>CAVYHD010000001.1:0-230073 GCA_963768075.1 Terriglobia bacterium
AGCTGCAGAAATACTCTTCTTCGGCTTCGAGACCCTGATAAATGTCCGAAAGCCGGCTGCCAGCATCAATCCGCAGGCGGCATGCGCCCGACAACTTCGGCCCGCCCTCGCGCCGGTTGGGCGCCGGACACGAAACCGGATGGATGATGAAGGTTTTCGAATCGGTGTCATGCTCAGCGGAATCCGCGTCCGCGATTCCCATCACGTTGCGGGCATACTCTAACAGAGTATGTTGGAAGCCGCCTCAAGTCGCGACAAACGGGCGGTTGTGCACGCGCGCGAGCCGAATTCCCGCCAGCATGCCATCCATGCTCTTGTACGGACTTCCCGCGGACGCCCACAGGCCGTCAAAAACTTCCAGCGCCGCTTCAGCGCCCGGCTCCAGGAGTGACGGCGTCGGCAGCCACGATGCTTCTATCTCAATTCCCCACGCCCTCGCCGCATGCCGCAGGGACGCGTCCGTCGCGTGGTGCGTACGGTACTCCGGGTTGAAATCCCCCAGAATACCGATCCTGATGGTCCCCACTTCTCCTGTTTACTACGAACAGCGCCCACGGGAAAGATGTAACAGTAAGTTACTTCCGCGCGCGAACCGCGTGGCCGATCGTCGCGTCCCACGCCGGGTCGCCCTGTGCTGTGTATCGCGGCCCGAGTTTCTCCCAATCCGGCCGCGTGATGCCGTTCAGATCGTAGACCACCTTGCCGTCGCGCAGCGTCAGCTCGCACGACGAGTTCTGGTTGCCCGCTCATGCGCGCGCCGTACATGTCGGTGAAGCCGAAATCGCCGTGCTCCAGCCGCAGCACCGCCACATCGGCCGGCGCGCCCACCGAGAGATTGCCCGAGCTCTTCATGCTGGATCTCGCGCGCCGGGTTCCAGGTGGATTCGGCCACCACATCGTCGAGCGGCAGCCCATGGCCAGGAATTGCTCATCAGGTTCAGCATGTCTTTCATGCCGGCGTTCATGCTGCCGATGTGCAGATCGGTGGAGATGGAATCGGGCAGGAAGCCCTGCTGCATGCGCCGGCACCGCGATACGCCACACAAAGCTGCCCCCGCCGTGGCCGACGTCGAAGATCACGCCGCGCTTGCGCGCTTCGAACATGGCCGGATTCACGTGGCCGATGCGTCCTGCTCGTGGCTCAGACCCGAATAACAGTGCGTGTAGATGTCGCCGGGCCGGAGCTTTTTGGTCACCAGTTCGCTCATAGGGCCGCTCCGGCCGGTTGGCGCCGAAATCCACCATCACCGGAATATCGGCAATCGTTCCGGCTTCCACGGCGTGCTCTACCGGCGTCCACTCGGGCCCGGCGTAATGCGCCGTCTTGACGCCGATGATCAGTCCTTTGTGCGCAGCGCCATATCGGCAGTGGGCTTGGCTTCCATATCGGTGAGGTCATTCTCGAATCTTCGGCCGCCGCGCATGCCGGCGCCGACGATATTGATGAACGCCAGCACGCGCGTCTTGCGAGCGATCGATAACGTGTTCCTTGAAATCCTCGAAGTTGCGCCAGCCCGCGCAGCCGGCGTCGGCCACCGTGGTCACGCCCACGCGGAACGTGAAGCCATCGGGATACAGGCTGTTGTCGCCGGCGTAGGATCCGCGCTCGCCCGTGCCGGCGTAGACATGCACGTGAATGTCCACCAGGCCCGGCGTGACGTAGAGCCCCGCACGTTGACCACTTTCAGGGCTTCGCGCGGGATCGATATTGCTCGGCCACCGCGGCGATTTTACCGTCGCGAATGGCGACATCCCGCACCGCGCTGATGTGGTTTTTGGCATCGATCACATGGCCGCCCTGGAGCAGCAGATCGTATCGCGACTGCGCCATGGCAGCCGTCACCAGAAATAGGAACACTGGAAATTTCATGCAATTATTCTACAGGCCTACGCGCGTTGCAGTTCCGGAGCCGTCAGGCCCATCCGGCCGAGCAGCATCGCGAAGCGCGGGTCGTCTCGCAGGCAATCCCAAATCGGGGAAACGCCCATGTGCGGAAGCCGCGGGTCGCGCTCGTCCAAAGCCCGCTCCAGGAACGCGAAGGCACGGTCCTGATCGAAGCCAAGACAGGCGCGCGCCAGCAGGTAAGAAGAAACGCTGCAAGTGCGGCTGTACTGCTCAAGCGCCTGCCGCAGGCGCTCGGCTTCGGCCCGTGCGCCCGAAACGTTGTAGGCTGTGCGCCAGCAGGGCCAGCGGCACCGGGGAGCTGGGCATCAGCTCGCGCGCCTTTTCGAACATGGCGATCGCCTCATGGCACAGGTTCTGGTGCAGATACGAACGCCCCGCGCTGAGGTGCGCGCGCACAAATCGCGGCTCCATCTCGAGCACCTTCTCGTAATATTCACGCGCGCGTTCGTGTTGCCGCGACATGTCGTAGATCGTGCCTACCGAGGTGGTGATAATGAGCGAGAGCGGATCCAGATGATGCGCCCGCTCCAGTTCCGCGAGCGCCTCCGGAAGCCGGCCCTGCGGCGCGAGGTAGTCATAACCGTACCAGTGGTGTCCCGTCGGGTAGCTGGGATTCAGCTCGATCGCGCGCCGGAAGTGCAGCTCCGCCTCCGCCCAGTTCCATTCGTACAGCGCGGAAATCGATCCCAGCGAAACGTGCGCCTCGGCGAGTCTGGCGTCGATCTCGAGTGCCCGGCTCGCCGCCGCTCTGGCTTTGCGCATGATGCTCAGCGCCGGCGCCGCGCCATGCTCGCCCAGCATGATGTAAGCGTCCGCGATGCCCGCGTACGCTGGCGCGTAATTCGGCTCGCTCTTGTTCGCCTGCTCGAAGAATCCCAGCGCCTTGTACAGATCTCCTTCGGTGCGTTTGTTCCAGTGAAAACGCCCTTTGAGATACAGGTGATACGCCTGCAGATTCTCGGTGTAGCGCGTCACCAGCGACCGCCCAGCCGGTCCCGTCAACTTGATGCGTAGTACCCCCACGATCGCGGACGAGATCTCATCCTCGATCGCGAACACGTCCGTGAGTGGCCGTTCGTAGGTCTCCGACCATAGATAGTGCCCGTCCGTCGTATCCACCAACTGCGCCGTGATGCGCAGCCGGTCGTTCGTTCGACGCACGCTGCCCTCCAGCACCGCGCGGACGCCCAGTTGCTCCGCGATCCGCCGGATATCCCGAGGCTTTCCCTTGAGTTGAAACGCCGAGCTCCACGCCACAACGCGCAGTCCGTCCACCTTGGTGAGCGCATTGATCAGTTCCTCGGTCAGGCCGTCGCTGAAGTACTCGTTCTCCTGCTCCGAGCTCAGGTTCGTGAATGGAAGCACCGCGATGGCGTTGTCCGCCGCCGGCCGCGCCTTTCCCAGGGCTGGCGCCTCTTCCCGCGTATGCACCAGCGGAGCGTAGCTCCCGGTCGGGAACTCGATGTAGATTGGATCCCCACTTCCGTCCGTCTCGTAATACTTGCGAAGCTTCTCGCGCAGGCGTCTCGCTTCTACGCGAACGATGGGATCCATTCGCGGATCGTACGTCGCGTCTTTATCGAATACCTCGACGCCGATCACGAATTCTTTGATCGCTTCACTTTGCCCCGCCAGCGTCTGTTCCACTGTGAAGTTCAGAAAGCGCGCCAGGCGCTCGGAGCGCGCGAAGGTGCGGCTGGATAGAATCTTCCTAAGCTGGGTCCGAACGGACTCAGCGGAAAGCTGACTGGGCTGCACGTGATGCACTCCGGACGTTTGTTAGCTATTAGACTAACAGCCTCGCGTTCCGTCTTGCAGTTGTAACACTCCTTAGCGTTACCGTAAGGAACTTACCGTTAACTTACCCATCCACACCTGCCGCGTCGAAACTTACCGGAGTCAACCTAGGGAGGCCGATCAAATCTGTTGAGATTCGCGGGACCTGCCGATGGAAAGGCCGTGATCCAAATGCAAGCGAGCAAGTGCATTGTCATCCTGACCTTAGCTTGGCCGGAATTCGGCCAGATTCAGCCCGCCGACCAGTGGAGCGCCTTGTCGGCGAAAGCCACCGAAGCCTACAATCGCGGGGCCTACGCCGAGTCGGCGCGCCTCTTATTCCTCCGCCCTGTCTCTGGCGGAAAAGTTCGCCCCTGAAGATGACCGCTTGGCCCCCACCCTCAACAAATTAGGGACGGCATACCGGATGCAAGGTCGCCTCACCGAAGCGGAGAAGCTTTACCGGCGTGCCATCGATATCTGGCGCCAGGCCGGGGACCCGGCCCAAACACTATTGGCGGGCGCGTTGAACAACCTCGCCGGGCTTTATCGCCAGGAAGCGCGCTTTGCCGAGGCCGAGCCTCTTTACAAGGAAGCCCTGTTGGCCCACGAAAGAGTTCCCGGCTCCGAGGATGCCAACCTCGCGCTGATGTTAAACAATCTCGGCGCCCTGTATCAGGACCAGGGGAAACGGGAGGCCGCGGAGCCGCTTTATTCGCGCGCTCTCGACATCCAGGAACGCGTCCTCGAGCCCGATCACCCGGACGTGGCCGTTACCCTCACTCACCTGGGAGATCTTCTAAGCGGCCAGTGGCGCTTCGCGGAAGCGCGGCCGCTCTACCAGCGCGCCATTGCCATCCGGGAGAAAGCACTGGGCCCCGACCATCCGCAGCTGGCAGAGAGCCTCAACAGCCTCGCGTTGCTGTATCGGACGGAAAAGCGTTATGACAACGCCGAGCCGCTCTACCGCCGCTCGCTGCGGATCTGTGAAACAGCGTTCGGCCCAGTGCATCCCCGCGTTGCCGTGGCCCTCAATAACCTCGGAGAGCTGGTTGCCGCTCAGGGCAAGTATCCGGAAGCTACCCAGCTTTTCCAGCGCGCCATTTCCATCTCGGAGAAGGCGCTTGGTCCTGATCATCCGGATCTCGTGCCCGGCCTCGCGAATCTAGCCACCCTTTACACAACGCACCACAAATACGCGGACGCCGAGGCGCTCTATCGCCGGGCCCGGCGCATTGACGAGGCACATTTCGGCCCCGCGCACACCAGAATTGCCCTGGACCTCAACAATCTGGCCACGGTCTGCCACGCGCGCCGCCAGGATGGTGAGGCCGAGGAGCTCTTCCGGCAGTCTATCGCCATGTATGAGCGTGTCCTCGGTCCCGATGCCCCCAGCCTCGCCGACCCCTTGCTCAACCTTGCCGGACTCTACGTCACCCAAAACCGCTTTTCCGAAGCCGCGCTCGAATACCGCCGAGCCCTGCCTCTGCGCGAGCAGGTGTTCGGAACCGATTCCCCCATGCTCGCCGAGCCTCTCGAGAACTATGCTTTCACGCTCCGGAAACTCGATGACTACGCCGATGCAGAAAAAGCAGAGCTGCACGCCACGCGGATTCGTGTCCGCACGGCCCTTCGCGCCGACGCCAGCCCCGGCCAGTAGTCAAGCCCGGTGCATTACCTCTTGCGCTTCTGCTCGAAACTCCACGCCGACCGAACGATATCGCGCAGCGCCGACTCCCGCGGCATCCATTTCAGATGCTGGCGCAGCTTCGTCGAATCCGCCACCAGCTTCGCGGGGTCGCCCTCGCGCCGCGGCCCCGCCACGTACGGCACCTTTTTCCCCGTAATTTCCTCGACTGCCTTCACTACCTCGCGCACCGAGTAGCCTGACCCCGTTCCCACGTTGAAAGCGTCCGACCGCCCCCCGGCCAGCAGGGATTCCAGCGCCAGAATGTGCGCCTCCGCCAGGTCGTTCACGTGAATGTAGTCGCGGATGCAGGTGCCATCCGGCGTCGGATAATCCTCGCCGAAGATCGTTGCCGGCTCACCCGTCAGAATCGCTCGAAACAGCAGCGGAATCAAATGCGTTTCCGGCTCGTGCTCTTCACCCAGGCCGCCCTCCGCATCGGCGCCCGAAGCGTTGAAATAACGCAGCCTGATGCTGCGCAGGCCGTGAATCTCATCGAACCAGTAGAGGAGCCGCTCCACCATGACCTTCGACTCCCCGTACGGGTTCACCGGCGCAAACGGAGCATCCTCGCGGATCGGCACGCTCGCCGGCATACCGTACACCGCCGCCGTTGACGAAAATACCAGACGCTTCACTCCCGCACGCACCATCGCTGTCAGCAGCGATAGCGATCCGCCGACATTGTTCGCGAAGTATACCTCCGGCGCACGCATCGATTCCCCCACCGCGATGTACGCCGCGAAGTGGATCACCGCCGCATACTCCCGCTCGGCGAAAACGCGGCCGAGTCCTTCGGTATCCGCAAGATCCACCGTCCGCAAGCGCTCTGCATCGACATTGTGCCCGTGGCCGCGCGAGAGATTATCCACCACCGTCACGCCGTATCCCTGCCGCACGAGAAGTCGCACCGTGTGCGAACCGATGTACCCCGCGCCGCCCGTAACCAGAATGTTCGGCTTCACCACACCCGATTGTAAGCTGACCCTACAGCGGTACGATGGCAACTGGGAGGTCCTCCATGTCCCCTGTCCAGGACTCCGCTAGCTATCAGCACCTCACCCTGGTCCGCGAAGGCGCGTGCGCCGTCGTCACGCTGAACCGCCCCGAGCGCCGCAACGCCCTCTCGCTCGAGCTGATGCAGGAGTTGATCGGCTGCCTCGGCGAAATTGCCGCCGATAACAGCCTGCGCGCCGTGATTCTGGCCGCTGCCGGAAAAGTGTTCTGCTCCGGTCACGACCTTTCCCAGATGACTGGCCGGAACATCGACGAATACCGCCGGATTTTCGATGTCTGCACGCAATTGATGGAGAAGGTGCAATCCATTCCGCAGCCCGTCATCGCGGAAGTACAGGGCATTGCCACCGCGGCCGGCTGCCAGTTGGTGGCGGCATGCGACCTGGCGATCGCTTCAGACCCGGCCGCTTTCGCTACGCCGGGCGTGAAGATCGGTCTGTTTTGCACCACGCCCATGGTGCCCCTCACGCGCGCCATCGGCCGCAAACGCGCCTTTGAGATGCTCGTCACCGGGGAAATGATCGACGCGAAAACCGCCGCCGAGTGGGGCCTCGTCAATCGCGTGGTCCCCGCGCAGTCGCTCGCCGCGGAAACGCGCAAGCTGGCCGCGCGGATCGCTGCCGCCAGTTCCCTCGTCATCGGCCTCGGCAAGCAAGCCTACTACACGCAGATCGATCTTGCTCAGCCCAAGGCCTACGCCTACGCCAAGGAAGTCATGAGTCTGAACGCGCTCGCCGATGACGCCCAGGAAGGCATTTCAGCGTTTCTCGAGAAGCGCGCTCCCTCTTGGAAGGGCCGCTAAGGCAATATCTCGCACTAGTTGTTAGAAACTCGCAGCGCTAACGACTACCTTGATGTGGAACCAAGTGACTCCATCGGCGCCGCGGAGGTGAGCCGGAATCGCCTTTACAACGAGGCCGTGGAGACGTACGGTTCCGCGTTCGAACGGCTGGTGCGCGCCTACGAAGCTGACCCGGAGAAGCGCCGCGACTTGCTCCAGGAAATTCACTTTCAATTGTGGCGCAGCTTCCAGCGGTTTGACAGCCGTTGTTCGGTCAGGACTTGGGTCTACCGCGTGGCGCACAACGTGGCCGCGTCGCATGTCATTCGGGAGCGCCGGACGATTTCGAGTCTCGTGAGCATCGAGGAACTGGAACGGCTCCCGGACAAGGACCACGGCGGAATTGCCGCGGACAACCGCATCAATCTGGAGCGCCTGTCAGCGTTAATTCAGAAGCTCAAACCTCTCGATCGCCAAGTCATCGTTTCTTATCTCGAAGACATGGATGCAGCCGCGATCGCAGAAATCACCGGGCTCTCGCCGGCCAACGTGGCCATGAGGGTTCACCGGATCAAAAACATACTGGCGCGCCAGTTTCACGAAGGAGTGGGCCATGCAGAATGATCCTTCCGGGAACGATCCAAGAACGATTTGGCAAAGCCAGCCAAGGGGGATATCCACCGTGACATTGGAAAAAATGATTCGTCGAAGGGCGCAGAAGCTTCACAAAAAGACCGTGCGGGACCGGCTCGGCAGCGTCGCGGGACCAGTGTGTACCATCGCCTTTTCCGCACTCGGCAACGCGCTCGGCTACAATCCGGTGCAGCGCGTGCTATTCGCGCTAGCCATTGCCTGGAGTCTGGCTGGGGTGTATGTATTGAATCGGGAAAAGTGGCAGGCAGGGCTCGCCGGAGACGCTGCTTTGGCAACCGGTCTCGAATTTTGCCGGAGGGAAATCGAACGGCTGCGCTATTTTCACCGTCAGTTTCTGCAATGGGTTTTTGCGCCCATCGTTCTTGCCATCGGCGCGCTTGTTGTGCCGCAAATGGGGAGCGGGTTTAGGTCAGGGGGAACAATAGCAAAGATGATTCCATTCCTCACCCTGCTCGCACTCTGGATGGTTGGGGTCTTGGTCATTCGGAGGGTAAGGTGGAAGGAACTACGGCAGGATATCGATGAACTGAACGACATCGAAAGGGAGAATCGATAATGCTAATGGCTGCCGCAGACGCTCAGAAGCCGGGTGGGTTTACTCGTTCCGCCAGACAGCTAGCCGGTAAATCACGATGGTGCGCGTCCGCGACACTTCCTGATATTGCGCCAGCCAATGCCGCAGCTCCGGGTAACGGTCCATCGCCAGCGCCGGATTATACAGGCTCAGTCCGTCGAGGATCAGGGTGGGTCGCGCCCGCGCCAGTTCTTCCCGATTGCGCCGTGTGAAATCCGATCCCACCGGCGTGGATTGCGTCAGGTGCCTGTCTGCCGGGACTCCCGTAAGCGCCTGTGAATCCAGAAATCGCGTCCCTGCCGGCAGATTCGTGTAAACGAACAGGTCCGGCCGGAATCCCCAAACGTACAACGTCTCGCCCGGCCGGGCTATGTCCCGCACAATGCGTGCTGCCGCCTGGCTGTCCTGGTCCATCGCCACGTCGCTCCATTGGTGCGGCTGACCCGTGGCCAAATCGCGCGCCAGCAACACGTATCGCGGTCCAAACCGGATCAGAGGAATCAGTAGCAGCGCCAGAGCTGCCGCCTTGCAGCGCCCCATACGCACCACGCCGTGCGAGGCGAGAATTACGAGCGCCGGCAGCACCTGGAAGAAATATCGCGGGAAGAAGCGCCAGCCGAGCATCGCGGCGCCAAACGAGATCGCCGCCCACGCCACCAGTTTCCAGCGATACCGGTCCGCACCCCGATTCCAAAAAACCGCTAAAACGAGCGCCGCGTGAAAGCCGAGCCAGTTGGCTGTCTTGACGACGCCATCGCGAACCGGATGCGCGAGGAAGGTGCTGCCGGCGTACAGGAATCCCCAGCGCCACACCTGATCGATATACGGACCGAGCGCTCCACCCCACGCGAGGCCCGCGGCACCGACCGCCGTGGCCGCCAGGAATCCGCCCGCCAGCGCGGCTACCGCCGGAAAACACCAGATCGCGCATGCCGCCAGCACAAATAGCGCTTTGATATTGATAAGAAACGCGACACCCGCCAGTACCCCGCTCCAGAATGCTTTGCCACGGAACGCCAGCCAGATTGCCGCCAGGTGTGGCGTGAGCATCGTCAGGTCCGCGGCGAGCGGAATTACAGCGGAGGGAAAATCGAAAATCAGAAAAAATCCCAGGAGGCCCGCCGCCCAGAAACCCTCCTTCTGGCTCCACAAGTCGCGCGCCAATCCGTACGCCAGCATGCACGCAATCAGCGCGTACACCGCGCCCATCAATCGCAGCAACCATCCCGCGCTCGCGCCCCAGGCGAGATACTGCCAGGCAAGCAGCGGCGGTTTATCGAACCACACGTCGCGGTAGAGCGTCTTGCCGAACTGCACCTGCTTGGCTGCCGCCATTGGCAAGTCCTCTTCCGCCCACAGAATGTCGACGTGACAAAGGCGTGCGGCCAGGAGGATCAGGAATAACGCGGCGAAGAAGTTGCGCGCGCTCACTCCCATTGACTATAGACCAAACTTGAACATCGGCCGATGGCGTTCTATAGTAGGCGAATACAAGGCGAACATGCCAGGTTTCCAAGATCAGCTCGCTTTGCTCCGCGAAAAGGTCGCTCGTATCGACCGCAAGTACGCTAATTCCGAGCCAAAACGCGTGCTGCCGTGCCATATCGAAGACGTCGTGTCGGGCCAGGTGGTGGAAACGGCGTTTGGTAAACACTTTGAAACCGAGCGGCTGTATGAACGCCACCGCCGGCACGGATCGGTGGGCATCGCGGATCTAGCTGATTTGCCGGCAGATCTGCTGGCGGCGCTTTCCGAAGGCGCAATCCCGCAATCACACCCCTCGCGCTGGGCATTCCTCGACACCGAGACCACAGGCTTGGCCGGTGGCACCGGTACTTATGCGTTTTTGATTGGCGTCGGTTCGATTGGCGAAGACGGTTTCCGGCTGCGGCAGTTTTTCATGCGCGATTACGACGAGGAGGCTTCGGTATTAGCGGCGCTGGCCGGGCATCTGGCGCCGTTTGACGTGCTAATTACTTATAACGGAAAGGCTTACGACCAGCCGCTGCTGGAAACCCGCTACCGCATGGTCCGGTCGCGCGCGCCGTTCACCCGTATGGAGCATCTCGACCTGCTGTTCGGCGCCAGGCGTCTCTGGAAGCTGCGGCTGGAGAGTTGCCGGCTGGTAGACCTTGAGAATCAGGTACTTGGCGTCGAGCGCCAGGGCGATCTGCCGGGCGAAATGATCCCCTACTACTACTTTGAGTACCTGCGCATGCGGCAGGCGTTCCGGCTCGTGCCGATATTTCATCACAATGCCACGGATATCGTTTCGCTCGCGTGTCTGGCTGCGATTGTGCCGGCAGCTTTCGGCGCGGCAGATGGCACAAGGTTGCGGCACGGCGCAGACATGATTGGATTGGCGCGCTGGCTGGCGGCAGCCGGGCGGGATGAGGAAGCGACCGGACTTTATCGGCGCGCAGTGGAGGCGGGGCTGGCAGATTCTCTACTATTTCGTTCCCTTGCCGAAATTGGCGCACTCGAAAAGCGGATGGGACGCGATGTCGCGGCGGTCGAAGTCTTTACCGATCTTTCGGCTTCCCCGAATCCATATCGCGCACATGCATTTACGGAACTCGCGAAACATTACGAGCACCGGGAACGGAACTATACTTTGGCGATCGAGATGACTCAGAAGGCCCGCGCGATTGAAGATTCGCCGGAGCTGGCGCACCGGCAAGAGCGGCTTGAACGGCGGGTGCGCGCCAAGCGCTAATATAGTCCTCACCCGTTGAATGAGATTTCTGCTGCTAGCACTCTGGTTGACGCCAGTATTCGCATCCGACGATCAACTGGTCCGCGATCTTCTGCGCGAATTGATCGAGATCAACACGACGCATTCGACAGGAAGCACGGGCAAGGCGGCGGAAGCGATGGCGGCCCGGCTGCGCGAGGCTGGGTTTGCGCCGGAGGACGTCCAGGTGCTCGGTCCGCGGCCGGAACGCGCGAATCTGGTGGCCCGGCTGCGAGGGACGGGCGCGCACCGGCCGATTTTGCTGATCTCGCATCTGGATGTAGTGGAAGCGAAGCGGGAAGACTGGACCACCGATCCATTCCGGTTCGTCGAAAAAGACGGCTACTTTTACGGCCGGGGAACGATGGACATCAAATGCGGCGATGCGATCCTGGTGGCGGATTTCATCCGCTGGAAGCGGGAAGGATATAAGCCTGATCGCGACTTGATCCTGGCTCTCACTGCCGACGAAGAGGGCGGCCAGGTAGACGAGAACGGCGTCTACTGGCTACTTAAGAATCACCGGGGCTTGATCGACGCGGAGTATTCGATCAATCCGGACGGCGGCAACCTGGAGACCAAGAAAGGCAAAAAGCTGCTGAACGAGCTGCAATATGCCGAGAAGGGCTTTCTCAGCTTCACTCTCGAAGTAAAGAACAAAGGCGGCCACAGCTCGGTTCCGGAAAAGGAAAATGCCATTTACCGGCTTTCACGCGGATTGGTGCGATTGAGCGAGTTTGATTTTCCGGTGATGCTCGATCCTGGGACGCGAGCATACTTCGAATCCGTGGCCGTGCGCGAGGGGCCAGAAGTGGCGCAAGCGATCAATCGCATGCTCTCGACGAATCCGCCGGATGCCGCTGCCGTCGCAGTGCTTGCGAAATCGCCCGATTGGAACGCCATGCTACGCACGACGTGTGTGGCGACCATGGTACAAGCGGGCCATGCGGAGAACGCGCTACCGCAATCGGCCAAGGCGACGGTGAACTGCCGCATTCTTCCGGCACAGAAGCCAACCGATATTGAAGAAACGCTCCAGCAGGTTCTAAGCGACTCGCAGATCAGCATCACTCCGGTCCGAGGCCTGGAATTCGTGCAAAGCCCGGCTTCGCCATTGCGACCGGATGTGGTCGAGGCGGCGAAAGCGGCGACTTCCGCGATGTGGCCGGGGGTTCCGGTGGTGCCGATGATCTCGCCGGGCGCCAGCGATGGCACGCACCTGCGGCGGGCGGGAATTCCGACGTACGGGATTTCCGGCATTGCCGACGACTACGACGACATCCGCGCGCACGGCCGGGATGAGCGCATCGCGGCGACAGCGCTATACGAAGCGCGTGAATTTCTATACCGGCTGGTCACTACGCTTTCCGCACCCGCGCGTTAAAATAGCATCCTCCACTTCCATGAAAACCGCCTTCTTCCCACTCCTGTTCTGCGCCGCGCTGGCTGCGCAAACCATGTCGATTGAGGAATACGAGCCGAAATCGACGCTCGTTGTTCCGCAGCACAACGTGACACGCGCGAAATACCCGTTCATTGACGTACACAATCACCAGTACGATCTCACGCCGGCCAAGGTGGACAAACTTGTCTCCGACATGGACGGCATCAATCTGCGGATCATGGTGAACCTGAGCGGCGGCTACGGGAAGGAACTGCAGCAGAACGTCCGGATCCTCAAAGAGCGGTACCCGGGCCGCTTCGTGGTATTCGCCAATATGGATTTCTCGAACATTGACGCACCCGATTACCCCGAGCGCGTGGCAAAGCAGCTCGAGCAAGACCTGCGCAGCGGGGCGCAGGGCCTGAAAATCTTCAAGAACTTCGGCATGGATTTGAAGGACACCAAGGGGCAGCGCATCCACGTAGATGATCCGCGCTTCCACCTGGTGTGGGACCTATGCGCCCGGCTCAAGATTCCGGTGCTGATCCACACCGCCGAGCCACGGTCCTTCTTCCAGCCGCAAGACCGCTTCAACGAGCGCTGGCTTGAACTGAAACAGTTCCCGCAGCGGGCCCGCCCGCCAGACCGGTATCCGAGCTGGGAGACGCTGATCGGCGAGCAACACCACCTGTTCGCGTCCCACCCGAACACGATTTTCATCAACGCGCACCTGGGCTGGCTGGGCGGAAACCTGGCGGAGCTGGGCCGGCTGATGGATCAGATGCCCAACATGTACACCGAAATCGGCGCGGTGCTCGCGGAGCTGGGACGGCAGCCGCGTTTCGCGCGCGCATGGTTTATCCAGCATCAGGACCGCGTCATGTTCGGCAAGGATATTTGGGAGCCCACGGAGTACTACTGCTATTTCCGCGTGCTCGAAACCCCCGATGAGTACTTCGATTACTATCGCAAGCGGCACGCGTTCTGGAAGATGTACGGCCTCGATCTCCCGGATGAGGTGCTTAAGAAGCTTTACTATAAGAATGCTCTGCGCGTGATCCCAGGGTTGAACGCCGCGGGCTTTCCGCAGTGAGTGAAAATGTTAGCTGTCCAGTTTGATAACGTCTCGAAGAGCTATCCGATTTACGACGCACCGGGCGATCGCCTGAAGGAGCTGATTACCTTCAACCGGCGCGCGTTTCATCGCAACTTCTGGGCGCTGCACGATGTGAGCTTCGAAGTGCGGCGCGGCGAGACGTTCTGTGTGATTGGCGAGAACGGTTCCGGCAAGAGCACACTGCTGCAGCTTGTGGCGAGGATTCTGCAACCGAGCTCGGGCACGGTGGCGGTGGAAGGACGGGTTTCGGCGCTGCTGGAGCTGGGGGCGGGCTTCAACCCGGAGTTTACCGGCCACGACAATGTGTACTTAAACGGAGCGATTCTAGGCCTGACGAAGCGCGAGATCGACGCCTGTTACGGGAGCATCGAGGAGTTCGCCGAGATCGGCGATTTCATCAACCGGCCGGTGAAAACGTATTCGAGCGGCATGGTGGTGCGGCTGGCATTCGCGGTGGCGATCAACGTCCAGCCCGAAATTCTGATTGGTGGACGAAGCTCTCGCGGTGGGAGACCTGTATTTCCGGCAGCGCTGCATGCGCAAGGTACACGAGTTGCGGGCGCGCGGCGTCACGATTCTGTTCGTCTCGCACGCCACCGCGGACGTGAAGGCGCTGGGCGACCGGGCGCTGTGGCTGGATCACGGCCGGGTGTGGAGTTGGGCGCGACCGATCGCGTCGTGTCCAAATACCTGGCCGCGATGACGGAGAAGGATTCCGCTTATCTCGCGCATCACAAGCCCGACGCGCGGGAACAGCACAGGGCCCAATACGCGCGCGCCGGAAATCGTGGAGCACATTCCGAACATCGATCACCGGTACGGCGACCGGCGAGCGGAGATTCTGGGCATTGCGGTTCTGGATGCGGGCGGAACACCGGCACAATACCTGGAGCCGGCGGTACCCATCATCGTGCGCATCAGCATTCGGGCAAACGAGGGCATTGCTCACCCCAATGTGGGATTCCTGATGCGGAATCATCTGGGCGTGGATTTCGCGGGAACGAATACGGCCCGCGAGGGACACGATCTGCCGCCTATGGTGGCCGGCGACATATACACAGTGGACTTCCACATTCCACTTCCGGAGTTTTACCCCAGTTCTTTTTCGTTCTCCCCGGCTATGGCGGACGGGCCGCTGGAAGGGTTCCGGGTGTGCGACCTGATCGACAACGCCATCGCACTCCAAATGGTGGCTGGCGGCGCGGAGGTGTACGGCTTCATGCATCTGCCTTGCCGCGTGATGGTAAATGCGCGGCTGGGCGCGGGGAAGAGGCGAAGCGGGCGTAGAGGGTCGCGTCAGTGGACTGCCGCACGCGCGTGGCATCGGGGTGCAAGATACGCGGACGATCGGTCATGAAGAGGCCGACGGGGCGTCGGCCGCGGACCAGGGGGTCCGCCCCACAAAAGCTGTAAACTAACACTTCAGGAATGGCGATTGGCTGAGTTCACGGGCGAGCGTGTGATTCCCGGTGAGGTCGAACGGGATTTGTGGAACGAGCACGCGGCGCGGTACGCTTTCGCGGCGCGGGTGGCCGGCGGACGGCGAGTGCTGGACGCGGGCTGCGGAGCCGGATATGGCGCGGCCGATCTGGCCTCCGAGGCGCGGGAGGTGCTGGCGATCGATATTGCGCCGGAAGCGATCGAATACGCGCGCGCGCATTACCCAGGGGCGAACCTGCGGTTCGAGCAAGCCTCATGCCTGAAAATCCCGGCGCCGGACGCGTCGTTCGATTTAGTGGTGGCATTCGAAATCATCGAGCATCTGAGCGACTGGCGCACATTCCTGATTGAGGTACGGCGGGTGCTTTCGCCGGGCGGGCGGTTCGTGGTCTCCACACCGAACAAGGTTTATTACGCGGAGGCGCGGGCGGAGCTCGGGCCGAATCCGTTCCACGCACACGAATTCGAATACGAAGAATTCCGACGAGAACTACGGGGCGTGTTTCCGAAGGTGGAGCTGTACCTGGAAAACCACGCGGGGGCGATCGTGTTCGCCGCAGCGGGCGCGACAGGCGCGGTGGAATCCATAGTGGAGGAAGGCGGCGCCAACGCGGCGGAGGCGCACTTCTTCCTCGCGGTTTGCAGCGTGAGTGGCGAAACCGCCGTTGCCCCGTTCGTCTACGTTCCGCGAGCGGCCAACATGCTGCGCGAGCGCGAGCGGCACATTCAGGTGCTCGAATCGGAGCTGCGGAGACGTATCGCGCGGGTGGTGGAACTTCAGGAGGAACTGATCACCGAGCAGGCCAAGGCGCGGACGCGGATCGGCGAGTTGGAAGGGGAGTTGGGCGAAGCGGTGGCGGGTGCGACACGTCTTGCCGGTGAACTGGACGGGAAGGTAGCGGAACTAGCGGACTGTGTCGGACATCTGCACGAGGCCGAGGGGACGGTGGTAGAGCGCACGTTATGGGCGCAGCGGAACCAAGCCGAAGCCGAGGGCCTGCGCGGCCAGTTGCAGGCGCTATGGAGCACGCGGTGGGTCCGGCTGGGAGGCAAGCTGGGATTGCTGCCCAAGCTCGAAGCCGGTAAATGAGATCGCTGTTGCGAGTGGCGCGCCTCGCGCCGCTGGTGATCCTCTCCCCGCTGATCCTGATTGTATCGGTGGTGGCACTGGCCCTGGTAGACGCGGCGTGGAATCTCTTCGGACGCAGGCGCACGCGGGATGACACGCGGCCATCGACCGTGGGCGCGAGCGTAGTGATCCCCAACTGGAATGGGCGGGACCTGCTGGAGAAATATCTGCCATCGGTGATTGCGGCTCTGAGCGGCGGCCCCGGCAACGAAGTTATTGTCGTGGATAACGGGTCTTCCGACGGCAGCGCCGAATTCGTGCGCCAGAACTTTCCTGAAGTGAGGCTCATCGCCCTGGAGCGCAATCTTGGGTTCGGCGGCGGCTCGAATGCGGGTGTGCGTGGGGCGATTAACGACATCGTGGTGCTGCTCAACAACGACATGCGCGTGGCGCCGGACTTTCTCATGCCGCTGTTGGCGGGCTTCAGCGATGAGCACGTGTTTGCCGTCTCATGCCAGATTCAGTTCTCCGATCCGGCGAAGCGGCGCGAGGAAACCGGGCTCACACAAGGCTGGTGGGACGAAGGCGGCCTGAAGGTGCGGCACCGCATCGACGATGAAATCCGCGACGTATACCCGTGTTTTTACGGCGGCGGCGGATCCTGCGCGTTTGATCGCCGGAAATTTCTAGAGCTAGGCGGGTTTGATGCGCTGCTCGAACCTTTCTACCTGGAGGATACGGATCTCGGTTATCAGGCCTGGAAGCGCGGCTGGAAAGTGCTGTACCAACCGCTGAGCGTGGTGTATCACGAGCATCGCGGCACGATCGGCAAGCGGTTTACGGAAGCGCAGATCCAGGCCGTGCTAAACAAAAATTTCATTCTTTTCGCGTGGAAGAATATTCATGAGTGGCGTCGGCTTGCGTCGCACTTCTTCTTCACGTACGCAGGCGCCCTGGTGAGCGCAGTGTTTGGCGATTCGCCGCGGCGAGCCAGCATGAGCGGGCTTGGGCGTGGTTTCCTGCAACTACCGGGCGCGATGCGGGCGCGATGGAGGGCGCGGAGCCTCGCCGTGGTGAATGACACGGAAGCGTTCCGGCGTCCGCTGGGCGGCTATTTTCGCGACCGCTTTTCGATGATCGAGCGCGATCCGGAGCGGGTGCGGGTGCTGTTCGTGTCGCCCTATCCGATTTGTCCGCCGATTCATGGGGGCGGGGTCTTCATGCTGGGGACGCTTCGGGAGCTGGCAAAGCTGGCCGAGGTGCACGTAATTGCGCTCCTGGAATCGCGGGAGCAGCGGGAAGCGAACGAAACTTTGCGGGAGTTCTGCCGGTCGGTAGAGCTGCCGGTTCGTCCCGTGGGACACGTGGGAGGCAGCGCCTCGGTCGCGCCGCATGCCGTGCAGGAATTCGCCGATTCCGATATTGAGTGGCTCATTCACCGGCAGATGTATCTGCGGGACATCGATGTACTGCAACTGGAATACACGCCGCTCGTGCAGTACGCGGGGCGGTTTGAACGTTTGGCGAGCGTGGTATTCGAACATGACATTTATTTCCAGTCGATCGCGCGGGGCCTGGCGCACGCCACGAGCGTGCCGCGCTCGAAGGCCGCCTTTGAATACTTGCGCGCTCTGCGTTACGAACTGAAGCACCTTCCGGATTGCGATGATGTGCAGGTCTGCACGCGGGAAAACCGCGAATACCTGGCGTCCTATCTGCCGCGTTTTGCGGATCACATTCAAGAGGGGCTGCGTGCCGGGATCGATGCGCAGCAGTTCCCGTTTCGGCCCGAGCGGCGTGAACGGGACCGATGCTGTTCATCGGCGGTTTCCGTCACGTCCCGAATCTCACGGCCATTCGCTGGTTCGTACGCCATGTGATGCCGCGAATTCTGGAGCGCCGGGCGGATGCCCGGCTGGTGATGGCCGGTCCGGCCCCGCCACCACGCGCATCTGTTCGAAAGGGCGGGACCGGCGGTGGAATGGTTGGGGTTCGTGGAAGACATCCGAACGGAACTCGCTCGCCGCGCGGTTTTTGTTTGCCCGATCCTCAGCGGCTCGGGCGTGCGCGTAAAATTGCTGGAGGCATTCGCGAGCGGGATTCCGGTGGTATCCACCCGAATCGGCGCTGAGGGGCTGGCGCGAGAATGATGGGGAATTCTGCGCGCTGGCGGACGGACCCGAAGAGTTTGCCGCCAAAGTTGTGCGAAATTCTGAATGGCCCGGAGTCAACGCGGGCCATGACGGGAAGGGCGCGAGCGGAGGTCGAAGCGAATTGGGATATGCCGGTGCTGACCAGAAGGCTGGAGGAAAGCTACCGCGCGGTGCTGCGCAAAAAGCGGGGGACTATTTGTCCGCCAGGTCCTGCTTAAGCTGGCTTACAACTTGCTTGGCGGTGCGGTCGAGACGCGGGGATCGGAGACCGTAGGCTTCTCGTATATGGACCACAGGATGACGCGGGATGGGTATCGACCAGGAACAGCGTGCCTTTGC
Source organism: Terriglobia bacterium (assembly GCA_963768075.1). Lineage (GTDB taxonomy): Bacteria > Acidobacteriota > Terriglobia > Bryobacterales > Bryobacteraceae > QHXW01. Next base: position 18,632 of record CAVYHD010000001.1, read on the forward strand.
CGCTGCCGAAGGCTGGAAGTGTGCGGGCGGAACTTCGACGTCTTGGGCGCTTTGGGCTTGTCCTTCGGACCGGCTTTCGAGCTTGTTTTTGCGGAGTCGCCTTACGGCTTCGGCCTTGTCGGGTTCGGCCTTTCGGAATCGATTTATCGGGAGCGGCCGCTCGGACTCTCGGCTTCTTGCTCGGGTGGCTTCGGCGTCGGGTGGAGCTTCTCCAGCTCTGTTTCGAGTGAGTCGCCGAGGCGGTCCGTAAAGAGGGCGTCGGCGCGCGCGGATCGGCAACAACGTCGAGCACGTGCTCGCGCGTAAGCTGGTTGGCGATGTACTGGTCGAGCCCGTGCGACATCGGCATGATGTATACCGTGTGGACGCTGGAGGCAGCGGTCTCAGCGGCTCCGGCCATCATCGGTAGTAAGAACAACACGGTCCATCGCATGACAGTCACCATGATAGCAGCGCGGTGGAACAAACATGCCGGATGAGGTGACGGTGATCGTTCCGGTGTGGAACGGCCGCCCGCTGGTGGAGCGCCTGATAGGTTCGTTGCGGGCTCAGACCTATGCCGTGGCCGAAATTCTGATCATCGACAACGCTCCGGAGGATGGAGCGCCGGAAGCGGCCGAAGTCATGGGCGCGCGGGTCATCCGCATGGGATCGAATACCGGCTTCGCGGGCCGTGAACCGTGGAATTCAGGAAGTGCCACACGAGCTGGTTGGCCATCGTAAATAGCGACGTGGAGCTGCGGCCGGCCTGGCTCGAGCGGATGTTGGAGGCGGCCCGGAGCCCGGCGTGTGGTTCGCCGCCTGCAAGATCCTTAGCACATCCCAACACGGCTCGGATCGACGGCACTTATGACGCGCTCTGCCGGGGCGGTTGTGCCTGGCGCGTGGGGCAAGGCGCGCGGACGGCCCGGATTCTCCACGGCGCGAGCATCCGATTCGCGCCGGGAACAGCCAGCTTGTTTCGCACCGAGATGTTTCGCCGAGTGGGTTTATTCGATCAGGGATTCGAATCTTATCTGGAGGATGTCGAGTTCGGCCTGCGGTGCGCCTGCCTGGATTACCCGGGCCGCTACGTCCCGAAGGCATGGCATACCACGTGGGCAGCGCCGCCCTGGGCAAATGGCACCCGGAAACCGTGCGTCGCATTTCGCGCAACCAGGTATTTTTGGTAGCGAAATATTACCCGGCGAGCCTTCTTTCCGCCTGGCGTGGCCGATTCTGGTTTCGCAGACGCTGTGGGGCCTGGTGGCGCTGCGGCATGGATGTTTCACGGCATTTCTCCGCGGCAAGCTGGCCGGCGTCGTGGGTTTCGGCGGCCCGGCGGAGGCCGGGCCGGGTGAGGATGGAGCCGAAGCGGCTGTTGCAGGTGCTAACGGAATCGGAGCATAAGATCCGCGACATGTTCAGCGGCGAACTGGGTTCGACTGGTATTGGCGAGTGTACTTCGCCCTGACGACGGGTGAGGCGAATTGACACAGATGAGGCGACGTGGGGATCGTCATCGTGACCTACAATTCGGCGGCGGAAATCGGCCCGTGCCTGGAAGCGGCAGTCGCGACAGGAGCGGAGGTGGTGGTCATGGATAATGCCTCCCAAGACCAAACGGGCAGCGAAGTAAGCCGGCGGGGTGTGCGGCTGATTGCAAATTCCAGTAACCTCGGTTTCGCCGCCGCCGTCAACGAGGGAGTACGCGCCTTAAAAGCGCCTTTATTGCTTCTTCTGAACCCGGATGCCATTATTCAGAGCAGTTTGGAGCCCCTGCGGCAGGCTTGTCTCGATCCTCAGACGGCGGCAGCCGGCGGCATGCTGGTGGACGAGCGGGGAACGCCCCAGGCCGGCTTCATGGTCCGGCGGTTTCCCTCAGCGGTCGTGCTGTGCTTTGAGGCGCTGCTCATCAATCGCGTCTGGCCGGAGAATCCGGTGAATTGGCAATACCGTTGCTTAGGTTTCGACTACCGAGCAGCACGGATGTGGAACAACCGGCCGGTGCGTTCCTGATGATCCGTCGCGATGCCTGGGAGAAGTTGCGCGGGTTTGACGAGAGTTTTTATCCACTTTGGTTCGAGGATGTGGACTTTTTGAAGCGCGCTAGAGAGAACGCCTACCGAATTCGGTTTCGTGCCGGAGAGCGTGGTAAAGCATACGGGTGGGCATTCCATCCAGAAGATTTCACTGGAGTTCCGGCAGTTTTATTGGTATCGTAGTCTACTTAGGTACGCAGCCAAGCACTTCCCCCCCGTGCGTGGAGAAGTTGGTGTGTCTGGCTGTAATAATCGGCTCCGTAATGCGAACAGTGCTGGGTATTCCCTACCAAAGGAGCCTAAAGCCCATAGCAGTTTACGGCAAAGTCGTGAGGCTTGCCGGCCGACAGTTGTTTTTCGGAACGGCAGGATGAAGTTGGAGTGTTTTCTGTTCCCAAACTCATGCGGAGTGATGCTTTTTCAGGTTCGAGTACATGCGCGATAGCGACTTCGTATCGGTCACAATAGTTACCTATAACAGTGGCAGATTCATCCGGCGGTGCCTGGAATCGGCACTGGAGCAAAGGCATCCGCTCAAGGAAATCATCGTCATCGACAACTGCTCGACGGACGGCACGACGGACATTCTGGAGCAGTTCGAAGACCGGTGCCAGATCGTCTATAACGAAGAGAACGTTGGCTTCGCGGCGGCGCAGAACCAGGCAATCGGGCTTTCGAGCGGGGATTGGGTGCTGACGCTTGAATCCTGACGTGCTGCTGCTGCCGGACTTCATCGAAGTGCTTCTGGACGCGGGGCACCTGGATCCAAAAGTCGGGACCGTATGCGGAAAGCTGCTCACGATGACGGCGGCTTTCGATATTCCGGCCAAACCGGTGGTGGATTCCACGGGCATTTATTTCAACCCGATGCTGCGCCACCTCGACCGCGGCAGCCAGGAAGTGGACAACGGACACTATCTGAACTATGAGTACGTGTTCGGAGCCACGGCGGCGGCGGCACTTTATCGCCGCGAAATGATCCACGACATCCAGATCGGCGGAGAGTTCTTCGACTCAGATTTCTTCGTCTATCGCGAGGACGCCGATGTCGCCTGGCGGGCGCAGTTACTGGGCTGGCGCTGCCTCTACGCGCCGTATGCCCGAGGCTACCATGTTCGCAACGTGCGGCCGGGAAAGCGCCGGCGCTTGCCGCCGGAAATTAACATGCATTCTGTGAAGAACCGGTTCATGCTGCGGATGAAGAACATCTCGGGCGACCTGTACCTCCGCAACTGGTTCTGGATCTCGATGCGCGACGCGATGGTAGTCTCCTGCTGCCTCCTGTGGGAGCACAGTTCGCTGAAAGCGTTCTGGTATCTGGCGAAGAACTGGAAGCGCATCCTGGCGAAACGCCGGGAGATTCAACGGCGGCAGCGTGTGGACAACGAATACATCGCCAGCTGGTTCAAATACGCACCCGTGAGCAAGCCCGCGCCCCGGAAGCTGGCCAGAGTTCTTTCGCGTCCCCAAGCTTACCGCAGCTAGGAAACACGCCTGTGCTGTAATGGGGATTCGATGCGGATCGCCATTCTGGGCACCAGAGGCATCCCTGCAAATTACGGCGGCTTCGAAACTTTCGCGGAAGAGCTCGCCACGCGCCTCGCGTTGGTAGGGAATTCAGTAGCGGTTTACTGCCGCGAGCGTCCGCCGGAATCGCCGTGGCGCGGCGTGGAACTTCGCTATCTGCCGACCATTCGCCATAAGTACCTGGACACTTTGGCGCACACTTTCCTCTCCACCCTTCACCTTTTGTTTCATCGCGCCGACGTGGCGCTCTATTGCAATGCGGCGAACGCGATTTTCACGCCATTGGCGCGGATGGCAGGCATGGCGGTGGCGCTGAATGTCGATGGTATCGAGCGCAAGCGCAAAAAATGGAACCGGCTGGCCAAAACCTGGTATTTGCTTTCCGAGCGGCTGGCGACTATTCTCCCAACCGCGGTCGTGACCGACGCGCAGGCAATCGCCCACTATTATCGCGAAACCTATGGAAAGGCCACGGACTTCATTCCATACGGCGCGGAGACCGGGAAGGTGGACAGGCCGGAAATGCTTGGCGCCTCGGCATGGAACCGGGCGGTACTTTCTCTATGTGAGCCGGATGGAGCCTGAGAACCATGCGCTCGAAGTCCGCCAGGCGTTCGAAATCGGTGCAAACGGACATGAAGCTGGCGTTGATCGGCGATGCGCCATACGCCGCCGACTATATTCGCCAGGTGAGGTCTACCGGGGACTCGCGCGTCATCATGCCGGGGCCATTTACGGCCGCGGTTATCAGGAGCTTGGCTCGCACTGCTTCGCCTACATCCACGCGACCACGGTAGGTGGGACTCATCCGGCGCTCATCGAAGCCATGGGCCATGGAGCGCTGGTGCTTTACGCGCGACACGGAAAAAACCGAAGTGGCGGGGACACCGGGATTCCGTTCGGGGGACGGATCTGGCGGAGAAAATCGGCCTGCGCGCTGGCAATGAGCGAGGAAGAGCGGAATGGATTTCGACGCCGCGCCGCCGAGCGTGTGCAGGAGCGCTACTCGTGGGACACGGTCACGGCGGAATACGAAGAGTTATTCCGCGGATCGCTCCCGGTCGCGGCAAAGAGGCGCGCGGGCGTCGATAATTAGAAGGTGCCTGTGCTTCCCTATCGGTCCTATGTCCTGATCTCCCGTGAACAACTCGTGCGCAACTACCGGAGCGTGCGTGCGGCCTGCGGTCCTGGGGTAGCAGTGATGGCGGTTGTGAAAGCCAATGCATATGGCCACGGCGCGGTGGAGGTGGCACGCGTTTTGGTTGCGGAGGGAGTGGAGTGGCTGGCGGTCAGTTCGGTGAACGAAGGAGTCGGGCTGCGGCGCGCCGGGATCGAGAAACCCATCCTGGTGATGTCCGGTTTTCTGGCTTACGAATGGCCCGCCCTCGCGGGTTCCCACCTTACTCCCGTGGTCCACTCGCTCGAGGGGCTGCGCACTCTCGATAGTCTGGCGCGCGAATCGGGCAAGCGCGCCGATTATCACCTGAAGATCGATAGCGGCATGTACCGGCTGGGCACGCGGGCGGCGGCCGAGGAAATCATCGCTGCCCTGCATGGCGCCACGCATGCCAACCTGAACGGGGTGATGACGCACTTCGCCTCGCCTTCCGACTACACCTCCGAACAATCGGACGAACAGATCGCCTATTTCGCGGGTATCATCCAGCAACTCCGCGCCGCCGGGTTTTCGCCGCCGAACGTTCACATGTCCAGCACTAACGCCCTCGCATACAAGCGGAATCCGGCATGGCTGACCATGGTGCGTCCCGGGCACGCGCTATACGGGTACGTTTCTCCGGCACGCGGTGATGCGCCGAAACCGGTGCTGGACGTCAGTCCCATACTGACGTGGAAAGCGAAGATTCTGGCGGTGAAAGACATCCCCGAAGGGGCACGCGTGGGCTATGGCGGGTCATTCCGCGCCCCCGAGCCAATGCGGATCGCGGTGCTCGCTGCGGGCTATGCGGATGGCGTGCCACATCGGCTTGCGAATCGCGGAAAAGTGGTTGCGGCCGGCAAACTGGCGCCGATTCTGGGCACTGTGTCGATGGATCTGACCACCATCGACGTCAGCCACACCACATCGCTCGGACCGGGCGATGAAGTGACGCTGTTGGGCCGGGAGGGCGCGGTAAGCATCGATGCGCAACAGATTGCACGCATGGCGGGCACCATCTCGTACGCGATACTCTGCGGCATCGGAGACCGGGTAGAGCGAGTGTACGTGTAGACTATTCCCGTCCAACGGGCGATGCTACGGCCGGTTCGCTGTGAGCCCCCGCCCGGCTCAACGGCAGCCGGATGAAGAAACGGGCGCCATGGCCGGGCTCGGACTCAGCCCACATGTCACCGCCATGATCGAGGATCGTCTGCCGCGAGAGCGCGAGACCGAGGCCCAGGCCGTTTTTCTTCCCGGAGCTGACGAACGGCTGGAACAGATGCTCGCGGATCTCGGGCGAAATACCCGGACCGGTGTCGGCAACCTCGATGATGGCGACGTCCCGCTGGACCGAAGCGCTAAGGTGAATCGCGCCGCCGGCCGGCGTAGCTTCCAGTGCGTTATCGATCAGATTGATGAACACGCGCTCCACACGGGCGCGCTCGAGCGGAAGCTCAATGGACTCCGGGACATCGAGCGTGACATGCACACCCCGTGCATCAGCGGTCGAGGCCAGTGAATCGCCTGCCGCCGCGGCTACTTCACGCAAGCGGCACATCTCCGCGCCCTCGGTTTTGCCGCGGCCGACGTTGACCAAGTCCTGGAGCAGCTCCTGGATGCGGCGCGATGCGCGATAGATGTTGCTGGCCAGGCGCTTGAGCTGCGGCGGCGCGATGCTGGTATCCATCATGATCTCTGCGCCGCCGTAGATGGCGGCGAGCGGATTGCGCAGGTCGTGAACAATGGAGCTGGAAAGGCGTCCAATCGTCGAAATGCGCTCCTGGCGGATCAATTCCTGGCGCGCGCTTTGAATCGAGGCGCACATGTTGTTAAAGGTCTCGGCCAGGCGGCCAAGTTCGTCGCGGCTCTCGACCGGTACGCGATAGGCATAGTTCTGGCGTCCGACCTCAGCGGCCGCCCGGTCGAGCGTCTCGACGGGTTGGACGATCCGCCGGGCAAGCAAGTACGTGAGGCCGAGGCCCGCCAGCATAGCGAACAGGCCGAGCAGAACGATATTGCGGCGCAAAACGGCCAATTGCTGGCGAGCATTTTCAAAAGAGCGGAAAATCCACAGGTCGCCAATGGCGCGGCCTTCAATGTCCGTGAGCGAAGTGTGCAGGGGGGCGTATGCCGTGACGCCATCGCTGATTGGCCCGGTATTGCGGCCCATGTCACGTGCCGCCACCGCCCGCGCCAATTCGCTGGTGGCGCGCGGATTCAGTGTGGAAGCGATCACGCGGCCACCGGAAAGGAAAAGAAATTCGCTACCACCGGTGGATTCCTTGAGGCTCTGGGCCACGAGATGATCCACCTGATAACCCGCGACCAGCACGTTCAGCAGCGCGAGGCCACGACCGGATTGCACGTAGACAGGCGTCACCGCGACCTGATAGAGATTTCCGTCCTTGACCATGAATCCGGTGGCCTGTTGATCCTTGAGCGTGAAGCCCGAGCCCTGCTGGACGAAGCGCCGGGCAGCGGCGGCCACCACATCCAGCTCGCGCCAAGACCTGGATTCGGGCACGGCGCCGACCGAGGCAATAAGCCTGCCCCTGGGATCGGCCACGAGAAGCAAAGCATTCTCTGAAGCAGTGGACCACAATTCGCTCGCCGTGTCGCGAATGGTTGCCGGATCGCCCGTGCCGAAAGCGGCGCGGACGTCGGACATGGTGCTCAAGATGAGACTCACGGAAGCGAGTTTGTCAGCCCGCGATCTCCAGAGTGATTGATACGCCTGGAAACTGGCTTGCACCTCACCCTCCAGGCTGCGCGACGTGGTGTCCAGCGCGTCATTTTCGACGATCCAGCCAGTCGCGGCGAACAGCAGGGTGATGGCTACCGAAGTCGAGAGCAGGATCTTCCAAAGCAGCGAGAGGCGCGAAAAGCTGAAGCCGTTCACTTGTTTGACCCAGCATACGCCGGCTGCTGCTCAATCAGGGGCGGATAATCTTTCCCATACTTGTTTCTGTGCGGAGCAGGCAAGTAGCCGCTCTCGGAAATGGCGAGCGGCGGCAGCTCCAACCGCGCGGCTTCCAAAGTTATCTTTCGAGTAAGCACATCCAGCGCTTCCGGAGCAGCTCGCTCGTGAAATACATGAAACTTATAGCCGCCGGGCGGCACGTCAAGAATCTCGAATGCGCCGTTCTTGCCGGAGACCGCGAAGTAAGGCGTGGCCAATACTACGATGACCGCGCTCATCTGTGGATGAATATTGCAAAACACGCGCACGATCCCTTCGCGCTTGAAAACGACCGTGCGGCTCGATCCGGGCTTATAGAGCCCCACATCAAAGATCTGTCCGTTGAAATTCGAGAAGGCGTTGTGAAAGATCGGATCCAGATTAAGGAAACGCCACACTGCCGCCGACGGGAATGGCCAGCACATGCGGGTTGAACATCTTGTTCTTCTGTACCATCAGCGCGGGGTGTGAGGGCATGGCCGGCGCGATCAGCGGTCCGAGCGGCTCCAGCCAAACCACGACACCGGAATAATCTTTGTGCCTGCGCACCATGGGATCGCGCGAGGCCACAAGCTCGATCGATCCGCGCACGGTTGCCGGGGCGGCGGGCAGCGCAAGGGCCGTGAAGGTCCAGGCGCTAAAACAGATACGCAATGCCCAGGTCATTGTGATTGTTCAACCGGATGCTGGTCGACAGGTAGTTGGTCCGTAGCTGCTCGGTTTCGAAGCTGAGGATTACATTGGGCGCAATCCGGTACATCACGTTAGCCCCATATGCCAGGTTCCTCGCCACCTGGCCCCATGCGAGATCGCTCCCGCGGTTTTGTTGCTCGCCGCCGAAGAAATTGAAGGTGAGGCGCGGCGTGGCCAGGAAGCTGACTTGCTGCCAGCCTCCGGCGGCGTGAACCGGTACGATGTACTCCGAGTCCATGATGCTGAATCCCGCTCCGATACCACCCAGGTTCGCGACATTCTCGCCGCTGAAAAATGCCCCCGAGAACTCCAGCTTACGCCAAGGCTGAGCCAACCAGTCGAGTGCAAACACGCGAGTAGGCACCGTAGTGCCAGCGACGTGGGTGGAGCTGGCATCGAAGCCCGTTCCGATCTCGATGCGCCGGTTAGGGTCCAGACTGTATGCCAGCGAAACGCGGCCCTGTGCCGCGGGGCGCGCCATCTGCATCGAATATGCGTTGGGCACAGGAGCGTAGCCGTAGTTCTCGCGTGTTTCAAACACCCCGGCCTGTGCCCGGATGGTGGTGCGTTCGTTGAAGTGAAAACGCTGCTCGACCCGGGCCTGAGGCTGCCAGACCCACAAGTTGCCGGCGCCGGTGAGGGGCGCCACCCAGACCTGAGCCAGGGAATTCGGCTCGCGCGGGGAGATCAGCGGCTTGTCCTGGCCGAACATGACGGTGGTGCTGGCCCAGTTGAACTCGATCCCAGCCGTGCGGATGCGGAAAGATCCCCCGTACGGATCACCGCCCGCGCCGAAGAAATCCATGTTGATGAAACCATGGATTGTGCCTCCGTCAAAAATTTCCGGGCCGCGAAAATCGAGACCCAGTACGGTCTGCCGCAGGCTGGCGCCGCCAGACAGCGCGTCACCCTGAAGCGGAACGTAAGTGGGTTCTCCCGGACCGCCAGCCGCGCTTGAGTTCGTATAGGCATTGAACAGAGCCATGCCCGTGATGCGAATGGGGAAGTGCTGGGAAGACTCCACCTTGGTTTGCGCCTGCTCATCGAGGCGATGTTCCTGGACATCCACTCTTTCGGCAAGATCGGCGGGCGCGGATTCCGGCGGCGTGGTCTTCCCCGTCTCCGCCGCGGCCGGTGGGTTCCCCGGCGTACCACGCGCCAGCGCCAGATCGTTGCGCAGTGAGCGAATCTCTTCGGTGAGATCACGGTTTTGTTGCTCCAGACGGTCGAGCCGTTCCAGAATCTGCCGAAGCGTGCCGGCGTCCTCCGGAGTAGTCTGGGCCATGGTAGCGGTTGCGAAAACGAAGGGAAGAACGAGGGTAGTGCCGGGCCACCTATGGGGATTGCGAAGGTGCGTTGGCATCGAGAAGTTGCTCCACTTTCTGCCGTACCTGGGCGGGCGAATAAGGCTTGCCAAAGTACGCATCAGCTCCCAAGCGATGAATGCGCTCGGGCGTACGCGGGTCGGTGTCGCCACTAACGACGACGATCGGCAGCCGCGCTGTCCGGGTGTTTGAACGGACCCGCTCGATCAGCTCGAAGCCGTCCATCAAGGGCATGTTGAGATCCGTGACCAGGGCACAGATTCCGCCTCCGGCAGACGCGAGGAGTTCGAGGGCCTGGCCTGCGGTGGAGGCGATGCGCACGCGAATACGGGGAATCGCCAAAAGGGCAATTTCGAGCGTAGTGGCGCAAGACTCCGCATCCTCGACAATCAAGACGGTACGGTTGGAAGGGTCCGGGAGTGCCACGACCACTCCATTTTGCCTGATAGCAGCTCTGATATCCCCCTGGCAGTGTTAAAAAAATGTTAAAGTTCGCCTCCTACAAAGGGCCTTGGCCAGGTAAGTCGCGGCCCATCAACGAATTGTGTCGTGTCATGGCACGAACCGGTAGCCCACACCGTGAACCGTCAAGAAGTGCCGCGGCACGTTGGGATCAGGCTCTAATTTCTGGCGCAATTTCACGACGTGGGCGTCCACGGTACGGGTATTGGGAAAGGATTGGTATCCCCACACGGAATTCAGGATCATGTCGCGCGTAAGGGGGCGATCCGGGTTCTGCAGGAAATACGTGAGCAGATTGTACTCGGCCGGGGTCAGCTTCAGTTCCTCGCCGCGACGCGAGACCGCGCGCCGGTCGAGATCGATCTCGGTATCGGAGAAGTGAAAAATCTTTCTTGCGTCCGGCGATGTGCGGCGCAGCAGGGCCCGGATACGAGCCAGGAGTTCCCGGGTACCGAATGGCTTGACCACATAATCATCGGCGCCGATTTCGAGCAAAATTACCTTGTCGACTTCATCGCCCACCGCACTAAGCACGATGATCGGTGTATGCATCTGGGCAGCGCGCAGTTGCTTGCAGATATCAATGCCGCTCATGCCGGGCAAACGGAGATCTACTAACACGAGATCGGGCTTTAATAACAACGCCTTCTCAAACCCCTGCCGGCCGTCTGCCACGAGCACGGGCCGAAAGCCTTCTTCCTCCAATAAGACCCCGATGGTGTCGCGCAGGCTCTCATCATCATCGATTACCAGAACGGTTTGCATCTTAAGAGGCGGGTGTAGCCTTTTCTAACGATTGTAACGAAATGGAGTGCCGGGGAGCCTTGCACCCACCTCATCGATTGAACCAACGCTTACTAAGGGCGCGGATGCGGTCTTTCAGGCGCGTGTAAAAGGATCCATTCGCCGACGGAGGTTCGGTTTGGACGGTTTGGGATTGCGCGATAAGCGTGGAAACCGGATCGGCGGATTTCTCTAACGCCGGAGCAACGCATGGTTTTTCGCCGGCGGCGCGAACCGTGTTGCCCACGAGTGAATAGACGCGCCGCACGCGGCTTCCATCGGCATTCTCGAGGCAGACGGAAAACCCTGGCGGTTCCAGCAAGGTCGGAAAATACCCTTTCAAGCGCCGCTGAATGTAAGCAGTCTCGTAGCGATGGCGGCGCAGATTCCAAGTAAACACGCGATAGCTGTCGAAGTCGTAGGGTTGTAGGGATTGCTCGATGGTGGTCCAGAGCCAGATTTTCTTGACTTGATCGCCATCGCGGACGTCTCCCAAAGGGAAATAAGAGGTGATGCGGCGCCCCTCGGCGTACTGAGCGACTTCATCGGGAATGGCCATGAAAGCGCGGCGTGTGAGGATCCATCCACTCATGCCACCGGATGTGCGAACGAGCGACCAATCGTCCACGGGCTCCGGTTCGGCGGCGTCCTTCTCTTCCTCGCGCGGCAGATCGGTCTTCGACAGAGCCAGCCAGTCGGGCGGAGGTCCGGGAGGCTCGGGAGCGGGCGGCAATGGGACCTTGGGGGGCTTGGCGGGTTTCGTCATGGGCACCGGTTTTGGCGCTGCTTTGACCAGAGGCTGGCGGGGTGGGGCTTTACGCGGGGCCAATTCGTGGCCGATCAAGTCGAACTTTTCTCCCTGCTTCACTTGCACAAAACTGGGCGAGTAACGTGAGGGTTCGGTATGGATGTTCAGAGCGTCATAGGTGGTGGCTGCGCCTTGCGAAGGCAGAGTGCGGGCCTGCTGATTGAAGCGCTTCAGGCGCGCGACCTCAGCGGTGCTGAGCAGGAGGCGTTCGTCGGTCCAGCCTTCCTGGCCCTTGGCGGTGCGCACCTTGAGAAAGCGCCTGCGCTGCTGGATGATCTCCAGCCGCTCGCCGTGCTTCGCCGTAGCGGCAACCGCCGATCGCGGATTGATTTCCTGGCGGAGCACCAACACAGAAGGGCCCGCGTAGGCTTCGCCAATGACCGGCGCATGTTCCGAAGACGAGCTACAGCCTGTGATCACAAGCGACAGCGGCAAGAGACTAAACAGGAGACGGTGCATCGTGGCGAGAACAGCGACCCAACTAACAGTCTATCGCTCGACCGGATCGCGCGGTCGAGCACGATGGGGTTAAACGGCGCGTCAGGCACCCGGCCGCGGCCTGATCAGTGTCGCGTCGCGCAGTTTTTCCAGTTGGCGCCGCGCGATGTTGGCCCAGGTGCCAGTATTATCGAGCTTGAGATAGCTCTTCCAATGACGGACGGCCTTGAGGAAATCGTTCCTCCGCTCCGAAAGCAGCGCCAGATTGAAATGCGCGTCGGCGTAGTGCGGGTTGAGCTGGAGCGCGGTTGTATAGTGCTGTTCGGCGCGCATGAAGTCGCCCTGCTCATCATATAGATTGCCCAGGTTGTAGTGCGCGAGCGGATAGTTGGCGTCCACCTCGATGGCCCGTTGGTAGTGGCTTTCGGCCTCGTCATACTTGCGCTGGCGGTAGTAAATGGTGCCAAGATTGACCAACGCGCCCGCGGCGCCGGGGTTAAGCTCGACGGCTTTTCGATAGGCCTCAATGGCCTTTTCGATGGGCGCGCCCGTCTCTTCGAGTCCCAGACCTTGCTGAAAGTACGTCTCTGCGTGCCGCTCGGCGTTCGCACGGTCCGGCGCCGGCTTGGGCTCGAACGACCGCAGGCTTCCCAGTTCGGCGGTATCGAAGTTAAACAGCATCTGGCCGGTCAGGGCTTCCATCTTCTGGCCGGCGATCTGCACCGTGATGGTGTGTCCGTCGGACAGAATTTTAAGCTCTGAGAGCGGCTGCTCGACGTGTGACAATTTTTTCTTCAGCGCGGTCAGCGCCCGGCCGATTTTGCGAGGCGGCACATGGCTTTCCCGCAGCTTCTGCAGAGTTTTGAGTGCGATCAGGTCGGAAAAGGAAAACGTTGGCTCGGTACGGATGAGGCCGTGCCGCTCCCAACTCCGGAGCTGTTGCTCGGAAACCCGCAGCATGCGGCGCACGTCCTGCCGCGTATACTCCTGCTTGGGCGCAATATCGAGCACGCGAAAATTTTAGCATGTGTACTGGAACAAGGCGAAGAAAAATCGGCGTTACTCGAATTGCGCGGTGGATTGCGTTCATCGTGGATTCATCCACGGCGCGCCACAATGTAGTTGAGAAGTAGATCCTGGCCATCCTCCTGGTTTTTATCGTGCTGCTTATTGAATTCGGCGACGTCGCGGCGCCCATTGCGGTGATTTCTTCGGCGTTACTTTCGACATCTGCTGTGTTCCTGGCGCGCTTAATCACTCATTCATGGGACTGATCATGGTGATCGGCATCTTTGCCAAAAACGGCATCCTTTTGCTGGATGCGGATCAGAAATTTCTTGGCGAGGGCATTCCGGCCGAGCAGAGCATGCTGGACGCCGGAGAGCGCCGCCTGCGGCCCGTCATGATGACTGCTCCGGCTACGGTGGCGGGCATGTTTCCGTTGTCGCTCGCGTGGGGCGCCGGTTCGCAGATGCTCCAACCTCTCGCCATCTCGGTGATCGGCGGCATCCTGGCATCCATGCTGCTCTCGCTAATCGTGACGCCGGCGGTGCACTACTATATCGCGGACCGCAGGCCCGGCCCGGCAAACAGCTAAGTTCTGTGCTTCCAGACCTTGCGGTCTCCATCCGGATTGAAGTAGGCTGAGGGAGGTGGTGGAGTTCACCACAAGCGCCGCTAACGAAGCGGACAATGACTCCTACGGCGGACGTGGCTGTAGGAGGAGAGTCCACCCTTCTGCAGTCATTCCCCAAGACGATTCGCAAGGTAGAGGAATATAAGAATTGATCGGACAATATCTCCTTGTGATGCTGGGCGGAGCAGCCGGTTCGCTTGCGCGCTACGCGGCCGGCATGGCGATCATGACCCGGCTCGGGAGCCGCTTCCCGATCGGAACGCTGGTGATCAACGTCACCGGCTCCTTCCTGATCGGCCTTCTGATGGCGCTCTTCACGGAACGTTTTCATCCGCATCCTTACTGGCGGTTGCTGCTGGTGGTGGGCTTTCTCGGCGGTTACACCACCTTTTCCAGCTTCGAATACGAGACGTACAGCGCCGTGCGCGCCGGTAGCCCATGGATGGGGCTGATCAACGTCATTGCGAGTGTAGGGTTCGGATACGCGGCCGTGTGGCTGGGCGGACTCGTCGCCGCACGACGTTGAGGTGAAACGATTTCGCGGCGGGGTTCACTATTCGTATAAGCGGGAGCCGTCCGATCCATCCGGTCCGGATGTTCGGAGGAGCGCTGTGCGTGCAACGGGAAATCCTGTCTGGGCTTTCTCTCCCTGTGCGTGCTGTTGCGAGTCTGGGCCGGAGGCTCTCCGCACGTTCACTCCGGCCAGCCCACCTTTCCCCGCCATGCTGTTACAATGCTAGTTGCAAACCAGTTGCTATGCTGCAAACCTTCGTGATCGCCTTACGGGAAGGCGTGGAGGCGGCGCTTGTAATCGCCATTGCCGTCGCTTATCTGCGCAAAACCGGCCGGCAAGCGCTGCTATCTTCCGTTTATAAGGCTTTCGGAGCCGCCGTGTTTGCTAGCATTTTGGTGGCAGCGATCCTATCCCGCTTCCACTTCAGCGAGGAAGCGCGCGAGGGCCCGCTGCTGCTGGTTAGCGCCGTCTTTGTCCTCAGCATGGTGCTGTGGATGAACCGCCACGCCCGGGGAATGAAGGGTGAAATTGAAAGTGGGTTGCAACAAAGGACGACGGGCAGCGCCTCGCGGTGGGGTATTTTTCTATTCGTCTTCCTGATGATTTTCCGCGAAGGCGTAGAGTTGGTGCTGATGCTCTCCGGCGCTTACGGTTCGATACCGCGGACGCCCTGGATGCAGTCGGTCGGCACGGCTGCTCGGCCTCGCCCTGGCCATTTTATTCGGCGTGAGCTTCGTCCGCGGCACGGTTCGGATCCAACTCGGCAGTTTCTTCCGCATGACCACCGTGATCCTGATGGTGGTGGTTCTGCAACTGACTATCACGGGACTGCATGAGCTTTCAGAAGGCTTGATCATTCCCGCCAGCACACATGAGATGGCGCTGATCGGTCCCATCGTGCGGAATGACACGTTTTTCTTCGTCATGATCCTCGCGCTTGCGGCGACCATGCTGCTGATGGAGTGGCGCCGGCGGCGCGCCCCTGAGACCGCGAACCTGGAGGGGGCCGCACTGCGCAAAGCAAAGTGGACGGCGCGGCGCGAGCGCATGTGGGTGGTCGCCGCGTGCTCGGCCGCGGGACTGTTCATACTGACCATCACCGCCGAATTCATCTATGCCAAGTCCGAGACGGAGCTCTCGGCGGCAACAGCGCTCACGGTGGCGGATGGTATGGCGCGGATTCCAGTCAGCGCCGTCAGCGATGGCTTTCTGCACCGCTTCTCTATCGAATCAAGCGGTGTTACCGTGCGCATCATCGCCATCCGCCGTCCCGATCAATCCGTCGCGATCGCCTTTGATGCCTGCCACATCTGCGGACACCAGGGTTTCTATCAAAAAGGCCCGAACGTGATATGCAAAAATTGCGCTTCCGCGATCAATATTCCGACGATTGGGCAGCCGGGCGGGTGCAACCCGATTCCGTTGGAGTCGAAGGTTGAGGGCGACCAGATTTTGATCCCCGCAGACAAGTTGCTGGCGGGTTCAGAGCACTTCCTCGACGGGAGTCACTGAATTGTTCTTGCGATTCGTCGGTCAGTCGATCCGCCGCGCGCCCCGCCGGAAAGCGATGGCGATCGGGGCGGTCGCGCTGGGATCGGCGGTCGCCACTGCGATGCTCGGAGCAATGCTCGATATTGGGGATCGAGTGAATCGGGAGCTGCGTAATCTCGGCGCTAACCTGTTGGTCACGCCAAAATCCAGTTCGTTGCCGGTGGACATCGGCGGCATCCGTTACCAACCCGCCGCGAAGGACGAATTCATTCCCGTTGCCGGTGTTCCAAAGATCAAATCCATCTTCTGGCAGTTGAATATCACGGCGGTAGCGCCCTCGCTGCGCGCCCAGACCAAGCTGGGCGGACGCGATGTGCCCGTGGAGGGAGTATGGTTTCGCCGGTATCTTCGTGCGCCGGATGGCACGCGCAGTGCCGCGGGAGTGCGCGCGCTGAACACCACGTGGAAAGTGGAAGGGCGCTGGATTGACGATCGCGAGGCCAACGATCAGGCCGCCGAGTGCATGGTCGGCGCGGCGCTGGCGCGGCGGCTGGGCGTGCGGCCGGGAAGCACGCTTGATTTGTTTGGCGAGTCCTTCACAATAGCCGGCATTCTTTCCACGGGCGGCGAGGAAGAGGACCGCGTCTTCGTGCGTCTGGAAGTTCTGGAGCGGCTTACGGGCCGTCCCGGGCAGGTGGATGCCATCCAAGTCGGTGCATTGACCAAGCCGGAGGACGCGTTCGCGCGCAAAGATCCGTCCAAGATGCTGTCAGAAGAATACGACCGCTGGTATTGCACGCCGTACATTACCTCAATCGCGCACCAAATCGAAGAAGTACTGCCCATGGCGGTGGCGCGGCCGATCCGGCGCGTGGCAGACAACGAAGGCCAGGTGCTAAACAAAGTACGTGGCCTGATGCTGCTGATTGCGCTCGCGGCGCTGGCCACGGCCGCCCTCACCGTGTGGAGCGTCATGGCAACCACGGTGCTGGAGCGGCGCTATGAAATCGCCATCATGGAAGCGACCGGCGCCGGGAGGGGTTTGATTGTGGCTTTGTTGGGAGCCGAGGTTGCGCTCCAAGGCGCGCTCGGTGGATTGATCGGAGCTCTCGTTGGAGTGCGGCTATCGGCAGCCGTCAGCCAGGCGGTGTTCGGTGTGCACGGTGAAACTCCGGCGGCGCTGGTTCCTCTGGTTGTCGCCGTCGCCACGGCGGTCGCGTTGGCGGGAGGCGCGCAACCCTTGCGGCGTGCATTGGCGCTCGAGCCGGCCGTGATTCTTCGGGAGGGCGCGTAGTGTTCTGGCGGTTCGTGCTGGGCGCCGTGAGATTTCGGCGCCGGCGATTGCTGCTGGCGTTTTCCGGCCTCGCCGTTGCCGCCACGCTGGCCACCGCGCTATTCAGCGTGTACTCCGATATCGATAGAAAGATGCGCCGCGAGTTCCGCGGCTATGGCGCGAACCTGTTGATCGCGCCGGCCGGTAACTCCCGGTCGGTGCCGGTTCGGGCAGTGGCCGAGGCGGAAAAGCTCGGCGCCGTTGCCGCTCCATTCGTGTATGCCGTGGACCGCATTAGAGAAGAACGCGTGGTCGTGGAGGGTATCGATTTCGAGCGCGCCGCGCCGCTTACGAGCTACTGGCGAATCACCGGCGCTCGTGAGGCCGGGCCCGGGGAATGCCTCGCTGGAAACATCCTGGCTGCCCATTTTCATGTGGGGATCGGACAGACTCTTCCGCTCGCGTCGGGCGCTTGTACCGTGCGCGGAATCGTGAACACCGGTGGCGACGATGACAACCGCCTGATGGTGCCGTTCGCGCGAGCGCAAGCGGAAGCTGGATTTCAAGATTCCGCCAGCCTGGTGGAAGTGCGCGCCGACGGTCGGCGCGTCGACGAGATTCGCGCTGCCCTGGCGCGCGCTCTGCCCGAAACCGATGTCCGTGTCCTTCACGCCGTTGCCGCAACCGAAGCGAGCGTCGTCCTCAAGGTAAAAGCCGCCGTATTCTCCTTGGCTATAGTGATCTTCGCAATCACCACTCTGTGCGTGACTGGAAACTTCAGCGCATTGGTGATCGAACGCAGCAAGGAAATCGGCGTGCTGAAGGCAATCGGCGCGGGTGAGGGAAAGATCGCGGCGCTATTTCTTTCGGAATCCCTGGTGCTTGCGCTCGGGTCCACGGTTGCCGGCTATGCGGCCGGTCTGGTGGTAGCTTATGGAATCGGCCGCAAGATCTTTTCGGATTCCGGCTCAGCCGCGGCCATTGGTGTGGACTTCGCGGTATTTGCGCCGGTTATGGCCGTGACGCTGCTTGTAGCCGTGCTCGCAACGCTTATGGCGGCGTCGCGAATCTGGCGGATTGAAGCGGCGGCTATCCTCCGGGGAGAGTGATGGGGAATGCCTGAGTTTCTCCGCATCGATCGTGTCTCCAAGCACTACCGGGTCACCGGAAATGCGCCCCTGAAGGCGCTGGATGAGGTAAGCCTCGCCGCGGACGCGGGCGAGTGGATCGCCATCATGGGCCCGTCCGGCTCGGGGAAAACTACGCTGCTCAACATTCTCGGCTGCCTCGACCAGCCCACCAGCGGCTCCGTGCACATCGGTCGCTACCGATAATCGCGAAGCTCAGCCGGGCCGAGTTGGTGCGCTTTCGGGCCGAGACGGTCGGACTGGTCTTCCAGCAGTATCACTTGATCCCCCACCTGACGGCGCTCGAAAACGTCATGCTGGCACAATATTTCCATAGCATGACGGACGAACCCGAAGCCCGGCGCGCTCTCGATCACGTGGGGCTCGCGGACCGCGCCGGCCACCTGCCTTCGCAACTCTCGGGCGGGGAACAGCAACGCGTTGCGCTGGCGCGCGCGCTGGTCAACGATCCGAAAATCATCCTGGCTGACGAGCCGACCGGCAACCTCGACGCCGCCAACGAGCAGATCGTGCTCGACCTGCTGGGCAGTTTGCACGCGCAGGGTCGAACCATCCTGCTGGTCACACACGACGAGCGCGTCGGCCGGTGTGCCGACCGCCGCATCAATCTCGAGCACGGCCGCATCGTGGAAACCGTCGTGTTTACCGCGGAAGAGAACGAAGACTTCGATGAAATCCTGGAAGAGTTGTGGATGCGGCGCGAAAGCGCGTTGCATCACGAGGGCACGCACTTCACTGAGGTCCAGCGCCGCCGGCTTTTCACTACCATGTCGCGCATCGGCCTGTTGCAAATCGCCGGCGCCGACGTGCGATTTACTGGCCAGGGCGAGGAGCGCGCGCGCAGCGTGATCCGGCGCCACCGTCTGGCGGAACGCTTGTTCATGGACGTGCTCTCGATTCGGGACGACGCCGCTGTCGAATCGAACGCCTGCACGTTCGAGCACATCCTCAGCACCGAAGTTACTGACCGTATCTGTACTTTTCTTGGCCATCCAACAACGTGCCCGCACGGGAGCGTCATCCCGCCAGGCCCGTGCTGCAACGGCGCACACTGATCGCCAACCTTAGTAACCATGTTGAGTCACGAAGTATGGTCGCATTGCGGTACGAATAGATGCCTCAGGCTTTGGCCAGACTCTCGCGCGACAGCAGCATGCGCTTGCGCTCGACTCCCCATCGGTAGCCCCCGGGCTCTCCTGTGCCGCGCACGATGCGGTGGCACGGAATCACCAGGGCTGCTGGATTGGATGCGCAAGCGTTGGCCACCGCGCGGACAGCTTTCGGCCGTCCTAGCGAGTTCGCGATTTGCGCGTAGCTTCTCGTTTCGCCGTAAGGAACCTTCCGCAACTCCTGCCAAACACGCCATTGGAACGCCGTCGCACGCACATCGAGCGGCAAATCGAGATGCGGTTCGGTTCCGCACAGATGCGCGACCAGCGCTGTAACCCAAAGCCTCAGCCGGGAATTATCCTGGCGAATACCCGCTTCCGGATACTCCGTCTTGAGGCCCTGCTCCAGCGATTCGTCGGAATCGCCCAGGCTGACAGCGCAGATGCCCCGCACCGTCCCGGCCACCAGCAGCCGGCCTAGCGGCGAGTGTGCTGTCGTGTAGGCAATCTCCATTCCGCGGCCGCCGCGGCGGTAAGTGGCGGGCGTCATGCCGAGCTGCCCCGGTGCCCGCTCGTACAGACCCCGGCTCGATCCATAGCCCGCCTCATAGAGAGAAGTGGTCACGTCCTGATCTCCGCGCAGGCTGGATTTTAGCCGGTCCAGTCGTAGTGCGTCGGCATACTGGCGGGGCGTGATGCCCAGAATTCGCTTGAAAGTCCGCTCCAGATGAAAGGGGCTTGCCCGCAGCTCTTCGCCCAGCGCGGCCAATGTCGGTGGCGCATCAGCCCGCTGCTCAAGGAAGCGGCACGCCCGTCCGATCATCTCAACCTGCGGCGATGCCGCTCGCGGACCCTGGGGGCGGCA
The DNA here is from genome assembly GCA_963768075.1 of Terriglobia bacterium. Classification (GTDB taxonomy): domain Bacteria; phylum Acidobacteriota; class Terriglobia; order Bryobacterales; family Bryobacteraceae; genus QHXW01. Next base: position 38,843 of record CAVYHD010000001.1, read on the forward strand.
GCGGCGGCACGGCCGGAAACCGGCGCGCTCCGCGGCATCAGGAACCGCGAAGAACATTACGTTTTCGCGCCGCGGCCGCCGTGACGGGCATCCCGGCCGGCAATACACACCGGTCGACCGCACAGCGTACACAAACCCTTCGTTTCCGCAAACCTCGCGTGCCAGTACGACCTGCCAGCGCGCTTCGTCGATCACCACCTGGGAATTCGCGTCCATGAACCACAGCCTACAGGCCTTACCTCGATGATACTATCCGAATCTTGCCATCAAATTGAACTGTCTTGCCGGGCAGCGCTGTATCATGGGAAAATACCCTATGATTGACGGCGATATTCCGAGAGGGTCTTACTTTCGACGACGTTCTGCTCCTGCCGGCGCGCAGCGAAGTCCTCCCCACCGATGCCGACACCCGAACGCGACTCACTCGCGGCATTGCTCTGAACATTCCCATCGTCAGCGCCGCCATGGATACGGTCACCGAATCGCACCTAGCCATTGCGCTCGCGCAGCAGGGCGGCATCGGCATCATCCACCGCAACATGTCCATCGAGCGGCAGGCCGAGGAAGTGGACCGCGTCAAGCGCAGTGAGAGCGGCATGATCGTCGACCCCATCACCATCGCACCCGACAAGAAGATCTCTGACGCCCTGGAAATGATGAAGCGCTACCGCATCTCCGGCGTTCCGGTGACGCAAGGGCGGCAGGCTGGTCGGCATTCTCACCAACCGCGATCTGCGCTTTGAGATCGCGCTCCGATCTGCCCATCTCCGAGGTGATGACCAAGGAGAACCTGATCACCGTGCCGGTGGGCACGACGCTCGAGGAGGCGGAGCAGATTCTGCACCGGCACCGCGTGGAGAAGCTGCTGGTGGTGGACGAGAATTACGACCTCAAGGGCCTCATCACGGTCAAGGACATCCAGAAGAAGCTGAAGTACCCCAACGCCGCGAAGGATGCGCAGGGCCGGCTGCGCGTGGGCGCCGCCATCGGAGCCACGGGCGATTATCTCGAACGGGCCCAGGAACTGGTAGCCCGGAAGGTCGACGTGCTCGTGATCGATACCGCCCATGGCCACACTTCGCGCGTGATGGAAGCTGTGCGCACGGTGAAGAAGAGCCTGCCGGACGTGCAGCTCATCGCCGGCAACGTGGCCACGCATGAGGCGGCGTGCGAGCTGATCTCGCTGGGCGTGGACGGCATCAAGGTGGGGATCGGCCCAGGCTCCATCTGCACTACGCGCGTGGTCACCGGCGCGGGCGTTCCGCAGATCACGGCCATCGCGGAGTGTGCCAAGGCGCGCGCGGAGCCGGTGTCCCGCTGATCGCCGACGGCGGCATCAAGTATTCGGGCGACATCACCAAGGCCATCGCCGCCGGCGCCGATTGCGTCATGATCGGCGGCCTGTTCGCCGGCACCGACGAGAGCCCCGGCGAGACGATTCTCTACCAGGGCCGCACGTTCAAGACCTATCGCGGCATGGGATCGCTGGGCGCCATGGCGCAGGGCATCCGACCGCTACGTGCAGGATACCAGCGGCAAGCTGGTGCCGGAAGGCATCGAGGGCCGCGTGCCTACAAAGGGCCCGCTGAGCCGATCTGGTGTATCAACTGGTCGGCGGCTTGAGCGCCGGCATGGGCTATTGCGGCTGCGCCACGATTTCGCGAGCTGCAGGAGAAGGCCCAGTTCGTGCGCATCTCACCGGCGGGCCTGCGCGAGAGCCACGTCCACGACGTCATCATCACCAAGGAAGCGCCGAACTACCGTCTGGAGTGAACAAACTCTTCAATGCCGAGGCGCACAGACGCCGAGATGAATTAGAATTCCCGGTGTTCTCGGCGGCTCGGCGTTAGAATCGGCCTTTCCATGTTCCGCAAGGTCCTGATCGCCAATCGCGGCGAGATCGCCGTGCGCGTCATTCGCACGCTGCGCGAAATGGGCATCGCTCCGGTCGCCGTCTACTCCGATGCCGACCGCGCCTCGCTGCACGTCCGCATGGCCGATGAGGCGGCGCACGTGGGCCCTTCGCCGTCGGCGGAAAGCTACCTCCGCATCGACCGCATTCTGGACGCCGCGCGCGACGCATGGCGCCGAGGCCATCCATCCCGGCTACGGATTTCTCAGCGAGAATGCCGATTTCGCCGCCGCCTGCGAAGCAGGCCGGCATCGTCTTCATCGGCCCTCCGGCGGATCGATTCGCAAGATGGGATCGAAAACGGCGCGCGCGGCGAGATGGCCATGGCGGCGGGCGCTCCGGTGGTGCCGGGCGGCGGCACGCGGCCGCGGACGCCCGTGACGAGGCGCGCGCCTTCGCTGCGCGACATCGGCTATCCGCGTGCTGCTCAAGGCCGTGGCCGGCGGCGGCGGCAAGGGCATGCGCCGCGTGGATCGCGAAGCCGAGCTGGACTCCGCCTTTCGCGACGCCTCCAGCGAAGCCGAGCGCGCCTTTCGGCAATGCCGAGATCTACGTCGAGAAGCTCATCGAGCGGCCCCGCCACATCGAAATTCAGATTGCTGGGCGACCGCCACGGCCACATGATCCATCTGGGCGAGCGCGAGTGCTCCCTGCAGCGCCGCCATCAGAAGGTGATTGAGGAGTGTCCGTCGCCGCTGCGTGGCCGTCGCATCCGGAGATGCGCGAGCGCCATGGGCGAAGCGGCCATCCGCGTCGCGCGCGCGGCCGGTTACTACAACGCCGGCACGGTGGAGTTCCTGGTGGACGCCCGAGCGGCAACTTCTACTTCCTGGAGATGAACACGCGCCTGCAGGTGGAGCATCCCGTCACCGAGCTGGTGACCGGCCTCGACCTGGTGCGGCTCCAGATCGAAATCGCCGCCGGCGAGCCGCTGCCGCCTCGCAGCAGGAGGATTTCGCTGGCGCGGCTGCGGCCATCGAATGCCGCATCTATGCCGAAGATCCCTACAACAACTTCTTCCCTTCCCCGGCACGCATCGACCCGCCTGGACCGCCCCATGGGCCCGGGCATTCGCCTGGATGGCTGCGTCTACGATGGCTGGACCGTGCCCCATCGATTACGACCCGCTGCTCGCCAAGCTGGCCGTCTGGGCGCGCACGCGGGAGCAAGCCATCGCGCGCATGATGCGCGCGCTGCGGCGAATACGACGTGGGCGGCATCCGCACCAACATCGGTTTCTTCCGGCAGATTCTGGAGGACGAGGAATTCCGCGCCGGCCGCCTGCACACCGGCTTCATCGATGAGTTCTTTGCGCGCCATCAGCCTCCACGGCCGCCCGCCGATCTGGCCGCTGTCGCCGCCCTGGCCGCCAGCCTGCACGCCGCCTCGCGGGCCTCGCGCGAGGGCACCAACGGCCCCTCCGGTGGTGGCGATCCGGCGCACGCCGGGCCGTCTTCGTGGCTCGCATCCGGCCGCAACGAATTGCTGCGATGAAATTCCCTCTCACCATCAATGGCGCCGAGGATCTGGTCGAAATTCTGGCGCCCGGGCACTGCCTGCCGTTTTCGCCGGGGAGACGACCGGAGCGCACGGCCGACGTGCGGACTCCGAGCCGGGCGTCTACTCCATTCTGCTGGATGGTCAATCCTATGATGCCTGGGTCGAGAACCGCCCGCCGGGCTGGTGGTGGTCATCGACGGCCACCGTTTCGAGATTCAGGTGCTCGATCCGCGGCGCTGGAGCCGGAAATCGGGCGGCGCCGCCGGCGAGGGCGCGCAATCGGTCATCGCCCCCATGCCCGGAAAAGTCGTCCGCGTCCTGGTGTCGCCTGGCGATGCCGTCGAGCCGGGGCAGGGCCTCGTGGTGGTTGAAGCCATGAAGATGCAGAACGAGCTGAAGACACGCCGTGCCGGCCGTGTGGCAGCGGTTCCCGTGCGCCCCGGCGAGACCGTGAGCGCGGGCGCGATTCTCGCAACCATTGAGTAGTCCGGCGAGTATAACGATAATAGAGATTCATGGCGGAAGCAGTTTGCCCCGAGTGCGGCGGATCAGGCTGGAAGACGGTGGAGCGGGGGGCGTCTCCGGCGTCGAACGCTGCGCATGCGCCTAAAGAGGCGCGTTCGACGCGGCTCGAAGAGGCATCCGGAATTCCGCCGCTGTACCGGGACGCTTCCTTCGTAAGCTTTCAGCTTCCGACCGATAACGACATCGCGGCCCGCGATCTAAGGACCATCAAGGATCGCGTCTCAAAGTACGCGAGCGACGTATTCTCGAGGAGCCGAAACCGGGACTGCTGCTGATCGGCGACCCCGGTAGCGGAAAGACGCATCTCGCCGTTGCGGCTCTTCGCGTCATCATTGCGCGAGGCTTTCAGGGTGTCTTCTTCGATTACCAGAACCTCATTGACCGCATCCGCTCGGGCTTCGACCCCAACTCCGGGTCGAGCGATCGCCAGGCCTACAACACGGCGCTCGAGGCGCAAGTGCTGATGATCGATGACCTCGGCTCGCACCGTGTGCTCCCCTGGATCGAAGATGTCGTGACCTCCATCATCACCCACCGCTGTAACCACCGAAAAGCCTTGATCGCCACCACCAATCTGCCGGATCCCGAGGCCGGCCGCCGCATTTCGCAGAAAGGTCCCGATGGCGCCATCGATTACCGGCGCACTCTGGCCGACCAAATTGGAGAGCGCGCCCGCTCGCGCCTGTTTGAGATGTGCAGGGTAGAACACATGCCCCTGGTTCCGGATTACCGCCTCCGCAAGACCGCAGCCTGGTGATGCGCTCCGTCGCGATCCTTCTTTTGCTGGCAGGTTCGGCGCCCGCGCCCGAAGCGCCGCGCGGGTTCGTTCAGGCCGTCGAGTTTCCTTACTATGCGTATCCCCCGCAGCTCTGGGAACGAGAACTGATCTGGCTAAAGAATCTGGGAGTCGGCACTGTCGCGTTCTCCATTCCGTGGAATTGGCACCAGCCGGATTCGGAAACCCTCGATCTAGCGGGACGCACCAGCCCGCGACGCGATCTGATCGGCTTCATCCGGCTCCTGAAGCGCGCCGGCTTACGTGCGTGGATCCGTCCCGCGCCGCCGGTCAAAGGCTGGATCAATTCCGGATATCCGGCGGGTCTCGAGTCCGACCGCCGCGCATTGCGGAAATGGCTGTCGGATCTCAACAACGTGTTGGATCCATTTCTGGTCTCACACGGCGGTCCTATCGCTTTCGTTGAGGGATCGGGTGGCGTCTTCAAAGCGCCCGAGCCGCCCCTTCCGTTGACGCTTGTTTCGATCAAGGACTCGCGCGCCTTGATGCAAAGCCGTCAGGGGTTCGCGGCCGGCCACGGATCGCTCCTCTGGGAAGATGTCGAGGACTCGATTCCGCCCGTCGGATGGGAAGCCGCCAACGCCCCCATTTTCCGCGCCGGCGCCATTTCCCTTTCAGGTGACGAGCGCACTCCCGTGACGCCGTTGCGCCGCGCCGCCCTTCTCTGGCAGTACTGGGGCGCAGCCTTGCCCGCGTTGAGACCAACGTTCCCCGTGCGCCCGGCTACGGGCGTGCTTCCGGCGGGCGTCCTGGCGCAGCAGTTGATAGGGCCGAATGGGGCATCCGCGCTGAGCGTAGTCAATCAGAGCAAAACCGAGTTTGCCGGTGCACTGCGCGCCTTCTATCCGCCCTCCAAGCGGCGCATCGCTCTGCCCCAAATACAGCTCGCCCCCGGCGAGGCCCTGTGGCTTCCAGTGAACATTCCCCTCACGGGCGCGAATTTATGCCGCGACTGCTCCGGTTTCGCCAATCGGGATCACATCATTTACGCCACCGCCGAGTTAAACCTGGTGGAGTACGAGAACGGCATCTTGGCCATGGAGTTCGCTGCGCCGAAGGCTGGCGTGGTGGTCCTGCAACTATCGCAGGAGCCTAGTGGGCCTCTGCTGGCAGGAGGCAAACCGACCAGTTTCGATTGGGACGACAAAACCTTCCGCGTCCGCCTCCCCATCCCGCAGGGCCAAGGTCCGGGGCATCGCGTCCGAATCGGCCTCGCCATCCAGGCCCCCGACAGTTCCGCGTTCTTCGTCGAAGCGAAACGGCTCACCATTGGTCAAAAGAACCGTTTGGAGACTTCGTATTCCTCCGAGCAAGTGGCGGAACGCTCACGTCTCATCGTCGCGCCGGGGTTTCACGCCCGGAGTGAGGTGAAATCGCCCACGGAAATCGACTACGAAATCGATGTTCCGGCCGATTCGCTCCACGGTGACTCGACCCCCATGGCTCTCGAAGCCGACGGCGTCTTAATGAGCCGCGCCAGTCTGCAACTGTTGCGCCCGTTATCCGTGCGTGTTCGTGAAGCCATGGGCCTGCACTACGGCTCAGCCGGCGAGTTGCCTGTCATGCCCGCCATTGTGCCGGTCGACGCCAACGCCGGCCGCGATGTCAGCGTCGTCCTCCATAACAACTCATCCGAGATCCGCAATTTCACAGTGGAGGCACAGGGCGATGGCTTGGAATTCTCGCCTGCCCGCACCGAGATCGCGATCGCCGGCGCCATGGAGCGCGACGCTGTCATCCGCGTTTTTCCCATTCTGTCCGAGCGTGGCCTCGTGCCGTGGCGCCTGCACATTACCGGCGCGATAGCAGTCGATCTGCCCATGCGCTTCGCCGTGATCCCGCGCGGCGAGACGATCGCCTACTCCGCCGATCTCGACAACGATGGACAGCCCGAATGGGTGCTCGAGAATCAGCGGGCGCGTGCTGTTTTTTCGGCCCGTGATGGCGGCCGATGGCTGGAATTCGTCTGGAAGGATTCCGGCCTCAACGTTCTGCCCGAAAACGGTGCGCTCGCCGCTGCCGGCGTGGCCGACGTGCAAATCAATCCCGATAGCTCGCTGGGATTTCGCGTAAACGGCCGGCTGCGCACCGTGCGCCTCGCCAGCTCCGGCGCGACCCTTTCCGTTGAACAATCCAACCCTCTCCAGCAGGAGCCCCTCCCCGCTGGAAAGCGGAGCGACCTAGTCTTCCGCGTCACCCGTGAATCTCCGACCCGTGCCGTCTACTCCATCGAGCGCGCGGTCGAGTGAAGCGGCGCCGCAATTCGGGAGCTATCATAGGGTGAAATGCTTCGTTTGAAGCTCAAGAACCCTGTACCCGAGCGCTTGGCGCACCACGCACCGTTTCCCTTCTTGGCGAACGACTATCCAGTCAAACCTCGCATCCACCGCCCAACCCTTCGGCAGTTTCAGATAATTAGCCTCCCGCAGAGGGATGGTTCTTTCGTCGCTTCGGTCGCCGAGGCGCCTGGCATCATTGTCTACGACAAATCTCGGAAGACGGCGGAACAGAAGGCGACCAAGGAGTTCTTGCGGACGCCCGATCCTCACGCCTATCGGAACCATCCCCTCGCGACCACGAAGACCGTTACCGTCGACATGGAGTTTGACGAGGATAGCGATTCCTTCGTGACTTACGTGAAGGAACTGCACGGCATGTCCACGTTCGGTAAGAGCGAACTGAATGCATTGGACAACACGGCAGAGATGATCCGCGGCTACATCAAGTCGATGGAAGCCAATCATAAGAAGATCCCCCTGGCCGGCGGCCGGCTGACCGAACTGAAACATCTAGTCGGAATTCTATAGGTGGCGAATTTCCCGGCAGCAAGTGGGAAAACCACCATTCGAGTCCTGCAGAAGCTCGGGTTCCGCCTAGATCGCATCGAAGGCAGTCACCACATGATGGTTAAGGACGGACACCCTCGGACCGTGCCGGTTCCCGTGCATGGCTCGAGAACGTTGCCAAGAGGGACACTCGCCAGCATCATTCGGATGGCTGGCGTAACCAGGAAGCGCTTCTTCGAGAATCTATAAGCCGCCCCTGTCCGTTCCTGGGACGCAAGCATTCCGCAGCCGAACACCAGACACTCTTTCTCTACCCGTTTCCCTTTGATAATTCAAGCAGTTAGACTGTATTTAGGAATGGTATCGCGCGTGCCAATTCCGTAGGGAGGGCCCATGGACGTTATACGCAAAGATGCTGGACGCAAGCGCTTGATCCGGCGAATCGTCTACATCACCGTTTTCGTCATCGCTCTCGGCGGAATCACATTCGCAGTTACCCGGCTCAAGCCCGCGGCGCCCAGCGTCGAGATGGCAACGCTATGGCCAGGAACTGTCAAACGTGGCCCGATGAAGCGGGATGTGCATGGCCTCGGCACCCTGGTTCCCGAGGAAAAGCTGGTAGTCCCCGCCCAAACTGATGGGCGAGTCGAGAAGCGCCTGCTATTGCCCGGACAAGATGCCGTCGTCAAGCCGGACACCGTCTTGATGATCCTCACCAGTCCGGAACTCGAACAGTCTATGGTCGATGCCGAGTACCAGCTCAAGACCGCCGAAGCCACTTATACCGATACGGAAATGACTCTCGAGAAGCAGGGTCTCGATCAAAAGGCGGCCGCCGCGACGGTTAGCTCCGATTATAAACAGGCGAAACTGACCGCCGATCGCGACCGGGAACTGGCCAAGGAAGGCTTGATTCCCGACCTTCAGGAGAAGCTGTCAGCGGTGAAGGCCGACGAGCTGTCCCAGCGCACCAAGCTCGAAGAGGAACGGCTGGCGTTCCAAAAACAGCAGGTGCAGGCGGAGCTCGCCGCGCAAAGAGCCAAAGTTGACCAGCTTCGCGCTATGTACGAGTTGAAGAAGAATCAGGTGGAAGCGCTTAAGGTCAAGGCCGGAACCAACGGCATCATGACTGAGTTGTTGGTGGACGAGGGCCAGCGCGTCACCGCCGGCACGCCGCTGGCCCGCATCACTCAGCCCTGGAAACTGAAAGCGGAATTGAAAATCGCCGAGACTCAGGCGAAAGACGTCGCGATCGGGCAGGAGGCGCAGATCGATACGCGCAACGGCATTATTTCCGGGAAGGTGTCGCGCATCGATCCCTCGGTAATCAACGGCACGCGAACGGTGGACGTCCGTCTGATCGGCGCGCTGCCGTCCGGCGCTGTTCCCGATCTCAGCGTGGATGGCACCATCGTGCTGGAGAACTTGAGCGATGTAGTATATGTCGAGCGGCCTGTGTTTGGCCAGCCCAATACCACCATCACGTTATTCAAGATCGATCCGGACGGCAAGGGCGCGATGCGCGTGCCTGTAAAATTGGGGGTCGGTTCAGTGACGACGATCGAAGTTCTGGACGGGTTGAAAATCGGAGATCGGGTAATTCTGTCGGACATGTCAGCCTGGGATGGGCACGATCGCCTGCGGCTGAATTAGCAAATTGAGGAGCAAAGAATGGCGGACGGAGCGGTTCCACTCATACACCTCGACGGCGTGACCAAGGTATTCGTCACCGATGAAGTCGAGACACATGCCTTGGCGGGTATTCACGTTGATATCAAAAAGGGAGAGTACGTTTCGATTTCCGGTCCTTCCGGCTGCGGCAAATCGACCCTGCTCGCTATCCTCGGACTGCTCGACACGCCCTCCGACGGCACTTACGTCCTCAATGGCAAGCCGGTGAGCGGCCTGAAGATGCAAGAACGGGCGCGCATCCGTAATCGCGAGATCGGGTTCATCTTCCAGGCGTTCAACCTGATCGGCGATCTGACGGTCTACGAGAACGTCGAGCTGCCCCTCACCTACCGCGGCACGCCCGGATCGGAGCGCAAAAAGCTCGTGCATGAGGCGCTGGAGAAAGTCGGCATGTCGCATCGCGTCAAACACTACCCGTCCCAGTTATCGGGCGGTCAGCAACAGCGCGTGGCCGTGGCGCGTGCGCTTGTGGGGTCGCCGTCCGTGCTGCTCGCTGACGAGCCCACCGGAAACCTCGACTCCGCCAACGGCGAAGCCGTCATGGACCTGATGCGCGAGCTCCACCGCAACGGCGCCACCATCGTGATGGTGACTCACGACCCCCGCTACGCCCGCTTCGCCGACCGCGGCATCCACCTGTTCGACGGCCGGGTGGTCGAAGAGAAAATGGAAATGGCCTAGGCGGCTGGAGTCGCCTACCTCACGCCAGATATTTGATCAGCAGTGCCTCGTTGCCGGTTTCGTTGTAGATAAGCTCGTCTACCATGTGCCGCGCGAGCATAATGCCGAAGCCGCCCGGACGCATGCCCATGCGGTCGCGCACTTCCGAGTGCTCGAACGGCGCATTCTCGCGGTTAGAAACGGCGGCGTGAGACAGATCCCCGAACGAGAACCCGCTTCCCGGATCCCCTACGTGATAAATGATGGCGCGCTGAGTCCGCACATAGCTGATGCGCACCTGTTTTTCCGGGTCCGAAGCGCAGCCGTGCTCGATCGCGTTCACCAGAATCTCACGGATGGCGCTGGCGATGTTTTCCCGCTCCACCAGCGGCAGGTCCGTTGGCAGCTCCCGTAGAAATTGCACGATTCGCTCCGCGGCCTCCATCTTGCAGCGTACCCGGAAGCTCAGCCAGTTCGGGCTCGCCGACACCACTTGAATATCGTCTTCGTATGGGGCGCTCTCGAGCGCCTTGCCCACCATATCGGCTACCGCTCTGACGGCAAAGGGTTTACTGAAGTAGGCGTAGGCCTGCTCGCGGATGGAGCGTACGATACTCTCCGGCGTGCCGTCCACCGTCATCACGACGACTTTCGCCGACGGACTTAACTCGCGCAAGCGCTCCAGCAGTCCCAGGCCGGCGCCCATGCTCACGTCGGCCAGCACCAGGTCGTAGTGAGCGGATGCCACAGCGCTGAGGGCCTCGGGGCTGCCAAACACGCTATCCACCCTGCGGCCGGAAGCCTCCAGCACCGTCCGGAGCAGCCGATGCACCTCCGGATCAGCGTCCGCGATCAGGATGCGCTTCGCGCCGGCCATTGCTTGTAGTACGATACCAAAGGACGGAGTCAACCGGATGCACATCGATTTCGATTACCAGGACGACGTCTGTATCCTTCGCACGAAGGGACGATTTGCCACCGGCCTGGACGCGGACTACCTGCGCACCAAGACCGACGAGATCAAGAAAAGCGGGCGTCGCAAGGTGATGGCCGATTTTCACGACGTTCCGTACATCGACTCCACCGGGATCGGCTTCCTGGTCGGCGTCTATACCTCGGTCACCAATACTCTCGGAGGCCGCTTCATAATCGCCGGACCCAACCCGCGCGTCCGTGAAGTCCTTGATCTGATGCGACTTAGCACCGTTATTCCCATCGCTGACGACGAAGCCGCCGCCATGGCATTTCTGAACGCCCCCGCCGCCCGCAGCGCCGAGCAGGACTGATCCACCGTTTTTTAACACTTCCCATCACTTCGCACTTGAATTGTTTAATCATTAGTACTATAAAATTAGTATGAGACGCCCGAGTACGACCCTCACCGGCGCGGAACTCGAGATCATGCACGTGGTTTGGAGCAAGGACAAAGCTACCGTGCGCGATGTCTACGAGGCGCTGCGCGAGCGCAAAAAAGTCGCTTATACCAGCGTCATGACCGTGATGAAGATCCTCGCGCAGAAGGGCTATCTCAAGAAGAGGCAGGAGGACCGCGCTTACGTCTACCAGCCGGCTCGGCCGCGTGCGCAAGTCCTGGGACTGATGGTCCGGGACTTCGTGGATCGCGTCTTCCAGGGCGCGGCGAAGCCGCTGCTCGTGCATTTGGTGGAAGACGAGCGCCTGTCGGAGAGCGATCTCGTCGAAATCCGGCGCCTGCTGGAGAAATCCCAATGACCGCCGAGGTATGGCTGGCGGATCTCGTGGCCGGGTGGGTGCAGGTCGGCGTCATCACAACAGTGGCGGCGCTCTTGCTGCGCATGGTGCCGGCGCGCTCTCCGGGTACTGGGTTGGCTTACTTGCAGACGCTGCTCGGCGTCTGCTTGTTGCTCCCGGTGGTAGAGCCCTGGCGCGCGGCGCCCGTCACCACCGGGATTTCCGCACGTACGGTTTCCGTCTTCCGCGCCTCCACGCCGGACGCCGTTCCGCTCTCCGCTTCAAAAGTGTTGCTCGCTTTGCTTGCAACGGGCATCGCCGCCCGTTTGATCTGGCTCGTCGTGGGCTATGCCAAGCTGCGCGGGTTTCGCCGCCGCGCCACGCCGCTAGCCGTGGAGCCGCTACCCATTGCTCGCGGCGCACACGCGGCGGTGTACGTTTCGCGCGAGGTTTCCGGGCCCGTAACGTTCAGCTTCCGGCGTCCCACCGTGTTGCTTCCTTCGCGCTGGCTGGAGCTCGTCCCCGCGCACCAGAACGCCATTCTGTGGCATGAGCTCCTGCACGTCCGCCGCAGGGATTGGGTGTTCCACGTGGCCGAAGAAATCATCCGTGCGGTGCTTTGGTTCCATCCCGCCGTCTGGTGGCTGATCGCGGAAATCCGGCTGGCGCGCGAGCAGGTAGTGGACCACATGGTCGTCGGAATCACCGGCGCTCCCCGGTGCTATGTCGAAGTTCTGCTGGATTTCGCCGGCATCGATTCTCCCATTACCGCACCCGCGTTTACGTGCAAGCGCCACCTCGCGCGGCGCATCAAATCCCTTCTCCAGGAGGTGTCTATGACCAAGTCCCGTTCCATCACATCGCTCGCGATTATCACCCTGTGCCTGGCTGCTGCCGGCGCCGTCGCAGTCTGGGCGTTTCCCCTTGAATCAGTGAGCTCGACTTTCATCGCGCAAGACGACTCCGCTCCCGCCGCGGGCATCGTCGGAGGCGTAGCTCAGGGCGTGGTGGGAGGCGTGATAGGAGGTGTCCCCGGAGGCGTGATCGGTGGGATCGTGGGTGGTGTTCCCGGGGCTAAGACGGTCGCCGCGGGCCCACAGGAACCGCCGCTTCACCATATCGGGGAAAATGGCGTGAGTGCGCCCAAGGTCCTGCACAAGATCGATCCTGACTACACCAAAGAGGCGAGAGATGCCAAGATCGAAGGCACGACTGTGCTGAGGCTCGAAGTGCATCCCGACGGCCGTGCGCATAATCTTCATGTCGCGCGGTCCCTCGATCCCGGCCTCGATCAGAAGGCCATCGAAGCGATTTCTCAGTGGGAGTTTGAGCCCGGCAAGAAAGACGGTAAACCCGTCGCGGTGCAAGCGACTATTGAAGTCAACTTCAAGCTGCACTAGACCGCGCGCTCCCTGGCTGGCGTGCGCGGCAATACTGGTTGGCTGCGCCGCGCACAGCTCCAAAACCATGCCGGAGCCGCCCATCCCGGAGAAGTCGGGCTACTTCATCGATCTCGAGCCCGGTTGGCGCCTGCGCGTGGTCACGCCCATCCTGAAGTCCGGCGGCTACGAGTTGCGGACATCCGGCGCAGAGACCATTGGCAGCTCAATCACTGTTCCCGCCGCGGACTTCATCGGCTTCGAAACCGCCTATTATTCCGTGAGCAAACCCGATGAGAGAGGCATGCGCATAGCGTTCCTTTCCGCCACGACTACGAAAGGAGGAGAGACCGCGCCGCAACCGCAGCCACTTGTGCCGCTATTTGATCTCCCGGCGAGCGTCCGGTTCGTGCGTCTTATCTATCTGATACGCACCAGCCAGATGGATCACAACATGGCCGTGGTCGCCACCGATCAGAAGGAGGCTCTCGACGCGCTCACAAAAGCCGTACAGTCCAACCCCGGCAACTGCGCAACACGGCTCGGAGTTTACTGCTCGTGGGTGCCCACGGGCATTTCCGTTCGGCCCGAATTCTAGAGATCCGGTCTAGGAACAGGCGCCGGCGCCTCGAGCGCCTCCGGCACTTCCGGACCATCCCTCGCGCTCATCGCCCTCAGGTACCGGGGAAAACGGCTGCCCAACACGCCACCGTAGAGAATGTGGCCCACCAGCATGGCGCGATCGGGACTGTAAATCGGAACGATGGGGTTCACGAACTTCCATAGCCAATTGAAAGACAAGAAAAACCAGGCAGTGCCGTAGATCAGCCCGACCAGCGTTATCCGCAGACGCGCGCTGTCATCGCGGATCACTAGTCCAAACAGCGCGCCCAACAAGCCGTAGACCACGAGCAGCAACGCCAACCCCGCGCTCGTCCGTGAGCCGAATCCTTGGCGGTAAGCCGCTTCGCCGTAAAATGTGGACGCCAGCAGGTTGGGAACCGTCCAGACCGAGCGGCCATGCCATTTCGAATCGAGCGCAAGATATCCCAGCAGGATGAGGGCGCCGACAACGCCCGCTTGAATTCCCGCCAATGCCAGGAACCGGTTGGAACCGGCTCCGTTCCCTGAAGGCATGAAAACAGCCTATACTGACGGAAAGGCAAAAGGCAAAGCAGTTCTCCAGTCGCAGGCCCGTCCAGACACGCTTTCTGTGCATTGGTAACGCAGGCCGCGTGGATGGCGCCCGTTCGTTGAGGATAGTTACGCACACATGGCACGTCGCGTCGTAGTCACGGGTATCGGGGCCGTGAGCCCGAATGGAGTGGGCCGAGAGAATTTCTGGCGTGCCACCCGTGAAGGTGTTAGCGGAATTCGCCGCATCCGCTGCTTTGATCCATCCACGCACGCGGTGCAAGTGGCCGGTGAAGTAGTGGACTTCGACGAGCGCCAGTATGTGGAGCCCAAGGACCGCCCGCACGTCTCTCGCGCCGTGCCGATGGCCCTAGCCGCGGTCGAGGAAACGTTGTGCGATGCCGGCATCGAGTCTCGCTCTATGACTCGCGATCAACTTCGCGGAATTGGCGTGATCGTAGGCTCCGGCGGCGGCAGCCAGGCGTTCACCGAGGAGCAGTACCGGCTCTACTACACCGGCCACGAGAAGCAGTGCAGCGTTTACACCATTCCCACGGGCACCATCGGCACGCTGGCCAGCGAAGTTTCCATGCGGTTCGGCTTCCGCGGCATGAGCCACATCGTCTCCACAGGCTGCACCTCCTCCACCGACGCCATCGGCTACGCTTACCGCAATATTCAGGCTGGAGTGATTGACACTATGGTGACCGGCGGCGTCGATGCGCCTATCGCTCCGCTCATCCTGCGTGGCTTCATGCTGATGCGCATTCTGACCACGAGCTGGAACACCGAACCCGAGCGCGCCTCGCGCCCCTTCTCCCGCGATCGCGACGGCTTCGTGCTTGGCGAGGGAGCGTGGTTCTTCGTGCTGGAGGAGCGCGAAAAGGCTTTGGCACGCGGCGCCCGCAGCTACGGGGAAATCGTGGGCTACGCTTCTACCTGCGAGGCGTTCCACCGCGTGCGCCTCGAAGAATGCGGCGAAGAGCCGGCGCGCACCATCGGCATGGCTCTCGAAGAGGCCGGTGTGCCGCCGGCCGACGTGCAGTATATCAACTATCATGGGACCGCGACGGAGTTGAACGATCGCATCGAGACACGGGCCATCAAGCTCGCCTTCAACGGACACGCCTACAAGGTGGCTGGCTCGTCGGTGAAGAGCCTGATCGGCCATCCGCAAGGAGCCTGCGGTGCGGCCGGTATTGCCGCTACGCTGCTCGCCATGCGCGATGGTGTCGCTCCGCCGACCAGAAACCTGGATACGCCGGACCCGGAATGCGATCTCGACTATATCGCGGAAGGCCCGCGCAAAATGGATATCGAGTACGCAGTCGCCAATTGCATCGCTTTCGGTAGCAAGAACTCGGCCATGGTTCTGCGTCGTGCCTAAAGGAGTGCCACTGTGTCGCGCATTTTTCGGTTTCTGATTCCCCTTGCCGCCGTGGCGGCGTTCCTGTGGTTCTGCCCGCCGGCCCGGCTGCTCGCGCTGGCTGTGGTGGGCCGCAGCCCGGAATGTCCCATCGCCGATGCTATCATGGCGGACCAGAACCTGAAGCTGCAGATCCGCTACAACGACGAGATCTTCAAAGCGAGCAAACTCCTTGAAACCGATGCCGGCGGTTTCGAGCATTGGGACACGCCGGCCGGCCAATACTGGATTCCAAAGGGCAGCCGCTATGGTCCCTGTGCCGAAGCCAATCACGCCGCGCGGCCCGACGTGATGTATTTCCACTAACGTGCTCGCTCATCGCGTCGGGATTCTGCTGTCCGGTGTTGTTCTCGCGGTCTCCGCCTATGGTCAGCCTACGCCCAGCTCCGCCGAGCTGGACGAGCTCCTGCAGTCGATGCACCGCTACGCGGCGCAGTACGTGACGAACCTTCCTAATTTCCTCTGTGTGCAGGTCACTCGGCAGCTCGAGGCTGGCGTGAAATCGGAACACTGGCACAAAGGCGACACGCTGATCTATAAGCTGAGCTTCAATCACGGCAGCGAGCGGCGCAGCCTCGATTTGGTCAACGGCAAGCCCGCCGATCCGGCGAAGCGGCACTGGCGCACTCCGTTGGTTACCGAAGGGGAATTCGGCCTCTTGCTCAGCCGCGTCCTCGGGCCCAGGGGCGAAGCCTGGTTCACGTGGCGCGGCTGGGAAACTTTGCGCGGAAAGCGCGTCGCCGTCTTTGACTACTCGGTGGACAAGGAGCACTCGAGTCTCAGCCTCTCGCTCGGCGATCTCGTCAAGGCCTTCGTCCCCTACCATGGCTCTGTCTTCGCGGATCCGGCGACCGGCGCGGTCTGGCGCATCACCGATGCCGCCACCGAGATTCCCCTTTCCCTGATGACCCGGGAGATCTCCACCACTATCGACTACAACGACACATCGATCGGCGACAAGAGTTACCTGCTGCCGGTCGAAGCCGTTGTCTTGCTGCTTCTCGACCGCAAGAAAGTACGCAACGAAATCGAGTTTCAGGACTACCGCAAGTTCGAAGCCGATTCCTCCATCACGTTCGGCACGGTGGAATAGCGGCACCGCGCGCGGCTGTACAATGCCTGGGAGGAATTGAATGTTCACCGCTACCGCCAATCTGATTCTCCCCAGCACGGTCACCGGATCGTTTCCGCGCCCGCGCTGGTTCGACGTCAGCATGTGGGGCCGCCCGCTCGACACCTGCATGCTCGACGTCCGCTTCCGCGAGAAGTTTCAGGATGCCATGGCGGTGGTGATCAGCGACCAGGAGCGCGCGGGGCTCGACATTCTCACCCACGGCGACTTCCACGTGGACGAGGACCTGGCCGGACGCGCCTGGCACCACTATCCCCTGCAGCGCTGGGCGGGCTTCGAAGGCGACTACCTTCAGCCGGAAGAGACCACCGCGCCATGGCTTCACTATCCGCCCGGCACACTGCTCAACGAGATCTACACCGGCTGGCGCTGGCCGCACGTGGTGGACAAGATCGAGCATCGGCCGCTCGACTATCCCAAGCTGTGGCGCATCGCGCAAGGCAAAGACGCGCAAGCCGGTCAAGTTCGGAACCTGCTGCTCGCAGGTGATGGCGCTGTTCCTGGATATCCACACGCCCAAGTACAAGGACAAGCGGCAGGTGATCTGGGACATGGCGGAGGCGATGAACAAGGAACTGCTGGCGCTGCGCGACGCCGGCTGCCGGTGCATCCAGATCGAAGAGCCGACTTTCCACTTCATGGCGAACACCTTCGGCAAGGACCACGAAGAAGTGAAGTTCATGGTGGATGCGTTCAACCGCGAGGTCCAGGGGCTGGACGATGTCGAACTGTGGATTCACACCTGCTGGGGCAATCCGAACATGCAGCGCGTGATGGAGGATACCAGCTACGCCAATTCCATCGAGATCTATCTGGAGCGATGCCGGGGCGACGTCTGGACGCTCGAAATGAAGGATCGCAACCAGAGGGATCTGGAGCTGTTCGAGCCGTTCAAGCACGATCTCAAGAAGAAGATCGCCATCGGCGCCGTCAGCCATCGCGCGCTGCAGGCGGACCGGCCGGAAGACGTCGCCGCCGAGATCCGCAAGGCGCTGCAGTACATTCCGCCGGAGCGCTTGATCGTGTCCAGCGACTGCGGTTTCGGCCGCCAGGGATGCAATCGCGAGATCGCGTTTTACAAGGCGAGCGCCATCGCCCAGGGGGCCAACATTGTCCGGCGCGAGCTCGGCCTCCCGCCAACTCCCGTGCCGGCCGCCGATCCGGTGCTGCAGATTGACGTGGTGCCGGGGCGGGTAGAACGCGGGTAGGGTCTTTCCAAAAAAAAGCCGGTGAACGCTCGGAGGAGTGCGCCCACCGGCTGGCTCCGCATAAAGCCTGATGCACGGAGCTAGGCCCCGCGCGGCTGCGGCACCACTCAAACTAAACCGCTATTAAGTGTGACGTGACCCACGCCACGCGGTTACGCGAACCCTTGCCGAAGGCCCGCGCCCAAAATTTCTTGAAGCACGATTGTAGCAGAAATCAATCATTACTGTTGCGAAATGGTGAAGCTAGCGTCCGTCTCGCGAGCTAACACTGCATAAATTCAGTTGCTTGGGGTAAAGATTGCCCGTCTGCAAAGGAGAAGAATTGGCAAAGACGGCCCCGATCGTATAAAACATAATATATGGTCCTTGTTTTTGGGTCGTGTGCATGGCGTGTGGAAGTCTGTGCAAACTCGTACCGCATACGCGTCTGTCGTGCTCATTCGGTGCGAGTTGCGCGCACCGTGGATTCACACGATCCAATGCCAATTTTGCAGAGCATAAGACGAAGAAAGCAATGCCGCAGTTTCAGCTTCTCGTGAAGCCTCTCGGAGGTTAACGTAACAGCTCTCTATGTCTTCTGCCGGCTTAGCTTTGGAGAAAGGACTGCCCTGCAATCTGGATGCGGAGCGATTCGTCCTCGGCTCCATTTTGATGGACGACTCTCAGTTCGTTCAGGTTGCGGGAGCGCTCGAAGCCGGCGACTTCAGCCTGGAGAAACATCGCCGCATCTTCCAGAGGATGGGAGAACTCAGCGAGCGTGCCGAGCGCATCGACCGCGTCACCGTTGCGAACGAGCTTCTCAGTTACAACGAGCTCGAATCCTGCGACGGCCTGACCTACCTGGTATCACTCGACGACGGATTGCCCCACATCTACAATCTCGACAGCTACGTCCGCATCGTCAAAGACAAATCCACCCTGCGCCGCATCATTTTCACGTCCCAGCACCTGATGAACCGGTGCCTGGTGGGAGAAGAGGACCCGGAAGAGATCCTGGCCGGCGCCGAGGAGAGCCTGCTCAAGCTCGGCGATTCGCGCATGAAAACCGGCCTGGCCAGCCCGGCGCAGGTCATCGAAGAGTACCAGGGCGGCCTCAACGCTTTTCTCGATCCGAGCAAGCGCATAAAGGGCGTTAGCACCGGGTTACGCCAAGCTCGACGAGAAGACCGGCGGGCTGCACGCGGGCGAGCTGATCATCCTGGCGGCGCGGCCCTCGATGGGGAAGACGGCGCTGGCCCTCAACATTGCGCAGCACGTGGCCACGCAACTGAACCAGACCGTGGCCATTTTCTCGCTCGAAATGTCGAAGGAATCGCTGCTGACGCGCATGTTGTGCGCTACCGCTCGCGTCGAAGCCAGCGATTCCGCGCCGGCTACCTGAACCAGGAGGAGCGCCGCAAGCTTCAGGCCGCGGCTGCGCAACTGGTGGAAGCGCCGCTTGTTCATCGACGACACCGCCGGCGCGAGCCTCATGGAAATGCACGCCAGGCTTCGCCGCCTGCAGCAGCAGCGCAAGCTCGGTCTAGTCATCGTCGATTATCTCCAGTTGATGAGCGGCCGTGGGCGTTTCGAGAACCGCAACCAGGAAATCAGCACGATCTCCCGCGGCATGAAGCTGCTCGCCAAAGAGCTGAACGTTCCCATGCTGGTGCTGTCGCAGTTGAGCCGCGCCCCCGAAACCCGCCAGGGAGACCACCGCCCGCAGTTGAGCGACCTGCGCGAATCGGGCTCCATCGAGCAGGACGCCGATCTTGTCGCCTTCATCTTTCGCGAAGAGGTCTACAAGCGCGACCGCGAAGACCTCCATGGTCTGGCTGAGCTCATCGTCGCCAAGCAGCGCAACGGCCCCATCGGCAAGATCGATTTGGTGTTCCTCCATCAACTCACGAAGTTCGAAAATCGGGCTGAGGATCTGGGCGACTTGCCGAGCGAGGAGTGAGTCTTCCCTTCGCCGCAAGCCTGGGCACGATGCTAGCCTGGAAGAGGCGCTGGAGATTCGCGACC
Source organism: Terriglobia bacterium (assembly GCA_963768075.1). GTDB lineage: Bacteria > Acidobacteriota > Terriglobia > Bryobacterales > Bryobacteraceae > QHXW01. The sequence goes on from CAVYHD010000001.1 coordinate 58,707, forward strand.
ACGTGTACCTAAGAAGAACGCCCTGACGTCCTACCAATGACAACGCGTTCGAGGCCCAAAATGCAGCGAACATTTAGAGCCATTTTCCTGACACTCTGTCCGTTCACATTCCGCCTTTTCGCTCAAGCTCCGTCGGTTCCCTATGCGCAGTATTTCGGTCCCGATTTCGACAATGTTCACGTGGAGCAGTCTTACTCCGGCTCCTACCAGTCGATTCGAAAGGTCGATTTCCGGGACCTCAAGCTGGTCGTGTTCGACCAAAAAGGCAAGCGGGACACCGTGCTGCTATTCAAGAATGGCGGTCGCAAATGGAAAGACAAGGGGGATGTTAACGAGGCGAGCCTCGAAGGTGTGGCCTACCTCACTCCTATCGGCGCATCTGGTCCGGAGTATGCTCTCGCGATGTTCCATTGGATTTCGATCGCCGGAGAAACCAACACCGATGGGTACGCGCAGGTGTTCCGGCTCGCCGGCCACGCACTCCAGGCCATTCAGCAAATTAGGTGGAATGAGCAGTTCGATACGAAGGAGAAGTATAATTTCGACGCAAAAACCAACACTCTGATCGCACGCTCCGCCCACTACCTCTCGGGAGACGCGCACTGTTGTATTTCAGCGATGGATATTTTCACGCTGCACTGGGACGGCAGCGCTTTTGTGCAGACTGCAGTCACCACCGAGCTCTCGGACTACGGTAAGAAGGAAGGAAAAACGCTTCCTCGGTGAGAGCCAGGCCTCTTATTGGCCGGGCTCGAAGTAGGTCTCCGCCAACTCGGGTTTGGCTTCCACGGCCTTGCGCCAGCAGATGCGGGCCTCTTCTTCCTGGCCCATCGACTTGCGTACGTGGCCCAAGTTGAGGAGCGCTTCGGCGAACTGCGGTTGCTGCGCCAGTGCCTGCTCGTAGTATTTCGCGGCTTCCTGCATGTCGTTCTTCTTTTGCGAGATCAGGCCGGCGTTGTAGAACAGCTCGGCGCTGCGCTCACCCAAGTCGAGGAGCCGCTTGTGGAGTGAGAACGCCCCGTTGTAGTCCTGCTGCGCGAGCGACAGGGCAGCCAGGCCCCGCAGTGCGTCCACTGATTCCGGCCGCAGCGTCAGCACATCCTCGAACGCTTTGCGCGCCGATTTGGAATCGTCCATCTTCCAGTAAGCGATGCCGGCGTTGAGACGCGCTTCGGGCCAATCCTTGCGCTTCTTGAGGCAGCCTTCGAAGGCTTCAATGCTGGCCTTATAATCGCCGCGCTGCAACCGCAGGTAGCCCATGCGGAACTGCGCGTCATCCCATTCCGGATCTTTCTCGGGGATTTGTCGAATAGAGCTTCTCGGCCTGGTCGTAATTACCCTGCTGCTCGAGTACCAGAGCCAGGTTCCAGAGCACGGCGGGGAGATTCGCATCAAGCCCCATGGCGCGCTCGTAGGCGTCGCGGGCGCGATCCAGAGCGCCGGTCTCCTGAAACGTCACACCCAGATTGAGGTGCGCCTGCGCGGATTCCGGACGGATCTCGGTGGCGCGGGAGTAAGCTTGCGTAGCGTCCTGATAATTGCCCGTCTTCTGATAGGCCACGCCCAGGTTGAACCAGTTCTCGAAACTATCGGGTACCAGATCGACCAGCTTTGCGCAGAATTTGGCGGCAGCTTCGTAGTCCGCGCTGGCGAAAGCTGAGGTCGCAAGGCCCGCGAGCGCCGCCTGGGAAATCGGGCGCAGGGTAAGCAGTCTTTCAGAATATTCGCGGACGGCGTCGTAGTCTTTGCGCGCGATTTCGAGCGCCACCATGTTTGCCAGCGACTCTTCCGATCGCGGATTGCGCTCGAGTAGCTTGGTGTAGAGGTCGGCGGCTTCCTGTAACCGCCCTGCCTGTTGCAGAGCGACGGCCTTGCCGAAGAGCACTTCCGGCTGTTCGGGCTGCTGGCTGAGGTGCTGGTCGAACGCTTCAAGCGCCTGCTCGGAATTTTCCAGGTGCAACAAGCAGATGCCCAGACCCAGTTGCGCTTCCGAATTGCCAGGGGCGATTTGGAGAGCCTTGCGGAAGTTGGATGCCGCTTCGTCCCAGCGTCCCAGCTTTTCCAGGCAGACCGCCAGCTTGAAGTAGCCGCTGCGATGGTGCGGTTCAAGTTCCACCAGGTGCGAGTACGCTTCCACGCCTTCCTGGTAGCGCTGCAGCTCGTAAAGGATGTGGCCCATGGCCGAGAAGATGGCGGGCTTGTTTTCGCCGCGCTCCACCGCACGGCGCAGCTCGCGCAGCGCCTCTTCGGCTTTGCCTTCCAGGTGCAGAGAAACAGCCGTGGCGAGAGATCGGGAGCGGCCTCCCTTATCGTCTGCATCACCCGATCCGTTGACGATCTTTGCCGGGCTCGCTTTCGCCGACGCAGCCTTGCTGACCACAGACAGACGTGGGGAAGCTCCAATCTCCACCGGGTTGCGATTCACTGAGCTCATTGACTCTCTCTCTTTCTCTCCCGTTCGATCAATCTTTCATGCCGCCGTGCCCTCTTCCCCGGCTACGACTCCTTCGGCACCAGAATCGAACACAGCTTGCCTAAGAAATCGCTGTTCTTGGTAACCTTCAGCCAGTACACGCGAGCCTTCTCGCTGCCTTCGCTGAAGAGCCCAACCCCACCGGACTTGAGGCGGTCGTCGCTCCACGAATCCACCACTTGTCCCTCGATCGAGGTCAGGAACCGGTTGCCCTTCACATCGACTGAGACGCGATAGGGCCGGTTGTTGTGCATCATGACTTGCAGCGGCGTTTCGCCGTGTGATTCCCTCTTGCCATCGACAACCGCGTATCGGACTAGCGCCACCAGGGGCCGCGGACCGGGTTCGGTAACCGCCAGCTTCATGGCATAGTAGTTCTGCTCGTCCTCGGCGCGGAATACCCAGCCGACACTCTTGCGCTCTATCTGCGCCAGGAATTCGACCTTGTAATCCGACATGTCGTGCGAGGGCTTATACAACGCCAGATGGCCTGGGCGGACGAAGCCTTCTTTGTCATATGCCCACGTCTTGGCGAAACCCTTGCCTTCCCAGCTCGCGAGACCAGCGTGGAAGTTGTCGTTTAGCTCGTAAACCGCGCGACGTTGGATGGTCAGGCGAATCAGATCGCCCGGACGCATCGTGATTCCGTCGGTTTTGATACTGGAGCTGCCGAACCACAGGAACGACGCCAGCATCAAACCCGCCGCCATTCCCTTCATGTAGCTTGGCACGGTGAACCTCTTGGCCGGACGAGCCTCGTTGATGGAGAGGACGTTGGACGGCTGCTCGTTGTAGCTGGTCGTCTCAAATACAGTGACCGTCCTGGGTTCAGGTACGGTGACTTGAAGCGCCAGCGGGTACTCTTCGTAATGCGATTGCGGCAGGTAGAGTTCGAACTGAGGCTCCATGCACCCGAAGTGCCGGGGTGATTGCTCCTCAGGGTTGCGCGGCCACACATTGACCTTTTTCAGTTGGTCGGCACTGAACCCTGCCGGTGCCAGGTCGATAGCCGGAACTTCAAGGTTGGCGGTCTCTAAAGCTTCGGCGCTATCGCCGATCGACGCCTGGTTGCTGAACGCGCCCACCGGCGCAACGGTCTCGGTCGCAGCGGGCTCGAACACCAGGTCGCTAGTGCCGGCTCCGATCTCCGGCATGGCCAGAGGAGCCGGCGCGACGAGCGCTTTGGCAATGATGGGCCGGGCTACCGACTCCGCCACTACCGGTTCCGCGGCGAAGAATTCCGGACCGTGCTTCAGGCGCACAGCGCGATCGGGCAGGCTGATCGCCACCCGGCCGCTCAAGTTCTTGGCGCCATTGCGCAACAGCGTCGGCGCTGGCGCGGCGTCGAACTCGGTGTCGAATTTCGGTTCGGCGAGGGAGGCGCTCAGGTCCAGCGAGCTGGCGGGCAGCACCGATTCAAGTGCCATCGGGAACCAACTCGTGCTCCGCAGCAACAGCGTCTCAGCGATCTTGGTCTGCGGCCCGAAAGCGTCCACCTGCTCCGGTGTTACGTCCAGCGGATCATCGGCCATCAGATCCGGTGCGCCCGCTTTCACAAGGATGCCCGGCAGCAGCAAGTCAAAGGTGGCTGCGTCAAAGATGGCGACTTCGTCGCTCACTGGCGTGATGGCCCGGTTCTGCACCTGCGGCCCAAGGTTCTCGGCTGCCAGGAGCGCGCCGGCGAGAATCTCCAGGTCGCCTGTTTCCACCGCGATTTCGGGCACCATCACATCGAACGCCGATGCGTTGAAAATGGCGGCCTCATCGCTCAATGGCGCGGACGCCCCTTCGCGCGCTGCCGGAAATGGAATGACCATGGCGGGCGCCACGGCCGGACCGGCTGCCTCGCTCTGCTGGCGGTAGTCCATGCCCGCGGCTTCGAATTGCCAGGCCAACGGCGACGGGATCGAGGCCGTAGCTGGCCGTGTGCTGCGGAATCTCTCGATGGCGGCCGCGCAGTCGGCCGCGGGAAGCATGGCCATCGAGGACCGCGTGGGAGCCAGGCTGACAGGAATCTGCCAGCTCATTGGATCTTCCAACCAGATTTGTCCGCCGGACTGGACCGCCACTTCCGGCAGCGCCTCGATGCTCTCCGCCAGCGCAATGCTGGAATAGGCTTGCACCGGGAAGAACTCGACGCGTCCCGCTCCCGACGGACCAGCGACGGCCGTGTGCAGAGCTTTGGTTGTGGTGGCAACCGGCTGGATCTGCGGGGCGAGACTTCCACTGACCGGAAGCACCGCCTCTAATAAGGGATCGGGAACGTGTACGTAAACGTGGTTGAGTTCGTCGAAGACCGCGGGGCTCGAGGTCCATCGCTGGGAAGACTGGATATTACGCGGCCGCGGGCTAATCCCGGCTGGTCGATCCAACATTGCGACGGTGGCGGCACCGTGATTCTGCTCGAAGCGCAGGCGCAGACTGTCGATGCTCAAGACATTCGGAGCGATCGCGATCACAGTTCCCGCACCGGCCCGCGCGGCGATTTTCACTGGCGCCGGCGCCAGCGGCGCAAAGGACTGGGACGTGGCGGCGAATGACGGGCGGGCGCTAGCATGGGCGAAATCTGGCATCGCGGGAGGAGCCGGCTTCTCACAAGGCGTGCTCACACCGTGTCGCATCACCACGGGTTCCTGCACGCGCGGCTTCTCAAACTGGAAGCCGGCGATTCCACCCGGGCGGGGCTTCCCGGCAATCTTCGGAAGATGCTCGAGCGCTTTGCGTACGCGCTCGTGGTAGCGCTGGCGATGGTCGCGGCTGCAGAAGTCCTCATCGAAGAGTCCTCGCAACGGCCACAAATTTTTCCCGCAATACTGGCAGCGCAAAAACGTCGCCCTTCCTTCGTGCGGTTTTCATTATATAGGAAAACTCCCACAATTAAAGACTTTTCTGGCCAAATTTTGGGAGAATGTATTAAAAGAACTCGGTTAATTAAAGTATATTTTCCAACGTGATACCAACACTGGTTGTCAAAGGTTATGCGTGGGGCCGCGGAAGTTATCTCCCGATAATCTTCCCTGGTTTAGGCGCTCAATTTTGCTAATTTTAGTTACGTTCCTAAAAGAAAACAGGCCGCTATTAACCTAAGATAACCGCGGACAGTCGGGATTAGCAAAGCGCGCCCGGGAGCTAGCGCGGGTCATCCTTGAGAGGAAACTCGAAGTACACAAGCTCCCTGCCGGAGGCGGCTTCCTGGATGCCGCTCACGTACAGCCTGGCGCCGGGCCGATGTCCCGTTTGAAAGTAGAAGAAGCCCCCCGCCGATTCTCCCGCCGGGATCACTTTCGCCGAAAACGCCCGGCCTTCAATCTCCCAGGCGTCGAGCGGGTTCTTGTGGCTTGACATGCGAGGCATTCCCGTCGGCAACGGACTGGGCGCCAGCTTGGGATTGGCCGGACCGCGCAAATAGCGGATATCCGGGGCCGGCGTGGCATCCACGTGGCCGCCATCGCGGTCGACATAGTCCACGCGAATCTTCTCCAGCCGAATAGTCTGGCCGCTGTCATTCTGGATCACCACCAGCACAGGCAGGATGCCGTATTGATATGGGTTCACCTTGCCAAAGGCGGTTTTGGCCTTCTCCTCGATAACGTAAACCGAGGCGCCCACCGTGACCTTCTCGCTCGTCTGGTTTGAGGCGTAGCTCGCGGCGGGCGCCATTTCGAACTTTGGCTTGTCTTTGTCCGCCGCCCACGCCTTGTTCGGGCTGGCCACCGCCGCTATACTCATCAGAAGAGCCAAGCGTTTGAAAACAAAAGGCATTTATTTCCTCTATCGGGTACTTCAGGCGTTGGCACTTCCGGCGGTACTGGCCTATTTTCTATTCCGGAGCGTGCGGCACTCCGCCTATTTTAGTTCCCTCGGGCAGCGGCTGGGCTTTTTGCCCGCCTCCTTCAGACAGACTGTTCCCGGCGCCATCTGGTTGCACGCGGTTTCGGTGGGCGAGGTGGTCGCCGTTATCGAATTGGCGCGCCGCCTGCGTCTGGAGTTTCCCCGCGCGCCCCTATTTCTTTCCGTTGGCACGCTCGCCGGCCATGCCACGGCGCAGGAGAAGTTGTCCAGCACCGTCACCGGTGTTTTTTACGCACCGCTCGATCAGGTGTTCGCCGTCCGTCGCGTGCTGCGTACACTTCAACCGGCGATTGTGGTCATTCTCGAAACGGAAATCTGGCCGAACCTGTTTCGTGAGGTCAAGCGGGCCGGTTGCGGGCTCTTAATCCTCAACGGGCGCATTTCAGATCGCACCGAGGCGCGCTATAGGCGGATGCGCTGGTTTTTTCAGGAAGTGCTCCGCTGGCCCGATGCCATACTGGCCCAAACGGAGTTAATTCGTGAGCGTTATCTGGCCATGGGTGCTCCCGCCGACCGGGTCAAAATCGGCGGCAATCTCAAATACGATTTTCTGCCGCGCGAGGCGGAGGCCGGAACACCGGTGCGTCAACTCATCGATGGCCTGCGGCCGGCCGAGGTCTGGATCGCGGCCAGCACCATGCCGCCTGCCTCGGACGGGGATGTCGACGAAGATGACGCTGTTATTGCCGCGTTCCGGGACCTTGCACCCAAGCATCCGCGCATGCTGCTTGTCCTCGTTCCGAGGAAGCCGGAACGGTTTGATGGGGCCGCGGCGAAGCTGGCGGCTGCCGGCATCTCGTTCGTGCGGCGCTCCAACCTTCAGGCGCCGCTGGAACTCCCTGGCGCGCTGCTGCTCGATTCCATCGGTGAGCTGAGCGGCTTGTTTCCACTGGCGGATGTCGTGTTCATGGGCGGTACGCTAGCGGCGCGCGGCGGCCACAACATTCTGGAGCCCGCTTTTTTTGCCCGGCCGGTCATCTGCGGGCCGCACATGGAGAACTTTCGGCAAATCGCGCAGGAATTTCGGGAGCACAAGGCCTGCGTGGAGATCTCATCGGCCTCCGGGCTTGCCGGCGCGGTGGATCAGTTGCTCACGGATCGCGCTCGGGCAGCCGAGATCGGCCGGCACGCGCTGCAGTGCGCGGAATCAAGCCGTGGCGCCACGGAACGCGCGTTGGCCATGATCCGTGAGGCCGCGCAACGGGCTTGCCCGCAAGTTCGGCCGGCGCTGGCGGCGCTTGTTGTCCTTTGGCCCCTGGCGCGGATCTGGAGTTCGGCCGGAGCGTGGAAGCGCCGGCGAAACCTGCGCAGGCGCCGAAAACTCGACGTTGCCGTCATCAGCGTGGGCAACATCACAATGGGAGGAACCGGCAAAACTCCGTTCGTTCTCTATCTCGCCGAATGCTTGCGACGCGCCGGCCGCCAGCCGGGCATCTTAACGCGCGGCTACGGCAGACATTCGGTCGACAAGCAGCTCATTCTGGAACCGGGAGCACAGGTGAAGACTGCGCAGACGGGCGATGAACCCCAGATTTTTCTGCGCTCCGCCCTTGCGCCGCTGGGCATCGGCGCGGACCGCTTCGAAACCGGCCGCCGGCTCCAGGAGCGCTTCGGCGCGAACGTACTGATCCTGGACGATGGCTTTCAGCACGTGCGTCTCGACCGTCAGGTGGATATCGTGCTGATCGACGCCCTGGCGCCCTTCGGGGAAGGTGATGTGTTTCCGTTGGGGAGTCTGCGCGAGCCCCTCGACGCTCTCGGCCGGGCGGATGCCTTCGTGATCAGCCGCGGCGATTCCGCGCCGGGCACGTGGGACATCGAGCGCGCTTTACGCCGTTATAACACTGACGCGCCCGTTTTTCGTGCGCGCGTCGTGCCTGAGCATTGGGTCGAAGCCGCCACCGGATTACAAATTCCGGCCCGCGAACTTCCCATTACCCGGGCGGCCGCGTTCTGCGGGCTGGGAAATCCAAAATCGTTTTGGACCATGCTGGACCAGCTCGGGATTGAGATCGCCGACCGCATTGCTTTCGACGATCACCACGTTTATCGTGCGAGCGAGATGCGCCGTCTGGCGCGCCAGTTTCTCGCCGTAAAAGCGGAGGCCGCCCTTACCACCGAAAAAGATGCCATCAATTTCTGCGAAGGCGGCGTAGCGCTGATGACGCCGCTGCCGGTCTATTGGCTCAAAATCCGCGTGGAAATCGACCGGGAGACGGAGTTCCTGGCGTTCATCGAGAGCCGGGTGGTGTCGGCGGACAATAGGCGCGTGCGGCACGCTTTACAATCGGGTAAGGAAACACTAAATTAGTAAGGAGATGGCTACCAGCACGCTAAGCAGCAAGGGCCAGATCACCATTCCCAAGGAGATCCGGGACCACTTGAAGCTTCGCACCGGAAACCGGCTCGAATTTCGTATCGCACGCGACGGGCACGTCGTCATGCAGCCTCGATGCCGGGACGTTCGAGAGTTGAAGGGAATCGTGAGATCCCCCCGCCGGAAGCCGGTCTCCGTCGAGGAAATGAACGACGCGATTGCACAGGGTTTTGCCGGGAAGTGAGAGCCATCGACACCAATATCCTGGTTCGCTACATGGCGGCGGACGATCCCCGGCAGACGCGCCTGGCCGAGAGGTTTATCGAAGCTTGCCGGAGAGAAGAGGAGCCCATTTTCATTCCGATTCTTGTTCTCTGTGAGCTCGTATGGGTCCTGGATCGCAGTTACCGCCACGCCAAGGCCGGCATCCTCGCGGCACTCGACCAGATCCTGGAGACCGACCTTTTCGTCATCGAAAATGACGGCTCAGTTCGCCGCAGTGTTGAGGAATACCGGGCGGGCAAAGGCAACTTCGCCGACTACGTAATCGAAAACGTCGCTAAACATGCGGGATGCTCTGACACGGTCACCTTCGATCGCGCCCTCGCCGGCGCCGCGGGATTCACGCTGCTTCGTTAGCCCTTACTGCCCGCTCAAATAATCCCACTCCGTCGCGCTGTGCTCGACCACTTGCGGAATGTCGCCTTCGAGCAGGTAGCCGTTGGCGGCGAGCTGCCGGGCTGCGGCCTCGATCTTAGCTAGATAGTCGGCGCGGCCCGAGTAGCGTTCGGCAATCGACGCACGCGGGTCTCCGTGCAGCTCGCGATCCGCTTTGGTTTGCGCGAAGGGAATGAACGAACCGATCATGCTGTTAAGCTCTTCCGGCGCTCCGATGTCGCGTGAGCGCAGGTTCCAGCCGGTGTAGGTGGCAAGCGGAACTTGAATCTCCGGCATGCGAATGCCCGTGGTCTCATTGCCATCGCGATCCACTTGCGGCAAAAGAATTGGGAACGCATGGCCCACTTTCGGCGGCTCGTTCGTAGTGATACCGGCTGTGCGAAATTCCTCTCCGTAGTCAACGCGGTATGCCTGCTGGAAATGCGTGGGCACAGAGACGCCCGGAATTTTTGGGAATTGCAGAGCGCCCCGCGGCACCAGCGTATCCTGCGCTATGCGTGGATATTGCGACACGGGCGGCTCCTTGCCGTCGCGCACCCAGCGGTCCATCGCAACCAGCAGCGCCCGCATGGCCCAGCGGTAGTCGTTCGGATTGCTGATATTCTGCGTGTGCGGTTTCGGCGGAGGAAAGGCCGCTGGCCCATGCTGCCCGCCCGTGAGGAAATAAATGCGCGTGGTGTCGGGAATGACGGCGTCCTTCTGGCCGTCGATCGAGATGTGGATGAGTGACGCCGCCCGGCCCCAGTATTCGTAGGCGGAGTTGCTGTAGAAGATTTTCGGAACCGCGTTGTCCTTCATTGCGCGCACCAGCAGACCATCCGTCAGGCCCGTTTCCGGATCGGTCTCAGGAAGGTCGGTAAACGGGAAAATGTCCGTCGGATAGAACAGGTTCATGAACGGATGCCCGTCGCGCGAAGCCTGGCCGAAACGAATATTGAAACTGCCGCGCCCGGCTCCCGCCACATGCGCCAGCACGCCGTCGAAGACCCGCCGATCCCGCTCGTCGCGATTGAACCCGTAATAAAGAAACGTGCGCAGGAAGCGCCCGCTCTGCGAAATGCCGAATCCATAGGCGCGCTTGAGGTAGTGGCTGGAATCTCCCAGCACCGTCTCCGGGCCGCCGTATTTCAGGAACGAGATGAGATCGCGAACGGCGGTGGGGCCCAAGCCTACCAGCACGGGATCCTGAGCGGTGTAAACCAATTCGTAGATTCTGCCGGGTTGGAATCCAGTGGGCATCACGACGTGCGTGCCGTCTTCGATATGCCAGTCAGCCCGCGGCACCGGGCGCCGTTCGCCGTCGCGCGAGTCGCGAACCGTCAGCACAAGATTCGGGTCGTCGGGATTCACGGGTTTGTACGGAATGTGCTCGCGGTCGGCGAGCGAATGTCGGGTTTCTATGCGATCCGGGACGAATTCGGAGCGAATCAGCCCGGTGATTGCGCGTCCGCCGTCGCGGGCAACCGGCGCATAGAGGCGCATGAGGCCCTCGGTCCGCGGCACGTCGAACTGCCATCCTAGCCAGACCAGCGTGAAGCCGTGCTCCAGCAGAAAGTTGTCGCCAAATTGGTCGGGCGTGCGCGGATCGAAAGAGCCGGCGGCGTGATCGTACATGCCGAGCATGGCTTTGCCGCCCCGGTTCGAGACTTCGAACAGCGCGGCGCCGTTGCCGTGCGCGGGGTCGCGCGGTTTCAGGATGTAGAGATCGGCGGAAAATTCCACCAGACCAGCCTGGTTCCTGGGCGCCTTGTCGATGTCGGAGATGATGCGGTTCGCCGGATTTTTCGGATCGACGGCGAAGTAGGCTTTTCCGATCAGCCGCTCATAGGGACCTGTGGAACCGAACGACTTTCCCCCGAGCACGTCCGAGCGCTGGGAAACCTCGATGCGAACCAAAGCCGCAGGCGTCAGACTAGCCAGGCACACCGCAAGAACGCAGACACGTGGAAGCATGCGAGGGATTGTATCGCAATGGCGAGCGGGGCGAGGGTTAGTCGAGAGCGGCGCGCAGATTCCTGCGCACATTTGATCGATCTGCAGGCGAAAGGCTTCCCGCTCTCCTCAGGATCAGGCGGTTATCCAGCGTGAAAAGCTTCACGCGAGCTACGCATGGCACGCGCAAGCCCGCCACCGCGTGATCGCGAAGGGGAACGTCGCCAGGCCACCCGGAATGTCCGGCGGATGTGATCATTTCCATCACTGAATGCCCATTTCTGTTGAAGGTTCTGTTGCTAACGATCAAGGCAGGCCGCCGTTTTGCCGCGTTCCTGTCGGTAAAAGGAAACGGGACGACAACCACATCCCAAGGATCATAGATCACGGAAGGCTTCTTCATCTTCCGCACTCGCCCATTCGTCCAGCGTCTTGGATAGCGCTGAATGATAGGCGGCGTCGAACGGGCCCACGCGCTTCAACGTCACCACCTTTCCTCTCACTTCGTACGCAACCAGATCACCTGGTTCGGCGCCGAGAGTATCGCGGACTTTCTTGGGGATTGTTACCTGGCCCTTACTGGATATTCGGCTGGTCAGCGGCATTGGAATCTTTACTCTTTACTTCAAGGGTAAAGCTTTTTCCGCTTCCGGTCAACTTCTCCCGAAGCCTTCCCATACATACGCGCAGAACTTGCGCAGGGTGCGGAAGCCGATGCGCTCATACAGCTCCACGGCCTCGCGGTTGGCGGCGGTTACGGTGAGGCTGACACGGCGGCAGCCGTGATCGCGCAAGCTGAGGAGCGACTGTCGCAGCAGTTCGTAACCCACGCCCATACCTCTTACCTGAGGCGCCACGCAGATCTGTGTGATGTGTCCCGACTCCGGGCCGACGACGCTCGCCAGCGAGATGCCGCTCAGCCAGCCGTGCGCGAGGTCAAGGGCCACATAGGAGGCTGGCCGGAAAAAGGTTCCGCAGCCGGGATACTGCACGATGTTGTACAAAAAACGCCGGGCGCCCGGCAGAGACCGGTACTGGTCGTTGATGAAGCTATCGATGTGGCCCGTGTAAGCCGCGGCGATCAGTTGCGCCGCGCCCTCCTGATGATGATCCGACCATCCTTCGATATGTACGCGGTGGCGTGCAGGGCGGACCGGAAGCGGCGGCGCGGCGGCAAAGTCGACCAGCATGAAATTGCGCTCATAAACGGTCAGGAATTCGGAGCCCGGAATGGCGCGCTGCACGCCGGGCAGCAACATCATCAGTTGTGACTCGACTCGCCGTACCTGTGATCCCGTGACCACGCCCTCGAGCACCGCTGTGAGCAGGCGGCCTTCGTTCTCGACGGTGCGCCCGCCCCGGCGTACGTAGAGATCGCCGATCAGGCCCTTGTGCTCCTCAACCACGAAGTAGGAGTAACCGAGCACTTCCCCATCGGCCATGAGCGCGCAGCCACTCAGCGCACGCAGGTCGAGGAAACGGCGCACCAGGTCGGCAGATTTTCCGAAGTCCCAGTCCAGTGCGGTCTTCCATTCGCGGGTTTCTTCTTCGAGCAGAGCGTTGAGGTGGCTGGAGCATAGCCGGCGCAGGTCGATCAATTCCGGAGTCTGGACGGCAGGGACAGGTTCGAGCCGGGCGGCCATCTACCGGAATTATATCAGCGGCCGTCTAGTGCAACAGCCGTATCCGGTGAGATTCGCTGTCGCTGATGTAGACCACGCCGCTAGTGTCGACCAGGATGCCGTGCGGACGCGAGAGGCGGCACGCCAGGGGGTTGCCGGCCGGTCCGTCGCCGCGCTCGCCGGTGCCGGCGACGGTCTGGATGATGCCTGTTTTCAGGTCGATACGGCGGATGGTGTGACTCTCGGTGTCGGCGATGTAGAGGCTGCCATCCGGCGCATAGGCGATTCCTTTGGGACCGGAGAGTTTCGCCAGCCGGGCGGGTCCGCCGTCTCCCGTGTAACCCTGTTCGCCCGTGCCGGCAACGTGGTGAATGCGATGATCCTGCACATCGATCCGGTAGACAGCGTTGCCTTCCCGCAGCACCAGGTAAATGTTTCCCTCCGGATCTATCGTGAGCGCGCGCGGCCCATTCAGAGGTGTGCCGGCAAGCGGAGATCCGTCCGGAGTGGGTGCGGCTTCACCTGTGCCGGCGAACGTGCTGATCGTTCCAGTCGGGAGATCTACCCGTCGAATGCGGCGGTTCCCAATATCGCAGATAAGCAGCGAGCCATCGCTCGCGAAAGCGATGCTGTGCGGCTGGCGCAATTGCGCCTTGGCGGCGGGACCGCCATCGCCGCTGAATCCGGGTTGGCCGGTGCCTGCAACGTGGTGATGATGCGGGTGCGTGCGTCGACGCGCCGCACCACATGATTCTGCATCTCCACAAAGAACATGTTGCCGGCGGAGTCGAAGCGCACCTCGTAGGGCTCGTTGAGCGACGCAGAGAGTGCCGGACCTCCATCGCCGGTATAGCCGTGCTGGCCATTGCCCGCGACATCCGAAAGCCTGCGCGTCTTTAAATCCAAGCGCCGGACGCGATGATTGCCGACTTCGCAGAAGTAGAGCGCACCGTCGGGTCCCATTGTCATGCCATAGGGATTGTTGATCTGAGTTTCCGAATAGCCGGGCGTACCGTCGCCGGCGATGGTGGTGATTTGTTTGGACGCGGCGGCGAGCGAGACACAAATGACCAGGGCGCACAAGCAGCAGGACCTATTCGACATTGCCGAGCGAGTCTAGCACTTCTTCGACGGAAATGTCTGCAATCTCCGCATTGGCGATCACCTGAACATGCGGACCGCGGGGCGACCATATCCGGGGATCTGTGGGTCCGAACAAGGCGACTACCGAGGCGCCGGCGGCGGCGGCGAGATGCGTGATACCGCTGTCGTTGCCGATGTAAACGCGGGCGGTGGCCAGCCAGCAGGCGAGCTCGTAAAGATTATCGAGACGCATGGCGTCTGGTAGCGGATCTTCGGGGCCGGCACACCAGCGAACCGGTATATGCGCCTCAAGGCGGCGGGCGAGTTCCCTGTAGCGGTCGAGGGGCCAGCATTTTCTTCGACTTCCGGAGAATGGATGAATCACCGCGAAACCGGCGTCCCGGCGGGGGCATTCGATGCGAGGAGTTGCCGGAACCGGGCCGCCTACCTGCCCGGCGAAATAGTCAGCTGCGTGTGTTGGGCAATCGTCCGGTGGAACTGCTGTAAAGAATTGAAAAGGAAGGCCTTGGACAGCATGCCGGAACTCTGGCCGGTTGGTCCCGTACCATGAGATGATTGAATCGAAAGAACTTAGCTCCGCTCGCAGCTTCTCGGAGTGGCCCAACTCCAACATATCCAGGCCTGTAGCGGCGATGGAGCGGGTGCGATCGGCGAAACCAGCGAGCGGCAGGTTCTGGGAAGCGGCCCAAATCTCGACATAATCGGCGCTAAGAGACTCCATTGCCGGTAGAGTTAGAATGAAGTCGCCAATCGCCCCTGGCCGGATGATGAGTCTTCTGTGCATGCCGAATCATCCCAATCTTGACAGAGATTCAGGCGCTGGTAGAATGGGTAAAAGTAATTCCTTTTAATTCAGAGACATGGCGCAGGCGGCTTTGACCCCAATCGTAACTTACCAAACCGATGTGCTCTCAACGATCGGCCGGACGCCGCTGGTGCGCCTGATGCGAGTCACGGCGGATTTGCCGGGCATCGAGATCTACGGCAAGGCCGAGTACGCCAATCCGGGCGGCAGCGTGAAGGACCGGCCGGCGCTTAACATGATCCTGGATGGCGAACGAACCGGAAAGCTGACGCCTGAGCGAGTGATTCTCGACGCCACCAGCGGCAACACCGGGATTGCGTATGCGATGATTGCGGCGGCCAAGCGGTATCGGGTGAAGTTGTGCCTGCCCGCGAATGCGTCTCTCGAGCGCAAACGGATTCTGAAGGCCTATGGCGCCGAAGTGGTACTTACGGACCCGGCGGAAGGATCGGACGGGGCCATTCGGAAGTGCCGCGAGATCTACAACGCCGACCCGGATCGTTACTTCTATCCGGACCAGTACAACAACCCGGCGAACTGGATAGCGCACTTTGAAAACACGGGTCCGGAAATCATTGCACAGACGGCGGGCAGGGTGACGCATTTCATCGCGTCGATGGGAACCAGCGGAACCTTCATGGGCGTAACGCGGCGGATGCGTCGCGATTTGCCGGACGTGAAGTGCTATTCGGCCCAACCCTCGAGCGGATTCCATGGGCTGGAGGGACTCAAGCACATGGCAACGGCGATCGTGCCGGGTATCTATGACGACCAACTCGCGGACGGCAACCTGTGGATCGAGACCGAGGACGCCTACCGCATGGTGCGGCGTTTGGCCAGAGAAGAGGGTCTGCTGGTGGGGATCTCGTCGGGCGCAAACGTAAACGCGGCGCTGCAACTGGGCCGCGGCCTGCACCGCGGAGGAAAAAGCGCGGTGATTGTGACCATGCTCTGCGACAGCGCGGACAAATATCTAAGCGAACACTTCTGGGACGAGGAATGATCGAGATCGCCGAACAACCGTGGCGGCAAATGGTAGAGCACGCCCGCGCCACCTATCCGAACGAATGTTGCGGCGCGATGCTGGGGACGGTTGGCGACGGCCGAAAACAAGTGGTGATTGCGCTGCCGCTCGAGAATGCTTCGGCAGGCCCGCAGCACGCGCGGTACGAATTGCGGCCCGCGGATCTGCTGCATGCCGAGCGCGAGGCGCGCAAGCAGAACATGGATTTGGTGGGGATTTATCACTCGCATCCAGACTGCGGCGCGTACTTCTCCGAAACGGATCTGAAGAATTCTTGCCCGTGGTACTCTTTTGTAGTTCTCTCCATCCAGAAGGGCGAGTTTGATCACGCCAACAGCTTCTTGCCTAACCCGGATCAGACCGCGGCGGAAAAGGAAGAACTGATTTACAACAGCCGCGCGTGAGCGCGCTTGAGCGAATAGGAACCAATGCCCAAAGTATTAATTCCAACCCCTCTGCGGCAGTACGCAGACAAACACGACAGTGTGGACCTGAAAGGCTCGACGGCAGGTGAGGTACTGGGAGCTTTGACCGCCCAGTTTCCGGAGCTGCGCCGCCAGATCTACAGCGACGAGGGCAAGCTGCGAAGCTTCGTCAACGTCTATCTGAACGACGAAGACATCCGCTACCTGCAAAAAGAAGCGACACCGGTGAAGGATGGCGACACCATCTCGATTGTGCCCAGCATCGCCGGGGGCGCGGCAGTGGAAGCTCCTCCGCAACCGGCCACGCTTTCGAAGGACGAGATCCTGCGCTATAGCCGGCACCTGATCATGCCCGAAGTCGGGATGGAAGGCCAACTCAAGCTGAAGAGTGCGAAGGTCCTCATGATCGGCGCGGGCGGCCTGGGAGCACCGTTGGGGATGTACCTGGCGGCGGCGGGCGTGGGGCGCATCGGCGTTGTGGACTTCGACGTGGTGGATTTCACGAACTTACAGCGCCAGGTGATCCACGGTACCAGCGACGTGGGGCGCAAAAAGCTGGATTCGGCCGCCGACACGATGCGCGGAATCAATCCGTACGTGCAAATCGATAAGCACGACGTGGCACTATCGAGTGAAAATGCGCTGGACCTTTTCAAAGACTACGACATCATCGTGGACGGCACGGACAATTTCCCGACGCGCTACCTAGTGAACGACGCCAGCGTGCTGACAGGAAAACCTAACGTATACGGCTCGATTTTCCGCTTCGAAGGGCAGGCGACGGTGTTCGCCTATGAGGGCGGGCCGTGCTACCGGTGCCTGTATCCGGAGCCGCCACCTCCCGGCCTGGTACCAAGTTGCGCGGAGGGCGGCGTGCTGGGCATCCTGCCGGGAATCATCGGACTCATCCAGGCCACCGAGACAGTCAAGTTGATTTTAGGGAAGGGCGAACCGCTGGTGGGCCGTCTGTTACTGTACGACGCGCTGGCCATGCGCTTTCGCGAATTGAAGCTCCGCAAGAATCCGGAATGCCCGGTATGCGGCGAGCATCCGACTATCACAAAGCTGATCGACTACCAGCAGTTCTGCGGCATCCCGCAGCATGAGCCGGCCCCCGCGCCCGGAGTTGCGGAAGGGGAGATCGATCCGGTCGAGGTAAAGGCCAAGATCGATCGCGGCGACCGCTTCGTGCTGATCGATGTGCGCGAGCCGCATGAATACCAGATTTGCAACATTCCTTTTGCAAAGTTGATTCCGCTGGGTGAACTGCCGAAGCGTGTGAACGAACTGAATTCGGCGGACGAAATCGTGGCACACTGCAAGAGCGGGATGCGCAGCGCGAAAGCGGTGGAGTTCCTCAAGCAGGCGGGGTTCAAGAAGGTCAGGAACATGAAGGGCGGTATCCTGGCCTGGAGCGACAAGGTGGATCCAAAAGTGCCAAAATATTGAAATGCGTTCCCACGTTGTCCTGACGGGTCTGTTGTACGTGGTGACGGCCGCGGGGGCTACCAATCCGCCGACGGTGACGTTCACTCGAGACGTCGCACCCGTTCTCGAAAGGAATTGCCAGGGGTGCCATCGTCCGGGCGAAGCGGGCCCTTTTCCTCTTCTCACATATGAGCAGGCTCGGCCTTGGGCCAAAGCCATGAAAGAGGCGGTGCTGCTGAAGAAGATGCCGCCGTGGTTCGCTGATCCGCACTACGGTAAATTCTCCAACGACCGATCGCTCGCGCAGAAAGACGTTGATACCCTGGTGTCGTGGGCCGACACCGGCACGCCACTGGGAGATCCGAAGGACCTGCCGCCGCCGGTGGACTTTCTAAATGGGTGGTCGATTCCGAAGCCGGATATCGTCTACGAGCTGCCGCACGCTTTTCAGATTCCTGCGTCGGGAACGATTGAGTATCAAAAAGTCGTGGTGCCATCCGGATTCACCGAAGACAAGTGGGTTCAGTTTGCCGAAGCGCGGCCCGACAATCGCGCGCAGGTGCACCACATGATCCTGTTCATTCGCGAACCGGGTTCTCACTGGCTCAAAGACGCGAAGCCGGGCGTATTCTTCGTCGCGCCGAAGACTACGGAACCAGACGCTGATACGAGCTCCCTGCCCAGCGATTTCCTGGTTGGCTACGCACCCGGTCAACCCGCGGAGATTCTGCCACCGGGTCAAGCCAAGTTGATTAAGGCAGGGTCCGACCTCGTGCTGGAGATTCATTACACAACGAATGGAAAAGCGAGCACGGACCGCAGCAAGTTCGGCCTGGTCTTCGCGAAGCAGCCGCCCAAAGAACGCGTGCTGACGTTGTCCGCCACCAATGGCACGTTCAAGATTCCACCCGGAGCTCCGAATTATAAGGTCGACGCATCGTTTGAATTAGGAACCACCGTGAATCTTGCGAGCCTACATCCGCACATGCATGGGCGCGGGAAAGACTTCGAATACCGGATCGTATATCCGACGGGTGAAACGGAAACGCTGCTGCGCGTGCCGCGCTACAACTGGCATTGGCAGCTCTGGTATAACCTCGCCCAGCCTATCGTTCTACCGAAAGGCACGCGGATCGAGTGCACTGCTCATTTCGACAATTCCGCCAACAATCCCGACAACGCGGACCCGACGAAGGAAGTGACCTGGGGTGACCAGAGCTGGGATGAGATGATGGTAGGCTTCTTCGATATCACTTTCCCGGCCACCATGCCGGTGCAGGACATTTTTCCGCGGAAAGACACGAAGAGCGCGGGCGGGCAGTAACGGCCAATCCTTCTCCCTCGCAACGTTCCGACACCCGTTTCGCTTGACATTGATCGGCGGGATTCGCTTTGCTGAAGAAATGGCAATGATGAAGGTAGCGTCTGTTGACGCTGTGGGCAGAGATTCGGTGATCGAAGTAATGGTGGGCGACACGCCTTACGCGGTGTGCAACGTCGCCGGAAAGGTTACGGCGCTTTACGGGATTTGCCCGCATCGCGGCGGCCCGCTGGGGCAGGGCGCCATCCACGGACAGAATGTCGTGTGCCCTTGGCACTCCTGGGAATGGAATTGCTCTACGGGCGAAAATGATATGGATCCGACTCAAAAGGTCGCCACCTGCGAAGTGAAGGTGGAAGGCGCCGACATCTTCCTGAACCTTCCAGCCTAGCTGAGACACGGTGCCCGAACTTCCCGAAGTGGAGACGATTACTCGCGCGCTTGATCCCCGGCTGCGCGGGTGCCGGATCGTCAGCGCCGAGTTCCGCGGTGCGCAGCTGGTGTTGCGGGGCGACCCTGATGCGACGGCCGCGGGCCTTGCGGGGCGCCGGGTAAGAGCTGTCAAGCGGCACGGTAAGTTCATCGAGATGGAGCTCGATGGCGGGCAGTCGTTTACCGTGCATCTGGGTATGACCGGAAAGCTACTCCTGAATGGCGTAGTTGGCAAACACACGCACGCCATCCTGACGCTGGATCGCGGCGTGCTGCTGTACGATGACAGCCGCCAATTCGGGAAGCTGGAGTTGACCAAGGGCCTGCCGGCACGCGTGGCTAAACTCGGGCCCGAACCGCTGGAAGTGACATTGGAAGAGTTCGCGGTCCGCTTGCGCGCCCGCCGGACGAAAATGAAGGCGCTGCTGTTGAACCAGAAATTCCTGCGCGGGATCGGCAATATCTACGCGGACGAGGCGTTGTTCCGCGCCGGGGTTCATCCGCTGGCCATCGCGGCGCGGCTGCGGCCAGACCGTGTAAAGAAACTGCATGCAGCTATACGGCAAGTGCTGAAGGAAGCGATTGCAGCCGGTGGCTCATCGGTATCCGATTACGTCGATGTCGATGGGAGCCAGGGAAGTTTTCAGTTCCGGCACAATGTGTACCAGAAAACAGGCGAGCCCTGTCCGCGCTGCGGCGGCAGCATACGACGGATTCTAGTGACGCAGCGGGGAAGCCATTTTTGTCCGCGATGCCAGAAGATATAGGTGACCTGGCGGGTCGTCTGGCTCTTACTTAAACCGCTTCTTGTAGTAGACGTCCATGCCGAACAGGTCATTTTCGTCGCGCACGGCCACTATCGACCATTGCTTATTCAACGACCATTCTACCTGGATGACTTGCGGGTTACTCTGATTCAGATAAGTGATGTAAGTAAATGTGATATCCGGAGTAACTTGTTGCTCGATGCTGGCTCTCGCCTGCGGATTTGTGCTGCCCGTAAGAGTAGGGTCGATTTTGATATTGCTAACTCCGAAGAACCGTTGCAGAGGGCCGGAAGAAGGGCTCGCCAGGGCTTGGCTGACAATGGCGGAAGCGCCCATCTGCTGCCAGCCTTGGGCAGCTCCGGTTTCGCGGGCGGCGAGTGTGGGATCTGTTGTCGGAGCATGCCCGGTAGCCAGTAAAGCGACAATGTCGCCAAATTGCAAAGGTGGATCGGACCGGTAAGTTACATTCAACTTATTCATAGGTCCGGAGATTGTGATAGTGACATCAACACCCCGCGCCTTAGTCTGCAAATCCATGTTCACAATCGGCTCTATCTTGACGGGGTTGAAGAACGAGATGGATCCTTGGCCAATGGTGTACTTACTTCCGAACAAGGTGAGCTGTCCCTGGGTAATCATGACGCGGCCCAGGAGAGCCGGGTTGGTAACGGTACCCCGCAAACGAAGGTTTGCCTCGGCCTGGATTTGTTGTGCGAGCTCCGATTGCACCTGGACATCGGAGGAAGTTTCGATCTGGATGTCGAAATCGATTCCGCCGAGCAGCCCGGTGCGAGAGCTTGGTATGCGGGCCGGTTGCGAGGAACTCGCCAGTATGGAGGCGAAATCGGTGCGGGGTGTAAAGCCCGAGCGCAGGATTGTGACGGTGCCAGAGACCAGGCTGCGCTGTGTGGTGCCGGTCCAGTTTAGCTTCGCATTCGCAAGCGTGCTAACTCCTTCGGGATACCGCAGACGTACCTGATTGGCAGCGAGATCAAGATGAAGGTCGGTCTCGCCGCCCCGATACGAAACGAATCCGGTCACGGTCACTTTGCCCCCGCCGGACTCCGCCGTGACGTTTTGAATAGTGGCACGGTCGCCCGTAAAGAGAACCGTTCCGTTCGCATTGGCGAGCCCATTAGGAAATGTCGCGAGGTACAGATTGGCGTTCTGCAACTCGATCCGGCCGGTCAACTCGGGTTGTGCCACCGTTCCACGAATGGACGCGTTGGCGAGTAGCTTGCCGGATGAGACTACGTCGCTGCTGAAATCCTGGAGCCTGGCCAAATCCAGATCGCTGACTAGGTGGAGATCGAGCGGATTTTTCTCGTTGAGCGATACGGATCCGGTGAGCGCTATATCGGTCCCTTGGCCCGTCAGATGCGCCGCCTCCACACGCACGACGGAGTTCTGGAGGGTGAAGCGAATGGGACCTTGGTTGCGAAGTGCAATTCTTTGTGGCGTGCCGTTTGCGCCGTCCGTGGCAGGCGAATAGATTGCGAGTTGTGGGACGTCGAGCGCGGCCTTCCAGTTGACTGGCTGGAGGGCCGGTCCGGACACCGTCGCTTTGCCTTCGAGCGAGCCCGTGACTTTCCACTGCGAAGATGGCAGCCGCAGCCAGGACTCTAGAGAGTTGAGATCGAGCTTCGTGAAGGTGACTTGGGCGGTACCGGGATAATCATCCGCCAGTCGCCATTGCCCATCCGCTTGAATCACGGAGTTCGCCACTACCGACTGCAGATGTGCGACCAACATCGATCCCTGGGTGCTGGCGGCCAGATGCACAGCGCCTACGGACCTTTGGTCAATTTGAATGTCGCGGCCGTCGAGGTCCGCATCAAGGCCGGTAAGTCGAAATGTGTTCGCGGCGGATTGCGTCATGGATACATCGGCGGAGCCTTTGGCAGTAAGCTGGATGCCGCCGGCGACCGAAAGGCGGCGGGCGAATTGAAACTGATTGAGCGGCATGCGGTTGCTCGCAGCCTGGAACGTGAGGCGGCCGTTTTGGAGATCGCCGCCGGAGTGCTCGTATTTTGCAGAAAAAGTCAACTGACTCCGGCCAGCAACGGCTTGCGCGTTTTCCAAGGTCAAGTGGTTGTTTCCGTAACTCAAATGCCCGGTGAGTCGGTCGAACGCCTCGCCGAACAAAGAGCCACGGCTGAGGGTGGCATCCGCGGTGAGGCGCGGAGCGCCGGCCGAGCCACTAATCTCCGCCGCAACGGACAGCGTGCCCGTGGCCGGTATGTTCGGAGCCGCTGTGAGCGCAAACAGCCCGTGGAGATCGGCGCCGTGAATCAGCGCGGTTGCCGCAATCGCGCTGGACGGCTCTGCTTTCCAACCGTGAAGGCCGATCGTGCCGGCAAATTGCGCGTGCAGAGCACCGCGAGCCAAGGACCCGTTCCGTACGCGCAGGCTGGATTTGTCGAGGGTCAAATCCGATGCGAGAGAGTCGATCTGTTGACTGGAATAGATGAAGTTTTGCAGCGCGGCGTGCCCCGCGATGCCGGGAGAGGAGAGCGAGCCGGTCACCGTCCCGTCAAATGCCGCTGTGCCTTTTTGCAGACGGACCGGCACAACTCCATGCGAAGAAGGTGAGAAAATTTCCAGGACAGGAGAGAGGTCGCGCAGATCCGTAGACTGCAAACGTACCCGCAACTGCCGTCCCAGAGCGCCTTCGAGATCCAACCGAGTGGACGGAAGCTGGAGGAACGAACGGCCCAGTTCCACGGCGCCTCGGTATCCGTCGTAGGTGGCGTCGAGGAAACCTCGCACTGGTGCACGCTCTGGCGCCGGAGAAATGACTAGCTGGGCGTGAGTACTTAGCCGCCCCTGACTCAGCTCGCTGAGAAGACCGTCCATCTCGACCGGGCCGGACAACAAACCATCCCAGGGCAGACGTCCCAGCCCAAATGTTTCAGCGATGCGCCCGATGGCGAAATTGTCAGCGTCTCCTTCGAGGTGTATGTGGTCAAGTTTTTCAATGCGTGCGCGGCCGTTGAATTTCCCGTCCAGCACTAACAGGCGAATGCCGGTGAGATCGATCTTTCGCGGGTCCACCCGGAACGCCGATTCCGCCCGCACGCCCCGCACTTGCACCTGGCCCTGACCAAAGGCGAGCGAGTCACCCGCCAGGTTGCCGGTAAGGAGGTAGTTCCCGAAATCACGAAATGAGGCATTGCCCTTCACCTGTAAGATTCCCTCCGGGCGTGTCCGAAAACGCAGCGTCCGAAGCAGTTCGTCAAGGGATACACGGGCGGTGTATTGCAGCCGATATTCCGGCGACGAAAAATCGTCGATCGCGCCGGAAAGCTCAGCGTTCGACCTCGACGTTTCGAGGCGGGCTCTAGAAATGGTGAGCTTATTCTTTTCGATAGCCACTGACACCTTCAGCGACATGTCTATTGGCAAATCTTTGCTGACGCTGAAATGCAGCGGCTGGATGGAGATATCGCCCTGGTAACTCGGAGTCTTTCGATTGTACGCAAACTGCATGCGCAGATTTTCGCCCGCGGCATTCCAGGGCATCCTGGACGAATTGACCTGCAAGGTTCCGTCCCGGAAGCTGAACCGCCCGATCGCGAGATTGAGAATGCTCTCGACCGGATTCTTGTTGGAAGCACGCTGCCCCTTGGGCTGCGGCACGTTGGTCGTGCCGTCGCCATTGACGATCAGGTGCGCTTCAGGCCGTTCGGTGTCCAGTGATTGTACGTCTATGGCCCGTTCCAGCACTGAGATAATCTTCAGTCTCGCGGTAATGGAGGCGACACGCAGCAGAGGAGCCGAACCAGGCGGCTCTGTGCCGTGAATCACGAAGTTGTGCAACTGAATCGTGAGAGTGCGCCAGTCGAGACCGAACGAGCCGATCTCGACACGCCCTCCCGTGGCCTTTTCGGCTTCCGCCACTACACGCAGCCGCACCTGTTCGCGAAACCAACCGCTTTGGACCACGAGCAGCCCGGTCACTCCCGCCAGCACCGTCAGCCCGAGTATCGAGGAGCCGGCAATCAGCGCCACCCGGCGGCGTCTCATCGAAACGCCTCCTGATGATATTCGATGTGCGTACGCTTGCGCGCCTCGGCCAACCAGTCGTCCAGTTGTTTGTCGACACCTTTGTTGGTCAAAATATGGCGGATCTGGTCATGAACGTCATCTAATGAGACCTTGCCGGCCGGCGCCTGCTTCTCCAACTCCGCGAGGTTCTGCTTGAAGTACGCACGGATTTCGTCATCGGTTACCTGCACGCCGGGCCGGAAGCGAATGTCGATGAAACGTAACAGGGAAAGTTGCCACAACAGGTGCGCCTTCAACTCGTCCTCCGAGATGCCGTACTTCGCCAGGGCTGGGCGATACTCCTCAGCGCTGGGAAACCGCTGCGCTTGAATTTGCTGCAGCATCGGTCCCACCTCTTCGAGTGAGGGCTGTGTATATCGGCCCACCTGCATCTCGCGGCGGACCAGTTTCTGCTCGATAAGGCGATCCGCCGCCTTCCGCTTCGCTGCCGGACTGAAATCCGGCGGGTCTCCATTAAGGAATCCGGTGAGCCGAAGCTCCAAAGTGATCTCACTTTCGGTAATGACCTGATTGTCCAGAGTAACGGCGATACGGTCGATGATTTCCGCCTGGAAGCCGGCCGTCAAAAGACCAAAGAAGGCCACCAAGTGCACCGCCATCAGAATGCCTGTCCAATTGAGAAGAAGAACTGAATATGGCCCGTATTGTGGGTAGTGCGCAGCGCGAGATTGTTCCCGCAATTCACCAGGTCATCGATGCTCCCGCTGCAGCCAAAGAAACTGGGTGAATTGATGCTATATGCGAGGTCAACGCGTATTGGGCCGATGGGGGTGCGGTAACGAATGCCGAACCCAACGGCGTGAACCATGTAATCGAAATCCTGGAGGTTATCCTGGTGCACGCGGAACGAGATCTTGTCCAAGCTGGAGTAGATGTTGCCGGCATCATGGAACAGAACGCCGCCGACATTGTTGCCGAAGAGCGGAAAACGGAGCTCGGTACTGTTGAACAGGAGCGCGTTGCCGCCGATCGGAAATCCGGTCTTCGGGTCGCGGAGACCAGCCTGGTTTTCGGCAAAAGCGCGGAGTGAAGTGCCGCCGCCGCCGAAGAACCGTTCGGCAAACGGGACTGCCTCCGACGAATCCGCATACTGAGACCCATAGCTGTACGGAATGATGTCGCCAAAGGTTAATTGCCGCGCCAGCACCAGCTTCCGGCCAATACGGTGATAGGTCGCATTGCGTGCCAGACCGCGAACGAAATTCACCTGCGAGCCGAAAACTTTAGAGGCCAGCCCCACGTCAACCGTGTTGTAAACTCCCTTGTGGGCATCGATTGGATCGTCACGCCGGTCCTGAATGTAGTTCACGGATAGGATGCCCACCCGCACCGGTTGCGAAAGCAGGGGAACGAGATTGGGATCGATCTTTAGATCCGAAGTGCTCACACGACGGTAGGCGAACCGGTAGAGCAGCGTGGAGGGTTTCGACAGCTTCTGAGAAAGTTGGACCGATCCTTCCTCGCGCCTGGCTGCGAACGTATTGATGCCGTGTGTATTGTCGTAAACGATGCTAAACGTCAGGGCGAGGTTATCGTTGTTGTGGACTCTTGGCGCCTGATAGCTGAGAATGGCACGCTGCTCGATGGTGGAAGCTCTCGTTTGCAGAGTGATGGTGTGACCGAGGCCGAGGAAGTTCAGGCGCGTCAGATCGAACGACACACGCGGACTGAAACCGGCGCCTCCCGCCGGACTGTCCAGACTCGTTTCACTCGCTCCAATGCGCGCGATCTCAGCGCCCAGACCACCATCAAGCCGCCACCGGGTGGCTTCATCTATGTCATAGATGACGTACTTGTGCTGGGCTTCGCCGTCAGGGTCCTGAATGGCCATATCCACCTGGGAGAAGATGCCGAGATCGTACAGCCGCCGCTGCGTGTCGGCCATGCTGATCGGAGACAGCGGATCGCCGGCGGCGAGCAACAAATTCTTGTTGACTAGACCGGGACGAGTGTTTTCCAGTCCTTCCACCACGACGTCGCGCACAAACTGCCTTCGCCCTTCGGCGACGACGAAACGGAGATTTACGTGGTGCGGCTCGGGGCCAGGCGCCGAGCTCCACTCGAAACTGGCGTTAGGAAATCCGTTATTGAAATAGTAGGCAAGAATCGTATCGCGATCCGCGGCGACGCTGAATTCGCTGAACGGCTGTCCTTCCACGGAGCTGAGCGTGGTAAGAATACGGCTGGCATCCAATTGCCCGACGCCGGCCACGTCCAGCTTGGAGACAAACCATTGCGGACCTTCCTGAATCATCACGAAGACAGCAATGTCACCCACCCTTCCCTGATAGTCGTCCAAGACCTTCGAAGTGACTTGCACGTCACGGAAGCCGTTCTCGGTATAGAGATCGGCAATGGCTTCCTCGTCGCGGCGCCGCAAGGCTTCGCTGTAGCGGCCGTGCCTCATCTGCCAGGATCTCGGTACCAGCAGCATGCGCTCGCGAATCGTTTCGGTCCCGAAGTAATGATTGCCGCGGATCTCCAGGCTCACGAAGCGATGGCGCCTTCCCAGGTTGATCAGGTAGTCGATCTCCTCCCTGCCGTTCTGCAGCCGCTGTTGCTTGAACTCGACGTCGGATTCGAAATACCCCTGGGCTTGAAACGCGTCGCGAAGATTTCGCTGGCCTTCTACGAGCAAGTCCCGATCCACTGCGTGCTCTTCGTACACGGGCACATTCTGCTGCATCGTCTTGTTGGACACTTTGGCCCCAACGGGCTTGATATCTACAATGGGTCCGGGGTCGATGCGCAGATCCGGAGTCACGCGGAGTGTCTCGGGATCGTAGTCCATGGATTCAAGTTGCACCGTGGCCAGCAGGTGCTGTTGCTTGGCGTACTTTTTGCGCACATTGTCGACCCCCTGCCGCGTCCTGATCTGGTTCACGGGACGCCAGCCTCTCACCCAACGGCGCTTCCATTTAGTGGCGGCGACAATTTTTTCCACGGCCATCTGCAGTTCGCCCAGCAGCACGGGCGTCCGGTATTTGGCGCGCGGACCGCTGTCGACCATAAAGTGAACATGTGCCTGCTGCGTGCGGGGATCGTATTCGATGCGCGATTGCAGCCGATTCTCGTAGAAGCCGTCAGCCACCAGAAGCGAATGCGCGCCGTCCTGAGCCGGGCCGATATTTTCCTCCCGGAACGGCTGTCCCAAGGTGAGCCGCGTGGCGCTCACGATCTGCCCGCGGTTTGGCGGTTGTGGCACGTTGCCCGTCACCAAAACACGCCCGACAAACCAGCTGTTTTTGGTGAGGAAGCGGATGACGACGCCTCCGTCCGTAAGCTCGGCCTCCACCTCGATATCTTCGTAACGTCCGGTGGCGAACAGATTCTCGATGGATTTTCGGACGTTTGCGATTTCGAGCGGCTCGCCACGCTTCAACGCCATCGACTGAAGCAGATCAGGCGTCGCGACCGGTTGCTCCGGCGGGCTGAACTGAATCTCAACGATTCGTTTGCCTTCGTACTTTTGCGTATCCGCGGAGGCGGGGACACCGGGCGCTACCCAAACGAATAGCGTCAGCATTACGAGACAGCGCACCGAGCGAGCCCACACCATGCTCATGATACCGGCTTCGGAGGCAAGTTTGTTACCATCGGTTAGGATGACTTCTGGCGAAAGAGAGCGGTACTCGCGCCAGATTCTGTTTCGGGAGATCGGCGAGTGTGGGCAGGAAAATCTTCTCGCCTCGCATGCTGTGATCGTGGGCTGCGGCGCCTTAGGCAGCCTGCAAGCGATGGCTTTGGCGCGCTCTGGTGTCGGCCGCCTCACGATCATTGACCGCGATTATGTCGACGAAACCAACCTCCAGCGGCAATTCCTGTTTGAGGAGTCCGATGCGGCCGAGGCGCTTCCCAAGGCGGTCGCCGCCGCGAGGCGATTGCGGCGCATCAACTCTTCGGTCCAGGTGTACGATGTGGTCGCCGATCTGAATCCCGCCAATGCCGAGGATTTGCTGGCACAAGCCGGCGTCATTCTCGATGGCACCGACAACTTCGAGACACGTTACCTGATCAACGACGCCGCGGTCCGTTGTGGCGTGCCCTGGATCTACGGCGCCGCCGTTGCGAGTTACGGCATCGAAATGCCTGTGATACCAGGGCGCACGGCGTGCCTTCGGTGCGTCTATCCGGATGCTCCCACCGGTGCACAACCGACCTGCGACACCGCGGGAGTGCTGAATGTGATCACAACGGCCATCGCCGCCCTCCAGGTCGCTGACGCCATAAAAATCTTATCCGGCCGGCCCGAGTGTGTAATTCCTCGCATCACCACGATGGACGTATGGAATGGCACGATGCGTCAGATCGACCAGCCGCCGCCTGATCCGGATTGCCCCACCTGCGCGCGGCGCGAATTCGTCCATCTGAACGGCGCGATGCGTGCTCCCATCAGCCTTTGCGGACGCAACGCCGTGCAGATCCATACCGTGTCACGGCCCCTGGATCTCGCGGAATTGAAGAAGCGGCTCACGCCGCTCGGCGAAGTTCGTGCCAATGAGTTTGCGCTGCGCTTCGCTCAACCGCCGTTCGAGATGACGATCTTCCCCGACGGCCGCGCCATCATCAAAGGCACCACGGACCCCGGCGTCGCGCGCAGCCTGTACGCTCGCTATGTCGGAAATTGACTCGCCCCGCTATTGCGCGGTTTCCAATACGATCACCGTATCGGCCGCATCGCGCGCCTCCGGCAGGTGCAGAACGATACCGCCCTTTACCGTAGAGACCTCGACGGACGCGCCCGAGGCCAGCGTCGTCGCACTCTTCACTCTGGGTAGGTGCGACAGCGCGAGCAGATCACCGTCGTAATCCATCACATGAACGTAGACCCGACCCGCACGCTGGGTGGTAGCGCCCCACGAAGTCGGCGCAATGGGACCGCCATGCGTGCCATAAATCGATTCTCCATTGCGATCGCAGCCATTGCCCATGCCACGCAGCCGCTCCACGAACTCCGGCTGGATTTGTCCGCGTGGGCATGGGCCCAACGTTCAGCAGGAAGTTGGCGTTGTTGCCGGCGGCGCTCACCACGATACTGAATGAGCTGGCGGTACTCTTGAAATGCTTGTCGGTGTTGTTATAGCCCCAGGCATTGCTGATCGTGTCGCAGGTTTCGAGCGGCAGTTTTCCGACTTCCGAATTTTCGTTGAAGCCAGCCGTTTTCTGGCCCGGCAGGTCCTTCTCGAACATCTGAAAATCCTCGCCAGCGAACGGAAGACGATGATGATTATTCCCGACCAACGCCGCGGGCTGCAGGCTGTGGATCAGCCCGTACGTCCGGCCGAGATGCCAGTCTGCGTCGGGCTTGTCCCACATGCCATCGAACCAGATGCCCCCGATCTCGCCGTAGCCGGTGAGCAATTCGCGAAGCTGGTTATCCATGAACTCGAGATATTGGTTCCAGTCGCCGTTCTCCGGCCGTCCCGCGGTCTGGCCGGTCCGTCCCCGCGGAAAGTAATCCGGATTGTGCCAATCGAGCTCCGAATGATAGAAGAACAACTTGATCCCCTGCCGGTGACATTCGTCGGCCAGCATTTTCAGAACGTCCTTGTTATAAGGTGTCGCGTCGACGATGTTCCAATGATTCTGCTTCGTGCCCCACATGGCGAAGCCGTCGTGATGTTTGCTGGTAATGGTGATGTACTTCATGCCCGCGTCTTTGGCCATCGCCACCCATTCGGCGGGATTGTAATCGGTGGGATTGAATTGCGGCGGAAGCTTTTCGTACTCGGCGACGGTCATTTTACGTTGTTCATGACCCATTCACCATCGCCCAGCACGCTATAGACGCCCCAATGAATGAACATCCCGAAGCTGGCGTCCTCGAACCATTCGCGCGCTTTCAAATTAGCCTCGGAAGGTTGGTAAGTCTGGCCATCGCGGCGGAGCGCCAACAGCATCGGAACAAGAAGAAATCGCATAATCACCTCAATAGCCGAGCTTCTTGTTTACTACATTGAGAAGCGGCTGGCCGCGGCGGAACCGCTGGAAGTTTTCCAGGAACAGCGCGCATGGCGCGCTCCTTCCAGTCCGGCGTGTGATCGGCCGAATGTGGCGAGAGCAGCACGTTGTCGAGCTGATAAAAAGGATGCCCGGCCGGAAGCGGTTCGGTATCGAACACATCCAACGCCGCGCCTCGGATGCGCCGCTCGCTCAGCGCCCGCACGAGAGCCGCCTCACCACCACCGGCCCGCGGCCAATATTGATCATCACCGCCGGTTGGCTTCATCGCCGCAAATTCCGCCGTCGCCGATCATACCCCGCGACTCCGGAGTTAGCGGCGCTGCCACCACCACGTAATCCGAGATCCCCAGCATCTCGTGCTTTCGCTCCGGAGGGAACACCCGCGCAACGTAAGTGTCGTCCCGCGAAAGCTCCGGCCGTCTCCGCAGTGCAACCACCTTCATGCCGAGAGCGTGAGCGCGCACCGCCACCGCCCGCCCGATATCCCCATAACCCACCAGGCCCAGCGTCTGGCCGCGGACTTCCGTGATATCAAATTGATCCCATTTCCCGGTCATCTGGCTCAACACCAGCCTCCGGAAGTCTTTCGCGAAAAACAGCACCGCCCCGATCGTGAACTCCCCCAGAATGTCGCTGAAAACACCTCGCGCATTCGTCAGCACCACGGGGCTCTCCACGAGCTCTGGAAACAGCATCCCATCCAGGCCCGCCGATCGCGAATGGACCCATCGCAGCCGCGCCGCCATCGGCCAGATCTGTTGGAGGACCGTGGTATCGGACAGCCAGTTCAGAACCACGTCCGCATGAGCAGCGGTGTGCGCGCAGGCCGCGGGTGTGTCGCAGATGGCGAGCGTGGCTTCGCCGCGCAATTCGTCGAGAAGAGCCAGTTGCGGCTCGGCCGGATCAGCCAGGGCCAGTAAGGTCAGGGAATCCATGAGAAGAAAATTAGCATGTCCCGACCGAGATATGTGCCAGCGCCCGGCTGTGCTGTGAATAGATTCGGGTGAAACTCGCGGGGAACTTTTCCGCGGCAGCCTTCGTATCGCTCGGGGAAGGCCAATTTCCATGAACCGCAACATCTCGCAACGGGGAGGCGCCTTGGCGGGCGTTCTGGCTGCTTTCCTGATCCTCGCGGCTTTGGCCGTCGTAGGCGTCTTTCTTGCAGGCGTATATGTCGCCGACAACATTCACGTCGAGAAAACTCGCAGTGACAAAGGCGACACCGTTCAGGTGGATACGCCCATCGGTTCGATGCGCGTGCAAGAGCATAAAAAGCTAGATCCTAAACTTATCGGCGTTCCGGTTTATCCCAACGCCATTCGCGAGGATGACGACAACCACGCGGCCAGCGTTGATTTCACCTTCGATTCCGGCCACAAGGAATTTACCGTTCTCGCCGCCGATTATTCGACCGCTGATTCCGTCGACAGGGTGAAAGAGTTCTATCATCACGAATTGCCGCACTGGATGATCACCGAACGGCGGAATGGCCACGTGCACATGGAGTACACCGAGGACGGTTATAAGCGCATCGTCGTGATCTCCGAGAAGCACGGCCGGACCTGGATCGGGCTTGCCTCCATGGGAGAGCCTGCGTCAAACTGAACGGGTAGGCCCTCGTTCACTCAATGCCCGAAATCTGTACTTGCGGCGCAGAGTTGCCGCCCGACGCCCGTTTCTGCCATAAGTGCGGCAAGCCCCAGCGTGAAGAACTTGTCGCCGACGCGCTCTCCCGTGAGATGCATCCGTCCGTTGTTCCGGCGCCCGCGATGGTTGTTGTTCCTTCCGTTCCCCTGGGCTTCCGCAATCCTATCGCCCTGCGCGTCGGAATGCTGGCGTCGGCCCTGTTGTGCCTCGCGATGATGATCCCCGGCGTCAACTACGCGTCCGTCCTGTGGTGGCTGGCTGCGGGCTATTTTTCGGTGTGGATCTACAAGCGCCGCACGGGGCAGCGGATAACCGTCCGCGGCGGCGCCCATATGGGTTGGATGACCGGCGTCCTGAGTTGTGTGCTGCTCTCGGTGTTGTTCGCGGTCGTCATGGCGGCCATCCAACGGACTGGGGGACTGGGGGCTCTCAAGAATCAACTGCATGACTACGCGATTGATCAGAAAACCATCGACGAAGCCGTGAAGCGCTTGCAGAATCCTGTCGAGATCCTCAGTTCGCTGGCTGAGATGTTTCTGATGATGATGTTTTTCTGCGCGGCGGGCGGTGCGCTCTGTGCCAAGATCCTGAGCAAAGATTAGCGCTGCCGGACCTGCCTCAGTAGTGTGGGTCTCTTAGCCGCTCCAGCACATTGCGAAGATCCGCCTTTCGCACGGGCTTGCGGAGGTAGCCGGAGCAGCCGGCCTCAGCCGCGAAGCGCTCCTGAGTGAGGAGATCGTCGCTCGACAGCACCACAATCGGAGTGCGAGGATGTCCGGCTTCTGTCTCCCACACGCGGAGCGCCCGTATGACGGAATAGCCGTCCATTCCAGGCAGATGGATATCCATAAAGATGATATCGAAACGCTTCTTCGCAACCAGTGCGAGCGCTTCCGGGCCGTCAATGGCTCGCGCCACGCGTTCTTCGGGCAGCAAAACACGGGAGAGCGCGAAACTTTCATCGGAATCTTCCACCAAGAGCACATCCAGCCCGTTTCTCCGGCCCTGATCCGGGGATGTCGCGCCGCCCGCCAGTTCCTGCGAGGGAAGCGGCAGAAAGATGCGCAGTCTCTCAACGCCGTCCTGTCCCGACTCCAGTTGCGCGGTCCCTCCCAGCGCACGCAACCGGGTACCGGCCACCATTCCGCTAACTTCAAGAATCAGATCGTTAGTAAACTTGGCCTCCTCGGGATCGGCATTCAAGTAACGGCAGACGCGCCATGCAACCCCTGCCACGGGCGGGCGAATTTCAATCGCCGAGGCGTGCTGGCCTGGCTCAAATCGTACCCCCACCGGTCCCATCGGAGACAGCTTCACTGCCGCCGCCAGAACCCGAGTGAGCACTTCTTCCACGGCCTCGCGATCACTGTTCAGCAGGATACCCGGCCCATCCGGCAGTTCCAGATGAAGCCTTCCAGACGTGCTCATAGCTGAAAGATTCAACAGCTCCACTGTGTCGGTGAGGCATCGCGCCAGATCAAACTCTTGGGCGACATGAACCGGCGGGACGTTTGTGAACAGCGACCGCATGTCGTCGATGGTCCTCAGGAGGCTGTCGGCGCTGTTCCTACAAGCATCCACGTAGACCCGATGTTCGGAGCTCGCGGCGGGGCGTGACTCCAGTTGGATCAGCCGAAAGACAGCCTGGACGGTTTCACGGGCTGCCGCCGCCAGGTGGCCAAAGAGGCTGGCGAGAACCTTATCTGTCATGAAATCCTCCGGGTACGCCCCATGCTGACAAGTCAACCCTCTCTTTCGTGGCTGACCGAGAAGTACTCGACAAATCGCCTCACCGGATTGAGCTTCTTTACTTGCGGGCGGTTGGCCAGCATATCGGTAGCAAGCCGGTCGATCTGCTGGGCGACCGGTGTGGAGCCTTCCAGGATCGCTCCCTTGTGCATCGCCCGCGCCACTTCGTCGGAGCCGGAGGGCACGATGTAGCGGACCGGGAGCTGCACGATCTGCTCTATATCTTTGATAGAAAAAGCGTTACGTTTCTCTACGCGGTTAAGGACGACGGCCACTTTGTCAGCCATGCGGAGATCGTGCAGCTGGTTTGACTTGCGCCGTGCCACGTGGAGCGCCCCGATGTCAGGCGTACAAACCAGAAAGATCTGTTTGGCTCGTCCGAGCGCCGCACATTCGTAATCCTCCATGGTTCCCGGCAAATCTACCGATACCATGTTGTACTGGTGCATAGAAAACTCCAGTAAGTCATTGAAACGCTTGGATTGAAAGGATCGGCTGAAGTCGGCAGCACCCGACCCCAGAATGTGCAGCATATCGCGCTGGCACACCAGGCTTGCCCATAGATCGGAATCCAGGCGCTCGGCCTGTTCGAGAGCGTCCAGGATTGTGTGCGTTCCCTCGACGCGAAGCAGAAAGGACGTAATGCCCAGCCGGATGTCGAAGTCCAACAGAAGCGTAGGTTCCTGGCTGCGTTGCGCCGCGATCGCCGTGGCATACGTCGCCAGCGTCGTTGCCCCGCAGCCTGGCTTTGCGGGAAGAAACGCGTATAATTCTCCGGGCTGGTCCGTGGCCGATACCTTCAACTTCCCGGCGGCGCGGATGGCGGTCTCGAGAATTTCGGTGGGCCCGAAATGCGGGACCACGTCCTGAAAACCGGCCTGCATGAGCGCGACGAGTTCTTCCCGGGTGCCATCCCCGTGTGCCGCAATGGCCGCAATTTGGCGGTAACCTTCCACTGCGGCGGCCACGGCCAGGGCTCGCGACCGATCCTGCAAGTCCACGACAAGAAGGCACTTCTGCTCTGGCGACACGGTGCGCAGACGG
Organism: Terriglobia bacterium; assembly: GCA_963768075.1. Taxonomy (GTDB): domain Bacteria; phylum Acidobacteriota; class Terriglobia; order Bryobacterales; family Bryobacteraceae; genus QHXW01. The sequence continues at coordinate 93,359 of CAVYHD010000001.1, forward strand.
CCCACGTCCTCGTATTGCAGCTCCCAGGCCGCTTCCAGTGCCAGCTGTCCGTCCAAAGCTGCATGCACCGCAGAGCAGAACTGTGGCTGCTCTGACACAGTTACTAGAATCAAACGCGCCTCCGGGTCTCACGGCACATACCGTTTTCATCGGCAGATCGCGGTACGAGATATAGTCTCAGGACTCACGTTTTATGAGCAGTGCGCCGATACGTAAGGCATGACCGAACTCGTGTCTTCTGCTGAGGTGCCATCCCCTCTCGCGGCGATCGATCCAACGGGCCGGGTTCTCGTGGTGGATGACGACCCGGACTTTCGCGCGATGGTGCGTGTCCTGTTACATCCGTGGCACTTCGAGCTCCTCGAGGCCGGCGACGGAAAGCAGTGCATGGCTCTGCTGAGAGACCGGCCGGTGGACGCGGTCCTCATGGATATCGTCATGCCCGAGCAGGATGGGATTGCCACTCTGGCGCACCTCAAGCAACAGTTTCCGGAAATTCTGGTAGTGATGGTGTCGGGCGTCGAGCGGTCTCCGCTGTACCTGTCGCTCGCCGGACAACTGGGCTCGGACGCGGTGCTGCACAAATCTCAGATTTGCTCGGTGGGCAAGCTGCTTTCCGACATGCTGTTTGAATAAGCCGATGCGCTATCTACTCGAGAGATGGTCCGACTTGTCGTACCGGGACAAAGGGTTTTTTCTCGTGGCGATTCCCGCCGCCGCGCTGCTCATCGTGGCCTGTGCGGCATATGTCCTGACGTCGCAGGGCTCATCGGCCGGGCGTTCCGCATACAGCGAATTCCGGACACTTGCCGCTCTCGAGCGGATGAAGACCAGCGAAACGTCGGCCAGCGCGGCGATCCAGGGATTTTTTTTGACTCGAGAACAACATTATGTGTTGACGGAACGCAAAGCCATCACCCAGTTCGATGCCAATCGGCAAGAGGCACTGGCGCTCACTGCCGGCAATCGGTCCCAGCAGCAACGCCTGGAGCTGACGGGCGCGATCCAGCTCTCTCGCGACGAACGCATTTTCGCGGCCCTCGAGCGGTTTCGCTCCGGGCGGCTGGACCCGCAGGCGCTGGGCGCCATCGTGTTGGCGGATGAAGGAGAGCGTCTGCGCATCGAGAAGGTGATCGATGGCATGCAGGCCGAGGAAACGCTGTTGTCCGATGCGAACCAGCGGCACGCCGGCTGGCTGCGCGGCTGCACGATGCTGATCATCGGAGTCTGTCTGTGCCTGGGGCTTTGGGGCGCGATAGCCATGCCTCAGTTGGTTGCTTCCGGGTTCACTGTCCGGATCGCGACGCTTAGCGAAGCGGTGTCCCGCCTAGCCACGGGTGCGTCTTTGGATCCACTGCCTGGGGGGCATGACGAAATTGGCGCACTGAGCGCAGGCGTCGGCCGCGCCGCGGTTGTGCTGCGGCAGAAAACCATGGCCATCGAAAACGCCAGCCACGGCATCGCGATGGTAGATGTTCGCGGCGCATGCCTTTGGTGCAACCGCGTCTACCTGGAGTTGACCGGGCTTTCCCGGGGCAACGAGTGCGGCACGGTGGTCGACGCGGTCGACCCGCGGGATCAGGGCAAACTGGACCAGGCGCTGGAACACATGCGCGCGACCGGCCGCGGAGAAACCGAGGTCCGTATGGTCCCCCCGGGCCGCGAATCCATTGATGTCTCCATTACGTGCCTATCCCCCTGCGACGCTCCGGAAAGCGGATATTACATATTCCTGCTGGACATCAGCGCGCAGAAGCATGTGGACGCGGAGCTGATCCGCGCGAAGGACGCGGCGGTTGCGGCTAACGCGGCCAAGAGCACGTTCCTCGCCAAAATCAGCCACGAGATTCGGACACCCATGAACGCCATCTTGGGAGCGGCTGACTTGCTCTCGGAATCGCCATTGGAGCCGGATCAGGCGGAATATGTCCGCATGTTCCAGCGTAACTGCCGCCGCCTGGTCTCGTTAATCAACGACTTCCTGGATTTCGCCAAGATCGAAGCCGGTGCTATGCGTCTGGACAAAGCGCCATTCCGGGTCCGCCAGACCGTGCATGATGCAGTCGAAACGTTCCGGGAAACGGCCCTCCGCAAAGGCGTGGCGCTCGAGATCGACATCGCGGACGCGGTTCCGGAATGGCAGCTCGGCGACTCACAGCGCGTGCAGCAAGTACTCATGAACCTGGTCAGCAATGCTCTCAAGTTCACCTCCCGGGGCGCAGTCCGCGTGCGAGCGTTCGTCTCGGGCGGCGCCGGTCCGCTATTGCGCTTTTCGGTGTGCGACACCGGCCCGGGAATCCGGCCGGAAGACCGGCAACAGCTATTCTTGCCGTTTACGCAATTGGTTCACACCGGAGCGGCGCAGGTTCCGGGCAGCGGACTGGGTCTCACGATCTGCCGCGAGATCGTGCAAATGATGGGCGGCGAGATCTCCGTGGCCAGCCAGGTGGGAGTAGGAAGCACCTTCTCTTTCACGATCCCCTTGCACGACACGCGGCCCGCGGGCCAGCCCGTGCCGGCGGCACAGGGAAAGCATCGCGCCCCTTTCGCCCGCCCGATGCGCAACCTGCGGCTCTTGATCGCGGAGGACGGACCCGACAACCGCCTGCTACTCCAGCACTATCTCAAAAACGAGCCGATTGCTTTCCAGTTTGCGGAAAATGGTCAACTGGCAGTCGATGCGATTTTGGCCGGGGAAGCGTTCGACCTCATTCTCATGGATCTGGACATGCCCGTGCTTTCCGGCATTGACGCAGTCCGGCGCATTCACGACTGGCAGCTCGCCCGGGCTGTGCCGCGTACCCCCATCCTCGCGTTTTCGGCGCACGCCATCCGTGACCTGATGCAGGCCAGCCTCGATGCAGGCTGCGTAGCCCATATCACCAAACCCGTCGACCGGTCGTCCCTGCTCGATGACCCTCTACCGGTTCGCGCCCGCGGACCACATCCTAAGCACCGGGCGGGTGGAAGAACAGGAATCCCCGGTCGTGCCGCCGGAAGTCGCCGCCCTTGTCCCGCACTACCTGAACTCCAAGTGGAAGCAGCTCGAGGAGGCGAATGCGCATCTGGCGGCTCACGATCTGGATTCGGTGCGGCGATTCGGGCACAACCTTAAGGGCACGGGGCGTGGCTACGGCTTCATACGCATCGAAGAGATTGGCAGCCAAATCGAAACGTTAGCACTGAGCGGAGAAACCGCCGGCGTCAGTGAGCAGCTCCAAAAGCTCCGCGATTTCCTTGCCGAAGCCTCCCCGGCTGGCGCCTGCCCGTGAGCTCCGGTTCGGACACTCATGAACTGGCGGAGGAAGAGGGATTCGAACCCCCGAGCGAGTCACCCCGCTAACGGTTTTCAAGACCGCCGGTTTCAACCACTCACCCATTCCTCCGCTCCCAATCTAGCGAATTCGCGCGCCAACCTGCAACGCGAGCAGGCGCGCCTCCCCGTACCTCACTAAGGTTAAGTCGCCGACCGGGCTATCCATTCTGCTAGCCACACTATCCGGTCGGATAGCCAGCAGCCGCGTCCGATAACTTGTCCAGATGCCCAATATTTTCTATGACGATGAAAATAAATGGTTTAGATTGATGCTGGCTGGTTCTAAGCCGCGGCACCAGGCTGGCTACCGGATTGCCATGACCCTGATGCGATGGCGATGGAAACCGGGTGTTGCGAGCGTGGCCAACTTCCGATAGCAATCCTTCTTCGAGCCCACTCGCGCAGAGGCAAATTGAGTTCCCGGGATCCAAGGATAAGCCGTTTTGGGGCTTGTTATTCCGTCGGGTGTGGTGCTAGTCTTGTCTTCGATCGTGGCAGGCAAAATGTCAGCGTCACGGTTAGTGATCGTGTGGCGGAGTGGTGTTGCATTCACAAGCACAGCGTGCAGGGTCCAGATCCGGACCGCAGCTTTACGATCCAACATCCACGCAGTGCAATCGCTCCATCCTGGTTCCCGCCGTTTTCGGCATTGCCTGTTTCGAGTCCGCGGGAGCCGATTTTGAGACGCTCAGAGCGCTTGCGCGCTGACACAGCGGTGCGGGATATAAAGGGGGAGGAGTAGCAGAATGGCAAGAGAAAGCACACAACATAAGCTCGATCGGGTGCGATCGCCACGCGTGCACATCACTTATGACGTGGAGATCGGCGACGCGATCGAAATGAAGGAATTGCCGTTCGTCATGGGCGTGCTGGGCGACTTCACGGGCCAGCCGACCGAAGCCGCTGGCGCGGTTGAAGGATCGGAAATTCGTGGAGGTCAACCCCGACAACTTCGACACCGTGCTTGAGGGCATGAAGCCGCACTTGGCGTTTTCGGTGGAGAACAAGCTCAGCGACGACCCGAATGCCGGCAACTTGAAGGTGGACCTGAACTTCAAGAGCCTGGAGGATTTCGAACCGGAGCAACGTGGCTCGAGCAGGTGAGGCCGCTGCGCGAACTGCTGGAGCTGCGGACCAGACTCTCCGACCTTCGCGGCAGCCTGCAGGGCAACGACAAGCTGGAGGAGTTGCTGCAGGATGCCGTCACCAACACGGAGAAGCTGGGCAAGCTGCAAGGCCGAAGTGAAGCCAGAAGGAGAGCCAATGCCTGAAGAAGGCAAAAAGCAGCGGTAGCCGCCGCAGACCGCCGAGCAGCAAGCGGGCGGGTGGGCTGTTCGATCAGATTGTAGAGCAGGGCCGCTTGGCGCAGGACCCGGCGGCGCGGGAGCGCGGCAAGAACCTGGTGAAGGAGTTCGTCAGCCAGGTGCTGCAAGGCGAGATGACCGTCTCGCGCGACGCCGAGGCGATGATCAACGCGCGCATCGCGCAGATCGACCACCTGATTTCGCTCCAGTTGAACGAGGTCCTGCACCATCCCGACTTCCAGAAGCTGGAAGGCACGTGGCGCGGCTTGAAGTACCTGCTGGACCAGAGCGAAACCAGCGACATGCTGAAGATCAAGATCCTCAACTGCAGCAAGAGGGAGCTGCTGCGAGACCTGCAGCGGGCGCCGGAGTTCGATCAGAGCGCGCTATTCAAGAAGGTATACGAAGAGGAGTTCGGCGTCTTCGGCGGCGCGCCGTTTCGGCGCCTGATGGGCGACTACGAGTTCGGCAAAGGTCCGGAGGATATCGAGCTCGCTGGAGAAGGTCTCCCAGGTGGCGGCGGCGGCGCACGCGCCGTTCCTTTCGGCGGCGGCTCCGGACATGTTCAACATGGAGAGCTATACCAGCCTGGATGCGCCGCGCGACATCGCCAAGATCTTCGACACCACCGAATACGCGAAGTGGAAGTCCTTCCGGCAGTCGGAGGACTCGCGCTACGTGGCCCTGAGCCTGCCGCACATTCTGATGCGCCTGCCGTACGGCAAGGACAACGTGCAGGTGGACGGCTTCAATTACGAAGAGGCGGTGGACGGCACCGACCACAGCAAGTATCTCTGGGGCAACGCGGCCTGGGCGCTGGGCGCGCGGCTGACCCAGTCTTTCGCGCAATACGGCTGGTGCGCCGCGATCCGCGGCGTGGAGGGCGGCGGATTGGTGGAGGGCTTGCCGACGCATAACTTCCGTACCGACGAAGGCGACATCGCGCTAAAATGCCCGACCGAAGTGCAGATCACCGACCGCCGCGAAAAGGAGCTGGCGGATCAGGGCTTCGTTCCGCTGGTGCACTGCAAGGGCACCGATTACGCCGCGTTCTTCAGCGTGCAGTCATGCCAAAAACCCAAGCTGTACGACAAGGAGGCGGCCAACGCCAACGCGCGACTTTCGGCGCAGATCCCGTACATTCTGGCGGTATCCCGTTTCGCGCACTATCTGAAGGCCATGATGCGCGACAAGATCGGCAGCTTCATGTCGCGATCAGACTGTGAACGGTTCCTGAATCAATGGATTATGAACTATGTCACGCCGGACGATAATGCGTCGCCCAGCGTTAAGGCCAGTCACCCGCTGCGCGATGCCACCATCGAAGTGAGCGAAGTGCCCGGCAAGCCCGGTGTTTACCGCGCCGTGGCATTCCTCAAGCCACACTTCCAGCTCGACGAATTGTCGGTGTCCCTGCGCCTGGTCGCGGAGCTGCCGGCGTCGGCAAGGAAGTAGATCCCGTGGGGTTGTCGAAGAAGCGCAAAGGAAAAAGGAGAATAAACAAATGGCTTTTGATGCATTTTTGAAAATCGATGGTATCAAGGGAGAGTCCAAGGATTCGAAACATAAAGATCATTTCGATCTGCTTTCGTTTTCTTGGGGCGTCGCCAATACTGGGAGCTTTGGGGCGGGGGGAGGCGGAGGAACTGGCGTCGTTTCGGTGGGGGATCTCCATTTGACGATGCACCAGAACAATGCCAGCCCCAAACTCAATGTGGCTTGCTGTAGCGGCGAGCACTTCGCCAAAGCGACTCTGTATGTCCGGAAAGCCGGAAAAGAGCAGATAGAATTTCTCACTGTTGACTTAGAAGAGGTGCTGATTTCTTCTTACTCTTCGGGCGGATCCGCCGGCGGCGACGGCCATGTTGTCGACCAGTTCTCGCTGAACTTCGGCAAATTTAAGCATACGTACAAGGAGCAAAAGCCGGATGGCTCCGCGGGCGCCGCAATTGTGGCGGGATGGGATGTCCAAGGGAAGAAGTCGACCTAAACCTGCCGTTTCCCCGCTGAATCATGAACGCTCAGGCGCAGTTTCAGGCCGGTAAACTCAATGAAGCGGTGCAGGCGCTTGGCGCCGAGTTGCGGGATAACCCGACCGATGCCAAGCGCCGCACGTTCTTGTTCGAGCTGTTGTGTTTCGCGGGCGATTACACGCGCGCGGAAAAACAACTGGATGTGCTGGCGTCGGACGGACGCGCGGCGGAAATGGGCGCGCTCTTGTACCGCGCTGCGCTTCACGCCGAGCGGATCCGCCAAACTATCTTCGACAAGCAAGACTACCCGCTCACGGAACCGGAATCCGACGCGCCCCTTTCCGGAACCCTGAACGGCAAGCCGTTTGAGTTCTTCTCCGATTGCGACCCCCGGTTAGGCGCCCGGCTCGAAGTTTTCGCGGCCGGCGATTATCTCTGGATTCCCCTGCATCATGTCGCCTCGATCGAGTTGCAGGCGCCGACCCGTTTGCGCGATCTGCTTTGGACGCCTGCCATCGTGCGCACAGGGCCGGCCTTCAAGGGCAAAGAATTGGGCGAGGTTCTGTTGCCCACGCTCTCTCCTCTTTCCTGGAAACACTCCGACGATCAAGTTCGCCTGGGTCGCGCTACCGACTGGCAAGACGACGGAACGGGAAACGTCGTTCCCGTCGGACAAAAAATGTTCGCAGTCGACGACGACGAGATTCCCATCCTCGAAATTCGCAAGGTGGAGTTTGCCGCGGCAGAGGCGGCTCCGTAATTCCCCATGCCCCTCCGCGACGATCTGTTAAGCCCCATTCCGGGTGAGAATCCGAGTGGCGCAAATCTCCGTTATGCTCCCGTCTACGACAAAATTAAAGAGGCCCGGCGCGAGGACGACGATGCCCCGCAGGGCGAATGGACGCACGAACGCAAGATCGCGGACTGGAAGCAAGTCATCAAACTTGCCGGCGACGCCCTGGCTACCAAGGGCAAGGACCTTCAGTTAGCGGCCTGGATCACCGAAGCCGCGCTGCGCAGTGAAGGCTTCCCCGGGCTGCTCGTGGGCCTGAAAACTCTCCAAGGTCTGGTCGAGAACTTCTGGGAAACTCTGTATCCGGAAATCGAAGAGGGCGACACCGAGTTGCGCATGGCGCCGCTTGATTGGGTGGGCTCGCGGCTCGACCAAGCCGTCCACCAGGTGGGGATCACGCGGAGTGGATTGGACTGGTTCCAGTTTAAGCAGTCGCGCCAGGTGGGCTATGAAGCGGACGCCGCCGCAACCAGCGAGAAAACCGAAGCGCGCGCCCAAGCCATTGCCGAAGGTAAGGTCACCGGCGAAGACTTCGACTCCGCGTTCAACGCTACCCCGAAGGCGTTTTACGTTGAGAGCAAACAAAGCTTGGACGAGTGCCTGGAGGAAATCGAGGCCCTCAACGGCGCTTGTGAGGCGAAGTTCGGCGACACGCCGCCCGGGTTCGGCGGGCTGCGCGGCGCTCTGGAAGAAGTGCGGTCCACCGTCAACAGCCTGCTGCAGAAAAAGCGCGAGCTGGAGCCGGATGAAGAGCCCCAGGTGGAAGGTGCGCCGGAGGAAGAAGTTTTGGCGGAAGAATCCGCCGAATCCGGCACTGCCGCAACTCCGGCGCGCGCGCGCAAGACCGTCAGCGCCGAACCGGCCGACAAAGACGACGCCTTTTCGCGCGTTGCCGCGGTTGCGAAATATTTGCGCCGCGAAGATCCGTATAGCCCGGCGCCTTACCTGATGCTTCGCGGCCTGCGTTGGGGGGAATTGCGGGCGGGAGGAGATTCACCGAGCCTGGAGCTGCTGGCGCCGCCGGCCACGCAGGTGCGGCAGGAGATCAAGCGGCTTGCCGTCGAGGCGAACTGGGCGGATTTGATCGAGGCCGCCGAGAATGCCATGGCCCTACCGTGCGGTAGAGCGTGGCTCGACCTGCAGCGCTACGCCGTCAAGGCCCTCGACGAATATGGCTATCCGGTGATTGCCAACGCCATCCGGTCCGAGGTCCGGTCGTTGTTGGCCGATCTGCCACAATTGCCCCACTGGACTCTGGCGGATGATACGCCAACAGCCAACGCCGACACCCAGGCATGGCTGAAAGAGGTCAGCGCGCCGGCTCATGAGGCGAACGGATTAGCCGCCATGCCCTCGATGGGAGACGCGCAGCCGCCGGAGAATGGAGCCGCTGCCGAAGCGCCGCCGGATGCGTTCCAGGTCGCCATGAACGCGGCGCGGTCGGGTGACGTGCAATTGGCCGTCGAAATCCTGAGCCGCGAGATCGCGCACGAGCGCTCCGGCCGGGCGCGCTTCCAGCGAAAGATTCAACTGGCGCAGATTTGCATGTCGATGGGCCACGAAGCCATCGCGCATCCCATTCTCCACGAAATGGCGGACGAAATCGAGGAACGCAAACTGGAGGAGTGGGAGACTTCGGAGGTGCTGGCGCATCCTCTCGCGCTGCTGTTCCGCTGCATGAACCAGTTGGATGGGGACCCCGAGGCCAAGCGCAAGTTGTATGCTCGCATTTGCCGTCTCGACCCGGTGCAGGCGCTGGCCTGCGCGAAATAAACCATGGCGCGGCGGGAAACAGACGAAACCGTCACGCAATCGGTGCTCGAGCGGCTTATTGATCAGGCTCCGGGCACGCCGGCCGACGCCCCGCTGACGCGCGCGCAATCGGTCCGCCAGTTGAAGGCGGCGCTGCGCCGCGATCTTGAGTGGCTGCTCAACACGCGCCAAATCCCCGGGGGCGCTCCGGAAGCTTATCCGGGCCTCGAAGCCTCGCTGTATACCTACGGATTGCCGGATGTCAGCAATCTCAGCGCCAACTCTACCCGCGATCGCACTCGTCTGTTGCGGATGCTGGAAGCGACTGTCTCGGCGTTTGAACCGCGGCTTAGTGGGGTCAAAGTAGCGCTGGTGGATGCGGGATCGAACAACGGCCGTCAGCTCCGGTTCCAGATCGAAGCTCTTTTGCTGATGGATCCGGCGCCCGAACTTATCTCCTTCGACACCGTTCTCCAACTCTCCAGCGGCGAATACCAGATAAAGGGTGAGCAAAGTGCGGGATGATCTGCTCCTCTATTACGAACGCGAGCTCACCTTCCTGCGCCAGATGGGCGCGGAGTTCGGGGACAAGTATCCCAAAATCGCGGGACGCCTCATTCTCGATCCCAACGAGGGGAGAGACCCGCACGTGGAGCGCCTGCTGGAGGCGTTCGCGTTTCTCGCGGCGCGTGTTCATCTCAAAATTGATGACGAGTTTCCGGAGATCACCGAAGCGCTGCTGACGGTGCTCTATCCGCATTACCTGCGGCCCGTTCCGTCGATGTCCATCGTGGAGTTCGATCTGGATCCGGCGCAGGGTAATCTGGGCAACGGCCTGCCCATTCCCAAGGGCTCGGTGCTCTACTCGCCGCCCGTGAGCGGCGTTCCTTGCAAATACCGCACCTGCTACGACACCACGCTCTGGCCGCTGCGGGTGATGGATACGCAGTGGCGCACGCCCGACCGCTTCCAGCCCCCAATCAAGTCCGATGCGGTGGCCGCGTTGCGCTTCGAGGTCCGCTGTTTCCCGGACGTGACCTTCGACAAGCTTTCCCTGCGTTCGTTGCGGTTTCATCTGAACGGCGAAGGCGCGCTGGTTCACACGTTGTATGAGCTGTTGTCCGGAAAATGCGCGCAGATCGTGATTCGTGATCCCACACCCGGCTCGCGCGTCAAGCCGCTTTGGCTCGAACCGGACCGGCTGCGGCCCGTCGGTTTCGCGGACAACGAGGGCACCTTGCCATATCCGCTGAGGTCGTTCCTCGGTTACCGGCTGCTGCAGGAGTACTTCGCGTTTCCCGACAAATTCTTTTTCTTCGAGCTTTCCGGTCTCGAGCAACTCGCCCAGGCCGGCTTCAAGGATCGCGCCGAAATCCTTTTTCTGATCTCGCGATTTGAGCGGGCAGAGCGCCAGCAGCAACTCGAAACCGGCGTCTCGGAAAAGACCATCCGCCTCAACTGCACCCCCATCGTCAACCTGTTTCCGCAGACTGCCGAGCCGATTCTTCTGAGCCACACCGTCTTCGAATATCCCATCGTGCCAGATGTCTCGCGCCAGGACGCCATGGAGATCTTTTCGGTGGACCAGGTGGTGAGCGTGGACCCGGCGGCGCACGACACTATCCAGTTCGAGCCGTTCTACTCCTACCGCCACGCCACCATGCGCGACAAGAAACAGACGTTTTGGCATGGATCGCGGCGGCCCACCACGCGGCGCAACTCCGAAGCTCTCGACGTTTACCTGACCTTGGTGGATATGACCGGCAAGCCCATCCGGCCTAACGTCGACACGGTAACGATTCGGCTCACGTGCACAAACGGGGATCTGCCGGCGCGGCTGCCGTTCGGCAATGAGAAGGGCGATCTGGACCTGGAAGGCGCCGCGCCCATCAAGCGCATCGTCATGCTCAAGAAGCCGACAAGCACCATCCGGCCGCCTACGGGGCGCAATGCGTTGTGGCGCCTGATTTCCCATCTGTCCCTGAATTATCTGTCGCTGGTGGAGGATGGCCGTGAGGCCCTGCAGCAGATTCTGCGGCTCTACAACTTCACTGATTCGGCTCACATCCAGAAGCAAATCGAGGGCGTGGCGAAGCTGGCGAGCGAGCGGCACTTTGCGCGCGTCATTTCCGAGCATGGCATCAGTTTTGCCCGGGGCACGCGCATCCGGCTGGAATTGGATGAGGAGCAGTTTGTCGGCGGCGGTGTCTACCTGTTTGCCAGCATCCTGGAGCGATTCCTCGGCCTCTACGTTTCGCTGAACAGCTTCAGCCAACTGGTGGTACGTACAAGCCAGAGAAGGGAGGACTTGGAGCAGTGGCCCCCAAGAGCGGGACACAAGATTTTGATTTGACTGCTGAGCCGGCGGACATCGCGCCGGAGTCCGCCAAGACCGCCGGGCCCCCCAACCCCGAGATCTGGGAGGCGCTCGCGCGCGAGCCCTACTGCTTCAATTTCTTTCAGGCTGTGCGGCTTCTGGAGCGCCTGATGCCCGATCGTGAGCCGGTGGGATTGTTTGTTAATCCCGTTCGCGAGGTCGTGCACTTCGGCGCGCATCAGACGGTCTCGTTTCCTCCCAGCCAGCTTTATTCGCTCCAGCGCAACGAAAATGAGCCCGCGCGCATGACCGTGAATTTCATGGGACTGACCGGCCCGTCGGCAGTGCTGCCGCACTACTACACCGAGCTGGTGATCACCCGTGGGCGAGCCAAGGACCACGCGATTCGCGAGTTCTTCGACATTTTCAACCACCGCATGATCTCGCTGTTTTTTCAGGCCTGGCAAAAGTACCGCTTCACCATCGCCTACGAGCGCGGGGAACGGGACCGCTTCTCGCACCATCTGCTGGACTTGATCGGGCTGGGTACCGAAGGCTTGCAGAACCGCCAATCCGTGGCCGACGATTCGCTCATCTACTACGCCGGCCTGCTGGCGCAGCAACCGCGCTCCGCCGCCGCTCTCCGCAACGTGTTGCAAGACTATTTCAACATCCCGGTAGAAATCGAACAGTTTGCGGGCGGCTGGTTCCAGTTGGATACGGAAACGCAGTGCTGCTTCGAAGACCAGTTGAGTTCCTCGGAACAGTTGGGTTTGGGAGCCGTGGTCGGCGACCAGATCTGGGACCAGCAATCCAGTGTGCGGGTGAAGCTGGGTCCTTTGACCCTCGCCCAGTACCTGGATTTCCTGCCTAACGGGACCGCCTATCGGCCCCTCTGCGGATTACTCGGCTTCTTCGCCGAAACCGAATTCGATTTTGAAGTGCAATTGGTTTTGAAACAGGACGAAGTGCCCACTTGCGAGTTGGGCGCCGAAGAGGGCGCCACGCCGCAGTTGGGCTGGGTGACCTGGATGAAGTCTGCGCCATTTCCCCGCAATCCTGGCGACACTGTCTTGCTCATTTCTTGAGGACTCTATGCTGCAAAACTGGAAATTCTTCTTCGGAAAAGTCAATCAGATCACGCGCGATGCCATGGAAGCGGCGGTGGGGTTGTGCGCTTCGCGCAGCCACTATGAGGTCGAGGTCGAGCACTACTTGACGAAACTGCTCGACGAAACCGATAGCGACCTCCAACATATTCTGAAACATTTTGGCGTCGACACGTCGCGCCTCTCGACTGAGCTGTCGCGCAGCCTCGACCGTATGAAGACCGGTAACGGCCGTGGCCCCGTGCTCAGCCAGATGCTCGTGCACATGCTGACCGAAGCCTGGCTGCTCGGATCGGTCGACTACGGCGCCGGCCAGATCCGTTCGGCTTTCACCATCCTGGCGCTGTTCACGAACGACGATCTGACGCGCATCGTTCGCGACGTTAGTAAGGAGTTGCAGAAAATACAGCCCGACGCCTTGCGGCAAAACCTGCTGCAGATCGTCGCAGGCTCGCACGAGGACGCCATCACCGCCGCTGCCGAGGAGCCAGGCGCGGCTTCCTCTGGCGCCGGCCAGCCTCGCGCCGGCGGCGGCAAAACGCCCAATCTCGATCAGTACACCGTCAACCTTACTGAACGCGCGAAAGGCGGCAAGATCGACCCCGTACTGGGCCGCGACTCCGAAATCCGCCAGGTGGTCGACATCCTCACGCGCCGCCGCCAGAACAATCCGATCCTCACCGGCGAAGCGGGCGTCGGCAAAACCGCCGTCGTGGAGGGCTTCGCGCTGCGCATCGCCCATGGCGACGTTCCCCCGGTGCTGCAAAACGTAACGCTGCGCACGCTCGATCTCGCGCTCCTGCAGGCCGGCGCGGGCGTGAAAGGCGAATTCGAAAATCGGCTCAAAGGATTGATCGAGGAAGTCAAAAGCTCGCCTACTCCCATCATTTTGTTCATCGATGAAGCCCACACCATGATCGGCGCGGGCGGCCAGGCGGGCCAAAATGATGCCGCCAACCTGCTGAAACCGGCCCTCGCGCGTGGCGAGTTGCGCACCATCGCCGCCACCACGTGGTCCGAATACAAGAAATACTTCGAGAAGGACGCCGCCCTGGCGCGCCGCTTCCAGGTCGTCAAGGTGGAAGAGCCGACCGAAGAAAAGTGCCGCGTGATGCTGCGCGGCCTCGTTCCCATGCTCGAAAAGCATCACAATGTCCGCATCCTGGATGACGGATTGGCAGCGGCGGTGAAGCTCTCGCACCGCTATTTGCCCGATCGCCAGCTTCCCGACAAGGCCGTCAGCGTGCTCGATACCGCGTGTGCGCGGCTGGCGCTCGGCCAGAACGCCATTCCGCCGGCCATCGAAGACGCCACCCGCACGCTCGACGATCTGGCCGTCCAGACGCGCGTTCTCGAGCGCGAATCCGCGCTGGGCGCGGACCACAAGGAGCGCCTCGAGGAAATCTCCGGCCACCGCGCCGAGACCGAATCCCAGCTCGCCGCCATGCGCGAGCGCTGGGAAAAAGAGCGCGATCTCGTCTCGCGTATTCGCGAAGTGCGCTCGAAACTCGAAGGAACCGGTGCGCCGGCGCCCGCTGCCTCCGGCGATGCCCAGGCAGCGGCCGCGCAGCCGGCTCTCGATCCCGCGCCTCTGCGCGCCGAGCTCGTCAAGCTGAACACCGAGCTCGAACAGATCCAGGGGGAAACGCCGCTCATCCGCGTCTGCGTCGATTCGCAGATCGTTGGCGACGTCATCTCCGCCTGGACCGGCATTCCCGTCGGGAAGATGCTGAAGGATGAGATCGCAATCCGTCCTCACCCTCGACCGGCAGTTGGGGCAGCGCGTCATCGGCCAATCGCATGCGCTCGCCGCCATCGCCGAACGAATTCGCACCGCGCGCGCCAGCCTGGAAGATCCCAACAAGCCGGTCGGCGTCTTCTTGCTCGTGGGACCCAGCGGCGTCGGCAAAACCGAAACCGCATTGGCGCTCTCCGACTTGCTCTATGGCGGCGAGCGCAATCTCATCACCATCAACATGTCCGAGTTTCAGGAGGCGCACACCGTCTCCACACTCAAAGGCTCGCCCCCCGGATACGTCGGCTACGGCGAAGGCGGCGTGCTCACCGAGGCCGTCCGGCGCAGGCCGTATTCCGTCGTGCTGCTCGATGAAGTGGAGAAGGCCCATCCCGACGTCCTCGAGCTCTTCTTCCAGGTCTTCGACAAGGGCATGATGGAGGACGGTGAAGGCCGCGAGATCGATTTCAAGAACAACATCATCATTCTGACCTCCAATGCCGGCACCGATACGCTCATGAAGCTCACCGCCGATCCCGAAACCATGCCCGGGCCGGAAGGGCTGGTCAAAGCGCTCAAGCCCGAGCTGAACAAAGTCTTCAAACCCGCGTTTCTCGGCCGCCTCGTGATCATCCCCTATTTTCCGGTGCGCGACGAAGCCCTCAAGAAAATCATCACGCTCAAGCTCGGCAAGATCCAGCGCCGGCTATTCGAGAATCACAGGATTCAGTTGACCTACGACGACCCGCTCGTCGAAGAGGTGGCGCGGCGGTGTACGGAGGTGGAAAGCGGCGCGCGAAACGTGGACAACATTCTGACCAACACACTTCTGCCGGAAATTTCACGGCGGATTCTTAGCGGCCTGGCGGAAAGGCAGCGCCTCAGCGCCATCCACGTGACCACGGGCGCGGACGGCGCATTCGTGTACAACTAGTCAACAACCGCGGTGGTTGCCCTTAGGGGGCTGGCTGTACTCGTGAACAGGAGACAACGGTGGCTACGACACCTTTTACGCAAGACGACCGTTTGCTGAAGATCCACACTCCGCTGGGGCCCGATGTTCTGCTGGTGGTGGGCTTTTCCGGCCAGGAAGCGATCTCCAGCATGTTCCGGTTCCACCTGGACTTGATTGCCGAGAACCAGAACACGATCGCCTTCGACAAACTGCTCGGGCAAAAGGTCAGCATCGAGCTACAGCTGCCCGATGCGAATTCGCGCTTCTTTCACGGCATTCTTTGCAGCTTCTCGCAGGGCGGACGCAACCTGCGCTTCACCCGTTATGCCGCTGAGTTGGTGCCGGAGTTCTGGCTCCTCACCCGCACGGTGCGCAGCCGCATCTTTCAGCAAATGTCCGTTAAGGACATCCTAAGTGAAGTCCTCGCCAGCCTGAAATTGACCTGGGAAACACAGGGCACATTTGAGCCTAGGGATTACTGCGTGCAATACCGCGAAAGCGACTTCCAGTTTGCTTCCCGGCTGATGGAAGAAGAAGGGATCTACTACTTCTTCAAGCACACCGACGATTCCGAGGAAATGGTCCTCGCCAATTCGCCGCAATCCCATCCCGAAATCTCCGATCCGTCCAAACTCATCTATGACGAGGTGGAGGGCGGCACCCGCAACGAAGAGCGTATTATTAGCTGGGAAAAGTCGCAGGATCTGCGCTCCGGCAAGTATACGCTCTGGGATCATTGCTTCGAACTTCCCGGCAAACATCTAGAAGCCGAAAAGACTATCCTCGAGACCGCTCAGGCAGGCAAGGTCGTGCACAAGCTCAAGGTTGGCGGCAACGACGCGTTCGAGATCTACGACTACCCCGGGGCCTACGCGCAGCGCTTTGACGGCGTGACTCCCGGCGGTGGAGATAGGTCGAGCGATCTGCAAAAAATCTTCGACGACAATACCCGCACCGTGGGCATCCGCATGCAGCAGGAGGCGCTGCCCGGCCTGGTGGTCAACGCTGCCAGCAAATGCGGCCACCTAGTCTCTGGCCACAAGTTTACGTTGACGCGCCATTTCAACGCCGACGGCCCGTACGTGATCACCTCCATGAGTCACACCGGGCAGGAGGAATACGGCACCGGTGTGGAAAACCAAATGGGAGAGCGCTCTTACAGCAACACCTTTACCTGTATCCCGTTCGCGCTCCCGTTTCGTCCTCTGCGCGTCACGCCGCGGCCCTTCGTGCACGGCTCCCATACCGCCACTGTCGTCGGGCCCGCCGGCGAAGAAATCTTCACCGACAAGTACAGCCGCGTGAAGGTTCAATTCCAGTGGGACCGCGAGGGCCAGAATGACGCCAACAGTTCCTGCTGGGTACGCGTGGGCACGCCTTGGGCGGGACAACAGTGGGGTATGATCCACATTCCGCGTATCGGCCAGGAGGTCATCGTCGATTTTCTGGAAGGCGATCCCGATCAACCCATCATCGTGGGCAGCGTTTATAACGCCGCCCAAATGCCGCCCTACAAGCTGCCGGACAACAAGACGCAGAGCGGTATCAGGAGCAACAGCAGTATCGGGGGCGGGCAAAACGATCGCAATGAGATGCGATTCGAGGACAAAATGGGCTCCGAACAGTTCTTCATGTATGCCCAGAATGACATGGACCAGCGCGTGAAGCACGACTCCCGGGAGTTCGTGGGGAATGATCGCAGTCTCATTGTCACTTCCAATCAAAAGGAAAGTGTAGGGGCAGACAAACACGGCGCCGTCTCCGGCAACCAAATGGAAAAGGTGGGTGGCGCCTTTTCCCTGCAGGTCGGCGGAGCTCTGAATGAACAGGTTGGGGGTGATCTTTCCCTGCAGGTGACTGGCAACCAGTGGGAGAAGGTGGGCCAGGTTTATTCGTGCGAGGCCACCCAGGAGATTCATCTGAAGGCGGGAATGAAGGTGATTATCGAAGCCCCGGAGGTTTCTCTGATTGGAATGGGAGGTTTCGTGGATGTCGGGCCGGCCGGCGTGACCATTCAAGGCACCATGGTTTTAATCAACAGCGGTGGCGCGGCTGGAGTTGGAACACCCTGTAGCCCGAACAGTCCGACAAATCCCCAGGCTCCGGACGTCGCCGATGATGGCAGTAAGGTCGGTAAGTTGAATTGAGGATCCGGGGAGAATAGCCCATGCCTCCAGCCGCTCGTGTCACCGACATGCACGTTTGTTCCATGGTGACCGTCCTCGTGCCACACGTCGGTGGTCCCATCCTGCCGTCCGGTTGCCCGACAGTGTTGATCGGATTCCAGCCGGCCGCGCGTGCCACGGACATGGCCACCTGCGTGGGCCCGCCGGACGCGATCGCGATGGGCTCGCCAACCGTGCTCATCGGAAATTTGATGGCCGCGCGGATGGGAGATCCCACCGTCCATGGCGGGATGATCGTGTTGGGCCTGCCAACGGTCATCATCGGCGAAGTGGGAATGGGTAGCCCTGTGATTGTTCCGCCGATGCCGCCGGGCGCTGGCGGACCGTAGGACGCCGCAGCGTCTCGCCCTGTTCCCCGCCCGCTACTGATAGAATCTCAATCGGCTTCCAAATAATAGGAGGACGCTCATGCGCATAACCGCGCTCTTAGCAACATTGCTCATCGCTGGCGCAGCGCGACCGGCGGATAACGATAAAGACTCCCTCACCCGTTGGAAAGTCTCTGACCGCTCGCGTCCCCTTCCGCCCGTCATCACCCCCGCCACGCCCAGCACGCAGGAAGCTCCAGGGAAGCCTCCGTCAGACGCCATCGTGCTGTTTGACGGCCAAGACCTTTCGAAATGGCAAAACAAAAAAGGCGGTCCCGCGGAGTGGAAGGTCGTGAACGGCGCGATCGAAATCGTGCCCGGAAAGGGTGACATTCACACCGCGCAATCGTTCGGCGATTGTCAATTGCACGTCGAATGGGCTGAGCCCAACCCGCCTCATGAGAAGGACCAGGGCCGCGGCAACAGCGGCATTTACCTGATGAGCAAATTCGAGCTCCAGGTGCTCGATTCCTACGAAAACAAGACCTACGCGGACGGGCAAGCCGGCGCCATCTATGCGCAGTTTCCTCCCCTGGTGAATGCCTGTCGGCCGCCCGGACAATGGCAGGCTTACGACATCGTCTTCCACGGTCCGCGCTTTGCGCCCGATGGCAAGTTACTCCGGCCTGCCCGCATCACCGTTCTGCAAAACGGCGTGCTCGTGCAGGACAATACCGAGCCGACCGGACCTACGGATTACATGAAGCGTCCTCCCTACACTCCGTTTCCAGCGAAGATGCCGCTGCTGCTCCAGGACCACGATCAGCCGGTCCATTTCCGCAATATCTGGATTCGCGAATTAGCCGATTGAGTCGACGTGCCCGTTAAGCTTTACGATTTGAAACAGCTAGCTGCGGGAACGGGAAGCGTGAACGATGAACCGCTCTGGCGCGGATCCAATGTAATGAAACGGGTAGCAGGTGACGAGTGTGAGGGCAGGTTCCCCGGAATCCGCCAGCACTTGTGTATCGCGCGGCGTGACCACTTCACAGGATTTCACCTGGTACTCGTACGACCCATCGAGCGTGGTCAACACGATCTTATCCCCCGGCCGGATTCCGCGCAGGCCGCGGAAAAACGTGTCCCGGTGGCCCGCAAGTCCCACGTTGCCTGCGCCTCCCGGCAGCGCGGTTCCGGGAATATGACCCACCGCCAGCGCCAGCGTGCGCTGCGACACCCCTTCGAGGATCATCGTTTTCAGCCCAATCCGCGGGATCTCGATCCGGCCAACGATTGAGCCGCCGCCCGCGCCATCGAATCCCAGGTTGGGTGGAGCAGTTGGCGAAAACGATACCGTTTCGGCCAGGAAGTCGCGGTACGAGACCGATCCGCCCTGCAATTGCTGCTCGAAGGCCCAGCTCTCATAAATTTGGAAGAACCAGGCTCGCCCCACGAAGACCGCGCACAACCCCAGCGAGGCAAACCCGAGTATGAAGAAAAGCCTCTCGCCGCGCCGCAGTAGCGATTTCGTAAACCGCAGCCGCACGCGCAGGCTCATCGGCGTTCCAGGCGAAGCATCAGGATGCGCAGCAAGGAACCGGCGCTAATGCCGAGTATCCCCAGCACGGCGAACAGCGCCATGTAGCTAGCGGTCTTGGGCAGGTTCGATGCGATCAGCCTCGGCTCACGAACACGCGCGCGGCCTTGCATCGGAACCATCGTGCTGGCGGTTGGAACGGCCTTCGGCACGGCCATCCGGACCGGCGTCTGACTCCGCGCCGGAACGGGCGGGGGAGCGGCAGCTAGTTTGCCGAGGTCTCCCGGCAACTCCGGCGGCATCGAGAGCACCGCGCGTCCCACCGACTTGCCCAACTCCACCGCCTGAATCTTCGGATACACAAACTCCTGGCCGTAATTCCGGCCCGGCGCGAACCAGATGCGCAGAGCCTCGGGCTGTTTCGGGCCCCGTTCGAAAAAAGTGAATACGGTTTTATCGGTGGTGGGCTGGTCGTAATTGGGCATCGTGAGCATCGTCGACAGCAGCCGCGTTTCGTCACTGGTCCAGAGCTGGACGGTCTCGAAAACATCCAGGACGTTGCGCTGCGGCGCGCGCTCCACGAGTTTGAAAACGTAGTGCCCGGGCTCCAGCATCATGCTGGGAATTTCGACCGGCTCATTGATCGAAAATGGCGTCTGCTTGATCTGATCGGCGGCCGGCGTCATCGCGGCGCACACGAGGAGACCCGCAACCCCCCAAGAAGCCTTCGCGACGCGCCGTTTCAATGCCGTTAACCCGATCTCAATACTACTACAGTTAACATCGGTTGGAGCCCCGAGTAGCGAAGCGGAATGCGGCTCTGGTACCAATAGACATAGATGCACATCAAGGAGCTTCTCGAGCGGGGCCAGCCAACATTCTCGTTCGAGTTTTTCCCGCCGAAGAGCGAGGAGGCGGCGAAGCAGCTGGAACACACGATCGCAGACCTGCGACACCTGCAACCTAGTTTCGTTTCAGTGACTTACGGTGCCGGTGGTTCCACACGTGAGCGCACCAT
Organism: Terriglobia bacterium; assembly: GCA_963768075.1. Lineage (GTDB taxonomy): Bacteria > Acidobacteriota > Terriglobia > Bryobacterales > Bryobacteraceae > QHXW01. The sequence continues at coordinate 113,662 of CAVYHD010000001.1, forward strand.
TGAGATCGTGACCCGTGTCAAACGGGAAACCGGCATCGAAGCCATGGCGCACCTGACCTGCGTCGGATCCACGCGCGACGATCTGGCCGCGGTTCTGGAAAGAATTCGCGAATCGGGCATCGAAAACATTTTGGCCCTGCGTGGTGACCCGCCAAAAGGACAGACCGAATTTCAGGCCGTGGAAGGCGGGTTCCAATACGCGAACGAGCTGGTGCAGTTTGTCCGTGAGCGGCATCAATCCGCGCGGTGCGTCGGTGGGGCGGGATACCCGGAGAAGCACCCGGAATGTGGCAATCCGGCCGTGGATCTGATGAATCTAAAGCGCAAAGTCGATGCCGGGCTCGATTTCGTCATCACGCAGCTTTTCTTCGACAACCGGCATTATTTCGAGTTCGTGGAAAGGGCGCGGCGGGTCGGGATTCAAGTACCGATCATCCCGGGAATCATGCCAATCACCAACGCTTCCCAAGTGGAGCGCTTTACGGTGAATTGCGGTGCCACCATTCCATTCCCGCTCGCGGAGGAGCTTGACCGGAGGCGCAACGACCCTCGGGCAGTCCTGGAACTGGGGGTGGCCCACGCCACCGCGCAATGCATCGAGCTGCTGGATCGCGGAGTCCCGGGCATCCACTTTTACACCCTGAACCGGAGCACGGCGACACGGGAGATTTATACCGCCCTTCAGGCAGCCGGATACGCGATACACCACTGACTCGTTGTGCAGGCGGGGGGAGTCCACGGTTAAATTGATTCCACTCCACTAAATAAACACTCTTGATTGGTAGTTCCATTCGTGACATCCTGTACATACTCTGTCCGCATTATCAGGAGGTCTGAATGCAGCGCTTTAGAGGTGTAACGTGTGTTCTTTCGCTGATATTGGTATTGTTGAGCCCCGCCTTGGTGCGCGCCGATGTGACGGGATCGATCCTGGGCGTAGTGCGCGACAAAACGCAGGCAGTCATCGCCGGTGGTCGAGTTGTCGCGACCAGCACCCAAACCAACCAAGTCCGGGAAACGACATCGGGGCCTGATGGGACATACCGATTTCTAGCACTGCCCGCCGGACCGTACAAACTCACCGTCACGGCCGCGGGCTTCCAGCAGTTCACGGCGTCGGATATCGACGTAAAGGTGAATGACCAGCTGCGCATCGACGTGACGCTCGAAGTCGGTAGCGTACAGCAGGAAGTGAGCGTCGAGGCTAGCGCAGTCCAGGTGGAAACCGCCAGCACACAGCTCGGCGACGTGATTGAGTCGCAGAAGATGCTGGCCTTGCCGCTGAATGGGCGCAGCTACATCGATCTCCTCGGCTTGCAGGCAGGCGTCGCTCCCACGACAGCCGGCACCATTGGCGGGGACCGGCCGGTGTCCGGCATGTTGTCCACGGGCAACGTTTCGGTGAATGGCCAGCGCGAGACGGCGAACGCTTTTCTTGTGAATGGCGGCGACGTCAGTGAAGGCCGCGACCTGGGCGCCGGGCTGATTCCGAATCTCGATTCCATTGCGGAGTTTCGGCTAATCACCAACAGCTTTGACGCGGAATACGGAAAATTCAGCGGCGCGGTGATGAACGCCATCACCAAGTCGGGGACGAACGGCGTTCACGGAGACGCGTTCGAATTCCTGCGCAACAGCGATATGGATGCGCGCAGTTTCTTCGACCAGACCAGGGCGGAACTGAAGCGCAACCAGTTCGGCTACGCGGTGGGCGGGCCATTTTGGAAGAATCGACTCTTCTGGTTTACGGACTATCAGGGTACGCGCCAAACTCAAGGCGCCAGCACCGGCATCGTTGCGGTCCCCACGACTGCGGAGCGGGCCGGGAACTTCGACCCGGCGAGCTTGACTGGGGCTGTCGATGGCCCTTACTGGGCCCAGACTCTCACGCAGCGCTTAGGTTATGGAGTGTCGGTCAACGAACCCTACAGCTCGCCCGGCTGTACGCTTACTTCTGATTGTGTTTTTCCCGGCGGCGTGATTCCCCAGCGGGCATTTGACAAGGCAGCCGTCGGAACCATGTCCTATATTCCGTTACCGAATCTCAATCAGACTGCGGGTCTCTACTCTAACAACAGCCAGAACAGCACGGTCCAGGACAACAAAATGGGACAGCGCGTGGATTTCATCAACCAGAAGACCGGCAACTGGTCCTGGTATTACCACTTTGACGGCTCGACTGTCTACAATGCGCTGCCGGCGGCGAGCGTCGCGGGTTTTCCGGCCACTACGCCGACAAGAGCCCAGCAAATCGTGATGAGCAACACGAAGACTCTCGGCCCAGCGCGGTGAACGAGTTCCGCGTTAGCTTCTTCCGGACCGCGACCACACCGATAAGCCGCAAGGCAGCTTCGCCAAGTCTTTCTTCTCTTGGCTTCGTTACCGGCTTAGGCAGCTGGGCATCATCCCATCCGGACCGCCGGGATTTCCGCAGACCTTGCCGCCGCTATACTTCAACAATTTTTCGACGTTGGCGTGCCAACGTTGACAACCGAGCAGCCCGATAACACGTGGATGATATCCGATGGGTTATCGAAGATTCACGGAAAGCACCCCTGAAGTTCGGCGGCGAATTCCGTTACTTGCAAATCAACGAGCGGAATGTCTGCGCGCCCAATGGTGATTTCACTTTCGATGGCATGGTAACAGGCGTTGATTTCGCCGATTACCTGCTCGGGCGCCCCACGGCGGCCGCCGGCTACAACCAGTGCAGCAGCAGTTCCTGGATTCACGTACACGCTATGGCGGGGCTTATGTGCAGGACTTAGAAGGTAAAACCGAATCTCACATTGAATCTCGGCGTGCGCTGGGAAGTGAGCATGCCTTGGTATGACACGCAGGGCAAGATCGAAACCATCGTGCCTGGTGAACAGTCGACTCAGTTTCCCACTGCTCCATTGGGCTGGGTAGTGCCTGGCGATCCGGGAATCCCGAGCACTTTTTCACCCACGCATTACAACAATTCGCTCCCCGAGTGGGTATGGCCTATTCGCCCGACTTCACCGACGGTTTCTAGGCAAGATCTTCGGCGGCCCCGGGAAAACCAGTATTCGCGCTGCTTACGGCATCTACTACACGTCGATCGAGGACTTGAATCTGTTCTATGAGGTGGGCGACGCGCCCGTTCGGCCTATATTGGGTCACCCCGCGCCGGTTATGTTCGAAGAGCCTTTCCAGAATCGCCCGGACGGAAGTCGGCAGGGACAGCGCTTCCCCTTCACCTTCCCGGTCCCGGGCAGTCCAGCCAACAAAACTCTGAATTACTTCGCCACGTATCTGCCGATTAACGTGTTCGCCCGGTTACTCATCCACAACAAGTTGCCGTACGCGGAGCATATCAATTTCTCCATCCAGCGCGAGCTGTCCCGAGATCACTGTGTTAACGGTGGCCTACATTGGAACAGAGGGCCACAAGCTGATCTCGCAATATGACGCCAATCCGGGCAATGCGGCGCTGTGCATGCAACTCAATGCCGAGGGGGCGACGCCCACTTGCGGTCCGAGGCCAGGGGGTCACGTACACCCTTCCGAACGGCAAGCAAGTGCTCGGAACAGGACAACGCTGTCGGGTCCCGGCTTCGGAAGCGGCGACGCTACACCGCCAACATTGCGAATTCCAACTACAATGCGTGCAAATCACCGTGGAGCGCAAAGCTGCCGATATCACGTTCCTGGCAGCCTACACGTTCTCAAAGGCGATAGACAATGCCTCCGGTTTCAGCGACGGATGAATTTCACGAATTACGCGGCTCAGCCGATCGTTGTCGTCGTATCGACATACGGATAATTTCGTAGTGAGCTACAACTGGGCGGTTCCATTCGACCGGGCCTTCGGCAGCGCCAAGCGACTGATGCAGGGATGGAACGTTGGCATCACGCGCTTCTCATCGGGTTTCCCATCAACATCAGCCAAGGCGGGGATATTGACCTCTACGGTACTGGTGGAACCAACGTCCCAAATCTCATCGGTCCAGTCCAAATTCAGAATCCCCGGCAGGCCGGTCCCAATGGCGCGAACACATATTTCCTGCCGGGCGCTTTCACTTCCGGCCCCGTGGGGACATTCGGCGACGCCAATCGCCGGTTCTTCCACGGCCCCGGAATTTTCAACACCGATATGGGTGTGTCGAAGAGAATCCAGATTCACGAATCCATGGCTGTTGAAATTCGGGGCGAGTTCTTCGACATCTTCAACCATGCACAATTCTCTAATCCGGTCGGCAACTTCACGAGCGGCCTGTTTGGCGTGGTGACGAGCGTGAGCAGCTCGAACCCAGGGCGCATCGGGCAGGTGAGCGCAAAGTTCTTCTGGTAGAAATCGCGGCAGTCGGCGGGGCAGGCAGGAATGCCTGTCCTGCCTCTCGATGAACGAATTTCCGCAATTTGAATTGACCGGCCAAGTAGCCTTGGTGACGGGCGCGGCTCGCGGCTTGGGGTGCGCCATTTCGCTAGCCTTGGCGCATGCCGGGGCGGACATCGCTTTGGGTTTGCGCGATGTGAACACGGGCGGCGAACTGGCGCGGGAGATCGAGGCCATGGGACGGCGGGCGCTGCCGCCACAGATGGATATGCTGGACCTGGATCAGGTCTCGCGGGCCGTGGATAGCACGGTGGCGCGGTTCGGGCGGCTCGATATTCTGGTCAACAACGCGGGCGGCGGCATCACGGGCCTCGCGGAGGATGTGACGGAGGCCGATTTCGATTTCACCGTGAATTTGAATGTGAAGGCGGTATTCTTCGCAAGCCAGGCAGCGCAGCGCGTGATGCAGCGGCAGAAGGGCGGGCGCATTATCAATCTGAGCTCGCAAGCGGGCTTCGCGGCGCTGCCGACGGAATCGGTGTACTGCGCGAGCAAAGCGGCGGTTTCGCACTTGACGAAATGCCTGGCAGTCGAGTGGGGCAAGCACAACATCACGGTGAATGCGGTTGCGCCCACGTTCATCCGGACGCCGGGCACGGAGGAAGCGCTGGGCGATCCGGCATTTCGCGCGGACGTGATCGAGCGCATCGCGGGGCTGCATCGCATCGGCGAACCGGTCGAGGTTGCGGGCGCGGTGGTGTTCCTGGCATCCCCGGCGGCATCGCTCATCACGGGGCATACGATCCTTATTGACGGCGGATGGACAGCCCGTTAGGTCACAATAGATCTGAATGCGGTTTCTAGTGGTCCTGGGGCTTCTTATCGCCGCGCCGTCGTTTTCACAAACCGCCGAAAGTTATCGCAAGCAGGCGCTGGAACTAGCGCGGGGGAAATCATGGGACGAGGCGATTGCTTCGTACCGGAAGGCGATCGAGATTGAACCGAACGACGCGGATACGCATTACAATCTTGCGCTCACGCTGAAGTACAAGGGCGATTCGAGAGCAGCCGCCGCAGAATTCGAAGCCGCTGTGCGGGTGCGGCCGAAGTGGGCGGACGCGCACTACGGGCTGGGCGCGGCGTGGTACGACTTGCAGGACTTGCCGGCTGCGATGAAAGAACTGCGGGCGGCGGTGCAGCTCGATCCGGCGAACGCGGGCGCACGGCGCTACCTGGCGCGGATTTATCTGGAGCAGAACAATCCAACGGGGGCGGCGGAGGAGTTGCGGCGCGCGATCCAGACTAAACCGTCGGCGGAAATGCATCTCGATCTGGGGCTGGCCGAAGGGCAGCTTGGGAATCTGGCTGCCGCGGCTGCCGAGTTCCGGCGCGCGATTCAGATGGATCCAAAACTGGCGGCGGCGTATTCCAGGCTGGGCGTCACGCTGCGGCGGCAGGGTGATCACGCAGGGGCGCTCGCGGAATTCCGGAAGGCCTGCGAACTGGACGCGAAGAATCCGGACATGCAATATGAGTTGGGCATGGAACTGAAAGCCGGTGGCGACCTGGCAGGCGCGGTGGCAGCATTCCAGCGGGCCATCGATTTGAAGCCGGATTTCGAACAGGCGCACTACAATCTGGGGATCGCGCTCCGTGCGCAGGGCCAGACGGGCGCGGCGCGGAAGGAACTGACCGAGGTGAAAGGGCTGCACGAGTTCCGCACGCGGCTGGCGGAATCGAAGAGCCTGATCTTGCAAGGTGTGGAGGCGTTGAAGCGGGAGAAGCTGGACGACGCGCTGGCGTTGTTTCAGAAATCGGTGGAGGAAAGTCCGGAGCTGGCGACGGGGCACTACTATCTGGGGGTCACGTGGGGCAGGGAAGGCGACATGACGCGGGCGCTGGCGGCGTATCAGAAGGCGCTGGAGCTGAAACCGGACTACGCGCAGGCGCATGCGGGAGTGGGATTGGTTTACTGGCGGCAGAAGAATCCATCAGGCGCGCTGGAGGAATTCCGGCAGGCGGTGATGTCGGATCCGGACCTGGCGGAGGCGCATTACAACCTGGGCCTGGCGCTCGCGCAAACCAGGCGGCTGGAGGAAGCGGCGCGCGAATTGAACGAAGCCATCAGCCTGGATCCCAAATACACCGACGCCCGGATACAATTGGGATTGGTCCTGAGCCAGCGCAACGATATGGCTGGCGCCGCGAGTGTCTTTCGCGATCTGGTGCGGCGGGACCCGAGTTTCGCGGAAGCTCATAACAATTTGGGATTGGTGCTGCTGCAAGCGGGCGATGCCCGGGGAGCGCAGGCGGAGTTTCGCGAGGCGGCGCGGTTTGAAGCCGCGCTACGCGGAGGCGCATTATAATCTAGCACTGGCGCTTCATCAGGATGGAAAGGAGACGGAATCGCGCGCGGAACTGGAGAAGGCGTACGAAATCGCGCCGGAGCTGAGGAACGCGGCGGCCCGCCAATAGGAACTCAATGAAATTTCAGGCAGGAATGTATCTTTCAGCGCTGCTGTGCTGCGCGATGAAGGCTTCAGCGGCGGATGCAGTTTGCGAAGTGGCTACGCCCACCGCGAGCTTTTCGGTCCCGCACGTGAGTCAGACAGCCGAGTTGACCACGGACCCGCATTCAGCTACATGGGCGAACGCGGCCACTGCGTGGATCACGAAAGACTGCACGCACCAGGTGGACTATCCGAAACTCAAGACCGAAGTGCGGGGGTTCTGGACGGACTCGGATCTCTATCTGTTATTCATCTGCCCATACACGGAGCTGAACCTGTGGCTTCCCGCCGATAACAGCAAAGACCGGCTGAACCTTTGGGACCGCGACGTCGTGGAGTTCTTTCTGGGTGACGATTGGAAGGACATCAAGCACTATCGCGAGTTTGAGATCGCGCCCACGGGCGACTGGGTGGATCTGGCGATCAACTTGGATAAGGATAGCTATGACTCGAAATGGGAATCCGGGTACCAGAAGCTGGGGCGGATCGACGAAAAGAATCATATCTGGTATGCGGCAACGCGCGTGCCGTTGAAATCGGTGAGCGAGCAGACGGTGAAGCCGGGCACCAAATGGCGGGCTAATCTGTACCGCATCGACGGCCTGGGCAAGGACCCGCAGCGCCATTTCATGTGCTGGCAGCCGACGTGCGTGGTTAATCGCGACCCGAATCATGTACCCGAACACTTCGGGACCATCGTCTTCACAAAATAAACTTGTGCCCACTACTCTTCGAATTCTCGGTATGACGTGTCTGGTGGCGGCCTGTCTTCAAGGCCAGAGCGCGACTTCAGGCAAGAAGCGCTTCGAAAGGTTGTGCTCGGCGTGCCACGGCGCGGACGGCACAGGCGGCGAGCGGGGGCCGGCGCTCGTAGGGCGGGAGGACTCGCGCATACACTCCGCCGAGGACATCCGCAACATGATCCGTAACGGATCACCGGCCGCGGGCATGCCTCCATTTCGAATGCCGCCCACGCAGTTGGAAGATCTGGTGGCGTACGTGAATGAGTTGCGCTCGCCGGCGGCGGATAATCCCACGCCGGGCGACGCCAGCGCCGGGGAACGGTTTTTCCTCGGCGGAGGTAACTGCACGTCGTGCCATACGGTGCGCGGGCGCGGAGGGTGGGTTGGGCCGGACCTTTCCGATCTTGGCCGCCGCCGCAGTCTTTCGGAGATCGAGAAGGCGCTGAAAGATCCTGGCCGCCGAGCGTCATCGGGGTTCGAAGTGGTGACCGTGCGGCTCCGTAACGGTGAGTCAATCAAAGGGCTGTTGAAGAACGAGAGCACGTTCGATGCGCAAGTGCAGGGGCTGGACGGCCGCATGCACCTGCTGGTGCGGAACGAAATCGCGGCGATCGATCACGAAAAAACTCCATTTATGCCTCCGGTTGCGGCAAGCACGCCGGAATATCCGGACTTGCTAGCCTACCTGACCCGGCTGTCCGGCGGTGCGCCCGAGAATGCGGCTTCCGCTCCGGCCGCGCTGCCGGGTGCGGTTTCGTTTGCGCAGATCGCCGATCCGGCGCCTGGAGACTGGCCCACTTATCACGGCGTGCTGACCGGCAACCGCCACAGCCGTCTCGACCAGATCAACGCGCGGAACGTTGCGGGTCTCGCTGCGCGTTGGAGCTTTACCATCGGTAGTTCGCGCAAGCTGGAAGTAACGCCGATTGTGGTGGACGGCGTCATGTATATCACGGCGGTCAACGAAGCGCATGCGATTGATGCCCGCACCGGCCGCGAAATCTGGCAGTTCACGCGGCCGCGCTCGAAGGGCCTATCCGGTGACGCAGCGGGCGGGATCAATCGCGGTGTTGCGATTCTCGGAGACCGCGTCTTCATGGTCACCGACAATGCGCACCTGCTTGCGCTGCACCGGCTGACGGGTAGTTTGCTATGGGACGTGGAGATGGCGGACTCGCACCAGAATTACGGCGCTACTTCCGCGCCGCTGGTGATCAACGATCTGGTGATCTCCGGCACGTCGGGCGGCGATGAAGGCGTACGCGGATTCTTCGCAGCCTACAAGGCCTCGACGGGTGAACGCGTCTGGCGCTTCTGGGCGGTTCCCGCGCCGGGCGAGCCATTGGCCGACACCTGGAAGGGAAAGGCAATCCAGCACCCATGTGCAGCCGCATGGCTCACGGGAACCTACGACGTCGAGACGGGTCTGCTGTTCTGGACTACGGGCAATCCGTGTCCGGACTACAACGGGGACGAGCGCATGGGCGACAACCTATACGCCAATTCCGTGCTGGCGCTAGAGCCCGCAACCGGAAAGCTACGCTGGTATTTCCAGTACACGCCGCACGATTTACATGACTGGGACGCCACGCAGACCGCCATGGTAGTGGACGCCGAGTTTGAGGGCAAGCCGCGCAAGCTGATCCTGCACGCGAATCGCAGCGGTTATTTCTATGTTCTGGACCGCACCACGGGCGAGTTTTTACGTGCGACGCCATTCGTCCAGAAGCTCAACTGGGCGAAAGGTATCGGAGCGAACGGGCGTCCGATCCCGAATCCTGACGCGGTGCCAACTCCGCAGGGAACCAAAGCCTGTCCGGCCGTTGACGGCGCGACGAATTGGTTTTCGAACGCTTACAATCCGGCCACCGGCCTGTTTTATTTGATGGCGCTCGAAAAATGCAATATCTACACCAAAGCCGAGGCAGTATGGACGCCGGGCGAGTCGTATTACGGCGGGGACACGCGCAACATTCCCGATGACCCAGGCCAGAAGTTTCTGCGCGCAATCGATTTACGAACGGGCAAAATCGCGTGGGAAGTCCCGCAAACCGGCGATGCCAGTTCGTGGGGCGGCGTGCTATCCACGGCGGGCGGTCTGGTGTTTTTCGGCGAGGATAGCGGCGCGTTCGCGGCGGTTGACGCGAAAACCGGAACGCTGCTGTGGCACTTCCAGACTAACGAACTGTGGAAGGCGTCGCCGATGACGTACCTCGCGGGCGGAAAGCAGTACGTGGCTATCGCGGCCGGCGCGAACGTGCTGGCCTTCGCGTTACCGTAGCGACATCCGCGCGTCATCCAGACCCGGCAGCTCTGCGGTAATCCCTATCTTCCAGCGCTGCAACAAGCCGATATCGTTGGTTAGTAGTAAGGAAAGTGGCTAACTTGACGCCGTAGCCGCCGAGGCGCACGATGTACCTTACCGCCGGCATGGCAGCATTGGGAAGAATCGCGCCTATTCATGAAGTACATGTCCGGCAAGGGGGGCGGATGTATGGTCATAAAGAATGAACGGCGAATCCTCCTGGCGCGCGTCGTGCTGCTGGCCGGACTCGCGGGCACCCTTACCGCGCAAAATCCAGCAGTCGCGGTCAGCATTGACACGGCTGCGAATCGGCATCCCATCAACCCGAATATTTATGGCGTTGCGTCGGGCGATTCCACCACGCTCGCGCAGTTGAACGCGCCGATGAACCGCTTAGGCGGCAACAATACCAGCCGCTACAATTGGCTGCTCAACGCCGACAACAAAGACGCGGACTGGTATTTCGAGAGTATCGGGTACCCGAGCTCTGTTGCGGGCGAGGTGGGGGACACATTCATTTCCAACACCAAAGCGGCGGGCGCGCAGGCGCTGGTGACCATTCCCATGATTGGCTGGGTGGCTAACCTGGGCCCGAACCGCGCGAAGCTGGCGAGTTTCTCGCAAGCCAAGTACGGGACGCAGACTGGCAATGACTCGCAGTGGTTCCCGGATGCTGGCAATGGGATTCTGGCCTCTACCAACCAGCAGATTACCGGCAATGATCCGAACGACGCCGACATACCCGCTGACTCGACGTTTCAACAGGCTTGGGTGCAGCACATTGTGAGTCAATGGGGCGCTGCCAGCGCCGGAGGACTCCGCTACTACATTCTCGACAACGAGCACAGCATCTGGTTTTCGACGCATGTCGATGTCCACCCCACCGGGGCAACCATGGACGAAATCGAAACGAAGATGCTGGCTTACGCCGCGATGATTAAGACGGTGGATCCCACGGCGCTCGTTGTCGGACCGGAAGAATGGGGTTGGAGCGGATATCTGTACAGCGGATACGACCAGCAGTACGGCGCCTTGCACGGCTGGAGCAACCTGCCCGACCGTAACAATCACGGCGGCATGGATTATCTGCCATGGCTGCTGAGTCAGCTAAAGCAGAACACTGTCGCGGGCGGTTTGCAGCCGCTCGATGTGTTTACGGTGCATTACTATCCGCAGGGCGGTGAGTTCTCTAACGACGTCAGCACGGCCACGCAACTTCTCCGCAACCGTTCCACGCGTTCGCTCTGGGATCCCAACTATGTCGATGAGTCGTGGATTGGCACTCAGGTAGAGCTCATTCCGCGCCTGAAGAACTGGGTCAGCACGTACTACGTTCCTGGAACGCCGGTGGGAATCACGGAATACAACTGGGGCGCCGAGAGCAGCATCAACGGCGCTACTGCGCAAGCCGATATCTACGGCATCTTCGGACAGCAAGGTTTGGACCTGGCCACGCGATGGACGATTCCGGATCCATCCACCCCGACTTTCAAAGCCATGCAGATGTACCGCAACTACGATGGAGCGCAATCGGCGTTCGGTGACACCGGTGTATCGGCCGCCGTTCCAAATCCCGATGACGTGTCCGCATTTGCGGCACTCCGGTCGACGGATAGCGCGCTCACGGTGATGGTAATCAACAAGTACCTCACGGGGTCCACGCCCGCGACGCTGAATCTCAGCCATTTCACTGCGGGAACGGCAGCTCACGTCTGGCAGCTCACCGCCGCCAACGTCATCCAACAACTAGCCGACGTTCCGGTCTCGAATGGAACGATCACGGCCCAGCTGCCGCAGCAAAGCATCACGCTGTTCGTGATCCCACCAGGACCATCCTGCGATCTCAATTCCGATGGAGCAGTGAACATCGTCGACGTCCAGCTGGCCATCAATCAAGCGCTCGGTATCGTCTCTTGCACCACCGCGGACCTGCAGCAGAACGGGACGTGCAATGTCATCGACGTCCAGCGAATCATCAATATGGCCCTGGGCGGAACCTGCGCGCTGGGACCGTAATCCGCCGCCGATGACTTGGGGTATCAACGCCTTTCCGCTTGACAAAGCTTGCGGCGGGAGCCAACCATAGGCCTATCGCAGCCGTTTGCGGCCGGGAGTCATCTAACAATCAAGATTCCATGTTTCGAACCATTCGAGAGCAGGTTGACACCATTTTCCGGGAAGACCCGGCGGCCAGGAGTGTCCTCGAAATCTTCTTATGCTACCCGGGATTTCACGCGATCCTGCTGCACCGGCTGGCACACAAGCTGTACCTGGAGCGGGTTCCGCTGATTCCGCGAGTGATCTCGCAGATCTCGCGGTTCCTCACCGGTGTCGAAATCCATCCAGGCGCGAAGATCGGCCGGCGATTCTTTATCGATCACGGCGCCGGGGTGGTAATCGGCGAAACGACGGAGATCGGCGACGACTGCCTGCTTTATCAGGGTGTGACGTTGGGCGGCACCGGTAACGAAAAAGGCAAGCGGCATCCCACGCTCGGCGACCACGTGGTGGTAGGCACGGGGGCCAAGGTGCTGGGAGGTATCCGGATCGGCGACGACGTCAAGATCGGCGCAGGCTCGGTAGTGGTGCATCCAGTGCCCGATGGCTCGACCGTCGTCGGCATTCCCGGGCGCGTGGTAAAAACGCAGCGGGAGGCCCAGGGTCTGCTCGAGCACGGCAACCTGCCGGATCCGGAAGGCCAGGACATCGATGAGTTGAAACAGCGCGTTGCCGATCTGGAAGCCCAGATTCGCCAGCTCGCCGAACGCCTGGAGCTCGAAGTTACGCGCAAGCCGTGAGACTGCTGTCTCTTTTGGCGCTCGCCGCCGGCACTTTGTCGGCGGAAGATTTCGCTTACTGGATCGAGCCATGCTCCGCGGAAATCGCGCCGGAATCCGGTTGCGATTCGGGTGACCCGGAGCTGGCGCAGTGGGCGTTTGACGCCTGGCAGTGGACGGCGCGGCCGAACCTAGCGTTCCTGAGAGCCGCGGAAGACCACGCGCGCATCCGCGTCTACTGGGCCACGCGCCGCACGCGGCTCTACGGGGAAGCACATCCGATCATGGTGGAGGGTAAGCGTGGCACGGCGATCTACGTGAATCCCGACATCTCGCAATTAGGCGAAGAAATCTACGCCGCCGCGAAACGCGACCGGTTACTGCGAGACGTTATCGTTTATGTCACCTGTTTGCACGAAAGCGGCCATGCGCTCGGCCTCTCGCATACCGGCAGATTCGAAGACGTCATGTACAGCTTCGGCTATGGTGGCGATATGGTCGAGTACTTCGAACGCTACCGCCGCCAGCTCACCGCGCGGCCGGACATGCGCGGCCACTCCCCCATCTCGTTGCACGACCAGCAGCGGCTGTTAGAGCTGTTCGGAAAACGGCCGGGGGCTGGGTTACCATGAGGGCGTGTCCCACCCACTCGCCCGGCTGCGGTCCAGCTTGGATTTCATGCCCTCGCCAGTGCCTGAGCGGCCCGGCCTGTTGATTCGCGATCCCTTTCGTTACTCCGACGTCACGCTGATCATTCCGCCCGTTTTGGTGCCTTGCCTGCAATGTTTTGACGGCGAGCAGACGAGTCTGGACTTGAAAACGATACTCGCGCGAGCGACCGGGGAACTCGATAACGCCGAGTTGGCGGCGCACCTCATCGATACGCTGAGCAATAGCGGGTTTCTTGAAAATGAAACGTTTGCGCGCAGGAAAGAAGAGCGCGAGCGCGCGTTCGCAGGGGCGCCGAAGCGGGACGCCGTGCACGCGGGCAGCGCTTATCCGAATGAGTTGGACCCGCTACGCGCGACGCTCGACCGCTACATGGGCGCGGCGCAGCAGGCACAGGCGGATGGTCTGCTCGGAATAGCGGCGCCGCACGTGAGCCCGGAGGGAGGCTGGCAATCCTACCGGGCCGCGTACAACATGTTGTCGCCCGCGTACAGCGACCGAACGTTCGTGGTGCTTGGAACATCGCATTACGGCCAGCCGGAGCGCTTCGGCCTGACGCGCAAGCCGTTCGTCACACCGCTGGGCGAGACGGCGGTAGATCTGGCGCTGGTAGACTGGCTGGAACAACAAGCCGGCGCCCGCGATTCAAATGGAGGATTACTGCCACTCGGTCGAGCATTCGATCGAGTTCCAGGTGCTGTTCCTGCAGCATCTCTACGGCCCGCAGATTCGCATTCTGCCCATCCTTTGCGGCCCTACGCGCACAGCGTCTATCGGGGCGGCAAACCCGAGGACGGACGAAAAAGTGCGCCGCTTCCTGGGTGCGCTGGGCGAATTGCACGTGCGCGGAGGCGAGCGCTTGTTTTGGGTGCTGGGAATCGACATGGCGCACATGGGCCAGCGCTACGGAGACAGTTTCACGGCGCGTGCCGACCAGGGCGCGATGGCCGAGGTGACCGCGCGCGACCGCGGCCGCATCGATCGCGTGGCGGCCGGCGAGATGCGGAAGGCTTCTGGGACCTGGTGCAGGAGAAGCGCGACGATCTGAAATGGTGCGGCTCGTCGCCGTTGTATACGTTTCTCAAGGCCGTGCCGCAGGCCGCGTGGAGCAGCTGCTGCGGTACGAGCAGTGGAACATCGACGAGCAGAGCGTGGTGAGCTTCGCGGGGCTGGCGTTCAGCGCTTCGTGAGACGGTCGCGGATTTCGGCGACCACCTGCTGACGCTCTTCCCGTAGCCGGTCTTCCAACGCCAGCGAATCGTTCAACTCCCGGTATACCTCGGTCGATTCACTCGGGATGCACTGAGCCGAAGCCAGAAAGATGCGGTTCTCCGCCTTGATCAGCTCGAGAGTCAGATGTTGCATTTGGTTGAGCAGCGCCCGCAAATCCGGTTTGTTGTTCACTTTCTGTGATTGTACTAACACGGCGCGATCCTTCTCAATGTTAACTCGAAGATCCCTCCGCGCGCAGCGAAGAGTACAGGGCGACGGCGGCCACCACTACGTTCGCCACAATCACGGGAAGCGCGTGGATGATTGCGCCGTAGCCGATCCACAGCACTGCGGCCAGTGCTTGAATCCGGCGCAGAACGTCCGGCCTCCGGAAGAAATAAGAGCTAGCGAAAGTGGCAGTAGCCACCCACCCGATCCACTCAAACATGGCGGTCAAACATGGGCTAACGCTCCCCCGCGGGGCCACATGCGTTTCGCGAATGGTGACGCAGTCAGTGCGAACCTTATCCCACTCCGCAGTACCAGCCCATGCGACTCAAACAGGGCTCGAATCTTTGCGGAATCCCAGCCCGCGATTTCTTCTAAATCGGCACCAGTACGCTCAGAGCATTGTCACTCACGATAGTGCGTTTCGCGATCGGCGTCAGATACTTGTTCTCCGAAACCGCAATGGTTAATCCATCCAGACGATTGAGGTGCAGCATCACATGGAGATCAGAACTACCATCGCCCACGTAGACCACGCGGTCGTGTCCCACTTGCAGTTGCGCCCGCAACTCTTCAAGCACCACCACCTTGCCATAACCCGCCGCGACGCGAACGATCGACCGGATCTCGCCCGTCGCCGGATCGTATTCGAACCGCGTTCCGTATATGTGGTCTTTCGGAACAATGCCTTCAAGCGCTGATTGGATCACTTCCTCCGGCGCGGCCGATACACGTAAAACGAAAACGGCGCCCGTCCAAGCCGTCGAGAAGGCGAAGAACATTGGATATTTTGCTTCAGGCGAACGCGTTTCCCACCTCGATCAGATGCTCTTTCCGTACGCAGCGGTATTCCGGATCGTGCAGCAGCAGGTACGTCAGCTCCGCTCCCTGCTGCACGAAATGCATGCGCGAGAGCCCTTCCACTTTCTCGGGAAAGCCGGAGGCGCCCAGCAGCTCGCTGAGAATCAATCCGGAATCGTTGAAGCTTAGCGTTTGATCGAAATCACTAGCGAATAGATACTGCCGCGTAACTCTTGTTTGGTCTTGCATAAGTGAACTCCTCCGATTCGTGTTTTGGAAAGTGCCAGCCGGCTGAAACCGGCGTTTCATGACCTCCAACAAGGGAGATTGAGTGAACCAACGTAAGGTAAGAGGGGATGCAGTAAACGGCGACGAAGCCTGCAGGAAACTACAAAGTCAGTTTACCACGAAAACGCCCGATTGCGCGCGGTATGCTATATGCCATGCCCCTTTCAGCAAGAAATCAACTGCCCGGACGAGTGGCAGAGGTCCATCTCGGTGAGGTCATGGCACACGTTACTGTGCGGGTTGGCAAGAATTTGGTTGAGAGCGTCATCACGCGGCGCAGTGCCGAAGATCTCGGACTGAAAAAAGGCGATGCTGTGACGGTGGTCATCAAGTCGACCGAAGTCATGCTGCAGAAAGATTAGAGGTTCATGTAACCGTGCACGGAATAATGAAGCAATCCGTTCTTCTGGCGATTTGTTCCGCCTCCATCTGTTTCGCGGCCGGCCTTGCGCCCACGCCGCCCATGGGTTGGAACAGTTGGAATAAGTTTGCCGCGAAGATCGACGACAAAACCGTGCGCGAAATCGCCGACGCCATGGTCTCAAGCGGCATGAAAGACGCCGGCTACATCTATGTCAACATCGACGATACCTGGGAAGGCCAGCGCGACGCTCAGGGAAATATTCAGTCCAACAGTAAGTTCCCCGACATGAAAGCGCTCGCCGACTATGTCCACAGTAAGGGCTTGAAGATCGGCATCTATTCCTCCCCCGGACCCAAAACCTGCGCTGGGTACGAGGGAAGCTATCAGCACGAAGAGCAGGACGCCAAGACCTGGGCGGCCTGGGGCATCGACTATTTGAAGTACGACTGGTGCAGCGCCGACAAAGTTTATAAGCCCACCGAGATGCAGGCGGTCTACAAAAAGATGGGCGATGCGCTGAAAGCCACCGGCCGCCCCATCGTCTATAGCCTGTGCCAGTACGGCTTGCAGAATGTCTGGGAGTGGGGCGCTTCGGTGGGCGGCAATCTCTGGCGCACCACCGGCGACATCCAAGATAACTGGAAGAGCATGACGACCATCGGCTTCGATCAAGCAGACCGGCCATCGAGAAGTACGCCGGACCCGGACATTGGAATGATCCCGACATGCTCGAGATCGGCAACGGCGGCATGAGCGCCAACGAGTATCGAACGCACATGAGCCCTATGGGCTATGCTGGCCGCGCCACTGCTCGCCGGGAACGATCTGCGCACCATGACCGCGGAAACCCGCGATATCCTCACCAACAAGGAAGTGCTTGCCATCGATCAGGACAAACTGGGCGAGCAGGGCCGACTCGTTTCCAAAGACGGCGGCGGCGAGGTCTGGTCCAAATCGCTCGAGAACGGTGACGTGGCGCTGGCGTTCTTCAATCGAAGCGATTCCATGGTGGAACTTAAAGCGTACTGGGAGCTTCTCGGCTTGAAAGGCAAGCACAAAGTGCGCGACCTATGGATCCACAGCGACCTCGGTTCCTTTCGCGATTACTATTCCTTGGATGTCGCCGTCCACAGCGTGATCTTACTTCGGGTTGCCCGTTAGTCGACCTCAGCCCCGGCTGCCTGACTCTGCTAGATTGAGAACAGCGGCATGAGAATCGCAACCTGCTTGGCTTTGTTTCTTTCCGGTGGCCTGCTCTCCGTTCGCGCGCAACAAGCGGGCATGCAGAACGTTTGGGACATTCACAACACACTCGCCGCGATAGCCCTGTATGCGGACCGGCTGGCCCCCTTTGTCGATCAGATCCATCCGGAGAACTGGAATGGCGCCCCGGAGGGATATGTCGCCCAGGCAAAGACCTGCCGCAACGAGGTGCGGGCCGTTGCTGCCGCGGTGCGAAAACTGAGCCAGAATCCCGAAAAACTGACCGACGCCCTGGAAACCCTGTTTCAGATTCGCACCGAGGAGACGATGCTCGCGTCGCTGGGCGAGGGGTTGCGCAAGTATTCTAATCCGCCCATGGCGGACTTGCTGAATGCCCGATCGCGGAGAACACCGCCAACCGCGAGCGTCTGCAGCGGTACATTTTGGAACTGGCCGCCGCGAGGGAACAGGAGTTCCGCGTGGCCGATGCGGAAGCGCAGCGCTGCCGCCAGTCGCTTTCGCGCCAGCCTACCCAGCAACAGCCCGCACGGCCCAAGCAGGAGAACAATTAGTGCCCTTTTCGTGCAGCATCTGCGAGCAGGAGTCCACCCGGATTTGTGCGTTCTGCACCAAGGATTCCTGCGACAATCATCTCTGCCAGCGTTGCGGTTGCTGTAGCGATTGCTGCGAGTGTGATCTCCCCTTGGATGAAGCCACGGCGCACCCGCAGGCTGTGCCGCCACCGGAGGTTGAGGCTGTTGTGACGCCTGAATCTGAATCCGGTGTCATGCCGGAGTCCGCGATCGCTCCCGAGGCCGCGCCCGAGCCTGCGGCTTACTCGCCAGTCACCGAGGCGCCACCCGCGGGCCCGCTCGAAATAGACGAAGTCTGACCGTCGCCGTCTGTGCCGAATGGCAAGTGGATGCGCAGGACGCGCTCGCGCCTCTGCTCCTCTTCGAGATGCCTCACCCTGGCGTGCAGCAGATCCTCCAGGGAAATAATTCCCGCCAGCCGGTGCGACAATTCACTCTCCACCACCGGAAATCTCGTCAACCCCGTCTCGGCCATCCGATTCACCACCACGCGTAAAGGTTCGTCCGGATACGCCACAGCCGTTTCCTTGCGGATGATGCTTGCCAGCGAGCTCTCTCCGGTTTGCTGCACCAACGTCTGCAGGGCTTCGCGCGTTACGACTCCCGCCAGACTTCCGTCCGCGCCCACCACCGGATAGAGCCGCTGCCCTTTCCGGCTCGTGCGCAGGGAATGCGGCAGGTCCTTTCGCGAAAGGTTGGGTGAGAGTACCGCAATATTGCTTCGCATCACATCACGCACGAAGAGAATCTCGAGAGGGTCAACGGCGTACTCGCGGCTCAAGTGATAGCCACGGCGCGCTACCTTTTCCGTCAGGATGGAGCGCTTCAGCGTCAACGACGTGAAGAAATGCGCGATTACCGCCGCCACCAGCAGCGGCAAAATCACATTAACATCGTGCGTCAGTTCCAGGGCAAACACGATTCCGGTAAAGGGAGAGCGCATCGTACCGCCCAGAATGGCGCCCATGCTAATCAGCGGCCAGAACCCGGCGCCTTCGTTCGGAAGTACCATCGCCTCCAGGCCGCCCAGCGCGCCGCCCATCATCAGCAGCGGCGCCAGCACCCCGCCCGAAGTCCCGGACCCCAGTGAGAACGCCCAGATGAACGACTTCACCAGGAGGATGCCCCAGATGACGGTGTACGGCACGCTCCCCTGGAGCAAGGCGCGGATCGTGTCGTAACCCACGCCCAGCGCCTGCGGAAACACCATCCCGCCAAGACCCACCGCGAGTCCGCCAATAGCCGGCCACCACATCCAGTGGATGTGCACGTGATGCTGGAACAGGTCTTCCGCCGCGTAAACCGCCAGCGTCAATACTGCCGATAGCCCGCCCGCGAGCAATCCGCAAAGCACGCAGCCCGCCAGTCCTTCCGGACCGATGAACACGCTGTGCGCGGGCGTTGGAAACAGAGGCCCGAGCCCGATGATGTAGCGCCGCACCGCGCACGCGGTCGCACTGGCCAGCGCCACCGGCACCAGGCTGCGCGGTTTCCATTCGAATAGCAGCAGCTCCACCGCCAATAAGACCGCCGCCAAAGGCGAAGCGAACGTCGCCGACATGCCGCCCGCCGCGCCGGCCACCAGCAGGGTCTTGCGTTCGGCGCTGGTCAGGTGGAAGAACTGGGCGATCATCGAGCCAATTGCGCCGCCGGTCATGATGATCGGCCCCTCGGCGCCGAACGGCCCCCCCGATCCGATTGATATCGCCGAAGAGATCGGTTTCAAAATGGCTAGCCGCGGCTCTATGCGGCTCCCGTTGATCAGGATCGATTCGATGGCTTCCGGAATTCCATGCCCCCGAATGCGCTCCGAGCCGTACCGCGCCATGAAACCAATCACAATAGCTCCCGCCACCGGCACCAGAACTTCGAGCCAGCCCAGATGATTTCCCGCGGGCGACACCAGCTCTGCCGACCAGCGCTGGTAGAAGAACAGGTTCGTGAATATCCCGATGAGCTTGAGCAAGCCCAGTGCTACATATGCACTCACCGCGCCGATCATTACCGCCAGAAGCGTGATCCAGATTGTCCGCGGAGTAACAGTGAAGTCGCCCAGCTTACTGGAAACGCGGTTCTTCTTAGTTGCCGTCATGGTTGCTCCGAACTACGGCTTCGAGCGCTTTCACCAGCGCGGGTCCATTTGTGCGCAGCTCCGCCAGGTGGTACGCGGTGAGTTTTTCCAACTCCGATTCGCCGCGCGGCGTCAGATGAATCAGCACCTGCCGCCGGTCCAACGGCCCACGCGAACGCGCAACCAGGCCGCGCTCCACCAGCCGGTCCACTAATTCGACAGCACTGTGATGTTGGATTTGAAGCCGCTCGGCGAGAATTCCGATGCTCGGCGGCTCTCCCGGCCTGCCGAAACCGCGGATTGCGAGCAGCAGCTGATGTTGCTGCGGCTCTACTCCCGCCGCCCGCGCCGCCGCTTCGCTGAAGTGTAGAAATTTTCGGATCTGGTAGCGGAACTCCGCCAAAGCCCCATAGTCAGATTCTGTAATCGATTCTATTATAGTCACTTATTCGCATTATATCGTATAACGATAGTATCGTGACTGGCTTTCGATACACTTGGCGGCGCGTCGAAATCAAGACGCCGGTATGTCTCCACACCGGCCCGGGAAACGAATTGGCCTGCGACGGATCTGTGGTTCTCCGCGCCGAGGAGGCCAATTTCCATGAAGACACCGGCCAGATAGAAGCCAGCGGCAACGGGAAGGTCACTCGCGAAAGATCCGCCGACGCTCGTCCCGGTCGATAAGCCGGTTGCGGTCAGCGCGAGGTGCTGGCGTAGAGATTCCGCCTTTCAGTGCGCCTGCGGCTCCGCTTCCGCCATCGTGACTCGCTGGATGGTTGCCAGCAATTCTTCCACGCGCATCGGTTTCGATATGTAGCCATCCATCCCTGCTTCGAGACAGCGGCGATCATACCCGTTGAGCGCATGCGCCGTCAGCGCGATAATAGGCACGCGCCGCGCGCCGGGCTCTTCGGCCGCCCGGATGGCCGCAGTGCATTCGAAGCCATTCAAATGCGGCATCTGGATATCCATCAGGACCAGATCGAAAGTCTGTTTGTGCCAGGCGGCCAATGCTTCTCGTCCGTCG
The DNA here is from genome assembly GCA_963768075.1 of Terriglobia bacterium. GTDB lineage: Bacteria > Acidobacteriota > Terriglobia > Bryobacterales > Bryobacteraceae > QHXW01. The sequence goes on from CAVYHD010000001.1 coordinate 134,756, forward strand.
CTGGCTACGGTCACTTCGTGGCCCACCTTTTCAAGCAACCTGGCGGCGATCTTTTGATTGATTAGGTTGTCCTCGGCGACAAGAATGCGCAGCGGCGCGGTTCCTGACGGAACCGATGGTGCAGCCGCTCTCTCGGGTTGTGGGGCGGCCGCGTGGCTCGCCGGTTGCATGGGGATGATGAAATGAAACGCGCTGCCTTTCCCCAATTCGCTTTCCACCCAGATGTTCCCGCCCATCAGTTCAATCAAGCGTGCGCAGATGGTCAGCCCCAAGCCCGTTCCGCCATATTGGCGCGTCGTGGATCCATCCGCCTGGCGGAAGGCCTCGAAGATCACCCCTAGTTTTTCCTCCCGAATTCCCACTCCGGTGTCCGCAACAGCGAAATGTATCTGGACGGGGGCCCGGTCTGCACCTTCAAAAAGACGGGCGCTGACCGTGATGCTACCCGTGCTGGTGAATTTGATGGCATTATTGACCAGATTCAACAGCACCTGACGGATGCGCGCCGGATTCCCGTGTAGGCGGTCCGGAACTTCCGGAGCAACGAGCATCATCAATTCCAGGCCCTTTTGTTGCACCGGCACCGACAGAGTGGCCACGGCATCCATGACGCACTCCCGCACGGTGAAGTCCACCGGGTCAAGTTCCATTCGTCCGGCCTCAATCTTGGAGAAGTCCAGGATGTCGTTCAGCAGCGCCAGCAGCGACTCCGCGGATCTCATGGCGTCGGACACGTAGCCCCGTTGTTCGGCGGACAGATCCGTAGCCAGCGCGAGCCCGGCCATCCCCAGAATTCCGTTCATCGGCGTGCGGATTTCGTGGCTCATGTTGGCTGCCCTGTGACTTCCTCCTAGGTTGTTGTCGGCATCAGTTGATAGCCAAGTTCTTTCGCCCGGGCAGCCAGGCCTTTGATGTGTTGCTGCCGGTATCGTTTTTCGAAGGCCTCTGCCCCTTCATCGACGTACGGCTGGCCCCACCGCAGCAGGCGGTAAATCAAGGTAGCCAATTTCCTGGCAGTAGCGAATACTGCCACGTCTCCCGCGATCCGCCGCGCAAGCCTTCGATAGTAGGCTCCTAAGGCCGTTGGGCTGCGACGCAGCGCGAGCGCCGCCATGCGGAGCGCGGCGGCCACACGTGTGCTGGCACTGTTCCGCTTCTTGCGTTTTAGTGGCTTACCCCCACTTTTCGGCACACGCGGGGCCAGTGTGGCATGGGACACGAACTGCTTCTCGGTGGGAAAGCGGCTCAAGTCTGGCCCGTATTCACTCAGTACCACTTCGACGGTTTCCACCCCGATCGCATCGATTTGCGTTACGTCTACGCCGCTCATTCGGTACAAGGCTTGACGCATCGGTTCTTGTCCCCGCTTCTTGATCGCCTTGGCTTTCTCCAGATTCTTCACCGGCGGCACCACTCCCCCCGGGGACTCTTCTATCTCCATGGTGGCCAGCTTCTGTAGGATCTCCTGCTCATAGGCCGTAATCCGCTCTCCGATGGCGTCGTACATCTGCAAACTCTGTCGCAAGCTAAACAAGTGATCTTCTCGCCAGTGCCCGCTCAACTGCTCGGCAATCTCCTCTTTGCTTTGGCGACAGCGTCGGTCCCGGAATTGCGCCAGTTTCTGGGCATCCCGCTCTCCCGCGGCGATGGCGCGCACCATCGCCATCCCCGTTACCCCATCCAGATGCGACACAGCTCGATGCACTCGCACATTCATCTGGTCCAGGCTCTTCTGCATCCGTCGCACCCAATCCGCGGATTCCGCAACCAGAATCGCTTTGTCGCGTACCAGCGTCCGTAGCATGCACACTTGTTCCTGCGGCCGAAATGACCCATTCAGCAGCCCGCAACTGTGCAGCCGTTGAATCCACTCACCGTCGCTCGGATCCGTCTTCTTGTTCCGTCCCGGCACGCGCGCTAGTTGCCGCGTGTCTACCAGCAGCACCTCGAAGTCTTTCTCCAATACCTCATGCGGCGCGATCCAGTAGACGCCGGTACTTTCCATCGCCACCGATTCTATTTTTCGCTCCTTAAGCCACTCCGCCATCCGCACCAATTCTGCTGTTGTTGCCCCGAAATCCGCGACTTCTCGACCGCTTCCCTCCAACCCCGGCGCGCACACCCAGTGCCGCTCACTGCCGATATCAATTCCCGCTACCTGAGCGCGTACTATGGGCAGCCCGGCAATAGGCCTCGTACTGCCGGGGCGATCCCCACTCTTCCGCTTGTTCCGCATCCTCGATCCACCTTTCCGAACACAACTGCCCAGGTTGGCGATACGCGGATTCTGCCCTAGGGGAGTGCTACAGGAGCCTCACCAATGTTCAATTGCCTTCCTGGAGCCATGCTAGAAAAGGGGCATACGCACCAATGTCAAAAGGGCTTTAGCTGCAGTCGCGTTCCTTCGCAGCATAACGCGCGGATGACAGCAAGTCACAGGTTATTCAATCCGGGGCCGCCCGGTGGCAAAGCTAGAAACTGACTCTTCAGCTCGGTGGCTTCCTTGGCGGAAGTTAGCGCGGTTGCCAGCTCCTGGTTATTGAGTAGCAGCTGCTTGGTTTGTGTGGTCACGCGCCGCCGCAACAGCAGCACCCAGGCCAGTGCCCCGAGGATCGCCAGTGCCAGGAAGATCAACAGCCGGAGAGTTCGCGCCATCGTCCACCAGGAAGGACGCCACAACACTTTGAGATCGTTGCCCGACCGCAACAGGAGCCGGAAAGACCCCGGCTCCGTCATCCACTCGCCAGCTTCAATCAGACAGAGGCCGGTTACCCTCACCCGGCTTCCCTCTTGGAGCGCCGGTAGATCCATGGCGGCCAACTTGTCGATTTCGACGCTGAAGATGTGACTGCCCGATTTCATTCCGAGCTGCTGCCCCTGGTCCGTTGTGGTCCGGCTGACTAGATCCCCTTCGATCTCCACAAGATCGCTATCATGATCGCCGCGCACCGCCTGCTGTGCGGTTATCTGGAAGGGACGCGGCGCAGGCCCGGACCCCAAACGCATGACCGTCGCGTCCCTGAGAATAGGATTGTACGCTCCGAGCTCGGGAAAGCCGGTTGCCTCCACCAGGTCGCCAGGCGTCAGCGCAAAAGGCTGATGCGTCTGCACCATCAAGCCTTGTTCTCCATCCCGTATGTATACTTCCCTCGCCCGCCAGTAGATCACCACGCCGCGAACCCGCGCTCTCTCGCTGACTGACTTGCCCCGCGAGAATCGCAGCAGGCTGGATGCGCGCTCGAGCGGCGGCTCCGACCGCTCATGCTTCCGTTCCCGGATGATCACGTCATTCAAGCTTTGAACATGGATGATGATACCCGTCAATTGCCCGCGCCGGGTAAATGTCGATCCGCAGGCGCCCCGCAGAGTTACCCGGGCATTTACCAAACGCTCCAGATCAGTCGGAGGGACGTCTACCACGGTCGCTCGCATGTGTGCGGCCCCGAGCCCCCCTAAGTATAAGTTGAGCCTATGCTTATCAAGGACCGCTGAGCGAATGGTACCTTGCACCTCCACAAACTCGCTGTCGAGCGTTCCTGAAATCAGGCTCTCGTAGGTCAACTTGCGCGGCTGCGGTAGCTGACCCGGTCCCAGAACCCGGATGTGTGCCTTCTGTACCACAGGTGCGAACTCGCCAGGGCCACTAACTCCTGTCACTTCAACCAATTGTCCCTGTAGCAGATCGAGCCGGCCCTCCGCCGCCACATACGCTCCGCCGGTTTCGTCATGCACGAAAAGGTCGTTCCATCCCGGGTCGTAGTGGGTAATTACCGCGCGAAGGCGGACTGGAATCGCTCGACTGGCTTCCTCCGGGGATAGGGCCCGAATCTGCGCCGTTCGCGTAAGAACCGCAGGAGGTGCGGCGACCGCGATGGCTATCGAGAGCGCCACCAACAGGGTGCCCGGGATGCGCACAACGACGGCAGGCAAGACGATCGGTCCTCTTCTGGGTTGATCGGTCGAAAACGAGAAAACTTCAGGTGTGTCTATTGGGATGGGGGGAGAGGTCCGGCCTGCGGGTTACCGGCTCCAGACTGAGGCCCAAAAGAGGATTGGCCGCCGAACCCTGATGTATTTGTAGATTGTTGACCTGTTTGCTGTTGCGAGAGCCGCGGATCACCGGATCCCATTTGTCCGGCAGATTGGCCGCCCCCGGTCCGGTCCTTAGCGAAGTCGTAGATGAATTCCCACTCGTTGTACTTCTGGTGTTCGTTGTACACCTTGATGGAGTGTTTCTCAATCTTGCTGGCGACTCCGGCGATGCTGCCGGCGGCGATCGCGGTGCCACCCATCGCATTCCCCTGGGCGGTGGACTGAGCTCGCGGGCTCGTCAGCAAATTGCGCAGCAGATCGGCCGCCTGGTTCGAACCGGCCTGATTGGGATCGGTGCCGGGCTGACCGAAGGGGTTGGGGCCCCCGGTGGGGGGCTGTGGCGCGCCCGATTGGTTCGGGTTCCCTGATCCCAGACCAGCCTGTGTGGACCCGGTGTTAAACGGAGACCCGGGAATACCCGGAAACGCTGAAACCCCGGCCGTACCACTGGGCGTCGCCTGGCCTGGGTTTTGAGTGGGGGGCGACGGAGGGGGATACTGCCCCGCGACGGGCTGGCCGGCGATTGGAAGCGCCGCTCCAGTTCCCGGATCGACTGGCGGCGGACCATTGCCGGGCTGCCCACCGGCAACCGGCATTCCGTTGGAATCGGTACCTGGCTGCGGCTGGCCACCGTCGCTGGGCCGGCGCCGGGGTAGGTCACTGGAAGGCTGGTCCGCGCCGGTGGAGCCGATGGCGGGTCCTTCCGTGATGAAAGTATTGAGGTTTTCGTCCTTCTTGTCCTTGTCGCCTTTGGGCTTATTCGTCAGGGAATCTGTCAAGATACCGCCGGGGCCGATGTGAATCAGCCGCCATTCGTCTTTTCCCGTCAAAGGGTCGGCATAGCGGCGGCGGAGAAAGCGGACGTTATTGGTATTCTCGAGCGCCTCGATCGATGGCGGATAAGTCTTTGATTTTCTGAAGTATAGCTGAATTGCACGCTTGTACTGTTCCCCGCGCTCGATTAGCAGTTCCTCGCGGTTGCGCTGGGCTTCAAAGGCCACGCGCGGCATCTCCATATACAGGAGCAGCGCTATGGTAGCCGCCATGGCGAAAACCAGGAGAAGAGCGAAGCCGGACTCGCGGCTTTTCATCCGGGCGCCTCCTCAGCGAGCGGAAGTGGCTGCTTGTGGTTGAACTGGGTGTCCTCGACCTCCGCGGAACTGGTTCCGATGTGGACCACCTTGTACCGCTTCTTGATCAGATCGCCTTCGGCGGCGACAAAAATATCATCGCCATCGAGAAAAAACGCGCGCTTGGCGCCGTCGGCGCGCTTCGCCGTATACCCGTAATACTTGAGAGTGATCGGTGGCGGAGGAGGAGGCTGCGCCGGACCATCGGAATTGGGCCCACCTCCAGCTACCAGCGACTTGTGCCCTGGAATGATCTTGCCGTCCTTCATGCCCGCTCCCGCTGGAAGCACTGGCAGGGCCGCAGGGCCGAACTGGAACAGGTTGCGTTCGGCCGTAACGCCTTCGACCGACTGCACCTTAGCCAGTAGATCCAGCCGCAGCTTGGGATCGATGGTGTTGGGATCGATGGCGCCCTTGTGCTTGAAAGACGGGCGGAACTCCTGTGGTGCGCGGCGCGCGGATTCCGCTCGCGATACGCCCATGGCGGGAGCAATGTTCGGCTGCGGCGCCAGATCCGCCGAGTGCGCAGCGGAATGCGAATTCTCCGGCGCTGACGACAGGTTGGTATAGAGGAAGTACGCCGCGACGAGCAGCAACGCCGCCAGAATTACGACTTTTTTGCGCTCGGCTCCCAGCTTCATGACTTGCCGCCCGCAGCCTCCCGGATAAACGTATCCAGTTTCAGAGTGACGCTGAGCTGGCCGTTCGCCTGCGGCGCTGCCTGGAGACTCTCGATGATCAAGAAACGCGGTGATTTATCCAGCAGGTTCACGAACTTTGTGAGGCTGGCATAGCCGCCTTCGTAATTAGCGGCAATCGTCAACTGAAAGATGGTGTCCGACCCCTCGACCGGTTCCAGCGGCGCGTACGACGAGTCCTTCGGTTTCATGCCGGATTCGACGGCCATTTTGTCCGCGTCGCCCAGGATCGTAGAAAAAGCGCTGCGGCGGTCCATCGTGCACTGGCCCAGGAACTTGTCGCCTTCGACCTTGGCCTGCTGTACCTTGGCCTCCAGACTGTGGGTACGTTCGACGCGCTGCAACGCGAGGGCGAGATCGCGCTGCTTGGACCGCATTTCCTCGGTGAGATCCGCGACGGAGCCGCCCAGCGGATGGAAGGCGAGGGCGGCCATGACCAGGTTAGCCGCCAGCAGCACACCGAGCGCAGTGCGTATGACCATGCGGCGGTCTTTGAAGAGAGTACGCGGGTCAAAGTTTCTGGGCATAATTCACACTCACGCGGTAGCGGTAGAGAGGCTCAGACTGCGAAGGCGGAGCGAAGTTATAGACACTGGTTTCCCCGAACACGTCGGACGATTCCAGTGCTCGCAATGCTTCGAATACCGGCCCCGGCGATTCCGCGGCGAGCACCATTTCCAGATGCACCTGACTCTCGGAAAGCACCTGGGGCCGGATGGTAATCAGCCGGACGTTGGGCGGAAGGGTCTTTTCCAGATCGGCAAAAACGCGGGTCCAACTGACGCCTTTGCGGTAAAGAAGCGCGTTCAGAAAGAGGCTGCGCTCCATTACCTCGGCGTTTTCGGGACGCCGCAGAATGGCGTCGACGCGCTCCTGATCGGCGGTGGCTCGCGCGATCTGGCGATCCAGGCGGGCGATGACGGCGCGGGTATCAGCGGATCGCCGCCGGTCGGCAATCGCGAGCGAGGTAAGCAGGATCAAGGAGGCCACCAGCAGCGCGGCGACGGCGCCGGAGGCGAGCAGAATCGGGCGGTCTTTCTGAAACGGCTGCGACGCGAGATTGATTGGAAACTTCATGTTTACGCCGCAAACGACTGCAAATATCCCAACAAGCCCAGATTATTTTCTCCAACCACGCCAGCACTTGCCCGGATCAATTCGACCGGGAGTTCCAGCTCGCGGCTAAATTGCTCACGCGCCTCCGCGCCCAGGCGGCCAAGGCCCGCCAACAGCAGTTTCTCCGCCTTCTCGCCCAGATTATCTTCAATGTACACGAATGTTGGGTAGAGGTCAGCCGCGATCTCGGCGATGCCCAGCTCGTTCAGCTCAAGAGATCGTAGCAGCTTCAGCGACCCGGCCGATACGACCATAATCGTGAGCATGCGGCCGCTCAGTTTGGCCACAACCACGGTGCCCTTCTCGTTGACGAGGTCGAGGGCGGCCAGCGCGGAAATGGTGACAAAACCCGGCTCAATCGCCGCCATGCGGAACGGGGCTTCGTAACGGGAGACGATTTCGGCCGGGGCGACAACCACCACGACATCATATTTCTTCCCCTCGCCGTTGGACTCCTGCGGGTAATAACTCAGGGCGGCGGACTCCACGTCGTAGGGTACGCTTTTTTTCATGCGAAAGCGCACCAACGCCAACTGCTCCTTGGTGTCTGACGGGAAATCGTTGAAGTCGAGCACGGAAATGCGCACGCAGGAATCCGGCAGAATGAGCGCCGCGTTCCACCGCTTGCGGCCTCCGTTCCGCGGAACCATTGATCGCACGGCGGCGGCCAGCTTGCCGGGATCAAGAATGTTGTCACGTAGCGGAGAGACGGAAATGACGCCGGGATCGAGGGGCCGGAAATCGAACTCCGGATTCCGGCCGGTGCGTGCCAAGGCGATGCCCGCCTCGGAGAGCTCGAAGGCCAACGCCGGGGGAGGATCGTTCCAGAGGGTGGTGAGGGCGCGGGGGAATGTCATAAAGCAGCAGACAGGAAGGCAAAAGGCAAATTGCCAAAGGCAAAGGGCAAAGGGACGTGGAGGATTGAAGCAACCTTTGCCTTTTGTCTTTTGTCCTTTGTCTTTTGCCTTCTCATTAGCCCTCGATGAATGTCACCTTGTTGATTTCTTTGAGGGTGGTGGTGGCTTTTCGTACCTTGAGAAGCGCGGATTCGCGCAGGAACGTCATGCCGTCGTCGCGGGCGGCGCGCTTGATTTCCGACGCCGGACGTTTATTCAGGATCATCTCGCGGATACGTTCCGTCAAATCGAGGAGCTCATGGATCGCGGTGCGGCCGCGAAAGCCCGTTCCGCCGCATTCGAAGCAGCCCGCGCCTTCATAGAATGGCACGTCGCGCCATTCCGAGGGAACCAAGCCGCTCTCGACGAGGTACGAATCGGGATAGGTCACGGGCTTGCGGCAGAAGTCGCAAATCACACGCACGAGGCGCTGCGCCAGAATGCAGTTGAGCGCGGAAACGAAGTTGTAAGGCTCGACGCCCATGTTGAGGAATCGGCCCAGCACATCGAGCACGTTATTGGCGTGGACGGTGGTGAACACCAGGTGGCCGGTGAGCGCGGAGTTGATGGCGATTTGCGCGGTTTCCTGGTCGCGGATTTCGCCGACCATGATCTTGTCGGGATCGTGGCGCAGGATCGAACGAAGACCGCGCGCGAAGGTCAACCCCTTTTTCTCATTGACGGGAATCTGCGTGATGCCTTTGATCTGGTACTCGACGGGGTCCTCGATAGTGATGATTTTGTCTTCGTCGTTTTTGATTTCGGAGAGCGCGGCGTAGAGCGTAGTGGTTTTGCCGGAGCCGGTGGGACCGGTGACCAGCACCATGCCGTAGGGCTCCATGATGTAGCGGCGGAACTTGACCAGGTCGCTATCGGAAAATCCCACCACTTCGAGCGAGAGCTTGGCGAACTTCTCGCTCATGGATTCCTTGTCGAGCACGCGGAGCACGGCATCTTCCCCGTGGATGGTGGGCATGATGGAGACGCGGAAATCGATGAGGCGGCCCTTGTAGCGCACGCGGAAGCGGCCGTCCTGGGGGACGCGGCGCTCGGCGATATCGAGCTCGCTCATGACCTTGATGCGCGAAAGGATGGTGGAGTGCCAGTCCTTGGCGATGGGCGGCATGGCATAGTGGAGGACACCGTCGATGCGGTACTTAATGGCCACTTCCTGATCGCGCGATTCAATATGGATGTCGCTCGCGCGGCGCTCAAGGGCGTTGAATATGGTGGTGTCCACCAGCTTAATGACGGGCGCGATGTCGCTATCGGCGGCAGTGAGTTTGTCGATGGAGAGCGTCTCGTCGGAGTTCTCCTCGTCGCCGACGACGTCTAGGGCGAAACCTTCGGTCACCTCTTCGAGCACGCGCTGCGATTGTTCGGTCTTCTTTAGCAGATCGGCAATCTGGGAGAGTGTGGCTACTTTAATGCGCAGCTTCTTGTTGAGCAGCAGCGCCAGCTCGTCGATCAGATTGAGATTGCGGGGATCGGCGAGGGCGATCTCGAGCGTTCCGTTATGTGCCCGCATGGGGACGAAATTGTAGCGGAACATCAGGTCGACGGGTATGGAGCGGAACAGGTCGTGGTCGATGGCGGCAATGCGCAGATCGACATACTCGCAGCGATAGCGGACGGCGACAGCCTGGGCCTCGGCGGCCTCAACGGCTGGATCGTTGAGTTTAACGCGTTCAGTGGCCATAACTTAACGTGAGGCGCAAATTGGCCTACAACTAATTGACGCAAAAAGGGGGAGGTGCGTGCAAGCGGTCTTTAAGGGCGCCCGGTGGCGGCGGGCGGCTGCGGCGGCGGGGCGGGGCTGGCGTTGGCCGCGGTGAGGGACTGGGGCGGCTTATGAACTCTGATGATCAGCGGGTTTCCGGTCTGGGTCAGCCGCGACCAGCCGGAGCCGCAGCTCAGGCACTCGTCGCCGCGCGAGCGGAACCAGAGGGCCATTTCGTAGAAGTCGAGACCATTGACGGCGTCGCTATCGGGCTCCCAGTAGTGCTCGAAATTCGGAGTCAGGCGGTGGTAGCGGAAAGTCGAGGGGTGGCCGGCGAATTTCCAGGCGGCGGTACGGGTAAGGCGCACGGCCGGCGCCGAAAGACGCGCGAGGACGACGCGAACGGGAATGGCTGCCTTGGTCAGTTTCCCCCAAGGGCCGAAGTCGCTGAACGGCCGCACATCATAGCCGTCCGCCTGCCAGGGACGGCAGTCCCATTGAGGACCCAGGAACAGCACACCGCCATCCTTTACGACGCGGCGGATTTCGACCAGCGCCGCCTCGGGGTTGGGGACATGTTCGAGAACCCAGATCGACCAGATGGTATCGAAGCTGTCGTTTGGGAACGGCATGGAAGTGGCGGAACCCAACACGAAAGGCTTGTGGTAATAGCGCTCCACGGTGGGAGTGATGTCGAGGCCGGTGTAGTCCGGCACAATGTCCTGCAGGTAGCCTTGGCCAGACCCGATGTCGAGGGCCTTCTTATGTTGGAGCCCGAAGGTGCGAACCAGGCCGGCCACCTGCTCCTTGACGTGCCAGCGCTCGGCGGCTTCGAGAGCCAACCGGGCGTACTTCTCCTCCTCCACGGAAATGGCGGCGCTCTTCTCCTTGTCGTAGATGGCGGCGTAAAAGGCACGGGCTTTGGCGGCGTCGACGGGAGAAATGGACGAATCGGCGTCGTATGGAAAGTTGAGCAGAAGCAGGAGGATCAGGCCGGCGGCCAAGCAGACGGCAGCTTGCCCCAGGATGCGCGCGGCGTCGATTACGAAATCGCGGACAGACGCCGAAAGCCTGGCGGGCAGCGCGGGGCGGTTCATCAGCGGGTTCACGAGGCTTTTAGAAACTTGATCTTGAGACCCCAGCGCCGGATGCGGGCGCTGATCTCGAACACCGGCGGAATGGCAGGGGCCATCCGCGCGCCGCCCATAGCGCAGGCGGGCTCGCAGGTGAGAATACGAAATAGCTCGCTCATGAGCGGTTCCCGAAGCTCGGGGCGGGAGACCAAGGCTGCGGCAGCGGCCGGATCAGCCGTGGCGCGCGCGGCTTCTTGCGGAGCAATGTCATACTGCTCGAGTACATTGGCGACTTTCCGCAAGCGCTCCTGGTAGGAATCACGATGCGCGCGGCTGCAGAATTCGCCGTCACTTAGTTTCTTGAAAGGCAGCCATGAGGACTTACCGCAGTACAAACAACGCACTAACTTATCCCTCTAATTAAATTATACTGAAGCGAACTTAGTTTAGACTATAATTTCTCTACTAACCTAAGTAGTACGAGCCCATATCTCATTCGTTAGTTTCCAGCTTGGGAGATAGGTTGACTTGCCGTTCGGCTGGGGTATCCTGTTCGGCAATCCCTTCTAAGTCACTATGTAAGCGATTTGTCGCTACCAGATCCGTTCGTCCCGTCAGGTGGCCGGCGAGATGACGAAGCTGGGTGGCCCAGTTGCGGTATCCACCGTGATCGCGGTAGCGCCGCGCCTCGCCGAGGCTGGAAACAGTATTGTCTTCCAGGTACACCACCAGACGGCGGCGAAAGCGGGTGGTGTGGCCTCCGGCGCCTTTGAGCTTCCGATTACTGCCGCGCCGGGTTGAGGCATCTTCGGGCGCCAGCTCCACGACAGGCTCGGGAATAAAAGGTGGCAGCATGCGCAAATGAACCGGGGCGTAGGGCGTCCAATATTCGCCGCCGCGCGATTCTTTCACGGTTTCGAGCGCGCACCGAAACAGCTCCGCGGATTGGAACCGCTTGTCGCGATTCTTGTCCAGAGCCTTGAGCAAAATCTCGTCCAGTGCGGCGGGCAACCCGGGCAACACTTCGCTCGCGCGCGGCGGAGGCTGCTCCACGTGCGCCTGCATGAGCGAGAAGGGTGTGTCACAGTCAAACAACTTCGAGCCCGTGACCATCTCAAACAAGAGGGCGCCCATCGAGTAGATGTCCCCACGGATGTCCACGGTAGTGTTGCCTTGGACCTGCTCCGGCGATGTGTAGTAGAGAGAACCTACGATAACGCCGGTTTGCGTGAGGCGAATGTCGGTGTGAGATTTAGCCAGGCCGAAGTCGGTGAGCTTCAGGGCGCCGTCGGCGGTCACGATCATGTTCGACGGAGAAATATCGCGGTGCACGACGCCGCGCGCGTGAGCATAATTCAGCGCCTGGAGAGCCTGGCAGGCATAGTCGAGGGCCGCGGCGAGCGGAAGTTTGGCGCGTTCGATCATGCTGCGCAGGGAATCGCCCTGAATCAGCTCCATGATCATGACCAGGTGGCCGTCCTGCCAGAACGCGTTGTGCACGACGGCGATATTGGGGTGATTCAGGCGAGCCTGGAGCTGGATTTCGCGCAGAAACCGCTGGTCGCGGTCCGGCGTGCTGGCGGGGTCCGCAGCCAGGATTTTCATGGCCTCCACGCGCTGCGTAACGGTGTGTTCCGCCTGAAACACTTCGCCCATGCCGCCGCTCCCGAGGGAAGCGACGATCTTATAGGCGCCGATCGTATCGCCGATTTTAAAGTTCATCGAACAGTGCCCCGGTCACACCGGCCGAATCATCACTTCGTCACGGATAGCACAGCGAATAGCGTCACCGTTCCGAGGAAGAATGTAATTGCACAGACGACCAGGATTAGGCTCAATCTGGAAAGGAACGTGTCGCCGAACAGCGCGGTCAACAAATCCGGATTGGGCGGCGGCACTGCCCTCACCACCGGACCGGGCGCGATGGCAACGGCGGCCGCCGCAGCCAAAGCTGGCGCAGGTTCTGGGGCAGGAGACGGAGTGGCCGATAGTACGGCCGGCGGCTGAAACTCGATCGCCGGCGGTTCTTCGGTTGTGGAGGGCGGCGCCTCCGCTGGAAGCTTCGAGGGTTCGAGCGCCGCCGAAAGCAGTGCCAACTCGCTCGATTCGCGCCCGGACTCGGACGGCTGGGGGACCGGCTCACGGACCCACAAATCCGGAAGTGTAGCGGGCCAATCCAAAACCGGCGCAGGTTCTGGGGCAGGAGACGGCGTGGCCAATAGTACGGACGGTGGCTGAAACTCGATCGCCGGCGGTTCTTCGGTTGTAGAAGGCAGGGTGGGAGGCGGCGCCTCGGCCAGAAGCTTCGGGGGTTCGAGCGCCGCGGAAAGCAGTGCCAACTCGCTCGATTCGCGCCGGGACTCGGCCGGCTCGGCGACCGGCTCATGGACCCACGAATCCGGAAGTGTGGCGGACCAAACCGGTGCTTCAGCCGACGGCTCAGCTTGCGGCGGCGTCTCCACCGCGGTAGAAAGCAGTTTCAACTCGAAGGACTCGGACTTCGCCTCCGGCTGCGCGGGCAATTCGGACGCCCAGGCATCGTGCGGCAGGGGTGGTGGAACAGCAACCGGGGTATCGGCCAGAGCCGTCACCACCGGCAAAGGGGCCGCGAACTCGGACTCGGCGGGCCGGGACTCCACAGGCGCCGCTTTCGATTCGAAGGCCCAGGGATCATGAAGAGTGGTTGGCAGCACCACCGGGGACGCGACCATTTCCAACTCGGAGGCAGCCGGCTGCGACTCCGGCACCGTCAGTTTCGATTCGGCGGAGGTGAGCGCCGATTCGACAGCCCAGGCGTCCCAGAGCGTAGCAGACGAAACGGGCACAGGCGTTTCGGTGGATGCGGCAGCTTCCACGGGTGGTTCCGCGGGGTGCAATTCGGCTGATGCTGAATTTGCTTCGACGGGTGCGGGGTCGGGGTCGGGGTTGATGGCCCACGAATCCCAGAGGAAGGTCGACGAAATAGGAGCGGCTGTTTCGGTGGATTCCGCGCTTTCCACGAGCGGTTCTACTGTCTCCAATGCGGAGGGCGCCGGCGACTCGGCGGACGCGGGATGGGAGTTGATCGACCACTCATCCCTGAGCAGGCTTGAGGACGCTGGGGCAGGGGTCTCGGTAAGCGCGGCGGCTTCCGGCACGGACTGCGGCGGCGCGAAAGCGGCAGGTGGCTCCGGTTCAGCGCTGGGCAGCTTCGATTGGGCGGACAGGAGTGCGGCTTCTATGGCGTGAGCATCCCACAGTACGTTCGAAACGGGAGCTGGGGTTTCGGGGACAGCGGAGAATTCCGCAGCCGGCTTCGACTCAGCGGACTCGATCACCGGTTCGATGAGCTGGGTGTGAGACGGCTCGCTAAGTGTGGCGGCTTTGGAAACGAACTGCGCCGGTTCGATCCGGAGCGGCGGTTCCGGCTCGGCGGGAGGGTCAAAGGACCACGCATCCCATGGTTCGCTCGATGAGACCGGAGTCGGCGTCTCGACGAAAGCCGCTGGTTCGACAACGGGCGGGAGTGGTTCCAAGTGGGCGGGCGCGGATTGCGGCTGGGGCTCCGGAGCAGCAGCTTTCGATGTGGGTTCCGATTTCAAGCGGATACTTTCGATCGCGCCGCGAAACTCCTGGGCGCTCGCAAATCGGTCGCCGGGCGATTTCGCCAGAGCCTTTGCTACGGCATCGCCCAATTCACGCGGCACGCCGGCATTCACATCGCTGGCATGCATTGGGGCAGTGTTCACGTGGGCCAGCATGATTTCAAACTGGCCCTTGGCTGCAAACGGCAGCTTGCCCGTGAGCATTTCGTACAACACGATGCCCAGTGAGTAAAGGTCGCTTCGCCCGTCGATGGCTTCGCCCTTGACCTGCTCAGGCGCCATGTACTTGAGCGCGCCGACTACGGACCCGGCGGCAGTAAGGTCCGGATCGGCAATGGCTTTAGCCAGGCCAAAACCGGTCAACCGGACGGTCTCTCCCGGAGTGAGGATGAGATTGGAGGAACTGAGCCCGCGGTGCACGATGCCATGATCGTGCGCGTAGCTGAGCGCGGAAAGTGCCTGGCCGGCATAGTGGCACGCATCGCGCCATGCGATGGGACCCGCTTCCAGGCGGTCCGCCAGCGTCGCTCCGGGAACGAATTCCGTGGTCATGACGACCTGACCTTCCATTTCGCGCGCGTTATAGAACGTGACGATGTTCGGATGGAGCAACTGCGCGTGAACCTTGATCTCGCGAAGAAAGCGTGCGTTCTGCTCCTCGTCGTCCTGGACGCCCTTGGGAAGAATTTTCAGGACTTCAAACCGTTGTGCAAATACGTTCCTCACTTTGTAAGCAACGCCGGTTTTCGAGCTCCCCAGTACCTCGACTATTTCATATCCATCGACGGTCTTGCCGATTTCAAGTCCCATTTGTATACCGATAAATATTCGCCGACTAGGTTGATAACCTAATCGTGATTGTAAGGGATGCTTAATTATCGGTCAATGAGAACGGGTTGTAAGGACTTATTGTCAACGGAAGAAATAAGTTGATTACTAACTAAGGTATAGGTTCCAGTTAACCTAATTGGTTATCTTCTTACTGAGGCGGATCGGCGGCTTACTATCTATTAGCTGGATTCACGCCGCAGCGGATAACTCTTCTGTTGGCGTGGATCAATCCACAGTTCGGCGCCGGCCACCCCGAGGGCCGATTTCAGGATTTCCTCTTCGACATCCAACGACCATCCTACCGGGCATGTGTACTGCACGCGCAGCGCCTGCGCTTGATATAGATCCAGCCGCACATTTTCGCGCGTGGGGATATATAGGTTGTGCTCGGCGAAGTAGCCAAAGACCATCGCGGGGCCGCGCTGCCGCAACACTTCCTTCATGCGCATGCCGATCTGTGCCAGCGGTTCGCCTTGAATCGCCACCAGCGTGAGGCTGCCAATGCGCGCTCCCAAGACCTCGACGAAGCGGCAGGGATATTTGCGCGGCGCCGCGAGCTCCTTCACCAGAAGCTCGTCGTCGGTGCAGATATATTCCGACGCTCGCGTGGGAAACGGAATTCCCTCTTTGTAGTGGCGCACGAGCTGGCGGATCCAGTTGGTGTCGCGCAGGGGGTCGGGGAATGCTCTTAGGCCCGCGTCCATCGGCACGTCCCGGGCCAGTTCCAAGGCGCGCTGGTACGGAAGGGGGCCCGCCAGCGGAAGATCCACCAGCTTGAGATGGCTTTCGATGGGACCGGTCACGTCCACGAGCTTGCCGCCGGCGACATCGAGCGCCGTCTTGGCCAGTTCGTGACCACGCGCTTTGCAGGCCGCAAGAAAATCCGTCGTGCCCTGGGGTGCGAAGGTGTACTGGTTGCCGCCGCACGCATCGGCATAGACCGCCACCGATCCGGGGAGCTGCGATTCCAGCTCCTCCATCGCAAAGCCCGGGTGCGAAGCTCCATACATCTTCGAGGCCCGAGCTGTGGATGCGTGGGATAGTTGAACAGCAGTGCCGCCACCTGACCCCGGCGCATGACTTTCAAGAGCTGCAGCTCATAGTCCGGCGGGTAACTCAGCTGTGCACGAGTGAAATAGCCGTAGCCCGAGCCGAACAACAGCTCCGCCGGCCCATCTTCATTCGCAATCGCCTCCCGGATCGCGCCGAAGATCTTTTCGGCGAGCTCCCGGCCGTAGTCGAAATTCTCGGCGGCGATCTGGATTGGGCCTTGATGATTATGCGTCGCCAGCAGAACCAGGTACTCCAGAGACAGGCCCAACTCGCGCTCCACACGCTCGCGCAGAATGGGCGTCGCCACATCCAGGCAGTTCAGGTCGTAATTGACGAAAACGATTCGCCGCGCGCCATCGAAAAGCGTGAGCACGCGCGAATGCATACGGGCGTACGCGATGGGAGGATCGGGCTTGTCTCCGCTCGCGCAAAGACGCGGCCGGTCAGGGGTGATATCGATCTTGGCCGTCCCGGCTTTCAAGGTCGAAGCGCGGACTTGCGCCGCGAGGGGCGCCGCGCCTGTGAATTTCAAGAACTGCCTGCGGTCGAGTAGCTGCGACATGCGGCTAAGTATACGCCGCGCGTGCTGCCGCCGTGCGTTGAAGCGCGCACACGGGCTAGCGCGCTTTGCTTTGCTCCAGGTTCGGCAGCAACGCCGCCAGCAGGCCGATCAGCGGCAGGAACGAGCAGACGCGGTAGACGGACTCGATGCTGGTGCGATCGGCCAAGCTCGCCCAGCGGCGCCGCGCCCAGCCCGCCCAGCCCGAACGCGAAACCGAAGAACATCCCCGCGACCATGCCCGACCTGCCCGGCAGCAGTTCCTGCGCATAGACCAGGATGGCCGAGAACGCCGAGGCCAGGATCAGTCCGATCAGCACGGTCAGCACGCCGGTCCAGAACAGGCTGGCGTAGGGCAGCAGCAGCGTGAATGGCGCGGCGCCCAGGATGGAGAACCAGATCACCGGCTTGCGCCCGATCCGGTCGCCGATCGGCCCGCCGACGAAGGTGCCCGCCGCCACCGCGCCCAGGAACACGAACAGGTGGATCTGCGCGTCCGCACCGACAGATGGAACTTGCTGATCAGGTAGAACGTGTAGTAGCTGCTCAGGCTGGCCATGTAGAAGTACTTGGAGAACAGCAGCGCCACCAGCACGCGATCGCCGAGTGCGATCTTCCGGCGCGGAAGACAGGCGTGGCCGAGTCTCGTGGCCGGCCGCGGCGGGCCGCCGCCGACCGGAGCGGTGCGCTTTGTACCAGACGCCCACCGCGCATCAGCAGGACAATGGCCAGCAGCGCCGCGCCGAGAACCAGGCGATGCTGCGCTGCCCGTGCGGCACCACGATGAACGCCGCCAGCAGCGGCCCGATCGCCGAGCCGGTGTTGCCGCCCACCTGGAACAGCGACTGCGCGAGGCCGTGCCGCCCGCCCGACGCCATCCGCGCCACGCGCGACGATTCCGGATGGAACACCGACGATCCCATGCCGACCAGCGCCGCGGCGACCAGGATCATGCCGAAGCTCGGCGCACCGCGAGCAGCAGCAGCCCGACCAGCGTGAAGCCCATGCCACCGGCAAGCGAATAGGGCGTCGGCCGGCGATCGGTGTAAATCCCAACCACCGGCTGCAGCAGCGAGGCCGTCAACTGGAAGGTCAGCGTGATCAGGCCGATCTGCCCGAAATCGAGGTGATAGGCGGTCTTCAGAATCGGATAGATCGCCGGGAATCACCGACTGCATCATGTCGTTCAGCAGGTGGCAGAAGCTGATTGCTCCAAGGACGCGCAATGCGGCGCCGGAACCGCTCCTTCGGGAAGCGGCGGGTACCGCGTCGATGCTCGTTTGGGTGGACATCTTCTTGTTAGTGTAGCCGGGGAAGCGGCGGCGAGTGCTGTAACCTGAAGCCATGCAGTCCACTACCCTGGCGAACCACTTTCAAACCATGGCCCGGTACAACGCCGGCGCGAACCAGCGCTTGTACACGGCGTGTTCTCAACTCTCCGATGCAGACTACCGGCGCGAAAGGCCCGGCGCTTTCGGGAGCGTTCACTTGACGCTCAATCACATCCTGCTCGGCGACCGGCTGTGGATGGCCCGGTTTACCGAGCCCGAAATCCAAACCACGCCGCCGCTTCGTACCGAACTCTACGATGATTTCAGCAGTCTTCGCGCAGCTAGAGAGCGCGAAGATGCGCGCATCCAGGAATTCATGAATGGGCTGGAGGAGAGTTTCCTCGAAGGAGAAATCAGCTACGTAAACAATGCCGGCCAGCTTTGCCACGATCCCGCCCCACTGATCCTGGCGCACGTTTTCAATCACCAGACGCACCATCGCGGGCAGATTCAGATAATGCTGAGCGAGACGCCGGTGAGCCCTCCATCGCTCGATATGCATCGCGTCATACGTCCTTGAATGCCGCCTCCGGCTAACATTGCCCCCCAAGCTCCAGTGGCTTCTCCCACTGAGCATCCCAATGCCTGGGCCTCGTTCTGGCAAACCGTCATTCGTTATGACGCGGCTAAAGTCACGCCGTGGCTGGCTCTGCGAAACGCGATCGGTGTGGCGCTGCCGCTTGTGGCCGGCGTCGCAGCGGACCAACTTTCCGCGGGACTGGTTGCCGGGACCGGCGCCCTGAACGTGGCCTTTTCGGACAGCCAGGAGCCCTACCGCCAACGCGCCCGGCGCATGCTGGCTGCCAGCGTACTGGTGGGGTTCGCCGTGTTTGCCGGGGCGCTCTGCGGCCGCAGCCCGGTAATCGCGGTTGCCACGGCGGCCGTCTGGGCCTTTGCCGCCGGTATGCTGGTCGCTCTTAGTTCCGCGGCGGCCGACCTTGGAACGGTTAGCCTGGTGGTCCTGGTGGTCTACGGCGCGTTTCCCATGTCTCCGGAGAAGGCGGTGCTTTCGGGCCTGCTCGCTTTTGGCGGAGGTCTGCTGCAAATCGCCCTGGCGGTGGCGTTGTGGCCGCTGCGCCCCTATGCTCCCGAACGCCGGGTGGTTGGCGAGCTTTACCGGGAGTTGGCACGCGCCGCCGCTTCCCCGGGCCGCGCCACCGAAGCACCTCCAGCCAGCGCGCAGAGCACGCAGGCACAGAGCGCTCTCGCTACGCTGGATCACTCCGTCGAGGCTGAGCGCTACCGTTCGCTGCTCAGCCAGGCGGAGCGCATGCGCCTGTCGCTGTTGACGCTCGCCCGTTTGCGCGGCCGCATCGGGCGTGAGGAGCCGGCGAATCCGGGCGGGCGGAACTCTGGACCGCTATTTCGTTCTTTCCTCCCGTATGCTCAGCTCCCTCGGCAATTCGCTGGTTGCGGGGGAACCGGCGACGCGCAGTTCCCGAGGAGCTCGGAACTCGAGAATCTGGCGGAGCAGTTGCGCGACCAGAACGACGCGGAGCTCGTCATTGATCTCTGCCATGCGTACGGATGCCCGGTTTCAGATGGACGCAATGGCGGGTCAGCTTCGCTCGGCAGTGGATCTGGCCGCGTACGCAACGCCAGCGGGTTTGGTGGCCTTCGAGCGGCGTGAATCACGAAAGCCCTGGAGTCTTCGGATTGGCGGACCCATTGCCACCTTGCGAGCTAACTTCAGTCTGAACTCCGCGGCTTTCCGGCATGCGGTACGCCTGTCTGTGTGCATTGCCATCGGCGATGCACTGGGGCGCGGGTTGGAGTTCGGCGCTCCTACTGGCTGCCCATGACCATTGCCATTGTGCTGAAACCGGATTTCACGGCTACCTTCAGCCGCGGTGTACTTCGCCTCATTGGGACGTTCGCCGGCCTTTTGCTCGCCACCGTAATGTTCTACGTTCTTCCTGCCGGCCACGGAGTGGAAGTGGCGCTCGTCGCGGTACTGATGTTCGTCTTGCGCTGCTACGGACCAGCCAACTACGGCATCCTGGTTGTGGCCGTGACCGCTCTGGTGGTGCTGTTGATTGCCCTAACCGGGAACATACCGCACGCCGTGATCGTCGCGCGCGGCCTGAATACTTTGGCCGGTGGCGCGATTGCGCTCCTGGCCTACTGGCTCTGGCCAACCTGGGAGAGAACCCAAGCGCCCGAAGCCATGGCGCAGATGCTCGATGCTTACCGCCAATATTTCCGCGCGATTCGCGAGAGCTATCTCGCCCTGGACAAGTCTTTCGCGCAGGAACTCGACCGCACGCGCCTGGCCGCCCGGCGTGGGCGGTCCAATTTCGAGGCATCCGTCGATCGCCTGATTGGCGAGCCCGGCATTTCCGCCGGGACCGTGCAAGTGCTGCGCGCCATGCTGGCCAGCTCGCATCGTCTGGTCCACGCTTTCATGGCGCTCGAGTCGGGCCTATCTACCAGCCACCCCGTCCCCGCACGGAAAGAGTTCCGCCCGCTCGCGGATCACGTCGAGTTGACGCTCTATTATCTGGCGGCCGCTTTGCGCGGCTCGTCGGTCACACACGCCGGTCTTCCGGATCTCCGCGAAGACCATCACGCCCTCGTCCATGCCGGCGATCCGCTGACCGAACGCTACGCTCTGGTCAACATGGAGACGGACCGGATCACCAATAGCCTGAATACGCTCAGCGAGGAAGTGCTCGACTGGATCGGCCGGCCCGCTGTTCGGTAGTAGAGGAGGTCGCCACAGAGGAGGAAGACGACCGGCATGACACCGCTAGAGCTGCTTTAATCCCGTTCCGCGGGACGTGGTTCCGGATGAGGCCCCATGCTGGCCCGGGGGCGCGGCCCTTCCGACTGGAGCTTTTTCCATTGCTCCTGAGTGAGAATCCGGCGGACACCCAAGAGCATTCTGGCATTGGCCTTCTCCAATTCCGCGCGCGCTTGGGCCACGCGATCGATTTGCGGCAGGATCTTGGATTCCTCCGGCTGGTCGTCTCCGATCAGGGGTTCCAGAATGGCTTCTTTCTTTTGCAGGGACGCGTTGAGATCGATCAGCTTCAAGCGGCTCTCCTGAAAAACCGCGTCCATTTTCTTCTGCTGATCCGCCGTCAATCCCAGCTTCTGCGCCATCTCGGGATTGTTCCACCATCTCCCCGGGGGGCCGGCGTGCAGCGCGCGCTCCATCGGCGGGCGGCCCGCCCGTGAAGGCGGCCCCTCCGGTCCCGGGTTAAAACCGGGCGGCGGTCCCCCAGGCCCCGGCGGCGGCCCTTGTGCCAACGCGATACCGCCGGCGACGAGCAAAGTAATCCCTAGTGCGCACGTCTGTCTGATCATCGTTTTCTCCGTTTTCTACTTTGAAGTTTGCGTATTGCGCATCGCGTCCGCGGGACTGGAACCCCACGCCACCAGCCGCGCCAGCGGCTCCATGGGCGCGGGAACAGCTCGCGACACTTCGGCATCCACCTGCTCGATCAACGCCGTGTCGACCTGGGCGGCCCTGGCCTCCCGCTGCCGGTTCTCCCGGATTGTCTGAATCGGAATTCCGGCCAGAAGCAGGAGCGTCAACGCCGCGAGAGCCCACCGCAGTCCCCGCATACGGAGGCGTGCCCGTTCCGCGCTCCAGACGTTCCGGAATGCAGGGCTGTGCCGCTTGCTCCAATCCTTGGCCGAACGCCCGAATAGCGAGAGCGCCGCTTCCATGCGGGTCACCTCAGCGCTGCACGTCCAGCAGTCGCGGAGGTGCTCCTCGTCTTGCGCCGTATGCTCTTCCATCATCCAGCGCGAAATCTGTTCCGAAGACAGGTGGCGGGTCATTTCTCTCCTCCCAAGCGCTCCCGGAGCGAGTGCAGCGCTCGAAAAAGGTGCGTTTTCACCGTGCCCTCCTTCATTCCCGTCGCGCGAGCAATCTCGAGGCAGATCCATTTCTTCCACAAACCGAAGCAGCAAGACGGTGCGCTGCCTTTCCGGCAAGGCCGCCGCCGCGCTCCAGACGGCTCGTACTAATTCCTTATTTAGCGTTTGCTCTTCGGGCGAGCTCTGCAGGTCCGGCACCCACTGGCGCACGTCGCTCAGGTCAACCTTGCCACTGCTCGCGCGCTTCCAGAACTGAAGCCGGCGGTTGCGTCCCCAGTCCCGCGCCAGATTCACCGCGATCTGCATCAACCACGTCTTGACGCTCGCATCGCCCCGAAACCGTTCGCGGTGCCGGTAGGCTTTTAGAAAGCAGTCTTGTGTCAGCGTCTCGGCGGCGTCCCGATCGTGCAGCGACACGAACAGAAAGCGGAATACCACCGGCCAGTACTGCCGTGCCACCGCATCAAAGTCCGCGATCAGGCTGGCCGGTGTCTCCACGGCGATCGAGATTTCCGGCGCGGCCGCTGATTCCATTCAATTGTGTAGACGGATTTTGGGAGCGAGGGTTTACACGGCAGGGATAACTTCTTTGTTCCTGGTGCTTGCCTGACACCGCCTCTAGTGAATCGTGTCCGCCAAGGAGAAAATCGGCAGGTACAGCGCGATCAGCACAAAGGCCACAAAAATCCCCATGAAGATCATGATCGCCGGCTCAATCAGCGAAAGCGCAGCCGTCATCTTGGTATTGACGTCGTCTTCGTAGAACTCCGCCACGCTCGTCAGCATCGCCGGCAATGCGCCGGTCGATTCGCCCACTTCGATCATGTCGATCGAGAGCGGCGGAAAATGCCGGAGGCCTTCAGAGATTCCGAAAGCGCCTGCCCTTCCCGTACCATCTGACTGGCTTTCACGAGCGTCTTCCGCAGCAGCGGTGTTCCCAGCGAATCGGCCGCGGTATCCAGGCCCTGCATCAGCGGGATGCCGCCCGTCAGCAGCGTGCTCAGCACCCGCGCGAACTGCGCCACCTGGTATTTCATCCAAATATCGCCAAGAACGGGCGTGCGCATCTTGACGGCGTCCAGCTTCTCCTTAGCCGAATCCCGGCGCGACCAGTCACGAAGAGGAAAATGCCCGCTACCAGCGCCAGCCGAAGAACACCAGCACATAGTTACGCGCCGTCGTGCCGACCGCAATCAGCATCCGCGTGATGGTGGGCAGTTGCGCCGACATGCTGGAATAGAGCAGCGCGAAATTCGGCACAACGTAGGTGACCAGAAACACCATCAGCAGAATCACCAGAACAATCAGCACGCGACGGATACATCAGCGAAACCAGGACCTTCTTGCGCACCGCCAGCGACAGCTTCTGGTACGTGATGTAGCGGTCCAGCACCTCCGCCAGGCTGCCCGATTTTTCCCCCGCCATCACAGACGTCACGTAGATCTTCGGGAAAATTATCTGCATGCGAAACGCTTCCGAGAGCAGCGTGCCCTTGCGTACCTCATCGCGAACGGAATTGATGTGCGGCGCGAGCTTCGGATCGGTGAGCCGGTCGGCCAGCAGGTCGAGCGCCTTCAGAATCGGAAGGCCCGCGCGGATCAGCGTCACGAACTGCTGATTGAAGATCAGGAATTTTTCCAGGTTGAGTTTTTTCCTACGCCCCAGGAGCGAAACTTCCGTGGAAAGCCCGCGCGCCACGCGCCGCGGCCGGACCGAATAAATCAGAAAGCCCTGCTGCGCGAATCGGTCGCGCACCTCCTGCTCGGTCGAGGCCTGCGCTACCTGCTGGTGGATCTCTCCCCGCGCATCCGCGTATTTCAGGACCCAATCCGACATGAGCTAGCGCCCGCTCCCGCTTTCCACCAATTGCGCGCCGGCCGGCGGCTGGAATTGAAACATGGAGTTGGCCAGCGGCGGATTCAGCTTCTCGCCGTCGAAAGCGAAATCGAGCACCGATTGATCCTGCCCCACGATGTGCAGCTTGCGAATCTCAAATGTGGGCGACACCTGAAACTCCACCTTAGAATAAGGCAGGCTGTCCGACTTCGGCTCGGCCGTGACCAGCGATCCCTCTCCCTCGGTGCGGGCCTGCAGATTCTGAAACTCCTTCTCGAAGTTCAGCTTCCCCAGAAGGAATGCCAGCGGCGCCCGCATGTCCTCGGTATCCTTCAGCCTCATCTTCTCCACGCGATTCTCGCCCGGCAGATACAAGTACACCTGTTTGCCGTCCGAGACAAACAACTTCCCCGAAGGCTGCGTATACTCCCACCGCATGCGTCCCGGCTTGCGCAGGTAGAGCACCCCCGATTCGGTCCGCGGCCCTCGACCCAGCCCGCTGTAAGTTTCGGCAAACCGGACCTCGAGCGTCTGCGCACGGTTATACCGGCTCTCCACTCCCTTGAGCAAATGTTGCGTCGCCGGATCCCCCGCCCAGGCCGCGACCACCGCCATCAATAAGAGCGCAAAGGCCTTCACTGAACGATTGACGCACGCCTGCCACGGAGCGTTGTCTTTAATGTTAGGCCGCACGCACCCATAGTAGCTCTACCGGTTCATTTCGTGCGATGTGCGGTGTTGATCTGGAACTGCGAACCCGCTGGTACCCTATTGCCTTTTTCAGAAACCGCCGATGGTTTGGACAGCAAGGTACTATGAGTGCAAACGTCGCAAGAGCCGGTAGAACCGTTCCGACCCCCTCGCCCGTTTCCTGGCGCCGCAAGAGGCGGTCCGGTGGCAACGCCATCATCGAATGCGCCTTTACGCTCGTGCCATTGTTCGCGCTGATCTGCGGCTTCGCGGATCTCTCGCTGATGCTCTACCGCTGGAGCACCCTCCAGAACGCGGTCCGGGAGGGCTGCCGCTATGCCATCACGTTCCAAACATCGGGCGTGCTGGGGCAAAGCGCTTCCATCGAACAGGTGGTGCAGCAGTATGCCATGGGGGTTGTCATGACCACCGACAACCCCCAGCACATATTCGTCAACTATTACGCGCCCGCCACCCCGAATACGCCGATTGCAAACGGGGGCAACGTTCCGGGCAATGTCGTCCAGGTTTCGGTGCAAAACATTTCGTGGAGCTGGCTCGCGCCCCTCAGCGGCGCCATCGGCGTGAACCCTTTCTATGCCGGTACCCCCTTTAGTTTGAACGTCTACTCGTGCGACATCCTGGGCGGCTACCCGGCTGGCGTGAATTCCGTGCAGCAATGACGCGGGGAATGCAGGGAGAATACTATGACTTCCCAGCGACGGACAAGGAACCAAAACGGCCAGGAGCTCATCGAGTTCGCCCTGATCGCTCTTTTTCTGATCACGCTACTCATGGGCTCGTTCGTCGCCGGCATGAATCTCATCCGCAGCATCGAAGCCAATCAGACCTGCCGCGACCTCACCGATATGTACATTCACGGCGGCGACTTCTCCACCTATTCGATGCAGCAACTGGCGCAGCGCCTGGCTACCGGATTGAATCTGCAGATCGGCGGGGGATTCGCCGGAAACAGCGACGCCAACACGGGCAACGGCGGTAACACGCTGATCACTGTCAGCGAGATCATGTATGTCGGCTCGACCACAAGCCCCGATTGCCTGGCGGTTGGCGCCAACAATTGCACCAACCAGAGTAGCTTCGTATTCCTGCAACAGCTCCAGTTCGGTAACGGTACGCTGAACACCCAAAGCCCAAGCTCCCTCGGAAACCCCAACACCAACGCGATCTCCAACTCCGGCGTCCTCGCGAGTCCCATTACCGATTCCGGGGCCAAGCTGCCCAACCCCGGACAGACCAGTATGCAAACCCTCTGGCAGTCCAACTCCAACGGCCAGGCGCCCTTGCAGGATGGGCAAGTCGTCTACGTCGTCGAGCTCTTTGCCCAATCACCCGATCTGAGCCTGGGCAGCTTTTCAGGCGCCGGAGTCTATGCCAGATATTTCTTCTAAGGAGGACCAGCCCCATGCAACGGGAACAACGTCATTCGCGCCGGAAGGGAGTCTCTTTAATCGTCGGCACGCTCTCCCTGGTATTCATCATTCCGCTGTCCGGGCTGGTCGTCGATCTCGGAGTCCTGTACGCGGCCAAAGCCCGTCTCCAGGGTGCCGTCGACGGCGCCTCGTTGGCCGCCGCCCGCGCCTTGAATCTCGGCGAGACCATTGCCGCCCAGGCCGTCAGCGCTCAGCAGAATGCCGTCAATTGGTTCTATGCCAACTTTCCAACCGGCAATTGGAGCACTAACAATACCCAGATGAACTCGTCCACGGTGCAGGTCTTCGACGACCCCAATAACCCCCAGCTCCGCGATGTGACCGTCACGGCTTCCACCAACGTGCCTACCTATTTCATGGGTTGGTTCCATATTTTCTCGACCACCATCAGCGCCAGCGGTAATGCGTCCCGCCGCGACGTGGTCATCATGATGGTGCTCGACCGTTCCGGATCCATGAACAACGGTACCGTTCCCAGCGCCTGCCAAACCATGGTTAGCGCGGCCAAGATATTTACCGGCCAGTTCGCGGCCGGCCGTGATCGCATCGGGCTGGTTTCATTTAGCGACAGCGTATATACACCGATTGCCCCCACCATCAATTTCCAAACCGTGCTCGGCTACACAAACTCTTCTGGAAGCGCTTCCGGAGAGATCGACAACATCGTGTGCAAAGGCGGCACCGCCACCCCTGAGGGCGTCGCGGTGGCCTATAACGAGCTCTACGAACAGAATCTTCCCGGGGCTCTGAACGTCGTAATGCTCGAGACCGATGGTCTGCCCAACACTCTAACCTTGAACTTCTGGGATTCCAACAATAACGTCGCGGGCATCAAGGCTGGAAGCACGTGCAAGGACAAGAACAACAAGACCATAAACGGCGGGGGCTTCAAGACCGCCTGCCTCACTGCCGAACTGGACCTCCGGCCAGTCACTGGGTGCAGGTAGTTTCTTCGCCAATGTCCCTGCCGGCATCGTTGGCGCGGTTTATTCCGACGACCCCGGAACCGGTAATCAATTTTCCTTGATGATGAATTATTGGTCGACTACCGAGGCCAATGAGTACAACAGCACGAGTTATCTGAACGGCACCAGTTGCGCTTTCGACGGTGGAGTGTGGACCAACAGCCCAACCGATCTTGCCTGGTTTCCCACCACCGACGTTTACGGAAACCAGCTCAACCCCGCTTTCAACGCCTTCCAGACCGTGAACATGAGCGGCAACTACGTGCAGGGCGGCAATTGGTCGAACTACCACAATGGCGTCTTGAATGCCACCGACTACGCTGCCTACCAGGCCCGTACGAATGCCACCATACCGGCTTACTTTTTCGCAATCGGTCTGGGCGGCAATCCCGGCGACCCCCCGGACTATGTCCTCTTGCAGCGAATGGCCAACGATCCGAATGGCGACAACTACAATAGCCCACCGCTCTACCAGCCCTGCGCCCAAGAGGCCACCTGCGTGAACTATACCAATCAGCCCCGGGGCACGTTCATCTTCTCCGCCAACCTGGCAGCCCTCAGTCAGGCCTACCTATCGATCTCTTCGCAGGTTTTACGCTTGAGCAAATAGGGGTCTGGTAGGCACGGGCAGATTCGAACTGCCGACCTGTCGCTTAGGAGGCGACCGCTCTATCCATCTGAGCTACGTGCCCACGAGGAAGCTCTCCTGATTCTAAACCACTTCGGCAATCCAACGAGTCCCGAAATCGTCTTTTTGGCCCCTGAAGGTATCCTTAGGGTCGCCGGGCAGCGGACGATGCGCTCTTCCATTTGGCGCTCAGCCGCGGGCTGCCTTGCTCCAGCCATTCTTTCCAGTATGTTGGCAGGTGACGTGGATTTCGCAAAGATCCGTAAATCAAAGCGAGCCCATATTTGAACAGCGAAGGCGGTACCGGCTCGAAGAAGCCATCCCGCCGGTCCACCAGCGCGCAACAGTAGCCGTAGATGTGCGAGAACGGCGCGTAGCCATAGTGGGCTTTGAGTACGTCGATTGATGCTTTGAAAACTCCGGCCCTCTCGCGCAATGTTTTCGATCCGCGATGCATGCGGGATGTCGCGAGATATTCGTCGACTTTGAGGAGTGTGTGGCGTTTTGCCAGGCGAATCCAGAGATCGTAATCCAGGCCGTTGCGTAGCGTGACATTCATCAAGCCCGCTTCGAGGAATGCCTGGCGCCATAGAAATGCCGCCGGTTGGCAGATGAAGCAATCCGTTCTCAATAGCTCCGGAGCAAACTCCCTGGTCGGGTAGCGTCCTAGATTCGTGCCGGCTTCATCAGTAAGATAGCCTTCTCCGTAGATGCCCGCGTGCCCAGGATTGGCGAGCAAATGATGGACAGCGGTCGTGACGGTGCCCGGCAGGTAGGTATCATCCGCGCAGAGAAACGCAAACACACTGCCTCGCGATAGCTGAAACCCCTTGTTTATGGCGTCGGTTTGGCCGCGATCCGGTTCCGACACATAGCGGAGACGTCCCTCGTATTTTCGGAGGATCTCGAGAGTTCCATCTGTGGAGCCGCCATCGATGACAATATATTCAATATTCGAATAATCCTGGCTGAGGACGCTGCGGATGGTCTCTTCAAGAAACCGAGCCATGTTGTACGTCGGGGTGACGACACTGACGAGAGGTTGGTCCTCGGAACCCATAGGCGGACTTTCCTCCGAGTTTAACGCGCGCTGCAGGCAGGCCGTCGGCTCATCTAGCAAGGCCGGGCGGAAGCCGTGGCGTGCCGCACCACTTCCGCCAGTCCCAGTTCGCTCAAGCCCCAGTTCTCGCGATTGAAGATGATGGGGGAATTCAGCCGCTTCATCTGTTCGGCCCATGTGACCAGCTCGCGGTATTCCAGCCATGGAATTCCCTTGGCTTTCAGCCGGCTGAATAACAGTGCCTGACCGTCGGGAGTCCATCCAGAGCCGGTCCCGTGCTCGATGTGATAGATGCGAAGCGGATCTTTCAACACCTCTTCCCTCGCGCCTCCGTAATGCGCGGCGTAGCAGAGGACAGAATCTATATTGAAAGAGTACATGTCGAATTCCGGGTAACCGCGGAGGTCCATCCAGTGCTCCCGGGCCATGAGCGTGAAATCCCCGCAAGCATTGGTGTGGAGAAACGCTGGCGTTGTTCCATGCGCGGTCGAACTCGCATTGCGCGCCTGATGATGTGCTTCCCAGCCGGTTTGAGAACGCGGCATTCCGTGCCGGAGCAATCCCGTGAGGCCACCGGCGGCCATGTACAAGCCAGCCAAGCGCTGTACGTATCTGGGGACAGACAGGTTGACGTGCAGGGGCTCTTCCTGGGCCAATCGCGTCACCAGTTGCATCAGCTTCGTCCACGGGCCCCACGGCCGCCCGGTGCGAGGTGTTGCCAACGGCTTGAAGCCCGCTTGGGATCTTGAGACGCATTCACATCGGAAAACTCGCAGGTTCAGGATGCGGGGATCATGAGACACCGCCAGGTCACCACCATTGATATGAATGCGGAAAGAGCCCACGGCGTTACCACCAGGGGAGAGATCTACAGCAACCGTGGTGCGGGCCCGGACCTCCGCGTCGGCCAGCATGGTTCCAGCGTCGCCGATTGCTTTGAGCCGAAGGGGGTCGGCCCCTGCACTTGGGCCGGGCTCCAGGTCGAGCGTGAGGTAGCTGGCTGGGGCGCGGCGGGATCGAATCATCACCTCCGCGTCATTGCTCATCCAACGGAAAACCTGCCGCGGCGAACACTGTTCCGCGCCGAACCAGCCGGCGCCGAAGCTGATGCCTGAATCGGGGTCCGCGATATCTTCCGCGCTGAGTGCGCGGAGCCCGTCCGGAGTGAGGTCAAACGTGCCCTCGCGCGTGTTGACGCGGATCAGGTGGGTGTTGCAGTATGCCAGTTGGTCATCGACGGTGCCATCCACGGGTACGCCGCTCATCGCGTCGTAGCGGTCGATCCGGTACATGCGGCCGGGTTCGAGACGCTCTTCGGCAAGGTAGCCAACCAGTTCATCCGGGAAGATAATGTCGATGTTTGTCACCAGCACGAAGCGGCCTCGAGATCGCCGGATGCCGACATTCTTCGCGATCATCTGGTACAAAGGCAACGCCGTCGCGTGCGAATAACGCCGGTGCACCTCGGGCGGGACCTGAATAAACCGCACCTGGCAAGGCTGCGTATCCGGCGGCCACCGGAGCGCGTCAATTAGAGGTGGGCGGTCTTCCGGCGGATTCCAATCGACCACAATCAGTTCGGAAGACAGGCCGTGCCGCTTGCATTGGCCGATCCAACCATTCACAAAAGCCTGCATGCGGTGAAGTAGACTGCCGCCATGATCGTCATTGCGGGCGGTGACGACCAGCGAGAGATAGGGATTGTTGTCAGACATCGCCTGCGCGAGCGGTTCGCGGTTTTCCGGCTAGGCGGCTAAACAGTGAAAAACCAGCGGTCGGCTCGGCGGCTTGCGGACGTGTATAGTGGGGGAACTTATACGGGCCGGGCCGCTCATTCAGACTGAAGTAGAACCAGTGGCCTTGGGTTTCGAACAATTCATCAAGGACACGCTGCATCTCCGTATGCTGGGCGGGCGTCAGACCGGTGTGGAAACTGTGGTCCGCGGAATCCAGAGTGAGGTGATTCCGCGTGGTGAAGTCGACGGCAGCGACGGACTGCTCAACGGCAGAATCGATAATCCCCAGCTTCAGCCTTGGCCCCGTCCAGTTATTGCCTTTCCACAGTCCATGCCCGCCATATTCCATCTGCTCGTCCGAACTGTAGCGCGCATCGGAAAGATCGTGCATGAGGACCAAGTGCTCCATCTTGGATGCAAGCGGCAGTATCGCTCCCAACACGCACTCCGCGATCTCGAAACCGTGCGCATCCCAGAAAAGCAAGAGGCGCCCCACGCCCGAGAGCGCCTTTTCATAATCGAAATCCAGGATGTCCGCGCGTACTGTGCGCAGCGGTTCAAACCATGAGTCTTGGACAACGGAGCGCAGGCGGGGAACGGTTTCCCGTTCCCAGTTGTCGGACAGACAGAGGCTCAGAATTCGCGACCGGCGCCCACTCAAATTGGACGCCTCGGTAAAGGCGCACGTCGAGTTACCCTTGCCTCGACCCAACTCCAGGATCAGATCCGGCTGGTAGTCCATGACGACGGACATCAACTGAGCCCACTGGTAGGGCCAGAGGTCGGAACGCTGATCGACTGCCCGGCTAAGTGCCAAAATGCGATCATGCGCTTTAGCCAGCGCCAGGCGCTGATTCCAATAAGATTGAGCAGGGCTGAAGGTAAACAGGGGCAGTCTCCTCGATTGTAGAGCGTTGGAAATCAGTCTGCCGTGCTCCTAGTACATACCCTTTGGAGAGAGTCTACTAAACGGCTGCTGCCGGCGCAACAACTTGCCGATAGCCGCGTCCTGCAAGTGATAATGTTTGAGTCTACGGAACCAACATGAATACACCACGAATCAAAGGCGACCCCAAACTGACTAAATCCCTGGTGGTAAAGGGCGTGTTGCAATCGTCGCCACTGGGACTGGTCGACGTGGGGGCGAGCGGTGGTATCGACTATTACTGGAATGTCTTCGACACATGCCTGAGAGCCGTAGGCTTCGACCCCCTGATCAAGGAGGTGGAGCGGCTAAATGCCATTCATCAGAACGGGAACCAGCGTTATTACCCGAACCTGGTGGGCTACAAGCGCTATAACGAGCTGGTTCCGCCGGGGCAAGTTGCACAGCCGAGCCTGTACGAGCGCACAAGCGCCACCCGCGCTCAACAGCTCGCGCGATGCGACTACGCGCGAACTTATTACGACCAGACGGGCAAAGGCCTGTTTGCAGAGGATTTGATCGAGCTGGACGAGTTTTTCCTGCAAACTCATCCGATGGACGTCGATTTTATCAAGATTGACACTGATGGATCCGACTATCAAGTGCTGCTGGGAGCCCAGGAACTGCTCGTCCGCAGTCCGGTGCTGGGCGTGGCCGTGGAGTGCCAATTTCACGGACCGGTCCACGATGCCGGCAACGTATTTGCAAACATCGACCGCTTGCTGCGGCAGGCCGGGTTTTCGCTCTTTGACATGGAGGTGTATCGATACAGCCGAGCTGCATTGCCCAAGCCGTTCGTGTATCGGATTCCAGCTCAGACGACTACGGGGCAGTCGTTGTGGGCGGACGCGCTGTATTTCAGAGATGCCGGGGAGCCGGGCTATGAGGCGACGTGGTCAGTTCCGTTGACCGAGCAGAAAATCCTGAAGCTCGCCTGTGTGTTGGAGATTTTCGGGCTGGAGGACTGCACCGCTGAGCTTCTGGTGAAATATCGTGACCGCCTGGCGGCACAGATCGATGTCGATGCTTGTCTGGATCTGATCACGCCGGCGCTAGAGGGACAGCGGCCTTCCTATGGCGCCTACCTCAAGCGGTTCGAAGGAAAACCCGATTCTTTCTTCCCTCCCCGATGACTTATGAACCGGTACGCATATACTGAGCTTTGCGGCTGGTGGAGCGAATGGTATAACTTGGCCTATCCAGCAACCTGAAATGCATTCGGGCTAAGTACTCCCCGATAATTCCGAGAGAGAACAATTGGACGCCGGAGAAGATAGACAGGGCTGAGGCCAGGAAGGGGAAACCCACCACCGTATCGCCATTGATCATGTACCGCGCTAAGACATACATGAGCAGGCAGAATCCGAAGAGCGCGAAGAAAAAGCCGAGCAAACTCGCGACCTGCAATGGCATGACCGAGAACCCTGTCACCATGTTTACCGCGTGGATAATCAGCTTCCGAACTGTGTAATTGGAAGTTCCTATGGTGCGTGGGGGGTTCTTGACGGGAATAGCCGCGAACCGCGATGTGCCCCAACTTAACAACACATCGATGGAGACGAATGCTCCGGCGTAGCCGGCGAAGGCCGCTCGTACTTGGGAGCGGAAAGCTCGAAAACTGCTAACCCGGCTTGCCACATCGACGCCCATGGCCGATTGCAGCGTCAGCTTGGTAATCCGCGAAGCTAGATTGCGCCAGAAGCCATGGCTTTCCCGCTCCGGAAAGCCGTAAACAACATCGAATCCCTCTGCGAGCTTGGCAAGCAACCTTGGGATTTCCTCCGGTGGATTCTGGAGATCGTCATCCAAGGTAACAATGGTTTCAAATTTCGCATCTCTGATGCCGGACAACACAGCGTTATGTTGTCCGAAGTTGCGCATTAAGTGAATCCCGACGACCCAGCCGTACTCCTGGGAAGCCTGGTCCACCACCGCTCCGCTTCCATCACGGCTGGCGTCATTGACAAGAATCAACTCGAATTGGTTGGCAAGAGTCGGCAGCAACGCAGACAACCGTTGTACCAGGACGGGCAGACTACCTTCCGAATTGTATACGGGAACAACAACGGAGAGCGATTCCGTAAGCATGAAATCCTAATTATACCCGTCGTGTTTAAGTCACTTCCGGGCAAACATGGCGTACTGGCCCCCCAGGGGCAGCGTTTTGAGAAACCATTCCAGACGGCCAATGCTGTCATAGTACTTTTCAGGCAGACATAAGAAGTATTGTGACTCCAAATACCGCAACCCTGCTCGGCCGGCATAGCGCCTCGCCCGCCGTTCGGATAACAGGTGCGCATCGACGTCTAGCGCCGACCGGCTTACGATCAACCGCGTAACTGGATTGAACGGATTGTGCTCAATCATGCAGAATGTTCCATTCAGCCGGAGTACGCGATGGATTTCTCGCGTGAGGGGCACCCTGTGCGGCTCCCCCACGTGATGGTATACGCAAACAGCGGTTGCGAAATCAAAGGTGGCATCCGGAAAGGGCAAGGCGTCCGGTTCTTCCTGTAGGTGTACCTCGATTCCCTCGGCGTTCCGTACCATCTCCCTGGAAGGATCGCAGCCGGCAACACGGCCGAATTGTGAGCGTCCCCAACTTAGCAGCTCACCTTTCCCGCAACCGACGTCTAACCATGCCAGCTTCCCCGGGACGAGGGCGTGTCTTTGGAGGAAATCGGCGATCAGTATCCATTTGCGCCGGTGAAAGAACCCGCCGTTTTGAGCGAAACCGTCACGTACAGGATCCCGAAGCAATTCGTCATAATTCTGTGCATAGCGGTCGAATTCGGCGTTCGGTTCCATTGTCTACCCGGCGTCCATCCAGCATAGAATAGCACTCGCATTCGTAACTGGTCGAGGAACAGACCACCGTTGGCTGGATATCTTGACCTAAATGGTGCCGAACTTACGGCGTCACTCCGGCCAACATCCTGTCAATTCCAGAGCGTAGATTAACGGTAGGGGACCAGCCGAATTCCGCCCGGGCCTTTGTAATATCGAGCACCACCCAGTCCGTCAACCAGCTGCCAAAGGTGTCGTCGGCCTGAATTTCCACGGGTCGGCCCCGGCACTCCTCAATGACGCGAATTACATCGAGCACTGAATAACCCGTACCGCTGCCAACGTTGAGAATGCTGAACGGCCGCTCGGGAACGGATGCCCGCACAGCAATCTCGCTGATATCTTCGAGATGGATATAGTCCCGCACGTTATTCAGATTGCCAAATACTCGCACTGGCTTGCCATGTGCGATGCAATTGATGGCGACGCCGATCAGGCCCTGCATGCGGGATTGCGAGAGGAGAGTACCATAGGCATTCCCCACGCGCAGAACAGTAGCAGTCAGATATCCTTTGTCCGCTGCCAACCGCAGGTACTGTTCTGCGGCGAGTTTCTGTATTCCGTAAGAGGACAATGGCGCGCAGCGGTCGGTTTCGCGATAGGGAATTACTTCCTTCTTCCGTTCATACACGGCGCCCCCGCTGCTGAAATACACGACGTGCGGCTTCGTCCCGATACGCTGAATGGTTTGGAGCAGGTTCAGCAG
The DNA here is from genome assembly GCA_963768075.1 of Terriglobia bacterium. Classification (GTDB taxonomy): domain Bacteria; phylum Acidobacteriota; class Terriglobia; order Bryobacterales; family Bryobacteraceae; genus QHXW01. The sequence goes on from CAVYHD010000001.1 coordinate 169,515, forward strand.
CGGCACCAGATTGACGAGCGCGTCGCTCGGCATATCGAGATCCGAATCGACTGGCGTGTTATTGTGGGCCAAATAATAGATGAGCTTCAAATCCGCGGCAAACCGTTCGCAGTCCGAACGGGATAGCAAATCGCCATGAAGAACTTCTGTGTTACTCGGGCTGTGATGGTCTGCGGTATTTCGGGCGAGCAAGCGCAGCGCGCTGGAATCTCTGGCAGCAATGTACCTTGAAAGATAGGAGCCGATGAAACCCTTGGATCCCGTGATCCCTGTAGCCATAGGTCGGTCGCCGTTCTTACTCCGGTGGACAAAGTATACACCACCCGCTCCAGCGTCTAACCCGCGGACACCAAGTCGAAGGGCTGTTTGCTCTCACTTGGTGAGCGTCTTCGGCAGTAGTTCGACAAACGGGCCAACCGGAGTATTCCACGTTTGGCCTATCCGATAGCTCGTCCGCAATGTCGCCTCAAAGATTCGGGCCTGGGTGGGATCAGCTACGGTTGCCAAGGCGGGCACAAAGGTCTGGGAAGTTTCCGTCCATAGCGCCGCAGCCACTACTTGCATTCCATGGGCCATGGCGCGGTCAATCCGTTTCCTCACGGCAGCGGCGGCATCCGGGCCGTTGATCCCCTTAAACGTCGTAAACGGTGTTGCCAAGCCAACGAAACTGCCGAGGAACCCCGGGCCATCACCTCTCCAAGTGACTATGTAGTCCCAGGTCAACCAGCCTTCAAAACCGATACCTACGATAACGTCCTTCTTCTTTGGAAACATCTCATCTAACTGCAGGGCAGCTCGTACGGATTGGCTGTCCCCGTCACGGGCTGCTTGCATCACTTGGACGTTACAAAGGCCGTTGAGCATTAGGACTGCGATCCAAGCTATAGAGATGACCACTCCCGACACGCCTGATTGATACCACCAGCGTGCCAAGAAAATAACGCCCACGATGGTCGCGAACATGGGTTGAATTTGCATTTGTGGATCGGCCGGTTGCGAATAGACGGCGCCAGCCTCGCCGGCCAGTAGCAGCATTATCGCAAATGCAGCCAGGGATCTTACTCCAATGCTGCTCCGCTTGCTGAAAAGTGCTACTGCACAACCCGTCATTGTCAGCACCACATAGGTCCAGGAGTAGATGATATAGTGCAGGTTCGTGCCTTGGAATGCGGCTTGGTAGTCCGAATAATTCCCTGCTCCAGTGAAATAATTCCCCATGCCGATAATCAGATAGACTAGTTTCATGGTGTGAAATCCAACCCACCCGCCAACATCACCGGCTTTCTGCGGAAGTACAACGGCCCAGATGGGAATATGCCGGGTCGGATAGAACAACAGTGCCAGGGCTTGGGTCACCACGAGGAATACAGCCAGCCATGCAATCCCCAATACAAGGGTAGATCTCTTGCGCGTTACTAGAAACAGGAAGAGGAATACAGCTCCATAAGCAGCTAGCCCCGGGGCCATGAGGGTCCAATGAAACAACGTAGCCAAGGCCAATAGACCGGCACTTACAACACCCACCCAAAGTCTGCCCGACTGCAGGAATCCAAAAAAACAGACCGTGGACCCCACGAAGAATGCATACGCGGGGATGATGTCTTCGGAATTGATGCTATTGAGGAGCACGAACCCGGCACCTGCATGGGCGAGGACCACTATCGCGGCTACCCGGCGTGATCCACTGAATCCGAGTGCGAGCAGGCACACGAAACCCGATGCGATGGCTCCAAAGACTCCATTCAACAAGGTCATTTTTCGAAATGTTACAAACGGGAAACTGGTGCCATATTGCACCAGATGGTCGGGGATCAGGTGTGATAGATAACCGTATCCTTTGTAGTACAAAATCTCGCCACTGTCGATCGCGCCTTCCTTACCTTGTTCCCAAGTGGCTACTGCTGGACTTTTCCATAAGCCATTGTAGGTACCGACGTTGGTATTGTCGATCGTCATTATAAGGTACAAGTAGATAGATGCGAGTATCAATGTCGAAGCGATAGCCATGTAGGAATAACGCCGGACGGCCTCAATGTTAAAGTCCATGTTGACTGGCAAAGCAGACTGTCTGATTGAGGTGAAGGATGCGCGCATTTGTATTAAACAGGTTTGAATCCCGATGATAGCTGAAATCGATCACACATGGCGATTGTGGTCGAGATTTGGCTCGACTCGACGCCGCCTGCTGCCATACAATATACAATTCAACGCCGAGCCTGAACGCCAAATGAGCGACTGCGAACCGCAATGGGACAAGCCGATCTTCATCGTCGGCGCGCCGCGCAGCGGCACAACCTTGCTGCGCAATCTGTTAAACCGGCACCCTCAGATCGCCATCTTCCGGGATTCGGATTTTTACCATTACGTTTTCAGGCGCTCGCGGTCGTTTGGCGACCTGAGCGAACCGCGAAACCGGCAGCGCTTGGCGAAGGAATATCTTTCCATCCATTCTATCCGGCGAACGCAGTTGGATCCGCAGAAACTGGAAGCAGCGCTGCTCCAAGAGGGGAATAGCTACGACAGTTTTTTTCTATCCCTGTTACGCTTCTACGCCCAATCGCAAGGCAAGAGGCGGTGCGGTGATAAAGGTCACTACGGTTTGTTTACCGAAGCGCTGTGTGAGTGGTACCCCGGCGCAACTATCATTCACCTGGTGCGAGATCCCCGGGATGTAGTGGCATCATTGCTGCGCCTCAAGTGGGCTGATCAAAACGTCCTCGGCAATGCCCGTTTATGGCTGCGCTGTAACCTTGCCGCCCGCCGATCCCTGCATCGCCCGCAGTACCTACTGGTCCGCTACGAGGACCTTGTGACCCAACCGGAGCAGGAGTTGCGGCGTATCTGTACCTTCGCGGGTGAGGAGTATTCCGCTGCCATGCTGGTGCCGAACCACGATCCGACAGCGGACCGTCCCTGGTTTCAGCGAGCCGAAGAACCGGTCACGACCGAGAGACTGGGGAAGTGGCGGAGCCAACTGACTGCGGATCAAATAGCGCTGATCGAGTGGCTGGTGAAACCACACATGCAGACATTTGGCTACGAACCCGCCGGAGCCTCACCCAAGACCCTGACCATCGCCGGCGGTCTGGCGTCGGCGGCATACGACGCAGCCAGCCGGCGGGCAGGAGAGTTTCCGAGAATATGGTACTCTCTCACTTGTTCTACCCATCTGTCCAAAGAAGAGGCCGCAAAGGAGCGGTTTCGTAACGGGCGACTCGCTGCCGACGTAATTCCCGAGAAACATCCGTGAAACCCCTGGTCTCAGTTGTGATAGAAGGATACAACGAAGAGGCCACTGCCCTGTCGGAGCTCCCCGATACCGTCGCCGCGCTGCTCCAACAGGATTTTCCGCTGGATCAAGTGGAGCTGGTCATGTTGGGAAGCCCTCAACAAACCGAGCACTGGAAAACACTGAATCCCTGGGGGCAGTCCTTCTTTCAGGTCAAAATGATTCCGGTAAGCCCAGAGGACTGCCACTACTGGAAGCTCAAAAACATCGGCGGTGCCCACGCCGAAGGTGAGATTGTTGCGCACACTGACAGCGATTCCGTTCCCGGGCTCCAATGGGTATCCTCACTCGTCAGGGGTATTCAAAGCGGCGCGGACGTGTCAGTCGGGCCCTCCCTGTATCGAACCGCTCGGCAGACTCCCGATTCGCCCTGGATGATGGCTGCCTCCTTGCCTTCCTGGTCCCAGATGGTTGCCAGAACTTCGAACGGACGGGATCCGCGCGCGGGTAGCATCATGGGCCACAACGTGGCTCTTCGACGTGAGGTATTTCTTCGGCATCCGTTTCCTACGCCCACGCGGTCTTTTAGTTCCGTGCTGATGTATTACGAACTCCTCCGTGCGGGAGTAAAGATATCGTTCCAGCCTGAACAGAAGGTGGCGCACAGTTTGACTGTCTACTGGTGGCTGGCACGGAAGCACTTCCGCACCGGCTGGGAAACTTACATCGGCAGAAGCGCGGATAAAGACTGGCCGCGCGTGCGTGTACTGGAAAAAATGAAGATCATTGAGCCTGTCGTGCTCCGCATGGCGCTGGTGTGCCGGGACGCCCGTCATTGGTTCCGCTTCGCTCCGGTCGTGGGTGTAAGCCGCACATGCGTCATCCTCTGGTTCCCATTGGCGCTGCTTGCCTCTCTTGCCGCCCGAACAGCGGAAATGGTGGGTATGTACGCAGTGCTGCTCACGCCGAAATCCACCAAGAACCAGGCTCGCTTCTAGCGATGCCCGAGTTTGCCGGACCAGTGGTGCTCCTCGATCCCGGTAATTTCTCGCCACAGTACACCGCCAATCTCTGCTCAAGCCTCTCGCAGCTGGGTGTCGATGTCACGCTGATCACTTCCCCGCCGCAATTCGGCGAAATGCCTTCGCCCCGCGGATACCGCGTGGAGAATTGTTTTTTTCGACACGTCAGTGGACCGGGGCTTCTCCGGTCGGCGACCGCGCATGGCGCACCTGCGCGAATGCTGCTGAAGGCTTGCGCGTATCCGTTCGGCCTGGCCAGGGCCAAGCGGCTCCTCCGTTCCGAGACTTCGCCGGGCATCCTCCATTATCAGTGGGCCCACATGCCGATCCTTGATGCTGGTCTGGTTGCCAGGCTTCGGGTCGCGGGCTGGCGCGCAGTCGCAACGGCGCACGACTTCGCCGTTCCCGCTCCTTTTTCATCCCTCTGGAAATGGCAGGCCCGGCGCTTCTACAAATCCGTGGATGCCGTCGTAGTGCATACGGCGCGGCTGGCGGAACAGGCAGGCGCGGAGCTCAGCATTCCAACCTCCAGACTCCATGTGATTGCACGCGGCGACCTTGGCGTCTTGCGGGGTTCTCCGCTCAGCCGAGAGGAAGCCCGGGCCCGTATCGGCATCAACGGCTCGGGTCCGCTGCTCTTGTGCTTCGGCATGATCAAACCCAATAAGGGATTGGACCACTTGTTGCGCGCCATGCCGGAGGTCCTCGGGGCGCTCCCGGATGCGCGGTTGGTGATTGCCGGGGAAGCGGTCGAGAAATTCGATCGCTATGCCGCCATCATCGGGCAACTCAGTATCGGACCCGCCGTGATCACCCGGCTGGGCTATGTCCGCGACCATGATGTCGGTGCATATTTTCAAGCTGCCGACCTCGTCGTCTTGCCGCATACGGAAATCTCTCTGAGCGGGGTTGCCTGGGTGGCTCTGGGCTTCGGGTGCCCGATTGTCGGGACCAATGTGGGCGGCTTGCCCGATCTATTGGATGACGGTGTGAACGGATTCCTCGTGCCCCCGGGATCTCCGGCGGCATTGAGCCAGGCGATTATCCGGGCTTTGCATGATCCGGAACAGCTTGCCTGCATGGGAGCAAGAGGCCGGGAGCGTTTCGAAGCGTGCCATAGCTGGGGCAGAACTGCGAACCAGACACTCGACCTTTACCGGCGGCTGATGAACGGACGCCCCGGTTGAAGCCCTTGCGCTGCCGGCGCGCGATGGTCTAGGCTGCGGTGGCTCGCCGCACCTGACCGTCACTCCAGAAGTTCCAGATATCCACCACGATCTTGTCAGGGAACATCAGATCCCGGTACACCGGGTGCGGTGTGCAGAGGATCAGGATGTCGCTGCGTGACATCACCTGATCCAGTGGCAGCAGCGCCGGATCACTGGTGATATAGGGGTCCGTAGTCAAAACGTGTTTGGCACGAAAGGTCAGCAGCTTTTTCACCTTGTAGCTGAGGGATGAGCGCGGGTCGTCGCTGCCGGCTTTGAACGCCATGCCTAGCAGGCCCACCGTCAGTTCTTCCAGGCGATACTGGCTAGCCAGACTATCGACCACAAACATCGGAAGACTCTCGTTCACCAGCATGGCGGTGTGACCCATGCTGAACTGGTTCTTACAAAATGCGGCCAGCTGCATCGTGTCTTTGAATAAACATGGACCGGCCGTGAATCCAGGACCCGCGATATCGGCCATGCGCGGGTAGTCTTGTTTCATTCCGTCAAGCACCGTGAAGTAATCCACGCCCGCCGAATTAGCGATCAGATAGAACTGATTGGTTACCGCCATTTGGATATAGCGGTATGCGTTACTGAACAGCTTGGCTAGTTCCGCTTCGATGGGCGTGAGCCGGACGACCTTGGGAGCGATTCGTGCGAACAGAGCGGCGGCGTTGTTCTCGGCTTCAGGGGTTGTACCACTCACCACCTGCGGCAGCGATTGCAACTCCTCTATGGCGTACCCTTGTGCAGTCCGCTCGGGACAAAAGGAAAGCCGGGTCTTTTTGTTCTTGGACTCGAGATAGTTGGCGATCGAGCTGGTCAGCCCGGGGTAGACCGTGGAACGTAGAATAATCAACTGATCATCGCGGAGATGCGGCAGCAGGGTGTCTATGCACCTCATTACCGGCTTGAGGCTTGGATTGAAAAATTCGTCGACCGGCGTGCCGATGACGATCACGATATGAGAAGCGCGCGCCACATCCGCGGCCTCGGTGGTAAAGCTCAAACGGCCTTTGTCCAGGGCCTCGCGCAGTAGAGGCTCGGCTCCCCGCTCCAGGAACGGCATTTTGCCGGTCGCGATCGTTTCCATCGCCTGCGCATTAATGTCGTAGATGAGGACGCGTAGGCCCTTCCCCGCAAAAACGATGGAAAGCGGCAATCCGACATGTCCGGCGCCTCCCACCACACACAGATCGAAATCCGCTTCTGCGGACGCGCCTGGAATAGGCAAGCTCTCTCCTTACTGAAAGACTTACAATTTCGGATGATTATACCTTACTCTCCAATGTAGATTCCGCGCTGTCCCCGTCTACCGCGTCCGCCCCGCTACGATCCCGCCGGTATTTTCCTTTGCTTCATCCGGGCTGTCCCGTCGCAATCGGTTCGCCCGTTGCCTTGCACCACGCGCGGAGCGGGTGGCATACTACCTCTTGCCCGATTCAGAGTCTAGCACGGCGATGACGCCTGCTCTCGTGTCGTTCGCCTGGGCCGCTCTCGCGGTTGCCGTGCTGCTGCTCTGGCAGTTTCTCAATGTCCGATACAACAGTGCAGGTAACTGGACGGCCCTGTTCTGTACCGGCCAGAACCAGCGGGTGCCCCCGGAGCTCGAAGCGGGAACGTACCGGTTTAGCGCCACCGGGTATGACGGTCAGATGTACCGCTACGTGGCGCACGATCCGCTTTTGCAAAGGGGACTCGCGCAATATGTCGACGCCCCTGTCATCCGCTATCGGCGAATCCTGGTCCCGGGTCTCGCCTTTGCGCTGGCAGCAGGCCGGCAGAGTTACATCGACGCCGCATATATCGCGGTCGTTGCGATTTTCGTTGCTCTGGGATCGTACTGGCTGAGCCGCTGGGCGTCGCTGCACGGCTTCCACCCCGCGTGGGGGCTGGCTTTCGCGCTGGCGCCCGCTACGCTGATTTCCTCGGATCGCATGACCGTCGATGGCGCTCTCACGGCTCTCACGGTGGGCTTCGCCTACTTCGTGTCCGCCAGGTCCAGCGCGAAGGTTTACTTAGTGCTGGTTCTGGCCTGTCTCACGCGTGAGACAGGAGCGTTTCTGGTGGCTGGCTGTTGCATTTTCGAGTTATGGGAAAGGCGCTTCACGCGCACCGTGATCTGGGCCACCGCGTGCCTGCCCGCGCTCGGATGGTATTGGTTCCTCCACAGGCGTTTCCATGTTGGCGCGATTGTTCGTGGAACGTCGTTTCCGCGCTGGTTCCTCCATAACCTCGGAACGGGCATCGTTGGGAGAATGCTCCATCCAATCCGCTACCCCTTCCCACCGGCGATCGAGTTGTTGGCCCGCTCCCTGGACGTGGCGGCGTTGGCCGGAGTGCTTTGCGCCGTGATCATGGCAGTTGTCCTGCTCCGCGTCCGTCCGCGTAACCCGGTTCCACTCGCGGGGTTCCTGTTTGCCCTTCTGGCAATCGCGTTGGCCAACCCTCGTTATTGGGATCTGTGCTACAGCTATGCTCGCGTCTTTTCGCCGCTGCTCGTTCTGGTCGCCCTCGAAGCCATCCCCTGGAAAGTGCGGCCAATCGCCTGGCTGGCGGCGATTATCCCGACTGCCCTCGTGGACTTAAGGATCGGGCTGGAACTCGGATCTGAGAACCTGAGGATTTTCCGTGGCCTGCTGGGCCATTAAATCGCGGCGGACATCACGCGAGGAACGCTCGGCTGCGCCCCATCGAGTGCTTCGACGTCTGCCGCGTTCAGGCCGGGACCCTCTTCCAGATACCCTGAATCGATTTCGAGGTCCCACAGATTGTAGCTCGCCCCCATCGCGTTGCGGGCCGCCAGGATGGCGGTCAACATCGAATGGTCCTGATTGTTGTAGCGGTGCATGCCGTTCCGTCCCACTAGTTGCAGGTTTGGAACGGTGCCAAGAAACTCGCGCACGCTTGCCAGCCCGCGTTGGTAGGCGCCGTCGTAGACCGGGTACGCCTTGGGCATGCGTACGATCTTGGCATCCACAACCGGGCACGAGCCGGCGAGGCCAAGGCGGGCCAGTTCCTGCGTGGCCTTCGCCGCCAGTTGCTGGTCCGGCATCGTCCAGAGACCGTCACCTTGCTGGCAGAAGTATTCGAATCCCAGGCAGGACGTCGAGGAATCCGGCGTCATTTCGGGACTCCAGTTGCCATAGTTCTGAATGCGGCCCACCGCCACGCCGGGCTCGTGGACATAGATCCAGTTATCGGGGAACAGGTTGCCGCCGCGCACGATCAAGGCCACGGTGATGAAGTCGCGATAGTGGAAATCCTCAAGCGCCTCGTGTAATGCCCCGGGGGCCGTAGGCGTCAGGCGGCCTATGAGCTCGCGGATAGGAATACTGCTGATGAAATGTTCTCCAGTGTACACGGATCCGCCTGCGCGCACCGCAACGACGCGGCCGTTCTCCCACTGGATCTCCTCTACCGGTGCGTTCAGCACCACGCGGGCGCCCTGACGTTCGATGATCTCGCGCATGCGCGTCCACATCATGCCGGGGCCTAGCCGCGGATAGTAGAATTCCCGGATGAGCGTCTTGGGGGTCTCACCGTTATTCCGGTTTCTGCTTAGCGAGTCCCAGAGCAGGCTCGATAATGACAGGCCCCGAATGCGCTGCCGTCCCCAGTCAGCCTGGATTTGGCTGCAGGGAATGCCCCACACTTTCTCCGTATAGCCCTTGAAGAAAGTTTCATACAGCCTTCGGCCGAACCGGTTGGAAACCCAAGTTTCGAGATCATCTTCCGGATGCTTGGGGTTCACACGCGCGCGCGCAAAGCTGGCCAGGCAGCGAAACGCCTCCACCGGGCCGAGCCCCGCGAGCGCGTTCAGCGGCTCCAGGGGATAGCGGAAGAATTTCGAGCGGTAATAGATCCGGGAGAGTCTGGGGCGCACCAGCATGTCGTCTCCCAGAACGTCTTTCCAGATCTTTTCGATACAGGCCAGCTTGGTGTAGAACCTGTGGCCGCCAATGTCAAACCGGTATCCTTTGTACTCGATGGTGCGTGCCAGCCCGCCCACCATGGAGTCCTGCTCCAGCACAATGCTGCGGATCCCCTTACGCGACAGTTCGTATGCGGCTGTTAGTCCGGCCGGCCCGGCGCCCAGAATGATTACCGGTGCGGAGGTCCCGCTCTCCGTCAAGGCGCTTCCTCGCCGGCGACTTTGGATGCCGACGGCTTTACCGTGCTCAGCAAATGCAGGGCTGCGCCCGCCAGGAAGGCAATGCCACTGTAGAAATGAAACAGGAAATGGAGCGGTACCGCGCGCAAAGCAAACAGCATCCCCCGCCGCCTGGCCAGGAATGCGTAGAACCGCCAGTTCAGGCAGGCCAGCGCCAGCATGCAGCCCAGCGCGATCTTGACTGCGCCAAAAGACAGCGCCGCGACTGAAAGGAACGCCAGCGCAACGCTGAGCCGCTGGCTCCAGCGCAAGTTCAAGTCGTTGGGCATCGAGCGGGTGCCTAAAATCAGCAGCGTCCACGGAATGCCCCGGTCGAAGACGTCGGTCTTAATCATCCTCGTCAACGTCCAGCATTTCAGATGCTGGACCTGGATAGCCGGATCGAGCAGAATGCGGCCGCCGTCAGCCTTAAGTCGCGCGCCAAACTCGAGATCTTCGATAGCGGGACGGCCGAAGCGCTCGTCTAGACCGCCGCAACGCAAAAAGACTTCCTTGCGGATCGCGCCGCACGCGGTCCAGAACGTGGAGGCCTCCCGCCGCCCGGCCCGGTGAGTGAAGCAATGCAGCAGGTTTCGATATTGAGAAACGAAGGGCGCGGCCGCGGGCGAGTCGTCGTAAGCGCCCATCACTGCGGCGAGCGAGGCATCCTGGCGAAAATGGGCCAGGATGCGGGAGATGGCGTCGTTATGGATGCGGACGTCTGCGTCCAGAAACAGAATCACGTCCCCGCGTGCGTGAAGAGCCCCGAGATTGCGGGCATGCGCCGGGCCTTGGCGCTGGCTCAGCGAAATTACGCGTGCGCCGTGCCGTTCAGCCACCGCCTTCGCGCCGTCAGAGGATGCATCATCCACCACCACGCACTCAAGCGGTCGCAGCGTGGATTTCGACAACGCTTCCAGGCAGCCGGCAAGAGTCGCCGCTGAGTTGTGGACCGCGATGACCACGGTAATTTCAAGGCTGTTTATCAATCCGGTCTCTGTAGAGACTAACACGAACAAGGCGTTAGGTTCCACCGCGACGATCGGCAGTCTGCTGGTCGGAACGCGATTTCGGACTGCTCTCCGCCCCGGGCCGCGGGAAGTCTGGCCTGTCCATCCGCAATAACGCGATCCCTGATAACATGACTTCACCATGCGCGTCCCCCCGGTTCTGCTGCAACTCCTCCTGGGAACCTCACTTCTCGCGCAGCCCAGCCCCACCGGGCGCCTGCAGAACCTGCTCAGCAACCTGCTCATTGTCGACACCCATATCGATACCACCGGCTACATTGTCGATGAGGGTTACCAACTCGCCGACCAGCACAAGTACTACCAAAACGATATTCCACGACTACGGCGCGGGCGGGTCGGAGCAGTCTTCTTCGGCGTCTACGTCCAGCCGCAGGATTTCGCGCAGCCGCTATGGGTTACCCGGACCCTCGAGTGGATCGATGCCTTGCATGAGGAGGTGCGCCGCAACCCGAAAGACCTCGAAATGGCGTCCACGGCGGACGATATCGTCCGCATCCGCCAGGCCGGAAAAGTCGCCGCCCTGCTGGGCCTCGAAGGTGGGCATCTGATCTCCAACAGCCTGCCGGTCCTGCGGGATTATTACCGGTTGGGCATTCGCTACATGACTCTGACACATTTCAAAAACAACGATTGGGCCGATTCCGGGTCCGATCAACCGGTGCACAACGGCCTTTCATCCTTCGGGCGCGAGATCGTGAAGGAAATGAACCGGCTGGGAATGATGGTCGACATTTCGCATGTTTCCGACAAGACCTTTTATGACGCGATTGAGATGTCGCGCGCGCCGGTGATCGCGTCGCACTCCTCGCTGCGAGCTCTGTGCAATATTCCGCGCAATATGAGCGACGACATGCTTCGCGCGCTGGCGCGCAACGGCGGCGTGATCTTCATCAATTTCAATATCGCGTACCTCGATGAAAATGCTTCCGCCGCGTTCACGCGCCTGCACAGCGCACGCGATCGCGATATCGCGGACATGCTCGCGCTTAATAGCGGCAATCCGCAACGCTGGGAGATGAAGCGCGCCATCCAGCAGCGATACAAGGCACAACTGCCGGCCGTGGACATCAGCGCCGTCTTGCGGCACATTGACCACGCGGCCAAGACAATCGGTGCGGACCACGTTGGCCTTGGGTCCGATTTCGACGGCGTCTCGGGTATGGTGCCGGACGGCATGGAGGACGTTTCCAAGTACCCGGCCCTGGTTAAGGGCCTCATCGATATGGGCTACTCCGATTCGGACATCCGCAAGATAATGGGTGAAAACCTGCTGCGTGTCATGCGGGCCAATGAGGCCGTGGCTAGAGAAATGGCTGGAAAATGAAGCGGCGCGAGTTTTTGCAATTGCCGGCTTTGGCTGCCTTGCCGCCTTCCGTGCAGCGCAAAAAAATTGCCGCTCTCACCACCACCTATCACGTGCGGTCCCACGCCGACGACATCATAACCCGCTTCCTCGAGGGCTACTGGATCAACGATCAGTACTACGCCCCGCCGTGCGACATCGTCTCGCTGTATATGGACCAGGTACATCCCGCGGACATCGGCTACCGGCTGTCAACGGCGTATAACTTCCCGGTCGCCCGGTCCATTGCCGAGGCGCTCACACTTGGCACGGGGAAGCTGGCGGTGGATGGCGTCCTACTCGTGGCGGAGCACGGTGATTATCCGTTCAACGATAAGCAGCAGCAGCTCTATCCAAGATTCAAATTCTTCGAGCAGGTCGTCGACACATTCCGGCGCTCCGGGCGGTCGGTTCCGGTTTACAGCGATAAACATCTGTCATGGAGCTGGGAGGAAGCCAGCCGGATGTACGACTGGTCGCGTGAGCTGCATTTCCCGCTGATGGCGGGTTCGTCGGTTTCCGTAACCTTTCGCCGCCCTGAGCTGGACTATCCGCTGGGTGTGGAATTCCAAGACGCCCTCATGGTTGGAAACGGCTGGGTAACCGACGGCGGGATATTTCATGACCTCGAAGTCTTGCAGTGCTTTGTGGAGCGCCGGAAAGGCGGAGAAACTGGCGTTCGGAGCGTGCAGTACATCCAGGGTGATGACGTGTGGCGCGCTGCCCGGCAGGGAAGGTGGTCGCGAGAGCTCATGGATGCTGCGCTATCGCGCGCCGAGCGGCTCGGTCCCGGGCATCCCGAGGATGTGAAACAACCGGTTGCCTGCTTGCTCGAATACAACGACGGATTCCGAGGCGCGGTTCTCGCACTGGGTGGTCTGGTGAACGAATACCTTGCCGCCTTTCGCGTTAAGGGCCGGCCCGCCATCGACAGTACGTTGTGCTATGTGCCGCCCGAGAACTCGAACAACTTCAGCATGCTGGTGCACGGTATCGTGCAAATGTTCGAAACCGGCAGAAGTCCATACCCGGTCGAGCGCACGCTGCTCACTACCGGCGCGCTCTCGTTCCTGATGGAATCGGCATACCAGGGTCATAAGCCGATCGAGACTCCGTCGCTGCGCGTGGCGTACACGGCGCCGCCGCAGTCGTTTTACGCGCATGGAAGGGGATCTTGATGCCTGGCGAGCCTCGAGAGGTTTGTTGCTCCGCATGCGGCTGCCGAAGAAGTCGCCAGTGGGTTTGGATTTGCTCAGGGCCCTGTATTCAGCCGTCGGGGATATCTTCTTTTCAGCGATCGAGTGGCCGGCAGGATCATGAAGTGGGAGGGAGGAAAGGTCGGCGTATTCCGTGAGAACAGCATGGAATCGAGTGGGCTGACTTTCGATCATCAAGGCCGTCTCATCGCCTGTGAGCACGGACGCGTCACGCGCACCGGGAAGGATGGCAGCATTACGGTGCTGGCGGACGGGGCCTACACTCCCAATGATGTCGTCTACGCGATTGATGGCAGCATCTACTTCTCGGCTGCCGCCGCGATGCCCGGAAGCTCCGCGATCTACCAGATCACGCGGAAAGGAGAGGTGCGGGTCGTATCGCGCGATTGCGAACTGCCGGGTGGAGTGGCGCTCGCGCCCAATCAGCAAAAGTTGTACGCCGGCGACACACGTGGACGTAAGATCTGGGAATACGAGATTGCGGGTGATGGCGCGCTTCGCGGCGGACGAGTGTTCGCGCCAGCCAATGCAAAGGGCCTGAAGACCGATGAAACGGGAAACGTATGGGTCGCGGATGACCATTCGATCACAGTCTTCGACGCGCACGGACAGCGGCTTGGTGAAGTTCCGGTGCCGCAAGATCCCAGCAACTGCGCCTGGGGCGAGGGCTTCCGCAACCTATATGTGACGGCTAAGACCGCTGTCTATCGAATCGAAACAAAAGTAAATGGCACACGCACTTATTAGCGTATTCCTCGCGGCCGTACTCGCCGGCTCGCTCTTCGCCCAGTTGAAGCCGGACTCACCCGCGGCCGCCGGCCTGTCGCCGTCCCAGCTGGAAAGGGCCTCGGGCGTGATCCAGTCGGAGGTCGAATCGGGGCGTCTGGGGGCGGCGGCCATCCTGGTCGCGCGGCATGGCCGTGTCGTCCTGCATAAAGGCTTCGGCCGGCTCTCGCCTGCGCAGGGCGCGCCGCCAGTGAGTCCTGATTCGGTTTTTCTGCTGGCCTCGATCACCAAGCCAGTCACGGCATGCTCTTTGATGCTGCTCGTCGAGCGCGGGCTCGTCTCCCTGGGGGATCCGGTCAACCGCTATTTGCCCGCATTTACGGGCGGAGAACGCGATAAAGTCCAGGTTCGCGACCTGCTCCGGCATACCTCCGGATTGCCCGACATGCTTCCTGAAAACATCGACCTGCGCCGCGCCCATGCGCCGCTGAGCGAATTTGTCAGCCACACCTACACCACGCCGCTGCTATTTTCGCCCCGGAGCGAGTTCCGTTATCAGAGTATGGGGATCTTGCTGGCTGCCGAGATAGTGGAGCGGCTCTCCGGAATGCGCCTGCGGGATTTCGAGAAGAAGGAAATCTTCGATCCACTGGGGATGAAAGACAGCTCACTCGGCCTGGGCGGAAGACGCATCAGCGACCTGGTGAGGTGTGCCACGTTGCCGGGTGCAGATCCAGCCGACGACGAGCGTTTCGGCCCGAATAGCCCCTACTGGCGCGATTTCGGGTGTCCCTGGGGCGGCATGCACGGCAGCACAACCGATCTCGCCGTCCTGCTGCAGACATTTCTGGATGGCGGCGTTTACGCAGGTAAGCGGGTGTTCAGCCCCGCTACGGTGAGGGTAATGACATCGGACCAAAACGCTGACCTTAAAGCTCCGTGGGGGCTCGGGTGGGCGCTCGGCCGCTCGCGCGCGTGGAATGCATTCGGAGACCTTGTCTCTGGAGGCACTTTCGGGCACGCCGGGTCCACCGGTACGATGATGTGGGCCGATCCCGAGACCAAGCTTTTGTGCGTCATTTTGACCAACCGGCCCTATGGCGTAGACGACGGCCGCTTCCTGCGGCTCGTGTCCACTGCTGTTGCCGCGTCAGTGCAATAAATATTCCGCTACTTCCAGCAAAGGATGGGGGAAATTTGACCAAGATGTTTCCGAGTAAGAGTGCGATGCGCACGTGGGTTTGGAATGCTGCGGTCCTGGTTGTCTCCGCCGGCGGAGGTCTTGCGGCGGCGCCATCTCCACTTTACGTTCGTGGCTATACGGTTATTCCCGAGCCGCAGAGAGTGGAGCTGAAGGGCGCGGATTTTCCGTTCGACGACGGATGGCGGTTGGAGCCGGTTGAGGGTGTACCCGCCGATGACCTCGCAATGGCGAGTTTGAAAGAACAACTGGCCGAGCGCTATGGGCTGAACCTGGCCGGCCGCGGAAAAGGTAGGGTGGTCGAGCTGGTGATCCATTCGGAGGCCGTCGAGATCGGACCGGCTACGGATTTGGATAAGGCCGCGCTGGCGGATCAGGCGTACCGCCTGGAACTGGGACCGGAACGCATCCGCATCACGGCGAACGCGTCGCCGGGATTGTTTTACGGGGTGCAGACGCTGGTGCAGTTGGTGAAGCCCGAGCGCGGCAAGTTGTGGTTGCCGGAAGGCCAGATTGTGGATTGGCCGGACCTTTCGCTGCGTGAGGTTTTCTGGGATGAACTCGAACACCTGGACCATCTCGACGTGATGAAACAGGCGATCCAGCGCGCGGCCTTCTTCAAGGTAAACGCGCTCGTGCTGCGCCTGAACCAGCATTTCGAGTATAGGAGCGCGCCGGTGCTGGTGGACCCCTATGCACTTTCGCCGGCGCAGCTTCAGGAGCTGACCGATTATGGGCTGCGCTCTCACGTTCAGGTGATTCCCTACCTGGATGGCCCGGCGCATGTGAACTTCATACTGGATCATGACGAGTACGCAAAGCTGAGGGAGTTCCCCGAAACCACATTCCAGATGTGTTCCACGAATCCCGAGACCTACAAGCTCCTCGAGGGAATGTTCCAGGACCTGATGGACGCCAACAAAGGCGTGAAGTACTTCCTCCTCTCGACGGACGAAGCATGGTTTATCGGGAAAGCCGATAACGAACAGTGCCATGAGGCAGCGAGGGCCAAAGAGTTGGGGAGTCCCAGCAAGCTGTGGGTCGAATATACGCAGAAAACAGCCGCCTACCTGCGGGATCACGGGCGCAAAGTGATTTTCTGGGGTGAGGAGCCGATGCAGGCGGAAGACATTCCTTTGCTGCCGGCCGGGTTGATCAATGGCGAGGTATACAGCACGGCCTATAACAAAGCCTTCCGCGCACACGGCATCCCTCAGATGATCTATACCAATTCTCTGCCGGACGACCCGCTGTTTCCTTTCTATTATGTCCTGTCGCCAAACGAACAGATACATCCTCGCCAGGGGACGGAGGAACGCGCGACCACTGTCTTTAACGAGATTTCTTACACTTCAGCGCGGCAGGAAACAAATATCGTGGGGGCCGGCGTTTATGCGTGGGGCGATCTCGGGCCGCACCCGGAAACGTTCTGGTTGGGTTATGCGGTTGGCGCTTCAGCGGCATGGCACCCCGGTTCACCCGACCCACATGAGCTGACACACAGTTTCTACCGGCTGTTTTACGGCGCGGGCGCGAGCGACATGGGCCGGCTCTACCAATTGATGAGCACTCAGGCACAGGTTTGGGGAAGCAGCTGGGATAGCAAACCCGGCGGGCCGCTCATCTTTGGTTATTCGTACGGTATTGGTCCGTTCACCCCACACACGTCGACGCTTCCGCTGCCGTCCGTGCCTGCCGCCGACTATCTGCATCTGACGCACAACTGGGTTCAGGAGAATGCCAGGCGCGTTGAACTGGCCTGGAAGTTCCTGGGCGAGAATGACGAGCTGATGAACCTGTTGTACCGAAATCTGGACTCGGTCCAGTTCAATCGCCATAATCTTGAGGTTTACCTCTCGATCGCCCAACTGTGCCGGCAGAATCTGCTGATGTTCAAAGCCTTGGCAGAGATAAGCGACAATTTGGAGAAAGCACAGGAACACGCCGGCAAACTGCATTATGCGGAGGCCGTGGCCGCCCTGGACCAGGCGCTCGACTTGGCCGGAAGAATTCGCGACGAGCGCAACCAGGCGCTGCACGAAGTCACAACGACCTGGTACCAGACATGGTATCCGAGAGTTCGCGAGGCCAACGGGCGGCACGTGGCGCGAGCGCCGCAGAATTTCGTCGATACGCAAAGTACCGAAGGCGCCCGGCGCCGGCAGGAAGGTCTGGTCTACCTGATCGAGCGGGAATTCGCGCTGCCTTTCGGTGATTGGGTAAATCAAGTGCAAGACGCGAGGAACCGCTATGCGGCTGACCACAAGTTGCCCGCGCGCGAGGGTAAGTTCGACTGGCAGGACGCGACCACTCTGCAAAGCCAGCCGGCCAATCGCGGGTTGTGAAGCCAAGTGATTCGCGCAGCACAGAGGTTTTCTGATGGTCAAGAAGTTGGTAGCGTGACGCGTTTCTTGCTGGTCCTTGCCGGCGGGCTACTGGCGGGCATGCCCCTCTTCGCTCAAACTGGCGCCATCCGGCTCGAAGCCGCACCTGAATATCTGCGCCCCGATCCATTCGGCGGCATCGTCGCGGCGGATCGCGGAGGAGGCGGCTTCTCGAACGGAGTGAAACTGGAAGGCGCCCGGGGCGGGCATATATCGTTTCATCTGGTTGTGAAAATATCTCAGCCCGGGCCATACACACTCACGCTGCGATCTTATCCCGACCGGAAGGGGCTGCCAGCCGAATTGTTCCGTGAATGGTTCCATCTCACTGAATCCAATAAGCAATATTATCCGGATGCTTTGATACCGGTTCAGCAGACCTACCATTCCGTCATGCCCGAACCGGATAACCGCATCGAGAAGCAGACGGCGCAGGCGTTTTGGGTGGATTTCTGGATTCCTCCGGATGCCGAGGCCAAGACATTCCAAACACAGGCCATTCTGCAAGCGGCGGGGCAAACAAGCACCCTCAACATTCAAGTTACAGTGTTGCCGGCAGTGATTCCGAACGATGACGTCGTCCTGATGGATCACAACTCGTACGGAACCTCATGGCTGGCGGACGACTACCCGGCACTCGCCAGGAAGTTGGGCGATGGGTTCTTCCGCAGCGATGGGTTTTTCCGGCTGATCCATTCCTATCACCGGATCTTCTACGAGCACCGGGGCATTTACCATCAGCTCGGCTATGGGCACGCGGGCAAGGTGGGGCCGGAGTTCGCACCGGCGCTAGAAGGCTCGGGGCGAACGCGGCACGTCGCGAACTGGGATCTTTACGATCGTCACTATGGTCCGCTGTTCGACGGCTCGGCGTTTGCCGGCACGCGACGCGGCGCCCGGCCGATTCCGTTCGTCTATTTGCCCGTGAATCCGGAGTGGCCTGCGTCATTCGTCAATTGGGGGGAGCCGGGGTACGAAACCGAATTCGTAAACGTTGTCTCGGAGATGGAGCACCACTTCCGTGAGAAGGGTTGGACGGGCACGCGCTTCGAGCTGTTCTTCAATCACAAAAAGCGCTACATGGGATTTCCCTGGGACGGCGACGAGGTGCGTTTTCCAGCAGACAACCGGTACTTCCTCAAATATGGCGGGCTCATGAAAAAAGCCGTGCCCGCGGACTCGCCGGTTCACTTCGTTTTCCGCGCCGATGTTAGCTGGGACATGGAGCAGCAGTTCAAGGAGCTCGCGGGAGTAGTAAACATGTGGGTCGCGAGCCGGGATATTCTGAGCTGGCTTCCACGGGCTCCCGCGATGCTGCGGGAGCGCGGTGATGTGATCTGGTTTTACGGCGGTCCGCCGTTAGTCACACAACCGGCTTCCACGATCACGCAGTTCGCGATCGAGGGCTGGATCCGGGGTGTTGATGGATTCGTACACTGGCTAACTGTGAGCGCGGGTGCTGACCCCTGGTTTCATTTTGATGGCGGCGGCACGGCGCTGGTGTATTCGGGCGAGCGGTTCGGGATTGCGGGGCCGATAGCAAGCGTGCGGTTGAAAATCCAGCGGAACGCGGTAGAGGAATTGACGCTGCTCGCAAGCTTCACGAGGCGCAGACCGGCAGAGGAACTGAAAGCCGAAGCCTCGCGCCTGTACAATCACACGACGCCGGCCGAGTGGTGGAATTCTCGTCCGGCATTCGCCGGCGAGCCCACGTACGAGTGGAGCGGGACGGCGCTCGACGCAGCCGCCAAGCCGGCGTTGAGCCATCTGGAGCACATTGACCCGGACGCGTGGGCGCGCGTCCGGCAATACGTAATGCGGTTGGCGGCCGAAGGGAATGGAGAAAAATGAAAGCACTCTTGGTGGCGATCGCGCTGATCGGGCCGCTTGCAGGCGCCGATCGGGAACCGGTCCACGAGCTGGACGAAGTGGCGCGCACCGCATCGGTGATGGTGGACGGCGATCTGTGCCGCCGCATTGTCACGCCGCGCGCGCTCGAATACATGTTCAAGAACGATCCACGCGATCAGTGGGTTGCCGGCGATAACTACGAAGTAAACGACGAAGCGTTCGTCGCGGTCAAAAAGACACTAATCCGTCTCTCACGTCTGGCCCCTTTTCCTTGCGATGTGAATTTATGGATGCCGGTCACCGGCCATCCCGACAAAGTGCGCATCGTCATTCGCAATGCCAACGAGTTGAGCCAGTTCTGGCCCTGGGGAGCTCTGTACCAAGACATGATTCCGTCCATGAAGCAGGTGTTCGAGAGTGGACGCCGAGTGACCGTCGCCGAGAAGCCGGGCTGGGTTTCGGTGCTCGCGCCGGTCTACGACAGTTTGGGTGATATTGTGGCGTTGGTGGAGGCAGTCACTCAGACGCCAGTTGATCCGCACGGGAACGTGAAATGACGAAGGCAAGTACGGCACTTCTGTTTGTCCCCGCCGCTCTGTGGGCGCAGGTAAACGTTGAAACGGTTCTGGACCAAGTCCGCGCCGGCGTGAAACCAGACGAGGCCATGATCTACATGCGCCAGGTCTACTCTACCGACCGATGGTTCAACTTTCCCAAGTTCCGGGAGACCGCCGAATATCTGAAGCAGGCCATGACGCAAGCCGGTTTGCAGAATATCGAGCTTCTTAGCGCACCTGCCGACGGGGTCACGCAGTTTGGTTATTGGACCGAGCCACTCGCGTGGGAAGTGAAGCAGGCGCGGCTGGAGCTCACGGCCGAGGACGTGCCGGCCGAGTTCCGCGTGCTGGCGGATTACGAGAAAGTTCCCACGTCACTGGGGATGTGGAGCGGGCCGACGCCAGCGGGAGGCGTAACTGCAGAAATCGTCGAATGGAATAAAAACGGCGACATGCGCGGCAAGCTGGTGCTCACGAAGCAGAACCCCGCCAACCTCAAGTGGGAGCTGGTGAAGAAAGGCGTGCTTGGCGCAATCAACACGTTCACCGAGGACCCGGAGCTGAAGGACGGGCGCCAATGGGTCAACGCCTGGGGCGATAGCGGCTGGGCATTCACGAAAGCCAGTACGCCGCTGCTCTGTTTCTCGATCACGCCGCGGCAAGCGGAGTTCGTGCGCGGGCGGCTCGCGGCCGGGAAGAGCGTGCGCGCGCATGCGCTGGTGGAAACTCGTTACTACCCGGGAGTGTACCCGTATGTGACGGGTGTGATTCCGGGCGCGGCGCCGGACGAAGAAGTGCTGACGCTGGGCCACAGTTCGGAGCAAGGCGCGCAGGATAACGCCACGGGCGTGGCGGCGCAGCTCGAATCTCTCGCAACGATCACCCGTTTGATCGCGGCAGGCAAGCTCGGGCGGCCTAAGCGCACGATCCGCATTCTGCTGATGGGGGAGATGTACGGTTCGATGGCGTATGTCGCGACACATAAAGAGCGCATGCAGCGAACGGTGGCGGCCATGACGGTGGATACGCCGGCCGCTCCCTATGATTTGGCCGGGACAGAGTACACATTTTACATGAACCCGCACGTTGCCAAATCGTATGTGGACGCGTTCGTGCTCCATATCGCCGAACTATATTTTCCGAAAGTTGAGCGGCCATGGCACTGGCATGAATTCATGGTGGGGACCGACACCTACCTGGCGGAACCGACGGTCGGTGTGCCGACGGTATGGCCCTACAGCGGAACCGGAATTGTTACGCACCACAACAGCGAAGACACGCCCGATAAGGTAGATGTGCGTTCGCTGCGGGATCTTGCGATTGTGAATGCGACGTATCTCTACACGCTTGCCAGCGCCGGCGAGGCCGATGTTTTGTGGTTGGCGGAACTGGCGGCGAACCGCGGGCAGGAGCAGATCCTCAGCGCGGCGGCGCCCTTCATCGACCGGGCGCTACGCGCGCCGAATGCAGAGGAGCTGTCGCGCCTCTTGGCGGATGGGGACGCGAAGATTCGGTATTCGGTTGATCGCGAGGCGCAGTCGGTGCTTTCCGTGCTGCGTTTGGTTGGGACGCGCGGTAGTGACAGCACGGTCTTACGGCCGCTGGTCAAGGATCTCGAAAACTATGGAGACTCCCAGACGGCGCGCTTGCGCGAGGCCGTGAATCACAGGGCCGCGCAGATCGGTCTCGCTCAGTCGGTGACACCGCGAGTGGAGTCCGATCCCCAACTGACGGAAGGGGCGCGTCTGCGCCATCCGGAAGTCATCACCGTCGTCTCCCAGCACGGCCGGCCGGACAACGGCAGCGACGACGCCGGGTTCAACAACGCCGAGTTCTTCGTGCCGCTCAAGCCGTTCGAGGAATGGGCGCCGGGCATGACCAAGGACAAGCTCGTCGCCCAACTGCAAGACGAGTTCGGCAGTGAATTCGTCGGCATCGGGTTCAATTTTTCCCAATACATCCAGGACAACATCGAGGAAGGTCTTTCCGGGGTCAAAGGCGCCAATTCGGTCAAGATCGTCGGCCGCGATCTGACCAAGCTCGAGCAGCTTGCCAAACGCGTGATGGAGGAGATGGCAAAGGTCAAAGGCGTGACCGACCTGGGAGTTTTTCCGCTCCTGGGTCAGCCCAACCTGAACATCAAGGTCGATCGCGAGCGAGCGGCCCGCTACGGCTTGAACGTCGGCGACGTCAACACCGTCGTGCAAGCGGCGCTCGGCGGCACGACGGCGACGACGCTGCTTGGAGTCCGATCGCCAGTTCAGCGTGACCGTGCGGCTTGCGCCGCGCTACCGCGACAGCATCGACGACATCGGTAACATCAAGGTCGGCTACCAGACGCCGGGCGGCGTCAATGCCTACGTTCCGCTGCGCGAGCTTGCCGATATCTCGCTCGATACCGGCGCCTCCTACATCTATCATGAGCGTAACGAGCGCTATATTCCGGTGAAATTCAGCGTCCGCGGCCGCGATCTCGGCAGCACCGTCGCCGACGCGCAGCGGCGCATTGCCAGCGCGGTGAAGCTGCCGACCGGCTATCGCATCGAATGGGCCGGCGAATTCGAAGAGTTGCAGCAAGCCAAGACCCGTCTCGCCTTGGCCGTGCCGGTGAGCCTGCTTCTGATCCTGGCGTTGCTCTACGGCCTGTTCAATTCGTTCCGCGACAGCCTGATGGCGCTCGCCGGAATTCCTTTCGCCATCGGCGGCGGCGTCCTGGCACTCTTTGCCACCGGATTGGCGTTCAGCATCTCGGCGGCGATCGGCTTCGTGTCGCTGTTCGGCGTGTCGGTCATGATCGGCATCCTCATCGTCACCTACTACAATCAGGCGAGCGCAACCGGCGTGAGCCCGGTGGACGCGATGTTCCAGGCCGCCGAACGGCTGATGCGTCCGGTTTTGATGATGGCGCTGTCGGCGTGCATCGGGCTGCTTCCGGCCGCGATCTCCACCGGCCTTGGCAGCGAGGTGCAACGGCCGCTGGCCACCGTCGTTGTCGGCGGCATGTTTATCGGACCGATCATGTTGCTTGTGGTCGTGCCGGCGCTGCAGACCTTGTTCGTGCGTCGGGAAACCCGGGCAGCGCCGTCGGCGGACGCCGCGGGCGCGCCGGCGAACGAATGAGGCGGCGATGGCGAAGACGATGAGATTGAGCGCCGTCCATGTTTTGGCGATTGCGTTGCTCGGCGCCAGCGCCGGCGCTACCGTCGCCGAGGCCAATCGCAGCGGGCAGAAATTTTTTCGGCCGCACGTGAACGCGCCGGCGACCATCGTCCCGCCGAATCGCGCGACCATCAGCGGCACCGACGCGTCTCGGCTAGGTTCCGGTCCCGCGAAACTGGGCGGCCCGGCCAAACCGGCTTCCGGCATCAACGGCACGACGATAAGGCCAAAGCACTAGCGTTCCAGTCGGCCGCCGTTCCGCTTCATCTGCATACATATTGGTCGCTTGTTGCATACATTATGGATGTATATTTCGTGCGCGAACCGTCTTAATCTTTGCTTGCATAGGGATTCGAGGAACGAACGGATGACCTCAAATGGAGAGTCTCCCTGACACGGAATCCGGGAACTCCAAGAACATTTCCCCGGGGTTGCGCGTAGCTGGCATTGCATTGCGGGCGGCGTTCATCGCCTGTCTGCTGGTGCTGACGGTGCTCGTCAGCATCCCTCAGAACGAGACCATTTGGACGGTCTATGATACGCCTTGGGATCTCGTCCGGCTGGCGCTCGGCATCGCCGTCTGCGCCGGCATTGTGATCCAGGCCCTCAGGACGCCGGTGGACGCCAACAGTTATCGCACCTGGCTCTATCTCGGCCTCGCCGCGGTGCCCTTTGCGCTGATCTGCATTTTCGCCGTCTGGTACGGGATTTAAGGCTCGATCAGACGCCCGGTGGCGGCTTTGATTGCGGCCTCGGTGCGCGTCTTGGCGCTGAGCTTAGCGCGCGCATTGTCGGTGTGGAAATCCACCGTGCGCTTGGTCAAGCCGAGGATCTGCGCGATCTCAAGCGAAGTCTTGCCGCGCGCGACCCAGGTCAGGACCTCGACCTCGCGATCATTGAGGGCGACAAGCTTGGGCCATAGCTCGGTGCGCGCGACACCGGCGAGCCGCGCCGTGATGATCGTCGCCAGCACCTCGAAGTCGATCGGTTTGGTGACGTAGTCGTCCGCGCCCAGCTGGCGACCCTTGAGTTCGTTGTCCCGGTCGGTCAGCGCGGTGAGGAACACGAAAGGCATTTTCGCGAACCGCGGCGCGAGCGCCACGAGCCGCTCCAGGAGCTCGAAGCCGGACATGATCGGCATGCTGATGTCCGACAGCACCAGATCGGGCATCGTCTTCAAGATAGCGGCGAACCCCTCGCGGCCGTCATGCGCCAGCGTGACCGCGTAGCCGCGGTCGACAAGCTCCTCGGCGATCAGCGCCGCGGTCTCGCGATCATCCTCAATGCAAAGGATCTTCTTCTGCGCTTCGGGCATGGCCGCCCATGGGTAGCGCGAATCGCGCCTGAATTTAACCCAGCTGAGGCAATTAACCGGAATGAGGTTCCGGTCGAAGCGCGGCTTCGTATATAGCTCGATACAGATGCCGGACCTGAAGAGCCCGCCGTTGCGGTTCCAGGTCCTCTACTCAGCGATGGCCCGTCCATGCGGCAGCCGCGTTCGATCCGGTTTCGCCTTACCGGGGTGTTCCTGGTCTTCTTCTTTCTGGTCGTCGTTCTTGGCCTGTTCAGCATCTGGCGGCTGAGCAATTTCAACCGGCTGTCCGCCGACGTGGCCGAGCTGTGGCTGCCGACGACCCGGGTCCTCGGCGATCTCAACAATTTCACCTCGGACTTCCGCGCGATCGAGGGCAGCAACCTCCTTTCGTCGGACGCCCCGGAGATCGCGGCGACCGAAACGGAGATGGCGGGTCTCGATCGCTCGATCGCCGAGGCCGAGCGCGGCTTCGAGCGGATCCGGCATCACGCAGCCGAAGACGATCTCTACGGCCGCTTCAAGGAACGCTGGACCGACTATCGCGCCGTCGTCAACCAGATCCTGGTGCTGTCACGCACCGGCCGCAAGGCGGAAGCGCTGGCGATCTATTCCGGCGCCTCACGGAAGGCCTACGATGCGGCAAGCGACACGCTCGGCCAACTCACCGACCAGGCGGTCGCCGACGCGCAAGTCGCCAGCGACCGTCTCGGCGTGGCCTATTGGCAGGCGTTCTGGCTCATCCTTTTCGCCATGGTGGTCGCCGGCGTGATGGTCGTCGCCGCCCTTGTCCATATCCGCCGCTCGATCTCGGCTCCGCTTCTGCATCTTGCCGATCGCATGCGCCGGCTGGCGGCTAACGACACCGATATCGATATTCGCGAGACCGAAAGACGCGATGAGATCGGCGAGATGGCGCAAGCCGCCCTCGTCTTTCGCAACAATGCGATCGAGCTGATGCGCAGCCAGCGTATGCTCGCCCGCCAAACGGCGATGCTCCAGGAGCGGTTGGCGCAGGAACAGCGCTTGGCTTTGCTGCAGCGGAATTTCGTCTCGATGGCGTCGCACGAGTTCCGCACGCCGTTGACCATCATCGACGGCCACGCCCGCCGCCTGATCAAGACCAAAGACTCGATCGCGGCCGACGAAATCGGCGAGCGCGCCGGCAAGGTTCGCGCCGCGGTGCTGCGGCTGACGCATTTGATCGACAATCTGCTCAACTCCGCCCGCCTGATCGACGGCGGCGCCGCGCCGTATTTTCATCCCGTCGAGATGGATATGGCGGCGCTGCTGCGCGAGGTCTGCCAGGTGCACCGTGAGATGACGCCGGGCGCGCAAATCACCGAGCGACTCGCGCAAACGCCGATGCCGATGGCCGGCGACGCCAAGCTCCTGTTCCAGGTGTTCAGCAACGTCCTCTCCAACGCCATCAAATATTCGCCACACGGCGGCGCGATCGCGGTCGAGGCTGAGGTCGCTGCCGGCGACGTCGTTGTCAGGATTTCTGATCGCGGCATCGGCATCCCGGCCGGCGACCTTGTTCACCTGTTCGAACGCTATCACCGCGGCAGCAACGTTTCCGGAATCGTCGGTACCGGGGTCGGTCTCTATCTGGTAAAGATGGCGGTCGAACTGCACGGCGGCCGCGTCGAGGTGGACAGCAAGGAAGGCGACGGCGCGCGCTTTACCATCCGCCTGCCGCTCCGCCCGGCGCCGGGAACGAATGTATGGCCGCCGGCGCGCGCGCAAGCGGCCGTGGCCGAAGCCGAGGAAGGACCGCCCATCGTCATGCCCGCGGAGAGCGCGCCTTCGGTGTTGCCGGGCGCGGAGCAAGGCAAGAGTTGACTTCGCGACGATTTCTCCCGCCGCGGCGATTTGATATTGCTGTCGGCGGCTCGTTCCCTTTAGCGGAAAGATTGAGATGAAAGCGGTGAAAATCGTTGCGCTCGCCCTGCTCGCGTGCCTCGCTTGTGCGGCCGCCACGCCAGCCGGCAGTTGGGCGCGCCTGCCGGCTAACGGCCTGGTCATCAAGGCGGACTGGCAGAGCCCCCGGATGCTTCCGCGGCGTTTCCGCAACCACTGCGTTTTCGACGCCGATCCCGCTCGCGCCTATTGCTCCAATCACTGCGGATTTGATTACCAATTCTATTACTGTTCGCGCGGATCCTTCGGCTGTTGCCGGATCGGTTTTGGTTATTGCGATTGGAGCGGCTTGCTGCGCTGCCATCCCTAAGAAAGGTGCCGGCCGGCGCGGATCGCACATTGTTACCGGCCGGTTGAGCGTTTCACTCAGAATTGCCCCCAACGGCGTTGCGCGGTCATAACGAAAATCGACTAGGTAATTTCACGACGTGTTTAGACCTTGAATCTAAGAGCGGTATCCAGGCCTTGGGCAGCTGGGATTCCGCCAATGCGCAACATCACTCGCCACCTTCGCGGCGCGATCGGCCGCATACGACGCTTCGGGCCGCATCAGTCCGGTTCGATGGCCACATTTGCGGCGATCGCCGCCGTTCCGCTGATTTTTTCCGTCGGCGCTGGTATCGACTACGGCTCGGCGGGCATGGCCAAGTCCAAGCTCGACGCGGTCGCCGATACCGCTGCGCTTGCCGCCGTAGATCACCAGGCGATAACGAGCACGCCGGCGGTGGCCCAGACTACTGCGACAACCGTCTTCAATGCCGAGGCCGGCAACCTCACCAACGTGACGGTCAACAATGTGACCGCTGTCGTCACTGACGGCACCACTGGCCGTACCGCCGTCGTCAGTTATTCGGCGACGAAAACCAACACCTTCATGGGCATCGTCGGCATGCCGACGACGACCGTAACCGGCCAGTCGACTGCGCAGGCCGGCTTGTCGACCAACATCAACTTCTATCTGCTGCTCGACAACTCTCCATCGATGAACATCGCCGCCACGACCGCCGGCATCAACACTATGGTGGCCAACACTTCGGCCCAGGGCGGCTGCGCCTTCGCCTGTCACGAATCCAATCCGGCCGCCGACAATCTGGGAAATCCCGGCGGCATCGACAATTACACGCTCGCGAACAACCTCGGCGTGGTGACGCGGATGCAGAATCTCGCAAGCGCGACGCAGTCACTGATGACCACGGCGGCGGCGACCGAGGGGTCGAACACGCAATACCAGATGGCGATCTACACCTTCGCCAATGCGGGCCTCAACACCATCCAGCTGCTGACGTCGAATCTTACGAACGCCAAGACGGCTGCCGCCAATATCAACGTGACCGAAGTCTACTCCAACAACTGGCTCACCAAAACGAACAACAACAGCGACACCGACACGAACTTCGAAACCGCGATGTCGCAAATCAACGGCATCATGCCGGCGCCGGGAACCGGCACGCCGAGCAGCACGCCGCAAGAGGTGTTGTTCATTGTATCTGATGGCGTTGACGACGAGGTCTCGACGACGTGCTCGCAGTCGCTCAGCGGCAGCAACCGCTGCCAGCAGCCCTTCAACACGACGTGGTGCACGACGGTAAAGAACCGCGGCATTCTCATCGCGGTCGTGTACACCGACTATCTGCCGCTTCCGACCAACACCTGGTACAATAACTGGATCGCGCCTTTTCAAAGCAAAATCGCTCCCAATATGCAGAGCTGCGCGTCACCGGGCCTGTTCTTCTCGGTGACGACGGACGGAGACATCACGGCGGCGATGCAGGGACTGTTCCAGCAGGCCATTGCGACCGCGCGGCTGGTCAAATGACCCCGAACCGTATCGGCGGCGTTCCGCAATCGCTCGAACGCGAGCAATCGGCTTAATCGCCCATTGACCAGCGCCCAGCAAAATCGATCCGCTGGCCCGGCACGTTAGCCGGTCGTTCGCCGCCGGATGATGGGATGACGGCGAACAATGCGGGTCATCGGATGCGTTCCGTCCTCGTCTTCGCCGCCCTTGCCCTGACTGCGAGCGTCGTGGTGCCGCGTTATGCCGGGCAAATCGCCGCCACGCCGGCATCGGTGGCGCGGACCGCGCCGCCGGCGACCGCGGTGGCCGCCGAGGCGGCCTATTCGCGCTCAGTCGTCGTGCCGCGCGACGCACGCGGCCAATTCCAGGTGGACGCGCGCGTCGATGGCCACCGTCTGAGCTTCATGGTCGATACCGGCGCGTCGGTGATCGCGCTCACCGCGACCGACGCGGCGCGGCTCGGCATCCACCCGGCACGGAACGACTTCGTCGAGGAGGTCAGGACCGCGAACGGAACCGTGCGCGCGGCGCCTACGACCCTGGATTCCGTCGAGGTCGGCGATCTCGTCGTGCGTGACGTCGCCGCCCTCGTCCTGCCGGACGCGGCCCTGAGCGACAATCTGCTCGGCCTGTCGTTCCTGTCGCGGCTGCGCCGCTTCGAATACAGCGGCGGCAAGCTGGTGCTCGAGCAATAGCGCGGCCTGCGCCCTGTGGATTGAGCGTTTGATCGTCGCCGTCAATAAGGCGTTAACGCTGTACGCCTCGCGGCTCTGCGTTCCGGACAACGAAAAATCAAGGCTTTGCATGCGATCAGAGGACGGCAAACCTCGGATCCGGTGACAAGATGGTTAGGCTTCGCGATATCGCGTGCCGCTTTGCCCGTGCCCGGCACGGTGCAACGGCGGTCGAATTCGCCCTGATCGCCCCGTTCTTTCTGGCGACGCTGCTCGCCATCATGCAAGTGGCGGTCTTCTTGTTCGCCCAGCAGACCTTGCAAAATGCGGCGTCGCAGGCGGCCCGCTACTTCATGACCGGGCAGGCGCAGAACGGCAGTTGGAGCGCGTCGACGATCCAGAACAAGATCTGTCCGGAGATCCAGGCGCTGTTCACGTGCAGCAACGTCATCGTCAGTGTGCAGAATTACGCGTCTTTTTCCTCCGCCAGCACGTCGGCGCCGGCGTTGTACAATAACGGCCAGCCGATCACGACCTGGCCGTTCGATCCCGGCACCCCCGGTGAAGTCATGGTGGTCATGTTGGTCTACCAATGGTCGGTGGTCAGCGGCCCGTTGGGCTTTGTCCTGGCCAATCTGCCGAACAGTGCAACTGAAATGATGGGGGTGAGCGCCTTCCGCGTGGAGCCCTATTCGTCGTGATGCCCCGCCTGGCCAGCGTCTTTCGCCGTTTTGTCGCATCGCGGCGTGCCGTCGCGGCGATCGAATTTGCCATGGTCGTGCCGATTTTTTGCTGATGTTGCTGGCGTCATTCGACGCCGGAAACGGGATCGCCGTTTACATGAAGGTGCGATCGGCGACCTACACGCTGGCCGCCATCACCAATCAATATCCGACGATCCAAACGGCCGACATGACGACCATAACCAGCGCGACCGCGAAGGTGCTCGCTCCCTATCCGAGTGCGCCGGCCGTCGTGATCATTAGCCAAATAGAGGCCACGACGGCCACGCAGGCGAAGGTAAGCTGGAGCTACTCGCCGACTAACGGCTACGCGCTCACGCAGGGGTCGCCGTTCACCAATCTGCCGGCCAATTTCGCCCTGAATACCTGCGGCGGTGTATATCCGTGCTACATGATCCTGGCGCAGGTGCAGTACAGCTTTTCGCCGTCATTCGGCTATTTCATGACCGGCCCGATCACGCTCTCGGACAGCCTGTACGCCACTCCGCGCACCAGCGCATGCGTATTGTACCCGCCGCAGAGCGTGAATTCGTGCTAGTGCGGAAAAAGAATTTTCATGCATTTTGTAAAACGTTCCCATGCACCAAAATCAGTTTGAAGGCAGTGCAAATAACGCGCCGGTACATAGATTGACTTGATGATATCGATTTGGAATTTGCGTACGCTGACTACAGCCCTCTCTCGACCTCCGGCTCAGCCGGTGGCGCTAGAAGAGGATGGGTCTCGACCCACAGGTCCCGCGCTGCGACGGCCGGATCAATCCCAGCTTTCGCCACCAACCCTGTTCGTCGCCGCAGCGGTGGACCTCGCGATGGTGTCCTCGACACAGCGGAACAATGAACTCGTCGCTGACCTTGCGTCCGAGAGCGCGGCTTTGGGCAAATCGCAGATGATGGGCATCCGAGGGCAGTCGGCCGCAGATCAGGCAAGGATGCTTGGCAACCGATCGGACATGCTCGCGGTCCCGGATCCGGCGGGTCTCGGGAAGGGCAAGTGCGCTCTTGTCCATCGCCTTCGTCCTGCGACGCAGGTCTGGCTGGTTCTTGTCCAGACCAACATGGCAGGCCGGTGGCGTTCGCAGGCCCACCGGTTGCGTTTCGGCCTCGTCGACGGTTGCGAGCTTGGCTTGGAAGGCCTCCTCCACGCGCAGGGCATCCGGTGCGGTTAGCCTGTTCTTCTCCCCGAGGGACCGATGGGCCCACAGAGCCGCAGCGTCGGGACTGCCAAGGTCATTGAGTTCGGCGAGAAGCCGATCCCGTAGCTCGACCGATGCCTCAGTTCCGAGATCCGGTTTGGCAGCCCTCGGCTCGCTTACTCGTCGTGCCGGACCACCGTGACCACCATTGAGGCGTCCTTTGCCGCTTGTGTCCTTTGGCTTCTCCGCTCCCGATGTCCGGTTGGTCGGAGTCGAAAGATCCGGCGCATCAAGATCATCCTCCCCGGCAATGCCGACGAGGGTAAAGAGGGCATAGCGCCGGGCATAGGTCAGCGCTGCGCCCATCCGATGCGGTGTCGCCGTCTCGCTGATGGCGCAGACCGGCCAATCCGAGGCGATCCATTCCCCGGAAGCATGTGCCAAGACAGTAGTGAGATTGACGATCCCGGCAGCCTGGTCGATCGAGGTCGTCTGCATCGTGGCGATGTCATGCTGCCTCAAGGTCTTGCGCACGATCTCAAGTCCGCTTGAGAGCGGCGCATAGCGAAAGGTCTGCTCGGACCCACCGGCAACTTCTGACCGGATCGTCGCCGACAAGGACTTCTCTGGATTGATCAGTTCCGGTTGGGCCTTGGCCAGAGCCGCCGCAAGGTTGCCGATCGAGGGACTAGAGCGCTGCACGGCTATCCTCCGTCCCCAGGAGGTCGAAGCTGATTGCCCCCGACTTGGAGCGCTTGGCCCGCACCCCATGACCGATCGCCTGCTGGGCGTCCTCCGGCATCAAGCCTTTGAGCCCCGCTTTGGCCTGTTCGTGCTCTAGGTGGGCCGAGCGTGTTCGGGCAAAGACCGCGGCAAACTCCGCCCAGGCGTTGGACGAGCTCATATCGACAATCCGCACCGCCTCGATGCGCGGCTTCGGCGGTTCGACCCCGAACAGGGCAGGGGGCTCCCCGCTCTCTACGCAGCGCCAGAATTTGCGCTCTGCGGTGACGATCAGGTGCTGGTAGATCGGATCGGCATGGACCTTGATCTCGACCCATTTGCCGCCGCCGGTGATCACCGAGAGGGCCGAAGCCCTTGCCGCCACGACCCACATGTTGTGCTGCAGCTGGGGCATGTGCTTTTCGGCGGCGGCCTCTTCCGAGAACGACCACGGCAGCATGAACTTGGACTCGAACACGTCGCTGCCTTCGACCCGCCCGTCGAGGGTTGCCGCCATCCATCTGAGGGTCGGATGTCGGCGCCACTGTTGGAAATCGGTGATGACCCGCCCTGTATTGGCTTGGTACCAGCGCCGGTTAAGTTTCTCGGTGGCCAAACCGAGCTGCACGATCAGATTGCCGGACAGGTCTTCGGGCTCAGCCTCGCCGCGTTTCTCCCGCCACAATCGCAGCAGGGCGGCTTCGTCATCGCCCATGACAATCCGGGCGTCGGAGCCGCCGATGAACGCTTGCCTAGCAGTGTTCCACTGTCTTCTCGTAGGATGCGTCAACACGATTCGATCTCCTCCAACTTGATACCTGAGGTATTGTATCGCGTATCAAATGGCGGTCAATACCTGAGGTATTAAATAATTCTCCAGGCATCAATTTGGGAAAGCCGGTCTTCCTGCTCAGCAGCGAGCTAATCCGGGCGGCTCGGGCTCTCTTGCGATGGGAGCAGCGAGACCTATCGCGCGCCTCCTCAGTCTCCCTGCCTACGGTCAAACGACTTGAATCAAAGCCCGGTGCTATGGCCGCGCACGGATCTACGGTGACAGCGCTTCGGAAAGCACTTGAATCCGCAGGCGTCGAGTTCATCGACGAGAACGGTGGAGGCCCCGGAGTGCGCCTGCGAAAGCGGCAACAGAAAAAACTTTAGAATTTCGCGGGTTCCACTTACTAAGCCGCCGCGGCATCGCGTGCCCGGTAAGAAGCGATCGTGCGCAGTCCGCAAGACAATCGACCTCTTGATCGGGACCTGGTGCATCGAAAACCGCGCGTCGCTGCTCCACAACGATAGCGATTTTCATCCAATGACCCGCAATCGGGCTCAGGGAGTTCAAAGGTCGAGAGAGGTAGCTTTAAGCGCCCTCCGGTCGAGTTGATCGACGAGGAAGCTCCTGATCACGGCGTCAGCGAATTGCTTACAAATGTCAACTACTAGCCTATAAAACCCGAACCGTTGGGGACGCGCACGATTCACTTCGCGCAAATTATGAAGTCAGAACCGGTGGTGCCGATTACCAGAAATGGGGAACAAGTGGCGCGTCGTAACGCTTTTGCGCCTCCAATTTTCCTGTTCTGCCAGAATTAATTTCCCTGCTCTGCTCGAAAAAATTCCCTGCTTTGAGGTGCGCCAGGACGTTTATAAGCAGTGCAGTGAGAGGCTCCTCGTTGCTGTCCACCTTTCAGATTTACCTCGGATCACCACAGGCGGAATCCGCCACCTGATTGCAAATACAAATTAGTTCGCAATCTTTAATCCTGAAACCCGCTATACGTAGCATCAAAACCAGGCTTTGCTTGACCCTTGACACAAGCAAGTGCAGCCATGCCCATCGCGATAACAATATCGATCTGATGCGATTGTTTGTCCTTCGCAATCTTCCAGCCGCGCGGGCCTTCGACGGCGACAGCGCGCGATACCGCGAGACGGATCTCATCGTCGGGATAAACGAGAAGATTGCGGCCCTTGATCAACTGGAACAGATTTTCACCCATAGCCGTCAGATTGCCGACCGTCTGTGGGTATTCCTTCATCGGTATGCCTTCACGCAGCAGGCGTTGGCTCGATGCGGCCATTTGAAATGGGTCGTACCATACCGCACGAAGAGCGAAGCGTTGGTTCAAGTCACGTAGGGTCTGCTCCACGTCGATAGCAAAATCGATCTCTCGATTGGGATTCGGTGTGAAAATGCGATGAGTGACGAGCCGAACCTGCTGCTGGTCTTTACACCAGGTAACAGCAGCGAGCGCGGTCGAGTCGTGTCTGACTGAGGCATCAATGCCAACCCAGATCGGCACCGCACGATCGGCAACCATGCGACCAATCCGTAAATCAGTGCATTGGTCCCAGAAACGTCATGTCAATGAAGTCCGAAGTCGACGTCGACAAAGCGATTCTCAATCATGCGCGCGAATTGTATGGGCCGCAGACTGCGGCGCATGTCAGCGATCCAGGCCTCGGTTTGCCATGGGGCCACTGGTTCGTGGCTCCAGAACATAAGGATGCCATCGCCGGCATGAAGATTAGTCGAGACCTGAGGTTGTTTTGACCCGCGCTCGTAAAGCTCTTCGAGGAGCGCGCTTTCGTGCCGGAAGCCGGCATAGGTCACGGTCAGTCGACAGGCGATTGGCCGCGTGGGGGGTGGAACTAGGGTCAGAACTCATTAATTTTTGCGCTGTGACAATACGATCCTGATTCTCTTTGGGAAGGGGGTTGGGATCATGCGCAGGAATCTATTTTGGCTAAGCGACGAGCAATGGAAGCGGATCGAACGGCATTTGCCGACGGATGTGCGTGGCGTCGAACGGTCGGATGACCGGCGCGTCATCAGCGGTATTGTGCAGGTTCTCAGGAGCGGCTGTCGCTGGTGCGATTGTCCGCCCGAGTATGGGCCGCCGACAACGATTTATAACCGCTTTGGTTTTTTGAGCCCGGTGGTCTTCCTCCATTGCCCGGAGGAAAGGGACGTCCGCGGCGCATGTTCTGCTGAACTCTGGCGTGAACCAATCAACGTTCGAGGAGATAATCGTCGCGCGCGCCGCAGTAAATGGCGACTATTGCGGCAAACAAACTTTCTGTCACGAATAGTGGCGCGATTTCTGTCGCGAATTAATCGCTATTTTGTTTTTTTACGCCGGCCTGGCGCCAGCCACTAGCTTTCTCCGCCTCGCGAAAAAGGCGGTGCGTAATTTTGTAGGGCTTAAATTGTTCAAGTTTTTTGATTGCTTCTCGCTGGGCTTTCCTGGTTCGAAGTGAGGCGACGGTCGTATCACGATATGCGGCAGCGAGCTCTGATTTTTTCTGCATAGGGAATTTTCTTCCGGCTCGCTCTTCGCTCAACAGAGCGTCGAGTTGGGACTGCTTGATACAAAGTGGATAATTGGGCGCTTCATGCCACCGCTTCGGCTTGCCGAAAGGCCAATAGGTGCCTTGTTCCAGGATTCCGTCCGCCTCTGTTGTGGCCCAGAACTTCTCATCCACCCTTTGGGGACCGTCGGGCGTGAAATAAACAGCGTCAATTGTGCCCTGGTGTAGAGAATTGCGGAGCTGTTGCACCGTCATTCCGACGAGCTCTCGGACCGTGTGCTCAAACGCATAGGGAAATTGCGGCCATGGCGCTCGGGTGAACGCTTCAAGGATCGCGTCTATCGTGCCATTGGTGCCCGCGGCGGTCGAACCCGCGGCTCTGACTGCCGCGCCACACTGTTCGGGAAACCAAAATTGCGCAGCCCTAAGGATCGCCTGAGCGGTCAAGACATACCCTTCCGGGCAAAAAGAGCTCGCGATTTCGTTCGCCATGATGACCTGCGACTCCTGCTCAAGCCCACAACGCCGGGGGTGATCAGCCTAAACCTTTGTCCAGCAAGTAGGGTCGTTGATGCAACAAGCGGCCGCCTCGGCGGCGCTATTTCGCCGGGTCCCGTTAGGTGTAAAGGAATATAATCCCAATTATGAGACTTCACTCCACAAGGCCCAAATGCTAGTATTTCCTCAGATTTAGAGGGAATACTGCCATGTCGAACGCCTTTGTAGCTTCGCACTTTCAGAGCCCCGAAAACGCTCGGGAATGGCTGGAAAGCCTCCGGTGGCCGGAAGGGCCGATCTGCTCGCACTGCGGGACCATCAACCACGCCTACAAGACGAAGAAGCCGGCTGGTATCGTTGCGCGGAGAAGGAATGCCGGAAGGATTTCACGGTCACCACCGGCACCGTCATGGAGCGCAGCCATATCCCGTTGAACAAATGGCTGATGGCCTTCTACCTCATGAACGCCTCTAAGAAGGGCGTCAGCGCGCATCAGCTTCACCGCGCCCTTGGCCTCGATTACAAATCGGCGTGGTTCATGTGCCACCGCATTCGCGAGGCGATGCGGTCTGGCGATCTTGGTCCGCTCGGCGGGGAAGGCAAGATCGTTGAGGCCGATGAGACCTATTACGGCCCGGTCGATAAGGCCAAGGTCCGCAGCAAGACCACTCGCGGACGGCCTTTCACCAAGAGCGGAAAGCCTGGTCCCGCAAACAAGCGTCCAATCGTTGCTCTGGTCGAACGCGGCGGAAACGTGCGTACATTCCATGTTCCCGTTGCCGATCAGGCGACAGTCGAGAAGATCGTCGCCGAGAACATCGCGCGCGAGTCGCGGCTACATACTGACGAAAGCAGGCTCTATTTCAATGCCGCAGACACCTTTGCCGCGCATGAGACCGTGCATCACACCTCCGGCGAATACGTCCGATATAAGATGGCCGCGCCATCCACACCAATTCAGCCGAAGGCTACTTTTCGATCTTCAAACGCGGAATGCGCGGCGTCTACCAGCACTGCAAAGAGAAGCATTTGCATCGTTATTTGGCCGAGTTTGATCACCGCTACAATCATCGCGTGGCGCTCGGCTACAGCGACATCGACCGCACGCTCGCCGCCATTCGCGGCATTGAAGGCAAGCGGTTGATGTACCGGCAACCTGACAAAGCCGGATTTCAGCTTTCAGGCGAAACGATTCATTCGCTGGCGCAAGAAACATCCGCACCGCAGCGATCCTAGACAGCTTGAATTGCCGTTCGGCGATGAATAGTGATTTTCCCGTTTGGCAATAAGCTATTGGCGAATATCGGTGGATAACGGGAGACCGTCATTTCCTTGAACGTGGCGACTCGGCTCTGATACTCATTGGAAGTCCCCCATTTAGGAGTAATTGGTGCGCAATGTCCAAGAAAACAGAAAATCCACCACCCAAGACCTCGCCGCATGTCAAACGCACTGCCGGCAAGGAACTCAAGGAAGGCAACAAGACCGAGCGCGAACTTGCCGGCTCCGTCGAACGGCATATCGAACCGCGCGAAACGCCAAAGAAAAAGTAACGTCAGAGGTTAGTTATCTTCCGTACCGCGCTGCGCGGTATGCGAATGATCCCACAGGCTTGAGCGCGCTCGCACGCGACATCCCCTAAATTGGGAGCCAAGGCGAGCGCGCTTTTTGTTTTGGCGATCAAGAAGCCCACAGACCGGCAAAGCACGGCATCGGGAAGCGAATAATCGTCAACCCATTGCCAAGGCGAGAGAGGACGCTGGCTGTCCTCCCATTCGACAAGCACGATTGGATAACCGTTTGTCTTTGGCTGTGACTTGCGCATGCGATCTCGCGTCGTCTAGAGTTGCCCCGACGACGTGATTCGCGCTAGCGCGCATCAAGGATGGAAGCGGGGTGGCAGCCCCGCCACCATCAACCCTTTACGGAATATCGCACTCCAGAATCCAGTAAAGTTTGCCGTCACTGTGCTTTCGCGCGGTGAGGGATTCGCCACGCTTGGCGATGATTTCATACAAATCACCAAGCAGCCAGAAATTCAGACCAACGTTCATTTGCAAGCCTTTCTCAATAGGTCCGCGAAAATATCACCTAAGTAAGCTTCGAAGCCCACGCAATGGGCTTTTCTCCGTGCAAATCATACCTTTGTCAATCGGCTCGGATAGCAGTCCGGGCCGATTTCGTTTCAGGACAGGCGAGCAGCCATACAATCAACTTGGCACTGCGCCGCCCACATTTCCTGTTTGTATCTCCTAGCAAGATCAGGACGTAGATCGTGACCCTGTTCGTCCGTTATAATGAACGTTTCCAATTCAGCTAGTTGCCGTTTCGCAAAATCAAGAATTTCTTGCCACATCCTACACTCCGTTATTCCGCTAACTCATTTTGATGGTGGTAATGCTAAAGGATTTTTGGGCGTTTGGGAATGTTCCTGAATGAAGCGGCCAAAGTCGTCTTTGTTATCAATTCTGGTCATCAAGTCCCATGCGACCGGTTCACCATCCAAATAGGAGAAAGACGTAAGCTGCCAAACGCGCCCCGTCGCCGTATCTAACAGAAAAGTGTCTCTGGCCGCGTGTGGGCTAAAGACGATTTGAAATCGTGGTGGTGTTTCTGACGGCCAATTACAGGCTGCGAGTTCAATCGACACTAATATCAGGCAAAGAAACAGGAAATATCTGGATTTCATAATCAACCTCTTCGATGGGCCGGGGACGCCATTCGAAGCGGGCTTTAATGTCGGCGCGATGCCTCGATAAACAACGGAGATGAAACGTTAATGATTTTCTCCGCTCCATCATCCTCTTTGATTTTCAGCAGCGGGTATTCATAAGCTATGACTTTGCCATAGATGTACGTTACGGAGTCAGGTTCTGTCGGATCGGTCATCGCAATCTTATATTCCCCACCAATCTCAAACATTTTTCTTTCCTTTGGATTTTTTCTTCGATTGCGCCGGGACGCCCTTCGGAGTCATGCTCTTGAGGGGCGTAGGTTTGGTATTCAATCCGGCTTTGACCGCAGCGACGAAGCGACGTTGAGCCTCTTCGTCGCTGTATTGTTCGTTGTCGCGTTGTGGGTGGCGTGCCATGGCAGAAGATAATCCTCTCTCAGACCATCCTATAGTCAAGAGATGGCAGGAACTCGGAGACGGGTTCCACATGACGATTGGCTATTGCATCGCGGCATGGGCTGACGTTGATGATATACTATTTCAAATCTTCAGCGATTGCATTGGCCCACGCGACCAGAGCGCCATCATATATTTCAAGACGCCCGGATTGGAAGCCCGGTTCTCACTGACCGATGAAATCGTAAAATCCGTGTTGCCGGAACCAGAAAGGAAATCTGGCGGCCATGATCATCCGAGCGTGATAGCATGGAAGAAAGCAATAGACGGCTATCAGGATTTGCTGAGTACTCGGCGTCGAATTGCCCATCATCCCGTCGCGGTCAAGATTGAATATCCCCAAGGGGCTCTCTTGAACCGATACCCACCGGGAAAAATGCCGATTGGAGGTGCAGTGCCAGCTATTCGTTCTGCGTATGAAATTTACATGAGCGAAAACGAAAAATTGCGTGGCCGATCGGCGGACTTACCGGCGTTACGCATTAAAGACTTGGAGGACCATCAAGCGGCGGTTGGCGCTTTGGCTAATCGCCTTTTGGGTTTTCTGATCGACGTGCTGTCAAAGCCCGGCGTAGGACTGCCTTCGCCAAATCCTCCGCGGCCGTAGGGCCAATGTCATAGGCGGATGCGCGCAAGAGCACATCTGCCCCCGCCTCGATCATCTCGGGCGTGATTTCAGGAATATCTTCCGGTTTCGATTTTTTGCCCATGGCGCGCCAGAAATGCCCATCGCTACTGAGCTTTTCAAGGCAATACTATCCCTTGCGTCTTGTGGAGTCAACGCTATAATTGGGAATATAATCCTAGACTATGCTCGCGTAAATCCCGCGTAAATTACGCGGAAACCAAAGATTGCGTCACAAAGCCAGGCGTGATTCCATATCGGGTCGAGCTCATCGACGAGAACGGCGGCGTGTCCGCCGCGTGCGCCGGCGCCACGACTACATGACTGATCGCGAGGTCATTGAGCGCAAGAGTTCAGCGGCAGTAAAGTTGGCAAGAACGAACCAATTTTCTCAAGGAATACAGTGCGGGATCGGCGCCTCTACTCCGCCACACACAAGTCTGCGAGGCAAAACCTACTGTGACACGTGCGCGGTGCTCACCGCCTGGTTGAACATCGTCACTAGATCGCTGGTGATGGCCGCCGGCGAATTCGCGGTGTAGAAGAAGTTGGGCGAAGCGCAGTTCTGAAGAGCTGTGGGAATGTTCGCAATGTTGGCGTTGGCGTAGCCATCCTCGTTACTAGCGAAGGCCGGATTTGGATCCCCGATGGGTTGATAGGGGATGTAGAGGACGGCGACGGTGATCCCACGGCTCTTCATCGTCTGACAATAGTTGTTGGAGTCCTCGCTGTTTGGCGGCATCACTGTCGCCGAATTTGCGTGGGGAACGGTTGCATTGGCCGTCCAATGTTGCGATCCCCAGCTCCCGCCCGACTGCGTCTGATAATCCTGCGAGCCGTCGGTGACGATGAAGACGTAAGGCAGGGTATTGGTCGTGCTCGTCCCGGTTCCTACCGACGTGATGAAGCTGTTCATGCTGTTGAGCGCATTCTCGAAATGGGTGCCGCCGGAACCGAGCGTCGAGTTCGCCGCGCCAACACCGCCATTGTCGAGCAGATTTGCCAGCTGCGCGGCGAAGT
The DNA here is from genome assembly GCA_963768075.1 of Terriglobia bacterium. Classification (GTDB taxonomy): domain Bacteria; phylum Acidobacteriota; class Terriglobia; order Bryobacterales; family Bryobacteraceae; genus QHXW01. Next base: position 209,494 of record CAVYHD010000001.1, read on the forward strand.
TGGTGATAGTCGCGCCTTGAAGACTGTTGGTCAGACCAACGGAGCAGGAATTGCTGCTGCCGGCACTTACCGTACAGACGTTCTGGATAAACGGAAACAATCCGACCCGAAATTCATTTGCGATATTGTCTATGCCCTCCTGTTTCACTGCTTGGCTCAGCAAGGCGTTGACGGCAAAGCCAACGGCGTCGGCTTGCAATTGGATACAAGACGTCGTCCCGGGATTGGAGCACGAGCTGACCTGACTGGCGGTCCAATTGACATATTGGCCGCAGCCCGACGGATAGGGGGTGTTCGTACCCGCGATTTTGCCTGGTGGGGCAGCTGGCGGGGCGCTACCGTCATTGGTGTTAAGGGCAGGGGGCGTTCCACCGGCGGGAACGCAGTTGGTCGGTGCCACCGGCGTCGTTCCCAGGCGGCTTATCAAAAATCCCTGGCAATAGCCGCCGGGATAGCCGCTTGGCCATTGACTGTTAATGACGAACTTGGCGCCGGGGTACTGTTGCGGAGCTGGGGGCCATGATCCCTGCCATGGGCCGGGTGTACTGGTTTGGGGGTTCGTGGTGTTCTGACACGTGGTGTTCTGCGTCGCCCAGTGGCAGGCGAACTGGCAACCCTGCGGATAACCGTTGTTAGGCGGACTGTTCGTGGGGTGCAGGTTGTCGGGATTGACCGCCATAAGCCTCACCTGCTCCGCAGGTGTGGAGGGGAAGCTCATCGATCCGGACACGTCGAGCATCAGGTAGAAATCGATGAAGGTCGGCAGCGTGTAGCTCGCCGTCGATGATCCACTAACCGTGATGTTCGGAAATCCGACAACCTTCATAAAGAAAGTCGGCACTGAATAGGAATAGGTGACGGTCGCGTTAACCACCATTCCGGTTTTGGTTACCGTGGCGCTCGGGGTCGCACCCGGGAAACCGGTCGTTTCCGAGGCGAAAAAATTGGTGGCGTAGGTTGAGCCGCCGCTGATCGAGCCGCTGCCGCTCATAGTCTTGGTGGTTGAAACGATCGGCGAGTTGAAGGAGACCGTGGCCAGTGTCGCCGCGTCGGCGGCCGCTTGCAGCTTGGTGCGGATCATCGACGCCATCGAGTAATCGACGACGCAGCCCACGGCGCTGACCATCGGAATAGCGGCTATTCCCGTGATTATCGCGACGTTTGCCCGCGAGTTGGCGCGGAAATTGGCAGCCAGAATCCGCAGCGGCTTGGCGCTGCCGGTTAATGCCTTCAAGGCGGTCTTGAACATGGCGCATGTGCTCCCGAACATGCGTTTCTATGACCAGACCGCTAGCGAATTATTACTTTGACCGCCGAAGGTGCCTCCCGGCCTAGCCGTATTTCGAGAGGATTAACCATTGCCTGCCGGTATTGCCGAAATATTGAGGGTTCGGGCGTTTTTGCCGGCGGCTGGGATTAATGGCGCCCGGCAGGAAAATTCGCGACCAGGGGCGCCCAGAGCGGGAGCGCCTCGCGGGAGTTGGCAAGCAAGTGCCCCTCCGGCCCGAATGGCGGCAGCAGATGCTATTCGCTCGGGCTGCCGGCGTGGTCGAACAGCTCTGATTTCAGAGATAGCATTTCCGCGGCAAAACGGGCCGGATCGCCATGCCAGGTGATCCGGCCGTGATCAAGCACATAGATGCGGTCCGAATGCGGAAGGGCGAAGGTGACATTCCGCTCCCCAGCGTCGGCTCGTCGAGTATCAGCAGCTTCGGCCGCATCATCAGTGGCGGCCGAGGGAGAGCATTTGCTGCTCTCCGCCTGAGAGCGTGCGGACCGCCTCATTCTGACGCCGGGCGTATCGGAGCGAAGCGCGTTGCGTTTTCGCGGCCGGTCAAACGAGCGAACGTGATTTTCCGGCGGCACGTCCGGTATTGTATGCTGCCGGTGCGGCCGCGTTGCGCCGGCGCCGCGGGTGTAGCTCAATGGTAGAGCAGAAGCCTTCCAAGCTTATGACGAGGGTTCGATTCCCTTCACCCGCTCCAACCCACGCCGCCTCGCGGCTAAAGTCGGCGGGCCAGGCGCCGACCCTTGCCTTGCCGAGCATGAAAGGGCATGAGACCGGCTGTAGCTGGAAGCTGCGGCAGCCGTTCGGTACAGCTTATATGTACTGTGTATATCGGGTGTCGTGGCTGGCCGCGGTCTAGGAGTGTAGCTCAACGGCTAGAGCACCGGTCTCCAAAACCGGGGGTTGGGGGTTCGAATCCCTCCACTCCTGCCAGCTATCTCCTTGAATTCCCTACGATTGGGATTCAGTGCTGTTTGTGCCGAATGGCTCTTTGCTACCCTTTTGCTACCATTTCTGCGAAAGTGCGTCCCCTGAACGTTCTCCCACGAGCGAACGGCAGCTGGGAGAAACCGGAGCGAAACCCGGCAAGTGGCGTGCCAGGGTCAAGCGATTGGATGGAAAAATCCCCGATCACGATGGTGTCGCTGGTTGGCGCGTGCTCCGTTTCAAGGCGGATGAGAGGGGCGAGACTTCAAGACCGTCGTTCTCACTTCCGGGCGCCACGGCCGATCGGGATGGTCCTTACAGACCCAACTCGCGCCCTGGCAAGTCCCGCAGATCATTGGTCCTACTAGCGCCTGATCGCCTTCCTGAGTTGTGTTTCCTCGATCTGGCTGCCGCTCGTGTCCTCAATCCAAGCTTTGTAGCGCCGGCGTCGGCAGGCTGCGCAGACCGATCACGCTGACCCAACTCTGGCTCGCGCGTAGCGGCGAGTTGCAAGGAAACCAGGATTGGAAGAAGACCGCGTTTGGAGCATCGGTGCCCTTCCTAGGCCTTTTTGCCAGCGTTCTGCGCGGCCCTGAGGGCTGCATCGACCTTGGCGGCCGCGTCCTCCTGCATTCCCGGCAGTACATGGCTGTAGAGGTCGAGCGTGATCCCGACTTTGCTGTGACCTAGACGTTCACTTGCGACCTTGATGTGCGTTCCAGAGGTCAGCATGTGCGTGGCATGGGCATGGCGCAGATCGTGGAAACGGTAACGGGGCAGGTTGGTGCCCTTAATCGCTCGAACCCATTCGTGAGTAATCAAGGTCGGCTGCATTGGACTACCGTCCTCCAATGCGCAGACGAAGCTGTCATCGGTAAGCCGGACGCCCAACTTGAGCATGTTCTTGGCTTGTGCCAGCCGGTGCGCTCGCAGTTCGTCGCGGACAGTCAGGGGTAGGGCGACCGTCCGGACGCGCCCCGACTTGGTTTCCTTTGTCTGACGTCAGCGCTCATTGGACAGAACGGGCGGATTGAACAAGGGAGAGTTTCTGGCTCATCGTAACGTTCATAGGAGCGAAGATGAGACAGCAAACCCGACCGTCGAAGGAACCGGCTGAGAAGGTTGTTCAGGACATCCGACGGGCGACGCGCAAACATTATTCGGCCGAGGAAAAGATTCGGATCGTGCTGGAAGGCCTGCGCGGCGAGGACAGCATAGCCGAGCTGTGTCGCCGCGAGGGGATCGCGCAGAACCTGTACTATCGTTGGTCGAAAGACTTCCTGGAGGCTGGCAAGAAACGCCTGGCTGGCGATACGGCCCGGGCCGCCACCTCGGACGAGGTCCACGATCTGCGGCGTGAGGCCATGGCGCTCAAGGAGGTGGTCGCCGATCTGACCCTGGAAAATCGTCTGCTTAAAAAAAGCGTGATGGCGGATGGGGAGGACGGCGAATGAGATATCCGGCCTCAGAGAAGCTGGAGATCATCCGGCTCGTCGAGCAATCCTATCTGCCGGTTCGGCGGGCGCTGGAGCAGATCGGAATCCCGAGATCCACGTTTTATCGATGGTGCGATCTTTATCGGACCGGAGGGCCAGAGGCTCTGGACGATTGCAGTCCTCGGCCCGATCGGGTGTGGAACCGCATCCCCGATGACGTCCGCGCGCGGATCGTCACATTGGCCCTCGACGAGACGGAGCTCTCGCCCCGTGAACTAGCCGTGCGCTTTACCGATGCCGAGCGCTACTTCGTGTCGGAAGCCTCGGTTTATCGCCTGCTCAAGGCCCTCGACTTGATCACCAGTCCGGCCTTCATCGTGATGAAGGCCGCCGACGAGTTCAAGGACAAGACGACGGCGCCGAACCAGCTCTGGCAGACCGACTTCACTTACCTGAAGGTGACTGGCTGGGGCTGGTTCTACTTGTCGACGGTTCTCGACGACTTCTCGCGCTACATCGTGGCCTGGAAGCTCTGCACCACGATGAAAGCCGAGGATGTCACCGACACCTTGGAGTTGGCTCTGCAGGCATCGGGGCTGGACCGGATCGACGTGGCACATCGGCCTCGTCTGCTATCCGACAACGGCCCGAGCTACGTCTCGGCGGAGCTGGCGGCATGGCTCGATAAACAAGACATGCCGCATATCCGCGGCGCGCCCTATCATCCGATGACACAGGGAAAGATCGAGCGCTGGCATCTGACGCTCAAGAACCGCATCCTGCTGGAGAACTACTATCTGCCCGGCGAGCTCGAGGCTCGGATCGAAGCCTTCGTCGCCCACTACAATCATCTGCGCTACCACGAGAGCATCGACAATCTGACGCCGGCCGACGTCTACTTCGAGCGCGGTCAAACCATCCTGCTGGAAAGAGAAAGGATCAAACGCAAAACCATCCAACACCGACGCTTGCATCACAAAACTCATGCAGCCTAAAATCCAACCGCATGCGCCAGTCTCTCCCTTAGATCAGGATGCCTCCTGTCTCAAAATCTCTGACGACGGACACGTCACCAAAATCGAGCTAACGAAGCATTGCCAAATAGCGGCGAAGCGTTGGTATTTGTCGGGTTGTTCCGCGATCAGTTATTTCACGACGCGACGCCGACTACATTGTGAGCCGCCAGAGGCCGCCTGATCCCCTTGAGCGTGAACTCACCCACCGGCTCGACTGTCACGGCGTCCTCAACAGCCATCAGCACCCGGGGGCTAATGAGGATTTGCCCTGGTTTGGCTTCATCGCAGAGCCGCGAAGCCACATTGGATACCGTCCCGATGGCGGCATAGTCGAAACGTCCTTCAAACCCGATGGTGCCAAGAGTGGCAAATCCGTGCGCTATGCCAATGCCGAAGCCAATGTCGTGTCCCAACCGACGCCACTTCTCGGTCAGCGCTCCGATAACCTCACGCATTTCGAGCGCCATGAGTACGGCTTTGAGCGCCGGGTTATCTACTGGAACGGGATCGTTGAAGACGACCATCACACCGTCACCAGCGTAGCGTTCGAGGGTGCCGCTGTATTCGTTGATTTTCTCGCCGATAGCCGCGTGGTAGTCGCGCAGCAAGGCCATCACGTCTTCCGCATCTGCGCTCTCAGTGAACCCTGTGAAGCCGCGCAGGTCGCAGAACAAAGCTGTTATCTCACGACGATGACTTTCGAGTTGCTTCTCCGTCCCGGAGGCGACGATCAGATCGGCCACCTGCGGCGGGAGGAAGCGGCGCAACCTGCCCATGCGTTCGATTTCGCCTACTTGGTCGGCGACACGTTGTTCAAGTTGTTGGTTGAGCTTCTCTACCTCGTCTGTTCTCTCGCGCAGTTCTTTCAGAAGCCGCGCGTTCTCGATGGCGATGACGGCTTGCGCGGCAAAGTTCGTCACGAGTTCAATTTGCTTGTCGGTAAAGGGACGAACTTCCTGGCGGTACAGGATGAACGCACCGATCAGTTCATTGTCCTTCAGCATTGGGACAGCCAGAAACGTCCGTACACCCCCAAGTTCAACGGCTGCAACGATTCCTGGAACGCTTTGTTCAATGTAGCCCTGGTCTGCCGCAAGATCGGCGACGTGATTCACCGTTTTGCTCGCCACCATGCGACCGATAGGAGTTTTCGGACCGAGACGAGGATGTGAACGCCTGCGTGCCTCAGCGAAGGCTGGCGGTGTGTTATGCGTCGCAATGAGGTGCAAGGTGTCGCCGTCCCAGCGGTAGATGTTTCCAAACTTGGCGTCGCAGATGCGGACGGCATTTTCCAACAGGGCTGCGAATACCGGCTGAAGATCGCCAGGGGAGTTTGAGATAACCTGGAGCACGTCCGACGTTGCAGTCTGCTGCTCTAACGCTTCGGTGAGGTCGGCGGTGCGCTGGGTGAGGTCGTCGGTGCGCTGGCGTAGTTCGTTGAGCAGCCGCGCGTTTTCGATGGCGATGACCGCCTGGGCGGCGAAGTTCTTGACCAGATCGATTTGCTTGTCTGTGAAGGGGCGGACCTCTTGCCGGGACAAGAAGAAAGCACCGATCATTTCGCCCTTATGAAGCAAGGGAACGCTTAAGTTCGTCCGCACGCCGCCAAGCGTGACCGCTGCAACGGCGAGCGGATCACGGATGTGGGCTGGCTCGGCCTTAACATCGGCGACTTGAACAACCGTTTTCTCAGCTATCATTCGACCGGGGGGAGATTGCGAAGAAGGGCGAAACGGTGAGCGCCTGATTACCTCGGTAAAGGCAGGCGGTGTGTTATGTGTCGCCAGCAAGTGCAGAGCTTCGCCATCCCAACGGTAGATACTCCCAAACGTTGCGTCGCAAATGCGGACTGCGTACTCAAGCATGGCCGCAAACACCGGCTGAAGGTCGCCGGGAAAGTTGCTGATGACCTGCAGGACTTCCGACGTAGCAGTCTGCTGTTCCAGCGCCTCGCGTAACTCCCCCTTTAGCTGGACGACCTCAGTCTCCGCGTCACCACGCGACGAGCGATTGCCGCCGACCTCCGGCGCGTTACGGCTTTTCGACTTTGACGGCTTGGTGCGTCGCGATCTAGCTGGTTCGCCGCTTGCCCTGGAATGGCGTTTCATTGCCTCCCCCGTACAGGACGGGCATCGTAGCCGCTCGAAGGTTCACGCTGGAAGCGGTTTGTTTGTGTTCTCTGACGGACCGCTATGCGGCCAACTCATCCAGCAACGCCTTGGCCTCCTTGAGGTCGAGCGTGTCGAACCCCTCGGTAAACCACCCATAGACCGGAGCAAGCAGTTCGCGAGCTTGCTGCGGCTTGCCCTGGTCGCGCCAGAGCCGCGCCATGCTCATCGCGGCGCGCAGCTCCCAGGACTTCGCCTGCTGCTTACGCGCAACCGCGAGCGCACGTTCGAAATATGCTTCCGCTTTTGCCGCGTCCGGCTTGGGCGGCACAAGCGCGATTTCTCCGGCCATCCGATGGAGCTCGGCCTCGAACCATATTTCTTTGGTGATTTCCATTACGGTCATCGCTTCGCCGATGCAGCGCCAAGCGTCATCGAATTGACCGAGTTTGCGTATGAGCGATCGCCAAATGATGCCAAACAGAACGGCGATGAACAATGTGGTTCCTGTTGACTGCGCTGCAGCGAACTCCGGAGGTGATGATTTGGACTGCGTCCGCATGCTTTGCCAGTCAACGCCAGAACACAACCTCGCAACAACAATGCCAACGCCTTCCAAAGTCGGCGCCTTTTTCGTCCGCCAACGCGACGAGCTTCATTCGGTTGCGCGGTTGCTGTCGCGTGATTTCCGCAGAACATGTACGTAATGCTGTGTTAAACAGCGCATACATCAACGTGGCGGCTTGACCGATCTCGCGCGCATCCTTGAGCGCGTCGATCAGCGTCCGCTAGTGCGGCTTCGGATAGCCAAGCAACCAAAGAGCCAATGAGCGCAGGACAAGATTGCCACTCGTACGTCTTGACCAAATCGCGTCGCCAGCGGGCGATGTTCTACCGGATCGTATAGCGCGAGCGCCTGATCCAGATGCGCTCGGCCTCGCGCGATGTCGCCCGTGAACATCAAGGAAGCGCCCATCAGACGATGCCCGACCATAAGCGGGACTGTCGCCCCTTGCTTTTCCGCGAGCGCCAGGAACTGCGCTGCAAGCTCCCGCAACGCGTCGCCATTGAATGCGACGAAGTTGCGACCCAGAAACCGTAGAGCACCGAGAACAACAGCAACGGGTCTTCGGGAGGCTCTCCCAGCGTCTCGGCCTGTTCGATCAGCAGACGTGCCTGATCGAGTGCCGCTTTTGTCTCGGGCGCGGCGTACCCTTTGCATGCATAAGCGTTCGCGAGCGCGACCTGGAGCTTGATCTGCTCGCGACGAGCGCGGGCGTGCCTGGCAAGCGTTGCGATTTGGTCAAGCGCGCGCGTAAGCTGCTCGACGGCTTCGACCAGGGCCGAGCGCGCCAGCGACCGCTGTCCCGCTTTGCCCCAAAGGCCGGCGGCCTTCTCGATCAGTCCGGCCTCGGTGCAGTGACGCGCCAGCAACTCGGGCTGGTTCTCGGCAATCTCGGCGAATTGGCTTTCAAGCGTTTCGGCGATCCGTGCGTGCAGCGCGCGTCGAGGTTCGCGGAGCAGGGTGCCATAGGCGGCGTCCTGTACCAGTGCGTGCTTGAACAGATAGGTCGCGTGCGGCGGAACGCCTTGTCGGAAGAGCAGACCAGCGGCAATAAGACGGTCCAGCGCCGATGCCAATTCCGCCTCCGGCTTGCCTGCCACCGCCCCCAATAGTGCGTGCGAGAACTCCCGCCCGATTGCTGCTCCGATTTGCGCCACTTCCTTCGCTGGGCCGAGCCGGTCAAGCCGCGCCATCAGCGATGCGTGCAGGCTTGCGGGAACCGCGAGCGCGGGCGACGGAACGGCTGCGAGCGCGTCTGCCGCGCTGCGCCTTCGCTCTCCGCTTCCAATACCGCCTTCGTCATTTCCTCGACGAACAGTGGGATGCCGTCCGTGCGTTCGACAATGTCCTGTCTGATGCTCGCCGGCAGCGGCTTATTGCCGAGTGACGCGGTCAATCATGGCGGCGATTTCGCGCTCCCCGAGCCGATTGAGGGTGAGCGCGGTTACATGAGGCCGTCCAATCCACGGCGGCTCAAATTCTGGCCGGTACGTAACGATCAGCAACACGCCAAGGGTTCTAATCCGGTCCACCACTCGACCGAAGCACTTCCAGGCTCGTAGGGTCGATCCAATGCGCATCCTCAAAGATCATCAGCACGGGATTTTGGCGCGCGACAGCGCCTCCATTTGCGCAGTTAGCGCTTCCATCGTTTTCTGCCGCCGCTGCTGCGGGGCCATTTCGAGCGTCGGGATAGCGTCCATCATTCGGCAGCGACAGCATTTCGGCAAAGAGTGCCGCGTCCTGGGTGGAGGTAGAGACTTTGCGCCAGCACGGCATCGAGCTTGTCGAGCTTTGCTTGCGCGGTGTCGTTGTGCGCAAATCCCGCAGCGCGCTCCATCTGGCTGATGATCGGATAAAATGCGCTGTCGGTGTGCTGCGGCGAGCAGAAATAGCGCAACCGCGTGTGTGGTTCCGCAGACAAGACGTTCCAGCAGCGCCGCCGTCAATCGAGACTTGCCGATGCCGGCCTCACCGGAGAGCAAGACTACTTGGCCTTCGCCAGTCTTTGCCTTCGACCAGCGCCGCAGCAGCAGTTCGAGTTCTTCTTCCCGGCCGACGAGAGCAGTTAGCCCGCTCCCGTGCAAAGCCTCGAAGCGGCCTTCGGCCGAACCCGGTCGCAGCGCCGCCCAACCCCGCACCGGCCCGGCAATGCCCTTGAGGTCCTTTGACCCGAGGTACTGCAGCTCAAACAGATCGCCAATAAGCTGTCGTGTGCCATCGGCGATGACCACCATGTTTGGTTCGGCGATCCCCTGCAAGCCGAGCCGCGAGGTTCGGCGTCTCGCCGACGATGCCGCGCTCCTGCGCCTCACCCGATCCGATCAGATCGCCGACCACGACCATTCCCGTGGCGATGCCAACTCGTGTTTGCAGGGGAACGGGTGACTTGAGCGCGGTCACCGCCGCTATCACTTCTAAGCCCGCCCGCACCGCACGATCGGCGTCGTCTTCATGCGCCTGCGGATAGCCAAAGTAGATGAGCACGCCGTCGCCCATGTACTTCGCGACGAACCCGCCGAAGCGCTGCACGGTCTCAGCGACGCATTTCTGATAGGCCGAAATGACCTCGCGTAGGTCTTCAGGGTCCATGCGGGCTGAGAGCGCCGTCGAGCCGACCAGGTCCGAGAACATCACCGTGACTTGGCGGCGTTCGGCGCGTGTCCTCGAGGGGAGTGTCTATGCCGCTAGGACTGGGGATTCGCTGGGGGCCTGCGTCTGTGTCAGCGCGCAGCGCTGCAATAGCGTCGAGTAGCTTGCGGCGATGCCCGAGAGCCGCGACGCCAAGCTCCTTCAGGTCCTCCGCCGTCAGGTTCGGCAGGACCGTTTCGTCTATCTCGTTTTCGCGGAAGGCTCGCCTCGTATCTTTCGAGGCCAAGGCTCCGCAGCCAAACTCCGAGGTCCATAACGCACCCCTACGCCTCGCTGGCGTGTGACGTGGTGCCTACAGCAAGGCCCAGTCTTGGAAGCCAGATCATACTACTAACGCGCGCCCTTAGCCCTTTTTTGAAATGCGCACCTTCGGGGTTTTCTGGAAATCGATCATGCAGAGGAGAGAGCGAATGAAGGCGCCCCCCTTCAGTGCTTCGGCGCATCGACCGCGCTTATCATCATTCAGGCGAAATAGCGTGTCCAGGCGCGCGGTGATCCTTTGGGAGTGTTGAACTTTGCATCCCGACAAAAGCGACGGCGACCCGCACGACGAGATCGTGCGCCTCGAAACGCATATCGAAGAGCTTGCTGCCAAGATCGAGAGCTGCCGCAAGTTCACCCTGGCGTCGCGGGTCTCCATGGCGGGCGGCGGCATTGTCCTCGCCGCGATGCTTCTCGGCGCATTCAGGCTCGATCCGGCCGCAATGGCTGCAGCGATCGCGGCGTTGCTCGGGGGCATTGTCGTGTGGGGTTCAAACGGCAGCACCGCAAAGGAAGCGGCGAGGGAGTTGGCAGCGGCTGAGGCAGATCGGGCAGCGCTAGATCGAACGGCTCCAGGAGGCCGCCCGCAAGCGTTCCCGCTACGGCCACCGAGACGCCACCATGATCCTGATCGCATACCGCCATGGTCTGCGCGCCTCGGAATTGTGCGGCCTGCGGTGGGATCAGATTGACCTCAACACCGGCCGTTTGCACGTCCGAAGAGCCAAGGGTGGAATCGATAACGTCCATCCGCTGGGCGGAAAAGAAATCCGTGCGCTACGTCAGCTACGCCGGGAACACACAAAATCTCGATACGTTTTCGTCACCGAGCGCGGTGGTCCGCCCACGACTGCCGGTTTCCTGAAAATGATCGCCCGGACGGGAGAGGCCGCAAAACTTCCGTTTCCGATCCACCCGCACATGCTTCGCCATTCCACCGGCTACAAATTGGCCAACGACGGGCACGACACTCGAGCCCTTCAGCACTACATGGGCCACAAAAATATCATGCACACGGTTCGATATACCGAAATGGCGCCTGATCGGTTCAAACATTTCTGGCAAGACTGACGGCCGACCAGGATCGTGATGCCCTCACCTTGCGGTGTGCAGGGTCCGTACTCATAAATCTCGCCGGTGAGTGCCGATCGCAGAATGTCTGCTTTTCCCCCGACAGCGACCGTTTCGCGGACATTCCGAAAGCGTCGCTAAGGGCCGATTCTGTTGAAAAACTTACTGGTTGAAACGGTGAAAGCTGACTGATTCAGTCCTGTTGAGAGAGGCAGGAGCTGAGTCGATGATGGGACCACGGCAAGTCGAACAGGGTATGCTGTTCTACAACTTCTCGCTCGATGCGCATGTGCCGGCGGATCATTTGCTGAGGTCGATCGACCGCTTTGTCGAGCTGTCGGAACTGCGCCGCGAGCTGGCGCCGTTCTACAGCACGATGGGTCGCCCATCGATTGATCCGGAACTGATGGTCCGGATGCTGATCGTGGGCTACTGCTTCGGTATCCGCTCCGAGCGGCGCCTCTGCGAGGAAGTCCATCTCAATCTGGCGTACAGGTGGTTCTGCCGGCTCGGGCTTGACGGTGATGTGCCCGATCATTCCACCTTCTCGAAGAACCGGCATGGCCGTTTCCGCGAGAGCGATCTGCTGCGGCAAGTGTTTGAGACGGTCCTGCGGCGCTGCATTGGCGAGGGGCTGGTCGGCGGGGAAAGCTTTGCGGTCGACGCCAGCCTGATCAAGGCGGATGCCAATCGGCAGAACGGGATCGAGGGCGAGAAGGGGCTGCCACCAGAAGCGACCGGTCGGGCAGTCAAAGAGTATCTGGCTGTGCTCGACGATGAGGCCTTCGGCGCTGCAACCGATGTCGTGCCCAAGTTCGTCTCACCGGCCGATCCGGCGGCGCGATGGACCGGAGCCCATGGCGGACAAGCATTCTTCGCCTATTCGACCAACTATCTGATCGATGTCGACAACGCGATCATCGTTGATGTCGAAGCGACCACTGCGATCCGGCAGGCCGAGGTCCTGGCCGCAAAACGCATGATAGAACGCTCGATCGATTGCTTCGATCTTTATCCCGCCCGCCTCCTGGGCGACAGCGCCTACGGCTCAGCCGAGATGCTCGGATGGCTGGTCTACGAGCATGGCATCGAGCCACATGTGACCGTGTTCGATAAGTCCACACGCCAGGACGGCACCTTCTCACGCGAGGACTTCACCTACGACCCTGCCGGCGACGTCTATTCTTGCCCCGCCGGCAAGATGCTAACCACGACTGGTTCACGTGTGGACGGAGCGACATTGCGTTACCGCGCGAGCAAGTATGACTGCGAAGCCTGCCGCCTAAAGCCCCGATGCTGTCCAAGGGAGCCTGCCCGGTACGTGCCGCGATCGATCTATGAAGGCGCCCGTGACATGGCACGCCAAATCGCAAGCTCCTGGGAAGGCCGCACCGCGCGACGACTGCGCAAGAAGATCGAAATGCTGTTCGCCCATCTCAAACGCATTCTCAGGCTTGATCGGCTCAGACTAAGAGGACCTAATGGTGCGCGCGATGAGTTCCTTCTCGCAGCAACCGCCCAAAACCTCCGAAAGCTGGCGAAGCTGATACCGATGCCAAGCCCTCACCCAGCCTGAAACCATCAGTTGGCTCGCAATCGATGGCCTTCGAATGGCCGGGCTGACTAATCTCAAATTACTCACCGACTTCTTCAACAAAATCGGCCACAAGGCGACATTGGAGAAAGGCTACGGTGCGAGAACGCTCGACGCATGGCAGATGCGCACGCGTTACGGAAGTCTCCGATTCTCGACGCCAAATCGTTCGATGCCCAACCTCCGCATCGCGCTTTCAAGGGCTGAGTTCAGCGTGTCGGTCCGCACGGTGTAGAAGTGTGACTGGCCGATGGCGGCCTTGCCGAAAAATATAGACTGCGAGAGTTCGGCATCAGCTGGAAAGACCAGGGGAAGATAATTGTGTTCAAATATTTGCGTTAATCGTGCCATCCATGCCGTGGCCCAAGAATCGGTACAAATATCGACTACGAGGCAACCTGTCGGCGCAAAAGCAGCATTGGTGAGGCCGGCACCGTGCGGCCCGGCGATTACGCGTGCGCGCGCAAAAAACGTCACCTGTTGGTCGAACGAGAGGTTTTGCGGCTGCACAACCGCAAAACCAAGCTGTAACATGAGCGCCTCGACTTCGTCCTCGTTGCACACGGAACGGAACGATTTGATGCCGCGTCGACTGATGTAGATACGCTCGGGTTGGTCAATGGCGGCCGTTGGACAAATCCTGGCTCGCAGAATTTGGATTGCTTCAACCACGGTCGGTCCGGGCTGAGGTAAACTGGAACTCTTCGACCCGGTCGTCGGCTCGAAATCCACCAACTTCAGTCCCGGAACGATCACATTGTCGCACAGGACCGACGGCTCCGGAGCCTCAATTACCGACGACGCCGGCACATCAAGAAGTTCGAGGGTGCGCCGCTGCCAATCCGCCAGTGGGGGCACCAACACCGCCAGGCGGCCCTGCCGAAGAGATCCGCGCCACGACAGCAAATAGGGCAGGCAGTCGAACAGCCAGTGTCCATAGTTGCGATGGAACGCATGGCATAACACTAGCACCGTCCGGTGCACGTGACCTTGGGGAAGCAGTTCGTCCTCGTGCGCAACGAGCTTGCCGTCGGCAAAATCTACAAAGCCGGGCGTGAGACGATGTTCCGGTACCCACTGGCGCAGATTGTTGCGGAGGACCCAGCCCGGTTCAGCCGCTACAAGACCCGGACGCGGATAGACTATTGCCGATCGTACGCGCAGATAGGCTTGCTGCGTCGAGCGGTAGGGCGGCGGGGCACTGGCGAACCCCGGTTGCTTGATGTCGTCGATGGTGATGATGCGGGAATGATCGATGACGGACGCAGGCGCCACGCTGGTCCAAATGCGCGGTTCACCAAACGGTTCGGCCAGAAGGGTTTCGCCCGATGCAACGCGGGCCGGGCGAATGCGGGCGCAATAGTTCTCAAAGCTCTCCGATTGCAGCGCGATCGTCCGTGATCGCCGCAATATCCGCGCGGGCCTGCGAACGATGCCGACGATCCCACTGCCCCGCGCGCGCAGTTCGCGCCAGCTCGGTAGGCGGCGATCGAGATAGGCCGATAGTCCCGACATCGCCGCACATTCGCACGAAACGGCTTACAATGCCACGGTCGGCATTGTCCCGACAGAGGTGATTGAGTCCGCGCAACTTATCGCCAGCAAATCGCCCAGTGTCTTGTCGGGATGACGCGAGACGGCGTCGAGTAGTCGCTCGTAGTGTTGTACGAAGACGCGCACGCCGGCTGGATCGTAGATGCGGGGATCAAAAAGCACCGAGCACCTGTCTTCTTCGTTCTGCTCATCGAAATCAATGGTGAACCCCCATGGAATTCTTTGGTGTGGGCGGTCCATCCAGATTAGCTTGAGACCGGCGAATTCGATCAGCCGGCCGAGGCGCGAGATATGGAAGATGACCTTGATTTCCGGGAGGCCAACGCCTCCTCGCTTGAACTCCTCGCACAAATTCTCGTAGGGGACCGCGCTGTGTCCTTCAGCGTCCTGGATCTGGTCCCGAACGATTGAGAGCCATTCGATAAACGATTTTGTCGAATCGCTTTGGAACCTTAATGTGACCAGGTTTGAAAAATCCCCGATCATGCTCAGCAGAGGCAAACGATTACGACCGGTAACATACAGGCCAACGATAACATCGGCCTGCCCGGTTTCGGCCGCGAGTAGAGCGGCAAAAGCAGCAAGCCGTACCGCCGGTCGGGTGGCTTTGCATGCAGGCCCCAGAGCGTTTAGACGATGCGAGACCTGACGTTCCATACTCCAGAATATCATACCGTCCGCGGGCGCAACGGCCGTCTTCGCAATAATTCGTGCGAACGGAAGTCTCAGCGCGGACGGAGAAAGATGATCTTCCCACCACGAAACAACTCGCCCGTACGTTGACCCCTTCACCTTCGCGTCAACTCGTGTGAAGGGTAGCCGTAGCATTCGCGGCGCACCTGAAAGATTATCTTTCCACCACGAAACGACTTGCCTGTACGTTAACCCTTCGGGATGGAGAACCCTTCGTTGCCAGACCGCATAGTCTCCGTACTGCAACGCCGCCAACTTCGGCAATGGGGATGCACCGCCGCGCAACTTTGCTTCGTAGAGCATCGCCAGCTCCCGAAAATACACAGAGAGTGAAGCATTGTCGGAAATAATATGGTGCGAAACCCACAATAGCCGGTATTCGTCGTCGCGCAATCGAACAAGTGTGAATCGAAGCAAAGGACCAGTTCTTAGGTCGAACTCGAAAGCCGCTTCCTTCTTGAAGATGACCTCAGCCTGCATTTCCAGATCAGCCATGCCCGATAGGTCGAAATATTGCAGCGGCGTGGGCGCCGACGGATGAATAATCGAGACTGGGCTTCTCCCCTGTCGTGCGAATGTCGTGCGCAAGATTTCGTGGCGGCGAACCAGGTCGTCCATACAGTCGCGCAACACCCCAACATCGAGGGGTCCGACGATGCGAACGATGCGAGGCATAGTGTAGGCCGCTGACGCCGCGGGGCTTTGCGAAAATTTCCAGATGCGTTCCTGACTGAATGACATCGGCAGCGGTTCATTGCGCGGCACCGGTACCACCGGTGCCGCATCATCCTCTCCACCTACGCGAAGCCGATCGATGACATCCGCGAGTTCCGCCAACGTCGGAAAATCGGAAAACGTGGCCAGATTCAGCTCGACCTTGACCGCGTCGTAAACCCGGGCGGCAATTACGGTCGCCATCAACGAATCGCCACCAAGCGTGAAGAAATCATCGTGCTGGCCAATATCGGACAGTTCAAAGACATCGGACCAGATGCCGGCGAGCAGCGATTCGGTTTCCGTCTTCGGCCGCTCACCAAACTGCGGTTGACGCCGTAGATGAAAGTCTTGCCGAAGTTTCTCGCGATCAATCTTGCCGCTCGGCGTCAGCGGGAAATTTTGCAGGATCACAAACTCCGACGGCACCATGGAATCGGGCAGCATGATGCGCAACGCACGACGCAATTCTGGTCGTGTCCAGGACTGGTCGCAACGAACGGTAATGAAGCCCACCAGCAGATTCTCCCCTCCGGCTCGCGGCACCGCTTCGATCACAGCGCGTTCGATGCCTTTGAGCCGATGCAGCGCTTCCGCGATCTCTGATAGCTCAACGCTGTTGCCGCGAATTTTAACCCGATCGTCCCGGCGCCCGCAAAACTCCAGCATGCCCGCCGCGTTGATCCGGCCCAAGTCTCCGGTGCGGACAAGGCGTGTTCCGGTGTCGTCGAGGTCGCCGGAAAAGTGCTTGGCCGTCAGCTCTGGATTGCGCCAATAGCCCGCAGCCACGTATCGGCTGCGCACAGCGATCTCACCCACCGCGCCGGCCGTAACCGGCCTGTCGTCCTCGTCAAGAATAAGGACCTCTTGCCCCTTAGACACGACCGCTCCGATTGGAAGGCGGCCTTCAGGAACCATGTCCCCTCGCAGGCGACGCGACCAGGCGATGTTGGACGTTTCCGTTGACGTCAGAGTATGCACGAACCAGCAGTTCTGCGGAAAATGCATCTGGAATTGCTTGAAGTCGTCCGAAGTTGCCGGCTCCGAGGAAAGACGCACCGCGCGTATGCCGGAGAACCTGAAGTCTGGGTCCAAGGTCTTCATGAAATTCCGATAGATCGATGCCGAAGAAGCATAGACAGTGATGCCCCGCCGGGTCATCCAGTCGGCGAGCCCGATAACGCCCTTGTCTATGACCGGGAATGGGCACAGCGCCATACCGTTGAGTAGCGCGCACCACGTTATGATCATCCCTTGTCCGGCGCTCAGTGAGCTAAATAGCGGAATCCGATCCCCAGCGGAAAATTCCAGCGCTTCGGTCATGAGGAAGACATTCCGCCGGATTTGGCGGTGCGTCACCATTACACCCTTTGGACGGCCGGTCGAACCGGAAGTATAGACGAGCTTGGCCACCTGTTCCGGCGGCACCACAATCGATAGATTGTGGTCCGGCCCCTGGGCGCTGTGCTCCTCGAAGTCGACGAGCGCGCACCGAAGTCCGGCAATTTCCTTAGCCACGTTTCGCAAACTTGCATCGGTGACAATAAAGAAGGGCTCGGAATCCTCGATCAACTCCCGCAGCCGTACCAAAGGATGAGTCGGATTGAGTGCGACGACGATCCGGCTCGCCTTCAACACTGCAACCGCCGCAGCGACAGAGGGCGCATCGTGCTGCATGAGAATAGCAATTCGGTCTCCCGGCGCGCCGCCGTGTGAGACGAAAATGTGCGCCAGATGATTGGCCACAGCGTTCAGTTCCGCATAAGTCCACTGCCGGCCATCTGAGACGAGCGCAGTGCGGCGATGATGCGTCACTGCAACTCGCTCGAAACATGCCGGCAGCAACTCGTTCGAACTCAGCAAGTGTGGGCAGAATGTCCTGCCGATCGCGCTTGCTTGTGCTGGACGTCTGCATTGGACCCCTTAGAGCAAGGAAAGAATGCCGACAGCGAACCGACAGCCAACCAGAAAGGATCGGCGGTGCGCCCTTGGGTCACCTTGTTGAAACGCCGCTGACAAGATCGCGCACATGCAGGTCCTTGCATAAACAGCGGTCAGCATCAATGCCCTTCGACCCGAGCAACGGAACAACTCGGCCGAGCATTTGCCTTGGCTGTAGGGGCCTTAAGTCGTGCCAGTTATTTCGGACATGACGGACACCCCATAAGTCTGAGTTCAGAACCTTGACTAGCGCTCGGCTACTAGCGGTTCTGGCAGCAGTCCGCACCTAGCGTCTATCTTGCAGGAAGGCGGAAAAAGCGCGAGTGTTCACTCCGGTTGGGAGTCATATCGGGAACGTCGGATCAATGAGCGATGTCGGAATCGATACAGTCCTTCGTCCGCTAGCCAAGCGGCTGCACGCAAATCACATGTCGCTCCTCGGCATAGCCAATACCATGCGTTTGGCTCATGCCTACAATAGATTAAAATACCGCCGACGAGACGGATGGCGCCGATCATTGTATCGTGAGCGATTTGCTGAGCTACTTGAGGAGAACGGCCCGCCAGCTGCCCAGCGAATTGAGATGAAAGACGGCTGGGCGATTGATGCTTCAATGTCTCTGCCGCATCTGCACCGCGTACTGGAGGATGCGGAAGAGATCATTGCCGAGCGCTCCGGAGTGCGGCGCTCAACTCAAGGTGCGTATCGAAGCTATTTTCAGGACGTTTGGACGCGGGCGGACCTAGAGAGATACCCGTCATTTCTGGATTTTGCCACTTCGAGCGACGTGCTCGCACCAGTGGGCGACTACCTAAAGTGCATCCCTACACTTTCAACCACGCTACCGTCCGGAATCCGTTTTGTGGAATCCAATGCCGCATATGACGACCAACCTAACAGTCCGCACGACAGTCAGCTTTATCACATTGACTATTATTCTCTCCCAAATGTGTACGTGCTTGTGCTGCTGCGGGACACGACCATCGAGCACGGCCCATGGACCTTCCTGCCGCGCGCAATTTCGCAGAAGGCCGCAGCGTCCTTGAACTATTGGAGCCGCCAGCGCGGATATCGCGTCAGCGACGAAGATATCTTCGCGGTGGCGGATCGAAAAGAAGTCATCGAGTTTTGTTACCCGCGTGGGACGGTGTTGTTCATCGAGTCCTCTGGTTGTTTCCATTATGGTAGCCGCAACTCGGTCAAGCCTCGGTTCCAGCTTATGATCGGCTACAGCGGTGTATGCCGAACCGATTTCAGCGAGGTCATCATGACGCCGGAAACCTATGCAATACGCCAGTCCAATTCGCGTCTGCGAAAGATGGTACTGGACAAGCGCATCTTGGAATGAACCTGACACGCAACACGCTCTCGAGGCATGGGATCAACCGCGCGGCTTCAGGATTCAACCCCTCACGTTCCAGCAAATGATTCTGAACATCCACTAGGAGCAGAGCGGGTTTCATGATCGGGTGACTCTGGAACTCATAATCACTTCAAGGTGGCGGGCAATTCGCACGCCCATCTCCCTCGTTCCGATGACCTTGCTGGTACCACCGGCAATGTCGGCTGTTCGCCACCCTTCCCGCAAAGTGTCTTCGATCGCTATTTCGATGGCCTTGGCAAGTTCGTGCTTGCCGAAGCTTTCGCGCAACATCATGGCAAGCGACAAGATCTGCCCAATAGGATTGGCCCGGCCGGTTCCGGCAAGATCGTGCGCTGCGCCATGGCCTGTCTGGTAAACTGCGCAACCAGCACCCCCAAAATTACCCGAATAGGACATCCCCCGTGATCCGAGCAACAAGCTGGCCCCGTCGGACAAAATGTCGCCGAATGTGTTTGGGGCGACCACGACGTCGAACTTGCTCGCATTCGCGATCAGTTGGTACATGGCATTGTCGATCTCGAGGACTTCCTGCTCAATTCCGGAGTTTTCAGTTAGTTCCTCGAGTTTCTGTTGCCAAAGCTCACTGATGGAGGGGACACCAAAGGGTTTCAAGACCGTGCACAACTTACCCTTGCGCATTTGCGCCAGACGGATGGCGGTCTTGAGGATTCTATGAACCTGCGCCTCCGTGTAACTGAAGCTGTGCAGCGCCGATCTCTCGCTGCCCCCGACAATTTTCCAGTCGCCGAAATACAAGCCGCCTGTGTTCTCTCGAACCACGACGATGTTCACCTCTGCAACCGCTTCTGGCTTGATCACGCCAATGTTCTCGAGCGCCGAAACCGGATGGATGGGAGTAAACTTACAATACAAGTCAAAATGCGTGCGCAGGTCGTAGACAAAGCGTCCTCCGCCGGGTCCGCAGAGTATGGCACCGCGCTGGTCGAATATGGATTGGCAGAAATCGATGACATTCTGCGTCAGGGGTCGTCCGGATTCGGCCTGAGCCGGCAATCCTATTTTGCCGCCCATCCTCACGTCGAACGAGCCTCCAGTGAGCTTGCTCATAAGACGAAGAATGCCGAGGGAGACATCGATAATCTCCAGGCCTATCCCTTCTCCGGGCAGGACACCGATTACGGTATCGGCTGATGGCGGAACGTGCCCAGCCCACTCCGGCAGTGCAGAAACAAACCGTTGTTTACGAGGGACGTGCTCAGGCATTAGGGTTTTCCAAAAGATGGATGAGCAAAAATTAGACGGGGAGCCTGCCTTCTGGGATATCGAAAGTGATGAAAAAAACAAAGTTTTTAGGCGCCCTTTGGGGCGTCGTTTTAAGGGCGTCTTCGACCGGCTGTTGAAGCTTTTTCCAAGT
>CAVYHD010000002.1:0-519655 GCA_963768075.1 Terriglobia bacterium
GTGGGCGGCTCCCGGTGGATGAGACGAGCCCGCAAGAGGCGTCCATCCCCGACGAGGGCGGAACCCGGGAGATCGCGGCTCGCAGCGAGCGCGCCGGACCTTGCCTATAGGAGTGGGACGAGCGTACCCGGGATTACCGACTGTTGCAGAGTGCTCCTGTTATCTGACCGTCGGCACGGCGACGCTGCCATATACGTCTCTCGCGGTAACGCCAGGCGCGGCACCAACGGGCGTCACTCAGCGTCGGCGGCCCGGCGCTTCACGCAGGCGACCACAAGGCGGCGGGCAAGGGCCCCCCGGCCGCCGGCTCGGGTCACCGTAAACACCAGGCCGCCGACATTGATGACGCCCGTTCGTGCCGGTCCGGCGTTTACCGCGACGGTATATCGCAGCGTCGCCGTGCCGACGGTCAGATAACAGGAGCACTCGACGTCGGTAATCCAGGGGACGCTCATCCCAGTTGTCCAGGCAAGGTCCGGCGCGCTCGCTGCGACCGCGATCTCCCCGGTGCCGCCGGCGGCGGGGATGGACGCCTCTTGCGGGCTGATTGTCATCCACCCGGAGCCGCCCGCCTGGGTGACAATCACGAACGCCTGCCCCACCGTGATCTTGCCCCATCGCGGCGCTATGTCAGGGTTGGCCGCGACCGAAAAGTTCAAACTGCCCTTTCCGGTTCCCGAGCCGGTCGATCCCAGGCTGATCCAGGCAACCGAGGCCGCGGCGCTTCCAGAGCAGGCGCCCGTGGCGGCGACCGGGATTTGGCCTGTTCCCCCGGTAGCGGCGAACGACTGTGCGGCACCGAGCGAACTCGCGCAGGCTGGCATCGCCGCATACGAAACGGTCACGCCCAGCCCGGTCGCCGATGCCGAGTTCACGGTAAGACTCAAGGTGCCGTAAGGGTCATTCCAGGTCTCCCCGTTGTGTAGGGTAGGGTCGTTTGCGAACGAAACCGCGGGGTGGAAATTCACCAAATTGCTGTACGTCGCCGCGTCTACGCCGGTCAGTGTTGCGGTCAGGCCAGGGTCCTCATAGTGCACCAGCGCACCGGCGAACGCCGCCTGCGGCAGCGTCGCATCGAAAGTCCCGATCGGCTGCCGGAATTCCACCCAGAGCCAGTCATCGCCGCCCGTACCGCGGTTCACCCGCAGCACCTGCCCGCTGCCGGATTGCTCGTAAGGCGAAAGGTTGAAAGTGCCGCCGGTGGTTACGGTCTGAATGTTCGCGCCGGTCTGCAGCCAGCCCAACAACGCCTTCTGAGGAGCGGCCCACTGGCCCGACGGCCGGCCCATGGTTGAGAAAGCGTCCCCGTACTCATGAATCTGGTCCCAGGGCGCGGCCGTTTCCCCGGCCGGCCCGAGCGAATCGCTCCCGTAATCGGCGAACCGCGCGTGCTCCAGGCCGAAGCCGTGGCCGAGCTCGTGGGATGCGGTGCCAACCACGTCCGCCTGAGTGACCATGCTCTCCGCCCCGAGCCACATCGACGATGCGTTCAGAACTCCCTGCGGTGACGGGATCTGCCCGCAGCCGAGCAATGCCATGCCACCCGAGTCCATACCCAGTTCGCCCTGGGGCGCCACGACGTAGATGCGATTGTATTTCGTCAGGTCGGTGGACGGTGCGGCAGCCCGAAGAGCCGACTCCAGCGCCGCCAGCGGCTCATCGAAGTAGTCGGCGTCGAGCACAAATGGGCCGAGCACATCCCCGGTTGCCCAGCTCTGTCCGAACGAGGATTCCCGCAAGTAGTTATCCAGCGTCAGGCCGGCGCCGAAGAAGCTCTCCTGCATCAATTTCGGAGTTACTGAGGAGAGCAGGGCCTTGCTGGGAAACGACGCCAGGATGACGGCCACTTTCTGCTCCCCGGTGGCGCTGCACGTGCCCGTCCCGGAATCGGCAAGCGGCGCGCTTACCTGGGACACAGTCACCCGGCTGCCGTAGGCCCGGCCAGTGACCTCGACCACCTGGCCCGCCCGCAGCGCAGCGCCTCCGGCCGCTTGCAACTCCAACGTCTCCTGAGCGTTATGCAGAAAGTACCGCGTCCGGCTTGTCCCGGCCTGGAGGTTGTCCACAACCAGAGCATCTACCCGTCCCCGCCAAGTGCCCGTGACCTCCGCCTGTGGCGGGTTCGGGTTTCCCGAGGCGGCTAACGCCAGTACGAGACCTGCATAGAACACCGTCAACGGGCGAATTCTGAACATGTATGACTCCTGAAGATGACTGGATGGATGAGGCTGGGTGCCGGTGGGCGCAAATAGTCTGCCTAGGAATCTCTTCGGCAACTTATGGCCAAATTTTTAGCTGATTTTAGTTAATACGCGGGGTTGCACTTAAGTGGCTAAAGCTATCGCAAACTATTGATAATAAGCATTATCTGAAGAAGGTGGGACCGGCATCGATTTGAGATGCTCCCGGATGCCGGTCCCTAGGAGAAAACCCACTTCATGGTGGATCAAATGAGAGCCGGCGTCTATACTCGCTCGGGATAGCCTAAATTGCCGCCGGGTCGTTATCGACGACCGTTTTTTCTTTGGCCGGTATACTTTCGTCGAATTGATTCCAACGGCCGGCTAATGCGAGGTTAAGGTGAGTCCGTACCTTAGATATGGCTTCCCCGGTGCAGCAGGGACTATTCGAGCGGAAGCGCCCTTCCCAGATCATCTTAGCCTCATTCCCTTTGGTGACGGTTCCTTTGGCGGCGGCTCTGGCCCTGACTACGGGCCGCCGGTTCCTGCTGATTTACATTTGGCTGTTCGGCCTGACCCATTTCGTGCTTACGCTGTCGGTCTATTTGCAGAGCGAGAACCTGAGGCATTTTAAGGCTACCGGCAAGAATATCTTTTTGTTTTTCGTGGTTCCGCTAGTGATTCTCATGGGGTTCTACGTCATCGGCGTGTTCCAGGTCAACGCCCGGTTTCCCGTGTTTGCCGTGACCTTCGGCGCCGTGATCCGTCTGCTCGACTTCAACCATCTCAATCGCCAGACATTTGGGGTGTATCAGCTGTTCAAGGCGCGAACGGGTCTCCGGCTCGCGCCGGCGATCAAGCACGCGGAGCAGGGCTTTCTGGCCTGCCTGACCGCACTGCTGTTCACAACCTTTTTGGCGGGCGGCGTCTGTCCATTCCTGCAAAACCGAGGTTGGCCTGGAATTAGCGCGGTCGCAAAGCCAGGCCCGGCGCTGCTACCGCTGGGCGTGCTGCAGGCGATCTTCGGGGTTGCTGGAAGCCTGGCCGTTGTGTTCGCCGCCATCAGCGTCACGCACTTGATCCGTGCATGCAGCGCCGGGGGCCGGCCGGGCGGATTCTCAGCAGCCCTAACCTATATCGGGTTTCAGACCGCGGCCGCCTTGTTGGCGATTGTGAGTTTTCCCTTGTATATCGCAACGCTGGCGACTCACTATGTCGAGTACCATGTGCTGATGTTTCCGCGCTGTTTCCACAGCCGGCTGAACGACAAGAGCAGTCTCGATCGCTGGTTCGGAGGCTTGCGCAGCCACCCCGCCGCCTTCTATGGTTTCACTGCTGTGGCTGCCGGCATCGTGCTCTTGTGCACCGCGGTCGAGCGTTCGCCGTCACAGCCGATCCGTTACCTGGCGGTAGTCTCAATCTTCGATGGCCTGTTCGTTTTCCACTACTTCGTCGAGATGCTGATTTGGCGATTCAGCGACCCATTCTTCCGGCAGACGCTCACGCCGCTCTACTTCACGCCGCGCTTGCGCGCCAGCTAAATTTTTGACTCAAACGCGTGCTCTATGCCAGCGCCAGATTCAAATTCTCAATCGCCTCGTCAATCTCCGCCGTATTCTTGTAGCCCACCGTTACGCAATCGACGCCCGCATTGTTGAACGCAAACCGCATGGCCGCCTGCCGGTCCTCACGGGCCGTGAAGGCGCCTTCCCCCACGAGCTTCATGCTGATGACGCCCATGCCCTCCGACTGGACCTGCTTGACATGCGTGACCACCTCGCTCACGTTCCCGGAACCGTTGGTCTCATAGTCCTCCGCGTCCATCTTGGTGCCCTTGTGGTTCATCCGGATCATGGCGATCTCGAGCCACGGGTTTCCTGGAAACCGGCGCAGCGCCGGCAGCCCGTGCACCGACGCACCGTAGCCCACGACCACCTTGTTCGACTTCGCTTCCAGAATCCCGTCCTGCCACCGCACAGTGTCCGCCGGCCAAGTCGCCGTGTGCTGCCAGTGCAGCAGCAACACGTCGAAGTAATCGGTGTTGGCAAGCTTGCGCAGCTCATCGATCTTGTCCCGCGGATTGACCCCGTCGTGCGTCGTCACCTTGGACATCAACCGGTAGGTATCGCGCGGAATGCCCTTCAGCGCCATACCCAGCATCTTGTGCATCTCGCCGTAACTTTCGGCGGTCTCGAAAAAGCGAATGCCCTGGTCGTAGGCGTGGCGCACCAACCTGGTGAACTGGTCCTGCCCCAGCTCGCGCTGCGTTCGCCCGCTGAACGTCCCGGTGCCGAACGCCAGCCGCGTTACCTTGACGCCGGACTTTCCGAGCGTCACCCAATCTGTTGCTGATCCACGCGCCGCCCGTAAGGGCAGTCTTCCGGTTCCCGCGAGCACACCCGCGGCCAGTCCGGTCTTCAGGAAATTGCGTCGGGAGCAGTAAGGCATCTGTCGGCCTCCAATTGGCCATATCCTAGCATGAGTTCCGCATCAAAATGCCGACGATGCTCCGAATCGTGGACAGCGCGGAAGTACTTTCCCAGCGGCAGCCCGCAACCAGTTGATCAACACATGGCAGGCTGTGGGATAACATGGCCTGTAGATCCTCGGAGGAGCGTGCAGTGACCGGATACACTCTCGGGAAAGACGTGCAATATGCCCTGCGCGTGCTGCGTCACAGTCCGATATTCACTGCGGTGGCGGCAATCTCGTTGGCTCTGGGGATTGGGGCCAATACCGCAATTTTCACGCTGGTGGATGCGATCCTGCTGCGCTCGCTCCCCGTGCCGAATCCGCAAGAGCTGGTCGTGCTCGCGCGCAATCCTTCCCGGCCCACAACGGGAGCCAGCTATCCGGATTATTGCTATGTCCGCGACCACAGCCGCTCGTACGCGGGCCTCATTGCATTCTGGTCGGGCGGTCTCACAAGCTTCCGCCTCCCGGGTAAAAGCTCGCCACAGATGGTTGCGCTGGCGCTGGTAAGCGGGAACTATTTCGAGACGCTTGAGGTCCAGCCTGCTATCGGCCGCATGCTGAATCCCGAAGACAACAAACTCACGGCGCACCCATACGTCGTGCTGAGCCACGCCTTCTGGAAACGCAGTTTCGAAGAAGACGCGAGCGTGGTCGGGCGCGACATCCTGCTCAATGGTGCGCATTTCCAGGTCGCCGGCGTAGCTCGGCAGGGCTTCACGGGCACGAGCGTGGGCACCGCGCCGGATGTGTTCGCACCGATTCTCATGCAACGCACCTTCTGGCCTGATGACCCGTCGATTGGATGGCGGAACGTCGGCTGGATAACGCTTATGGGCCGCCTGAAATCAGGCGTGAGTCGCGCTAAGGCGGAGGCCGAGTTGAATGTATTGTGGCGCCAGATCCTCGAAAACGATCCCGCGGAGCGTGCGCTCAGATCCCGGCGGAACGACTATAACCTCATCAACACACGCTTGCTGCTCGGGGGTATCAGCGGCACATCCGATTTGCAGAAGGAAGTCCGGCGGCCACTCACCATCCTGATGATTGCCTCGGTGTTGGTACTGTTGATTGCTTGTGCCAACGTGGCCACTCTGCTGTTGGCGCGCGGCATCGCGCGGCGGCGAGAAATCGCGGTGAGGCTGGCGGTGGGCGCGGCGCGCAGTCGAATCGTTGTGCAGATGCTGACCGAGAGCATCACCCTCAGTGTCATCGGCGGTCTGGCAGGCTTGGCTTTGGCGCGGGTGGGCGTCAGGGTGCTCCTCAGCTTCCTGCCAAACGAAACCTGGTCCCCGCTCGATCTCAATCTTGCGCCCGATGTTCGTCTGCTGGCATTCGCTTTCGCCGTGACGCTGGGCAGCGGCATGCTGTTCGGGCTGACGCCGGCGCTGCGCGCGAGCAGGCCGGATCTCGTAAACGCGCTCAAGTCGTCGGGAACGGCTTCCGGCGGCTCGCACTTTGCTCGATGGGACCTGGGCCGCGCGTTGGTATCCCTTCAGGTCGCGCTGTCGTTAGTGCTCTTGGCCGGTGCAGGCCTCTTTGCGCGCACGCTGGCAAACTTGTATTCGGTGGCCGCCGAAACAAATCGAAAAAACCTTCTTTTCATCGACACGAATATCATTCAAACTGGCTACACGCTACAGCGCGCTCGCTCGTTCCATGAGCGCCTGCGGGACGAGGTTCAGCGCCTCGCCGGCGTACAGTCCGCCACCACGGCTGACATGGTGCCCTTCGCCGATAGCCTGGGGTACGCAGACTATGTG
Organism: Terriglobia bacterium; assembly: GCA_963768075.1. Taxonomy (GTDB): domain Bacteria; phylum Acidobacteriota; class Terriglobia; order Bryobacterales; family Bryobacteraceae; genus QHXW01. The sequence goes on from CAVYHD010000002.1 coordinate 6,416, forward strand.
CAGACCGAGGCGCTGAGTGAACCAACTCTCGTGAGCAGGAACGCTGTAGCTCCGCGGTTTTTTGAAACAGTGGGTATAGCGATCTTACGCGGCCGGGACTTCCGCTATTCCGAGCCGCAGCGGGTTGCCATCGTCAATGAAGCGTTCGCACGTCGCTTTTTCAGCGGTCAATCTGCAATCGGTCGCCACGTCTGTTTTGGACAGAAATGGGATGCGGCGCAGGGATATGAGATCGTCGGCCTGGTCGCGGATGCGCACTATGGCGATCTCAGGAAACCTGTAGCGCCGGCAATCTACCGGCCGCGCTACTACGCCGGTGCATGGACCGGCGGCACTCTCTGTATCCGCACCACTGGCGACCCGAAGCGTGTCATCGGCATAATCCGCCAGCGAGTGCGGGAAATTGACCCGAACGTGGCGGTTACACAAGCGCGCACGATAGAGGACAACCTCGACCGTGCCCTTACTCAGGAGCGGTTCGTGGCCACACTGGGGACCTTCTTCGGCGTTGTGGCGTTGCTGCTCGCCGCCGTAGGCCTTTACGGGGTGATGTCTCAGGCGGTGACGCGGCGGACGAGGGAGATTGGCATCAGGAAAGCTTTGGGAGCCGAATCACGAGCGGTTCTTTGGATGGTGCTGCGCGATGCGCTGATCACGGCCGGGATCGGAGCAGCGGCAGGAGTGCCGGCAGTTCTAGTATTGACGAGGTACACGGAATCGCTCCTTTTCGGAGTCAAGCCGCAGGACCCGGCAACGATCGCCGCATCTGGTTTACTCCTGTTGGCAGTCACCGCGCTGGCGGCATTTTTGCCGGCGCTGCGGGCGACGCGTGTGCAACCGATGGACGCATTGCGACAAGAATGAGCACACTTAGGTAGTTGCAAGCTTCCCGCCTCTGCGGCGCCTAGGTGACGCAGGGCGTGCGCGACGCTTCTGTGGCAGAATGCAGTCGTGCTCCAGTCGCTGACCGAGCGCAAGGAATGGAAGTTCTTCGCCGTCCTGCCGAAGGCGGACCCCGGCCTCGCCGCCGCCTGGTGGGCGGCCCTGCTGCTGCGAGGGATCCTGCCGGCGGCGTTCGCGATCGCGATGGGCGTGCTCGTCGGCGCCGTGCAGCGCGGCGATCCTCTCGCTCGGTCCGCTGGCGTTTGCCGGCACGATCTTCGTGCTGCTTCAGGTGCTCAGCCCGATTCATCAGGCGGTCAGCGCCAACCTCGGCGACCGCACTGCCGCATGGCTCTACGACCGGCTCACCGAGGCCTGCGTGCGCCCGCCGGGCATGGGGCACCTCGAGGATCCGGCGCTCACCAGCGACCTCACCGTCGCGCGCGACTTCGACCTCGGGATGACCGGCCCGCCGCTGGCGATCTCCATGGATTTCATCGCCAGCGGCATGGTCGAGATGATCGGCGGCGTCGCCTCCGCCGTGATCCTCGCCAGATACGCGTGGTGGGCGGCGATCTGCTGGCGGGCGCATGGCTGGCGACGCACTGGCTTCTGCGCGAGAGCGCGATCTGGCGCGACCGCAACACCGAGGAGGTGCGCGGCGCGCAGCGGGATGCCGACTACGCCTACCGGCTGGCGGTGGACCCGCCCGCGAGCAAGGAACTGCGGCTGTTCGGCCTCGCCGGCTGGACCATCGACCGTTTTATCGCCAGGCGCACGCGCTTGCACGAGCTTCAGTACGCGGCCACGCGTCTGCGCGAGCGTCCGGTCATCTGGAGCATGCTCCTGGTCGTCTCCGCGAACGTCCTGGTGTTCTGGTTGCTGGCGGGCGCCGCCGCCGCGGGCCGCATCAGTCTCGGGGAAGCCGTCGTCTACGTGCAGAGTGCCATCGGCGTGTCGATGATCGCGTTCGGCGGATTCAGTTGGGCGCTCGATGGCGCGGCTGCCCCCGTCGCCGCGGTGCTGCGGCTTGAGCCGGCGATGCGTCCCGCCGGCGAGCTGCGCTCGGGGATCGCCCCGCGGATGCGGACACCTGCGCGCGAGATTCGTCTCCGCGATGTCACCTTCGCGTACCCGGCGGGCCGGACTGGCGCCCGTGCTGGAGCACTTCGATCTCACGATTCCCGCCGGCTCGTCGCTCGCCATCGTGGGACAGAACGGCGCGGGCAAGACGACGATCGCCAAGCTGCTTGTGCCGCTTGTACGATCCGCAGTCGGGTGCGATCGAGATCGACGGCGTCGACATTCGCGAGTTCGATCTCGCGTCATGGCGCTCGCGCGTCACCGCCGTGTTCCAGGACTTCATCCGCCTCGAACTGCCGCTGCGCGATAACGTGGCGCCGGCCGGCGCGCCGGACGATGTCGTGCGCGCCGCGCTCGAGTCGGCCGGAGCGGCGAACCTGGCCGCACTGGACACGGTGCTGGCCCGCGGGTACAGCGGCGGCACCGACCTTTCGGGCGGCCAATGGCAGCGCATCGCGCTCGCCCGGGCGCTGGCGGCCGTCACGCTCGGCGCCGGCGTCGTGCTGCTCGACGAGCCGACCGCGCAGCTCGACGTGCGCGGGGAAGCCGAGATCTTCGATCGCCTGCTCGCCGCCACCCGGCATTGCACCACCATCCTGATCTCGCATCGCTTCTCCACCGTCCGCCATGCCGATCGTATCTGCGTGCTGGAGCACGGCCGGGTGATCGAGCTCGGCACGCACGACGAGCTGATGGCGCTCGCCGGGCGCTATCGGACGATGTTCGATCTGCAGGCGCAGCGCTTCAACGTCCCGGCGAGGAGGAGGGTGCGACGTATGACGTCCTCTCCTGACCGGGAACAAGCGATCGCCCCGCTGCCTCCCGCGCTGTCGTCGATGTGGCGGTTGTGCAAGCTGGGGTATCGCCACGAGCCGCGCTTGATGGTCGCGGCGTTCGTGCTGTCGCAGCTCGCCGCGCTGCCCGATGCGCTGCTGGCGTTGTGGCTGATGCTGCTCGGCAAAGGCGTCCTCGAGCACCGGCCCGGCATGGTGCAAGGCGCGGCGATCGGCCTCGGCGTGTCCGCCGCCGCGACGTGGTTTCTCCGCACGGTCAGCACGCGCGTGCAGCGGCGCTTCCGCGACAAGGTGACGATCGCGCTCGAGTCGCACGTCGCGCGACTGCAGGCCTCGGTCGCGACGGTCGCGCATCAGGAACGCCCGGAGTATCTCGATCGGCTGTCCATGCTGCGCAATCAGGTGTTCGTGCTCGACCACATGTACATGTCGCTGTTTTCCACGCTCGGGTGGATCCTGCGGCTGGGCGTGACCATGGCGCTGCTGGCGTCGATTCACCCGGCGCTCATGCTGCTGGTGGTGTTCGCGATCCCGACCGTGTTGACGTCGACGTGGCGGCCCGGGGTCGAGAGATCCGCGCAGGAGCGCGGGGCGCAAACCAATCGGCTGGCGCGCCACTTGTTCACCATCGCCACGACCGCCGCCGCCCGGGAAGGAAGTGCGCGTCACCGGCATCGGAGAGCGCCTCGTTACGGAGCGCCGAGCGGCGTGGGAGCGCTGGTACGGGCCGGTGGCGGCCGCCCGGTGGGGCTCGGCGTTGTGGCACGCGCTGGCGTGGGCGATATTCGGCTTCGCGTATGTCGGCGCGGTCGTGTTCGTGTCGTCCGGCCTCCGCGCGCCGGCCAGCGCGGTGCTGCTGGTGCTGGCCGCGGGCGCGCGGCTCTCGGCGTACATCGGCGCTACCGTCGGCGAGATTGGATTCCTGCGCGGATTCTGGATGGACGGCTCGCGGCGGCTGGCGTGGCTCGAGGACTATGCCGCCTCCGTCGCCGCGTCGGGCGATCTGCCGGTTCCCTCCGTATTGCACCGCGGCATCCGGCTCGACCACGTGTCGTTCGCCTACCCCGGCACGTCGCGCGTTGTGCTGGACGATGTGTCGGTGACCCTGCCCGCGGGCGCGGTGGTCGCGATCGTCGGCGAGAACGGCGCCGGCAAGACGACGCTGGTCAAGCTGCTCGCGAAGATGTACGAGCCGTCATCCGGTTCGATCCTGGTGGACGACACGCCGCTCGGCGCGCGTGCCGGCCGGCGAGTGGCGGGAGCGTCTCGCGGGCGCGTTCCAGGATTTCTTCCGCTTCGAATTCCGCGCGGGCCACACGGTCGGCTTGGGCGACGTCCCTCGATTGGACGACGAGCCCGCGGTGGCCGCGGCCGTCGATCGCGCCGGCGCCGGCGACGTCGTCGCCCGTCTGGCGTTAGGCCTCGACACGCAGCTCGGTCCGACATGGCCGTCCGGAGTCGAGCTATCGTTCGGCCAGTGGCAGAAGCTCGCGCTGGCGCGCGGCTTCATGCGCGATCAGCCGCTGCTGCTGGTCCTCGACGAACCGACCGCCGCGCTGGACGCGGAGACGGAACACGCGCTTTTCGAGCGCTACGCCGCGGCCGCGCGCGGCGACAGGCGAGAGCGACAGCGGCCGCATCACGATCCTCGTCTCCCACCGTTTCTCGACCGTCCGCATGGCCGATCTCATCGTGGTGCTCGACGGGGCGCGGCTTGTGGAGGTCGGCACGCACGATGAGCTGATGGCCAAGAGCGGTCAGTACGCGGAGCTGTACGGCATCCAGGCCGCCGCGTACCGCTGAAGGCCGGCGAAACGCATTCTCACGCGAATAGTTCCATCAAGGGCTTTCCCTTTCCGTCCTTAGTCACGTGGAAGGGCCGTTGCTCCACTTGATAGGCCAGGTCGGGAGGGATGCCCATGGCGTGGTAGAGCGTCGCGTGAAGATCATCGATCGTGACGGGCTTTTCGAGAATCTTGCAAGGCCGCTCCTCTGCCGTCTTCCCGTAAAGCAAGCCTTTTTTGAAACCGCCGCCGAAAATTAGCACGCAGCCGGATTCGGTGAAGTGCCGATGCATACCGTAGTGTTTGGGCTCGGTCATGATGTCGGGCTGCGTGATCGAAACCTGTTCCTTGACGCGTTTATCGGGCTTGCCTTCAACCATCATGTCGCGGCCGAATTCACTTGCCACAACGATGAGTGTGCGATCGAGTAAGCCCCGCTCTTCGAGGTCCAGAATTAGCTGGGCGAGAGGCGCGTCGACCGACTGTTTCATGCCGACCGTCCTCGAGTGCCCATTCTCGTGCGTGTCCCAGTAGCGGAACGGAATATATTCCGTGGTCACTTCGATAAAGCGCGCGCCGGCTTCGGTGAGACGCCGCGCGAGCAGACACCCGAGACCGAACCGGCCGGTATTGTAAGTGTCATAGACCTGTTTCGGCTCGAGCGAGAGATCAAATGCTTTCGCCACGCCGGAGGTTACCAGCCGATAAGCCTTCTCCAGAGAGCGCTCGAGCGATTCCTGCTGGTAATCGCTGCCGTACTTCATGATGGGGCTGGCTGCGACGAGATTGCGATAGCGCTCGTACCGCGCGCGGAAACGGCCGTCCGTCATGTGCTCGGGAGGTCGGACGCTGGCCATGGCGTCGGCGGGATCGGCGATCAGAAACGGACCGTACTCGGTGCCGAGGAAGCCGGCGGTGTGAAAGGCTTTTACCCCGTCGCTCTCACCGCCGATTTCGAGGTTCTGGCCGACATCGATAAACGCCGGCATATCGGGATTTTTCGGCCCCAGCGTGCGCGAGATGATAGCGCCCATGTGCGGCGCGGCCACCGATTGCGGCGGTGGATAGCCGGTATGCCAATGGTATTGGTGGCGCGTGTGCAGAATGTGGCCCAAGTCGCCGACACGGTGCGTGCGAATGAGCGTGCCGCGGTCCATCACTTTCGCGATCCGCTCGAGCCCCTGCGAGATCTTGATATTGTCGACGGCGGTATCGATGCTCGGAAAAGTGCTAAGCACCGCGCTCGACGGCAGGCCGGGCTGGTAGGGCGTGTAGAGCTTGGGGTCGAAAGTTTCGGTCTGCGCCATGCCGCCGGCCATCCACAGCAAGATCATGGTATCGGCCGTGGGCTTGATCTTGTCGTTGCTCGCTAATAATTGCCGCGGATTCCCGCCGGCAAGAGCCGCCGCCGCGGCCACCGCCGATTGCCGTAGAAAATGGCGCCGGCTCAAACCTTGAAATAATTCCTCGACTGGATTCTTCACGTTTCGCCTCAATGAATAAACTGGAACTCCGGCGACTGAAAGACCGCCCAGAGCAGGTCTTCCAGCGCTTCCGGCGCTATCTTGGTCGAATCGCCGGGTGTGTTCAGGAACTTAAGTGCAATCTCTCGCTCGGCGGGCTGCGGCTCGCGCGATAGGGCATAAGTGTATAGACGCGCGATCAAGCGGTTCGCGGTATATCTTTCGCTATCGCTGGGCACGGGCGTCTCGGGAGTCACCCGCACTAACTGCTCGTAGTCCGGCTTTTCCGCGAATACGAAGAAGCGAATGCGCGGACCGATCTCGTTGATCAGCGACTTCTGATCCACGCCCACCACCGCCCGGAAGCGCGTGTAGCCCTTACCGGCGATGTCAAAGACCTTTTCGGAGGAAACGCGCGCCAGAAAGGCCTTCTCGGGAGGCCTGCCCTTGAATTGAATATCGGCTAACGGAACCGGCAACGGCTGTTCCCCTCCCGGCCCGGAAAACTGAGGGGCCGCCCAGCCCGCCACCGTGCGGGCCGGATCGTAGGAATCGGTATCTTCCGTCAGGAGCCAAAGGTTTTTCACCCCGGTTATGTCGATATCCAACTCGACCGGATGGGAATTAACCACGCCGCTGTCAAACAGATTTGGCGGCGGGTCGGGGAGATCCCCGAGCATACGCTTCGCGCCCCGTGCCAGCAGATTATCCAGCGTCTCGCCGTTGACCACCTCGAGAGCCTGCAGCGTGGTGGCGTCGGTGCTCCGTGTGGTGTACACCTGGTCGCGAATCGGCCGTCCCAGGCTTCGCGTAAGCGGGGAAGACTTGAGACGCCACTCCCGGCTATGGATTCCCGCGCCGGATTTCTCCGGGGCGAGCACGCGCCATTCCCCGGTGACCGACGATACCGCATCCACGTACTGCTCCGCAGTCAGGCGCCGCAGTAGCGGGCCGCGAAAAACGAAGTTTTTTTCCTTGGTGGGCTCGAGCATCGCAGGCGCCTGGTAAGCGCGCGAAGTCATGATCCGATGGAGTAAAAACTGAATGTCGTATCCGTGTTCCACAAAGTCTTCCGACAGCGCGTCCAGCAGTTCGGCGTCCCAGGGCGTACGGTCCATGTCATCCACTGAGGCCACCAGACCGCGGCCGAAAAGCCTGTTCCAGATGCGGTTGACAAAGGTTCGCGGGAAACGCGCGTCCTGCTTGCAAGTGAACAGCCGCGCCGCCGCGGCCCGCCGTTCGGCGAGAGGAGCGTCCGGATCCTCGCTTCCCAACTCCGGATATAAGAATTTCGCCGCCGATTTTTCCCCGGTCTTTATGTCGCAGCGATAGATATCTAACGGCGTCTCGGAGAAGAAGCTCGCCATGCCGTAGGCGTCCTTCAGCTTCCAATTGCTGATGAAGCTGTCATGGCAGGAATTACACTTGAGATTCACACCCAGGAAAACCTGCGCGCTGTTCTGCGCCGCCTGCATGGGCGGAGTCTGGCTGGCACTCACATCGCCTCGCCAATTCACGCCGATGAGAAAGCCTTTCGGGTCGCCCGGAGCGGTAGGGTCCAGCAGTTTGAAAACAAATTGATCGTAGGGAAGATTGCCGGCCAGCGCCTCCAGCAGCCACGTACTGATCGACTCGCGCGCGCCCTCGTACAGCACCCCTTCATCGTTGCGCAGCAGGTCGTTCCAGAAGCTGATCCAGTTCTCGCTGTAGTTCCGGCGGTTCGATAGCAATTCTTCGATGAGGCGATCGCGCTTTTCGGAATCGCGGTTGCGCTCAAAATCCAGCAATTGCGCGGGCGTCGGGAGCAGGCCCCAGAGGTCGAGGTAAACACGGCGGGCGAAAACGGCGTCACTCACTGGCGCGGGGACTGGCACGCCATTTTTGGCCCAGTATTTTTCGAGAATCGGATCGATCGGATCGAACGATGGCGCCGATGGTGTCGCAGCCGCCGCGATGCCGAGAGATAAGTACAACAAAACACAACCCCGGAGCAATAAACGACGCAGTACCATATGAATCCTTGATACTTACATCTTACGCCGATTCCGCGGCGAGGATATCGTCGAACGCGTTTTCGTTGGCGCTTCAAATCCTCAAGAGCACTCCATTCCCTGTCTGGCTCGTATTTCGCACGAAAACGTAAACTGAAATTGCCGCCAGCACGGGCGCCGCGCCCGCGGCTAGCAGAATCGGTCCGAATGAATACCGGTCGGTGATTGCGCCAATCGAATAGGTCGCGGCAATCGTCAAGAACCCAGTCACCATTCCCGAAAGGCCGCTGACGGTGGCGACCGACCCGCTTTCGAACATATCCGACGGCAGCACCAGGAAGATGGTGCTACAGGCCGCGTATCCGAGGGTCGCCAGGCCGAACTCCGCGATCAGCAGCCACAACCGCGTGGTATAAACCGCTGCAATCAAAAAGAGGAGCAAGGGGCCGCAGATCAGAAAAATCACGCGCCGCGCCGCGCCCAGACTCCATCCGCGATGAATGAAAAAGCTGGAAAGTCCGCCACCTAAAAAGTTCCCTAGGTCCGCGCACATAAACGGAATCCAGAAACCAGCCAGCGTGTCCTCCAGCTTGAACCCGCGGCTCACCAGAAACAGCGCGAACCAATCGGCCATCAGGAACCAGACGGGATCGAGAATCGCGCGCGGCACAATGACGCCCCAGGTCTGGCGGTAGGCCACCAGCTTCGAGACTGGCACGCGCTTCGCCAGGGCCGTCTCCTTCGCGCCGGCGCGCGTGGCCAGAATCATCGCGCGCTCCGTTTCGGTGATGCGCGCATGTTCTTCGGGGCCGCGATAGGCGGCAAGCCAGACGATCAGCCACAAAAATCCCAGAGCGCCCGTGATCAGAAATGCCGGCTGCCAGGTGCCGAACACGTGATACAGCCACACCACCAGTGCCGGTGCAATCGCGCTGCCGACCGCCGCACCGCTATCCACCAGCGCCACTGCCACGCCGCGCTCTTTGGCCGGAAACCACTCCGCCACGGCCTTGATGGCGCCGGGCCAGTTCGCGGCCTCACCGATGCCTAACCCAAACCGGAACGCGCTAAAGCTCCACAATCCACCGGCAAGGGAGGTAAGCATGCCCATTAACGAGTACCAGGCTACCGTGATAGCCAGGCCGCGCCGCGTTCCCAGTAGATCGACCATCCGCCCACCCAAAAACTGAAGAAACGAGTACGAGATGCGAAACGCGATGATGATGCCGGCGAAATCGGTGTTGGTCCAGTGCTTTTGCGCTTTGAGGTAGGGCGCTAGGACGCTGAGCGTCTGACGATCAATGTAGTTGATTGTTGTGGAGGCAAACAACAGCGCGCCAATCCACCATCGTAATTGCGGGATGCGCCGGCCCGAAGAGCTGCTTGTCTGCTCTGTTAACCAGGATGTCCGTTTTAGCATTTGGGCGAACGTCGAGTATACACCGGACCTCCGTCACACGCGCCCAAATTGAGAATCATGGATATAATCCGTCCATGGATTTTCCCGGCCTGGTGCTGGTGCGCCAAAACTTTCCCGATCGCCGCGTCAGCGATCTCCGCGCGGCGGTTGCGAATGAGCTCGCGCACTCACCACTCGTCGCGTGTTGGCAGCCCGGAGCGAGGATCGCGATTGGCGTGGGCAGCCGGGGTATTCGCAATATCGCCATGATTGTTCGCTCGGTGGTGGACTTTGGGAAATCGAAAGGGGCGCGGCCGTTTCTATTTCCTGCCATGGGTAGCCACGGTGCGGCCACCGCCGAAGGGCAAGCCGATGTGCTGGCGCATTACGGAATTACTGCGGAGGCCATGGGCTGTCCCGTGGTCAGCTCTCTCGATGTGATTTCTCTTGGGCGAACCGCCGAAGGCATTGAAGTTTTCATGGACCGCTCCGCCTACGATAGCGACGGCGTCCTGCTGGTGGGCCGCGTGAAATGGCACACAGATTTTATCGGGAGCATTGAAAGCGGTCTTTTCAAGATGATGGCCATCGGCCTGGGTAAGTTCGCGGGCGCACAGCGCTATCACACCTACGCTTACAAACTCGGGCTCGAGCAAGTCATCCGCACGGTGGGCCGCCACGTGCTCGCCTCGGGGAAGATCCTCGGCGGCCTCGCGATTCTGGAGGACGCTAACCACAATACGGCGCAGGTGACCGCGGTTTCCGCCGACGAAATGGAGCGGCGCGAAGAGGAATTGCTGCGCCTGGTGAAATCCTGGATGGGACGCATCCCCGTGGATCTGGACGTGCTCATTCTGGACGAAATCGGAAAGAACATTAGCGGCGCCGGCATGGATACCAAAGTGGTGAACCGCGGCGTGGACGGCCAATACAACCCGTGGCCGGGTACGCCTCGGATTGAACGCATCTTCGTCCGCGACCTGAGTGAGCTGAGCTACGGAAACGGCATGGGATTGGGGCTGGCGGATATAGTCTCAGACCGCGTTTTGCCGAAGATCGACTGGAACGCTACGCAAATCAATTCACTAACGGCGTCTACTCCGGCGGACAGCCGCACACCGATCCATTTCGCAACCGACCGCGAATGTATCGAGCGGATTGCGCCAACCGTTGGAAAGCACGATCTAAGCGCGGTGACGTACGGCTGGATTCGGAATTCGCTCGAGCTGAGTTTAATGGGCCTGAGTGAAAACCTGCGCCGCGAGATCTCCGGGAACCCGAATCTGGAGGTTCTTGGCGCCCCTCGACCAATGGAATTCGATGCCGAAGGGAATCTCAGGAATTTGCTGTGACCAGATGGGTCCCGTGACCGGATTTTTCGGTCACCGCAGTGGCGGGCAATTGGGTCTGTTTGCTCTAATATCCCGATGAACATTTTGATTGACATGCCTGTGGACCCCGTTGCGCTCGAGTATCTGCGGTCCATGCATGGACTGAGCGTGAGATTGATTGAGCCGGAAGAACGCGTGCGTCCCGTTGCCGCTGAAATCATCGGTGACGTGGAGGTTTTTTTTGGTGAATTTCCTCCCGAGAACCTGTCGGACATGCGGGCATTGAAGCTGATTCAGATACCGACCGCGGGTCACAATCAGCTCCATCATCTGGATCTCCCGGCTAGAGGGATTCGCGTCTGCAACGCGCGCGGCAATTTCGATGTCCCGATCGCGGAGTGGAACATCGCCATGATGGTAAATCTGGCCCGTAATCTGCGGCAGATGATTCGTAACCAGGACACGGGCACGTGGGATCGTTCGGCGTGCTTCCAGCGCGAGATACGCGGGTCAATCGTGGGTTTGTGGGGATACGGTGGAATCGGCCGGGAGACGGCTCGCGTGGCCAAGGCGCTGGGCCTGCGCGTTCATGTCCTGAGCCGCAAGCCGGTCGGCCCAACGGGCCACATTTACCGTGTTCCCGGAACAGGCGATCCGGATGGCGTTCTGCCGGACAGGGTGTTTCTCCCTGGCCAGGAAAAGGAGTTTTTCTCGGACCTCGATTTTTTGATCCTCGTGATGCCGCTTACGAGAACCACGCGGGGCATCGTTGGCGAACGAGAGCTGCAATCCTTGCCGCGCAGCGCCTTTGTCCTGAATCCCGCGCGCGGACCATTGATTCAAGAGCAAGCTCTGCTTAAGGCGCTTGAGTCCGGATGGATTGCGGGCGCGGCCATTGACACGCATTATTACTACCCCATGCCAGCGAATCATCCCCTGTGGCGATTCCCCAATGTCATCATGACACCCCATATCTCGGGTTCCAGTAAGAGTACTCATTACATCGATCGTTCCTGGGATATCTTTGTCTCCAACATCAAGCTCTACCTTGCAGGCGAACCACTCTTAAACGAATTGACTCCCGCGCAGTTAGCCGGAGAGTAGAGTGGCCGGAAGGGCGGGCTCACTCAAAAATCGTCGTCAGCCTCGCCAGTACATCGTCCACGATGGCCGCAGGAACGCTCTCGAATTTTTTTCCGTGACGCGCGCCTAGGTCGAGCGCACGAGGCTGGTCGCAGCGCACGATGCCTGTTGTTTTGGTTCCCGCCAGCGAAACAGCAAAGCCGGCCATTCGAGCGAAATTCCCCTTGCTCGTGATCGGGAGAACCACGGGCACCTTCGTCAACCGATTAAACGCCTCGGGCGACACAACCAAGACCGGGCGGCGGCCCTTTTGCTCGTGTCCCGACGCGGGATCCGGCGTGACCAGCCAGATTTCGCCGCGTTTCATTAGATGAGCTCGCCCCCGGCTGCTTTGCCAGCCAGCCAGTCACGCTCGTCTTTGCTACGCGCGGCCGCGGGATTGCAGGCGGCAAGCAGTTCGTCCAGCGTGTAGCGGGGCCTCTGGTGCGGCTCAACCACCAGCCGTCCGCTTTTTACGGCAATACCGACCTTGGCTCCCGGCTGCAAGCCCAGAAGGTCGAGTATAGCTGGCGGGACGGCCAGCATCACCGAGCCTCCGACTTTGCGCAGATTGGTTATGTGCATGGCGTCCTCTTAAGTTATACTTTAGTATAATTCCTGGTTGAAGGGTTTTCAAGGCCGGTAGCTGGCCGAAGCTTGCCGGGGGATGCTACCCGCCGCCCATGAAACAATAGTCTTCATGCCCGCCCAAAACCCCGCTCCTCCCACCCCCATCGCCCGCGCGGCCCACATGCGCCATCTCGTCGAGAAGCTCCACCATCTCGAAGAGCAGGCTTCGCGAAGGCGGCGGCGCGAGCGCAAATCGAGAAGCAGCATCGCGCCGGCAAGCTCACCGCGCGCGAGCGCATCGCGCAGCTGCTCGACCCCGGCGCGCGCTTCCTCGAAATCGGCCTGCTGATCGCCTACGACCAATACGACGGCCAGGCGCCCGCCGCCGGCGTGGTCACCGGCATCGGCAAAATCGAAGGCCGCCCCGCCGTCATCGTCGCCAACGACGCCACCGTCAAAGCCGGCGCGTGGTGGCCCGAGACCATCACCAAGATTCTGCGCGCGCAGGAAATCGCCATGCGCAACCGCGTGCCGATCGTCTATCTGGTGGATTCGGCCGGCGTCAATCTTCCTTATCAGGACGGCATTTTCCCCGGCCAGTATGGCGCGGGCCGCATTTTCTTCTATAATTCACTTATGCGGCGCAAGCTCCGTGTGCCGCAGATCGCCGCCGTGATGGGTCCGTGCATCGCGGGCGGCGCCTATCTTCCCGCGCTCAGCGACGTCATCATCATGGTGGAGAACACGAGCTTCATGGGCCTGGGCGGCCCGAATCTCGTCAAGGGAGCGACCGGCCAGTCGATCGATCAGGAATCGCTCGGCGGCGCGCATCTGCACACCGCAATCAGCGGCGTGGCGCACTACATGCGCGAAGAACGACGACGCATTGTCTCGACATGATCCGCGCACGCTTCCGCCAGTTCCCCGCGCCCGCTGCCGCGCACCGCCGGCGCACCGAGCCCGCCAGCGCTCGCCGAAGATCTCTACGCGCGTTCTGCCCGCCGATCATCGCCTGCCCTACGAGATCGAAGACGTGCTCTTGCGCATCTTCGACCGCGACGATTTCGTCGAATTCCAACCCGAGTTCGCGCCCGAAATGCTCTGCGCCAACGCGCGCCTCGAATGGGCATCCGGTCGCCGTGATCGCCAACCGCCGCGGTTTCCTCAAGCCCCGTCCGCGCATCGGCGGCATCATCTACACCGAGACCGCGCGCAAAGTGGCGTACTTCGTCGAAACTGGCCGAACGCGCTCGGACGCCGCATCATTTACATGCAGGATGTCTCCGGTTTCATGGTCGGCAGCGAAGCCGAGAGCGAAGGCATCATCCGCGCCGGAGCCGAGATGGTGGAAACGATGTCCTGCGCCACCGTTCCGCGAATCGTGCTCACCATCAATCACGCCAGCGGCGCCGGCTACTACGCCATGGCCGGCCAGGGCTTCGATCCCAACTTCACTTTCAGTTGGCCCACCGCGCGCATCGGCGTGATGGAAGGCGATTCCGCCGTGCAGGCGCTCTTCTCCGTCGAAATCGAGAAGCTGGAAATCGAGCGGCCAGCCCATGCCCGAGGACTTGCAGCAATCCATCGAACGCACCCGCGCCGATTACGAGCGCTGGCTGGATGCGAAGATACGCCGCCGCCCGCGGCCACTGCGACGCATTGATCGATCCCGATGGAAACCCGCGAAGTGCTGACGCTGGCCCTCGAAGTCACGCATGCAACGCCCGCGCGCGACGCCGCGCTTGCGCTGGAGACGCTTATGATCCGCATCGCCAACGGCCAAGGCTTCTGGGGCGACTGGCTCGAAGCGCCCGTCCGCCTGGTCGATCAAGGCCCGATCGACTACCTGGTCCTCGACTATCTCGCCGAAGTCACCATGTCGATCCTGCAAAAGCAGAGCAGGCCGACCCGGCGCTCGGCTACGCCCGCGACTTCCCTCCCCTCATCGGCCGTATCTCGCAAGCCGATGCTCGATCGCAACATCAAGGTCATCGCCAACGCCGGCGGCGTCAATCCCATCGCCTGCGCCCAAGCCGTTCGCAAAGTCGCGCCCGAGCTCAAAGTCGCCGTCGTCCTCGGCGACGATGTCTTCAACTCGCATCGACGAATTCCTCGCCAAAGGCTACGAGATGCGCCGATCTGGATACCGGCGCAGCCCATCACCACGATCCGCGACCGCATCCTGAGCGCCAACGCCTACATCGGCGCATTTCCTCTCGCCGAAGCGCTGGACACCGGCGCGCGACGTCGTGATCGCCGGCCGATCCACCGACACCGCGCTCACTCTCGGCCCCATGGTCCACCAGTTCCACTGGAACCGAGACGATTGGGACAAACTCGCCGCCGGCACCATCGCCGGGCACATCATCGAATGCGGCGCGCAGATGCACCGGCGGCAACTGCCAGGTCGATTGGCAAAACATTCCCGACATGGCCAACATCGGCTACCCGATCGTCGAAGCCGAACCGGACGGAACGTTCATCGTCACCAAACACCCAGGAACGGGCGGCCGCGTCCATTCCGACACCGTCAAGGAGCAACTTGCTTTATGAACTCGGCGATCCGCAACACTACATCACGCCCGATTGCATCGCCGATTTCACCACTATCCAACTGGCCGACATCGGCCCGGATCGTGTTCGCGTCACCGGCATTCGCGGCCGCGAGCGGCCCGCAAACCTCAAGCTTTCGATCAGTTACGCGAACGGATGGAAGGCCATCGGAACGCTGGTTTACAGTTGGCCGCAGGCCGTCGAAAAGGCGCGCGCGGCCGACCGCATCGTGCGCGGCGCCTGGCTCACTCGGCCTTACCTTTCGACGAAATCTACACCGAATTCTTCGGCGTGAACGCCTGCCACGGCCCGGCCGCGCCCCGGCTATCCGATCCGCCCGAAGTCCAACTGCGCATCGGCGTTAGCGAGGGCAGGATCGCAAGAGCCGTCGATCGCTTCACGCGCGAACTGATTCCGCTGGTGCTTAACGGCCCGCCCGGCGCAACCGGCTTCGGCGACGGCCGTCCGCCGGTTCGCGAAATCGTGGCTTACTGGTCGGCGCTGATCCCGCGCGAAGAAATCAAAAGTTCGATCGAGGTGATCGGATGAAGATCCCGCTAGCTCAAATCGCGCATACCCGCTCCGGCGACAAGGGCGACACCTCCAACATCGGCGTGATCGCTTTTAAGCGAGAGTGATTACCCATTGCTGGTTCGTGAATTAACGGCGGAGCGCGTCAAAGAATTCTTCGGCGATCTGGTCAAAGGGCGAGGTGGAGCGCTTCGAGCTGCCCAATCTCGGCGCGATAAATTTGTTGTTACATGAAGCGCTGGGCGGCGGCGGCACGGTCTCTCTCCGGGTCGACGCGCAGGGCAAAACGCTCGGTGCGGCACTGCTGCGAATGCAAATTAACGTCGATGAGTGAGCGGTATACCACATGTTGGGGTCATCTCGAAAACAACCCTCTGTGTCGTGTGGAATATACTTTACTTTTCAATTCCCCGCGCTTAGTATGGTCACAATGCGCAGAATTTGCGTCTCTAAAGCTTGGGAGGTAGGGCTTGCTTAGGCTGAAGCGGCTGGAGCTGCTGGGTTTCAAATCGTTTTGCGATCGCACCGAACTCCGGTTCAACGGCGGTGGGATCGCGGCGGTCGTTGGTCCGAACGGCTGCGGCAAGTCGAACCTGAGCGACGCGATCAGTTGGGTGCTCGGGCGAGCAGTCGGCCAAGAGCCTGCGCGGGGCGCGGATGGAAGACGTGATCTTCGCCGGAACCCGCGAGCGCAAGCCGACGGGCATGGCGCACGGTCACGATGACCTGGTGGATCCGACGTGCATCGACCCGCGGCCACAAACTGCAGCCGGCGGATGGAAGGCAACCGCAGCAAGCCCGGCGAAATCACCATCACCCGCCGCCTGTACCGCTCGGGCGAAAGCGAATACCTGATCGACGGCCACCAGGCCCGCCTGCGCGACATTCAGGATCTGTTCATGGGCACGGGTCTCGGTCCGGAAAGCTACGCCATCATCGAGCAGGGCCGCATCGGGCAGATTCTGAGCTCGCAAGCCGCAGGACCGCGCGGCCGATCATCGAAGAAGCCGCCGGCATCAGCAAATACAAGACCCGCAAGCGCCTGGCGGAAGCGAAACTGGAAAGCGCCAGCAGAATCTGGCGCGCGTGTTCGACATTCTCGAAGAAGTGGCCCGGCAGGTAAATTCGCTCAAGCGCCAGGCATCCAAGACGCGGCGCTACGGGAGCTGAAGGCCGAGATGGACGCCAAGCTGCGCCTGGTGCTGGCGGCGCGGTTCCGGCAGCTGGAGCGCGAGGCGGCCAAGGCGGCGCTCGATCTGAATCTGGCTTCGAACGAGCTGCGCACGATCTCGGAAGACAGTCACGGCCAGCGAGCAGGAGCGCGAGCGGCTGCAGAACGTCCTGCTACGAGACCGAAGCGCGCTTGACGGCGGCTGCGCGCGGAGCTGGCCGCGTTCGAACTGGAGGCGGAGCGCACGCGCGGCCGCCTGGAGGCGCAGGTGCGGGAAACCGGGGCCATCGAAGAGCGCATGGCGCAGGGCGGAGCGCGAGGTGCAGGAGCTGGAAACGCGCTCGAACGCACTCGCGGGCGAGCGCGACACGCACCACGCCGCCACGGCGGAACTGGATGGAGCAGATCAGACGGCGCGCGCCAGCGCATGCTGGAGAACAACCAGGCAGCGCGACAGCCTGCAAGTCACGCGTGCGCGAGCACGGGAAGTCGATCGAAGACGGCCGCATTGCCGTTCTGCGGCTGATTGGCGAAACCTCCACGCTCCAGAATCAGCTGGCGCAGATCGAAGAGTACCTGGCCGGCATCGAGCGCGAAACAGCGCGCGCTCGACAAGGAAGAAGAACGGCGGCGGCGGAAATCGACGCGGCTCGCAAAGGCGCGCAAAGAGATTTCCGAATCCATGGCGCAGCGCCAGCTGGAACTCGAAGCGGTCAGCGGCGAGCGCCATCGCACCGAAGAGGAACTGCGGTGCAGCGCCAGAGCGCCGCAGCGGAACTGCGCGGCCAGATCGACACGCTGCGCGCGGAGTTCTCGCGGCTGCACGCGCGCAAGGAATCGCTCGAAGAGATTCTGTCGCATCGCGCTTATACGACCGAATCGGTGAAGCGGCTGTTCGGCGCGCTCGAAACGGCGGCGGCGGACTTCCGTCCGCTGGGGCGTGCTGGCCGATTTCGTGGAAGTGGATCCGGCGTACGAGCGGCCGGCGGAAGAATTTCTGCACGACGAGCTGGAATACGTGGTGGTGGAGAACTGGGAGCAGGCCGAGCGCGGGCATGGAGCTGCATGCGCGCCGACCTCGCGAAGGCCGCGCCACGTTCCTGGTGCAGTGGAAGGCGGGTGTGCAGCCGCAGCGGCGCCGGAGCCATCCCGCCGGAGATCTGCCACGGCTGACGCGATTATCTTCCGGCTCACCAACGGCTTCGCCGGGCAGGCGCTCGATCTGCTGCCGCGCCTGGCCAATTGCTGTCATCGCGGAAGACCGCGCCGAGGCACAGCGCCTGGCGGAAGCGTATCCGCGACCTCTATTTTCTGCTGCCCGACGGTCTCTGCTACCACGGCCGCACGCTGACGCGGCGGAAAGAAAACGGCCAGCGGTCCGCTGGCCATGAAGCGCGAACTGCGCGAGCTGAGCCGGACGCTCGCAGTTCGCGAAAGCGAGCTGTCGGACGTCGCGTGGCGCGCGCCGACGCGCTGGATCGCGAAATCGCGGTGCTCGAAAGCGAGCTCGAGCGGCTGCGCGCGCTGCAACAGGCGCGCGAGAAGGACACGCTGGCGCTCGATCACGAGATGCGCAAGCTCACCGAGGAGAACGTCGCGCGCCAACTCGCGGATTTCGGTGGCGCGGCTCGAACTGGAACGGCTGCAAGCGCGAGAAGCGAGCGCTCCCTCGAGCAGCGCGAGCGGAATCGCGAGGCGGTGGCCGAAAAGGAAGCACAGCGCGCCGAGCGGGAGCAGGCGCTGGCCGACGCAGCGCGAGGAGATGGAGAAGCTCGAAGCCGACGCCGCGCGAATCGGCGAAGAACACGCGGCGCTGCGCGTCGAACTGGCGGGTCTGGAAGAACGGCATCGCGCCGAGCGGGCTTCGCTGGCGCGCGCTGGAAGCGCAACTCGGCGGAAGTCGACGGGCCGGCGCGATGAGCTGACGCGCGGAGATCGAGCGCCTGGGCATCGATCGCGCGCGCCTGCTGGCCGATAACATCGAGCTGGATCGGAAGTCGGCGGAGCTCGCCGCGGAGATCATCGCCGCGGAAGCCGAAGTCGAACCGCCATGGCGTTCGAGGAAACGCAGCTCCGCGAAATGCTGGCCGGAGTGGACGAGAAGCTCAAGGGGTTGCGGGCGGAGGTGGAGGCGGCGCATCAGAAGCGCTCCGAGATTGAAGTCGAGCTGGTGAAGAAGCAGGCGGAGTTGAAGTATCCTGGACGAGACCAGCCGCAAGGAGCTGGACTGCGCGCGTGGACGAACTGGTGCCGGCCGACGAAACTGCTGCCGGACGGCGACGCGCTCGACGCGAAGCCGAGCGGCAGTACGACGAGATCCGCGCGCGCATCGAAGCGCTGGGGCCGATCAATCCGCAGGCGCTCGAGGAATTCCAGGAGTGCCAGCAGCGCCACGATTTCCTGAGCGCGCAGCGGCAGGACCTGCTCGATTCCATCCGCGACACCGAGAAAGCGATCCAGGAGATCGACGAAGTATCGCGCCAGAAATTCACCGAAGCGTTCGAGGCCATCAACGAGCAATTTCCGCGAGGCGTTCCAGACGCTGTTCGGCGGCGGGTCGGGCGAGATGCGCCTGACCGACGAAACGAACCTCACCGACTGCGGCATCGACATCATCGCATCGCCTCCCGGGCAAGAAGCTGCAAAACGTGCTGCTGCTTTCGGGCGGCGAGAAGGCGCTGACGGCGCTGGCGCTGCTGATGGCGATTTTCCGCTATCAGCCCAGCCCGTTCTGCGTGCTGGACGAAGTGGACGCGCCGCTCGACGAAGCCAACATCGGCCGGCTCACGCGGCTGCTGCGCGAGATGTCAGCGCGACACGCAGTTCATCGTCATCACGCACTCCAAGAAGACGATGGAAGCGGCGCAGGCGATGTACGGCGTCACGATGCAGGAGCCGGGCGTTTCACGACTGGTGAGCGTGAAGTTCGACGGACATGCAGCGGTGGCGGCGGCACCGGCGGCGTAGGGGAAACATCTTCGGTTTAGCCTCTCGGCGCTCTGACGCGCGCTATATTCTCCCAGGCAGGTCGGTCCGATTGAAGTAGAACGATAAATACGCTATTATCGACGGCGCCTGAGAGCGTGTCATGAAGCTTTACTCGTACGTGGTTGAGCATGACACCGGGCATGCCCCCAACCCATATTTCGGTCTTTGCACTCTCTGCCGCTGCAAATACCGCAAGCGTCCTGGAAATCCATCGAACATAGTCGAGCTGGCGGAGAAGGGCGATTGGATCGTGGGTACGGGTGGTGCGAACAGGAAGAAGAGCGCTGGTAACGGGAAGCTGGTCTACGCAATGAGAGTGGATGAGAGGTGTACGCGCTTGAAGTACTGGAGCGACCGTCGGTTCGCCAGAAAGAAGGCTCGCCAGTCCGGCACCTGTGAGCAAAAGCAGGGAGACAACATACAGCCGGTTAAGGACTTTGAGAAGCACGGACAGTTTGTCCTCATCTCGCGGCATTTCTACTATTTCGGGGCAAAAGCAATTGACATTCCGAAGAAGTTCTCCGACATCGAAAAGAAAGGCCCGGGATTCAAGAGCAGTTTCGATTCAGCTTACATCGGCCGGTTCGTGAAATGGCTGGAGCGCCGGGGCAAACCGGGCAAATACGGGGAGCCGTGCCTCAAGGACGACCATCAGCCGATGGGTAGCAGGAAATGCACGTCGTCTTACTGAGGGTCGGCATAGACATGGGTTCAGGGGGAATCCACGGCCCACTTTTCAGAGACGGTTCATTCGAGTACATCCCAATTCCGGACCGGTTCGGAGGCGAAGGGGTCGACGAGAGGATGTATGGAAACAGTCTCGGCAGGGGAGGAAGAAAACTGATTGATTACTTCCCTGAAAGTCGCCGCGCGAGATTGTGGCGCCAGCCCGTCCACTTCGACCCCGAGTTTGAGACGTTTACTTACGGTGATCCAACGCCGCCCAAGGCATCGCTGCGTCGGCTGAGCGAAGGCGACCTGTTGGTCTTCTACGCTGGCCTTAAGGGTTGGGATTTCGATTGCCCGCCCGCTCTGTATGTTATCGCCTACTTCCAAGTGGCGAAGGCAGGCCTTGCCACTTCGTATGGCCGAGCGGAATTAGCCGGGCTATTCAGGAACAACTTTCATGTCAGGCATCGCGGAGTCTTCGAGGACCAAAAGGATCGCCTCGTTCTAGTGAAGGGCAATGCGAGCAGCCGTTTGCTGAAGAGAGCGGTGAGGATCAGCTCGGTCGGACGGGACAGAAGCGGCCGCCCTCTCCACAGGCTGGCGCCCGATATGCAAAACGTGTTCGGAGACTTCCATGGCAAAACCGGAATTCAGCGAAGCCCGCCACGATGGGTGACGCCGGAATTCAGCTCGCGCGCGGCACAGTTTGTTTTTGCACTTCGGTAGGCCGGATTCGGTCTTGGTGTGTTTAAATGGCAAAAGGTAAACAGCCACTGAAGCAAAGGCGAGACGTACATCGGACCCAATGGACAGCACAATTCGCCGTCGCGAGCGAACTATGTAAGCGCGGTTACCAAGTCGCATTTACCATGGGGAACCACCCAGTCATTGACCTCATGGTTATCAGTCCTAAGGGTGCACCCTTCCTCGTAGATGTAAAGGGGCAATACAAGCATAACTTCTGGCCGGTACAGCCAAAGAAGACACGCGAGAGGCTATTTTACCTGTTCGCGTTGGTGCCCGATGATGAGCAAAATCGGTTTTTCGTCCTCACGCAGAAGGAGGTCGAGAAAGGAATCCGCGTCGACTTAGAGCACGCTAGGGCGCGGAGAAAGGCCAAAGGTCTTCCAGGTGAACCTGGCGCCTTTACTGGCGTGGAGTGGGACTTCGCAAGACGGTACGAGGACGCCTGGAAGGTGTTGCCAAAATGAGAACGGTGAGGTAGCGCAGGGCAGCCGCGGGTTTGGCGGAGGACCTGCGGGTTTTTCGCGCCGCCGACCAAAAGCCGCAGGTCCCCGCAAAAGCACGTGGCCCTGCGCTACATATCATCCCTCATCTACGCCGCCCCTCGCAGCGGCGCCCGATCCACCGCCTTCGGCTCTCGCTCAATCACCAGTAGGTAGGCGCGTGCGGCGCTCTCTGGTGTCCGGCGGCGCTGCTCCCAGTCCTGCACGGCACGCGGGCTGAAACCAAAACGTCTGGCGAACTCCGCCTGGGATAGTCCGAACCGCTTGCGGATTGCCACATCGACCGCTGGTGGAACCTTGACCTCATAGGTGTCCAGCTCAATTTCGCCTTTCGCGTGCGCAACCATCTCCTTGGCTGAGGCGATCAGCCGCTTGCCGAGAGTGGATTGTTTCTTTGTCGCCATGACTCCGAGAATAACGCACTGTGGCTGCTGAAAAAGGGAGCGGATGGAAGATCGCCAACGAGGAAACCAGGGACGGACTTGTCCGCGAATTATCTACGCAGATTTGCAGCGGGCCGCGAGCAGGCCTGTGGCGGCGGTGATGTCGATGTCCGCGAGGAGCAGCCCTTGTTTTCCGTATGGCTGGTAGCTGAGGAGCGTCCCATCGGGCCGCACCACCGCCGAAGTGGTCGGCGACCCGGCGCTGGCACAGTTCACGGTTGCGAAATAGCAGGTGTTCTCGGCGGCGCGACACAACGCGGCTTTCTCGTGGAATGTGTTCGCTGGATCGGCGAAACTCGAGGGCACGTAGCCGCCGGGTTCGGCAATATCGAAATGCGGGTGGAACACGATGTGTGCGCCGTGCCGCACAGCCCAGCGGACCGTTTCCGGATAGCGCCAACCCTCATGGCAGATCACGATGCCGAATGTCAGCGGACCGGTTTGGAAAACCCGCCGCCCGGAACCGGGGGAATAGAGACCGTCCTCGGAGGGGTCGAGTTGGACTTTGTCCTGGAAACCGGCGATGGTTCCGTCTCGATTGATGACCAGTGCGGTGATGAACAGAGCGCCATCGACAACGCGCTCGGTGCCGAGAATCACCGCGATGTTTGCTTTCGCGGCGGCGGCTTGAATGGCAGACCAGGCACGTTCAAGGAACGCAGGATCGGGAGGCGGCACCGATTTCCCCAATCCCCGATAGCCGGGAACGAAGGCTTCCGGAAAGCAGATGAGGCCGGCGCGATCGAGGGACGCTTGAACGATGGCTTGTTCCGCCAACGTGACCGACTCCTCAGGAGTCGCCGGGAACGGGATGTTGGCGAGTGCGATACTAAACGGGATCATTGGGAAACTAAGGTCCCCTCCGTCCCGCTCCGCTTACGCGCTGAACGAGCTGCCGCAACCGCAGGTTGATTTGACGTTCGGATTCGAGAACTTGAAGCCGGCGCCTTCCAGGCTCTCAACGTAGTCGACCTGGGCACCGTCCAGGTACAGCATGCTGGCCTGATCGACAAACACCTTCAGACCGTCGTAGGTGTAGGTCTTGTCAAGCATGTTCGGCGTGTTCTCGAAGGCCATCGAATAGCTGAAGCCGGAGCACCCGCCACCCACCACGGCGATGCGCAGCCCGGCCGGTTTGGGTTCCTGGGACGACAGGATCTCTTTTACCTTGGTTATGGCGTTTTCGGTCAGTTGGACCATTGCTGGCAAACCCCCTTTACTTCGTTACGATTATAGAAACTAACGCAGCACCGAGTCAATCGGACCCCACATTCCCGGAACCGACAGGCTCGTGGGGCGTTTGCTACTAATTGGATGGCTCATCGGACCTAAAGTTGCAAGGGGAATTTGTTACCATCCAAACGGGTTATCCAGCGTGACGGGAGTAGTTGGATAAATGTAACCGGCCGGAAGCGGGTCGCGTATGCAGCGGTGTATGGGTACAGCCACTGGCGCGCTCCCTCTTCCGGCGTTTGGCAGCCGGGTGTTGGTCAAGACGAAAGTGGATTACGAGAACAGCCAGGAAGGTGCGATGGTGCGCCGAGCGCAGAAGGGCGACGAAGCTGCGTTTCGGGAGATCGTGGAACGCTATCAATCTAAAGTCTTTTCCATCATTCATGGGATCGTCCGGCAGCGCAACGACGTGGAGGACATCGCCCAACAGGTATTTGCCAAGGTCTTTTTCTCGCTTCGGAATTTTGATTTCCGCAGTTCTTTGATCACCTGGATCTACAAGATTACGGTGAACGAGTGCTTCGATTATCTGCGGAAGAAGAAGGTACGCAAGCTGGTCTATGAGAGCGACCTGAGCGAGGACGAGGTCCGGCGGGTGGAGAACACGGAGCCGGCGGTCGACCGGCAGGTTCCGGTGGATCAGAACCTGGCCCGGCGGGATTACGTGGTGAAGTTATTGACGCGGGTTTCTGAAGAAGAGCGCACGCTTCTGGTGCTCAAAGAAGTGGAGGGGCGCTCGGTGGAAGAATTGGCGGAAATAACGGGCATGAACGAGAACACAATCAAGGTGAAACTGTTCCGTGCCCGGCAAAAACTGGTAAAGGCGGCGCAGCGTCTGGATCGCGCCCCTGGTTTGGTAGTAGCATAACTCCTGAAGCGGGCGAAGATCCGCTCAGGATCAGCGAAGGCTGATGAGTCACTTTTAAGGGAAGAAAAATATGCATCAGGTGATTGTGGATCGGCTCGAAGCGTACCTCGCCGGTGCGCCTGGTTCACGGGAATTCACGGCCCATCTGGGGTCCTGCCAAGAATGCCGGGCTGAAGTTCGCGCGATACAGGAGATCTCGAGTGCCTTGGTGGCGTTGCGAGCTCCCGAAGAAATCGCGCCCTCAGGCGGGTTCTATGCCCGCGTGGCCCAACGGGTTGAGGCGGAGCGTCCGCGCTCAATCTGGGGACTTTGCCTTCTGGACCCGGCCTTCGGTAAGCGCGTGGCGTTTGCTTCGGTGATGACCTTGGCGGTTCTGGGCAGCTACTTGATTAGCCGCGAAACGGAATACTCGGCTGGGCCGGCAAATCCCGAAGTGATTATGGCTCAACAGGGCCCCGCGGGTAATCCGGACGTCATGCTCGCCACGCTGGCCTCCTACGAGCCGTAGTCCGATGGATACGTACGCTGTCACCCGGTCCATTCAAAATCCACGGACCGCGTTCGCGTCCACGATTGTGCTGGTGTTTCTGTCGGGCGCGGTCGTGGGTGCGCTGGCGATGAACTTCGGCTTACACAAGGGTCTGCATCGCGCGGCGTTCTGGACGCAGCAGGGCAAGGATATCTCCATCAGCCGGTTGCAGAGGGAGCTCGATTTGACCCCGGCGCAGACCGAGCAACTCAAAACGCTGCTCGACGATTTCGCCCACTACTATCAGGCGGTTCTGGCTAACGGTAAGGGCAGCATTTACAAAATCCTCAACGAAGAGCAAAAGCACAAGTTCGACCGTATGCTGAACGAACCCGACGCCAGGTAGAATTAAGGCTTGCGGGAGATCGTAATGTGCGCCCGGTTAGCCGTGCTGTTCGCGATCGCCTCGGTGGCGAATTCCGCGACGGCGCCACCACTTGCCATTCTCAGGCCCTCGATCAGCGATATGGAGGACGGTGCTGCCGTTCCCGCGGGGTTCACTTTCGTCCCGGGGCAGTTCATCTTCCTGAAATTCCAGATCAGCGGCTTCAAGGTATCGGACGGGCGGAAGATCCACCTGTCTTACAAGATGAACGCGCTCGATCCGAAGGGCGTGCGCCTGCTCGAAACCGTGACCGGCCAGGTAGACACCACGCTCGAGCCGGAAGACAAGAACTGGAAGCCGGTGGTGCGCCAGCAACTGCTGCTTCCACCCATGGGACCTTCGGGGGTTTACAAGATCACGCTACAAGTGACCGATGAGATGGCGCAAGGCGCGACGATTTCCCAGGATTTCCCGCTTGCAGTGCGCGGACGGGATGTTGCACCGAGCGATACGCTCGTAATCCGCAATCTGCACTTCTACCGCGGCGAGGAGGATCACGATGCTCTCACCGTGGCTGCCTATAGGCCCGGCGATACGCTCTGGGCGCGGTTCGACATCATCGGCTACAAGTTCGGTCCAGGCAACAGCGTGGATGTAGACTACGGCATTTCGGTTCTCGCGCCGGGCGGCAAGGTTCTCTACACCCAAGAGAAAGCCGCGGAAGAGAAGAGCTCCTCGTTTTACCCCAAGGCCTACGTGCCGGGCTCGATGAATCTGAGCCTGCAGAGCAAGATTCGCCCGGGCCAGTACGCCATCGTGCTCACGGCACGCGACCACACCGGCAACCAGACCTGCGAAGCGAAGGGCGATTTCACGATCGAGTAACAGTTAACCGAGCATTGCCGCGCGTGTGGCGGAATGCTAAAACGTCGGTATGCCTGAACCGTTGCTCGTGGGCCTGCGGCCGCTGCGGATCGAAGACGTAGAACAAACAGCACGGTTCGCGAAGACCATTGAGCTGGACGGCGGCGCGCGCGGGCGGATTCGCAAAGGCCGCGCAGTGCTCGAAGAACAGATCGAGCGCGGCGCGAGCATTTACGGTGTCAATACCGGCGTCGGCGGGAACATCAAGTTCTCACTCACGCCGGATCAATCCGAGCTTTTGCAGCAGAACATCATGCGCCACCTTTCCTGCGCCACCGGGGCTCCGCTGCCCCGGGACGTAGTGCGCGCGGCGATGTTGCTGCGCGTCGCGACATTTGCGACCGGCGCATCGGCAGTGCGGCTGGAGCTGGTGGAGGCGCTCATCAGGCTGCTGAATCGCGGCATCACGCCGGTGGTGCCGCGCTATGGATCGGTCGGGGCGAGCGGCGATCTGATGCCGTCGGCATACGTAGCGCGCGCACTCGTCGGGATGGGCGGGGTCGAATATCGCGGGCGCCACATGGCGGCCCTCGAAGCCCTCAAACTGGCGGACCTCGAACCGATCCGCTTCGCACCCAAAGAGGGACTCGCGCTGATCAACGGCACTACCATGATGACGGCGGCCGCTGCGCTCGTGTGGGTGGACGCGTGGCGTGTGCTGCGCGCGCTGCTCGCGGCCATCGCGCTCGCGATCGAAGCGCTCGAAGCCGGCACAGAGCCATTCGCCGCGTGGGTGCAGGAGGCGAAGGGGCATCCGGGGCAAATCGCGGTGGCCGAATATATCCGAGAGCATCTCGCCGGCAGTAAGACGGCCGGCGATTCCGCGCGGCAGAGCTGCTATTCGCTGCGCTGCCCGCCGCAAGGTCTGGGGCCGGTTTGGGAGGCCCTGGAAACGGCGCGGCCGCTTCTTGAACGCGAAATCAACTCCGCCAACGATAATCCCTTGGTCGATCCCGAAACAGGCGCGCTCTACCGGGCCGGCAACTTCTACGGCGGCCACATCGCACGCCTGCTGGACACCTGGAAGATCGACTTCGCGGTGATGGCCAACTGGGCCAACGCGCTGATGGCGGTGCTGGTCGACGACAAATTCAACCATGGGCTGCCGGCGAGCCTGGTGCCCGAGCCGGGCGTAAACTCGGGATTCAAGGGAATGCAATTGAGCGTGACCAGCCTGGCCTGCGCCGTGCGCCAGATCGCCGGGCCGAGTTCGATTCACTCGCTACCCACCGAAGCGTACAACCAGGATGTGGTGAGCCTCGGGATGCACGCCGCGGTTACCGCGCTCGACGCGCTCGAGTGCCTGCGCAATGCGACGGCGATGGTGCTGCTGGCCGCGGCGCAAGCGGTCGATTTGCGCGGAGCGCCGGAGAAGCTCGGCGCGCGCAACCGGAGGGTGCACACGGATATTCGCCAGGTGTCGGATTTCCTGTCTCGCGATCGGGCCCTGGAGCAGGATGTGGCGGATGTCGCGGCTCTGATCGCGGCGGGAAAGCTGGTGGAATAGGAGCGAGTCCCCGTCCGTACTTAGCGCAGGAAAGCCTCGGCCCCGCGCTGCAAGGCGGCGGCGCCGGCGGCGCCGGTGAGTGCGGGCACGAGAGCGGGAATCGCGCCGCGCCGCTTCCATTCGCCGTGGACGGCGTGGAATCCGAGATACAAGAACGTGCCACCGGCAATGCCCAGGGGATAACCGATCCAGGCCTGGCCCAGGACCGGGGCGAGCCCGAGTCCCGCGGCGCCACCGAGGAGCGTGCAACCTTCACACGACAAACACCAGAAGAAAGCCGGCCAGCGCGAGGCGACGGCGGCGCGCAGAATGGCGCCCAGAGCGATGCCTTCGGGAATCTTGTGCAGCACCATGGCCACGGGCAGAGCCAGGCGTATGCCCGCCGGGGCGGCGGCTTGTGCGGTCACGATGCTCCAGCCGTCGAGCGTGCTGTGGATGGCGGCGGCGATCAGGAGCGGGGCTGCGAATCCGTGCAAGGTGGCGCCGCAAGCGTCGTGGTCATGATCGTGCGCACAGGACGGGCACACAGGAAATAGATACCGGTTGATGACGCGCAGGATCAGATATCCGGACGCGACGAGCAACAGGCCGCGCGCCAGGCCAAGCTGCTCGATCAGCTCGGGCAGCAGGCCGAATAGCACGATTCCGATCAGCAGGCCGCCGGCGAAGGGGACCATCAGGCGCGTACCGCGGCTCGCGCCCTTAAGGGAGATGCCGAGGAGGATGCCCGCGATGGCGGCCGCCGTGGCCACGAGCGCGACACCCATAGCCCCCAGTGAAAGGAGAAGCTGCAGAATTCCAATGTAGCGGCTTTGGGGTGGCAGCTACAACTGCGGACCCCGGCTCGCGCGGCGCGAACCGCGGAAGGGTCAGTCGATGCGAAGCGCCAGGTTGTTGCCGACGCGGACGATTTGGCCTTTGAACTTCCGTTTGCCGTTGACGATGCCTTCGAGAGGGCGATTCAAGGGGTGGTCGAAAACCAGCAGGTCGCCCTCCGCCATGCCCAGAAACTCCTCGATGCTGAAGCGGGCGCCCTCCAGCCGGCTTTCGATTTCGACCGTGGCGTCGCCCAAAAACAGGAGCATGCGTTCCTGCTCGGCTTCGCTCGACTCGGCTTTACGCACGGACCACTGTTGCTCGAACTTCTGGCGCATCATCTTGATGATGATGGCGGGCATGGCCAGGTTCATCATGCCCGTGGCATCGCCGGTGCGTACTTCGATGCCCACCGCCACCACGGCCTCATTTGGCGCCAGAACCTGGAGCAGTTGCGGCTCTTTCTCCATGCTCTCGATTTTAAAGTCGATCGATGTGACGCCTTTCCAGGCCTCGGTGAGATCGTGCAGAACAATGCGGAACAAGCCGTCGAGGAGGCTCTGCTCTATTTCGGTGATCTCCCGCTGCACCACCGAGGGATTCTTTCCGTTCCCGCCCAGCAGCATCTCGAGGACCGGAAAGATGATAGAAGGATTCAGCTCCAGGACGGCGTTGCCTTCGTAGGGTTCGAGGCTCAGTGAAGTGATGCAGGTGGGGGAAGGCAGGCCCTCCAGAAATTCTCCGTAAGAGAGCTGCTCGACGCTGACCAGATTGACGGTCAGGTAGGAGCGCAGGTACGCCGAGAGGCTGGACCCGAGGTTGCGCACGAAGGTGTCGTGCAGCAGGTGAATGGCGCGGAGCTGGGATTTGGCGATGCGGTCGAGGCGGCGGAAGTCAAACCGGATACCTTGCCGGGCAGGCGCGGGATAGGTTGCCGCCGCCGCTCGATCGTTCCTCCGGTCCAGCTTCTCAAATACGGCGTCGATTTCCTGCTGCGAGAGTTGGCGATTCACCGGTTGGCGCGGGCCTCCTGGTTCATTCATCGCCCGGTCGCGGTAGATTCTTTAGGCATCCGGGTCAACCCAAGAAATTGAACAGGCTGGTCCGGGGCAACATGGATTCGGCTTGGAGCGCGGCCTGTTCCTGGGTCTGGGCCTGGGTAAGCTCGGTGGCCGCCTGCGCCATGTCGGCATCCTGGTCGCTGCTGAGCGCCGTCTGATACGTGAGATCGGTCTGCTGAGACAGGCTGGTGGCCGCCGACAGGCGGTTCTGGGCGGCGCCGTAAAAGCCGAGGGTCGTGTTGAGGTAGTCGTCGGCCGTGGTCACAGCGGTGATCGAGTTCTGGATGCCGGTCAGGTCGTTGTTCTGGAGCGCCACGCGCAACTGGTTCACCGCCACGAACACGTTATCGGCGGCAGGGGTCCCGTCGGGATTCTGGTCATCGAAAATCTGCTGCGCGGTCATATCGACGGAAAAGGTATTGCCCACCGGGTCCTCGATCTGGCGGGTGGCCTCGGTGACGGTCAACTGGACGACGACGCCGCCTACGTCCGGGTTGACAGGGTCGGCCTCGTACGGCTGGGACAGGTAATCGTCGCCGCCGAAAACGTATGCACTGCCAACCTGGGTATTGGCGATGGAGATCAGTTCGCTCTGGATGTCTCCCACCTGTTGCGCCAGGGCCGACCGCGTTTGCGCGGTCTGGGTTGCGGTCACGCCCTGGGAGGCCAGTGTCAGTGCGTTTTCGACGAGCTGCTCGGCGGTCGCGACACCCTGTTCGGCGGTGTTGACGCCGGTCGAAACCGTGTTCAGATTGGATTGCACCTGGTCGTTGCGGCTGATGTCGGAGCGCAGACTGAGGATGTCGCTGACTTCTTCGGGCGCATCGGAAGCGTTCTGAAACTTGAGGCCGCTCGATAGCTCGTTCTCAGCCTGCTGCATGCTGTTCTGGATCTGTCCGAGATTGGCTAAAAACTGCGCTCCCGACGGATCAATCGCCGAAATCATATCGTTTCCCTCCCCTCCATTTGCCGTAGAGCCACACCAGAGCGCGTCAGCTTGTCGGTTCGAGCATGTCGACCGCGGTCTCGGTCAAGCTGTCCAAAACCTGAAACAGCTGCGCATTGGCCTGGTAGGCCGCCTGGTACTGGACCAGCAGGGCCGCCTGTTCGTCCAAGTTGACGCCGGAGATCTGCTGGCGCATGCTCTGCGCCTGTGCCACTACCTGCTGCTGATTGGTCTGCTGGTCGTTGGCCTCGGATAGTTGTTCGCCCACCGCGGACGCGATGTTCCCGAAATACTGTACATAAGTCAGGTTGTTGATTTGATCGGCGGGAGCGGTAGAGTTGGAGAGCCCGGCCAGATCCAGAGCGATTCCGTTGCTCACTTCGGGAGGGCCGGGATCAATGGCGGCGAGCGTGCTCGCGGAAGCCGAGGGATCGATGGCGAGCGTGGCGGCGACGTTGGTGGCGTTGGACGTATCGTAAGAAAACAGAGCCGAGCCCACGACCGGCGGGGGGCCGTCGGAGACGTTGCCCTGGCTGAGCAACTGGTTGACGCGATCGGCCAGGGCCTGGGCGAGCTGATTGAGCGTGCCGGGCTGGGTGGAATCCCCTAGCAGCGAAGCCAGTACCTGGTTATGCGTATTGAGCAGGCCGCCCAATTGGCCGCCGGTGATTTGCGAGGTGACGTCGCGGCCCGCGGAATCGAGGATAGTGGCCGTGGGTGGCACGCCGGGGCTGCCAGGCGCCGTGGCGGGCGCGGCGATCACGTCGGAGATGTTGTACTGCTGTTGGTTCACCACGAGCGGCGTCTCACCGCCCGCGAGTACCGTGACTTCGCCGTCGCCGCCCACCGTGTAGGTGAAATTCACGAGTTGGGAGAGGTTCTCGAGGGTGTTGTGGACGTTGGCGTCGAGCGAGGCGTCATCGCCATCGCCATTGGCCATCTGGATGTTGTCGGTCTGCAATTGCTGGGCGTAGGCATTGATCTGATTGACCGTCTGGCCGATTTGGGTTTCGGTATCCTGCTGGACCTGCTGGAGGCCGGAGACGGTGGTTTGAAAACTCTCCACCAGCTGCTGCGCGCTGGTCATCACCGCCTGTTGGGCGGAGTCGCTCTCCGGATCTTCGCTCCAGGCGGAGAAGCTCGCATACAGGTTGTCGAGCGTAGCGGGAATGCCGCTGGTCGCGGAAAGACTCAGGGCATTTTGTACCGCCGTCAAGCTGGTGGACTGCTGGGTGGCCATGCCGAGAGCGGTTTGGGCGCTATCGACAGCCTCCTCGGCGAACTCGTTGCGCGAGCTTTGGACTTCGCCGGCCATGACGCCGCCGTCGAGACCGGTGGCCGGATCAAACGGCATGGCATCCAGATCGAGGGTCTGGCTCGCATACCCGGGGGTCGAGGAATTGGCCACGTTGTTCTGCGTCGTGGTAAGCGCAAGATCGAGCGCGTTCATCGCGCTTGCCGAACTGTTGAGAGAGGACAGCAGCGACATCCGGAACCTCCTGGCTAGCCTTCGACCGAGACGCGCCGGCCCGCGGGCGCCCGCAGGGCTAATCCTGCCCCGCCCCGCGGCGAATAGGCTTGCCCGCCGGGACCGGACCGGGCACACATCCACCGCGCACAGAACGCTCCGGCGTGCTGATAGAGCGCGGCGCACAGGCGCAGCTCGCGGCGGAAACGCTCGAGCGCAGGTCCGGCTTCGGCACGCCGGGAAGCTGTTTCCTCACGCAACGCGGCGAGAGCCGCCTCCATCCGTTGAGCGGCCCGCGTGAGAGGGGCACGCGCGGCCTCGATATCTTCCGCCCCAGCCCGCGCCACCAGTTCCACCGCGGCTTGGAGGTCGCGGCACGCCGCATCCATCAGACCACCGGGGTCCGCGCCGCTGTTCATGCGCCCTTCTCTCCGGCAGCCGTGCCGAGAGTTTCCTGAACCAGTGCGTGGCTGGTTTGCTGCGCGTCCGCGCTGTAGCGGCCCGCCTGATAGTCGCGCTCGATCGCGGACACGCGCGCGGCCTGCCCTTGCGCCTGCGCGCCCAGCATCGCACCCAGCTTTCCGGTGAAGCTGGACAGCTCCACGCGGTCGCCATCCGCCGAGGACCCCGACGAGAGAGCCGTGAGTCCTGATTGGCGCGCCGGCGCGGCCGATGGGGCCGGGGCGGCGGGCAACGTTCCCGTGAGATTCGTGTCTTGGACCTTCATACTGGTTTCGCGACGCGCGCGTGAGCCTTGTTCGCGCTACTGAGGATATCGGCGAAATCCGGGCCGGGCTTTAATGGGGTACGGCGCGGCTCAGGATCCGCTACCTGCATGAGGATCCCGTGGATTTTGAGCAAGAGCCGCACTTCGCCGGCGGCGAGCCCCAGAATGGAGGCGATCTGCTCCGGGGATTCGCCGCGGCGCGCGAGCCGCAGAGCCTGGCTGCGCCGGCTCAGGTTCATGCCGGGGCGAACGGCAACCGTTGAGGGATCGGAGGCGGCCACATCCGGAACCGGCGCCGCCCGGCGCGCCTCGAGGTCGGCTAGGCGCCGGCGCACCTCCTCGAATTCGGAAGCGGGCGCCGCCGGCTGCGTAACCGCGCGGGTCCTGATCTTGGCGGTACAGATCAGAAAGAGCACTAGACCGAGCGCCAGCACCAGGCCTGCCGCCACCGCCAGACCCGCGGCGTTCGGATTTACGATCCAACCAGGATACATATAGACCCCTTGCGCCAAACCCGTTGTTGGGGTACGCGGATCGGCCGCGCCATTACCGCAGGCTCCGCAGCCGGTCCTGCCGGCTCACGATCTGGTGAATCCGGACGCCGTAATTGCCTTCGATCACCACCACTTCGCCGCGAGCCACTACACAGTTGTTCACCACCACGTCCACCGGCTCGCTGAGAGACCGGTTCAGCTCGACAATCGAACCGGTGGTCAGCTTGAGGACCTCTTTGATGGGAAGCTTCGTGCGGCCAAACGAGACGCTGACCGGCAGTTCCACATCGAGCAGCACGTCCATCGTTTTAGCCGGCGGTGCCGCCGCAGCCGCCGCAGCCGTTTTCCCTTCCGCTGCGTTCTCGGAGGCGGCCGGCGGGTTCTCCAACGCCGCGATCAGGACCGCGCCCAAGGCCACGGCCAGCTCCATTTCTTCATCGGGAAAGCGCAAGGTCACCTGAAAGGACAGAGCGGCCGGCCCCAACGGGCGCTCCGCGCCGCGCTCGCAGGCCACGTCTTTGCCGAGGCGCGCCCCCAGGCTCTGCGCGGTCGCGGCGAGCGACTGGTTCAAGATCTCCAGATAGGTATTGCGGGCGTCGGCGGGCTCGGCGGCCTCAATGCCGGCCGCCCGCAGCGCGCGCTGGCCTAGAGAAAGCCAGGTCTTCTCCGGTGCCGCGACCCACAGGGCCGGCTGAGGGATGTCCCGGAAACCCTGTTCCCAGTAGAGCGCATTCCCTGCCGGCGGGACGACCGCGCCAGACGCGGCCGCGGGCGTAAAATCGACCCCGGGACGCTGTTCGGACATGGAATCGATGGCCGCCGCCAGGGCGACGGTCCATTGTTCCATCAGCCAGCGGGCATGCTCGCTCATGGCTATCTCCCCCGCCCGGCGGGCCAGCGCCGGGCTAAGTAAGAACGCAGCCGCAGAATGGCCTGCGATTTCAGTTGCGAGATGCGCGACTGGTGCAGATGGACGACCTGTGCGATCTCGCGCAACGTCAACTCTTCCCGGTAGTAAAGGCTGATCACGGTGCGATCCATGGCTGGCATTTGCTCGATGGCCTCGGCCAAAACCCGCTCGAGCTCCGCCCGCTCGACTAAACGCGAAGGGAGCTGCTCCTGGTCATCGGCGATAAACTCGAGCAGATCGCGCCCATCTTCGCTGGCCGATTCCAAGGTCCCAATGGCCAGCCCCTGCAGGTCGGCCAGCCATTCGTGGTACCGGCCCAGATCCATTTCCAGCTCGCCCGCGATCTCCTCTTCGGTGGGCTCCCGATGCAGGCGCTGGCCCGCCTTATGGATGGCAGCCTCGACCTGGCGGGCCATCTTGCGCTTCTGGCGCGGCGCCCAGTCAAGGCCCCGCAGACTGTCCAGAATGGCTCCGCGGATCTTGTATTCGGCGTAAGTTCTGAGCTTGACGTTGTGTTTGGGATCGAAATGATCGATCGCCGCTATCAGACCGACGACCCCGGCGGAGATCAGGTCGTCCAGACTCACATTGTCCGGCAGACGCTCGTGGATCCGGCGCGCGATCAGCCGCACTTGCGGCAGGTGCGCGAGAATCAGGCCCTCGCGTTCCTCGGTGCTGGTTTCCGGCGTAGTGGGGTAGCTTGTCATAGCGGCAGTCGCGCCCCTCAGGCGGCGGCCTCTGACTCCTCGCTCCCGGTGCCGAGCAGAGAGCCGACGATCCGGCTCTTGGTGGCCGGCTCGAGGTGTTCGGGGACCTGCTGTCCGGTCGTGAAAAACGAAATGGGTTTCCGGGTGCGCGACGCCTCGTTCAGGACCGGTCCCAGCGTCCCGGTCTCGTCCAGTCTGGTGAACAGCAACTTTGCCGGCCGGAAGATCTCAAATCGTTCCACCGTACGATTGATATCGGCGGATTTCATGGAAGCCGATAGGATCAGGTGGGTGTCGATGTCGCCCCGCGAAGCCAGAAAAGCCGCCAGATCGGCGCCCTGATCCATCTCGTCGGCGGCCAGGCCGGGGGTGTCGATGAGGATTAGTTCCTTGCCGCGATGCAGGTCGAGCGCCTGGGCCAAAGCACGCGGCGTTTCCGCCAGTTCGAAAGCCACTCCCAGGATGGCGGCGTAAGCCCGCAACTGGTCGGCGGCGGCGATGCGGTAGTGGTCCGCCGAAAGCAGTACCAGCGGCCGTCGCGCCGCCAAGCCGTAGGTGACCGCCAGCTTGGCGAGCGTAGTGGTCTTGCCCGCTCCCGGAGGACCGACCAGTGCCACCAGGCGTGTGCCAGCGCCGGGCCGCCCGAGCGTGGCATCCACCAGAAACCGGCTTTCGATTTCGGCTGCCGCCGCGGCGAGCGCTCCCGGCAAGTCCGTACCTGACGGTCCCAAGCGGGCGGCCACGGCCTCCGCGATCCGCTCCGCGAGATGCAAATCCACTTCCGCCTCGATCAGCGCGGTGAAGATTCCGGCCGTCTGGGACGACGGGGCGAGCCAGCGCGAGGCCGCAACCGTCGAGTTCGCGATCGACCGGCGCATGGCGTCCAAGCGCCGGTGCAGCTCGGCGAATTCGCGCGCCATGGGCGCCCTCCCGGGGTCCGCCGCCGCGACCGGCGCGGCAGGCGATGGCGCCCCGAGCGCCAGCACCACTTCGTATTCTCCCAGGTGCCGCGCTTCGAGCGGCGCTTTTCTCGACTGCACCAGCAGCGCCTCCTGCCCCATCTCCCGGCTGCCTGCAGCCAGGGCGTCCTCGATGGTCGCGGCGAAAAAGCTTTTTACGTGCATCGGCGAATCCTCCCGGCGCTCTCGGTCCTGCGTTGGTGGGGCGCGCGCCCCTTTCCCCGCATCATGGCAATACCCCGAGCGAGATGACTTTGACGCCCGGCGGGACTTCGTTGTGTGAAACGGCGAACAGATTGGGCAGTGTGGCTTCCGTGATCTGGCGCAGGAAATAGCGCGCGCCCGCGCTCGTAATGACCACCACCGGGGTCTCGGGCTGGACCAGCTTCTGGGTCATTCTTTGAACCAGATCCCGGATGGCCTGGGGATCGAGCGAGAAACTGCTGCTCTGTTCGCCGTGCTCGGTCGCGCGTTCCATGGCCTGCTCGGCCGCGCCCTCGAGGAAGTACGCCGGTAGTTCGCCGGCCGCGTTCAAGTAGGGCTTCACGATGGAGCGGCGGATGGCCTGCCGGGTGTATTCCGTCAGCAGGACCGGATTGCGGCTGGTGGGCCCGGCTTCGCCGAGAGCCTCGAGAATGGTGGCCCCGTCGCGGATGGAAACGCGCTCCCGCAGCAGGTTCTGCAGCACCCGCTGTACTACCGCCAGAGGAAGCAGCTTGGGCACTAAATCCTCCACCAGGCGGGAGCTGTCGACGGCGACGCGGTCGAGCAGTTTCTTGGCGTCCTGGCGCGAAAACAGCTCGTGCGCATAGCGGCGCGAGATTTCCGCCAGATGCGTTCCGAGCACGCTGACGCTGTCAACCACGGTGTAACCGGCGGCGCGGGCGCTATCGGCGGCGCCCGCCGAGATCCAGTACGCGGGCATGCCGAAGGCAGGATCGCGCGTTGCCTGGCCGTCCAGCGGCTTTTCCGTTCGCCCGGCGGCAATGGCCAGTTCCGCGTTCTGCGGCAGCTCGTACCGGGCAATCTCCGCTCCCTTGAGCAGAATCGCGTATTCGCGAGCGCGCAGCGACAGGTTGTCGGTCACCCGGACCGGCGGCAGCAGATAACCCAGATCGGTAGCCAACTGGCGGCGAATGCCCGCAATCCGCCGCAGCAGCGGGGAATTCTGCCCGCCGTCTGCCATGCCCACCAGCCCCAGACCCACCTCGACCGCCAGCGGCTCCACCTTGAGCAGCGCTTCCAGGTTCTCGCGGGCCGGCTCGCGCTCGGCCGCGGCGGCGCTCTTGGCTGCCCCTTCGGTGCGCTGGCGCATCCTCCATCCGGAAACCCCCAGACCCGCGCCCAGTAACAGGAAGGGAATCTTCGGCAGGCCGGGAAAGGCCGCCAGCGCGACGAGGACTCCGCTGGCCAATAGCAGCGGCTGCGCCGTGCCGAACACCTGGCGCCGGAACTGCACGCCCAGGCGCGCGTCAGCGCCGGCGCGGGTGACGATCAGGGCGCCCGAGATGGAGATCATGAGCGCGGGGATGACCGTGACCAGACCGTCGCCGATGGTCAGCACGGAGTAGGTTTCAATCGCCCGCCGGAAGTCCATGCCGTTCTGCAGGACTCCGATCAGCAGCCCGGCAATGATGTTGATGCCGGTTATCAGAATGCTGGCCACGGCATCCCGCTGTGTAAACCGGGTAGCGCCGTCCATCGCGCCGTAGAATTCCGCTTCGTTCGCCAAATCCTTACGCCGTTGCCGCGCCCCGGCCTCGTCGACCAGCCCGGCGTTCAAATCCGAGTCGATGGACATCTGCTTGCCCGGCAGAGCGTCGAGGGTGAAGCGCGCGGTCACTTCGGAGATGCGCACCGCGCCATGGTTGATCACGACGTACTGGATGCCGATCAGCACCAGGAATATAACCGTGCCCACGATGTAGTTGCCTCCGACCACGAAGTTGCCGAAGGCCTGAATCACGTCCCCGGCGGCCGCGGTGCCGGTGTTGCCGTTCAGCAGGATGAGGCGCGCGGACGAGATGTTCAGCGCCAGCCGAAATAGCGTCAGCAGGAGCAACGTGGTGGGGAACACGCTGAATTCCACCGGCCGCATGATGTACATCGAGACCATCAGGACCACGACCGACATCATGATGTCGGTGACCAGGAGAATATCCAGCAGAAATCCCGGAATCGGCGTGATTAGCGCCAGAATAATGGCCAAAACCGCGATAGGTACGCCCATCTCGGCCCAAGCCATCCGCCCTCCCGCCGGCGCTGGAACTGCCACTGGAACCGCCACCGCTTTGGCGCTGGCCATGGTTCTACCTCACCCCCGGAAGCCGCCCGTGCATCAGGCGGAACAGATAGGCCAGGATCTCGGCCACCGCGCGGTACAGGTGGGCGGGGATTTCCTGGCCCACTGCCGCCGAGCGGTATAGCGCCTGCGCGAGCGGCGGGTTCTCGATCACCGGAACCTGGTGCTCGACGGCCTTCGCGCGGATGCGCAGCGCCAGATAATTCTTGCCCTTCGCCACCACCATCGGGGCCGCCATGGACGCGGACTGATAGCGAAGAGCCACGGCGTAGTGCGTGGGATTCATGATGACGGCGGTGGCGGTGGGGACTTCCTTCATCATTTGGCCCCGCAGCAAAGCTCGCTGCATGCGCCGGACGCGCTGCCTCATCTGCGGATTGCCTTCCGATTCCTTGGCTTCCTCGCGCACGTCGTGGCGGCTCATGCGCAGGTCCTTCGCGTAGCGCTGTTTCTGGCGAATCCCTTCGATCAGGCCAAAAACGAGAAATACCAGTCCCGCCTTCCAGAGAAGCCGTTGGATGGTCGCGGCCACCAGGCGCGCTCCGCCGTCCACCGTTCCCATCGGCAGCCAGAAGAATTGCACATAGCCATCGCGCGCGATCACGTAAACGGCATAGCCGACCAGGGGAATCAAGACGACCGCCTGCAGCAGGGCCGGCAGGTTCTGGCGCGGCAGCTCGCGCAGCTTGCGCCCGGGATTGATCCGCTGAAAATCAGGGGCCAGCCTCTTGAGGCTGATTCCCATCCTGGTGGCCGCGAGTTGCGTCCCGAGCGCCACCAGCAGCAAGACTCCGCCCGCCTCGCCGAACGGCAAAAAGACACGCACCGCCACCGACGAGCCCACGCGGACGATTTCCTCCGCGCTCAGAGCGGGCGCGAAGGCGCGCTCAAACAACCAGCGCATGGTTTGCTTCATCCGCGACATCCAAGCCGGGCCTCCGGCGGCCAGCAGTGCCGTGAAAGCCAGAAACTCGGCGGCGCTCACCAGTTCGCGGGCCGAGGGAAACTGGCCTTCCCGGCGCGCCTTCTCCAGGCGCCGGGGAGTCGCTTTTTCAGTATTCTGCCCGCTGTCCGGCATGCCAGGTCAGCTCCCTACCAGGTGCGAGACGACGCCCAGCGCCTCGCGCATGCCGGCCGCATAGACCCGCGGGAATAGTGCCGCGAGCGCCGTGAGTACCCCCATCGCCACCACCATCTTGGCGGGATGGGCCAGGGTTACCAGTTGCAAGTGCGCGTTGAGCCGGCCGATGAGGGCCAGCGCCAGGTCGACCAGCATCAGCAGTGCCACCACCGGCAGGGCCAGCCGGAGGCCGGCGGAAAAAATGAGCGCGGTCAGCCGCGTGACGGACTCGGCCATCGGGCCGGTCAAGACGAACCAGCCGGGCGGATGCGCCTGCAGGCTGCGCGCGAACATCAGCAGGATTTCGCGATCCAACCCCATGGCGAAGAACAGCAGGCCGCTGACCATCTGCATGACCACGAGCAGCACGGTGGCATCGGCCAACGTGTTGGGATCGATGGTCGCGGCGAAGCCGTAACCCGCCTGCAGACCGGCGATCTGCGCCGTCATGAGAAAGGTTTCCGCCAGACACGCGACCGCCAGCCCCACCGCCACCCCCAGTGCCGCCTCCGACACCAGCGCCGCGGCGCACCAGCCCGCCGACACCTCCGCCGCCACCCGTGGCCACTGGGCGTGCAGCGCCATCGTGAAACTCAACGCCAGGACCACGCGCGCCGCGTCGGGCCCGGGCTTTCCGCCGGGCAACGGGACAAAAGCGAAGAATCCGGCCACGCGTGCCAGCACCAGCAGAAACGAGAGGAGCAGCGGCGTTGGCATCAGCGTGCGTAGCGCCCCAGATCCCCGAGTATGCTGATGGTGTATGCCATCAGCTTCTCAATCATCCACGGCATCAGCAGCAGAATGCTGGTCAGAAAGACCGCCAGTCGGGGAATCGCGCTGAAAGCGGCATCCTGGATCGAGGTCACGATCTGCAGCAGGCTGACGGCGATTCCCGCCGCTAGGGCGATGAGCAATAAAGGAGCGGTTGTCCACAGTGCGGTGAGCAGCATCTGGCGGAGAATCTGCACGACGAAATCAGGCGTCACGCGCGCGGGCTCCTCATGAATAGAAGCTCCGGACGAGCGACCCGATCACCAGGTTCCAGCCGTCGACCAGCACAAACAGCAGAATCTTGAGGGGCGCCGAAATCATGGCCGGAGGCAATTGCATCATGCCGATCGAGAGCGTGACCGACGCCACCACGAGGTCGACGATCAGAAACGGCAGGAACAGCATGGCCCCGATCTGGAAGCCGGCGCGCAGCTCCGAAAGGATGTAAGCGGGAATGAGCACCGCGAGATCGACCTCGGCCTGCGTGCGCGGCGCCTGGCGATGGGAAGCTTCCAGAAACAGGCGGACGTCCCGCTCGCGCGCAAAACGCGACAGGAAAGTGCGCAAGGGCTGGGAGCCGGCATCGAGTGCCTGCTGATAGGTCGCTTGGCCGCTCTCGAAAGGCTCCCACCCTTTGTGATAGGCCTCCGTCACCACCGGCTGCATGATCAAGACCGTCAAAAATAGCGCCAGACCGATCAGCACCTGGTTGGACGGAGTCGTTTGCGTTCCGAGCGCCTGGCGCAGAAAGTGCAGAACCACGGTCAGCCGGAGAAACGGCGTGACCGACATGACCGCGGCCGGCACGAGTGTGAGGGCCGTCAGCAGCAGCAGAATCTGCATGGGCACGCCTAAAGCGCCCGGGGAACCGGAATGCATGCCCGACAAAAACGGCGGCGGCGCAGCCCATGCCCCAGCGCACCACGTCCCGGCAAGCAGGATGCGGGCGGCCCGCTTCACACGCACTCCGCCGCCGCGGCTCGCATGGCCGCAGGCGGCGCCGCGACCCCCGTACCGTCGATCAGGGCCAGTCCGGAGGGCGACTGGGCCACCAGAATGGTGCGATCATCGACGCGCACCAGATACAGCAGATGATGGGGCGAGAGCGCCAGACGCTCCATGGATTCCAGACGGCGCGTCTTGCGCCGCAACTCCGGCCGAAACCAGCGCCCGATTCCCTTTTTGCGCAACCACCAGAGCGCGGCCGCCAAAACCACTACCACCGCCAGCACGGCAGGCATAGGATCGATCATTTCCACGGCTTAGTCCTCGATCTTGAAATCCGTGATGCGGACACCGATGTTGCTTTCGATGAGCATGATCTCGCCGTAGCCCACCAGCTTCCCGCCCACGTACAGGTCGATGTTTTCGCCCGCCGCCCGCGTCATGCCGATGACGCTCCCGGCTTCCAGCTCGAGCAACTCCCGGACCGAAAGCACCCGCCGGTCAAGTTCGACTTCGACCTCAACAGGTACATCGGCGAAACGTGAGATTTCATTTAGGGTCATTGCCCGAGTGAATTAAGTCTGAATCAGGTTTATGGTGTCCTGGCTCAACTGGTCCGCCGTGTTGACCACCTTGGCGTTGGCCTCGTAGGCGCGCTGATAGACGATCAGGTTGGTGAATTCGGTGGCGATATCGACGGTCGAAGATTCGAGCTGGCCTCCCAGGATCTGGCCGCGGCCGCCGGTGTTCGGTGTACCGATCGCCGGCAGCGCCGTGAGCGAACTGGCTTCATAGTTGTTGTTGCCGACCGCGATCATTGAGGAAGGGTTGCGGATGGAAGCCACGGCCAACTGTCCCACCACCGCCTGCTGGCCATCCGAATAATCCGCCAGAATCTGGCCGCCGTCGGCGATGGCTACGCTCGACAGTTGCGAGGCCTCCTGCCCGTTTTGCGAGATCGAGGACACCGCCGATTCCTGGGCAAACTGCGTGATCAACGGATTCTGGTTGGAGTCGTAAAGATTCCAGTTGAGGTTCAAGTCGGCGGCGCCGTCGGTCAATCCGGCGGCGGTGACGGCGATGGGGCCGCCCGATGCCGGCGGTGTCGTGAGGTTCCCCGAGGAATCAAAGTTGATCGTGCCGGTCGTGAGCACGGTCGGGGTGCCGGCGGTGCCCGAGGTCAGATCCTGACCGGGAATGCTCACCGAATAGTTCCAGGTACCGCCCGCGGTTTCGGTAAAGGACAGCGTCAGGACATGCGACGTGCCCAGAGAATCGTAGACCGTGACGGGCGTCGAGTAGGTAGCGTTGGTTGAGCCGACGGTTGCCCCGGCGTTCAAATTCATGCCGGCCGAGAACGTCGTCGTCGCGACCGGCGCCTGCAAAGTGCCGACCGGGACCGTGATACTGCTGATGGGTACGTTGGTGTCCACCACCCCATTTACGGCGGTCCAGCCTTGCACCGAAGCCCCCGAGGCCGTCAGCAGATCGCCGTTGGCATCCACCTGAAAATTTCCGGCGCGGGTGTATAGCTGGGCCCCGGTTGTGTCCGTCGCCACGAAGAACCCTTGTCCCTGAATGGCGGCGTCGTCCACGCCTCCGGTGGATTGGAGCGCGCCCTGTGTGAACTGGGTGGTGGTCAGCGGCACACCGACGCCGAAACCGACCTGGGTCTCGCCCAGGCCCGCGCCCAGCGATTCGGTGACCAGATCCTGAAACGAGACCGTGCTGGCTTTGAACCCGGTGGTGTCCAGATTGGCTAAATTGTTGCCCACGACGTCAATCGCCGTGGTATCTGCGCTCAGTGCGGATAGCGCTGCGTCAAACGAAGTAAATGGCATATCAG
Source organism: Terriglobia bacterium (assembly GCA_963768075.1). GTDB lineage: Bacteria > Acidobacteriota > Terriglobia > Bryobacterales > Bryobacteraceae > QHXW01. The sequence goes on from CAVYHD010000002.1 coordinate 48,895, forward strand.
GAGCTCCTTGAATGGCAAAGTTGGCGTATTAGGGGGTTGTCGACGTAACCGGCGGAGTGCTCGACGTGCTGCCGGCGCCGGTGGCGGTGGCTACGTCCTGGGCAATGGTGGCGACGTTTTGCGAGATTCCGATCATCTGATCAACCTGTGTAAACTGCGCCAGCTGGGTTACAAACTGGGTGCCGTCGGTCGGGTTGAGGGGATCCTGATTCTCCAGCTGCGCGACCAGGAGATTGAGAAAGGTTCCTTCGTTGGCCAGGCTCGAGATGTTACTCGCGTCGAGACTGGAGCTGGAGCCGGTGGTGCTGGCGGCGGCTTGCCCGGTCCCGGTGGTTGGCGTTGTGGCATCCTGCAAAGCGGCAGAAAGGACGTTGTTGTTGGAAAGAGGGCTCGCGATATTCATAGAATCTTGCTCCTGTGGCTTGGTTTAGGCGGACGAAAGGGAGTGGCTAGTTCTTCCATCCATTCGGGCTGAGGCTGCTCGCGGGATTGCCGTCCATCCCGGCCGCCACGTTCCTGTTGCGGATCCCGGCCGCCCTCGCGCGATCCGGATTGCGGGTTCGACCCGGAGCCGCCCCGTTCGGAGGCGGAAGTCTGTTGGGGGCGCCAGACTTCGGTTTCAAAACCGCGCGTGCCCAGCCGGTCCATCAGTTCCGGCAGCTGCGCGCGCATCGACTCAGCCATTTCGGGATCGGCGGACCGCACCGCCACCCGCACTTCGCCCGCGCGCTCGCTCAGACGCACCTCCACCGCGGACTGATCGTCGGCGGAAATCCGCAGAGCGATATCGCGCGCGGCGCCTGTCCCCGGTGTGTCCGGGGCCGCAAGGCCTGGTGCACTCTGGGCCGGGGCCGACCCGGGTGCCGCGCTTCTCCCGGCGGAACTGGTGGCATCGGACCGCATGCCGCTTATCTGCGCCGTGGGCGCCACCGAGAGAGCCGGATCTGGCCCCTGGGCCGGATGCCCCTCGGCCGCCGGCGAAAGCACCGCGCTCAAGACGCCGGGGTCCTTTTGCGGTGCCGAACGGCCGTCCTCGCCGGATTGCCAGGCGTGTTCATCGCCCGGCGAGGAATTCGGAGTGGAGTCCGCGGGCGCGAGGGTCGCGCCATTGCTCGAGCGCTGGGAGACTGGCGCCGCCATCCCCGCATCCGCGCGCCCTGCTTCCTGCCGCGCTACCGCCGGCTCCGTGCCGGCTTCGAGCACGAAGGGCACGGCTGCCGGGAGGGAGGCTGCCGCGAGGGTCCCGGCCGCCGCCGGCGTGGCTCCGCCCGATACCGGCACGACCGGCCCGGTCTCTCCATCGGGTAAGGAGCGCGCGACGAGCCTCGCCCCAAACGCAATCTCGGGCAGCGGGGGCCCGGCCGGGGCCGGATCCAATAAGTTTTGAAGCCCCGATTTCAAAGAGGCAGGCGGGTCGCCCGATGGCGGGGAATCAGGAGTGGCCGGGCCGGGGTTCTCCGCCGTCGGCGGCGGCCCTACCGGACACTCGGCGGCCGCCGCAGCCGCCGGGTCCACCGGTCCGGACGCACTCAGGTCGGCCGACTGGAGTTTCCGATCCGCCGGTTCCTCGGGCGCCTGGAATGGGACCGTGACAGGATCCGTCTCGAGGAAGCGGACGGACTGTGCCTGTGTGGCGGGCGCGCCGAGGGCGGCCCGCGCCACGGCATCGCCCGGTGACAGGAAAACAGGCGGGCGCGTTCCCGCGCCCGGAAGCCCGGGCTGCTGGGACTGCGCGGTATTGGCGGTCGGCAGCGCTTTCGATACCCGACCTGCCGCAATAGGGGCGGGGGCCGTCCCGGGGCCAAACGCCGGCCCTTCAGAGACCGCCCGTTCCGCGAAACCGGGGACAGAGAGACGAACCGGTACGGGCAGCGCCCGCGGAGCCATGATCGGAGCCGGTGCGTTTCTCCCCGATTTGGCGGCCGCCGCCGTCGTAGCCTGGAGATCGCTCAACATTTTTGAAAAATCATCCGGCGGCGATTCCCAGTTCGGATCGGAGAAAGCCAGGAGATTGCGGCCGGCAACCGAGAGCGGCGAGGTGGGATTGTCCTGCTGCGAGCTGGCGGCCTGGGTGGATGCCGGCGGGGCTGCTTCGGCATTCCGGGAAGCCGTCTTTTGAGGCGCGGCCAGGGCTTGCCGCGGCCCGCGGTATGCCTGCGCGGCGCCCCGGCCAGCGAGCGCCCCCGTCGGCTCGGGAGAGGCTGGTGTTTCCGGGGCCAGAGGAGGCAGAGGCGAGTAAGGCGCCGAGACGTTCACGCGGGAAACAGATGCAGATCGAAAGCCAAAAGGGTGTGACCCCTTTTTCAAATGGTTAGCCGGGGGTGGCGTGCGGCAGAAAAGTGCCGCTCACCATGGATCGACGGGATCTTGGCGCCTCGCTCCAGTTTCCTTATCGGCCCGGAAGCGTGAATTATTAGAAACTTATCGCGCCGCGGGGTTTCGGCGCGAGAGTTGCTTACTCCCGAATGGGAATTGTCATGGACCCAATCACCATCTCGGCGGCGAGCGGCTTGCGGGCGCGCATGGACTCGCTCGACATGCTGGCCAATAATTTAGCTAACGAATCGGCCGGTGGATACAAGGTCGACCGCGAGTTCTACAGTCTGTATGTAGCGCCGGAGGCGGCCAGCTCGACGCCTTATCCCAACACCCTGCCGGTGATCGAACGGCCGTGGACGGATTTCTCGCAGGGCGAATTGCGCTCGACCGGCAACCCGACCGACGTGGCGCTCACTGGCAAAGGCTTTTTTACGGTCGCCGGACCCAATGGGCCGCTCTACACGCGCAATGGCAGCTTCCACATTTCGGCAGCAGGGCAGATGACGGGCGCCGACGGATATCCTTTGCAGAAGGTAGGCGGCGGCGCCGTAACCGTGGATCCATCCAGGCCGGTTGAAATCGGGCCGGATGGCACGATAAGCCAGGACGGAACGGAGGTGGCGCAACTGGCGATCGCGGATTTCCCGGATCCCGCGGCGCTCGCCAAACAGGGGCACAGCTACTTCCAGGTACCGGGCTCAAGCGTGCCGCCGGCCGCGGCCGCCAGCTTCGAGCTGCGCCAAGGGATGCTCGAAAATTCCAATGCCTCGGGCGCCGAAGGCGCAGGCCGTCTGGTGAGCGTCATGCGGCAGTTCGAAATGCTCAAGAAGGCCGCCAGCTTGGGAGACGAAATGAACCGCCAGGCGGTTGAGCAGTTAGCCAAAGTCTAGCCAGATTGAGGAGGGTTTTCACAATTTATGATCAGGGCCTTATACAGCGCCGCGACCGGCATGACAGCGCAGCAGTCCAACCTGGACAACATCGCCAATAACCTGGCGAACTCCAATACCAACGGCTTCAAAAGCCGGCAGGCGCAGTTCCAGGATCTGATTTATCAGAGCACCACGCAGCCGGGCGCCGCCGCCGGACAACAGACGATCGTGCCGACCGGGCTGCAGGTGGGCTTGGGAACGCGCCAGTCCTCGAACGAAGTGATCTTCACGCAGGGTAGCTTGAACCAGACCCAGAACCCTCTTGACCTGGCCATCCAGGGCAACGGTTTCTTCCAGATCCAGCAGCCCTCGGGCACCTTGGCCTATACCCGGGATGGCTCGTTCCACCTGGACAGAAATGGCAATGTCGTGACCAATGACGGCAACCCGATCCAGCCCGCAGATCACGATCCCGGCCAACGCGCAGAATATCGCCATCGCCGCCGACGGGACGGTCAGTTTCACGACCGCGGGCCAAGCCGCCTCACAGCTCGCCGGGCAGATCCAGCTGGCGCTATTTCCGAATCCCGGCGGCTTGAACGCCCTCGGCGGCAATCTCTATCAGCCGACCGATGCCTCGGGCGATGCGACGCTCGCCAATCCGGGCGGGCCGGAAGGATTGGGCACGCTGCTCCAGGGATACACCGAGCAGTCCAATGTCAGCGTAGTCACCGAGTTCATCAACATGATCGTCGCGCAGCGTTCGTATGAGGCCAACTCAAAGGTGATCAAAGCCGCCGACGAGATGTACCAGGACATCAACAACCTCACGCAATGATCTTCGCTCTAGGGTTGTGGATGGCAATGTCCTGCGTGGCCGTGGAGGGCGACCGCATTCGGGCCGCCGACCTGGCCGCCGTTGTGCCGGCCTTCGCGGCCATGCCGCCGGACACCGAACTGGGCTACTCGCCTGCCCCGGGAGTGCGGCGGGTCTTCCACGCGGCGGAGCTGCGGCGCCTGGCGTCCCGCCAGTCCGCGCCGGCAGGCGAGATGCCCGACGTATGCGTCGAGCGCCCCACGGCCCCGCTCGCGTCGGATGTGCTATGGGCCGCGCTCAGCGCCGCGGTGGGAGATCCGGCCGCCCGCATCGAAATCCTCGACTGGAGCCGGTATCCCGTTCCAAGAGGCGCACTTGAATTCCATCGGGCCGGGGTGTTCGTGGAAACCACCGGTCCCGATGCTCCGGTCCTGTGGAAAGGGCTCGTGAATTACGGCGATCGCGGAAGATTCTCGATTTGGGTACGGGCGCGCGTCGAAGTAGCCACCCCGCAAGTGACCGCGCGCGAAGCATTGCCGGCGGGCCGGCCCATTCAGCCCGGCCAGCTCAAGCTGGAAACGGCCGCCCTCTCGCCGTTCGGTCCGCAGCCGGCGCACACTCTGGCCGAAGTCGTGGGATGCCTGCCGCGCCGCCCGGTTCCCGCCGGTTCCCCGGTCTTTTTGAATGGGCTCGAAATCCCTCCGGAGATTCACAGCGGAGACCCGGTCACGGTCCGGGTGACCAGCGGGCGGGCACGGCTGATGCTCGATGCGGTCGCGGGCGCCGACGGCCGCCGCGGGGACCTGATCCCGGTGCGGAATCCGGCTAGCGGGAGAACCTTTCGCGCGCGCGTGGATGGCCCGGGGCAGGTGGCGATCGTGGTGCGCTATGCGGAGCGGCGCGAACCGCAGGGAGAGAAATAAAGTGCTTCGGAATCTACTCACACTGTCCGCCGGCCTGGCGCTGGTTCTATCCGCCGGAACCGCGAACAAGAAGAAGCCCAAGCCCGCCGAACCGAGCCCGCTCGACCGCTACATCGCCGAAGCCATGCGCAGCACGGCTCCGAGCGGGAACGATGCGTCCCCCGGTTCGCTTTGGTCGTCGGGGGCTCCGCTCGCGAGCCTGACGAGCGATTTCCGTGCCAGCCAGGTGAATGAGGTGGTCACGATTCTGGTGGCCGAAGCGGCCTCGGCGGCAACGACCGGCGCCACCAAGACCGGGCGCACTTCGACGGCATCGAGCGCGATCACCGCCCTCGGAGGCATCACGCGGGCTACGGGCCCGTTGGCTAACCTGGTCAACCTGGGGGGCACGACCGCCATCAACGGAACCGGGACCACCAGTCGCGACATCACCTTCACGACCACGCTCACCGCGCGTGTCACCCACGTGCTGCCCAACGGCTACCTGGTGGTCGAGGGGTCGAAAGACATTCAAGTCAATTCCGAGCGCCAGGCGATCACCGTACGCGGGGTCGTGCGGCCCACCGATCTGTCTACGGCCAATGTGGTGCGGAGCGACCATCTGGGACAGATGGAGATCCAACTGAATGGCCAGGGCGTGGTGGGCGACGCCATCCGCCGGCCCTTCATTCTTTATCGCCTGCTGATGGGTCTGCTGCCCCTATGAGCGTCACGCGTCTGGTCACTGTCGTGCTGATTTGCAGCCTGGCCGCGCTGCTCCGGGCAGCCGAGGATGGGACCGCCATGACGCGGCTCAAGGATCTGGTCACTCTCGAGGGCGTGCGGGAAAACCAACTGATCGGATACGGCCTGGTAGTGGGGCTCGCGGGAACCGGCGACCAAATTCAGACGGTATTCTCCGCCCAAAGACTGACGAACATGCTGCGACGCATGGGGGTGACGGTGCGATCCCACGACCATCCAGGTCAAGAACACCGCCGCCGTCATCGTAACCGCCAACCTGCCTGCTTTCGCGCAGCCGGGCTGCGCATCGGACATTACCGTGTCCGCGGTTGGCGATGCGCAGAATCTGCAGGGAGGACTGCTGGTGATGACTCCGCTCAAGGGTCCGGACAATAGGTCTATGCCATGGCACAAGGGCCGGTGGTGACCGGCGGCTTCGTGGCCGGCGGCCGAGGCGGCACGAAGACCGTGAATCACCCGACCGCGGGCCGCGTTCCAAACGGGGCCATCATCGAACGCGTCGCTCCCTCGGTAGAGCCCCGCGAGCACCTGCGCCTGCAACTCCGCGAGTCCCGACTATACTACCGCGGCCCGGATCACGCGGGCTATCAACGAGCGCTTTGCCGAGAACGGGAACGGGTTGGCGCAAGCGGACAACTCGGCGCTGATCACGGTAGAGGTTCCGGCAAAGTTCGGAAGCCATACGGTGGACTTCATCGCTGCGTTGCAGGAACTCTCCGTGGAGGCCGATCATGCCGCCCGGGTGGTGGTGAACGAGCGCACCGGCACGATCGTGTTAGGCAAGGACGTGCGCATCGGCCCGGTAGCCATTCTCCAGGGCAACCTGACGGTCGAGATTCAAACCACGTTTGCCGTCTCCCAGCCGGCGCCGCTCTCGGCGGGAACCACCCAGGTGGTGCCGGAGACGACCGTGGACGTCAAGCAGGAAAAGGCGCGCAATGTGGTGCTGAAGCAGGGAGCGACGGTGGAGGAGCTGGTCCGTGCTCTGACCGCCATCGGCGCCACGGCGCGCGATGTGATTGCGATTCTGCAGAACCTGCACGCCGCCGGCGCGCTCGAGGCCGATCTGGAGGTGATTTGATGCCGTCCATGACCGGGGCGGACGGAGTGCTCACCAGCGGTGCGCTCGCCGCGCCAATACCCGCCGAAGACCCCCAGCGCATCGCCGGCGCGGCCCAGCAGTTCGAAGCTCTCATGATCGGCCAGATGCTGAAAACCATGCACGAATCCGATGATGGCGGATGGACCGGCACCGATAACGACGAGGCCGGGGCCCAGACCGTGGAATTGGCGGAGGATCAACTGGCCCAGGCCCTGGCGCATCAGGGCGGCCTGGGCCTGGCCCACTTGCTGGTCGGCGGATTGAACCATGGGAGCGCGCCCCAAAACGCTCCGGCGATTTCTCAAAAACTCCAGCCGTGAAGCGCCGCTTCGGGCTCGCCCTGGCTCCCGGGCGGGGTCCAGGTTGGCCTGGCGGCTGCGTGCGCTAGTGTGGCGGATGCCTGCTTCCATGCCTCGGCAAGCGTCCCGAGAAGGCCCAGCACCTCGGCCAGCGGCTCGTCCACCTGCCGGAAATTGGCTTCGAGTAAGCGGCGCTGCATATAGTCATAGAGCGCCGCCAGCTTGCCGCTCAGTTCGGGCGCCGGCCGGTGATCGAGCGACCAGGCGAGTGCAGACAGAATCTTCACCGCCTTCGAAACCGCCCGGGCGCGGCCCCTAATATCCCCGCCGGACAGACGTGCGCGCGCCGCCGCCACCGCCTCGATAGCGCCCCCGTAGAGCAGCCGCACCAGTTCCAAGGGATCGGCCGAAAGGACCTCCTCGGTCAGATATGCCTGCCGCGCGCGATGCATCATCGGTTCTGCCTCCACCAAAGCATATCGGCAGCAGACGCAGCGGTTTGAGGAAGTGCCGAGGAAGTATTAAAGACGCCGGGCCGGAACACGAACCTCCAGCCAGACCGGCGCGGGCGGCAGCTACCAGATCCAGGGGCGGGCGCTGGCGGGACAGATCGGCAGAGCGGCAAGTTTCTTTAAAAGATTCCCGGTACGCGCCGAAGAGGCTGACGGGAGGCAACGGAATGTGAAGCAGCCAACACAAGGCCGGTGCTACATGATTGGTCTCGAGCGCCACGAACTGGAGTGGGTGCGGCTGGTCGTCAAGTTGTTACGGCATCCCGACCCCCTGGCCTCCGAATTGGTGCGCCAGGCCCTTACGTACGTGAGCCAGGTAGCCGAGCCGGGAGCCGGCTTGCCGTCGGACGAGCCCGCAGTTGCGTGGCAATCCGGGCGCTGATCCGGGGGCCTCGGTGTGGAGCGGGCGCGGGACGAAGCGGCATAAGCTTGGCGGCGGCAATTTCCTGCCGTCCGATCGAGCGGCTATCCCGTCTCGTGTCAGCCTGGCGGCGTGGACATCCGCATGCAATGTCAGGGGTGCCATGCTGGACGGCCTTGCTTCGCGCATCGAGCGTTACATGGACCTGCTGAGCACTCGCGAGAAGCTGGTCGCTTCAAACATTGCCAACGCCGACACCCCCGGCTACAAGACACGGGATATCGACTTCCAGCAGGAATTTGACAGCGCCATCGGCAACGCACCGCCGGCGGTGATCGAAGCGCCGGGACTCAAGACCAAGAACGATGGCAACAACGTGAGCGTGGACCGCGAGTCCCGCCTGCTCGCGGAGAACGCTCTGCGGTTTCAGGTAGCCACGGAGCTGATGCGCTCCGAGATCCAGACTTTGCGCTCGGCCATCCAAGAAGGGAGCAGCACATGAGCCTGTTCGCCGCGCTGTCGGTCTGCGCCTCGGGAATGTCGGCCCAAGGCGCGCGCGCCGAGTTGCTCACCGAGAACCTGGCCAACGCCGAGACCACGAGGACGCCGGAGGGCGGGCCTTACCGGCGCAAGGACGCCGTGTTCGCCACCGACAACAGCGTTTCGCCGTTTGCTTCGGTTTTCGAGGCGCAGACGAGCTCCGGGGCCGAGGGCGGCCTCGAAGGCGTCGGCGTCGCCGACATCACGGTCGACAGCCGCGAACCCGAGCGGCGCTACCTGCCCGGGCATCCCGACGCCGACGCCCAAGGCTATGTAGGGTTCCCCCGCGTCAATCCGGCCGAAGACATGGTCGACCTGATGGGCGCGGCCCGCAGTTATGAAGCGAATGTAGCGGCGGCCTCGGCGATCAAAGATATGATCCAGCACTCGATCGATCTATTCCACTAAACCATGTCCTCTCCCCTGACACCCGTTTCCCTGCCGCCGGTGATCGTTCCCGAGCCGGTCGCGCCCCTCAGTGGCAGCGGACCGGAGGGGACCTTTCACGGCGTGCTGGAGAGCGCCATCCAGGGTGTCGAAAACAGCCAGAACGCGAGCTCGCAGGCGGTGGAAAACTTCCTGTCGGGGGAAGGCGGAGAGCTACACACCACCATATTGGCCACGCAGCGGGCCACATTGTCGTTCGATCTTTTCATGCAAGTACGCAACAAGGTCGTTTCGGCTTACCAGGAGATTATGCGCATGCAGGTATGACGCGGCCTGAAGCACCCTACCCATGGATCAACTCAAGAAGCTGATACAAAGTCTCAGCGGACGGCAGCGCCTGACGATTCTCCTCGCCGCCGCGGTGGTGGCAGCCGTAATGACGGCGTTTTCCCACTGGCGGCGGGAGAATGACTTCCAGCCTCTGTACACCACGCTCGCCGCCGAAGACGCCGCCGCGGTAGTCGAGAAACTGAAGCAGTCGGGAGTGGACTACCGGCTCGCGGCGAACGGCTCGACGGTGCTGGTCTCCTCGGCCAAGGCGGCCGAGTCCCGCCTCGCCCTGGCGGCAGCCGGGCTGCCCAAGTCCGGACGCATCGGCTTCGAACTGTTTGACAAGAACAACCTGGGCGCTACCGAGTTTACCGAGCACGTCAACTATCATCGCGCGCTCGAGGGGAGCTCGAACGCTCGGTGATGTGCCTGGGCGAGGTCGAACAGGCGCGCGTGCACCTCACCTTTCCGAAGGATTCCATCTACACCGAAGAGCGGCAGCCGGCAAAGGCCAGCGTGCTCGTGCGGCTCAAGCCGGGAGCGCATTTGACGGCGGCGAGCGTGACCGCCATCAGCTACCTGGTGGCGAGCGCCGTCGAGGGCCTCGTCCCGGAGGCGGTGTCGGTGGTGGATATGCGAGGCAACCTGCTGAACCGGCCGCGCAGAGCCCGGCCCGGAGAAGGCCCCGAGCCTTCCGAGGGTTTGCTGGATTTCCGGCAAAACGTGGAGCGCGACCTGCTGAACAAGATCAATGCGACGCTCGATCCGCTCGTGGGCGCCGACAGGTTCCGCGTGGGAGTGTCGGTCGAGTGCGATTTTTCGAGCGTGGAGCAGAGCGAGGAAATTTTTGACCCCGCCCGGTCGGTGATGGTCAGTTCGCAGAAGACCGAAGACGTCAGCGGAGGAACGGGCGCTTCCGGGGTTCCCGGCACGGCGTCCAACCTGCCGCGGCCCACCTCGCGGCCGGGCACCATGCTGGCCGGAGTTTCCCGGCGGACCGAAAACATCGCCTACCAGACATCGCGCACTGTCCGCCGCACCCGCGTCCCGGAGGGCATCGTGAAGCGCCTGTCGCTCGCCGTGCTGGTGGATCAGGAGGTGCGCTGGGACGGCGCCGGAAAGCAACGCAAACGGGTGCTCGTCCCGCCCGCTCCCGAGACGCTGAAAGCCATTCGCGATCTGGTCGCGGGAGTCGCGGGCCTCGTTCCCGAGCGCGGCGATCAGCTCACCGTGGAAGCCTTGCCGTTTGAATCAACGCTGCATCCGGAAGGCGAGGAAGGTCCCGGGGAGCCATCCACCGCATCGCCGTCTCCTGAGGCCGCGCCCCTGGCGAGCTGGCTGGCGATGCTGCGCGGCCCGAAGATCGTGGCCGGGGCCATGGGCGGTGCGGCCGTGATCGCCGGCTTGCTGGTGTTTTTGTGGCTGCGGAGCCGCAAGCGGAGGGCCCAGGCCAGCACATCTGGCGCGCTGGCCTCGGCCGGTACCGCGGCCATCAGTGCTTCGCTCGACGAGCAGATTCAAGCGCGTCTCACCGAACACGCCGAACTGGAACACAAAATGGAGCTGGAAGCGCTCAGCTCCATCAAGCTGCCGAAAATCACCACCAAGAAGACCGAGGTGATCCTGAAGCAGGTCAAGGAAATCAGCAAGAAGGACTCTACCATCGGGGCCCAGATTTTGCGCACCTGGGTGGGAGAAGCGGCGCAGAAGGCGGAGTTCTGATTGGTTGAGCGAAGGAGTATATGGCGGTAATGCCGGAACAGAGCGCAGAACTGCCCGGCATTCGCAAAGCGGCGATCATGCTGGTGGCGCTCGGCGACCGCGCCAGCGCCGATTTTGTCCGTCATATGTCGGAAGACGAGGTCCAGGCGGTCAGCCGCGAAGTGGCGCGCATCAACACCATCACCTCCGAGCAGGTGGAATCGGTCGTGGAGGAGTTCTACCAGATGAGCATGGCGAGCGACTTCGCCGTCAAAGGCGGCCTGGACTATGCGCGCAACATGCTCGTGAACGCCTTCGGGCCGGATACGGCCAAGCGGCTGGTAGACCGGCTGGTGAAGGCCTTGGGCGCCGAGGCGATCAGCCTGGACGCGCTGCAGAAGGCCGATCCGCAGCAATTGGCCAAGTTCGTGCACAGCGAGCATCCCCAAACCATCGCCCTGGTACTGTCGCATCTCGACACCCCGCAAGCGGCGGCGTTATTGGTTTCGCTGCCCTCGGACCTGCGCGCCGATGTGGCCATGCGGATGGCCAACCTCGATCAGATCTCGCCCGAGATCGTCCACAAGATCGCCTCCGTGATCGGGCAGAAACTGAAGGCATTGGGGGAATTCAGCCGGGAGTCATACGGCGGCGTGCGCGCCGTCGCCGAGTTGTTCAACCGCCTGGATTCGGTGACCAACAAGGAAATCCTGGAGAACATCGAGCAGCAGGATGGCAACCTGGCGGAAACCATCCGGCACCTCATGTTCGTGTTTGAGGACATCCTCATGATCGATCCGAACAGCATCAAGGAGCTGCTGGGAAAGATCGATCGCAAGCTGCTGACGGTAGCGCTCAAGGGGACGAGCGACCAGTTGAAGGACCACTTTTTGAAGGCCATGTCGCAGCGCGGCGCCGAGATGATGCGCGAAGACATGGATGCGCTCGGGCCCATCAAGATCAAGGACGTCGAGTCGTCGCAGCAGCAGATCATCGCCGTGATCCGTCAGCTGGAGGCCGATGGCGTGTTGAGCCTGAAGGGCGCGGCCGGAGGCGAGCAGTATGTCAGTTAGGGCGATCATCCGGCGGCAATCGGTCGAGGGGCGTCCCATCATCTGGCCGGACGCGGGAGAACCGCCGGCGGATGCCACGGAGCCAGAAAAGCGCGCGCGGGAGCCCGCTGGCGTTCCGCCCGGTGACGAGGTTCGGGTAACCGGGGGAGCGCTGGCCGAAGCCCGCCAAGCCGCTTATCGCGAGGGGGAAGCCGCCGGCCACGCCAACGCACTGGCAGAAACACAGCCCATGCTGGAGCGCCTGGCGCACACCGTCGAGGAACTGGCGAATCTCAGGCCGCGCCTGCGGGAGCAGGCCGAAGAGGATCTCATCCGGCTGGCGGTGGCCATCGCGCGCCGCGTGGTACGGCGCGAGCTAACCATCGATCCGCAGACCATTACCGGGCTGGTTAAGGCGGCGCTCGGGCAACTGGCTGCCGAAGAGAAGGTGCGGCTGCGGGTTCATCCGGCGCAGGAAGCGGCAGTGCGCGCGTGCCTGGAAGACGCCGGGCGCGGCGCGGTGGTGGTGGTGGTGGGCGATGCGGCGCTCGGGCCTGGCGGCGCGGTGTTCGACACGGCGCGCGGAAATCTGGACGCCTCCGCCGAGGCGCAGCTGGCGGAGATCGAGCGCGGCCTGACGGACCGCTTCCGGAGCGCCCGGTGAGCGGGGATCGAATCGACCTCAAACCGCATCTGGCGCGCCTTGCCGCGCTCGATCCCTGGCGCCGCTCCGGGGCCGTCGTCGGGCTGGTCGGTCTGCTGATTGAGTCCCTCGGGCCGGCGGCGGGCATCGGTGATTTCTGCGAGATCCAGGGGTCGGGACGGGCGGCCGGTGCGCACCCAGGTAATCGGATTTCGGGACGGCCATCTGCTTTCCATGCCGCTTGAGGAGACCGGCGGGTTGCGGCTCGGAGATGCGATCGTGGCGCGCAGCACGGATGCCCGGGTGGCGGTGGGAGACGCGCTGCTGGGGCGGGTTCTGGACGGGTTCGGCCAGCCCATGGATGGCGGTCCGCCCATCGCCGCCACCGCCTGGTACGACCTGTACAGCACGCCGCGCGGCCCGCTCGAGCGCGAGCACATTACGCAGCCGCTGGAAACCGGTATCCGGGCGATTGACAGCCTTCTGCCCTGCGGCAAGGGGCAGAGGGTGGGCATTTTCGGCGGCAGTGGCGTGGGGAAGAGCACGCTATTGGCCTCCATGGCGCGCAATCACTCGGCGGACGTGACCGTGATCGGGATGATTGGCGAGCGCAACCGCGAGGTCCGCGCATTTATCGAGCAGGAGATGGGCGCGGACGCGCGGCGGCGCGCCGTGGTGGTGGCCGCCACTTCGGACCGCCCGGCGCCCCTGCGGGTGCGGGCCTGCTTCGTGGCGCTGGCAGTGGCCGAGTATTTCCGCGATCAGGGAGCCAGCGTGCTGCTGGTCCTCGATTCGGTCACGCGCCTGGCGATGGCGCAACGCGAAATCGGACTGGCGGCGGGCGAGCCGCCCAGTCAGAAGGGCTACACCCCTTCCGTGTTTCACCTGCTACCCAAGATTTTCGAGCGTGCGGGGAACTTCCCGCGCGGCTCAATCACCGGGTTCTTCACGGTGCTGGTGGAAGGCGACGATTTCAACGAGCCGATCTGCGACGCGGTGCGCGGCATCCTCGACGGGCACATCGTGCTGTCACGGCGGCTGGGGGACGCGGGACATTATCCGGCGATCGACATTTTGCAATCGGTCAGCCGGTTGACCTCGCGGGTGGCCAGCCGCGACCAGCAGGAAGCGGCGCGCAAAGTTCGCGAGGCCCTGGCCATTTATCAGCAGTCCGAAGATCTGATCCAACTGGGAGCCTACGTGGCAGGCACCAATCCACGGCTCGACGCCAGCATCCGGGTGCGGGATGGCCTGGTGGATTTTCTGCGGCAGGAAGCTCAAGTCCGCGCGCCCCGCGAGGAGACCGTAGCCCGCCTGAATGCCCTGGCCGCCGCGCTGGCCTGACGCGGAATGCAGAATTTTCGATTCGCGCTGGAACGGGTCCTCATCTGGCGGCGTTCGGCATTTGCGGCCGAAGAGGCGCGGCTGGGGCCGCTCGTGGCAGAGCAGAAACGCCTGGACACGGCGCGCCAGGAGATCCTCGCGGGGTGGGAACGCGCGGGCCGGGAACTGCTGGCAGGCGGCAGAATCGATGGCAGCGACCTGGCGGCCCTGAGCGGTTACCGGGCGCGCCTGGAAAGGGACCGCACAGCCAATGAGCGCGAGCGCGCCGAGGCGCGCGAGCGCATGGTCCTCCAGCGGGAGCGTATCATCGAGGCGCATCGGCGGTTCCGGCTGCTCGAAAAGCTGCGCAGCCGCCGCATGGAGGAATGGCGCGTGGCTTCAAACCGCGAGATGGAAAACTTCGCTTCCGAAGCATTCCTGGCGCGCTGGGGCGGCAGCCCGCGGCGAGGGCAAACACCGCCAGCCTAATGTATTCCCCGGTCTCCGCCGATGAAGGATTACAGGAGAGAACGGATGCCTGTGGATGTACTGATCGTGGACGATTCGGCCGCTATTCGCAAGATACTGCAAAGAGTCCTGGCACAGGCAAATCTCGGTGTCGGGAAGGTGATTGAAGCCGCGGACGGCCGCGAGGCGCTGGATGCGGTCAAACTGCAACGCGTTGGCCTGATCCTATCCGACATCAACATGCCCAACATGGATGGTCTGCAATTTCTGAGCGAGCTCCGTTCTCACGATCCATGGAAGCACATCCCCGTCCTGATGATCAGCACCGAGGGGAGCCATACCAAGGTCATGGAAGCGGTCCGACTGGGCGCGCAAGGCTTCGTCCGCAAGCCGTTCACCGCGGATCAGATGAAGGAAAAATTGGCCGGCATCCTCTAGCGACGCCGCACCCGCATTGCCGAACCTGCCAACGGAGTGACCGCTTTGATCCACTCGCTGGACAATGGATGGGCACCGGAAGTGTCATCTCCTCGGCCGACTTCGCGCGTAAGATTTCCGGGCAATTAACGGTGCGCAGGGGACATCAAAACACCGCTTTCGCAAGTGGTTGTCTAATCCTCACTTAAACACACCACTGGATTTTGAGCATGTTCCTGCCACTCTGGTATAATGCGGTTAGATGGTAGGTAATTCCGTCCGCGACTGCGGGCCGATTGCGTCTTCCCGTTTCCCCCTCCTTAGGACCTCGTTGTTGCGCGCAATCACGAAGCTGTTTCCCCCCTGCGCGGCTGCCCATGAATAATCGGAGGCATCCAGATACCCGCTAAATGAAAGTCAGCGTACCAATCGTTCGCGGCATCGAAAGCCTGTTCGGCACCCGCGACGAAAATATCCGCCTGCTCGAATCGGGCCTGAACGTCAGCACGCAGCTCGATCGACAGCTCGCTCGAAATCGAAGGCGAGCCGGCCGACGTTTCGCGCGCCGAAAACATCCTGGAAGATTACGTGGCGCTGGTGCGCGAAGGCCACGTTTTCAACAACGGCGATCTGAACAGCTATCTGCGCGTGGTCACGGAAGATCCCGAGGTCGCGCTTGCGCGCGCTGGTATCGAGCGGCACGGCAGCGCAATTTCGGCAAGAAAATGCTGGCGCCGAAAACCGTCAACCAGCGCCGCTATCTGGAAGCCATCGAGCGCAACGATCTGGTTTTCGGCGTCGGTCCGGCGGGCACCGGCAAGACCTATCTGGCCGTGGCCATGGCGGTGTCGGCGCTGATGGCCAAGCGAGTCACGCGCATCATTCTGACGCGTCCGGCGGTCGAAGCCGGCGAGCGGCTCGGCTTTCTGCCCGGCACGCTTGCAGGAAAAGGTGGACCCGTATCTGCGCCCGCTCTACGACGCCCTGTACGACATGCTGGAAGCCGAGAAGGTGGAGAAGCTGCTGGAGCGCAACGTCGATCGAAGTGGCGCCCATCGCCTTCATGCGCGGCCGCACGCTGAACGACAGCTTCATCATTCTCGACGAAGCGCAGAACAGCACCGCCGAGCAGATGAAAATGGTGCTCACGCGCCAGGGCTTCAACTCGAAGATGGTGGTGAACGGCGACGTCACGCAGATCGATCTGCCGGCCGGCAGGCGCAGCGGGCTGCTCGAGGCGCTGGAAGTGCTCAAGGGCGTGGAAGGCATCAGCTTCGTGCAGTTTCGACGAGCGCGACGTGGTGCGCCACAGCCTGGTGCAGCGCATCGTGAAGGCCTACGAGCGATACAACGAAATGGTGGGCGCGGGCCGCCAGCTGACGCTGAAGCTCTCGGAGCGATGTTCCGGAAGCTCCATGCGAACCGGCATCCGAGACCGGGCAGCGTCCGAACCGCCCCGCGCCTGAGCGGCATGTCTCATGCCTGACTCGGAACCGCTGATTCTATTCCGCCGCGCCCCGCCGGAATTGCGGCCGCCGCGCTCTCGAGGAGTTCGCCGGCGAATTGCGCGCAGGCGTCGCCGACGGCCGCGAGTTCATTGCCTGCGTCACCGACGACGCGGAATTGCGGCGGCTCAACCGCCAGTTCCTGGGCAAGGACTATCCGACCGACGTGCTTTCGTTTCCCGGCGGACAGCTCCGGCGCGGCCGCGCTCGGGCGAGATGGCCATTTCCGTCGAGCGCGCCGCGGCGCAGGCGCGCGAATTCGGCCACTCCGTCGAAGAGGAAATCCGCATCCTGATGCTGCACGGCGTGCTGCACCTGATGGGCATGGATCATGAAACCGATCGCGGCAGATGGCGCGCGCCGAGACGCGCTGGCGCAGGCGCCTGGCCTGCCCGCCGGCCTGATTGAACGGGTGCGGCGCATGAGTTTCGCGCTGATTGGCGCTCATCCGTGCTCGCCGTGCTGCTGCTGGCCTGGTCACTTCGTCCAGTTGCTCTATCTCGAAAGCATGCGCCTGCGCACGCGCGATCTGCCGGCGCTCGAGTTCTTCAAGAACTCGCTCGAAGACAAGATCGGGCTTCGAAACCGAAGAGGGCGCCTGATCGTTCTCCCTGGTCAAGCACACGCGCTGGTGCTGCTGGGTTGTCTGTGCTTGCGCGATGTCCATTACGCGGGACGCTCACCGCGATCGCTTGCTGGAAGCGCTGCTGCCTGGCGCTGGCTGCATCATGATCGTGCCGGCTATCGTGCTCCCGCAGATCCTCTATCGCCGCACCAGCGGCACGTGGCTCGCGCCGCTGGCGCCGTTGCTTCGCGTGCTGGCCTGCTGGCCAAGCCCGCTGGTGGCAGCGCTCGGTTTCTTCCAATCCCTGATCGAGCTCACCGACGATGAACAGCAGAGCCGAGGAGCCGCCCACTCCCGCCGAGAATATCGAAGCGCTGATCTCCGCCGGCACCGAAGAGGGACTGATCGAAGAGGAAGACCGCAAGCTGATCCAGTCCGTGGTGGAGTTCGGCGACAAGGTCGTCCGGGAGGTGATGACGCCGCGCCCCAACATCGTCGCCATCCGGCCGACGCCACGCTCGAGCAATTGCGCCAACTCGTCATCAACGAGCAGTATTCGCGCATCCCGGTTTACGAGGGCTCGATCGACCAGATCATTGGCTTCGTGCATGTGCGCGACATGTTCGAACTGGACGAGGACGAGCGCGCGACGCCGCAGCGTGCGCGAATTGATGCGGCCCATCCGCTTCGTGCCCGGAAACCAAGCCGGTCAACGATCTGATGCGCGAGATGCAGCAGGAAAACACCCACATGGTGATCGTGGTGGACGAGTACGGCAACACCGCCGGCCTGGCCACCATGGAAGATCTGGTGGAAGTGATCCTGGGAGAGATTCGCGACGAGCACGAGCCGGATTCCGACGTGACCGAGGACGGGCAGGGCGGCTATATCGTCTCGGGCAACTTCGACCTGGCGCGCTGGAGCGATATGCTGGAGTTCCATCCGGAGGAAGACATCGAGTCCACGACGGTGGGCGGCCTGGTGACCGAATGGCTCGGCCGCGTTCCCACGGCCGGCGAATCCGTGGAGCGCGACGGCATCCACATCGACGTGCTGGCCAGCGACGAATTGCGCGTGGAGCAGGTGCGCGCCGCAGATCGCACGCGGTCGCACACGAGGGCAGTGGCTCAACACACTGAATCCGGCGATCCTTCGGGTTCCGCTCGGGATTCGTCTCCATACTGGGCCGGCCCAACGCGGGCAAATCCACGCTGCTGAACGCCCTGGTCGGGACCAAGATCGCCATCGTGGCCAATAAGCCGCAGACCACCCGCACGGCCATTCAGGGCGTGCTGACCTGCCCGAGCGCGCAGATCATCTTCGTCGACACGCCCGGCATTCACAAGGCCGATTCGCGCTCAACAAGCGCATGATGGACACCGTGCGCGCGGCGCTTGAAGAGCGCGACCTGCTGTTGTTCGTGGTGGACGTGTCGCGCGAAGTTCACGGCGAGAGGACGCCACGCCGTCGATCTGGTGAAGAAGACCGGCACGCCGGTCGATCCTGGTGCTGAACAAGATGGACCTGGTGCAAAGACAAGGCGCGGCCTGCTGCCGCTGATCGAGCAATACCGCAGCGCTGTACGAGTTCGCCGAATACATGCCCGTATCGGCGCGCTACGGGCGAAGGTCTGGACGAGCTGCGCAAAGTGCATCCTGGAGCGGCTGCCGGAAGGTCCGGCCTATTTCCCGCCGGATCACATCACCGATCAGCCGGAGCGGTTTCTGGCGGCCGAACTGATCCGCGAGAAAATTCTGCAGGCCGACGCGGCAGGAAGTGCCGCACGCGGTGGCGGTGTTGGTGGATCAATGGGAAGAGACGCCGCAGGCTGATTCGCATCTACGCCACCATCCACGTGGAGACGCGGCGGCCAGAAGGGCATCATCATCGGCGCGGGCGGCGCCATGCTGAAGCACATCGGCACGCTGGCGCGCGAAGAGATGGAGCGCATGTTCGGACGCAAAATCTATCTGGACCTGCACGTGAAGGTGCAAGCCCGACTGGCGCGAGAAGCCGGACTTTCTCGATGCGCTCGACTGGCGTACAATGGCCGGAAAAGATGAAAACTAAAACGTACTGCATTCCTTTCTCCTCGTTGCATTGCTTCCGATGGGGCTGCCGGCGCAGGTTCACTCCAGCCCGCGCCAGGACATGGGTTCGCCGACAAGGCGATCTCCGACGATCTGATCTATGACAACGTGAAACGCAAGCTGGCGGACGATCAGATGGTCAAAGGCGGCGCCATGGAGGTCGACGTGAAGGATGGCGTGGTCACGTTGCGCGGCAAGGTCGAAACGGAACAGCAGAAGACAAGGCGGCCAAGATCGCCAAAAAAGTGTCCGGCGTGAAAAGAGTCGATCAACGAGATGGAAGCTGGTGGAGCAAAGGCAATCGAATGACGGCGGCGTTTCGGCGTCTGGCGCTGGCCTCGTTGCCACTCGCCGCGCAGGACTTCTCCGACGTTCAGGTCGAGAAGGTCGGCCAACGGATTCCGTTTCACCGAGGGGCCGGCGTGGTCGCGCGAGGGCTACCTGCTGTTCAGCGACATCCCGGGCAACAAGATCATGAAGTATGTGCCGGGCGAGGACCGCGGTGTTCCGGGAGCACTCCAACGGGGCCAACGGCAACGCCTTCGATGCGCAGGGCCGCCTGTATACCTGCGAGAGCCGCACCGCCGCGTGACGCGCACGGACAAGAAGGGCGATATCGAGGTGCTGGCCGACAAGTGGGAAGGGAAGCGCTTGAACGCGCCCAACGACATTGTGGTGAGTAAGAACGGCCACGTCTATTTCACCGATCCGGCTTTCGGCAGCCAGGCCGACACGCGCGAGCTGGATTTCTACGGCGTGTATCACATCGCGCCCAAGGGCGAGTTGCGTCTGATCGCGAAGCCCGCCGGCCGGCCCAACGGAATCGCGCTTTCGCCCAACGGCCGCATTCTCTACGTCGACCAATTCCGACGAGCGCAAATGCGTGCTTACAACGTGGACCGCAACGGCGAAGCCTCGGGCGAGCGCGTCATCGTTTCCGACATCGAAGGCGTTCCGGACGGCATCCGCACGGATGAGAAAGGCAATCTCTACGTGGCCGCCAAAGGCATCGCTGTGTACATCCGGAAGGCAAGCTGCTGCGACAACCATCCGCTGCGCGGAGACGCCCTCCAATTGCGCTTTCGGCGACTCCGACTTGCAGACCCTGTACATCACCGCGCGGACGTCGCTGTATCGCGTGCGGCTGGACGTGAAAGGGGCGGTGCAGTATTAGGCGTCGCCACCCGAGGACGACCGCCGCTATCCGCCGCGACCCATCCTGGGCGTGGGCGCGCTGATTTTCGACCGCGACCGAATCCTGCTGGTGGAGCGCGGCAAAGAACCGCTGAAGGGTTACTGGTCGCTGCCCGGCGGCGTGCTCGAAACGGGCGAAACGCTGGAAGAAGGGGTCGGCGCGAGGTGCGCGAAGAGACCGGCCTCGAAGTCGAGCCGCTCGCGCGTGCTCGAAATCTTCGAGCGCATCATGCGCGACCCCGACGGGCGCGCCCGAATACCACTACGTGCTGATCGATTACGTCTGCCGCGTCACGGGCGGAGCGCTCGAGGCCGGCTGACGACGTCAGCCGCGCGGAATGGGTGCCGCGCCGGAGAGCTTCCCGGTATCCAGATTACCGAAGGCACGCTGGCCGGTGATCGAAAAGGCCTTTCGCAAACCATGAAGCATGACGGCCACTCGAGCGCCGGCTGTTCTGGAATTCGAATCGCTCCGCGAACTGCTGGGGCGCTATGTATCGAGCCCGCTCGGGCGCGCGAGTTGCAAAAGGTTGCAGCCGCACACGGACCGCGAGCGCGCTCGACAGCCGACCTGGCCGAAGCCGAGGAAGCGATCGGAATATCTGCGGGCGGCGGCGCAGCCGCAGCCGGCGGCGCGCGGCGCTGCCATTCGCATCGAATTTCGGCGGCATCCCGGATCTCACCGGCAGCCGTCCACAAACTGCGCATCGAGGGCGCGAGGCTCGAGCCGAAGGAGATCTTCGACGTGTTCGCGTTGCTCGACCGCGCGGCGGATGCGCGCGCGATCCTGCAGAGCGTCAGCCGAACGGTTTCCGCGCCTGGGCCGGCGCGCGCAATCCATCGGCGAATTCCGCGCGCTGCTCAAAGATCTGGCAGGCAAGATTCTGCCCGACGGCACCGTCGCCGACCACGCCAGCGTGGCGCTTGGCGCGTCTGCGCCGCGATATCGAGCGGCAGAAGAAGTCCATACAGGATTCGCTCGAGCGCTTCCTGCGGGCGCACCACGAAGAAGGCGTGTTGCAGGAGGAGTTTGTCACCATTCGCAACGAGCGCTTCGTGGTGCCGGTCATCGCCGGGCAGCGGCGCAAGATCGACGGCGTGATCCACGGCGCCAGCTCCAGCGGCCACACCCTGTTCGTCGAGCCGCTCGAAACCATCGACCTGAACAACGAGCTGGTGCGCCTGACCGAGGAAGAAGCTGCGCGAGGTGCACCGCATCCTGCGGGAACTGACCGGGCGGCTGCGCGGCTATGCCGGCTCCATCCGGCAGACGCTGGTCACGCATGGGCGAACTGGAGATGATGTTCGCCAAAGCGCGTTTCGCGGCGGAATTCGATTGCGTGCGGCCCCGCTTCGTCCGGACGGCGCGCGGCTGCTGCTGCGAAACGACGCGCGGCATCCATTGCTCGAGGACGTGCTGCGCCGGCAGCGGCAAGCGGCGGTGCCGATCAGCCTGCAACTCGACGCCGCGTGCCGCACGCTGCTGATCAGCGGCCCGAACACCGGCGGCAAGACGGTTGGCGCTGAAAACCGTGGGGCTGTTGACGCTGATGGCGCAGGCCGGGCTGCCTGTGCCTGCGGCGGAAGCCGAGTTCCCGATTTTCGAGCAGGTGCTGGCGGATATCGGCGACTACCAATCCATTGAGCAGAGTCTCAGCACATTTTCCGCGCACGTTTCGCACATCCGCGAGATGGTCCTCGACGTCACGCCGGACTCGCTGGTGCTGCTGGACGAAATGGGCTCGGCCACCGATCCCGAGGAGGGCGGCGCGCTGGGCGTCGCGGTAGTGGAGCATTTCCGCGCTTCCGGCGCCTTCACGCTGGCCTCCACGCATCTCATCGCGCTCAAAATCTACGGCGCGAATACCGAGGGTGTGCTCAACGCCTCGATGGGCTTCGATGAGGAGACCCTGGAGCCGACGTACGAGTTGCGCATCGGGCTGCCGGGAAAATCGGCGGGGTTGGATATCGCCGCGCGGTTAGGGATGCCCGAATCCGTGATGCGCCGCGCGCGGGACTCGATGAGCGACCGCGAACGCGATATTGCACGGTTTTTGAGCGAGCTGCACCGGCGCGTGGAGGAGGCCACGCGTTCGAGAGCGCCGCCTTGCCGAGATGCAGGCCGAACTGGCGGCGCGCGAGAAAGAGCTGGCGCGCGAATGGGAGAAGCGCGAGTCGGCCAAACTGAAGGAACTGGAGCGGCGGTGCGAGATCGTACTGGCAAGTTTCGAATTGAAGGCGCAGGAAACGATGGAACGCCTGTCGCAAAACGCGGAGCGTAAGAAAGGCGCGGAACTCGCGCAACGCGGCGTCGCGAAGGCCAAACGTGAGCTGCGCGAGGAATTTCAAACTACCGTGCTCGCCACACAGGATGACGCCCGCCAGGGCGAACTGGGGCGGCGGCCAAAAATCGAAGAAGGGGCGCGCGTGCGCTTACAGGGGATTCGCGAGCCGGCGCGCGTGCGGCGTGTTCTAGGCCCGGAGCGCATCGAAGTCGAAGCCGGCTTCATGAAAATGCAGGTGTCGGTGGACGATGTGCTCGAGGTGCTGCCCGCCGCCGACGCTGCTTCCAAGCTACCGAAGAACGTCAGCTTCCGGCCCGCGGCGCAGTTGAATCCGCTGGTCCAGGAGATTAACGTGATCGGAGAGCACGCCGAGGAGGCCTCCGACCGCGTGGAAAAGTTTCTCGATAACGCCGTCATGGCCACCGCCAGCCGCGTGCGCATCGTGCATGGCCACGGCATGGGTGTGCTGCGCAAGGCCATCTGGAAGCTGCTGGCGGTGAATCCCCATGTAGAGAAATACTACGAAGCGCCGCAGCACGAGGGCGGAACCGGCGCGACCATCGTCGAGCTAAAGGGCTGAGAGAACTTCGGTGGCGTGACCTTCGGGTTTGACCCCTGTGAAGATTTTTTCGATCTTGCCGTCCTCACCGATCACAAACGTCGTGCGCGCAACGCCGATCACCTTCTTGCCGTACATGTTCTTCTCTTTGAGGACGCCGTAAGTATCGGCAACTTTCTTGTCGACGTCGCACAATAGCGTGAAAGGCAACTCGTGCTTCTCTTTGAAGCGGGCCTGTGCGCGCGGCGTATCGGGTGAGATGCCCAGCACCACCACGTCCTTCTTGTTGAACTGCTTGATGGCGTCGCGAAAGTCGCAAGATTCAATCGTGCAGCCCGGTGTGTCGGCACGAGGGAAAAAATAAAGGACTACCTTTTGGCCCTTGAGCTTGGAAAGCTGAAAAGGTTCGTCGGTGTCGGTCTGAAGTTTTATTTCTGGGGCTTTGTCGCCTTCTTTGAGCATGGATCTAAATTCTATCCCAGTTTCTTCCGCAACAATTCACTTACGGCCGCCGGATTTGCCTGTCCCCGCGAAGCTTTCATGATCTGTCCGACAAAAAATCCGAGTACAGTTGTCTTTCCGCCACGATATTGTTCAAGCTGCTTTGGATTTGCGGCGATCACTTCGTCCACGATTTTCTCCAGTGCGCCGGTGTCACTGATCTGCTTGAGCCCTTCCCGCTCAATGATCGCGGAAGGCGGCTCACCCGAGGCGGCCATCTTGGCGAAGATGTCTTTCGCCAGCTTGCCGCTGATCTCGCCCTTCCCCTTCAACACGAGCAACTCGCCGAGATTCGCGGCGCTAACCGGAGGATCCTCAATCTCTCTACCTTGGGCTTTCAGTGCTCCGGCCAGGTCGCCCATCACCCAATTCGCCGCTTCCTTCGGATCACCGGAGATCTTCGCCGCCGCCTCAAAATACTCGCTGACCGCGCGCGACGCGGTTAGCCAGTTTGCGTCATACTCCGTCAGCTTGTAGTCCGCCATGAAACGGTCGCGCTTCTTGGCCGGCAGCTCCGGCATGGTCGCGCGCACACGCTCGCGCCACGCGTCGCTGATGCGTAAGGGAACCAGATCCGGCTCGGGAAAATAACGGTAATCATGCGCGGATTCCTTGCTGCGCATGCTGATCGTTTCGCCGGTCGCGACATCATACAAACGCGTCTCCTGCACGATGCGTCCGCCCGCCTCGATCACCGCGACTTGCCGGCCAATCTCGTAGTCCAGCGCCATCTTCAGAAATCGAAACGAGTTCAGATTCTTGACCTCGGCCTTGGTCCCGAATTTTTCCGCGCCCTTGAGCCGCACCGAAACGTTGGCATCGCAGCGAAGCTGACCTTTCTCCATATCGCAAGCCGAGACTTGGACAAACTGCATGATCTGCTTCAACTCGGTGAGAAACGCGTAGGCTTCGTCGGAGCTCCGCATGTCCGGCTCCGTCACAATCTCGATCAGCGGCGTTCCGCAGCGGTTGAGATCGACATACGAGTAGCGGTCGGAATCGCGAAAGCCCTCGTGAATGCTTTTGCCCGCGTCGTCTTCCATGTGTACGCGCGTGATGCCGATGCGCTTGCGTGCACTTTCGACCGAAACATCCATCCAACCATGCTCGGCAACCGGTTCATCGTACTGTGAGATTTGATAGCCCTTGGGAAGGTCCGGATAGAAGTAGTTCTTGCGTGCAAAGCGGGATACCGGCCGGATGGTGCAGTTGAGCGCCAGGCCGGCGCGTATGGCCATTTCGACGGCTTCGCGGCTCAGCACCGGCAAGGCGCCCGGTAAGCCCAGGCACACCGGGCAGACATTTGTGTTGGGTGCCGCTCCAAAGCTCGTTGGGCAACCGCAGAAGATTTTGCTGGCCGTGGCCAGTTGGACGTGTACTTCCAGGCCGATCACCGCCTCGTATTTGGAAATCACTTCGGGCGGAGCGAGCTCCGCGGCTGGAACAGACATTGCAACTATTATAGGAAAGCTGAGCAGTCCGGTCGCGGAATTGTATACTGGAATTTTGGGTCTGCATAGTGAAATCCCGCCGGGCGCGCTTGCGCCGGTGCCGTATCTCGCAAAACTGATATGAGTTCTATCGCGATCGACAACCACCTGCAGAAAGCCGTGCGCTTTTATCAGGCGTCCATCGGCAAGAAAGCCG
Source organism: Terriglobia bacterium (assembly GCA_963768075.1). Taxonomy (GTDB): domain Bacteria; phylum Acidobacteriota; class Terriglobia; order Bryobacterales; family Bryobacteraceae; genus QHXW01. The sequence goes on from CAVYHD010000002.1 coordinate 74,051, forward strand.
TCATGGCCGTCACGGCGGCGGTGCTGTTCGGCTATGTGGTCGCGCACCTGGCCGGCAACCTCCAGGTGTATATGGGCGCCGAGCAAATGGACCGCTATGCCGCCTTCCTGCACTCCATGCCGGTGCTGCTCTGGGGAGTTCGGCTGCTCTTGCTGGTCTGCGTTGTCCTGCACATCACCGCCTCGATTCAGCTCACGCTGCTAAAACAGGAAGCCCGGCCCGTTGGTTACGTGAAGAAGGAAGCGATCGCATCGAGCCTCGCCTCCCGCTCCATGATCTGGAGCGGCGCCATGATCGCTGCATTCATCATCTACCACCTTCTGGATCTCACGACCGGACTCGCGAACACCGCGCAGTATCAGGATCTGCACGCCTATGAGAATCTCGTCTACAGCTTCCGGCGCATTCCGGTTTCTGTGTTCTACATCATCGCCGTGAGTCTGCTCGGCATGCATCTTTATCACGGAATTTGGAGCATGTTCCAAACCATGGGGTTCAGCCACCCGCGCTACACACCCATGTTGAAACGCGCGGCGGCCTGGGTAGCCATTTTGCTCACGGCCGGATTCATTTCTATTCCGGTCGCAGTGCTGACGGGCCTGGTGGGCTCTAATCTTTGATGGAACTCAACTCGCACATCCCTTCGGGGCCTATCGAAAAAGCCTGGGACCAGGCCAAATTCGATATGAAGCTGGTCAATCCGGCGAACAAGCGGAAGTACAACATTATCGTTGTGGGATCGGGTCTGGCCGGAGGCTCGGCGGCGGCCACGCTCGGTGAGTTGGGCTACAACATCCAGTGCTTCTGCTTTCAGGACAGCCCGCGCCGCGCACACTCCATCGCCGCGCAAGGCGGCATCAATGCCGCGAAGAATTACCAGAACGATGGCGACAGCATCTATCGCCTCTTCTACGACACCGTGAAGGGCGGCGATTTCCGTTCGCGCGAGGCCAACGTCTATCGTCTGGCGCAGATCAGCGTCAGCATCATCGATCAGTGCGTGGCCCAGGGTGTTCCGTTTGCCCGGGAATACGGCGGCACGCTGGCCAACCGCTCGTTCGGCGGCGCGCAGGTGTCGCGCACCTTCTACGCGCGCGGTCAGACGGGCCAGCAGTTATTGCTCGGCGCTTACCAGGCGCTCGAGCGCCAGGTCGCCGCCGGAAAAGTGAAGATGTTTCCACGCACCGAGATGCTTAGCCTGGTCGTTGTGGATGGCAAGGCCCGGGGGATCGTCACCCGCGATCTGATTACCGGCAAAATTGAATCGTACGCGGCGGACGCGGTGGTGCTCGCCACCGGCGGCTATGGCAACGTCTACTACCTCTCCACCAATGCTCGCGGATCGAACTGCACCGCTATTTGGCGCGCGTACAAGCATGGCGCGGCGTTCGCCAATCCGTGCTTCACCCAGATCCATCCGACTTGCATTCCAGTTTCGGGCGACTACCAATCCAAGCTCACTCTCATGAGCGAATCTCTGCGCAACGACGGACGCATCTGGGTGCCGCTCAAACCGGGCGACAAACGCTCCCCGGATCAGATCCCTGAGGCGGAACGGGATTACTACTTGGAGCGCCGCTACCCGAGTTTTGGCAACTTGGTCCCGCGCGACGTGGCTTCGCGCAATGCAAAGGCCGTGTGCGACGAAGGCCGCGGCGTAGGGGAAACGGGACTGGGCGTTTATCTGGATTTTGGCAGCGCCATCCAACGCCTTGGCGTGGACGCCATCCGCGAGCGCTATGGAAATCTGTTCGACATGTACGAGCGGATTACCGGCGAGGACCCGTACAAAGTGTCCATGCGCATCTACCCGGCCATCCACTACACCATGGGCGGGCTATGGGTGGATTACCAACTGATGAGCACTGTCCCGGGCCTGTTCGTGATCGGCGAAGCCAATTTTTCCGACCACGGCGCGAACCGCCTGGGTGCGAGCGCGCTTATGCAGGGCCTCGCCGACGGCTACTTCATTCTGCCGTACACTATCGGCAATTATCTGGCGAGCACCAAACTCGAAAAGGTTCCCCCTGATTACGCCGAGTTTAAACGGGAAGAGTCCGAGGTCGTGGCCATGACCAGCCGGCTTCTGGCGATCAGGGGAAAGCGAACGGTAAGCTCATTTCATCGCGAACTCGGGAAGCTGATGTGGGAGTACTGCGGCATGTCGCGAACCGCCGGCGGCCTGGAGTTTGCTCGCGCCAAAATTCTTGAGCTGCGCGAGGAATACTGGAGAAATGCTGATGTGCTCGGCGGCGCGCGGGAGTTCAATCAAGCCCTCGAACACGCCGGACGGGTGGCGGATTTCTTCGAACTCGCGGAATTGATCTGCCTCGATGCGCAACAGCGTAACGAGTCGTGCGGCGGTCATTTTCGCGAAGAATACCAAACCCCCGATGGCGAGGCGCAGCGGGATGACGAGCATTACTCTTACTCCGCCGCCTGGGAATTCCAGGGGATCGGCCAGCCGCCGGCGCTGCACAAAGAGCCCTTGCAATTCGAATACGTGCATCCCTCGCAACGGAGTTACAAATAGAGATGCGTCTCACGCTTCACGTTTGGCGCCAGAAAAACGCGGACGACCGCGGCCACATGGTCCAGTACGAGGCCCGGAATGTGAATCCGGACATGTCGTTTCTGGAAATGCTGGACGTGGTCAACGACGAGCTGACCCTCAAAGGCGAAGATCCCATCGCCTTCGATAGCGATTGCCGGGAAGGCATTTGCGGCATGTGCGGTTTTATGATCAACGGCGTGGCCCACGGCCCGCGCCGCGGCACTACGGTGTGCCAGCTTCACATGCGAAAGTTCCGCGACGGTGACGTGTTGTACCTCGAACCGTGGCGCGCGCGCGCGTTCCCTCTCATTAAAGACCTGGCCGTCGACCGCACGGCCTTCGATCGCGTCATCGCGGCGGGCGGCTACGTTTCGGTTCCAGCCGGCAGTGCTCCCGATGGCAACGCCATCCTGGTGCCCAAGCAGAGCGCCGACATCGCCATGGATGCCGCCGCCTGCATCGGCTGCGGCGCGTGCGTGGCGGCGTGCCCCAATGCATCTGCCTCCCTGTTTACGGGCGCCAAAATCACGCACCTGGGCGTGCTGCCGCAGGGCCAGCCCGAGCGACACGATCGGGCGCTGCGCATGGTCGCCGCGGCCGCCGCCGAAAGCTTCGGAAGCTGCACGAATATCGGCGAATGCGAAGCGGTTTGTCCCAAGGAAATCACGCTTGAAGTGATCGCGCGCATGAACCGCGATTTCCTCAGGGCCTGTTGCGCCAGCCGCGGGGCTTCCGCTTCGAGCGGCGGCGGATAGGACGGCCATGGATTACAGCTACGAAGACATTTCGAAAATGATCGATCACTCGCTGCTGAGCCCCACGCTTACGGCCAGCGATCTCGAGCAAGGTATCCAGCTCGCGCTCGCCTACAATGTGGCGAGTGTTTGCATCCTTCCCTACTTTTTGAAACGCTCGGCCGTGGCGCTGCGGGGAAGCACCGTGAAGGCCAGCACGACGATCGGTTTCCCGCACGGCGGCCATACCACCGCCGTCAAGCTGGCTGAAGCCCGCCAGGCCTTAGCCGACGGCGGCGAAGAGCTCGACATGGTGGTGAACATCAGCAAAGTGCTGAGCGGTGACTGGAGCTATGTGCGCGATGATATTCGCGCCGTCATCGATACCGCTCACGAGGCCGGCAAAAAAGTCAAAGTGATCTTTGAGAACTGCTACCTCAATGACCCGCAGAAAATACGCCTCTGCGAGATCTGCGGCGAGTTGGACGCAGATTGGGTCAAGACCTCCACCGGCTACGGCACCGGCGGCGCCACGTTGGAAGATCTGCAGCTCATGCGCAAGCACGCCCCACAGCGCGTACAGGTGAAGGCCGCGGGCGGTGTACGCGATCTCGATATGCTGCTGCGCGTGCGGGAAATCGGAGTCACACGCGTGGGAGCCTCGCGTACCGCATCCATGCTCGATGAGTGCCGGCGCCGGCTGGGTCTCGAAACCATTCAGGCCGCTGTTGGCACGGGTCCCGCGGGTTACTGACGCCTCGCTCTGTGGCATACTGATCCGGATGATGAAATTAGGCTTCGTCAGCGCCATTCTGCCGGAATTGACACTCGCGCAAGTTGCCGAATTCGCCGCTCCGAATGGATATGAGTGCGTCGAGGTCATGTGCTGGCCCAAGGGCAAAGCCGAACGCCGTTACGCCGGCGTTACGCACATCGATGTCACCGCACTCACCAAAGACGATGCCGCTCGCGTCCGCGACCAGATGTCCGCCGCCGGCGTGGCCATCAGCGCCCTGGGTTACTATCCGAATCCGCTTGCGCCCGATCCCGCCGAAGCCCGCGTTTACGTCGAGCATCTCCGGCACGTTATTCAGGCCGCGAAACTGTTGGGCTTGAGCGTGGTCAATACCTTCGTGGGCCGCGACTGGACCAAGAGCGTCGATGACAATTGGCCGCGCTTCCTCGAAACCTGGCGGCCCTTGATCAAGTTCGCCGAAGACCACGGGATCAAGATCGGCATCGAGAACTGCCCCATGGCCTTCACCAAAGATGAGTGGCCTGGCGGCAAGAATCTCGCCACCTCGCCCAAGATCTGGCGGCGCATGTACGAGGATATTCCCAGCCCCAACTTCGGACTGAATTTCGATCCCTCGCATTTCATCTGGCAGCGCATGAATTACCTGAAGCCTCTGCGCGAATTCCGCGGCCGGCTCTTTCATGTGCACGCCAAGGATGTGCGTCTCGATCCCGAGCGTTTGAACGACGTCGGCATCATGGCTCATCCGAACGATTTCCACACGCCAAAAATCCCCGGCCTCGGCGACGTCAACTGGGGCCGTTTCTTTTCGATCCTGACCGACACCGGCTACGACGGCGCCGTTTGCGTCGAAGTGGAGGACCACGCGTTCGAGGGCTCGCTAGAAAGGCGCAAGGCCGCGCTCATCCAAAGTGCGCAATACTTGAAACAATTCATCCCATGAATCTTGCAAAGTACCAGGAACTGGAACGCCGCATTATGCAGCCGTTAGGCCTCGCCCGCCGTCCGGTGGCCGTGGCGTTTCGTGAGAGCCCGCCCCCGGGCGTCGAGAAATTCTCCGGCACCATGCCTTCCGGGTGCAGTTTCTGGCGAATCGCGGCGGAAGGCCGGACGTTCTACACCGTTCCGGGCGATCACTACAACTGCCCCGTAGGTAGCTACACGCACAACATCGCGCTGCCGCCCGACCGGGCTCCGGAGCTCGAACAGGCCCTTGGTCTGATGGCCGGCGCGGGTTACATCAAAATGGAAGACATCCCCGGCGTCTTCCGCCTCCCGCAAACGCCGCCGGTTGTGATCTACGCGCCGCTCGGCGAAACACCAGTGGATCCCGACGTCGTCATGTTCTCCGGCCGCCCCGCTGCCGTGATGTTGCTCGAGGAGGCCGCCCTACGCGCTGGCGTCGCCGCGCAGCTGCCCATGTTCGGCCGCCCCACGTGCATGGCCATCCCGGCGGCGCTCGCGCAGGGAACCGTGGCCAGCGCGGGGTGCATCGGCAACCGTATTTACACCGGCCTGGGGGATGACGAGCTGTATGTCGCCGTGCCCGGACGGGATCTCGACCGCATCGCTGCTGAAATTGCGACCATCGCATCCGCCAACGCCCAGCTCGCCGAATATCACCGCGGACGCCGTCAGGCCCTGACTGCTTGAGCCCTAACGCGTACTAGTACCGCCAGATACGCCGCGCCACATGCCCGCTTCGGTGCTATACTCTTGCCACGACTTATTAAGGTGATCCGGGTGAGCGTCCTCTCTTTCCTCTCAAATCCATTTCCACCCGAAGGCGGTGACTTGTGCTCGACCTCACTATTGTCCGTATTATCTTTATCCTCGTCATCAGCGCGTGCGCGTACTACTTCCAGCCTTTCCACTTGTCCCCGGTTATTGCCGCGGCGGGCGGCCTGGTGGTGGGCGGCGCCATTATTCTGTTCGAACTTCGCGTCGAAAAGGTCAGCCTCAAACGCCTGATCGGCGCCGCGTTCGGCTCGGTGTTGGGTATTTTCGGCGCATACTTGATGTCTCTGGTACTTGCCAGAGTGAACGTCGAAAATTCTTCCACGCTCCATTTCCTCCAACTTTTCCTGCTTCTGTGGATGGCCTACGTCGGTTTGGTCGTCGGCGCCAACAAGGGAGACATGCTGAACCTCTCGGCCTTAGGCGGCATCTTCGGGGGTGAAAAAGGGCCCAAAAAGGCCTTCAAAATCCTCGATACCAGCGTCATCATCGATGGCCGCATCGCTGACATCGCCGAAACCGGCTTCCTCGATGGCGTGCTGGTCATCCCCCAATTCGTCCTGCGCGAACTCCAACTCGTGGCCGATTCCGCCGATTCCATGAAACGCAATCGCGGCCGCCGCGGTCTGGACATTTTGCAGCGCATTCAGAAAATGGCGCACCTCAACGTGCAAATCGTCGAAGACGATTTCCCCCACGTCCGCGAAGTCGACATGAAGCTCATCGAGCTGGCCAAAGTCTACGACTGCAAGGTCATCACCAACGACTTCAACTTGAATAAAGTCGCGCAACTGCGCGGCGTCCAGGTGCTCAACATCAACGAGCTTGCCAACTCCCTCAAACCCATCGTGCTCCCCGGCGAAACCATGCGCGTCTTCATCCTTAAAGAGGGCAAGGAGTACAACCAGGGCGTGGCCTACCTGGATGACGGTACTATGGTGGTGGTAGATAACGCCAAGCGCATGATCTCGAAAACCATCGACATCGCCGTGACTAGCGTGCTCCAGACCACCGCCGGCAAAATGATCTTTGGCAAGTTCGACGACCGAACCCATGCTGTCGTGGTCGAGAAGCACGAACGCCCGCAGGACGCAGCACAAGGCCGAGGCCGTGGGGGAAGGTTAAGTTCGCATGAAGGTTGGCGTCATCTTGCCCGCTGCCGGGCTCGGCACCCGCATGGGGCGCACGTCCGCTGAAACCGCCGGCACCAGCCGCAAGCAGTTCATGCAGTTGGATGGCTCGCCCATTCTGCTCCACACCGTCCGCAAGTTCGCGGCTTCCAGTCGCGTTCGCCAAATCGTTGTCGCCCTGCGCCGGGAAGACCTCGAATGGGTGGGGGATCTGCTGCGCCGCGAGATTCGCAATAAGCCCGTCGAAGTCGTCGAGGGCGGCAATAGCCGACAGGAGTCGGTCGAGCGCGGCCTGGCTGCCGTCACTCCCGATACCGATCTTGTCGCCGTCCATGATGCCGTCCGGCCCTTCATCGACCTCGAAACCATCGAAAAAGCCTTCGACGAAGCAGCGGAATACGGCGCGGCCATCGTGGGCATCGTTCCCGTCGACACCGTGAAGCAGGTCATTGGCGCGCAAGCAACGGGCGCGAAAGTCCGCTCCACCATCTCTCGCGAGCGCCTCGTCTTGGCGCAAACCCCGCAAGTATTCCGCTACGATCTGCTCAAGCAGGCCTTCGAAGCCGCGCGTCGCGACAGTTTTGTCGGTACCGACGAATCCAGCTTGGTGGAACGCCTGGACCAGGTGGAAGTGCGCGTCGTGATGGGAAGCGATCACAACATCAAGATCACCAAACCCGGCGACATGGATCTCGCGCGCCTTTTCCTGGAACAGGAAACCGCCCGTCAGGGCAACCCTTGAGCGAATACCGGACCGGACTCGGCTGGGACAATCACCGGCTGGTGCGCCAACGCCCCCTGATCCTCGGTGGTGTGACCATCCCTTCAGAATTTGGCCTGGAAGGCCATTCCGACGCCGATGTCCTGGCCCACGCCATCACCGACGCCATCCTCGGCGCCGCCGCCCTTGGTGACATCGGCATGCATTTCCCCGATTCCGACCCCCGCTGGAAGGGCGCCGACAGCTTGCAATTTCTCAAGCATGCGCTCGAACTCGCCCGAAGCGCCGGCTTCGAGCTGGTCAACGTCGATTCCACCGTCATCCTCGAGCGCCCCAAGCTCAAGGATTACCGCACCGCCATCCGCGAAACTCTCGCCGCGACGCTCGGCCTCACACTCGATCGCATCTCGGTGAAATTCAAAACGTCCGAGAAAGTCGGCCCCGTGGGCGAAGGCCAGTCAGCCGAAGCGCAAGCGGTGGTGACGGTGCGCCGCGGATAGTCGCCTTTGTCAGCGCTTGCCGCCGCTGCTCGTCCGCGCGTGCGACCATACGGAATATATGTCCCTCCGCCGCCTCGGCGCAGCCCTGGTTCTCTGTCTCGGAGCTTACGGCCAGTCAGGCGTCACCGTGCCAAAGGTGAAGGAGTTCATCCACTCAGCCATTGAGCAGAAGCTGCCCGATAAGGAAGTTGCCGCCGCTGTGCGAGGGCTGAAGCTATCTGAGAGCCTGGATGATCGCACCATTGAAGAACTGAAGCGGGACGGTGCCGGCCCGAGAACGGTCGCGGCATTGAAAGAGCTTGCCGCTAAATCTTCCAGCCTGCCGGCCGCCAAACCGGTGGCGCCCAAACCAGCCTACGTGGCTTCGCCTCCGCCCTCCAACGAAACGCAAGCCAGAGTCATCGAAGAAGCTCGCGACAAATCGATGAAATACACGGACTCGCTGCCTGATTACATCTGCTCTCAGGTGACGCGCCGATTCGTCGACCCCGCCGGCGGGGAAGCCTGGCACGCCACCGATGTGATCCTCGCGCGGCTCACCTACTTCGAAAAGAAGGAAGACTACAAACTGGTCACGGTCAATAACACCGTGGCGGCCGACAAACCTTATACCTCCGTCGGCGGCGCCATTTCACAAGGCGAGTTCGGCAGCATGATGCGCGGGCTCTTCAACCCGGAATCGAACGCCGAATTCCGCTGGGAGCGCTGGGCCACCGTGCATGGCCGCTCCAGCTACGTGTTCTCTTACACAGTGCCCGTCGCGCATTCGCAATATACGATTCATTATCAGGCGTCCGCCGCGGACAAAGGCCGGACCATCGTGACCGGTTATCACGGTTCTATTTTCATCGACCAGGCAACCAACCGCGTGCTCCGCATCAGCTTGGAAGCCGACGACATTCCGGCCGATTTCCCCGTGCGCCAGTCCAGCAACTTCTTGACCTACGATTTCGCAAAGATCGGCGACACCGAATTTCTTCTACCCTCGACCGCCGAATCCCGCTCCCTCGCTGACCATGCCACAACCAGGAACCTGATTGAATTCCACAACTATCGCATGTTCTCCGCGGATGCCAAGATCAGCTTTGACGATGTCGACACCACGACGCCGAACACGGACAAGACCAAGGACCAAGCACCTAAGCAGCCGTGAAGACAAAACTTTTCGTCCTCGGTGTGGATCTAACACCGAGAAAAACTACCTCAACCGGCATTCTTTTGGCCGATAAGCCTACGTAGTGATCCATTTTTCCAATGGACAGCCGCCCGTTCCCCTGCCGGCGGACAACCTCGGCGCGGACCTGCTGCGCGGCGCGGGACAGCCGCGAAATCTTACGCAGACGCCCGCCGAATCGCCCGGCGATACCATCTCCGTCAAAAGTATTAACGCCGCGCTCGAGCTGGGGCTGATGAATCCCCACAACCCCAATTCCCTGCCCGCGGCCGGCGCCGCCGATTACCAACTGGCACGCACCGCCGCCGTGGCCTCGGAACCCGCCACCAGCATGCAACACCTCGAAATGGCAGTCCACGAGAGTCCGGCTTACGCTTCGGTAGCCCTGCACGATCCGGCCTTCGAGGCGATGCGAGGTCCCGTACAGGACCTGGCGGATCGGGTGACCTTTGTTGCCGGCACGAGTGAGTCGGCCCCTGCGGGAACCTACCAGCCGACGCGTGCCGCGGCTCCAATGCCGGTGCCATCCGGCGACGCTCTGTTGCCCGCGGAACAACCGGGGATGGCCGGCCCGCAGCGCGCCATTCCAGCCCCGCAGGATCCCGAGTCAACGGCTGCCGTCACAACCCAGACGGCGACTTCGCCGCCGCCGTCCATCCAAGCCCCGCCAGACACCACCGGCACTACATTCGTGAGGCCAACTCTCGCGGCGGCACCGGCGAGTCCACCCGTGACTTCCCCGTCCCCAGCGGCGGCGCCCTTCGCCACCATCCAGTTGCCGCGAGCCGTGTCCGCGGCCCTCGACCTGGAACTGCTCGCCTCCTGGGATACCGCCCCGGCGCGCGCCACCGCCGGCGCCGAATATCAACTTGCGCTAAGCGCCATGCAGGCCGGAGATCGCCCCGCGGCCTTAGAGCATCTGGAGCAAGCCATTCTGATCCATCCCGCCCAGGCTGCCACCGCTCTCGCGGATCCCGCCTTCGACGCCATCAGGGGTTCGGTGCGCGACCTGGTCATACATTTGACCGTTGACGTGCGCATGCACGCCGAGGCTTCGATGTCCGAAGCGCGCGCGGCTTTGCAGTCCCCCGGCACACCCGCGATAGCACGCCCGTTGGTATTGGCGCGTGCCTATTTCGATGCGGCCCAGGCCTCGTTCCAATTAGGCACTTACACCGGCTTCCTGCAAGCAGTCTTCGCGGCCGATCTCGCCCAGCAAATCGCCAAGGGCAAGATTTCGCTTGCCGCTCCCGCCGCCGGCGCTTTAGAGCCCGTCAAACGCGCCGTCAAGCGGGCTGCTCTCCGCCTCTGGCGAAAGCTGCCACTGCTGGCGATTCTGTTCGGCTGGTTTGTCGCCGGTATGCTTGCGGGCATTACGAGCCTGGCCTTTCAGTCCGGCGCGGAATTGCGCGCCTGGCTCCTTCCCGTTTGGGGGATGGGGTTGGTCGCCATTGTGCTGTTCGGATTTGTCCGCAGCATTCGGCGAATCGCACAACGGCGGAATTGATGCTACCTAACTACGCTCTTTTCCCGGGCCGCTAGAAACTCGTCACCCGCGTGCCAACTCGGCAGCCGGTCCTGGTTCGCCACTTCGATCCCTACCCGAAAGCCGAACCGCGCCATCTCCGCCAGACCCGAAAAATCCCAGCTCTCCTGGAATTCATCGGAAGGCTGGTGGTAATGCTTCTCGTTGTACTCATCGAACGCTTGCGCCCCGAAGCCCTTCGCCTTACCCACGAAATCGTCGCCCTGTTCCACGGAAAATGCCGGGATTCCCACGTGCGCGAACGCGAAATGGTCGGAGCGGTAATAGCTGCCCTGTTCCGGCCGTGGATCAGGGTCAATGGCGAGACCCATGCGCTTGGCCACCGCTTGCACGATCGGCCACGCCGTAGTGCGTTCCGCACCATTCACCACCACATCGCGCACTGGGCCGAGCGGGAACAGGGCGTCATAATTGATATTCAGAGCCGTCTTGCCCGCTGCGATCTCCGGATGCCCGGCGTAGTATTCCGACCCGCGCAATCCACCTTCTTCCGCGGTTACCGAAATAAACAGCGCCGATCGCCGCGGCTTCTTCGCCTGCGCCGCCCAAGCGCGCCCCATCTCCATCACAATGCCGCAGCCCGTCGCGTTATCCACCGCGCCGTTGTAGATCGCATCGCCATTCACCGGCGTTCCGATGCCAAGATGGTCCCAATGCGCACTGTAAATCACGACCTCCGATTTGAGCTTCGGATCGCTACCCTCCACCATCCCGACCACATTGCGCGTCTCGATATCGCGCACCTTCGCGGGAAGATTGGCGCGGATGCGAATGCCTAATGGAATCGGACGGAAATCGCGTGATTCCGACGCCTTCAGCAACTCCTCCACGTGATGTCCGGCCATCGCCAGCAATTTGTTTCCCGCTTCGGTCGTCACCCAGCCGGCAAAAGATAAGGCCGCCTCGCCCGCGGCCAGCTTCACATACGGTTGCTCGCGGCTCCACGAATTCCGCACCACGTCCCAGCCATACCCGGCCGTTGGCGTCGTGTGAATAATGATTACGCCCACCGCGCCTCGGCGCGTGGCTTCTTCGTACTTGTAAGACCAGCGCCCATAGTAGGTGAGCGCGCGCCCGCCGAAAAACTTCGGATCGTCTGAAGTTGGCTCGTTCGTGAACAACACCACGACCTTGCCCCGCACATCCACGCCCTTAAAATCGTCCCAGCGAAACTCCGGCGCCACGATGCCATGCCCCACAAAGACCGCGTCAGCGTCGATCTGATCTTCGGACGTCAGCCGCTCGTTCACGCCGACGAATTCGCTCTCCCACTTGAAATCGAGGTTCGCGCCGTCCTTCATGGCCGAAAGTGTCGCCGAGGGTTCCGTCGTGATCCCAATCAGTGGCACCTGCTGGAAATAGGTGCCCTGGTCTCCCGCCGGTTTCAGGCCGGATAGCGCAAACTGCGTCGCAATGTACTCGCTCGCCAGATCGCCGCCCCGCGTGCCCGGCCCGCGCCCCTCGAGCAGGTCGCTCGACAGAAACTTCACATGCGCGCGGATGTGCTCCGCAACGATCTCCTGAGCTGTAACAGAGTTAGCGCCCAAAACCGCTATCACTATGATCTCGATAGACTTAGTCATAATAGTTCGCTATGATGGTCTCAACCCAGTGGATAAATCGACCTTAACACATCTCAGCGCACTCGAGGCGGAGAGCATTTTCATCCTTCGCGAGGTGGTGGCAGAGTTCCAGCGGCCCGTGATGCTGTACTCCATCGGCAAGGATTCGTCGGTGATGGTCCGCCTGGCGCAGAAGGCGTTTCATCCGGGTAAGATTCCGTTTCCCTTGTTGCATATCGACACGACATATAAGTTCCGTGAAATGATAGAGTTTCGAGATAGATTCACAAGTGAACTCGGAGTAAAGCTCATCGTTCACATTAACCAGCAAGCCATTGACGATGGCGCCAATCCGTTCCGCCTGGGAACGCAGAAGTGTTGTGGGCTGTTGAAAACACGGTCTTTGCTTGATGCACTCGCTGAGGGCGGGTATGATGCCGCTTTCGGCGGCGCGCGGCGGGATGAGGAAAAGTCACGCGCCAAAGAGCGCGTTTACTCATTTCGTGACAGTTTCGGGCAGTGGGACCCCAAGAACCAGCGGCCGGAGCTCTGGAATCTCTTCAACAGCCGGGTAGATAAGGGGGAATCCATCCGCGTCTTTCCGCTTTCCAACTGGACCGAGCTGGATGTCTGGCAATACATTCACTTGGAGTCTATCCCCATTGTTCCCATGTATTTCGCCAAAATGCGGGAGATGGTGGTGCGCGGCGAAACACTGATCCCGGTGGAGCAGGACATTCCGCTACTTCCCGGCGAGAAGCCGGAAATGGTGATGTGCCGCATGAGGTCTCTGGGCTGCAGCCCGTGCACCGGGGCGATCCGCTCGGAAGCCGACACGGTGCCGAAGATCATCGAAGAAATGATGCTGGTGCGGCGCTCGGAGCGTGAGAATCGCGTGATCGACCACGATCAAGAAGGTTCGATGGAGATCAAAAAGCGGGAAGGCTATTTTTGATCGAACAGAAGGACTTGCTGCGGCTCTCGACGGCGGGGAGCGTGGACGACGGCAAGTCCACGCTGATTGGCCGCCTGCTCTACGATTCCAAGGGCGCTTACGAAGATCAGATCGCTTCGGCCAGGAAGGCATCCACCAACCAGACGGCCGGTGTACTGGATTTCGCGCTGCTCACCGATGGGCTGCGCTCCGAGCGCGAACAGGGCATCACGATCGACGTTGCGTATCGTTACTTCTCGACGCCGAAACGCAAGTTCATCATCGCGGACACGCCGGGCCACGAGCAGTACACGCGCAATATGGCGACCGGCGCCTCGACCGCCGACCTGGCCATCATCCTGGTGGATGCACGCAGCGGAGTGTTACCACAGTCGCGGCGGCATCTCTACATCGCGACACTGCTGGGAATCCGGCACATCGTCGTGGCGGTGAACAAAATGGACCTGATGGACTTCCGCGAGGAGGTTTTCGAACGGGTCCGTGCGGACTTCCTGCGCTTCGCCACCCAGTTACTGATCGGGGAGTTGAAATTCATCCCTATCAGCGCACTCGGCGGCGACAACGTGGTGACGCACAGTCGGCGAATGCCCTGGTATTCCGGCCCGGCACTGCTCGAGTATCTCGAAACGGTCGAGGTGGCGCGCGACCGGGCGTTCGAGCACATGCGGTTCCCGGTGCAGTACGTGATCCGGCCGAATCTGGACTTCCGCGGGTTTGCGGGCCAAGTGGCATCCGGCATGATCCGGCCGGGTGACGCGGTGATGGTGCTACCCTCGGGGCGCACGTCTCACGTCAAATCGATTTCGACCTATGACGGCGATCTGGTGAAGGCGTTCCCGCCAATGTCGGTTACGGTGTGCCTGGAAGATGAAGTGGATGTCAGCCGCGGCGACATGTTGGTTCCACTACAACATCCGCCGCATGCAGCGCGGCGTTTCGAAGCCACGCTGGTGTGGATGAATCAGAAGCCGCTCGAACCGGGGCGAACCTACCTCATCAAGCACACCACGCAGCAAGCAGGCGCCACAGTTGCGGCGGTACGGCATCGGGTCAACATCAACACGCTGGAACACGAGCTGGTGGACCGGCTGGGGTTCAACGAGATCGGCGCGGTGCTGGTGGAAGCCAAGCGACCGCTGTTTTTCGATGCTTACGACAAAAATCGGACGACCGGGGCATTCATCCTCATTGATCCGCTAACCAACGAAACGCTGGCGGCGGGCATGATCACGGGCCGCGCCGGGGGCGAAACGGCGCACAGCACGGAATTGCCGGCGATCGAGTTCCGCACGGGCCGCGTTACGCCGGCCGAGCGGTACATTCGCGCGGGACACCAACCGGTGGCGATCTGGCTGGTGGGAGACGAGGAGCTGGCGTACTCCCTGGAGCGCAAGCTGTTCGACCGGGGATGCCAGGTACAGGTGCTGGCGGGCGAGGGGATCGTGGACGTTGCCCAGGCATCGATGGGCGCAGGGCTAATTTCGATCTGCACGCTTGCAGAGGATGACGGCGCCATTCGTGAGGCTGTGGCCCGCGCAGTGGGCGGCGACCGGTTCTTCGCGGTGAACCCCGTAAGCCTGCCGGCGAACCCCGATGAGGCGGTCGAAGCAATCTGCCATATTCTCGAAAGCGGCAACTACATCCCGCGCCTGCCGAAGCCGTTTACCGGCGGGGCGGGAATCTAGCGGCTATAGTTTAGATAAGGGCATTATGCCAGCCGAGAAGCTGACCACCATCGTCGACAGTCTGTCGCCAGAGGAGCAAGCTGTCGTTTTGCAGTTCATCGAATATCTGAAGCGCCGCTCTCCACGGCAGAACCACCCGTTCCTTGCGGCTGTTGATGAGTTCATCGATCAACACCCGGAACTCCTGCGCCGCCTGGCTCAGTGACGTACTATCCCAGCTTTGAGGAAGTGCTATCCGTTCATGCACGCCTGATCGAACGATTTGGCGGCTCGATGGGACTTCGGGACCGGGGCGCACTTGAGTCGGTGCTGGCGCGTCCGCGGAGTGGATACTACGAAGAATCTGATCCAGGAAGCCGCCGCACTCTGGGAAAGCCTGTCGCAGAACCATCCTTTCGTCGACGGCAACAAGCGCGTGGCTGCGGACGCATGTCGAGAAGGTCACGGAGTAACTCCTGACCATCGTTCGCTATTGTTGCTGCTGTTCCTGCTGCTGGGGCTCGCTCGATCGAGACGCGGTGACGGGGCGGGCGGCGGTTTCCTGTAGACGTTCCCAGCCTTCGCTATCGAGCGCGGGGCGGACGCGCACGTCCACGGAGAGGCGCTGGCCGGCGTGGCCCTTATAGACGCCGCGGACGGGGGGCACGTCGCCGTAATCGCGGCCGTAGGCGACGCGAACGTGCTGCGTGGTCACGGGGCGGCCAAGCGTCGGGTCGAGGCCAATCCATCCCGCGGACGGCAGATATACTTCCGCCCAGGCGTGCGAGGCCTGGCCGCCAACCACCTCTTCCATACTCGCGTCAGGCTCCGCGGTGCGACTCGGCACGAGGTAGCCGGAAACGTAACGCGCGGGAAGACCGCGCATGCGCAGAACAGCCAGCAACAGATGCGCGAAATCCTGACAAACGCCCGCGCCCGTCGAGAGGACATCGGCGATGGAGGACTGCACGTGGGTAGCGCCTTTTTCGTAGCGAAACCGCTGGTGGATGGTCTCGATCGAGGCGCGCGCAAAACCGGCCACGGTGCCACCGGACTGTTGTTCGGCTTCCGCGATCAAATCGCGCACGGCGGCGGGGTGCGGCACATACTCCGTGGGAGCGAGCAGATCGTAGAACTCGTCCAGCTCTTCGGCTCTGGCGTCGAGTTCCAGCAGCCGGATGCCGTTCTCGGGAAGCGCGCGAGGACCGTGCACCAACACCACGGAATCCGATTCGACACGCAGGTGGCGATGTTCCGCGAGCACATTGAAGCGATGCACCCAGTTGCCCAAAGAGTCGACGTGGCTGGTGGCGCGAGCGGACGGATCGGTGTTCAGACGGAACGACAGGCAGGTCTGCCCGTCGTCCTGGCGCGGGCGCAGGCGCACCTCGTTGTAGCTTTCGGAAACGGGTCCATCGTATTCGAATTCCGTGACGTGGAAGATGCGGTACCGGTTCATGCCACCACCGCGTAATAGAAGTAAGTGCGGGCGATGTGCTCGCCGATGGAGCGGCAAGTGTTCTGCAACTCCGAAAGGAACGGGTGCAGACCGCGGGCGAATATGTCTTGAATGCGATCGTACATTAGCGTTTCGTGAAGTTTGCCTGTCAAGCGTTCGGCTTCGTTGGCGTAGGAACTGGGAGGCGATCCGCTGATGGCGCGCAACGCTTCCTGCAAGGCGGCGATGCTGAAGCGAATGGACCGGGGATGCTGCGGATGCAGGATGAGCAGCTCGGCGACCTTCTCCGGCTCGATGCGGGAATGGTACTGGCGGCGGTAGATTTCATACGCGGCCACGGATTTCAGCACGGCCATCCACTGATGGTTGTCGGCGGCCTCGACAGCACGCTCAAGCAACTGGTGGTACTCCACATCGACGATGCGCGCGGTCATGGAGGCGCGCTCAAGCGCGCGGCCGGCTTGAAGGAAGTGCCAGCCCTCGTCATGAGGCAGCGTGTCGTCGGCCACGCCATGAAAACGATGGCTGCCGAACTTGATGGCGTTGCAAAAGCGGTGCGGGCCGACGGCAAGCTCCTCTTCGGGCTTGAAGCCCATCACGGAATGGTAGAGGCTGTTAATGTCTTCCCACATCTCGCGCGAGATGCGGTCGCGGATGGTGCGGGCGTTCTCGCGGACCATCTGGACACAGCGCACGATGGAGTCGGGGTTATCCTGATGGAACGCCAGAAACTCGAAAACATTGCGCGCATCGGGATGCTCGTAGTGTGTGGAGAACCGCTCCTGCTCTCCGCTGATGGCGACCAGAGGTCCCCATCGCAGGCGCACGGTGTGAGTCGACGGATCAAGCAGCATGTGATAGTTCACTTCGAGGATACGAGCCATATCCTCGGCGCGCTCCATGTAGCGTGCGATCCAGAATAGCGAGTCAGCGATTCGCGAGAGCATCAGGATTCACCTCGCAAGACCCAGGTGTCTTTACTGCCGCCGCCCTGCGAGGAGTTGACCACGAGCGATCCCGGCTTGAGCGCCACGCGCGTGAGCCCGCCGGGCACAAGAATTACTTTCTCGCCATTGAAGAGGCAATAGGGCCGAAGGTCGATGTGGCGCCCGGCCATTCCGCCGCTCGATGGGTCATACGAGGGGCAGCGGGAAAGGCGAATGACGGGCTGCGCGATGTAGTTGCGAGGGTCGGCGGCGAGGCGTTCGCGGAACTGGTCGATGACGGCACGGCTCGACATGGGTCCCATCAGCATGCCATAACCGCCGGATTCGCCCACTTCTTTTACCACGAGCTGATCGAGATGCTCCAGCACATAGGAGAAGTGATCGGGTTTGGAGCACAACCAGGTCTCGACATTCCGGAGCACCGGTTCCTCACCCAGATAGTAGCGGATGAATTCGGGCACGTAGGCGTAGATGGCCTTGTCGTCGGCCACGCCATTGCCCACGGCATTCGCGAGGGCGACATTGCCGGCGCGATAGGCGCCCATCAGGCCGGGCACGCCCAGCAGCGAGTCGGAACGGAACGTCAGCGAATCGATGAACTCGTCGTCGATGCGGCGATAGATAACGTCGACGCGGGTCAGGCCGTGAATGGTTTTCATGTAGACCACGTCGCCATCCACGATGAGGTCGCGGCCCTCCACCAGTTCGACGCCCATCTGTTGCGCGAGAAATGTGTGCTCGAAATAGGCGCTATTGAAGATGCCGGGCGTGAGCAGGACGATGACGGGATTATCGCCGCCACGGGGTGCAATGGACCGCAAAACCTGGCAGAGTTCGGTGGGGTAGTGCTCCACCGGCAGAACCTCGTGGGTCTGGAACGCCCGGGGGAAGGTGCGCGTCATCACGGCACGGTTCTCGACGACGTAGGAGACGCCGCTTGGTGTGCGGACATTATCCTCGAGGACGAGGAATTCGCCGGTCGCGGAATCGCGAACGAGATCGATGCCGGCGACATGGGTGTAAATGCCGCTGGGCACGGCAACGCCGATCATTTCCCGCCGGAAATGACGGCAGGAATAGACCAGCGAGCGAGGTATTTTGCGATCTTTGAGAATGCGCTGCAGTCCGTAGATGTCTTGTAGAAACGAATTCAGCGCCAGGACGCGTTGCGTAAGGCCGCGTTCGATGTGGTCCCATTCGGAGCGCGGCAGGATGCGCGGAACCAGGTCGAAGGGGAACAGGCGCTCGGTTCCGCGGCCGTCACTGTAGACGGTAAAGGTGATGCCGTGAAGGAGGAAGGAGAAATCGGCAAGCTGCCGGCGTTCCTCAAACTGGGCGGCCGCCATGCCGGACAGCTCCTGAAACACCTTCCGGTAGTGCGGGCGCGGAACGCCGGGAGCGGCGAACATCTCATCGAAGTAGTCGCCAAGCTCGTAGCGCCGGAACAGGTGATCGGGCACAAATTGGGTAGCCACGGCCACTCGATGGAGTGTAACACCAGCCTTTATCGGGCCCAATCCAAATTTCTTTGGGGCATCATAAGCGGCGTTTGTTGCGTGGTTGGCGCTCTGCGGTAATCTATTCAGGATGCTGCGGCTAGTTTTGGCTATTCTGGCGACCGCTCTGGCGCTCGCGGCGAAGGGGCCGGTGTACGTGATGCTCTGGTTCGATACCGAGGACTATATCGAGCCCGCGGCGGACGACGCGGCATTGCGCATTGCGACGGATCTGGAGAGGCTCGGTGTGCAGGCCACGTTCAAGGTGGTGGGCGAGAAGGCGCGTGTGCTTGAGGCACGCGGGCGGCGGGACGTGATCCGGGCGCTCGGGCGCCACGACATCGGGTACCATTCCAACTACCACAGCATCCAGCCGCCGCCGGCGCTCTATTTGCGCGGCATGGGCTGGCTGGACGGCGCGGCGGAATTTGAAAGGCGCGAGAGGCCGGGGGTGGCGGACATCCAGCGCATTTTCGGCGCGACGCCGAGCTGTTACGGCCAGCCAGGGAGTTCCTGGGCTCCGCAAACCTACCGCGCGCTCTTGCGGCTCGGGATTCCGGTGTACCTGGATGAAGCCGAGCAGGTGGGGGTGGACGAGCAGCCATTCTGGTATGGCGGCATCCTCAACGTGTTTCACATGGGACGGTACCTGATCCGGCCGTCGCTCCAAGACGAGAAGCAGTTGGCGCAGACGCTGGAGAAATTCGACCGCGCGGCGGACGAACTGGAAGCGCGCGGTGGCGGGGTGATCAGCACGTATTTTCACCCGACCGAATTCGTCACGTCCGCGTTCTGGGACCTGAATTTCGCCAAGGGCGCGAACCCGGAGCGTAGCGACTGGAAGAACCCGCCACGGCGGACGGCGGAGGAATCGGAGCGCTGTTATCGGATTCTGTTGCACTACGTGGAGCACGCCAAGGCGCGGCCGGACGTGCATTTCATTACGGCGCGCGAACTGCCGCTGTTATATGAGAGCGCGGCAGTGAACGGCGCGGATCGCGCGCAGATCGCGCGGCACATGGCCGAGCGGCAGACGTTTCTGGTAACGGAGCACGGTGTGCTCTCGGCAGCGGACATGTTACAAGTGCTGCTCGGCATGGATCCACTGGTGGTGGAGGGCCCGGTAATGCGCAGCGAAACCACTTACCGCGAGAACACCATTCCGCGGCCGGCTTTTGAACGCGCCAAGACGGATGCGGCAGGATTCATTCGAGCCAGCCGTCGCCTGCCAGCCGAGGTTTGGGTTGGATCGAAGACGCTCTCGCTGGCGGATTTCGCGGCGACGCTGGCGGGCGATGACGGGGCCGCCGCCGCCGTCGCCATTCGCAAAGGGAATCCAGAGATGGAGAAGTACATCGCAACCAATGCAACGAGAACGTTTTCCTGGCCGATTCACCCCGAAGGATTCAGCGCGCCGGAGCTGCTGGAAATGGCGCGCCTGCAAGCCTGGACGCTGAAGCCAGCGCGGTTGAAGTAGAATGAGCCGGAATGCATCTCACGCGACTCGCTGCGTTGCTGCTTGGCGCCTGGCTGGGCGGCTGCCTATTCATGGATACGGTGGCGACCGAGAACTTCCGGTCGGTCGACCGCATGCTGGCGGCGCCGCCGGCACAAATGAAGACGCGAATCCAAGCGCTCGGGGGACACGACGAGGCGCGTGCCTTGCTGCGCTTTCAGGCTTCTGAACAAAACCGCCAGTACTTCTCAACATGGGAGGGGGTGCAGATTGGTTTGGGTCTACTCCTCATTCTCATGCTGGTGGTGGCGGGCCACCGCGACCGCGTGACGCTTTGGCTGCCTGCATTGATGCTGGGCGTCGTGCTCCTCACGCATTTTCTTTTGACGCCGGAGATCACGCGCCTGGGGCGCGCGATGGACTTTGCTCCGGTGGGCCGTCCATCCGGCGACAGCACGCGCTTCTGGATATTTCACGGCGTGTACTCCGCGCTCGAGCTGATCAAGCTCGGCTGGGGCGTGGCGCTGGGACTGTGGCTGGTTCTGCCAAGGAAGAAGCCGCGGACGCCGTCAGCCGACCCGCCTGCGGCACCTGAGCCCAGCAAGGTTGGCAACAGCTAACGGTGTCTAGACGATCCCGCGGGCTTTGAGCGCTTCGTCAACCAGGGCGACCAGTTCGGCGCGCGTGAGCGGAAGGCGATCACTCGGGCGGGCCAAATCTTCGGCCACCACCGGACATTCCTGGGTTGCTCCATTGCGGCGCTCGACTCCATAGCGCGCGCGGGAGTCCAGCAGCTTGTCCACTTCAACCTTGGGAAGGACTTTGGCGCCGCCGAGCAGCTCCGCCACGAGCGTGATGCGCGCGAAGTGCTCGACGGTCTCCATATTAAAGAACGCTTTGTACACCTCGCTGCCGTAGCTGACGACGCCGTGGTTGCCCATCATAATGGCGTCGTACTTGGGGATATAGGGCAGCATAGGCTCGGTGAGCGCGGGAGTCCCGGGCAAGCCATAGGCCGCCAGCGGCACGTAGCCGAGGCCGATCACAACCTCGGGCAGCAACGCGAGATTCAGCGGACGGCCGGCGGTGGCAAAACCGGTGGCCACGGGCGGATGTGCATGAAGCACGCTGTGTACATCGGGCCGCAGGTTGTAGATCGTGCAGTGCATCAGGATTTCGGAGGTACACTCCCGATGGCCTTCCACTTTGCAGCCGTTCTTATTGACGATAATCAAGTCGTCGGCGTGCATCATACCCTTACTTACCCGAGTGGGGGTGGCCAGGATACGGTTGTCATCCAGACGTATGGAAATGTTGCCATCGTTGGCTGCCACCCAGCCCTTGTCATAGACCAGGCGGCCGATGTCCACAATGTCCTGACGGAGTTCGCGCTCGCTCTTCAGCATCCGGAAATCAAATTGTACCAGACCAGCCGAAGCGAGACAGTACAATGGTTGTTTCATGGATAAGCGCCGCATGTGCCCGCAATGCCGGGCTTTTATCACGACCGATGATCGCGTCTGCCCGTATTGCAACGAAAAGGTGAGTCCGCGGGCCGTGGATCGCGGCGATTCGGGCGGGATTCTGGGCGGTTTCATCCCACATGCGCGCTACACGACCGTCATCATTCTGCTGATTAATTTCGGCATGTACGCGGCGACACTGGCGCTCGGCGCGAGCGTAGGGGAGAACCGGGCGCTAGCGATCCTCGGGGCGAAATATGGCCCATGGATTATGGGAGGCCAGTGGTGGCGGCTGGTGACGGCCGGGTTCCTGCACGGCGGGCTGATGCACATCCTCATGAACTCGTGGGTACTGTTCGATCTGGGCGCCCAGGTCGAAGAATCTTACGGCACCAACCGCATGATTGTGGTCTACTTTGTTTCGACTGTAGCCGGCTTCTTTGCGAGTACGCTTTGGAGTCCGCTGGCACTGTCGGTGGGCGCCTCGGCGGGCATCTTCGGTTTGCTTGGCGCAATGATCGCGATGGGAGTACGGCATCGCAGCGCGCTCGGAGATCATATTCGCGGCCTCTATACGCGGTGGGCGATTTACGGGCTGCTATTTGGATTTCTTCCGTTCTTTCAGATCGACAACGCCGCGCATATCGGCGGGCTGGCCGCGGGATTCGGCACGGCATACGTCGCGGGGCTGCCCAGGGTCTCCAGTGCCATTACAGAGACTGTTTGGCGAGTCATTTCTTTCGTTTGCCTGGGCATCACGGCGCTGTGCTTCGTGGAGATGTACTTGTGGTTTGCGGCGCAAAAATAGTACACTTCAGCCGTGAGACTTCGCAATTTTTTGCTCGCGATGTTGATCGGGCTGGGGAGCCTTCATATGGCGGAGGCCAAAGACCCCCGCTTGACGAAGCGGAAGGTCCAGCCGGCCAGCAAGTATAAATATTCCAAGTTCAAAGCCCCCAAGCAGAAGAAGTACAAGGGCCGGAAGCAAAAGTGGGGCAAGTACACGCGTAAATAGACTTCCGCTCTGCGAGGAAGCCCTCCGCAATCGTACTATCATTTCGTGAAAATCTACGCGCTACTGCTCGCTCTGTTATTGGGCGTGAGTAGCTTTGTTCCGGCACAAGCGGCAAAAACGAAAAGCGGGGCCAGCCACGCGATTGGCCGTCGGGTCAAGAGCAAAGGCAAGGGTTCCAAACGCAGCAAGCCCCGGTCTCATTCCAGCAGAAAGTTCAGCTAGCGGGGCGGCCCGGTTGGTGGTCCGCTGGGCTAATGCCCAGTGGCCGCCGACCGCAAGTACGCCACCACATCTTCCAGATCAGCCGGAGAGTAATCCTTGACGAAATCCTCATGCCGCCACGCCGGATTTTGCGCGAGCGAAACGACCTGCGGCCGCGCAAACGTGCGCAGCACGGGCGGCGCCGACGTCAGATCGTAAAGCTGTACTACATTCTCATTTTGCGAGACCAGCAGCGCGGAAAACTCCTCCCCGGTTTGCAGCTTCGCCTTCAGCGCGTGCCGCGCCCCGGTGGCCTGGATCCGGCCCAAGAGCCCCGCCTGACTGTTGGCTGAAGGCGCGGCGAGGGCAGGGCCAATGGCGATGCCCCGCCCACCCAGGGCATGGCAGATCCCACAATTTTGGCGAGTCGGATCGGAGAACAGGGCGTGGCCGCGAGCTACCTCCGGCGGTCCGCTGAACGCAGGCAGACTCGCGGGTCCGACACCGGGCGGCATGGGATTCGAGGGCGGTGGGGCTTCGGTGGCAGTGGCAAGGCTGGCAACATACTCCACGACGGCACGAATATCGTCGTCTTTCAGACGGTCTTTCCATGCGGGCATGGCCGAGCCGGGAATGCCCTCGCGGGTAACGTTGAACAAGTAATCCTTGGAAAAGGTGCGTCCACGCAGCCTGGGCCCGCGTCCCGCTGTGCCCGCGACCCCATGACAGTAACCGACGGAACAGCTCTGCGCGAAGATTCGCTCACCGCGCGCGATGACAGCCGGGCCCGCCGCGGCCTGGGCCAGCAGAAGCGCGACCGCGATCATGGCTGCTCCGGCGGCAATGCAAATACAAAGAGCGTGGAACCGGGCGGGAAATCCTCGGTTTCCGGCCAAAGCTGCGGCAGAAGTCCCGCGAGCGCCGATCCCCAACCAGAGGGCGTCGCTACGTACTGCCTTCCGCGCACCGAATAGGTGATGGATGAGCCGCGGTGGCCGGAGCCGGTGGGGAAGCTCCAGAGCTTCTTGCCGGTTTGGGCGTCGAGGGCGAAGAAGTTACCCTCGGGATCGCCGGAAAAGACGAGATCGCCGGCCGTTGAAAGCTGGGAAGCCAGCAGCGGATACTTCGAAGGGTATGACCAGAACTTCTTGCCAGTCACTGGATCATACGCGTCGAGGTGGCCGCCCGCCGGACCGTGGAGCGGTGGCTTGAGACGAAACACGCCGCCGAAAAAGTTGACGCCTTCCTTAGGTTCTTCCGGGGTCACGGTGACTTCCTGGCACCATTCGATGCCAGTGGTATAGAACCATCCGGTGCGCGGCGAATACGAGCCGTGATTCCACTGCCTACCGCCGCCGATGCTGGGGCATATGAGCGTGGTCTTGCCGATTGGGGGCTCATTGCGGCCAACCAGGTTCCCCTTGGCATCGACGCCCTGTATCCAGTTGATGTTATCGGCAACCGGCCATGCGGAAACGAATTCCCCGTTAGTGCGATCGACGACGAAAGTGTAGCCGCCCTTGTTCACGTTGAGGAGCAGCTTGCGCGGGATGCCGTTTACCGGCACATCCAGGAGCACGCATTCGAAGGCGGCGTCGAAATCCCACACGTCGTGCGGCACTTCCTGGTAATACCACTTGAGCTTGCCGGTATCGGGATCGAGAGCGATGATGCTATCGGTGTAAAGGTTGGTCCCGTTTCGCGCCCCGCCGTAGAAATCCGCGGCGGCGTTACCGACGCCCCAGTAGAGCAGGTCCAACTCGGGATCATAAGAGCCGGTCATCCACGTAGCGCCGCCGCCGGATTTCCAGCTATCTCCTGTCCAGGTTTCATGACCTTTTTCGCCAGGCGCGGGAATGGTCCAGAAGCGCCAGGCGCGGCGGCCGGTGTTAACGTCATACGCCGTCAGGTACCCGCGATGCGCGGAATCGCCGCCCGTGACGCCGACGACGACTTTATCCTTAACTAGCAGCGGCGCGCCGGTGATGTTACAGCCGCACTGGCGCATGTCTTCGACATTGACGCGCCACAGCTCGCGGCCGGTCGTGCGGTCGAGCGCTACGACATTGTTATCGAGCGTGCCGAAGAATACGCGGCCGGATCCCACGGCCACGCCGCGTGTCCACGGGCTGTAGATGATGCCGATCTCGCGCGGATTCTGGTAGAAGTAGTGCCAGATTTCCTTGCCGGTTTCGGCGTTGATGGCAAAGACGCGGTTCCAGGAGGACGGGACGTACATGACGCCATCGACGACGACCGGCGTGGCGTTGAACCCGCCATCTACCTTTCCGGTCTGGAAGGCCCAGACGGCTTGCAGGCGGGTGACATTCGAGCGGTTGACCTGATCGAGTGCGCTATAGCGCCAGGCGCTGCGCTCGCCGCCGTAGTGAGGCCAGTCGGCATGCGTAGCACCGTCTTGCCCGAAAACGGAATAAGCAAGAGCACAGGCAAGAATGCCTATTCTACTTTTCATTTAACCAGGGCGGGCACGCCGGTGAGCACTTCAATGGAGGCGCGGCAGAAGGCCGGCAGATCTTCGGGCTTGCGCGAGGTAACCAGGTTGCCGTCAATTACGACTTCGGCATCTTCGTATTTCGCGCCGGCATGTATGACGTCGTCCTTAATCGCGAAGAAGCACGTAGCCCTGCGGCCCTTGAGCATTTCGGCCGAGCACAGCACCCACGGACCGTGGCAGATCGCGGCCACCAGTTTTCCCTGCTTATCCATGTCGTGCACGAAGCGGTTGGCGGCGGAGTACCGGCGAATAAGATCGGGCGCGTAGCCGCCGGGAACCACCACGCCATCGAAGTCGGCGACGCGGACGCTGTCATACGTGGCGTCGGACTTGATGGGATAGCCGTGCTTGCTGGTGTAGGTTTCGCCGGCTTTCGCGGCGACCGTCATCACTTCGGCGCCAGCTTCCTTCAAGCGGAAATAAGGGTACCAGACTTCCTGATCCTGGTAGAGGTTGTCCACCAAAACGGCGATTTTCTTGCCTTTCAGTTCCATAGCGAATCTATCTTATCGCGGGCGTGTGGCCGCCGTGGACCGCTCGAAGCCGAACTCCTCTTCGAACTGTTCCACCTTCGCGACGCGCCGGCGATGCCGCTCGACGTCGGAAAAATGCGCGTTGAGGTACGTACGCACCAACTCTGAGGCAAGCTCCGGGCCGATGACGCGCGCGCCCAGGCAAAGCACGTTCATACCGTCGTCTTCCACGCCCTGGTGCGCGGAGAATGTATCGTGACAGGTGGCCGCGCGGATGCCCCGGAATTTGTTGGCCGCCACGCATGCGCCCGCTCCTGAGCCGCAGATCAAAACGGCGCGATCGGCCGCACCATCCCGAAGAGCTTCGGCAACGGCGCGCGCGTAGTCGGGGTAGTCGACGGCATCGGTCGAGTGCGTCCCGAGATCGAATACGTCGTGTCCGAGTTTGCGCGCTTCGTCGATGACGCGAGCTTTGAGCGGAAACCCGGCGTGGTCCGCTGCAACAGCAATTTTCATGCGGTGTTTTATCATAGCGCACATGCATCGCTGGCTTCTGTTGTTGGTTTCACGGATGGAGCGAACGCTGGAAAAAGCCCGTGGCTCGGGAGCCGGAGCGCAATTCCGCCGCAATGAGACGAGTCCGCGGATCAGAGTGGCTGGCGCACGTGAACAGCAGTGCAATACAACGGCACATCGAAGTGGTATTCTACGGCACGATGCACCGGCTTCTGGATTTGCTTACGGGGCGAGACTCCAGCCTGCCGCTCGATCGCGCCGCGCTCGAACTTGCGGCGATCGAGTTTCCGGAGATCGACCGGGAGGCAGCCGTCTCGTTGCTCGATACCTACGCGGCCGAGTTGGGCACGCGGCTCAGCGATCCGCGGGACGGGAAAGCCTACGTCCGCGAGGCCAACAAATTCCTGTTTGACGAACTGGGATTTCGCGGCAATACGACGGACTACTATGACCCAAGGAACAGTTGCCTGAACACGGTCCTTACGGCGCGTACCGGGATTCCCATCACGCTCTCGCTGGTCTACATGGAAATCTCGCGCCGCATGGGGAAAGCGGTCGAAGGGATCGGGCTGCCCGGGCATTTCATCGTGCGTTATGACGATGGATTCTACTCTGCCTACATCGATGCCTTTCACGGCGGGCGATTGCTGGACGCGGAAGATTGTTTCGCGCTGGCCCGGGAAGTGTCTCAGGTGGAGATCGAACCTGATCGGCGGTGGCTCACACCGGTGAACAAGCGTGATGTGCTGCTGCGCTTACTAAGAAATCTTGGCGTTGCATACACATCGCGCGGGCGCACGGACAAGGCCATTGAAGCGGTGAGTCTGCTGATCGAGGCGAATCCAAGCTCCGCGGAAGAATACCGGCGAAGAGGCATTCTGCACGTGCAGGCGGGCCATATCGCGGCGGCTAAACAGGATCTCGCAAGATATCTGGAGCTGTCGAAATCACCTGGAGATCGCGAGCAGGCCCAAGCCCAGGTTCACCGGATTCAACACTGGCTGGCTTCGATGAACTAGGCAAAGGCCCAGGCGCACGGGTTATTTCGAAAGAAACTCTGTAATCGCCGCGCCGACCTTCGCCGATTCGCAACTCGTTACGAGGTGGCCGCAGGCGCTGTCCAGCTCCAGCGTGCGAGCACGCAGGGATCGCGCAAATGCGAGCGCGGGCGCCGGGTTCACCATGTGGTCCTGCAAACCGACGATCACAAGCACGCGCGCTTTCACGGCAGCGGCGGCTTGGGCCATGTCGCCGCCGAACGGGCGCGAGACGTCGTGCCCCATCATGGCTTGAGCCTGGCGAATCCAATTGTTCGCATCGAAACCATGAATCGTATCGGTTTCCTGGGCGTCGAGAAATTTTTTGAACTCTTCAGGCCTGGTGTGCGCGACGCGGTATGCCGGGGTCTCGATGGCCAGTGCGTCGATATCCGCGAGCGTCCGCAGTCCGGCCTCGGGCGGTGACGTATAGTCCCCGCCTTTCCAGTTCACATCCGCTTGAATCGCGTGAATTCCGGATTGCCATAGCAGCAGGTCGTACGAAGTAAGTTTTGGCGAGCCGACGATGGGGATCACGCAATCCATGAAATCCGGATCAGCCACCATCCACTGGAATGCCTGCATCCCACCCATGGAGATTCCCATGACAGCGCGCACGTGCGGGATATGCAACACATCCTTGACCAACCGGTGCTGCGAGTTGACCATGTCGCGAATCGCCAGGGCGGGAAACCGCATATGTGGCTGGCCGTCACTATTGGAAGGAGATGAGGACACGCCATCGCCTAGAGCGTCGACTGCAACAACAAAATACTTCGAGGAATCGATCAGTTTGCCGGGCCCGATCAGTTCGATGAGATCCTTCGTGGTTCCGCCAAACCACGTGGGAAACACAACGGCATTGGATTTCCCGGCGTTCAACTTGCCGAAGGTGCGGTAGCCAATACGGCATTTGTGTAAACTGGCGCCGCTGGTTAATTGGAAATCGCCGAGATCGGCAAATTGGAGCTCCTGAGCGAAAAACGGCGCGGCCAAGAGGCAGTACGCGAGCAGAAGTCGGTAGGGCACGCTCTACAGCTTTTCAAACCTGCCTGGGCGCAGTCAATTGCCGCGGATTGTGCCAGTAAGTCAGAGCATTGAAGTGCTGCCGCGGACGACACGGTAGAGTGGAAGGAGTTGTGATCATCAATCCTGCCGAACACGCCTATCGCGGAAGAAGCACGCCCAATAGCGTCTAAATCAAATGACCTGGATATGGGAGCCATCAAAGGAGTGGATCGAGCAGACCAACGTCTGGCGATTCATGCGCAAGCTCGGCTTTACGGACCGCGAAGAGTTCCTTCGCTACTCGCGGGAAAACATCGAGGCGTTCTGGGCCCGCATGGTCGAGGAAGAGGGAATCGAATGGTTCCAACCCTACGATCGCGTACTCGATACGTCCCGCGGCGTCGAGTGGTCCGAGTGGTTTCTCGGGGGCAAGCTCAACATCGCTTGGAATTGCCTGGACAGGCATGTTGCGAGCGGCCACAGCGCGTGCGTCTGGGAAGGCGAAGACGGCGCGGTGCGGACCCTTACCTTCGCCGAGTTGGCGGAGAAGGTAAACCAACTCTCGAACGGCCTTGCGGCCCTCGGCCTCGCGAAAGGCGATCGCGTCGCGCTGGTAATGCCCATGGTGCCCGAAGTCGTCACGATTCTCTATGCCTGCTTCAAACTGGGACTGATCGTGGTGCCGATTTTCGCCGGGTTCGGCGCGGGCGCCATCGCCACGCGTCTGGAGAACTCGGGCGCGCGCGTAGTCTTTACTACAGATCACGCGCAGCGCCGGGGCAAGGTGCTGCCGCTGAAGGAGAAGGTCGATCAGGCGCTCGCGAAGCCGACGGCTGTAGAGAAAGTCGTCGTCTGGCGCTACAAAGGTGGAGCAGTCCCTTGGCACGAGGGGCGCGATCTTTGGTGGGATGATCTCTTGCGCGGCCAGCCGGCAACACGCGATGCGCTGGCTCTCGATTCGGAAGATCGCGCCTTCATCCTCTACACCTCCGGCACCACTGGGAAGCCCAAAGGCACGATACACACGCACGCCGGGTGCCTCGCGCAGATGTCCAAGGAGATTTACCTGGCCTTCGACCACAAACCCGCCGACCGCTTCTGGTGGCTTTCCGACATTGGCTGGATGATGGGGCCATGGACGATCATCGGCAATCACAATTTTGGCGGAACCATTTTCCTCTACGACGGGGCGCCCGATTATCCGACACCTGACCGGCTGTGGGAAATGATCGAACGGCACAGCATCACGACGTTCGGAATTTCGCCGACGGCGATTCGTCTCCTCATGCGCGCCGGAACACCAAAGCAGCAGATGCCCTCGCTGCGCCTCTTGGGTTCGACCGGCGAACCGTGGGATGACACGTCGTATCTCTGGTATTTCGAGAATGTGGGTCACAGCCGCTGTCCCATCATCAACATTTCTGGCGGCACGGAATTCGTTGGTTCGTTTCTGACTGTGTTGCCAATCCAGCCGTTGAAGCCTTGCACGCTCGGTGGTCCTGCTCCCGGCATGGCGACGGAGGTTGTCGATGATGCAGGCCGTCCGGTCCGCGGCAGAAAAGGCTATCTGGTTTGTACTAAGTCAGCGCCGTCGATGACTCGCGGCGTCTGGGGCGATCCTGCGCGATACATCGAGACCTACTGGTCGCGTTGGCCGGGCTGGTGGAATCACGGCGATTGGGCCAGCGTGGATGACGATGGCTGCTGGTTTGTGCACGGCCGCGCCGATGAGTCCATGAACATCGCGGGCCGAAAGGTTGGCCCGGCGGAGGTGGAGGAGGCATTGATTGAACATCCGGCCGTCTCCGAGGCCGCGGTCATCGGCGTGCCGGACGAGTTGAAGGGCGAGGCCATCGTCGCCTTTGTAGTGTTGAAGCCCGGTTTCGCGGCCAGCGCTGAAATCGAGCAGCACCTTGCGAGCCATCTCATCGATTCGCTCGGCCCGACGTTCAAGCCGCGGGCAGTGCGGGCGGTGCGGGAACTGCCGAAAACGCAAAGCGGCAAGATTGTTCGAAGGCTGCTGCGCCAAAAGTACTTGGGCGAGGCGCTGGGCGATCTCTCCACCGTGGAAAATCCACAGGCGCTCGAAAGTTGGTAAATCGAAAGGTAATTAACGGAGCGAGCAAACTGGCTGCTAACCTTTTTCAGCATTCACATGCTCCTTCCGGCGGATTATGATCGGGCCAGAGATCCTTGCCGACAACTTGAAACGGAAGACTGTGACGCGGTTGAGAACACAACTGGATGTCCGCCAAACCGGGGAAGAGGCCGAAAAGCTACGAGCCGATCTTCACAAGCGCATCGTCGGCCAGGACGAACCCATCCAGCAGATGGTGAATCTTTATCAGACCTACCTGGCGGGCATGGCTAGTCCGTCGCGTCCGGTAGGCAGCTTCCTGTTTCTCGGCCCCACGGGCACCGGGAAAACCAGGCTGGTGGAAGCGATAGCGGAGAGCCTGGTGGGCGATGCACGCGCGATGGTCAAAGTGGATTGCGCGGAATTTCAGCACAGCCACGAGATCGCAAAGCTGGTCGGCTCGCCGCCGGGTTACCTGGGCCATCGGGAAACGCATCCACTGCTGAGCCAGGAAGTGCTCGATCAATACCACACAGAAAAAGTGAAGCTAAGCTTCGTGCTGTTCGACGAAGTCGAGAAAGCCAGTGATGCGCTGTGGAACCTGCTACTCGGCGTTCTGGACAAGGCCACGCTGACGCTGGGCGATACCCGCCGCGTAGACTTCTCGCAGACCATGATTTTCATGACCAGCAACCTGGGGGCCGCGGAAATGAACTCCATCCTCCGGCCCCGCCTTGGTTTTGCGACTGGAGAGAAGGAACGCGAGCAACAGGCGGGTACGCTGGATGACACCACGGCGGACAAAATCTCGCGGGCAGGAGTGGAAGCCGCACGCCGCCGCTTTACGCCGGAGTTCATGAACCGTCTCGATAAGGTGCTGGTCTTCCGGCCCCTTGGTGAGCCGGAACTGCGCAAGATCCTCAATCTCGAACTGAACCTTTTGCAGCAGCGGATCTTCAGTTCGTCCACGCCGACCCCATTTTTCTTTGCGCTCACGGCTCCGGCCAAGGAATTCCTGCTGCGTGAAGGAACCGATCTGAAGTACGGCGCGCGCCACCTGCGCCGCGCCATGGAGCGTGAGCTGGTGAATCCGCTTTCCAACCTCATCGCCAGCGGTCAGGTTCGCGGGGGTGATCTGGTCAGCGTCGATTTCGATCCGGCCGCGCATGTGCTGCTCTTCTTCAAAGAAGCCGAGAACGTTCCGGAACACGCGGTGTTCAAACTGTGGGATCTCGCCGGCAGCGACAGCGGCAAGAACCACTCAATTGCCGCCGAAACGGAACTAATGCAGGCAGCAGTGCCATTCCTCGAGCTCGAACACAGAGCGCTCTCGGCCAGCGAACGCTCCTGATGTTTTAAAACCAGCGGCTCATAATCACCTTCTGTTCGGTGTAGAAAGCGATCGCGTCGCGGCCGTGCGCGTGCAGATCGCCGAAGAAGGATTGCTTCCATCCCGAGAAGGGGAAGAACGCCATAGGCGCGGCTACGCCTATGTTGACGCCCACCATGCCGGCTTCGACGCGCGCCGCGTAATCCCGCGCCGACTTACCATCGGCGGTGAAGATCGACGTTGTATTGCCGAACGGGGAGTGATTCACGAGGTCGATGGCCGCATCGAGATCTTTCACGCGGATCACGGAAAGTACGGGGCCGAAAATCTCTTCGCGCGCAATGGTCATGCCGGTGGTCACGTGATCGAAGATCGTCGGGCCGAGGAAGTAGCCGTCACCGGCGCGGGTTTCGCGCCCATCACAGAGAGGTGTGGCGCCTTCGGCGACGCCCTTCTCCACGTAGCCCTCCACGCGCTGGCGATGCTCAGCCGTCACAAGCGGTCCCATCTGCGTGGTGGAATCGGCGCCATCACCTACCGCAATCTTGCGCGTCTTCTCGACAAGCAGGCTGAGTAGGGGATCCGCCACGCCGCCCACAGTGACTAAAATGCTCCCGGCCAGACACCGCTCGCCCGCGGCCCCGAATGCGGAGCTGATGATCGCGTCGGTTGTCTTGTCGAGGTCAGCGTCAGGCATCACGACCAGGTGATTCTTCGCACCGCCCAGGGCCTGCACGCGCTTGCCGTTTTTGGCGGCGTTCTCGTAGATGTATTTCGCCACCGGCGTGGAGCCGACAAAGGAGATCGCGCGAACCAGCGGGTGCTGAAGTAACGCGTCAACCGCCACTTTGTCGCCATGTACCAGGCTGAAAACGCCCGCCGGCAGACCGGCCTGCTCCAGCAGTTCCGCCATGCGCGTCGGAGTCATCGGAACTTTCTCCGAAGGCTTCAGGATGAAACTGTTGCCGCACGCGATGGCGAACGGGTACATCCATGATGGAACCATGCCGGGGAAATTGAACGGTGTGATCCCGGCGCAGACACCCAGCGGCTGCCGAATGCTATGGCAATCGATGCCCTTGGAGACGTTTTCAAGTGATTGGCCCATCATGAGGCTGGGCATGCCGCAGCTTACTTCGACCATCTGGATAGCGCGGCGAATCTCGGCGCGAGCATCGTCGAGCGTCTTGCCATTCTCGGTGGTCAATGTGCGCGCCAGATCTTCGGCGTGCTTCTCAAGTAGGTCCTTATAGCGGTAAAGCACCTGCGCGCGATCAACCACGGGGACATCGCGCCACTTGAGGAAGGCTTCGTGCGCCGCGCGCGCGATGCGGTCGATATCATCGGCTGTGGCGTAGGGAACGCGTGCAATCACGCGATTCAGCGCGGGATTCATGATGTCGTGCATCATCCCACCGCCGGCCGGCTCCCACTTTCCGTTGACGAAGAACTTCAAGGTTTCGATTGCTGTTTCAGTCGCGATCATTTGTTTTTACTTTCCCTGGAATATCGCTTTACGTTTTTCACGGAACGCGGCAACACCTTCGCGAAAGTCCGCGGATTCCCAACACGTCTGCTGCGTCACTGCCTCAAAATCGAGCGCTTCGGCAAGCGTATGGCTTTCGCCGTGCGTAAGTGCGCGCTTGATGCCTGCAATCGCCAGCGTGGCCATGGAGCGCAGCCGCCGGCACCACTGTTCGACAACCTCATCCAGGTCCTTCAGCGGCACCACGCAGTTTACGAGGCCGAATTCGGAAGCCTGGTTCGCATCGATGATAGCGCCAGTCGCCATCCACTCGAACGCCTTCGGGTAACCGATCATGCGCGGCAGAAAATAGGTGCTGCCGCCATCCGGGATCAGGCCGATTTTGCTGAACACCTGGCCGAACTTCGCCTCGGTGCTGGCAACCCGGATATCCGCGGCTAAAGCGTAGTTGCAGCCGATACCCACCGCGTGGCCGTGCACGCGCGCGATCACCGGCTTCGGCATGTGGCGCAGCGCAATGATCGTCGGATTGACCACGCGCCGCAGGTATTCGGTCACATCGCCATCTCCCGGCTTTGAGGCGCTTAGATCAGCGCCCGCGCAGAAAGCATCTGCCGCTCCGGTCAAAACGACCACCTTGCTCTCATCGCGCGCGGTCTCCTGCACTACTGCGAGCAGCCATTCCGAAGTCGCGCGGTCCACGGCATTGCGGCGTTCAGGCGCATTGAAGGTGATGCGCTTCACGCCATTTTCGAGGCTCACGAGCAGTCTGGGTTCTGGGGTCATAGCGCAATCTTAGCGAAAGATCGCCTTGGGAATCATGGGGTAGTGCGCTAAATCTGTGTCCCTAAGTTTTTCTCGCGTCGCAAAGGCGAGCAGATGCGATTTCAATCTCGGATTTAGTGAACAGCGATTGCCACTTTGGCTGCACGATAAGCGCTTCGACAGTCAGATCTTTTTTCCCGGCGCGTACAAGATCTAAGAATCCAGCGCTTGGAGGACGGATCAGCAAATAACGAACGGTCCCCACCGGGCCCTTGTAGAGCCTCAGATCTCGTGTTTTCTTGACCATTCGAAGGAATATGTTTCTCGACGGGGGCTTCCATCGCTCGTACAACACCAACAGCGCCGCCCCAAGTTCTTTCGCCAGGTCAGACACGAACTCATAATACTGCAAATTTGCTCTCAAACCCGGCGACAGACGGAACGTTTCCCACTCCGAACTCACCCTCTGGGTTATTGCCTGATGTGGAAACACCCCTTGTTCTTGCTGCAAGTTGATCGGGCGCGACGCACAGAGTACAGTGGCTTAGGGAGTCGTCCGTGAGCTTTTCAGCACTGCTGCATTCGGTCAGTTATTCCGGTTCGTGGGGGCAGGCGCACCTCACGCTCGACCAGTTCATCGACAAAGCCGCCGCGCTCGGCTATGACGGCGTCATGCTGATGGCCAAGCGTCCGCATCTTTCGCTTCTCGACTACAGTTCGAAGGAGCGCGCGCAATTGCGCCAGCACCTTGAGAAGCGCAATCTGCGGGACCTCTGCATCGCGGGCTACAACAATTTCAGCGGGGACATTGAACACGGCGAAGTGCCGCAGCGCGAGATCCAAATCCAGTACATCAGTGAGCTGGCACGCTTGGCGCACGATCTCGGTGGAAGCCTCGTGCGCGTCTTCACGGCTTATGAGAATCCGGCCGCCAGCTACACGGCACAATGGAATCTTGTCGTTGGAGCGCTCAAAGAGTGCGCCAAACGCGCGAGTGATTTTGGCGTCACCATCGGAGTGCAAAACCATCACGATATCGCGGTTGGCTACGAAAGCCAGTACGACCTGATTCAAGCGGTGGGCGAGCCAAACTGCAAGGCGTTGTTCGACGCCTGGGCGCCCGCGCTGCATGGCGAGGACATTGCCGCCGCTGCGCGGAAATTGGCGCCCGTCACCGCGCACACGACGATTGCCGCGTACCAGAAGCGCCCACGCTACCATTACGATTCCGCTGTCGTGAACTACACTGCGCTTTCGCCCTACGTGCAGGCCGTTCCCATTGACGAAGGATTCATCGATTACCGCAAGTTCCTCAGCGCGCTGCGCGCGGGCGGATTCCGGGGCAGCGTGGCGTACGAGATGTGCTCGCCGCTTCTGGGTGGCGGATCTATCGAAAACCTCGACCGCTACGCTACGCGCTTTGTCGAGTTCCTTCACGATTTTCGCAGCCGCGGGGAGTCCGTCGCGGCGGATTAGAGAACATCTATCATGAATCGCAGAAACTTCATTCAATCCTCAGCCATCGCCATGGCTTCCGGCATGACCGCTCTGGGAGCCAACGACCGCATCAACGTCGCGGTGATCGGAGTGCGCAGCCGCGGCCGCGATCACATCACCAGTTATGCCAAGCTACCGGAAGCGCGCATCGCTGCGATATGCGACATCGATCAGGCGCAGATTGAGCGGGCCGTTTCCTTCACCGAAAAGTTGACCGGAGCCAAGCCGCAGAGGACCTATCAGGACATTCGGCGTCTGCTCGAGGACAAAGACATCGATGCCGTGTCGATCGCAACCTGCAATCACTGGCACGCGCTCGCCACCATTTGGGCATGCCAGGCCGGCAAGGACGTCTATGTGGAGAAGCCCGCAAGCCACGAAATCTGGGAAGGCCGGAAGATGGTGGAGGCCGCGCGCAAATACAACCGCATGGTGCAAGTCGGCATGCAGAGCCGCACCACGCAGCACAAGATTCAGGCCATGCAACTGCTTCACGAAGGTGTCATCGGCAAGGTCTATCTGGCGAAAGGCCTATGTTACAAGCGGCGCAAATCGATCGGCCATCAACCCGACGGACCGGTGCCGCAAGGCGTCGACTACGACACGTGGCTGGGCCCTGCGCCGATGCGGCCGTTCAATCCGAATCGCTTCCACTACAACTGGCACTGGTTTTGGGATACCGGGAACGGCGACATCGGCAACCAGGGCATACACGAGATGGATATCTGCCGTTGGGGTCTCAACAAGAAAACTCTGCCGGAACTGGTTGTCGCCGATGGTGGAAAGTACGTTTACAACGACGATCAGGAGACACCCAACACGGAGCTCGCCACCTTCAAGTACGACGATTGCGAACTCGTCTTCGAAGTGCGCGGCCTGATCACGGGCGGCGAGAGCAGTATCGCCTATGACGGCGCCAACTTTATCGGGAACTTGTTCTATGGCAGCGAAGGATGGATGTCGATCGACATGAACGGCTTCCAGATTTATCGCGGCGAAGACCGCAAGCTGGTTCAGGAGGTCAAGTATGCCGAACAGCAAGAGTGGGACACCACGCCGCACATCGCCAATTTCCTGAAGGCGGTGCGCAGCCGCAATTCCCGTGATCTGACTTGCGACATCGAAGAGGGGCACATCTCGGCAGCGCTGGTCCATATGGCCAACATCAGCTATCGCACGGGCCGCAAGCTGCACTTCGATCCGAAAACCGAGCGCTTCGTGAACGATGACGAGGCCAACAGCTACATCACACGCAAGTATCGCGCGCCGTTCGTCGTTCCGGAAAACGTCTAGGAACTTGTTGAAATAGCCCATCCACAGGCATTCCGACTCGATTTTCCCCGGTGGATGGGACATTCTCGCAATGCTTGGGTGGCTCTCCAAGCCGCGCAGTCGTCACCGTCCGCCGCTCTGCACTACGCTCCCGCCGGTCTTAGTCGCGGGATTCTCCACAGATTGTATGCGGCTACCGCGTACTGGAATAACCAACTCACTTTTTCCAGTCCGCGCAGCTTAACCTTCCTCATTCCCGCCACTGTCTTCAGCCACCCAAACGCCCGCTCAATGATGGGACGCCGCGATTGGCTCAGCGCATAGCCGCCGTGCCGGGTGGTCCGTCCGTCGATAGCGCTGCGGCGGTTCTTGTTGTTTTGCGCCACGTGCGGCGTGACGTTCATCGCCTGCAAGGTCGCGACTAAGTCCCGGCTGTCGTACGCCTTGTCCGCTCCCAATGTGAAACGCTGGCCACGCCTTCTCTTTCGCATCGTATCCGCCATCAAGATCGCTGCATCTGCTTCCGCCGTTCCGTCGGCCTGCGTCAGCATCGCCTCCACGATGAACCCGTGCCGGTTCTCCACCATCACATGTCCCAGGTAGCTCAACTTCGCTTCGCTGCCGCGTGACTTCTTATACAGCCGCGCATCCGGATCGGTTTTCGAGGCGTGCGTTTCATTGGTGCGCTTCTCTCCGTGGAAGCTCGCCGTACCTTGGCTATCGCTGTCGCCACCGTCCTTGCGCTGGAAACTCTTCTGACTGGCCCACGCTTCGATCATCGTCCCATCCACCGTGAAGTGCTCCTGCGACAGATGCGGTTTGGCTTGCTCCAGCACTTCGCTAAAGAACTCCCGTGCCACCGTCTCATTCAATAGCCGCTCGCGATTCTTGCTGAACACCGCGTGATTCCATACCGGTTCATCCATCTCCAGACCCACGAACCACCGGAACAACAGGTTGTAATCGAGTTGCTCCATCAGCATCCGTTCGCTGCGGATCGAGTAGAACGTCGGCAAAAGCAGCGCCCGCAACAAACGCTCCGGTGGAATCGAAGGCCGGCCATTGTCGGCATACATTTTGTCGAACCGCTTCGACATCCTCGCCAGAATCTGATCCACCAACCGCCGGATCACCCGCAGCGGGTGGTCTGCTGGCACCCGCTCCTCTATCGACACATAACTGAACATCCCGCCTTGCTGTTTCTCGTCTCCGCGCATAGCGACAAGACGATTAGAACATCATGAAGGTGTCCTGCTCCGCGGTTTTTCAACAAACTCCTAGGGCTTACTTACCGCTCATCGCGATCAATCGTTCCGCGTGCTTCAATGCTTCGGCTGTAACTTTCTGGCCGGACAGCATGCGGCCAATCTCGCGCGTGCGCGCGTCGGCGTCCAATTCCTCGATGGTCACCACCGTGCGGCCCTTCTGCTCGTGCTTCTCGATCACATAGTGGTGGTCGGCGAAGCAGGCGATCTGGGCGAGGTGTGTCACGCAGAGGACCTGGCTGTTCTCCGAAAGCCTCTTCAACCGGCGCCCAACGCCCTCGGCTACACCGCCGCCGATGCCGGCATCGACTTCATCGAACACCAGCGTGCGCACGATGCCGCCGGTGCGCTCCGGGGCCGTTACGCAAGTCTTGAGCGCAAGCGCGATTCGTGAGATCTCGCCGCCGGATGCGATTTTGTCGATCGGCTTTGGCGCTTCTCCGAGATTGGGCGACACCAGAAACTCTACCGCGTCGTTGCCGGACGCTGACGCGGCAGCCGGGCCCACCACGATCTCGAAGACCGACCGCTCCATCGCCAGCGCGGCAAGTTCCGTCTCGATGCGTTTGGCAAGCTTTCGGGCAGCCTCCCGCCGGCGGGCGGTGAGTTTATCCGCGAGCGCATCATACTGGGCCCGCAATTTGCCGCCCTCGTCGCGGAGCTTGTCCCTGTGCTCGCCGGCATGCCCCACGGCGTCGATGTTGCGCGCGACCTGCTCCAGATAAACGAGTACTTCTTCCACCGTGGCCCCATATTTGCGCTTCGCCTTGTCGATGGCTGCCAAGCGCGTCTCGATCTGTTCCAATCGCGCGGGATTCGCTTCCAGGCGGCCCAGGTAATCACGCAGCGCATAGGAGGCATCGCCCAATGCAATTTCCGCCGGTTTGAGGCTTTCGCGAATCTCAGCCAGCGCCGGATCAATGCGCGCGAGCTCTTCCAGTTTTTTCGCCGCGATGCGGGCGAGCGCCATCGCCGACTCCGGTGAATCGTACAGCGCGGCATACGCGCCGCCCGCCGTCTCCAGAATCCGGCCTAGATTCTGCAACACCCGCCGCTCGTTCTCAAGCGTAGCGTCTTCGCCAGGCTGCAGGCGCAGTGCCTCGATTTCGCGCCGCTGGAACTGCCACAGATCCAGCATCCGCGCCTTCTCCTGCTCCGAGCGCTCCATTTCCGCCAGT
This sequence comes from Terriglobia bacterium, assembly GCA_963768075.1. Classification (GTDB taxonomy): domain Bacteria; phylum Acidobacteriota; class Terriglobia; order Bryobacterales; family Bryobacteraceae; genus QHXW01. Next base: position 113,541 of record CAVYHD010000002.1, read on the forward strand.
TCCGCGTCCACGCGCCGCAACGCGTGGTAGCTCTCCGCCACATCACCCGCCAGCTTCTGGACTCCGGCGAAAGCGTCCAGCATGTCGCGCTGCGTGTCCGCTGAAAACAGCAGCTGCTGATCGTGTTGTCCATGGATATCGCCCAGATGTGGCGCGAGTTCCCGCAGGAGCGCAACCGTCGCGGAGCGGTTGGCCACGAACGCGCGGGATTTTCCGCCCGCGAGAACCTCACGCTCGATCAGAAGCTCTCCGTCTTCGGCCTCTATGCCGGCCTGATCGAGAGCGGCTCGCACGGCGCGGTCGTCAGTCACTTCAAAAATGCCGGTGACGCGAGCCCGCTCTTCCCCTGAGCGGATCATCTCGGCCGAAGCACGGCCGCCAAGCAGCAGACCGAGCGCATCCACAACGATGGATTTTCCGCTGCCGGTTTCGCCCGTGAGCAGGTTCAGACCCGCGTGAAATCGCACCCGCAACCGGTCGACCACCGCGTAGTTTTCGACCGTCAACTCCACCAGCATCGAGCCGATTATACGAACTTTGGCCGTCCACCCGTGGTCCCAAACATTTGTGTATGGAATTGTTCCATTGAGCTCACGATTTGTGGCAATCTCGGGCGCTTCTTATGTTACATTTGCAAATGAGGAGACAGTTTGGTTCCGAAGATTCCTGGGTTCTTGCTGCAAACCACTCTGTGGGACATGGCGAGCAAGGCCACCCCTTTGACCTTTGCGGTACTCCTGATTTTATTGTTATTTTCGATCTTCTCCTGGACCATCATCTTCGCCAAGTGGAGCACGTTTCGGCGCGCGCGCCGGGCTGACGCCAAATTTTTGCGCGCTTTCCGGAAAGCCAACGCGCTCGACGCCGTCATGGTGGCCAGTGAGCAGTTCCGCCCATCGCCTTTGGTTGCTGTTTTCGATTTCGGCTACGAAGAGGTGGCGCGCCAGGTGAAAGCGCGCGGCACCATCAACAATAAGGTCTCGCTCGAGCGTACTCTGCAACTCGGAACCAGCGAAGAGCTCACCAAACTGGAACGGAATATGAGCTGGCTCGCGACCACCGCTTCGGTGAGCCCCTTTATTGGACTGTTTGGCACGGTCCTGGGCATCATTCGCGCGTTCGACCAGCTTGGCCAGCAAGGCAGCTCCAGTTTGCGCGCGGTAGGTCCGGGGATCTCCGAGGCGCTGATCGCCACTGCCATGGGATTGCTCGCGGCGATCCCGGCCGCCATCTTCTTCAATATCTTTGGTCATAAGATTAAGGAAATGGGTTCGCGCATGGACGACTTCGCGCTTGAGTTTCTCAACATGACCGAACGCATGTATGGCGAGTGAGCCGTGGCAATAACAGTTAATGGCGGCGGTGGATCCTCGGGCCGGCGGCGGTCGTACGGGAATGCCGCGCTTTCCGAAATCAACGTAACGCCATTTGTTGACGTCGTCCTGGTGCTGTTGATCATTTTCATGATGACCGCGCACGTGATGGAATTTGGAATCGAAGTCGACGTGCCGAAGACAAAGTACGTCAAAGATAGCGCCAAGGAGCTGCCCGTCATCAACATTACGCGCGACGGCAACCCCTACCTGAATGACAAGCCCATCAACATCCACGATCTCGGCCAGATCCTCCAAACACGCTATCGCGGGCAAGCCGTCTACGTGCGCGCGGATCGGGGAGCCATTTGGGATGTCGTAGCGCAGGTGCTCAGCGAACTCAGTGCGGCCAAAATCACGGTGAATATGGTGACTCAGCCGGAGGACTCCGCGGAAAAACGAGGGCGGTGATGGCAGCACACGTCGACATCCTGGACGAACCAGAACCGCTGAAGCGGCCGCTGGTGGGGTCGGTCGCGCTGCACCTCTCCGTGGCTGCCGCGGCCATCCTGGCTTCGCTGACCAGCGGGCACCACGACTATTGGGGGGATGCAACTCCGGGAGGAGGATCCTCAATGATCGTCGGTGTGGTTGGCCACGTGCCGTTGCCGTCGCGTGGCGGCGTGCTCAATCCGGTGGCCAACGATACAAAATCCGACGTGCCCGAGCCCAAGCCCGACACCGTGAAGCGCACCAAAGTTCCGGAGCCCGAGCCGGATGCTGTTCCCGTTGCAAAGCCATACGGCGCCAAAAAAACCATCGCGCAAGGAATCCAGTATTAATACGTACAGGGCCAAACAAATCGACCGCCCCAACCAGCTCTACAGCCGGGATGGCCAGGCGTGGTGACCCCGATGATCGGCATGGCGGGGTCCGGCGGTGTTGGCGTGGGCCACGGTTCGCCACTGGGTGATCGTTTTGGATATTACGTCGATATATTGAAACAGAAGGTGGCTCAGAAGTGGCGCACTGGCGACGTAGACCCCCGCATTCGGTCGGCTCCGCCCGCCATCGTTACGTTCACCATCCGGCGCGATGGCTCGATTTCCGGAGTGCGCATCGAGCAGACCAGCGGGAATTTTGCATTGGATGCATCCGCCCAACGCGCCATCGCGGATGCGTCACCCTTCCCTCCCCTGCCGGCCGCATTCGAGAAAAATGACGTTTCCATAGAATTCTGGTTCCAATTACAAAGATGAGGAAGACACTAATCTTCGCAGTGGCCGCTGCCGGTTTGTCCGGCACGCTGGCTCTTTTGTCGGGCGCAGGACAGCTCTGTGGTCATCAAGCTGATCGGCAATCAGAAGACGGTCCTAGCAGTGCCCGACTTTCGTGGCTCGGGCGCGGCACAAACCTACATGGGTGTGTTCAACGATACGCTCTTCGGCGACCTGCAGAATTCGGGTTTCTTCGATATGGCGCCCAAGGGCATGTATCCGCTCCAGGTTCCCCAACGCCCCGAGGAATTTCGCCAGCCGGCGCGGCCGGGCGCTTCTTCCGGCGGGCTTTGGCTCTCGGATTGGGCTTCGCCGCCTGTCAGCGCCAACTACCTGGTTACCGGGTACACCGCCGAACAGAACGGCCAGATCGTGCTCTACGGCTGGCTATTCGACGTCGCCCAACCAACTTGGCCAATGCTCAAATCCTGGGCAAGCGCTACTTCGGTTCGGTGGATGAGGCCGGCGCCCGCGCGGTGGCCCATCAATTTGCGGCGGACATTCTGGCCCACTGGGGAGGCACGTCGCTGTACGGAACAAAGATCTACTTCCAATCCAACCGCACCGGCCACAAGGAAATCTGGTCCATGGACCCCGACGGCTCCAATCAGAAGCGGCTAACCTCATTTAAGTCGATTTCCATCATGCCGGCGATATCGCCGATGGCAGTAGAATTGCGTTTACTAGCTTCGCGAGAGGAAATCCTGCTATATTTATACTCTCAACGGAGACTGGGCGCCGGTTGCCGTTTTACAACCAGAGGGCATCGCTTAATGCCACTCCGGATTTCACCCCGGATGGCAAGCAGATCCTCTATGCTTCTTCGGCCAGCGGTTACGCTCAGATCTACGTCGCGAATTTGGACGGGAGTAACTTGAAGCGGATCTCCTCCTCGCGCGCCATCGAGGTGGAGCCCAAGGTGAATCCAAAAACTGGTACGGATATTGTCTTCGTTTCCGGTCGAACCGGCCCGCAGCAGATTTTTCGGATGAATTTCGACGGGACCGGTGTGGAGCGCCTCACAAACGGCGAGGGTGAAGCTTCGAATCCATCATGGAATCCGAACGGAGAGATGATTGCGTTTTCATGGACGCGAGGATTTGCGACGGGGAATTTCAACGTCTTTTTGATGGACGTCGCTTCGCGCCAGTACAGTCAGTTGACTCACGGCGAGGGACGCAACGAGAACCCGAGCTGGGCGCCCGACGGGCGTCATCTGGTGTTTATGTCGACACGTAACGGCACGCACCAGATTTATACCATGCTGGCCGATGGCAGCCAGGTGCATCAACTGACCACGGCGGGGAGCAGCGACACGCCGGTATGGGGAAAATGACCGGTTCGTTCAAACAGTTCTGGAGGCAGAGATCATGTTGTTGAAACGGAATTGGAGCGTCATCTGGATCGCTATCGTTTTGGCTGTGTTTGCTTCAGGCTGCAAAAAGAAAGCAGCGCCGCCACCACCACCACCACCGCCACCTAAGCAGGAGGTTGCGCCGCCGCCGCCCGCAGCCCCGGACATCGCCAACTTCTCGGCCGAGCCCTCGTCGATTGAGCGCGGGCAGTCATCCACGCTGAGATGGTCGGTGAGCAACGCCAATCAAATCACCATCGACAACGGCGTCGGAACCGTGCAGGCCAGCGGCAGTAAGAGCGTGTATCCGAACGACACCACCACCTACACATTGCGGGCCAGCGGCCCGGGCGGAACCCTCAGCAAGACCGCCACGGTGACCGTAACGGCACCACCGCCGCCACCGGCGCCGGCGCCTAAGGCGGATCTGTCGCAGCGCATCACCGCTTTACAGGATGCGTTCTATGACTACGACAAGAGTGACATTCGCGACGACGCGCGATCGTCCCTCTCGAAAGACGCCGACCTGCTGAAGTCCATTTTCCAGGACTTCCCCGATGCGGTCATCACTGTTGAGGGGCATTGCGACGAGCGTGGTTCGGCCGAGTACAACCTCGGGCTGGGCGATCGTCGCGCCAATTCCGCCAAGGAGTTCCTTGTACAACTGGGAGTTCCCACCGACAAGCTGAAGACCATCAGCTACGGTAAGGAGCGGCCGGTCTGCACGGAATCCAACGAGGGGTGCTGGCAACGCAACCGCCGCGCCCACTTCTCCACGGGGCAGTAATCATCCCAGGTCGGACATCTGCCCGGACGTATGGACACGTCCGGGCAGGTGTCTTAACCTAGAATTCAGGAGGCCTGCATGAGACTTCGCCGGCTGATTCCAGCCGTAGTGTTCCTTTTCCCGGCCATTGGTGCGGCAGCCAGCAAGGAAATCGTTGAACTGCAGCGCGATGTGGCCCAATTACAGGATCAACTGCGCACGCTCCAAAGTGCCTTTGATACCAAAATGGCAACTTTGACCACCCAGGTGCAGCAGGCCGCGGATGCCGCTACCCGCACTTCCACCGCCCTGGCTGGATTGCAGGGCGCAATCCAGGAGCAGTTGCGCGAACAGGGCAAGGCCGTGGCAGGTCCCGTCGCCGGATTGAGCGCCAAGATTGAAGAAATGTCCACGGGGTTCCAGCAGGTGCAGAACGGGATGGCCGACGTCACGACGCGCCTGGGCAGCCTGGAGCAACAGATGAAGGATTTGAGCAACCAGGTACGGACGATCAATACGCCGGCGGCTGCGCCGCCCTCCGGAGGACCCGCGTCAGGCCCCGCGGCGTCTGGTCCCCCACCCGACGGGGGTACGCTCTACTCCAATGCGGATCGCGACCGGCTGGGTGGTAAGAACGATCTCGCGCTCGAAGAGTTTCAGGAGTATCTCAAGTACTACAGCTCCGGGCCCTTGGCGCCGAATGCCCTGTTTTGGAGTGGATACATTCACTATTCGCAAGGCGACTACGACAATGCACTCAAAGAGTTCGATCAAGTATTAGTGGCGTTTTCTCCTAACACCAAAACCCCTGACGCTTATTTGTGGAAAGGCACGACGCTGGTCAAGCTCGGACAGCGCACCGCCGGAGCCAAGGAATTCCACCAGGTAATTAAGCTGTATCCAGGAAGTGATGCTGCCACGAAGGCCAAGGCCCAGCTTCGGCAGTTGGGCCTTCCCGTCAGCACCACGCGAAAACGGTAATTCCTCACGCTTCTGGTCCTCGTCCCTCCTCTCCTGTTCCCTCCTTCGTGTAAAATCTGGCTCGCAATTGAGACAATGAGGAACGTTATGGATCCAAACGCCGCCGAAATTTGCCCGCCGCTCACGACGTACGAAAGCCTGGCCAGAATGGTCGATCATTCGTTGCTGCAGCCAGAGCTGACCGATGAGGAGGTGGTTGCCGGCTGCGAACTGGCGAAGCGGTATCGAGTCGCCAGCGTGACTGTGCGGCCCTGCGACGTGGATCTGGCGGTCCGGCTTCTCGATGGCTCAGGCGTTGCCCCCGGCAGCGTGGCCGGCTTCCCGCACGGCTCCAGCACCACGGCCGTCAAACTGTACGAAATTCGCGACGCTCTACGGCGCGGCGCCAAGGAAATCGACCTGGTGCTGAACCTCTCCCGCCTGTTGTCTCGCCAGTTTCAGTACGTCGAGATGGAGCTCGTGCAGGCAGCGGAGGAGTGCCACAAGCAAGGCGCGCTCCTTAAAGTGGTCTTCGAGAACGCCTATCTCACCGACGAGCTGAAAATCATCGCGTGCCGGATTTCCGCCCGCGCCGAAGTGGATTTCGTGAAAACCTCTACCGCGTTCGCCCCCACCGGTTACTCGATCGAAGACCTGAAGCTGATGCGCGCCCATACGCCGCCGCGGATTGGTTTGCAGGCCGCCGGCGGCGTGGGCACTCTTCAGAAGGCCCTCGAAGTGTACCAGGCCGGCTGCACGCGCTTCGGCGCCACCGCCACGGCCTCGATTCTGGATGCCTGGAAGGCGCGCCTTGCTCAGACCGCGGAGCGCGTGGCGTCATAACGTTTTCGCCGTGCTATTCTAGATACCTCGCGAACGGCCATGCCGCAGAAACGGCCCTTCCCTCGCATCTGCATCGCCCTCGGTCTTCCGGACGCCGCTACGCTGCTGGAGCACGCCCGGCGAGAGGCAGAGTCCGGCGAAACCTTCCTCGAATTCCGCCTGGACCACCTGGATAATCCGGAACACGGCATCCGCGTCATCCGCGAGATCCTGAAGCAGCACCCCGGGTGCATCATCCTGGCCACCTGCCGCCGACACCAGAACCACGGAAAATTCAACGGAAGTGTCGAACAGCAGCTCCGCATTCTGGCCCTGGCGGTAAGCGCGGGCGCGCAAGCCATCGACGTGGAGATCGAGACCGCCGAAGTAGCCGCCGAGCGGCTCAATTCCTTTCGCGGCCGCTGCCAGATCGTCATCTCCTATCACAACTTCGAGACCACTCCGCAGCTCGATCCCTTGCTGAAGCGCATGACGCGGCTGCCCGCCGATGCGTACAAAATCGTTACCGCTGCGCGCAAGCCGTCAGATAATGCCCGCGTGCTGGCGCTCGCCCGTGCCTATCCGCGTACGCCGCTGGTGGTCCTGGCCATGGGTGAATTGGGTTTTCCGACGCGCGTGCTTTCCCCGGGGTTTGGAGGAATGTATACCTACGCCACACCGCTGGCCACGCAAGGCACCGCCTCCGGGCAGGTTAGCGCGCGCTTGCTGCGGCACTTGTATCGCATCGAGAAAATTTCCAAGGCCGCTAAAGTGTACGGCGTGATTGCCGACCCCATCCGCCACTCCATTTCGCCCGCCGTGCACAACCGCGGCTTCCAAGCGCGCCGCCTCGATGCCGTCTACCTACCCTTCCAGGTATCGCCGTTGCTCCTTCGCGATTTTTTTGTCCTGGCCGACAAGATTCCGATCGCCGGGTTCAGCGTCACCATCCCTCACAAACAGAAGGTGGTGCGCTACCTCGACGCGGTCGATCCGCTCGCGCGCCGCATCGGCGCGGTCAACACCGTTTGGCGCAAGGCCGGCAAATGGCGCGGCACAAACACCGATGCCCAAGCCGTGCTGGTGCCCTTGAGCCGTCACATACGGCCATCCAAGGCTTCGGTCTTGATTGTGGGAAATGGCGGTGCGGCGCGCGGCGCGGCCTGTGCCCTCATGGACGCCGGAGCCAAGGTGGCGATTGTCGGCCGCAATCCCGATCGCGTACGCGCGCTCGCCCGCATCTGTGGCGCCGAGCCCTTACTGCGCGAGCAGGTTGAGCAGCGCCAGTTCGACGCCCTGGTCCACGCCACTCCCATCGGCATGTTTCCGCATGTCAATGAATGCTTCTTCAATGGAAAGATTCCCGCGGGCATTGTGTTCGATATGGTCTACAATCCTTTGGAGACGGAGCTGATCCGCCGCGCCCGCGCGGAGAGCAAGGCCGTCGTGCCGGGAATCGAGATGTTCATCGAGCAGGCCGTGCGCCAATTTGAGATCTGGACGGGCGAATCGGCGCCCCGCGCCGTGATGGAAAAAGCCGCGATGGAAGCGCTGGAGCAAAAAACGTGAGCAAAAAGATGACGCGCCGCGATCTGGCGGCGGTGCTGGGTTCGGTTGCCGGTATCGCGTCCGTGCGGGCCCAGGCGCCTCCGGCCAGCGCGCCGGAAGATCTCAACGCCGCGGCCAAAGAGCAGCTTCGCAAGAATTCCGAAACCCTATCTAAATTCGACCTGCCTATGTCCACCGAGCCTGCGTTTCTGTTTAAAGCGTGATGGCCGCCGAACTCACCGACGACATCTTCTTCGCGACCATCGCCGAGCTCAATGCCCGCTTGAAGTCCAAGGAGTTTTCCGTCGTCGAGCTGGTACGCGCTTTCGCACAGCGCCTGGAACAGCTTGGACCCCGCTATAACGCTCTTGCCCTGCCCCTCACCGAGGTTGCCATCCGCCGCGCGAAGGCCCTGGACAAAGAGATCAAACACGAGCGTACCCGCGGTACCCTGTATGGCATCCCTTTTGGCGCAAAGGATCTCCTGAGTTACGCCGGCCACCCGACCACCTGGGGCGCGCGGCCGTACGCCGCGCAGGTATTCGATTCGAACGCCACCGTGATCGATAAGCTTGAAAAAACCGGCGCCGTGCTCGTGGGCAAGCTGGCCATGGTGGAACTTGCCGGCGGCGGCGGCTATCGTTCGGCGGCGGCATCCATGTTCGGCCCGGGTCTCAATCCCTGGGATCGCACGCGCTGGTCCGGCGGTTCTTCGAGCGGCTCAGGCAGCGCCGTCGCCGCCGGCCTGGTCCCATTCGCCCTCGGCTCGGAGACTTCCGGATCAATTCTCACGCCGGCTGCGTTTTGCGGCATCACCGGTCTGCGCCCCACTTACGGTCTGGTCAGCCGCCACGGCGCCATGGCGCTTTCCTGGACCATGGATAAACTCGGGCCCATGTGCCGGTCCGCCGAAGATTGCGCCCTCGTGCTCGCTACCATCGCCGGTGGCGACTCCAACGACCCCGGCTCGGCTCACAAGAGCTTTTACTACGCGCCGCAGTATTACCGGGCATCCAAAGATCTTCGCATCGGTTACGCCCCCGCCGACTTCGCGGAGTGGGCCGAGCCTGCCGCGCGCCCCGCTTTCGAGCAGGCGCTCGCGGCCATTTGGGCAACCGGTGCGCAGCTCATCGAAACCAGGCTTCCCGATCTGCCGTACGGGGCGTTGGCCAGCACCATCATCGTGGCCGAAGGCGCGTCCGTGTTCGAACCGCTGATCTCTAGTGGCAAAGTAAACGAGCTGGCCGACCCCAAACAGATCGCCGGACTCAAAGCCGGACTCGAGATTTCCGCCAACGATTATTTGAAGGCCATGCGCATCCGCGCGGTCGTCCAAGAGAAGATCCGGCAGCTGTTCGCCGGTTTCGACGTGCTGCTCGCGCCCAGCCGCTTCGGACCGGCGCCCAGGATCAGCGAGCCCCTGGATAAGCATGCGCCCGATGAGACGGCGCCCAAAAATCGTGGCCTGAGCTCTTTGATCCCCGCCGGCAATCTGGCTGGACTCCCGGCTCTCTCGCTCCCCTGTGGCTTCGCCGATGGCCTGCCCCTGGGCATCCAATTGGTCGGGCCGGCATTCTCCGAAAATCAACTGCTGGCTCTGGGCAAGGATTTCCAGACCCGTACGGACTGGCATCGCAAGCGGCCCAAGATCGCCTAGCCCGTCGCGCGTGTGACGCTACAATGAAGTCATGCCGCGCCCCGGCATCAATCCACAACTCTCCGTCGACCGCTTCTTCCAGCTCTCCGTCCTCGGTCTGGTCACGAGCGGTTATCTGGCAGTAGCCGGCTCCGGATACCTTGATAGGCCGACCATCCTGCTCACAGGACTCGGGCTCCTGCTGCGCGCGCTCCTGGTGACCGGCATCGTTCGCATCAATTTGTCCGACCATCTCGTCGCCGTCGTCACCGTCGGGTACACCCTCTTCTATCCTGTCGACTATTTCTTTCTGTCGCATACTTTTCTCCAGGCCACCGTCCACCTGGTCTTCTTCCTGGCCGTGGTCAAGATTCTCAGCGCGCGCACCAATCGCGACTACCTCTACACGGCGGCGATCGCATTTCTCGAAATACTCGCGGCCGCCATCCTTTCCGCCAGCCTGAATTTTCTCTTCTTCCTCGGTATCTACTTGCTCTGCGCCATTGCGGCATTCACCAGCGCCGAGATCCGCCGTGCCATGCAGAAGCCGCATCAGATCGCGCGCTCCGGCTTGCGCCGGTTTCATCCACGCCTGGCGGCCCTCGCGGCATTTGTCACCTTCGGCATTCTTGTGCTGACCGGCGGGCTCTTCTTTTTACTGCCCCGCAGTGCCAATGCCACGTTGGGCCGCCTCGTCTCGCATCGCATCCACGTGCCCGGTTTTTCCAACGAGGTGACTCTTGGAGAAATCGGCGAGATCAAGAACGATTCGCGCGCCGTCATGCACATTCGCCCCGATTCGGCCGGCTTCCCCGGCGGCCTCAAGTGGCGCGGCGTCGCGCTGAGCGAGTTCGACGGAAAGCGCTGGTTCAATCCGCCCATTGAAACCAGAACCGTGCGCCTGGAAAATGGCTGGACGCTGGTAACCGACCGGCCGCGCATCGGAAGCCGCCTCTTCTATCACGTCACGCTCAATGCCGTCGATTCCGAGGCGCTGTTCGTAGCCGGCTTGCCCGAGCAACTGCGCCCCGAGCATCCGAGCGTTCCCGGTGCCCGGCGCGATGTCTTCGCCGAGGGGGAGAACGAAGTCGTTCGCGGGCCTAATGACAGCCTGCGCATGCGCTTTATCCCGCAGGATAGTTTTCGCTACGCCGTTTCCAGCGTGCTGGACGATTCAGTATTACCCGCCGAGCACGCCGCCCTCTCTCCGGATGCCCGCGAGCACTACCTGCGGCTTCAGCAACCGGATCCGCGCGTCCGGGAACTGGCGGAGAAAGTGACCGCCGGGTGGTTCACCCAACTCGATCGCGCCCGCGCCATCGAGAACTACCTGCGCCTATCGTATGGCTACACTCTGGATTTACCGGACCACGAGACCGCCGATCCCATCGCCTACTTTCTGTTCGAGCGGAAGAAGGGCTACTGCGAGTACTTCGCTTCCGCCATGGCCATCATGCTGCGCACCATCGGCATTCCCGCGCGCCTGGTCAACGGGTTTCAAAGCGGTACGTTCAATCCCATCTCTAACCAGTATGTAATTCGCGCCTCCGACGCCCATAGTTGGGTCGAAGCTTATTTGGAGTCGCGCGGCTGGACCACCTTCGATCCCACGCCGGCCGATCCCTCCGCCGCCCGCCCCGGCGGCCTGCTCGCGAAGTTCTCGCTTTGGACCGACGCCGCCGATACGTTCTGGCAGGATTGGGTTTTGCGCTACGATCAGGGCCGCCAGTTGATTCTCGCGTCGCAATTGCAGAATTCCAGCCGCCAGCTCCGCATGGGATGGATCGGGGGCTGGGGCCGCTCCCTCGGACAATGGAAATCCGCGCTGGGCGCATGGTCGGCCGCTCACGGCCCCGCACTCGCTCTGTTGGTCGCGTTGGGCGCGGCGCTGGTACTGGGCGGACCGCGTGCCCTGCGTTCTCTGCGCCTGTTGCATCGCGTCCGGCGCGTGCGCGAGGGCCAGGCTTCCGCCGGCCATGCGACTGTGCTTTACGAGCGCATGCTCGATGTCCTTCGCCATCGCGGCTTCCAGAAGCCCGCCTGGTTCACTCCACGCGAGTTCGCCGCGTCCCTGCCCGCCGAGACCGGCATGCTGGTGGATCAGTTCACCGTCGCCTACAACGACCTGCGTTTCGGTGGAAAGCTCGACGCCGCGCCGCGCCTCACTCTGCTCCTCGAAGAGTTGGAGACCGGCCGCACCGGTATCCCGGCGCTCTAAGCGTTGTGGCCCGTCAAAAAGAGGTAAAATCGCCCCTGGGCCCTCCAAAAAATATCATGACCAACGACAACTTCACTCGCCGTACTTTTGTAAAGACTTCTATCGCCGCTTCGAGCGCCGCGCTGCTCCCCGCGCAGTCACCAAACGATACCGTGCGCGTGGCGTTCATTGGCGTGGGCAACCGCGGCTCCTATCTGCTGAAGAACATGCTCGATGTGCCCGGCATCAAGATTGTTGCCATCTGCGACATCGACCCCGAAAACCTGAAGAAGGCCGTGGACGCCGCAACCGCCGCCGGCAACACACCCGACGCCTATACCGAATTCCGCAAATTGCTCGATCGCAAAGATATCGACGCCGTCGTCATCGCCACTCCCGTCGACCTTCACAAAGAGATGGCCATTGCCGCCCTCGAAGTGGGCAAGCACGTTTACTGCGAAAAACCCATGGCGCTGAATCCCGAACAGTGCCGCATGGTTGTCAACGCTACTAAGACTGCGAAAGGAATTTTTCAGGCCGGCTTCCAGTTGCGTCACGATCCCAATCGCGCGGCCTCCATGAAGCTGGTTCACGATGGTGGCATCGGCAAGGTCCTGTTCCTCCAGGCCTACCGCCATACCGATGACCTGCCCCGCAAGACGCTGTGGTATTTCGACCGTTCCCGTTCCGGCGACAGCATCGTCGAACAGGCCTGCCATATCATCGACCTCATGGTCTGGGCCGCGGGCTCGCATCCGTTGCGCGCCTATGGCACCGGCGGTATCAATCTCTACAAGGATGAGCCGCCAGGACGCACAACCATGGATAATTACGCCGTCATCTACGATTTCCCCAATGACGTTCGCTTCTCCTTCAGCCACATCTACTTCGATCCCCCGCATTTCTCGGGAATCAAGGAGCGCGTCTTCGGCTCCCAGGCCGCGATCGATATCGCCACCGCCACTGTCACCGAGCGCAACAAGCAGGCCCAGCCCAGGGTCATCGAGGTCCCCGACGCCGGCAAAGATTCGACCTATCTCTCGCTCGCCGCTTTCATCGACAACGCCCGCGGCCAAAAGGTGCCGCTCAACAACGCCGAATCCGCGCGCATCTCCACGCTCACCGCCATGATGGGCCGCCAGTCGATTTACGAAAAGCGCATCGTCGAGTGGTCCGAAGTAGATGTCTGAGAAAATATCGCGGCTCTTTGTCATTCTGTTTGCGGCCGTCGCCCTCGTGGGCGCCCCGGCCGATCCTGGCTTCACTTCGCTTTTCAATGGCCAGGATCTCGCCGGTTGGAAGCTCGTCGGCCGGGAGGGCCGCGGCTACATCATCGAGAACGGTTTACTCGAATGTCCCGCCGATGGCGGAGGCAATCTCTTCACCGAAAAGGAATACGCAAATTTCGTCTTTCGCTTCGAGTTCAAACTGGAAGAGGGCACAAATAACGGAATCGGCATCCGCGCCCCCTATGAAGGGGATGCCGCCTATCAGGGCATGGAGATCCAGATTCTGGATAATGACGCCCCCATGTACCGCGGCAAACTGCACCCGGCCCAGCACCACGGCTCCATCTACGACGTGGTCCCGGCCAAAACCGGTTTCCTCAAACCCACGGGCCAATGGAACTCGGAAGAAATCGTCGCGAATGGCCGCCAGATCAAAGTCACGCTGAACGGCCACGTCATCGTGGACGCCAATCTCGATTCCATCACCGACCCTGCCGTCCTGAAGAAGCATCCCGGCCTCGCGCGATCGAGCGGCCACGTCGGTTTCCTCGGCCACGGCCCCGCCCGCGTCTGGTTCCGCAACGTTCGTATCAAAGAATTACCTTAGTGTCACTTGGGGCCCGTCGGTTTTTCGTTCTCAAATGTAATCGAGCTGTCCGCGCCGAACTTCTTGTAATTGCTGTAGCGAATCCTCAACCTGATCCGCTGCGGCCCGGTTCGAAACGGTAGCGTGTCATCGGCATACGTAAAAATCGGAAACCAGTGTGTCCCATCGATCGCCTGCCGCACCGTCGTGAATCGCGGGAACAGGTTCTCCTGTTTCAGACTCAGCACCTGCGGCACGGCCTGGCCCTCGGACCGGATGATCGCCAGGTCGTCTTTCTTGATCCACAACATGCCGTCGAACAGCCGTTGCCCGGAAAGGATCTGCCGCGGCCGCACCTGAAGCACGTAACAATCCACGCCGTCGATCGTCTCGTCGCCGCGAAACTTGGTCTCGTAAATCCGAAGCAATTCCTCCACCAGCACGAACGGCTGAATATTGCGGATGTCGGCGAAATCTTCGTCGGTCAATTTGAGATTCTTCAGCGTAACGAGGGGCTGTCCCACCATCTGCTCCGTGCGTTCTTCGGTCGGTGAGAAAATTACGTCGCGCACCTCGCGATACTCGCCTACCATGCTGCCGCGCTCGCTCAGTTCCTCCAACGTCACCGACTGCCGGTATGTGTAATGCGTCCGCGCCCGCTGTGTTTCGCTTTCGATATGCGCCACCCGCCGCGCCAGATCGGCCGGCGGGTCCTGAGCCAGAACGGCCGGCCCCAGCCCCGATGCTAGAATGATGCCGATGCATCCAAGGCTCGGCGCCTTCCGGGCGGCCCTGTTGACCGGCTGGATGGGGTTGAGCGTCGCTGGTTTGCTATACGCTCGCCAGAAGAACATTCCTCTGTGGGCGGCGGTTCCGCTCATCGCCGCGTTCCTTGTCGAATACTCATTCTACCTGGTCCCCGGTTTCGATCCCGTTCGCGAATGGTGGCGCGGCCGTCTCTCTCGCCCGCGGGTTGCCGTTCTCATGAGCCTCAGCGCTGTGGCCCCCTATCTCATCTACAGCATCTCAACCGGACAGTTTCGCTGGTTGCCTTGCGCCGCCCTGGCCGCCATCATCGCGGCAGTTTCGTTCTGGTATGTGATCCTCCGGCCCTCCCCGGTTGTGGATGTCCTGTTTCTCGCTCTCCTCGCCGGAATCGTCCTCAGCCGCTCATTCGCCCACATCTACACGTCCCCGGTGAAAGACATCAATATCCTCGGCCATCTCATGCTCGTCCGCGTCAGCGCGTTCGCCGCGCTCGAGCTGCGCGGCGTCGAGGGCGTTGGCTTTGGCTTCCTTCCCAGCCAGAAAGAGTGGATCACCGGGGTCCAATATTTCTTCTATTTTCTCCCCGTCGGTTTTCCGCTGGCCATGTGGATGGGCGCGGTCCACCTCAATTTCACCGCCGGATTTCTCTTTTGGAAAGCGCTGGCCTATTTTTGTGGCGCGCTGTGGGTCGTCGCGCTCTCCGAGGAGTTCTTTTTTCGCGGCCTGTTGCAGCAATGGCTCGCTCGCTGGACCGCGAGCTGGCCTCTCTCATTAGTCGCGGCCTCCCTCCTGTTTGGCGCGGCCCACCTTTCGTTCCGCGGGTTCCCCAATTGGCGCATGGCCGCTGTAGCTTCGGTGGCAGGTCTCGTTTACGGAATGGCGTACCGGAAGGCAGGGACCATTCGGGCCAGCATGGTTACCCACGCCCTGGTGGTTACCCTTTGGCGTACCCTGTTCGTTTCGTAACACTTGATGCCGCGCTCTCACAGTAAAATGTAACCGGATACGTCTTAATCTCGTCGGGAGGAAGTAATGAAGCGTGGAATTTCGTACATTTTATTGCTCGCATTTGCGGGTTTCGGCTTGCTGCGGGCTGCCGGCCCGCCAAACTTCTCCGGCCGCTACGCACTGATCCTCACCGACCCCTCAACCGCTGAGTTCTCCCGGTCCCGCGCCAACACCCCGCAGGTGGTTGAGAATCATCGCCAGCAGCTCCGGGTCGCGCAAGCCGCTCTGCGCGCCGAGCTCGCCCGCCGCAACTATACCGTCACCGGCTCTGTGCAGACGCTGCTGAACGCCGTCTTTGTCGCGGCCACGCCGGCGCAGGTCGCCGAACTGCGCAGCTTGCCCGGTGTACTGGCCGTCCGTCCGCTCAGGCGCTTCCACCTTAACCTCGACCAGGCCGTGAAACTCATCAACGCCAATCCCACCGGCTGGAATGCGGTTGGCGGCGTGGGCAACGCCGGGCTGGGCGTGAAAATCGCCATTATCGACACCGGCATCGACCAAACACATCCGGCATTTCAGGATAATTCGCTTGCCATCCCCTCAGGTTTTCCGAAATGCAACGTGCAATCCGATTGCACCAATTTCACCAACAATAAAGTCATCGTGGCGCGCAGCTACGTTCAGGAACTCGCCGCCGGCTCCGGCCCCAATCCCGCGGCCAATTCCCTTCCCGACGATTATTCCGCGCGTGATCGTGTCGGCCACGGCACTGCGGTTGCCATGTGCGCCGCCGGAAAAACCAATTCCGGCCCTTCCGACACTATTACCGGCGTCGCACCCAAGGCCTATCTCGGCAGCTACAAGATCTTCGGTTCGTCCGAGATAAACGGAGGCGCTACCAGCGACGTCATCATCAGCGCGCTCGAAGACGCGTTCAATGACGGTATGGATATCGCGTCTCTCTCGCTGGGCGGTCCGGCGTTCTACGGGCCTCTCGATACCGGCGCGATCTGCGGTGAGCCGGCCGGTACTCCTTGCGATCCCGAGGCGACCGCCCTCCAGAACGCCATCAGTGAAGGCATGATGGTGGTTGCCGCCGCGGGTAATGAGTCCCAAAACGGCTATCTTTACGGAGTGACCGGTGCGATTACCCTCAACACTATCGATTCTCCCGGCGATGCGCCGGCCGCGATCGCCGCCGCGGGAGTCAGCAACGCCCATACCTGGGTGCAAGCCGTGCGCGTCAGCGGGAATGTCCCTTCCGACATTCAGAATATTTCAGGACAATTCAGTGAGGATGGCCCCGCGCCTTCCGCTCCCTTAACTGCACCGTTAGTCGATGTCACCACCGTCTCCCCTGACCCGCTGGGATGCACCTCCTACACGGGTTCGCTCAACAATGACCTTGTGCTGGTCGAACGCGGGACCTGTGATTTTTCGGTCAAGGTGCTCAATGCGCAGAACGTCGGCGCCGTCGGAGTCATCGTCTATGACCCCAACGCGAACACGACCGACGTCCCCTCAGGCCTGGGCAGTACATTGATTCCCATGATTCTGATCGGTGACACCGGCGGCTTGGCGCTCAAGAGCTTCATCGACGCCCACTCCGGCTATCCGGTAACCATTGATCCCACCATCCCAGTGCCGTCAACTCCCAATATCGTCACCGATTTCTCTTCCCGCGGACCCTCGATCGATGGTGGCCTGAAACCCGATGTGGCCGCCGTGGGCCTGGATCTTTATATGGCGGCCGAGAGCTACGATCCCACCGGCGAACTTTATAGCCCCAACCGCTACATCGTCGCCGCAGGCACCAGTTTTGCCACCCCGCAGGTCAGCGGCACTGTGGCCCTGGTAAAGCAGGCCCACCCGAATTTCACACCAGCCGAGTTGAAATCCGCCCTGGTGAACACCGGCGCGCAGACTATCTACGAAGATGACAACTCAACCGCTTCTGTGCTTTCCGCCGGAGGCGGTCTTCTCAACGTCGGCGCCGCCATCGCGAGCAATGTGGCCGCTGCGCCGGCCACTGTTTCCTTCGGCTATCTCGACGTAACCGGGTTTCCAGCCAACCAGGTGCTCACCATCACCAACACCGCATCTTCCACTGTCAATCTCACCCTCAAAGTAGTGCAAAGCCCGAGCACGCCGGATGGCAATGCTCACGTGGAAGTGAGCAAGAGCGCCCTATCACTTGGCGCCGGGCAGTCCGCGAACGTCACCGCGACGGTGGCCGGGAGCAAGCCCAATCCCGGTGAGTACGAGGGTTTCATCACCATTTCGGGCGGAGCCAGGACCCTCCAGGTACCCTATCTCTACATCCTCGGCGACGGCGTGGTCGCCAATGTCACCCCCCTCATCAGCCTCTCGGATTTCGATTGCACCGTTGGTCAGCAGCTTCCCGAAGGCGGCATCGCATTCCAGGCCATTGATGATTTCGGCGAACCCGTAGTCGGCGCGCCCATTTCATGGAGCGTTACGCCGGGGAATGGCTCGATCAGCAACAATTCAAACCTCACTGACACCACAACTGAGCAGCCGACTGGCATCGGATACAACCCCACTCCAACTTGCGGCTCCACCGCTGGACCTCAAGAGTTCACGGCCTCAGTGGGCGGCATTCAGATGGTGTTCGATGGAGTCGCGCGCATCAATCCTACGATTTCCAGCCACGGCGCAGTCAACGCCGCCGATTTCCAGGTGCAGCCCGGCGCCGTGCCCGGCTCCTACATTGCCCTGTTCGGCACCGGCCTGAGCGACCCCGGTAACATCGATGTCGCGGATTTCCTGTCCGCGCCCTATCTGCCGCTGGCCATCGATTACGTCTCGGTCAGCTTCGACGTTCCCAGCGCCGGCATCAGTCTGCCCGGCCTGCTGTATTACGTCAGCCCCTCCCAAATCAATTTGCAGGTGCCATGGGAACTCCAGGGCCAGTCCTCCGTCTTCATCAAGGTAACCGTCGAGGATAGCTTCGGCTCCGTCTACACCTTGCCATTGGCCCCTTATGCGCCGGCGTTCTTCGACTACGTGGAAAGCAGCAGCAAGAAAACCCTGGTTATGGCCCTCAACGCTTCCGGCAATCTGATTGGTTCCTCCAACCCCGCGACCCGCGGCCAGTTAGTGCATCTCTATGCCAACGGCCTGGGACCCGTCAACAACCAGCCGGCCGATGGTCAGATCACGCCCGTGTCGCCGCAATCCACCACCACCACTACACCCACGGTTACCATTGGCGGCCAGTCCGCCACCGTGCAGTTCAGCGGCCTCGCCGCTGGCGCAGTTGGGCTATACGAGTTGATCGTTCAGGTTCCCTCGGGAATCTCCACCGGTTTGCAGCCCGCCGTCGTTTCCATCAACGGCATAGCGTCGCCAACCATCAGTCTGCCCGTTCAGTAGGCGCATTTTTGAACAGATACGTCCCGCAACCGGACACCCGATCGCTCGGGCGCAACGCCAAGTTCCTGAAAAAGTAGGCCGTTGCGCCGTGGCTCGTATGGACTCCCTGTTGCAAGACTTCCGGCTCGCTTTTCGCCGCCTGCGTCAAAGCCCCGGCTTCGCGTTCGCCGCCATCCTCACCCTGGCCCTGGGCATCGGCGCCAACACCACCACCTTCAGCGCCATCAACAAGCTGATTCTGCGCCCTCTGCCCGCCAAACAGCCGCGCGAGCTGGTCTTTCTCAACACCCACATGGGCTCCAATCTCTCCTACCCCACCTACAAGGACTTCCGCGATCGCACCCGCTCGCTCTCCGGCCTCGTCGCCTACCGCGTCGCCCCGGTCGGCATGACCTACGGTGGCAGTAACGCCCACGTCTGGGGCTATGAAGTCAGCGGGAATTACTTCGACGTTCTGGGGGTGCGGGCTGCAAGTGGCCGCACTCTAACTCCCGCCGACGATCAAAAGGCCGGCGCTCATCCCGTCGTCGTCCTCAGCTACAGCAGTTGGCAGCGACGCTTCGCCGCCAACCCGACCATCGCCGGCAAGACCGTGAAGATCAACGGACTCGACTACACCATCCTCGGCGTAATGCCGCGCGGTTTCTTCGGTACCGAACTCATCCTCACTCCCGAATTCTGGGTGCCTATGGCGATGGAGGCTCAGATCGAGCCCGGCGATGCCTGGCTTGATGACCGCCACACCTGGAACCTCTGGACGCTGGGCCGTTTGAAACCGGGCGTGACCAGCGCCCAGGCCGAAGCCGAGCTCAACACAGTCGCTGCCCAGTTGATCCGTGAGGATCCCGAACTCGATGGTCTGCGCATTCACCTCTCGCCCCCAGGTCTGATGGGCACAACGCTGCGCGGCGCCGTCGTTGGTTTCGCCGCTGTCCTCATGGGCGTCGCCGGGCTCGTCTTGCTGATTGCCTGCACCAATCTCGCCAGCCTGCTGCTCGCGCGCGCCGCCGATCGCCGCAAAGAAATCGCCATCCGCCTCGCGCTTGGCGCCAGTAAGTGGCGCCTCACCCGCCAACTGCTTGTCGAGAGCCTTCTGCTCTCTCTCGCCGGCGCTGCCGCCGGTCTGCTTATCGCCGTCTGGTTCGTGGATGGCCTGGCTGTCTGGCGTCCCCCCGTCGACATTCCCATCAGCACCGAGTTCCTCATCGATCAACGCGTCTTGGCTTTCACCATTGCCGCCGGCCTGCTGACAACTCTGCTGTTCGGTCTCGTACCCGCCATTCAGTCCGCGCGAACCGAGCTGCTGCCGGCGCTAAAGAATGCCTCATTCACCGGGCACCTGCGCCGGTGGCACCTGCGCGAGATCCTGGTCACTTCGCAGATCTCACTCTCGGTGGTTCTGTTGGTCGCGACCGTCCTGGTTCTGCGCAGCCTGCAACAAGCGCTCACCATTAACATCGGATTTAATCCGCAAAACGCCGTCGCGGTTGCGTTCGATCTTGGCCTTGCCGGCTACGACGAGTCCCGCGGCCGCGAATTCCAGCGCCGCGTGATCGAAAAAGTCTCTTCGCTCGCCGGCATTCAATCCGCGGGCTTCTCCAATTCCATCCCGCTCTCGCTCGACCAATCCACTACCGGTGTCCACCGCCAGGATCGGCCCGAGCCGAAACCCTCCGAGGTGCAGCGCGCCAACTTCTACATGGTGAATGCCGGCTATTTCCGCACCATGCAAACGCGTATCCTGGCGGGTCGCGATTTCGATCTTCATGACCGCCAGGGTTCCCAAGCCGTCGCGATCATCAACCAGACCTTCGCCCGGCGTGTCTTCCCCAACGAGAATGCCGTGGGCAAGAAGCTGGTCGGCTGGGATAGGAAACCGGTCGAAATCGTCGGCATCGTCGAGGATGGAAAATACACGACGCTAAACGACGAATCCAGGCTCGCGATCTTCTGGCCCATTCTCCAGCGCTACAATTCCACCACCACCGTGATTGCGCGCTCCTCGCTGCCTTCTGAACAGGTCGTGCGCATGGTCCAACAGGCCGTTCACGACCTCGACCCCAGCCTCCCCTTCTACCAGGCCGGCAGCCTCGACGACCATCTCCGCCTTCCTCTCTTCCCCGCCCGCCTGGCGGCCGTGCTGCTTGGCGCATTCGGCGGCTTGGCCATCGTGCTCGCTGCAACCGGTATCTATGGCGTGATGGCGTACGCCGTCTCGCGGCGCCGGCGTGAAATCGGCATCCGCATGGCCATCGGCGCAACTCATCGGCAAGTGATGGGTCTGGTGCTGTACCGCACCGCGATCCTGCTTTCGGTTGGCGCATCTCTGGGCGTCATCGCCGCCCTCGCCGTCGGCGGCTTGATGTCTCCGGTCCTTTATGGAGTCAGCGCCAAGGACCCCGCCGCCTTCGCCCTGGCCGCTCTCCTGATCGCCGCCGTGGCCCTCACCGCCGCCTGGCTCCCCGCCCGCCGCGCCGCTGGCATCGAACCCGCGTCCGCTCTCAGGGAAGAGTAAGAAATCCGGGCACGGTATCATAGTCCTTCCTGCCGTATCCGCGTGATCGTGTGCGGAGAAAGGAAGCTTCACATGAGGAGTTTGACGAGAGTGGCTCCACGGACGTTCTTGCTTGGCGCCGTCGGTTTCCTCGCCGGGACGCTGTGCCTGGCGGCGGAATTCAGCGCTGATTTCACGGAAGTAAGAGCGGACCGGACGTCCTCTGGCAAATTCTACATGAAAGTTGGGAAAATCCGGCGCGAAGTCATCGTAGGCAAGCCGGGGATTCTGATCACACGGCCCGACAAAAATGTCGTCTGGATGTTGAATCCGGCCGCCAAGACGTATGTCGAGATTCCCGGCATCGGAGATGAGCTCGCGGCCACCGCCGACGCCCAGGCGGCCGCCAAGAAGCTAGGCGAGAAAAAACTGGTGGGCGAGGAAACCGTCAACGGCTACGTCTGCGACAAGTACGCTTTCGTGTTCAACGACAAGGCCATGGGCACGCAATACCAGTGGATATCGAAGAAGCTCAGGATCGTGATCAAGATGGAGAGCGAGGGCTCGCGCTTTAAGTCGTCGCGAGAGTACACCAACATCAAGGAGGAGTCCGTCCCCGACTCCGTGTTTGATCTGCCGCCGGAATACACGAAGATCTCGCTGCCTGGGCTCAAGTAGGCGGGGCGCGGCGCTAGCGTTGCTTTCCGTCCCAGACTTCCGGGTTCAGCAGGTTCGCCGGCCGCCTTTCCTCCAGCGCCGCCACCGCGTTCTCCGCCGCCATCATCGACATCTTCTTGCGCGTATCCACCGACGCGCTGGCGATATGCGGCGCGAGCACCACGTTCTCCAGTTTCAGCAGCCCAGGATGCACCTGCGGCTCGTTCTCGAACACGTCGATCCCCGCCCCGGCAATCACGCGCTTCTCTAGCGCCTCCGCCAGCGCCGCTTCGTCCACCACGGGACCGCGCGAAGTATTCACCAGTATCGCCGTCGACTTCATCAAGCCGAACTGCCCGGCGCTCATCATGTGCCGGGTTTGCGGCAGCAGCGGCACGTGCAGGCTCACGAAATCGGATTCCCGCAGCAGCCGTTCCGCACTCACGAACTCCGCGCCCAGTTCGCGCTCCACCGCTTCCGGCGCACGCACCGCGTCATGATAGAGAATCCGCATGTCGAATCCTCGGCCGCGCCGCGCGACAGCCTGGCCTATCCGCCCCATTCCGAAAATGCCTAGCGTGCGGTGATGCACATCCTGGCCTACCAGCAGATCGATCCGCCACTTCGTCCACTGCCCCGAGTGTACGAACTGGTGACCCTCCACCACGCGGCGCGCCGCGGCCATCAATAGCGCAAAAGCAAAATCCGCCGTCGTATCCGTGAGAACATCTGGCGTGTTCGTCACCAGGATCCTCCGCCGCGTCGCCGCCGGCACGTCGATGTTGTCGAACCCCACCGCCACATTGGCGATGACGCGCACGCCGTCCAGTTGATCGATCACCGCCGCCGTGAACTTATCCGTTAGCTGGCTGACCACCCCCTGTTTCCCCCGTAAGCGCTGAAGCAGCTCTTCGGGCGTCAGTCCGTCATCGGAGGCCGCGTAGTCCACCTCCACATGCTGTTTTAGATATTCAATCGCTTCCGGATAAATACGCTTCGTCACTAAAACGGGAGGTGTCATCGGAGGGCAATTGTCGCACATGCTCCCCGCATCGTACAATTGCGGGTTCACCACCGAAAAGGAGAGTTGGATGGCAAAGCTGGGCTTTCTAGGTCTTGGAATCATGGGTTACCCGATGGCGCGCAATCTTTTGCGCGCGGGCCACGAGGTGGCGCTCTGGTCGAATACCGCGGAAAAGGCGAAAGAGCTCGCCGCCGCCGAGAAGGGCAAATTCTGCTCGACTCCGAAAGAAGTCGCCGAAAACGCCGATTGCATGTTCTTGTGCGTCGGGGATACCGCCATGTCCGAACAGGTAAATCTCGGCCCAGGCGGAGTCATCGAAGGCGTTCGCTCCGGCGCCATCGTGGCCGACGCCAGTACGATCTCGCCCAGCGGTAGCCGCAGCATCGGCGCGGCACTCGCGAAGAAAGGCGCCCACTACCTCGACGTGCCCTGTACCGGCTCAACCCCCGGCGCGAACGCCGGCACCCTGACCTTTATGGTCGGTGGCGACCAAGCAATTTTGGAGAAGATCCGGCCCTGGATGGAGACCATGGGCAAGAAGATTTTCTACTGCGGCGGCCCCGGCATGGGCCTGCAAGCCAAGCTCTCGCAGAACCTGATTCTTTCCAATCTGTTACAGGCATTCAACGAAGGCATGGTCCTGGCCACCAAGGGCGGTGTCGACCCCAAACTCATGCTCGAAGTCCTCACCAACAGCGCCGCCAAGTCCGGACTGATTGATTATAAAGCCCCTTACGTCTTCCGGCGCGATTTCAGCCCGCAATTCTCCGTAAAATGGATGCATAAGGACATTGGACTGATGCTGGAGTCCGGCAAAGAGCTGAATGTGCCGCTTCCGCTGACCGGCCTGACGCGCCAAATGTTTCAGGCCGCCATTGCTACGGGCCATGCGGATGAGGACATCTGCTCTACAATCAAAGTCTTAGAATCAATTACCGGAGTGGAGGTGCGTCCGAAGTAAACTAATGGAAATCAATAATACAAATTTTGGTTGCATTTCTTCGGACAGTATTCTAATATTGGAATCAAGCCGGGGAGGACAACTCCCACCAAAGCGAGACTAACCTCTAAATGAAAGACCCCTGAAGCAACCTCCCCGGCGCCCGAAAGGGTTTGGGTCTTTCAAAAAACGGATTCCGGCAACGGCATAATATGGCTTACGTTTGACAGGGTTAGCCGTCAGCACCTTCCATGATATGATCAGGTGAAAACGACCCCCACCCGCATGTCTCGCCTGACCGTCCTCGGTTCCACCGGCTCCATCGGCGTAAATACGCTGGACGTCCTCCGCCAAAACAACCACCGATACCAGGTGTATGCCCTCGCCGCCGGGCGCAATATCGAACGCCTTACCGCGCAGATTCTGGAGTTTCGGCCCCATGTCACCGTGGTTCCGACCGAAGAGGGCCGCGCGGGGCTGAAGCAGCGGCTGGCAGAGTCCGGTCTGGCGAGATCTGAGTGGCCGGAACTGTTATTTGGCCCGCAGGCGCTCGTCGCGATTTCTGCCGCACCAGAAGCCGATGTAGTCATCTCGGCGATCGTAGGCGTTGCCGGTCTGGAAGCCACGTACGAGGCGGTTCGCACCGGTAAGCGCGTTGGACTGGCGAACAAAGAGGTGCTCGTTTCCGGTGGCCGCCTGGTGATGGAAGCGGTGCGGGCAAGCGGCGCCGAGCTGATTCCCATTGATAGCGAACATAACGGTGCGCATCAATGTCTGCGTGGCGGTAACCGTGCAGAAGTGACCAAGTTGATTCTGACAGCGTCCGGCGGGCCGTTTCGGACCACTCCGGTGGAGCAGCTGGCGTGGGTGACACCGGAAGACGCGTTGAAGCATCCAACCTGGAAGATGGGGAATCGAATCACGATCGACTCGGCCACGCTGATGAACAAAGGCTTCGAGGTGATTGAGGCTTGCTGGCTGTTTGGTTTTGCCCCGTCGCAGGTAGACGTGGTGATTCATCCGCAATCGTCGGTCCACGCGATGATCGAGTATAGCGATGGCAGCGTGATTGCACAGGTGTCCGCCACGGACATGCGCATGCCGATCCAATACGCGCTCACCTTTCCGGAACGGATGCAGGCGCCGGTTCCGAAGATCGACTGGGCCCAGGCGCGGAGGTGGGAGTTCGGACCTCCGGATTTGGAGAAATTTCCCCTGCTCAAACTCGCTTACGAGTGCCAGCGGGCCGGCGGATCAGCCACTTGCGCGTTGAACGCGGCCGATGAGGTGGCGGTGGAAGCATTTCTGGAAAGAAGAATTGCTTTTCCGTCGATATATCAGGTAGTGGACCAAACCGTCTCGAAATTGGCGCCAAGGCAGCCGGCCACGATCAATGATATTCTCGAAGTGGATAGAGAGTCGCGCGCTCTGGCTCGCGCACTTGTCGAGCGAGCAAGCAACGCCGCGCCGGCAGGGAAGGTGACGGCGAGAGCCTAATTTATATATGCTCGTTTTTCAAAACATACTTTGGCTGCTAGTCCTGATCGGCGTGATGATCATCATACACGAGGCAGGGCATTTTTGGGCCGCGCGCTGGTTCGATGTGCGGATAGAGGCATTCAGCTTCGGTTTCGGGCCGCGCCTGTTCGGATTCCGCAGGGGCGAGACGGATTTCCGGTTCTCGCTGATCCTGTTCGGCGGTTACGTCAAGATGACGGGAGAGCAGCTTGGAGACGAGCACGCAAACGATCCGCGCAGTTTCCTCTCGAAGCCACGGTGGCAGCGGCTGGTCATCGCGTTCGCGGGCCCCTTCATGAACGTAGTTCTGGCGGTGGCACTGCTCACGGGGCTGTTCATGGTGAAGTTCGAGAAGCTGGCGGATGCGGACCAGCGGGCAGTGGTGGCGCACGTGGCGCACGACTCCCCCGCGGCGAATGCGGGCATTCAGGACGGCGACACCATCGCGCGAATCGATGGGAAGGTGGATCCCACCTGGGAAGATATCAGCTTGAAAGAGCTGGCCAGCGCGGGGCGTCCACTGGCGGTCACAATCGAGCGCAATGGCAAGACCATCCAAACAGCTGTAACACCGGTGCTGGACGACCGCAGCGGAGTGGGCACGGCAGGATGGGCGCCGAGAGCGCAGGTGGAAGTCGGCGATCTCACGCCGGGGATGCCGGCGCAAAAGGCCGGGCTTGATAAGGGTGATCTGCTGATCAGCGCCAACGGCAAGGTGATCCAATCGATTTATAGTTTCACCGATCTGATGCAAGAGACGAAGGGCCAGCCGGTAACCGTGGAGATCGAGCGCGCCGGCAAGCGCCGTACCGTGGCGCTTACACCGGTATTCGGCAAGATCGACGCCGGCCCTGCCCGGTGGGTGGTGGGCTTCCTGCCCATGCGTCACCTCAATCTGGTGACCACGCGGCTTTCCTTTGCCGCTGCGCTGAACGAATCCGTACAGGAGAACGTAAAGGGCGCCACCCTGATCTTCAAATTCCTCGGGGGCATTATCGAGCGGCGCATGTCGCCGAAATCACTGGAAGGGCCGATCCGCATCGCGCAGCTCTCCGGCGAAGCGGCGCGTGAAGGCCCGTCCGCATTTTTCATGCTGATGTCGATGGTCAGCCTGAATCTCGCCATTTTCAATCTGCTGCCGATTCCGATTCTCGACGGCGGCGTCATCATGCTGCTGGTGGTGGAGATGCTCATGCGGCGCGACCTCAGCCTGCCGGTGAAGGAAGCTGTATTCAAGGTCGGCTTCGTTTTCCTGATGGTGGTGGTAGCGTTTGTGATCTACAACGACATCTCGAAGATCCTGCCGGCGGGGTGAGGCGCGGCCCTGGCTGTAACATCTTCGCGTCCACATACCCGAATCTACCGGCTGCCGTCTAACATCTGCTAACCTGAGCCTTTGCATGGAATGTACCTGTATCCGCCATACAGAGTTGCCGCACGCGACCAAGCTGTTCACCGACCTGGTGTACCATCCCGATCGCGTCCGGGCATTTTACCCCTATCCACCCTCCGACCCTGAATCCTACGTCTCCGCAGCCCGCCAGGTGAATCTGAGCGCGGAGCGCCGCGCGGCACTGGTAGCGGTGTTGCGCGAGCAAAATGGACCCAGCGCCTCGCTCGATCTGCTGGCGAAGCCCGAAACCGTAGCGGTGGTCACGGGCCAACAGGTGGGCCTGTTTTCCGGACCCGCTTACACCATTTACAAGGCGCTGACGGCGGCGCGCCTGGCAAGCGAGTTGACTGGCCGCGGCATTCCGGCGGTGCCGGTGTTCTGGCTGGCCACCGAGGACCACGACTTCGCCGAGGTCAACCATACGTGGGTATTTGATGCGCAGCACCGGCCGGTGAAGCTGGAGATCGACGGCGCGGCAGGATCGAATCAGCCGGTGGGGGAAATCCGGCTTACGTCGGTACCGCTGGAAGCGCTGCGCACGGCGCTCACCGAGTTTCCTTTCGGCGCCGAGGTGGCCGACCGGGTGGCCATGGCCTACCGGCCGGGGCGAACACTGGGCGAGTCGTTCGGCGCGCTGCTGCGGGATCTGCTGGGGGCATTCGACATTTTGCAGATCGACCCGATGGCTCCGGCGGTGCGCGAACTGGCCGCGCCGCTGATTCGCGCGGCCATAGCACAGGCGCCTGAACTGAAGCAGCTGGTCAAAGAGCGCAATGGCGAGCTGACGGCGGCGGGTTACCACGCACAGGTCCACGTGGAAGACGAGACCTCGTTCTTTTTCCTGCTGGAGAACGGCCGGCGTATCGCGCTGCGAAAACACAATGGCAACTACTCCACGGCGGACGGGCGCTTTTCACCGGAAGAACTGATGGAACGGGCGGCGCACATTTCGCCGAATGCGCTGCTGCGGCCCGTGGTGCAGGATTCGATTCTGCCGACCGCGGCGTACATTGGAGGGCCGGCGGAGCTGGCTTACCTGGCGCAGTCGGCGGTGCTATATCGCGCGCTGCTGGGGCGGATGCCGGTGCCGGTGCACCGGAGCGGATTTACGGTGCTCGACCGGCGAAGCCGCAAGCTCCTGGATCGCTATGGGCTGTGCCTGCCCGACTTCTTTCAAGGCGAGGTGTCGTTGCGGGAACGGGTGGCCGCTTCGCTCGTGCCGGCGGGGCTGGCAGGAGTATTGGACGAGACGCGGAACTCCGTGGGGCAGAGTGTGCAGCGCCTGGAGGGAGAACTCGCGCGGTTCGACCCGACGCTGGATACGGCGGTGCGGAAGAGTTACCACAAGATCGCTTATCAGCTTTCGAAGATTGAGCGGAAAGTGGGGCGCGAGCTGCTGGCGCGCGACGAACGCGCCACGCACGATGCGGCGTATCTGGTGGGCCTGATCTATCCGGACAAGCACCTGCAAGAACGGTTCTATTCGATTATTCCTTTTCTCGCCCAGCACGGTCCCGAGCTGATGGGGCAGCTTTACGAGGGTATCCAATTGGGGTGCCCGGACCATCAAGTGCTGTTAGTGTGAGCGCGCCCAACTTCGCTTCGGGCGGCGTCGAGCTAAAGTTCGCCACTGCGCGCTAAAGGCGTACGCCGCGAAAAGCTACCAAATTCCGGGGACCAGGCGGTAGCGGGTGCGCGTGGCGTACTCTTGGTAACCGGGCAGCTCCCGCCGCAGGGTGCGGTCCTCCAGCGCCGTCCGCACAATGAGCGTTATGGCGACTACCGCATACGGCAAGTAACTCCACTCCGATCCGAGCAGCAGTGGCCAGCCTGCCATGCCGAGGATCACGCCGGCATACATCGGATGGCGCACGACGCGATAGGGACCCGACGTAACCACCACGTGACCGCGCTCGTCCTGAATCCTGATAGTTCTCTCGAGAAAGGGGTTGGTGGCCGCGGCGAGGCCGATCGGAATGGAGCCGGCTATGTACAGCAGCAGCCCCAAGTAGGTCCACTCGAAGGGCAGCGATGACCAGCCGAACCGGGCATCCAGGCCCGCCACCGCAAGGCAGCCAAAAAAACTCAACATGAGGATGACGTAAATTACTCGGTCAAACGGCTTGGTCCCTTCCGTTTTCTGTAAACGCATTCTTAGGATGCCGGGGTTCTCGCGCTGGAATAGGGGGACTGTCACTGCCAGTGTAACGGCCGTCAGAGCCATGAAGAACCATCCGCGAGGCCAATCGAGGCGCCCCGCGCACGCGAACGGGACGCCGATGAACACGGCGCAGCGCATGACGGCGCGCAGAGCCAATCTCGACGCGGGTTCTCTTATCGGCATCTTGGCATCGGAAACGTCCAAAGGTCGACAATACCAGAGCCGGCCGAGCCTCTGGTATACCCATTACAATGGAAACTCATGCGCGCCAACCTTGTAAAGCAGAACTTACTCGCCGGGAAGCTCCAGATGGGCACCGGCTTTGGCCAGTTGCGGTCGCCGGAAATTCCGAAGATGCTGGCGGCGGCGGGATTTCAGTGGGCATTTATCGATACCGAACACGGCGGGTTCGATCTGGAAACGGTGCAGGATATCTGCCGCGTTTCGGTAATGGCGGGGCTGAGCCCGATCGTGCGCGTGGCCGAGCTGCAATATGCACTGGTGGCGCGGGCACTCGATTGCGGCGCGCAAGGGATCATTTTCCCGCGCGTGGAATCGCCGGAGCTGCTGGAGCGGGCGGTGAGCTGGACGAAGTTTCCGCCGGTGGGCGTGCGCGGCTACGGGCTGACAGCGGTGCAGGTGGATTACGAGCCGCTGAGCTTCACGCAGATCATCGAGCATCTGAATGCGAACACGATGGTGGTGCTACAGATTGAGACGCGGCGCGCGCTCGAGGCGCGCGAGGAGCTGCTGGCGGTCGCGGGGATCGACGCGGTGATGATCGGCCCGGCGGATCTTTCGATATCGCTCGGCGTGCCGGGGGACTTTCAGCATCCCAAAATGGTGGAGGCGATTGAGGCGGTGTGCGATAGCTGCGTCCGGCGCGGCATTGCGCCGGGCATACAGACACGAACGCCGGCGCTGGCGAATTTCTGGAAGGAGCGCGGGATGCTATTTTTGGGGTGCAGCAATGACACGGCCATGCTGTATGAGCGGGCGGTGGAGCTGATCTCACAGATTGGCCGGGCGTAGCGGTCAGAACCGCGGCATGAGAATGGAAGAGGCAGATCCGGGCGGCGGTAACTGGCTGCGCCACCCTGCCCTGCCCTACGTGGCGCCCTTCGCGCTTTTTCTGGGGCTGCTCGCGATCGGCGAATTTCTGCCGTTCCCGATCGAGTGGAACTACGCCCTGCGGTTCGGAATCGTGTTTGCGCTGCTGATCGCCGTGTCGCGCGGCGTGATGCCGCGGCGAATTTCCCATCCATTGGGCAGCGTGGTTCTGGGAGTGGGGGTGTTCCTGCTCTGGGTCGGGCCGGATGTGCTGTGGCCAGCGTATCGCGCGAGCTGGTTATTCAATAACGGTCTGATGGGCGCGCCCAAAGCCTCGCTGCCCGCAAGCGTGAAGGGGAACGCGATCTTTCTGATCTTTCGCGTGCTGGCCAGCGTGGTGAATGTGCCGATATTGGAGGAGCTGTTTTGGCGCGGATGGCTGATGCGCTGGCTGATTTCCAGCGATTTCCGCAAAGTCGCACTGGGGGCGTATACAGCGCAATCGTTCTGGGTCGTAGCGGCGCTGTTCGCCTCCGAGCACGGTTCTTACTGGGACGTCGGGCTGGTGGCCGGCGTTCTCTATAACTGGTGGATGATTCGCACGCGCAGTCTGGGGGACTGTATGGTGGCCCACGCGGTGACCAATGCGTGCCTGGCTTGGTACGTTCTGACACGCGATCAATGGCAATATTGGCTGTAAACGAACGATGCTTCCTTCGATCATATGATCGCGTCGACTAATTTGGCGCCGGATGCATCTCTACTAGTGACGGGCTTATTTCCTTCTCCTGTCAGAGCACTGGGATGGAGCCGCGGGGTTTTGTCGGAAGCACCGCGGCCCGGCGCTCCCATCCGGCGTCTGATTTACCAAGGCGGCCGCGTACCCGCAACGCCTGCCTGCTGCTGTCCGGAGCCCTCCTGAGTGGCGCGCCAGCAACCCCGGCGCTGCGCCGCGAGCTCTCGCTCGGGGACCTGGTCCTGTTCAAT
Organism: Terriglobia bacterium; assembly: GCA_963768075.1. GTDB lineage: Bacteria > Acidobacteriota > Terriglobia > Bryobacterales > Bryobacteraceae > QHXW01. The sequence continues at coordinate 144,565 of CAVYHD010000002.1, forward strand.
ATTGCGGCGGTGGTGGGCATTCGCTGGCTCGCCGCGGCGGCGCACGCGGGTCCCGGATCGATAACGCTCTGGATTCTGGCTGCGGCGCTGTTCTTCGTCCCCTCGGCGCTGGCCGTGGCCGCGCTCTCCCGCCGGTTCCCGCAAGAGGGAGGAATTTACGTCTGGGCGCGCGACGGGTTCGGCGAGTGGCACGGTTTTCTGTGCGGCTGGTGTTACTGGGTGAGCAACCTGTTCTACTTGCCGAGCCTGCTGCTGGCGGGAGTGGGGATGGCGGCAAGCGCGCTGGGCCTCGGGGAAAATCACACGTGGCTGGTGGTGATTTCGCTCGCGGCGCTGTGGATCGCTTCCGTGACCAACATTTTTGGCCTGGCGGCCGGGAAGTGGACGGGCAACGTGGGCGCGATTTCGACCTGCTGCGCCGGCTTGCTGCTGATCGGCTTCGGCGCGGCGGTATGGTGGCGGAGCGGCTCGGCTACCCCCCTGCGCGTCGTGCCGGAGTGGAGCCTGGACAAACTGAATTTCTGGTCGCAGATCGCGTTTGCCTTCGGAGGCATCGAGTTGGCCGCTATCCTGGATGGCGAGATCCGCAACCCGGAGAGGTCCGTGCCACGGGCGGCGTGGCTATCGGGGATCGCGATTGCCGCTTTCTACATCATGGGAACGCTGGCGATGCTGGTGCTGTTACCGCCGGACCGGATCAGCATCGTGACGGGAATTGTGCAGGCGGCGGGTGCGGCGGGAGCACGGCTCGGAATCGGCTGGCCCGCACTGGTGACGGGGTGCGCGATCTGCGTGGGCGTGATGGGGCAAGCCTCGGTGTGGATTGCCGGAACGGCGCGACTGCCGTTCGTAATTGGCATCGATCATCGCCTCCCGCCGGTTTTCGCCCGGCTGCATCCGCGCTGGGGCACGCCGCACATCTCGATCCTGATCCTCGCGGGCGCATGCACGATTTTTGTATTGGTGATGCAGGCGGGGGAGAATTTGCGCATCGGCTACCAGCTACTGGTCGATATGACGGTGATCACGTACTTCGTACCGTTTCTCTATCTTTTCGGCGCCGCGTGGAAATGCGGGCAGCGGCTGAGCAGCGCGGCGGGCCTCGTGGTGACGACGATGGCGGTCGCGCTGTCGTTCGTTCCACCGGCCGAAGTGTCGTCGGTCTGGCTGTTCGAGCTAAAGCTGGTGGGAGGATTTGTGGTGCTGGTGGCGGGAGCTTGGTTGTGTTTTCGGAGGTATGGCAAGCGAGCCGGCTCGGGAGATTGCTAATGCTTGCTATGCTATGCTTTTAATGCTATTCTCGGCTTGAAGAGAGAATGGACATGCCGGCTACATCGGATGCGGAGCGGGTGCGCACATGGGTTGAAGATAACGTGATTCAACCGGCGAGAGCTCGGGGTGACAGGACCTTCACGGTAACCGCTGGAGACGTTCACAGGGATCTTGGTTTGAAGAACCGGGTACCGCTCGTTTGCCAGGCCCTCAAGTCCAAACGGCTGCTCGAAAAGAATCACCTCGTTTTGAAGGATGTGAGTGGGCCGCCGTCTGGACTGAGTACGACTCTACGGATAACGTACGAGATCTCCGCGGATGAAAATGCGCCGGCGCGAAATCCATTGTGGGGATTGCGTGGAATTGCTAAGGACATATTCCGACAGCTTGGCGGAGGTGAGAACTTCATTCGACGGGAACGGGAAGAACTCTCCGCAGCCTTGGAGAGACGGCAAGTATTAATGATTGACCCTCCTCCGGATTTTCAGGGTCTTTGGCAGGCTATTGCCGCTCACGCTGGTGAAGGTTTCGTGACCGTCCGGCGTCTGCCGTTCCGGTACACAGTAGCTGGTGATTCCGTTTCGATCGAGCGGGATGGGCGGGCGATTAACCGGATACTGGGCCAAAACGAGTTTCGAAAGGCTTGGAAGCGGTGGCCTGTCAGTGGCCCCGGTGAATTGCAAGATTTGCAGGGGCCTTCCTACATCTTTGCGATCCTGAACGATCCACGTGTGCGTCAGCACGCGCGACGTTGAACCCCATGAGCCTCATCTACTGGGACACGATGCTTTTCGTGTACTGGCTCGAAGAGCATCCACTCTATGCCGAGCGCGTGCAGAGAATTCTCGGGCGTATGGAGGAGCGGAAAGACACGCTTTGCACCAGTTCGCTTGCAGTAGGAGAGACGCTTGCCGGCTTCTACAAGACCGGTGAACGTGAAATGGTGCAGCGCGTTCGCGAGTTTTTCCGCCCTCCATTCGTCAAGATTTTTCCATTCACGGAGACGGCAGCGGATCAATATGCCAGGATACGAGGCGAACTCGGCGTTGATTCGGCGGATGCGATTCATCTGGCGTGCGCAGCCGAGGCGAAGGTGGATATTTTCCTCACCAACGATCGGTCCCTCGCCAACCGGATAGTTCCCGGGATTCAGTTCATTACCGGGCTCGAATGCAATTTGTTTTAGACGGCACCGAACAGCCCAAATGTTAGAATACGTAAAGACTCCACTGTTTCCGCTTCAATGATTCAACTCACAGGCGCGGCTAAGCGCTTCGGTCCCAAAGTCCTGTTCGAAGAGCTCGATTGGCTGGTGACTCCGAACGAGCGCACGGGAATTGTGGGCGCGAACGGGACGGGAAAATCCACGCTGCTCAAGATTCTGGCGGGTATCGATTCGCTCGAAAGCGGCACCAAGACGCTCATGAAAGGCGTGACCGTCGGCTACCTGCCGCAGGACGGGCTCTCGCTCTCCGGCCGTTCGGTGTTTGCCGAGTGCATGACGGTATTCGCGAGTCTGCGGGCGCTCGAGGAAGAGCAGGAAGCGCTCACGGCGAAAATGGCGGAACTGGATCACACGAGCGCGGAATATGCGCAGGTGTCGGAGCGGTTTCACCAGGCGGAAGGAGAGTTTCGCGCGCGCGACGGGTATGCGATCGAAGCGCAAGTGGGCGCTGTTCTTTCAGGGCTAGGATTCAGCCGCGAGGATTGGCAGCGGCGCACCGAGGAGTTTTCGGGCGGCTGGCAGATGCGCATCGCGCTGGCCAAGCTGCTGCTGGAGAGCCCAATCTGCTGCTGCTGGACGAGCCGACGAACCACCTCGATCTGGAAGCGCGCAACTGGCTCGAAGGATATCTCGAACGTACCCGCACGCTTTCGTGCTGGTTTCGCACGACCGGTACTTTCTCGACGTGACCGTGTCGCGCATCGCCGGAGATGTGGAACAAGCGCGTCATGGTTCTATACCGGCGGATTCTCGCGATACGAACAGCAGAAAACGGAGCGGCGGGCTCAGCTGGAAGCGGCATACGCCAACCAGCGCGACAGGATCGAGCAGCTCGAAGCGTTCATCAACCGCTTCCGCGTATCAGGCGACCAAGGCCAAACAGGTGCAGAGCCGCATCAAGGAGCTGGAGAAGATCGAACGCATCGAGATTCCGCCGGACGAGAAAACCATCCATTTCCGCTTCCCGCAGCCGAAGCCGAGCGGGCGGATGGTGGCGGAGTTACGGAACGTGGCCAAGAGCTATGGCGAGAAGCACGTGTTCTCCGGCGTGGCTTTCAATATCGAGCGCGGCGACCGCGTGGCGCTGGTCGGCGTCAACGGAGCGGGGAAATCGACGCTGATCAAGATCCTGTCGGGCGAGGAGCCTGTGACAGCGGGCGACATATGACTCTCGGCCACAACGTGACGGCGGATTATTTCGCGCAGGATCAGTACAAGGAGCTCGACACGGAGTGCGGCATGATCGACGATCTCTCGCAGGTGGCCCCGCGCGATCCAATAACACCGAGCTTCGCAGCATCCTCGGGTGCTTTCTGTTTTCCGAAGATGACGTGTTCAAACAGATCGGCGTGCTGTCCGGCGGAGAGCGGAACCGCTACGCCCTGGCGCGGATGCTGATGATGCCGGGTAATTTTCTTCTGCTCGACGAGCCCACCAACCATCTCGACATGCGCGCCAAGGACGTGCTGCTCAACGCGCTGCAGGAGTATAACGGAACGGTGGTGTTTGTTTCCCACGACCGCTACTTCATCGACAAACTCGCGACGCGCGTTATCGAGGTGGCCGACGGTGGCGTACACGTCTTCCCGGGCAACTACGAAGATTATCTGTGGCGGAAAGAGGGTGGCGCCGCTGCCGCCGCCCCGCCTGCCAAACCCGAGCCATCCGTGCAAAGAGCGCCTCGATCCACGCCACCCCCGGCGCCCAAGCCAGCCGCGCCGCCGAAGCGCGATACCTCGGGACGCCTCAATCCCATAAAACTCCGCCAGATGAAAGAACGTCGCCGCGCGATCGAGGACGAGGTGACCCGGCTCGAGGTGGAGATTGCCGATTTCGAGCACGCGTTGGGCAACTTTCGAAGCGTGGAAGAGACTCAACAGGTCACGGAACTGCTGAGCGCCCGCCGGGCGGATCTGGCGAACCTGCTGGCCGAGTGGGAGAATGTAGCGCAGACGATTGAGGCGAACCGCTAGCGCCGTTTCGTTTTTTGGTAACTTCTACCGTCTTCCGGAGTATTCGTACCATGACCGGTATCGGCTGGCTGGAAACGCTCTCGAAAGATGTGCGCCACGGCGCGCGCCTGCTGCGGCTCAACCCCGGATTCACCGTCGTCGCTGTTTTGTCGCTCGCACTGGGAGTTGGCGCCAACACCGCGATCTTCCAACTGCTTGACGCCATCCGTCTGCGGACGCTGCCGGTGAAGCATCCACGGGAGCTCGCCGAAGTGCGCGCTCCGAACTGGAATGGGCATGGCATTTCGAGCGGCTCGCATCCCGAGATGACCACTCCGCTGTGGAACGAGTTGCGCGCTCACCAACAGGCGTTTTCGGGCCTGTTCGCCTGGGCGAGCGAGACCTTCAACCTCGCACCGGGCGGCGAAGCCAGGCCCGCGCAGGGCATGTGGGTGAGCGGCGACTTTTTCCGCGTGCTGGGCGTCCCGCCGATTTTGGGCCGCGTGTTCATGCCGGAGGATGACCAACCCGGTTGCGGATCGGCCGGTGCGGTGATCAGCTATGCGTTTTGGCAGCGCGAGTTTGGCGGCCAAGCGTCAGCAGTGGGAAAGAAGTTGACGATCTCGGGTCATCCGTTCGAAATCCTGGGAATCACGCCGCCGGGATTTTTCGGCATCGAGGTGGGAAGGCAGTTCGACGTGGCTGTGCCGCTCTGCGTCGCATCCACCATCGGAGACGACCGGGCAGGCAGACGCGATTTCTGGTGGCTGGCCGTGGTGGGGCGCCTCAAGCCTGGCTGGGGGCTGGCGCGGGCGTCGGCTCACTTGAACTCCATTTCGCCGGGGCTGTTTGAAGCTACCGCGCCGACGGGATATGCGAGTGGGCAATCGGAGTATCTCAAGCTCCGGTTGGCTGCGTTCCCGGCCGCCACCGGGTTCTCTGAGTTGCGGGAAGCTTACGAAACGCCGTTGTGGCTGCTGCTGGCGATCGCGGGACTAGTATTACTGATTGCCTGCGCCAATCTCGCCAACCTGATGTTGGCACGGGCCAGTGTGCGGGAGCGCGAGATCGCGGTGCGGATGGCGTTGGGTGCCTCACGCGCTAATCTCATCCGGCAGTTGCTGGTGGAAAGCCTGCTGCTGGCGAGCATTGGCGCCGTTGTTGGCGCGCTGTTGGCGCAAGCGCTCAGCCGGTTTCTCATCGCGTTTCTTTCCACGGAGGGCAATCCCTTGTTCGTCAATCTCACGGCGGACTGGCGCGTCCTCGCTTTCACCACCGGCCTGGCGCTGCTGACGTGCATTTTGTTCGGATTGACGCCCGCGCTGCGAGCGACCCGGGGCACGCCAAGCGCGGCCATGAAAGCCGGAGGCCGCGGCCTGACGGGGGCGCGGGAGGGATTCGGCCTGAGACGAATGCTGGTCGTCGCGCAGGTCGCGCTCTCGCTGGTTTTACTGGTAGGCGCGCTCCTCTTTATGCGCAGCCTGCAAAATCTGCTCACCGTGGATACAGGTTTCCGGCAAGACGGTGTCCTGGTCGCCAACCTGGATGCCTCGCGGATTAATATTCCGGAACAACGCGCCGAGGCCATGCAGCGGCAAATAATGGAAGGGCTCCGGGCGATTCCGGGCGTCGAGGCGGTTGCTACCGCGAGCATCATTCCGTTACGCGGAGAGAGCTGGACATTGGGTATCGAGGCTAGGGCCGCGGTGGAGGTGAAGGAGAGCAGTTCCAAATTCAGTTGGATCAGCACTCAGTATTTCAAGACGATGGGAACGCCAATGCTTGCGGGCCGTGACTTTAACGACTACGACACGCCGGCGGCGCCGAAGGTCGCGATTGTCAACCAGGAGTTCACGCGCCAGTTTTTCAACGGGACCAATCCTCTGGGCAAAACGTTCCGCACAGTGGCCGAACCGAACTACCCGGCAACGGTCTATCAAATTGTAGGCCTGGTGAAAAATACCAAGTATCAGAACCTGGATGAGAAGTCTAAGCCCATCGTGTTTGCGGCGGCGTCCCAGTTTGGCGGGGGGTCCGGGCAGTTTCTTATCCGGTCGTCCGCGCCGCTGGCCGGCCTGGTCTCCGCGGTAAAGGGGGTGGTGGGCGCGGCTAGCCCGGACATCAGCATCGGGTTCAGCGTTCTGAAAACGCAGATTCGCCAACGGCTCCTGCCGGAACGGCTGATGGCGACACTCTCGGGTTTGTTCGGATTTCTGGCCGCGCTGCTCGCGACCATCGGTCTCTACGGTGTGATGTCTTACACGGTAGTCCGGCGAACCAACGAGATTGGCATCCGGATGGCGTTGGGAGCGGACGGACGCGGAATCGCCGCGCTGGTGCTGCGGGAAGCCATCCTGCTGCTGGGGACTGGCGTGATAATTGGCACAGGCCTGGCGCTGGCGCTCGGCCGGGCAGCAGGCGCGATGCTGTTCAACTTGAAGCCGTACGACCCGGCGACACTCGCGATGGCCATCGCCGGCATGGCGGGCGTTGCTACCCTAGCCAGTTATCTACCCGCGCGGCGCGCCGCGAGACTCGACCCGATGGCCGCTCTCCGCGACGAGTAAGCTCCCCTGGGTTGAGAGATGTAAGGTTGAGGAGGTCTGAGAATCGACACCCAAGTCCAATCGACTCGGAGCTAGTAGATTTTGTGGCTCGGAAGCGCTATTCCTGAGCCGGCATCTGCTGTTCGATGTCGTGCCAGGCACTGATCTTCAGGCGACGGCACACCCAGCAGAGCTGGTCCGAGGCACCTTCGGTGACTTCGGCTCCGCAAACCGTGCACTTGGGCATACTTTTGGCTTTGTCCGGCGAAATGGACCGTTTAGCCTGCTCCAGGATCTCAGGCGAAACAATCGGCACGGCGGACTTGACTGGCGGCTTGCGTCTCATAGAACTTCCTTACTATCGCAAAAAAGCAAGTCAACTACAATACGGTAGTTACCTGCAAATCGCGGTACCCGAATTACGCGGCTTCTAGTACCTGCATGACCGCTGCCACGTCCAAAGTGGACGCGCATCGCGGACACTTCTGTCCCGGAACCACGTGAACATTCTTACCAACCTGCTCCACATCGGCGCTGACGCTACGGGTGCAGATCGGGCAGTGAACCTGTCCCTTGAACCGCTCCTTGACGACTTTTGCCATTGCCTTCGCCTCCTCACTTCACAAGACGCAAAACTACTAGCAATGGTTGTGCCAAACTTTGTAATTTTTCTCCTAAGGGATGCGCCGACCCGGTACTACACCGAATAGGTTCTGCCCCGATGCTCACCGACGAGGATCTGGAACATCCGGTGTCCCACCAGCTCGTGGAGGGTGAGCAGCTCGCGGTGTGCCGCAGTGACCGCCTCGGCATCTTTCGCATCCACTGTTTCGCCTCCGGCTTTGAGCGCGTCCGTAGCTTGTTTGATGATCGGATCGGCCAAAACGTCGCCGGCCATTTCCCAGAGAGTGATGAAGCGGTCGACGGCCGTCGGGAAGCTGACGGCAAACACGCCGCTGTTACTGGTGGTTCGCGGCGGTTTGTAGTCCAGGTTGAACGGGCCGTTATAGTTGTGGCTGCGGAGCAATACCAGCACGTTCAGCCAGTCGAGGGGGTTCACGAGGCCAACGGCGATATCGACGTCATGCTTCAGCCGGTAACCATCGTTGATGTCGAAATGCCAGAGTTTGCCGGCCAGGAGTGCTCGCGCCAGGGCCGCGCGCGGCGCCCCACCCCACATGAGCTCGTGTAGGTATTCCGGGATTGAGGCCGACCATCTCGGGATGCGTGAGCACGCCCGAGAAAATAAACGCCAGCATGGCGTCGCTGGTGGGCAGCAGGATCTCAGCCTGCGGCTCGAACGGCTTGGCTTCGAGGCAATGTTTGAGCGTGGGCCGGTTCTTCTTCCTGGCGACTTCGATATCGTGCTCGCAGGCGGCGTTTAGGGCGCCGGCGTACCACTTGAGCGTCTCGGTCTCCTCCACCGCGCCTTGCGTGTAGTAACCGAGCGATCCCGGCCAATAGACGGCAAACTCCGCGCCCAGTTCATGGCCGACATCCACGGTATTCTTGACGCGAAAAGCGGCGTACTCGCGAACCTGCGGGGATTCCGCGGCCGGGCTGGCGGCCCAGACGGCGTGGAAGAATGTTTCCGTCGTTACCATGGAGCACTTGAGGCCGTGTTTCTTCAAGGTTTTGTTGATGCGGCTGACAATCGCCCACTGCTCGTCCTTGCCCAGGGCTTCGGTGGGAATTACGTCGGTATCGTGCGTAGTCCAGTAGCCGATGCCGATCTTCGCGTACTCGCGGATCACATCCTCGAAGCCAACCGCTGTGCGCGTGGGCGCATGAAACAGCGCCTGGCCTTGGTACGCGGCGGCCCATTGCGGGCCGGAGATGTAATACTTTCGGCGGGTCTTGGGATGTAAGCGCCGCCGCATGCCTTGATGAGGCGGCTCACGAGAGCCTGCTGTTTACCGCTGGGAATTGGTTTCATGCCGTCTCCGAACCAGACATCATATCGTGTTGCCCGGGCATCCGCCGCTCCGGCTTCCCGAGGCGTCTCCCGAGGGGGATATCCCCGCAACTTGACGCGTTGGGAGCGCGTCCCTACAATGAACATGAAGAAGGAGGCCGTATGCGTTCCATTGGCATGCCTGAACTTCTCGTCATCCTCGGTGTGGCCGTATTGTTATTTGGCGGCAAAAAGATTCCTGAGGTGGCAAAGGGTTTAGGCGAAGGGATCCGCAACTTCAAGACCGCTCTTAAGGCCGAAGAGGAGAAGGGCGAGAAGCAGGCGGAAGAAGAGAAGGTCGAAGAAAAGAAGTCGGCGTAAGACTTCGAAGAACTGCCCGCACATTGGGCGGATCTCCTCTCGGCTTCAGAAGATCCAAAAAGAAAACCCCGCGATCACTCGCGGGGTTTTCTTTTTGGGCACGTAAAATTTCCGTTACTTCTTTTTGGGTGGCACGATAGCGTCCTTGGCCGCTTTCGCCACTCGGAACTTCACGACCTTCTTGGCCGGGATCTTGATCGCCTCGCCGGTCGCCGGGTTCCGGCCCATCCGTGCCTTCCGGTCTACGCGAACCAGCCGACCCAGCCCGGGCACGACAAATACACCGTTCTTCTTCACTTCACTGATCGCCAGGCTGCCAAGGTGATCCAGAAACTCCCGTGCGGTTTTGTTCGGCACTTCCGTGGCTTCCGCCAGCGACCGGACCAACTGGGTCTGCGTCATTCGTTGATTGGCCATTCAACCTCCTCAGATTTGAACTCACACATCGAACACGAACTCTGGTGGGATATATACACGCGGCTTCCCACGAACCGTTTCAATGATACGGGATGGGGAAAGGCGATGTAAAGAGAAAATACGCGGAAAAGGCCCATTTTCCGCTGTTTTTTACGCAGTGGAGTGAAACAGCACAACGCAGGCGCTATTTCTGGGGCATCAACGCGATCGCGGCCTTGGCCGCTCCGTTCTCGCCGGTGGCCAGTAAACCTAGCAGGGATCGCAGTTCGGAGTCGATTTTGCCGCGCACTTCCGCATTCTCGATCAGGAACTGGCGCGCCGTATCGCGGCCCTGCCCGATGCGCTGGCCCTTGTAGCTGAACCAGGAACCGCTCTTCTCGATCACGTTGCGGGTGACGCCGGTGTCCAGCAGATCACCCTCGCGGGAGGTTCCCTGGCCGTAGAGGATATCGAACTCGGCCTCGCGAAACGGCGATGCGACCTTGTTTTTTACAACTTTTACTCTAGTCCGGTTGCCGATGACGCTATCGCCGTCCTTGATAGCCGCGATGCGGCGGATGTCCAGTCGCACCGAAGAATAGAACTTGAGCGCGCGCCCGCCGGTGGTGGTTTCCGGGTTGCCGAACATTACCCCGATCTTCTCCCGGATCTGGTTGATGAAGATCAGACAGGTGTTGGTCTTCGAGACGGCTCCGGTCAGCTTGCGCAGCGCCTGCGACATAAGGCGCGCCTGCAGGCCCATGTGGCTGTCGCCCATTTCGCCCTCGAGCTCGGCCTTGGGCACGAGCGCCGCAACGGAATCCACGACGACAACGTCAATCGCGCCGGAAGCCACTAGCGCCCCGGTAATCTCGAGCGCCTGCTCGCCGCAGTCGGGCTGCGACACCAGCAGGTTATCCACGTCCACCCCCAGATTGCGCGCGTAGGCCGGATCGAGCGCATGCTCGGCGTCGATAAATGCCGCGCTGCCGCCATTGCGCTGCGCCTCGGCAATCACTTGAAGAGCAATGGTCGTCTTGCCGGAGGACTCGGGCCCGAAAACCTCCACCACGCGGCCGCGCGGCATGCCGCCAACGCCCAGCGCCGCGTCAATCGAAATCGAGCCGGTCGAGATCACCGAGACGGGCACCACGGCGCCGGATCCCAGCCTGAGAATGGAGCCTTTGCCGAACTGCTTCTCTAGCTGTGCCAGAGTCTGGTCAATGATCTTCCGCCGTTCCCGTTCTTCCATGCCCTGGAAGTGGAGAGCGGCATAAGATCTTCTCAAGCAAAAACGCTGTGGCGTGCGCTACACGGCTATGCAAATTCGTTATCGGCCGCGTGGCGCCGCAGTGGCCGGGGCCGACCGCGCCGCCGGTGGCGCCTCCGGCTTGACCGGCGGCATTGCGCCGCCATTCACCGCCGGCTCCGGCTTGATCAATCCCAGCGCCTTGCGCAGTTCGGTATCGATCTTCTGGCGGATATCGGTGTTGTCCTTCAGGAACTGGCGCGCGTTTTCGCGGCCCTGGCCGATGCGCTCGCCTTTGTAGCTGAACCACGAGCCGCTCTTCTCGATCACGTTCTGCGCCACGCCGAGGTCGATCAGGTCGCCTTCGCGCGAAATGCCCTCGCCGTAAATGATGTCGAACTCGGCTTCGCGGAACGGCGACGCCAGCTTGTTCTTCACCACCTTGACCTTGGTGCGGTTGCCGACCACCGCGTCGCCATCCTTGATCGCCGCGATGCGGCGGATATCCATGCGCACCGACGAGTAGAACTTCAGCGCGCGGCCGCCGGTGGTGGTTTCGGGGTTGCCGAACATCACGCCGATCTTTTCGCGGATCTGGTTGATGAAGATCAGGCAGGTTTTCGATTTCGAAACCACGCCGGTGAGTTTGCGCAGCGCCTGCGACATCAGCCGCGCCTGCAGGCCCATGTGGCTATCGCCCATTTCGCCGTCGAGCTCGGCTTTGGGAACCAGCGCCGCCACCGAATCGACCACCAGCACGTCGATCGATCCGGAGGCGATCAGCTGCGCCCGTGATTTCGAGCGCCTGCTCGCCGTAATCGGGCTGCGAAACCAGCAGGTTGTCGACATCCACGCCGAGTTTGCGCGCATAGATCGGATCGAGCGCGTGCTCGACGTCGATGAACGCCGCCATGCCGCCCTTCTTCTGCGCCTCGGCGATCACCTGCAGCGCGATGGTCGTTTTGCCCGACGATTCCGGGCCGTAAATCTCGCAGATGCGCCCGCGCGGGAAGCCGCCGATGCCGAGCGCCGCGTCGAGCGCGATCGACCCGGTCGAAATCACCGCGACCGGGAACGATGGCGTCTTTCGATCCCGAGCCGCAGAATCGAGCCTTTGCCGAACTGCTTCTCGATCTGGCCGAGCGTCTGTTCCAAGGCGCGTGCGCGTTCTTTTTCGTCCATGGCGGGGTACTCCTGTTTCCTTGCGGGGGTGGTGAAAGGAAATTATAGCAAGCGCGATGAGCTGCGTTTGATCTCAGATTTGGTGGATTCGCGTGAGCCCGGGCCATCGGTCAAAGTCGCGATCGAAGCTCATGATGCGCCGGATGCCGTGCCGCTCCATGATCGCGATGTGGAGGGCATCGCGGGCTGACAAGTGATTCGGATGCTCAAGGATTTCACCTGCGCGCAGCACATCGCGTTTTTCAATGGCCAGGACGTCATCGACGATCTCCAACACCGCTTGCAAAGCTGGCTGGATCGCTTGCCGGCGTTCGAGAGAAGCATAACGATGCAGGATCTCCTGCATCACCTCGGCATCGGTGACGAGGCGCTCTTTGGAAGCCGTCGCTCGTTCGAGTAGAATTTGGGCCTCGGGTTTGTGCGGATGGGGCGCGCCCGCGAGGTACATCGGGATATTCGAGTCAATGAAGATCACTCTAGATAACCGCGCTCAATCTCGGCCAGCATCTGTTCAATGTCCGCGGTCGGAAACGAATAGGTCGCCGCCTTCCGAATCGCCTTCAGCTTCCGCTCCGGATCACCTGAGGCCTGGTGCGAACGCGCCTCGCGCAACACCCTTCGCGCCCATTCCCCGACGGAGATCTGCTCGCGCCGGGCCATGCGCTGGATCTCAGCCATTTCGGCATCCGGCAACAATACTTGCAGACGCTTACTCATATCATGAGTATATCATACTCGGCCTATGAGTACAGCTTGTTTCCCATCGACCGCGAAGTGTCATAAGCTGATGGGTTCCTATGCCTGATCCTGAAATTCTCGTCCCCGCCGGCGGGCTTACGCAGTTTGCCCTGGAGCTTCTTGATGCAATTGGCGTGCCGCACGCCAAGTCGCAGCTCGTTGCCGAATCGCTCGTCGCCGCCAACTTGCGCGGCGTGGATTCGCACGGCCTGCAATTGCTTCCCTACTACATGGAACAGATCGAATGGGGCGACATGGACGCCAAAGCCGATGGGCGAGTGATTTCGGAAAACGGTTCCTGCCTGCACTACGACGGGCAAAACGGCATCGGCCAGGCCATTGCCGACACCTGCTGCGCGCATGCCATGCGCATCGCGCGGCGTCTGGAATGGGTCTGGTGGTGGCGCGCGAGTCCAACCATTTCGGCGCGGCGGCATTCTGGGCACAGAAGATGGCGGCCGCCGGGCAGATCGGCATCGTGATGTGTAATGCCTCGGCATTGGTTCCGCCGTGGCAGGGCAAGGAGCCGCGCCTGGGAACGAATCCCATTTGCATGGCCGTCCCCGGCGGCGAAGAAAAGCCGTGGCTCTTGGATATGGCTACCACCACGGTCGCGGCCGGCAAGATCTTCAAAGCGAAGATCAACGGCCAGCCGCAGATTCCCGCCAACTGGGCCATGGATTCCGAAGGCGTGCCCACCACCGATACTGAAACCGCGCTCCAAGGGCTGCTGATGCCGCTCGGCGGCTACAAGGGCAGCGGACTGGCCATGATGGCCGAAATCCTCTGCGCCGTACTGGGCGGCGGCGCCATGAGCACCGAACTCGGCGGCATCCGCTTCCGTGGCAAGCCAGTGCGCGTGAGCCAGATGTTTCTGGCCATTCAAATTGCGCGCTTCCTGCCTCTCGACGAGTTCCGCGCGCGCATGGACCATCTGGTCCGGCAGCATGAAGACCACGCCGCCGGCGAAGGGCTATAGCGAAGTGCTGGTGGCCGGCGACCCCGAGCGGCGCACGGAACAAGAGCGGCGGCGCAGCGGCATTCCGGTAGGACCGGGCACCTGGAAAGCGCTGTGTGAGGCGGGAGACCGGCTGGGAGTGGCGGCGCCGGGAGGGATCGGGGTTTAACATGTGGGCAAGCTCAGGTCGCTCGGCTGATGTCGGCGTTTCGAGATTACCGCCTTTCGCCGCGCCTTCATATCATCCGAGGGAGTTATTGCAGATAGGATAACGGTGTGAGGGCTCTGGGCAGCATTGCGGGGTGCTGTATGGCCTTGGTGGCTACCGGATTCGGAGCAGGCACGATCCGCGACGTAGACTTCAAGAACTTCACCTACGCTTGGCAAATTCCAGCAGTGGGAGTGCCTTCTTCGTGGAAGTGGCTCAGCCAAAGGCCGCATGGCAGCATTCGGCTGGTGAACGGCAGCCACAGCTTTCGCGAACACGGCGAGCCGTATCCGGCGTACGTCGAGGTGCTGTCCACCACGTACGGCAGTCTCACAGGAACCGCGCGCGAGGAAGCCGCTGTGGATTTGCTGTACAGTACAGGTGGAACAGCACACTGGCACTATCTTTACGTGTACGAACTCGCGGACGGCTCACCAAAGTTACTTGGAATATTGCGAAGTGGATCCAGGGCCGACGGCGGCTTGGTCAAAGTTAGTATTCAGAACCATCAACTCGTGCTGGATTTCGCCGATACGACGAGACGAACACACGATTGTTGTTCGGAGGGCTGGGTCCGTGTCGGCTATGTTTGGAGAGAGGGCCGTTTCGTGGAGACCGGGGGTCGGAGCTACGGCGATTTCAAGTGATGTGAACGCGGCGCCTGCAAACCACGTCAGGTCGTTCGAAATTGCTCACCCCTTCCCCCCTGCATCCCTACGCTAAAATAACCTTTGATGCCCAACGATCCTGCCCCGTCCCCTGAGACCTTTGAAACTTCGCTCGACGAGCTCGAGAAGGTCGTCAAGGAGCTCGAGGCCGGTGATCTCGCACTGGAGCGTTCGCTCGATCTGTTCGAAAAGGGCATGGCGCTCAGCGAGACTTGCCGCAAGCAGCTCGAGAATGCCGAAACGCGCGTCGAAATGCTCATCCGCAAGGACGGCAAGATGCAACCCGAACCGTTCCGACCCGACAAAGCATGAGCTTTCGCGAGCACCTCGCCCGGCAGCAACAAATCATCGATCGCGAACTTGACCGGCTGCTCCCCGCCGAAGAGGTTCCGCCCCAGACTATCCACCGCGCCATGCGCTATAGCCTCTTCGCGGGCGGTAAGCGCGTGCGTCCGGTTCTGTGCCTCGAAGCCGCGCAGGCCATTTGTGAAGCGCCGCGCGGCATCGAAACCGCGGCCTGTTCGCTCGAGTTCATCCACACCTACTCGCTGATCCACGACGATCTCCCCGCCCTCGACAACGACGATTACCGCCGCGGCAAACTGACGTCGCACAAGGTGTTCGGCGAGGCCATGGCAATCCTCACCGGCGATGCGCTGCTCACGCTGGCATTCGAAACGCTCTCGAAGCTGGATGCCGTGCCGGACGATCGCAAGACGCGCGTGATCGCGGAGCTGGCCACCGCCGCGGGTACTGTGGGCGGCATGATCGGCGGCCAGGTGGCGGATCTCGAAGGCGAAGGCAAACCGCCGGACGCGGAGCTGTTGGAATCCATCCACCGCGCCAAGACTGGTGCGCTGTTGCGTGCCAGCGTGCGCATGGGAGCCATCTATGCGGGCGCGGACCAGCAGCAGTTTGATGCGATTTCCCGTTTCGGGGAGCACGTCGGTTTGGCGTTTCAGATCGTCGACGACATCCTGGACGTCGTGGAATCGAGCGAGGCCCTCGGCAAAACCGCGGGCAAGGACGCGCAGCAGCAGAAGATCACCTTCCCCGCCGTCTACGGCCTGGAGGAATCGCGCCGCATGGCCGAGCGCGAGCGTCTCTCGGCCCACCAGGCGCTGGCCATCCTCGGCGAGCGCGCGAAACGCCTTGGCGAACTGGCCGATCTCATCGTGCAGCGCAAGTCATGAAACGGCGGCTCGATCGTCTGCTGGTCGAGCGCGGTCTGGCTGAGTCGCGCGAAAAAGCGCAGGCTCTCATCATGGCGGGCAGCGTGCTCGTCGACGGGCAGAAAGCCGTGAAGCCGGGCCACTCCATCGATGCCGCGAGTCAAATCGATCTCGCCGGCAAGCCGCCCTACGTGAGCCGCGGCGGCGGAAAGCTGGCGGCGGCCCTGGATCATTTCGGAATCGGCGTGGCTGGATGGGTGTGTCTCGACGTCGGCTCTTCGACCGGTGGATTCACCGACTGCCTTCTACAGCAAGGCGCCTCGCGCGTGCACGCCGTGGACGTGGGCGCTGGCCAGCTCGATTGGAAACTCCGCAACGATCCGCGTGTCGTGGTCCACGAAGGGATCAATGCGCGTTATCTGCGATTCGAACAAATCGGCGAGCCCGCCAGCCTCGCCACCTTCGACGTCAGCTTCATCTCAGTAACCCTGATTTTACCGGCCGTCGTCCCCATTTTGCGCTCGGACGGCCGCATGGTTATACTCGTCAAACCACAGTTTGAAGTGGGAAAGGGTCAAGTGGGGAAAGGCGGAATCGTGCGCCGGCCAGAACTGCACGACGCAGCTTGCGCGCGAGTGACGGACGCCGTGAAAGATCTGGGCTTCGAGACGAGCCTCATGGAAAGCCCCGTTCTCGGCGCGGAAGGAAATAAGGAATTCCTGCTCTATGCCCGACATTAAAACGGTCGGCATCATTTCGAAGCCCGGTGTCCCGGCCGCGGCCGTGCTGGTGCCAAAGCTGATCGCCTGGCTACGCCAGCGCGGCATCACCATCCGCTACGATGACGAGACGGCGGAGTATGCGGGCGCGAGCGGCGCGATGTCGCGAACGGAGATCCCGGAAGGCGCCGACCTGGTAATCGTGCTCGGCGGCGACGGCACGTTGCTCTCCGCGGCGCGCGCCATCGGTGGCCGCGAAGTCCCGTTGTTCCCCGTGAACCTCGGCGGCCTGGGCTTCCTCACCGCCATCACCATCGACTCCCTGTTTCCAGACCTGGAGCGCGCCTTCCGCGGCGAACACCGCATCGGCAAGCGCAAACTGCTGCACTGCGAACTCGTTCGCGAAGGCAAAGTGATCGGTGCATACGAAGCGCTCAACGATGTGGTCATCACCAAATCGGCGATCGCGCGCATGATCGATCTCGACGCCCATGTCGACGAGATGTTCGTGTGCCGCTACAAAGCCGACGGCCTCATCGTCGCAACGCCAACCGGATCGACGGCGTACTCGCTATCCGCCGGTGGCCCAATCATTTTCCCCTCGGTAGCTTCCATCTGCGTGACGCCCATTTGCCCGCACATGCTCACCAACCGTCCCGTGATCGTGCCCGACACAAGCACCATCCGAGTCATCAGCCGCGCCGAAGGCGATTCCGCGTTCCTTACCATCGACGGCCAAATCGGCGAACCGATCCAGAAAGACGACGAGGTCGTTTGCCGCAGCTCCCACCAGACCTTGATGCTCGTGCGGCCCCCACACATGCTCTTTTTTGACGTCCTCCGTCAAAAACTCAAATGGGGAGAGCGGTGAAGCGGCTTTCGCTCACTGCGTGGATTTTTATTGGAATGGCGGCGGGAATCGCCGCCGGCATCGCGGCTCCCGGTTTTGCCAGCCATCTTTCCCCCATCAGCAACATCTTTCTGCGGCTCATCCGCAGTATCATCGCCCCACTAATCCTCGGAACACTGGTGTACGGGATCGCGGGCGCGGGCGACTTGAAGCGCATGGGACGCATCGGGCTGAAAGCCATCATATATTTCGAAGCAGTCACCACCGTCGCCCTCTTCCTGGGCCTCGCGGCCGTGAACCTGGCGCGGCCCGGCGATGGCATGAAGCTCGCGCCCGCCGCGGAAACGTTGGCGCCGAACCAGCAGACCGCCGCATCGGCCATCGAGCACGTGTTTCCCTCCAGCATCATCGATGCCATGGCGCGCGGCGACGTCCTTGAAATCGTGGTGTTCTCCTTTCTGTTCGGAGCCGCCTGCGCAGCCATCGGAGCGAAGGCTAAACCGGTGGTGTCTTTCTGCGAGTCGCTCGCGCAGGTGATGTTCCGCTACACCAATTACGTGATGTACCTGGCGCCGTTGGGCGTGGGCGCGGCCATCGCGGTCACAGTCGCGAGCAGAGGGCCAGCGGTGCTGTTAGGACTGGGCAAACTCGTAGCCACGATGTACGCCGCGCAGATCGTGTTCGTCGTCGGGGTGCTGGGCTCGATCGTAATGCTGGCGCGCATTCCCGCGGTCGCATTCTATCGCGCCGTGCGCGAGCCCTTCCTGCTGGCTTTCTCCACCGCGTCGAGCGAAGCCGCCCTTCCGCGCGCCCTCGAAAATATGGAGCAGTTCGGCGTTCCCCCCCACATCGTGGCCTTTGTGCTGCCCACCGGCTACAGCTTCAACGCCGATGGATCGACGCTCTACTTGTCTCTGGCCTCGGTATTCGTTGCGCAGGCCGCCGGTATTCACCTTTCGCTCGGCCAGCAGTTGCTCATGATGCTGACCCTCATGCTGTCGAGCAAAGGCGTGGCCGGCGTCCCACGCCAGGGGCTCGTACTCCTGGCCGGCGCGCTCTCGACGTTTCACCTGCCCATGGAAGGGGTCGCCGTGCTGTTGGGCATCGACGCCGTTATGGATATGGCGCGCACCTCGGTCAATGTTTTGGGCAATTGCCTGGCGTCGGCAGTCGTGGCGCGCTGGGAAGGCGTGGACTTCGCCGCCGCGTCTCAAGCGACTACCCTGTAACAGTACGTTCACTCTTCGAGTTACCAGCCCATAGTGGTAGCATCTGTTATCCATGAGCGATCGCGCCAGCGAAGAGGCGAACTACCACACCCGTGTGATCGCGGAAAAACGCATTTTTGAAGAATGTGTGAATGTACACAACCTGCCGGCAATTTTTCATTACTGGTCCAATCGCTATGTGCGGCCAAAGCTGGAGCGCTTCGGTTTCAGCGGTCCAAACGAGTTCTTTCAGAAGTACCTTGAAGAACAATGTGATCGGCGCAAAAACGGCGCTCTTCATTTTGTCAGCATCGGGTGCGGCAACTGCGATCTGGAAATTGAGCTGGTTCGGCATCTTCGAACCAAAGGGCACAAAGATTTTGTAATCGACTGTGTCGACTTGAACTCAGTCATGCTGGAGCGCGGAAGAATTAGCTCTGTAAATGAGGGTGTAGCTGACTACGTACGCTTCGTTGAAGAAGATTTCAATCACTGGTTGCCAGCGCATGAATACGACGTCGTCATAGCGAATCAAGCGTTGCATCACGTCCTGAACCTCGAACGCCTGTTTGCCCGGATTAAGGGTTCTCTCAAGTCGGCCGGTCTTTTTGTCATCTCGGATATCATCGGCCGCAACGGGCATCAACGCTGGCCGGAAGCGCTCGATATTGTGCACGAGTTCTGGCGAAAACTGCCTCCTTCCTACCGCTTCAATCGGCAACTGGACCGTTATGAGGAACTGTACGAGGACTGGGATTGCTCATACGAAAGTTTTGAGGGAATCCGGTCTCAGGATATTCTGGCGTTGCTGATGGAGCATTTTCATTTCCAGCTTTTCATCGCCTATGCTAACGTCATCGATCCATTTGTCGACCGTTCCTTCGGGCCTAACTTTGACGCAAGTGCGCTCTGGGATCGGGCTTTCATCGATCAGGTAAACGAGCGCGACGACAACGAAATCAACGCCGGGCGCGTCAAGCCCACTCATATGCTGGCGGTCGTGGGAAACAATCTCTACAGACAGGTGTCACTAGTTGAACCCCTGACTCCGGAGTTCTGTCTCCGCTCGGCCGGTGCGGGGAAGCAAGCAGTGGCCTCGCCGCAGATCAACCCCAGTCCAGCTGAAGCCTATGAGTGGCACACATGGCCGCACAGCGCGCAGCGAGAACTGGAAATCGCCTGCGAGCGGCTGACCGGTGCAGAGAACCGGATCAAACAATTCAGAGAACGGGCTGGTCAGCAAGACAAGGAGTTGGAAGACCGGACGGTCTGGTCGCGCCGCATCGAGAGGGAACTCGAAGACCGGACCTCCTGGGCACTCCAGCTTGAGAAGGAACTCGAAGACCGCACGGCTTTGGCGCTGCGACTCCGCGGGGAATTCGAAGACCGGTCGGCTTGGGCACTACAACTCAACGAGGAGCTGCAGCGCCTCCACTACGAAACAAAATATCTGGGCTGGGCACGCCGGCTAGTCAGGCGCCTACGGACTTTCTCGGCAAAGTGATAGCATCGGTAGCGTAGTCAACTGGATTATGTGACGGCATCCGAGACGGCGCCGGGGGATCTGCATGCGTCTACGGTCCTTCGACGCATCGGGCGCTCCCGGCTTACCGCTCCGGTCCTCCTCCTCGTGATCTGTTGCGGCTTCTGCTGGAAACTGACGCTTACCAATCAGTACACCTGGATCGACAACCACGACATCACGGACATGGACGTGCCCCGCCTCCAGTTCCAACAGGTCGCCTGGCATAATCACGAATTTCCTCTTTGGGATCCACACCTGTGGTGCGGCCAGCCGTTTCTCGGACAAATCGTGGGCGCTGCCTGTCCCTTAAATTGGCCCTTATTTCTCCTGAAGCCAAATGGGAAAAATCAGATCTCGATCCGCCAGTTGAATTGGTATTTTGTCGTTCTGCATTTTCTGGGCGCGCTGTTTGCATATTGGCTATGCCGCGAGCTCGAGATCTCACGAATGGCCTCCGTGTTCGGCGGATTCCTTTTCTCATTCAGTGGTTTTTTTGCTATGACGCTATGGCCGGAAGTGATTGGGGGCCTCTTGTTCGCGCCGCTGGTCCTTTTATTTCTGCTGCGGCTGTTGCGGAGAGACCGGCCTTTCGCAAGCGCATCCTTGTGCGGTATGTTTCTGGGCCTCGCCTGGTTAAGCGGTCATCATGAGATCCCGATCTATCTATCCTTAGCCGTCGGGGCGATCCTGCTCTACGACCTCGCCTCGCGCGGCGCTGACTGGCGGCGCTCCCTCGCCTGGGCCTCCACGACGGTTGTGTTTACCATCCTCACCAGCGGGTTTCAAACTGTCCCGGGTTACGAGTACGCGAAACTCGCGGTCCGTTGGGCCGGCGCCGTTGAACCATTTGAATGGAATGAGACCATTCCGTACTGGGTGCATGCCCACTATTCATTGACTCCTTCTTCCGTGATCGGAATCCTCCTGCCCTGGGCCACTCAGATCGCCGATATATTTGCCGGCATCGTCGTGCTGTCCCTCGCGTTGATCGCGGTCTTCGCGCGATGGCAAGTCCGATCGGTGCGTCTTTTCGCAACGCTCGGAATGGCGGGGCTGCTGTTGTCGCTGGGCGGGTGGAATCTGTTTCACGGCCTTTTTTACGCGGTCCTCCCGCTGTTTCAAAAGACCCGCAACCCGAACCGGCTCGTCTTCCTGTTCAGTCTTGCGTTGGCCATTCTGGCCGCCTTTGGACTCGACTACCTGCACGCCGGACTCCACGGGCCGCTGATCCGGATCGTCCGCAACGCTCTACTTGTGTTGGCGGGTTTTATCCTCGCTCTCCAGATCGCGGCTCCCGCCCTACAAAAGACAGGCCCGGATGATTCCCTGGCCATGCTTGGTCTGATTGCCTTACTTTTCGCGGCGGTGCTTTTTGCTGGACAGAAGGCCTCCCTCTCCAACCGGTTTGTGACTGTGGCCGTAATGGCCCTGGCCTTCATGGAATTGGGCAACGTAAGCACGGCTCTTTTTCGGATTCACGCACCGGATCAACACGAAACGTTCCTTCCAAACCTGAGTCAATTCCGCGATATTGCTGATTTCCTCCGCCACCAGCCTGGACCGTCACGAGTCAATGCCCACGAGGGCACCGGCGCTTTCAACTTCGGCGACTGGGAGGGCATTGACACTCTGACTGGCTTCGGCGCCGGCGTCACGTCGAACCTTCATTCGCTCGACTGGCCCTCGGTAAGAACGCAGAATCTGCTCGCAGTCACCTACACGCTTTCGAAACAGCCGCCACGCTCCGACCAGCAGTTGGTATTCCAAGGCACGAGTGGCGTCAACGTGCTCAGAAATGTGGATGCCTTGCCGCGAGTGCGGCTGGTCCATCATATCGAGACGGTTTTCTCCATGAAGGAATTGAGAACGCGCTTGGATGATGCGTCTTTTGATGCTCGCAACAACGCGTTGATGATCGGCCCCGGCCCAGCGCTCCAATCCTGCGCGGGTGAGGAACAGGCGCACATCTCCAAGCGCACCACGAATTCGGTCGTGATTGACGCAGCGCTCCCTTGCCGCGGAATGCTGATCCTGGCCGATACCTGGTATCCCGGCTGGAT
This sequence comes from Terriglobia bacterium, assembly GCA_963768075.1. Taxonomy (GTDB): domain Bacteria; phylum Acidobacteriota; class Terriglobia; order Bryobacterales; family Bryobacteraceae; genus QHXW01. The sequence continues at coordinate 166,768 of CAVYHD010000002.1, forward strand.
CGCCACAGTCGATGGCCGTCCCGCGCCTATTTATCAGCCCTATCTCGCCTTGCGCGGAGTCGTTCTGGAAGGCGGGGCGCACCACCTTGAGTTTCATTACCAGCCCGCCTCCGCTCTAATTGGCGCCGTGATGTCGGTAATCGGAATACTCGGCGCATGCGCCCTTGCTCTCTGGGACCGGCCCTCCAACCTTATATCGGCGCCCGCGCCAGGCTGGTGATGAAGTTGATGCCGGGAATATTTTTCCGGCTCAAACGATCGTCATTGGTGATAAAAAGGTCCACGCCCGCCGAAGCCGCGCACGCGAGCTGGATGGCATCGGGCGACTGAATGCTCTTGTCTTGACGAATCTGTGCGTAATGCCCGACAGCTTCCAGATCGAATTTGAGCACTCTAATTTCGGGCTGCGAGAACGCCGAGAGATATCGCTTATAAACCGCGTCGTTTCGGGCCCGAATAGGTCCCACAAGAACCTCACCCACTGCAAGCGCACTGGTCGCCAGGCCGTCGCCGCGCTCAAGCATTCTAACGCGTAGCTGGCGCACTTGCTCGCCAAAGGTCGGATTCTGTTCGAGCAGGTAAATAAATAGATTGGTGTCCCAGAAAACGAGGGCCATCGGTTACGCCTGATCTACTCGCCCCCTTGATCGTCGTGTGTGTCCCAGTCGGCTCGCAACGCTCGAACGTATTCGTCCGCGTCCACGCCGTGCCAGATTTCTTTGCCCAAGCCCCACATTTGCAGAATCGGGTCCCGTTCTGGCGCCGTCCCTGTCGAGCGCTTTTCGTCACAGTACTCGCGTTCGTACCAATCGAGCAGCGGATGGTACTTTACCGGCAATTCGGATCGATTCGGCGCCATCTTTCCTTTCCGCAAGGGATGGGCGGGGTCTCCCGGCCGGTACAAACGAAGCGAATCATCATCGAGCCGGTAGAACATTCGTTGCCGCGCCGGATTCGGCTCGAGGTTGGCGACATTGTGCTGGTGAATGTGGACCTGCACGCCCGGCCGCAGCTCCGGAAAAGCATGCTCACGCTTGACTTGCTCGAGGATCTCCCTCGTGGAGAATGACTGACGCGCCGGGTACTGCTTGTGCAGCATCGCCAGAGCTACCCAGGTCTCGTCCGCAACTAAAATGTGGTTCAGGCCAGCCGATTGAGCAATAGGCATGTATAGTCTCCTTGATGAGACTATACTTTGTATTCATACATTATGTCAAGAGCCAGCTGCTCCACAGTTAACTAGCTATAAATACAAGAACTTACGCTGTTACCGGTGCTTCCAGCTTCGAAAACCACGGCTTGGCGGATTTGATGGCGTCGTTCACCGCATTAATGTTCCGCACCCCATCCTTGGCGAGCCAATCTTCCAGCGCCTTCACACCCAGCTTCGCGTAGATTGGTATCCCTTCCTTCCATGTGGCGCGCCCGCAAAGCACACCCGAGAAGTCCGTGCCCGCCTCGGAAGCCATGTGCAGCGATTCCGTGAACTGCGCGTTGCTCACCCCGGCGCTCAGGTAGATGAATGGCTTGCCGGCCACCGCCGCCGAATTGCGAAAATGATCCAGCGCTTCCGCGCGCGAATACGCCTTCTGGCCCTTGTACACGCTCGATCCCTCGACGAACTCCGCATTAATCGGCACTTCCACCTTGAGCACATCGACAAAATACTGCGGCTTCGAAAACTCCTGCATGCTCTTGGTCACGATTTCCGGTTTGCGCTTGGCGTAGTCGAGGCCCTTTTCATCGCCCCCCTGCGGATCGTACCCGATGAACTCCAAAAAAAACGGGATGTCGTAGGTCCCGCACTCGGCTCCAACGCGCTCGATAAACGCGTGCTTGATGTCGTTGACCTTCGCGTCATCGAACGGCGTGTAATAGATCAGGATCTTGACGGCATCCGCGCCCCAGTCCGCAATGCGCTTCACCGAAACGTGCGGCAGCAAGTCGGGCAATCGCCCGGGCTGCGTGTTGTCGTAGCCGCTGGCTTCATAGGCCAACAGCAGTCCCGCATTCTTGGCCCGCGCCTTGGCAGCCGGCAATCCCCACTCGGGATCGAGCAGAATCGCGCTCGCGTGCGGCGTCAGCACCTTGCTCACCGCGATCTTGAACTCGCTCATCATTTCGTCGGTCACTAGTTTCTTGTCGACACCCCGGGCCACGGCGAGCGACTTCTGCAAGCTCCCGCGCTGGTCCATGGCCGCCGCGGCGATTACCCCGGCGTGGTTCGCAAGCGCCTTCATGCGCTTAGTTTTACCTTCTGACAGTCTCATGTGTGTCTCCTTTTTCGCGTTCCAGAACTGGTTGTCGCATCCACCTGGCGGCCCGGCGAAAGTAGGCCTGGGCGCGCGCGACATCTTTTAATATCTGAGTTTTGAGGGCCTCCGGGCTCTCGAACTTCCGTTCTTCGCGCAAGCGCCACAGAAATTCCACCCGGATCGATCTTGGCGTTTCGCCCTCCAGCGGCTCGAGCAGGAACGTTTCAATCGATAGCTGATCCCCATCGCCGAACGTCGGCCGGTAACCGATATTGGTCACCGACTCCCAACTCCGGCTGTCCGCAAGATCCGTCGTGCGCGTCACGTAAACGCCCCGTTTGGGCAGAACTCCGGAGCGCGTCGAAAGATTCAGCGTTGGCACCGTCTTCTTCGCGCCCACTCCGCGGCCGGAAATTACCGTGCCCTCCAACGCGTAAGGCCGCCCCAGCAGACGCTCCGCATGCGCCACTTCTCCCGCCTCCAGAAGCTGCCGCAGCCCGCTGCTCGAAACTCGCATGCCGCGGCATGAGACCGCTGTTACCACTTCGGTGAGGAAGCCCAGCCGATCCCCCAACGCCTCGAGCAGCCGCGTGTTTCCCGCCTGTTTGTGCCCAAACCGGAAGTTCTCTCCCACCACCACCGCGCGCGCCCCTAGCTTTTGCACCAAAACCTGCTCCACGAATTCCTCCGCCGTCAAGCGCGCCACATCCGCGGTGAAAGGAAGAATGAGGACCTGCTCGATTCCCTCCCCCCGCATCAATGCGCAGCGCTGCTCCGGAACGGTCATCAGCCTCGGCGCGCGCGCCGGAGCCACCACTGTCGCCGGATGCGGATCGAACGTCAGCACCGATGCCTTCCAGCTTCGCTCCCCGGCGATCTCCCGCACCCGCTGCAAAATGCGCCTGTGCCCGCCATGCACGCCGTCGAAATTGCCGATGGTCAAGGCCGAGGGTCCGAAATCCGCCGGCACTTCGTCCAAGCTGTGAAACACGCGAAACGGCGGCCGCATCTAATCGCCCGCCTCCACCGTGATCTCCAAACCGTCGTACGCCAGCCGGATGTGCGGTGGCAGCGCAGCCTCGGTTTCCTCATGCGGCAGATCGTGGCAGATGTGCGTGAAAAAAGCCCGGCGCGGCGCCAATTGCTCGACCGTCTTGAGCGAGTGCTCCACCGTCGAGTGCGTGGGGTGCGGCCGGTGCCGCAGCGCGTCCAAAAACAGCACGTCCAGCCCCCGCAACTGCCCCATCGATTCCGGGGGAATCTCGCTGTGATCGGTCAAATACGCGGCGCGGCCAAACCGGAAACCGAAAATCGACGCCCGGCCGTGCAGCACCCGCACCGGACTGAATTCCTGCCCGAACAGCTCGAACGCCGCGCCATTCAGCGTGTGCGTCTCAAGCTGCGGCACCGCCGATTGCTGCTCCCCTCCATTGAAGATGTACTGGAACGAGCGTTGTATTGCCCCCATCGTGTCGGCGGAGGCAAAGATCGGAATGCGAGCCTGCTGCCGGAAGTTGAACGGACGCACATCGTCGAGCCCCATAATGTGGTCGGCGTGCGAGTGCGTGAATAGCACCGCGTCCAGCCGATCGAGGTGCGCGCGTAAAACCTGCGTCCGGAAATCCGGCGTCGTGTCGATAATCACATTGCGGCCGCCGTATTGCACCAGCACCGAAGGACGCAGCCGGTTGTCGCGCGGATCGCTCGACTGGCACACGTTGCAATGGCAGCCCGGCGTCGGCACGCCCACGCTGGTGCCGGACCCGAGCACCGTAATCTTCACCGGGCCCCCCGCGCCCATTCAGCTTTTCTTGCTTTCTTCGAGAGCCTGAACAAAACGGAAACGCAGCTCGGTCAGCGAATTCTCCAGCAGCCGCTGTTCTTCCAGCGTGAGATTTCCCTTGGTCTTCTCCCGCAACACGCCGAGCAGGTCAATGCTGTGGCGCGCCAACCCCAGATCCGGCTTCGGCCTTTCGTTTTCCGGACCGAAGTGAATCAACCCCAGTTGCATTTCCGCTTGCGTCCGTATCGACAACGCCAGAAACTCGAACGACGCCGGCGGTATCGGCATGCGCTCCTCAGCTTCTGGTTCGGCGGAGTCTGCTTGCGAAAGCGGATTTTCGGCTTCACTCATCTCGACTTTTCATTTTATCAGCACGCCCCGCATACCAGCACCTCCTGGCGTGCGCTTCAGCGCGCAGCCGCGAACTTCAGTTCGCCGTGCCCAGAGCTTGGCATATGTTAAATTTGATGATTACCCCCGAGCTTTATCTAACGCTGATGCCTGCTTCCGCGGCCGGTGAAAAATTCCAGCAGCTCGTCGATCTGATGGCCCGCTTGCGCGCCCCCAACGGTTGCCCGTGGGACCGCGAGCAGACCTTCGATACCATCAAACCGTTCCTGCTCGAAGAGACCTACGAAGTGCTCGACGCCATCGACGCCCGCCAGTGGCCCGCGCTCGCCGAAGAACTGGGCGACCTTCTGCTTCAGGCCGTCTTCTTCTCGCAAATGGCCGCGGAAGAAAACTTGTTCCGCGTCGACGATGCGCTCGATGCCATCAATCAGAAGCTCATCCGCCGCCATCCCCACGTGTTCGGCGACGAGACCGCCCACACCGGGAGCGACGTGCTCAAGCGCTGGAGCGAAATCAAAGCCGAAGAAAAGCGCGCCAAGCCCGAGCCTGACCCCACGCTGCTGGGCTCCGTGCCCCGTTCCCTGCCCGCGCTGGTCGAGGCGCAGCAGATCTCTTCTCGCGCCGCGCAAGTCGGTTTCGATTGGGAGAATGCCGGCCAGGTCATCGACAAGCTGCATGAAGAGCTGCGTGAATTCGACGAGGCGCGCGTCCAGAACGATCGCGAGGCGCTCGAAGGCGAGCTCGGCGACCTGCTCTTCGTCCTCGTCAATCTCGCGCGATTCGTGAAAGTCGATCCCGAGCAGGCCCTGCGCCGTACCAACGCCAAGTTTCGCCGCCGCTTCGGGTACGTCGAGCACAAACTCGCCGAGCGCGGCAAAACCACGCGCGAAAGCTCCGTCGAGGAGATGGAAGCGTTGTGGCAGGAAGCCAAAAAGTGAGCGGCCCGGCCGCGATCACCGTCCGCCCGCTCGCCACCCAGGAAGAGTTCGAAGGCGCCGTCGAACTGCAAAAGGAAATCTGGGGCTTCAACGACATGGAACTGGTGCCCGTGCGCCTCTTCGTCATCGCTGCCAAAGTGGGCGGCCAGGCTTTCGGCGCCTTCGATGGTCCTCTCTTGGTGGGTTACTGCCTGGCCATTCCCGGTCTCAAAGCCGGCGGCCGCGCGTATCTTCACAGCCACATGTTGGGCGTTAAACCGGGCTATCGCGATGCCGGCATCGGCCGCCGCCTCAAGATCAAGCAGCGCGAGGACGCTCTGGAGCGCGGCATCCAACTCATCGAGTGGACCTTCGATCCGCTTGAAATCAAGAACGCCTACCTCAACGTGGAGCGGCTTGGCGCCATCGTGCGGCGCTACGTGCGCAATCAGTACGGCACCACCACCAGCCATCTCCACGGCGGCCTGCCCACGGACCGCTGCGTCGCCGAATGGTGGCTCGCAAGCCCTCGCGTCAAAGCCATTGTCGATGGCGGCCCGCCTGTCGCGCGGCCCGAAACCGTCGAGCGCATCTCCGTGCCCGCCGCCATCTCGGCCATCCGCCGCGAGGATCTCAAGCGCGCCCGTCAGATCCAGCAGGAGATCAGCAAACAATTCGAGGCGAATTTTGACCGCGGTTTCGCCGTCGTGGGCCTGGAAAAATCGGCGAACGCCGGCACTTACTTATTCGGACGTTGGGAATGAAAATAGAAAATATCATTCTGCGGCAGATTCGCATGCCGCTCGTGCACTTCTTCGAAACCAGCTTCGGACGCACCACCGAACGCGACATCATCCTGGTGGAAGTCGTCGCCGATGGCATATCGGGCTGGGGCGAAGTCACCGCCGGCGAGAACCCGTTCTATAACGAGGAGTGGACCGAGTCGGCCTGGCTGATTCTGCGGGATTATGCCGTGCCGCCGATCATCGGGAAAAATCTCGCGAGCGCCGGCGACGTGGCGCCGCTCACCGCGCACATTCGCGGCCATCGCATGGCGCGCGGAGGCCTGGAAGCGGCCGTCTGGGACCTCGAAGCGCGCTTGCACAACCGTCCTCTCTGGCAGCACATCGGCGGCGGCGCGCGGCGCGAAATTCCCTGTGGCGTTTCCATCGGCATCCAGGAATCGGTTCCGCAGCTCTTCGACAAAATCGAGCGCGAGCTCGCCGCCGGTTATCAGCGCATCAAAATGAAAATCAAGCCCGGCTGGGATGTCGATGTCATCCGCCAGGTGCGTGAGCGCTTCCCTTCCATTAAGCTCATGGCCGACGCCAATTCCGCTTACACTCTGAAAGACGCAAGTCACCTCAAGCGCCTCGACGACTTTTATCTCATGATGATCGAGCAGCCTCTCGCGCACGATGACATCATCGATCACGCCGTGCTGCAATCGCAATTGCAGACGCCCATCTGCCTGGATGAGTGCATTCGCTCCGCGCATCATGCCGAACAGGCCATCCGGCTGCGCGCCTGCGGCATCATTAATATCAAGCTGGGCCGCGTCGGCGGCTTTCGAGAAGCCAAAAGCGTGCACGATGCCGCTCAGGCCGCCGGCATTCCGGTCTGGTGCGGTGGCATGCTCGAAGCCGGCATCGGCCGCGCGCACAATATCGCGCTCTCCACGCTGCCCAATTTCTTGTTGCCGGGCGATGTCTCCGCCAGCCGGCGCTATTGGAAACGCGATATCATCCGCCCGGCGGTCGAAACCACGGCGCGCGGCACCATCGAGATTCGCGATGATCCCGGTTTCGGCTACGCCATCGATCACGATTTTCTGCGTGAAGTGACCGTTCGCGAGGTGCCGGCCGGTTGAACGGGCTCTTCGTTCTCTACGCTTTAATTTCGCTGATGACGCTGCTGTGGTCGGCCAACTTCGTCATCGCCAAGGTGGCGTTGCATGCGTTCCCACCCTTGTTGCTGTGTGCGCTGCGCATCGGCCTCGCAGGAATGTTTCTGGCGCCGATCTACTGGCGCGCGGCGCGCGCCTCCGGCAGCCGTCTCTGGCCGGCTCATGGAGTCTCCGTGTTGGCGTTCCTGGCGGTTTGCAACGTGGGCAACCAGCTTCTGTTCGTGTTCGGCTTGAGCCGCACCAGCGTCGCCCACTCGGCGTGGATCATCGGCACTTCCCCGATCTTTGTTTTGCTCATCGCCGCCTACCTTCGCTTGGAGCGAATTACCGTGCTCAAGATCGTCGGCATGCTCATTGCCTTCAGCGGCGTTGCCGTGCTTGCCGGGCAGGCGTCCAGGCAGCAGGCGCTCCCTCACACCGAAGCCACGCTCGCCGGTGACGTTCTCACCTGCGCTGGGGGGCTTTTGTTCGCGCTGTATGCCGCATATGGCAAGAAGGCCGCCGCGCTCCACGGCACCGTCGCCGTGAATGGATTCGCTTATATCAGCGGCGCGGTGTTGCTCGCTCCCATCGGCTGGTGGCAGGCGCGCGCCTTCCCCTTCGCACAGGTTACCGCCGCCGGGTGGATCAGCCTGGTGTACATGGCGATATTTCCCTCGGCCATCTGTTACCTGATTTACTATTACGCGCTCACCCGCATTTCCGCCTCGCGTGTCGCCGCGTTCCTTTATGTGGAACCGGTTATCGCGACGCTCCTGGCCGTCGCATTCCTGGGAGAGCGCGTTACGCCTCCGCTCGCCGTCGGCGGCACGGTCATCCTCGCCGGCGTGATCCTCACGGAGCGCGGCTGATGCTGTCGTTCCGCGCCCTCCTCACCCAGAACCGCAATTACCGCTACATGTGGAGCGGCCAGATCGTGAGCGAGATCGGCGACCACTTCAATAACATCGCCGTCTTCAGCCTTGTCCTTACCCACACCAAGTCCGGACTGGCAGTGGCGGGCGTCATGCTCGCGCGCGCCATTCCCGCCATGTTCGCCGGGCCCATCGCGGGCGTGATCCTCGATCGTCTCAATCGCAAGCACGTCATGATCGCGAGCGACCTCACGCGCGCCGTCCTCGCCCTGGGCTTCATTCTGTGCCTGCATCGCCACGACAACTGGATGCTGTACGTCTTCAGCGCATTGTTGATGTTCGCGTCCCCGTTTTTCACCAGTGGCCGGTCCGCCATTCTGCCCACCATCACCACGCGCGAAGAGCTGCACACCGCCAACTCGCTCACCCAGACCACCCAGTGGACCACCATCACCCTCGGCACCTTCGCCGCCGGCGCGAGCGTCATGCAATTTGGTTATGAGTGGGCCTTCGTTCTCAATTCCCTCTCGTTCTTTTTCTCGGCCGCATGCATCTCACGCTTGCGCGTGAAAGGCGATGCCTTTCAGCCCAGGAAAGCAGCGCTCACCGAGGCCGAAGTCGTGCGCCCGTGGCACGAGTACACCGAAGGCATTCGCTACATGCGCGCCAATCCGCTCATCTTCGGCATCGCGCTGATCGGCGTGGGCTGGGCAACCGGCGGCGGCGCCGCCCAGATTCTCTTCAGTCTGTTCGGGGAGGTGGTCTTCAACCGCGGGCCGGCGGGCATCGGCGAGGTTTGGGGTTGCGCTGGTGTCGGGCTACTGATCGGCGGAGCATTTGCCTACTGGCTTGGGGCGCACATCGGTTTCCGGGGCTACAAATACACCATTTCCATCTGTTACATTGTCCACGGAGCGACTTACATCATCTTCAGCCAGATGCAAAACTTCTACGTGGCCCTCATGTTCATCGCGCTTTCGCGCGCGGCGGTTGCCGTCAGCTCCGTGCTGAATATGTCGCAACTGTTAAGTCACGTGTCGAACGAGTATCGCGGCCGCGTCTTTTCTACCATGGAATCCATGCAGTGGTCGGTGATGATGCTCTCGATGACGGCGGCGGGCGTCGCTTCGCAATATTACAGCCCGCGCTTGATTGGCGCGATCGCCGGCGCCCTTAGCTCCACTACGGCCTTCTTCTGGGCGTGGGCCAACCTCACCGGCCGCTTGCCCGAGCCTGCTGTCGAGGGCGTACAACGCCGCGAAGTGGAGGTTCATGGCGAACCCACCATCTAGTTTGTCCGGGAAAGTGATTCTGGTGACCGGCGCCGCTAAGCGCATCGGCCGCGGGATTGCGTTGCGCCTCGCGCGGGAAGGCGCGAGCGTCGCGATTCACTATAACGGATCAGAATCGGAGGCGCTAAAAACCGCCGCGGAATGTGGAGCGTCTTTGTTCCGCGCAAACCTCGAGAAGGTCACTGAGATCGAGCGGCTGTTTCAGGACGTGGAGCGGCACTTCGGCCGCCTCGATGGTCTGGTGAACAATGCAGCCCGCTTCACGGCAATCGATCCGCTCAATATCACCGAAGCCGATTGGGACTTCATCCACTCAGTGAATCTGAAAGCGGTCTTCTTCTGCTGTCAGCAAGGCGCGCGGCTGATGAAAAAATCCGGCGGCGGCCGCATCGTGAATATCAGCTCTCTGGGCGGCATCCGCCCATGGGCCGATCATGCACACTATTGCGCCTCAAAAGCCGGCGTCATCATGCTGACACGCGCGCTGGCTAAAGCTTTTGCTCCGGAAATTACGGTGAACTCGGTCGCCCCTGGCGTGATTCCGTTTGGCGAATTGGATGCGGAGGCCGAAGCGATGGTGCGCGCTACCCCCGCGCGCCGCCCCGGAACGGCGGAAGAAATTGCAGATGCCGTGGTCTATTTTCTTGCCGCTTCGAACTTCATCACCGGCCAGGTACTGGCCGTGGATGGCGGGCTGAGCCAGAGATAAGCCGTAATTCGACCGAAACCGTTCGCGCGAGAATCGCGAAATACATGCCGGCGCCGCGCCGGCCGGCGTATTCCAGGTCGGAGAGCAGCCGTTGATGGATGCTGGTATCCCCGCGCCAGCCGCGCACCTGCGCGAGACCGGTCAACCCGGGCCGCACCGAGAGCCTCTGGCGGTATTCCGGCAGCCAGCCGCAAAACCGTTTGACATGAAGCGGCATCTCCGGGCGCGGCCCAACGAGCGACATCTCGCCCTTGATCACATTCCATAGCTGCGGCAGTTCGTCGATGTCAAAGCGCCGCAGGAGCGCTCCATAACGCGTCCGCGGCGGATAGTCCTGGTTGCTCCAGTCGGCCGGACTCGGTTGAAAATCCACCGGAGTGGTCTGTATTTTATAGAGCACAAAGGGCTGGCCACCCAGTCCGAGGCGCACGTGGCGAAAGAAGACGGGTCCGCCGTCGAAAAGGTACTTGAGCGCCACGGCCCCCAGCAACAGCGGCCCCCAAAACGGCAATGTAAGAGCGATCACGGCCAGATCGCAGACGCGCTGCACAAAATCCCAGGCCGGCCACACCCCCGCGCGCACGGCACAACCCCCGAGACTTTCGAACGGCGCGCTGTGGTCTGCCATAACGGTTCCCTATCGGATAGTCGCATGGAGGACCTCGAATCTCTAAGGGCTTGTTACGTGAAGAGGCTGAATTTACAACTTGTTGCGAGTTTTGGAACACGTGTGAACGGAAATGTGTTGTGCTAACGTTTCGGCTGTAGCATAGTCTAACTATGCCAGAGGAGCACTTATGACACAGCGCGACGAGATTCCGCCCGGCACTCTCTACATGTTGATTCTCAGGACCCTGGCTCGCCAGGGCGAGAGGCATGGGTATGAGATTGCCAACTCGATCCAGCAAATCAGCCAGGACGTGCTTCAGGTCGAAGAGGGCTCGTTGTATCCGGCGCTGCAGCGGATGCTGCTGAAGGGTTGGGTGACGGCGGAGTGGGGAGTGACCGCAGGCAACCGCCGCGCGCGTTACTACCAACTGACGGCGCTGGGACGCAAGCAACTCGTCGCGGAGCTTTCACAGTACGAGCGGGTAGCGGCGGCCATCGCGCGCGTGCTGCAGCCGGCCTGAGAGAGGATGCCATGGGATGGATGCGTGAACTGGGCAGAAGGCTCGGGATACTGATCCGGGGCGAGCGCTTCGATCGCGATTTGCAGGAGGAGATGCGCCTTCATCTCGAACTGCGCCAGCAAGAGCATATGGAGCGGGGCCTCGCGGCGGAAGACGCGCACGCCGCGGCCGAGCGCAAGTTCGGCAATGCCATGCTGCTGCGCGAAATGAGCGGCGACGTGTGGGGCTGGAGATGGATCGAAAATATTGGGCAGGACCTCCGCTACGGCGCCCGCGCGTTGTTGCGCACGCCGGGCTTTACAGTTGTCGCGGTGATTGCACTGGCACTCGGAATCGGCGCGAACACCGCCATCTTCAGCGTAGTGAATGCCGTGCTGCTCCGTCCGCTGGCATATAAAGATCCGGACCGCCTGGTGACTGTTCTGCACTACGGCGACGAACCGGTCGCGCCCGCCAACTACATCGACTACCGCGACCAGAGCCATTCGTTTGAAGCGATGGGAGCGGCGGAGTATTGGAGCCCGAATCTCAGCGGCAGCGATCCGGCGGAGCACCTCATAGGTCTTCGCCTGACACAAAACCTGCTGCCGATGCTCGGCGTTGAGCCGTTGCTGGGCCGGGTATTCGCCGCGGGAGAAGACCAGAAGGGCGCGGAGCACGAAGTGGTTCTGAGCTATCGATTGTGGCAGCGGCGTTTCAATCGTGATCCCAACATGCTCGGAAGATCGATCCTTCTCAACGGCGAGGGCTTCAGGGTGATTGGCGTGATGCCGCCCGCGTTCAAGTTTGCGCCATTCTGGGCCACGCACGCGGAGTTATGGGCGCCGCTTGCCTTAGGCGATCGGATTCACGACCGGGATGCCAACAGCCTGCGTGTTTTCGCGCGACTGAAGGCGGGTGTTACGCTCGCGCAGGCCCGGGCGGAAGTGGCGATAATTACGGCACGCCTGGATCCGGGCACGAACCCCGACGTCGTGGTGACCGCTCTGCAGGAGAATGTTGTCGGAAAGATCGAGACGCCACTGCTAGTGCTACTGGGCGCGGTCGGATTCGTACTCCTGATTGCGTGCGCCAATGTCGCCCACATGCTGCTGGCGCGCACATCCGACCGGCAGAAGGAAATCGCGGTGCGGACCGCGCTCGGTGCAGGCCGGTCCCGCGTGATCCGCCAGTTCCTCACCGAGAATCTGCTGCTGGCGGCAATCGGCGCTGCTGCCGGGCTGCTGCTTGCGATGTGGGGAACAAAAGCCCTGATCGTCCTCAGCCCGGCGCAACTCCCGCGCGTGGACATGGTGGCCATTGATGGCCGCGCCATGCTGTTCCTGGCCGGAGTTACGGTACTGACGGCCCTGGTGTTTGGGTTGGCGCCGGCGGTACACGCCGCCATCGCCAACCTGAGCGGCGCGCTCAAGGAGGGCGGACGTGGCGCCACCGATGGAATTCGGGGCAACCGGCTGCGAAGTTTTCTGGTGGCATCCGAATTCGCACTGGCGTTCATGCTGCTGATTGGAGCGGGGCTCATGATTCGCAGTTTCTTCGCGCTCGAATCGCTCGATCCCGGGTTCAATCCGCACAAAGTACTCTCGATGGTGGTTTCGGTCGCCGGTTCGAACGAAGCCGAGCCGGCGCGGCGCGGGTTGTTCTACCGTCAACTTCTGGAACACGTGCGCGCACTGCCGGGCGTCGAATCCGCCGGCGGGATCAACCATCTGCCGCTGGCGGGCGATACGTGGGGATTGGCGTTTGCGATCGAAGGACGTCCGAAACCACGGCCAGGGGATGAGCCCGAAGCCGTTTATCGCGTGGTGATGCCCGGATACTTCGAGACCATGCGGCTTCCGGTGCTGCGCGGCCGCGCCATCGCGGAAAGCGATGATGCCCGCGCGCCGGGCGTGGTGATGATCAACGAGCGGGCGGTCAAAGAATTCTGGCCGGGGGAAGACCCGATCGGCAAGCGCATCACGTTTGACGACCCCGATAAAGACAACCGGCCAACCTGGTTAACGGTGATTGGCGTGGTCAAGAATGCCAAGCAGGAACACTGGGCGGCCAACGCCGAGCCCGAGGTCTATCTTGCGGCGCTCCAGAACCGGGATTTTCTGGGATACGGCGATTCGCACATCGCGTACCTCACGTTGGTGGTACGGGCCAGCGGGGATCCGGCTGCGCTGACGGCTTCCGTGAAGAAGGCCGTCTGGTCATTCGACCACAATCTGCCCATCTCCGATGTCTCCACGATGGACGGGGTTGTGGCCGACGCGAACGCCGAACCGCGCTTTGAGATGTTGTTGCTCGGGATGTTCGCCGCGATTGCGCTCGTGCTGGCGGGGGTGGGGATTTATGGCGTGATGAGCTACGCGGTATCGCGGCGCACGCACGAGATCGGGATTCGCATTTCGCTCGGCGCCAGCCGGGTGGACGTGCTGCGGATGGTTGTGCGCCAGGGGATGATGCAGGCGCTGGCGGGCACGGCAGCGGGGGTGGCGGGGGCTCTGCTGCTTTCGCGGCTGATGGCCCGGATGCTGTACGGTGTGCGGCCCACCGACCCTGCCACTTTCGGCGGCGTGGCAGCGGTGCTCGGGCTAGCAGCGCTCGCGGCGACTTGCGTTCCGGCGAGCAAGGCCACGCGGATTGATCCGATGGCGGCGTTGCGGCATGAGTGAGAGAAACCGGCCGACGAGGGCAGCCGCCCCACTGGACGAAGTTACGTGCCTTCGCTCCAGCTTGAGAGGTAGTGTTCCTGCTCGACGGTGAGGCGGTCGATTTTGACGCCCATGGATTCGAGCTTCATCTTGGCGACCTGCTTGTCGAGAGCTTCGGGCACGGAGTAGACGCGCTTCTCGAGCGTCGCGTGGTTCTTGACCATGTAATCGGAGGAGAGCGCCTGGTTGGCGAAGCTCATATCCATGACAGAGGCGGGATGGCCCTCGGCGGCGGCGAGGTTGATGAGGCGGCCTTCGCCTAAAACATAAATGCGGCGGCCGTCGCGGAGCGCGAACTCCTCGACAAATTCGCGCGTGGGACGGCGCGAAGAAGCGAGCTTGGCGAGCGCTTCCAGATCGATCTCGACGTTGAAGTGGCCCGAGTTGGCCAGAATCGCGCCGTTCTTGAGCTTCTCGAAGTGATCGCGCGCGATGACGTGCTTGTTGCCGGTGACGGTGATGAAAACATCACCAATGACGGCGGCCTCGCCCATCGACATCACGCGGTAGCCATCCATTAGAGCCTCGATGGCCTTGGTGGGATCCACTTCGGTCACAATGACGTTGGCGCCGAGTCCGCGGGCGCGCATGGCAACACCGCGACCGCACCAACCGTAGCCGACCACAACGACGTTCAGTCCGGCGAACAGGACATTGGTGGCGCGGATAATGCCGTCGATCGTGCTTTGCCCGGTGCCATAGCGGTTGTCAAACAAATGCTTGGTGTAGGCGTCGTTCACGGCAACGATGGGATAGCGCAGCACGCCTTCTTTGGACATAGCGCGGAGGCGAATGACACCGGTGGTGGTCTCTTCGGTGCCGCCGATCACATCGCCCAGCAAATCCTGGCGCTTGGTGTGGAGCAAGTGCACGAGATCGGCGCCATCGTCCATGGTAAGGTGCGGCTTGTGCTCCGCGGTGGCGGTGAGGTGCGAATAATAGACGTCGTTACTCTCACCCTTGATGGCGTATACGGGGATGCCGTAGTCGCGCACGAGCGAGGAGGCCACATCGTCCTGCGTGGAGAGCGGATTGGAGGCGCAGAGCACGACGGAAGCGCCGCCGTCCTTGAGCGTGATCATCAGGTTAGCGGTTTCGGTGGTGACATGCAGGCAGGCGGAAACGCGCAGCCCGGCGAGGGGCTGGGTTTTGATGAACTGCTTGCGGATGGTTTGCAGAACCGGCATGGACTGAAAAGCCCATTCCGTACGGCGCTTCCCGAGATCGGCGAGCGCGAGGTCCTTCACGTCGGAGGCAACTTGCGATTGCGTATTTACTGGCATCGAAATCCTTTAATTTAGAACCGGCATTTCCGCCTGCCGATCTGCCGGAAAAAATGACATAGCAAGGGACAGGCGAGAAGGCCTGCCCACTTTAACTAAGTACCGCAGCTTCCACCACGGGGGTTCCGTGGCGCAACTCCTCGGCCTTGTCGGTAACTTCCCAGGAAAAACCTTCTTCGGTCCGGCCGAAATGGCCGAACGCAGCCGTCTGGCGGTAGATGGGGCGCCGGAGCTTCAAGTGATCGATGATGGCCTTGGGGGTGAGCGGGAAGTGCGCGCGGATTAACTGGGTCATCTTGTCTTCGGGAATAGTGCCGGTGCCGAAAGCATTCACCATGACGGAAACCGGCTCCGCCACGCCGATGGCATAAGCCAGTTGGACTTCGCAGCGGGCGGCCAAACCAGCCGCCACCAGATTCTTGGCAATGTAACGCGCCATGTAGCAGGCCGAGCGGTCCACTTTCGTCGGGTCCTTGCCGGAGAAGGCTCCGCCGCCGTGACGGCCCATGCCGCCATAGGTATCGACAATGATTTTGCGGCCTGTCAGCCCGGTATCGCCATGGGGACCGCCCACGACGAAACGTCCCGTGGGGTTGATGTGGTATTTGGTTCCGGAATCGACCATGGCGGCGGGAATCACGGCGTCGACGATGTGCTTCTTCACTTCGGCGCGCAGGGTTTCGGTGGAGACGTCATCGGAGTGCTGGGTGGAGATCACGACGGCGTCGATGCGCTTGGGCTTGCCGCCCACGTATTCCACGCTGACCTGCGACTTGCCATCGGGACGGAGAAAATCGAGAATGCCGGCGCGACGGACCTCGGAAAGGCGACGGGTGAGCTTGTGGGCCATCATGATGGGGAGAGGCATCAGCTCCTCGGTTTCACTGCAGGCGAAACCGAACATGAGACCCTGGTCGCCGGCGCCGCCGGGATCGACACCCATGGCGATGTCGGGCGACTGGCCCTGGATGGCATTCAGAACGCCGCACGTCTTGTAATCGAAGCCGAAGGTGGCGTCGGTGTAACCCACTTCCTGAATAGTGTTGCGCGCTACTTTCGGGACATCCACGTAGCAGGTGGTGGTGATTTCGCCGGCCACCACGCAGATGCCGGTTGTTACCAACACTTCGCAGGCCACGCGGCCGTAGGGGTCCTGCTCCAAAACGGCGTCGAGCACCGCATCCGAAATCTGGTCAGCGATTTTGTCCGGGTGCCCCTCGGTGACAGATTCGGACGTAAACAGGTGTCGTTGCATTTGTTCTCGTGCCCTCCTGGAAATTTCCTTGCGGTGTCAAAGGCTGCGCAAAGTTCTGCTATCTACTTGTGGCGCAAAAGATTAAGTTTAGCTGCTCGGCGTTCTTCCGTCAATCAGGGCAGTACCGTACTAGTGGAGGAACTCATCCACTTCGCGCCGCAACGGAGCCGAGGTTTGAGCACCGGGGCGGGTGACGGAAATGGCGGCAGCGGCGTTGGCGAAGCGCAGGGCGTGGTCGAGAGCGGCGCCTTCGGCTAACGCGACGGCCAAGGCTGCGTTGAAGGTGTCGCCAGCAGCGGTGGAGTCCTGGACCTTGACAGAAAAACCGGGAAAATGCCGGCGGATCAAACCGTTGTCCGCGAAACAGCCCTGGTCGCCCAGCTTGAGGACGACCGTTTTCGGCCCCATACGCCGTAGGGCATCCGCCAATTCTCCGGCTTCAGCGGGAGTCACACGCGACGGGGCGCGCCCCAACAGACGCAGCGCTTCGGTTTCGTTGGGCGTGAGGATATCGACGCGTTCGAGCAGCCGGGCGGACAATCCCTGCGCCGGAGCGGGATCGAGGATGGTGGCGAGCCCTTCCTCGCGAGCCAGGGCCAAAGCGCCGGCCACCGTATCGAGCGGCGTTTCCAATTGGAATAGCGCGAGGCGCGCGCCATGGAACACGGACCGCATGGCTTCGACATCCGCCGCGGCGAGTTCATGGTTCGCGCCCGAGGCGACCACGATGGAATTTTGCCCGGCGCGATCGACCGCAATGAGGGCCACGCCGGTGGCGGCGGATTTCGCCGCATGCACGGCGGTGACGTCCACGCCCGCGGCCGAGAGGCTGGCCTTCAGATGATCGGCGAAAATATCATAACCGACGCGACCCACCATGCGCACGGCCACCGAGTTGCCGCCGAGTTTGGCCGCGGCTACCGCCTGGTTGGCGCCTTTGCCGCCGGGGAACATCTGGAAATTGCGGCCCAGCACGGTCTCGCCGGGCGCGGGGAGCTCGCCGACGGAGACCACGAAATCCATGTTGAGGCTGCCGACGACGACGATTGCGGGCTTCATCGGACGGCTACCTGGTGAGATCGATACCCAGCTTCTTGAGTTCCTCGGCGTAGTAGCGCCGGTGCAGCAGGTCCCACTCCTCGCTGCCTTCGGGGATTTCGCGCTTCTGCGACCGCACCTTTTCGCGCGCCAGGTGGTCGACCTTTTCCTCGGCGGTGAGCAGTTCGGTCATGGCGCGGACAATCTCGAGCCGGACCTCGTTGGGGTCCTTTTTGACGCGCAGCTCGCGCGATTTGCGCAGCGCGGCCACGATTTTGTGCGACATGTCGGTGATTTTGTCGCGCGAGAGCTTCATGTGGTCGCCGGTATCGCGGCCGGAGGCGCGAATGACTTTGCGCTGCGCCACCAGGGTATTTTTGGTCTTGCGAAACATCTCCTGGTAGCTGACGCCCTCGCGCCGCATGTAATCGGTGTACTGTCCGAGGATGTCGCGAACCTCTTCATTAAGGCGGTCCTCGGTGGCTAACTCTTCGCTGATGACGTGATCGACGATATCGGTTACGGCCTGAGGGTTGGGCGTCTCGAGAACCTGGGGCGCGAGCTTTCGAACGATCTGGCGGGACAAATAGCTGATGAATTCTCGGGCGAGCAGCATCCTTAATTTTTTCTGGGAGCCAAAAGGGCTTTAGGTAGTGTACAGAGGGCGGGAGAGAAGTGTCAAACGGAGGTAGTGTCCTAATTTTGCTGGGAATTCAAGCGCTTGTAAATCAGTCCGACATTTTCTAGGCGCTAGGCCGAATCGGAAGCGTGCTAGGGCAATGATCAAAGCTATCGGATACCGAACACATAGGTCAGGCCCAACTGGACAGCGAACACGCCGTTCTCCGAGAGCTTCCCAATTTTCTTGCGAACCCGGTTCAGATCTATAACTCGCACGTTGTCGCACAGCGCGACGCTGTCTGCAAACACGTAATTAGAATCGACATCCCTAATGAATTCAGCCAAAGGGAGGAGAATGCGGTAAGCATTTGCCTTTCGTGTTTTAGTTGTAAAAGGCACAGCCACGGCCGTTGACTTGCCAGCGTTGACCTTATCGCGGGACATGATGATATAAGGGCGCTCCCCTAGTTGCTCTTCCCCGGAAGCAGCGAATTTTACGTCATCGCCGGATTTTGGGATTTGGGGCGGCTCATTAAAGATACAGCCCCCCATGCTGTACCTCCATCAGGCTTCGTCGCTCACTAGATCGTGAGTGGCCTCGTCCAACAATTGCTGATCCTCGCCATCCCATTCAACCGGGGCTGGGTTGGATTCTGAAAGGGGCACCAACGCGTCTAGGAGCCGTCTAGACAGGGCATAGGCGTTCACCGCAGACCTTAGGCCATCTATAACGCTTTCCAACACCTCTGGATAGAGTGCCGACTGTCGCTCGATAGATGCAATCAGACAATGCACGTGGAACCGAGTCCAGATCGTGAACGCCAGCAGCTGGGGCAATATCTCCGCTACTTCTTGCGGTGGCTTTTGCTCCGTTTTTGCGGAGGTAGCCGCTTGCGACAGAAGATCACTGATCTTCCTGAGAGTCCATACGGTGAATACCGCTTGGTCGCGAAGTGCCGGTCCAAAAGCATCTAAGCCCTTTACCCGAAGATTTGCCTCTAGTTCGCAAAAAAATTCCCGGTTGAGCTTTTCGATGACGTTCTGGGGCACTACGATCCTAATCAGGGTCGCGAGGGCCATGACCGCTTCGGAATATTTTGGGAATGCATCTTTTCTGGCAGCTTTAAAATCGGCGGCGGTGCGCTTGTCTATGGTGGAAAGAACCAGATCATTCAATACTGAGGATATGTTCCGCATCAACTCCTCAGCCGAGCCGGATAGCTGCTGTTTTGCAGGGCGCTCTGACGTTCCTGGAAAGGCCAGCGTTTCCCCAACGCCAATAGCGCTCCAATCCTGTGAAAGCGCTAAGGTCTCAATCATGAAAAGTCTCCTCTTCCCCGACTCGCAAGCCGAAGCCCGTTCCGATGGCAAGCCGAATTCCACTGGTGCTGAGGCACACCTATATGTAATCGGCTGTTATACAGAAATGCAGATACTACTTTAAGTTAGCTGGTGTTTTTCCTGGACGAATACTTGCCTAAGAAGACAATAGCAAAATCCCATATTTTGGTCAACTATCTGAAAACATGGGCAATTTTGACCTTGACAAGCATTCCGCATGTTGAAGGAAATGCTATGCTTTCTAGGACCCCTGTTTCAGGAATCGAAACTCCACCGATCCCGATTTTTCACGCCAGCAGCTCCGCAAGATCCCACACACGGCTGGACTAACCCGCAACGTGCTATGAATCCTACAAAAGTTGTACCACGCGACATGCGGGCAGAGTGCAGCCCAGTAGTTCTCCCACTTCTGCGAAAAGGCGTTCGTTAACCGAATAACCCTGCGAATCTGCATCCGCATTGTGAAGTTGCTGGAGCTCCACATGGGACGTGCAAATTTGCTTGCGATCAGAGTCACCGAGGATCGGTTTTGGTTGCGCCTCCACTATCTCTGCGGGCGAATAACGGCGCTCACCGTCGGCCAGTCAGCCGACGTGGGGTATCTTTCGCTCCGCTGGTTTACTGCCGGCGGACGCGTCGAACAACCGCCAAGCTTGCGGTTCCCAGAGCGAGCAGCACCCAGGAGGCTGGCTCAGGAATAGCTGTTCCCAGCTCAATCGTATCGATTACGGCTGCGCCGTCCACGTTATCTTGTGTTGAAAGCTGGATTTGATCGAAGCCGCCAGACAATCCGGTAAATCCGAAAAAGTTCCCTGACAAGTCAGTTGTCGCGGTAAAACTATCCACCACACTCCCACCCAACAAGGCCGTGATGGTCGTGTTGTCGCCAGAATTCGTCACCAGACCAAACGTCACGTCCGTTTGGGGCGTGCTGAAAAAGATGGAGTACGGGTTGACGCAAGGACAGCCTATTGAAAAATTCGCCGCCTCGGGTGCTACGATCGAAGTCCCGAAATCGTAAACAGTGCTGTACCAAAGATTCGAGAATGTCACTCCGTAGGCTGCAAATTGATTGGTGAGTGCAGTACCGTCCGCAAGAGGTACTTCGGTAAAGTCAATCGTTTCGGTGGGGCTCGTCAAGCCGGTTGCGCTATTGTTGATCTCCGAGGCACGTAACGCGGGAAGCGTTGCCACCGCGACAGCCAGCAGCCCTGTTGCTATTCGGTATCTCATGCTCGTCTCCAAGACACTTGGATCATTACGTCCGGTCGTTTATAGCACTCTCTGGCCCAAGCTACAAGGCATCTACCAATGCCGATCTGTACAATAACTCACGTTTACGAGATTTCGTCGCTTCCGAACTGAAATGTGCACTGATGATGATTTCGCGGGGTACGCGCCTACGGTGCTCGATAGACGTCCTGCCACCCGCCGCTAGGAATCAAGAATCCGATGAGGCCCCCGGCGATCGCGCCGAGCGGTGTGAATAGCTCCTTGCCGATGTTCGGAAGGTTCAAGAGACAGGTATGGCAGGCCGAACCATCTACGACCGCGCCCACGCCAAGGCCCGCGCCCGCTCCAATGCCGAATCCAATCAGGGCGTTCCGCATGCGATGGCTTCCGCGCCTGGACGAAACTCGCGCGATCGTCAGCCGGGTGAGTGTCTCCGGGCCCCTTCTTGAGTGAATCACGAGCGAGTCAGCGGTCACACTTTCGAAGTTGCCGCGGACGGATCCGCGGTCCTTCAGCTCGACTCGGATCTCAGCGCCGGGCGCGAGTTGTTTGATGTGATCCCAGTTTGCCGGTGGCGGCTGGGGCAACGCGGGCTGAGCGGCGACGAGCAGAAGAACAGGCATCCACACTGCCGCCAATGAAATGCTTCTGTGTGGAACATCGCGAACTGCGCTTGGCGATTTCGCTTTAGCCATGCAAACTCCACGCCGCTATTGAATCGGGACGAGGTTCACCTCGGAGTAGGTGGGTGTAAATGCGCCATATTCGATCTTTCCGCCCTGCACGAGATTCGGAGTGAAAGTCGTAGGCTGGCCCGAGGTGGGAGAAGTCGGACCCTGAAGCGCCGGGGCCGTGCTCACCGAAATGATGCCGTTGGTGGTGGTAGGTAGGTGCGAGAGTGCAGCCGTGGGAATCGAGTATGAGTTCAGGCTTGCGGGGACAGCGCATGAGAGAACGGTCTCGGTAAAGTTCGCCCCGCTCAGCGTTGATCCGATCACGCCGATAATTACGGTTTCGAATCCGGAGCCGGTCCAACTGATCGCCGGAGGTTGGGAGCGATTGACGCTTGTGAGCGAGCTCAAATTCGTGCTGAAGCCGCTGGGGAGGGTCGCTGAGGTGTTGAAAGCGTCAACCTGAGTGCCGCCGGGGCCGGACAAGGTGTACGTGCCTCCGTCCACGAGTGTGCCAGTTGGCAATTGCTGGAGGACGTACTCGGGGCCGGTGACACCTGAGATGGTGATTGCCGGCAGGGTGGTGTCTGCGGCGGGCAGAGATGGTCCTTTCAACGACAGATTTTTGCCGGCGTCAAGGTAAATGAGCGGTGTGTAGGGATATGTCGTGCCGATGGTATAGCTGGCGCTATACACGGAGCAGTATGGTGCAATCCTGGTGCCCTCGTACGGTGGCTCCCACTCCTGGGGTGTGTATACGCCGAACTCGCCGCCCACACGTTCGCTGACGATTCCGAGACTGGTGGTTTTTCCTATGGAAAAGCCGGCGAATGTGATGTCACCGGCCGGGATCGTTCCCCCAGTGTTCCCGTTCCCGCCATTACCGCCGGCGGGGCTGGCGGGGATAACGGGTGCACCCGTCTCGGAGTAGACCGGGGCCGAGGTGAAGGAAAAAACTTTGGTTGAAGGGTTGGTATTCGATTGCAGCGCGATGATCGCGAAGCTACCGGTGCTGGTGTAAAACTCGGCTAGCCCGGCCAGCCCAAAGGTTGCCGCCTTAAATTGTGTGGCCATGGAGAATGCCATTTGGCCACCGCCGGCCAGGGCCAAGGGAGTACCGGTTGAAACGTTGCCGTCTACGTTGAAGTTCACCGAAATGGACACGTCGCTCTCGTTCGGGTTCACCACGGCCAATTCAGTGCTGAGACTCCCAGTGTTATCGAAAGGCACGAGGATGCGGCTGGCACCCGTGACGGCCTGCGCGGTAGCCTGCGAAGTATTGTTGCCGGCGGTGAAGGTATAGATGACATAAGCCACCACAGCGCCGGACGTCGCGCCGGTGAGTTCGGCCCAGCCTTGGGTAAGGGAGGGCGCGGTGCCGGGCGTGTGCAGGAACAGCGACGAACCGGCAGGCAGGTTCCACGTCCCGGGATTGCCTTCGAGGAAGGTCGGCGTCCAGGGCTCCGTGGCGCCGCCGGTGGTGTCCTTGTTAAAAGCCAGCGAGATCGAGGTCTCATTCGCGGTGGTATTGGTGAGCACCACGGTGGAAGCCCAGCCGTCGCCATCGGCAACCTGGGGAATGACCAGGGCCTGAGCGCATAGAGAACTGACAGCAAACAAGGAACTCACGATCAAGTTGCGCAGTGTGTTTTTCATCTGGTTTCCTTTCTTGTCGTATCGCGACAAACTTGGGTGACGGGCGGACCGTCATTCTCTCGGTTTAATGCGCCGTCCGGGCATTCAGTATAACCGGGATGGCTGGTTTGGCGCACCAAAATTCGACGCCCCCTTACGAGCGTTTACCATAGATAGCGTAAACGCGCGTGGAAACGCCGTTAAAATAGGATGGTGACTTTTCCGGTCTACCACGCGGAAGCTCGGGGGATATTAACCACCACTTCCGGGTTCATTGCCGAGGCCGGTTTCACGCACTCGCTGACGCCCGCGCGCAACTGTACATTCGGCTGCACCTATTGTTACGTGCCGACAATGGGAATCTATGGGGGACTGAAGCGGGCGGATTGGGAGCATTGGGGGCGGTTTACCACTTATAAGTCGAACGCGGCGGAACTGCTGGAACGATCGCTGCGGCCGGAGCAGATTATTTACTGCTCTCCACTGGTAGATCCTTATCAGCCGGCGGAAGCGGAAGAAGGCATGATGCCGCGCGTGCTTGACGCCGTGACGGCGCGCCCGCCGCGGGTGTTTGTAATTCAAACGCGCGGGCCGCTGATCCTGCGCGATCTGGGACGGCTGCGGACGCTGGCCCGCCGGACGCGCCTGCGGGTAAGCTTTTCGATCACCACCGATCGAGATGACGTGCGCCAGCTCTACGAGCCGATGTGCGCGCCCATTGGGGAGCGGGTAGCCGTGGTGCGCCGGCTGCGGGATGCGGGCATCGCAGTGTACGCGACGCTCGCGCCATTGTTGCCGTGTGATCCGGAGGCGCTGATCGGCCTGGCGCTCGAGGCGACCGACCGCGACATCGTCGCCGACCCGTTTCACGTGCGCGCGGTCAAAACGTCGGGTGCGACGACGCGCGAAGCCGCGGAGCGCGTCAGCGAAAAACGAGGATACGGCGAGTGGCACGAGCCGGCCTACCAGGTGAAGATTGTGGAAACCATGCGCAGCCGGGCCGACCGAGCCGGACGGCGGTTCGGCACGGGCCCGCGGGCGTTCGGATGGCTGGCGGAGGCAGACGAATGAATATCAAGGAAGCGGAAACCAACAAGATCGCCGAGACGCTGGAAAGCCTGGAGATTGAGCCGATCAATTCCGGCGCGTGCGGAGGGGAATGGATCGCGGCGCTCTCCGGCGGCGAATTGGAATCGTTGAATCCGGCCGATGGCAACGTGATCGCCAAGGTTCAGCTGGCCGGGCCGCGCGAGTACGACCAGGTGGTCCGGCAGGCGGGGACCACGTTCGCCGCGTGGCGCATGACGCCGGCGCCCAAGCGCGGGGAGATTGTGCGCGAGATCGGCGACGCGCTGCGGCGCTCGAAAGCCGAGCTGGGCGCACTGGTCTCGATCGAAATGGGCAAGATTCTGGCCGAAGGGCAGGGCGAAGTGCAGGAGATGATCGACATTGCCGATTTCGCGGTGGGCCTGTCGCGCCAGCTTTACGGGCTGACCATGCACAGCGAGCGGCCGGGGCATCGGATGTACGAGCAGTGGCACCCGTTGGGCATCGCGGGCGTGATCAGCGCGTTCAATTTCCCGGTGGCGGTGTGGGCCTGGAACGCGATGATCGCGGCGGTGTGCGGGGATTGCGTCGTGTGGAAGCCATCGTCGAAGACGCCGCTCTGCGCGATTGCGGTGCAGAAGATCTGCAACCGCGTGTTCGAGCGGCACGGCTTCAAGGGCGTGTTCAATCTGCTGATCGGCCGCGACGTGGGCGAGCGCATGCTCGAAGACCGGAGGATTCCGCTGGTCAGCTTTACGGGATCGTCGCCGGTGGGAGTCCATGTAGCCGAAGTGGTGGGCCGGAGACTGGGGCGCACGATTCTGGAACTGGGCGGCAACAACGGCATCATCGTGATGGATGACGCGAATCTCGATCTGGCATTGCGCGCGGTGGCGTTTGGCGCCATAGGCACTGCCGGCCAGCGATGCACGACAACCCGGCGGCTTTTCTTGCAGCGCGGCATTGCGGAGCGCATGACGGATGCACTGGTGGCCGCGTACAAGCAGGTGAATATCGGCAACCCGCTCGACGGCGCGACGGTGATGGGGCCGCTGGTTTCGCGGGACGCCGTGGCCGACATGCTCCGGGGACTGGAAACCATCCAACAGCAGGGCGGCGAAATTCTCTACGGCGGCCGGCACCTGGGCGGGTGTTACGTCGAGCCCGCGCTGGTGCGCGCCAAGCCTGGGATGCCCATTGTGAAGAAAGAGATTTTCGCTCCGATTCTCTACCTGATCGAGTTCGACAGGCTCGAAGACGCTATCGACCAGCACAACGCCGTGCCGCAGGGGCTTTCGTCCGCGATGTTCACGACGAATCTGATCTCGGCGGAGACGTTCCTAAGCCACCGGGGGAGCGATTGTGGCATCGCCAACATTAATATCGGGACCAGCGGCGCGGAGATCGGCGGCGCCTTCGGCGGCGAAAAGGACACCGGCGGCGGCCGCGAAGCCGGCAGCGACTCCTGGAAAGCCTATATGCGGCGGCAGACCACGACGATCAACTGGTCATCAGAACTGCCGCTCGCGCAGGGGATTCAGTTTCAATTGTAAGATTCCAGGTTTGTTTAGGTTCCGCGGTACCGGGAACTTACCCGCCGGCTCCGGTGTCAAAGGTAATAGGGCGGCGAAGGGCCCCCGGGTGTTAAAATCTAGACGAACCTGCGGCCATGGCTAGTTCCGTGCTCGGCTTGAATTCGGATGAGGGACCGGCTGGGACTTCTTCCCGGGAGCGCCCGGGGGCGGCTAGCCGCCGCGACGACGACGAACTGGTCCAGAAGCTCCGCGCGGGAGAGGAAGCGGCTTACGAAAACCTGCTCCAACGGTTTCAGCAACCGGTCTACAACCTGGCCTACCGCCTGCTCAACGACTCGAGCGATGCCAGCGACGTGGTGCAGGAAGTGTTCCTCAAGGTCTTCCGCAACGTGGGCCGCTTCCGCCGCCAGAGCAGCCTGAAAACCTGGATCTACCGGATTACGGTGAATGAGGCCCACAACCAGCGGCGCTGGTTCTTCCGCCATCGCAGCCGCGAGGTAGGGCTGGACGCGGAACCAGAGCTGACGCGGAGCCGGAATGTGCCGGATGCGGAGCGGTCGCCGTTCGATTACACCTTTGACCGAGAGAAACAGGAACTGATCGAAAACGCGCTTGCGCGCATCAATCCGCTGTTCCGCGAGGTGGTGGTGCTGCGCGATGTCGAGGACCTGAGCTATGAGGAGATCGCCGAGGTGCTGCAAATTTCGCTCGGCACGGTCAAGTCCCGGATTCTGCGGGGGCGCGAAGCGTTGAAAGAGGGCCTGACGGCACGGCTCGAACCCGAGCCGGACTGGCGATGGGCTGCAGAGTAATTGTATGAATTGCGATAAGGCGCGGAAAATATTGTCGGGGGTTCTGAGCCGGGGCGCGGCGGATGCCGTCTCGCAGCACCTGACGCAGTGCCGGGGATGCTCGATCTATGCGCGGGAAATGTCGGAACTGGACGCAGCGCTGGGCAGCCTTCCGATGAAGAGCCCGCCGGCGCGCCTGATCACGCAGTTGCAGGTGCTAGCCTCGCGGGAACGGATGCGGCGGCTTTCGCACGGCACGCTGGCGGCGCTCCTCCACTTCTGGGCGGCGGATCTGCGTCTGTTCTTCGACAACCTGATGCGGCCCTTCGCGATTCCTTTCGCCGGCGGCCTGGTTTCGGCGTTGTTCCTTTTCACCATGCTGGCGCCGGGCCTGCACTCTGCCCACCGCGCCACTGCCGACGTGCTACTGAGCGGCATTTTCGGCCAGACCCAGGCTACCTTCGACGCCCTTCCACCGTTTGGCTTCACGGAGGATTCTGTGGTGGTGGAGGTCACGCTGGATAAGTATGGGTCGGTACTGGACTACGCGATCCCCAATAACGTAAATGGAAAGCTGCGGAACGACATCGCCAATATGATCTTGTTCACGGACTTCCAGCCAGCCACCGAACTGGGCATGCCCGTGGCCGGCAAAGTACTGGTTTCGTTCCGCCGCGACAGAATCAACGTGAGGGGCTGAGCCTCCCGATTTTTGTCCCGCCAACCGCTGGGCCAACATTTTCTCGTAAAAAGTGCCGCGCTGGAACGCATTGCGCAAGCCGCGTGCCCGGGGTGTGAGCCGCTGGTCATCGAGATCGGGCCGGGGCGCGGCGCGCTCACCGAACGGCTGGCCCCTCGTGCGGAACGGCTGATCGCGATCGAGATCGACGCGGAACTGGTGGAGCGGTTGCGCGAGACGTTTCGCACCGCGGCGCACGTCGCTATTCTTCACGCCGACGCGCTGGAAATCGATCTCAATCAATGGGGACCCGCGGTAATCGCCGGCAACCTGCCGTACTACGCCGCAACGCCTCTCATCGAAAAGACGCTCGGGACCCGCTTCCTCCAGGCCGTGTTTCTGATCCAGAAGGAAGTGGCGGCCCGCCTCGCGGCCGCGCCGGGCTCGCGCGATTACGGCTATCTCAGCGTTCGCACGCAGCTTTTCGCCGATGCCGAGAGACTCTTCGACATCCCGCCGTCGGCTTTCCGTCCGCCGCCCAAGGTGGATTCCAGCGTCGTCCGATTGCGGCCGCGCAATCGAGCCGCGGAACTTGGTATCGCGGACGCGAAACACTTCCTCGCGTTCATGAGCCAGTGCTTTCGCCAAAAGCGGAAGACCCTGCGCAACAACCTGGCCGGGGTTCCCGGAAAGAGCGCCCTTGACCACATGCCCGAGGCCGGCAAGCGCGCCGAAGAGTTAACAATTTTGCAATTTGCAGATCTCTACCGGGTCTTGTACCATCGTGAGCCTGGAGGTTAAAACGCATGACACCCCAAGAAGCCCAGGGACTGGCCGGATATCTGTGCCAGCAACTCGAAATGGAACGTCAGACCACTCAAAAGGTACTCGCCGCGCTGCCTCAAGAGCAGCTCAACTTTAAATTGGGCGACAAGGGGCGGACCGCGGCCGATATGATGTGGCACGTGGTTCAAAGTGAACGCGGTTTCGCCCAAGGAATTGCCGGACTCAGTTTCGACGGCTGGACGCCCGACGGGCCGGCGCCCGCAACCGTTGCCGAGATCGTGGCCGCCTACGAGGGGGACATCACACCGCTGGTGGACCGGTTGAAGTCGATGACCGGCGAACAACTCGCCACACCGGTCAACTTTATGGGCATGGTCACGGCGCCGGTGGTCATCTACATCGGCTGGATGGTGCACCACACCATCCACCACCGCGGCCAGTTGAGCACCTATCTGCGTGCCATGAACGCCCACGTTCCCGCCATCTACGGCGGCAGCGCGGACGAGCCGATGGTCGCGGCCGCGACAGCGTAGCTTCGGCTACCCCCAGACCGCCTGCGCCGCGAGCACCAGCGCGAACCCCACGAGCGAGCAGATGACTTTCATGACCGTCCAACTCTTCAGGGTTTGAGGGACGGCCATGCCGAAATACTCGTTCACGATCCAGAACCCGGCGTCGTTGACGTGCGAAAGCATCGACCCGCCGCAGCAAACGGCCAGCACAATCATCTCCGGCCGGTACCCTGTTACGTGCTTGACCAGCGGCGCCATGATTCCGGCGGCGGTGATAATCGCCACTGTGGCTGAGCCCTGGGCGGCGCGCATTACCGTCGCCACCAGAAACGCCACGACCAGCGGGGAAATATTGGACGACGCCAGCAGTTTACCAGCGTAGAGCCCGGCGCCCGAATCCACGATCACCTGCTTGAACGCCCCGCCACCGCCCATGATCAGCAGCAGCGTGCCGATCGGCGCGCAGGAATCCACCGCCAGGCGCGCAATCTGGTTCCGGTCGAGGCCGCGCCGCGCGCCGAACACGACCATGGCCACCAGCGTCGCAACCAGCAACGCGGTGAAGGGATGTCCGAAGAAACCGACCCACGTCTTTCCCGGAAGATTAGCGGTACCGGCAACCGAAGCGCCGAAGATCATGACCACCGGAAGCACCAGGATCAGCGCAACCAGCGCCGCGTGGGGAGGCTTGGCCAGCGCCTTGCCTTCGGGCTCGGCGCGCTGCGCCATGGGAGGTGGAGGGACGAAGATGCGCTTCGCGATCCACTGGCCGTAAAAGACGCCGCCGATGATCGCCATGGGAATCGATATCGCCACACCGTAGAGGATGACGAGGCCGAGATCCGCGCCCAACAGTTGCGCCGCGGCGGCGGGGGCCGGGTGCGGCGGAACGAGAGAGTGGGTGGCGCTGAGCGCGGCCGTCATCGGCATGCCATACACCAGCAGCGAGCGCTTCGATTCTTTTGCCAGGCTCCAAACCAAGGGCGCCAGAATGATGAAGCCAACCTCGAAGAACAGCGGCAAGCCTACCAGATAAGCCGCCACAAACAACGCCAGGATTGCGCGATCGCGTCCGAACTTCTCAAGCAGCCAGTCGGCGAGCGCGCGGCCGCCGCCCGAGTCCTCGATATAGCGCCCGATCATGGCGCCCAAACCCACCACGACCGCAATGAAGCCCAGCGCGTCTCCGAAGCCTGATTGGATGGACTTCAGCACGAAGGCCGGCGGCATCCCCGCCGAAAGTCCCAACGCCATGCTGGAGATGAGCATCGCGAGAAACGCGTGCAGCTTCACCACAAGAATCAGGAATAGCAGCAGGACGATGGATGCAACCGTGAGGACCAGCAAGCCGGAACCGGCGACAGGCATGAATCGCCCATTCTATAACGAGGACGAGGGCAAAGCCGCCCCGAAGTTTTCCGAGCCTTTTTAGAGGCAGCCGTACGGGCCTAGGGATTAGAAAGGTGCGACGATTGGCAGCCTCCCCCCACACGTTAGGTATACGATGGACACATGAAGATCCCCCAAGAAATCCGCGCCGCAATAACCGAGATCGCGCGCCAGTTTGGACGTAAAGGGGGGAAGGCGGCCGCCCAGAACATGACGCCCGAAGAGCGCAAGGCGCGCGCGAAAAGAGCCTCTCAGGCAGCCGCCGAGAAACAGACGACGAAACGTCTGGCGCGGGAAGGCATCCGTCGAGACAAAAAGGCTTCCAAGGGGAAGTGACTCGTTAGACTTGCGGTGGGCTGAAAATGTCCGGTCAACCGGTCAGTCCATCGAAATCAGCAAACTGGTCATGCGATCCGGAATATGCACGCCGATCTTGTACTTCGACCCGCTCGGAGTGCAGTGACGAACGCACCCCTGGCCGAGCGTCGTGGCCTTTGTCTCAACCGAAATAACACCTCCGGGCGAAAGTGGGGCATCCGCCTCAACCAGCATCCCGAATTTGCTGATGTCCTTCGCGCGCGCGCGAAGAATGTGGCTTCCTTGACGGTCCTGCCAGCAAAGGCAGACTTCGCGATCTATGGCAAGACGCGCGTTCAGCCGTCTGTCGGAACGCGACACCACGCTCGGGAATGGAATCGAATGCGGTGAACTCATTTCACACTCCTGACTGAAATCCTACTGTACTCAGGCACGCGCCTCGCGTAGTATCTTCTGGGCGCGGATGGTATCTTTCGACTGGTAATCTACCAATTCTGCTTACCAAAGCCATTAGTGTGGCATCAGATTCGGTGATTCACCATGCCTCTGGAACGCCACGCCAGGTGTGCAGGTCTCAAGTCCGCCTATTCATACCGGAGCACTTCGGTGGGGGCGAGTCGGCTGGCGCTGCGGGCGGGGTAGATGGTGGCAAGGAAGCTGACGACGATGGCGACGGCGGCGACCCACACGCCGTCCCAGAGGCGGGGCTCGAAGGGCACATAGCTGAGGGCATAAACCTGCTCGTCAAGCGCGATCCAGCGGTAGTGGTTGGCGAGGTAACAGAGCGCGTAACCGATGACGAGGCCGATGGCGGTGCCGGTGAGGCCGATCAGCACGCCTTGCAGCATGAAGATCTTGCGAATCTGATTGCGGCGGGCGCCCAGGGACATGAGCACGGCGATATCGCGGTACTTCTCCATGACCATCATGACCAGAGAGATCAGAATGTTGAGCGCCGCGACCAGCTCAATCAAGCCGATGGTGACGATGGTGACGTATTTTTCAATGCGAAAGGCGTTGAACAGAGGCTTGTTCTGTTCGATCCAGTTGGTGGCGGCAAGTTTCGGACCGAGCATGCGCTGGACGTCTTTGGTGACTTGGGGTGCGAGGTTCTGGTCGTCCAGCTTGATCTCGATTTCGTTGACCACGTCAGGCAGAGACAGCGCTTCCTGGGCGGACTGGAGCGAGGTGATGGCCCACATTTCATCGTACTGAGCGAAGCCAGTTTCGAAGATACCAACAACACGGAATGTCCGGATGTTGGGGCGAAGGCCGAGCGGCGTTAGCTGTCCCTGGCTGATAGTGGTGACGACGCTATCGAGCATCATTCCGGTGTTGCGAGCGAGCTGTGAACCCATGACGATGGCGGGTATTTTGCCGCCGGTTTTCAAGCCGTCGAGCGAACCCGCCTTCATGTGCTTCAGGATGTCGGTGGTCTGCAATTCCAGGTTGAGGTCGACGCCCTTCAAGATACCGCCCGCCGAAAGGATCGGGCCCTCGAAGAAGATCGGGCTGTAGAGCGCCGGCGAAACGCCGATGACGTGGGGCAGCTTACGCAACTTCGCGGCCAGCGCTTCCCAGTTCTCGATGCCGTTGGCAGGTTCCTTCTCGAGGACGTCGACATGCGCGGTAGCGCCGAGCAGGTTCTTCTGCAATTCGTTGCGGAAGCCGTTGTTGACGGCGAGCGCGATAATGAGCGCCATGACGCCGGCCGCGACGCCGACGACCGAAATCACGGTGACAACGGAGACAACGGCTTCTTTGCGCTTGGCGCGCAGATAGCGGCGGGCGACGAAGATCTCGAATCCCGTGGGCACAGCGTCAAGTCTCGAGCGCGCGGAGGCGTTCGGCGATACCGATTTCGCCTTCGGGACGCAGCAGCGGGAACAGAATCACGTCGCGAATGGTTCGCGTACCGGTGAGCAGCATGGTGAGGCGGTCGATGCCGATGCCTTCGCCACCCGCGGGCGGCATTCCGTAGCAGAGGGCGCGGACGTAGTCCTCATCCATCTGGTGCGCTTCCTCGTCGCCCTTCTCGCGCATGGCGAGCTGCATTTCGAAGCGGCGGCGCTGCTCCTGTGGATCGTTCAGCTCGGTGTAGGCGTTGCCGATTTCCATGCCGCCGGCGAAGAGCTCGAAACGCTCGACGAATGCGGGATCGTCGGGCTTGTTCTTGGAGAGCGGCGAAGTTTCGACGGGGTAGTCGTAGATGATGGTCGGCTGCACGAGTTTGGATTCGGCGGCCTTTTCGAAGATGTCGGCCAGCGCTTCGCCGGGAGTGGTTTTATTGGAATGGCGCAAGAGCCACTCGGGATCGCGGACGTTATCGACGGTAGGGCGGTCGGCCGCCTGCCAGAATTCGATGACGGCTTCGCGCATGGAGAAACGCCGCAGAGCCGCAAAATCCAGGCGCGCGCCTTCGTATTCGACCTCCGTTGAGCCGGTGGCGTCGAGGGCAACCTGCCGAAGCAGTTCGGCGGTGAAATCCATCAGGCCGCGGTAGTCGGTATACGCCTGATAGAACTCGAGCATGGTGAACTCGGGATTGTATTTGAAGCCGAGGCCCTCGTTCCGGAAATTGCGGTTGATTTCGTACACGCGCTCCAGGCCACCGACGACCAGGCGCTTCAGATACAGTTCGGGCGCGATGCGGAGGTAGAGATCGATATCGAGGGCATTGTGATGCGTGATGAACGGGCGGGCGGTTGCGCCGCCATAGAGCGGCTGCATCATCGGGGTTTCGACCTCGAGGAAGCCACGCTCATCGAGCTGACGGCGCAGCGAAGCGATGATCTTGCCGCGCGTGACGAAGACTTTGCGCGATTCGGGATTGGCGATGAGATCGAGATAGCGCTGGCGGTAGCGCATTTCGACATCTTCCAGGCCGTGCCATTTCTCGGGCATGGAAAGGAGCGTTTTGGAGAGAAACTCGAGGTGTTCGACGTGCACGGAGAGCTCGCCGGTGCGTGTGCGGAACAGGTAGCCCTCGGCGCCGATGACGTCGCCGATATCGAGAATCTGAAAAAGGCGGAAATCGTTGGCGCCGACGGCGTCGCTGCGCACGTAGATCTGGAGCTGCTCGCCGTTTTGCGCCAGGTGCGCGAAACCGGCCTTGCCTTTGCTGCGGATGGTTTTCACACGGCCGGCGATGCGCACTTTCAGCTTGGGGGAAAGCTCTTCGGCGGGCTTCGGGCCGTACTCGGCTACGATCCGCGGGATGGTGTGGGTGAAGTCGTACCGCTTGCCGTAGGCGCGGTACCCCAGGTCTTCGATCTCGCGGATGCGCGCCCAACGCTGCTTGAGCAGCTCATCTTCCAGGGACAAACAGTTCTCCTTTGGGGGAAATACGTTATTATAATCGCTTTGACACGCTCTCTATCGATCGTTATCCCTGCGTACAACGAAGAAAGCCGGCTCCCTGGCACACTCCAGCAGGTGAGCTGCTACCTTTCGCGCACCGCATGGGACTTCTCCGAAATTCTGGTGGTGGACGACGGCTCACGGGACCGGACGGCGCGGGTGGCGCAGAACATGGCCGCGGAAACAGCCTTGATCCGGGTGCTGCGCAACCCTGGCAATCGGGGCAAGGGCTACGCCGTGCGCAATGGCATCCAGAAGGCCAGGGGGGAATGGACGCTGGCGATGGACGCTGATCTTTCGACGCCTATTGAGGAGATCGAGAAGCTGTGGACGGCGGCGCAGGAGGCCGGGGCGCAGGTGGCGATCGGCTCGCGGGCGCTCGACCGGTCGCTGATCGGTGTGCATCAGCCGGTTTTGCGGGAATCGGCGGGGAGGCTATTCAACGTGGCAGTGAGGCTGGCAACTGGTTTGCCGTTCCGGGATACGCAATGCGGATTCAAGCTGTTCGAAACGCGCGCGGCCTGTGAAATCTTCCGGCGCCAGCGCATCGAGCGCTTCGGCTTCGACGTGGAGGCGCTCTTCCTCGCGCGGCGGTTAGGCTACTCGGTGGTGGAAATTCCGGTGCGGTGGAATAACGTCGCCGGGACAACGGTTAGTGCGTTCGGCGGACTCGCCGCGTTCCTGGATCCGTTGAAGGTGCGCTGGCACCAGTTGCGAGGGCATTACCGGTGATTCAACTGCCGGCTACCTTCTGACAATGACTTCGCGCAATTGTTCGCGGGTAAGAAAGAACTTGACCGATTCGAATTTCTGAAAGAGCTTTTCCAGGCTGCGATTGTTGAAGATCTGAGCGGGCGTGCGGGTTCCGCGCTGGGCGAGCAGCAGGTTCTGCTGATCCTTGATCCGGAACGAATAGAACGGCACCTGGCGGGCCTTTTCGTCAGCGTGGAAATACGCCAGCAGGTAGCCTTGCGGGCGCACAATCGTGCACAGCTTCTCCAGCGTGGCGGTGAGCAGGGCGGGCGTAAGGTATTGCAAGACGTCCCACACGAGCACACCATCGAACTGGTCCTTCTCGAAGTTGAGCATCTGCCGCAGGAATTGATCGATGAGTCCCTGGTTGGCCTGATCGTTGGGGTCTTCATCGCCGAAGACGTCATCGAGTGAGCGGACGAAGTCCTCGGAATACAGCCGGTGCCCGAGGTTGGTGATGAAGTTAATGTTCTCCTGGCTGGCGCCGGCGAAATCGAGGATAGATAAACCGACTTGCCCGCGGACATAGGTGAAGAATTGTTCGAGGCCGCGGCTCTGGCGCGAACTTACGATCTCGCGATCGAAAAGAGTGGAAGCCGGGGAATGATGCACGGGCACAACAACAGAAGGACCAGGCGACACCGCAGCGCCTGGACGAAGGAACATACTCCTCAACCGTTCCGTGATCAACTACCTGACCCCCACGCTGAGTTTAGCGCTTCACCTCGGCGGCAACCGCAACGCCCTGAGCGTTGGCAGCGGGAGCCGGGGCGCTCTGGGGCCGCGGTGGCGCACCCGCGGAGGATTTTGCCGGCTCGGGCTTCACAATGTCGATGCTGCCCTTGAAATAGGCGCCATCCTCAATAATGATGCGCGCGGTTTTGATGTCGCCGACGAGCCTGGCGTCCTTGCGGATTTCCAGTTTGTCGCTGGCGTCGACGTTGCCCTGGATATTTCCCAGAACCACGACCTCACGCGCTTTCACGCTGGAATGGACCTTCCCGTTGGGACCAATGGTGAGCCGGTGCTCTTGAAGTTCAATGGTCCCTTCCACGTCGCCGTCGACGTACAGGTCCTCTCGGCTGTAGATCTGGCCGTTGATCTTCACGGCCTTCCCAATGCTGGCCTGACCGCGCGTGCTGTCCGGCGGCTCAGGGGTTTTAAAAGGCGTGCTGGACAAGGGTGGTGCCTCCTTCTTCGCTTCGATGGGATTTGACGGCGGAGTCGCCGCCGGTCGTGGCGCGGGTGGAACGTCTTCCGGACGTTTGTTGAAGATACTCATTATGGCGGTCCTCCCGTTATGAAATCACCGAACCCGGTAATCTACCGTCCTCTTAGTCTATAAGGGATCTTAGAAAAAAGGCAAACCATACTGGGAATATCACCTGAGACCGTCCGGCATAATTTGTGATTCACCGCACGGGCATCGCTGTTGGAGTCTCTTGTCTCCCGACTTAACACGGCCAAAAGAGGACGGCGAGTAGAAGGCGAGGCCCGCCACTGACAAGTTAGTCCAACACTCCAGCTTGCACTGGCGCGCGGAGTGCGGTCTTATAGGACGGATATGACGATTCGTGATTCCTTCCCCATGATCGCGCTGTTGCTCGTTCTTCCAATGCTGGTCACGCGGGCGCGTGGCGCAGACCGCTCCGGCGGCCGGGACTTTCTTGCCTACGTCGGAACCTACACCGGGAAGAACAGTAAAGGCATTTACGTTTTTCGCTTCGATGCCGCGAGCGGTAAGCTCACACCCATTGGACTGGCCGCGGAGAGCAAGAGTCCTTCCTACCTGGCAATCCATCCCAACCACCGCTTCTTGTATGCGGCGAACGAAGGGGGCGATTTCGGGGGCCAAAAGACGGGCGCGGTGAGCGCGTACTCCATCGACCGCAAAACCGGCAAGCTCACCTTTCTCAATCAAGTCTCCTCGCACGGCGCTGGCCCGTGCCATGTGACGGTGGATAAGACTGCCAAAAATGTGTTCGTGGCGAATTATGACGGGGGAAGTATCGCCGTGCTGCCAATTGGTGCGGATGGGAAGTTGCATGAGGCCTCCGCCGCCATCCAGCATCATGGCTCGAGCGTCAACAAAGAGCGGCAGCAGGAGCCGCACGCCCACTGCATCAACACGTCGCCCGACAATCGGTTTACGCTGGTGGCGGACCTGGGGCTGGACGAGATTCTGGTCTATCGGTTCGATCCCGCGAAGGGATTGCTCACACCGAACGATCCTCCGTTCGGCAAGACTCCGCCGGGAGCGGGTCCACGCCACTTCGCGTTTCATCCCAACGGCCGGTGGCTGTACGTGATCAACGAAATCCAGTGTACGGCTTCGACATTCGAATACGACCCCAAGCGCGGAGCTTTGCGGTTGAAGGATACGATTTCGACGCTGCCCGCGGGTTACAAAGTCACCAACGACGACAGCACGGCGGAGATCCGCGTGCATCCTTCCGGGAAGTTCGTGTACGGTTCCAATCGCGGCCACGACAGTATCGCGGTTTTTGCGGTGGATTCGGTGGAAGGAACGCTTACCCCGGTAGAGCAGGTGTTGACGCAAGGCAAGACGCCGCGCGGGTTTGATCTCGATCCAACGGGCGCGTACTTGATCGCGGCCAACCAGGACTCCGACAGCCTCGTGGTATTTCAAATTGATCAGAAGACGGGCCGGCTGACGCCGACGGGCCAGAAGCTCGAAGCCTTCGCGCCGGTCGACGTCGAATTTGTGCCGGTAAAGTAGCGCGGACGCGTTCAGCCGCGGAGCGGCCCGATCCATCGGGGAACGGCCCGCAAGTATTGCTCGTAGCCGGCGCCGCGCACCTTGCGCAGGTGCGGTTCTTCCAGAAATACGACTACGATTTCGAACGCCAGCGCCGCGGCGGCTCCGTAGATCAGGAGTTCGCGCGACCGATATAGCGCCGCCTGTCCGAAGATGGCGGCAACCACCGCAACATACATCGGGTTTCGGGAATAACGATAGGGACCGGTTCGCACGACGTCCGGTGGCTCCTCGCCAAGCAGAAACCCCAGGTGGCGCGTGAAGAAGATGGCGGGCGTGCCTCCGGCCAGCAGAAAGCAGACCAGGCACCACAGATACAACAGCGCTCCCGCGGCAATCAGGATAGAACCGAATTGCCAAATACCTGGAGCGGCTGCGCCCGGAGTGCGCAAAGACTGTGGGACAGCGTAGCCCACGACGAAGGGCACAAGAATCGTGAAAAGCAAACCCCGCAGCCAGAGCACGTAAGCGCCTCGCTGCCGGTAACTATATCAGGTGCATGGCGTACGCAACCGCACCGCCGCTTTCGATTTCCAGCAGCCGGTTGTATTTTGCCAGGCGCTCGGAGCGCGTGACGGAGCCGACTTTGATTTGCCCCGCGCCGGCGGCCACAGCGAGATCGGCGAGAAAATCATCTTCGGTCTCTCCGGAGCGGGCGGAGATCACGGCACGGAAGCCGGCCTCCCGCGCGCGGTCGATCACCTGGAACGTTTCGGTGAGCGTACCGATCTGGTTCATCTTCACCAGGACGGCGTTGGCCGATTGTTCCCGAATGCCGCGCTCAAGACGGGCGGGATTAGTGACGAACAGATCATCGCCGATGAGCTGCACCTTCGATCCAAGCGTTTCCGTCAGTTTCCGCCAACCGGTCCAATCGTCTTCCGCGAGGCCATCTTCGATGGAGACGAGGGGGTAGCGATTGACCCAGCCGGAGAGTAAATCGATCATCTCGCCGGAGGTCAGCGATCTGCCCTCGGTGCGCAGTTCATACTTGCCGTCGCTATAGAAGTGCGATGCCGCCACGTCAATCGCAAGGGCGAATTTCCCGGTGACGCGATCCTGCGATGCGCTGATGGCTTCGAGCATCACATCGAGCGCCGCTTCATTGCTGGGCAGATGCGGACCCCAGCCGCCCTCGTCGGCGACCCCGGTGAGGAGATAGCCACGCTCCTTCAGTACGCTACACGCGGAGCGGTGTACCGTGACGATCGCTTCGAGCGCCTCTGCGAATGTAGGGAAATCCAAAGGGATCGCAAGAAAATCCTGGAATTCGACGTTGCGGCCCGCATGCAGCCCGCCCGAGAGTATGTTGACCATGGGCACGGGCAGGATGGCTGGCCGGTTGCCCGCGAGATGACGCCACAACGGAACACCATGCGAACGGGCTACGGCGCGCGCGACGGCACAGGAGACGCCCAGGATGGCATTCGCACCCAGCCGGGATTTATCCGGCGTGCCGTCGAGTTCGGTCAGACGCTGGTCGACGGAAGGCTGATCTTCTGCGTTAGCGCCGTGTAGAGCCGGAGCCAGCACGCGGTGCACGTTCTCAACGGCCCGGCGCACGCCTTTTCCCGCGTAATGCCCGGCATCGCCGTCGCGAAGCTCGCGGGCCTCGTGGGAACCGGTGGATGCGCCCGAGGGAACTTTGGTGTTGGCGGCAGTTCCATCGGAAAGCTCCGCTTCGACCATGACCGTGGGATTGCCGCGAGAGTCCAGGATTTCCAGCGCGCGAAGGGTTTTTATGGTGAGGCTCATGCGGCACTCCTCTGAGCGCGTGCGAAGACGTCGGCAACTCGCGCGGGCGGAGAGAGGATCAGGTCGCGTGCAAAGCGGCGGATACTTTCACGCAGATGGGCATCGGTGATGTATTCAACGGGCGATTTGCCGTCGATGCGCGCGAGCAGCAGGCAGCCGAGGTGAGCGAGAGTAGCGGGTTCAATCCAATCGCAGGGGGCGGGAATCGCGGCTCGGTAGACCTCCCAGAAGCGCAGGGCGAGCCGCGCAAGGCCGGCGCTCCATTGAGGGCGGTAGAACGATTTCAGCAGCAGGTGATTGAGCAGGAATGCGGAATCGAACGCCGGATCGCCAAAGTGCGCCACCTCAAAATCGATGGCCATGACATTCCCCGGGCTCACGAGGAAATTCTTGGGGCTCCAGTCACCGTGGACCAGGCAGACTCTTCGTGCGGACGATTCACGCATGAGCCGGTCGAAGTGCCCGCCGAGATCCGGGTGGCGCGCGGCCGTGGTGCGGTAATAGGGGTCGAGGCGCAATTGATCGAAGACCGCCTGATCACCGAATATGCGCTCGGATTCCGTGTCGCACCAGCTTGCCGAGACCATCATCGCAAGGATGCCGGCAATGCGTTCAGCAACACGCAGATCGAATTCCCCACGCAGCAGGATCACTTTCCACGTCAGAGCGTCCATTGGCGCGGCCGTCATGGCGAACAGGTAATTCTGGTGGTCCTCAAACAGAATCTCGGGGAGGCAGCCGGCAGGCAGATGGGGTGCCAGCCAGCGCATGGCGGCCGATTCGCGGAAGATGCGTTCGCGGTCGGAAAACCAATCGTCCTCGACGCGTAGCTTGCCGAGCGCCTGTTTGAGAATCGAGCGGCGGTCGCCGGCTTCGACCAGCAAAACCGTGTTCGAGACGCCACCGCCCAGCTCGGTAATGCGGGCACTCCCGCCGGCGATGCCGCGCGAGCGCAGATATTCGGCGGCATTGTCCGTTCGGAGCTCGAACAAGCGAACATGATAGCAATTGGGGCAGGTAGCCGGGCACGGCGAACTCGAGCTCGCCGCAGCACACTGAAGGCGCGCGCCTCGAGCCGCGCAGAACTGAGAAGATGGGACGTGGCCCGGATCCGCGTGTTGTTGGCGCTGTTAGTTGCATTGCCGAGCTTGTGCTTGGGCGCGGGAAAGCGCATCGTGCTGGTGAGCGGTGACGAAGAATACCGCTCCGAGCAAGCCCTGCCCCAGTTGGCCCAAATTCTGAGCGCGCGGCACGGGTTCGACTGCACGGTGCTGTTCGCGATCAATCCGAAAGACGGTACGGTCAACCCGGACCAGCAGAACAACATCCCTGGCCTCGAAGCGCTCGACAGCGCCGACCTGCTGATCATTTTCACGCGATTTCGCGATTTGCCGGATGAGCAGATGAAGCACATCGTAGACTACGTGGGATCCGGACGCCCGATTGTGGCCATGCGCACGGCGACCCACGCTTTTGCGCTGAAGAGCAGCAAGACGTATGAGCAATACAGTTGGAACAGCAAAGAATGGGACGGCGGATTCGGGCGGCAGGTGCTCGGTGAAACGTGGATTGCGCACCACGGGGAGCACGGCAAGCAGAGTACCCGCGCCATCGTGGTCCCGGAGCAAGCGAGCCACCCGATTTTGCGCGGAATTGGCGCCGGGGATATCTGGACGCGAACCGATGTCTACGAAGTGCGCGTGCCGCTGCCCGGCGATAGTCAGCCGCTGATGCTGGGCGAGGTGCTCGAAGGAATGAAGCCGGCCGATGCGCCTGTGCCAGGCAAGCAAAACAATCCCATGATGCCGCTGGCCTGGATCAAGAGCTACCGGGGCGCACGCGGCCAAAGTGGGCGCGTGTTCACAACGACCATGGGAGCGGCACAGGACCTGGAGAGCGAAGGACTGCGCCGGTTGATCGT
The DNA here is from genome assembly GCA_963768075.1 of Terriglobia bacterium. Classification (GTDB taxonomy): domain Bacteria; phylum Acidobacteriota; class Terriglobia; order Bryobacterales; family Bryobacteraceae; genus QHXW01. The sequence goes on from CAVYHD010000002.1 coordinate 207,369, forward strand.
CAATGCGTGCTTTTGGGCGATGGGGTTGGAAGATCGGATTCCGGCGAGAACCAACGTGGACCTGGTGGGCGAGTACAAGCCCTTACCGTTCGGGTTCGGAGGCTTCGCCAAAGGCCTCAAACCGGCAGACCTGTGGCGCCGCTAAAGTTTGATCAGCTGCAGTGCCGCGCGGCGAAAATTGCCCGGATCCGTGTGTGAAGTCCGGCTGGAATCGGCGGCGGATCGGAACGCCTGTATAGCTCGATCGCCTTTCTGAGCGTGCGAACCAGGCACGCGCAACGCGGACAAGCGCGCAGGTGGGCTTGGCAATCTCGTGCAACTTGTTCCTGACATTCCCCGTCCAGGAGGTCGTTAATCTGCGCGACGAGCGCGCGGCATTCATCAGAGCACATCGCTATCGGATTGGATGACGCGAACAGCGTGGAAGACCCCAGATTTCTTTCTAATTTGTTACGCGTTGCCGATCAGGACGCCGGTAAGGAAGACCAGGGCGCCGCCCAAGCCCACCTGGAGGGCCGCCGACAGGGGAGGCGTTTCCATGTAGCGGTGCCTGATCCATGAGATGACTCCCAGTTCGATCAAGACGATAACGACGGCGGCGCCCATTGCGACTTTGAAATCCGGAATCAAGAAGGGGAAGGTATGGCCCACGCCGCCCAGCGCCGTCATCAAGCCGCAAATCAGGCCGCGTACCCACGGATGCCCACGGCCGGTGAGACTACCGTCGTCGGAGAGCGCTTCGGCAAAACCCATGCTGATACCTGCGCCAAGGGACGCCGCCAATCCCACGACAAATGCGTCCCAGCTATTCCGCGTAGCGAAGGCCGCGGCGAAGACCGGCGCCAGCGTGGATACCGAGCCATCCATCAGGCCCGCCAGACCCGGCTGAACAATTTGTAGTAAGAACAGGCGGCGATCGGCCTCATCTTCCTGGTGTTTGACATCCGGCCGCAGCTTGTCCTTTTCCAGCGCTTCGGCGCGATCTTCGTGCGTCCGTTCTTCTTGCGCCAGGTCGTCCAATAACTGGCGCACACCTGCATCCTGGGCTCGCGCGGCGGCCTTCTCGTAAAAGCGCCGGCTTTCCACCTCCATGGCGCTTACCTGGTTGCGCACGGTCTCCAGGCCCAGCGGACGCACGAGCCATACCGGCTTGCGGGTGACAAAACCCTTAACGTCCTGCCGCCGGATAAGCGGAATGTGCTCACCGAACCTTTGCCGGTAAAGCTCGATGAGCCTGCGCCGGTGCCCGGATTCCTCTGCGCGCATGCCGTCGAACACGGCAGCCGAGGCAGAAAAATTCTCGCGCAGGCCTTCGGCGTAGTCGGCGTATACGCGCTCGTCCTCTTCCTCCAAGGAGATGGCGAGCGCCAGCATCTCACGCTCCGAGAGACTGTCGAAGTTTCGCATCTGAGCCTCCTTGACCGCTATTTGTTGCGAATGGCAAACGCCACGAGTGCGTCGCCGGGTGGCTGCTGCCCATCGAACCCGCCGGCGGCGATCACGACATATTGCTTGCCCCGCGCGGTCCGGTAGGTCATGGGCGTGGCGCGGGCCGCGGCGGGAAGTTTTGTTTTCCAAAGCTCCGCGCCGGAATCAACGTCAAAGGCGCGAAAGTAACCGTCGACGGTCCCACCCATAAAGATCAGTCCGCTTGCTGTGACAATGGGCCCGCCCAAGGCGGGTGACCCGAGTTGGCCCGCGTCCTGACGATTCGGGTTCCACGGAAAGGTTCCCAGCGGAACTTCCCATTTTGCCTGTCCCGTGGAGACATCGATTGCGGTGATCGCGGCGAAGGGCGGGGCGCTGCAAGTGAATTTGTTCGGGCCAAGCAGCAAGGTGCGCGCCAGCCCAAAAGGCGTCCCCCGCTGCCGCGCATACTCGATCCCCGGTTCCTTTCCTACCTGTTCATCGAATTTGTCGCGCGGAATGAGCCGGATGTAAGCCGCCAGCCGGTTAGTCGGAATGATAAGCATCCCGCGGCTTGGATCAAAGGCTGCTCCGCCCCACGCCATGCCGCCGATATTGCCTGGGAAAATGATCGAGCCTTGGACGCTGGGTGGAGTGAAGATGCCCTCAGCGCGCTTGCCCTTCAGAAAGTCCTGGCACCATTTGCGGTCCTCCTCGGTGGGTCCCCAGACGTTGTCAGCGGTAAGCCTTTGCGGCACAAGCGGCTTGGGAAGAATGGGAAAGGGCTGCCTCGGCGAGGCTTTCTCCCCCGGAACGTCGCTCGCCGGGACCGGCCGTTCCTCGACGCCGAACAACGGTTCGCCCGTCTCGCGATTGAGCAGAAAAAGGTTGCCTGTTTTGGAGCCGACCGCGATCCCTGGAATCTCTTTGCCGTTGCGCCGCATGGTGAACAACGTGGGCTGCGAGGCGATATCGTAGTCCCAGAGGTCGTGATGCACTGTCTGGAAGTGCCAAAGCATCTTGCCTGTCCCGGCGTGCAGCGCGACGAGTGAATTGGCATAAAGGTTGTTGCCCGGCCGCTCGCCGCCGTAGTAGTCGGGACTGGCGCTGCCGGTAGGGAGGAAGACGAGCTTGCGTTCCGGATCGACCGAGATGATCGACCAGGTGTTCGCTGCTCCCGTTTTCTGCCCGGGCATCGGGTCCCACGTCCAGACCAGTCTCCCGGTGCGCGCGTCGAAGGCTCGAACCTCTCCGCTGGCGGCGTCGGTCCATTGGTTATCCGCCACGCCGGAGCCGACAACCACCAGATCGCCAATCACTGCCGGCGGCGAAGTCTCCTCGTACTCCCATTTTTCGTGCGGCGGATTACGCAGGCCCTGGCGCAGATCCACTACTCCTCCTCGGCCGAAGGTGTCGATGGCCTTGCCCGTAGCGGCATCGACGGCCACCAGGCGCGCATCAATCGTCGCCACGAAAATACGCCGCTGGCTGGTTTTCGCATCCGACCAAGCTGCCGCTCCGCGGTTCGCGAAGTCACCGTATCCGGCTGTAATGTCCGACTTCGGATCGAACGCCCACTTTTGCACTCCCGTGTCGGGATCGAGCGCAATCACGCGGCCGAACGGCGTGGTGAGGTAGAGCGTGCCATCAATGAACAAGGGCGTGCATTCGAAGGCTGACTGCTTACCGCCGTTGCCCTTCGGATCGTAGATATCGCCCGAATGAAATTCCCAGGCCATTGCCAGCTCTTTGACATTGCCCTTGTTGACGTCCGAAAGCGGGGAATACTTCGCGCCGCCGGGATCGTGACCATACACGGGCCAGTCAACTTCCGAGGGAGAGCCGCTTTGCGCCAAGGTGGCGGGGGCAAGGATAAGGCTGAGGACAGCGCAGACCAAACGGCTGAATGCGGAGGGTGCGCTAAGAGGTGCGGCGCAGGGGATCAATTCCGGTCTTCTCCGTGATCTGTTTGCGTAACTCCCGATTACGCACGCGGCGCGCGATCTTTTGCTTGCGCAGCCGGCCGAATTGGGACTTGTCTCCATTGCGTTTGGACATTGTTTCTACCTGCTTTCCGTCCCCAAGTCTATCAGACGGTATTCGAAACGCACCCCGCGACACCGCCGAAGACTATCCGTTTGGATTGCCGCTCTATCTCATTAGTTAGGGTTTGGCGGGTTTTTGGGACGAATCGAACCCCGATGACCGGACCCGCGGAAGTCTCTATCTCCCGGTAAATCATAGGCTGCGAGATATCTGCAGCGGCATGTGGATACGTTTGGCTGCTGCATTGCCACTATTATTGGCGGGAGGAAACATGGCCAGTGCATGCGCCGTGATGCCGGAAACAAGCGGGATTTGGGAATCTGCTGAGCGGCGAGGAGATCAGCGCTCCAAGGGCCGGTATCCGATCGCCTTAGAGCTACGGTACAAACTAATGCGCGGAGGCCGGGTGGAGCGAACCGGTTCTGGAAGAACGGTCAATATCAGCAGTGGCGGCGTTCTGTTTGAGACTGACGATGTAATACCGGCGCGCGGCTCGGTGGAACTCTCAATGAAGTGGCCGTTCCTGCTGGAAGGCGCTTGCGGCTTAAAGTTGGTCATGCGCGGGCGAATTGTTCGCCATGACCCAAATGCGAAGGCGGCCGCGGTTCGCGCGGAGTCCCACGAATTCCGAACGGCGGGGATGCGCTTCACGAGCGGCCGTCTCTAGCTTCGCGGCTTCTGGGAAACACCCACCGTTTTCAGCGCGTCGAATAGCTTGCGGGGCTGTATGGGCTTCGTCAAGAAGTAATCCATCCCGGCAGCGAAGCATTGTGCGCGCATCTCTGGCCCGGCATGAGCGGTCAGCGCCAGTATCGGTGTATCCCTGTGCTTCTTTTTGTCGCTTTGCCGAATGGCCGCCGCCACCTCGAGTCCATCCATCTCGGGCATTTGGATGTCGAGCACAATCAGGTCAAAGTTCTGTTCCTCGAATAGCCTCAATGTTTCCCGCCCATCGACGGCGATGGTGATCCTCTGCCCCCAGCTTTCGAGAATCCGCGTGACCAATTTCAGATTGCTGAAGTTGTCCTCCGCTACCAGGATGTTGAGTGAAGTGAGCTCGCGCCTGGCCTCCGCATCGAGCCGGGGTTCGCGCACGGAATCACCGTTCTCGGCTGGCTGGGGGTCCCGCTCTTTAATCATTTTTCCCAGCCGGACGGTAAAGTGGAAAGTGCTTCCCTCCCCCAGCTTGCTTTCCACTTCAATCGAGCCATGCATCATTTCCACCAGCCGGGACGAAATAGTCAGCCCCAGGCCGGTGCCGCCATGCTTCCGGCTAATGGTGCCATCCGCCTGGCAAAAAGACTGGAAAATGAGGGCTTGTTTGTCCTCGGGGATACCCGGCCCGCTGTCCTGAACGGAGAATCGCAGGCAGACGTTGTCTGACTCGGTCGACTCCAGCCGAACTTTGGCGCAAACAAAGCCCCTCTCGGTAAACTTGATGGCGTTGCCGAGCAGGTTGACCAGCACCTGCCGCAGGCGGAGCGGATCGCCGAAAAGCGGATCGGGAATCTTCGGATCAACCTCACAACCGACTTCCAGGCCTTTCCGCTGAGCCGCGGTGCCCAGGAAACGTGTGGCCTCGTGCACGAGGTCAGCGACCGACATGGGAGTCGGAGAGAGTTCCATGCGGCCGGACTCGATCTTGGACAGATCCAGAATGTCGTTGAGCAGTGACAGCAGCGTCTCGGCTGAGGTCATCACGTCTTCCAGATATTCCTTCTGCTCGTCGCGGGACTCCGTGTCCAGCGCGAGACCGGTCATTCCAAGGATGGCGTTCATGGGAGTGCGAATTTCGTGGCTCATGTTGGCCAGAAACTCGCTCTTGAGCCGGTTCGCTTGTTCGGCGCGCACCTTCTCATCGAGCACCTTGGTTTTCTCGACTTCCAGCTCATTGGTCTTGGCTTGCAGCTCGCTGGTCCGCTGTTGCACGGCGCTCTCCAGGCGGGTTTGCTCGCGTTTCAAGCGGGCGACGCGCCAGCCCCATACCAGGCGCACGCCGCAAGCCAGCAGAATAAGGAAAGACACGTAAGCCCACGACGACTGCCACCAGGGCGGGAGAATGGAAAACCGCAGGCTGGCTGGCTCCGCGCTCCAAACCCCGTCCGGATTACGAGCCATCACTTCGAACGTGTACGCCCCAGGAGGCAGGCTGGGGTAGCGCACCTCCCGCTGGTTGGTCTCGACCCAGGTTTCCTCCAGTTCCTTCAACCGGTAGCGAAAGCGAACGCCGCCTTCGTTGAGATAACTCAATCCGGCGAAGCCAACTACGAGCGAATGCTCCCGGTAGGGAATCTCCAGGCGATCGGACGCCCCGACAGTACCGCCGCCGAATTGAATGGAGGTGATCAGCACGGGTGGGGGAACCGACGCCGCGAGCCACGTGGATGGGTGGAAGCGGGACAGTCCGCGGCTGGTGCCAATCCAGATGTTTCCCTCGGCATCTGCAAATAGGGACCGGGTGACGCAGTCTTCCCAGAGCAATCCCTGCTCCTGGCCAAAGTGACGCCATCGCTGGCCATCGAATGCGTCCACCCCATCGTTCGAACTCACCCACAGCCATCCGCGGGCGTCGGTGGCGAGCGCAGCCACTCCGTCGGAGTTCAACCCATTTCGTTCTGAGAAATGTTCCACGCGAGGCTTGTCTTGTTCGAAGGAGAGCCGCGCGATTCCCACCTCAGCGGTGTAGTCGATCCAGATGCTACCGTCCGGTGTTTCGGCGAGTGAGTCCAGGGCATTGCTCGCCAAGCCGTCTTTTGTGGTGAATCGCCGCCACTGACCATGGTCCATGCGAAGGAGTCCGAACGATCCCGCAAACCACAGCCGTCCTTTCGAATCCATCAAGGTCTGGCCAAACACTTCCTCGGCGGAACTGAGCGGCAGAATTTGCCGCTCAAATTGTACCGAGGGAAACTGGCCCGTACTGCGGAACAGCGCGCCCTGTGTCGTGACCCAGAGGTGTTGTTCGGCGTCCAGGGTAATGCTGGTTACCTGATTGTCCGCGGCGTTGGAACCCAGCGGGTACTGTTGGATGCGGCCGCTATGCGGATCTAGCCGGGAAATCCCGCCAGGGCTGCTTCCGACCCAGATTGCGCCGTCGAGAGTCGAGGTGATGGCCCGCACTTTGGTACCAGCCAAAGCTTGTTGGGCGGTCCAAGGTGGGGTGAGCTTCCCGTCGGAGTTGAAGTGCTGCAAACCTCCCTCTGTCCCAACCCAAACCACGCCCGCGCCGTCCCGGTGCATGGCTTGCAGATTGTTCCCGGCCAGCCCGTCCGAACGCGTCCACGATTGCCACTGGTCCCGGCCCACCCATCGCGCCAAGCCCGCTCCGTTGAGGCCGACCCAAATGGAGCCTTCGTGATCTTCCAACACGCAGCAAGTAGGGTTCGTCGGAAGACCTTGATCGATCCCGATGGTCTCCCATCCACGGGCCGTCAGCCGGCTGATCCCGGCTTCGCTCGGGACAAAGATCTGCCCCTCGCGATCCACATAGAGGGTCGCGAAGTCCATGGCCCGAGGAAGGCTGCGGTCTTGAGCCACAAACGCGCGGGCGCCGCTGGGCCGCATCAAGAGACGCTGCACGCTGCGAATCCAGAGGTTCCCTTCGTGGTCCGCCAATATCGCGTCCCACCGGTCCGGCGGAATTCCAACGTCGCTGCCGAGGACGCGGATCTGCTCCTTCGCGAGGCTGCACAACCGGTCCCCGCATCCAAACCATACGACTCCCGCCGCGTCGGCATAAACACTGTGAACGGTCTGGTCCGCTATTGGAGCCGGGATCGCATAATGGCGGAAGACGAAGCCCGCGTCGCCTGCGTGGCCGGCGTAGAGGCCGTTGGTGGTCGCCAGATAGATCCCGCCGTGTTGGTCGGTGGCAATTCCCGAGCGGCCGGTGACAAGCATGCGTCCGGCAGAAGCGATGAACTCAAGGCGGCCGCCGCGGAGTCGCGCAAGTCCGTTAGTCGTTCCCGCCCACAGGGTTCCATCGGCCGTTTGGCCCAGCGCATCAACAGAACCCGCCGGACCATCGGCGCCGCCAAACTGAGTAAAGTGCGCACCGTCGTAGCGAAATAATCCGCCGGCCGTGCCCACCCACAAAAAGCCGGTGCGGTCCTGCAATAAGGCGTGGACTTCCGGCTCTTTCAAGCCGTAGAGATGGCTGTAGTACTTAAAGCGATATCGCTGCGCGGAGAGTGTCAGTGGCGCCAGAAGTACAACCACGCCAAGCACTACCAGCCGCACCGACAACCAGGCGCTGTCGAGCCATGTGCCCCTCGATTGAGACCGAACCATCTTCTTTTTATTGTTTCGAAGCCGAGGCGGAAATCCAATGTCTACTTAAGTTAACGGAGTGGGCGATCCAGCGTGGCAGAATTCCGCTACTGTGGCTTCTGCCCGTCAGGAAATAAAAGCGCTTGAACAGCCGGTTTTGTCAGGTCGGCCTTAACGATCGACCGGACCGGCAGGTCGAGCCGCCTGGCGGGCACCCGGCCGCTCAGCTTCTCCGCGAGCGACTTCACGGCTTCGTAGCCGATGCGGAACGGGTCCTGGACCAGCATGACGTCAACCGTGCCGTCTTTCAGCGCCTCCAAATGAGTCGGGCTGAAATCGAAGGTGACCAGTTTGATTTTTCCGGACATACCGCGGCTGCGAGCGGCTTGGATCGCCCCGATGGAAGCGGCTTCACTCGAAGCGAACAATCCGGCGAGATCAGGGTGTGCCGTCAAAATGTTCTCGGCGGCGGCTCTTGATCGTGCCGCATCGGCCATGCCGAACTGCTCTGCCACGATCCGGACGCCGGGAAATTCCTTGGCGATCGTCTCTTCAAATGCGCGCTCGCGCAACACCGTCGAGGTGCCGCCCGGCTTCTGCATCACCATGCCGACGCCGCCTTTGCCGCCGATCAGACCCGCGAGCGTGCGCGCTGCCGTGCACCCCGCTCCGTAATTGTCCGTCGCGATGAAACTGACATAGTTATCGATGGCCACGGCGGAGTCGAAAACCGTCACCGGTATGCCCGCCCGTATGGCGCGCTCGAGCGGAGCGACCAAAGCGCGTTCTTCGGTAGCGGAAATGGCTAGTGCGTCCACCTGCCGGGCAACCATGGCATCCACGATTTCGATTTGCCGCGTGTAATCGGTTTCGTTGTCGGGTCCGTTCCACAATACGTCCACATGCAGATCTCGCGCCGCCCGCTCCACGCCGGCGTGCACCGAAACAAAAAACAAGTGTGAGGTGGCTTTGGGAATGACGCCGATGACCTTCTGGCCCGTGCGCCGGCAGCCGGACAGGCAAGCCAGAAGGCTCGCTTCCAGCACCACTCGGCGCGTCACCATCAGCCGACCGGCGCTGCCTGTCCTCGCGACAACACGCGCTCCATCCCCGCGGAGATCACCTGTTGCGCGCGCAGGCCGTCGCGATGCGTGGTGGGGAAGGGCGTTCCCGCGCGGCAGCAGTCGATGAATGCCGCGAGCTCGGCTTTATAGGCCGGTCCGAATCGGTCGACAAACTCGGGCAGCGGCCGTCCGTACTCCCGCATGGCAAATCTTACCTGCGCGAGCGGTTCCTTCCTATCCCGGCGGCCGTAAGCCTCGACGACGATCTCGAACGGTTTCTGTTCGAAATGGCCGACGTGAATCTGCCCTTCTTCGCCAAAAATCAACGCTTCGACGCGGTAGCCCGAAACATGATTACGGGTTACTTGAACCTGCGCCACGGCATCATCGCCGAACCAGAGGTACAGAAGCGCGTCGTCGAAGTCTTCCCCGGAGGTGGTGAGACGGTGACTGTAGATGCGAGAACCGATTGTAAGCGCGGCTGTGGGCATTCTGCCGGCAAGCCAAAGGATCTCGTCCACATTGTGCACCGACATGTCGGGCAGAATGCCGCCGCTCTGGTACCCGTCGGGCGCGGGGAATGAATCCTCCAGGGCGGAATAGATCTTGAAAACGCGGCCGATCGCGCCGGTGTCGAGGAGTTGCTTCACGTACATCAACGGCGCATCAAACCGGCGCTGAAACGCCAGCATCAGAGCCTGAGGATGATCCCGATCCAGTCTGGCTGAGAACTCGCGATCTGTGTCGAGAGCGCCGGTCAGCGGCTTTTCGAGCAGAACGCGATGGCCGGCTTCGATGAGCGCGCTGGCGTGTTTGCTGTGGTCCGCCGTCGGCGTGACCACTACGGCAGCGTCGCACACACCCGCTTCCGCCAGCTCTTCGACGGATGCGAATACCGGGAGGTCGCGGCCAATCTGAACTGCGAACTCATGAGCGCGCTTGACGTTCGCGTCGGCCAGCGCCGCCAGCACGCAGCTTCCTGTTTCGAAAGACAATTCGTGGGCATGCAGTGCATGGATCATTCCCATACGGCCGATCCCGGCAATACCAAGTTTTAACGGTGCGGACATGGCAAGGAATGCCCAGTGTACCCTACCGCGGGGCCGTTCAAATCGGCTGGCGGCTCCGAATCTGGCCGCGGGCGCCTAGGACTTCTCGTGCGGTGAGTACTTGCTAAGCAAGCTCAACAGCCTGGCGGCGGCCTTCGGCGGCGCTATGTGACCCTGCACGATTTCCTTATTGTCCAGCTTCTTGCCATAAAGAGCCTCGTTGTCGTCCAAGTCTTGCCGCAGCGTCGCACCCTGCAGGGAGATGCCGGCGAAAATACCGCGCGTACGTGACCACGATAGAATTTCCGCCGTCATTTTGGCGTCGGTCTGCGCCGTGGCTGACCGCCCCACCGGCCCCGCCGCTACTTCGCCCTCGCCGCCCAGCGTGAACTGGCTCGAGAGCAGCCGGCCGGCTCCACGATCGTTCATCACCAGCAGCACCACGTCGGTCTCTGATCCGCCAATCTGGAAACCAAAACTGCCTCCTTCTACGCGAACCGCGGCCGGCGCCGACCAACCTCTCTCCCCCTTGCGGCATAGGAGGAAGCCTTTACCGTACTTGGCGCCAAAAATGAAAGCGCCCTTCTTCAAGCCCGGCACAATCACCACGCAGTGCGCCTTTTCGAGCAGATCTCGCGGAATGCCCTTGTCCGGCGCGGCCATGATTTCTGAAAATACCGCCCCGGCTTCGTGCAGGCGTTCGGCCGTCTCGTTGGTCTTGGCGGCGAGGAGTGGCGCCGCTATCAGGACGGCGATCGTGAAAATCCGCGTATGTCGTTGCATCCCATCTAGCATAAATCGCAGCTAAGCCCGCCCGCCGGGCCTCGAAGTGCGGTATCGCACGTACCACGGCCCGCGCCCATTCGATATGATCGCTGACATACCAAGCGGCACCCCGCACCGGAGAAGAGGAATGAAAGTGATTGCTGATTTATGTGTCATCCCCATGGGAATCGGAGTCTCTGTGTCCCGGGAGGTCGCGGTGTGCGAGCGCATTCTGGCCGAAGCCGGCCTAAAGACGATGCTCCACGCTTACGGTACGAACATCGAAGGCGAGTGGGACGACGTCTTCGGCGCCATCAAGCGATGTCATGACGCCATTCACGCCATGGGAGTGCCCCGGATCTCGACCAACATTAGACTGGGAACTCGTACGGACCGCGAGCAGACGATGGAAGATAAAGTCCGCAGCGTCGAGCAAAAGCTCCGGTCTGCCGGCTAAAGAGGGGACGTGGCGAAAATCCCGAATCATTTTCCCGGCGCCGCGCGGCGCGGCCATCGCGCCGGATTGCGTAATCGTTCAGAACCGGCCGAATTTCTCGTAGGCTTCCAGCGGATGCGCGCCCTCGATAATCGCCTTTCGCACCGCATTCTCGGTGTGCACCACGGCTTCGGCTTTGGTAATGACTTCCTCGGCTACGGATTGGGGAAGCACCACGACTCCGTCCCGATCGCCCACCACGAAGTCGCCCGCGTGAATGCGGACTTCCCCAATGATGATCGGAACGTTGCAATCCGTGAGGCGCCAGCGGCCGACAATATCCTGCGGCGTTTTGTATCGTGCGAAGACCGGGAAGCCGAGCCGGAGAATGTAGTCGACGTCGCGGATGCCGCCGTCAATCACCGCGCCTCTGCCTCCGCGGAATTGGGCGGTTTCGCAAGACAATTCGCCGAAATGGGCCACCGTCGCGTCATTCGGCTGGCTGACGACGACGTCGCCCGGCCCGATTGATCCCAACATCGTGAGAAAGGGCCGGAAGTAATCGTCTCGCGGCAGTCCGGAAGCGCGCTCGCCGGTTACCGTCAGGGCCCGGCCGGCGATGGTTTGGCCGGGCTGGATCGACCGGAGTTCCGCGGGCAACACCTGGTGCGTGTACCCCATTTCGTCGAGGATATCGCTGATGGCGCCGGTGTAAGGAATCGCGGCGAGGCGGTCAATGAGATGCTGGCTGGTAGGCATCGATGAGTTTTCCACGATTGACGAGCGGCTGGTCGTTCACCTCCACCGACGCATCCGGGAAGAAGAACCAGCGAACGAAATCTCCGCGAACCTGGCCGCCGAGTTCCGCGTTATCGCCCAGGCTCATGCGGACGACGCCCGCGCCGTAGCCGTAGTAAGGAAGCGTCGAGCCGGTGGAGGGGTCCTGGAGCTTGGGATTAAAGCCCAAGGCGAATTCACGAAAGCCCCGGGCGGCGTCGCCACCGGCCGAGATGGCCTCGTCGGCCACTTCCATATTTGCGTCCGCGGAAATGCCCGTGATCTCGCCTGCATGAATATCGAGCCTCAGATTGCGCACGATGCCTTTGGGAAATCGCGCGGAGGGGATCACCAGGCGCCCGTTCACGCTTTCTTCGACGGGAGCAACGCGCAGTACGCCCGCCGGCAGCTCGATCTCGCGATCAACCCGCACGTGAGCCGCCCGTGCGCGCCGGGCGGTGGCGTTGCCATCCTGCTTGTTAAACGGACGGTTGCCGACTCGAAAACTGATGTCTGTTCCCGCAGCCGTGCGCACGCGCACCACCCCCGAGCGCAGCAGTTTGATTGCTCGATCCTGCGCCGCGGAGAGCGCTGCATAGTCGATGTCGAGAGCAGCCTGATAGACGCGATCGAGCGCACGCGAATGAGTCCCGGGAAGGCCATCGGGCTCGACGCTGCCTTCCGCCCAATGAACATGGATCTCACGGCGCGTGCCGCCGCGCTCGAGCCACGCTTCGAGGGCCTTCTGCTCCTCGGCCGCCATCTTGTGCTTGCTCAACGGCAGCCAAAGATAGATCTCCGCCTCGCTCAGCTCGTGGGCTTCGATGGCGCCCGCCTTCTTGAGCCGTTTGCGCAAGGCTTCGGAGAGCTCCTGAAAATAATCGGGATCGCCACCGAACAGGACCCGCTCTCCCCGTGCGGGCTTCAGCGCTTCGACGATTCGTTCGGCGATGTGATCGTAGTCGAGCGCTCCCGGCGAAGTTTCAAACAGGAAGAAATCGTGCACCGTGCGCGCGATTTCGGCGATGGCCCGCTCGCGCGCGGGGGCAGGATTATCGGACGCTTTCACGAACACGGCAATGGCAACGTGTCCGGTGTTGTCCGGCAGTGTAACGATGCCAACGTCGTTGGTGCTACTGCCAATTGATCCCGTCTTGTGGGCGACTTCGGTTCCCTCCGGCAGAATGCCCTTCAGCCGCGCGTCGCCCGTTTCACAACGGCGCATGATGTCGAGCAGCAGGTCGGCGGATTCGGGATTCAAGACTTCCTTATCTTTGAGCCAGACGCGCGCCAGCAGCGACGCCATCGCGCCGGGCGTGGACGTGTCCCGTGGATCCTTCTCGGCCGCCGCGGCCGCTTTCCGCGCCTCGTCGCGAGGAACGGCGTCAAACAGTTGCCGCCATGCCGCCGGCGACCATTGATTTTCCGGGGGCAGGTTCTTCACCCCGTCCCAGTCGGCGATCAGACGCGCGGTGGACCGGTTGACGGTGATGCCGCTTACGCCTAGGTCCCGCATACGGGCGGTTACGGCTTCCGGCCCGCCGGCCAGCCGCAGAAGGATGTCGGCGGCGCTGTTGTCGCTGATCAGCAGCATCAGCTCCATGAGATTGCGAACCGAGAGCGAAACACCGGGCGCGCGGAATAGATTGGTGAGCGTGCCGCTGCCCGGATGGAGATCGGAAGTACGTATTTCCACCATCTGGTCCAGTTTCACTTCGCCCAGGTCGACGCGATGCAGCAGCGTGACGGCGACGGGGATCTTGAAGGTGCTGGCCATGGGGAATCGCTCGTCCCCGTGGAAGGACACGGTGCGGCCGGACTCGAGATGGATGGCGCTTGCTCCGACCACGCCGCCCGCAACCTGCGAGACGCGCTCCATTTCACGTTCGACCCGGACCAGTTGCGAATCCGCGCCCCGCGAGCGCGCTGGCGAGAAAAAACGCCGCGAGAGCAGCCCTCGGCGTGAAAAACGTCGGCAGTTTGGCCATCCGGAAAAAACAAAGATAGCACTTCCGCGGCTCCGCTTTGACGCCGTGTGCCTCCACGGCGCGCCCGGGAGGCTGGAGCCGCCCCCTCTGCTATATTGAAATTTCCCCATGCAACTAGAGAAAGTGTATGAGCCGCAGCGGTTTGAGCCGCATTGGGCGCAGTGGTGGATCGACGCCGGCGTGTTTCACGCCAACGTGAAAAGCGCGGCGCCGGTATTTGCCCTGGTGATTCCGCCGCCGAATGTCACCGGCTCGCTGCACATCGGCCACATGCTGGAGCATACGGAAATCGATTGCACGGTGCGCTGGCATCGCATGCGCGGCGATAACACGTTGTGGCTGCCCGGAACGGACCACGCGGGCATCTCGACCGAGATGATGGTGGTGCGGCAACTCGCGAGCGAGGGCACCACCCGCAACGAAGTGGGCCGCGAGAAATTCATCGAGCGCGTCTGGCAATGGAAAGAACAGTACGGCGGCACCATCATCCGGCAGATGATCCGCATGGGCGTGAGCTGCGACTGGAGCCGCGAGCGCTTCACCATGGACCCGGGCCTTTCCCGCGCGGTGCGCGAAGTATTTGTCAGGCTGTGGGAAAAGGGCCTGATTTACCGCGGCGAGTACATGGTGAACTGGTGCCCGCGCTGCCAGACCGTGCTCTCCGATCTCGAAGTGAAACACGAGGAGACCGAGGGGCACCTGTGGCACATCCGGTACCCCGTGGTGGGCACGGATCGGCATCTGGTCGTGGCGACGACGCGCCCGGAGACGATGCTGGGTGATACGGCGGTCGCGATCAACCCGCGCGATGCGCGCTACTTTGCATCTGCACGGAAAAACGGTAATGCTGCCGCTCATGGATCGCGAGATTCCGATTATTCTCGACGAGCTGGCCGATCCCAAATTTGGCACGGGCGTGGTGAAAGTAACGCCGGCGCACGATCCGAACGATTTCGAAGCGGGTAAAAGGCATGATCTGCCGAAGATCAAGGTTATTGACGAAAACGCCCGCATGACGCCGGCCGCGGGACCGTATGCCGGCCTCGATCGCTTCGAGGCGCGCAAGCAAGTCGTGGCGGATCTCGAAAAGCTCGGGTTGATCGAAAAGATTGAAGCTCACACGCTGAGCGTGGGCCGCTGCGAGCGCACCAAGGACATCGTCGAGCCGCTGATTTCCACGCAGTGGTTCGTGAAAACCAAGCCGCTGGCCGAGAAGGCCATTCAGGTTGTCGAATCCGGCCAGATCGCGTTCATCCCGGAAAACTGGACCAAGGTCTACTACGAGTGGATGTACAACATCCGCGACTGGTGTATCTCGCGGCAGTTATGGTGGGGGCATCGGATTCCGGCGTGGCATTGCCAGGACTGCGCCGAGATCAACGTGGCGCGCGAGGAACCAAAGAGCTGCAGCCGGTGCGGCAGTTCGCGCCTGGTGCAGGATGCGGATGTGCTCGACACCTGGTTCAGCTCGCAGTTGTGGCCCTTCTCGACGCTCGGCTGGCCGGAACAGACTGAGGACCTGCGCAAGTTTTATCCCACGTCGCTGTTGATCACGGGATTCGACATTCTGTTTTTCTGGGTGGCGCGCATGATCATGGCGGGCATGGAATTCATGGGCGACGTGCCGTTCCGCCAGGTTTATATTCATGGCCTGGTGCGCGACGCCGAGCGGCAGAAGATGTCGAAGACCAAGGGGAATACGATCGACCCGCTGGTGGTGACCGAGAAATACGGCACTGATGCCGTGCGGCTGGCGCTCTTGATGGGAGCTGCGCCAGGCACGGATATTGTGCTTTCCGAAGAGCGCATGGAATCGACGCGCGCGTTCGCGAATAAGATCTGGAATGCGGCGCGCCTGATCTTCATGAACATGGAGCGCTCGGGAGTGGAGCCGTGGGTGCCGGAGGATTTGCAGACTTTCCGGCCGGAAGCGGAGAGTGGTGCGGTTCCGCTCGAGGACCGGTGGATTTTCAGCCGGTTGAATCGATGCGCCGGGAACGTGAATCGTGCGATCGAGCAATATCGTTACCATGAAGCCGCGCAGGAGCTGTGGGAATTCTTCTGGCACGAATTTTGCGATTGGTATTTGGAGCTGAAGAAGCCGCAGTTCGAAGCAGGCTCGGGTTTGACGGCCGGCTGGCGCAATCTTTTCGCGGCCTTTGAAGCAGCTCTACGATTGCTCCACCCCGTCATGCCATTTTTGACCGAGGAACTCTGGCAGAGGTTTACTGCCGGCGCGACGAACCGGCCGAAATCGATCGCCCTGGCGAGCTATCCGGAGGTGAGCCCGGCGTGGGCGGACATTTCAGCGGAAATCGAGATCGAGTACATAAAGGATATCGTGACTCGTATTCGAACCCGGCGAGCGGAGATGAAGGTCGATCCGAAGGCGCTGCTGGAGGGAACGCTATATGCGGCGCTTCCCGTCATTGACAAGGTGCGGCCTCAAACGGCGATTATTCAAAGACTGGCGGGCGCCGTTCTCCAACTTCGCGCTGAGAGGGCTCCGAACACTGCGCCCGTCCGCATATCGTCGCCGGAGTTCGATCTGGATCTCGATGTGCCGCAAGCGCAGATGGCCGAACAACGCAAGCGCCTGGAAAAAGAGCGCGAGCAGCTCGAGAAGAATATCGCCAACTCCACGCGACAATTGGGTGACGAGACGTTTCTCAGCCGGGCGCCGGCGCATGTAATCGAGTCGATCAAGACCAAACTGGTGGATTACGAGGCACAGCTCCAAAAAGTGCGCAAGGCCCTCAACGGATTCTCTGCATGATCGATTTCTCACATCCGGACATTCGGGATTGCGTGGAGCGCGCGCTCGAAGAAGACATCGGGCCAGGCGACATCACAACGCACTCGTGCGTGCCGGCGGACCGCATGGCGCGTGGGCGGTTTCTGGCGCGCGAGCAGCAGGTCGTGGCGGGAACGGAGCTGTTGCCGCTCATTTATCAAGTGCGCGGCGGGGTGGAAGCGCTAAAACTCGAAAAATCCAGCGGCGCATGCGTTACGGACGGGCAGACCATTGCCGCCGTATGCGGTTTGGCGCGCACGCTGCTCGAATGCGAACGCGTGGCGCTGAATTTCTTGCAGCATCTGGGCGGAATTGCGACACTGGCGCGGCGTTACACGGATGCGGTAGCGGGCACTGGGTGCCAGGTGCTTGACACGCGCAAAACTACGCCTGGGTTGCGGCGGCTCGAGAAAATGGCAGCCGCGGCCGGTGGCGTGATGAACCATCGCATGGGGCTCTACGACGCGATCCTGATCAAGAACAATCACATCGCCGCGGCGGGCGGCGTGCGGCAGGCGATGGCGAATGCTCAAACGGCCGGCGTTCCGATCGAAATCGAGGTGCGCACCCGCGCCGAACTGGAAGAGGCAATCGCAGCAGGCGCGACGCACCTGCTGCTCGATAATCTGACGCCTCAACAAGCCGCTGAACAAATCCGATGGATTGCTGGCCGCGCCAAAGTCGAGTTATCCGGCGGCATCACACTCGAAAACGTTCGGGCGTACGCGGAGACGGGTGCGGATTACATCTCATCGGGCGCGATCACGCATTCGGCGCCGTCGGTAGACATCAGCTTTCGTCTGGAGCTGGACTGATGCCATTTGATGTCGAGTTCGTCAGGCAAAGCTGGCCGCGCCCGGTTTCGTACTTCCGGACGATTGATTCCACGATGCTGGAAGCGGCGCGGCTGGCGGAGGCAGGCTGCGAGCCCGGGACGGTAGTCATCGCGGACGAACAGACCGCCGGACAGGGACGCCACGGGCGGCGCTGGCATTCGGAACCCAACGCGGGGTTATACATTTCGATCGTTTTGCGGCCGGAGCTACAACCCGATTCGCTGCCGGTCCTGACTCTGGCGCTGGGATTGGCGGTAGCGGATGCCATTGCGGAGGCCACTAGCCTGGCTTGTGATCTCCGCTGGCCAAACGACCTGATGCTCGAAGGACGAAAGGTGGCGGGCATTCTGGTGCAGCTTCTCGATTCCGCGGCGATTGCGGGAATTGGCGTCAACGTCAATCACTCCGCGTTCCCCCCAGAACTCGCGGCCGAAGCCACTTCGCTGCGGATTGTTGCGAACCGGCTCCAATCGCGCGAGCATCTACTGGTGGCCCTGTTAGCGGCAGTCGATCGCTATTGCGCTGTGCTGGCAGGGGAGGCCGGGAAAGAGAAGATCCTGGCGATGTTCTCGCGGCGATCGAGTTACGCACGGAACAAGAGGGTAAAGGTTGAACAGGGAACCACGGTGGTGGAAGGGACTACGGCGGGGCTCGACCCATCCGGGTTCCTCATTCTCCACAAGGACGATGGCAGCGAAGACCTCGTGCTCGCGGGTGGTGTGAGGCCCGCATCGTAATGCTACTGGCCCTCGATGTTGGCAATACGAATTTGACCATAGGCGCGTTTGACGGCGTCCGGCTCGCCGCACAATGGCGGCTGCGAACCGTCAATGAACAGACTGCCGACGAATGGGGCATTCTGCTGCGCAACCTGTTCGCGCTCTCGGGGCACGACATCGCGCGCATCGATGGCGTAATTATTTCGAGCGTTGTGCCGCCGCTTGACCTCTCACTGGCCGCGATGGCGCCGCGATACTTCGGCTGTGAGGCGCTGTTTGTGAACCCGGCGGACGCCGGTTTGGCGATGCGGGTCGATCATCCATCCGAAGTAGGGGCTGATCGCGTGGTCAACGGCTTGGCGGCGTTTCAAAAATACGGCGGCCCGTGTGTGGTCGTTGATCTGGGCACGGCCGTGAACTTCGACGTGGTTTCCGTGAAGGGCGAATATCTCGGCGGAGTCATCACCGCGGGAATCGGCATTTCGATCGCGGCACTGTTCAGCAAAACGGCGCGGCTGCCCATGGTCGCATTTCGCGAGCCGGAAAAACTGGTGGGAACGAATACGGTGGCGTGCTTGCAATCCGGCTTCTATTACGGCTCGCTGGGAATGATCGACGGCATTCTCGAACGGCTGATCGCCGAGCTCGGTCCGGAGACCAGGATCATTGCTACCGGGGGCCAGGCGAGCCTCATCGGCCGCGGCTCGAAGCATGTGCAACACGTGGATGAGCACCTGACGCTCGAAGGGTTGCGGCTCATCTGGGAGCGAAAGCACGGCGCGTGACCCACGAGAACGGCACTCTCAACTACTTCAATTACTTCACCGAAATCGAGGAGCATTTTCAGCGAGCTCGGGGCACCAGCTTGTTTCTCCTCTCGCCATTGGATTGGGCGCTCGTCGAAAGTTGGAAGACTGCCGGGGTGCCGCTCGCGGCGGTGCTGCGCGGCATCGATGCGGCTTTCGAGAAATGGCGCAGCCGCAAGGTGAAAACGCAGAAGGTCAACTCCCTGGCGTTTTGCGCGCAGGCGGTGCTCACCGAAGCGCAGCAGGCCGCTGCCGGAGCCGCGGTGAATCCGCCGGCGTCGAGCCCCTACACGGCGGGCGAGCTTCGGGCCTACTTGCGCGCGAACTCGGAACTGCTTCGCGCGAGCACCGGCGCGGCTTGCGGCGAGATTGCAGCAGCTCTAGATCGGCTGTCGGCGGAAATGGACCAGCATGTGCGGGATCTCGAAGGGCTGGAGCAGCATCTTACCGTGCTGGAAGAAAAAATGCTGGCCGCGGCGCGGGCGGCCGAGGCCGAAGATGAGTTACTGAAAGTCCGCCGCGAGCTGGATGCTGACCTGCGCCCGTACCGCAGTAAAATGAGTGCGGCGCAACTGGCGATGCTGGAAAAGCAGTACCTGGAGCGGCGTCTGCTCGAGCGCCAGGGATTGCCCCGTCTGAGCCTGTTTTACCTGCGGTGAACTTCAGCGGGGCCGTTTGCGTAGTATGTAACGAACGGGGAATTGATTATGTTTTGCACAGCTTGTGGTCTTCAGATGGACGATGACGCCGCGTTCTGCTCCCGCTGCGGCAAAGCCACGGGCGCGCCAGCGGCTCCGCGAGCCGTCTCGCCGCGGCGCCTGAGCCGCCCCATGTACGACAAGAAAATCGCCGGCGTGTGCGCTGGGTTCGCACGCTATCTGGATATGGATCTCACCCTGCTCCGCGTGCTCTGGCTGGTCATCGCTTTCGCCACGGGCATCGGATTTATCGCATACATCGTCGCGTGGATCTGTATGCCGCGCGAAGACATGCCAGCTGCACATGCGGTTGTCCAACCGACGTAGCCCGCGCTACGAGAATTTCCAGACGCGCTCCACCGTGCGGCTGAGCATCCAACTTTTGTCCTCGTCGCTGAGGAACTTCATTTCATCGCGCACCATGGCAAGCGCCTTGGCATATCCGCAATACGCCTCGACTATGGGCCAGTCGGTGCCCCACATCAACCTTTGCGGGCCGAATGCATCATAGAGCCGCTTCACCTGCTCCTGTGCGTCCAGGTATGGGTACGCCTGCTTGGAAACCGACCACGTATGCGACACCTTCACGAATACCTGCGGATATCGCGCGAGCGCCAGCAGTTTCTTTAGCTCGTCCGGCCGGCCGGCTGGGCAATCCGCCATGTGGTCAATCACCACGGGGAGCCCGGGAAATTTCTCTATGAGCGAACCAATATCGGGCAAGCGGCTGGTCCCGGTCAGGATGTTCATCGACGCCTTCAGCTCCCGGCAGCGCTGCCATAGAGGAGGCATGAGCGGCCCGCGAATCCAATCGCCGGCTGCGTCTTCGGAGGGGCTCAGCCGTACTCCCTGAAAGCCCTGCCCCTCGACCAGCCGGGACAAATCATCCGGCGCCGCCGGGCTCTCCGGGTTCACACGCGCCACGCCGCGAAAATACTGCGGATACTGCCGCAGCACGTCCGCCGCATAGCTGTTATCCCAGCGGTAATGAATCACCTGAATAATGACCGTCCGCGCGACACCGTTGGCCCGCATCAGCTCGAGCAGCATCTCGGGTGTGGCGTCCTTCTCCGGCGGGTGCGTGGTTTCTTTGGCCCAGGGATACCGCGGATCGTGCTTCCAAACGTGCACGTGCGGATCAATGATCGAGTATTTGTTATTGAGCATAACGGGTGAAGCGAGCGCGGCGAGCATCTGGCGGCGAGTCAGCATCTCCGTAACCATTTTCACTCAAGGTTAGAATAAGTGTTGCTCCGAAACATCGCGAACTTTTTGTTGTTTGTCGGTCCATGGGGGCTGCTGGCGCTGGCCTTCCTCGACTCCTGTGGAATTCCCATCGCCAACACCTTGGACGCTTATCTGATCTTTCTCGCGATCAAGGAACCGGACCGCGCGTATTGGTATGCGGCCATCGCGGTAGCCGGGTCGACGATCGGCAACGCAGCGCTGTTTCTTCTCGCGCGCCACGGCGGCAAGCGCTTTTTGCAGCGTACCGAATCAGGTCGCGCGCAGCGGTTCCGCCGATGGTTTGACCGGTTTGGCCTGGTGACGGTGTTTGTCCCCGCGGTCATGCCGATTCCCATGCCGCTCAAGATATTCGTAGTCTCGGCCGGCGCCCTGCGCACCCGCCTTGCGCCTTTTTTGGGTGTCATTCTGGTCGCCAGGTTCGCCAGATATTTCGGAGAAACGTGGCTCGGCGTGAAGCTGGGCCAGGAATCCACTGCCTATTTGCGGCATCACGTTTGGCAGTTCGTGGCTGCTTCGGTGGCGTTAGTCGTGGTCCTTTGTCTGATCGTTCTCGCAGGCGAGCGGTGGCATAGGCGCCACCATCCGCCAGCCGATTTACTCGGACCGTAGCGTTACGGCCGGGTTCGCGCGCGCCGCGCGGCGTGCGGGGATATACGTGGCGGCGAGCGCGGCCGCTGCAAGGATCAAGCCCGCCACGCCGAGTGTGACCGGATCGTTCGCCTTCACTTCAAAGAGTAAGGACTGGAGATAGCGAGTCGTCACCAAAGCGCCGGCAGTTCCGGCGATAAGTCCGAAGCCCAGCGGCCCCAGCGCGCCGCGCAGAACCATCCGCAGCACATCCCCCGGAGCCGCGCCCAGCGCCATCCGCACGCCGATCTCCCGCGTCCGCTGCGCCACGCTCCAGGACGCGACGCCGTACACACCAACTGCCGCCATCATCAGCGCCAGCGCCGAAAAGATTGCCATCATGAGCGTCTGGAATCGAGGCCGTGCCAGCAATCCCGCAAGCTGCTCGGGCATGGTCTGAACGGTGACGGGGCGACTCCGGTCCAGTGCTCGCAGTTCGTGTTGGATGGCAGAAGCAATATCCGACGGCTCGACGTTCGTTCGGGCCACTAGCCACGCCTCCTCCACGAGATGACTTTGTTCAATCGGCAAATAGGCTTCAGGCTGAGGAACTGAATTCAAGCCATTGTTTTTCTCGTCACCCACAACACCCACGATCGACTTCCACTGGAGATTGGGGCGCACGCCCCCGATTCGCTTCCCCAGCGGTTCTTCGTTTGGAAAGTATTGCCGCACGAGTGCCTGATTGACGATCACGGTTGCCGCTTCCCTGGTCTCGAACGGCGTAAAAAGACGCCCTCTGACCAGCGGAATTCGCATAACCCGGAAGTAATCCGCGCTCACGTCGCGCCTCAATATGTTGTCGCCCCGGTGCCCGGGCTCAGGCAGAGGCCGGTCTTCACGGCTGAAGGTCTGTATGCCACCGTTGTCGGTGGGAGGAAGGGAGTCCGCCAGCGCCACTGCCGTAACGCCCCGCAACTGCGCCACTCGATCGAGCGCGTCATGCTGGTATTGCTTCGTGCGCCTCCCGTCTTCCCGCGTATCCCCCTGGAGGTTGATCGGCACCGCTAAAACGTGTTCCGGCTGAAATCCCAGCGGTACATTCTCCAGCCGCCACAGGCTCTCCATCAATAGCGCCGCGCCCGCCACCAACACCAGCGAGAATGCAATCTCCCCCGCCAGCAGAGCTCCGCGCAGGGAGTGCCGCGCGCCGCGGCCGGCCCCCCCACCCAACTTCAGAGTCTCGATCAGATTTGTGCGCCAGGCCGCGGAAACCGGCGCCAACCCGAATAGCAAGCTCGCGCCGAGCGCAACCAGCGCCGCAAACAGCAGGGCGCGAAAATCAACCGCGACCTGATCGATGTGCGGAATATCCGCCGGCAGCATGTGCGCCGCGGCCTTCAACCCGGCGAACGCCGACATCCACCCGATCGTGCCGCCCAACATTCCAATCAGCGCGCTCTCCGTGAGTAATTGACGGGCCAGCCGCAGGCGTCCCGCTCCCAACGCCGTGCGCACAGCAATCTCTTTCGCCCGGCTGGCAGCCCTTGCCAGCAGGATATGCGCCACGTTCGCGCAGGCTATCAGCAGCACGAACCCTACCGCGCCGGCCAGCACCAGCAGCCCCAGGCGCACGTCTTTTACCTGATGTAAGCGCAGCGGGACAAGACGGAGTTGGACGTCGCTGCGGTAAAACCATTTGTATTGCGCCCGAATTCGCTCGAAGATCGTCTCCAGCTCCGCGTGTGCCTGCGCGAGCGATACGCCTGGCTTCAACCGCCCGATTCCGCGCCACGTCCTCATCTCCGGACCGTGTTGCATGCGGGCATCGTCCAGCGGCAGCGGCGTCAATAGGTCAACCTTCTGTTCTTCGGGGAATCGAAAAGACGCCGGCAGCACGCCGATCACCGTGTAGGGTTCCTGGTCCAAAGTGACGGTGTGCCCAACAACATCCGGGTCTGCGCCGAAGGCCCGCTGCCACAACCCAAAAGTTAGAATCGCGACCTTGGCCGCAACGGGGCGCGATTCCCCGGGGAGAAACGCCCGCCCAAGCGCCGGCCGAATACCGAGCGTGGGGAAGAAGCTGGGTGTGACACGAGTCACTGCCACGCGACGCGGCACAGCAGCAACGACGACGTTCATCGTGTCCGCGCCGTGCGGATATGCCGCCATACTCGTAAATACGTGGTTCTCGCGATCAAATTCCGCAAAGTCAGCGCTCACCAGCGTTTCTAACTTGATGCTCGGGAAATAGGTCGCAATCGACACCAGCCGCTCCGGCTCCGCATACTCGAGCGGCCGCAACAGCACCGGGTCCAGCACGCTGAAAATCGCCGTTGTCCCGCCGATTCCGAGCGCCAGCGTCACGATCGCAACCGTCGCGAAACCGGGGTTCTGCCGCAGCGCGCGCGCGGCGTATCGCAAGTCAAAAAGGAAATCTCGCACGAGTATTAGACCCCGGCGGCGCACCCCCGGTTCCGGGGCACCTGCCGCTTTTTTGCGCTTAGTGTATGATACGCTGACCGTTGCTGTGGCCACTGATCTGATCGAAATCGATCTGGAGCACCCCAAGCCCGAAGCCATTGAGCGGGCGGCCGCGGCCATTCGGCGCGGAAAGGTTGTCGCCATCCCGACCGATGCTCTGTATACGCTAGTCGCCGATCCGTTCAATCTGCGCGCCGTCAATCGCGTTTTCTTTGCCAAGGGCCGCGAGATTCATCGCTCGCTCCCGCTGCTGGTCGCCGACATTAGCATGGTGGAAGATCTCGCCAAGGAACTCTCAAACCGCTTCTTTATCCTGGCGCGCCGCTTCTGGCCAGGGCCCTTGACGCTCATTGTCGGGTCCTCCGAAAAGGTGCCGTTGAAGGTCACCGGCAACACAGGCCGGCTGGCGGTCCGGCAATCCAGGTCCGCGGTGGCGGATGCACTTCTGGCGGAGCTCGGTCAACCGCTCATCTCCACCAGCGCCAACATATCGGGTCATCCCACTTGCCGCAGCGGGATAGAGGTCTTCGGCATGATGGATGGCCGCGTCGACCTGGTCATCGATGGCGGTGTCTGCTCCGGTACCGGTTCGACCACGGTAGACGTCACCGAACCCGTATGGAAGCTCATCAAGCAGGGAGCGATCGAGGAAAAAGAGATCGCCGAATGCCTGCAATCCCTTTCGTAGCGCGCGCTTCAGCGCGCAGCGGCGAACTTCAGTTCGACGTTCCCGATTCCAGCAGCTTCACGAGCGCATGCAGCGTCTGATTCACCGGTGTGGCCACGCCTAACTCGGCGCCGCGGCGCACCAGATAGCCGTTCAGCGAGTCAATCTCGGTGCGATTCCCCCGCGCGATATCCTGCGCCGTGGAGGAAGTCGCTTCGCTCATGGCGTCCGCAATCCTCCGGACTGTTTCGACCATATCAACGTCCGGCAGGCGAACGCCCCCGGCGCGCGCCACGGCCAGAGCCTCCTCGGTCACCTGCCGCATCACCGCGCGTGTCTCCGGCTGCCGCACTAGCTCACCGTACCGCGCCCGGCCTAAAGCGGAAATCGCATTGTAGGCGCAGTTGATGATCATCTTCGTCCAGAGTTCCCCTTCGACATTCTCCGAAATGCGGCACGGAACTCCGGCATTTTCGAACATCGCGGCGATACCGCCGAGCCTTTGCCGCAGGCCATCATTTCCCCAGATGTCGCCGATAACCAGATCGCCCCGCCCCGAATGCTTCACGCGTCCCGGCGCCGTCATGGCCGCGCCCACATAGACGACGGCCGGGATTGCCTCGATCCCCGTCGAAGACCGGATGCGCGAAACGTTGTCCACTCCGTTTTGCATGCCGACGATCACCGCGCCGGGGCCCAGATGTGGCGACAAGGCGCGCGCGGCGTCTTCCGTGTCGAGCGTCTTCACGCAGAACAGCACGATCCCAGCGTCGCGCGCCGCCTGGATTTCTGCCGTGGCTGAGACCGCAATTCGCTCTTGAAAATGCAGGCCGTCGAAAAACAGGCCGTCGCGCTGGATCGCGTCAACGTGCCGGGGCCGCCCGATCAGGGTGATGGGAACACCCGCGCGAGCGAGCATTCCTCCGAAATAGCACCCCACGGCGCCCGCCCCAAGAACGGCGACGCGGGGCGTGGATTGGGCGGTCACACCCTTAGAAATAATTTCTTTCTGTACATCCAGTAAAGGATCAGCCAGTACGTGAACAGGACCGTGGCGCCGAGCACGAACGGTTCGAGCCCGATTCCAAAAATCTGGAACGGAGCCTCACGCAGATTGATCACTAGCGAGTGGAAAACGAAGTCGTTGAACAGGTGCGCGATCAGATAGGCCGCAATGGAATTCATGCCGATCACCACCAGCGGGAAGGCCCATTTTCGGTAGCCCTTGACATCTTCAATCCAGCTAAATACAGCCAAATAAAGGAAGCAAAGCCCACCGCTGAACAGCGTCCAGCTTGGCGTCCAGATGCGCTTGACGACCGGGCAGATGCCGGTGAAATGGAAAAATGCACCCGCCGCGACGCCGATCACGCCCGCCAGTAACAATTTTTGCATCGGAACCTTCGGGGAAGCTGCCCTCAGCCAGCGCCCGGCGATCAGGCCGAGAATCATCGTGCCCAGGGTCGGAATGAAGCTGAGCGTCAGGTACCCGCCATCGTTGGCAACAAACGGCTTAACCCGCGGGAACAGATTCAGGAACCATTGGTCAAATGCCACCCCGAGGTTGCTGTTCTTGTCCCAATGCGCGGCGAAGCCCGTGTAATGGTGCCAGTCCGGCGGCACGAACACCGCCTGCCAGTTGAAGTTCGGCCCCGGCACGGGGTACAGCGCCCAAGCCAGCCAGTAACCCGTTAGGACGGTGGCCAGCGCGATCCACTGCCAGCGCGGCGGGCGGAACCCCAAAAGGAACAGGAATGGATAGCCCAAGCCGATCTGCGTTAGGGTATCTTCGAAGGTGAAATTGGTGATCGGTCCGTGCATCGACCGCAAGAAGATGCCCAGCGCGACCAGCACCAGCGACCGCCAGAGCGCGTGCGCGAACATCTTGCCGAACGCGCCGCCCTTGGCGATCCGGCTGGCAATCGAATACGGCAGCGCGACGCCAACCAGGAAGGAAAACCCGGGCTGAATGGTATCGTGAAGAGAGCAGCCGGCCCACGCCTGGTGGGTCTGGTTCCATGCCAGGAAGCCCCAGAACCAGTTTCCGGGGTAGGATGCGGCCACCCGCGCCAGTTCCAGTACCTCACCCATCATGAGGAGCATCACGAAACCGCGGTAAGTGTCCACCGCGATGTTACGGGGGACGGGCTGCGAGACGCGAATCGATTGTTGCGCCGCGACGGACGCGGATTCGGCTACGGCTGACAAGTTCCACCTCCAGCACTGATTAGATTAGTCCCGGAGGTCACCGAATGCAAGCGGCGTATCATTTAAGGATCGGGAGTTCCAGTGACTTCGTACTATAAGGTTGTGACCGCCGTATCGCTGGCGCTGGACTCCATCCGCGCGCACAAATTGCGCAGTTTCCTCACGTTATTGGGTGTCATCATCGGCGTCGCCAGTGTCATCCTGGTGGGCGCGGCCATCGACGGGCTAGGCGTGTATGCCGAGGGCGTCACCGCCAAGGCGTTCGGCAGTGACAGTTTCCTCGTGGCCCAGGTCGCCTCGGTCGGGCGCCTCAGCGGGAAACAGTTGGCTGAGAGGCAGCGCAAGAACAAGCGCATCCGGCCGGATGACGTTACCTACCTTCGGGCAGTCACAGGCGACAGCATTATTTATAGCCCGTACGCTCAACACACGGAGGACGTGAAGGGAGAAAACCAGGTATACGAGGGTGGTAACATCCTTGGCGCATCCTACACGCTGCCGGAAATCCGCGATATTCCGGTCGAAACCGGCCGCTTCTTCACCGAAACCGAAGAGCGGATGCGCAAACCGGTGGCGGTGATCGGCCAGGACATCCGGACCACCTTGTTTCACGACATGTCCCCTCTGGGCCGGACGATTCGGGTGGCCGGCACTGAGTTCACCGTCATCGGTCTGCTGGAACGGCAGGGCTCTTCCTTCGGCCGCAGCCTGGACGATCCGGTCTACATCCCGATGAGCGTTTACAACCAGATGTATGGCAGCCAGCGCGGTTCGGCCGTCTTTGGGAAAGCACGCCCAGGCGCGGGACTCACGATGGATCAGGCGCTCGATACGGCGCGCGGCGCTCTGCGCAGTCATTTCCATACGCAGCCCGGGCAGGAAGACAACTTCGATACGCTTACGCCGGATTCCGTACGCACGTTCGTCGATCAAATCCTGGGCGTGATTGCAGCGGTGGTGGTGCCGGTCACCTGCATCTCACTGGTGGTCGGCGGCATAGTGATCATGAACATCATGCTGGTCAGCGTGACCGAGCGCACGCGGGAAATCGGCATCCGCAAAAGTTTGGGAGCGCGCCAGGGCGATATCATGCTCCAGTTCTTAATCGAATCGGTGATGCTCTCGCTCGCGGGTGGCGTGATCGGCCTGGCCGCCGGCGCGCTGGTTTCCGCGGCGCTCTCGGCGCTTTTCGGCGCGACGCTCAAAATCACGTTTCCGTACATTCTGCTCTCGATCTTTGTCTCGAGCGCGGTGGGCATCATTTCGGGTTGGTACCCGGCCAGGAGGGCGGCGCGCCTCGATCCCGTAGTCGCGCTGCGAGCCGAATGACCGAACAGATGCGCATCAGCGGGAAAGAAACGCTCGCCATGGCGCTGAACGCCGTGTGGACGCACCGCTTCCGCTCGGGACTCACCATTCTCGGCATCGTGGTGGGCATCACCACCGTGGTGACGGTGGCGTCACTGTTAACCGGCCTTCGCCAGAATATCGTCGATTTCTTCCAGGAGTTCGGCCCCGACAACATCTTCATCGCCCGCGTGAGCGGCGACCCCAGCGGCAACAGCGCGCGGCCCAAAGAACTGAAGCGCCGGCCGCTGCGCCCGGAGGACGCCGCTTACCTGAAGTCCGTTGTACGGTCCATTGAGGATGTGGCCGTCAGCATCGCCGTCAACCCGCCGCGCGGGACGTTCTTCAGCGCGAAGGTGCCGGGCTACGAATCCGACAACATGTGGCTGAGCGGCGCAACGCCGAGCGTCTACCAATTGTCGCCGCGCGAAATGCGGCAGGGCCGCATCTTCTCTCCGGAGGAGGATCGCCGTGCCGAGCACGTCGCGGTACTCGGCTCCAGTCTGGCCGACGCGCTGTTTCCCGCCGGCGACGCGGTCGGTAGAACCGTTCTGGTGGATGGCGCCGAGTACATTGTGATCGGTGTATTCGCGCTCGCCAAGGGCGGCTTTTTCGGGGAGAACGGCCTCGACCGGCAGGTGGTCATCCCGTTCCAGACCGTGCGCCTGCGCTATCCACAGGCCAGCAATTTCCTGCTTACCGCCAAAGCACGGCCGGGCATGCGCGCCGACGCTATCGAAGAAATCCGCGCTGCCTTGCGCAAGCTGCGCCACGTGCCGCGCAAGGACGACGACGATTTCACCATCTCAACGGCCGACTCCATTATCGAGAACTTCGACCGCATCACTGGAATGGTGCTTCTGATCTCGATCGCAATCTCGGGGGTGGGTTTGCTCGTAGGCGGCATCGGCGTAATGAACATCATGCTGGTCAGCGTGACGGAACGGACGCGCGAGATCGGGGTGCGCAAAGCCATCGGCGCGCGCCGGCGCGATATCGTGGTCCAGTTCCTGAGCGAAGCGGTGGCCCTCACGGGCGCGGGCGGCATCATCGGCATCGTGTTTTCGATTCTGGTGACGCTGCTGATGAGCGCGTTGTTCCCGAGTCTCCCCTCGAAAGTACCCGCCTGGGCGGTCGTGACCGCGTTCACCGTTTCCGTAGCCGTAGGCGTGTTTTTTGGCGTCTGGCCGGCTGTGGTCGCCTCGCGATTGGATCCCGTAGAAGCCTTACGCTACGAATGACGCAAGGCATTGACAATCATTTTAGTTTAAACTAAACTATCTTCGAAATGGGGCCCGCTGTACTCGACGCCATTGCCTCGCCGCGCAAGCGCGAAATTCTGCGCCTGGTCTGGGAGGAAGAGCAAACCGCGGGAGCCATCCACCGGGCGATGCCGGACGTTACTTTCGGAGCGGTTTCGTTGCATCTGCGATCGCTGGTGGAGGCCGGCCTGCTGGAGGCTCGCGCGGAGCAGCGGAACCGCTTCTACCGGGCTCGCCGCGAAGTGCTCGGCCCGGTCGCGAGTATTCTGGAGGGCATGTGGGATGACGCCCTGTGGAAGCTCAAGTTGGCCGCTGAGTTAGAGGAAACGCGCCGCGGGCCCAAACCGCGCCGGCGCCGCGGCAAAAAACGAAGCGCGTGAGGACTTATGCCGGAACTGCCATACCGCCTGGACCGAACCGTTGTAATCAGAGCCAAGCCGGGAGGAAAAGTGTATATCCGGCATCCCAACGGAATCGAATCGTTGGGTGAGGTGTTGGAGGTGGATCATCCGGAGCGGATCGCGTTCACCTACGGTTTCGTTGGCGGCAAACCGATCCCGCCCGGAAGCTCGCGCGTAACCATTCGCCTGGAGCCCGACGATGTCGGAACCCGCCTTCATCTCCGGCACGAATTCCCGGACGCAGCCACGCGCGACGAACACGTGCAAGGGTGGCGCTTCCAGCTTTCGCTGTTCAGCAACGTCGTCGCAAACGAAGTATACGCGCACGCCGCGAACGCCGTGGATGCCTGGTTCGGCGCCTGGACCATCGCGGATAACCATCACGCGAGGAAGCGCTCGCCAGGATCGTCACTCCGGAAATTTGCTTCCGCGACCGCTTCAGTTTGCTCGACGGGTTCGCTGACCTGAGCGCTCACATTGGCGCGGCACAGCGGTTTATGCCGGGCATCGGCCTGCGGCGGAAGGGAGATGTCCGCCACTGCCAGGGCACTGTACTCGCGGATTGGATTGCGGCTGACAGTGACGGGAAAGAGCGGATGAGCGGAACGAGCGTCTTTGTGTTCAGGCCGGATGGAAGTATCGATTCAGTAACCGGCTTTACCAATCCGCCGCCAGTTTAGCGATGGAAGGCATCCTTCATGTCGAGCCATGCCCGACCCTCATATAATGGCTGGTGACCGACAGGAGGACATGTCATGAACCACAGAGTCTCGCGCAGGCGCCTGCTCTGCGGCGGAACCGGAGCAGCCGGGGTTGGTTTGCTCGGCCTCGCCGCGGGCCAAAGCTCTCGTCCACACCCGCGGGCACTCGCGCTCATCGGCGACCGTTATCATAATCCCGACTACATTCGCGTGAGCCTGGACCGGGTGTTCAAAGACGTCGGGGTTCCCGTGGACTACACCATCCTGTACGACCAGCTTTCGCGCGACTTGCTCAAGAACTACGATCTGTTCGTGTGTTTGCGGGACGGGATGATCTGGCCGAACGGCTATCTCGGCCCTGATTCCTACACGGACTACGAGCAGGGACTGGAGAATGATTTTCCCGAACCCAAACCGGAATCCTGGATCACCGAAGAGCAGGGCGCCGCGGTGAAGGAATTCGTGATGGCCGGCGGCGGATTTTATTCCCTGCACAATAACAGCCACGTGTCGCTATCGTCTAAAAACTACCGCGAGGTCATGGGCGGCGCTTATGTCGGGCATCCGCCGCTGCGGCCGTTTCAGGTGCGCGTGGTGAACAAGGAGCACCCGATCACGCAAGGCATCCACGATTTCATAGTTAACGACGAGCAGCACTTCGTCGCCTATGACAAAGACCCGAAGTACGTGATTCTGGAGTCGGAGAACCTGGACGGGCTGGATTACGAGAATCATGGCAGGAAATCGGTGGCCGGTTGGGCGTATCCTTACGGCAAGGGGCGGGTTGTGTTCACCGCCGCCGGGCATACGAATCATGCCATGTGGGTTCCGGCTCATTTCGAGTTGCAGAAGAGAGCAGTGCGGTGGCTGCTAAAACAGATTTGAAGGGCCAGTTTCGCGAAAGAGGAATATGAAAGCGCTGTTTGTTCTTGCTGTTGCCGTTCTGATGGTTGGCTGTTCCCAAGCGCCGGCGCCCGCGCCCGTAGCCGAAATGCACGGCGTGGGGAACATCGTCCGGCTTGATCCGGCGTTCGATTCGATCGTGCCCAAGGATGCGCAAATTGAGAAGGTCGGCGGCGGATTCCAGTTTACCGAGGGGCCGTTGTGGCGGACCGATGGCCACCTGTGGTTTAGCGATGTGGTTGGAAACGTGGTTCGCTCCATCACGCCGGCCGGACAGGTTGAGGTCCTGATCCAGAATTCCGGAGGTCAATCCTCCGCGCCGCCGGGTTCTTTCATCGGGTCCAACGCCATGGTTGCCGATAAAGACGGCTTCGTGCTCCTTTGCCAGCACACCAATCGCCGGATTGTGCGGGTGGCGAAGGACCTCACCATGACGCCATACGTGGAGAAGTATGAGGGCAAGCGGTTCAACAGCCCCAACGACCTGGTATATAAATCCGACGGCGCACTCTACTTCACCGACCCGCCCTACGGGCTGTTGAAGCAGGATGACGACCCCGCGAAGGAATTGAAATTCAACGGCGTCTTCCGGTATGCCGGCGGCAAATTGCAGGTGGTAGTCAAGGACCTGACGCGGCCCAACGGGCTCGCATTCTCGCCTGACGAGAAGACGTTCTACATTGCCAATTCCGACGAAAAGCACAAAGTCTGGATGCGATACGACGTAGCGGCGGATGGCACTGTCTCGAACGGCAAGGTGTTCGCGGATGTAACGGCCGAGAAGGAAGACGGCCTTCCCGACGGTATGAAGGTGGATTTGCAGGGCAACGTTTACGGGAGCGGTCCGGGCGGCGTCTGGGTGTTCTCACCTGATGGCAAGCATCTCGGTACAATCAAGCCGCCCGAGACACCAGCGAACTGCGGGTGGGCCGAAGACGGTAAGACGCTTTACATTACCGCCCGCACGGGTGTGTACCGCATTAAGCTCTCGATAGCGGGCGAGAAACCGCTTTACCAATAGCGCACAGGAGGAGTGATGAAGCGACGGTCGTACCTGAAGGCAATGCTGGCCGCTGCGGCCGGTCTGAGCGGCGCCGGCGCCCAAGAGGCGAAGAAACCGACGCAGCACCCGATCGTACTGGATGTGGATCTTTCGGTCGATCCGGCCAAAGAAAGGGAGATGTTGCACAACTTCCACACGATCTTCAAGCCGGCAGCCACGAAGTTTCCGGGCTATATCGATGTGAAGATGTGCAAGCTGCGATCGGCCATCCAGGGCGCCGCGCCCAGCGGCGTGAATTACCGTTTCCAGTTGACGTACCAGAGCGAAGAACTGCGACAGAAATGGGTGGCTTCCGAGACGCACCAGAAGGCGTGGCCCACCATAGAGAAGACACTCACATCCAAAGACTACGCCGTGCTGTTGTTTGATTCGGTGTAGCGGCAGCCAGGTTGCGCTGCCGGGGGTGGTCAGGTCTTGCTCTGCCACTCGTAGAAGCTGGCCGTGAATTCGCGGAGCGAGCGCGGGGACTTGGCGTCTCCGAGCTTCCGCAGCAGGCTCTGCTTGTCAGCCGGGATGCGGTCCTGCCCAAGCTTGAATTTGCCTTCCAGCAGTTCAATCTGGAGCTCGAAACCGATGATGCCGCCCATGAGGGTGTACTTATAGGTGTCGTCGATTTTGGCGAAGTCGTAACCCGTACCCTCATAGCTCTCGAATTTGGCAATCAATTTGGAAAGCAGCTCGTTGAGTTCCTTCTTGCCTTCCACGGGCCGCAGCTTTCCGGTCGCATGGACCACGGCGAAATTCCAGGTTGGCACCACGTTTCCGGTCTTTGCGTACCAGGTTGGCGAGATGTATCCGTGCGGACCGTGGAACACGATGACGCCGGTTTGGCTGCCATCGAAAGTACCGCTCTGCGGATTCTGGCGCGAAATATGCCCGTGAATCGTGCCATAAGGGCCCGCGGTCCGGTCAAGGAAAACTGGAATGTGAGTGATACGAAGCGAGGGCGAAACAGTCACCAGATCGACAAACGCGAATTCGTCCATGAAATCGTGGAGGAACCGGCGGTCCTCAACCAGCTGGGGTTTGGGAATGTAAAGCGACTCGGCGGCGGCGCCGGTTGGGAGGGTTTGTGCTCTCGCCTTCATGCTCGCCATGGCGAGCCCGGCGAGGAGATCGCGTCGGTTCATAGCTGGCTCCTTGTGCGGCAGATTCATTCAGTTTGCGCGTGCGATGCAGTGGACGGCGGCCTTAGCGCCGCCCGGCAGCTGCGGCGCCTTGTCCGATGAAGCCGTTGTCGCGGCGGGTTTCCGTCGTCGACGCAGCACGTACTCGGCCGGCGCTTCGAGGCGTGATGCCTTCACGGTGCGGAGCGCGTCGTTACCTGCGACCGTGATTACCATATGCGAGGCGTCAAGCGGGTTCTTCGCGGCGTACACCAGCGCTTCCCGTTCGGACGCGTGGACTTCCCCATCGATCGGTGAAGCCCGCGCCCTGGTAGGAGAGGCCGAGTTTTTCGGCCCAGGCGGCGAGGGCCGAGTTCGTCTCGGGGCGGCCGACGAAGACCACATCGCGATGCCGCAGCAGATCGTCCGACACTTCAAAATCCTTGTAGATCGGCACCTCGCTTTCGTACCGGTCAAGGAAGCGGGTCTGCATCTGCTCGGCGGCGTAGCGGTTCGCGCCCGGCTTCGCGCACGGTGCCATACACGATGACGGCGGAGGCGAGACGGCGGGTGATATCGCTCGTGAGATATGCCGGGCCGCCGGCAGGCTCGGTGAACTCGAATCGCACGCCGGCCTTGTCGAGGAACGACTGCGCGGTGACGGCCTTGGTGGTGTTGGCGGCGAAGTAATCGGCCATCAGCTTCAGGAAGGCGTCGTCGCCCATCTTGCGCCGCAGGGAATCGAGGAACAGCACGCCCTTGGCCTGCTCCAGCTGGAAGCGGGTCATGGCGTTTTCGGGACCGAGCTTCAGACCGCGGTACGTGGCGCGGCTCGCGTTCAACGACTTCTCGACGTCGTCCGATTCCAGAACGCGGTAATAGGCGGCTGCGCCTGCCAACAAACCAGGTGTCGGCGTCGGAAGCCGGCAGCACCCAGCCCTTCCACAGACGGTCCTTCAGAGACGCGGCTCTGGCTGGGAGGTTTGCCATCGGATCTTCGCCTTGGCGGCCAGACGGATCTTTTCGTTCTCCTGAATGGCCGCGCGCAAGCTCTCCGACTCTTCGGCGCGGAACAGCACATAGCCCGACGGGTACAGGCCGTCGTTCTTGGCATAGCCGGATCGCGGCGGGCGCCCATTCGCGCTGGTTGGGCTTTCCGAATTCCGCCCACACCATCATGCTGGTTCGCCATGTCCGAGGTCGCGACTTTGGCGTCCATGGTGCTCGCGCTGACCAGCGGCGCGGTGCGGAAGGCAAGAAACGCGAACTGCTCGTCGATCTGGCCCTTATGCGTCTGGTAGAGATTCTGCCAGGCCAGGTCGCGAGACGCCGGGAACGTAGGGAATGTAGTCCGGCTCGCCTTTCGGATCGGGCTAGTTTTCGAGGCGAACAGCCGAGGTCCTTGGCGTTGTTGTCGCCCCAATAGAAGCCGGGTGTTCCGCCGAACCATTCGTTCTTCGAACTGCGCCACAGTTTGGTCTGATTGGTGCCCAGCTCGTACATGGCGATCTCATTATTCTTGGCGTCGCCGATCAGCCATTCGTTGGTATAGAGGCCGTTGTTGCGGGTGCCGAGCTGCTTCACCACTTCGTCGATGTTGCCGCCGTACTGGATCGCCATGCGAGCGCGGAAAGCAACCGGAGTGCCCTGCGCGTTGAACGGCGTCTGGCGGATGGTGGTTTCGGTGAGCACCACGCCGGCATCGTTCTGATACCAGTCGGTGCCGCTCTCGATGCCGCCGGGATAGCTCTGGATGAGCATGCGGTGGCCGGTGGCGGGCTTGATATCGAGCATCACGTTGGTCTGCTCGGCGAGAGTCAGGGGCCACCACGTGACGTGGCCGATGACCATCTTGCCGTCGCGCGTGGCGGGGCCGGTGGCGGCGAAGGCGCTGCAATGGTCCAGCACGGAATCGCGCTTGGCGCCGGCATATGCAGGCTTGTCGAAGCTAAGCCCTTCGAGGCCGGTGGCGGTGGTGGAAACGGCGCTCCGACAACTCGCCCAATTCCACGGTGACGTTCGCCACCACGATGTCCATGAGGTCGATGCGGCGGTTGAGCCACTTCGCTCCGGCGTCGGATGCGCCCTCGGCGATGCCGCGCATCTCCTCCATGATTTCGCGATCGAAGCCGCGGAGAAACAGCGCGTTGGCGGTGGTGCGATACTGCGTCCCACTGTTCCTTGGAACCTAGATCGGCGGCGCAGCGCGCCAGGTATTCGGGAATCTCTCGCGCCATCAGGTGGCCGTGCTGGTAGCCGCGTTCGTACGGAGTGCCTTCGATGTGGAGGTAGATCCAACCGGCGGACGGATAGCGATAGGCGGGGCCGAACGTCTGGACGGCCTCGCGTAGCCGGCCACGCGTC
Source organism: Terriglobia bacterium (assembly GCA_963768075.1). GTDB lineage: Bacteria > Acidobacteriota > Terriglobia > Bryobacterales > Bryobacteraceae > QHXW01. The sequence goes on from CAVYHD010000002.1 coordinate 243,344, forward strand.
GGCGGAGGATGCTTCGTCGAGGCTTACGCCTTCGAACCACGCTTTGCCGCGCATGGAGCCGTCGCTTCCGGCGGTGAGCAGGATCGCGTCCTGCGCGCGGCTGGCAACGAATTTCAAAGAAAGCCGGGTCCACGGCTGAGTGCCGCCCACGGAGGCGGAGTGGACGTCCCAGGGCATGGAAGCCATGGTGAGCGCCGCGCCGACGGCGATGGGGGAACGATCGAGATCCTTCACCGCAAGGTCTTCGGTGCGCACCCATCCGCTGAGCTCATATCGTTTGCCGATGGTCAGCGCGATAGGCGCGAAACGAACCACGGGCCCACCGCCTGACTTCGCCGGCTCCAGGCGCAACGACTTGCTGTCGCCGTGCAGCACCGTCGAATCGGGCGTTGCGTTGCCGCGGAGGGCGGTCCAGCCCTGGTTGGATTTTTCGAACGAGGCTTGGAATACGGGGAGTTGCGCCATGAGCGGCGAGCACGACGGACAGACAGCACAGCAGACGGAACATTCGGCACTCCTTTCGAACAGGATACACGGGGCCAGGCCGCTGACCTAATCCGGCGGCTGGCGCAGTGCGTTCGGTGATGGGCCTCTAGCCAGCGTAGCCGCTGCGGGCGGGCGGATCGACGTACTGATTGGCCTTTTCGAAGGTGGTGATCTTCATGTTGGCCGCATCCCACGCGAGCCGTTCGCCGGGGAAGCGCTGCGCCAGGCAACCGAGCAGGAAGGCTTCGGTCACGGGGCTCTGCACTTCAAAGTTAGCGAGCGGGGCCGGGCCGCTCCCCTTCGCAAAGTTGAGCCACTGCTCGATGGCGACGTCTCGCATGCCGTACTCACCACGGCGCTGCCGCGGAGGCGTCTGGTATTTCTTGTTTTCCGGGTAGACGCGCGGGTTGTTGCCGTTGAAGCCAGCCAGAATGTAGCCTTTGTCGCCGACGTACATGATGCCTTCGTTGTCCTCGCCCTTCTGGAAGTAGTGCTGATCCTGGTCGGTCAAACCGGCCGGGCGCGGCGGCCGCAAGCCACCGTCGTACCACGCCATGTGGATGGGCGGGCGGCTGCCGTTGGCGGGGAAATTCAGATGGACGATCGACGCTTTGGGGAAGGTCTCGTCGTAGGATTCGCTCGAGCAGGCTTCGACCATCGTGGGCGGCGTGAGATCAAGAATCTTGAATACGCCGGCGAAACTGTAGCACCCCATATCGCCGAACGAGCCGCAGCCGAAATCGTACCAGCCGCGCCACACGAACGGCAGGTAGGCGCTGTTGTACGGGCGCGCCGGCGCGGGGCCGAGCCAATGTCCCAATCGAGACCTTCGGGGATGGGCTGAGACTCCTTCGGACGATCGACGCCTTGCAGCCAGAACGGGCGGCTGGACCAGTTGTGGACTTCGCGCACGGTGCCGATGGCGCCGTCGCTGATCCAGTCGGTGAGGAGCTTGGTGGGGTCGCTCGACGGGTTGTTCACGGTAAGCGAGGTCGAGACCTTCATCTCATGGGCCATTTGCGCCATGCGATGGGCGTCGGCGATAGAGTGCGCCATGGGCTTCTGGCCGAGCACATGTTTGCGCTTGCGCATGGCCGCGATGGCGATGGGCGCGTGCCAGTGGTCGGGCGTGGCGACGTAGACGGCGTCCAGATGCCCTGCTCCTTGGCCAATAGCTCGCGATAGTCGTGATAGGCCGTGCAACCTTTATATTCGCCGGATGCCGAGCCTTTGCGTGAGCCGTAGTAGGCTTCGATGGCGCGCTTGACGGGCTCGCGGCCGCCCATGCCAAGGCTGGTGGAGAACTCGCGCGCCAGTTGCGCCTCACCGGGCGAGGTGAGGTCTTCCCCCCACTTTTCGTAGCCGGGGCCCATCAGCCGGCGCCACGAGGTTAACAGAGCGTTCGATCCGTATTCGACATAGTTCTTGCTGCCTTGGTTGCAATCGCAGACGGCGACGACCTGAACGTCGGGGCGCGCGAGCAGCTCCTGGGTGACGGCCTGGCCCTGGCGGCCGCAGCCAATGGTGGCGAGGTTGATTTTGTCGCTCGGCGGGACGAACGGCGCGCCGAGCACGTGGCGCGGAACAATCATGAATGCCGACGCCGCCGTACCAGCGAACGCGCGGCGGGTCATCGGGCCGGTTTCCCTGTTGTCCATAGCACACCTCTTCGTGGAGATCGTGAATCGATTGAAAGTATATCGCTATTCGATTGAGGCGTGGAAGTTTGAGACGCTCGAGACGAACGCCGGCGCGCCGGGCCTGCCTTCCGGATGAACCAGGAACCAAGCCAGGGAACCTGCGGCGCAGAAGCCGGCGGCCACCAGGAATGAGGTATTCCAGCCGAAGTGCTTGGCAATGAGGGGTGTGAGCGACGCGGTCAGCGTGCCACCGAGTTGGCCGCCCATATTCATGATGCCTGAGACCAGGCCGGCGGATTTGCCGCCGATATCCGCGCTGACGGACCAGAAGGAGCTTTGGGAGATGTACAACGCGCCGGCGCCACCCGCCAAAACTACGCTGGCGAGCTCCGCGCTTTGTACTTGTGTGCCGAGGGCGATGAAAATCGCACAAAAGCCGATGGCGGCAGCGGCGAGGATGCAGCGGCCAGCGCGTTTGCCACGGCTCTTGGTAAGACGGTCACTCATCCAGCCGCCGAGCGGAGAGCAGACCGCCATGGCCAAAAACGGCAGCATGGTGTAGTAGGCGCTGTTGCGCAGATTCAAACCGCGGACGGTGTTGAGATAGATGAAAAACCAACTGAAGAAGATGTACGCCGCGTAGCCGTAGCAGAAATAACTGAACGTGACGGCGAGGATGTCGCGGTTGGTCAGGATGGCGCGCCAGGATAGCCGCGCGTGATCGTGGACCTTGGCATCCGTCCGCGGGAGACCGGCCTCGATGTAATGGACTTCTTCCGGAGTGATCCACGGGTGCCGGCGAGGAGTATCACGCGCCAGAACGTACCAGATGGCTCCGACAAAAAGACCTAACGCCGCGCTGGCCCAGAATGACCAGCGCCAGCCGTAGTTCTGCACGAGGTAAGAGATGAGGGGCGGCGTGATGCCGGCGCCGAACCCGACACCGCAAAAGATGAAACCGTTGGCGACGCCGCGCTCAGAAGAAGGAATCCATTGCGCCACGACGCAGTTGGACGCCGGATAGACGACCGCTTCGCCCATCCCCAGGCAGAAACGGATTCCGATCACCACCGCCAGCAATCCGCCCAAGCCCGGCGGCAGAAAGGTGATGAGCGCCGTGAAAACACCCCACCAGATCACGCCGATCATGAGGGTGGAGCGGGGTCCGAAACGATCGGCGATCCATCCACCCGGCGCCTGGAACAGAGCGTAACCGAGGACGAACGCGCTGAAGACCCAGCCCAGTTGCACGTTGTCCATATGAAACTCGCGGGCAATGGTGGGGCCGGCGATCGAGATGTTGACCCGATCGAGAAAAGCGATGGCACTGATGACAAACATCCAGAAGATAAGAATCCACCGGATCCGGGCGCGCAGAAATAGAAGCAACGGGTTCTCCGTGGGCGAGCGAGGCCTCGTCCCTAAACAAGTCTAAGATGTCTACTGTAACTGACTTCGTTGTGCCGGTCTGGCAGATGCGCCGAAAACATGGCGCTCCGGCATGAACCTGGCACGCCACTCGAGTCTACGGGGCTTCGATTTGAGAAACCTAACCATTGGAAAGAAAACTGCCGATAAGCCTCGCATGAGTCCACTCAACCCTCTTTCAAACAACAGCTACCTACAATCGATTCTCGGCACGGCCCTCCAGGGCACAGGGCTGTCAACCGGCAACAACGGCAGCAGTTCTGCCAGCGTCGACGCATCTTCGCTCACCATGCCATCGGACAACAGCCAGTTATCGCCTATCGCCGACCTGATGAGCACGCTGCAGCAGCTTCAACAAAGCAACCCGACCGAGTATCAGCAGATTACCCAGCAGATTGCCGCGAACCTGAAAAATGCGGCCCAAACCGCGCAAACGCAGGGCAACACGTCAGCTGCCAGCGAACTCAACCAGCTTTCGTCGGTCTTCACTCAGGCTTCGCAGAGCGGCCAGCTTCCCAGCGCGCAGGACCTGACGCAGGCCCTGGGCGGACATCACCACCACGGCCACCATCACGCTGAGTCCTCTTCGGACTCCAGCTCCAGCTCGAGCGGCACGTCGAGCGGCAGCACAACCTCAAGCACCAGCGATAGTTCGAGCACGAATCCGTTCGCGATCATTCTGAGCACGCTGTCAAGCGCCGGAATCAGCCTATCGGGCAGTTCGCAGTCGGCTTAACTTTGGCCGGCCATGCCACGTAACCGGCGGCGTCCGGGCGCCATTGCTCTCTCGAAGCCGCCGGCGAAATGGCGCTCGACAGCATCTAGATATAGGCGATGACGTCGATCTCGACCCGCGAGTTGCCGGGAATGCCCCCGGCGGCAGCGATGGTTGTGCGCACAGGCGGCTCGGAGCCGAAGCGGCCCATGAACTCTTCGTTCATCTCCTTGTAATCCATCATGTCATTGAGGTACACGTTGCACTTTAAAACTTTCTCCATGGACGAGCCCACGCTTTCGAGCTGCTTCTGAATCTGATCCAGAACGGCTCTGGTATGGACCTTGATGTCACCTTCCTGGTGATAGCCAACCCCGGAAATGAACAGCAGGTTACCGAACGTGACGGCGCCACTGAACAAGGGCGGCTTCTCCGGCGGCTTACCATCCTTCCACAGGACTTTCTTGGTCCATTTAGTGTCTTGTGCAGATGCCGGCTTCGCCGCCACGGCGGCCACGGCCGTAGTCGCCGCCAATCCCTTACCCAAAAAATTGCGTCGGTTACTTTGCTTCATGTTTGATCCTTTCGTAGTGAAATTCTAACTCGATGAGAGCTGCGCGGTGCGCGCCCATTTTGAGGCGCTAATCGCCTGCCCCAGGTGCCGCTGCGTGTGCTCGGCGATGTGGGTAAGGAGTCCGATTGCAGTAGTCGGCAACCGCTTCCGTCCCACCTCGCGCGGTTCCGACAAACGCGCCGGGTCGAGAGCCCGTATCACCAGTTCAGCGCGGCGAAACGCGACGTCCAGGTCGGCCAACAGTTGTTCGCGGGCAGCACCCGGCTCGCCCTCTCGCCCGAGCGCGGCCAACTGCGCGTCGGAAATCTGGCGGCCTTCGAGATACGTAACGAGCCGATCGGTGCTGCCGGTTATGTGCCCAATGTGAAAACCGACGGAGGCGAAGCCATGAGGTGTTAGCCAGATTTGTTGCGTGCTAAGTCCTTCAGTGAAATACGCGAGATCCTCCCACGCCTGCTGGAACGCGTAAAGGACGGGCGCAAGAAGCGGGTCGAGACCCGGAATTGGACCCCGCAACCAGGGCTCGGGAGATGTCTGCATCCGACCAATGTAGCGCCCTCATACCCGGCCCAGGCCACTCACGCCCAGATGTACGGCCAATAAGGCAGGTTATCGAAGCGAAGGGCAAGCAGGCTCCTTAGCCTGAAAATGACTTCCATCCCCAGACGGAGCTGCCGTGGTGGCGTTTAATCGGGCAGTTCGATGGCCCGATCGCATTCGCCGATCGCTTTGTCTACGTGCTCGATGGCCTTCGTGCGGTGCCCTCTATAATCATGCGCGGCGCCCCGCAACTCTTCCCTGGCGCGTTCCAGGTGCTCGTGTGCGGCCCGGATGCGCGGGTGGTCCCGCTGCGTAAAGGCAGGAGTGGCCATCCCTAATAGGAACGCTCCGAGCATCCCGGCAACGATCATCAGCTTCTTCATACCTCTCCTTTAGACCGGATCGAGATCCGATTCCGACGAAGCATACCATTAGGGCTCCCGGAGTTCAATAGATTGCGAGCTACTAAAGAATGCGTGAGCGCAAACCGACATTGAAGCAGAAACCTGATAAAATCAAGAAAGACTAGTGTTGGTTTGGTAGCATGCCCCTCTACGAATATAAATGCGCATCTTGCGGGGAAACCTTCGAGATCATACAAAAGTTCTCGGACGTCCCGCTTCAAGTACACGAGAAGTGCGGCGGGCACGTGGAACGGCTGATCTCGACGTCCGCGCTTCAGTTCAAAGGCACGGGCTGGTACGTGACCGACTACGCGAAGGGAAACGGCAACAGCCAACCGTCGAAGGACGGCAAAAAAGAAGGTAAGAGCGAAGGAAAAAGCGAAGGCAAACACGAAGGCTCTGCTTCCTCCAACGATTCGGCCTCTAAAACCGAAACAAAGTCCGCCCCCACCACGCCAGCCAGTAGTTCTGATAAAAAGGGGTAGTGCCAAGCCGAGTTCGACCCGCACTCCTGCTGCTTTCCGCCGCGTGCATTTGCCGCGCCGACGTAATCACTATCCAGGGCCCGTCCCAACCGGTCGAGATCATCCGCGACCGCTGGGGAGTGCCGCACATCTACGCACAGTCGGTGCACGATCTGTTTTTCGCGCAAGGCTATATCGCGGCGAAGGATCGCCTCTGGCAGATCGACCTTTGGCGGCGCATCGGCACGGGTAAGCTGGCCGAGGTGCTCGGTCCTGGTGCGGTTGCGCGCGATCGCCTGGCGCGTGCGGTGGCGTTTCGCGGCGACTGGAATGCCGAGTGGTCGAGCTACGGCCCCAACACGCGCGAAATCGTCACGGCTTTCACCCAGGGGATCAACGCATACATCCAGTCGCTCGGCGGCGTACGGCCCCTGGAATTTCGCCTTGCCGGTTATGATCCGGGCCTATGGGCTCCGGAAGACTGCCTCAGCCGCGTCGCCGGCTTGCTAATGACACACAACCTGACGAGCGAAGTGAAGCGTGCCGAACACGTGCAGCGCTTCGGACTCGCCACCGTAGAAAAACTCTTTTCGCTCGATCCGCCTATTCCCACCGAGATTCCCGCCGGGCTGGATCTCAGCGACATTTCCCACGATATTGTACGCACCTACGAACAGGCCGTTGGACCCGTGGCATTCTCGACCGAGCAAGGCAGTAACAACTGGGTCGTGGATGGAACGATGACGGCCACGGGCAAGCCGCTATTGGCCAACGATCCGCACCGCCCGGTGCAGATTCCCTCGCTGCGCAAGACCGTTCACCTGGTTGCGCCCGGTTGGAACGCCATTGGCGCCGGCGAGCCTGCGCTCCCCGGTATTGCCCTGGGCCACAACGACCACATCGGTTTCGGGTTCACCATCGTCGGGATCGATCAGCAAGACCTCTACGTGGAGAAGGTAAATCCGGAAAATCCGTCTGAGTACCGTTACCGCGATGCGTGGAAGAGATTCGAAATCGAACACCAGGAGATCCCGGTAAAGGGCGGGCTGCCGCAGCCGGTGGAGTTGCACTTCACGGTTCATGGTCCCGTCATTTATGAAGATGCCGCGCGCCATCGCTCTTACGCCTTGCGCTGGGTGGGCAGCGAGCCCGGAACGGCCGGCTACCTGGCGGGACTCGCGATCGCGCGGGCAAAAAACTGGCATGAGTTCCTGGCCGCGATGGAGCGCTACAAAGTACCCAGCGAGAATATCGTCTACGCCGATACCGAAGGCAACATCGGGTGGCAGGCGGCCGGGATGGCCCCCATACGAAAGAACTGGTCTGGCGTTCTTCCGGTTCCCGGCGACTCGGGCGAGTACGAATGGAGCGGCTTCCGCAGGGCAGCGGACCTGCCGCATGTGTACAATCCCGCCAAGCACTTCATCGCCACCGCCAATCACAATATTCTGCCGCCGGGTTATACCGTCCCGCTGGGCTACGAATGGGCGCTGCCATTTCGCTTTCACCGCATCGAAGAGATGCTCGCAGCGCGCCGGAAATTCACCATCGAAGATTTCGAGCACATGCAGCAGGACGTTGCCTCGCTCCCCGCGCGCCGTTTTCAGAAAATCCTGAGCGCGTGGACGCCTGAGCCGGCGAGCCGCGAGGCGAAGGCGGCCGAACTGGTGCGCCAGTGGGATGGCAACCTCACGGTAGATTCGCCGGCCGCGCTGATCTACGAATTTTGGATGGCGCGGCTGCCGCGCGCCGTATTCGGGCCCGACATCGGCGCGGACACCAATATCGAAACGCTTTTACGGGCGTTGGAACACCAGCCGGATCCAAAAGTGCTCGCCGAAGCGCTCCACGCCGCGCTGGATGAACTGGAACGCCAATGCGGGCAGGACATGCAATCGTGGCAATGGGGCAAGATCCACCGCATCCTTTTCCGGCACCCTCTAGGTGTGCGGGCCTTCGATCGCGGTCCGGTGGCGCGCCCCGGGGACGGCAACACCGTCAACGCCACCAGCGGGGAACATTTCCAGCAGACCAACGGTGCTTCCTACCGCCAGATTCTCGACGTGAGCGACTGGGACCGCTCCGTGATGACCAACGCACCAGGCGAATCCGGTGATCCCGAGAGCCCGCACTACGGCGACCTTATCGACGACTGGGCAAACGGGCGGTATCATCCCATGCCTTTCTCGCGCCAGGCGGTGGAAGCCGCGGCTGCCGAGCGTCTAACGCTCTCGCCGAAGGCTGAAAACGCACACTGACCCCCGGTCTGTACTGCCCGGACGGCCCCGCCTGGCGCTATCATTAAAGGTAAGTAGCGCTACTCATGCCTTTAGGTCCTATGTCGGAGAAAGACCGGTCGCGGCTGGCCCAGTTAATCCAGGGGCCTCTCATCCCGCCCGCTACCCCTCCCAAAGAGCCGCCAAAGTGGAACTGGCCCGCGGATCTTTGGAAAATCGCCAACCGTTCCCTACGCAGCCGCTGGGACACCTGGTCCGCGCCGGATGCTAAACGGCATCTCGGGGCGCACTGGCGCGAGTGGACTGCCGGCGGCGCGGCCGCGATCGCCTGCGTGACGCTGCTTGCGGTTGGAGTGCGAGTCGGTGTCCGGCACGACACGCGCGCCATCGGGCTCCAGATCCAGGAACACCAGGGACACTTGCAAATCCGATGGGATGCCGGTTCGGACCTGATCCGTCGCGCCCAGCAAGCGAAGTTGTTCATCACCGATGGCGCCGACCGGCTCTTCGTGACTTTGGATGCTGAGCGCCTGCGCCGCGGGACGGTCAATTATGCCCGCCAGAGTGAGCGTGTGGAATTTCGCATGGCGCTCACCGGCCCGAATGGTCAAGTGGTCGAGCAGCAGACTGTCTTCTTCGGCATGCCGCTCGATAGGCGGGAATCGCATCTCGATGCCCCCGTCCCAGCCGCCGCGGCGGTGCTTTCCGCTGCCGAGCCACCGGACATCACCGGTCATCGCTCGCGCAGAAGGCCCCTGGCGCAAACCGGGACGGATCTACCCTTCACCTGTTCGAGCGGCGATACTTTCCGCATGACGAACGCAGCTCCCGGGTGGGACACCTTCACCTGCCGCGGAAACAATGTGTGGGGCATCTCGCGAACTCGACAGGATGAAGAGGGCTCGGCACGCCGGCCCAACGCCAGCACCACCACCGTGACCGCAAAACCCGCGAGCACCTCCACCACGTAGTTCACGTACGCCAATGGAACCGATCGCGATGAGACCGACAGGCTGATCTACAGCACGTCCGCGAATCCGCGTTTCAAGTGCCGGAACACCAGGCCCCCGACGAAGAACGCCGCCAGGCCGTAAGCGGCCAACAGACCGGTCTCCCTCCAACCCGGTAGCGCGGATGCCAGTAACACTTTTCGGTATGCGTTCACCAGACGCGCCAGTGGATTCAAGTAGATCAGGATCTGCAACCTCTTCGGAATCTGGTTTTCGAAAATGAAAATCGGCGTCAGCCAAAACCAAACCGTCAGAACAACCGTCACAATCTGCGCCGTGTCCCGCAGGTACACCTGTAGCGCGGCAACAACCCATCCGATGCCCACCGCCAGGAGACCCAGAAACAGCATATAAATCGGCAGCAGCACCAATACCGGGCTGACCGAGTGCAGCCAGATTGCCGCCGCGACAATCATTAGCAGAAGCGCCAGGAAATGGCTGATCAGCGACGAAAGGAAAACCGAGAGCGGCACCATCTCCGCAGGGAAAACCGTCTTGGTGATCAGCCCGGCCTGCTCGATCAGGGAGGAAGACGACCTTTGTACCGTTTCGCTGAACAGGAGCCAGGGCAGCTGCCCGGCGAAAAGGAACAGGGGATAGTTCCCGGGCTCCCCGGGCGGAAGCTTTTGTTTGAGGCACACGCTGAACACGTAAGTCCAGCTTCCGAGCAGGACCAGCGGATGGATCAGGCCCCACACCCAGCCCGCCACCGAGCCTACGAAACGCTGCTCGAAATCGCGCCTAACTAATTGAAAAAGTAGCCCCCTGCGCGCAATCAGGTTGCGCAAAAAGAATGTTCCGGGTAAACGACTAGGCAAGCCCGAATGCTAACAAGTGCCAGCTTGACACGCAACTTCACCAGTTGCTAAAGTTTAATCCTTAACAATTCCTAATGCTAGGCCGACGGTAAGGGCACTAGCTTCCAGTTCGCGCCGCAATTAAAAATCAGGAGCCGAAAGGAGAAGAGATGAAGCAACAGTATTTTATCCTTGTACTCGCGCATTCGCTTCACGGCAGACTTCGAAGAGTTCATATTCCCCATCAAGTCCTTTATATTGTTCTAGCGCTCGCCATGGTTGGTGGTTTCTCCATATTTGGTTTTGTCTCCAGCTACGCCCGCATGGCCTGGAAAGTCGCCAATTACAACTCGCTGAAACGGGAAAGCGACCAGCTTCGCACGCGGTACCGGAATCTGCAGAAGGTGGTTAACCAGACCAACGAGCAGCTCGCCTCGCTCGAAATCTTCGCCAATGAGGTTTCCGCGGCCTACGGAATCAAACAGAAGCTGGAAGGCCCCAACGACATCGCGGACGAAGGTAAGCTGGTTCCCACGTTTTCCGAAACCGTCGAGGAATACAATTATCTCCGCAGCTCCAACCTCTCGCGCGCCAGCTTCTCGCGCCGCTGGCAGCTCAATACCAAGCCAGGCATCTGGCCCGTTGATGGCGTGCTGATGAGCAGCTTCGGCCAGCGCACGGACCCCTTCTCGGGTGAGGGCGCGGTACACGCCGGCGTTGATATCTCCGCTCCCATGGGCACGCCGGTCCGCGCCACCGCGGACGGAATTGTCGTCTTTGCCGACCGCTCCAGCGGCTACGGGCGCCTGGTGATCGTCGATCACGGCAACGGCTTCGAGACCTACTACGCACATCTCTCGCGTTTCGATGTGATCACCGGGCAAGAGATCCGGCGGGGTGAGTATGTCGGTGCGGTGGGCGATTCGGGCCGCGTCACAGCGCCGCATCTGCACTACGAAGTGCGCATCGGCAAAACGCCGGTCAACCCATACCGCTACCTGGTGGCCCAGCGGCAGGCACAGCAGGCCAAGAACGATTTCCCGTTCTGAGCCGCAATTCTCTCCAAAACTTGATAAGCTAGTCCGGCACAGGAGCCGGAATAATGAGAGATTGGTTTCTTCGCCTGATAGCCCTTACCATAGGAGCTATCCTGCTCACATCGGCCTACTACCGCGTCAATTCCTCCACGGTCATGACACTGGCGGCGCAGCACTTTCTGGCGTCGCTGACGCCCGAACAGCGCGCCCAGGCCACTTTCCCGTTCGAGGCTGACGAACGCCAGAACTGGCACTTCATTCCTAAAGAGCGCAAGGGCCTGCCGCTGCTCGATATGCAACCGCACCAGAAGGCGCTCGCCCATGCGCTGCTGAGCGCCGGGCTGAGCCAGCAGGGTTACATCAAGGCCGTGACGATCATGAGCCTCGAAGACGTCCTGCGCATTATGGAAAACGCCGACCCCAATTATCGCAATCCGCAGAAATACTACTTCAGCGTTTTCGGCGAACCCTCCGACACCGGCACCTGGGGATACCGCGTGGAGGGCCACCATATCAGCCAGAACTACACCGTCGTGAACGGCAAGATTGCGGACACGCCCAGCTTCTTCGGTGCGAATCCCGCGGAAGTGCGGGAAGGGCCGCGCAAAGGATTGCGCGTGCTGGCGGGTGAGGAGGATTTAGCGCGCGATCTGCTGGAAGCGCTCACTCCCGAGCAGAAGAAAATCGCCATCGTGGTCGACAAGGCCTATCCCGATATCCTCACCATGGCCTCGCGCAAGGCCGCGCTCGAAGGGCAACCCTCCGGTCTCTCCGCCGCGAAGATGACCAAGAAGCAGTTCGACCTGCTCCAGACACTGCTTTCCGACTATGCCTACAATGTGCCCGACCAGCTCGCGCAAGTCCGCGAGGAGCACATCAAGAAGGCCGGCACGAATCTGTTCTTCGCCTGGGCGGGTGCCGAGGAGCGTGGCAGCGGCCACTATTACCGCATTCAGTCCCCGACTTTTTTGATCGAGTACGACAACACCCAAAACAACGCGAACCACATCCATTCCGTCTGGCGGGATTTCAACGGTGATTTCGGCCTCGACCTGCTGGCGATGCATTACCAACAGAGCCACAACAAGTAGCTCGCCGTACTGCAGGCGCGGACTGGCGTTGCACACCGCGCCTTTTGACGGTTGTAGACAATACTAATCTACTCGGGTAATACTATATACTCGTTTGTACTAGTATGTCTGCCAAGGACCAATCCTCCGCTAGCGTTTTCGCACCGCTCTCGCCGGCCGTCTTCCACATCCTTCTGTCCCTCGGCGAGGGGGAACGCCACGGTTACGCCATCAAGCGCGATATCGTTCTGCGCACCGGGGGCAAGCTGAAACTTGGACCCGGCGTGCTTTACGGATCCATCAACAAGATGTTGGAACAGGGGCTGATCGAAGAGTCCGACGCGCGGCCCGACCCGCACCTTGACGACGAGCGGCGCCGTTACTATCGCATCACCCGCCATGGCCGCAAGGTAGCGCAAGCAGAAGCGGCTCGCATGCGCGAGTTGGTGCAGTTGGCCGCGGCAAGGTTCGGAGTGCCCAAGCATGCCTGACGAGCCCTTCTCCTTGAGGCTATACCGGTGGCTGCTTAAGCTGTATCCGGCCGGGTTTCGTGAGAACTACGCGGAACCGCTGGAGCGCGAATTTCGCGACGAGCTGAACGAATCGGCCGGGGCTGCCGCCTTGGGCATTCTTTGGATTCGCCTCATTGTGGACCTGGCGATTTCTGTCCCTTCACAGTTGGCCCGCGAAGTGGCGCAAGACGCCAGGCACGCGCTTCGGCTGTGGACCCGCCGCCCCTGGCACACCGGCTTCGCGATTCTTGCGCTCGCCATCGGCATCGGCGCGAATACAGGCGTCTTCAGCGTGGTGAATGCGCTGCTGCTGCGCTCGCTGCCATTTCACGATCCCGAACGCCTGGCGTACTTGCGCTGGTTTTTTGAGCCTCACGACAGCGCCAAGCAATTTCACGAATGGCGCAGTCAAAGTACGTATCTCGCCGACGCGGCACTCGTTGAGGAGATCGATGTCAATCTTGGCGGGGCCGGTGAGTGGCGACGGGCGCATGTGGCCCAGGCATCCTGGAATTTCTTTTCGGTTCTGGGCACGCAGCCGGTACTGGGACGCGCGTTCGCCCCCGGGGATGATGTGGACGCGGCGGGGTGGGGGTCGCCCGGACGCAACGCAGTCGCGGTGATTGGCTACGGGCTGTGGCAGGAGCTTTTCGGAGGCGACCCGAAAGCCCTCGGCGCCACGATCCGAGTCGACGGAAACCCGCTTACCGTCATTGGTGTCGCGCCGCCGGGGTTCGATTACCCGGGCAAGGCCGTTCTTTGGAAACCGGCAGCTTTTAGCCCCGGGAACAATGGCTGGGAAACCATCGCGCGGTTGAAACCCGGCATCTCCTGGCAGCAAGCCCGTGCCGCATTCGCCATCGAAGCCGAGCGCTTCTGGCCCAACCGCAGCCCTGATCAGAGGATCAATTACCCTTCCACCATCACCGGGCTTAGAGACGAACTCGCCGGCCCGGCAAGAAAGGGCTCACTGGTGCTGATGGCGTGCGTGGTGCTGATCCTCCTGATCGCTTGCACCAACGTCGCGAGCCTTCTGATGGCGCGCACCGCCGATCGTGCCACCGAGCTTTCCATCCGCTCCGCGCTGGGGGCAAGCCGCGCGCGCATTTCGCAACAGTTGCTGACAGAATGTGTGCTGCTCTCGCTGGCCGCCTCCATCGCCGGAATCGTCATCGCCTTCTGGACTACATCCATCGCCTCAAAGCTCCAACCGGCCCCGCTTGCCTCACAGGCTTACTCCATTCTGGACGGTCGCGTGCTGTCGTTTGCCATTGCGGCATCGATCCTCAGCGGGTTGCTTTTCGGCGTCCTGCCGTCGTTGCACGCCAGCCGCGTCCACGCATTCGGAACCCGCGGTTCCGCCGGTAGCCGCGGCTCGCGCCTGGTTCGCGAAGCTCTGGTGGCGGCGCAGGTCATGCTCACGATCGTCCTTCTGGCGGCTTCGATTTCGGTGGGCCGCGCATTTGTGAAGCTGATGAGCATCGATCGCGGGTTTGACCGGAGCGGCCTGGTCACCGTGAATGTTGCGCTGGACGGAACAATTTATCAAACGGATGAGCGCCGCCTGGGCTATTTCCAGGAAGCGCTGGCCCGAATCCGGCGACTGCCCGGGGTCCGCAGCGCGAGCGCAACGGAGTTCCTCCCGATCTATGCCACTGGCTTCATTGGAGGGCTATTTGGGATGGATGGCCGCCCAGCCAACGAGAATTCCATGAGGGTTCCGGTATTCCCAGATTATTTCCGAACCATGGGGGGACGCATTCTGCGGGGCCGCGAATTCACCGAAGCGGAACTACGAACCGGCGCTAGCGTCGCTGTCGTCAATGAGCGGTTTGCGAGCGAATTCGGACCGCCAGCGGATGCGGTGGGCCGCCAAGTTACGATCGGCACCGATCCTCCCTGCAGAATCATCGGTGTCGTCAAGGGGATGGACTACATGACCGACGGGGCAAACTCCAACCAGATCTTTGTTCCGGCTCAATCGCCCGGCGGGTTTTTCTCGACCTTCGTAGCCCGCGTCAATGGCCGCGCCGAAGACCGCCTCGCGATGATCCGCGACACGATCCAGTCGGTGGACCCGCAGGTCCCGGTGTTCGGCGTAAAAACCATGGAGCAGCGAATGGCTGACGCATTCGCCCGTCCGCAATTTTATAAGACGGCGGTTCTTTGCTTTGCCGCGTTCGCGTTGATTCTCGCCATCATCGGCATTTACGGCATCATGGCCTATTCAGTTGCCCAAAGACTCCATGAAATGGGCGTGCGTATGGCTCTCGGCACTACGTCGGCACGGCTCCGGGTAAGTCTGCTGTGGCAGGGCTTAATGCCGATTGCCGCGGGGGCCATTCCCGGAATTGCCGTGGCCGTCCTCAGCGGACGGCTGCTCGAAAGCCTGGTCGACGGCGCTAAATCCGTCAACGCCACGACCCATGCGGCCGCAGTTCTCTTCATCGCCTTGACCGCAGCGATAGCCATCTGGGTGGCTACTCGACCCATTGCCCGGCTCGACATTGCGGAGATCCTTCGAGCCGAGTAGGCCGGAGTAGTGCGCGCCTGCCGGATCGTAGACCGCGATCTCCAGGATGAGTGAAAATGGATTTTGAGAATCGGCGCGAGCGCGCTGAGCGTCTGGCGGTCGATGTAATTGATGATGGTGGAAGCGAAAAGCAACGCGCCAATCGACCAGCGGACTCGCGACCGGCGCTTCTCAGGGTTGGGCAGCGCCACTCGTCACCGGCTGGGCATGGAAGCACGGTATCGCAGGCGATCGTCATCGGTGAGGATCATGCCACCGGAACCCGTCGTAATGTGCTTGAAATGGTTTAGCGAGAAACACGAGACGCAGCCGCGCCGCCCAACCAGCTCGCCGCCGTACTCGCATCCGTAGGCTTGCGCGCAATCTTCGATCACCCGGATCCCCGTTTCCCTGCCGATTTCCAGGAAGGCGTCCGTGTCCGCCGCCAATCCGGCATGGTGGACAACGAGAATCGCCCCGGTTCTAGGCGTAATCGCGGCTCGCACCGGACGGGTGTCCAGATTGAGCGTGTCCCGATTGACGTCGGCGAACACCGGCACCAGGCCCTGGTACAGAATGCCCGTCAGCGTCCCCATGTCCGTAATGGCGGGCATGATGACTTCCCTGCCCGGCGGCAGTTGTAAGGACGCAACGGCGATATGCACCGCAGCCGTGCCGGCTGGCGCAAGCGACACAGTACTTCTTTGCATACAGAGCCGCGAAGCGGCGTTCCAACTCCCGGACTTTGGCGCCCAGATAGAAGAATAGCGTGTCTGAGTCGATCACCTCGTTGAGGTAGCGCTTTTCAAGCTCACCGTCCCGCTTCCGGCGTGGAATGGGGGCCTGCACGGCCGGCTGGCCGCCATCGATGGCTAACGGCTGCGTAACATCGAATTGCATCTTGACTCGAGTCATAAAGAAACTAATGAGCGGCGTCCGACTCGATCCATACCGCTCCTTGAGGCACTTCCGCGGACTGCTGGATCGCATGCCGCGCCAACCGCAGATCGTTTCCGCGAAGCGCGATGCCGCTGCTCCTCCCACCCAGAATACTCAGAAAAACATCCGCCGCGGAGGAAAGGCGGTTGCCGTACAGTAACGCTCCGGCGACGTTCTGGAACAGCAGCATGGGCTGATGGGGCGGCACGTTCGTGGAATCGAATGCCGAAATCTCCAAATGGGCGATATCGTCAAGCACGATGGCCGGACGTCCGTCCGGCTCGGCTGCGTGAACCTTCACGTTGCGCAGCGTGAACCCATCGATATGTCTGCCGTATAAGGCCAGCGCGGGCAACTCCCCAAACAGGTCCGGGTCCGGATACTTCGCCGCAGCCTCCGGAACATTCAGGTCCCGGGCCGCCGCGCCTCCCACGCCCGTGACGTTGAGGCCGTCAATCGTCACGTTCTGGATGCGCCCGTTCTCGATCCCCGTTATCGAACTGGCAAGCGCCGCGCCGCGCGCCACCACGTTCTGAATCGAGATGTTCTTGAGGGAGCCGGGCGCCGGCCTGTCCATGCCTCGGCCGCGGTTGCCCAGCCGGATGAAGATGGGGGCGATCACGTCTTCCATCGAGATATTCGAGATCACCACGCCGTCGACGTGGGAGCCGTCGACCGACTCAATCGCGATCCCCCCGAGCGCGTTGCGCCCATCCGGGCGGCGCAGCATCACGCAATTGGTGACCGACACGTCTCGCAGGTCGCCAGCAGTCTCAGTTCCGAATGTAAAGTTGGTGCAGGAGGTGCGCAGGACGCAGTTCGCCACCACCAGATGTTCGGTCGAGCGCGGCTTTCCCAGCGCCATACTGGCTTTGGGGCAGACCGCGTCGTCCCACACATCGATGTAGCAGTTGGTGATGCGGATGTAGCGGCAGCCATCCGTATCGATGCCATCCGCATATCCGTTGATCAGCTTCACTCCCTCAACTTCGATGTAGTCGGTCCCGGCAAAGCTGATGTTGTAATTGGGTGCATTGCGAATCGTGATCCCGCGGACTGAAATCCACTCGCAGTTCTTGATGGCAATCGGCTTCGGGCCGCCGCGCCGGGGCCGGTTGCCGTCAATTGTGCCCGTTCCTTCGATCGCTACGTTGTGCACGCCGTCGCCGGAAAGCAGCGCATAGTGAAAGTAAGTGGTCTCCGTATCGTCCCACGCCGGAGGCGCGGAGAGCCGCCTGCTCTCGGGTAGCGTGCGCGTCACGAAAGTGATTTGCGATTCTACCTTCTTGGGGGCCGCGGCCATGTGATATGGCAGCTCTTCATAGGGATCAAAGTCCGCATCGTCCGGACTGAACAACAACGTGGCGCCCTGCTCAATCCGCAGCGTCAAGTTGCTGCGCAGGTGGAGCGTACCGCTCACGTACTGGCCGGGCGAAATCACCACGCTGCCGCCTGCCTCGGAAGCTTTATCGATAGCCGCCTGGATGGCCTTTGTATCCTTGGTGGCGCCGTCGCCTTTCGCGCCGAAATCGCGGACATCCAGGGCCGCCGCCAGGCAAGGCAAAGCAAACCCCGCCAGAACCGCGGCTCGGAGCGCCGTGCGTACCCGCTTACGGGGATCAAAAACGCAGGAACGGTTCAATGCGTCACTCCAGCCGGCATCCAATGCCGGAAACCTGCGACGACACTCATTAGACGGCTGACTACCTCGTCAGCAATATACAGCATCTCGTTTTGCTCGTGCGGGAATTCGTGGATAATGGCAGCGCGAGGTAAATCGGATGAACGGACCCGCGCTCGCGGCAGTCCTGTTGTTGGCGGCCGGAATCACGCCGGCGCAAGACGTCTCCGGCGAGTGGCATGGCTCGGTGGAAGTAACCAACGATGCGCCGTTGCGGCTCGCCCTGCACATCGCGAATCGGATCACCGCCACGGTCGATAGCGCCGATGAGGGGGTCGCCGCTTTGCCCGTCGATTCCATCGAGGTAAACGGCGCCGCGCTTAAGTTCGAGATAAAAGGCATCGCTGGCGTGTACCAAGGCAAGATTGCCCCCGATGGCTCGCGCATCATCGGAACCTGGAGCCAGGATGGCGGCGTTTGGCCTCTGGTTTGGGAAAGAGGGCCGGACCCGGCGAATATCACCGCGCCCATTCCCGGGACGGAGGCGAAGCAAAAGGGTCAGGCTTACGCGCAATGGTTCTATGAGGGGAAGATTTCTGAGCTTTGGCGGAATCTCTCGCCCGTTATGCGGCAAGCCCTCGAAAGCGAAGCGCAGCTCACCCAGTTTCGCGCGCAAACCATGCGCCAACTGGGATCGGAAACAGAGATCGTAGGCGAAAGCGTTCAGCCGGCCGGAGCGCTACAGATCTACCGGCGAATCGCAAAGTTCCGGAAAGCCGAAGGAAACGTCGAGGTGCGGTTCGCCTTCGACCCCCGTGGCGCGATCGCCGTGTTCTCAATCGGCGCGGCCGCTGAGAAACCTGCGCGCTAGCGTAAGTGGCCCCTTTTTTCAGGAAAGCTGGCTAACCACTCCATGTAGGTACCGCAGACTCGCGGCCATGCTCTCGGCCGGAGGAACGATGGTTGCGCCAAATTTAACGTCCTGTTCGACCACCAGCCAGCCTGCGTACCCGTTCTTCAGGAGAGCCCGAAAAAAGGCGGGAAAATCAATGCATCCCGCGCCGATTTGCGAGAACACACCGGCGCCGACCGCCGCATCAAAATTGAATTCTTTCCGGTTCGACTCGGCAAGAACAGCCCGGTTAATGTCCTTGATGTGAACATAGCGCAGGAGGTGCTTGTATTTCTCAGCCTCTTGAACCGGGTCTCCCCCTCCGTAGTAGCAGTGCCCAGTGTCCAGGCAGAGACCCATTTTAGTGGCGGACACAGCATCAAGTAGTTCCTCGGTTTCACGAGGGGTTTCCACGTATGTGGCCACGTGCGGATGAAACACTAGATCGAGCCCGAAATCAGCAGCAACCCGCTCCGCCTCGGCAACCACCCGAGCAACTTCGCGCCATTGAGCCGGACTTAAAGAGCGGCTCCCATCGGGTGGTACACGGCCGGCGATCTTCTGGCGCTCCGGAGACTGCGCGTCCGCAAGCACGATGCACGGCGCCTGGAGTGCGGCTAGCAAAGTCCCAACCTTGCGAATCTGGTCGATCGCCGAACTCGCGCGCGAGGGGTCTGCCAAAGGCACGGGCACAAAGGAAGAGAGCATCGTTAGATTTTTCTTCTGTAGAACCGGGCGGAGGACATTGGGATCCTTCGGCAGGTAGCCGTATGGCCCGAGTTCCGTGCCCCTGTAACCGCCGGCAACCATATCATCCAGGATGCGCTCGTAAGGCTGCTCCCAGGCCGGACCATAATCGTCTTCAACGCCCCAACTGACGGGAGCGGACGCAAATCGGAAACGGGATCGGAGGTCAGCCATGCGAATATTATGATCCTCCACTGCCGCCGTACCTGTCGAGCCGTCGTGCAAACGTGGGTTGCATTCATCGCGTGGAGCAGGTTAACGTTTCGCAACACAATGACAAAATGGCACTTAGCGGTGAACACCTGCCGGAGCGGTCTCGAAAATCCCCATACCCCTAAAGATTTCCGCCGATGTGCCGATAAACATATCGGAGGATTCCCGATATGGGCTCAGTCGCTTCCACCAACGCCGGTCTTGCTGACCTGATGCAAAATCTCACCAGCGCATCATCCCCGCTCGCGTCGGAGTTGTCTTCGCCCGCCATGCAGACGGCTCTCGAGAACGCACCCCCCGGCGATATCGTGCAACTGAGTAACGAAGCCCTGCAGTTACAGGAAGTTGGCACACTGTTCGGAGATCCCTCCCAGACCAATTCCGCGATCGACCCGAACTCGATCCTCGCCGCCTTGTATCCATCTTCGTCCGCGTCCACGACCGCCGAGTCTTCGTTGTTGTCGGCTGCGTCCGCCGCATCGGGAAGCTCCACCTCCTCGTCCTCCCTCGCCAGCCACCTCGCCAGCTATCAATACGCCCAACAATCCAATCAGGTCGAGGCACTGTTCGGAACCACTCCCACCACCACATCCAACTCCTTGTTCAACGTCCTCGGTTGACTGTTGCCCGTGCGCGGGCGGATCGTATTCGGTCAGCCAAGCGCTAAAATGGTTCGGTGACTCGTCATTCAGGTCTTGTTGCCTCTCTTGCCATTTTCGGTCTCGCGATCGGCGGGTACGCCCGGTCGCACCGCGACGATCAACCTGTAGATCCATCTAAGGGCGCGCGCTTAAGCAGCCGCATTCCGTGCGACGGCTCGACGAACCCCGAGGACGAAATCAGCCTCGCGCCCACCTTCTCCCCGGGAGGCTGGGAACGCTCGGTGAAACTCCAGGAATTCGACGAGAAATATTGCAAAAGAATCGATCTCGGATTCACGTGCCTCATGCCCGGACACGACAGGTGGCGGCGTGAATGGTCGAGCGACAGTTCCCGTCCCGCAAGTACGGAGAAGTATGGGTTGGATTCCTGTTACACCTGGGGCTCGAAAGACGCGCCACAATACCTCCTGACTGGTTGGTACAAGGAAGGAGGACCCGAGTCGAAACTTCCTTGGAAGCAGGCGGTCGTGAAGCAAGTTTCCTCCAAGCCGGAAATCTACGAGTTTGCTGATCCGCAAGGAGGAACCGTGCGATTAGCGATTGAGCGGCCATAACCCCGCGGTTATTCAACGCGGAAGAGGATTCCCGCGCCCGGCGCCAGCCAGTCCATCTCCCGGCCAAATGGCTCTTCCTGGCCGGAATACGAAGAGATCCGAATCAGCCTGCGGCCCTGCTGCTTGAGTTCCAGCCGGAACTGGAACGAATTCTTGAGGTCTTTATTTACGATCAGGAAATAGGGGCGACGGCCATTGTCTTCAAATTCACCGATTAGAAGACGCCCGCCCGTTGGAGGGCGCACATAACGCTGCGTCATCTCCACGCTTCGCACCAGCTTGCTGGCCGAGAGCGGCTGGCCCTGCTCCGGAACATCGGGGTAGTGATACACGCCGGTGCTGTGCAGACCGATCAACGTCGGCGCGAGCGCATGAATCTGGTTGTTGATGCGGCGCAGCATGTCCCAGGTCGGTGTGCGGTTGCCAAACGGGTCGACCGCAGCCAATCGATAGTTCCCAACCTCCGGTGCGAAGTAAGTGAAGTACTGAATACCGCGGCCGCCGTAAGCCATGGTGCTGTATACCTGCAAATTAAACGTCGCGTCGGAAGGCTCCATGTAATTGAAATGTGAATTCGCGAGAATACAGTTCCAGAACGGCGTGGCGGTTTCCAGGCTTAACCGGCGAATGATCTCCAGGTTGGTGTAGAAATAGTCCAGCATCTCGCCGTTCACCAGGGAGTAATTGTCGTAACTAAGGAACGGCTGGCCGATGGTCTTCACGAGCATCCGGACATAGGAATCGTAATCGCTCGTCCCGAGTATCTTTGGCGCGACCCGGTACGGAAACAAATTAACGTAGGGCCACTTATCCGGCATTGCTTCGCGTAGCAGCGTCGCCAGCTTGCCGAGTCCCGGCATCATGGCAGCATCCGGTTCGTCGTGCAGATAGAACCCCAGCGCGGCGGGATTGTCACCGATTTCCTTTTTCAATGCGGCGATTGCGTGGCGAATCTCTTCGTCTGGAGCCGAGAAGCTCTCCATGCGCTTGTCGCTCACAAAACACGTGAGACCGGCAGCCCGCACGCGCTCAATGTCGCCCACCTGGCAGAAGCCCGAAATGTTCAGCCCCGCTTCCCGCATTCCCCGTAACTGCCCCGGGTCGGATGGCGAACCTCCCCAGGCCATTACAGCGAAGTCTTTCGGCGCAACAGGTTCGGGGTGCCGGAACGGCTGCGCAAAAGCAGGCGCGAGAAGCCCCAACAGAAGAAGGAAGAGGCGCGGCATGCGATCCAATGTAGCAGAGCTACTGGAAACCTTGAATTCGCTAGAGTAGTGGGGTGACTCGATACGCCGCCCTTCTGTTGCTCTCTACCAGTGGATTTGCCCAGACGGATTGGCCTTCCTATGGGAACGACTCCGGTGCGATGCGGTATTCCTCGTTGCGGCAGATCCAGGCGGGCAACGTCGAGCGGCTGAAGCCCGCGTGGACCTTTCGTACCGGAAAGCCGGGATCGGAAGCCATACCGATTGTCGTGGACGGGGTGATGTACGTAACGGCTCCGGATGGCGTGTATGCACTGGTGCCGGAGACGGGCGAGCTGCTCTGGAAACACGACGCGTCGCCGGTGGCTCTGCGTGGGTTGGCATATTGGAAAGGCACGGGCGGCGTACATTCGCGCGTGTTCGTCGGGAACGGACCGTTCCTGCTGGCGCTGGATGTGACTACCGGAAAGCCGGCGCCTGGATTTGGCGACGAGGGGCGCGTGGATCTGAAGAAGGGTGTGCTGGGCGACCTAAAAGACGGACGGTACGCCCTCGATTCGCCGCCCGCGGTGTTTGGCGATGTTGTGATTACCGGGTGCAGCAACGGCGAGGGCTCGCCCAGCGCCGGTGCATATGGCGACATTCGCGGCTGGGATGCGAAGACCGGCAAACTGCTTTGGACTTTTCACACCGTGCCGCGGCCGGGGGAAGCGGGATCGGAAACGTGGCCTTCCGATGGCTGGAAGAATCGATCGGGCACCAACGTGTGGGGATTTTTCACGATCGATACGAAGCGCGGGATTGTCTATGCGCCGCTCGGTTCGCCGACCTCCGACTTCTATGGCGCGGATCGCAGTCGGCGACGGACTGTATGGGAACTCGCTCGTGGCGCTCGATGCACGGACTGGCGAGAAGAAATGGCACCGGCAACTGGTGCATCACGACCTTTGGGACTATGACCTGGCCGCGCCTCCGGCGTTGTTCGATATTCACCGCGGCGGGCGCGTCATTCCGGCTGTCGCGCAGATCACCAAGATGGGCTTGCTGTTCGTGTTCGACCGCGTGACGGGAGAGCCGGTTTACGGCATCGAAGAACGGCCGGTGCCTCAGACAGAGGTGCCGGGAGAAGTGACGGCCAAGACGCAGCCGTTTCCCGTGAAGCCTCCGCCTTTGGGGAAAAACACGTTTCGCCTGGAGGAGATGTACGACCGGTCGCCCGATCATGCACACTTTTGCAAGGAATTGTTTGAAACAAATCAGATGAAGATCGGTCCGCCCTACACGCCGCTGCCGCTCGAAGGCAACGCGCTGTTTTTTCCGAGCACGCTGGGCGGAGGGAATTGGGGCGGGGTGTCGGTTGATCCTTCGCGCGGTTTGCTGTTCGTGAACGTGATGCATATCGGCCAGTGGGGCCACATGGAGAAGCGGGGCGCGGAGTATTTCCGGACTTCTGCCTATGGACCCTACGCGCGGTTCTGGAATCGGGAGACACGCATCCCGTGCCAGAACCCGCCGTTCGGAGAACTGATCGCGGTGGATCTGGCTTCGGGCGATATCGCGTGGCGATCCGTGCTGGGCAGGATCGAAGCCCTCGAGGCGATCGGCGTGCGCGATACGGGCTCGCTGAACATGGGCGGAAGCATCGCCACGGCCGGCGGCATCGTGTTCATCGGCGCGACGAATGACTCGCGCTTCCGGGCATTCGATTCGCGAACGGGGAAGCTGCTTTGGGAAACCAAGCTGGAGGCCAGCGGGCACACCAGCCCGATCACTTACATGGGCCGCGACGGGCGCCAATATGTTGCCCTGATGGCTGCGGGCGGCGGAGGGTATCTGGGTGGCGGGCTGAGCAATAGCCTGGTTGCGTTTGCGCTGCCGGATGTCAGCCGGCAACCGTTGCCGGCTTCGGTTTCGAAGGCGGTGGCCGCGGCCGCCGCGGCGAGGCGCGGCGTGCCGAAAGTCGGTGCATTTGTTCCGCGTGGTGCTGCCGCCGGGAGGTGCGAAAGCGCTAGTCGAGAAGACGTGCGGGACAGGTTGTCATTCGGTGGAGGTGGTGACGAGCCAGCGGATGAATGCCAGCGGAATGGAATGCGGTCGTGCAGGGCATGGTGGCGCGCGGGGCGCAAGGCGTCGGACGCGGAGGTGAAAGTGATCGTGGAGTATCTGGCGAAAACGCTGGGGCCTGAAGCGAGGCAATGACTTGGCGCGAATATCACGAATCCACCAAGCACAGCGTTCGAGTCGCTGAGGCGAGCGCCGCATGTTCTCGACTGGGCGAATATGCCCGATCCGTTCCGTCATTACGAGGGCGTGCCGGTGCTCGACCTGCCGGCGGATCCACCCGCTCCTGAAACCCCGGCACTCGAAGTGCTTAACGGTGTCTCTGGCGGCACAACCGCCCGGGACGGCCCGGCGTTCCTCTCGCAACTGCTGTTCTATTCCGCTGCGATCAGCGCGTCCAAGCGCGTTCCATCCACCGGATACCGGTACGCGTTGCGCGTGAATCCATCCTCCGGGAATCTGCATCCGACCGAATTTCACTTCCTCACGCGCGGCCTGAAGGAGTGGCCCGATGGACTGTATCATTACCGTCCTTCCGCGCACATGGCCGAGCAGCGCGCGCTGGGCGATCTCGAGATGAAGCTGGCCGGCAGCTCCGCGCCAATCGTGTTTGTCCTGACCAGCATTGCGTGGCGCGAGGCGTGGAAGTACCGTGACCGGGCCTATCGATACTGCTTGCACGACATCGGGCACGCCTGGCAAGCGCTCGCGCTCGCCGCCCGAGCCATCGGATGCGACAGCTTTGCGATCGGCCATTTCCCGGACGATGAGGTCGCGCGGTTCTGCCGCCTGCACCGAGGATGAGTGGCCGATGCTCATTGTCGAGCTGCGTGGCGGGTCCATTCCCGTGCGCGAACCAGACGCCTGCGAGACCGTTTGGTACGGCGGGCAGGCCGAATCAGCTCTCGAAAGAAACAATCGCTTACCCGCGGATTGACGGGATTCACGGCGCCACGAAACTCAGCAACGCGCGAGCGCGTCGGCATCTCCGCCGCCGAGCCGGCTCCCACTGGCTCCGGCGAGATCAAGCTGCCTCCTCCTGCTTCATCCGACGCGGCCCTTTGGCGAGGTCGCCCGAATGCGGCGTTCGGCGCTCGATTTCCTGGGTGGAACGCAATCGATGTCGTTGACGCAGCTCTCGGCTATCCTGGCTGCGCGACCCGGCCGCTTTCTGGCTGATTTTGCCGGCGCGCGTTTCATCCAGCTTTATTTGTACGCCCATCGCGTCGACGGGCTGGCAACCCGGCGTGTACAGGTTCTGGCCTGAGCGTGCCGAGTTGGAGCAGATCAGGAGTGGCGACCAGCGCGTCGCGGCCGCGGGCCTGAGCCTCGGGCAGGATCTCGCCGGTAACGCATGCGTGGCGTTCTCGATGATCGGCGATCTCGAGCGTGCCGCCCGCGCCCATGGTGACCGCGGTTATCGCTATGTGCATTTCGAAGCAGGCGCCATCGGCCAGCGCCTGTATCTCGCCGCGGAAGCGCTCGGCCTGGGGGCGACCGGCATCGGCGCGTTCTACGATGAGGAGGTGCACCGTTATCTCAACCTGGCGCCCGAGCAGGGACAGGTGGTGTACCATTTCGCGATCGGTTATCCGGTTCCCGATCCGCGCCTCCGTGAATGATCCTGAGCATGAGATCGCCATGGTCGGCATTCTGGTGCATGGCGACAATCATTTCATCGTGCGCGGTCCCATTGCCGGACCGGGAAGTTGCACTCGCGCTCGTTCGACACTGGTCCTTGATTCAGATCGGAGCGCCAACGCCGCCTGCGCTCGATCAATGGCAAATCGTCTCCCGAGAGTTCCGCGAGAACTTGGAATGGGCCGTGGTTGTGCCGGGAGACGGTGAGATGTCTCCCGCGGTGAGGAAATTGCTGGACGAGCTGTCGGCGCGGGGAATCACAATCTACGACGTCCGCCTCGGACCTTGGTAGCGCATATCGCTCCGCGTAAAATGGGCGGTAGGAGAGTTGCCATGTCGGCCCGAAAACGGAACTGGATTGTCGCCATCGGCATTGTGGTTATCCTGACGGCGGTCGGTCTGGCAATCGCGGCATCGGTGCTCGCCGCGCGCATCGAGCCTTATGCGCGCCAGCAGGCAATTCGCTACTTGAGCCAGCGGTTCGATAGCGATGTGCAGCTCCAGGCCCTGCATGTGCGGCTTCCAAAGACTTCACCGCTTCGTCTATTTCTCACGCGCGGCCGCGGCGTCTCGGCCCGTATGGAAGGGCAGGGCCTCTCGCTGCGGCTGAAGGGCCGCCCTGATACCGTTCCGCTCTTCACCATCCGGAACTTCAGTTGCGATGTGGATCTGGAATCGCTTCTCCACCCGCCGGTGGTCGTCTCGCAAATCTTCGTGGACGGGATGGAGATCCAGATACCGCCGCGCGGCGAGCGCCCATCCTCTTCGCCGGACATCGCGCCGCCCAGCCAGCAGAGCGCGTCCAACCCTCAGGTGGTGATCCGCAGGGTGAGCTTTCAGCACGCCGGCTTAGTGCTTGAGCCCAGGAATCCGCGGAAGTTTCCGCTGCGGTTCGATATCCAAAGTCTGCAATTGGAATCTGTGGAATCCGGCGCGCCCATGAAGTATAGTGCCTCGCTCACCAATGCCCGGCCTCCAGGAGAGATACACTCCACGGGCACTTTCGGACCTTGGCGCGAAGGTGAGCCGGGCGACACTCCCCTTACCGGCGACTATCTATTCGAGAAAGCCGATCTGGGAGTTTTCGCCGGAATTGCCGGCACTTTGCAGTCCAGCGGCCGGTTCGAGGGTACCCTCTCAGCCATCACCGTGCATGGCCAGGCCTCGGTGCCCGATTTTCGTTTGCGCATGACAGGCAGCCCCGTGCCGCTATTTGCCCGCTTCACAGCGCTGGTGGATGGGACTGACGGAAATACCATCCTCCAACCCGTGGCGGCCACATTGGGCTCGACCAATTTCACAACCAGCGGCGGCATCATCCAGCATGAAGCCAACCAGCCCCGCGCCATCAGCCTCGATGTAGCCATGCCCAATGGAAATCTGCGCGACGTGCTCCGCCTGACCATGAAAGGAGCTCCTTTCATGGAAGGGCGGCTCGTGCTTCATACCAAAATCGACGTTCCTCCGCTGACTGGGAAAGTGCTCGCAAAACTCGAAATGGATGGGCGCTTTGACGTGCTGAAGGGTAGGTTTCCGCATTCCAAGATTCAAAGTCTGATGGACGGCCTGAGCAAGCGGCTGCACGGGCAGGAGTCCCAGAATCCTGACAGCGATCAAGTAGTCTCACATATGACGGGAGCGTTTCATCTCGAGAATGCGGTAATCCAGTTCCGCAAGTTATCTTTCGGAGTTCCAGGGGCGGAGCTCGATCTGGCCGGCAATTTCAATCTGGATAGCGATGCTCTCGATTTCGCCGGCACGCTTAAACTGCAGCCGACCCTTTCCCAGCTAGTTACCGGCTGGAAGAAATTAGTCCTGAAGCCAGTCGACCGCTTCTTCGAAAAGCAGGGCGCGGGAACATTTCTTCACATTCGAGTGCAGGGCACCTCAAAGGCTCCCGTGTTCGACGTGATCATCGCCGGGAAACACTTGGAAGTGCCGATGCAAAGCCGGTAGGCGACGCGGCGGCCTGGATCGCAGCCGATTAACAGTTCCCGCTTTGCGGGATACTCTGTCTCTTCCGACATTTTTCATTCGCCAGCCTAGTGTTCGTCTTCTCGCCAGTGATCAAGGATTACGTTATCTTTAGCGAGATCCAGAAGCCTGTCAGCAAATTCCGTAGCGCGATTATAGTTCTCATCGCTGACGTCTTCGGTGTAGCATGGCAGTCCCTCCAAGAATCCGTGCTCATCGTCGGTCGGGACGACGGTCAAGCCTAGCTTTGCGATTTCGCTAATCGAAAGGCTCACTATGGCATGACCGCTCCTTAGCAAAGCCTTGGCGCCTTCTGGAGGGGAATGCCCGGTAGATCGTAGAAAGTAGCGACTCTCAGCTCTGAGCCTTTGATAGGCTCAGAGCAATTTTTCTTGACGGAAAAAAGGAGAGTCGCTAATGAAGAAACCATATCAGATCGAATCGCAGCGAGCCGTGAAGAGGCTCGAAGAGATGGCCGCGGAGGGAAATCCGACGGTGCAGATGGTGTTGCCGATGGCCGAGATGATCGGCTGGCTGCGCCAGGGAGTGGGGGAACTGATTCGCCAGGCCGGATTGCAGTGATCGGACTGCTCATGGACGAGGAAGTGGGCAACTGGTCGGCGAGCGCAGCCGGCCGTCGCCGGAGCGGAAGGCGAATCGGTGGGGCACCGAGCGCGGCTACTGCGTGGTGATGGGGCAAAAGGTTCCGGTAGAACGGCCGCGCGTTCGTTCGACCGACGACCGGGAGATCCGGCTGGGGAGCTACGAACTGTTCCACCGGGGCGAACCGCTGACGGAAACGGTTTGGGAGAAACTCATGCTCGGGCTGACCACGCGGAAATACGGTGAAGCCGTGCGCCAGTTCACCGAAGCCTACGGGCTGGAGAAGAGCGCGGTGAGCGAACACTTCATTGAAGCCAGCCGGGCAAAGCTGAAAGAACTGATGGAACGGCGGCTGAACAAGATGAAGTTCTGCGCGCTGCTCATCGACGCCACGCCGTTCGAAGGCCAGCAGATGGTGGCCGCGCTGGGCATCGGCTACGACGGCGCGAAAACGATTCTGGGCATTCGTCAGGGGGCGACGGAGAACGCGACGGTGGTGGGCGAACTGCTCGGCGATCTGATGAATCGGGGGCTGGACTTCACCGAACCGCGCATCTATGTGCTGGATGGCGGCAAGGCGCTGCATGCAGCGGTAAAGAAGTATGCCGGCGAAGCGGCGCCGATCCAGCGCTGCCAGGTGCACAAGCGGCGCAACGTTCTGGACCATCTGACCGATGACGACAAACCCATCGTCGCCCAAAAGCTGAATGCCATTTACGCGATGGAAGACTATGCGGCGGCGAAAACCGCGCTCGACGGTCTGCATCGCGAACTCATGCATCTGAATCCGAGCGCGGCGCGCAGTCTGGGCGAAGGGCTGGACGAAACGCTGACCGTTGTGAAGCTGCATGTGCCCGAGCAACTGCGGAAGTCACTGGCCAGTACCAACCTGATCGAATCGGCGTTCTCCATCGTCGAAACGGTCTGCTCGCAATGTCAAACGATGGCACGGCGGCGATCAGCGCGAACGCTGGGTCGGTTCCGGATTGCTGTGGCGGAGAAACAGTTTCGTCGCGTCCGAGGATACAAACAGATTCCCATTCTCCTCCGAGTGCTGGAAACTCTGAAGCCTTCCAGGAAGGAAGTTGTCGTGCGGAGAAAGGCGTCGTAAAGTGGGTTATCTGAGAGCCGCTACTTTCAACGGAAAGTCGGGCGATCCCCCATGTGAGCAGGCAACCGACAGTCCGTCCGTATCTTTAGGACGGCGCCTGAATGCCTTATTGGTGAGCTGCCCGTTCTCAAACCAACTTGGTTTCAGCGCTCGATAAATACG
Source organism: Terriglobia bacterium (assembly GCA_963768075.1). Lineage (GTDB taxonomy): Bacteria > Acidobacteriota > Terriglobia > Bryobacterales > Bryobacteraceae > QHXW01. The sequence continues at coordinate 273,155 of CAVYHD010000002.1, forward strand.
CTGTTCCCAGGGAATGGGCCTACTCCTAACGCACGGCTTGACGAGTCAAGGCATCTAATCTCGTTGCCAAATTTTGAGCATTGGGATTTGGCTGAGATTGGTATGAGCCAAGAGGTTGAGCGAGATTGCCAAATTGAAGGATACTTTCCCGATTTGGGAAACATGCCAATCTGACAATATCATTGCCATTCCGCCACGTCACGTTGATTTCTCCGTAGAACGTAGAAACCATCCCCTCAGGCATAGAATTAGTAAGTAGGTGACTGGCTTGGGTGATTAATCCGGATATTTCTGTGACTACGGTAAGGGGAGGAGGCAGTTCGTCATCATCTTCCTGCTTTGCGGTCTGGGCAATACGGGCGAGGATCTTGTCCGTTTTACTTACTGGCTGCGCTTCTGCCTCGGCTGATACCTGAATCCCCGCTTTAGCCGCCGATACGTGGCCCGTAAATACAAGCGCTCCGCTCGTAGCAGCTACAACAGCGTACGCGAAATAAACCTCCGCCCATCTCTCGGTACTAAAATCCTGGCCAAAATACGGCGGGAAACGAAAATTTGCAAGCGAGGAGCCGTATACCAGAGGAGCCTGTGGAGACGGATTAATCTGTGCTTGTGCAGTGCAGGGTGACAATTTCCTAAAACCCTATTTAGTCTTTAGTTGTCGCGGTTTTTTGCTTCAATTCGGGAGGAACTTCTAACGCCGGAATTCCCGCGAGTCCAAGTACGTAAATCGGCTCACCGTCTGACTTGTAACGGTCAACCAATCGCGACACGTTCGCCAGCACGGTCTTGAGCTTTAAAATCGTCCCGTCTTCCAGCTTATAGACCGTCCACGGCTCCTTTTCGGACTCAAAATCTAGCTGCTCAGCCGGGACTGTTTTCCCTTCGAACTGAACTTCAATTATCTTTGCCAAAGATTGCTTGCCCTTTCTTGGTACCCCGCCGACTCGGGTGCCCATTATATACGCTAATCCTCGACAGGGGGCAGTCTTTAGTTTAGCGCTTATTGCATTTTACTTCAAGTACCTTCATTTTCAATAACTTAAGATATCGCTGAGGGAGTACATTGTGGATGTGACCGGCTTCCGTGGCGTTCCTGCTCTTGCACCGCCGCGCGATTAGGAAAGCTTGAGAGGCCTGACTAACCCTTTGACTCTCCGTCCATGAAATAGTACCCGAAAAAAAAAAAAAAAAAAAAAAAAAAAAAAAAAAAAAAAAAAAAAAAAAAAAAAAAAAACGTATCCCGTGCTGATGATTCAGTCCTCTGGGGGCGGCTTCCTGTGTGCCTGCGTCGTCCGGGAAGGTGTCCAGTGTGAGGCCCTTACCGACTTGCATGTTACCGGCGTGCTCTTCCCGAAGACCGGGACGCTGTATCGAGCAAGCCACCCTCCGGACCGCTCAACACCTCTTCACGGAGGAAATGTGGCGCGCGGCTTGCCGGAAGTGGAAGCGAGAGCAGCGGCGCGCGGGTACCACCGCCGCGGGCGTATAATACCCAAGCTCGGCCTGCGCACTTCCCCGAACAGACGTCGCTAGCCCAGGCGCCGTTCTGATCTCCTGCGCGGGCCGGGTGACAACCCACCTAAAATCTTGGTATCTAGGCTGTCAGCCGGCAACGAACCGCGGGATGTCGTGCGCACGGAGCCGGCCGGACAGTGAGAGCAGGCGCCAGCGCGCGGACCGTGGTCGGCCGCCGCGCTGGAACTCGAAAATGGCGATGCGGTCGCGAAGGACGGATACACATTGGGACCATTTCGAATGCGGGCCAGGAAATCCGCAGTTCGGGCAGGTTCCGGGTTGGATCGCATCGGCATCGATAGCCATTGGGCACATTCTACCGCCAAACATTCCCCGGAGTTCATGTTTCGGCGCCGATGGCACCCAGAACCATCCCCCCCCCCAAAACGCCAGTTGCCGTCAGCCATCAGTGCCTTTACGCGATCGAGCTGACGGGCCAACCGCGGGCCATCCGCTAGGGGATCGAAGGTTTGGCCGCGCGGAGATATAATCTGCTCACGCGCGGACATCGAGGTGTCCGCTGACAGAAGGCTGAACGGTTTGTTCATAGCGCTTCAGCCACTCAGTGATAGCGGACTTACGATATAAGAATTTTCCGCCCGACCTTAGTCCGCGGCGGTCCGGTGCGCAGCACGTGCCAGCGATCTGCGGTACGCTTGCAAACGCCAAGTTGAGCGCAGAAGTCGTCAAGCTCGATATAGTCATCGAGCGGATTTGAGGTTATTTGAGTCGGTTGTTTTGCTTCCCACGTCTTACACTATGAAGCGAGTGTCCGTGGTTAGTAAATTGTCAAATAAAAAAATCAACTTTTGATGGGTCAAAGAAATCACAACTTCTTTGACCCCTGCCGTTTCATCGTCTCCCCAAAATTTTTGAGACGCACCGGAATCGCGTGTATCTGGTTGTCGGTGGGATTATCTACGCCGTAGAGGTATTTGGCGATTTGCCTATTAGTTGCGCCAGCTGCTTTCATTCTCGCCGCCTCGACCAACACATTGTGTGACGCTTTGCGGGGGGCACCGCGCGGATTCTTTGGGTTGACTGTTGGCCGTCTACCAGTCTTGTTGGTGAGCAACTGTCCCTGCCAATAAATGACGAACCGTTTCGATGCCCAGCCCACGCTTTTCTCATCTGCGGGCAAGTCGGGCTCGAGTGATTCGGTAGGCCTTACAAACCATCCCGGGAACGGAGGTGAGTAACTCATTTGTGAGTCGGCCGGCTTGGCTCAGTTCCTCACAGATGACATTAAAGCTTTCGCTCCAAGTCCTCCACCGTAGCTCGCTGGGCTGCAAATTATGACCGCGAACCTTGGAGTAGGTCATCAGCAGCCTACCCTGAATCTTTCGTCGTTCAAGCACCGGCAACCATGCGAATTCCTGGCTCTCCAGCCATGGCCACGGGGCGCTATGAGATTGAGTTTCCATCGCGCGCTCAGCTCACCAGCTCCACAACCTTCGCTCTCTGCGGGACTCCCAGGATCCGCCGCAACTCCCGGTCCCACTTTTCGAGCGCGCTCTTTTTCTCCGGGTCATAGCTGTGCCGGTCGTAGATCGCAGTGACGCCTTTTTCGGAGTGGTTAAGAACCTGCCCCACGATGAAACGCGGTACGCCGCAAGTTTTCGTCATATGCGTTGCGGCCGTTCGCCTCAAGTCATGCGGAGTGAACCGAGCGAGCCCGAAATGCTGCTGGTTCGCCGCGAGCGCGTTGCTCAGCCCGGCCACGCTCGTGTGGGCATCCTTGGACGTGTACCTGCTCCGGATGAGCCAGCGCCCGGGGTTCAGTTTCTTGATTTGGTCGAGCGCGAGTGATGACAACGGAACGCCGTGCTGTAGCTTGTTCTTCGCCTTCGCCGCCGGAATGAGCCACCAGCCAGTATCGGTATCGATCTCCGCCCGCTCTGCGCTAAGGACTTCACCCGAACGCTGCGCGGTGATCAAAATCAGTCGCAATGCCGCGCGACACTCTGACTCCATTGCCGCGGAGTCGAGCCGCGTCCAGAACTGCCGAATCTCGGCTTCGCTGAGCCAGCGGTCGCGCGCGTTCTTCGGCGCCGGCGGTTTCACTTTGAACGCGGGGTTTTGTTCCAGCAGGTCCTTCTCGATCGCCCAATTGAAAAGCCCGCGCACCACTCCAAGCAGCATGTTGCCTGCAATCGGGGTGTCTTGCGCCTTGCATTCGACGAGTTCGATCACGTCGCGGCGCCGGACGTCTTCCGCCTTCCACTTCCCCCAAACTGGCAGAATGTCGCGGTCGATGTACTCGCGCAGTATCCCGCCGCTCTTCAGTTTCGCAGCATGCCGCTCCAGATAATCCTTGGCCAGTTCCTCGACCGTCGGAGCTTCGCGCCGGGCCCGCTTCTCCTCCAAAGGGTCTTGTCCGCTGTCGATATGGCGGCGTAGTTCCTTCGCCCGCTCTCGCGCGGCCGTCGCCGTCCATGCCGGCCATGTTCCGATGGTAAGGCGCCGCTGTCGGCCCTCCACCGTGTAGGTCAAGACGAAAGCGCGCGCATCGTTCGCTGTCACGCGCAAGCCGAAGCCGGGTATCTCGCCGTCCCGAACCAGCAGGTAGCCAGTGCCCGGCGCTTTCGTGCCCTTGATTGCCGCCTCATTGAGTCGCATTTTGACTCCCTTCAGCGGCCTCCCATGTACGTCATGTACGTCTGGTGTACGTCTGTTCGTGAGTCCGCTCTGTCTCCGAGTGTCCGCCGAATTACAGCTAATGTCAAGGATAAACTGCTTTGGGTTCAGAGGCTTGCGGATGGAAAGGTCTTTGTTTTGCGAGAGTTGCTATCTTATTGATTCTACATCCATGAAATAGTACCCGATCATATGACACACAATCATGTGTGCGTCTTCAATCCGCCCCATGTGCGGCGCGCCTATTTGGATGTTGAGTTGGGCCAGCGGGCCGAGCTTCCCGCCGTCGCGGCCCGTTAGCGCCAGGGTCCGGCACCCGATGGAGTTCGCGTACTCAAGCGCGCGGATCACGTTCGGTGAGTTGCCCGAGCCGCTGATCCCCATCACCAGGTCGCCGGGCTGCGCAAAGTTGCGAAGCTGCTCCACAAACACGCTGTCGTAACTGACATCGTTCGCGTAGGCCGTGATCGTCGCCAGTTGATCGGTCAGCGCCATGATCCGGAATCGCTGGCCACGGTTGTAGCTCGCGCCCTTCACTATGTCGCAGGCAAAGTGCGACGCGGTGGAAGCGCTGCCGCCATTGCCGCACACAAAGATGTGACGGCCGTTGGCGCGTGCGTCCTTGAACAACTCAATCGCCTGATTGACGAGGTTCAAGTCTACCGTGTCGAGTGCCTTCAAGAACTCAGTCTTGTATTCAATTGGAAAGTTCATGTCAATGTTTTGGCCAGCGCCAGCGCCCCATAAAGCACGCTATCGTCACCCAGCGCAGCCCGAACTACGTCAACCCGTGCACCCGACCAGTCTGTAATCTGCCGGTCCAGCTCCGCGCGCAACGGCCCGAACAACGCTTCTCCGGCGTTGGTGATGCCGCCCCCGATTACAATGCGCGACGGATTCAGTAACATGATACACGCCTTCAGGCCAAGTGTGACATCCACCACATAACGCGCGACAAAACTCGGGTCGCGCAGCAACTCCTTGGCGCTTTTGCCGTAGTCGCGCTCCAGCCACAGGCCGCAACACAAGCGCTCGAAACAACCGCGCGCCTGGCACAAGCATTCCGGGCCGTCCGGCCGAATCGTAATGTGTCCAATCTCGCCCGCCCAGCCATCGGCGCCGCGCCAGATCTTGCCGTCCGAATAAATGCCGCCGCCAATCCCGGTCGAGAGCGTCATGTAGAACAATGGCGAGTGGCCCCGCCCCGCGCCGTATGTGGCCTCGCCCAGCGCGCCCGCGTTCGCGTCGTTGTCCATGATCGCCGGCACGCCCAGTGCGTTCGCCAGAAACTCCGTGAGATGGAAATCGTTCCAACCGCCGATGTGCGTCGAGAACGCCACCCGCTGCTGCCCAAAATCCACTGGCCCGCCGAATCCGATACCGCACCGCTCAAAGGGCGCCTCGCGTTTCCATGCGCTCGCGATTTCCACCACCTGCTCCAGCATCCAGTCGCGTGCACCGGCGCGGTTCGTTGGCCGCGATTCCCGCCGGGACATGCGATCGTCTTCGAAAAGCGCCACCGCGAATTTCGTTCCTCCGATATCAACCGCCAGCGTATTCATCCGCGCGCCGCCTCCAAAACCTCCGCCGGCGAGGCGGTCCCGGTGCCGCTTTTCATGATGGTGATGGACGCCACCAGATTGCCAAATCGCACCGCCTCCACCGCCGATCCGGTTACGGCAAGTGCCCCCGCCGCGCCCGCTGAAAAGGCGTCGCCTGCCCCGCAAATGTCGACCGGTTTTTCAACCGGTTTTGTCGGGCAGTTCTGTTCGCCGGTCGGGCCAGCGATCAGCGCCCCTTGCGGTCCATCTGTCACAATCAATAATTTGGCCCGGCAATGCTCACGTAGCGCTTGAATATCCATCTTCCCGAACGCCCGGTGGCACGCCGCTTCGGCCTCCTCCCGATTGGACTTAATGATAATGTTTCTAAACAGTTCCATGCGCTCCCGGGAGTCCGCCCAGAACACCTTCTCGGGGTGTTTGCGAGCCTCATCCGCAAGCAGATCGCGTACTGCCGAAGTCACCACGCCGCCGGCGCCGGTTTCTGCCTGGTCGGAAATCAGAATAACATCAAAAGAATCAATGGATTCAGATAGCAAATCCAGCACCTGCCGCTCGACCTGCGAATCCAGCGGAACGGTCGTGATGAAGTCTACGCGGGGCTGATCTTCTTTTCCCGTAATGGCATTGATGAGTTTTGTGTATGTAAAAGTCGCGATTCGAGAGCTGCTGATCAACATTTCCGGCGAAATACGCCGCTGACTGAGCGCGCGCTTTAGCTCCAGGCCGTGGCCATCGTCTCCCACCACTCCAAGCACGGCGATGCGGCCTAACCCAAGTGCTACCAGATTGTTAGCGACGGTTCCGCCAGCTCCCGGGCTAACTTCGGTCCGGACTACGCCGATCCGTGGAATTCCCGTTTCACGTGAAGCTTCCGATGTCGCCGGATCGTAAGTGCACCAGCGGTCGAGACAAATGTCCCCCACTACCAGCGCGGAAAGCTTTGAAAACGCAGCTAATATCTCCGCGGTGGTCATTTTTGGCCGAGAATCGCGTGCCGCAGGGCCGGCAAAGTAGCCCGGTGATCGCCGCAACAATAGAAACTCTCGCCGCCATCCGCCACGGTCCGGACGAGGATGGTTTTTTGCGGCCGGAAGTAGTAGCCGGGGTCGGTTTTCGGCAATTCCCGGTGGATGTCGCCCTGGATCGGCACCAGGTCGAAGACAGCCGTTGCAAAATGGCGGATTTCGCGGCCATCCTGCCGGGCGGCGTTACGGGCCATGGCCAGCGCTTTGAGATAGACTTCGGGGGCCATGATGGCGGAGCCGAAGCAGAGCAGTACCCCGCCCTCGAGGCGCTCTACGGTTCGGGCGAAAATCAGGAAGTCGCGATAGCTGGCGGCCCCGACCGCGGCTCCGTCGCAGTTCGGGTGCTCGTGCAAAATATCGTAGCCGATTCCGGCGTGTACGGTGACCGGAACAGAGGACCGGTACGCCGCCGCGAGAATGCTGAGCTGTTTGTGCGGATAGCCGCTCGCATCGATCCGGCGGCCGGCGTTTTCGCCTAAACCTAATCCAAGCGCGGCGGCCTCGACGGCCCAGTCATTGAGCTCGCCTGTCTCGCGCCAGAGACCGAATTCGCCCGTGCGGATGTAGCGCGCCACGCTTTCCGTAGTGGCGCCGATGCGTGCCAGCTCGTAGTCGTGGATCATGCCGGCGCCGTTCATGGCGATGTGGTCAAGCAAGCCCCGCTCCACCAGATCAATGATGTGGCGATTGACGCCGGCGCGGAGCACATGCGCGCCCATCATAAGAATGCGGGCAGCCCGGCGCCCGGTTGCCTGGATGATGCGGAAGCGCGACATCCGCTAATTGCGGATGCGAGTACGGAGGCGTTGCCGCGTCGAGGGCCAGCCAGTGCGTGAGGGGAAGATCGTTCACGCGCTCGGCCAGCGGCTTGATGAGGAGCCGCGAGCGGTCAAAAACTTCGTACTTACTTGCCATTGAGGAACAGCGTGTGCAAGAGTTCGCGATGGCAGAGGAAGTTGGGAATGATGAAATCCGCGCCCACTCCGGCGAGGCGCTGGCGCTTCCACTGGTCAACCACGGCGCATTCGGGCTCGTCGGTGGCTACACCGACGGCAACGCCGCCGACTTCCTTGATGTTCTCGATTTCAACGTAGCCATCTCCGAAGCCCAGGAATTCCCCGCCCTTGCACTCGGCTTTGGCGATGAGCTGCTGGATGAGAATTTTCTTGGAAAAACTCTCGTAGTCGTCGAGCGCGCCGAATACGCCGCCGGTGAAATAGCGGTCGACATCAAGCAGGCGCGCTTCCTTGCGCATGTAGACCTGGTCGGTGCCACTCGCCAGGTACATTTTCAGGCCGCGGGCTTCGAGAGCCTCAAGCAGCTTGCGCGAGCCGGGCACGAGATATTTCTCGGGGGGCGCCGCGCCGGATTGCAGCTCTTCCAGGCGGCCGCGGATTTTTTCGTGCAGCAAATCCAGATACCTATTCTTGTACACTAGCGGATCAGGGGGATTGCCGCCGCGGGCCTTCACGTTGTCGGCGAGCTCGATCATCTGGTACATGGTCTGCTTGCCGGTGAGGCGGCCGACGAATTCCTCGACAACCGCGCGCAGCTCCGCTTCCGTCTCGCCCGACTTCAAATCCAACAGAATCTCGAGCATCATCGGGACCATCACATCCATCCATCCGGCGCGGATGAGAGAGATGGTGCCGTCGAAATCGAACAGGACCACGCGGGCGTCGCGGGCGTGCGCGCCCGGGCGAAGGTGCTCAATCATGGGATGTATTGATTGTGACATGAAGAGAGAGCGGTGCGAAGACCAGTGAATGGATGGAAATCCGCTTACATCGATTGCCGGGAGAGCTCTTCGGACTTATTCGACTTCGGTAGTCCCGCCAAGCGCTGCTTCAGATCCGCGGCGATCCGTTGCACGTTCGGAGGCTGAATCAAACTGATGTGCGTGCCGGGAACACGAACAACTTCCAGGTTGGAGGCGAGACCGCGCCAGACGCGATCCATTTCCAAGAGATGCGTCAGCCGTCCGGTTCGTGATTTGTACAGGAGTACTCGTCCATGGTAGGGCTTGGGGACGTAGTTCTTGAAGGTTGTATAAAGCGTGCGCATGAACTCGGCCTGCTTGTCTGAGTACGCCACCAGGTTCGTGAAGCCTTCCAGCTCATAGACCGCTCCCTGATTGCCGCCCTGAAAGACAAACAGAGCTCTCTTGGCGTTGGAGATGGCAGCACTCCAGACCTTGGGGCCGAACGTCTTCCAGGAGAAATTGTGGAGAAGGTCGTCGGTGATCCACAGGGGCACGTTGCGGAGCAGCTTCCAATAGTAGATTGGGCTCCACCGCGACCTCTCATAGCCGGTGTTTTGGGGCGAGCCATCGATGGAGATCAGCAGATCGACCTTGCGGCCCGACGCCTCCATTTGCTGGGCCATTTCCAGCGCGACAGTGGACCCGAGTGACGGACCGCCAAGGATGTACGGACCTTCCGGCTGGAAGGCGATCAGCTCGCTCACATAATAGGCAGCCATCCTTTCAAACGAGGACGCAAATCCGGGATCCACGCGGTCCGGATGCGCTTGAATGCCATAGAAGTTTACGTCCGGTCCCAAGGCCTGAACCAGATGGCGGAACGTGGCGAGATCACCGCCCAGGCTGTGGACGCAGAAGATGGCAGGCCCATCTCCCTTGTCACGCAGCGGAATGATGGTCGTGACCGGCCCCGGATTCCGGTTGCGCAAGCGATCCGCCAAGGCTTCGATGGTGCGGTCTTCGAAAAATGCGTCGAGCGGCACTACCTGCTTAAATTCCTTTTCGATTTTCGTCAAGAGCCGGACGGCGACTAGCGAATGGCCGCCGAGGGCGAAGAAGTCGTCGTGGACTGAGACGTGGTCGAGGCCGAGAAGTTCTTCCCACCAGCGGGCGAGGGATTGCTCGAACTGGTCGCGCGGGGCGCCTGGCACGGCCGGGATCGGCCTGAGTGCGGGAGCTTGCGCGATGGTGGCGCGGGTTGCGTCGCCGGCGGCGGAGGTCATGGTGGCCTCGGCGGGCGTGGAGCGAGGCGCGGCATCCACCGACAGAATCGCCGTGCTCTGCAAACGGCGCAGCATGAATTCCTCGATTTCGGCGATCACCGCGCCGCGCTCATCCGTGATGGTGATGTCGAACCGCGCTGCCTCTTTCTCCACGCTGGCGCCTTGGGGCCAGCGGATGTGGCACCAGCAGCGGCGCGGAAGGTCCGCGAATAATCGCAGACGGCGGTATGCGACCGGCACGTACAGGTCCTCGGTCTGGTCGTAGTTCGGAATGGTATACATCGCCGAGCCGGTGGCGGCATCGAGCAGCGCGGGATGCAAACGGTACGTGGCGAGTTCAGCGGCGTAGTCGCTGCCAATTCTAGTTCACTGACCGCTTGGCCGGCGCCAAAGTGGATGCGCCGCAGACAGCGCCAGCGTGGGCCGAAATCAATGTGCTTCGCCTGCTTGGGGTTCTGGGTGTCGGGTGCCGAAAGAGAGCGCGCGCTGGTTCGACTGCGCGATGAGCGCGCCGATGGGGTTCGGCGCAGCGGATCCCAGGGACCGCAGCGAGCCGGTGGCGCAAATCATCGCCGGCGATCCGGCGCCAGCGACCGTGAAATCAAACCCATCGCCCGCGCGTTTCAGGCGCAGTTCGATCGAGCGGCGCTTGCCGCGCCCAACCCGAAGCGGCGCGCTGAATGCGAGATGCTCGAACTCGACCGCGCCTGCACCGAAGCGTTCGCCCGCGGCCGCGAGCGTCAACTCGATGTAGCCGGTGCCGGGAAAAAGCGCGTCGCCCGCGCGCAGGCAATGCTCGTTCAGAATCCAGTGATCATCGAAGCTGAGCTCAGTCCTGTAGACCAGAGCGTCCGGCGTGTTGGTGGTACAGACGCCCAGCAATGGATGGCGGTTCGCAGTGCCGGCGGCCCGTGGCGCCAACGCCGCCGTGTCCGTTTCGCCCCGTTTGAAGACCGGTGTCATGCGCCCGCCACCTGAGCGCGGCGGCTGTTCTTGACCGCCTGGTTTGTTCTTTCCACCCAGGCGTCGCAGGTGTGGCGCACCGAATCTGACTCCGGGACGAAAGACGCGTTATTTACCCATTCGATGAGCATGTATGCCCGCCCGCTATGCCACCGTCAGCTTTACGGTACTCGGAAAGGCCTCGCTTGTGAAACGGACTGCTCGCGAAATCGATCCGCGGATTCGGTTTCACGAAACGCAACCTGGGCCGCGCCTCAGAAACTGGCCCCAGTATCGACCAGAATGCGTAGGCGGTCAATGATGACCATGTCATGGCGGTACTAGTACTTAGGCGCATTTCGGGCCCGCGTCCGAGGCCCGCGCACGGCCCGGCGCAGAAAGCCGGCGGCCGAGTGAGCTCACTGCGTTCAGTTGCCCGGAAGTGGAGCGGCACAGAGCTCACGGTCGGCACTCTATCACAACGCGCCTCGGACTGAAAATGCATTGACCTGGTACAGCGGAACTACCGGCTTCCGCTTCCGGTCAAGACAATGCGTATGGTTCGAAGGATGATGGCGAAATCAAAAAGCACCGACATGTTCTTCAGATAGAACAGGTCGTACTCGAGTTTTCGAAACGCCCCTTCTACACTCCCACCATACTCGTATTCCACCTGCGCCCAGCCCGTTAGCCCGGGACGCACAGAGTGCCGCTCGTCGTAATAGGAAATCTCCTGACGCAGCCGATCGACGAAGACAGGCCGTTCCGGCCGGGGCCCCACAAAGCTCATCTCTCCGCGAATGACGTTGATGAACTGCGGCAGCTCATCCAGGCGGAATTTTCGGATCAGCCGGCCTACTCGCGTAACGCGCGGATCATTTTCCAGCGCCCACGTGGCCCCGTTCTCCTGCTCCGCGTTCGCGTTCATCGAACGAAACTTCAGCACATCGAAACATTTGCGCCTATAACCGACGCGCTTTTGGCGGAAGATTACCGGGCCTTTGGAGTCCAGCCGGATTGCTATCGCCACCAGCGCCATCAGCGGCAATGAGAGCACTAATCCTACCAGGCCAAATACTGAATCCAGAGCCCGCTTCAGAACCAGCGTGGTTTTGGAACGATGGAAGCCGTCGGAGAAAACGAACCAGCTCGGCTGAACCGTGTTGAGCCACACCCGGCCGCTCAGCGAGGAGATGATCGAGTGCGCGTCTTCCACGCGAACGCCCTGCACTCGCAGCTTTACCAGGTCGCGCGTCGGCATCTTGAGGCGGCGGTCCTCCAGCGCCACAATGATGCGCGCCACGCGATGCTCCGTGGCAATGGCTTCCAGGTTATCCGCGCTCCCCACGATGGGGTGACCAAATAACTCCTGCTGGTTTCCGGGTGAACCCGATGTCTGCACGAACCCGATGAGTTCCAGATTCAGATCACCGCGCCGTGCGAGCTCGCGCGCCACCGTTACCGCCAGTTCTTGCGTCCCCAGAATAAGAATGTTCTGCTCTGGGAGCGGCGAATTGCCACGCCCTGTCCAGCGCCACCCGGCTCACCATGACGAATGTGGCGGCCAAGGCCGTACTGATAAAGAATACTCCGCGCCCGATCAGCAGGCTGGGGAAAATATAATAAACAATACCGAGCACCAGGCAGCCCGCGCCCAGCGATTGTCCCAGCCGGAGCAGTTGGTCGTAGCGCGTTCGGATCGTGTGCAGGTTGTAGAGATCGCTGTAATAAATGCAAATTTGGAAGATAATGACGAAAATGACGATTTGTGCGCCGAAGTCCGGAAACTGAATGTAGGAATCGAATTCCAGCGGATTGTCCCAGAAGCGCACGAACACCCCGCATAGCAGCGCCAGGCTGATGAGCAGGCTCTCCATGGCCATCAGCATCAGGCACTTGGGCGATACGTACTGGCTAAATATGCGGATCATTCGTGGTGCGCCGAGCCTTCCAAACAGCCGCTCCTTTTTGCAATTATGTGGCCAAATTCCGCATGACTGAAACGCACAAAACTTTCCCGTAAACGGCTGAATAATCACGCCTAGGTGCGCTCCATCATCCCGCCTTAGCCAAATTTTTGGATTCCTTGCCAAAAATTCGCCCACCGGCAGCAGCCCGAACCGGGGTCCATCTGCGGAAAACTGGCGGAATCACTGGCCGTTATCAGGTTTTCGAAAGGGGCTTGTGATTTCTTGCCATGACGTGCAGCACCGGGCGGCGCGAGTGATCGCCAGACCCGCCTTGTCGGCCAGCTCGCGGCAGACAATCGAAAACGCGGCTCGAGGGTGTTGCTCCAGGCTTTGCGGCCCTGCTGTGAGTTCCTCGAGTGATCTTTCCCCGGTTTCAACCGGCATCCAGGCTAGTGACACGTTAGCTGTCTTCTAGCTTGGCAATTCTAACTCCAAATGTATTACTCTTTGTTATCCACCGGTTAGCCAACCGCGCGCGCTACCGCAAATCCCAATTAATCTGAACATGGGAAAGTCTTTTTGGCATTGGCGCCGCTGTATCGGGAATTCACCCGACCCGAATCACAACGATCGAGGATTTTTGAAGACTGAAGAATCAACCGCTTCGTTCAGTGACGCCGAAAGTGTCGTGGTATCGTGTGGTTGCTTGGCTTTGCTGCGTAGCGCGATCCTCTCATTTCTCACTCCAATCAGACGCTATCTTAACCTGCGCGCATGACCGTGGAGTGCCGACTGCGTTAACCGGGACAGGAAACGAAACAGTGCGAGTACATTTACACTTCGCAGTTGCAGTCCTTAGCTTCTGGGTTTGGACACCGTTGCTTTGCGGGCAATCGACGCTTGAGGACTGGGGGTGTGACACCGCTACCGCGATTTCAAACGCGACAAATGCCGTCATCACCTGTAATACCCCTCACGGGTTCGGCAATGGAGTGCGTTCGTGGGTAAACTTGGCAGTCCTTCGGATTCCGGTTGCCGGGGACACTTTGACCTTGAACGGCACGATCTACACCTGGGCTTCAAGTTTGACGGGTTGCTCCGCGAACACAATCCTGATAGACCCGGCCTACGTCGTGAACAACATGGCTTATTTTCAGATGGCGGTGAACGGAGACGCATCTGGAAGCGGCGCTGTTTACTGCGCAACTACGACGGCAAACGCCACGATGGACGCCTTGCCATTCAGCTCAGCCGCCGGTAGCCCTGGGAGCGGAAACATGTATGTGCGCTCCCGCACTGGCGGCACGGCCGGGGCGGGGCTTGCGGTTTCCACTAATGATACGAGTACGTTCACGCTGGACGGCGGCGGGAGCAGCACCACACGGATCAAGTGGTACGTGCAGATTTATGGAGCGACGGGAAACTGGTCTCCGGTCAACACCGCCCAAAACGTGAATTCTCCGAGGGAGTTTTTGGCCGCTGACATGACATCCAGCCAAACGTCGATGATTCTGACCAACGCCTCCCGCATAGAGCCTGGAAATAACTGTTTGATCGGATTGAGCTTCAATCCTTTCGGCGCGTCAAACGAATCGGCTACACCCCAGGAGTGCGTGACGGTAGGGACGCCGAGTGGGACAACGGTACCCATTACCGCTCGAGGGGTGTCCTGCGGCGGCGCAACCGCGGTGGCCAACGCCCACTATTCAGGAGACTACAGCCCGAATCCAAACAGCGAGACCAGCACCGGAACGGGCATTGCATGCAATCTTACCGGCAGACCGGGCGCCTGGATCGCGACCTACGTGAGCGGGACGCAGTTCAGTGTCCCACTGAATAGCTCCTCGTTCGGGACTCTGACCGGAACCGTCCACATCGAGCGCAGCGGCCCGATTACCTCTCCGACATCGACAGCCATCACATACCCGATGTTCGGTGAGCACGGGAACTTTTCCGGGTACACGATCGCAACCAGCGGGGGCTATCTCAATGCTACCTGGCCCACGAGCGTCGGGGTGGGGGGATGCACAGACTCCAGTACGCAGGGCCTGATTAACTGCAAGATAGGTTACACTCCTCCCACCTTGGCATACACAGGCGCACAGTTCCCGCAAATTTCCATTGCTTCCGTTTCTGTTGCCAGCGGCATCGGAACGGTGACGTTGAGCGGCCCTTATACGGAGTCTACCGGCAACGCCTACCAGTGTGGGACGAGCGGCAATCCGGCGTGTGTTGGCGGATGCGGCGGAAGCACGCTGTGCTCCAACAACGTTTGGCTAAATCGCCTCTTCTGGCTGAGCGGGATGGCCCAGCAGAACATGAACACGTACTTCCTGGTGTGCGACAACACAAACCTGTCAGCGTGCAGTTCGGGGGCGGTAACAAGACATATTAGTGGCCTCGTTACCTCGTGGAACTTCCTTTGCCAGTTAAGAGACGGCACTACCTGTGCTGATGGATCTTACACTCTGAACTCCGGAGCGCTGGTTGATTTGCCCCCTCCGCAGATTGTTCGTATCGGCATGGACTATCAAGCGCCCAGTGTACCCAATGCCTGGGGTTCTGACCAAGGAAACAACACCAAAGACTCGATCCCCGCAACCACGTTCAACCATATCCGGTATAACTTGAACTCCGGAGGCAGCGAGCAGCGGCGGCTGGATGGTGCATACACCACGGGCTCCTTTGGCACTTACTCACAGACAGGCTGGGAAACGGTTTGGAATAGCAATTCCCAGTTGATGCCGATGAATGGTGTCTTCGCCGGAGGTGGCGCGAACAACCTGCACTATTACTATGAACCGTCCTGCTCGCGCTATGCCGGACAATGGAACATCACGGATATCAACCCCACGCCGCACACCCAAGTCAACGGAAGCGGAGGCGAGCAGTGGCCCTATGATCCGATCTTCAATGGTCACGCGTGGTCTACTTATCAGCCTTACGCACCGAACGGATTAGAAGGCGCGCATGCGCTATACAACATGTACGCCTGGTATCTCGACAACGGGGGCCAGCGTGAGAACTACAACGGAACCTTAACGCAAGGAACCACGCAGCTCGGGCCGATCAAGTTCTACTCTGTGACAGGCGAGCCGGAGGAAATGGTTCACTCGAAGGTAGCGACGTGGGCGCCGGTTCGTTACGGCTCCGGGAACCAGGGCTACGAGGTGTGCTGGGGCGGCCCGAAGGAGATTGACGCTTCCCGCTGGACTTATAACATAGCCTACTCGACTTCAGATCTGAAGACCATCGGCTTCAGCAATGGCACAAGCGGCGGGTCGGTTGCGCCAAACAACAACAGCACAAGCGAGTATCAGGATTGGCAGTCCTCCACGATGGCGCTGAATGCCGTCGAGTATATCGGGATTCGCCCCGTGGCGGCGATCGAGGGATGCAGCGGAAGCGGAATCTCCCCGATTTGGTGCGAGCTGCAGACTTACCAGGGTCCCGGTATCGACCCGATGTATGCGAGCGGGGACCACGTAACGGTCTCCGGGGTTGGAGGCAATACAGCCGCGAATCAGACAGCGGCCGCTATCCCGGCTGTCCAACCGCGTGTGATCTGGTGGCTAAATGACCCCCGCTGGGCCTACCAATCAATCAGCGGGTATTCTCTATTCGGAACGGACTCTGTCGAAGTCAACATCCCGAACTGCTGCGCCGCGCGCGCGCCCTGGGCTTACCAGACTGGCGACATAGTGGCTTTCACTGGTACCGGGACCGGCAATATTGATTCCATGACGGGTTACCCAATCACGGACGTGGATGCGAACCACTTCGTCCTTACCGGACCTTCCTGGGCAGCGACCTGCGGAAACGCGGGCTGCACGGCAGGCGCGCGGACGCGAAAGCTCGTGGCCCCGGCCACAAATGCTCTTACCTCCGCAGGAATCACGGCGACTGGAGGAGGGGGTAGCGGAGAGAGTTGCCAGGCGAACCTCTCTAACGATCCCACCGGAATGTACCCCGGTGAGTTTCTGACGGTAGCTTTCGGGGGCACAGCTGGATTAGGATCTAGCGGCCCCATAAACTACGCAATTACCGCCGCGGCGCACACCAACCCCTATTCGTTGACTTTTAGCTGTCCCAATGTTCCAGATGGGACTTACAATACCGAGCAGAGTCTCACTACTTCACGATTTGCATTAGTGACATGGCCGGCGTTCGCGCTACCCGGCACCGGCAGCGCTGCTTACACTTCGGGTGGAACCGTGGTTGCGACCGATGACACAAAGAACTTCAGCGAGATTACGTTTGCACCGCCGGTGAGTGGGACACTTGGGATACTAACGACCGCGCTGCCAAACGCCACGGCCGGCAGCTCCTACTCACAGAGCCTGCTAGCCGTCGGCGGCACGCCACCGTACACCTGGGCGGCCAACCCAACGATTCCCCCCCCCCCGCCCGCCGGTCTTACTCTGAGCGGATCGACCGATGTGATCTCGGGAATACCAACGACGCCCGGCAGCACCAACTTGAATATAACCGTCACCGACAGCGCTCTTCCGCCTCCGGCTACCGCTACGACAACGCTCCCCATCACCATCATCACCACGGGCACAACGATAACAGGCTCCGTGACGTGCTCCGGATGCCGCATTCACTAATACGGCCCTGACCCGACGCCGTCCGCAATTCCTATTAGCCAGCCGCGTGTGGTGGCCCGAATGATCCAAATCTGTGGGAATCCGTATATTAATTTGGGATTTTTAGCCAATCGGGCCGATTTTAAGGGCTAATCCAATACCCTCCACGGCGGAAACATTATCTCTCAACGATAGCAGGGTTGCCCTTAAGGAAATCGAGGGTCCGGATGATGCCCTCCCGTATAGTAAATTGCGGCCGCCATCCGAGGGCCCTGATCCGGCTACAGTCCAGAAAAATGAACGGGCTATCGCCGACCCAACCCCGTTCACCGCCAGCATAGGCGATGGTGGGCGATAATCCGAGACGATCGGTGATCCAGCGGATGGAATCGTTCACTTCGCAGTACTCGTCCGTGCCGAGATTGAAAATATTCACCCGGCCGGTGGCTCGCTCCAGGGCAAGAAGTATGGCGTCTATGCAGTCCTGCACATAAAGATAGGATTTGCGCTGCTTGCCGTTGCCCAGAACGTTCAACGTGCCGGGGTGCTCGGAAAGTTGTTTATAGAAATCGAATACATGTCCGTGCGTGTATCTCTCCCCGAGGATCGAAACAAATCGGAATATGAAACTACGCATCCCGAAACCTTCGGAGTAGGCGGAGATGAGGCCCTCGGCGGCCAGCTTGGAAGCGGCATAAAGGGAGGTCTGGACGGGGAACGGAGCCGCTTCCGGTGTCGGGAAAACCTCCGGCTCTCCGTAGACCGAGCCTGTTGATGCAAAGACGATGGTCCCAACGCCGGTGGCCCGCATCGCTTCCAGGACGTTCGAGGTTCCGATGGTGTTTTGCCGCAAATCGAGGCAGGGATGCTGAAGACCGAAGCGAACGTCGGCATTGGCGGCCAAATGAAACACGCAATCGGATCCCTTCATGGCCTCCGTCAGGGAATTGAGATCGGAGAGTTCCCCCTGATGAAACACAAAATCGGGCGTCCGGCGAGCCCCTTCCAGGAACTGCAGGTGGCCGGTAGACAAGTTGTCGAAACCGGTGACGTGATGTTCCGCGGCTAGCAGCCGGTCCACGAGATTACTTGCGATGAAGCCGGCGGCGCCGGTAACGAAGGCTCTCAAGAAGTATCCGATTGTTGAGTACGTGAATCGTACCGCCAAAAAGGATAGCACAATGCCGACGTCCCATCAGCATGTATTGACCGGTGGTGTGCCGGATATCCGAATCCCACTGTAGAGTAATCACCCTAAACTGCACGGTTCGCTGAAACCCGCAGTTCAAAGATGGACCCAAACTTGCATTGATGGCAGCCGGTAGTGCGTGGCAGCATTTTCGCGCGTTCGCACGACGGTTTTGAGTTATAGAAAGTAACTAGTCAGCTGCCCCTGATTGCATGACCGAGCCAGACGACGGCGCGGGAGAAGCTATAATCATGGATCTTGCGGCCGCGGCTTCATTCCGGCGCGGAAAAGAGGGTGATCTTGCAGGGACGCGGAGTTTTAATTACGGGCGGCAGCCTGGGAATAGGCAAAGCTGTGGCGCGGGCCTGCGTGGGGGCTGGCGCGGATGTCTTGATTTGCGCGCGAAGTGGAGATGAGCTCGAGAAGACCAAGATGGAATTGCTGGCGGAGGCAAGAGCCGGCCAGCGGGTGTTAGCCAAGGTTGCGGACGTTTCGGATCCGGATTCAGCAAGCGAGCTAGTCAGTTCCGCGGCTTCCGAACTGGAGAATCTGACGGGTTTGGTGAACTGCGCGGGAATCAGCGGCCCGAAGGGATTGTTAGATGAGGTTGGAGTGGATGAGTGGATTGAGACCATTCGGATTAACCTTGTGGGGACCATGCTAGTCTGTCGCGCGATTCTTCCTCACCTGCGCCGGCGGGGATATGGGAAGATCGTGAATCTTTCGGGAGGCGGTGCGACCAGTCCATACCCGCGGTTTAGCGCCTATGCGGCTTCCAAAGCCGGGGTCGTACGATTTACCGAGAACTTAGCACAAGAGCTCGAAGGCACCAACATCTATGTCAACTCGGTAGCGCCGGGGGCGGTGAACACGCGGATG
Source organism: Terriglobia bacterium (assembly GCA_963768075.1). GTDB lineage: Bacteria > Acidobacteriota > Terriglobia > Bryobacterales > Bryobacteraceae > QHXW01. The sequence continues at coordinate 292,394 of CAVYHD010000002.1, forward strand.
CTCGAGCAACTGCTGGAGGCGGGTCCGGAGAAAGTGGGGAAAGCGGGTTATGAGCGTGGGCTGAAGCAGAAAGCCGAGGGTGGGTCTTCGCCGGATCGGGCCGCCGCACTGTGTTTATCGCTACTCTCGCCCGCCACCGATGGAGTGTCCGGAAGGTTGATCAGCGCAGTCTGGGACCCCTGGGAAACGCTTCCGGCGCGCAGGGAAGAGATCATGAAGAGCGACGTCTACACACTCCGCCGGATCCTTCCCAAGGACCGGGGGCTGGGTTGGGAATAAGCGGATGAATTTCGCGATTATCGGCTGCGGTCTGATCGGACAGAAACGCCTGCGCGCAATCAGTAAGCGGCATAACCTGACTGTGGCATGTGACGCAATCCTGGAACGCGCACAGGCGATGGCCAGCTCACAGCCGCAGGCGGAGGCGACAAGCGACTGGCGGACGGCAGTGACTCACGCCAAGGTGGACGCAGTGGTTGTGGCGACGACGAACAATCATCTTGCCGAGGTAGCGACGGCCGCGCTTGAAGCCGGCAAACACGTGATTGTGGAGAAACCGGCGGCACGGAATCCCATCGAACTTTGTCCCGTTATAGAGGCTGCAGGACGCGCGAGCCGGGTTGTTCAGGTTGGCTTCAATCACCGGTATCATCCCGGCTTTCGCAAGGCACGTGAGATCGTGGACTCGGGCGCGTTAGGGCCTCTTATGTTCATCCGGGCGCGTTACGGCCATGGCGGCAGAGTGGGCTATGATCGCGAGTGGCGGGCAGACCTTAAAGTCTCCGGCGGCGGCGAACTGTTGGATCAGGGTATCCATATGATTGACTTGGCCCGGTGGTTTTTGGGCGAGTTCAAACTAGTCGAAGGTTATGCGCACACTTACTTCTGGGATATGGCCGCTGACGACAATGCGTTTCTTATGCTGCGGACGGCAGAGAACCTGACCGCGTGGCTGCACGCAAGCTGCACGGAGTGGAAGAACACGTTTTCATTCGAAATCTACGGCCGCAATGGCAAGCTACACATAGAAGGGTTAGGAGGCAGCTACGGAGTAGAGCGACTGTACTTCTATCGCATGCTCCCGCAGATGGGCCCGCCTGAAACGGTGATTTGGGAATTTCCCGGTGAAGACACTTCGTGGGATTTGGAGCTGGTTGACTTCGAGAAGGCGATTGGCGACACATCCATGAAAGTTGCCGGACTAGAGGACGCTCACGCGGCCCTTAAGATAGTGCAAGAAGTATACGATAAGTCACGCACATGATTATCACGCGAAGCCCGTTACGATTGTCTCTGGGGGGCGGAGGCACAGACTTACCTTCCTTCTACCGGCAGCATGAAGGTTTTTTGATCGCAGCGGCTATAGATAAGTATGTATATATCACGGTTCACCAGACATTTTTTGACGAGCTGATTATCAAGTACTCCCATCTGGAGCGCGTAGCGACCGTTGACGAAATAAAACATCCGATTATTCGAGAGGCTTTCAAGCTGGTTGGTATAACAGAAAATAACGTCGAAATTACCAGCATGTCGGACATTCCGGCCGGGACTGGGCTTGGCTCATCCGGCAGCTTTACGACAGCACTGCTCAAAGCATTGCATGCCTACCGGAAGAATATCGTTCACCCCGCCGAGCTGGCGGCGCAGGCTTGCGAAATTGAAATCGATCGATTACGCGAGCCAATTGGCAAGCAGGACCAGTACATCTCAGCGTTCGGAGGAATCACGAGTTTCCGCTTTCTTCCGGACGAAACGGTGGAAGCGCGGCCGGTCCGCATGGCGGCCGAGACGCAACACAATCTGGAAGACAACCTGATGTTGTTTTTCACTGGAGTTTCCCGATCGGCATCGAGCATCCTCAAAGATCAGGACGAAAAGAGCCGCAAATCAGACGGGAAAATGCTGGACAACCTGCATTTCATTAAGGAAATCGGTGTCAAAAGCCAGGAGGCAATGGAATCGGGCGATCTCAACGAGTTTGCGAGACTCATGAACGTCCACTGGGAATACAAGCGCAAGCGCTCGGAGGGCATGAGTAACTCGCAGATCGATGACTGCTACGCGCTCGCGTGTGCCAACGGGGCGTTAGGGGGCAAACTGATCGGAGCGGGCGGCGGAGGATTTCTGATGTTCTACACAGAAGACAAAAGACGGCTGCGCCGAGCCATGATGGAGGCGGGCCTCAAAGAAGTTCGATTCCGTTTTGATTTCGAGGGCACCAAGATCATCGTATGATGGACATCGCCATACTGGCAGGTGGCCTGGGGACGCGGCTGGCGCCGGCTACTCAGACTATTCCGAAGGCACTGATCGACATCAACGGCGAGCCGTTCATCGCTCACCAACTGCGGTTGCTGCGCTCGCGCGGAATCGAGCGGGTGGTGTTGTGCGTAAGTTATCTGGGCGAGATGATTCAGGATTTTGTCCAAGACGGCTCTGCGTTTGACCTATCGGTCCGGTATTCGTTCGATGGGCCGGAGCTTCGCGGCACCGCAGGAGCCATTCGCCAGGCTCTGCCCATGCTGGGAGACGAGTTTTTTGTTACCTACGGAGACTCCTATTTGCCATGCGACTACGGAGCTATTGGCTCTGCATTTCGGAGTTCCGGTAAACAAGGTTTGATGACTGTATTTCGCAACGAAGGCCGGTGGGATACAAGCAACGTGGAACTGGCCGGACAGGACATCATAAAATACGATAAGAAGAACCGCACAGCGGGGATGCATCATATCGATTACGGGCTAGGTGTATTTCGACAAGAAGCGTTCCTGACTCTCGATAGCGAGAAGTACTACGACTTGGCTCAGCTCTATCAGGACCTGGTGGCTAGCGGAGAACTGGCGGCGTTCGAGGTCCATGAGAGATTCTACGAAATTGGTTCCTGGGCGGGCATTAGCGAACTGACGGCAATGCTCTCCGCAAAATCGATCGAGGTAAGATGACTTTCTCTCAGCAGTTTCTCTCCGAAGCGAAGGCGATTATTGAGCAACTGAATACGGCGGCAATCGAAGAAATCGTTCGCCTGCTGGCGGAAACTCGCCGGTCCGGCGGCAGGCTCTTCATCCTAGGAGTAGGGGGTAGCGCAGCTAATGCTTCGCATGCCGTGAATGACTTCCGGAAGATCGCGGGGATTGAAGCTTATGCTCCGACCGACAACGTCTCCGAACTAACGGCCAGAACCAATGATGAAGGTTGGGCGACTGTCTTTGAGGCGTGGCTCCGAGTAAGCCGGCTGAAGAAGGAAGATGCCTTGTTGGTACTGTCGGTGGGCGGAGGGAATCTGGCTAGCGGAGTTAGCCCCAATCTGGTTGCGGCGCTTCAGTTCGCGAAAGGCGTAGGGGCGAAGATTGCAGGAATTGTGAGCCGCGACGGAGGATACACGGCGGAAGTGGCCGACGCGTGCGTCATCATCCCGAGCGTCAACGCAGCGCATGTAACTCCTCACGCGGAGGCGTTTCAGGCGGTGATCTGGCACCTCATTGTTTCTCATCCCGAGATAAAACAAGCACAGACCAAATGGGAGTCGATGCGGTGACGGAACGGCGGCCGAGGGCGGTATTCCTGGATCGGGATGGCGTGGTGAACCGCGCCGTTATTCGAAACGGAAAGCCGTATCCACCGGCGAGTGCCGGGGAACTCGAAATCCCTCCGGATGCTGCTAGCTCGCTCGCCGGCTTGAAGGACATGGGTCTGTTGCTGCTTATCGTTACCAACCAACCGGATGTAGCGCGAGGACGTCAGAGCCGCTCCGAAGTGGAGGCGATTCACAATGCTCTGCGGGCGCATTTGCCATTGGACGACTTCTTCGTTTGTTATCACGATGACGGCGATAACTGTGATTGCCGCAAACCGAAACCCGGCCTGTTATTACAGGCGAGGAACCGGTATCGTGTAGAATTGGAAAATAGTTTCCTGATCGGCGATCGATGGAGGGACATTGATGCCGGCTCGAGCGCGGGTTGTGCGACCGTCCTGATCGATTATGGGTATAAGGAACGCGGACCCTCTTCCGCACCTTCCGCAGTGGTGAAATCCCTGGCTGACGCGGCTCGATGGATTGGCACACACATGACAAAGGAGGAGTTACAGCGATGAACCTGCTGGAGAATCTAAAAGTCAAACTGTTCGCGGATGGCGCTGACAAAGCGACGATGCTCGAGCTCTACCGGAACCCCCTGATCCAAGGATTCACGACGAACCCAACCCTGATGCGCCAGGCCGGAATTACAGATTACGAAGCGTTCGCGCGTGACATCCTACTAAACATTTCAGACCGCCCGATCTCGCTGGAAGTGTTCGCGGATGACTTTGCGCAGATGGACCGGCAGGCACGCAAGATCGCGACCTGGGGCGACAACGTGTACGTCAAGATCCCGGTTACCAACACGCGACGGGAGTCAGCGGTGAATCTGATTTGCCGTTTGACTAACTCGGGGGTTCGCGTGAACGTAACGGCGCTGTTGACCGTTGACCAAGTGCGCGAGGTGACGCGCGCCCTAGCCGGCGGAGCACCTTCGTGCATTTCCGTATTTGCCGGCCGCATCGCCGATACCGGCAGAGATCCCCTACCAATGATGGCCGAAGCGATGGAGATTATTGGAGAGCACCCGAGCATTGAGCTGATTTGGGCAAGCCCGCGGGAGTTACTCAATATTTTCCAGGCGGATTCCATCGGTTGTCATATCATTACGGCAACCAACGATATCCTAAAGAAATTGCGTCTCGTGGGCAAGGAGCTCGACGAATACTCGCTCGACACCGTTAAGATGTTCTATACGGATGCGAAAAGCTCTGGTTTCGAGCTTTAGGTTCTCCAACCGCCATATGTTGTGGTGGCGGATCTTGTGGCTCTTTGCAACCCTGGCCGCCGTGTGGCGCGATGGTCTTGCCTCTCTCCAATTTTCAGGGGCATTCGCACTGGGCAAAAGTCAACTGGATTCCCTTCGGAGAGCGGCCGTTCGGAGTGTTGGACGCGTTTGAGAACGTATTGCTATTTATGCCCTTCGGTTGGTGCGGAGTGCTGTCGCGCCGTGGCGGCAGTGGAGCGCTAACGGTTCAGACCACTATACTTGCGTTGCTGCTTTCGGCATCCGGAGAGCTTTTTCAGGTCTACTGCCATAACCGCCTCGCAACCACGACGGATGTGTGCACAAACACGTTCGGGGCGTTGCTCGGAGCGGCGATAGCAGCGCGCTTTGCGGGCGAACGATCTGTGAACCGGCCAAAGGGGTAATCGTTGCGGACGCCGGGTCGTCAAGACATATGCTTTGAAATCCGGGAGACGTGGGATACTGGGTGGAGCAGGTAGAACGGAAAATGTCACGGTGTAGATTTTTTATTTTTCGATGATACTGGATCTTCTGCAAGCCGCTTTCTGGTTGAGCGGCTTCTTGCTCTTCTATATTTACATCGGTTTTCCCCTTAGCTTGTACTTGCTTACCCGCGGGCACAAGTATCGAGAACCGCACGACCTCTCCGACCAGGAACTTCCGGCGGTCTCACTCTTAGTCGCCGCCTACAACGAAGAGTTGGTCATCGAGAAGAAGCTGCAAAACTGTCTAACTCTGGATTATCCGCCGGACAAGCTGGAGTTTGTGTTTGTCTCGGATTCAACGGATGGAACCAATGACATCCTGCTGCGCCATCGATCGGAGCGGACTAAGGTCGTGATCCTTCCAGAACGGGGGGAAAGGTAAAGGCGCTGAGGCAGGCGTTTCCGCAATGCACGGGAAAGATCATTGTCTTCTCAGACGCCAATACGTACTACTGGCCAGAGTCCATACGTAAGTTGGTTCGCCACTTTCCAAACCCGGAGGTGGGCGCAGTTACGGGGGATGTCCGGCTGCTGCCTACTAATGAGACGTTTGGAGAGGGTGAGGGTCTATATTACCGCTATGAGCGGAATCTTCAGCTCCAGGAAACTATATTTTGGTCGACGGTAACGGTGGATGGAGCCATGTATGCACTACGGCGCGAGTTGTTTGATCCGCCGACCAGCGGGGTGACGGCCGACGACCTGGTAACGGGCATGAATGTCGCCTGCCAGGGATTCCGTGTGATCTACGATCCCGCGGCGATTGCTGAAGAAGACCCGACGCCTACGAACGAGCAAGAATTTAACCGAAAAATTCGCATGGTATCCTACGGCATTCAGTCTGTGCTCATCAATGAGGGCATGCCCAGCGTTGGGCAGTTCAGGATCTGGTGGACCTTTGTCTCTCACAAAGTCCTACGATGGCTGGCGCCGGTGTTTCTGGTGACGGCCCTCGGGTCCAGCATCCTGGCGGCAGTTCTGTCTCCCGTGTGGATTTGGGCGGCTGCTGTTCAGGCGATATTTTATTTTCTTGCTTGTCTGTCTTGGCTCTACCCGCGGCTGAAGTCGCGGGTTTTTCGCGTGCCGTATTACTTTACGCTTGTAAATCTGGCGGCGCTGTTTGGAATCATTCGAGGAGCACGGCGGAAACCAGAGCTTACATGGACAAAAGCGGAACGAGCGGCAGGTCCGCGTAGTTAGGGCGAGACAGGTTCGCGATGGAACACGCCTGCAATCCAGTACGGTTTCTTGTGCCAGGGCTCAATGAGATTGACATGGGACCAATCCAGGACTTTTTGATCGAGAGTGAGCGGCGACCGCGGAGACCGAGCGCTGCAATGCAAGCAGACGCCGCCGCCCACCGGGGTTCGCCGCAACCAGCGTAACGGCGGCAGCCACTGCGAGATCGGGCCACATTTCCAGATCTTGCGCGGCGTGAAACCGGGCAACAGCCGCTCGAATTTGGCGTCGTCAAAACTGCGCAGATGCCCGTAGACATGGAATAGGCCGCCGCACTCCGGGCAGCGGACGCTGTTTTCTCGCAGATTTTCCCGGTAAGGGACGGACAACAAAACGTAGCTCTTCGACAGGCGCTCGATCTCGCGAAGGGCAACGGCAAAAATTGCGTCGGGAAGATGCTCCAGCACCTCACAACAAAGAACCAAGTCAAAAGCGCGGTCCAGGAAAGGAAGGTGTTGCGTTACATCTGCCTGTACTCGCTTCGACAGCCCCGCGCACGACTGTAAAGCTTTCAAGCTGATGTCGGTGCCCACGATATCGACGTTAGAAGCCAGCAGCGAGGCGATTCTGCCATCGCCACAGCCGAGTTCGAGTACGGTGCCGACGTCAGAAGGCACACTGTCAATGACGGAGGATATGCGTTCAAGTTCGCGTATGCTTATTTCCCCGCCACGAGGTCTTGATTCGTAGTAGGTGCGATTCCCTCCGGCAAACTGCATCTTTTCGAGATTCTAACATGTGGGCCAGGCGAGGTATTGGAACGGCGAAGCTGGCCGCGGGCGAAATTTCAGGAAAAGATCAGGCTATTTGGGGTTGAGGGTGAATCGATTGCATACTTGGCCAAGGACTTTTGTGTTTGGAACGCAGTGTGCAAAACTGGACTAGGAATCACGGCCGGCTCTAATCTCCGGAAATCCCGCAAACTGGAACATGCAAGAGTGAGTCTCGAAATTCGATATCTGACTACGGACGACCATGCGCGGTGGGATGCATTCGTCATGGAGCACCCCTTCGGCAGCCCGTTCCATTTGATCGCCTGGAAAAAAACCATGGAGGAGGTCTTCGGGTACCGTCCTTTTTACTTGCTTGCGAGCGACGGGGCCCAGATCCGCGGCGTTGTGCCGCTGTTCCTAATTAGTAACTTTCTGATGGGCCGCGTGCTGATGTCGTCTCCATTCGCAGTCTATGGCGGCATCCTGGCGGATTCGGCGGAAATCAAGGCGGCGCTGGGCGCGCGCGTGAAGCAGGCCGGCGTCGAGCTGCGGGTGAAACATATCGAGCTTCGAAATGCGTACCCCGAACAGTGCTTGAGCGAATCGAACGTGTCGCGGTACGTTACCTTCACGAAAGCGGTTCCGCCCGACGAGCAAACCATGCTGAGCGAATTGCCCAAGAAGACCCGCAACATGGTCAAGAAAGCGCTCAAGAGCCCATTTGCGACACGCCGCCAGACGTCGGACTACCGGGCCTTTGGCGACCTGTTCGCCCGGATTTTGCGGCGTCACGGAACACCGGAATTTCCTTCCAATCACATTCCGACCCTGTTAAGAAACTTCGCTGGAATGATTGATATTCGCGAGGTACTACTCGAAGACAAAGTAGTGGCGGCCAGTCTGAACTTTTTCTTTCGTGATCAGATGCACACCTACTACGCGGCCTCACATCCTGAATACCTGGCGTTGGCGCCGAATGATTTCATGTACTTCGATCATCTGCGATGGGCCGGGCAGAACGGTTACCAGGTTTTCGATTTTGGCCGGTCCAAGAAAGACACGGGCTCATTCGAGTTCAAACGCCACTGGGCCACAACGATGCGGGAACTACCCTACGAGCTGATTCTCCTGCGGCGCAAAGAAGTTCCCAATTACAGCCCTCAGAATCCCAAATTCCAGATCGCTATCAAGATCTGGCAGAACCTGCCCCTGGCGATTACCCGCATTCTTGGGCCGCCGATTGTGCGACTGTTCCCCTGAACCCGACTCGCGGGCATTACGACGTTCCACCGCTATGGCGCGAGAAAATGGGTGCGCAGCACATCAAGGCATCGCGCGGCAGCCTGGCCATCCCAATACTTGGGTATGCGTCCCGACTTGGGCTGCTGTTGCATGCGCTCCCACGCCAGGAGGATGCTGGACTGGCTGGTTCCGGCGATTATATTGGTGCCCTCCTCAACGGTGGCGGGCCGCTCCGTGTTATCGCGCAGGGTGAGACAAGGAACGCCGAGCACCGTGGATTCTTCCTGTACTCCGCCCGAGTCCGTTAGAATCACAGCACTTTTTGAGATAAGGCAGAGGAAGTCCAGATAGCCCAAAGGCTCGATCAGGTGAATGTGGCCGTTTAGAGCGATGGCGCTATTTTGTAGGCGTTCGCGTGTCCGGGGATGCACCGGGAAGTAGACGGGCAAGGTCTCCGCGATGGTTCCCAGGGCGGCAGCCAGGTGAGCGAACTGCCGCGGGTCATCCACGTTGGCCGGACGGTGCATGGTCAACACGGCGTACGGCTGCTGGCCGATACCAAGGTTTGTGAGGATGGGGGAGCGCTGCGCCTGTTGCAGGTGGCGGCGCAGGGAATCAATCATGAGGTTCCCGACGAAATGGATTTTGTCTTCGGGGATTCCTTCGGCTAGCAGATTACGGCGGCCGCTTTGCTCGGAGACAAGCAGAAGATCGGAAATGGCGTCGGTCACCATGCGATTGATTTCCTCGGGCATCGAGCGATCGAAGCTGCGAAGCCCGGCCTCGATGTGAATCACAGTACCCTGTAGTTTCTTGGCGACCAGCGCGCAGGCCATAGTGGAGTTCACGTCTCCAACGACCACCACGGCATCCGGCTTCTCCTGCTGAAAGACGGGCTCGAAGCGCTTCATGATCTCGGCGGTTTGCTGAGCGTGTGATCCGGACCCGACCTCGAGGTTGTAGTCGGGAGCCGGCAAGTCGAGTTCCCGAAAGAACTGGCCGGACATCTGCTCGTCATAGTGCTGGCCGGTGTGAACGAGAACCGGGTGGAACGACGGATCGCCGCGCAGCGCATTCATTAGCGGCGCCAGTTTCATGAAGTTCGGACGCGCGCCCGCAACGAGGACCAGTTTAACGGCAGGCATTTGGATGGGTTCCCAGAGGGCCGGGTGGTGAGCCAAGGAGGAACAACTGTTGATTTTAGCAGTTGGCCGTTCAGGACGCATTCGGGGGCAGGAGCGCGAGGGCGGCCGTACCAGCCCGAAAGTCCGCTAAATCATTGATTTTACGGAAAAAGTATGGTGGCTACGGCAAATCAACGCGGTAGGCCATTGCATCCCAATCTTCGGCAAATTGAGCGGAAATTTTGCACTATTATGCCCACAAGTTGCAGTATTTGTATACATGGGCTTTGGAACCGTAACTGCACTTCAGATTGGCAGCTCGTGCGTATTGATAGACAAAGACTTTGGAGTTCCACCCAGCCTCTCGATTTGAGCGATCATAGCCTAGAGGGAGCGGTTCAAACGCCATCGGCGGTTACGCTGCACCACTCCGTGCAAACGGGAACGTCGAGGGCGAAACTGTGACCCCTTCCAAACGCCGAAAGGTACTCATCATCTCGTACCTTTTTCCGCCCTCGGGCGGCGTGGCGGTACAGCGAGCGCTGAGCTTAGCGAAATACCTGCCGCGTGAGGGCTTCGACGTACACGTGCTGCGCGCGCGCAACGCAGCGACCCCGGTGATCGACCGAAGTTTGTTGCAACATATTCCGGCATCGGTTCGAGTCCATCACGCGATCAGCCCGGAGCCGCGCTTCGCGTTTCGGCAAAAGGTCTGGGGATGGCTGTCCGGAGGCAAGAACCGGAAACCGGCAGCTACGGTCGCGGCCGTTTCCGGGCGGAGCTGGAAATCGGTGATAACGGACGCCATCCGGCGGATCTTTTGCCCCGAACCGGAAGTGCTCTGGGTGCCTTTCGCGACCCGCAAAGCGCGCCGCATTATTCGGCGCTACGAGATTGACACAGTGATGATCACAGCGCCACCGTTCTCGGCCTTCCTCGTGGGAATCAGACTTAAGCGCGAGTTCCCCAACTTAAAATTGATCAGCGACTTTCGCGACTCCTGGCTGGTGTACTACGCAGGCACTTATGACTTATTGAAGAACGACTACACGCGCAGGCGTGCCGAGGAAATTGAGCGCGCGACCGTTGAGCTATCGGAATTCGTAGTGACCGTTACGCCGTCCATTCGCAACGAGCTCCGAACACGCTACCCGGAACAACCGGAGGAGAAATTTGTGTATATCCCCAACGGGTATGATCCGGAAGTTTTCGCCGGTTTTCCCGCGGAGCACGAAAAACAGCCTGGCGGCAAGATCGTGGTGGCTCACATGGGCACGGTCGCCACTGCAAGTTCGCCGCGCTTCTTCCTGGACGCGCTGGAGGCCATGCCCGATCAGATCCAATCAGAAATTGAGGTACGCTTTATTGGCCGGGTTGCGAGTAACGAGCAAAGCGTGCTCCAATCCCGTAAAAGCGATGTGAAGTTGCTCGGCTTCATGCCGCAGGCGCAGGCCCTGCAGGAACTGGCAAAGGCGGATTACGCGCTGGTAGTGATGACAGACGCGGCGAGTGTTACGGGCAAGATCTTCGAGTATCTGGCGACGGGGAAGCCCATTCTGGCGGTGGCGCCGATGGATGGCGAAGTGGCCCGGGTATTGCGTGAGACGGGCGCCGGCTGGTGCGCTGATCCAGGCGACCGCGCAGGTCTGATGCAGATGATCCAGACGGCATACGATGTGTTGCGCCGTGGCGGCGAAAATTTGCAGCGAAATCCGGCGGCCATACGGAAGTACGAGCGGCCACGGCTAGCGGCCGAATATGGCAAACTCTTGAGTGGCCCGAGAAGAGAGATGGAGACTGAGGTGATGCAATGATGCAAGTGGGCGGCGGTGAGAAGAGCCGCGCGAACATCTGTGTAGTGGGCTGCGGTTACTGGGGTAAAAACCTCATCAGAAATTTTGCGGAGCTAGGCCGTCTTACCGGTATTTGCGATACGAACGCAGAATCGCTGGCAAAATTCACCGCGCAGTATCCCGGCGTTAAATGTTGCAGCTCGCTGCAGATGGCCCTCGACGATCCGGAGATTGATGCGCTAGCGCTGGCGACCCCGGCGGAACAGCACCATCGCATGGCGGTAGCAGCTCTGCGGGCGGGTAAAGATGTCTTTGTGGAGAAACCGCTGGCTCTCACCGCGGAGGATGGCGCCAGCATGGTTGAGGCGGCTCAAGCCTCGGGACGCATTTTGATGGTCGGCCATCTGCTCCGCTATCATCCGGCCGTCGAAAAGATTCAGCAGATGGTGAGCGATGGTGTACTCGGGCGCATAGATTACATTTATTCGAACCGCCTGAGTATGGGCAAAATTCGCCAAGAAGAGAACGCACTGTGGAGTTTCGCGCCGCACGATATTTCCGTGATATTGAGCCTGGTGGGGCAGATGCCGGTACAAGTGACGGCCACGGGCGGGGCTTACCTGCAACCCAACATCGCCGACGTGACGATTTCAAACCTATTATTTGACCGCGGCACACGGTCGCACATCTTCGTGAGCTGGCTGCACCCCTATAAGGAACAGCGGCTGGTGGTGGTGGGCAGCAAACAGATGGTGGTTTTCGAAGATACGCGGCCGGAGCACAAACTGACCGTATTCGATAAGCGCATCGAGTGGAAGAACGGCGCCATACAGGCGGCCGGATCGAGCGCGGTGCCGGTGGAGTTTGCGGCCGAGGAGCCGCTACGCCGCGAGTGCCAGCACTTCATCGACTGTATTGTTCGCCGGGTAGCGCCGCTCACTCCGGGGGAGGAGGGCGTGCGAGTGCTGCGGGTGTTGGAGGCCTGCCAGAGGTCGCTTCAAATGAACGGAGAACCGGTACAGGTGAATGCGGCTGGTATACAGAAACTGGCCGCGATTTGAGGAGCGACGGTTAACGGGACGATTATGGAATCATCCAAAGATTACTTTGTCCACGAGTCGTGCTACGTGGACCCGCCGTGCGACATTGGCGCCGGCACGAAGATCTGGCACTTTTCTCATGTCATGCGGGACTGCAAGATTGGCAGCCGCTGTAACATCGGACAGAACGTGGTGATCTCGCCGGGCGTGGTCATGGGTGAGAACGTCAAGATACAGAACAACGTTTCTGTTTACACGGGTGTCATTCTGGAAGACGATGTTTTCTGCGGACCTTCCATGGTTTTCACCAACGTGACAAACCCGCGAAGCCACGTCACCCGCAAGCACGAATACAAGCAGACGCTGGTGCGAAAAGGCGCGTCGATGGGCGCCAACTCTACGATCGTCTGCGGCGTTACAATCGGCCGTTACGCGTTTATTGGTGCGGGTTCCGTAGTCACGCGTGACGTCCCCGACTACGCCGTCGTTTACGGAAATCCGGCCAGACTGCGCGGGTGGATGTGCGCTTGCGGCGCGGCCCTCGATTTCTCTTCTGATCGGGAGAAGGATTCCGGTGGTTGCCGCGCGTGCGGTGCGCGTTATATTAAGGACGGAACACAGGTGCTATCGATCGAACCAGCGGAGATGGTCAAATCATGAGTACAGTTACTGAGCGTCAAATCCCTTTACTGGACTTACGCGCCCAACACGCGAGTATTCGGGATGAGGTGATCCCGGCAATGATGCGCGTGGTGGAATCGCAAAAGTTCATTCTAGGTGAAGAGGTAGACAGACTCGAGCAAGAAATCGCGTCATACTGTGCCGCCAAATACGCAGTTGGGTGCGCATCCGGTTCGGACGCCCTGTCGCTAGCGCTAATCGCACTGGGTATTGAGTCGGGGGATGAAGTTCTTACGGTACCGTTCACCTTCTTCGCCACGGCGGGAGCGATCAGCCGGCTCGGCGCGAAACCGGTATTTGTCGATATCGAGCCTGCGACATTCAATCTGGACATGAACCTTGTCGAAGACGTGTTGCGAACACATTCGCGAATTCGTGCCGTGATTCCGGTGCATCTGTTTGGCGCCTGCGCCGATATGGACGCGCTCAAGAGCCTGACAGGGTCTCGAGGTATCAGGATCATCGAGGATGCGGCGCAATCCATCGGCTCCGAATACAAAGGCTCGCGTGCCGGAAGCATCGGCGACATCGGATGTCTCAGCTTCTTCCCCAGCAAAAACCTGGGCGGCTACGGCGATGGCGGCATGGTCACTACGAATGACAAGACAACCGCTGATCACCTAAGAGCGCTGCGGATCCATGGCCGCACGGGTAAGTACGTTCATGAGTGGATCGGGATCAATTCGCGGCTGGATGCGTTGCAAGCGGTGGTACTGCGAGTCAAATTCGGCCGGTTAGATTCGTGGACGCTACGGCGGCAGCAGAACGCCGCACTATACAGGAAGTTATTGTCCGGGGCCGGTATACCGGTCTCAGCGCCGGAGCCTGCGCCCTATCAAACCCGGCATGTGTACAATCAGTTCGTGATCCGCTGTGGCGAGCGGGACGCGTTGCAAGCGTACCTGAAAGAGCGGGGCATCGGCTCGGAAGTCTACTATCCGCTGTGCCTGCATCAGCAGAGTTGTTTCGCTTCGCTAGGTTACGGTGCAGGAGATTTTCCCGTCAGTGAGAAAGCCGCGACTGAAGTGCTCGCACTTCCGGTCAATCCAGAGGTCTCGGCTGCGGACGTCGAATACGTCTGCGAGAACATAAAATCGTTTTACGGCCGGCGATAGCAGGTGAACACGATTTGGGCTGGTTCATAGACTCCGCATGCGAATTGTGTCTATTGCAGGTGCGCGCCCGCAATTCATCAAGTTGGCAGTGATCAGCCGGGCAGTCGAAACACTGGGCGACCCGGCGATCGAGCATCGCATCATTCATACCGGCCAACACTACGACGCAGAGATGAGTGACATCTTCTTTGCAGATCTGGCAATCCGGCCGCCGGACCACCACCTGGGCGTTGGCTCCGGCGCTCACGGCGCACAAACCGGAGAAATGATGAAACGGTTAGAACCGCTACTTGCGAACGAGCTACCGGACTGCGTGCTGCTCTATGGAGATACCAATTCTACTCTGGCGGGAGCGGTGGTTGCAGCAAAACTAGGGATTAAGCTGGCGCACGTGGAAGCCGGGTTACGCAGTTACAATCGACGTATGCCGGAAGAATTGAACCGGATTGTGGCGGATCATTTGAGCGATCTTTTGCTATGCCCAACGACCGTAGCGATCGAAAATCTGCGTAAGGAAGGACTGGATGGGCGCGCCGTGCTGACCGGGGACGTGATGTTTGACGCCGTGCTGGCGTTCCGTGCTCAGGCGGAAGACCGAGGGTTGGCGGAAGAGTGGCAGCCCGGAAAGTTCGCCTTGGCCACAGTACATAGGGCGGAGAACACTGACGATCCGGCCCGGCTGCGCCGAATTTTATCGGCTCTAGATCGAATTGCCGACACCGTCTGTCCGATTGTGTTGCCGCTGCATCCGCGAACGCGGAAGAAACTGGATCAGATGGGCTGGAACGCGCGCGCGGTCCAAATCGTGCAGCCATGTTCCTATTTTGAAATGATTCTCCTCGAGAGCCGCGCGCGATTCATCCTGACGGATTCCGGCGGCGTTCAGAAGGAAGCCTATTTCGTTAAGGTGCCTTGCATCACGATGCGGGAAGAGACGGAGTGGCCGGAAACGTTGGAGAACGGCTGCAACGTGCTGGTGGGAGCGGACTCCGAACAGATCATACAAGCGGCAGAAACAAGTGGCCGCGCTGGACCATGGACGGCTCGCTACGGTGATGGTAATGCCGGGACACGCATCCTGGAAACGCTCCGTGCCCGCATCAAGTCCTCCGTCTGAGGCCGGGTGGAGTTTTCGGCTTGGATGAATAGCATGCGGCAACCGCACGTTGACCCTGGAAAAATACCGCGGCTGGTTCATATCCGGCCGAGCTTCGGGCACGGGGGAGCGGAGACTCGTGTTGCGAACATCATCAATTACACCAGCGGACTTTTTCGGCACACTATTGTCGCGCTCGACGGCAACTTCGCAGCTCTGAAACTTGTCAAGGATCCAGACGCAGTCGAGTGCTTGACCTGTTTGAACACTCGCAACCCCGCACAAATGATTTTCCGGCTGAGGGAGATACTGCGGAAAACCAATCCCAGTCTGGTGCTTACGTATAACTGGGGCAGCATCGATGGCGCCGCAGCCGCGCAGCTGATGCGTATCCCGATTGTTCATACTGAAGATGGATTCGACGTTGACGAAGCCTCGAAACAAAAACGCCGCCGCGTTCTTACCCGGCGCCTACTCCTGCGCAAAGTATACTGTGTTACAGCTCCCTCCGAAACACTAGCCAACATCATGCGGCATAGTTGGAGACTTCCGCCGGAAAAGCTTCGTTGCATTCCTAATGGTGTGGACATCAACTTGTTTCGGCCATCTCCCAGAGAAGTGACCAACCGTCAGCTTGTTGTCGGCACCGTCGGGAACCTCACGGCCGTGAAACGCCAGTCCATGCTTCTTGATGTCTGTGCGAGACTCGCCAATACGGCTGATATTCGAGTGGTGATCGCTGGGCAGGGGCCGCTCAGGCAAGAATTGGAAGAAAGGGCGCAACAACTTGGCATTGCAGACCGAGTTGAATTCCTCGGATATCAACTCGATGTAGCCAAGGTATACGGAAAAATCGATATCTTCGTTTTGACATCGGCAACGGAACAGATGCCCTTTTCGGTTCTCGAAGCAATGGCTTGCGGGCTTCCTATCGTCAGCACGGACGTGGGAGATATCAAGAAGATGGTGAGCCGTGAGAATCAGCCCCTAATTACACATGAGGGTAAGTTCGTAGATGCGCTAGCAACTTTGGTTACGGATGATAAACTGCGCCGGCAACTTGGGCAGGACAATCGTGAGCACTGTGTTCGGGTTTATAGTCTCGATCGGATGTGCTCTGAATATGTGACTCTATACCTCGATGCAATTGGCCGGGCAAAGGAGAGGGCAGTTTCATGAGCGCCATCGATGCCCTCGCCAAACTAACTCCAGTTTGGATGAGAAGCAGGGATGATACTCCAAAACGCTGCCACAAGGGCGCAGACCGGCTTTTTGAATGCCGCGTTGTGATGCAACATTATTGGGTTTAGTCTTCATGAAGATGCGCCGAATGCCGCGTTGCCTGGCTTCCTCGCATATACTTTGAATCGCAAAAGGGTAGAGACCTTTTCCTCGAAAATCAGGGAGAGTAACACAAGCCGTTATTTCGCCTTCGTCAGCCGCCAACCTCAAGAGGCGCGGCGGCTGGAGTGCTTCGTTTTTCGCAAGAAACAGCCATGATATATGTGCCAGCTCGTTGTTGCAAAAAACCGCATATGCTCCATTGAATCGTAAGCGGGAAAACCGTTCGATCTGTTCTTGCTGCAGCTCCTGGGACGAACTGGGCAAGTTTTGCAGTTCCTCGTCAGAGAGCTTCCGGCAGATTACACCGTCCAGCTTGGCCGGGCGAGCGATCTCATTGGTGGCTACGGAAAATACCATCATTCGAGACCAACGGCCTTTCAGGGAGTACAAGAACGCAGCAGGATCGTCACGCAGCATCTGCAAGGCTGTTCCGAGCTTTTTTCTTAGAGGGCTTCCCAGGAAAAACTCGGCGGATTCCAAGTCCACACGTCGCGCCCCGAAGTGAGTTTTGAACCGCGCCAGTCCTGAATTAGGCTGGTCCGTTCCACCAAGGTTGAAGCTCCGCCGAGACTCCTGCTGCGCGGCTTTGGCGATCTCGAACCACAGGAAATGCGACGCACCGCAATCTCTGCCTTCGACGCTGGTACCGGAAGAGTGGGCATAGACACTGTCGCCGGCCAACAGGACCAATGCTGACGATATCACCTTGCCGTCCAACAAGGCCTGGAAAAGTTCACCGGCTGCACACCGTGTGAAAGCGACATACGAGGCGATGGCGGTTTCGGTGGGGACCTCCTCACCTCGATCGTGCCGCCGCTCCATGGAAGCTGCGATTACGCGGGCGTGTTCTTCACAGGCTTCAGGTTCCCTGGTGCGACGTAGCAGCATTCCTGCCTTCTGAGCACGGTGAATCATCCATCTGTGATTCTTGTGAAGGCGGCTCCAAAGACCGCTGGTTTGTAGATCCAGGACGTATTCGTAGCGAGTCGTGCGCCGGATTTCACCGCGCAATTGTGCGATTTTAGCCGAGGTGGAGGCGTAGCTGTTTGTTTGCAGCTGGGAGATTCGCTTTCTTCGGCAAAAGTCCAGAAGTCCGTTCCAGAATATGCTGCTATCTTCGGGAAGCTGCGGCAGCGAAGGTATCTCGAGCGATCGGCTGAGCCGCCCTGACTTTAAGAAGCAGGGGCAGGCGGCGGTAATGCTGCCATCCTTACATAGCGCCAGAAGCCAGGGCGCGTATCCTAGCATCCGCCTGGCATCGATATAGGCATTTGTATAAAACGGATTGGCCGGGTCGAGGGCAGCAGCGGCGGCGCAGAGTTGTTGGGATGGATTGCCGTAAACGGCAAACTGGAGGTCCGTCCCAGCTTGACTCGAACCTACCTTAAAGGAGTCAACCCTGAGATCCGGTTGGTTCATATTCCGTTGACTATCGCGCGTGCGGCGCTCTCACTTCCTTCGACTGCCGCGCCGGCAGAAAGCGCACATGCCGCCTATCACTCGTGAAGCAGGGCTTCTGAAATCTGTGGCATAACTAGAACTCTTGGCGCATTCCTCACCGCCCTATCTCAAGTTAGCCTAATTTTACCGCATCTTGGAAGTTGTGGGCAAGAAATCGAGCTGCCCACCATTATCGATATGACAGAGAGAAGTGTTCCCTTCCCTCCGCGCACAGATCGCGATTATGTCTGTCTTGTTGGCAAGCCGCCTCTGCATATTTGGAGTAACGATACAGGAACCATCCCGGACTGACGTCTACGATTTGCCGGCCATCTGAAAGGCACCCAGCGGGGTTAACTCCGTGTGGAAGCACGCGGACGTTTTGCCGGCATTGTAAGCTAAACTCGATAAGTTAGGCTTTACACTGAAGGATCGGTCGGAGGCACAGTTGTGTCGATCAGACGTCATATAGGCGCGGGACGGAGCGCCCTAGCCCAGTTTGCTGACAGGCTGAAGCGAGGGCGATGGTACCGGCCTTCCCCGGAGAATGCAGATGTCGACCTGCATTTGAAGGAGGCAGTCGAATGGATCAAACGCGCGCAGGACGCGGGAGGCGATCGGGGTGTCTCGTATGGAGCCGATTTCGGCGGGCCTTTCATGGAAAGCTATCCGGAGACGACTGGCTACATCATTCCAACGTGCGTGGAACTGGCTCAATACTATGGCGACGAATCCCTTTTGGCCCGGGCAGTTGAAATGGGTAACTGGGAAAGCGCTGTACAAATGGAGTGCGGTGCCGTGATGGGCGGCCGCATCAACCTGAACCCTACTCCAGCAGTGTTTAATACCGGCATGGTTCTGCTTGGCTGGTCAGCACTCTACCGTAAGACCGGCAAATCCGCGTTTCTGAACTCCCTGCAACGGGCGAGCCGCTGGCTAGTCGATATGCAGGCCGCAGACGGCAATTGGACGAAGGGGAATTCACAGTTTGCCTTCCCTTCCGCGACCGTTTATAACGTAAAAGCTGCCTGGGGCTTGTGTGAGGCGGGACGCGCTATGGACATGTCCGAGGCGGTTGCGGGCGCGGTGAAGAATGCCGACTATTGTCTCACGAAGCAATCATCCAATGGATGGTTCAGCGACTGTTGTCTTACGGATCCCAGCCAGCCACTCACCCACACACTAGCGTACTCGATGCAGGGCCTTATCGGCATCGGCGCCAACACCGACCGTCAAGATTTCATCACGGCTGCGGCGAGGACCGCGGACTCATTCATCGACCTGATCGACGAAAGAGGATTCATCCCCGGCAGAATTGGTCCGGATTTCCGCGGAACAGTGAACTGGTGCTGCCTCACCGGGACCGCGCAGATTGCGCTGGTGTGGGGAAATCTGTATCGATTGACGGGCAAGCCGAAGTACCGGTCCGCGCTGATTGCCGCAAACAAGTACCTTACGCAGCGCCATGACATCCTGAACGCGGATCCGGCTCTGCGGGGAGGTATGCCGGGATCATGGCCTGTTTGGGGCGACTATGGCAGGTTCAAAATCTTAAACTGGGCTACGAACTTCTTCATCGAGTCCCTCCTCATGCAAAAGAAAATCGAGGCAGCCTCCGATGTCCAGTCGGAACCTCTGAAGAAGATAACCGAAGATGGAAATCCGCACTAACGAGCATAGATGCTGGCAATCACCCGGCTGGTTCACTACGGTCCCCCGCTAGGGTCCACAATGCTGACCAAGTTCTCTTGACAATGTCCGTAATCGCCAAGCGCTCCTGCTCCGAAAAGAAACCGCCGAACCGCAGCAATAGGAGAAACAGTACGGTGAACACACTCGCGAACACAATCTGCAGGCCAATCGTAGCCGGACTAATCAAACTGAAGATGCCCACGGTGATTCCAGCAAAGCAAAACAATCGAAGGATCCGTGAGATCTCGAACGGATATTGGGCAACACGACGGGCCTGAAAATAGGACATAACAGCCATAACGAGAAATGCGGCGAAGGTTGCAGCCACGGCTCCCGCGGCCTTCCAAACTGGAATCAAGAGGGCATATCCGGCAGTACACGCGACAATTGCGACTCCAATAACTTTCGCATCACCCGGCGTCTTGTTGTGCAGGAAAAAGACGCTACGAAACTGGGTACCAACACTCCTCATGACGTATGCGGCAAGTATATACGGCACCAATTGCGCGGCTCCCTGAAACCCCGGCCCAACAAACACTGCCAACGTTGGTTTAATGAACAGAGCAATTACAACCGCTGCTAGCACGTTCGCCAAAGTGACGTAAGTACACACACGAGCTATTGTATGACGTCCGTCAGGTTGTTGAGCCACGCGATGCATCTGCACATTCCAATACGTTGCAAAACCAACCTCCAGGTAGCTGATCAGCATGCCAAACTTGTACGCCAGCGAATAAATACCCACGTCGGCCAATGATGCGTATCGCTGCAAAAAGAAGCGGTCGCCATAATGAATAATAAACATCCCCAAAGCACTGACAACAAGCGGAGCACTATATTTCACCTGGCGGACAAAGATAGCGTAATTAAATGAAAAGCCCGTTTGTCGCAGGCAGTAGACGGACAGGGAAATAAACGTAACCGCAGCCGTAATCAGGGAACTCCACAGGACAGCAGCGACCCCCAAATGTCCAATGATGAGTAATCCGCAATTTAAAGCTATCGCTAATAACAAACGCAATATCGATGCACCCACATAAAGGCGCGCACGATTTGACGCCCGAAGGTAGCAGAATCCAATGTCGGCTGGCACTGAGAAAGCCAACGTAGTAAGCGCGATGTGAAAGTAATTCGTATATCGATGCGAGTTGAATACCGCCAGACTGAAAAGACCCGCAAAAGAGCCCGCAAGCGCTGCACTGAAGATGCCGAGAACTGCCGAACCGATCAGCAATGTGGAAGCGATTTGATTTTCCTGAGCTTTGTCTGTGGCGCGAGCATAGAAATAGAACAAGCCATCGCCGAGCCGCAAGGCAAGTAAAGTACTTAACAGGTTGGTCACCAGATCGATAAGTTCTAAGGTGCCGTAGTCAGACGGACCTAGCCAGCGGGTATACACCGGCAGCAGCACAAAGCTCGCAAGCTTGCTGGCAATGATTGCCAGTGAATATAGGCCGGTCGAAGAGAGAGCGTCTTTGTACAGCGACCTTCCACTCAGCCGTGTTTCTTCGCTGTTCTGTGTTTTGGAAACGACTGACATTGGAATAATTAGAGTCGATGGGGCGCTGGCAACCGCTCAAGCAGGTGGGCCAGCTTTAACGCTTGCTGAGCGCCATCGAACTCAGTACGGAACCACGAACTCGGAGTAACCGGATCCGTGCTGGATTCGAGAAAGCACAGAACCTTGGCATCAATGGTGGCGTCTGTGTCCTCCGGATAGAGGCAGGCGAAGTGGAGGCCGCTCTGCGAGAGGATGCGGTCGAGGGGCGAGTTCTGGGCGGTGAGCGCTAGAATGGGCCGGCCGACAGGGATGTATTCAAACAGCTTGCCGGGAACGGTGTGGATGCTTCCGCGCGCGTCGCCTTCGAGAATCAGAAGATAATCCGACTCACTAATGGTGCGCAGCGCGTCGGCGCGAGGGATGACGTGGTTATGATACTCGAGACAACCCAAGGTCATTAGGGTGCTGGCTGGCGGCCGGTCCAGGGGCAGGGATCCTTGGTCGGAGGGGCCGATAAAGCGTACTCGCACAGCCTGGGGATCCAGTTGTCCGGCTCTGATGAGCCGCTCGAACGACGCAAGTAACCTGTGCGGGCTCCGGCCCGCGTACATGTTGCCCACGTGTGCCATAGTCCGATATGGCCGTGCAGGGATAGGGGCTGCCGTAACGGCATCCTCAGGATCGAATCCATTCCAGATCACCTGAATCTTTGATGCCCATTGCGGGTACCTTTTGCGCCAAGAGTCGGCGACCACGTCCGTTACGGCGATCAGGACATCGGCTTGTGAAAATATCAAGTGCTCAAGCGCGCTATCATAGGATGACGTGAATCTCCTGGTGCGGCAGGGATTTCCTACCAGGGGGTCGCGAAAATCCGCAACCCATTTAAGGCCGTAACGCCACTTGAGTACTAATGCAGCAAGCTGCGTAGCGAGTGGCGGGGAAGTGGAATAAATGATGCGCGGCGAGTGCCGCACGATCATCTCCGATCCAGCCGCAACGGCGTGCGGCAGCCACGGCAGTTGCTCATTGTAGGGCAGCAGGAATCGCTGTACCTTGCTACAGAGCACACTGGCGATCTCTATCGCGGTCTTGGCAGGAACCGGGCCGGGTCTCCTCAAGACACCGTCCCCGTCGGCTAAATCAGACGCATGGTTGGTAGTCACAACGGAAACCGAATATCCGAGTCGACGGAGATACTTTGCGAATCGAAATGGCCGTGCGGCGCCTATGAAATTCGCCGGCGGAAAGTAATATGCGAGCATCAGCACGCCGGGGAGACTTGCAGCGGGATGTTCAAGGGCTTTGGGTTGAAATGCCACTGCCATAGCGTCGTTGGGCTCTACCGTATTTCGATCACTTTAATTCTTCCACAACGCTAGTGAACAAGAACGGGCTTCAAGCCCGGTGCGATAAGAATCTGTGCTGGACTTTTGAGTCACTTGCGCTTGCCGTTCGGGTCGCCAGCACCCAGCTCGGCCGCAGGTCGAGGCACAAAAGCCCACATCGGGTTGTCGTCGAGAGCGGACTGATTGGCGACGTGAGCCTTCATCCAGGCCCAGGCATCGGCGCCGGAATAAGACCCATCGTTGATTCCCACAAGGAAACTGCTCGCCGCGAGCGCGATAGTCGGATAGCCACCCAGCGCATTAGTCGCTCCGCCTGCCCACCTGGTCTGTGCTTGCCCCAGTTCCAGCGGCGTTATCGTGTTGATTGCGTCCTGCCAAGACGAAATGGCCGCGGACGTCGAACAATCCGCCGCAAAATTACGCGTCCCGATGAGATAGTTCGCAAGCAAGTACTTGGGCGCAAACGATGGGTCCAGGATCTGATGTAAGAGGTTCTTAGCACTCGCTTGCCTTATCGGCCTGATGTCTGTAAAGCCGAGCTCTTCAATATGTCCCCAAGAGACATTGACGTAATTTTGTTGCCACGGGGCTTCAGCAAAGCAGGCCTTATGCGGATCGACCCACAATTGGCCTTGCCCGCCGATGCTCAAAACCCCGCCCAGGTTGTGCCCAACCCACCCCAGTGGATCGTCTCTTTGCGCGGCCACGGTATTCCGGCCCCAGGTCCAGCGTGGATCTCCGTGGAAATTGCCGTTGGTCACGTTCATGATACCTTCGCGCACGGCAAAGTTATATTCCAGCTTTTGGCGAAAATAAGTCTTCTCCGGGCTGCCATCGGGCGCGAGCCAGGCTGCATGAGCCACTGTTCGCATGGTCCAGGCCACCCCGCGGGTGTTGCCAAAGGAATCGTTCATGAAAGCCCAATCGTCGTGCCGGCACCACTGGCAATTGACGCCGGGAGTGGGAGCCGTCAGGTTGTAGGCCGCCCAGAAATAAGTCTCTTCCAGAAGATACCAGTCGCCGGTCAGCAGGTAAGCCAGGTACATAGCATCCGGCTGGTGGGCCACGTCCATCGAATCCCAGTAATTGCGCGAAAGGCCACCGACGACGACAGCCGCGTCGGCAGCATAAGCAAGCTCCTTATCGAGAGGATCCCGCGACAGGAAGCCCGGACGGGCGTCAGCGGAAACTGTCCGGCCGAAAGCATTAATCGTATGGAGATCGTCAAAAAAACGCTTGCCAGCCGACTCTCGATAATGATTGGGTGCATATCCCATCGCTTCGGCATTCCCGATCACTTCCGGGTAAAGGGCGGAATTCATGGTGAACAGATAGAGGACGCCCCATTGAGGAATCAGGCCGATATCCGGTCTGGCCCCCGTGCTCGGAAATCCCTTGTATACTCTCCCACCGTAGATCTGACCAACGCTGGCGAT
The DNA here is from genome assembly GCA_963768075.1 of Terriglobia bacterium. Lineage (GTDB taxonomy): Bacteria > Acidobacteriota > Terriglobia > Bryobacterales > Bryobacteraceae > QHXW01. The sequence continues at coordinate 316,516 of CAVYHD010000002.1, forward strand.
GTCAGCCTGATCGCTCGAAGTCCAACGCCTTATTTCCGCATCCAAGGCCATTCCTGACACTGATTTACTAGTGTCATAACTGGCGATAGCCTTAGTAGCGATGAGATAACGCAGGTTATAGTCTATCCTCACCGATCCGGGAGCCTGGCCGTCCCAATATGTTTTCCGCCAGCGGGTCCGCGCAATTTGCACCAGGCCGTTTCTGTTGAATTGCATCATGCTAAGGTCCTGGGCTGATTTCAAGGCCAGATCGTATTTTTGGTCTTGAAGGCTGGTGATCCAGTCGTTTTCGAGAATATACTCAACCTTGATACCCGGCCAGCCCTGGTATTGTGTCAGCACGAAAATGGGATGCAGCGAGCGATTCGCTGTATCGACGTCCCACGAAGCCTGTCCATAGTCGGTAAATCTCGCCAGTGTACCAGCCGGTACGCATCCCGACGTGCAGTGCCACCCAAAATCGTATTTCAGTGTGGGAGAACGATCTTCGGCAATGATGATATTGGCAACCGGTCCTTTGATCCAAAAGCGCCAATCGCCATTCTGTACCATGTCCCTGGCGCTGGCGGACTGCACCTTGCCGGCATTGCGAGTCTCGATACTGGCTCCCCATTTGCCGGAATTAAAACCTAGTATCTGGGTCCCGGTGGGCGCAGCGCTGTCGCAGGCACTCTGATCGCCGGCGGAGCAAGGGTTGGAATCGTTGACGAAATCGACGGTAACCGTGCGTCTCTTTGTAAAATCAAGCGTGAAACTTATCACCGCCTGCTGAACGGAATCATCCGGCCAGCGCGTCAGCACATTGCTTTGCCAGACGGATAACGGAGAAGCCTCAGCACGCGGGTGTGGATACTTGAGGATTTCTCCTTGCACAAAAACGCGGAAAATCGTAAACGGCCTGCCAGCCGCTTGAGCACCGCTGGTGCTCTTGATGGTTACCGAATTCGCCGCCATACAGGGCAGTTTAAGAACGATTGCGGCTAAAACGGCGAACCGCGCTGTTTGCTTCATACCGCGTGTCATTGCCTTGGATGCGAATCAAGCCATTCCCGGATCACTAGGAGCCTCGATACACGTTTACCACAGATAGATCAAGAATTGTAAGATTGACCGGATGCGCAATCGGGTCCCTGACAGAGCCAGTCGTACACGAACATTCGCCCACCAACTAGTCCCATGAAGCATGCGGATTCGCTATAATTATCATGTTTTTGGTACATGACTCCTGATACTCTACTCCGGGACGTAAGTACGGTTGGACACTCAGCTCGTTTGAAGGTGCTGAGCCTATCCATGGCATATCCAAATCCCAACGAGCCAATCTTAGGAGCCTTCATACGCTCACGATTGCAGCAGATGACAGAGTGGCTGGACATTCAGGTTGTCGCTCCGGTCAGCCCGCTTAGATACTCAAACCCCAAAAAGATTTGGGCGGGCGTCAGAGGGATTCCCTCGGTACGTTACGATGGCAACATAAAGGTGCTGCATCCCAGATACGTGACGGTTCCGTTAGGTGGACCGATCAACGTTTTTCTGCTGTTTGCGGAGCTGGTATGGTGCCTGGCGCGAATTCGACAAGAGTTTCCTTTCGACGCCATCGATGCCCATTTCGGATACCCGGAGGGAGCGGTTGCCGCGCTACTTGCCACGGTATTCGGGCGGCCCTTCACCGTCACGTTGCGCGGCTGCGAAGTCGAGCACGGGCAATACCGGTTCCGTCGCATTTGCATGGCGTGGGCGTTGAAGCGGGCGAACCGGGTCATTACCGTCTCGGAAAGACTTCGGCAGTTCGCGATTTCGTTAGGAGTGGATCCGTCGCGTGCTGTCACGATACCGAACGGGGTTGATACTCAAACGTTTTTTGCGCGCCCTCGGCCGGAGTGCCGGCGAATGCATGATATCGCCGAATCAGCTCGCGTCATTCTCTCCGTTGGTGTGTTGATGGAGCTAAAGGGCCACCATCGGATCGTGCGTGCTCTGAAAATGCTAAAAGACCGAGGCGTAACGGCCGATTTGTTGATCGCTGGAGAGGTTGCGCGGGCCAAAGGTTATGAGCCGGAGATCCGGGCTCAGATTTCAAAGCTGGGGCTGGACTCACAAGTGCACCTGTTAGGCCGCGTTGAACGGGAAGCTTTGGCGGAGCTCATGTGTGCCGCTGATGTACTTTGTCTGGCCAGTAGTCGCGAAGGTTGGCCCAACGTCGTCCACGAAGCGCTGAGCTGCGGCACCCCGGTTGTCGCCACCGATGTGGGGGCTATTCCGCAAATGATTCCTTCGGAGCAATACGGATTCATCGTGCCTGTAAATGACGACGTGGCACTCGTTGATGCCTTGCAACAAGCATTGCAAAAAGACTGGGACCGGCGCGCGATCCTGGGTTGGGGTCAAGCGCGCTCATGGGAACAGGCAGCCCGGGAAGCCGCGGAGCACATACAGCAGATCTGCAGCCAAACGGGGAGCCGCACTTAGCACATCGGTGCACAGGCAGTTCCGGCCTATTCAGACGTTATCCAGACGGGGGTTGCGGTTGACTCGCCGTTCCTATCCAGACGCCAGTCGTACGACGGGCTGTGATCGAGCAGCGTTAAGATTCGGGAGTATAAATCGCCATAACCCGGCTCCAAAAGACTTCCGTTGTGCCAAAGTAAGGTAAAGACACCGCCGACTAGCTTACAGGCATCAATCAGCGTCGAGGCTATCTCATACCCTTTATCCGGTGATACCTTCAGGTAGTCAACAATTGTGCCATCCATCAGGATTAGCGGAACCTCCAGTAAGCGTGCCTCGCGGTTTTGCTGAATGAGCCAAGGGTGGTAAGGAATCGCGGTACCGGCCCGGAACCCGGGCTGGTCGGCAAACCCGACACTGCTATCATATGCCAGATCGCAATTCTCCCAATCGGCCCACGTCTCCGGGCACCAGCGAAGAAAGTGCTGGCGGCCACCTAACTGGTCTTCTCTGAGCCAGTGCTTGAGGCGCGCTACTTCAGCCGACAATTCTTCCGCAGCTTGATATGTGAAGTAGCCCGGGTGCACACCCAACTCCACCCCCTGCGTGCGGAGCTCGTCGATGACCTCGCGCACTCGAGGATGGCCAGGATCGTAACCAGTGTCTTGGGCGGTGCGCCGAGATGCCTTCCAATTAGCTGTTGAGCGCAAGCCATGCGCGTTCGCCAATTGGACGACGTCCCGCACGGCTTGCAGGTACGAAGGCTCCATGATGCCCAGTAGGCTGGCGAGATCACGAACCGCGGACAGCGGACGGCGCCGGCGGACAACGTGGCCCGCCGAGGAATGCAAGCTAAATGGTATACCGACCAGATCAATATCGTGAGTAATGTTTACTTGGAACGGCCGCGGCTGTGAAGTCCAGCCCGGTAGCAGATGCCCAAGCGCCTGAGCGAATCCGAATCCGTACTCGTCGACAATCGGCCGTTGAAGAAAGCCTTCCCGCATGGCAATACTCCCGGTGCCGGGAAAACGGTCGTGCGCATCGCGAAGTACGGCAAAGCGCTCCTCAACCCTGCACAGCGAATAGAGAATAGAAGCAAGCAGGTCTGCTCTGCATCGAACCACTGTGTTCGTTTCAGCTACAAAGAGCGGCGAAGGCGCGAGATTGGCGTCTCCGGGAGCGAAGGGAATAACAAAGTCGGGGACTCGACTCTTTAGGCCGTTCGGCGGCTCGGACATCCAAGAAGCCCGCATTGTGACCAGACCGTCGTTCACAAAATCTCTCACCCGAGTAGGAAATACGACCTTCTTGGCAACGTTGGGTTCCGGATAAACCGCTATTTCATCGTTGCTGGCCTCAATCCTCCAGGAGCGCAGAAACTCCGATGTCACCCCGGCGCGGCGGGCCAATTCCCGCACCGCATACTGCCTGGCTTCCGATGTCACGGCGCAGCTAGTGAAACTTGGCACGGTCTTTGTGTCCAAACGACTAGAGCTGCCTGTCATCGCCTGGTTTCGCTACGAAGCGATGCCCTTGCAAATTCTGACCTTCACTCAGACTGGGCGGCGCCATTATTTGCTTCCAAGCGTTCTCCATGCATAGCGGACACCCTTCAGCGGTATGCGAGCCAACTGTAGGGCAGCTGATCCATAACGCCCGGTCTTGGCCGATCGAATAAGGCTACCAAAGTAAATCCCCGAGGATATCGCAAAGTCGCTCCGTGCCTGGCCGACGCTGACTGCGTCTGATAGGAGGGTCCGTAGCTCCTCGGCGTCGCGAGGCAAAGCCGGCATTAAAGTGCGAATTGCACCAATGTCCCAGGGCATGTGAGCGTCACTTCCAGACAACGCTCTGCGGATAGGTAGATTCCGAAACATGTCTACCGACACAGCCGTCACTTCTGCTTCGTACCTTCCGTTAAGAACCTCGAATGCGTCGATATTCGGATAGCTTGCTACCAGATCCACAAATCCGGCGGATCCGAACGTTCTCAGGGGATGGGGCACATAGCTAAATCCACCTTGCGCCGCAATCTCGTCTAAGACAGCGTCAAATTTTCTACTCTTAATTGCATGTTTCAGAAAAAGGCCGATCAGATCTCCGCGGTCAGTCTTGATTTCCGCTCCGGGTATTACAAGGAAATCTTTATGCCGATTTGCCTCTACCGTTGCGAGTCCGCCTTCCTCAGTATCATGATCGGTAATTGCGATTCCAGCCAGCCCTCTGTTCCTGGCCATCTCGATCACCGTTTTCGGGGCAAGAGCGCAGTCTTTGGAAAAATGTGTGTGCATGTGGAAATCAATAGCACAGGAGTGGGGATGTGAAATCATAGCCGGAACGCATTGCCTGACGCCGCAATCACACCGGCAACACTGGGCATTGGGTCGCGCAGCCATACTTCAGACGACACATTAGCCCGGAATAAATTCCGAAGGAACGTCAGCCGATACCCGGGATATCGGATCAGGCATTTCAGGCCTCGCGGAACGACCCAATGAAAAACGGCATCCAAGCGATACGACGCCGGAATCTCCGGCTTGCCGCCAAGTACATACTGTTGCATCCACAGAGGAAAGTTGCATCCGGCATAAATTGCGAGATCTAGAGATCCCCAGTATTTCGGATTTATCTCCATCAGATAGTATGTGCCGTCCCGGCTGCTCTTTTTGAACTCTACCATGGCGACACCATGCCAACGCAGTGCCGTCAATAATCGCTTCCCGTACTTACGAAGATCTTCATCATAAAAGCTGCGAGCCACTACGCTTGGACCGCCCTCGGTTGGATACTGCATCAAGCGCTCATGCATGAAGTAACCGACTTCCTTGCCATCTACAAAGAATCCAAAGTACCCATAGCCATTTTGTCCCGGAATATACTCCTGGACCAGATACTCATCGAGATCCTGATCTAAACTCGTCGCTATCGTTTGCATCTCAGCTGCGTCATTGGCAATAAGCACCCCCGTGCGGGGATGTTTGAAAACGCAGGGTGGCTGCATTGTGGCGTATTGCCTCGCAGGTACGCTGAGAGGAATCGGTATGCCGATCTCGTTCGCAAAGGCGAATGTTTTCTTTTTGTCTGCCGCGAGCTCGAACGCCGCGACAGTGGGTACCATCATCGGTACTCCTAGAGTAGCGGCATTATGCACGGCCAATTCAACCATCTGAAGACTAACGGGAATAAATGCGTCTATCTGCTCGTGAGAAAAGAAGTCCTTCAACATTGCCACTGTATTGCCATAGGGCGGAATCGGATGCGGGTACGTAACTCGTTTGGAACAGTATCGGGACCAGTACGCGACACAGGCCCGCGGAGACAGATGATCCCCTTCGCCGACGATTACCTCAGCGCCATGGCGGGCCAAAGTGCGCACTATGGCAAGACTGTTGGGATAGGAGCCATCAGTGACGAAAACGCGGGGGCGTCGTGATGCCAATGGGAGACTCAAAGTGTGACGTCGATTCCAGCTCAACGCTGGGTCGCCGGCGTAGCGTAGGTGTTGCGTTTATCAAACCGCCACTCGAACCTGGCGGCACCGTGGCTAGGGACCCGTGACGCAGGCTTGGCCCAGTGCGGCATTAATGACGCGCTGGACGTCCGCGACATTGCACGTTCCATTGCTTTGCAAATCGGCACTGCCGCAGGGTGCGACGCCCAAGGCCTGATTGACAGCTATTTGTACGTCAGAGCTATTAACCACACCGTCGCCGTTCAAATCGCAAGCGTTCGAGCTCGATACCGGCGTGGGCGTTCCTGGCGTGGTTGTTACTGGTGGGGTTGTTACTGGTGGGGTCGATCCTGTTGAGGATCGAGGTACAAACGCCCACATGGGGTTGTCATTCAGGTAGGACTGATTGCTTACATTGTTTTGCATCCAGGTCCATGCATCGGCGCCAGTATACGGGCCATCACTCATTCCGACCAGGAAACTGCTCGCACCGAATGCGATGGCTGGGTAAGCACCTTGGGCATTCGTAGCTCCTTCTTCCCATCGGGTGGCCGCGTATCCCAGTTCAGTCGGTGTTATGCTGGCGACAACCTGAGGCCAAGTCGTAAACGGCAGCGAGGCAAAGCAATTCGTAGCGAAAGCTCGCGTTCCAACAAGATATCCCGCTATCAAATTCTTAGGAGAGTATGTTGGATCTAATATCATGTGCAGTAAATTCTTGGCGCTGGCCTGTCGCGTTGGCGTAATATCTGTGAAACCGAGTTCCTCGATATGGCCCCAGGAAACATTCACATAGTTTTGCTGCCACGGTGCGTCGGCAAAACAGGCCTTTGTCGGATCAACATATCCCGTTCCTTGCGTTAGTTCGTAGCCCAGATTATGTGAAATCCACCCCAGCGGATTCGGCAGTCCCGTTGAGATACTTTGACCCCACGTCCAGCGAGGATCGCCATAGAAGGGACCGTTCGTGACGTTCATGAGGCCTTCATGGACGGCGATATTGTACTCCAGCTTTTGGAAAAAATAGGTCTTCTCCGGGCTGCCGTCGGGAGCTATCCACGCAGAGTGCGCCACCGTTCGCATATCCCAGGCGACACCGCGGGTATTGCCATACGAATCAGTCATGAATGCCCAGCTATCATGCCGGCAATATATACAAGTAGCCGGACCAGGGGTCGCAGCAGTCAGGTTGTACGCGGACCAGAAGTAAATCTCTTCCAGGAAATACCAATCGCCAGTCAGCAGATAAGCCAGGTAAGTTGGATCTGGCTGGTGCGCAACATCCATAGAATTCCAGTAGTTTGCCGAGACACCGCCAACCACGGTAGGCCGGTCGGCCGGATAAGAAAGACCCGTATCCAGGACATCCCTGGACAAGAATCCCGGCCGTGCATCGGCGGAAACGGTCCGGCCGAGCGCATTCACGGTATGGAGGTCGTCGAAAAAGCGATTCGAAGTGGCCTCCCGGTAATGGTTAGGCGCATGTGCCATAACTTCGGCATCGCCAATCACTTGATCATAAAGCACCGGATTCATCGTGAAAAGGTAGATGACTCCCCATTGCGGTATTAGTCCAATGTCTTCTCTGGAGCCGGTATTGGGAAACCCCTTGGTGACTGTCCCGCCGAACGTTGTCCCCACACTGGCGATGTCGGCTTGATCGCTCGCGTTCCAACGGCTAATCTCGGCATTCATCGCCGTCGCGGAAACTACCTTGGTTGTGTCGTAGTTGGCTATCGCGTGGCTTGCGATGAGATAAGGCAGGTTAAAATCAATATTCACTGAACCAGGGGTTTGGCCATCCCAAAAGGTTTCCCGCCAGCGCGAATCTGCGATGTGGACGAGACCAGTCCTGCTGAACTGGACGGTCGAGAGACTCGGTCCTGATTTCAGAGTCAAATCGTATTTCTGATCCTGAACGGCCGAAATCCAATCGTTTTCGAGAATATACTCCGTTTTGACACCCGGCCATCCCTGGTATTGCGTCAGTACGAAAATGGGGTGAAGGGAACGATTCGTTGCGTCGAGAGTCCAGGTCGATGGCGAATAACTGAAAAACGTTGTGGCCGTACCGGCCGGTGCGCAGCCCGATGCGCAATGCCAGCCAAAATCGTATTTGAGTGTCGAAGTACGATCCTCGGCGATAATAATGTTTGCCACTGGACCCCTGATCCAGAAGCGCCAGTCGCCGTTCTGTATGATGGTCGTCGCACTCGCGGATTGCGAACTTCCCGCATTGGCGGTCTCGATACCGGCTCCCCAGTTGCCGGAATTAAACCCAAGTATCTGGCTCTGCGTCGGCGCAGCACTGTTGCATGCGGCAAGACTACCTACGTAGCAGGAGTTGGAGTCGTTGACAAAATCGACGGTCACCACGGCGCCAGCCGGGAGGTTTGTGACGAAGCTGATCAGCGCCTGCTGAACGGAGCCATCAGGCCAACGAGTATTAATATTGCTTTGCCACACCGGTAGTAGCGATCCATTCGCCCTGGGATGTGGATAATTAACAATTTCTCCTTGCACAAAGACGCGGAAAATTGTGAACGGTCTTCCAGTCTGCTGAGCACCGCTGGTGTTGCTGATCGCCACCGAGTTCGTCGCCATGCACGGTAGCGCCAACACAATCGCACCCAGGATGGACAGGCCCGGTCTCTTCAACGCTGCTCTAGATACTTTGGGCATATCCATTGATACACCGTCGGCACAGACAACACAATATTTGCCTTCGATGAGAACTCATTAATAACATTGGTTACGTTTGCGAAAAGATGTTTGTTTTGTAGCTGTTCAATTCAGTAACGTTTTACATACCAACGTTAGGGACCACTTCGTTGAGCAACGGTCCATTATAGCCGTTAATCACTATCCTAGGCGCGGGGAAATACTCTGAGGTAGGCGTCAAATCGTCGAGACTTGGCCGGCTATGGCTTCAGAAAGATTTTCTGTGTGCATGCGGTGGCGCGCATTCCATAACCCCAACATCAAGAGTGTCCATAGCTTACGATCATGATTGTGAAGGCCGGATTGATGTTCGTTCCATATCCGCTGTGTGTCCTCTAGGCGGATGAACTCCCGCATGTCGGGCTGCAGAACTGTATTTTCGAATACAGGTTTGAGAGCTGTCCGGAACCAGCTTGCAAGTGGCACGGCAAAACCGGCCTTCGGGCGGCGGATCACGGGGGCTGGCACGTACGGAGCGACTGCCTGCTTTAGAATGTGTTTTCCGTTCCTGCCATGCATTTTGAACTGCTCCGGCAGGCGGCAGGCGAGTTCCGCGAGTCGATGATCCAACATAGGTGCGCGTGCTTCGAGCGAGTACGCCATGGTGGCACGATCCATCTTGACCAAAATATCGCCCGGTAAGTACGTCTCGAGATCCACCGCTTGGACTTGTTGGAGTGGCGGCAAATGAGATACAGATTGAAAAAATTCCCGAAAGCGTGACTGTAACGAATATCCGTTCAGCGCGCACTGCAGATCAGGCGCCAGTATCCTGTCGACCAGTTCGCACGACATACCTGAAACAGCGGTAAAGTAGGCATCCGCCAGTTCTTGCGAGACACCCAGCAGAGTTGATTTGGCCCGAAACACCTGGGGCAAGTAATCGAGTTTCGGATACAAGCGGCCGGCCGCACGGATAACCGAGTGCCTGAACCAGCCTGGAAACAGATGCCTCAAGCGCTCTTCAAAGACCGCAAAGAAGTAGCGTCGGTAACCTCCGAATAGTTCGTCGGCGCCATCTCCACTGAGTGCCACGGTGACAAATTCGCGCGTCATCCTCGCCAGGTATAAACACGGCACAGCCGATGAATCGGCAAATGGTTCATCGTAATGCCGGGTCAGCGTATCTAACATTTCCAGAATGTCCGGCGTCACGGTTTTTTCGTGGTGCTCAGTCTGATAACGGCTGGCCGTGAGGCGCGCGAAGGCGGTCTCATCGAAGTCCTTATCGCTGAACCCGATCGAAAACGTCTTCACTTGGCCTGGAGCCCGGCGGCACATAAACGCCACCACCGAACTCGAATCGACCCCGCCGCTCAGAAAGCCACCCAGGGGTACTTCGCTGATCATCCGCCGCTCAACCGAATCCTCAGCCAACTCGCGAATCTCTTCTACCGCGTGATCGAAGTTTCGGCCCGCATCAATCTCGAAGCGCGGCTGCCAATAACGCCGCGTCTGCACTCCTGCCGGACTGACCGTGAGAGTATGGCCGGCGCTAAGCTTGTACACGTTCTGATAGATCGTGTTGGGATCTGGAATGTAGCTGACGGCAAGAAAGTCGCTTACACTCCGTGCATCGATAGCCGCCGGAAACTGCGGGATAACTCGCAGCGCCTTCAGTTCGGAAGCGAAACAAAAGCGCAGTCCTGGAACTGCACTGCTGTAGTAGAGGGGCTTTTCTCCAAAGCGATCGCGCGCCAGAAATAGCTGCTGTTTTCGCGCGTCCCAGATGGCAAACGCAAACATTCCGTTGAGGAACTCCGGGAGCCTCTCCCCCACATCCTCGTACAGATGAACTAATACCTCGGTATCACTTTGAGTCGTAATCCGGTGCCCCCGGCTCAGCAACTGTTCACGGAGTTCGCGATAGTTGTAGATCTCTCCGTTGAAAACAACTTGGATCTTTCCGTCTTCGTTTCCGATCGGCTGTTTGCCGCCAGCGACATCGATGATACTCAGCCGTCTGTGGCCCAAAGCTACTGGTCCATCTATGAAATGTCCAAAGCCGTCCGGACCACGGTGCATGATCTGGTCGCACATGTGCGTGATCAAGAACGGATCGAGTACCGGGCCGCTATTCGTGATATAACCAGCAATTCCGCACATCTAGGTTCTTATCGAAACTTTTGTCGCCCGGGTGGACAAGCACCGGCTTCGGGGGTCCAACGATGCTGAGGGTCCGCCAATCGAACTCCAACTCGCTTTGTATCAGGCCTTTTCATGCGGGTACCGCAACCGGCGGACTCCGCTGGCCAACAACCACCCCTTCGCTTGCTGGCAACTCAAAGGCCTCGTCCTTCTGTACGTGGTACCACGCCGCCGCAGCCATAATGAGCATATACAGTAGATCGTAAAGATCAACGGAGTAGAATGTACTGCCGACAGCGAAGGCTATCAGCGACGCCTGTATCGCCATGGGAATGCACTCTAGGCCGGGGCGCCGTTTGCGAGTTGCTCGAAGCGACTTTTCCAGCCAGGCAATCGTACCAAACAGAAGGCCACAGTAGATCAGGAAGGCAATGATGCCGGAATCCGCAAGCATCTGCAGATAACTGTTATGAGCCACGAGGTCGTTGTCCTGACCTAAATATTTTCCGGCGAGTGCGGTAAAGTTCCGGCTCCCAAGTCCCACTCCCAGCAATGGGTAATCCGCCCACATGGCGATTGCTGCTTTCCAAAGTTGAAGGCGCCCGGCGGCTGAATTTTCCTGTTCGTAGTGCTCGATAGTTGCCATGCGGCGGAAATAGCGGTCGTTCGCTAAATAAATGCCCGGACCAATCGCGAGCGCCAACAGGACAACTGCTGCAACCTTCCGCTTTGATCGAAGAATGAGGCACAGGACGACAGCCGCGAGCGCCAGACTGCATCCACGCGAATTCGTCAGGATTACCGCCGCGGCAGAAGTCACCAGGATCGCCAACAAGCCCATTTTTGCCCACGTTGCCGACACAAGTGGGCGGCAATACCAGCAAATAGGTAGCAACATCACAATGGCAAGCGCCAGCTGGTTGTTATCGTAGAGCCGGCCGTAATTCTGCCTCAGCATAGCACCGCCATTAACCATTGCGAACAAACCGAACCGCGAGCCAAGTAAAAGCTCCGAGATCACGAACGTGTACAGAAGGCCGCGCACGTGCTCCTCAGTAAAGACTAAAAGCGGGATCAGCAGAATCATCAGGCTGTTCTTCCCAAACAGAAGGTAGCGGTCCGGCGAAAGAAACGGCCCTTGACAGAACTCGACCGAGAGAAATAAGGGGATCTGAAACGCAAGGAACCATCGAACCGTAGGCAAACTTAGGACCTGCGGCATTCGGTACCCATAGCGAATAGCACCTATCAAAGTAGTAATGGCCAGGATGAATGAAAAGGGATACTTACCTTCGATCCAGCATATGATATCTGGTCCCACGATCGCATACCATATGTAACCGTATAGACCGACCCGCGGCCTGAACAGGCTGACAACGCTAAGCACCGCCATGACGACGATGAGAAGAATTTCACGGTAGCTCATGGCTGACGATCGTCACCCTTTAAGGAATGGCAGGCGCTTCACTTCCTGCCTTCGAACTGGCGCCCAACACAGGCGGCGCGGCCTGCGTAGCTTCCGGTCCCCACCGGAGATTGGTGTACAACGTATATGCAACGGCGCGGTTTCCTTCAGGGGTTAGGTGCATCTCAAACGGATTGTAGAATCTCCGGCCCGCTCTTCGTTCCATCAGAGGCTTCTTCAAATCCACCACCTCAATGCCCAGTTCAGAACCCGTCTTGACGATTTCATCGGTCACTTGGTTCTCGAAGGCCTGCAAATTCTGCACAGTCAAACGGTCGTCATACCGTGCGACCTTGTCGAGCACATCCTGGAAGTCAGACGGTTCTACCATGAGCTTGGTGGGAATCAATACGTAGGTGAGCCGGATATTATTCCTTGCACAGAGGTCCTTGAATTTGATCATGACCTCACGATTCAGCCTCAATGCAGTCGGTAGCGTCTTCGGGAAGTGCTGGAACCAAAGTCGCTGCAACAGAGACTGCGTCATGAAACCCACGCTCATGTCGCCCAACCGCTTGACCTCGATCATATACTTGGCCGTGTCCAGCGGGCCATGCCCGTAAGGGGCTAAGTCGTGCAGCAGCATTCCGGCCCGCACAAGCTGGTACCGAAGCGTCGGCCCAAGTGATCTTTGGACGGCCGCGTATAAGCGGCTCGACAGCCATGCGCTAGGAGGCCGCGCCGGGTCGTCTGACAGTACAAACTCCGGGGCATGATGCACCCCCGTCCCATCCGGCTTCAAGGTCAGATAAGGGCGATCGTCCCGGCGGATTAGATCCATTAGATCGTTCCCGACGTAAAAACCGACGATCAGGTGGTCTGGCTTCAACGGAATGATTTGGTGCTCGGTCTTAACATAGTATTGGTACGGAGAGTATTTGCCGACCCCGGCATTGATGACCTCATACTTGCCATAACGGCCCGAGGCATTCAACATACCTTCGAGTACATTCGGATAGCTCTCAAAATTTGCGCATTCTCCGGCCGTCTGCGAATCACCGACCACTACTACGCGCGTGGTGCCGGGCGATTTCTGAAGCTGCGTGTCTTCGTCTTCGTGAAATCCCAGGTTGTTCCGCCGCATGGTCAGCATGCCGCCATACTCCGGGAAATTGAAGGTGGAGGTCGTGTTTGGCGTCGTGTCCCAACCCACCACGGGATCCCCGTACGCCGGTCGCAAAGGTTGCACGCCGAGCACCCGCATGCCTATCTCGCCGCATAACAGTGCCACCACCACGCTTATCGCAAGCGTCATCAGCCGAAAAAACAGCAGCCGGGAATTACGCACGTCTTTCCGGTCGCCTTCTTTCCCGGGCTCTTGGCCCATGACTTTCTCCGGCTCAATCATCGATCGCAGGACCTATCCGGCCCTCCGCTATGTACCATCTCATTCACTGGCCTTCCGCGGTTAGAAGATCGTATAAATAAATGGCGCCAGGACTGAACCTCCCGCGAATACCAGCAAAGTGCCGAACATTAACAGCACCATAACAATGGGAAGGAGCCACCATTTCTTATTCTGACGCATGAACATCCAGAATTCACCAACGATCGCCATTTTGCTCATTCGATTGCTTCCTTTGTCACTTGCTCTAGAATGACCGCTCAAAACTCTCCCGAGCCTGCCGTGTTGTTTTCCTAGGAATCCAGTAAGTGCTCTCGCGCGACCGCCGGCGCACCAGCGGATCCCTTCGCATCATTCGGCTCACAATTCCAAATGGAGTAATTGCCAGGTAATACACCAACGAGAGAATGATCCGGCTGTTCACGAAGCCCAGCGCTGCAGCGAGGTGCATCCAAGCCCGGTGAAAATACAGTGACCCTCTACGGGAAAGTAAGGCTAGGAGAAGCAGTATGACTCCTGACCCGCCCAGTATTTCCGTCGTAAACACACGGCCACGGTAAAAGTTCCAGCCCCCGAGCGCTATCAGGACGGCGCCGACCAGAAGCGCCGTCTTTCGCGGCTGAACCCTTTCGTCATGATTAGTCAAGTTGGAACTCCTTCTCCCAGGCATGGTCGTCGACAAACTCTTCCTGGTCGGTCTTATACAGCACGAAGTCGTCCATCACCAGATAGTCGATTTCAGTTCTCATGAAACAGGTATATGCGTCCTCGGGCGTGCATACAATCGGTTCACCCCGAACATTGAATGAAGTATTCACCAGCACCGGACACCCAGTGAGCTCGTCAAATGCTGCCAGCAACTCGTAATAGAGCGGGTTAGTCTCACGAGACACTGTTTGAACCCGAGCGGAGTAATCGATGTGGGTCACGGCCGGGATGATCGAACGAGGCACATTCAGTTTGTCAATCCCGAAGAGCCGCTGTTCTTCTTCCGTCATGGGAATTCGGAGCGGCGAACGGACTGGCGCGACCAGAAGCATGTATGGAGAGTCGCAGTTCAGTTCGAAGTAGTCGGACACACGCTCCCGCAGTATGGAAGGCGCGAACGGACGGAAACTCTCGCGGAATTTGATCTTCAGGTTCATCATCGACTGCATACGACGCGAACGTGGGTCACCCAGAATACTGCGGTTCCCCAGTGCCCGGGGACCGAATTCCATCCGCCCCTGGAACCAGCCCACAACTTTCTCCTCGGCTAGCCAGCGCGCTGCCTCGTGGACCAGCGTTCCTCGGTCCACGCGGCGGTACACCGCACTTTTGCTCTCCAAAAACTTCTGGATTTCCGGCCCCGCATAGGCCGGCCCAAGATATCCGCCTTTCATGGCATCCGCGCGGCCGCGGAAATCTCTTCTTGGCTCGCGTGAATTTCCCAGATATTGGTACCACACGGAAAGTGCCGCGCCTAAAGCTCCTCCCGCATCTCCCGCCGCGGGTTGGATCCAAACGTTCTCAAATGGCCCTTCCCGCAGAACACGGCCGTTCCCCACACAATTCAGGGCAACCCCGCCGGCTAGGCAGAGATTCTTCTCTCCGGTCCGCGCATGAACGTGCTTTGCCATTCGCAACATGCACATTTCTGTGACCTCTTGGACGGAGCGTGCCAGATCCATTTCCCGTTGCGTAAGCTTTGTCTCGGGTTTGCGCGGAGGTCCGTCAAACAAGCTGTCGAAGGCTCCATTGGTCATCGTCAGGCCCGCGCAGTAGTTGAAATACTCCATGTTCAGGCGCAGCGACCCATCCTCGGCGATGTTTACCAGTTCATCGAGGATCTTCTGCACGTACTTGGGCTCGCCATATGGCGCCAGCCCCATAACTTTGTATTCGCCCGAATTTACTTTGAAGCCTGTGTAATATGTGAAAGCGGAATAGAGTAACCCCAAGGAATGTGGAAATTGGGTTTCCTCAAGTAAGTGAATCTCGTTGCCCCTTCCATAACCCAGGCTACTCGTAGCCCACTCTCCCACCCCATCTATGGTCAGGATGGCTGCCGATTCGTACGGCGACGGGAAAAATGCACTCGCCGCGTGCGATTCGTGATGCTCCGTGAACAATATCTTGCCTTCATAGTCCAGGGCCTTTGACATGTGCTCTCGCGTCCACAGCTTTTCTTTCAGCCAGAGCGGCATGGCCATTAGGAAGGATCGGATTCCACTAGGAGCGTAATCAATATACGTTTCGAGTAACCGTTCGAACTTCTGCATCGGCTTGTCGTAGAAGACGACATAGTCAATCTTGGAGGAAGGAATTCCTGCTTCTCGGAGACAGAAGTCTACCGCAGCCGCGGGGAAGCGATGATCGCCTTTCTTACGGGTGAACCGCTCTTCTTGCGCGGCAGCCAGAATATCGCCATCCCCGACTAGGCAGGCTGCTGAGTCATGATAGTAGGCGGAAATTCCGAGAATGTGCACGTTGAAGTCCTAGTATTGCGGTTTTGCCGACAAGGTAGCATCGGCAGGTTGCGAGTCGGCCCCTTCAACAGCCGTACCTGTCTCCGAATCGGCCATCGGTTCGGTACGTTCGAATAGCCACTGGTCGTCGCTCTTCAGCAGCAACGCAATCTTCTTGCGTATCGGCTCCGTGGGCTCGCGGAATCCGTTGATGATTTTGCTCAACACCGTGGCATCCATTCCAAGCATCTGGGCAAGCCGGTTCTGCCGGATGCCCGTTCGAAACAATTGCAGTTTTAGATTTGGATACATGTTTCTCCGGACAGCACGCTGAAAATTCTAACAGTTATCATGGCGGGAAATAGCAGTGCGAATGACCTCCACGTCATGCACCCCAATTTCGGTCGAAACACTGCGAGCCAACAGATGAATGGAAAGCACAAGACTGGTAGCGTTCTTTACTCGGATAAAGGTCCCCTCGATTCCCGCCAGAGGGCCGCGTTTGACCCGCACCCACGCTCCCTCCCGGAGCGTTGGGAGAACCGAGAATGCGACCTGGGACTCCATCAGTTGCCGGATCGCGTGGATTTCGACATCGGGAATCGGTTCAATATCGGCGCCATGGCCGAGAATCCGAACCGCACCTGGAGAACGCAGGATCTTCAGCCGGTGTTCCTCACAATCGATGATGCGTGCGAATACATACCCTGGAAAGATGGGGACCTCCATCGTTTTCCGGCGGTCTTTCCACACACGAACTTCACGGACTGTCGGCAGGAAGGGATCTATCTGCTTGGTGGCTAACTCCTCGGCTACCTTCCTTTCGAAGTTAGACCGCGTGTGAATCGCATACCAATGGCGAGTCCCCTCCCAGGTTGCCGGGTAGAAATCCGCCGGCAATCGCGGCACTCGAAGATCTGGCAAATAGGATTCAGGCACAGCTTCGCCCCTTCACTTACATTTCCACAAATGACTAAAAAAAAGCTCTTTCGGTTTGCTGCTGCTCCGCAAGTGTCGCTTCCTACGCACTCGTCGTAGCGTAATCGTAATAGTAATTATCCCCATGCGGCTTCCATAGGAACGAATTCGGAATGCAATTAACCACCACGCCCAATAGCTTTTCGCGGGGTATGTTCTCAACGGCCTTGATGCTCACCGGACGGCTGGTATGATCCGGACGAACCACCAGCAGCACCGCGTCCGCCACCAGCTGAATCAATTCGTAGTCGGCGGCCGCGGCAGCCGGCACCGTGTCCACGATCACAAAATCATATGAGTTGCGTAGTATCTGAGCGGTGGCCCGCCACTGCGGCGAGTCCAGCAGTTCCGAAGGATTTACGGTCGGCGCGCCGGATGGCAATACGTGCAGGTTGGGAAGTTGCTGAACTTCGATAATCGCGTCCTTCAATTCACACGTGCCCGCTAGAACTTCCCCCAAGCCCGGAGTCTTGGCAAGACCCAGCACCGAAGCGACGCTCGATCGCCGGAAGTCGGCGTCCACCAGCAAAACCTTCAGGTCGGCTTTGAGGGCCAGCACCCCGGCCACATTGATGGCGGTTACCGTCTTCCCATCACCCGACCCGGGACTCGAGACAACCACCAGGCGAGGACGCCTCGGATCGTGAACAATTTTGGTGCGGATCACGCGGTACTGGTTCGCCGCTCGCGAAGGTCCGCGGTCAAACGGGAATATGGGCGCCGCTGCGGAAACACGGATCGCGCTCAAGCGTCCCGCCTGCGATCCCGTTGTTGCCTCGAAAACTGGCGAAACCGAGTTCTCGGCCGCCGCTCGAGCATCGGTCGTATCCTTGGCTTGCTCGGGTTCCGGGGTCTTGGCCACCTGATCTTCGTCGGCGAAGATCAAGGGCAAGTCCACATCGGGAAGCTGCCCCTCCGCCTTTTTCATTAATTCAAACAGTTTGCTCATCTTCTACTGTCCTCCGGCGTAGTCCCAGCTTTGCCCACAAGCCTGTGTTTCGTCTCTCAGTGGCGGGGCTATATCGCTCCAGCATCGGAATGGGATTTGGAGCCGGTGCGGCAGCCACAGCCCGCTGGCCTACGGCCTGGCTCAGAACTTTGGCGGGGCCTCCAATCCGCACGGAACCGCCGTTTCCGTTACTCCCGGACTTGACGTGATTACCGGCGAGGTCTAAGTCGTTCACCACTTCAGCCACCTGTTGAGCATCGACGGAATGGAGGCCCTGTCCATAGGCTAAAGCCAGCGCGTTGTCGCAGATGGCGTTCACCAATCGCGGAATCCCGTTTGAGCGCTGAGCGATCAATCGGATGGCTTCCGGCGCGAACGGGTGTTCCTGGCCTCCGGCTTTCGACCAGCGATAGCGAATGTATTCGTCCACTTGCTGGTCGGCGAGCGGATGGATGGCCACGCGAACCGCCACCCGCTGCTTTAACTGGCGCAAGTCTTGGCGATTGAGAGTGTCTCGCAACTCATCCTGTCCCGCCAGTACGATCTGCAGCAGCTTCCCGTCCGGCGTTTCGATATTAGTCAGTAGCCGGATTTCCTCGAGGACTTCCGCGGACAGTTTATGAGCTTCATCCACCACTAGCACCGCAGCCTTATTTTGCTGACGGGATTTGACCAGAAATTGCTGTAACATCACCAGGCGCTGCGCCTTGCTGTCGGGTATGTCGGTAAACCCGAAGTCCAGCAGGGCTAACTCGAGAAACTCTCCCGGTGTGAGGGTGGAGTTCAAAATCACACTGAATTGGGCGCGGGTGGCCGGGATGGACTCCAGCAACCGCATCAGAATGGTTGTCTTGCCCGTTCCTGCGTCCCCTGTGAGGACTACGAAACCCCTGCGGCTGAGTATGGCGTAGCTGAGCCCCGCCAGCGCTTCCCGATGCGCGCTGGTTAGGAACAGGACGCTCGGGTCGGGCGTCATCGGGAACGGGTCTTTCTTCAGCCCAAAGTACTGTCGATACATTTGACTAAAACCGTATCCAGGTAAAGTGCACGCTCACCAGAATCAGTACGACGATGGAAACCACGGCGGACGAGAGAATTGCCCAAACCAGCTTCTGCCTGCGCCCGAGCGTGCCGGAAGAGGATTCAGAATCCGGAATTTGAATGTAGGGAATATAGGCTAGCGCAACCACGGGACCCGGTAACTCCCATTCGCCCAATAGGGTGTTGTTTTTCAGCTCTTTGCCGAACGCAACCGCGACGCCGAATATCAGCCCAAAAGCGCAGCCCACCGCTTCCCAGAGCGGCCGATTTGGCTTCGAGGGCTTCTCCGGAACCCGCGGAGGATCGATGACCACGAATTTCTCGGCCTTTTGCAGATACTCCATATCGGCGGACATTGACGCTGAAATTTTCTTGTCAAGCAATGATTTGTAGTTATCCTTCGAGGTTTCGTAGTCGCGTGTCAGGCCCGCCATCTCCTGCTCGCGCATAGGCACGTTGTCCAGATGATGCTGGTACTCGGTGATCTGCTGCCGGATACGCTGTTGTTCCTCGGATCGCGCCTCGAGTTCCTGATTAGTGCGTTTCAGTTGAGCCCGAATGTCCAGGACCCGTTCCCGGGCTTGCGTGAGTTGTTTTACTGCCTCGGGGGATGGTACCCAGTTTGCCGCCGCCACACGCTTGGATTCCTGTGCCACAGGGCTTGGGCCGTCACTGACCTCTGTCTTCTCGATTTCCTTAACCCGGGCGATCTCCTGCCGCAGTCGCTTGATATCCGGATAATCTTCGCCGTAGTGAGTCTGAAGCAGTTCGAGCTGCGCCTGAAGCACCGCCGATTTCTTGGGAGCCACCTGTCCGGCCGAAGAACCATTCTCGGGGTTGCCCGTCTCGGGAGGTCGCAGCGCTCCCGCCAGAGCCGTCTCACCGGCCTCGGCTGACGAAAGCGTGCTTTCGAGCAGTATCTTGTTCTGTTGCGCGCGGTTGGTGGCTTCCTGCACACCTTGTAACTGAGTGTCCAGCCTGGAGAGTGTCCCGCTCAGAATGGACTGTTGCTCCGGCAATTCGCCGTTGTGCAGTTCCTTGAACTTGCTGACCTGGGCTTCCAGGCCGTCCAGTGCCTTCTTGGCCTCCGTGAGCTGGTCCTCGATGAACTTGAAAGTCCCCTGTGCTTGATTATTTCGGGTCTTCAAATTCTCGTCTACGAACAGGTTTGCGAGCCGAGTGGCCACTGCGGCTACCACGTTTGGATCCGAACCCTGGTAGCCTACCCGGAACGCGCCCGGGCGGTTTCCCGTCCACCCGCGCTCCAGCTTGATGAAAATGTCAGCCCGCATCATTTCGACCACCTCTTCCTGAAGGTGATTCTTCCGTTCAGTGCGGTAGAGGCCAACATCATTGATGATCTTCAACAGAACGTCACTACTGAGCAGCTGCTGACTAATGGTCGCCAGTCGATCCTGTACGTCCGTGCTCACCGTGGACGACACGTACTTCTCCGGAATCTTCTGCGACTCCACCAGGACGGTCGCTTCGGTGTAATAAACCGGCGGAAGCTTCGAAACGACGTAAATAGCGATGCCGCCTACCAGGGCAGCGCACCCCACCAAATAGAGCTTTTGCTTCCACAGCGTACGCAAGATCGAAGGGAGTGACAACCAGGGTTGGGGCGCAGAGGATTTATCAGTACTCATAGTTTCACAGTTGGGCGATCGAGTTAAGAGCTGCCGTCCACTCAGTCAACATCTTGTTGCTGTTTTTGCAAGCTGGTGGCCAGACGATTAAACCTTTAGTTTCTATAAAAAAACGCGCACTGGATCCCAAGCGGTGGCCCGAATCTGGGAAATAGTCCCAAACCTTGGCACTGGCCGTATGTCCAGCCCGTTACGGAAGGACTACAAGACAAAAAAGAGGCTATGGCCGCTCAGCCAGAGGCTTCTGTGCGAGAAGGGCCTGCTTTTGATGCGTCAGCATCTACCGGTGCCCCATAAAGAAAATGGCCTCCCCGGCAAAACCGGGGAGGCCATTCCGCTTTCGTAAACACCTAAGACGAAGGTCAGAACTAGGAGTGCATCCGCTTGCGGACCAGGCAGCCCAGCCACAGCAATGCCGAACCAAACAGCACCATCGATCCCGGCTCCGGAACGATGTTAACCAGGTCTCCGCTGGTCACCTTGCTGCTCGAGAATGCCGCACCCACCGCGACGCCTTTCGCGGTCTGGAATCCAACGTTGGCGGCCCCGGTAAACGTGCTGTCCGGCAACCCGAAGATCGCCAGCAGGCCCGTGTTCTTGGTGTCCGTAAACACCGGGAATGCCACATGGAGAACGCCCGCCGCTAACTTACGGAAGCCGAAGAGATCGTCCCTGACAGCAGAGTCCCGGTGACAGAGTCAGGCCCGTCATCCACGGTCCCAGTTAGAGTGATGCTTCCACCCGCACCCCAACTCCATGGACCATCCTCCGCACCGCTAGTAAAGGCCAGAACGCACTTTGTGCAGGTAAACGTCGTGCCGTTATTGTCCGGCGTGCTGACGCCGGTCACATCGGTGACCGTAATTTTCGTTCCAACCAAGGGATCTGCACCACCCCCATAGCTGATCACCGCGCCCGGATTACTTGCTGGAATCGTGAAATCCAATTCCTCCTGGGCCCATGCCGAACTGCTCAGAACCAAAACTGCTATTGCGGCAAGAAGTACAACCTTGCCGACCCCCGCCATTTTCCTTAACGAATTCACTGTAAACCTCCTCACGACTAGGTGTTCAACGCGATTGCTCTATTAGCAATTCGCCAACCAAAACCAAATTCCGGCCTATTTTATTGATTCATTGAGGGATATCTCCTCTGGTATTTCTCCGCGGCCTAGTCATTCAGTACCATATTTTTTGACTAAAGGAGACAATCTCGGAATCGCATCCGCTCCGCGCACGTGTCACTTATCTTTACTCGCCGCCAGGAGCTGCTTAGCACGCTCGGCCTCGGGCAACTTGGGATCGAGGCGCAAGGCCGCGTCCAGCGTTTGCCGGCCGTCTCGATACTTTTCATTCCTGAAATAGGCCATCGCCAGGTGATACTGGCTCAGGGCGGTCCGATTATTCGCCGCGGAGGTCTTTAAATGCGGTAACGCCGCATCAAAAAGGCCTTTCTGATACAGCACCCACCCAAGCGTGCCTTCGACTAAAGGATCATCCGGGGCCAACTCCTTGGCCTTTTGAGCCAAGGGCAACGCCTCGTCCGGGCGTCCGGAAGAGTCCGCCAGCAAATACGCCAGGTTGTTCAAAGCCACCGCATTATTCGGCTGCGTCTCAAGAACGGTCCGGTAAAGTTCCATGGCCTTCTTCAGATTTCCTGACTTGTGTTCAATCTTTGCCAGAAGAAAGCGCGCCGTCGTGTTGCCGGCATTGGCGGATAGGACCTTTTCCGTGCCTTTTCGGGCCGCGTCCAGATCGCCGTCCGCTGCATTCAGCGAAGCCATTTCCAACTGCACCGTGTCATTAGTCGGATTGGCTGACAGAACCGACGTGAAGGCGCGCCGGGCATCCGCGTCATGTCCGCTCAGCCATAGGGATTCCCCTAGAAATTGCTGTATAGGAGCAGATTGGGCGTGACTGGCGGCATACTGCTCGAGAGCCTGGGTTGCGGCCGCTGCGCCCTTCTCTTCCTTATAGGAGCTCACCAGCAGACTGAGAGCGCGGGTGTCCTCTGGGTTCTGTTTTAGTACTTCCTGAGCCGAATTTCGGGCGGCGGCAAAGGCGTGAACCGATAACTTCTCAACAGCGTCTTGCAGCAACAACTCCGCTTGGCGGCTCGTAGCCAGACCCATCGCGACGCCTTTTCGGAACTCGTCTTTCTCACCGGCTGCGAGCAATGCCCAATTCCTGGCGGTGATGAAGTCGATCTGCTTCTTCTGGTCATCCGGCGCCTGATCCAGCACCTCCAGACCGGAACGCCCGGCGCCGGTTTGTGCCAATACCTGAGCCAACTCGATGCGCGCCCTAAGATACCGGGGGTTGAGTTGCAGGACTTCTCCGAGTTCCCCGCGCTGGCTCAGAATGGACCCCCGCGCCAGGGCAACCTTTGACATCAGGTAGTGGGCATCGGCCGAGTTCGGCTCGTAGTGCAAGACCTCGGTGAGGCTGTTTTGCGCTTCCGTCAGCTTCCCCGCAATCAGGTAGATCTGGCTACGCTGTATCAGCCCCTCGACGTCCCTGGGGTTCTTCTTGAGCGCGCTGCCCAGCAACGCCTCGGCAGCGCCAAAACGGTTAGTCTGCAGGTACGCCTCAATCAGGCGGGAACGGGCTATGCGGTCTTCCGGGGCTTGTTTGGCCAACCGCTCGAATTCCGCGATGGCTTCATCGCGCTTCCCGGTCTGAAACAGGTAGACCGCGTGCATGTGGGAATAGCGCTTGTCTCCCAATTGAGCCAGACGCAGATACGTTTGTTCCGCAGCCGCTTGCTGGCCCTTTCGCGCCTGGAGACGACCCAGGTCCAGCAGTGCGATGGCACTCTTGGGGTCAAGCGTTAGCGCACGCAGAAACAGCGGCTCAGCTTCGACTACCTTATTTTCCAACGCGTAGAGCTCCGCCAGCGCGGTGAGTGCGTCCGCCACGGGCGGCTGGTGCGCCGCCGCCGTCTTGAGAACATCTTCCGCGCCTTTGATATCCTTGGCGTCGATCTTCACGAGAGCCAGCGCCATCGAGGCCCGGAGATCAGCCGGAAACTGCACCAAAACGCTGCGTAAGTGCCGCTCGGCGTCTTCCCGCTGCCCTAGCTGCCAGTCAGTAAAGGCGAGACTCTTGAGCACTTCTACGTTCTGCGGCAAGACCGCGAGGATATTCGTCAACCGTTTTTGTGCGTCCCGCATCAGGTCCGGATTATCGGTCCTCGTCGACAAGAGCTCGGCCATCTTCAGTTGGCTTTCGAGATGGTCGTGATTCCGGTCCAGAGCTTTCCCGAAGGCCGTCATGGCCGAGTCTCCGTCGTGGGCCATCATGTACGCGAGCCCGAGCTGATAATAGGGCTCCGCGTCTTTGGGCTTCACGGCCGCCGCATTCCTAAACTGGAGGATGGCGCGGGCGTAATCCTTCTTGGCGTAGTACTCTTTTCCCCGGGCCAGGTAAGCCGCTTCCTTTTGCTCCGGCGAGCGCAGGCAGCCGCACAGGACAATCGCCGCGAGCACGGCAACAGCCGTCCTCCCACAACCGCGCGTGTGCCGAATAGTTTTGATCATGACGTGGATCCTCGAAGTTGTGGCTGGCGTTACCGGCCTCCCTGGCCGAACAGCACCGTCCGTAGAGTCTTTAGCACGATTGCACAGTCGAACAGCACGGACATATTCTTCAGATAAAACAGGTCGTACTCCATCTTGTTGTAAGAATCCTCGATACTGGCTCCGTACTGGTATTGAACCTGCGCCCAACCGGTTACGCCCGGCCGCACGGAGTGGCGCTCGTCGTAGTAGGGAATCAGCTTGCGCAGCTCATCGACAAACACCGGCCGCTCCGGCCGCGGTCCCACGAAACTCATGTCGCCGCGGAGCACGTTGATGAATTGCGGCAGCTCATCCAGCCGGTACTTGCGAATCACCCGGCCAACGCGAGTATTGCGGGGGTCCTCGGCCAGTGCCCACTGGGCCCCTTTCCCGACCTCCGCATCCACGCACATGGAGCGGAATTTCAGTACCTTGAAGGACCGTCCCCGGAGACCCACGCGGGCCTGGCGATAGATCACGGGCCCATCGGAATCCAGGCGCACCGCCAGGGCCACCAGCGCCATGACCGGCGCCGAAACAACCATCAAGATCGCGGCGAAGCAGATATCGATGATGCGCTTCAGAAACAGGGTGGTTCGTGCCCGGCGGAAGCCATCGGAAAAGACGAACCAGCTCGGCTGCACGGTGCGCAGCCAGACGCGGCCGGTCAGCGCCGCCACCGCCGTATGGACATCCTCCACGCGAACGCCGTCCACCCGCAGCTTCACCAGTTCCCGGATGGGCAGCGACCCCCGGCGGTCCTCCATGGCCACGATGATTCGGTTCACCTGGTGCTGCTGCACAAGCTCTTCGAGCTCCTCCACGGTACCCACAACCGGCTGTCTGAGCCGCTCGGGATGGCCATTGAGCGGGGCGTGTCCGCGGGCGAAGCCGACCAACCGCAAATTTAGATCGTGACGCTTGCCTAACTCGCTCGCCAGATCTGCCGCCAGATCTCCTGTGCCCAGGATCAGAATGTTCTGCGCGGGAGCGGCCATGTACCACGCTCCGTCAAGCACCACGCGCGTAAACATAATGAATATCGTCAGCAGGAGCATGCTGATGATGAACACGCCGCGGCCGATCAGCAAACTCGGCACCAGGAAATAGATCAGGCCCAGCAGCAGGCACGCGGCTCCCAATGATTGTTCCAGGCGAACCAACTGCTCGCTCCGCCGGCGCACCGCCGTCAGATCGTACAGATCGTTGTAGTAAAAGCAGAGCTGGCAGATCGCCACAATGAGACCGGCTTGCACCGCGAAATCGGGCCACGAGGTGTAAACCTCGAATTGCACCGGATCATTCCAGAACCTCAGCCGGATCGCGCACAACAGCGAAAGCGTGATGAGCACGGTCTCCGTGACCATCAGGATGATGCTTTTGGGCGAAACGTATTGGCTGAAAATCCGGATCATGCCGCTTTACATCCCCCGGACACCGAAACTCGGCATTTGCAGCCCATTGATTCCGGGCGTCCAGGACAAGGAGATGCGCGCGTTGTTGCGCGACAGACTGGTCAGGTCGCCCACATACCCCGGCCAGTGTCCGTCACTGTAAACAAAGCTGTATTGGATTCGCAGGCTGAGGTTGTGGGACATCGAGTGCCCCAAACCGGCGGAATACATGACCGCGCTCGCCCGCCCGTAGCTGGCTTGCAATTCCTCCTGCGCCACGCTATTCATCAGGCTCCAGCTTCTTCCCGGGAGGTACCAATTCCAGGCGCCCATGGCGACCGCTGTCGAGCCGGCGCCCAAACCGTAGGGATCCGCAAGCGTGTGCTCATATGAGGCCATGAAGGTGTGCGCGTTTAACCGGTAGCCAAGGCTTGCGGCGCCGACGGCCTGCGGACCGTTGGGCAACGCATAGGTGGAACGTACCCTGGTGATGAACCCGGCGCCCCCGTTCACGTTCAGATACCAGTGCTGGCCCATGATATGCCCCAGGCCCACCGTGGCCCGGCTGGAGTACGCGTCCTCGAGGAGGTAAAGGACCGGCCCGTCGCCATATTGCCTTCGAGGAACGTGCGCGGCGAAAGCGCATACGTCGCTCCCAGTGCCGCCGTGCCTCCCGTGGATTGCGCAATCAGGTAATCCTGGTGTAGTTGCGCGCTCGAATCGTCAGGCAGGTGCTGCGCCCGGTTTACACCCGCGCTGGCACTAATGCTCAAACGCCCCGTGGCATGGTAGGTGAGCGAGTTGGTAATGGAGGCGTTGAAAACCCGGTTACCGAACAGGAGGCTTCGGGCCGGGGTGTCCAATACCGGCGCTCCCGTGAGCAGCGACGCCAGCTGAGAACTGGTGTACTTTCCCTCCAGGAGCGCTTCGGAGAGGTCTTGGAAAGTGCCCGGCGTCGACGCGAACTGGCTGAACAGATTCGGCGTAAACAGGAACTGTGCGTAGTCGAGATCCGAAACCGCTCCACCCATGGAATAGTCCCAACGCCGGGAGATTCTGCGGACTCCCTGGAAGGACAGGAACTGGCTGAGCCCGCTTAAATCCACATAATGCAGACGCCGGTCATAAGAGGCGCTGTAAGAGACGGAGAACTGGCCATTCGGACCGCGATGATACCAGCCCAGCGAGGCCGCCGCGCCCACGTATTCCTCGGCGCCCAGACCCTCTCCGGCGTAACCCAGTCCGGTGGCCTGTCCTCCGAGAAACGGAGTGGACGAGTATCCTCCGAAAATTGATAGCCCGTACAGGTGCAAGCCGTCGGGGTGCTCCTCCATGGGGTTAATTTCGTCGAGCCAAGTGCCCTGGGCAAAGGCGCTGAGCGTCACACCCAGGTACAACATGATGCACGCTGTCGCGCTGGGAAGAACACGTCTGAACTGGTCGAGCATTTCTAACTCCCGTTATCCTGCTGTCTGGCCGTCTTGGTTCGCAACTCACAAGTTTTCATCTTGTACAGCAGCGAACGATAGCTGATTTGCAGTGCCTGCGCCGCGCGGCGCCGGTTCCACTGATGGTGTTCGAGGGCCTTGAGAATGATCTGCGATTCCATCTGCCTGGAAACTCTGCGCACCTGCTCGCGCAGAGAGAGCCGGCCCTTGCCGTCCTGGCTCCGCGTCGCCTCGGAGCGCCGCTTTAATTCCACTACCAGCTGCTCAGGATCAGGCGCCAACCGGTAATTTCTGACAAAGTTCTCTAATTCCCGTAAATTCCCGGGCCAGGAATACCGAATCATGACATCCAGTGTCGATGAACTGGGCTCGCACGTCGCCCCGCCATCCAGTGCGGACGCCTGCACTAACATGGAAGAAACTAGTTCGGGTATATCTTCCGCGCGCTCCCGCAAGGGAGGAAGTATGATTCGACAAGCCGACAGGCGGAAATACAGGTCCGGCAGGAACTGTCCACGGGCTATCATTTCGTCGAGCGTGCAGGTGGTGCTCGAGACCAGATGCCTGCCGGGATTCCAGCCGCCTCCCAGATCCGCCGGGAACCACCCGCTTTGTAGGCCGGCTAAGAGCTGCTGCTGCAGGGATCGAGACAGAAAGTGGACGTTTTTGAGGAAAATTGTGTCTTCTCCAGCCGTTTCGGAGGGCGTCAATGCCGCGGCCTGGCCGCCGGGCCCGAGCAACGGAAAGCCGTGCGGAACCCTGCATGGGATGCGAATGAACTCGCCCCCGCAACCCGACTGGCGGTGCAGTTGCCTCGCTAACGTTTCCTTTCCCGTGCCGATTTCGCCTTCAATCAGCACCGGTAGACGTGGACCTTTAACCAGCGACTCCACCTGTCGCCGTATCTCCTGCATCCGCAGGCTGTTTCCGACTAAAAAGGGTGGCATACTCAAACAGATACAAGCACCTGGGCAATTTCCGGACCAATACACCGGATACCGTGCGAGAAACGGCTTGTGCCGCGAACGGGACTTTCGACGAGACAAATTTTTGCACATTCTACGAAACTTTTTCGTCCGTTTTCGTCTTTATCGGCACCAAAGACGCCTTCATCGCTTGTTTCCCGCCCCAGGAACGGTTTAGCGCTTCTGGTTGTATACTTGCAGAAAATAGTCCATCTCGCGTATGTTCACCGCCGTCAAAACTGAAGGCGAAGCGGACGTTGACCCGCTGACCTTTCGTAACCTGAGTGGCTCCGGTTGGCTGCAGGTTCTCGTGGTTGCTGGCATCATGATGGCCCTTTATGCCAGGGTGCTGACGGAGTTGGCGTCGGATTGGTGGACCGAGCCGGGCGCCTCCCACGGCGTGCTGATCCCGCCGCTGGCTTTGTATGTAGCATGGCTGCAGCGCAATCGCTGGCTGAACCGGCCGGCTGTTCCGGAAAGCCGTGGATTGGCCCTGGTGGGATTCGCTTGCCTCACGTATCTGGCGGGCATACTCGGCAACGAGTTTTTTCTAACCCGGCTCTCTTTTGTGCTGCTGCTGGCCGGTCTGATCTGGACTTACTGGGGAACTGTCCGTCTACGCGCGTTAAGCTTCCCGCTGGTGCTCCTGGTCACCATGATTCCGCCTCCGAGGCTGGTGTGGAACAGTCTGGCTTCGCCGCTTCAACTTCTGGCTTCCGATCTGGCGACCAACGTCGCTCAGTGGTTCGGCGTGGCTATTTACCGGGACGGGAACATCATACAGCTGGCTGGAATCTCACTCGGCGTAGCCGAGGCTTGCAGCGGCTTGCATTCGCTTGCTGCCCTCATGATCGCTTCCCTGCTGCTGGGCTACCTGCAGTGCCAGACCGTCACGGTCCGGGTTTTGCTGCTTTTGCTGTCGATGCCGCTGGCCGTCGCGGTGAACATCGTACGGGTATCCGGGACGGCAATTCTGGCGGATCACTGGCCAGAGATTGCCATGGGCTTTTATCACTCGTTCTCCGGCTGGCTGGTTTTTGTTGCGGGCTTCGGCGTTTTGTGGTTGATGGCGCTGGCACTGCAACCCTTAGATAGAAAGTTGCAGCGGAAAAAATGAAATCATCCTATTGGCGTTTTGCCGCCGTCACGCTCTTGCTCGGCGGTACTCTGGCGGCTTCGCGGCTCAGCGAGCACCGCACACGCGATTCCTTGGCCCGGCCGCTGTCCGGCATCCCCAATCAGATTGACGGGTGGGTTGGCGCCGATGCGGCGCCGCTCGGCGGGCGCGTTCTCGAGATCCTCGCCCCTACCAGCTATCTGGAAAGGGTCTACCAGCGCGGCTCGCAGCAGCTTTCTTTGTTTATTGCTTACTACGACCAGCAGCGCTCGGGCGAGAGCCTGCACTCACCCAAGAACTGTCTGCCAGGCAGCGGCTGGGAGATCTGGAACTATGGTTCGGTCTGGATTCCGGTGAATGGCCAGAAGGTGAAGATAAACGAGTACTCGATTCAAAAAGACGGAAACCGCCAGCTGGTTCTCTACTGGTATCAATCCCGGCAGCGGATTATTGCGAGCGAATACCTCGGCAAGTTCCTGCTTGTACGGGATGCGCTGGTCGATGGCAATAGCGCCGGTTCCATCGTCCGGATCACCGTTGCCGACGCACCGGGATCTCTCGAACAGGGAGTCCAGTTCGCTTCCCGCATCATTCCTGACATGCAGCGCTGTTTGGTTCGTTAACCCGCGGGTCAGCTCGAAACGCTCCCGTGAGAGGAGCCCTCCAGCGCGCTAGCGGCCGCTTTGCAACTCGTCGTCGAGCACTCGCTGGGCATCCTTAATCTCTGGAAGATTCTGATCCAGCTTCACCGCTTCCATCAAGCTTTTTTGCCCGCGCTCCCGATCGTGGTTCTTGAGATACGCCATGGCGAGATGACATTTGTGGCGCGCCGTGGGTTCCTTGGCGGCAGCCTTCTCCAGATAGGGCAAGGCCTCAGGGTACATTCCCTTCTGGTAGAGGATCCAACCCAGCGTGTTCTCGACGGCCGGCGCATCCGGCTGCAGTTCAGCGGCTTTTTGAGCGTACGGGAGAGCCGCATCCGGTTGCTTGCTGTACTCGACGAGGTCAAAGGCCAGATTGTTTAGTGCCACGACGTTGTTCGGCTGGGACTCCACGACTTTCTTGTAAGCTTCAACCGCACCCTTGCGATCCCCGCTTTTGTCTTCAATCCCCGCCAGCAACAGCCGAGCCGGAACATAAGCCGGGTTCTGGGCCACCAGGGCCGAGAGCGCCTTCGTCGCCTCTTGCACATGCCCTTCCGCAACATCCAACTGCGCAAGCGTCAAATCAGCCGCGGCGTATTTGGGATCAGCCGCTTTTGCCGCCAGCAGTGCCGCGCGCGCTTGCGGCCGTTGGCCATTGCCAAGTAACACGTCCGCCAGGAATAGCTGGACCGGAGCGGATTTGGGATGTTGCCCCGCGTATTCCTGCATAAAACGCACTGCGGCGGCCGGCTGCTTCTGGGCCGCATAGCTCGAAACCATCATGCGCAGTATCCGCAAGTCCTCCGGTCTCTGGGTTATGGCCTGTTTTAATGAGGCCCGCGCGCCGTCATAATTCTTCTCCACCAGCTTTAGGTAGGCATCCTGGATCAATATGTCCGGCGCCTTTGTGGCCGCGAGTCCGAGGTCCACCCCTTTTCGCGCGTCCGCGTTGAGACCGAGCGCCAATAGCGCCCAATTTCGCTGCACCAGCATTCCGAGGGTGCGCTTCTGGGCTGGCGGGACCTCCTGGGCATCAATTAGGTCCAACGCCAATCGCGGAGAGCCCGAAGTGATCAACAGCTGGCAAAGCCGCAGGCGAGCGAGTAGATAACCGGGCCGTAGCCGCAGCGCTTCGCTCAGTTCCTGGCGCGCGTTAAGGGGCTGTCCGCGGCGTTCGTCCACCTTGGCCATCAGGTAGTGGGCTTCGGGAGCATTGGCGTTGGAACTCAGCGCCTGCGTCAAATCTTTCTGCGCGTCATCCAGCCGGCCGGTCAGCAGATAGATGCTGCTCCGCTGCACCAGCGCGTCCACGTCCTTCGGATTTTTCTTGAGCACCGATGTGATCAGTGTTTCCGCCGCGGCTATCTTCTGGGTGCGCAGATATTCCTGCACCAGATTCGTCCGGAGCACGCGGTCGTCCGGGTACTGTCGGTTCAGCTTTTCAAATTCGGCGATCGCCTGGTCGTGTTTGCCGCGCGCCGACAGAAAAGAAGCGTGGTAAGGTTTGTACTGCTGGTCCGGAAGCGCCGCGAGCTGAGCGTAGCTCCGCTCGGCGTCGTCCAGCTTCCGGTTGCGTATCTGAACAACCGCCAGGGTCAACAGTGCCGGCGCACTCTTGGGATCTACTTGTAGCGCTCGGTGCAATTGCGCTTCGGCGTCGGCCATTCTTCCGGTCTTCATGTAAAACTGGCCCAGAGCGAGGAATGCGTCCGCCGTTGGCGGGGTCTGGCTCGCCGACTTCTTGAGGATCTCTTCGGCGCCTGCTAGATCATGGTTTCTGGCCTTGAGGCCCGCCAGGGTCACCGCTGAAGCCAAATGCGCCGGAAACTTGGCAACGGCTTCTTCCAGATGTTTCTCGGCATCCTCCTGGTCGCCCAGCTTCCATTCCGTGGCCGCCAGTATATCCAGAGCTTCCGCGTTGCCCTGCCCGCCGTTTACCAGATCCTGAACGGTCTTTTGCGCTTCCCCGATCTGCACTTTGTCGTTGGTGGACATCTTCAGTTCGGCGAGCTTGAGTTGCGCCTCCTGGTGCTTGGGATTAAGTTCGACGGCTTTCTTCAGGTTGGTATAGGCCGGTTTCCATTCACGTCGCGCCATTTGCGCCAGAGCGAGCTGATAATACGGCTCGGCGTCTTTCGGCATGGCTTGCGCGGCATTGCGGAAGTAAATGACGGCTCGGGCATAATCCTTAGCCTCCATGGCGTGCTTGCCCGCCTTCAGATCGCGCGCTTCCTTTGCCGCGGGAGAACACCCTGAAAAGATTAGGCATGCGCCCAGCAAGGCGCAAGCCAGCATGTGGTTTCGGTGAGTAGCCGTCAAATCACGCATATCTTTGACCCTTGGCCGCTTTCATCCGCCATTGCAACGCCTGATCCGCCGCGCATGAGAATCCCCGCTACCCAGGGTAACCCGGAAGCCGAGACCGTGCTCTCGTAAACCAGGGCCGATCTGTTGCATTTAATAGCCTTCGGCGCTGCAAGGCGCATAACAGCCACCGTCCTAAACAGCACCTTTCCTTCCATTCCATAGGCTGGAACCGCAGATTCCGCTAACGCCCGCAGTTGGGCATGGATGCACCGGACGACGTTCCCTCATTCTCTGCACAGAATGTGCAAAAGACTGTCAAAAAGTCTGGAAGATTGGGCTCAAACCAAATATCTGGCTTCGGGGACTAGTGTGGGACCACCAGGGTGTCGTTCGGGAGCAGCTGAATATTTTCCTCCGTGTGCTCTCCCCGGATCACCGCATCGTAGTGGAAAAAGAGCTTAGTCGGCTTCCCGTTTTCCGTGCGCATGACGTAGATTTTGTTTCTTTTCGCAAAATCGTTAAGGCCGCCAGCTTCGCCTATGGCCTGCAACACCGTGACATCCTCCAGCAACGGGATCGGGCCTTCCCGTCTGACGGCTCCGACTACATAAATCTTTCTGCTATGGATCTCTTTGACGACCACGGTTACATCGGGTCCATGAATGGCACTCTCGAGCTTAGTGGTCAGGATCTTTTCCATTTCCATAGGGGTTAAACCGAGAACATCCAGCTCTTTGACCAGCGGAAGCGAAACCTTTCCATCCGGCCTGACCACCACGGCCTGAACCGAAGCTTCTGGCTCTTTCCAGACGTTAACCTCGAGAACGTCGCCCGCTCCAATCCGGTATCCAGCCGGACCAGCGGCGTTTGCCGGCACGGTCTTCCCGGAGGGGGCGGCGGCCGATTGTCCCGTTTGCGCTGGCGAGCCCATCGCAATGCTCAGGGACGCCAACAGCACGATGATGGCTGAGCCGATCCGCGAAACCCCACCTCGCAAGGCCGAGTGCACGAGCATTCCACACATCATCAAGCCAATTTCCTTTCACGAAGCGCCTGGACGCGCGGGACGCGAATCAGTCAGCGGATCGTAAGTTCAATATACCAGCGGGACGAAGTCGCAGGCTGGACGCGTCAGCGGTTGCGATGCAAAGGTTGGGCCGGGGGGGGGGGGGGGGGGGGGGGGGGGGGGGTGTGCGGGGGGGGGGGGTGGGAGGGTTGGCGGTGGCTGGGGGGGGTTGGCTCGGCGGGGGGGGGGAGTCGGACGGGCGGGGAGGGGGCGGGCGCAGGCGCGTGGCGGGTGCGCCGCGCGGCGGTGGGGGGGGGCCCGAGGGCGCCGGGGGGGCAGCGGCAGGCCGTGGCCGCCGGGGCGGCGCAGAGTGGAGACGAGAATAGCGCGAGCGGGGGCGAGCGAAGGGGGCGCGCGCGCGCGCACCCCGGCGCAGAGAGGCCGGGGGCAGGCGGGGCGGACGGGGCGCGCGCGGACCGAGGAATACCGGCGGCGCGCGGCCAGCGGGCCGCCGGCGAGCACGCGGCAAGACCGGAGGCGCGCGGGCCGCGCGAGTAGCGACGGGGCGCGCCCGCCAGGCTCAAGCCGGAGAGGGGGCCCGCGCGGGCGCGCGCGGGGCGGGCGCGAACGAGCAGGAGACCGCCCAGAGCGCGCCGGCGAGGGCCGGGGACGGTCCGGCCGGCGGGGGGCCACCCCCGGCGCGGGCGGGCAGCGCGGCGCCCGGCCCGCGGAGAGCCGGGCGCGCCCGCGTGGTGGCGCGACCGACCGCCGCAGCGCCCAGGCCACTGCTGAAGAGTCCGTGGGCTGGCTCGGCATCAATAAAGCGCCCTCTTCGCCGACGAGGTCCTGCAACATCCGGATCACATCGACGGCCGTGCCTGTGAATCCAAGGAAAGAACGGATGACTATGCACCATCAGTACATCGCCGCGTTGCACCCCAAGTAGCGCAGGAGTTCGCGAAGTTCGGTTGTCCCAAATTGCAGAAGGTATGCGCATAGGCATTTATCAGCCGCTTGCGCACCGCTTAAGTACAATCTTCAGCGGTTTCGGAAGGACGGGCCGCGGCGCCACAAGCCGGACCGGCAAGGCAGCACCAGCGGGCCGCGCATCGGCAATTACTCTTGCTCTCGACGAAACAGGCCAGCGATCCAGTACGGCTTCTTGTGCCAAGAATGGATAAAATTATAGTGAAACCAACCCAAAGCCCGTTCGCCCACCCGAGCCGTGATCTCTCTGACCGAATATTGCAATGCAAGCACGTTCCTCCCCCTTCGGGAGTTCTCCGCAGCCAGCGCAGTGGCGCCACCCATTGTGCGATCGGACCACATTCCAGACATGCTCGGCGCAAAACCGTGGAAAAGCCTCTGACTTACGTTCATCAAAACTGCGAAGGTGTCCATAAACGTGGAACAGTCTGCCACACGCGGGACACTAACAGTGCTTCCCGAGTTTCCCTGTATGGTACCGAGATCAAAACGTAGTGTTGCAAGACGCTCAATTCACGCAGCGCTGACGAAGTTTCTCGGGGAGATGCCCAGGACTCGGAGCACAGGACCAGCAAACCGTGTCAGTGAACGGTAGCGCCTGACGTCTGCCTGGACAGATGGGGCAGGCAAGCGGAAAAGAGGGAAGAAAGAAGAAGAGGGAGAGAGGGGGGAGAGGGGGGGCGGGACCGAAGTCCGCAGGCCGGACGCGTCAGCGGTTGCGATGCAAAGGTTGGGCCGGGTCCTGTGAGGCCGCGGCGGCGTAGCGGCGATATAGGCTTTGGAATTGCCGTTGGCGAAGAATCCCGCTGCGGTGCATGATGTACTTGCCCAGCAGCCACAGGATGCGGCAGCCGTAAACCGTGCTCTGCAGGAAGGAAGCGGACGAGGCCTCTTTCATATACCGCGTGGGAACCGGCACTTCCGCAATCCGCCCGCCCAGTTCGACGATTTGCGCGATGATCTCCTGGTCGAAAATGAAGCCGTCGGAGTTCATCTGCAAGTTCACGGCTTCGAGCACCCCGCGGCGAAACGCGCGGTACCCGGTGTGGTATTCCGCGAGGCGCATCCGAAAAACAGCATTTTCGGCGCCGGTGAGAAAGCGGTTCGCGATGTACTTCCACCACGGCATCCCCTGCGCCACCACGCTGCCGCGGAGCAGGCGCGATCCCAGTACGACGTCCGCGGTTCCCTGTTCGATGGGAGCAATAATCTCGGGCAGCAGCGTGGGATCGTATTGATAATCCGGGTGGACCATCACGACAATGTCCGCGCCGGCGTTCAGCGCCTCGCGGTAACAGGTCTTCTGATTCGCCCCGTAGCCGTAGTTGCGGTTGTGGACAAACAGCTCGAGACCGAGCTCGTGCGCGATCTCGCGCGTCTGGTCGGTGCTGCCGTCATCCACCACGATCACCGAATCCACCAGATTGTGCGGGAGCGCGGCATAGGTCATGCGCAGCGTGCGCGCCGCGTTATAGGCGGGCATCACGACAATTACCTTTTCCTTGACGCTCATTTGGCGTGATCCTCGGCGATCACGATGAACTGATAGGCAAACAGCTTGCTCCACGCGCGGGCGGCGACAGCGTACACCGACTCCAGGACAGCCGTCGATCGCGGCAGGCGCGGCCAGAAGAGGCTGAAGGGGATTACTGTTGTCCGAATCGTAGTAACGCGGAATCCGTTCCGGCGCAGAAGATCGCGCCAACCATCCCAAGTGTAGTAATGCAGGTGCGTGCGGTCAAACAGCCCGGAGTCATGCGCCGGAAAGCGCCCAAATAGAACGTTGAGACGGAAATAAATGTTGCCGCTGTTAGGCAAAGAAGCGATCAATGTTCCTCCGCCGGCGAGTCGCGATCGAATCTGCCGCAGAAGCGAATCGGGATCGCGCAGATGTTCGAGGACATCCGCGCAAACAACGCAATCGAAATCTCCCTCGCTAGTTGGGAGGCCGAGATCCAGGTCGGCTCCGAGATAGCGGATTCCCTCGGGCATCGCTCGCCGCGGCGAGCCGGGCGCATCAATCGCCGTGACCGAGAAACCGCGCTCGGCAAACCGCCGGCTCAGGTACCCCTCGGCGCACCCCACATCCAGCAGGCGGCGGCCGCTTCCGTTTTCGGGTAGCAATTGCAGGATGATGCTGTGGCTGCTATGCGCCTGCGGTTTCAGAACATATGGCGAGCTGTTCTCGAAAGCGCCGCACATGGGGCTGGCCATAACACGAGATTATCGCAGAGTGGCACTCCGCCCGCTGCCAATTACTACACTATTCGGCGACTACTTGAGAGGGTGCGGCTTCCGTGGGAGCAGCCGAAAGGCTCGCGTAAGCGGCCGTCAGCGGGCCGAATGCGAAATCTGAGAGCAAGCGTTCGAGTTTGCGCGGCGTGGAGCGCAGGCCGCCGTAGGTTCGGAGCCGCGACAGCCAGCCGCGCGCCAGGCGCGGGTACCCGCCATCCAACTCCCAAGGGTGCAAATACATGCAGGCTGGTTGCTGATCTGATGCATTGATCCGGCGGATGCCGGCAGCGGTGTAGCGATAGGGCAGCAGCCGCAGATATGCCCCGCCGCCAACCGGCGTGACTCGATGATCGGAAAGCTCTACGGTCGCAATGGGGACCTCGAAGATGGGGCCCGATGGGGTTGCGAGCCAGCGGGCGTGGCGGCCGAAGCCGGGGATCCCGTACCGGTCGTGCTCGATCGGATAAATGCTGGAATCATAAGTGAAACCTAATTCGACGAGCACCTCGAGCGCCCAGAGCGAACGCTGGGTGACGGAGTAGCTGGGGGCGCGGTAGGCGCGGGGAGTGATGCCGCAGGCTTCCTGGATGGCGCCGACGGCGCGCCGCGTGTCCTCGCGGAATTCGGCTGGAGTCAAATCATAAACCAAACGGTGCGCAAAGCTGTGACAGGCGATTTCGTGGCCTCGGGAAGCGATTTCGCGAACCAGCCCGGGGTTGCGTTGGGCCACCCAGCCGAGCACGAAAAAGGTTCCCTTCACCTGGTGGCGGTCGAAGACGTCCAGAACGTGGCGGGTTTCCGGTTCGACGAGGGATGGCAGGGTGTTCCACTCTCCGGGATGGACACAGGCGGCGAGTTCGCTCGGGTGAAAGTACTCCTCGACATCGACGCTGATGATGTTACGGATCATTCAGGCCCGTTTGAAACGCCGCAGGACGGTCACAGCGATTCCGAAAAGAAATGCGACGGCGCCGAGCACCATGCGATCGACCATCTTCTGGAGCATTATCCCTCAGGTTATCAATAAACTACGGTCGCGCGCGTACCGGGGGATATGCGACGCTTCCGGTCGGAATTTAAGTAGTTGACTTGAATGGAGATGTGTTACGATATTGATATCAGACCCAAAGAGTCGTATATCGTATGCTGAAGCTGACCAAGAAGGCGGATTACGGCCTGATTGCGGTGAAGCACCTGGCGGCCGGGGGCCGGACGGGAGCGGCGAGCGCGAAGGAAATCGCGGACGCCTACGGGATCCCGCTGTCTTTGTTGGCAAAAATTCTGCAAAAGCTGACCAAGACCGGCCTGTTGGTTTCGGTGCCGGGATCGAGCGGCGGATACAAACTGGCGAAGCGGCCCGAGAGAATCAGCGCGCTCGAAGTGATTCATGCGATTGACGGTCCGATCATTCTGACGACGTGCTTCACGCCACACGGCCGGTGCGATCAATCGGACCGGTGCACGGTGCGGGAACCGTTGCGCAAGGTGCACGAAGCCATTATCGACCTGCTCAGCAAGATCACGATTTCCGAGATGGCGGGCGATGGGTGCGAGCCCGGCGGAAGCGCCCCGCCGATTTCGGCCGAAACGCTCGAGCGGTTACATGTTTTATGAGGAACATTCATGAAGACGCCTATATATTTTGATAATCACGCGACGACGCCAATGGACCCAAGGGTGGTTGACGCCATGCTGCCGTACTTCACCGAGAAATTCGGCAATGCCGCGAGCCGCAATCACGAGCTTTGGCTGGGAAGCGGAGAAGGCGGTGGACGATGCGAGGAAGAAGATCGCGGATCTGATCGGCGCGACCTCGAAAGAGATTGTTTTCACCAGCGGGGCAACGGAATCCGACAACCTGGCGATCAAGGGCGTGGCGGAGATGTATGCCGAGAAGGGCAATCACATCATCACCGCGGCCACGGAGCATAAAGCGGTTCTGGACACGTGCAAGAAGCTCGAGAAGCACGGATATCGGGTGACCTACCTGCCTTTGAAGGCCGATGGGCTGGTCGATCTCGAAATGCTGCGCGAGTCGATCACCGACAAAACGATCCTGATCACGATCATGTACGCCAATAACGAGATTGGCGTGATCCAGCCGGTTGCGGAGATCGGCAAGCTCGCGCACGAAAAGGGCGTACTGTTCCACACCGACGGCGTGCAGGCGGTCGGCAAGGTTCCGGTGAACGTCATCAAGGACAATATCGACCTGATGTCGATCAGCGCGCACAAGATTTACGGGCCGAAGGGCGTCGGCGCACTGTATGTCCGGCGTAAAAGTCCGCGCGTGCAAATCACGGCGCAAATGGATGGCGGCGGCCACGAGCGTGGCATGCGGACCGGAACGCTGAACGTGCCGGGCATCGTGGGCTTGGGCGAAGCATGCGCCATCTGCCATCGCGAGATGGCCGAGGAAGCGAAGCGGCTGGGTTATTTGCGCGACAAGCTGAAGAACACGCTGGAAACCGAGCTGGATGAAGTGTTCATCAACGGCTCCATGGAGCACCGGCTGCCGAACAACCTGAACATCAGTTTTGCGTATGTGGAAGGCGAATCGCTGCTGATGGGCATCAACGATATCGCGGTTTCGAGCGGTTCGGCCTGCACGTCAGCCACACTCGAGCCGAGCTACGTGCTGAAGGCGCTGGGCGTGGGCGATGATCTGGCGCATACCTCGATCCGGTTTGGCCTGGGCCGCTTCAACACCGAAGAGGAAATGGATTACGTGGCCGCGCGCGTGATCGAAGTGGTCCGTAAGCTGCGTGAGCTTTCGCCGCTCTATGAGATGGCGAAGGAAGGCATGGATTTGAGTCAGGTTCATTGGGCGGCGGAGTAGTTTGGCGCCGGCGATATAATTAAAGAGGAGAAGCAATGGCTTATTCTGACAAGGTTCTGGATCATTACAATAATCCGCGCAACGTGGGTTCGCTCGATAAAAGCGATCCCAATGTGGGCACGGGCATGGTGGGCGCGCCGGAGTGCGGTGACGTCATGAAGCTGCAGGTGAAGGTGGACGAGGCCACCGGCGTCATAGCCGAAGCCAAGTTCAAGACCTTCGGGTGCGGCAGCGCGATCGCGAGTTCGTCGCTGGCCACCGAGTGGCTCAAGGGCAAGACGGTAGATGAAGCGCTGGCCATCAAGAACACGGACATCGTGAACGAACTCAGCCTGCCGCCGGTGAAGATTCACTGCTCGGTGCTGGCGGAAGACGCGATCAAGGCGGCGATCAGCGATTACAAGAAGAAGCAGGACCAGCGGAAGCCGGTGGAAGCGCGCGCGTAATGACTGAAGTTGAACAACTCGTGCCCTTGGCGCCGCCTGCGAAGACGGAAGTTGTGGTGCATGCCACTCCGAAGGCGGTCGAAAAGATCCGGCAGACGTTCGCCAAGAAGGGCGTGGAGGGTGGACTGCGTCTGGGCGTGCTGGGCGGCGGCTGCTCGGGCTTGAGCTATCAGTTCAAGTTCGACTCGAAGCCGCGTCCGACGGACAAGATCTTCGAGTTCGACGGCGTGAGATCGTCGTCGATCCCAAGAGCATGCTTTATCTGCACGGCATGACGCTCGATTACAAAGAATCGCTGATGCAATCGGGCTTCGTGTTCGAAAATCCCAACGCGCAGAAGAGCTGCGGCTGCGGCACTTCGTTCTCGGCATAACAAGCTTCACCGCCGAGACGCGGAGACGCAGAGAAAAGCGTCCCATGGGTTCACTCCCTTCAAACTATTACGATTTCTTTGGGCTGGAGCATCGGCTGGATCTGGATCTGAAAGATCTGGAAAAGCGCTTCTACGCGCTGAGCCGGCAGTATCATCCCGATCGCTTCACGCTCAAGAGCCGGGAAGAGCAGCAGTATGCGCTGGATGCGACCGCGATTTTGAATGACGCCTATCGCACGCTGCGCGACCCGCTGGCGAGGGCGGAGTACCTATTGAAAGAAAACGGATTCGATATCGGGGAACAGGGAACGAAAGACGTTCCGCCGGAATTGCTGGAGGAAGTGTTCGAGCTGAACATGGCGCTCGAGGAATTGCGCGGCGGAGATGACTCGGCGCGGTCCGCCCTCGAAGAGGCGCGGGACAAGTTCATCGCGATGCGGGAAGAGATTGACCGAGAGCTTGCGGCGAATTTCGGGGAATATGATGCGTCGCGCGATGCGAGCCTTCTGGCTGGGATCCGCGGGATACTGAACCGGCGGCGGTACGTGCGAAACCTGGTGAATGAAGTGGAAAAAGAGCTGGCAGGGGCCGCGGTATGACGCCCGTTGAAATTGATTTCGGCAAGCAGGAGCGCCTGGTTGGGATTGACCTGGGCACGACCAACAGCCTGGTCGCGTACATGGATCTCACGCAGCCGCGCGTGATTCCGGGCGAAGATGGCGACAAGCTGGTACCGAGCGTGGCGACGCTGAATGCCCATGGCGAGATTATTGTCGGCAACCAGGCGCGCGCCGCGCTGATTGATGCGCCCGATCGCACCGTGTACTCGATCAAGCGATTAATGGGGCGCGGCGTAGCGGATGTTCAGGAAGAGCTGAAACTGTTCCCTTTCCGGATTGCGGAAGGAAGTGAATCCGTAATCCGGGTGCAACTCGGTGACCGCACTTTCACGCCACCGGAAATCTCGGCATTCATCCTGCGGCAGCTCAAGAAGAACGCCGAGGCGTTTCTGGGTGAGACGGTCACGAAGGCGGTGATCACGGTTCCCGCCTATTTCAACGATGCTCAGCGCCAGGCGACGAAAGACGCCGGACGCATTGCGGGACTCGAAGTGCTGCGCCTGGTGAACGAGCCGACGGCGGCCGCGCTGGCCTACGGCCTCGACAAGCGGCGCGAAGGCATCGTCGCGGTTTACGATCTGGGCGGCGGCACGTTCGACATTTCGATTCTCAAGCTGCACGACGGCATTTTTGAAGTGCTGGCGACCAACGGCGATACGCATTTGGGCGGCGACGATATCGACAACCGGCTGATCTACATCGCGCTCGAAGACATTCGCAGCGAGTGGGGCCAGGACATCTCGCACTTTGGCGACGCCGTGCAGATGCTGCGGCGAGCGGTGATCGGCGCCAAGGAGCGGTTGTCGTTCGTGCCCGCGACGAATATCGAGCTGGATTACAAGGGCAAACACTACCAGCGCGAGATCACGCGCGAACTGTTCGAGAAACTGATCACCGATATTGTCGATCGCACGCTCGGGCCATGCCGGGCTTGCATCAAAGATGCGGGCGTGACGGTCGAGCAGATCGACGAAGTGGTGCTGGTGGGCGGGTCGACGCGCATTCCGATGGTGCGCGCTGCGGTCGAGGCGCTGTTCCGCGCGAAGCCGCATACCGATCTCAATCCGGATGAAGTGGTCGCGCTCGGGCGCGGCGGTGCAGGCGGGCATTTTATCGGGGACGGTCGAGAATCAGTTGCTGCTGGATGTGACGCCGCTCTCGCTCGGGCATCGAAACCATGGGCGGCGTCGTTTCGAAGCTCATCCATCGCAATTCGACGATTCCGGCGAGCGCTACCGAAAGTTTCACGACCGCGGTGGACGGCCAGCGCAACGTGCTGATCCACGTGCTGCAAGGTGAGCGCGAGCTGGTGAAGGACTGCCGCAGCCTGGCGCGATTCGATTTGAAAGACATCGACCCCGTGCCCGCCGGGATGGCGCGCATCGAAGTGCGGTTCCTGATTGACGCCAACGGCATTTTGAGCGTCACGGCGCGCGATGCGCGCACCGGCAAGGAGCAGTCCGTCGAGGTCAAGCCGAGCTACGGATTGACGGATGAGCAAGTTGAGGCGATGATTTCGGAATCGATCGACCATGCCGAGGAAGATTTCAACGCGCGGCAGGTCGCGGAAGCGCGCGTGGAAGCGGACCGCATTCTGGCCGCCGTGGACAAGGCCAAGCAGAACGACGCCTACCTCGAACTGACCGATGACGAACGCCGCGACATTGCGCGGGCACTGAACGAATTGCTGGTGGTTTATCACGGCGACGACCATCTGCTGATCCGTGCGAAGATCGATCAATTGAACAGCGTAACCATGAAACTGGCCGAGAACATGATCAACACCGCGGTTTCGGGCGCGCTCAAAGGAACGAGAATATGAAGGCAAAAGACAAAGGGCAAAAGGCAAAATTGAGCGGGCGGGCCAGTTCTCCTTTTGCGTTTTGATTTTTGCCATTTGTCTTTTGCCTTGAACGTTATGCCTGGACTGACGTGGGAACATACTGAGAATATTGCGCTGGCGCTCTATGAAGCGCATCCGGACGTTGATCCGCTGAAGGTGCGGTTTACGGACCTGCACCAGTGGATCACGGAGCTGGATGATTTCGGCGATGATCCGAAGAAATCGAGCGAAGGCAAGCTGGAGGCGATTCAGATGGCCTGGTACGAGGAGTGGAAAGACGCACAGGAGTAGCGCGGACGGTCAACCATGGGAAGAAAAGAGGCCATCAAGGAATTCAAGGCGCGGAAGGTGGCGCGCGGCGTGTTTGCAGTGCGATGCACGGCAACCGGCAAAGTCTGGGTCGAGTCGTCTCTGAATCTGGACGCGGCTCGGAATGGCCTCTGGCACTTTCTGCGCAATGGATACCACGACGACAAGGGTCTTCAGGCGGAATGGAACGCCCACGGCGCAGAAGCGTTTCAATTCGAGGTTCTGGAAGAGCTCGACGAGGATGTGCTGGCCATCGAAGCGCGCGACCTGTTGAAGGAAAAGAAGCTCCATTGGACGGTGCATTTTGGCGCGCAGGCGCTAACGCCGGTGTGAGGCTACATGTCTGAGGAAAGCCGCGGGCGAGTGATCGGGGTCGGGGGCGTATTCCTGAAATCTCCCGACAAGAAGAAGCTGCAATCGTGGTATCAGGACCATCTTGGGGTACCGCAGGGGTCGATGTTCCACTGGCGCGCGCACGACCACCCTGAGGTGGAGCATCTCACGGTATGGAGCGCGTTTCCGGCGGACACGCATTACTTCGACCCGAGCGCCGCTCCGTTCATGATCAATTACATCGTTGATGATCTGGATGCGCTGCTGGCCAAGCTGAAAAGCAGCGGCGTCGAGATCAATCCCAAGCGGGAAGACTCCGAATAT
Source organism: Terriglobia bacterium (assembly GCA_963768075.1). Lineage (GTDB taxonomy): Bacteria > Acidobacteriota > Terriglobia > Bryobacterales > Bryobacteraceae > QHXW01. The sequence goes on from CAVYHD010000002.1 coordinate 359,850, forward strand.
GGCCGCTTCGCCTGGGTGTTCGATCCGGATGGCAACAAGATTGAACTGTGGGAGCCGCCGAGCCAGCGCGGCGAGTCTCGCTAGCGCGACACGCGAGCTGTACTGCATACAGTGTTTTGCTGCCCGCCTATGGTGCCGGACGGCCGTGTTATAATCCTAGTTTCCGCTGTTCCCCCGGGGAATCGTATTTATGCCGAAACTGAAGACCCATAAAGGTGCGTCCAAGCGTTTCAAGAAGACGGGCACGGGCTTAGTGGTCCGCGGTCATGCCTTTGCGCGGCACATCTTGACGTCGAAACGCCGCAAGAGAAAGAAGAAGCTGCATGAGCAGGTGGTGGCCGACAAGGCCGACCAGCCGGCTCTGAAGCGCATGATCCCGTATTAGAAGGATCCGAGCGTGCGGACGGAGCGCGTGGCACGTGCCCGAGCCGCCGCAACTATATCAATCAGGAGTGAAACGTGCCTAGAGTCAAACGCGGTACCAAACGTAGAGCCTCCCGCGCGAAAACGCTTGAGCGGGCTTCCGGCTATTTTCTCACCAAGAGCAAACTGCATCGCGCGGCGCAGGAGGCCGTGGAGCGTGGGCTGAAGTTCGCCTACGTCGGCCGGCGGCAGAAGAAACGCGACTACCGCTCCCTGTGGATTGTGCGCATCGGCGCTGGATGCAAGGCCGCGGGAATTTCGTACAGCAGGTTCATCAACGGCCTGAAGAAGGCCGGCATTACGCTGGATCGCAAGGTGCTGGCGGAAGTGGCCGCGAACGACGAAGCCGGTTTCCGGCAACTGGTCATCAAGGCGCAGGCAGGACTCGGGATCACAAACTGATGTCCGCGCCGCACCAGGAATCCGACGCTCTCGATGCTCTTGAAGAGCGCATTCGCAAAGCTGTCGAACTGGTGTCGGACCTGCGCTCGGAAAACGCCACGCTGCGCGATGAGGCCGAGAATCTCCGCGGCGAAAACAAGGCCTTGCACACCTCCAACGACGCCGCTCTTCAGGAGGCAGCGGAGGCGCGCGCACGCACCGAGCAGCTTGCGGGGGAAATCGAAGCTCTCCGCGCGGAGCGGAAACAGGTGCGGACGCGCATCGAAAAGCTGTTGGGCAATATCGATCAGTTGCACACTGGTTGATCGCCGATCCATGGAAGAGAAACGCCCTGTTCGCGTCACCATTCTGAACCAGCAGTACACGCTGGTGGCGGGAGATCCTCACGAAGTAGAGGAACTGGCCCAGAGCGTGGACGAGTTACTCCATTCCATCGCCGCCAAGGCGCCCAGCGCCGACTCTACGCGCGTCGCCGTACTGGCCTGTCTACATCTGGCCGATCGCCTGTCCACGCTGGAGCGCGACCTCACCACTCTCAAGGAACGGGTGGACCGCAAGACCGAAGAATTCGCGGGCCTGCTGGAGCGCGCGCTCGAAGGTTGATTCGCCGTGTCCGTGGGGGCGAAACGCGCTAGCCGATCCAGGACCGCAACACGATCCAGCACTTTTCGGGAGCGGAGAGCGACACGCGCCGCGTGTACACGTCGAAATGCCGCTGCTCAATGCGCGCAAGCAGGCGCGAATAGATGCCGATCAGAGCGCGCAGCGCTGGCCGGCCGCGAGGATCGACCATGCCTACGAGCGGCCCCGATTCCCGGTAATAGGCCAGCGCCCGGGCGGCCTCGAACTCCATAAGCCGAAGGAACGCGCCGTCCCGCGGCCCGCTAGATAGCTCGTCCGGATTTACGCCGAACCGTTGCAGATCCTCGGCCGGCAAATACACACGCCCGCGGGCGGCATCCTCGCGGATGTCGCGCAGGATGTTCGTCAACTGAAACGCCACTCCGCACTTCTCCGCCAACGCCGGCGCTTCAGGCGATTTAAAGCCCAGGATGTGAATCGTGCACAGGCCCACCACCGAAGCCACCTGATAGCAGTAACGATACAGCTCGTCGAAGGTGCGGAGCGCGCGCGGCTCAAGGTCCGACGTCACCCCCTCGATCATTTGAAATAAATACTCGTGCGGGATGTGGTAGCGCTCGACGGTGTCGTAAAACGCCGGCCATGCGGCATAAGCATTAAACTTACCCGCAAGCGCGTCAACCAGTGCGTGGCGCCAGCGCTCCATGGCTTCGCGAGAGGCGCCGGGCTCATCGCTCAAATCGTCCGAGTAGCGCATGAAAGCGTAGAGAGCGCACATGGCGTTGCGCTGCTCACGGGGCAACAGGACGAACGAGTAGTAGAAGTTTTTCGCGCGCCGGCGGGCCACCGCGCGGCAGAAAGCGTACGATTCGCCGAGCGAGGGCATTACGCCGCCCGTGCCAAAGCCGCACGAGCCAGCGTGCCGAGCAGAATCCACACGCGGTCGGTCTTGGAAATCGAGGGCCTCCGCGCCAGCACGTCATAGCCCTGCGCCGCGATCTTATCGAGGACGCACATTCCTCCGCGGCTGAAGAGCTCGATATCGACGGCCAAGCGACGGTCCACCATTCCGGCCAGCGGCAGCCCTTCGTGGAACATCTCCCGCGCGCGATCCACAATTTCGCGCATGGCCGCGACGAAGCCCGGCGTGGCGCGCCGCTGGGCGATCTCCTCCACCGACGAGCCGTGCCGCTCCAGCACCTCGAGCGGAATGTAGACGCGATCCTTCTCCCAATCCACCGTCACATCCTGCCAGAAATTCGCGAGCTGCAAGGCCGTGCAGGTGGCGTCGGACAAGCGCTGGCGTTCGGCGTCCGCGTAGCCGCATAAATAAAGCACCAGACGCCCTACCGGGTTTGCCGAACCCCGGCAATAGCCGAAAAGATCATCCCAATCGCGGTATCGCGTGACCGTCTGGTCCTGCTCGAAAGCTCCGATCAAATCATCGAAAGGCTGTTGTGGGATGGCGTAACGGGCCACGGTCCCGCGCAAGGCGACAAACACCGGGTGCGTGGCTTGGCCGCCGTACATTCCCTGTAGCCCCTCGCGCCACCACGCCAGCAGGCGCAGGCTCTCGGCGCAATCGCCGATCTCATCGCCTAAATCGTCGGCCCAACGGCAAAATGCGTAGACGTTGTAGAAATCCTGATGAAGCCGCTTGGGCAGCAGCCAGCTCACGACGTGGAAATTCTCGTAGTGGCGCGTGGCCAGCCAGCGCGTATACTCTTCAGCTTGCAAAACCGTGTAGAAGGCTGCGAGCGCCGCTCGGTCGCGGACGAAATCTTTAGGCGCGAGAAACACCGCGGAGATTTATGGGACGATGGCCGTCTTCAGGTGGCCGTTATGGCTCATCAGATGGCGCATCACTTCCAGAAGATTGGTGAGCGGTTCCTCGCGATTCACAAAGTCGCGCGCGCGGATGCCGCCTCCGCAGATGATGTCCAGAGCCTTGCGGATGTGCGACGGTGTGTGATGGAAGCTCGCCTTGCACGTGATTTCGGAATAGTGGAGCAGCGACGTGTCCAGCGCGACCTTACTATCGTTGGGGCAGCCGCCGAAGAAGTTCACCGCGCCGCCGCGCCGCACCATATCCACCGCCCAGTGCCAGGTTTCCGGATTGCCCACCGCTTCCACGGCCGCATCGGCGCCGCGGCCGCCAGTCATGCTGCGCACCATATCCGGCGGATAGGGAGTCCTCTCGGTCGAAATCAATTCATCGGCCCCTGCCGCGCTCGCGCGATCCAGTTGCGTCTTGCGTCTTCCGATCGCGATCACCCGCGCGCCATACAGCTTTGCCAGGCGCACGAACATCAGGCCAATCGGTCCCAGGCCTATAATCGCCAGCGTGTCGCCCGCGCGAATGCCGGTTTCATCCAGGCCGCGCAGTACGCAGGCCAACGGCTCTACTAACGCGGCATCCTGATAAGAAACTCCAGCCGGGATCTCGTACGTGTTTCGCGCCACAATACGGGCCGGAATGCGGATATATTCGGCGTAGGCGCCGTTATTAAAAAGCAGATCTTCACAGAGGTTTTCCAAGCCCCGGCTGCAGAAATAGCAGTCGTCACACGGAGCCGAGTTCGCCGCAACTACGCGCTGGCCCAAGGAGAATTGCGTGACACCATCGCCCAGGGCCACGATATCCCCTGCCAGTTCGTGCCCGAAAACGGCCGGTGGAACGATCATGCGCGCATGATATCCGCGCCGGAATACTTTGACATCGGTGCCGCAGGTGAGGGCGACGCGCACACGAACCAGAACGTCGCCTTTCCCAATATCGGGTACGGCTATGGGCTCTACTTGCAGGTGCTCCTTGCCGTAGAGCACGGCCGCCATCATTTGATTATTCACTCAGTCCACCTCTGTGGCTCTAGAATTATTTTTAACGATTCAGCGTCGGGATGCAACGCTAGGTCGAAGGCTGAATGCACGTCAGCCAGGGGCAGCCGGTGCGAAACCAGCAGATCCACCGGCAACTCTCCGGAGAAGACCAGCCTCGCGGACTCCTTTTGTAAATCCACCGAAGCACTGTAACAGCCGAAAATCGTACGCTCGCCCACGCAAACCGATGCGCCCGAAATCTCGATGCGCTCCTTCTCGGAAGTTTGCGCAAACAGCAAGATGCGCGCGCCGGGCCGCGACCAGCGTACCGCCTGCTCCACCAGGCCAGGCGCCGAAGTGGCCAAGATCACCAGGTCCGCGCCGCGGCCCTCGGTGAGCGAACCCACGAGCGCCCCGACGTCCGCGCTTCGCGGATCGATCGACTGCTCCGCGCCGCAACGCAACGATAATTCCCGGCGGCTGGAAATGGTTTCCGTGGCCACCACTCGTGCCGCCGTGCGCTTCACTAGCATCGTGAACAGCAGCCCGATCGGCCCCTGCCCCAACACCAGCGCCACATCGCCAGCTGCCGGCGCGCACCGCGCCACAGCCTTCAGGCACGTGTTCACAGGCTCTACAAACGAAGCGCGCTCGAACGAAACGCCGTCGGGAATCTTCTCTACCCCGCGCTCCACGATCCAATCCATCACCCGCACGAACTGCGAAAACCCGCCGCCAGCCGGTTCGAAACCCGCCGTCACCCCGACCTTCTTATATACCGGGCATTGCGCGTAAAGTTTCTGCCGGCAGTAATAGCAATTCGAGCAAGGGATGTGGTGGAACACCACCACCCGCTCTCCCGGCTCGAAATTCCGGACACCGCGGCCCACGCGCGCCACCACGCCCGCCGTCTCGTGGCCGTAAATGCGCGGCGGCGCCAGCAGATTGTATTCGATTTTCTTCAGATCGGTGTGGCAGATGCCGCACGCCTCCACGCGCACCAGCAGTTCGCCGGGGCCGATATCGGGCGTAGGCACGTGTTCCACGGCGACCACGCTGTCGCCCTTGTACACAGCCGCCCGCATGGTTGCGGGTATCCCGACTTCAAAATCGGCAATCGCCAATGAATTCTCCCAGGGTCCGGGACGCCGTGCGGCTACGCACCCCCAGACGCAATAATTCAGGTAACAAACTCAGGGGCCGGCGGCAGGAGTCCGCAATTAGTCGCATTGTATCGAATCTCCCGTCCGAACGGAGCGCCCCATTTAGATCCAGGTGAAAACTTTCTTCCGCAAGATCTGTTACTGACTTTATACAGCAAAGCGGTACTTCCAATTCTACGGCTTTTGCCGCGACGCCACCGGCCTCCATTTCCACAGCCGACGCCCCCCCGGCACGAAGCGCCCTCTTCTCCTCAGCCGTTTGCGCCACGCGGCGCACCGACGCCAGTATCCCTACATAGTGCGTGCGCCCGCACTCGGGCCGCACCGCCTCATATTCGCCATCGCACGTAGCAACGCGCTCCGCAACAAATATGCCGCCCACTTTCATCCCTTCCTCGAGTGCGCCGCAATATCCCATGCTGCAAATCAAACCTAGCTTCCCAAACGAGCGCGCCGCATCCACCCCCTGCGCCGCGCGTTCCGAACCCGCGCCGTTCGCCACCAGCAGCGCTTCCCTTCCATTCAGTTCCGCCGCGCGCGCCCAGTAGACCGGCAAATCCAGGCGCTTCACATTCCGGCAAACTCTCACGACGCCCGCGAACTCACGCGGCTCCGCGGCAATCAGCAGTAGCCGTTCGCCCGAAACCATTCCACCGCGCGCCCGAGCGCCGCATCCACCGGACCCGGCGAGTAACCCAGTTCCCGAGCCGCCTTCGCGTGCGAAACGAACACCTTCTTCTTCGCCATCCGCACCGCATCCAGAGGCGCAAGCGGCGGCCGCCCCGTCACGCGCGCCCAACCCGTCGTCACTACTCCAGCCGCGTACGCTACCGCGTACGGCAGCTTCCAGCGCGGCGCGGCAATTCCCGTCAGCCGCGCCAGTTTTGCCAGAATCTCCGCCAGCGTGAGATTCTCCGCGCCCACGATGTACCGCTCGCCGGGCCTTCCCCGCTCCGCGGCCAGCAGATGCGCCGCCGCCGTGTCCCGCGCATCCACTAGATTCAGACCCGTATCGATATACGCCGGCATCGCGCCTTTCAAGAAATCCAGCACAACCTTTCCGGTCGGCGTCGGCTTCACGTCATGATCTCCAATGGGAGCCGTCGGATTCACCACCACCACCGGAAACCCCGATGCCGCAAACTCGAGCGCCACCCGCTCGGCCAGAAACTTCGAACGCTTATACGCGCCCGCCATCTCGTCGAGCGCCACCGGGATGGTTTCATCCCCCAAGCCGTCCTTGGGGATCCCGATGCAGCCCACCGTGCTCGTGTAAACCACCCGCTCCGCGCCAGCCCCCCGCGCCGCTTCGAGCAAACTGCGCGTGCCCTCTACGTTCGAACGGTACAGCTCCTCCGGATGACGCGCCCACAGCCTGTAATCCGCGGCCACATGAAAAACCATGCCGCATCCCGCCACCGCGCGGTCGAGAGAACTCGCGTCGCGCAAGTCGCCCGTTACCGGCTCCACTTCCAACTCCCGCAGCTTGCTCGACGGCCGGACCAGCGCCCGGACTTTATGACCTCGTTCTCCGAGCAACCGCGCTACGTGCCAGCCCAGGAATCCCGATGCACCGGTAACGAGCGTGGGTTTCACTTCTTAACGCTCGGGCGCCAGGACCTCTACCGCAACGCCCAACTCAGCATCTTGAAACTATCCGCCAGCTTGGCATTAATGCCCAGCGCCGCCGATGGCTCGTATCCGCAATGCACCATGCAATGCTCGCAGCGCGGGTCGTTGCCGTGCCCGTAGCTCTCCCACGGCGTCTCGGTCATCAGCGATTCGAACGTCTTGTAATGCGCGTCGGTAATCAGATAACAGGGACCCTTCCATCCTTTGATGTTGTAAGTCGGATTACCCCACGCGGTGCACGGCAGATCGCGATCGCCCTTCAGAAATTCCAGAAACATCGGCGTCTGGTTGAGCCGGAATCGCTTGAACATCCGGTCTACGTCGTGAAACTTTTCGTGGATGTCGTCGCGCGTCATGAAAATTTCGCGGTCGTTCACCGCCGAATAGCCGTAGGCGGGCGAAAGCTGATGGCCGTCCACATCGAACTGCTCGAGGTATCCGAACAGCGCCTCGATCTCCTTCATGTCGGTTTCTTTGTAGACCGTGGTGTTGGTGCACACCATGAAGCCGGCCTTCTTGGCGGCCTTGATGCCTTCGATGGCCTCGCGAAACACGCCCTCTTTTTCGACGCACATATCGTGCGTCTTCTCCAGGCCGTCCAGATGCACGTTGAAGAAGAAGCGCTTGTCCGGAGTAAATTCATGCAGGCGCTTTACGATGAACATTCCGTTCGTGCAAAGGTAAATGTTCTTATTGCGCTCCAGAATCCCCGCCACCAATTGCCCAATCTGCGGATACATCATCGGCTCGCCGCCGCAGATCGAAACCATGGGCGCGCCGCACTCATCCACCGCCGCCAGGCACTCTTCGAGCGGAATTCTTTCCGTGATAGTGGATTCGTATTCGCGAATGCGCCCGCAGCCCGTGCACGTCAGATTGCAGGCGTGCAGCGGCTCGAGCATCAGCACGATCGGGAAGCGTTTCTTGATCATGGGATGCGGCTCGTGGCTCTCACCCGCCGCTTCGCGGGCCGGCAGGATGCGGAATGGATTCGCGGCATCCGGCGACGCAGCCGTGGTCTTCTGCCATTCCGGCCGCGGCCGCATCTTGTTCTTGAAAATATACCGGGCCATGCCGGCCGTCATAGAAAGGGGAAATCGCATTATTGCTCCATCGCGCGTGAACTTTTCAGCTTGGCAAATTCGGCTAGAGCTAGTAACGGGAAGTAGAGCCTGTACAGGTGATACGTCAGATAGAAAACCTTTGGAAAACCCGTGCCCGTGGCGAGCGCCTCGTTCCAGCCGCCGTCCGGCCGCTGCGTTTCAAGCAGATACTCGATGCCCTGTTCCAGGCTGCGGCTATTGGTATCGCCGCCCGCCATCAGGCCAAGCACTGCCCACGCCGTCTGCGAAGGCGTGCTCTTGGCGGGCACGAAGGCGCCATTGTCATAGCTGGCGCAGCTTTCGCCCCAGCCTCCATCGGCATTCTGGATGGCGCGCAGCCATTCGCCCGCGCGCAGCACGTGAACCTCGCGGTCATCTTCCCTGGCCGCGCGCAGCCCGCGCAGCGCGAAACATGTGCCGTAAATGTACGCCACGCCCCAGCGGCCGTACCAGCTTCCGTCGGGTTGTTGCGTGCGCACCAGGTGCTCCACGCCGCGCCGCACTTGCGGATGGCTCCGGTCCAGCCCGAACGCACCCAGCGATTCGATCACCCGGCCGGTGATATCGGCGCAGGTCGGGTCGAGCATGGCGTTGTGGTCGGCGAACGGAACATTGCTCAGAAACTCCCAGTTGTTGTCCTTGTCGAACGCCGCCCATCCGCCGTCGGACGATTGCATGTCCAGAATCCAGCGCAGTGCGCGCCGTTCGGTCGATCGCTGCGCCGCCTCATCGGAAGCCTGGGCCCGGCTCAGACCCAACAGCACCATCGCCGTGTCATCAATATCGGGATAGTGCGCGTTGGTGAACTCGAACGCCCAGCCCGAAGGCTCGGTCTTGGGAAGCTTCACCGACCAATCGCCCTTCTGCCGGATTTCTTTTTCCAGAAGCCAGTTGGCCGCCCGCGAAACGGCCTGCGGCGACGTTCCACCCTCTCCCAGCGCATACATCGCAATCGCCGTATCCCAAACCGGCGAAAAACACGGCTGGAAAAACATCGGGCGCCGCCCGTCGTCCACCATGAGGCGGTCGAACTGCCGCACCGCTTCCCGGCGCGCCGGATGGTCTTCCTCGTACCCCAGAACGTCGAGCGCCATGATCGTGTACATCATCGGCGGATAGATTGCGCCCAGGCCGTCCGCGTCCTGGCCGTGCTCCAGCATCCACCGCTCCGCCGCGCGTAGCGCCCTCCGGCGGATACTTCGCGGGCCCCTGCGCTCCCAAAACTTCAGAAACCGGTCAATGCGTAGAAATACGTTCCGCCAGGTGAACCAGTCGGCATCGCGCCCGAATGCCGGGCTCACCCCGGGCAGGAATAATTCCTCGAGCGAGAAACCCTCCGGCACCGGGCGCCGCGGATTGTGCGCGTGCACGATGGAGAGCGAAACCGCAATCGCTCGTGTCCACGACGACATCTGGTAGATCGTCTTGCCGACCAGCATCATCTCCGGGGGAATCGTGGGGACGTGCTCGCGCGGGTAGAGATCGAACAGGCTGAGATTGATCTTGACGTAGCTGTTGGCGGCCTGGATACCGCCGCGCGCGAGGATGCATTCGCGCGCCCGTACCAGGCGCGGGTCATTCACCCCGAGGCCCGCGAGCCGTAGCGCCGTGTACGCTTTGACCGTGGCGCTGATCTCGGTCGGCCCCTGCTGGTAGATGTTGAAACCGCCATCGGGAAGCTGCCGGGACAGAATGGACTGCGCCGCCTTCTGCACCAGCGCCTTCGTGGGCGGATTCCACACCCCGCCAACCGGCGGGTGCATCCAGAGTTGCAGCAGAATGTAGTCGGATTCGAGCGTCGTATCGGCGGTCAGCTCCGCGCACCAGTAACCCGCCGCATCCTGCTGGGCTACCAGATTTGCGGCCGCACGCTCAACGGCCGTCGCGATCGCCCGACTCAGGCTGCCTTGCCGTTCTATCGTGGGACTCATCGGGTGGATATTGTGGTCAAAGCGGAACCCGCATGCGCCAGCTCACCGGGCAGCGAAAACCGCACGTCTTCCTCCACCAACTCTACTTCCTCCAACTGGTGAAAGCCGTGGTCTCTTAAGGACGCAATCAGCTGATCCACCAGATGCTCGGGCGCCGACGCTCCCGCCGTCACCGCCACATTCCTCACGCCGGCGAGCCATTCCTGGTCCACGTCGCCCCAGTCATTCACCAGGTACGAGCGCACGCCGGAATTCTCGCCCACCTCAACCAGCCGCTTCGAATTCGAGCTGTTCTGCGATCCCACCACCAGCAGCAGGTCGCAAAACTCCGCCACCGCCTTCACCGCCATCTGCCGATTCTCCGTCGCGTAACAGATATCCTGCGCCGGTGGACCTTGAATCAGGGGGAACCGCTCCTTGAGCCGGATCACAATATCGCGCGTCTCGTCCAGGCTCAGCGTGGTTTGTGTCAGATAGCACACCCGGCCGGGATCCGGCACGCGCAGCGCATCCACGTCCCCCACCGACGAAACCAGGAACGTCTGGCCCGGCGCCTCACCCAACGTGCCGATCACTTCGTCGTGGTCCTTGTGTCCAATAAGTACGATGGTGTGACCTTCCTTGGCAAATTTCACTGCCTCCAAGTGCACTTTCGTGACCAACGGACATGTGGCATCGATGACCTGAAGCTGCCGCGCCTTGGCTTCCCGCCGCACCTCCGGCGAAACGCCATGGGCGCTGAAAATGGCCCGCGCTCCAGCCGGCACTTCGCTCAGCTCCTCAACAAAGATCGCTCCAGCCTCCCGGAGCTCGTCCACAACGTGCTTATTGTGCACAATTTCCTTGCGGACATAGACCGGGGGGCCGTACAAATCGAGCGCTATTTCGACCACGTCGATGGCACGCACCACGCCGGCGCAGAAACCACGGGGCCGCAGCAGGTAAATCCTTTTTTCCGTGCTGTGATTTACAGTGATAGGCTTTAAGGGCATATCGGAAGTAGAGGCTAAAACCCTAGATTATAACAGCTTGTGCCGATCGGATCAGCGCAACCGGCCACAAAACTGGATTAAAAAACCACAATCTGTAAGACTTAAATTATGTACGAATGGAGTGACTTGGCGGTTCGCGATGGATTCTCCATTTCCATCGAAGTCGGCCCAGCCGGAGTCCGGCGTGTCGAATTTTGGACGCGCGGTGTCGAAAGTCACTCATCTGCTCTGATGCGCGAGGCAGTGCGTCAGTTTCGGCTTTATTTCGCCGGGAAACTGCGTACTTTCGACCTGCCACTGGAAATGGTGGGTACCGCCTTTCAGAAACGCGTGTGGAACCAGCTGCGAGACATTCCCTACGGAGAAACGCGCAGCTACCGCCAGGTCGCCGAGCAGATCGGCGCGCCGCGCGCGGTGCGGGCCGTGGGAGCGGCCAACGGCCGGAATCCGATTCCCATTATTGTGCCTTGCCACCGCGTGATCGGCTCCTCCGGGAAGCTGGTGGGGTTCGGCGGCGGCCTGGAATGGAAGCGCATGCTGCTTGATCTGGAAGCGACCAATGTTGACTGCGGCCGAAAAGCGACAGCTTGACGACAAGGGCTATTTGGTGCTCGACGGCCTGATGGGACGCGAGCTCCTCAATGGACTCCGTGCGCGCGTCGAGGAGCTGTTCCAGCAGGAAGGGGACCGCGCTGGCTCCGAGTTCAAGCAGGAACCGAACGCGCGCCGCCTGGCCAATCTGGTCAACAAGGGAGAAATCTTCGAACAGGCCATCCAGTTGCCACAGGTAATCGAGGGCATGGCGCACGTGCTAGGCCCCGATTTCAAGTTGAGCAGCCTCAATGTGCGGGCAGCCGGCCCCTTTTGCGATTGCTCCCAACCCCTGCACGCCGATAGCGGCGCCATCGCCGACGAACACGGCTACTGGGTCGCCAACTCGGTCTGGATGCTCGACGATTTCACAACCGAGAACGGCGCCATCCGGATGGTTCCGGGCTCCCACAAATGGCGCCGCCTGCCCCAGGATGCGCTCGCGGACCCTCTTGCGCCTCACCCAGAAGAAGTGTTGCTCACCGGCCGCGCCGGCACCGTAGTCGTCATGAATGCACACCTGTGGCACGGTGCCACAGCCAACCGCACCGGTGGCGCTCGCCGTGCCATGCACGCCTTCTATACCCGGCGGGACAAGCCGCAGCAGCAATACCAGAAAAAGCTGCTTTCCTCCGAGGTGCAGGCCCACCTCGCGCCGAGCCTGCGCAAGCTTTTGGCCCTGGACGATCCGCTGAACGACGAACTCAGTTCCCGCTACAGCGGCGCGAGCGGCTTTTTGAAATGACATGCCCGCGAGAAATATATTTGGGGTGTTTTCAGTTAAAACATGCCGGCACTGGAAGTTAAGCCGGCAGGCCGGGGGTAGAGTCTAGGGGAAAGAGGGATTTCGGTCCTCCGATACTTCTTCCCATTTTGCCTCTGACGCCCCTACCGAAAAATCCTTCCCGCTCCCGTTGGGGAGCGCTCCGCCGATTGGCCGGACTCCCTCTCTTCCAATACTTCCTGGTATACAGCCATCAATTTGCGGATCTCCTCCACGTCCTGCGGCCGGCAATCGGACAGTGGCGGACGCACGGGACCAGCGGGCATTCCCAGAATCTCCATGGCCGCTTTCATGACCGCCACTTCATAGCCGCGCCGGCGATCGCGGATGGCGTAGAGCGGATGGACGTAGCGGCGCATCAGGCCGTCGAGCCCCACGAAATCCCGCTTCAAACCGGCGTCAGCCAACTGCAAAGACAGTTTCGGCGCGATATTCGAGATGCTCGAGGTGTAAGCTTGCACGCCGATGGCGAAGTAAGCCGGGACGCAATCATCCCCAATGCCGCCAAACCAGGCGAGCCGATCACCAACATAGCTCATGATGCGCTGATATTTGCGGGCGTCGCCCTGACCGTCCTTCCAAGCGGCAAGAGAGGGCAGCCGTTCGGCCAGGCGGGCGACCTGCTCGGGGGAGAAGACGGCCCAATCGCGGCTATAAATCATGAGCGGCAGGCCGCTGGCGCGGGCGATGGCCTGGTAATAATCGAACAGACCTTCTTCGGGAGGGTTGGAATAGTAAGGCGGCAGCACCAGCAGGCAATCGGCTCCCGCCTTCTCAACACCGCGGGCGATCTCGGCGCCCAGTGCCGCATTGAACCCCACGCCAGCAACTACGGGCATGCGGCCGGCAGCCGCTTCGACCGTGACGCGCACGACTTCGATGATCTCCGCAACGGTGAGCGAGTACAATTCGCCGGTTCCACCGGCGGCGACCATGGCACAGAACGGATGGCGCGCCATCAGGCCGACGTTGCGCGCCAGACCGTCGAGATCGAGCGAGAGATCCTGACGGAATGGCGTGATGGGGAATCCGAAAACGCCTCGAAAACGAGTGCGCAGGTCGCTCGGGGTCATGGGATCAATTTAGCAGACTGGAACGGGACAGGAATTGAGGTTTCCGTCCCCCACCAACGCGGCGTATTCTCTAGGTATGCGCGCCGGCGTTCTCCTCGCCGTAGCTGGGGCGCTTTGCGCCCAGTCACCACCCGATCCTACGGAAGTGCTTGCCCACGCGCGGGACAATGTGTTTGAGCGCAGGGACCGGTTACCGAACTACACCTGCGTACAAACGGTCGACCGTCTCTACTTGAGACCAGCCGTAGATCCAGAGCTCGTGCCTTCCTGCAGCCAGATGCGCGACCGCAAGAAGAATGCCGGGGGGCGGCGCATCTATCTGACGGACCGATTGCATCTCGACGTCAAGGTTTCCCGTGGGGTTGAGATCGGCTCCTGGGCGGGCGCGAGCCAGTTCGACTCGCGCAATATCTTTGAGCTGGTGGGCCGCGGACCATTCGGCACCGGGGCGCTCGGCCCATTCCTGTCCGATATTTTCACCGAAGGCAGTGCCAGCTTCGAATACAACGGGGAGAAGCCCTCGGGAAGCGACAAGCTGTACGAGTACCGCTTTCAAGTACCCGCCAGCACGAGCCATTACAGCGTGGAGGTGCGCCACGACTGGCACGTTCTCGCCTATGACGGCTTGGTGCGGATCGATCCCCAGACGTTCGATCTCAGGTATTTGCTGGTTCGGGCCAGTGAACTGCCGCCGGAATCGGAAACCTGCGAGGCGGTGACGAGCGTGGATTACGACAGGGTCCAGATGGGCACGGGGAGCGTCCTGTTGCCGCAGCAGAGCCGGCTGCACATTCTCATGATGGACAGTAGCGAAAGCGACATCGCGACAAAATACGCCAGTTGCCGCGAGTATCACGGCGAAGCGAGTATCCATTTTGGCGACGAGCCGGCAGCGATCACAACGGGGCAGACGGCGGGCGCCGCGCCTCCCGTGATGCTCCCTGCCGGCCTGGCGATTTCGCTCGCGCTCGCGGCGCCCATCGACACCGACACCGCAGCAGCAGGCGACATGGTTGTGGAGAAGGTTCGCAAAGCGGTACGCGGTCATAAATCCGACGAGGTACTCATTCCGGATGGGGCGATAGTGCGGGGCCGGATCATCGGGATGCGGCACTGGCTGGATTCCCCTCGCCGTTTCGAAATCTCGATCCGGCTGGAGACCTGGGAGGCGGGCGGCGTTTCCACGCCGATCAATGCCAAGCCCGAAACCGATTATGCCGCGGTGAACTCCGGGTTCCACGGTCGAATGCCGATCGTTCTGCCGCCGGCAGGCCAGCCGGCCGGCGTGGCCACATTCGCCTTCGCGGCGTCAGGGGATCGATACATTGTGAAGCGCGGCTTCGAGTCAAAGTGGGTCACCGTGGCAGCGCCGGTTCAGCCGTAAGTGGACCCGATACCGGCGCGGGAGGTGCGCTGGACAAGATGGGGTCCCTTACCAGCGCGGTAGGATGCGCTTCCAATTCGGATCGACGTGTTGGCGCATTTCAGCTTCGTCGTCGCGCTTGCGGTAGGGGAGTTTGGCGTAGCGCTCGCGGCCGCGGGCGAGCTGATCGTAGTCGAGTTCCACACCGAGGCCGGACTTGGCGGGGATGCGGACGCAGCCGTTCTCGATGGGAATGCGGCCTCCTGACACCACTTCGTCGGTGGAGTTTTGCCAAGGATAGTGAGTGTCGCAGGCGTAGGTGAGATTCGGACACGCGGCGGCGACATGTGTCATGGCCATCAGGCTGACGCCGAGGTGGCTGTTGGAGTGCATGGAGAGACCCATGCCGAGCACGCCGCACATGTGTGAGAGGTGCTGGACCTGGCGCATACCGCCCCAGTAGTGCGGGTCGCAGAGAACGATCTGGACGGCATCGAGCGAGCGGGCCAGCGGGACATCGGCAAAATTCGTGACCGCGACGTTGCTGGCGAGGGGCGTGTGGTTGTTCTCAGCCACCAGACGGCGGCGGACTTCAGCCATTCCGTCCAGCCCTGGGCAGGGATCTTCGAGGTAGCCGCCGCCGGACAGCTCGTCGCGCAAGCTGCGGCCGACGTTTACTGAAGTGTCCACGGACCAGGCGCAGTTAGGATCGATACGGAGAGGGTAGGAATTGCCAAATTCCTGGCGGAGCGCTTGAATCGTCGAGATTTCGACATCCGATGTCAGAACTCCACCCTTCAGCTTGATCTCGCGGAAGCCGTAGCGCGCGATCATCTGTTTGGCTTCGCGGACGGCGGCTGAGGGATCGAGCACCTCGCCGTATTCGTCTTCCCGGCGATCGTCACCGATTCCGCCGCCACCCCCGTGCTTATAAAAGAGATAGGCGGAGAATGGGACTGCGTCGCGGACGCGGCCGCCGATCACGTCACAGATCGGCTTACCAACGGCTTTTCCGATGATATCGAGGCAGGCGAATTCAATGGCAGCGAAGGAGCGGGCCTGCTGATCGAGCGGATTTTCGCCGGGGACAAGATAGGTCTGGGTGCGGTCGCCGCCACTTGCAACCGATTGATTCATTAGCTGATGAAGCCCGGCCAGTTGGAACGGGTCCATGCCGGTTAC
This sequence comes from Terriglobia bacterium, assembly GCA_963768075.1. Classification (GTDB taxonomy): domain Bacteria; phylum Acidobacteriota; class Terriglobia; order Bryobacterales; family Bryobacteraceae; genus QHXW01. The sequence continues at coordinate 375,891 of CAVYHD010000002.1, forward strand.
GGTGCCGCGCAGGGCTTCGAGCGCGGCGACGGGGCGTTCGCCGCCATACGTTTCGCTGATACCTGTGATGCCGTCATCCGTTTTTAACTCGACGATGGTGCGTAAAGCGTACGGGGCGTGTAATCCGTACGAGCTGCGCAAAGGAGGATCAGAAATCATAATACTGTGCAAGTTTATGGACGATATGTACATTTGAGTCACTCGGGTTCGGGAGAGTCCGATGGCATCAAAGTTGCATCAACAATAAGCGAGGCCTGTGGCAATGGCGGCAACAATCATCGGCGTGGCATTCCTCGGGAGTCTGGCGACTGCGTTCATGGTGGAGAAAGCGGTGCTCGGCGCCATGTTCGGTGCGATGAAGCGGGACAAGACGAAAAAACCTGATTAGTGTCTCCATTTCTCTCAAGTCAAAATTGAAGTTCCATTCTAGCGCCGTTATGCTGGAGGTTGGCTCCAGAGCGGCCCGCGAAATCGAATCCCCACCAGCTAGCCGGTGAAATCAAACTGAAATCTGATGCCGTTGGTTTAGTGGGCCACATGGGGGCCTACCTCCTGCTGGCCGCGGTGGCCGTTTGCGCGGAGACGGGCGACCGGGCGATTTTTGACGAGATCGGCCGGGACCTGCGCGAGCTCAACCAGATCACAGGCTTGAAGATTCATCATAAGGTTCCGTTCGATCTGATTTCGAAAGATCAGGTTAACGAGTTTCTAAAAGATCGGATCAAGAAGAAGCGGACCCCGAGGATATGCGCATCGAGGCGCTGAGCCTCAAGAAATTCGGATTCGTACCACAGGACTTCGACCTAGAGAAGACCGAAGTGGACCTTCTCACCGAGCAAGCCGCTGCGTTCTACGACTATCACAAAAAGAAGCTCTACATCACCGACTCGGCGCCGAAGGACATGCGCGAGGAAGCGCTGATCCACGAACTGGCGCACGCGCTGGCGGACCAGAATTTTCATCTGGAGCGGTTCATCCGGAAGGGGAGCGACGATGATGACATGTCGATGGCGCGCGAGGCGGTGATGGAGGGGCAGGCGACGTGGCTGATGTCGGAGACGGTGGAACGGCGCGAGGGCCAGACGCTGAAGGGGTCGCCCGAAGCCGTGGAGTTGATGAGCAAGGCGATGGACTCGGGAGGGAAGGAGTACCCGGTGTTCGATTCCTCGCCGCTGTATTTGCGCCGCACGCTGGTGTTCCCGTACACGCAGGGCCTACTGTTTCAGAACGCGTTGGTGGAGAAGCTCGGCCAGGCGGCGTTTGCGGAGGTTTTCCGGCATCCGCCGGTTTCGACGCAGCAGATTCTGCATCCCGAAAAATATTTTGCGCACGAGATTCCCACGCACCCGGCGCTGCCGCGGCTTTCCGCGGGCAAGGGATATAAGAAACTGGCGGTGGGAACGATGGGGGAACTCGACCATGCGTTGCTGATCGAACAGTTTCTGGACGCGCACAAGGCCGGAGAGATCGCGCCTCACTGGAGAGGCGGGGAGTACGCGCTCGAAGAGAAGAAATCCGAGAAACGCGTGGTGCTGGAATACGCGGCGGAGTGGGAGGACGCGGCTTGGGCGCGGCAGTATTTTGACGCCTACCAGAACGTGCTGCGGAAAAAATGGCAGAAGATCGAAGTGCAGACGCTCAATGACTCGACATTTGCCGGGCGGGGCGATGACGGCTATTTCGTGGTGCGGCTGGAGGGAACTATAGTGCGCAGCCTCGAAGGGCTGCGCGATGCTGCGGTAAACTCGAACTGATGCTGCCGCGAAGAGTACTCCCGCTGTTGTTATGCGTGGCGAGCCTGGCACAGGGCGCTACGGTTCCCCGGCCCGCGCCGGACTTCGCCGTCGACTTGACGGATGGCTCGCAGATTCATCTGAGCCAATTCCGTGGCAAGGTGGTGGTGATGGCCTTCATCCTGACCACGTGTCCGCACTGCCAGTTCACGTCGCGGATTCTGACGAAACTACAACAGGAATATGGCCCGCGGGGGTTTCAAGTGGTGGCCTCGGCCATCGAAGACATGGCCAAAATGAATGTGCCGGACTTCATCCGTAATTTCAATCCGGCCTACCCGGTGGGGTATACGCAGCGAGAAGTGGCGGAGAGCTTTCTCGAACACCCGGTGATGTTCCGGTTGCTGATGCCGCAAGTAGTGGTGATCGACCGGAAGGGAACGATCCGCGGCCAGTACGCGGGGGACGACCCATTCATCGCGAAAGAAACGGATCAGGAAAAGAATTTTCGCGAACTGCTGGAGCCGCTATTAAAGGAAGCAACGACAGCGCGTCGCAAGAAATAGTGACGAGCGACTCGCGGGCATCTTCCTGTTTTCTTCAGGTTTCGATTGCGTTTCAGACACTTGTCGTACTATGATTCCTTTCATCTACTCCTGTAGTGCTTGAGGAACCAATAACGATATGAGACGGCTGTTTGAACTGTTACGTTCCGTTGTGTTTATGGCCACCGTGCTGTCGGTGGCATGCATTCTGCCAGACCACCTGGCCGCGCAATTTACTACGGCAACCTTGAGCGGCAACGTCGTCGACCAATCGGGCGCCGCCATTCCGGGCGCCAAGGTGGCGGTGCAAAATGTGGACACAGGGTTCACCCAGACCGCCAGCACCGGACCCGCAGGCGACTATCTTTTCGCCCGTCTGCCTATCGGCAAATACAAGTTGACGGTTGAGAAGGAGGGGCTGCAAACGTACGTGCAATCCGGCATCGAGCTGGATGTCAGCCAGACGGCTACGCAGAAAGTCGTGATGACCGTCGGCGCTGTCTCGCAGCAAGTGACGGTTACGGGAGATGCTTCGATCGTGACCACGCAGTCGGCCGCTATCAGCCAAGTGGTGACCGAGCGCCAGATTGTCGATTTGCCGCTTGACGGGCGCCAGGTGCAGCAACTTGTTTTCCTCTCAGCCGGCATCACCGACACCACGGCGCACTATTGCGGCTCCAACTGCGAGGGCGGGACGTATCCGGGGGAGCAATACGCCAAGGCCAGCGGAACTTTTTCTGAAAGCATCAACTACCAGATGGATGGCGTGGCCTACAACGACACTTACGTCAACACAAATCTGCCGTTCCCGAACCCGGACGCCCTCCAGGAATTCAGCGTGCAGGGGACGAACATGAGCGCGGAGTACGGCAACGCGGTCGGTGGCGTTGTGAATGTGGTGACCAAGTCCGGCACTAACCAAATTCATGGCGATGTATTCGAATTTCTACGCAATGGCGACATGAACGCGCGCAACTTCTTCGCGCCGGCGCAAGACCAGATCAAGCGCAATCAATTCGGCGGCAGCGTGGGCGGCCCGATCCTGAAGGACCGGTTATTCTACTTCGGGACGTATCAGGGCACGCGCTACGCGAATGCACCGAATGGGGATATTGCCTTTGTGCCCACGGCCCAAGAGCGCACGGGGAACTTTTCCGATTTGCCGGGGGTACAGTTGGTTGACCCACTCAACAACAACCTTCCATTCGCCGGGAACCAGATTCCTGCCAGCCGCCTAAGCTCGGTGTCCCAATATCTGTTGAACTACCTTCCTCTTCCGAACGGCCCCGGGCAAGAGATCAATTATCTCGGCCCGAGCCAGCGCTGGGCGGACGACCAGTTCATGGTCAAGGGGGATTACGTACAAGGCAAGAATCAGATCTCCCTCCGGTATTTCTTTACCAATTTCAACCAACAGCCGATGACTAACAAGGCCAACCTATTGCAGGTCGATGGAAATGGCAACCAGGTTCGGGTACAGAATTACGCGGCAACCTACACCTATAACGCGACCGCGCACCTTTTGTTTAACACCTGGTTCGGGTGGAACCAGCAAAATGGCGGATCGTTGTCCGGAGCACCGTTCTGCCCGCAAGCCGCAGGGATTGAGATTGCCGGGACTACTCCTTGCGAACTGGTGATCGGCGTTGGTGGCGGTTTCTCGGTCAGCAGCAATCACTACGGCGCTTTCAATCGCGGCGACTCGACGTATCGCGAAGACGTGACATATATCAAGGGCACACACGAGCTTCATTTTGGCGGGGAAGCGCTACGCGTTCGCGCGCCCATGGCCAACACATTCGAAGAAAACGGCGAATTCTACTTCAACAACAACCTTTCGGGAAACAACATGGCGGACTTCATGCTGGGCCAGGTATCGACGTTCACCCAAGCAGGAGGACTTTACCTCAACTTCACGGGCGTCAAGTGGAGCTCGTTCATACAGGATAACTGGCGCGTGAATTCCCGGCTGACTGTCAATCTGGGTCTGCGGTGGGACCCGTGGTTCCCGTACCAGGACAGTGAAGGGCGGGTTGGCTGCTTTGAGCCCGGACAACAATCGACGCGATTCCCCGACGCGCCAGAAGGGCTGCTGTTTGGCGGGAGCAACCACGATGCCGGGTGCCCGGCGGCCTCTATGAACAGCAAGCCATGGAACTTCGCGCCGCGCCTGGGCTTCGCGTACCGGCTCACCGATGACGGCAAGACCAGCATCCGCGGGGGTGCTGGCGAATATTATGCGATTCCGAATACTGTCGCCTTCCAGGATGTAGTGGGCATTCCACCGTTTGCTCCGATCATCACCTTAAACGATGTCAATTTTAAGGACCCCTACGGCAGCGCAGGGATAGCGAACCCGTTCCCGGCATCGTTCGGCGCCATCAGCAAGTCCTATTCATCCAGCGCGACGTTTCCGCAAGGACCGTTCTCGTTTACGCAGATCTTCGGTCAGAATTTCCAGTTGCCGGTGATCGCGCTGTGGAACCTCACGCTGGAGCGCCAGCTTGGCGCAAGCTGGCTGGTGCGAGCGGCGTATGTCGGCAACAAGGGCACGCATCTTTACGGCACGGCCGATCAGGAGTCCGGCCTGTTTCAGGCCAATCCTGCAATTTACACTCCCGGAAACAACGCGAACGGGACACCGATATCGACGGAGGCCAACGAACAATCGCGGCGCATGTATCCAGGCTACGGAAGCGTCAGCGTGGTCGATTCCTCGATCAACTCCAACTACAACGGGTTACAGCTTACCGTGGAAAAGCGGTTCAGCTCCGGCCTTTCCCTGCTGACAAACTACACGTGGTCCAAGGACCTGGACGACTTTGCTCCGCTCGGTTCCTATTACGGGCCGACTGATCCGTTCAACCGGCACTTCGATTACGGTCCGTCGGATGACGATGTTCGGCACGTATTCAAGTTGTCGGGCACGTATCAGCTTCCGCACTTTGGCGTGAACGAGTTTGCAGGCAAACTGGTAAATGGATGGCAGGTTAGCAGTATTGTCACCTGGCAGGGCGGATTCCCGTTCACGGTATACAGCGGTGTGGACAATTCGCTTACCGGAGAGTTCGAGGACCGGGCGGACTTCACGGGCACCAACATCCACCAGGCAGTGATCGGTTCGGGGGAATCCCATGGCCAGATGGTGCAGGAATGGATCAACACCTCCCTGTTTCAACCGAATGCCATCGGGACCTTCGGCAACCAGGGAAAAAATTCTCTCCGCGGCCCGCGCCTGTTCAACACTAACATGTCGCTGGTAAAGCACACGAAGATCAACGAGCGGATTGGAGTCGAGTTCCGCGCGGAGGCGTTCAATGTGTTCAACAACGTCAACTTCAATCTCTATTCGACCAACGGCAACGCCGCCGTGGATAGGTATCAGGCCGACCCCACATTCGGCGAGATTTTTAGCGCGGCGTCCCCGCGTATTCTGCAACTGGCGCTGAAGCTGTCATTCTGATGGGAGGCCGGGCCCGTGCCCGGCTCCTGTTTGCGCTTGACTGCGGCAGTGTTAGCCTGAAAGCCTCGACATCATGACACGAAGAGAGCTGTTCTCCTCATTTCTGTTTACCGGTGCGGCCAGCACGGTGACTTTCTGCGCGCGCGCGGCGGAGCAAACGCCGTTTCCCGGGACGCCATTCCATGCCTACCCCCACTGTCTGCCGGAGTACCTGCGCGGCCTGACCAAGAAGGCGGTAGAGAAACGCGACGCGGAACTGGCGAAGCTGGTGACGCCGGCAGCGATCGAAGCGCGCCAGAAATGGGCGCGGGAAACACTATGGAAGCTGATTGGCGGAATGCCGGAGCGCACTCCGCTAAACGCGCGCACGACGGGATCGTTCGAGCGGGAGGGTTTCAAAGTCGAGAAGGTGATTTACGAGAGCCGGCCGGGGCTGATCGTCTCGGCGAACCTGTACCTTCCCAAGAAAGGCGCCGGACCGTTCCCCGCGGTTCTGTTCCAGAGCGGGCATTACAACGAAGGCAAGGCCAATCCCAACTACCAGCGCTGCTGCCAGGGGCTGGCGCAACTCGGGTTCGTGGTGCTCGCTTTTGACCCGATGGGACAGGGCGAGCGCATTCAATATCCGGACTCCTCGGGCCTCCATACGCGGCTCCAGGACGTGGACTCCGAGCACACCGTTCCCGGCAAGCAAATGCTGCTCTTTGGCGACACGGCCACACGCTTCCAGCTCTGGGATTCGATGCGCAGCCTGGATTACCTGATTGCCCTCCCAATGGTGGACGCCAAGCGCGTGGGCTCGACGGGGCACTCCGGAGGAGGCACGCTCACGATGCTGCTCTCGGCGGCGGACGAGCGGCTAGTGGCGGCGGCGCCGTGCATGGGGAACATCGAAAACGTGGCCGCGCTCCCATTTATTTCGCCTGGCTCGACCGACGACGCGGAGCAGGATTTTGTGGATTCGGGCCCGGTGGGGTTCGACCGCTGGGATCTTTTCTATCCGTTCGCGCCGAAACCGATGCTGATTTGGCCGAGCGACCGCGATTTCTACTCGACTTACTCCTCCCAGTACATTACAAACGGGTGGCAGGAGTTTCAAAAGCTTCGTGCCGTGTACTCCACTTTGAATCACGCCGATCGTTTGAAGTGGGCCGACACTCCCCTGCCCCATTCGCTGGCTTACGACAGCCGCATGCTGATCTACAACTGGTTCACGCGCTGGCTGAAGGGATCGACCGAGGCAGTGCGCGAGGAACCCGCGGTTAAACCAGAGGCTTTTGCCACACTGTACGCATCGGAATCCGGCAACGTGACCGCCTCGCTGCATAGCGCGACGGCGTTCACGCTGAACAAAGCCAGGCGGGTGGAGCGCACTCCGGCGGCGCTGGACTCTTTGCTGCGGGTATCACGCGGGCCGACTTCCTCACGGATCATTACGCGACGGCAAATGCCTAACGTGACTGTCGAGGTGCTCGAAGTTGGGTCGGATCCGGGCGTCTGGCTTCCGGCATGGCTCGTAACGGCGAAAGATACGGCGCCGGATAAGCCGGTTCTGCTGGTGCTCGATCCTGTGGAATCCGAGCGGCTCTGGTTCCAGCCGGACGCGGATCTTGCGGCGGGCAGTCCGGTGGTTTGCGCCGCCGACATTCGCGGGGTGGGGGCGCTGCTTCCCGAATACAGCCCGGGACACGCAGGATATGCCGCTTCCCACAGGCAAGAGGAGGATTACGCGTGGAGCTCGGTAATCCTAGGCAAGCCGCTGGTGGGGCAGCGTGTTACCGACATACTGGCGATCGTCGCGGCGTTACATAAGCATCCGGCGACCGCTCAACGGCGTTTACTGGTTGCGGCCGCTGGAAGGCTGACGGTGCCGGCGCTGTTTGCCGCAGCGCTCGACAAGCGAATCGACAGACTTTATCTTTCCGGTGGTCTTACGTCATTCCGCAGCGTGGTGGACTCCGAGTTATACAACCAGTCATTCGCCAACTTCGTACCGGGCCTGTTGAATCACACGGATCTGCCGGAGGTGGCGGCCTCGATCGCGCCGCGCCGCATCGTGCTCGCGGGAGCCGTCGATGCCAGGAACGAGACAGCGGATGTGGCCGTGGTGCGCCAACTTTACGCGGGCGGAAATTTTTCGATTGAGCCCGACGCGCAGTGGACCGTCGAACGGCTTACGTCGTTTGCGGGTGACTAGAGTCTCGGCGAGTCAAATCATTCGCGGCAGATGCCGCGCTTGCTCCGGCGGATGAACGCCACCAGATGGGCGGCCTCGGCCGTGGCAATCTCGCGCTCGATGCGCCGCAGCGAATCCTCGAGCTTCAGCCCGGAGCGGTACAGCAACCGGTAGGCGTTCTTCAACGCAGTGATTTGCGGCGTTTTGAAGCCGGCCCGCCTGAGGCCGACGAGGTTCACGCCCTTGGCTTCGACGTTGAAGCCGGAGTAGAGAAAGAACGGGGGAACGTCGCTATTGACGCGGGTGTTTCCGCCGATCATCGCGAGGCGGCCGATTTTCGAGAACTGGTGAATCACGACGCCCCCCGAGACGAACGCCTGGTCCTCCACCTCCACGTAGCCCGCAACCAGCGCGCAACTGCATATCACTGTGCTGTTGCCAACTTTGCAATTATGGGCGATGTGGCCGGAGGTCATGATGTAGTTGGCGTCGCCGATCTCGGTAGCGGATTCCGGTTCGGTGCCGCGGGAGATGGTGTAGTGCTCGCGGATGATGTTGTCGTTACCGATGCGCAGGTAGCTGCGCTCACCGGTGAAATTCTTGTCCAGCGGATCGGTACCCAGCACGGTCCCGGCGGAAATGGAGTTGCGCTCGCCCAGGGTCGTCCAGCGTTTCACGTAGACGTATGGTTCGAGCGTGCAGCCTGCCCCGATTACCACATCGGATTCGATGACGCAGAACTCCCCGACGCGTACGCCGGGCGCGATCGAAGCGCCGGGATCGATGCGCGCCGTGGAAGCGACGAAGGCAGAGGGGTCAACGGACAAAGCGGGGACCTTCAACCGCCGATGGGATATCCGTGAATCAACATGAACGTCCGGCGCCAGCGTGTCTTGGAGAAAAAATGCTCGGCAAGATCGATGAAGTGAAAAGTGGTGAAGTCGACCAGATCCTGCGTCGAGGCGTCGTATGACCAGTAGATCAGCAGCGGCTTACCCTTGATGTTTTCGCTCGGGACGAAACCCCAGTAGCGGCTGTCCGCGGAGTTATCGCGGTTGTCGCCCATGGCGAAATAGTGATCTGGCGGCACGACCACCTCACCGTTCACCACATGGTTTTCGAGCATATCCATGGCCTCGGGCGGAAGCGCCATGTTGGGCGCCCCAGCGGGAAAGTTGTCGCGGTAGGAATCGAGATAGCGGGTCTTGTGAACCGTGTAAGGCTCGTCCAGCTTCGTGCCGTTCAGGAATACCTGCTTGTTGACGAGGCGAATCCGATCGCCAGGCATGCCGATCACGCGCTTCACGTAATCCTCTTTTATGTTCAGAGGGTAGCGGAACACGATGATGTCCCCGCGCTTGACGGGCTCATAGGGCAGCAAATGCCGGGAGAGCGCGCCGGGCGGCGAATACGCCAAGCGGTCGACGATGACATGATCGCCAATCAGCAGATTGTCCTCCATGGAAGAGGTCGGAATGACCTCGGGCTGGGCGATGGTGCTGGTGGCAAAAATCAGGATGATGAAGTTAAAGACCCATTCGGCAAGGCCGTGCGAGGCGGAGCCGGCCGCGCCACGGGCTTGCGGAGCGGTCTCTACCGCAGGCCTGGGTAAGGCGCGTCTCTTGGCTTTCTTCGGCTTCATTTGCGCTCTTCCTTTTATACCGCACTCGCCCGGCGGCGCCGCGTTACAGTGTAGACATGCGTGTCAGGGAATTGGCTGAATGGCTCGGGGCAACCTTCGAAGGTGACGGGGAAAAGGAGCTCACCGGCGTCCAGGCGCTGGATGTGGCGGGTGCTGAGGACCTCTCGTTCGTTTCCAGTACGAGAGCGGTCCAGCAGGCGGAGCTGTCAGCCGCGGGGTGCCTGATCGTACCGCTGGAATTTCCCGCGGGCCGGACCGTGATTCGCGCCGCCGCGCCGCGGACGGCGTTCGCGCGCGCGGTGAGCCGCCTGGTGCCGGCTCCTCCCCACCGCCCGGGCGTGCATGGGACGGCAGCCGTCAGCCCGGAAGCGGAGATTGGGGAGGGCGTCGAGATCGGGCCACACGTGAGCGTTGCCGAAGGAGCGCGCATTGAAGGCAATTGCCGCATTGGTCCGGGCTGTTCCATCGGCCGCCGCGTCCAGATCGGCCATGATACCGTGCTGCACGCGAACGTCACTATTTACGATGACGTGGACGTTGGCAGCAACGCAATCCTGCATGCGGGATGCGTGATTGGCGCCGATGGTTTCGGTTTCGCGCTGGACGGCGACCGGTATCAGAAATTCCCGCAGATCGGACGCGTCGAGATCGGCGACTTCGTCGAAATCGGGGCGAATTCGTGCGTCGACCGCGCGGCGCTGGGTACGACGCGCATCGGCGACGGCACCAAGCTCGATAACATGGTGCATGTGGGCCACAACTGCCGCATCGGAAAGCATGTGGTGGTGGCGGCGCAGACCGGGTTCTCGGGCAGCGTGGTGGTGGAGGATTATGCGGTGATCGGCGGGCAAGTGGGGATTGGGGACAAAGCGCGCATCGAATCACACGCCGTGCTGGGCTCCGGCTGTGGCATTCTGCCTTCGAAGATCGTACACGCGGGCCAGGTGGTGTGGGGCACGCCGGCGCGGCCGCTCAAACAACACCTGGAGCAGCTAGCCAACCTGGCACGATTGCCGCAAATGCGGGACGAGATCGCGGACCAGAAGCGCCGCCTGGCGGAGCTCGAACGGGCCGAGGCTTGAATGTTGCTCGTCGTCGGCGGTCACACGCGGAATATCGGCAAGACGTCGGTAGTGGCCGGGTTGATCGCCGCAATTCCCGAGGCGCATTGGACGGCCCTCAAGGTCACGCAGTTCGGCCACGGCGTTTGTTCGAGCGATGGCGCGCCATGTGAATGCACCATCGTCGATCCGGAGCATCCATTTGCGATTTCGGAAGAGACCGACGCCACGGGCGGAACCGATACCAGCCGCTTTCTGGCCGCGGGCGCACGACGATCATATTGGATACGGACCGCGGCTGATCAACTGGGCCACGCTCTGCCCGAGCTCCGCCGCATTTTCGACACGAGCCAGCACGTCATCGCCGAATCCAACAGCATCCTGCAATTTTTCAAACCGGATCTCTATTTCGCCGTAATGGATTTCGCCGCGGACGATTTCAAGGCGACGAGCCTGCAATACCTCGACCGCGCCGACGCACTGATCGTCATCGATCGCGGCGAGGACCAGCCCGAGTGGAGTGGAGTATCGCGACGGCTGTGGGATTCCAAGCCGCGGTTCTACGTCCGGCCACCTCAGTGGGTAACCGCGGCCATGGCCGCATGTGTCAGGGGCCGGTTGAACTCTTCGCCGGCGTCTTCCGGCGCAACGGGAGCCAGCTCGGCAAGCTTGGCATCGCCCGGCGACGGCATGTAGGCGCGAACAGCGCGTAGACCTTCGCAAAGAATCTGGTCCGCATGGGCAATTTGCTGGTGCATTCTGCGCAACTGCTCGCGAATGCACGCATCTTCGGGAGTGATGAGTTCGAGGTATGACGTCAACGCTTCCAGGGCGCTGAGCGGCTGCCGCAACTGATGAGCAAAATCAGCCAGCACGTCTACAGAATGCACTTGAGCCACAACGGGCCTCCAGTCGGACGTAATGGGGAGGTATTAGCCAGCTTGTTCGGAGTTCCGGGAAACGATTATAGCGCAGGCGCACCACATGGCAACAAAAATTTTTGAGCCTTGTTTTTTGCGGCTTAAGCGACCCGTGCGCGGCCCATGGCGAGAATCACGTTCATCAATTCGAACGCCTGGTTCGATGGTCCCGCTGACGCTCGCCGCTGCTGATGGAAGGCGCGCATTTTTTTAGGCCACGAGATCTGTCAATTACGATTTCCCGGCGGGGCATCCGTGCCGCGCACGTTCGAGGCGAGGCATTGCGTGTTGGCAAGAACTCCAGTGGACGCCAACGGAAAATTCTTGGGGACTGGAAAGCAGCTGACCTTGCGAGGCCGGCGCGTTCGACATCAGCATCGCCAAGCAGCTTTGGGTTACCAAGCTGGCGCTGGAGCTTGCGCGATGCCGATGACTTTCGCGGGCCAGACGGTTGCCCGGCCTGACTAACGCGCGTTCTCTTTTGACTCGTATTCTATTCTTAAGGCGCCCGCGGTAAGTTAGTTATCGAAAGTTAGCAATCCATTAGTTATCAAGTTCTGCTAAACCACTTAGAGTATTAACTTACGAATCATCGATCCGTATAATAGCGGGGTGGACGAGAAGTACCATAACTCTTCTCCAACGCCGCACCACCAGGGCCGGACCGGCGCACGCTTGCAGCGCGCGCAATGGAACCTCCTTCCGCTGATGATAGCGGTTTGCGGGTGGTGTACAACCTTATTACTGTGCCGCGTGATGATATCGCGCGAAACGGTGCAGGTGGCACAGACCGCTGCTCTCATCACGCGCAACATCCAAAGTAAAATCACCTCCAACATCAGTACGCAAGTGGCTCCTCTCGAAGCACTGGTGGCGCGCTGGGGAGCGGACGCGGACCCTTGGCAGCCCGAGTGGGAATCGGAGGCGAGGCAGTTACACCAGAGATACCCGGAACTTGACTCCATCAACCTGGTGGACGCGACATTGACGGTCCGCTGGGGCATTCCGTCCGCGCAACTGCAACCCGAAGTTATCGGGCCCGCGGTGGCGGCGGCGCGCGATGCCCGGCAAACCACAGTCCTGCCGGCATCGGACACGGCCAAAACACTACTGGTACTGATTCCGATGTTCCGGCACGGCAAGTTTGATGGCTGCGTAGTAGCGCCATTGCGCACCGAGCACTGGCTGAATTCCGTCGTTAACTCAGAAATTCCCAGAGGTTATGCGGCGTCGATTTCCCATCGTGATGAGCGCATCTATGCTCGTGCTGTGGCGGCCGGCCTGCCGGGAACAGCTTACCTGTCAGAGGGCCGGATGGACTTCTACGGGATGCCCTGGGTTGTGCGCGTCTGGCCGACACCCGATACCTGGACCCAATCCCGCCAGATCGTTTTCGCGCTGAGTCTGCTCATCGGCCTGCTCATGTACACAAGCGGCGCACTCGCCGTGGTGGCCCGGCGCAAGACGAGGGCCGTGGAACGCGCGAAAATCCAGATGGCCGCGCAGCAGGAAAACTTGCGCCAGTCCAATGAACGGCAGCAAGCCGTGATCCAGGCTTCCCCATTCGCCATCATTGCCTTGGATAATGCCGGCAAGGTGACGAGCTGGAATCCGGCGGCGGAGCGTCTGTTCGGATGGACCGCCGACGAGGTAGTGGACCAGACTCCGCCATTCGTGGACAGCCACCAACGAGCGGAATTCCAGGAAAAGATCGAACAAACCGGACGAGGCGAGCTGCTTATCGGCCTGGAGCGCCAACGCCGGCGCAAAGACGGCAGCTTGATCGACGTTGCCGTCTGGACGGCGCCGTTACGCGATGCCGGAGGATCGGTTTCCGCCATCATCATGGCGATCGCCGACATCAGTGAGCGGAAAAAACTGGAAGAGCAGCTTCGCCATTCGCAAAAGATGGAGGCCGTAGGGCGCCTGGCGGGCGGAGTCGCGCACGATTTCAACAACCTGCTCACCGTCATCAACGGCTACGGCCACATGATGCTCGATACGCTGCGGCCCGGCGACCGCCTGCACACACACGCCGAACAGATCGTGAAAGCCGGGAACCAGGCCGCCGCGCTCACCACTCAGTTGCTTGCGTTCAGCCGCCGCCAGATGATTCAGCCCAAGCCTGTGGACTTGAACCACCTCATTACCAACCTGGAAAAAATGTTGCGCCGGGTGATCGGAGAAGATGTCGCCTTCTATACTCTTCTCAGCCCCGATCTGTCCTCCATCAACGCCGATGCCAACCAGATGGAACAGGTGCTGATCAATCTGGTCGCCAACGCGCGCGACGCTATGCCCCACGGGGGCGCCTTAACGATCGCGACCAAGAACGTCACACTCGACGAAGGCTTGAGCTGTGAGGGGAGCGAAATACCGACGGGTTCCTACGTCGAGATGGCCGTCTCAGACACGGGAGAAGGCATGGACGCAGAAACCAGAAGCCATTTATTCGAGCCCTTCTTCACTACCAAGGAACGCGGCAAAGGCACGGGATTGGGTCTTTCGAGTGTCTACGGCAGCGTGCGGCAAAACGGAGGCGGCATCGTAGTGTGGAGCGAGCGCGGCAGCGGCGCTACGTTCCGCATCTACCTGCCGCAACTCCGTGGGCCGGCCACCAGCGACAAACCCGAGCCCACCGCGAACGCTATCACCAACGGCACCGAAACCATCCTGCTCGTGGAGGACGAGGTTCCGCTGCGACAGATGCTTCAGGAGACACTTTCCCTCGCCGGTTATCGCGTGCTCGAAGCCAACGACGGCACCGACGCCATCCGCAAATGGGAAAAACAAGCAGGCTCCATCGATCTTTTGCTCACCGACGTCGTTATGCCGCTGGTGAACGGCCGGCAGTTGGCCAGGCGTCTCACTTCCGTCGCGCCGCAGATGCGGGTAATCTACATGTCGGGATATGCCGACGACGTGATCGCCTACCACGGCATTCTCGACGAGGCGACTACTCTGGTCCAGAAGCCGTTCTCGCCTAGCGCACTGCTGCTCAAACTGCGTGAGGTGCTGGACGCCGGCAAGACACAGCCGCCACCACTACATTCGCCCTTGTTTCATCGCGCGGGAAAATAGCCTTCGCACCATATTTGACGGATCAACATTCGCCAGGTAAACCGGCGCTAGCGCCGCTTTTCCCGCACTCTCCCCGCAAAACGCTCCACGTGGACGATGAACCGCTGGTGCGTGCCCTCGGCGATCTTTTCCCTCTCATCAAACGCTTCGACTTTGAAATTTACACGGCGGTCTTCCACCGACATCACTTCGCTGCGGAAGGTTACCGTCATGCCGATCGGCGTCGCCGCCAGATGATACACGTTCACGTGGGTGCCGACGGTGTCGTAGCCTGGGTCGAGTAGAGGAAGCACCAGATTGCGCGACGTGCGCTCAAGTCCCAGGATCATGTTGGGGGTGGAAAGCACGCGCGCGCCTTCCACCCCCATAAAATCGATAGCCACGTTCTCGGTGACCACGAGTTTTTCCTCTCTCGCCGCGCCCGCTGGAATGTTCGGCACCACTATCCTCGCAGCCCCACGCTGAGCAAGAATCCCCGCCGGATGCCTTCGAACGCCATTGCCCGCACCTCCTCCGTGAAGATCAATTCTACAATGGAAGCGCGGCCAACCCGGCGCTGTACAGCGTGTTCATCAGTTAGCTCCTGGCGGCGCCGGTGGAATGTAATAAAGCAGGATCGAGCTGCCCACGCGCTCGACAGGCTTGACAAAATCAGGCCAGACGCGGGTGTGCGGCTCTTGCATTCGCAGACCCATGCGATGGGACTTCCACTCGGTCACCTGCACGGCATTCCAGCCAGGGTAAGGGGCATCGACGGCGCTCCAGCGCCAGGGCGGAAATCCATGCTTCAGCGGGTCAATCATGATCGTGGGACTGAAACCCACCGACGGCGCATTCAGTTCCCGTAAACGGCGGCCCAGCCGCTTAATATCCTGCCCCCAATCGAGATCCGATTCCACGACAAACTGCTCGGGTTCGGGGCCCGCGAGCGCGTTGAAGTAAGGCAAATAGTCCGGATGTGCCGCGAGAGAAGTTCCACATAACCAGACCAGCGCGGCAGCCAGGGTCCAGAGCGCCCAAGCCGCGTGCCTGCCCTGCCGGGCCAGCCAGAGGGCGCCGGCGGCAGCGATGATCGCAAGAAACGGGAACATGGGAAGGATGTGGCGAATGCCGATGTTGATGCGCGACGGCAGAGCGACAGCTAGGATAGCGACGGGAGCCGCGATCAACATTCCGAAGGGCCAGGCGCCGGGCCTCTGATCGGAACCCCGCCAAAGACCAACCGCGATAAGCCCTAGTGCGGCGAGCGGCAGCTTGATGGCGATCAGGGTTGGAAAAAAGGCCCACCATCCCTCGGTGCGCACCTCACCCATGAAGTAGGCAATATGGCCTCGCTCGTTATGAGCGATAACGTCCTGGATCCCAGCAAACAGTTCCGGGAACGGTACCGGGAACGGAAACCAGATATTCCTGCCGAAGGAGAAGCGGTAAGCGGCCCAGATGACGACGAAGCCTAGCAATGCGGCCAATCCGAGCCAGGGCAGGCGCCGGGCAAACAAGTGCCAGAGTTCGCGAACCGGCGGCCGCGTCCGGTATAACCAAAGCGCCAGCGCCAGGGCCACGGCGGCCGGATAGAACACGAGCGCGGAGAATTTGGTAAGCAACATCAATGCGCCCGCCAACCCGTGCCACGCCCCGGTTTTCAGGCCGGGTTCCTCGATCAGCCTCACCAGCGAATACGTCGCGGCCGCGAAACAAGCCGTGACCCCCATGTCGGTAGTGGAAAGTCCCGCGTGGGCGAGCACCGTAGGGATCATCGTGAAGATGAGCACCGATACCACCGCACCCACCGGGCCCAATGCGCGCCGGCCCCAGAGAAACACCATCCAGCAAGCCAGCCAGAAGAACGGCAGGTTGCCGGCACGCGAGAGGGCCAGGCGGCGATCGTACTGACCCCCGGTATATAGGATGGCGTTGCCCTCGGCGGTCATTTCATTTTGGTGCGCGGAACGCGCTCCGTCGAGGTATGGCCCGAGCGCCACCATCACGCGCGTGAGCGGCGGGTGCTGGGCTTCATAATGGTACACTCCCTGATCGAGCCATTCCATGCCGCACGCGAGGTGAGCCGGCTCATCGGAGGTGTGGTTGAACACGGTATAGGTCGCGACGATCCGGACTGTTCCCAGAAGAATCAACGCAAGCACGAGTACGGCGGCGCGGCGCTCGAGAAAGTTCTCGACCCGTTCGAGAAAATGCGGCCTCGATGCGAGTGTCGCTACCGCCGCGGATTCTCTCTTTTTGCGGGCCTTAGACATACATAAGGTCTCATCATAACAATGCCTTTAAAGCCCAACTGTCGCAGCAGGTAATCCTACCTATGGCTGAGCCGCCCCAGGTGATGTCGCGAATTCCCGCCGCATTCGCTACCATCATTTGGAAGGCTCAACACCTCGCAGGAGAACGGAAAGCATTCCCCGCATGGGGGATGGAAACAAACACTGGTGCCATCTCAAAACATCTCTCGTACCACCAAGGTCGTCGTCGCATCGACCGTTATGCTTTCCTTTATCACTTATTGGAGAGCGGCGGCTATCGTCCTGTGTGATCTCGCTTCGTCGGCCTTTTACGCCGGCGGTATCGCCGAAGGGTTCGTGGGCAAATCGGCGCCGTGGTTCATTCTGGCGATCATGCTTTCCTCCTACGCGGTGCGCGCCCTCTACATCGAAAGTTGCAGCATGTTCGTGCGCGGCGGCGTCTATCGCGTGGTGCACGAGGCCCTGGGCGGCCTGCTCGCGAAGTTTTCCGTTTCCGCCCTGATGTTCGATTACGTGCTCACCGGTCCCATCAGCGGCGCCGCCGCCGGGCTCTACCTCGCCGGCCTGATCAACGACACGGCCAAGCTCGCCGGCTACGCTAATTTGCAAGTCGACCCACAGTCGTTCTCCGCCGTGTTCGCCATTGTCGTCACCATCTACTTCTGGCGAAAAAACGTGATCGGCATGCACGAATCCAGCCAGAAAGCCCTGCGTATCATGCAACTCACCACCGTCATGGTCGTGCTGCTCATTGGCTGGTGCATAGTGACGATCGTGCTGCGCGGGTGGTCGCCCGTTCCACTGCCGACCCTTGCCAACATTCATTTCGGCTCCGGCGACAGCGACGCTCTCGGCTGGCTCCGCGGAACCGCGTGGCCCGCGATCCCCGCGATAGCCATTATGATCGGCTTGGGCCACTCCTTGTTGGCCATGAGCGGCGAAGAGAGCCTGGCGCAAGTCAATCGCGAGATCGCCTCACCGAAACTCAAGAATCTGGAAAAAGCCGGTTTCGTGATCTTTATCTACAGCATGCTGTTCACGTCGCTGGTCTCGTTCTTCGCCGTGATGATCATCCCGGATCACGAGCGCGTCAACAACTATCTCGGAAACCTCATCAGCGGCCTCGCTATGAACATGGTGGGACCGGTGACGGTGCGTCTGCTCTTTCAGGGGTTCGTGGTGGTGGTTGGCACCGTGATCCTCGCGGGCGCAGTGAATACCGCGATCGTCGGCTCGAACGGCGTCCTGAATCGCGTGGCTGAAGACGGCGTGCTGCCGGACTGGTTTCGGCAGCCCCACCACAAGTTCGGTACCACATCGCGGATCATCGGCATGATCGCCGGCCTCCAGATCGCCTGCATCATCCTGACCCGCGGCAACCTCCAGCTGCTGGGCGACGCCTACGCGTTCGGTGTAGTTTGGAGCTTCGCCATGAAGGCGCTGGCCGTGATCGTGCTGCGCTACCGCCAGCCCGGACCGCGCGGCTTCCGCGTGCCGCTCAATTTTCATCTGTTCGGCGTCGAGATCCCTCTCGGTCTCGGCCTGATCACGGCGTTCTTATTCGTGATCGCCATCATCAACCTGTTCACGAAAGAGACTGCCACCAAGTGGGGCTTGGGCTTCAGCCTGGTGATATTCGCCGTCTTCGAGATTTCCGAGAAATACAACCACAGGAAGTCGCGGCAAATCGCTCCTGAGATCGAGAAGTTCCGCCTCGACACGCCGCCGGATGTTTCGACAACCACGCTCAACGCGCGGCCCGGCAACGTGCTCGTCACCGTACGGAATCCCAACCAGTTGGATCACGTCAGGCAAACGCTCGAGAAGACCAACACCAATAAGATCGACATCGTCGTGCTCACGGTGAAGACGCTGACCGAGGCCGGTTCCGGCGAGCACGAGTTGAGCGCCGATCAAGTGTTTACAGACGACATCGCCAAGCTGTTCAGCAACGTTGTTTCACTCGCGGAGAAATCCGGCAAGCACGTTGAGCTCATGGTGGTCCCCGGCGTCGATCCTGCCTGGGCCATCATGGAAACGGCGCAACGCCTGCAATCTTCGCTGATCGTGATGGGCTTGTCAGGCAAGTTCATGATGGACGAGCAGGCGAAGGCCTACGGAAATGCGTGGGAGCGGCTGCCGGAACCGCGCCCGCAGCTTTCGCTGCAGATCATTGATCCGGAAAGCGGCAGCCAACGATTTTTCAACCTGGGCCCGCACCCGCCGCGCCTTTGGCCCGAAGACGTGGAGCTGCTGCACAGCCTCTGGCTCGAATTGAGCGAGCGAGGCCCGGGCCATAAGCTCCATCACCGCGATGTCATCCGCGTTGCGCTCCAGCGGCTGAGCGCGCAGCTCCATTCCCCCGAGTCCGACGCAGTGGTCCGTGACGTTGTTACGGAAAGTGGTGAGAATTCCAATCGCATCGGCGGCTCGCCGTTCGATGGCACACCTGACGAACCGGCAAGTTAAGCGATGGCCGCGGTCATGGTGCGACGTGCGCCGTGAGACATCAGGAATTCCGTGACCGCATTCTGAAATTCCGCCGGACGCTCATGGAACGACCAATGTCCCGCGCCCGGCATGGAGATGAGCTGCGCGCTCGTAAGCTCGGCCCAGCGCTGGCCCGAGCGGTGGTCGATCGGGTCGCGTTCGCCCAGTAGAACCAGCGCCGGCGCAACGATCTGCCTCGCCACAGGCGCAAGGTCGTAGCCTTCGCCGGTAGCGTCCGGGCATGTGGCTTCCAAATCCTCCCAGAGCATCCCGGCCACGTCCGCATCGTGTTCCTCTGTGAACTGCTCATCGCTGCCGCACGAGGCATCGTCGGCGAAATCGCAGAATGCCGTCGAGATCTCCAGCGGATGCGCCAGCACCAGCGCCCGCACGCGTTCGGGATATGTCGTCGCGTAAAGGCTTGCCAAGGCCGCGCCCCAACTGTGCCCCAGCACAAACCAGCGTTCCTCGCCCAGATCGTCGCGCACGGCGTCCATTTGTTCGAGGACGTCGCGGATGCCCCAGCCCGTGTGCTCGAAACGGATCACGCGGAAGTCGTCCTGCAAGCGTTCGGCTATCGGCGCCACGCTGCGGCTGGTCAACCCGGGTCCACCCTGCAACACAACGAGCGCGGGCCCTGTTCCTTCGACGTGTACGATCACAGCCAGAGATTATACGGCGCTCATAGCCACAAATGCTATCAGGAGTTAACACATTAAAGTTACCTAACGAATCTATCGATTTAAGTAAAGGCCGCTTATAGTTGAAAGATAAGGATTTGTTCGATGGATGCCCAAACTTGGGATCAGGTGTCAACAACTTATTTCGACCAGATCAGCAGCCCGTTTGAGCAGGAAGTGATCAATCCGCTGCTGAGTTTCCTGGACGGCCTTCCCGGCCGCGAGAGCCTCACTGTGGCCGACCTGGGCTGCGGCATCGGCAACCTGCTGCCGTTTCTCTCGGAGAGGTTCCGCAAAGTGGTGGCCGTGGATTTCTCGAACGGGATGCTAAAGCAGGCCCGCACCCGTTGCCCGCGGGAGAACGTTGCGTTCTATCGCCGCAGCCTGGCTGACCTGGCGCATTTTCACGGGCAGCTCGATGTCGCGGTGGCCGTCAATTCCGTCCTTTCTCCCAAGCTCAGTGAAGTCGACCGGATCCTCGCCGAGATCGCGGCAACGCTCAAGCCGGGCGGTACGTTCGCAGGCATTTTCCCATCCATGGAATCGGTGCTTTACGAAGGTGTTCTGATCCTCGAAAAAGAGCGGGAGCAGGCGGGAACCGAGGAAGAAGCCCGCAAACGCGTCAGCAAGCTGATTGGCCCGCGGCACTACGATTTCATCTCCGGCCTTTACACAGAGGGCGACGACCAGCAGAAGTTCTACTACTCCTTCGAGCTGCGCAAGCGCCTGCAATCGGCCGGTTTCAAGAACATCCAGTTCGGAAAAGTGCTTTACCCCTGGGGCGACAACCACTCCTGGTTCGACTTCTCCGGCCAGCCGCGCATGTGGGACTGGTTCGTGCGGGCCTCAGTGGGCCGCAAGCCGGATTAAACGGCCGTCCACGGCCATCGATCCAATAGTGGCATTGCGCACCGAATCGCGCGACAATCCCCTAAGTTATGTCTATACTTGCTATAGGGGAGTCGCCGCTACTTGGGTAGCCTGACACAGCCGTCGTTCCCGCATCGCAACCTGAGCGATCAGGTCAATCACAACATCATCCAATCCGAGATCGAAGGCGGCGTCTATCTCTGGGACCTGCCGCATGAGAGCACGCTCGAGGTGGAGACGCAGAACCGTTCCTACACGATTGTGCTGTGCGGCTCGGGCGAAGCGCTAATCTCCGGGCATCCGCGATACTGTCCCGAACCGGTGCTGGTGAAAATTGAGGGTTCCAACTGGGGCGGCTCGATCCTGAAGCCCTCCTTCGTTGGCCGGGGCATGCACCTTGAGTTCCGCCATCCGGAGTATGAACAGCCCATCATCACGTCCCGGATTCTTGAGATCCGGCAGCGGGCATCGGGCGCGGATTAAGCCGAGGCGCTCGCACGACGGGCGCAACCTATGGCCTCTTCCTGAAAGCCTCCGTCTTGATCACGCCAGAACCTTCCTTAATAACGATCAGGTGATCGGCAGGGACATTGGTTAGCGTCTCCTTGGTCCCGTTCGGCCAGCGGATCACGAGATCGGCCGCGGTCACCGCGCCCAAACCGAAGTGCACGCGCAGATCGTTGGCCGAGTAGAAGCTGGTCTGGCTTAAAACCTCCTGGGCCTGGATCTTGCCCCCATAGTGCGCCGTGACGCGCGCTCCGATGGCACTCCGGTTGGACTTGACGCCGATCAGCTTCACCTTCAGCCAATGGTTGTTTCCCGTCATGTCGTTTCGCAGCAATGACGGCGGCTCGTTCATGTTCACGATCAGCACGTCGATGTCGCCATCATTATCGAAATCGCCGAACGCGCAACCGCGACTGGAGTGCGCAGCCGCCACTCCCGGACCAGCCTGATCGATCAACTCCTCGAACTTCCCGCCGGGAAGCGCGCGAAACACGATACGCGGCGTATGGTAGGGGTAGCTCGGCAACTTAGCCTCGACTTCGGGATAAACGCTGCCGGTTACGGCGAACAGGTCCGGCAAGCCGTCGTTGTCCAGATCGACGATGCCCGCGCCCCAGGTGATGTAGCGCGTCTCGACGCCCAGGCCGGCGCTGATGGTGACGTCTTCGAAATTTCCTTTGCCGTCATTGCGGTACAAAACGTTGGTATCGTCGGCAAAGTGCGTCTTGAAAATGTCGAGATTGCCGTTGAGGTTGTAGTCGCCGACACCGATGCCCATACCGGCCTGCTCCATACCGTCTTCGTTGAGCGCCACGCCGGATTCCAGGCCGATGTCGGTGAATGTGTTGTCGTGGTTGTTGCGAAACAGGAAGCTGGGTGTGGAATCGCAGGCGACGTAGATATCGGGCCAGCCGTCATTATCAAAGTCGGCGGCTACGGCGGTCATGCCGTAACTGCCCTTGCCTTTTGCGATGCCCGATTTTTCGCTGACGTCGGTGAACGTGCCGTCGCCGTTGTTGTGGTAAAGCGCCGGGAGACCGGGCGGTAGGCCGCGAGGACCGCAGTTGACAGGCACGCCCTTCCAGTTGCAGTTGCTGTTCTCGCCGGGCTTGGGCGTGGTTTTCATGTCGAAGTTGAGATAGTTGGAGACGAACAGGTCGAGCTTGCCGTCGCGGTCATAGTCGATGAAGGTGCAGCCCGAACCCCAGCGGGTCTCCTTGTGCAGCAGTCCGGCCTTCGCGGTGACATCGGTGAAGGTGCCGTTGCCATTGTTGTGATAGAGGACGTTCTGTCCCCAGTAGGTAAGGAACAGATCGTCGAAGCCGTCGTTGTCGTAGTCGCCCACGCAGACGGCCGAAACCCACCCGGAGCGCTGCAAGCCGGAGTTCTGAGTCACATCGGTGAACGTGCCATCGCGGTTGTTCTTGTAGAGCCGATTCGTGCAGCCTTCCGGAGCGCCCTCCAGACGGGTACCGCACAGCAGGAAGACATCGAGCCAGCCATCGTTATCGTAATCGATGAAGGCGACGCCGCAGCCCACGGTTTCCACGATGTATTGCTTGCTGTCGACACCGCCATAGATGACCGGACGATGGAGGCCCGCCTCCGCGGCGACATCCACGAAGTGGGCGTTAAACGGCAGACCCGAGGGCTTGCCGCGCGGCATGGCCTTCACACCACGGGAAGAAATCCCCTGTCCACGTAAGCGCAGGGCCGAAGCCGCCAGAACCGCCAGATAATTACGACGCGTCATTCGTAATCAGTATAGCGACCTGCGTTGGAAGGCTCGGAGGAGCGGGGCTGGAGCGCAAAAAAATGGCCCGGCTGCGTGTCGCCGGGCCGAGAAAACAGTGGCAGATGAAAGGACGATAACAGTTCACGCGGTCGAGGAAAATCGGGTGAAATCCCGACCGTGCATGTTATGAGCGAACCAGGGGCTGTGTCTTGCGATTGCAGACCGGGCGGTACTGGGAGACCAATTCCTTCTGCCGGACCAAACGTGCTTTGTACGGCAGTAGCTCAAAGGTGAACTGCCGGGGCTGCCATTGCAGAACGTAGGGCTTCTGGCCGCTTAAGTAGTCCAATAGAGCTCTGCGAATGTTAAAACTGCTCCCGATGTACACCCACTTGCCGGGCAGCGCCAGGCCATAGACACCGGACTCTTCCGGCGCATTTTTAAGCACGCTAGTCCTAGTAAGACTAAAGCGATGTAAGTCGTCCCATATCACCGGAACACCTTGTCACCCGAAGTGTAGCCCAAGGGTAGTAAGCACCAGAATCGGGAAAACACCCGAAAATCTGTGATAAACTCCCACTCCGATGAGGTCATCAGCCACGGATAGTTCTCTTCGCAAACATTTGGTTGACCTTCTGCAAGGCGGCGGAGCCCACCTTACTTTCGATGCCGCGGTGGCCCGATTTCCGGCCGCCCTCCGTGGCATGAAACCCGCGGGTGCGCAGCACAGCGCGTGGCAACTGATCGAACACATGCGCATC
Source organism: Terriglobia bacterium (assembly GCA_963768075.1). Classification (GTDB taxonomy): domain Bacteria; phylum Acidobacteriota; class Terriglobia; order Bryobacterales; family Bryobacteraceae; genus QHXW01. The sequence continues at coordinate 399,810 of CAVYHD010000002.1, forward strand.
GCCCAGTGGGACATCCTGGAATTCAGCCGGAACGCCGCGCACGTCTCGCCGGAATTCCCCGCCGGGTACTGGCCCGGCACGGAAACGCCGCCGTCCGCCCGCGCCTGGAACAGCAGCTTGCGGACCTTCCGGGCAGACCTGCAAGCCATGATCGCCCTGGTTACGAAGCCATCGACCGATCTTTTCGCCCGCATCCCGCACGGCAGCGGACAAACGATTCTGCGCGAGGCGCTGCTCGTGGCAGATCACAATGCGTATCATCTGGGCGAACTGGTTCTGCTGCGCCGATTGTTGGGAGCCTGGCATGGCTGAAAGGCGTTGACCTATCCTGTAAACATGTCTGCACCCAGCCTGAGCCAATTGTGGGAAGAGCACACGGCACACGAATTCCAAACGCGCGATACCGAGCGCACGCTCGACACCATGGTGGACGACGCCTACGTCAACCATGTCCCGGTCATGACGGGCGGCCGGGGAAAGGCCGAGCTACGCGCGTTCTACTCCACCGATTTCATTCCGAAGATGCCGCCGGACACGAAACTCAAGCCGGTCTCGCGCACGGTCGGCGAAGATCAATTGGTCGACGAGCTGATCTTCTCGTTCACGCACACCGAGGAGATGCCCTGGATGCTGCCCGGCGTCGCCGCGACCAACAGGCATGTGGAGATTCCACTGGTGGTGATCGTAAAATTCCGCGACGGGAAGCTGTCGCATGAGCACATCTACTGGGACCAAGCGTCCGTACTCAAACAGATCGGGCTGATCACCGACGCGAAGCTTCCCGTGTTTGGCGCCGAGACTGCGAGAAAAGTTCTGGGGCTCCCGGCCTAGCGCGGGCAGAGCTGGCCGCCAATGTAGGTGGAGTGCACGTGAAGCTGATCGTCGAGGATAACCAGGTCGGCTAGTTTGCCGGGCGTGATGCTGCCGATGTCGCCGGCACGGTGGATGATCTCGGCCGGGGTGAGAGACGCCATGCGCACGGCTTGCCAAAGGGGACAGCCAACCAGGTCGCGAAACACGCGGACCATTTCGTTCATGGGGAACACCGACGACGCGAGTGCGGTGCCATCGGGAATGCGAGCTTCGCCATTTTTCACCACCGCCAGCATGCCGTGGCGCGGACCGAAGGCATATTCGCCGTCGGGCATGCCCGCACCGCGCATCGCGTCGGTCACGATAGCCAGTTTCTCGTAGCCCTTATTGCGAAAGGCGAGGCGCAGCATCTCGCGCGACAGATGCTTGCCGTCGGTGATGAGCTCCGAGGAGAGCCGCTCGTCGAGATACACAGCTTCGACGATGCCGCCGCTCCGTGGATTGCGCGTACCGCGCCAGCGATTATTCATGGCGTCGGTCATAGCGCAATAAAGGTGCGTGACGTGGCGGACGCCCCAATCCGGCGGCTTCCTCCACTTCCTGATAAAGCGCTTCGCTGTGGCCGGCGTTAGCATTCGGCGCCGCGGCGGTGCAGCTCTTCCACCAAGGCTCGTGCGCCCGGCAGCTCGGGAGCCAGCGTCATCGAAGCAATAGGACCCCGTTCCAGAATCTGCCGCCACTCATGTTCTTCGGGATGGCGAACGAACCGCGGCAGGTGGCAGCCACGCTTGGTCATGGCCAGGTAGGGACCTTCGATGTGCGCGCCGAGTGCGCGGCCGGCCGCCTGTGGGCCGGTGCGATAACGTTCCAGCGCTTCGAGCGCCAGGAGGATTTCCGCAAGCGGCGCCGTCGCCGTGGTGGGACAGAGGCTCGTGGTCCCGTGCGCAGCGTGATAGCGGAAGACGCTCTCGATATCGGCATCGGTGCCGTCCATGAAATCGCTGCCCGCTCCGCCATGAATGTGAATGTCAACGAATCCGGGCGCGAGGAACAGGCCACCCACGTCGACAATCTGCGCACCCGCGGGAATCTCGCTCCGCTCACCGGCATACTGGATGCGATCGCCGCACACCACGACCATGCCGTCAGCGATCACGCCGCTATCCGTAATGACGCCGGCGTTGAGAAAGACCTTGAGTAACGGCCCCGCGTCTAGGTTTCCCAAATGACGTCCCTTGGCGTGAATTCGCGCCAACCGACCATGGCGGGGCGGGTCCAGGAGGGATCACCGCCGTGTTTGCGCATGTAGAACTCGGCGTTAGTGAGAGCTTTCTGCTTGGCCGCGTCGAGATCGAATTCGCTGGGCGGCAGGATGACCCTTGCGTGCGCCCGGCTGTCGAACAAATGCATGGTCCACAAACCGTCAGCGCTGCGCTGGATCTCGAGGATCAGAGGCGCGAGTTCGGCCAGACAGGTGTATCCGCGAGGTTGGCTCATTCGACCGCAATACCACCCAGGTCGTACCAGCCGTCCTCCTGGCGGCCTTCAATGGCGAGGCGGATGGCCGGGGTCAAGGTGCGACGGTCGAGCAGCGCCACGCGGAGCCGGTAAGCACCGGGAGGAAGGTCGCCGGGAACGTAGAGGGTGCTTTCGAAAACAGCGTCTCCGGGGAGCCACCGGCGAATATCCGCGGTAGTGCGGATGATTCCCGTTCGCGCGGCGGAATGCAGTTCCAACGCCAGGATGTAGTCGCGATACACGGGCGCCGCGCCCGCGTTCAGCCACCACATGTGAAACATTGCCATTCGGCCAGCATGCACGGTGCGCGGGTATTCGATCCGGCGCAGGATGAACCGATATCCGATCTTTTTCTGAAATTCGTCGAACGGGGCTTTCCACTCCGCGGGAATCGCGGTCGATTTGATATTGATAGACGTAGCGTGCCAGCGCAACGCCTGGTCGAAAATGTAGGGCAGCGTGAAACCCCACTGTTTCCAGGAAAGCGGCGTGCCGCAGGTCTCGAGCGACACCGGGCTGTGCTTCCAGACGTCCTCCGCGTGCGCCTTCACCACCTGCTGCGGATAGAGATCGAGCATGTGCGCAAAGCTCTCATGGCCAGGGCGGCCCATGTCGCCCCAACAATCAAGGCGCCATCCCGCGCCGCGGTGCACCGCGTAGTCGAGCGCGGCGAGCTCATCGAAATTCATCAGGAGCGGCGTGCTGGGAAAGGCTTCAAAATATTGGTCGATGAGCTGTTTTTGCACGGGCCATTCCGGCGGGTAGGGGCCCCAGCCCTCGCCCCAGTAACCGAAAGTCGAGACATCAACCGAATCAAGATACGGATGGCCATCGTAACGATGGCCGGCGCCGGCAACGATTTCGCCCCAACTCTTTAAATAGATCGGGTCGCTCGAATCCGGCGACCAGATGGCGCCGTCTTTGTCACCGGGCTTATTGGCGCGGCGCGCGCCCGAAGTTTCATACCAGGCCGGAAGCGGGTGCTTCTCATCGTAGGGCATCACACGAATGGCGAGGGTTTGATGGTGACTGCGCGCTTCGTCGAGCGCGAGGTCGATAATATCCCAGCGGTATTTGCCGCGCTCGGGTTCGATTTGCGACCAGAACCACCGAAGGTATGCAATGGAGGTATCGGGAAAATCGGGCCGCGACGCGGCGTCGGACAGCGTGGCGGTTGGTCCCTCTTCCGACCAATTGTGTCCGGCGTTGATGGCATCGCCGTTGAAGCGTTGGAAGGTGGTGATACCCATGCCGGGATTCAGCAGCAATTCGTCGGTCTCCCGCGGCCGCACAACCACGGTTTCCGATTGCGCCCATATGGGGAGCGTGTAAACAATCGCACAAAGGAGCGGGAACCCGCGCATTCGACTGCAAGATAACACAAGTGGCGCGGTTTTGGCCTTGAAAATCAGAACCGCCGCTGCTACCATCAAGTTCCCCAGGAGCGTCCAATGTCGAATTTGGCTGTCCTACTGAATTCGAAGGTACCGGCGCTCCAAGTCGCGGCAGAAGCATCATGAGCACGCCCGCGAATCCCGATCGCGAACCGCCCGCCGATTTCCCGCCAGCCGGAACCCACGCCCACGTTCTTCAATTCATTCTGGACAACATAGACGACGGTGTCACAGTCCTCAATCGGGAGAACGAATTCGTGATGCGCAATGCCGCTGCCGAGCGCATTGCGGGTATCGCCGCGGAGCATCGATCCCCCAAAGAATGGGCGCACGCCCTTGGGGTTTGCCTTCCCGACGGCGTGACTCCGGTTCCCGATGACCAGTTGCCCACGTTGCGCGCGCTTCACGCGGAATCGGTGGATGGCTCGGAATTGTTTGTGCGCCATCGTCACGCTCCGCAGGGGAAGTGGGTGAGTGTCACGGCTCGTCCGTTTACCGATGAGCAGGGCAACGCCATGGGGGCCATCGCCATCTACCGTGACGTTACGCGCCGCAAGCATGCCGAGCAGGCGTTGCGCGCGTCGGAAAAACGATACCGGCTGCTGTTCGAAGAAAATCTGGCGGGCATCCTGAGAACCACGCTCGACGGCCGGGTTCTCGAGTCCAACGAAGCTTTTGCCGGGATGCTCGGCTACGGTTCGAGCGAAGAGTTGGCCGCTATCAATGCGCAAGCGTTTTACCAGCAGCCATCGGATCGCGCGGAGCTTCTTCGCCGCCTACAGGAGCAGAAAGCCATCACGCAGCAGGAAGTCTGCTTCCGGCGGAAGGACGGTGGACCGGTCTGGATTCTGACCAACATGAATCTGGTCGAGTCCGACGAGGAGCCCGGCGCCTTCACCATCGTAGGGACGACCTTTGATATTACCGAGCGCAAACGATCGCGCGAAGAACTGCGGGAAAGCCAACAGCGGTTCGCGGCCTTCATGCGCCACCTTCCCGGGGTGGCGTTCATGAAAAACCGCCGGGGGCAGTATGTTTTTTACAACGAGGCCGCCCAGGGACTGTTTCATCTCGAGCCAAGCGATTTCCTGGGAAAAACCGACCACGATGTCTGGCCCCTGGAATATGCGGATCGCTTCGTCTCCAACGACTCGGAAGTTTTCCGCACCAAGAAGCCGGTGGAAGCAGTCGAGGCCGTGCCGCACCAGCAGGCCGTGCATTATTGGTTGATCTACAAGTTCCCCATCCTCGACGAAAGCGACGAGGTCCAGTTCATCGGCGGAGTCGGTATCGACATTACTGAACGGCGGCAGCTCGAAGACCAGCTGCGCCAGTCGCAGAAAATGGAGGCGGTCGGAAGGCTGGCGGGCGGTGTTGCCCACGATTTCAACAATCTGCTGACCGTCATTTCGGGATACGGCGATATGATCATGCGCGGCCTGCCGTCCGATGACGCGCTGCATGGTTGCATTGAGGAGGTTCTGAAAGCGGCCAGCCGCGCCACCAGCCTTACCAACCAACTGCTGGCGTTCAGCCGCCGCCAGGTGATCCAACCCAAGATTCTGGATTTGAACATCCTGGTGGCTAACATGGACCGCATGCTCCGGCGTGTGATCGGGGAACACATCGAGCTGGAGACCGTTCTAACTCCGGGGCTCGGCGCTGTGAAAGCCGATGCCGGCCAGCTCGAGCAAGTCATTATGAACCTGGCGGTAAACGCCCGCGACGCCATGCCCGCGGGCGGCAGGCTCTACATTCGCACGGGCAACGTGGATGTGCCTCGCTCCTCGCGGCTGCACGCCGATGTGCGGCCGGGAACTTACGTGCGGCTCACGGTGGCGGACACCGGCAAGGGAATGGATGCGGAAATCATGATCCACCTGTTCGAACCCTTCTACACGTCGAAGTCGACCGGGAAAGGTACGGGGCTGGGGCTTTCCACCGTCTACGGCATCGTGAAACAGAGCGGCGGAGAGATCGTAGTGGAAAGCGAGCCCGGCAGCGGCGCAACCTTCCACATGTACTTGCCGCGAGTCAGCGGCGTGACGGACACAACGTATCTTGCCAGGCCCGAGACCGTTGTTCGCACCGGCACCGAGACCATCTTGCTGGTGGAGGACGAGCCCGGCGTGCGGCAACTGGTGCGTGAGATGCTGCACCGTTTGGGATATACCATCCTCGAAGCAGGAGGCGGCGCCGAAGCCTTACGCATTTTTGCACAGCATCAGGGCGCGATCGATCTCCTGCTGACAGACGTGATCATGCCGCAGATGAGCGGCAGGGACCTGGCTGAGCGGCTGCGGACGGTTCAGCCCGCTCTGAAGGTTCTCTACATCTCCGGCTACACCGACGATATGCTGGCGCACCACGGCGTGCTCGAGCCTGATGTATTCCTGCTGCCCAAGCCCTTCGCTCCCGACGAGCTGGCCAAGAAGCTGCGTGAGGTGCTGGACACCGAAGCGAGCAAGGGCGCCGACGCGTAACGCGGTAGTTGAGTTTCGCGTTGCAATCCGTAAAAGCGGCGGCGGTCAGGGCGCGGGGCTTTCGTCGAGCCGCAGCCGGGCAAGCGTGCCGCTCATACTCAGTTGGCGCGAGCCGTTCGACACCTGAATGAGCAGCCGTCCGTCGTCCTGCATGGCGCCCCGCCCCAGATAGAGCTCGTCGCCGGCCGAGATTCGTAAATCGGTGAAGCTGAGGCGCGGGGCAGGCTCAGCCCATCGGAGCGCGTAGCACCCGGAGACGGAGTCGAACTGATCGAGCGGCGCGCCGTCGAACGACTGCCCGATAAAGGATCCGTCGGACCGCAGATTTGCGAGGAGCGCCATTCCGGTCCCGCTGGTATCCAGCGCCGCCTCCGCATCGAACGTTCCGCCATTCCACTCAACCGACTTCATCTGCCCCGCCAGGCGGTAGACCGGATCGTTGCCTCGCAGATCGATGGTGAGCCGTCCGCGGATCGTGCCGTTCTGGAGTTCGCCCGCGATATCCGCCAACACTACGCTGGTTCCGGTCCAGATCAACCGCCCGCAACTTTCCGAACTTCTAAGCCGGCGAGATGCAGGGAATCTACCGCCACGGAACCATCCACGCGCTGGTCGTAGCCACTCCGGAACCGGTGCGCGTCCAAGTCCCAGCGCTCGCGCGATGAGGCCGCGATTACGTCGAGCGTCGGTAACAGCAGAGCTTCCAGGTCCTCTGCATCGAGGTTCGCGGCCGAGATGCGAACGCGATGCGGCCGAACGGCGCCCGGTTCGTAACGGTAGTCCACCAGCGCCTTGAGATTCCCAGCGCTCACGCGAACCTGATCCACGCAACGCGAGCGCCATCCAGCCGGGTATACGCCGAATGTACGAGAACCGGCTCCGCGAGGCCGGGCAGTGCAAACGTGGCGTCCTCCAGTTGAAACGCGCCCGACCATTCTCCCGAAGAACCGCCCGCCCGCTCGTATTGGAGCGCGCCCATCCAGATGCCCGCCTGCACCTGCTCGAGGATCGGGACCGCCGCGAGCGCAGCCTGTGATTGCAGCCCTTCCACCTTCATCGAGTCCGTCGCGATATTCAGCTTCAGCTCACCCGTCGCCAGCGTGTAGGAGGCCTCGATCCGCGCGAGATCATCGCCCGTCGTGCGCGCCACCGCCGCCGGAAGCCGGACATGGCCGCCATCGAACAACAGCATGGCCTGTTCGAAACGAACGGGCGGTGAGTTCGGAATGGTCACCGCCGCGTCTTGAAACGCCAGCTGACCTTGCCAGTTTCCCTGCTCCGCGTACCCGATGACGCCATCCAGCGTGCCCGCCATCCTCAGGCCGTCGGGAAGCTGCGCTCCCAGGTGCCGCGCCAGCTGCATTAACGGCTCGATTTGAAAACGGTTCCAGTTGAGACCCAAGCCCCAGTGCGGATGCGAAAGGTAATCCGCAACACGAAAGTGCACCGCGAGCGGCGGCGCTTCCTTCGCCGCGGAGTGCGAATCGATCTCCAACTGCTCCGCGGGAAGATTCAGGCGCCCTTCGAACTCAAACGGCCATCCGGTTCCGTGCTGTGGCAGCAGATCCCAGCGATGGACGTCTTCGATGTTCATCGCACCGTTGATGTGTAGGTTGGCGAGCGGCCCGGCTGAGATGCGCCCGCGCGGTCACCTCGCCATGCACGCCGATATCGCGGCCGTATATCAGGCTGATCATCTCACTGATCGCGCTGCGCTCGAGTTGCACGTTCAGATCGAGCTTTCCGCCCGGACGCCAGACGCCGGCCGCGGTGAAACTGCCAAACCCCCGGGCTGGACGGTCGGTTCGCGCCGGTTCGCCCGAAAACTCCACCTGCCACCCGCCCGCCGCGCTCGCCGGCGGGGAGATGTCCAGATCGGCCCCCATAATATAGAACACCGACTTCGTGTCGCCGAACTTGAAGTTGATGCGCCCGGAACGTACGTGCAAGGCTGGCAGCGCGTGGAATTTCGTGCGGTGCAGCAGCTTGGTGAAGCTCCACGCGGTCGCCGGTCCCGTTTCCACGCGCGTGAGATTCACACTGGTATCCTCCAGCCGCAGCGATGCAAACTCCAGCCGGCCTACGAGCAGCGGCCACAAGCGCGCCCGCGCCTCCAGTGACTCCACATAGGCGAATGGCTCCCGGCCAAACGCGGGATCTTCGTACACCACAACTTTACTGACAGTGAAGCCCGGCCCCCTGAACAGATTCAAGTGGACATCCCCGAACTCCACGCGCCGGCCCAGCGCCGCCTCCAGGCCCGAGCGAATCTGTTCGGCGTAACGATTCGCCCCCAGGAAGGGCGCGGCCATGCCGGCCACCAAAACGACTGCGCACCCGATCCCCAACCATTTCAGCGCGCGATGGGTCCAGGCTTTCATACTGGACTCGAGCAGCCGGTGGTATGCTTCCGGGTCATCGATATCGTCCAGAATCCCGGCATCGGGAACATCGATGTATCGAACATCCCTCGCGTGCCGATACAAAACGGTGCGTGCCTGATCTTCAGGCTTCAGCTCCAGAAACTCTGCGATGAACGCGCGCGCGAACAGGACCGGATGCCCGTGCTGGCCAAGGTATTGCGGGATGGCGATCGGTACCGCGGAGTCAATCAGCCGGGCGATCGTGGCGGGCTCGATATTGGGATGATCGACCGGCGTAAAAATCGCCCCTTCGGCCTCCGGCGGAATCGCGCGCAGCCCGCATTGCAGAGAGCTAAACTGCCCGGCCTGGTACCGCGGATTCAACACGAACTCCGCCTTCCCCGGAGCACGCACGCCAGCGCGGATGACTTCCGGCGTATGGCCCAGCACCACGATCACCGGAGAGCACCACGCCTCAAAACAGCGAATCAGCCGGTCGAGAAACGTTTCGCCGCGGAATTCCAGCAGCGCCTTCGGGGAACCCATTCGGCTCGATTCCCCCGCCGCCAGAATGATTCCGGCATAGCTCACTGCACCAGTTTCCGCGCTTCGCCCGCGAACAGAGACTTCGAAAGAGCGCGCCAGTCAGACTCCGCGTTGCGCCGCACGGCGATCATCTCCGCCGCCACCGAAATCGCGATCTCCTCCGGCGAAATGGCGCCGATTTCCAGGCCCATGGGCGCGTGAATGCGCTCGAGGCGCTCGCGCGCCACGCCCTGCTCTTCCAGTTCCTTCGCCACGCCGATCACCTTGCGCTTGCTGCCGATCATCGCAATGTAGCGCGCTTCCGTGCCCACTGCCAGCCGCAGCACCCGCATGATCATCGCGATGCCCGCGAGTCACGATAATGAGGTAGCTCGTTTCGTTGATAGGCAGCTTGGGAAAAACCTCTTCGTATTCCTCGGCGAACACTTCGTCCGCCTCCGGAAAGCGCTCGCGGTTGGCGAAAGTGTCGCGGTTGTCGATGATCGTGGTCGCGAAACCTGCCAGCTCCGCCACCTTCGAGAGGCTTTTCGAAATATGCCCCGCGCCGAAAATGAACGCGCGCGGCGGCGGAATCACCGGCTCCACAAAGATATCGAGCTGCCCGCCGCAAATCAGGCCGTTGTCATACGCCGCATCCTGGCCCAGATTGAAACTCAGGTGCCGCGGTTTCTCGGTCTCGATGACTTCGCGCGCCGCATTCCATACCTCGGCCTCCACGCAGCCACCGCCCACGGTGCCGATCATCGACCCATCCTCGCGCACCAGCAGCTTCGCGCTCTCGTAGCTCGGAATCGACCCCCGCACCTGCACGATCGTGGCCAGCGCCGCCTTCTGCCCAAGCCGCCGCAGCCGCACGATCTCGTCGTAAATGTCCATCCGTCTGAATTATAGCGAAACCGGCCTATAATGACGGCGTGGACGTCGACGAGTACCTGCATGCCTCGGCATCGGGACCGAATGGATCTGGCTAGTCGATCCCGAAGAGCGAAAAGCCATCACTTATTCCCAAGCAATCCCGCAGGCACGCTGTGCGATGTTCTGCGCCCTGTGAATCCCAAGCTCGAGATTGCTCTCAGTACGGTGTTTGAGGCGCTCAACTAAGTCTACCGGGTTTGCGCCATACTAAATACAGGTGCTCGATTGGTCACAGTGCGAAGGGGTTGAGTGGGCTCCAGGCAAGCTCGGCGGCGCGTGGGTTTTCCGCGGGTCGCGTGTGCCGGTCAGCGCATTGTTTGAAAACCTCGAAGACGGCGCCACAGTCGATCACTTTCTTTCGTGGTTTCCGGGAATCGGGCGCGAGCAAATCGAAGCCGTTCTCAAACACGCCAGCAGCAGCCTCCAACCAGTGACTGCTCCGAAGTAACCGGCCGACATTGCCAATGCGTATTCTTTTCGACCAGGGCACACCCGTCCCTCTCCGGGACGCACTCGCTGGCCACGTCGTAGTGACGGCATTCGAACTAGGCTGGAACAATCTCGAAAACGGAGAACTCCTGAGGATGGCTGAAGCCGACGGCTTCGAGGTCTTGGTCACAACCGACCAACGATTAAAATATCAACAAAACCTGCGGGGCCGGAAGATTACGGTCTTGGTTTTGACGACCACTAGTTGGCCGCGCATCCGGTGCCACGTGGAAACAGTCGTCGCCGCGATGGACGCGCTGCAGCCGGGAGATTATCAAGAACTGGACTTCCCCTACACTCCCAGTACATGAAGTGTGAAGCAGCCTCTACATACTGGTAGCCGCCAAGAAGGGCGACCAGAGAGCGTAGCCGCAGATATGCTCCGTCTGTTACCGACTTATCGTCACCGACGTATCATCCTGCCGTTAACAAGATACTCTATCCGCGAAATATCGCGACCCGAAACTACTCTCGTGCTGCAGCCGTCAACGAGTATTCCCGGATCAAACCGCACCAAGAACTGGCTGCTGCTAATCGCGTCCTGAAAGCCAAATTTATCCGTTTCCGCCGATAGGCCATCCGCGGGCGTGACAGACTGGATCGTAACACCAGGCTCGAAACATTCGGCGCCGCACGAGATAGGCACAAGGCACCGCGCGCCCAAAAGATTGTTTAACCTTGTCAATGTATTCATAAAACAATTCTACCCTTAAATGTTTGTTCGAGCGTTATCCGGCCAAACGGTCCAAAGCGGCCCAGGCAAGGGATAGGCTCCCACTCTACCCTCTTCTAAAATGCTTACTCAACGCCAGCCTCTGGTGTTGATAACTCGACCCGATCCCCTGCCCGTAAATCTTGCTCGGCACGCTTAGCAGACGCTCGAACACCAGGCGCCCCACCACCTGCCCATCCTCCAACAGGAAAGGCACTTCGTGGGACCGCACCTCCAGCACCGCGTGCGTGCCCTTGATGTCGTCGGCGCCGTAACCGAAGCCTGGATCGAAGAACCCGGCGTAGTGGATGCGGAACTCGCCCACCGAGGGATCGTACGGCACCATCTCCGCCGCGAACGAGTGCGGAATCCGCACCCTTTCCTTCGAGGCGAGAATGTAGAAATCGTCCGGATCAAGTACCAGGCTGCGCGACCGCGTGCGATGGATCGGCTCCCAGTATTCCAGCGGTTCATAATGATTGATGCGGTGCAGGTCGATGAGCGCCGTGTTGTGCCGCGCCTTGTAGCCGATGATGTCCGATCCTTCATCCCCGCTCAAGTCCACCGATAGCCACAGGCTCTTGTTCGAAATCACGGCATCGGCGGGCGATTCGTTCTCCGTGTATACCAGCGTCTCCTGCTCGTGCAGGCGCTCCAGTTCACTATCGGACGGCGGTGGATTGCCGCGCCGCAGCCGCAACTGGTTCAAGCGCGCGCCCTGCTCCACAACGATGCTGAACGTGCGCGGCACGATTTCCGTATACAGCGTGCCCTTGTACCCCGCCGGCACTCGTTCAAACTCGTTCCCGTAGTCCGTGATGAGGCGCGTGAACACGTCCAGCCGGCCCGTCGTGCTCTTCGGATTCGCCTTGCCCGAAATGTCCGCCGGCAGGTTTAACTCTTCCATCAGCGGCACAATGTACGCACAGCCGCGCTCCAGCACCGCGGGCCGCGACAGATCCAGCTTGTACAGGTGGTTCTCCTGTAACTTATCGATCACCCGTGCATTCCGGCTGGAAAGAAAGCTGGCGCGAATGCGGTACGCCACCGCACCAATCCGCAAGTCCAGGCTCGAGGGTTGAATCTGGTCCGGCGTAACCGGCGGATTGGCCGTCACGTGCCCCGCCGCGATGAGATCCTCGATCGATTGCGACGGCAGAATGCCGGTCGTGAACGAGTGCGGACGTTCGTGCAGTTCGGCGAAAAGTAGGGAGTACTTCCGGTCATTTATCAGTCGATGGTACATCACACCGCAGCGTGCCGACGAGTTCCTTCACCTGCGCGATTTTTTCTTGCTTGAGAAACGCGCCCAGTTCGCGCGCGATGCGCACCGGCGCGGTTGGGTGCCAGAAGGTCGCGGTCCCCACTTCCACTGCCGTCGCGCCTGCTATCAGAAACTCCGCCGCATCTTCGCCGGTCGCGATCCCGCCCATCCCGACCACCGGGATTTTCACCGCCTTCGACGCCTGGTGCACCATGCGCAGTGCGATGGGCTTGATCGCCGGCCCCGAGAGCCCGCCGAAACCCGCTCCGATGCGCGGCCGCCGCGTGCGCGCGTCCACCGCCAGTGCGATGAAGGTATTGACCAGTGAAATCGCATCCGCGCCCGCTACTTCCGCCGCCTGCGCCAGCGGCTCGATCCGCGCCACGTTCGGAGAAAGCTTCACAATCAGCGGCCGATGCGCCGCCAGCCGAACTGTGGCCACCAACTCCGCCAACAACCCCGGATCGCTCGAGAAATAGATCCCGCCGTGCCGCGTATTTGGGCACGATACGTTTAACTCGTAAGCCGCGATGCCCGGCGCGTCCTCCAGCACCCGGACCACCTCGGTGTAATCTTCGGTGGTATAGCCGAACACGTTCGCGAATACCGCAGTTTTGAACTGCGCCAGGCGCGGTAGCTTCTCCTTTACGAACGCCCGCACGCCGATGTTTTGCAGCCCGACTGAGTTGATCATTCCCGCCCGCGTTTCCCAAAGGCGCGGCTCTGGATTGCCCTCGATCGGCTCGCGGGACAGGCCTTTCACCACCAGACCGCCTAGCTGGTCAAGATCGACTAGCTTCTCGAACTCAACACCATAGGCAAACGTCCCGGATGCGGCAATAATTGGGTTGCGAAGTTGGATTCCGCAGAGGCTTGTGGAGAGGGGCGCGTCCGGTGGCTTCATGGCTCCGCCGGCGAGACCAGCGCTTCCCCCAGCACCCGCCCTGTCGCCGAAGAGGGCCACGCCGTTCCCGCCACCCGCGCTAACGTTGGGGCCAAATCAATGGATTCCACGGTGGTTTCGAACTCCTGCGTCTCGAATGGCGCACCGTAGAGAATGAGCGGAACTCTCGTATCGTAGTTGTAGAGAGAACCGTAGGAGATTCCACGCCCCAGCCCGTAGTCCTCCACGTATTCCGGCCCGTACGCCAGCATCACATCGCCCGACCGCACGGCGTGAAAGCTGTTTCGGAACCGTCGCAGCCAGTCCCCGGAGTGGGAACAGTCGCCGTCGGCGGTGTAATAGCCGACCACGCCGGGAATGGCCAGCGCCGCCTGCCCGGCTGCCACGCGCGCCTCCCGTAGATCGATGTAGGCCTTCTGGAGAGCGTCCAGCCGGAGATACAGGAAAGGGTAAAGGTAACGTTCGACATACAGACTCTTTCGGTCACGAATGTCGTAGCGGGCCGAGAGGGCCTGATTGATGGTGCGGGCGACGGCTTCGCCGGGGATGGCTAATGTCGCCCTGTGGCCGTCCGGGTCCCTTGCCGCTCCGTGGGCGGCGGTGAAGGCAAAGGCGTAGGCGTGGGTGGCTAAGTTCTTGTTAAGAATGGCTAAAAGAGCTTCTACGTCACGGTCGAGGTGAAGCACCAGCTCGCGCATCAGAGGCGAGTCGGCACCCACTTCATACCCTAGGAGCGCCGAGGATCCCAGGGCGACACTCAGAAGATCCACCCCTTGACCCTGCCCGAGCTTCTCCTGAAGGATGATGTCTCCCACAAGCTTCATCTGGGCCCTCTGCCCAAACGGCGACGCCCAGTAGAGCTCTAGAAACTCCGCGGCGTGAGCCTCGTCGTACTTGAGCGTTCTGAGGGGTGGGGTAGCGTCGGTTTTGCCGAGAGCGTACCAGCCCTCATTCCGGAGCTTCTCCGGGTTGTTCGCTTCATTGAAGCTGGCCAGCCAGTCGGCGGTTTCCGCCTTACCGCGGGCCATGAATGTTCCAGCCGCATCCCTATGAAACAAATCGGCCTGAGCGCCACCCGAGAGCAGCGCGGCATCACGGCTGTCGAGGGCTGCCGCAAAAATGCGGTTGTTTGGATCGGCGACTGCGATCTGTTCGGCTAGGGTGGAGGCCTGGAGCGCTTCGGGGGCGGCCGTCACCGGCTTTCTAACCATGCGGTCGTACCAGGAGTCGGCGACGATGCCGTGGACCTGCGGGTAGGCGCCCGTCGAGACCGTCGCTAAACCACCGGAAGTAAAGGTACTTGCGGCCATCTGACATTCCGGGAAGTAGGCCCCGTCTTCTATGAGCCGCCGGAAACCGCCAGGGACTAAGAAATTGCCGAACAAATCGAGATAATCCGATCGGAATTGTTCAGCGATCAGAAGCACTATGAGTTTGGGGTGAGGACGGGCGGCTCGCGCCGTCCTTGGGATGCCAGCCAACCCCGCGGCGGCAAGGGCAGCGAAGCGTCTCCGCGATACTAACATTTGACAAGAGTGTATCAGAGAGTATAGCTATGCTACACTCGAACTGTTTTTACACGAAGGCTCCGTGGCGCTGATTTTGAGCTAAGGTCTAAACGTTTTTTGCTTTAGGTCCGATAAGGTAGAGAGCGACCACGAGGAGGAACACGACGGTGGGTCACGACAACAGCGTGCTAGGGCTAGCTTCGATCCGTCGCAACAGAGGGTTAACTCTCGAGCAGATCTCAAAGGACACGAAAATCAGTGTCCGGGCACTGCAAGCGATCGAATCAGGTGAATTCAAGAAACTACCCGGTGGGATTTACAACACCAGCTACATCCGGCAATATGCGCGGGCTATCGAATTTGATGAGTCCGAACTGCTCGCCTATTATCACTCCAAGGTGGAAATTCCAACCGAAGCGTTGCCTAGCAACCTCGATAAAGGATTGCATTTAAGAGATTTCCGGTTTCTCGTCCAACATTAAAAAAGCGCTCCGGTTCGCGCGTGCCTTCTAGCCTGCCGTTCCTACAGTAACTCCCGTGTTCCCAACGCGGGCCAGCTTGAATTCTCCTCTAGAGTGATGTTCAAAACGATCTCCTTCTGATGGCGCACTACGACCACCGGAAGAGTCTTTTTCGCCCGCGCCGACTGCAAAATGCCGGATATTTCTCCAGGAGCGGCAACCTTCTCCCCATCCACTTTAATGACCACGTCACCCGCTTTGAAGCCTGATTTCTCCGCGATCGAGTTCGCGACAACCGAACGGACCAGCACCCCCTCCTTCACGCCGAAAAACTCGGCCAGCTGCGGATTGAGCGATTCGCTCTCGATACCGAGCACGGGACTGCGCCAACTCATCAATGCACGGGGGATATCGGGAATACGAATGGTGGGCATGGTGGGAATTTCCGGCATGGGCGGCGGTGACAGGGCGAGCGTGTCGTCGTTCAGTGAGAACGCCATGCTTCCTGGCTGGCGCTGGCCGATAGTAGCGGCAAGCGTTTGATTCGCGCCGTTACGCCAGACCAGTAGCTTGGCTACGCGGCCGGGCGGCGTTTCCCGCACCAGCCGTATGAACTGCTCTCCACCCTCAACGCGCTCGCCGTTGTACTCCAGGACCACATCGCCCGGTTTCAAACCCGCTTTAGCGGCGGGGCTGCCCTCATCCACGCAAGTTACCTCGACACCACTTTGCTCCTTGAGGTGAAGCTGTTTTGCTCGATCAGGCTCGATTTCCACATACGCGACCCCGAGGTAACTGTTGCCCCGCGAGACCACGATCCGGCTGGAGACCGAATGAGCGTGCGGCGTTTCGCCGGGTGGCGCCGCCACCAGCGCCCCCGCCGAGACGACGGCTGTACAAATCCCCGCGACTAAAATGCTGCTTCTCATAACGACTTCCTCTCCGCACAGGCAGGTTCGCCCGCGCGTTTTTCCGCTAAACCGTTTACCTTTGTTCCCTGCGGATATAGATCATACCGCCGGTCCCAGCGAGTCGCACTAAAGGCCCGCCGCCATTCAGAGCGCCCTCGGCGATGGTGGCGAAGCCGATCGACTTTACCGGGATTTCTGAAAACTCTGACAGAATGCGCTTCGGGCCGCCGTAGCTGGCGTTCTCGGCATGCACCGTCACCTTCAAGTTGGACGGTATCCATACCGTAATGTCACCGGCGCTGGTGCTGAGGAACGAATTCGCCGCTGGCTGGCTCTGGAAGCGCGCGATGATGCTGCCCACGGCGGTAGAAGCGTTCAGGCTGCCGCCCGCGCTGGTCAGCTTGATGGCACCGCCCGCACTCTCACACTTCGCGCCTAAAGCGGAACCCACTTGAATCGGGCCACCCGCCGCGTTGTTCGCAGTCACCATACCCTTGGCGTAGCCCACGTCAATGGAACCACCAGCGGTATCGGCGATTACGATGTCACCCGCCTGCATGATATGGATGCCACCGCCATTGGTCGAACAGCGCACCGGCCCATCGACTCGCTCGACGACAATGTCTCCGCCACCGGTCTCGAAGAAGGCCTGGCCGTGAATGCTTTCCGCGTGGATGGTTCCGGCGCCGGAAACACAGCGGCAGTTGCCGCCGATCTTCCCGAGTATGACGTCGCCGCCCGCGGTTTTGGCGACCACGTCGCTCTCGATTCGACCAAGCGTCAAGCGGCCGCCACCGGTTTGTACTTCGACGGCGCCTGCAAACTGAGTGGCATCGATCGAGCCGGCGCGGGTGTCAATCACCACTCTGCCGGAGTTCTGAGGCGCAGTCAGCTTCAAGTCCGCGGCTTCCGAGCCGCCCTGCACAACCAGATAAGTCCACTGGCCCTGCCGGGCCGCCCGCACGCGAATACCAGCGAGCAGACGCCGCGCCTCAGGCTCGCTCCCCGCTTTAACCCGCTTGACCACCTCATAGGAAAGCTGATCTCCCGCTACACCCTGGATGACCACGCCACCTGTTGTGCTGATGCGAATGTTGCCGCGCGGCGCAACCGGCTCGGAACCTTTCTCGGCTTCCTCCCAATATGGCCCTATGCGCCGCAACCCCGGCTCACCGGAAAACGCGGTCAGAGCCACGAAGGCAACCAGTCCGAGTTGGGCGCCCGCTTTCATTCCTGTCAAAAAGTCCCCACCGATGCGTTCATGTCGCGCAATGCATTCTGGCAGCGCATACGGACATAGCTGTTGTCTTCTTTTCCAATCAAGGTCTGCAGCACGCCCGCGGTGGCCGCGTCCTGGTGAGCGATCAACAAGTCGATGACCTGCATGCGGACGCCAGCATTCTGATCCTTCAGCAGAACCTGCGTCAGCGCGCGGTGCACTTCCGGATCCGTGGAAAAACTCTTCAAGCCTTCGAGCGCCTTCAACCGCACGCCGGGATTCGGGTCGTGCATCACGGCTTCGAGCAGCACGCTGCGCGTTTCGGCGGAACTGCTCTGATCCTTCAACAGCTGCACCGACTCGACGCGCACGCCGGGGTTATCCTGCTCGCGGGCGGCCGCCAGCAGGAGGCGGCGAATGTTCTGATCTTCGAGACGGCCGGAAATCACACGACGGCGAGTTTCATCGAGCGCGATCTGCACACGGCCGGTATTGTCCGGCTGCACCGAACGGATACTCGAAACGATGGCGTCCGGCGCCAGACTTCCGAGGGTCGCTCCAGGAAACGAACCGGTGAAGCGAGCGGCAAAAAAACCCAAGGCCACGAGCGCCACAGCCCCTACAGGCTGGCCGAAGCGGATGCCGGGGTGCCACATGGATCGAAACGCCTCGCGGAACAGACCCCAGGGGTCGGATACATTTCGCCGCGCGGCGGGCGTCTCCTCGCGATAGATGGCACGCGCCAACTCATGGCGGCATTCCGCGAACAGTTCGGCCGGCGGCGCGAGCTCGTGCCGGTTGAGCACCGCGGCGAGCGCCTTCTGGCGCGCAAGCGCCGTACGGCAGGACGCGCAGGATTCCACATGGTCCTCGACGCCCTCCTCGACGACGGGCGCCAGTTCGCCGTAGTAGTAAAGCGGAATCGCTCTCGTTACCCCATCGCAAGTCATATTAAATCTCCTAAAACCGTGCGCATCTTTTGTGTGGCGCGGAACAGGCAGTTTTTGGCGGCTTCTTCGCTGGTTCCCAGAACTTCCCCAATGGCTCGCAGACGCATTCCCTGGTAGTGACGCAGCTCAAACACCATGCGCTCGCGGGGCGTGAGATCGGCCAGGGCAGCCTCGATGCGTCCGCTTAGCTGCCGGTTCCACATTCGCCGCTCGGGGTCGGCATGCGGACCTTCCTCCTCGAAGCTGTCCATGCGGTCGACGGGGCCGTCCGCGGTGTCGATGACGGCCGCTTCCTCGCGCCGCACCTTGCGCTTGCGCAGGTGGTCGAGACAAATGTTGGTCACAATCCGGTACAGCCATGTATGAAAGCTGCAATCAAACCGGAACGTGTGAATGTTCCGATAGACCCGCAAAAAGGCTTCCTGATAAACATCTCTGGCGTCTTCCGGCGACCGAAGCAGATTCATCGCCAGACGCAACACACTTTGGTCGTACGCGCGAACCAGCCGCTCAAACGCGTCCTGGTCCCCGCCCTGAACCGCCCGAATGACGACGGCTTCGTCCGCCTTCGAAACAGCCCGAGCGTTCGCCGCTCCGGCCGCATCTTGGAGCATAGTCCCCGAGTTTATCGCGATCCTATTCCACCCAAGCAAGATAGACGTGCGAATGACAAATCCGTCACGTGGCTGAGACGGGGTGGCGACGATAAGTGCAAGAAACAATTCAGGTTGCGCGAGAAGAACCCCGGTGATACGGGCTACTCATACCGCAGGGCAACGACGGGATCGAGGCGGGCGGCCCGGGTGGCCGGCCAGATGCCGAAGAACAGACCGACGCCCACCGATACGGCGACGCCCAGCACAGCGGCCCACACCGGTACGGCGGTCGGCAGGCTGGGGAACACCAAACGCGCGGCGAGAGAAACGAGCCAGCCAAAGAACATTCCCAGCATTCCACCCAGGGCAGTGAGAACAATCGCCTCAGTGAGGAACTGGATCACGATATCGCTGCGGCGCGCACCGATGGCTTTGCGGATGCCGATTTCGCGGGTGCGCTCGGTCACCGATACAAGCATGATGTTCATAACGCCGATGCCGCCCACCAGCAGACCAATGGAACTAAGCACCACAATAACCAGCGCCACCATGCCCGTCACCTTGTGAAAGTCTTCGATCAATTGCTGAGAGGTCGAGATGGAAAAACTGTCGGGCTGATTGTTGGGCACGCGGCGCTCGATGCGCATCACGGTGCGCACCTCATCCTCGGCCTGCGCCATCAGGCCGTCCCTGGCTACTACGATCAGCATGTTCTCCTTCGCACTGGGAAACAGCTTGTGCATGGTGAAATACGGAAACAGGATGCGCAGATCCTGGCTTCCGGGAAACGCAAATGCCGGCCGCTTCATTGCGCCGATTACCTCGAATTGATGGCCGTTCACTTCGATCCACTTTCCCACGGGATCGGTGCCCGGAAAAAAAGCCTTCTGTATATCCTCGCCGATGACGGCAACGGGAAGATGGTGGCGGCTTTCGGTATCGGTGAAAAAGCGGCCGTAATTCATCTCCGTGCCGCCAGCGGCGTAGGCTTCCTCGGTGCCGCCGAGATCGACATTATAGATGTCATTGCCCTTATAGTGGGCGCGGTTGATCAGATGCCAGTCGGGAAACAGATACGGGCTGACGTGCCGGACGGAGGGACAGCGCTCGGCAATGGCGAGCGCATTTTCGTAGGTCAGGGGTTTGCGACGCTCTTCTTCGGGCGTGAGATCGCCGGTGCGAACGCCGATCTGAATTTGAAGACGATCAGGGTAGTGGGACCGAAGCTGCGAAAGATATTGCTGATGGCGCCATCGAGACCGGCGAGAATGGAGCCGACGCCGATGACGGCACCGGTGCCAATGATGACACCCAGGACCGTGAGGAAGGCGCGGAGCTTGTGGCCACGGATAGTGTCGAGGGCCATTCCGATGCCGGAGAACAGGGTGGCGCGCGTCATTTTTCCACCCGGAGGGCTTCAATGGGATCGAGGCGCGAGGCCCGTGTAGCCGGGTAGATTCCGAAAAACAACCCGACGCTCGCCGAAAGCATCACGCTGATCACCACAGCAGAAACCGGCACCGCCATGGGGACCGGCGTCAATGTGCGAATGAGGACGGCGACGAACCACGCGAGAATTACACCGATCAGGCCACCGCTCGCGGCGAGCATTGAGGACTCGACGAGGAACTGGCGCAGAATATCGACGCGCCGCGCGCCCACCGATTTGCGAATACCTATTTCGTGAGTACGCTCGGTGACGACGGCGAGCATGATGTTCATGACGACCACGCCGCCCACTACCATGAAGACCGAGACCACGGCTACGGCGGTGGCGGCGATGGAACCGGTGATGCTATCCCACGCGGAAACCAATGAATCCGACGAGACGATGGCGAAGTTGTCATCCTGATTCGGCCGCAGATGGCGGAAGGAACGGAGCAGCATGCGAACCTGGTCTTGCGCGCGGTATACGAAGGTGGGACCGAGCGCCCGCGCGCGGTACCCGATGCCCTTACGAGCGCCGTAAATCTTGAAGTAGGTCTCGACCGGGATCATCACGAAATTGTCCTGCGAGTTTCCGAAAACGCTGCCTTTCGCCGTAGCAACTCCGACGACCTCAAAGGGACGGCCTTCAATGGCCAGCGTCTTACCGAGAGGATTCACGCTTGGGAAAAACCGCTGCTTGATATCGGCGCCGACGAATGCCACTTGCTGGCGCCGCTGATTCTCACTGTCGCTGAAGAAACGGCCCAAAGCGATTTGCACATTCGCGAGCGACGCCATGTTGACGCTGTCGCCGTTCAGATCCACGCCATCCACTTGCTGGGCGCCGTAGTGTACCTTCACCTGGCGTTCCGCCTCCATGCCCAGGCCGTCAATCAGGGTCGCGTGGCCTCTTAGAAACTCGAATTCCTCTCGGGTCAGCTCGGGGTTGCGCTTCTCCATTTCCAGGTATTTCTTGGGATCCCACTCGCCGATCATGGCCAGGCGAAATACGCGGAAACCGTCGGCGCCCATGTCCGACACGTTCTGCGCGATATATCGATTCATGCCGTTGATGACGGCCATGACCGCAATCAGGGTGGTGGTGGCGAGAATGATGCCGAGCAGGGTCAGAAAGCTTCGCAGTTTGCTGGACTGAAGCGACCGGGCGGCGCCGCGCACCGCTTCCCAGAAAGACGCCGTGGATTGCATCTATATAGACAAGACGAGGCTAGCGATCCGCTTGTTCCGTCAGAACGAGCCAGCAAACCCCCAGTTTCAGGATTTCACCCGGCCAGCGGCATGTCAAACTGGTGTTTGGCCTGGTAATTGGTTGTGGACAATTGGAGTGGGGATAGCATGTCTGAGCCGCCGCATATTCCGGAATACAAGACAAGTGACACACCCATTGCAGGAACAGTTGGGAACCTGCGCATCTTTGGTGTTCCCATCCGGCTGCACTTCACGTTCCTTCTGCTGCTGGTGTTCCTGATATTCATCGGTATTGGCGGAAAGCAATCCGGGGCCACGACTGTTATTTACATCATCGCCTTGTTCGGCTCGGTGCTGGTGCATGAGTTGTGCCACGCATTGGTGGCGCGTATGTACGGGCTGCGCACGCGCGAGATTGTAATGTTTCCAATCGGCGGGGTCTCGCGGCTGGAAAGCCAGCCAAAGCCGAGACAGGAAGGTCTGATCGCGCTGGCGGGGCCGGCGGCCAACCTGATCATCGGCCTGGCACTGCTGGCCACGCAGCATGGTTTTTTGCCGCTCGAAAAGCTGAGTGTGCCGACCGACGCCAATCTTGTCGAGCGCATCGCGTTGGGCAATCTGCTTCTGGGAATGTTCAACCTGCTGCCAGCCTATCCCATGGATGGCGGGCGCATCCTACGGTCGCTCATTGCACTCCGCAAACCAGAGGATGAGGCCACGCAGATCGCGGCCAGAGCGGGCCGGTTTCTGGCCGTGGCGATGGGCCTGTTCGGGCTGCTCTCACAGAATTTCGTACTGGTGTTCGTGGCGCTATTTGTATACCTGGGCGCGGCGCAGGAAGGGGCGGCGGCACGAGGGCGGTCGCTCACCACCGGGTTTCCGGTTCGGGCTGCCATGATCAAAGAGTTCCACGAGCTTTCGCACGGCCAAACAATTCGCGAAGCCGGAGACTTGTTACTCTCAACGGCGCAGCAGGATTTTCCCGTAATGCACGGCAGCGAAGTGATTGGCCTGCTCACTCGCTCCGCGTTGATGCGCGCCATGCTCAGCGCCGGCCCGGATTCCTACGTGGCGGCGGCTATGGACCGCAACTTCGTGCGTGTTCCTCCGGACATGAGCCTC
This sequence comes from Terriglobia bacterium, assembly GCA_963768075.1. Lineage (GTDB taxonomy): Bacteria > Acidobacteriota > Terriglobia > Bryobacterales > Bryobacteraceae > QHXW01. The sequence goes on from CAVYHD010000002.1 coordinate 422,615, forward strand.
GCCGAGGCCCAACCGCTCGTATCGAGCGCGGGATCATGCGCGCTGGTGATGGATGGTGACCAACTGTTGGGAGTGCTCACCGCCGAGAATCTGTACGAATTCATGCTGCTGCGCCAAGTCAGCCTGGCGCAAGCCCGCGCGAGCCAGGGCCAGTAATGGCCTCGGAACCTGTACACAAGGTCGTGATCATCGGGGGCGGATTCGGCGGCCTCTACGCCGCGAAATCACTGAGCCGCGCGCCCGTGCGGGTGGCGCTAATAGACCGCCGCAATTTTCATCTATTTCAGCCGCTGCTCTATCAGGTGGCCACGGGCGGGCTGTCACCGGGTGAGATCGCCTCACCGTTACGCCATATTCTACGACGCAGCCGGAACACGGAAGTGTTACTCGGGGAAGTAGTCGATCTGGATACGGCGAATCGGCACGTGATTCTCCGGGATGGAACAGCCGGCTACGACACGCTGATCGTGGCGACGGGGTCCACTCACTCCTATTTCGGCCATGACGGCTGGGAAAAGTATGCACCCGCACTCAAGACAATTGAAGACGCCACCGAGATCCGCGGCCGCATGCTGCTGGCCTTCGAGAAGGCGGAGCGGGAACCCGAAGCCGAAGCGCGGCAGGCGTGGCTGACGTTCGTATTGGTGGGCGCCGGGCCTACGGGTGTGGAACTGGCGGGCGCGATCGGAGAGATCGCCAATGATACGCTGCGCCATGATTTCCGCCATATTGACACCAGCGAAGCGCGGATTCTTCTGGTCGAAGGGAGTGACCGTGTCTTACCGGCATATCCGCCTGACCTTTCTGCCGATGCCGAGCAATCACTGATCCGGCTTGGCGTTCACACCATGACCCACGCGATGGTGCAGGCGATCGACGAAACAGGCGTCACCGTGCAGCACGGGGACGAAACCAAGCACATCTTCGCACACACGGTGTTTTGGGCCGCGGGCGTACAAGCATCTCCGTTGGGCGGAATTCTGAGGGATCGAGCGGGCGCGGCTCTCGACCGGGCGGGCCGGGTGTTGGTGGAACCGGACCTCACCATTGCCGGACATCCCGAAATTGTAGTGATCGGCGACCTGGCGAATTTCAGCTATCAAACAGGCAAGCCGCTGCCCGGAGTAGCGCCGGTCGCGATACAACAGGGCCGCTTCGCGGCAGCCATGATCGTCAAACGCCTCGCGGGTAAGACGCCGCTGCCCTTTCGGTACTGGGATAAAGGAAGTCTTGCCACAATCGGGCGTGCCGCCGCCGTTGCGGATTTCGGGCGGATCCACATCTCGGGGCTCCTCGCATGGCTGACGTGGCTCTTCGTACACCTGATGTACTTAGTCGGATTCGACAACCGGCTCGTGGTGTTCATCAAGTGGGCTTACAGCTATCTGACATTCAACCGAGGCGCGCGACTCATCACGGGGCAAGCGGCCAGCGGAAAACCTACCGCTGGCTGATTTCGCTAGCTAGAACTTTCTGGTTAAAATTCGCGGATTGGTTGCGGGGAATAGTCAGCGGCTTCCAGTTTGCGTGCTGCAAATGCTTCGCCAGCAAGACGATCTGCCCCACATGATACGCATAGTGCGCGATCTGCCGATTGATGGCCTGCATTACCGAGTGCGGCTCGCCACGGATGGTCACAGTGCGGGTGAGATCGGCATCTGAGAGCGGCTCTAGCGCCGAAAAGATGCTTTGCCAGCCATGCTCCCACAGCTGCATCAGCGCCTCGCGCGTGACGGGTGCGTCGGTAAACTCGGTGTCGCGATTGCGGTCTGGCTTCTCGCCATCACTGGTGAGGAAGTCCGTCCATCGTGACCGCATGTTACCCGCCATGTGTTTGACGATGATCGCAATGGAGTTCGCCTCCACGTCCAGCGAGGTGAAAAGCTGCTCGTCCGCCACTTGCACCATCGCGCGCTCGGCCAGTCTCTTGTAGTAGCCAAAGACTTCGAGCGAGTCTTCCAGATAAGAGGTTGTGAACTTGAGCGCCATGCGTTTATGTTCGCAGATTTGCCGCTAGCGCCTAACCGCAAACGGCTTGCTGCTACGTCCGCGGCCGGTAGCCGGGACGCGAGCGCACCCGATACTTTTTGCCGACATCGGGCACAATCTCCACGTTGATCTTGCGGAATCCCTCGTTGGGATTCTGCGCCGGATAGTAGGTCACGGTATAACGATTGCCTAAGTCTTCGCGGATGGACTCGAACGCCTCCACCTGCTTCTGCCAGGTCTTCGCCCAATACGCTTTGCCGCCGGTGCGCGTTGTGATGCGGCGGAATACGCTGCTGGAGATCGGATCCTTGTTTACTTCGTTGGTGGAGATCACATAGATCGGGATGCCTTCGTCTTCGGCCACCGCACGCACGTCGTCGGGCGCCACCATGCTGGCGTTGTCGGGACCGTTCGAGAAGACGATCACCACCTTGCGGCCAGGCACTTTCGCGGCATCGCGCAGCGTCAGGAGCAGCGCGTTGTAAAGCGCCGTATCATCGCCGGCCACGGCTTTGCGCAGACCGAAAATGGCGTCGCTGCGGTCGCGCGTCAAATCGCGCAGCGCGGGAGAGGTTGCGGCTGAAGGAATAGACGGCCACAGAATCCGCCTTGTCGAGGCCGCGAACAAAATCGGCAATCGCATCCTCGGCATACACAAAACCGCGATACATGAAATTGCTGGTATCAAACAGAACGAAGACATTCGTGCCAACGAACGCATCCGAGCGCGGATCGATACCCGACTTGGGGGCTCCGCTGCCTTCGGCGATCAGCGGCCGCACGCTGCCGTCATCGTCTGACCTGCACCGCCGGCTTGTTGCCTCGGCGAACGTCGAGATTTTCTGCGACAATGCCGTCCTCCAGAATCCGGAAGTCGGCGGGCTTGAGACCGTTGATGTAGCTGCCCTTTGCTGTCGGTCACGGTGAAAGCTCAGCACGACCAGGTCGACTTTGACACGGAAACCGGGTCCTTGGCTTCCTGCGCGGACAACCAGAGGACGCTGCCAGCCAGTAAGAGCGATGCTCGCTAGGATGACTAATTTCGACCGAATCCTCGATCAAGTCTCTCCTGAAGATCACTGCAACGCCGCTTTCTGCTCGCTCTCCTGAAGCTTGGCTTTGGCGCGAACATCATCGCCCACCGTGCGCAAGCGAGCGCAGCAGCGCCGGCCAGTCTTCCAGATGCGAAGCGAAAATGCGCTCCACCACTTGCTCGTCCACTCCGGAATCAGCACATTCAGTTGCGGCGGCGTGGCATGCCAATCTCATCCGCCAACCCGGCCCAGTAGAGCAGTGTTCGATTCCCAGCTCTCGGCCATGATGCGGCTCGAATAGCCCATCAGCGTGGGAAAAGTTCGCAGGTTCAGCAGCTCCGGGCGGTACGAGTTCGTCAGCGTCGGCTTGGGCGTGCCCAAGGCGCGCGAAATCCGCCTGCTCGCTGACTTCCGCGGAATCGAGCGCGCGCAGTTCGCGGATGTCAGCGGCTAGCGGGATCATCCGACGCCTTGCGGCGACTCGATCCGCGAGCGAGAACGATAAAGTTCCGCGGGCGTCACATTTTCGATGGCCGCCCCGCACATCGCCGGCTGCGAGCAGGCGCCCAACCGCATCGGTGCGCGCAGGAGCCGCCGTGTTCCAGAGCTCCACTACCTGCTGCCGCGTCCCGCCGTCGATGGCGGCCTCCGCCATCAGCGTTTCGCGCGTAAGCGCATGTGCAGGCCCACCCAGTGCATCTGCGCCGGAGTTACATTCCAGAAGCGCGGAGTCTTGGCGCTCAGGATCATCTGCGGCACCAGATCGCCCCAGATCAGCGCCTGAGTCTGCGTGGAACCAGGAAATTCTGCTCGGCCTCGGCCAGCGCGTAGGGCAGAGCCGGACAGCGAGCCTACCAGACGTCCCCCGCCGTTGGACGGCCAGCCGGTGCCAAACAGCTCCGTTAGCTTCCATGTGTGATTGGCACTTTGCACGCCGATGAAGTCGTGGCCGCGCACAAACAGGGGATTGGTATACAAAATCTGCGCCCCGGGCGGAGCATAGTGGACATAGTTATAGCCCACCAGGGTGTCGCGCAGGGGCGGAGCGAGCGACCCGCGAATGTCTTTCAGCTTTTCCGCGTCATTTCGCAGCCTTGTCGATGGTGGCGCGAAGATTCAACTTGCGCTCCGCCCTCCATGTGCTTCTCCGTCCAATAACCGAAGGCGAACGCGTTCTTTTCGACAGTGGTGAGCGAAGAGCGGGGCAGTTGAATTTCCGAAACGCGGGAGGCGAGCCGATTGATCAGCGCGATGTCGATCTTGCCGCCGTGCGCCAGGCTCTCAAGATGATCGTCCAGTTGGAACAGCGTGTTCAGGGAAATGATGCGCTGCGCCTCCAGAATGCGATTCATGTCCCGCACTACCTGCGCCTCCGCATCGGTGTCGCCGGGGTTCGAGGTACCGGCGAGCAAATCGAGCAGCCGGTCTTGCGGTGACGAAATATCGCTCGTGCCGGCGGCCTTCAGCAGGAGAAGCACGCCGCTCTTTCCAGCGTCATAAACATCGCGATCGCGATGGATCTCGGCGAACTGGAGCCAGAATGCCCGCCAATGCGGCATCGGCCTGATTGGGAGCGATGCTGCCTTGCCGGCAGAAGATCTGCCACAGGCCAACGAGCGCTTGCACGGTTCCTGCGGTGTCCGCGCGCAGGGCCTGGTCGCTCATGCGATTGATGGCCCCGGCGGCGTCTAGGAATTGAATGATGGTTTTGTCCGACACCGAGGAAGCATCGTTGAAGATGGCGTACTGCTGCCCGAAGAGATGGTAATTCATGGGCCAGCCGTTCTACGGTGGCGGGCTCGAGCGGCCGCGCACGGAAACGATCCAAATCGCTCACCGCCATGAAAATCTTCAGCGGCTCGTTCTCAACAGACTTGCGGCACAGGGCGAATAGCGCCTCGATAACATCGTCCGAATCCTTCCAGCCGCTGGCGGATTTCGTGAGCTTGCCGTCGTATTTTCCGTGGGGATGCGTGATGAAAAGGTTTTTCCAGACTTCGAGATTGCCGGGAATCAGCGGGTGGCCGGATGCATCGACGCGGAGCCGCGTAGTCAGCAGCATCATGTCGGCATTGGACCGGAACACGGGCCGCGCCGGACCTGGGCTCGTGACACGGCCACGCACGGCCGCGTAAAACCGCTTCATGCGAACTGGTTCCGTGAGATAGTCCTTTAGGGGTCCCTCAATACGCGCCAAGGCATCGAACAGGCTGGCCATCCAGCCGTCATCCTTCGCCAGTAGCTTGTCAAAGAAAGCTGCGCCTTGATCCGGTGACACACCCACCAGCTCACCCCAAGCGGCGGCGGAGCGCGCACCACCGGGCACAACCGCTTTTCCGTTGCGGATTTCGAACATGGCGCCGAAAAAGTCTAGCACGTGGGCGTATGCTTTGAGACGCGGCATGGCAACGCTTTTGCGCAACTCGTCGGCGGTCTCCGCATCCAGCTTGGAAAGCCCTAGATACAAGCGGCACATTGCCGGGTCGCCAAGAAACGCCTCGATAAAGTCGCCATTTTCCTTCTCCTTCGCGGAGAGCCAGTAATCGGAGCCGTAAAGCACCACGACCGGAGACGGATGAAAATCGTAGGTAAAGGCCCGGTTGGTGCGGAGCGCCTGCTCCAGTTCCGCCAGCGGAAACCCTGAATCGGTCGTCAGGAACGCGCGCGTGGCGTTCACGGTTTCGAGCACCACTTCGCTGCCGCAGCCTCCTCGCATCCGATACCCGATGATGCGGAGCAGTTCGCCGGCGTTGGCCGAATCACAGTTCTCGATGCGGATCACCTTGTCGGCGCCGGCCAAGTTATCGAGCTCACGCGCCTGCGCGAGGTACCGGTGCAACAGCTTCAGGTATTCGGTCTGCTCCAAAGATTCGTTGCTGTGGGAAGCCTGATATCCGTTCGTCACCACATTACGCGCCAGCGCGGGTAATACTTCCTCCGAACGGACATCGCTGGAAATTGCCGCCATCCGGTCAAACGAGCGAAGCGGACCGGGCACATTAATAAACTGTCTGGCGCCCGTGTCGGCATCCCCCGGCTTCCAGCCGGGCGCATTAGTCCAATCCTTCCCACCCGCTGCGTGGTACGCCTCGATATGCTGTGCGGCAGCGGCGCGGTCGCCCGCGATTAAGTCCAGAATCACGAGTTCGCGCAGTACCGGCGCCAGCGTCGCGCGATCGCCCGACTTTTCCGCCGCGGCGAATGCTTTGTTGTAAGCTGCGCGGCTATCCGGATCGCCGTAGCGGACGAGAAATGCAGCGTACTCTGTCAGCGCCTCGGCATCGGGGGGAACGTGCTGCACGGCCGCAGCGAGCGCGGTCCGGGCGCCAGACACGTCTCCCGATTTTTCGAGCTGCCGTGCCCGGCTTACGGCATCGCTGCCTTGGAGAGCGGTCAAAAGAAACAACGCAAGGACTACCGAGGACGCCTTCATCATAGGCACTCCCGTTCTTGTGGCTACCCAATTTACCATGACTATGACCAGCTTGGGGATTTTACGGCAGACCGAGCCGTAAACACAACCAAAGGGATGTAAATTCGCGAACAACCGGCCCAAAAAGCCGCAGGATACCGGGTTACAGCAGCGGTGCCAAGCTCTGCATGACATTTCCCGCCACGATACGGTTTCCTTCTCCTGTGGGATGAATTCCGTCGCGCTGCATGAGGTGGGGATTGCCGCCCACGCCTCGCAGCAGAAAGGGGATAAGCGGCAGGCGATACTGCTTGGCGAGGTCCTTATAGACCGCCTCGAACGAGCGAATGTAGTCCTGGCCATAGTTGGGCGGCAATGTCATCCCAGCCAGCACAATCTTCGCGCCGGCCTTCTGCAACACCAGGATCATCTGATCGAGATTGGCGCGCGTGGTGAATACGGGAAGGCCGCGCAGTCCGTCGTTACCGCCGAACTCCAGAATCACAATAGCCGGGTGGAGCGCAATCACGGTTTGAACGCGCTCCAAGCCGTCTGTTGTCGTGTCTCCACTAACACCGGCATTGACGACACGGTATCTGGCGCCTCGCCCGTCCAGTTCCTTCTGTAAGAAATCTGGGTAGCTCTGCCCGGGATCGGCTCCGAAACCCGCGGAAAGACTGTCGCCAAACGCCACAATGACCGGACGAGCATCGGGCGTTAGGGGTGCCTTGGGGGAAGCCTCAGCCGGAGGCGGGGTTTCGCGTTTTACCTCGTTTTGCTGTTCGCGGCTACAACCGCCAAACAGCAGGCACAGGGAAACCAAAACGAGGACGGTTCGTACGGTTCGCGTCTTCACTCAATGCCATAATAAAAAATAGCGGACAAGGAATCGAATCCCCGCCCCATGATTCAGGTTTCCGGGCTGACCAAAACCATCAACACGCCGACTCATCGCGTCGATATTCTCAAGGGCATCGATCTGGAGATTCCGCAGGGCCAGTTTGCGGCCATTATGGGTGCGTCGGGGAGCGGTAAGAGTACGCTGCTGGGTCTGCTGGCCGGCCTCGACGCTCCTACGTCCGGGCGCATCGTCCTGGATGGCGAAGACATCACCGGATTGGAGGAAGACGCGTTGGCCCTTCTGCGAGGGCGCAAAATCGGCTTCGTGTTCCAGTCCTATCATCTGATTCCTACGCTTACGGCGGAAGAAAATGTGATGCTGCCACTGGAACTTTCCGGCCTTTCAAATGACGGCGGGAAACGCGCCCGCGAATTGCTTGACAGCGTCGGGTTGCTCGACAGGCGCGACCACTATCCCGTGCAGCTTTCCGGCGGCGAGCAGCAGAGGGTGGCATTGGCACGCGCCTTCGTGGGCCGGCCGCCGATCCTGCTGGCTGACGAGCCGACCGGCAATCTTGACACCGCCAATGGCCAAGTGGTTCTCGATCTCCTGATGGCCTTGAACCGCCGCGAGGGCACTACGCTCGTGCTGGTCACGCATGACCAGCAGATTTCCGAACGAGCCGACCGCCGCATTACCCTGCGTGACGGGCGCGTGGTGGCGGATGGATGAGGCTCCCATGAATCCACTCACCCTGTTTGGCCTGTTTGCGGTTACTGCGATGTTGGTATGTTACGCGTTCGAGCGGCGCAGCTCCTGGTTCATTCTCGCCTTCGCGGTGTCGTGCACGCTCGGTTCGGTTTACGGATTTCTCCAGGGCGCGTGGCCGTTCGGATTGGTCGAGGCAATCTGGTCAATCGTAGCCGTGCGGCGTTTGGTGGCTCGCGCGCGCTGCCCAGGAATGAATCGCGTATGAGGCACAACCGGCTCACCTGGCGTACGGCCTTCAAGATCGCCTGGCGCGAAGCGCATGCGTCATCCACCAAGTTTCTCTTCGTGATCATCGCGGTGGCCATCGGCGTGGGAGCGCTCACTGGCGTCCGGGGGTTCGGACGCGCCTTTTACGGGATGCTGTTGCGCGAATCGCGAACGCTGATGGCGGCGGATCTTTCGCTGCGGGTCTTCGCCCTGCCTGACGCACGGCAGGCCAGCGTCATGGAAGATCTCGCGCGGCGTGGAGTCCAGCGCACCTGGGTTACCGAAACGCTCTCCATGGTCTCGTCGGGTGCGGTAGCAAACCCCGTCCTGGTCTCGATCAAAGCGGTCGATCCGGGCGTCTATCCGTTCTACGGTGTGGTCCAGCTCGATCCTCCCGGTTCGCTCGCCGCCCAGCTAACCGATCAGGCAGTCGCCGTCTCAGACGACTTGCTGCTGCGCTTGCGAGTCGCGGTGGGCGATAGCGTCCGTCTGGGTGGACAGCCGTTTCGGATCATCGCCCGCGTGATCAGCGAACCGGACCGCATGTCCGGCAGTCTCAACGTCGGCCCGCGCGTGCTGATCAGCCGCGCCGGCCTTGCGCGCACCGGCCTCATCGGCATCGGCAGCCGCGCTTCCGAACGCTACCTGTTTCGTCTCTCGCCCGGCTCACCCGGCATCGAAGAGGTACGCCAAGCCCTGAAGACGGCGTTCCCCGAGGCGCTCATCGCCGATTTCCGCCAGACCCATCCCATCATTACGCAAGGTCTCAATCGTGCCACGACCTTCCTGAGCCTGGTGAGTTTGATCGCCCTGATCGTGGGATCGCTGGGGGTCGCCACTGCCATGCATGCGCATTTGCAGCAGAAAATGGATTCGATCGCCATCATGAAATGCATCGGCGCGCGCACGCGGGAGATCATCCAGATCTATCTTCTACAAACCATCGGCCTGGGCCTCGCGGGGGGCTCGCCGGCATCGCGTTCGGCACCGCGGTGGAAGCTGCATTTCCGCCCCTGATTGCGCGTTACTTCCATCTGCGCCCGGAGGCGCATTGGGATGCCAGCACGGCGATTCAGGGTCTGGCCATTGGCATCCTGACTACGCTGCTGTTCACGCTGCCGACGTTGTTGGGGATCCGCCAGATTCGGCCGGCTATGATTTTTCGCCGGGAAATGGCTGAGACGCAGCCCGGCTGGAGGCAGCGGTTCCACGATTCCCGGACATCGCTCGCCGCGGGCGCGGCGATTCTCGGCGGCATCGGCGTCATTGCCGGATGGCTCCAAATCGGCACGCTTGGCGAATCGGTGCGAACCGGCGCGGTCTTCGTGGGCGCTCTGGTGGTCAGCCTGCTGGTGCTCTCGGCGGTCGCATGGGTCTTGTTGCGTTCGGTGAGCGTATTTGTGCGCCGCGCGCCGTGGCTTCCCTCCACTCTGCGGCACGGCGTTGCCAATCTCTACCGGCCGGGTAACCACGCCCAGGCGGCGCTCGTGGCCCTGGGAGTCGGCGTAATGTTCACCCTGACTGTGTTTCTCGTACAACGCGGAATGATGGCCGAGATGTTTAAGACAGCTCCGCCGGGCATGCCCAACGTGTTTTTGCTGGACATTACCGCAAAGGAACGCGATCCGCTCATTGAACTGCTGCGCGGGCAGCGGGGCGTTGAGGGTTCGCCCGACATAGTCGGCACCGTGGCCGCCAAGATCGTCAGCATCAACGGAACGCCCGTTGAGAAGCTCGGCCTGGAATCCTGGGGCCGGCGTTTTCAACGCGCGCGAGCGGTCGCCTCCGCCCTGGAGAAGCCTGGCAACACCACAATTCTCGAGGGCGGTTGGTGGGAAGCAAAAACCTTATCCCGCGCGCCGCAGGTTTCCGTCGCCGAGGATGCCGCCCACATTCTCAAGGTGCATCCCGGTTCCTATATGGAATGGGAGGCCGCGGGCCGCACCATTCGCGCGCGCGTGGCGGCCGTGCACCGCATCGATGAAATTCATATGTACGGCCGGATCGAGTTCATATTCAGCGCGGGCACGCTCGAAGGCCTGCCGATCATTTACTATTGCGGCGTGCGCGTTGAGCCGCGGGCAGTCGCCGCACTGCAACGGGCCACCTACGAACGTTTTCCCACCATCACCGTCGTCAACGTCGCCGACGTTTTGGAAATTGTTCAGCAGGTAGTCGATCAGATCGCGCTTGTCGTACGTTTCATTTCCATGTTCGCCATTCTGGCCGGGGTTGTGATTCTGGCGTCGAGCGTCGCCGGCACGCGCTTCCGCCGCATCCGCGAAGTCGTAATCCTGAAAACGCTTGGCGCGACGCGCGGGCGTGTAGCCGGCATTTTTTCCGTTGAGTTCCTGGTCCTGGGCGCCGTCGCCGGACTAATGGGCAGCCTGCTGGCCACGGCTTTCTCGTCCCTCCTGCTCAAGCGCTGGCTGGATGCCGACTTCCACATCGACCTTCTGCCTAACCTGGCCTGCATCGCGCTCACGGCTCTGGTCGCGAATGCCGCGGGCTGGTTGGCCAGCTTCCGGATTCTGGGGCGGAAACCGCTCGAAATTCTGCGGGCGGAATAAGGGCCCGCCGCGTCACCACACCCGGCACGCCGGCTTCCGTACCATCGGCTGGCCCAACCGGCAACTGAATGCCTTTTGAAACTCGGGCATGTTCTCGACCACGCCGTTCACCCGGAATTTTGGCGGCGCGTGCGGATCAGTCTGCGCGGACAGTCTCAAGAGCTCGTCCGTCTCGTTCTCGCAATTATTCTGGGCATAGCCGAGAAAGAACCGCTGCTCCGGAGTGAAATCATCGATCTTTGGCAGCGTCCTGCCAGCGATGTCGTCAAGAAGCGCCATGTACGCTACGCGCAGCCCCCCGTAGTCGGCCGTGTTCTCGCCGAGAGTCAATCTTCCGTTGAGCTTTACGTCGTCCACCGCTTTGAAGCTCGAGTACTCATCCACCAGGCAGTCCGCGCGCTTCTCGAACTCCTGGGCGTCTTGCGCGGTCCACCAGGCGCGCCAATTGCCTTTGGCATCGAATTGCCGGCCTTCGTCGTCGAACCCGTGAGTCAGCTCATGTCCGATCACGGCGCCGATCGCTCCAAAGTTGACCGCGTCATCCGCGTTCTTTTCGAACATCGGCGGCTGCAAGATCCCCGCGGGAAAGTTGATGTCGTTCATCTGGTCGTCATAGTAGGCGTTTACCGTGGGCGGCGTCATCTGCCACTCCGTGTGATCCACCGGTTTGCCGATTTTGTCCAGCTCCCGATGAAACTCGAATTCGTTGGCGCGCAGCGAATTGCCGATGGCGTCTCCGCGCACGAGTTTCAGGCTCGAATAGTCGCGCCACTTGTCCGGATAGCCGATCTTATTGGTGACCGCGTGCAGTTTCTCGAGCGCTTTCTGTTTGGTGGCGGGCGACATCCAGTCGAGCTGCATTATGTCTTTTCCTAGCGCGTTCTCGATCGTGCGCACCATCTCGAGCGTACGCTGTTTCCCTTCCGCGCCGAAGGTTCGCTCCACATATTTTTGCCCCAGCGCTTCCCCCAGATCGCCATCGGCGAATGCTACGCACCGCTTCCATCGTGGCCGCAGCTGCTGCGCACCCGTCAGATATTTTCCATAAAACTCGAAATTTTCGTTGACAAAAGCTGCTGGTAACAGCGGCGCCTGGGAATGCACCAAGTGCCACGTGAGATAAATTTTCCAATCGTCGAGACTTGTGGTGTTAATTAGCGAATCCAAAGCTTTGAAGAACTCCGGCACCGCCACGTTCAGGCTTTCGATCGCCGGGGCGTTCACATCGGCCAGGTAGACCGGCCAGTCGAACGAGGGATTGAGCGACACCACCAGTTGCTCGCGCGTCATTTTGTGGTACACCTTAGCCGGTTCACGCCGTGATACCACGTCTAATGAGGCCCTGGCCAGCGCGGTCTCAATGCTCATCACGACTTGCGCCTTTCCCGACGCCAGCTTCGGCGAATCGCCCAACAGCTCGAACACATTGGTCACGTGCTCCAGATACTTTTGGCGCGTTTCCACCGATTTCTGATCATCCTTGACGTAGTAGTCGCGATCCGGCAGCCCGAGGCCACCTTGATCCGCACTCGCAATCATGGCATTCGCATTCTTGAAATCCTGCTCTGAACTGAAGCTGAAAAGCACATTCGCCCCATCGCGCTGCAACCGCGCCACCTCCTCAGCCAACCCGTCCTTGTTCGCGAGTGCCGCGATGCGGTCCAACTCCGGTTTGATCGGCCCGATGCCCTTCTTTTCGATATCCGGCTCATTCATGCAAGCGGCGTAATAGTCGCCGATCTTCTGCTCAAGCGCCGTGCGCTTCGGACTCTGCACCGAAGCCTTTTCCAGAATGTCGTGCAAGATCGCCAGATTGCGCTCCTCCAGCTCATCGAAACGCGCAAACTCCGGCCGGTCCGCGGGAATCGGATTCTTCGCCAGCCAGGTCCCGCACGCGTATTGATAGAAGTCCACGCACGGATCGGCAGTCTTGTCCATTGCAGCCGCATCGAAAACCGGCGAGACCTGTCGCTCCGGCCCCTTCCCAGCCTTGTTTTCTTGCGCGCTCATCCCAGCCGTGCACAGCACAAACAGAGAAATACCTAGCAAGATCCGCATGTAACCTCTCGATTTTGACGCTTTAACCTACCTCCACGGTTCCGCACCTGCCGTAAAACTGTCAAGTACCCGAGACGTTTCGGAACCTGGATCGTCACACTCTCAGGCCCTGGATGTATGCTTGCCATGAGGTGTTCGGAGTTTAAAATGTATACCATGCGTAGAAAGCTGTTCTTTATCGCAACATCCAGCGCGATGATTCTCGGGTTGGCGAATGTGGCTGCGGCCCAATACAAAAGCCCACACGAATCCACTTCCGTCGAGGTCGGCGGCCATAAGGTTACTATCACCTACGGGCGGCCATCCTTACACGGCCGCAAGATGATCGGCGAACATGAACCATTCGGAAAGGTCTGGCGCACTGGAGCCGACGAAGCCACCACCATCGAAACAGATGCCGCCCTGGACATAAACGGTCTCAAGGTCCCGGCCGGGACCTATGCCCTTTTCACCATTCCCGATCCAAAGTCGTGGACGCTGATCATCAACAAGACGGCCAAACAATGGGGCGCATTCAGTTACAAGGAATCCACTGACCTGGGCCGCACCAAGATGAACGTCACGGCGCTAAGCGCGCCCGTGGAAGAGTTCACCATCACGATGACGCCAAACGGGGCCGATGCCTTCACGCTTAAGCTGTCGTGGCAGGATGTCGAGGCGAGTGTTCCTGTCAAGGTGAGCCCCTAGCCCCATGAGCGCGGCACCGCGAACTGACAGACCGGGAACCGGCTCGTTTAAATCGCCTTGAGCTTGAGCATCCGCGCCGCGTTATTGTAGTAAACCTTTTTCAGGATCGAATCTGGTAGAGCGATGCCGTAAATTCTCCACCGGCCCTGTGGGGGCACGTCGGAAGGGGCGTAGTCGAAATACTCGTCTTCGGTCTCCAGGAAGCGGAAGTAGCAGCGAAACATCGCGGGTTTCAAATCCTGCTGCGGGAATTCCTTGCCGGCGTCCCAGGTCGCGTCCGTGCCGAACAGGATGCGATCCTGGTAGCGTTCGAAAAACTTCCGCGATGTGCGTGGCTGTCTTCCCAGTTCACCCACTCGCGCGGCAATGTCGACGCTGACGTTCGAGTGCCGATCCAGCCACTCACCCACGACTGCCAGATCCTCGGCGTCATTTCCCACGTGCAGGTAAACGAACTTCGTTTTCGGATGCCGCGCCGCCACCCGGTTACGGGCTTCATGCAGCTCGCTGCGCGCGGGGAAAATCGTGGCCGTAGAAAGACCAGTCCGGATGGTTCAGCAGCTCCTCGTACCGCTCGTTAAACCGGTCGATCGGCGTAAAGAACGCACCCGGATCGCCGGTGTGGATTAACACCGGCAGATCGAGCGATCCGGCCGCTTCCCACAAGGGATCGAAACGAGGATCGTCGACCTTCACCAGCTTTCCGCCTTCGCGCAAGTAGAGCCCCAGGGTCTTCAAAACCTTCAGGGCCACGGCGCCTTCCTGTTTGCATTTCGCGATCTCGTCCGCCTGCCACTGGGCATAGCCGGGCTCACTCGCGCGCGACCACACAGGTTCGGCCGCCGTAAGAAATTTGTCGCCGAACGTGGTCATGGATCTGCGAATCGCGGGAAGCGTCTCCGAGTTTCCCCCGGTCAGATTGAGGAGCGTATGCAGATTGCACTCGTCCATGTACTTGCCCACTTGCGCGAGCTCAGCGCGCGCCTCGGGGGAGTCCGGAACCGGCTTGCGCCCTACCCCGAACAGGTGTGTGTGAACATCGATCGCCGGAAATTTGGCTCGCGCCACTGGATGTTCCGGCACATGCAGCATGCTTTTCGGGTGAAACTCGGGCAGCGTAATGGGACCGGCGGCCGCCACTTGCAGGAAGGTTCGCCGATTCATCCGAGTACGGCATGGGCGCCGAGCAAATTGCGAACGAACTGCAGGCTTGGTTCTACCAGCTCCCAGGATGCTGCCCAAAAGCACATGTCGATGCACCACCACTCGATGTTCGGGACCTCGAGCAGTTTCGGCGCCAGGCCGGCGAAGTCGATGAACCCTTCCCCAAAAGGCCGGTGCGTGCTGGTTTCATCGCCGTGTAGCGTGCCATCAGAATCGATGAGGTGAATCGCCCCAATGCGGCCCTTGAGCTTGTCTAAAAACTCCGCCACACCGCCCGCCAAAGTTTCCGTGGCGCCATGCTGCCGCGCGCCCACCACCGCGCACATGTAGGCGTGCGACGTATCAAACATTACAAAGAAATTTGGATGGTCCACTTTCTGGTGCATGGCGAGCACTTCCGATGGCTTGTTGAACGAGAAGCCGGGCTCGAACTCCCAGACCATCCTTACTCCGCCTTGCTGGGCAAGTGCCGCGGCATCGCGCCACACATCCGCTAGCCGGTCGAACGCAGCCGCGTAACCGCTATCGTCAATCGATCCCGGCGCGGCAACCGAGTCCACGCGAAGACACGGGCTGCCAATATCAACGCACATCTCGACGTTGCGGCGCACCAGGTCCAGATACTTCTCTTTGTTGCCCGGCATCAGCGGATTCGCACTGGTGAAATCCGCCGCGTAACCGGAAACGCCGAGGCGGTGATCCTGGAGGAAACTGACCAGCTTACGCCTGGATTCCCTTACCGGATACCGATCCAGCGTGACGTGAGGCGGAAATCCGCAGATCTCGATACCGTCATAACCAGCCTCGGAAAGCCTTCTTACCGTCTTCTCAAATGGGATGGGATCGTCCGCGAACGGACCGAAGGAAAAGGCCCAACTGCCTAGGGAAATTTTCATAGCGCCTCGTGATTGCCGCGCCTTTCTGAATACAACATCCGCGCGGCCAATGCAACCACGCGCCAGTGCCGTGCATTGCGCTACGCTGGAGCGATGCCGCCGTTTTGCACGACATCGACCCCGGACCCGAGTGCCCGGAGGTCGTTCGCGTGATCGTCGAGATCCCCAAAGGCTCAGGCAACAAGTACGAGTATGATCACGCTCTTGGCGTATTCCGGCTCGACCGCACGTTGTATTCGCCCATGCACTACCCGGGCGACTACGGGTTCATTCCCGGCACTCTTGCGGAGGACGGTGACCCGATGGACGTGCTGGTACTCGTCGATCAGCCGAGCTTCCCCGGTTGCATGATTGAAGTGCGTCCCGTCGCGGTGCTCAACATGGTGGACAGTAAGACGCGCGACCAAAAGATCATCTCCGTACCGACCCATAACCCCCGCTACGATCAGAATCCACACCCTCGACCAGATCTTTCCGCACATCCGCCGCGAGATCGAGCATTTCTTCGCCATCTATAAAGAGCTCGAGAGCAAGATCACAGAGATGCGCGGCTGGGGTGACCCGCCGGAAGCGCGTAAGGTGATCGTAGATAGCCGGAAAAAGTTCGTGGATGTGCGTGAGATACAAACCGTGGCAGAATAACCCCATGGTAGTTACTCGTCGCGCAGTACTCATGTCGGCAGCGTGGTTGCCGGTGTGCGGCCGCACCGCCGGGGAAGCGCCAGCGCCCCGAGAACGCCAGTTCGACCTGCACTACGACGCGACCGTCAGTAACTTCCCTGCCAACGCCCAGCGTCTGCAGCTCTGGTTGCCCGTGGCGCATGACGACGCATTCCAGAAGATCGAGCGGCTCAGCGTCGAGACCTCCGTTCCGTATTCGACGAAAACCGGCGCGCACGGCAACCAGATTCTGCATATTGGAGATTTGCCGGGAGCGCTGATCACCTGTCAGTCAAGGTCAGCCTCCGCGCCATCCGGCGCGAGCGCCTTGTTCGACCCATGGTGGCCGGCATCCGCAGCGCGACTCTAAGCGCGCAGGAACGCTCCGCCTGTTTACAGCCCGACCGCCTCGTGCCGCTCGATGAGACGATCCTGAAAATGGGCGCGCGAAGTCGTTGATGCGGCGAGTGCCCATACTGATCTGGAAAAGGCTCGCGCCATCTACAACCACGTTGTGGCCAGCGTGAAGTATGACAAGAGCGGCAAGGGCTGGGGACGCGGCGATATCTACTACGCCTGCGAAAACCGCCGCGGCAACTGCACAGACTTCCACGCCATCTTTATCGGCTATTCGCGCGCTGTCGGAATCCCGGCGCGGTTTGCCATCGGTTATCCAATTCCCGCGCAGCGCGGGGAAGGCCGCATCGCCGGCTATCACTGCTGGGCGGAGTTCTTCGCAGAAGATGTCGGTTGGGTGCCCGTGGATGCCTCCGAGGCCGCGAAAGATCCCAGCCGTCGCGAATACTTCTTCGGTGCGCTCGATGAAAACCGCGTCGAGTTTTCCCGCGGCCGCGATCTCGTACTCACTCCGCCGCAGCAAGGCGAGCCCTTGAACTACTTCGTCTTCCCCTACGTTGAAATCGACGGCAAGCCGCACACCGGAGTAGAGACGACAGTCTCATATCACGATCTGGCGTGAACGGCCGTCCCGGCATTACTGCGCACCCGACTCTGCCATCACAAAGCTCAGCTCGTCCGTGAGTTCCTCCACCTGCTTCGATACCGGCAATCCGGCCGAGTGTCCTGCCTTGGTGTCATAACGCAGCAGCACCGGACGGTCCGATCCAGTCGAGGCTTGCAGCAGCGCCGTCATCTTCCGCGCGTGCAGGGGCGCAACCCGCGTGTCGGAATCGCCCGTGACGAACAGCACCGCCGGATACTTCACCCCTTTCTTCACGTGTTGATATGGCGAGTATTTGTAGATCACCTCGAACTGTTTGGAGTCATCGGACGAGCCATATTCCGAAACCCACAACTTACCGAGTAGGAATTTCTGATAGCGCACCATATCGAGGAGCGGATATTGGCAAACCACTGCCTGGAACAAATCGGGCCGCTGCGTCATCATGGCTCCCATCAGCAGGCCGCCGTTAGAACCGCCTTCAATCGCCAGGTGGGATCGATTAGTGTAGCCTTTTTCGATAAGCCACTCCGCAGCGGAGATGAAATCGTCGAACACGTTCTGTTTATTCTCCAGCATCCCGGCGCGGTGCCACTTCTCACCAAACTCGCCGCCGCCACGCAAATTCGCCAGGGCGAACACGCCGCCATGCTCGGCGAAGACTACCGCGGCCGGGCTGAAAACCGGCGTTTCATTCACCAGAAATCCACCGTACCCGTATAGCAACGCCGGGCGCGCGCCGTCCAACTGCAAGCCCTTCTTGTACACAAGAAACATCGGAATGGGCGTCTTGTCCTTCGACGCATACCAAACCTGCTTGACTTCGAACCGCGCGGGGTCAACCGGCGCCTGATCGCGCGCCCACACTTCCTGTTTGCCGGTAGAAATTTCATAGCGGTAGCTCGTGGGCGGCTGCGCAAAAGACGTAAACGTGTAGAAGGCCTCGTCGCTTTCCCATTCGCCGTCCAACGCGGTCACAGTTCCTAGCGTGGGAAAAGCGATGTCACGAACCATCTTTCCATCCGCATCCAAAATCTTCACCCGCGAGTTCACGTTCTCCAAATAGTTGATCGCCAGCTTGCCGCCCGCGACCGAGAAGGTATCGATCGCCGATTTCGCCTCCGGCACTACCTCTTTCCAGCTGGCCCGTGACGGGTGCGCCAGGTCTATTTCGATGATCCGTCCGTTCGGAGCGTTCCAGTTCGTCTTCACGTACATCCGTCCACCCGCGAATACGGGACTGAATTCCGCGTCCACGTCGTTCACCACCGTGGCGATCGGTCCGCCGTTCTTCAGATCTTTCAAGTAGATTTCGGTTTTCTTCCCCCAACCGTGGCTGATATAGAGCCCCAGATAGCGGCCGTCGCGAGAAAGATCGCAATCCACCCCCTCAGTCGGCCCCGTGCCCTTGCCGAAAATCTCCTGGTCGGATCCTGCATCTTTGCCGATCGAGTGGCGATAGATGCGATATCCTTCGTCCAGCCGCTTCGAATAGTAGAGATCGCGCTTCTCCGGATCAATCCGCATCTCGTCGTAACGGGCGCGTGGCAGGCGGTCCACTTCCTTGTGACCGCCGACGTCCAGAACGGTCACCGCCACCTCGTCTTCCCCGCCCCGCCGCGTTCCGTAAACCAGCCATCTGCCGTCATCCGAAACGTCCTCGATCTGCGCCGACGTCGTCAGATCGCCTCCGGACTTGTTCGGATCGACCAGGACTTCATCCCGCCCGTGCGCCTCGTTGCGCAGACAGATGGTGTACTGGTTCTGGTTCGCCAGGCGGCGCATGAAGAAGTAATGGCCGTGGCGGACCAACGGCATTCCGAAGCGGTCCGTCTTCACAAGCTCTTCCAGGCGCTTGCTGATGGCTGCGCGGCCCGGCAGCGCATCGAGCACCGACCGGGTGTACGCATTCTGCGCGTCAATCCACGCACGCGTTTCGGGGCTCTGTTGGTCTTCCAGCCAACGGTAAGCATCGTGAATCCTTACCCCGTGAATGGTTTCCGACACGTCGTCGGTGCGCGTCTCGGGCGCCCGCACGATGGGCGGCGCGGCCAGGGCCGCCGCCATCGCGAAGAAGAGGACCTGCATTCCCTGCATAGCTATCAAGAACGCGACGCGTTTCTCCCCCAAAAATAATACACCGGGATTCCCGTGGCCACGATGGCGAGTCCGATCAGCGATGGGCCGGGCTTGCTCACGATTGTGTTCACCACAAACCAGAAGGCAATCGCCGCGAATGCCAACGGTGTGACCGGATACCCCCACATTCTGTAAGGTCGCGGCAAATCCGGCGCCTTGTGGCGCAGCACCAACACCCCGAGCACCGCCATGCCATAGAAGATCCAGGCCGCGAAAATCACGTAAGAGAATAGGATCTCATAAGACCCGGCGAGGGCCAGCACTGCCACCCAAACGCCCTGCACGACGATGGCAATGTACGGCGTCTCAAAACGCGGATGCACATTGCCCACCGCGCGGAAGAACAGCCCGTCCCGCGCCTGCGCAAAGTAAATGCGCGCGAAAGTGAGAGTGGCGCCGTTGGCTGCGCCCGCAATCGAGAGCAGGATGGTGAGCGAAACCAGCGTCCCTCCGATCGGTCCCATTGTGGTTTCCGCGACCGTAGCCGCTACGCGGTCCGCCCGCTCGATCGCCGGCACGGACAACACGCGCAGGTAGGCGACATTGGCCGTGAGATAGATCGCGATAAGTAACACGGTTCCGAGCGCCAGCGCCCGCAGTATGTTGCGCTCGGGCCGCTTAACCTCGCCGGCCACGAAGCTAACGCAGTTCCAGCCCTCATATGCCCACAAGCAGGCGATCATGGCCACGCCGAAGCTGCTCCAGGAGAACACCGCGGGCGCTGTGCCGGCCGCCGCCTCTGCGTGCCTCGGGCTCATGAAAGCGCTCACCACGACGACCGCGAGACCCGCGAGTTTTAGAAATGTGAATACTCGCTGCACCCCCGCGCCCAGCCGCACGCCGCGATAGTTCACCGCCGTGAGCACGACGACCAACAACACGCTCGCTAGCTTCGCCTCGATCCGATTCAGCTTGATGAAATAAGAGAGGTAGATGGAAAACGCGGCCGCGAGCGTCGCGATCCCGCCCGATTGGATCACCAGGAAACTCGCCCACCCGCTGAGAAATCCTGCCATCGGTCCGTAGGCTTCGCGCAGATAAACGTACTGCCCGCCCGTCGCCGGCAACATCGCACCCAGCTCGGCATACGCCAACGCTCCGAAAAAGGTCAGCAGCCCGCTCACCGACCACACCGTGAGGATCAGTCCCGCAGAGGGCAAACTGTGCGCCACCGCGTTCGGCACCAGAAAAATTGCCGACCCGACCACCGTACCCACCAGAATCGCGGTCGAATCCAAAAGACCTAGCTTGCGTGGTAAATCCGCTTTGAGCATGTCTGGCAAGACTAACGCGGCATCCTGCCAAGAGGCAAGCCTTAGCTGTGTAAGCGCGACTAGATGCTATGATCGGCGTCTCAGTTTAATGGGGGCAAGCGGCCAGTGCGGCCCGTTATGCGGAGCTATCTCTAATGCCTCGTGGCGTGCCTTCCAGCATAGCCAGAACCTTCGCGCGCAGCGCTTCCGCAGTTGGGTTGTCGGGCGCAATGACGAGGATCGTATCGTCGCCTGCCAGAGTGCCGACAACTTCCGGCCATTCCTCCTCATCGAGCGCGACGGCTACCGAGTTGGCGTGACCCGGAGAGGTTTTCATCACGATCAGATTCTGCGCCAGCCGAACGTCGTGCAAGAACTCCGCCGCCAGTGTCTCCAGCCGCGGCCCTGCCTCGGAACGCGCAATCTGCCGGTAGCCCTCGGGCGTCTTCGCGAGGCCTAGCTCGCGAATGTCGCGCGACAGCGTCACCTGCGTCGCCGCGATGTCCAGTTTCTTCAGCTCCTGCGCCAGCTCGTCTTGCGTGGAAATGGATTTCGCGCGGATGAGTTTGAGAATCTGTCCCTGGCGGAAGCTCTTGCTCATACCCGCATCTGCGCCAGGCGCGCGCGTGCTTCACCCAGCGCCTTGGCCACCACTTGTGGCCCGGTGCCGCCGGGCACCTCGCGCGACTTCATGCCTTCAGCGGGATCTAGGAGGCGCGCCATCTGCTCCTGGAACTCCGGTGCGAACGCGGCAAGCTCCTCCGCAGTCCACTCCGCCGGCTTCCTGCCGGCCCGCACGCTTTCGAGCACGAGCTTCCCCACGATCTGATGTGCGCGGTGAAACGGTACGCCCGCGCGCGAAAGTGCTTCAGCCAGGTCCGTCGCCACCACCCAACTCTCGGCGGCCGCCTCGCGCGGGCGTTCCGCATGCAGCGTGACCGACTCCGCGACGGCGCGCGCCATCTCGAGCGACCCGGCCACCTGGTCCGCCGCCTCGAACAGCGGCTCCTTGTCCTCCTGCATGTCGCGATTGTACGTCAACGGCAGGCCCTTCATCGTCACCATCAGCGCGTTCAGGCAACCGACCACGCGCCCGCACTTGCCGCGAATCAGCTCGAGCGAATCCGGATTTTTCTTCTGCGGCATCAGGCTCGAACCACTCGTGACCCCGTCGCCCAATTCCATCCAGCCGAACTCTTCGCTCGAACAGAGAATCCAGTCCTCGGCCAGCCGGCTGAGGTGCAGCATAGTGGTCGAGGCCGCATAGAGGAAATCAAGTACGAAATCGCGGTCGGCCGAAACGTCCATGCTGTTGCGGCTGATTGCTTCGAAGTCGAGATCGCGCGCCATCGCTTCGCGATCGAACGCAAACCCGCTGCCGGCAAGCGCTCCCGATCCCAGAGGCAAAACGTTCGCCCGCCGCCGTGCTTCCGCAAAGCGCTCCGCGTCGCGTGCCAGCATCTCGAAATAAGCCAGCAGATAATGCGGCCACAGCACCGCCTGCGCCCTCCGCATATGTGTGTAACCGGGAATCACGGCATCAGGATAGCGCTCGGCCAGATCCAGCAATGCCGCCGAGAGATCTGCAATCAGCCCGCGCGCGCGGTCGCACTCCCCGCGCAGCCAGAGCCGCGTGTCCAGCGACACCTGCTCGTTGCGGCTCCTCCCCGTGTGGATCTTGTCCGCGACATCGCCCGCCAGTTCCTTAAGCTTGCGAATCACTAGCGTGTGAACGTCTTCGTCGGTAGCACCGTCGAAAAACCCTGGCTTGTGCGCTTCGTCGCGAATCTGCTCGAACGCTTCGACAATCCGCCCCCGCTCGTCCGCCGTGAGAATCCCCACGCGCTCGAGCGCCCGCGCGAATGCCTCGGAGCCGCGAATATCCGCGTCAATCAGCCGCTTATCGAAATGGAGGGAACCGGAGAAGCGCTCAAAAACTTCAGAGGGGCCCCTCTCAAAACGCCCTCCCCAGAGCTTCATGCGTGCGCCGCGGGCTTGCCCGCTTTCTTGGCTTCGAGGGCCGCCCGCACCTGAATCGGCAGCCCGATCAGGTTAATGAACCCACGCGCGTCCTTCTGATCGTAGCTCGCGCCCATCGTGAAGCTGGCAATATCGAGCGAATAGAGCGAATACGGCGACTTCCGGCTTATTGGTTCCAGATTCCCCTTGTACAGCCGCAGCGCCACTTCACCCGTCGTCGTCGCCGACACCGTTTCGAAGAACGCATCCAGCGCCTCGCGCAGCGGCGTGAACCACAGCCCGTTGTAAACCATTTCCGCGTAATCCAGCGCGAGCCGCTGTTTATAGTGGAGCGTGTTCTTGTCGAGCGTAAGCGCTTCCAGTTCGCGATGCGCTGCCAGAATCAACGTCCCGCCCGGTGTCTCGTAACATCCGCGCGACTTCATGCCCACGAACCGGTTCTCCACCAGATCGATGCGCCCGATGCCATGCGCGCCGCCCAGCTTGTTGAGCCTTTCCAGCAGCGCCACACCGCTCAACCGCTCGCCATCCAGCGACACCGGCGCGCCCTTCTCGAATCCGATCGTTACTTCCGCCGGGGTGTCCGGCGCGTCTTTGGGACTCTTCGTCAGCATCCAGATTTCATCCGGTGCGGCGTTCGCCGGATCTTCCAACGCGCCGCCTTCATGCGAAATGTGCCAGATGTTGCGATCGCGGCTGTAAATCTTCTTCGTGGATTGCGACACCGGGACGTTGTGCTTGGCCGCGTACTCGAGCGCGTCCTCGCGCGAATGAATCGTCCATTCCCGCCACGGTGCAATCACCGCCAGGTGTGGGGCAAGCGCCTTGTACGTCAGCTCGAACCGGACTTGGTCATTCCCCTTCCCTGTGCACCCGTGCGACAGCGCGTCGCAACCAGTGCGCAGCGCAACCTCCACCTGCTTCTTCGCCAGCAACGGCCGCGCAATCGACGTTCCCAGCAGATATTTGTCTTCGTAGATCCCGCCCGCACGCACCACGCGCCACAAATACTCCGTGACAAACTCCTCGCGCAAGTCCGCGACATAAACTTCCGACGCCCCCGTCTTGCGCGCCTTCTCCTCGAGCCCGGAAAGCTCGTCATCCCCCTGCCCGATATCCCCGCACACCGCGACCACATCGCAGTGATAGTTCTCTTTAAGCCATGGAATGATGATCGACGTGTCAAGCCCGCCGGAGTAGGCGAGAGCTATTTTCTTAGTGTTCATAGATTTTTTAAGGGCACTAGGTGTCAGTTCCTTTGCCCGCAACTTTTTTCGTTGATCGCGAAGGCCGCCGGCTGAGCTCAGCCGAGCATCATCAACAGCAGCGCCTTCTGTGCGTGCAGCCGGTTCTCCGCCTGATCGAACACAATCGATTGGCCCGATTCGATCACTTCGTCGGTGACTTCTTCGCCGCGCTTGGCCGGCAGGCAGTGCATGAAAACCGCATCCGGCCGGGCCTGCGCCATCAGCGCCTCGTTCACCTGATGCCCGGCGAAGTGCTTGCGCCGTTTGGCCGATTCCTTTTCTTTACCCATGCTGGTCCACACATCCGTGTAAACGGCGCTCGCACCGGTGACCGCCACCGCGGGATCGTTCGTCACTTCGAGCCGCGCTCCCGAAACTGTGGCCAATCCCTCGGCCTGGGCCACAATATCGGCGTTCGGCCCGTAACCTTCCGGTGTCGAAATCGTGAAATCCACACCGAGCCGTACCGCGCTCAGCATCAGCGAGTGCGCCACGTTATTGCCGTCGCCCACAAACGCGAGCTTCAATCCGCGCAGTTCGCCGAACCGTTCCTGCAAAGTGAGCATATCCGCCAATGCCTGGCAGGGATGGTACAGGTCGCTCAGCGCATTGATCACCGGCGCCGACGACCAGCCCGCCAGCTCTTCGATCGTGGTTTGCGAAAAGGTCCGCGCGACAATCCCCTGCACCCACCGCTCCAGGTTCCGCGCTACATCCTTCAGCGGCTCTCGCGCGCACACCGGCCCTTCGCTCACCACCGCGTCGCCGCCCAGTTGCTTGATCGCCAGCTCGAATGTCAGCCGCGTCCGGAGCGACGGTTTTTCAAACAGCAGGCAGATATACTTCCCGGTGAGCGCCCGCGCAAACTTGGCCGGCCCCCGCTTCACCTTCCCCGCAAGGTCGAGCAGGTACAGCACCTCGTCGTCGCTGAGGTCCAGATCGCGCACCAGATCCGTCGCTGCTACTTGCGTGATGGGTTGAGCCGCTAACAGGGATGCCAAGGGTCCGGAACCTCGCTCGATGAATGTTTATTCACTCGTATGAATAATCATACACTTCGGAGGCGGCCTCGTCAAGCGCATTTTGCGAATCCGTCCAACCCGCTGGGGTAAAATAGCCAACAACGCAGTACATCCCAGAAATGCGGCAATTCCTTCTTCTAACCCTTGCCTGCACATGGCTTTTGGCCGCTTCCCCGGACTACAAGCGGGCGCTCCACTTGTACAACCGCACCGAGTACGACGCCTCGCTGCAACTGTTGCTGCGGGTCCAGCAACCCGATCCCGCCACACTGCTTTTGATCGGCCAGAACTATTTCATGATGGGTGATGCGAATCGCGCCGCAGAGTTTTTTCAACAGGCGGTGACCGCCGATCCGAACAACTCGATCAACTGCCATTGGCTCGGCCGTGCGTTTGCGCGTCAGGCCGAGGCAGCCAGCATGTTTAGTGCGTTACCACTCGCAACCAAGTCCCGCCAGAATCTGGAGAAGGCGATCGCACTCGACCCCAAGAACATCGAGGCCGCCAATGATCTGTTTGAGTTCTATCTCGAGGCCCCCGCGTTTATCGGCGGCGGCATGGAGAAGGCGGTCCGCCTGTCCGCCCAAATCGCGGAACTCGATGCCGCCGAGGGCCAGTATGCGCAGTCACGGATCGACGAAAAAAAGAAGGACTTCGCACAAGCCGAAATCCATCTGCGCCGTGCCATGGAACTCGCGCCACGCCAGGTTGGACGCGTAATCGATGTGGCCAAGTTTCTCGCCAAGCAAGGCCGCTTCGAAGAATCGGAGAAGGCGTTTCAGGTGGCGGAGAAAGTCGAGCCCCACGCGCCCAAAATCCTGTACGCTCGCGCCGAAGCCTACATCGGAGCGCGCCGCAATATGGAAGTAGCCAAGAGTTTGCTCGAAAAGTACTTGTCGGCGCGTCTCACGCCCGACGATCCACCGCGCTCCGACGCGCGCAAACTCCTGCTGCAGGTCTCAGGCGGCTCATGAACATTAGTGAAGCGTTGCACTTCAGCGCCGAGTCGCTACGCGCCAATCCCATCCGTTCCCTGCTCACAGGCCTTGGCATGGTGATCGGCACCGCGTCGGTGATCCTCGTCGTCACCATTTCGCTCACCAGCCGCGAGTATATTCTCGAGCAGATTGAAGGCGTGGGCTCGAACCTGGTTTATGCGCAGGCGCAGATCGGAAATGAGTTGACTTCCACGCAGGTGGATGCCGATTTCGTCAAGCTCGCCGACGTGGAAGCGGTGCGCCAGCAGTTAGCCGGACGCATCACCGCCGCCTCCGCCATCATGAACACCTTCGACCGCATGCGGATCGATGGCAAGGACCAGGACGTGCAGGTAATCGGAACCGACGAGTTCTATAAGCCCGTGCGCAATATGATCGTGTTGGCCGGCCGGTTTCTGGATTCCAGCGACGTCGCGCTCCGCCAGAAAGTGTGCCTACTCACCGATAAACTCGCCCGGCGCCTGTACGGCAGCCGCTCGGCCGCGATCGGCAACGTGATCAAGATCCATGAGCTTCAGTTCACCGTGGTCGGCGTCTTTAAGGAGAAGACAGAAACGTTCGGGCAGTCGGAACTCGGAACCGAAACCATTCTGATTCCTATCACCGTCATTCGCTATTTCACCCGCGTAGAGCGCATCGATCCGATGGATGTGCAGGTTAAATCGGCAAGCGATGTCGAGGCCGTCACCCAGCAGATCAAGCAGATACTCGAGAGCCGCCATCGCCCTGGCGCCATCTACAAGGTGCAAAATCTCGTGGACATTCTCGCCGCCGCGCGCAAGATCGCTACCATCCTAAGCCTGGTGCTGGTGCTGGTCTCGGCCATCGCTCTCATCATTTCCGGCATCGGCATCATGAACATCATGCTCGTGACCGTGACCGAGCGCACGCGCGAAATCGGCATCCGTATGGCGGTTGGCGCTTCGCGGAGCGAGATTCAGCTGCAATTTCTGACCGAAGCCGTGCTCATCAGCCTGGGCGGTGGCATCCTCGGCATCCTGGTGGGCGTTTCGCTTCCCCTGAGCGTGCAGCTGTTCGTCGACGACCTCAAAATTCCCGTGTCACCGATGTCGATCATCATCGCCTTCAGCGTCTCGTGCGCGGTGGGTTTGATTTTCGGGATGCTGCCCGCGAATCGCGCCTCGCGCCTGAATCCGACGGACGCACTACGGTACGAATAGAGCCAGTGACGGCCTCGAAGACCCTTTTGTCAGTTTTGGATTTCGCGAGCTGAACGAAACGAGCATGTGCCCATGCAGACTCACACCCACTCCAGCGCGCCCTTTTGCCACGCCCAGAGGTATCCCACAATCAGGATGGCGAGGAACACGGCTACTTCGATTACTCCGAACCAGCCCAGTGTTTGGTATTTCACGGCCCATGGGAACAGGAAGATGGTCTCCACGTCGAAAATCACAAACAGAATCGCGATGATGAAAAACCGCACCGTGTAGCGGCCGCGCGAGTCCGAAGCCGCCTTGATACCGCACTCGTAGGCTTCGAGCTTCGCCTGAAATGGCGACGAGGGCCGGATCAGCTTGGCGGCGATGATGGTAACCATTGGGAACGCGATCGCGACCGCCAAAAAAATGAAGATCGGAATATAGGCGCTCGGCATGGCTCAGATCATAACATAACGGCGAACGCGTTTCGAACCCGCACATTTGCGTTGCTCTGCACCCTCCAGGCCACTGCCGCCGAAACGCAATAGTTGCGTCTTCTCGTGGGCTATCATGACCCCATGAAGCTCATCGCCATCTTTTGCCTGGCTACGGCCGGTCTGTCTGCCAGCGACATGCTGGATGTCTTCGGCCGCACCTGGAGCGTTCCCGTGGCCGCGGATTGGAGGGTGGAGCAGCAAGACGGTACCCAGGTGCTAAGCCTGGTACAGCATCGCGGGCCGCTGGCGGGGCCGCGCCGTCCCATCCAATTCGCGCTGGCGGAGATGCCCGACTATGCCAGCCTCACGCTGGAAGCCGACGTCAGGCCGCTGGGAAGTTCGCTGCTGATTGTCTTCGCCTACCGCGATGCCGCCCACTTCGACTACGCGCACCTCTCGGTCGACACGGCAGCGAAACAACCCGTGCACAACGGCATCTTTCACGTGTATGGCGGCGAGCGCGTGCGCATCAGCTCGGAGCAGGGTCCCGCGGCGTTTTCGGCCACCGGGCGCTGGCACCACGTGAAGCTTACCCACGACGCGCACACCGGGACGGTGAACGTGACAGTAGATGGTCAGCCGGTGCCGGCACTTCATGCCGTGGACCTCAGCCTCACGGCCGGTAAGACAGGCCCCGGTTCGTTCGACGAAACCGGCGAATTCAAAAACGTCAGGATCTCTACGATGCGCTAAGGTTTTGCCGTATAGGTAACGCCAACGCTGGTGGTGGTCCCGGAGGGTGACGCCGTGACTACCACCTTCCGATTGCTGGCGGTGTCCTCGCCAGTAACCATGGCGAAGCCGGTGGCGGAAGCGGTGGTTAACTTCATGCCGGCTTTCTTCAGTGCATCCTCATAAAACTGCCGGACTTGGTCAACCGAGTCGTTCGTCGTGAAGCGGAAGCTGCCAGTGGCTCCTTGCGCGGTCTGCGCGCTGAACACTCCCTGCGGCGTGACACCGCTGTAAACCGGCACCCAGTCAGGCGTCTTCTCGTTAGTCCCGAATTTCATCGAGCCTTCGCTCGACTTGATCTCGAACGATCCCTTATCACCGTTCGCGTTAGCGTTGATCTCCGCTTTCTTGCCGTTCTGCTCGAAAACGAACTTGCCCTTCTGCGCATCCTTAAGATTCACCGTGAGAGTCTCACCGGTTTTCTTGTTGCGCACCGTCATCGTGCCTCTGTCTTCGTCAGTCGAAAGGACCTCAAGGTCCGGATTGGCGGCCGCCATCAAGCGCGCCACCGCATACGCCGGATTGCCATGCGCGCTATGCACAAACTGCCGCGTCTTGAAGAGGACGAGTCCGAAGACTAGCGCGGCGATGACGATCAGACCGCCGCAGCCGGCCAGAACCCAGACCAGCGGGCTCATCTTGGCGGAGGCCGCTGGCACCGACGCCGGCGCGGCCGATGGCAGCGCCGCTCCCGGCGTCGGCGGCCCACTCACCATCGGTGTGCCGCAATTTCCGCAGAACGTCCCCTGCACCTGCGCACCGCACTTCGTACAAAAGGCCATTTCACCCCCTCGATAGGGCTAAGATTACGAAACTGTTAGGGCTTATGGCAAGTTGATTATCGACTCGCATCAGTCATTAGTAAGCAATATTGGAAAGGAGCCCCCTGCTGGCCGCGTTACCATATTTTTTTCTACGAGTCAGGCACTATTTCGATTGCAATTATTCCGCCGGTTGTTGCTGCGTCAGGCAGTGCAGCGTGCCGAAGCCCAGCACCAGATCGACGGCATGAATGCCGATGACGGGACGGTCCGGGAAAAGCTCTCCCAGGGTGCCCAGCGCGATGCGGTCGTTGGGGTCGTTGAAGGTGGGAACCAGGACGGCAGCGTTCGCGATGTAGAAGTTGGCGTAGCTGGCGGGCAGCCGCTCGCCGTCGAAGTGAGCGGGGCGGGCATGGGAAGCGCGACGACCTCCGGCTTCGAGCCATCTTCGAGCCGGAAGTCCTGGATGCGCTCCCAGTTCTCCGCGAGCGGCCGGTAGTTGACGTCTTTCGATTGTCCTCCCGGATCAGGACGAGCGGTGTTGGCGGTTGACGAAGCGGCAGAGGTCATCGACATGGCCGTGCGTATCGTCGCCCACGACGCCGCCGCGCAAGCCAGAAGATATTGGTTACGCCGAGGTTCTCCCGAAGCGCTGTTTCGAATGCCTTGCGGCCGAGGCCGGGGTTACGGACCTGAATCTTCGCGGCGAGATAGCACTCTTCGGTGGTGATCAGCGTGCCGTGGCCGTTGACCTCGATGCCGCCACCTTCCAGAACGAACGGGCGTCCGTTCGAATTGTGCATCGAACAAGTGCTTGCCGAGATGACGCGCCGCGGTTTCCGGCACGCGGCGATCCTTCCGCCAGTCCGGATACTTGGCCCACGCGTTGAAATGGAAATGCACGATGGCGGTTTCGAGCGGTTCGTGGACTCGAGCGGCGGACGAAGATGGGGCCGCTGTCCCGCGTCCAACCGCGATTGGTCGGATGCACGATGAACTCCACGCGGCGTACGTCCGCGCCCGCGCGGGTCAGATAGCGGCGCGCCAGCGTCTCGTCCTTCGCTCGAGTTCACCAGCATGCGGACGGTTTCGCCCGGCGCGATTTTGCGCACCATCTCGCCGTAGACCCAGCGGATGGTGTCCAGCTTGCCGGGCCAGTCGGTGGGGTGGTGCGGCCAGGCCAGCCACGTGGCTTCGTGAGTTTCCCATTCGGCGGGCATGGAAAAGCCGAGCGAGGCAGGAGTCTCCGGCAGCAGCGCGTGATAACGCCATAGTGCGAGCATAAATCGCGCCGCGCGCTACATCTGTCCATTTCGAAACGACGTGCTTTTACAGTAGTCAGTGACCTTCGAAACAGAACATGGCCAAGACCACGAACACCGCCGCTATCGCGAAGACATGTCCGAAATGCCGGAATGGATGAAGAAAAAGAAGTGCCCGAACCGCGACAAATACCTGGCTGGCCCGCGTATTCTTCCCAAGAATCTGACGGGCAAGGAGAAGCTTCCGGACATCATCGACAACGCGTTTCTGGCCTACAATGGCGCGCGTCTCCGCGAGAGCTGCCAGCTTTTCAGCGAGAAGATGCTGGATCCCGACGTAACCATCGGCATGAGCTTTTCCGGCGCGCTGACGCCGGCGGGCCTGGGCTGCTCTTCCATCGTGCCGCTGATCAAAGCGGGATTCGTGGACTGGATCGTCTCCACTGGCGCGATTCTTTACCACGACATGCATTTCGCGCTGAACTATCCGGTGCACTCCGGTAGCTTCAAGATGGACGACACGGAACTGCGCGACAACGACATCGTGCGCGTGTACGACGTGCTGATCGGCTATAGCGACTGCCTGATGGCAACCGACGAGATTCTGCGCGACATTCTGGTGCAGCCGGAATTTCAGAAGGAGATGGGCACCGCGGAGTTGCATCACCTGATCGGAAAATACGCCGCGGAATGGGAGCGCAAGGCGGGGCTCGAAGGATGTCTCCGTGCTGGCGGCCGCCTATCGCGCGGGCGTGCCCTGTTTCACGTCGTCGCCGGGCGATTCCACCATCGGGATGAACGTCGCCGGCGTGGAGTTGCGCGGCAACAAGCTGCGCCTGAACCCGTCCATCGACGTCAACGAAACCACCGCTTACGTGCTGGCGGCCAAACGCTCAGGCGGCAAGAGCGGCGTGGTGCTGTGGGGCGGCGGCAGTCCCAAGAACTTCATGCTGCAGACCGAACCGCAGATTCAGGAAGTGCTGCGCATCAAAGAATTCGGCCAGGATTACTTCCTGCAGGTGACCGACGCGCGGCCCGACACCGGCGGCTTGAGTGGCGCCACGCCGAGCGAAGCGGTGAGTTGGGGCAAGGTGGACCCGGATCGCCTGCCCGATGCAGTGGTGTGCTACACCGACACCACCATCGCCATGCCGCTGCTCACTCATTATGCGCTGGCCCGGCACAAGCCGCGCAAGCTCCGGCGCCTCTACGACCAGCGCGGCAAAATGATGCAGGCGCTGACCAGGGAATATTTCGCGCACAACCAGGTGAAGATGGTGGATGGGTCGCGCCCCGGCGGTCGGCTAATCGATGACCGACAGAAGAACTGCAAACGCTTGCCAGGCGGGACGGCACGCCGATGGTGGTGATCGACCACGAAGTGATCCGGCGTAACTACGCGAACTTCCGCCGGCACCTGCCGAAGGTGCAGGCCTACTACGCGGTGAAGGCCAATCCGGCGCCGGAGATCGTGCGCACGCTCTACAAGGCGGGCGCGCAGTTTCGACGTGGCTTCGCTGCCCGAGTTCCTGCTGGTGCATGAAAACATCGAGCACCTGCCCGCCAAGGAGCGCCAGGATTTCATCTGGGACAAGATCATCTACGCCAACCCGATCAAGCCCAGGGAGACGCTGCAGGAGCTGGATCAGTACAAGCCGCTGGTCACCTACGACAACATGCGACGAGCTGCCAAGATCAAACGCTACGCTCCGCACGCCGGGCCTGGTGCTGCGGCTGCGGGTGCCCAACACCGGGTCGATGGTGGAGCTGTCCTCGAAGTTCGGGTGCGACACGGGCGAGGCGGTGGATTTGATTGTCGAAGCGTTCCGCATCGGGCTGGTGGTGGAGGGCCTGAGCTTCCACGTGGGCAGCCAGTGCACGAATTTCGACAACTTCGTGCAGGCGCTGAATATGGCGGCGGCGGTGATGGAAGAGGCGCGCTCGCGCGGGACACGAGATCAAGATTCTGGATATCGGCGGCGGATTCCCGGTCCCCTACGACGCGCACGTGAAGCCGTTCGGCGCGCTGGCGAACAAGATCAACGCGGAGATTCGCGCGGCTGTTCGCGCAGGATATCGAGATTCTGGCGGAGCCGGGCCGGTTTCTGGTGGCCACGGCGGCGACGGCGGTGGCGCGGATCATCGGCCGCGCGGTCCGCGACGGGAAGCCTTGTTACTACATCAACGACAGCGTGTATCACACGTTTTCGGGCATCATCTTCGACCATTGCCAGTATCACATCAAGGCGTTCCAGCGCGGCGAAGACAGAGATGTGCACGGTGTTTGGGCAGACCTGCGACGGCATGGATACGATTTCCCAGTCCGAGGAACTGCCGCGACTGGACATCGACGATCTGGTCTACTCGGAAGATATCGGCGCCTACAGCAACGCTTCGGCGACGTGGTTCAACGGATTTGCGCCGGCTAAAGTTGTGCACGTGAATCAGTGAGACCGGCGGCTGCTGGCTCGTTTCACAAATGTGCGCTCACTTTTGTTCTTTCCACGCAACCGCCGCCCGTTTTTCGACGCCTTGAAGCACATGATCGAGGTCGGCAGCGGAGTAATAGCGTCCCCGGATAATGACGGCATCAATTTCGCGCGTGTGCCCGATCGATTGCAGTGGATTCGACCTGAGCAACACCAGGTAAGCCACCTTGCCTTTTTCAATTGTGCCTTCGGAGTTCAGCCGGTTTCTGTATTTAGCTGAGTTTAGGGTTGCGGTTTGAAGCGCCTCCAGCGGCGTGAACCCGGCTTTGACTAAATTCTCAAGCTCTTCGTGAAGCGACCAACCGGGAATCATGTAGTTGTTCGCAACGCCGCTGTCAGTTCCTGCGAGCATCGGCACACCTGCCTTGTGGGCGGCTCGTAGCATCGTATCGAACTTGTTCACCATTTCCCTTCCAACCGGTTTGGCTGCTAAGGGCAGAGGGTGCCGTCGACCCGATTTCGGATCCCAGCTCGCCCAAATAGCCGGAAATAGAAATTGCCTTCTTGGGTCGGACTCGAAGTCCTTCTCGCCAAACTCATCGTACTCCCTACGACCCACAGTTAAGGTGGGGGTCAGCCAAACTCCTTTGTTGGCCATGGACGTATACACGGCGGAAGCGGCCGTTTCGTCATGCATCCAAATCAGGCGGGAAAAGGCCTCGCCAAAATTCATGCGGAGGGGTGTTTTCTTACGCTCGCTGGATTCTTTCGCAAAAGCGTCAAATTCCGGCCGCTTTGGAGTCAATAGACCGTAGCAGTGCTCCAGGCCATCCATCCCGATCTGAACCAGCTCGTCGGTTGGGATGTTTCCTGGTGCATGTCCCGTGACCAGCAGTTTCTGTTTGTGAGCTTCCTCGACAACTGCCTTCAGCACAACCGGGTCCACCTCTGAAAAATAGACCTTCACGAAGTCCACGCCCATCTGCTTGAGTTGCCGAACAGCCTGTCGACCCTCTTCCGGAGTCGTAACGGCAATCGAGCCGGCCCACGCTGGAGGCTCTTGGTCAATTTTGCGGCTAGCGGTAAGAATCCTCGGGCCCTCACGTTTGCCCGCTTCAATTTCTTCCCGCCACTGGAGTACCGATTCTGCGAGATCGCCGCCCATGTCCCGGACGCCTACGACGCCGTGAACCAAATAAAGGTCGAGCAAAGCAGCATTCTCATTTGCCAGCGAAACATCCGGCTTGACGGGATCGTTGCGGAAATGGACATGCATGTCCCACAAGCCGGGAATCAGATAGCGGCCATCCCCGGCGATGCGCTTCGCCCGGCCGGAAGCGCTTCCGATCCTGGTCCGACCTCGGTGATGCGACCGCCGTTGACGAGCACGGTCTGATCGGAAACCACTTCGCCCTTGCTCACATCAATGACGTTTACGTTGGTGATGGCTAACGATTCAGCGTGCGGATATGGTGTCAGAACGAAACTGATCGTCGCGAGAAGCAACGTGATCTGAATAGACCGGTTCATTGCGGCTGTTCCTCCAATTCTCCGTTGCTCAGTCAATTGTCCGCGTTCGCGTTACCGGGCCGCCGTGAAGATTGCCTTGGGCAGCATGGCGTGTACACCCTTGACGTGATCGACGACTTGCGTGACGTGCAGATCCACGGCGGCGCTGGTGAGCATGTAAGCGTCGTCGCGTGACAGTCCCCGTTCCGTCATCAGGTAGTCGATCATTTCCTGCGTGGCGCGGCGCGCCGCCTCGTCCAGGCTCTCGTGAAGACCGATCGTGATGTAGTGCGTGGGGGTCTCCGCTCGTGGCCAGCGCAGCTTCATGTCTTTGCGCACGGCAAATCGGAAGACGCCGGTCAGGTTGGTCTCAATGGCGGTGACACAGACTTCGCCATCGCCTTGAGCGGCGTGGCCGTCGCCGGCCAAAAACAACGCTCCAGGCACGTGCACCGGTAAATAAACTTTTGTGCCCGCCACCAGCCACTTGTTGTCCATGTTGCCGCCGTTATAAGCCGGCGGACCGCTGCTCAAGCGGCCCTCGGGCGGCGCTACTCCCAGCACGCCAAAAAACGGATGGACAGGAATGCGGATGCCGGGCGCGAATAGCGCAACCTTGTTCTGGTCATCGAGCGGTACCAGTTTGGAGCGCAGGTAGGGAAACTCTTCGGGCAGTGTGCCGGCATCGGGAGCGATCTGCATCCAGCCGTAGGGTGAGCGGAGTCGGATATCCACGATCTCCACTTCCAGGACGTCACCAGGCATCGCTCCTTCAATGGCAACGGGCCCCGTGAGAACGTGCGGCCCCGGGCCCTTATCCTTCACCTTCGCTTCCACTTCCTTCAACTCGCGGATGGGATCGTCGGGCGCCGCGCCGAGTTGCTCCAGTTCGTCGATGGCGCAAATCGTATCCATGGTCACCAGCTCACCCGGTTTCACGGTGAGGACTGGCTTGCCGTCGGAGGCAAAGTACCCCCATTGGACCGTGGACGGCGTCACGCGGAGCGTGTGCTGCGCCGATCCCGTCGGAATCCACAGGGTCGCAAGAAGGAAAACCGGACTTACAAATGGGCTTTGGAGAATCGTTCGCATAAGGTGCTCAACTCGCAGCAATGTTACACCGCTTTTAACGGCGGTGCACAAGGCGGATCGATCGGGGGCCGGTATGCGACCACATGGTTTTGGCTCCGCGCCCGGCGTTACACTATCAGAGGTCTTTGGAGGTGAAGATGCGTCGCAACATCCTTGCGTTGTTCTTGCTGTCAGCCGTGTTCGCGGCCAACAGTTATCATCGGGTGCAAAAAATCGCCATCGGCGGCGAGGGCGGCTGGGACTACCTGATCGCCGATGGCACAAGCGGGAGGGTATACGTCTCACACGGCTCTGAAGTGGATGTGGTGGACACCAAAACCAGCCAGGTCATCGGCAAGATCACCGAGCTGAAGGGCGTGCACGGGATAGCGCTCGCACCCGAGTTCGGGCGTGGCTTTATCAGCAACGGCCAGGCCGGCACGGTCACAATTTTCGACCTGAAGACGCTCCAGAAGATCGGCCAGGACGTGCCCGCTGGTAAAAATCCCGACGCCATAATTTACGATCGCGCCTCGAAACGAGTATTCGCGTTTAATGGCCGCAGCTCCGACGCTACCGCCATCGATGCCGGAAAAGGAACGGTCGCCGGCACGATTGCGCTGGAAGGCAAACCAGAATTTGCCGCTGCGGATGGCGTGGGTCATGTCTACGTCAACATCGAAGACAAGAGCACGGTGTTCGAGATTGATTCGCGCAAGCTCACGGTGGAGCACCGCTGGCCGCTCGCGCCGTGTGAGGAACCATCAGGCATGGCGATCGACGCGAAGCACCGGCGCATCTTTTCCGGCTGCCACAACCAGATAATGGCCGTGATGGACGCGGACACTGGCAAAGTAGTGGCGACGCCGCCCATTGGGAACGGAATCGACGCCACGGCGTTTGATCCGGAAACGGGACTGGTGTTCAATTCGTGCGGTGATGGCACGCTCAGCGTGATCCACGAAGATTCGCCGGATAAATACACGGTAGCCGAAAACACTAGCACTCAGGCCGGCGCGCGGACCATGGCGCTCGATATCAAGACGCACGACGTTTATCTGGCGATCGCGGAATTCGAACCTGCGCCTGAGCCGGCCGCGGGGCAGCCGCGACCTCGGCGGAAGATGGTTGCCGGCACCTTCGGGCTGCTGGAATTCGCAAGGTAGGAACGGGGTTTACTGGGTCAGCACGCGTAGCAGCGTGTCGCGATCCCAGGCGCCATCATGGCGTACGCCGTTCAGAAACAGTCCTGGGGTCTTGTACACCCCATTCTGCACGCCGCGGCGGAAATCCTCGCGGACACGATCTTCGTACAGCCTCTTCTTCAACTCGCGGCTAAATCGGTCCACATCCAACCGGAGACTCTCGGCATACGCGATCAGGTTCTTGGATTGTAGGGCACTTTGATTCTGAAATAACAGCTCATGCATCTCCCAAAAGCGGCCCTGCTTGCCGGCGGCCTCTGCGGCCTCCGCCGCTTCCAATGCTCGCGGATGAATGCCGGAGAGCGGATAGTGACGATACACTATGCGAAGGTGTTCGCCGACCGTCGACTGCAGATCTCGAATGATGTCGAATAACCGGCCGCAATCCGGACACTCGTAGTCGCCGTACTCGACCAATGTATAGGGGGCCGACTCCGCGCCGTACACGTGATCTTCTTCGTGGATAGGTAACAGCAGCCGCGTGGTATCAGCTGAATCCGGGGTCATTGCATCCTCCGATCAATAAGGATGCGCCAGCAGCGGATTCGATGCTATTTTCGCCGCAACGCTTAGAAGTGGAACCCGATCGTCGCGGTTATGGCGCGCGGCGATAACGTAATGCGTTCCGCTGAAGGTCGAAAGGAAATTGTAGAGCGCTTCCTTGTTCGTCAGATTGATGACCGTCAGGCGGGCGCTCCACTTGTACTTGTCGCCGTGGAAGATGTTGTCATGTCCCACGGCGACGTCGAACAGATTGCGCGATGCAATGCGGGGCGGGTTGTGGTCGTCGTTCTCCGTGCCCGCGGCCGGAATCGTGAGCAGCGTCGAACCGTACTGCGATGCCGGGCAGAGGCCGGTCGGACTGATCGGAGTGGTCGGCGTCGCATGCACGCTCCCGCAGTAGAGCCCGCCTTCGAACTGTTGATCCGGCGTGAGGCCGGAGACGTCCACGATGCTGTCGGTTCCATTCGGTCCATTGGCGCAATCTGCCTCCGGCGCAGGGCACCGGGCCGGCCACCAGGCCGCTGTCATAACGCCAGTTGAAGCTGAACCACGGGCGCCTTCTTCGAGGGCTGGTATTGCAGGTGCGTGGTCTGATTGAAGAGCTCGTCGTGGTCGATGCGGAATACGCTGATCGCGCCCGGAGTCGCGCCGATACCGGCGACTTGCGGACCGAAGAAGCGCGCCGCCACGCTGGACATCACCACAAACGCCGTCAGTCCGTGGAAGTTCGGCACCGTGGCGCGGATTGCATATCCGGGAATTTTCGAGCTCTCCCACTCGATCGGATAAGTGATCGGCGTGTTGCCGAGCACGCTGAAGTCGAAGGCCTTGTGGGTGTACTTCCAGATGTATTCGCCATCGATCACCAGGTACTTGCCAAACGCCTGCTGAAGGCCGGCGTGGAACTCATTGCGATGGCCGGGACTCAGCGGCGTGGTCGTCACGCAAGCGCCGCCCGGGACCAGCGTCTGAAATGCGGCGATCACCGGGTCGTTGCATCCCTAGGCTCGCCAGCACCAGGTTCTCGTTGAACGGAGTCTCCATGGTGCGGGCATAGGATACCCGCAGAACGGTGTTGGTCGGCTTGATGTTGTAAGCGATACCCAGGCGCGGTTCGCCTTGCGCGGCGCTGGCAAGGCCGTTGTATTTATCGAAGCGCACGCCGAGGTTGAAGGTCCAGTTGTGGAGCGTGATCGTGTCCTGAACGTAAAAGGCGAATTCCTTGATGTCGGCATGGCCGAAGTAGCTGTAATCGCCGCTGGTGGTATTCGGGCAGCCGTCGGAAGCGGGCAGCGGCGCCGTTCTGGTCAGGTCGTAACAGGCAAGAAGCGGAATAAATGCCGGGATCCGAACCCTGGCCGAGTTCGGCTGAAGCCCTCCGGTGCATCCATCCGGATTGGTCAGCGAGGGTTCGTGTCGGGGCTTCCGTCGGCGTTCAGACAAGGGGCGTTCGCCGTCGGGATCGACCAGGCCGAAAGCATCCTTCTCCGTGATGAAACGTGTGCTCGATAAGTAGCGCCGATCTTGATATTGTGAATGCCCTTGACGTAGGACAGCTTGCGCGGGCGCCGGCATTGGTCAACCGGCGATTCTGGCCCACGGTCGCGGACTGCAGATCGGGCGTGAAGTCGGCGAACGGGTTATCGCTCGGATAGTAGTTGTATTGATCCTGCCGCACAAAGCCGCCGAACGTGAACACGGTATTCGCATTGAGCAGACGAGTCCAGGTCGGCGCAATGTTAAACGTTCTGATCTTCGACCGCTGATCCTCAGAGCCGACCGGTAGGCCATTGGGGCCAAGGCCGCCGTTATTGACCACGAGCCCGTTCCAGGCCGTCGCATTCTGCGCGTCGTACGAATTGGGCGTCTGGAACCAGGACCGCGTGAAGCCGAGATTCAGGTTGATTGTGTCCGCGTCGAGAAGGTTTGAAATCGACCCGGTCGAAAAAGTTCTCCTCGTTGCCGTGATCGTGGAAGACCTGATACTCCGGCCCGTCAAGGAAACGGCCGGTGTCCAAGCCGTTGGCGGAGATGAAGTTTCCCCACTTCTGCTGGCCGTAGGAAAGATCGAATCCCCCGTTGGAAGTGCCAAAAGTGCCGTAGGAGGCCGTTACATCGCCGTGGGGCGTGGTCACTCCCAGCCCCGAGCGAGTGGTCACCACGATCACCAGACTGGTTTTGCCGCCATATTCCGCCGGCGGCGCGCCTTCGATGACTTCCATCGACTGGACGGCGTCGACCGGCAATCTGATTCGAGAAGACCTTGCTTTGCTGGTCCGTAATCGGCTGGCCGTCAACGGAGAAAGAATTCGAGGCGTGATCGCCCGAGTCCGTGAAAAAGGCCGTTCGAGTCGGCCGCAACCCCCGGCGTAGCCAGCGTCACCAGAGAACTGAGCGAAGAGGATTGGCTTTCGAGAGGAAGCTTGTCGAACAGCTCCCGATCCACGTCCGTGTGGGTGGTGGGATCGGTTTCGATAAGATCTTCGCCCCCTTCTACCGTCATCGTTGTCGTCTCTGCGCCGACTTGCAGGGTGACCTTTAATGCAGTTGGTATCGCCGACCGCACGTCCACGTCCTGCGTTGCATTCTGAAAACCGGCCGCCGTCACGCTCAAGTGATAGGGATTATAAGGAAGGTTGTCGAACGCGAAGTTTCCCTGGCCATCGGTCTGCGTACTTTTGGTGTATTGCGATACGGGATTCTGAATCTCGACCGTGGCGCCGGGGATAGCTGCCCCGGATTGGTCCAGAACCGAGCCGCGAATGCTTCCTGACGATGATTGGGCAAAGCTCAATACGCCGCAACTAAAGAAAAGGGTGAGGCAGGCAAGGGTCACCGAAGCGAGCTTGGTCATCATCTTATTATTTAAGTGGATCGGGGGAACTCCTAGACAAATCTGACACATGGCCGGAATTTGCCGATGAACGAACTAATTTTCGTCATGATCGGACTACCCAGAACAGCGTCTAGGTGCTCAGCGGCTGATGCGCACGACGTTGGAGTAGGCCGATTCTCCGTTGCCGTTCGCGGTTCGAACACGGTAACAGACCAAACTGCCGGAAGACAGGTTCGCGTCGACGTACTCCACTTTGGCCGCTGGCTGTGTGGCTATGCGGGACCATTTGCCATCCTGGCCAACGCGCCGTTCGATGATCGTATCGCGCGGGTTGCCGCCGTGAATGTCCCAGCGCAGCCGGACTGCGTTCGCCGTAGCGGCGCCAGTCAGCGAACTGGGAGCTTCCGGCAATACCGGCCAGTCGATGTAATCGTCATCGGTGACGGCGAACACGGTGTCGCGCACCGGCACATTCGGCAGCACGTCGGTCGTACCGGGTTTCCACGCTATGGAATGCATTTCTCCCGAGACCACGTCGATGAGCACTGGGTGCCGGATTCCGCTGTTTCGAATCACCAGGTCCCTGTTGATGGGTGGAAAAATGTTGCCGGGTTCACTGTGCGCGCCCAGCCAGTAGGCCACGATCGCCTTGCCCGCCTTGGACCGGAATCCGTATGCAAAAAAGGGAAATTCGGCCGTACTCCGCAGGGATGGAATATTGGGCGCTACAATCTCCATGGACGGATCGAGTCTTGTGTCAGAGAACAAAGCGTTTGTGTTCTGGATCGCGTAGTACACCGGGCGCGGTGTAAAGTCATCCGGCACGTTGCGGAGGCCGTGGATGATGCCGAAATCGTCGTACTCGTTGCCATCGGTGCCGGCGGCGAGGAGCCAGACAAAAGTGCGGACACCCGCTGCCCAGTTGTAAATCATGCCGCGCGGCACATACTTCGATTGCACGGATTCGTCCGAATCCTCCCACGATGGAATGGAATTAAACTCGTCATCCCAGAACGGAATGTCTTTCCGAATGCCGGGGTAGCTGCGGACGGTTTCGCGCAGCCTTGCCGGTGAATCGGGCCCATAAGCGCCGTAGTCCATCGACTCCGGATTCAGATTCTGTCCGTAGCCGGGATAGGTGTGATAGGCGAAGACATCAATTCCGGCGGCGCATTGGCAAGCATCGAGGGAGCGGCGGGCAAAATCGCTGATGGGATCAGCCAAGCCACCGTAGATCACCTTAGCTTGCGGATCGGTCTCGTGAACTGCCGGCACGAACGCTTTCAATAGCCGTCCGTATTCCTCCGGGCTCGGCACTGGATTCCAATAGCTGATGTCCTGCTCGTTCCAAAGCGCGTAGTATTGGATGCGCCCGCGAAAGTGGCTGACGACAAACTTCGTATATTTGATGAAGGCGTCGATTTGATCCGGCGTTTTCGGCGGCCAGAAGACCGAGTAGAGACTCCGGTCTTCATTGTGGAATGACCCCGGCTCCGGAGTGATGGCGTCGGGGCGCACTCCCGAGGGAGAAGTGTACATGGGATTGCCGTAGTGAAGCTGGACCTGGATCTTCACACCGTTGTCGATAAGGGAATCGACGTAATCGTCCACTTCGGGATTAATGGCATAGACGCCGCGCTTCTGCTCGACCCAGTCCCAGCTCGTATAATCCGAACTGTTTTCGTACTGGCCGATGCGGATCCAGCTCACGCCCGCATCAAACATGCGCGTCCACCACCAGCGGTTCCAAGGCAGGTAGGGGTCGCGGGGCATATTTGAATTGATGCCGAACCCATTTTCAATCTGCGAGGAGCGCTTCGGCGGCACGCGATCCGGCACCTTCTGGGCCGACGCAGGAAAAACGGAGAACAGAAAGACAAAAGACAAAGTGCAAAAGACAAAAAGCAAAAGTGCCCGGTCGCGTATCCTCATTTTTGCCTTTTGTCTTTGCCTCTTGTCTTTTGCCTTGTCAAAACAGAAACTTCAGCGCAAGTTGCCCGATTCGGCCGGGGTTGGCGCTGGTCACGTAACCGAAGGTTCCGCTCAGGATGTTGCCGCTCGGATTCTGAAATTGTGCGTGGTTAAACACGTTGAAAAACTCGAAGCGGAACTGCAATAGCTTCGACTCTGTGATGTGGGTTTCTTTCAACAGCGCCAGGTCCCAATTGTTGATTCCCGGGCCGGTAAAGAACCGTTTGTTGGCTGTGCCCAATTGCCCAAGAGCTTCCGGACTGAAATCGTTTGGATCAAAGTATGGCAGCCCGGAGCGCGGGTTCCGATTGAAGGTCAATGTACCGCCGTTGAAATTTGGCGTATCTACGCCATTTCCGTTAGGCCCGGTGTCCGGCGTGCCCAGCAGCGAATTGTCGTCGGGCTCCGTCAAGAAGACCGGAAGGCCCGAGGCGAATCGCGTGATTCCTGAAACCGTCCAACCGGTGGTCACCCGGTTCCGGCGAATTTTGTCAAAAGGCAGATCGTAATGGTAGCTCACCACGAGGTTCTGCGGCTCGTCGAACGAAGAAAGGGACCGGCTGAGGCGATAGTTGAGGACATTGATCTGATCGCCCCATCCGGAAGAGTCGTCAATCGATTTGCTCCAGGTGTAAGCCGCCAGGACCTCCAGCGGACCGGAGCGGTGCTTGAAGCTGACCTGCATCGAGTTGTAATTCGAGTTGCCGATAGTGATGAAATAACCGTCGCTACCGAAATTGTTGCCCAGTGGGTATCTTGTTCCGTTGACCACCTGGCCGTTCGCCCTTGTATAGACTGCATTTTCGCTAAATGGCCCACACGTGGGGCTGCCGGGAGCCACCTGGCTGGGTTGGCTGAGGCCGAGACATAAGGCCGGATTGCCTGGATTCGCTTCCAGGTCGCTCAACAGCGCGTGGCCTTGTGTACCCACGTAGCTGACACTAAGCACGCTGTTATTGCCAATCTGCCGCTGGATCGAGAAGCTGTAATCTTCCGCATAGGGCACCCGGTTCTTGTACCAGAAACCCGGAGAACTAGAAATGGGTTCGAATCCAGCCCAGTTGATGGAATTGTCGGGATGACTGGCCGAGATATTGGGCGGCGGGAATGCTACAGGAAACCTCTGGCCCTCGACGAATCCGGTCTCGCGGTCGATATAGGGCGTCGTGAACAGTGGCGGCGCGGGGCTGGCCCACCAATAGCCGAATGGGGCGTCCCCCACCTCGTTGAATCCAGTTGTGTCTTCAAACGCGGTATAGAACATCCCGAACGACGCACGGATGCTGGTTTTCCCGGGTCCACCGAATAGCTTGCCGCTGGGAGACCAGGCAAGACCGGCGCGCGGAGCGAAGTTGTTGTGCCGCACCGGCGCCAAAGTCTTCGGAATGCCAGGATCGCCCGGGAATACCCAGCCCGTAGGGGAGCCGGGGAACACTTGTGATTGCAGACCGGGAACGATGGTCTCGAGCTGCCCTTGCGCCTCATACCACGGCGATGTGACTTCATACCGCAGCCCGTAATTCACCGTCAGGCCCGGCTTGAAGCGCCAGCTGTCCTGCGCATACAAACCGTAATAGAAACCGCGGGTGTGCAGCGGCTCTTGAGCGCCCTGCGAGAAATTGTTGGGAGCGCCAATCAGAAAATCGGCGAAGTCGCTGCCCGTCTCCTGGCCGTCGAAACCGTAAGTACCGTTGTTGGCGCCGAAATCATGCTGCGTGATCTGATCGTAGTGCACGTCGGCGCCAAACTTCATGGTGTGCGTGCCCCGGACCTTCGAGAAGTTGTCCAGAACCTGATAGGTGTTGTTGGCCTGGGCCGAAAAGAATGGATCCACGCCTATGCTGTAGTTATTGAAACCAATG
The DNA here is from genome assembly GCA_963768075.1 of Terriglobia bacterium. GTDB lineage: Bacteria > Acidobacteriota > Terriglobia > Bryobacterales > Bryobacteraceae > QHXW01. Next base: position 466,306 of record CAVYHD010000002.1, read on the forward strand.
CCCGGTACTCCCTCGAATTGCGTATTGAGTGGAACGATGCCCAGCGTACCGACGCCGGTCACAAATCCCAGCGAGCTCAACGTGACGCCAAGGCCGCCGCTCGGTATGCCCGGCGACTGTACCATACGCGTATAGTGCAGCCGTATTTCGTTCACGGCCGTGGGGCCGAAGGTCTTCGTGTCCGCAACGTTAGCCATTTGGGCCCGCCCCGGGGTTTCATCCGCGAAGCCAGGAAGGTTGGCGGATTGGTAGGGATTGAGGAGGCTGAAGTCATCCATGAAGTAATAGCCGGCGATCAGGCCGAGACGGCTGTTGTAATCCACCCGAACGCTACCCTTGTCGTCCCGCAAAGTCTCGTTGTAAGCCGCGGTTGAGTAATAGGGCCCCGAATTGGGCTGGGGAATATATTTCAGCAGGTTTTGCGACGGCGTCGTGATCGCGGATTGTGGGATGGTCGCGTTGGGGAAAACGCAAGTCGTGCTGAGCGTGCATCCGGGCGTATAGTAAGGCTCGCCTTGTGTGACGGTGTAGCCGAGCTTCTGCGACAGTTGATTCGCCCAGTTTCCGCCAGTCACGACGCCCGTTAGCTGGCTGGCAAGGTCGGAGAGATTCCCCGTTCGATCCGCCGCCGAGGGCACAAGGATATCGCCAGTACTCTGTCCTTGAATTTGCCGCGTACCTTGATAGTCGGCAAAGAAAAATAGCTTGTCCTTCTTGATCGGCCCGCCCACCGTTCCCCCGAATTGGTTTTGAATGAACTTCCCGCGCTCCGGATCGTAAAAGCCCCGGGCATCCAGGTCGGTATTCCGCAGAAAATCGAACACGTCTCCGTGAAACTGGTTCGTGCCGGACTTGGTGATCGCGTTGATCTGTCCGCCGCTGTAGTTGCCGTATTCGGCATCGAAGTTATTCGTGATGATACGGAATTCGGCAATGGAATCCAGATTTGGGATGATCGCTGTTCCCATGAACGCGCCTTCTTCTACGTTTCCGCCATTCACCATGAATCCATTTGCCGATTCTCTTTGACCCGCGACCGAGAGGCTGCCAGGATTCAGGTTGCCCGAGGGGCTGAGGGCGCTGTATTGGTTTGAACTGACCGGTGTCACGCCCGGCTGAAGGGCCAGCAGATCCGTGTAACTACGGCCATTGAGCGGCACAGTGGTCATCTTGGTGTCGCTGATGACCTCACCCATCTGCGTGTTGGTGGTTTCCACCTGCACGGCGGCCGCGTTCACCGTAACCTCCTGGCTGGCGGGACCAAGCGCCAACGGGATGTCTACCGTCAACGCGGTGTTGACGTCGAGGATCAGACCTGTTTGCTTGAAATCCCGGAAGCCGCTGGTCCGTACTTCCAGTTCGTAATGGCCAACGGGAAGCGATGGATACGAATAGAAGCCGGCTGAGTCGGTCTTGGTCTCGGTCCTGATCCCGGTTTGCGTTTCGAGAACGACAATTTGAGCGCCGGGTACGACTGCGCCCGTCGGATCTTTGACCGTACCCGAAATACGGGCGGTCACCGCGCCCCAAGCCAGTAGGGCAGCCAGGCAGACTAAAACCGCGATCAAGAGCACTCGAAGAACGGAACCATTCGCTTTAGCTGAAGGTGACATATCTCCCTCCTTTAGGTTTCTGGTGACGGAATCGCCGATCATACAACCGAAACCTCTCCCTTTAAAGGCTTCAGGTTATAGAATTACTAAGCCGCCACATATTGTACTCAAAATGGCGCTTAAACCCATTGGCCGGTCCGGAGGTTACGCAGGGTGCGGCTCACCCAGGATGACGCGCACCGTATCGCGGGCGATAAGCAGTTCTTCATCGGTTGGAATGACGTAGGCGAGCAAGGTGGAGCCGTCGGCCGCAATCGGCCCCTCAACTCCGATCATTTTTTGGTTCTGGTCCGCGTCTAGGCGCAGGCCCGCCCATTCGAGACCTTGGCAGATTGCCGCGCGGATATCGGGCGCATTCTCTCCAATGCCCCCTGTAAAAACCACCGCATCCGCTCCCTCCATGCAGGCGAGGAACGCGCCGATGTATTTCCGCGCCCGGTAACAGAAGATATCGATCGCCAATCGGACCAGCCGGTCGTTGTTCAGTTTGAGCTCCTTCTGGAGCTCCCGCATATCGTTCGTCAACCCCGAGATGCCGAGCAAGCCGGACTGCGTGTTGAGAAGCATATCCACCTCGTGCACCGACAGCCCTTCCCTGGTGGCGATGAAACTCACGATGGCCGGATCGAGATCACCCGAACGTGTCCCCATCACCAGCCCTTCCAAAGGCGTCATCCCCATCGAAGTATCCACTGATCGTCCGCCCCGAATTGCCGTGGCGGAACAGCCGTTGCCCAGATGCAGCGACACGATATGCGTTTGCTCGCGCGTCAACTTCCGCAACTGTCGATAACGGTATGCGACATACCGATGAGACGTCCCGTGAAAGCCGTAGCGGCGGATGCGGTGGCGCTGGTATAGGTGATACGGCACAGCGTAAAGATGCGCGTACTCCGGGATGGAAGCATGGAACGCTGTGTCAAACACCGCCACTTGGGGCACTCGCTGGCCGAAAATCGCGCGAGCGGCCAGAATTCCCTTGATGTTGTCCGGATTGTGCAGGGGCGCAAGGTCGATGCAGTCCTCGATTCCCTGGAGCACTTTATCGGTGACGAGGGCCGATTCGGAAAATAACTCGCCACCGTGCACGACGCGATGACCGACAGCCTGAATGTCGCCCAGGCTTTGTAGCCCGGTGGTGCCCGACTGGTCCGACGATACACGGCGAAGCACGTAGTCGAGCGCAGCGGAAATGTCCCGCAGCGAAGCGGTAGATTTCTGGCGAGCGCCGTCACGGTGCTGGACTGTGATGATCGCCTCTCCGCCGATCCGTTCTACCTCCCCGCGGGTCAGACGTTCATCCCCATCCCGTTGCATGCGGTCCAGGTCGGTGGCGATGACCTGAAACTTCAAACTGGAGCTTCCCGCGTTGAGTACGAGTACGTTCACAAGGTTTCTCTCCAGACGATGTTCTCACACGGGTCCCTTGGGAAAGCGGTGGATTACGCCATGAACTTCCACAAACATACACAGAGAACTATGGCAAAGAACGCGAGCAGAAGGAGTTCCGGATCATAGCGGATCAGGCACATAAGGATGTGACGATCTATTGGGCAGGCTCCAAGCATGAAAATTCCGTTCTGGCGATTATGTTTGGCGCGGGCGGGCGGCTCAAGATGCGTTTTGGTTAGCCCGGGGCTGCTACCGGGACCTGATGTCTCCGCATAAGCATCAATATAAACAATTACTTACGGCGGTATTCGAGAGACTACTGGAAGTATCCCTTGGCGAGTTCGGGCTTCAGGGCGAGCGCTTTTTGCCAGCTGACGGACGCTTCCTGGGTTTGGCCCAACCCTTCGAGTGCGATCCCGAGGTTAAGAAGGGCTTCGGCGAAATTGGGCGACGCGGTAAGAGCGTCGCGATAAAGCTGCACGGCCTGCTCCTGCTGTCCCGACTTCTGGCGCAGCAGGCCGGCATTGTAGAGGAACTCGGGAGAGCGCTCGCCGTTTTCGATCAGTTTGGCGTGCAAGTCCAGGGCCTCGTCCGTGCGGCCGCGCTCGAGGGCGAGGGCGGCTAGGGCACGCGATGCCTCAATGGATTGGGGCTGCGCGTCCAGACAGCGTTGGAATGCATCATGGGCAGCGTCCAGGTCGCCCAACTTCCAGTAAGCGATGCCGGCATTGAGCAGGGCTTCGGGCCAGTCCTTACGTTTCCACAAGCACGCGTCGAAGGCCTCGGAAGCGCCGCGGAAATCTCCCCGCTCGAGTCGCAGGCATCCTAGGCGGAAGCGGGCGTCCTCGGAATCGGGCGAGCAATCCAGCATGCGGGTGTATAGTTTCTCCGCCTCGGCGGGGTTGCCGTCCTGCTCGAGGGCGAGCGCCAGGTTCCAGAGCGCCGTCGTCGATTCGGGATTGAGCTCGAGCGCGCGCTGGTAGGATTCCCGGGCCTTGGCGCGATCGCCACTTTCCTGGTAGGCGATGCCCAGGTTGAGCTGCAGTTCGGCATCGTTAGGACGCAGCCGCAGGGCTTCCCCGTAGGCTTTCGCCGCTTCGGGACGGCCAGCCTTTTCGAGCGCCACGCCGAGGTTAAACCATCCCTCGAAGGCCTCGGGCGCAACCTTAACCAGAGCGTCACAATGTGCGGCAGCTTTCTCGTAGTCCTGGACGGCAAACGCGGCGGCGGCGAGACCCTCGTGCGCCACCCTGGAATCGGGCCGGATCTTTAAAAGTTGCTCGGCACAGAGAGCGGCTGCCGCGTGATCTTTCAATTCCAGATGAACGGCAATGGCATTCGCCAGCGCCTCTTCCGAGCGAGGGTTCAGCTCCAGTACGCGACTGTAAAGCTCAGTAGAGTCGGAAAACTTCTTGAGCAACTGGAGCGCTACGGCTTTTCCGAACAGAACGGGCTCGAGCCGGGCTGGTTCAAGATTGGGGATCAGGCGGAGGCAACGTTCGTACGCCTCGAGCGCCGGCCGGGCCGCGCCCATCTGCAAACGGCACAGTCCCAGACCCAGGTGAGCCTCGTATCGGCTTGGTTCCGACACCAGGGCTTTTTCAAACATGGCGCCAGCTTCCTCCCACTTGCCAAGTGTCTGGAGCGTGGCGGCAAGGTTGAACCACCCGACGCCATTCTCCGGGTCCAGTTCCACAAACTTCCGGTACGCGGCGGCCGCCGGCTCGAATTGCTTGCGCTCGAACCGAAGATATCCGGCAGCGGCGTAAACCTCAGCATTTCGCTCGCCGGCCTCCAGCGCCTTTTCGATCTGGGCCAGAGCCTCGTCTGCTTTGCCCTCCAGATGGAGGGCCACGGCGCGCCCAAACATCTCTCCGGTTGCGGTAGCGGGTTTCGTAGTTCCTTTCGGCTTCACCGCAGATACGTCCTCATGGAGACTATCGGCGGTTGGCAGATGAAAAATGAGGGCCGGATAAGGTCAATTGTGTTTTCCGGAGACCAGATAGGCGCACAGACGCCCCAGTGAGTCGTCCTGGTAGGCCACGTTTACCCAGCGAATGTAGGCGGCTTCCCCTGGATCAGCGAAGAAACCGAAGCCGCCGCGCGCCAGCGAGGAATCGCTCCACGTGTCGATCTCCCGCTCATCCAGGTAGGTTGTGAACTGGTCGCCACGAATCTCCTGGCGCACGCGAAACATCGTCTTGGCCGTCGTCGTGACCGGCAGCGGCAACTGCACGCGCAGTCGCTCGCGGCCTCCAATCACCGCGTAACGCACGATGGAGTAGGCCGTCCCGGTATCGCGTTTCGCTTCCACCAGCTTGCAGGCATAGTAATTTCGCGCGTCGGAAGCGCGAAACACCCACGACACGGCTCTCTTATCGATCTGTGCGAGAAATTCCAGGCGGTAATCGGTCAAGCGCACCGAACCGGCCAGAAGTGCGAGCCGTCCCGGACGCGCAAACCCGGTGACGTCGTAAGTCCAGCTATTGGCCCAACCTGCGGCTCCGGTCCACTGGCTCAGGCCTGAACGGAAATCGTCTTGAAGCTCGACTGCGGCGCGCTGCCGGAGCCGTAGGATGAGATCCTTTTGCGCGTTTTGCACCTCGCCGGACTTGCTGACACGGCCAACCGCGACCCATCCAGCCACTGCCAACAGAACGACGACGCCAGCCTGGCAGCTCCAGCGAGGCACCGCGCGCCAAAAGGCGGCGAGTGTGCTGAACAGACGCGCGGATGGTTTCGGCTCTACTAGCCGGAGCGAGGTCCGCAGAGGCACCTGGAAACGCGGGCGCATGGGGCTAACCCGGGTTTGCGGCCCCAAACGCACCTGGTTTTTCCAGACCAACGTCACGGCGGTGGGGCCTCGATGTACCAGGGCAGTGGTCGGCTCCGGCGCCTTCATGGCGACGTGCCGGGCGGAGCGCAGCGCCACCGGATCCAACTGGAAGCGGAACGAGCCGGTCGCCGGAGCCTGGTCTGCCGTCACCCAACTGCCCGCCAGCGCCGCGAGACTGGTTGTCCGCGGGGAACCAGCAGGCCGAAAAGCGATGGTCCTTGGAGGGCAGGCCACGAGCCCCTGAGGGTGTGGTGCAGTGGTGGCGCCTGATAGAAGCAGGATCTTAACTGAGTTATGCCAAACGCCACTGGACGCGGCCGTCGGCGCGGCCACACTAGCCCGAATCCGCGGGATGGCGCTGGCCACGTGCTGACAGACGACGAAGCCCGGAGTGGGTGGCACGATGGCGGCTTTGGGCTTGCTCAACACCTCGGCAGTCGGCTGCCACCGCGTTGCATTACGTTCCCGCGCGGACGCCGGTGCACTGGCAGCTGTGACCGGCGGGCGTAAAGGGCGCGCCAGCCGAAAAGCCAAGCTCAGCGGGGCGATATCCACGGGGATGAGCGCTGGCTCCGGCGCGAAAGGGAGCGTTGTGGGCGTACAGGCCGGCCGGAGGACCGCTCGCGCCCAATTGGGCCGGAACCGGACGTAGGGCGCGCGGGAGCGTTCGGGCGAGGCCGGTTTCGCGGACTCTATCCAGACAGGGCCCGCGACCGCGACCCGGAGGACGGGCGGCATGACCGCAAATTCGACCGGATTCATCAGCGCCGGCTTGGCATATCCCAGCGACACTCGCCCTTCAAAGGTCGTGCTGATGAAGCGGGATGCGCACGGCGAAGGCGCCGGGACGCACACCAGTTGCAGCAACCTGACGTGGATTGCGGCGCACACTGGCTTTGCATTCCGCCACGGGGCGTGGTTCAGCCGTTGAGGGGTTATGGAAGCCGCGAGGAACCCGGCCGCGACCGGGGTGGGTTGCGGCTCAGCAGGGAGTGGTGCCCCGCCAACAGTTGCCCCGCTCTCATCCTTTAGTCTGCGCCGCGGACTGCTCTGTATGAGAAAATCAACCGCGTCCTCATTTTGCTTCTTCAGATGCGCCTTGCGGTGCGCAGCGGAGCAGAACTCTCCATCGTGAAATTTACGTAGTGCGTTGATCTTTTTCCCACAGTGAAGGCAATCCACTATCAGTTCGATCGAAATACTGGCGGCGGTACGCTAGACACCAAACACCTTAAGGCGATTGCGGAAAGACCTTACCCAAGCGGCCGAGAACCCTACAAGTCGTCGTTGGCGAGTTTGACGTCGGCACTTTTCCAGGCGGCGTGGAAATCCAGTTCGGCCTGCTTAGCTTCGGGTTTCTTTCCCTGGGCCTTCAGGCATTGCCAGAGTCCATAGAGCGCACGGCCGCTGTGCGGATGGCGCGCCAGTTCCTCGCGGAAAACCTTTTCGGCGGCGTCATATTGGTTGGCCGTCATGAACGCCCGGCCGAGCGATTCGCGCGCGGGAATGTACCAATCGGGCGGTTCGTCGTAACGTAGGGCATCTTCAATCTGCGCGGCCTTTTGGAAGTGCTCCACGGCGGCGGGAATCGAGACGCGCGCGAGCGAAATGTGGCCCTCGAGCAGGTGCGCGGCCAGGTTCAGGATGTCCCGTGAGTGGTTAAAGCCGAACGTGGCGTCCTCCGGAACCAGGTTTGCCGAGGCGAACAGGGCGCGCCGCTCGTAGTCAGCGTCGTATGTTTTGCTGGTCTGCGCAAAGGCCATGCCGCGCGAAAAGTGCCAGAGGGCGCGCGCGGTAAGGGCGGCGGCATCGGGCTCGGGAAGTTTCAACACTTCGTCCCATCGATGAAAGCGAACCAGCACCAGCATCCGGGTTGGCAGGAAGGCTTCCACCATGGGGATGTCCTTGAACAGCGGGGCGGCGTTGGCCACCAGTAGCGTTGCGGTGTTGTTGGCTTCAACGAAGCGGCCTTCCATGCTGGCAGCGATGGCCAGGAAGTGCAGGTTGTGGTTGTAATACATCGCCGGGTACATGCCGGTGACGTGGAAGTTGTCGATGTACTGCCGGTCGACGCTGGCGGCTTCTTCGTTGGCGCGCACCGCACCGGCGTAATCGCCCGTGCGAATGTAGATGTGCCCTGGCATATGAACCAGGTGACCGGCCGCGGGAGCGAGTTTGGCCAGACGATCGGCACTGGCGAGCGCGCGCTCGGGATGCGGCGACGCTTCGACGGCGTGAATGTAGAAATGATTTGCGCCGATGTGATTCGGGTCGCGCTTGAGCACCGATTCGAGCGTGGCCACGATCTCCTCGGTGCCTTCGGCGGGCTTGCCGTCCGCGGTCCACAGTTGCCAGGGGTTCAGGTCCATGGCACTTTCGGCATACAATACGGCGGCGTCGAGATCATCGGGATACTTCTTGATGAGTTCACCCATCGCGGTTTTATAGAAAATGGCGAACTGTTTCAAGTTGGGCTTCGGCTCCGCGGTGTAGCGTGTAGAGAGCACGGTCAGGTACGCGATTTCCGCGGGCGAGGCGTGGGAAGCGAGCGCGAGGCCATGCTGCACGGCATCCCACGCGGTCTTCTCCCGGTTAAGGTCGGGCTCCGGATCGTTGTAATTCGGTCCGACGGCGAGCGCGATGCCCCAGTAGGCCATGGGACAATCCGGGTCCAATTCCGCCGCGCGCTGGAATGCGAGCAAAGCTTCGTCGTGATTGAAAGCCCAGATGAGGGCGAGGCCCTGGTCGAAGAATTTTTGAGCTTCGGGATTCTTGGTGGAGATGGCATGGTGCACGTCGCCCAAGCCGGGCATGAGGACAGCTTGGCGGGCGGGGGCGGCAGGATGTTCGTGCTGGGCAAGAGCAGCGAGGGGAAGAAGGAAGACCAGGGTGCGAATGCTCATGGTTTTGATTCTACGGTAGAGAAGACTCTTGGATTGGCCGAGATAGGCAGAAACTAGGCTTCGCCGAAACGCGCAAGTCGAGCGGTGGAAAGCCGTAAAACCTGGCGGGACCGGTTGGGCTATCGCGCGAAGGCGACGCCGCAAGGTGATTAGGCACCGCAAAACCGGCTAGGTCATGGCCTACTTCTTCCTCTTCGCCTCCCGGATCTCCTCCAGCCTTTCGGCAATCCGCTTCTCCATGCCGCGATTGGTCGGATAGTAATATCTTCGGCCGGCGAGCGAGGGCGGTAGGCACTCCATATCCGTGAGCGCGTCTTCGAACTTATGGGCGTGCTGGTAGCCTTCCGCATAGCCGAATTGCTTCATCAGCGGCGTGGGAGCGTTGCGCAGATGCAGGGGCACGGGCTCAGCTATGGAAGTTGCTACGTCGGCACGCGCGAGATCTAAAGCTTTGTAGGCGGCGTCGGACTTCGGCGCCATGGCTAAATAAATCGCCGCCTGCGCCAGTGCTAAGTCCCCCTCCGGAATGCCGAGAAAGTGCACCGCCTGCTGTGCGGCCACCGTCTGCTCGAGCGCGCGCGGATCGGCCAGGCTGATGTCCTCAATCGCCATGCGAATCAGACGCCGTGCAACGTACATCCGGTCTTCGCCCGATTCGAGCATGCGCGCCAGCCAATAGAGCGCGGCATCGGGATCGCTCGAACGAACGGATTTGTGGAGCGCCGAAATCAGATTGAAGTGTTCTTCGCCGGATTTGTCATAGAGCAGCACCTTGCGCTCCATGGCGTCTTCCACCGCCTGTCGCGAGAGCTGCTTGCCTTCCGACACGACCACGGCTGCTTCGAGCGTGTTATACGCCGCGCGCGCATCGCCGTTCGATAGCACGGCAATCTGTTCGAGTAACTCGTCCGGCGCTTCGATTTCCAGATCCCCGAGCCCGCGCTCCTTATCCGCCAGCGCGCGCCTGAGCAGGCCGACGATCTCTTCAGGTGTGAGCGGCCGCAGCGCGTGGACTTTCGAGCGCGAGAGCAGCGCCGAGATCACCTCGAACGACGGGTTCTCCGTGGTCGCGCCGATCAGAGTGATGTCGCCGTGCTCGACGTACGGCAGAAAGGCATCCTGCTGCGCCTTGTTGAAGCGGTGGATTTCGTCGATGAACACGATGGTGCGGCGGCCCATCGTGCGCAGGCGCTCGGCATCCACCATCATGGCTTTGATTTCCTTGATACCGCTGAGCACCGCGCTATAGGCCATGAACTCGCAGTGCGTGAGTCGCGCGATAAGCCGCGCGAGCGTGGTCTTCCCTACCCCGGGTGGCCCCCACAGAATGATGGAGCTGAGGGTGTCGCGTTCGATCTGCGCGCGCAGCGGCTTGCCGGGGCCAAGGATGTGCTCCTGGCCAACGTACTCTTCGAGCGTTTCCGGGCGCATACGGTCGGCCAGCGGCCGGCGCTTATCGGTACGGGCGGGCTCGGGCAGCGACGTGTCGAACAGGCTCATGGCTTGAGCGACCTCTGGCGGCGCGCTTCATATAGGATGACCGACGCGGCCATGGCTGCGTTCAACGACTCGACGCCGACGGTGGGGATGGCGAGATCGATGGCGCCCGCATGTAAGTTTTCACTAACGCCGCGGCCTTCGCTGCCGATGATAACGGCGCATTTGCGGGTAAGATCGGCGGCGACCAGCGACTTCACGTGGTTCTGGTTCGAGAACGGCACGCCAGCGTAAACATCGAGCTTATTCTGCTTGAATGCCGCCTGGGCAAGCTCGGCATCGAGCGCATGCGCGAAAGGGACGCGGAAGAGCGATCCCGCTGAAGCGCGCAACGTCTTCGGATTGAATGGGCTGGCGCTGCCTTTGAGAAACATCACGCCGGTGGCGCCAAACGCCTCAGCGGCGCGGACGATCGTGCCCGCGTTGCCGGGATCCTGCACACCATCCAGCACCACAACCAGACTGCGGCCGCGAAACAACTGTTCGAGCGCCCACGATGGCGGCGCGATCAGCGCGATCACCCCCTGGCTCAACTCGGTTCCGGCAAGGCTCTGAAACAGCGCGTCAGGCAACACAGCTATGCGGATGCCGGCTAATCGTTTCACATGCGCTTCCACCATGCTCTCGACCGACCGCGCCGCCAGCACCATCTTGACCGCACAATCGCCGCGCAGCGCTTCTTCGAGCAGGTGAAAACTCTCGGCCACGCACAGGCCGTCTTCGGTGAGGCTCCCGCGCGCGATGGCGCGGCGCACGCTCTTCACCAGCGGGTTTGCGGCGCTCGAAATATTCTCGGGGCGGGCCATGCGGTTCCTTTACAATGTTCAAATCAGAATAACGCAGATAAAATGGGCAGTAGGTCTGGCGGGCGCGCTGGCGCTACTCGCGTTGGCCGCTGAGGTGGCCCACGTTGCCGAGCGCATTGCGCACCAATCCACGGTGGACGAAGCGCAGCCGGCCGATATCATCGTGGTGCTGGGCGCGGCGGAGTATCGCGGCAAGCCCTCGCCCGTGCTGCGTGCGCGGCTGGATCACGCGTTAATGCTTTATAACAAAGGCCTCGCGCCCCGCATATTGACCACTGGCGGCGCGGGCGGCGACCCTGTCTACACGGAAGGCGATGTCGGCCGGGCGTATCTGGTGAGCCGGGGTGTGCCGTCAGAGGCCATCGTAGTCGATGCGGAAGGCGCGAGCACGGTCTATTCGACCACAGCGGCGGCCGAGATCATGCGGCGCATGGGATTGAAGTCCTGCATTGCGGTGAGTGACGGATACCACATCTTTCGCGCAAAGAGGATGCTGCAGGTTGCTGGGGTGAAGGTGTACGGCTCGCCGCGCTCGCTGAACGCTCCGGACGACTGGCGCGAGCGCTGGCTTTACGTGCGGCAAGCGATCGGATATCTGCTGTGGAGGGTCGGGGTGCCGGTGTGAGGAGGGTTTGGGGTTTGGGATTTGGGGTTGTAGCGCCATGCCGGGTTGAGCTTCGCGCGTGATACTCTTCTTGCCATGAGAACCTCCGCGATCATGTTTTCCACCGTCGCCCTCGCGCTCGTCGCCCCACGCCTGCCGGCCGCTGAACTCGCTCCCCGCACTACTGCCGACCAACCCCCTCGCAAAGTAATCGTCGGCGCGGCCATGCAGGCGTTTTGGGGAAAATATCCCGGCCTTGAAAAGCGTCTGGAGCAGCTCTCGGGCCTGGTCGATCAGATGGCCGAGGAGTCGCAGAAGAAGTACGGCCGTGGTATCGACCTCGCGGTTCTGCCGGAGACGTCAGTCACGGGAGAAACCTCGAACGACGTGATGGCCGACGCGGTCCCGCTTGCCGGACCGCTCGAGGACACATTCGCACGGAAAGCGCGGCAGCACCATTGCTACATCGTAGTGCCGGCATATCTACTGGAAGACAGAGACAAGAAGCTGTGCTCTAACGCCGCGATACTCATAGGCCGCAAGGGCGAGGTGGTCGGCATATACCGCAAACTGCACCTCGCCGTCCACACCGGCAGCGATTCGCTCGAAGGCGGCACCACTCCCGGCAAAGAGGCGCCGGTCTTCGCGTGCGATTTCGGCAAGCTCGGCATCCAGATCTGTTTCGACATCGAGTATGACTACGGATGGTCGGAGCTAAAGCGTAAAGGCGCGGAAATCGTGGCATGGCCCACGCAATCTCCGCAGACCGTTCGCCCCGCGGCACGCGCTGTGGAGAATCGCTACTACATTGTCTCCAGCACGTGGCGGAATAACGCCTCTATTTTCGAGCCAACCGGTAAAATCACCGCGCAGATCAAGGAACCGGCCCATGTTCTGGTGCAACAGGTTGATCTGAGCTACGCCATTCTGCCTTGGAGCCCGCAGTTGCATAATGGAGCCGCGCTGCGCGAAAAATACGGCGATAAGGCGGGCTATCGTTATTACGAAGACGAGGATCGCGGCATCTTCTGGTCCAACGACCCTGGTGTTACGATCGGTCGCATGATGCGCTCCCTGGGCCTGAGCGAGGCGCGCGATGAGCTGAAGCGGATACAGAAGCTGTACGATGAAGCCGGCGTGCCAAACTATAACGAGCGTTAGAAGACAATGCTTACTTTGATTAATGCCGGTCCGTTTACTCACTGAAAACCAATTTTTGCAGCGCGCTCGCTGTGCTACTGTTAGAACCAAGAACACTCCTGGAGGAACGGATTCGATGCACCTTACGCGGCGGAACTGTCTGCGAGCCATTGGTGGCACTCTAGGCGCGGCGCGGGCTCTCGCGGCGCAGGTTTCGTCCAAAGCCGACGCCAGCAAACTCGGCATGCCGGGCCTTTTTCGCGGGCGCGTGGTTGGCGTTGAGCACCCCGGGTCCATCGTCGATGGGCGCTATCAAGCCGAACCCGTGCGTCAGATGATGCGCAAGGGTATGGCCGAGCTCACCGGTGCAGACGGATGGGCCGACGCCTGGCGTCTATTTGTTGAGCCGGGCGACATAGTTGGCATCAAGGTGAATCCGGTCGGCCAACCGCATGTGATCTCCGCGGCGGAGGTGGTGCGCGAAATCATCGCGGGGCTCAACGCGGCCGGCGTCAAGAATAAAGACATCGTGGTCTACGATCGCTATCGCGCGCAATTCCTGCACGCCGGATTCGACAAATGGCTGCCCGAGGGTGTGCGCACATCCAACGCCGCGGAAGACTACGACGATGTGCAGCAGGCCATCGCGGGGTACGATCCCGATCACTACATGGACATGGCGCTCACGCTGCCCGGTTACGATGCCGGCAATCTGACGGCACGCCGCTCCTACGCGGCGCATTTCATCACGAAAGAGGTCAACAAACTAATCAATTTGCCGGTGCTGAAGGACCATCAGTCGGCCGGTGTGACGCTGGCCCTGAAGAATCTTTCGCACGGCCTGGTGAACAACGTGTGCCGCAGCCACTCTTCGAGCACGCTCAACACCTGCGGCCAGTTCATTCCCGCGGTGGTCTCGATGCCCGTGATCCGCAATAAGACGGTGCTGCATGTGCTCGATGGTGTGAAGGGTCTCTATCACGGCGGGCCTGGCGCGCGCCCGCAATTCGTGTGGGAGCACAAAACGATTTACTTCGCGACGGATCCGGTGGCCCTCGATCATATCTGCTGGAAAGCCATCGATCAGAAGCGCGTGGCTATGGGAATGAGTACGATTGCCGGGGACCGGCCCGACAAATACAGCACTTTCTGGAACCGGCAACCCGAGCACGTGGAGATCGCCGGCGCGATGGGACTAGGCGAGTGGAACGAATCCAAGATCGACAACAGGAGAATTCGGCTCTGACGCATTATGACGACCTCGGTCTTCGCGCCAGCGCCTCCGGCGAGGAGATCCGGGAAGCCTACTTGAATCTCGTCCGTCTTCTGCACCCGGATTTATCGTCCGAACCTTCGCTCAAACGATTCTCTGAGAATCAGTTAAAGCGGGTGAGCCGCGCTTACGCCGTGCTTTCCGATCCTGACCGGCGTCAGGGCTATGACGCGCAACTGGCCGGGGCCGGTGATCCAGACCCGGACGCTCCGGTGACCGTGAAACGCAGCGCGGGCCGGTCGCGAGCGCGTGCTTGGATCACGCTCGGCTGGCTGATTTGCGCTTTCGCCGGTATCGTGGGGATCGGATGGTACGTCAGCCAGCAGTCGAGTGGGCCGGCAGACCCCGCGCAGGTCAGCGCCGCGCCGAACCCGCCCGCCGCTCCCGCCGCCAGTCCCGACAGCGGCGACAAAACAGCCGATCTCGATTCGCTGCGGTCTGACCTGGCCTCCGCCAAAGCCGAACGCGAGCGCGCGCTCGAGCAGACCGTCTTGCAGGCCAAGGAGCTCGATTTCCTCACCAGCCGTTTCCTGGCCGGCCGATCGGCCGAGGGTTCCAACCGGCTCTCGGGTGTCTGGGTTCTGCCTTCACCCAAAACCGTAGCCGCTGCGTCCGCGTTCACTCCCGAAGCGGTCGATCTGATCATCAGCGCGCAGCAGGACACGGTGCAGGGCCGATTCCGCGCCCGCTACCCCGGCATGGGCGCTCCTGATCCACCGATGGTGCGCTACTACTTCGAAGGAAAGCTCGAAGAAGGAGTCGCCAATGCGGTGTGGAGCGGTGAGGATGGCTCAAAAGGCGAAATCCAATTGAAGCTCTCTTCGGACAATACGCTGCAACTGGTGTGGTCCACTACGCAGACGGGAAAGCAGAGTGGTCCCGATTCCGGCACGCTTGCGCTGGTGCGAAGAACCGGGCCGTCATAATCAACCGGCCCCGATGGCTTGCGGGCAGAGTATGATAATTGGCAATGCCTCGGCCTCTTGCAACCCAGGTGTCCTCCGAGACCCTGACCCCATTACCAACGGCAAGCCCATCTCTCAAGGAGCGGCTCGTCTCTCTCGATGCGTTTCGCGGCGCGACCATGGCGTTGATGGTCCTGGTGAATACTCCCGGCGATGGGGAGCACGTTTATGCTCCGCTCCGCCATTCGGAATGGAACGGATGGACGCCCACCGATGTCGTCTTTCCTTCGTTTATGTGGATCATCGGTGTCGCTATGACGATATCGCTCGCCCGGCGCTTGGCGGCGGGTGCGTCCCGGGCGCAGGTTTTCGCCCAGGCTTTCCGGCGGGCGGTCATCCTCTACGTGCTCGGGCTCATCGTCTACGCGTATCCCGGCTTTGACCTGTCCACGCAGCGCGTTTTGGGCGTCTTACAGCGCATAGCCATCTGTTACTTGATCGCCACGGCAATCTATTTGAACACGCGCATTCGCGGCCAGATCCTTTGGATCATTTCCCTTCTTGCCGGTTACTGGCTCCTCATGATGCTGGTTCCTGTCCCGGGGTATGGCGCCGGCCATCTGGACGTCGAACGAAACTTCGCGCACTACATCGACCGCATTGTGCTCGGATCGCACAACTACCTCAATACGAAGACGTGGGACCCCGAAGGCATTGTCAGCACCCTGCCGGCGATCGCCACCGTTCTGTTCGGCATTATGGCGGGGCACATTCTGCGCCTGCCGCGCACCTTCTCTCAGCGTGCCGCCTGGCTTTTGGGCACCGGAATCCTGTTGATGGCCGCCGGCTACATCTGCAACATCTGGCTGCCGATCAACAAGAAGTTGTGGACCAGCTCGTTCTCGCTGTTCATGGCGGGACTGGACTTCACCCTGTTTTCGTTGGTGCTGTGGCTGGTGGATATCCGCGGCTACAAACGCTTCGCCAAACCGCTGGCCATCATGGGTATGAATGCCATTGCGGTGTATATGGCGTCCGAACTTCTAGAGGAAGTACTCGAAGCGATCCATTTCACTTCCGGCGGTCAGATGGTCACGCTGCATGAATGGCTGTACGGGCTTTTCGCTGCCGTAGCGTCGCCCATCAACGCGTCCCTGCTCTTCGCCGTCGCCTATGTGCTGCTGATGTACGCGATCGCCTACGTGATGTACCGGCGCCAATGGTTCCTGCGGTTCTGACGGGTTTCAACGCGGAAGCAGCTTAGCCGCCCCTGTGTCCAGGAACCATTCCACGTCCTTGCCATCACGCAGGCCCAGTTGCGCGGGATATTTCTTGGGATCGTACGGCTCTTCGAAGACCGATTGCACAGCGGTCGCCTTGTCATCCCCCGCCACCAGCATCGCCGTGTGATTCGCCGCCAGTAACACTCCGGGCAGCAGCGTGATGCGCCACTGGGACAGTTTTTCCACATGCACCGGGGCGGCGATCATCTCCCGGTCGCCGATCAACGGCTGCGTCGGAAACAAACTGGCCGTATGTGCGTCGGCGCCCATCCCCCGGTGAATCACATCAAACCGCGGCAACTCGTTCAAGCCCAGTTTGAAGAAGGCGCGAATCTCGTTCACGTACATCTCGGCCGCCGCCGCCGGATGCAGTTCCGCGTGAATGCGATGGACCTGCTGCCGCGGGATGCCGGCGGGACCAATCAAAGTCTCCGCGGCCAGTTTGTAGTTGCTGCGGTCGTCGTCGGGAGGAACCGGACGTTCGTCCACCCAAAATAGATGCACGCCAGCCCACTTGAAATTCGCCGCCACTAAATACCCGAACAGCAGTTTAGGCGTAGAGCCGCCGGAAAGCGCGATCGCCGCCTGTCTCCTCGCCGCCAGAGCCTCCTCGAGCACACCGAGAATGAAACGCGCGCAAGCCTCCGCCGCGGATTCCGCATCCTCGAGAATGTGGCGTTGGACGCTCATTGGTTTCCCGATGCCGCGAGTGCTGCGGCGCGCTTCAAGCTCTTTTCGTAAACCGGGTCGCGGCGCGGGATCGAGAGGTCTTCCCGCAATAAAACGTAATCGTTCTCGGGCGGAAATACCGTATGGCTCGCGAGCGAATCAATCTGCACGTCGCCGCATCGCCGGTCGCCTTCGCCGGAGACGCAAATCGCGATATGCAAGCCGTCTTCGGCCGCTCCAGCCAGCTCAATGCGCGAAAGCTGACCCGGCGGATCGCCCGGCGTGGGATCCCAGCTCAACCGCGCGTGCGCGCCCGCGCTTTCCAGGCCGTCCAGCAGCCACGCTGCCAGGTAGTACGCCGCGGTGGGCGGAACACTGCCGCCGAATGACACCTTCACCTCTGCGACTTCGGACAGCCGTGCCAGGTAGCTGCGGCTCTCAAAAATCTGTGAAATCAGCTCCCGCACGCGGGTGAGGCGCGTCCACGCCAGATCTCCCAACACGCGCCCGGCGAGCGAACGCCGCTCGATCTCCGCCAGAATCGCCGCGGAATCCAGAAAGTTCGATGAATCCAGCAACAGCTTGTGCGCAATCTTCGCAATTTGCAAAAAGTCAGGCAAGCCGAACACGCGCGCGCTGCGGCACCACAGAATCACCGGCAAATCCGCCACGGCCAGCGGCAGCACCACCGCTGTCACATCCGGCAGGCTCGAATCCGACGCAATGATTTCGATCTGCTCGCAGCAGATCTGCTGCCGGTGTCCAAACGGCATCCAGCATTGAGAAAAACACGCGGACGCGAGACACGCGCTCTTACAATTGCGCAGCGGATCACAATCGCGCGGCTGGGATGTTCTTTCATCAGCGCCGCCAGCGTTCGCCAGACGTCTGCGGGTCCTCTGCTTCATCGACCAGTGATGATCAGCGTCATCGCGCACGCCCGCAGCACGCCGGAGGATTGCCGCGTCCGCCGCTGTTGCCGCAGTCGAGACCCACAGATCCGCCAGCTCCTTTAGAATATTCTCCGGCTTGATGGTCGCGCTCACGGCTTCTCCATGCATGGCCGCGGCGCGCCAGCATCTCGTCGGCCGCCTTCGGCCCCCAAGTTCCCGCGGCGTAATTGGGGAAATCGAACTTATGTTCTGCCACACATTCCAGGATCGGTTCCACCGCGCTCCAACTCGCCTCCACCATGTCCTGCCGCGTGTATAGCGTGGCATCGCCGATCATCGCGTCCAGCAGCAGTGTTTCATAAGCCGTGGGCGACCGCTCGCCGAAGCTCGCATCCGTAGTTGAAATCCATCGAGACCGGACGCAACTCATCCCCGCGCCCGGCCGCTTCGAAACGAACTTCAGCGAGATCCCCTCCTCCGGCTGGATGCGCAGGATCAGCAGATTCGGCATCGCGTCGTCCCGCGCCTTGTCCTGCCGAAAACCGCGATGCGGCGCGCTGTTGAACTGGATGGCGATTTCGCGTTACGCGCTTGGGCAGCTGTTTTCCGGTCCGGATAAGAACGGCACACCCGCCCAGCGCCAGTTGTCCACGAAGAACGTCGCCGGCCGCGTAAGTGTCGGTCTGCGATTCCGGATCCACGCCTTTTTCCTGGCGGAATCCGGCTACCTCCTGCTCCGCCAATGTGCGCCGGTCCGTACTGTCCCGGCAACGAATTGCGAGCACCTCATCCGGCTTCATGATGCGGATCGACCGTAGCAGCTTCGACTCGCTCATCGCGCACGCGTCCGGCTGAAAACGTCGCGCTCGGCTCCATCGCGATCGTCGCCATGATCTGCAGCAGATGATTCTGGATCATGTCGCGCAGCGCGCCGGCTTCCTGGTAATACGCCGCCGCGGCCCTCCACGCCGATCGATTCCGCTGCCGTGATCTGCACGTTATCGATGTATCGCCGGTTCCAGAGAGGCTCGAAAATCCCATTGCCGAACCGAAACGCCAGAATATTCTGCACCGTCTCCTTGCCCAGGTAGTGGTCGATGCGATAAACATCGCGACTCCTCGGAACACCTCGTGCAGCTTGTCGCTCAACTCCCGCGCGCTTGCCAGGTCGTGCCCGAACGGTTTTTCGATGACGATCCGCCGCCAGCCGTTGCCCTTGGCCAGGCCCGCGGCTCCAATGCCCTTTGCCGCGGCCGCATATTGGCTGGGTTGCGTCGAAAGATAGAACAGCACGTTGCCCGCCGTGTGGCGGCTGTCTTCAATCTGCTTCAGGCGCGCTGCCAGATTCGTGAACGACGCCGGATCTCCGATGTCTCCGGCCATGTAATAGATAGCCCTGGGCGAACCCGGCTCCAGACGTCCTGATCGAACGGACGAGTCCTCCAGATACTTGGCGACCGATTCGCGCATGTTCTCGCGAAACTCATCGTCCGGCATCGGCGTGCGCGATATCCCCAGACACTGCGAACCCCGGTGCGCAGCCGCCGCTCGTACGCCAGACGATAGAGCGCGGGCAGCAGCTTCCTCTTGGTCAAGTCTCCATTGGCGCCATAGATGACCACGGCGCATTCCGGAATGCGCCGCTCGAAGCGTAGGGGATCCTGAAACGGGTTCTCCAGAGCCATGCCCTTCAGCTTAACCCAAGGCCTGTCCCCAGCGGCAGGCGAACAGCGTTACGATTTGATTGCGCCCCAGTCGCGGCTTGCGCAGCCCATCTGAACCGGGTAAGATGTACTTTCCTTCCTGTTTTCAAACGGGTCCAAAGACCAGGCCAACTTGGAGTTTGTGAGTGGAGGAGTTGCTGTAGTCGAACTGTATGCAAAAGCCGGGAAACAAGAAAGTCCTCGCGGTGGTCAGCGATCTGTTCTTCTGCGTGAAGATTAATGATGCCGCAAAACGCGCTGGCATGATCGTCGAATTTATCAAGGACGAAGAGGAAGTTCTAGCGAAGGCCAAAGCCAAACCCACCCTCATCATCTTCGATTTGAATTTCGAAAGCGTGAACCCGCTCGCCCTCATCCGTAAACTCAAAGCCAGCGCGGAATACAAGGGCATCAGCATGATCGGTTACTTGTCTCACATCCAGGGCGAACTCAAACAGCAGGCGCACGAGACCGGCTGCGACATGGTGCTCGCGCGCTCCGCCTTTTCCCAAAACCTGGCGCAGATTCTGAAACGGCATTCCGGCGTCGTGTAGGCGGCCGCCGTTCTTCTAAGACGTACCGCCAAACTTCGCTAGTTCTTCCACCTTCCGCCAGGCCGCTCCTGAATCAATAGACGCGCGCGCCATCTGCATGGCCCGACGGAAATCGGATTCCCTGCCCGCCGCCACCAGCGCCGCCGCCGCATTCACCAGCACAATATCCCGCTGCGCACCCGCCGCGCCGCCCAGCACGGCCCGCGCAATCGCCGTATTGGCTTCCTTCCCCGCTCCTTTGAGCGCCGCCGCATCCGCGCGCTCCACGCCAAAATCTTCCGGAAGAAAAGTCCGCCGCTCAACCGTCCCGCTGCGAATCTCAAATACCGACGTCGCCCCCGTAGTCGTGATCTCGTCGAGCCCGTCCGATCCGTGCACCACAAACCCACGACCCAGTCCCAGCCGCGCCAGCGCGCCCGCCATCAGTTCCGCCACGTGCTCCGAGGGCGCGCCCACCAGTTGCGCGGTCGCCCCCGCCGGATTTGTCAGAGGACCCAGAAGGTTGAATACGGTCCTCAGCTTCAGCTCCATCCGCACCGGGTAGGCGTGCTTCATCGCCGTGTGCATGGCCGGTGCAAACAAAAACCCGATGCCAATCTCGCGAATCGCCTGCGCCACCCGTTCCGGCGGAAGCACCACCACAATGCCGAGACTCTCCAGCAGGTCCGCGCTCCCCCCTTGTTCAGTGACCGAACGGTTGCCGTGCTTCGCTACTTTCACTCCCGCACCCGCCACCACAAACGCGGCGATGGTCGAAATATTAAATGTGCCCTGCCCGTCGCCGCCAGTCCCGCAGGTATCGAGCAACGGTTCGCCGCTCAGCCCCACATCCACTCGCGCTGCCACATCTCGCATCGCGGTCGCGAAGCCCACCAATTCGTCCACCGTCTCGCCCTTCATCCGCAGCGCCGTCAAAAACGAGGCCAGCTGCACCGGAGACACCTCGCCCGCAAGAATCTCCCGCATGGCCTCATGGGCTTCTCCCGTTTGGAGATGGCGGTGCCCGGCAACCGCGTGAAGGAACGTTAGAAACGGCATGTTATAGTGAAGGATTAGTCTGGCTTTCTCGCCATACTAGCACGTCATAACCCATGAAAATTCATGAGTATCAGGCCAAAGCCATCTTGGCCAATTACAAGGTTCCCGTCCCGCGCGGAGAGGTGGCGTTTATCGGCGGAAGAGGCGGTCGCGGCCGCCAAAAAACTCGGCGGTAGCGTCGTCGTAAAAGCGCAGATTCACGCCGGCGGGCGCGGAAAAGGCGGCGGCGTGAAAGTCGCGCGCGATGCCGAGCAGGCC
Organism: Terriglobia bacterium; assembly: GCA_963768075.1. GTDB lineage: Bacteria > Acidobacteriota > Terriglobia > Bryobacterales > Bryobacteraceae > QHXW01. The sequence goes on from CAVYHD010000002.1 coordinate 487,673, forward strand.
GAAGAACTTGCCAAACAGATCCTCGGCATGACGCTGGTCACGCATCAAACCGGCCCGGAAGGCCGCGTCGTCAAGCGCCTGCTGATCGAGGAAACGCTGCCCATCGAGCGCGAACTCTATTTAGGTATCGTGCTCGACCGCGTGCAAGCTAAGCCTGTCTTCATGGCTTCCGCCGCCGGCGGCATGGAGATCGAGGAAGTCGCGGCCAAGACCCCCGAGCTAATCCTCAAAGAGGCCTTCGAGCCTGATGCCGGTCTGTCCCCCTTCCAGGCGCGCAAGCTGGCCTTCGGTATAGGTATCCCCGCCGCCAGCGTGAATGCCGCGGTCGCCGCCATGATCGCCCTGGCGCGCGCCTACGTCGCCATTGATGCGACGCTGGCCGAGATCAATCCTTTTATCCTCACCAAAGACGGCAAAGTCTACGCGCTTGATGCCAAGATCAACCTCGACGATAACGCCCTCAACCGCCACAAAGACCTGATGGAGCTTCGCGACCGCAACGAAGAGGACCCGCTCGAAGTCGAAGCGTCTACTTTCGGCTTGAACTACATCAAGCTCGATGGCACCGTGGGCTGCATGGTGAATGGCGCGGGCCTCGCTATGGCCACCATGGACATCATCCAGTACGCCGGCGGCAAGCCCGCGAATTTTCTCGACGTCGGCGGCGGCGCGAGCGCCGAGCAGGTGAAAAACGCCTTCCGCATTCTGCTCTCCGACCACAATGTGAAGGCGGTACTCATCAACATCTTCGGCGGCATCCTGCGCTGCGACACCCTCGCCACCGGCGTGGTGGGCGCCGCGCGCGATCTCAACATCAAGGTTCCAATCGTCGTTCGCATGGAAGGCACCAACGTCGAGCTCGGCCGCAAAATACTCACCGATTCCGGATTCAATTTTACCGTCGCCGAAGATATGCGCGATGCCGCGGAAAAGGTCGTGAGGTTGGCGGCATGAGCATTCTGGTTGACCGCGACACTCGCCTGCTCGTCCAGGGCTTCACCGGTAAGGAAGGCACGTTCCACGCGCAACAGGCCATCGCCTACGGGACCAATGTGGTCGGTGGAGTGACGCCTGGCAAGGGCGGCACGCGCCACCTTGATCTGCCGGTGTTCAACACGGTAGCGGAAGCCGTCCAAGCCACCGGCGCCAACGCTTCGGTGATTTTCGTGCCGCCTCCATTCGCCGCTGACGCCATCATGGAAGTGGCCGACGCCGGCATACCACTCACCGTCTGCATCACCGAAGGCATCCCCGCCCTCGACATGGTGCGTGCCTGGGACTTTCTGTGCGGCAAGCAAACGCGCCTGATCGGCCCCAACTGCCCCGGCATCATCTCGCCTGGCAAATGCAAAATCGGAATCATGCCCGGCCAGATTCACAAGGAAGGGAATGTCGGGGTTGTTTCGCGCTCCGGCACCCTGACCTATGAAGCCGTCGGCCAGTTGACCAAGCTCGGCATCGGCCAGTCCACGTGCATCGGTATCGGCGGCGACCCCGTCATCGGCACCAACTTCGTTGATGCCATCCGCCTCTTCAATGAAGATCCCGATACCCACGCCATCATCATGATCGGTGAAATTGGCGGCAACGCCGAGGAGACCGCCGCAGCCTACGTGAAGCAGCATGTGAAGAAGCCCGTTGTCGGATTCATCGCCGGCCAGACTGCGCCCCCAGGCCGCCGTATGGGTCACGCCGGCGCCATCATCTCCGGGGGCTCGGGCGCCGCCGCCGACAAGATCAAAGCGCTGAAAGCGGCCGGCATCACCGTCTGTTCCTCGCCCGCTGAAATGGGAGAAAAAGTCAAAAGTCTTTTATGATCGAGCGAACGTTTTCCATCATCAAACCCGACGCCGTAGCGGAAGGACACACCGGCGAAATTCTCGCCTTTCTCGAAAAAGCCGGGTTCAAGATTTTGGCCCTCCGCCTCACCCGCCTGTCCCAATCGCAAGCCGAGGGCTTCTACGCCGTCCACCGGGAACGACCGTTCTTCCCGAGTCTGGTGAAATTCATGACCGAAGGCCCTCTTATCGTTATGGCCCTCGAGCGCGAAGACGCCGTCGCCAAGCTTCGCGAAGCGATGGGTGCTACCAACCCCGCAAACGCCGTCGAAGGCTGCATTCGCAAGCATTTCGCCAAAAGCATCGAGCGCAACTGCATCCATGGCTCCGACGCCCCGGAAACCGCCGAAGTCGAGCTCCGCTATTTCTTCAGCACACTGGACCTACAGGGATAGCCGCCGCTGGAGGAGACGTTCATAGCGCAGCCCGACCGATCCATTCGAGTTTGAGCCGCGCGTAATTGAGCGTGATCGTCAGTTGGCCGACGGGTGCTCGAGGCGCTCCGCAGTGTATACCGGCAAGATGTCCTCTTGCCGCTTCAGTTCGAGACCGAGTTTGCCCAGGACCGTGAAGATCGTGGGGAGGCCGGCGAAGGAGTTCCCGGCCGGGCTGGCGTTCGGCGGCGGAGGAGGCAGCCGCATGGGGGCCCAGCCTTCCGTGTGCACGGTGAACAGCCCGCTGAGCACCGTGCGGTTCACGACTGGCAAATCCGTCCAGTTCCCAATGTAATGGACAAGGTCGTCCATATCTATGGCTTTCGCATTCAGGGGATGGCCCAAGCCGCCAACAAAGTTATGGCAACCTTCCGGGCCGGTATCGAACGTGCAGTCCTTCTCGACGATGGCTGACTGCTGGAGCTTCGGACCTCCGCTGGCTACGGTGAGAGCATAAACTGACATCGTTTTATTCTCAACCCGCATTACGAGCCTAAAACGATCGGCAAGCAATCCGCGAATCATTTGCTGCGCTCGGCGTCGCACTTCGTCGCTCTGAAGACCGGAGGTAATGGCGTTGGCGGGCGCTTTCGCTTCGATGTCGTACCTCTCACGAATGGTCCAGCCGGGAAGAGGGGAAAGACGCGGCGAAGGGTTAACCGGCACGTCGTAAGCGTAACTCAAAAGCGTAACTAGAGGGACCGCACTCGCAATCAAGTCACCGTTAGGCAGCACCTGCATGCGCAGGCTGCGCGGGTCGGCTGAGCGAGCAGGCTTTATGCTGATCGTTGCAAAGGCTTGCGACTGAGCGATGGCAGGCAAAGCCACGAGCAAGTATATGAACGCTTGGCAGAACACCGACATAATCCACCCTCCTTAGTCGACGCCTGTAACGCAGCGTTTGTTCCCGGCCCGCCGCTCCCTACCGGGGTCAACAGTCCCGTTCACCACCGCCGCTCAGCCTCTTTCCCCAATCCTCCGAATAACCTACCAAAGGCGACGGCCCCCAAAAGTATCCGGTGCATATTCACCAGCCAATCCCGAAATCGGACCCCTTCCGCCCGACCCGCGGTGCGATAATAAACCCGTAACTTGTCGGATGGGCAGTCGCCCCGTTTTCGGGGAGGAAAGTCCGGTCTCCACAGGGCAGCGTGCCGGCTAACGGCCGGGAGGGTCCGCTCAAAGCGGGCTTTACGGAAAGTGCCACAGAAAATATACCGCCCGCAAGGGTAAGGGTGAAAAGGTGCGGTAAGAGCGCACCGCGGCGGGAGCAATCCGGCCGGCAGGGTAAACCCCACGTGGAGCAAGACCAAATAGGGGAGGAGGAGCGGCCCGCTCCGTTTCACTCTCGGGTAGGTTGCTAGAGCCGGCCAGTAATGACCGGCCCAGAGGAATGGCTGTCACCCGCAAGGGCACAGAAACCGGCTTACAGTCCGGCAAGTTACTACTTCGAGTGCCGCCATAGTAAGGAGCCATCAAGTGAAAGTTGCCTTCTTCGGTGCCGGAAACATGGGAGAACCCATGGCCCGCAACCTGCTGCGCGCGGGTCATGAGGTGACTGTCTACAATCGCACGCGCGAAAAGGTTGCGCCACTGGCGACCGCCGGCGCGCGCATCGCCGACTCTCCGGCAGCCGCCGCAAAAGGAGTCGATGCCGCGATCACCATGCTGGCGAATGACCAGGCGGTGCGAGACATCATGCTCGGCGCCGCCCTCGACGCACTCCGGGCGGGCGCAGTGCACATGTGCACCAGCACCATCAGCGTTGCGTTTTCCAAAGAACTCGCGGCGGCGCATGCAGCGCGTGGCCAGGGGTATATCTCCACGCCGGTACTCGGCAGGCCGGAGGCCGCTGCCGGCAAACAGCTCTGGGTCATGGCCGCCGGACCCAAGGATCAACTCGAGCGCTGCCGTCCCCTCATGGAGGCCATCGGCCGCGGAGTTTCCATCATGGGAGAGCAGCCCTGGCAGGCGAATCTCGTCAAGATCGCTGCCAACTTCATGCTGGCATCCATGCTCGAGGCCATGGCCGAATCGTCCGCGCTGGTGCGCAAGTCCGGCCTGGATGCGCATGCCTTCTTCGACGTTCTGAGCGCAATCTTCAACTCTCCCGTGTATACGACCTACGGCAAAATCATCGCCGATCAGCAGTTCGACCCCGCCGGATTCCGCCTGGTTCTCGGCCTGAAAGACATTACCCTTGCCCTCGAAGCAGCCGGCGGGGAACATGTTCCCCTGCCAATCGCCAGCCTGATTCGTGATCGCTACCTGGACGCCATCGCGCATGGCCGGGGTGACGCCGATTGGTCCGCCCTAGCCGAAGTTGCCGCCCGCTCCGCCGGAATTGAGACCGCCTGATACAATCGGACCGTCGGATTTTCTGCCAACTCTGAAGGGAGGCTGACCATGCATCGACGGACTTTCCTTGCCGGAGCCGCTGCTGCCGCAACCGCGGCCGGGAACACACCGAAATTGGCGATCGAAGGCGGCGCGCCGGTCCGCGAAACGCCGCTCCACGCGGACTTCTGGGGCACTTCGTTCTATGGCGACGAGGAAACCCGCGAGCTAACCGACGTCGTCAAGGTGCGCCGCCCTTTCCGCTGGTATGGGCCAGGTAAGGAACCACCACAGAAAGTCGCGGCCTTTGAGAAGGAATTCGCGCGGCGCATGCAATCGCGTTACGCTCTCGCGGTGACCTCCGGTTCGGCGGCGCTCCAGGCCGCGGTGGCAGCGGTCGGAATCGGTCCCGGCGATGAAGTGATTCTCCCCGCGTGGACCTGGCATTCGTGCTTCAATGCCATCGTGCTTGCCGGCGCGCTGCCCGTCTTCGCCGAGATCGATGAGTCCTTTAACATCGATCCGGCCGATATCGAAGCCAAGATCACGCCGCAAACCAAGCTCATCATGGCCGTGCACCTGCAAGGCAACCCGGCCGATATGGATCGCGTTCTCGAAATCGCCAAACGTCATCGCATTCGTGTGCTGGAAGATTGCGCTCAATCCGTCGGCGCGAGTTACAAAGGCCATCCCGTGGGTTCCATGGCCGATATCGGGATCTACAGCATGCAGATCAACAAGACCATCACGTCGGGAGAGGGCGGCGCCGTCGTCACCAACGATCCCGTGCTTTTCGAGCGTGCCAGCCGCTATCACGATCTTGGAAGTCTCCGGCCGCTGCACGAGCAAATCGCGGGCGGCGCGAAAGGCGACTCCTTTGCCGGCAGCCAGTTCCGCATGAGCGAATTCACCGGCGGCGTGCTGCTGGCTCAGTTGGGAAAGCTCGACCGCATCGTGCAATCCGTGCAGTCGAGCGCCCGCCGCGTCTATGACGGCATTCGCGACCTCCCGGGCCTCAAACTCCGTCACCTGCCCGATCCGCAAGGCGAGCTGGGTACAGCCGTCTTCCTTGGTTTCGAAAGCCAAGCGCAGTGCGAGCGCTACCGTGCGGCCATGAAGGCGGAGAACGTTCCCGCATCGCTGCCCGGCGGGTCTGCCATCCTGCCTGTGCAGCCCCACGTCGAGCATAAGCGCACGGTGCATCCTGCCTGGCCTTCGTTCACTTCCGAGCGTGGCCGTTCCATCCAATACGGCGCAGCATGCTGCCCGCGCACCCTCGATATTCTCAGCCGCTTCGCCGGCGTTTCGCTCGATCCCACGTTCACCGTCAAGGACACTGACGATATCGTCGCGGCAATCCATAAGGTCTATCCACAGGTGGTGCGAGCTTAGCCATGCTTAATCGCTTACTTTTCGTCTGCATCGTTTTCACCGCCGCCGTCAAGGTCGGCTCGTCCGGCGATTCGCCCGCGCCCACGGCGGACCGGGTTGGTTTTCCGAAAAATTATCAAGATACATGGAAAAAGCTCCGGACGGTTGATGACAAGGACGGTAAGACCGTGAAGTTCGTCTACGCCAACGGTGCCGCGGCGTCCCGTCAGACTGGCGATTATCCCTACGGTTCCATCCTGGTCATGGAAACGTGGAGTACCGCTCGCGACGCGCAGCAGAAGGCAGTGTGCGACGAAGCCGGCCATTTCCGCAAGGATCAACTCACCGGATTGCACGTGATGCGTAAAGAGCCCGGCTTCGGCGAAGCGTATCGCGAAAATCGCTCGGGGGAGTGGGAGTATGTCGAGTACCGGGCCGATGGCAGTTACCTCACGGCGCCCGCGGCTTCCGCGAAATGCGCTTCCTGCCACGTCAAGGCCGCAGCCAGGGATTTCGTGTTCGGCGGAAGCGCCAAAATGTGAATTACTCCGAGCGCAGTGACGCAATAAGCGGCTGCCGAACCATAATCAACGTGGCCGCCGATACCGCCCCCAGGCCGACCGCGAGAATAAGGGCGAGCCAGCCCGCCATCGATTCTGCGGCGACATTCCCACCTCGCGACGTAATCGCCGGAATGATCGCGACAAGCGCGCAAGCCGTACCGATCACCAGCCCGCCGATCAAGATCAGCAGATTCTCCGCCAGGATCATCGCCGCGAGGTTCGACCTCCGGTAGCCGACCGCCGTCAGCAGCGCGAGTTCACGTCGCCGCTCCAGCACGTTGCGCGCCAGCACCGCCGCCAGACCCACCGTGCCGAGCAACAAACCCAGCGCGCCGAGGGTCTGGAATGTCGAGAGATAAGTATTCTCCACCCGATGGTACGCGGCCAGCCGCTCCGCGGTCGACGTCACATCGAAATCGTAATCAGCGAGCGCACTATCGAGCGGACCTGTGACTGCGGCCGCCCTTCCCGCCGGAGGATCGATGAGAAAGAACCGGTACCCCGGCTGATCCGGAAATACGCGCACGAAGTTGGCCTCCGAGATGAGCAGCTCGCCCTGGAAGATGCTATCGGCCAGCGCCGCAACCAGCCGCAGCCGTACCGGACGGTCGCCGCTCGCGATGACGATGTCCTCACCCAGCTTGCGATGCAGCACGTAGGTCATCGAGTTGGCGTCGGCAATCGCCGGAATCGCGCCATCGCGCAACGGTGACTCCAGCAGCAGCCACGGGTTGCGCTTCTCGGCGTCCGTGCCGGCGAGCGCTTCCTGAAATGAGAAGCGGCCGCGCGAGAGGAAGTCGCCGGTCGGCGCGAGAATGCGTGGATTGCGCGGCTGGTAGAGGTTGAGGCAGCTGGTGTCATCGCCGGGCCGCAGCCGGAACAGCGTGAACCGAACACCGTCGAGCGCGGGATCCGTCAGGTTCAGCGCCTCTCTGCCCGGCGTAGTGTTCGGATTGTGAATGAGCGGCAGCAGGGATTCCGCCATCAATGCAAAACCGCCGGTGCCGGACTTCGGATCGAGCAGCGGCCGCTCGTCGAGCCGGAAAGCATCCACGGCAATGATGAGGAAGGTTGCGCTGGCGATGAGCGCAGTACACAGAATGCTGCGGCCCGGCCGCCACGCCGCGTTGCGAAAACCCAGCGAGGCAATGCCGTGGAGGCCGCTTACCCCGCGCCGGTTCAGCCAGGCGCGCCCTTCGAACAGTGCCGCCGCCAACAGCAGGACGCCGCCGCCGAAAAAGCTTCCCACGGCGCCAATCCAGCGCGTGCCCGCAAGAAGCCCGAGTCCAAGCACGGCACACGCAAGCCCGATCCAGGCCGGAGCTTTGCTCTCCAGCCGGCGCGCCGTCATCAATCCGCGCGGCGTAATGTGCCGCAGCCCGCGCAGCGTCCACCAGATGCACAGCAGCGCCACACCGAAGCCCGTGCCCGCCCCGATCCCCAGCGCCGATGGCGTCACATGCAAAGAGAGCAGCCTGGTTCCCACGGCTCCCGACCAACTGGTGCGCAGACCCAGCATCACCAGTGCCCCGTAGCCCGCCGCGCCCGCAATCCCCAGTACCGAACCGGCCAGCGCCAGCACACCGCCTTCCATCAGGAATACGTTGCGAATCGATGGCATCCGGAAATCCCATGGCGCGCAGCATCCCGATCTCTCGCAAGCGTTGCTCGATGCTGAGCCGAAAGAACAGCGACCCGAGCAAGAGCGCCGCCGCCATCAGGAAGAAACTGAAGTAAACGAAATATTCGCCGAAATCCGTTGCCCCATCGGATGCCGCCAGCGCCTGCGCGCGCACCGCGTACACCGCGAAGCCTGCCGCCATCGGATCGAGCGCCGCGCGAAGCTGGCTCGCCAATCCTTCGGCCTCACCGTGCAGGCGAATCGATGTAAGCTTGCCGAAGCGCGATCCCCACAGCCTCTGCCCTGCTGCGAGCGGTAGAAAAGCCTTGGGCGTAGTTCGGTAGCGCTTCCAGTACTCGTCGTCGCGCGGCCTCACGCGTTTCAGATCGATCGGAAATGGCGGGTCCCAATCGTGCAGGCTCGCGGATTGCGTGATGCCCGGATAGTCCGGCGCGAAATCGCGGTCCCCCGCGGCGCCTGTTATCGGCAAAATGCCCGCCAGTGGAAACTGTGCGGACGCACTGCGGAGCTGGCCGTCGCTGGCCCATGTGTAGTAGTCGAGCGCCACGGTATCGCCAACCCGCGCCCCTAGATCTTTCGCCGCCCAGTCGTTCAGCAGAATGCCCGGCTGTTGTGCGCCCGTAAAAAACGCGTCATCCGCCGTTACGAGCGAATACGGAATCTCACGCGATCCAATGCGAATTGTGTTAGCCAGGTAGGTAAGGACCAGTTCCGCGCGTACTCCCAGCTTGCGCGCGGTATCAACGGCCGCGTTGGCGATCCCGTCACTCAAGACCGCGCTCGTGGATTCGAGTGAAACGCCGCGCTGCGCATCGAGCGGCCGTAATGTCAGCCCGAGGTCTTCGAGTACATACCGTTCCCGCAGCAGCTTCTCGATTGGTGCGGCAGCCGGCTCGCCCGCGATGAGGATCGTGTTGACCTTGCCCGGTTGGCCGAGATCGCGCGCCAACCTGCCGAGTGGCACAAAGATCGCGCGCACGGAGCCCTGCCGGGGACGAAGCGAAAACTCTCCGAGCGCGGAGGCGGCCAGTGGTTCCCGAGCCGTGAATCGTAGCGTGCGGCCCACGTCTTCCTTACGGCCATGCAGCGATTCAAGCGGAATCGCCGACGGTTTCTCGACCCGCAGCAGAATCGTATCGCCCGGCTTTGCCCCTAGATCTTCCGCGAGCGCCGCGCTCATCGCGGGCAGTTCCGGCGCGTCCACTCCGTGAAATTTCCAGAAGCGCTCGTCCACTCCGTAAACCTGGACCCCTGAGGCGCGGCGATGGTTGGCTTCATGCGTGACCATGCCCTCGAAGGCGATGAGCGGGCATGCCGAAAAGGGTTGCCCTTGAGCGAGATGATCGCCGAGTTGCCCCGGGAAAAAATTGACGGCGGAGATGACGGTGTCGGTTCCACCGATGCGGCCGAGCACCAGATCGCGAAGACTCGCCCGCACCGAATCCCCCACCACCAGCGCCCCCGCGAGCACGGCAACCGCCGTAGCCACTCCCAGAATCACAACCAGATTTGTTCGCTTGTAGTAAGTAAGACTGCGGCGAACCAGCGTGGCTTTGCGCATCAGTAAATGGCCCAGCAACCGGGTGTGATCAGTTCAGCCAGGTGGCCATCGGGATCACGGAAGTAGATGCTCTTGCCGCCGCGCGGCCATGTGATGCGACTCTCAATCTCCACTCCGTTCTCCGCCGGCTTTGTTTCCCAAGCCGCCAGGTCAGCCTCGGGAACCGAGAAAGCGAAGTGCTGCTGGCCGGAGCCATCGTGCGGCGGAAGTACGCCGCCGGGAAGCTGCACCGGCTCGAGCGTACCGCCCTTTTTGAAAAGCAAAAACACTTGGCGGCCTGCCACGCTGAGTGCGCAGAAACGCTGATCGCCTACGAGTTGCTCGAATCCGAAGATGCGGCGGTAGAACTCGGCCGAGCGCGCCACGTCGTCCACGTATACGCCGCATTCCAGAACTCCCGTGACCTTCATACTTTGCTCAGATGACGCTCATTCAGCGCGAGACGCAGAGGAAACTTTGCCGCGAGCTCCGGGTTATGCGTCACGAGTACAAGGATAGTCTGCTGGCTGCGATGCAGTTCCAGCAGCATGGACGCAACGGTCTCGGCCGATTGGTGATCCAGATTTCCGGTGGGCTCGTCGCAAAGCAGCAGCAGTGGCTCGCGAATGAGGGCGCGGGCAATGGCCACCCGCTGCTGCTCCCCGCCGGAAAGTTCGCCCGGCTTGTGATCCATGCGTTCCCGCAGGCCAACCCGCTCCAGCAGTTGTCGCGCGCGCGCGCCGGAGTCGTTCCGGGTCTCCGCCACGAGCGTCGGAACCAGCACGTTTTCCAGAACCGAGCACTGCGGCAACAGGCAGTGGTCCTGAAATACGAATCCCACCTCCTTGTTGCGGAACGCGGCAAGCTGTTTCTCGGGAAGGGTGAATGGATTGTGGCCGTCCAGCGTCACCGTGCCCGCGGTCGGCGGCTCGAGCGCACCGAGGATATAGAGCAGCGTACTCTTTCCGCTGCCGGAAGGTCCCATGATGGCAACCGCATCGCCGCGCGAGAGCGACAGTGAAACGTCAGAAAGAATCTCAAGCGGTCCCCGCGGAGTCGTGTAACTCTTCGAGACTTGCTTGACATCCAGCACTCGGCCATTACACCACATGAGAACTCCCCGTCTTCGAGCGCACCAGTGGAATAGGCATTCATGCCTGTGTATGAGCTTCTACCAACGCTCCCTCCCCCACTGGCATCCCGACGGCCCTCCCATTTTTCTAACCTGGCGATTGTTCGGCTCAATGCCATGCTGCGCCTGCCAGTCTCATGCGCTCAGACCCGGGCATGCTTTCGTCCACATGGACCGGCAACTAGACCGCTCGGACTTCGGTCCAGTCTGGCTAAAGGATGATCGCGTGGCGACGTGTGTGGCCGGCGCATTCCATTTCGGCCAGGATGAACTGAAGCTGTACGAGTTGCGGTCGTACGTAATCATGCCCAATCACGTTCACCTGTTGATACGGCCGGCAGCGCGCCTAGCACGAATAACCAAGACCATCAAAGGTTACACGGCGCGAGAAGCGAACAGGATACTGGGCCGCACTGGAAATCCATTTTGGCAGTTTGAATCCTATGATCACTGGGTTCGGAATGATGTGGAGATGCAGAGGATCGTGAGATACATCGAGCACAATCCCGTGTCCGCGGGTTTCGTGCCCAACCTCGAACAATGGCCCTGGTCCAGCGCTCACCGAGTGGAATAGGCATTCATGCCTGTACCGCCTGCCGCCCTTTACGCGCCTGAGCACCTATCTCGCCGTAAACCCCCACCGCCCTCTTCGCCATAAGCTCAACGCCATAGTGTTCCCGTACTCCCAGGGCTCCCCGGCGCCCCAATTCGTCAGCATGAGCTTGGTCTCGCCAGAGCGACAAGATCCCTTCGGCCAGGCCGTCGACACTATGCGGCTCCACCAGAATGCCGCCCCCGGTCTTCTCGATGATCTCGGGAAACGCCCCGTGGCGCGGCTGCACGACAGGCACTTCGTTCGCCATCGCTTCAAGCACGAATATTCCCTTGGGCTCCGCGTAGGGGCCCGGAACCGAGAGTACGTTCAGGCTGCGGAGAAAGTCCACCTTGTGCGCGCGGTCAAGCGCGCCGCGGTAGCGGAACTCGCCGCCCAGTCCCGCCTGCTTCATCTCCTGCTCAATGCCGCGCAGATAACCACGGTACTCAGGTGCAAGGTAACCGGCGGCCTCCAGAGTAACGCCGGAGAATTCCGTTTCGCGGCGCAATTTCCGATAAGCTTCGCAGAGCACATGCAAACCCTTTTCTGGTACCACGCGCGCAAAGTATCCAACCGTGAAACAGTTGGTGCGAAAACGGAAGCCGGTATCGTAGCCCTTCATGCTGATGCCGATCGGGACCACATGCATCTTGCGCTCCGGAATCCCAAGGTACCGCGTCATGAATCCCGCATAGTATTCGCTGACCGCGACGAACGCATCCACGGAATCGACTTGCTCGCGAATGAGCTTTAGCGCTTCGGTGCGCCAGGGTTCGCCCAGGCCCTCGAGAAACAGGTCCTCTCCCTGAAGCGTGCAAACGACGGGACAGCCAAGCGCCTCTTTGAGCGGACGCGCGAGCGAGATGAGCAGCGAGTTGGGAATACTGGCGACATTGGGCCGCGGCTCGGTGCCGAGCCACTCCACCAGCTTGTGAAACTCCTTGCGCTGAGCGCCGTGCTCCCCGCGCAGCATGGAAATCGTAAGTTCGCCGAGTTGCTTCGGGCTGACGGCAATGGAGCGGCGCGCGGCGGCCTTGAGCGCCGGCAGGGAGTCCCACACGCGATCGAGCCACGCTGGCGTGTGGCGAAAAGCAGCTACGTGCTGTTCCAGGTAAACGCTGATGCCGCCGAAGAACACGCGCTTCTGGCTGACGTTCGGTTCGTCAGTGAGAGTCGGTGTGTAGAGCGGAACCAGTGTGACGTCGTGGCCTTGGGCCATCAATTCCGCTGCCAGCGCGTTGTCGCGCAGGCAACTGCCGCAGTACATGCTCGCGGCCCCGGCGGTGATGGCGAGAATCCTCATGAGGCCATGGCTTCAACGCGCTGAAAAGCCCGCCGCGCGTAGAGATGGTCGAACAGATTACCCTCGTGCGGCTGGTCCCACTGGATATGATTCGTGGGTATCGCGCCGATGTTGAGTCTCCCAACCACGGGCGAAGCCAGCAGACGATCGATCAGCCGCTGATTCCGCGTGATGGCCGTGACCACCAGACTCGGGCCCAGGGCGCGGGGAATCTCTGCCTCATCGATCTCGACTACGCTCGCAAATGGAAATAGAAACTCCCGGTTCGCAAGCGAATGTTGTGGGTTCGGCGGATGAATGATGGTCGGCAGAAGGTAAGCGCTGCCGTCATGCACGGCGAGACGGCTGGCCCCGCGCCGTTCCGCACTCACGTCCCGCGCGCCTTCGAGCTGGCTGTCGATGATGTCCGAAGTGCGCTCGGCGACCGACGCATCGGCGAAGGGAGCGAGCTGCGCTTCCGGATCGCCGCCATCGCGCGGAACCACCCTGGCCAGGCGCTCAGCCAAAGCTTCCGCAATCTCGCCTGAGTGCGCGGGTACCCACACACCGGACGCGTTGATGCACGACCTTCCCGAGTTTTCCGCAATCGAAGCCACCATCACATCCAGATATTTTTCCCAGTCGCCGATGGCGTCGCGGCCGATGACGATCTTGCTGTAACCCGGGCCATGCACTTCAATACGCGCATCATTTCGCCAAAGTTTCGTGGAACTGGTGTCGCCGAAAACCATGCCGCGCTCGCACCGGCGCAGAATTTCGCCCCCGCCCGAGTGGTCGGCGGGGTAATAGCAGAAAGCCTCTGGTGGCGCGCCGGCCCGGATCAGAGCCTGAATAATGCGGTAGGGCGTCCAGGGTTCCGCGCCGCCGGGCTTCAGAACCAGCGGCACTTTCAAAGCAAACGCGGGGATCCAGAGCGAATGAACGCCCGGTGAATTGCTGGGCAGGACCACGCCGAGCGAGTTGCCCCGTGGAAAAAAGCTCAACTCCTGTCCATCCGCCTCGCCGAACCCGCGGTCGAGCACCGCAAAGTCCAGGTTGCGCGTCAATCCCCGCAGCACCGTGCGCATCTCAGCCATCATCTTGTAAATCTTGCGCATGTTGTTGCGAGCCAGCGCGTGCGGAAGACCGGTAGTGGCCGAGACCTGCCCGATGTAATCTTCCGGCGATTGCGCCATTTCGCCAACCGCCAGGTCACTGCGGAGAAAGTATTCCGCCGCGTCCGCGCAAATCCGCAAAAGCTGCTCGGTCGAGTAACCAGCCAGCTTCTCTCGCGCGGCACTCTGTTGCAGCAGATCCCTCCGTATCAGCCCCGCGTTCGCTTGGCTAATCTCAACGAACGGCTCCCGCGTTCGATAGTGCGGCACCCGCACAACATCAAGGCTAGTGTATGGTCTTCCGTGCCGAAGCAGTGGAATATGCAACATATTACCTTTTGCCTTTTGTCTTTTGCCCTTTATCTTTTGCCTTTGTCTCTTCTCTCCCCACTCAGTACACTCCTTCTACTACTTTCGACTGAAACTTCGAAAACGGCCGCACGTTCCGCACCCCATCCCACGGGTACAGATCGCAAGGCGGCTCGCGCTCGGCCTCGTCGCGTTCCAGAAACCGCGGCATAAAAAACTCTCGCGTAAGCGTGGTGAGACGCACCCGTCCGGTTTGCCCGTAGCCGACCAGCCGGTCCGGCCGGTCCGGTTCGACAACCTCGATCATCGCCTTAGGCGACGGCGGATAGTAGATCACGGCGAAGTTGTCCTCCGGGTCGCGCGGCTTATGAACGGCGAGTCCCATTAGTGTGTTTCCGTAAGTCGGCGCGAAGTAAACGCCGTCGAGCAGTTCTTCCACGGCGAAGCGGTGGAACTGCGGCGTCATCTCGGTCCCACCGCAGAAAACTCCTTTTATGCCTATTTTTCTTAGAGATACCTTTTCGCACAGCGCTTCGAGCAATTTCGGCGTGGTAAAAAGGCACTGGATGTTGTCGTGCGCGCGTAGCAGCGTGAGGCCCTGCTCGATGACGTGCGCCTTGTAGCGTTCCGCCATGTCGATTTCGCCCATTTTGATGAGCTTGATCACCCAGCGGGGGTCGAGATCAACCATGAAGCAGATGCCGCCGCGGTACTGCGCCAGGTGTTCGACCGCCAGGCGCAGCCGTCGCGGGCCACTCGGGCCGAGCATAAGCCAGTCCGCGCCTCGGGGGAAGGAGTCATCGGGGAGCGTATGGCTGAAAGCTTCGTAATCGAGGCGGAAATCTTCAACGGCAATGCGCGATTTGGGCACGCCGGTCGAGCCGCCGGTTTCAAAAATGAAGACCGGCTTGTCGGCGTAGGCGCGCGGTACCCAGCGGCGCACCGGTCCGCCTCGCAACCATTCATCTTCGAAGAAACCGAAGCGGTCGAGATCGTCATAGGTGCGGATTTCGCGGCGCGGGTCCCAGTCGAGGCGCTGGGCATAGTCGAGCCAGAAGGGGCACCCGGTTGCGGGGTCGAAGTGCCATGAGACGATTTCGCGCACCCACGCGTCCAAGGATTCTCGCGCGGATTTAATTCTTGTATCGGTATCTGCCTGGGTCATTGGGATCACAGCTTTTTGAGTTTAGCAGCCACCCGGGTTGGCGTGCTTCGGGAAACGGTCGTAACATGAGAGGCTATGCTGCGGCGCGTCGTTTTCCTTGCGAGCGTAGGGCTGCTCGGTCTTCAGGGGGTTGAAAACTGGCCCCAGTTCCGCGGACCCGAAAGTAGCGGGGTCGCGGACGATCCCAAGCTCCCCGATAGCTGGAGTTCCACAAAGAACGTCGTCTGGAAAACCGGGATTCCCGGAAGCGGCTGGTCTTCGCCGGTAGTGTGGGGTGACCGCATTTTCCTAACCTCGGTCGTCAGCACGGTTGCGCCGGAAGTGCCCAAGAAGGGGCTCTACTTCGGCGGAAACCGTGAAAATATCCCGACCGACGAGCATCGCTGGATGGTCTACGCGGTCGACTGGAAGACCGGGAAGATTGTCTGGGAGCGCGAAGTGCAGCGCGGCGTCCCGGCCAGTTCGCACCATCTCAAGAATACCTACGCTTCGGAGACCCCGGTTACGGATGGCGAACGTGTGTATGCCTATTTCGGCAATCTCGGCCTGTTCGTTTTCGATGTGGACGGCAAGCCGGTCTGGTCGCAGCGCTGGGGACCATTTCGCACGCGCTACGGATGGGGGACGGCAGCATCGCCGGTGCTGTACAAAGATCGCATCTACGTAGTCAACGACAATGACGACCAGTCGTTCCTCGCGGCGCTCTATAAGCGCACGGGTAAACAGATCTGGCGCGTGGAGCGCGACGAAGCCAGCAACTGGTCGACGCCGTACCTCTGGGAAAGCGAACGCGGCCCGGAAATCGTGACAGCAGGAACGCGCAAGGTGCGCTCGTACGATCTCGACGGTCATCTGCTCTGGGAGTTGCGCGGCATGTCCTCGATCGTGATTCCGACGCCGTTCGCGCAGCACGGATTGCTGTTCCTCGCTTCGGGATATGTGGGCGATGACGTGCGGCCGGTGTATGCGGTGCGGCAGGGTGCGCGCGGCGATATCAGCCTGAAGGAAGGCGAAACCACCAACGCATCCATCGCGTGGTATGAGAGGCAGGCCGGGCCGTATAATCCGTCGCCTTTGGTCTACGGCGATTACTACTACACGCTGCTCGATCGCGGCATCATGACGTGCCGCGAAGCACGCACCGGCCGCGAGGTGTACGGCAAGCAGCGGATCGATCCCGAAGCATCAGCGTTCACGGCGTCGCCGTGGGCCTCGAACGGCAAGATCTTCGCGCTCAGCGAAGATGGCGATACCTTCGTGATGCAAGCGGGACCGGAGTTCAAAGTGCTCGGGAAGAATTCGCTCGACGAAATGTGCATGGCTACCCCGGCTACGGTGCGCGGGAACCTGATCATTCGTACGGCAACGAAGTTGTACCGGATCGGGAAAGCGGAATAACGGCCTACTTCAGCTCGAAGCACGCGAGCGTCCGCTCGTTGCGCACGTAAAGTCTGCCGTCCGCAAGGGCCGGATAGGACCGGACGACCGCGGGCAGCAGTTGAGCGCGCGCGAGGGGGTGGAACTCCTTGGGCGACGCCTGCGCTATGACCAGTTCGCCGTTTTCGCGGATGAGCACCAGCCGGTCACCGGCGAGCGTGACCGTTCCCGCGCCAAAGCCATCTACGTTCCACGCCACTTTTCCGGTTTTTAGCTCGATCGCTCGCAGGCTCTGGCCGAACTCCTGGCGGCCGTGATAGCCGTACAAATATCCGTCGCGATAAACGCTGGTTGCGTAGTGGTTCGAAAGAGCATCGTCCGACGCCCAAAGCTGTTTCATCGCCGAGCCATCAATCTGTAACACGGTTGCGCCGGTTCCGTAGCTGGACGAAAGAAACACCAGATTCCCAACCACTACCGGGGCCGCGGCGTTCACGGAGGCATGGCTGCGTGAGCGCCAGGGAAAGTCGAAGCGAACCTTGCCGTTTGCCGGATCGGCGTCAATCAGGCCGGCGCGGGTCCAAAACAGCGCGTGACGCGCACCGCCGATGGTAGCTACCACCGGGGCGGAGTAACCGGCTTCATCGCTGGTCGCCGTCCAAAGCACCTTGCCGGTAGCCGCGTCGAAAGCGGCGATGCCCGCGCCATTCGGCCCGCCGATATTCATGAGCACGCGGCCGTCATCCACCAAAGGCGAACACGCGGCCCCAAAAAAACCTTTCGCGGAGCCGAATTGCTTCCGCGTGTCCACGCTCCAGATGCGTTTTCCGGTAGCGAAATCGAGGGCCTGCAATACACCTTCCGCTCCAAAGGTGTAAATTCGTTCGCCGGCGACGGCAGGCGCGCCTCGCGGGCCTTCATCAAAACCGAAGTCGTCCCGATAGTCCGTTGGGTACGCTGCCAACCAGACGCGTTTACCGGTTGCCGCGTCGAGCGCTTCGACGATGGCCTGATTTTCGCGCCGATGGAACAGAATCACCCGTCCCCGCGCCACCACCGGCGCGCTAAAGCCTTGGCCTACATCGAGTTTCCACAAAAGGGCCGGGCCGGATTTCCCCCAGCTAACCGCCAACGGGCCGGAATAGACGCCATTGCGCCCCGGGCCTAAGAATTGCGGCCAGTCCTCACCTTGCGCGGCCTGGCACGTCAGAAAGAGAAGTATCAGAACGAAACGCATTTGCTCTCAGGCTATAGTATAAGGATTCGACTTTCCTCCATGCGGCCTTTCCTTTTCGCACTACTCCTGTTGGCGCTTTTGACGCCACACTCCCGCGCGCAAACGATTAGCGGGTCTATTGGCGGCACGGTCACGGATGCTTCCCACAAACCGGTGGATGGCGCGGCGGTTACGCTTACTGAAGCCGCCACGGCAAAGAAACGCTCCGCGGTGGCGGACGCGCGGGGCGAGTTTCTGGTACCCACACTCCCGCCCGGAAATTACCAATTGGAAGTGGAGCACGCCGGTTACCGCAAGCATGTCCAGCAGCTCACGCTGGTGCTTGACCAGGAATTGCGCGTTGACGTGCCGCTGCTGCCCGGCAACCGGACCGACACGGTGGAAGTGACGGCGGCGCGCGCCATGGTGAAAACTGATTCGGCGGCGATGGGCACGCTGATCGAAAATCGCAACGTGATTGGTTTGCCGCTGGACGGGCGGAACTTCTACGAACTGGCACTGTTGGTGCCGGGGGCCGTTCCGGCCGCGCAGGGGTCGGCGGGAGCGGTGCTCGGGGATATCGCGCTCAACATCAACGGCGGGCGCGAGGATTCCAACAACTTCCTCCTCGACGGCATTTATAACGGCGATCCCAAACTGAACACGTTCGGGATAACGCCGTCGGTGGATGCGGTTCAGGAATTCGAAGTGTTGACGAGCGTGTTTGACGCGTCGTTCGGCCGAAACGCGGGCGGGCAGGTCAATGTAGTCATCAAGACCGGCAGCAATGCGCTGCACGGGACGCTCTATGAGTTCTTCCGGAACGGCGCGCTCGACGGCCGCAACTTTTTCGCGCCATCGGACGCCGCCAAGCCGCAGTACCAGCGCAACCAGTTCGGCGGATCGCTGGGTGGTCCCATCCGCAAGAACCGCACATTCTTTTTCGCCGACTATGAAGGCACCCGCCTGCGGGACGGAATCACGCAGGTAACCAACGTGCCGACGGCGGCGGAGCGTGCGGGCGATTTTTCGGCGAGCGGCGTCCCCGCGATCAATCCATTCACCGGGCAGCCCTTCCCCGGAAATCAGGTACCCGCCGCTTACATCGATCCGGTGGGCGCTGCGATTGCCGCGCTTTTCCCCTTGCCCAACCGCGCGGTCCCCGGCGAGAACTACGTCTCTTCGCCGGTGGAGCGCGAGCGGAATGACCAGTTCGACGTGCGGGTGGACCACTCGCTCACGCCATCGAGCGAGTTGTCGTTCCGCTACAGTTTCGCCGACCTCAATCTATACGATCCTTTCTCCGGAGCCGGCTTCGCCCTTGTGCCAGGGTACGGCACGAGTGTTCCGCGGCGCGCGCAGAATGTGATGCTGGGGGAGACGCACGTCTTGTCGCCGAACGTCATCAACGAACTGCGCGCCGGTTACAACCGCGTGTCGGCGGGGTCCTATCAGCAGAATATTGGAGCAAACCTGAATGCCCAGGTGGGGCTGCCCGACCTTTCCAGCAACCCGCGCGACTATGGCTTGAGCGTCATCAGCGTCACCGGATTTTCGCCGCTAGGTGACGACTACAACAACCCGCAGCATAGCGCCTCGAACATTCTGGAGTTGACCGATCAGGTTACCTACAACCACGGCCGTCATCTGTTTAAGTTCGGAGCCGACTTACGCGATCTGCGGCAGAATGCGTACCGGGACGAAGAAGCACGCGGATTCATTGATTTCTTGGGCGAAATAACAGGAAACCCCTTGGAAGAACTTCTGCTGGGGCTGCCCACGGTGTCGGCCGGTGCGACGCTGGACAATCCCGAGCATCTGCGGACATACAGCACCTATTTCTTTGGGCAGGACACGTTTCGCGTGCGGCCGGACCTGACGCTCTCGCTCGGCGTGCGGTATGAATACAACGCGCCGCCAGTCGATGCGTTCAACCGTGCCAACCTCTTTGATCCGGCGATGGCATCGATCGTTCAGGTAGGAACCGATGGGGTACCGCGCAGTGGATACGAACCGGACCGCAACAATTGGGCGCCGCGGTTGGGTGCAGCGTGGTCACCGGGCAACCACGGGCTGGTGTTCCGCGTGGGGTACGGGATTTCCTACGACCAGGGCGCACTGGCCACGGGCGAGGGTTTGTACTTCAACCCTCCGTATTTCAATTTCAACGTTTACTACCCGCTGCCAACGCAGTTGCTGTCGCTCGAGGATCCCTTCCCGCAGAACTTCCCGGTACCTTACCCTCCCTCCGCGCTCGCCTACCAGCGAAACTTTCGCACGCCCTATGTGCAGCAATGGAATGTGGGCATTCAGAAGCAGTTGGGTAAGAGCCGTGTGTTGGAGGTCGCGTACGTTGGATCGAAGGGAACCGACCTGCTGACGGCGCGCGACATCAACCAGGCGCAACCCAGCCCGCAGCCGGTGAATCCGCGGCCGAATCCAAACTTCGCCGATATCGATTACCTCGAATCCGCCGCCAACTCCATCTACCACAGCTTGCAGGCGCGGTTCCAGCAACGGCTGACGACGGGCCTTTCGGTGCTGGCTTCCTACACATTCTCGAAATCGATCGACGACGCGTCGGACTTCTTCTCCAGCACCGGCGACGCGAATTTCCCGCAGGACAGCTACGATCTGCGCGCCGAGCGCGGCCTCTCGAATTTCGATGTGCGGAGCCGGCTGTCGTTGAGCTATGCCTACGATCTGCCCACGCGCCGTTTCGACCAGGCCTGGCTGCGCACACTGCTAGGTGGCTGGCAGACCTTCGGCATTCTCACGTTTCAGACCGGCCAGCCGTTCACAGTAGCGCTGCTGCCGGATTTCGACAACAGCAATACCGGAACCTCTATCCTGGGATTCGGCGGCGCCAACGACCGGCCGAACGTGATTGGAAATCCGCACATCAGCGACCCGTCGGCGGACATGTGGTTCAATACCGCGGCCTTTGCGATTCCGCCGTTCGGGAGCTTCGGCAATGCGGGACGAAATATTCTGGAGGGGCCGGGGCTTCAGGCGGTCAACTTATCACTCGTGAAAAATACCAGGATTCGCGAGGGGATGTCGCTACAGTTTCGCGCCGAGGCATTCAACTTTTTGAATCACCCCAATTTCAACCTGCCGGACAACTTCATTGGCTCGCCGACATTTGGAAAGATCCTTTCAGCGCAAGATCCGCGGCACATTCAGTTTGGCTTGAAGCTGCTGTTTTAGGCGGGCCAATCTCCCCACGAGGCAAGCCGCGGCGGGATAATCGACAGATGCAAAGACGCGAGTTCCTTGGTGCGGTGGGCGCGGCGGCACAACGCGTGCTCGGCGCGAACGATCGCGTCAGGGTGGGCCTGGTGGGCTGCGGCGGCCGCGGCCGGTACGTTTCGGGGTTGATGCGGGAAGCACCCGGCGTCGAGTTCGGCGCCGCGGCCGATGTCTACCTGACCAACGCCGAGCGTGCGAAGGATTGGGCCGGGCCGAATGCGCGCGCGTATCAGGATTTCCGGCGGCTACTCGAGCAGAAAGACATTGACGCGGTCCTGATCGCCACGCCGGATCATTGGCACGCCACCGCCGCGGTGCTCGCGTGTCAGGCGGGGAAGGACGTTTACGTAGAAAAGCCGCTGGCGCACAACGTCCGCGAAGGCCGGGCAATCGTGAACGCGGCGCGGCGCTACAATCGCGTCGTGCAGGCGGGCATGCAACACCGCTCCTCGCCGCACTTCCGCGAGGTGCAGGAGATCGTGCAGAGCGGCGCGCTGGGCAAGGTGAACTGGGTGCGTGTCTGGAACTACGCCAACTTGTTTCCGCAGGGCATCGGGCACGAGGCCGATTCGGAGCCACCCGCGGGTCTCGACTGGGATTTCTACCTCGGCCCCGCGCCCTCCGTGCCCTTCAATCGCAAACGGTTTCTGGTGACCTATCGCTGGTTCTGGGATTATTCCGGCGGCTACATCACCGATTTCGGCACGCATCGCCTGGATACCGTACACCAGGTGATGGGCGTCACCGCTCCCGAGACCATCGCCGCAAGCGGCGGTCGCTTTAGCCTGCGCGATGATGGCGAAATTCCAGATGTGCTGCAAGTCACCTACGCGTATCCAGGCTTCGTGCTGAGCTACGAGTCATGCCTGTTGAACGGCCATGGCGTCGGAGGCCGTACGCCCGGCATGAAGTACTACAACGCGAAGGGCGCCGAGGACCGGCCCAACGGCATGGCGTTCTATGGCACCAACGAGGCGCTTTATGCGGACCGGATCGGCTACGAAATCTATCCGGAGCCAGGCAGCCGGCTCGAGCGCAAGCAGATGAACACCACTGATGCCACGAAGCTGCACGCGGCGAACTTCATCGAGTGCGTGCGTTCGCGGAAGCAGCCGAACGCGGACGTCGAGACCGGCCATCGCTCGACCACCGTCGCGCATTTGGGAAACATAGCGTTTAAGACTGGCCGGAAACTGCATTGGAACAGCGAAACGGAACAGTTCAACGATGACGCCGAAGCGTCGAAGCTGCTTGGCCGCCAGGCGCGGAAGCCGTGGGATCTGATTTAGTTCACGATGTGGCGGTATCATCGCAGATACCGCATGCGTTTCTTTCCCCTGGCTCTGATTTTCTGCGCCACACTGTCCGCCGATCCGCTCGACGGCCTGGCTCGTGAATTCTGGGCCTGGCGGACGATCCACCAGCCGATCTCCGGCGACGACATTCCGCGCATTGACAGACCCGCAGGCTGGACGCCGGATTGGTCGCCGCAAACCCTCACGCAAGAGCGCGAAGCTCTGGCCGGGTTCGAGAAGCGCTGGAAAGAAATGGATGCCGGCCGTTGGTCCATCCCGAGGCAGGTCGACTATTGGCTTATCGGATCGGCGCTCGCGCGGGTGGGTTGGGAGTTGTACGTCACCCGAAGCTGGCAGCGCGACCCGAACTTCTATATCGACCAGACGCTAGGCGGCGTCTTCGACCGCCTCCTCCAACCACCGCCCATCGAGCGCGCGCGCAGCGAGGAAATTCTGCGCCGCATGAACGCCATTCCGGCGATCGTCGCCGAGGCGAAACTGAATCTCGACCAAGCGGTGCGCCCGTTCGCGGAGTTGGCCATCGCGAGCTTAGCGGACAGCCGTCCGCACATCGTGAGCGCCGTCGCCGCCCTCAAGCCGCTGCTCGATCCAACGGTCGCGGCGCAGATAGACGGGGCCGCCACGAAGGCCGCGGATGCGCTGGAATCCTATCGCGCGTGGCTTTCGGAGCGCCTGCCTACCATGTCCAAGGGAACCTCCATCGGCCGGAAGAACTATGCGTTTTTCCTCAAGAAAGTCGCGCTTATGCCGTACACTCCCGAGCAGGTGCTTGCCATGGGTGAGCAGGAATGGGAACGCGCGGCGGCGCTCGGGACGTATGAACGGCAGCGCAATGCGGGCCTGCCTGAGTTGACGCTGCCCGCGAGCCAGGAGGAGCAGATCGCGCGCCAGAGGCGCGACGAAGCCGCGGTTCGAAAATATCTCGATGAAAAAGGATTCCTCTCCATTCCCGAATGGCTTCCGCATTACTGGAACCTCCCGCTGCCGCCATATCTTGCGGCGCTGTCGCTCGGCCAACCCGACGACCTCACCGGGCCCGATCGCCTGAAGCAGAACGCCACCAGCTACATTGAGCCGCCGTCTTCCTCGCTCGGCTTCTTCCAGTTGGCCACGGCGCGCGACCCGCGCGTAATGATCGTGCACGAAGGCATGCACTACTATCAACTGGCGCTTTCCTGGGCCCAGGAAAATCCCATTCGCCGCCACTATTACGATTCCGGTGCGAACGAAGGCATCGGCTACTATGCCGAAGAAATGGCCTTGCAAGCGGGACTATTCGATGACAGCCCGCGCTCGCGCGAAATCATTTACAGCTTCATGCGTCTGCGCGCGCTGCGCGTGATCGTCGACGTAAAATTAGCGCTGGCGCAGTTCACCATCGATCAGGCGGCGGATTACCTGGAGAAGACCGTGCCGATGGACAAAGCCACCGCGCATGCCGAGGCAGCGGAATTCGCATCCACGCCCGGCCAGGCCATCAGCTATCAAATTGGCAAATTGCAGATCGTGCAAATGCTGGCCGACGCCCGCCGCGCCCAGGGCGACAAATTCCGCTTGAAAGACTTTCACGACTTCGTCTGGAAAAACGGCAACGTGCCCGTCGCGCTGCAGAGGTGGGAGTATGTGGGAACGAAGCCGGAGGGGTTATAGGCAGCCAGCAGTCTGCTACTTCGTTCGAGATGAAGCTGCCGGGCGAAATGCCTGCCGGGTCAACTGGACAAGCAAGCATGAATTGACATATAGTCACGCGGTGACCATTCGAACGAGTCTGGCGTTTTTTGCCACGATCTGCATTCTGAACGCGCAGACGATGGTTTCAGTTCCTGACGACGTAACCGCAGAACGCGGCGTGGTGTATTCAACGGTGGGCGAGTCGCAAGTAATGGACCTCTTCATGCCGAAAGCGGAGGGTAGACAACGTCCCGCGGTTTTGCTGGTGCATGGCGGAGGCTTTCGCGCCGGGTCAAAAGATGGCTATGTACCGCTCGCGATTCAAATGGCGCAATACGGTTACGTGACAGCGACATTGAATTACCGGCTCGCGCCAAAGTATCCTTTCCCCGCGGCGGTCGAGGATGTGAAGGCGGCAGTACGATTCTTGCGAGCGAAGGCCGAAAAGTACGGCATTGACTCCAACCATATTGGCGCACGCGGTGGCAGCGCAGGGGGACATCTTGTGTTGATGCTCGGGTTGACAGCGGGGGTAAAGGATTTAGAAGGCAGCGGACCCAATCTAGAGCAATCGAGCGCAGTTCAATGCGTGGTGGATGACTACGGACCAACCGACTTCACACAATCTTATGACAAATCTGTGGATGCAGCCGAAGTATTGCCGCTATTTCTGGGCGGCGATTTGAAGCATGAACGCCAGCGGCATCAGCGGGCGAGCCCCTTAAACTGGGTTTCGCCGAATGCAGCGCCGGTGTTGGCTATTCATGGGACCGCGGACACCTACGTGGCGTATGAACAATCACTATGGATCGTGGAGCGTCTGATTGCCGCGGGTGTGCCGGCTGAATTGGAGACGATTTCCGGAGCAGGACACGGATTCAAAGGCGCGGACTTACAGCGCGCCAATGAGCGTGCACTCGGTTGGTTCGACAAGTATTTGAAGAACAAGTGAATTTTACCGGGAATTAGTACGATCCTCACTGGGAGCTGGCCCCGCGATGGCTCCCGTCTGTCAGTGAACACTCGTCGGAGTACAAGCAACGTGCGCGATTTCGGACGAGGCGGCCGAATGCCTTTTACCTGGATGGATAGGTCGGTGCCCATCCACCGGCAGGACGCCCGGCGGTTGTCCCGGAAACATCGTCGATCACGTGGTGCGCCTAAAGCGCGGCGGCACCGTTAGGTTTTGTTTCCGGCGAGCTCGATTATCTGCTGTGGAAACAGGCTTTACCGCTTGGGGTGCTCGTCTCTCTTCTCCAGCCATACCCCCAACTGATGCGCTGCCTCACGGTCCCAGCGTCGGGCCGCTCTTGGGGGCGGCGTCGATGCGTCCCGACCTTGCAGATCACGAACGCGTCTGGTAAATTGTTAGCCTGTCGCTCGGGTAGATCTAACTACGATCTGCTTGCTGAGGTGTCCATTGGCTCTCGCGTGCGCCGCCCGGATGTCGTGTACTGACTGGGAACTCCGACCCTGTCCGAAGTACGCGTCGCACGGCGTTGTACGCACGGTTCCCCCCGCGGAGACGATCCGCCGCGCATCGCCCCTCATGGAAAGAATCGGTGTCACGCGCGTCGGCGATGTGACAAACCTCGATCGCATCGGTATTCCGAATTACACGGCAGTCCGGCCCGCCGGCCTCGACGGTATTTCCTACTACAACGGCAAAGGGATAACCCACCTCGATGCGAAGGCCGGCGCATTGATGGAAGCGATCGAACGTGCCAGCGCCGAGCAATGCGATCTTCCTGTTTTTTATGGCACCCGAGAGGAGATGAAGCACTCGGGACAGGCGATTGACCCAGCCGAGATCATCGTTCCCTACGTGCACAAATATACGCCGGATTTGCGGATCGAATGGGTCCAGGGATTCGATCTCCTCGCACGTCAGCCAACCTATGTTCCGCTCAACGCCGTGGTCTGTCCCTATCGGCCACCCGCCGGACGTCCGATGCTGCACTGGACGAGTTCGAACGGTCTGGCATCAGGCAATAAGATGGAGGAAGCGCTATGCCATGCCCTGTGCGAGGTCATCGAACGTGACGCCGAGGCAGTGGCGCACACGGCGATGAGGCTCAAGCCAGCGGTCAGCCAGGTGCTGGCCACCATCGGCCTCCCGCCGGTGGAATCGATGACAGCGGCCCTGAATAGTTTTTCACTGATTGCGCTCGACACCCTGCCGCCTCAAAGTGCGGCATTAGTGGACAGACTATCGGCCGCAGGTCTCAGGGTGTATCTCCGCAATATCACTTCCACCGCAGGAGTTCCTACAATTGATTGTGCGATCGTCGAAACCCTGTCGAACGGATGTCACTCGGCATACGGCGGCTGCGGCACACACCCGGACGCCCGCGTGGCTCTGAGCCGGGCACTGACCGAAGCAGCGCAGAGCCGGGTCGCATGTATTCAGGGCGGCCGAGAGGATCTGACGGAAATCGTGAAAGAGCCGAGCGACTACGACCCGGACCGGAAGTTTGGTCAAGGGGAGAGCGTTCCCTTTTCATCGATTCGCTCCTATATCCACGATGACATTGTGGATGACATCCGGTTCATGCTTGAGGCGCTTGGCAAGGCCGGCTTTTCCCAGGTCGTCGCGGTCGATCTTACGCGCCCGGAAATCGGCATTCCCGTGGCGCGCGTCATTGTCCCCCGTGCGGAGGCCTGGCCAGTATTTGAGATGCACGCTCGTCGCGGCACGTTCGGGCCCCGTATCGCGGAGTTGTTGCAAGCCACTCACCCGGTATCCGACGAACTGAGGGAGGAGAGCGCGCCGTGACTCAGAAAGTAACCCTCTGCAGCGCGACGCTCGGGGAAGACGGGAGAAACGAGCCGCCGTTGGGCCCACTCTACATCGCCTCCGCATTGGAGCAGATTGAGGTCGACGTCGACTTCCGTGATTTTCAACTGGCTAGAGACGGCCATTGCTTTTCGGGGGAACCACTCGCCCACTTTCTGTCGGGTCACGCGGAAACACTGGCAATCTCCTGTTTCCTCGACATGTTGCCCGCGGTCGTCGACGCGGCCCGCATCCTTCATGAGGCGCGACCCGACACAAAGATTGTGCTTGGAGGGCCGGGACCCACCCCTGCCGCTCGCCGCATACTCGAAGTCTACCCCTGGATCAGCGGCGTAGTGCGTGGTGAGGGCGAAGAAACGGTGCAGGACTGGGTACGCTTCCAACGGGGGGAGTGCAAGGGACCCATTCCAGGAATGACCTACCGCGAGGGCGATACGTTGATTGAGGGGCCCGAGCGGGCGCGCCTCCGCGACCTCGACGACCTGCCAGGTCCGGCCTGGCATTTGATCGATTGGAACAGTTATACCAACGCACGGGTGATCACCACGCGTGGTTGTTCTTACCGCTGCTCCTTTTGTGATGTCACGGCGCTATGGGGCGGCCGCAGCGTCTTCCGCGGGCTGGATGCCACGATAACGGAAATCGAAATGCTGCGCGATCGGTTCGGTCAAGGGATCATCGCGATCGTAGACGACACCTTTGTGCTCAATCGCGAACGCGTCGCGCAATTCTGTCACATGCTCATCGAGCGTCGCTCCAATGTCCAGTGGGGATGCTTCGGTCGCATCAACCTGATGACGCCCGATCTGATCGATTTGATGACCGAGGCGGGGTGCCGGGCCATCTTTTACGGAATTGACTCCGGATCTCAGCGTGTTCTCGATCGCACCGTCAAGCACGTACGCGTCAAAGATATCGTTCCCGTGCTCAAAATGTCGGCTCAACGCTTCCAGAACATCGAGGCCTCTTTCATCTGGGGATATCCTTTTGAGACACTCGACGACTTTTCTGCCACGCTCGATGTCGCCTCGGAGGCATCGTTACTCGCACCCGTCGTTAACGTCCAGCTGCACATGTAAGCCCCCTTCCGCTATCGCCCATCTACCGAGAGTTTGCCGGCCAGCTGGTCGATCCGGAGCCGGAGGATTCCCGGTGGCTTCTACTACCGGCGCTGCTCTTTGACGAGCGTGCAGAACGGGTCCGGGAGCTCGTGCGAGCGCACCCGGATATCTACCCGGGCTTCTACTCTCTACCCACGCCCAATAAGAACGAAAAACGACATCAGCTCGACCAGGTTATGCGATCGCTCACCCGAATGATCGGCAGAACCGTGTTTGACCCGCGGACGGCGCTGCTTCTAAAAGAGGATGCGGCAGACGTGGAACGGGAGCTGCTCGCTGCACACTCGTCGGCGGCAGAGCGAATCGGTGTCGGGCTTGCGCTCGGTTTCTTTCGTCGTACGCGCCGCCGCAAGCAGTTTGAGGCCGGAGTCATGCCGTTCGAGGGTACGCGCGGCGCAAGTCTCGTCCGCGAACGGCCGGAATTCGCAGCCGCGGGCAAAGTAACAGCAAGTGTTAAACCGCGGTCACCAAATCTGGTTTCGATTAACACAGGACAGGAGAACATCCAATGAGTGAAAAAGCACAGGAAGGCCAGGCAAGCAAAAGCCTGACGGAGTTGATTGGCCATGCATTGATGGATGAACAGTTCCGCAACACACTGTTCCAGAACCGAGCCCAGGCAACGAAGGGCTATGACCTTACCGAGACCGATCGCATTGCTTTAGAAAAGCTCAAGCGTGAAGACTTGGAGCAACACGCAGAGGTTTTCGGCTCGGCATCGCAAGTAGGGGTGTCGATCAAGATCGTAATCAAGGGCACGTTCTAGTCAGTCTCTGTCGCGAAACTCCTTTAGGGTTTCGCGTCAGCTCGTAAACGCCGCCCCACTGAATCTAATCTTAGGCGAGGCTTGAGCTAGTCTCTCTCTCGCCCTGGACTGATTTCTCGGGCCCTTCGGGCCGCAGAATCGGTCTGAAGCCAGTTCGCGGGAGAAACCAATTTAATCCGATGGCGCAAGCTATTGAGAAAACCGGAGCACCCTGCCGCAATTGGAATTTTCTGCCGTCGCCGAAATTTGCGCGCTGTGGCGTTGTCCGGACGGTTCCGCCGGCCGAAACCATCCGTCGTGTGACGCCGCTGATGGAAATCATTGGCGTCACCCGCGTTGCCGAGGTAACCGGGCTCGATCGCGTCGGCATTCACAACTTTACATCTGTGCGACCTCGCGAACGCGGGGAGGGTATTTCCTACTACAACGGAAAAGGATTGACACGGGCGGCTGCCCATGCGGGCGCCCTGATGGAAGCGATCGAGCGCTACAGCGGTGAGCTGTGCGACCTCCCGGTTTATTACTGCACCCGTAGTGAAATGGACCGCCGCGGCCCCACGATCGATCCGGCGACAATCATAATCCCCAGGACGATGGAATATTCTCCCGAATTACGCCTTGAGTGGGTCGAGGGATTCGATCTCCTGTGCGGGTATCCCACCTACCTGCCGCTAAACGCCGTCGTCTTTCCCTACGAACCGCCCGCCGGTCGGCCGGTTCTTTATAATTCCGGGACAAACGGGCTTGCCTCCGGCAATACGCTCGAAGAGGCGCTCTGCCACGCACTCTGCGAGGTTATCGAGAGGGATGCGTCAGCCGTTTCGGATGCCTGGACCGATCTTGCGCCCGCAGTGTCGCGCGCGCTGAAACAGATGGGTCTGGCATATCCCGACGCGAATGTGCCGGCGGACGAGTGCTTTCCCCTCATCGAGCTGGAGAGCCTCCCACGTCGCGCGAAGGTGCTGGTCCAAAAGCTGCAACATGCCCGGAATTGTCGTTTACCTGCGAGACATCACCTCGACTGCGGGCATCGCGACATTCGATTGTTTGATCGTCGACCGCGGCTTGGGCGGCCCACCTCTCGCAGCCGGCGGCACTGGGACCCACCCTGACGCCCGAGTGGCGGTGACTCGCGCGCTGACCGAAGCAGCGCAAAGCCGTATCGGATATATTCAGGGAGGGCGCGAGGACCTCATGCGAATCGTCCGCGCGTCACCGCACGTGGATCCCGACAAGATCTACGGCGGAGAGACGGTCCGTCCCTTTTTCGTCGGTCGCCTCTTACGAGCACACGAATATCGACGACGATATCCGGCTGCTGCTCGATCGCTTGAGGGATGAGGGTTTCACGAAAGTGATAGCCGTGGACTTGACACGGCCTGAGTTAGGAATACCTGTGATACGTCTCGTCATTCCCGGCGCTGAAGCGTGGAGCACCTACGTCAGTCACGGACGGCGGGGAAGGTTCGGGGCCAGGATCGCCGCCATACTCCACGCTCGCAGGAAACGCGATGTGCCCGGCTGTATCAAACTCGCTCCTGTTAATCTGACTGGAACATGAGCAGTTTGCCTCCAATTGTATATTTGGGGCCGAGCTTGGACGTAGCCGACGCTCGGCGCATTTTCGACGCGGATTACCGGCCACCCGTCAAGCGCGGCGACTTGCCGCAGCGGTACGACGGCACTGTCGTCATTATTGACGGCGAGTTCGGCCAGAACCTGTCTGTGTCCCCACACGAAATCCTTCGCTTGCTTGATCAGGGCACGACGGTAAGCGGCGCGTCCAGCATGGGCGCAATTCGGGCCGCCGAACTCCATTCGTTCGGCATGAAGGGCTATGGCTGGATTTTCCAGCAGTACCTCTCGGGCCGCATCATTGCGGACGATGAGGTAGCCCTTCAATACTCTCCCCTGGACCTCCGGGCTGTAACTGTGCCACTGGTGAACGTTCGGTACTGGCTAGAGCAGCTCGAAGCCGCAGGACACCTGGATCGGAGGGTCTCCAGTCGTGTATTCGCCTCGGCACGACGTGTGTTCTTCGCAGATCGAACCGAGCAGCGGCTGAGACTCGAATTGGAAAAGGTCATCGGCCAGGCGGAGTCACAGCGACTCTACGGCGTGTTCACCGAGGGCATCACGAACATCAAGGCAGCTGATGCCAGAGGAATCCTGACGCAGCTGGCGAATGGCGCACCCGCCGGGTGACTGCGCTCGGCTAAGCTGATTTCTGTCAGGAAATTCCAAAAAAAGCGTTGGATGGCTTGGATCGTCCCGCCTGGAAACCGACGGCGGCTCCCTAATAAAGCCGAGGCAGCCCACATATGATCTGAAGCCTGAGCATCCGTCTTGCGAGCCAATGGAGTTCCGGGCAATCCGGGCCCTAGCGCTATACTCATGCTAAGGTTCTCCGCAAAATGCCGGACAAGGTGCAAAAGAAGCTCGCCGAAGCGCGACGAACCATACGGGAGCAGGCCCGGGAACTTGCGGAACTGCGTCATCATCAAGCAGACCTGCGATTCGCACAGGGGTTGCGTGAAGTGCTGCTGAAAACCGCCAGCGCCGCCACAATTGGCGCTCCGGCCGGCCACAATACCGTGCTCGAAGACATCGTGAAGACCGCCGCGGACGTAATGAGTGCCCGGGCCGCCTCTCTTTTTGTGGTTGACGAGGAAAGCGGCGAGCTCGTTTTTCAAGTCGCTCTGGGCGATAAAGCGGAAGCGGTCAAGCACTTTCGAATACCACTCGGCACCGGAATCGCAGGCTACGTCGCGTCCACCGGCCAACCGCTTGTCATTACCAACGCCGCAGAAGACCCGCGGTTCGTCCGCAATATCGGTCAGGCGATAGGCTATATCCCACAGACGATTCTGTGTGTGCCGCTTTACTTCAACGGCAGTGTTGTCGGAGTGCTGGAGTTGTTGGACAAAACCGGCGATGAGCCGTTCTCTTCGGGAGATATGGAGCTCCTGGTCCGTTTTGCCAATCTGGCCGCTCTTGCTCTCGACCAGTCGCGCCTGATCAATGATTTGCGTTTACTATTCCGTACGCTGCTGTTGGAGGTGGTTCAGGTTGAGGATCCGGAGGAGCTCTCCGCGTTTGCCGAGCGGGCAGCCAATCACTCCGGGCAAACAAACGCATTAACTC
>CAVYHD010000003.1:0-4104 GCA_963768075.1 Terriglobia bacterium
CCGGTTGTAGTCCACGATCGGCGGACACCGCAGTCCGCGGGTCAGATCTCCGCAAACGCCGGACTGCGACGCTTTTAATCTCTTAGCCAATCTCGTTGGAACACGTTGCATCCACAAGACAAGGACGACGCCTCACTCATATCTCAAGGCCTCCATAGGATCGATGCGGGAGGCGCGGCGGGCAGAGGGTCGCTGGCAGTTCACAGACGGCCAATAGGACGGCGCAGGCCACAGACATGCTTACAGGTTCGGTTGGTGTGACGCCGTAGAGCAGGCTCGATAAGCCTCGCAAAAATGCAAGGGAGCTGATGATGCCTGGGGCCAGTCCCGCGCCACCTATCCGCAGTCCCTGGAGGATCACCATCGATCGCAACTGACCTGGATGCGCTCCAAGCGCCATACGGATGCCGATTTCGTTGGTCCGCTCCATGACCGATTGGGAAACCGCTGCCAAAAATGCCGAGCGCGGCCAACAGGAGTGCGAGCAGTGCAAAACCACTCAGCACGGTCGTTCATAGCCTTGGTTGGCGCTGCTCGTTCGCGATTAAGCGGGTTAGCGGATTGTAATCGGTGATGGGCACATTGGGACTCAATGCTTCAATCTGCTGACGCAATTCCTCCACGGAAGGCAGACGCGTTGCGCGGATGTCGACGTCCCGGCGGCGGTTGACCGGGCTGAATCCGTCGCCGGCCGCCTGCCAATACGGGACATAGGTTCGGGCGCGGCTGACCCACTCCACGCTGTCGCGGTCCGCGCCTCCCGCGCCTGAACCGGATATCGCCAACAACGCCCCGATGATTCTTCCGCCAGATCTTGTCCCTGCCGATTTGGATACGTTTTCCAATCGGATTTTGCCCGCTGAATGCGGTACGCACCAGCCGGTCGTTCACGATGACAACCGCCACAGAAGTCTGGGTGTCCTCGGAAGAGAAACCACGACCGGCAAGCAGAGGGGCCCGAAAAAGCGGAAAAATATTCCGGCGTGATGACCTGCAATTCCACGTGCGGCGCCTGGCTCAGCGATGGCGGTTGCCCTTCGATCGCCAGCTCACCGTCACCGGGTGTGCCGTAGATCGGGTCAGACGTGCTCGCGGCAACGTGCGCGAGCCCAGGCAGCGGTTTCAGCTTTTCAATGAGGAGGCTGTAGAACCGGTGCTGATCCGGAGCGTAGGAAAATCCTGTTTGGGCAGACTGATACTCATGACGGCGACCCCTCCGGGAGCACGCCGAGTGGCTGCGAGGTTATTCGGATCAACGTTTCGGCCAGCAGACAGGCGGCGACGAGCACCACGACGGTCAATCCGATTTGCGTGGTGAGCAGGACGCTCTTGAGCGCGGCGGCTCCGTCCTGTGATGTTACGGCTGCCCGTGGATTTCAGGGTTTCGCTCAAGTCGACGCGAGACGCACGTAGGGCGGGTGCAAGGCCAATCGTAAGGTCGTTAGAACGGTGAGAGCCGCAGTGAAAGCTAGAGGCGATCATCAAATTCTTTGATGCCGAATGCGACAGCGTCCACGTCCTCTCGGGCCTTCTCGGGATTCCGATCGGCTCCCATTACCCATACCAGGTTGTCGAAGCTCCGATAACGCCTGCCAACGTAACGTCCCGGTTCCGGCACTTCTGCTCTGGCCCGTTGGCGAGCACCTCCTCAATCCACCCCTCGTCTGTTCCTCTGTAGCCCAGATAGACCGGGTCGAGAAAAACCTGGATGCCCTTCTCGCCAGCCTTACGCAGAACCCAGTCGACATGTTTGAAAGTACCTCTCGTTCGGCGTTGAGAAGTCGCCAGGAGTAGTGAACGGACCCTATCGCCCGAGCGGTTCGCCGGGCCTCGAAACTTGTGCTCTATGAGATTGACCACAATAGATTTGAATCCCTTCTGGCGCCGGTTTTCAAGGTATCGCTCAGCTTCCTCCTCGGTGAGGGCGACAATAAGGGACCACGGCATGTCGCCATGGATCAAGAATGGCGCCCCCCTTTGATCCACGAGGTGGCGGTGGTCCGGACCTACCCGGACGGGGTACGGTCGGAGCCGAGCGCTGTGATGCCGCACGCCAAAGCACAAAGCAAATTCAAATCTCGATGTGGGTTGGAGGGAAGCGATGTCATGGTCGTCATTCGTTTGTTAAGCCACAACATCAAACGCGTTTGCGGATCCGCGAAACCCACAATAGTGTGTTGATCTCGCTCTGACTCTTGCCTTTCCATAGCACTTGAGCAACTAGTACGTAGCGTCCAGAGCAAGCATCATCGAGCCGTTGTAGAACGACGACCCTTCGCTGTTCCGGGACCGAGCGCATTTGCTACTAAAGCGGACCAGCTGTCCCCATCCCGTTAACGCATTATGAAAGGGGCGCCCTTTCAGAGTAGGCTTTGAGCGTTGGCTCAGAGCCGACGGAAAGGAACAGAACAGCCATGGGCGGGGCTGGATGCCGAGGTGAAATTTCGCTCGGTTCCAGCTCGATGGGGAACTATTTCTCTTGACATCCCCCTTTATAGAACGTCCGGGTGGGGTCGTTCGTCTGGGTTTAAAGTTATAAGTCAGCGGCGAGGTCTTCCTGGTGAAAAAAGCTGAATGCTGGCCTCAAGGCCTGCTTCAGAATCGAAGCGAGGAGGACCTATGAACAGTATGAATTACATTGGCCTGGACATACACAAAAAGAACATCAGCTGCTGTGTGCGCCAGGCGGATGGCACGATTATCCAGGAGAGCACGATCACCGCGACGCGTCAGGCGCTGGACGAGTGGATGGGGCGACTGCCACAGCCATGGATAGCCGGCATGGAGGCCACGCTGTTCACCGGATGGATTTACGACCATCTGGTATCGGGCGGGGCGATGGTGAAGGTGGCGCATCCGGCCATGCTGCAGGCTATCGCTGCCGGGAAGAAGAAGAACGATCGGGTGGATGCGCGGAAGATCGCTGACTTACTTCGCTGCGATTACTTCCCGGAATGCCACATGGCATCACGCGAGATTCGGGACCGCAGGCGGGTGCTGCGCTACCGCAATCTGCTGGTGAGACAGGCTGTGCAAATGAAGAACAAGGTGAGCGGGCTGCTGATGGAAGCGGGTGTGCCGTACAACCAGCAGAAGGTGCATCAGAAGAAGTACTTTGCCGAGTTGCTCCAAAAGGAGAAAAAGGAGATGCCGCCATCGATGCCGGAGTTATTACGATTGAGCCGATCGACGGTGGAAGCGCTTACGGGGATGCAACGGCAGCTGATTCGGGCACTGGAAAGTGATGCCATGCTGGCAGCGCGTGTGGAGCGGCTGGCAAGCATTCCCGGAGTGGGCCGCGTGGTGGCCCTAACTTGGGCGCTGGAGATGGGCGACATCAGCCGCTTCGCTTCGGTGAAGAAAGCCGTGAGTTATTGCGGGTTGTGCGGAGCCGAGAAGAGTTCGGGCGGCAAGACAGAGCGGACGCCGATCTCAAAACAGAGAAACAAGCATCTGCAAACCATGCTTGATCGAAGCAGCGAAACTGGCACCGCGGTGGAACGCGGAACTGGCGCTGGTTTACGAAGGCGCCAAACAGAAAGGAAATCGCAACCGGGCCACACTGGCTGTGGCGCGCAAGCTGGTGGCTTACCTGATGGCCGTAGACCGCGAACAACGGCCGTTCGACACACAGCTCAGCGGAGCCGGCAACGCCGCCTGACGGCGGCCAGGAATGGAAACGGTAACCGAGATGCAGAGCAGCGCGACCTGCCAGGCCTCGCCGTTCGGGGACTGGGCAAAGGAAGACAAACTTCTCGAGGCCTCCGTGTTTGGGTTTCGAGGCTGGCAGGTAAATCCAAACTTAATCTTCGGTGACGGCGAAATTCGCCTGAGACCGCAAATGGAGGTCTGGTTCTGCGCCACCGCAGGAACCAATGCCGCGAGGCACCACGCGCTGATCGGGACCGGCGAGTCCAAACAGAATTGAAGCGGAAGGAGACAGACGACGACATGCAGCACCGCCGCCTACGCCTCCGCTCCGCTTCGCAGGGCTCCGCTCCGGCGGCTCAGTGTCATTCAACGGCTACGAAGGAAAACCAGGAGCACCTGTCGCGGGTGCTAACGGGGAACTCCGTCTCCCCTCTTGACAAAACTTATCATGGA
>CAVYHD010000004.1:0-16966 GCA_963768075.1 Terriglobia bacterium
GGCGGAAGTGGGGAATTGCGGCTGCGGCCGCTGTCGCGGTTGCGTTGATTGGCCTGGTGTGGTTTCTCCTGCATCGCCCTCCCAAGTCTCCAGCCGAGTTAGCGCAGACACGGCTGACCTTCAACTCCGGCGAGAACCCTGTCCAGAGCGCCGCAATTTCTCCCGATAGCAAGTACCTTGCTTATTCAGATCGGGCCGGGATTCATCGGGGGCTGCTTTCAACAGGGGAAGAGCGGCTCATCCCAAGGCCGGACGGAGTTCCCGCCGGCGCCTTCTGGGTTGTCGATTCGTGGTTTCCCGACGGCACACAATTGCTCGCGGACGCCAACGAACCGGGCGGACACAAGAGCATGTGGACGGTCTCGGTGCTCAGGGCATCTCCACGAGAGCTCCGCGAAGGCGCCTTGGGTTTTGGCGTTTCGCCGGATGGGACACACATCGCTTTCAGCCCATTGGGAGCCTCGCGCTACGTTCGCGAAATCTGGGTGATGGGCAGCCAGGGAGACAATCCGCGAAAGGTCCTCGCGGTCGGACAAAATGACTGGCTGGACTCGGTGCACTGGTCGCCGGATGGACAGCGCTTGGCCTACGTTAGAGTGCAGCGCAGTGCGGACAGCTATCAGCATTCGATCGAAACCGGCGACCTGAAGGTGGCGAACCGAACGGTGGTTATGTCCACCGACCTGGGGCTGGAAGATTTTTGCTGGCTTCCGGATGGCCGGATGGTCTACGCGCGGCGGGGATCGAGTGGCGTAGTAACGAGTGATGACAATCTTTGGCAAGCCGGCATCGATAACCATGCCGGCACGCCGACCGGTAAACCGAAACGCATTACCCAGTGGGCCGGATCTGACCTTGTGGGATTGAACGCCAGTGCGGATGGGAAGCAGCTGGTGCTCCGCAAGACGACATATCAGACGCAGGTTTACGGCGAGCTCGCGGCAGGAGGGACGCGCATGAAGCCCCCTCGGCGGCTGGGCCATGACGAGTTGTGTCACGGTGCCAATATGGATCGCCGGGTTGTATTTTCTGTTCTTCAAACCGGAGGGAAAGCGTTACCGCATGATTGGCTGGATGTACTTGATCCCCCTGGTAATCCTGCTCATCGCCAGAGGCAGGCCCTACTATCTCGCGCCGGCGTACCCCGTGCTGCTCGCCGTGGGCGCCGTTTGGGGCGAGCGATGGTTGGAAACTTTGTCCGCGGCGGCCGCGCGCACCATTACGCCGGGTGGTTCGGACAAGCATGATGGTCGCGGGTATCGCGGTCGCCGTCCTGGTTCTGCCGCTGGCGCCGGCCGGTTCACGCTGGTGGAAAATCGCCGACGCGATGAACCAAATTTCAATGAGGAGTTCGGTTGGCGCGAAATGACCGATGCGGTGCTTCGCGTTCGCGATTCGCTCCCACCGGATGACGCCCCCGTCGGCGTCCTCGCTGGTGATGCCGGTGAAGCGGCAGCGATCAATCTTTATGGCCGCGGCCACGGCCTGCCGGAAGTGATCAGTGGCGGGAACTCGCACTGGCTGCGCGGATACGGCAATCCGCCGCCGAAAACCCTTATCACAGCGGGTTTTCTGCGCGCCGACCTGGAGACTGTCTTCGAGTCCTGCGAACTGGCAGGCCACTTTGCGATTCCATACGGCATCGAGAACAGTGCCATCGGGGATCGCTTGGACATTTTTGTGTGCCGAGGACCACGTGAGCCGTGGCATGTGTTCTGGAAACGATTTCACTGGTTTGGGTAGAGCTTGACGGAGGTCTCCTGCTCGAAGCCTGCCTGCGCCAGAGAGTTGCACGAATCCCGGCTGGTTGCTCGACGTTCCGGACGCCGGCTGGAATTGGCCTTGTGCAACGTAGGTAGCACTTGGCCGTCTAAACCTACTCGCGGATGTGCTTCATTGCACTGGGCGTACAGTCAGGCACCCTTCCAGAGGTCGGGCTAGCTCACCACCGCATGCCCGCAGCCAAATCCGCGCTGAGAAGCCCGCAGTCCGCTGCTTCGTACGCAAGGAGGCGCACCGTACCGAGGCCAGGTTGATTGTACCTGGGGCGAGGTGTCGCGATTCCAGGTGCATTCGATATCGGACCACCACAGTCTTGCTGAACGATAACCGCGGCTCGGAGCAGTACCAGTCAACGAATTCGTCGATTGCGTGGCGATAGCCACGCTGGGCATCGGGGCACGAAAGGCTGTTAATCACAGCAGTTTTCGCAACTTCAAGATCAGGCAGTCGTAGGATCGACTTCGCATGACTGCGCTTTCCTCTATGGTGGGGTTTCTTCTTCATGACCGTGGCCTCCCACGCCACAGGTCAATCATGTTGCCCAATCGGTCCGAGTAGCGCGTAATCCAGGCGCAATCGCCATTCGACCAACTTCCCAGAAGCGGATTTGGCGGGATCTGGGCTACTATTGCCCTATGCGCTGCATCGCCGGTGTCGGCATTGCTCTTTGCCTTTGCGCCTTCGCTCCGCTGGCGCATGGACAGTCGTCCTCCTCCGGCTTCTATAAAGACACCTTTGACCAAATGTTGCGCGCCGATCCAGAGTACGCAACATCGGTCGGCCATCACGAATACGACGACCTCTGGACCGACTGGTCGAAGAGCGCGCGCGACGAACGCCGCCGGTTCTTCGAACAGCGCCTCGCGCAGCTGAACTCCGAACCGAGCGGCGATTCCGCGCAGGACCTGCTGACCAAACGCGTCGTCCGCTACGACTTCGAATCGCGGCTCGAGGCTTGGGATCTCGACACGCATCTGCTGCGCGTAGGACAGCTTTTCGGTTTTCACAACCGAGCCTACACGGTGATCGACCAGATGCCGGCGCGCAATGTCCGGGATTATGAGAACATCATCGCCCGGCTGCGTGCCCTTCCTGCTTACGTGGACCAGAACATAGGCATCCTCGACGAGTCCATCGCTTCGGGCATGATGCAGTCCCGCATTGTGGCGGAGCTGGTGATTGAGCAGATCGAAGCCCAGTTAAAACAGGATGCCGAACACACCGAGCTCCTGAAAGGCTTCCGCGCGTTTCCGGCCGCCATCCCCCAGACCGAGCAGATGCGTCTTCGCCGTGAGGCTCTGGGCGCGTACAACCAGAAATTCCTCCCGTCGTGGCAGAGATTGCATGACTACATGGTGGCCTCTTATCTTCCTCGCGTCCGCTCCTCGGACAGCGTTTCATCCATGAAGGGAGGGCGTGAGGCCTATACGATCCTGATCCACCGGCTCACCACGACGACCCTTTCACCCGCTGAGATTCACAAGCTCGGCGAACATGAAGTCACTCGTATTGAAGCCGCGATGACAGCCATCATAAAAGAATCCGGATTTCAGGGTTCTATTGCGGATTTCCAGAAGAAGCTGGACGCCGACCCCGCCGAGCACTTCCATTCCAAAGAGGAGATGCTGGCCAATTCGCGCAACATCGCCATGATCATCGAGCCGGAACTGCCGAATCAGTTCCGCCATATCCCCGCTCTTCTTTTTGGCGTGCGCGCCATTCCTCCTGACCGCGAAGCCGCCACTGCGACAAATGCCCAGGGTTCTTCACCCGACCTGTCCACTCCCGGCTGGTTCAATCTGAACACGTACCAGCCCGAGAAGCAGGTTCGATACGATCAGGAGTCACTCGTCCTGCACGAAGCCATCCCGGGCCATATTTTTCAAGGTTCGATCGCGCGTCAGCAGACGGACCTTCCGGACCTGCGCCGGTTTTACGCGAATAGCGCGTTCGGCGAGGGCTGGGCCCTCTATGCCGAATCGCTGGGCGCGCAGTTGGGGCTGTACAAGGACCCGGCCAGTCACTTCGGCCAACTCGCCAGTGAAAACTTCCGGGCGGTTCGTCTGGTGGTCGATACGGGAATCCACGATCTCGGCTGGACGCGCCAGCAGGCGATCGACTATCTAAAACTGCACAGTCCGCAGGTCTCGCTGGCTGAAGTGGATCGCTACATCTCCTGGCCGGCGCAGGCCTTGTCGTACAAAATGGGGGAGCTGCGCATTCGCTCGCTCCGCGCCAAAGCCGAACAAGAGCTGCGGAGTAAGTTCGATATTCGGGACTTCAACGACGCGGTGATTCGTGACGGGCGACTCCCGCTTGACTTGCTAACCGAACAAATCGACCAGTTCATATCACAAGCATTGCGTTAGCAGCCGCGGCTAGCCCTCACTGAGGATTCCGTCCGGATGGTCGGCAAGTTGGACGAAGCTCGGATGCGGCTGGTTTGAAAA
Organism: Terriglobia bacterium; assembly: GCA_963768075.1. Lineage (GTDB taxonomy): Bacteria > Acidobacteriota > Terriglobia > Bryobacterales > Bryobacteraceae > QHXW01. Next base: position 4,233 of record CAVYHD010000004.1, read on the forward strand.
AGCCGTTTCCGTGAACCCATGGAAGAGTAGCGCGTATTCCACCCAGAGCAGCCCACTTCGACGCAATGGCGATCTATCGTCCAGATGGACGCGGTTGCCTGTCGGAAGCGCCCGAGCCCAGGGCTAACTGCTCATGTCAGCGTGGCCTGCGGGTACAGGGCGGCGCCAGACTGGAGACGCATAAGAGGCGAAGCGAACCATGCCGCTTGAGCACTATCCGCAGGCAGGCGTTGGGTTGCTGGACGACCTTCTCCGTTGGCGGTGGGCAGGCCGTCGGTGTAGCTCAGCAGCGCATTGCTGTAGTTTCGGAAGGAGGGGCGAGCATGTGATACGATTTTACTCAAGTTGCTTTATCCCGGCCCGCTGGCGTCTAACCAAACACAAACGAAACCGGACGTGTCTCCGTTGCTGTCGAAATAGCATCGCTCGAACAAAAGGAGTCTCTCATGCTGCGTCTTTTCAGCATCGCGTTCTTGATCAGCGTAATGACCGGGTTATATCCGGCATTTGCTCAAGCTCCGACCCCGGCTCCGGCTGAGGCTGAACGCCGGGCGCGCCCCGCCCCGCCGACACGCGATCCACACACTCCCGGTTATGTCGCCGCGAAAGAATTACCTGACGGCGCCAATGCTCCGACAAACGCAGACGGAAACTTCATCCTCGGCCCCACACACAGCCCCGCACCGGAGATGATCGCGCAGGAAGGCACGCCGCAGGGAACGGTCTTCACCTTCACCATGGAGTCGGCCGAGTCCAAGATCTACCCCGGCATTGCCCGTGAGCCCAACAGCTCTACCCAGCGGGGCTCCGGCGACGGCGCCAGGACGATAGTCACCACAAGTCATCCCTACACTCGCCACGTCGCTGTCTACGTCCCCAAACAATATGTCTCCGGCACGGCCGCGCCATTCATCGTCGGGGCAGACGGACCTGACCGTGCGTTGTTCACTGCCCTGGACAATCTGATCGCCCAGCACCGGGTGCCTGTGATGATTGCCATTTCCATTGGCAACGGCGGCGGCGACGCCCAGGGAAGCGAACGTGGCCTGGAGTACGACACTATGTCGGGCCTGTACGCGGAGTTCGTCGAGAAAGAAGTGCTTCCTCTGGTCGAGAAGCAATACAACGTGAAACTGACCAAAGATCCGGAAGGGCGGGCGACGATGGGCAGCAGCTCCGGCGGCTCGGCCGCCTTGGCCATGGCGTGGTATCACCCCGAGCTGTACCACCGCGTCCTCACCTATTCCGGCAGCTATGTGAACTCGCAGTGGCCGCCGAATCCGGAAACGCCGCATGGCGCCTGGGGGTTTCACGAGGACCTGCTCCCCAACAACCCGCGCAAGCCGATCCGGCTGTGGATGGAGGTGGGCGATCGCGACCTTTATACTCCCGACCCGATGCAGAACGATCACGTAGTCGCCAATGAATACATGGCGCGAGAGCTCGCGGTCAAGGGCTATCATTATCAATTCGTGTTCGCGCAGAACGCCGGCCACGGCGATCGCGCCGTGAAGCAGCAGACCTTGCCGGAAGCTCTCGAATACCTGTGGCAAGGCTACGCGCCATCGAAGAATTGACTCGACCCTTACTCGATTTTGCTCATGCTGCCTTCCTGCACCTCGCAGCCGTGTTGCCCCTTTCGTCGACTTACAGCCAGCCAATCCTGGACCCCGCTCTCCTCGCGGCAGTTTCAGGGCAGAATCGAGGCGACAACGTATGAACAGGCATCGCACTATCCATTTCCTGAGAGCTTTGTGGCATCCACTGGATTCGCGCTGGAAGGACTAAGATATGCGAAAAGGGTTTACGAGAAAACCGCAAGGGGACGAGCCCGCAACGCGAAGCAAGAACTACATAACTCCGGGCGGCCTGCAGCGCCTCAAAGATGAGCACCGGTTTCTGCTCACCAGGGAACGCCCGGCCGTGACGGAGGTGGTGGCGTGGGCTGCGAGCAACGGCGATCGCAGTGAAAACGCCGACTATCAGTACGGCAAGCGGCGGCTGCGCCAGATCGATGGGCGGATTCGCTTTCTCACGAAGCGAATCGATGCCGCGGAAGTGGTTGACCCGGAAACTCCGAGAGCGGGGCAGGCGGCGACGAGGGCATTCTTCGGAGCGACCGTGCGCTATGCCAATGCCGCGGGAACGGAGCGAGTGGTGAGCATCGTGGGCACCGACGAGGTCGATCTCAACCGCAACCACATCAGTTGGGTGTCGCCTCTGGGGCGCGCGTTGATGAAGTCGGCAGCGGGCGACCGCGTAGTTCTCCAAGCGCCGGGCGGTACAGAATATCTGACCGTCCTGGAAGTGTGTTACGAGCGCATTTCGGTGGAACCGTTCCGTGAACCACCTGGAGCCGAGGCCTCGGCAAAGGGACTCCCTCGCCGACGCCAATCCACCTGACGAAGGTTAGCGAAGCGGCACATGAACATTCCAGGCCCCGAGTAAGGACGAATCGTGAGCCGATATGGGCTATTCGTTCTTTATTTGTCGGCCCCAGTCAGGATCGCTCGCGTGTAACGGCGTAGCATTTACCCGCCTTCACCGGGTGGATGGTCGGCTACTCTTCCATAGCGCAGATTGCGCCACCGCTGCTGACACTTATGGAAGAGTGCCGCGTAATGCGTCCACTGAGGTCGCCGTGAAGAAATCAGTCTTGTGAATCCGGCGCCAGCAGGAGGATCTTCCCAATGCCGCCTTTCTCCCCTAGCACATGTGCTTCAGCCGCATCACGCAACGGCATCCGGCGACCAATAGGCAGAACGAACTTGCCATCGCGCACGTCATCGGCAAACTCGCGCACCTTGGATGGATCAGGCCGCGCCCGCACACGCGTAATCTTCACTGCCGGATTTTGCGCCGCCGCGCTTTCCGGCAATACAGCGGTGTACCCAAAGGAGCCGTTCTGCTTTACCTTCGCGATCAGCTTCGCGGCAACCTCACCGCCAACGGTGTCCGCAATTGCATCCACTAAGCGGAAGGTCTCAATCGCTTCATCGTCATCAATCGCTAGCACATCAGAGACACCGAGGGAGCGGGCGTCATCCAACTCTTTCCCGCGAACACCTGCAATCACCTGCGCGCCTATCTTCTTCGCCGTATGCACTGCCGCGCGCCCAACACTGCCCAGCGCTCCCGTTATCAGAACAACCTGTCCCTTTTGCACGTTTGTCGCAAGGCGCACAAGTTGGTCTCCCGTGAGTGCAACCAGCGGGATCGCCGCCGCGTCCGCCAGGTCCACGCCATCCGGCAGATGGGTCACGTCCGAATCGTCCACTGCCACCAACTCGGCATAGGTCGCGTTGGATAGTGCAAGAACGCGGTCGCCGGGCTTGAAGTGCTTCACATTTGCGCCGACCGCCCGTACGACGCCACTCACATCGCGGCCCAGAATTGCCGGAAACGACAACGGAAAATCCTTCTGCCGCATCCCTGAACGCAGTTTCCAGTCAATCGGATTAACGCTCGCAGCGGCTGCCGCGATCAGTACCGTACTTCCGCTAATCTGCGGTTCGGGAACGTTGTCTTCAAATTTCAGCTTCTCGGGACCGCCGTACTCATGCAGCACCACTGCCCTCATCGCGTATCTCCCAACAGCCGAGCATGAAGTATATATATCTGATGAGATCATACCCCGCCCTGCGCCTCATTTGAACGGAGTCTGGCCCAACTCCCGTGTAGTTGGCCACTCGGAAAATGCTCCCCCGAGCGGTCAAGTTGACGTGACCGCGAGACCGCGACGAATACCTTCCGATATTGCTCCTTAACGACCGGGCGATCCCGTAGAAATGAAGATCCGGGCTTGTGGGGTCAGAGAGTTTGGCAGTCTCTCCCCGAATTAGGCGAAGATTTCTTTCACTACCCGGGCTTCGTAAACTGACGTCAGTTTTTCTTTGAGACCATTCTGGTCGATGGTTAGGCGTTGATAGTCGAGGCCAAGCAGGTGCAGGACAGTCGCCTGCCAGTCGGTCACACTGACGGGGTTCTCGACAGCTTTGTAACCGAGTTCGTCGGTGTTGCCGTAGGACATACCCGCCTTGAGGCCTGCGCCGGCCATCCAGATGCTAAACCCCCGGGGATTGTGGTCGCGGCCGTCTGAAGTGCCACCCAGCTGTGAAATTGGTAGGCGGCCGAACTCGGCGCCCCAGATTACGAGCGTGTCTTTCAACAACCCGCGCTGCTTCAGGTCCCCCAGGAGCCCGGCGACCGGCTTATCGGTGCTCAGGGAGCAGGCGCGCATACCACTCTCCAGATTCTGGTGGTGGTCCCAGAGGTTGCCGTTGACGTAGACTTGGATGTAGCGTACACCGCGCTCCGCCAAGCGGCGCGCCATCAGGCAGCGCTTCCCATAAGAATCGGTGGCATCGTCGCCAATACCGTACATTTCGCGGGTGGCATCGGTCTCTTTGGACATGTCCAGCGCGTCGCCGGCTTCCAATTGCATACGCGCCGCCAGTTCGTAGCTGGCGATGCGCGCGTCCAGTTGCGCCTCGCCGGAATGGTTGCACTTGTGAATTTGGTCGAGACCGCTGAGCAGGTCGCGCGTGAGGCGAACCACCTCGGAGGGCTTCTCGGTTTCGGGCTTCAGATTCAGAATTGGAGGACCATTGGTGCGGAGCCGGGTGCCCTGGTAAATGGGAGGTAGAAAACCAGACTGCCAGCTCTGTACGCCGTTGATCGGCAATCCGAGCGGGTCCGTCAGCACCACGTAGGCCGGTAGGTTCTGGTTTTCAGTGCCCAGGCCGTAAAGGACCCACGCGCCGATGGCCGGCCTTCCCGGCATGATTCGCCCCGAATGTGCCATGAAGAGCGCTGGCTCGTGCTCCTGGTGGATGGTGTACATCGAGCGGATCATGGTGACGTTGTCGACTTGTTTGGCAAAATGGGGCAGCAACTCGGAAACCCACATCCCAGACTGGCCGTACTGCTGGAACTTGAACGGGCTGCGCATGAGGCCGCCCGCCGCCTTTGGGGACTCCACGTCGTTGGCAATCTTGTCGAAATACGGCTCGCCATGATGCTTTTCGAGCATCGGCTTGGGATCGAAGAGATCCACCTGGCTGGGGCCGCCGTTCATGAATAGCTGGATGACTGACTTCGCTCTCGGAGGGAAATGGGGGGCGCGGGGCTTGAGATCGTAGACGGTCCGCGGACCCTCCGCACTCTCAACGGCCGCGCCGTACAGGTCTCGTCCGAGCACGGAAACAAGCGCGGCGCCCTGCAGGCCGTCGACGGCACGCTCGAAGAAGGATCGCCGTGTCACTGTTTTTCGTCCGAGATGGAATCTATCGTCTGGCACGCAGCTTCTCCTAATCGATGTAAATGAACGCGGCCGAATTCAGCAACGTGTGGCAAAATTCCCGGAGTGCCGCCCCGGCCGGGTCTGCCACGCCAATATTGGAGGCACTCGTTTCCGGTGCAGGCTTGGCGGCAAAGCCCGAAGCGGCGCGGGCCAGGGTCGTAGCAGCCTCCGCGTCCCGGATGCGCCGCACGGTATCCAGGCTGATCTTGCGTTCTTCGTCGTTGGGGGGTCTGCTCAGAGCAATCCAATACGCGCGTTCGATCTGTTTCTCGATATCAGCGCCGGCTTCTTTCCTGACGCGCTCGGCAAAAGACTCCGCAAGCTTCGCGATCATGACGTCATTCATCATGTGCAGAGCCTGCGGCGCGATCATGGAGACGCTGCGCTCCACGCAGTTAGGGCTCATGGCCGGGAGATCGAAGGCTTCCATCACGGTGGGCAGGTTGGTGCGCACCTGCTCGACGTAAATGCCACGGTGCCAGCCCTTCTCGGTACCCACGGGCGTAACCAGGCCGTCATCGCGGATCACCACGGGCTCCGGCTGGCCGAATCTGGATTCGTCGAGCTTGTTCGACACCAGCAGCAGAGTGTCGTACAAGACTTCGGCTTCCATACGCTTCATGGGCATGCGCGAAAGGAGCTTGTTGGAGGGGTCGGCTCTTTCGATGGCTGGCGTGAAGTCGGAACTTTGACGGTAGGTGCTAGACGTCATCATCAGCCGGTGCATCGACTTAATGCTCCAGCCCTGCTGCACGAATTCCGTTGCCAGCCAGTCCAGCAGTTCCGGATGCGTGGGCGGAGCCCCGACCTTTCCGAAGTTTGCGAGAGTCCTGACGATGCCGGCACCGAAGTGGTGCTTCCAGATGCGGTTCACCATGACGCGCGAAGTCAAGGGGTGATCCGGCTGGATGAGCCAATTCGCAAACGCGAGGCGCCGCCCGGTCTTCTTTGCGCCCGGCCATGGCGGCGTAGCAATGAACGGAGTCTTGCCGTCTGTGAGGCAGGAGGGTAGACCCGGCCCGACGAGGCGGCCGAAGCTATTGGGATCCCCCCGTCTTTGGATGTAGGTAGGCGAGGGCTCGCCGCGATCCCAAAGCGCACGAATGCGAGAGTCCGGCGCCTTTTGGTACTCGATGCGCTTGATCTTCCATTCCGCCTCTTCGGCCTCCTTGCCATAAGCGGCGTCGAATTTTTTCAGCTCCTCCGGCTCTACTTTGAGGAGCTTCTCGAATTTCCCGGCGAGGTATTTCTGGACTTCTGTTCGGGCTTCAGAGGGCGTGTCCTGCAATTTCTGGAGATCCTCGCGGAGTGCCGACGGTAGCTGAGCAAGGCGCTGCTCCACAATGTTTTTCTTAATGGGCGCAGCCTTTTCCTCGAGCGCTTTCTTGAGCGTGCGGATCTCCAAGTCCAGGTTGTGGTTCAACGTTTCCGCCGTCTGTTGCTCCTCCAAGATCTGCACGGGAGTCTCGCCGGGCGCGATCGCGGGAAGGAAGCGCAGCGTGGCCGCACGGAATTCCGTCAGATCGTCATACACGGACGGATGTGGATTGAGCCAGTCGTGTTCATCGAATGCGCCTTTGAAGATGGCTCTCAGCCTGTAATAATCGCGCTGCGGAATTGGGTCGTACTTGTGGCTGTGACAGCGGGCACACTTGAGGGTCAAGCCCATCACGGCTGAGCCGAGGACATCGATCTCATCGGCGATCACTTCCAAACGGTCGTCCACAAAGCTACTGTTGCGTTCGATCGTCGAGTCCGGGCCCATTCGGAGGAAACCCGTGGCGATAATATTGTCGAGCATCTGCGGCGTAACCGCGGTTGCGTGCTCGTAATCGGAGAGTTCATCACCGGCGATCTGCTCGACCAGGAACCGGTCGTAGGGCTTGTCTGCGTTGAAAGACCGGATCACGTAGTCGCGATAGCGCCAGGCAGAGGTGCGCGGAACATCAATGGCGAGCTTACCGCCTTCCGAATCTGCGTAACCGGCAACGTCCAGCCAGTAGCGCCCCCAACGTTCTCCATAACGAGGAGACGCCAGTAGCCGGTCGATCATTTTCTCGTAGGCCCTCGGGTCATTGTCGGCGAGATACGCCTGCACTTCTGCGGGCTCGGGCGGCAGGCCCGTGAGGTCGAAATAGGCACGGCGCATCAGGGTGAGCTTGCCGGCTTCCGGAGACAGGCTCACGCTCTTCTCCTCCAGTTTGGCGAGCACGAAAGCATCAATAGGATTGCGCACCCTGGCGGCATGCTTTACTTGAGGCACAGCGGGACGGCTGGGAGGCTGAAACGACCACCACTGGCGGTCTTTATCCGAGACCAAGGGATCGGGCTTCCCGTCGGCCACATCGGCCTGAATGTCGCTCTTCGGCGCGCCGATGGCGATCCACTGTGTGAGCTTTTCCGTCTCCACCGGGGTGATCAATTTGATACTGACGTCTATCAATTCTCTTTTCGGAGGCATCTCGCCGGAATGGATACGCTTGAGGACCAGGCTCTGCTCGGGGTGCCCGGGCACTATCGCGGGCCCCGACTTGCCACCTTTCACCATGGACGCTCGGGTGCGCAGGTCGAGGCCGCCTTCCTGCCGCCTCAGCCCGTGGCAGACGGTACAGCGGAGATACATGATGGGGATCACGTCATGCTCGGTAACTTGTTCGGGGGGCTCGGCCGCGACTTTGCCGGAGGGGGCCACCATCAACACAATCCAAGTGCGGATGGCGGCCAGCTCCTGCTCGGTGAGAGGCGTCTTGCCTAGCGGCATCTTGCCGTCGCGGACCACCTGATATAGGCGGCTTTCGTCAGGCTTGCCTGGAACGATCACCGGCCCGGATTCGCTGCCCTTCATAACACCGTCCAGACGGCTCAGATTCATCTCTTTGATCTTGGTATTGGGACCGTGGCAGCCTGTGCAATTGGTGGCGAAGATCGGCTGTATGTCGGCCTCAAAGCTCACTGGCTTAGCGGGTGTCTGACTGAACAAGGGTAACGCCGCGCCTGACGTCAGCACCAACGTCGCAATCGTGATCGAGAATCCGCTCATGCGAAGCCCTCTGGAATTATGTTACTTCCATGTTCTGATACTTTATCAGCACTGTGATTAGTCCGGCAAGGACGTTCCAGACCATAGAGCCGATGCTCGAATTCTTGCTGGTTCTTCTGGCGCTGGTGCAAACGCAAGCCGACGGAAAGATCGGTTAAGCTCCGCCTAGTTCAGTCGTTGCCAATGGGGCTCAGTCTCCGAGTCCCAGCATTATGCAATGAAGTACCATCTGTGGAAGGCACTCAACGAGAAGTTCGCCGGAGATTCTCGTTTAAGCGTGAGCCGAGCACCAAAGGGCATGGATGTCGTTGGGTGTGTCTGCCGCGCATCAACAGGCACTTGGATTATCGAAGGGGATGAGTCGGTGCACGTTGAGGTTGCGGGAACGCCGGACGGTAAAGCTACCGGCCTTGGAGCCTTCGACGGTTCTTCCTTCTTGACCGAATCGGATTCAGGCCGCGGAATCATTAGCGATCCGATTATATCAGCGCCGAAGTTCGAGTTTGAAAACACCGGGAGTTGGCCCCGCACGTGCAACCCTCCTGTCAACAAACGCGTTCTGTCAACCGGAGAAAACTGGCGAGTTCGCAGGTGAAAACGTGGGGTTCGGCCTCAACCCTGGAGTTGGACACGCAGTCCCGCAGAACCCCTCTTCCAAATGGAGAGAACGCGCAGCGGGCAAGAACGTTCGGAATGTTGGGGATACGGGCGAGGGAAGCGCGCGGCGCTGCTGTCAACAAGACAGGCGCTTCCGGTTTGGGCGGAAAAGTAGTGGCTCCCCGGCATGGATTCGAACCACGATTCACGGCTCCAAAGGCCGCTGTCCTACCATTAGACGACCGGGGAAGATGCTTCGCAGAGGTAGTTTCCAGTGTAGCGTTGCTCCGAAGGTCATCGCAATGATCTGGTATGATCGCGGAGGAAGCTAACCTTGGCCGGTGCCGGGCACGGGCTTCAAACCCGTCGTGCGGTGCTAACGTGTCGCAGGTGGGTTCGACTCCCACTAGCTTCCGCCATAACTAAAACATTAAAAGTCAATACTATACAGCAAACTGTGCCGAACGGATGAAACCATGTACAAGTCCATGTACAATTTCAGCATGGCCGTATGGTCAAAGAATTCATGCAGCACGAGCATAGTACTTAAGCAGGCCTCCGAGCCGGTGGCGACACTCAACCACATGGCCGCGCTCTTCGGTTTTATCGGCAGCCTCCGGGAAAAGGAGCTTGTTGCCTTTGCCCTGATGATTGCGTTCGCCGTGATAATGCGCGCTGAACTCGGCCAGGGTTCGGGACAGCGGGCCCTCGCCAAACAGAATCAACTTCGATAGACACTCCTCCTTGGCGGACCGAACCCAACGTTCGGCAAAAGCGTTCAGATTCGGACTTCTGGCGGGAAGCGCCACGGTCTTCACACCGCCTGCCGCCAGCACAGACCGAAACGATGCGCAGAATTTCGTGTCACGATCGTGCAGAACATAACGGCATCCATCCAGATATCCCCAGCTCTCCTGGGTCGCGCTGCGGGCGATCTGTTCCATCCACTCTTGATCCGGATGTCTGGTGATTCCCGCCACACTGACCCGGCGGCTTTCCAGATGAAGGAAGAACAACACATAGTAGGTCACCAAACCCCGCCAGCTCAGTACTTCCACGGTGAAGAAGTCGGCGCCGGCCAGGACATCCTTATGTGCGGTGATAAAATCTTTCCACGAAGTCGTCTGGCTTCGCTTGGGAGCCGGAGCAATGCCGTGGCGGCGCAGAATGTTTCCCACCGTCTGATCGGACAAGCGGTGGCCCAAATTGGTCAGGGCTCCGACGATGCGGTCATATCCCCAGCCGGTGTTCTCGCGCGCCATTCGCACCACCAGGGCTTCCACTTCCGGAGCAACCACAGGGCGGCCCGGATACTGCCGATGTTTGGAGCCATCGAACTTCTTGGCCACGAGCCTTCGATACCAGGCCAAGATGGTGTCGGGTTTGGCCACACAGGCGACCCCTCGGAGCGCTTTGCGTCCCAGGCGCTTCCCGATCTCGGCGAGGGTGGCGCGCTCAGGATCGCTCAACCGCAGTCTCGATGGAAGCTTCGCCCTCAGGATACGGTTCTCTGCGGCCAGATATTCATTCTGCAGCAGAAACTCCTGGTTCACCGATCCCGTCACGTACGCCAGCAGTCGCACCCACTTCTTGCTCCTCATGCCGACCGCCTATCTTACTCTGGCAACGGCCGGTTTAGTATTTTGACCATACGGCCAAGCCTTGTACCGAATGAGCGGCGTAGACGTAACGCAAATCGATGCGATCGGGGTGGAAACCGTCGAAGTGGTACTGAGTGAATACGGGCCAGACTTGAGCCGCTTTCCCACCGAGAAGCAGTTCGTGTCCCATGCCACACTGGCCCCGCGTGTGCCGAAAAGTGGGGGTAAGCCACTAAAACGCAAGAAGCGGAACAGTGCCAGCACACGTGTGGCCGCCGCGCTCCGCATGGCGGCGCTCGCGCTGCGTCGCAGCCCAACGGCATTAGGAGCCTACTATCGGAGGCTGGCGCGGCGGATCGCGGGAGACGTGGCAGTGTTTGCTACCGCCAGGAAATTGGCTGCCTTGATTTACCGCCTGCTACGGTGGGGGCAGCCGTACGTCGATGAAGGCGCCGAGGCCTTCGAACAACGATACCGGCAGCAACACATCAAAGGCCTGGCGGCCCGGGCGAAAGAACTTGGCTATCAACTGATGCCGACAACAACCTAGGAGGAAGTCACAGGGCAGGGAATCGTGAATCCGGTCGTCGTGATAGTAGTTTAAGTAATCGCGAATGAGTCGCCGGAGATGTTGCTCATTCAGCGCGATGACATGGTCGAGAATCTCGCGGCGGCAGCTTCCCACCCAGCGTTCCGCAGTCCCGTTTTGCCAGGGTGCCTGCACACTCGTGCGCTTCGGCGTAAGACCGGTTACCTTCAGGAAAGCCATCACATCGGCATCGAATTTCGAGTCGTGGTCGAGGATGGCATAACCATACCGAACAGCGTCGGGAAATGCTTCACGCAACTGTTGCACGACCCAATCAGCGGTCGGATGACGAGTGACGTTGAAATGCAGAATCCTACGCCGGCCATGCTCGATGACGAAGAAGCAATATAAGAGCTGGAATGTCAGGGTGGGCACGGTGAAGAAATCAAGGGCCACGACCACCTCACGGTGGTTAGAGAGGAAAGCGAGCCAGTGTTTGGCTGAATCGCCGCGTCGCTGCAAGCGTTGCAGGTATCTGGCGACAGTACGCTCGGAGACCTCGAACCCAATCTTCAAAAGTTCCCCGTGGATCTTCGGTGCTCCCCAGTCCGAATTGTCAGCCGCCATGCGGCGAATGAGAGTCCGAACCTCCTCGCTCACCTTGGGTCGGCCGCCGTGCGGCCGCGATCGCCAGCGCCAGTACAGGCGAAAACCCGCTCGATGCCATGTCACCACCGTCTCCGGTTTCACAATGACCAGAAGATCCAACCATCGCGGCCATATGCAACGCAGCGTGGTCCAGAAGAAGCGGTCGAGGCGGTTCAGTGAGGGTCGTGGCCGTTTTCGCTTGAGCACGGCGACCTGCTGCCGCAGAGCGAGAACTTCCAGGGAGGTGTCCACGCGATTGCGGAAGAACACGCGGATGGCCGCCAAGAATGCGAGGATCAGATTGAGCACGAATCAACCGTTGTAACATCCCATGACATCTCCGCGGCAACGCCTGCGGCCCCGGATCGCAAGCTGCTGATTTGAATACCTCAGCAACTTTTGACTACGGACAGGGCCACCGGCGTCGTTTCCCGGCCGATAATGGCTGGCGAGAATCCTGCGAACAACATCTTTGTCGATGAAGATGTCAAAAGCCAGGGCTATCTACTGCGCAATTCGAGGACAGCCCCAACTGGGATTGCGCTGATTCATCTGGACCACAGCATCGATGAGTTCTTTGCCGGGTCCCTTGGGTCCGGGCCTACCCTTGCTCTTGCATGAGAACAGCAGACGATATTTTTGGTTCCTCAGAGCCTGGTGGATGCTCAAAAGAGTCGAGGCTTTCAGCACGATGGCCGAACGGATCCGGCGAGCGGGACGAATGAAGAAAGCACACAAACCGACGACCAGGCGATCTGCAAAGCACAGATTGGGTGACCGCTGCCGCTAACGATTGAGGATCAGGAGTTGTTGTCTAACCAGAACGGACTCGGCGACCACAGAACGGATGCCGCCCGGCCCCAGACGGGCAACCGTAGCCATGAGGTCGATAAAAGGACGACGAGGTTGCGCATTCAGTATTTTTGCAACAACGGATAACCCCGTAATTGTGCCATAAAACTGGTGATTCGCCAGGGACAGCTACGACAATTTGATGGCGCCGCCCTGGCCAGTTGA
>CAVYHD010000005.1:0-34795 GCA_963768075.1 Terriglobia bacterium
CCAGGAAAGTCCCAGCAAGCAACAGCCATCCCCTGCTGTTTGCTCCAAGTCATGAGTGAACTCCCGCCATGGGCTTGGCGGCTTTAGCGCGCTTGCGGTCCATATAGGCTTTCACAAGGCGAACTCTATCTCTTGCCAACGCGTTCTGGTCTTCAGAGATATTGCTGCTATGGATTCGGCGGTGAAGAAGGACCTCGGATATGAAGCACAACGGGATATGTGCTTCCCGTACGCGCATGCACCACTCCAGATCATCGCCGTACGGAAACAAAACGTTCAAGTGACCGATGCGGTCGAATGCCCACGGTGCGCCAGACTGAGATCCCCAGGGTCCAACCACCCCCGTCCTCTGTCATCATGTCCTCAGAAATCCAGCGCGGCAGGTTCATTCCTTCTTGAAGGAAGTTACGCGATTTGGCAATGACGCATCCCACTTCCGGGTGCGCTGCCAGATAATCGCTCTGATACCGTAACTTTTTAGCAGGCCAATAGTCGTCAGGGCATCAAGAAAGGAGATGAGTTCGCCCGTGCAGTTTGCCAAGCCAGTATTCCGGGCGACGACCGGCCCCTGGTTCTCCTGATATATATAACGCACGTCAGGATAGGATCGAGCGATGGATGCCGTATTATCGGTCGATCCGTCGTCGACCACCACGATCTCGATGGGGCGATAATCCTGGGCAAAAATGCTGTCCAATGCCGCCCGATGTATTTTTCTCGGTTGTATGCGGGAACGATAACGCTTATCAGCTTAGCTTCCATTGTTCGCGTCTTTCGAGTCGAGGGAACGGTCCAGCAGTTCCTGGATTGCGATCGGAGTGGAATTCAGGTCCGAACCGAGTTCGAGCACGTACGCGGGCGATTTCCGCACCAGCGAGTTGAAACAGCCGAACGCCCGCCGGCGCGCCACCGGGAGGTGCATAAAACAACTCGGAGCAATCGCCTTGAACGCCTCGCCCCTGCTTGCCGTGCGAAGCCTGGTCCGCCGTGAATCAGTGATGCTGGCCAGAAGAATAGCTCGTAACGTAAAACCGGGAGACAGACGAATCTTGGGAACGCGATCGAAGAAAGAATGCGACTTTTTCCCCTGCCGGACGGTCGCTAATGGCTGCCGCGGGTGCCAACGAAGGGAATCGATAAAGGTCCTCAGCGGACAGCACTCCGGTACCGTAAATGCTGTGGACAGAGGGGGGCTCTTCAAGAAGAATCAGGCAATGGTCGTCCGCCGCATACCCCAGCCCGGCATCCAGACAACTGAGCGCCGTTGTGGTTTTACCGGCGCCGCTTTGACCGACGACCAAAACGCCGCCTCGTCCGTTACCTACCGCCGCGGCGTGGATGAAATAACGTCCCTGCTTGCCTAGCCAGTAAGTAAGCAGGAGTTTCAAAGGCCTTGCTCGCTCTAAATATGGGATTGACGCTGCGTCCGGAATCAGCCAATAAGCAGTATTGGTACTCCAGTCCACGGCGGCGAATACCCTGCGTGGCCGTTGTAGAATCAACATGAGATCAGGGCTGTCCATTAGCCACATGTCGCCTTCCTCGCCAGGTGGTGTGAAACCCTCAAGGAACTCGGCAGCATCGGGCGCCGAGGCAAGGTCATGGAGCAATACTGTGAGTGAGGTGCTGGACTTGCTTGCGCTCTCAAGGTGACCGAAGGCATGCGCAACCTGCTCCTTGAAGCGCTCACTTCCAAATTGAAGGCGGATCGAGGTTCCTGCAATGGAATAAGTGGCCGCGGAACTGGACGGCAGCTCGTGCAGGTAGGCTTGAATCCTGCGAAAATACCCCACCCATGAGGGATCGCGGCCAGGCAAAACTGGTTCAGTTCCCAGTTCTGGACGAGTTCGCATTCCCCATCCCCTTAGGCCATCCGTACTCTTGATCGACCTGGTGGATCGGATCGATCAACAGCAGTTCCCGAACGTCGTCGAAGCGCTCCAACACCGGAGGGACGTAATCGATACCCACGCCGTAAAGAGCCGGGCCAGGCTCTCCGCTGATCTGGCTTGCATAATCCGAATTCCGCGCCGTAATAATGCTCTCGTTGGCTAGCCGTTCGACGAACTCTTCCACGATCGCACGTCGTCGGTGGGCTTCTTCAGCATCGCCGAACAGAATTGTCGGCAAATCAGCTGCAGAACAACCGTCTTCGAGCAGTCTGAGCACTTCCGATCCTGTATTGGACAGGCTGTAATAGTAACCGGTTTCAGTGTTGACCAGGACTGTCTCATCCTCAAACTGTTCGAAAATGATTCTGGATCTGTCGATCTGGTATTTCGTTGGTTCGCTCACTGAATCTCCTCTCACAGCGGTATTGCCGAAACATGACACCCAATTTCAAAAGCTCGAATGCTGCCGACAATCCGCCCGGACCCGCACGGAAGATAATCGCCCCCGACACGATTTTGGCCCGAGATAGGTGAGCATCCACGCTCCGGGCCGCCCCAGAGTTGCGTCACAAGTCCACAAAGCTCTACATTATAGTAGTTTACAGATAGCGATATAAATAGGGACTTAACCCGACATGCAGCCAAATGCGTCAATCTGAGAACACCGCGCAAGGTCGGAATGGCGGCGTTGCTCCTACGTGCGCGTGGGGCGTGCTGGAGACGTGAGAGCTTGAGAATGACGACGCCAACCGCGGTGGCGACTGGCTCAGAAAAACCTGCTTCCATTCTCACCAAACTCGTCTATCCCGTAGCTTTGCTGGCTTCCTTGTCGATTTGGCTCGTCGGTTGCCGGCCCCTTCCTGGTTAGACGAGACACTTACTTACTGGCAGGTCAGCGGAGGCCTCTGGAAGATCTGGGGCCGTTCGCAGGAAATACGTTCTTCGATCGGCTATCTGTATATACTCGGGTTGGCCAAGTCGATTCTTGGCGGCCAGGAAATCGCACTCAAGATTCTGTCCATCTTGGCGATGCTGAGCGCTGCCTACTTTCTGTTTCGACTCGCCCGTGAGCTTTTCGAGCAAGAGATTGCATTTCTCACCTGCATCCTTTTTTGCGTAGAACCCAACGTGGCGTTCGCTGCGACCGATGCGCCCCCGTACGCGTTCGCCTTGTTGGCAATTAACCTTGCGATTTTTGCCTTCATTCGGTGGATCACCCAACACCAGATGCACCAAGCGGTCCTGTTCGGCGTCGCGTCCGCGGGACTTTTACTTGTCTCCTCATTACCTCTTCGGTGCTAACCTGCCAGCGTTTGCGATTTACTATCTGGTGGTGCGACGCCGCTCGATCACGGCAGATGCACGGCAACTGGTGGCCGTCCTAACTTCGTTTGTGCTGCCTGCGCTTCCTCTGTTTTTCCTTGCCGTGGCTCAATACCAAAAAATGGGCCTGTACCACACGAGGGACTCACATGTAGTGCAGCAACTACACCCAGCCGGGCTCGTACCCATGCAGACGCTGATTTGGTTTATAGTGACGGCCTTTGTCGCTGCTCTGGCCAGGAAAGGAAACTCGCCGGGAGGCGATCGTTTCCTCACGGTCCTGCTCTGCCTTCTCCTAGCCCTGGTCCCGGGTGCCAGCCTTCTCGCCGTCCGCTCAGCCACTCCGTTGCATCTGGTTATCACCCCAAGCGATTTCCTCGTCGCAGCGCCCGGCATCGCGCTGACCTGGGGGCTGCTGATGGGTTGCATCGGCTCCCGCTTGCTTAGGCAGATCTTCTGCGTTGGCCTGGTGGCAATTACGCTGTTCCAGTGCTTCAGCTCAGGGTTTGCTCGCCAACACGAACTGACTTTCGAGCGAGACGTGCCAGTAAAGATGCGTGACGGTATTACGTTGCGTGCAGATATATGCCGCCCACTGGCAGACGGCAAGTTTCCGGTGCTTTTGACACGCACGCCCTATGACAAGAACGGAACGCTAGCCTTTTGCCGAGAAGCCGTGGCACGCGGATACGTGGTCGTTGCGCAGGATGTCAGGGGAAGATATGCCTCGGAAGGTGATTGGTATCCGTTCAAGTACGAATCTCAGGACGGCTACGACACGGTTGAATGGGCAGCTGCGCTTCCCTTTTCGAACGGAAAGGTCGGGATGTTCGGTGGGTCCTACGTCGGCGCGACGCAGTATCTGGCGGCCATTGCCACGCCACCTCATCTGGTGGGGATTTGTCCCAACTATACAGCTGCCAACTATCATGATGGATGGGTCTATCAGGGTGGTGCGTTCGAGCAATGGTTCATCGAGTCCTGGACGAAGCAACTAGCTGAAAACTCCATGAGGCGCGTAGAATCAGTAGGCTACGCGGCTGGTCGGAAACAAACTCTGCCGCTATTGCGGTATCCCATGCTCGGAGCACCTCCAGCTTCGGGAGTCGCACCGTATCTTGTCGACTGGCTCACGCACCCCGACTACGGCGACTATTGGAAGCAGTGGTCGATCGAAGATCACTATGCGCAGATTCGAGTTCCGGTGTTCAGCATTGGCGCATGGTACGACATTTTTCTGGGCGGGACCCTAAGGAATTACGTGCGCCTCAAGAACGAGGCAGCCACCGAGATCGCGCGGCGCGGCCAACGCCTGATGATCTTCGTTGGGGGCCACGCTAGCAGTGGATGGGCTGAAGAGAAAATTGGCGCCGTCGATTTTGGAAATAAGTTGCCGATCAATCTGCGTGAAGTGACACTGCGTTGGTACGATAGCCTCCTGAAGGGGATCGTGAACGGAGTAGACCATGAGAAACCCATAAAGATCTTTGTTATGGGCCGGAACGATTGGCGCGAAGAAGATGACTGGCCTCTAGATCGTGCAAAGGCAACGCGGTATTACCTGCACTCGACAAAGCCAGCGAATGGTCTTAAGGGAGGTGGCGCCCTGAGTACCACCATGCCCGCTGAGGAGAAACCCGACCAGTACTTGTATGATCCGAAGGACGCGGTCCCCACGATTGGCGGGCCGCTTTGTTGCGAACCGCAGCCGACGGGAATTGGTCCGGAGGACCAGCGGCCTGTGGAAGCGCGAGGCGCATGCTCTTGATCTTTACGTCGGCATTTACTCAGAACACGGAAGTAACGGGTCCGATTTCACTTGACCTGTATGTCAGTAGTTCTGCGGTCGATACGGACTTTACCGGGAAACTGGTCGACGTCTGGCCGAACGGATTTGCTCAGAATTTGACTGAAGGCATTCTTCGCTTACGCTACCGCAATTCGCAGGAGAAACCGGAACTTGGAAACCCTGGGACGATTTATCACATCAGCGTGGATCTTTGGGCAACAAGCAATATTTTCCTGCCAAGGCACAAACTGCGGCTCGAGGTTGCCAGCAGCAATTTCCCTCGATTTGATCGAAACCTGAATGCGGGTGAAGAAGAGGCGCGTGGAACCCGCCTGGTCAAAGCAACAAACGTTATCTACCACGACTCATCCCGGCCTTCAGCCCTGGTTCTTCCCATTGTGCCGTAACGGGTCGCTGGTGCCGGCTCATACTTGGGATCATCCCATGCTTTCGTAGCAGGCCGACAACACTTTGGACCTGGATGCAGACCGATATCTTCCAGCGCGGAATTCCGTGGGGAATCCGGGGCAAGATGAACGCGATTCCGGGATGATTCCGAACGGTGTTCCGGGATGATCCGAACAGGATTCCGGGATGATGGTGAACACCGGTTCCGGGATGAAGCCGAACGGTTTCAGGCCGATCCCGTAAAGGCGTTCGGCTTCGCCGGAATGATTTCCACAAGCTAGCAGCGCTGGACAACACAATGGCAGGTAGCCTCCCCCTCGAAAGGGAGGATCAGCTTGCCAGCCAGGAGATTGTCCGTGCGCAAGATCAAAGAAGTTCTTCGATTGAAGTTTGATGTGGGCCTGGGGCTGCGGCAGATCGCCCGTAGTTGCTCGATTGGCCTCGGCACCGCTCATGAGTACCTGCAGCGGGCCGAGGCCGCCAAGATCATCCTGGCCGCTTGGACCGGAGTGGGATGATGACCGGCTTGAGGCGCGTTGTTCGGCGGGCCGCCGCGCAGCCGCCCGACAGTGCTCGCCCATGCCCGACTTCGCCGATCTTCATCGATCAGCGGCAGCAACATCCCCACGTGACGCAGCAGTTGCTGTGGGAGGAGTACCGGCAGGCAAACCCGGATGGCTACCAGTACAGCCGGTTCTGTGAACTGTTACCAGCGGTGGCGGCGGAAACAGGATGTAGTGCTCCGACAGGAGCACAAGGCCGGCGAGAAGGTGTTTGTCGATTGGGCAGGAACAACGATACCGATCCATGATCCGCGTGGTGGTCCAGTGCAGCAGGCGCATCTATTCGTCGCGGTGCTGGGGGCCAGTTCCTACACGTACGCCGAGGCCACTGCCGACGAGCAGTTGGCAAGCTGGATCGGCGCTCACGTCCGCGCCTTTGAGTTTTATCGAGGGCGTGCCAAGCTGATGGTGCCGGATAACGCCAAGACCGGCGTAACCAAAGCCTGCCGCTACGATCCCGACCTGAATCCGACCTATCAGGAGATGGCGATGCATTACGGCGTCGGCGTGGTTCCGGCGCGGCCATACAAGCCTCGCGACAAGGCCAAAGTCGAGTCGGGTGTGCAGTTGGCGGAGCGGTGGATCATCGCGGCGCTGCGACATCGAAAGTTTTCTCGATCTGAGGAGCTGAACCAAGCGATCCGGGAGCTGCTGGCGACCGAATGAACCAGCGACCGTTCCGTAAGCGCGAGGGCTCCAGAGCGACGCAGTTTGCGGCGGTGGACAAGCCGGCGATGGGTTCGCTCGCGGTGGAGCGTTTCGACCTAAGCGACTGGTCTCGTGCCCGAGTCAACATCGACTATCAAATCGCCTTCGACACGAACTACTACAGCGTGCCTTACAACCTGGTTCAAGAACTGGTTGAAGTCCGCTCGACACCGACGACCGTCGAGATCTTCCACAAGAGTCAACGGGTGGCGTCACACTTACGCGCACACAGCCATGGGCACGCTGTCACGATTGCCGAGCACCGTCCGCGTTCCCACCAGGCGCATCTGGAATGGACGCCTTCGCGGATGGTGCATTGGTCACAAACCATCGGCCCGAACACCGCTCGTGCTGTTTGAACGCATACTGGCCGACAAGCCGCATCCGGAGATGGGCTATCCGATCTGCCTGGGCATCATCCGGCTGGCCGATCAGTACTCACCAGCTCGGTGGAAGCCGCGGCGGAACGGGCGCTGCTTACGGAGGGTGCCGTATCAAGCGTGAATCGATTCTGAAGAACTCGCTCGAGCAGTCCTCCGTCTCCATCTCCGCCCAGCCGCCGCCCGCACGACAACATCCGCGGCGCAGAGTACTTCGAGTGAGGAGACGGCGATGCTTAAACAGCCGATGATCGAAAAACTGACGTGCATGCGTCTGCTCGGAATGGTCGAGGCTTTGAAGGCGCAGGAGCAAGATCCGTCAGCTCGCGAGCTGAGCTTTCCTGGAACGGTTCGGCCTGTTAGTGGATCAGCAGTGGAACTGGCGGGAGAACCAGGCGCTCTCACGACGGCTGAAAAATGCAAAGCTGCGCACGGCGAACGCTTGCGTGGAAGAGATCGACTTTCGTACCGCCCGCGGACTCGATAAGAGCGTGATCCGTTCCCTGACGCAAGAGTCCGCCTGGGTCGGCACGCACGAGAACATCTTCGTCCTCGGGCCAACCGGCGTGGGAAAGAGCTTCGTGGCATGTGCCTTGGCGCAGAAGGCATGCCGCGACGGATACGGCGCGCTCTACACTCGCGCCCAGTCGCTGTTCCGTGATCTGGCGATGGCGCGGGCTGACGGCAGTTTGCGCAGTCTTCTGGCGCGGCTGAGTCGGATTGATGTTCTGGTGATCGACGACTGGGCCATGGCTCCGCTGTCGGAGCCCGAGCGTCGCGACTTCTGGGAAATCTGCGAGGATCGCTACCAAGTGCGCTCGACCATCCTCACTTCGCAACTGCCAGTCTCGCGCTGGCACGAACAGATCGGTGATCCTACATTGGCTGACGGCATCCTCGACCGCCTGGTCCACAACGCACACCGAATCGAAATGCGCGGCGATTCCATGCGTAAGAATCGCGGCAAGCCTAGTTACTGCGGTTGACCACTGTTCTGATTAGCCAAAAAAAAGTACTATTTCCAACAGCGTGGGATTTTGGCGGCGAGCGTCTATCGTCCGGGCGCGCGCTCAGAGGCGCTAAGTGCGCTCCACGCCGCCGCTCAGGGCTGAAGAAAGAAAGGGGTTCTGCCCATTTTCAAGCGTCATTCTCTGGTGTGGTACCGCGCTTTTGCCGTGAACCAGATTGGAGATTGGATTGCCTGATTGGGCAATCAGCTCATCCCAGTTTTAGCGGCGACTACGGGTATAATTCGTGCGCAGGAACTGGAAGGCGGCGCGGTTGTCCGGATGCCCAAGGCGTACCCGATTTATGACTCGGGATACGCGCAGGCGCTAGCCACCATTCGAGATTTTCTCGAGACGCAACTTCCGGATCTCCAGGTCGTGGGGAGAAACGGCATGCATAAGTATAGTAACCAAGATCATTCGATGTACACGGCCATGTTGGCTGTCCAAAACATCCACGGCGCGCGTCACGACTTGTGGCGGGTGAATGCCGATCCCGAATACCATGAAGAAATGTGCAAGCCAGCTGATCCCAGAGAGCAGACTCGCGTTGCCCTAGCCGGCACGCAGCCCAGGGTTCCACGTCACGTGCTGACTCCAAAATGGGGGATCCGCCATGATTGCTGATTCGGTGGATGCGTGACTTCAAAGCAGGATTCCGATCTTCTGTCGAGTCGCGCTGCCGACTCTCTGACCATTCGTCAACCTGTGAAGGCACCCCTTCTCAAGAAGCAGTTACTTTATTTCATGGTCTTTTTCGCCTTGACTGCCACGTTAAGCTGGCAACGGGGTAGCTTCCACGCGGAGTTAGATGACTTTCCCGATGAGGCTCCGCATTACATCACGGGCTTGATGGTACGGGATTACATCGCCTCTGGCATCTTTACACCACCGATGCAGTACGCGGAAAACTACTATCGTCACTACCCTAAGGTGGCTCTAGGACACTGGCCACCGATGTATTATCTTGTGGAAGCCGTTTGGATGCTGATTTTTTCGGCATCCCGTTGGTCCGTGCTTCTTTTGATGTCCGTTCAGGCCGCGGTATTCGCGTTGGTCGTTCAAAGAGCCATCAGTCGAGACTTGCCTGAAGTATACGGAGCGGTCGCGGGTGTACTTTTCTTATCGCTGCCTTTGGTTCAGCGGCTGAGTTCTGCAGTGATGTCTGACCTGTTGGTAGCGGGGCTGGTTTTTGCGGGCACACTTTGCTTCGCAGATTATCTTGCCACGCCGGATTGGCGGCGAGCCACCGCATTTGGCCTCGTGGCGTGCCTAGCGATACTGACCAAAGGTACCGGGTTCGTTCTCGCTTTGGTACCTCCATTCACTGTTTTGCTCACCGGCAGGATTGGCTTGCTGAGCCGCCTTTCATTTTGGATGCCTGCCGTAATCGTAGTAACTGTCTGTGGCCCTTGGTATGTTCTGGCACCGGCGGCTCGACAGCAGGATGTCGCGGAGTGGGGAGGTATTTACCTAGGCTTCCAGGCGGCGGGCTTACTCAAGGACGCGCTGCGATATATCGGCATTTTACCGCTGGCCTTCGCCGTCCTCGGCGTTTGCTGCCGGCTTTCGAAATCGTTTCGCGAGCCGTCGCTGCAGTATCGATGGGCCGCCTGTGGTGCGCTATTGTTAGCATTCATCGCCTTCCGCGGCTGTATCAGCGCTGCCGGCGAGTCGCGCCATATTCTTCTAGTCGTCGCACCGACGTTGTGGTTGGCGGCGGTAGGAATCTCCTTTTTTACTCGAAGTATAGTTGCGCGTGGAATGGGTTCCCGGCTCGTCACGACCGTAGTCATGTTGGCTATCACTTTTGCGGTTTCGATCAACCTGTATCGAATGCCGGCGAAGGAACACAGAGGATTTGACGAGATGGCACAGCTTCTGTTTTCAGAAAGCCGCGCTCGCGACTCCGTCATCCTGATCTCCGGCGATGCGACAGTTGAGGGTGTGATAATCGCCGAAATTGCGATGAGGGAGCAGAGTCGGCCGAGCCACTTCGTCCTCCGCGCGAGTAAGGAACTGTCATCGAGTGACTGGTTGGGCCGTTCGTACACCCTGCGATATCGGAATCCTCGTGATCTCTTGCGGCATCTGGATGAGGCGCGGGTTGCATTCGTGGTTGTCGACCCCGTGCAGCGCCATCAGCCCGAGGACCAGCGGTTACTTCTTACTTTGCCGGTTAGTTTTCCAGATCGATTTGCGCTGCTGGCTTCATATCCGCGAGGGAACTCCGCGGGCGTGCCGTCGGGGAGCATCTTAATATATAGGTTCAAACCAGAACTCACATCGTCGAAGCTAACATCTCGCTCTTCCGGTGAGGCTGGGATCTGCAACTGAGGTCGAGCGTGACTATCCTTCGCCCATTGGCGAGGCGACATGTGCCGGCCACTAGACTAGCAGCGCGAGAGCGAGGCGACGGCTACGAGACGCGAGCCCGAACGCGCCATTAAACTGCGATGGGGTTCGTGAGCAATCCGCCGGGGAGCGCAGCTACAGCGTCTCAAAGTAGCCTGCCCCCCTGACCTGCCCCCGGCTAAACGCCGCTTCCGGTTTCAGCGGGGCCGCATTCTCTGCTTGACGGCAAGTAACTGCGCGATTCGCCGGCCCCCCGATATTTAAGTGACGTGACCGACCCGTCACGTCACTGCCTGAGCGCGGCCGTGAGGATGATCTCCTCGAACCGGAGATATGGACAACGATCCACTACAACGGGAGATGCGGCTGGCACTCGATCGAGAAACTCGGCACTCGTGAACGCTCGCGCGGCATTACTCGTGACCACCTTGGAATTTTAGGGGGCCTATGATCGAGTATCACTTTCCGTCAATGTACTCGAATGGGACTTAACCGGCTAATGTCTGCCTATTTTTCGGGTGGGTTGAGTTTGGTGGTTTCGGCGAGAATCTTTAGGATGCGATTGGCAAGGCGATCGAGAAGGCGGCGGACAGCATTGTCGGCAACGTTACGACGGTACATTTCCAGAACGTGCTGAGCAGTCATTAATGAAGCAATCAGGCTCGACAAATCTGGACGTGGCGGGGGACCAGACGAGATGGTGTGAGATGGCACCAGATGCCTGGGATGGGAGAGGGCGAGGTGGAACTCGCGCTGGAGATCCTGTTGGGTGATCTCGAGATACTCCAAAGTCATGTGCGGACTCTTGTGGCC
Organism: Terriglobia bacterium; assembly: GCA_963768075.1. GTDB lineage: Bacteria > Acidobacteriota > Terriglobia > Bryobacterales > Bryobacteraceae > QHXW01. The sequence continues at coordinate 11,239 of CAVYHD010000005.1, forward strand.
GAGGAGTTTTATAACAGCCGCAAAACTGACGCCGGCCCGCAGCATCTCCGTTCCGTAAGTGTGTCGAAATTGGTGCGGAACGATGCGGGCGGTAATTCCGACCGCCGACACAACCTCCCGCAGTGCAGCACGGAGCCTGCGAACCAACATGTAGCGGCCACGCGGCCGGAACAATAGTAAACGGCCGGTCTTGGGGGCAGTTGGCGGACGCAGAGAACGGATCCGTTCGACCAATTGACAGACCATAGAGTCCACGGGAACCCAGCGTTCGGTTTTGAGCTTGCCCAGCGGGACATGGATGGCCCACTGGTCGGGCCCGAGAGGGCGCAAGCAATCGAAGGAGAGATCGACACATTCGCCGATGCGCATGCCGGTGTGACGGAGAAGTAGCAGGGCATTAGTGAGTAGGTCATTGCGGCGCAGTAATTCCCGCTGGATCAGTTGATCCTGCTCCGGGGTCAAAGGGCGCGGCAGATGGTGTTCCTTGCGGGGAACGTCATCACGACCGAGCAGATGGGCCAGGGCGGGGAGTTGTTGGGTCCAGGCGAGTTCTTCCAGCATACAGCGCAGGTAGATCACACGGTTCGCGCGTGTGATCGTAGCCAGTGGTGGGTGGTGCGACCGCAGAAAGGCCAGCCAACCAAGGATATGGGGATCGCGGCGCAGTTGATCGAGCGACTGAACCGCAGGATATCGAGCGCCGAGATAAGTCAGAAAGAGCCGGACCGTTCCGCGATAGGCGGTGACCGAGGAATCCCCGAGCGCAGTCGTCACCGATTCCGCCGCTGACCGGAAGAGCTTCATCAGAGGATGTGTGGGGAGCGGAAGACGTTTTGGTTTCATGACTGCGACGGCGGAACGTGCCGGGTAAGCCGGGCAACTGCGCGAGCGTATTGTTCCCAGACGTCTTGTGGAGTGAGTTGAATGTAGACCAGCGTGGTTTGAATCTGGGCATGCCCCATGAGCTGCATCAGTGCCGGGAGGCTAATGCCCGCGCGGATCATGTCGGAAGCAAACGTGTGTCGAAACCTGTGCGCGTTCGCCTGGGTCACGCTCGTGGTCTGGCGGTGATGACGAAACAGGGAACGCAGACCGGCGGGTGTCATGCGGTGGCCGCGAGACGGCCCTTTGAGACAAACGAATAAAGCCTGCCCACAGTTTGCCGGTCGTTCCAGGCATAGGTAGTCCTCGAGCAGTTCCACGGTTTCGCGCGCCAGCGGCAGCACGCGAATCCTTTTGCCCTTGCCCTGGACCCGGATCTGCGCGTCCGGGAACTGGACGTCCTCGCGGTCGAGCGCTAGGACTTCGCAGGACCGCAAACCATGCAGTAACATCAGACCGACGATGGCCACGTCGCGCGACGTGCGGAAGCTGGACCAGAAGCGGGCCACCTCCTCAACCGACAACGGCACAACCACGCGTTTGGGTGTCTTGACCCGCAACTGAGTCAGCGCCGGACGTGGCCGCCCATAGCCCAGCCGTGATTGTCGCCAGTACCAGTTCTGGAAGCTGGGCGCTAACAGATGTGCGGCTTGGGGAAACTCACACCGCATGGCACGCTCAGCGGTCCCTACCCGACGATTGATGCTTTGGGCAGCCGGCGGCGGATTCTGATTGACCTGGAAGCGAATGTAGTCGAGGAATGTGGATTCGGTAAGGGCCTGTTGGGTGATCGTAGAGGTGTGATGCGCGGCCGCCCACCAGCGGAGGAAGTGGAGTAGATCGTGGGCATAACTACGAAGTGTGGAATCGGCCACGCCACGGACTCGCTGCTGGTCCAGATATCGATTGATCCAATCCACTTCCCGGCCGCTCTGCGCGACCACGCGAAACGGACTGTGTGCGTGGCTCAGTTCGTGCTGTTGGGTGACACGGTATCTCACAGGCAAGCCCGATCCAACAGGTGTTGAAACTGTTGCGCACTGCCGCCAGCGACGAAGAAGCTGTTGGGGTCGTGGCTCTCAGGCAGTGAGACCAGGCGAGCCGTTATGCCGTGTTCCCGAAGACTTCGTGAGAGCCACTGTGCGGCCTGTTGGCCACTGTCATTGCCGTCCGCATCAAAGGTCACATGGACGGTTCGAGGGCCGTCGCAGAGTTGCCGAAACTGGCGCGCATTGAGATGGGTTCCCAGCGAGCAGGTGACGTTTTGAAATCCGGCCTGCCACAACACGGCGTAGTCGAACAGGCCCTCGACCAGAATCACTTCTGGATATCGCCGGACTTGCTCCCAGGCGTACAGGCCACCCTTAGTGCCCGGCAAGAATCGGTGAGGCGGCGCCGAGTCCGAAAGGCTGCGGCCATAAAGGTTGCCTTCCAGGGGAAAGACGATGCGACGCACGTAGGCGTCGTAGCCAACGGCAGTGACCAAACCGGCTTGACGCAGGGTCTGGAGCGGGTAGCCCAACTGCGCCAGCCAACCCCGCAAGCAACCGCCGGGCGCGTAACCGATCCGCATGTGCTCGATCAGTTCCGGCGAGCGGAGTCCGCGTTGATGCAGATATTCAACTGCCTCACCGTGGCGGTGTAACTGAAGGCCATAGAAACGTGCCGTCTCCTGTAACACAGGCTCCACACCGCACCATTGGCGGAGCAACGCCAAGGCTTGTGGGAACTGCACCTGGTGATAGAGTTCGGCAAAGCGAATCACGTCACCACCGCGACCACAGCCGTAGCAGTAGAACAGGCTCTTGCCGGAATCCACCAAGAAATGAGTTCGCTACTCTGAATTGGCCCCTTTCGATGCTCTGATCTGGCCCCACCTGTAAACCATAAACCGCATATCTTGTTTTGGGCCTCCGGGCCCAGAAGGAAGGACGGTTTTGGAGAACAGGAGAGCCAAAGTGGAACTATACGAGCAGATCCGGCAGGAGTACGAACATGGGACCGGAACGATCCGGGCGGTGGCCCGGAAACTGGGGCTGCACCGGCGAGAGGTGCGGAAGGCGCTGGCCAGCGCGATGCCGGCGGGACGCAAGGTCCCGGAGCGCGAGCGGCCGAAACTTGGGGCGGCGATCCCATTCATCGACGCGATTCTGGAGGCCGACCGCAAGGCGCCCAGAAAGCAGCGGCACACGGCGCATCGGATATGGATGCGACTGCGCCGCGAGAAACCGGAAGCCGAGGTGGCGGAGTCGACGGTTCGTCAGTACGTACGCGCCAGGAAGGCGGCCATGGGTCTGCTGGGGCATGAAATCTTTGTGCCGCAATCCTATCAGTTCGGTGGCGAGGCGCAGGTGGATTGGTACGAAGGCTGGGTCGAGTTCGACGGCGAGGCGCGCAAGACGTACGTGTTCTGCTTGCGCAGCATGGCCAGCGGCGGCGCTTTTCATCGGGCGTATCCGCACGCCAATCAGCAAGCGTTTCTGGAAGCGCACGAGCTGGCGTTCGCCTATTTTGGCGGCGTGCCGGCTTTATGGCGAGCTCTCCATAATTTCGGTTATGTGAAGGACCGGATTATGCGAAGGTAAACACGCAGAGGCCCCAGAATCAGCCCCGCCGCACGCAAGGACTCCTCATAATCCGGGCCTGGCTCAAAGCGAATTCAACCAGGCAAGCAGGTCCTGGTCTCTTTTCCATCGTGGCGGTTTGGACGGACGCGACTTCGATGCGACTTGTTCCAGAGCCACACGCTTTGTTTTCAGGTCGGCCTGGGCATAGTGATTGGTGGTATCCAGATGTGCATGGCCCAGCCAACTTCGAATGACCGTCACATCAACGCCAGCGGCGATGAGATGGACAGCGGTCGTGTGGCGGAAAGTATGCGGCGAGATCCTCTTCGAAGATAAGCCGGGCATTTTCTTCTGAGCGGATTCAACGTAATGACGCAGTTGAAAGCGAAACCCGGATGCGCCGAGTTTGCCTCCGTATCGATTGCAGAATATCGGCTCGTCCGGACTTCGGGGTCGCCGGTGCAAGATAGCCAGTATAAGGTTTGCCGTTTCGGGCCACAGGGGACAGATGCGTTCCTTGCGGCCCTTTCCGAAGAGCCGGACGTGAGCCGGTGACTCAAGGTGGAGATGTTTTGGACAAACGTCCAGGGCCTCCTGAATGCGCGCCCCGGTGTTGTAGAGGAAGCCGAGCAGTGCGTGGTCACGTTGCCCCAGCAAAGTCCTTTGATCGGGCTGCGCCAAAATGGCCGCAACCTCTTCCTGTTCCAGGTAACAGATAGCTCGTTTGGCTTTCTTTTTCGAAGGGATGCGAAGCACCTCGGCACACTGCGCAGCCGCGGATGGCTCGCGATCAGCCACAAAGAGAAAGAAACTTCTCACCGCTGCCAGCCGGCAGTTGCGAGTGGCGATCGAGGCCCCGCGCCCGGTTTCGACGTGCTGAAGGAACGCTATCACTTCTTCGGCAGTCAGATCGTTGAGCGTGAGCTTTGCAACCGGGCGTCTGGTCCGGTCCGCCGCGAAGCGCAGGAACAAGCGCCATGCATCCCGATAGGCGAGGATCGTGTGGCGCGAAGCATTGCGCTGCTCCGCCAGCCAGTGATGAAAAAACCCGTGGAGAAGCGCGGGAAGCGCATCGTTCATCACGATGAGATCTCCTTCCCCTGTGGCTGAAGGAGAAGTGCACCCAGCAACCGAAACCGATCATTGGCCAGATGCAGAAGCTCCTGCGTGATTGTCAGATAAACCAGCGTCGAATGGATGTCCTTATGGCCCAGATACGTGGCCAGATATGGGAGCATGGGCTCGGGGTTGACGCCTGACCGATACCATTCGGTCATTCTGTGAACCACGAAAGTGTGGCGCAGGTCGTGGATGCGTGGGCCTATGCGGCCGCTCGGACGGGGTGGTTTTACTCCAGCGCGACGCAACACTCGAGCCAGCAGACCCTCCACTGTGATCCGCGAGTATCCGCACCGATCCTGCTGATGCCAGAGCAGAGGTGAGTTGTTGTCGGAAGGGCCACCGGCGTTCTTCCGCGCGTCCATATAGGACTGAAGGGCAGCAAGGGCGCTCGGCGAGAGCGGGAGGTGCCGGGTCTTGAAGAATTTCGTTTCCCGGATCTCAATCACTCCCTGGTCGATCCGAACGTCTCCGATCCGGAGTCTCGCAATCTCTCCCAGGCGCAACCCGGCGCAGTACGCCAGCACCAACATCGTATGTAGACTGCGGGGACGGAGGGAAGCGCGAGGGGATGGGAATGCGAGCGCGGTCTGAAACAGCTTCCGGATCTCCTCAGCGCTGAATATGTGCGGCCGTCGCTGTCTCCGGCGTACCTCCCGCACGAGTTGCCGGTCGAGTCGCGGCATGATCACCGATGGATCTTCGCGCTGGAGAGCCCGCGCAACGATTCGGCCTACCCGGACCCGCGCCAGGTGCAGTTCGAGTCGTGAAGCTTCCTGCGCCCATCGCTGAACGAGAACAGCGAGAGGCTGCTCAACAGCATCCGGCTGTTGCTGCAGAAACCGATCCAGACCAAGGAGACGGTTTTCGTAATCGCCATAGCGGAAGCCCGCGGCCCGCATAACGGAAATGTGTGCGCGCATTGCGGGCCCCAAATGACTGCCGAAAGGTGGCAACGTGCGGAGCTTCTCCAGGGCAGCGAGGGGGTTCGGATCGGCCAGTGCCCGCACAATCGGCGCCGTTGAATGTTGTCTGTACTCAGCCCGCAGTTTCGCCAGAGGGTTCTCAGCGATATGGTTGCCGTTAACCAACCAGTCCAGGAAACGATCGACCAACCGCGCTCGGTGAATAACCAGGTGTAAGGGCCAAACAGTGATACGGTCCTGAATCCAGGCGGTCAGGCTGGCCTGGGAAACCGGGGACGCGGGATCGTAGGCGGAGACGAAGCATTGAAATCGCCGCAAAATGCAGTGATAGACCCTCGCCGCCATGGCGGTTTGCAGTCCCAGACCCTGAACATATCTACGGAACACGGCTCCATTGGAGTCTGGCCACTTCGTCATCACTTCACCTCCGGTACGTCGAGCGCGATTTTTCGGAGGTCGTCGGTGGCGAGTTTCAGGTAGACGGCTGTCGAGGCCGAAGCACGATGCCCGAGTACGTCACCAATCACCTTTGACGGAACCGCCGCCCGCAGCAAACTAACAGCTCGTGCATGACGAAAAGCATGAGGTCCGTGTTTCCCCTGCCACTTCACACCGGCTGTCTGGAGACGCCTGACGATCCCCGAATACAGGCTTGACCCGTTGTGGAGCGGGCGATAGGGTGCACGGGCGCGAATGAAGATCTCCCGGTCCGCCACTTTAGGTCTGCCCTTTTGGAGGTAATCCACGAGAGCCTCACCAACAGGCCGGACCAGCGGAAGCCATGTCTCATGGCCCGTCTTGGAATGCCGCACGCGCACTTGTTCGCGCCGCCAGTCGATATCGTCCAGACGGAGTGCGGTAATCTCCCCGGCCCGCAGTCCATAGGTCGCGAGGAGAGTCAAAATCGCGAGATCCCTGCGGCCTTTGGGCGATCTGTCCTGCCGGACGGTCTTCAACACGGCGCCAATGTCCTCAGCGCTCAGTGTGGAAGGGATGTTCTCAAAGGCATACACGCGAGGCGCAATTACCGCAGCCGAGAGGTCGCGGTGGAGCAGACCACGTCCGTGCAGATATCGAAGAAAGCTTCGCAGGTAAAGAGCCTGGCTCTTGCGGGTCGCGCGCCGCAACGTTCTGGGCTGAGCCGCCACGAACGAATCGATATCCTTGACGGTCAGTTCGGCCAGCTTCGAACTGACCGCCCTCTCTCCCAGCCAGTTCAGCATGCGCGAAGCCATCATCTGATGTCCGGAGATCGTTTCGGAAGCGAGTCCCCGGAAGTCCCTGAGCCATTGCACGTACGAACTGCAGAGCTGGTTGCGGAACTCCTCAATCGGACTCGCTGGAACGGCTTCCGGCGGCCAACGTCCTTGTACGAGACGGAGCAACATGTGGATGCCGCTGGTGTGTGAAGGCCGCCAGCTGGCTTCGATGGGAGGCCGACGGCCGTGAATCCGTCGATAAATTCGCAAAGCCTCCCGAAGGTAGGCATGGACATGGTCCGGCTGGGCCGACTCGACAGGCACGTGATTCTTTTCGAGGAAACGAAGAAAGTAACTGGCGACCGCCAGATAGCGATCTGCAACTTTCGGCGTGTACCTGGCGGACTCCAGATGAGCACGGAGTTGAGCCAGGCAGGAATGAATCTTCATGAGCACCTCCTTGGTGACATCCAAGGAGTGCCATGTCGCTCGGGCTCAGATTATGTGAAGCAGAAATCGCTGCAAACTACGACCAGGCTCGCTCAGCCGCCATTCCTCCGCATAATCCGGTCCTTCACATAATTCCGGAAGCTCCGTTATGACAACCTCACCTCCGCAGTGAGGAAGATCCTGCGCGGATCAGCGGCGGGAACAGACGGCTCGCTTCGTGGCTTTCCGTTCGCATTGGCGGTTCGAAGCGGAGTTTTGCACGCCGGCCGAGGCTCATGAGAAGGGCGGCATTGAAGGAGAAGCCGGATACTTTCCGCGCAATCACTGGGTGCCGGTGCCGCAAGCAGAAGATGTCGCTGATCTTAACCGGCAGCTTTTGATCGCCTGCCAACAGGATGAACATCGGGTGATCACAGGGCGCGAGCAAACCGTGGGAGCCGGCTTGGTGATGGAACGTGAGCATCTGCTGTCATTGGCAACCGAAGGTGCGGATCTGGCGCAAACGAGCTTTCCAACGGTCAACGGTCTGGGTTGTGTAAAGGTTCTGACGAACGCATACTCGGTACCGCTGCCTGCGGGCACGCAGATCCAAGCCAAAGCCGATGCCAGCCGGATGGAGCTGTGGCATGAAGGGCGATGCGTGGCCCACCACGAGCGCTGTTACCGGCGCCAGCAACAGATTCTGGATCTCGAGCACTACGTAAATGTCCTGTACCGTAAGCCAGGTGCTTTAGCAGGATCGAAACCGCTGGAGCAGAAGCGGCAAGCCGGTATGTGGCCACCGAGCTTCGATCGGATCTGGCAAGCACTCATCGAGCGGCATGGAAAGCAAAGCGGCACCAGGCAGATGATCGATCTGCTCAAGTTGTCCCAAAAGTATGGTCATCACAAGCTGCAAGGAGCGATCGAATCAGCCTTGGCCAACCGATGCTACGATGGCGCGGCGGTTCAGCACCTGCTGAACGCACAGGATCTACAGCATGCCTCTTGCGAGGCCATCGACGTGGGTGCACTGGATCGGTACACGCGGCCTTTACCGACGCTGCACCAGTATGACCGGCTGCTCAACACGGGAGCGGCGCAATGAGCAACCAGATGGCGCAGTTGCAGGAAGCCACCATCAAAGCCCATTGCAAAACCTTGCGCATGCCGATGATTGCCTCGCAGTTCGGCACGCTGGCCGAACAAGCCATCCGGGAAAAGAGGAACCACATCGGGTACCTGGAGGCGTTGCTGCTGGCCGAGGTGGAAGAACGGGAACGGAACACCATTGAGCGCCGAATCCGGGAAGCGCATCTGCCGCGCATGAAGACGCTGGAGAAGTTCGATTACACGCAGTCGCCGAATGTGAATGCGGCGAAGATGCGCGACCTGGCCGAAGGCGGCTACATTGATCGTGCGGAACCAGTCCTGTTCATCGGTGAATGCGGAACTGGCAAGACGCATCTGTTGACCGGCCTCTGCGTGCCAGCTTGCCGGCAGAAGCGGCGAGTCCGTTTCACAACTGCTGCCGGGCTGGTGAACGAACTGGTAGAGGCCAAGCATCAGCTACAACTTCGTCGCGTGATGGCGCGATGGAGCCGGTACGATCTGATTGCCATCGACGAAGTGGGATACGTACCGTTGGCCGAGGTCGGCGCTAAGTTTCTGTTTCAGGTCGTGACCGAACGAGCTGAGAAAGCTGCTGTCGTGCTAACCACCAATCTGCCATTCTCCGAGTGGACGCAAGTGATTCCCAACGCGCGACTCTGCAAAGCGCTGCTGGATCGCATCACCGACCGCGCTCACATCTTGGAGACCGGCACGGAATCTTATCGCTTCCGCCGAACGGCGGAGAAGCAGAAGAAGGGAGCAAAAGCGAATTAACCGCAACCAGACTGTGGAAATGACGGGACGGTGGAAAGCCTGGAAAACCAAGATCAGGTTTTCCACCCTTCCCACCGCCCTTGGAAATCGCTCCGCGATTCCCACATTCCCACAGCCTTGACCACTGTTCCTACATATAAGGAAGAAAAACCAGGCGAGGCTGAAAACCGCCTCGCCCAATAAATCAACGACTTAGGGTGGGCCAAATTAAAATGCCGAAGTGGGCCAAGCGGACTTGCCAAACGCACCAGCCCGGCGAAGCGTCTGCGCTGGTTCTTTGAACGCAATCTTCAAACTCGCGGTTTCGGACGGGCTGCTCAACAATCCGGCGGCGGTACATGTTGCCGAAGCTAGAGAGAATCGGGCTGGGCTGGCAACGTTCCAGGTTTTACGCAAAACGAACCGCCGATTTCTGTGGGCACCTTAGTCCAAAGCGAAGCTGGATGGATGGGCAACTACGAAACTCCGTGGTGCTGCTCTGATACGAACCTGTTTTTCTTCCCCGCGGTGACAGACATCAATTCCTGGGGTGGACCGTTCTACATCGGAAACTCGGAGAACATGGTTTTCGCTATGAATAATCAAGGTGAAGCGGTCGGAGCCTACACAGGATACTCACCATGGACTCCCGAAGTTTAGTTCGATGGTTTTGGCGGTATTCTTAGCGACTCGGTGGTTCCTGATCCGAGGCTGGCTGAGCTTGGCATTGATCCAGCGACATTCAACGTGGACGATGGCTCCTACTTCACTGCGGTCAATGCCGCCGGCGATATTTTGGCCCAAGGCCCAGGCTTCACGTATGTGCTCCTCAATGCTCCGATCCCTGAACCCTCCACGCTCCTGTTGTTTGCTGCGATGGGTTTGGCGTTGGCCCTGATCTGTCAGCCGGCGACGAACCGCCGGCATATCGTGGCGCGCGGAGCCAGCCCGTGGAAGCGGATGACGCAGTGGAAGGGCTACATTAGCCCAAGAGTATTATCCGCATTGTATCCACGTAATGCTGCGTATACTCGGCTCGCTCAAGGCACGATCCGCACCAAAGTAGATGCTTTTCCAGCGGGCCTAGCTCCTCTTCCTCTGTCACCATACCGAGATAATAGCGTTCCAGATCGTGATCGGAGATGTGTTCGGCGGTCATGTCGAATTGGTGTGCGGGGTTGTTCTCAAGCTTTTTCTTCGGACCTCAATCGCGGCTCATCCTGGCGATCCTTGGCGCGTAAGAGCGCAGGGGCTGTATATCATTTGTGGTAGCGACGGATGAGTAGATCCACCAGAACCGCCGGGAATGCCCGGTTGATCGGAGAAAGTAGCGACTCTCGCTCGAAGCCTTGATAGGCTGAGAGCAAATTTTCTTTCGCGAGAAAAGGAGAGTCGCTATGAAGAAACCATATCAGATCGAAGCGCAGCGAGCGGTGAGACAGCTCGAGGAAATGGCTACGGACGGGAATCCGGCGGTGCAGATGGTGTTGCCGATGGCCGAGATGGTGGGCTGGCTGCACCAGGGCGTGGGCGCATTGATTCGCCAAGCCGGGTTGCGGGTGATGGAACTGCTGATGGAAGAAGAAGTACGGGAACGGGTCGGGGAACGCAGCCAGCCGCAGCCGGACCGAACGGCCAACCGGTGGGGCAAGGAGCGGGGCTACTGCGTGGTGATGGGCCAGAAGGTGCCGATCGACCGCCCGCGCGTGCGCACGACCGACGATCAGGAAGTCCGGTTGGGCAGCTACGAAATGTTTCACCGCGGCGAGCCGCTGACTGAAACGGTGTGGGAGAAACTAATGCTCGGTCTGAGCACGAGAAAGTATGGCCGGGCAGTGCGAGAGTTCGCCGAAGCGTACGGCTTGGAGAAGAGCACCATCAGCGAACATTTCATCGAGGCGAGCCGGGCGAAGTTGAAAGACATGATGGAGCGGCGCCTGGACAAGATGCGGTTATGCGCGCTGCTCATCGACGCGACGCCGTTTGCCGGGCAGCAGATGGTGGCAGCGCTGGGCATCAGCCAGGACGGACGGAAAACGATCTTGGGCATTCGCCAAGGAGCCACCGAGAACGCCACCGTGGTAGGAGAGTTACTGGGCGACCTGATGAACCGTGGGCTCGATCTAACCGAGCCACGGCTTTACGTTCTGGATGGCGGCAAAGCGCTTCACGCGGCGGTGAAAAAGTACGCGGGCGAATCGGCGCCGATCCAGCGCTGTCAAGTGCACAAGCGGCGCAACGTGTTGGATCATCTGACTGACGAGCAGAAGCCTTTGGTGGCTAAGAAGCTGAATGCCGCCTACGCGCTGGAAGACTACGTCGAAGCCAAGCAAGCGCTGAACACGCTGCATCGCGAACTCATGGATCTGAATCCGAGCGCTGCACGGAGCCTGGGGGAGGGATTGGAGGAAACGTTGACCGTCCATCGGCTCCACGTTCCGCCCCAACTGCGAAAGACCTTGGCCAGCACCAACGTCATCGAGTCCGCCTTCTCGATCGTCGAACGGGTTTGCACCAACGTGAAACGATGGCACGCCGGCGATCAGCTAGAGCGCTGGGTGGGGTCCGGGCTCTTGGTAGCGGAAAAGCAATTCCGCAGGGTCCAAGGAGTATGCGTCCGGTGAACCCAGCATCGTAAACGTATGATGGCAGCTGTAGAGTCATGCCTGAGCCGTGAGAAACTATCCGGGTGAAGGAACAAGCGACCCTGTGTCGTGCGTCTAATAGAAAAAGAGCGAGCGCGATAACTGGCTAGGCATTCGGACCCTGTGCTCACAATGCGATTTACGAAAATTAGCGGGGAGAGCCTACTCGCGGTGGCAATCCTCGGTGCGGTTGGGTTGGGTGTCCTAACCCAGGCCCTTCCCCAGACTATGACTGCACTTTCACCTTTTGTGCGGATGCCGTATCTTGCGCAGACCGAGTTCACGGAATATGCGGACGACGGTTCGACGATCATCGACAGATACTTTATGACCTCATATCTGCATAACGGCGGCGAGATTGTTTTATCAAGCACCTTCCCGGGTCGTCCGTTCCACACTGCCGTTCGGAGGGTGTTGGATGCGATCGGCGCTGCGCAGTACCTGATATCCGAGCACTTCGACCGACGCGACGTGGAAGATGCGGCTGTTGCGGATGATGTGCAGAACGGCTGTGAACACACGTCCTTTCCGATCGTCGGAAGGCAGACGATACTCAACCTCGCAACTGTCGCCAGTCAGGAATCCTCAGGTCAGCACAGAATCACAATGTGGCGCGCAGCCGACCTGGGCTGTTTCCCCCTGAGAATTACAAAGGAGGATCGACAGCCGAACGGAAGTTTTGTGTTGCGAGTAAAACGGCAGACTATCAAAGTTGACAGGCATCTGTAGGGGAGGGTACAATTCCGCCGTATCGCCCGGCCGGGACTCAGGAGATCACGGTGGCCCGTGCTGCCGCCCATTGGTCCGGGAGCAGTTCGTCGAGGTGGTTCCGGGGATGGGTGCCGATCCGCCGGAAGACATCGCGTAGATAGGCGAACGGATCGATGTGCAGCCGCTTGCAGCTGGCAATGAGACTGTTCAGAATAGCTCCAGTCCGGCCACCGTTGTCACTGCCGAAAAACATCCAGTTCTTCCGACCGACCACCACGCCGCGGAGACTACGCTCGGCGCCGTTGTTGTCGACCTCCAGATCGCCGTCCTCACAGTAGCGGACCAGGGCCGCCCAGTTCGATAACGCGTACGCCATCGCCTGGCCCTCTGGACTCTTCGGTAATACCTTCGGCTGTTCCGCTTCCAAGTAGGCACGGATGTCATCCAGAATGGGGCGTGACCGAGCCTGTCGCAAGACCTGGCGTTCCTCGCCTCGAAGATTCCGATCACGGGCTTCGCGCTCCACGTCATAGAGCAGCCGGATGTAGGCCAGCGTCACCATCGAGCGCATCACGTCCGACGATTGCGCTTCATAAAAGTGCCGCCGGGCGTGCGCCCAACACGCCACTTCCACCACGCGCCGCTCGGGATCCGCGTACAGTTGGTCATACCCCGAGTACGCATCGGCCTGCAAATATCCGTTGAACTCTTTCAGAAATGCATCCGGACCGTCGCGACTGCGCGTGGGCGTGTAGTCGTAGACCGTGTAGGGATGGTCATGGTCCCCGACATAAGTCCAGATCCTGCCAGTGCGGGTCCGCGGCAGCTCCGGATCTAGCACCGGCACCGGAGCGTCGTCGGTTTGGACCGCCTTAGAACTCAGCACCTGCTGCTTCATCAACTCGAACAGAGGGTTGACCAACTCCGCCGATTGCCGCATCCAGTCGCACATCGTCTGGCGCGATAACTCAACGCCCTGACGTCGGTAGATCTCTTCCTGGCGGTGCAGCGGAAGATGATCGCCATACTTGCTGACAGCCACGTGCGCCAGCAGTCCCGGCCCTGGCAAGCCCTTGTCGATCGGCGCCGCCGGCTTTTGAGCCGTCACCACCGTGCAGCCCTTCGCGCAGGCGTATTTTTGGCGGGCTTCCTCGATAACGTGAAACGAGGCGGGCAGGTATTCCAGCCGTTCGCTGATTTCCTCGCCGATGTGCTTCAACTCGCCGCGGCACTTCGGACAATGTCGCTCCTGGTCGTCAAGATCGAAGACCACTCGCCGCCGTTCGAGCGATTTCGGTAGAGCTTGCCGACCATGACCTTTCGGTTTTGGGCTGGCAGCAGCCGCTTCGCCGTCTTTCTGCTTCTGCGCCGGCAGCGTGTCCTTGCCGGAGTACACCGTCGCGGCAGCGAACAGGAACAACTGATTCTCATCGACTCGTTCGCGCTTCTGCCCGTAGCGCCACCGCAACAGTTGCTCCAGCATGTGCTGCACGCGCATCAGCCGGCGTTCCTTGCTGTCCAGTTCCTCCAGCAGACTCATCACCATCTGTTGCAAAGCGGCAGCGTCGTTCGGCAGGTTGTGGGGATCAATCTCCATCGCTCGGCTGCGCCTGGCTACGCGCGATCAATTCGGCGATATGCGCGACAGTCATGCCGCAAGAGTAAGGGCAGAATCGCTCGTTGTCAATAAGGAAAAAACAAGAAGAGGTATTATTGTTTCGCTGTCGCGAGCTCAGTTCGATCTTCACTTTTTTCGTCACTCATCGCAGCCGCCGGCAGAGAGTAACGTTTCCGACGCTTACCTTTGCTCAAATCGATCCCCTCCAGAAGTAGTCCCAGTTCCCAGGCGGCGATCTCCTTGCGCCCCGTCTCGGCGAACGGAAACTGAAACGTGCCCTCCTCCAGTCGCTTGTACCAAATGGCCCACCCGTCCCTGTCCCAATACAAAATCTTCAGCCGGTCGCCGCGCCGGTTACAGAACACCAGCAGGTGCCCCGAGAAGGGATTGCAGCGGATGATGTGTTCGGCCATCATCGACAGCCCATCAAAGCTCCGACGCATGTCGCACGCTACAGTGCACAGGTAGACCTTGATCGCAGCGGGAAAGCTCAGCATCCCTCGGATTCCATCACCGCCAGTACCGCTCGCAACGTTTGCTCATCCACGCCTCTGGCGATTCGCAACCGGCGGCCGCCGGAGAGTACCAGTTCGATGCCAGCGTCCACCGTTCCCGGCTCGTCGCTGACCAGAGCAAAACTGGCCGGCCCCGCAGCCTGCTTCGGCCGCTTCGCGGCTTGCCGCGTCGCCTTTAATCTGCGCTGCCACCAATAGAACTGGCTCTCCTTCAACTTCCGCTGCCGACAGAACTCCCGGACCGAGCCGCCACTCCGGGCTGCTTCCCGAATCGTGGCTTGCCAGTACCGTTGTTTGTTCTCGTCCTGTTTGTTCCGGTTCACGAAGACCTCCCCAGCCCTTTGCCCGATGCATACACATCGAGCAGATGCGGTCACTACAAGGGAGTATGCCGTGGCGACCTCAACTTGCGAAAGATGGGTTCACCGGACGCTTACCCAAGGACACAAACAGATTCCCATCCTTCTCAGAGAACTGGAAGCGTTAGTTCCTTCCAAGACCGAGGTTGTCAGACGCAGAAAGGCGTCGTAGAGTGGGTTACGCGAGAGCCGCTACTTTCCACGGAGAGTCGGGCGATCCCGAACCGCCGCACCGATGGTCCCACCTATGACGATACCGAACCCGCGGGGATTAATGGCCTCTTCGATCACGATTCCTGCAACGAATCGGCGTTAGTGCACGGTTGGACTCGTACATGTTTTTAAATCGACATGCACGGGCTAGCGGACATTCACAGTCTAGAGCGTACACAACAGGCATTGGGTCTCCTGCGCCGCGCACGAAATAAAGTGTTCCTCTACGTGGAACCATTGCGCAACGTAAACGTGAAACTCAGCAAAGCTCCACTCCCTGACATGAGCTGGAAGTTTGCCCAATCCAAACCAACTGGCTTGAGCTTCGGCAGGAAACTCCGCCTCCAGCAATTGTCCTTGGCCAAAGGCGTTGTGAGTTTTTCCGATGGGAACACCCACGCATCGGCGCCAGTGTCGAGCGACACGGCTCGCCACTCATCGATGGAAACGAGCAACCCATCCGAGAGCGCCGCGAATCGCACGGACCGTACCGATTCGGGGGAATCCACATCGCCCCGGTAAACGCGCTGCCGGATGTCGGCATAATCCGCTTCCATCCGCGCCCATTTCAGCCCGAAAATCTCGCCGGGCCTCATCCCAGCAAGCAGAGCGAGTCTCGCGATCAACCGCTCCCGAACATCCGATACCGAGAACAGCTGCCGCACTTCTTCAACCTTCATAACCCGCGTCGCCGCCCGTCGGCACTCCCTCGGCGTGAACAACAGCGCCGCCGGGTTCCTTCGCAAATATCCTTCCGCAACTGCCATGTCGAATATCTGCTTCAGATCCCATCGCAGGTGATCCACAACGCTGAATGAAAGCGTCTGGCCCTTGCCATCCAGCAAGGACTGCAACTCATCCCTGCCGAAGCTACCCAAAGATCGAGCATCGAACTCCAGCGTGAGATGATGTGCCTGCCGATCCTCGTTTGTCATCACGGTGGAACGCTTCCACTTTCGCCGGTAGAACGGCAAATAGACTCACCGACGAAGTCACCGAAACTCCTCTGCTCCGATGGTTCTTCATGCTTGTTATTGATCGGGGCAACGAGAGCCGCCAATTTGGACTGAGCTTCCGCTTTGGTCAGGTGTGAAATTCGCCCTAACAACCGCGCCTTGCGTTTCCCGTCTTGCCACCATCTCGCGACCCAACCACCACGACTTCCGCAAACTACCTTTCTGAAACCGTCTACGCATGAACTTTCTCCTTCATGCGTCTAACGGTGTCGATTACTGACGACGCCATGGTAACATCTCCGCCCGCGCTCTCATTCGTCCTTTTCCATCGTTCCAGCGCCGAACGCCTAACCAGCTTCCTCCGCCCCATGGCAATCGCGGGCAGCGGCGACACCCCCACAACGTTCCCTGCAATCGCGTTGTAGACGTGCGCCTTTGAACAACGTAGCTCACTTGCTATTTCGGCAACCGTTAGGATTTCGTCACCAGTCATGGCATCGCACCTGCCTTTCGAATTCGATTCTCATACCAACCTCCACGGGAAAAACCGTCGGCCACTGACGCTTCTCACCGGCCTCTACCACGATCCGGTTCTCGCGCGCGTTCATGAAGGTCGCGCTCGTGCATTGGAGTCGAAGCGGCCTTCCGAACGGCCTCGTGATATCGACCGAGCCAGCCGCCCCATCCATCCTCAACCGGGGCTATTCCGCCTTGGATCTGTCTCGTGGTCTCTTCCAGATGGCGCTCGTCGTTCAGAACCTTTTCACAATGTCCCAGCTCGTCGATTTCAAGGAGTGGCCGTCCGTCCTCGAACAACTTGTGCAGACGCACAAACCTGTTTGCTCGTAATCCGCCGCGGCCGCGTGCCTCTGACATTTGCGGCGTGTGATAGATGCAGTGCACCTTGGCATCGGTGCCCTCCAGCATCATGAAGCTGCGACCGGTCCCTTCATCTTCGCCGTGCACGAGTATTCTGCCTTCGAGTGTCGTGCAATTGCGAAGATCGAACATGACCAGCGGCAGTCGCGTGTCCGATACCGGCACGCCGTGAGCGGCCAGGATCTTTTGCCGATCCCCAAGGCGCTGCATCGCCCTCAAAGCGGTCTCGAAATCCTGGCGCACCAGCCATTGGTCGAGCCCAGCGGCCTCGGCCAGTCCCATGCTCTCCAGCGTCCTCAGCCGCGCAACTGCGTACTGGTTTCGCGGATGCGCCGAATTCCTGCTGACCTGGAAAGGCGAGGACTGGCCGTCTATCGGCTTGTCCCTGGCAATCGACCGGTCCAGCGACGTGAACCTCTGCTGCGCTACCTCGCGGCGCTGGGCTTCGTCGATGTCCCGATGTGTGCGATACCCCAGGTGTCGAGTACACAGATCTTCAGCGATGCTCCGAATGCCATGCTTCACATAATCGCGTTCGAGACGGAATGATTTTCCGTGCTCGCGAACGCCGCGAAGGGCAATGTGAACGTGCGGGTTATCGGTATTGAAGTGCGCGACAGCAGCCCATCGAGGCGCGTATCGAGATCCCGCGTCATACGCTTCATCAAGTCGCGGGTCAGTTGCGTCAGGTCGATCTTGTCTCCGAACTCCGGCGACACAATAACCTTCCACATGCGTTCGTCGCCGGCGGATTGCCATTGGTCGAGACGAGCAGCAATGTTGATCCCTTGTTCGGTGGCGTCAAACCCAGCCTCAACAGCACGGCCCTGGCTGGCGCTCTCACGGGCGATATAGCGTCCGTGGGCCTTCCACTGCCCGCGCGTGGCATTCTTCGCGTACATCACGCGAACGGCGCACCGCTGATTGAACGGGCGAGAAGGAACCGGGCGCCGAGCCTGTCGCTTGCGCTGTTGTGCACGCAGTTCTCGGACATAGCGAAGGATCAGGAGGTAGGTAGAGCTCCAAACTCTGGGTGAACTGGCTTGTCGACCGCGGGTCTTCCGGGGATTGAGCCAGGGAACCCCTTTGGATTCCTGTCACTCACGGCTTGGCTCCAGGTCCACTAACCCGCCACTTCTGTGGCACCTTCGCCCTGGAAAATCGGACGGTGCGTTGTGGCATGAAAATACCCCCTCACTTTCAAGGTCTTGGCAGAGGGTGTTTTCGGACATGCGACCTCAAAATATTTTGTCGGGGTCTGGCGGCTCCCCGGTGAAGTTCTGGAATCCGCGCACTTTGCTGAGGTATTCCATGGCGGTGGCAAATGGATTAGACCGCTCTTGCCGCTTGGTTTCGGGAACCGGACGCTGGGGCACTTGAACGACAGGGCCAGGAAACGGCTTGTCCGGAACCATCATCGATCGCTGACTCTGTTCTCTACGAAGTATGCTCACATAAGCTCTAAGCGTCTTATACTCGACGGCAACACCATCGGCATTCAAGCATTCACAGACTCCTTTGAGGCTATGTGCGGCGTCTAGTGTTGCCACGATTTCCGGCCATGCGCGGCGAATCGACGTCATCTTGCTGTCGGGTTTCTCCATAGTCCGAGGTCAACGAGATGCCACCCGGCGCTGTTCCCGGCGAAGCCTACCAACCGTGGTTCTCAGCGTCGGGTAGGCGATCGGGATGCCATCCGCATTCAAACTCTTACAGACCTCTGTCAGGGTATGGCCCGAGTCTCAGCTCCGCCTTGATCTCCGGCCACGCGCGGCGGAGCAAAGCCATGTACCGGTCTGGTTTCGCCTCACGCAGCCTGCGCAGGTTCGGAAGATGCGGCGGCGCGGAGGGATCTCCTGAACGTTCGGGAACCGGGTCCGAGCCGACCTGGGGCCCTTGCTTCAGGACAGCTCTCTGAATCGAGTCGTAGTGGATGCTCATGGATTTTCCGAAAAATGCCCCTCACTTTCAAAGGCATGGGAGAAGGTGTTTTCTGACATGAAGTGAAAATATATTTTTGTGTGGCCGTATCCGTATGAATTTACTGGCGTCGGAGGCCTGCTGCTCTGGGCAGGAACATCGTGCAGTTCAGGGAACACAGTGCAAGACGGACTAACTGCCCTATTTTCTGCGAGAGCAACGATCTACGGCAGAAGGCCATGTTACACAGAGTTGCACTGCAACGAGTGCAAGAAAGACGAAAGGCTTTGTTTTCTGCGACTGCAACGTTCTTGCACTATTCGGTAACACTAGGCAATGCAGATTCGCAACAAAAGGTGACCAAAGGCCATGTGGCGAATGGTGAGATAGAGACAGCGTTAAGCGGAGTGGAACATAAAGAAGGGGATTCACTGGGTCTTCTCTTTCGGCTCAAGCTTCACTGCATCAGATGTTTGGCCCGGGATGCATTCTTGCTTGGGTGAATCCCGTTTGGGACGCGCTCATTTTCTTGTGTCAGACAAACGCCCTCTCCCAAGGCTCCGAAGGGGAGAGAAGCGTTTCAAGCAATCCATAGACGCAACCCGTTTCTCCAGGAAGACACCTCACAGGATTGCCAGGCTGGCGTCAGTCTCCCAGAGCCGAGTGACAAGCCGGGCAGGCTCGAACCCACTCAGCTAAAAAGCGATACCGTGCGCGCCCGAACTTTCCGATATGCCCGTACCGGTTCCAGGCCCGCGCCGCATTCTTGAATGCAAGGGGCTTTCGCAATAGCCTGCGAGGGCAACCCTAAATTGTGTTCGGACTGCCTAACGAGTCGGTCCCTGGAGCTCGCTTGCCTTGCGTAACATTTTGGAAGAAGTATCAGTGCACCTCCGTAGAAGAGGAGCGAAATCACTAAGGCGAGACTACGCTCGTTGACAAAATCTCGCGTAACCAGTTTCCAAGCGCCAAGACCCATAAATCCATACACAAGCCAGGCAAGCCCCGCTTCGACCAATGGGCGCTGGCCCAAGCGAGTGCCACCGAGAAGATCGTGAGCACCACCGTTCCGAGAGTGTCCGCGGGGATGCGCTCGGCCCAGGCCCTCGCCACTCCCAGCCAGATCAGGATGAGCGCGTGTCCCGCGATCCCTGACAGAATCCAAGTGATATTCGCTGAAATCGCGAACAGCGACACCTGTTTGCGCCAAAGGGAACCCTCGCCCGGCCAGCTCCATGCAATCGCAGCTAACGATGCCATGGCAGCGGCGAGGACACCCACGGAAACAAGCCAATGAAATGGAGCTTTGCCATCGCCAAACAAGATCGACAATGCCTGACTTGCGGCACCCGAAACCGCGGCGCCAAGTGTCAGATAGATAGCGCCATGTAGACCCAGGGTGGGCCGACGGGCACCCATCGCAGCCCAAGAACACACTACGGCACATCCGCACCACAGGGCCCAGAATCCAGCGCCGGAAAACGGCAAGAAGGTGCCAGCCAGCACCAGAGATAGTCCGAAAGTCGCCCAGGCGCGGAAGTTCCACTTGTCGCTCCGATCAAAGCGCAGGAAGGAGATCAAGTAGCAGGCCAGGCCGCTAATCAGTCCGGAGATCCCCAGTGCTAGCATGGCGCCGCCATTGCTTTTGAAAACCCACACGACGCCCCCAATGCCAATAAGAAGAGCAGACGCTGTTTGCGCCATCTCACAGAAAGTAAGGGTCCGGCGCCTGACCACCGATTGAGTAGCGGCCGTGGCGACGTAGATCAGGATCAGTAGCAGTTGCGCGGTAAGCACGGCGCGCGACGAGGTCGGAACGTATCCCTCGGGAAGGCCGTTTTCTCGCGCCATCAGCCAGGAAAGACGATGACGGCAGCATCGGCGGTAATCGCAGTGAACCATCGCGAGCCGGTCGGATGATCGCGCCAGGCCGCAAATTCCAGCACTGCGGCGATGGCCAGCAAGGCCAGAGTGAACGGGAGGAGATCGCGGGTTGCGAGCAGGAGTGCGGCGGCAATTAGCGTTGAGGACACGCATACGGCGCCGGAAATGAGGATCTGACGCTTCCGCCAGGAGAGGGTCACCGCGAGGCAAGCGACGCCCACAAGTACCGCGGCGCCGGCCCAGGCTGGCATGACCTTTAGACGTTCCAACGCTTCCCAGATCAATGGACCCATGATGAGCATCGAGGTGCCGCATGTCAGGACAGCGGCGAGTTTCTGTTCGACCGGTAGCCGCGCTGCGACCAATAGCCATACCACCGCGTACATGAGGCCGATCGCAACGCCCATGGTAGGCGGCATCGCCCCGAACTCGGTGAGAGCCCGAAGAAGATAGGCGCCGGCCATGGCGAGTAGCGCTCTACCTAGCGCCGGCAAGGCGTTCGACGGTAGACCTCGTCCAACGATAGCTTCGGAAACAGGAACTGGTGCCCGAACCACAGCCTCGGCTTCGGCGGCACGGACCGTGCCGTCCCCGAGACGTTGTTCTAAGATCAGAACTCGTTGCCGCAGGTCCTGAACCTGCCGTCTCAACTCGTTGAGATTCTGTGGTGGTTCGGGATTCGCCGTAAGGGATGGGGCAGACATGGCGTCCTCCTTGAGCGGCCTTGAGAATTGCTGAAAGGTGACTATGGCCAAGCACGTTTTGCGCCAAGCCCTACCTTGGGTGAGAACTGGCGCTATTGAAGAACGGTTCTTCTGGCCAACTGCGGGAATCTCCGCAAGCAAGCTGCGCGATCCAACGCTATTTGCGCGCGTAACGCCGTGACTGTGGGCGTTTCACCAGGTTTCTGGTCTACTAACCGTTTGTCTGTGTTTGGAACCAGCTTTGCATTGGTTCGAGCCATCGATCTATGGAACAGGCCCGCCGCAGTCTCTTGCGCTGGTTGCTGGGCGGCGGGTTCTCGGCATCCATCATTTCCTTTCTTTATCCGGCATTCCGATTCATGTCCCCTCCGGAAGTGTCTGAAGCCTCGGTCGATGAGGTTTCCGCCGGCAAGGTCCAAGATCTCAGGGCTAATCAAGGCAGGATCGTAAAGTTCGGCAACCTCCCCCCGTGCTGCTGATCCACACGAGTGCGGGTGAATGGCGCGCCTTCTCCGCCGTTTGCACACATTTGAATTGCACCGTGCAGTACCGGGAATCGAGCAGGCAGATATGGTGCGCCTGTCATAACGGTCTCTATAACCTAAACGGGCAAGTGGTATCCGGACCGCCGCCGCGCCCGCTTAGTGGATACTCCGTGCATATTCGGGGCGATGAAGTGGTGATCTCGCGCAGGGCTTGAAAGATGACAGAGCCACGCAAGACCTCGGCCTGGTTTGAAGAGAGGTTGGGGCTCGCGTCAATGCGGAAGTTTCTCGCGCACAAGACCGTTCCGGTGCATGCCGGAACCATGTGGTACTACTTCGGCGGCATCACTCTTTTTCTGTTCGTCATTCAAGTGCTTACGGGCACACTGCTACTGCTCTACTACCGGCCGTCACCGGGAGAGGCGTATGAGAGTGTGCAGTTCATCGTGACGCGAGTGCAGTACGGGTGGCTGGTACGCTCGATCCATAGCTGGTCGGCCAACCTGATGATCCTTGCGGCATTCATCCACATGTTCAGCGTGGTGTTCCTGCGCGCCTTTCGCCGGCCCCGCGAGCTCACCTGGCTCAGTGGAATCGCTCTTCTCGGTCTGGCTTTGGGTTTCGGTTTCAGTGGCTATCTGTTGCCTTGGAACACGGTGTCTTACTTCGCCACAAAGGTAGGGACCGACATGGCGGCGGCAGTGCCGGTAGTGGGACATTACATCGCACGGTTCCTTCGGGGTGGCAACGATGTTGGAGGCGCGACATTGACGCGCTTCTTCGGTTTTCATGTCGCGGTCTTGCCGGGCGCGACAACCCTGCTGCTGCTCGCCCATCTGACACTGGTCCAAAAGCATGGCATCAGCGCGCCGAGATGGGCGGAAGCAGAGTACGCGCGCAAACACATGCCCCTACCGCAGATGCCGTTCTTTCCGAACTTCTTTTTGCGAGAACTCATGGCCTGGTATGCGGCGCTGGGCGTACTCGGTTCGCTGGCGGCGCTGTTTCCCTGGGAGTTGGGCTTGAAGGCGGACCCCTTTGCGCCCGCGCCTGCGGGCATCCATCGGGAGTGG
This sequence comes from Terriglobia bacterium, assembly GCA_963768075.1. Classification (GTDB taxonomy): domain Bacteria; phylum Acidobacteriota; class Terriglobia; order Bryobacterales; family Bryobacteraceae; genus QHXW01. Next base: position 34,189 of record CAVYHD010000005.1, read on the forward strand.
TATTTCCTGGCGCCGTTTTACACGCTGAAGCTGATCCCCAGCCACGTGTGGCTGTTTGAAGGGGAATTGGTTGGTTTGCTTGGGTTCGGGTTGCTGGCCCTTTGGTGGGTAGCTCTTCCTTTCTGGGCGATCGATCGGAAGGGCATAGAGCGCACACGGTGGGTGACGGGGCGGGTGTGCTGCTGCTGGCCTACCTGACTACGTTTTCCGCACTGGGGTACTGGAGATGAGGCGTGCCCTGGCGGTGCTCTGCTTTGCGTTCCCTCTCTCCGCCGCGGACACGTGCGTGGAATGTCACTCTGTGCTCGATGGCAATTTGCAGGCCCCCGCTAAGGCGTTTTCGAACGACATCCACTCCCGCTTGGGACTCAGTTGCGCGGATTGCCACGGCGGAAACCGGACGGCATCTGACCCGGAACAGTCCATGAGCAGGGCGCACGGCTTCATCGGCAAGATCCCGCGCACGGCCATCCCCGAGCGCTGCGGCCATTGCCACAGCGACGCAGCATTCATGCAGAAATATAAGCCCCGCCAGCGCGTAGACCAGCTCGCGCAGTACCGCACCAGCGTTCATGGCAAGCGTCTCGCGGCGGGAGACACAGCCGTG
>CAVYHD010000006.1:0-11510 GCA_963768075.1 Terriglobia bacterium
CGGAGGACCATCATGAGTGCCTACTCTCAAAAGGTTCCGATCCGGGGTTGAAAGTACCACATACCTGGGACATAGATCCTTGATGTACCTAAGCAACTCATCTGGATTGAGCACGTGCTCTATGACATCTGAGGCAATTACTAGGTCTATTTCGTGTAATGGTACGACCTCGTAATTTGCGTCGATCCAGCATCTATCAGGCCACTTCTTTCGTAAGAAGTCGCATGTCGCCGGCAGATCGATGCCGATAGTGGCGAACTCTTTGAAATAGGTAACGAGCTTGTAGCCTGAGCCGCACCCAACATCACAAATCGCCTTGAGGCCGTAGTTGTCACAGACCTCCCTCGCGAACTTATATACCTCCAGTTGCCACTGGTCGTCATTTGAGGTGTCATCGAAATACACTATTGCTTGCCGTGGGCAATAGCCGTCGTGTATACAATAATGCTCCTTACGCCCTGTAACGAAGTGATGTTCGAAGGGCGGAAAGGACCCTAGAATCGTTTCGGAGCCTGCGAGGCTTGGCCGAGACGATAGCCCTGATACGAGGTGTCGCGCAAACTTGTGCGCGGACGTTTCAAGTCTACCGGATTCCTCCACGCCGCGTTCAAGCTGTCGTTTGTAATCGGCATTATCGAAGTGGCCGCGTGACTCGGCTATGAGTCCGTCCTCTGTAAACGTCCATGCCTCGAAGCCGCTGATGCGAACCCTGTTTCCGGTCCCGCCCAGCCCGGTATTGACGCCGGTGAGTGTCCAATGGTATTCCGCACGGTCGCTCCGAACCAGAATATTGTCCATGACCACCCGCAAGTCCGGAAACGCGCTCATGAATAGCTGCACAGCCTCCGCGATCGCACGCCGCCCCCGGGCCGGGGCGCCATCATTAATGATGAGCGAGCCGCCCGGTGAGTAAAAGGCAGCCACGCTCGCCGAGTCCTGGCTACACCACGCCGCTGTATAGCGCACGGCGAACTCGCGCAACTTGTCAGGTTCAGCGATCATCCTCAGACTCTACTTACTACGGTGCAGACTTTTGTTACTAGAGAAATGCGCTACCTGGCAACACGTCATCTGGATTGCCGGATTCTCATTCATTGGCGGCATTCCTAATTTCGGCCCCGGTTACCACCGAATGCGATCGCCAAATCTCCGCCACACCTCGCGACAGAAAGCCACCGGCACTTGCCGTTTCCGATCAACTCTCAACCTTGTGCACAGGTAATGAGGGAAGGAGAGCGCGGCGTGACGCAGCGTTTTTCCCTGGCATACACGCAGGAACGTCCAGACCTTTCTACGGACGTGCCCAAGAGCCCAGGCCGGTTTCAGGAGTTGCCCGTATTCCAGACTTTCGAAGACTGTGACATCGGACCCCTTGAATTCAGACAGGACATGGGCAGGCACGAAGTCGCCAATGTTCCGGTCGATATAGTCCAAAGCGCTAGAAACCATGAGGGTGAGTTTTCTGTTTCTCGCCTGGAGCAGGAGCCTCTTCCAATTGATTTGCGGGGCTTTCCGAACAACGGCGAGTGCGTCCGGAATCCAGCGGATCGGAGCCACTCTCTCCCATGCCACGCCGTGCACGCAGATATGGAGCAGCTGGTCCGCCGGATCCAGAACCCGGACAACCTGTCCATCGAATGTTGTCTCCTTCGAAGCGTCCCAGAAATCCCGATCCGCGTCCGGCCCAAGACAAAACGGAGTGAGATTCCAATGCAGGTCAAGATCCTGCCCTAACGGATGCACAAAATGCATAGCGTGATCGTATTGGCGGGTCTGCTGACTAAAATCTTTCTGCTCGTTCCATTGCTCCAATGCTTTCCAACCCTGGCAGCAGAGAACCTCGATGGCGGCACGGGCTTCCGGGTAGCGAACCAGTAAATCCACGTCGTCCATGGGCCGAAGACCGTAGTCCTGATAATACTCAATGGTCAGCGCGGCGCCCTTGATTACCATCACCTCGATTCCCGCAGCACGAAGGGCGCGGATTGCGTCGCCCGCCCGGTGAAACAACAATCGATTGCAGGACCAAGTATGTTTTTTTAAGCCACGCAATACCGGTAACACGGGATGCTGAATGCCTTCCAGCCGGAACCTCTCATAAATCAGCGGCAACAAGCGCACTGACGCTCTGCCCAAACGTGCAATGTCAGTCTTGGCGAGCCATGCAATCCCGGCCTCCCGTGCTTCGGGGCCTTGCAGTAACGCCACCCTCAGGATGAGCCGTTGCTCCTCAGAGGGGATGCTCCCGGCGTCGTCGCGGTATTCGATTTCATTCACCAAGCAGATACTCCGCTGGATGTCCCACAGCCCCCAAATCCCGATCGGCATGGTTCCGGGAGTGAATCGGCGCAAGCGCTCCGTCATTCAGCAAGTACCGCCGAGTTATGGCTTCTGCAACATTGGGATTTTGCGTGATGATAAGAGTTGCCGGACTTTCTGGCATTGAACCAAGCTTGCCGAAAAACTTACGGATCGACTCCTCATCGAGATGGTTCGTGGGTTCATCGAGTATGAGCAATCGGGGTTGACGGGCAAGGGCGCGAGCAATGGCGATCTTCTGGCGTTGGCCGCCCGAAAGGACTCCTCCATCTTCATCCAACTGCGTGTTATAACCCTCGGGCAAGAGCCGCACAAACTCGTCCACGAGGGCTATGCGGCAGGCTGCAATGACCCTATCCGATTCCTTGTCGTCCAGGCCATAGCTAAGGTTTTCCCAAATTGTGCCCGCAAAGACGACGGGATCCTGAGGAGTGAAGGCAATAAATTGGCGCAGATGCGCAATATCCAACTGATCGTAAGGCACGCCGTCCGCGAGAATCCGGCCTCGTTGGGGCCGATAGAGGCCAAGAATCAGCCTTGCCAGCGTACTCTTCCCGCCTCCATTCGGTCCCACAACTACCGTGACCGACCCCGGTTCCAACCGCAGGCTGACGCCTTCCAACAGAGGACGCGAGTCGTATCCGAAAGATACGGCGTCCAACTCAATCGAACCTTTGAAGGCAAGCCTGAGTGTTCCGACATAAAGAGCCGCAGCGTCTTCGTTGGAGAAAGAGCGTAACTCGGAGAGAGATTGGCTTCCTTCCAGGACGTGCGGGACTGCGGCAAAGAATTGCTGAAGGCTGCCGCCGAGCAGTATGGTGGCCACATAGAACGACATCAGGTTTCCCATGGAGGAGTGGCCAGTGGCAACATCCACTCCCCCAATTACAAGGATCATGATGCCCGCCAGAGTAACACCGCTGTTCTGTGCCAATTGGTAGGCCGCCTGCAGCCAGGCCATACGTTCGCTGTCTACGCGCAAGGTCTCAATGCGCTCATGCTGTCGCCGGGTCTCGAACGCTTGCGCAGATTGGTATCTGGTTAGATCGATTCTCTGGAGCATGAACTGTATACCGCTGCTGAAGCGGATGAAGGCATGGCGATGCCGGTCCACTCTGGCTCTTACCTTGGAACCGAGCCGACGGTTGACCAGGAGGAACAGCGGCATCACCAGCGCCAGCAGAGACAGGAGCCGTAGATTGAGCACGGCCATCGTCGCGATCAGAGCTGCCCCCAAGACCAGCGAAGGCAGGATGTTGACGATCAGTGCATTGATCATCACATCCACCAGAAGGGTCTCCTGCACAAGCAAGGTGTGCAATTTGCCCCGGTCGGCGGTGTCGTGATACGCCCGCGGGAGCGACTGGCAATGAAGCACGAGGTCACTGCGCATGGCGGTAATAGCCAGCTTGGTGGTCCGCAGGGAGGCAAACCGCGTCGCCAGAGCCAGGCCGCTGCCTACGGAATTGAGAACCAGGATTTCGAAGCCCAGAAGCAGCAGCCCTGTGACATTTCGGGAGGGAATGATCGAATCGAACACGCGCCGCACCATCCAGGCGATCGGCAGTAGGCTCACACTCTGAAGGAGTGCGAGAGTAACACAACCCAACAATGGCAGGCGCAAATCATCCAGATAGCCCCCCAAGTACTTCCAGTCGGCAACTCTTGTTCTTTGCTGGCCACGACGGGTCATTGGCGATCTTCAGGCAGAGGCTTGCTCACTTTGCCTCGAATGCGATCCATGTGCGCTTTCATAATGCGAAATTCTGCTCGTGTCACCGCACTCCGGTCTCTCGACATATTGGTGGTATGGATCCGGCGGTGAAGAAAGACTCCGGGAATTACGTCCCATGGTATCTTGGCCTCAGCCATGCGAATTAGCCAGTCCAGATCGTCGCAGTACGGACACAAGACATCGAACTGACCAACCCAGTCGAATACCCAACGCTGAGCCAAGCTCGCTCCCAGAGACCATCCCCCTCCCTCTTCTGTCATCAAGGGCTCAGAAATCCAGTCAGGTCTGGTCGTGCCGTCTTGAAGAAAGTTCAACAGTCTGCCAATCACGCATCCTAGGTCCGGGTGGCCTGCTAGATAACTGCTCTGTATCTGCAACTTGTTGGGCGGCCAATAGTCGTCGGCATCGAGAAAGGAGATGAGTTCTCCCGTGCAGTTTGCCAAGCCAGTATTCCTTGCGGCCGGAAGCCCCTTGTGCGCCTGGTTCACATATCGCACCTCACGATAGGATCGAGCGATGGATGACGTATTATCGGTCGATCCGTCGTCAACCACCACGATCTCGATGGGGCGATAGTCTGGCCAAGAATGCTCTCTAATGCCTGGGCGAGATATTTTTCGCCATTATACGCGGGAACGATAACGCTGATCATTTTAGCTTCCACAGTTCCGCGCCTTTCGCTTCAGAGGGAACGGCCCTTCCGTTCCCGGGCTGCCAGCGGATTGGAATTCAGCTCCGAACCGAATTCGAGCATGTGCGCAGGCAATTGCGGCGCCAGACAGCGGAATGCTGTGAAAGAGCTCATCGCGGCGCCGACCCCAGGAAAGTCCCAGCAAGCAACAGCCATCCCCTGCTGTTTGCTCCAAGTCATGAGTGAACTCCCGCCATGGGCTTGGCGGCTTTAGCGCGCTTGCGGTCCATATAGGCTTTCACAAGGCGAACTCTATCTCTTGCCAACGCGTTCTGGTCTTCAGAGATATTGCTGCTATGGATTCGGCGGTGAAGAAGGACCTCGGATATGAAGCACAACGGGATATGTGCTTCCCGTACGCGCATGCACCACTCCAGATCATCGCCGTACGGAAACAAAACGTTCAAGTGACCGATGCGGTCGAATACCCAGCGGTGCGCCAAGCTCGATCCCAGGGTCCAACCACCCCCGTCCTCTGTCATCATGTCCTCAGAAATCCAGCGCGGCAGGTTCATTCCTTCTTGAAGGAAGTTACGCGATTTGGCAATGACGCATCCCACTTCCGGGTGCGCTGCCAGATAATCGCTCTGGATCCGTAACTTTTTAGCAGGCCAATAGTCGTCGGCATCGAGAAAGGAGATGAGTTCGCCCGTGCAGTTTGCCAAGCCAGTATTCCGGGCGACGACCGGCCCCTGGTTCTCCTGATATATATAACGCACGTCAGGATAGGATCGAGCGATGGATGCCGTATTATCGGTCGATCCGTCGTCGACCACCACGATCTCGATGGGGCGATAATCCTGGGCAAAAATGCTGTCCAATGCCGCCGCGATGTATTTTTCCCGGTTGTATGCGGGAACGATAACGCTTATCAGCTTAGCTTCCATAGTTCGCGTCTTTCGAGTCGAGGGAACGGTCCAGCAGTTCCCGGATTGCGATCGGAGTGGAATTCAGGTCCGAACCGAGTTCGAGCACGTACGCGGGCGATTTCCGCACCAGCGAGTTGAAACAGCCGAACGCCCGCCGGCGCGCCACCGGGAGGTGCATAAAACAACTCGGAGCAATCGCCTTGAACGCCTCGCCCCTGCTTGCCGTGCGAAGCCTGGTCCGCCGTGAATCAGTGATGCTGGCCAGAAGAATAGCTCGTAACGTAAAACCGGGAGACAGACGAATCTTGGGAACGCGATCGAAGAAGAATGCGACTTTTTCCCCTGCCGGACAGTCGCTAATGGCTGCCGCGGGTGCCAACGAAGGGAATCGATAAAGGTCCTCAGCGGACAGCACTCCGGTACCGTAAATGCTGTGGACAGAGGGGGGCTCTTCAAGAAGAATCAGGCAATGGTCGTCCGCCGCATACCCCAGCCCGGCATCCAGACAACTGAGCGCCGTTGTGGTTTTACCGGCGCCGCTTTGACCGACGACCAAAACGCCGCCTCGTCCGTTACCTACCGCCGCGGCGTGGATGAAATAACGTCCCTGCTTGCCTAGCCAGTAAGTAAGCAGGAGCTTCAAAGGCCTTGCTCGCTCTAAATATGGGATTGACGCTGCGTCCGGAATCAGCCAATAAGCAGTATTGGTACTCCAGTCCACGGCGGCGAATACCCTGCGTGGCCGTTGTAGAATCAACATGAGATCAGGGCTGTCCATTAGCCACATGTCGCCTTCCTCGCCAGGCGGTGTGAAACCCTCAAGGAACTCGGCAGCATCGGGCGCCGAGGCAAGGTCATGGAGCAATACTGTGAGTGAGGTGCTGGACTTGCTTGCGCTCTCAAGGTGACCGAAGGCATGCGCAACCTGCTCCTTGAAGCGCTCACTTCCAAATTGAAGGCGGATCGAGGTTCCTGCAATGGAATAAGTGGCCGCGGAACTGGACGGCAGCTCGTGCAGGTAGGCTTGAATCCTGCGAAAATACCCCACCCATGAGGGATCGCGGCCAGACAAAACTGGTTCAGTTCCCAGTTCTGGACGAGTTCGCATTCCCCATCCCCTTAGGCCATCCGTACTCTTGATCGACCTGGTGGATCGGATCGATCAACAGCAGTTCCCGAACGTCGTCGAAGCGCTCCAACACCGGAGGGACGTAATCGATACCCACGCCGTAAAGAGCCGGGCCAGGCTCTCCGCTGATCTGGCTTGCATAATCCGAATTCCGCGCCGTAATAATGCTCTCGTTGGCTAGCCGTTCGACGAACTCTTCCACGATCGCACGTCGTCGGTGGGCTTCTTCAGCATCGCCGAACAGAATTGTCGGCAAATCAGCTGCAGAACAACCGTCTTCGAGCAGTCTGAGCACTTCCGATCCTGTATTGGACAGGCTGTAATAGTAACCGGTTTCAGTGTTGACCAGGACTGTCTCATCCTCAAACTGTTCGAAAATGATTCTGGATCTGTCGATCTGGTATTTCGTTGGTTCGCTCACTGAATCTCCTCACAGCGGTATTGCCGAAACATGACACCCAATTTCAAAAGCTCGAATGCTGCCGACAATCCGGCCGGACCCGCACGGAAGATAATCGCCCCCGACACGATTTTGGCCCGAGATAGGTGAGCATCCACGCTCCGGGCCGCCCCAGAGTTGCGTCACAAGTCCACAAAGCTCTACATTATAGTAGTTTACAGATAGCGATATAAATAGGGACTTAACCCGACATGCGGCCAAATGCGTCAATCTGAGAACACCGCGCAAGGTCGGAATGGCGGCGTTGCTCCTACGTGCGCGTGGGGCGTGCTGGAGACGTGAGAGCTTGAGAATGACGACGCCAACCGCGGTGGCGACTGGCTCAGAAAAACCTGCTTCCATTCTCACCAAACTCGTCTATCCCGTAGCTTTGCTGGCTTCCTTGTCGATTTGGCTCGTCGGGTTGCGGGCCCCTTCCTGGTTAGACGAGACACTTACTTACTGGCAGGTCAGCGGAGGCCTCTGGAAGATCTGGGGCCGTTCGCAGGAAATACCTTCTTCGATCGGCTATCTGTATATACTCGGGTTGGCCAAGTCGATTCTTGGCGGCCAGGAAATCGCACTCAAGATTCTGTCCATCTTGGCGATGCTGAGCGCTGCCTACTTTCTGTTTCGACTCGCCCGTGAGCTTTTCGGCCAAGAGATTGCATTTCTCACCTGCATCCTTTTTTGGTAGAACCCAACGTGGCGTTCGCTGCGACCGATGCGCCCCCGTACGCGTTCGCCTTGTTGGCAATTAACCTTGCGATTTTTGCCTTCATTCGGTGGATCACCCAACACCAGATGCACCAAGCGGTCCTGTTCGGCGTCGCGTCCGCGGGGACTCTTTACTTGTCTCCTCATTACCTCTTCGGTGCTATCCTGCCAGCGTTTGCGATTTACTATCTGGTGGTGCGACGCCGCTCGATCACGGCAGATGCACGGCAACTGGCGGCCGTCCTAACTTCGTTTGTGCTGCCTGCGCTTCCTCTGTTTTTCCTTGCCGTGGCTCAATACCAAAAAATGGGCCTGTACCACACGAGGGACTCACATGTAGTGCAGCAACTACACCCAGCCGGGCTCGTACCCATGCAGACGCTGATTTGGTTTATAGTGACGGCCTTTGTCGCTGCTCTGGCCAGGAAAGGAAACTCGCCGGGAGGCGATCGTTTCCTCACGGTCCTGCTCTGCCTTCTCCTAGCCCTGGTCCCGGGTGCCAGCCTTCTCGCCGTCCGCTCAGCCACTCCGTTGCATCTGGTTATCACCCCAAGCGGTTTCCTCGTCGCAGCGCCCGGCATCGCGCTGACCTGGGGGCTGCTGATGGGTTGCATCGGCTCCCGCTTGCTTAGGCAGATCTTCTGCGTTGGCCTGGTGGCAATTACGCTGTTCCAGTGCTTCAGCTCAGGGTTTGCTCGCCAACACGAACTGACTTTCGAGCGAGACGTGCCAGTAAAGATGCGTGACGGTATTACGTTGCGTGCAGATATATGCCGCCCACTGGCAGACGGCAAGTTTCCGGTGCTTTTGACACGCACGCCCTATGACAAGAACGGAACGCTAGCCTTTTGCCGAGAAGCCGTGGCACGCGGATACGTGGTCGTTGCGCAGGATGTCAGGGGAAGATATGCCTCGGAAGGTGATTGGTATCCGTTCAAGTACGAATCTCAGGACGGCTACGACACGGTTGAATGGGCAGCTGCGCTTCCCTTTTCGAACGGAAAGGTCGGGATGTTCGGTGGGTCCTACGTCGGCGCGACGCAGTATCTGGCGGCCATTGCCACGCCACCTCATCTGGTGGGGATTTGTCCCAACTATACAGCTGCCAACTATCATGATGGATGGGTCTATCAGGGTGGTGCGTTCGAGCAATGGTTCATCGAGTCCTGGACGAAGCAACTAGCTGAAAACTCCATGAGGCGCGTAGAATCAGTAGGCTACGCGGCTGGTCGGAAACAAACTCTGCCGCTATTGCGGTATCCCATGCTCGGAGCACCTCCAGCTTCGGGAGTCGCACCGTATCTTGTCGACTGGCTCACGCACCCCGACTACGGCGACTATTGGAAGCAGTGGTCGATCGAAGATCACTATGCGCAGATTCGAGTTCCGGTGTTCAGCATTGGCGCATGGTACGACATTTTTCTGGGCGGGACCCTGAGGAATTACGTGCGCCTCAAGAACGAGGCAGCCACCGAGATCGCGCGGCGCGGCCAACGCCTGATGATCTTCGTTGGGGGCCACGCTAGCAGTGGATGGGCTGAAGAGAAAATTGGCGCCGTCGATTTTGGAAATAAGTTGCCGATCAATCTGCGTGAAGTGACACTGCGTTGGTACGATAGCCTCCTGAAGGGGATCGTGAACGGAGTAGACCATGAGAAACCCATAAAGATCTTTGTTATGGGCCGGAACGATTGGCGCGAAGAAGATGACTGGCCTCTAGATCGTGTAAAGGCAACGCGGTATTACCTGCACTCGACAAAGCCAGCGAATGGTCTTAAGGGAGGTGGCGCCCTGAGTACCACCATGCCCGCTGAGGAGAAACCCGACCAGTACTTGTATGATCCGAAGGACGCGGTCCCCACGATTGGCGGGCCGCTTTGTTGCGAACCGCAGCCGACGGGAATTGGTCCGGAGGACCAGCGGCCTGTGGAAGCGCGAGGCGACGTGCTCGTGTTCTCTACGTCGGCATTTACTCAGAACACGGAAGTAACGGGTCCGATTTCACTTGACCTGTATGTCAGTAGTTCTGCGGTCGATACGGACTTTACCGGGAAACTGGTCGACGTCTGGCCGAACGGATTTGCTCAGAATTTGACTGAAGGCATTCTTCGCTTACGCTACCGCAATTCGCAGGAGAAACCGGAACTTGGAAACCCTGGGACGATTTATCACATCAGCGTGGATCTTTGGGCAACAAGCAATATTTTCCTGCCAAGGCACAAACTGCGGCTCGAGGTTGCCAGCAGCAATTTCCCTCGATTTGATCGAAACCTGAATGCGGGTGAAGAAGAGGCGCGTGGAACCCGCCTGGTCAAAGCAACAAACGTTATCTACCACGACTCATCCCGGCCTTCAGCCCTGGTTCTTCCCATTGTGCCGTAACGGGTCGCTGGTGCCGGCTCATACTTGGGATCATCCCATGCTTTCGTAGCAGGCCGACAACACTTTGGACCTGGATGCAGACCGATATCTTCCAGCGCGGAATTCCGTGGGGAATCCGGGGCAAGGCGAACGGGATTCCGGGAGGATTCCGAACGTTGTTCCGGGATGATCCCGAACAGGATTCCGGGATGAAGGTGAACACCGGTTCCGGGATGAAGCCGAACAGTTTCAGGCCGATCCCGTAACTGCGTTCGGCTTCGCCGGAATGATTTCCACAGGTAGCTAGCAGCGCTGGACAACACAATGGCAGGCAGCCTCCCCCTCGAAAGGGAGGATCAGCTTGCCAGCCAGGAGATTGTCCGTGCGCAAGATCAAAGAAGTTCTTCGATTGAAGTTTGATGTAGGCCTGGGGCTGCGCCAGATCGCCCGAAGTTGCTCGATTGGCCTCGGCACCGCTCATGAGTACTTGCAGCGGGCCGAGGCTGCCAAGATCATTTGGCCGCTTGGACCGGAGTGGGACGATGACCGGCTATTCGGCGGGCCTCCGCGCAGTCGCCCGACGGTGCTCCCCATGCCCGACTTCGCCGATCTTCATCATCAGCGGCAGCAACATCCACACGTGACGCAGCAGTTGCTTTGGGAGGAGTACCGGCAAGCAAACCCGAATGGCTACCAGTACAGCCGGTTCTGTGAGCTGTTCCGGCGTTGGCGGCGGAAACAGGATGTAGTTTCGCCAGGAGCACAAGGCCAGCGAGAAGCTTTTCGTCGATTGGGCAGGAACAACGATACCGATTCATGATCCGCGTGGTGGTCCAGTCCAGCTGGCGCATCTATTCGTCGCCGTGCTGGGAGCCAGTTCCTATACCTACGCCGACAGCCACTGTGGACGAGCAGTTGGCAAGCTGGATCGGCGCTCACGTCCGTGCCTTCGAGTTCTATCGAGGCGTGCCGAAACTGGTTGTGCCTGATAACGCCAAGACCGGCGTAACCAAAGCCTGCCGCTACGATCCCGACCTGAATCCGACCTATCAGCAGATGGTTATGCATTAACGCGTCGGAGTGGTTCCGGCGCGGCCATACAAGCCCCGCGACAAGGCCAAAGTCGAGTCGGGTGTCCAGTTGGCCGAGCGTTGGATCATTGCGGCGTTGCGGAATCGGAAAGTCTTCTCGATTGAAGAGTTAAACCAAGCAATCAGGGAGCTTTGCGACCGGATCAACCAGCGACCGTT
>CAVYHD010000007.1:0-216846 GCA_963768075.1 Terriglobia bacterium
GTCGGGCTCACCTGAGCCAAAACGCGAACGAGCGGCGCTGACTGGTCCTAGTCAGTCGATTTCATCAACGATGGATGCATACGTGTCGCCCAGTTTGTAGCGTCGCGATTTTTTGGCAGGATCGGTTGTTTCCAGGAAGCCTTTCTCGACCCAACGCTGGCACAGCAACGCCGCGGTGCGCGGCTTATAGCCGAACAGGTCGGCAACATCCTTGGCCGCAATCTCTCGCGACTTCTGGAACAACGTCAGAGCCCTGCGTTGCTTGGAGTCCAGGTTGCGCAGCAACTTGGATTGATCCTTGCCGCCTTTTTCGGCCTCGCGTAGGGCTTGGTCGCGTACCTTCTCGAACGAGGTTGCCATGCCCTCGATGAAATAGGCAATCCACTTGGTGATGTCGGCCTCGGCGCGGCCCATGTAGTAATTGTGCGACGGGCCGATGGTCAGCGCTTCATAATAAGCCTTCAGATTGCGGGCATAGTATTCTTCGAGTGCATAGAGCCCCTTCAGGTCGTACGTTCCCAGATGCAGGATGAGCGTGGTCAGCAAACGCGCCGTTCGTCCGTTGCCGTCGTAATAAGGGTGGATGGTGGCGTATTGGTAATGTGCAATCCCAGCCTTGATAGGCACCGGCAATTCATCCTTCTGGTTGATCCAAGTAATGAGCTGCTCCATCAGCCACGGAACATCCTTGGCCTCCGGCGGCATGTAAACGATGCCTTTGGAGCGAGCGTCACGGATCACATTTTGCCCGTCGCGATAGGGCGTGGATTTCACGCGCGTCTTGCCGGCCCCCATGACCAGAGCGTGCAGCCTTTGCACGGTCGCCTCGGAAACTTTCTCACGTCTCTTTGCCAGACGTTCTGCTTCGTCGAGCGCGGCGTAATAGCCTTTGACCTCGTCTTGGTCTCTCTCCCGGCCTGGAAAGTGCTGATCTCCCCCGATTACTTGGGCAACCTGTTCCTGGGTCAGGCGATTGCCTTCGATCATGGTCGAGTAATGAGTAGAAAACAGGCGGGCTGTCTCTCGCAAATTCGCCAGCACGCGTGGCGTGATCGGTAGCGTCTGAATGGCTTGCTTGACGGCTTCGATCCGCATAAGACCATTGGCCACGGCTGGCGTGATGGTGAAGGTGGGATTGAAGCTGGTGCGCTTTTTCGTTGTCATCAACGCCACTCCAGCAGCATGGGCGATGCCGATATCGTTGCCATTATAATGCTGTTATTATACTGATAAACTGCCGTTAAGTCCAACCTTCGGAAGTCGGCGCTACCGTTCTGAACAGAGTTAAACGGGTTTTGCACGAGCGTGCGCTCATTGATGCCGAACACAGGAAAATGCCGTTGGCAATTGACCGCGCCCGGCATTGGAATATCTCGAAATTGGCTGCCCACGCATCTTCGTGACCTCTTGTGGCCCGACAAGTCAATTTGGCCGACCTGGACAGCGCGGCGGCAAATTCCAAAGATCTTTAGTGCCGGCATTTTGCCGACCCACCCCGACGGGCACAAGTACGTCGCACGTTCTGCCAAGCGGTTCGGAGGACAGGCGCGACGCGGCGATTGCGGAACTGCCGTTGGCAGTGGCGATGGACCTGACAGCCCATTTTGGCGGGAATCGGTAAGTACTCTAACAGAGTATTTTTCCATTGAACTTGCAGACCTTCCGGACGAAAACAAAGGATTTACGACCGCTCCGGATAAGCCAGAATTGAGCCTCGAAAGTGCCGATCAAGCCTCAATAAGCCTCAAGAATCACGCGGCGAAGTGCCTGTCATTACCGAAAACCCGGGCCGGACTCCGAACACCGTTCGACCAATGGATGCTCGCCGAGGCCGGCGTGTTAACCGACTCTCCCTCATATCACGGGGACTGGGAGGGATCGAAGATGAAACTCGGCGGGACGGTTCATTGCCCCGAAGGACCACGCAATGAATGAGAAAGTTTGCTCTTGGCTGGAATGCGCGGCACCAGGCGGAGTCGACGCGAAGGCACTGATCGTATTAAGTAAGGGTTCTATGGTAGGTTCGCGAAAGTCCGGTTATGCGGCGCGCCGTTCGTATCGATGGTGTAGGCCGCCGACCTGGGGAATGGCAACGATACGACCGCTCTCCGGTCTGTCAACGGCTCTCGGCTCTGGGGCGTCTTTCGCCAGGGCTAAATGCGTGCGCGACTTCTCGTTCCACACAACCGATCAGTCGTTCCACATACGGATTCTGCCAAGGCGAACGCGGAGCCGTGACCACCTCTTCGATCCCCATGCTCTTGGTGAGGGCAACGAATGCTCCCCCGAAAATCGCATCCCTATCCCGAATCAGATACTTTGGCGCTTCCCATGGCAACGCTTCTCGAATCTGCTTTGCCGTCCACTCTTCGCTCGGATGATCCGTCACGTTGAAGTGCATCACACGGCGGCGGTCATGCGACAAGACGATGAAAACAAACAGCACGCGGAAGGTCGCGGTCGGCACGGTAAAGAAATCCGCCGAGGCCATTTGCTTCATGTGATTTGTCAAGAAACTCCGCCAGGTCTGTGAAGGCGGATTCCGGCGTTGGCGCAGATACTTGCCCACTGTCGACGGCGCGACCTGGATTCCCAGCTTGAGTAGTTCACCGTGAATGCGAGGCGCTCCCCACAGGAAGTTCGCCTGGCTCATTTGCTGAATCAAATCGCGAATCGCGGCAGCGAGACCTGACCTTCCCGGACGGCGGCGCGATTTGCAGGTCCAATAGCGCGCAAACGCCCTCCGATGCCAGCGGACCACTGTGTCCGGCTTCAGGATGCGCAGCCAGTGCCGCCAGCCTGGCCAGAAACAAGACAACCAAATCCACAACAGCCGATCAGATTGTCGAAGGCGGAGACGACGTGGCGCGCTTTGTTGAAGGACGGCGATCTGATGGCGGAGGGCAACGATCTCAGCCTACTGAGCAGCACGGGTCCGAAACGTGGAGGCGACCAGAGCCAGAAGAGCGATGAAAAATGGAGTCATCGTGGAAACGATGATGATCTTACGAACGGAGCGAAAACCTGCATTTTCAATCCGGACGGGCTTTTCGGTATCCACAGGCGATCGTATTAAGCTACGGGCAATTCATTGCATAAGAATCGGGGGAAGTCGAACGCATGGCAATCACGGCGTGGGCAACGGGAACCGGAACTTCGCCAACGGTGCTAGGATGCCCCTTACGCCGAAGCGGTGAGCGCGATATCCTTCGATTGCCCGCTACAGCATCACGTTCAAGATAGCCGCCGACGGCATTGGTGAGGCTAGAATACATGGAAAAGGTACAGGGGCCGGTGATGAACAAAAATTCGATCTCGTGTTTAGTCGGGCTGCTTTCGATGGTAGGCTCTGCGCTGCCGCAAGACAAGCAAACCGTCAGCCCAGGGGAAGCGAGTGTCGCGGACCGAGCCGACGTTCGGTCCCGCTACCAGTATCACTTCAAGGATGTCACGATTGCTCCAGCTTCGGCCGAAGAGCCCAAGATTCAGCACTTTTCAACAAAGCTGGCGTTGGACTATATAGAGCAAGGAGCGTGGGCCTGGTCTGGAGAACGCCAATGCGTGTCGTGTCACACCAACGGATCTTACATGGTAGTGCGGCCGTTGCTGACTCCACAGTTGGGGAAACCACAAGAAGAGCTGAGAGAGTTCTTCGTTTCCACTCTTCGCCGGCAGTTAGCCACTGATGCGGCCGCGCTGCAATCGGGTTTAAGTCCCGCTCAAGTGGTATACGTGGCAGCAGGCCTGGCGGCGTGGGATGCTCACGTACTGCACCGGTTGTCGTCGGAAACCGCGGAAGCCCTGGACCTGATGTTCAAACTGCAGCGAGATACGGGAGGCTGGAACTCAAAGGACAACTGGCCACCCTTTGAGTCCAGTGCCTTCCAACTGGCCACCGTGGCAGCTAGGGCTGTGGGCAACGCACCAGGTTGGCTAAGTCAACAGCACGGTACGCCCCTTGAGTCTCAGGTCAATCGTCTGACAGACTACCTTCGGTCCGAACGCAAACTGCAGGGTGATTATGATCGAACCGCATTGCTCTGGGCGGCCTCGGACCTTCCTGACCTGTTGGATGCGAAGAGAAAGCAGGAGCTGATCGAGCTGATCTTCCAGCACCAAAGACCTGATGGCGGCTGGTCGATCCGGACTATTGCTCTGCCCGAACAGTGGGGACGGGGCAATCGGGCGGAGAAGCTCCGGTCGGAACCGGAGTTTGCGGATTCCCCGAGCGACGGGCATATGACGGGCCTCGCGATCGTCGCTCTGCGCGAGGCTGGTGTGCCGCCCAGTGACCTCCGCATTCAGCGTGGTCTTTCCTGGTTGTTGAACAATCAACGTGCTTCAGGGAGATGGTGGACACGATCGCTGAATACGGATGGTTGGCACTTCATTACTTACAGCGGTACCTTGTATCCACTGCTAGCCCTCGCCCTCTGCGATGCCTTACCGCCGCTTCGCTAGATTCTGGCAATGGCCTAGTGATCCAAAACCGTCACGCAACCTGCTGTTCAGGTTCAAACCCGCACCACCATTTCCCTTGTGTCCATTTCAACAATAATCGGATCCGCTGTATTCAGTCGAAATCTGCGGCGCAGCCACTAACCACAGGGTTCTGTCGCAAACATAAAAAGGCCGGTATTGGGTCGGCTCGTGATCCGGAAGATTAAAGAAAATTTCGAGACGGCTGCGACGAAGCCCTTGCGTCGACCCCAGAATTGCCGTCGAACTGTTTATCGTTTTTCCGCCTTGATCTGAATCGGCAGCCTCCGGAACCGAGAAGCCACTATCACCGAAATTGTGAGTAAATCAGGCACCAACGCGTTTCACGGTTCCGCGTTTGAATTCTTGCGCAACAGTGCATTTGACGCCCGGAACTTTTTTGGTGCGTCGGTACCGCCCTTCCAAAGGAATGAGTTCGGCGCGACCTTCGGCGGGCCCATCCTTAGGAACAAGACCTTCTTTTTTGGTGAATATGCGGGTTTCCGGCAGGGACTTGGGGAGCCGACTGTCATTCCGGTTCCAACCGCGGACGAGAGACAGGGTTTGGTTACGGTTGGCTCCTATCAATATCAGGTGCCAATGAACCCGGTCGCTCAGCAGATTCTCGGCAAGTATCCGGAGCCGAATCAACCCGGCGGGTTGTTTGGGGCCAATACGCTGAATTTCCTGTTCAAGCAGCCGACGAATGACGACCAATTCTCGGTGCGGCTCGACCAGTATTTTTCCGCCAAGGACAACCTTTTTGTGCGTGCCAGCTACATCAATAATACTGCTCTCGAGCAGGATCCGGTGGCGGCGATTGAAAACCCCTCTTTTTCACCCAAGCTGTTTAACAACCCACGCAACTATAGCGTTGGAGAAACCCATATATTTTCACCGACACTACTGAATAGCTTTACATCCACGCTCAATCGGCAGGTCCAGGGTGATTTACCTCCTTCATCGGCCTTCACCCAGACTACGTTTTCTGACGGCAGTTTGGCCCAGATACGTTCGTTGCCAACTATCTCCAGACACACTTCAAGCCTGAGGATAAACTGACGTGGACGAAGGGAAGGCACACCTTCAGTATGGGTGTCTCCTATTCCCGTAATCAGAACAATAACTACGGAGGAGGCGGGCTCGGTCCGAACGGCGCATACGAATTTACTCCTGGCACACCGCTCTCGGCTACAATTCCTTCGACCAACGGAGGCTCTCCGTTAATGGCTGGAACCGGGAGCCCAAACGCGCTCATCAGTATGATGGAGGGTGACGCGTTCACCTACGGCCGCGGGGTGTCGGCGCCAGGTTATGGACCAGTCGGGGGCGGCCTCGTCCCTTGGGGTATGAGGGGTTGGAGCCTCGCTACTTGGATTCAGGACGACTTCCGAGTAACTTCAAAGCTTACTGTCAACCTCGGTTTGCGGTACGAGTACAACTCTGTACCCTACGAAGTGGGCAACCGTTTAGGAGAGATCGCGGATTATGGCAACCTTTACGGGAGATTTGTGTTGAATCCGAGTCCAATCTTCCAGCCGGATTACCCGAATTTCGGGCCGCGTTTGGGAATTGCATATCGAGTTACCCACAAGACAGTCTTGCGTGGCGGCTTTGCCATATTCAGTAACATGATTCCGATGGTTTACTCGGGCCAAACGGCCTCGAGTTTTCCTCTTGAGTCTCTCAGTTATCTCTCATCTCCTACTTACTCGCTGACCCCACTACCGGTATCGTTGCCCGCGTTAGTAAGTCTTTCAGGCCAACTAATGCCGCCCAATGGAAACACCAAGCTTATTCCTCCCAATGCTCCCGTGAATCTTGCGCCCACCGCTGCGGCCATTGGTGTGCTCGGTGCGTGGTATCCTTCCGACCGGCTCAGGAATGGGTATACGATCAATGAAAATCTGACGGTGGAGCAACAGCTTCCTACCAACGTGGTTCTGCAATTGTCATACGTCGGGAATAACGGTGTCCATCTATACAACGAGGGTTTCCCAAATGCTTACACGGGTGCGGAGCCTCAGTAGGCCCCGTACAGCCAAATTACTCCGGGTTTGGGTGAGCTAGCCATAATTTACAACGGTGCTTATTCCAGTTATCACGCGCTTCAGGTACAGGCGCGGAAAATGTCCAGCCAGCACGGTATCCAATTTCAGGCCAATTACACTTGGGCCAAGGACATGACGGACGCCGATGCCGTCTGGAGCGCTCCAGGAGCCAGCGGAGGGATAACCCCGAACAATCCGCAATGTTTGAAGTGTGAGTACGGCCCAGCCACTTACAGTGTTAACCAGCGATTCGCAGCTAACTTCGAATATAACCTGCCCCGTGGAAGCGGAATCTTCTCGGCCCTCCCGCGCAGGCTGGCCCAGGGATGGATGATATTGGGCATTTTCAGTGCTCAAACAGGATTCCCATTTACTGTTGTCGGACCTTACGGAACCCTGCAGTATGGGTTTGACAGCCTCGACGGCGTAACCGCCCGGCCGTTTTTCCTTGAAAAGGCTACACTATACAGTGGCAGCGGACCGCAGTTTTTTTCGAACTCTGTTATCGCTAATAACGGCATGAACGGGCAGTTCTTCTCGGTTCCCACGACCACAAGTCTAACAATTGGAACGGTACAAACAGCGCCTGGCAATTTGAGTCGCAATACTTTTACAGGTCCAAGCTGGTCGAACGTTGACTTTTCAATTGTCAAAGACACGCATCTGACCGAAACGACGACGTTGCAGTTCCGCGCGGAGTTCTTCAATCTCCTGAATCAAGCTACTTTTGCCACTCCGGTCTCGACACTTAGCAATCCCGCATTCGGCTTTTCCACGGCTACCGCGACGGCGGAGCGTCAGATTCAGCTTGGATTACGATTTATCTTTTGACTAAGGTCGGGTCCGGCTAGGAGGTTTCGAGAATGTTCCTGCGTTATTCATGGGTGGCGCCGTCCGTTGCGCGGCTACCACATCGCTCCCGTGGTCACTCGTATATCCTCGCCATTGACGGCGCGGGCTTCGTCCTTGCACAGATATGAGACTAAGCCGGCGATCTCTCCAGGAAGGACAAAACGTTTTTGCGGATAGTCGTTTAGCCATCGTTCGCGCATCTGCTGGGGCGACACGCCGGCCTGCTCTGCCGACTTTCCGGTGTACAGCGGCGTGGAAGGTGTCTCGACAATGCCCGGGCTGATGGTGTTCACTGTAATGTTGTTCCGCGCCACTTCCAGTGCGACACAGCGGCTGAACCCAAGTAAGCCGTGCTTCGAAGCCGTATAGGCACTGTAATTCTCAGCAGCCACATGGGCGCTCGTCGATGCGATCGAGATAATCCTGCCCCAGCCCCCCGATATCATGTGGGGCAAAACTGCTTTCGTGCAAAGATATGCACCAAATAAATTAACCATGATCACGCGGAGGAACGATTCATCACTGTGGTCCAGCACCTGTTGGACACAACTGGTGGCAGCATTGTTCACAAGAATATCGATGCGCCCAAAATCCTTGCGTGCGGCTGCTACCATTCGAGCAACGTCGGAAGCGACGCTGACGTCACCTTCGAGTGGAAGGCATCGGGAGCCGAATCCTTCGACAGCTTTGCTTGTTTCTTGCAACTCACTCGTGGAAGCGAAATACTTGATCTCCCCGGGTAGCAATTGAACCCGGTCGCGGCTCAGCGACAAAATGCAAACATGTGCCCCTTCTTCGGCGAGACGCAAAGCGATTGCCCTTCCGATGCCGCTAGCCCCTCCTGTTATGAGTGCGACGCGTCCGGTCAACATAGAACAATGCCACGATTCAACGCCAAAGTTTTGCCCGAGAAGAATACGAACAGCGTGATAAAGACATCAGAAAGTACGACGCTTCGACCCACGATCATAGCATTCATTCCTCCCGGCTATCAGATCGAGGCCCGCGTTGCCGGCCGTAGGTGCGCCTCAGAAAGGCTGAAGCGTGGCAAAGGCGCGATGGTCAACAACAGTTCGATCAAGGGAACCCGGGTTGTCACGGGCGTTGACCTCCCCATTGACGGCGGGAGAACGGTTCGGTAATCCAGATGATCAACGTGGAAAACAGAAGCCGCGTCGTTCTGGCTCTTCTCGCGATCTCCGCGGTGATCAGCTTTATCGACAGGGGTAATCTCTCCGTCGCATCGCCGGTCCTCGCGCTCGAGTTCAACTTGAATTCGGTCCAGCTGGGCGTGTTGCTTTCCGCGTTCTTCTGGACCTATGCAGGATTTCAGATCGTCACCGGTTTGCTCGTCGATCGTTACGGCGCCGGCCTCATTTATGGACTGGGCTTCCTGCTTTGGACCGTTGCGACTCTGCTAACCGGGTTCGCAACCGGTTTTGGATCTTTGCTGGTACTCCGCTTGCTTCTGGGGCTGGGAGAATCGACCGCGAATCCATCCTGGTCGAGCATCTTCGCGAGTGGCCTTCCGGAGAATCGCCGCGGGTTTGCTAATTCGCTCGTCGATGCTGCTAGCAAAATCGGACCGGGCGTCGGTACCTTTCTCGGTGGCATGATGGTGGCCCAGTGGGGCTGGAGACCCCTCTTTTTCGTATTGGGCGCTGCCAGCCTGCTCTGGCTGTTGCCGTGGTATAAGTACGCGCCCACGCGGGTAGTTCAGACGACTGCGCGCCAACCCGCGCCGGGATTGACCCAGATCCTCCGCAAGAGACCGTCCTGGGCGACATCTATCGGACTGTTCTGCTTCAACTATGGATACTTCTTTGTCATGACGTGGCTGCCGTCTTATCTCGTCACGCAGCGCCACTACAGCATTCGTGAGATGGCGGTCCTCGGCTCGCTTCCGTTTGGCGCCGCCGCGCTGTCGTCGATGACTTGTGGACGAATCTCGGACTGGCTGATTGATCGCGGACGTCCCGCCGCCCGTGTACGGAAGGGTTTCGCGGTTTCCGGCTTGTTCCTTGCTGCCTTACCCCTGGCAGGCTCGGCGCTTGCCAGCAACATTACTTCGATGGTTCTTCTGATTGTTTCGTTTGTCGGAGTCGGTCTCTTCACATCGAATGTCTGGGCAATCACACAACGACTCGCGGGAAGGGAAGCGGTCGGAAAATGGACTGGCCTGCAGAACGGAATCGGGAATCTGGGAAGCCTCGCTGCTCCTGTCTTTACCGGATGGGTCGTGCACCGAACGGGCTCCTTCTTTGGGGCATTTCTTGCCGCTTCCGTGCTTATGTTTATCGCCTGCATGATGTACTCGTTCGTGGTCGGGCCAATTGAGCCAGTTGTATGGAAGAAAACCTCGCAGTGAGGGCATTGCGCAATGCGGCGCAACTTCGCGATACTGAACGTCTGACAGGAAGCCGCTGTCATTTTTGTAGCACTGGCCGCCATCTGATCCGATCGATGGGGTGGAAATGGAAAGGAGTAAGCGCTTTCTCAAAGCGCACGTCTGTCCATTATGAATCGTAGGGACTTTCTGGGAAAATCTCTAATCTGCAGCTTAGCGCTTGATCGTGCTTTCCTTCGGGCCGATAAGGCGAGGGCGCAGTCTCTGAACGCGCCGGCAACACCGTTGTTCACTATCGAGAAGCTAGGCGAAAACGTATTTGCGGCCATTGCAAAACCGGTAACGCTGCTCAATTGCAATGCCGCCATTTTCGTGAATTTCAACGACATTCTGGTTGTCGATTCCCACTCCAAGCCTTCCGCCGCCGCCGCGCTCGTCGCCCAGGTGCGCCGCGAGGTAAGCCCGAAACCGGTCCGTTACATCGTCAACACACACTTTCACTGGGACCACACCCAGGGTATGCCGTATTACCGGAGTATCGCGCCACGAGCGGAAGTGATCGCCAGCACTGAGACGCGCAAATCGATCGAGAGTCTTGCGATCGACAGGCTGAAGGCGTCGATGGAAACGACACAATCGAAGTTGGAGAAACTCAGGCAGGAGACGCCTAAGAACGAATCCGAACGCGCCTACCAGCAACGCGCGGTTGCCGATATGACGAATTACTTGCGCGAAATGCGGAGTTACCAGCCTGAGCTGCCCAACATCACATTTAGTGATTCGCTCGTCATTTACGACAAAAATCGCGAGATTCATGTGCTCTTCCGCGGCCGCGGACACACCTCCGGGGATGTGGTTGTTTTCTCGCCGCAAGAGAGAGTAATTGCCACGGGAGATCAGCTTCACGGTTTCGTACCGTGGTTAGACGACGGCTATCCGGACGAGTGGCCCACCACCTTGCGCAAGTACGGAGAACTCGATTTTCAAACGGTCGTTGGAGGTCACGGCCCCGTCCAGCATACGCGAGACCGCCTCACTCAGACCGCAGTCTACATCGAAGAGGTAACCGAAGCGGTAAGGCGCGGCAAGCAGAGTGGTGCGAATCTCGCAGAGCTTGAGAGAACCATCACCCCGACCACGCTGCGTACCATTTCGCTCGCAAGCGAGTACGGAAAGTTCGTGGAAAGCTCACTCGAGAAATATTCTCCACTAGCCCCGTGGGAGAGCGGTGCGGGCGAACTTGCCAACGAAGTGAAAGGCAATGTGGACACGCTGTTCCGCAAACTCTGATAATCGGAAGAAGGCCGGGGATTGCCCGATGTGGCGCGATGTGGGGCGGACGCTCTCGTCCGCCCCGGCCCCTAGTCCGGCTCTCCCGTTGACACAAGAAAGTAGAGGCAGACGGCGGCGTCCGCCTCGCATCCCGAATTTTCAATGAACTCTAACTCGAAAACCGCTGGGTATATATTGACCGAAATCCCCGATGCGATAAATTGGAAATTTCGAATGATGCGTTTGAGGAGGTAATTTTTGCCATGCAGCTCGGAATCGCATCCTGGAGCGTGCCGTGGTCCATCGGCGTGCCGGAATATCCTCGGCCTCAGCGACCGCTCGATGCCTTCGGCCTGCTCGGAAAAGCCGTCGAAATGAATGTGCCCGTGGTGCAGATTGCCGACAATCTCCCGCTTCACGAATTGCCGGATACAGAACTAGACCGGCTGCGGGAAGCCGCCGGCGCACGCGGATTGACTCTCGAAGTCGGCACGCGGGGCCTTAATCCGGAGCATCTGGCGCGGTACATGGCGATCGCTCACAAGATTGGCGCACGCGTTCTCCGCACGGTCCTGTCCGGCAGCCTGTGCGGGCCGGAACAGATGGCCGCAGGCCGAGGCCGAACTGCGCCAGGTTCTGCCGGAGCTCGAGCGGCAAGGCGTGACCCTTGCCCTCGAGAACAACGAAGCGTTTAGCGCGGCGGAGTTCGCCGGGCATCATCCGCCGAATCGCGAGCCCGCACGTGGGCATTTGTCTCGATACCGCCAATTCGCTGGGCCGGCCTGAAACACTGCAAACCGTCGTCGAGCACTTGGCGGATCTCGCTGTCGTGCTTCATGCCAAGGATTACGATATTCGTCGGGTCGACACACGCATGGGATTCTCCGTAGTGGGAAAGCCGGCGGGCGATGGCCGGGTCGATTTCGATTGGGTTCTCGCCGAACTCCGCCGGCGCGGTCGCACCGGAATCAATGTCATTGTGGAACACTGGCCGCCATTCGCCGGGACCATCGAGGAGACAGTTCGCATAGAGGAAGAGTGGCTCTCGAAAAGCGTGCGATTCCTCCGCTCGCAATTATGAACGGCTGCTGGACGGCATGCGAATTAGCGCGCATCCGCCGGTCCGCAAAAATGCGAGCGGGCTTATTCAGGGCCGCTGCCGCGTGGTTCAAAGGCGCCTCAGTAGATCCAAAGTCACGCAGGAATCCATATGGAATGAAATTATACCCAATCAAACATTATGGATGGGGGTAAATTTTCTAATGTTGAACCTGATCCAAATCCCTTCAGCCACCCAGGTGGGCTAATGGCTGTGGTCCCAACCCTTTTCGATCCCCAGATCTTCGCTGCAAATCTTGACGGAGCTACTGAGCCAAGCTATACTTAACCTCAATATGATCAAACATAGTTATGATCAGCATAACTGTTGGACTAATCGATAATTTCCGCGCGGCTGAGGCTCAAGGCGCCAATCGCGGAGCGCCAGGATGAATCCCCCGTTGCGAAATTGGAGATGAGGACGTGGCAGAGCAGCACAGCGATGCCTATGAACGCGTTCGAGATCTGATTGCCGGGAACCGGTGCGTGATTCTGGACGGCGGTGTCGCCACGGAATTGGAGCGCACCGGGCTGAGGGACTATCGGATCAGCGATGAAAACCTTTGGGGGACCTGGGCGCTATATCACGCACCCTACGCCGCACTCGATGTGCACCGTCGTTACGTTGCCGCGGGCTGCGACATCATTTCCACCAATACCTGGGCCATCATCAACGCTCCGGAGATGGAAACGCGCAGCATGATGTCTCAAGCAGGCCCCCGCCATTGGATGGACATCGCGCGCCTTGGCATTAGGCTGGCGCGTCAGGCGATCGAAGAAGCGAGGCCCCCCGGCCAATGCGCGGTAGCGTTCAGTATCAACGGGGACATCGATCGCGCGCAGCGCCTGGGCACGCTTCAACTCTTGGCGCGTTTGTTCGAGGAGTCTCCCCCGGATTTGATTCTGATGGAAACGTTATCACTCATCCGTGAAAACCTCACCGTTTGCGCGATAGAAACGATGCTTCAGACCGGGCTGCCGGTGTGGCTAAGCTTTAGGCGGTGTCGTAATGGAGTTTGCGGGGTCTATGGTCAGCATTGGGGAGGGCCAGAAGGCGATTCGTTTGGACGAGCTGCGCGAAATTTCGAAAAGATGGGCGTCGGCGCTCTGCTGATTAACTGCCTCCCAGCCGACCATGTCCCCGGCATGCTGCCGTGGTTGCGAGACTTCACAGATCTACCCTTGGGTGTCTATCCAAATCTCGGGCGCTACCTGGATCCAGGATGGAAATTTGACGAGAGGATTGATCCGCAGGCTTTTGGGGATCTGGCTCTCGAATGGCGCCGGGAAGGCGCGCAGATTGTTGGGGGATGTTGCGGCGTAACCCCGGAGCATATCGCGGCGGCGCGGCAAAAACTGATCGGCACCAAGCCCGGCCGCCGCACGGAATTCGCCGCGAAACTGGACAATTTGTCGGCGGAGCGGCCCGAGACAGAAACTATCTCCGCTATCCCCCACGCCTGGGTTGACGATTGTGGCCGCAAAATCTATCCGCTTCCGTTTCCAGAGATTGTCTGTGATGCCAACGTCTTCCAACCTACCCAGGGTAGCTTTCTGATCTGGAAGCATTTGTTCCGCACAGGATTAGGTAAAGGAAGACAATGCCTGGAGATTGGCTGTGGCAGCGGGATACTCAGCGTTCAGTTAGCACTTAATGGTGCGGAACATGTGCATGCAATTGACATTCAGAGCGAAGCCGTCGCCAACACGCTCGCTAACTGTTTCCGCAATGGCGTGGCTGACCGGGTTAGCGCCACGGTAACAGACCTATACACGTACGCGCCCGATCAAAAGTATGACCTGGTGATCGCGAGCCTGTACCAAATGCCCGTGGATCCGCTGGGTGATCTTTCCAGCCATCGTCCCGTCGACTTCTGGGGCCGGAACCAGGTCGATCATCTGATTTCAGTGCTGCCGGAATTATTGAAGGACGATGGCGCGGCATATGTTATGCAGATTTCGATTTTGGGCCAGCTTAGGAGTGCACAGCTCTTGGAGTGTGCCAAGCTGGATTCGAAGGTGATCGACTTCAGTTTCTTTGAGTTTAGCCCGGTGTTTAGTCAGAACATCGAGCAGATCCTCCGCGTTGAACAGCTTTCCGACGCCTATCATCTGACTTTCGGCGAAAGCAATGTGCTGGTGATGTACTTGCTCGAAGTGACTCATGGGCGGACTGCACAGTTAAGCTGCGAGGAACAGATGTCGACGACTTTCAACATTCCGCTGGCCGGCACGCGAAAGCCGGTCGGGAGGTGACACCATTTCGTTCCTGATCCCGTGCCCGCACTGCGGCAATCGCAGTGTCTACGAATTCCGGTTTGGAGGAGAAGTGAAACAGCGCCCCGAGGCCGAAGCGCCCGCCGCGGATTGGATGGAGTACACGTACACCAAAGCCAATGAATCCGGTTTCCAGAAGGAGTGGTGGTATCATCGCTCCGGCTGCCGTCAATGGCTGCAAGCGCGGCGCAACACCACCACTAACGAAGTCTTGGAAGCGTTTTTCCCGGAATGATGGCGAATTCGGGGAAGTTTACTTTCGAATTTGACGGCAAGCCCGTCAAGGCGCGCGAGGGCGACACAGTGGGATCGGCACTCTACCGCGCTGGGCAGCGCATCTTCACACGCACCTTCAAATACCATCGGCCGCGGGGCTTGCTCTGCATGGCGGGCAAGTGCCCCAACTGCCTGGTGAACGTCGATGGAACTCCCAACGTACGCTCGTGCATCGCGCCTGCGCGAGCTGGCATGAAGGTGTGCCATCAGAACGCATTTCCGTCGCTTGAGAATGACTGGCTCTCCGGGGTGCAGCGCTTCGACCGGCTCATGCCCGTGGGCTGGTATTACAAAGCGATGACGCACGAGTGGTCCTGGCACGCCGCCGAACCCTACATCCGCAAGGTCGCGGGATTGGGTGTCGCGCCCGCGCAGGGCACGGGCTCAACCGACTACGAGCATGAGTGGCGGAACGCCGAGGTGGCCATCGTCGGCGGCGGTCCGGCGGGCTTACAAGCCGCGTTGGAGCTCGCGCAGAGTGGCGCTCAGATGATTCTCATCGACGATCAGCCTGATCTCGGCGGGCATCGGCGATACCGCAAGACGGCCGGCGGCATCCCGTCGCAGCTCATCGCGCAGCTCCGGTCCTTGCCAGGCGTCGAAATCATCTCGCGTGCGTATTGTTTTGGCCTCTACGAAGGAAACCTGCTGGGCGTGGTCCAGGCGAATCCTCACGCGGGCGCTATTGAGCGGTTGATTCACCTGCGCGCTAAGCGCGTCGTCGTCGCGACCGGCGCTTACGAAGTTCCTTTTCCGTTCGAGAACAACGATCTGCCCGGTATCATGCTCTCCATTGCCATCCAGCGGCTGATTCGCCTGCATGACATCAAACCGGGTAATCGTGCCGTCGTTGTGGCGAACGGCGCTCAGGGTGACGAAGTCTCCGCGGACATGCGGGAGGCAGGCGTCGAACTCACCGGCGTCGTCGCGCCCGATCACGTTCTCTCGGCGCTCGGTTCGTCGCATGTGACTGCTCTGCGAACGAGCGAGGGCCAGATTGGATGTGACTTGGTAGTCATTTGCGGACCGCGCGTTCCGGATGGCGGACTGCTCCATCAGGCCGGCGCGAAGATGGCATGGAACGAAGAACGCGGAGCCTTCTTGTCGCTGGGCCTTCCGGCGAGCGTGAGCGCTGTCGGAGAAGTCACCGGGGCGTGGCTTGCTCCCGCGGTGACGCTACCGCCTCAGGACATTGCGTTCCACAAGCGCTCGTTCGTTTGTTTGTGCAACGACGTAAGCACCGCCGACGTGCGCGATGCCATTCAGGAAGGTTTCGACCATATCGAAACCCTGAAGCGCTACACGACCCTAACCATGGGACCGTGCCAGGGCCGGATGTGCCAGTTGTCTGGAATTGGCGTCTGCGCCCACGAAACCGGACGGAGCATGGGCGAGACCGGTGTGACAACGTCGCGCCCGCCCAACCCTTCGGTTTCCCTCGGTGCGCTTGCGGGTCCGCGGCATCATCCCACCCGCCGCACGCCCATGCACTATGCGCACGAAGAATCCGGCGCCGTCTGGATGGACATGGGTGAATGGAAGCGCCCGCGCTACTATAAGACCTTGTCATTGGACGTCGAGCGCGCCTGCGTGGAGGAAGAGTACCGCGCCGTGCGTGAGCGAGCGGGCCTGATCGACGTCAGCACGCTCGGTAAACTCGACCTGAAGGGCCAGGATGCCGGCAAGCTGCTCGATAAGGTCTACACCAACCGCTTCTCGGATCTGAAACCCGGCCGCGTGCGCTATTCCGTGCTCTGCGATGAAGCCGGCATCATGCTGGACGATGGCACCATCTCGCGCCTGGCCGAGAATCACTACTTCATCACGACAACCACCGGAAATCTCGATTTCGTGCAGCAGTGGCTTGAATGGTGGTCGGTGGGTACCGGTTGGGATGTGCACATCACGAACTTGACGGGTGGACGCGCTGCCGTGAATCTGGCCTCCCCAAGGCGCGCGACGTGCTTCAGGCGCTCACCGCTTGTGCCCTCTCCACCAAGGCGTTTCCTTACATGGCTTGTCGTGAAGCGGAAGTTGCGGAGGTTCCCGCGCTGCTGATGCGCATCGGGTTCGTGGGCGAAACCGGCTGGGAAATCCATTTCCCGGCGGAGTACGGCGAACATCTCTGGAAGAAACTACTGGAGGCCGGCAAAATCTTCGACATCCGGCCGTTTGGAGTGGAAGCGCAGCGGCTGCTGCGGCTCGAGAAACGCCACGTGATCGTAGGCGTGGATACCGACGCGCTTTCGAGTCCGTACGACGCCGGCATGGCGTGGGTGGCCAAGCTCGGTAAAACCGATTTCATCGGCCGTAACGCCCTTTCGCGGCTCGCCGAAACAACCCCGCCGCAGAGCCTGATCGGTTTCATCATGAACGAAGATGCGCTCGCCGGGCGCGTCACCAGCTCGCGTTATTCTCCTCAAAAGGGGAAAGCCGTCGGATTGGCGTGGGTGGCAACAGGATCGGCGAGCGCCGGAGCCGAAATCGAGATTCGCGTAACCGGCGGCACCGCGCGTGCTCGCATCGTGCCGGACGCGTTCTACGATCCAGCCGGCGACCGTTTGAGGATGTGACCATGGCGGCCGTCCGGCAGTCCCCGTTATTCCACAAACATGAGCAGGCCGGCGCGAGCTTCATCGACCATCACGGTTGGCGGGTTCCGGCGTACTTCACGTTTGCACAAAAAGAAGCGGAACAATTGTCAAAGAGCGTGGCAGTTAGCGACGTGACCTGGATGAGGAATCTCGATGTAAAAGGTCACGAACCGAAAACACCTGACGGAACCGTGTGGTGTCTTGGACCACAGCATTATCTGGTCACCTGCCATCCGAGCGCTCCCCCGTTGGACATTCCGTACATCACGGATGTGACTTCTGTTTACGCGCAGTTTCTATTGGCTGGCCCCCGCAGCCGCGATGTGCTGCGGAAATTAACCTCGCTGAATGTTACCACCCTCGACAACCTTGCCTGCGGTCAAGCGAACGTTGGACATGTACATGGCAGGGTGTTGCGTGATGACATGGGTGAGATTCCCGCTTTTCATATTCTGGTGAGCCGCGAATACGGGGAGAGCGTGTGGGACGCTATCTTACACGCAGGACATGAGTTCCACATTGCGCCGTTCGGGTTGAAGGCCCTCGAATTTCTCGGACGGCGGGTATGATGCGGCTTTTCCGCAAAGAGCGGATGTGGCGGGCTCACGAATTAAAATTTACCTACGACGTTGTGATCGTGGGCGCGGGGGTGCACGGTTTAGGCATCGCGTACTACCTGGCTTCGCGCCATGGCATCCGGAACATCGCCGTTTTGGATCGCGGTTATCTGGGCTGCGGAAACAGCGGGCGCAATACAGCGATCATCCGGTCCAACTACCGGACGCCGGAGGGCATTCCGTTTTACGAAGAATCGGTGAAACTCTACGAGCAGCTATCGCGGGAACTCGAGTGGAACCTGCTGTTCAGCCAGTGCGGGCACCTGACGCTCGCGCACACCGATTCCGCCATCGCCGGGCTCCGCGTCCGCGCCGAGAATAACCAGGTGCTCGGCGTTGACAGCCGCATCATTTATCCGGACGAGATCCGCCAGCTCGTCCCCGCGATGGACGTGAGCGAACGTCCGCGGCTTCCGATTCTCGCGGCGCTATACCATCCGCCGGGAGGCATTATCCGTCACGACGCCGTGGTCTGGGGTTACGCGCGGGCGTGCGACCGGCTGGGCATCGAGATCCATCCTTATACGGAAGTCACGGGGGTGCGCGTGTCCCGTGGAAAGGCCGACAGTGTCAGCACCAATCGCGGGGAGATCGCGGCCGGCACGATCGTCAACGCAACGGCCGGTTGGGCGTCGATGGTGGCGAAGCTGGCGGGTGTGACGCTGCCGATCGTCAGCCATCCTTTACAGGCCTGCGTCACGGAGCCGCTCAAGCCTTTTCTCAGCAAGGTCATCGTTTCGGCCAGCCTGCACGTTTACGTCAACCAGACCGACAAGGGCGAACTGGTGATCGGCGCGGAGATTGATCCGTACCAGTCGTACAGCTTGAAGGGCACGCTGCCCACCCTCGAGCAGATGGCATCGTATACCCTGGAGTTATTCCCGCAGCTATCGAGTTTACGGGTGCTCAGGCAGTGGTCCGGGATTTGCGATATGACGCCGGATTACGCGCCGATCATCGGCGTCTCGCGGGAAGGGAAGAACTACTACGTGGATGTGGGCTGGGGAACTTACGGGTTCAAAGCCGCGCCGGCCGCGGCGAAGAATCTGGCCGAGCTGCTGGCCACGGGAAAGACGCCCAAGATCATCGAGCCATTCTCGCCGGGAAGATTTTACGGCGGGCAACTAGTCGGCGAGAAAGCGGCGGCGGCTGTTTCGTCGTGAGTTTGCCGGTGGAGTCAATTAGGACGCTATAGGATCTCTTTTCCGACGTCGACGTACACGGCGGCCAATTCGAGCGTGACAGAGGCATCGCTGTTTTGCAGATCCTCGGCGATCTCTTCTAAAGCGCCAAACGAGGGAACAATCCAGATGGCGAAGCCAGCCGGATTCGGGCCTAGGAGGCCAATCCGCTGGGCCAGCAACGCGAGCCTGAACCGCGGATGATTGTCGGCTCTTTTCTCAAAAGCGTTAATCACGGCTTCGGCGTGCGCCCGCGGCGCAAACCGTTCTACATAATAAAGACCGCCTTGGCAATTCAAAGGCGGCCGAAGCGCCTCGTAGCATCCAGCGGCGTCCATGCGAGCCACTCGCCTCAGGGGCGATACGTGGCCTTTCGCAGCACGGTCGTCGAAGATGCGTTGCCACTCGTCGATTCGCTCGAAACCGGCATTGGCAGTATGCCACACCGTGAAGTACTCCGGTTCGGGGCCGAGTCTCCAGGTTCGTGCCGCATTGACGATCAACTGGTCTTCAGAGGCGCCGGATTCCCAGCCCCGCTGCACTCGCAGGAATGTCTCGTGGAAGTCCTCGAGCTCAATGCCAGTCCGGCGGCTAATGTATTCGATATAGATCATGGATTCTAATTGACTCCCATTTCGCGCGCGTACACAATATGATCTCCTATGCTCATCTACATCGAATATTTCAGCCGCCGGTCCGGCATCGAACTGATGGACTTCCATCGAACGGTGACCAGCGCTCAGGATGAATGGTCAACGGGATACTCGGCAGATCAGCTTATCATTCGAGCCGGCCGCACCTGGAGACTGGGACCTGAGCCGGAATACTTTTGCGTTTGGTCGACGCCGAATGCCGGGCTCGAGCGGATCGACGCCTGGGATCGCGAGTTCCGTACGCCTCAAGGAATCGAGCACGCCACTCAATTTGCGCGTGTCGCGCGCATCGATATCGCCGGCTGCTACCGGCCTCTGATGCCACCGATACCATCTCGCAATGGGATCTACTATGCTGAATTCTTCCGTGCGGACGCCCGCCAACAAGAAATTCGCACGATGTATGAGGACCGGGCGCGACGGCACCAAGACCTGACGCTGAATCTCCTGATTCAACGCATCGGCGGACTGGCTCCTGATCCTGGAGGACTCGCGATGTGGACCGTGCCGAGCTTCTCGACCATCGAGAGCATCGCGACGGAGTTCCAGGCCGATGGACAGGCACTGACACCGGTCACCGCGGGCACCTATGTGGATATTGGCCGGGAGATTTTGTGAGCCCGGCTCTCGGCCTCGGCGACTACTCAAAGACAACAGTTTTGTTCCCATAGAAGAGAATCCGATGTTCCAGGTGCCACCGTACCGCGCGTGAAAGCACGACTTTTTCGAGGTCGCGGCCTTTCTCGATGAGCTGCTGCACCTGATCGCGGTGAGAGATACGTCTGACATCCTGCTCGATGATCGGTCCGGCATCCAACTCATCGGTAACGTAATGGCTGGTGGCGCCGATGAGCTTTACGCCGCGCTCGAAAGCTGCGTGATAGGGCCGGCCTCCACTGAACGCGGGCAGGAAAGAGTGGTGTACGTTGATGATTTGAAGCGGAAAATGCGCTACGAAATCTGGGGAGAGGATCTGCATATAGCGCGCCAGCACGATCAGGTCGACCGCGTTCCGTTCCATTGCGTCGATTTGCCTGGCCTCGGCTTCGTCCTTGTTTCCTATGTCTACCGGCACATGCTGAAACGGCACTTGGTAGAATTCGGCCAGCGGCCGCGCATCCGCATGATTACTGGTGACGAGCACCACCTCACATCTCAACTCGCCGGCCTGGTGGCGGTGAAGGAAGTCCAGTAAGCAGTGCTGGTAACGTGAGACGAAGATGGCGACGCGCGCCAAGCGAGCGGTGTCCTCAATTCGCCACCGCAGACGAAAACGATCGACGATGGGCTGAAACTCGCGCGCGAAGTCCGCTAATGCCAGGGTGAAGCCTGCGAGATCGAATTCCACACGCATAAACAGCCGGTTGGCTTCGTTGTCTTGATGCTGATCGAAGCTGAGGATGTTGGCTCCGGACGAATAAAGAAAATTCGAGATAGCGGCTACGATGCCCTTTGCGTCGTGACAATCCACCAACAGAATTGCCGTTGAACTCATTAGTCGTTTCGCCTTGCTGCGGGTAAAGGGGTTTCTCTCAAACAATTATAATCACACAAATGCCATTATACTACCTCCCAAGAAGTGGCCCAGTGGCTGCCGCCAGGGTCCCCCAACCGATTGTCCAGGCGTAATAGCGATGCCGTCGGACATCGATTAATTGGGAGCGTTTTTTTGTTTGACACCCTCTTTCAGAAGGTGTACGATACTAACCATCAATTTTAATTTGGCCAGATATAACGACAAAAGCCAGGGGGTTTCAGAAGAATGTTCCCGCCCAACCGTCTTGGTATCCTTGCGGCACTGGTCGCTTTACTAGTTGGCGCACTCCCCTGCGCCGCCCAAATCGGCGCCGGCAGCATCAACGGTGTAGTTGTGGACCAAACCGGCGCGGCTGTTCCCGATGTCAAAATAACCGTCACCAACGTTGACAGGAACGTATCCCGCTTGGTGTTCAGCACGGCACGTGGGGACTTCTCGGTTACGGACCTGCTGCCGGGCAACTATCGGGTCACTGCGGAAAAAGCGGGGTTCCGAATCACGAGTGTCTCCGCCTTCGAACTCCAGGTAGACCAGATTTTGCGTGTGGACATCGCGCTTCAGGTCGGCGAATTGACTCAGACGGTTTCGGTTCAGGCCGAGTCTCCGCTGCTAGACACGGCGTCAGCCACAATAGGCCAAGTCATCGACAACCAGCGCGTGGTGGATCTACCGCTCAACGGCCGCAACTTCCTGGATCTGGCCACGTTGGGACCTGGCGTGACCTTTACCAAAGATCCCAATACCATGTTTCAGGATACACGCAGTGTCGGCGCACGGGACAATAATCAGTATTCGCTGGGTGGAGCGCGCTCACAGGACTCCAATTTTCTCCTGAATGGCGGCGTCAACACGGGCCCCCAAGCCAACCAGTTCGGCTCCCTTCCTTCGATTGATGAGATCCAGGAATTCAAGATACAGACCAATTCCTACACGGCGGAATTCGGTCGAGGCGCGGCCCAGATAAACGCGGTCACGAAGGGAGGCACGAATGCCCTTCATGGCACAGCGTACGACTTTTTGCGAAATGACGCGCTAGACGCGAAGAACTACTTCAACGATATTCTGCTCGGCGCTGGGGCACCGAAGCCGGCTTTCCGCCGGAATCAGTTCGGGGCCACGGCGGGCGGCAAAATCAAAAAGGACAAGTTGTTCTTCTTCGGCAGTTATGAAGGCCTTCGAGACCGCACCAATTCAGCCGCGGCGGCAACGGTCCCAACGATGAACGCCCGTAACGGCA
Organism: Terriglobia bacterium; assembly: GCA_963768075.1. Classification (GTDB taxonomy): domain Bacteria; phylum Acidobacteriota; class Terriglobia; order Bryobacterales; family Bryobacteraceae; genus QHXW01. The sequence continues at coordinate 22,472 of CAVYHD010000007.1, forward strand.
ACTTTTCGGATTACGGTGCTCCCATCTATATGCCGCATGTCACCAACGCGAATGGTTCCTCGACGTTTTTGGCCGGCAACACGCTTCCCGCCGGCTGCTACAATTCCAACCCGAACACCAATGTGCCTTGGCCGAATATGAGCATTCCGCAGAGGTGTTGGAATCCGGCGACCTCGAAGTTCCTGGCATCGCAGTATGTTCCAGCGCCAAATAACGCGGGGTTGACGAATAATCTTACGGGCGTGCTGGCTACTCCGACAAATGACGATCAAGGGGCTGGACGGATCGATTATGTGATGAGCGCCAACATGAACCTGTGGGGCCGCTATTCGTGGTCCCGCGAAAACCAAACCACGAATTCGCTGCTGCCCGGGAACAGCCTCACCACTAGCGTCAAGACGGAAACCGTCTCCCTGCACCACGCCTGGATCATTGGCCCAAGCATGGTGAACGAACTCAAAGCCACCTTCCTGCGGCTGAACCCCAATCAGTTGGGCCCACTGGCGTACAAGACAAACATTGACGCCCAGCTTGGAATTCCGGGGACTTCGGCGCTTCCCATCGACTTTGGAACTCCAAGTTTTACCGGCGCCGGAGATCCGTACTTGAACCTGGGAGAAGGCGCGTTCAGTAATCCACTGCAAAAAACTCAGAACGTTTACGATTACGGAGACGACTGGTCCAAGGTGAAAGGCCGCCACACCATCAAGGCCGGCGTGGATTTCCATCGGGAGCAACTAAATCTGCTGGCGCATAACCTGGCCCGCGGGGCTTTTCAGATGCCGGCCGAAGCGACGGCAGCGCTCGATGGGACGGGCGGATTGTCGCTCGCCTCGATGATGCTCGGCATCAGCAACTACGCGCAGGTCGCTACCGGAGACTCGCACGACCACCTGTTTCGTTTTACGCAGGCATATTACATCCAGGATGACTTTAAATTGGCGCGGAACTTTACCGTGAACATTGGGTTGCGCTACGAAATTTCGCCCTATTGGTATGACAATCGGGATAACATCGTCAACGTCGACTTCAACTCATCCAACGTCGACTTTTCAGGATCTCCAGTCGTCGTGCGACCAGGCAGCGGCGATCCATATCAGAACTTCCCACCAGCGCGCTTCGACTCAGACCCCAGTTCACCCTATTACCTGCCTTACGTGCGGAACAACAGTCTCGGGCACAGTCTGGTATCGACGGACTTCACTAACTGGGGTCCGCGTCTTGGATTCGCCTGGTCACCCGGCTGGGGGCGCGGTAAGACCGTGATCCGCAGCGGAGCGGGCATCTTCTACTCCTCCATCGACGCCGACACCTGGTATGATTTCGCGCGCAACGCCCCGAATTCGGCCAAGCTCATCCGCGCACCGCAGTTGTCGGTGGTGGACCAGGTGTTTAACAACACGGCTCAAACTATCGTTCAACCGGCCATGTTCGCCGTCCAACCGAATCTTAAGGTGGCGCGTATCCAGCAATGGAGCTTCGGCATTCAGCAAGAGCTGGTTCCCAACCTGATTCTGGAGGTGGCGTATGTCGGCTCCGGTTCCACACACCTGCCATACCTCACGGACATAGACTTCAATCTTCCGGTATTCAGCGCCTACAATCAGGTCGCCCAGCCGGTAGTCTATACGCCCGGCGTATATCCGCAGCTTGCCAACGGGACCAACTACACCGATAGCTCTCGGACGTCCAATTACAATTCACTGCAGGCCAAGCTGGAGAAGCGGTTCTCGCAGGGGCTCTCGCTGCTGAGTTCGTTCACCTGGAGCCGGGCACTGGACTACGCCTCGGCCGTGCGACTCAACGGTTATTTACAGTCGGACAATCACTACTGGGATTGGAAGCTGGACTACGGGCCTTCTACCTTTGATGCGAACCTCAACTCAGTGACCAGTGTCTTATACGAACTACCGTTCGGCAAGGCCCGGCACTGGGGGAGCAGTTGGTCGGGACCGGTCGATAGGTTCTTGGGCGGCTGGCAGGTTGGCGCCATCGGGGTGGCGCGGACCGGTTTTCCGGTATCCTGCCTGAACACCAGCGATGCGGCAGTAAATTATGTGGGCTTCTATCAGGACGTCTGCGACTTCGTTCCGGGACAGAACCCCAACAATGGACCGCACCAGGTCCTCGACTGGTGGAACCTGTCGGCCTTCGCCGTACCAACAGCGCCAGGCGAGGTTTTTGGCGATGCGGGCCGCAACGTCTTGCGGGGACCAAACTATGTCAGCGTGGATTTCAGCGCGATGAAGACCACCAACCTTACGGAGCGAATCAAAGTCCAGTTCCGGTTCGAGGCTTTTAACGTCCTCAATCACCCGGTGTTCTCGATGCCCAATCCCTATGTTGATCAGTATGCCCAATATGACTCGACCGGCAGGTTCCCGGTTGGCTCGCTCAATTCGTCGCAAGTTGGGGACTTCAACAGCATTAGCAGCACAGCCACGGCGAATCGCCAACTCCAGTTCGCCTTAAAACTGCTGTGGTAATGGCTACCACATCGCTCCCGCTGTCACGCGAATGTCCTCACCATTGATGGCGCGAGCTTCGTCATTGCACAGATAGGAGACTAGGCCAGCGATCTCTCCCGGAAGGACGAAGCGTTTTTGCGGATAGTCACTCAGCCATCGCTTACGCATCTCATCTATCATGTGGGGCAAAATAGCTTTGGTGCAAAGATACGCACCATATAAATTGACCATTATCACGCGGAGAAAGGATTCATCATTATGGTCAAGCACCGGGTGCACACAGCTCGTAGCGGCATTGTTCACGAGGATATCGAGGCGTCCAAAATCTTTGACAGCGGCAGAAACCATCCGAGTGACGTCAGAAGGGGCGCTGACATCCCCTTCGATGGCAAGGCAGCGGGAGCCGAGTCCCTCAATAACCTTGCTTGTTTCCCGCAACTCGTTTGTGGAAGCGAAATACTTCAGCTCCCCCGGCAACAATTGAACGCGGTCGCGGCTCAGCGACATAATGCAAATATGAGCCCCTTCCTCGGCGAGGCGCAACGCTATAGCGCGGCCGATGCCGCTTGCGCCCCCGGTTATGAGTGCTACGCGTCCGCTCAACATAGACGATACGTTGCGGAGGGAATTTTGCGATCTTAAAGGAATATCTGGGCCGCAACCACCTGGCCCTAGCCTTTCTTGTCGTTCAACGCTCTATAATAGCATTTGCTCGCGGCCATGACTGCCGCGGCACGTTCCCAGATGGGCCAGTGGAAGCCTGGTTCCTTGACAAGGCCAAAAGCGGAAATCTAGAATGTTCCAAGGTTGCAAATGAGTTTTGATTGGTTATAATCTGGCAAGTTTGGCTTATCGGCCAATGCGTGGTCGGAATGCTTTGACCGAATAACGCTAAACGACCGGACCGGAGGTCGATAGTGGGACAGCAAGGGGTTGAACGGCGCGAGATGCTGCGGATCTTGGCAGCCGCATCCGTGGCAAGCGAGTTTCCGGGATTTCACCTCTGGGCGTTTGTCTGCGATCACGAAGCTCAGCGGGGCAGCGCAGTCAACCGGACGCGAGGCCCTTACCAGCCGCAGTTCTTCTCAGCCGATGAGTACGCGACAATCGAGCGTTTGACTGAGCTGATTATCCCCAACGACGGCCAGCCCGGCGCACGCGAGGCAGGCGTGAGTGAATTCATCGATTTCATGGTTGCGAACAGGGTCGATGTGGGGATGCATAGCTACGAGCCGCCGTCAAGAAAGCGGCCCGTTTACGAGCGAGACCGTGTCCCGGATGCTCTCAAAAGCCGCCAGTCAGTTCAGTATCTATTTCGCTATGGGGTCAATTGGCTCGAGGCTCACGCCCGGCGTCACTGTGGGGGATCGTTTCGAGAATGTAGCGAAGCGCAGCAAATTGAGATGCTGGAACATCTTGCCTATAAGGACCGCTATCGAGCCGGAGAGGCAGACGGGCAGGCGTTCTTCCGATTGGTTCGCGAGTACACGGTGATGGGTTTCTATACCTCCCGGATGGGTTTGGAACAATTGGATTTCAAGGGACTACAGGTAGCCTGGGCGGAGATGCCCCAATGCCCTCACAGGGACGACCCGGAACACCGGCACCTACCAGCGCCAATTTCTTGAACGGCTCTAAGAGCGAGAGATATTCCTTATGCCAACGAAGATCTATGACGTGATCGTGGTCGGGACCGGCGCAGGCGGAGGAATGGCGATCAAGACGCTTTGCGAGGCCGGCTTGAAAGTTCTGGCCCTGAATAACGGCCGTCGCGTCAATCCCAGTAAAGGACTTCCGCAACCACCTACAGCCGTATGACATGAAATATAGGGGTTTTGGCGACCCTCATTTCTCGCAATACCATGACGAGAGCGAATATACACAGGGCTTTTGGGAGCACGATGTCACTTATGTGAACGCCCCGGGGACCAATTGGGAATGGGTGCGGTGCAAAGTGACGGGCGGGAAGTGCAATTTTTGGGGACGCTCATCGGCACGTTTTGGCGATATCGATTTCAAGGCGGCGACCCTGGACGGCTTCGATGTGGATTGGCCAGTGACGTATGAAGAAATGGCGCCTTATTTCAGCCGGATTGAGAAGATGATCGGCGTGGCCAGCACGGTGCAAAACCGACCCAGCAATCCGGACGGCGAATATCTGCCGCCGATTCCTTTCCGCTGCGTCGACTATATTCTCCAAAAGGGCGCAGAGAAAGTAGGGATTCCTTATCTTCCGGACCGCAGCGCCCAACTGACTCGCGCTCATAATGGCCACCCTCCATGCCATTACTGCGGAAACTGCGGCCGGGGCTGCGACGTAGGCGCTTTCTTTTCCCCGACCTGGTTCACGATTCCGGCGGCGGAAAGGACAGGCAATCTCGAGCTTCGAACGGATGCGATCGCCTGGAAGGTGATTGGGGATGAAAACGGGCAAGCCGAAGGCGTGGCCTATATCGACCGGAGCACGGGAGCAGGAAATCGAAGTCTATTCCCGCGCCGTCGTGCTGGCGGCCTCGTGTCTTGAGACGACGCACATCATGCTGAATTCGAAGTCGCGCCATTGGCCGACCGGAGTCGCCAATTCCAGTGGCGAGCTCGGCCGCAATCTCTGCGACCATCTGTACGGGAGTCCCGCTTACGGTTGTTTGCCACAACTCCTAGGCCAGCCGAGCCGCCCCGACAACATCTCGGACTCGACCATCGCGTGGATGCCGCGCTGGCAAAATCTGAAAAATCCCCACGAGGAGAAATTCATTCGTGGCTATTGCGTGTATTCTTCCGGGGGGTGCTGCAGAGTATCCCTGGTACAACAATTACATCGAGGGGTTTGGCGCTCAGTTCAAGCGCAAAATCAAGAAGTACTATCCCGCGCCTTGGACAAGCGACGTCCAGGCGCCCATCATTACCCAGCCGCGACAATTATTTGGACCTGGATCCCGAGGTGAAAGATATTTTCGGGATACCGGCCCTTCGGATTCACTTTCATTGGGGGCCCAATGAGCTTGCCATGTGGGAGCATGCAAAGCAGGTGATCCCGGAAGTATTGAAAGCGGCGGGAGGAGAGGTTTGGGGCGTAGGGGGAGAGCCTCTGTGGCCACGGGAAAAGCAATCACGAGACAGGGCCTTGCCGCATGGGCAATGACCCCAAGAAATTTGTCACGAATCGTTTCGCGCAGACTCACGACGTTTCGAATCTCTATGTTTGCGACGCGAGCACCTTCGTTTTTCCGACCGATAAGACGACGCACGATGCCGATCCTGGCTTTCACGCTGCGGACGTGCGAGTACATGATCGAGAAGTTTCGAAGAGGCGATCATCGAAGGGGAAACGTTTGATGACCGTGGCTCTGCCGGGCATTCGTGTGGAGGCCTCGTGCCGCTTTTGCCAAAATGGCTGATCTATTCACTGCTGTCCCTTCTGTCGTGGGGAATTTTTGGTTTTCTGGGGAAGGTCGGATCGGACAGGATTTCCGCCGCTCAGATGCAAATCTTCTTTACGATCGGCGTGGTTCCCCTGGCGGTCGTGTGTCGTTCCGGCTTCGTTTCAAGTTCGCCACGAGCAAGCGGGGCGTGTGGTATTCGGTCATGATGGGCATCTTTGCCGCCCTAGGTTGTCTAGCCTTTTTCGGGGCAATGAAGACCGGCAAGGCCTCTTTCGTTGCTCCGGTCACCTCTCTTTATCCGGCGCTGACTGTCCTTCTTGCCCTCATCGTTCTTAAAGAAAAGCTGAACAACGTACAGACTCTGGGGTTGATTCTTGCCATGGCATCCATCGTCATTATGCTCCTTTGAGGAAATCCAATGACAGAAACCATCGCGCTTTCGCTCATTGCAGTTGTGCTCTGGGGAATCGTAGGCCTGCTGCAGAAAGTGACAACCAACTACATCACAGCGGATGCGGTGCTCATTTGGGATCGAGTTGGCTATCTGTGTCTCTTGCCCTGGCTGTTGGCAACAACAGTCTTAGTAATTTGGGTTCTCGCGATTTTCTGATCGGCACTTTGGCTGGAGTCGCAAATAGCTTGGGCGCGTGGTTCTTATACGTGTCCCTCGAGAGCGGAGCCAAGGCCTCTATCGCCGTACCATTAACGTCACTTTATCCTTTGTTGACAGTGTTGATGGCGATGGTCTTCCTCGGTGAAAAGGTCAGACCGTTGCAGTGGTCCGGCATCGCTTTAGCGCTTATTGCCGGCATCCTTATGACGCTGGAAACGCCTGCCGATAGTCGCACAAAGGATGCGCTATAGCGCTCTAGTATGGACAAAGGGGAAGGTACAAGCCGGCCCTGCGGTGCGTCATTCGCCAATCGGCGTAGGGATGATTGGCGCCGGAAGCGTGTTCTGGGCTTACCTTCGCGTCCTCGATCAGTTAGCCATGCGGGGTTATTGCGTCGGTCGGCCCAGTATGCGCGCGTCGCCGCGGGAGCTGGCCGGATCTTCTGGCTCGGCGGCCGGCCCTGCGGCTTGTGGCTGAGCCACGAGAGGTATCGAATCAGACGCGAAGATTGTCGTTATCATCACTCCTCCCGACAGTCACCCGGAGCTGGTCCGCCTGGCCCTCGAACACGGCAAACATGTCGTTGCAGAAAAGCCGTTGGCATCGACTCGCATCGAAGCAGAGGCTTTGGCACGTTTAGCGACCAACCGAGGCTTACACCTGTTTGTCGCTCCTTTTGTGCAACTCGCCCCTACCTTTCGCGCTCTCTGGGGCCACATCCGAGATGGGGCAATCGGTCGAATCCACTCGGCCCGGGGACTCTACGGGAACGCCGGCTCGCGAACTATTTGGCACCACCGGGACGGGGTTGGACCGCTTGCTGAGAAAGGAATCTACAATCTCAAGAGTCTAACCGCACTGCTCGGACCGGCTGTCGAGGTCAATGCCGCCGAACAGACAGCAGTTGTGCCGCGAGTGGTTGGCGACGTGGAGATCAGAGATCCCGATCCAGATGTTTCGCACATTATTCTTCGCCACGAGTCCGGAGCACTATCTTCGATTATTTCGAGCGATGCAATCCAACGTTACCGCAGGCCGGGGCTTGAGCTGTATGGGACGGAGGGCACCGCGAATCTCCTCGGCGACGATTGGGATCCTAGGGGCTTTGAGATCTGGCGAAATCGGGCGGGTCGATGGGAGGAGTACGAACCAATTGAAGGCACGTGGAGCTGGGCCGACGGTCTGCGCGAAGCGGTCATGGTGCTGCGTGAGGGCCAACCTTCGCTCACCGAACTGACTCATGACCTGCATCTTATCGACGTTGTCGAAGCCGCGCGACGCAGCGTGAGGGAGCGAGTTTCGGCGCCTATCGCATCGCGTTTTCGTCCGCTGGATCTTCGACCAGAGGAATTGAACGCCGGTGGATGGCGTCGCCACATGCACGACCATACACGGCCCGCAGACGAGCAGTAGTCGGGCGATTCCTGCGCCTACCATTTTGGAAGTACCGCCAGGTGCGCTTCCGCCTGAGAATCGCCTACCATGGACGTCTCCGCCGATGCCTGCCATCTGCGGCCGAGCTCGTGATACCGGTTGAGGCGTTCAGGATCGAGCGCGATCCCAAGTCCGTGCCCCTCAGGCACTCGGATTCCGCCATCTTCGATGCGCATTTTGCCGCCTTCGATCACGTCATCCACGAGATGGTGATAGTGAGCGTCCGGAGCGTGAGTCAAAGATGGCAATACGGCTGCCAGATGGAGTTGAGCAGCCATAGAGATTCCCAACTCGCCCTGGCTATGCACGGCGACGTCTATGTTCAATAATTCGAGCGCGGCCGCGGCATGGCGTGCCTGCCGCAGCCCGCCATAGAAATGTGGATCAATCAAGACAACGTCCAGAGCGTTGAGAAGAGCCATGGGCGCGAAATCTTCTGGAGTCGCGACTGCCATGTTGGAGGCCAGTGGCATTTCAGGGCACTTAGCGTTAACGCGCGCCATTCCGCGGAGTCCCCAGGTAGGATCCTCCAAATACTCAAGGTCGTATGAACGAAGCTTTCGCGCCATTCGCAACGCAGTACTCACGGACCACGCAGCATTGGGATCGACGCGCAACGAGATCGTGGGAAGGCCTCCCGCAACGCTGCGATGGCCTGTAATTCCTCTTCCGGCGGAAGCACACCGGCCTTGAATTTTAAAGTCTTGAATTGGTACTGCTCGACTACACTCCGAGCATAGGCCAGCATCGAGGCAGGATCGGTTATAGCGCCTTGTCCATGTGCGCCGGCGTAACGGTAGAATAAATAGCCGATCAATGGGACGAAGTCTCGGAGTTTGCCTCCGAGCAGGTCGTGCACCGGTCGTCCGGTCACCTTTCCCTGTATATCCAGACATGCGAATTCGAAGGCAGCAAATGTGTGATTGACGTTACCGAAGAGCTTTATCTCGGCGGGCGCGCCAATCTGCCAACGCAAGCGCTCCGTATGAAACGGGTCGGCTCCAAGGATTTGTGGAATGCACTCGCGCAGCCGTGCTTCCCGCGGGGCGCCGGCGTTGCATTCCCCCAAGCCAACGTAACCGTCATCGGTCTCCAGCTCAACAATTAGCCGATGAATTCCGCCGTCGGCTCCAGTCGAGTAACGCAATGGCGCTTCTACGGGTACGCTGACCGGAGTGATACGCACATCACAGATGCGCATTGTTTACCACTCGGCGCCAGCAGTGAGAGAAAGCGCTTGCCCGGTCATGCCAGCGGCAGCTTCCGTTGCCAGATAGAGCATGAGATCGGCCTGCTCGCCAACTTCTGTAATTCGCTTCATGGGGTACGCGGCAACGGTCTTCGTCCACACCTCTTCATATGAGATCTGCTCGCGTTTAGCCTGTTCTCGCATGGCAAATTCAGCCCGCTCGGTGCGAACCCAAGCGGGGCAGATCGCATTTACTGTAATGCCGTGCGGGGCAACCTCGAGCGCCAGCCCGCGTGTGAGACCGAGCAGACCGGTCTTCGCACTGCACTTGGCCGTCCAACTCGGTTCGCACCGGAAAGCCGACGTAGCGGAGAGGTACATGATGCGTCCCCACTTTTGTTGGAGCATTGCCGGGAGCACGGCTTTGCTACAACGGAAGCAGCCGACCAGATCGACATCCAAGACTTTGACCCACTCTTCCTCATCATGGTCGACGACTGTGCAGAAATGCGAGTAACCATGCGAGCAAACCAGGATATCGATGCGCTCATAGACGTCGAGTGCAGCGCGTACCATGGCCTGCACACTGCTCATATCGCGCACATCGACCGGCACGGCGACCAATTCGTAGCCAGCTTCCCGTAGCTCGCGCTCGGCGTGGTCAAGCTTCTCACGATTCTTGGTGGCAATGCAGAGCCTGGCGCCTTCGGCAGCGAACCGGCGCGCTGTCGCCAGACCAATCCCGCTGGCGCCGCCCGTGATGACGACTACCCGATCCTTTAGCAACAAAAGCTTTCCTCTCTTATCTAATGATGTGACCGCGATTGCGAGCCAAGCTCAAGCGTCCGCTCGATCAGACAAGGATACCCTTAATTACATTAGCTTCAAATACCGAAGTCAGCTTCTCGTCCAATCCATTGACATTATAGGTGAGTTGCTTACTGTCGAGGCCCAGTTGGTGCAAGATGGTGGCGTGCCAATCCGGCACGCTCACCACATTCTCCACCGCTTCAAAGCCGATCTCATCGGTGGCTCCGTACGTGATTCCGCCCCGGATACCTCCGCCGGCCATCCATAGGCTGAAGCCCTTGGGATTGTGATCGCGGCCGCGCGTCCGAATTCTTCGCGTTTTGCGAAATGGCCATGCGGCCGAATTCGCCGCCCCATACCAGGAGTGTGCTGCCGAGGAGCCCGCGTTGTTTCAAATCCGTCAACAGAGGCGGCGACGGGCTTATCGGTCCGGCCACAACATTCGCGCAGGCCTTTCTCGATGGAGGTGTGATGGTCCCAAATCGAGCCGTTGATATAGATCTGAACAAACCGGACACCACGCTCAACCAGCCGTCGCGCCATGATGCAGCGGCGGGCATAAGAATCGGTAGGCTCCTCACCGATGCCATACATGCGCAGAGTTGCTTCACTTTCCTTTGACAAGTCCAGTGCATCGCTCGCATCGACTTGCAGGCGAGCGGCCAGTTCGTAGCTGGCGATGCGGGCGTCGAGTTGCATATAGCCCGCGTGGTCGCGCTTGTGAATCTGATCAAGGCGCGAGATGAGATCGCGACTCAGTTTCACGACTTCAGACGGTTCCGGTTCGGAAGGCTGCAGGTTCAGGAGCGCCGAGCCTTGCGATCGCAGCCGCGTGCCTTGATAGATGGGCGGCAGAAAACCGGATTGCCAGCCTTGCGTGCCATTGTTCGGCAAACCGAGCGGATCGTCAAGCACGACATATGCCGGCAAGTTCTGGTTCTCGGTTCCAAGTCCATACACGACCCAAGCCCCCATACCTGGACGCCCGACAAGCTGCCTGCCGGAGTGAATCACATAAAGCGCGGGCTCATGATTCGGATGAGTTGTCTGCATAGACCGGATCAACGCGATGTCATCCACCTTTTGGGAGAGGTAGGGCATGATATCGGACATCCACATTCCCGATTTACCGTGTTGGGCGAATTTGAAGGGGCTTTTCATGAGCCCGCCAGCGTCTTCCGGCCCGGTCAGTTGGGCGGCGACGTTGTGCGGGAGATAGGCTTCTCCGTTTTTCTTGTCGAGGAGGGGCTTCGGATCGAACAAATCAAGATGACTCGGTCCACCATTCATGAAACACTGAATGACCGCTGTTGCCTTGGGCTCGAATTGGGGTGGTCTCGGCTTGAGGTCAAACACACGCCGTACTGTACCCTCAGTCCCATAGAGATCGCGCCCGAACAGCGTCGTTAGCGCGGCCCCATAGATCCCGTCCGCAACGCGATCGAAGAAACTGCGACGCGTTAACGCTGGTCTTCCCGGTTCCATGTTCTTCTCCTCAGTCGATATAAATAAATGCGCCTGTATTCATCAAAGAATGACAAACCCGCGCCAGAGCCCGCTTTTCCGCCTCCGGTCCTGAACCCGAAGCCGCAAATGCGTCACGGAGCTTCTGTAGGTCCTCCAGTGTTACCTGTCGCTCGTCATTTTTGGGCGGCCGTCCCAAAGCTATCCAATACATTCGTTCGATTTGCTGGGCAGGATCGGCGCCAACCTCGCGGATGAGCCGCTGAGCGAAGGAATCGGCAAGCTTTCGGACCAACTCGTCGTTCAAAAGATATAGCGCCTGCGGCGCTACTGTGGACTCAGACCGCTCAAGGCAGTTTGGGCTCATTTGGGGCAGGTCAAAGTCGGCCAAGATCGTCGGCATCTCTTTGCGCCGTTGCAGTGTATAAATGCCCCGGCGCCACCCTTTTTCAGTCGGAATCGGCGTAATCGAGCCATCATCTTTCACAACGACTGGTGCGGGAAAACCGAAAGGCGTCTCGTCCAATCGTCCCGCTACGTATGCGAGGGTGTCGAGAAGCACCTCGGCGTCCATGCGGCGCAGGGACATGCGGGACAGCAACGCATTCTCGGGATCTAGTTGTTCAGCGCGCGGCGTCACGGCCGACGATTGCCGATAGGTGCTTGATGTCATCATCATCCGGTGCATCGTCTTTATGCTCCAGCCCTGATTCACGAATTCGCGAGCGAGCCAGTCGAGCAATTCCGGGTTAGTGGGAGGGGTCCCGCTTCGGCCAAAGTTTCCGACAGACTTCACGATGCCCGAGCCGAAATGATGCTGCCAGATCCGGTTGACCATGACTCGAGCGGTCAGCGGATGATCCGGCCGAACTAACCATCGGGCCAGGGCCAAGCGCCGACCAGTCTTCTTAGCGCCAGGCCATGGCGGCTGATACTCAAACGGAGTTTTACCATCGGTCAGGACAGAAGGAACGCCGGGCCCGACCAAACGCCCGAAACTCGAAGTGCTGCCGCGGCGCAGAATATAACTAAGAGAGGGATCGCCCCGGTCCCACAGCGCTCGGATTGTCGGGTCCGAGGGCCAGAGGCCTCCAATAGCTTTTCCTTTACCTGCGTTTGTTCGGACAACGCCTCAAACTCAGGGCTGAACCGCCTTAACTCCGCGTCGCTCAGCTTTATCATTTTTCCGTATTTTTGAGCGAGTTGCTTTTGCGCCTCACTGAGCTTGTCGGGCGGCGTCTTCACGAGATCCTGAAGGTCGGAGCGGACAGCCTCGGGAGCGCTCTTGATTCGCTCCTGCAAGACTTTCTCTCTAAACTCTCTCTCGTTTTCCTTCAAGGTTTCCTGCAAGGAGTCGATTTCCTGCTGAATTCCGAGATTGCGCGCCTCGCGGTTCTGCTGCTCTTCCAGCAATTGGACGGGCGAAGCGCCAGGTGTTACGTAGGGCAGATAACGTCCGATAGTCCGCTTATCCTGATACGGAGCGATCCAGTCATGTTCGTCATAAGCGCCCTTGAAAATGTCGCAGAAGCGATAGTAGTCCCGCTGCGGAATGGGCTCGTATTTGTGACTGTGGCAGCGCGCGCACTTAAGGGTCAGTCCCATTACGGTGGATGACAAAACCTCGACGGCATCGTCAATCACTTCCCGGCGATCGTCGACAAAGTTCATGTCGCGCTGGTTGGTGGCGTCCGCCGCCATTCGCAAGAACCCAGTGGCGATCAAGTTGTCCATCAACTCCTGAGTAATGACGGTAGCTTTTTCGTAGTCGGCTAACTCGTCGCCTGCAATTTCCTCGAGCAGAAATCGGTTGTAAGGCTTATCCGCGTTCAGAGAGCGGATGACGTAATCGCGATAACGGAAGGCGGTCGGTCGTATCGCATCCTGATTCTGCTTGCCTTCGGAATCCGAATATCCGGCTGCGTCCAGCCAGAAACGCGCCCATCGCTCCCCATAATGGGGCGAGGCAAGGAGACGGTCGATGATCTTCTCGTAAGCGGCCGGATCCTTATCGGCAAGAAATGTCTGCACCTCTTGCGGCTCGGGCGGCAAGCCAGTAAGGTCGAAATAGGCGCGCCGAATCAGGGTCAACCGGTCGGCTTCCGGCGATAGTGTCAGTCCTTTCCCTTCGAGTTTGTGCAAGATGAAAGCATCAATTGGATTGCGAACGCGGGCGGGGTCCATGACATCAGGCACACTCACAGCCCGGGGAGGCTGAAATGCCCAGAATTGACGGTCCTTGTCGGTTACCAGCGGATCGGGAGCAGCACCAGGAACATCAGGCTGGTCGGGTGCCTCGGGAGCGCCCTGTGCAATCCACTTGGCAATTAGGTCCGTTTCGCCCTTTGAGATTGGCCGCACGCTGACCTCAAGCATCAGCTTTGCCGGTGGCATCTCACCGGATTCGATTTTGCGGATTAGCAGGCTATCCTGCGGGTTGCCGAGAACGATGGCCGGCCCTGACTTTCCACCGCGCAATATCGCCGCCCTGCTGCGAAGATCAAGCCCACCTTCCTGTTTTCGCTTACCGTGACAAACCGTGCATCGCAGATAAAGCACTGGGATCACGTCATGCTGTGTAAGCTGCGCCACCGGCTCCTGTTCGCCCGCGACGGATGCCGAGAGAGCGCCAGCCTCGATCCACGTCCGGATAGCGGCCACATCTTGATCCGACAAATGTGGACCCCCCTTCGGCATCACACCGGCCTTGACGTACTGGTAGAGCCTGCTCTCGTCCGGTTTGCCCGGTACCACGACTGGACCCGACTCGCTGCCCTTGAGCACGCCGGCTTGCGTAGTGAGATTTAATTCCTTTGTGCGGAGCTTTGTCCCATGGCATCCCGAGCACTTAGCCTGCAGAATTGGCTGAACCGTGGTCTCGAAACGCGGCCCGTCAACGGAAGGAGGCAGGCTCTCGATCCACGTCTTGAGAGTTGTAACTTCTTGCGTACTCAACGGGGGTTTGCCAAGTGGCATCTTGCCGTCGCGAACAAGCGTATAGAGCTTGCTTTCTTCGGGCTTGCCGGGAATGATCACTGGACCCGAATCACTTCCCTTCAGCGCACTACCGAGACGGCGCAAGTCCAACTCGCGCGCCTTGGTCTTCTCGCCGTGGCAGTCCGTGCAGTGGGTTTGCAGAATGACCTGCACGCCGGAGTCGAATTGCGCGGGACTCAAACCCTGAGGTGGGTCAGCATCGCAAGTCGGCCAGGTCAAGACAACCGCGCCAACGAACGCAAGTAACCGAGTTTTCATACGGCTGGAGGGAGATGGTACGGCTCTGGCCACCAGCAGTCGTATCCCTATACGAGCGTAAGCCCCGGCTTTCGGCAGTGTCAATGAAACGTTCCGCATTTCGAACGAAAAATCAGGGAGCCGGGCGTATTGGTTTGCCCAACCGAAAATCCTTGGTTCCCAACACATACCGGCCCTCGGCAGGGGTCTTGCCAACGACCCCCAAACTCTCCAGCGTCATCAGAATGGCGTGGGTCGAGGACTTGGGTATGGATAATCGCCGGCTCAGCTCAGAAATGTTGAGCCCCCGCGTGGAGGCACTCAGGCATGCCAAAATGCCCACTACGCGCTCGGTAGCTTTGTGGGGAGTGGAAGGCACTGAGCAGCCTCGTGCTGGTTTACCTTGCGACCAAGCCCGATTTCTCCGGTCCCAGGATCGGATGGATGTCGAGGTCGGGCGATTTTGCGCTAGCCTCAGGCGTGCGTCCTAGCGCTTCGGCCATTGAACGAATCTGCGCCGCCGCTACGCCACAGCAAGCACCGATATAACCCACACCCATTTGGCGCGCCTGGGACGCAAATTGAGCCATCTCCAGACGGGTCAACTGCAGCGGGTCAAGCTCGAGGGGAAACTGGGACAAGCCCATGAAGTACGGAATCTCGTCGGTACACCGGAAACCGGCGGGCTGCGCTGCCACGGCGCACCGCACCGCATTGCGGATCTCCTGGGCCACCGGCAGCATGTGCTTTGGATCCCGACCACAGTTAGTCCCGACAATATCGGCGCCATTGGCTTCCAGTTGCCGCGCGCACTCCGCCGGCGAGTGGCCCTCCCTGCTCGTCGCCGGCTTCTTGAAGTTGAAAGTGATCATAGCTGGAGAACCGGCGTCCTTGATAGCCCGGAGCGCCAACAGCGCTTCTCCCAAGTAGTGGAAGGTTTCGGCAATGAAAAAGTCGACTCCTTCCTCCTTCTGGAGTGCGACCTGCTGCCGAAACAGATCGAGCACTCTGTCGTTCGACGACGGGTCGTCAGGATCGTAGGCCCATGTCAAGCTTAGGTTCCCGGCAACCAGCACGTCCTTTCCTGCCACTTCGCGCGCCAAGCGCACCGCGGCCCGGTTAATCCGCTCTACGTCGTCCGCATAGCCCGCGACGGACAGTTTTTCGCGGCTCCCGTAAAACGTGCATGTTTGCAGCACCTCCGAACCCGCCCGCCGAAACTCAGTGTGGAGTTGCCGCAGGGCCTCCGGGTGTTCGATGACCACCTCAGGGGTGAAAGGGCCGGCTTTAACATAACCCCGCTTTTCCAGTTCCAATAGATAGCCGCCGTCTCCAAGGACGACGCCATCGCGCAGTCTTTCTAAAATGCCTTTTTTTGCCATATGTTTTTTAGTTCCAGGGAAATGGGCTCTGTGAACTTGGGTGTAGATCTCCGGTGGCGTATCGCGAAAACCGGAATGGCTGGAGCGAACGGCGGGGGCCGTCCACAATCAGGTGGGCCACCTCTTTACCCACCGCCAGCAACTTGAAGCCATGATTGGAGTCCGCGATCAGCAGCGCATTCGGCCGTACGAAGTCAATGATCGGGTAGTTGTCAGGGCTGAAACAGCCGATGCCCCCGTTGGGCCGTGGCTGGTCGCGCCCGGGCTTCGCTTTGAAGCGGTCCATCGCCCAACCCAAACCAGCTCGGAAATAGCGCTGAAACCCAGTGTCCACTTCCTCGAGCGCCCGGCCATATGGCTCAATCTCGGCCCTTGTTCCCAAACGAATGGGAACTCCTCCGCCCTGTACACCCGTTGCGTCCTTTTTCCAGTAGATGCCCCATGCACCCTTCTCCAGTTGCTCGCCTGTCTGAGTATCCACTAGCGGAATACTGTGATCCAGATGGATGACAGGCGCGATGTTTCCGTCGTCTTGGAGGAACGGCTCGTCCGTTTCGATGCTGCCCTCCCGCAGTTGCCAGTAGGTCCACATCGGCCGTGTCACTGATTGGCCGTTCGGCCCTTTTACCACCACCTCCGGCGGCAGACCGAGCAAGTCCCACATGCGGCCGGACCAGGGGCCCCCGCCGATGATCACCAGCCCGGTGCGAATCCGGCCATGATTTGTTTCGACATGCGAAATACCGGACGGCCCTATATCGAAACCGGTTACCTCTACCCCGCTTAAAATGCGCACGCCATGATCGAGCACCTTCTGCCGCAGGCCGGCAATGGCCTTGGGAGGCGACGCGAACCCACCGCGCCGCTCGTGAAGCACACCTTCGATGCCATCACAATGGAAATCGCGGAACATCGTGCCCATATGCTTCTGGCAATTTGCCTCCCCCAAATGTAGCTCCGAGGTGTAGCCGATTTCCTGCTCTTTTTTGTGAATGGAGATTAAGTCGTTGACCTGCTGCTTCGGCACAGCCGCAATGTACCCGACTGGACGATAGCCGAATGCTTCGGGGTCGGTTTCCCAAACCTCAACGCTCAACTTAACCAGTTCGGTCATCCCGGGCGAGAAATAGAAGTTACGCACAACGCCGCACGCAATACCGGAAGCGCCAGCGCCGGGAACGCTCTTTTCCAGAACGACAATGTTCTTGCCGCTGCCGGTGCCCTTCTCTTCGAGCCGCATCGCCAGGTGCCATGCCGTACTCAAGCCATGCACACCTCCGCCGATCACGCAGTACTCAACAGAATCCGGAAGATTCATCGTTAACCTCGACTCTCCTTTTTCATAAGCGCTGACTTTAATAGGTCAACCCCACATACAAGTCGTCATCGATGGGCGCAGTTAAGACCGTGAGCTTCGGATCCCCGAGCCATTGCTGCACCGCGTCGCCGATATCGGACAGGCTCGTGGCGGTCAGGGCATAAGCGCCGAACCCTTCAGCCACCTTCGTCCAGTCGACCGGCGCAAACTTCACTCCTCGATACGGCGTGTTCTGCCCGCGCTGAGCGATCTTGATGGCCGCCAGGGATCTGTCCGCAAATATGACGAACAACGGGTGCACGCCCAAGCGTCGCGCAGTCTCTAATTCCTGCACCATCATTCCAAATCCCCCATCGCCCACGATGCCTACCACTGGCCGGCTGGGGTGGACCAGGGCCGCCGCGAGTGCGGCTGGCACCCCAAAGCCCATGGCAGAGAGCCCGTTGGAAACCAGGAACGTGCCGTAGTGGGGCGAACGCCAGGTCTGGCAGGCGAGCATTTTGTGTGCGCCCACGTCGACCGTCAATATTGTGTCCTCGGGCAGCGTCTGGCGCAGGGTGCGAATGACATGGAAAGGAGCGAGGCCCCTCTCGCTCCTCTCGCTGGGGGGGCGTAACAGTGCTGCCATGGCCTTCCTGTGATTCTCCACATGAGCTACGGACCAGGTACTGACGCCACTATATGCCGCATGCAATTGACGGAGGAGCGCGCCGACGTTGCCAGTGCATTCCGCGGTAGGCCAGTGATGCTGGAAACTGATCGAGCTATTGGCGATCGAATAAAATGGCTTGCGCAAGTTCCAAATGGACGAATATTCTACTGGATCGAAGCCGATACCAATGCAACAGTCACTGCCGTCCAGCCACTCATTGATCAGGCCATCGCCAGCTCCTGTTCCGAGTGTTCCCAGGAAACCCTGGCCGGATTCGTCCGCGATCCCCTTTGCCTGGGGCGAGACGAGATATGGAATCCCCGTTTCGCTGAAGAAGCGCCGTATCGTCTCCGTATCCGCTAACGCATCCAATGCAATCCCGATAATGCCAATTGGCCTGGACGCTGCGTTGAGGGCCTGGCTGATCTCGCCGAAATTCCGACAGTAGTTCGCGGTCGAGGACTCCGGTGGTGCTGGTGTATTGGCCGGTCGGTCCTCGAACCTAGCAATGTCAGTCGGCAACCCGAGGAAAACCGGTCCCCGCGGCGGGCAGCAGGAGAGGTCGATCGCAGAAAGCAGGGTCTGCTCCGTAGATATGCCGTCAAGCGTGAGTGACAGTTTGGAAACCGGAGCAAACAAGCTGCACAAGTCCAGGTTCTGTTTGCTCGTAACTGAATTGCGGTTTGTCGCGACAACTCCGGAAAATGCCAGCATCGGGTCGCGGTCCAGATAAGCGGCTCCGACGCCCAGTACCAGGTTGCAGGCGCCGGGCCCAACCGTAGCCAAGCAGGCGCCCGGGGTTCCCGTAAGGCGGCCGCTCACGCTTGCCATGAATGCCGCCGCCGACTCATGTCCGGTCAGGATGAACTTGATGCCTGAGGTCTCGAGCGAATCAATGAGATGCAGGACCTCGCCGCCTGGGTGGCCGAAGACACGCGTAATCCCGCGGGACGCGACCGTCCGGGCAATCACGCTGGCGCAGGTCCGTTGGCCAACTGTATAGGTTTCGACTGGGCTCAAAGGTCCGTTCCTTTATTCATTTCTGCCCACGGATGGGGCCGCGCCGTCAGATCTACGATGACACTCTTCAGCTTGGTGTAACTCTCGATGACTTCCAATCCCATGTCCACGCCGATCCCGCTCTCTCGATGCCCCTCGTACGGGATGGCCGCCGTCCAGAAGTTGCTGCAATTGATCCACGCGAATCCTGTATCCACCCGCCGGGCAAGCCGGTGCGCGCGGCTGATATCGCGGGTCCAGATCGAAGTAGCCAGTCCGTAGCTCGTCCGGTTGGCGATCTCGATCGCCTCCTGCTCATCGCCGAAGTCAATCACCGATAGCACTGGACCGAAGATCTCGTCCTGCGTGATGGCCTCGCCTGAATCGACGTGATCGAAGATGGTGGGGTCTACATAATAGCCTTGTTTGAGAGGCTCAGAGCGGTAGCCACACGAAACCGGCGAGTAACGCTGCGCAGCGGATCTTATGTACCCTGTTACTTTGTCAAACTGCTCCCGCGAAACCAGCGGTCCCAGCTTCGTGTCCGGCTGCATTGGATTGCCAACTTTGAAACCGCTCAGCACGCGGGTCAGCCTTTCGAGAAATTCATCGTGAACACGGCGATCGAGGAGGACACGCGAACCGGATGTGCAGACCTGACCCGAGTTGTAACAGAGCGTGGTGGCCGAATACGAGACGGCGGCTTCGAGCGGGGCGTCCGCGAACACGATGAACGCGTTCTTGCCACCCAATTCCAAAGTGACCTTATGAACGTGTTCCGCCGCCGCTTTCATGATTAGACGGCCCACAGCGGTGGATCCGGTGAAAGATATCTTATCGATGCCGCGATGGCCGGCTAATTGCGCGCCCGCGGTCTCTCCACGGCCTGTGACGGTATTTACTACCCCGGCTGGAAACCCCGCCTCGAGGCACAGCTCAGCCAACCGAGCGGCCGATCGCGGCGACTGTTCCGCCGGCTTCATGACCACTGTGTTTCCACACGCGAGTGCGGGCGCCAGCTTCTGCGCCGCGGTTGCCAGCGGAAAATTCCACGGCAGGATGCATGCCACCACACCAACGGGCTCCCGGGTCACAAAGACGTGTTTGTCCGGTCCGCAGGGAATCTCGCTACCGCGCATTTTGTCGGCATACCCGGCATAAAACCGCAGGAGATCGACGACACCTGGAAGGTCATGCTGGCGCGAGTGCAGGTACGGCATGCCCATGTCGCGCGTATCAAGCATGGCCAACTCATCCGCATGGTGCTCGATCAGGTCAGACAAGTGGTAAAGCAACCGGCCTCGCTCCCATGGGGTCATGAGTCGCCATGGGCCATGATCAAAGGCGCCTCGAGCTGCCTGAACAGCTTTGTCAACATCTTCGGGCCCCGCGTCGGGCACGCTGCATTCCACCTGCTCCGTCGCGGGGTTGATTACTTCCAGGAGTTTGCCGCTGGCAGCCGGAACGTGGCGTTCGCCGATCACCATCAGCGTGGCGGTGCTCATCGCGAGCCCCAATCTAGATCGGTTAGCCAATCGTCAATTGTTTCGACGAGCGCTGGATGCACGGATAGAAAGGCCAGCGCCTTCCCAATATCGCGCATGAATTCGTCTCCGGTACCAGGCTCGCCTTCGCTTGCCCCGTAGCCACGATAATCGAACCCGAAACAGGTGTAGTCCCGTGCGGTGAAGGCACGAGCAAATCGCGCAGGGTGAATGGTCTTCAGACCCTGAAAGCGGGAGCAAGTCATGATCACCGGTTTGGTCGGCGGAGGGTTCGCAGGTGCATACAGCGAGGCATCCAGACCAAGGCCGTCGCTGTAAAAACGCAGACACTGTTCTGTTCCTATGGTGCCTGGTCGAGTCGGAGAAGTCAGCGCCATTCGTTATAATATAGCAAACGGAATTATACTCGCCCTCGCCCGCCCGGGTCAAGCCGCCATTGAACGTGTCGGCCGCGCGGTGCGCGCGCGACGTGGGACTACTCAACGTGGTTGGAAATCTCGGCGGCGCATTGGAGCAGCTTCGTGCCGATCTCGGCGACACGGTTATCGGCCATCCGCGCCACTGGACCTGAGATACTGATGGCGGCTACAGGTTCCTGAGATGTGTTAAGGATCGGCACTGCTACACACCGCGACGCCTCGACCATCTCCCCTTCGTTAATCGCATAGCCGCGGCGTCGGACTTTCGCCAGCTCTTCCAGCAATCGCGAGTGGGTGGTTATCGTTGTGCCGGTAAACTTCGGCATCCCGCGCAACTCGACGATAGTCTTCACCTCTTGCTCGGGGAGATAAGCGAGCATGGCTTTGCCCAGCGCTGTGCAGTGGACAGGGTCGCGCTCACCGGGGTTGGCTACGACCTTGAAACGCTGCGAACTCTCGAGAACCTCGATGTACCGGATCTGACCTTGCTCCAGGATCGCTAGATTCACGGTATCTTCAAACTGGTCACGCAATTGTCGCATGTAGGCAAGCGCCACCGTCCGCAGGTCATTGGCCAACCGGGCCACCCGGGCCAGCTCAATGCACTTGGGGCTCAGTGAGTAACGCCCATTCTCCTCGTCTTTTTTTAGAAAACCCTTCTCGGCCATTGTGAACAGCAGACGAAATACGGCGTTCTTGTTTAGCTTCACCAAGGTGGTGATCTCCGCCAGTGCCAGGGATTCTTTCTTCGAGTCTATGAAGACCTGCAGAATGTCGAACGCCTTGCTGACTGCGTCAACTGAATACCTCGTCTTCGAACGCGCTTCGCCGAATACGGCTGGGGCCATGGGCATCTCCCTGAAAATTATACTGAATCAAACGAGCGCGGGTCCAGTGCCTTTATATTTATTACCCATTTTTCCTTGAATTCCCGGAACCAATGCCTATATACTAATCGTGTCAAATTTTAGTTTGATTCCGTATAACGCTGGCGGCCGCGTGACTTCCTTAGTTTGGCGAGATTACTTTGAACGCCGACAGAATACAAGATTTGTTGGTCCGCTCTGCGACCAACGGCTTCGGTATACCAGTATAGATGAGCGGACAGGACCAGGTTGTGGAGCCAAGCCATATTGGCGTCGACCGGCTGCTGAAAGTGCGTTCGGGCCGGTGGCTGCCCTTTGCTCAATCGGCGTTCCTATTATGGGGTATCTTCGGCTTTCTGGCAAAAATTGCGTCTCGCGGTCTATCCGCGGCGGAGATGCAAGTTCTGTTTCTGTTTGGCACGCTCCCGCTGATGGTCTCGGCTCTACTCCGGGCTCGCACAAAAACGAGCAGAGATGCAAAGGGAGTACTGTACGCATTGCTCACCGGCGTGGTCGCTTCGCTAGGAAATGTTTCGTACTTTGCGGCCCTCAGCCGGGGTCCAGCCTCCGTGATCTCCCCAGCCACGGCTTTATATCCTCTCGTCTCCGTCGCTCTGGCTGCGATCGTACTCCGGGAGAAAGTCAATCGTTTCCAGCGGGCAGGGATTGGATTGGCCCTAGTCGCAATCATCTTGCTATCTATTTGAGGAAAAACTAATGGCATCCTGGCTGGGTTATTCTCTGAGTGCTTTGCTTTGTTGGGGGATTGTCGGGCTCACGCAAAAACTTACGACCAACCGGATTTCCGCAGACAGCGCGATTATTTGGTGCACTCTTGGTTCATTCTTATCGCTGCCGTGGTTTTTGATGCAAGCGCAATTTTCAAATACCCGTGCCGGCTTCATTGCCCTCGGCTTGGGAGCCGGTTTTGCAGCTCGATTGGGCGAGTGGCTACTCTTTGCTTGCTTGCGGCGGGGCGCGCAAGCTTCAGTAGCCATACCACTGACGGCCACGTATCCCCTGCTGACGTTGATTCTTGCAGTCACGTTCCTAGGCGAGCGATTGCGGGCCTTGCAGTGGCTGGGCATTGTGTTGGCCTTAGCGGCATCAGTGCTGATGTCGCTTGAGACGCCTGAGGCGCAACGGCCGTCGGGTTCTGTCGAAAACATATCGTGATTTACATCGAGCAGGCATGAGGCGCAGTCACGGCTCCAAACCAAACGAGGAGAGATCAAGAATGGCTCACTTTCTATCGTTCAGCTTTTTGTTGACGGTCGCTATGATCGCCGATTGGGCATTCAGATCTGGTCAAGCCGATTTGGCGGGCGGACCCCAACTTCCGCATGGCCGTCCGCCAAAACGAGGAAGGTACCATTTGGTACGAATATTGCCTGTTCTACTCGCCATTTTTGCCCTGACTCCGACAGTTTCGGCGCAAGCCGTGGCTTCGATTACCGGGACAGTAATGGATCCGGCGGGAGCGGTGGTCCCCAACGCCAAAGTTACAGCTACTGACGTGGCAACGAGCGTGAGCCGCACGACAGTCACAAGTGGCTCAGGTGTCTACTCCTTGAATAATCTTTCGGTGGGAACTTATGTCCTGACCATAGAGGCCACAGGTTTCAAAAGTGCGAATTCTGAGCAATTGACATTGGATGTGAATCAGCGCCGCGAAGTAGATTTTCACTTGACGCTGAACGAGAGTAAGACGCAAGTAGAAGTCCAGGCAACTCCGCCTTTGTTGAACACGACAAACGGTACCTTGGGCGGGTTGGTTACCGGGGAACAAGTGGCAACGTTGCCCTTAAATGGGCGCGACATCACGAATCTGTTACTGCTTCAGCCGGGTATCAACCTGGAAGTCGACAGCTCGACCTCTTTTGTCCCTTGGGTGTCCGCGAACGGCAACCGTGGATTCATGGGCTCCAGCTACCTGGACGGTATTGACACCACAAATGAAGAAATCGGTGGCGCCCAGTTCACTAACTTTAATCTGGACGCGGTTGCGGAATTCCGGGTATTGCAGAACAATTACTCGGCTGAATATGGGCGCGGCTCGGCTACCATCATTCAACAGGTGAGCAAATCGGGAACGAACGAATTGCACGGCAGCCTGTTTGAGTTTGTGCGCAATAGTGATTTTGACGCGCGTAATTTTTTTGCGACCGATGTGCCGCCGTTTAAGCGCAATGAGTTTGGCGTGACGGTTGGTGGCCCTGTTTGGTTTCCTAAGGTATATAACGGCAAGAACAAGACGTTCTTCTTCGCGCAGTACGCTGGGTACCGGCAGGTGCTGGCAAATCCCCTTCTGGAGGCAGTTCCAACGGCAGACGAACGGCAGGGTAAGGTGGACATCACTGGCGCAAATGGCCAGCCAGATCAGCTCCTGGTACCGCTAACGACTACTGCTAAGTATGTCTTGAATCAGTATCCTCTTCCCAATCAGCCGAACGGACCTCTCGGCGCAAACACCTTTAATTTCGATGGCAAGACACAGCTCAATGAGAACCAGTGGTCCGTCCGCGGCGACCATTATTTCTCAGCCCAGGACTCATTGTTCGCTCGTTTCAGCCGTGTCAACAATGTGATTCCTGTTACGGATCCATTCGCCGCCTCGCTCGGTCCGTTTTCAAGTTCCACTGGCCTGTACGTACGTAACTTTGGGTTGAACGAAACTCACATCTTCACACCGAGGTTGATCAATTCACTGCGGCTGGGATGGACCGACAGCATTAACGATACCGGACTACCATCTGGGTTGAAAACCACTTATCCTGAGATTGACTTTACGGACGGTTCTTTGGCCAGTTGGGGCCCGGATGGCGGTAACGCCCCAGAAGACCTTAGGCCCGAAAGTTACTTAGTGAACGATTCCGTCACCTGGGTAAGAGGCCGGCACACTATGAGTATCGGGGGGGAATTTCGGCGCATCCATATGAACGACCTGCAGATATCATTCGGTGGAGTAGACGGTGTTTTCTTTCGGCCCCCGGTGTCCCTCTGCCAGTATCCATCCCTTCGGCTAGTGGGCTTAATAACCTGGCTGCGGGTCAGCCGAGCCCAAGCTCGTTGATTAGTATGATGGTAGGGGCACCAGCCTCATATGACTTCGCCGCAAGTTTTCCGGGCTACGGCGGACCAACGGTGGGAGCAGCGCCGCGTTACGGAATACGCCGGTTTCACACGAATTTTTATTTCCAGGACGATGTCACTGTCAATCGGAAGTTGACCATCAATTACGGACTTCGATATGAGTTCAACTCTGTGCCCACGGAAGTCGCGAACCGCGTTAGTAATGTCATCGATGACCCGAACTTCGCTGGTCCCAGCGCGTATTTGCACTTAGTGGTCAACCCGACACCGCTCTATCGTCCTGATTATCGCGGTTGGGGGCCACGCTTCGGTTATGCCTACAAGCTGACCGAGAAAACAGTACTCCGCGGAGGCTTTGGGGTCTTCACAAATCTCGGTACACAAGGGCAGGTCACCAGTGCTCTGGCGGGTTTCAATTTCCCGGTAACGGCCACTGGCCCCTCCACCGCGTCAGTCTCGCTCACGCCTGTACCTAGCAATCTGCCACCTCCATTGGTAGACCTGCAAGGTAACCCGATAGCTGCAAATGGCAACAGCAAATCCGTTCCACCAAATACACCTGTGGATCTTCGGAACATCGAAGCTTACTTTGGCGGGCCAATCTTAGGAAATTTCGTGGCAACCGATTGGCGGGACGGATACACTATGTCAGGCAACTTTACTTTAGAACAGGCGTTGCCCAGCGAAATGTTGTTACAGCTAGGTTATGTCGCGAACACAGGTGTGCACTTGTCGGGGTCCGAATGGCCCAATGCATACAACGGGGCGGAGCGTCAGTATACCCCTTACTCAAATGCCTCACCGGGACTAGGAGAATTTCAGATGACCGACAGTTTTGCACATTCTTCATATAATTCATTCCAAGCGGTGCTGCGCAAAACGTCGGCGAAACACGGAATAGTATATCAGGTTTCCTACACGTGGTCGAAATCTATCGACAACGCGGGCACGGTCTACAATGGCCCGGTTTCTAATTCCGCGGGCTTGCAAAATAACCCAACCTGTTGGAGCTGTGAAAAAGCCGTCTCAGGTTTCGATTTTCCTAATAGGATCGTGGGGAATTTCGTGTACGCTGTACCTCTTGAAAAATGGAGTGCGGTGCCAAACAAGCTAAGTCGGGGATGGCAAGTGACTGGGATCGTCCAAGCGCAGTCGGGGTTTCCGTTCACAGTTACTTCGCCCTATGGTACAGTACCCTTCGGCACGGATGTATATTACGGAGTTCAAGCCACTCGACCAAATTTGTTGCAGACGCCAACGCTTAACCAGGGTGGATCAGGGGAGCAATTCTTCTCAGACGCCGTCCTTAACAATACCAGCCAATTTTTGGGCATTCCTTTGACGACTGTCAACGGAACTCAGTTACAGACAAATCCCGGAAATCTAGGCCGCAATACGTTCCGTACGGCTCCTTTCTCAAACGTTGATTTCTCGCTGATCAAAGATACTAACATCACGGAGAAGAAATTCATACAGCTTCGGGCGGAGTTCTTCAATCTGCTAAATGAACACGCGTTTAATGTTCCGGGTACCATCCTGGGCGCGCCAGGTTTTGGCGTATCCAGCTCGACGGTGCTTCCGTCGCGGCAGATCCAATTAGCTCTGCGGCTTGTCTTTTAGTACCTGTATAATGAGCTTTGCGACGCAGGAAAGTCATGCCCAGCTTGAAAACCAGGTTCCTGTTGGTCTCGGTCTCGACGGTATTGGTTTCAGCTCCGGAATTGACTTTGGGACAAAGTCGCCCGGCCATGCTGGCGGACAGCCTCGGCCAATCGCTGCAGACGCCTGAGGTGTCCGCGGAACAACTGCGCCAGTACTTGTTCCGGAAGTCTCCCGAGCCGCCCCGGGCCACTAGTGTGGAACGGTGGGCAAGCGAGGCTGCTCAGCTTCGCAAGCATCTGTTGACCGACGTCATCTTCCACGGCTGGCCGCCCGCGTGGGTGGAGGGTTCGCCGAAGTTCGAGGATCTCGGAGTGTTCTATTCCGGGAACGGTTACCGGATGCGTAAGCTTCGGTATGAAGTCGTACCCGGTTTCCAATCTACAGCGATTCTCTACGAACCTCAGGATTTGAAAGGGCGGGCTCCAGCCGTCCTGAACGTAAACGGGCATGAGTACGAACTTGGCAAGGCCGCCGAGTATAAGCAAAAGCGATGTATCAATCTTGCCAAGCGAGGCATGCTGGCCTTGAGTCTCGAATGGCTATCGTGCGGCGAGCTCAATCATCATGAAAACAGGCATGAGTTCGGCTCGCACCTCGACCTGGTTGGCGCCAATGCCGTGGGGTTGTTCTATCTTGCCATGCGGCGCGGTCTAGACTACTTGTACGATCATCCCAGCGTAGATCGGAGCCGCGTGGCTGTAACGGGCCTGTCCGGCGGCGGCTGGCAAACTATATTGCTCAGCGCCCTGGATGAAAGAGTGACCGTTGCGATTCCAGTGGCTGGATACGGATCTTTCATGTCCAAGCTGGAACGAGAGTCGGACTACGGCGACATCGAGCAGATCCCTTCGGATTTTCACGTTCAAGTGGATTATTCCCATTTGACTGCGATGCGGGCGCCGAGGCCGACCCTTTTGATTTACAACTCTGAGGACGACTGTTGCTATCGGGCTTCTTTAGTGAAGTCGGATATCTATGATGGCATCAAGCCGTTTTTCGGCCTGTTCCATCGCGAGAACGCATTCGCGTGGCATGAAAATTTGGATCCCGGCACGCACAATTATCAGCTCGACAACCGGCTGCAGGCATATCGTTTTCTTAGTACGCACTTTGGGATGCCCATAATCGAGCACGAGATACCCGTAGACGGCGAGATCAAGACCTATGCGGACCTGATAGTTGGATTACCGCAGGATAATCTCACTATACTTGGCTTGGCCAAGAAAATCGCTCGGTCCAATAATCGCGACCCCATCCCGTCTTCTCCCGACACCCGTGCTCACTGGGCGGGGCCCCAAAGGACGAAGCTTAAACACGTAATCCGATACGAACCGGTGGACGTCGAGCACGCATGGGCGCTTGGGGCCACAAGACATACTGGGCTTGAGACGAGGTCCTATCGCTTTCGATTCACTAATGGGCTGTCCGCAACCGGTGTCTGGATTAAAGCGACAACGAGTCCCGCGACGTCCCCCGCCGCCATAATTCTTAACGACAACGGGAAAAAGGCAGCGGCGGACTATGTATCGGACCGTCTAAATCGCGGCGAGCAGGTGCTAGTTGTTAACCTGCTATTCACTGAAGACGCGTCACCCAATGCCTACGACCGAGAAACGTTTGTTCTTATGCTGGCGACCATAGGACAGAGAGCAATCGGTATGGAAGTTGCCCAACTGATTGCACTGGGACAATGGCTGCAGAACGCCTCTGGCACTCGGCATATTCGCCTGGAAAGTGACGGTATTCGGAGTCAGATAACCGCGCTCATTGCGTCGGGTATCGGGCCGGAGTTATTTTCTCCGGTTGTCATCAGAGATGGGATGCCAAGCTTTCAGTACATACTGGATAAGCCGGTGCCCTACCAAGCCGCTCCCGATCTTTTTTGCCTTGACCTGTATAAGGAGTTTGACGTTGAATATCTGGCAGCATTGGCTCAGCCATCACTGTCGGTGCAGAAAGATGATGGGGCTGAGTCGAGAAACCGCTGAATCAAAGAAAGGCCGCCGAAGAAAAGTGGTGCCCATAAGGTAAAAATATTCATGCGGCGTAACTGTAATACTTCAACAACCCGCCAAGGCGCTCACGGCAGCGTACCGGGGTTTGCGGCTTTTGCTGGCCCACTTCGTGCTGCGGGAACAGCAGCAGGTTACCTTTTCCTTGGTGATTTCTCTCGCCGTGATAATGATCAATGAATTCAGTTAGTGAACGGCGCAGTGAGGCTTCGCCGAACAAGATCAGTTTTGATAAAGCCCCGGCTTTGGCTGATCGAACCCAGCGTTCGCGTAGGGCCAAGAAATTCGAAGTGTCGATTACGCAGTGTATTATGAACGGTCGGCATGAAGGACAACAAGGGGCTGCGACTATTGACGTATGTGACCGGTCTGGTCAACCAGGAATTGCTGCTCCAGAACGAGTACTTGGCTGCGGAGAACCGCATCCTCCGAGCACACCTTCCGGCGCGATTGCGTCTGCTGGATTCGGAGAGGTCCACGCTGGCCGAGATCGGTAAACGACTTGGGCGCAAGGCTCTGGCGCAAGTGGTGTGCGTGGCCAAGCCGGACACCATCCTGGCCTGGTACCGAAGGCTGATCGCCAGCAAATTCGATGGCTCAAAGCATCGCCGGTATCCCGGTCGCCCAAGAATCGGGAAAGAATCTGAAGCGCTCATCGTGAAGATGGCGCGGGAGAATTCCGGCCGGGGCTACGATCGGATCGTGGGAGCGCTGGCCAACCTCGGTCACCGAGTATCGGACGACACGGTAGGCAACGTTTTGCGGCGGCATAGCATCGAGCCGGCCCCCCGGCGCAGCAAAAACACGACCTGGAAGGAATTCATTGCATCACATATGGCGGTTCTGGCGGGGATCGATTTTTCACGGTCGAGGTGCTCACTTGGCGAGGTCTGGTGACCTATTACGTGCTGTTTTTCATTCACCTGGAAAGCCGGCGTGTCAGCCTGGCTGGGATCACCAGACATCCCGACGAAGCGTGGATGGAGCAGATGGGGCGCAACGCTTACCCAGGAAACCTGGGGACATCTAGAACGTAAGCGTTACGCGCTGCACGCCGGCGCGCAGCCCAAACTTAAATTCTTACGCCGAAAGATGGGTGCGGTCCATAAAAGAGGAATGCCTCTCGAAATTGATCCTGTTCGGCGAAGTGTCGCTGCGACGCGCGATGGCCGAATTCGTCGATCATTTTCACGCTGAAAGAAATCACCAAGGAAAGGGCAACGTGCTCTTGTTCCCGCGCCACGCGGTATTCGGCGCGACGCGTCAGGCAGTTCTCAGCCTGTTCTTTTCTCACCCCGATCAGCGCTACTACCAACGGCAAGTCATCCGCGTGATCGGACTGGGCTCAGGCGCAGTCCAACGAGACCTCGAACGTCTGACTTCGGCCGGAGTGCTCACGCGAACCGTTGAGGGCCGGCAGATCTACTGTGAGTTTTCGGCAAGGCTGCGTGAAGCGTAAATCCGACCGGAAGCAGGATTATCGGCGCTTGGACTGACGGTCCTTGCGCTGGGTGTGCTTGGCAAGGATGGAATCCATGTCGTCTC
Organism: Terriglobia bacterium; assembly: GCA_963768075.1. GTDB lineage: Bacteria > Acidobacteriota > Terriglobia > Bryobacterales > Bryobacteraceae > QHXW01. The sequence goes on from CAVYHD010000007.1 coordinate 52,520, forward strand.
CGACGCCGTAGCCGCAGTTGTGACTGATGCTACGGACCCGATCCAGTCTGGCAATCAGTGCATCGCGAGTATCGGTTGGCAGTGTGTTCGCGGTCGACTCGGCCTGCTCGAACAGGCGCACCAGTGCATTGAGGTAGCTTTCGTCTTGATAGCCGAGGTCGCTCGCAAAACCGGAGGCCTGCTCGCAATAGAAGACCATCAACTCGGCCAGGCCGGCGGGGTCGCCGACGGCCTTCTTGTAATTGGAAATGGCTTGCTTGGCCTTTAGAACGGACGGGGCCTGCTTGCTGAAGGCGTCCGGCCAAAGCCAGCGATCCATCGTTTCTTTGTAGGGGCGAAGCATATCCTCGCCCAAGCCGAAGCGGGCGTGCAGAAACGTTTGATTGTCCTTGTGGGCGCTGTAGAGATCCTGGATTAAGCCCAGCAAGGCTGGCCGATCAAAACTCGTGAGCTTCGCCTTGACATCGGTCCACTTCGGTTGCGATTTCGACTGACGTTGCTTCATGTGGAATGCTCGCACGAACTCAGAACAGGTAAGCCTGAGCCACCCAGTAATGCCAGTCGCCGATGGCTTCCGCGGTGGATTCGTCGGGGTGGATGGCGGCGAGTTGAGATAGAGGGACGGCCATTTTGCGGCCTTGCCATTGGACTTGCACAAGCATGTCGCTTTCGCATGCCTCTTCCTTAGCGAGGCGACGCACTTCGACGGTTTCTCCTTTTCGCAGTGGAGAAGTCGCTTGGGAGCGGATGCAGCGGGCGTTGAAAGGAAACGTCAGTTTGCTTTCCAGATAGTAATACCAGCTCATCGCCTTCTCTTCGGACCCGTAGGCATCCACGATGGCTTGGTTGTGGATGCGGTCTTCCCGGATTGGGTCTTGCTTTGGTTTTTTCACGGCTTGGCTGCCAGAATGCGGCGCACCGAGGTGCGCCCGATGCGGAGACGTCGGGCGATTTCGGCTTTGGCGACACCGGCACGATACAGCTTCCGAATCTCGGTGGCCTGAAGGCCCGCAGTCATCGGCCGGCCGAGTTGTTTACCGTTCTGCCGGGCGTGCGCCAGACCAGCCCGAGTTCGTTCGCGCAGGATTTCCCTTTCGAACTCGGCGAAGATCGCCAACAGGCCGGCCATCGCGCGACCTGCCGGAGTAGTGAGATCGAGCGCCTCAGTCAGCGAGACGAAACCGACTCCGAGATGCTCCAGCTCCTGAAGTGTCGCCAGCAGATCCGTCACCGACCGGCCCCAGCGATCGAGCCGCCACACCAGAACGACATCGATCTCGCGGCGGCGCGCCGCTTCCATCAGTTGCTCGCGGGCGTGTCGCTCGATCGCTCCGGAGCCGACCTCCCGGATCTGCATGGCAAGAGTCCAGCCCCGCCGCGCAACATACTCCCGCAGAGCGCGCGTCTGCATCGGCAGAGTCTGCTGATCATTGGTGGACACACGGGCGTATAGACCGGCCCGGAACATTTTCCCTGGTCTTCGTCGCTGGCCGAAAACGTTCCCGGATTTTGCGTTGCGGACGGTCTGTTTTACAGGCATTTCGAGAGGTCCGATCCGCATGGCCGCAGTCGATCCTTTTCGGCCAGGGAGATTCATCATATTACCGGGGACCGCGCTGGTGTAGCCGCCAGCGTGTCGTGGTAGTTCCAGGGCATCCACTCCGACGGATTCGCGCGCCAGCTCGCCGGCATGCTTCTGTAACTCGGTGAGATAGTCGAACGGGTTGGCCCCGCAGAGCTCGCAGGTATGGATCAGACTCATGAACAGATCGCCTACTTCGGCGCCATGCAACGTCTTGTAAAACAGCGAGTTTTTCCGATGCAGAATCGCCTTCTTGAGCGCCCGCTCGCACGAGATTGTTGTCCAGAGGAGCGCCAGGCTCGCGCAGGAACAGTGTCAGCGGCTCCCAGTGCCGCAGCATATACTGAATCGCCTTTCCCAACCCTGAGTTCGGCTCCACCTTCTTCTCCGCCAGCTGTGCATCGAGCCACGTCCGCAACTGCTTCATCAACGGCTCACTGCGCTCCTGGTGAAACCGCAATCGCTTCTCCGGCGATAACTCGCGCGCCAGCTTGTCGTGGTAGTAAACCGTGCCCAGCGTCTCCAGAACGTGACGGCATTCCTCGGGGAAGTTCGGCGCGATCTCCACGAACTTTCTTCTTCCGTGCGCGAGGCAGTTGGCCACGAACAGCTCCACGGACTTCGGCGCGTTCCGCGACAACGCATCCGACATCTGAATCGGCACGGAGAGTTCCGTCGTACGCCGTTTCAGAACATCAGCGAGATTCTCTCCGGCATGCTGCCGCCCGGTGAAGAACAATGCGATCTTTTGCCCTTCCGCGGTCGACACAATGCCGCTGGTGAATACCCCGGTGCGTTCGTCTGTAGGCACGCGTTCGAGCCGCAACACCTTCATGCTGGTGTCGTCGTTGTGCAGCACTTGGCCCCAGACAGGCTGCTTTTTATCTTGGCGTGAGCCGGCAAACGGTGTATCTTTGGGTGGAGCGAAAGCAGATTCCCCACCTCCGCGTGATGGGTCGCAACATCCGGTTCTTGAAATCAGAGTTGGAACCATTCCGCGCGCAGTTCAAACAGGAGATGGGGTATGGCAAGAAGACGTAAACATGATGGTGGCATCTATCGTAGGCCGGACAGCGCCGTGTGGGGGATGTGGTATCGAGATCGCGATGGCAGGCGACAACTGGAATCTACGGGCACTGAGGACTGGGACGAAGCGCAACGGCGACTTCGCGAACGCCTTCAGGCTCGGGATCAAAACGTGTTGTCGATCGTGCGGAAAGGGGAGCAGCTTGCATTTCAAGACTGGGCGGAGTTTTTTCTGGAGAATTATTCCAGGCCGCCCTTTCGAGCTGAGAAAACGCATTCGGCAAACAAGAGAGCGATCAAGCACTTGACGACTACATTTGGAACATGCAAGTTGATGGACCTAACGGCAGACGGCATCGAGTTGTATTTGCGGCGCCGCTTGCGAGGGAGAGTGCCGATCAGGACTCTTGGTGGAGTCGTGGAGGGAGGTGAGTTAAAACCTTCAACGGTGCACCAGGAATTCAGAATTCTCAGGCGCATGATGAATGTGGCGGTACGCAAGAAACACGTTCGCAGCAACCCGTGCGATGGTGTCGAGTTCCCGATGAGAGTCGACGGGTTGTTCCGGCCGCATTACATGTCCTGGTCCGAGCAGCAGAAGATCGAACAACACGCACCCCGTTATCTGCGCAACGTTGTTCGGATCATAACCGAAACCGGATTGCGTATTTACAAGGAGTTGTTACCCGCCGGAAAAGACCAATTGGATTTGCAGAACCTGATCCTTTGGATTCCCGATTCAAAAACGACGAATGGGCGGGCCGAGGTGCCGCTGACGGAATTGGCGGCCGACGCTTTCCGCGATCAACTGGAAATCGCGGGACCAGGGATTTGGCTATTCCCGAGTGATCAGAGCGGGAGCGGCCATCTCGAGACGCTAAAAAATGGGTGGCGGAAATCGCTGGAACGGGCCGGCGTGTCCTATTTCCGGATCTACGACCTTCGTTCCACCTACGGCACAAGACTGAGCGCTGGAGGAGTAGCGGATGAGTGGGTGACCCAGATGCTCCGGCAGGGCGATTCCAAGGTTTTCAAAAAGTACTCCCAGATGAAGCTGCAGATGAAGCGAGAAGCCTTGGCCAAGCTCGATCGTCGGGCGTCTGAGAGATATCTCATCGGTCATTCTGTTACGGCGTCCGTCGATCAGCGGGATTCTGCTACGGTTCTGTTACGTTCCGAGCCTAAAAGCGAGATCCTGCCAGAAGACCCAGCGCCTAAGTCGTGTAAAATAAAGGAGTCCGCATGACGGGCGGTTAGCTCAGTTGGTTAGAGCGTCTGCCTTACAAGCAGAAGGTCCGCGGTTCGAGCCCGCGACCGCCCACCACACAATCAAGGCTCGCAGCACCATTCGTAGGATGTTCGCCCGCTCATAACCCGCTCAATTGATCGGGCTTTGCACGTCGACGAGCAATGCTCCACCAACCCCCTGTACGCCTCTGGCAACAATCAGCCATCGAATATCGGGCGAGCAGCCGCACAAGGCGGAGGCAGCCGAAAAGAGAGCAACACCAACAGCGAAAACCTTGCGGCGCCCGTACAAGTCCCCTAAAACACCGCCGATCAGCAGCAGCGCCGCCAGGAACAACGCGTACGATTCCACCACCCATTGAACGTCCGACAGCGTGGCGTGAAGTGCAGATTGCAATGCTGGCAGTGCCACATTTACGACTGTTCCGTCAATGAACGCCATGCTCGAACCCAGAATGGTCGCGGCCAAAATCCACGGTCCGTTCGTAGCGGTCGAGCTAGAGCATCGACTACAGCGAATCGCGGCTTCGTCGCAGGGAGGCCTCGCGATGGTGGCCATACGTATATTGTCTTCTGGATCACTTGGGCCGCGGGCTTGTCGGCAGTCGCAGGCAACGACATCTTTTATCCCGTTATGGACAAGATCCGGAATATTCGGGCAGAGTGATCTTGTCCACCAGGCTCGGCTGAACGCGGCCCGAGCAATCCAGGAAATCTGACAAGATTCATCACTTGGTTGCGGACGAGCATAGCCGCTTTGGATTTCGGTCCAAACAGAACGCGGAAGCGCATCTCAACCCCAAGGGCCGCCAGGCTTCCAGAGAGCTTTGAATGGGCTCCCCGCGGCTATCGCTGAAAGCATCGGCAGAGCGAATTGTCTGATTTCGGTGACGAGTCGCGCCAGTTCGCCAGACTCTTCGCTGAACCGGCTCCGGCGAACGAACGCGCGCCATTGGGTAGCACGGGCGGGATCATCGCAGTACGCCTGCGTAAGTCCAATTGGTTCGGCTTCAATGGTGGTTCCTCTGTGGCGGAAGGTCGCAGAGATCGCCTTCACCAGACGCTCTCCCTCGAAAGGATACATTCGGGAGAGAAGGGCGAGATCGTAGAAGTCTTTCATTCGGCTGTTGAGGAGACCGAGCGCCGTCAGCGCTTCCAGTTTCTCAGCGACGACCGTCTCTTTGGGATAGGCGCGGACCACGGGCGCAGGGAAATCCAGCAAGCTTGGGTACTCAATGTCCGTGGGTCCCGGAGTAATGACATCGCCGAAGCCGATATCGAGTTGCATCGGAATCCGCGCTCTCGCGAGCGTTGCGTGGAACTGGACTCTGACACCCTCGTAATCCGCGTCCTCTTTGATCCGGCTCACCTCGATTGAAGTCCGATTGAATGCGATGCCATCGGGATCAACATCGACTTCGCATACTGTGGCGACAACCTCTTTAATGTGATCGAGCTGATTGTTCACTCGTCCTTCGAGGTCGATGTCCATGGTAGGGCGGGATTGAGGCGCTCGCCAGGCGGTCAGCAACAAGGCCCCCTTCAAAACGAAGCGGTCCGAGAATGGTGATTTTGCGAGCCGATACAGGAAACGCTCCATCGCGAAGTACTGAAGCAGTTCCTGAAACGGGCGGCCTTGCGTGCGCGACTTGTTGAGCAGACGTTGCCTGACGGAGGCGCCGATATCGCGTCCGCTCACAGTACAGCCTCAAGGTACGGGCGCATGACTTTCTGGACGCGATTGATCTGGGCGAATTTTGTCAGAGCTGCCCTGTTCGGCTTTCGTGTGCGTTCGCGGTAGGCACGCAGTGCCTCAATGGCAATGTCCAGGCCAATCTTATTCCGGTACTTGAAGCAGTCGGCGATCGTTTTTTCCGGAGAATAGATCTTCACAGGAACATCGTCAACCGTAATCAGGGCGACGCCAGCGCGAAAAGAAGACTCGGGATACCAGAAGACCCGGAGAGGGACGCCATCAACCTTCGGAACCTGCGCGTGACTGGGCAGTGCGATGTCGACAGCGTGGGGAACCTGGGTGGTTAGCCCGTGATGTGCCAGGGCCGAGACAAGGCAAACGACGGCCCGTGGAAACCGGATCGCGATTGGCACCAGGTCCGGACTCGAGAGCGGTGGTGCCGTGGAGAGCCTGTAGAGTCCGCGACCGACTTGTTCAATGTCGCCAGCGTCGCGGAGTGCGTATAGGGTACGCGGGTGAATCCCAAGGCGCATCGCCTTGGAGGTCCGAAGCATGCCTCCGTGTTTGGAGAACACTTGCCGGGCTTTCGCGAGTGCTGTGTCGGCTGCGGCCATGGATAGAACCTACGGATAGTGTACATAATATCCGAGTCTTTTATCCAGTGGGGCTTCTGCGATGGCCATGGAGAGTCTCTCCGGAGTCAGACGGAAGTTGTGCAGCAGGCGGTCCCAACATCCAAACTACCCACCCAACCGCCCACCCACGAGTGTACTTTTGGTACTCAAAATGAAGTTTTTTACGAAAATATTCGCTTTATACTCAAACAGATAGCGAAGGCCGCAAGCTTCGGGACCAGGCGGTCGTTGACTTACCGGCTGCAGAGAACGATGCGGCCTTGCTCGCACCAATATTCACTAAGACGGGTTCGCCGCGCATTTGGAGGAGACGTGTGGAAAGTTTGGAGCCGCGCGTATAGGTAATGGGGCAGAGCGTAACCCGCCGAGCTTGACGCTAGACACAACACAACATTATTGTAGTGTTGGTATAATGTTATCGGAGTTCAATCGCGACGGCAGGCTGCCGGCTGGCATTCACTGGGCTACTTTGCAAGAGATTGAATCACGATTCGCGTTTAGCTCACGTCGGCAGCAGTTGCTCGGTGCCTTCGCCTGGCGTTGGCGGCATTGAATCGGGCGGGGTGCAGCAGAGTGTACATCGACGGCAGTTTCGTGACGGCCAAGCGCGAGCCGGGCGACTACGATGCCTGCTGGGACATCGACGGAGTGAATGTGGAAGCTTTGGATTCGGTTTTTCTTGATTTTTCGAAGGGCAGGACCGCGCAGAAGCGCAAGTATTTCGGCGAGTTTTTCCTCGCCCAGATGCCCGAAGGCGCAAGCGGACGGCCGTTCTTGGAGTTCTTCCAGACGGACAAAGAGACCGGACGATCAAAAGGAATTGTGGGGTTGAATCTTCAGGAGGCAGAGTTGTGATCAAGAACGAGCGGCAGCATCGCATCACCAGAGCTCACGCCGAGAAGTTCCGAGCTACGCTGAAGGAGTTGGCCGCGACGCCCCGGCCGAAGAACGTTCATCCGAAGCTGTGGGAGGCACAAAAGGACGGGCTGAAAAGCCAACTGCAGGACCTCGAAGCGGAACTTAAGGAATACGAGACACTGAAAACAGGCGGCCCCAAGATTCTTGAACTGGATTCCCTCGAAGGACTGCCGAAGGTGCTCATTCAAGCGCGCATCGCGGCGGGATGGACGCAGGAGGATCTAGCAGCGCGTTTGGGTGTGAAGCCGCAACAAATCCAGCGCTACGAAGCCAGCGATTATCAGACTGCAAGCTTCGCACGGCTTCGTGAGATTGCACGCTTGCTCGGTCTCGATGTTCGCGAGAGAGTAGAGATGGTCCAGAAGTGAAATCGTATTGCAAACGGCAAGTTCGTAGCGGAGTCCGGGGCCGTCAGGTTTTACCTCGTTTACCTCATTAACAGGGAGCCTGAGAATGGATCGTTGAACAATATAGACTTATTTGACCAGAAAACGGCGCCATTGACGCCTAAGTCATTTATTTACAATCGACGCTCATATTCCCAAGCTGGACGTCGCGGGTTCGAGTCCCGTCTCCCGCTCCATGTTTTCAATCGCTTGTATACCTCGCCAAATCAGCTCTTGTCTCATTTGTCTCAATTAGTCGGGAGCGCTTTCGGATTTTAGCCCCTTAAAGTCTGACCAAAGTGCCGACGACGCCTCCCGCTTCCGAGCGAGCGACGAATCAACGTACTCCGCTAGGTGAACACCAAGGCCGTGCCCCTGCTGATCGGCGATTATTTTAGGGTCGGTGCCTCGTTCCTGGTGCAGTGTGGAATGCGATCGCCGCAACACGGCGAAGTTAATCCAATCGAGTCCCAGGGGTTCCAGCCGCGGATGGATGCATTCCGTCGTAAAACGTTGTCTGGCAGTAACGGGTTTACCATCCGCTCGTTTGGAAAAATCCATCCATCTTTACCCCTGTCGGGCAGCGCCTCAACCCAGGCTTTGAGCCGTTCGAAAATCTCCAGCTCTACGCCAACGTTCCGGATTTGGTCCGTCTTGGTTGGATTGATTTCGCCCTTGTACCAAGAACGTTCAATTCGAACCGCTCCCAGTTCGAACAGATCGCCATTCTTCAATGCATAAGCCTCCGATTCGCGCAATCCGCAGAATGTGACCAGGTCGAACGCGAGCCGTTCCCTTTCATCAAGAACGGCCCAAGCCCGCAAGTATTCGGCCAGCTTCACGCGGCGCAGGCGCGAATGATCCGATCGCCTCGCCGACTTTGGTGTCTTTAGGCCCTCGGCGATGTTGGACATTAGATAACTTTCAGCAACCATCCTCTTCACCATATCCCCCATCGCAAACCTGACTTTGGTGACCGACTCATAACTCAAACCAGCGCCCGCCAGTTTACGTAGCACCTCGCGTAGATTTTCCGCTTTGAGATCGCGACAACGCAATTCGCCGATCACCGGCAAGACGGACCGCCTAAACAGGTATTCGGCCTCCTGCCCAGTGGCTTTGCGCCAATCTCCGTTTTCATATTTCTGCGGAATGTACACTTGTTCAACGAACCTCCGCACAGGCTCCACTCCGAGCGCGTGTGCCGGGTTCCGGTTCAATACCGCCACAATGTCGTCCAACGCGACCCGGGCTTGCTTTTCGTCCATTTCCGAAGCTCGGCCGAGTTGAGCACGCTTCTGCGGAGCGCCTCGAGCGGGATAGTATTTCCCGTACCAGACCTCCCCGTTCGGCGATTTGCAAATACTTCCTCGTTGATATCTCCTTGCTCTCTGGTGGTCATGAGCGCGTGCCTTTCCCGCGTCTCTACCACGAATTCCTGAACCTGTGTCGACTGTATCACGCCGCCAATCTGCCCGTCTCGTTACTTTCCCGCCATCGGGCGATCGACAGCTTTCGGAAAACGATCTTCCGTCCATATTGGCAAAAGGGCAGCGGTTCGACTCCGGGGATCAATCCTCGCCGCAGCCGATGGACCGTGGCAACGCTACAGCCGAGCGTGAGCGCAGTCTCGGTTGGCGTCATCCAGTCGCGAGCCTCCAGCGGCGGCAGCGGCCGACGGATGCGATATTTTCTTGGTGATGTCTTCGGGACGTCGTTCGGCTGATCGAGTGTGATGGCTGTTTCCATATGATTTCCGTATTGCGATTTATGAGGGTTTGCCCGCATAACAACCCAATCTTGATCCTCATGGGTCATGTCGCGTTAGGAAAATTAGGTAGCTATCGAATTTTCCGGTTCCCGGCCCGGCTCTGCCGTGGTTTGCCAAGATGATTCCAAGCGATTAGCTTTGCAGCCGCCTTGATTCCCTTGAGCACGGTCGATTCATCCAGGACGTTGCCGTCCCTCACGTAGCGGTCAGCAATTGTCTTCGAAGTCATGCCGGCGAACTGATATAGCACGAACCATTCGAAATTGTCCGGGCTGTACTTCCTCCGCGCTCGGACCAAGCCCCGTGATTCAGCGAGTTCGCGCGTCTGCCTCTCGTACTCCAAGAGCTGCCCTTCAAATGTTGGCCAATAGAGATCTTCTTCACAATTTTCAAGCCAGAGTTTTATTTGGTTCCGAGACTTACTTTGCCTCTCAGGACCGGGATCTTCTCTTCATGTCGTTCCGCTACTCGTCCGCAATCCAACCGAGAGAATTGCACCTTCCGAAAATACTGAGTCAGCGAGGCATTGTCCGGGCCTTGATTTTGGGAGGAACAAATTCATCGAACATGCTCGCCGCATTGCGCGAACGGGAAATACCCTTCGCTGTTCTGGGAAATAATGTAATCGGCGATTGGATTCCCGCCGAGTACGACGCCGTGTATTCCGATGATGTTCAAGGGGCCTTCGACTTGACTTCTGAGCTCATTGCCAACGGTCATCGCGATATTTGGTTTATCGGTGACGTCGAACTGCCTTGGTACGCCCGTTGCGCGCAAGGATATCGCGAGAGTATGCGCCGGGCGCGGCTCGAGCCCCGGCTCAGCGAAATCCATTCTGACGATCACCAGTTGGGATACCTAGCAATGCGGTCGATCTTATCCCGAGGCGAGCCGGTCACCGCTGTATTCGCCGGGTCAGATCAAATCGCTAGAGGCGTCTATGAGGCACTCCGCCAATCGGGCCTCAGCATACCAGAAGATATCAGTGTGGCCGGCTTCAATGATAGCGAGGGAGCTTTGATGACTCCTCCGTTGACAAGCGTTCGAGAATTCCCGGAGGAACTGGGCAAGCACATGGCGGAGTTTGTTTTAAAGCGTCTTCAAAAGCCTGACCGTCAGCCCCAGCAATTGACAATCCCGACGCAAGTCGTAGTACGCGAATCCACCCGGTCAATTTCGTCACGGGTCCGCGCAGTATCCCACAGGGAGCTAGACCATCGAGGCTCTCAAGTGCCCTCCGGTTAGGGCGAACGCTCCTTCGGCCCGAAGGAACACCCCACGAATGATTGGGTTTCTGCAACGGCCGAAACGTTTCTTGACAATGGCGCCTGTGTTTCAGTAACGTCGTTTCTGTCCGGCCTCTTGAACATGACTGTGATTCGAAATTTCGTCATCATCTGCTTGCTCGAGGTTTTTGTGCTCGGTGCGGAGAGTGCTGTTTCGAACCAGCTAAGAATCGGCGTTCACTTATTTCCAGGCTTGGCGCGCATGGATGGCAACTGGGCTGCGTTGTTTGCCGGGAGCGACGGTAAAGTGTATGCAGGGCTCGCGTATCACGGCGGCGATGGTCATATCGTTTACTTCGATTCGAAGACGGGAACGATGCACGACATCGGCAACCTGACAGAGCTCAGCGGTGAAGAGGGTCTGAAGCGCGGACCTCAATCGAAGGTGCACGCTAAATTTGGCGAAGGCAGAGATGGCCGCATCTATTTTGGAACCCACGCGGGCCTGTGGTGGGATTATGCGCGCTTTGCGACGAAGGAGGGCTACCCCGGCGAGCACTGGATGGCATATGACCCGAAAACCGCTCACGTCGAGGACTTCGGCATTGGAGTACCTAACGAAGGCATCAACACAGGTGCATATGATCCAAAGTTCAACCGCATCTACGGTCTAACCCACCCACGCGCCCACTTCGTATATTTTGATGTCGCAACGCGACGTACTGTCGATAAAGGCCGTATCAACAATTGGGAATCGATTTGCCGGACGCTCGGAATCGATGATGAGGGCAACGTGTTCATGGCGAATTGATAAAGTCACGCCGCAATGGGAGTCTGGTACAAGCCTCGACAGTGCCTCAGCCACTGGTACGCATCGAGACCGATTGGTGACACAGATCCGGCAACAGCCGGTTCTGGCAGGCATCCTTCCAGCCCAGCATGAGTTCGATGGCCATTATAGTAATGTTGAAAATCGAGCAGCTTCGTCTCGAGATCGACCTTGGTCCAGAACAGGATCCGGTCGAGGTACTCGCGCCGAACCGTCCCGATCAGTCGTTCTACGAAGGGATGCGAAAGCGGCACGTACGGAACAGTCTTGATTTCGGTGACCTCGAGTACCCGAAGATTGGCTTGCCATTGGTGGAATCGATACAGCGGATCATGATCCGAGCTGAGGTATTTTGGCAGACCGCGCCCGCGAATCGCTCGATGAAACATCCGGCACAGCGCCACTCCATCCACGATGCCGCTGTGGACGCCAAACCCAATGACGCGACGCGTAAATTGGTCCATCACAACGAGAACCCAATGCGTTCTCAGGGTTGCCGATTCGCATCGGAATAGATCGCAGCTCCACAAACTATCCTGCATATGGCCGAGAAACGTAAGCCAGGAAGGACCTCCCGAATCCGTTTCCGGACGGTAATGAACGCTCAGGAGACGGCGAACAACATCCTTGTCGATCTCGACGCCGAAAGCCAGCGCGATCTGCTGAGCGATGCGGGGGCAGCCCCAGCCAGGATTCCGACGTTTCATGGCAACGACGGCGTCGATGAGGGCTTTATCCGGTCCCTTCGGGCCAGGCCGACGCCGGCGCTCGGGCGAAAACAACAGGCGGTACTTTCGTTGCTTCAGCACACTGTGCAGATGCAGCAGAGTGGAAGGCTTCAGAACGATGGCGGAACGGAGAACGCGTGCCCGGCGCATGAGAAGGGTACACAAGCCGGCGATGATCCGATCGGCGGCATGCAGGTTGGGGGCCCGCTTGCGGCCGCGATTGAGGACCAGCAGTTGATGCCGGACCAGCGCGGATTCGGCCACAACGGAACGGAGGCCGCCCGGCCTTGCCAGTCGCGCCACGGTGACGATCACATGAACGAATAGGATGAGGAAGTCGCGCATCCCGGCAATGGTATCAGCACCGCAAGACCACCGCACTCAGGGCCACTTTGGCAATTCGCCATGGACAGGCACGTGGTTTGCGATCGAGTACACGATTCTGAACGATGGGAAATCCTGCGATCTCCTTCATCTCGAATCTGTAACGGCGGCTCTCATCGGTGCACTATTGCTAGGAAGGAGCACCCAGAATGTTCACACTAACAGGAACCGTGCCGAGCAGCGGCAAGTACCTCGTCACTGGAATGCCGGTTGAGACGAAAACCCATACGGTGTTGAAATTGGCATTCGAGAACAATACCGCGGGCACTAACCTGTCCCTGTGCGCGGGGACAGACGCCGATTTCGCTGCCGGAACGGCAGGCATACTATTGTCGGACTCGGGCGGTCCAGGGTTCAAATTCTTGACGATTATTGACACCCAGAAGCTTTCGGGCAAGATTATCTATGTCCTCCGGGAAGTGGGATCGGCGGACTCGGCGTTCACGCTCACGGTCGACTGAGATCCTCGCCCGCAAGACAGTGTTTCGCCACCGTTGGCCTTTCCGCCGTGACAGCTTCATTTATCTCGTCCATCTGATCGAACTTGTTACCATCAATTCATGGGCCCTTTCGCGGCGCCGCCGCGCCGCTGGACGCGCCGATCACTATTGACGCTGCTGGCAACATCCGGTTTCGCTGTCGAGCGCGGCAAAGGCGTGCTGTTTGGTTCGGATTTTGAACGCTTCCCCGATCCCGCCACCGACCTCGAAGTGACTCGCCTGACCAGTCCGTCGTACGCCACGCACCTTCCGGCTTACTATGCCCGCGCCATCTCCCACAAAGAACAATTCGTGCTCTGCTGGAGCGACCGCACCGGCTCGCCGCAGGCCTTCCGCCTCAATCTCAAGAACGGCGAATGGGTGCAGCTCACCGACGCCCCGGCCCTCGACGGCGCCACCCTCACCCTGATCCCGGATGAACACAGCTTCTGCTACTTCGACGGGCCGTCGCTCAAGCGCGCCGATCTGTCCAGGTTCCGCGAGCGCGAAATCTATCGCGTTCCCGACGGCTGGCAGCGCTGCCCCGGCTCCAGCGTGACCGATGACGGCCTCTACGCTATCTTTGCCGAGTGCCGGCCCGACGCTTCGCGCCTCCGGCTGGTGGCCCTGGCCAAAGGGACTGCCTCCACCCTGGTCGAAACCCCGTGGCAGATCAGCGATCCGGTGAGCCGGCCGCATCGCACGCAAGTCCTTTACCGGCAAGACCCTAGCGCGCTCTGGCTGGTCAACTTCGACGGCCAGCAGAATCGGAAGCTCAAGATCGCTTCGGGCACCGTCGGAGCGGCGCGCTGGGCGCCCGATGGACGAACCATCCTCTACCTCCATTTTCCCGGAGCGCGAACCGAGCTCAACACCATCCGCGAGCACACACCCGACGCCAATGAGGACCAGGTCGTGGCTAAAACCAGTCAATTCGCGCAGTTCGACGCCAACCGCGATACCTCGGTTTTCGTGGGCGCGAGTCGCAACAAGGCGTCACCACACATTCTGCTGCTACTGCGCACGACCGGGCGGGAACTGACTTTGTGCGAACACCAGGCCACGGACCCCGCCGCCGTCGCGCCGATCTTTTCGCCAGACAGCCAACAGGTTTATTTTCAAAGTGATAGAGAAGGAAAATCGGCGGTTTACCGCATTCACGTGGAACGCTTCGTGGAGAAAACCGAACCGGAATGAGGCCCAGCGTGCTTTCAACTAACCAGCGCGGGCCGGAACTCGGTATTCGCCGGAACCGAAGGCCGGTCGCGCGCCTGCTTAGCCTGGTACATGCGCCTGTCGGCGATTGCCAGGAGTTGTTCGGCGTCGGTGCCATCTTCCGGAAAACAGGCCTCCCCCACACTTACCGACAGGATGTCCTCCTGATAGAGGGTCAATCCGACTTCGCGCGTGATCTGCTGAAATTGCAATGACTTAGCGATAATCGCCTCGCGCTCTGCCCCCCCCATGATCACCACGAATTCGTCGCCACCCATGCGCGCCACGCAATCGTACTCGCGGCACGCGCCTCGCAGACCCTCGGCGATCGCCTGCAGCACCTTATTGCCGGCCAGATGGCCAAACCGGTCATTAACGCCTTTGAAACCATCGAGATCGAGAACCATCACGGCCACCGGTGCAGCGGAGCGCCGGGAGCGGGACAACTCGTTATCGAGGTGCAGGAATAGCGACCGTGCGTTGGGCAGCCCGGTCAGCTGATCAGTAACGGCCGAGGCCTCCACCTGGCGGTACCTCAGGGCGTTCTCGATCGCCAGGCCGGCTTTGGCGCTGATGGCCTGCAAAATTCGCAAATGATCACGCGTAAAGGCGTCCGCGTCGGCATGGTAGAGCGTCAATACTCCGGCCACGCCCGTCACTCCTTCGAGCGGCACGGCCAAAGCCGAGCGGAGCTGGCTCAGCTTACCGGGATCGTTCAAATAGCTGGGCTCGACCGATGGATTGCCATTGATGATGGGCCTTCGATTTTCCGCCACCCAGCCCGAGAGGCCCTGGCCCAAAGGGATCTCAAGCGAGGAGAACAAGCGGCGATCCTCACCGTTGACAAACTCCGCCTTCAGCCGGTCATCCTTGCGCACGTAGATAGCTACCGTATCGAACGGGATCATATGCTTGAGGCGCGCGGCCAGTAGCGAGAGTGTCTCATCCACGCTCAGCGAGCTGCCCAGTTCGTTGAGCAAATCGGCCAGCAGGTGGAATTCCTGGCGGGCGGCGGCAATGGAGGCCAGAAAGTCCACGGCGTTTTCGCCCGGCACCGGTTTGCCGGTGTTTTCAAAGCCGGCGCCGGGAGTACCCCGCTCCACGCGAGCATTGGTGGAAAGCCGGCTGGGCACCAAACTGGCCGCCTTGGCCAGACGCTCCAGGTCCGCCGAGCGCCGCACGAGCACCTCCACCACGCGCGGGTCGAAGCTCGTGCCCGACTCAGCGACCACTTTTTCGAGCGCGACGTGCAGTGGGAAGGCCCGCCGGTACTGGCGGTCCGAGGCCAACGCGTCGAGACAGTCGGCGGCCGCCAGAATTCGTGCGCCGATGGGGATCTCTTCTCCTTTGAGCCCGTCCGGGTAACCCGATCCATTCCACTTCTCGTGATGCGAACGGACGATGGGCACTACCGGATAGGGGAATTGCACGCGCTCCAGAATTTCGGCGCCCACCAGGGGATGGATCTTCATCTTCTCGAATTCTTCCGGGGTCAGCTTGCCGGGCTTGGAGATAATATATTCGGGGACTGCCAACTTACCGATGTCGTGCAGAAGGGCGGCGGCTTCGAGAGCCTGGAGGTCGAGGAGGCTGAGTTGTAACTCTTTGCCGATCTCGGCGGCGTAGACCTTCACGCGGCGCAAGTGATCGTAGGTGGTATCATCCTTGGCGTCAATCGCCATGGCCAACGCTTCAATGCTGCGCACGTGAAGATCAGCCATCTCGATAACGTGCTTTTTCTCCTCCTCCAGACGGCCTAGGTACAGGTCGTACGAACGGTAGACCAGGTAGACGACAGGTAGCAGCAGAAGCCCGATCTCCCAGCCGGTCCGCACGTCAACCACGTGCACCAAACCGGCGAGCGCCGCCACGACCATATACTGCGGACCGGTCCAAATAAAGTTCTGGCGCCAGAGGCGCCAAAAGCGCGTGCTCTCGGTGAGCGCCAGAATCCCCGCCACAGCGAGCGTGTTGAGCAGAAAAAACACCAGCGTCGCGGCAATCAGCGGAACCGGAGCGGAGCCGTCGAACGCTTCGAGCAAGCGCCAGTGATATACGCTGAAGGCGCAATAAGCGGCAATGGTCAGCGCGGCCAGATTGAAGACCACCTGGACCGGCCTGGGCCTCTGTTGTGCGTGCCATAACATCTGGCCGAGAGCACCCGCGCACGCTATGGCCAGCACGCGCCGGACATCCATCTCGAGGATGCCGGTCATGATAAAGAAAAAGTTCGCCGAAAGCGTGCCCGTAATTCCCGGCAACCGCACCTTGAACTGCGCACTGATCGCCGCGCCCACGAGGTAACAAAGGAATCGCGTCGCATCCGCGGGACCGATGGCAGACGGCACATGCGCCAGCACAATCACGCCCAAAATGGCCGTGAAGATGACGTAACGCTTCGCTTGTGAGGACACGAACATTGTCCAGAGGTCTTATCGGCGGGCGGAAGCCAAATCTGTAGGCCCGCCAAGGCCTGGATGCCTGAAGTTTTCGGCGGTAAATGACGAACGTTTCAAATGACACTCCATGGACAATCCGTTTGTGCCGCTCCGCCCCGCGTCCCCTGGGGACCCCTCGTCTGAGCCGGGCACGGACACGCACATAGGGCAATTGCCCGAGATCGAAACCGCCGGCCAGCCATTGGTGCAGAATTTCCTGGGAATGACGGCGGTGATCCAAAGCGCGTCCATGCGCCGGCTGCTTGCGTATGTGGAACGTGTGGGCCGCTCTGGCGCGGCGGTGCTGATAACGGGCGAGACCGGCGCCGGCAAGGAGCTGATTGCCCGCGCCGTCCACGAATACTCGACGCGTTCCGGGCGTCCGTGGATCGACCTCAACTGTGCCGCGCTGCCGGAGCTGCTCGTCGAAAGCGAGCTGTTCGGGTATGAGAGAGGCGCATTTAGCGGCGCCATGGCGAGCAAACCAGGCATGTTCGAGCTGGCCCATACGGGGTCGGTGTTCTTAGACGAAGTGGGGGAGCTGTCACCCCGAATGCAGGCCAAACTCTTACGCGTGCTGGATGGCGCCCCTTACTACCGGCTGGGGGGAACACGAAAAATCTCGGCCGATGTGCGCGTCATCGCCGCCAGCAACCAGGACCTTGGCGAGGCTGCCGCGGAGGGCGCCTTCCGGCGCGACCTTTACTACCGGCTGGCGCAGGTTCGTGTCCACGTGCCACCGCTGCGCGAACGCGTGGAAGACATCGCTCCATTGGCCCGTTTCTTTCTGGAACAGCGGGGACCCACAGCGTTACCCTTTTCCGAGGAGGCGCTCGAAACACTCGAGCGGTACGATTGGCCGGGGAATGTGCGCGAGCTCAGGAACGTCGTGGTCGAGGCGGCGGTCCTGGCCGATGGCGATTGCATCGAGCGACACCATCTGCCGGCGGCGGTGCAAGCCGCGCCGCCCCGCGCCCTGAAGCTCGAAGACCTGGAACGAGGGACCATTCTCCGCGTGTTGGCGGAAAACGGGGGGCGGCAACAGCGGACGGCTGACATTTTGGGTATCTCCTTGCGAACCCTGGGCCGGAAAGTGAAATCGTATGATCAGCGGAATCCGTGAGTTTGGGCACAGGCGCCGTCTTTAAAGGTCCGGATGTCTCACGATTTCAACAACATTTCATACCTAATCCTTCCGTAGACTGAAACCTGGGCACGAGGGTTGACGTCTTAGAGTGTTGTTACGCCAGAGGATGCCGAGACATATCCGAAGTGACTCAAAATACCACTGAAGGGAACCGCGACCTGCGCCATTTCATGTGGTTGTGAACGCATTCTGCCAATTAGAGGAGATTTTGACGTGAAACGAATCTGCTGTTACCTTCCCCTGCTATCCATGTTCGTGATAATCCCGTTTGCCCGCGGGCAGGCCGGGGTCGATATCAATCTCGGCTTCGGCACCGCCCATGACAAGGCCAACTCGGGCGGCCTCGATAACGCCTCGTCGACAACCAACGCCTATGGCAGCTGCACGCCGGGAACCGGAGACGTGAATTGCCAATCCTTGCCGAGCCTCTCGGGTTTCTTTCTGGGGTTTGGCGGCGACATCATGCTCAAGCAGAAGTTCGGTTTCGGGATGGAAGTCAACCTGCAGCCCGACCGGCCGACCTATGGGCCGCTGAACTACCGCGAGACATTCTACGACTTCAACGGCATTTATCAGCCTATCAGCCAGAAGCGTTACAGCTTGCAGTTGCAGGGCGGAATTGGCGCCGCACGGACGAGTTTTGCGGTGAATGAGAGCGGGTGCGTAGGCACGGCAGTTTGCTCCAACCAGAACGAGCCCATAGGGAATGCCAGTCATTTTCAGGTGCATTTCGGCGTTGGCGTCCAGATCTACGTGACGGAGCACATTTTTGTCCGTCCACAGTTCGACCTGCACTACGTGCCTGGTTTTACCAA
Organism: Terriglobia bacterium; assembly: GCA_963768075.1. Classification (GTDB taxonomy): domain Bacteria; phylum Acidobacteriota; class Terriglobia; order Bryobacterales; family Bryobacteraceae; genus QHXW01. The sequence continues at coordinate 71,043 of CAVYHD010000007.1, forward strand.
CCAGTTCGGCAGCAATCTGGTGCCGGCCGGCACGATTTGGGTCGGCTATAATATGGGCCACAGCCAGTAGGCTAGACCAGAGGCCGGGTTTCAGGTGCTAGGCTTAAGGCATGGGGTGGGGCGTGACTGCTCTCCCCTGGCCGCTTACACCCAGCTCCTACCGGTTATGACATGCGCCGCTGATCTTCCGACCAAGAAAACACTAAACCTGGCAGCCCTCAAGACCATGGTGGCTGGCGCCGAAGCCGAGGCCCAGAGGCGCGGTGTGGAGGTTACAATCTGCATCGTGGACGAGGCAGGCAACCTCCTCTTCTTTCAGAAGGCGGACGGCGCGGGCGTGATCACGATCCAATTCGCGCAAAAGAAGGCCCGGTATGCCGCTCTGTACGAGCGCCCGTCGAGGGTTGCGGCCGATCAGCTCAAGGGGGGCAATCTGCAGGTTCTCGTTTTTCCCGATGGCTTCCCCAATCAGGGAGGCCTGCCGATTCAGGTGGACGGCCGGACGATTGGCGGCATCGCGGCGAGTGGCGCCGCATCGGAAATCGACGAAGCCATCGCACAGGCAGCGATCGACGCGCTGTTGAAGAAGTAGACGAGCCCTGACGAACCAGCGATGAGCCGCTGCTATTCCCCAGCACGTAAGACTTAAGTGTTCGCGGGCGCGTGCTACACTCCTCGTTGATGCCGGCGGACCGCGCCCACACACCTGATGAGCCGCCTCCCTTTCTGGGCACCTGGCGGCGCTTGTACGCGGCGGTTCTGATCTATCTCGCCTGTGTTGATTGTCCTGTTCTACATTTTCACGCGACTGTTTTCATGAGACCGCTCGACTGGGTGGTGTTGAGCGGCACGCTGGCCGCCATTGTCAGCTACGGGCTCTATAAAGGCCGCGGCAGCGACACGATGAACAAGTACCTGCTGGCCGGCAAAACCATGCCGTGGTACGCCATGGCGCTTTCCATCATGGCCACGCAGGCGAGCGCCATCACGTTCATCTCGACCACGGGCCAAGCGTACGTGGACGGCATGCGCTTCGTGCAGTTCTACTTCGGGCTGCCGATCGCGATGGTGATTCTTTGCGCGACCGCCGTGCCGCTATTCCATCGCGCCAAGGTCTACACCGCTTATGAATATCTGGAGCAGCGCTTCGACGCCAAGACGCGCGCGCTGGCGAGCGTCGTGTTTCTGATCCAGCGCGGCCTGGCGGTGGGGCTATCGCTCTACGCGCCGGCCATCGTGCTGGCGTGATCTTCGGCTGGCCCGACCGCATTACCACGCTGGTAATGGGCGCGCTGATCACGATCTACACCGTGTCGGGCGGCATCAAGGCGGTGACCTGGACGGACGTACTGCAGATGATCATCATCTTTCTGCGGCCTGATGGTGGCGCTGTTCACGGTTATCGCACATGCTGCCGCACGGCGTTTCGCTTCGCTGACGCCGTCTATCTGGCGGGCGCGGCCGGAAAGCTGAATGCCGTGGATATGAAGTTCGACTGGAACAACCGCTACAACCTGTGGAGCGGGCTGATCGGCGGCACGTTTCTGGTGCTGGGGTATTTCGGCTGCGACCAATCGCAGGTGCAGCGCTACCTGACGGGCAAATCGATCTCGCAGAGCAAGCTGAGCCTGCTGTTCAACGCCATGGCCAAGATCCCGATGCAGTTCTTCATCCTGTTCGTCGGCGCCATGGTATTCGTGTTTTTTCTGTTCGAGCAGCCGCCGCTGCTGTTTCAGAGCGTGGCGATGCACGAACTGGAATCGCCCGGCCTCCAAGCGCAGTATGAGCCGATTGGCGCAAGTTCCGCCAGGCGTTCGAACAGCGCAAGCAGGCCACGCTCGCGCTGGCCGAAGCCGCGGCGATCACACGAAGCCGGCAGACACGCTGCGTTAATCGGCCAATACCGCGCAGCGCAACAGGAGATCAATGAGGCCCGCGCACAGGGCGCCGGACTTTACGAGCGCGCGCGCGGCGAAAAAGGCTTCAACGATACCAACTACATTTTCCTTTCCTTCGTGACGCACTACCTGCCTGCCGGCGTGGTGGGATTACTGATCGCGGTGATTTTCGCGGCGGCGATGTCGTCGAGTTCGGGGGAAGTGAATTCGCTGGCCACGGTGACGGTGATCGATGTCTACAAACGGCACATTCGCCCCCAAGCGACGGACCGGCATTATCTGTGGGTTTCGCGGCTGGCGACGGCTTTCTGGGGCGTCGTACGCGGTCTTTTTCGCGCAATACGCCAAGAAGCTCGGATCCCTGATCGAGGCCGTGAATCTGCTAGGCTCGCTGTTCTACGGGTCGCTTCTGGGGGTGTTCGTGCTGGCATTCTGGTTCCGGCGTGTGAGCGGCACGGGCGCATTCATCGGCATGCTGGTGGGCGAGGCCGCCATCTTCGCGGCATTCGGCTTCACGGGCATTTCGTTTCTCTGGTACAACGTGATTGGCTGCCTGGTGGTGATTGTCACAGGCGTGGCGATTTCTTGGTTGTGGCCGCCGGATCGCGTCGCGCGGTCTGCATAGGCCTCATTGCGGAGCGAAGACCTGCTCTACTTTGTATCCGTGCTCCTCGAGCAAGTGAACCACGCCGTCCTTCCCCACCATGTGGCCCGCTCCCACTACGACAAAACATCGTTCGCCGCTTTTGAGGCACTGCTCCACGCGGCCGGCCATGCGTGGATTGCGATCGGCGAAGACTCGCTTCGAGTATTCGGGATCATCCCGCAGAGCGGAAAAGAGGTACGCATCCAGCTTCTGGGCGTCTCCGTCGAGCCAAGCGGCCTGTAGCTCGTTCAAGTCTTCCCTGCGTTGGCCCGCGCCTTTGAGGGCAGAACGCAGGCTGCGCTCCTGCTCGGCGTCGGGCATATTCGCCAACAGGCGGAATTGGTACTCGGGCGATTCGATCTGTTCCACGCGCATTCCCGGTGCCGCCTGATCGAGAAAGTACTTGTCGAGACCCGCGGCGAACTCTTGTTTCGCCATCTGAGCGGGCACGAAGACCGTGGTCATCGCCGCCAGCCACGGTTTCAGTTTGGCAAATACGTCCGGACTCACGCCGTTGGTCTGGCAAAAGCGAAATACGAGATTTTTCGTATCCGCGGTGATGTGGTTCCAGAGCAAATCCGGCGGCGGATAGAAGCCATTCGCCATCAGCAGAGTTTGAAATTTCCCCTGGTCCATCTTGTTCAGATCGACCTCGACGACGAGCGTCGTGGAGCTCCGGAACGCCTTCTCGATGTGCTCCGGTAGAGGATACATGTCGCGGGAAACCAGATGGATGGAGCCGAGCAGGTACACGGTGTGCCCGGCTCTGGTAGCTTTCCACAGGAGGCCGTTTCGAGGCCCGGCGGCCTGCGCATCGAGAGCGGGCTGCCAGACCGGCTCGCGGCCGTCCGTCGCCGGCGGAGCAGGCAATGTAAGGATCAGCGTGTCGCGCGGAGGTTCCGGCGTCTGACTCCAGGCCGGCGGCAAGAGCGCGTACGCCAGCGCGGCGGCGGAGAGAAAGCGACGCATCCCCTCTGATTCTACTGGTGGTCACACGCACGGCATAAGTCTGCAAAGGTTAATAGGGGAGCGCCGGCGAGGCGGGCGCCACAGCGCTTCGCGCCTACACCACAACCGCGGCGAGTTCCACCGCCGAGCGGTTCCCTTCCACCACCACGATGCCGCTATCGGTCACATGATGGAAGCGGCGGTCGTATTCGAGGTCGTAACCGATGCTGGCGTCCTCGGGAACGTGCACGTTCTTATCCAGGATCGCGCGACGCACCTTGGAGCGCCGGCCGATATCGCAGTTGTCCAGGATGATCGAGTCCTCCACCATTGCGCCGGCGTGCACGCGCACCCAGCGGCCCAACACGGAATTGCGCACGACGCCGCCGGAGAGAATCGATCCGCCGGAGATGACCGAATCGATGGCCTGGCCGCGCCGGTTCTCTTCATCAAATGTAAACTTCGCCGGCGGATCAGGAAAGCTGGAGGTGCGTAGGGGCCACTGGCGATTGTAAAGATTGAGGGCGGGCCACACGCTGCGCAGATCCATGTTGGCTTCATAATAGGCGTCGATGGTTCCGACATCGCGCCAGTAAGCCCCGACGTCCTCCGGCTCGCCGGCGATGCGGTTAGCCTGAAAATTATAGGCGTAGACTTCCGATCGTGCCACCAATGACGGCAGAATGTCGTGGCCGAAGTCATGCGAGCTGCGTTCGCTCGCGGCATCGTCCTGCAACTCGCGCAGCAGCGTGCGCGTGGAGAAGACGTAGTTTCCCATCGAAGCATAGACGTGCTCGGGGTCGCCGGGAATGGTGGGCGCGTCGGGTTTCTTTTCGTGGAAGCGCACGATGCGGCCGTCGGGCCGGCATTCGATGACGCCGAAATCTGCGGCCAGCCGCCTATCCACCGGAATGGCAGCCACTGTCACCGCCGCGCCCTTCTGCTGGTGGTACTCCACCATGGTCGCGATGTTCATGCGGTAAATGTGATCGGCGCCGAAAATGGCCACGACATCGGGGTTGGCCTGTTCGATCAGATTGATGTTCTGAAAAATGGCGTCGGCGGTTCCCTGGTACCAGGTCTCGTCGGCCGAACGCATCTGCGCTGGCACTGGGATGATGAACTGGTTCTTGAGCAGTCCGCCGAACTGCCAACCTTCGTTCAGGTGCTGCAGCAGGGACTGGCTGCGGAACTGGGTCAGGACATAGATCGAATAGATTCCGGAATTGATGAAGTTGCTCAGCACGAAGTCGATGATGCGATACTTCCCTCCGAAGGGAACCGCCGGTTTGGCGCGCTCCTTAGTGAGAGGGTAGAGCCGGGTGCCTTTTCCTCCGGCCAGGACGAGACCGAGCACACGCAAGTGCATACCGCTCGATATTGTGCCAATAGAATCGAGGCCGCCGCAAGCGCGTTTTGCCGGGCATGACCTCGGCGTCGTATGATCTTGATTCCGGAAAGCGAGGATTTTGAAAATGCGAAGGACGATTCTGTGGAGCGCCGCTATTTCATCGGCTCTGACACTTGCGGCAGTCTGGAGCTTGGGTTGGGCCACGCTCCCATCGAAAGTGGTGTTGGAGAATGAGCACGTGCGCGTCACCGAAGTAACCTACGAGCCAGGCGCACCCCGCGAACGGTTCACGCGTCCCACCAACGAGGTGATCGTGTTTCTGGACGCCTGCCGTTATCAGCGCCTCGACTCAACCACCGGCGAGAAGACGGTGCGCGAACGCAAGCCGGGAGAAGTAATCTGGCACAACAAGGGGGACGACGCCCCGCAGCTCATCAACCTGGGATCGAAAACTTACCGCACCCTGGTAATTGAGCTGAAGTGACAACAGCGCGAGGCGATTACTTGACCACCACGTTCAGCGGCGTGCTGGGTATGCCACCCACCGTCAGCACCACGGGATTATTGCCCACCGCCACGTTTCCCGGAACGTTAACCTCGACGCGGAAGAAACCCTCGATCGAATCGGGAGCCGTACTCGCCGAGTATGTCCTGGTCGTGGCCCCATTAATGGTTACCGAAACCGGCAACAAGGGTTTCGGCAAGTCGGAACCACCGACAATTTGTCCATCCACGCCGTTCGGATTCAGAGATCCCTCCCCGGTGGCGTAGATTTGGATGATCGAGCCCTTCGCCGCGGGATTTCCGGGGCCATTGACGCTGCCATCCTGGTTCAGGATCGCGCCCTGGCCGTTGCCCAGCGAGAAAATCGCGGGCGCCGCAATCACGGCCGTGCCCGCGATGACGTTGCTTATGACACCGTTGTAATACACTTCGATGTTGACGTTGTCGCCGAGACTGTTGGAAAGTTCGTATGGCGCCACCGCATTGATCTGGCTCGACTGCACATAGAGCAGCGGCACGGCAAAACCATTCACAAACACCTGGACGCCGGCCAGTTCCGTCGCCATCTTCCCATCGGGTGTGATCTCCCCGGTTTGGCCAGCTGCCGGACCGATGCCATTCCCCTTGATGGTAAAGATCAGCCCCGGCGACAGTCCGGTCTGTACCAGGCTCGCCGAGTTAATAATCGATGCGCAAAAAGGCCCGCTTTCTGAGAAGTTGAATTCCGCGATGTAGGCATCTCCGACGACGCCCGATGAGCCGCCGAAAGTTGGTTGAAAGGCAGTCGGTACAGTAACCGGAGCGTTGACCGAGAGTACCGTCCCGGCCACAGCCACCCAGGTTCCGGTCGGGTCGACGGCGATCGCATACAGGAGATCGTCCGAGTCCCCGCCCAGAAAGGTCGAGTAAATTAGGGACGCCGCTCCTGATTTCGCAGGATCGAACCGCGAGACGAATCCCTGCTGCGTGGGAGACGGTCCGCTATCGTACCTTTGGAACGCGTTGCCGGTCACCGGGAAGCCAGGCGAGTCGGTTATTCCGGCGATCGTGATGAGTCCCGCCGCATCCACCGCAATGGCAAGGCCTTCATCGTCCAAAGCACCGCCCATGTAAGTCGAGTACGCCAGTTGCCCCTTGCCGGAGGCGGAAGGATTGAGCTTGGTGATGAATGCATCTCCTATTCCCGGGACACCGTTGCTCGACAGATTCCCTGCGTTCGTCGAGTGAAAGGCTCCCGAGCTGACCCAGTAGTCAAGCGCGTTGGTTGCGCCAGTGACATAGATCGCGCCCGCTGAATCGACTGTTACGCCCGCGGCAGAAGTGGACCCGGTGTTGCCACCCAGATAAGAGGAGTAGGCCAACGCCTGCGTGCCGCCTTGTGCCAGCTTGAATTCCGCGACGAATGCGTCGGTGATCGTGCCTGTCGGCTGTCCCGTTTCCTCGTTCGCAGTGCTTTGGAAGGCGTTGGAGCTCATCGGCAGATTCGTCGAGACCGTATTGCCCGCGATACACACAACCCCGGGGGCCTCCACCGCGATCGTGCTGGCTGAATCTGCGGCGTCACCGCCAAAATAGGTGGAATAGACCAGGCTGGTTCCCTTCGGCGCGATCTCGCTCAGAAAGGCATCACCGGCCCCTTGCGTCGCATTTTTCGCCAATCCTTGTTGGGTACTCTGGTATGGCGATCCCGCTGTAGGAAAATCGATGGATAGCGTCTGTCCCGTAACGTAAGCACTCCCGTTGGCATCGACCCCGATCGCAAAAGCCTCGTCCTGGTTGGTACCGCCAAGGTACGACGAGTAGACCAGCGCTTCCCCGCTTGCCGCCACTTCCGTAACGAACGAGTGGTGGCACACAGTGGGGTTGCCACTCGAATCGGTGCAGTTCGTGGCCGTACTGAAGGAATTTTGGAAGGCATTCTTCAATGGAAAATCAGGCGAGAGTGTGCGGCCGGTTACATAAGCGTTGCCGCTTTTATCGACGGCGACTCCGAACGCCTCATCGCTGTAGTTCCCCCCTAGAAATGTCGAGTAGATAAGCGAATTCGCACCCGCCGCCGCCGGATTGAACTTCGCGAGGAACCCAACGTCGTTGGAATTGGTGAGGCCCTCGAAGACTCCCGCCTTCCGGGGGAATGGGTTGGAATTCGTGCTGCCGGCCACGTAGAGGTTCCCTTGCGCGTCCATGGCAATCGCGTTGGCAATGTCCGCGCCGCTGCCGCCGAAGTAGGTCGCGTAGCTCAAAACCGGATCCACTACCAGGGTCTGTTTCGGATCATAGCGATCGATTGCGAACCCGGCGCGCCGCCGTCCCAGAACCACGTAGCCGCCGCCCACCAGCTTGTCGCCATCCGCCGTCTGTTGATAAATCCGCGGCTTGCGGTTCCGGATCTCGACGCTCGCGATCTTCACCGTCAGATCCCCATTCGCGTCCGCCACGATGCGGTCGGCGCCCTCGAACGTCAACTTGATCCTGGACGGATCCGCGCCCGGCCGCACGACAAAATCGTATTCCAGATCCTGCGGATTTCCATAGAACACAGCGTCGATGCCCGGATACACATCGCGATAGCGAACTTTCCCGAACTGCCGGACGCCGGTGTGCCAGTTGCTGCTGTCACGCCCGAGGAAGTAATTGCTCACACCCACGCGCAGATCTTCCCCTTCCATCCGCGGCGCGGGATTTCCGCCCTCGAAGCGCAGCTTGAGAACGACGCCGCCGGATTTCTGTTCCGGACCAGCGGCAAGGCTCAGCACCGCGCCACGCTCCGTCAACCACAGCATCGCGCGCCCGGTATGTGCGAGGTATTTTGCGCGCGCATCGGCCTGCCCGACGTTGGGCTCAAAAGTCACCGTGCGCAGCGGAACGCGCCCTGCACTAGAGAAAGCGAGACCCGCCGGAATCGCGAGCACCGCGATGAGCCTGGTGAGATTCACGCCGCGCGTGGGCCCACACGTCCGACGTATCCAAAATGGGTGGAAAGACTGAAATTTTGGCACGAAACAGAAGGATAGCACTGACGTGAGACGCGTGACTAGACTCTGTGGTTACGAGACGAGCCTCACTCGCCGCAGAGGTGTGAATTGGCGGCCCAGTGGCGCAATTTCGCTACAATCACAGCATGTCGAAAACGCATTTTCGCACGGCTGCGGTGATCGGTACCGGGATGATGGGCCCGGGCATCGCCGGCTCGCTGGCCTTGGGCGGCGTGCCTACAACCATCCTGAGCCGCACCGAAGAAACCGCTGCCCAGGGGCTCGATGCCGCGCGAGCGCAATTGCGCATTCTTGCCGACAACGGCTTGGCTGAAAGAGCCAACGTGCGCGACGCCTCCGGCCGGCTCAGTGCTTCCTCGGCGTTCGACCGCACGGTGGCGGCGGCCGATCTGGTGATCGAATCGGCTCCCGAAAACATGGATTTGAAACAGAAGCTGTTCGCGCGCCTGGACTCGCTCGCGGACCCGTCGGCTGTGCTGGCGAGCAACACCAGCGGCCTGAGCATCACCGCAATCGCCTTGCACTGCCGCCATCCCGAGCGCGTTCTGACGGCGCACTTTTGGAATCCGCCCCACCTGATGCCGCTAGTGGAGATCGTGCAGGGCGAGAAGACCTCGCCGGAGATCGCGCAGAGCGTACGCAAGCTGCTGGCGGCGTGCGGCAAGGTCCCCGTCATCGTCAAACGCGACCGGCCGGGCCAGCTCGGCAACCGGCTGCAAATGGCGCTGGTGCGCGAGGCGGCGTATATCGTCGAAGAAGGCATCGCCGATGTCGAAGATGTCGATCTGGTGGCCAAGAACGGCTTCGGCCTGCGCATGCCTGCCTACGGAATTTTCGAGCACCAGGACGCCGTCGGGCTGGATATGGGGCTCTCGATCGTCGACTATGTCGCCCAGGATTTATACAACCTGCCGAAAGCACCGAACCTGTATCGCGCCAAAGTGGCGCATGGCGACCTGGGGGCGAAAACAGGCAAAGGCTTTTACGACTGGTCGAAGAAATCGATCGAAGAAGTCAAAGCGCGGCGCGATCAGTTCGTCATCGAAGTTCTGCGCAGCCGGCGGATCAAGCCGCAGGCGACGGCCGGCTAGTCCACCCAATTCATCGCCAGATTTACGAACGTGCGGACGCCCACGCCCGTGGGTCCTTTCGACGCGTAAGGCTTGGCCTCGTCCAGCCAGGCGGTGCCGGCGATGTCCAGATGCACCCACGGCGTTTCGCCGGCGAACTCGCGCAGGAACAGCGCCGCCGTGATGGCGCCGCCCGGTCTGCCACCCACGTTGGCCATGTCGGCGAAGGCGCTCTTCAATTGCTCCTTGTAATCCTCGTCGAGCGGCAGGCGCCAGGTCTTCTCGCCGGCAGCCCGCGCGGCGTCGAGCAGGCGCTCCACCAGACGGTCGTTATTGCTGAAGGCTCCGATGTTCACGTGCCCCAACGCGACCACCACAGCGCCGGTCAACGTCGCTGCGTCCACCAGATGGGTGCAGCCCAGCTGCTTCGCGTAGGTCAGCGCATCCGCTAGAATCAGGCGCCCTTCGGCATCCGTGTTGATCACCTCGATGGTCTTGCCAGAAAGCGAGGTAACGATGTCGCCGGGCCGCTGCGCGCGGCTTCCGGGCATGTTCTCGACCGCGGGAATCAGCGCCGTGACGGGAATCGGCGGCTTGAGTTGTGCCAGCGCGCGCATGGCGCCGATCATCGCTGCTCCACCCGCCATATCGTATTTCATCTTCTCCATGCCGTCGGCGGACTTGATGGAAATTCCGCCGGTGTCGAATGTTACGCCCTTCCCCACCAGGCCCAGATGCGCTGTGCCAATCGTCCCGCCGGCCGGGCGGTAACGCAGGATGATCAAGGCGGGCGGTTCGGCGCTTCCCATGGCCACGCCCAATAAAGAGCCCATGCCGAGCTGCTTCATGCGATCCTGGTCCAGAACTTCGCACTCCAGCCCGTACGCCGTGGCGGTGCGCCGCGCCGCGTCGGCCAGTGTCGATGGCGTCAGCCGGTTGGCCGGTTCGTTGATCAGCTCCCGGGCGAGGTTCTGTGCTTCGGCGGTGGTGCGGCCGCGCGCGAGGGCCGCATCCAAGCCCGCGCCTCCACCGGGAACGGCCACCGTCAAGCGGTCCACGGTTTTGGCGTCCTTTTTGTCGCTCTTGTACCGATCCGGCTCGTAATCGCCGACCAATGCGCCTTCCACCGCCGCCTCCACATGCTCGGCTCCGGCGAATCCGGAATCCAGCACCAGGGTGATTGAGCGCAGGGATCGCGATTTGAGGTGCCGCAGCGCCGCCCCGCTGACCCGCCGCAACTCGGCGGTGGTAAACTTTTCCACCGGGCCGCCGCCCACCAGCAGCACTCTTTTCGCCCGAAACCCGGCCGGATTGTGTACCAAGGTCATCTCGAAAATCTTGCCGGTGACTTCTCCCGAGCCGTACACCTCGCTCAGGGAATCTTTGAACCGGGCATTCGGGTAGCCATCAAATGTCAGGGCCACCAGTGCATCGCACTCCAGGTTCTCGACCGGTTTTTGCTCTAAAGAAATTTCCATTTATTCTCCGTATTTGGCTTTGCTCCGGCGGACCGCTTCCCGCGCCTCGTTCTCCGCGGTGCGCGCCCGTTCGGCTTCACGCTTGTCGTGCATTTTCTTGCCGCGGGCCAGCGCCAGCTCACACTTGATGCGCCCGCCTTTCAAATAAATCTTCGTCGGGATTAACGATAACCCTTTCTCCCGAGTCTTGCCCAGCAGCTTATCGATTTCGCGGCGATGCAGCAGCAGCTTCCGGCTGCGCACCGGCGAGTGGTTCTCGCGGTTCCCGTGCGAGTACTCGCTGATGTGGGCGTTCATCAGCCACGCCTCGTTCTTCTCAATCTGGGCATAGCTTTCCTTGAGCTGAATCTTACCCGACTTGGCGGACTTCACCTCGGTCCCGGTCAGCACAATCCCCGCCTCCACGCGGTCCATCAGAAAATAATTGTGCCCGGCCTGTCGATTGTCGCTTAGAATCTTGAATTCGGGTTCTTTAGTCGCCAACGTTCGGTTCCCCGTGGGGTCGCGCTCCGAAATTGCTCTCAACGCCGGAAAGCCGCGACGCGTCAGTCAATTTGATGATAAAGCACATGCGGCCCGTGTCGCATCCTGCGACAATACTCTATTGAAACATCTAACATGCTGACTTCCCATCGGTTAGCAATAATCCTCGGATTCGTTGTGCTCGCCGCCACGCTCGGCGGGGTGGCTCTGGAGGCGCGCACGCGCAAAGGGGACAAGCTACTGGCGGAAGCCCGGGCGGCCGAACTTCGCAAGGATTGGGACAAGGCGATCTCGTTCGCCGAACAGGCCCTAAGCGAGGATCCGGCCGACGTAGGCTATCAGCTCACGGCATCCCGGCTGCGTTTTTACGCGGCGCAATACCACATCGATCAAGGCCTCAAGCTGCGCGAGCAAGGCCAGCTCGAACAGGCCCTCACCGAGTTCCAGAAAGCATATGGAATCAATCCGGCCTCGACCTTGGCCGGGGAAGAGATCGAGCGCACCAGGCAGATGATCGAGCGCGCCAAGCAGCAGCCGGCGCTGAAGCCCGAAGAGCGCGCCCAGACTCCGGCGCAGGTGGAAAAGCAAAAAGAGGAAAAGAAGTTCGCGGCCATGGAGCCTTTGCCTGAACTAAAACCCCTGAACGCCGATCCCATTTACCTGAAGATGAACAACCAGCCGCCCAAGGTCCTGTTCGAGACCGTGGGCAAATATGCGGGCGTCAATGTCCTGTTCGATCCGGACTACTCCACTGGCGCCGGGGTGAAGCCGCAGTCCATCGAGATCAACAACTCCACGCTCAACGAGGCTTTGGACTATCTTGCGCTGATCACTAAGTCCTTTTGGAAACCCGTCAGCGGCAACACGATCTTCGTTACGCAGGACAATCCTACCTCGCGCCGTAACTTCGAAGACTGGGTGGTCAAGGTCTTTTATTTGCAGAATGTTCTCACCACGCAGGAATTGACCGAGATCGTCACCGCCGTTCGCAGCGCCGTCGATTTGCAGAAGGTGTTTCCCTATAACGCCCAGAATGCCATCATCGTGCGCGGGGAATCCGACAAGGTGGCGCTGGCTGAAAAAATCATCGCCGATCTGGATAAGCCCAAGGCCGAAGTGCTGGTCGATGTCCTGGTGATGACGGTCAGCAGCTCGAAGTCGCAGGATTTGGCTGCCGCGCTGGCGCCCAACGGCATCAACTCTCCCATCAGCTTTACCCCGCTAGGCAGTATCTCGGTACCGAGCGGTAGCAGTGGCACGACCAGCACGACCAGCACGACTACCACCACCGGAACGACGACCACGACACCCTCCACCACAATTCCTCTCTCCAACATCGGCAAAATTAGCACGCGCGATTTTTCGCTGACGGTGCCCGGTGCCCTGCTCAACGCCGTGCTCACCGACTCGAGCACCAAAGTGTTGCAGCGTCCGCAGGTTCGCGCGGTTGACCGGCAGAAGGTCGAAATGAAGATCGGCGACCGCGTGCCGTACGCCACGGGCAGTTTTCAACCGGGCATCGGCGGCGTGGGCATTAACCCGCTGGTGAATACGCAATTTACCTTTTTGGATACCGGCGTCAACCTCACCATCGTGCCCGTGGTCCACGGCACCACTGAAGTGTCCCTGCACGTGGAGGTGGACATTTCGAGCGTTACCGGCAGCGTCAATCTGGGCGGCATCAATGAACCGGAAGTATCGCAAACCAAGGTGATCAACGACGTCCGCCTCAAGCAGGGCGAAATCAATTTGATGGGCGGCCTGATGCAGATCGAGGAAGACAAGACCGTAAGCGGAGTGCCCGGCTTGGCCAACATTCCGGTGCTTCGCCGCCTGTTTACCAGTGAAACGACTACCAAGACCGCCAGTGAACTGGTGATTGTGCTCATCCCACATATCATTCGCGCCCCCGAGATCACGGATGTAAATCTGCGGGAGCTCGCGTCCGGCAACGCGACCAATGTCAAGGTGAATTACGCGCAGCAGAAACCGGCGGAGACGCCCGCCGCCACGCCGGCGCCAGCATCCGCGGGGATCCCGCCCGTAACCCAGGCGGCTCCGGTCGTAGTGCCAATCGTCCCGGCTCCTGCGCGTCCGGCCCAGGGCGGACCCGTACCGCCGATCCCGGGCATTACCATACCGCCAATCGGCGGGCCGGGCACAGCCCCAGGGCTGGGCGCGGCTCCACCGGTTCCGCCGGCCAGGCCTATGGCGCAAGCCCAGGCGCCCTCCGGGAATGCCAGTGTGAAATTCGTGCCTGCTCAGGCCAGTGCACTGGTCAACGGCAGCATTACGGTCAGCCTGATGGTCGAAAACGCGGCCGACCTTGCCTCGACGCCCATGCAGATTCACTTCGATCCGAAAATTCTTCGTCTGAACGACGTGGTGCGCGGCAATCTGCTAACCAGCGACGGGCAGCAGGTGGCATTTTCGAAGAACATCCTGAACGATACCGGCGAAGCAACCGTGACCGCCAACCGGTTCCCAGCCACCGGCGGGGTCACGGGTTCCGGTTCGATCGTCACCCTGGTGTTTCAAGCCGTAGGGCGCGGCGATACCGTCGTCACCGTGCCGGGCCTTACGCTGCGCAATGCGCGATCGCAGCCCATCTTGACAGCTACCCCACGGCTTGGTGTAAGTGTGAAGTAGAGCGGCATGTTCTCCCGTCGAAACCAGAGCGGCCTCACGCTGATTGAGTTGATCGTGGCTTTTACGATTCTGCTCATCCTCACCTCCATGGCAGTCCCGCTGGCGCGCAACAAGGTGCGGGCGGAGAGGGAGCGTGATCTGCGCCGCGCGGTGGTCGAGGTGCGCCACGCCATCGACAAATATAAAGATGCGGCCGATCAGGGTTTGCTCGGGCCGCAAAAGATCGACGGATACGGGTATCCGGAAAGCCTCGACGTGCTGGTCCAGGGCGTCAAACTCGCCGGACAGGTAGACAAGAAAATACGGTTTCTGCGGCGCATTCCCAAGGATCCCATGACCAACTCCACCGATTGGGGCAAACGCAGCATGCAGGACGATCCCGACTCATCGTCCTGGGGTGGCCAGAATGTCTTCGACGTTTTCACCAAGAGCACCGACAAGGCCGCAGATGGAACTCCGTATTCCGATTGGTAAAGGGCGCAGGGGCTTCACGCTCATCGAGCTGCTCATCGTGATGTCCATCATCACGATCCTGGTGTCGCTCGCCATACCGATTTATCAGAAATCCATCTTGCGGTCCCGGGAAACCGTGCTGCATAACAATTTGTTTACCATTCGCCAGGTAATTGACGAGTACACTTACGATAAACAGAAAGCTCCGCAGGCTCTGCAAGACTTAGTACAGGAAGGCTACTTGCGGGAAGTTCCGAAAGATCCGATGACCGATTCCAACACAACCTGGCGTCTCGTAATGGAAGACGCGGTACAAAGCGTTGACCAAACCGAGTCTGGTATCTTTGATGTACACAGTGGTTCGGATAAGACAAGTCTCGAGGGAACGCCCTATGCAGACTGGTAAGTACTTACGGGCTATTCTCAGACTACTTGACCTGCGCATTTCGGACGGCGGCCGGCACGCCCGCCTGATCTGAATCCTCCCAATTTCATATATCCGGGAAATTACCCGCAACCGTTTCCAGCGATCCGCGTCTGTTGAAGTACCATTAGGAAGAACCAGCGAAGGTAACATGCCACTTCCATCGGACGATGATCGACCTCAAGCGATGGAGTGTATACTGGCTTGTGAGTAAAAGTGGAAACGTTGGTTTAAGATTTGTTGCCCCGCTGCTGTTCGTTCTCATCCCTGGTTATGCTCAGACTACGCTTACCTGCGTACCTCGGACGGCGGCGGTATTGGTGCGTGCGGAGGGCATCGCCGAGAGAGTTAGCGATATTGTGCTGGATTGTTCGGGAGGACTCCCCGGCTCGACAGTTAGCGGCAATCTGACCTTCTTCCTGAACGTCAACGTCACTAACAAACTGGCGGTAAATAATACCTTCACTGACGTATTCCTGACAGTGGATACGGGCTCTGGCCCCGTTCCCGTCAACATCACCCCGGAGCCCAATGGGCTGGACGCAGTGGTATTTAACGGCGTGACTTTCACCGTGCCGCCATCCGGCAATGTAAGACTCGACCTTAGCAATCTGCGAGCCAACGCAAACCAACTGGGCCCGCCTTCTCAGCAACTCGTTACGGCAACCATCGCGTTCAGCACGAATGCCGGCCTACCCCTCAGCAACAACACACCGGTCACTGTGGGGATCACGTCGCCTGGCCTTCTGGCCGCTTATTCCGCCTCCGGGGTAACTTGTACGGGATCGCCGGTGCCCTCCGTCGTCAACCTGGCCAATTTGTTCGCGGCGCGCACGCGCTTCTTTTCCACGCGCGTGACGGAAGGATTTGACGGCGCGTTTCAAGTAAAGGACATGTTTTCCGATACCGGTACGCGCATCATGGTCACCTACTCGGGCTTTCCGGAAGACGCGCAGCTTTTTGTCCCGGATTTTGTCGCGGGCTCGGATGCCCTGACGCCCACCGCGGGCGGGGATCTAGGTGTGCCGGCCTCCGGAGGCCAGTACACGCCCAGCGGCGTGGGATCGCTACTGCTGATCCGCGTGAACGGAGCCGACCAAAACGGGGCCGGCGGCATGATGGCCTTCGCTCTGCCGACATCCGGCGTCACGAGTTTCAGCACCGCCAGCGCCGTGCCTCTCACGAATGGAGCCGGCGCGGTTGTGTACGAAGTCGCCGCTACGAATCCCAGCGTCCGCGAGAGCGCGCAGTTTCCCACATTTGTGGGCCTGGCGCCGGGCAGCACCGGTGTAGGGACCGTGGCGTATTCGAATCTTTCCTTCGCACCGGTATCGACGATCCTGGTGGCCGCGGCGGCGCCCATACCGCGGTTCGTTGATGTGACACCGGGATCCGACTGCTCGGCCCTCAACGATTGCAACGCTAACTATTTCCCTCATCTGGTCCTGGTCCCGCCGCCACCCGGCTTTACCGCGCAGCAGGGCGCCCGCCCGCCGGCCGAGTTCGTCGGAGTACGGAACACCAGCGGGGGGGAAATGAACTGGACCGCCAGCATCACCTATCAAACCGGCTCCGGCTGGCTCACGGCTTATCCCACCGTGGGTATCAATACCACCAACATTCAGCTGGTCGCGTACCCGAATCAACTTGCGCCGGGAACCTACCAGGCCACGCTCACCGTGGATGCGGGACCGCTCACCGGAACCGAGAGCGTTCCTATCACTTTCACAGTCACCGGCGCCAATCCCACCGAACCTGTGATCACTTCGGTAGTCAATGCCGCGAGCCTCCAGCCGGGACCGGTGGTGGCGGGATCGCTGGCAACTATTTTGGGATTGAACCTCGGCGGGAACAATGTATCGGTTACTTTCGACGGGACGGCAGCCTCGCTGCTTTATACTTCCGCCACGCAGATAAATTTGCAGGTTCCGGCCGCCGTGGCCGGCCAGATATCGGCGGAAGTCGTGGTGAACGTGAATGGACAATCCAGCGCACCCGACAGCGTGGGACTGGCCGTAGTAGCGCCGGCGATTTTCAACCCGGGCATCTTGAATCAGGACCAGACTCTAAATGGCCCAGCACACCCAGCTCCCATCGGGAGCAAGGTCCGAATCTATGCTACCGGCGCCGCATCCCCCTCTAGTGGAGCCATCACGGCACGCCTGGCGGGCAGCGACATCCTGAATCCTGCTTACGCCGGACCTGCGACCGGCATTCCGGGTGTCCAGTGGGTCGATATCGTCATTCCCACAGCCACACCAAGCGGCACGACCAATGTGCAGGTCTGCGGCTCAACTGCAGCAGCGCGCGTGTGCAGTATGCCGGCGTCGCTTTCCGTCAAGTAATCGTGGCGTGCGCTTCAGCGCGCGGCGGCGAACTTTAGATCGACGAGTTCTAAGCTCTCGACAGCTTGCGATAATAAACGCAAGCTGCCTATGACCAAAGACGAGATCATCCTCGCAAGCCAGGAGTTCCTTTTTCCGGCGGTCTTCCACTACTACAAGGAGCCGCTGGTTATCGCGCGCGCCAAAGATCAGTTCGTTTACGACGCCGATGGCAACCAGTACCTCGATTTCTTCGGCGGCATCCTCACCATCAGCGTGGGCCATTGCAATGACCGCGTGAACGCGGCGGTGCACCAGCAGATCGACCGGCTCGAGCACGTCTCGACGGTCTTCGCCACCGAACCACAAGCGGCTCTCGCGAAACGCCTCGCCGAAATCGCGCCCGGCAATGTGCGCCAGTCGTTCTTCACCAACAGCGGCACCGAAGCCAATGAGACCGCGATCCTGGCCGCGCGTTGTTACACCGGTTCCGCCGAGATCATCGCGCTGCGCCATTCGTACCACGGCCGCTCTTCGCTGGCCATGTCGCTCACCGGAAATTCCTCCTGGCGGCTGGCTGGTGCGATGCAGCCCGGAATCGTCCATACCGCCAACGCGTATTGTTATCGCTGTCCGTTCGGCCTCACCTACCCTTCCTGCAATGTGCAGTGCGCGCGCGATTTGGAAGACGTGATTCGCAGTTCGACCCACGGCCGCGTCGCCGGCATCATCGCCGAGCCCATCCAGGGTGTCGGCGGGTTCATCACACCGCCGCGGGAGTATTTCCAGATCGTGGCCGAAATCGTGCGCCGCCACGGCGGCATCTTCATCAGCGATGAAGTCCAGACAGGCTGGGGCCGCACCGGCGCCAAATGGTGGGGCATTGAGCAGTGGGGCGTCACACCCGACGTGATCACCAGCGCCAAAGGCCTGGGAAACGGCCTGCCGATCGGCCTCACCATGGCAACGCCGGAAGTGGCCGCGAGCCTGACTGGCGCTACCATCTCGACCTTTGGCGGCAATCCGGTGACAACCACCGCCGCCAAAGCCGTGATTGACCTCATCGACGAACAGAATCTATCGGTGAACGCCGCCGAGACGGGCGCCTACCTTCGGGAAAAGCTGGATGAGCTGCGCGACAAACACGCGCTCATCGGCGAGGTGCGCGGCATGGGCCTGATGCAGGCGATCGAACTGGTACGCGACCGCACGACTAGGGAGCCGGCTGTCGAAGAAACCGCGCGATTGATGGAAGCCGCGCGCGAAAACCGGCTATTGATCGGAAAGGGCGGTATTTTCGGCAACGTCATCCGCATCTCGCCGCCGTTAAACATCCGCAACGCCGACGTGGATAACTTCGCGCGCTCTCTCGACACCAGCCTCGCTCAGTGCGTGGCCGCCCGGTAGCCGGGTCCGCCTCACGCGGCCGCCTGGGCCGCCTGGATTGCCGTCAGCGCCAAATTCGCATAGAATCACAACGGCAGACTCAGGAGCAGTAAATGCACTCGGCGAGACTGGTGCCCTTATTCTTCTTTGTAGCGTGCACTATCTGGGCGGCTGATCCATTTCGTGGAGGATGGAAGCTCAACGTTGACAAATCCGATTTCGGAAGCCGCGACAAAGCCAAAAAGGGCAATACAACATACACATTGCAACTGGGCGGTTATATGTACGAGAGCGAGACCGATTATGGCAACGGACACAAGGCGCGCCTGGGAATGCCGGTGAAGTTCGACGGTACGGCTCAGCAGGGAGTGCTAGATGGCCATCAGATCGTATTCGTCTCGCAGAGGCTTGACGCAAACAGTTACAAGGTGTTGATGGGCGACGGGAAGACCGGCCAAGTCACGAGAGTGTTCCAGTATGTCGTATCTTCCGACGGCCTCATGCTGACGTTCTCCTCGTACATAACCGGCGAAGAAAAACCATCTCAAAGACTCGTCTACGACAAACAGTGAGCCAGGCTGGAACTTTCCCACAATCAGTAGAAACGGAATCGTCGCGGCGCTTACGAGGGAGCATCGAGGCCGGACGGCCCGCCTTGCAGACTCACATGCTAACGAGACCTGGCTCGCGCCTCGCTTGCGCCCCCGGTCCCGTTGTGATAAACGTTTCTCACAACGGAGGTGCATCGATGCACACCAGCGCCATTCGAGTAATGGCCACGGGGACCCTTCTTCTTTCGGCTTTCGTACTGATTTCCTGTTCCGGCAGCAGTGGTCCTGAGCCGGGTACGCCTGCGTTCTACTGGGCCGCCGCCCTGGAAACATTTGGTACCCAGGACTATATGAAAACCATCGACCATCTGGAGAGGGTGACGGCAACTGACAATGAATACACTGCGCGGGCCCGCCCCTGGCTGCTGGTGATGACTTCGGGGATGGCGCGCGGCTACATGGATCTGGCCGACAGCTTCGACGCCGGCGCGCGCGCCAACAAGGAGAATCCCACCGAGTTCCGGCGGCGCACCAACACGTACCGCGGCGAAGCGGACCACCTGGCGGTAGAGTTTGTGGAGGTTTTTGGCAAATTCCAGCAAGGCAAGGATGATCCGGTGCCCATCGCTTATCCCTTGCCCACGGGAAGCGCCGCCCCGGTAACGCAGTTGAGCCGGGTGGCGGCAGGCATCCTGCTGGCGCCCGCGGAAATCGAGCCGGCTGAAAAGCGCTCCCTCAACCGTGCCGTGCTGCTGCAAGCGTCGGCGGTCGCCGGAGCTCCCGACGACGTGGCGAAGGCGCAAGACTTGCTGAAGGCTGGCACGCTGCAAGTTCCCCGCGCCGCCTTTGTGACGATGATGTCGAGCACGCTGTTTGATGAATCGAAAATGTACGGGCTCCGGCAGCTTAGTAACCCGGATCGCGCCAAGATCTTCTGCAATCGCGCGCTGGATGCCCTGAAAACCGTGCCGGAGACCAAGGAGACAAAAGACCTCAGCGCCAAGATCGCCAAGAGCTTGAAGTCACCTTAGTGTGATCGTGTGCGCGTCGCGGCGCGCGATCATCTACCGCCCCAGCGTTTCCAGATAGTGCGCCACCGCTTCTATGCCTCGATAAAAGTTCGGCAGGTGGAACTTTTCGTTGGGCGCGTGGAGGTTGTCGTCGGGGAGGCCGAAGCCCAGCATCACGCTGGGTATGCCGAGATACTGGTCGAACAAGCCGACAATCGGAATCGAGCCGCCCGAACGAATGTAGACCGTCTCTTTTCCGAAAGCCTCGGTCATCGCCTGCGCGGCGGCGCGGATAAAAGGATTGTCGGGGTTCACCAGCGACGGCGCGGCCGAGTGGATCAACTTGAACTCCGCACTGACTCCTTTGGGAGCTGCCTTGCGCACGGCCTCTTTCAGTTGCGCGATGGCTTCGTCGGGCCGCTGATCCGCCACCAGCCGGGTACTGACCTTGGCCACGGCGCGTGCCGGGATCACGGTCTTGGCGCCTTCGCCGGTGAACCCGCCGCGGATACCGTGCACTTCGAGCGTGGGCCGGGCCCATAGCCGCTCGAACAGCGGAATCTCCGGCTCGCCCACCAATTCTTTGGCCCCCATTTCCTTATGCGTGTATTCGGCAACATCGAACGGCAGCCGCGCCCAGGCCTCCCGCTCCTTCGGGCTGGGTGGAACCACGCGGTCGTAAAATCCGGGAATGCGGATATGGCCGTCACGATCCTTGAGCGCGGTCAGAATTTCCGCGATGGCCTGGATGGGATTGGGCGCCGCACCGCCGTAGATACCTGAGTGAAGGTCGTGATTGGCGCCTTCGACCTGCAATTCGCCGTACACGATGCCGCGCAGCCCGGTCGTGATGGTCGGCAGTTCCGGCGCGAACATTTCGGTGTCGCAGATGACGGCGGCATCGGCCTTCAGCCGCGCGGGACGGCTGGCGACGTACTCTTCGATGTGTTCCCCGCCCGTCTCTTCTTCGCCTTCGATGAGGAACTTTACGTTCACCGGCAAGCGGCCTTTGGTCTTGAGGAGCCCTTCCACGGCTTTAATGAGGATGTAAGTCTGGCCTTTATCGTCACACGCGCCGCGGGCAAAAATGTCGTTGCCGCGCACGGTGGGCTCGAACGGCGGAGACTTCCACTCATCGAGCGGATCGGGCGGCTGCACGTCGTAGTGGCCGTAGAGCAGCAGCGTGGGCTTGCCGGCGGCGCCCGTCCATTCCCCGTAAACCAGCGGATTTCCCTTCCCTTCGATCAGCTCGCTCTGGAGACCGGCGGTGCGCAGCTCATCGCGCACGAACTCGGCGGCGCGGCGGATGTCCGGTTTGTGCTCGGAGAGCGTGCTGATGCTCGGAATGCGTAAGAAGGTCTGCAATCCCTCCAGAAATGCCTGGCGGTTCTGCTCATAGTAGTTCATGACGGATGATTCTAATGTATCGCGAAGAGTGCGTTGCCGAACCTGGCGTTCAAGAAAGTAGCCTGAGAATTCCCGCCCGCGGCTTTCGGAACGATATATCCGCGGCGGCGTGGTAGAACGCCGCGGTCAAACAGGCAACTCGGGCTCGGCCATGACTTGATGGATGGCGGCAAACAGACGGGCCGGGTCGACCGGCTTGGTGATGTAACCGTTCATTCCCGCGGCCAGACACCTCTCGTTATATTCGCCTCCGGCGTGGGCGGTCATGGCGATAATGGGGGTCAGGCGGCCATTCGACCGTTCACGGTCACGGATCGCGGCGGCAGCCTCAAAGCCATCCATGCCGGGCATCTGAATATCCATCAGGATGACGTCGAAGCGGCGCGCATCATAGAGCGCGAGCATCAAAGAGCCGTCGCCCGCAACGGTGACGCGATGGCCGCGTTTTTCGAGCAGCCGCACTGCCAGCTTCTGGTTGACGAAATTGTCTTCCGCCAGCAGGATGTCCAGAGCGCCCGTTGCGGACAGGATAGCAGGCGTGGGAACGGGCGGCTTGACGGCGGGTTCGGCATCGGCGGACCGGCCGAAGCGCGCGGTAAAAAGGAACGTGCTGCCACCGCCGGGACGGCTGTCTACCCAGATTTCGCCCCCCATCAACTTCACAATGCGCGACGAAATCGTGAGCCCCAGACCGGTTCCTCCGTATTTGCGGGCCGTGGATCCGTCGCCCTGGCAGAAGGCTTCGAAAATGAACTGCTGCTTCTCCGGAGAAATGCCAGGCCCCGTATCGCGGACGGAAAATTCGACCAACACCAGCGGTACGTCATCGGATCGCAGCCGGGCTTCCATTGTCACGTGGCCGGAATCGGTGAACTTGATGGCATTGCCGATCAGGTTGAGCAGTACCTGTCGCAGGCGGCTTTCGTCGCCCACCAATAACGGGGGAACCTGAGGAGCACATTGCCATACCAGGTTCAGGCTTTTCTTATCAGCGGCGGCGTGCATAGTGCTCACGGCAGCCTGCAGGCAGGCGCGCATGGAAAATGGCCCCGGATCAAGGTCCATGCGGCCTGCCTCGATCTTGGAGAAATCCAGAATGTCGTTGAGCAGCGAGAGCAGCGATTGTGCCGAGGCCTGCACTACCTCGAAGCACTCGCGCTGCTCCTCGGCCGTCGACGCTTCGAGACCCAAGGCGCTCATGCCCAGGATGCCATTCATCGGCGTGCGGATCTCATGGCTCATATTGGCCAGGAACTCGCCTTTGAGGCGGCTGGCCTCCTGTGCGCGCGCCAGCAGCCCTTCGATCTTCTCGTTCTGCTCATCCACGCGCGCCTTTTCCTCGAGCACGTGGGCTTTCTCCAGGAACAGCTCGCGCGTCCGCTCGGCCACGGCGCGCTCCAGCCTCCGGCGCTCCGCAAGACTGTAGCGAAGGCGGAGCTGCAAGAACAACCAGGTTCCGGCCATACCAGCAAGCACCACCAGACTCCGGAACCACCACGTTTGCCACCACGGAGGCTGAATGCGAAAGGAAACACGCGCCGGATCACTCCATGCAGCGCGCGCTTTGGCCTGCACCGCGAAGGTATACTCGCCGGGCGCGAGCGCCGGATAGTTCACCTGGCGCTGATCGGTTTCAATCCAGTCCTCGAAAAGGCCATCCAACCGGTAACGGAAGCGAAGGCGCTCTTCATCGCGGTAATCCAACCCGGCAAAGCCGAACTGCAACAGACGGCTGGCATAGGGAAGCTTCAAATTGATGCTCGGATCAATCACGGCGGAACCGATGCGCAGCGACGTGATGACGACCGGAGGAACGAGCTTGTACGCGGCCATGGACGGCCGAAAGTGCGAGAGGCCCTGCGTGGTACCAATCCATACGCTACCGTCGCGATCTGCGAAAAACGCGTTGGAGACACAGTCATTCCACAACAGGCCGTCGCTGTGGTTGAAGTACTGCCAGGTGCCGCCCTCGTAGAGATGGACGCCGTTGTCGCCACCGAACCAGATGCGATTTCGGGAATCACACTGCACAAAGCTGGTGTCGCCGGAGTGCATCGCAGGGCCCTGAAGAAAGTTCTCGATATGCAGCTTGCCGCGCGGAAAGGTCAAGCGGGAAACTTCCGGGTCGGAGTCATAGGAAATCCACACCGATCCGTCGCGGGCACAAGCCACGTTGTAGAGATCGTTCTTGTGGAGCCCGTCACGCTGGGTGACGCGCATCCAACGGCCACCCAGGTTGCCTACGAGGCCGTGGTCTCCCGCTAGCCAAAACCCGCCCGCGGCATCCTGCGCGATCTGGAAAAAATTCTCCGAAGCGTCGCTAAGGGGCGGAATCCAGCGTTCAAATCGCATATGGGCTCCGTTTCCCCGGCTGTGGAACAGAGGGCCATGAGTGATCACCCATAGCAGCCCGTCGCGGTCGCGGAGAACCTGGAAAGCGTTGTCATTGGCCAAGCCCGAGGACTTCCCGTAGCTGTCGATCTTTGCGGTGCGCGGATCGAAGCGGGAAACCCCTCCGGGCGCGCTCCCAATCCAGAGGGCGCCGCCCGGCGCGCCGATGATGCTGCGTATAGCCGTTCCGGCCAGGCCGTCTTTCCTGGTCCATACGCGCGCCAGACGGTTCTCAATGGGTTGACGTTGCAGGCCGGCTTCGGTGCCCACCCACAGCGTGCCGAAGGCATCCCGAAACACCGCGCGGGCGGCTCCGCCCGCCAGACCATCGAACCGGGTCCAGCCCTCCCATTCATCCGGACCAACCCAGCGCACCAGTCCTGATCCACCCAAGCCGATCCAGAGTGAACCCTCCCGGTCCTCCCAAGTGCAGCTTGTGACATCAACCGGAAGCCCCTGCTGCATGCCGGTGTATTCCCAGCGGCCATCGACCAGCCGCGCGACACCGCGATCGGTGGCCGCCAGAATTCTGCCGTGATGGTCGAGATAAAGATTCCCTGATCCGCTGTTGCTTAACCCGCCGCGGTCCGCAAACAAGCGAGCGCCACGCCGCAGCACCAGCAACCGGCTGGAACTGCGCGCCCACAGATTGCCTTCACGATCCTCCAAAATCGCGTCCCAACGGTCCGGCGGGACGCCGGCCTCCCGGCTGAATTCGGTTACGCGGCCGTTCTTCAATCGGCACAGTTCGGCGCCAAACCCGTACCAGACTGAGCCGTCAGAGGCCGCAAATACTCCGTGGGCGGGTGCATTGGATAGACCGGGGGGAACCGGTGCGTGCTGAAATTGCCAGATACCGCCGGCAGGGTTCGGATGGCCGGAAACCAGGCCATCGGGCGTACCAAGATACAGTATGCCTCGCGCATCGGAGGAGATGCTCGACACCGCGCCGGAAACAGCAGGATAAGCGCGAAACGCGCCCCCAACCTGTTGTGCCAGACCCCGGTGGGTGCCCACCCATAGTGTCCCATCGGCGCCTTCCCGCAGCGACAGAATCTGGGGGGAGGGGAGCCCTTCGGTGGTTCCGAAAGCCGTAAAGCTCAGCCCGTCATAACGATACAGCCCGTCGTCGGTTCCCGCCCACAAAAACCCGATGCGATCCTGCAGCAGGCAATTGACTCCCAGATTGCCTAGTCCTTGCTCGCTGGCGTAATACTTGAATACGTAGCGCTGCGCGTTAGCGGCTAAGGGTAAGAGCAGAAAGCAAATAGACCGAATGAGGCGGCCGTACTCCATCAATCGGAAAATCGACAGGTTAAGTTGGAAGCTTTAACATTTTCAGGCTATAACGCCGCAATCAGTTTCGCCAACAGGGCGGTGCGGTCGGCAATGCGGTTCATGAGGATGCTTTCGTTGGTGGCGTGAGCGCCTTCGCCCACCCCGCCCAGGCCGTCGAGAGTGGGGATGCCGAGGGCGGCAGTTAAGTTGCCATCCGAACCGCCGCCGGTCATGGATTCCTCGATCGTGACACCCAGTTCGCGAGCCAGTCGCTGCGCCGTGCGGAAAAGCTGTACGATGCCCACCGAGCGTTCCATGGGCGGGCGATTCAGACCGCCGTGGATTTCCAACTGGCAGCGCTTATCGATCGGCTTGAGGGCGTGGAATTTGCGATCGAGCGCTTCGGCATCGCGCACGCGGGGGACGCGAATATCGACCACAGTCCGCGCCTCGGCCGCCACCACGTTGGAGCGGGAACCGCCGGAGATCAGGCCGGGATTTACGGTAACGCCGCGCTTTAGATTCGTGAAGCCGGCGACGCGCTCGATCTGGCGCGCGAGCTCGACGATGGCGCTGACGCCGGCAGAGAAATCGACGCCAGCGTGCGACGCCCGGCCGCGCACGGTGATGCCATAGTCGCCGACGCCTTTGCGGGCGGTTTTGAGCTTGCCTTCGAGACCGGTGCCCGGCTCGAGCACGAGTACGGCTTTGGCGCGGCGAGCGGTCTCCTGCGTGAGTGTGCGCGAGGAATCGCTGCCCACTTCTTCGTCTGAGTTGACGAGCAATTTGACGCGGCTGCGCACCGGAATATCCAGGTCGCGCAACGCGCGCACGGCGAACAGAAAAAATGCAATGCCCGACTTCATATCGAGCACGCCCGGCCCCCACAGGCGGCCAGCGGCCTCGCGGAGCGGCATTTGAGCGAGTGTGCCCATCGGCCAGACGGTATCGGAATGGCCGAGGGCCAGAATCTCGCCCTTCTTTTTTGATGGACCGGGCAGCGCGAACTCGCACAGCAGATGTTTGCCGAACTTGCCGCCCGGAAACGTTTGGACGCTGGCGAAGGACGCGACCTCGGCCGATAGGAGGTCCACAAAACGATCCACAGCGCGCGGATCGTCGCTAGGCGATTCGCACTCGACCATGCGACGAATCAGTGAGACGATGTCGACCTGTTGCGCTCGAACATGGGCGAGGATCGGATCCACGGGGCTATGATAGCCCGAGACGAGCGCAAGCCGGGGGGAGGGTTACTGCTCGCTTTACGGCAAGACACTTCTACAGCGTTGCGGTAAGCCGGATGTCGTGAGCTATGGGTGCGACCCACTTCTGACTGCCATGGCCCTCGAGCGGCCCCGCGCGAGCGCTTGTTCCTCGGGCTATAATGCCTGTTTCCATGCCCATTTTGGAAATCAACGAGATCCGCCGTATTCTGCCTCACCGCTACCCAATGCTGCTGGTGGACCGCATCCTCGAACTGGAGGCGGAGCGCATCGTCGGGATCAAGAACGTTACGGCCAATGAAGCTTTCTTCTCGGGCCACTTTCCCGATTTTCCCGTGATGCCGGGCGTGCTGATTGTCGAAGCCATGGCGCAGACGGCCGGCGTGCTCGTGCTGAAGAGCATCCCGGACCGCGAGTCGAAGCTGGTACTGCTGGTGGCAATCGAGTACGCGAAGTTCCGCAAGCCGGTGGTCCCTGGGGATCAGCTTCGCATTGAGATGACGGTACTGAAGCGCAAGGCCAGCGTGGCAAAAATGGCGGGACGCGCTACCGTGGACGGCGTGGTAGTGGCCGAGGCAGAAGTGATGTGCAAGTTGGAAGACAAAGACCCGGCGCGGGGTTCGCCCGCGTAGCGCATGCCCGTACATCCGGCCGCGATTGTCGATCCTAACGCACGCATTGCCGAGACCGCGGATATCGGCCCTTATTGCATCGTCGGTCCGGATGTGGAGGTCGGCGGGGGCACGCGGTTGATGGGTCACGTTTACCTTGAGGGCCCGGCGTGGATTGGCGAGGATAACCTCTTTTTTCCTTACTCGAGCGTCGGGGTGGCGCCGCAGGACTTGAAGTACAAAGGTGAGCGCAGCGAGACGCGCATTGGCAGCCGCAACCGGATTCGCGAGTTTGTGACGATTCACCGGGGCACCGAGGGCGGAGGCATGGTGACTGACATAGGCGACGACAACTTGCTGATGGCCTACGTGCACGTGGCGCACGATGTGAAAGTCGGGAGCCACGTGGTGCTGTCCAACGCCGCGACTCTGGGCGGACACGTCACCGTGGGTGATTGGGCGTGGGTCGGGGCATCAACCGGCGTACATCAGTTCTGCCGCGTGGGGCGGCACGCGATTGTGGGCGGCTATAGTGTGATCACGCAGGATATCCTGCCCTACTCGAATACGGTGAGCGAGCGCGAGAGCCGCGTGTTTGGCGCGAACCGCACGGGCCTCGAGCGGCGCGGCTTCGCCTCGGAGCGCATCGAAGAGCTGCAAAAGGCGCTGCGCCTGTTGACGCGCGCGGGCCTGAATACTTCGCAGGCCGTGGAACGAATTCACCAGGAGATTCCCCGTTCGGCCGAAATGGATGAACTGCTCGCATTTATCGCCGCCTCCGAGCGCGGCTTCGTGAAGTGATGCGATACGGTCTGATCGCCGGCAACGGCCGGTTTCCCTTGCTGGCGCTCGAAAATGCGCGCAAGCTGGGGCATGACGTGGTGGCGATTGGGATTGAGCAGGAGGCCTCGCGCGAGATTGAGCCGCTGGCGGCGCGGTGCTACTGGATCTCGCTCGGCGAATTGAGTAAGCTCATCGAGATTCTCAAGAGTGAGGGTATCGCCGAGGTCATGATGACGGGCCAGGTGAAGCATACCAGCATCTTTTCGGCGATCCGGCCAGACTGGCGGCTGGTGAAGCTACTGGCCGCGCTACCCCGCAAGAACACCGATTCGCTGATCGGCGGCGTGGCGAAGATTCTGGAAGACGAGGGCATCCGGCTGGTGGATTCGACGGCATTGCTGAAGCCGCTGATGGCCGGCGCTGGCACGATGACGCGCCGCAAACCCACCAAAGACGAGCAGGTGGATTTTGAGTACGGGCGATCCATCGCGCATGCGCTGGCCGGATGGGATATTGGGCAGAGCGTGGCCATCGCGGCGCGCGCGTGCGTGGCGGTAGAGGCGATGGAAGGCACCGACGCCATGATGCGGCGGGCAGCCGCGCTGGTAAACGGGAAGCCGCTCACTCTGGTGAAGGTCGCGACACGGCGGCGGCATTTGCTGTTCGACGTGCCGGTGGTGGGGTTGGAGACGATCGCGGTAATGCGCGAGACAGGCACGACGGCGCTTTCCGTGGATGAGGGGAGAACGCTGATGTTGGACCGCGAGGAGATGATCTCCCAGGCGGACAACGCCGCGATTACAATTTTTGGCTATGCAGCCCAGGATTAGGGTAGCAATCGTTGGCGCGGGAGAGTTCGGGCGGAATCACGTCCGGGTGGCGAAGCAGTCGCCGCGGGCGGAGCTGGTGGCGGTGGTGGATTCGAACGCGGCCCGGGCATCGGAGATCGCGTCGGCAAATGGATGCGCCGCGTTTACCGATGCCGGTGAACTCGCCGGCAAGGTCGACGCCGCTATCGTCGCCGTCCCGACCAGTGTGCACGCCGAGGTCGGCTGCGCGCTGCTCGAAGCCGGCATCGACGTGCTGGTCGAAAAACCGATCGCACCGGACCTTGCCTCAGCTGACCGGTTGATCCAGGCCGCCGACGCGAACCATCGCATTTTGCAAGTGGGACATCTGGAGCGCTTCAACCCGGCGGTCACGGCTCTCGAGAAGGCCGTACGGCTCCCGTTGTTTTTCGAAATCCACCGCATGAGCGTGTTCAGCCCGCGCAGTCTGGATGTGGACGTCGTGCTCGACCTGATGATTCACGACATCGACATCCTGCTCAGCCTGGTGAATCGGGAAATCGAGGAGATCCGCGCGGCCGGCATCTCAGTCCTCACCGGGACAGTCGACATCGCTAATGTCCGGTTGCAATTCGAGGGCGGCTGCGTAGCCAACCTGACGGCCAGCCGGGTGTCGACCGACCGGGTCCGCAAGCTGCGTCTATTTCAGCCAAACCAATACATTTCTGTCGATTACAGCCGCCAGGACGCAGCCGTATTCAGCGTTGGGGCGGATCGCCAGATCTCCTTCCAGCAACTTGCTGTAACCAAAGGCGAGCCGCTGGCCCTGCAGCTCGACGCATTCCTGAATTCCGTCGAAACCCGTCAAACACCGAAACTTAGCGGACGCGCCGCACGCCTAAGCTTGATAGCTGCTTTGGCCATTCTTGGTAAGATTGAAGAACACTCGCGCGTGGTAGCGCAGTCTTTGGTGTCCGCATGGAAGCCGTAGAAGTTCCTGAAAAAGCAGAAGATGTACGCCTGCTGCTGTCGTGGGACACAGCCGGCGATCAGTCCCGTTCACGGCGTGCGGGAACGTTTTCGATCGCGGCGCACATTATCGCGATTGTGATTCTGCTGTCGATGCCGCGCGAAGTGTTTCGGGTCAGGCCGCAACCGCACCGCCTGATTACGCCGTTAGTTTTTCCGCCGAAAGAGCCGACTCAAAGGGAACCAAACACAGAAAAGGTCAGCAAGTCGTTTAACGTCGAGTCGCTGCTGCCGCGGCCTAAAGTGCATTTGCCGGCTTCGGCGCCCTCGACCACGCGGCCCAGAGCGATGGCGCCACCTCCGACGCCGGCTTCCAAGCCGAGCCTGCCGGCATCGCTGCCCGAGCCGCCGAAGGTTGACGCAGCAGTCAAGGATTTCGGCCCGAGACTACCCGACGGGGTGACACCTGCGCCTGCGCCGCCCCCCCAGATTCAGACCGAAGAGAAACCCAAGCTGGCTTTCGAGACGCCTGGCGGGGAGTCGACCGGCCGCGGTCCGGGTGAGCCCAAGATGGCGGTACCCTCCACGTCGGTGGCGGATGCCATGCGCAGCGTGGCATCGGGCAACAGCGCGGGAGGAGGCGTCGTGGTGGGCGATTTGGGAGCGGGCACGGGCGGCATAGGAGCGGAAATCAACCAAGCTCCCGCGGCGGGCCGCAGGGAAAGTAAACTGCAACTGCTGAGTGATCCCATGGGGGCGGATTTCCGCCCCTACCTGCTGCAGATTCTCCAGACCGTGCGCCGCAACTGGTTCGCGGTGATGCCGGAGAGCGCGAAGCTGGGCCGCCGGGGAACGGTGCTGCTCCAATTCGCCATCGCCAAAGACGGCAACGTGCCGAAGCTGGTGGTGGCGACCAGTTCCGGCGTCGATCCGCTCGACCGCGCCGCGATAGCGAGCATCAGCATGTCGAACCCGTTTCCACCACTGCCCCTCGATTTTCGCGGGAATGTGGTGCGCTTGCAATTAACGTTCGCATACAACAACGCGCGGTGAAGAGGATTAGGCGTCACAGCCGAGCGAGAAGCGCAGAGCGGAGCAGATCTCGCTCATGCGTCGCGCATCAAGTCGTGCTAACCGCTTTCCCAGGCGCTGTTGCGACACGGTGACCGCATTGTGAAGATTCACGGCGCAGGGGTGTTTCATTCCGTCACACGCATCCAGCCGGACTTCGGAGGGCACGCCGCGAAGCGTGGAGGTGATGGGCGCAACCGTCACGGTCGAAAAATACCGGATCGCGCTGTCGCGTGTAAGTATCTTTTTACCGGGGGGCGCAAACTGCTAGAGCCCAAGGGAACGCCTAACCTGCCGCGGTGGACCGGCGTCTACTTTTTCCCCCAAACGGTCGTCTGCGGGTTGTAGTTGCGCCAGTCGAACCAGTAATCCTTGAGCGCTTGAACGCGCTCGAGGCATACGCCTTGTGCTTTGCCGGAGACGGCGCATCCCTGGAAATTCCACTCGCTGCCGGTAGCGGAGTCCATGAGCAGGGCGCCGGGCTTCGGAGGGGTCAGGCGGTAGAAGTCAGGGGCGAGCCCGACGCCGGGGATGCGGTCGCGGAACACGCGCACGGATTGGTTGTCCTCACCGATCACCAACAGCACCGGCTCTGCGCCCACGTGGTCCTTCACCAGCTTTTGCTTGATGACCTCGTCATACAGAAACGCGCGGCTCGCGCCGAACGCCTGGATGCCCAACATCAGGTCGCGGGCCTTCATGCCGTGCTCGGCGAATTGAATCACGGTAGGCCGGCTTTTCATGCGCACGTCCCAGTCTTTGCGGGCATATCCGGAAACATACTTGCCGACGTCGTTGAGAACCGTGCCTTGCGGCTGCTCGGAGCGCCAGGTCACAAAGTTGAGCTCGTCGGAGGGAACCAAGGTCAACTGCCGGCCCTTCAGTGGGCCGGAAATGGCCAGGCCGTTGATCTGCTGCCAATACGTCCCGGTCTCCTCATCGCGCATGATGAAGTTCTGATTATTGATGCCCGACAGGTGAAACGTCAGCCGCATCCCATCGATCTCTCTCGTCCACACCAGACCGGTGTGACAGAGCGTTCAATAGGTCGCGATGATCGCGGTCTTACCCACCACGTCGTTGATCATGTGATGGTAAGCCAGGACCCGAATGGGGTACGCGCGCGCTTCGCCATTGACCATGACGGCGATGACCTTCTCGTCGCCATCGAGCTTCGATTTAGCCGCGGGAGAAAAAGAAGCGTGATCGATGGGATGAAACATCAGCTCGTAGACGTTAACCCACGCGAGACCCGCCAGTAGGCAGACGACGCCAGAGCCCACCGCGGCGACGATCCGCCGCCACCTGCGGGGCCGCGCCCGCCAGTATCCGGCCAGGGCCGCGAGCGCCGCCAGAGCAGAGATCAGAGTAAGCATCCCGCGGAAACGCGCGACTACCAGCGCCGCCGCCAATTCGCGCGCGCCTTGCGCCCGGAACGGCCGGATGACGTACATCGGGTAGCCGGCGCAAAACACCGACACGGCCAGACAAACGAGCAGAATGATCGTCGATGTCCGTGGCGTGCGTGGGGTAGCCGTCATATCTCCAGTCTCCTTGTTTCCCCTTAGGATCTATCTAACTTCTCGGCTGCCAGTTTGGTGCCCTCGACCCGCGATCGTATTTTCGCGAAGGCGGTATCCCGCGACGTGGACGTATCGTCGGCAAATGGCGAGAATCCGCAATCGTCGGTCGATCCGAGCTGCTCGACGGGAATGTACTCGGCCGCCAGCAGAATCCGGTCCCGCACCTGTTCCGGCGTTTCCACCGCCGGATTAATCGGATCGATGACGCCGGCGAAGACCATCTGATCCGGATGCACCTCGTCGCGGATGATCTTCAGAACACGCGCGGGATCTTTCTCGCTTGCCAATTGAATGTAGAACCGCCCCGCGCGCAAGCGAAACAGGACGGGCAGCAGTCCGGCGTAATCGACATCCGCGCTGTGGGTGGCATCGCGATCCCCGCCTGGACAAGTGTGGACGCCAATGCGGCGGCAATCCTGCGGCGAGAAATGGTCGAGGACCCGATTGATCAGAACGACGAAGTTCTGGAGCAACCCTCCCGACGGATCCAGTTTCAGCGAGAGGCGCGCTTCGGTAAAATCAATCTGCACGCTGTCGGCTCCACGCGCGAGGCACTGGCGAATATCCGCCACTGCTTCGTCGATCAGATCAGCCAGAAAGGCGTCGCGCGGATAGCCTGGAATCCCCGAAGCGGGGTAAAGCAGGCTCAGGGCGGATGCCGAAATCACGGCCTGCTTGATCGGCAAATCGGTCAACCGCCTCGCGGCCGCCAGGTATCGCGCCGCATAGTTGGCGTAGTGAAATGGCCCCGCGGTCAGGCGAGGCAGCTGGCGCGTGTGCCCGTCGGCAAAGGGAATGATGACGCCATCCGGCGCGAGATTGGAAAGCCCGTCAAGCGGATAGGTCGCGAAACTGGGCTTGGTTTGCTCGCCATCACTGATGACGGGAGAGCCAGTCTGCTCGAACTTCCGGATGGTGTTCTCAAGCGCCGCCTGCGCGACCTTGTCGAACTGTTCGGCCGAAATCCGGCCCGCCTGCAGATCGCTCCAAGCGGCAATCAACTCCAGCGGCCGTGGAATACTGCCGATTGGTTCGGTCGGTATGGGCATGAGGAGTAAGCTAACCGACTCCGGCGGGACAGCACAATAGTGAAAATGAACTATGGGGTTGGTTTCAAAATGGAACCTGATCCCAATTCGAATCGCGTTCCACGCTCCAGAGTGTTTCATTCAGGGACTCAGATCGCTTCTTCGCGAATCTTCGCATTGAATCTAAGTGATTTGACGGATGTAGTTCACGTGGCCCCGGCGTTGCAATAGTCCTTGTGCCCGGCAGCCAGCGGCCCAAGACGAACGCCAGCGCCCGGCGGATCACATGAATGCAATTACCAACAGCAAAAACTAGCACCCTAAGTGCGCCCTTGCGGCGACGGAACACAGTTTCGAACGCGGTCCGGGACCGGATCGTGCTCGATCACCTTCCGCTGGTGAAGGCCATCGCGGTGAGAGTACATGAAAACCTTCCCGTGCACGTTGATCTCGACGACCTCATTCATGCCGGAGTACTGGGCCTGTTTGACGCCGCGACCAAGTACAACCCGGCCAAGCAGGTGGTCTTTCACAGCTACGCGAAGTACCGCATCAAGGGAGCTATTCTGGACAGCCTGCGACAGCTCGATTGGGCGTCGCGCGATCTGCGCAAGCGCCAGAAGATGGTGGAAGCCATCACGCGCGAGCTCTCCGACAAGCTGAAACGGACCCCCAACGAAGCCGAGATCGCCGAAAAGCTGGGAGTAGGGGTAGACCGCTGGCGGCGCATGGTGCTGGAACTGCGAACGGTTGGGCTGATGTCGGCATCGAGTTACGCTTCTGATCGCGAACAGAACACTGCGCCGGAGTTCCCGGCATCCCGCCAAAGCCAACCGGATAACATGTGCGCCCACGAGCAGTTGCGGCAAGTCCTGGCGATCGCCGTGAAGACATTGCCGGTAAGGTATCAGAAAGTGGTCACCCTTTACTACTCTAAAGAACTGACAATGAAGGAGATTGGCGGAATACTCGGCATTAATGAAAGCCGCGTCTCGCAGATTCACAAAACGGCGCTGGAGAAGATGGCGGCGGCCCTGCACTCGGCGGGAATTCATTCGACAGCGGCATTGGTGTAACGGCGGCCGGCGAGCCGGGGTCTAATCCGGCAGTACGAACAGATAGGCCACGATATTCTCCATTTCCGAAGGAGGAAAGCGATAGGGCGGCATGATGCTGTGGGGGGACAGCAACTGAGGATTACGGAAATGGTCCTCCACCCATTGCTGGGTGCGGCGTTGCTTGAGGCCGTTGAGTGGCGGGCCGAGTTTGACACCCACGCCGTTTACGGAGTGGCAGGAGCCACACTGGCTCTTCTGATAGAGCAGGGCGCCCTCGACGGCGAAATCCGGCGCCGATTGTAACGCCTCGGCATTGTGCGCGTTCAGCTTCAGCAGGAAAGCCGCCAACGTGTTGAGCTGCGCGTCGCTCAACTGGATGGGCGGCATGGCGCTGCCAGGCACCATCGAGGAGGGGCGCTTGAAGTGCTGGATCATCCACGAGGCAGACTTGTGAATGCTCGCAGCAGCGAGATCCGGGCCAATTTTCGGGCGACCCCAGCCCACAGTGTGGCAACTAATGCAGTTTTCCTGGCGAAAATAGCCGATTCCCGCCATTTCAACGGGGGAAAGTTGCAGCCAATCGGTGGGCTGGGAGAAATCGATCTCGGCTGCGATCGGCTGCTTGGGGGTCGTGGCTACAGCGGCCAAGGTCAGACCACCCCAACCGATCGCAGCAAGGACCACAACTGCCGCGGCGACGGTCCGCTCGGTGACTTTGCGCATGCGCCCGCGATCGATAAAGGGAACCAGCAGCAACGCCAGAATCGCCAGCGTGGGCAGAACCACGCTGCCCACGACTTCGAGCGGCCGTTGAACAATTTGAGCGTCTGAAACAGGAACAGGAAATACCACTCGGGCCGCGGGATGTAAGCTGGTGTCGGTGGGATCGGCCAGCTGCTCCAGCGGCACGCGCGCCGCCACCGCCATGGCGAACAGGATAGCGAAGCGATGAAAATGGCGACGGTATCCTTGAAAACCTGCTCCGGGAAGAATTTCTTCTTCGGCTGCGCTTCATCGCCGGGCGCGGGCGCCACGCCGTGCTTCCGCACCAGGTACAGGTGGACCGCGATCAGCAGCATGGTGGCCGGCGGCAGCAGCAGCACGTGCAAGCCGTAGAAGCGGGCAAACGTCACCACGCCGATGTCGCCGCCGTCGCTGCCCAGCAGGCGCATCAGATACGGTCCCAGCAGGGGAGCCTGTCGCGGCGATCTGCGTGGTCACCACCGTGCCCCAGTAAGCGCGGTTGTCCCAGGGCAGCAGGTAACCGGTCAGCCCGTACGCGAGCGTCACCAGCAGCAGCACGACGCCCACCATCCAGGTGGCCTCGCGCGGTTTCTTGTACGCGCCCCAGAGAAACACCTGGGTCATGTGCAGCACGACGATCACGATCATCATGCTGGCGCCCCAGTGGTGCAGGCCGCGCATCAGGCGCCCGGCGGTCACTTCGGTCAGGATGTAGCGCAGGCTGTTGTAGGCATCGCCGGGAGTAGGCGCGTAATTGAACGCCAGCAGCGCTCCGGTGAAGGCCTGCGTCAGGAACAGAAACAGCGCCACGCTGCCCAACACCTGGTGCCATCCGCTGGACGCGGGGATGTCTTCGTACAGGAAATTGCGGACAGCGGTCTCGACACCGGTGCGGTTGTCCAGCCAGTGCCGCAGCCGGTCCTTAACGCTCATGACGTCGCGTCCGGCGATTCCTGCAGCGCGCCGACCAGTAGTTTACCGTTCTCGATCCTGGTTTCGTAGCGGTCGAGCGGACGCGGCGCAGGACCGGAGACTACGGCGCCATCCGACGGAAAATACGGAGTTATGGCACGGGCACAGGAATTCCGATTTGGCTTCGTCCCAGTGGTACGCACAGCCCAAGTGCGTGCACTGCGGGCCAAATGCGACAATTTTCTGTCCGGGCAATTCCACCACCCAGGCGGTTTGTTTTTCGCTGCTAATCTTCCAGCCGTCGACGCGGTTTTTGCGGAAGACAAGTTCGACCGGCACGTTCGGTTGCAGCTTGGTAATGTCGCCGGCGTCGATCCACTCCGATTCGCCCGGCACCTTGGGCGGCAGGAACAGGTACAGCAGCGAGGGGGTGGCGAAGGCGGCGCCCATCAGTGCCCACAAGCCGTAAATCGCTGTCAGGAAAAAACCGCGCCGGGAATCCGCGGAATCAACCGGCGCCTCTGGTGGTGTCGGTCCCACAATTTCCATCTTAAAAAAAGGTTCCAGTCAAAATTGTAAAGGATCCGTGAATTAGCGCCGGAATGCCAGCACTGCATTTAACCCGCCGAAGGCGAAGGAATTCGATAGCGCATACTCCATTTGCGCCAGGCGCGAGCTGTTGGGAATCACGTCCAGGTCGCACTCGGGATCGGGCTCATTGTAAGTTCGCGGTGGGAGGCAAGAAGCCGTCGCGCAACGCGAAAACGGTGGCCACGCTTCGAGCGCGGCCGCGGCGCCCAGCGCATGGCCGTGCATGGATTTAGTGGAACTCACCGCCAGCCGGTCGGCGTGCGGGCCGAAGACCGCGCGAATGGCGGAGGTCTCGGTGGGGTCGTTAGCTTGCGGTGCCGGTGCCGTGCGCATTGATGTAGCCGAAGGCTTCCGGCGTCAGGTGCGGCATCGCGCACAGCGGCGCGCATGGCGCGAGCCGCGCCGTCAGCGGAGGGCTGGGTGATGTGGCAGGCGTCCGACGACATGCCGAAGCCGACGATTTCCGCGTGGATCCGGGCGCCGCGGGCCCGCGCGGCTTCGAGGGGCTCCAGCACCAGCATGGCCCCGCCCTCGCCCAGCACCATGCCAGGCGGTCCTTGGAGAACGGCCGGCAGGTGTCGGGGGAAACCACGCGCATGGCCTCCCACGCCTTCAAAATGCCAAAGCTGAAGGGCGCTTCACTGCCGCCGGTGATCGCCAGCGTCGCCATCCCGCCCGCACCATCCAATAGGCCTGGCCGATGGCATGCGATGCCGACGAGCATGCGGTGGAAATGGTGTAGCTGGGGCCGGTGATGCCGAATTCCATGGAGATGTGGCTGGCGCCGGCGTTGGCCATGGTCTTGGGAATGGTCAGAGGATGGACGCGGTTCTGGCCCAACTTGTAGACTTGTGGAACCCGGTGTCCTCGGTCGCCTGACCGCCCACGCAAGAGCCGGTAATGATGGCGCTGGCTTCTCCGCAGCTCGGGCGTCCATTGAATCCCCGCGTCACTCACCGCTTCGCGCGCCGCGATCACGGCAAACTGCGCGAACCGGTCCATGAAATCGGCGCGCCTGTCGTCGAAGTACGGGCGATGATCGTAACCCAGAACTTCGGCGCCATTGTGAAACCGAAGGGTGGAGCAGTCGGCGACTCTGAATCGGCCCGATGCCGGAGCGGCCTTCGCGGAGGGCGCGGCCGAACTCCTCGCTATTGCGGCCCAGCGCACAGATTACGCCGATGCCGGTGACAGCAACGCGGTTCATTCCTACGAGGTCACGGCCGCAGCGTCCACGGTGCCGCCCCCAATCAATTTCTCCACGCCTTCAATCATCTGGCGCACATCGCGGATCTGCCTGGCCGCCTCGTCAGGGATGGTGATGTTGAATTCGTTCTCGAGAGCGAACAGTATGTTGACGCCGTCCATCGAATCGATTCCCAGCTCTTGAAAGGAGCTGTCGATGGTGATCTTCTCCACCGGAATGCGTTGGGTGTTGGCGATCACGTTGCGGACTCTCTGAATCAGTTCGTCTGACATATCAATTGACTTACCGTTTCGAAACAGTACCCTTCAGCCTTCAATATTGGGATGAGCTGCCGCACCGCTTCCATCGTCGGTTCCACGGCTGGCCGGACCTCCAGTCCACGACCGTCGTGCAGGCAAACAATTGCTCCATTCTTTGCTTCCGCCACTACGCGGCGGACAATCGCCGGAGTGTCCAGTTTCCAGTCGCGCCCGATGACGGTCCACATCACCCCCAACAGGTTAAGGCTCCGCTGGGCTTCCCGCATGCCCGGCCAGCGCACCCCGAAAGGCGCGCGGTATAGCGACGGCGAAACGCCGGTGGTGTCTTCGATCGCATTCTGCGCCCGTGCCAGTTCCTCCCGAATAAATTCCGGTTTGCGGAAATAGAACTTAGGGTGGGTATGGCTGTGGTTGCCCACTTCATGGCCGCACCGTACGACCTCCCGGGCAATCTCGGGCAGCCGTGCAACATTCGCGCCGCACTGGAAGAAGGTTGCTGGAACACTATGAGCTGTAAGCATTTCCAGCAACACCGGCGTGGATTCACTAGGACCATCGTCGAACGTAAGAGCGAGTGCGCGCCTGGACGACGAGCCACGATACACCGACGGCGCGAATAGCGTCGACGACCTTCCCCGTACGCCGTAAGCCATGAGGGCCCCAGCGCCGCAGAAGGCCGCGCAGACCGCCCCCTCAATTACTCCCAGCACGCTCCGCATGTTAACACACCTGCAACTATTGTTTGCCAGGCACCAGCAACACAGGAATGCCTATTCTACTCGATCAGCCCGTTGATTTCTTTGACCGTCCTTACGTCAAATTTCGGTTTCCTGTCATAGGTCATGAGGCCGTTGATTTCCTGCTCGACGTCGGTCAATTGCGTGTAGCACAGGCCGGCCCACGCAGGCACGCGTGCGATGCCCTGGTAAAGGCCGCGGAGCCGTTCGAGCGCGGACTCCGGCGTTTTTTCGACGCCCGAATACCCCCAGGATTCCTTGGGCACCTCGTGGCCGGGCGGAATGAAGGCAATGCCGCCAAATTCGGAAAGGTAGAACGGCGAACCGTTGTATCTCGCGCCGGGGACGAGCGCTGCGACGCCATCATTCGGAATGTGGGCTCCCGGCTTGCCGAGGTCCTCGTAGCGTTGGGAGAGCAGCTCGCCGGTGCGCGCGTAGTCGTGCAGTGCGAACAGGTCGGTCATTTCGGTGTGCTGCCAGCCTTCGTTGTCGATCACCAGGCGCGTTGCGTCGAGCGAATGGGTAAGCGCGTAGAGCGATTTCAAATGGTTCTGCTGGCGCGGATCCTGAAGATCGGGCACACCCCAGCTTTCGTTGATGGGCACCCAGATGAGGATCGAGGGGATGATTGTAGTCGCGCTCCACGGCCTCGATCCATTCGCGCGTGAAGCGCTCGACATATCCATCATCGAATAAATACGCGTTGGCCATCTCGCTCGAAACCAGAAAACCCATTTTGTCCGCCCAGTAGAGATAGCGCGGGTCCTCCAGTTTCTGGTGCTTGCGCGCGCCGTTGAAACCCATGGCCTGCGTCATGCGGATATCGTATTGGATCGCCTCATCGGAGGGCGGCGTGAGAATGCTTTCCGGCCAGTAGCCCTGGTCGAGCACAAACTTGAGAAAGATCGAATCGCGATTCAACAGAACGCGGCCATTCTCCGTGCTGGACGGTAATGCGATATCCAAAATAGGAGCTGACATGGTCCAGCACCGCCGAACCGCTGCGCAGCTCGAAGGTGACATCGTAGAGCCGAGGCCGTCCCGGCGACCAGAGTTTGGGATCGGAGATCGATGTGCGACGGCGCTGGCCCGTGGCCTTCCGCGCGCCCCGTAGCTTCTGCCGCCACCTCGGCTCCTTCGTACCGGACCTTGGCCACTAAAACTCCAGATCCGGCCTGCGGGCCGCGCGATGGCCGCAATCGAAACGCACCGTGCCGTCGACCGCCGGCGTGATGCGCACACGGGCCAGATAGCTATCGCCGGCGGCCTCCAGCCACACCGTTCTGCCAGATGCCGCTCGTGCGCGTGTAGAAATATGTCCTGGCGGATTTCAGCTCCCAATATTGCTTGCCGCGCGGAATATAGCGGTCGGTGGGCGGGTCTTCGGCGCGCACCGTGATGCCGTTCGCGCCGGGTTTGAGCAGCTCCGTGATGTCTGGAGCTGAAACGGCGTGTTGCCTCCCTCGTGGCGCCCGGCGAAACGGCCGTTGACCCACACCATCGCGCGGTAATCGACGGCTCCGAAATGCAGCAGTACGCGGCGGTCCTTTCCAATCGCCCGGGATCGTGACGCTGCGCTTGTACCAGGCCCAGGGATGGAACGATGTGTCCGCAATCCCGCTGCTGGCGCGCTCTCGAAGCAGAACGGCACGGTGATGTGGCGGGAGAAGGCCTTGCCGCCGGACGCCCAGTCTTCCGCCGAGCCGCGATTGCCGTCATCGAACTCGAACTCCCACGGGCCGTTGAGATTCAACCATTGCTCTCGCTGGAACTGCGGCTGCGGAAATTCCGGCCGAGGGATTGGCTGCGCGGCACCCACCGACAAGCCAGCCAGGAAAATCAGGGTCATGCGATGCATGCGTGTGTCCCCCTTGGCGACCGCACCGGGCAGATAGAACAGCCGCATCCGCATCCCGATCAACGCTGCGTAAGATCGTGAATGTAGATGTCTTTGAAGCGCATGTTACCGCTACCTCCGGAATGGAGTTGCAGCGCGATCGAGCCGTCCCACGACTTCGGGGTGGGGTCTGTGAAATCCACGATCACGATTCCGTTCAGGCGCCCGATATATCGGTTCGCGACCACCTTAATCAAATAGTCGTTCCAGTCGTTGCGGTGAATCACGCCCTCAAACTCCGGCGCGGGCCACACAATCCACTGGCGGCCGTCGCCGTAAATGCCGCCCGTGTGCCCGACCACCTGGTCGATCTCAAACTGCAGGCCCTGGCTCACATCCGCCGTGCCCGGCTTGAACTCGGTATGAAAGAATACGCCGCTATTGCCGTCGCCCTCGCATTTGAAGCGCAAGGTCAGCTCGAAATCCTTGTAGTTTTTGTCAGTCTTCAGATAGCCGTACTCTTTGGTGACGGCCTGCCCGTGAATCGTGCCATCTTCGACGGTCCACTTCTCGTGCCCCACCTCAATCCATCCGTTCAAATCGGTGCCGTTGAAAAGTTTCACCCACTGCTCGTTGGGCAGTTTGGCACGTTTCTGTTGCGCCGTCACCGCGGAACACAACAATAGCAGGGAAAGCATCAGACGCATTTTATTCTCCTTGGAAAAGCTAAGTTTACTTTACGCCGATCTCGCGCTCGATGGCGCGGGCGATGCGCCGGCCGAAATTCTCCACTTGGGCCAGCTCCGGCCCCTCCACCATCACGCGAGCCAGCGGTTCGGTGCCCGAGAACCGCACCAGCACGCGCCCGGCGGATCCCAGTTCTTTCTCGCAGGCGCTAATCTCATGTTCCACCGCCAGCAGCTCCGTCAGCGGCTTCTTTTCGCGCACCCGGACATTATACCAGCCGCTGCGGATAAATCTCCAGGTCGCGCGTCAACTCGTCCAGCCCGGCTCCCGCCCGGCGCGCCGTTTCGAGCACGCGCAGCGCCGTCAGCATGCCATCGCCGGTGGTCGCCTATTGGCGAAAAATCACGTGGCCCGATTGTTCGCCGCCCAGCGCCGCTCCCGCCCGCACCATCTCCTCGAGCACGTATTTGTCGCCGACCGGCGTGCGCACCATCCGGATGCCATCGCGCGCCAGCGCCGTTTCCAGGCCCAGATTCGACATCACCGTGGATACCACCGATGTCGCCCGTCAGCTGTCCAGCGGCTTTCAGGGCTCGCGCCGCGACCAGCAGTACCGCATCGCCATCCACAATCTTTCCGCTCGCCGCAACGAAAATGGCCCGGTCGGCATCGCCGTCGAACGCCACGCCGAGGTCCGCGCTTTGCTCCACCACCGCTTGCCGCAGCGCTCCACGTGCAGCGCGCCGCAATCCAGATTGATGTTGCGCCCGTCCGGATCGCAGCAAAATCGGCTGAACCGCGGCCCCAGTTGCGGCGGAACAGCTCCGGCGCCAACCCGGAAGCGGCGCCATTGCCGCAATCCATCACCATGCGCACGCCGTCGAAACCGACCGTGGCCGTGGAAAGCAGGTAATCGATGTAGCGCCGATCCAGGCCCGCATCGACCACCAGCGGCTTCGCCTGCGGCTCGTGGGCGCCCTGCTTCGAGCAGCCGGAAAATCTCCTGCTCGATGCCGTGCTCCTCCGCATCCGGCAGTTTGAAGCCGGAATGACCGAAGACCTTGATGCCGTTATCCTGATACGGATTGTGCGAGGCCGAAATCATCACCCCCGCGGCGAAGCGGCCCGCGCGCGTCAGGTATGCCACGCCCGGCGTCGTGATCACGCCCGCTAGACGCGTCCGCACGCCGCGCTCGCCAGTCCTCCGGCCACCTGCGCGGCGATCCACGGCCCGGATTCCCGCGTATCCATGCCGATCAGGATTTCAGGCTCGGGACTGCAGATGCCGCGCGGTATCGGCCCAGCGCCACGCCGAACGCGAGTACCGTCGGCGGGTCCAGTGGATATTCGTCCGCGACGCCGCGAATCCCGTCGGTGCCAAAAAGCTCTTTTCCCATGTTTGGATTATTTCTTTTTCACCACCACGCGAACGGTTACATATGAGGACGCTTCGAAGCGGGCCCTCGGCTCTGGCGAGGTACGTGTTCACGCGGTACTGCGCGCTGCCAATGACACCGCTGATGTCGACGGGATCGGTAGTGACGGATGGCGTGCGGCCCACGGCCGATGCGGGCCCAATGACGGTCAGTCTCGGCGGAATCGCGTCGTCGCTCACAACCACGTAGCCCG
This sequence comes from Terriglobia bacterium, assembly GCA_963768075.1. GTDB lineage: Bacteria > Acidobacteriota > Terriglobia > Bryobacterales > Bryobacteraceae > QHXW01. The sequence goes on from CAVYHD010000007.1 coordinate 114,008, forward strand.
GGTGCGGAGCGCGAAAGGTGCACCTCCACCGGAACCTCGCGCCGGGCCCGCGGCTCGAACATGAATTGCAATTGCGCCGGAATCACCCGCACCAGCTGGATCCCCCGCGGCAGGCTCACATTGCGCTCATCCAGATTAAAGGTTCGCTCGCCTGGTCCGTGGACGGTGGAGAAATCAAGCACCAGCGCCGGCCGTGCACCCGCCATCTCACCCAAGCGCCCGGCAGGGCCGCGCGTCTCCAGCGTCACGCTCTCAACAACCTTGGAGCTGATTTCCAGATCCTCCGGCACGTCCTTGTACTCCACCCGGACCGATTGCAGACGTCGCCAGCTCCGGCTCGCTCGCCACGGAAATCCAGATCAGCACCGCGGAGGCAAGCGACAAGAGCTTCCAGCCGATGTTGTGGGTGAGGATTCCAAGCACCTTCAGCCAGCCTTCTCAACGGGTCTTGGTCCGCACTTCCGCCGTTTCCTCCACTGGTTCAGCCAGCAGCGGCCCGGCACGCTTGTCCACGCCGAAGTGCGCGTTAATGCGTTCGTCCATCTCCTCGAGGCTGATACCCCTGACGAGCTCGCCGAACGCCGCTACCGAAAGATCGCCCGGTCTCTTCCGACACCACCAGCGTAAGACAGTCAGTCTCTTCGGTGATCCCGATCGCGGCGCGATGTCGTGTCCCGAGGTTAACCGGCACGGCCGGATTGGTCGTCAGCGGCAGGAAGCAGGCGCCGCCGCCTGATGCGGTCCTTCTGCACGATGACCGCTCCATCGTGCAGCGGCGCGCCGGGTTCAAAAATCGCCAGCAGCAGATCCGCGGATATGTCCGCATCCAGCCACACGCCGCTCTCTACGAACGTTCGCAACCCGATATCCCGCTCGAGCACGATGAGCGCGCCGGCTTTCCGCTGCGCAAGCCGGCCCAGCGCCAGCAGGATTTCGTCGATCGACTCCGGCCTCTTGAACCCCCTGGCGAACCACCGCTTGCGGCCAATGCGCGCCAGGGTGCGCCGGATTTCCGACTGGAACAGCACGATAACCGCAATGCGCAGTGTACGGGACGATGTACGACAACACCGACCGCAGCGCCTCCAGCCCCGCCCACACCGCAAGCGCATAGACCGCCACCATGGTAAGAATGCCGATCAGGATGTGGCCGGCGCGCGTGCCGCGCACAATCATCAGCAGTTGATAGATCACGAAGGCGACGACGACGATATCGACAACCGCAGTGAGACTCAGCTTGGGCAACGAAGGCGAAAATGGCAGCAGAAGCAGCAACATGGATCAGCTCGCAAGAACACCCCACCGACTGCTTAAAAATTCATCTTATCAAGGCATACGGGCCGTAGACCTAACCGAACCACGCCGGCCCTTAAAAAACCGGTAGTCTTAGGCCCGGAATCTCGGAGTGGCGACCAGCTATAGTAAAAGTGACCGTATGCCTTTCGTTTCCGTTCCCGAGGCGGTGGAAGAGGTCCGCAGCGGCCGCATTATCGTCGTTGTGGACGACGAGGACCGGGAGAACGAAGGGGACCTGACCATCGCCGCGGAAAAGGTCAACCCCGAGATCATTAACTTCATGGCGACTCACGGCAGGGGCCTCATCTGCCTGGCGCTGACCGCCGAACGCTGCGACTATCTTCGCCTGCCCTTGATTTCGCCGCAGAACACTTCCAACTTCGGGACAGCGTTTTGCGAGTCGATCGATGCCGTGAAGGGCGTGACCACCGGCATCTCCGCCGCCGATCGGACCCGCACCATTCTGACGGCGATCGATCCCGCGGCCCGGCCCGGAGAGCTCGCCCGGCCCGGCCATGTGTTTCCGCTGCGTGCCCGCGAAGGCGGCGTGCTGGTGCGCGCCGGGCAAACCGAAGCCTCCGTGGATCTCGCGCGTCTGGCCGGTTTGGCGCCGGCGGGCGTGATCTGCGAAATCATGAACCCTGACGGTACCATGGCCCGAGTGCCGCAGCTCGAGGAATTCTGCGCACACCACGGGTTGCAAATGATTTCCGTCGCCGAACTGATCCGCTATCGCATGAAGCACGAGCGCTACATCCACCGGCGCGCCGAAGGTTGTATCGATACCGAGTTCGGCGAGTTCCGCACCGTGGCATACGCGAGCGAGATTAATCCTGAAATGCATCTGGCTTTGATCCGCGGCGAGCCCGCCGGACAAGAGAACGTGCTGGTTCGCATGCATTCGCATTGCGTCTACGGCGACGTGTTCGGCTCCAGATTCTGCGATTGCCACGACTTGGTGCGCGAGTCGTTGTGCAGAATTGCGGAGGCGGGAGTGGGCGTTCTGGTCTACCTTCATCAGACCGGCCCCGGCTTTCGCATGGAGAAGGATGAGCAGGGCGTCAATCGCATGGTTTCGCATGGCCGCGACTTCATGCACTACAAAGACCCGGCGGGGCAGAGGCAGTTCCAGCACGAAAGCGGCATTGGCGCGCAGATCCTTTCCGACCTCGGCCTGCACACTATCCGGTTGCTGACCAATCATCCGCGCAAGATCGTCGCGCTCGAGGGGTTCGGCATTGAGATCGTGGAGCAGGTTCCGGTTACGGGCGCCAACGTTAAGGCTGGAGACTGATGTTTTTGGAACTTTCCGCGCGACTGCCGCGTTTAAGGCAGAGAAGGCTCCGATCATGACTTCCCGGGCTGTGCCCGCCTTAGTGGCTTTCGTGTTGTCCGCCAACCTGCTGCGAGGCGCCGACCCCGCGCTGTTGAATTTGTTGATGCCTGACGCCAAAGTGGTCGCGGGCATCAACGTCGACCAGTGCGTGAGTTCGCAGTTCGGCCAGTTTCTGTTGTCGCAACTACCCACTAACGACGCGAGCCTCGTGAAGGTCATGGCGGCGACCGGTTTTGATCCACGACGCGATCTGCACGAAATTCTTACGGGAACCGACGGACAACAACACGGCCTCGTGCTGGCGCGCGGAACGTTCACTACGGCGCTCATCATCGCCGCCGGGCAGGCGGCTGGACAGACCGTGGAAACCTACAGCGGCGTTCAGATCCTCACGGGCAAAAAAGATTCCCACCCGCACGGGCTGGCATTCGTAGGGGACTCGATCGCCGTTGCCGGTGACCTGGATAGTGTTCACGGTGCGATTGACCGCCGCGCCGCCACCAGCGCCTCGATCGAAGCGGCATTAGCCTCTCAAGTGCAGCAATTAAGTGGATCGTTCGACGCCTGGTCGGTATCGATCCTGCCTCTATCGGCGCTCGCCGCCCAGATCGGGTCGGGGGGGAACTTGAATGGCATCTTGAGTTCCGACCTATTGAAAACGATTCAGCAGTTGACCAGCGGCGTCAAGTTCGTCGACGGACTACAACTATCCGGACAGGCCGTGTCGAACTCCAGTCAGAATGCAACGGCGCTGGCCGACGTGGTGCGCTTCCTCGTGAACATGGTAAAAGTTAACGTCCCGGCATCCAGCGCGGCCGCCATCAGCACGCTGCTTCAAAACCTCAGTGTCCAGGCCGATGGCAGCACCGTCAACCTGGCACTTGCGATTCCGGAATCCCAGCTCGAGGATTTAGTGCGGACGGCGGAGCAAAATAAGAACGCCCATCACAAGCTGTAGAGTCTTGCAAGGCGGCATCGCGCGCTCAGGCTAAGACAAGCCAGAACGGTGGGCCCTACGGATCGCATGTTGTCAGGATCTTCTCCAGGATGTCCGGGACCTCAAATACCGCCCTGTTCTCGCGAGCCGCCGCGTTGGCATGGAAGCGCCGGTAGTTCTCGGGCTGCATCATCTCCGCAACGGCCTGCACGATGTAGCGGAAACTCCGCAGCACGAAACCCATCTGATTCTCCACAATCCAGTCGGCATTGTAGCGTTCCTGCGGCAGCGTCCATGCGTTGCGCTCCACGAGGACCGGCAGCTTCATGGCAAGTGCTTCACTGATGCTGCCCGGGCCGGGCTTGCCGATGAACAGATCCGACAGGCGCATGAAGTGCGGCACCTCCTTCGTGAATCCTTCGACGAACATCGGAATACGATGCGGCATCGCACGCAGATCGCGGACAAGAGCCTCGTTTCGGCCGCAGATCGAGAATGAGCTGGAGTTCGAGCCCCGAGACGTCCAGCCGGCGCGCAATGTCGAGCATGGTGCGCGAGCCGTGGCCGCCGAACAGCACGATCGCCGTGGGCAGATCGGGATCGAGGCCCAGCTTCCGGCGTTCCGCGCGCCGGTCGATTTCGACGGATTCGTAGAACCTGGGCGCCAGGATCATCCCCGAGGTGCGAAAGATGTGCGCGTCGTCATGGCCCAATGCGCGTGTCTGTGCGGCCGCGCGTTCGGTGCCGCACACGAAGTATTGCGGCTGGCGCTCGATCCAGAAGTGCGGCGGATAGTCGGCGAGATCGGTGAGTATGGTCACCAGCGGAACGCCCGGCAGGGCGCGGCGCAGGCTCTCGCCCATCGCGCGGTTAAAGTTCGGCACTAATGAGGCGACCAACTGGGGCTGTTCCTTGCTCCAGAATTTCTCGAGCAGCCGCACGACCGGCCGGTGGTACAGCCGGATCACGCCATGCATGCACCGGGTCAGTTGCGGCGAGCCGAGGGTCCACCCTTTGCGCAGCATCAGGTTGTAGACGTCTTGCAGGCGGAGGCCGGTGACGCGGCGGAAGACATCCAGTGGATCCAGCAGCTCCTGCAAGTTGACGAGGCGCACATCCCACGGCCGTTTTTGCTCCTCGATGACCTGGCGCAACGCGTTCGCGGCCGCGCGGTGCCCGCCGCCCGCGTCAAAGAAAACCAGATCGAGTCTTTGCATTCTTTAAGATGATTGCATGGCTCCACCCGTCTCGCTCTACGCGATCCTGATCTTTGCAGCCACCTACCTGGTTCTCGCCCTGGGCCGGCTGCCGGGATTTCGCGTAGATCGCACCGGAGCAGCCATCATCGGCGCGACGCTCATGGTCGCCACGAACGTGCTCACCGTGGCTGATGCGGTCGCAGCCGTGAACACGGACACCATCCTGCTGCTGTTCGGGATGCTGATCGTGGTCGCGAACCTGCGGCTCTCGGGAATCTTCGCCCTGGTCACGGAATGGGCGGTGGAACACGCGCATCGGCCGCTGGTGCTGCTGGCCACAATCGTCGGCGTCTCGGGTTTCTTCTCGGCGTTTTTCGTCAATGACACCATGTGCCTGGTGCTCACGCCGCTCGTGCTCCAGGTGACGGCGCAACTGCGGCGCAGCCCGGTGCCTTATCTGTTGGCGGTGGCGATGGCGTCGAACATCGGAAGCGTCGCGACCGTGACGGGGAATCCGCAGAACATGCTGATTGGGAGTTTTTCGGGGATTCACTACCGCGCCTTCGCCGCCGCCCTCTCGCCGGTGGCACTCGCCGGGTTAGTAGCCGTTGTCGCCGTCATCGCGCTCGCCTACCGCTCTGAATTCCTGGAGGCTGCGCCGCGTGTTGTCATTCAGGGGCCGGCGGTGCGAGTGCACCGGGCGCTGGCATGGAAGTCGACGATCGCTTCCGCATGCATGATCACCGCGTTCTTTCTCGGCTGGCCGGTTGCGAAGGTGGCGCTCGTGGCGGGCGCGCTGCTGCTGGTAACCCGCCGTGTCAAACCGGAGCGCGTTTACGCGGAGATTGATTGGTCGCTACTGGTACTGTTCATCGGACTCTTCATTGTGGTGCGCGGCGTGGAGAAGACTTCGCTTTCGACGGACCTGTTCGCGATTGCATCGCGCCTGCACCTGGAGCGAACGGGCGTGATGAGCGCCTTCGCGGCGGTACTGTCGAATATCGTGAGCAATGTGCCCGCCGTTCTGGTGTTCCGCCCTTTCATTCCTCACCTCGCCGACCCGCGGCACGCGTGGCTCACGCTCGCCATGTCATCGACGCTTGCCGGCAATCTCACGGTTCTGGGATCGGTGGCTAACCTCATTGTGGTCCAGCGGGCGCGGCACGCGGTAAGGATCACATTTTGGGAATACACCCGGGTGGGCGCACCGCTGACCGTGCTGACAATCATCATCGGAGTGGCCTTTCTGAGCTGACGAAGCCGGTTGCTCAGTCCGCAACGCGGGGGCGTCTACCGCGACGCGCGGCGTCATTCATATGGCTTGGGTCAGCAACCATCGCGCCCCAGTGCTAACGTGATTGCAGGATGCTCACGACGTTCCTCGCCGCTACGTTACTTGTGTCGGGATGTGCCCTGGGAGCGCTGTTGGTGGGGCTGTGGATGCGCGCCAAGATCGTGGAGCTGGACGCTGCGCGCAAGCTTGCCGAAATGAACGCCGCATCACTACAGGCCGGTCCCGCCAAGATGGCGGAAACATTCCAGGCACTCGCCGATACCGCGCTGCGATCGAACCAGCAAAGCTTTATTGAGTCGGCCCGCTCGACTCTGGAGACGGTGCGCGTCGAGATGACCGGCGACCTGACGCAGCGCCAAACGGCCGTGGAAGGCGTGGTCAAACCACTGGCCGATTCGCTGGTCAAGCTCGAGAGCGCAGATTTACGAACTCGAATCGGCGCGCCAGCGCGCCTTCGGGGGGTTCGAGCAGCAGATTCAAGTGATGGCGCAGCGCGAACTCGAGCTGCAAAAAGAGACGGCGGCGCTGGTCACGGCTTTGCGCGCGCCACAAGTGCGAGGCCGCTGGGGAGAACTGACGCTGCGCCGGGTTGCCGAGCTGGCAGGTATGGCGGAGCGCTGCGACTTCTTCGAACAGGAAACGCAGGAGACCGACAACGGCCGCGTGCGTCCCGACATGATTGTGAAGCTTCCCGGCGACCGCACCATCGTGGTCGATGCCAAGGCGCCGCTCACCGCTTACCTGGACGCGGTGGCGGCCAGTTCCGAAGTGGACCGCCGCAATGCCCTGCTCCGTCACAGCCAGCAGGTAGCCAAGCACGTCGATCAGCTCAGCAGCAAGACCTACTGGGCGCAGTTCCAGCCGGCGCCGGAATTCGTTGTGCTCTTTCTCCCCGGCGACCCATTTTTCAGCGCCGCGCTCGAGCACAAACCGGCTCTGGTGGAAGACGCCGCGCGCCAGAAAATTCTGGTCGCCACGCCAACCACGCTTATTGCCATCCTCAAGGGCGTCGCGTACGGCTGGCGGCAGGAAAAGCTCGCCGAAAACGCGGAAGAAATCCGGCAACTGGCGGCGGAGCTATTCGACCGCATCGTGACTTTGCAGACGCATTTCAACGAGATCGGCCGCTCGCTCGGAAAATCCGTGGAGGCATTCAATCGCTGTGTGGGGTCGCTCGAATCGCGGCTCTACCCGTCGCTGCGGCGCATTCGTGAGCTGGGCGCCACCACGGCGGAGGAACCGCCCGCGCCGGAGCGGGTCGACGTTGTTCCCCGCACGCCTGGATTGTTCGAAACGTCCTAAGCTGGAATCAGGTGCGCGCGCTCTTTCTTCTCCTTTCCCGGCTGAAATGGCTCCGGAGATGGATGGAAACCTCGGCGGTAGCGCGACGAGCCGCCTCGCGATTCGTCGCCGGAGATACGCTCGCCGACGCCCTCGCCGCGGCGCGCCGCATCAATAGCGAAGGCATCGCGTTGACGCTGGATCATCTGGGGGAAAATGTCACTTCACTGGCCGAAGCCGCGGCCTCGCGCGACGTTTACCTGCGGGCGCTGGACGAAATCGCCCGGAATCAAATCGACGGTAATGTGTCGATCAAGCTAACCCAGTTTGGCATGGACATTTCCGCCGAAGCCTGCCGCGCCAATGTCGGGCAACTGGTGAGCCGGGCGAAAGAGCTGAGCGGGTTCGTGCGGATCGACATGGAATCAAGCGTCTATACCGGGCGCACGCTGCAGCTGGTCGAAGATCTGCACGCGCAGGATGCCGCCGTAGGCACCGTGATTCAAGCCTATCTGCGGCGCAGTGAAAAGGATGTGGAAATGCTCTGCCGCCGGGGCATCCGCGTGCGCCTATGCAAAGGGGCGTATCTGGAACCCGCCGAAGTTGCGTTCCAGGAGAAGTCTGAAGTAGATCGCAATTTCCTGCAACTGATGAAAATACTCCTTTCCGCCGGCACCTATCCGGCCATCGCCACGCATGACGAAAAGGTCATCGAACAGACCAAGAGCTTTGCGCGCTCCCGCCACATCGCTCCGCAGAGCTTTGAATTTCAAATGCTTTATGGCATCCGGCGAGATCTGCAGAGGCGCCTGGTTGCCGAAGGTTATCGGTTGCGGCTTTACGTGCCGTTCGGTAAGGCGTGGTACCCGTACTTCATGCGGCGCCTGGCCGAGCGCCCGGCCAATGTTGTGTTTCTTGCGCGCAATCTTTTTCGCGCGTAGCCCCTTTTGCTTGCGGCGCGGAAACTTTACACTGGAAGGAGCGTCTAACGCATATGGGGTACTGGTGCCTTTTCGCCGGAAAGCTGGGAATTGCTGGTACCGTGTCTTACGGTATGCTCAAGGCGATCAATGCCTACTGGTCCTCGCCGCTCTGGTTTCACGGCGTCCGCATGGCTCGATTCGGTGTGGACCTGGCCTTCACGATGGCTGTGGGCGTTTGGTTCCTGCTCTCCGTAGGGTTGCTCTATCTCTGCGTTTGGGACCAGCGGTACCGGTGCCGCGTTTGCCTGCGCCGCCTGCGCATGCCTATTGAGACCGGGTCGTGGGACCGCATGCTGCTCCTCGGCCCGCCGCGCATCGAGTACATCTGCGCCTACGGTCACGGCACGCTGAAAGAGGAAGAGCTGCAAATATCCGGCATCGACAGTGCGGAGTGGACCGGGAGCGGCGATATGTGGGAAGAACTTTGCGCAGCCGCTTCGAAGGATTCTGAGCCCCACCCGTGAGTGACGCCGCGGAGCCTCCCGGTTCCACCCGGCCTCCCGTTTGGCGAATCGCAGCAGGTGCCGCAGTGCTCGGCGTTCTCGTTTGGATCGGTGTTGTGCTCGTTCCGGTCTATCTACGCAATTTCCAACTTGAGAAACTGCTCGGCGAGACGCCTCTCCATTCCGAAGACCAAACCCGGCAAATAGTCCTCGACCGTAGCCGCTCGCTGGGGCTCGACATTTCGCCCAACCAGTTGCAAATTCGCCGCTTGCCCGGAACGGGCCGCTTGGCGATACGTTACGCGGTCCGGGTGAGCTTTCCGGTGTATACCGTCGAGCTTCATTTCTCGTCTACAATAAAAGAGTCGAATGGCCCGTAAGAAGAAGGAAGTGAAAGTCCGGGTCCCGAGGGATGCCAGGCTTGCCCGCTTCCTCATGGGTCCTTTCGGGAAGGCCCTCCTAGCCGTTGTTGTTCTGCTGGTCACGGCCGGCGTCCTGGGTTTCACCTATTTCTACGTCAAATACTCGCGGCTTATCGACGAAAAGCTGCGTGCGGGCCCGTTCGCCAACACCTCAAAGATCTACGCTGCCCCCAAGGTGATCGGAGTGGGCGACGCAATTGCCGCCGATGATATCGTGCTCGCCCTGCGCCGCGCCGGGTATCGCGAATCGCGCGACAATCCGATGGGCTGGTTCAATGTGCGGCCCGATGGCGCGCTCGAGATCTTTCCCGGGCACGATTCCTACTTCCGCGAGGAAGCGGGCGTCATCAAATTCGCCAGCGGCCGGATTTCCCAGATCATCTCCTTGCAGGACAACACCGACCGTGAGCAGTTTCAGCTGGAGCCGCAGCTCATCACCAATCTCTACGACCGCAATCGCGAAAAGCAGCGCATCGTGCACTTCGAGGATATTCCGCAGGTTCTGGTCGACGCCATGATCTCCGCCGAAGACAAACGCTTCTTCCAGCATTCCGGCTTCGACCCGCTCCGGCATCGTCAAGGCTGTGTATGACGACCTGAAGCAAGGCCGCAAGGTCGAGGGCGCTTCCACACTCAGCATGCAGCTGGCCCGCAGCTTCTGGCTGGACAATGAAAAGAACTGGAAACGCAAGGCCGCCGAAGTAATGATCACGCTCGAGCTGGAGCAGAAGCTCTCGAAGCAGCAGATCTTCGAGTTTTACTGCAACCAGATCGATCTCGGATAGCGCGGAAGCTTCGGCATTCGCGGCTTCGGCGAAGCAGCGCAGGCCTATTTCGGCAAGGACATGCGGCAGCTCACGATTCCCGAAGCCGCGGTGCTGGCGGGTATGGTGCAGCGGCCCAGCTATTACAATCCCTTCCGCCATCCGGACCGAATGCGCGACCGACGCAACGTGGTGCTGTCGCTGATGCAGCAGAACGGCTACATCAGCGAACGCGATTACGCGCTGGCGTGCGACACGCCGGTTCAACTGGTAACCGCTGGATCGGAATCGACCGAGGCGCCGTATTTCGTCGATCTGGTCAACGACGACCTGCAGACTCACTTTCAGGACACGGATTTTCAGATCCACTTCCTATCGCAATATACACAACGCTCGATCTCGATCTGCAGCGTGCGGCCGTCGAATCCGTGCGCGTCGGCATGAAGCACGTGGACGAACAACTGAAGAAACAACACCGCTTCAAGAACGTGCCGTTTCCCGAGGCGCAGGTGGCGCTCATTGCGCTCGATCCACATACCGGCGCCATCAAGGCGCTGATCGGCGGACGGAACTACGGCATCAGCCAGTTGAACCGCGTGCTGTCCATGCGCGAGCCCGGGTCGTCGTTCAAGCCGTTCGTTTACGCCGCAGCGCTTAATACCGCGGTGGACGGCGGTCCGCGCATCGTTACGCCGGCGACCATGGTCAACGATGAGCCTACGACGTTCTGGTTCGACAACAAGCCCTACGAGCCGGCGAATTTCAAGCACGAATATTACGGCGAAGTGACACTGCGGCAGGCGCTGGCGCACTCGCATGAACGTCGCGACCATCAAAGTGGCCGAGATGATCGGCTATGACGCGGTGGTGCAGTTTGCCAAGAAGGCCGGTCTCAACGAAGACATCCAGGCCACGCCCGCGATGGCCATCGGCGCCTACGACACCACGCCTCTCGAAATTGCCGGCGCTTACACGCTTTTTGACAACCAGGGTATATACACCAAACCGAACTGGATCACGCTGGTGCGCGCACAGAACGGATCAGCGCTCTATCAGCCCAACCCGGAAACCAGACAGGTTCTGGATCCGCGCGTGACGTACTTGATGGTCAGCCTGCTTGAAGAGGTGCTGCGTTCCGGCACCGCGGCGGCGGTGCGCGCCGGCGGCTTCACGGTTCCGGCAGCCGGAAAACCGGGAACCTCGCGCGACGGTTGGTTCGCCGGATTCACCACCGAACTGCTGTGCGTGGTTTGGGTCGGCTTTGACGACAGCCGGAAACTGGACCTTGAGGGCGCCCACTCCGCCGCGCCCATCTGGGCGGAATTCATGAAGCGCGCGCTCGAGTACCGGGCTTACCGCGATGCTAAGCCCTTCCAGGCTCCGGACGGTATCGTCTCGGTAGCCATCGATCCGCTATCGGGTATGCCGGCTACGCCGTTCTGCCCCAATCAGACAAAACGAGGTCTTCATCGCAGGAACGCAGCCCGTGGGAACCTGCCCCCTGCATGGCGGGTCAAACCCCGGCGCCACGCACGTAGCTGGGTGGGAACTTCCCTCTCCACCCCCCGTCACTCCTGCCAACGGCACCCAGTTGGCTAACGCCGACCCGCGCCTGCGCCGCGTCCCCGGAGCTGCCGCGGCTCCCAATGGCCAGCCCGGCAATTCTCGCGATCAAGAGGATCAGAAGCCCCAAAAACGCAAAGGCTTGTTCCGGCGCCTTATGGATGTGTTTAAATAAGGCCAAGGAGGCCGTATGGTTTCGGCCCGTTGGTTTCTTGCTTCAGTTTTTTGGTTTTGGGCAACGCTTTCCGCTCAGAATTCGCTCCTGGACGCTTCGAAGCTGCCCGCTCAAACTGACTCCTCCGTTTCGGTGCCCGCGCCCCAACCGTTAAGTCCGGAAAAACGCGCTGACATTCTCATGGCGCGGAAGATGTACCGGGAAGCGGCCGAGACCTACAAGCAATGTCCTCTCGACTCGGCCCTGATCCAAAATAAAATCGGCATCGCTTACCACCAGATGATGCAAATCGATATTGCCAAGCGATACTACGAGCGGGCGATGCAACTGGACCCGAACTACGCCGAAGCCGTCAACAACTTGGGGACTATCTACTATTCGAAAAAGAGCTACCGCCACGCCACCAGGCTCTACAAGCGGGCGCTGCGGCAGTCTCCGGACTCGGCCTCGATTTACAGCAACCTGGGCACGGCGTTTTTTGCGCGCAGGAATTACAAGGTGGCAACTGAGATGTATGAGAAGGCGCTGGCGCTCGATCCCGAGGTGTTCGAGCATCGCAACTCCTGGGGTGTTCTGTTGCAAGAGCGCAGCGTGGAAGAGCGTGCCAAGTTTCACTACTACCTGGCAAAGACCTACGCCAAGGCGGGAATGAACGAGCGCGCGCTGGCTTACATTCGCAAAGCGCTGGAGGAAGGGTTGACCGAGCGAAAGAAGATGATGGAGGCCCCGGAGTTCACCGCGCTCCGCAAGCTGCCCGAGTTCCAGGAACTGCTCGCGATGGAACCGCGTGTTCTCTAGCGGGACGCGATCCGGCCGTACGTCGAGTACGCTTGCAGTTGCGGTTCTCGCGACCTTGGGTTTTTCCTGTTCCCGCAGCCAGCCGCCTGGCATCGAACGTATCGCGATCCTCAGATTCGAAAATCTGACGGGCGACGATACGCTGAATTGGATGGGACGAGCCGTCTCTGGCGTCATGACGGCCGAATTAACCGGCTCGCACACCATCTCCGTGATCCCGTTCAGCACGCTGCACGCATCGGACCGTGTTTTCGGACCGCGCCCGCTCAGCGCGCCGGGAGTCTCGACCGAGCGGCAGGCGGCGTTGTCAGCCGGCGCCCGCCATATTCTCTATGGCCGCCTGTCGCGCTTAGGCACCCGCCTGCGCCTGGACGCGGTCTTGTTCGATACTTCGCGCGGGAAAGTCGAGCGCACCCTCACCACCGACGGTCCGGAATCGCAGGGCGTGATCCGGCTGGCCGATTCTCTGGCGAAAGAGATGGCGGCTCCACTCCGGCCTTTTGGAACGTCGAGTGACGCGGCGTTGCGGGAGTACTGCCAAGGCCTGGAGTCCCCAGACCCAACGGCCTCCGCGGCGGCCTTCTCACGAGCTGTCGCGGATGACCCCAACTTCGGGCAGGCTTATGTAACCTGGGCCGAATCGGCCGCTGAACAGGGGCATCGAACGGAAGTGGAGAGAGTCACGGCGCTCGCCTCAGCCCGCGGTGATTCGATTTCCGAGCTGGACCGCGCGCGTCTCGCGGCCCTCGGCGCTGAGCTGCGCGGCGATGTCGGAGCCAGCGTGCGGGCGCTCGAGACCGCCGCGCGATTCGATCCCACCGACTTGCCGCTGCTCGGCCGTCTGGCTCACGTCAACTTGAGTGGCCGGAGATATGCGGAGGCAGCGCAAAATCTAAGAACGGCGCTGGCCGTCGAGCCGCAGAACACCGTGCTCCTAAACGAGCTGGGCTACGCGGAAATGTACGCGGGCGATCTAAACGCCGCTACGAAGGCGTTGGATGAGTACCAGCGGCTTCAGCCCGCCGATCCGAACGCACTGGACTCGCTTGGCGACGTGAACTTCTACTTCGGCCAATTCGCCGCGGCCGAGCATGACTATCGCGAGTCGTTCGAGGAAAATGCAAGCTTCAATGGCGGTGGCGCGTTGCTCAAAGCGGCGCACGCTCGCCTGCGGACGGGTGACATCAGCGGTGCCGACGCGCTCTTCAATCAATACTTAGAGGGTTGTCGAAAAGCCAAGGACCCGTTGGCAGAGTTTCGTTATGCCGAGTGGGAGTTCCTCAGCGGCCGCAGACAGCAGGCCGTGGCGCGCATGAATGATCTCGCCCCCAATCTGCCGCCCGGCGCTGCGCAACAGGTCAACGCCCAAATCGCCGTGTGGGAGCTGGAACTCGGTGATCGCAAGCGCGCTCGCGATTTTGCGGAGCGGGCGCAAGGCGCGGGACTAGCCGCCGTCGCGCGGTTCCTGACCGAGCCTCCGGCGTCTAATGCAGAGTGGAAAGAACGCGCGCAGCGGCTCCTGCCTGGCGCGGGAGAGGAGCGGGCGCGGCAACTCATGGTCGGATATGCGCTCCTGTTACAGAAGGATTTTACCGGGGCGCTTCCCGTTCTCCAGGACATGTACCAGCACTCTGCGCCCGAGCCCCACGAGATACTGCCTGTCCTGCTGGCCTGGGCCCAGGTCGAAACCGGGCATTTCCAGGATGCCGCCCCTTTTGTCGAACGGAATCCGGTGCCGAACCCGGCGCCCGAGTTGTTTGCTTCGCTTGCGTTTCCCCGTTTGCTCTCGCTGCGTGCCGCCGTGCTCGAAAAGCAAGGCCAGCGTGCCGAAGCAGAGAAGATTCTTCGTCTCTTTGTTAGCCTGTCTGGTCCGGCTGGTACTCGATGACGACCAGAGTGATGTCGTCCGCCTGCGGAGCACTGTCCACGAATGTCTTCACCGCGCCAAGTACGGCGTCGTGGAGAGCCGCGCCGCTATCCGCCGCATGAGATACGGCGATTTCCCGAAGGCGTTTCCGGCCAAAGAATTCGTTGCGGGCATTCTGCGCTTCGGTCACGCCGTCGCTGTAGATCACCAGGCGGTCGCCGTGCGCCAGTTGCCGCTCCTCGACCGCGTAGTCAGATTGGGGAAGAAGACCCACGGGCACCGAGGTCGTATCGAGATATTCATAGCGCCCGTCCTTTGACAGCAGCATGGGGGCGCACTGGCCCGCGTTGATGTAATGCAAGCGCCCCGCGCGATCGAGCAGGCAGTAGAAGATCGTCGCGTACTTGCCGCCTTCGGTTCGTTCGTTCAAGAAGCGGTTGATGCGCTGCACTTGAGGGGCCATCTGATCGGGCGCGTCCGACGCAGTCAGGAAAGCGCCTTGCAGCAGCGACGCCAGCAGCGCCGAGCTGACGCCTTTCCCGGAGACGTCCGCCACGACAGCCGCCCAGCACGATTCGCTGACCGCTACCACGTCAAAGTAATCGCCGCCCACCTGATGGGACGCGAGGCTCGAGCCACAAGCACGGAACCAGCCCTCGCTGGGCAGCCGGCGCGGTAGCAGGCCCTGCTGGATGGTGCGCGCCACGTTGAGCTCCTCTTCGATCTTCTCCTTCTGGCGCTCCTCCTCGATCAGGCGCGCATTTTCGAGGATCGTCGACGCCTCGATGGCCAGCGTTTGCAGCAGCTCGCGATTTCCTCCGGAAAGATCGGCGGCCACGCCGCGCGAGTCCATGTACAGCAGGCCCACCGTGTCGTTTCGGGTAGAGAGAATGTTGGTGTCCTGCCCGGCGCCGGCGCTGATGCGCACGAGCGGCACGCACACGACGCTGCGCAACTCGAGATCGGCCACGCTGTGTTCGGTGTTGATTTCGCCCGTGACCTGCGGATCGAAGTTCATGGAGAGCAGCTCGCGGCGCTGCTCGAGAGCGCGCCGGATCACGCGGCGCGGTACCCGGAGGTCAGACTCAGCCAGCGGTTGGCTGTGGTTGTCGCGCGCCACTTTGACCTCAAGATCGTCCGCGCGGCGCAGCATCAGAAATCCGCGCTCGGCGCCGGTGACCGTGAGCGCCGCGTCCACTACCGAGTTCAGAACGTCCTGCGTCGAGAACGCGGTTTGCAGCGTCCGCGCCACTTCTAGCACCGCGCGCAGTTTCGCCAGATTTGCGCCGGCGCCGGTTCGTAACACCTGCTCCGGGCCCGGCAACTGCTCCATGAGACGTTTTAGCTCAGCTCCGTCCAGGGCGAAAATGAGCTGGTAGGAATCGGGAACGCCGAACTCGATGCGATCGGAATTGCGCAGGAATTGCCGCTCTACGCGCGTCCCGTTGACGTACACACCGTGGCGGCTGCCCGCGTCTTCGATAATGTATTGGCCATTTTCCATTACGATCTGCGCGTGAGTGCGGGATGTCCGGCTGTCCCGCAGGATCAGATCGTTGTCCGCCTGCCGGCCGATTTTGAAGGGAACCGGCTTGAGCTCCACCCGCGTGCGATGGCCGCTGGGGTCGACCACCACCAGGGAAGCGGTGCCGGCGAATGCGGAGGTCTCGTTAGCCATCAGGCGGGCCGCTTGGACCGGGAACGATGACCGAGCGCGTCAGTCTCCGCAAGTGCCTGCTGTGCGGCCGCCTCGCGCGCCGCCTGTTCCATTTCCCGCGCCCGCAAGGACTGGCAGTGTGAGCAAAAACCGCCCACCTCGGTTCGCGCCAACAGGATTTGAAAGCCGAAGTGGCTTTCGATCTGCCGCCGCAGCCTTTGCAGAGGTTCGCCAAAAAATTCCTCCACCTTGCCGCACCGCAGGCAGATCACGTGCGCGTGCTCCTGCTTCATGCGCGTCTCGTAGTAGTGCTGATCCCCGCCGTAGTGCATGAGGTCCAGTTCGTCCACAAGACCACCCTGCTTAAGCAGCTTGAGCGTGCGATACACGGTGACGCGATTCAACTTCGGTTCCTGCTCCTTGGCCAGTTGAAACAGGCGCTCGGCGTCGAGGTGTTCGCCGCTCTTGTCGATCAGTTCAAGCAGCAGCTCGCGCTGCCTGGTGAGGCGCACGCCTTTCTCCCTGAGAGACCCCTTGATGGAATCGAGAGGCATGAAGTTACTCACATTCTAGCAGGCGGGCCAAAGCGCAGAATCAGTTCCGCGTGACGTTTGCCTGCAAGGTCCCTTTGGCCAGCCGGATGTGCAGCGCCGAGCCGGGCGGCGCTTCGCGGCTGTCCGTAACAATCTCCCCGGACTCTTTCGTCACGATGGCGTACCCACGTTCCAAAATGCGGACCGGGCTCAACTGCGAAAGCTTGGCAGACAGCTCTTGCAAATGGCCGGAGCGGCGGGCAAGGTCGAGCCGGAGTCTCTGCTCCATCGATGCGCGGGCCGTTTCCAGACGCCGCCGGTCCCATGCGAATCGCGGGCGAGGGTCGTAGCGGCCGAGGCGCGACACGAATGCGCGATGCGCGCGGGACCCAGCTTCGACGAGTGCGCGAATGCGTTCCCGCAACCGGTATTCTTGCTCGTCCACCCGCTGGAGCCGCCTCCCCACCGCGCGATGAAATACGGCCAAAGGGCGCTGGATGCCTTGCAGGTCGGCCTGGCGGCGCGCCATGGCCAGACGGTAGCGCGCCGCCTGCGACAGATGACGCCGGAAGGTCTCGATGCTGCCGAGCAACTCCTCGCGCGTGCGGACCACTAACTCAGCCGCTGCCGAGGGCGTCGGCGCGCGCAGGTCCGCAACGAAGTCCGCAATCGTTACGTCCGTTTCATGCCCGATCGCCGAGACCACCGGAACCGGGCAGGCCGCGATGGCGCGTGCCACGGCTTCTTCGTTGAACGTCCACAAATCCTCGAGCGAACCGCCTCCCCGCGCCACGATGACGAGCTCGGCCCAAGGTGTCCCGCTGAAATACTCGATTCCGCGGCAAACCTCGTCGATGGCACCTTCGCCCTGCACCGTCGCCGGGAACAGCCGCACGTGCAACCCCGGAAAACGCCGTTCGAGGATATGCAGCATGTCGGAAATGACGGCGCCGCGAGGGGAAGTTACGATGCCGATACGTCGGGGAAACCGCGGGAGCGGGCGCTTGCGCGCGGGATCAAACAGGCCTTCGGAAGCGAGCTTCTTCTTGAGCTGCTCGAAAGCAAACTGAAGTGCCCCGTGGCCTTGCGGTTCAAGAAACTCGACCAGCAACTGGTATTCGCCGCGCGCTTCGAACACATCAACGCGGCCCCGGGCCACGACCGCCACGCCGTCTTGCGGCTTGAACTTGAGGTACCGGTGCGTCGAGCGGAAACACACGCAGCGTATCTGGGCGTCGCGCTCTTTTAGCGTGAAATAGTAGTGGCCGCTGGTGGCCAGCTTCGTGCTCGAGATTTCGCCCGAGACCCAGACATCGGGAAATTCGCGGTCGAGGATTCCGCGGATGGCCGCGTTCAGCTCGCCCACCGTGTAGACGCGGCGCTCGTTGAGAAATTGCAGCGCGTATTGTTCCATTCCCTGCGCCCATTCTAGCGGGAAACGGAACAGCCCCCAGGCTACGTTTCTTTCCGCCTGATGGACACGCCGCCGTTGGTGGTGATGGCGCGCACCAGCGGCCCGCCTGAACCGAGGTCAACCGAGAGCTGTCGGCTGATCTCGCCGCGCACGGTCACTGGGAAATCGATCTCAACATGGCCGTTCACCGTTCCGGTTTCGAGATGAGCGGAGTAAGCGGCGGGCACCGCCATGGAGACGCCACCGTTTGTGGTTGTGGCATCGAGCCGCTCTCCCTCCCAACGGTTCCCCGCGAGTTCTATCGACAGGCCCCCGTTGGTGGTGTGCCCTTGCACGTTGCCAGCGAGGCGCTCGAGCGACACGCCACCGTTGGTCGTTTCGAACTCGATACGGCCATGCACGTCCGCGATGTGGATACCGCCGTTGTATGCTTTCAGGTTCAGGTCCATTTTCTGTGGGACGAAGATTTCGTAGCTGACCGACCAGTTTTCGTGCCTTCCGGTACTCGGACCGTCAGCGATGATACGGCTTCCGCGGGTGCGAATCGTGATCCCTCGGGCCAGTGCACGGGCTTGTGCGTCAGTGTCGGCGGATGTCTGGACGCGGGCGCGAACCAGAATTTCGCGCTTCTGCCAGCCCTTCACCGTCATGCCGCCATTCACGCCGCCATCGACCGCCAGTGTTCCCGTCGCAGGGATCGTAGTTTCATTATTCTCGCAATGGGAAACGCGATCGCCGTGCCCATTCTCTTCGTCACAGGACATCTTGCGCCCCGCGTCCTGAGCGAGCGCCCACGGCGCCGCGCACCAGATGGCCGCAAGCGTAACCCGGATCAATGTACGCATTCTGCCTCTCCTCAGATGTTAGACGACCGGGGTGGCTCTCGGTCCCTGGGGAATTCGGAGCCGGGGCCTGTCGAAGCCGTCGCACACTGTAGGCCGCCCACCGACAACGCCGGTTCCCGGGCGCGTCTGCTGAATGCGCATCCACAACGGCTTACGACTGGCGGCCGGATGGTCTACGGATTGCATTCTCACCGGCGATGAAGGCACGGCTGTTGTCGCTGATGATGCACGCTGGCGTCATCGTGTTACTGATCGTGGTTTCCTCGCACACGGTCAAAAGTCCGCACGAGGTGAACTTCACGCGGCTCATCGGCAGCAACAGGACCCAATTAATCGCCCCGCGCCTGGTCAGCGGCGGCGGAGGCGGCGGGGAACGGGCTCTTCGGCCGGCAAGTCACGGGGTTCTACCGAAAATCACCCGGCGTCAGTTCGTCCCACCGTCGGCTACGCCGCCAGATTTCAAACCCGTCCTGCTAATGGAGGCGACTTTGGTGGCGCCGATCGAGGCGCGGATGCCCGCTCCGGCGCTCGCACAGATCGGCGATCCGTTTGGCCGCAACGGCCCGCCTTCGAATGGTCCCGGGCGAAACGGCGGTATTGGCTCAGGCGATAACGGTGGAATTGGGGATCGCAGCGGCCCCGGATTCGGCCAGCATAATGGAGGGGGCGTTGATTTCGGCGGAGGCGCGGGTCGCATCATCGCGCCCGTCGTGCTTTACCAAGTTGAACCGGAGTTCTCCGAGGAGGCGCGGAAAGCCAAATATCAGGGCACGGTGGTGTTGGCGATAGAAGTCGGCGAAGATGGCAAGCCGCGCGGATTCCACATCCTCCAGGGCTTGGGCCTAGGCCTGGACGAGAAGGCCATCGAAGCGGTTTCGCGCTGGAAATTCAAGCCGGCGACGCGGAACGGGAAGCCCATTCGAGCACCCGCAACAATCCAGGTGAACTTCCGCCTGCTGTGAATCAAGTCCGTCAATAGAACAGATACTTGCGCCACTGCTCGTCGCTCTTGCCGAGCAAGCGCATCAAGTGACGGCTGGTATGCAGACTGAACGGCCGAGGCTGGCGGCTTAGCTTCATGCCCGCCTCTTCGGGTGTGCGATTGCCCTTGTGGTTATTACAAGGATGGCAGCACGCCACCAGGTTCTCCCACGCCGATTCGCCGGCGCGCGAGCGCGGAACCACGTGATCGAGCGTCAGCTCGCCAGAGGGCATGATCCGCAGGCAATACTGACAGGTGTAGCGATCTCGCATCAGGATGTTCTTGCGCGAAAGAGCGCGCGTCTGGTGCGGGATGCGCCGATACTCCAGTAATCGAATCACAGACGGCAGGCGCACGCTGTGGCGCGCGGAATGCACTGCATGCGTGGACTCCTCTTCCGCCGCGGCAACCCCCTTGAGCACCAGCACCAGGGCGCGCCGCGCCGCACAAATGTTGATCGGCTCATAACTGGCGTTCAGGACCAGCACCGGTTTTTGCAGCCTGCCCATACTCGCCATCTTAGGAGACCTCCGTCGGAACTTCGTTGGCCGGTTGGAACAGCCGGCGATCCACGCGCGCCAATGCCAGTAGGGTTACCGATTTCGCACCCGCCCGCTTCAGGGCAAGAGCGCAGGCATTGGCACTCGCGCCGGTAGTCATCACATCGTCAATCAATAAAACCCTGCGGCCTTCCACTTTGCTCGGCTTCTTTACGCGAAAGGCTCCGGCGACATTCTTGCGGCGCCGGGCATTGCTCAAGCCGGCCTGGGCGGCGGTGGAGCGCGTGCGGCGCACCGCATTCTCGCTCCGAGCACCGCACCGTCGCGCCATGGTGCGGGCCAGCAACTCGGATTGATTGAAGCCGCGCTGCCACTGGCGGCGCCAGTGCAACGGCATCGGCACAACGAGATCAAATTGCTGATCACGCGGCAGCGCCGACGCCAAATAACTGCCCAGCGTTCTGCCCAGCGGTTTCATGCCCCCGTATTTGAACAGGTGAATTAGCTCGCGCAGCGTACCCTCGTACGCGCCAAAGCAATAGGCCGCGTCGAAGTCTCGCGTGCCGGAGCGGCACAACCGGCAGCGGCCCTGCTCGTCGAGCGGAAACCGATTCTGAAACGGCGTGCGGCAAGTCACGCAGAAGTAGTCAGCAGCGAGCGGCGTGGGAGCCGCGAGGCATTGCCCGCACACAGGAACGCGAGTAAGCCCGGGCAAAGCCGTCCTGCAAACGCGGCACTCATCGGGGAAAAGGAGCGAAAAAAAGCCGTGCGGGACCTGACGAACAACAGACGGGAGGGCAACCGGGAAACCTGGCCAGATTCTACTCGAGAAGACCCACCTCCGGGCTCGGCCGCCTTCTCATAGCAGCCCCTTGTCTTGCAGGTTCTGGCAGCGAATGCAGTAGCGTGCCCAAGGCACCGCTTCCAGGCGTTTCTTCTCCACGGGCTCGCCGCAGGCCTCGCAAGCGCCGAATTCGCCGCTGTCCGCGCGATCCAGGGCGGCCCGGACCAGGCCTAGAACGGTCCGATCGTAATCGCTCTCTCTGAAAAAGTACTCTTTGGCGAGGGATCCGTTGGCCTTGTCGACAGGATCCTGCGTGTCCACATCGCTGGTTTCGCGACCGTCCACTTCGATTCTGGCGATCGACTGAATCAACTCCCGCTCCTTGGCACGCAGAAGTCGCTTATACTCCCCAACCTCTTTCGCGACTATAATTTGCGCCAATCGCAATTCACACCGCCAAACAAGGTACTCAATCAAATTTTAGGGACTGCCGCGGCGCAAGTCAAATAACCCCTGGCTAACTCACAAGTGGGGCGGACGCTCGCGTCCGGCTCCGCAATCACACGAGAATCTTCCAGGCGCACCGCCCACGTCGCAAAGACGCTACTCCGTGGTGCGTTCCACAACCGCATCGGCCCGCGCGAGTACGCTGGGTTCGAGTTCGATGCCAAGTCCCGGCCCCCCAGGCAGCGGCAGCAAGCCGTCTGCCACCGCCCGTGTATTAGTCACAATTCCGCGATATTCCTCCAGGTAGTGCCGGCGCACCGTTTCGAGAATGCTCAAATTCGTCAGGTTCGCAGCCAGGTGCGCTGAGGCCGCGTGCAGAACCGGGCCGCCGCAGTTGTGTGGAGCGACGGGTAAGTAGTATGTCTCGGCCATCGACGCTATTTTCTTGGCTTCCGAAATGCCCCCGCACCAACAGATATCGGGCATGATGATGCGCGCCGCGCCGTTCTCGAGAATTTCGCGGAAGCCCCAGCGCGTCATCAGGCGCTCACTCAAGCACAATGGCAGCCGCGTGGATCGCGCGAGCTCCGCGTAAGCCGCCAGATTATCCTGCGGCAGCATCTCCTCCAGCCACATGGGCGAATACCGTTCGAGCTCGTGCGCGATCTCAATGGCGCATGGCAAGTTCCAATAGCCGTGGAACTCCATGGCCACGTCCATCGAATCGCCCATTTCTTCGCGGATCAGGCGCAGCGGCTCAATGCCCTGCCGCATCTGTGCCGCGGTGATGAACTGCCCGCGGGTCTCTCGCGCCACCGGGTCGAAGGGCCAGATCTTCATGGCATGGATGCCGGAACGCGCCAGGTCGCGCGCCAGCTTCACCGGCTCTGTGAGGAAATCAATGTGGTCGTAGCAAGTGTTGTAGGTCCGGATGGTGTCGCGCGATGCGCCTCCCAGCAGCTGGTAAATCGGCGCGCCCGCAACCTTGCCCGCGAGGTCCCAAAGCGCGATGTCGACCGCGCTGATGGCGCGCATCTCCGCTCCCGCCCATCCGCTGTAGGAGATGGCCTGAAACATGTCGGCCCAGAGGCGGTCGATAGCGAGGGGATCGCGGCCCATCAGTACCGGAGCGAGCGCTCGATGGATGATCGCCGATTCCGCATCCGGCTGCGGATAGGTTTCGCCCAGGCCCACCAGACCCGCATCTGTGTGGATGCGGACCCACAGCCACCGGATCGGCCCGGCGTGCACGGTAACGCCGCGCGCTAGGCGAATGGTTTCAATGGCGGTGATGTGCATACAATGACCTAGGGTAACGCAGGTGCAAGCCGCAGCCGCCCTCATCGTGCTCGCGTTGCTCGGAGTCTGGGCTTTCGTGATCCGCCGTCGCTAAACATGTATAACCTGAACTTCGAAGCCGCGATTCTCAACGTGTCCCTGCTATGGATTCTGACCGCGCCGCATGAATTCGCGCACGCCTGGGTGGCCACCAAGCTGGGTGACGACACGCCGCGCCGCGAGGGGCGCGTCACCCTCAATCCTCTGGCGCATGTGGATTGGCTCGGTACCACAATCCTGCCCGCCATCACTTCCCTGCTCGGCGGCGGATTCATCGGGTGGGGCAAGCCGGTGAATACCAATCCCGCGCGCTTGCGCTGGGGACGCAATGGACTGGCTCTCGTCGCGCTCGCCGGGCCGGCCAGTAATGTGATCTTCGCCGTGATTCTGGCGGTAGCCGCCGTCCTGGCAATCCACGCAATCCCGCAGTTCTCGGAATACGCGGCGCATGGCGTGCGGCTGAGTCTTTACCTCGCGCTGTTCAACCTGATTCCAGTACCGCCTCTCGATGGTTCCAAACTGCTGCTCGCTGCCAAGGTTCCCTACGTGGTCTACGCCGAGCTTGCCCGATTTGGATTGTTGCTATTGCTGGTGGCACTGACGGCGACCAGCCTGGGGCGCTGGCTATCGCTCTGGAGTTTGCAGGGGACCGAACAGATTTTTCGGATGCTGCACTAAGCCGCCCGCAGCGAGGAAGAGGAACCTCGTGCCTATCAGCGCAGCAGTTTTCGCGCGCTGGCGTTCGGCGACAGCAGCGCGTCCGGCGCGAAGACAGCCAGCGTCCGCGCTAGTTTTTCGACGTCCGCGCCTTCCTCGATGGGCATCTCATGCTCCACCCAGCTGGACAGCGGGATGTTGCGGAAGAAGATTCGCTCCTGCAACACCAGGCTCTTCTTAGTGAGAAATAGGGCCTTTTGCTCACGCAGGTAGTGCCGTTCCTCCACCCGCAGATCCCCCAGAAACTCGTCAAACGCCTGGCGCTTGGCGGATTCCTCCGTGGCACGAATGGTTTCATTGAGCGTTTTCGTCTGCCCTTCCAACCGCGCGCGCGCCTCGGCTAGTGCGGCGCGTTCCCCGGCGATCGCCGCTTCCATGCGCGCCTTCATTACGTAGTAGGCAAGCGCACCCGATCCGAGTGACACGAAAATAGGTAAGACCCAAAGCAGCATCTCGGTCATACGCACTAGTATCGGTGATTTCGCCGAAAAGCTGTAGTTAACGGAGGGTATATGGAAGTCGGGTCACATTACTGCGCCTGGGTGCCATCGATCTTCTGGCCGCCCCACAGCGCCCCAAACAAACCCAGGTGATAGCGGAAATCGCGGAAGGTCAGCAGCCCCCCCAACGCACCGAGCACCACCGAGATCCGAAACAGCACCCCATGAACCATACCGTAACGTTTGGCGATATAGACACCCACGCCAAGGTTACCATCGGCGTCGCGCGCGGCACGGCTTTGGGCATCCAGTTCCGTGCGGCCATGGTGTACCACGCGCGTAGAGGGGACCAGCAGCACCTTCTTGCCGGCGCGCTGCACCTGAAAGCACAGCTCCGCATCGCTGCCGTAAGTTCCGTAGCGTTCATCGATCTGCCGCATTGACCGGAGCGAAAAGCTGCGAATCATCATGGCAGCGCCAAGCGCGTATTGGACCGCTTGTTCGCCGCGCGTGGGATCAGCCGGGCGCCAGGTGATCGTCGTCCGGCTCGGCGCCGGTAGTTCGGCAATTTGCGGCGCCGGCGCACCCTCGCCGGTCACCAGCAGCGGGCAGGCGGCCCCCACATCACTCTGCGTTTCCAGGATGCCCGCCAGCACGGGACGCTGTTTCGGGGGCAACCTCTGTATCTTCGTGAAGCAGGAAAACGAATTCCCCGCGGGCGCCGCGCAACCCGACGTTCAGAGCTTTGGTTAAACCGAAATTGCGGGGCATGCGAATGAAGCGCGTGTTCGGAAAATCAGATTCCAGTTGCGCGCTTCCATCCGTTGAGCCGTTCTCTGCTACCAGAATCTCCAGCCGTTCCCGATCCACCGATTTCTCCAGCGATTCGAGAGTCCGCCGCAACCGGTCGGCGCGATTGTAGGAGACGACGAGCGCCGTGATACGGATCGGATTGACCGTCTCTTCCAGCGGTCTCCGGCTGCTCGGGAGCCTGTGGAGAAATCAGTTCCGTCTTCGGGGCCTTCGTGTGGCGGAGTTGCGGCACGGTGAGCGGTTCAGGATAGCACGGCCGCTAGCTTGCGTTGGTCGTGGCGGGTGAGGTGACAGTTGTCGTGGCCTGGTGGTTACGCGCGAAAAGCCAGTAGCATAGCCCCAGAGCGGCCAGCACGAGCGAAATCCACTGCTCGGTCGAGAACGGCCCGGTAAGCGGATTCGATTGCTGGTCGTGAAACCGCACGAATTCGACAAGAAATCGCAGCATTCCGTAAAGCACCAGATAGAGGCTGACCACCGACCCGTCGCGGTGCGGGCGGAGGAAACTGATGTAGAGCGCGGCGAATATGATCAGCTCTCCGAGGGATTCGTAGAGCTGCGTAGGATGAAGCGGCACGCCGAGCGGCACACCCACCAGTTCATTGGCGCGCGGGTTTGCGAACGTCACCGCCCAAGGCAAATGCGTGGGTACGCCCCAACAACAGCCCGCCGAAAAACAGCCCAGGCGTCCGATCGAGTGCCCCAGTGCCAGCCCCGGCGCGAACGCGTCAGCGGTCTTCAGCGCCGGCAGCCCATGGCGCCACATGTAGACGAAAGCCATGGCCAGCGCCGCGAGGAATCCTCCGTAAAAAATTCCTGCGGCCTGAAGCGTGGACAGAGAAAAGATTTCGTGCCAGTTGCTGCGAATCGCGGGATCGAGCACGATCATGAGCAGCTTTGCGCCGGCAATACCCGCGAGCGCACAGTAGATGCCGAGGTTGAGGACCGTTTCTTGATGCAGTCCCGCTCTGGCCGCGAGCCGTCCCGTCATCCACAACGCCGTGAGAAAGGCGATTGCGACCAGCAGGCCGTACGTGGGCAGAAAGAAACCGCCGATGCGAAACACTTCAGGAAACATTTTGCGTGTGTGCCGGCTGGCGTTTCAATTTGACGAAGTCGAGCAGCAGCAGCCCGCTGCCAATTACGATCGCGCTATCGGCCGCGTTGAACGCCGGCCATTGGTAGCTGCCTATATAGAACAATAAAAAATCCGTCACGGTGCCCCAGCGAACGCGGTCAAAGACATTGCCCATGGCGCCGCCGAGAATCAGCGCCAGCGCGATGGCCGTTTTTCGGTCCAGGCGCGCGGTCCGCCACAACATCACGATCAGAGCCACCAGAGCTACGAGTGAGAAACCCACCAGCAGCACCGTCCTCCACTCGGACGTGGATTCGGCGAATAGCCCGAACGCCGCCCCGCTGTTTTGCGAGTGCACGATCTCGAAGAATCCTGGAATAACCACGTGGTTGTCGAAGGCCGAAACGTGCGTCTCGATAATCCATTTGGTGAGGCGGTCGACGGCAAACACCGCGCCCGCAAGACCGTACATCATGGAGCGGACCGTTGACTCACGCATGCAAAATCTCTTCGACGGCTTCGGCGCAGGAGGCGCAGATAGTCGGATAAGCGGGTCGCGATCCGATATCGGTCTTGTATTTCCAGCAGCGCTCGCATTTAGTTCCGGCCGCACGTTCTACTTTCACTTGTACCGTATCGCCGGCCGCGGGTGATAGTTCCACTTGCGAAACGATGAAGAGCCCTGGTAACTCGGCGGCATACGCGTCGAGCAGCGGATAGAGATCCCCGTTGGCGCTGACGCGCACGCACGCCTCGAGCGGGGACCCGATGAACTTTTCCTGCCGCGCAACTTCCAGGCTCTTGAGCACGTCCTGTCTCACTTGCATGAGACGGTCCCAGTTTTCCGCGCGTCTCCTTTGTTCGTCCGGAATGCCGGCGGTTAGCTCGGTGGGCTCCGGGAAAAGGGCGGTGTGAACCGTGCCATCGAGGTCCATGTACCGCCAGACCTCGTCAGTAGTGAACGCTAGAATGGGGGCGCACAATCGCACCAGTGCATGGAGCAATCTGTGCAGCGCGGTCTGGGCGCTGCGCCGCGTGTGCGATTTCGGCGCTGTCGTGTAGAGGCGGTCCTTGAGAACGTCAAAATACACCGAGCTCAAATCGACGGTCGCGAAATCATACACCGCCCGGTAGACTTTATGGAACGCGAACTCTGCGTACCACGCGCGGCATCGCATCACCAGATCCTCCGCGCGCAGCAGGATCCACTGGTCGATCTCGGGCAGCCGGTCCGCGGGCACGGCGTCCCTCTGCGCGTCGAAGTCCCACAAGTTGCCGAGCGGATAGCGGAACGTATTGCGCAGCTTGCGGTAGGCCTCGATCAGGCGCGCCAGGATGGTCTCGGACATGCGCACGTCTTCGTTAAACTCGACCGATGCGGCCCATAACCGCAGCACTTCAGCGCCGTACTTCTTGATGACCTCTTCCGGCTCGATCGCGTTGCCTAGAGATTTGTGCATCGCGCGCCCCTCGCCGTCGAGCGCCCATCCGTTGGTGGCGCACGCTCGATAGGGGGCACCGCCCTTGAGACCGACGCCCACGAGCAGCGAGCTGTGGAACCAGCCGCGGTACTGGTCGCCGCCTTCGAGATAAAGGTCGGCGGGCCAGCGTAAGACCGTTCGCATCCGTCAGCACGGCGAGGTGGCTCGATCCGGAATCGAACCATACGTCGAGGATGTCCGATTCTTTCGTAAATTCGGACGCCCCGCACTTGCCGCAGCGCGCACCCCCCCCACGAGTTCCGCCGCGGACTTTTCGTACCAGATGTCGGCGGTATGCTGCTCGAACAGGTCCACAATACGGTCGAGAATCTTGCGGTCCGTAAGCGGTTCGCGGCACTGCGCGCAGTAGAACACCGTGATGGGCACCCCCCAAACGCGCTGGCGGGAAATGCACCAGTCGGGGCGGGTGGCGATCATGTTCGACATG
The DNA here is from genome assembly GCA_963768075.1 of Terriglobia bacterium. Lineage (GTDB taxonomy): Bacteria > Acidobacteriota > Terriglobia > Bryobacterales > Bryobacteraceae > QHXW01. The sequence goes on from CAVYHD010000007.1 coordinate 141,843, forward strand.
CGCTCATCGCCCCACTCGGGCATCCATCGCACGCTCTTGATCGCGGCGAGAGTCTTCCCGCGCAGCCCGTTGCGGTCCATGCCGATGAACCATTGCTCAGTGGCGCGGAAGATCGTCGGATTGTGGCAGCGCCAGCAGTGCGGATAGCTGTGCTCGATTTTCTCCGTGTGCAACAGTGCCTCACCGAGCAGCTCGATTACGATCGGATTAGCTTCCCAGACGGTCTTACCGATCAACGCTTCCGGAAGGCGGCCCGGAGCACCTTCCGCGTGATAGAAGCGTCCCGCTTCGTTCACCGGGCAGTAGATCGGAATGCCATTTTTCAGGCCGACTTCGTAGTCTTCCTGGCCGTGGCCGGGTGCGGTGTGAACCGCGCCAGTGCCCTGTTCGAGGGTGACATGGTCGCCCAGAACGCCGGGCGAATCCCGATCGAGAAACGGGTGCTGGAAGAGCTGGCCTTCGAGCTGTCTGCCCGCGAATTGGGTAACCGTCTTGTATGAGTCCCATCACATGCCTGCGCCGTTGCTTGAAGACGATCCTTAGCGACGATGTAAATGTCGCCCGCCACATCGACCGCTACGTATTCAAACTCCGGATGGAACGCGATGGCCATATTGGCCGGAATCGTCCACGGCGTCGTGGTCCAAATCAGTGCGTAGACGTTGCGGCCCGCCAGCAACGGGCTCCAGGGATCGGATTTGAGCGCAAATCGCACCCAGATCGACGGGCTGGTATGGTTTTCGTACTCGACCTCGGCTTCGGCGAGGGCCGTGCGATCGCGCAGGCACCAGTGGACCGGCTTCAAGCCCTTGTAAACGTAACCGCGATGCAAAAACTCCACAAACGCCCGCGCAATGGCCGCTTCGTAATGCGCGCTCATAGTGAGGTAGGGATCTTCCCAGCGCCCGAATACGCCCAGGCGAATGAACTCCCGGCGCTGAATTTCCACGTATTTTTGCGCGTATTTGCGGCATTCGGCGCGAATCTCCGCCGCCGACATTTTGGCCTTGCGCGAGCCGAGCTGGTTGTCGACCTTGAGCTCAATCGGCAGGCCGTGGCAATCCCAGCCCGGCACGTAAGGGGCGTCGAATCCGGCCATACACTTCGACTTCAGCACGAAGTCCTTAAGAATCTTATTGAAGGCCGTCCCCAGATGGATATCGCCATTGGCGTACGGCGGCCCGTCATGCAGAATGTAAGCCGTCCGGCCCGCCCGCGCACCGCGAATCTGCCCGTAGATATCCTCTCGCTGCCAGCGGTCGAGCGTTTTGGGCTCAGTTTGCGGCAGATTGGCCTTCATCGGGAAGTCCGTCCGCATCAGGTTGAGAGTCTTCTTGAGGTCGACGCTTTGAGGGTCCATCAATTTATGTGTCTGGGATCTCTTTTTATTGTGGCACAGGTTCTCCCGGAACCTGGCCATTGGCGGACGGGTCGTTCGCGGAATCGAGGAGATTCGCGCCTTCCCGAAAGCACGTAACTATATGCCTCAAAAACGGTTAATGATCACTAGCAAGACGCCGGGTGCTGCCGACAAGATCGCGCATTGGATTCACGTGATCCGCGGGCAGAAGGTAATGGTCGACACCGACCTGGCGGAGCTGTACGGAGTGCCTACGAAAGCATTCAATCAAGCGGTGAAACGCAATCGGAGCCGCTTCCCGCGAGATTTTATGTTCCAGGTGAGCGCGGCGGAAGTGAGAGACTTGAGGTCACAAATTGTGACCTCAAGCGCTGGCCACGGCGGCAGGCGATACCACCCGTACGCATTCACGCAAGAAGGAATTGCGATGCTGTCCTCCGTACTAAATAGCGAGCGTGCGGTGCAGGTTAATATCGCAATTATGCGCGCTTTTGTTAGCTTGCGCGAGGTGGCTGCCAACTACGCGAATCTGGCTCGTAAGCTAGGAGAACTCGAGAGCTGGTGTGATACGCACGACGCGAATATCAAAGTCGTTTTCGACACGTTGAGGAGGTTGATTCATGGTCCGGGGCCGCGCCGAAAACGGATTGGGTTTGTTTGAGGTCACAGATTGTGACCTCAAACGTCCAGCGGAAATTGCTACTTCGCCCACTCCGGGAAGGCGGCAATGGCATCCACGAAGTTGTGGATCTTGTCCGTGTGCGCATCCTCCTGCCAGCCTCCTCGGCCCGCCTCCAGCGAGTTCTCTCTTGGGCAACCATCGTCGTTGATGGCGTACATCGCAAAATTAAGCGCTTGATACGCGAGCCCCTTGAATTCCTCGGAGCCGGTCTCGGCTGAATACTTGGCCAGAACGCCTCCGTAAGTCGAAAGCACGCCTCCCCACGGCTTCTTGTCGTAAGTCTGCTCGCCGCAAACCGAAATCCCGCTCCGGATGCTGGTGAAGTGTTCGTTCACGAACTCAATCAGACCGCGCGAGTCCTTCTTCCAGTCCGCATCGAGCGAATCCTTCTGCTCCAACAGGTACCGCGCCAGATTGAGAGGCGACCACGCGATACGATCGTCCGGCTCTTGGTGATCCTCGAAGAACTGCACCCACAGGTTCCCGCCCTTCACAAGATCCGGGAGTTGGTAATCCTTGATCCACCGCCAGAGCCGCGCGCTGGGATCCTGAAACTCGGTGTAGCCGTGCTGCACCAGCTTGTCGAACAGGCGAAGGATATAGACCATGTCGGAGCACACGGGCAAGCGTGCCGCGCCCGTCCGGTAATCCACCCGGGCAGGCCAGGGTGAGCGACCGGCATCCCCGTCCTGCATGTTGGCGACGAGGTCATGCGCGTTCTGTAGCGCCTGATCCAGGTAGGATTTCTCGCCGGTGCCTTCATACAACAGCACCAGGGCATAGCCGGCGATGCCACCTTTATCGGGCTCAATCTCGTAGGGCTGGTCGGCCTGTGAGCCGGAGTCCGGCTTGAGGGGGAACTGGTTGCTCCATCCCGTTGAACGAGTGAACCGTGGATACTTCCCGTTGTTGGGCGTCAGGCTCTCCTTCACCAGGTAGTCACCCATGGAACGGGCGAACCGGAGGACTTCCGGCACGCTCTTGCCCTTCCACTCGTAATACTTCAGGTACGAGATGATCCCCATGCCGTTCTGCATGGCTGGGATGTTGTCCGGCCGCCGGGCCACCGGTTTGTAATCGCCGTCCATGAACGTCACGTAGACGAAGCGCGGGTATCCATGCTCGATCGGACATTTCTGGTACCAGCGCATTTCGCGGTCCAGCGCGTCGGTCCACGAAGTCCACGGCAGGAGTGTCCCCCGCGAATCGTAGCGCGGCGCATGATTGCCGATCTGCGGGGTCTGGCCGCCGGCCAGCCCCGCGGCCATCACGAAGATAACAATAGTTCTGCGCATGTTCTGACAGATTGTAGCCGGGTGCGGAAATCGCGGGTCGACTACTTCGGCCTCCTCAATGCAAGATCCTAACCTTCTTCGATTTCGCTTGGACGGTAAGCACTTTCGTGTGTGCATCCCACTGCATCGTTCCGCCGATAACCGATTTCGGCGCCCATGCCCCCAACTTGAAACGTTCGGTTGAGACGGCGTCAAATTTCGAGTAGCTGATGGCGTCGTCTGCGTATGTAATGTCCTGGATCACCGAGGTCGTGCGCAGGAGGTGATTCTGGTCGTCCGGCGCCAGTTCGGGAAATGACGCCATGGCGCGCAGATAGTGCCGCACGTAATCTCCATAACCGTCGGTGAGCCAGATGTCGTCGCGGGGATAACGGTTCTTGCCGTCCACGTCGACCATATAAGTGGCCCAGTTCAGGCGGCGGATCGCGGGTTCTTTCAGAGTCATGTCGCTGGTCTTTTCGCAGTACAGCAGTTCGTCGGACGCGTGGCGCGAGGTGTGACTGTTGCCGGGTACGAGGTAGGCCGTCTGCTCGTTGATCGCCGTCACCCCGTATTTGTCCCATTCGTGGTTGGCGAACGACCGGTAGCTCCAGTCGAGGGTCGCCGCCGCATCCTGCTTCCAATTCGCGTCCCACGATGGGTGCTCGAGAATGTAGCGCGCCATCGTGTCGGCGTTGATCTCCGTGTTGGAGAAGTTTTCCGTGGCGACGTCCTCGAAGAATGGTCCCCACTTGTTCGTCTTCATCGGGTAATTCTTCAGCCAGGCGCTGACCGTCGCGCCGGCCGTCTTGTACTGGGCCGCATGGGGCTGGTGGAGGGCGACGAGGTCGTCAAACAGTTCGAGCGCCCCGGTGTAGTTGGTGGTGTACGAGGCAAGGTAGGTTTTGCCGTCCTTCATCACCCGGTGCACTTCGCCCGTCTGGGCGTGCACGCGGAAGGGCCACGGCGAAATGTCGCCATCGCCGGGTTTCACTTTGGCCGAGAGCGTATCCGCAATCCTGACCGCGGCTTCGAGGTAATGAGTGTTGCCCGTCATTTTGTAGAGCCCCACCAGCTCGGCGCCGAAGCTAGCCGCCTTGTCGGGTTGGAGGAAGCCCTTGCCGGCGCGCATGTCCCCATCGTAGGCGCCCGAGTGCAGAACGGTATTGTAGGGGTAGGGCAGGTTGGCCCACGCGTCGCCCTTGCCCGACAGTCCGTGCGCCAGCCAGTAGTCCGCCATGTAGATCATGTTGGCGCGCACGGCGGGGTCGCCCAGGTAGCCGTAAAGGAGCGTCCACGACGAAAGCGCCATGTTGATCTGGTCGCCCCCGAGCCCACGGGGGTCGTCCTCGTTGGGCTTCCACACCTGGTGCTGCATGTACAGGGGCACGCCATTCGGACATTTCCGCATGTTGATCCAAAAAGCGAAGAGAAGGCGGATATCGTGGTCGTAAGCCTCGGAGGGACCGGTGCCAAACCAAGGGACAATTTTCCCGGAAACGTCGGTCTTTATGTCGTGGTAGCCAAGCTGCTCCCCCTGCGCGCCAGCCAGCACTGATGTGCCGAAAAGCACGATGACGGGCCACATCCACCTCTTGGCAGGCCTTTGCGGAATATCCACAACTCATCCTCCCAGGTTGACGTCCCCAGAGCTCACATGGCGAACCCGCACAATCCAATCACCGCCGGATAAAGGTTGAAGCGTGTAGCCCGCTTCGCGAAGATCGTCCCGCTGGCTCAATGTAGCCCCTCCCGCGGTCACGCGCGACGGCTTGAAACTCAGGCGGAGAACTTCGGTGGCGTCAGCGTCAAAAGTTCGATATTCGACGCTGCGGCTGGAGTACTTCACCTTTTGCACTACAGAGCTGGAACGGAGCAGGTGGTCCTCACCGATCGGCGCAAACTGGGGCACCGCGCCCATGGCCCATTCAAAGTGGCGCACGTAATCCGCGTAGCCGTCGCTGAACCAATACGAGTCGTGATAGTCGACGCCACAGCAGGCAATCTTCCCGTCGGAGCCTGCGAAGTAGGTGGCGTAGTTGAGCGAGCGGAAAGCGTCTTCCCTCGCTTGGCCGTCGCGCGTCTTCTCAAAGAACATCGCGTTGATGGCTGCCCAGCGCGCGGTATGATCGCCCTGGCCCGCGCGCGAGCAGCAGCCGAAACTCGCGGTTGGAGTGGTCTGCTCGTCGATGGCCTGCGCATTAAAGAAGGGTCCGCGGCCCAGCTTGATCTTCACCCAATCGAGCAAACGTCCAACGTGGCCCATCCATTCCGGGTCGATCTCGGCGGGGTCCTCGCGGTTAAGAATGTAGTAAGCCGCCAGCATCGGCGTGAGCTGATTCACGTCGTCGATGTTGCGCGGCACGTCTTCAAAGTAGCACGCCCACTTGTTCCAGGCACGGCTCTCGCGGTTGAGAGGATTATCGAGCATCCATTTCCAAGCCGTGTCGCGAGCGCTGCGATAGGCGGCAACATCGCCGGCGTTAAGGCGAATCAGTTCCTCGAACAGACGGAGTGAACCCGCTACGTCGCCGCCGTACTCATTGAGCGCGAGCGTGACGCCTGTCCGCGCATCGACGCGAAAAGCCCACGGCGTGTGGTCCGCGTCGCCGGGACGCACATGCTTCGCCAAGGCATTCGCACAATTGATGGCGGCCTCGAGATATGCGCGATCACCGGTCATCTTGTAGAAAAGCGCGTAGCCGGTGCCCAATTCGCCGACTTTATCGGTCTCAATCCCGCCATAGAATTCATGGGGCATATCCTGGATGCAATGCCCGTATTCGCGATCGTCATCGCAATTGGTGGCAAACGGAACGCCGGGCCATTCCCAGTCCGCGGGAGTCGTGCCATGCGCGAGTTGGTAATCGAGCATTCCGCGCACCGCTTGCACGGCTTCGTCGTCCCTGAATACGGGTACCACCCCACAAGCGAATCGACAAAGGAGGCATACACCATCGCGGGATTATGCTGCCAGTACGTGCTTTGCAGAGTTTTGCCGTCAAACACAGAATTGATCAGGTAGATCTTGAGGCCGGTGCCGTGGTGCGTGTCCAGCGGGAATTTTGTGCTCGATAAAATCCCACCCCAGCCGAATCACGTGGTCATAGCCGAGGTTCTTCTCCGGCTGATACCAGGCCAGCAACTTTCCCTGCGAGTCCAGCACCACCGGGTGCCAGGGCACCTGCGCATTCACGTAAACGTCTTGTGCTAGGAGCGTCACCGGCAGCAGCAGTGCGGCGAGAATTGACATCGGCATGAGGAAGATCATATCTTCTTATCTGACGGATCGCTACCACCTTGTATACTCGGGGTTTGGTGCGATGAAATGCAGACACGCAGTTTTCGCAACGGGCGCTTAAGTGAGTTGGTGTTGCACGAAGTGCAACGCCTCATTGACGAGGAATATCCCACGCCGGGCTCGCGTCTCCCCAAGGAAGCGGAATTGGCGGAACGGTTCCATGTGAGCCGGATAGTCGTCCGTGAAGCCATGAAGATTCTGGAAGATAGAGGCTTTGTGGAGGTGCGTGCCGGGCGCGGCACACAGACCGTAGCGCCCAAGCCGGACCGGGTGAAGGAGTCACTGCTCCGGCTGTTCCGGGACCAGCCAATCCCCACTATTGAAGAGACCGAGAGCTTGCTCGAGCTTCGCCAGGTACTGGAAGAAACCACCGCCAGCCTGGCCGCAGTGCGGGCTACCGCCGACGACCTGGAGGAAATCGAGTCCGCAGTACGGGCGATGAAAGAAGGCGAAGCCCGCGAACTCGATGATACAGTGGCCGCGGACCTGCGCTTCCATCGCGCCGTCATGCGCGCGGCCCATAACCGCTACCTCGAAATGGTGCTCGACCCGCTGATGGAGGTATTTCTGCAGCAGATCAAGCTCACCGCAAGTTTCTCCGTCGGCTGGGATTTCCATCGTAGTATCTTTGTCGAGATCCGTGCACGGAATCCGGTAGGCGCGCGGCAAGCTGTTCGGCGGCTGATGAAGCTGACGCTGGCCGATTGCCGCAACGCACTCAACAAGTTCGTCTAGCGCCCCCAGGCGGCGATCCACCAACCTGAAAAATTCCTTGACAGCCTTGGGAGGCAAACATATGATATTCGTAACTTCCGAGGAGGGGTATCCCAAAATGTCATGTTTGTCTTTGCGAACGTGTATGGTTCGGAAATTGGTCCTGACAGTGGGCCTGTTTTGCATTGGAAACCTGGCTGAAGCTCAGATCAACACTGGCCGCATCGACGGAGCCGTGCGGGACGCCAGCGGAGCAGTGGTACCGCAAGCGCGAATTTTGGCTACCAATGACGCCACTGGCGCCATGACCACGGCGCAGAGTTCAGAAGCCGGTGACTATGTAGTGAACTTCATGCTTCCGGGCACCTATCACGTGACGGCGGAAAAACAGGGCTTCCAGCGCAGCGTGGCATCCGGTGTCGTGGTGAACGCGGGCGGGATCACGCGCATCGACTTCAGCCTGACGCTGGGCCAGGTGCAACAGTCCGTGGAAGTATCGGCGAACGCACTGGCCGTCTCCACGGAAACCTCCGAATTGTCGAAGACCTTCGGTTACAAAGAGCTCGACCAACTCCCGAACATCGACCGGAATCCCCTCTACCAGATGAACCTGCTGCCAGGCGCAAATAACGACGTGGGCAGCGGCAACTACGGAACCAACGGAGGAGAGAACGGGTCGGCTGTGGGCCTGACTCGCAATCAACTCGCGTCGCTCGGAGGCGTCGACGCCAACGCCAACAGCGTCTTCATTGAGGGAATCTTCAATCGTGAGCCCCAGAATGCCTACATTGGCCTGGTGCCGCCGATCGAAGCCATCCAGGAAGTGCAGGTCTACACCGGCAAGTACAACGCAGAGTTCGGATTCTCCGGCAGCGCCGTCATTAACGTGGTCACCAAATCGGGCTCCAACGAGTTTCATGGCGCGCTGTTCGAGTATCTGCGCAATAATGACGCCGACGCCAAGAACTTCTTTGCGGAGCAGGCCACGCCATTCCGGCGCAATCAGTTCGGCGGAGCAGTAGGTGGTCCCGCCATCAAGAACAAGCTCTTCTTTTTCGGTGATTATCAGGGCACCAGGTTCAGCACCAGTTCCCCCGGCTTTACTACAGTGCCGACGAACTTGATGTACAACGGCAATTTTTCAGAGCTGTTGGATGTCACCCAGCCCAAGGACGTCGCCGGCAACACCTACGGCACCATTTACGATCCCTTCTCGCGCGTCTTCGACAACAACGGCAATGTGGTCTCGGCAACGCCCTTTCCCGGCAACATCATCCCGGCATCCCGGTTTGATGGGCCCACAGGCAAGATGAATGCCGACAGGATCTTCGGAGTAGCCAACCTTCCCGGACTTTCCAACAACCTCTATTACTTGTACTCGAACCAGCAAACCGTGGATCAGGGCGACGGACGAACCGATTACAATCTGTCCGACAAGGACCGTTTCTTCTACCGTTACTCCCGGATGAACTCCATCAATACCAATGCCACGAGCGTGAACGAGTTCTGGCAAAACGGACAAGCCAATTCCAACACCGTGAACCAGAATATGCAGCTTACGTACCTGCGCACCATCGGGGCAACCATGTCCAACGAAGTACGGCTGGGTTATAACCGGACGCACGTTAATACCGACAACAATTCCATGAGCAAGCCCTGGAATAATTACTACGGTATCCCGAACGGTAACCTGGGCGATCCCATTACACAGGGCATCTTCGAACTTACCAGCCTTCCGCCTATTCACAACATAGGCGATCCCGACTGGGTCGCGTTCATCATCAGCAATACCATCTCTCTTACTGAAAACTTCACGTGGGTGAAAGGGAAACACAATCTGAAATTCGGGATAAGCCTGAACCATGTGGAAGATACCTCGGCGGACACCATCGGCGGTGACGACCCCCGAGGCGCCCTGGTTTTCGACCCGGCAATGACCTCCTATAACGGAGTGGCTCCGCCGTATGCGTATCCGAGCTTTCTGCTGGGCACGCCGACCAGCATTGCCCGGGCGCGCTTCGTGAGCGGATGGCCGTACCAAACCTACTGGCAGAATGCCTGGTATGCCCAGGACGACTTCAAGGTGCTGCCGTCGCTCACGCTGAACATCGGCCTGCGCTACGACTTGTACACCCGGCCGATCGAGCGCTACAACCGCGAATCCAACTGGGACGTGCAGACGAATCAACTTGTGCTGGCCAGTAATAGCGACCGCAGCCCGGGTTTGAACCTGGACACGGGGGATGTGGGACCGCGGATGGGTTTTGCCTGGAGTCCTGATCACGGCAAGACCAGCGTCCGCGGCGGTTATGGCATCTCTTATTGGCAGGCATATTGGCTGGGGCCGTTGACGATCCTTGGTCTTACCTATCCCAGCTACGTCAAGCAGGAGTTCCTGACGCCAAATAATCTAACACCTTCGTTGTTACTGTCCCAGGTCGGGATTCCGGTGGCCACGGCGCAATTTGACAGCAACGGCAATCCGATTATTCCCGATAACGCCTTGATCCGCGGCACGGATACAAACTGGAAGAATCAGCGCGTGGACCAGGGGACCATCAACGTGCAGCGGGAAATCCGGCCCGGCATGATTGTCGACGTGGGTTACATGCACGTGCAGGGAAGGAATGACACTTGGACAAAGAACGTCAACGAGGCGCCGCCGCAGCCGCCCGGTGCAAACTATGATTTGGCGCGGCCACTCTACAGCACTTATCCGCAGCTGGGAGATGTGCCGGTCTACTATTCCATGGCGGGCACCTGGTATGACGCCCTGACTGCCAGTTACACCGCCAACATTTCCAAGTACGTCAACATATATGCCACCTACGCGCACGCCCGTAGCTTCCAGAACGGCAACAACATCGATCCGAACAACATCTGGCAATACTACGGGCCAACACCGCAGGATATCGCCCACACCTTTAACGCGCAGATTGTCTTGCAGCTTCCGTTCGGCCGGGGCCGGACCTATCTATCCACGATGAACCGCGGGCTGGACGCGGCGCTCGGCGGCTGGCAATATGCCGGACTGATTCACATTCGCAGCGGCACGCGTTTCGACGTCACCTCCGGAGTCAGTCTCCTGAACAATGGACAAGGCAACCGCGCCAACCGCCTCTGCAATGGTGCGATTTCCAACCCGACGCCGAACATGTGGTTCAACCCGAGCTGCTTCACCGATGATACGGTGCCGGACACGTACGGAAATTCGGGCATCAACCCGCTGTACGCCGATGGTCAGCAGCAGCTCGATTCCTCGCTGTCCAAGACATTCAACATTACTGAGCGCATTAACCTCCAGCTCCGTGTGGATGTCTTCAATACGTTCAATCACGCAAACTTCCAGGCCCCGGATGCGAACGTGGGCGACGCCACGATTGGGCAAGTGTTCGCGACTTCGGTGGACCAGCGCCGCATGCAGTTCGGGCTGCGGTTGCATTTCTGAAGTGCAACCGGTAGGCGCGGGTGACAACAAAGCATGATCTTGCTGGGCTCGCGATGACGGTTTCGGCGGAGTGAGCCAGGTAAACCGGGGTGAGGCCATCAGACCGCGTTTGTTGATCGTCGGATCGAGCGGGTTTGTGGGGCAGCATCTGGCTCGAAAGGCCGCTGGTTCCTTCGAAGTATTCGAAGCGGACCTCGCGCCTCCACCTGGAGAACGCGGCGTGAAAATCGATATCACGTCGGCAGCCAGCGTGCATGCCGCGTTCGATCGCACTGAGCCGGATGCCGTGATTCTACTGGCCGCGGTATCCGATATTGATCAATGCGAACGGCAGCCCGAACTGGCCGAGGCTGTCAACGTCTGCGGAGCAGCTCACGTCGTCCAGGCATGCCGGCGAATGAAAGCCCGGTTGATCTTCACTTCGTCGGCGGCTGTGTTTGACGGTACGCGGCACGGCTACCGTGAGTCTGACCCTCCCACGCCGGTCAGCGTTTACGGCGGAACCAAGGCGCGCGCCGAACAACTGATTGCCGCGGAGCTGCCGGCGGCTGTTATCCTACGGCTGGCGCTTGTGGTCGGGTTCGCGGAGGGTGCCGGCACCAACGCCATGTTGAACAAGTTCGCCGCACGGCTTCGCGCGGGAGAAACGGTTTCGCTTGCCGGACTTCGAATATCGCAATCCGATCGACGCGGCAACTCTGTCCGGCGTGATGCTGGAACTGCTGGCCGGCGACGGCGCGGCCGGCATCTTCCATCTGGGCGCGACTGAGTCCATCTCGCGTTTCGAGCTCGGAGTGCGCCTGCGCCGAGCGAATGGGCTACTCCCGTCAACTGGTCGAGCCTCAAACGGAGCCGTTGCCGGGCCGGGCGCCGCGCGGTCTGGATCATTTTCTGCTTACGGAACGGATTCGCCGCGGTGTGCCGGACGCGCGTCCCAAGCTGCGACGAAGTGATAGAAAGAGCCATTCATGGACCTGCCAAAAGCAATTAATGAACTCGAGTACGGCCAAGGCTCGGTGTACGGGCCGGAAGAAGAAGCGGCACTCGTCGAAGTGCTTGCACGCCGGCGCTCCTTCCTGCGGGCCCAAGGTCAAGAAGTTCGAAGAGAGTTTCGCGGCGTATTGCGGCGCGCAGTACGGGCTGGCGGTTACATCCGGCAACGGCGGGGCTGCAACTGGCGGCGATCGCGGCGCGGCGTGGGGCCGGGCGACGAGGTGATCACCACTCCCATCAGTTGGATCTCGACGGCCAACGCCGCCGCGGCCGTAGGGAGCGAAAGTTGTTTTCGCCGACGTCGATCCGCGGACGCTGAATCTGGATCCGGCGTCGGTGGCCGCAGAAAATCACCGACCGCACCAAGGCGATTATCGTCGTCCATCTCTATGGGCAATGTTGTGACATGGACCCGATCATGGAACTGGCGCGCGCAGCGGAACATTCTGGTCGATCGAAGATTGCGCCCACACCGCCGGCGCCGAGTACAAGGGCCGCCGGGCGGGAACGCTGGGCGATATCGGGGTATTCAGTTTCCACCAGCAAAAGAACATGGTGACGCTGGGGGAGGGAGGCATGATGACTACCAGCCGGATAGACCTGTACGAGCGCATGCTGTCGTTCCGGTCGCTGTGCTGCCTCACCTACGATCCCAAGGGCAAATATCTGCCCATCGATGAAACCAAGCATCCCATGGGAAAGCGCTACTGGTATCTGGACTTCGACGAAATCGGCTTCAACTATCGAATGACGGATGCGCAGGCGGCCGTGGGCTGGAGCAGTTGCAGAAGCTGGATCGGATTCAACGCGCGCCGCATCGAGATCGCCAAGCGGTACTGTGAAGGGCTGCACGGGCATTCGAGGCCTCACCATGCCCTATGTTTCGCCGGATGTCGAAACACGTCTTCCATATTTACTGCGTGCTGGTGGAACCCGAGTTCCGCCTGAGCAAAGAAGACTTCATGTGGGAGCTTTACACCGGCAAACGGCATCAAAGTGTGGTCGCATTACATGCCCATCCATCTCACGACGGCCTACCGCAAGCTGGGCCACGCGCGAAGGCGAATGTCCAGTGGCTGAATCGTTTGTTCCACAAGTACGTCAGCCTGCCCATCCATCCGCGGATGACGGAAGAGGCGATCCGCTATGTGACTGACAGCATCCGGGAGCTGGCATGACAGCTTTCGAGGATCAGGTCAGCCGCATCCGCGGCTGGAGCGAGTTCTTCGATGCCGGTCCGCGTATACATCGGACGATCTCCGGGCCGCCTGGACCTGATGGGCGGCAACGTGGACTACACCGGCGGCCTGGTATTCGAGGCGACCATCCGCGAAGCCACCTGGGCGGCAGTGCAGTTGCGGACCGATGGGCGCATTCTGTTTCTGGAATCCGCAGATGGCCGCAGCGTGGCTGGCAGCGAGCTGCGTCGAGTTCGCATTTGACGCCATGACGGACGAGGAGACCGTGCGCCGCTTGGTCAATGCGAGACCCGGCATCATCGCTGGACGGCCTACGTGCTGGGAGTGTTCTATCTGCTGCGCTTGCGTTATCCCGAGCTGGTCAAAACCGGCGCCAACGTTTATATCCATCCGAGGTTCCGCTGAATAAGGGCGTCAGTTCCTCGGCGGCGGTGGAGGTTGCGGTTATGAAGCCGGCGGCCGCGGCCTACGGCATCGCTCTCGATGGCATTGAACTGGCCGAAGCCTGCCAGTGGGTGGAAAACGTGATCGCGGAATCGGCCTGCGGCATCATGGACCAGGCCGCCGTCGGTGCTGGGCGACGAAGGATACGTCCTGCCCTTTTTGCCAGCCGTGCGAGACGCGGCCGCTGGTCCGGCTTCCCGCGGAGTGCTGCGATGCTGGGCGGTGGATTCCGGCGTCAGCCACGCGGTCACCGGAATTGAATACGAAGCCGCCCGGGCCGGCCGCGTTCATGGGATACAAAATGATCTGCGATTAGGAAGGGCCTGCCGTGAGCGCCGATGCCGCAGCCGCATACCGCGCTTCACCGATCCGCGCTGGCGCGGCTATCTTTCTGAAGTGACCCCGTCGCTGTTCCGCTCGAAATACGAAGCGCGCCTTCCGGAGGCCATGCTGGGCTCGGAGTTCTCTGCGGGACGCGCAGTTTCATGCGGATCCTTTCACCCCGGTTCTGCCGCGAGATCAGCTACCGTGTCCGCAACTGCACGCGCTATGCCATCGAAGAGAACCAGCGCATTCAGTTGTTCGTGGAACTGGCGCGAGGCTCGCCGCGCGGAAGGCATCCGAGGAGGCTTCCGCCTGATGGGCGATCTGATGTATCAGTCGCACTACTCATATACCGAGTGCGGGCTGGGCAATGAGGCTACGGATCTGCTGGTGGATCTGGTTCGCGAAGAGGGCGCGACAAGGGTCTTTATGGAGCCAAGGTAACCGGTGGAGGTGCCGGCGGTACGGTTGCCGATTCTCGGCCGCAAGAACGCAGAAGAGTCATTTCAGCGCGTGGTGCGAGCGTTATGCGGGAGTTGCGCCAGATCGAGCCATATGTGTTTGAGGGCAGTTCCATGGGCGCCGACCGTTTCGGCGTACGTTAGGAGCGGAGAGGCGATGGCGAGTATCGCGGATCCGCAAAATCGCAAAGGGCGAATGCTCTGGTATTTCTTCCTGCTGGCGATGGCGTCGCTAATCTGGTCGGCGCAGGGCATCGGCTGTGAAGTTTCTGGACCGCCAGATGGGACCCATCGCCATCACTTTTATGCCGTTCTATATCACCACCTTCTGTTCGTACCGCTGCTGATTCGCAAGCGGCGAGCCAATCCGGATGCGGCGCGGCCCACCTGGTCGAGACTGGGGCAAATTCACCCTGGCCGGCGTGGTGGGGCAGGTTCTGGCGCAGTTGGGAATGACCTGGGGGATCTCGAGGTCGCTGGCTTCGAACGGCGCGGTGCTGAACCTGATGATTCCGGTGATCACCGCCGTGTCTGGCTTCGTTCATGCTGCGCGAAAAGCTGAGCCATGCTGCGGATCGTCTCTCTGGCATCGGGCTGGTGGGCGTGTTACTGATGTCGGTTCCGGACCTGCGCGAAAGTTCGCTTCTCGAGATGAAATACATTGCCGGAAACAGCCTCATCCTGGTGGGCTGTTTCGGTTCGTCTTTCTATAACACTTACTGCAAGGGTTTGATGCGGCGGTTTCAGGAGATCGAGATTTTGATCTTCAGCTATATAACCGCTTCCATCGCCAGCATTCCGCTGCTGATCTGGGTAGAGCCATTTCATTGGAGCGCGTTTCGCGCGTTCGACTGGAAATCGTGGGCCGCTTTCGCGTTCCTGGCGATCTTCATGTACGGTGCGTCGATGCTGCTCTTTTTCGCGGCGCTGGAGCATTTGGATGTGACGGTGGCATCGGTTTCGCTCTATCTTGTTCCCATCTTCGGAGTGCTGCTGGCGGCGGTGTTTCTGGGTGAACGTTTGAGCACGCTGGCGCTGGTGGGTTCGGCATTGTTCTGGCCGCAACATTGTTGATTGCGAAATACGATAGCAGTTACTGAATTGGACGACAGGTGAATCAATGAAGAATTTCTATTTTGTAGCCGTGCTCTGCCGTAGCGGCCGGCCTTGGGAGCGGAGGAGCCTTTCCGGGTTATCTCCACAGTGGATGCCTCCACCATTGCGGGCCGTCCGGTCGCAACTGGATGCCAGCGGAAATTGCTGCCGTGGCCCATGCCGGACAATACCGGATATTCCTACAGCTCGCACTTTCCTCACGCAGTGGAGCATTCTGTGGGACCAGTACAACCGCCAGCGCTATCACTACTTTCATTGCTGTTTTGATTTCGACCGCACCACTTTTGAAATGCAGCCGGAGTGGCACTGGGCCAACTCCACGGCTTATCTGCGCGCGATGATGCAGGGCTTCATGGAGCGGCTTTATCCCTACACCGGCGATCCCAACACGATCACATTTTTAAAGGACTTCATCGACTACGAACTGGAAAACGGCCTGACGCCGGAGAAGTACGCGTGGGCGCGGCGTGCCTTATCCGTCGGCTAATCCCGGCAACCGCCGCTACACCGGATGGAGCCATCACGGAGAGGATTACGTGGAGCCGCACGTGGTTGGCGAGGACGGCTACGCCTATCTGCGCTTCTACGAGATGACCGGCAACACGAAGTACTTGCACGCCGCCATCCGCTGCGCCGCACGCGCTGGTCAAAAACTACAAGCCGGAGACGCGGAGAATTCACCCTGGCCGGTGCGCTGTTATGCCCGCGACGGCAAGGTGGAGGGGCCGGGGATGGGTCCGTACTCCGCGAATGTAGTCGAGCCCGATCATGCTTTTCGATGAGCTGATCCGGCTGGATCAGGGCGATGTGGCGCGCTACCGGCAGGTCCGTCAGGCCGCGCTGGGAATGGCTGCAGCAATATCCGATGAAGAACAATGTGTGGGTGGGGTACTTCGAGGATGTCCCGCCGCAGCATGGAGAACATGAACCAGGTGATCCCGCTGGAATATGCCCGTTATGTTCTTTTGAATCCCGGATAAGGATCCGGAGTGGCGCGAGCATGCCCGCAAGCTCATCGAATGGGTGAAGACGACGCCGAAATGGCCGAAGTACATTGTGCATGGCGCCACGGTGACCACCGAGCAGGGCGACGGCAAGAGCTTTTGCTGCAACGTTCCCAATGAATGCTGCGACAGCCACACCTCGCGGCTGGCCGCCGCCGAGGCGCTGTACTATGCAAAGACCGGCGATGAGGCATATAAAGAGGAAGCGTTCCGGTCATACAACTGGGTGACTTATTTTCAGGGCATGCCTGCCGACGCCCATGCCCCGTTTGGCAATCAGTGGTGGTTCACTGACGAGTTCTCCGACGGCCCGCGGCGTATGATGGACGGCGTTCTGGGCCGTTCCGGAGTGGGCGCCCGCGGACGAGTCGCACCTGGTCGGCTCGAGTTCCGTGGTCACCAAGATCGCGTACGGAAAGGGTCGGTGACTTACTCGACGTTTGATGCGTCTTCGACGGACGTGCTGCGCCTCAGTTTTGCGCCCGGCGCGATATCATCGGGAGGCCGCAAGCTCGCCCGCCGCGGTGATCTCAAACAGGAAGGTTACACGCTCGACGATGCCACTCATGTCCTGCGCATCCGGCATGAGCGGTCCCGCGATGTGGATATTCAGGGAGCCGCCGATGAGCCGATGCCGCTGGTCGTCGATTTTGATAATCCGCACGTCGGCGCAAATGTCACGTTGCAGGGGCAGTATCCCTCTGGCGTGATCGATTGGGGCGAAGAATGAGTGGAAAGTCTATCCGCCGGCTGGGCGCATGAGCTCGTTCTCCCTTGGCGCCGCCGAGGCGCAAGCCAGGAAGGCGCAGTTTCGCTTCTTCTATCCGAGCATTTTGATACGCTTCGATGTGTACAATCCCTTGAGCAGGACGTCACGCTCACCATCCGCGCGCCGGAGATGCGGGAACGCACGTTTACGCTGAAAGCGGGCCAGTTACAGCGCATCAAGACCGGCTGGATGAACCGCGCGTCCGAAGTCAGCGTGGAGTGCGACAATTTGACCGCGCTTCGCTTCGACAATCTGGCGTATTCGCCTTACATTTGGGCGCGAGTCGATTGGTCGGAATAAGAAACGAGTTTTTATGAAAATTACTGCTCGTCAGGAAGCACTGCTCAAGCGCACTTTCATCGACTATCAGCAGCTCACGGAGTTCCTGCGCGATCCGCTGGTTCTGGAACGCGCGCAGGGCTTGTATTACTGGGACACCGAAGGCAAGCGCTACTTCGACGCCATCGGAGGCATTTTCGTCGCCACGCTGGGACATGGTCATCCACGCCTTCTCGATGCCATGCGCGGGCAGATGGAGAAGATGACCTTTGCTCCACCCCTCCACGGGATCGCCGGCGTCACGCTGGATTTCATCGAGCGCATCGGCGCCGTCACGCCCGGCAATCTGAAGTACGTGAAAGCTTTCAGCGGAGGCTCGGAAGCAACTGAATCCGCGATGAAATTCGTGCGCCAGTACTTCAAACAGACCGGGCATCCTGGTAAATACAAATTCATCAGCCGGTATCAGGGTTATCATGGCGGCACCGCGGCTGCCATGTCAGCCAGCGGAACCGGACCGCGGAAGACCAAGTTTGAGCCGCAAATGCCCGGGTTTGTAAAGGTGTTCCCGCCAACCCACTATCGGGATCAGTTCGCCAGTTGGGAGGAGTGCAACCGCTTCGCCGCGCAGATGGTCGAAGACGTCATCGCCGGTGAAGATCCGGAGACCGTCGCGGGCTTCATCGTGGAACCGGTTGGCAACACCGGAGGGATCATCACACCGACAGCGGAGTACTTTCAAATGCTTCGCCGGACGTGCGATCGTCACAATGTCATCTTGATTTTTGACGAAGTAATCACCGGCTTCGGCAAAACCGGATCCATGTTCGCCGCTCAGACATACGGGGTGACACCGGACATCATCTGCTGCGGGAAGGGACTATCCAGCGGCATGGTGCCGATCGGCGCGATGATCGCGCGTGAAGACATGGCGGACGCGTTCTGGGGCGCGGGAGCGGATGATGTGCAGTTTGCGCACGGCCACACCTTTGCCGGCAACCCTCTCGCCGCCGCTGTCGGCATAGCAGTCATCAACGAGATCGTCGAGAACCGGCTGGATCAGAAAGCCCGATGCATGGGTGAGCGGTTGCGAGCGCGGCTGGAAGGCCTGAAGAAGTATGGAGTGGTTCGCGAAGTTCGCGGCCAGGGAATTCTTTTGGGCGTCGAACTCGTAAAAGATACCCGCACCCTGGAACCGTTCCCCGAATTAGGCCGGGAATTGAAAAGGACTTCGCTGAAGAACGGCCTCATTCTTCGCGTCGATCCGTCGTGGTTTGCGGTTTCGCCTGCCTTGGTGGCTAGCGATGCGGAGCTTGATGAGATGTGTGACCTGATCGAGAAGAGTTTCGCCGCGGCCTTGGAGCAGGCTTCAAGAACAGCGGCCAGCCCGGCAGTCGCCGTTTGAGCGGTTGCGTTCAGATATCGCTGTTGGCCCGCTCACTCCAGACCAATTCGCGTCAGCAGGCTTTTGAACCGCGGATCCGAGCGCACCGGATCGTAGCGCTCGTCGGTACTTAGCGCGCCGAGTCCCGTGGAGTGCTCTCGATAACCCCGCTCCAACCACACAAACGCGCGATCCCAATCCCTCAGACCGGCGTATATGTACACGTGGCTGGTGGCGGGAACGTACGTGGTTTGCGACAGAGTCTCCAGGCGCTCCAGCATGTCCTTTGCCTGCGGCCCTTTCCCTGAGTAGCCATACGCCTCCCCCAGTCCCGAGAGCGCAAAGTTGACGGCCGGCTCCTCCAAGGACTTCTGAAATTCTTCGATAGCCTCCGCAAACTTCAGTTGTCTCAAGTACGCCCAGCCTAGAAGCATGCGTAAACGCCAGCCGTCGCTCTGCTCCAAACCTCGTTTTACCCAATCGATCGCTTTATCGTAACGGCGTTCCAGATAGCATCCCCAGCCGAGCATGAAGTGAGTTTGCATCGACAGAGGATCCAAATGCAGCGCTTTTTCGAGCAGCCCCATGGCTTCCGGGAAACGCCTGCGATTCACAAACTGCGCTCCGTAGTAACTGAGCGCCATAGCCGAGCTGGGCTCGAGTGTGAGGGCTATCCGAAGCTGTTTCGCTCCCTGCTCCCAATTCCAGTCATGCCAGCAAGTCAGAGCCCCCAGAACAACGTGTGCGGCCGAGAGCTGCGAATCCAGCCGTAGCGCCTCCATCGCCGCCTGTCGCGCTTTCGGCACCACATCGCTTGGCCGTGCCAAACCCAGAGCCCAGAGCCATCCGTAGGTTTCCGCGGCGCCAGCAAGCGGAGGCGCATAGTCGGGGAACAGGGAACCCGCCCGGCCAAAATCCGCGATGGCCGCTTCGAATCTGCCCGCGTTCCAATGGTGGCGGCCTTTCAGATACAACTTGTACCCTTCCAGGTTCACTACTTTTGTCGGCGCCGCAGACCCCAGTCGCAGGCGCAACGAATGCGCCACCGCCGACGCGATTTCATCCTGAATCGCGAATACGTTCGCCACCTTGCGGTGGAACGTGCCCGACCACAGCGAGTATCCATCCGCGGTCTTAACGGCCATCGCCGAAACACGCAATTGATTCCCCGCCTTGCGGAGGCTGCCTTCTACAACTGTGCCCGCGCACAGTGCCTGGCCGATTTTGCGCACATCACCCGTCTTGCCCTGGAAATGGTAAACCGAGGTCCGCGCGACAACCCGGAGGTCCGGAATGGTCGCCAGTTTATGGAGAATCGCTTCGGTGATGCCCTCGCAAAGCAGGTCTTTGTCGGCGTCCGGCCCCAGATTTACAAAAGGCAGGACCGCGATGCTCGTGATTGGAAGGGGATCGCTCAGTGACGCTGGCGATACGGCGGGCTTTTTGAGGAAAACGGGAACGTAACTCCCCTGCGGGTACTCGATCAGAATGGGCGCCGAGCCGTGCGTCTCGTAATAAGCGCTCAGCTTCGCGCGCAGGCGGCGCGCCTCCACCCGGACAATGGAATCCGCGCGCGGGTCGTACGCCGCGCCGCGGTCGAAAACATCCCTACCTATAACGTATTCTTTGAGCTGCCCGGCTCGACCCGCCAGCACCCATTCCACGGTAAGCCGCAAGAAGCGTCGCAGCCGCTCTGACTTGATGAATTCCGCACTCTCCAGGATGCCTTCCAGTTGAGAACGAATGGCTCCCGCGGAAAGCTCGCCCTTCCAGCGGGCATCCTTTTTCGATGCGGTCTTCCTAGCCGGCGAGGGGTTCGGCACCTGACGATTCTCTGTCTATTCGCCTGGTCGCCCTGACAGCGGCGGCTTAGATCTTTTACCATATTTCCGGGACAGAGGCTAGGCCGTTGGCAGAGCCGTCGTGTTGAGGACCCGGCGCACGGTAGTGAGCAGTTGGTCCCGCCCAATCGGTTTCAACAGAGTGGCGCAGGCGCCGAGCAGCGCGGCCGCCCGAAGGAACTGGCCCTCGAACGCTCCCGACGCGGCGATGATTTTCAGATTCGGCTGCTCGCTCCGGATCGCGCGAATGGTTTCAATTCCCTCCGATTCCGGCATCACCAGGTCCGTAATCACCAGGTCGAGGTGCCGCCCCCTGACAATCTGTAAAGCTTCCGCGCCGTTGGTGGCAGAAACGACTTCGTAACCTTCCCCCCGAAGGAGTTGTTCGAACAACTGCCGGATCCCAGTCTCATCATCCACCACGAGGATCGCGCCACAGCTGCCAGCGCGCGCGAGCACCTCTCGCACTTTGCCAGCCAAACTCAACGCCGTGAATGGCTTCGGGACATAATCCACGCCCGGATCCAGCAGACCTTGATGCGTGATCGCATTTCCACTATATCCCGGACATATACAGCACTTTGATTCCCGGCTTGAGTTGCTTCATCCGCTCCGCCAGCTCCCGGCCGGTCATTCCCGGCATGATGACGTCGGTCAACAGCAAATGAATGGGCTCCAGTATGCATCTTGGCGAGCATGAGAGCATCCTCGCCATGGGAGCCTTCGAGAACACGGTAACCATAGCTCGTCAATACCTTAGCGGCCAGGGTCCGTACTTCCTGCTGGTCTTCCACCAGCAGGATTGTCTCGGAACCGCCGGCAACGGTTACGACGGGCCCGCATCGTCCTCGGTAGTCGAGCTACGCCTGCAAACGCCGGAAGGTAGATGCGGAAGCCGTGCCTTTGCCCGGCTCACTGTAAACCGAGATGAATCCACCGTTCTGTTTGACGATCCCGTACGCTGTCGACAACCCCAGGCCCGTACCTCGGCCTTGCTCCTTGGTGGTGAAGAACGGGTCAAAGATGCGCTGCAATGTCTGTTGGTCCATACCGACCCCGTTGTCAGTTACGTCGAGCAGTACGTAGCGGCCTGGCGCCACGCCATGATGCTTTTCGACGTAACTCGCGTCGAGTTCGGTATTGGCGGTCTGAATAACGAGCTTGCCCCCGGCAGGCATGGCATCCCGCGCGTTCACTGCCAGGTTCAAGAGCACCTGATTGATCTGGCCGGCATCGGCTACCACCTGGCGCAACGAATCGTCGCACAGCGTCAGGATTTCGATATCCTCTCCCATCACCCGGCGGAGCATGTTTTCGGAATCGGCCACGAGCGAGTTGAGGTTGATCGGCTTGGGCTCGATAATCTGCTTCCGGCTGAAGGCGAGCAGTTGCTGCGTTAGCCCCGCGCCCCGTTCGCCGGCTTTCCGGATCTCGGATGCATGGTTTCTGAGTGTGTCCGCCGGATTCATTTCGCTCAGCAGCAAGTCGCCATAGCCGTTGATGATGGTCAACAGGTTATTGAAGTCGTGAGCTACGCCACCTGCCAGTCTTCCGATGCTCTCGAGTTTTTGCGCCTGCTGAAGCTGTTGCTCCAGCTTGGAACGCTCTTTGGTCTGGCGCCGGAGGGTCAACCATAGCCAGGTGGTGAACAACAGGAGCGCCAGCAGACTGGTGACGCCCATGGCGAGCCAGCGCACTCTCCTGCGCGCAGTCGTTAGGCCCTCGACTGCTTCGGTGGTCAGGCTCGGGAAAAAACCCCATCGCTCGACGATCAGCGCCATCGTGCCATCATCCGCCATCGCCGTCATCTCGTCACGGAGCTGGTCCGCGACGTCCGCGGCGCGGAAGGACGATGCCAATCCCATCAACCCCCGGGGCGCGTGGGACGGGACAACCTTCAGCGCCTTCCTGGCATCGCCGGACAGAAGAGCCGATACGGCGGCGAACTGGTCCAAATAGGCCGCATCGGCGCGGCCTTCGGTCACCGCGGCCACGGCCGCCCGGCTGGAGTCCACGATCACGGGGTTCATATCGGGCAAGAGGCTCTTCAGAACGGCCCGGTGAATACCAAAATCCAAGAAGCTGATGCGCGCCCTCCGGAGCTGCTCGAGGTTTTGGAATGGTCCGTCCACCCTAACCAGAAAGCAGGTCTCCGTCACCAGGTAGGGATCGGTGAGGTGAACCAGTCTCCGCCGCTCCGGCCGGATGGTGAGTAGCACCCAAAAGTCCAGATTGCCATTGCGGATGGGATCAGTCGCCGAGCCCGCCAGTTGGGTCCACTCGAGCCGTATGCCGCGACGCCGGGCCGCAGTCTGTACGAGTTCCACCGCGAGGCCCGTGGGCGCACCGTCCTGTCCCCGAAAATGGAAGGGGGCGTCACTCCCGTACCCGATGCGGTACACGCGCCGCGGATCCAGTTTGTGCCGGCCGAATGTCAGCCATCCCGCGATGGCCAACCCGATACCGGCGACAGTGACAGCGATTACCGTGCCTCTAACCCATCCGTTCAACGCAAACCTCCTCAAATGAGATCCTTAGTCAGGAGAGAAACGACAGAAGACCGATATGACCGAGCCGCGCTCGTGAGTTAGCAGCGCAACCGATGAACTTCCACCGCCCAGGCGTGCCGGGCGGAAACCGAGGACCTGGACCGCGCAGTCAAGGCGGTGCGCAAGTTTCTGGTGACAGGATTAGTTTGGCAAAACCTCGAACTGCCCGGAAGTTATCAGGATGTTAGCTAACCGTTTGCCGGCATGCCGGGCCAAAGACAAAAGACAAAAGTCAAAAATCAAAAGCGAAATGGTGCCTCACCGAAAGCGATTTGATATCATCCGTGAGCGACCGTGAACAAACGAACCTTCCTCAATGTGGTCTCGGCCGCCATAGCCAGCCCCGTCATCGCGACCCTCTCCGCCTGGGCGGAGAAGCAGAAGCTGACCAACTGGGCGGGGAACCTCACTTACAGTACGGATCGCCTGCAGGAGGCCGCTTCGGTCGAGCAGATCCGCTCCCTTCTGCGATCCGAGGATAAAGTGAAGGTGCTCGGCACGCGGCACTGCTTTCAACTCCATTGCGGACAGCCGGCACAATCTGCTGTCGCTGAAGCCGATGCACGAGGTGGTTGCGCTCGACGCGGGCGCCCGCACGGTGACGTCGATGCGGGCATCACGTACGGCCAGCTCGGCCCGTACCTCGATAGCAAGGGCTTTGCGCTGCACAACCTGGCTTCGCTGCCCCACATCTCGGTCGCCGGAGCCTGCAGCACCGCTACGCACGGCTCGGGCGAGAAGAATGGCAACCTCGCCACCGCGGTCTCCGGCCTCGAAATCGTCACCGCGGCGGGCGAGGTGGTGAAACTCTCTCGCAAGACCGACGGCGAAGTCTTCCGCGGAGCCGTGGTCGGGCTTGGGAGCTCTCGGCGTGATCACCCGGATCACCCTCGATATTCAGCCGACCTATGCCGTGCGGCAGTACGTCTATGAGAACCTGCCGCTCGCTCAGATGAAGGAGCACTTCGACGAAATTCAAGTCGAGCGGCTACAGCGTCAGCCTGTTCACCGACTGGCAGAAACAGCGCATCAATGAGCTCTGGATCAAGAGCCGCGTCGGAGACGGGCAGGCATTCGCGGCGCCCCCGGAGTTCTTCGGCGCGAAGCTCGCAACCCGGAACCTTCACCCGATTGCCGAGCTTTCCGCGGAGAACTGCACGGAGCAGATGGGGGTGCCCGGCCCCTGGTACGAGCGGCTGCCCCACTTCCGCATGGGCTTCACTCCCAGCGCCGGGAAAGAGCTCCAGTCGGAATACTTCGTGCCCCGGCGCAACGCCGTCGACGCGATTCTGGCGGTCGAGCGGTTGCGCGACCAGGTGACTCCGCACCTGCTGATCTCGGAGATCCGCACGATCGCGGCCGACGATTTATGGATGAGCACCTGCTACCGGCGGCCCAGCGTAACGATCCACTTCACCTGGAAGCAGGACTGGCCCGCGGTCAGGCGCCTGCTTCCTGTCATTGAAAGGGAACTCTCGCCATTTCAGCCCCGGCCTCACTGGGGCAAGCTGTTCACGCTGCCGCCGGCCGAGCTCCGATCGAGATATGAAAAGCTGGCCGATTTCATCCAACTGGCGACGAAGTACGATCCGAAGGGGAAGTTCCGCAACGACTTCTTGAACACCAACCTCTTCGCGGGTTAATTGAGGACTTGGGGACCTCGGCGCCTGCCCGCGTGGATCTCAGAAATCCGGGCTGCGGTCAGACGGGATGCGGCGAAGATAATCGCGCATCCTCCGATTCTCGTTAAGCGTGCTTCGCGTTTTCAATGCCCGCGCGATTGCAAGTACGGCGGCCAGGCCGATCACGCATCCGAGGACAACCAACATGCTGTGGAGATTATAACCTGGAAGCTCCGCCGGCCCCACGGCTTCCCGACCGCGCGATGAGCTAATATGTGGAGCGGCGATGTCTCACCGATCAGGCGGTCTTAACCGGTTCCGCGCGAATCACCCGATCTCGGCTGACGGCAAGGTTCGCGTCTCAGAGATGAGCAGGTAACCGCGCTTCATGCGGCCCATTTTGAACCAGGAATTTGAAGCACACCGGCCCGCTATCGCCCGGGAGGCCCTGTTATGCTTCGCCGCAATTCTGTTCCTCTTCATGCTCACGAACAATGGGCACGACAACTCGGAGCAGGCATGGTACAGCTACCGGGTGGCGAAGCAGATGCTCACGGCCCACGCCATCGGATTTGACGAACCGCAAACGGGTGTCTTCAATCGGGCTCCCAACGGCCGCTACTATGAGTCGTACGAGTTGGGCAACGCGGTGTTCCTATTGCCCATGACGTGGCTCAACGAACATTTGCGGAGTATTCTGATCCCCCGAGTGGGCGAAGCCAAAGCGCTTTTTGTCTGGCGGTTCGTGTTCGCGTCCATGTCGCCGATTGAATGTGCAGCCGGCTTGGCCCTGATTTTCGCCATGCTGCGGACTTCGTTCGGGCAGACGCGGCGCCGGGCGCTGGCTAACGTGCTGATACTGGGATTTTGTTCCTACTATTGGAACTATTCCAGAAATCTCGCCGACAGCGTTCTTTGTTGCACGCTTCTCTGTGCGGCCACTTTGCTGCTGTTCTCGTTCGGCCGAAGCTTAAGTACGCGGCGATTGATTCTCGCGTTCTGCTTTCTGGGCCTCGGCTTGACCACGCGGGTGACTATGCTCGTTCCGATTGCCGCCGCATTCCTGTACTTAGGTTCCGTTCTGCGCCTGGATTGGAGGCGCCTGGTGAGGACGTCGATCCTTGCCGCGGCCACTCTTCTCCCTTTTGTGACCTGGCAGATGTATTACAACCATCTCCGCACAGGCAATGCCTTGATGAGCCCGCTCGAAGCGTTCTATAAAGCCGATAACGGACTCACCGGGGATCTGGTCACGCATGTTCCCGGCCTTCTCATCAGCCCCGGAAAAGGCATTTTTGTTTACGCGCCTCCTGTTTTCCTGGCGTTGTTTTGCTTCCCCGCCTTTTTCAGGCGTTATCGCGCGGAGGCATTGTATACCGGCGCAATCGGACTGGCCTGGCTGGCGCTTCACGCCAGGCTCGCGAACAACTGGTACGGAGCCTGGGGATGGGGGCCGCGGCACTTCATCGCGGTCACGCCGATTCTGGCCCTTCCGTTCCTGGTCTCGGGGTGCCGGGTTTTTGCATCCAAGTGGAAGCTTGTCTTTGCCGGGCTTTGCCTGTTTTTTGGATTTGTACTCGCCACATCGGCCACGATTGGCGACTGGCTCTACCGGCTCGAATTCGCATTCTCGCAAGGGCGGGGGGATCGGCTGATCTGGAGTCTCAGGGAAAATCAGGCCGTTGACATGATGGCTTCCTCGGGCCGTAATGTCGCGCGGCTGTTCACCGATATCCCGTTCGATATCGTACCGGGCTCATCGGCCATGAATCAGCGCGCCTCGAACACAGTAAATGTGTGGCTGGTGACGGCTTATCAGCAAGGCATCCCGGGCATTGCCGTGGCGCTGGCAGCGTTGCTGTTAATATCGCTGACGGCCGGCTCATTTTGGTTTCTGATGCGCCTGCCTGATGGGTAATGGTGAAATTCCGGCGGTAGGGCGAGCCACAAGAACCGGCGCTCAGAGCCGCACGGCGTTGCGCGAGATGTATTCGTCCAGCGATTTGTCCGGCCCGATATAGTGAAACTCTTCGCCGTAATTCAGACCGTACTTCCGGCCAACCACGCGATCACGATTTTCGACGGCTACTTTCGTGAATTCGTGAATCGCGGCGCTCTCGTCGCCCGCAAGAGCGGGCAAACGGAGGTTACGTTTCGCAACTGACGCATTGAGATCCTTGATCATGTGGGTCATCATAGTTCGGCACGACCGGAGGCAGGAAAGTTTCGTTTCCACCGTGGGACCGATATCGACGACGCGATTCACGAGCTGCGGACCTCTGGCGAAATAGTATTTCTCCTTGACACTGTGCGGCTTTAGGCCCGCGGCGGAATGCTCCGGCATATCCAGGTGGCCACCCGACATCCAACACGCCGCTTCCACGGCCTGCGCAGTGACGTAATGATCGGGGTTTTCTTCGTAGTGGCCCCAGGGATCGTAGCTGAAAACGGTGTCGACCTTGAGCAGGCGAAATAGAAAGATCAGACGGGCGCGTATTTCGGTGCGCGCCACACCGTCCATGCGATGGTTCCGGTAGCTGAGATCGAAGGCCTGCTTCAACCCCGATGCTTTCAAAAACTCGCCGGTGTCACGCTCATTGGCCGCGACGGTTTCCCCCAGAGTGAGATCATAGGAGTCCTTCTCGTCGTTGCTGGTCCGGATAAAATATCCGGCATAACCCTCGTTGAGGAGTTTGGCCACCGTGCCGCAAGCAAAGAACGGTCCGTCATCCAGATGAGGCGTGACGAGCGCCAGCACCTTTCCCTTGTGCGGCTGTCCAGCTGCCGCCCGTTCAATGAACACGTCAGCGGCGGAAGCCGGTGTTTGGGCAGACAGTTGCGACGCACCGAACAGACCAACCGCACCACCAAAGAAATCGCGCCGTTCCATAGAAAGATTCTCCCATGCTTAAGCTGGCACCGAACTGGCCTAATGGTCCAGCTTGCGGATCTTAATGTTGCGAAACCAGGCTTCATTACCGTGGTTCTGGAGGGAAATCGGGCAGTCTTTCTTCGGCTGCGTGGCCAGCAGATCGTAAACGTGAGGCGCGACTCCCCACCGGGATTTGATACCTTGCAGCGCGTCGGTGGAATCGAGCGCTGAGTCGACTACCTTGACGCCGTTCATCCAATGCTCCACGTGATTTCCGCGCAACACGATGACCGAGTGGTTGAACTCCCCGACCGGCTTGGTCAGTCGTGCTGATGGCGCAACCATGTCATAGAGCGCTCCGGAGGTGTGCTTGAGTCCGTTTCGCGCATCCGCGTTCAGATCATCATCCAGCATCTGATATTCGAAGCCGATCACGTAGTCTTGACCCTTGCTGGGCCGCCCGGCAACAGGATCGTGGAACGACCGTTCAACGGTCTGCTCGAACTTTTGTTTCCCATCTGGTGCAACAAAGAGATGTTTTTGGATCCGATACTTGACCCCGCTATTGCCCCGCGGCGAGATGCGCCAGTCGAAAGCCAGCTCGAAGTCGCGGAAGTCTTCCTTCGTAAACAGGTCTTCCGTGATCCGGGGATGCGCCGTGGCTTTCAGGCAGCCATCTTCGATGGTCCAGGCGTCACCCGCGGGCGACTTCAGCCGCGGATCGTCCCACCCGTTCATCGTTTTTCCGTCGAACAGCAGCGTCCAGCCGGCCCGCTGCTCGTCTAGCGTCAAAGCATTCGGTGGATCCGGGCTAGCGGAATAACACACCAGACTTGAAACGGCCGCGCATAAAATCCCACTGAACGCTGCTCTCCGTTTTGTCATTTATTCTTTCTCATTTCCCAATGCGATTTTCTTTCCGGTTCGCGCTGATTCCCGCGCCGCGGCCAGAATCTCGGTGACGATCATGTTGTTCTCGATCGAGGACAAGCCCTCCGGCTTCCGCTTGCCCCGCACGACCGAAAGAGGTACGAAACCGAGTCCCGCTTGTCGGCCGGCAGCGGACCTGGCCGGCGCGCTGGCTGCTGGAGCCCCGGCAGTTTCACTTGCAGCAAATCGCCGCCGGTAGCGACCGCGTATCCGCGCTCGCCGTAAACCTCGAAGTCCTTGCGGCTGAACGGCCAATTCCAGGATGCCTGAATGATCCCTTGCGCTTTCGGGTATTCCAACAGAATGGTGGCTTCATCGTCCACCTGCGCGTAGATCTGCGGCTTGATCTGCTGGGTCAAGGCAGTAACGGAGAGCGGCCTCTGATTATCCATCATCCAGGTCATGAGATTGGCGCCGTAACAACCGAAATCAAACAGGGCGCCGGCGCCATTCTTGACCGGATCGGTGAGCCAAGCGAGAAACTCCGGCTGCACGTGGATCTCCTTGGGCCCCTCGTGCCCGTCCATGGCTACCATTTTGCGAATGTCTCCTGCGGCGCGTTGCTCCTTGAGCAGGGTCCACATCTCGCCGTGGCTCGGATACCACGAGGTCTCATAGTTAACGATCACGTGAATGCCGGTGCGCGCCGCCGCACTCTGAATGATTCGGGCGTGCTCCATGCTGACGGCCAAAGGCTTCTCCATCATCACGTCGATATGCCGCGCCGCACACGCCTCCACCACCGTGGGATGGTCGTAAGTGTTGGTGAATGAGGCGACGGCCTCCGGCTTGACCCGGTTCAACATATCCGCAAGATCAGTGAAAAATAAAGCACGATCGAGCGTGAATTCCTGCGCGTATCGCTGTTGAAGCACGGCGTCGGGATCAAAGATTCCGACGATTTGAACATCTTTGCGGCCCTTAATGGCATGTAGAAACCCATCCACATGGCCGTGCACCAGTCCGGCAATCGCCACGCGAAGCGGCTTTTGGGAGCCGGCATCGGGCGCAGCCCCAAGCAACACGGTAAGCGCAAGGAATGAAAACGCGAACCGGCGGGCCAAAAGCGACATGAGCCAGCCTGCATGATAGCAGTCCGGCGGGTTCCTGCTGTAGTACAATAACCGGTATCACTAAGTTCCACGATCGGACCTGTTTTGCAATCGAGTTCCGCAAATAGTGGATAGGTTTGGACAGGTGGCCGAGCGGCTAATGGCAACAGACTGTAAATCTGTCGCTCCTTGCGGGCTACGGAGGTTCGAATCCTCCCCCGTCCACCAGAACTGGAAGGGTTTTCGAGCCTTTATAGAGTTTTCAGGGCCGTTGTAGCTCAGTTGGTAGAGCGCGTCCTTGGTAAGGACGAGGTCACCAGTTCAATCCTGGTCAACGGCTCCAGAGTTCAGCCTGCGGTAGTTCTTGATTCTGAGGAAGAGACATGGCAAAGGAAAAATTTGACCGCAGCAAGCCGCACGTCAACATCGGGACGATCGGGCACATCGATCACGGCAAGACCACGCTGACGGCGGCGATCACGAAGGTGCTGGCGAAGCACAACCCCAAGGTCAAGTTCCGCAGTTTCGATTCGATCGACAACGCGCCGGAAGAAAAGGCCCGCGGCATCACGATCGCGGTGGCGCACGTGGAATACGAGACCGCCAACCGGCACTACGCGCACGTCGATTGCCCCGGCCACGCCGACTACATCAAGAACATGATCACCGGCGCGGCCCAGATGGATGGCGCGATTCTGGTCGTCGCCGCGACCGACGGCCCCATGCCGCAAACGCGCGAGCACATTCTGCTGGCCCGCCAGGTGGGCGTGCCGTACATCGTGGTGGCCATGAACAAAGTGGACATGGTGGACGATCCGGAACTGCTGGATCTGGTGGAACTGGAAGTCCGCGAGCTGCTCAAGAGCTATCAGTTTCCGGGCGACGATCTGCCGGTGATGCGGGTGTCGGCGCTGGGCGCGCTGAACGGCGAAGCCGCAGTGGGAAAAGACGGTCGACGAGCTGATGGAGGCGGTGGACAGCTATATTCCGATTCCGGAGCGCGTCATCGACAAGCCGTTCCTGATGCCGATCGAAGACATCTTCTCGATTCAGGGCCGCGGCACGGTGGTGACGGGCCGCATCGAGCAGGGGATCTGCAAGGTCGGCGAGGAAATGGAAATCGTCGGCTTCCGCGACACGCGCAAGACGGTGGTCACGGGCGTCGAAATGTTCAAGAAGCTGCTCGACGAAGGGCGCGCGGGCGACAACGTGGGGCTGCTGCTGCGCGGCGTGGAAAAGGACGAAGTGGAGCGCGGGCAGGTGATCGCGAAGCCGGGGTCGATCAAGCCGCACAAGAAGTTCAAGGGCGAAGTTTACGTGCTGTCGAAGGAAGAAGGCGGGCGGCACACGCCGTTCTTCAAGGGCTACCGGCCGCAGTTCTATTTCCGCACGACGGACGTGACGGGAGTGGCGGAGCTGCCGGAAGGGACCGAGATGGTGATGCCGGGCGACAACGTGCAGTCTGGTGGTGGAGCTGATCACGCCGGTCGCCATGGACAAAGGGCCTGCGGTTCGCCATCCGCGAAGGCGGCCGGACCGTGGGCGCCGGCACGGTCACCGAGATTGTGGATTAAGGAGCGAGACTAATGCCGAGCGAAATCATTACGTTCCAGTGCACCGAGTGCAAGAACCGGAACTATTCGAACACAAAGAACAAGAAGACGACGACCGAGCGGCTGGAAATGAAGAAATTCTGCCCCAATGCCGCAAGCACCAGCCGCACAAGGAAATCAAGTAGAACTGGGTAATGTCCGCCGGTGGCCCAGGGGCGTAGGTTTAACGGCAGACCAGCGGTCTCCAAAACCGCGAGTGGGGGTTCGAATCCCTCCGCCCCTGCCAGTTTCAAACCGGCGGGAGTGGTCCAGAGCGTTCCTCCTGACCCGGAAACCACCAGCGCGAGAAGAGATTATGGCAGGCGCGTTAGAAGGCATCAAAGAGTGGCTCGAAGACACGGCGAATTACTTCACGGAACTGCAGCGAGATGAAGCGGGTGACATGGCCGAACCGCGACAGGTGCGTCCACCACCGTCGTCGTCATCCTGAGCGTTTTCGCTTCGCGGCGTACTTTCAGATCGTCGATACGCATTCTGACCCGCACAGTAAACCGGGTCTGTAACGTTCTGGCGAAATAGAGGCGGGTGCTTCCGTGGACGATGAAAGGCGAGACTCCGAGGAACACCCGCAAACTGAAATGAGCTGCGGAAGACGAGCCCGAAGCAGAATCGGCCGCTCCGGCGGAAGTCACGCCGGAGGCGGCGGCGAGCGAAGCGCCCTCGCCGGAAGACAACGGCCATGAAGCCGCGGCGCAGCCGGCGGAGATGGAAGATACCAAGAAGTGGTACATCATCCACACCTATTCCGGTTTTGAGCATAAGGTGGCGGAATCGCTGCGCACGCGCGCAGGCGTTCGGGTTCGCGGACAAGATCGGGCAGATTCTGATTCCCACAGAAGAAGTGGTCGAGCTGCGCAACGGCAAAAAGGTCACCAGCAAGCGGCTGCTTTATCCCGGCTACGTGGTGGTGCAGATGGAAATGAACGACGAGCTGTGGCACGCGTGAAAGATACGCCGCGGGTTACCGGCTTCGTGGGCGGCGGCACGAGCCCGGTGCCGCTGAGCGCGGACGAGATCAACCAGATGCTCTACCGCCAGACGACGGCGGCGGAGCGGCCGCGGCCCAAGATGACGTTCGAAAAGAACGAGACGGTGCGCATCATCGACGGCCCGTTCGCGAACTTCCAGGGCAAGGTGGACGAGGTCAATCCGGAGCGCAACACGCTGCGCGTGCTGGTCACGATTTTCGGCCGCGCGACTCCGGTGGAGCTGGAGTTCCTGCAGGTAGAAAAGAATAACGATCGAAATTATGGCGAAGAAAGTTACAGGTCAGGTGAAACTGCAGATTCCGGCGGGGAAAGCCACGCCGGCGCCGCCGGTGGGCACGGCGCTCGGCCCGCAGGGCGTCAACATCATGGAGTTCTGCAAGGCGTTCAACGCGAAGACCTCGGGCGAAAGATCAGGAAGGTCTGATCATTCCCGTGGTCATCACGATCTTCTCGGACCGCTCGTTCACGTTCATCACCAAGACGCCGCCGGTGCCGGTGCTGATCAAGCGCGCCGTGAATCTGGCGAAGGGCTCGGCCGAGCCGCACAAAACGAAGGTCGGCAAGATCACCGCGGAGCAGGTCGAAGGAGATCGCCAAGATCAAGATGCCCGACCTGAACTGCTTCATGTCGAAGCGGCGATGCGGTCCGTAAAAGGCACGGCGCGCAGCATGGGCGTCGACGTAGAATAGCGGTCGTCGCGGCCAGCGCAACCTACCAACTCTCTCGTGGCTAACTTACAGCATCTTCACATCGTCACTCTGCATCCGTTCGAACCGGACGAGGTCGCAAAGATCAAAGCAGCAGCGCCGAATGCGCAGATCGAGGTCACGGTCTGCCGCACACGCGAGGAATTCCATGAAAAAGTGAAAGACGCCGATGTGGTCTTCGGCGACATTCGCGCCGAAGCGCTGCAATCCGCTTCCAAGCTCAAGTGGGTCCAGGCGGGCGGCGCGGGTCTCGACGCGAGCGACCCGGCGCTGCTTAAAAGTTCTGTATTGCTAACGAACTTCGCCGCTACTTTTGCGCCCGCCATTTCGGAGACCGCCATCGGCTTGCTGCTGTGCCTGACGCGCGGCATCAGCAAATACTACGTGCCACAGTTTCTGAAGCGGCAGTGGAAGCCGGTGGGTTCGGTGAAGTCGGCGGACCATGTGGAGATTTCCGGCCGCACTATGGGCATTGTCGGTCTGGGCGGCATCGGTTCGGCGGTAGGGCGGCGCGCCCATTACGGCTTCGACATGCGCATCTTGGCAATCGACTCGCGCGCCGTTCCTAAACCGGAATACGTGGCGGAGTTGCACGATCTCGGCTGGTTCTATGACATGATTCCCCAGGTGGACGTGCTGGTAGCCGCTGCCCCGCTCACCGCCGCGACCGAGCGCATGTTCAATGAGCGGGTCTTCCGCGCCATGAAGACGACGGCGTATTTTCTGGCGCTGTCGCGCGGGAAACTCTTCGATGACCTGGCGCTAGTCAAGGCGTTGCAAGAGGGCTGGATCGCCGGCGCGGGCCTGGATGTGTTTCCCATGGAGCCGCCGCCTTCAAGCCATCCGATCTTCGATTGCACCAACGTCGTGATGACGGCGCACACTTCCGGCTGGAGTCCCGATCGCCAGACGCGGCTCATCGAGTTCTTCGTGGAGAATGTCCGGCGCTACGCGGAGGGACTGCCGCTGCTGAATGTAGTGAATAAAAACCTGGGCTATTGAACGCCAAGGTTGACTTCTCCCGGCACAGGCTGAAAAAATAGATGCATCGACGTGCGGATGTGGCGGAACTGGCAGACGCGCATGGTTCAGGTCCATGTTCTCGCAAGGGAGTGGAGGTTCAAGTCCTCTCATCCGCACCAGAAATCGATTCGCTTCCGATAGGGGGTGCATCGTCCCGCCGCATTGGTCATACAGAACTCTCGTAAATTGGGTCCGAGCTCGAAGACCGAACGCATGAGAGAGAAGCTCGCATAGGTTACAGGGCTCCTGCCGGACTCAGTGCGAAACAAAACATTGGAAATCTCACAGAGTAGAGGCTTCTTTACGCATTCTTACAATAGCCACCGATACTCAACGAACTCCGCAATCGTCTCCTTGATTAGGTAACAAAAAAATTGAAGGAGCGTGACATGAAACTGAAGACATTCGCAATGCTGATCGCATTCGCAGGTTTCACGATGTTGCCGTCCGTGAGGGCAGACGATTCGAACAAAGAGACCGTGGTGACTCTGAACACACCCGCCGCGATACCAGGCCACGTACTGGAGCCGGGACAATACGTCTTCACCCTGGTCGATGACCAATCGGGCAGCGATATCGTGCGGATTTTCAACGCAGATCAGACCCACGTGATCGCGACGACTTTGGCCGCCCCGGCGTACCGCACTCAGGTAACCGGCGACCCGGTAATCACGTTCGAAGAACAACCCAGCGGTAACCCGGAGGCGGTTGGGAAGTGGTTCTTCGCCGGAGAGCAGCGGGGTGTGGAGTTTATTATCCACAATGTTAAAGAAGGAGGGGTGAGTGGGTTGAAGGAGGAGGTTGTGAGATGGGTTTTGAGCGTTTACTCGGTGGGTCTCCATGTATTGGATTGTATGAGCCTGTCCAAATCACATGAGCGTCAGAGTAAGTTGTTCCGCCGCCGGGATCAGCGGCGGTGTTTCCATAGGGTCGGCCAGCCACTTGGTCAAATCACGGTAGGTAAACAGGTTCAGGCGCAGCATCGACGCCAGATTGGACAGCGACCAGCCGGCTTTGGAGAGGTGGTGTAGCCATTTCAGCAATAGCAGCGCGATCAAGGCTGTCCAAATCTGGACGCGCAGTGCGTTCTCGCTGGTGCCGACAAAGGTTTTTACGGTCAAGTTCTGCTTGAGCGCCTTAAAGAACAGTTCGATTTTCCATCGTTCTTTGTAGATCGCGGCGATGGTGGTAGCGCCGAACTCCAGCAGATTCGTGAGCAGGACAATCTCGCACTCATTCTCGGAATCCCAGACCACGACGCGGCGCAACAGTTCCGGGTAATCGGCCCGGGCTTGGGCGCCGGTGAGACGGATGATTTGATCGGCGCGAATATTGCGGTTCGCCGGGAGTTGCGCATTCCGCCTCGACCACCTCGAAGGCGGCGTTGTCCTTCAAACGAGTGACGAAGAAGACTCCGGCCATGCTCCAGCGGGCGAACAAGGCGTAGTCGATATAGCCGCGATCGATGGCCACGATGGAACCAGCATTCAGGTGGAAGGAATCGGCCAACTTGACGTCGCTGCGTTTGGCATTCGGTGAGCAGCACGATAGGCGGGCAGGTAGTCGTCATGGTCGAGCAGGACATGGGCCTTGACACCGCCCTTGGCGCGGCGGAATTCGGCCCACGGAAACATGGTCAGGCACAACGAGATGGTGGTCGAGTCCAGGGAAAGAAGTTTGTTCTTGAAGCGAAACTTGTGCTGTCTGCCGCCGAGCATCTGCTGGTCGCGGAACCGGGCCGAAGCGGTCCAGAACAGATCCTCGAACAGCGCGGCAGGGCGGTGTTCATTGGCATAGGACAGGGTGGAGCGGCAAGGCGCTTTGGCGATCCCCAAATGGACCAATCGACCGAGACAGCACGCCAGACCGTTGCAGATCTCGCGCAGGGAGTCGGCGCGTCCCAGTTGACAGAACAGCATGGAAACGAACTGCGTCCAGCAGGTAAAACCCTTGGCATCACGCTCGGCGGCGTGCTTCTTCACCAGCGCGGCAAACTCCGTCCGCGGGAAAGTGCTGGAGCAGTTGATTGAACAGGCTCGCGACTTGTACGATTGTATTGCCCTCCTGTGGGCAGCGTGTGGCGAGGCTCCCGGCTAGGAACGATCTCGCCAACGTCAATTATAGGAGGGCACTCCTTCCTATTTCAGAGTGCAAGAACCTGTTTTGGACAAGAGTGGTATCCACAAAGCCAACAGTAGCCGTCCGGCGAACGGCGTCCGATTCTAAACTCCCGCGGCCGCGTTTCCGCCCTGCTGAGGCAGTAGGCGTCAAGCTCTGCCTCAACAGGAGCGGGGTTGAATTCCCGATCCATACCGTGATCAGATCGTGAGGTACCACGGGACATTCAACACACTGATGCGCAGGTTGCCTTTCACAAAGAGGAGCGTCTTAAGGACCGTGCCACGCTGGCTGTGCAACAAGTAGTGGTACCAGTGCAGCTCCACGAGCTCCGGAATCAAGACCGTAATATAGCGGTCGGGATACTTCTGTTCAATCTCGCTGACGAAGTCGAGAATCGGGCGAAAGAACAGCCGGTAAGGCGATTCCACAACCGTGAGGCTCGGCACCGGCACCCCAGTTCCAGGGCCGGTCCTCAACAAGGTGAGCCCAGGAGCCGCGCAGATCGGACGCCTTGTCAGTGATTCGCACCTGTAGCACATGGACATCCGGCGAAAATGGATGGCGAAACGCAAAGCCTTCTCCGCGATTTTCGTCCAGGCCTGGAAGGGGGACAATAACCATGGGCGGATTAAGGTGGGCGAGGTCCAGCGGCGTGTGCAGCTCGATCTCGCGCTCGATGGCCAGGTAATGGCGGCGCACCAGATCATACCGCCAACAGCGCGGGGATTAGCAGAACGGTGATCCACGCGCCCTGGATAAACTTCGCGGCAAGCACCACCGACACCGTAATGCCCGTGGCGGTTGCGCCCAGGCCGTTAATGAGCATGCTGCGCCAATGCGCGGCGGCTCCGAGGCGCTTCCAGTGGACCACCATGCCGGCCTGCGAAAGCGTGAAGGCCGAGAAACGCGCCGATCGCGAACAGGGGAATAAGCCGATCCGTGACTCCCTGCGAAAGAGAACCAATAAGGGCCTGCCCGATAGACGCGAGCACCACAGATGCCGTTAGGTGAAGACCAGGCGGCGTCCGCGGGAGGCGAACGCGCGCGGCAGGTAGCCATCATCGGCCACAATCTGGCACAGCCGCGGAAAATCGGCGAAAGCGGTGTTGGCCGAAAGAGCCAGGACGGCGAGTATGGAGGCGATCGAAGCGTAGTAGAAAACGCCCCTTCCGGCCACGGCGCCGATGAGCTGCGAGAGCAGGCTGTCGTAGCCGGGCTGGCCAGGATCGGTGGCGCCGACATGGTATACCCGCGCCAGCCAGGCGATCGCCCGCCAGCATCAGGATGAGTATTCCAATGATCGCGGTAAGCGTGCGGCGGGCGGTTGCCACGGCCGGCTCGCGAAACGCTTTCACCCCGTTGCTGACGGCTTCGACGCCGGTCATGGCCGTGCAGCCGCTCGAGAAGGACTGGAGAATCACCCACGCCCCGACGGCGGTGGCCGTGGCGTGAGCGGATGGGGCGGAACGACGGCGGCGGGATGGCCGCCGCTCGCAGAGTTCCTTGATCAGGCCCACGCCGATGGTGCCCAGCAGGCAGGCAATGAACAGATAGGTCGGAACCATGAACAGAGTTCCCGGTTTCGCGGATACCGCGAAGATTGACCAGCGTGATCGCTGCCAGGATCCCGAGGCAAATCTGCCAGGGTGTGCGGCTGCAGGCTGGGCACGGCGGAAACCAGCGCGCCAACCCCGGCGGAAATGCCCACCGCGACCACCAGAATATAATCGACGATCAACGCCGCGGCAGCCAGCAGGCCGGCGCTGCGGCCCGAGATTTTCGCGCGCCACCGTGTAGGAACCGCCGCCGCCGCGGATAAGCGGCGATGGTT
Source organism: Terriglobia bacterium (assembly GCA_963768075.1). GTDB lineage: Bacteria > Acidobacteriota > Terriglobia > Bryobacterales > Bryobacteraceae > QHXW01. The sequence goes on from CAVYHD010000007.1 coordinate 179,746, forward strand.
TGGCGGTAGGAGATGTACACGATAATCAACAGCGCAATGATGCTGAAGCTGATGGGCACGACGTACTGAACGCCCAGCGCGCCCAGCGGGATCAGTAGAGTGAGCGCGGCTTCCGGGACCATAGGCGGCCGAGCTGAGGGCGTCGAGCCCGAACACCCCGATGCCGGCCGCGGGGCCGAGCCGTTGTTCCGACTCTTCGAATGTGGCCAGGGGTTTTCCAAACAGCAGATCGCCAAGCGACATAGTCAACCATTATGCGGCAACCCGAAGCGGCACTCGCCTGGCGGCTACCCCAGCCGGATCTTCGCTTCCAGCCAGATCAGCAGCACCAGCACAAACACCAGGCAGGTGCCCGCCAGCGGTAGCGCCATCACAACGCCCACACCCCACACATCGGCCAGATGTCCCAGTATCCAGGGCGCCAGCATCGCGCCGGTCAGTGCGATCGAAAAGATGCCGTTGAAGAACCCCGGCCGGAAATCGGGAAATTCGCCGCCAATGCGTTCCGCGATCAAAGGATAAATGGCGGCGAACCCGCAGCCCACCAGCAGCGTCCCGATCAGCGCGCCGAACGCGTTATTGGTCGCGAGCAGCAGCAGGCAGCCGAATACGGCCTCGGCGGCACTCACCAAGAGGAAGCGCCCATGACGCACTCTGGGAAGTAGCGCCACCGCCGCCAGGCGGCCAACGATCAGCGAGAGCCAAAAGACCGCCAGTAGGAGCAGCGCCAGCTCCGGGCCCGCACCTAAACGGCGAATCAGGAAAATCGGCAGCCAGCCGGCGATCGACCATTCGTTGCCAAACTGAAGAAACAGCAACGCGGCCAGCAGAATTGCGCCGGGGCTGCGCAGATCGCGCAAAAACTGAGCGAGCGTGGGAGTGGGCGCAATGGCCGGCGGGGCGAACGAACCGCGCGCGTACCACACGGCGAAGAAGCCAGGAAACAATGCGATGAAAACCAGGATGCTGGTGACGGTATAGGCGTAAAAGGTCCCCGCCACCAGTACCGTAACCGCCAGGCACCCCGTGCCAAACGAGATGCCGCCAATATTGGCCGTGGCTGCCGGATCACGGTCGTACGCCGGTGAAATGGCATGCAGCACCGCTGTATTCAGCAGGCCTGCGGCGAAGCCGATGGCAAATAACCCGGCCATGCGCCAAAAGGCCGCCGCGGTCGCCGGGACGGACGCCAGGTAGATCAGCGCCGCGCACGCCAGCGCACAAGCCGCGCTCATGAGGAAGGCAATGCCGCGCCGGATGAGCAGCCGGCCGGCGGCTTCGGTGGCGACAATCACTCCCGCGCTCATGCTCAGAAAGTAATTGCCGACGGTTCCGAAATCAGAGGTCAGGTGGTAGCCCCAGGCCGGCAGGATCGCGCCCAGGAACCCGAACAGAAGCCCGGAGATGAGTAGGCCGCTAAGTGCCTTGACGGCCGAAGCATCCCGCCAGATACCTTGCACCAGTCGATTGTACTGAATTCCGTACGCGGCATACGGGAATTGGGAGGTTGATCGGATGCACGGTTAGCGTTTGCCGTTACTTAGCGATGGCGAGCCGCTTGCATAACGCACGGCAAAGGGTCTTTGAGGGGTTATGAGCGGCTTTGGCGGGGTGATGCCTCCCAAGCGCTTCGCGACGCGGGCTCCGCGGGGAGGGGCCCGTTTCCGGCGACACCCCAGCAGCAGTACCCGAACGCAAACACAACCCAAAATGTAGTGATGCGGTTGAAAATCCGCATTCACTTTTTCTTGACAGAAAATCACCTTGGGAATAACATCGAGTTATCACTGAGGAAGGAGGTGGTCCAGGAACATGAATGATAGTAGTAGACCGCGCGAGGTGGCCGACTGCTGAGTCGACCGTTCTAACGTAGTCGGTTCCGTTTCAGTGGCGGTGCCAAGTTCATGATGACCGGCCACTTCGACGCGAATCTAACTGCCTCAGGTTTCATCTAAGGCTACCGGGCCCCCGTGATTCTCACGACTGAGCGGTGTGCAACTGCTCAGCCGGGATCACGGGGGTTTGTGTTTTGTTATACTTGAAATTCACCCCGAAAGGATCCCATGAAAGCCGGTATTCACCCCGCTTACGAAGAGGTTAACGTCATCTGCGCGTGCGGGCACGTATTTAAAACGCGCTCCACCCACAAGGGCGACATCCGCGTGGAAATCTGCTCCAGTTGTCACCCGTTCTTTACCGGGAAACAGAAGTTGATGGATACGGCGGGCCGCGTCGAGAAATTCGAGAAAAAGTATCAGAAATCGAGGGCGGAAAAGAAGAAGCAGACGGTCGCCTAGGGGTGGCCGTTGCGTTGGCGTTCTTTTTCGCGCTCGGCCTGGAAACTGCTGAATTCGGCTTGCTGCGCGTCGGTGAGGATCGCCCGGATTTTCTGCGTTTGCTCGTCCTGAATGGCCTTCAGCTCGGGCCGGTGCTTCTCGCGCAGTTCGCGGAATTGCTTCCCCGTTTCGTCCAGGATCGGGCCCAGCTTGTTCGCCTGGTCGTCGGTGAGCTTCAACCGGCTGCGAATTTCTTCGATGTATTTACGCCGGAATTCGTCGGGGCTGGGACGCTCGCTGGCGCGGACCGAATTCAACGTGTAGAGCCTTAAGCCGAACGCGCCCGCGGCCACGCCGCTCAGAAAGAGCAGCACCAGGTAAATCGCGGTGGTGAGGGTATTGCGTCGCATCAATGCTGTTCAACCGGCGGGGCAATGCGAAGCGTATCGTAGTAGTCCAGAGTCTGGCTGTAGTGTTCCTCCGCCAGCACTTCAACGTAGCTCTCGCCCGGGAGTTGGCCCGCGCGGGAACCGGAGAACGAAGCCGCCAGCCCCAACAGAATCGAAAGTGCCAGCGCAGCCGTCATCAGATTCCGGGCTAAGCGGCTAAACACGGCGGACACACCCTGCCGCGCCTCGATCGCCTGCCACAGCAGAGGCATGAAGTTGGCGCTCGGCTCCGGGTCCGCACAGGCAGCGCGGTAGGCCTGGAACAGGGCATCCAGGCGCGCTTCGTCGCTTCCAGCGTTATGACTGTGTCGGTCCATATCCACCCCCACCCTTCTAGCGCGAACTGCTGACCCCGGCAGCCGACTTGCTCGCCGCCGCGAATGCCTTGAGAACTCGCTGCCGGGCCCGGAACAACCGAACCTTCAGGGCGTTTTCTTTTACATGATAGATCGCCCCCAGCTCCTTTAGGGAGAGACCCTCCACTTCCTTCAGCGTCAGCAGCACACGGTCCTCTTCGGAAACCCGACCCAGCAGGGCGGCCACAGCTTCCCGAATGCGCTTCTTCTGCCCTTCATCCCGATCTACCTTCTCGCCGGCCACGGCATCGGCCAGCACCACCTGCTGCTCGGAGAGGTCGGCCATCCGCGACTCAAGCCGCCGCCGGCGCTTCCGCAAATAATCATACGCCGCATTGGCCGTCAAGCGATATAGCCAGGGCTCAAAAACCTCGGCCGAGCGGAGCTGATCGAGAGAGTAATAGAGGCGGAGAAAAACCTCCTGACCCACATCCTCGACGTCTTCCGGCCGCCCGATGAGCCGGGCGATGGTACCCAGAATCCGCTTGCGGTAGGCCGCCACCAGCTCATTAAAGGCCGGCCCATCGCCCTCTCGCGCGCGTCGAATCAGCTCGTAGTCAACCAGCATGCCGAAGTTACGGAACCGGCATGGAAGCCCCATCGGAGGCTTCGCAAATTTAGGCGTACCGGTAAGTCTCCAGGTTACCAAGCCGGCCCGGGAAAAGCCTATTTTCCAGAAGATACAGCGGTTCCGGGCGGGTGAACGGCGTAGAGGACGACGTCCATGCCTTTATACTGCATATCCCGCTCGTAGCGCATGCCCAGCTTATCCATGACCCGCAGGGACGCACGGTTAGCCGCCTGGGCGATGGCCACGATTCGCCCGAGACCCACGCGCTCGAAACCATCCCGCAATGCCGCGCGCGCGGCTTCCGTCGCCAGACCGCGGCCCCAGTGCGACTGCGCGAGCCACCATCCGATCTCTATCTCGGCGGTGTTGCTGAGCGGCTGCAGACCACAGAAGCCGATCATCCGGCCCGCACCTGGCTCCAGCAGCTTCCACAGACAGTAGCTTCGTTCGCGCAGACAACGCATCTGGCGCTGGACGAATTCCTGAATGCGCTCGTCGGGCCAGGGCTGGCCTTCACTGATGTAGCAGACTACCTCGGGATTGGTAGCGAGGGGCTTGAGGGCGAGCCAATCGGACTCGGCCCAAGGGGCGAAAAGAAGGCGTTCGGTCTCCATGGTCAAGGGCGGCGAACTCAAGTTCGCCGCGGCACGCTGAAGCGTGCGCCACACGAAATTAGTGCGCGGCCACTTCTTCGGCTTCTCGATCGATGACGCCCGGGCTGACGCGATGGAGCGGGACCAGCATATCTTCCTTGCGTTTGATGAGCGTCGAAGTATTATAACTGGCGACTTCGAAGCCGTGGCCGTGGGTGATGGCGTCGGTAGGGCAGGCCTCGACGCAATAACCGCAGAAGATGCAGCGATTGTAGTCGATGTTGTAGACCTTGGCATAGCGTTCGCCACCCGAGATGCGGACGGTCGCGGTGTTCTCCGCTGCCTCTATATAGATACAATTAGACGGGCAGGCGGCTGCGCACAGAAAACAGGCCACGCATTTCTCCATGCCGTTCTCGTCGCGTTGAAGGACGTGGACGCCGCGGAAGCGCTGCTCTAATTTCGGCGGCTCGTCGGGATAATTCTCGGTGACCGTGGGAGACATCATCTCCTTGAAGGTCACGCCCATGCCCTTGGCAATCGCCGAAGCCGATTGAATCAGTTCCTCGAGAGGATTGGCCATCTGCTCTTATCTTATCGTGGCTCCCGACCGGAGCCTAGTTCCTGGAGCCTCAGCCGGACCTCATTTCCGGCACCCGCTCACCGGGCTGGAACGGGTGGACGCCCAGTTTTTCACCGAGCGCCTCCAATTCCTTGCGATTGAAGCCGACGAGCGACCAGGAAATGCTTCCATCGCGCTCGATCAGGAACATGGAGGGCACGTGCGAGAGGCCGTAGGCGTTGCTGGCGGGGTAACCGAAGCGGGCGCTATCGAGCAGCGTAGGCATCGTGATGCCGAACTCCTGGTGAAATTCGCGGGTGGCCGGGGCATCGTCCTGCGAAACGGCGAAGAGGCGAACTCCGCGGTTCGCGCCGCGGTGGATGCGCTCGAGAAATGGCAGCGTGTACTGGCACGTGGGACAGGAGACCTTGAAGAAGGCGAGGAAGACCGGCCCCGCTTCGAGCAGTTCGACCAAAGTCTTTTCGCTTCCGCCAGCCAGGTCCTCCAGGCGGAAATCAGGAGCGCGCTGCCCGGCGGTCAGCGTTTCGTTCTCCCGAGCGGAAGCCATAAATTTAGTGTAAACGGCGGAAGCGGCTTCGAGCAAAGCGCGCGCAGGGTTCAACTATTCGTCCTTATGCTGCTGGACGAAGCTTAGAATATCGAAGCGCTTGAGTTCGCGGTCGGGGAAAAAGCTGTTGATGGCATTCTGCTCGTCGTCGAAAACCTCGAAGATGGTGGTGAGCTTGGTCATAATCAGCAGCTCGATGCCGCGCCGGCTCAGGTTGAGCAGCTTGACCTTCCCGCCGGCCTTTTGCAGGGAGGTATAACTCATGACCAGCGCACCGAGGCCGGTGCTATCGATGTAGTCGACACCCTTCAGGTTGAGGATGACGCTGCGCTGTCCGGAGCCAAACAACTTCTGCATGCGTTCGCGAAAGGTGCCGACTTCTGCGCCCACGGTGAGGCGACCGTTCATATCGACGACGACGATGCCTTCGCGCTCTGTTTGCTGGATCTCAAGGCTCATGGACGCACCCGGTAGCGGAAGCTGCTAAATCGCCATTTTGACGCCGATCTGCGCTTCGACGTTCTCAATCGGCACCATTTCGATGGCATCCCAGGGACAGCCGTCGAGGAAGGCGCCGTCGGGGCCTTTGCTGGTGCATTTTTTGCAGCCGATGCAGAGAAAAGGATCTACCTCAATTCGCCCGAAAGGCCGGTGGTCTTCGTCCGGAACCCAGTACATGCAATCGGCCACCGGACAATAGGGCACGCAAGCCGGCGAGCCGGCGCAACCGGTGCAGCACTCGGTGATGATGGCCAATTCCTTGGGGCGCTTTTTGCGCGGGGTAGCAATGCCCTCGGACTTCGGATCCATCTTCACGACTTCGGCGAGCATGCCCGGATTATGACATAAAGGGTGGGGGGTGCGCCAACGGGTGGGTGATGTATTCTCAAAGAACAAAGGACCACTTCCGATGGCGCATTTGGCGACTAATCCCGGTAGCAATGGCTGAAAAGGGCGTCCGGCCGGCGGTTGTGCCCTGGTACATCTGGTGGTGTCTGGCGGCGGTGCTGTCGGGCGCGATTGGCGGGGAATGGGACATCTCCTGGCACAAAAGTATCGGACGCGACAGCTTTTGGACGCCGGCGCACGTGCTGATTTATCTGAACGGCGTGCTGGCGGGGGTCGCGTGCGGGTACTTGATCCTCCGGACGACTGCCCGGAAGAGTTCCCAGCTCGCCGGCGCGGCCATCTCGATGTGGGGATTTCGGGGACCGCTGGGCGCATTTGTCTGCGCGTGGGGCGGCGTGGCGATGATCACTTCGGCGCCGTTCGACGACTGGTGGCACGGGGCGTACGGGCTGGACGTGAAGATCCTGAGCCCGCCGCACATGCTGCTGGCGCTCGGGATGCTGGCGATCCGGTTCGGTACGGTGCTGTTGATCCTGGCGGAGATGAACCGCGCGGGGGAGGGTGCGCGCGCGACGCTCGAGAAGGTTTTGTTTTTCGGGTTCCTGTTTCTGCTGGGCATGACGGCAGCCGTGTTCGAGGAGCTGACCAACCGGGTGTTCATGCACGGCGCGAAGTTTTATGTTGTGGTCGCGATGGCCGCGCCGATCTGGCTGGCGGCAGCGGCGCGAGTCTCGAAAAACCGTTGGGCGGCGACCATTGTGACGGGCCTGTACACGGCGGTGCACCTGGCCTTCCTCTGGGGGCTGCAACTGGTTCCAGCGGAGCCGAAGCTCGGGCCGGTTTATCAGAAGATCACGCATTTGATTCCACCGGACTTTCCGCTGCTGCTAATCGCCGGGGCGATCGCGTTCGATCTGGTGCGGCGGCGCACCGCGGAATGGAGCCGCGGGCCGCAGGCAATTTCTCTGGGAACGGCGTTTCTGGCTGCCTTCCTGGCGGCGCAGTGGCCGTTCGCGGATTTTCTGATGTCGCGATGGTCGCGCAACTGGATCTTCGCGACGAACCAGTATCCCTTCATGATGCCGCCAACTCTGGCGCCCGTGAGGAATATTTTCGTAGCCACCGAACACACGCCAGGCGAGTTCTGGACGCGCATGGCGCTCGCGCTGGCCGTGAGCATGGTGATGACGCGCATCGGGCTGAGCTGGGGCGAATGGATGAGACGGGTGCGCAGGTAGCGGATCAGCAAAGAAGCCGATCCAAGGATTCGATGGCCCGCTGCAATACCTGAAGCGGCGGCTGCTCCTGCGCCGCTTTCACAATCTCGATCTTTCCATTTCCCCAGGGCCGCCAGCGAGAGAAGAAGCGAGGCGAAGGGAAACCCGCAAAGACACTGAGGAGCGGCACACCGCAGGCGGCTGCGACGTGCTGGCCTGCGGAATCGTAGCCGACGTACAAATCGCTGTGGGCGATGGCAGATGCAAACGAGGCGAATGAGCCGCGGCAAGTATGGAGGTGCTTGGACGGTGCGCCCGACTTCGCGATGGCGCGCTGCACTCTGGCGGCCTCCTCACCGCCCGCGCCCTCATCAATCAGGACGTAAGCATTGCGCGCGACGTGCGCCACAAGCTGCTCCTCGAAGGGATCGGCGATGCGTTTGGCGGGATTGTCGCCCACGCCGAGACTCATCGCGACCAGCGGGCGTCCGGGGACTTGAATCGATTCAGCGGTCCGGGGCGCGACCCACGCCGCGGCACCGTCAATCCCGAAGGTTTGGCGAGCCCATCGCGCCGCCAGCAGTGGCAGGGGATCGGCGCTTTCCGCCTCGCACGCGCGGCTTTCAAAGAAGTAGTAGTTCTCTTCCGGACAGACGGGCAGAAGTCCAAGCTGGGTAAGGCGTGAATCGGAATCGATGACAATGGCGCCTGGGATCGAGAGCAGGCGCTTGAGATCCGGCCACAATGCAAGGCGATCGCGCACGCTGCCCGAACGGCGGTAGGAAGCGAGTGCGTGCTCAATGCGTGGGCGGCCGGCGAACAATTCCCATGATTTCTGACTACCCACGAGCACGATGCGCGCGCGTGGGAAACGCTCGCGGGCCGCGTCTAACAGAACGCTCGTGATGGCGGCATCGGCGCCGAGGGTTACTCGCGAAAGGACGAAGACGTGATCGACGCGGTCCGCATCTCCCTGAAACATGCGGGGCCACCGGACGCGGTCATAGCGAGCGCGCAACTCGGAAGCGCTAAGGTCGGGAATGGCGCTGGCGATCACTTCAGAAAACAGGTCGGCGTAAACATCGCAGAGGCGCGGCTCGAACAGGTCGGCCAGCCGCTCGACGACCACGCGAAAGAGCGCGTCGGAACAATCGGGCGTCGTGAGCTGGTCGAGAAGGTCGCCGGGCCAGCGCTCTCCCGCCAGGCAGCAGTCGAGCAACTGCTCTGCCAGGCCGTTACAGGAAGTACTTGGCAATGATGAGGTCCAGTTTCTTGCGCGTGGCGTCGGGCACGAGTTGGCGGTCGGTGATGATGGCGTGCGCGAGCGCCGAGCCGCACTTGCAGGCGCGCTCAGCGGGCATAGCCGCGACGGCCGCCCGCACCACCTTCGCGGCGTTCTCGGCATTCTTGTTCAAATTGGCGATGATGTCGGTCACGGTGACGGCGTCATGTTCGGCGTGCCAGCAATCGTAGTCGGTGACCATGGCGACGGTTACATAACAGATCTCGGCTTCGCGCGCGAGCTTGGCTTCCTGCAGGTTCGTCATGCCGATGACGTCCATGCCCCAGCTTCGATACACGTTGGACTCGGCTTTGGTCGAAAACGCGGGGCCCTCCATGCAGAGGTATGTGCCGCCGCGCTTGGCGTTGACGCCAGTGGCGCGCGCGGCTTCGTGTACCACGCCGGCAAGCTGCGGGCAAACGGGATCGGCGAAGCTGATATGCGCCACCAGGCCTTCGCCGAAGAACGTGGAGATGCGGCCGCGCGTGCGGTCGAAGAACTGATCGGGAATGACGAAATCGAGCGGGCGATGCTCTTCTTTGAGCGAGCCGACCGCGCTGAGCGAAAGAATGCGCTCGACGCCCAGCGCTTTCATGCCGTAAATGTTGGCGCGGAAATTCAGCTCGGAAGGCGAGATGCGATGCCCGCGGCCGTGGCGCGCGAGAAACGCCACGGACTTGCCGGCGAGTGTGCCGACGACGTAGTTATCCGACGGCGAGCCCCAGGGCGTGTCGATGGCGACCTCCCGCTGCGCTTCGAAGCCGGGCATGGAGTAAAGTCCGCTTCCGCCGATGATGCCGATTTGAGCCTGATGCAAATTGAATCTCCGAAATGGACAAGAATGCTTATTTTACTTTGCGGGGCCCGGAAATGTCAGTCCCCGGGGCCGTTTGAGCGGCTGCGATGACAGACGCGGCTAATCTTCAATCAACTCCAGCAGCACGCCGCCGGTGGATGCCGGATGCACGAACACATAGCGATGTCCGCCGGCGCCGGTTTGCGGATCGTTGAGCAGGCGCGCGCCGGCCGCGCGGAGACGCTCGACGGCCGCGTTCAAATCCGGCACGCGCAGCGCCACGTGATGCAGGCCCTCGCCGCGCTTGGCGAGAAACCGTCCGATTACTGAATCGGCTTCGGTGGGTTCGAGCAGCTCGATGCGCGGGCCGCCGGCGGGCAGCATGGCGACATGCACTTTTTCGTGTGCCACGGTCTCGCGCAGCGCCACCTGCATCCCGAGCTGCCCTTCGTAGAATCCCAGTGCCGCCTCGATGGATTTGACGGCGATGCCGAGATGATCGATGGAAAAGCCGGATTTGGGATTTGGAATTCGGGATTTGGCGCCGCGGTGCCGCGTTGCGTAGCTGACAATCAGTTCGAGCGAGCTATCAACACCGGAGGCCTCCGTCGCCACGGTCCGGAAGATCGGCGGAGCCCATCCATCCGCGCGCAGGCCTAAACTGAGCACGCCCTGGATCTCCTGTTCCACACGCTCCGCGCCCGGATGATCGGCTTTGTTGATGACGAAAATGTCGGCGATCTCCATGATGCCGGCCTTGATGGCCTGGACATCGTCGCCCATGCCGGGGACGAGCACCAGCACCGTGACGTCCGCCAGACTCGCGACCTCGACTTCATCCTGCCCCACGCCGACGGTCTCGATCAGCACGAAGTCTTTCCCCGCGGCGTCGAGCAGCAGCGCAAGATCGGCCGTCGCGCGCGCGAGGCCGCCCGAGGCGCCGCGCGTGGCGAGCGAGCGAATGAAGACGCCCGGATCGCCGTGATGGCCTGCATGCGAATGCGATCGCCCAGAATGGCGCCGCCGGAAACGCGGCTGGTGGGATCGACGGCCAGAATTCCCACCGTTTTCCCGTCGCGGCGAATGGCGCGCGCCAGCGCATCCACCAGCGTGCTCTTCCCCGCCCCGGGCGGCCCGGTGATGCCGGCAACAATGGCGCGCCCGGTCGCGTGGCGCGAGCGAGCGCAGCAGGTCCGCCGATTCGGGCGCGCGGTTCTCGATGGCGGTCGCCGCGCGGGCGAGCGCGCGCACATCACCACCTGCGATCTGGGCGATCCAATCCTGCATCAGTCTTTCAACAATTGCCGCGCAATCACCAGGCGCTGGATTTCGCTGGTGCCTTCGCCGATAGTGCAGAGCTTGACGTCGCGATAAAACTTCTCGACCGGGTAGTCTTTGATGAACCCGTAGCCGCCGTGAATCTGCACAGCCTCATTCGCGATGCGCACCGCGGCTTCAGAGGCGAACAGCTTCGCCATGGCGGATTCGCGCGTCACGCGCCGGCCCTGGTCGAGCATCGACGCCGCCCGGTAAATCAGCAGACGCGAGGCGTCGATCTCCGTCGCCATGTCTACGAGCTTGTGCTGGATGGCCTGGAACTCGGAAATCGGCCGGCTGAATTGTTTTCGCAGTTTCGAATATTTCAGTGCGGCGTCGTAGGCGCCCTGCGCCATGCCGACCGCGAGCGCCGCGATCGAAATCCGGCCGCCATCGAGAATCTTCAGGCTGTCGACAAAACCCTCGCCCTGCTTGCCGAGCAGTTGCGTGGCGGGCAGCCGGCAATTGTCGAAGATCACTTCGCCGGTGGCGCTGGCGCGCAGGCCGAGCTTGTTTTCTTTCTTGCCGGTGCGAAATCCCGGCGTGTCCTTTTCAATGATGAAAGCTGAGATGCCGTGCTGCGCCGCGGCGCGATTCGTGACCGCCATAGCCACGCAAACATCGGCGTAGTGCGCGTTGGTGGTGAATGTCTTCGCGCCGTTGAGCACCCAGCACTCGCCGTGATGGACCGCAGCGGTGCGCGTACCCGCGGCGTCCGACCCGGCTTCGGGCTCGGTAAGCGACCAGCAGCCGATCCATTCGCCCGTCGTGAGCTTACTGAGATAGCGGCGTCGTTGTTCTTCGGTTCCCGCTTTATAAATATGATTACTGCACAGCGACGTATGCGCCGCGACAATGATCCCCACCGAACCATCCACGCGCGAAAGCTCCTCGATGATGATGGAGTACTCGATGTAGCCCAGCCCCGCGCCGCCATACTCTTCCGGGAAAATCGAGCCCAAATAGCCCAGCCGCCCCAGTTTCTTGATCACTTCGAGCGGGAAAATCTGCTCTTCGTCCCATTCCATGACGTGCGGCAGGATCTCGGCTTCCGCAAATTCGCGCACCGATTTGCGAAGGTGAATTTGCTCCGGCGTGTAGTCGAAATCCACAGGTTTTCAGCGACTCATCTAGTATCGTATAGGATACGGGCTGATCGCGATGCAAAACCTCCGCTACCCTTTGCGCACCCTGGCCGGACTGAGCATCATCGCATTGCTCTCCGTCTACGGCGCCATTCAGTTTTACGGCGAACAGACGGAGCGCAACCAGACTCAACGGGACCCTTACAAGCTCGTGGACCAGGAGAGACGATTCGCGCCAATCCGGGATATCGTGCCGCCGAGCGCGCTTGTCGGCTACGTTTCAGACCTGGCCACGGACCCGACGCTGGTGCTGACCGCGCAATACGCGCTGGCGCCGCGTTTGATCGTCAAGAATCCCTCCTCCGGCTGGGTCATCGGAAACTTTGCGCGACCGCAAGACTTTGAGGCATTCGGCCGCGCGCGCGGACTCACCCTGGTGAAAGAGTTTCCCGACGGCGTAGTCCTGTTCCGAAGGGCGAAGTGACGATGCTCGTGCTGGCGGTATCGCTCCTGCCACCCGGCATGATCGGTTACCTGATCGCGCGAACATTCATGCCGGTGTACCGGCCGGCGTGGGCTTCGCAGCTCCTGAACGTTTTTCTGGGCGCGGGTGTTGGCGTTGGCGTGCTGTCGCTGCTTTTTTTCCTTGTGCGGCTCTTGTTCGGACCGTCAAACATCGTTTATGGGGCGGCGGAAGTACTGGCAATCGCGGCGGCGGCGGCCGGGTGCTGGTTCTTTCGCGACCGGACAGTAACCGGCGCGGAACACCCACCGCTCGCGGGCTGGATGTGGCTTCTACCTGGGGCAACGATGGTTTGTCTTATAGTTGCAGCGGCCTTGTTTTTCGACAGCTCCGCCGCGAGTCCCTACGGAAACTGGGACGCATGGTCTATCTGGAACCTTCGTGCCAAACTTCTGGCGCAGCCCGATGCGGCGTGGAAAAATACCTTCTCGCCGGCTCTGAACCAGCTGGCTGGCGGCGGCGCCACGCACGGCGACTATCCACTGTTGCTCTCCGGATACATCGCGCGATGCTGGAGCCTGACGGGCACGACTGGTGACGTCACCGTTCCGATCGCTGTGGCCGGTTTGTTCTCACTGGCGACCGCCGGTCTTCTCGTCGCCGGGTTGGCAGTGCTGCGAGGTTGGACCTCCGCTTTTATTGGTGGACTCGTTCTGCTGGGCACTGCGGAATTCCTGCACAACAGCGCATGGCAATTCTCCGACGTGCCGCTCAGCTTCTTTTACCTGGCCGTCTTCGTTCTGTTTTTCCTCTTTGACGCGGGGCGCGGAACCGGACGCGTCGCGGTCCTCGCGGGGCTCGCGCTCGGATGCGCGGCCTGGACCAAGGATGAAGGCTTCCTGTTCACGCCTCTGGCCATCGCGGCATTCCTGGCTTATCTATTCCTGGCGCGAATCGACGGGCGCGGGAGAGCCTTGGCGCTATTTGCCGCGGGCGCTGCGGTGCCTTTGGCCACCGTTTTGTGTTTCAAGCTCTTCCTCGCGCCACGCGGAGCGAGCTGGGGGCCTTTGACCCTTTCTGTGGCGCTCACCAATATCGCGAAACCAGCGCGTTACCTGCGCATCCTGAAGTCGCTAGGGGAGGAAGTTGTCCAACTCGGCACGGGTATCGCGAATCCAGTCATTTGCCTGGCGGCGTTCGCGATTTGTCTGGGCGTGCCGCGGGAGCGTGTCCGGCAGCCAGTCGTACTGCTCTCGTTCGCGGCGCTCGCCGCTATTTTCGGCGGGTACTGCGCAATCTACCTAACCACGCCGTACGATCTCGATTGGCAGCTCGGAACCTCAGCCGGCCGCCTCATCATGCAGCTCGTGCCGAGCGCCATCTTCCTAACCATTGTTGCGTGCCGCACGGCGGAGGAAACGGCCATCGTCACCGAAGAGCCGCAGAAAGCTGCGCGCGTGAGCCGCAAAAAAGCTAAAAAGCTACAGGCCGCTAAGCCTGGGCGCTAACGCTCCAGGCGCTGGCTTGATTCAGAAGCTCGACGGACGCCGGATCGAGATCGAGGTTCGTGGCATCGACCAGGTCGTGCAACTGCGCGACGCTCGTGGCGCTCGCGATTGGCGCCGTGATGCTGGGACGCGCCAGCAGCCAGGCCAGGGCCACTTTCCCTGGTGTGGAATGCTTTTCCCGAGCCACCTGATCGAGCGCCGCCAAAATCCTAAATCCCCGCTCATCCAGATACTTCTTCACGCCTTGGCCGCGAGGGCTCTTGGTAAGGTCGCTCTCCGACCGGTACTTGCCCGTGAGAAACCCGCTGGCCAGAGAGAAGTACGGAATCACGCCAATCCCCTTCGCCAGGGACAGCGGCTCGAGCGCCGCCTCGTAGCCGGCGCGTTCGTAGAGGTTGTAATGCGGCTGCAAACTTTCGTAGCGCGGATAGCCATGCTGCGCGCTCACCTCGAGCGCCGCGGCCAGCCTCTCCGCCGTGTAGTTCGACGCCCCAATAGCCCGCACCTTGCCTTGCTTGATCAGCTCCGCATACGCTCCCAGGGTTTCTTCGAACGGCGTCGCCGCATCATCCTGGTGCGACTGGTAGAGGTCAATGTAATCCGTCTGCAGCCGTTCGAGCGAGCGCTCGACCGCGCGAAAGATGTAAGCCCTGGAAAGCCCCTTGTCAGTCGGGCCCATCTCCATCCCGAGCTTCGTGGCGATGATGACCTTGCTCCGGTTCCCCGCCCGCTTCATCCAGTTGCCGATGATAGTTTCCGATTCCCCTCCCTTGTGACCCGGCGCCCAGCGCGAATACATATCCGCCGTGTCGATGAAGTTGAACCCGGTCGCCACCAGCGCGTCCAATATCGCGAACGCCGTTTTCTCGTCCGCCGTCCATCCAAACACATTGCCGCCCAGGCAGAGCGGCGAAACATTGAGCCCCGAGGCTCCAAGTTTACGGGTTTTCATTGGTTGGCTGTCTCCATTTCGGATGTTTGAGTCTACCCTCGATAGATGTGCACAGGGCGAAACCGGTCGCGGACTTTTCGGTGGTTAGGTCGAGCCAGGGAACCATCTAAAGTATGTTCGGTGTCTATTAGAATGCGAAGTGCAGAAGCTAACGTTGAATTCCGCCCCGCTTGCTGGGTTGTTCCTTACGCTGACGCCCATCGTATTTGTCTGCTCAGGTCCCTCTGCCGGTTTACCGGTCCTGACCGCCAAACAAATCGATTGCGGTGACGACGACAGGCGTACCGTAGTGATCCACGTGCTACAGGGTGGCAAGGTCAAGTTGAACATGGAAGATTCAGATCGCGTTAGGCTCGAGAGGCGCCTTCATGAAGTTTTCAAGACACGCGCTGAGCAGGTTGTCTTTATTAGCGCTGATCCCCAACTGTCGTTCCATGACGTGGCGGAGGTGATAGAAATCGCAACAAAACACGTCGACAACGTCGCGCTGCTTTCTCCGGGACTGACGCTGGACCTCACCCACTGTCTTACCATCACTCCGTGGCGTCGGCCAGCTCCCAAGTCATAGGCTGGTCCGTCGAGCACGTGACACCGCTCCCTCTAGCCGATCTCTTCCTTCCCCGCATCCCACCGCAACGTCCGCCCCTGCCGGTAGCTGTCCACCGCCATGCGGCACGCGATCGCCACGCGGAAACCAACCTCGAACGGGCAGTTCGGCTCGGCGCCTGAGCGAATACAGTCCAAAAAATTCTGGATGTGCGCCTTGGTCTCATTCGCGCCCGTCCGCGTGTTGCCCACGATCTCCGTGCCCTGCGGGCGATTCACCTTCTGGGGCAGGTAGCGGATTTGCTGCCCGCGCGCGATCGTCCCGTCGGTGCCCAGCACGTCCTCAGTCGACCCCAGCTCATTGTTCCCGAACCCCGAATCCCACGTGAACAGAATCTCCTCGGGCTGCTCAAGCGCCACGTTCATGGTATCGGGCACTTCCCGGCCGTCCTTCCACAGATAAATCCCGCCCACCATATTCACCGACTTCGGAATCTGCAGATTCATGACTTTGTACCAGAACGCGAGCTGGTGACACATGTTCTCGTAGACGTTGCCGCCCGAGTAATCCCAGAAAAAGCGCCAATTCACGTAGCGGTTGGCGTCGAAATCGTGCTGCGGCGCCGACCCCAGGAACGATTTCCAGATAATATTCTCGGGCGTCATGTCCGGATAGACCGGCCGCGACCACTGCGGCTTCCCGTGCGGCGTGTTGCGGTACATGTGCGAGTGAATCGCCGTAATCTTGCCCATGTTGCCGGAGTTGAGGAAAGTAGTGGCGTCGACCGTCTCGCCGGAGGAGCACGATTGATGCCCGATCTGCACCGTCCGACGCCCGGCGTTCTGATATGCCGCCCGCATGCGCTTGGCGTGATCCACGTTGAACGCCATGGTCTTTTCCTGATAGACCTGCTTGCCGGCATCGAGCGATGCAATGAAATGCTCCGCGTGTAAGTGCTGCGGCGTGGCGATCAGCACGGCATCGATTGACTTATCATCAAGCAGATAGCGGTGATCCAGATAGGTCTTCGCATCCGGGACGACCTTCTTCGCGTCCTCCAGCCTCTTGGTGTAGATATCGGCGAACGCAACGACTTCAGCATTAGGACAGGTGATGGCTTCGCGCACTAACTGCATGCCGCGATCGCCCGCGCCGATCAGACCCAGCCGGATGCGGTCGTTCGCTCCCAGAACGCTGCCAGTGGCCAGCGTTCCGGCGAGGCCAGTCGCCATGTGGCCGATAAATTTGCGGCGAGAATGCATGGAAAAACTCCTTGGTAGGGGACGGGTTATCTACCGTATGGTAGCATTTCGCGTCTCCCTGGCCCGGGGCTGCCGATTGGTCGCTACTGGCTTCCAGCTCGCCAGTCAAACGACTGCCCGGCGATCGCCACGCAAGACGCCGGATGCTATCTCGTGTATAATTCGCACGCTGGACCTCGGCATTTGACAAAGTCCGGCGATCGTTGACCTGGGGAGGGTAAGAAAATGTCGTTTCTAGCTTGGATAGTCTTGGGGCTGATTGCCGGGTTCGTCGGCAGTAAGATCGTCAATAAGAGCGGTGAGGGGCTAGTCCTCGACATCATCCTGGGAGTCGTGGGCGCCATAGTCGGAGGATGGGTGTTCTCCATGTTCGGCGCTAGTGGAGTCACCGGACTCAATATCTACAGTCTTGCGGTGTCTGTTGTTGGCGCCATCGTGGTCCTGGTGGTGTACCACGCGATTCGGCGCGCGGCCTGACAGGTAACTCAACATCCGGATGGGAAGGCGGGACCGATGGGGAACGGTCCAGCCCGTCAGGACTCTCGATCGGATCGGAACCGATCTCGAATACTCAGAAGTCTGCCCGCGAAGTATCCGACGACAATCGCGAGGACGAAACACAGAACTATGGTGGGTGGTGCTTCCAAGGCTGTACTCCGGCTCCAAGAGCGTAAAAAGTAAGCGCAACCATGATGAAACGCGGTTCGCACACGGTCAATATTGGCGTTGGTTAGCGCCAACGCCGCGACTCAATTACGCCGCCGGTACGGGCTCCAGCCGCATGGTGTAGATATCGGCAAAACGCCACCACCTCTGTATGGGGCAGCGTGTTCCCACTACCTTACCGTTGGGACCGGAATTTTACATTACCTTTTGCAGTATTGCTGGTTAGACCCGCAAACCGTTAACCTATTTCTTTCGGTGTCGACGTTTCGGCGTTAAATTTTTGAAACGAAACGCCGATAGTATGTGTACAGGCGAGCAGAATGGCCTGAATTTGCCCTGCGAGGACTCTGCTGACCGACCCCGTCTCTCAAGAACCCGAACAACTGGTGAACGATGCGGCCCTGCGCAGGGTGGAGAGGCGCGCGGCCGTGATCGACGACGAGGTGGCACGCCTGCGCTTCGTTCGCCGGTCCATGGCGGAACACGAAGCCGCCGCCAAGCGCCGGGCGCGGCGTTCTTTGGCAGTGCGTGAAGCCGCTCGCCGCCGGTTCTATCTGTCAGTTCGCATCCTCTTTATCGCGCTGTTGTCTGCGGTGGCGGTGGTTCCTCAAGCACCACACCGGACGCCGCTTCGGACCCTGCCGCTCGCTGTTCCGCGGAAGATCGCGGCCGAAATTGCCGCCCCTAGAGTCTGGCTGGTAGCGCGCCAGGGTTCGGTCGAGATCTACAGCAACGGCCTCCGTGTGGATAACGAATTTCTTACCGCCACTCGAGCCCGCTCGTTTCATCCTTTTGACCGGGCGCGCTGGAGCGCATCGGCAGCCGAAACCGAGCCTGTGGGCATTGTCTTTCATACCACCGAGAGCCGTATGGCGCCGTTTGAACCCAATCAGAATTCACGGCTGCAGCGCAATGGGCGCAATCTGCTGGCTTACATCGCGCAGCATCGCTTTTATCACTTTGTGATAGACCGCTTCGGCCGGGTTTTTCGCGTGGTGGCGGAGACGGACTACGCCAATCATGCCGGGCAATCCATCTGGGCCGATGAAAGGAACATCTACTGGGGCCTGAACCAGAGCTTTCTCGGTGTGGCCTT
Organism: Terriglobia bacterium; assembly: GCA_963768075.1. Lineage (GTDB taxonomy): Bacteria > Acidobacteriota > Terriglobia > Bryobacterales > Bryobacteraceae > QHXW01. The sequence goes on from CAVYHD010000007.1 coordinate 198,161, forward strand.
CGAAGCGCAGACCGAGGCGGAAACCGGCGATTCCAATGACATGGTCACGCGGGCGCAACTCGACGCCGCGCGCGTGCTGACCGAAATGTTACGAGCCAAGTACCACATCCCGGCGATAAATTGCGTCACGCACGCGCAAGTGTCGGTGAACCCACGGACCATGCGCCTGGGGTATCACACGGATTGGGCCGCCAACTTCCCGTTCCGTGAAGTCGGCCTGGGCGACGGGTACGATACTCCCATCGCCGCCCTAAACCTGTTTGGGTTCGACTACGATTCTGCATTCCTGCACGCCAATGGGCGGCGCGTTTGGCAGGGACTCGTCACGGCTCAGGAACAACTTGTCCGCGAAGCCGCCGCGCATGGCACTACCCTCGACATCTACCGGCGTACGCTGCACCAGAGATTTCACGCCTGGAAGTCCGAACAGGACAGCGCATCTCAGGAAGAAGCGACAGCCGACCGGCCGTAGTGGACGCCCGGAGAGTGATCGCGGAACCTAAGTCGCGGCCGCTCGCCCGGGCTCTGGCATCTTCAGCAGAAGAGGAACTGCGCGCTAGCTGACTTACGATTCACACAACGTGGCGATGACTGTGCCCTTGGCGGTCGAGTGCAGAGGGTCGGCGGCCGTACGGATTTGGGCCAGCTCGATCGGGAAGTCGGAGGCGCCGAGAGCTTTTTCGAAGCGCTCCTGGAATCCGGGCGGCATCGCCGTTCCGCCGCTCAACAGCAGCGGCACAGGCTGTTTAAGCTTGGGCAGCTTCGAGGTATTGGAGAAGGCGTCGTGCATCGACTTCACGAGCGACTGGATGACGTCGTCGTAGTAAACGCTCAACGCGTGATAGGTCTTATTCTCAAAGAATCCGTTGAAGCGAAATCCCCTCTCCTTCTCCACCCGGACGCTTGTAGCCAGATCGCGGACCGCCGCGGCGGAGTTGGCGTCGATGTAATCGCCGCCCTTGGGGACGCTGAAGCTGATCACCGGAACCGAGAGATATGCCAGGCAGACGTTGCACATACCGCCGCCGCAACTGACGCCGATTCCCGTAAAGCTGGAGTCTCCCAATTCGCCATACACCACCGCCAGCCCTTCGCTGATGCTCTTCGGATCGTAACCCAGTTCGCGTAAGCACTCCCGCAGTGTGGTTTCGTGGAACGTGTATTTGTCATCGCTCACACCCGGAGGCGGCGCGGGAACACTGAAATACAGGCGCTGCCCGGGTTTCTTAGCACGGCCGAGCAGGCGCGTGATAATCTGCCGGATGACCATTAGGCCGTCGGACTCGCTCGGGTTTAGAATGCCATCCATCATGGGGCGGCGGGTTTCGACATGAAACAGCTCGGCAAATTGTTGGGACTCGTTGCCGAACACCAGAATCTCTTTGCCTTTGACCGCGTGATTGATATTTTCCTTGGTCATCAGGCTCTCGGCCAGCTTGGTGTAAGGGATGCTTACAAAAGCGTTGAGCTCCCGTTCGTATTGAAAGTTCTCGTCGAGGTATCGTGCGGCTACGATGTGGCTGGTGCCAATATCGAGACCGAGCACGGGTGATTGTTCCGTCGTCTTCATAAATTCTCCACCGCCACTCCTGAGTGCGGTTCTACACCCCTAGTGGGTTAAGTAATCGAATTGAGAGAGCCCCTTCGCGCCGGGGTTGTACTGGTACAAAACGAGCTCCAAACTTTCGGCCCGCCTCGTTTGCAAGCGCGAAGACCGGCTGGTCAGAACAGCAACCACAGCCAATGATCCAATCGCAAACATCATCGCCGGCTAACTCCGATCCACAAACTCCGGATCGTTGTAGGAGGCGGCCAACTCACGAAACGCGGCCATCCGGTCAGCCGGCGACTTACCGTTGCTGGTAAGGGCGTCACTCTGTGTGAGAAACAACGCTACGGCCGCGGCCATGCGGTGGGTTTCGGACTGCTTCTTCGCCTGCCACTTGCGGAAGGTATCTTTCTCGCGGGCCACCTCGTCGAGGTTGCGAGAAATCCGTGCCGCATACTCGGCAGCCGCACGCTCTGCTTCCGTCTGGATAGCGGCGTTCTCCTGTGCCTTGCGGGCCTCGTAGTCTTGGAGGCGTTGGCACTGGATGGCTTCGTGAGATGTGATGGCATGCTGGCGGAGGGTCGCGTCGTGCAGCACTTCTTCGACCTGAACGCCGGCGGCGTCGAGCGCCATCAGCAGCGACGAGCGCTTGTTATCCGCTGGGAGGGTCTTGATGTGCTCGCTCTGGAGCATCTCAATGACTTTTTCGATGGTGTAGCCCAGGCGGGGACCCTTGATGCCCGCCGCGCGGTAGATCTCGTCAAAGGCCGGCAAGTCCATGCGAGAAGCCGCGAATCCGCTGCCTGACGAATGCGCGGAAGGCGCCACGCTGTCCGAAGCCTTAGTCTGCACCCCGCCGGTTGGCTTTGGTGCGCCGCTGATGTGCTCCCCTGAGTTATCCTGGCCACGCCAGGATGAAAGCCACTTGTTTTGCACGCGATCCTCTGCTCTCACGCTTTAAATTGGTTTCCAGAAGCCGCCACGCCCCGGAAGCGCCGGCTGCCGTCAACACCGAAGGATAGGTTAACGGTTTACAGGTGTACCAGCAATACTGCAAAAGGTAAGGTAAAATTCCGTCCCAAAGGTCAAGGTTTAGATAGTAGCCGTAATCGGCGCCTTGATCGACAGGGAGGAGCGGACTGTTGTAAAACCGTTCATGTGAGAGAAGTTGTGTGAGCGCTGAGGTATCTATGATGACACGCCGTTCGGTATTGAAGGCCGCGGGCAGCGGGATGGAGGCGGCCGCGTTCTCGGTTACCGTTGGAAGCGCGTTGGCGCAGAGCGCACAGGGAAAAATTCCCATGTCGCTCATTGTTGATGATGGGTCGCCCGTGGACCCGCTGTTCTACGAGATTCCGGGGTACGAGACGCCGTTCCTGGTTCCGGTCGAATTCACGGCGCGGGTGGCGGAGACGTTTGAGCGGTTCGACTTGCGGGGAAAAATCACGGTCATTCCCATGCCTAGCTGCCTCGGCCGCATCGATCAATCCCTGAAACGTGTACCCCAGGACCATTTGCAGGCGTTCTTGAAGGTTATGCGGGAACGCATCGCGCCCCGCTTCGACATAACACCCGAATTCCTCACGCATTTGCGGGCGTACGATCTCAAGAAGGGAAATTACCAACACATCTTTGAAGATGCCTGGATCACGCAGGCGCCGCTGGAGGAAGTGGTCGAGTACTTCGTTCTGGCCTTCCAGATTTTAGAGAACGTTGGGCTGCCGGCAACCGGGATTACGTCTCCCTGGAATTCCGGCATCGACGTGGAGAAGAAGTACGCTCAGGCGCTCGCCGATGCGCAGTGGAAGGTGTTTCAGCGCCAGGTGACCTGGTACTTCCTCTACAGCGTAGGTTCCGGACCACCACGCAAGCTCTCGGTTGAGTACCGGGTACCCGAGCGCGGCCAGAGCGTGGTAAGCGTACCCGCCAACGCGCCGGATATTTTCTGGAGCATGGAGCGGCCAGCAGGCGAGCGGCGGCAGTTCATTCAGGACAATATCGACCAGATGCTATCGGCGGATGGCCGCACGGGCCGGATTCGCGAGTTGATCGAAACGAGTCATCCGGTTATCCTGCTGACACACTGGCAATCCCTTTATACCCAGGGCACGGGGCTGGGTCTGGAGGGGCTGAACGCACTGGCCGAGCGCATCCGAAAAGTATTCGGCAACAGTGTGGAATGGGTGGCCTGCTCGCAGCGGGCACAGCGGTTCGTAAACAGCTAAAGCCCAAGCCGCGCGACCCGAGGGCAGCGCCGAGAAAACGGCTTTTTTGTGCGCGTCCGTACACCTTCTAAATCAAACTCGTATTTTGTGAATATTCATACGATTAACTAGAGAATAGCAGTGGATTACCTTGACTCTGGTGCGAAAGCGTCCATACTGAACGCTGCAGCACGAGCCATTGCGCTCAAGGAGGCGAGAAAACACCGATGAGTACTTCACAAGCAGCTCAACGACAACTGCGCGGATCGCAGAAGCTACTGGAGGGACTGACCAGGAACGAGGAAATTCCCTCGCTCGACGAAATCAAGAAGGCAGTCGCGCTCCCTGCGTCCCTGGATTACAAGGTATTGAACTGGCAGATTCGCGGAATTCCCCCAGCTTATCTCGAATGGGAAACAACATTACAGGTAAAGCCGGCGGACGTAGCTCAGGTAGTAAGCCATTTCGTGGCTCTCAACGACAGCACGATCGGCCTGCGCATCCTCACAAACGGCATTCCCTTTCCGGAAATTGCCAACATAACGATCACCAACGGCGGTCCGGGCGAATAACCAGCTCGAAGTATGGCAATGGAAGCAGCCTGTTTCGGCCAGCCCATCATTCAAATCCATCCGACGCGGCGGTGCAATCTGCGCTGCCTCCATTGCTACTCGTTCTCCGCTCCGGAGGAACGCGATCAACTGAGCAGTCGTGTGCTGGAGGAAGCGTTGAGCGATGCGGCCTCGCTAGGCTACAAAGTGGCGAGCTTTTCGGGCGGCGAGCCGGCGCTATATAGTAGCCTAGGCAGTTTATTGCGGTTCGCGAAGGATCTCGGGTTTCGGACTACGGTCACCTCCAACGGTATGCTGCTGGATAAGAAGCGGCTTGGAATGCTCGCCGGATGTACGGACGTGCTGGCCATCAGCCTGGATGGCGTGCCGGAGTCGCACAATCGCATGCGCGCCTCCCCTGAAGCGTTCGAGCGCATGCTCGGCAATCTGGAACGAGTGCGCAAGAGCGGCATCGCGTTCGGTTTTATTTTCACGCTCACGCAGTATAACGTCAACGAGATCGACTGGGCCGCGCGGTTTGCCGTGGAGCAAGGGGCGCGACTGTTTCAGATTCATCCGCTCGAGGAGGTCGGCCGGGCGAGCCAGTTATTGAGCGGTTCGCGGCCCGACGAGGTGGAGTCGGCCTTTGCCTATCTGGCAGCCGAACGAATCCGGAGGATGTACAGCGGCCGGTTGTTCGTGCAGCTCGATATCTTTCATCGCGAGCTGGTGAAGAGGTTCCCCGCACGGTTCTATGCCGAAGAAAGCTGGCCGCCAGACGCGCAGCTCGCCGATCTGGTGACTCCCCTGGTGGTGGAAGCGGACGGCAGTGTAGTGCCGCTCGGCTATGGGTTCGCGCGGCGGTTTGGACTGGGCTCGATTGCCGTGACTCGTCTGAGGGACATGGCGCCCCCCTGGCTCCGGTTTGGATACCCCGCTTTTCGTCAACTGTGCCGTGAGGTGTACGCGGAAGCCTGCGCGCCAACAGAGCTACCGTTCCTTAATTGGCACGAGATGTTGGGGGCGCGCTCGGCTGACGCACCTGCCCCGGTTGAATCCAAGGGCTAAGCTATTACTGTGGCCCTCGCGATCCGCACCTGCGTAATCGGCGTGCCCTAAGCGCTTTTTTGATGGGCGGCAAAATCAGCGATGGGATGCGATGGACCACTGCCGGAAATGCAAACGGGATCGGAGTCTTCATGCGCTCGCTGGACTTGATTGCGGATCAAAGCTGCGTAATAGCCATTCTGGGCCAGAAGCTCGTGATGCGAGCCTCGCTCCGCAATGGCGCCTTCGTCAAGCACCACGATGAGGCCGGCATTTTGGACAGCGCTAACGCGATGGGCAATCACGATCCGCGTGCAGGAAAGGGCGTCCAGGTTATGATCAACGCTAGCTTCGGTTATCACGTCCAAATGACTGGTCGCCTCATCCAGCAGAAGAAGCGGGGGCTTATTGGCGACCGCCCGCGCGATTGCCAGACGCTGGCGCTGACCGCCTGATAGGCCGCGGCCGCCCTCGTCGACACGGGTCTCATAACGCATTGGCATTTGCATAATGTCGGAGTGTATTTCGGCGGTCTTCGCAGCCGTCACGAGGTCTTGCCGAGAGATTTCCGGACTGTGAAACGAGATATTATCGCGCAGCGAAGAATTGAAGAGGAAGGAATCCTGAAGCACCGTCCCCCACTGGCTGCGAAAAGCTTGCAGGTTCATGGCGTGCAACGGCACATCGTCGTACAGAATTTCGCCTTCGGTCGGCGAATAGAGACCCAGCAGAACCTTCGCCAGCGTGCTCTTGCCGGAACCCGTGCGCCCCACGACCGCGACCTTCTGCCCGGGATAAATGGTCAGTGATATGTTATCCAGCACTTTCGGCGCGTGAGAATCGTAGCGGAAGGATACGTTGCGCAGTTCAATCTTGCCGGTGAGTCGTGGTGCGGGACGAACCTTGCGCCGATCCTGTTCGGGTTCGGCCTGCATCACATCGGCGATCCGCTCCAGGTGGGCGCCAGCCAGTTGAAGGCGTTGTGCGCTCAATACCAAGGAACCGACTGGCTGAAGAAACGCCGCCCCCAGCGCGTTGACCGCGAGCATGGTACCCAGGCTCATGGTTCCGTCGACTACCTGGATTCCGCCCAGCCACAAGAGGAAAAGCGGAGAGAAAATACGGATGGCTGTTAACGCCGCATCGACCTTTGCCGTAAAGCGACTCCGTTGCGCAGACGCTCCGAGCTGCTTCGCCAGCAAGCCGGACCAGCGCACGAGCGTGGATCCCTCGGCGCCCGAAGCCTTCAAGGTTGAAATGCCCATCAAGGATTCGATGAGGCAGGCCTGGGATTCCGATTGTGAAGCAAGGTCGCTCTCCACGAGGCAGTGTAGCCGTTGTTTGGTCGCGGCTAGAATCGCAACCTCAACCAGCGCGATGATCAGGACAGTCAAGCCGAATAGCGCCGAGATGTGCGCCAGCGCCGCGAGAAAAACCAGGACCAGGGTCCCATCGAGTACCGCTGAGGTCGTATAGCTGGCTAACGCGTCGCGGATAGCGACGTTGCTGCCGAGCCGCATTAGCAGGTCACCACTGCTCCGCTGCTGGAAGAAGCGATACGGCAGGGACAACAGATGCTCGAAGAACCCGAGCATCAGGTGGGAATCCATGCACGCTTCGAGGCGAACTAAAAGGGCCGCCCTTAAGTAACCGGTGGAAGCGCTTATGAGCCCTATCGCAAACGCCCCGATGCCGAGCATATTCAGCACCCCTAGCGTTCTGAGTGGCAGCACGCGATCAACCAGCAGCTTGGTACACAGCGGCAGCGCGAAGCCGAGAGCTTGCAGTACGAGCGAAGCCCCGAGTATCCGCCAGAGCATGCTGCTGGTTCCCGGCGTCCGCAGAATTTGCTTTGCGAAGTTTAGCGGCAGGTTCGGGCGGGGTCCGGAACTGGTGTCGAAGTCAGGCCCGGGTTCAAAGAGCAGCGCCACGCCGCTAAACGCCGCTTCGAATTCAGAGGGAGTGAGTTGACGCCGCCCCCACCCGGGGTCGACGATTTCAACCCGGTCGCGCGCCCAACGCTCCAGCACGACAAAGTGATTGGAATTCCAATGCACGATGCACGGGACAGCGAGGTGCAAAAAGTGTTTCGTGTCTAACGACAGCGCCTTTGTTCGCAGGCCGAATCTACGCGCTGCCGTGACGATCGTTTGCGCCGTCACTCCATCCCGGCCCGAGTCACACGTGGCGCGGCACTCCTCAAGCCGCGTCTTCCTGCCGAAATAGCTAACGACCATGGCGAGGCAAGCTGCCCCGCATTCGACCGAGTTCATCTGGAGAACGACGGGAATCCTGCGTCTAACCACGGCACATCACCGGAGGCTCCAGCGACAGCACCGACGGAATGCGAGCGGGATCGGCAAAACGAAGAAAGGCGTGACCGATGCCTGCAAGGCCGGTCATGAGGCCAGGCGATTCCACACCGAGCGGATTGCCACAGATCCAGCCGTTCTCGCGTATACTCTCGAGGACCGCGGCTACCGTTTGATTTGCCTTCACGCGCCAGGCTGGCTGGTGCAAGATTTCCGCCGCATGAAGCAGGATTTCAGCGTTGCCGAGATTACCGTGGCAAAGCGTGTGATTACTGCCAAACCCCTGTGCGAAAGTACTCGACAGCGCGACGTCTATCTCACCGTTTAACCGCGCATCATTCACATGACGGAGCGAACACAGCCGGGACAACCCTATTCCGGGTGCCCCGTGGCACCAGGCGGCCGCAAATCCGGCTGTGGCATTATTGCGCAGATCCGGCCAGTTGCCGTCTTCGGGCGAGAAGATCGATCGCTCGTAGTCAAAGGCCATGCGAGCGGTTTTCTCAAAGCGTGGCTCGCCAGTCATTTCGGCAAGCTCGAGCAAGGCGTAAGCGATGCCCGCATTGCCGTGCGCGAAGCCGGTGAGCGGCACACTTGTATTGGCGCCGCATATCCATCCAAGTCCCTGCTCTTCGGGTTGGGCCGAGCGAATCAGATGTTCGCCGCAAGCGCGGGCGATTTCGAGTACCTGCGCCGACGGCCTGCACCTGTATAGGCTTCGCAGAGCCAGAATGCAGCCGGCCGCCCCACCAATGATGTCTAGCGCTTTGTCGCGCTCGACGAGCTTCGATACTGGATCGAGCAGGCCTTCGGCCTCCGACAATATTGCCGCGTCGCCCCAAATGGCGCCGAGATGCACAAGGAAATAGATGATTCCACCCCAACCGGTGAAGCCGCCAATCGAGACTGAGTCCCGGGTCCGGTCAACCTGACGGCGTAGAGTTGTGAGCGCCGATTTGGCGAGACCTGAATATCGATGGTCGCCGGTGACCGAACCGAGGTATGCCAGGAACAAGGTGACGCCGGGCAGCCCATCGTACAGGTCCGGACCAAGCGGGGCAAGGCTCCATGCGCGCTCACCAGTTGGCGTGAGACCTATCCACGCCGCATCTTCATGGCCGCCAAACGCAAGCTCCTGAAGACGGTCTCCCACCGCGCGGGCCGCCAGAATCAGTTGCGGCCCGGTGACTTCGTGTGTGGCTGGCAGGTGTGCGCCTGCGCGCTGGGCCTTGGTCCCGCTAGCCGTTGGTCCCTCGAAATGAGAATCCAATGTGGCGATGGATGCGCGAACGACCCATAGTTGGCGTTCCAAATCCTTCTCGCTCAACGCAAGCAGACGTCGTTCGACGAGTGCAATGCCCGACTCGCCGAAGTAGTTCTCAATCCTCTCGCCAGTGCTGGACCAAACGTGGCGTGAAGCCGGGCGCGTAGTAAACAATGGGATGTCCCCGCGCCGTAGATCGGCATGTTCGGCCGGAATCAACCGGTTCAGGGCAGGGCGGTCAGTGCCAACCTCTCGTAAGCGGTCGAAAATAGCAACGCGATCGGCCTCGTTGCGCAATACATCGGGGTGGAAGCTCTCCTGAAACAACGTAGCGTATGTGTGCGTGGCGCGGGCGATTACTCGCACTTCGTCCTGCGAGAACCGATGGAGCATCGCGATCATCTCGCCGCGGCGTGCAAGTAGGAGGCGGTACGCGGAGGCGAACCCAATCGCGATCGACTCGGCGTAATCAAAGGCGTTCACCTCCCGCCCATTAAGAAAGGGGCAGTTCTCTGCACCGGGCATCTCCTTGCGCTTGCGTACCATGTGCATCTCGTCCGTATCGGCGCACTCCCAGTGCGGTAGACCGTGAGGAGTCAGTTGGCCAGCGCTGCTACCGAGGCCGCTGATATCAACTCCGGAGTCGTCCTCGGTGGCCCACCAACGCTGCGGCAGCAAACCAACCCGAAGGACAGAGTAGCCCAGGGTGGCGCCTGCGATTTCATCGGCGAGGCCGGGCGTGATGTCGGCGGGGCGCGGGTGAAATAGCGCCTCGAGATCAACGAGCACCGGATGCTCGCCATTGGCGATCAGGTTCTCGCAATGAAAGTCGGAAGCCTCGAGTACATAGAGAATAGCGAGATAGCTGCCTTGCCGCTGGTAGAAACGAGCGACCTCTTCGGCGCTCGCACAAGACCCGCCCGCGACAAACTCAGACCATCCGTGATCGGTGCGATCCAGGCTCTTGAGTGGACGGAACGCCGGTTTAGCACCACGTTCGTTGAGCCAGCCGAGAAGTTGCTGGAAGTGCTCGTCTACGGCCAGCGACCGTGGTTTGTAAACGATTCGCGCCCCGGTTGCGAACGACAGGATCATCACGGAGCGGCCGTTGCGGTGGGTATCGCCAGCTCCCCCTTGGACGCCCACCAGCGGCCCTGGATCGGCCTTGAAGAATTCTTGGCGCAACGATGCCCAATCCTCACAGAAGTGTTTGAGGAATTCGAGACTGGAAGCGGACCATTGATTCAGACGATTGATGATTTGCTCAGTCATCACGGGGTAATCACGGAGCAGTTGATCCGCGACCTCAGGATCCCGCAGACGATTGAGAAAACTGAGAAAACGTTCCTGTGGAGTGTCGCCGGCCAACCATCCCTCCAGGCGCGCTACGTTAAGCTCGAGCACCATAACGCGCGCCGTCATCTGAAGCAGCGGCTCGGCAAGGTTGGCCGCGAGAGATTCCTCGATGCTAGCCGGATCGAATAGATGACGTCCATGGGACTCGGCCAGACTTCGGGCGCACCTCCTCACGCGGTCACGCGCGATTTGAATCAGGGGCCCCAGAGCGACGAGACAATTTGAGAGACCGTGAGACTGAAGCTTCTTCGGAAGCGGAAGGGGGAATGCAGAAGGTACTTCGTTTGGTGTCGTTTCGCAGAGCGCGGCAACGGGCATTGAGCGGTCTCCTTGATCAAATGTTGCTCGCGCGCAGATTGTCTGAGCAGGCGTTACTCAATTCCGCGCGAGTTGCATGCGGCTCGAACAGTGCAATTCGAGCCGCACGTTTTCCTACATGCAACGAGGAAATGTAACGGTACAGTAACCACCGGTGTGACAAACCACCGTAGGGAAAGCCACACCACCGGCCACGCTCCCGAGATCTGCGTCTGAGATCTCAATCGAGCCGGCGGGGTTGGCGGGTAGCGCCGCGCGCTCGGCCTCGCTGAGGCTGTTGCGGTAAACAGAATCTTTCCAGGCGCGAATGACTTTGTTATTGGACATCATTTTCTCCATTTTCGATGCGCACTTTGAGTTGCCCGTGAAGGCTGCGCACTTCTAGTTAGTGAAGCTGGCTTCGCGAACGTTACATCGGACTACGCCGATTGTCAGCGAAAGTACACACGGGAGCTTCGATGGTCGAATGGTTGCCGCTGACGTTGTATGTGGTGACTGCTGAGCCACCGCCGGAATCGGCCGCGGCCCTGAAGGTAACCGGGCCGCTTTGGGTTTCAGTTATTGCTGTGCTTCAAACAATACCGCGTGCTTTTGATGCAGGTATTGGCGGAGCTCCTGCTGAATGGTCGCGGCGTAGTTCGAGAGAGAGTCCCCGTGCCGGCGGTGGAAGAAGTGGTCGCCATGGAGTCTCTGAATGCGTGCTCCCGCGGCAGCCAGCCGGATCCAGAATTCGTAGTCCATCCAACACGGCATTTGCTCGTCTATCCCACCCGTCCGCGCCCAAAGCTCACGGCGAAATGCCGAACAGCAGTGTACCGAATTGCGCTGCAACAACATTCTAAGAGTTGTCACGTCCGGAACTACCCAGCGGTCCTGGCTGGCGCCAAACAGGATGGCGTCGGGATTGACTACGTCAGCGCCCCCGGCGAGCGCTTGGCCAGCCCTGAACAGGTAGTCCAGACCAATCCGGTCATCTGCGTCGAGCAGCACGACAAACGTGCTTTCCAGCGCCGCGATTCCCCTATTTCGTGAATAACCCGGGCCGCGCTTCTCCTTGTTGCGGACCCAGCAAATCTGCGGATACTGCCGGGCCAGATCGGCGGCTACCTCTGGAGTCTGGTCGCTCGATGCATCGTCGACAATGTGGATCTCGTAGTCGGCATCGCTAGCGAGGACGGACTCAACGGTCTCTCGCAGATAACCTCCGTAATTGTGACAGGGAATGACCACGTTCCAGGGCGCCGGAAGCGCGGGGTTTTTTCTGAGGCGCAGCCATCGCAGTGCCTGGCGGACAGCCAGGCTGGTCAAACGCTTGTAGCCCGAATCGCACCACAGAGCAATGCCCGGCGTGGAATGTCCGTCCAGGTGCGCAATCTGGCCTGGCACGGCGTTGTGCTTCCGCTCCAGTAGCAGGCTAAAAAACACGTCGGCTTCGCGGCGGAATAGAGGATCCTGGCGCATGGGCGGCGGCAGTTCCTCCAGGACTGACAGCCACTCCTTGCGGAAGAAAGCGCCCCAGCCCAGGAGTGCCGCCCGCGCCTCGCCATAGACCCGCCGGCCGCGCTGGCCCCAGTGGGTCGGCGCCAAAGCGTGGGCGATGCGCGAGGGGTCGCGCAGGAACTGATTATAGAGCCCGGGAATATCGTGATTGAGGGCATCGTCATCCTGCACATAGACCACCGGGTTGCGCGCCTGCGCGGCGCAGGCAAACCTTCCATAGCAACTCAGGTTCTCATTGGATTGGATCACGCGTGTGTTGCTTTCGGGGAGCTCCAACTTGACGTCCGGGTTATTGTTCCAAACCAGAATCTCGTCAATGCATTCGACACGGCTCAGGGCTTGCACGATAATCGGAAGGTTCTGCGGCCGTTTCCAGGAGATCAGGCAAGCGCTGACGGAGGCGGCGGGTGCGACGCTGACGTTTGACGGACTAGCAGCCGCTAGGTCGGACAGTTCGGACCTGAGTTCGCTGGGGAACTTGCTGAAGAACCAGTCGTCGTTGTACCGGCGCAGCGGGCGCAGTTGGCTGGATCGGGCCGCCAGATCCCCCGAAAGCAAGCGCACGCTGGCGGCGGCAAACTCGTCGTACTGCTTCAGCCGCTCCACCACGCGAAGCAGCCGGCGGGGACCGAAGTGGATGCTCGCCAGGCGGAACCGGTTGTGCAGCACGGGCTCCCATTTGACCTCATAGGGGAACCGGGCGCGGAAAGCGTGCTGCACGTCCACCTCGGGCACCACCCAGCACTCATAACCAAGGGTCCACAGGCGAATGCTCAGTTCGGAATCCTCAGCGCCCCACAACACCATGCCGGAGTCGAAACCGCCGATCTCTGTGAAGACTGCGCGGCGCAGAGCTAGGAAGCACCCGCAAAGCAGCGGCACCGGATATGGCGCGCTACCTTGCTGGCCGAGCCATCCCACTGCAAGACTGGCGTCGTGCCATTTTTGACCGTACCCGGTGCACTCGACCGCGGCCGGGCGCATCGCGCTAATGGCAGGGGCTACGGCGCCCACCTCGGGTCGTGCCAGGACTTCCAAAAGCGGGCCAGTCCAACCCGGTGGCGCCAGCACATGAGCGTCGCTGAAGACCAGAATGTCTCCCTGGGCATGCGACGCCCCGAAATTGCGCGCCCCCGCCACACCCAGCCGGCCGGCGGGACGCAGCAGCGTGACACCGGTATATCCGTCGTCCAAGAAGCCGCTGCTGCCATCGGTCGAGCTATCATCCACCACAATGATTTCGCTTTCTGAGGGAAGCGTATCCCGCAGATTGTCAACCGTGCGGCGCAAAGATTCGCCCTCATTCAGGCTGATCACGACGACACTCAGGCGGGTCATAGGGCGATCTCGAATTTCCGGCAAAACCAGTCCGCATCATGTTTCCTGTTGTGACGCACGAGTTGCTGGCGCGTCAATACGTCACTCACCAACAGGCTGGCCATGGCATCCGAAAACGCCGGCTTCGACTGCAGCGACGCCAGGATTCGCTTTAGGGGCTCCCCGTCGAAATGCAGCACGGCGGTTCGCAGGCGATTGTACAAGTGATCGTGCCACCCCACCGGAAACGGCTCTTTCTTGAACCAATGCGCTACCTCGGCGCCGGGAACCATCATCACAGAATACCCGAGAAGCCAGACGCGGATACAGAGCTCGACGTCTTCCATTCCATAGCTGCGCATGGCGTCGAAACGGCCAATCGCTTCGAAGAGCGCCCGCGTCATGACCAGGCACGCGCAGCCGGCCAGAGGGACCGGGTAGGGCCGATCTGCCCGCCGGTGCAGCCATTCGACGCCTAATTCCCGATCGCGGATAGTCAGACCAAACGTGGTAGCCGCGGGACATTCGATGCTGTTGATCTGCGGGGCTACGATGCCGACGCCGGGTTTGTGAAGTTCTTCCAGAAGCTTCTCGAGCCACCCCTGGCGAGGGATGCAGTGTGCATCCATGGCGGCCAGGACAGGTGCAGTGGCCTGCGCGGCGCCGGCATTTCGAGCATGCGCGACGCCCAGGCGATGCGGCAAGTCCACGAGAGCGACGTTCTCGAACGGCGGCGAGTCGGAACGAAGAACATCGCAGCCGGAGTCGGTGGATGCGTCATTTACCACGATTACCTCGTAGGCGACAGTCACCGTCTCGCGGATGGCCGTGAGAGTTTGGAACAGCCTGCGGCCCTCGTTGTAGACCGGCAGGATGATGGATATTTCCGGTGTGTTCTCGTGGGCCATTCCATGCCTCACGGGCTCTAATCAATCTGGAGGCAGAGCATCGCTACCATATCACACCTGGTTCTTAATTGAAGTGATGCGAGGCTATATAGTAATATTCGCCTGCGCCAACACGCTCTGGAACGTGCTGCCGCTTTGCGCGAAGGCGGTGCTGATATACCCGTTCCAATTGCCTTGTCCGGTCGGATCCGTGCCGTTTTTCGTATCGGTGTCGTAACGATCGGACATGGGCTGCGCAATCGCGCTGATCTTCTGCACTTCGGTGTCCATGGCGGATTTCGCATCAGGGCCGCTGTCGTAGGTATTCGCCCTTAGTGCGACCAGCGCGTTGTACAGATCCCGGCCTAGCAACGCGGTGATATCGTAATGCCCCTGCTCGTGCTTGAGCAAATTGTTCTGATATGTCGCGTCTTTCGCTGTGAAGACCCAATCGGCGACCCAGCACTCGTTGGCATTTAGAACGATCGTGACCACTATGCTGTCGCGAAGTCGGAACTTGCCGCCGCCGGCCGGATCGAGGACGATGCCCGACGGCACGCCATTTGCCGAGGTTTGCGCCGTATCGACCATCTGCCCCGGGTCTGGAACTGGAAAGGGTTTCTTCGTGAAATTCTTCCAGGTCAACGTGCGGCGCAAGTTGACCAGTTGTGACGCCATCGATCTCCGCAGCCCAATATAGCATGCGCGGTTTGGTAGGCCGAACAACGTTCGTGCGCTTCTGCCCGGGAGGGAAGGCGTGAGGCGGCCGCGAAAAGTCTCGTCGTTTTTCACGCTGGTTTGGTGCTGCATCCCAGCAGGCTAAAGGGATCAAGCGCGAGAGGAATGGGCAGCGGAGTCGGAGTCGGAGTTGGTGTCGGGGTCGGAGTAGGCGTCGGGGTTGGAGTGGGTGTCGGGGTCGGAGTTGGCGTTGGAGCCGGAGTTGGCCCAGGCGTAGGAGCCGGCGTGGGGGCAGGGGTAGGGTCTGCGCCGCATGAGCTCGAGGGGTCGCCTACGTTCCCCGATCCGGCGTTAGCGTCAGCGTCGTTTGCCGCGGCGTCCAACGCCTGAGACTGAGACGGGGCTGGAGTCGGGTTGGGAGACATTTAGGCAAGCCTATCGATTTTTCAGGCGACGCTTCGCTGCGAGTACTCCACCCACCATGCGGCTCATGAATTGAGAACGCAACTCAGCGGCACCGTGGCCTCGCCTTTCATCCAGAAGTCCGCCGCACCGGACGACTTCAGCTCCACACAGGCCGCATGCACACAGTTCGTGAACCGTGCGGGAGCGTCACCGTCTTGCGCATCGTAAAGCCCGGGATAGTACGGGTGCCATTCGTAGCGGTCCTGAAACCAGGCATGCAGGAAACCGGCATCGAAATCCACTTGGAGGTCTAAGCGATCGATGGCGCCGAAGCTAAACTGGAAATCGGAATTGGCATAGTCCAATGACTCCAGTTTGAAAAACCCGGACCATCTCCCACCGGTCACTCCACTCGGCACAGCCTGGGCGATTTTTTTTTGCACCCCCGTGTCTTGCTGAAGCATAGCCGCGAGGTTCTCATTTTCAGGGAAGTCGGCCCCATTTCCGTCCAGATACCATTTGAGGTGCAGAAGAGCCAGGGGTTTGTCGTCAAATTGATTATCGATCGCCCGCCCAACGAGCATTCTCGGTGTCAGGATTTTGCAGGCAGCGATCAGGTACCACGGTGCGCCAGGGCTGTTCGGGTTGGATTGGATTTGCGACCAGCGCCCGCAAGGCGCGTGTCCGTGGTTAACGCCCGGGTGGTACACCGTCGGACCCCACCAGAATGTCGTGGCCCCTCCTCGCGACGGTTGGTTGCAGGCGTACGCGGCCGAACCTACGTTTTGTGCGGTATGCGTCTGCTCAAACAGGTGCGAATAGTCTTCGTCCATAGCTCCTCGTCAATCGTTATGCACTACAGTGCGCAGTATATCCTGCCTACGAACTGAAGTCCTTGAGGCTGCTGTATGACAGGCCTTGGATGATGTTGGTCTCAGAACCGTCACTTCCGATATACGAAACCGAATAGCTCGCAGTAGTGGGAATCTGTGCGAAAAGGACGTCGACGCTGCCGAAGTCGGCGTTCGGTTCAAAGTTGCTCGCGATGGCAACGGTGCGGTCAATCCCGCCCACCGTTCCCTGGAGCCGCAGGCTCCCTTGCTCGTTTGCAGCATCGGCCGGCGTGAGTCCCACGCGAATCCAAAGGTCGCCCAATGGCGCCGGTGTTGGGGTAGGGGTAGGAGTCGGCGTCGGTGTTGGAGTGGGCGTGGGCGTCGGTGTTGGAGTGGGCGTGGGCGTCGGAGTCGGAGTGGGCGTGGGTGCCGGGGTTGGAGTCGGTGAGGGGGTCGGACCCGGAGTCGGCCCAGGCGTAGGAGCTGGAGTGGGGGCAGGGGTAGGGTCTGCGCCGCACGAGCTGGACGGATCGCCTACGTTCCCCGATCCGGCGTTAGCGTCGGCGTCGTTTGCGGCGGCGTCCAATGCTTGAGACTGGGACGGGGCTGGAGTCGGGTTGGGAGACACTAAGCGAGCCTATCGGTTTTTCAGGCGACGCTTGCCTGCCACTAGCAGGGCCCGCATTTTTGCGCTGGGGTTGCCGCGCTGGCGGAGGATATCCCCCGCCCATCGGGACCGCTTATCCGTATCGAAATCGCGTCCGAAGACGATCATCAGATCGATGTACTTGCAAACATCTCGCTTGGCGGTAACTCCATGCACCGCGGCGCGCTGAATTCCATACTGCACCATCTCCTGGAGTCGCGGTTCGCCGGCGGCCGCGCACTGGCTCGGGAAGAATCTCTTCAGGTGAACCAGCATCCATTGTTCGAACTTGTGCACCTCCGCCTGCGAGAACACCGCGAACTGTGCCTGCCGGATTTTCAAGGTGGTGTATCCGCGTGGCGTCTCGGCGCCGGGCACAGGACCCAAGTTCTGGCCGCTCCCCGGCGGCTGGAGTTCGGAAATCCTTTTGGAGCCGAGCTGAAACGTCCGCTGCTCCAAATTCCCGCCGTGGAGACGGAACTCCAGCATGTCTTCGGGAACTTGGCCTTCGGTCCAAAAGAGCTGAATGGGACCGAACACGCTGCGTAGTTCTTCTCCCGCACAGGTGGGCAGGTAAACTCGCAGCACGCGCGGATCATAGTAACGAAACACCGCGCGCCGGCCCCGTGGATCCCGCACCACCAGGAATTGACGCAGGTGCCGCCGCAACTTGTCGAGGCGGAGGTCGCACTTGAGGAACACGCCCCAACTGTTGCCCCAGGCGCGTTCCAGGAGACGCCGGGTATTTCCGTCCTGGTATTCGAGCTGAACCAGATATGGGGCCGCTATCTCCAATTCCGGACTCCGGAATTGGCTGTACAGGCAGGAATACTCCAGGCGGTACTCGAGGAGCATCCGGAAGATCGTCTGGTCGCGCGCAGCGTCCAGGATCATCCAGATATCCCGCCTTTCGCCCCGCGGCCAGAGAGTCTCTTCAATCCACCGGACTGACTGGCTCGTCATCACGAAGATTGGGTGCCGACCGGCCCCTAGTTGTTCTTCTGTCATTCCGGACAAAACGGCTGTCCTCCGGCCGCCGCCGCGGTCAACGCACTCGCCTGCGCCGCGCCGTCGGTGTCGGAGGAAAAAGTCGCTGGATCGCTCAAGGGCGCATTGTACGCCATCGCCGGGCGCGGCTTTCGTTCAGATAGGGGAAAAGGCACATATCTTGGTGGTTCGCTGGGCGCGAAACCGTCAACTGAAGCCGCCAGCGCGCGCTGTGCATGGACATGTAAGCGGCCCGAGATCAGCATTTCAGCAGTCTGATCGATAACCTCGTCATCGGACATCGCCGAAAGCGGCCACGCAACGTTCTCCTGCCGCAGCAGAGTTCGCATGGCAAACATTTTGTGAACATCTGTTTCAAGCTGCTGGAGCCATTGACGTGCGGCAAAGCGATCTCGCGGACTGGATACCCTATTACGATCGCGGCAGTCGCGCTTTTGACAGAATTCCCAACGACCAAGCCACGGCATCGTTATAGCCTTCCGGTCATTCTACAACGTAAAGTTCGGGCTCCATTTAGTCCTCGCTCTCCCCGCTGCGTGTCGCGCCTGCTCAAACGCATTTCTGCTCTTACGCTCAATTGCGTCTAACGATTGTAATCGAGGTTGGCGGCGGGCGCTTGGCGGAACTCGGCCGTGGACCTCCCGCAAGCTGGCCCTGGAGCTGAGGCCAAAGCAGGTGGTGCCGTGCGCCGAGCTGGAAGCTGAACAAAGGCGTGGCCGTTTGACCGCGAATCGCGGAGGCGCACGCCTACTCTTTGCACCTCGATGGTACACGGCGAAAAAGCCCGTGTAATTAAAATCTGGTGCGGGGG
>CAVYHD010000008.1:0-105760 GCA_963768075.1 Terriglobia bacterium
CAACGATGCGATCGAGGAGCGCTCTGATCAGCGGTAAACGAGGCAACCAATCAGGAGTAATCTGGATCGCTGTCGGCTAACGCGTTCCGTTTCCCGACAAACAGCCATTGACGCGGAGCATAAACACCCGGCCGTCATGTGCAGCTTGTAGTGCCGAAACCGCCGTGAATTATTCGTAACGTAACGCGACATCGGGTCCAACTGGCGTTGCCCGCCGGGCGGGAATGTAGCTTGTCAGTAGTGCCACTCCCGGAAGAAACGCAGCCACCACGGCAAACGCCATCGGATCGAGTGGACTGATGCCAAGCAGCAGCGTTTTCGACAATGTGCTGGATGCCGCCACCGCGAGCACGATCCCGATCGCCATTCCAATGAACACCGGACGCATGTTCTTCAAAAAGCATCAGTCGGAGGACGTCCGATCTTCCCGCGCCAAGCGTCATCCGTATACCGATCTAACTGAGTCCGCTGATTGACCGTGTACGCCATTATGCTGAAAATAACCACTGAAGGAAAGTACGAGTGCCAGACCTCCCAGCAACAAAGCGAGAGCCATCCCCACGCGGGGCGGGCGATGTCTCGTGTTCAAGATTTTCCTCCATCGTGCCTACGGAGGCGAGAACATTCGGATCGATCTCACGCACTAACCGCCGTATCGTTGCGATCAACCTGACATCTTTCGAGTTGGCTCGCGTTACCACTCCAAGATCGAGCGGCTTGTTCGGATTCACGGGGAGGTAAAAAACAGGTCCGTCCGGCTCGGAGATATGGACGCTGCGAACGTCTTTCGCGACGCCGACTATCTGCACGCGCAACATACTGGCACCTCCCGCACCATACAGGAACAGTTTGCCGAGTGGGTCCTGACCGTGCCAGTAAGTGCGGGCCATCGCTTCGCTGACTATTGCCAGCGCATCTCGACGATTCATTTCCGCGGCAGTAAATGTACGCCCTTGCGAAACACCGATACCCATCACGTCAAAATAATTGGCGGAAACCGTGTTGAAGTTCGCATCAAGCAAATGGTCAGTCCCTTGTTTGCCTTCGAGGGACACGCCCGTCACCATGACGCCCCTGAGCGGCGGATGGGCCGCGAGTGCGCTTTGACACCCGGTTCTGCATCAAGCCGCGCGACGAGTTGCCGGTAGAAGGGAAAACAGCCGCCCGGGCGTCATCATACCTCTGCGCAAGCAGATCGACACGCGTCAGGAACACGTTCTGTAGGTGAAAACCTGGATCGAGAGCCCGCACGTTGACGAGACCGCGAACCAGCAGCCCCGCGCCGCATCAGCAAGACCAGGCAAACGGCCACCTGGGAGGAAATCAACCCGTTGCGAAGCCTGGCTCTCTCGAAACCCGCCGCCCAAATGCCGAGCCCTCGTCCTTTAAGGAGCCCGCAAGATTGGGATTCGTCGCCTGTAGTGCAGGTACGAGTCCGAACATAACGCTGGCGCCTATCGAAAGCAGGAGAGTATAGAGGAGGACGTTGAGATCGGGATTCGGCGAAGCCGGCAATATGCTGGTTCGCGACAGGATGATAGTGTAACCCACTTTGAGAGACACGCGGGCAAGGCATAATCCCAGCCCGCCTCCGGCGACCGCAATCAAAGTACTCTCAGTCAGGAGCTGCCGGATGAGACGCGTGCGCGTCGCTCCCAACGAAAGACGAACGGCAATTTCCTTTTGTCGGACGGTAGCACGCGCCAACAGCAGGTTGGCCACATTCGCACACGCGATCAGGAGGACCAGGCCCACGGCCACCAATACCAGAGCGCCGGCAACGAGAACGATGGTTCTTTCCGCGGGGTTGTTCAGGAACGCGCTCGGCGTTATATCCACCTGAGTAATCCTGCCGGGATAGAGTTTGTCCATTTGGGCTGACAAAACACTCAGGTCCGCATGTGCCTGCTGGCGCGTGACGCCCGGTTTCAAACGGCCCACGGCGTTCAACCAGCTCAGATTGCCCGCCGCGAAGAAATCGCGCACGTCTCGGTCGGGCATCACCTCGGGCTGCATGGCCAACGGCAGCCAGACGTCAGGAATTCTGGGCGTTCGTTCCCACTGAAATCGGGCGCCGTGACGCCCACAATGGTGAACAACGTCTGATTCACCCGGATGGTCTTTCCGATGACTGACGAATCGCTTGCGAATCGGCGCTGCCAGAAGGGATTACTCAGCACCGCTACCGCATGAGGTGATATGCATTCCTCCGGAAGGACGTATGGCCGGCTACGGTGTTCGCGCCCAACACACGGAAGTAATCTTGCGATACCAACAGTCCCGAGACCGCTTCCGGCTGATCGCCCGCGAGCGTCAGCGGCGACCGCACCTCGGCGTCGGCGGCCATGCCACTGAATACCTGGTTGTGTTTTTGGTAATTTACGAGCTCCGGATACGAGATCATGTGAATATTGCCGTACATATGGCGCGAAAATTCGCCATGGAACGACTCATAGACGCCCACCAGGCGGTCGCCGTCTTTCACTGGCAACGGGCGGAATGCCATCTGATCGAAGATCGTGAAGATCGCCGTGTTTACTCCAATGCCAAGTGCCAGCGCGATGATAGCCGTGGCCGCGAACCCTGGATTCTGGCGGAGCGTTCGAACGGCATAGCGAAGATCCTGGATGAAACCGGTCATGAGTCTGGCCCCTTCTGTATCGGGACTGAGTTGGGGTTGAGTCCCGAGTCTGGCCGTAACGGCGCTCAATGCGTTTCGCCAGTACCAGCGATTTGCGCGAGTTCTGCCAAGTCGCGCCGAACGTTCAGAGCATACTCTTCCGCAAGGTCTCCGGTGATCGACTCGTTGTGAGCTTTCGATAGAATCAGGCGGAGCAGCAGCCGCGCGGCGAAGGGTGGTTGAGGCAAATCAGATCTTTCCAAGCTTCACGCCCTTCCACATGACTTGCAGAACTTCGCGCGACCGATCGAGCGCATTCAATCCGAGCGACTCTACCTTGAAATAGCGGCGCGACCGCCCGCCGCGCTCGGCTGTGGGATTCGAAAACCAGGAGGATACGTAATGCTTGGCCTCCAGCCGGTCGAGAGTACTATAGAGCGCGCCGATGGAAATAGTCCGTTTAGTACGCTTCTCGATCTCATGCCGAATGGGAACGCCATAGGCGTTGTCACCCAGCCGGACCATCGCCAGCAGGACGATTTGTTCAAACTCGCCGAGAGACTCTCTGGTGGTGCTCACACTTTAGATCTACAGAGTAGGATAAATAGCCGGCCTTTGCAAGGGACGATCGTTCGGTGGATGGCCCAGGGGATCCGCGCGCCGCATTAGCACCCTCAAGTCGCGAGGTCGTCCATGAATGGCATGTGCGAGTCGTCACTTCCAACTTGCGAGAACGCCGTTTCTCCGGCCAATCTCTGCCACTTTTATGGTGATTTGAGCTTCCGGGCAGCGGCGGCGATTTTGACGAGCCGATTTGCGAGGCGACCAAGAAGTCGGCGGGCGGAGGGCTCAGAGAGGTTGCGTCGGAACGTCTCCATGAGGTGTTGGGTGGCTTGTAGGGAGTCGATGACGCCAGCCAAATCAGCGCGCAGTGGAGAGGCAGAGGAGGCCAGGCGAGGCATCGGGACGAGGTGCCTGGGGTGAGAGCGAGCCAAGTGATACTCGCGTTGGAGGTCCGGCTGGGTAATTTCGAGATAGCGAATGGTCATGTGAGGAGTCTTATGACCGAGTAGCTTCATGACGGAAGCCAGACCGACGCCAGCACGGAGCATCTCCGTGCCATAGGTGTGACGAAATTGGTGAGGGGTGATGCGGGTGGTAATTCCAACGGCTGCCACAACGTCGTGAAGGGCGGCGCGGAGTCTACGAATCAACATGTAACGTCCGCGGGGCCGAGCCAATAACAAACGGCCCGAGTTAGGCGCATCCGGTGAGCGCAGGGAATGGAGCCGGTGGACGAGCTGACAGACAAAGCCATCCACGGGAACCCAGCGCTCGGTTTTGAGCTTACCCAAGGGCACATGGATGGCCCACTGGTCGGGCCCGAGGGGGCGTAAACAATCTATAGATAGATCGACACATTCGCCGATGCGCATGCCGGTGTGACGGAGGACTAACAAGGTGTTACTCGTGAGATCATCGCGGCGCAGTAATTCCTGCTGAATGCACTGATCCTGCTCCGGAGTGAGCGGACGCGGTAGGTAGTGCTCTCTGCGAGGAACATCGTCCCGAGTGAGCAGATGAGCCAGGTGGGGGAGTTGCTGGGTCCAAGCCATCTCTTCCAACAAGCGGCGCAAGTGGACCACGCGCTTGGCCAGAGTGATCTTGGCCAGAGGCGGGGTACGGGCTCGCAACTGGGCCAGCCAATCGAGGATGTGCGGATCGCGGCGCAGTTGTTTTAGCGAACGGATCTGCGGATGCTGCGCACTCAGGTAAGTCAGAAAGAGGTGGACGGTTCCCTGATATTCACAAACCGAGGATGGGCCGAGGGCGGTCGTCACGGATTCCGCCGCACGCTGAAACAGCGGCGCCAAGCAATGGTGGAGAGGAGTGCGGCGGCTTCCCATAGTTACGAGGGCAGAATGGGCCGGATATGCTGCGCCACGGCCCGCGCGTATTGCTGATAGACGTCTTGTGGAGCGAGGTGCACATAATCCAGCGTAGTTTGGATGTGTGCGTGCCCCATCAGTTGCATGAGTGCCGGCAAGCTAATGCCGCCTCGGATCATGTCCCGGGCAAAGGTGTGGCGGAACCGATGCGCGTTGGCGTGGGCTATGCCGGTAGTCTTACGATGATGGCGAAACAGGGAACGCAATCCCGCCGGTGTCAATCGTGTTCCCCGCGCTCGGCCCTTGAGACAAACAAACAAAGCCGCACCGCAGTGGGCGGGTCGCTCCAGACGGAGGTAGTGATCCAGCAGTTCTACCGTCTCGGAGGCCAGTGGCAACCAGCGCACCTTACTCCCTTTGCCCAGCACGCGAATCTGGGATTCCGACAGCAGCACGTCCTCGCGATTGAGCGCCAACACCTCCCGTGACCGCAGACCCTGCAAGAGCATCAAACCCACGATGGCCAGATCCCGCGCCGTGCGAAAACTGGACCAGAAACGCGCCACCTCATCGACCGACAATGGCACGATTACGCGTTTCGGTGCCCTCACGCGTAGCTGGCTCAGCGCCGGGCGCGGCCTTGCAAAGCCCAGTGGCGATGGCCGCCCGTACCAGTGCTGAAAGCCCGGCACAAACGTGCACATGGCTTCGGGAAACTCGCGTCGCAACGCACGACCGGCTATGCCCACGCGGCGATTAATACTGGCCGCAGCCGGGCGCGGATTTTGGTTCGCTTGGTAGCGAATATAATCCAACAGCATGGTCTCCGTAAGTGCACTCTGGGTAATCTGGTCGGTTTTTTGGATCGCCACCCACCAACGCTGGAAATGGAGCAGATCGTAAGCGTAGCTGCGAAGGGTGGAATCGGCCACGCTGCGCACGCGTTCCTGGTCCAGGAAACGGTTGGCCCAACCCACTTCCTGGCCTGTCTGTTCGGCAACGCGGAACGGACTCTGTGCGTTGCCCAGGTCGCGCTGGTTTACCACCCGAAAGGTCATAGGACAGCCCGCTCCAACAGGCGCTGAAACGCGGAGGCATCGCCACCGCTGACAAAAAAACTGTTGGGATCGTGGCCGTCGGGCAGTTCTACACACTGCGTGCTGACTCCTGCGGCTCTTAAACGAAGCGACAATCGTTGCGCCGCCAGCTGACCACTACCGTTGGTATCGGAATCAAACGCCAGGTAGACCGTCCGGGTCTTTCGCTCACGCCCCTGTCCCTCACACAACTGGCGGATCTGTAGCGCATTCAGGTGGCTCCCCAGCGCGCAGGTGACATTGCGAAATCCTGCCTGCCATAACACCGTGAGATCAAACATCCCCTCCACCACGATGATCTCCGGGCGCGGTTGAACTCTCTCCCAGCGATACAACCCTCCCTTGCCTCCCGGGAGAAACCGGTGGGGTGCGGCACCCCCGATACTGCGTCCATATAGGTTGCCTGCGAGCGGGAACACGATCCGATGACTATAGGTGTCCTGTCCTTCCGCGTTCACCAGACCAGCTTGCTGGAGATGGGGTAGTGGGTAACCCAAAGTCATCAGCCAACCGCGTAGGCATCGGCCTGGCGCATAGCCGATCCGGAACTCATTAATCACTTCCGGCTGACGTACTCCGCGTTGATAGAGATACTCGATGGCCTCGGGGTGACGATATAACTGCATCTGATAGAACTGCGTCACGTCCTCGAGTAGCGATCCCACCCCACTCCAGCGCCGCAGCAGTGCCATGGCTTGTGGGAATCGCGCGCCGTAATATAGTTCGGCGAAGCGAATCACGTCACCCCCGCGCCCGCAGCCATAGCAGTAGAACAGGTTCTTGTTCGGGTCTACCAGAAAACTCGGCCGGTGATCGGCATGCAACGGGCACAGCCCCATCACTCTGCCACCGGTTATGCGCCGGACAGGTTTCCAATCCTGCGCTTGTAGGTACTCCAACAGCGGAACCTGCTGCTTGAGCGCGTCCACCGCCGTCCAACTCATGGCGCGTTTGCCTCCAGGTGCAGAATACGCCGGGCGGCCGCCCAATCCCAGGCAAGGATGGTGGGTGAACTCAAAAACTTCCACAACGCTGGCGGCCAGCTTCGCGTCCACGACCTAAGACTGATGAGTCTTCGCTGCGCCCATCGCCGCAGCGTAGCCGGGTCCGGCGATCGGGTGGGATCTTTGGTGTGCGGCGCCGATTGCTCCCAACTGGCTCCGGGCTGGCACATCGACTCCCAGGCCCTTCGCCGGCAACGGAAGCTGTAATGACCATACGGCGACGACCAACTGGGCAGGACGGTGAACGTCTTGCGGCAAGGACGGCACAATCCCCGCCGCACCCAGATCCAGTCATGGTCCTCGTCGTGCGCTTGTCTGCGTCGCCGCCCGTGGCCGATGATCGTTTTCTCCCCGCAGAATGGACACCACCGGGGTATCTGCTGTAAATCGATGCGGGTCACCCCGGATCGGTCTTGTCTTCTATTGGTGGCAGTGCGATAAAAAGAATCACGGTTGCCGTGAAGGCCTGCCGCTGGTCCTCCTCGCCAGGTTCGGTCCGGAGGTAGGCCTTCACCCTCCTGTTGCCTTTCAATGTCGAATGAGAAAAGAATACTGCCTTGAGTGATTTAGCGGAACCGCTTCAGCTCATGGCCGATATACACCCGTATCACGGGAGTTTCAAGCGATACGTTATCATTGCTGGCAAATCATGCAGGAATATATTCGATCAAGACTCCGGCGCGAGTTCTCCGAACCGATTGCATCAGAACGACAGGTCATCTACATTCTCGTCGAACTACGGAAGCTATTGGAGCTTAATGACGATGCGGAGCAGTTTCCTGCATTGAACTTCTACTGCGATTGGTCTGTCCACGCTGTGATGGATCAAGAGGGCGCCAAGCGAATCGTTCGCCGGTTTGACGAATGGCAAAGAGCCAGTGATGAAGCGCGGGACAGTGGAATCGAACCTGTGCTCGACCCGCATCTCAAGGCGGAATTGGACCAAACCACAGACCTGCGACGATTCAGGGAACAGTTCGCCGCGTATTTGGCTAGAAATGAGCTCGACTCTAGCATCGCAGTTGACCCGTTAAAATGGCGGACCTTCATCGAGTTCTACGCGCAAGTCGTTGAGGCGTGCCCATTGAGGTGCACGGAACCAGGCTTGCGGTATGTAGATGAAGCTATAATCAAGTTCCTTGATTTGAGGGGAACTAACCCAGACGAGCTCTCCATTGCAATTCAGTGGAGCTGGGTAAACAAGAGAACCGGTCACGAATCCCGCACGCACGCGTTCTTTTAAAGGTCTCGCATTACAAGCCGCACCACGTCGTTGGCGCTCGCTCCATCTTTAGTCCCAGCGTCAAAAGTATGATAAGCTGTCTTATTAATTAGACATCTTAATATGCCAAGGCCCGATGTGCTTCAAGGCTCTCTGGATTTGTTGGTGCTGAAGATTCTCTCGCGCCGCGCACCACTACACGGGTACGCAATTTTGGCCGCGATCGAAGCGCTTTCAGGTGAACGGTTGAGGGTGGAGGAAGGCTCGCTTTACCCAGCCCTGCATCGAATTGAAGAGACTGGGTTCATCCGTGGAGCATGGATCACCAAAGACAACGGCCGCCGAACGCGTGTGTATGACCTAACTCTGCGCGGTCGCAAAGAACTCGCCAAGGAAGAGCCGCGCTGGACGGCCGTCGCCAGCGCGGTACAACGTGTCCTCAGGCTTGCTTAAAGGAGTCGAGAGATGTCCTGGACGAAGCGGCTTACAAATCTCTTCCGGCAGCGGCAGCTTAATGAGGAACTGGAAGAGGAAATGGCTTCGCACATAGAAGAAGCCATACAACGGGGCCGCTCACTCCAGGAGGTACGGCGAGCGTTTGGCAGCACGCTTCTGCATCGGGAACAGAGTCGGGACGTGAAACTGCTGGCATGGCTCGACTCGCTGACTTCAGACGTCGTCTTCGGCTGGCGACAACTTCGAAAGCGCCCCGCCGTGAGCAGTGCCGCGATTCTCTCGTTGGCCATGGCCATTGGCGCGACGACTGCGGCCTTCCGTCTCATCAATGCGGTGCTGCTGCGCACATTGCCGGTGGCCGAATCACAGCGTCTGTTCATCGCAGCCACCACCTACGTGGACCGCGACGGGCGCCCCGATTATCGTGATGACTTCGATTACCCTTCGTTCCGCAGGTATCGCGAGACGGTTGGGGACCGCGCGGATTTGATGGTTGCTGGGACGGTCGGCTCACGAGAGACCGCCGTGTTCGGCTCTGCCACGGAAGGGGAGACGGTATACCACCAATATGTGTCCGGCAATCTGTTTCCCGTTTTCGGGCTGCGACCGGCTCTCGGCCGTCTACTCACGCCTGATGACGACCGGATACGCGGCGGCAATCCGGTAGCCGTTTTGAGCTTCGACTATTGGACGCGTCGGTTCGGCCGCGCCTCTTCTGTAGTTGGGTCAACTTTTCGCATGGGCAACGAGGTATTCACGATCATCGGTGTGGCACCTAAGGGTTTCATCGGGACGGAGCCTGGGTCTATAACCGACCTGTTCATTCCCGCCACGATGAATGTTGAGGCGCTGGACAAACCGGGTTGGTCCTGGTTTCGACTGTGGGTGCGGCCGAAGGCAGGATTCTCGCCGGAGCAAGTTCGACAACCCATGCAGGCATTCTTTACGCGCGAGCACAGGGAGAACCTAAGGAACTTCCATTCCGATACTCCCAAACCTGTAATCGATGCGTACCTCGGTGAGAGACTGGTCCTTCTTCCCGCCGCTTCGGGAGCCTCGGATATGCAAAGGGAGTATCGCCGTCCGCTGCTCATCCTAGCCACGCTGGTGGCCCTGGTTTTGCTGATCGCCTGTGCGAACGTGGGCAACTTGCTAACAGCCCAGGCCACCGCTCGCGCACGAGAGATGGCACTGCGGGTTGCAATCGGGGCAGGACAGGGGCGCCTGATCCAGTTGGTGCTCGTGGAAAGTGCGTTACTGGCGGTGATCGCCTCCGTGCTCGGCATCCTTTTTGCCACCTGGTCGGCACCACTCGTGGTTGCCATGCTGCACGTGCCGGAAGACCCGGTCCGGCTGGTACTGAATTCCGGCTGGCGGGATTTCGCGTTCACCGCCGTCCTTGCATCGTCAGTAGCTCTTCTATTTGGACTCGCTCCGGCGCTCCGCGCATCAAACGTCAAACCGATCCACGCCCTCAAAGGCGGCGATGATCCGCATTCTCGCCGCCGGCTCATGAACGTTCTGCTGGCAGCGCAGTTGGCATTTTGCATTTTGGTGCAATTCGTTGCCGGACTCTTCGTCTCCACTTTTCAACACCTCTCGAATCGGCCCTTGGGGTTCTCGGCCGACCATCTTCTCACCATGTACGCCGAGGCTGAAAAACAACAGCCCGTGCAATTCTGGATGGAAGCAGCGGACCATCTTCGCGGAACGCCCGGTGTAAAATCGGTTGCGCTGGCGGCATGGCCCTTGCTGGAAGGCGATCGCTGGACGGTCTCGGTGCGCCTGCCCGGCCATCCTGTGGAGCTTCGCTCGCCTTGTGCACTTGACGTATCCCCCGGCTATTTCCAGACCATGCATATCGGTCTGATCGAAGGGCGTGAATTTCGGCTCGGAGACCTTCCGCCGCGATTGGACAGTTCTACACAGCCGTTGCCCGGAGTCGGCATCGTGAACGAGGCCTTCGCCCGTACTTACTTCAACGGGCAGAATCCGTTAGGCAGATTGGTGCACGTTCTTCAGAGTAAGGACATTTCGGCGCCCATGGAAATCATCGGCTACGTGCGTGACGCCGTGTACCGCGATCTACGCGAGCCCATGCAGGCCATACTCTACGTTCCCACAAGTGAGAGACAGAGCAACGCGTTTATGGTGCGCACGGTCGGCAACGAATTGGCCGTGGCGCCAATGCTGAGACGTGCAGTCTCCAATTTGCGCTCCGATGTCCGGGTGCACGATATACAACCCGAAAGTAATTTTCTCCGCTGGCAAATGCTGCGCGAGCGGCTGCTGGCGACGCTGTCTTTGTTCTTTGCGATTGTCGCCCTGGTGCTCGCGGCAATCGGACTTTATGGCGTTCTGAACTATTCGGTGGCCTGGCAGCGGCGGGAAATCGGCATCCGCATAGCACTCGGAGCTCGACCCACCCAGGTTGTGCACCAGGTCGCCACGGGTCTGTTGGGCATGGTCTCGCTCGGCTTGTTGCTCGGGCTGGCAGGAGGGGTTGCCTGCGGGCGTTTCGTCGAGAGCCTTCTATTCGAGGTTAAGGCTACGGACATACAAAGCGTAGCGACGCCAGTTCTGACGCTCTTAGGTACGGCGCTCCTGGCGGCTCTACCTCCAGCGATTCGGGCTGTGCGCATCGATCCCGCCCAGACGCTACGAACTGAGTAACGCTGCATCACGGAGCGAGGCTCGGATCGCGGTTCCGAAGTCCGGATCTCGGAGATTTGCGGCCCTCGATGATTGTTTCGTCGCGCTAATACGTTTTGTCCCCCTTCCGCTCGCTGCGATCGCGTTCTTCGGCGAGGACAGCCCTCATGATACGCGTTATGCTTTTATCGATGAAGGGGAAGGCAAACTGAGCCGTCGTTACGATGATCGACGGCATGGGGCACCGCATGCTCCAACTGAGCCGCAATCAACTCGCCCACGCGCCACTGACCAGGAGATCCAAAAATGGATTTCGCGCCAGCACGGTTTTGTGCCTGAGAGCGCCTGGATTGAGCATTGCAAAGAACTGTTCGGCCTCTCGGCGCCCGGAACATCGGCCAACGAGAATCTGTGCCCACCGGAAAAGGTCGCAGCGATTAAGCAGGCTTTTCGACACTTTGGATTACTCTGATCGAGCAGCTGATAGGTGTTGGCACCCGGAATGGTGTCCAACTTCATCGAACGCCGTATCCCGGGACCATAACTAGCTCAGGCTTTTGCGGCTGGCGCGCTGGGACCGAGCGGCAAGAAAGTTTTCAAAACGCGCATTACCGAGTGGGGTTGACGTGCACGCGAGATGTTGGCCGCGCGACGTGGGGTAGCCTGCCATCCCCTAGCTTGGGTTTCCTCGGGCCGGCAGCTAATACTTCCGCCTTCTACGACGCCCTTCCCAATGGGAATCGGCTCCGGCATAATATGCCGGGTAGGAGGCTAAAATGAAAGCGATTCCACTGCTTGCAAAAGCGCTGCTTGTGGTCGCAGCCAACGTCGCATTGGCTCATGCCAGTGATTTCACGGCAGTTTATGCGCGCGTCGACAAAGTCGTGCTGGAACCGAATCCAGAGTCACCGGAGAGAATCCAGGTTTGGGGCGTGTTCTGTATGGCGAAGCCAAACGACCGCAACGATTATCTGCCGGCGGCTCGCGGCTATCTCTACTTCAAGCTGGCGAGGAATCAAGAAGCCGCGCGCAAGGAGTGGGCGGACCTGAAGGAAGTGGCCGGCACCGGCCAGGTCGTTGCGCTCGGAAGCCGCTACGATCCGCAAGCCAGGTTACGAAAGGCAGATGAAAGGCCCGACAAGCCGGACCCGTACTCCACGAACATCGGACTGCAAAAAGTCAGGGGCAGAACCGACTATCCGCCTGTCCGCGCACTGCTGGATTACAAGGACTGAGGCTTGTCGCCATGGCTGGTTTACTGGCTTCGCCAAGCTTGGGTTTCGCCCGGCACAGTGTCTCGCGCACGCGTCCATGGGACGCGCTGATGGTAGTCCTGGCTGCCGCGCATGCGGTCATTTTGATCGCAACGCCTACCGTCTCCGTGATCGCTCTTGGTCTCTGGTGGAATTCGAATACCATTTCGCATAATTTCGTTCACCGGCGGTTCTTTCGGCGACACTCGGCTAACTTGTTGTTCGGCGTCTACCTGAGCGTGTTGCTTGGGATTCCTCAGTCCCTATGGCGAGACCGCCATCTCGCGCACCACGCGGGCGTCCCCCATCGATGGCACGTCTCCCGAGAACTTGCAGTTGAAGCGGTTCTCGTACTCTCGCTCTGGGCCGCGATTGTCGCTCGGGCCCCCACATTCTTCCTTTGGGTCTATTTGCCCGGGTACATCACCGGACTCGGCCTTTGCGCGCTGCACGGGCATTACGAGCACGCGCGCGGCACGACCAGCCATTACGGCAGGTTTTACAACCTTCTGTTTTTCAACGACGGTTACCACGCTGAGCATCATGCTAACCCAGGGTTGCACTGGACTCGCTTGACCGAATATCACGAATCCGCCGCACGTGCGAGCGTGTGGCCGGCACCGTTGCGTTGGATCGACGCATTCGGTCTAGACGGTCTCGAACGGCTCGTAGTGAGGTCGGGCCTCTTACAGCGATTCGTATTGCGGACCCACGCTCGGGCATTCCGCGAGCTGTGCGGGGCGCTCCCTCGCGTCGGGAGCGTTGCGGTTGTCGGCGGGGGTCTCTTTCCGCGCACGGCCCTGATCCTAGCGGAATTGTTGCCCGCGGCCCGCATCACCATCATCGACGCCAGCAGGGCGAATCTTGATCAAGCTCGCTCACTGCTCGGCCCACGGCGGGGCAGGAACATCGAACTTGTCAACGCATCCTACACAGGATCTGACCGCTGCGCATACGACCTCGTGGTAATACCTCTTGCGTTCAAAGGAAACCGCGAGGCGATCTATGCGCAGCCACCGGCGCAGGCGGTCGTGGTTCACGACTGGATCTGGCGCAAACGCGGTTTGAGCCGCATCGTTTCGATATTGCTGCTCAAACGCCTCAACCTGGTGAGCCGATGAGAGGCCCGCGAGCTGCCGGCTTGATGCTGGTCTTTGTGATGGCGAAGGCGGCAGCTCTGGCCGGGCATCACATACACCTCTCATGGTGGTTGCCGATTGCCTATCTGTGGCAAGACGCGGCGATGGTCCTAGTTTTCGCCGCATTCGAATTCTGTCTCGGGCCACGCCAGCGCACGGCGTGGGTTGCGTACGCCGGTTTGGTTTTATACGCAGCCATCAACATTCCGGTGGAGCGTGTGCTTTCCACACCCTTAACGTGGTCGATGTGGCGCGCGGCGCGCGGTCCGCTGGCCGACTCCATGTGGTATTACGTGACCTGGCAAAATGCCCTGCTGTTTGTTTCGGTTTTGGCCGCCGCGGTGGTGGCGCCATTGGTCTTTAAACCGGCAACGCAGCGGCCGCTCCTGCTTGCACTGGTTCTATGCGTTGCACTGGGACCGGCGGCGTCCGCGCGGGTGGACGCATTCGGACTCGAACGAAACGCTTGGGCCGCGCTCATCAGCAGCGTCCTGCCCCGCATGCCATCTCTGCCATCCACCGGCGACTGGCGCGCGACGAGTTTCGACCGTACACAGTACGGGGACTTATCCCGCTTCCGTGCCACTGGCACAGGACGCAACGTCATGCTGGTCAGCCTCGAGTCCACGGCTGCTCAATACCTGGGCTTGTACGGCGCTGATCCCGATGTGATGCCGAATCTTTCGGACCTGGCTCGCACGGCCATCGTGTTCGACAACGCTTACGCTGTCTATCCGGAAAGCATCAAGGGCCTGTTCTCGATTCTCTGCTCAACATATCCGGCGTTCGACAGCGAAGCGGAACTGTATGCGACGGTGCCATGTCAGTCCATAGCTGCGGTTCTATCGAACCGCGGATACCGCACGGGATTATTCCATTCGGGGCGCTTCATGTACCTGGGGATGGACGCCATCATCCGCAACCGAGGCTTCGAGACACTCGCGGATGCCGGCGACATCGGAGGCAATCACAACTCCAGCTTCGGGGTAGATGAGCCGTCGACCGTGGCGCGCATTCTGAGTTGGATCGATGCGCTGCCACCGGGTCAACCGTTCTTCGTGACGTATCTACCAATTGCTGGCCACCATCCTTATGAGACGCCGGAACCGGGTCCGTTTTCCGACCACGACGATTTCGGGCGGTACCGCAACGCGCTTCACTACGGCGACGCTTCGCTAGGTACACTCATTCGCGGCCTGCGCGCCCGAAACCTAGAACAGAAGACTCTTGGGTCGTTCTGGGAGACCACGGCGAGGGCTTCGGCCAGCACGAGGGCAATTATGGCCACACCTTTCAGCTTTACGACGAGAATGTCCACGTTCCTTTTCTCCTGGCTGCGCCAGGACTGGTTCCTCACCAGATTCGGAGCCGGCAAACTGTAAGCCTCATCGACACTGCACCGACGCTGCTTGATTTGATGGGAATGCCCGCAGGCGAGAGGTATCAAGGCCGATCGATGCTCGACGGGCAGCCACGCATGGCCCTCTTCTTCGCGGACTATTCCTTAGGCATGCTTGGCCTTCGAGACGGCCCGCGCAAATTCATCTATGAGCTGGACTCCGGCCGTTCGAAGCTATTCGATCTAGAGAATGACCCACAAGAGAAAATTGACCTTTCAAATCGACACGTGGAAGAGGTACGACGGTACATCCAAAATCTGCGAGATTGGAGCGCGTCACAAAAACACCTGCTGAGAGCCGCAAAATAATCGGGGACTGTTCAAGTAGCCGAGACGTGATGTGTCTCACGGCCTTCTATAAGGGCGGCCAGGGCCCTCGAAGTCGCGTTCGAGTCCATGAGAGATTCATTCCGATTTGGCCACACTGCCATTGGGCTTAGCTCGAACAAAAAGCCCGATTTCTGCGTCGGCACTCTCCCCTTGAATCGATCTGCGTGCAGTGATACAGTTCTGGCGGCCTCCGGCGCCGCTAGAACTTATGCCCACACCCTGCCGGAGGGGAAGTGTCGAGCTTCAGGATGGCCCACCGGAGGCCGTCAGCCTATCAAGAAAGGCAATGAGTAAACCGTGTTCAAGACGCAACGACCTGTTTTCCCAATGGAACGCTGCTTCAAACGTGCTCAGCGACTTCGAGAACATGAAAACCCGTGCGATAGGAGACAGGAATCCAGATTTTGCACAATGGGATACTCAAATACAGCAAGCACAGGAAGTGGAAAGACTTGCCCAACGGGAATATGAGCGACACTTAGCAATCCACGGCTGCAATGAATAGGCCGCCCGTTCCGGGATTGCCCGCGGACCAAAGACAAAACGGAGCGATATGGCAGAACTGACCGGCCTTTGCTTCGAACGCGAGCGGTTGCTTTTGCGGTGGATCGATGGCGCAAAACACTTGAGAGAACTGTTGGATGAGCAACTCGCCGCGCTGAGAAGCTATGCATCGAGCTCCGCCGGTTTCGAGGACCAGATTCGACTGGCCAGGGCCGGAGAAGTCGAGGCTTGCCGCAAATACTTCCTGCACGTGAACGCGCACAAGTGCGTCTGAGTGACCGACTGGCTGTGGAGCCGCAGGGGGAGTGATCGGCGCGAAGATGACTATAGGCGCCGGCGCTCTGGAAAACACTTCGGAGGATATGGCTATCCGGAGAAACTTCATGGAGAGTCGCATATTTGACGGGCCGGTTAGGGTCATAAGCACCGACGGAAGTCACTCGGAGACCTTCGTCAGAAGTGAACGGGTGAAAAACGTCCATCGAATTGGTAGGCGGGTCGTGTTCGAACCTGTGAGCGCACATCGCATCGCTGGAACCTATGCGATGGATTGGGCTGAGTTCGAGGCGAACACCACCGCGGTACATGGGGCAAAGGCATAGAAGGTTGCCGGCGCTCAGTTTTCGGCGACGCAAGGAGAATCGACCTGCGGGCCACTTTAAAGTGCTGGAGGCCGATCTCTATGCTCTTAGTAGCTTCGATCATCGGACTGAGACAGCTCACGCGAGGCTGCAAGCTCGGGTGGCCCTTCCTGCTGCCACTGCTCTTGGTAGGAGGCAATCACGCAGTCAACCGCGTCCGTCGCGTTCCCGCCAGCTCGGACCATAGCGTGCTGAAAAACTTCGTGAAGTCCCACCAGCGCATCCGGATCGGCCATCTTCAAAATGCCGACAATCGCTTGTAGCGGGCGGGCGGCCTCGCTGCTATCGACCACGACTTCTACGGTTGCCTTCTTTCCGGAGCCTGTCATCTGCCGGAACGCCTCTACCGGGAGTGTCTGTGCGGCAGCGACCAGCTCCGGGCCGATGGGAAATCCTTTTCGCTCGAGTTTCACCAACCCGAAAGTATTCGATAGGTTCTCGAATTTCCGGAGTTCCGATTCTGCCAACTTCTGGAGTGTTGGTGATTTGGCGAGCATAAGGGCAGCGTAGGCGGTCCTTGGGCTCAATCCGGTGATCTGAGGAAACCCGTGCGACATGAAGTCCTCCCAGGAGTGGTAAGGACCACGAAGACCGTCGTGTTCATCGTCTCCTCCTCGCTCCATCTGGCACCAGAGGTGGCGCTCCTGAATCAGCGCAAGGCGGCGGCCAAGGACAACTCGGCAGAACACATTCGCGCGATTTAGGAACCGCAGAACATCTCCGCTCCGGGCCAGGAACGCCACGGCACCGGCAGCAGTGTCTGCGACTTCGCTCAAATTCAGGTCGGAATCAAGTTGCCATTCAATTTCTGCGATGCTTTCCATCTCACCCTCCACCACGGCTGTGACTCTGTTTTGATTGTTTAGACGTGTGTGTCTAGTGAAAGTTGCAGAAGCCGCAGCAGCATCGTCGACGGCTGCGCATGCGATCCTGAAGACAAGAATTGAAGCCGAAGATTGTGTCCCGGGTGTTCATCACAGGTTCTTCCGACGGCTTCGGCCGAATGGCCGCTCAGCTCCTGATTGAGCAAGGGCACCGCGTGTTTCTCCACGCCCGCAACGAGCAACGAAGGCAGGAAGCGCTTTCAGCCGTGCCCGGAGCCGAGACAATTGTGATCGGTGATCTGGCGAGAATCGCCCAGACGCGCAGCGTGGCCGATCAGGTCACCCGACTCGGCTCCTTCGACGCGGTAATTCACAACGCAGGCATTGGATATCGGGAACCTCGGCGCATTGCGACCGAAGACGGTCTCCCGCACGTGTTCGCCGTCAACACCCTGGCGCCTTATATCCTGACGGCACTCATCCAAAAGCCGAAGCACCTTGTTTACATGAGCTCGGGCCTTCACCAGAGCGGCGATGCGAGCCTGAAGGATCTTGCGTGGGAGCACCGCCCATGGCAGGGGCAGCAG
The DNA here is from genome assembly GCA_963768075.1 of Terriglobia bacterium. Lineage (GTDB taxonomy): Bacteria > Acidobacteriota > Terriglobia > Bryobacterales > Bryobacteraceae > QHXW01. The sequence goes on from CAVYHD010000008.1 coordinate 17,618, forward strand.
GCTTATTCCGATACGAAACTGCACGATGTGCTGCTAGCCTTCGCGGTCGCAAGGCACTGGGCGGATGTCCTCTCTAATGCTCTCGAGCCGGGATGGGTAGCGATAAAGATTGGGAGGTCCGGGCGCACCGGACGACTTGGACGCGGCGCACCGCACGCAGGTGTGGCTCGCGGTCAGCGATGATCCTGCCGCGACGGTCTCGGGCGAGTACTTCTATCACATGCGGCTTCGTACACCGAACCCAGCCACACGCGATATCCAACGGCAGGAGAGGTTACTCGATGCCTGCAAACACTTGAGTGGACCTGCCAGCAAGCTGACGTAGAGGGAACTTTGGTCCTCTGCCGGATACCGATTCCGCAGAAGAGGTGACCGCATGATCCGCCCGTTGTGAAGTCTGCTTGAAGTGATTTGTTTCCCAGCAACCGTAACTGGAGGGCTTTAACCATCATAAGCACCGACGGAAGTCACTCGGAGACCTTCGTTAGAGGTGAGCGTGTGAGAAACGTCCAGCGAATCGGTAAACGGGTCGTATTCAAGCCAGTGAGCGCATACCGCATAGCCGGTACCTATGCGATGGATTGGGCCGATTTCGAGGCGACCACGACCGCGGTCGGTGAGGCAAGGGCATAGAGGGTCGCCCGGCTCGCAGCTTACCGCGACGCAAAGGGGATGGACCAGCGGCCTGCTTTGCTACCCCTGCCTGGGCCGTTCTCCTCGCCGCCCAGCGTCTTTTAGCTCCGATTTCCGCTAGCGAAGTGGGGCCCATCCAGAACTTAGCTGTGTTAAATGCTCTTAATCGCAATGTGTATCGCGGCGCCGGGCGCAATTCTGTGGACCTCAATGGAGAAGGTCCGTTGTTAATTTGTGCGAGCTGTTCACTCCTCGCGCAGCGTGTCGGCTGGATTCAGCTTCGCAATCCGCAGCGCTGGGACAAGGCTGGCGGCGGCTGCCATACCAAGCAACCCCAGCGACACAGCGGCATAGGTGACTGGATCCAACGCACTCACGCTGAAGATCAGGTGCTCGAGGACTCGGGCCGAGAGCGCGGCAAGCAGGCATCCGCTGATCACGCCTACCAGCGCCAACCAGAAGCCGGGGAGCGCTGCATCACGGATCGCACGTGCGAGCGTCGAGCCGAGCGCGATCCGGATACCGAGCTCGCGCCGGCGTTCCACCACCGCCTGCGCCATGAGACCATAGACACCAACCACCGCGAGCACCATGGCGAGCGCGGAAATCGTGGACAGTAGCATAGCTTGCAGCCGCTGTGACGCGAGAGTCTTCGAACGCAGTTCTTCAATCGTGTGAAACTCAGCAATCGGTAAAAGAGGATCGATCTTCGTCGCGACGCCTTGCATACCGCGAATGACGCCCTGGGGAGGGCCGGTCGTACGGACAATCCAGCTCGGGGAATAGAAGGTGTGGATCAGGGCAAAAGCCTGGCCGGAGGTCTGCGACGCCAGGATGTAGGCGGTGGGCGTCGGTTGCAGCGGCTCGTGCGTATCCCACCCAGGCGATTGCTGGACGTCGCCGATTACGCCGACAATTTGGCGGCCCTTCGAGTCGATCAAGAGATGGCTGCCCAGCGGTTCTTGCTTCGAAAGGTACTTCTTTACGAAGGCCTGGTTGACGATGACGACCGGCGCAGAGGAGGCCGCGTCGGTTCCACGGAACATGCGGCCGCGAAGCAGGGGAATGCGAAGCGTCTGGAAATAATCCGGAGTGACGTAGCAAAGGTCCGTGATGATGTCCTGGTCGCTCGCCTCCGGTCCATCCATTCGGCGGAAGCCATCGTTGAGGTGTCGCTCATACGGAAGCTTCAGACCAACAGCGGCCGAGTCAACTCCAGGGAGTTCCTGAATGCGCGCGAGCCCGGACTCGAACAGCCGGTTCACGCTCTGGCTGGTCGAGTAGCGGGCATCCTGAAGCGAGAAGCTGGCCGCGATGACATTCGCGGGGTCGAAGCCGGGGCGCAGACGGTAGAGGTGCGCCAGCGTGCGAACGAGAAGCCCGGCGCCGATCAACAGCAGTACCGCCAGTGCGATCTCCCCACTCACCAGCAGCCTCCGCGACCAGCGCTTTCTCGTGCCCGCAATGGCTCTCGCTCCGCCTTCGGTAAGAGCGGAGCGAATATCGACTCCACTCGCCTCCAATGCAGGAAAGATGCCGGCTAGAACGCTGGCGCCGAGCGCCAGGAGCGCGGTCATCGCAAGAACACGCCCGTCCAGGCGGATCGCCGCTACCGCGGGAAACTGGTCTTGCGCCAGACGGCTCAATCCCTCGATGCCCACGTAACCTAAAAGGAGCGCCACCGCTCCGCCGGCGGCCGCCAGGACCAGGCTTTCCATCAGGAACTGCCGGATGATGGCCCCCCGTCCCCCGCCCAAAGCGCGCCGCGTGGCAATTTCTCTGGTGCGCGTCGCCGCCCGCGCCAACAGCAGGCTGGTGATGTTCGCGCATCCAATCAGCAGCACCAGTCCGACCGCCGCCCACACAATGAGCAGCGGCTTCCTCACATCCTCCGTCTGGCCCCGCTGCAAAGTAACCAGGCGCAGGCGGCGCGACACGTCCGGGGGGAGTTTAATTTCCTGGATCAGCGGCGCCCCCACGGCCTCGATCTGGGCATCGGCCTGCTCCCACGTAACTCCCGGCTTCAGGCGCCCGATGACACCGTAATTGGTGCCCGCTCCTTCGCCAGTCGTCGAGGGCCGGAGCGGCGTCCACAGATCGGCGGCGGCGTCGGACTGAAAGCGCTCTGGCATCACGCCGACAATAGTGTAAGGCTCTCCGCGCAGCATCGCGGACCTGCCGACTGCGGATGGGTCCGCATTGAAGACTCGCCTCCACAAGTGGTAACTGAGCACCGTGATGGCCGGCCCGCCGGGACGATCCTCCGCGCGGGTGAACTCTCGCCCTATTAGCGATGGAACGCCCAGGACACGGAAAAAGCCGGCGCCCACGCGCTCCTGCTGCACGTACTGCACGTTTCCGGCTGCGGCGAAATTCACGCCCTCGGCGCCGGAGTAGACCGCCGAGTCGAGAAGGCTGGCACGATCGCGAATGGCCTCCCATGTTCGGCCATCCTGGCTCCCCACGTCGCCCTCCGCTTCGTGACCCCGGACGTGCGTTGCTACTAGGACCAGCCGGTCTGGTTCGGGATAGGGCAGCGGGCGGAGCAGCGTCGCGTCCACGACACTGAAGATCGCCGTGTTCGCTCCAATGCACAACGCCAGCGTGAGCACGATAATCGCACTGACCAAAGGGGCTCTGCGGATGAGCCGCACAGCGTATCGAATGTCGAGCAGAGGGTTCATGGGCACACCTCGGAGACTGTCTGTACGCAAACGCGGCTCGGATTGTTCCGGAATTGCGGAGCACGTTGGAGGCTTCTGCCGGATTCCACCGGTGGAATCGATGATCGCGATCGCTGGAAATTTGCGCCACTCGGTCATCTGTGGTCCCCCTGCCTGGCGCAGTCGAATGCACACGTGAGAGAGCGATTTTCCGGCCGCCAGAAGGACCTTCGGTCACGATCGTGGTCTTTGCTGCAAGGGTTTATTGTCGGCGACCTCCCCAGGCGGTAAACTCCAGCCAGGAGAGAATGCATGCGTGCAACTCTGTTTCTCTCATTGCTGGCAAGCGCTCTGGCACAGACTACGCCGGCCGGCTGGAAAATCGTGAAAGATTCCAAAGGTGCCTGCCAGCTTGCGGTTCCGCCGGACTGGGATCCGTTACCCGAGACAACGGGTACGGCGGTGTTTCACGACGTCAGAACCGCGATCGCCGTGGTCACTAACCAGGCCGGCCAGGTGTTCAAACCGCTCCCGGAAACCTTGCAGAAGATGTTCGGCATCCGCAAGGACAAACTTTTCGAGAATACGGCGAGGCGAATCTTTTATCAGGACAAGATTTCCAAGCGTTCGGAAGACCCGAACGCATACAGCGCCAGCGTGCCGGGTAAGGGCGGCACGTGCAGTTGTCACGTTGTGGTTCTACCCAGCATTCCTGAGGAGACCGCAAAGAAGATCGCGCTGAGTCTCGGACCGGTCCCGGAGTAGACCGACGGGTGCCGACCCGATCATCGGCGGCGGGACCGCGGCGGCACGTCGCCGTTCAGAAGCTGTAGCTCACGGCGAACAGCGGCGTGACCTGGTCCAGGGCGCCAAACGGGACTGCGAGCATGGGCGCCGAGGGCTATGAAACGTCCACATGTGGACAAACTGAGAATAAAACGTTGCCATGTCGATCCGACCAGGTGACGACTCGTCGCCAATTCTCCTCCCCGGACCGCATCTTCCTCAAGGAAGAATACGTCGTCATCCCGAGGCAATCCGTTTCTTCGCTTATTTCCCATATTTCGGTGAGTGTGAGCCGAACCAGCCTCGTCTTTCGGGACCCGTGTACCCGCCGTGTACCTCACTTCGGCGGAAGTAGCGATTTTGGCGTTTTTGCCGTTTATTGAAATCAATAACTTGCGTGCTCTCGGGAGGGTGTCCGGGTTCGAGTCCCGCCCGGCTCACCAAACTAACTGGCGCGTGTTCTGCTAGTTAGGGGCCTCGCTATTTTCGTGTCGCGGATTTGTCGCTATTATTTGCACGGCCGACGTATCGTGGAGCGCTGTATGGCCGCGCAGCATTTCCGCCCGGGCGAGGGGATCTTTCTGCCAGACCCGCACTAGGTCCGCCTCGAGTTGCGCCTGACGCGCCTGAACCCAAGGGGCGTAGTGACGCTCAGTGATCTTCACGGAGGAGTGCCCGAGCAGGACCAGGACACGCTCCATCGGGACGACTTCCAGCAGCAACTCCACCGCCAGCGTGTCCCGGAACCGGTGCGGGTGGCCACCATGCACACCAGCGATCTCGCACAACCGACGGAAGGCGCGCCGCCAGTTGCCTGCGAGCGTATCCTTTGACCCGCTCCCGTCCAGAACCAATAACGTTCGATCTTGAGGGGATACGCATCGAGGGCGTCGACCACGAATGGCGTCAGCGGAATGTAGACTGACACACCTGTGTTCTGGGTGTAGAGGAATTGCCGGTTCCTGGCCAGCCGATCTTCTGGGCAACTTGTTTGATGAGCAGAACGCGATACTTCTTGAGGCTCGCCACGGAAAGATGTTGTGCCTCGACGTCGGCCATGAACGCATCACAAGCCTCCAGCAGCGGCATCCAACATGAACCGTTTAAGGGTTTCGGATTTTTCCGGCAGGGCGCCAACTGCGCCGTCAGGGGCGAAAACGGCTCTCGGAGGAAAAGCTGCAAGCCGCAGGACCAAAGGATGGCGGCTGAGTGTAAACTGACGGGCATTCGGGATCTAAAACGGAAACCCCGGCTCAGGGTTCTCAAATGATCGAAGGGACGGTGATTGTGAGTAAGGCCTTTGGGAGCGTTCCCGCGCTACTACTCTTTGCGAAGTGCGTCTAGCGGGTCTACCCTAGACGCCCATCTGGCGGGTAAATAGCCCAAAGATACTGCTGAGCTGCCTGATGGCGCGCTCGGTTACGAGCGTCTCACCCATGAGCTCGTTCATCGTCCGGATTTCCACCGGCGGAACCCCAGGCGCCACTTCCTGCGCGCCTGCGCGAATCGCCGCTGTCACCGCTGCCGGATTTCCACTGTATCTAACTTCAAAGGAGCAGAAAGACGGCTCGTCGCCCTTTGGATTGAAGAAGGGCAGATAGAATTGTGGAGATGCAGGCTCGCGTAAGCTGTTACGCGTCTCCCACGACACCGACGATCGTAAAACTCTGCAACCGCAGCCGATCCCGTTCTTGATATTCCTCGGGCTTGTAGCACGAGCAGCGCTTCGGCTTGAAATGTAAAGAAATCCTCAATAGGGGACGAGCAGTCGACCGTTCGTTCCTAATCTTCATATTCACGAACTCATATCCACGCACCTCTTGTCCGGTGAAGGCGCCCTGTGATACAAAGCCCGCTTGACAATGCACGCTCATGGAAACAATTATGACCATTCAAACCGGCGGTAAACAGATTCTGATTCACGGCCTCGCCCTCATTCTGGCCGGGCTCCTCTGGGGTTTCGCCCCGTCCCTGACGCGGTACCCAAGGCTCGCCGTGGGGGCACACATCCAGTTTGAAACGAACGGCCTGTTGTTCGTGGTGCTTGGCGTCCTGCTGCTCAAGCTGCCCCACAGCATCGGAGTCAAGGCCGTCTGGGTGATGGTGGTCTCGGCGTGGTTGACGTGGCTGATGGCCCTGTCCGAGGTGGCCAACGCCTGGTGGGGTGCAAACCAGATGTTGCCCGTCGCGGCCCTGCAGGCCGGGGCGGCGGGCGCAGCACCGTGGGAGGAACTCGTAGTAAAACTGTGTCACGTACCTGCCGCGCTGGGTCTGATTCTCTCGGTGTTACTGCTGATCATCGGCTTCGTGAGGCACCGCGAGCCTGCGGAATAGAGAAGCCGCCGCGAACGAAGGCGAAACGAGCAGTCGTGTTCGCGGAAGGACCTCAGTGCGAGCCCCGCGCGGAGGAAGGTTGTATCAAAGGCTACAGTCGTGAGCGAGGGTCGAAAATTGTGCACGCTATTGTTCTCTGTCGCTTGCCTCAGCATTCGACAAATGACCTAAAGCATCTACTTGACAAGGATAATCGAACAGAGCTAGGTTGCCAGTGAGCGGGTTTCTCTTGCTCGCTCTCCAGATCATCTAAACTAAGTCAGGTCCTCTGAAGTCTTCCTCTTAGCTAGCCAACATAACCGAGGAGGTTATTCAATGTTTGCTCGTAGGGTGACTGTACGACTCAAGGCCAATTCTGTTGCCGAGTTTAATAGGACGTTTGAGAATGACGTTCTGCCCGTGCTGCAAAGACAGAAGGGCTTTCAAGACGCAATCACCCTGGTAGCTTCAAACGGATCGGAGGCTTTCGGGATCAGCTTGTGGAATCAGAAGCAAGACGCGGAAACTTACCAGCGCACAGCCTATAGCCAGGTACAAGCGTTCTTGTCGAAAGTAACCGAGGGCGCTTCTACGGTTCAGACCTATGAAGTTGGCACCTCCACCTTCGAGGCTGCCGCGCACGCCGTGTAAGCCGGACAGTAAATAGTTTTACTTAAGGGAGCGAACTCGGCCCCCTTCCCCTGTTAGCAATATGCCACCGAACATCAAGGCCATGCTCATCATGGCTCGGGACCGCCGTCTACCACTGCTTGACGCACTTGAATCTTGCGGTATTGAGGTGCTGCCGGTATGTGATTGCAGCGAACTCGCCGGGGGCGGCTCAATCTCCCAAGCTATAGTCGCGGCGTCTAATCTGTCGCCGACCCCTGCCAAAGGGTTAGCCTGAATTCCTCGCGAACTGCTTCCGGAATTCGGCAATGTCTGCACTGGATGGAGGCCAGTTCGCATCGCATGTGTTGCAGTGGAACACCAGGTCATCGGATTTCAACGCCCTTTCGAATTCTTCCTGACTGAATGTGACCGTCTGGTCGTGATTGTTCGGACAAACAATTTCGAAATCCATACGCTCGCTCATGGGCCTCCTTCTGCGCGGCTATTCCGCCGTTGGGTTCGCTCGATCAGTGCCTTGTCATTTTTGATGGTAGCGCGAGCGTGCTCCCCTTCCAAAAAGGCTGTTGACTGTCCTCTACACCGAGCCATGGATGTGGGTCGACGCGAGTGGCCATGCACATTCAGACCACGTTCCTTAAGCAGGACGCAAACGGCCGGTAGCCCCGATTCCCCCCATCGAACGCTGGGCAATGTCCGCCGGCAATCGGCAAACATCAAATGAAAGCTTCCGACTTCCCCACACGTGACATCACGGGAGTAATCTCCTCGAACGCCGGCTTCCCGAGCGAGCCTGCCCCCAGCTTCCGGTAGCGTGCGGGCGACTATCAATTCGCCGACTACAGTCAAACGGCAAAAGTGTCTGCCGTTCCGCTACTACCGTGCCTGACGATCTGCCAACTCGATCATCTGCCCCGCCGTCGCAATTTGCGCCTCGGTACCTCGCACCACGAGTGTTGGCGGTGTTGTGCGCGCAAATGCCTTCTGAATTTGAACTGTTCGGCGTATATCGGCCAAAAGTCCGCTTAATGCGTTCCGACTCGTTGTGTGGGACAGATAAAACACATGCACCACATCATCATTGCTACCTGGAACGTGGGCTTCGTTGCCGCTGGGGTCTGCCGTCTGTCTGTCTAGTTTCGGGATCAGCCATTTGAGCATTTGTAGCTGGTTTGCTTGACAGCGGATGGCCAGCAGGTTAGGCGCAGTAACCGGAAAAATCCGTTGGATGTCGAAGACCGACCGCAGGGTGGTGGTCGTTTCCTGAATGCCAACTGCACCGTCGGTATGCGCCAGACCGTACACCATTAGAGTGTCATCGCTGGTGGTTAGCCTCAATTCGTCAATCGAAGGCTCCTGTCGGGGCTGCGCCACTACATCCAGCTTCGGCAGAAGAGATTCGGCCAAGGCAATCTGGTTGGCATTATCACGCAGCGTGATGATCCTGGACGTAATTACGGGAGCGATTGCCCGGATGTTTGTGACCGACCGCAGGGTGGCGCAGATTTGTTGAACGCCACTGACCGTTGTGGTGTGCACCACCCCGATCACGACGACGACATCATCGGCGTTGCCGGACACCCGGTACTCCTGCGGACCGGAGTCTGAGGCTTCTGCCACGTCCAATTTAGGAACAAGCCATTCGGTGAGTGCAAGCTGATCGGTCGTACCCTTGACGGTTAACGTTCCAGCCGCATTGTCGATGGAAGGTTCTTCAACGTGGGCTATTTGACGTAGCGCAGTGGCGATCTCCTGTCGGCTTATCACGTTTGTCGCGTTCCTCAGTTGAAAAACGCGATCAACCTGCTGTCCGAGCGCCATGGAAACAAAGCAAATGGCCATCGGGAGTCTACCCATACTCTCCCCCTCGGAGTTAGGACGGATTAGATCCAGAAAACGTGCAGGAAAATTAGGGATCAGCACAGAGTTCTATGCGTCCCGCGAGGAAGTGCCGCATCGTGCGCGTCGCCTTTTCGCGCCTGATCCATCGCCATTCCGCCAACTCCAGACAGCTCGCCGTCACAGCCCTGAAGCGGGAACTTGACCGAAATATATAGGTATGAATGCCATCCGCCTGAGGTGTTTGCTCCTCAATGACAAGAGGCGCACCAGCGTCGAGAACTTTCCGGTCATTTTCCTAGAGGCGTTCCGCCACTTCTACCGTGAAGACATCGTAGTCAGTTCGACCGACGATATAGGACCGTTTGAAGCAGTCTACCGTGATGAGCTGCACAATTCGGCTTGGAATCAGACGTGCAGGAACTGAAGACGGCAGTGAAACACGCGCTCAGTCGGCGCGATTTTACGTTAAGGGGAAAATCTATGAAAACACTGAGACACCTCGGGTTCATGACCATCGCTGCGGGGCTCTTCGTCGCTACCGCCCATCATGCTTCGGCGCAGGTTGCGGTTAATATCGGCCCACCGCCTGTTTGTCCTTACGGGTACTACGAAGTACCCCCTTATAACTGTGCACCGGACGGTTATTATGGGCCGGAATGGTTTTCAGGCGGTGTATTCATCGGCGCGGGACCTTGGTATCACGGGCCGGAACATTTTTACGGACACGTCGATCATAATTTGGACTTTCGCAAGGGCTATCACGGGCATTTGCCCGCGCGCGGCGAGCACCCGGCCGAACACCGTGCGGAATTTCACGGCAAGGCGATGCATGACCCGCATGGCCATGAGGCCCCTCACGAACACCGGTAAATTGGGACGGTCACTGACTGCAGCGTAACGAGAGCTGCAAAGTCCTCATCGGAACTACCGCGTATGGCGTCGGCGTCGTCAAGATCGCCAGGGCCCTTCACAAGCGTGCGTCGATGTACCCTGCGCGAAAGGAGGCCGAGAGTCCGCCTACCCGTTGACTCCCGGCCTATCGCACGTTGCCGAGCGGGACCTCATCTCGCAGTAGAATTGGAATCGCCCCCGCATGAAGAATCGTCTGCTTGCTCTCTCGTTCGCTGCGCTGATCGTTACAGGATGCGGCCGCAAGCCGGACAGCCGCTTTCAAACGCCGCCTGGGTTTACGGTCGAAGTGACGGCGCCCGCCTCCCAGACCGGATCCCTGATAGCCATGACTTTCGACAGTCAAGGCCGCCCCGTCGTTTCCAAAGAGCGCGGCCACCCGACCATTCTCATCGACCGCGATGGCGACGGCGTTTTTGAGACCGAGAAGGTGCTCAGCGACAAGATCAGCTATGCGCAGGGCATGTGGTTCGAAGGCCGCACCCTGTTTGCGATAGGGAACGACACGGCCACTCGCCAGGCGGGGCTGTATAAGCTTGCGGACACCAACGGAGACGACGTAGCGGACAGCTTCGAGAGGCTGAATACATTCGACCGCGAGATGGGGGAGCATGGCCCGCACGCGATCCGCCGCGGCCCCGACGGCTCTTTGTACGTGATGACCGGTAATCATACGTTTGTGCCCCGGGATTTGATCGAACCCGATTCCCCCCTGCGCGAATACGAGGAATCTCAACTCCTGGAACGCTACATGGACGCGCGCGGGCACGCCGCCGGCATCATGGCGCCCGGGGGCGTGCTGTGGCGCTACAATCGCGACGCGAAAACGTACACCATGCTGCTTGGTGGGTTTCGCAACGCCTACGATTTTGCGTTCAATGCGGAAGGCGAAGCATTCACATTCGAGAGTGACATGGAATGGGATATTAACCTGCCCTGGTATCGTCCAGTGCACACGCTGCATTTGATTCCGGGCGGCGACTATGGCTGGCGCACGGGGTCTGGCAAGCTCCCATTTTACTTTCTGGATACGCTTCCGCCCATCGGGGAACAGGGGCGTGGATCGCCTGTGGGCATGGAATTCTACGAGCATTCCGTCTACCCGAAAGCTTACAGCGACGCGTTCTTCGAAGGCGATTGGTCTCGCGGGCGGATTCTGGTGTCCACACTCGCGCACGAAGGGGGTACCTATAAGACAAACCGCGAGCCGCAGGAATTCGTACACGGCGAGCCGCTGAATGTGACCGATATGGAAGTGGGGCCGGATGGCTTTCTGTATTTCACAATGGGCGGCCGCGACACCGAAGGCGGACTCTACCGTGTCCGTTACAAACCCGGATTTTTCGAATCGCTGTTTGGCGATAGGAAGCCCTCGGGGATTCTCGCTGTGGTGCGGCAGCCGCAACCGCTCTCCAGTTGGGGACACGCCGCCTTGCTGAAGGCCAAGGACGCGATGGGCGCTTCGTGGGCGACGGAGCTTGAAAAGTTGACTCGCGACGGCTCAGCCGAAGAACGCGATCGGGTGCAGGCGTTGTCGATCCTCGAACGCCTAGGTCCCAAGCCGAGCGCTGATTTGTTGCGCCTGTTGAGCGGGGATTCGAACGCGGCGGTGCGATCGGGGGTCATGTTCGTTGCGGGCCAGCAAGGTAGCGATGCGGCCAAAGCCATAGCCGCGGCCGGAATCAAGGACTCGGATCCTTTTGTGCGGCGTCGCGCGGCCGAGGCTCTGGTGCGCTTGGGTCTCAGCGAGAACGCGTCGCCGTTCGCGCCAGTCGGCGATCTTTACGCGATGCTATCCGATGGCGATCGATTCGTGCGCTACGCGGGCCGGCTGGCGCTGGAACGAACTCCGCGCGAACAATGGTCGGGGCGCGCGCTCGCGGAAACCAGACCGCTGCCGGCAATAGAAGGTATGGTCGCGCTCATCCGCACGGCGAAGGCACCGTCGGATTATCAGCCGGTCTACGAAAAACAGCTCGCCATGTTCAAGGCCGGCGGCTTGTCCGTGGATGACCAGTTGCGTCTGCTGCGGGCGTTCGCCTTGAATGCCACGGCTACGGATACGGGTGCTCCCGCCGCTATCCGCAAGCAACTCAGCGGCCTCATTGCCGCGCAGTTTCCGGCGGCCGACGAGCGCCTGAACCGGGAATACGCCCGCACGCTGGCCTATTGCGGGGAGCCGGAGGCTATTGGAGCCATTCTCGCGGCCATGCCGAAGGAGGACGATAACGAGCCGCTACAAATCCACTACGTGTACTGCCTGCGTACCATTAAGTCGGGCTGGACGCCGGCGCAAAAGGCAGCGCTGGTCAACTGGTTCACCAAATCAGTTGCGTGGCGCGGCGGCGCCAGTTTCACCGGCTACCTGAATTTCATGTTCGACTCGTTGCTGACCAATTTCAGTCCGGATGAGAAGAAGGCTGCCTACGCGCGGGTACCCCAGTTCGCGCCGCTCGAAGTGGCCGTCCTCACCAAGTCCGGCTTCCGGCTTCCGGCGGCTGTGCAGCGTCAGCAGGGCGTGCAGGCTGTGAGCGCGCAGGAAGTCTTCGAGTTTCAAATGTACGATCCGATGACCCTTAAAGCCAAACCAGAGGCGGGGAAGAAGATATTCGAGAAGGAATGTTCCTCGTGCCATCGTATCGGCGCGGAGGGCAAAGATTTTGGTCCCGACCTCACTACCCTGGCGAGCCGCTTCAAGAAAAAGGATGTTCTGGAAGCCATCCTCTGGCCTTCGAAAACGATATCGGATCAGTACCGCAGCTACATCATTGAAACCAAAGACAACGATCTGATCAACGGACTTATTGTCTCGGAAGACGCGAAAAGGCTGGTGGTGAAAACTGCTGAGGTGGAGCGGCCGATCGAGGTCCCCAAGGCTTCCATCAAAGAGCGGCGGATTTCCAAAATTTCCATCATGCCGGAACATTTGTTGGATCCGTACAACCAGGGTGAAATTGCCAGCCTGGTCGCGTATCTGCTTTCGAACAAAAGATAGAATCTCACCAAAACCAGCCCGGTCTTTCATCTGGGCCGTTTGCCGCCGGCGGAAAACGCGGATCATCGGCGGGACACTGCCCGGTAACGCGATATGATTTCCATTTCGGGCCTTAGCCATGTCCAACATGAAATCAACAATTTTCCCCAATCCTGCCGCCACAGGACCGACCCGCCGGCGCCTGCTGACATACGCCTCTAGTTACGCCGCCGCTGCGGCCGCCTCCATGCTTATGCCGCCAAACCTACGGCGGGTGCTTGCGATGGAGCCCCCGAAGCGAAGCCTCCCGCGCGACATCCGACATGTGGTCATCCTCATGCAGGAAAACCGTTCGTTCGATCATTACTTCGGAACATTGTCAGGAGTTCGTGGGTTTGGCGATCCGGCCGCCCTGAAACTGGTCGACGGCCGGTCTGTGTTTCATCAGCCGGATATCGAAGACCCCAATGGCGGCATGCTGCCGTTTCACCTGGATACTGGCTCGAGCAGCGCTCAGAAGATTCCTTCCACCAGTCACGCTTGGGCAGTGCAACACGAAGCATGGAACGGAGGGCGAATGGACCGCTGGCTGCCCGCGCATCGAAAAGCGGACGGAGTGAAGGCGCCATATACCATGAGCTACTACAAGCGGGAGGACATCCCGTTCCAGTTCGCTTTGGCGGAGGCATTTACCATCTGCGATGCGTACCACTGTTCGGTTATGGGGCCCACATTCCCCAATCGCATGTATCTTATGACGGGGACGATCGATCCCGATGGCTTGGGCGGCGGACCGATCATCTCGAATACGGTGCCGGACGGTGGCTACACCTGGACCACGTATCCGGAAAGACTGGAACGAGCCGGCATTAGCTGGAAGGTCTACCAACAAGAAGACAACTACCATTGCAATATGCTGCAGAACTTCAAAGTGTTTCAGCAGGCTGCGAGAGGCTCCTCTCTTCATTCCCGAGGAGTACTGTACGGTCCAGAGGGCCAGTTCGAATACGACGCCATTCACGATCAGTTACCAACGGTCTCGTGGATTATTCCGACTAGTTTTCAGTCCGAGCATCCAGACTACATGCCGGCGGAGGGCGCGGCTTTTGTCGCAAGCAAGATAGATGCGATTGCGGCCAACCCTGATGTATGGGCGAAGACCGCGTTTATTCTTACTTACGACGAAAATGACGGCATATTCGACCACGTGGCGCCCCCGGTGGCTCCGCCCGGCAGTCCCCGCGAATTTGTCGACGGACTTCCGATCGGCGGTGGATTCCGGGTTCCCTGCATCATCGTTTCGCCGTGGACAGCCGGGGGTTGGGTATGCAGCGAGCCATTGGATCACACCTCGGTCCTCCAGTTCCTGGAAACTTTCACCGGCGTGCGTGAGCCGAACATCAGCGACTGGCGCCGAACTGCCTTCGGGGACCTGACTTCCGCATTTCGGTTAGTGAATGGGCAGAGAAAACCACCAGTCCTGCCCGATACCACCGGTCCACTCAGCCTGGCAAGATATACTTCAACACACCTGCCGGAGCCGGTTCTGCCTGGCAAGGATCAAAGCCCTCCCGTACAGGAAAAAGGCCAGCGCCAGCGGGTAGAAAAATAGGAATGTGATGGGGCCTTAGTTATTCGAACCGCAGCGCGCGCATGGGATCGATACCCTGTCGCTCGCCGCGCGGGGAGGTAGCCGGAAAGCATCGCCACCGCGACGATGCCGGCGCGCCAGGGATATCGTGAGGCCGTCGCTGGGCTTACGCCGAATAGCTGCGGCTTCACCAGCCGTGTCAGTCCCAGCGCCGCGGCAATCCGATCGCGAGACCGCGGCCCGCGAGTAGAATACTTCCCGCATCACCAGCCAGATCACGGATCCTCCACTCGCGCCCAGCGCCATGCGGATTCCGATTTCGCGCGTTCGCCGCGCTACCATGAACGCCATCACGCCATAAAGCCCCATGGCCGCCAGCAGCGTCGCCAGAGCGCCGAACACCGATCGAGAGCGTCGCCAGCAGCCGCTCGGTCACCAGCGAGTTCTCACGTGTTCATCGAGCGTGCGCATCTCGATAAAGCGGAACGTCGGCGTCGAGTTCCGCGACCACCTTCCGCAGCGTGCGAAGAGGCCCAAAGGTGCAGCGCTGCGCGCACATAAGCGGTCATGCTGACTACGCAGTCCTGCTGGTGTACGGCAAATAGAATTCGTAGGGGACCTGGTCGCGCATGCTCTCGTATTTGGTGTCGCCCACCACGCCGACGATCTCCATGTCAGTTTGGTGCCGGGATCGATCCGCCAACCCCACGTGCCGTCCAAGCGGATTGCCGTTGGCGAAATATTTCCGCGCGAATTTCTCGTTCACAATGCCGACTTTGGCGCGCCCAGACGTCGTCGTCGATGCGAAAATCGCGGCCCGGCATGATAGGAACTCGCAGGGTCTCGAAAAAGCCCGGCGAGCAGAACTGCATATGTGGGTCGACCGATTCGCCCAGTTCGGGCTGTAGCCTTCCACCGTGACGGAGTTGTCCCACTCGTCTGTCCCACAGCACGGGTATGACAGCCAGAGTGGACGAGGCTACGCCAGGCAGCGCTGCAGTCGCTCGCTGCAGGCGGCGGTAATAGTCGGGCCACCAGGTTTGATCCGCCGAGCGTGCGGATCTACCGCGAAGCTCACCAGGTTGGTGGTGTGGAAACCCGGGTTGAGTTCCTTCAGGTTCTGCAAACTGTGCACGAAGAGTCCTGCGCCGATCAGCAGCAGCAGCGAGAGCGCTACTTGCGCCACTACCAGACCCTTGCGCAGCACCCGCCGTGCCCCCCACCACCCCGCCGGCCTGGTCTTTGAGCGTGGACGCCAGGTGCGGGCGCGTGGCTTGCAAGCGCCGGCACCAGGCCGAAAAGCAGTCCGGTCAGCATGCGATACCAGCAGCGTGAACAGCAGTACGCTCGCGTCGGGCGCTGGTCGAGACGCGATCGGTCCAGAACGTGCGGGCAGGAAGCTGATGCAGAGCTCGATCCATCAACACCGCAAGCCCCACGCCGATCGCGCCGCCGAGCGAAGCCAGCAAAAGGCTCTCCATCAGCAATTGGCGGATCGAGCCGCCACGCGCCCCGCGCCCAGCGCCAGCCGGATGGCAATTTCTTTCTGACGTGAGGACGCACGCGCGATCAGCAGATTCGCGAGATTCGAGCAGGCAATCAGCAGCACCAGCGCGACGATCGCCATAAGCGCCAGAAGCGGTTTCGAGAATTGCTCGCGCAGTTGTGACCGTCCCTTCGACCCGGGCAGCGCATCCATCCACATCCTCAGAAACTGTTGCTTGTTATAGTCGGCTGGCCTTGGCGAATGCCTTCTGCTGCACCTCCATTTGCAGGATCTGGTGGAACAGCGGTTGCAGCCCGGCTTTGGCGGTTCCAGCGGTCAGCCAGGGCTTCAACCG
Organism: Terriglobia bacterium; assembly: GCA_963768075.1. Classification (GTDB taxonomy): domain Bacteria; phylum Acidobacteriota; class Terriglobia; order Bryobacterales; family Bryobacteraceae; genus QHXW01. The sequence goes on from CAVYHD010000008.1 coordinate 33,800, forward strand.
GCCGAAAACCTGCACAAAACGGCGCGCGCCGGTTGTTCAACTCCTTGAATATTCCGTCCGGGCGGCATGCTGTCATGCATCGTGATGGGCACGCGAATCTGCGGCGAGCTGCCGGGCTCGACGCCATTGAAGCCGGCCTGGCTCACGCCGATGACGGTCAGCGGATAGCCGTCGACGACGAATTTCTTTCCGACGATTTCGCGATCGCCGCCGAAGCGCGCCTTCCAGTAGCCATAGCTCAGAACCACGACTGGATGGGCGCCCTGCATGAGATCATCCGAAGCGGTGAACACGCGCCCGAGTAGCCGCTCCAACACCCAGCACCGAGAAGTAATTTCCGGAAACGAATTCCACTGACGCGAGTTCGGTTCTGCCACTGTAGCTGACGCTGGCCGTGTTTCCATCCGGCAGAACATGCCGCTGAACACCTGGTTCTTGTCCCGGAAGTCCTGATACATGGCATACGAAAGCGCGTTGGGCCCGTTGTTGCTGCCGTAGTGGTTGCCCCGCGCCGTCAGCAGCACCAGCTCTTCGGGGTGGCGAACCGGCAGATACTGCAAAATGAGTTGGTTGATCAGCGTGAAGATCGCCGTATTGGCGCCGATTCCAAGCGCGAGTGAAAGCACCGCCACCGAAACAAACAGCGGCGATTTACGAAACGTGCGAACGGCATAGCGCAGGTCTTGCAGTAGGGTTCCCATCAATCCTTATACTGGGAGGCGCGGAAATGGTTACTGAACTTTAGTGCATGGGGGGATGAGGCGCTTCGGCGGCTAGGGCGTTGGACAGAGTCGCGGAATTGAAGTTCGCCACATGAGCCATTACCATGAGAAAAATAGCTAGCAGAGTCACCCTGACGGGTATCGTAATTTTTGTGTACAGCGGATTGCTTCCGAGCCCCGTAAACGGAGGTCCGAGCGAGTTGTCCGTTCTCGAGCCCGCATCGGGTGTGTTGTTCGGGCTATATTACGGCGCTGGCAGTCTGGCCCAGACAGCAGTGAAGCTCGGGCGGACACCTGCGGTTCACCTCACGTACTATGCGTGGGCAGCCGACTGGACAGGCAGCGTCACCAAGGCAGACCTGGCGCAAGGACGCATCCCTCTCGTAAATTGGGAACCCCACCACATCGACTTCGCCAAGATTATCGACGGGAGCCTCGATGCAACGATCATGGCGCGCGCGAACAGTTCCAAAGCACTCGGCAAGAAGTTCTTCCTCGACTTCGCCGCCGAGATGAACGGCGACGAGGCGTGGAGCGGCAACAACGCCCCCTTGTACGTTTCCGCTTTTCGACATATTCACGACCTCTTTGTTGCCGCGGGAGCCAGCAACGTGGTTTGGGTATGGTGCCCGAACGTCACGGACACCGCCGGTGGCAACCGGACGACGATGGATTACTATCCCGGCGATATGTACGTCGATTGGACCGGAGTCGATGGGTACAACTGGGGTACAAAGAACGGCGGCTGGCAGACCTTCCGCCAGGTGTTCCAAGACATCTACCCCCTCCTTGCAGCGAAGAAAAAGCCGATTCTGATTGGAGAGATGGCGTCCGCTGAAGCTGGAGGGGACAAGGGCAAGTGGATCGACGACATCATTCCCACTCTGCGTACCGAGTTCCCGCTCATCAAGGGTCTCATTTGGTTCGATGTGAACAAGGAAGCCGATTGGCGCTTCAGTTCGTCTCCCGCATCGGAAGCGGCGTTCATCCGCATGGCGAACGATCCCTATTTAGATCGGTAGGGGATTCCGAGGCTGGCGATCTCGCGAGCCAGCTAGACGGAAAGCCCATCTCTCGCCTCCAAAAGATCCTAACGATCCCGCAGTTCCGGAAGTGGCCGACGCTGGCATTGGATAAGATTGGTAAGTTAAATTGAAGTCTGGGGAGAATAACGTATGCCTCCGGCCGCTCGCGTTACGGACATGCACGTTTGTCCCATGGTGACCGTCCTCGTGCCACACGTCGGCGGTCCGATCCTGCCGCCTGGCTGCCCGACGGTGTTAATCGGATTCCTGCCGGCCGCGCGTATCACGGACATGGCGACGTGCGTGGGCCCGCCGGACGTGATCGCGATGGGCTCGCCAACCGTCCTCATCGGAAACTTGATGGCCGCGCGGATGGGAGATCCCACCGTCCATGGCGGGGTGATTGTATTCGGCCTGCCCACCGTCATGATCGGCATCCCCGGGATGGGGATCCCGGTAGTGGTTGCGCCGCTCGAACCCGCTCTTCCAGACACGGGCGGGATCGCTCTCCAGGCCGCCGCCATGATTGCCGCTGCCGTCTCCGGAGCTGCCACAGTACCGATGTGATGCGCGTGACTGGAGCCCCGGTCGGAGGCTGATGATATATAAGGTATGCGCGTAACCCTTAGCGCCACGTACGGTTCCAGCGTCGGACCGAAGCTGGAGGTCGGGCTGGACCAGGTAGGCAGCGTGGGACGCGATCCCCAGCGTGTCCAACTGGCGGTTCCACAGGACAACTACCTCTCCGGCCTGCATTTCTACGTCGCATGCGGTAAAGGCGAGTGCCGCATAAAAAATGTCGGACAAAACGGTACCTTGGTCAATGGCTCTCCGGTCCAGGAGAGTGCGTTGGGCGATGATGCGCTCATCCAGGCCGGCCAATCCTTCTTCTCCGTTCGTGTCAACGAAGGGCCGTTGCTGGGCATCCTCGAGGGACAGGCCCTCCCCTTGTACGCCATACTCGATGCAGCGCAATCGCCGCAGGTGGTTCCGGTATTGGCTTCTTCCGGCCAGCCGTATACTTCGCTTTACGAGGGCGAGAAGGGCGCGGCGCTGGCGAACGTGGCGCCTTACCTGGTCGCCGTTTCGCCTGATACCGGATTTCTTCGTCGACTGTTGGAGGTTAGCTGGGGCAAGAGCTGGGGTGTGTATCTTACGTCCCGAATTACCATGCCTGAACTCAGAAACCACCTTCGCCGGTTCCTGCTCGTGAAAGACGAGGCAGGCCGACCTCTCTGTTTCCGTTTCTATGATCCTCGCGTCCTACGCGTTTTCCTGCCTGCGTGCATGCCGGCGGAATTGGGAGACTTTTTCGGGCCGGTACGCGCGTTTCTCCTTGAGGGCGAAGACCCGCTCACGCTGCTGCGCTTCACCCTCACGGGAGAGGGCATCGGCCGGGATGCAGTCCAATTGACCTGATATGTTTACACTGCGCCAACACCATACCGAGGCTTTCAACAAGGACATCCGCCGCCGCTTCGAGGAGCGAATGGATGCGCATGTGAATCAGTTCTTTCCGGCTGAATGCCAGGCCCTCGGGGAGGCCGCAGTGCGGGAGTGGATCTCCCACGGCATCGAGCGGGCGCAAACGTACGGCATCGTGGCTGAGCGGGACGTCTCGAAATACATCGATATCATGTTTGTTTTCGGCCGCGATTTCGATGCTGATCCGCGACACCCGTGGGCCGCGCCCATCCTGAAGGCCCGTGCCGTGGACCCGACCCATAAGACCAATTACCTGTTTGAAACCGCGCGCCAAAAGGCGACGGCGCGGGAGAACTGGAATGGCTAACGACGGGGGATTGGGAGCCGCCGGGGCGGCCGGCGATGCCGGGATGGGGGCTAATCCGGTCGGTGTTTCGGATGGGGGTTGCGATGCATGCGCGGCGGCGGTTAGTGGGCCGCCCGCCGCGGCCGCTCCGCCGCCGGCGGTGGCTCCGGTCAAACCGAAAGTCAGCCCGATTATCACGGTGGCCCGCAACGAAGTTCTGGTAAACAAACCGTATCTGCCGCCAGCTACCGTGGTCCGGACAAAGGTTCAGCTGACGGATTCGGACCGAGGGGGATTCGATGGAACGGGCACTCTAACGGTGACGGTGGCCCGGCCGGGAGGAGCGCAGGTAAACTTCTTCGATGCGCCTGCAAACGGCAATCTGATCGTCAGCACTGGAGGATCCGCGGACTTCACCGCGGCCGAGTTGAATGCGGGGGTTACCTTGCACGCCGAAGGTGTTGCTCCTAGCGGGGCCCTGAACGATATCACTTTGAAGCTTGAGCTCTTTGAGGGACCGACGCGCGGTGTCAATCCACCGCAGAGCGTCACCATCACCTCCATTGAAGTGTTCCTGGAGATCCACCAGAGCCGCACGGCCCCCACGCTCGAACCGACCCAGATTGGCGTCCCGGACAAAGTAACGGTAGGCAGGGTTGTGCACAGGCAGGCGGGGAACCACCACGGCCGGGCTCTGGTGATTCTTAAACAGGCGTTACCGACTACCTGGCCGGGAAACCTGGACCTCAACGCGTTCGATGCGAGAGTTCAATTGTTTGACGATCCGAATGAAGTTGCGCCCGCCGGGGCCGTGGTTCCTCTGACTCTTACCGTCGCCAATAGTGCCATTCCCCCCGCCGGCAGGCGCTTCTGGGCACAGGGCGTGAGCCGCAGCGTCAACATCAATGATACGGGCTTCAAAGTTGGCATCAGCGGTCTCAGCCGCGATGGGGATTGGGTCCGGATGACGGTAGTCGAATTCAGCAACTTGCGAGCGGTGATCCCCGCCACTCCTGCGCATCCGAACCGCAATGCACCGCCGATCACGAATCATCCCGTGCCGAGTCAGAACTATCAACGGGCAGGCGCGGGTACCGCCACCCACTACAGCGAAAACGATACCGATAACCGCGCGCTGGTTCTGATCGAAAACTCCATGGCGGCTGGAAAATCGGTGGCGCTCTCCGTACATATCACGCCGGCCGCTGTTCCGGTGCGCTGGAGCATTCAACGGGACGTCCGTGGCGGTCCCGGCGCCACCGGCGACCACGCCGATGTGATCGCGGCGAACGCGAACGCGACGCCCACTCTCTCGACCGACAGTGGACTTACCACCAACATGACTTTGGATGCGGTCGGTACGTTCCATATCCGCCCGTACGTCGACTGCAACGGAAACAATACTTTCGAGCACAACCTCCCGCCGGATGCCGCTAATCCCGCGGGCCAGCGTATCGATCGCGAGCCGTTCATCATCATGAACCTGATCCTGATCCACATCGAGGGGTTCGATAATATCAGCCGCGCGACCGCCGCCAATATAGTGATTAACCCGGCAGCGCCCACGACGGCGACGGGAATCACTAGCCTCTCCACGAATAATTCGGCCAACCCTCGTGGGCCCTGGCCGGCCGGCACCGAGGCCCAGATGGCCGCATGGAACAACGCCTCGGCGACGGTGATTGGCGGCGGGCCGGTCGGCCGCAACGGGCTCAATCGCCTGTTCAGCGGATGGGTCAACAACGAGCTGACGGTCAGGACTTCGACGACAGTGCCACCCGGCGAGGATGCCGTCTCGGAGTACAATGATGCTGCCGCGGTGCCTCCCAGGGTGCATCCGCGCGTCAGCATCTGGACTACGGTGAATCCCGGCACAATCTTTCTTCCGACCGTTCCGCCGGCGCCCCCGCCCGTCCAGCCTGCAATCCGAGGTGGACCGTTCCTGGACACTACGGTATTTGGAGGCGAGGGAGTGGGAGGCAATACGTGCATCGGAACCGAGGGGGTTGCCTTTGGACCGGTAAAGCCGATCAATAAGACCCGCCTTCCCGTGGGACAACGATGGCGCGTGGAACAGTGGGATAGCCCGGGCGACAACGCTCCCGTCGCGCACGAGGGATTCCCGGGAACCGCCGCCAACCCGATACCCATAATTCGCTATCGCTTCAATCTCAATTTCCGCACGGATCTGGTGTTCTGGACCAACATTACATCGAATGCGGGCAACACCGGAGATCCGGCCGACCGCCTCTATGCCGTGGTTCAAACCAATACCTGGAGGATCCGGATCGCATACCGATTCGACGCGCCAATTCTTGCCGCTCCAGGACCGCCTCCTGTAGCGGCCGCGCCGGGCGCCAGCCATCGGGTGAACCAGACGATTTCGATGGTCAAGGATGCCGACCCGCATCGGAAAGCCGGGCCGGCCGAGGACCCAAAGGGCCCTCAGGTTCGTTCTCCGCTTACCCTGAACCTGTTGGCCATCGATTCCAGGACGTAAATAATGCGCTGCCAGATATGCATCGCTCTGGCAGGGCTGATTTTGTATCCGGCGCTGTCGGATTGCCAGTTTGGCGCCGGCCGGAAGAAGGCTTCTATGATTCCCATCAATCCCGACTCGCGTTCCATCGTTCTTCGAGCGCCTCTGATTCTGCTGTTTCGAGTGGAGAAGGTGCAGGCTGGAACTCCGGCCGCGGTCCCCGAACGGCCGCTCCTCTCACGCAAGCTTGACCTCACCATTCAGGTGCTGGAGGTCCTGAAGGGCGAGGTGGATGAGCAGCCCGGAGCCACCGTTCAGGTCAAGGTGACGCAATATGAGTCCGCCATCAGTCGCCAGGGTGCCTTGCCCGGTGTGTGGACAGGGCAGAAACCCGGGCCCGGTGTCGAGTACATCGCCTTCTCAAGAGTGGCTACGCGCCAGTCGGCAGACGCCGTCGGGGATGCCGGATGCGAGCGGCTATTTCCCGCCGCCGAAGCGCTTGCGGACCTGCGGCTTGCCATCGCGGAGGCGAATTCCGGTCGTCCCGTCGCCGCCGCCCTGGTTTACTCCCGCTCTGTCGCGCCACAGATCGGATACCTGTTCGCGGAATACATTTCGGTGAAGACGATGGATGAGTCGCTGCCCGACCCGCCGACGTTCGATGCGTTCGCACAACTGATCGAAACGCCCAACCTGAAAGAGACGCCACGCATCACCCTTATCCACGATGCTTACGCTAAAATCATCGACAGCGACAATCCGCCCAAGGAGATCGTGTGCCGGTTCGCCGTTTGTCTGTTCCGGGTGCTCGCCATCCCGCAAGCCGCGGAATCGCGCCCGCGAATTCTCGACGACCTGCTTCCGGGCGTCCTGCGCATGAACTCAGACAAACCGCTGCCCGCCCGGGAAGTCTTCGCCATGCGGGATGCTCAGTTGTTCCAGGCTCGCGATGTTCTGCGTAAGCATCAAGCCGAACCCGGAGCCTCGCGCCTGATCGAGTGGATCGATCGGTAGAGTGGGACCGCGCCCGCACTCGAAGAGATGATCGCGCGGAAGCAGTTGCAACAAGAATCGGCGCGAGAACTCCTATCCGGTAGAAGTGGTGTCATACCGAGTTTCATTCCTGTCTAACGGAAAGGCTTATGGGAGGCCAATTGGCGTGATGGTGGCTCGGGATCGCTCGCTGCCGGCGACGGAGGGTGGGTCCAAATCGAGCCGCGCGTGAGAGTTTGGTCGTCACTATCCCGCGCCTGGTGAGACGAAGTAGTACGCTGTCTCTTCTTCCGTTTGTACTCGGCTAGCTCCTTTTCCAACTCTACTCTCGGGACGGCAATCAGCCGGCGTGTCAACTCTTCAAGGTTCCGGAAGGCCTGGCGCGCGTCTTGGAGCTTCTTCATGCCGTTCGTACCGCGTAACCGAGTCGTCCGGCAGCATTTTTCAGCACCGCTGATTTTGAAACAAAAGTGTCCGTCCGCATTGCGAGGCGGATTCTATGAAACATGAACCAGACCGTTGTATGCGTGATGCCTAACGAACGAGCGACTTCCCTAAAGCTCACGGTGCGTACGCCCTGCGCGATCAGCCAAAGTACGGGGAGCCACTTGTCTAGGCCAATCCGACTGCCCTCAAAGATGGTTCCCAGCTTCACGGTGAATTGCTTCCCGCAAGCCCTGCATGTCCAAACGCGACGGGTGGAACAGTAGTTCGACCTGTTGTAACCACACCGTGTACAAATGGGGACGCCGTCTGGCCAACGAATGAAGACAAACAGCCGGTGGCAGAACTCCGGATCGCTAAAGAACTGAACCGCTTGAGGTAGATCCGTCGGCACTTCGACACGAGGCTTGTACGCAAGATACTGCTTGTCACAACGCACTGGGTCGCCTCGCTTCAATATCCGAATCCGCTTGCTTGTTCAATCTGCGTACACCTCATCAACTCGACACGGGTTGCGGCCAGATGCCTCTCGGCTGCCTTGGTATTCAGGTGGTCGGCTCCCGCAACTACGATCAAGCGCTCCAATACCTCCCGCTGAACCTGGTACGCACTCCAGAAATCGCCCTGCTCAAAGAGAAGCTCTCCCAATGTGCCGAGGGCCAGCAGGCTCATCGAATGCCCGCGCGGCAGGTGGTGGTCGAAGCCGAGGACGGCTCGTTCCAGGAGTTTCCTACCACGCTCCGGATCACCGGCACGCCAAAGCGCTACGCCGAGATGGGACATCGCAGCTAACGTGTGAGGATGGTCCGGGCCGAACAAGTGATCGTAGGACGTGACCGTGGCCGCCATGCTGAGAATATCTTGAGGAAAGGAATCAGGCATGGCACAGCAATCCAGGCGATGCTCGTCTGTAGAAATTGACAATGACATGTATTCAAGACAATATCACGATGTGCCAGGGCCGGATCAAGATCGTTCGGCTTGGTGTCCTTCATACAAGACATATGCCTTGTATACAATACAGTGTGGAGGAGACGAAAATCGTCCTTGGGAGTGCGATCTCTCCCCTGGCGACACGATCTGGATTGCCGAACGCGGCGCCGGCAAGGCCGTGTCAATTCCGATGCCGAAATGATAGAGACACCGTGAGGCCGGCCACTATGGTGCAGCGGCAGACGCTTGCAAGCCTTCCAGTAGCGCCTTGTGGAAGCGTTCCGGCGCTTGGATCTGCGGCGAGTGCCCAAGATCGGGGAACTCGACCAGCTTTGCGTGTGGAATCTGCGCGGCGGCCATCTTGCCAAGTACGGGATAATTGCCAAGCGCAGCGCGTACGTCCGGGGGCGCCAAGTCTTTGCCGATCGCCGTGGAGTCCTTGTCGCCAATTATCAACAGCACCGGCATGCGCAGCGCGCCGAGCTCATAGACCACCGGCTGTGTATAAATCATGTCGTATAGAAGAGCGGAGTCCCAGGCGACCAGAGCGCGTCCCGTGCCGCGATACATGCCGGCCAACATTTGCACCCAGCGCTCGTAAGTTGCGTCCCAGTTGCCTGCATAATAGGTGGCGCGCTCGTAGGAACGGATGCGTTGCGCCGTCGTCTGCAAATCGCGCTGATACCAGGCATCTACGCTCTGCCAAGGCACGCCGCGCGCCTTCCAATCCTCCAGCCCGATTGGGTCCACCAGAACCAGTTGCTCGACCTCCGACGGGTACATCAGCGCATAACGTATCGCGAGCATCCCGCCGGTGGAGTGGCCCATCATCGTCGCGTTGTGCACGCCAATTGATTCGAGCAACGCATGAGTGTTCCCGGCGAGTTGCTGAAAGCTGAACTGATATTGCGCCGGCTTGCTCGATTTGCAGAAGCCAATCTGGTCCGGGGCAATCACCCGGTAGCCCGCATCCACGAGCACGGCGATGGTGGCTTCCCAGGTGGCGGCACAGAAGTTCTTGCCGTGCAGCAATACTGCGGTGCGTCCGTTGGGGCGAGCCGGCTTGACGTCCATGTAGGCCATTTCAAGCGTCTGACCCTGCGAGTGGAAGCGGTACTGCGCGACCGGCCAGGGATAGGCGAAACCTTCCAGCCGCATGCCATAGGCTGGACCGGGATCCACCGGCTGGTCTTCTCCGGTTGCCACAGTCTGTGCGGCGGGACGCGTAGCCAAAGATGTTAGAAATACTAATGCGATCAGCGCGGATCGGGCAGGCATCTTCATTGCCACATGGTAACGCCGGGGGCGATTCGCGGAAGGCGAGTTGACTGTTTGTAGCCAACCGAGCCAGGAGCTGCCCCAGTGTGGAGGTTGACATAGCGGACTGCTGGTAATATTAGTTCCGGGCGCATTTTTGGCGGGCTTGATCTCTCAGTTTGTCTAGCGAACGCGATCCTACAACGGTTTCGGCTTCCAAATCGCGTTGGGAATCGGCTATGTCGAGGGTGAATCGCTCTTTCGGAAAGGTTCGCAAGGTTGCGCCAACTCGCCCAGGCGGTCATTGCCTACATGTCGCAGAATTACGACATCAACGGCGCGGTGGTTGGCCGCTTGTCGGCCTCGGAAGGATTCTTGCGCGCCTATGTACAGCATGGCGGCGCCGATCGATTGGTGTGCCTTTCGAATCGGCCCTCCGAGATCGAGGCCTTCAAGGAGTATGTGGCACGCCACGCGCCGGCTGGGGTACGAAGCGAGGGACTGCTGCCGACCGCACTTAGCAAAATCGCCGCCGCCGGCGCCCTTTACGTTCCCGGGCCCAACCTCGCCTTCTTTGCCTGGCTGCGGCGCGGATTGGGGCAGCGCAGCTTCTCGATTTGTGGCGTCAACCACACCCTGTCCGAAGGGGCGGCCATGGAGGAAGTAGGACGGCTGCTGATCTCGCCGATGCAAGAGTGGGACGCTTTGGTCTGCACCAGCACCGTAAGCAAACAAGTGATCCTACGCATCCTGGATGAGTATGCTGCCTACATGGCGCAGCTTACCGGCGTGCAGTTGAAGGTACGGCCCCGCTTGCCGCTAATTCCCCTCGGCGTCAACTGCGCGGCGTTTACACCCGCCGAGGGCGATGCTGCGGCGCGAGCCCACGAGCGAGCGCGGTTGGGCATACCCGATGACGAAATCGTGCTGCTCTATTTCGGACGCTTCAACCACATGACGAAAGCCAACCCGGCACCCATGTACATCGCAGCCGAGCAGGCCGCCGAACGCACCGGCAAGCACCTCCGCATGCTCCAAGTGGGCCAATTCCCGTCGGAGCAAGTGGAACACGGATTCCGCGAAGCAGCCGCGGCTCTTTCGCCCCGTGTGCAACACCAGTTTCTCGATGGTCGTGCATCCCAGAACCTCCGCGCATGGTTCGCAGCCGACATCTTCGTCTCGTTTTCCGACAATGTGCAGGAGAGCTTCGGCCTCACCCCCATCGAGGCAATGGCGTGCGGACTGCCTGTGGTGGTAAGCGACTGGAGCGGATATCGGGATTCCGTCCGCGACGGCGTTGATGGCTTCTGTATTCCCACTATCATGCCTCCGCCGGGCATGGGCGAGGGACTGGCCTTTATCCATGCCGCCGGCTATGCGCCGTACGACACGATGGTGGGGGGCGCGGCACAAATCACGGCGGTGCACCCATCGGCCGCCGCCAACGCACTGGTCAAACTGATCGAAGATCCGGAATTGCGCCACCGCATGGGTGCGGCAGGCCGGGCGCGGGCGCGCGAAACCTACGACTGGCCGGTAATCGTCCGTGCCTACCAGCGTCTGTGGAACGAACTGGCAACGGTCCGTTCCTCCGCGCCCGAGGCAGTACCACCCGCCCAGGGCCGTGTGACAAGCCCGCTGGCGATGGATCCATTCGCCCTGTTCCGCGAATTCCCCACCCAGTTCCTCGCGGCCGGGACACGCATTGTGCTGATGCCGGGTGTAGATGTGCCGATTGCTCAGGGCATGAGGCGGTTGGCCATCGCCGCGCCGGTACCCTCGATCCTGCTGGATGACGATGAGATTGCGCATCTTGTGCAGCGCCTCGAACAAGGGCCGGCCACCGTGCAGGAACTCGCCCACCTGTTCCCCGCCACCCGACGCCAACCGGCTTGGTACACGGTGGGCTGGCTCTGTAAGACTGGGTTGGCGCAGTGGGAACGATTTTCGTAATATAATTCCACTCAGCGATGCGCACTGTCCTTTTGAAGCGTGCATCCTGACGTTATCGGAGGCGCTATGGCAAACGACGATCAAGGCAATAAGCACGAGCCGGGCGCGGTCAATGAGCTGGCCACCGGCGAGAACATCAACATTGAGTTGAACGAAGAGGAATTGAAGGGCGTCTCTGGCGGCCTCGCGCCGATCAGTCTCACGAATGGGACGATTAGTCTCACTACTGAGAGGATTACTCTCACGAACGCGACGATAAGCGAGTAATGATAGTTTCGGGACACCAGTAGGGCCAGGCCGGTTCGCTTAACCTCTGGGCGGGCCGTCGGTGTCCGAAAACTGGCCCGCACGCTGGATAGGTAATCGTAAGTATGCGTCCAGCGGTGGTATCCTTATTCCGGGATCCTCGAAGGCCTGCCTAAATTGCGGATACAGCGCCTAGGGTGGTATTTTGCCCGACTTCTAGTTAGTCGAGAGCGGAACCAGCGCCCGCGAAGGAATGAGGTCGGCCGGCCGCCGTAACTTTCTGCCGGTGGCGTCTTCGATAGCATCCACGATCAGCAACAAATAGGCATCCAGTGCGCAGGCCACGTTGTCTCTGGTTTCGCACGACCCGTCGGAAGCCTGCTGCTCACAGATTGAGCAGACTTGTTCCCGAATGGCCTTGACGTAATCGCGGATATCGTCGCTATGCGTCGTCTGGATCGCGCGTGCCACCTGTGGGAAGAGGCGAAAGAGCGCGCAACTCCCTGGGTCTTCGAGGCCGCAAGAGCCATCGTTGTTTCTGTCCGTGCAGACGCGGCAGACCGTCGCTCGGACGATTGTCTCCAGTTCTTTCAAAGAGCGTTCCATGACGCCTCCTTTGCCCGATGGTAATCGTGCACGTCGACGCCCATAGCGGCGTGGGTGCTATCCATTGGGCTTTCAGCAACTTGGCAACACCCCAGCGCGAATATCGGGGGATTTCAATAGCGCCATCTGACGCATTGGGCGACCTAGCGCAGAACGTGCTGCCTTTCTTTTCTTTCTTTGTATACTCGGTGCTTAGCACTATGACAGGGAACCTCCCCGGCACTGAATCGGCGCACGATATCCTGGGCCTGCGGCGGCGGCCTCTCGACGTGTTTTTTGCGCCGGGCAAGGTCGCCGTGATCGGTGCGACCGAAGCGCCCGCGAGCGTGGGGCGTACGATTCTCTGGAATTTAGTCAACAGCCCGTTCGGCGGAACTGTATTTCCCGTAAATCCGAAGCGTACCAGCGTCCTCGGTATCCGCGCATATCCAAGTATCGCGGCCGTGCCTGACAAAGTGGATCTGGCGGTGATTGTCACGCCGGCCAAAACCGTGCCGGGTGTCGTGCGGGAATGTGTCGCGGCGGGTGTCAAGGGAGCGATCGTAATATCGGCCGGTTTCAAGGAAGCCGGCAAAGCCGGCGCGGAACTGGAACGCCAAGTTCTGGAAGAGGCCCGGCGCGGGCCCATGCGCATCATCGGCCCCAACTGCCTGGGTGTGATGAGCCCGCTCACCGGACTGAACGCTACCTTCGCCACAACTATTGCGCGGCCCGGCAGCGTAGCGCTGGTGAGCCAAAGCGGAGCCATCTGCACGGCGATTCTGGACTGGAGCCTGCGGGAACAAGTCGGCTTTAGCGCGTTCCTTTCCATCGGCTCTATGCTCGACGTGGGATGGGGAGATCTCATCGATTATCTGGGGGACGATCCGCGCACGCGCAGCATCGTCATCTATATGGAATCCATCGGCGAAGCGCGGGCATTCATCTCGGCGGCCCGCGAGGTAGCGCTTAGCAAGCCGATCATCGTGATCAAGGCCGGGCGGAGCGCAGCCGCGGCCAAAGCGGCGGCCTCGCACACCGGCTCGCTTTCCGGCAGCGACGAGGTATTGGAAGCGGCATTCCGCCGCTGCGGCGTACTGCGGGTGGTGAACATCTCGGATCTGTTTTATATGTCCGAGGTATTGGCCAAGCAGCCGCGTCCAAACGGCCCCCGCCTCACGATTCTGACCAATGCGGGCGGGCCGGGTGTACTCGCCACGGATGCCTTGATGTTGCTGAATGGAAAACTGGCACAGCTGTCAGCCGACAGCATGGCCGCTCTAAATCAGATCCTGCCGCCACACTGGAGCCACGCCAACCCGATCGATATTCTCGGCGATGCTGGTCCGGAACAATACGCAAAATCCGTGGAGATTGCCGCCAAGGACCCGGCCAGCGATGCGCTGCTGGTGATCATGACACCACAGGGCATGACCGACCCGACCCAGATCGCTGAAAAAATAAAGCCATACGCCAAGCTGGAAGGGAAACCTATCTTGGCAAGCTGGATGGGAGGGGTCGAAGCAGCCGCTGGCGAAAACATTTTAAATCACGCCGGCATTCCTACATTTCCGTATCCCGATACCGCGGTCCGTGTTTTCGATTACATGTGGCGCTACACGTACAATCTGCGCGGTCTCTATGAAACCCCGACGCTCGCTCCCGACGCGGATTCCACCGTGCGCGAACAAGTGGCCTCGCTGATCGCGGCTGTGAGAAAGTCGGGCCGAACTCTACTTACAGAGGTGGAATCCAAACAACTGCTCGCGCTCTACGGCATTCCCACGGTCCGGACTCTGACGGCGGAAACCCCGGATGAAGCGGTGCGATTCGCGGGTGAGATCGGCTATCCGGTCGTCTTGAAGTTGCACTCGGAAACGGTCACACATAAAACGGATGTCGGGGGCGTACAGCTTGACTTGGCCGACGAAGCGGCCGTCCGGCGCGCCTGGGCAAGCATCGAAACAAGGGTGCGCGAAAAGGCCGGCCCTGGACATTTTCTGGGCGTCACGGTGCAGCCTATGGTTGCAGCATGATGGCTACGAGCTGATCATAGGCAGCAGCATTGACCCGCAGTTCGGGCCCGTGCTGTTATTCGGCTCGGGCGGGCATGCTGGTGGAGGTGTACAAGGATCGCGCGCTGGCATTGCCGCCACTCAACACCACACTGGCGCGGCGCATGATGGAGCAGACCCGGATCTTCACTGCGCTCGAAGGCGTGCGTGGGCGCAAGCCCGTGCCGCTGGCCGCACTCGATAGGCTGCTGGTGCGCTTCAGCCGATTGGTCATCGAGCAGCCGTGGATCAAAGAGATCGATATCAACCCGTTGCTTGCCTCGCCGGAACGGCTGGTCGCGCTGGATGCCCGGGTGATCGTTCACGGACCCGGGATGCGTCCACAGATCTGCCGCGGCCCGCCATCCGTCCCTATCCGGTGCAATACGTCGAACATGGACGGCTCAAGGACGGAACTCCGGTGACGATCCGGCCGATTCGTCCGGAAGACGAGCCGATGCTGGTGGCGTTCCACGAGCGACTATCCGAGCGTAGCGTTTATTTCCGCTACTTCCACCTGTTGAACCTCAGCCAACGCACGGCGCACGAACGGCTGACCCGCATCTGTTTCATCGACTATGATCGAGAGATGGCTTTGGTCGCCGAGCGCGACCTCGGCCCTTCCGGCGGGAGTGAGATTCTGGGCATAGGACGATTCACCCGGACCCATGGAACCAACGATGCGGAAATGGCTATCCTGGTCAGCGACGATTTTCATCGTCGGGGCCTGGGTACGGAGCTTTTGCGGCGCCTGCTCGAGATCGCGCGGCGAGAGAAAGTCGAACGAATCACTGCCGATATACTCGCGGAGAACCGCGCCATGCAGCGAATCTGCGAGGGCCTTGGGTTCCGGCTCGCGTACCAAGCGCAAGACGGCACAGTGAAAGCCGAAATCCGACTCAATCACTAGCTTGGTTGCGCCTCACCGCTGCGCGCCATTTCCCTCAGTGCCTTGGGTGATTTCACCTGGTATTCGGCCGCAGCGGCGCAATTAGCTTCGGCTGGCTCAGTCAGTGGCTGGTAATCCAGTTGCATAGCCTTAAGTGAAAGAGAAACAACAAGGAGCGGCCTATGTCTCAGATTCCGGTCAAAATAGTGACTTCCACGAACGACGCCCTGCATCAATCGAGATCGTCATCGAACGAGGTAGATGACGACATCCGACGGGGGGCGTATTACCTGTTCCTTCGGAACGGGTGTCAGAAGGGACACGAGCTGCAGGACTGGCTCACAGCTGAGCGCGAGCTGCTGTGCTTCCCACCAGCGGAGCTCGCAGAAACCAAAGATGAGATCCGCATCAAAGTTGCGGTGCCGGGTTTTGATGCCGATACTTTGCAGCTAGATGTGCTACCTAAGTCGATAACGATTGAAGCCCGAACGGAAAAGATGACAGTACCAAAGGATGAGGTGATTCATTTCTCCGAATTCGGTGTAAAAAGACTGTTCCGTCAATTCGCTCTGCCCACCTGCATAGATCCGGATGGCGTTACGGCGACAGTGGACAAGGGAATGCTCCGAATCGTTGCCAAGAAGGCGGCAGTGGAGATCTCACTGGTCAACACGGAGGCGAAAGTTACCAGGACCGCCGCCGCTTGACCCACGTGGCCAGTAGTGTATGGGTCAAAGGAGAAACAAAATGCCGAACTTCAAACACATTCTTTTTCCGATAGATTTCTCCACACAGAACGGCGGCGTAGCTCCGTATGTGGCCTGCATGGCAAGCCGATATGGGGCGCACGTGACGATGATGCACGTGATGGAATTGCCAACCACGGCCTATCCGGAATGGTCGGGATATGCTGGCGGATGGCCGGCGTATGCCAGTTCGGAGGATTTTCAGGCCATCATAGACGAGAGGAAAGAGCGTCTCGAATCGTTCCAGAAGACTGAATTTCAGAAGATTGCTACGACGCGCCTCATGCCAGAGGGCGATCCGGCGCAACTGATTGTTGAGTACGCAGAGCAAAACCATGTCGATCTCATCATGATGCCGACGCATGGCTATGGCCCCTTTCGGCGATTTCTTCTCGGCTCGGTAACCGCCAAGGTACTGCACGATGTGAAATGCCCGGTCTGGACTAGCGCACACGTGCCGGACACTGCTGCACGGCCCGCCGGATATCGCAACATGCTTTGTGCGGTGGATCTCACGTCGAAAAGCCTGCCGCTCATCCAGTGGGCCTCCGGATTCGCGCGCGACCACCGAGCCACCCTGAAACTGGTGCACGCCGTTCCCGCCGCGGAGGCAAGAGGCGGCATTGACATCGAGGGGGGAAGATTTCGAGGATTCTTATTCGACGTCGCCCGTGAGGCGCTCGCGAAACTACAACAGGAAGCCGGCACAAAGGCTGAGGCGGTCTTCGAAGGCGGCGAGGTGGCGGCCGTGGTTCGCCGGGCAGCGGAAGAGAACCACGCCGATCTTGTAGTGATTGGCCGAGGCGTTATGCCGGAGCTGTTCGGCCGCATGCGAACGCATGTCTATTCAATTGTTCGCGAGGCCCCCTGTCCGGTGATGAGCGTTTAGCAGTCAAAACATCGCTTCAAGCCGGACAATCGCCCAGCATGTCTACCCCGCCGCTTTGAGCGTAGCTGGCCGCTTCAATCCGTTGGCGTCGTCATGCCATTTGCGGGCCGCGAGGCTGATCACCCGCAGGACTTCATTGCGGTTGAGGGGAGCCGGCAAGAGATCATAACCGCCCGAGTTCAGGACTTCCATCCACAGTTTGTCATCTGCCTGGGCCGTATAGACCAGCACCTCGGGCGGACTCGGGTAGCGGCGTACAGCTGCAAGCACGTCCTTCCAGGTGCTGTCCGTCAGTTCCACCGGGCACACGACGACGGGTACCCGGTTCGTTTCGAGGAACTGTATCGCTCCGCAAAGATCGGGAACACAATGGAAGGCCCAGTTCGTATGGGCCATGATGGATCGAAGGGATGCACAGTCCTTCTTGTGGTTATTGATCGTAAGAACTTCGAGCCTGCGTGTCTGGGAGCAAGCACGTGGTCCCGTCATTGACACTACCTCCCTTTCTGGCGGTCGGCGTTATGCCCGACTCTAAATAGCGGTCGCCACCCAGTCCAAAAGCAAATGTAATTCCGGCTATCGTCGTAATCCTGTCAATCGATAACTGAGGCTGTAGCGCGAAAGACACTGTTCCTCCTGTGGAAATTGACCCAGCACACTGCGTTAATTCTCTTGGTAGCGGAATACCGTAGCCATCAAAATAATCCAGCAAGCGAAGATGTTCTTGATTCAATCCGAGAATGTAGAACTCTCCTTATTTTGAATGGCTGAGTCGATGGCCCCTCATTTGCAAGAGTGTTTATTAGAGAGATCCAGCAGAGAAGGGAGAATGGTGCATGTCCCGCATTCCGGTCAAAACTGTACATTCCGCACGAAAGGTCCTGAATCACCTGACGCGATTAATGAAGTCGGTGTATGCGGAAATTCGTGAACAAGCACTTCAGCGTCGGAGACAGCAGGGGGAGGGGTACGAGCTCGAGGATTGGCTGGCCGCCGAGCGCGACGTGCTTTACTCGCCGCCTTGTATACTCACCGAAAGTCACGATTTGATTCACGTTCAAGCTGCGGTGCCCATGGTCAACGCGAAGTCTTTGCAGGTGGATGTGTTGCCGGGGTCCATTACTATCGAAGGGCGAATGCTGGCCCCAAAGCCACGAGCAGGCGATCGAATCTGGCTCCATGAGTTCGGAGGTGAGCAGCTCTTGCGGCAGTTTGACCTCCCCGCTCGGATTGACCCGAAATACGCCAGGGCTACGCTCGAAAATGGAGTCTTAGACATTACCGCCAAGAAAGCTGTCATGACGGTGGCCCGACCGGTCGTCGAGGAAATCAAGAGCGTGAAGCATTCGGCGGCGTAAAGGAAGCCGCGGACACGGACAAAGAGTAGCGTTTATTTGAGGTGGTGCTTGGACATCTTGTAACGCATGCGGTCGCGGCTGATGCGCAGGATGCGGGCGGCTTGAGACTGATTGCCTCCAGCCTTTTCCAGCGCTGACACCAGCAGCAGCCGTTCCTGTTCCTCGAGGGACAGGTCCTTGTCCGGTTCGGAAGCCGTGGCGGGGCCTTTGCTCGCGGTTGCCGCCACGGGTGCTTGCGCACGAAGGCTTTCCGGAAGGTCGACGACATCGATCGTCTCGCCCATGACCATCATGCACGCGTTCCCCAGCGCGTTTTCCAGCTCGCGGACGTTTCCCGGCCAACCATATCGCGCCAGGACAATCTGGGCACGCTGCGTGAGGCCCTGAATAGGCTTCTGATACTGCTCTGAGAACTTACGAATGAAGTAGTGCTCGAGCAGGGCAAGGTCTTCTTTTCTTTCCGAGAGCCGCGGTGTGCGGATCTCGACCATGGAGAGGCGGTAATAAAGATCTTCGCGGAAGCGGCTTTGCCCAATCAGCGCCTTCAGATCGTGATTGGTGGCAGCGATCACGCGCACGTCAACTTTGCGCGCCGTGAGCGAGCCGACGCGCTGGACCTCCTGGTTCTGGAGCACGCGCAGCAACTTGGCTTGTGTGTTCATCGGCATATCACCGATCTCATCTAAAAACAGAGTGCCGTTGTGGGCGTACTCAAACAGGCCCATCTTATCCGCCGTTGCGCCGGTAAACGCCCCCTTGACATAGCCGAACAGCTCGCTTTCAAAAAGCGTCTCCACCACCGCGGAACAGTTGCACACCACATAACGGCCACCCGAGACGGGGCTCAGCCGGTGCAGGGCCCGGGCCACCAGTTCCTTGCCAGTACCTGTTGCGCCGGTCACCAGTGCGGAGCGGAAATGTGGCGCCACCCGGCGAATTCGCGCGAACATCTCCCACATGACGGGGCTGCGGCCCATCATATCTTCGAACTGGCAAGTGGAAAGCAATTCGCTGTCGACAGCCAGCACACGTTGCCGCTGGCGCGCGTCTTCCATCAGCTTGCCGATGCGCTCGCGGAGCAACGCTATGGATACCGGCTTGTTGAGGTAATCACTGGCGCCCTTCTTGATGGCTTCAACGGCAGACTCGGTGGAGTAATGAGCCGTCATCAGCACGACTTCGATGCTCGGATCGAATTCTACGATTCGCTCGAGCGCTTCCATCCCGCTCATTTTTGGCATGACCAGGTCAAGCAGAACGATCTGCGGGTGTCCGTGAAATACGATATCCAGGCCGTCTTCGGGATCGGTAGCGGTAAAGATATCGAGGCCCTCTTGAGACAAGGCCTCGGTGATCAGCTCCAGGCTCTCAGGAGTATCGTCAATCGCCACCAGTTTGACGGGGAAAGCGGGCTGGGTCCGCATAGAATTCATTCTCCGAGCAGCTCGGCGACCTTCATCCGGAACGCCGGAATATCAACTGGTTTAGTAATGTAGGTGTTGAACCCGAGCGACAGCGCCTTTTCACGGTCGCCCTGCATGGCGTAGGCAGTCAGCGCGGCCACGGGGAGGCAGGAAAACCGCGGATCTGTGCGGATCTGCTGGATTACCGCGTTCCCATTCAGCACCGGCATCTGTATGTCCAGTAGCGCCAGATCGGGCTGGTGTTCGCGGATTTTCTCCAGCGCTTCGCGCCCGTCGCCGGCCTCGATCACCTCGTAGTCATCCATTTCCAGGATTTCCCGGATCAACTCACGACTGACGGCGTTGTCGTCGGCGACCAGGATCTTCTTCATGTCCTCCGCTGGCCATCCTCGATACTTCGTTGGCCCGAAGTTACCATTGAGCGGCGAATCGCCTCGATCAGATGCTCCTTGGACACCGGCTTCACGAGGTAGTCGGCCGCGCCCAGCGCCAGAGCCCGATTCCTTTCATCCACAACAGAAATAATAATAACCGGAATGGCTGCAGTGGAGGGCGCCTGCTTGAGGTCCGTTAGCGTTTGCCATCCGCTCTTTCCCGGCATCAACAGGTCCAGCGTGATGATATCGGGGCACAGTTCGCGCGCTCGGCGGGTGGCTTCTGATCCTGAACTTACGGTGGTCGTGCGAAATCCGGCTTCTTCTAGATGACTCACCAGGAGTTCCTGCGCAGGACCCTCATCCTCCACCACCAAAACGAAAGGCGTCTGCTTGCCCATGGCGTCCCCGTCCCGCGCTTGCGCCTTCAGCGGGATAGTGAAGCAAAACTGGCTGCCCTTGCCGGGCTCGCTAGTCACCCAGATCCTGCCGCCATGCTGCTCGACCAATCTCTTGGTGATTGCTAAGCCCAAACCGGTGCCCTCTCGGACACCCTTTGTGGTAGTCCCGACCTGGTGAAAAGTGCTGAAAATGGCTTCGTGCTCCTCCCTTGGAATGCCAATTCCGGTATCTGCGACGCAGAAGCACGCTGCACCGCTGGCGCTGCAGGTCTCGAACGATACGCACCCGCCCGCAGCCGTGAATTTAATTGCGTTACTCAGCAGATTGTACAGAACCTGTTTGAACCTCAGCCGATCGGCATACAAAAACAGGCCGTCCGGCACGGTGTTCGCGATCTGTATGTTCTTCGCCGCGGCCATTGGGCGGACCGTGGCGAGAATCTCGGAAGCGGCCGCCGAGACATTGAAATGTTCGTGCTTAAGGTCCAGATGACCTGCCTCGATCTTAGAGAGGTCGAGGATATCGTTGATCAGCTCAAGCAGATGCCTGGCGCCCTGCTGGATGTGCCCCAGAAAGCGATGTTGCTTGCTCGAGAATTGAACTGCGCCCTGCTCGGCGAGCAGGTCCGAAAAGCCTATGATCGCGTTCAACGGAGTGCGGAGTTCATGGCTCATGCTAGCCAGGAATTCGTCTTTAAGCCTGTTGACTTTCGCCACCTCGCGATTTTGCAGTTCCAGCCCCTTATTCATTTCAACCAATTGTTGATTGAGGGTCCGGATTTGTTCTTCAGTCCGCTTTCGTTCGGTGACGTCGCGAACCACGCAGATTACGCGGTCACCGCCCTCCGCCTCGTATGGGCTGAGCGTCACATCGACGGCGAATTCGGTGCCGTCGGCGCGCTTGGCGTACAAATCCAGGCCTGTCCCCATGGGCCTCATCACTGGATGGGCGAAGTAACTCGTGCGGTGGCCCGGGTGCGCACCCTGAAACCGCTGGGGCATTAGAAATTCGACAGGTTTGCCAAGTAATTCCGAGCGGGTACAACCAAACAGGTTCTCGGCTTGAACGTTTACCAAAACAATATTACCCGTACGGTCCACTTCGAGGATCGCGTCCGGGGCGGCTTCCAACAGCTTTCGATATCGCTTTTCAATTCCGGCTTCAGCCTGGGCCGCCTGCTCGCGCGCCAGAAGTTGCGCCCGCTCTTTTTCGGCGCGCTTTCGCTCGGTGATGTCGACGAGCTCGGTCATAATGCCGGTGACGTTACCAGCGGAGTCATGAAGGGGTGCGGACCATATGCTTACTTCGATCGGCGAGCCATCTTTGCGAAGCCGGGTCGTCTCGAAACCGGCCTGGGTCGCGCCCTGCATTCGGGACTGCACCAGAGAACGGAACTCCTCCTCGCGGTCCGGCGGAATCGTTGGATTCGCATGTCCCATCACTTCGTTCTCGTTCCAGCCGAAAACGCGTTCTGCGCTGCGGTTCCACATCTTCACCCGGCCCTCGCCGTCGAGGGCGATGATCGCCACCGGTGACGCCTCTACGATCGCGTGCAGGCGCTGAACGGTCTCCCATAAGGTCTGGTCCGAGGGTCCGGAGGGATTTTGGCTCATGAGCGATGGCGCGAGCGGTTGCGCCAGAAAAACAGTTTTATTATCCCAGTTCTTAGACACTGTACACCGGACACCGCGACTGGCGAATGATTGAGTACGCATTTGCGCGCAAACGTCCAACCAGGCCGCTGTCAGAGCCCCGGCCGATGACCAGAACGTCCGCTCCCAACTCTTCCGCCTGGGCGCAGCCGGTATATGGCACATCGCCCTCACCAATCAACTGTTCTGCCTCCCGCTCATGGGGATGCAAGAGACGGGCCAAATTAGAGGCATGGTAAGTTCTTCATCGCTATAGACGCAGCTCTCCGGGCTCGTATCCTGCCTGGGTGAAGTGCCCCAGCGGGGTTGTGTTTGCGACAAATCGGAATCGACTTGCGGAGCGTGATCGGCACACACCCGGGCAAGTGGTGCGCGGGGTGGCCACGGCCAAGCCGTTTCAGCGATTAAGGTTCAGTTCGATACGTCCGAAGCCCGCGCCGGGAATTTACCACCGCCGCACCAATTGTTCAGCACGACTGACTTGCCGGCTGAATCCTCGGGCGCCGGGAGAATCCGGATCATAAAGTCAGGGCCCAACCCTCACGCGCCGCGGCGGCTCCGTCGGCGTCGCGCCCCGCGTTCTCCGCGATGGCCGACACGAAGTCATCTCCATGCGAGGGGTCGTGATGGAACAGGATCAACCTTTTCGCCTTGGCGTCTCGTGCGGCGCTGACGGCATGTTCCCAGGTGCTGTGACCCCAGCCCCGGCGGTTTTGATACTCCTCGGGCGTATACTGCGCGTCGTGGATCAACATATCGGCGCTGTCTGCATAATCCCGGAGAATCGAGTCCAGCCGTGTGTCTCCATTTTCGAGATCGGTAGCGTACACCACGCTCGCGCCAGACGATTCGATGCGATAGGCTACAGCTCCATGCGGATGGTTTACCGGAAACGAACGGATCGTCAAGCCGTCACACTGCACTTCCTCCGAGTCAATTCTCACGAAGCTCCAGCGGACCGAGATCGAACGATAATCTACTGGAAAATACGGACTTCGCATCTGGTAAGCAATAGCCTGCTCGATATCAGGGGAGTTTGCCGACGAGTAAAAAATGAGCTCGCAATCGGCGTCGTATAGCGGCGCAAAAAACGGGATGCCTTGAATGTGGTCCCAATGACAATGCGTGGAGAAAAAATGAATCCGGAGCTTGCGGTCTTTGAACTCGTCCTGCAGCACGGCGCCAAGCTGCCGTAACCCCGTGCCACCATCGAAAATGAATACGTCGCTGCCTGGTCCACGCACCTCTACGCAAGGTGTGTTGCCACCGTACCCCATGGTCTCCCTTTGAGGTGTGGGTGTAGAGCCGCGCACGCCCCAGAACTTGAGCTGCAGCCGAAACGGTTGGTGACTCAAGTCAACATCATACGCCAGGAGCGCCGGCGGCATCTCCGAAAGATTTCTTTGGCGCCGCTATCGTTGCCGATATTTGAAAGATGGATCACAATAGATGGACGATTGCGCGGTTTAGATCTGAAGGAGCGTATTGGGCGTGGGGAGGGTGTACCTGGATGTCTCGACTCCGCAGGAAACCCAGGAGTTGGATCTTAACCAGGGGGGGTATTGGACCATCGGCCGTGGCTCCGACAACTCGTTCGTTTTCGCCGACAACGCCATGTCCCGGCGTCATGCCGTGATCCAGCAGATGCAGGCTGGAACCTATTATTTCATTGACCTGGGCAGCCGTAACGGATCGGCAATTAATGGTCGCAGAGTGACCATTCCCCTGGAATTGCACGACGGCGATTCGCTGGTCTGCGGACAGACTGAAATGATCTTTCACCGCTCGGCCGTTGAGACGGTTCCTGCCCAGCCGAAACCTGATGCCGAAACCCACGTTTTGTATGCGCGCCGTCTGATCACAGTCCTGGTCGTCGACATTCGGGATTTCACGCCCTTGACACGGCAGCTTGATGAATCTATTTTGGCGCAGGCGATTGGCACATGGTTCCGGGAGGCCGGTACAATCGTGAGGCGCTATGGCTGCTCGGGAGACAAGTACATCGGCGACGCAGTGATGGCAGTTTGGACTCATCAGGCCGGGGGTGCGAAACCGCAGGAAATGCGCCGTGTACTGGCCGCGCTCGTTGACCTTCGGTCGCTTACCGCCAGTCTCCACCAGAAATTTCCGCTACCGGCCCCTGTCCGCATTGGAGCCGGGATAAACACGGGGATCTCCATGACGGGTAATACCGGCGCGCAGGACAACCCGGAGTTTAGCCCTCTGGGGGACAACGTGAACACGGCTTTCCGGCTGAGACTGCAACCAAAGGGTCCGGACTCGATGTTGCTCTTGGCAAAATGACCTTCGAATGCCTGGCTGGAACACCGGATGCGCAGCTCTATTTCGAAAAACGCGCGGTCGAGTTAAAGGGGTATGATCAGGCCGTGGAAGCGTGGCTGACCTCCTTCGCGAACCTCGAAGCGTATTTGAAAAGTAGCGACTGAGCCGGTCTGCTCCGGTAGCGCAATCAGTTGCCGGCGGCAAGCGGAGCCGGCTTCAGAGTCCACATGAGTCCAGTATCGAAAACCGGCCGTGTTTTGGGTAAAAGCGTGCCTAGCCGCCCGAACGTGTAGCTCATCCGCACTGTGAGCTTGGTTTCGGGAG
Organism: Terriglobia bacterium; assembly: GCA_963768075.1. Lineage (GTDB taxonomy): Bacteria > Acidobacteriota > Terriglobia > Bryobacterales > Bryobacteraceae > QHXW01. The sequence goes on from CAVYHD010000008.1 coordinate 58,603, forward strand.
CAGGATTCGCCAGGGCTAACGCCATGAGCCGGATCATCTGTGCCGGATTCAAATTCAGACTGTCGAGTTTCATGAGCGGCACAACGCTGTTCTTGGGGACGCCGTTGGGGTTCGCCGCATCCTCATGCAGAGGGCCGTCGAGCGTCTCGCAAAGAGCCTCGAGATCGCCCGCGGTGACCTCTTGGGCATTCGGACCATGCCCCGTCACCATTCGAAACGGTCCATATACTTTGGCGGTTTTCACGGTTTGCGGCAACTTGCCCGTCCGGTGGAATTCGGCCAGCTCATCCGTCAACACCTGGAACAGCTCGGCCATACAAAGATAGTGGCCGTCCACTTCCAAATAATCGAATAAGAAGGTGTCGTTCCCGATTTTTTTCATCGCCGCGGCTAGTTCGGAGCGCAGGGCGTCCGTAGAAATGCTAAATCCCGTGCTCGGTCCAGCCATTTTCGACAAATCGGTGTTGGCGACAAAACGACTGCCGGCGTTATTGCGGAAGTAGTCCTCGGTCAACCACTTCAGCACTGCGTCCTCGTTCGCCCAGCCGGCGTTGACGTCCACAGCGGGTCGGAGCACATCGGCCGCCAGTTGGGGAGCCTGCGGATGATCATATGCATATTTCAAGGGCGCGTTGTCTGCGGTCTTCGCAAATGCCGGTTGCAGATAATTCTCCAGCCCGCCGAGTTCGACTTCCACCAACTGCAGCGTAGAACGGTTCGCCTGATCCAGCATGCGCTTCAACGCCTCTACGCCTTCCAAAGCCTTGACTATATGGACCGGGGGCGCGGCTTCCGAAATCCGCAAAACATAATCCTGCCAATAGAGTTCCGGTACCGTATTCGGCGCCGGAGAAACGGTTTGTCCAAAAAGCGCGGTCGCCTGCCGAAAACCAGCTATTCGCGCGGGATTTGCGAACGGCACGCCAAACATAAGTGCAACAGTGTTGTAAGGGCGCAGCATCTGCAAGGTTTCCGTGTCCCCTCCCCACTCCTTAAAAACTCCGAACGTAGGTCCAATGGGTACGCCCGGAGGCGCCCCAGGCGTTGAAGCAGGCGGAGCCACTTTCGCCGGCGGGCGGTAGGTTTGCGCCGACAGTTCTAAACCCGCTATATACGCAGCCGGACCGAAGACCTCCTGCATCGCCTTCAGGCCGCCCGTCCCACTAGCCGGGGCGCCCGTAAGCGGCTCCCGCGCCTCCGTGAGAAATTGGGCTGCCACCGTCTCGCGCTGCCGCCAGCGAACCTCCGGCGATCGTTCATTCAGCAGGTGCAGCGTGGGACGATGGTCATAGGTGGGCTCGTCGCTTCCATCGTATCCCGCCTCGATTACGCCCCGATGGATATAATCTTTCACAAAATCCAAAATATGCGTCCGCGCATTGCGCTCCTGAAGCGCTTGGCTGACAGCTCCCGAGAACAGCACGACGACGGAAGCGTGGGACTCCGGATGTTGCTGCCGATACCGCTCCACCATCGGCAGAATATGCCGTAAGCGATCCTCGCTCATATCCAGGTTCACGTGGTCGGTAACCCTGGCAATGAGATAGAAATAAACAGGTTGTTGGCCCGGCTCCGCGCCAAGACAGCCGCCCGAATAGAGACCCATTGCGATCAAAACATTAAAAATGGCGTGAACTCGCTTGATGCACTTCATTACCTCAGCTCCTGTCACAGACGCTTTCAGCAAGTTGATCTCCTAAACGGGTTGCTGAATACTAAGGATAAACACGGAAGAACACAGATCGGAAATAAGGGAATCATATGAATGAAAGAAGTTCCAACGGTAACACAGGCCGGTCTTGGGCGTCGGGGAATTGCTCAGATCCAAAAAAATAAGGCCCCCACGCTGCCGTGAGGGCCCTGTTCAAACAACCAGTGATGCCAAACTACGGAATGGCAACCGCCGCCTGGTTTGACTGGCAAATCTCCGCGGACCCTTGTTCCGGCTGCACCACGTAGTAATAGGTGTGCCCGGCAACCAACCCAGGGGTGGTATCCCTAAAGTTCGTCAGGTTAGTGGTCCCGATCGAAGTATAGGGGCCACCATTGGTCGAACTGCGTAGTACGTTGTACCCGTTCGCATTGGTTTGCGCGCTCCAGGCCAGAGCAATGAACGGCCCGGAAGCACTCCCACGCCCTGTCAGGTTAGTGACGCAGGAGACAAACACCGTTTTGTTGAGCATGATAATGGACCAAGCCGTCTCAAACGGGGATTGCTCACCAGTACTGTTGCCAGTGTAGATGTCGTGTCCCGTCCAGTGGCCATCGGGGCTCTGGTACGAAACCAGCGTCTGGGCGACGCCATCGCACGCATCCGCACCGCCATTGGCTGGCGAAAGGGCCGCATACCAGTCGATAGAGTTCGCCGGATCCGCGGGATTGCTAAATACGCCCGCCGTCTTGGTTCTCAGGTATTGAATAGGTGTCAACGCCCCGCCTGGATCGTGCAAGAGCATCGACTTAGTGAACGAGAACATCCCGTAGGTGTAGGCCCGCGGAGCGGCCACGGCATTATTCCCCGCCGTACTGTTGCAGAAGTTATCGGCGTAATACGTTTCGTAATCATTCCACCGCTGGTCTTCAGAGGTCGATGCATCCGAATAGGCCGTGCTGAGGGTTCTGCCGATTCCATCAAGCGCCATTTGAACTCCGCCCGACGGAGTAACTGCGAAAGGGCCCTCGGCGTTGGAATTGTAGATGTCGCCGCGATAGCCGAACGAGCCGACATCATCGCCGGCGCCGTACGGATCGGGACCAGTGGGGTAGTCTCCGGTCTCGTTGGCTTGGGAGTTCGTCACCCAGACATTGTTGAAGTCCTGGATGACCGCGGGAATCGGGATGCCGAATCCGCGGTAGCCGCCGAGTATACCGATCGCGCCCCATTGCGAGGTGGAGTTGTCATCTCCCTGTTGGCAGGTATACAGCCAGCCGCCGCCGGACCCCGAGTACCCACCACCTCTGACGTAGCCATTGTAGCCTGCCATGGGGTTGCCAAGATCGTAGTCATTCTCATACTGGCAGGCGCCGTACCAGTCCATCATGTCCTGTACGATATTTTTGTAGGTTTGCCCCAGTACGCCGGGAAGTGGGGCTACAGGCCCCGAACCAGTCGGCGCCACGGCATTCGGAGTGCCGCTGGCAACTAGAGCGTCGATGTACGGTCCAGTGGTATAAATCGTCTCTCCCTGAGTGTCGTTGGAGAAGATCATCTGTTTGTTACTGTTCCCATCGAAAGTGACAGCGCACGGCGGGCTCGTGCAGGAGGTAGCGCCGGCATTGTAGAAGACCTGGGTGCTTCCGGTCGGGCAATACGGGTAGGTAAGCGAGCCCAAGGTGGTGGTGCTGGTATATTCCGGGTTGGTAACGACGCCGGCAGTCGCAGTGCTGCAGCGATAGTTCACTTTTGCCGGATTATACGTATATGACTGGCTCACGTTGCTTTCAATGGCCAGATACTTGAACATTTCCGCCAACCCCCGCACTACGTCGTCCGTGTAGGGGTCTGAGGCAGGTCCGCTCGCTACGTGGCCGCTCACCTCGAACGCCTGAACGTTCTCCGCGTTGATTACGGCATTGCCACTGCAATCGTATACGTTGCCGCCGACGGTGTTGCAGTTGTATGTCAACTGGTCCCAGCCGCCAATGTTCACGCCGCCGGAGACGTTACGCCACATCGTCTGGTGCATATACCAAAGACCCCAATCGATGGCCACATTGACCCGCGCCGCCAGGTTGTTCTGCGACTGGATTACGTAGTAGCTGGCCGACGAGGACCCGCCGGCGGTTTCATCAGTCACGGTCACGGTCGCCGTCCAGGCCGTGCCGTTAGTGGCACTGGCGGGGTACTGGTGCGTTGTCGAAACATCGTAAGGATTCGTCGTGACAAAGGTGACGTTGGAGCTGCCATCGCCAAAAATCCACGTCACCGATAACGAATCGCTAGTCCCCTCCGCGCTCGGCACGGTCGCCCCCAAAACGATATTGCTCTCGGTTGTGGAAGTGACCGGGTAGGTAGTGTGTGGGCTCAGCGGACTGGCCGGAACCCACGGCACCGTCGCGACGGTAACCGCTCCATACAGCGGATGCAAGGCAAATAGCGCCGGCAGCACCAGCAGGCCAATGTGTGTGAATTGTTTTCTCATTGATCTCTCCCTCCTCAGATTTCAACCTACTGGACGGCCAGGCGCCGCCGCCAAATCAACCCTAAAATCCCCGCCACGGTAGTCAGCAGAATCCAGGAGCCCGGCTCCGGAATTGTGGGGGGCGGCGGTGGGGGCGGCGTTGATGTCGACTGGGTAGTAGCACTGCCGTAGAAATAGTCGGTCGTGAGTGAGATCGGGTCTGTCGTCGACAGGTACAGGCCGCTGGCCGGAGGGGTATGCGAGACGGTGAAACTCACGAGTTCCTCCTCGCTCGATCCCAGTGTGAAGCCGAAACCCAGCGCCATTGAGGTTGCATCGTTACAGTTGGCGACGGGGGTACCAGGAGAGGTGAAGAAACCGCACGAGCTCAGATCGGAGTTCGACATTTGGCCGGGGACGTAGTTCGTGTCCGAAAGCGTGTTTCCCGCGGTGTTACCCACTATAGTACCGGCGCCTGCGGTCCCCAGCTCTCCGGCGTAATCCGCATCTGGCACATCCACCTGCCAGGTTTCTCCCGTCGCTGGCGAACCTGAAGATGCGCCGTACTCGTTAAACGGGTTGGACAGATCGACGTTTTCAAACAACCAGAGATTCACATAGTACGTGCCTGGGCCGGGATTGTAGACTAGCGTTTCCGTGCCCAAACCCGTGCCGCCGGGAAAAACTGTGTCCAGCGTGCCGGTAGCTCCACTTGCCCCCAAGCCCCCGGTGCTGCTGCACAGGCCGGGTACTCCCGCTTCGCCGCCGCCCGGGCAGTACGTCGTCCCATTCACATTCAACATATAATCCGCAATATCGGCGAAAGCCGCTGGCGCGAACGCCGTCACTCCCAACACCATCCACGAAAATAATCGGGTCACCGTAGTTTCCTCCCTCAGGCGGTCGTTGCTGGGGCACACCGTGCAATTCGCGGGCCATATTATCAGGCAAAGCTACCTGCCGGAGAACCAAGGACTTCCCATTTTGAACGGGAGCGTGTCAGTCCGAATACTTAGAACTCGGAGAAACTCTTTCGGCAAACAGTCAACGCGGGGCTTGTATGATGGCCGGGTGAACCTGTTCCTGGAGAGCCCGGCAAGCGAGGCGAAAGCCGGCGCCACAGCCTTGGCGCAACCATTTCTCGGCGACCACCTCATCCTTCGGAGCGCCGTCTCCCCGGCGGTACATCACGCCGGCGTTGAAACAGCTTGGCGGGTCTCCCAGTTCGCATGCCTTCTCGAGGCTCTCTAGAGCCTTCGGAAGAACAACAGGAGTGCCTTGCCCAAACAGATAACTCTCCCCAACAAGACCGCATCCGCGCGGCCAGCCGTCCGCGCACGATTGCTGAAATAGATCGAGAGCGCGGGCTTGATCCTGCGCCACGCCTTGCCCTCGAAGATAGAGCGTGCCGAGCGTCGAACAGCTTACGCCGTCTCCGTGCTGGCAGGGCACAGAGAGCAGCCCGGAACCGTCGGTAGTTATCAGGCGAGCCAAACTCGTACAGCCATACGGGAGCCCCACATCGCAAGCATGGCCGAAGCTGCGAGCCGCGCCCGAAGGGTCGCGCGGAACTTCCTTGTTGTCGTTCAGTAGCGTTCCCAACGTGAAGCAAGCAGCGCCGGAGTTGCCCTGGCACGCAACGTCGAGCGAGTGGGCGAAGGCGCCACAAGCATGCCACCACCCTTGCTCGCATGCCTTTTGCCAAAACACCGGGCTGCCGGGCTGCCTGCCGCCCACAAATCCCGTGACCGACATCACTCCAAAAAGGACGGTCCAGACTCCCATATAAATGAAATTCGATTGCCGGGGGCTCCACGCGGCAGCCCATTCCAGCGGTTTGAAGTGCAGCTTGCCCAGCCAGAGGTTTAATGCGTCACTCGCGCGGTCCAGTGCCCGAACCGTCAGATTCAAGGCCGGCACACAGAGAAGCTTGTCATAGAAATGCGGGGCGCCAAGCGCTCCCAGAAGTCCAAACAAGGCAAACGCGCCTACGCCGTAAGCGCCGCCGAAAACGATCTTTCCGAAGGTTTTCCGCGGTGAGGTGGCGGGATCCGTTACCAGCAAGTGCAGTCCTAGGAAGACTGCCGGTGGGATGTCGGTATTGACCGAATGATGGATGCCGGCAGCACCCGTATATGCCAGAGCATAGAGCCCCAGGTTCAGAGCAAAGAGCGCAGCCGCGGCCGAGAGGGTAACCAGGGTGACCGAAAATAGAGCTTGTACCACCAGCCCGAGGATAAAGATTTCAAAGTAAATACTGGGCGGCCGCTGGAAGGTGCTGGCGATTTCGTTTCCCCACGTGATTGAGCTGCTGCGAGTGATCAGTAGGCCGATCGAGAAAATAAATAAGGAGAGAGCCGAGGGGTTAAAGATATGGGTGGATCTGCCCTCGCGCTTCCACGTCACAAATTCCTTGCCCAGCACGCCCACGGCGAGCATCAGAAATTGCAGAAGGAACCAATCGTCTTTGAACCACAGAAATAGGTTGGTGCTCAGCACAATGGGAAAAGGACCGAATCCCAGAATCCATTTATCCCGCCGGAACCAGCACACCATCATGTCCAGCGCGTACACAAAAATAATTTGCGCGACGATGAGCGGCACGTGCCGGTATACCTCCGGCCAATACCATCCCCAGTAAGCAAAGATGCAACTGTGCATGATGAGCTGCACGTAATGCGCCGGCTTGAAACTGTATTCGTAACTCAGAGTGCGCCGGCCAGCAGTCTGATGTCTGAGGAAGGCAAGACAGACAAATAACCCTCCTGTCGCAACCCAGAAGGACTCTGCCAGGCGCGGCTCAGCCATCACTTGGGGCAGAAAGGAGAAGACCCCAAAAGCAACGATCGACAGTAGCGCAAGGGTCAGCGGGGAAAGACGAGAAGCATCGGGGCGCGGCTTCTGCGCCATTTTCGTCGGCTTGACGTCCACCAAATTCGAGGCCACAACTTTCGCTTCGCTAGTTCCGTCTTAAAACGATCCTTGATAGTACAGCGTTTCCGCCGTCAAAGAGTCAACCGGCTGGTAGAGCGGCCGCTGGCTGACGCGGCGGCCCCTCCTGGAGGGCCTGGCAGGCGAGGCGAAAACCCGCGGCACAACCCTGGCGCAACCACTTCTCGGCGACCGCCTCATCTTTTGGGGCCCCACCGTATCCCTGGCGATAGATCAAGCCGGTGTTGAAACAGCTTGGGGCATCTCCCAGTTCGCATGCCTTTTCGAGGCTCTCTCGAGCCTTGGGAGGACTGATAGAAGTACCTTGCCCAAACAGATAGCTCTCGCCGACCAGACCGCAACCACGCGGCCATCCGTCTGCGCACGATTGCCGAAACAGATCCAGGGCACGGGATTGATCCCGCGCCACGCCTTGCCCTCGAAGATAGAGCGTGCCCAGCGTCGAACAGCTTACGCCGTCTCCGCGCTGGCAGGGTACCGAGAGCACGCCGGAACCGTCCGTAGTCACTAGGCGAGCCAAGCTCATACAGCCGTACGGGAGCCCCAGATCGCAAGCATGCCCGAAGCTGCGCGCCGCGCCCGGAGCGTCGCGCGGAATCTCCTTGTTGTCATTCAGGAGCATTCCCAGCTTGAAGCAAGCGGCGCCGGAGTTGCCTTGGCAGGCAACATCGAGCGAGTGGGAGAAGGTACGGCACGCGTGCCACCGGCCTTCCTCGCATGCCTTTTGCCAAAAGGCCGGGCTGCTGCCGGGCTGCTTGCCGCCCACAAATCCCGTAACCGACATCACTCCAAAAAGGACGATCCAAATGCCCATGTACGCGAAGTTGGCTTGCTGCGGGTTCCAGGCAGCGGCCCATTCCAGCGGTCTGAAGTGCAGTTTGCCCAGCCAGGCGCTTACCGCGTCACTGGCGCGGTCCAGTGCCCGGACCGTCAGATTCAGCGCCGGCACACAGAGAAGTTTGTCATAGAATGTGGGGGCGCCCAGCCATCCCAGAAGCCCATACATAGCAAACACCCCCGCGCCGTAAGCGGTGCCGAAAACGATCTTTCCGAAGGTTTTCCGCGGCGAAGTGGCGGGATCCGTGATCAGCAAGTGCAGTCCCAGGAAGACCGCCGGCGGGATGTTGGTATCGACAAAGTGGTAGACGCCCGTAGCGCTCGTATACCCCAGATTCAGAGCATAGAGCGAGGCTGCGGCCGAGAGGGTAACCAGGGTGACCGAAAATAGACCTTGTACCACCAGCCCGACGACAAAGATCTCAAAGTAAATACTGGGCGGCCGGTGGAACGTCGTGGAGATTTGTTCGCCCCACGTGATTGAAGTGCTATGCGTTACCAACAGGCCAAAAGAGAAGACAAATAAGGAGAGCGCGGAGGGGTTAAAGATGTGGGTCAATCTACCATCGCGCTTCCACTTTAGAAATTCCTTGCCCACCACGCCCACCGCGAGCATCAGAAATTGCAGAAGGAACCAATCGTCTCTGAACCACAGAAATAGGTTGGTGCTCAGGACAATGGGAAAAGGACCGAATCCCAGAATCCATTTATCCCGCCGGAACCAGCACACCATCATGTCCAGCGCGTACACAAAAATGATTTGGGCCACGATGAGCGGCACGTGCCGGTACACCTCCGGCCAATACCATCCCCAGTACGCATAGATGCAGGCGTGCATGATGAGCTGCACGTAGTGCACAGGCTTTGGGGCGTATTCATAACTCAGGGTGCGCCTGCCGCCAACCTGGTGTTTCAGGAAGGCGAGACAGACAAACAACGCTCCTGCCGCAATCCAGAGAGACTCTGCCAGGCGCGGCTTACCGATCACTTGGGGCAAAAAGGAGAAGACCGCGAAGGCCACGATGGTGAAGAGCGCAACCGTCAACGGGGAAAGACGCGGAATCCCAGGGGGGCGATGCTCAGCCACTTTCGTTGGAGTGCTATCCAGCAAATTCGAGGCCACCATTTTCGCTTTGCTAGTTTCGTGTCGCAACGATCCTTGATGGTACAGCAAATCCCCGATCATGGCTCCCACCCTTTCGCTGAAATGCCAAAATTCGGTATCGCGTCTCCTGTCTTCCATCGTACACAGCGCTAACTGCGGACTTCCGTCTCCACTCCCGCATACGCTCGATTAGTAGTACCAGTACTGCTCGCCGGACGGTCCCATGGTGTTGGCAGCTTATACTTGAAGGAACCTAACTTACGAACAGTCGGAGAGGAATAATGCTTCGGGCCATCATCACCATCCTATTTGCAAGCTTCAGCCTGCTGGCGCAGGTCAACACCGGATCGGTCTCCGGATACGTTCTCGATCCGTCGGCCAAGGCCATTCCCAATGCGGCTGTAACTCTTGAAGATACAGCCCGTTCGCTGACCCGGTCGGTTCAGTCCAGCGCGGCCGGATACTTTGAATTTGATGGCCTGCCGCCAGCCGAATACCGGCTTTCGGTGAACGCCCCGCCGTTTGCCCAGATGACTACGCAACCGGTTCGGATCGAAGTGGACCAGCGCGCACGGATCAACCTGCACACGACTCTTGCGGCACGCGGCGAGCGCGTCGTCGTGACTGCGCGGACGCCAACGACCAGTAACGATTCAAGCGATCTCGGCGCCGTCCTGGACCAGACGCTGGTCAGCGGCCTTCCGCTCAACGAACGGGACTTCCTGCAGCTCGCGCTGTTGCTTCCCGGCACCACGACCCCGGTCCAGGGCTCGCAGCTCTCGACGCGCGGCACCTTCGCCATGAACGCCAACGGCGGCCGGGAGGAAAACAACAATTTCCTGCTGGATGGCGTGGACAACAACGATTCCGATACGCGCGGCTATACGATCGAACCCTCGGTCGACGCCATTCAGGAGTTCAAGATCGCGACCAACTCCTACAGTGCCGAATACGGCGCGGCGTCCGCGGGACAGGTAAACATCATCACCCGCAGCGGCGGGAACAACTTCCACGGAACCGGGTACGATTATTTGCGCAACCGCGATCTGGATGCCCGCAACTTTTTCGACGGCTCCGATAAGCCGCAATTCATTCGCAATCAGTTCGGCGGCGGAGTTGGCGGCCCCATCGTGAAAAACTCGACCTTCTTCTTTGTCAGTTATGAAGGCCTGCAGGAGGATCAGGGCCAGACGCAGCTCGGAACCGTTCCGACGCTGGCGGTGCGCGCAGGAAATCTTTCGAGCCTCGGGTCCACTGTGTTAGATCCGTTTTCCGGCAAGCCGTTCCCCAACAACGTGATTCCGGCATCGCTCATTTCGCCGTACGCGGCGGACGTTCTGGCGCTGTTTCCGCAGCCAAACCTGCCCGGCGCTTCCGGCAACTATCTGGGAAACCCGATCGGAACCACCGCTCAAAACGAAGCCACCGCCCGCGTCGACCGGCGCCTTACCGAAAACTCCCAACTGACTCTGCGCTACAGCTACGGACGCCAGAATCTTTTCGAACCCTACGCCGAGACCAATACCGAACTGCCCGGTTTCGGCGATTACGTATTCAACCGCAGTCATAACGCACTCATTCAGTATCAGCAGACCATCAATCCCCGAACAATTAATTCGGTCCTCCTGGGCTTCAATCGGGCAGTGCGCGAGATATTCGCGCAGAACTACACGACGAATGTAAATACCGCTTTGGGGTGTGAATTACCTGCCTACCATACCGCGTGACTTCGGTTATCCCGGCATCTCCGTCACCGGGTACTCAAACGTGGGAGACGCGATATCGCTGCCAATTGACCGCGCCGACAATACGTTCCAGCTGGCCGACAATCTCACGCTCATCCGCGGCGCGCACAGCATCAAGATCGGCGCCGAACTCCGCGATCTTCAGCTCAACGGCTACATCGAGGAGTACGCCCGCGGCCAGATCGATTTCAGCGGCGCGTTGACCGGTACGGGCATCGGCGATTTGCTGCTGGGACTGCCCACTTTGGGGATCCACTCCGAATACACAGGGCCGCAAACGCTGCGCAGCAAATCCTGGAGCGGCTACTTTCAGGATGATTGGAAAGTGACCCGCAACCTGACACTGAACCTCGGGGTTCGCTACGAGTACGATTCGCCCGCAACCGATCCCACTAACCGCATGGCCACATTCAACTTCCAGACGGGCCAGACCGTGCAGGTGGGAACCGATGGATTCTCCCGTTCGGGCACATCGCCAAAGACAGACGATTTCGCTCCGCGCGTGGGCTTTGCGTGGTCCCCCATGAGCCATACCGTCATTCGCGGCGGCTATGGCATCTACTATGACTCCGGCATGTTCGTGATCAACTCGTCGCTCTACTACAACCCGCCGTTCTTCACGACGTCCGTGTACTTTCCGAGCGCCACGTCCCTGATCACGCTGGCGAATCCATTTGCCACGTCGAACGGCTTCGTGCCGCCCGCCGCGCTGAGCATCATCAGCCCGAATTTCTCGCCCTCCTACGCGCAGCAGTGGAACTTCAACATCCAGCGTGAAGTGGAGCATGTGGGCACGTTCACGATCGCTTACGCGGGGTCGAAGGGGACGGATCTGCCGCGCTCGCTTGATATCAATCAGCCCACACCGGGTCCAGGGGATGTCGTATCCGCCGCCCCGTATCCGGCATTCAGCAACATCCGTATGACCGAAAGCGGCGGCGATTCCGAATACCAATCGCTGCAGATCAGCTTCAACCGGCAGCTTGCGAGCCGGCTCCGGGTGCTGGCCGCGTATACGTTCTCGAAATCGATTGACGATACCTCGGCATTCCTGCCGACCACCGCCGATGTAAACTTCCCGCAGGATAGCCACAACTTCGGGCTGGAAAGAGGTCTGTCCAGTTTCGACACGCCCAACCGGGCTACGGTCGCGTTGGTCTACCAGATTCCCGGCACATCGCGCTGGACGCGCGGATTCGAGGCCAGCAGCATTATCACGGCGCAGTCAGGCCAACCGTTTACGCCGACGCTTTCGGCCGACGACGACCCGAGCCATACCGGCGACAATGGAAACAGCGTGGGAGGGGTTGCGCGTCCGAATGTTCTGTTCAACCCGGCCCTTTCGAATCCGACGCCGCAGGAGTGGTTCAACACCGCAGCATTCGCGATCCCCGCGCAATATACATTTGGCGATGCGGGACGTAACATTTTGCGTGGACCCGGCCTCGCGACGCGTCGATTTTTCGCTGCGGCGCGCGCTTTACGTTGCGCGAAGGGATGACTCTGACGGCGGAAGCGCAATCCTTTAATATGCTCAATCGCGCGAATTTCAATCTGCCAGATGCGTTCGCGGATCAGCCACTTACGTTTGGGAAGATCTTTTCAGCGAAAGATCCGCGGCAGATTCAGTTCGCGCTTCGGCTCGCGTTTTAGAGCAGTCTGGTAAGGGTCGCGGGACTAACCGCAATCGCGCAAGTAGCCGCGTGCCCGTCGAAGCGCAACCCAGGTCTGCGACAATGTTCGGTGCATGTGGCAGAAACCTTACCGCACCGGCGCCCAGGCCCTCCTCGTGGCTCTGTTTGCCGTCTGTGTTTTCCGCGCCTTCACGCAGTCCATCACGTACGACGAAGCGCTCACCTGGGACGAGTACATCAACCCACCCTTCAGCGGGATCTTCCATCACTACGACGCGAACCACCACTTTCTGAACACACTGCTCATGTGCTTCTCGACCGGCCTATTCGGCCTCTCGGAATGGTCCATGCGCCTTCCGGCCCTGGCCGCAGCGGCCCTCTATTTCGGCGCTTGCTACCGGCTCACCCGGACCGCGTTCGGAGACAGTCCGACCATGCTGCTGGCCGTAGCGCTATTGACGCTGAATCCGTTGGTATTGGATTTCATGGTGGCCGCGCGCGGCTATGGCCTGGCGCTGGCGTTGTGGATGTGCGCCGCCGCGATAGCGCTCGACGGGTTCACCCGCCGGACATACGCCCCCAGACAGATGGCGCTCGCGGGAGTGGCGCTCGCGTTGTCGGTAACGGCGAACCTGGTGTTCGTGATACCGGTCACGGCGCTGGCCGGCATGATCATTTTCGCGATTGCAAGCCATCAGTCGGTCTCCGTGGCGCCTCCGGAACGCAATGTCCGCAAGAAGAGGGCGGCGGCCCCTGCGCCCTCACGTCAACCGGCCCGGCGCGACCTGCGGCCGCTTCTCTGGTTCCTGCTTCCCATCGGAGCCATCGCTGTGCTGTTCCTGAACCTGGCTCCCTTTGAAGCCATGCATTCGGAGCACTTCTACGCGGGTGCCGCGACTCTCCGCGAAAGCCTGCACAGTTTGGCGTGGTCTTCGTTCGAACACTCCGGACCGCTGCGTCAACAGGCGTGGGTTCATGGCTTCACAGACGCCTTTGCCTACGGAATCGCTCCCTTGATTGTGATCGCCGCGTTGGCGGTCGGCATCCGGCGGCGCGTTCCCGTATTGATTCTGGCAGCCGGAACGGCGGCATTCTCCGCGATCGTCTTACTGTTGATCCATGTGCTTCTGGGCAAGCCGTATCCTACCGACCGGATGGGCATCTATTTCTTGCCTCTCGCGGCACTGGCACTGGTGGGCTTGGCGCACGCCATTCGAGATCGGAACGGACTCGCCCGCGCCGCTTCGGTGGCCGCATACAGCACAGGCGTGCTCCTGGTCCTGTTTTTCCTCTGTGAGTTTAATACGCGAAAGTTCCTCGTCTGGGAATACGACGCCGACACGCGGGCGATGGGTGATTACCTCGCCACTCACCGGCCGCCGAATCTGCGAACGGTCCGCATCGGCGGCTCGTGGCAGCTCCAGGAATCGCTTTTTTTCTATGCCAACCTCCGGAAATGGGATTGGATGGAGCTGCATCGCGAGGACAACCCGGCCCCCGGTTGGGACTACTATGCGTTAACTCCCTGGGATCGAACATCGGTGGAGCAACATCTAAGGCTAAAGGAGATCTACCGCGGCCCTGTATCCGGCAGCGCGCTGTCCCAACCGCAGTGAAGAGATAACAAGACTTACAGGAGAGACTAGATGAGCAACGAAGCATCCGCCGCAACGGTATCCGCCGTCACCGCGTGGGACGTTGATCCCGCGCATTCTCACGCCCAGTTCAAGGTCCGTCATTTGATGATTTCGAACGTGAAGGGCGAGTTCACCAAACTGACCGGCAGCGCCAAGATTGACAGCGCCGACATCACGAGGTCGAGTGTCGAGGCGTCGATCGATGCAGCCAGCATCAGCACGCGCGATGCGCAGCGCGACGGGCACCTGAAAAGCCCGGACTTTTTCGACGTGGAGAAGTATCCCACGATTAGCTTCCGGTCCACCAAAATATCCCGCACGGCCGATGGTGCTATCGAGGCGGCCGGGGATTTAACCATTCATGGAGTTACCAAACAGATAGTCTTCGAGGTGGACGGCCCAACCCCGGAAACCAAAGATCCGTTGGGGAATACCCGGATTGGGGTGGAAGCCACTACCACCATCGATCGAAAGGACTTCGGCCTGACGTGGAACTCCACGCTCGAGACCGGCGGCGTGATGGTGGGCGACAAAGTGACCATCACGGTTGATGTCGAGTTTCTGAAGAAGTAAGTCCCGTCCCGAAAATGGACGATGCGTCCCGGAACCGTTACGAGCGAGATCCTAACTAGCTGAAAACAGAGGCTGCCCAACGGCCAGCCTCTTGCAGGTGTTGGAAGCAATGCGCGACGTACGTTTCGCCCTTCGCACGCTCCGCAACAGCCCTGTTTTCAGTATCGTCGCTATCCTTTCGCTGGCCCTCGGCGTTGGGGCCAACACCGCGATCTTTACCTTACTTGACCAGGTCCTGCTGCGTTTTCTGCCCGTGCGGCATCCCGAGCAACTGGTGATGCTGGACCAGCCCATGCTGACGCAGGGGTCGGTTCGGACCGATCACTCCTTCTCGTATCCCATGTACAAGGACTTCCGCGATCAGAATCATGTGTTTAGCGGCGTTCTAGCACGTTTCTCGCTCCCGATGAGCGTGGGCTATCACGGCCAGACGGAGCGGGCCGCGGGTGAGATCGTTTCCGGGAACTACTTCGAAGTCCTTGGTGTTTCGGCACTTATCGGACGCACTCTCGCCCCTGACGACGACCGCACCCCCAGCGAGCGCCCGGTGGCGTTCCTCACCTACGGGTACTGGAAGCGCCGGTTCGGCGGCGACCGCTCGATTTTGAACCAAACACTCCTTATTAATGGCCATCCGTTGACCGTGGTGGGGATTGGACCGCCCGGATTTCACGGTATGGAAGTCGGCCGGGCAACCGACGTCATGGTTCCGATCATGATGAAGGCCGAGATGACGCCGACCTGGAACGAACTGGATGACCGCAGGTCGTGGTGGCTGAACGTGTTTGCGCGTCTGAAGCCGGGAATTTCGGCCCAGCAGGCCGAGGCGAGTCTGAATGTGATGTTCCATCAGATCAATGCCGAGGAATTCAAGGGGATACATGGCTGGCCGGAGAAGGATCGGGACAAATTCATCCACAAGCACTTGAGCGTCTTGAATGGCGGGAAGGGTCTCTCCAGCTTGCGGGAGGGTGCAGAGACTCCTCTCAGAGTGCTGATGGCGATGGTGGGGGTGGTTTTGCTGATTGCCTGCGCGAACGTGGCGAATTTATTGATTGCACGCGCGGCGGGGCGGCAAAAGGAGATTGCGGTTCGCCTGGCGCTCGGCGCCGGCCGCTTCCAGATCGTGCGCCAACTTCTGATGGAGAGTTTGGTACTGGCCCTGCTCGGAGGCGGGGCTGGGCTGCTGGTGGCGTCCTGGGCTGGAAGTTTCTTGCTCAGCTTCCTGCCATCGGAAGCGACGGTGCGCAGTCTCACGACGGAGGTGGATCTCCGCATCCTAAGCTTCAATTTCGGAATAGCAGTAGCCGCCGGGTTGGTCTTCGGGTTGGCACCGGCGCTGCGGATGTCGCGCCCGAACCTAGCAGGAACCCTTAAGGACCAGGCAAACAGCGTAGCCGGCGGATCAGTACCGGTAGTTTTCCGCAAGACGCTAGTGGTGGCGCAGATCGCGCTCTCTTTGCTGCTTCTGGTGGGAGCGGGGTTGTTTGCACACAGTCTCTACAACCTCAAGAACCTGGATCCCGGGTTTCGCACCGAGAACCTCATGACGTTCGCGGTGGAGCCCTTCTCTCAACGGCTACAGCCAGAGCCGCACGCAGGCCCTCTACGCGCGCCTGCAAGACGACATCGCGGCACTCCCCGGTGTGCGCAGCGTATCGATGGCCAACATCGCGGCCCTCACTGGCGACATCGACATGAGCACGATAACGGTGGAGGGCCATCCTCCAAAAGAGGGTGAGGACATGAACCCTCGTGTCACTCATCCAGGGCCGGGTTACTTCGCCACGCTCGGCATCCCACTGGTTGCCGGGCGCGAATTCACCAAGCGGGACGCTGATGGTGCGCCGCTGGTGGGGATAATCAACGAAACTGCAGCGCACTTCTTCTTCGGAAATCGAAATCCGCTGGGCATGCACTTTGGTTTCGGCGGCCGGAGGGGCATTGCGGACATCGAGATTGTGGGCGTCGTGAAAGACGACAAGACGGCGGGTCTTAAGGAGGCGTCGCCGCGATTCGTCTACTCACCCTACATGCAGGAGAGGTCCGTCACGTATATGACGGTCTACGTGCGCACGACGCGGGCGCCGAACGAGTTGGCAGCCGCGCTCCGGCGCGTGGTGCAACAGGCGGACGCCAATCTGCCGGTATTTGGCATGAAAACCATGGACACGCAGGTGGACGAGTTTCTGTTCACCGAGCGGCTGATCGCGATGCTCTCGACGGTATTCGGATCTCTGGCAATGTTGCTGGCGGCGATTGGGCTGTATGGCGTGATGGCGTACACCGTCGCGCGAAGAACGCGCGAGATCGGCATTCGCGTGGCTCTGGGGGCGAGCCGGGCGGAAGTGGTGCGGCTGGTGATGCGGGAAGTGGGATGGATGGCGGCGATCGGAATCGCGATCGGGTTGCCGGGCGCGATCGCGTTGGGGCGGGTGATTCAATCGCAACTGTTTGGCCTGGCGGCCTATGATCCGTTGACGCTAGCGCTGGCCACCGCAGCACTCGCGTCAGCAGCGTTGCTGGCAGGTTACATTCCGGCAGCGCGCGCGACGCGGGTGGATCCGATGGTGGCGTTGCGGTACGAGTAAGCGTGAGCCTCGCGGAGCGACGGGCGTTGTTGCCCGGAGCCCAGTGCGATATGCTGAGGCGCTATGAACGTCACTTCCTTCGCGCTAATCTCAAGCGCCGGTGTTCGATGTTCTACGATGGCCCTGTTGTCCCTCCTGCCGCTTGCGGCGCAACAGAACTTGAGTTCCGAGTTGAGCAAGCCGTTCCCTCCGCACAAGGTGATCGGCAATGTTTATTTCGTCGGCACGGCCGACCTGGGGAGTTACCTGATCACCACACCGGCGGGCCACATTCTAATCAACACGGACTTCGAGGAAACCGTGCCGTTGATCCGCGCGAACGTTGAGAAGCTGGGGTTCAAGTTGACGGACGTCAAGATCATCCTAGGCAGCCACGCGCACGCCGATCACATGGAGGGTGACGCGATGGTCAAGAAACTGACCGGCGGTCGCGTGATGGCGATGGAGCAGGACATCCCGGCGTTGAAAGAAATGATGCCGGGCGGCAAGGCACATCCCATTGATCGCGTGCTGCACGATGGCGACGACGTCAAGCTGGGCGGCTCCACGCTGACGGCGCATCTAACCGCGGGCCATACGAAAGGTTGCACCACGTGGTCGATGAAGGCGACCGAGGCCGGCAAGACCTACGACGTGGTAATCGTGTGCAGCGTGGGGTGGAACCCGGGCTATGTGCTGGTGAATAACAAGGACTACCCGCAGATTGCCGACGATTACGTACGTAGCTTCGCAACGCTGCGCAAGCTACCCTGCGACATTTTTCTGGCGGCGCACGGCGCGTTCTACGATCTGGAAGCAAAGTACGCGGAGCTGCTGAAGGGCGGCGCAAATCCGTTCCTCGATCACGCGGGATACCTGGCCTACATTGATCTTAAGGAAAAGCAATTCTACGCGGAACTGGAGCGGCAGAAGAATGGCGGCAAGCCGTAGAGGGTCCAACCTACGTGCTTACGCGCCGCCAATGGTTCACGCCGATAAGAGCTTGTTTCATTGAAAAGACGCTGATTTGACCGGCGCGTCGAAATACTCGATCCAGCTTGTCATCATTTCCTCTTCGCTTCTGTCGCCCCAGCGAACGGTTTGCGCCGGATCGGGGTTGGCGGGATTATTAGGGCTGTTGTCGTAGTGCGCGGTCACAGTCAAGCGGCTGCCCTTTTCGACGTAAAGCGGCGCTTTCAGCCGATACACGAGCTGCCAGTTGAAGTCGTAGTGCGGCACGACTAGCAGTGTCTCGCGCTTGCCATCGGGGTGCACAAGTTCGTAAGTGACATCGTGAGCCCGGTAGTGCATGTGGGGAGTTACCGAGAGCAGCAGCTTGTCGCGCTCGAACGTGTAACAGCGCCTTACCTCGTGGCGAGCGGCGCCAGAGGGAATGCTGAAGAAGAAATTGCGCAGGTCCATGCGCCGCAAGGTGCGTTCCGGCTCGGCCGCCGCGAGATAGAGGCCCACGCTCGTCCGGTCAGTCTGCGGCGGGCCCGATGTTCTTGCGTAATGGATGACGAATTCAAATTTCGATTTCGGCGGAATCCACTTCGCCGAGCCATCTGGAAAAACGTCCGGCGCCCGGCCTGGCAGAAACGACGCCAGCGCGCCTTCCTGAAAACCGTGTAGATATGGAAGATCGGGAGCATCCGCCGCACAGGCGTCGTCTACCACCGGCGCGTCCATGCGGACACGCGTCAGCGTGCCATCGTGGACCAGAAACCGGTTCAGCGCTGTCATGGATTCGATGGAAGTGGGACCCGCCTGCGAAGCGTCAGTGATGACGCTCACATGCACGTGGTGTACTACCTTGCGATTGCCCGGCCGGATTTCCGCCGCACGGATCCACTTCCCCTCGATGAAGTTCGTCGGCACGACGAAATGCTCGTAGGCGTCTTTCCCCGGCTTGACGCTGAAGTCCTCGCCGATGTCGATGATGATGTCCGGCTTGCCCAGACGCCAACCTTCGACGAAAACCGGCACCGGCGGGAGGTCATGCGGATCGCCCTCAGTGGCTCCGCCGTCGACCCAAGCTTTAATCGTTTCGATCTCGCTCGCGGAAAGGCGAGCGTCGTTGGCGAAGCTGCCCCAACGCGGATCGGCGAACCACGGAGGCATCTTGCGCGCCAGTACAGCCTCGCGGATAGCCTTGGCCCACGGCCGCGCGGACTGATAGTCGAGCAGCGACATGGGCGCAACATCGTTCGGACGGTGGCAACCGGCGCACCGCGCGAAGAAGATTGGAGCCACGTCTTTGGTGAACGTCGCTGAATACGCCAGCGGCGCGATCAGAAGTCCGAACGCCAAGACCCGACCGGTCATGTGTGCATGATACAACACAGTCCGCGATTATAGGCCCGAATCACACGTTCGTTTATTTTGTGATCCTAAAACGGTAGAATTAACCCGATGAGGAAAGAAATCCTAAGCGTCGTTGCCGTCTCTGTAGTGGCCGTGATCACAGGCGGGTGGCAGATCGCCGGGAAGAAGGCATCTGAGTTGCCGGCCCCATTTTCCACTCCCTCCTCAAACAACAGGCCTCACGTAATCAGCCAGCCGGAAACGGCCAGCGTAGTCGTGCCCAAGGGATTTAAGGTCGATGTTTGGGCTGAGGGCTTCTCGACGCCCCGCTTCATGCTACAGGGCAGCCATGGCGAGATTCTGCTATCCGACAGCGGGACTACGAGCGGCACTGGTAAGATCTACGCATTCCCGGGTGGTGATCCAAAGGGGCGCAAGGAGGTCGTCGCGGGACTAAATAGACCGTACGGACTCGCACTTTGGCACGAGTATCTTTACGTCGGCGAGCCCACCTCTATCAAACGTTTCAAGTACGATCCGAAGAACTTCACCGCCACCGACGGAAAAGAGATCTTCTCGCTGAGCGGCGATGACCAGGGTCACTGGACGCGCAGCCTGCTGTTCGATCGCGAAGGAAAAAAACTCTACGTCGGCGTCGGCTCAGCGGGCAATATCGAAGTCGGCAATAAGGGTCGCGCGGCGATCAATCGGATGAATCCAGACGGTTCGGATCACGAGATTTTCGCGAGCGGAACGCGCAATCCAATCGGCTTGCATTGGTATCCCGGAACGGACACGCTGTGGGCCGTGGTACAGGAACGCGACGCTCTGGGCGACGACCTGGTGCCTGACTACTTTACGCATATCGAGCCGCACGGGTTTTACGGGTATCCATGGGCCTATTCCGGGCAAAATAAGGAGCCGAGGTTGAACGATCACCAGGACATGATTGCCAAGTCGCTGACTCCGGATTTGCTTCTTGGGGCGCATGTTGCGGGACTCGACTATGTTTTTTATACCGGCAAGCAGTTCCCGGCCAAATACCGGAATGGCGCCTTCGTTGCTTTCCATGGATCCTGGAACCGCTCCAAGCGCGTCGGGTATGAGATCGCATTCGTTCCCTTCAAAGGCGGAAAACCAACCAGTGCGCCCGAGGATTTTCTAACCGGGTTCATGATTTCTCCCGATTCTCCGGATGTGTGGGGGCGGCCGGTGGCTGCGTTCCAGATGACTGACGGCAGTCTTCTGGTCTCGGACGACGGCGGCAAGAAGATCTGGAGAGTGTCATACAAGGGCTAGAGGAGCTGCGCGGGCCGAAGTGGATATTACTGCTGCCTCTGTTTGCCGGTGCGCTTTCGGGTCAAGACTTTTCTCATAAGCTGCATTTGCAACTCAAGCGGCAGTGTGCCGATTGCCACGTCAGCGTCGCTTCAAGCACGTCACCGGGAGAGAACCTGCTCCCCGCAGCGGCGACGTGCAAACCTTGCCACGCGAGCAGGGAGATTCGTGCACCGCGCGCTACGCCAGTCACGCACTTCAGCCACGTACAGCATTTGAAGCTGGGAAATATCGCACCAATAATCGCACGAGGCAATCGACAAAAAAACATACCTGTCTGATCCCGACGACATTCGGGCTCATCTCAATTCCACGAACGCCTGCCTGGCATGCCATCGGGGAATCGATACGTCCGATCATGTGACGAACGCCAACATGCCCCAAATGGCCGATTGTCTTGTGTGCCACAACCAGATTGACCCGCCTTTCAGTTGTGCAAAATGTCATGATCCCAAGTGGCCTGATCTCCAGCCGGCGAATCATCACGCGGCGGATTTCCACGACACTCACTCGACCAAAGCGATCGTGAAACAGGGGTGCGCGCTGTGCCACGGGCGTACTTTCACTTGCATGGGTTGCCACCTAGGATAGTGCGCTCGCTCGACACCGCAATCTCGCGAACGTTACCGGACGTGTTTCGCCGGTGGGTTGCGATCCCCGGCGAATTTCCGCTGATGCCAATAGGGGTAAGGCAGCGGGAGAGCACTGACCTCGTCCAGACCCTCCACCTCGGCGTGTGTGAGGGTCCAATTCGCGGCGGCGAGGTTGTCGCGGAGTTGTTGCTCGTTGCGTGCGCCGATGATGACGGTATCCACGCCTGGTTTGCGCGCAACCCAGTTCAGCGCGACCTGCGAGATGGAAACCCCGCGCCCGGCGGCGATTTCGGCAAGAGCGTCGACAATCCTGTAAAGACGCTCCTCATCCACGGTACCTGGCGCATCGAGACTGTTCAGCCGCGACTCTGAAGGCTTCGCCTGGCCGCGTCGAAATTTGCCGGATAGAAGGCCGAATTGCAGGGGGCTCCAGGCCATGACGCCGATCCGCTGGTCAAGGCCCGCGGGAACAAGTTCGTGTTCGGCATCGCGGGCGATGAGCGAATAGTTAATCTGCTGCGAGATATAGCGCCGAATCCCCAGCCGGTCTGAGATGGAGAGAGCCTTCATGAGTTGCCAGCCTGAATAGTTGGAGCAACCGGCATAGCGGATCTTACCAGCGCGGATTAGATCCTCGAAGGCACGCAAGGTCTCGTCGAGAGGCGTGAGGGAATCAAAGTTGTGGGCCTGATAGAGATCGATGTAATCAGTTCCAAGACGACGCAGACTCGCCTCGCAGGCTTCCAGAATGTGGCCTCGCGAGAGGCCGGCCTTATTCGTGCCGGGTTCAAGTCCAACGAAGACCTTCGTTGCCAGGACGATGTCTTTGCGGAACGCGCCCAGTGCCTGGCCGAGCACTTGCTCCGATTTACCAAGCGAGTAGATGTCGGCCGTGTCGAACAAATTTACGCCCGCTTCGATACAGATTTCAATTTGGCGCCGCGCTTCCTGCGCTTGCACGTTGCCCATCGCAGCGAACCGTCCTTCACCGCCCAACGTCATAGTGCCGAAGCTCAGCACCGAAACTTCCAGACCGCTCGCGCCTAACAATCTGTATTCCATGTTTTGTCCTCAGACCAGCATACCCGAAGGCAGGTAAGCGGAAGTGCTCGAATATCTCCGAAGCGCGGACCTACCGAACGCTCAGATCGAGTAGGGCCACCCAATACTGAAACGATTGAAGCGCGAAGCCGATTACAATCAAACCGACCCCAAAGACTCCCATACGTCTTTCGGGCACGTGATCGGCTGTCCATTCGACAAACGGAGTGCAGGAGCCTGCGATCGCGGTGACCACTCCAATGGCAACGCCGGCTTTCAGTCGGCGATCGCGTGTTCCCGCTGCTGTGCTATCAGGCTGCTCACGTAACCGGTACCCGCGTAGCCGAGTGTGCGATTGGCTGCGGCGAACAATTGAAATCGGGTCAAATGCGGACGCGTGGAGGGTTTGTAACCGACCGTTGGCCGGATGCCAATCCGATAGGCGATCGCCTGTCCCGCCGTGCTCAACGCGCCGAACGTAATGCCGAACGGGGCTCCGAATAAATAGGACGCGCCTAAACCAAAGCCGCACCCGCGAATCGCGCTCATAGCTGCGTCCAGCCAAAATCCGGGCCTCGGCTCGTGCCGGGAAGCACGCGAATACTCCCATGCGAGTGTGACGCCATGCGCCAGACCACTTGTCAGGCCGAATACGGGCCCCAACGCAAGGCCGTATCCGGTTCCGAAAAGCGCACCGTAGGTTACCGCCCGTGTCAGAGTCCGCAGCGGTCCGTGTTCGCCGCCCAGCAGATCATAGGCGAGATACAAGGCGCCGAGCACATCGAGGGAACTGCCGATAATGCTGATCAACGCGAGGGTGTGCTTGTCGATAATCAACGGGAACGTCATGATGTAAGCGTCATGGATTGCCCATTGTCCAGCACGAGAAACGAATCGCTTGGGGCGCACGCACGGAGCCGCTTCTTCGGCGTGTCGAGGCCATCATCGGCCAATTGAAACGTGCCGTGATGGATCGCGATGCTGGTCTTCGCGGCAAGGATCTCGTGGGCTCGAATCGCCTCATCAGGAGCCATATGCACCGGCGACATGAACCAGCGAGGCTCGTATGCTCCGATCGGCAGCAGCGCCAGGCGCGGAGCGCCGAATTGCTCACGAATGCGGCCAAAATGACCGCCGAAAGCCGTGTCTCCAGCAAAATAGACGACGCGGCCCGCCGTTTCGATCACGTATCCGCACCACAGGGTCCGATTGCGATCGAAGATTCCCCGTGCCGAAAAATGCATCGCCGGGACGCTATGAATGTTGGTCCGTCCGAATGGTAGCGATTCACCCCAATCCAATTCGTGGACTGGACCGATGCTTTGGGATCGCAGCAAACGGGCTACACCGGTTGGAACGATGAATTGGGATTGTCCCCGATCTGCCAGCCGACGCAGCGTGGCAAGATCCAGATGATCGTAGTGATTGTGACTGAGGAGCACGGTATCGATTCGCGGAAGATCTTCCCACAGCACTCCCGGCATCCGGCGGCGACGCGGACCGATCGAGGTGAACGGACTCGCTCGCTCCGACCAGATCGGATCGGTCAAAATGTGGGAGTCGCATTGCTGAAGCAGCAGCGTGGAATGGTTGATTAGCGTAACACGCAGCTCAGTGCCTTCGATGTAAGACGGCGGTTTGGATGGCTCGACGTCCGAAACGAAACGGCCTGATGGCTCTGGACGGCTGGTGAGTTTCCATCGCACGACATCGAGAAAGCCGCGCGCCTGAGGGGCCTCAGGATTGAAGAAGCGCTTCCCGTCGAAGTGCCTCGGAATTGGCGGCGCACCCAGCGGCATGTTATACGGACCGGTCAGCAACCGTGTCGCCTGATGTGGGCCCAATACGTGTTTCGCGCCGACTGAGCCTTAGCCGCCGACTTTTCAATCGGCCGATCCAAGCGCCGGAAGAGCACGTCGCCGTTCGCTATCGCGCGCTGCTGCCGCCGGTAGAGTAACAGCACTTCTTCCAGTGCGCTCGTTAACTCGGCCAAAAGGCGCGTCCGCCGAACACATATACCCAGTTGCCGCTTGCGCAGGCGCAGACGCACGCGAGGAAGGAGTTTGAGCGCACGGCGGAAACGAAAGACCATAGCTAACCCGCCCGGCCCACCCCGTGCGTGCCTCGCTCTGCTCCACGTGACCGGTCTTCGGAGCGCCTCTCGCAATGAGGTGGGCCGGGTTCAGTAATTATATGCTAGCGAGGAGGGGCGGGGAAGGTGTGTGCTGAACATCAGTTTCGATCCCCGGCGTAGAGACACTCAGAATGGGTACGCTGCGAAGTATCAGGCACCTTGCGCGTATTTCGCTGGCGGCTCATCATTGGTCACTCCGACGGTTTGGATATACTATGCTTGTTCGCCTCAAGGCTGCCCTCGGTTTGTCCCAGCCGGGGTCCTTTATGGGAGGACCGGCATGATCTCTCAGAAGAGTATTTCGGCAGACACCCCAATGGGCGCGACACTGGTTGCGGGAGGCGGGGTTACTTTCCGAGCTTGGGCGCCCCGAGCTTCGGCAGTTTATCTCAACGGCATTTTCGGCGGCACACAACAAACCGGACAGAGCGACGCTTTGCTCCTGGCCAAAGACGCGAATGGCTACTGGACCGGCTTCTTAGAACAAGCCCAGAGAAGGCGATCTTTATCACTTCTGGGTCACCGGCGCAGGTTCCAGCGGCTGTAAGCGAGATCCATACGCACGTGAGTTGGCGACGGACGCGGCTTTTCCAAACTGTAGCTGCATCATTCGTTCTGGCACGGCGTACCCGTGGCACGACGCGGACTTCGTCACGCCCGACTTCACTAACATGATCATCTACCAGGTGCATATCGGCACATATGCGATCAACAAACCTGGAGTCGCCTCTACCTTTCTAGATATCATCGGAAAGATTCCCTACCTAGTCGCCTTAGGAATCAACATGCTTCAGCCATTGCCGGTGGACGAAGTGGAGACAGATCCTTCGATGGGCTACGACGGGGCGGATTACTTCTCCCCGGACTTCCCTTACGTCGTGACGGATCCGGGCGCTCTTGCACAATACCTGGCAACGATCAATGGCCTTCTCCAGGAAAAAGAGCTGTCGCCGCTCGCCCTCAATGACATAATGTCCGGGCCGGCACAACTCAAGGCTCTGGTTGATCTCTGTCACGTTTATGGCATTGCGGTCGCGTTCGACGTGGTCTACAACCATGCTGGCGGATTTAGCGTCGACGGCGAACCCGACGATCAATGTCTTTACTACTGGGATCGCGCCGTTAACCGGGGCAACAACAACGACAGCCTCTACTTCACCGATCAGGATCGCGGCACAGGCGGACTATCATTCGCTCTTTGGAATAACGACGTTCGTCAATTTATCATCAATGATGCCCGCTACTACGTCGAGGAGTTCCATGCCGACGGATTCCGCTATGACGAAATCAGCGATCTGATATCGATGAATTGCGATTCGGGCTGGAGTTTCTGTTGCGACCTCACCAACACGATCCGGTTCATCAAGCCTCGCCTGCTGCAGAACGCTGAGTTCTGGCCTGGCGAGGTTGGAAACTATCCCAAGTCTTCACAATCTATCGTGACTTCAGTTGCTGATGGCGGGGCAGGATTTGACGTCCTGCAACACGATGGGTTGCGTAACGCCGTTCGGGGGGCGGTGCAATCCTCGGCCTTCGGTCAGCAAGCTGCGATCGATTTTCGAGCATCGCCGGGGCTCTCTATCCCAACGGCTTCGCCCACGGGTGGCAGACCGTCACGTGCGTCGAGAATCACGACATCGTAAAGGTAGGCACCGACCAACGCATCCCGTGGCTCGCCGATTCCGCTGACCGGCGTTGCTGGTATGCGCGCAGCCGCTCGCAGGTTTGCCATGGGGATTCTGCTCACAGCACCCGGTATTCCACAGCTCTTCATGGGTCAGGAGTTCCTGGAAGACAAGCAGTGGAGCTGGGATGCCAGGTCTTCCAATCTACTCTGGTGGGACGGATTAAACACTGGAATCGACCCGGCCATGGTCAATCATCTTCGCTTCACGCAGGATCTCATCCGCCTGCGCTGGAATCACGCCGGCCCTGCGCGGCGACAACGTAAATCCGTTCCATGTCTCTAACTCGAACCGCGTACTTGCATTTCATCGCTGGCTCGAAGGCACAGGTCAGGATGTTGTGGTGGTTGCCACGCTTTCGGAGACGACGTGGTACAGCTACAACGTGGGATTCCCCGATCCGGGCCAATGGGCCGAAGTCTTCAACAGCGACGTCTATGACAACTGGGTCAACCCGATCGTCGCAGGCAATGGAGGAGGCATCTCCGCGTCAGGTCCGCCTCTGCATGGTTTACCGGCCTCCGCCAGTATCGTGATCCCTGCAAACGCCTTCGTAGTTTTTGCACGCACATGAAGCGAAGTTTTCGCCTATCAAGGGAAGCGCCGGCTTCCTGATGGGAAAAATAAAACGCGGAGTTCAAGGGATTATTAAGGATGGCGGCTGGGTGTATACTGCCCACAAGCCGGGAACGAATCAGGAATTCGATATTCTTAGTAGGTGGTGGGAAATTTGGGCAAGCGCGAATGCTTCGGGGAAGTGTGCTCGCGGCGCGCGTTCATGTGGCAGCTTTCCGCAGGTCTCACGGTGTGCGGTGCGATGGCTGGCGAGATCAGCCAGTTCGACTTCTCCTTGCTGGACGATCGGCTGACCCCTAACCAGTTATTTTTCGTCCGGAATCACACCTCAATGCCCAAACTCTCGCCGCATGATTGGCGGCTTACGATTGGAGGGCAAGTGGAATCGGCCTATTCGATCGGGTATCCGGAACTCTTAGGTTACGCCGCGCGCACGCTGGGTTGCACCGTTGAGTGCGCTGAGAATCCCCCTGGTGGTGGTCTGGTTAGCACGGCAGAATGGAGCGGTGTGCCACTGGCTACGCTGCTTGCGAGGGCCAAGCCAAAGGCGGACTTCGTGCGTTTTCGCGGTGCAGATGCGCGTTTTGCGCACACCATTCCGATTGAGAAGGCGATCCATCCCGATAGTCTCGTGGCTTATCGTATGCACGGCGAAGAGTTGCCCGTCGCGCATGGATTTCCAGCTCGTATGATTATTCCTGGCTGGTACGGCATGGCTTCGGTGAAGTGGGTGGAGGCCATCGATGTGATCGGTAAGGGGGACGACACCGGCTATTTCCTAGCCGATGGCAAACCAGTCACCGCAATACTGGTGAAATCGGCATTCGCGCGTCCGCTCGACGGCGCCGTGATTTTCGGACGCCGGTTCGTGGTGCGCGGCGCGGCATGGGCCGGCGAACGCCGCGTTAGTGTGGTGGAACTGAGCACTGATGGCGGCCGGTCCTGGAGCGCAGCCACGCTCCTCGATACGGCCCAACCCTACACGTGGGTGCGCTGGCAATCCGAATGGAAGATCCCAGCGGCAGGTAACCATGAACTCGTCGTACGGGCCGTGGACGACGCGGGGCGAATGCAGCCAGCGGGAACTCAAGGGGCAAACGAATACGGACAGAATGCCTGGCAGAGAGTGAAAGTGACGGTGTCTTGGTCAAAATAGCGCTGGGCTTGATCATCGCTGCCGCACTCTATGGCCAGATCGACGAAGCTGAATTGGCGTTCCGGTCCGGAGACGCGGAACGTGCCGCTACGCTCGCTCATGCCGTCTTGTTGAAGGATGCCGGTTCCATTCGCGCGCACTTGATTCTCGGAGTGATTGCCGCCCAGCGCAACAATTGGCAGGAAGCCGGCACGCATTTTGAAGCGGTGGTTCGACTCGCGCCGGAAGACCCCCAGGGTTACTTCTATCTCGGCCAGGCAAATCTATATCAGCAGAAGTGGGAGGTGGCGGCCAAGTATTTCGGCACCGCCCTGGAAAAGAACCATCCCGACCACAACCGCGTGCTGCTGGAACTGGCGGTCGCGCAACACGAAGCGGGCCATCCCAACCAGGCCCTTGCCAGCCTCCGGCAGGCATCCATCAGTAGCGGACCCTACGCCGCGCAGTACTTTGCTTTGACCGCATACGCGGAAGCCAAAGTGAGCCAACCTGCCGAGGCCATCCAGGCGATCCGGCGCGCGCGCGCGTTCGACGCTGCGAATCCACAGTACGTCGGCTTCCTGATTTCCACGTTACTCGCCTCCGGCCAGTTAAGTGCGGCATTGGCTGAGGCGATTCAAGCTCAGCGGCAGTTCCCGGATGATGCGCAGGTTCAGTTCCTGTTCGGGCTGGCGAGCCATTACGTGACCCACGGCGACCTCACCAAGATCGCGCTCCGAAATCTTTCCGAAGGTCAGCCGGAAAGCCCGCAGACCATGCTGCTCAGCGGCCTTGTTTATCGACAACGGGGGCAAACTGAAGAAGCCAGACGCGCATTTCTGCGCGCAGCACGCGGTGGAGTGCCGGACGCACACACGCTGCTCGGCCTCATTTATAAGGATGCCGGTGATCTTAGCGCCGCGGAACGCGAGTTTCGGGACGCCGAACGGCTCAACCCCCAGGATGGGCAAGTGGAGCTAGAACTTGGCAAGATCCTATTCGGGCAGAGCAATCTCGCTGAAGCCCTGAAGCGCTTTAAGACCGCCGCGAAATGTATGCCCGACAATGCGGCCGTGCATTATCAGTTAGGTCTGTTGTATCGCAAGCTCGGCGACGCCAACGCCGCCGCCCAGCACATGGCTCTGTATCGCAAGTTTCATCAGGAAAACGAACCACGCTGACTGGCGGCGCGAACAACGCCGCTCTGCACCTCGCCGTATTATATTGACAACACTGGCAAAATACTCATATCATATTGCGCTACGAGGGCGGGATATGTGTATTCGACGGCATCTTCCATTGGCACTGTTGGCATTGGCAGCCAGTATTCACGCACAAACGCGCGACACAGCAGCGATATTCGGCTCCGTGAAGGACACTCAGAATGCCATCATTCCGGGTGTGACGATCACTTTGACTAGCACTAGTACGGGGCAGGCTCGGAGCACCGTGGCCACCGAGAGTGGCGAATATGGGTTCAATCTGCTTCCAGTGGGCGGCTATACCTTGTCCGTTGAGCAGCCATCGTTCAAACGATATCAGCGGACCGGCATACTTCTGCAGGCCGACGAAAACGTCAAGTTGGACATCAGTCTCGAGGTCGGAGACGTGAAGACCACGGTGTCGGTATCAGAAGCGGTCAGTCAGATCGAAACTCGTTCCGCGACGATCAAGGAAACGGTCGACCAGGCGCGTATCGTGGAGCTTCCGCTGGACGGCCGCAATCCCGCGGATCTCGCGCTTCTTGTGCCGGGCGTAGTGCCGGGCAGCGCGACGACCAACGGAGACGCCACCTACGACCCCATTATCCGCGGCCAAAAATCGTTTTCGATAGGAGGCTCTCGCAATAATAACGTTCGATTCAGCCTGGACGGCGGAGAGAACATGGACAGCCTGTTCAATTTCAATGCCCCATTTCCATTTCCCGATGCCGTGGAGGAATTTTCCGTCCAAACCAGTAATATGATGCTGGACCAAGGGAACAGCTCGGCTGGAGCCATCAACGTGGTGACCAAGTCGGGTACCAATCAATATCATGGCAATGCATTCTGGTTCGTGCGGAACACGGATCTGAATGCCCGGAACTTCTTCTCCCACGACCAGGACTCCCTCAAGCGCAATCAGCTTGGGTACACCGTGGGTGGACCCATTCTAAAGAACAAGTTGTTCGCATTCGGGGGGAGCGAAAAGCTATGGCTGCGTCAAGCGCCTGGCGATTTGAAAACTCTGAGTATCCCAGAATCCCAGCGAAGCGGTAACTTTTCAACCGCCGGAGTTACGATTTACGACCCCCTGACCGGCCAACCTTTCCCCGGTAACATCATCCCCACAAACCGGCTTTCTCCAGCCGCTTTAAAGCTATTGGCCATCACTCCGCTGCCGGACCCGGATGGGTACGCGCGGTTTTCGTATCCGCAAACGGAAGGAGACTGGTCATATATCTTCAGACTCGATTATGTGATCAACGCCAAGAATAACCTCATGTTTCGGTATTTTGGGACGAGTCAAGACGAGCCGTATCACTCGCCGGACAACAACATTGATCTTGTGCAATTGGCCACTCACAATTTTTCGAGGAACGCAACGGTCTCCTATAACTTTATTGCGAGCCCAAATCTCATAGCACACACGCAGCTTTCGGGCGAGCATCTGGTGACGAACGGCGCCAGCGATCTGAGTATCACCATTGCGAATCTTGGAGTGCAGGTGTACGCGCCATCAAACGATATCTCCGTTTACCTGCTCAACAGCGGCATCAACATGTCCACACCTCCGAAGATTTATTTTGCGCGCGCCATGGAGGAACTCCTGCATGACTGGACTTGGACGAAAGGCGCGCACACCTTCACCTGGGGCGCGCAACTGGCCTGGTCCCAGTACAACGAAAACACGATTTACGACAGTTCCGGGAATTATCAGTTCGACGGCGAGGTCACGGGCCACAATGGACAGCCCGGACTCGACGTCGCCGACTTCATGCTGGGGCAGATGTCTTACTTCACCCAAAACAACGGGGAACTAGAAAATCGCCGCCAGTTCACCAAGGGGCTTTACTTCGCCGACGTGTGGCGCGTCACGCCGCGGTTCACCGTCAGTGCGGGTCTTCGCTATGAGCCTTATAGTTTCTTTACGGATACCAAGAAGCGGAACCAAACGTTTTCGCCCGAAAATTACGCGGCGGGCATCAAGTCGCAGATTTTTTTGAACGCCCCTCCCGGGCTCCTTTATCCTGGCGACAAGGACCCGAGTGGCGGAACAATCTCTAATGCGGTTATGAAACCCGACTTGACTAATTTTGCGCCGCGCCTGGGATTCGCGTGGGATCCGTTTGGGGACGGAAAGACCAGCATCCGCACAGGATACGGTATCTATTACAACGCCCCCCAACTGGCCGCTGAGAACAATTCGAACGATGTAGCTCCGTTCAGTTACCGCGTACAGTTCGATAATGGACTTTTTGATAGCCCGTATTTGGGACGAGAAAGTGCGAATGTGTATCCGGTCACACAGTTCGTTGCCGATACTCCCTTCCAATCACCTCTTGCCACCATTCTTCTGGATAATAAATACCGCACGGCCTACTCGCAAAACTGGAGCTTTACCATCGAGCGGCAGATTATCCGGGATACCCGGGTGCGGGTTGGCTATGTGGGCACGAAGGCTACGCACTTAGACGGGGACTACGATGAGAATGCGCCAATTTACGATTTCAATATCTCGTACGACGACAACCTGGCCACCATCAACCAGCGTCGCCCATATCAGGGGTATCAATCCATCGCCCGCGAGTTCTTTGGCCTGAATTCAAGCTACAACGCGTTGCAGGTTTCAGTGGACAAGCGGTTTAGCCAGGGTTTCACGATTCTCAGTTCGTACACCTGGTCCAAGACGCTCGATTACGTGTCGCAGAATAACTATGCAGGAAATCTGATCGAGAACTCTTTCGACTTCTTCTTTGCTCGCGGCCTTTCCGATCAAAACCGGCCGCAGACATTCGTCAATTCGTTCGTTTGGGATTTGCCCTCTCCGGGGGGCGCGAATGTTGCGCCGGTGGTTCGAGCACTCACGCGGGATTGGAAACTCAGCGGCATCATTTCATTGTTCGCCGGCACGCCGTTTTCTATTCAGGCCAACGGCGACGTTCTGGCGAACACCGGCGAGAGTAGCGCTAATGTGAATTTGATCGGCGCTGGCAATCCGGTAACGAATGCGAGCTCCAAGGGGCAGGAGGTGGCGGAATATTTTAACATCGCCAGATTTGCAAATCCTGCGCCGGGCACTTACGGCAATCTGGGAAGAAATGCTTTGCAAGGGCCCGGTTTTTCAAACGTGGATGTTTCGCTGGTTAAAGGATTTCGGATACCGCTTTTCGGCGAGGCTGGCCTGGGGCAGTTTCGGTTCGAGGCGTTTAACGTCCTGAATCGAACTAATTTCGCCAATCCGAACACTAACATTACAAGTCCCAGCTTTGGCCAACTGACTAGTACCGCCGGCGATCCCCGTATCTTGCAGCTAGCACTGAAATTTGCTTTCTAGCGGCGTAGACGACGAAGGCGAAGGATCGGTGAGCGGCGGCGGTGCACCAGAATCTTCCTGACGTGCGTTCAGTTAAGCTTCCGTTCGGTAGAAGTTAAGGGCCTCGAAACGGCATTCTCGCCAGTTGAAGTGTCCGTGCATAGACCTCAGGTTTGGCACTGCCAATATTCGGATTGGTCGTGCAGAATCCGCCACATCCGCATCCGATCAAACAAAGACAGTTGGTAGATTCATCGTGCATTCATCTGTCATGGTTCACAATGTGGGTTCGAGGCAGGTGACCGGCGAGGGCCGAAGTGCAACTTATGGAGTTGAGGAGATATTTCATGCGACGATTTTGCCTAGCTTCTGCACTGGGGATCGCTATTTCAGCGGTCATCGCAGTGGCCCAGCAGGCCTCCACCGCGGGGCCTTATAAGGTGCTCAAGATCGACGGGGGAATGGGTAATCTTTAGTGCAGGGCGACGTCACCGGCTGGTTTCCTCTTGGGCGGCCTGCGCATGATCATGGGCAGAGGAATCAGGCAGCCGACGACGATCGCCATCAGGGTGATCACCTGCACGTAGGCGAGCGTGGTCGCCTGCCCTTGCAACATTGCCATGACGCGCGCGTAGGCCTGCTGCGTGGCCGCCGTTGCTTCGAGGCCTGCATTCTGCAAGGACTGGCTGATTCCGTTGACCAGATTGTCGAATGCCGGGATTGCCGGTATGGGTATGGCGGACGAGCGTGTTCTGGTTCTGCTGGCTCACTCGCGTGAGCATGGTGCTTAGAAGTGCGATGCCGATGCTGCCGCCGATATTGCGCACGAAAGCATTCATGCCGGAGACTTGGTTGTTCTGCTCTCTCGGTATTCCCACGTAGGCGAGCGTGTTCGAAGGCAGGAAGATGAAGGCGAGGCCCGCGGTTTGCAGCACTCGCATGGATGGCGGCGGTGCCGAAATCGCATCCCCGTATTCAGATGCGTGGCCATGTAAGTACAGCGCGCCGGATGTGGTCGCGAAGCCGAACCCCATCATCATGCGCGGGTCCACGCGCGATACGAGAAAGCCCGCAAGCGGCATCATGATCAGCATGATGAAGCCTCCGCCCGCGAGCGCTTCCCCGGCGGTTGGTGGCGTCGTAACCGAGCAGCGATTGCAGGAACTGGGGAAGGAGCACGGTTGTGCCGTTCAGAACCATGCCGAGAACGAACGTGAACAGCATGGCGGTGGCGAAGTTGCGTCCGCGAAAGAGCCGCACGTTGACGATCGGAGTGTCCTGATGCCATTCCCAGATAGCCCAGGTGATGAGCGTAACGGCGGCGAAAATCGACGGCGGCGGTGATCATGCGGGAGGAGAACCAGTCTTCTTCCTGGCCTTTGTCGAGAACGAGCTGGAGGGCGCCGATGCCGAGAGCAATCAGCGCGAAACCGATGTAATCGATGCCCGCCTTTGCGTAGGCTGACGCGCTGCTGCTCGCGCTTCAGGTATGGCGGATCTTCCACCATCCGCTGCGTAAGGAAGAGCGACAGGATGCCGATCGGGACGTTGATGAAGAAGATCCAGTGCCAGCTGTAGTTATCGGTGATCCACCCGCCGATAGTGGGGCCGATGGCGGGCGCGATCACAACGGCCATGCCGTAGACGGCGAATCCGAGGCCGCGCTGTGGGGCGGGAACGTATCGGCGAGGATGGCTTGCTCGCTGGGCGCGAGGCCGCCTCCGCCCACGCCTTGCAGAATGCGGAAGAGAACCAGCAGGCCGAGGCTGGGCGCGAGACCGCAGAGGAAATGAGCTGACGGTAAAGAGAGCCACCGACGACATGTAAAAGCGCTTGCGGCCGAAGCGGGTGGCAAGCCAGGCGCTGATGGGCAGGATCACCGCGTTCGAAACGAGATAGCTGGTGAGAACCCAGGTCGATTCGTCCTGGCTTGCGCCCAGATTGCCGGCAATGTGCGGCAGAGCGACGTTGGCGATGGAGGTGTCGAGAACCTCCATGAACGTGGCCAGCGTGACCGTGAGCGCGACGGCCCAGTGATTATGAGAGGGTCGCCATTCCTGCTCGGACGACGAGGCGGCGGTCATGGCCAAGCGGATTATTTCACCCAAACCGTGGGATCGACGGACATCCCGGGACGCAGGCGAGTCCAGACCGGATTGATTGGGCTCGAAGCGGATGCGGACGGGCATACGCTGGATCACTTTCACATAATTGCCCGTGGCATTTTCGGGCGGCAGCAGGCTGGTAGATGGCGCCGGTGGATGCAGGAAGGCTATCCACGTGGCCGTTGAGATCTTCCTTGAAGGCGTCCACATGAATGGTCACGCGCTGGCCGGGGCGCATGCGGCGAAGTTGCGTCTCTTTGAAATTCGCGGTGACCCAGATGTCGCCGATCTGTGCGATCTGGACCATCTGCTGGCCGGCGTTCACGTGCTGGCCGACCTCCACGGTGCGCCGGGAAACGATGCCGGAGACGGGAGCGGCGATTTTGGTGTAGGAGAGATCGAGCCGGGCTCGCGCGACCTGCGGTCTCGGAGGTTTTGACGCTGGCCTGGCGAGTCCCGATGTCGGCCCGGCGAATGGCAAGTTGCCAGCGGCGCATTGTCCCTGGCTTCGGCCAGGTGAACTTTGGTTTGAGTCAGCATGGCGGTTCGCTGGTCGACTGTCTTGCGGGCCGCGGCCGCCGACGCGCGGCGGGAATCGACCAGCGCGGCCTGGGCTTTCGCGGTGGCCACCACCTGATCGTATTGCTCGCGCGGGACTTCATCTTTGGCGACGAGAGGCTGGTAGCGGGCGACATCGGCCTGAGCCTTGGCGCTGTTGGCTTCTGCCTGGCGCAAGTCGGCTTCAGCGGCTTCATAGTCGCGCTCCGCAGCCGCAGACGGCGGCTTCGGCGTTGGCGAGATCCGCTTCCGTGCTCGATACCGGAGCGCGATTCGAGGTTTCGGTGATCGGCACGTTGGGATCAACGGCGCGGACCTGGGCTTCGGCCTGCAGCAACTGGCTTTGCGCCTGATCGAGGGCGTTCTGGTAATCTCGCGGATCGAGATCGGCGATCGGCTGGCCCACTTTCACGAATTGGTTTTCTTCCACGTAGACTGCGGTGACAGTGCCTGCAACGCGGGAGCTGATGGCGCTGAGATGCGCGTTCACCTGGGCGTCATCGGTGTTCTCGTAGGTATCGGAACGGATCCACCACAACGGCGGCCCCGGCAGCCACGATAGCGAGCACAAGCAGAAGCAGGATGAGCCTGCGCGGGGATCTACGCGATCTTCCGTTGTGGCGTACTGGTTGTACCGTCCGAGGGCGACGATCTGCCGGCGCCGTCGGTGCCAACGCGCTTCGCGTCGTTCACAATTTCGGTGTCGTCTGCCATATTGCTCCTGCGCGTTGTTATTGGGAATGCTCTTTTCCGCTCCACCCACGGCGCGTGCAAGTGCTGCCCGGGCGAGCTGGTATGAATACATGGCACTGATGTAATCCTGTTCGGCGGTGGCCACCGACTCCTGTGCCTGAACCAGTTCGACCGTGTCCGCGAGACCCGCGTTGAAGCGGTCTCGGGCCTGCTCCAACGTATCTGCCGCGAGAAGCCGGTTGGACTCGGCGAGGCGAATCTGTTCGGACGCGGTATTGAGATCCAGTTGAGCTGTGCGTACATCCTGCTCCGCCCGTCCGCGAATATCTTCGAGCTCGGCGCGGCGCTCGGCAAGCACGGCGGCGGCCTGCTCGACATCGGCGTTGATGCGGCCACTGCGGAAAATCGGAACCTGCAGGGTTCCGGCGACACTGAATGTGCCATGCGATTGAGTGGGATTGACGCCGATGACACCGTAGTCGGCGTTCAAGGAGAGCGACGGCAGGTATTCCGATGTTGCCGCTCGCCGGGCTTCTTCGGCTGCACGAACCTGAGCGCTGGCGGCGCGTACGTCCGGCCGCTGGCCCCACGCAAGCTGGATCATTTCATTCAACCCCGGCAGCGTGTCTGCCTGCTTGAATGGCTGGGTATCGGTTAGCACGAGGTTCTGGGATTGCGGTAAACCTATGAGCCGGGCCAAGGATATTTTCTGTTTAGCCAGATCATTCAGCAGGGAGTTGAGACGCTGCTGCTGGGTTTGCAACTCGACTAGGGTGCGATTGACGTCTATGCGGGCGTTCAGGCCGCTGCGGTTGCGGTCGACCGCCTGCGTGTAGCTGGCCTGCGCGGTCGAGATTTGCGCGCGTGCGGTATCGACGCGGCTTTGGCTGGCGATCAACTGCAGATAGGCGCCGGTTACGGCGAGAACGATGAGTTCCCGGCTGTCGAGCACCGTCATCCCAGAGGCACGGGCGCTTTCCTTACTGGAACGGTAGTTGTGGAGACGGGTGAGGTCGGCCACTGACTGAGAGACACTGGCACGGACGTCGAAGTAGTTGTATGGGCCGACGATGCTGGGGAAATTGAATGCCGGCTGGCCGGGACCAGTCGGAATTGCAGAAAAACGCAGGCCTGCCGCTGCGAGGTTGGTTTGTTGAGCGACCTCGCGCAGGTCGCCGTTTACATCCGGCAGCAGTTGAGCGCGCGCGCCGAGCTTTTCCGCATTCGCTGCACGCTGAGAAATATTTGAAACCACCGCGCTCAGATTGAAATGCAGCCCGCGTTTGACCGCCTGGGCAAGGGTGAGTGAAAGAGGCTGCTGGGTAAGAGGATCGTTCCCGGGCACGCTTCCCTGGAGATTGCCCTGCACCTGAAGCGTGCTGTTTAGCGTGTTCACGCTCCCCGTGCCGGGCGCGCCCGCCGTGGTTTGGCCGATCGTTACGGAACTGCCCTGTGCGCGGCCCGATAACGGAAGCTGCTCGGCGCGAGTCGCAGAGCTGCTGCTTCCCGAGGGGCCGAACTGGGCCGAGACCGGGAGGACGATGCCGCATGCAAGCAGCAGAAATCGCTTCAGACCGAGAATCATTTGCTTTGTAATCCGTTCAAGATCAGGGAGTGGGTGAAAGCGACATCCTCCTCAAGAGGCAGTCGGGCCCAGCCGCGGAGATGGCGCTCGGCAAAACCCCGGGCGAGGTCGAAAATTGCAAATGCCGCCGGCTCGACGGGGACCGCGCGGAGCTCGCCCTCGGCGATCGCCTGCGTGAGGCATTGACGCATGAACTCGTACCCGCGCCAGAATAGTTTGTCGATGACTTCCGAGATGAGTTTCGAGCGGGAGCCGCGGCTACCGAATTCGGCAAAGTAAATACTGAGAAAGTCCCGATTGTGCTGGAGATAATCGAGACGCAGATCAAAGAAAACTGTGAGGCGCTCAGCGAACGTATTCGCCGTTGACATGCCCTCTATGGTTTTGTCGACGAGACGCTCGAGATCACTGGCGAGGACGGCGGCGAAAATCTCTTCTTTGGATTTGAAGTAGAGATAGACCGTGCCCTTGGCCATGCCCGCTTCTTTTGCGATCTCCTCGACATTGGTGGCGGCGTAGCTGAGCCGGGCGAAGATACGGCGGGCGGCTTCGAGAATTTCCTGGTGACGCCACTCGGAGAGAACCTCCTTGCGGGTTTTGCGGGCTAATTCCTGCTGATCCGTCATATAATGACTAGATAGTCATTATAATGAACATTCGGTCATTTGATAAGTCACGTGAATGGCAAAGGCATGGAAAGGTTTTACTATGTTGACGATGCAGGCCCGTTCAACTCTACGCAGGAGGTTCCGAAGGGATTGGGCGCGAAACATTCGCAGCGTAACGCGCGGATCACGGCAAGTCACAGGTTATTGAATCCGGGACCGCGCGGCGGCAAAGCTAGATCCGGACTTCGCGTTCCTTGGCGACAGTGACAACGCTAGTGCGGAAGCTCATCTCCCCATTCAGCGCCCATGTTGTCGTCGGTGATCAGCCGCTTGCCCCGGTAGCGGCCGCGTAGGGTAGCGGCGTATTCCATGGCCATTTGCGCTTCCGGGTTCTTCGATTCCACGGAGTCTGCGAGCGACAGCACCTCAGCAAGCCGTTGCCGGTCGCTCATCCGGGCCAGATCAAACACCGGCTTACCCTCGATGGCATAGCTTTCAAGCACGCTTTTCCACCTCGCTTTGTCCACCTGGATCGGGCTATCACTCACAGCCAGAAAATTGATCACCCGCAGCGCATGCGGATACACGGTAGCCCCCGTCACTTGAGCCTCGGCGGACCATGTGGTGTTGTAATACAGTACCCCTCCCGGAAGCAGGTGCAGCCGGGCCAGTTGTAGAAAATCGGTCGAAAGCAGATTGCTGATGTGTTCACGCCAATGGAAGCTCGTGTTCATGACGATCAGGTCGAATCTCCGAGACGGATTTCGGACCAGCCAGCGCCTGCCGTCATCAATGACGATCTCCACCTTTGGGTTGTTAAGGAGTCCGGCCACCTGTGGGTATTTGGGAATTAAGCGAAGATATGCCGGATTGATCTCAACGACAGTCAGCTTTTCCAGTTGTGGATGATTCGCAATCACCTGAGCCCATGACCCGGAAGACAGTCCAATCATGAGGATATTCCTGGGGTGTGGGTGAAAACTGCTAATAGCATAAGCCCGAATTATCCAGTTAGTGTCATTGAAGGGGCTCGTGTTGAAGCGACCGTCATAGACGCCTCCACCGAACACAATGCCTTCTGGTGACACGGCTATCACCCCGCCTTTGGACTCGATCAGGTTCGCGAAGTGATCGGTTGGCCGGTAGTCATTCTTGAACAACATCCGCTCGTAGGCGCGTGCAAATAGCGGCTTCGATGACGCGGCGATCACGAGCGCCGCTACGGCAGCCACTGCAACAGCACCAGCCAGCCGAAGTCCGCGAAGCGCGGTGAAAGCAAATCCTATTCCGAGGATGACGCCCAGTGATGCCAAAAAGACCGATATCTCGCGGATGGACCAGAAGTCCATGAGGATGAAACCCACGAGGAGCGTGCCGGAGACGGACCCTACAATATTGCTCAGGTACAGATAGCTGAGTCGCGCTCCAGCTCTGTAGTCTGCCCGAATCGAAACGTGACAGATTAAAGGAAACAAAGCGCCGAGCAGGCAAGTTGAGATCGTGATGAGCGGGAGTGTGACTACGATATCCAGCAACTTAAGACTGAACGCCATCAGCGGCACCACGAAAAAGCTGACAATATTCGCCGCAATCGCGAACACCGCGAGACCGCAAGATGCCTTTTTGCCCGAGATCGTCTGGCAAAGTGGCCGGCTGAACAACGAGCCGAGGGCAATGCCCTCCAGGTATGCGCCAAGCAGGAGTGCGAAGGCCTTAGCGTTCGATCCGGAGGCGAATGAGTAGACTCGATACCACACGATTTCATACGAGAGCGAGATAAACCCACAGATCGCAACGGCCACCAGGGCCCAGGGAAATAGTAATGGCAATTCATGGTGCGGTACGGTAGCTTTTGTGTCGAATTGGCTCAATTCTATTATTTGGCGCCGCCGATCGCGCATTAAGAAATACGCTGAGAGCGCAAGGATACCGATCACCGCATTGATGCTAGCTGCCAGATGCACAGAGCCGGACTCGCCCAGTAGCTTCATGATAAATTTGGCCGACAGGAGACACGCGACCGCAGATCCGAGGGTATTTGCAAAGTACAGAGTCCCCACAGAGGTACCGACGTTTCCAGAAGCCCGGACCAGGTGAGCTACCAGGATGGGCAAAGTGCTGCCCATTAGCAAGGTTGGCACAAGAACTAACGCGAAAGTCGCTAGCCCAGTGATCATTTGTGGCGTACCAGCGGTATAAATCCCAACTGCGCGGAACAATGGAAGCGAGAATAGGCCGAAAATCCCGATGGACAGTTCGATAGCGCCGAACGAAGCGAGCAGGGGCACACCAGGACGCTTCGAAAGCATCCCGCCCAGGAAGCTTCCAATCCCGAGACCTAGCATGAAGGCGCTGACGACAATTGTTACTGATTCGATGTTGATGCCGTAAATCGAGAAGAGGGCCCTCTGCCAGATAATTTGGTAGATTAGCGCAGGGAAGCCGGAGCAGAAAAACAGAATGTAGAGCCAACGCAAAGTCAATCGCGAGCCCAAGTTGCTACCCTCGACTAACTGTATGCGGTGGAACGATCGACTAGCAATGCCGACTTTAGGAAAGGTTTCCTTTGCTAACCAAGGTTACTGTGCAGCTGGATTTCCGAAGGGATCTGAGGGCACAGGAAAAGCTTCCGACTGTTCTGGGCCTGGAAGGTTCGAAAGTTCTCAAGCAAGTTTGAAGGTACCACCGCGTGCCTTAAGCCAGGACATTTCTTGCGATTCCTGTTTCTGGCATAATGTCACTGAAGATTCGTCTTCCGGCCCGCCTAACTTGGTCTGACCCACCGAGCGAAAAGCATTCCCGCCTGCTGGCGGGCCGGATCAATTTTTTGGTGGGAGCGGGCGGAAGACGGCGGAATCACGAGATGCGCTGATCGACCTTGCCTTTCAGACATCTCACGAGCCGATACCCGGACTGGTGACTTGGGCAGATACTTCAACCGCCCAAGGACGGCCAGGCCTGCGGCACCAATAGCCAGACTACGCGCGACGTCGTGCAGGATATTGCTCGGAAAGTCCATGGAACGCGGCATGCCCCGTATGGTTAAAATCCTAAACCGTCCGATGAAATCGAACAGCGCGGCCACGCTCTTTCCACGGCCCTCGGCGTCGGCTCCTGCTCTAGGTTACTTACCCGTCCGCTCCGTGCCCTAGATCTGGCGCAATAGGTTGAGTGAATCTTCGAGGGCTTCTTCCCGCGTCTCGAAGGATGTATCGCAAGCCGCCGCGTGCGTTCCGGATCGGTGACACTGGCAACCCTCAAGAGGCATCGGGCGCTCCTCTGCATTCCAATAGCGGAGGAATTGTGCCAACACAGCTGGTATTGGTATCCGGCACTAAGTTCGGCCGATCGATTGGCCTTCCCATTGTGCGCATCCTTTCGGGCCAGCGCCACTTCAGCGCCAAGCCACCCAGCATACACGCTTCACTCGATCCGCGAACTACATCCAGGATCAGCCCGTCGTCGATCACGTGGTAGGCTGTGTTCGGAGGCTGGCGCTCCTCCGGGGTTGTGTGGCGCGGAGCTGGCCCGGTCAGCCAACGCAGTGCATAAATGGGGCGAATCACCCGTGTTGGCTCGTTTCCTCGCTGAGCATGGTGAATAGCCGCGTCTTGACTGATGTGTACCGTACCGTCCTGCCGGGTATCCATGCGGAAATTGCGCTTCTATTGAGATGTTTAAGAGGAAATGGATGCCGGAGGATCAACCGATGGTGTCAGCGCCCCCAACCCGGATTCACTGAAATGTAATATTGCACGCCGGAGGTCGGTGTATGCTTGCGAAGATGTTCATTCGAAAGCAAACGGCGACCGTTTGCGTGCAAGTAGAAGCGAGGTAAACCAGTGGCAAGTTTGGGAGTTGCGGCATTCGTCTTCTGCTTGGCTTTCGGTCTCGCCAACATCGGCTGTAAGGGATCGAAAAGCGACCCCCAGGCGGAAGCGCCACCGCCTGTCAAGGTGCAGCAAGCAGACCACGGCAACATATTTGCCGTAGATCGTCCAGAACGGTTTCAGTTCACAAAGGCTGTGCCATATAGCGCCGCACCTGAATTGAGCGTTACGGGTACGATCACCCCCGATGTCTCGAGAAACGTTCCGGTCATTTCGCTGGCGGCGGGGCGAGTGGTTGAAATCAGGGCACGCCTGGGTGACACGGTCGCGAAGGGGCAGATGCTTATGACCGTCCAGAGTGGCGATATTTCAGCGGCCTACACCGATTATCTCCAGGCCATGGCTGACGAAGCGTTCGCCGCCAAGCAGCTGGAGCGTGCCGCGCATTCTCTATGACCGTGGCGCAATCGCCAAGAGCGCCTCGAGATCGCCGAGAACAGCCGAAGAGAAGGCCAAAGTGGCAGTCCGGTCGCAGCTAGAACACTTGCAGGTGCTGGGCGCCGATCCAGATCATCCCTCGCCGATCATCGAAATCAGGGCACCGGTTTCCGGCGTCATAACCGATCAGCAAGTAACAGCGCATCCGGAGTGCAGGGCCTGTCTTCACCAAATCCCTTCACGATTTCCGATCTGACCACGTATGGATTGTGTGCGATGTCTTCGAAAATGATCTGCCAACGTACATCTCGGGGAAAAAGCCGATATCCGGTTGAACGCCTACCCGGACAAGGTGATAGCTGGCGTGATCAGTAACATCGGCCCAATCCTCGATCCCAACATCCGGACAGCGAAAGTGCGTATTGAAGTGGACAATCCAGGGCAGATGCGGCAGTGGAATGTTCGTGACGGCGATATTCCATGGGATGCAAACAGAGACCCGCGCCGCGCTTCCGGCTTCCGCGATCTTGCATTTCAGGATCGTGATTGGGTGTACGTGCCAGTAAACAAGCAAGCAATTCCGTCGCATGGAAATTACCGGCGGCGACATGCTCCCCGGTAACCGGCAAGTGATCCTGTCCGGGATCGACCCAGGTCAAGAGGTGATCGCCAATGCACTCCAATTTCAGAATGAGGTGCAGCGCTGATGATCCGGTATGTGGTCGACTCCGCGTTGAACAACCGGTTCGTCGTGTTGGGCCTGGCCATCCTTCTATTTTCGGCGTCGGCTACGTCGCATTTGAGAAACTCTCCTATCGAAGCTTACCCGGATGTTGCGAATACCTGGGTTCAGATCATCACCCAATGGCCGGGCCGGGCCGCGGAGGAGGTGGAGCAGCAAATCACAATCCCCATCGAAATCCAGGAAAATGGTATTCCCCATCTTCTCCACATCCGCTCGGCCTCGCTGGCCGGCCTCTCGGTTGTGAACCTGATATTCGACGACGATTCCGATAATGACTGGGATCGGCAGAAAGTCTTGGAGCGGCTGTCCGCGGTGACGCTCCCCGTCAATGTGACCGCTCAGATCGGGCCCGATTTCAGTCCGGTCGGACCATCTATTGGTACACGGTGGAGTCCAGCAATCCAGCCTACGACGTGATGGAGCTCAAGGCCCTCCAGGATTGGACCATTGCCAAATACATGAGATCGGTGCCGGACATCGTGGATGATTCCTCGTTCGGCGGCATAACCCGTGAATACCAGGTTCGAGCTGGACCCAGACAAGCTGATTTCCTATGGCATCAGCCTGGCGCAAGTGGAGCAGCAGCTCACTAACGCCAACGCGAACGGGGGCGGGAGTTTCATCGAACAAGGCTTGCAGCAGATCAACGTCCGGGCCGTTGGCTTGGTCAATGAAACGCCGACATCGAGAAGACTGTCATCAAGGTGCAAAGTGGAACGGCGGTTCCGTAGCAGGACATCGCCGAAGTGACGCAGGGTCCGAAGATTCGGCTCGGCCAGCATCGGAAAAGCGATACATCGGTCGGACGGAGTCGTGGTGGACGACAACGACGTGGTGGAGGGTATCGTGTTTCCTGCGCAAGGGCGCTGATACTGCGCGACTCTGGACGGCATTCACGCCATGGTCAGAAGCCTCAACGATCGCATCCTTCCCCCCGGCGTAAAAATTGTTCCGTTTCCTCGATCGGGACGACTTGGTCCACTACACCACTCACACCGTTCTGCACAACCTGGCGGAAGGCATGATCCTGGTTGTGATCATCCTGTTTATTTTCCTGGGAAACATCCGCGGCGCACTTGTGGTGGCGCTGACCATTCCTTTTGCGTTGCTGTTTGCTTCCATTTGTCTTAAGCTGCGGCACATATCCGCCAACTTGCTTTCTCTCGGCGCACTGGACTTTGGCATGGTAGTGGATGGAGCCGTGGTGATGGTTGAAAATATCGTCCGGCATCTCAGCCAGCCGGATAGCAGTCCGCGGACCATCGTCGAGCAGATCCGTTCCGCTGCGAACGAAGTGCAGCGGCCAGTCTTTTACGCCATCGCGATCATGATCACGGCCTATCTGCCCATTTTTACCTTGCAAGAGGTGGAGGGAAAGTTATTCAGACCCATGGCGCTGGACCGTGGCATTCGCGCTGTTGGGCGCTCTGATTTTTTCAATGTTCGTGGCGCCCGCCTTGACCAGCTTCCTGTTTCGCAGGAATGTCAGACAATGGCAGAATCCCGTGATGGAGTTTCTCACCAGGCATTATCGAACCGCGGTCGCATGGTCGGTCCGCCAGCGTTGGGTCACTATAGGCGTAGCTGTGATC
This sequence comes from Terriglobia bacterium, assembly GCA_963768075.1. Classification (GTDB taxonomy): domain Bacteria; phylum Acidobacteriota; class Terriglobia; order Bryobacterales; family Bryobacteraceae; genus QHXW01. The sequence goes on from CAVYHD010000008.1 coordinate 103,252, forward strand.
TCTTGTCCAGTGCCATCTATCTGGCAGTGAGCGGAGTGATTGGATCGGAATTCCTTCCCCATCTGGATGAAGGCGCTATTTGGGTGCGCGGCACCCTGGCCCCCAGCACAGGGCCTACGGAGGGGACCCGGGTAATGGATCAAGCGCGTCAACTCCTGTGCTCGTTTCCCGAGGTTCCTCAGGTGGTAACCCAAGTCGGCCGCCCGGACGACGGCACTGATACCACCGGATTTTTCAACACGGAATATTTCGTCGACCTTTTCCAAAAGAAAAATGGCGGCCGGTTTTCCATCAGGAGAAGGAGAGGCTGATTGCCGCCATGACCGCGAACTGGAAAAGATACCAGGCGTAATCTGGAATTTTTCACAACCGATCTCGGACAACATGGAAGAGGCGGTGAGCGGGGTGAAGGGTGCGCTAGCCGTGAAGCTCTACGGGGACGATCTTAAGACACTGGAGACAAGGGAGATGAAATTGTAAGCGCAATGCAAGGAGTTCGTGGCGTGGAAGACTTGGGTCTGTTTCGTGTGCTGGGTCAGCCAAACCTGGACTTCACCATCGATCGCGACCAGGCATCCCGCTATGGCATCAATGTGTCGGACTTGCAGGATATCGTCCAGACGGCCGTTGGGGGCAATGCCCTTACGCAAGTTCTAAAAGGCGAACAGCGCTACGACCTGGTTCTGCGGTACATGTCCCCATACCGGGAGACGAAGGAGGCCATCCAGGGTATCCGCTTCCTATCTCCAACTGGCGAGCGTGTGGCCCTCTCGCCAGGTGGCCCACGTGAAAGTTTCCGATGGCGGCTCAGAAATCTATCGGGAGGCGAACACGCGATACGTGGCGGTGAAATACAGCGTAAGGGGCAGGGACCTGGGCAGCACCGTGGAAGAGGCGATCAAAAAGGTTGGAAATCAGGTGAAGCTACCGTCCGGCTACACCCTGGACTGGGCCGGTGAATACGAGAGCCAGAAGCGGTCCCAGCAGCGGCTATTGCTGGTTCTGCCGGTCACCATTCTTATGATTTTCGTCATTCTTTATACGATGTTCAAATCGCCTAAATGGGCGCTGCTGATTCTAACCAACGTCGCCATGGCCCGAATCGGAGGTCTGCTCGCATTACTGATCACGGGCACGAACTTCAGCGTTTCATCGGGCATCGGATTTCTGGCACTATTCGGAGTGTCCGTGCAGACCGGCGTAATCATGTTGGAGTATATTAATCAGTTGCGCGCCCGGGGCTATTCGATTCAGGAAGCCGCCGTGGAAGGCGCTGTTCTTCGACTTCGACCAATCGTGATGACGATGCTGGTGGCGACCCTGGGCCTACTCCCCGCGGCGCTTTCGCATGGAATAGGGTCCGACTCTCAGCGTCCCTTCGCGATAGTAATCGTGGGAGGGCTCATTTCCGACCTGGTAATGAGTATCTTCCTGCTGCCGACTCTGTACGTCTGGTTCGCGCACAGCGGCGATCGGCTGCCAGCGCCCGAAATAGAAGCGGTGTAAAAGAAAGAACAGGATGAAAAAAGACGAGGTCTGCGCTCTTATCAAAGAGGTCGGCATCATCCCGGCGATTCGGGTGTCTTCCCCAGACGATGCGCATTTCGCCGCGGAGGCTGTCGGGGTGGTGGGATAAACGTCGTGGAGATGACCATGACCGTACCCCGTGCAGTGGATCTGATATCCCATCTGGTCCGGCGCCACCCAAAGATGGTGGTCGGCGCGGGAACCGTTCTGGACACCGAAACCGCGCACCGCTGCATGGATGCCGGGGCGAGTTTCATAACGGCGCCTGCATTCGATCTTGAAATCGTGCAATTCGCGGCCAAGCAAGGGCTACGGTGCTGCCCGGGGCGACTCACTCCCACCGAGGTTCTGGTCGCATGGAAGGCCGGCTGCGATTTCGTGAAGGTCTTCCCTTGCTCCGGCGTAATGGCCAAAGTCATATCAAGGCGCTGCACATCGCATTGCCTCAGATTCCCCTGATCGCCGCCGGCGGGGTCAATCAGAAGACCGCCGCCGATTACATTGTGGCCGGGGCGTGTGCCCTCGGCGTGGGTGCTGAGTTGATTCCAACCGAGGCCATTCGGCGACGCCAAACCGAACGGATTCATGAATTGGCGCACCGTTTTTTGAAGTTCGTCAAGGAAGGGCGCGAAAGAGTGGCAGCCTGGCAACAAAGCGTCGACATCCAAGCGTTCGAGGAAACTCAAAAGTGCGAAGAGGTAACTCCAGGAAGTGGGCAATAGTTGGCTATATCACGGCGTCTCATCCTCCGAATGGTGCGAAGTGATTGCCCGCGTTCATTTTCCGGGTAGTGAAGGCTAAGAGGCCGGCCGACGGCAGTTGCCGCGTCCGATTTAAGTGGTACTAATGGCCAGCCTTGAGCGCTCGATCGTAGGGCACGGGGTGACGTTTCGGATTTCCGTGGCGTATTAACGCGATCGTGCGATCGCTTGAAAACCTTCCGGAAGCTAGGTCGGGATCGATTGCGTAGTCAATGACAAGG
>CAVYHD010000009.1:0-16200 GCA_963768075.1 Terriglobia bacterium
GCGATCTAGTCAGACTGGCAGTGAGCAATAATTCAAAATCCCGATCCGGCTGTGGAGTGACAGAGTGACCCATTGCCAAACGGTACGCCGTTTTGTGCGATCTAACGCCTCGAACGGTACAATCAACTAGGCCACGCCGATGGAGACATAGCGATGGTGAGCCATTCCCAGGAGGTGATTGCGCGTGAGAAACACTGTTGTATTGGTAATCCTGGCCAACGGCTTGCTGAGCGCCGCCCAAGACATTGCCGGTGACTGGCAAGGCATTCTCAAATACGGGAAGAGCGAAGAGCGAGTGGTCGTCACCATTGCGAAAGGCGCCGCCACCGGTTGGACGGCTTCGGAGGTTACGCCGGATGACGGCTCCAATCCCGTCCCAGCCAGCTCCGTCACCTTCGATGGTTCGACTCTGAAGATCATTTTCGATACGATTCGTGCCACGTACGAAGGCACATTGAGCGCCAGCAAGAACTCCTTCAAGGGTACACTGACTCAGGGCTCGCCATTGCCCTTCGACTTGGACCGTGCAACCGAAGAGTCATCCTGGCGCCGGGACCAGACGTCGCATACGATCCGTTTCGTCGCTGTAGAGGACGCAGTCAAGCTCGAAGTCGTTGACTGGGGTGGGTCCGGCCGTCCGTTGATTCTGCTGGCTGGCGGCAACAATCACGCGCACAGCTTCGACAAATTCGCCCCCAAACTCACTGCCATGTGCCGCGTTTATGGCATCAGCCGCCGCGGGTCCGGAGCTTCGAGTACTCCTCCTCCAACGAAAGCGAACTACGATGCCGATCGCCTGGGCGACGACATCTTGGCGGTGATCGCAGCGCTCAACCTGGAAAGGCCAATCCTGGTCGGGCACTCCCTTGCTGGAGAGGAACTCAGTTCCGTGGGCTCCCGCCACCCAGACAAAGTCGCTGGCTTGATTTATCTAGACGCAGGATACCGATATGCCTACGATCCGTCCCCGGACTTGGCACCTGCGCAACCTCAACGCGAAATCAAGACAGTCCAGGACGCCATTCAAGCGGGCGGGCGAAAGTACACACGCATCGATGTTCCGATTCTCGCCATATATGCGCTGCCTCACGAGCGGGGCATTACCGACCCTGCCAAGCGAGCGGAAGCGGACGCTCACGATCTTGCGTTTCAAGGAGCGATGGCAAGGGCCTTTGAAAAGGGCTTGCCCTCAGCGAAGGTGTTCTGGATTGACCATGGCAATCACTACATTTTTCGCTCGCATGAAGCAGAAGTGCTCCGGGAGATGAAAGCATTCATTGAAGGCTTGCCCCCCGTAAACTGAACTGCAAACCGACGAGATTGAGCAATTAAAATCGAGGGCCGCCAAAGTCGCGCAGTGTTTAGGAATGCTCCATCGCGAGCGATGGCCTCAACTCCCTGGATACGGCGTTCGCGTCAACTGGAAGCCCTTTGGCCGCAGAGGCTCTCCGTACGCCAGGTGCGCGGGTTGAAACGGTAGAACGCGCTTGTAAGAATCCAGAACTGGTCGAGCGGAGCGAGCTGCGCGACGGTCAACGTCCGCTCTTCGGGGGCGATCGTCGCGAGCGCCGACTTGATCCGATTGACGAGGTTGGTGGCGCTATAGTGCGCGCGCACTTGGGTGGTGATATCGGTCATATAGGTTCTCTAGGCAACGTCGTCGATTACGGCGGCTGATCTGAACTAAGCTGCGGCTGCATCGGTGGCGAGAACCCGATCCGTGGTGGGCCGAGGACGCACCAGCCAATAGAGCGCGACAAAGTGCGTGATCATCAGCAACGGCACGTAGATGATCGGGATGGCATATGTGGAGCCTAACTCCCCAGCTATCGCAGGAAGACCGACCTGGGTGGCGTGGTAATAGTCGAGGATGATATCGCCCGCCCCTACGAGATTGAAGGCGAAAACGAACATCCAAAAGAGCGGACGTATCCTGACAGTGAGCAGCGCCAGGATGGCCAGCACCCCGGTTGCGAAGTCGCCGTAGGCGGCGAAGGCGGCAAAGCCAGGAGGCAAATGCTGGCCAACGACGCCTGGAAGGATAAAGACAAGCCCGAAGAAGCGAAAGCTGTGTATAGTAGCGATGACGCGTTGCGCTTCAAGCCGGTTCATCGACCTAAGTCTTGGCAGGATGTACACACTGAAGCAAAGCAGCCACGCGACATAACCTAAAACGAGATGTAGTTGGAAGAGAGTTTCTGGCGACATTTGGACCTCCTGCCCGTATAGGATTATGTATATCATCCTATGGATGCAGATTTTTTCTTCAGACCGGCAGAAGGCAGACTCGTTGCACCGTGAGATGATCGCCAGCATCCTATAATGAGCCATGCGTTACCGGTCCGAACATAAAGCCGAAATCCATCAGAAGATTGTGAAAGACGGCTCGCGGCGTGTTCGCGCCGAAGGCATCACTGGCGCCGCGGTTTCAGCCGTGATGCGAGACGCCGGCCTCACGCACGGAGGCTTTTACAAGCATTTCGAAAGCAAGGACGAGCTGCTAATGGGGTCGTTGAGCGAGGCCTTCCAAGAAACGGCCGAGCGTCTGGCTCACGCTGCCGAGCAGTCGCAACCGGGGACGGCGTGGAAGGCGATTGTGAAAGCCTACCTGAGCACGGAACATTGCGATCACGCCGAGTGCGGGTGCCCGTTGGCGGCACTTGCGCCCGAGTTAGCGCGGGCCGACAAGGCGATGAAGGCCCCGATCGTCGGGGAGCTGATCAAATACAAGACTCGAATGCTTCCGTGGATGCCGGGCCGACGGGCTGCCGACAAAGAGCGCGCATTCTTTGCGATCTTTTCAGCGATGATCGGGGCAGTTGCAATCGCCCGAATACTACCAGATCAAGCGGCACGAGCGAGAGTGCTCGCGAGCGCACGAGACTTTCTCTTGGGCAGCTTCTAAAAGGCCGTTGAGATTCACTACCCAGCCGTGTGAAGCTGCTCGAATTCTGTGCCCGATCAAGCTTACGGCGATCGTCAACGGGCGCAGTTTGACCCACCAGGACATTGTTGCGATCTGCTTTACCTAGTGTGCCTCATGGCGCTTGTCATGCCAGGCCCAGGGCCGCCAAGGATTCTCGGAAAGCACGCAAGCTATCGGTTCGTGAGTGTACGCGACTGGTCATAGAACCCCGTGGGCGATTTTTCGGGCTCAAACGAATACAACCCGACTTCCGGGGACCCTAGCAAATACGGGGTCTGCTGGCCACAACGAATCATGAAAATCACTTGCCTTCGGTCGCGGTCCGGGCATTTCCGCGAGCGTAGGTGCTGCGGCACTACTCGTCGCGCAGCGTGTCGGCGGGGTTCAGGCGCGTAATGCGCAAAGCCGGAATCAGGCTGGCGCAGCCGGCTACCAGGACCAAGCCAAGAGCCACGCTCGTGAAGGTGAGCGGATCTGTGGCTGTGACGCCCCACAGCAGGTGCTGCAGTACCCGGACCGACACCGCGGCTATTGCGCAACCGAAGGCGACGCCCGCCAGTGCCAGGGAAAAACTCGGAAGAGTGGCATCACGAATCGCACGCGGGACGCTGGAGCCGAGGGCCAGGCGGATGCCGAGTTCGCGGGTACGCTCGACGACCGATTGCGACATCAGGCCGTAGAGACCGACCAGGGCGAGCACCAGAGCGAGTCCGGATAACGTGGCTAGCACCGTGGCTTGAAAGCGCTGTTGGCCGAGCGATAGCGAGCGGAGCTCATTCACGGTGCGGAAATTGGCGATGGGGATCAGGGGATCGACGCTGGCTGCGGCCTGCTGGATGGCACGCGTGATGGTCTCGGAGGGAACCGTGGATCGGACCACCCAATTCGGAGAAAGCCAGGTGTGAATCAGGTTGAAGGAGTCGCTGGTCGTCTGTCCCGCCGGAATGTAGATCATGGGCGGAGTGCCGATCGGGCCAAAGTCGCCCCATTGGGCGGTCTCCTGCACATCGCCTGCGACTCCGGCGATTTCGACTTTGGAATCACGCAGCGCCAGGTGACTCCCGAGCGGCTCTTGTTTGGAAAGATACTTTCGTGCGAAGGCGCTGTTCACGATGGCCACGGATGCGGACTTTGGACCATCGCTCGGCCGGAAATCACGGCCACGCAGCAGCGGGATGCGAAGGGTGCGGAAATAGTCCGGAGTGACGTAGCTGACATCGGTCATTAACTGTTGATCGCCGGCTTCAGGCCCATCCACGCGCCGGATGAAATCGTCAGCGGCGAGTTGATAGGGCAAACTCAGTCCAGCCGCGGCCGAATCTACTCCGGGAAGCGCTCGCATCCGCGCCAGGCTGGAATCAAAGAGTTGGTTCACTTTCTGGGCGGTGTCATAGCGGGCGTCTTGCAAAGAGAAACTGGCGGCAATCACGTTGGCGGGATCGAAGCCAGGGCGCAGTTGATAGAGGTGGGCGAGCGTGCGGACCAGCAGACCTGCGGCGACCAGCAGCACCACGGCCACGGCGACCTCGCCGGACACCAGAAGGCGCCGCGTCCATCGCTTGCGCGTGCCGGCGACCCCGCGGGCAGTCAGTGCCGCCCGAATATCCACGCCACCGGCTTCGACTGCTGGAAAAATTCCGGCGAGCAGGCTGCATAGGATCGCCAGGCAGCCAGTGGCCGCGAGAATGCGGGCATCCAGCCTTACATCGCCTATTGGAAGGTGTTTGCCGCCATGGCTTGCAGCGCACGCACGCCGGCGTAGGCGACAGCCAGTCCCGCGACGCCACCGATTACCGCAAGCACCAGGCTTTCCACCAGAAGCTGGCGCGTAACCGCGTGGCGTCCGCCGCCCAGGGCCAGGCGCGTAGCGATCTCGCGCGCGCGGGTGCTGCCTTTCGCCAGCAACAAGCTCGTGACGTTGGCACAGCCGATCAGCAGAACCATTCCAGCCGCCGCCCAGACGATGAGCAGCGGCAGCCGGGTATCTGCGTTTCGATGCGTTGCAGCGTTTCCAGGCGCATGCGGGCAAAAACATCCTTGCTGATGTGTAACTGCTCGATCGCGCGCGCGCCGACGGCTTCGAGTTGGCTATCCGCCTGGGCCCACGTTACGCCGCGCTTTAGCCGGGCGATGATGTCGTAATTCGAATCGGCGCCTTCGCCGGTGCTGGAGGGACGCAGCGGGGTCCAGAGATCGGCAGGGGCGTCGGAGCGGAAATACTCGGGCATCACGCCGGCCACGGTGTACGGTTCGCCGCGGAGAATGACTTTTCTGCCGACGATGGCCGGGTCTTTGTGGAACACCCTTTGCCAAAGGTGATGACTGAGAACCACGACCGCAGGCCCGCCTGGATGGTCTTCATCGCGCGTGAACTCGCGCCCGAGCATCGGTGGCACTCCCAGGACACGAAAGAAGCCAGCCGCCACTCGCTGCTGCTGTATGTACTGCGCCCTTCCGCCGGCGGCGAAATTGACGCCCGCTGTGCCGGAGGAATATGCCGCGGAATCGAGGTCCGTGGCATGCTCGCGTACCAACTCCCACGTCGCGTTTGTTTGGTAGCGCTGGTCTGTTCCCTCGCCTTGATAGCGGAAATGTATGATGACTTCGGCCAGCCGGCCGGGCTCGGGATATGGAAGATTGCGCAGCAGCGTAGCATCAATCACGCTGAAAATGGCGGTATTGGCGCCGATGCACAGAGCCAACGTGAGAATGACATCGCGCTGAATGATGGCGAGCGGCGGAGCATCCGCAGGGCGTAGCGAAGATCGAGCCATAGGCTCATGAGTACACCTCCAAGCTCACGATACCCAACAATATACCTTTCCTCATGCATTCCTGCGCGACGGCAATGCGGCTCTATCCCAATCACGCGTTGCGATACGAGTGACCCTGTTAGAGCTCAGATTGCCTTTTCGACTGTGTCCCATGTGGGCCGGAAACGGCGATGTCGGACACATGGCTTCCCGCGACTGGATGATCTCCGAGAACCGGACATCAGGCCCGGAATGCGAGCCTCCGCGAGTTCTTGCCGAGCACCGTTGAATGCCAGCCAATAGCAGCACTCTGTGGTGAGTCCAATTCCGGCACACCTGACCCTCGTCCCAAACATCTTACTCGGATAATTGGCGGGGGCTAGCAGCCGAGCTACTCGCCCCGGAGCACCAACATCGGCGCCAACCGGGTTACCCTCTGAGCGGGGATGTAACAGGCGACCAGAACTATAGTGACCAGCAAAAACGAAACGCCAAAAATCGTCGCTCCGGCTGGTCCGTTCCCGTGAGATTAAAGCGCCCTTCGAACCGAAATGATGCCATGCGCTGAAATACCTCATTCTGGCTTTTCCAGTCCATGAAATCAGCAGGTGAGGCCGGGAGCTGGCCCCTTCCTTTGGTGCGGTCGACTGAGGCTACCGTTACGAGCTGCGTCTCCTGCTTATATGGAAGCGGCTCGAAGAGCACTGCGTTCGCCACGCTGAAGATCGTGCCATTAGCGCCGACGCCAACCGCCAGAATTAGGATAGCCAGCATCGTGAACCGGGCGTCCCGCGCCAGCATCCTGGCACCATATCTCAAGTCGCTGTAAAGGAAAGATGGCTTCATTGCTCAACAACCGGTACTGGGCTACTTTGAATTTCTGCCGATTTCGGAACGAGATAACACTTCCCGGGTAGACGGAAATGGACCTCAATGGTGCCGTAAACAGGAGCGGCCCGGCCATCTTTCATGGCAGGCTTGAATCTCCATATTTGGATCGCCTGAACTGCTTGCTGATCGAGACCGAAGCCGAGTGGACGGGCAACGTTTACCTCTTGAGCGCGACCGATGCTGCTCACAATAAGCGAAAGCACTGCGGTGCCTTGACGGACCGCCTGACAAGCCTCTCCTTGATACTTTGGGTCGCGCTTTTGGATAACAATTGGCGCCCTAACGCCGTCTTCGCCGATTTGGCAAATGCGCGTGCTGTGTGGTGTGCCAGAGGTTTGAGCCGGGGCTATCTGAGACACTGCAGCGTTCAGGCAGCCAACCATACAAGCGCCCAGAGCAGTCTCACGTCGGATAGCATATCAGCAAATATGTGTTGGTGACGCTGAATTTTAAGGATCTATGCCGCTCTTTCCCGCCTCCGCTCGCTGGTTTCCCGCGCTGCAACTAGGTCCGCGACTCCCAGGGCCGATCCGTCACGCCAGCCGGCATCGCGGGCGTCACGCGCAATGTGCAGTGAATCTTGGTGAAGTTGTACGCAAAGTAGCCAAGCACAACCGTCCGAGGGGCTGACTTCATATAGGGATTGGTAACAGGTTCAAGCTCCCGCGATACGGCGATCTCGTCCTTTGGCAGATTGCTCGCCGAGAGCCTCAAAATGAGGACATCCGACTTCACAGCGCGTGCTCGCTGACCGACCTACTCGTGACGAAGCACGGCCATCGGATCCACAAACGCCGCACGCCGTGATGGGACTAGGCTGGCAACGAGCGCGATCGCCAGCAGGACGGCCGCAGAAGCCGCGAGCGTCCATGGATCGGTAGCGGTTATGCCGTACAGATAACGGCCGATAAAACGCGTAAGTGCGACTGATCCAAGCAGCCCGAGGAATGCGCCTGAGATCGCAGGGACCATGGCCCCACGCAGTGTGGAACGCAGGATGACGGCCGGTGTCGCCCCCAGGGCGAGCCGGATCCCCGCTTCTGCGAGCGACTGGTGCACAACGTATGACAAGGTCCCGTAGATGCCAATCGCGGCCAGTATCAGGGCGAGCGCCGCGAATACCGATAGCAGGACAGTCGACAGCCGGTTCTGCCACAGCGACTCGTCGATCACTCGAACCATGGAAGCGATTTTCGAAACCGGAAGGGCTGGATCCGTGGCTGTGATCGCCTGCCGAACACCACGTGCTATCGCGCTAGGGTCCCCGTTGGCACGAACTACGATCGTTGCCACAAAGTTTAGGCCGACGTATCGCTGGTAATGATAATAGAGATCGGGACTCGGGGCTTCATTCAAGGTGCCGTCACGCGTGTTACCCACGACACCGATCACGACCTGCCACGGGTTTTCCTGGCTTCCGCCCTGCCGGATTCGTTTTCCGACCGCGGACTGCCCTGGCCAAAAACGCCGCGCGAAGGCCTCATTGACAAGAACCGGCGATGGCCCAATGTTGTTCCCGTCTTCGTCGCTGAACTGTCGCCCATCAACTAAGCGGATGCCCATCGCGCGAAAGTAGCCTGGACTGACAGTGTAGGTTCGCAATAATTCTGGGTTGCGATCTACACGGCCTTCAATGAGGATCTGCGTCTCGAATTCGGCCCCGCTCAGGGGGAGCACATTGATGAACCCGGCAGACCGGACTCCAGGCATCACCTCAGTCCGCTTGATCAACTCTGCATAGACCTGCTTCTGGCGGGATTCGCCTTCGAACTTCTGGCTGGTAGCTGGAACCTGAACGGTCAGAACATGCTCCGGTACGAAGCCAAGATCGGCACTCAGCAAATGGTTAAGGCTTGAGATCATCAGCCCGGCTCCCGTCGTTAACACCAGCGCCAATGCAACTTCGATGACCGTCAGGGAACGGAGGAGCCGCCGTCCGCCTCTCCCGAGTGTCGACGAACGCCCCCCTTGATGCAGGGCTTCATTCAGGCTCGTCCTGGACGCGGCTAATGCCGGTATGGCGCCTAGCAGGGCCGCCACGACCAGAGTAACGGCGATCGCAAAGAATAAAACGTTCATATTCGGATGCACATTATCCAAGCCGGCAATCGGTCTATCGGCTGGAATCAATCTCAGCAACAAAGGAACTCCCTCGATTGCAATCAGTACGCCCGCTATCCCCCCGAGTAGTGCCACACTTAGGCTTTCAGTCAACCAATGGGCGGCAATCTGGATGGCGGAGGCTCCGAGAGCGCGACGAATCGCAATCTCTTGGCGCCGCACTACGGTTCGCGCCAGCAAAAGTGCGGTAACATTCGCGGCCGCGATCAGCAGAACAAAGGCTGACGCCCCTAGGAGCGTCAGAAACGTGTCTCGATTCTCGTCCGAGATGTACTCACGGAACGGTTTTGCATAGATTTTGCGACTCTGGGCATCGCGCGCCCATTGCTTTTGCAAATAGTGCGTGACACGCTCAAGAACCGCGCTCGCCTGCTGGAAGGAAACGCCCGGTTTGAGCAGCGCACAGACGCGCAGGTCTCTGTTGGTGCGATCCGTTCGATCCTCCTGGCTTGGACGGAACGGCACAAAGATGTCGGAGCGAAGATAGCCTGGCAGGATGAAGCCCCTCGGCATGACGCCGATGATGGTATTTGGCTTATCGTTCATCCAGACCGTGCGGCCGAGCACTGCTGGACTCCCGGCGAAGCGATCCATCAATTGGCGATAGCTCACCAGTGCGACTTGCGGCGCCGACGGCGCGAAATCTTCCGGCCGGAGGTTTCGCCCTATGATGGGCCGTGATCCTAACAGCGCCAGCAGGTGCTCCGTGATTTCGACGCTCCAGATCTGATCTGTCGCGCCGGCATCCGTGATTGTGGAGAACCTCCCGCGCCAGGCGGCCACATCGGCAAAGCCGGTGGACTGGCGCACCAAATCAAAATAGTCGGCTGGTGCAAGCCCTCCCAGAACAGCAATCAGCCGATTCGCCTCGGGGAGCGGATAAGGATGCAGCACCAGCGAGTTGATGACCGTAAACAGCGCCGTATTCGCACCGATGCCAAGCGCCAAAGCAAGCACGGCCGAAAGCGTGAGCGCTGGATTGCGGAACAAAGAACGAACGATAACTTGAATACTCGGCATGCAATTCTATTGTAGGTTTACGCGCCCAGCGCACACTACATCACACTGCTACTGGTAGGCCGCTAGTTTCTATGGCAGCCCAGTGATTACGCTTTCCGACGGCGGCATGTCTACCCATCCGAGCTCGAAACGGCGTTCGAGGCGATCATGGGCGCCGCCGACCCGTTCAGGGCCCCAAAACGGAATAGAACGCGACTTCGCGATCCTTTTGGCTTCACTTCTACCGGTCTGGCGTTTGCCTTCCCTACGGCAACTGATGCCTCTACGCTGTGCGCCCACAAGCTACAACCCGGTCTGGCTGTAAGCTCCTGAAGGAATGTGAACGAATTTTACAGCACCACCGGAGCATGTGCTACATTTCCAAGGAATCGGTATGGGACTCGCTTGCTGTCCCCATGGGTCGTTCATCCTAAGAGGGGGAAACCATGCTAACAGCTTTCCTACGAGATTTGCGTTACGGTGTGCGGACGCTAGCGCGCAACCCCGGATTCACGTGCGTCGCCGTCCTGGCGCTGGCTTTGGGCATTGGCGCCGTTAGTGCGATTTTCACAGTGGTCAACTCAGTGCTCCTCCAGCCGCTGCATTTTTACAAACCTGACCAACTAGTGGTGGTGAGTGAGCGAAACCTGAAAAAGGGCCTCCCCGAGTTCCCGCTTTCGCCGGGCAATTACCTGGATTTCCGGGACCACAACCGTAGCTTTTCCGGGATTCTCACGGGTTCCAGCGGTTCCGCGAATCTGGCCGGAAGCGCGGAGCCGGAAAGACTGAGCGTCGCGAGCGTCACCACGAATTTCTTCCACGTTATGGGTGCCCAACCGGAGCTGGGCAGGACATTCACGGAACAGGAGGGAAAGCCGGGATCGGAACAAGTCGTCGTGGTGAGCCATCGGCTTTGGCAGCGGCGGTTCGGCGGCCGGAGGGATGTGCTGGGGCAGAAGCTCAAGCTGAATGCAGAACTGTACACTCTGGTAGGCGTTATGCCCGCGGGTTTCGAGTTTCCCGAAGCTGATATCTGGGGTCCTCTGGTGATGAGTCCGGAAGATTGGCAACAGCGTGGGAGCCATATGCTGTTCGGGATCGGCCGCCTGAAAGGTGGCGTTTCGTTGGAGGCCGCGCAGGTGGACCTCAACGCCATCGCGTCGCGCGCGGCGCAGGCGTATCCGGATACCAATTCAGGGTGGGATCCCCGCTTGCAAAGCCTGCAGGAAGGCTTGGTAGGCGACGTTCGTCTCGCGATTGTTACCTTGGCGACGGCAGTGGGCTTCGTCTTGTTGATCGCTTGCGTTAACATGGCAAACCTGTTGTTATCCCGCTCGGCGTCGCGGCGGCACGAAATTGGAATCCGCAGCGCGCTGGGCGCCGGAAGAGGCCGGTTGGTGCGACAGTTACTCACGGAGAGCTCGTTGCTAGCAGCTCTGGGCGCGGTGGTAGGGCTGGCGCTGGCCTGGGCGGGAGTCCGATTGCTGTTGAACCTGAGTCCCGACATTCTGCCACGCGCCAAGGAAATTGCCGTGGATGGGCGGGTGCTGGCATTCACCGCCGCCACAGCTGTATTCACAGTGGTCCTCTTTGGCTTGGCGCCAGCTTTTCTCATGGCGAAGACCGATGTGAACTCGGCTCTGCGCGCTGGTGGTAGCGGCAACTCGATTGGATTCCGGCGCAATCGGTTGCGCAGTATGCTGGTGATCGGTGAAGTGGCTCTCTCAGTTGTCTTGTTGTCGGGAGCGGGCCTGCTGATCCGCAGCTTCTATCATCTGCGCAGTATCGATCCCGGGTTTGACCCGCACGGCGTTTTGACCTTCAGTACAGACCTGCCCGACGCCCAATATAAGAGCGAGGAGCAACAAACGGCCTTCTACGACCGCGCGCTGGAACGAATTCGCGTTTTGCCGGGCGTGTCCAAAGCGGGAGCGGGCGGGACATTTCCGCTCTCTGGCAGTTCGGTCATTCTGAGATTCTTCCAGATGGGTAAACCGCCGCTAACGGCGGGCCACGAACCCGTTGCCGCTTACAATGAAGTGACGCCGGAATACTTTGCCGCGCTTCGGATTCCGTTGAAGGGCGGTCGCTATTTTACGCCTCTTGACAACGCTTCCGCGGCGAGAGTTGCGATCATCAGCGAAGGCATGGCGCGGCAATTCTACCCTAACGAAAACCCTTTGGGCCAACGGCTGAAGATCGGGAGCGCCCAAAACAAGCCAGCGGAGATAGTGGGGATAGTCGGGGATGTTCGCGATCAGCAACTGGAAGAGAAAGGGCGCGCCGCCGTTTACCAACCGGCCGCGCAGGCCCCGGACACCTCAATGTACTTTGCGATTCGGACCGCGGGGAATCCGGCGACCTTGATTTCATCTGTGCGCGCCGCCATCCGCCAATTGGATTCGGAATTGCCTTTGAATGCCGTTGGGACGGTCGATAACCTGGTAGATACTTCGCTTTCCAACCGCCGCTTTGCGATGCTGCTGATGGCGATTTTCGCCAGCTTGGCTCTGGCGCTAGCGATGGTGGGAATCTATGGCGTTATGTCGAGCCTGGTGATGCAGGCCACACACGAGATCGGTATCCGCATGGCCCTCGGAGCCCGAAGCGCTGATGTCCTCCGGATGGTGCTGCGCCATGGCGGCTTGCTGATGGCGGTGGGCCTGCTAATCGGCATCCCGATGGCGTTTGGCGCCGGCAAGTTGCTGGCCTCACAGCTCTTCGAAGTGCCGCCCAGCGACCCGGTCACTTACGCCGCGGTATCGGCAGCTCTGTTGGCGACCGGATTGGCGGCGTGTTTGATTCCGGCCTTGCGCGCCATGTGGGTGGACCCGATGGTGGCCTTGCGAAACGAGTAGGCTCGCGGCAAGCATCGAATCCGCCTTGACAGAAGGTTAACTCACTTCCGCTTCCGCTCCCGCTCCCGCCCACATGGACGAAACGCCTACGCGCTGAACTGAGCCGCCCGCACCTACAACTCCCCGGAGACGGCGTTCTCGCAAGTTGGCCTCGAACCCGCCCGTGCGTCAGGGCACGCGCGGCCCAGATCTATGAAGCCTGGCGCTCTTCAAGCGATTGATGGATGAGTGTTCCACGCCATAAGCAGCGGCATCAGCATCACGTTGATGCCTCAGCACGCAATGGAATTTGTCCTCCCCTGCGCCCCTTACCAAAGTGGTTCATCCAACCCTCAACGCCTCCACAGGGTTGATGGACGCTGCCCGCCTGGCCGGAATAATTCCGGCGATGGCGGCCGATACGGCGAGCGTCGCGGCGGCCGCGACCATTACCGTGAAATTTACGCTGCTGATCTCAAAGAGCTGGGATTTTACGTAGCGTACGCAAAACATGGCGACCGGCGCGCCGATCAGTAGGCCGAGGAGTGCCTGCAGCATAGTGCCCCGCATCACCATGGCGATTACGCGACTGCGCTCGGCGCCAAGTGCCATGCGAATCCCAATCTCAGGCGTGCGCCGAACGACCGTGTAGGCGGTCACGCCGTACAAGCCGAGGGCGGCGAGCAGGAGCGCCAGCGCACCGA
Source organism: Terriglobia bacterium (assembly GCA_963768075.1). GTDB lineage: Bacteria > Acidobacteriota > Terriglobia > Bryobacterales > Bryobacteraceae > QHXW01. The sequence continues at coordinate 13,232 of CAVYHD010000009.1, forward strand.
ACAGCGAGGTGAGGCGCGCCACCAATCGCTCCTCCGTGAAGCGGGCGTCGATCTGCTGCTGGAAGGTCTGGAACTTGACGATGGTGAGGTTGGGATTGATGCTGGCAAGGGTGCCACGCGCCAGCTTCTCCATGTTGTTTTCCGACCGGCTGGTCTCGACGACGATTGCGCCAGCATACATGGAAAGGTCTTTTTCGACTGGGTCGTCGGAGTTCGCTGGCCGCTGCGTCAGCGGCACGAAATACATGGTGTGGTTCTTCCAATACACACTAGTGTAGGTGGTGTCCTCGACTACACCGACGATCTCATAGGCACCATCTTTGCCGGGATCGGGAAAGCCAAAGCGGTGGCCGATGGGGTTGCGTGCGCCGAAGAATTGCTTGACGAACTCCTGATTCACCACCGCGATGGGAGGCGCCTTTAGCGTGTCCTGCGTAGAAAATCCCCGGCCCATTACGACGCGTGTTCCCACCGAATCGAAGTACTCAGCAGTGCCCTTGACCCAAGAGGCGCCTTTTTCGGGATCCGGCTCACCCTGAATCTTGACCCCGGTCCCCCAGTTGTTTTCTTCCATGGGCGTGTAGGTGGCCAGCCCCACCTTAACCACGCCGGGCAACACGTGGAAGCGGTCTTCGATGGTCCGATAGAGCGCTTCAACCTGAGTCGTTCCGTAACCCGCTGCCTGCGGGTTGATGTGAATGATATAGCGGTTAGTAGCATCGAGCTTCATGTTGATGCCTTGCGCCTTGTTGAGGCTCTGGGTGAAGAGGCCGGCGGCAACGAGCAGAACCAGTGAGAGTGCCGCCTGTAGGACCACGAGCGCGCGTTGCAACCATGAAGCGCCGTGCGCCGTGGTGCGGGGGGTCGAGCGCAGCGCTTCGGCGGGCTGCGTGCGCGCGGCGATCCATGCCGGGGCAACGCCGAAGAGAATGCCCGTAACGAGCGACAGCCCGAAGGCAAACCCGATCACGGCCGGAGACGGCGAGGCGTCAATGGGAATGCCACGCTGACTTGGAAATGCGAGCGCGAGCAACATGCGCGCGCCCAGGAAGGATACGCCGAGGCCCAGCAGGCCGCCTAGGCCGGCAAGAAGGACACTTTCTGTCAGCAACTGGCGGATGATGCGGCTGCGCTGCGCACCGAGCGCGGTGCGGATGGAAATCTCGGCGCGGCGGCTCATGCCGCGGACGAGCAGCAGATTGGCAATGTTGGCGCAAGCTACGAGAAGAACGAGAGCCGCGATCCACGTTAGCAGGTGAAGATGCTCCTTGTACTCGTCCTGCATATTCTGGATGCCGCCGCCACCTGGAGTGAGCACGACGTGCGCGCGCGCGAGTACCTTCTTGTTGCGCTCTGTCTGAAACATTTTGAGCGTCGAAAACTGCTGTCGGAGGAGGGTGCTGGCTTTGGCCTGCAGCACGGGCAGCGACACACCAGGCTTGATGCGGCCGATGATGTAGGCCCACTCGACTTCGGGATCGTGCAAATAGGGCGCGCCGATGATCGTGTCCATCGACTCCAGCGGCAGGTAATATTTGGGCGGCTGGCTGGAAAGGCGGTCGCCGTAAAAGCCCTTAGGCGCGACACCAATGATGGTAACGGCCTTGGTGTTGATCCAAAAGGTGCCGCCAATGACGGAGAGGTCGGCGGAGAAATCCTGCTGCCAAGTCTCGTAGCTTATGACGGCGGAGATGGGCACGCCCTTCTTGTCATCCGCATCAACGAAGAAGCGGCCCGCGGCGGGCGAGAGGCCGAACACGCGGAAGTAGTTACCGGAGACAAAGGTTCCCATAACGGATTGGCGATAGTCTGCGGCCTTCGCGGCGCACGGTAATCGGGCGCCATGCGTAGCCCGACTCCATGGCGGCCAACTCGTCGAATTCCGGGAGGTTCTTTTTAAAGAAATAATAGGTCTCGGTGGCAAAGAGTGGATAATCGCCGCTGTCGTTGGTGCCCGAATTAACGCAACAGTCGTCCCGATCGCCTATCCGGATGAGAGTTTTGGGGTCAGCCACCGGGAGAGTTCGGAGAAGCACCGAGTGGACCAAAGTGAAGATGGCCGAGTTGGCGCCGATGCCGAGCGCCAGCGTTAGGACAACCACGATGGCGAAACCAGGGCTGTTGCGGATCATTCGGAAGGCGTAGCGGACATCGTTCAGCATCGAGTTCACGGAAGTCTCCTAAAGCTTAGGAGTTTGTTGAAAAACTAGGCAGCAAGATACCGGCGTGATGTTTTGATCGTCTTTGAGATATGCGCGGAGACGAGAAACAGCAAGGCGGGATGTTTAGCTACGTGTCGATAGAGGAGCGGGTGCCAGCAGACCACCCGCTGCGGGCGATCCGGCGGTTGGTGGATCAGATTCTGGCGAAGATGTCGAAGCGGTTCGACAAAATGTATGCCGACACTGGCCGGCCTTCGATCCCCCCGGAGCGTTTGTTGCGGGCGCTGCTTTTGCCGACGTTCTACTCGATCCGCAGCGAACGGATGCTGATGGAGCAACTGGATTACAACCTGTTGTTCCGGTGGTTCGTGGGTCTGGAAATGGACGAGCCGGTATGGAATCACGCGGTGTTCAGCAAGAATCGCGAGCGGTTGCTGAATGAGACGGTGGCGCGCGAGTTCTTTAGCGAGGTGCTGGAGCAAGCCAAACCGCATCTGTCGCAGGAGCACTTCACGGTGGACGGGACGATGATCGAAGCCTGGGCCAGTCAGAGGAGCTTCCAGCGCAAGGATGGCAGGAATGACGACGGCCCAGGTAGCGCGAGCTTCCACGGGGACAAGCGCAGCAATGCAACGCACGCCTCGAAAACCGATCCAGATGCGCGGCTATATAAGAAGTCGCGCGGCAGCGAAGCGAAGTTGAGTTACCTGGGACATGTAATGGTCGAGAACCGGCACGGGTTCATCGTGGAGGCGATGCTGACGCAGGCCGACGGAACGGCGGAGGCGGATGCCGCGATCGTGAGTT
>CAVYHD010000010.1:0-4770 GCA_963768075.1 Terriglobia bacterium
CGCACCTGCTGCGAACACGAGCGGTTGGAGGTGGCGCAGGCGGTCTTCGATCGGCGTGGTGTCGATCGGAACCGGCTCCGGCCGGGCTCTGTGGGCTAACGGATTATGCCGGGCGTAACTCACCGGCGGCAAGCTGATCTGGCCGGCCCGTTCCAGCATCAGGAGCATGCCACGGCACACCATATCGCGCAATGCGCCATTGGTCTGGCGCCACTGCCAAGCCTCACAAAGCCGGGTGGATAGCTTACGGCGGCTGTCGTTCGGGTGCCGCTTGACCAGGCTGCATATATAAAGGATGTCTTCCTGGGTGATCTCCCGGCCCCGATACCTGAACGCGACCATCGCCAGCATTATGCACCAGCGTTTCTTGGAACGCAAGGGGTGATTCCGCATGCATCGTATGTTTCAGGATCCTTTACTTCGGCGTGTTCACTCGTCGCCACATGGGCGCGGCTTTTACGCGGGAAAGGTCGCCTGCCGCCATCAGCAACTGGGCCTCGTAGGCTTCCAACGGCTTAGTCGCTTCGGTCCCTTCTGGCCACCATACGAACCGCCCCTTCGACAGCCGCTTTTGTGCGAGCCAGTATCCCTGGCCGTCATAAAATGTTGAGCTCAACATTTTATGACTTATGTTGACTGATCAGTAATGTGCAGCCGCAGTTCTGGGAGTGTGCGGACGTGGTGCTCGGGCGATAACGACTGCACATTGTTTTGCCGGTAGCATCGGAACCGGTGCAGCGGGAAGCTGACACTGATTTCTCACAGGAGCCTACGATGCTTACCAAGTTGTTTCCGCAAGACTTCCAGCGGTACCAGTCACTGCCAGTGCTGGGATCGCTCATGGATCGCTATGCCTGCTGGCTTCACGATCAGCAGTATACGTGGCGATCTGCCCGGTACGAGTTGCGCATGGCGAGTCGCGCCGCTGAGTACCTCAAACGAAGAGCGGTCAGCCAGATTGGGGACCTCACCAAACAACACCTGGATGCATGTCATCAGTGGTTTCGGCGGAAGTTTCCAGAAGAAGCCGGCGCAGTTCATGTGCTGGCCCGCTTTCTTCGTGAAAGCGGCGAGGTCAAAGAGCCAGTGCCTTCTCCACCGGCCAGCAGAGCGGATGCCTATGTATACGCCTTCATGGTTCATCTCGGCGATGTCCGTGGCTACGCCCCTTCTACGATTGCCCGCCAAGGCCAGATTGCTGCCGAGTTCCTTAGCTGGTTGCGATTTGCAGATGCACCGGACCGGCTCTCCGCATTGACCACCGAGGATATCGAGGGGTTCATCGGGCACTTGAGCAAACGGATGGGCCGTATCGGTTTGCAGAAACCCATTGCCATCATGCGGAACTTCCTTCGCTTCATGGCCGCCGACGGTGCAGTTCCCATGGGACTGGACACCATGATCGAAAGACCGCGTGTCTATCGCCAGGAGCAGCTCCCGCGATCGCTGCCCTGGCCAACGGTCCAGGTGTTGCTGGCTTCCATCGATCAAACCTCGGCCATCGGCAAGCGTGACTTCGCGATGTTCTCTCTCATGACAACGTACGGCTTGCGTGCTTGCGACGTCGTCGCCCTCACTCTGGATGACATCCAGTGGCGTGTTGGACGGATTCGTATTCGCCAGAGCAAGACGGGCAAGCCGTTGGAACTGCCCCTAACCGATGAGGTCAGCCTCGCGATTCAGGAATACCTCAAGCAGGTCCCTCGCCATGGTGCTAATCGGCAGGTGTTTCTTCGTCTGCGAGCGCCCAGCGGCATCTTGAAGCCAACAGCCGTAATCGAGGCGTTTCAGGCTTGGTCCAGACGGAGTGGTTTGGGGATGCCCTTCAAGGGAGCGCACTGCATTCGTCACTCCTACGCCCTCCATCTACTGCGTCAAGGCGTGCCGTTGAAGACGATCGGCGATTTACTGGGGCATCGATCGCCAGAGAGCACTACGGTGTACCTGCGCCTCGCTACCGAGGATCTGCGCACGGTGGCGCTTTCCCTCCCGGTTCCGAGTCCTGTGGGCGAGGAGGCACCGCGATGATGCAGGACACCTTTCGATCGGGCCTGGCGAATGATGCCCTCCGCTATATAGCCCTTAAGCAAACGTTAGGTCGACGCTTCGAAAACTCGATCCGTGTCTTAGCCAATCTCGATGCTTTTCTACTCGGATTCGGCAACCCGCCGGTGGACCTCACGGCAGCGACGTTTGGGAAGTGGACCCAGACCCTGTCGCACCTTTCGGCGAACACCAGGCTGGCGCGCATGCGAGTGGCGAGAAACTTCTGCATCTATCGCCGGCGGCTGGTGCCAGCTTGCTTCATTCCCGATCCCTGTCTGTTTCCAAAGCCATGCCCGCTGCTGCGCCCATATATCTTTTCTGAAACTGACGTTGCGCGGCTCCTCCGCCATTGCGACGCGCTGCCGGAAAAGGCTACCCGATCTCCTTTACGATGGGCGGGCACTCGGCTAGCGATCATCCTTCTCTACGCCACGGGCTTGCGTCGTGGAGAACTGTTCCGCTTGACGCCACAGGACTACAACCCTGCGGCCAAAACGTTGTTGATTCGCACCTCGAAGTTTCACAGGTCCCGGCTGCTGCCATTGCCCAACGATCTGGCGAAAGAAGTGGAGGGACATCTGCTGGCCCGCCGCAGAGCTTATCCTTCTGCTCTAGCGACCGAGCCCTTACTCTGGAGTCCTTATGGCCGTGATCGCGCCTACACCGGCACTCGGTTGAGAACGAACCTGTGCCTTCTGTTCAACCACGCGGGCATCAAGAAAAGCAATGGCCGCGAACCCCGAGTTCACGACTTCCGGCACAGTTTCGCTGTGAATGCATTGATCCGCTGGTATCGAGCTGGCGTGGACGTTCAAACGAAGCTGCCGCTATTGGCTACTTGGCTGGGCCACGTCTCGATCTTTTCGACGTACCACTATCTCCACTTCGTTGACGACCTCCGACAAGCCGCTAACGACCGCTTCACCGAATCATACGGAGGGTTGATCGTTCCGGTTGAAAAGAAGCGGGGAGATCGATGAAGGCGGCGTCACCGAATCTCCTCGCGCGCTGTCTCCGCGACTACTTCGCCGATCATCTGCCGCGGATCCGTGGGATGAGCCCACACACGATTCAAAGCTACCGCGACAGCCTGGTTCTCCTGCTCCGCTTTGTGGCATCCGATCGAAAGATCGAAGTCTGTGATCTGGACATGGACAATCTCGATCCCAGCCGAATCCTCGGCTTCCTTGGATATCTGGAGAAGGAGCGCGAAAACAGCATCACGACGCGCAACGTCCGGCTCGCCGCCATCCACGCTTTTTTCCGCTATGTCGGCGCTCACCATCCCGATCAACTGGAACGAGCCCAGCGTATGCTCGGCGTACCTTTTAAACGAGCGGACCAGCGAGTCATCGAGTATCTCGACCGTAGCGAGATCGAGGCAGTCCTTGCCCGAATCGACCGGTCTGTCCCTGCTGGCCGCCGCGACTACGCCCTCTTGGCAACGATGTTCAACACAGGAGCTCGCGTGCAGGAGGTGATCGATCTCCGAGCGAGTAGCCTGCAGCTGACCAAGCCTTACCAGCTTCGCCTCTTTGGCAAAGGAAGAAAGGAGCGATTCTGCCCGTTGTGGCGGCAGACGGCTCAGGTCCTGTTGACCTTCTGTGAAGAGCGCCAGATCGATCTACGGTCCGACGCCAGAGTGTTTCTGAATCATCGCGGTGCGCCGCTAACGCGCTTCGGGGTTCGATACATTCTCGCCAAGCATGTAGATCGGGCACGACCGGCGGTCGTCACGCTTGAGCGGAAGCGGCTTCACCCGCACAGCATGCGTCATAGCACGGCTGTGGCGCTGTTGAAGTCCGGTGTAGATCTGTCTACGATCAGCCAGTGGCTAGGGCACTCCAGCCCTACAACTACAAACCGTTACGCCACCATCGATCTCGACATGAAGCGCGAGGCGATCAATCGCTTGAAGCCCGTCGCGGGTTCTCGCAAAGCCTCCTGGCGGACCAGTGAGACGGTCCTGGAGTGGCTGGAGAGCCTGTAAGAAAATGTGCAGTCGTTATCGCCCGAGCACCACGTCCGCACACTCCCAGAACTGCGGCTGCACATTACTGATCAGTCAACATAAGTCATAGCTGAGGAGCCGGATCGCCGTCCCGCTGCGACTGCGAAACACGAACACGCACCCGGAGAATGGATCCTCGGCGAGCTTTTCCTGGCACAACCGAGCCAGGGAATCGATGCCTTTCCTTCCATCCACTGCCTCGATGGCCACCAGCACGCGCATCTGCGCTGTGATCTGAATCATCGCTCGGCATCCCGCCAGGCGCGCAACAGGCTCGCCCAATCGGGCGGCGCGGGTGCCTTCCATTGGATGCGCATTTTGTCGCCGCTCGGGGACTCGAACTCGATGACGCAGTCCTCCAGAGCTGCCGAACGGGGCGCGACCAGCTCGACAAATGCAGGCTTGTGCGCCTTCCTGCGACGATTCGGGATACCGCCGAGCCGCTTCTTCAGCCGCGTGTAGTCCAGCCGCAGCGGGTGCGCGACGGGATACACACCGTGTTGCCGGGCCAGTTCGACGGCTGCCTGCCACAGCGGCTCCGGTAGTTTCGTCCGTCGCGGCTGGGTGCTGCGAAACTGATCCAACTGGCGTTGCAACTGCAGGATGGACTCGGGAATAGGCAGTGTGCTTTTGCGGTTCACCTCAGCCGCCCCCTCGCGACTGAATGTGAAATTAACAGGACAGGCTAGCCGGCGTCACGCATCCCTGCCGGA
>CAVYHD010000011.1:0-122796 GCA_963768075.1 Terriglobia bacterium
AGTCGTTATCGCCCGAGCACCACGTCCGCACACTCCCAGAACTGCGGCTGCACATTACTGATCAGTCAACATAAGTCATAAAATGTTGAGCTCAACATTTTATGACGGCCAGGGATACTGGCTCGCACAAAAGCGGCTGTCGAAGGGACGGTTCGTCTGGTGGCCAGAAGGGAGCGAAGCGACCAAGCCACTGGAGGCCTATGAGGCCCAGTTGCTGATGGTGGCAGGCGATTTATCTCGCGTGAAAGCCGCGCCCATGTGGCGCCCAGTGAACACGCCGAAGTAAAGGTCCTGAAACATACGATGAATGCGGCATCACCCCTTGCGTTCCAAGAAACGCTGATTCATACTGCTGGCAATGGTGGAGTTCAGGTATCGGGGCCGCGAGATCACCCAGGAAGACATCCTTTATATATGCAGCCTCATCGAGCGGCACCCTAACGACAGCCGCCGCAAGCTATCCACCCGGCTTTGTGAGGCCTGGCAGTGGCGCCAGACCAATGGCACCTTGCGCGATATGGTGTGCCGTGGCCTGCTCCTGATGCTGGAACGGGCCGGCCAGATCAGCTTGCCGCCGGTGAGTTACGTCCGGCATAACCCGCTAGCGCAGCGCGTGCGGCCGGAGCCGGTCTTGGTGGACCGTACGCCGCTCGAAGAGCGGCTGTGCAACCTACAACCGCTCGAGTTCGCGCCGGTGCGGCGCACGGCCACTGAGCCGCTGTTCAACAGCCTGATGGAGGAGCATCACTATCTTGGCTACGAGCAGCCGGTGGGTGAGCATCTGAAGTACGTGGTGTGGGCGCTAGGCAGACCCATCGCCTGCGCGGCCTGGTCGAGCGCACCGCGGCACATCGGTGCACGCGACCGCTACATCGGGTGGAGCGCCGAGGCACGCCGGCGCAACATTCGCTTCCTCGCCTACAACACGCGCTTCCTGATCCTGCCGTGGGTCAAGGTGGAGCACTTGGCGTCCCATATTCTGGGGCGCATGACGGCACGGATTTCGGCTGACTGGCAGGAGATGTACCGGCATCCGATTTACTTTCTGGAGACGTTCGTCGACTCGGAGCGATTTCGCGGCACGTGTTACCGCGCAGCCAACTGGGTGTGGCTGGGGAAGACGACGGGGCGCGGCAAGCAGTCGAACAGTTACGTGCCGAATCGATCGATCAAAGAAGTACTCGGCTATCCACTGAGCCCGACGTTCCGCGACTTACTCAACCAGTTATGAAAAAGAACATCCCACGGCGCCGGCGGCTGGACGTAGATGTGGAAGAGTTGGACCGCATCATCGATGACGCCAAGACGGCTCCGCTGAGTGAAGCCGACAGCCAGAAGCTCAAAACGGCTCTGCATGCGCTGGCCGAGAACCTTCTGCCACAGCGGAACACAGAGACGACCAGCTCGGTGTTCGGCGATGCCGAGCAGGCCGCCTTGCAAGACATGCCGGCAGAAGCAGACGAGCCTTCAGGCCATGGGCGCAACGGCGCAGCGGCGTATCGCGGCGCAGAGAAGGTTCGCATCACGCATGCCAAGCTGGCTCACGGCGATCGCTGCCCGGACTGCGCCCGAGGCAACGTCTACCGACAAAAGGAGCCCAAGGCGTTGGTGCGGATCGCGGGGCAAGCGCCGTTGGCCGCCACGGTGTATGAACTGGAACGGCTACGCTGCAACGCCTGCGGGCAAGTGTTCACAGCGCAGGAACCGGAGGGCGTGGGCCCGGAGAAGTACGATGAGACGGCCGCGGCGATGATTGCGCAGCTGAAGTACGGCAGCGGCATTCCGTTCTACCGGCTGGAACAACTGGAAGACCAACTGGGCATTCCGCTGCCGGCAGCGACGCAATGGGAGATTGTGGAAGAGGAGGCGGAAGTGATCCAACCGGCGGGCGATGAGTTGATCCGTCAGGCGGCGCAGGGTGAGGTGCTACATAACGACGACACCGGCATGAAGGTGTTGAAGCTGGAGCGCGAGCCGGGCGATGAGCGAACGGGTGTGTTCACCAGCGGCATTGTTTCCACAGCTGAAGGGCGCCAGATCGCGTTGTACTTTACGGGGCGCCAGCATGCCGGTGAGAACCTGGCAGAGGTGTTGCAACACCGCGTGGCGGACCTGCCACCAGCGATTCAAATGTGCGACGCTTTGTCACGGAATGTTCCCAAGCTGCCGCCCGGAGTGGAAGTCTTGCTAGCGAACTGTCTAGCGCACGGCAGACGGCAGATCGTGGAAGTCGCGGCGAACTTTCCCGACCAGTGCCGTTACGTGTTGGAGATGTTGGGCCGGGTGTATGGCCATGATGCCGAAGCGCGCGAGCGCGGCCTCTCACCACACGAGCGGCTGCAGTATCATCAGCAACGCAGCGGGCCGGTGATGGGCGAGTTACAGGGCTGGCTGGAGAGGCAGTTCGCCGAGCCTCAGGTGGAGCCGAACTCCGGCCTGGGCAAGGCGATCACATATCTCTTAAGGCACTGGCGGCCGTTGACGTTGTTCCTGCGCGAAGCGGGCTCTCCGCTCGATAACAACATCGTCGAGAGAAGCTTGAAACGGGCGGTGCTACATCGGAAGAATGCACTGTTTTATCGCACGCTAAACGGGGCGCAAGTGGGCGACTTATTCATGAGTCTGATCCACACCTGCCAGTTATGCGGAGCCAACTCCTTTGAGTACCTGGTGGAGCTACAGCGCCACGCTGGCGAACTGGCGGCGAACCCCGCTGCCTGGATGCCCTGGAACTACCGTGAGACGTTGGCGCACGCTGCTTCTCCGTAATATGCTAGGTCAGCCTGGCCGAAAAGGATCGACTGCGGCCAGGCGAATCGGACCTCTCGAAATGCCTGTAAAACAGGCCGTTCGCAAGGCAAAATCCGGGGACCTTTTCGGCCAGCGACGAAGACCAGGGAAAATGTTCCGGGCCGGTCTATACGCCCGTGTGTCCACCAATGATCAGCAGACTCTGCCGATGCAGACACGCGCTCTGCGGGAGTATGTTGCGCGGCGGGGCTGGACTCTTGCCATGCAGATCCGGGAGGTCGGCTCCGGAGCGATCGAGCGACATGCCCGCGAGCAACTGATGGAAGCGGCGCGCCGCCGTGAGATCGATGTCGTTCTGGTGTGGCGGCTCGATCGCTGGGGCCGGTCGGTGGCGGACCTGCTGGCGACACTTCAGGAGCTGGAGCATCTCGGAGTCGGTTTCGTCTCGCTGACGGAGGCGCTCGATCTCACTACTCCGGCAGGTCGCGCGATGGCCGGCCTGTTGGCGATCTTCGCCGAGTTCGAAAGGGAAATCCTGCGCGAACGAACTCGGGCTGGTCTGGCGCACGCCCGGCAGAACGGGAAACAACTCGGCCGGCCGATGACTGCGGGCCTTCAGGCCACCGAGATTCGGAAGCTGTATCGTACCGGTGTCGCCAAAGCCGAAATCGCCCGACGTCTCCGCATCGGGCGCACCTCGGTGCGCCGCATTCTGGCAGCCAAGCCGTGAAAAAACCAAAGCAAGACCCAATCCGGGAAGACCGCATCCACAACCAAGCCATCGTGGATGCCTACGGGTCCGAAGAGAAGGCGATGAGCTGGTATTACTATCTGGAAAGCAAACTGACGTTTCCTTTCAACGCCCGCTGCATCCGCTCCCAAGCGACTTCTCCACTGCGAAAAGGAGAAACCGTCGAAGTGCGTCGCCTCGCTAAGGAAGAGGCATGCGAAAGCGACATGCTTGTGCAAGTCCAATGGCAAGGCCGCAAAATGGCCGTCCCTCTATCTCAACTCGCCGCCATCCACCCCGACGAATCCACCGCGGAAGCCATCGGCGACTGGCATTACTGGGTGGCTCAGGCTTACCTGTTCTGAGTTCGTGCGAGCATTCCACATGAAGCAACGTCAGTCGAAATCGCAACCGAAGTGGACCGATGTCAAGGCGAAGCTCACGAGTTTTGATCGGCCAGCCTTGCTGGGCTTAATCCAGGATCTCTACAGCGCCCACAAGGACAATCAAACGTTTCTGCACGCCCGCTTCGGCTTGGGCGAGGATATGCTTCGCCCCTACAAAGAAACGATGGATCGCTGGCTTTGGCCGGACGCCTTCAGCAAGCAGGCCCCGTCCGTTCTAAAGGCCAAGCAAGCCATTTCCAATTACAAGAAGGCCGTCGGCGACCCCGCCGGCCTGGCCGAGTTGATGGTCTTCTATTGCGAGCAGGCCTCCGGTTTTGCGAGCGACCTCGGCTATCAAGACGAAAGCTACCTCAATGCACTGGTGCGCCTGTTCGAGCAGGCCGAGTCGACCGCGAACACACTGCCAACCGATACTCGCGATGCACTGATTGCCAGACTGGATCGGGTCCGTAGCATCAGTCACAACTGCGGCTACGGCGTCGGAGACGACATGGATTCCATCCTTGCCAAGCACACCCAGCGCAAGGACCGTCAGTCCAAGCGCCGATAATCCTGCTTCCGGTCGGATTTACGCTTCACGCAGCCTTGCCGAAAACTCACGACAGAACTGCCGGGCGACGGTGCCAGCCTGGCCGCTTCAAGACGCCGTGCAATCAGCTTCCGAAGGCGTTCATAGGCCTCCGGCGGCGCCTCATCTCCCCAGTTCGGGACACTCGTCCCGACAAACCACATGGCGTGTGCACGCAGATCATCGGACGCGACGGCGAAGAAGCCATCCATAAGTCCGTCTTCTGTGCTAAAGTCCAGCTTGCCGAGCCAGTAGTACACCATCAGATGCTGCGCCAGGGGGACCTCCGGCGATATAGGGTGGCGCAGCAGGCACGGCTGACCGATTCGTCTCACGGCGCGTTGATATGCAGGCAATAGGACCGGGAGCAGCGTCGTGTTCGGGCGGTCGAACACCACGAAGCTCTCCCAGGCTGCACAAAAACGAGTTGGATCGTCCTCTCCCGCAGGGAGAATTCGATTCAGATTTTCCAGCAGCCACTCCCAGCCGAAGGCGGCCAATGATGGCAGAGACTGCCCATACACGGAGTGGATCGTCAGTGTAGGTTCTCTGCCGGGATCTAGATGCGCCATGAGAACATCGCGAACTTCCGGCATTTCTTCGAATGTTGCAGGCCCCTTCCCCGCCGCCTTGCGCTCCTCTTCAGTACACTCGCGAACCCACCAGCCGTAGCGGATCACAGCATAAAAGGCGCGCCCACGGGTTGTATTGATCGACAGGTTGACCGGATCGAAGTGTGGACCGGTTTCATCCGCCGCTGAAGGATGGGGATCGTCCGTAAGAGGCAAAATGGTACGCCATACGATCTCGCGATGTTCGTATGTAAGCTTTCCGCGCTTCTCTTCAAATCCCGCCGTCAGCAGGTCGATGATCGCATCGCGCGTCCAACCCCAGTCGGGGTCTGCGACCATCAAACCGCCCTTCCGTCCGGGAACCTCGCGCGGCTGATTCGTGACCCACTCAGCCAATTCGAGGACTGGGCGCCACCCGTAGGCTTTGTCTTGTTTGATTGCCTCCGTTAGCCCAGCGAAAAAGCATCGGACATAGGTCGGGTCGAGTTCCCGGAACCGTTGCGAGGCTGCGCCATATTCCTCGGGCTTCTCTGTCACGACCGCAGTCAGATTCCGCCCGACTCCTTCCGCAGTCGGCGAGAACATGTCGTTGCCAGGAGTCCACGATCCAAGAAACGAAAGCATTTCCTCGACAGTCATCTGGGAGAACTCTTCAGCGGACTTGGGAGACCTGGGACCAAATGCTCCTCCTGTGATCCTGTCGGGCTCCTCAATGCGCCGCCCTTCTCCCAGCTTTGCCCGCAGATCGTCGAACCTCTCTTGAAGCGCCGCGGGCAATTGCCCACTAAGGGTGGCGAAATGGTCGCGTCGCCACTCATCCGCAAGTGCACGGATATTCTCGTCCGTGACTGGCTGCTGGATGAACTCCAGCCAGCTACGGAGTGAATCTTCTGGCGGTCCCTTATCCATCCACGAGAGAATCCGCTCCTGAGTCTCCGTCGTCAGCACAGAGAAGGATGATTTCAGAAGAAGAACGGCCTCGTGCTGCAGTCCTCTTCGGTCCAAAGCCTCTGGATTCTGGAAAAACTCCTCCGCAACTGAACGCCCCTCATCTGGAAACACGCGGGCCAAGTGCAGTTCAACGCGGCGGAAGGATGACCATTAATTCGGCCTGTATTGCATCGGAATGCATCAAATTGTCCTACGCCAGGAGTCTGCATACCTAGGCTTCGTTCTAAGCATGCTTACGAACACGAGGTTCTCGTTCGCAAGATCCTTTCCAAAATCGTCGGAGCTTAACTCCCGCTCACTCGCCATCATGTGGCGCAAGAGAACCCACGAGGTAATGACCTTGCCCCGGAGATTGGAAATCACGTCATCCAACTGCCTGTTTTTGATGCGGAGCCTCTGCTTGCTCATGTGAACACCTCAGATCGTAAAGACTGCTGGCCTCACCGCTTGGCGAAACTCAGCGTCCGCCGTACGAACCCCTCCAGTTCCCCATCGTTAATCGTCTCCGTTTCCCAGGCCGGGTTCGTGTCGTGATGAAACCTATTCGCGTATTCCGTGAGGTCGCCCAGCTCCTGAATGGCCGGCGCATCCAAGATCTGTTGCGGTGTGCCCGCTCTCTGGGAGCACAGATGACGGAATGGGCCGAGCAGCGTTCCCGGAGGGAAATGCTCCGGGACATGCTACCCGGAGGAACGCCTCAAGCACAGGACGGATGGCTCTCACTACGTCCCGATTGTTCGCCCCGCCGCCGGCGATATAATTCCGCAATAGCACGTGGCGCCGGTCATGTTCGGTGATGCAGTCGTGGTCCACGTTCCACAAGCGCAACGTCGATCCCGCGCCGTCGCGCACCAACTGTAGCGCGGCGCGCATGGTCTGATCGCTCCCCTCCCAGATGCGGCACAGGAACGCCTTGTTGTGAGAGAGCACGACCACCTGGCCAGCCCGCTCCGCAAGTCGCCGTATCTCCTGCACCGTGGTCAGGGAGCGATGATCGTCCAGGCTTGATATCGGGTCATCGATGGCTACAATCTTGTTGTCCAGCGCAGGATCCTGGTCGAGCGAGGCGAAGAAGAACGCCAAGTGCGAGGGTATTGCGGTCTCCCGAGCTTAGAGTGTTGCGGAACGAAGGTTCCCCGGGCGCGGGCGCCGTCCCACAGCGACAGCCGTATTGTTGATGACTACATTGTAGGTGCAGGTCGGTCCACCTCTCGTCTGCGCGTAAGTCACGCTATCCAGCCGGAAGCCTGCGTTGAAGCGCTGCAAGTACAAATTAACGACGGTCTCATAGCCAGCGAATACGGCAGCCCTCTGCTGGTCGAGCTGGTTTCTGGTTTGGTCCCTTTGCAGCTCCGTTGCCGTCTTGGCGGTCTTTCAGCCAGATAGTTATCGCAGAGTGCAAAACCGCTGCAGTGTGCCGCACCTTTACGGCCTTTAGCCGCGAAAGATCGGCTTCTATTGCCGCAGGGTTGCCCGTTGCGGCCTGCTCCTTGGTCACCCGGATCGCCGCATTTACTTGCTGAAGACCAGAACTAAGCTCCGCGACACGTTGCCGGTGCGCTTCATACGCCGCGACAGCATCCCGCACTCCTGTGTGAGCGCCATACGTTCCAGCGGCGCGGCCTGTTTTGCGGTCGGTGCTGCTGCAACTCCTTCACGCGCAGATCGCCAATCGCGGACGATCACCGCCGTGTCGACAGCGATCTCGGGCACCTCGCAAAACCGCGACCAGAATTGCCGGCGCTCTACAGCGATCCTGACCGCCCGCTCAAACGCGGCCGGCAGATCGTTACCGTGAGCGCGGTTAACACCGGCCAGAGTCTCCGAAACCCTGCGCTTCAGCTCTGCATAGGCAGTGCTGAAATAAGCACGGTAATGATTGATGACGGGTGAACCGGCGAGATCTTGCGACAAAACGGGCAGTCACCCGTTGTCCCGGCCGCCGGCGGCACTAGGCGCCGTATGCCTTCGCCCACCCAGTCTTCACCGCCCGGGCCCAGCCCAGCCAGATGACCTTGTACCTGCGCGGCGGCGGCCGCATCAAGGGCCGGCAAGTCTTCCCCGAGAATTCGATCGATAGTCGCGGTGTCGAAAGAGGGCAAACTCAGGACGTCGAAAAGCGGAGCGGTCCGGACTGCATCACGCTCGCGAGCGGCCGCCAGGTTGCGTTCTGTCGCTTCAATCGCCGCATCCACGTCGAGATGTATGGGCAGCGCGCAGATGTCATCCGCCGAAAGCCCGCCTCTCGCTGCTGCCAGTATCGCTGCCGCCCTTTCCCTCAGGGCAACATTGTGTTCTTCTATCCGGCGAATAAGCTGCTGAAGATGCTGGTTCAGCGCTACGGCTTGGGCTCCGAGGATCAGCTCGTGCAGGTTTTGCCGGTGGCCGGCATCGACAGCCAGGCCGGAATAGACATTCTGGTTGACGAACACGTCGTCGAAAACGGCCAGGTTCGGCAAAGTGCGGTTCCAGCCGTTATTCTGGAACATTGCGGCCGGCGGCCCGCCGTCGCAATTCAAAATAACATGTGGAGGATGCTGGGCAGCAAGCCGGCGCCGCTCCGCGATCGGCACCGGATCGCCAGTGGCCAGCGACCGCAAAATCGCGGCGAGAGTCGTCTTACCTCTGCCATTTTCGGCGTAGATCAGCGTGAGACGCGCGAGAGCGATGTTTGCCGCGGCGTCGACAGAATCGAAAAGCCCGATGTTTCGGAGGAGCTGAATTTGGTTGATCATTGACTCCCGCCCTCCCCGCTTCCGCTCGCAGAACAGCGGAAATCCGGCTGTTGCGCACTTTCCTCCCGAATCGGAACGCCTTCGATTTTAGGCCGGACACGGTGATGTTGCGATCGGCGGGCCATCTCGGCATAACTGTGGCCGTCCGCGACTTCCAACAGCAGCATCAACTCCTCTTTGAGCAGCACCGTCCGGATCAGATCCACCAGTTGGTTGTAGGCGAGCTGATCGCAAACCGTGCGTGCCGGCGCCAGCAAGAGAACACTGCCGAAATCCATTCCGCCGCGCCGGTGAGTGCCACGGACGCGCCGGCGATCAAGCGCGCGGCGGTTATTCTGCTTTGAAAGCCGGTTGCGGCAGAGGCTGTAATATCGTTTCCGAAGGGGAGCATCATCCGTCACCCTATCGCTCTTAATTTCGTCCAGGACGACATCGAGAGCTTCATCACGGGCGAGGGAACGATCGATAGATTGGGGGTCCGCTTCACTTTGCAAAGCGGCAAAGAACTGCCAGGCGGGATCGCTGACGACCATTTTAACATCTCCTCTATGGCTCGCCCCTGTGGCGAGCTACGTTTCATACCCAGCGGTGAATCGCCACTCCGCTACCTGGGACGCTGTGCCCAAAGAAAGCGGGACTACAGGCAATATCTGCCGCAACAAAGCCGTGTTTATCATACTGTATTTCCCATCACAATCTGTACGGCCAATTCAGGTTTTGAGGGACGTGCCGGTCGGCCCGACCGGCACGCTGCCATCCCGTCATGCTGTCATTTGTACGCGGTAGGTCTCCGACCACTCCCGCCGCAGGTTGTTCAGGAGCGTGTTTGCCTCTTCGCTAACCCCCGCAAGCCTACTCTGGGTTCGGGCGAGTGACAACAACAACAGGTCGAGCGCAAAGTTGGGGCCGTGCCCGTTGTCGTGTGGCACCGCCGAGTCTTCACTATCGGCGCTGCCCTGCGACACGCCCATTTTGCTCACTGGCTCATAGAGCTCGGTGAAGAATGGGTGGGCAGTGTTGATCGTTAGAATAATGCGCCCGAATTGATGCTTCACGTCGTAGAAGGGCCAGTAATCGTCGTGGCGGAAATCGATGATGTACTTCGAGTTCTTTATTCGCTCGAATGCCTCTTCATCACTCTCGCCGTCCCTTTTCAGGGTCAGGGACAGGCCACGCAGATTAGCGTCGAGCTGTGCCTCCTCCTCGGGTGACAGGACGTCTGACATCTCGTTTTGCTGGAAAGGATCAGCCTCGCTGGCCTTGGTCTCACTCGGCCTGGGTTGCGCTGGCTTTTGGCCCCGAGCCGCCGCCTGTTGCGATTGGAACCTTTTGATCTCCTCGTTGAGCGTTGCGATTTGGTCGCCGATAGCTTCGTTGATAATATCCACTACGTAGCCCTTCAGCCTGACGCCCTGTTTATTGGACGCAATTCCGAAGGCTTCATCCAGTTCTCCCACGATGTCAATCTGCACGCGGTACCAGTTGACCACGTTGTGCCTGGTAGTGATGTTAGGCATGCTACCC
This sequence comes from Terriglobia bacterium, assembly GCA_963768075.1. Taxonomy (GTDB): domain Bacteria; phylum Acidobacteriota; class Terriglobia; order Bryobacterales; family Bryobacteraceae; genus QHXW01. The sequence goes on from CAVYHD010000011.1 coordinate 10,239, forward strand.
GCGAATACTTCACGGTCATTACGAAGAATCGATACCGTCATCCCGTCGAATATACGGAGGTTATTCCGTTGGGTTGTACGGGGTAGCAGCGACCATTCCTCAATCGGCAGCTTGTAGATCTTGATGAGGGCCACCGCTGTCTGAGAACTACCCTCCGATACCGGTATCGGAACTGGCTTTGGCAGAATGAGTCGGCTCTGCTTGGCCGTGCCCTCCAGGAATCGAGTGTGGCGCGCGTCCGGCATCGAATACGTGGGGTCAAACGCCTCCACAAGCCGATTGTTTACATAGAGCCGCAGCCCAGCTGCGATTTTACGACGGTAGACCCGCGCCATTTCCTTCACCGCATGATCAACAAGGGAATTCGCTTTGGAGAAGTGTAACCGGTCGCAATTAGGCATGTAAACGATCGTGCCCGAGGGACCGAGGTTGTCGGCGACACTTTCACCCTCGGGGGCGAGAAGGTCTTGCTCGGATCGATTCATGGGGTACGACAGCGGTTTACGGAACAGGTCTGCAACCTCATCCGGCAACTCGGTCAAGAGAGTTGGCTCCGGCAGCTCGACCAGGTTTGCGCGATCTTTGCCGATTGCGTCAACATCGAGCGTCATGGTGTAGATGGCTCCGGGCTCCTGCCATGAATACACCTCAAGCACCGAACTCATACTGAGAGCCGCTGTCTTCATGCCCATTCCGAAACGGGCGATACCCTGACGGCTTCCGTAGTACATCGAACCACCAAATGCCATTGCGAGCTTCAGGACCGTAGGAGACATCGCGCGACCGTTGTCGTATACCGCTACGTCGGTCCTCTTGCTTGTACCTTTACCCTCTTGGCGGAAATAAACGCGGACCTCGGTGGCACCAGCCTGTACGGCATTGTCCACGTGCTCGCAGAGTGCCGAGGTTGTGTGATTGTAGCCGACATCGCGCATGGATTGGACGAGCGTCTGCGCGAAGAATAGCGGCACCGTCGCCTTCTCTTTCAGGATTCGGGTCATGACGGCTTTGCCGCCTCTGGGTGCGTCAGCACCCCATTGAACGTCGGACATAGCCGCAGCCGGCAACGACCCGAGTTCCGTGTCTGTAGTTTGCGGTTCCATTTGCGTTTCTCCTTCTGTCTGTGGTCCAGCTTTGTGCTGAACGGAATGGAGGCGCTACCGGGAGGCTACAAGAGAGGCGGGACGGCAGGTTCGGGACCAAACTTCTGGCTCTTTCTCTGTCGCCGTGCTCTTTGCCGGCCTGAAAGGACGCCTTCAACTACTGTGTGGCTGAGCGTAAGAAGTGGTTGCGGGTTTTTCTGGTGCCCGGCGGCCCGGTGACCCGCCTTCAGGCTTGGGCTTGGCCCCGCCTTCGCGGTATCCGATGATGGTACTAACACTTCCTGTGACGGCCTCTTTCTGTTTACTGGGATTCCAGGGGCTCTTCGATGAGTGGATGCTTGCGAACCCCCAGCGACTTTTGTTTCGCGGAGCAGCGGGAGAGGTGTTTTTCGCGAGAGACGGTCCTTCTCTTCCCCAATGCGATCCTTGATTACGACAGGTCGCGCGACCGATGCGTTCTACGCTGCGCGGTTGCAGCGCCACCAGACACAGGGCATTGCTCATCGTATGCGTTTGATTAATCCTGATAAAACGCGCCAGGATCCGCTAATCGTTGAACGGGCGTTCACGCTCGCCAAAGAGCGAGCGTCAGGTTGTAAACCGACCCGGCGCTGTTTCTCTTCGAGTTTGGCAATGGTGGTCAGTCGGCAATCTGCATATGCGTTCTGTGGCGAGCGCAGTGTAGGGCGACTGTGTGCCGACCGACCCGAAATGCCGGACGTGCCTCCGTTCGGCGTCTCGAATCGGACATTTCAGAGTCATTTGTCCTGTATGCCAACAGTATGCCAAAAACCATCAGAACTGAGGCGAAATCTCGGCGAACGCGGCAGGGCCGCATGAAATCGCGTATTGATTCCACATGAGTTTTGGTGAGCCGGGCGGGACTCGAACCCGCGACCCTTTGCTTAAAAGGCAAATGCTCTACCGCCTGAGCTACCGGCCCTGAGGGTGGGACGGTTTTCAGCTTAGCATAACCGCCGGCCTCGGCCGTTCGAAGGTTCGCGCGCTCGATTGGCTGTGCGCGCATTCAGTGTCAGAATAAATGGCATGTCCGACCCTGTCGTTCTTGTCGCCAACGGGGATTTGCGGCTGGCCGCGAATCAAAAGTGCTGGCCCACGCAAGCTCTTGTGGAGGAGGCTGTTATCCAAGCGATCTGCGGCGAAGGCCGCGAGGTGCGTCGCGGCCACCCATACGATCCGGCCAAGCAGCACGGTTTTATCGATAGCCAGAAGCGCGGCATGGAAGTTTTTCGCGAGATTCCTCCGGAAGCGCCGCTAGTGGTGGTGGAGGCCGTCTGGCAGTACAGCCATCACCTGTTGCACGGTTTGTATACGCACCGCGGGCCCATTCTGACGGTCGCCAACTGGAGCGGACAATGGCCCGGCCTCGTGGGAATGCTGAATTTGAATGGTTCACTCACCAAGGCCGGTGTCGCGTATAGCTCGTTATGGAGCGGCGATTTCGGCGACGATTTTTTCCTATCCGGCCTGCGCCAGTGGCTCGCCGGGCAGCCGGTGAAGCACGATACTTCGCACGTGCATCCACTGCGCGATTTCACTCTGCCGTCGCGCGCCGAGAAAATCGCCAGCGTGTTGGCGGCGGGTTTGCGCCGCAACAAAGCCATCCTGGGCATCTTCGACGAGGGCTGCATGGGTATGTATAACGCCATCATTCCCGATGAGCTGTTGCATCCTACCGGCGTCTTCAAGGAACGTCTCAGTCAATCGGCGCTGTACGCCGCTGTGCAGCGGATTCCGAATGAAGAAGCGCAGGCGGTGCGCTCGTGGCTGGATGCGCGCGGCATGCAGTTCCACACCGGCGCTGATCCCGAAACCGAGCTAACCGATGCGCAGGTGCTCGAACAGTGCAAGATGTACATCGCGGCCACGCGCATCGCCGATGAATTCGGCTGTGCCGCCATCGGCATTCAGTACCAGCAAGGGTTGAAGGACCTGACCCCTGCCTCCGACCTCGCCGAAGGACTGTTGAATAACGTCGACCGCCCCCCTGTGCGCGACGCCGCTACCGGCCGCGTGCTTTACGAGAATCAGGCGCTGCCGCATTTTAACGAAGTCGACGAGTGCGCCGGCCTTGACGCATTGGTCACCAACCGGATCTGGACTCACCTGGGCTACGACCCCGAAACCACGCTGCATGACGTGCGCTACGGCGAAGCGTACGGGGACGGCAGTGAGAAGTTCGTTTGGGTATTCGAGATCTCCGGCGCTGTGCCTCCCCAGCATCTTACCGGCGGATACGCGGGCGCCGTAAGCGAACGCCAGCCGCCGATGTATTTTCGCCTGGGCGGTGGGACGGTCAAAGGCGTCAGCAAACCGGGCGAAATCGTGTGGAGCCGCATTTTCGTCGACAACGGCGTCCTGAAAGCCGACCTGGGCCGCGCGAAGGCCTTGGAATTGCCGCACGAAGAAACCGAGCGTCGCTGGCAAATCACGACGCCGCAGTGGCCCATCATGCACGCCGTAACGTACGGCATCACGCGCGACCAGATGATGGCGCGGCACAAGGCGAACCACATCCAGGTAGCCTATGCCCCCGACGCCGACCGTGCCAACCTCGCACTCGCCGCCAAGGCCGCCACGTTCCGCGAAATGGGTCTGGACGTCAGCATCTGCGGCGCTCAGCACGGGTTGTTATAATCCGAAGAAAGCCCGCTCGCGAACGTGGCGGAATTGGCAGACGCACCAGACTTAGGATCTGGCGCCCGAAAGGGCTTGGGAGTTCGACCCTCCCCGTTCGCACCATCTTAAATCAATAATTTATTGGATCGGCGGCTGCGAGCAGGGCGGTTAACAAGCGCAGAACTGCTCCCTATTGCCTCCGGCTGCCAGTCTGGCACACGTTGAGCGTGGGCCGCGGGTGCATTGAGGATGCCCAAGGTGACTCCCCTCCGGCAGACCTGCTCTCCTTGAAACATCCATTCCACGCTACGCCCTAACCTTAGCCTGCGCTTCCGCTTGGGCCGCGTGAAACAGCGCCTTCATGTACGCAAACCCATACGCACATTCGGCGTAGCGCCCGCCCACCATCTTTGGTGTGTGGTCCCACATCACGTTGCCATCATAGTTCACTTCCACAAGAGCCTTCGCGATCGTGTACATGTCGTAGTAGCCGTTGTCGATGAAGGTCTCCACAAAATGCGGCAGCGGCGCGCTTATATTTCTGAAGTGTATCTGCCATATCTTCTCCGGCCCAAAGTACCGGATCATCTCCACAGGGTCCTTGCCCATCAGCGTCCGCCCGCCCTCAAGCCAGGTGCCGCAGCACAGAGCAATGCCCACATTGGGGCTGTTCGCAATCTCCAGGGCCCTCTTGTAGCCTTCAAAGCTGGTAAAGATGCAGCGGGGAACCCCAGCCAACATCGGCACCGGCGGATCCTCAGGGTGAATTCCTATGCGAACGCCGACCTCTTCCGCTACCGGAGCGACCTGCTTGATGAAGTAAGTGTAGTTATCCCAAATTTCTTTTTCCGTGAAGACCCGTCCGTTAGAGAGCGGCGGATAGTATTTGATCCCGTTCCACTCGCCGTAAATGTTCGGGCTCGCGATGTCAAACGCGCGCGCCCCGGCTCCGCGAATCGTCTCCCGGCCGCTGTGCCAGATGCCGTTGCCCGAATGCACATACGTCGTATAGTAGAGCCCTGCCTTGCTCAAGTTGCGAAGATACTGCTTATACTCTTCGATCTTCTGGTCGCGGCCAGGGAGGTTGAGTACGATTTCCGGTATAATCTGCACCTCACCGATAGTCCAGACCGTAATCCCCGCATCCGCATAGCGCTTCTTGATTTTCATGAACCATTCCAGGGTGCGCTGATCCGGTGTTGTATCCACGTTCACATACTTGGCCCCAATCTGCGTGAGGAAGAGCAGCTGGTCATCGGTGGGCATGGCCGGCTCATCGTTGCTCGAGAATTTGATTCCCGGTGCGTTCGTATACTCGATCGCCGACGCCGTGCGTGCGGAAGATAGAAGCGCCGAGGCGCCCACAGCGCCGCCAACGGCAAGTTTCACGAACTCTCTCCGGTCGTGGCGGGCGATTGGATTGGTGAAGTCGTTCACACTTGGATCAGTGGCACTAGTTTCCATGGTTGTCTCCTCTATGTCGGTAGTTCGACCCTCCCGTTCGCACCACTTGAACAATTTCCTTGCACCGCCAAAGGATCCCTGGCTACATTTAATTATATTGGGCTTGAGGGCCCTATTTGCTACCATGCTACCGAAACGACACAGCGCTTCGAGCATCGGAACCCGGAGCCGGGTCGGTGTAGCTGTCGCTGTCACGTTCCGCGTTGCGACCTTCGATTTCGGCATTCCAGACATTAGCCGGAACTGACGTTTCGTCGAACCGCAGCGTAATCTTTCAGTTTCAACAAGCCACTCGCAAGAGCTAGGGCCCAGGAGGGTCGACTATCGCCACCAATGCCGTAATGCAACGTCGCGCAACAGTCATGCAATCGGTGATGGAAGCGATTCGTGGCACGCGGCAGGACTTCACCGAAGGCTCGATCAGCCGCGCAGTTTTCCTGCTCGCGACTCCTATGGTGCTCGAAATGCTGATGGAGTCGCTATTCGCCATTGTGGACGTGTTCTGGGTGACGCGTCTGGGTGCGAATGCCGTCGCTACGGTTGGCTTAACCGAATCGATGTTGACGCTGGTCTTTTCGGTGGCGATCGGAGTGAGCATGTCGACCACCGCGATGGGGCTTATGGTATTCCTGAGAGGCACGTGGAAGAAAAGCAAGATTTAGAGAGAATGGCGGATCAGCGGGCCGGCGCCACATCGCGTCCGCCGCGCGCGCGGATTCGGCCGGCAATGCTCTCGAAGCCGCCCTCCATTGCTGTGTGCAGCGGGCTGGCGCCGCGATTGTTGCAGATGTTGGGGTCGGCGCCCTTCTCGAGCAGCAGGGCGACCACCTCCTCACGTCCCAGAGATGCCGCAGCGTAAAGCGCCGTGGTGCCGGATTCGGTTTCGCGAGCGTTGATATCAGCGCCGTGGGCCAGCAGGAAAGCAGCCACGCTCGCCTTCCCGTTCAGCGCAGCATCGTGCAACGGGGTTGCGCCAGATGCGTTGCGTATGTCGACGCCGGCTCCATGAGCGAGCAAAAGCATCACGATGTCGCCGTATCCCTTGAGCGCGGCGTCGTGCAGTAGGGTCGATCCCGATGCCAGGCGCACGTTGACATCGGCGCTTTTCCTGAGGAGGGTATCCAGCACGTCCTTGCGCCCTCCGAGCACAGCCTGTCCAAGCATCTCGGGTGGGACCTTGGCGCCCCGGTCTACGAGCAAATCCGCCATTCGATACCTGCCTCGAACCACAGCGAGGACGAGGGGCGTCACCCCTTTTTTCATCCCGTGCATTGGGATCCGCGCCTTTTTCGAGAAGCAGTCGGGCAAGATCCGGAGAGCCGTATCTGGCAGCGACATGCAAAGGGGCGCCCTCGCCGGGACAAGAAACGCGGACATCAGCGCCGCGGTCGATCAGCAATTTGGCCAGCGTCAAATAGTTCCGACTGATCGCAAGATCCAACGGCGTCAGGCCACCACGATCAACCAGCGGCGCGGGCACAGGCGTGTAACCACGTACCACAGCGTAATCCGAAGGCATCAGGCCTCCGTCCCCCGTGCGTGCGTTGACATCCGCCTTGTGGTCCAGAAGGAGCCCAACTATATCGGCGCGGTTGTTCAGCACGGCGATTTGGAGTGGCGTATAGCCGAAGCTGGCGCGGTCCGCGTTCGCGCCGGAATCGAGCAGGAGCGCGACAAGATCCGCGCGATTGTTGACCACGCCCCAGTGCAGCGGAGTGGAGAAGAACTTGTCCTCGTAATTCGGGTCTGCTCCCACCGCCAAAAACGCGCGGGCCGCATCGAGATTGCCGTTTCTAACCGCCCAATTTACGCCCCCTGCCTGGGCCAGTAACGTGAGGATCAGCACCGCCGTCATTCGGGTCCCGCCTTTACCAAACTTTTACGACTTTACAACAACTCCGAACGCCGTGCCCCGTACGATTGAGTGGAAAGGTTGAATAAGAGACATGGACACGGTGCAAATCAAAGCAAACACGGCGTCGCGCTACCAGGACGCGCATCTGGAGCTGGACTTTAACCACAAAATGGCGACTCTGGATGCCCGCCATCTGGTGCTCACCCGCAAGGAGTACGACTTGCTTTCGTTGTTGATCGCGAATGCCGGCGAGATCGTGCCTCGCGAGGTGCTGCTCTCGCGCGTCTGGGGTTATGGCGACCAGATCCGTACACGAACCCTGGATGTGCACATTCGCCGGCTGCGCAGCAAGCTCGGCACATACAGCTTGCAATACCTGGAGACCATTTTCGGAGTCGGCTACCGCTTCCAACCCTATCGCTCAGACGGGCGCTTTCAGCCCATCGCCACATCTCCTGCTCTGGGGATGACCGCTTAAGCCGAATAGCGTTGCACGGTGGCCAGCGCGCCAGCCAGCACCTTGGCCCGCAGCTCGTGCGGTTCCACGACCTCGACGTCCCCGCCGAAGTTGAGCGCAAACTGTATCGCCTCTTCTTCGACGTCGAAACGTAACCGCACGCGGATGCGATCCCCTTCGGGCGCTTCCTCTTCGAGCCGCCAGCCGCGATACCGCACCCAGCGCATAACGGACGGGCTGGCCAGGAACGTTGCGTAGTATCGCGGCAGCTTCGCGCGGAACTCCATAGCCGACCGTTCCCAGTAACCGGCCAGATCGAACTCCGCCGGCCGCGCGCTGGGCTGTTCCAGAATCGCGGCGTCGGAAATCCGCGACACGCGATAGGTTTTCGTTTCGTCCTCAACCTGTGCAATGAGATACCAAGTGCTCCCCTTGGCAACCAGCCCAAGCGGATCAACTGTCCGCTCGCTCGGCTCGCCAAGCACCCTTCGATACGAAAACCGCACTTGCCGCTCTCGCCACAGCGCATCCAGCAGCACCGGCAGGCAGGCGATCGATTCCGCGGAATCGCGCCACCCGCGTGTGTCAATCAGAATTCGCCGCCGCGCAAAATCCGCCTGCTGCCGGGCGCCCACCGGCAGTGACGCTTGTAGCTTGATGAACGCCGCTTCCGCTTCGTGCTTCAGCCCGAGGTCCGCCATCAAGCCCTCCGGCCTCGCCAGAAACACGGACTGAATCTCCGCCGCACTCAATCCCGTAAGCTTCGTCTGGTACTCGTCCATCAGACTCCAGCCGCCGCCCGCCCCACGTTCCGCCACCACCGGCACGCCCGACCCGCTCAGCGCCTCCATATCCCGCAAAATGGTTCGCTCAGAAACCTCCAGGCGCTTCGCCAGTTCGCGCGCCGTTACCCTGCGGTGCACTTGCAGCAACAGCAGGATCGACAGCAGCCGGTCGGCACGCATAGACAAACTTTATCAGCGAAACATGACAGCCGGTGTCAGGAATTACCGCCTACACTGTTCTCGATGCAATGCCTCAAAGGAAAGGCAGATCGCAGAGTCCTTCAGAAAACGGGGCAACTACTTTGGTATTTCCCGTGCTGAAGGCCAGCCGCGCTGCACTTGGATTTCGCGCGCACTCCGGTTGGGCGGCGCTGGTGGTTGTCGCTGGTTCAGCCGGCGCTCCCGTGGTGCTCGAACGCCGGCGAGTCGAGACCGCTGACCCAAGCATTCGCGGTTCCCTCCAGCCATATCACGCGGCCAAAGAAATGAAGCTACCCGAAGCCGAAGCGTTCCTCCATCGCTGCGCCGCGGCAACGCAGCGGATGGCGGAAACATCCGTGAGTGAAACGATTGCTGAACTGGGCAACAAGGGCCATACCGTCGCCTGCGCCTGTGTGTTGCTCGGCGCAGGCAGACCCACCACCGATCTTGCCGCCACGCTCCGCTCGCACCCGATGATCCACACTGCCGAAGGCCATTTCTTTCGCGCAGCTCTCAGAAACGCCTGCGAATCATGCGCCCTGCCGGTTCTCGGCATAAAAGAGAAGGAGCTCGTCCGGCAAGCTGCATCGGCCCTCGGTCTCTCCGCCGAACAACTGCAACATCGCATTGCCGAACTCGGTAAAAGCATCGGCCCACCCTGGCGCCAGGATGAAAAGCTGTGTGCCATCGCCGCATGGCTGGCGATCAGCAATCTGCGGTAGTCGCTCGCTGCCCTACCCCAGTTTCCCCGATTCCTTCTGCGCTAGCCGGCTCCACTTTGCAATGTACCGCTGCCGATATCTCGGCGCCGTTCGGGCGGATTCAACCGCTCGCGTATATATTCCGCGTGCCGCGCTGATGTCCCCCATTCCCTCGAGCGCCTGCCCGTAGTAGTACAGCCCTTCCGTGTCATAAGGGTGCCGCTCCACGTACACCGACAGCTCGTTCCGCGCGTCTTCATACTGCCTGTTCGCCAAGTAGACCGCGCCCAGCTCGCGGAGAATCTCGCTGAGGCTATGCTTTTCATCCTGATCCACTACCGTCTGGAAGTGCGTGAGCGCATCCTTTAGCCGCCCCTGCTCACGCGCGATGCGGCCCAACTGAAAGTGAGCGTCCGTTTCCGCCGGGTCAATAGCCACCGCGTTCTTGAACCGCTGAATCGCTTCTGTGGTCTGCCGGCGCTGCTGGTAGATCAGCCCGAGCTGGTACTGCGCAGCGGCATCGTGCGGATTGATCGCCGCCGCTTCCAGCATCCGGCGAAAGTTCTGCCGGCTTCGCAGACCCGCGCCCATATTCGCAAACTCACCACGCAGGTAGTAAAACGCATAGAAGAGAAAGAACGGCGACGCCAACCACCCGAAGAGAAATCGAATCGGCCCCCAGAATACGACCGCTGCGGCAACCGGAACCCACGACAGGCAAACAGCACCGGCCGCGACGCCATTCTCCACACCGAATACCGTTCGGATCACAAAGAACATCAGCACCGCAAAGTAAACGTACGCCAGCACCGCAACTATGCCCAGCACCGGAAACGGCGCCACCATCCACCCCGCCAGCACCACCGGGACCTGCGCCGCTGTCCATGCCATTGCAGTGCAGGTGAGCAGCGGCGAGTAGTCGCGCTGAAAAACCACTCCCAATCCTCCGAGCCGGCCGATCAAGCTGGTCACGAGCAATGTTCCAGGAACGTAAATCGCCGCCAGCACCAGAAGCGGTGTGTAGAAACTGAACGACCACTGCGGCCGCTGGTGCACAATGCGAACCGGCGCCTCGGCCTGCGCCCCGCCCGGCTGTATCACAACGATGGGCGCCGGAGGACCGGGCGGCGTCACCGTGAGCTCGAACAGCAGCGATACCGCCAGTACCGCCAAGCTCGCGAACAGCAGGCTGCCTCGATCTAGAATGCCGCTCATCGCCCGCGCCGGCTGCCACAATAAGCGCACCAGCAGCTTCGTGTTCTCGAGTACCATGAACGGTCTCAGGATATCAGCCCATCGGCCGCCCGTTCCCGCGCTGCTCCCAATACATCGTCTGCGTCGCCACCGCGCGCGCGTTGCACTCCGAACGGCACGCGTTGTACAACTGGACCGACAAGGAGCCTCTTCCCCCGATGAAGCACGCCACCGTCTGCATCCTTTTCCTTCTGTCGATTCCGCTGAACGCGCAGCAGCCGCTGAACAACGACACCATCATCAGGCTGGCCAAAGCCGGAATCGCGGACGATGTCATCGTGGGAATGGTGAACCAACAGGCGGGTAAATACTCGCTGGCCGACGCCGACGTCGCCACGCTCAAAAATGCGGGCGTCTCGCAGAAAGTAATCGCCGCGATGATCGCTCGCGGTGGCTCTGCCGCGCAGCCCGTGGGCGGCGCGATCACTCTTTACGATGCCAACGGCACTCCCGTGCAGATCGCTGTCGCGGCCAACGCGGGTAATCCCGCCCCGATTGTTCTGCCTACCAAGACCGGCGCCATCGGTGGTGTGCTGATGTCTAACGGCCAGAACCCGCAGCGAACCGTTTGGGCGTCGCTCGGCACCGGCCTCATGGTCGCTGGCAATACGATGTCGCTCAACACGGCCGTCGTGCTCACCGACGCCAACGCCTCGGCGGGCAAGCCCTGGTACTGCAAATCTCCGGCTTCGAACCCGGCGAATGTCTATACCTGCAGCCTCAACGCTGCGTCGGCGTTAACCGCTTACACCGAGGGCATGTTTCTGTTGTTGAACCCCGGCGCTAACAATACCGCCAGCAGCACGCTCAATGTGGATAGTGCCGGCCGGGTAGCCATCCTGCAAAAAAATGGCGCCCTTCTGGCTGCCGGACAGCTTGTAGACGGACAGGCCGTATGGATCTGGTGCGACGGCGCCAATTTCCGCCTGATGTATTAGTCTACGGAACCAATGTCACGTCCGTTCGCGCTGTCAGGCCGCCGCCTTTGAATTTGTGAGACAATGCCGCTGGCGGGACATCCTTATATACGGATTGCAAATTTTCGGGAGCTTAGATGCCTACAGTTTCGAGAAGAGAGTTGTTTCAGAAAGTAGTGGCCGGAGCAGCGGTGGCGGGGGTTCTGTCGTCAGGGGCGCGAGAGTTGCGCGCGAACCCGCTCGGTCTGCCGATTGGATGTCAGACTTGGCCTGTCAGAAAAATGATCGCCCAGGACTTTCCCGGTACGATCAAGCAACTAGCTGCGGCGGGATTTCAGGCCATCGAGCTGTGCTCACCTGTCGGTTACGCGAGCGAGGGCTTTGGCGGCCTAGCCAAGTACAAAGGTGCCGAGCTGAGGAAAATCTTGGGCGACCAGGGTGTCACATGCCACAGCTCTCACTTCGGCATCGAGGAGCTGAGGGCAAATCAGGCCAGCAGGATTGCCTGGGCCAGCGACGTAGGTCTGACGCAGATGCTGGTTCCCAGCCTTGACGGGCCGCGAAACCCAACGATGGACGACGTGAAGCGGGCGGCCGACGAATACAACAAAATGGGCGAACAGGCAGCCAAGGCGGGCATCCAGCAGGGCCTTCACGATGAGCGCTTCGAAGTCTCTACCGTTAACGGCAAGCGAACCTATGACATATTGTTCGAGCTTCTCGACCCGAAGCTCGTCAAGTTCCAGTTCCAGGTCTCCGAGATCCAGCACGGCCTTGATGCCCCCGAGTACTTCAATAAGTACCCTGGGCGGTTCATTTCCATGCACGTGCAAGGCTGGTCGGCGGACACTAAGAAGATCGTCGCCGTAGGACAGGGTACACTCGACTGGAAGAAGATTTTCGCCGCGGCGAAAACGGGGGGCATTAAGAACTATTTCGTCGAAATGGATCTCGATCTGATGCGAGCCAGCGTCCCTTATCTTCGTAGTCTGCACGTTTAAGCAAACCCCGTGCGTCCGGCTGTGCACTCCGGCGCTGAGTCGTAACGAAGGTACCGTTATCTTCAGTTAGCACACTATTTCTATCTTTGGTGCATAGAGTCTTTGTTCTTCTATCTCACATATCTCTATGTTAGAGTTAGATTGACGCTGGTGAAATGAGGGGGCTCCGATTATCTTTCGCGTTACCTCACACTTCACCTATAACTTCTGCGTATGATTCCAGCGTTAAGAGCTTCCCCGCGAAAGAGGAACTAATTACGAATCACCAGGTTTCCGTTGGAACATCATGGAACAACTTTTCTTAGAAGAAGACGAGCAGCAAGCAACAACTCCCGAAGCAAAAAGCAAGCGGGTGCTGTTTGTCGACGATGACCAGAGTATTCTGGACGGTCTCAAACGAACCCTGGATGGCGTATGGGCTGGATGGCATGTGGCGTTCAGCACGAGCGGCCAGGATGCTTTAAAGAAGTTGGATGCCAGCGAATTCGATATCGTGGTCACGGACATGCGCATGCCCGGGATGAGCGGTTCCGAATTGCTGGCCGAGGTTCTGGAGCGCCACCCGAACGTGGTCCGGATTGTCCTTTCGGGTAATCTGGAGCATGATCTTGCGCTTCGTTCTGCCACCACCGCCCACCAATATCTGGTAAAACCCTGCGACGCCGCGACGCTGCGCGCTACCCTGGATGCCGCGTTGCGCATTCGCTCGATGCTCGTATCTCCGAAGCTGCGGCGCTTAGTATCACGCATGACCTCGTTGCCGAGCCTGCCCAGTGTGTATGCCAAACTGGTCAAGTCGATCGAGCAAGAGGATATTTCGAGTCGCGAGCTGGGAGAAATCATCGCGCAGGATGTCGGCATGACAGCCAAGATCCTGCAGTTGGCGAATTCGGCTTTTTTTGGCTTGTACCGTTATATTGCCAACCCCTGCGAAGCTGCCGTCTATCTGGGCGTCGATACGATTCGGTCGCTCACCCTATCCACCTCGGTATTCTCGGCATTTCAGAATACGGGCGTGGCTGAGTCCTTCATCGCGCAACTGCAGCGGCACAGTATGACCACCGGAGTCGTGGCGCATGCCATTGCCAAGGCCCAGAATCTTCCTAAGAAAGCGTGCGACAGCGCCCTGATTGGCGGCTTCCTTCATGACGCCGGCAAGCTCGTGCTCGTGGCCAACTATACCAATGAGTATTACGGTGTGTTAGCGGTCGCCCGGAAAGAGAAACTGCCTTGCCATGAAGTGGAGTGGCGCGTATTCGGCTCGAACCATGCCGAAATCGGTGCATACCTGCTCTGGCTCTGGGGATTGCCGGATTCCGTGTGCAAGGCAGTGGCGTATCATCACAAGCCGGCCGAATGTTCCGCGACCACCTTTACTGCCGCCGGCGCTATTCACGTCGCCGATGCCTTGCAGCATGAAATGGATGTCTTGCCCGATTCCGCCTTTCGCGCTGATCTGGACACCACTTATCTAACTTCGATCAAGCTGGCCGAACGTATTCCCGAGTGGACCAACATCTGCAAGAAGCATAGTGGCGTCGGGGAAGAAGTATAACTGGCGCGATTAGTGCCGCTCCGGCTGCTTCGGTTTTACTGTAGACTCTCAATCGCGCAGCCAAAGGCTCGCGTCTCGCGAAATCGAGGAACTTTTCCCGCCACGATCGCAGCCAGCACTTCCTCCAGATCATGATGCTCGGCTGCGGCTCGCACCTTTCCAAAATCGACGAAGCGATCGTCGATGCGCCCCCTGTACACTAGCTGCCCTCCCACAAAAACAGCAGCCTCCGGCGTGGCCCGGACTCCAGCCCGCTTCACGTACCGGTGCCCCGCATCGAGTTCCCCTGGTATCTTGTAGCCGTATTCCTCACGATGGTGTTCCATCGCAGCGGAACTAAGACCTGCCTCCGTGTAGATCAGATGAAAATCCACGCTCGCCGGCGAGTACTTAGCATAGAGTTCCTCGATCTCGGGCGCATAGCGGTTCGAAATCGGGCAATCGCTGCGAACGAACAGAAGCACGACCGCCTTTTCCCCGTGCGGAGAAAAAAGGTCCGGTTGCGCGGCCATCAGAAACAGAAGCAACGTGGTTAACATCAGAACCAACCAGGCACGCCGCTGCTGGCGTACCTTCCCGTATGATAGCATTCCGGTTGCCTGCCAGGTAGGGCGCTTGCCGCGTCCCCGATTCGTAATCCTTCTCCTAATCCATTGGACCGCGATAGAGAGGAGGCTAACTGAGCCTGCTGCGCTTGCTCAGGTTCACAAGCTTATTCAATCCGTCGATGAAGGCGCGGGCGCTGGCTTCGATCACGTCGGTGGATGCACCGCGGCCCACCACTTTTCGGCCCTCGTCTTCGAGTTGCACGGTCACCTCGCCCATGGCTTCGGTGCCGCTGGTGACGGCGCGGATCTCGTACCGTTGGAGGCGGGCGGAGGTTTGCGTGACCTGGGAAATGGCTTTACACGTGGCATCGACGGGGCCATCGCCGATCGCGGCGCCTTCGCGCATGCCGTCCTTGACGCGTATCCGGACAGTTGCCGTCGGAATGGCGGAAGTGCCGCTATAGATCTGCAAATACTCGAGGCGGTAGGTTTCGGGCGCGGGGTGGACTTCGTCGAGCAGAATGGCTATCAGGTCCTCGTCGAACACCTCCTGCTTTTTATCAGCGACGGCAAGGAATCGCTGGTAGGCCTGATCCAATTCCTGATGGGATAGCTTATACCCGAGTTTCTCGCAGCGATCGCGAAGACCGTGGCGGCCCGTACGCGCCGTAAGAACCACGCGGCTCTCCGTGATCCCGACGTGCTCGGGCCGCATTATCTCGTAGGTTTCGCGTTCTTTGAGAAATCCATCGACGTGAATGCCAGAGCTGTGGGAAAACGCGTTGCCGCCCACAACCGCTTTGTTGGGCGGAACCTGGATGCCGAGCAGATCGGAAACCAAGCGGCTCGTGCGATATAACTCGCGGGCCTCGATGCCAGTATCCGCACCGAAGTAATCGCCGCGCGTGCGCAGAGCCATGATTACTTCTTCGAGAGCCGCGTTTCCTGCCCTCTCGCCGATGCCGTTGATGGTGCCTTCGACCTGCCGGGCCCCGTTGAGAATGCCGGCGAGCGAGTTGGCCACCGCGAGTCCGAGATCGTCATGGCAGTGGACGCTGATGGTGGCGCGCTGGATGTTCGGCACTTTTTCGCGGAGGGAGCGGATCAGCGCGCCGTACTGCTCCGGAACCGCGTATCCGGTCGTGTCCGGAATATTTACGACGGTCGCTCCGGCGGCGATGGCGGCTTCGACCATTTCAAACAAATAAGCTGGATCGGCGCGGCCGGCATCCTCGGCGTAGAACTCGACGTCGTCCACAAGCTGCCGCGCGAGCTTGACAGCATCGATTGCCATTTGCAGGATTTTTACTTTCTTCTCCCCGAGCGTTTTGCCGTAGCGCTCGTCCTGGAATTTTCCGCTGATGTGGATGTCGGAGGCGCCGATGCCGGTGTGTATCCGCGAGCGTTTGCTTTTGGCGAGAGCGCGGCCGCAGGCCTGGATGTCCTCGGGGACGGCACGCGAAAGGGCGCAGATCGCCGGACCTTGGATCTCGCGGGAGATGAGCTGTACGGCGTCGAAGTCTTCGGGAGACGATGCCGGATAGCCGGCTTCGATCACGTCCACACGCAGTTGCCCCAACTGCCCGGCGATCATGAGCTTCTCGCGGCTCCCCAGGCGCGTACCCGCGGCCTGCTCGCCGTCCCTCAGAGTGGTGTCGAATACCGCAACTTGATCGGGCATCGCAACAAACTCTATCGTAGAACGCGGAACGCGCCGCCGGGGAGAATATCGTGCCTCCGCCGGTGGATGGCGACCACGCGAACGGGCGCGGACTCCCACACCACCGCCGTCTTCGTCTTTTCCCGATTGTCGACGAAAGTCGTGCGCGGCCCAACGGCTTGCTTTTAGCCTTACCCGCGCGTAAGGTGTCATCAACCCGGATTCTGTCAATCCGGTCGCGTATCAGGCCGAAGAACGGACCCACTCCCGCGGTGCACGGGCAGGCGTTTGCGGGCCTTGGAATGAATCGAGCGAGGTGATTGAAAATGGCGACAACCCAGGCGCCGGTTGCTGCGAAACCGGCAAAAGGCGGGAGTTTTCTCATCGAAGAGCGCAAGCCGGAGGAGGTGTTCACTCCCGAGGATCTCTCCGAAGAACAACAGCAGATTGCAAGAACGGCGATTGAGTTCACCGACAAGGAGGTGATGCCGGCCGCCGGTGAGATCGAGGCTAAAAATTTCTCCGTAACCAAGGCTCTGCTGCGTAAGGCCGGCGAGCTAGGGTTCTTGGGCGTCGACGTACCCGAGGAATACGGCGGCCTCGAAATGGATAAGGTCACTTCGGCCGTGGTCGCCGAGTCGATGAGCAAACTGGCCAGCTTTTCGGTGGCCTTCAGCGCGCACGTGGGCATCGGGACGCTGCCTATCGTATGGTACGGCACCGAAGCGCAGAAGAAACAATACTTACCGAAACTCGCCACCGGTGAATGGATCGCTGCTTATGCGTTGTCGGAATCCTCGTCGGGTTCCGACGCCCTCAACTGCCGCGCGCGCGCCGTGCTCTCGGCGGATGGCAAGCACTGGATCCTCAACGGCGAGAAAATGTGGATTACCAACGCGGGCATTGCGGACGTCTTCACCGTCTTCGCGAAAGTGGATGGAGAAAAATTCTCAGCCTTCATCATCGAGCGCAACACGTCTGGTTTCTCGGTTGGCGCCGAAGAACACAAGCTCGGTATTCGCGGTTCTTCCACGTGCCCCCTGATCCTGGCGGATTGCAAGGTTCCGGTCGGGAATCTGCTCGGCGAAATCGGCAGAGGTCACCACATCGCGTTCAACATCCTGAACATCGGCCGCTTCAAACTGGGTTCGGCGTGCGTCGGCGGCGCCCGCAGCAGTCTGCAAAACGGAATCCTGTACGCCAAAGAACGCAAGGCATTCGGCAAGACCATCTCCGATTTCGGCCTGATCCAGGAGAAACTTGCCGAAAGCGCCGCGGGAATTTACGCCGGTGAGTCGCTCGTTTACCGCACGATCGGCATGATTGACGGCGCCCTCGCCGAACTGAGCCGCCATGCGGACTCCCGCGAGATCCAGAAATGCATCGAGGAGTACGCCATCGAGTGCTCCATCCTGAAGGTGTGGGGCTCCGAGATGCTGACCAAGGTCGTGGACCACGTGGTCCAAATCTATGCTGGCTACGGCTTTGTCGAGGAGTACCCCGCCGAGCGCGCCTATCGCGATGCGCGCATCAACCGCATCTTCGAGGGCACCAACGAAATCAATCGGCTCATCATCACCGGCTTTCTCATGAAGCGCGCCGTGGCCGGCCAGTTGCCGCTGCTCGGCGCGATCAACAAACTCCTGGAGGAGGTGATGTCGCCCTCCGCCGCCGAAGAATACACGGGACCTCTGGCCGCTGAGCACAAGCTGCTCGTGTACTCGAAGAAACTCGCGCTGTTTGCCGCCGGCGTGGCTTCGCAAAAATACATGCAGGCGCTCGCCGACCAGCAGGAGATCATGGGCGCGATCGCCGATTGCGTTATGGAAGTTTACGCGATGGAGTCGTCCATCCTGCGCGCCGAGAAGCTCGTGGCCGCCAAAGGCGAGCCCGCGGCGAAGCAGGCCATCGCCATGACGCAGTACTACAGCGCCCACGCGTTCGAGCGCATTGAGATCGCATCACGGAGAGTCATCGCAGCCGTATCGGAGGGCGATATGCTGCGCACTCAGATCGCGATCCACCGCCGTCTCGCCAAACACGACCCCGCCGACACCATCGCTCTCGGCCGGCAGATCGCCAGGCACGTCTTGGACGCCGGCCGGTACTCGCTCTAGAGCGAAACCGGCGGTTCTAGCTGCCTTCCACCTGGAGTTGGTTGTCCACCGAGAAAACATTCGGTACTCCGTTGGCGCGGATGTTGATGAGGTCCTTGTCCCCCTTGTTCGCCACCACACCCTCCAGTCTTACGTGGCCGTTCTTGACGATAATGTGAATCGAAGGCAGCGCGCGGAATCCGTAGCGCGTCGAAAGCGCAGCGTCTCCATAGATGGCCCGGTATTCGGCGATCCGAATTTGTTCGTCCATCGGAGAAAGCGGCAACACCTCGATCTGGTTGACAACGTTGGTCACGCCTTCGACTTTCTTGGCCACACGTTCGGCATCCGATTTCAATGTAGGCCGCGTCACTTCACCCAACAGCGTGACCGTCCCGCCCTCAACGCGAAACGCAATGTCATCGAAAACTCCGTAATACGGGAGCATCAATAACTCATGGCGAACCTGCTTCGCGACGCGCGCCTCATCGGCGGAGCCAGGTACAAAGGCATCGTTGTGATCCTGATCATGCTTTTGCGCGAGGCCCGCGCAAAGCAGAAAGAGTCCGGCAATTGTTACTCGTCCTAAGGTCGGTGGCATCTCGTCCTCCTCGTCAACTTTCGCCCTGCACGCGCATTGCCGATTCCTCAAAACTGGTAGCGCAGACCTATTCGGACGAAGCGGGGCGGTTGAATAGACACGGGTAATCTTAAGTTAAAGGATGGGCCGCTGAGATCACTTTCTTCCAATCTTTGCGCCGCGTTTGTAACATTGAGTACATCCGCGGACGCTCTGAACCGTCCGACAGGAAGCTCGAATTCGCGGCTGAGTCGAAAATTCCAATTGACCACATCCTCAGCGCGGTTCCCGCCGCCCGGGCTCCCTCGCGCCGTAGTTGCCGCAAGAAACGGGCCCTGCGGAAGGCCCGTCACAAGTAACTCGCGCGCAAACACGAGCCCATCCATGTAGTCCACCACGTTCGCAAGTTCCAGGCCGCCCCAGGACGAAGGCAGGTGGTAAGTGGCTTGCATTTTTCCGACATAGGCGCGGTCAACAAAGCTGCGGCCGTCGGCGTGGATGGCTGTGTTGGGGTCGAGAAAAAGCGCGCCGATCACGCCGGCATCATTTTCGAAAACAGCGTCGCCCGGATTCGTGGGGCCATACGACTTCTCCGCGACGAAGGATGCGTGAAGTGTCATCGAGCGCCACTCCGTACCCGCGTCCGCCACCACACCGGTATTCAGCATTCGCAGTCCGGGCGGATTCGTCAGTAGGTACCTGTCCTGTCCCAACGTCGCGGGATTCTGCGCGTAAACAGTCAGGCGCTGGTCATCGAACGTGCCGGGCAACCCGTCCGGCCCCGGATCGAGAATCGAAACGGGCGTGAACGCTTGAGCGGGTACGCCGGTATCGATGGCGGCGATCCGATTCTTGTCGTCGCGGCGAAACAGGTAGACGCTCGCAACGCTTCGGCGCAACAGAGGAACGGCCATGCCCAGGTTGATGTTATCGGAGTAAGGACGTTGCAGCGCCGGCGAGATAGAAGAGTAAGGTCCGCCGAAGCGCTCGACCAAAGCACCCCGCTCGCCCGGCAGAAAGCCGTTGTTGGCGTTCGCCGCGGTCCACTGGTATTCGAGTCCGCCCAGGCTGTTTGGATTTCCGTAGTCGAGATACCTGCCTGCCAGCGGTGAGTATAGCCGCGCATACGCACCCCGCAGAACCAATCCGCGCGCATGCGGAACCTGCCAGGCGAAACCGGCACGCGGCGAGAAACTATTCCAGACAATCAGGTCCGGTCGCGCGGCGAATGTCCGCGTGGGCGTAAATGTTCCGCCAGAACTCGATTGCGGTGGAAGCGACCCGCGAGAGAAGTCCACAACTGCGCCCAGGTCCACCGAGAGTCCACGCACCAGGCTCAAGTGGTCCACTGCCTCGCCGGAAAACGCGCGCACAATCTCGCGTGAGTCATCCGGCGTGTTGAACTCCATGACGAAAGCGGGCACTCCGTTGGCCGTGATCAGGTCCGTGTCGGACGGCGTCGTGAAGCGGTTGCGCGCCGAGGAATCCGTCCATCCTCCGCCGACCAGGATCTGATGACGCGCTGCCGCCGCGTGCAGCACGCCTGGTTGCCACGTCCCCGCAATCTGCTGCCGTTCACGAACCGCCTGGTTCGCGAGGGGCGGCGCTCCCGTAACCGATCCACCGAGGAGTTCAATACGGCTCGGCGGCGTGCTCTCCCCCGCACCTCCCGTATCCAAATTCGCGCTTGAATATCCGTAGCGCACTTCTATCGCTCCTGCCCCTGTTGAGGAGGGCAACTGGCGCGTCCACCCGGCCTGCAGAAAATCGAAGCGGTCGTTCTCGGCCTCGTTTTGAAAACCGCCAGGCAGCACGAACGACGGAGCCATGCGAAAGCCAGTCAATGCCTCCAGACCCGCTGGTACGCCGCCGCCGGAAAGGTCCAGACGCGAACCGCTGTACTCCGCGTCAAACTGATCTCTGGGCCCGGCCCGCATCCGGCTTCTCAAGTTGGCGAAGAGCGTGCGGCTCTGTTGATCCGTTCCGGGCGCAGCCAGCGGCATGGTTTGCGACGACCATTGCCCCGCCGCCGAAGCGAAAAAGTCCGCCCACTTTGTGACTGGGCCGCCAATTTGCATGCCATCTCGCGTGAGCCAGTGAAACTCGTCGGCCTGCTGCACCAATCCGCGCGCGGCCGGCGCCGGCAGGTTGGAGGACGCCAGCGCTGCTGCCGTGCCGCTGTTCGAAATTTCACCATGCCAACTCTCGCCCGGCTCCGCGAGAAACAGTCCCACGTCAGTCCCCGCGCTTGACGAGGCCGTTTGCGCGAACCCGCTCCTTACCACCACCGCATCAAGCGCCTGTACGTCCGGCAGGATCGCGGCGGCTCCCGGCTGATAGGAATCCGTCGCGTCCATTCCCTGAAGGCTGTACTGTGTCGCGGTCCAGGAAACTCCCCTCTGCGATTCCAATGCAGCACGGTTGTCGCTCAAGCCAGCGAAGTCCAGCGGTTCAGTCACGCTGGAGGCTTCGCGGCTCAGCAGCGTTCCTTGGACGCTGGAGGCATCGGGATACACATTGCCGCGCGAAGTGTCCGGCCAAACCCCTGCATCGGAGCGATCCGTGTCGCGCGCGCGAAATACGCCCGATTGGCCGGTCACCAGATCCAGCCCGGTAGTTTGCAGCGGCGCGACCCATACACGCACCCCGGCAAATGAATATTGCCCGTATGGCAATACGACGAAGAACTCGCCCCCCGCTGCCGTACGAATCGTAGTGCGGAACCCGGCTTCACCCGTGATGACGATTGGGGAGTCAGGCTTCGCATGGCCATCAGAATCATGGAGAACGCCGGCGACAATCCCCGTGGTCAACTGCGCGCGCAGCGTATGGGGAACGAAAACGATCGCCGCGAACAGAACCGCAAGCCTTGCGCCGATACCACATCGCTGGAAAATACACGCAATCACTTAGTGACGTTCTCTGAAAGAATTAGTCTACGCGATCGGCTCTAGAGCCTGCCGGTGATCCGCAACGTGCAACGATCTCGGCGCTCGCGTCACTATCGATCTGAGGGCCAAGCGGATTTATCGTTTTGGACTCCGACGCAACAATGCCCCGTGTCGCCTCGTAGCATTCCCGTCACCCGTTGCGGACGCGATGCCTCCGGCTTGCCATCATCGCGCCCGCACTCCCCATCCGTCTCCCCGCATGCAACGTTGGCCTGCGGCCGTGCACTATTCGTATGGAACGCCTGCGCGCGTTCGCGTGTTGCGTTGAGTGGAAATATGAGCGAAGAAAGTTTTCTGCGATACCGGTTGGAAGTCGTGCGGTTGATGCCCGAAGGAGCGTACAAGAGCGCCCTCTTAACCGCTATCGGCACATCTCTCGCGGCGCTGCGCGCCAGTCAAATTGCAGCACCCGATAGATGTTCTGCCCGGCGTCACTCGTAGCGCAAAGCCCGAATCGGATCGATGCGCGAGGCCCGCCGCGCAGGCACATAACCCGACGCAAGCGCTACCAGCCCGAGCAACACCGCGGCGCCGGCGAACACCAGCGGGTCGTTCGCTTTTACTCCGAATAACTGGGATTCCACGTAACGGCTCGTCAGCCAGGCCGCAGTGAGTCCGATCCCCAGCCCCGCAATCACCAATACGCCCACTTCCCGCAACACCAGGAACAGCACATCCCGAGGCATCGCGCCCAACGCCATCCGGACACCCATCTCCGCCGTCCGCCGCGCGACGTTGAACGCCACCACGCCATACAAACCGATTGCCGCCAGCAGCGTGGCCAGTGCTCCAAAAGCGCTGGCGAGAATCGCAATCAGACGCGGGCGGTAGATCGAGTCCTCAATCTGAACCATCATCGAGCCCATGTCGTACACCGGCAGGTTTGCATCCATAGTATGTAGAAGACTGCGAATATCCGGCCCCAGGTCGTTTTCATTTCTGGCCGCACGTACGAAAAAAGCCGCCCGTTCCAGAGTCTCGCTCTGAGCATACGGTTGATAAACGAACGGCGACACCTCTTCATCCAGCCCCCCATGCTTGCTATTCCGCACGACCCCGACAATTTCCCGATCGAGCACAATATGGGTCCCGCCGCCGAAAGCCATGTGCTTACCCACGGCATTCTCGCCCTTGCAATACTTCTTCACGAAAACGTCGTTGACCACTACCACTTTCGGCGTCCCTGTTGTATCCCGATCCGTGAACTCCCGTCCCGCAATTACCGGAATCCCCATGGTGTGGAAGTAGTCGCGGCTCACGTAATCCTTCAACGTACCGACGGCTTCATCCTCACCAGGCTTGTAACCTTCAACGGTGATGTTACTCCCCTCGCTGCCACCGCCGAACGGACCCATACTCGCCAAGCCCACCGAACGCACCCCCGGCAGCACAGCCAGCCGCTCTTGCAACTCGCGATAGAATGCCCACCCGCGCGTCGCGTCGTAGCCGTTCAGCTTCGGGTCGATGCCGAACCGGAGCAGGTTCTCCGCATGAAACCCTGGATCCTCTTTCACCAAGTTGAAGAAGCTGCGCCCGAACAAACCTGCTCCCACCAGAAGCAGCACCGAGAATGCCACCTGCGCCAGGATGAAGCCTTTGCGAAACCGTGCGGAACTGCGGCCCGATGCCAGATTGGCTGCATTCTCTTTCAGCGCCATAACAGCGTCCGCTCGCGCCGAGTCCCATGCCGGCGCCAGCCCGAAAACCAAACCGGTAGCAAGCGTCAGCAGCACGCCGAAGCTCAGCGTGTGCCAGTCGAGCGTAGCGCCCAGCCAGCCGCCCGTCGCGCCCGCAGGCAGCAGGCCGAGAAGCGCATCCATCGTCCACTTCGCCACCACCAATCCGGCCATGCCTCCAGCCGCGGCGACCACCAGACTCTCCACCAGCAACTGCCGCACAATCGCCCGGCGCGTCGCGCCGATCGCGAGCCGGATCGCGATTTCCTTCCGCCTCCCCGCCGCACGCGCCAGCAGCAGGTTCGCCACGTTCGCGCAAGCAATCAGCAGCACCAGCCCCACCATTGCCAGCAAGGCAACGAGCGGTGTCTCCCAATCCTCGCGTAGTGGATTAATTCCCTGCGCCGCCGGCCGCAGCTCCAGCTGTTGCGCCAGGAACCGCTCGCGGTCCCGCCCCGTCAGCGGTTTTTTCATCTGCAACACTTCTTCTTCGGACACTCCGCGGTACAGTACTGCCATCGCCGCTCCGGCCTGCTTCTGCGACATCCCGGGCTGAAGCCGCGCGAAGACACTGAGCCATCGCGTCCGGCGGTCGTCCAGCGCGTCCCACGTGGGTGTCATCTCGCGTTTCATAGCGATGGGCACGAGAACATCCGGCGTATCGCCGCCAAGCACGCCGTGGAACCCGGCCGGCGCCACTCCAATCACCACCATGGGATGTTGATTGATGTCTATCGTTTGCCCGGCGATCTCCCCCTGCTGGCCGAACCGGCTCTTCCAGTAGCTGTGGCTCAGCACGACCACCGGGTGCGCACCGGGCGCGCCATCATCATCGGGAACCAGTAATCGTCCGAGCGCAGGTCCCACGCCCAGCACCCTGAAGAAGTTGCCGGAAACCATCTCCGCCCGGGCGCGTTCCGTTTGCCCGCGATAGGATACGCTGACCGGCGCGCTCGACCGCGCAATCACGCCGCTGAAAACTTGGTTGCGGTCGCGCAGGTCCTTGTACATCGGGTAGGAAAAGACCGTTTCGCCGTTATCGCTGGTGCTTCGGCCATCGCGGTTGCCATCGGCGTGAAAAACCACCAGACGCTCGGGCGCCGCCACCGGCAGCATCCGGAACAACACCTGGCTCAGCAGAGAAAAAATGGCCGTGTTGGCGCCGATGCCCAGCGCCAGCGACACGGTAGCGACAATCGTGAACACCGGGCTGCGCCGCAGCGCCCGCAACGCATAGCGAAGATCGTTCCCCATGTGGAAATTGTATCGCCGCTGGCGAATTTCAGAGTGCTGGGCGCAATCGCTCGGTTTGCTCCACCATCCCCAGCCGCTCCTGGTCCTTGTATTGCAACTGGTACAGCTTGTAATAAATCCCGCGTACCCCGAGCAGTTCCTGGTGGCTTCCGCTTTCGCGCAGTCTGCCCTTGTGCATCACCAGAATGCGGTTCGCGCGCTGTATGGTCGAGAGCCGGTGCGCAATGATGATCGACGTCCGCCCTTCCACCATTCGCTCCAGCGCGTCGCGCACGCGAAACTCGGTGTCGGTGTCCACGCTCGACGTCGCTTCGTCCAGAATCAAGAACCGCGGGCGGTGCGCCAGCGCGCGCGCAAAGCTGATCAACTGCTTCTGCCCCGTCGATAAAGAATTGCCCCGCTCGCGAATCGGCTGCTCGAACCCCTGCGGCAGCGAGCGCACAAAGTCCATCAGGTTCACCTGCTCGGCGGCTTCTTCAATGTCCTCCCGCTCAATGCCATCGGTCCCCAGCCGGATGTTGTCCTCGATCGTGCCCGTGAACAGGTATGGATCTTGCAGCACCACGCCGAAATGCCGCCGCAGCTCTAGCGGGTCTACATCGCGAATATCCACTCCACCGATGCGAATCACACCCCGCTGCACATCGTAAAACCGCAGCAGCAGGCTGATCATCGTCGTCTTCCCCGCCCCCGTGTGGCCCACGATCGCGATGGTTTCTCCCGGCGCGATGCGAAAGCTCACGTCACGCAAAACCCAATCTTCCTCTTTATAGGCAAACCACACGTGGTCGAACTCAATCCCGGCCTGTGCCGCCGGTACCTGTCGCGGCGCTGCCGGCGCCAGGATCTCCGCGGGCGTATCCAGCAGCTTGAATACCCGCTCGGAGGACGCCATCGCCGCTTGCAGGATGTTGTATTTGTCGCTCAAATCCTGAATCGGGCGGAAGAAGCGCATTCCGTATTGCAGAAATGCGGCCACTACGCCCAGCGTCATCGCGCCCTTTCCCACACGCCACCCGCCATAAGCAATCGTCGATGCCATCGCCGTCGTCGCCAGCAGTTCCACCACCGGATAGAACCAGCCGTACGCCTGGATCGTGTCCTTGTACGCGTCCATATGCTGCCGGTTGATCAACTCGAACTCTTCGCCGCTCTTGCGTTCCCGGTTGAACAGTTGCAGCACGATGATCCCCACCAGGTGCTCTTGCAGGTACGCGTTAATGCGCGCAATCGCCACGCGGATGCGCCGGTAGCTCTGTGTCACTTTGCGGCGAAATAGCATGGTCGTCAGTACCACGAACGGCATCACGGCCAGCATCAGGCCGGTCAGCGCCGGGCTCAGCCGGTACATGATCGCGATGATGAAACTCAACGTCAGCACATCGCCCAGCATCGCCACCAGGCCCGAAGCGAACAGTTCGTTCAGCGCTTCCACGTCCGTAGTCACGCGCGTTACCAGCCGCCCAATCGGATTCTTGTCGAAAAATGCGATGTCCGACCTTTGCAGGTGCGTCATCAACTCACGCCGCAAATCGAACATGGCGCGCTGCCCCGCGTACTGCATGATGTACACGTGCCCGAACGCCGAAACAAACCCTCCCACCAGTACCACCAGATAGATCAACGTGATTTGCGTGAGCCCGATCCATTTGTCCGTCGAAAGATACGCATCAATCGGCGTGGAAATGCGGTTCGCCACCGGCGCCAGATAGCGGTCAATCGCCAGTTTCGTCAGCAGCGGCCCGCAAACCTGCAGCGCCGAATACACCAGCAGGAACACCAGCGATAGCGCAATAGAACGGGAATAGGGCCGAAGATAACCCAGTAGCCGCCGCATCAGGCGCGCGTCATAAGCTTTTGCGAGAACCTCTTCTTCCACTGCTTTTAGCCTATCATTGTGAGTTGGCCTTCTATGCGAATCCTCACCGTTGCTCCTTGGGTCCTGGCGTGCACCCTGCTGGTGAGCGCCGGAAAAGCCGAGTGGAACCTGATGCCGCAGCCTGCGCAAGTCGCGCCCGGCCAAGGCAAGCTCAAAATTGATCAGTCTTTTCGCGTTGCCCTCGGCGGCCATCGCGAGCCGCGCCTGGAGCGTGCCGCCGCGCGCCTCATCCACCGCATCGAACGCATCACCGGCATGCCGCTCAACCATGAACTGGCCTCCGGCGTCGCCGATGCCACGCTCGAGATCGCAGCCACCGCCGCTTCTCTCCCCGTACAGAAGTTGGGCGAAGACGAATCCTACCAGCTCGAAGTAACCTCCGCCCACGCCCGCATCACCGCCCCCAATTCGCTCGGCGCGCTCCGCGGCATGGAAACGTTTCTCCAGTTGATCCAGGCTGATCGCGAATCGTTCTCCGCGCCCGGCGTCCGGATCGATGACCACCCCCGCTTCCCCTGGCGCGGTACCATGCTCGACGTCAGCCGCCACTGGATGCCCATCGGAGTCGTCGAGCGCACCATCGATGCCATGGCCGCCGTCAAGTTGAATGTGTTCCACTGGCACCTCTCCGACGATCAAGGCTTCCGCGTCGAGTGTAAGCGCTTCCCCAAGCTGCACGAGCTCGGTTCCGACGGTTACTTCTACACCCAGCAGCAGGTCCGCGACGTCATCGACTATGCGCGTGATCGCGGCATCCGCGTTGTCCCGGAATTCGACATGCCCGGCCACGCCACCGCTTGGTTCGTCGGTTATCCCGAACTCGCAAGCGGCCCCGGTCCCTACTCGATCGAGCGCAAATGGGGCATCTTCGATCCCGCCATCGATCCCACGCGTGATGCGGTCTACCAGTTTCTCGATGCCTTCATCGGCGAGATGGCCGCGCTATTCCCCGACGACTATTTCCACATTGGCGGCGACGAGGTCAACGGCAAACAGTGGGAAGCCAACCCGCGCATCCAGGCTTACATGAAGCAGCACGGCATCAAGAACAGCGAGGCCTTGCAGGCGTCCTTCAGCCGCCGCGTCGTGCCCATCGTCACCAAGTACGGAAAAAAGGTCATCGGCTGGGACGAAGTCCTCTCGCCCGCACTCCCGAAAGGCACCGTCGTGCAGTCCTGGCGCGGGCAGAAATCTCTCGCCGAGGCCGCCCGCCAGGGTTTCGCCGGCATTCTTTCCGCGCATTATTATTTGGACCTCATTCACTCCGCGGCCGATTCCTATGTCGCTGACCCCATCGAAAACGAATCCGCGGCTCTCACCCCTGAGGAAAAATCTCTCATCCTCGGCGGCGAGTCCTGCATGTGGGTCGAGTACGTCACCTCCGATAGCGTCGACACTCGCATCTGGCCCCGCAACGCCGCCATCGCCGAGCGCCTCTGGTCCCCGCAGCAGGTGAAAGATGTGGCGTCCATGTACCGCCGCCTCGCCGCCGTCAGTCGTGAGCTCGATTTTCTCGGCCTGCGCCACGAACGCGAGCACCGTCTCCTGCTCGAACTCCTCGCCGGCGATCATCCCGTCGCGCCCCTCAGCACCCTCTCCGATGTTCTCGAGCCCATCAAGGATTACACGCGCGAAGAATCCGGCCGCGTCTATACCAGTTCCACGCCTTTGAATCACCTGGTTGACGCCACTCGCCCCGAAAGCGATGTCGCGCGCGAATTGGGCGATCTCGTGGATCACGCCCTCGTCCCAGGCCCCGATGCCGCAGCCGACCGCGATCGCATAAGCCGCTGGCTCACGCACTGGCGCGCGAATGACGGCGCCGTCCAACCCATCTTGGAAAGTTCGTTTCTCTTGCAGGAAGCCATTCCCCTCTCGAAAGATTTAGCCGCTCTCAGCGCCGCCGGCCTCGAAGCGCTCGATTCCCTCTCCACCGCCCACAAACCCGACGCCGAATGGATCACCCGCCAATACGCTTTTCTCGATAGCGCCGCCAAACCCCGCGCCGAGCTGCTAATCATGATTGTGCCGTCCGTCCGCAAACTCATCGACGCCGCCGCAGCCCAGCGGTGAGAGCCGCTCACGCGCTGTACTAGGATGCGGTCGGAAATGTACAGTGCTGGTAGGAGTCTGCTATGGAAGCCAAAACCCATCGCCCGGCGTGGAAGACTCTGCTGGCTTTCGCGATTCATCTATTTTGTCTGGGGATCCACATTTCTCGCGATTCGCGTTGGCGTGCGCGAAGTTCCGCCGTTCCTTCTCGCGGCGATGCGGTTCCTGGTTGCGGGACTCGTTCTTTACGGCTGGATGATCGCGCGGGGCGAGCGCTCACCGAGCCGGCGCCAATGGATGTCGGCATTCTTGCTCGCTCTGCTGATCTTCGTCCTCGACTACGGACTGTTGTTCTGGGCCGAGCAGCGCGTGCCTTCGGGCATTGCCGCGGTCATGATGGCCACGATCCCGGTCTTCATGGCGCTGTCGGAAATCATTTTCCTGCGAACGCAGAGGCTCACCGTTCGCCTGGCGCTGGCGCTCCTGATCGGGATTGGCGGAGTGGCGGTGCTGATGAGCCACTCGTTGAACCTCGGCGGGGCGCCGATCGATAGCGCGGGCGCCGTGGCGCTGATCGTCGCGGCGATGAGTTGGTCGGTAGCGTCCGCGCTTACGCGCAAGCTGCCGCTTCCGCCTTCCAAAGTCATGAGCTCGGGGGCGCAGATGCTCGCCGGAGGAGTGTTGCTGGCTCTCGCGGCGGCCGCGCTGGGAGAATTTCATAATTTTCATCCGTGGACCGTCTCACGCGGAGCGTGGCTCTCGTTGCTCTATTTGATTGTCGCCGGCTCGATCATCGCGTTTACCGCCTACGTGTGGCTGATTCATCATGAATCGCCAACGAAAGTCGGGACCTACGCGTACGTGAATCCGGTTGTGGCCGTGCTGCTTGGATATTTCCTCGGCGGCGAAACGCTTGGCCTGCGAACGATTCTGGGGACTCTGTTCGTTCTGATCAGCGTGGTGGTGATCACGACGACGCGAGTGAAGAAACCGGCCGCGACTCGCGCCGTGGACGATGCGGGGTAACTCCCGATGAGTCGCCCGCTCTGAAGTTGGGGCTTTGACCCGGAATGCCGCAAAGTATCCGACAATTGAGACTCGCCGTCGCTCCCTGCAAGGCCTAGCCGATGTTATCGCCCAAACCTCGCCTCCTACTCCCCTCTCTCGCCCTCTTCTCCCTCAACGCCTTCCTCTGCTGGCCCCTCTTCTGGATCGAATACCTCGACGACTTCCACTCCAACGAAGGCTCCTTCATCATCTTTGGCAAGTTTCTGCGCGACTATTGGCCGCACTGCCTCTGGTTTCTCTGGTTCAACGCCGGTATGCCGTTCGAGAATACCTACCTGCCTCTGGTGTCTTTCCTCGTCGCGGCAGCCCAGCATTGAGATCATCCTACACGCCGCGCCATCCGACAGCGACCCTAAACCCCGTGCGACTGATCGTTACTTGGTTCAACAGGTAGATAGCCTAACGCAGACGGTCCGTGACGAGTCCGGTCGCGAACTCGCGTGTCAGACCCAGCGCGCGGCTGCCGCACCGCTATCTTCAGGGCGGGTGTTGAAGGCGATGGCCGCTTGTGGCGCGGCACGATGGATGGCGTTGACCACCGCTTCAAACAGAACCAGCCGACTGGGTGGCAGGCGGAGACCCGCGCCAATCACTACGCAGTCGTAGACGTGACCGGCCAGGCAGCGTTCAACCGTCGGGACCGCAGTCTTGTCGGGGTTGATGAAGCAGTTTTGGGCATGCCAGCCCCGCGCTGCGAAATCGGCCAGCGCGAGTTTGACCCCAGCGTGGATCTTCTCCGCGGTCATGCCCGGCGGCAGCGCTGGATCCGAAAAGTCCACCGTCGCAGGATCAAGACCGATCAACACGACACGTTTCATCGACCCTCCTCTGCACCCGCAAACTCAGGGACTACTGGGAGCCAGATCAGCCATCGAAATGGCAACAAACGGGTTGCTGGGCTGATCAGGAGCATATTATTCATGAGGCTACCAAACGGTCAAGGCTTGCTGCACGAGTGCCGAGTTTTCCGCAATTGTCACACGTCCTCGCTGCCGTAGCCTCACTCGCAGTTCAAAGAATCCACCATTGTCGCAACGACCTACTTAGAGGCTTCTGGCTGTGTGGTCGCCCACCCGGAGGTTGGGGCTTTGACCCGGAATGCCGCAAAGTATCCGACAATTGAGACTCGCCGTCGCTCTCATTAGGGTCGAGGCCCAGCTTATATGCCGAAAAGTCGCATCTGGCTCCCCTCTCTCGCCCTCTTCTCCCTCAACGCCTTCCTCTCGCTGGCCCCTCTTCTGGATCGAATACCTCGACGACTTCCACTCCAACGAAGGCTCCTTCATCATCTTTGGTAAGTTTCTCCGCGATTATTGGCCGCACTGCCTCTGGTTTCCCTGGTTCAACGCCGGCATGCCGTTCGAGAATACCTACCTGCCTCTGGTGTCTTTCCTCGTCGCCGCCGGCTCGCTTGTCACTCACTCGTCTCCCGCGCATACGTTTCACTTCCTCGCCGCGCTCGCGTATTCGCTGGCCCCGGTTTTCCTGTTCTTGTTTGCGCACAAAGAATCGCAGCGCCTCGCACCCAGCCTCTTGGCTGCGGTGCTGTGGTCTCTGTTTTCGCCTTCCGTGCTGTTCCCCAAAATCCTGGAGGACCTCGGAACTCCCTGGGGCCCGCGCCGTCTCCAAAACATCGTTTTCTACGGCGAAACTCCCCATAACTTGGCTCTGTGTCTGCTCCCCGTTGCGCTGCTCCTTCTCTCGCGCTTCCTCGATAAATCCACCGCGCGCCGATTTGCCCTGTCCGTTCTCGCCGTCGCCGCCGTCATGATCAGCAACGCCTTCGGCATGGTCGTGATTTCTGTCTGCGCTCTGTTTCTGCTGCTCGCCCGCAAGGAGCGCGCTTGGCGCACGTGGCTTTCCGTCGGCGCAATGCTCGCCGCCGCATACCTGCTCATTTGCCGCCTCTTTCCGCCTTCCCTCATCCGTTTGATCGAAACCAACTCGCAATTAGTCGGCGGTGATTACCGTTTCACTTCACAAACCGGCATCCTTGCCGGCCTGTTCCTACTCGCGATGTCAGCCGTCTGGGTCATCACGCTGCGCGTGCCCGCAATCATGCTGCGATTCGCCATTCTCCTGTCCGCCTGTTTCGGCGCCATCGTCGTCTTGGCGTACCAGAATCTCAGCTTCCTCCCGCAGCCGCACCGCTACCACCTCGAATGGGAAGTCGGGTTCTGCCTACTGGTCGCCTTCGCGCTCGATCCCCTCGTCCGCCATCTGCGCCCGAAAGCCGCCGTCGTCTCAGTGGTCCTTGTTTTGCTTTTACTAACTTGGGTCGCTTGGAAAGATTACCGCTACGCTCGGCGCCTCATCCGCCCGGTGGTCATCACGCAATCGCTCCCTTATCAGCAAGCCCGCTGGATCGGCGCCCACCTCCCCGGGCAGCGCGTCCTTGTCGCCAGTGAGGCTTCGTGGTGGTTGAACCTGTTTGCGGATAACCCCCAGCTCGGCGCGGGCCACGAGCCCTCCGCCCCAAACTGGATGCAGCGCGCCGTCGTCTACACCATTTATTCCGGCCAGAATGCCGGCGATCAAGATGGCCCCGTCTCTGTCTTCTGGCTGAAGGCATTCGGATGCGGCGCCATCGTCGTCACCGGGCCCGCAAGTTATGACCACTATCACGCCATCCGCAACCCGAAAAAGTTCGATGGGCTTCTTCCCCTCGTCTGGCGCGACGGCGACGACTACATTTATCAGGTTCCGCTGCGATCCGCATCGCTCGCCCACGTGATTCCCGCATCCGCGGTCGTGACCCGCCGGCCGGCCCACGGCCTCGACATTGGCCCCGTGCGCTCTTACGTCGCCGCCCTTGACGATCCCGCGTTGCCCCTCGCTTCCCTCACCTGGGAGAATCCCGATCACGGTCGAATTTCCACAAGCCTTTCACCCGCGCAGGTCGTCTACGTGCAGGTGACTTATGATCCCGGATGGCGCGCAACCGTAGCAGGCAGGCGCGTGCCCATCCGTTCCGATCAGCTTGGCATGATCATCATTGAGCCCCGTTGCTCAGGCCCGTGCGCTGTGGATTTGGAGTTCACAGGTGGCCCGGAGCGCACCGCCTGCCTCGTGATCAGTGTGCTGTCCGCCATCACTCTCGCCGCCATGCTCCTCTCGCCGGGGAAAGTAACATCTCTGACTGCCGTCTGGCTTGCCCGGCGCACCCCAATCCAGTAACGTGGGGAAGTACGTATAAATATTCAGGAGGAAGAATGAAAAAACTCGCTATGCTCACCGCCGCGGCTGGTTTGCTGTCCGTCGCCGCTTTCGCCGAAATATTCAACGGCACGGTCGTGGATGTCCAGTGCAAAGGCAAGGACCTTGCCAGCCACACGAAGAAGTGCGCGGTCGGTTGCGCTAAGGGTGGCTACGCACTGGTCACGAGCGACGGTAAGTTCATCAAGTTCGATGAAGCCGGCAACGCCAAAGCGCTCGCCGCGCTCAAGGCCACCAGCAAAGAGAGCGATCTGAAAGCCAAGGTTGAAGGCACCATGGACGGCGACGTCCTGCAAGTCAGTTCCATCGCCATCGAATAGCGGAAAACGGACGGGGATAAGCTAAGGAAGGCAGTACGGGGCCCTTGCGATCTGCGGACGCGGATCGCAAGCGTTTTCTACCAGTTCTCTTGTACTCCGACGCGCGGCTTGGCTGAGGCCGGCCCGTCGTCGTGCATGTTGCTCATTTCCTGCTGGCAAGTCACACAATACTTCGCCCACGGCACCGCTTGCAGGCGCTTCGCCGGAATCGGCTCCTCGCAGCCCATGCACACGCCGTAGTCGCCCGCTTCAATGCGGTCCAGCGCTTCCTCGATCATACGCAACTGCACATAGTCCAGGCTATTCAGCCGCAGCGAGATGAACTCGTCGTGCGAGAGCTGTGCCTGGTCCTCTTCTGCCACCCGGCCCATCTTGGCCATCGTGTCGAACTTGATGCCCAGACCGGCCATTACCTGCTCCCGTTTCTCGGTCAGCACCTTTCGGTAGGCCGCGGGGCGCATCGCGGGCTCTGGGTCTTTTGCTTTTTTCATTCCAAACTCCTTATCAAGTCCTCTGTGGGCCGGATCGCTCGCTCGAATCGCGAGTCCGTCACCCGCTCAGACTATGGTTAGAAAAAGGTACCAGAAATCTCAGGGAATTGACAATACTTCTTTAGGTTATTTCTGAATATTTCTTATCGGGAACTTCCGAAGGTCTGGGATAAATCCCGTAACATCTGCTGTTCCGAGGTGGTATACCGGCTGCGAAATGCCTCGCTATTCATGCGCTCGTTGCGTTCGGATTCCGGCATGGACCGCAATTGTTCATACTCCTGCTTCACCACCGGGCGGCGGTCCTCCGGAAGCGAGTTGAACTGCCGGAACAGATCGCGCGCGCGGTTCTGCTGTTCCGGCGACATTTGACTGAATGCCTTGTACCTTTCTCCCAATTGTTCGCGCTGCTCGGGAGGCAGGTTGCGATACTGCTGCAGTTTCTGTTGCAGCTCCCGCCGCCGTTCCGGCGGTAGTTTGGCCAAAGCCTGCCGCCGCTCTTCCGGCGTCATCCGGTTCCATCGTTCGAGCGGAGCCGGCGCCTCCCCGTTCGCCTTGCCCTTCGCCTTCGCGGCCGGCCTGGCCTTAGGCTCCGGCGGACGTTCCTCCGCACGCACCGCTGCCGCAGGCAGGAGAGCACAAAATCCGGCGATGAGGAGGAAGCGGCGCATATCGTTACATCGGCTGGGGAGTCTTGGCCTCCTGGGGCGGCGTCAACGCCAGCTCGCGCAGCATTTGCAAATCATCCAGCGTGCGCTCTACCTGCTCCGGCTCAACGCTTTCCACGTGTGCTTGCTCGGCATTTGGATGCAATGTGGCCGTGGGCGTATGCAGCGCCACCCCCGCAACAATCAAAAGACAAGCAGCCGCCAAGGGTACCAGCGGCCGCCAAAGCGGCTGGAACGGCCGCGCCAGCCGGTCGAGCCAGGAGGCCGGCTTCGCCTGGTCAATCCTCTGATACAGCCGCCGGTTAAAATCCGGGCTGATTTCCCGCGGCTCCCATTCGCCGAGCGCTTCCCACACCACGCGCTGCTCTGCAACAAACCGCGCGCAGTCGGGACACCCTTCCACGTGCCGCTCAACCATCACCGCATGCTGGTGATCCAGCCGTCCAGCCGAATAATCCAGCAGCCACTCCCTGTTTTCCTGAGTCTTGATGGGGCAATCCATATGTCTTCCCTTTAAGCCATATGCGCTAGTCTAACGCGCAAGGTTTCATAGGCCCGGAACAAAAGCGACTTTACCGCTGATTCCGAGCAACTTAGTATTTTTGCGATCTGTGAATACTCCATCTCTTCGTACTTATGCATCAGGACCGCGGCCCGCTGCTTCGCCGGCAGCGCTGCCACGGCCCGGCGCACTTCATCCACTTTCACCCGGTGTACCATTCTCTGTTCCACCGATGGCGTCCGGTCCGGCAGCTCATGGACTGGTCCGTCTTCCGTGACATCATCCAGCCGTTGCTGTCCGCGCTCGTTTTTCCTATCCCGCAGCCAGTTCAGCGCGAGGTGGGTGGCGATGCGATACAGCCACGTGGTGAATTTCGCTGTCGGCTCGTAGGTTTCTCTCGACTTGTAGACGCGCAAGAAAACCTCCTGAGCCAGTTCCTCCGCCACCGGCTGATCCTGCACCATGCGGTACTGGAAATGGGTGACGGCGACACGATACTTGTTCAGCAGCAGGGCGAAACTCGCCCCGTCCCCGTCCTTGACTCGAAGCATTAGTTGGGCGTCGCAGTCAAGAGCCAATGAGGCCCCCATATCTTCGTTAACCCACTGGGGCATAAAAGGTTGCGGGACTATTCCTCCTTTAATGTGCGTTCCATGAGTTGGCGGATGGCTTCTCGCGGCGAACGGCCAAGTTGAAGCATGGCATGCATTTGCTGAGCGATCGGCATCTCGACCGAATGGCGTCGAGCGAGGTCCACCGCGGCCGAGGTGGTTTTGATGCCCTCCGCGACCATTTTCATGGATTCGACGATCTCTTCGAGCTTCCTTCCTTTCGCTAACTCCAATCCAACGTGACGGTTACGGCTCAGGTCTCCGGTGCAGGTCAGCACCAGATCGCCCAGTCCGGCGAGACCAGCGAGCGTTTTCGGCTGGCCGCCCATGGCCATCGCGAGGCGGCTGATTTCGGCTAAACCCCTTGTAATCAGCGCAGCGATGGCATTTTGGCCAAGCCCCAGGCCGTGGCAAACTCCTGCGCCTATGGCGACCACGTTCTTAACCGCTCCACCGATTTCTACTCCCACCGGATCGGAACTGGTATACAGACGAAAAGTCGGGCCGGAGAAGACGGTTTGCACAGTTTCAGCCAGTTCGTGATCGGTGGATGCAACGACGAGGGCCGTCGGATCGCCGCGGGCGACTTCGCGGGCGAACGTGGGGCCGGAGAGGACCGCCACACGAGGCGCGAAGTGCGGTTCGAGCACCTGGCGGATGACTTCGGAGACGCGCAGCAGTGTGCCGGTCTCCAAGCCCTTGGTGGCGCTCACGAGCTGCATGGCGCGCGTCAAGTGAGGGGCCATCTGCGCGTAGAGCGGACGCACCAGGTGCGAGGGTACTACGCTGAGGACGATCTGAGCAGCGTCCAGGACCGGTCCGAGTTTGTTCTCTACGCCGACGTTGGGGGGCAGTTTGAAGCCGGGGAGGTAGACATCGTTTTCGCGCGAGGTACACATGCGCTGGGCGAGATCCGGTTCGTAGACCCAGAGGCGCACACGGTCGAAGCGCGGGGCGAGCACGATCGCCAGAGCGGTACCCCAGGAGCCACCACCGATGATGGCGAGATTGGTCATGGCCGGCGGGTTCTCCAGCGGGGAGGTGCGACTGCCTTATGCGAGCCAAACGATAACATGTGTTCCGTGCCGGCGCGAATGCGCGCGATGTTGGCGCGGTGACGGTAAATGATGAAGGCTCCGCTGATGGTGGCGGCGGCAACCAGAGAGAGCGGCGGCTGCATCAGAAGCCAAACGGCGAGGGGAAAGGTTCCGGCGGCAAGAATGGAGCCAATGGAGACTTGGCGCGTAAAGGCGACGGCGGCCAGCCACACGATCAAGACGGCGAGAAGGGGCAGGGGCGCCAGGTAAAGATACGCTCCGATGAAACTCGCCACAGCCTTGCCGCCCTGAAACTTCAGGAAGATCGGGAAGGCGTGACCGAGCATCACAGTGACTGCGGCGGCGCTCATCCAGTGAATATTGCCGCCGGTGAGTTTACCGGCAAGCCAGACGGCGGTTGCGCCTTTGGCGATATCGAGCAGCAGCGTAACGAGGCCGGCGGCGCGGCCGGTGGTGCGCAGGACATTGGTCGCGCCAATATTGCCGCTGCCGGACGAACGCACGTCGGCGCCAGTTTTCCATTTGACGATGAGGTAGCCGAAAGGAATGCCGCCGATCAGGTATGCGGCCACGAGCGCCAGGATTCCCATGGGTTCATTTCGCGAATAGAAACTCCGCAAGCTTAGTGTACACGGAGCCTGAGGGAGTGGTCTGGCTGCGATAGAGGTGGAAGCGGTCGGCGGTGAAGCGGCCGAAGTCGAGTGAGGGCAGCTTGGCGACAGCTTGGAGCAGGGCTGCCTGTTCGCCTGGCGTTTTGATGCGCGCGAGTGTGAGGTGGGGCGAATAGGGGCGCTGCTCTTTGGAGATACCGAGCGGCGCGAGGGCATTTTCGGTATCGCGAGCGAGTTGAGTGAGGGCTTCGCCGGCGTGGACGCCGGTCCAAAAAACGCGCGGGGAATGTGGATTTGGGAAAAAGCCGAGTTTCTCGATGGCGATAGGGATGGCGGGTCGCGGCGGCAATGCGGCGAGTACGGCGGTGAGTTCGGACAGGCGTTCTTCGGGCCATTCACCGATGAACTTGGTGGTGATGTGGAGGTTCTGCGGTGGGCTCCAGTTAATAAGGGCGGTAGGCTTCAGGCGGGCGAGGAGGGTGGCGAGATTCGCGACGATTTCTTCTGGCAGGTGGATGGCAGTGAAGAGTCGCATGGTTTACTGCGCCCAAAAATCAGCGGAGGTCAATACGGGGACGATTTCGAATTCGATGAGGTCGGCCCAGCGGGCAGTCCATTCGGTGAGGAGCTCCGGGCGGGAAGTTTCCATGATTTGGAAACAGCGTGCGCCGTTTGCATCGACCCAGCTTGCGTGGTAGGTGAGACCTTCGGGGAGCAGGCGGCCGGCACGTTGGAAGCGCTCGCCGATGGGTTTGGGGTCGGAGTTGAGGAAATGCTCGATCACCATGAAGAGCATGAAGGGGAGTTTAGCAAGAGGGGACGTTAGTACCGCTCCCTTTGGTCGCGGCTCAGAAAGCCCGCTCGATTCTGAGCCGTGACCAAAGGGAGCGGTTGCGTCATGCTTTGGGTGGATTTTCCGCGGCGAGATCCCGGAGGAGACGATCGAGGGCTTTCTCGTAGCTCTGGTGGTCTTTCCAGTGGGTGAAGTCGCCGATGTAGCGTGTGCGGCGGATGTCGGCGGCCCAAGCCTGGTTTGTGCGCTCGAAGACATTGTCGATGCTGATTGGAAACAAGACTGGGCGGCTCTCGCGGCGTTCGCGCTCCAGGCCGGCTTCTACTTCGGTCTGAACCCAGCGGCTGTCGATGGAGTTTGCGGAGAGAACTACCAGGAGCTTGTCATGGATGCGGATGGACTCCTCGATGCGATCGCGAAAGCGGTCGCCGATTTTCAGGTCTTCGGGAGCATACCAGCAGCGCACGCCCTTGCTCTGCAGGTCCGTGTGCAGGCGCTGCGCGAACTCGTCATCTCTACTGGAATAGCTGATGAAGCAGGAATGGAACTCGATGGGCTGGCCGACTAGCGAGCGGATGTAGGTGATGAAGGTGTCGGGGACGCCGGCGCCTCGCAGGAAGAGTTCGGGAATTTGGCCCTTTGAGTTGTAGATGGTGTCGATGCCGATGGTGGATGGACCCATGTGCTCGACTGTTTCGAGTCCTTTGGTCCGGCTCAGATCAACATCGGTAAACGCGGTCCAGCCGGCGACAGAGCGGCTGAGGTCTGCCTCGGCGAGGTCTGCCCCAGTAAGGTTCGACATGAAGAGGGTCGACGCGCTGAGGTCCGCTGCACTAAGATTCGCTTCGGACAAGTCCGCGCGGAGCAGGTTGGCCTCGTGTAGATTCGCGCCGCGCAGTCTCGCCATCCGCAGATGCGCCCTGCGGAGGTCCACGTCGACCCCGATGTTCTCTGATCTCCAGAGGTTCCAGTCTCCGACGCCCTTTTTAAGAATCTCGAGCTGCTTCTCGTCTGCCATAGACCCTCCTCTGCGCGATGATAATTGTGCTATGGAATGGCGCGAGCTCGCAATTGAGAGCCGGGTTTTGCCTCGGGAGTTTTA
Source organism: Terriglobia bacterium (assembly GCA_963768075.1). GTDB lineage: Bacteria > Acidobacteriota > Terriglobia > Bryobacterales > Bryobacteraceae > QHXW01. The sequence continues at coordinate 49,308 of CAVYHD010000011.1, forward strand.
TGACCGGGACACGGTGACGGTATCGCGCGAGCTGCTGGGCAAGATTCTGGTGCATGGGCGCGTGGCGGGGACGATTGTCGAAACCGAGGCGTATTTGGGCGGGGACGATCTTGCGTCGCATTCGGCGCGGGGGATTACGAAGCGCACGCGCGTGATTTTTGGGCCGCCGGGGCACGCATATGTGTACTTCATCTACGGGATGCATGAGTGCTTGAATTTCGTGGTGGGGCCGGAGGGAACGGCGGGCGCGGTGCTGATTCGCGCGGCGGAGCCGGTGGCGGGGATCGGGCTCATGCAGCGGCGGCGGCCGAAGGCGCATTCCATTGCGAAACTGGCTTCGGGGCCGGGGAATCTCACGCGGGCCTTTGGAATCACGCGGGCGCAGAATGGCGTGGATGTGACGCGCGGGGCGCTGGTGGTGCGGGAGTGGAAGAAAGAACCGCGGTTTGAGATTGAAGTGACGGCCAGGATCGGGATTCGGCAATCTGCGGATTTGCCGCTAAGGTTCGTGATCAAGGGGAATGGGGCGGTTAGTGGGGGAAGGCGCGTGTAAGTTATTCGGTTGCTACGGGGCCTTCGGAGCGGCTGAGCTCCATGAGCAGTTTTTCACGGCGCTGGAGGGCGGCGCTTACGGCGGAGTCCATCGAAATCCAGTAGACGATTGCGCCGAGGATCGCGGCGAAGGTCATGATCAGCATGAAAATGAGCTGGCTGTCGAAGACGGCGCGGGCCCAGAAGGCGAGGGTCACGGGCAGCAGGGCGATGGGATAGAACAGAAAAATCAGGGCCTGCATGCGGCTGGCGGCGCCGCCTTGCGAGACGCGCTCGGGGTTCATGGCGCGGGGAAAATGCACGGAGCTGAGATTGCCGATGGCGAGCAGATAAACGCCCACGACGGCGGTGACGGAGAAGGCTTCGGCGATGGCCTCGGGCGGGAGATGAATGCGCAGCACGAGCGAGGCGACGGTGACGGCCAGCATTTCGGCAAAGATGAACAGGACGGCGGCGATATTTTTGCCTACAAGCGATTGGCCGATCGATACCGGCACGGAAAAGTAGAACTGGGCGGCGGAGCGATCGAATCCGAAAGTATTCAAATAAGACACTTGGCCGAGGAGAGTGAGGGCGTAGACGCTGACGATGGTGAGGTAATGATCGGCCATGACGGAATGGCGGTTGCCGCTGCCGAGCGTGATGGGAAGCCAGACGAGCAGGCCAAAGGAAAATCCCATGATGAAGACCATGCGGAAACGGGGCGTGCGGCTGAGGGCGCGGAGTTCCTTTTCGACGACAGCGGCCAAGGGGTCGGGCAGCAGAAGGGTGGGGAGGCGGTAGAAGGCTTCGAGGCGGGAGGGGGCGCGGCTCGTGCCGGCGGTGGGGCTGAGGGTGGAATGGGCGTCGTAACGCAGGTTGCGCTCGAACTGCCAGGTGCCGAAGACGAAGGCGGCGAGGGCCCAGACGGTCAGAATCAGGATGGGCAAAAGGACGGCGGAACCGAGCGCGATGTTGGAGACGGCGGTCCAGGGCCAGAATCCGCCGGGAGCGTGGGCAAAGAAATTGCGCAGGCCGCCCGTGGGCCGGCGCGTGGCGAATAGCAATTGGGGCACCGCGGCGACGGATACCAGGAGGAGCATCAGGAGTTCGCGAACGCGCTTGTGCGTGAGCAGACGCTCGATCAGATTGCGCAGGCCGGCGGAAAGCAGCAGGTTGAACAGGACGAAGAGCAGGATAGGGAACACGATGCGCGGCGCGGCGATGAGGCCGCCGTAGGTCGCGTTGCGAAGCAGGCCGAGGGCAGCGCCGGCGAGAACCAGCAGCATTTCGGCGCCGGTGGTGAGGCGCAGCAGAACCTCGATGACGAAGAGCTTCACAGGAGGAACGGGATAAATGAGGAGCTTTTTCAGGTCGAGTGAAGCGCCGAGGCTGGCGGACATGATCGGGGTGAGCTGCCAATACAGAAAGACAAACATCAGGCCGAAGGCAAAGCCCCGGCGAATGGCCTCTCCGGATTCGGGCGACGCGAAGAAGCTTTCCGCCACGAAGGCGACGAAGATCCAGATCCCGTACCAGATGAGCGACGTGAGGATGGAAAAGATGGCGCCGCGGCGGCGGGAATCGAGGCGAAAGCTGCGCATGCTGAGAAATTGCGCGCGCAGGATGGCAGCGATCACAGCCAGTCCAGCCTTTCGAAGGTGTGGTCGGCGCCGACGACGCGCACGAAGACATCTTCCAAAGTTTCCGAGGCGGAGCGGAGCTCCTGCATGGTTCCTTCGCGGACGATTTTGCCCTCGTTAATGATGGCGACGCGATCGCAGAGGCGCTCGACGACTTCGAGGACGTGCGAGGTGAGAAAGATGGTGGCGCCGTGGTGGACCTGGTCGAGCAGAATGTCCTTCATAAGGCGCGCGCCGACGGCGTCGACACCCTCGAAGGGCTCATCCATGAGAAACAGCTCGGGCCGGTGGATGAGGGAAGCGGCCATGGCGACACGCTTGCGCATGCCTTTGGAATATTCGGCGATGAGCTGGCGGGGCTGGGCGGTCAGCTCAAAAAGGGCGAGCAACTCCCGGGCGCGCTCCTCGGCGACCGGACGCGGAAGGCCGTACATGCGGCCCACGAATTCGAGGAATTCGACGCCGGTGAGGCGATCGAAGAGCAGCGATTCATCCGGCACGAGGCCGATGCGGCGCTTGATTTCGAGCTCATGGCCCTCGATGGGCATGCCGAGGAGCTCGATCGACCCGGAGGTGGGCGGGATGAGGCCGGTGAGCATCCGGATGGTGGTGGACTTCCCGGCGCCGTTGGGGCCGAGGAATCCGAAGAAGGTGCCGCGGGGGACGGTGAGGCTCAGGCCATCGACAGCAGCCTTGGCTCCGTAGAGCTTTCGCAGGTCGCGAATCTCGATGGCGGGCGCGGCATCGGCCATGCAGTTTCATCGTAGGACAGGCTCAGAGCGCTGTCCAATTGCCCAAAGTGAACTATTTCTGGACGACGAGGGTGCCGGCCAGTATATCGTGCAGCGCTTGTTTCTTCTCAGTGAAGCCAGCCATGATGTAGCCGACGTTGAAGATTGCGCTGGAAGCCATTTTGCCGAAGAAGCGGCCGTTGGCGCGTGCGAACGAGATGCGCCGGCCGTCGAGATCGGTGACGATGCTTCCGAGCGCCAGTTTGCCGAGAGTAGCCTGGTAGCGGGAGCTCTCCATAAGGGTGTGGTAGAGCCAGCTTCCGGCGAAAATCAACAGCAGCACGGCAATGATACTAACCCCGAGCATGGCGGCCATCATGCCCTCAAAATCGTCGCTGGGGTGCAGGAGGATGCCGAAGATTCCAGTGGTGGCGAGCAACGCGACGGCGATGGGGGTGAACACGAGGCTATCGATGACCATGGCGACGAATCTTCGCCAGAAGCCGGAGTAGCGGAATGCGGGCGCGCGAGGGATGGCGGCTGGAGGGGGATAGCCGGGGACGGTGGCGGGTTCGAGAGGAGAGCCGCAGCCGGAACAGAAGCGGGCGAGGTCCGCGTTTGTGGCGCCGCAGCGGGTGCAGAACATGGAGAGCCAGTATACTCCAACCAGTGATAGTCTTAGCTTCATGCGTTTCGCAGGTATTTTGTTGATGGTGCCGGCTGTGTTCGCGCAAAGCGGCGAGCCGCCGAAGACGAGCTTCGAAGAGCAGCCGGGATTTCAGTTGTCGAATGGAACGGTGGAGCTAACGGTGCTTTCGAGGGGCAGCACGTTCGCGCGCGTGGTGCTGGCGGACGATGCGGAGAAACTCAGCCCGCTGTGGAATCCGATCCGCATGGCGCGCGAGGCCGGCGAGAAGAATGAATTCGACGGGGCGATGGGCCACTTTCGTCTGCGTGGACGGATTCGGGGAGGTGTCGCATGAAGAAGAATTGGCGCGGGCTGCCGGGCCACGGCGAGGCGCACCAGTCCCCGTTCGAGGTGAAGTTTTACGCCAAGGACGGCCGCACGACGACGCTGACGCTCGCGACCAAGCTGCCGCTGACGCAGGAACTGTTCTCGCGCACGGTGCGCATGGTGGATGGCGAAAACGTCATCTATGTGCAGAGCGAACTCGAGAGCCTGCTGGCGTTTGACAGGCCGGCGTTCTGGGCCGAGCATGCGACGATCGGGTCGCCGTTCCTCGAGCCGGGAGTGACGGTGGTGGACATGTCGGCGCGGCGAGCGAAGACGCGGCCATATACGGAATCGGAGAAGGAAGGCGGGCTGCCGCACCGGCTGCCATCGGATAAAGAGTTCACGTGGCCGGATGCGCCTGGGCTGCACACGCGGAAGATTGATGTCCGGACGACGCCGGCGGAATCGAACTCGGGCGATCACACGACGAGTCTGATGGACCCGGCGCGGAAGGTGGTATTCATCACGGCGCTGCATCCGGGCAAGCGGCTGCTGCTCGGGTATCTGTTCAAGCCGCAAGAATATCCGTGGACCCAGAGCTGGATGTACTATCCGCCAAGCAAGAAGCTGGCGCGGGGAATGGAATTCTCCACACAACCTTTCGATGTGCCGCGGCGCGAGGTGGTGCAGTTGAACACGATGTTCGGCTCGCCGGTGTTCCGCTGGCTGCCCGCGCGGACGAAGATCGAATCCCGCTTCCTGATGTTTTACACGCACACACCGGAGAATTTTCACAAGGTGGATGACGTGCGGCTGGAAGGCGGGAAGATTATCATCGAAGATCACAAGACACATCAGCAGATAACGCTCGCGGCGTCACTGCCACTTTAGAGGACCGATGAAAAGACTACTGGTGCTTTTGCTCGTTGCCATAGCTCTCGGCGCCCAGGAAAAGGTCGACCTCGCCGTCATTCAGCGCATCAAGACGGAGGCGTTTCAGAACTCGAAAGTGATGGATCACCTGTTCTGGATCACGGACGTCTACGGGCCGAGACTGACGGGATCGCCCGGCTTCACAGCGGCTGCGACGTGGGTGGTCAAGCGGCTGAAGGGATATGGAATCGAGGATGCAGCTACGCAACCGTGGGGAAAGTTCGGGAGGAGCTGGCGGCTTACGAAGTTCAGCATTTCGATTCAGGAGCCGCAGTATGCGCCGCTGATCGGGTTTCCACTGGCATGGTCGACGGATACGAAAGGGCCGCTCGAGGCGGAGCCTGTGCTCGCGGCGTTGAAGATTACGGATAGCCTGGACGTGAAGAAGACAGAAGAGGAGCTGCAGAAGTATTTTCAGGAGCAGAAGGGCAAGCTGCGGGGCAAGATCGTGCTGTTGCAAAAGCCTACGGATGTGACGCCGGTCACTACGGCGCCGGCCTCGCGCTATTCCGATGCGGACTTGGCGAAACAGGCCGAAGCGCCTGCCCCGCAGGCGCTGCCGCCGTTCGATCTGGAAAAGATGATCCTGCCGGAGAAGCCTGGGGATCGGCGCGCTCTATTCGATCTTTTGCCGCTCGATGCCGAGGCTAGAATCTGGCAGTACGTCTATGACGACATCACCGACAAAGTAAATCATTTTCTGGAGCAGGAGGGGGCCGTCGCAGCTCTCGTTCCCAGCTATCACGCCGATGCCGGCACGGTTTTCGGCGAGGCCGCGGGCACGTACAAGAGCGACCAGCCCATGGCCGAACCGCGGATCGCCCTGACTGTCGAGCACTATAATCGCATCGCGCGATTGCTGGAAAAGAAAATTCCCGTGAAGCTGGAGCTCGAAGTCCGGACCACGGGCGAAGGCGCCACCGGCGAGGGATTGAATATCATCGCCAACATTCCGGGTACGACTAAGCCGGACGAAGTGGTCATGATCGGCGCGCATTTCGATTCATGGATTGGCGGCACGGGCGCGACCGACAACGGAACGGGCAGCGCGGTCATGATCGAGGTGATGCGCATTCTGAAGGCTCTGCATCTGAAGCTCGACCGGACGGTCCGGCTGGGATTGTGGAGCGGCGAGGAACAGGGGATTTATGGCTCGCGGGCGTACGTCAAAGAGAATTTTCGGCGATCCCGTTACCATGCAGCTCAAGCCCGCGCACGCTAAGCTTTCGGGGTATTTCAATGACGATAACGGCACGGGGAAGATTCGTGGCGTGTATCTGCAGGGGAATGACGCGATGCGGCCGGTGTTCGAGGCATGGCTTGCGCCCTTCAAGCGACCTGGGCGCCACGACGATCACGATTCGCAATACCGGAGGAACGGATCATCAGTCCTTCGACCAAGTGGGCCTGCCAGGATTCCAGTTCATCCAGGACGAAGTGGAGTATGGACGCATGACGCACCACTCGAACATGGACGTTTACGACCACGTGGTGCCGGCGGACGTGATGCAGGCATCGGCGGTGATTACGTCGATTGTGTATCACGCGGCGAACCGGCCGGATTTGCTGCCGCGCAAGGAACTGCCGCCGCCGGTGAAGATGAAGAACTAAACTGGAATCATATGGTTTCGATCCATTTACGCCGGAGCACGCTGCTTTTGACGCTCTCGGTACTTTGCGCCGCGGCGCCGCTGCACGTGCACCAGTCGGCATTCAAGCCAGGAGCGAGCGGCTTGCCGCTGGGGTGGAGCGTTTACGGGGCGCGGCCGGAAATTACGCCGAAGACGTTCGTCGACACGACGCGCTACCGCACCGAGCCGGGATCGCTGGCCATTTCCGGAAACAGCAACGCGGCGGAATACGGCGGGTGGACCTATCTGGCTCCGGAGATTGCAGCGGGTAAGTGGTACCGTTTCGTGGCTTACTATCGTTCCAACGGGTTGCAGGATGAAGCCTTACAGGTGGTGGCGCGGCTCGATTGGCAAAGGGCGGACGGCAAGACCGCCGGGCGGCCGGACTATCCGTACAGTGTCACGCCCGAAGGCGAGTGGACGCGCCTGACGCTGGATGCGCCGGCGCCGGAGCGCGCGGTGGCCGTCAACATCGAGCTCTTTTTGCAGAATGCGCCGCAGGCCACGCTGTGGTGGGATGACATTTCGCTCGAAGAGATTGCGAATCCGGGACCACGGAGCGTAACGGTAGCGACGGTGAAATACCATCCGCACAATACGCACTCCGCGGAAGAAAATGTTCGACAGTTTGTGGAGTTGGTGGACCGGGCCGTGCCGGAGAAGACAGACGTGATCGTGCTGCCGGAGGGCATGACGGTTGCCGGTACGGGTAAGAGTGACGCCGATGTTTCCGAACCTGTACCCGGACCGACGACCGAAAAGCTGGGCGAGCTAGCGCGGCGCAAGCATGCCTACATCGTCGCAGGGATCTACGAGCGCGAAGCGCCGGCGGTCTACAACACGGCCGTGCTGATCGATCGCGAGGGCCGATTCATCGGCAAATACCGCAAGGTGTATCTGCCACGCGAGGAGATTGAGGCCGGACTAACTCCGGGCAACGATTATCCGGTGTTCCGCACGGACTTCGGCAAGATCGGGATCATGATCTGCTGGGACGTGGAATACGCCGACCCCGCGCGCGCCCTGGCGCTGAAGGGCGCGGAGATGATTCTGATGCCCATCTGGGACGGAGACGCCGCGCTGACCAAAGCGCGGGCCATCGAGAACCACGTTTTTCTCGTGAGCTCGACTTACGGCGAGAACTCCCTGATTCTCGATCCGGACGGCGAGACGCAAGCCATCGCGAAAGACAATGGGACCGTGGCTATCGCGAAGATCGACTTGAACCGCCGCTATGACGACGAGTGGCTCGGCAACATGCGGGAGCGGTTCATGAAGGAGCTGCGGCTCGACGTGCCGATGAAGCGGGTGGAGCAGTAGGGGACATCACTTATTGCCGTTTGCCGCCAGCAAGGATGAGAGTTTGGCCGGTAGCCCAGCCACCGTCGTCGGATGCGAAGAACACGACGGCGGGCGCGATATCTTCCGGCTGCGCGACGCGGCCTAGGGGAGTTTGCGACTCAACATTGTTTCGAAATTCGCCTTCGGCAAGGCCACTGGTACGAAGCCCCTCAGTTATAACCAAGCCCGGATTAATTGAGTTGACACGGATCTTCCTGGGCCCAAGCTCTTTTGAAAGCGCGATGGTGATGGCGTCCACCGCCGCTTTCGTGGCGCTGTATACGGAGCCGTTCTCCACCGGCATGGGGCCAACGATTGAGCTGATGTTGATAATCGAGCCGCCACCCGATCCAATGAGCTTGACTGCCTCTTGAGTGGTGAGCAGCAGACCAAGAACATTGAGATCGAACAATTTGTGGAAGTGCCCGGCAGTAATCGACTCAAGCGGGGCAAATTCGTAGATGCCGGCGTTGTTCACCAGAATGTCCAGCTTGCCGTATGCGGTTTTCGTCTCAGCGAAAAGACGCGTTATGTCAGCGGGTTTGGAGACATCGCCCTGGACGGAGATGGCCTTCCCGCCCTTTTCGGTGATCCGTTTAACTACGGCATCAGCCCCGGACTTACTACTCGAGTAGTTGACGACGACGGACGCGCCTTCCGCCGCGAGGTGTTCCGCTATGGATGCGCCGATTCCTTTAGACGCTCCAGTGACGACTGCGATTTTTCCTGTGAGTTTACCCACGATGATGTGACCTCAGGTTTCAGGTTTGACGACAGTCTTAGAGATGACGGGATAGTCGATCGGGATTCAGAAGATACCGGGCGCCTCCGCTACATACACTTGCGTGTGCCCCGTGCGATCGCTAGCGAATGCTACCAGCTTTTCATCCGGCGAGAAGGACGGATGCGGATGCGTCCATTGCGGTCCATAGACGGAGTCAGTCGGCATCTCCATCCAACTGAGCGCGCGCCCGGCACTAGCGCCCGCGGCCGCCGCGAAATCCCCGGCCAGCGCGTAGCATGACTTGCGCCACTGCGTGCCTTGACTGGTGGCTTCCGAAAGACAAATAAGATGGCGCGCGCCGGTGGCGACTTCGATTAAGTGCAAACCGAGATCGGGATGGTTGGTGTCGCAGAGCACATGCGTTCCGGCGTGGTTGGGCGTGATGTGCCAGGCGTTGAGATCGGTGATGGTACGGATCTCGCGCGTGGTCCAGTCTAACGTACGAAGTGCGTAGGGCCAGACGGTAAACACGAGCTGACCAGTGCGGCCGAGGAAGGTTTCGTGCACCACGAACTCGTCGTTCCCGTGCTGATAAAGACACTCGATGCCGGTGCCATCGCGGCGCACGCGGTGCATGCGCGGAGCGGGATCGCCCGAGAACTCAATCCATTCGGGTTCGAGCGGGTGAAATTGCGGGTGGATGACGGTGCGCGGGAACGGGATGAGCCGCCAATCCGAGCCGTCGGCGCGGCCCGCGACTAAGCCCTGCTGCGATCCCTGTTTGATGGCTGCCGTGAGCCACTCGCCAGCGGCGCCGAGCGAGCACTCGCCGAGTTGCGCGCCGGGAAAGTCGACGATTGACCGCTCTTCGAGCGTCGCGCGGTCGATTTCCCAAATGCCGCCAGCGCGCACGAAAAAGACGCGCGCACCATCGGGATGAATCGCCGGTGAGAACGGATGGATCGCGGGCCCGTCGGTCAACTGGCGGATCTCGCCATCGGGATACGGAGCGATCTCGAACAACTGCGCGCTGCCAGTTCGATACGAGGTGAAGACCAGCGCCCGACCATCTGGCGTGAACGAACTCTGCAAAAAATACGTTGGGTGGTTGATAGAGGGATGCGCGGTTAACTGGTGGATTCGGGCGCCGGTCACGCGGTCCGCGAATATCGAGTGCTCGGAGGGAGAGCGGCCACCCTTCACTGGACGCTCTTGAGAAAGATGAGGATGTGCTGTCGCGGGAGCGTTTCGAGCGTCTTCTCGAAGCGAAAGCCTTCCGGCTGCACCTCGGCGCGGACTTCGGCCACGCTCATCTTGTGCTCGGGCCGGATGGGAATGCTGGGGTCCTCCTTGCGGTATTCGAGCAGCACCAGGCGGCCATCGGGCTTGAGCGATTCGCGAATCTTGCGCAACATCTTCTCGGGCTCGGTGAACTCGTGGTACACGTCAACGAGCAGCACGAGATCCATGCGGGCGGCGGGGAGTTTGGGATCGTCCACGGCTCCGAGCACGGTCTCGACGTTCGTCAGGTGTCTGGCCTCCATGTTCTTGCGCAGCAGGTCGAGCATTTGGGGCTGAATGTCGTTGGCGTAGACTTTGCCCGAGGGGCCCACACGCTCGGCCAGCCGCCAGGTGATATAGCCGGCGCCGGCGCCAACGTCGGCGACGGTTGCACCGCGCGCGATTCCGATGGCGTCAAGGGCGGCGTCAGGCGCCTCTTCGGCCTCGCGCTCGGGACGCACCAGCCAGCCTGCGCCATCCGCACTCATGACGGGCGCGATGTGGCGGCCGGTGATGGGGTGGACTTGCTCGGCCGACAGGAGAGCACCGAGACAGATCAGCAGGCAGAATGCGCGGAGCATCGTCTCTTATCGTGCCACGCCGGCGAGTGTGCTGGCGGGCCGGGGGGGGGGTCCGCCTACTGGAGCGCGGCGGATTGCGAGACCACCCGCGAGCGGCTACGCTTGCCGGTGTGGCCGGCCGATGACTTGGCGGGTGCGTCTTCAGAGGCTGGCGGAGGAGTGCCGTACAATCGCCGGTAGATGGCGGCATTGCGCAGCACGGCTTGCACGTACTCGCGGGTCTCGGTGAAGGGGATGGTCTCGACAAACTCCGCGGGTTCCTGGAAAGAGCCCCAGTTCACCCAATCGTCCACGCGCGTCTTGCCGGCGTTATAGGAAGCCAGGGTCTGCTCCCATTTGCCGCCCCACTCGTCGAGCATAGATCGCAGATAGCGCGAGCCGAGTTGCAGATTGGTCGCCGGCTGGAACAGCATCGAGGTACGGAAGCGGCGCACGCCGTTCTTCTTCGCCATCTGCCGGCCGGTGGCAGGCAGGAGCTGCGTGAGACCGTAAGCATTCTTATGCGAGAGTGCCTTGGGATTGAACTCCGATTCCTGGCGAATCAGCGCGGCTACGAGGTACGGGTCGAGGTTTTGCAGCTTGGCGTTCTTCACCAGGTCCTTCTGGTAGGGCATAGGGAATAGTAGTTCCCAGAAGCGGCGCGGCATCTGGTCGAAGGGCATCGCCAGATAATCGGGCGCAAAACTTTTCATGTAGCGCAAGCCCTGGTAGGGCGAATCGGCCCTGCGTGCCAGCTCCATGGCGAGCAACTGCGGCTGGCCGTCGTGCCGCGCGCCAAAACGCAGTTCGCTCTCGGCCAGATCCTGCAGCCCCGCGGCGGCGAGCAGGTGGGCGCGTTCGATACGAAGTTTGGTAACCGCCGTCGGTTCCCGTTCCGCGGGCGGACGCCGCTCTGGAAACTCGATGCGGGCGAGGGCTTCGTCGACTTTATGAGAGGCCTGCGCCGCAACGATCTTCGGATCGGCGAGGCGCTCACGCGCGCGGATGGAGTAATAATAATTCGGGTAGAGATCGACGATCTTGGTGTAATAGGCTCGCGCGCCGGAGAACTCGTTCTCGGCTTCGCTCATCCTTCCAAGAAAATAGAGCGCCGCACCGGTCCGGGGGTCGGAAGGATAACGCTCCACTTGCTCGCGCAGCCGTTCGGCGGCATCCCTCGCGCGGTGCACGTAGTCTGCCCAGGCCACCTTCCAGTGACAATTGGGCGCAGCGGGGTCGTCGGGAAACGTCTCGTACGCCGTCTTAAAGAGCGACTCGTAGACGTCGGGACGATTCTGCAACAGATAGCAATTGCCGGCCGAGACCAGGGCTTTGAGCCGCCAGGCCGACTGCGGATATTGCTGCGACAACCGCTTCACGGTAGCGAGCATGTCGTCGCCGGCGTTGGTGTGGCGCTGGCATTCCGCGAGATAGTAAAGGCGCTCGGCGTCGGCTTCGGAGCGTTCGAGTTCGAGAGATTCGAGATAGCGAAAAGCCGCGGCGACTTCCCCGCGCTGAAAATCCGCCACTCCGACGCCGACGCGGGCGAAGTCTCGATCGGCGCCTGCAAGATCGGAAACCAGCGAGGTGAACTCTTGTCGCGCACGGCCGTATTCCTTTGCGGCCAGCCACTTATTGGCACGCTCCAGCATCTGGCCGGCGGTGGGTAGCGGGTAGGCCGCACCCATGGACGTCTTGAGCAGCAGCAGCGCGGCCGAAGCTCGCGCCGCCGCGTCCGTATCGGGATAACCGAAATATACGCGCTGATAGCAGGCGGCGGCGTTCATCGGGTCAGACGCAGACTCATACGCCGTGGCGAGTGTCAGATCCGCGTCTGGCTGAGGCAGGTCGTTGTAATGGTCTCGCAGGACGCGGACGGCTTCGGCGGGATTTTTCAGGTCGATCAGCGCTTTGGCATGCAGCACCGTTGCGCGGGCGGCAAGTGGCGAAGGAGCCGGCAGGTCACGCAGATGTTCCAGCTCCGTACCGGCGCTGGTCTCGTCCTTGGCTTGTATCTGAGCGGCGGCGATATAGTAAACGGCGTAATCGGCGACTTTAGGGAGTCGCGGCTGGGCGGCCTTCAGATTCGAAACGGCGCGCCCGTTATCTTTTTGCTCGAACGCCGTGACGCCCAATGCCAGCCGCGCCAAGGCCCCATCCTGATCCTTGGCATGGAGCGCGGCGAAGCGCTCGAGCTGGGCGCGGCGGGCCACTGACGGCTTGTCGCGATAGGCCCTGACCATCGCGGCGAGGCTGGTTTCAGCCGGCGGCGCCGCCAGCCCTGCCCAAGCCGCAAGAAGAAATGCGGCCGCGATTTTAGACCAGCGGCCCGGGATAATTCGGACCAAACATGTTTGCGTCGTCATCGGCCAAGCTGCGCACCATCTCTAGGTGCAGGTAATCCACCATCGTGGGAGACACGGTCATGTGCTTCTCTCGAAACTGCTGACGCGCTTCCTCAATAGGCTGCTTCAACGCGCCGTAAATATCACTTGCCGCGCGGCCCGCGCGGAATGCCTGGGAGGTGGCCAGCCGCATCTCCGCCACCTGAACGCGGGCGAAGCGCTGTGCCGCCAGATGCAACTGCTGTTCCTGCCGGGAAAGGTCCCACCATTCTTTGTGCTGCCTCGCGGTATCGCTCTCCGCGCGCTCGAGCCACAGAGGCGGTAGGCGGCTGCGGCAGGTATCCGGAAATCCCCACCAGGTGATCACGTTCTGGCAAAACCGGAGCTGCGACAGGTCCCGATGCGGCAGCAGCGGCAGCGGCGACTGCCGGGACCTGCGTCAAACCGTGCAGCCGCAATCCTGCGACTTCGCATAGCAACTCGAGCGGCGGCGCTTGCACCCTGGACCCGGCGTAGAAGATGCCCACTACGGCCCCACCCGCGGCCAGTGGAAACAAGTAGACGCGCTCGTCGGGCTGGTGAGCGAACAACCCTACCAGCTTGGGCGACACTTCGGCCGGCGTGCTCATCGCGACCACAGGGTCCCGCGTGTCAATGACGGTGGCAAACGCGGCTGCGTTAGAGATCGGGAACTCGAGCGGCGGCAAGCTGGCGGCGCCCCCGTCTCCCGCGTTCCCCTGCGCAGGGCGCCGCATGCGCTCGGCGCGCGCCAACTGCTCGTGAATGGAGAAGACGGCAGCCTGGCCGCAGAACGGGGCAGTCACATCCAGCAGAATGGAGTGCAGATCGTTGACGTCGGCGGCCTGGCGGAGACGGCGCACAGCCTGGTTCAGGTCTTCGGCAAGCGCGCGGCGGCTCTCGCCGATGGCGTCGGTCACCGCTCCGCGGACGGCGGCATCCATGGCCGCGGTGACGCGCGATTCCACTTCGGATTCGACCCCTTGCTCGAGGTCTTCGATCAAACGCGAGAAATATTCCTCGCAAACTCTTCGCCAAGTGGCGGTCGGCGCAGCGGGAGTCATGCGTTACTTTCTATTTGTATTTTAACAGACCAAACCGTAACGCGAGTTCTCACGGAACAGTACTATCTAATGATGGACAAACTGCTTTCCGGAAAAGTTGCTGTGGTAACAGGAGGTACACGGGGGATCGGCCGGGCTATCGCCGAGCGATTGCTGCGCGAAGGGGCGTCGGTTGCCTTCTGCGGGCGGTCGGCGGAGACGGTCGCACGGGTCGCCGGGGAACTGAAAAATGCTACGGGCGGGACCGTGTACGGCGAGGCCGCCGACGTATCCAAAGCTGAGGACGTACGGCGCTTGTTCCAAAGTGTAGACGCCAACTTCGGCGCGTTACACGTGTTGATCAACAACGCCGGATTGGGGATATTCCGGCGCACTTCTGAGCTTTCGATAGAAGACTGGCGGCGCATGATCGACCTGAACCTGTCAGGCGTATTCTACTGCTCGCGCGAAGCGTTACAAAGATTTAATAACTATGGCGGAGGATACATCATCAATATAAGTAGCCTGGCTGGGAAGAACGCCTTCTCGGGGGGCGCTGGATATAACGCCTCGAAGTTCGGGCTGAACGGATTTAGTGAGGCGCTCATGCTGGATCACCGGCACGACAACGTTCGCGTGAGTTACATCATGCCGGGAAGCGTGGACACGGAGTTCGGCGCGGGTACCGCGGGCGTCAGCGACTGGAAGATCGCGCCCGCGGATGTGGCAGAGGTTGTCATGGACCTACTGCGGATGCCGGAGCGGACGTTGGTGAGCCGGATCGAGATGAGGCCTTTAAAACCAAAGAAGTAGGAGGGGAGCACATTGGCAAGCTAGTTGCTCAATCCCGAGCGTGAGTATCTGGCGCCAGGGGTCTGAGCGGCGGGGAGGCAGTATGGTGCGGCTAAATAGAAGGCTGGATCCGACACAAACTGGTCAGGATGCCGAAAAATTGCATAGCGACTTGCGGAAGCGCATCGTCGGGCAGGATCAGGCTATCGACCAGATTGTCAATGTCTATCAGATGTACCTGGCGGGTATGAACGGCCCCGGCCGGCCGGTGGGAAACTTTCTGTTTCTTGGACCTACGGGTTCCGGCAAGACCCGGCTGGTGGAAGCCGCCGCAGAGAGCCTGGTGGGCGACGCCCGCGCCATGGTCAAGATTGACTGCGCGGAGTTTCAGCACAGCCACGAAATTGCCAAACTGATCGGTTCCCCTCCCGGATACCTGGGGCATCGGGAAACCCATCCGCTGCTGAGCCAAGAGGTTTTGAATCAGTATCATACTGACAAACTCAAACTGAGTTTCGTGCTCTTCGACGAGATCGAAAAGGCCAGCGATGCGCTTTGGAATCTGTTACTTGGCATTCTAGACAAAGCAACTCTGACTCTGGGCGACAATCGTCGCGTGGACTTCTCCCACGCCTTGATTTTCATGACCAGCAACCTCGGCGCTACCGAAATGGGTTCCATTTTGAGACCCAATTTGGGATTTGCGGCCTCGGAGGCAGAAGCGCGGCGTCAGACCGGCGATCTGGATGACGCCACGACGGAAAAAGTCTCGCGGGCCGGAGTTGAAGCCGCCCGAAGAAAGTTCACGCCGGAATTCATGAATCGGATCGATAAAGTGGTGGTTTTCAGGCCACTGGGCCAAGCTGAACTCAGGAAGATCCTGGGATTGGAACTGGGGATTCTGCAAACGCGGATTTTCAACTCCTCCATGACCACCCCGTTTGTGTTTTCAGTGACGGAAGAGGCGAAAGATTTCCTGCTGCGCGAGGGGACGGACATGAAGTACGGCGCTCGTCATCTGAAACGGGCGATCGACCGCGCACTCGTGCATCCGATGTCGAACCTGATTGCGACGCAACAGGTGCGGGGCGGCGATTTGATCAAAGTAGACTTCGACGCCGCCGACAACCAACTCACGTTTGCCAAGGAAGCCGAGGACATGCCGGCATATGCCATGGCGCAAATGATGGAGGCCTCCGCCAACGTGCCGCCGGCAGTGCTTGCTGCCGGTATGGCGGCAGAATTGCCACGCGCGGCGGCGCGCGGCCGACGGACTCCCGCCGCATAGCCCTGATTCCGGGACGGCCGGCGGCCCCGCTATAATCGCGCCCAAGTACGACTTCATCACACGCGCGTTTCGTTCCTGCATGGATCGCGGATACGCAGGGCGCGCCCGCTGTATACTTACATTCCAGATTCGCTCGGACGCTTTCCAGCTGCCGGGGCATTTTTTCGGCGCGGGAGAACGTGGCCTTCACGCGTGTGAAGACGCGGAAGCATCTGCTGGGTGGCATCGCGGTGCATGGGGCGAGGAAGCGCGAGCCTTAGAGCTGCAATAGGAGCCTCGATGAAACCCATGAATCGCCGTTCTCTCATCGCCGGAGCGTTTGCCAGCGCGGGTCTGGCTGCCTTCGACCGTGCCGAAGCCGCTGCCCAACAGCGCGTTGGAAATGATGCCCCCATTTCTCCGAAGGACAACATCAAGATCACCAAGCTCGAAACTTTTCTGGTGAAGCCGCGATGGTTATTTCTCAAGGTACACACTAACGCGGGTATCGTCGGCTTAGGGGAGCCGATTACCGAAGGGCGCGCGCTCACGTGCGTCGCAGCAGTCAAGGAAATCGAGCCGTACCTGATTGGAAAGGATCCGCGCCGGGTGGCGCACCATTGGCAGGCGATCTACCGGCATGCGTTCTATCGCGGCGGACCGGTGCTGACCAGCGCTTTGAGCGGCATCGACCAGGCGCTCTGGGACATCAAGGGCAAAGCGCTGGGCGTCCCGATTTACGAACTGCTGGGCGGACCGACGCGCGAGCGGGTTCGCGTTTATGCGCACGGCGATTCGCCGGAAGCTTTGCGGGCGGGTCTAGCGAAGGGCTTCACCGCCTTTAAGACAGGTCCGGCCCACAAGCGTCCGGCGCGGTACATCGAGACGCCGGCGGCCGTCCAGTATGCCGCCGAGCAGTTCGCCGAGCTGCGGCGCGTGGTGGGCAACGATGTTGACATCGCCATCGATTTTCACGGCGCCACCAGTCCGGCCACAGCCAAGCTGCTCATCAAGGCGCTCGAGCCGTACCAAGCCGATGTTCGTCGAGGAGCCCATCAACTGCCAGGAGCACGACGTGATGGCCGAGATCGCCCGCGGCACCTATCTGCCGATCGCCACCGGCGAGCGGGTTTTCACCAAGTGGGGCTTTCGCGAGGTTCTGGAGAAGCGCGCCGCGACCGTATTGCAGCCCGACATTTGCCACGCCGGCGGCATCACCGAAGTACGGCTGATCGCCGGCATGGCCGAGGCTTACTACGCGACGATCGCGCCGCACAACCCGCTCGGTCCGATCAATCGCTCGCCGCCGGAGTGCAGATGGCCGCCTCGATCCCGAACTTCTTGTGCCAGGAACAGGTTAGCCTCGGCGAGGGTTATCTCAAGAAACCGTTTATCGTGAGAAATGGTTATCTGGACCTGCCAACCGGGCCCGGACTGGGCATCGAACTGGACGAAAACGCGATGGCGGACAAGATCGGCCACGACTGGCGGAATCCGGAAGCCTACGACGCCGATGACGGCGCGGCAGTGGATTGGTAGACGGTTCCCTGCTGCCGGCCGGTTGCCCCTGACTTCCGTCGAGGGATCGGGCTGCGTAAGTTGATAATCTGGAGCCATGACCAAAGACCAAATCTTGTCGTTCATAGTTGAAATCGGCATCGTGCCGGTGGTACGCACTGCGAGCGCGGAGGGCGCCATCAAAGCCGTGGACGCGATCTATCGTGGGGGGATTCGAGCGGCTGAGATCACCATGACGGTGCCCGGAGCGATCCGCGCGCTCGAGAAAGTTGCCGACCAGTTCGGCGACAAACTGGTGCTTGGCGCCGGCACCGTGCTTGACCCGGAGACGGCGCGCGCCTGCATGCTGGCCGGGGCTGAATTTTTCGTGACGCCCAGCCTGAAGACGTCGACCATCGAAATTGCCAAGCGGTACTCGAAAGTGATTTGCCCCGGCGCCCTGACGCCCACGGAAGTGGTGACCGCGTGGGAGGCGGGGGCGGACATTGTGAAGATTTTCCCGTGCGGGAACGTGGGCGGCGCGAAATACATCAAGTCACTGAAGGGGCCATTTCCGCACATCGAGATGATTCCCACCGGCGGCGTGAGTCTCGAAAACGCGGGTGAGTTCTTGAAAGCCGGAGCATGCGCCGTGGCGGTTGGCGCCGAACTGGTGGACGCCAAGAGCGTCAAAGAGGGCCGTTTCGACGTGATCGAAGACCGCGCGCGGAAATACCTGGCGGCGATCAGCCAGGCGCGTTCGGAAATGAAGACCGCCGCATAAGCTGATAGACTGAACACGCATATGGCGATTAGCAAGGAATTGCTGGAGATTCTGGTCTGTCCGCTTTGCAAGGCGACGGTGGAGCTGAAACCGGACGCGAGCGGGCTGAAGTGTGTCCAGTGTCATCGCGTATATCCGATTCGCGATGACATTCCGGTGATGCTGATCGACGAAGCCCGCATTGAGGAGTAGCTGCGCGCAGGCATGAGTTCCGTCCTCGAACGTCTCCCGAATCAGGGGCGAATCGCCGTGGTCCGGATTCGCTCCATGGGAGACTGTATCCTCACCACACCTGCCCTCGCCGTTCTCAAACAAGCCCGGCCGGACGCATCTGTCGCGGTCGTAGTTGAGAATCGGTTCCGCGCCATTTTCGAAGGGAATCCGGAGGTGGCCGAGATTCTGGAACCGGATTGGCGAGCCTTGCGCCGGTGGCATCCGGACTTGTGTCTCAACCTGCATGGAGGGGGAACGAGTGCGCGGATGACGGCATTTTCCGGGGCACGGTTCCGTGCGGGGTTCGCGCACTTTCGATATTCGTGGATTTACAACGTCAAAATCCCACGAGCGCAGGAGATCCTGGGTGTCGAAGGCCAGGTACATACGGCGGAGCATTTGGCATCGGCGATGTTTTATCTAGGAGCGCCGCAGGTGGAGATACCGCGCGCGCGGCTGTACGCAGAACAGGCCAGAATGCCCAGTGCGCCGTACGCCGTCATTCATCCGGTGGCGGCGGCCGCGGACAAGACCTGGCCTGCCGAACGATTTGCGGAAGTTGCACGGTTCTTGCAGGAATCCTTTGAACTAGCGCCGGTATTCATCGGAGGCAGTGGCGAAAATCTCTCGGAGTTTAGCGCGTGGCGAACGGTCGCCGGGGCGACTTTGGCCGAGGTCAAAGCCCTCATCGCCGGCGCGGCGCTTTTCGTCGGCAACGACTCCGGCCCGGCGCACATGGCGGCGGCGTTCGGAGTTCCGGTGGTGGTAATTTTCGGATCGTCCGACCCGGTGGTGTGGGCGCCGTGGCGCACGCAGGGCGAAGTGCTAACAGGAAGCGGCAGAATAGCATCGGTGAGCGTAGATGATGTGAGGGATGCGCTGGAGCGCCTGGGGGTGCGCGCATGAAGGAACTGCTGCGGCTGCTCGCCTACGCCCGGCGCTATTGGTTCTTTCTGGTTTTATCGGTTGTGCTGATGGCGCTGGTTGGTGCGGCGCATGCCTCCATCGCCCTGCTGATTGGTCCCATTCTCGACTACGTGCTTAACCCGGCGGCGCCTGACAAACCCGTGCTGCTGTTCACACTTCCCGTCTTCGGCCGTCCCGTGTATCTCAACCAGTTCATGCCAGCCGGGGTACACAATATCGCGACGATGGTGATGCTGGCGATCCTGGTAGTGTTCGCGGTCAAGGGTGTTTGCGATTACCTGGCGAACTACATGATCAACTACGCCGGGTTTTCCGCGGTCACCGATCTGCGGAATACGGTTTTCGAAAAAGTGCTGCGCCATGGGGCGCAGTTCTTTGAGCAGCATTCGACTGGAAGGTTGATGTCGTCGATCATGAACGACATCGAGAAGATCCAGGTAGCAATCTCGCACATTCTAGCGGACCTGCTGCGCCAGAGCTTCGTGGTGTTGTTTCTGTTGTTCGTGGTGCTGCGTAAAGACTGGCAGCTTGCGGTTGTAAGCCTGGTGGTAATGCCGCTGATTTTAGTGCCGACGGCGCGCCTTGGCCGCCACATTCGGCGCACCAGCCGCCGCGCGCAGGATCAAGCGGCCGAAGCGAACGAAATTCTCCAGGAAACACTGAGCGGCCACCAGGTAGTGAAGGCATTTGCGGCCGAAGTCTACGAATCGCGGCGTTTTCGAGACGCGGCGCGCCGGTTGCTACGCAGCAATCTGCGCTATGTCCGTCAACAGGCGATCTCTTCGCCGCTGATCGAAATGTTCGGTGCGCTGACCATCGTCGGCTTGTTGTCGTATGCCCGCACCCAGATCAAGACGAGCGAACTGACGGCCGGTAATTTTACGAGCTTCGTGATCGCGCTATTGATGATGTACGAGCCGATGAAGCGGCTAACCGGGATTCACAACATCTTTCAGCAGGCCCTGGGCGCGTCGCAGAAAGTATTCGAGTACCTGGATCACCCGGTAGAGATGCAGGACAGACCGGGGGCCGCAAGGCTCACGCGCTTCGGGCATTCGATCACGTATGAAAACGCCGGCTTCTATTACGCGGGTTCCAGCGGGTTTCAGCTCGAGGGTGTACAACTGGAAGTGAAAGCGGGCGAGGTAGTGGCCGTTGTGGGGCCGAGCGGAGCAGGGAAATCCACTCTAGTAAATCTTCTGCCCCGGTTCTACGACGTCACCTCAGGGGCCGTACGGATCGATGGGTGCGACGTGCGCGACCTGACGCTGGCCTCGCTGCGGGAAAAGATCGGCCTGGTGGCGCAGGACACATTCCTGTTCAATGACACGGTGGCCAGCAACATTTCATACGGGCGCCCAGAGATCGGTATGGAAGCGATACGGCGCGGGGCGCAGAACGCGCTGGCTGATGAGTTTATCGAAGCGCTGCCCCAGGGTTACGGCACCATCATCGGCGAGCGCGGCGTGAAACTGAGTGGAGGCCAGAGGCAGCGGATCGCCATCGCGCGCGCCTTGTTGAAAAACGCACCCATCCTCATCCTGGACGAGGCCACCTCCCATTTGGACACCGAATCGGAAATGCTGGTGCAGCGCGCACTGGCCAATTTGATGGCGGACCGGACCGTCATCGTTATCGCGCATCGCATCTCTACGATCCGGCGAGCCGACAAGATTGTGGTGATGGACCGGGGGCGCATTGTGGAGTCGGGAACACACGCAGATCTGGTGATGGGAGGCGGCATTTATCAGCGGCTTCATGAACTGCAATTCGTCGAAGCCGGAGCGGCGGTGGACTTGTGAGTGTGCGCAGCATGACCGGATTCGCCCAGGTGCGGAAAAGCACGGGCTCCAATGAAATCGTGCTGAGTGTGAAGACCGTGAACCATCGCGGCCTCGATATGCACCTGCATCTGCCACCGGAAATGGACGCAGCCGAAAACGCGCTCCGCAAAACGATCAAAGGCCGGGTGGCACGCGGACATTTGCAGCTCAACGTGACGTGGAACCGGACGAACGGCGCGGCGGCTGACGCCAGCCTGAACCGGCCGCTATTGGAAGCGTATGTGACGGCGTTCGAACAGGCGCAGCGCGAGTTTCATCTGTCGGGGACCCTGGACCTGAATGTGGCGTTTCGGGTTCCTGGAATGTTCCGGACGGAGGTTGCGGCGGAACTCGACGCGGAGTTCGCGTCTTCCCTGGTGGCAACGCTGGACGAAGCGCTGGATGCGCTCAATGGTTTCCGCGAGCGCGAGGGCGCTGAAATTGCGGCCGAGATTGCGGAGCGCTGCGCCAAGATCCGGCAGGGGGTGGAGCGGATGGAAGAAATCCGCTCAGGTGCATTGCCGGTTTTCCAGAAGCGCTTGCAGGAGCGGCTGGCGGAACTGCTCCGCGGATCGAGCCTGGAGCCGCAGCGTCTGGCGCAGGAAGCGGCTGTGCTGGCGGACCGCAGCGACATCAGCGAGGAATTGACCCGGCTGAAGACGCATGCGGGTGAGCTGGAGCAGTTGATTGGCGGGGGCGGCGAAATCGGGAAGAAGCTTGATTTTCTTCTCCAAGAGATGAACCGCGAAGCGAACACGATCCTGTCGAAAACCGGAGGGCTAGGGGATTTGGGACTCACTATCACAGAGAAGGCGCTGGCCACAAAATCGGAGATCGACAAGATTCGCGAGCAATCGCTCAATTTGGAGTAACGCGCTGGCCACCGTTTTCATCATCTCAGCGCCGTCGGGGTCGGGAAAGTCCACTCTGGTGGCGCGGCTCCTGGCAGACGTTCCGGGGTTGAGGTTTTCGGTTTCTTATACGACGCGCGCGCCGCGCGGACACGAGCGCAGCGGGGAAAGCTATCATTTCATCTCCCGTGCTGAATTCGAGCAGCGCCTGGAGCGAGGTGAATTTCTGGAGCATGCCGAGGTTTTCGGCAATTATTACGGTACACACCGCGGCACCCTGGCCGAAGCCGTGGCGGAAGGCCGGGACCTGGTACTCGACATTGACGTGCAAGGTGCGGCACAATTAAAGAGAAAGCTTCCGGAAGCCGTCACCATATTTGTCCTGGCTCCATCCCGTCAGATTCTGGAGCAACGGCTCCGTGCGCGAAGTGAAGATGCGGACGCGGTGATCGAGCGGCGGTTGCGCGACGCGGCGCGGGAGATCCGGAATTACTGTCTATACGACTACGTGGTAATCAATAGCGAATTGAATGATTCCGCGCAGACTCTGGCGGCTATCGTACGCGCCGAGCGAGTACGCCGCACGAGGATCGAGGATCAGCTTCGGCCCATCCTGGCTACGTTTCAGAACGAACTTTGAGAGGTATCATGGCGGAACACGGCCCCAAGAATAACGCTCATTGCACCATCCCAGACGACCCTGAGCAGAGCACCTACCGTTTCATCATCGTTGCCGCCAAGCGCGCGCGGCAATTGCAGGGCGGCGCGCGGCCCTTCCTGCCCACTTCATCCAAGAAGCCGACAATAATCGCGACGGAGGAAGTGCGGCGCGGCCTGGTGAAGTACGAGATCCCCGGACTGACGCCGCCGATAGAAGAACCGGCGCCCGACACGATCTAAGTGCGACCAGCACGCCGAGACGACGAGATGCCGAGAGAGCCGCGCGTAGTAGTTGGCGTGGCCGGTGGCATTGCGGCGTACAAGGCGGCCGAGTTGTGCCGAGTGCTGGTCCAACGCGGTTTTTCGGTTCAGGTTGTGATGACGGAGGCGGCGGAAAAGTTCATCCAGCCGCTTACGTTTGCGGCCTTGACTGGGCGCAAAGTGATCCGGAGCCTCTTCTCTTCGACGAGTTCCGAAGAGACGCTATCGAGTGCCGTAGAACACATCGGTGTGGCGCAAGAAAACGATCTGCTCGTCGTGGCGCCCGCCACCGCCGACATCCTGGCCAAGTTTGCTCACGGGATTGCGGACGACTTTCTGAGTACGATGTATCTGGCGTTCACGGGGCCCGTGGTGCTGGCGCCGGCAATGAACACCAACATGTGGCAGCACGCCGCCACACAAGCAAACCTGGTGACGCTGCGCGGCAGGGGCCATAAGATCGTGGAGCCGGAGGATGGATTTCTGGCGTGCGGGATGATTGGACCGGGCCGGCTGGCGGATCCCGAACGAATCGCCGACGTGGTATCCGAGCAGGTCAACCGCCAACG
The DNA here is from genome assembly GCA_963768075.1 of Terriglobia bacterium. GTDB lineage: Bacteria > Acidobacteriota > Terriglobia > Bryobacterales > Bryobacteraceae > QHXW01. The sequence goes on from CAVYHD010000011.1 coordinate 72,688, forward strand.
CGACCTCAGTGGAGAAACGGTGCTCATTACCGCCGGGCCGACACAGGAACCGCTCGACCCGGTGCGGTTCATTTCCAACCGATCGAGCGGAAAGATGGGATACGCGCTGGCGGAGGCCGCGGCCGAGCGGGGTGCACACGTGATTCTGATTTCGGGCCCGGTGCATTTGTCTGCGCCACGCGGCGCTACGGTTGTCCCGGTGAAAACGGCGGATGAGATGCGCGCCAAGGTTTTCGAACATCTGGACGGCGCTACAATCGTGATTAAGGCGGCGGCGGTCGCGGATTTCCACCTATCCTCGGTGCCGCAGCAAAAAATCAAGAAGACCGCGGCACGGCTGTCGCTTGAATTGGATCCCACGCCAGATATCCTCGCCGAGCTGGGGAGAGGCAAAAAAGACCGGCTACTGATCGGATTCGCCGCCGAGACGGAGAACCTGGAGCGCGAGGCCCGGCGCAAGCTGGAAACCAAGAACTGCGACATGATCGTGGCCAATCTTGTGGGAGGGGACGACACCGGCTTTGAATCTGATCAGAACGAAATCGCGCTGGCGCTGCGAACGGGAGAGTTTCTCAAGCTGCCTCGAGCCTCCAAACGCGAGTTAGCCGACGAAATTTTGAACCAAGCTTTAGGTCTGCGTCACACGCTCGCTGAACCGGCCCATGGACGCTGAGAAACTCCGCGACGTTCTGGAGTTTTACCAGGATCTCGGCTTCAACTCCCTGTATCGCCGGGCAACGAATGCGGCGGCCGGACCAGACGCCGATATGCCCAAAAACCCGGCCTTGCGCGAGATTCAGCTTGCGCCCGCACGTATCGAATTGCCGGGCCTGGCACCGGCAGACGATTCTCTTCAGAAGATCCGAGAAGACATCGGCGATTGCAAACGGTGCCGGCTTCACCAGGGGCGCCACACGATCGTGTTCGGCTCCGGAAACGAGCAGGCGAAGCTGGTGTTCGTAGGGGAGGGTCCCGGCGCGGATGAGGACATGCAGGGTCTTCCGTTCGTCGGGCGCGCGGGCCAGTTGCTCACGCAGATGATTGAAGGCACCGCGAAGCGCGAGGGAATTCCGCTCGAACGCAAGGACGTTTACATCTGCAACGTCGTGAAATGCCGGCCGCCGGAGAACCGGACGCCCGAACCGGATGAAATGGAGATCTGCGGACAATTCCTATTCCGGCAACTATCGGTCATTCGCCCCAAGGCGGTCTGTGCACTCGGCGCTACGGCAGCGCGCGCTTTGCTTGGCCGCAAGGAGGGCGTGACCCGGCTGCGCGGGAATTGGTACAAATGGCACGACCTGCCCCTGATGGTTACTTATCATCCCTCATACCTGCTGCGTCCATACAATCAAAACGCGAAGCGCGAGGCGTGGGACGACCTTAAGAAGGCCCTGCACTTCGTCTACGACTAAACCGCCACTCCCAGCGTGAATCTTCAGCCGGGAAGCCGCACTCCGCTGTGCTAGCATCTGGCTTTGCGGGTCAACTCCTCCAACGATACCGGCTACCGCGAAGTATTGCCCGGAGTGTTTCTCATCGCACTGCCGCTTCCCTTCACTCTGGGTTCAATCAACGTTTACCTGGTGCGGCTGACCAGCGGCTACCTGCTGGTCGACTGCGGCATGGACACCGACGAATGTTTTGAAGCTCTCTGGCTGGCGGTGGCGGCTCAAGGAGTGGCGTGGCACGACATTCATGAAATCCTTCTGACACACGTTCATCCGGATCACATGGGCCTGGCGCCGCGGCTCCTCAAACTCACCGGAGCGCGGCTTTTGTTGCACTCGCGTGATGCGGAATATCTCGAGGTGCTGGCACAATCCGAACGATATCTCGCATGGGCTGGTGAGGTTTTGCGTCGGGCCGGAGTGGCGGCCGATCTCATCTCCAAGATTGAAACCGGCGCCACGGAGATTCATAAGAGCTTTCAGCGTCTGCAACCGGATCGCGTGCTGGCGGGCGGGGAAAGAATCGTGGCGGCTGTTGGAGAACTCGAAGTTCTCTGGACGCCTGGGCACTCGCCGGGGCATGTGTGCTTGTACGGCCCTGAGCACCGAGTCCTGTTTTCCGGCGACCAGATGCTTGAGCTCATCTCTCCGAATATCGGCTGGCTCCCGGAGCGTGATCCGTTAAGTGAGTATCTCAACTCATTACAGGATCTTGCGCGCCTGGAGATCGAGCTCATCCTGCCCTCGCACGGCGGTCCGTTTTCCGGTCATCGCGAGTGGATTCGCCGGACCGTCGAACACCACGAGGAACGCTGCAACCGAATTCTTGCCCTACTTACCGAAGGGCCGAAGAACGCCGCGGCATTGGTCGACCAGCTTTGGGACCGCCAGCTCGAGCCGTTTCACTATCGGTTCGCCGTTTTCGAAGTGTTGGCGCATCTGGAGTATCTGGAACGGCAGAAGCGGGTGATGCAGCGGGAGCAAGATGGCGTTGCCTGGTGGCACGTGGGTTAGGCCGGCCAGGTTAGACTGGGCTACCGTCCGGGCTTCGGAACTGCGCACGGACGAGCGCCATCGCGTCCACCCGATTCTGAATCTTCGATTCCAGCTGTGCATCTTCGACCACGGCCAGAATTCTAGCGAAAGCAGGGCCGGGCAGATAGCCAGCCGCGATCAAGTCCGCCCCGGTGATGAGTGGCGCCGGTTTGAGCTGGTCTTCGGGCAACTCCTGCATGCTGCGCCGCATCAACTCGTAATTCTCCAGGCGGCCGTGACTCGAGACACAGTCGAGCCGGTGAAGTTCGAGATGCTCCGGGAAGTTTTCCAAACGCAGAAAACGCTTCAGCGTGCTCACCTTCATCTGAGGAGCATCCTTGAAGCGCATATGGTTCGCCACCAGGGCGGTGACTTGCCGGATCTCCTCGCCCGAGCAGCGCAAACGGGTCAAAATGGCGCCAGCTATCTCGACACCCTTCTCCACGTGCCCGTCGAAGCGGATTCGATCGGCAACGCGAAAAGTTGGCGGTTTGCCCACGTCATGTAACAACGCACCCAAAGCCAAGGTTGCGCTTGGATTTCGTAGATTTTCGAGCAACAGCAGGGTATGGGTCCAAACGTCGCCTTCCGGGTGATACTCTGGCGGCTGTGCCACGCCTTTCATGGCCGCAATTTCGGGAAGGACATCGGATAGGAGCCCCGTATTATCGAGTAACTCGAGGCCCCGGCGCGCGCCACCTTCAGTGAGGATGCGAACCAACTCATCGCGAACGCGTTCGGCGGATACCGTGAGGATCAGCTCATGCAGGCGGCGGATCGCGTCGAGCGTGGCCGGTTCGACCTGGTAGTCTAACCGGGCCGCGAACCGCACGGCTCGCAGCAAGCGCAGGTGATCTTCCCGAAAGCGCGCTTCCGGGTCGCCGATGGCGCGGATGATACGATTGCGAAGATCGTCGCGCCCGCCGACAAAGTCCAACACCTGGTCGCGGTCCGGATCAAGCAGGAGCGCGTTTATGGTGAAGTCGCGGCGAAGCACATCCTGGCGTGGATCGGTTTCAAAACTGACGCCGGCCGGATGACGGCCATCGACGTAAGCGTGGTCGCTGCGAAATGTTGCCACTTCCACTTGCGCGCCTTGTTCCCTTACCAAAACGACGCCAAAGTGCGCCCCGACTAAGCCGGAGTTGGGAAACAGGGCCGTGATCTGGTGCGGGCGGGCGTCCGTCGCGATGTCGTAGTCTTTGGGCTGCCCACCGAGCAAAAGATCGCGCACGCAACCTCCCACAAAGTAAGCCTGATGCCCGCTCGACTTGAGTGTGGTAACAATATGCCGTGCCAATTCGACGGGCCTCATCGCGGTTCGCTCCAGCGATCGTATAGAATAGCTAATTTCCCTCTATGAAAATTGCAGGTATTGCTGTGTTAGTCGTCTGCTCGTCGACGGCATGGAGCCAGACAGATACGGATCTCGCGGACGGTAAAGCTACATTCCGCAGCAACTGCGCGTTCTGCCACGGACTGACAGGCGGCGGTGGGCGCGGACCCGCGCTGAATCTGGGGCGGTTCCTGCATGGATCAACCGACGACGATATCAAAACTGTCGTCCTAAATGGCGTGCCGGGCACGACGATGCCATCGTTCGATTTTGAAAAAGATGAGTTGGCTCACCTGGTGGCCTATGTTCGGAGCCTATCAGCATCCTCGTCGCGCCGCGACGCGCCAGTCGCCGGTGATCCGCTTAAGGGCCGGCAGGTGTACGAGCACAGCGGCTGCTCCGGCTGCCACCGCATCGCCGGGGAAGGCAGCGTGTTTGGACCGGATCTGACGCGAATCGGAGCGGGCCGGTCGGCGGAGTACATTCGCGAGTCCATTGTAGATCCATCGGCAGACATTTCAGAGGACTACGGCGGCGTGACCGTCGTAACGCGGGACGGCAAGCGCGTCACAGGAGTGCGCATCAACGAGGACACATTCACCGTCCAGTTGCGCGACGCTTCGCAAAACTTTCGCATGTTCCAAAAGGACGAGGTCCAGCAAGTGATTCCTGAAACGAAATCTTTGATGCCAGCGTACCATTCGCTAACGAGCGACGAGTTGCAGAATCTCCTGGCGTATCTGGACACCTTGCGCGGCGATGTAAGCGCCGGCGCGGGCGTAAAAAAAGAAAAGGGCATCCGATGAAACGTGCCGCGTGGTGTTGGCTCGCGTTGGCTTTCGCGCTTTCGGCGCAAGATGTCACCTACGATCGGCTGGTCCATGCACTCAGCGAGCAGCAGAACTGGCTGACGTATTGGGGTGACTACAGCGCTATCCGGCACCGCAACCTGAACCAGATCAACACATCGAACGTGAAGAACCTGCGGGTCGATTGGATTTACCAGACCGGCCAGTCGGGATCATTTGAAGCGGTTCCGCTAGTGGTGGACGGCGTGATGTACGTGACCGCCGCGAACGGCTACGCTTACGCGCTGGACGCGCGCAGCGGCCGCCAGTTGTGGCTCTACAAACACGCGTTTCCCCCGGGCCGGAAAGCGAACGGGGTCAATCGCGGCTTCGCAATTCTGGGCGACCGCCTGTTCATGGTGACGTTCGACGGGAATATAGTGGCGCTCGATGCACGCACGGGCCGTCTGCTCTGGCAAACCGAGATGGCGCCCTTCACCAACGGGCAATATACGGCGACGCTCGCACCGATCGTGATCAAGGACAAGGTAATTGCCGGGATCTCCGGTGCGGAGTTCGGCATCCGTGGATTCATCGATGCTTATGACGCTGCCACTGGAAAGCGGGTCTGGCGTTTCTGGACCGTACCCGCCAAAGGTGAGCCAGGCGGCGAGACCTGGGCAGGCGATTCCTGGACACGCGGTGGTGGTTCTACATGGATGACCGGCACCTACGATCCGCAGTTGAACACGCTGTATTGGGGCGTCGGAAATCCGGGGCCGGATCTGGACGGCGAACCGCGCAAGGGCGATAACCTATACACCTGTGCCCTGGTCGCGCTTGATCCGGATACTGGGAAGCTGAAATGGCATTTTCAATTCACCCCGCACGACATGCACGACTGGGATGCCGCGGAGACGCCGATGCTGCTCGATCTGAATTGGAAGGGCCGTGCGCGCAAGCTGGTGGTGCAGGCGAATCGCAACGCTTTCTTCTACGTCCTTGACAGGGAGACAGGCGAGTTCCTGATGGGCAAGCCGTTCGCGCGCGAGAACTGGGCAACGGAACTGGACGGCAAAGGCCGTCCGATTCTCATGAAAAATCAGGAACCTTCCCCGGAGGGTACGCGCCTTTGTCCGGGGTTGGCGGGCGCGGCAAACTGGATGGCGCCTTCCTACAACCCGCAGACGAAGCTCTTTTACTTCGCTGTCCGCGAGCAGTGCGATGTCTACTACACGAATCCGCCGGTTTACATTCAGGGCCGTCCCTACTGGGGTAGCGTGTCCCGCGGCGTGACAGACGAGCCGGAGTGGGGACTGTTGAAGGCGCTCGATCCGCTGACTGGCGAGACAAAATGGGACTACCGCTACTTCCACGCGCCGTGGGCGGGCACGCTCTCGACCTCCGGGGGATTAATCTTCGCAGGCGATCAAGATGGATACCTCATGGCGTTCGATGCCCAGACCGGCAAGAACCTCTGGCGCATGAACACTGGTAGCCCAATTGCGAACTCGCCGATGACGTACATGGTGAACGGACGGCAGTACATCACCATGCCCTCCGGATCGGCGGTACTGACCTTTGCGCTTCCCGAGTAGAATAAGCTTTCTTCGTTGCGTATGAGCGACAAGGTGCTCTACTCGGTCCACCAGGGCATTGCGCGGATCACGCTTAACCGGCCTGAAAAACGCAATGCGCTCGACAGCGAAATGATCGCTGGAATCCGTGAAGCACTGGCGCAGGCCGCTCAAGACGCCGCCGTTCGGGTGGTGGTGATAACGGGCGCGGGCCAGGACTTCTGTTCGGGCGCTGATTTGGCGGCTCTCCAGCGCTTGCAACAGGCCGGGGCAATGGAAAATCTCGCCGACGCCCGCCGGCTCGCGGATGTGTTTCTCGATATGCGCCGCCATCCCAAGCCGATCGTTGCCACTGTCCGCGGTCGCGCCCTCGCCGGAGGTTGCGGAGTCGCCACCGCCGTGGACATAGTTCTCGCCGCCGAATCTGCGCAGTTTGGCTTCCCGGAGACCAAGATCGGTTTCGTGCCGGCCATGGTCATGGCGATCTTGCGACGCTCGGTCGCGGAGCGCCGGGCGCTCGAATTGCTCGCTACGGGGGAAAGTATTCCGGCCCATACGGCGCTCGAATTCGGAATGATCAACCGTGTCTACGCGGATGTTACTTTCGAGACGGACTCGGAGTCGTATATCGCCCAGCTTGCGGGGCGCTCCGCCTCTGCCGTCGCGTTGACTAAGAGCCTGCTGTACCAAATGGATGGCATGTCGTTCGAAGCGGCTTTAAGTGCCGGGGTGCAGATTAATACAATCGCCCGGTTCACCGAAGATTATCGTCGCGGCATCGAGCGATTTCTGAACAAACCGTCATGGCACCGTGATGGACCTGAGTGATTACAAACCCGAGAATGATCTCGCGCTCGCCACTACGCTACCTGCACGGTGGTATGTCCACCCGGCGTTCCTCGAACTCGAAAAAGAAAAGATATTCTGGCGCACCTGGCAACCGGTCGGCTTTACCGGTCAAGTGTCCAGACCTGGTGACTTCTTCGCGTCTGATCTTGTAGGTGAACCGTTAGTGATCACCCGGGACGCGAACGGCTCCTTGCATACACTCAGCAACGTCTGCCGGCACAGAGGCAGCACGATCGCCGCAAACCGAGGGAACTGCACCACGCTGCGCTGCCCGTACCATGGCTGGACCTATTCGCTCGATGGGCGGCTCCTCGGGCAACCGGAGTTCGAGGGCGTTCGCGACTGGGACCGGTCTACCGTCGCTCTACCGTCTTATCGCTCGGAAACATGGGACCCGTTCGTGTTCGTGAACCTGGACGCAGACGCTCCACCGCTGGCTGAAATCCTGGGCGATATTCCACAGAATGCCAGCAAACTCGGTTGCGATCTATCCATGCTCCACCATTATGGACGGCGCGACTATATCATCGATTGCAACTGGAAAGTTTATATCGATAACTACCTGGAAGGCTATCACGTGCCCGCTGCGCATCCTGGGCTATTTCGCGAATTGGACTACAAGCAGTATCGCGTGGACACGTATCCGTACTATTCATCCCACTACGCTCCGCTCCGGCCGGCCGACACCACGGATCGCCGCTACACCTCGGCTGATTCCGGAGCTGGCGCTCTGTACTACTGGATCTTTCCCAATTTCATGCTCAACATTTACCCGGACAACATGAGCAGCAATGTGATCATCCCGCTAAGCCATGACCGGACACTGACGATTTTCGAGTGGTTCTTTTATCCGGACGCTGATGCTCAGGTTCAGGCTAAGACGATCGCGTTCAGCGACGAGATTCAGCAAGAGGATATCCGGCTGTGCGAAGCAGTGCAGCGCGGATTGGGGTCGCGAACATATGATCGGGGCCGGCTTTCCGTGAAACGGGAGAATGGAGTGCACCACTTTCATCTGCTGCTGCACCGGTTCTTGACACAGCGATCGCCGCCGGCGTGAATGCGTCAAACGAACCGCAGTGTGGCGCGTCATAACTTAGGCCCTCCTTGACTCGAAACCGACGCGAATTATATCTTGAGGAGCGTCCCAAATGTCAACACACTAACGAGGCACATGATTGGCACACATATGAAGCGGCTTTGGTTGTTGCCTTTTGTTCCTATTTTGTTCGCCTATGCGGCCGAGCCCACCGTCGGCGACTGGCCCGATTGGCGCGGACCCAACCGCGACGGCGTTTCCCGCGAGAAACATTTACCCGAAAAGTGGTCGCTCTCGGGCCAAAACCTGGCCTGGAAAGCCCCCTACGGCGGCCGGTCGGCTCCCATCATAGTGGGAGACCGCCTGTACCTGCAGAACTCTGCCGGGCAGGGTGCGAGCCAGCAGGAGCGGGTTATGTCGTTCAACGCGGACACCGGCAAACTGCTATGGGAGTATCGGTTCAACATCTACCAAAGCGACGTGCCGCCGCACCGCGTTGGCTGGGCCTCACCGGCAGCTGATCTGGAAACCGGCAACGTTTACGCCTTCGGTGTGAACGGAACGCTGCTCGCTCTCTCCCGTGATGGCAAGTTGCTCTGGGATCGGGCTCTCGACGAGGAGTTTGATCTGTTCACCACCCACGGCGGGCGCACCACATCGCCCGTGGTGGACGGAAATCTGGTGGTCGTCAAAGCGGCGAGCTCCACTTGGGGGACGCAGGGGAATCGCTCGATTCGCGTCATCGCTTTCGACAAGCGCACGGGGGAGACGGTATGGGTCAGCACGCCGGGCGGCCGGCCTTTCGATACCGACTATTCCGCGCCGATCATCGCGCGCATTAACGGAACCCGCCTCCTGATTGCGGGGCTAGGCGACGGCGGAGTGCACGCCATAAAGGTTTCGACTGGGGAACCAGTCTGGCATTTCCTGATGAGCAAGCGCGCCATCAATACCGCGCCCGTGCTGAACGGTACCACTGTGATCGCTTCGCACGGCCAGGAGAATCTCGAGGGCAACGAAATGGGTATGCTGGCAGCCTTCGACGCCACGGCGAAGGGAAACATTCCCATGAGCCAGGCGAAGTGGACCGTCAAAGGTTTCATCGGCGAATTTTCATCCGGCGTAGTTGACGGTGACCGCTACCTGCAAGTGGATAACGGCGCCAACCTCTTCGCATTCGATGTGGTTACTGGCCGCCAGCTCTGGAAACAAAACCTGGGAACGATCCAGAAGGCTTCGCCAGTTTTCGGCGACGGCAAGATCTACGTCGGAACCGAAACGGGCAAATTCTACATCCTCCGGCCGCACTCGGATCATTGCGAGATCCTGAGCGAGGTGGAAATGCCGCTTAGCCGGGAGGGGATCTTCAACGAGAAGGTACCTGAGCCCGTAGTGGCTTCCGCGGCGATTTCGCGTGGACGCGTTTATTTCGTATCGAGCGATACGCTGTATGCGATTGGAAAAAAGACGCGTGTTCCAGCGGAGCCCGCGGTCTCCGAAGCAGCGGCGCCGCCGCCGGAACAGCCGGCGTGGGTCCAAGTGGTTCCTACCGAAGTGGTCCTGATCTCAGGCCAGGCGGCAACTTTCCGAGCGCGCCTCTTCGATGAACACGGCGAGTTTCTGCGGGAAGAGAAAGCCACCTGGTCGTTAGACGGCCTGAAGGGGTCGGTCGATGACGGACGGTTCACGGCAGCCGCGGGGCCATCAGGTCAAGCCGGCCTGATCAAGGCAACCGTCGGATCGATCACCGGCGAGGCGCGTGTCCGCGTGGTGCCGCCGCTGCCCTGGAACGAGACATTCGATTCCTATCCAGTGAACGGCGTGCCGCCGCATTGGGTGGGCGCCGCGGCCGGCCAATACAAAGTGGTGGAGCTTGACGGCAACAAGGTCCTGGCCAAGGCGCCAAACGTAACGCTGTTCAAGCGCATGCGGATTTTCCTCGGTCCCACCGACTGGGCCAACTACACTATCGAAGCCGACGTGCGCGTTCCCGAAAAACGGCGCCAGATGGGCGACGTCGGAGTCACCGCGCAACGATACACTCTCGTCCTCTTCGGCAATAACCAGCAGCTGGTTCATCCTGGCAGCCGGAAACACAGCGCAACGTGACCGTTCCCTTCGCATGGAAGCCGGATACGTGGTACCACTTAAAGCTGCGCGTCGAAAACACGGCGGATGGAAAGCGCGCATCCAAGGCAAAGCGTGGCCTACGGCCGAAAGCGAACCGGATGGCTGGCTGGTCGATCGTCTCGACCCGATTGACCAATCGGCAGGGAAGTCCGGGCCTGTTTGGCGATGCGACTTACGGCGTCTTCTTTGACAATCTGAAGGTTACGGCAAACCAATGAGCAAAAAACTGATTGCGGGAGCTCTGGCCGCTATCCCGGCCACCATGCTGGTAGTGTGGGCATCCGACCCTAACGCGGGAGGCGACTGGCCCATGTGGGGTGGCACGCCGGACCGCAACATGGTCTCCAACATGAAGGGCATCCCCACCACCTGGGACGTCAAAACCAAGAAGAACATCAAATGGATGGCGGAACTTGGCTCGCAGAGTTATGGGAATCCCGTGGTCGCGGGCGGCGTGGTGTACGTCGGCACTAACAATGAAGACGTGAAGGACCCTAGAGTGAAAGGCGACAAGGGCGTGCTGATGGCGTTTCGCGAGTCTGACGGTGAGTTCCTGTGGCAGGACGCCAACGACAAATTGCCCTCGGGCCGCGCCAACGATTGGCCGTTCCAAGGCGTCTGTTCCTCGCCGCTCATCGAAGGTGACCGGCTATACTACGTGAGCAATCGCTGTGAGATCCGTTGCCTGGACACGCACGGCGGCGGCGACAAGCATTCCAAGCTGATCTGGAAGTTCGACATGATGGAGGAGGTCGGCTCGGAGCCGCACAACATGTCGAATTCGTCGCCCGTCAGTTACGGCGATCTGATTTACGTCAGCACCGCCAACGGGCAGGATGAGAGTCATTTTCACATCCCTTCGCCGCGTGCCCCGGCCATCATCGCCGTAAACAAGCAGACCGGCAAACTGGCGTGGGAAGACAATTCCGTGGGCGACCGAATTCTGCACGGCCAGTGGTCCTCGCCGGCGGTGGGGAAAATTGGTGACGTGGTGCAGGTCGTCATGGGCCAGGGCGATGGCTGGGTGCGTGGCTACGAGGCTGTTAGCGGCAAGAAGCTTTGGGAGTTCGATATGAATCCCAAGGATTCCGTTTGGCCCAAGACCCGCAACGAAGTCATCAGCACTCCGGTCATCTACGACAACAAAGTCTACATCGCGAACGGGCAGGATCCCGAGCACGGCGAGGGCGTCGGCCATCTGTATGCCATCGACGGCACCAAACGCGGCGACATCACCGAAACCGGACGCATCTGGCACTACGACAAGATTCGCCGCTCCATCTCGACCGGCGCCGTCTACAATGGGCTGCTGTTCTACGCGGATTTCAGCGGCTTTCTTCACTGCCTGGACGCAAATACCGGTAAGCCTTATTGGGTGCATGACCTCTTAGCCGCTGTGTGGGGCTCGCCCATGGTGATCGACGGCAAGGTTTACCTTGGGGATGAAGACGGCGATGTAGTCGTGCTCGAAGCCAGCAAAGAGAAGAAGCTGATCGCGCAAAATAATATGGGGGCCTCAGTGTACATGACGCCGGTTCCCGCGCACGGCACGCTGTTTATCGGCAATCGGAACCAGCTCTTCGCCATCGCAGAGAAATAGTCGCGGTATGCATCGCGATTCATGCCGATCTGCTTGGCGCGTGCCCTGCTTCGTATTTGCGGCCATCGCAGCCTTCGCGTGTTTGGCTGCGGCCCCCATGCCTCCCGAGAATGCCTGGCCGCAGTTCCGCGGCAACCCGCAGTTGACCGGACTCGTCGCCGCTTCCCTGCCCTCGCCACTCAAGCTCCTATGGACCTACGACGCCGGAGATTCCATCGAATCCTCCGCCGCCATCGTGGATGGTGTGGTCTATGTCGGGTCAGAATCATCAGATCTCGCCGCGCTGGATCTCGATACCGGCAAGCTTCGCTGGAAATACCGGGTGAACGAAGGCGTCGGAGAGTCCTCGCCAACCGTGCATGATGGCGCGGTTTACGTCGGCGATCTCTCCGGCACGCTTCACGCCGTGAATGTTAGCGATGGAAAGAGCGTCTGGAAGCTCCAGACCGGCGCCGAGATTAGGTCGTCTCCGGTGATCGTGGGTGACCGCCTGCTCGTCGGCTCATATGATGGCAGCCTCTATTGCGTCGCGGCGCGCACGGGCGCTGTCCTTTGGAAATTTCACACCAGCAATTACGTCCATTGCACGCCGGGAGTTTCCGAAGGCCTCGCCTTCATTGCCGGATGCGATGAAGCATTTCACGCCATTCGCATCAGTGACGGCCAGGAAGTGTTCCAGGTTGCGTCTGGTGGCTATAACGCGGCTTCGCCCGCAATCGTCGGGAAAGCCGCCTACTTTGGAACATTTAACAACGAAGTGCTAAGCCTCAGCCTGACCAGCCATCGCGTCCTTTGGCGCTACGAACATCCCCAGCGCCACTTCCCGTTTTATTCCTCGGCCGCTGTCGCCGACGGAAAAGTGGTGCTCGGCGGCCGCGACAAGATCATCCACTGCTTGAACGCGCGCACAGGCAAGGCGATCTGGACCTTCGCTACCGGCGCGCGCGTGGATTCCTCGCCCGCCATCTCCGGCGGCCGCGTCTACGTGGGTTCGAATGATGGCCGCCTCTACGTCCTCGACTTGGCGTCGGGAAAGAAAGTGGACGAATTCAACGCGGGAGCACCTCTCTCCGCTTCACCCGCCATCGCGGCGGGCAAGCTGGTCATTGGATCGCAGGACGGCAAATTATATTGTCTGGGCGGTTGAGCGGCTCTGTCACTCCATCAAGTGGTCCTGCTTCGGCTCAGGAAGCCAGAAGCTGGCCAGGAAACCCAGTGCATAGACAAAAAATCCGACAGCCGCCGCGGCATAAGCCAGCTTCGTTGCGGCGCCAAGGCCCGGCATCACATTCGCCAATTGCGTCGTCAGCAGCGCCGCCGTGGTGCCAATCATGCGGCCCCCAATGTTGGCGGCGAAACTTTCGCCGGTGCCGCGCAAATGCGTGGGATAAACCAGCGGCAGGTAATTCCCCCAAAAACTGAACTGCGCAATCGTCAGCAGACCCGCGAAGAAGATCCCCCACTTCAACATCTGGAGATCACGCATCGCCGGAAACAGAAACACCAGCGGTATCAGTATCATGCCGGGCACTTGGAAAACGCGCAGCAATGTGCGGCGGCTGAGAATCCGTACCGCCAGCAGAGCCAGGATGAAGCGCCCGGCGAGCCCGCCCATCTCCTGAAAGAATTGTACGCTGCTCACCGCCTGCTGCTGCGCCGGTCTCGCCAGATGCACCACCTGCGGCAATCCGGGCACGATTCCCGGGATCTGCTGAATGGCACCAAACGCCGCGCCGAAACTGCAGGCCAGCATCAGTGTGGTAACCCACGTGGTCTTGCGAAACGCCGGTTGAAACAGTTCCGCGAAGCTCGGGCGTTTGAGAGTCCCCGCCGCCTTCTTTTCCCTCCACGTTGGGGATTCCGGCAGAAATGGACGGATCACGATCAGAGGAATCGCCGGAATCACTCCCGATATCAGCGTGTAACGCCAGGCCTCATGACCTCCCAAGACCGCCGGCAGCGATTTTCCATACGTCACCGCCAGATAGTACGCGCCCGTCACCAGCAAACCACCTATCGAGGAGAGCGCCTGCGTATATCCCAGTACGCGCTCGCGCCGGTCGCGGTCCGGAAATAGTTCCGCGAGCCACGCCACCGCCGCAACAAACTCCACGCACACGCCAATGAATGTTGTGCACCGTAGGAACAGGAGCATGCCGATCGACGTAGCGTAGCCCGAGGCCATCGCGGAAAACGCGTACAGCAGAATGCTCCACACCAGCACCTTCCGCCGGCCGAAGCGATCCGTCAGATACCCGCCGATCAAACCAAAAATCCCGCCCGCTACCGCCGGAATGAAAAACAGCAGCCCCACCCATGAGTTGAACTCCGGAGTTCCGGGCCGAAGCTTGCCGATTTCCGCCAGCGCAGGCCGCACGATCAGCGGCAGCACCAGCAGCGCATAGCTGTCGAAGATGAATCCGATCGCCGCCACCACGCAGATCGCCCACTCGACTGCAGTCAGGCGGGAAAGTCGGGGTTTGAGCGCGGTTTCGGCCATAATGTTCGTCCTCTTCTAGTAGACGAGCCGTGACACTTGTGGACTCGCCACGATTTTGCATCTTTTTGCGAATTTCCAGGTAGTATGCCACACGCACCCGCAAACTGCTAGAATGCAAAATCCGCGCGGTTTTGCGGATTTCCGCTCGTCCGCGGATCGCATCGAAAAAACATGGACAAGAAGAGGCGACCTATGATCTGGATCACCTTCGCTCTGGGCGCGGTGCTGGCTTGGGGCACGTATGGGCTGGCGCTGCATAAGGGTCAAGTGATGCTGGGCAATAATCCGTTTCGCGCCCTGTTATGCGTGGGCGTTGCGTATTTTCTCATCGGTGTATTGATACCCATGGCTAGCCTCTCCACAACCCCGGGCGGCATGGCAGGTTTCACGGCATCGGGCTCAATCTGGGCAGCGATCGGCGGCGCGACGGGTGCGATAGGCGCCGCTTGCATCATCTGGGCCTTTAAATCGGGCGGCCTGCCTCTCTACGTGATGCCCATCGTATTCGGAGGCGCGCCACTCGTCAACGTGATTGCTTCGATCCTGACGCATCCGCCGAAAACCGCCCCTAATCCTTTGCTATACGTCGGGTTCCTTCTCACGGCGCTGGGAGCCGGCATGGTGCTGTTCTACAAACCATCCTAGACGGCGCAGACGCGCCACACGCTATCGAGCGTTCGGCTTGCCTATGCAATAGAGATATTGCGCGGTGCGGAGGAAAATCTGTCCTTCGGAAATTGCTGGCGAGCTGAGCGTGAAGTCGTCCAGATTGTTCTCGGCCAACAATTCGAATTTCGGCCCCGCGCGGAAAACCGTAGTAATGCCGTCCTCGTTCGTGATGTAGACTTTCCCATCAGCCAGCACCGGCGAGGCGCTGTAGATGCCATGCTGGATACGCTGCGGCCCCCAAACTTCCTTTCCGGTCCTGGCGTCCAGACACCAGACGATGCCACGATCGTTGACGATGTAAAAATAGGTTCCGTCGGTCACCGGCGTTGGAACATCGGGACCGTTTTGGAACGCCCACAACCGGTGCGTCTCGGTGATGTCGCCGCGTCCGCCGGAGCGAAACGCCTGTAGCGGGCGCACGCGCGTGGGTGCGTAAACGACGCCGTCAAAGACGACCGGTGACGCGATCACACGATACGCGGGATCTTTATCCGGGTTGAATCCATTCGCTCGCCAAAGCTCTCTTCCCGTCGCCGGATCGTGGCCGGTCACGCAATCACCGCCGCTCACCACGATCTCGGTCTTGTCGCCGTACCGGAGCAGCGCCGGCGTCGTGTAAGCATCTGGCGATTCGCGTACCGCCTCGGTGGGCCGCTCCACCCGCCACACGGTCTTGCCGGTTTTGGTATCGATGCGTAACAGGTAAGAAGGGTCCCGTGTCTTCATGCCGTGCAGCACCTCCACGTATAGCGCGTCTTGGTATAGTAGCGGCGAGGACGCGTAACCCCAGTTCAGTCCGAACCGGCCGTAGTCTTTCTGAATATCGCGAGCCCAAAGCTCGTTGCCGGAAAAGTCGAAGCCCTTCAGAATGCCGTTTCCGGTCATGATGTAGACGTTCGTTCCGTCAGTCACCGGTGAAGGCGACGACATGTTCTGCTTATTGATTTTGTAGTTACCTGCCGTCAGAAATTTCTTCCAGAGCACCGTGCCGCGCGCGCGGTCGACGCACCATAGAAAAATATCGTCTTTATCGGCGACGTTTAAAAAGATGCGATCTCGCCAAATAATCGGCGTCGCCCCGCTCCAGCTCGGTAAAACCAGCTTCCAGGTGACGTTCTGAGTGGGCGACCAGCTCGTTGGCAGGTTCTGTTCACTGCTGACGCCGTTCAAGCTTGGTCCGCGCCACTGCGGCCAGTTCTCCGCGCCCAAACTGAAAATCGCGGCCGTCGTAAGACCAATGATTCCGGCGACTCGGTACATGGCTAAACCTCCGGCGACTACCCGCAAATCAGCAGAATACTTGTGTTCGTGGTCGAAAGACAAGTCAGCGCCGGACCCGCCCCGTGGGTTACCGGTAGATGGCTGCCCCCTTTTGGTCAGTTAAACAAAAGCCACGTCCGGGGCGATGCAGTGCTCGGAATAAGCGACATCGCCATCGCCCTCATTTCGAACCGCGTACCGAATTCCGGGAGCCACCAAGAACAAATCGCCTTGGCCAAAAGGAAGCCGTGGTGGCGCCACTCCACACTCAGAGCTATCAGCGATGACCAGGGTACCGTGGCCTCGGAAAAAACGAAGTAAGACCGTCCGCTGGCCATCGTGGTCCAGCGCCGTTTCCTTACCTCGCCCAATCACATACCGCGCAGCCCGAACGAACGAGTCGCACAACACGATCCGTTCGCCACCCTCAACCCAAACTGGCTCGATACGCTCTATGTTCCGTTCGCCGAACCCTTTTATTAAGCGATTGTGCGCCGGCGCCGCGATGGCATGCAGTACGGGCTCCGCGGCGGCTCGATTGAAATTCGAAGGAATCTTCTTGCCGAGATTCTGGTCGTGCAGCCGCTCCACCATGTCCGTAGACACGGTGGCATACTCTTCGAGAACGCAGCCCACTACCGTGTGAACAACTCCCAGCTCGGAGATCGTGAATACGTCGCCCGGTTCGGGCACAAACCGGTAACGGTCATAAGCGAGGTTCGGCTCTCCTTGGAGCCAGCGCGCGAAGGAGTCCTTCTGGTAGATACAATTCCAGTCATCGTAGTCGCACAGGAAAACGTATCCTCCCGGCTTGACACTCAAAATGTGGAATACTTCCAGCTTGTGCACGACATGACGCTGGAAGCTGAATCCCTCCCGCTCGGCTTGGAGGAATATCGAGTAACCTACCGGGGATGCCGCTTTGATCGCGTACGACTTATACTTCAAGATGAAACCGAGCTCCTTCTGAAACAGCGCGATCTGCCTGGCATCGGCGCCAGACATGGCACGGCTCATGGCGGTCCGCAGAATCGCCTTCACCATCGCCTCTAACCGTTCCGTCTGTTCAATCGGCAAATCCTGATGCAGGAAATCACGTAATACAGAGAGGCTACGCAGGCCGGAACCAACTACTCTGTGCGGCGTACTCTGTCGACTTAGAGTCCGATAAGTACTCTTGCACGCAGTTAGATAAATCAGCGAAAGTTCCCATGATTCAGGCTTCGATGGAGGTGGAACGTCCGCACGCTGCCGCATAAATCCGAATCACCGCGCGGATACGATGGTGAATCAGGCTGACCGGATTATGATGAATTCTACCGGCTCGGACAGCATCGTACTCTTCCGGACAGTACTGGCTTAGCAACGTTAGAGGAGCGGGAGAGTCCGATAGGTTCGCAATCAACACATTGAGTTCTTGCTGCACGGCAGGCTCCGGCCAATAGTAACGGCAGCGATCGCTCATAACTGTAGCGTCGCGCGAAGCTGAGCTCCCATTCTTCGCCGTGGTAGTACGGCCGCCAGTGCTCCGGATGGTTCAGCATAGCGCGTTCGAGAGATTCCGGCACCTTGGATACTGTAACTCCCCGCCGCTTGCCCAGCCACTCGCGCTCGACCTCGCCCAACGCAAAAACCGCCTCGCGAAAAGCAAATGTCAGCCAGGGACCAACCTTCAATATGGCAAAGTGATCCTCAACCATTTCGCGAAGCGCCTGTGCACGTTGATAGTCGGTGGAATGCGCTTCGTATACGAGCTTTGGAGACGCCGGGAGGCACTTACTCAGTAACTCGGCCTTGCTTCGGTCGTACTCAAAAACAGAAGTATCGCCGAACTCCACCCCAGGCTGAACAACGAGGCCGACTACTCTCTCCCATGCTTCGTCCAACCCGAGCTCTAAGAACGCCGAGCGGAAGCTTTCGAGCGTTCTGCGCGCATCTTCTACTCGAGTTACCGCCGGAGGAAGACCTGGTTCCTGCTCACCTCCCGGAATTGGTACCTCCGTGCCGATGATGTACACCGGAGCGGGCGAGCTATCCGTCAACTCTGCTCGCGTTCGCTCCGCAACCCGGCAAAGAGCCGCGGCCCGACCTGCTACGACTTCATCAGAGAGCGGCTGGTTGAGCGGATCGTCGGCACACGCCATGCTTGCATCCAGATGGATCTTGCTGTAACCCGCCAGTACGCTGACCCTGACGAGTTCACTAGCCTCGTTGAGCGCGGACTCCGCGGGCTCATTCCGCCACGGGTAAGGACCCAAATGATCACTGCCCAACAGGATGCGCTCCATCGGAAATCCGGTACGCTGGGCAATGGAACTGAGGAACGCCCGGAACTGGGCCGCCGTGAGGCCTGTGTAACCACCGAATTGATTGACCTGGTTGGACGTCGATTCGATGCAGAGAGGTGACTCGTCTTCGAGCGCCTGGCACATGGCAGCCTCGATCACCCAAGAGTTCGCGGAGCACACCGAGTACACGGCCACCGCTTCATGATGGCGGTTGCGGTCCACCACAGTCTCCAGCCATCTGCTCGCATGCTTCATCGGAAATTCAGCGATCTGCTTCGAACGCGCCCGTGCCCCCGACGGCGCTCACTGCGCGCGCTCCCGCCGCTATGCCCGCACGCGCGCATTCCTCGACGGAGCCGCCTTTGAAATAGCACGCCAGAAAACCCGCGTCGAAACTGTCTCCGGCGCCGGTTGTATCCACCACCTTCGTCTTAATGGCCGGAACGCGAAATCGTTTTCCTTCGGTGCACACAAGCGCGCCGCGCGCTCCCAGCTTGACCACCGCCACGCGCACCCACTTGCCGAGCTCGGCAGCGGCGCGCTCCACATCGTGGCAACCGGTCAGACGAAGCGCTTCAATCTCGTTCGGGAAAAATATGTCCGTGAATTTCAAAACACCGCTGATTCCCGAATCCCACTTTTCGGCCGGATCATAATTGCAGTCGAGCGAAGTTGTCAACCCCAATTTCCGCGCTCGACGAAACAGGGCCGCGGCTCCAGGGTGCAGATTTTCCAAAAGAAAATAGGCGCCGACGTGGAGATGGCGGGCCTTGCGCAGGATTGCATCGGTCACGTCGCGCGCCTTGAGCAGGGTGATGCTGCCCGTGTAGGTAATCCCCGCGCGTTTGGAACCCTGCTGGCACCAGATGGTCAACCCCGTCTTGACTTTGGGATGCCGCTGCAGAGCGCGCGTATCCACGCCGGCCCACTGTAGCCGCTGCTCGACGAAGCTGCCGAAGAAATCCTCTCCCACCACGCCGGCAAACCCGACTCGCGTACCCAACCGCGCCAGATTAAACGCGAAAATCGAGCTGGAGCCGCCCAGCACGAGATTCATGTCCCTGGCCAGCTTCTCCTTCTCGAATTCGAGGCGTGCCACACCGTCGATGAGCAGGTCGGCGTTGGCGTCACCCGCTACGAGACAGTCCAGCGGCCGTTTAGCCTTCATGGATGCGAACTCCCTGAACCACGCGTTTGATCACGCCGCCAGGACTCGGGTTGTCAGGATTGAGCCCCGCGCGCAGGCCGAGATGATAGGCCAGAAGCTGTGGGAACACGATTTCGAACGGCGTCCGAACAGTATCCGGCAACTCCGGCGCCATAGCTGGAACAGCCTCCGCGAACGCGGGCGGGGAAAAACTATCAGGAGCAATCACGAGGATGCGCCCTAGCTTCTTGGCGTGAAGCTCCTCAAGCAAATCGACTTCGTAGCGCCGCCGCAGCGCATCCGAGGAGAGTATGCTGAGCACCAGCGTATCGGGGCGAAGGAAGCTCATGGGCCCGTGACGCAACCCGAGGTGGGTCTCGGCCATTACCGGCGCGCGGCCCGCGCTCATCTCCAGAATTTTCAGCGACGCTTCTTGCGCCCAACCCGTCGTCGGAGCGGAACCCAGTACCACCACGCGATTCACTCCCTCACCCGCCAGCGCCCGAGCCTTCTCATCGAGCACCGCAAGGCTTCTCGTTACGCGATCGCACACTTTTGTAAGTACCGCACCAATCTCGCGCGCGTGCCGAAGACACATTCCCGCCAGCGTCAGATTGGAGAACGAACTGGTCATGGCGAGGCTGCGGTCGTTTGTTCTGGGATCTAGGATGATGGCCGTCACTCCCTGGAACTTCGCCAACTGGCCTTCCGCATTGCAGGTGATGGCCAGATGCCGGACCTTCGGAAACAACCGCTGAATTCTGCGCACTACGGCGACGCTCTCCGGACTGTCACCCGACCGCGCAACGGAAACAAGAACCTCATCCGGACCAAATGGAGGCTGAGGATCAACCAGAAGATCCGTCGTTGGGATGGCAGCGTCCGCGGCAAAACCCGCCTGGATGGCCAGCCCCGCGTACGCGGAACTACCCGCGCCGGTGAATATGTACGCATGGTCCGGCGAGAACCTATCACCGCACTCGACACTGTGCGCGACGCGATCGAACGTGTCCGGCCACAACTCCGGCTGCTGCAAGATCTCCGCGCGCGTGAGACGTCCAACGGCCTCTGCGCCTTCTGCCTTTGTGAGAATTTCGCTGTCCACTAAGTTTCCTGAAGATACTTTTGGCGTCTCAAAAAGTGTATCAGACGCGACGGAAGCGACACCGGTGCTTTAATCCGCAGGGGGAGCACGCGGTCGGCCGTGTCCGGTTAGAAGGACAAGTATACTGGATACGTTACGATGACTCGCCGCGACCTTATCACGCGTACCCCGGCTGTGGCCTTGCCCGGGATGGGACGATTGCTCCGCGCTGCTGGCGCCAACGTACTGGACGTCGCTTACGCCGGGTCCATGGCGTCGGTGATGGAGGGGCCCATCAAGCAGGCCGCGGCAGCGCAATTGAATCTTTCCATCCAGGGCCGGGCCCAAGGCGCCAGCGGTTTGGCTCAACTGATTGTTGGCAATAGCATTCATCCCGACGTTTTCATCTCGGTGACTCCCAGCCCCATGAAGACGGTGCTCAACGCCGGCTTGGCGCAGACTGCGGTGCCGATTGCGCACACCGAGATGGTGATCGCGTACAGCCCGAACGGCGGCTTTGCTTCCCGGTTTCAGGCGGTGGGCCAATCAGACGCCGAGCCGTGGTGGAAAATCCTCGAGGAGCCCGGCCTGCGATTCGGCCGCACCGACCCGGTAACGGATCCGCAGGGACGCAATATAATCTTCGTCATGCAACTCGCCGCCCGGCTGTATAATCAGCCCGATCTCGTGCAGCGGGTTCTCGGTGCGGACATCAACCCGGAGCAGATATTTACCGAGCCCTCCGTGCAAGCGCGGCTGCAGAGCGGGCAACTGGACGCCGCATCCGCGTACAAAATTCAGCCGGGACCGTTCCACTTACCTTATGTCGTCCTACCGGCGGAAATCAATTTGGGCGGCGCCGCGGAGTCTGCTTACAGCGGCGCCAGCCTCACGGTCAACGGCAAGACCTATCATCCTGAGCCGCTCGTATACTACGCGGCAGCGTTGAGAAACGCCGCACGCGCCACGGCCGCCCGTCAGTTCGTCGACTGGTTGCGTAGAAACTCGGCGCAGGAAATCTTGAGCCGCTTCCACTACGACCCTCCCGGTGACGCCAAAGAACTGGATGCCAAGTGATGCCTCGTTGGATTCGCCGCGGTGGTATGGCGGCCTTCACTCTCGCCCTTTTGTATCCTCTTAGTGGATTGTTTTCCCGCGTGGGTCCCTGGCGTTGGGATGCGGACGTCGCCAATCCCACTCTTGCGTCGATTCGCGTTTCTCTAGTCTGGACGGCCGCGGCCATGTTGATCGTAGTGGTGGCCGGCACACCGGTCGCGATGTACGTAGCGCGCACCGCGCCCAAGGAGCGCCTCTGGTGGCAGAGCGTCCTCATTCTCTCGATCTTGCTGCCGCCGCTCGCGTTGGGCATCCTTCTCTCCATGGCTTTCGGTCCGAGCGGCTGGATTGGCCATTGGCTGGATCACGCCGGCATTCGCGTGAGCAACAACGCTCTGGCGTTCGTGGTCACGCAAGTCTATGTCAGCGTCGGTTACTACGTTCTCGGCGCCATCGCGGCATTCGGTTCCATTCCGCCGATGCTGGAGAAGCAGGCCGCGCTGTTGGGCCAGCCGCCGTGGAAAGTGTTTTGGCGCGTGAGCTTTCCCCTGGCCCGGCTCGGTCTCGCGGTTGCCTTCAGCGTGGCCTGGGTTCGCGCCCTGGGTGAGTTTGGAGCCGTGATCGTCACTGCCTACTATCCTTCGGGAATGCCCGTGCAACTATGGGTAAATCTGCAAAGCTTCGGCCTTCCCGCCGTCATGCCGCTGCTGCTCGTTTTTCTCGTCACCGCTTTGCCGCTTCCGTGGGTGGCCCATCTGTTGGCGCAACGGCCGCATGCTTGACGCGCGCATTCTAAAACGGCGGCGCGACTTTACCGTCGATGTTCACCTGAAGATTGAAACCGGCGGCTCGCTGGGACTGTTCGGCGCGTCGGCCGCCGGCAAGAGTACCGTCCTTTCCTGCATCGCCGGCATCGAGCAGTCCGATGGTGGCCTCATCCGGTTTGGCAGCCTCCAGTTGTTCCCGCCGCCTCTACCGTTGCACCTGCGACCCATCGGCTACTTGACCCAGGAGCCGAATCTTTTCCCGCACCTCACCGTGGCCGAGAACATCGCCTTCGGGTTGGGCCGCCAGCCCACTCCGAGCCAAAACGGATGGCTGGCGGATCTGCGCAAAAGTTTGGGACTGGCCGACGTATGGAGCGTACCCACCGCGCGTATTTCCGGCGGTCAAGCACGCCGAGTGGCTCTCGCCCGCATGCTGGCCCGCCGCCCGTCGCTTGTGTTGCTCGATGAGCCGTTTACCGGCCTCGATCGCCAGCTCGTTCGCGAACTAATCGAAGGCCTGCTCATCTGGAAAGACGCCATCGGCTTCACCATGATCGTAGTCGATCACCAGGCGCATATCCTCGAGCGGCTGTCTCCGCGCGTCGCCGTCCTCGAGCGCGGCCAGGTCATCCAGCAGGGCCTGTGGGACGAAGTACACGCCGCGCCCGCGACCGATCTGCTCAAGAAGCTGCTCGATCCGCTGTAAGCACGCCGTCTGACGGCTTACGGAACCTTGACCACCTCGATCTCCTGGACCATGCGAATCCATCGAGCCGGCCGCTTATCCTGCGGTGCAATGATGCGTAGCGGACCCTGGCCTTCCGCAAGCGGCTTGCCGTTCCTCGCGAACGCAACAATAACCTGGAAATCCGTGAACCCCGGGTCCAACTCAGGCAGCGCGAAAATCACTCGATACCCGTCCTTGGCCTCCGCCAGAACATAGCTCGCCATGTTGGGGCCGCGCATCTTTTCACCAGTCGGCGCGCCGGCCGACTTCAACAGCTCCGCCAGCGATACTCCTTCGTACGTCGCTGCGCTCCCATCGTGGTCCTTTACGTCGATGCGCACGTGCGGCATTTTCTCGAGGTCGGCCATTTGCAATTGTTGCGGCCGCTCCACAGACCCGCCAATAGTCAGGCTCGGGGCCTCGGAGGGCGCGCCGGTCTGGGCCAGAGTCAACCCCCACATCGACCCCAGCGCTACGGCCGCCGCCAACATCGCTGCGAATTTCTTCAGGAAGCTCATGCGACCTGCTTTCCCGCTCCGCTGATATCGTAGCCGCCCAAGCCTTCCATCTCTC
Source organism: Terriglobia bacterium (assembly GCA_963768075.1). Taxonomy (GTDB): domain Bacteria; phylum Acidobacteriota; class Terriglobia; order Bryobacterales; family Bryobacteraceae; genus QHXW01. The sequence goes on from CAVYHD010000011.1 coordinate 96,564, forward strand.
GCCGAAACGCGCTCCGGTTCAGCGTGTCCAGCAACAGTTGAATCGCAGGTAAAGACACGTGCGGCTTGCGAATCACCAGATCGTATCGTTCGCTAACCAGCGGTACGAAATCCAGTCCGAATACACGGGCTGCGGCGCGCGTGGCCACACAGGCGTCCGCTTGCCCCGTGCGCACATGCCAGGCTGCTGGAAGATGGCCGTACGCAATCCGGCTGTAGCCCGCCACCTTCGATGCCGCGATCCCCAGCCGCTTCAAGCTGGAGTCCAGCAGAAGCCGGCTGCCCGATCCCGGCTCCCGATTCACCACCTTCACATCCTTGCGTGCCAGGTCACCGATCTCACGAATCGATTTCGCATTGCCCTTGGCCACCACGATTCCTTCTTCCCACACCGCAAACGTAATCACCGAAGCCGCCCCCCTCGGAAACAGCTTACGCACCTGCGGCAAGTTGGATTCCCCGGTGGCTTCGTCGCGCAAGTGCGAGCCGGCCACATGTACACAACCCTCGCGCAGCAGTTCGAGCGCCTGCGAACTATTGCGATGCGCCAGCACCAGCTCCACATCCGCTTTCCGCAGATGCCTTGCCAACACCGACATCGCCGGATCGCAACCCGCCATCAAAAGGCGGTGGCCGAACTCCCCTTCACCCCGGAACAACTGCACCCGAGCCTTGCGCGGCTCCGTCCCCTTGCCGCCCACATCCATGACCACGGCGTCCGCCGGGGGCAAATGCCACGCCACCGGCGATGGATACACCGCCATCGTGCGCTTGTCGACCCGACAAAGCTGGACAGGCAATCCGGGCGCCACCGCATCCCCGCCCTGCAGCAATTCCACTTCCTGCGTTACCGCCGGCGCCGCGGACGCTTCATCGAGGCGAAATAACTCCTCCACGGAAGCCTCCAGCGCGCGCGCCAGCCGCAACGCTACCGCCGTGTTCGGCACGTACGCGCCCGCCTCAATGGCGTAAATCGTCTGGCGGGTGACGCCAGCCTCCGCCGCCAGTTCCGCGGCTCCGTAGCCTCGCGCCTGGCGGACTTCCGACAGGCGGTTCTGCACGCTCACCATCCGCCTCCCAGGTCATATTTCATAGAAGACACTGTCCACTCCAGTTTACACACCCTGTCGGCCCCCGCATCATTCGTTCGCTGTTCAGTAGCAAGGTGAACAACGATCACGTCGCCGTCGTCGACTCGCACGGTTGATGATTTGGTAATGACCGCTTGAATATCTCTGATGTGGCTGCAAATCCTTGAGTTAAGTCCTCGGTTCCCGGGGGTATTGGGTCAAAAGGCGCATCCAGATAGGGGCGGCTCACGCCTCCCGGTTTCGGTTGATAGCCGGTCGCAAAACCTGTAGAATTGCCTTTAGTTTCCAGAAAAAGTTTCGCGAATCGAACCTCGCTTGCGCATCGCTCTTTTGCAAATTAATCCGACCGTCGGCGATCTGGCAGGAAACGCGGCGCTAATTACCGCCGCTGCCCGGGAAGCCCAGCGCCAGGGGGCGGACTTGTCCCTCACGCCGGAGCTGGCGCTCATGGGCTACCTGCCTCGCGATCTTCTGATGAGCCACGGCTTTGTGAAGCGCAGTTGCGAGATGCTGCATTCGATGGCACGAGAACTGGCTGAGGCGCCGCCGGTGCTGGTCGGCGTGGCCACTCCCAATCCCGCGGAAATGGGCCGGCCTCTGTTCAATAGCGCCGTCCTGCTCGAGAAGGGGGCGTCGGGACCGGCGTTCCACAAGACCCTGCTGCCCACCTACGATGTTTTCGACGAAGACCGCTACTTCGAGCCGTCCCACGAGCCGCAGATTCTGGAGCTCCACGGAGATCGACTGGGCATCAGCATTTGCGAGGACGTCTGGAACGACCGCGATTTCTGGCAGCGCCCGCCGCTACCATCAGGACCCGATCACGGCGCTCGTCGGAAGCCGGCGCCAGGCCATCCTGAACCTTTCCGCCTCGCCCTTCTCCGTCGGCAAGCAACTGCTGCGGGAAAAGATGCTGGGCCACAGCGCACGCCGCACACGGGACTCCGATTCTCTACGTCAATCAGGTCGGCGGGAACGACGACCTGATCTTCGACGGCCGCAGTTGCGCCTTCGACGCCAAGGGCCGGCTGATCGCGCGCGGCAAGCCGTTTGACGGAGGACATCGTCATCGTGGATCTCGACAGCCGGCCACGGAACCATCGCCGAGGACGATTTCGCAGCCGGAAGCCGAGATCTGGCACGCTCTGGTTCTGGGCGTGCGCGACTATGCGCGCAAGACCGGTTTCAAGAGCGTGCTGCTGGGACTCTCGGGCGGCATCGATTCCGCGCTGACGGCGGCCATCGCCGCCGAAGCCATGGGCCCCGAGAACGTGCTGGGCGTTCTCATGCCGTCGCCTTATTCGAGCCGCGGCAGCGTGGACGATTCGGTGGCGCTCGCCGCGCAATCTCGGCATCCGGACCCTCGCTCTGCCGATCGCCCGGCATCATGGCATCCTACGAAGCCACGCTGCACGATGCCTTTGCCGGCCGAGCCGCGGACGTCACCGAAGAGAATATCCAGTCGCGCATCCGCGGCAACCTTTTGATGGCGCTATCGAACAAATACGGCGCGCTGCTGCTGACCACGGGGAACAAATCGGAGCTTTCGGTGGGCTACTGCACCCTCTACGGCGACATGTCGGGCGGCTTGGCGGTGATCGCCGACCTGCCGAAGATGATGGTCTACCGCGTGGCGCGCTGGCGCAACGAGCGCCGTCCTGATATACCGGAAGCGATTCTGACCAAGGCGCCGTCGGCCGAGCTGCGGCCCAACCAGACCGATCAGGATTCGCTGCCGCCTTACGAGATCCTCGATGAAATCCTTGAGCGCCACGTCGAGAGGAGCGAGTCCGCGGAAGAAATTCGTGGCGCATGGCTATGACGCCGAGACGGTGCGGCGCGTCCTGCGCATGGTCCGGAACGCGGAGTTCAAGCGCAAGCAGGCCGCGCCGGGCTGAAAGTCACGTCGCGCGCCTTCGGGACGGGCTGGCGCATGCCGATCGTTCGCAAGCAATGAGCAAATCATGAGACTGTCCATAATCGGACTGGGAAAATTGGGCGCGCCGATGGCCGCTGTTCTGGCGGATAAGGGCCATCCGGTGATCGGGGTCGATATCAGCCCCGGCTATGTGAACGCCCTGAATCAGGGCCGCGCTCCTGTCAACGAGCCCGGCCTCGAAGAGTTGATCCGTAAGAATCGCGAACGGCTCTCGGCCACGACAGATTGCGCCGAAGCCGTCGCTGCGAGCGATGTAACGTTCATTATCGTGCCGACGCCTTCGGAACCCGACGGCGCGTTCTCGTTGCGTTATGTGCTGGCGGCCGGAGATTCGATCGGCCAGGCGCTGCGCGCGAAGAGCAGCTTCCACCTGGTCGTCCTTTCGAGCACCGTCATGCCGGGCTCGACCGCGGGCAGCCTGCTGCCGTTGCTGGAGCACGCGAGCGGCAAGCGTTGCGGCGAGGACTTCGGGCTGTGTTACAACCCGGAATTCATCGCCCTCGGCAGCGTGATCCACGACATGTTGAATCCCGACCTGGTGCTCATCGGCGAGTCCGACCAGCGCTCCGGTGAAATTCTCGAACGCCTCCACGACGGAGTTTGCGAAAGCCATCCAACCATCGCGCACATGAACTTCGTAAACGCTGAGCTGACCAAACTGTCGATCAACACGTTCGTCACCACCAAGATTTCCTACGCCAATATGCTGGCGCAGGTTTGTGAAACTTTGCCCGGTGCGGACGTGGACGTCGTATCGCGCGCGCTGGGCGCGGACAGCCGCATCGGCGCGAAATACCTCAAGGGCGCCCTGGGCTACGGCGGGCCGTGCTTCCCGCGCGACAATGTGGCGTTCACGGCGCTTGCGCGGCGCCATGGCGTGCCGGCGGCTCTGGCGGAGGCCACCGACGTATTAAACCGTCGCCAGGTGCCGCGTTTGGCGGAACTGATCTTGAGTCGCCTGCCAGTTGCGGGAACCGCGGGAGTCGCCGGGCTCTCCTATAAACCCGACACCGACGTCATTGAGGAGTCGCAGGGGCTGCTCTTGGCGAAATATCTACTGGCGCGTGATCTGAACGTGGTAGTGTACGATCCCGCCGCCATGGACAACGCGCGTTTGGCGTTGATTGGGCGCGTGCGCTTCGCGCCATCGCTCGCGGATTGCGCGCGCGAAGCCGACGTGCTGGCGATCACGACCCCCTGGCGCGAGTTCGAGAGCTTGTCCGCTGAGGCGATGCGCCCGATTGAGGGACGCGTGAAAACCGTGATCGACTGCTGGCGCATCCTGCCGCGCGCTGCCTTCGAGGCGGTCGGCGCATACGTGACTTTGGGGCTCGGCTCCGACACCCGGCCGATGCCGGCCGCGGCTGAACAACAGCCCCTCAAAGTCCATATTCAGGCGCGTGGAGACTGAGTTTTATGAAGGACAGCCGCAGAGTCCTGGTGACCGGCGCGGGCGGATTCATCGGACATCATTTGGTCACGCACCTTAAGCGCAATGGCTATTGGGTGCGCGGAGTAGACCTGAAGACGCCTGAATATCGGGCCACCGACGCGGACGAGTTCGAGCTGCTCGACCTGCGCCGCTGGGACAACTGCCTGCAAGCCACGCGGGGCATCGAAGATGTCTATGCGCTCGCGGCGGACATGGGAGGGATGGGATTTATCTCTTCCCATCACGCCCAGATTCTCTCGAACAACTCGCTCATCAATCTCCACACGCTGGAGGCGGGGCGCGTCAACGGGGTGCGGCGCCACCTGTACACCTCCTCGGCCTGCGTTTATCCCGAGTTCAAACAGACCGATGCCAACGTAGTACCGCTAAAGGAGACCGATGCCTACCCGGCGCAGCCGCAGGACGCTTACGGCTGGGAGAAACTGGTTACCGAACGCCTTTGCGCGCACTATCGCGACGATTACGGCATAGAGACCCGCGTGGTGCGGTTCCACAACATTTTCGGGCCGCTCGGGACCTGGGACGGCGGCCGCGAAAAAGCCCCCGCGGCCATGTGCCGCAAAGTGGCGGTGGCCAAGCTGGCCGGAGATCCCGAAATCGAAATCTGGGGCGATGGCGAGCAGACGCGCTCATTCTGCTTCATTGATGATTGCGTTAAGGGCATCGACCGGTTGATGTGCTCCGATTTCCACGATCCCATCAATTTGGGGCAAGATCGCATGGTGACCATTAACCAGCTGGCGGATATGGTCGCGCAGATCGCCGGCGTGCGCATCGTCAAGAAACACGTGCCGGGCCCCATGGGCGTGCGCGGCCGCAATTCGGACAACACGCTGCTCCGCCAGGTGCTGGGGTGGGAGCCGGAGATATCGCTCGAACACGGGCTCGCCCGGACTTACGCCTGGATCGAGGAGCAGGTGCGGGAAAAGATGCAGAGATCTGCGGCGCCCCACACGGTGAAGCGCGTGGGCGTCTGATTGGTAACTGGCGCGTGATCATCCAGTGACGTCAGCCCGTCACCACGCTGCGTTTTCCTTGTCCCGGAACTCGTGCCAGTAATGAAACCACAGCTGCATCGCCGTCGCGGTAAACCCGCATTGTTGGTATAGGCGCAGAGCAGCGATATTCGTCCCCTCGGTCACGACAGTCACGTCTTGAACCTCGCGCTCCTGGAACCAGCGGAGAGCGTGGCGCACGAGCTTTCCACCCAGACCCGAACTCCTCGCGTTCTCGTCCACTCCCATCAGGCCAATCTCGCCCCGGCCATCCCCCTTTAAATGACAGGACACGTACCCTGCCGGACGCGACTCGTGCTCGGCCACCAGCACTACGTCAGCGCAGCCGTGACAGTTCCGGGTAATCCAAATGCGATAAAGTTCGTCGCACAGCTCCCGCGGAAAGCGTCCGTCGCGATGGAAGCGCGAATCGGTATGGCTGCGTGTCGAGATCTCACGTATCGCGGGCATGTCCGCGGCATCCACCTCGCGCACGTCATCACCCTGCCACATCCCGCCATGAGAGGTGAGAAGACGCGCTGCCATTGTGAGCCGGACGTCCACTAGGTGAAAGCCGTTGCGCTCGGCGATCCGCGTGCTTGCCGGCTCGGTGCTGGCCAGAAAGTAGACACATTGAATCGATTCCTCGCGCACCGCGCGTAGCACCTCGGCAATCTTCTGCGGGTCCATCCGATGGCCGATGACCCGGGCAATGCGCACGCCGAAGAACTTGGAATCCCAATCCAGAATCTCGCAAGCCGCGGGCGTGCAGGAAACTGCCTCCGCCAGACGGCTGATCGATTCCGTGGTCATAATCTATTCTTGCTTCGGAGCGTGCCGAAAATCACCGCTATCTTTGGATAATGCCGGGCTTCCTGATCGCTTTTGGGGGGACTCTCGAATCTGGGGGGCCGCTAACCAGGCGGCCCCGAAAATTGAAGGAGTAAAGCCAACTGCTGACAGGACTAATTTCGCTCGAAACGCATTTTCCGGCAAGACATCTTTCAGCCTGTGCCCGTTATTTCGAGAATATCTTTTGATCGGAGGCCGTGGCTTTCGCTGGCCGTCCCACCTGGAACTCGTTGCCCAGACGCTCGATAGCGATGCGTACAAGCTGGCTGCGAGTACGCGCGCCGAGCTTCGTGAACAGCCGTTGGATGGTGCTCTTGACCGCACTTTCGGACGTTTCAAGTCCCCCGGCGATCTCTTTGTTGGTCTGCCCCTCGAAGATACCCCGCAGCACGGTCTGTTCCAGATTGGTTAGTACTACCGTCGCGTCTGCCTGCTCGTCCGGAAGATCGCTGCCGGCAGGCTCGTGTTCGGTTATCACCGCAGTTAACCGCCGAGCTCCGGAGAAGGTATACGTCGAGAAACAAACGTTGGCCGTGAACGCTTCGCCGTTCTGCCGCCGCGCGCTGCACTCCATAGTGGTGCGAAATACCTGGGCGCCATCGTCCGAGGGCACCTGCGCCAGAGCCGGAAGATAGCCGGCGATGTTCTCGCCCAGCAGAGCCTCCTTCTCCGGGCCCAGCAGCCGGCTCGCGGAGTCGTTGGCCTGCACGATCTTGCCGCTGCCGTCCAGCGTCAGGATGGCCGCTGAGCTCGTTTCGATCAGCACCCGCAACTGTTCCTCGGAATCCTGCAGCAGCCGGTCTCGCGCCTGAATCTCCACCAATTGCTCGCGCACCTTTTGAAAATTACCCAGAACCCCGCGCACCAGCCAGCCAGCCGCCGTGTAGGATCCCCAGGCCAGAAAGAGCCGGGGCAGCAGGTAAACCTGGTTATACGGCCCCAATACCTCCCGCAAAATCGCGCAAATCGCCGCAGTAACCGCGATCTGCCACTGGCCATAACAGCTCGCCACCAGAAATACGGGGAAGAAATAAAGAAAGCTGAACGACACTTCCTTCGCGACTTTCCAGTCGAGAAGGGCGATAATCGCGATCATCACGGCGGCGATGGTCACGACCCGGGAACGTCGGTATGCCAGGACCGATTCCGTAATTCGCATGTGTTCCATGTTAAACCTGCAGGCACCCCGTATCCAAGGGACCCGCCATCGCGACTTTGCACGCCGTGCCCGCCCCCTTACTCAGGGAATACGCGAGATTGGCATCCGGATGGCCATGGGGGCCGATTCACGAACAGTTCTTTGGACGCTCCTCCGGGATTCGCTGATCCTGGTGAGAATCGGAGCAGTGGCGGGAGTGCCGGTGGTTCTAGTGTTGACAAGATACGCGGAATCGCTGCTGTTCGGTGTCACGCCGCGCTGACATCGCGGCTCCGGCCCCCTATAGCCGACTATTTCGGACGGCTAGACAGCGGGGACGCTGCCCAAGCTGTTGCCGACCGTTCGCAGCACAATGACCACGATGTTTCCGGTCCCCGTAAATTCAATCGAGCCGGTTTGCGTTCCGATATCGCCGAACAAATCCGTAACCGTGGCCGCATAGAATCCGCCTGTCGCGCTATGGTTAAGCTGGTTACAGCCACAACCCGCCGCAAGTGACGGCGTCGTTTTGGGTGAGGTGATCTGATTGCCGCTCCCATCCCGCAGAGTCACGCTGACGGTTTGTGCGGCGTTCGAGACGTTGACCACCGAGAATGCCGTCACATACTGGCCGCCCTGGAAAAGTGGAGCAGTCCATTGAGGTTTCGCAGCGTTGACGTCCACTGGAGCCACGGTGACCTGCCAACTGACGTTCGCTTCCTGGTAATAGTAAGTAAGTTGAACGGTAGCCTGGCTGAGGGCGTTTGCGTTCGGGGCCACAATCTGAACCTGAAGGGGACCTTCTGCCGAGCCCGGGATCTCCGAAGCCGAACCCTTCTGCGTAGGGCCACAGCCACCTACATTCCCCACGCCCACAAAATTTAATGAGTCTGTCGCGCCGGAGTCAACAATAGGGTAACCGATATAGCCCGGCATCCCGGGAAACGAGCCGACGTCGGTGGCCCAAAGTCCGAGGCAGCCACTATTGCCGGTGCCGAACAAAACGGGCGCGCTGCTGCCGGACAGAGTAGCGGTTGCGCCGGCGCCGACGCTAAGCACAGCGAGAAAGCCTGGCATCGTGCCGGTTACCAGTCCGGCGGTGGCAGCCTGAGCTGGCATAAGGAAAATTCCTTGGCTCGTCCAGCCATCGGCGACGGCGAATTGCGGAAGTATCAAAGTCTTGAGGCAACCGAAGCCCACCCCCGATCCAAACAGCGTCTGCGATGTGATGACAGCGTTGTCGCTGGTGCCGCAATCGTTCGGCGAGGTGGTACTCAGGAAGCTAAGATCGCTCGGTAGGCTAATGGGGCTAATGGTGATGGTTCCAGAACCGGTGCTCGTGAAATTGAGGCTACTCGAGGTGCCGACCGTAATCGTCGTCATGTAGGTGTAGGACCCGCTCGCGCCCGCGAACGTCCCCGTTCCCGATGTGACCGTCGCCGTTCCCGAAATCACATTCTTGGAAACGGTCGGCGTTGACGTGGCCGACAAGGTACTTCCGTCGCCAAATCTAACCACAAAGCTAATGCCAAACGATCCATTTTCTGTTCCACCCGTAATCGCGATCGTAGTCGGTCCGTAAGGCGTAACCGTGCCCGAGCCCATTAGTGAGAAGGAGTCGATGGTCCCCGTACCTGTCCCGGTGAGAGAAAATGAAATCGCCGTTTGGGCGTTTGCAGTGTTCCACTGACCGGAAGCCAGCATGACGGCGGCCACGATCGGCAACATCCATGCTTGGCGCTTCATGTTAGTTTTAATTTCCATTTTGCCCTCAAAATGCCAACTAGTATATAACAGCGGTACGCCTTCGGCGGTTTGGGTCGACGAGGAGCACACTGGCTGTTTGCGCCGCGCTGCCATTCATCGCCGTAACCGTTGCCGGACCGATACTGGTCCCCGCAGGCGCAAAAAAATTCACTTGTCGCTCAGTCTGGTCCACGGCACGCAATCGCTCCCCCACTTTGCGCCGCCACGCGCGCCGCGCTACCCTCGAAAAATGCCGTCTCTACAGACGTCCGTCCCCGCCGCCCGCGATCGCTTCCGCAGCCTGCGCACGCGCCACTTCACCGAATCCGTCATCCGCGAGATGACGCGCCTCGCCGTGCGCCACGGCGCCGTTAACCTGGCCCAGGGTTTCCCGGACTTCAGCGCGCCGGAAGCGCTGAAGGAGGCCGCGCGCGCCGCCATCGCGAGTGATCACAACCAGTACGCCATCACCTGGGGCGCAAAATCGTTGCGCAACGCCATTGCCGCGAAATACCGGAGCTCGTACGGCCTCCAATTCGATCCCGAAACCGAGATCACCGTCTGCTGCGGCGCCACCGAAGGCATGATCGCCTCGCTCACAGCCGTGACCAATCCCGGCGACGAGGTTGTCATTTTCGAGCCGTTCTACGAAAACTACGGTCCGGATACGAAACTGTGCGGCGCCGTTCCGCGATTTGTCCGTTTGCGTCCGCCCGACTGGAGCTTCGATCCCGACGAATTGCGCCGCGCGTTTTCTCCGCGCACCAAAGCCATCATTGTGAACTCGCCCAATAACCCCACCGGCAAAGTGTTTTCCCGCGCCGAACTGGAGCTCATCGCCGCCTTGTGCCAGGAATTCGACACGCTGGCCATCACCGACGAGATCTACGAGCACATCACCTATGACGGCGCCCGGCACGTCCCCCTCATGACGCTCGATGGCATGCGCCACCGCACCGTGCTCGTAAACAGCATGAGCAAGACATTTGCCGTGACCGGCTGGCGCGTCGGATGGGTGCTCGCCGCCCCGGACTTGTCCGATTCCATCCGCAAGGTCCACGACTTCCTCACCGTCGGAGCCGCTGCGCCGTTACAGGAAGCAAGTGCTTTTGCGTTAACTTTTGGCAACGACTATTACCGTCAACTCGGCGAGGAATATGCCAAACGCCGGGATTTGATTTTGGAAATTCTCGAATCCGCCGGCTTCACTTGCTACCCGCCGCGCGGCGCATATTACGTGATTACAGACATTTCCCGCTTTGGCTTCGCCAACGATGTGAGTTTCGTCCGCCATCTCATCGAAAACGCCGGGGTTGCGGCCGTGCCCGGGTCGAGCTTTTACAGCGATCCAGCCGACGGAAACCAGCAAATCCGCTTTTGTTTTTGCAAGAAATATGAGACGCTGAATGAAGCCGGAAAAAGGTTATTGTCCGTTTCCAGATCTTGATGGCAGTGGCGTCTGGCCGGCTGGAGGCTCCCTATGTTGCCAGGATTTCTGCTACCGGAAACCACCATTCGTGAGGCTGGCAGCGGCTCCGAGTTGGATCTGGGTGACTCGTGCGGACGAGTCCTTCTTCTGACCCTCGGCATCACCCGCATCATCGAACAACAGAGCTTGGACCTGACCGTGTGGGGGTCGATCGACGGCAAGGAATGGGGTGCGAAACCCTTCGTCGGCTTTCCTCAAAAGTTCTACTGCGGCACCTATCAAATTCTCCTCGATCTGACCCAGCATCCGGACGTAAGGTACCTGCGGGTGAAGTGGACCGCGCAGCGGTGGGGAAAAGGCGACAGCAAACCGCTGTTCGGTTTTTACGTTTTTGCGCAGGAAATCAAGCAGCAGGTCTTGGCGATTGGTGCGTGAACGCATTCTGTTGCGGGCGCCTAAGCAATCCATCGCTCCCGTCCTGATAAACTGTTAAAAAACTTGGAGGCATCAGAATGAACGATTCGATTGGAGTCGAATCGAAGATGGATAGAAGAACGTTCCTGCACAAAACGGCCGCGGCGGTCACAGGAGCGGGTATCCTCAGCTCCACAGCCTTCTCCTATTCCCGTATTAAGGGCGCCAACGATCGCATCCTGCTCGGTCAAATCGGCATCGGCGATCGCGGCTCCGAGTTGGCGTGGATCGCGTCGCAGCTCAAGAGCAAGCACAACGTCGAGATGTCCGCGGTTTGCGATTTATGGAAGGTCAATCGCGAAAGAGCCGCCGCTCGCGCTGAGGGCGTCTACGGTCGCGCCCCGCGGGCCTACCAGTATTTGGACGACTTGCTGGCGCAAAAGGACGTCGATGCGGTCCTCATAGCCACACCCGATTTCCAGCATGCCCCCATCCTCCGTATGGTCGCCGAAGCGGGCAAGGATGCCTACTGCGAGAAACCGATGGCGAACGACCTCGCCGAGGCCAAAGCCGCCCGCGATGCCGTGTTAGCGCGTGATATCGTCGTGCAGATCGGCTCCCAGCACCGCAGCGAGCCGTACCAGATCGCCACCAAGCAGTTGATCGACACCGGTACGCTCGGCCAGGTATCCAAAGTGGAAGTGGTCTGGAACTATCACGGCCCGCGCTGGCGCGGCCGGCCGGAGGTATCCAAACTTCGCGAAGAGGACACCGACTGGCGCAAATGGCTCCTCCACAAACCCTACCGGCCTTTCGACCCGCAAACTTACTTCGAGTTCCGGCTATACCGGGACTTTTCGAGCGGCATCCCCGACCAGTGGCTCAGCCACTCGAGCGACCTCGTGCACTATTTCCTCGACGACAATTTCCCGAAGTCCGTAGTCGCCCAGGGCGGCGTGTTCGCCTGGCCCGATGGCCGCGAAAACCCGGATACGTTCCAGGCTCTCATCGAGTACCCTAAGGGCTTTCTTTTCAGCTACTCCACCAGCTTCGGCAACGATTGCGACAGTTTCAGCCGCATCATGGGCAAAAATGCCACGCTAATCAATATCGGCGGTGAAGGCAGCCCCCGCTGGAAATGGGTCGAGGAAAAGGGAAATCACGAGGACAACCCCTTTATCAAGCGTGAGGAGAAGTACGTCATGCTCCCGGGTCACGATAAACTCGCGCCCACATTCATGGGTGACGAAGACTTGTCCCACATGACCAATTGGTTTGAATGCATGCGCAGCCGCAAAGCGCCCAACGCCACTGTTCTCAACGGGTTCTCCCATTCCGTAGTGGTGATTATGGCCGCGCGGGCGTACCGCGAGGGCAAGAAGCTCTATTGGGACCCCAAAACAGAGCAGATTGTCGATCAACTGGTTTGAAAAAGTGAAAGTTGGCGTGCAGTCTGGGAGTGTTGTGGAGGCCCCCTCCCTGTTCTTAGGAAGCCTCCTCAAATCGGAGCAAACCCATGCTGTTGGAACTAATTTGCCCCAGTCTGCCGAAACCCGCAAGCTATCTTTCGGCTGACGGGGACTCCGTGCCACAGCATCTTTCGATATGCCCGTGTTACATCGGAGGTACCGTACCTGTATGTGGTTCTTCCGAATAGTTTTAGCTATCTCCCTCCCAGCCGCTGCCACCGCCCAGACCAGCAGCGGTTTACCCGATCTTACGCGTCGTTATCTCGCTGATCTGATCCGGCTGGACACCACCAATCCTCCTGGAAATGAGACCCGCGTGGCGGGGTATCTAAAGATGGTGTGCGATTCCGAGGGAATCAATGGGGAAATGCTGGGTGGTGACCCTGCCCGGCTGAATTTCGTCGCCCGTCTATCCGGCTCCGGCAAGTTGCGCCCTCTGATTTTGATGGCTCATAGCGACGTGGTGCCCGCCGACCGGTCCCAGTGGACGGTTGATCCGTTTTCCGCCGAGCTGCGCGAGGGATTTATGTGGGGCCGCGGTTCCCAGGACGATAAGTCCTTGCTGGCTGCGGAGTTGGCGGTATTGGTTGAGTTGAAACGGCGGGGCATCAAGCTGGACCGCGACATCATTCTGCTCTCCGAGGCGGACGAAGAGGCCGGCTCGACCGGAATTCAGTGGCTGATCGCCAACGCTTGGGACAAAATCAACGCCGAATTCGCTCTGAACGAGGGCGGCTTCGCAATTACGACGATATCCGGTCAACGCATTTACGAAATTCAGACGACGGAAAAGATTCCCACCCGCGTTGTGTTGACGGCCCATGGCGTGGCGGGTCACGGATCGCTGCCACGCGGGGATAACCCGGTGGTGCACCTGGCGCGCGCCATTGAGCGCGTGGCCGAGGCCGAGCAACCGGTACGGCTCAACAGCACTACCCGGCGTTATCTGCATGCGCTGGCCAAAGTGCCGGACTACCGCTGGATCGAGCCGCTTCTGCCCAAGCTCGAAAATGCGAAAACGGCGCTGGCCACCGCCAACGAGATCCGCGCCCACGATCCGGAGCTGGACGCTATGCTCCGCACCACGGTATCGCCCACTATGCTGAGCGCCGGGACGAAGATCAACGTGATTCCGAACACCGCGGAAGCGCAGCTGGACGTGCGCCGGCTGCCCGATGAGACGCACGACGAAATTCTCGATCGGCTGCGCCACATCATTCACGATCCCGCAGTGGAGGTGGGAGCGGCGCCGGGCCAGGAAATGCCCGCGACGGAGCCGAGCGGCCTCTCGACGCCGCTCTACCAGGTTATGCAGCAGGCATTCTCCGCGGCGGCGCCGGGCGCATTGGTGATTCCCTACATGGTGCGCGGCGCGACAGACGGCTCGTTCCTCCGCCAGAAAGGCATCGATGTCTATGGCGTCCCGGTCTTCCTGCGTGAAGACAAAGAAAGCCGCGCGCACGCCAATGATGAACGCGTGGGCGTGGAGGGTCTGGGCGATGGCGCGAAGATGTTGTGGGAGATTGTGCTGATGGTGGGGCGCTAGCGATTATCGCTCCAGCTTCAGCCCCAACACCTTTCCGATTCTTCCCGCCAGGCCGTCGGCCATCCATTGAAAGCCGAGGTCGTTGGGATGCGTGCCATCGACCAGACCGTCTCCGCGGGCCGGGCCCAGCAGGTCCGTGCCCTCGACGATTTCGATATGCCGGTCGCCCGCGGCGATGCGCTCGGCGGCGGCGTGGCGGATCAACTCGCGCATGCCTTCCAGCCGATCGTCGCGCGACCAGGATTCTCGCGCGGCATAGATGGGCGTGATCACCAGAATCGGAGTATCGGGGTGTTTGCCGCGAATGGTTTCGAGAAACGGAGCATAGGCCTGCTTCAGCGATTCGACGGTGGGATTGTTCTGCGCGAAATCCATCACAAAACACGCAGCATCGATGTCCGCGACCGCGTGCGCCAGTTCCGCCTCACCGAGGCCGTTGCCGGAAAACCCCAGGTTGACAAAATCCGCGTTCAGCAGCCGGCCGAGAATCGCCTGGTAACTCATTCCCGATCGGCTGGCGCAGCCGCCCTGCGTGATCGATGTGCCGTAAAACACGATGGGCTTCGCGACCGCAAACGGCCTGGCACGCTCGATGCGCGCGTCCGCGTCGAGACCGATTCCCAGAACTTTCACGCCCATATACAACGGCAGATAGAGCGTGATCTCGCGGTCCGCGCGCGGCTGATTCTTATAGTAAGTGTGTTCGTATATTTTGCCGGGTTTGGCGTCTTTATCAGCGATGGCGGTACCGCGATACACTCCGTCGGCGTAGAGGTCGACCCCGGTCTGCCCGAAGGCGTGCATGTTGCTCATGTCCGGCGGCTCGGGATATTCGAGGCGAATCGCCAGCGCCGTGGAGTTGGTGCGGAAACGGATGCGCCCGCCGCTGGGTGACTTGGCGAGATCCCATACCGGCTTGCGATACGTGTCTTTCAGCCGCACGGGAAGCCGGAAAAGTTCGCCGCCATTCTCGCCGTACCACGGCAGGCCGTCGACCTCGACATTAGCAGTGGAGAGCGGAATCCAGTGGAGCGAAGCATCTTCGCCCAGAAGAGGCGCGATGAAGAACAGAGGCAGTATGAGCGAGCGAAACATGGTTTTTACGGGAATGGAAACTCGAATGTGCTGCCCGCGAGCGGTAGGCGAATGACTGCTGGGTCGCACCTCTTGCGGCGCTCGAAGCTGACGACACCTTTCACGTCCTCAGCCAGTGACAATGTGGTTGACCTTAGCACCAGCGCGTTCGTACCAGTAAGGGCTCCGTGCGGCCAGGAGTACTTCAGAGTTTTTGGCTTCTCGTTCGAACAGGTGCAGGTGAATTGCCGGGGATTTACATCGAACGGCTGCTTGCTTTCGTTGAGAATGGCGACGTTGGCCAGGGTCGAGTAGCGGTCATGACGGAAACTCACCCGGACATAAATGCGGCGCTTGAGTTCAATGGTTTTGTAGTGTTGGCCATTGGCATCCTCAGTGGCGGCAAACGGGGCGCCTTCGGCCCAGCGGATGACGTCCTGTCCGCGGATGTGCGAGCCAAAGGCGAAGAGGAAGAACAGTGCGCAGGCCCGAGCCATCATGCAATCGACGATTATACGCTGGCGGGGATCGGCTAAACTTAGACCAACCAGACATGGACCACTCTGCCAGCCCCCCGCGCGCCGAGAGCCGCGCGGCAAGGACCATTCGCGAGATATTCGAGTCCGGCCGGCCGCTCACCTATATTCGCTCCGCCGAAGAGCAGCGCGTGGGAAAGGTGCTGAGCGAGGTGGGCCGGCGGCTGTCCGCCGCCGCGCCGGTTCCCGTTTGGACCTGGAGCCTCACCGAGGGCATGCGCCGTGGCGATGGAACCGCCGAGGCCGGCACCGATAGTGCCCGCGGCGCTCTGGACTTCATCGTCGCGCACGAAGGCGCCGCCATCTTCCATCTGAAGGATTTCCACGAGCCGCTGCGGGAATCGCCCGAAGATCCGCCGCCGCCTGCGCGACGTCTACGAGAGCTGTCTGGACCAGCGGAAGTTCGTCGTCATCACTTCGCCGGTCCGATTCATTCCGGAGGAAATCGAGCGCAGCATCATGTTTCTGGAACTGCGGCCGCCGGATTTGGTCGAGCTGGTGGAGTTTCTGCGCGAACGAGAGCGCGCCGGAATTTCGAGACGAAGCGTTGCTCATCAGGTCGCGCGCGCGCTGCAAGGGCTCACACTCGACGAAGCGCGCTATGCGTTACGCCGCGCGCTGGCGGCGAGCCCCAGTCTCGGTCCCGAGTCGTGCCGGCCCTGCTCGAAGAGAAGCGGCTGCTGGTGAATCGCAGCGGCGTGATCGAATATATTTCCGACGGCACAAACACTGGGCGAGGTCGGCGGTCTCGACGGTCTCAAGAAATGGCTGCTGGAGCGCCGCAAACTTTTTCAGATGCGCGACAGTCTGAGCGCGGAAATCGTGCCCAAGGGCGTCCTGATGATGGGCATTCCGGGCTGCGGCAAGAGCCTCTGCGTCAAGGCCATCGCGTCATCGTTTCGAGCTTCCGCTGTATCGCGTGGACATGATCGAGATCTTCTCCGGGCGGCATGGCAAGCCCGAAGGCGCATTCGTGGAGGCGTGCAAGATGATGGAGGACATGGCGCCGGCGGTGCTGTGGTTCGACGAAATCGAGATGGGCATCACGTCGACCGAATCGGGCGGGGAGCAGGGCCGGATCTTCGCGTTCTTCCTCACCTGGATGCAGGAGAAGACGCGCGGGCTGTTCGTCGCCGCCACGGCCAACCGCATCGACCTTCTGCCCGCCGAGATGATTCGCAAAGGACGCTTCGACGAGGTGTTTTTCGTCGACCTGCCGCTCGACAGACGAGCGGATCGAGATTTTCAAGATTCACCTGAACCGCCGGGGCGTGGATGCGGCTCGCTTCAACCTCGAACAATTGACGCAGTTCACCGTCGGCTGGACCGGCGCGGAGATCGAGCAATGCGTGGTGTCGGCGATGACCAAGGCGCGGCTGGCGGACCGCGAGCTGACGGAGCAGGATCTGATCAACATCGCGGTGAGGATGGTGCCGCTGTCGCGCACGATGAAGGAGCAGATCAATCACATTCGGACTGGGCGTTCGAGCGCGCGGTGCGGGCGTCTCCGCATCCGACGGGGAGATGAGAGGAGGAGCGGACTATTTCGTTACCATGAAACGAGCCACGACGCCTGCTGAAGACCGTCTCCTGGCCAAGTGCCGGCACGAAACCGAGTGCGACCTTAAAGACTGATTGAAGACGATGATGGCCTTCAAGCAAATTACGGTTGTACCCGACAGTATTCGCGTGTCAATTTGATTGGCGAGATTGAGATGACCTTGGCTCCGTTTCGAAGGTGTCTCGAATAGCCGAGCGGTCGCAGAAGGGGTGCGAGGTTGAAGCCAGAAAATTTACCCTGACGTTATCTGGCGGTCAACAGTGTAAGAAAAAGATGGCAAGCGTGCGTCCGGGTTGAGATCGAACACGCGGTAAGGAGTACCTCCCACTTGTGGTGGGCCGGCATGGATAAGACACGGCATCAGAAACGGTAAATCGGCAAGATGACGAAGAAATTTCAGAATCTTGGTCCGATAGTCAGAATTGTTGACCAGTCGTGATATCGGAGACAAGCGACAAGAAAGATGGCTCAGCAAGAACATTGGTCAAAATGCCTATGATTGTGAGCCGATTCCCGATCATCTAAGAACAACACTGCGAAGGAAACGTCTCAAGTTAGAAACAACCCAACTCCGTTTGGTGACTTCCTTTTTCGCAACATTTGACTCTCTGGGTGCGCGGCACTCCTACCTTCAAGAATCTCGCCATACCCTGGGATGCACGCATAAGAGACCATCTGGAAATGAATCTTTCAACGGCACGCAAGTTACGCGCAGTTCAAGCTAGATCCCGAACAAGTAACCGAGAGCCGCGAATCTGAACAAGGTGAATATCATCGCTGCGTTGGATTCACCACCGTCACCCCCAGCAACTCCTCCAGCAACGGTGTCTGCGGATACGGGTGCCCTTTATATCGCCGGAAACCTTCGGCGTACTCCACACCGGCGCTCGCACCGTTTTCGCGCGTCCAGGCTTCCATCATTTCCAGATAGTTGTCGATGCCGTGATGCTTCAGCAGCCACTGGCGCTGGCTGGCGTGCTCGGCGAGCATGGCGGTCTTGGTCTCCATCTGCGCGGCCACGTTCACGAAGAAATCAGGCCGCACCGCGTTCCCGTCGCGATCCACGCCGCCGATGGGGTCCATGAAATACAAGTGCGGGATGGCGGCGATGGGAGGTGCGGCGTCGCGTGCACCGGTCGCATAGTTGGGCGCGGGCGCGCCGAAACAGGCGTCGCGGACGAGCAGGCTGGTGGCCTCGTGGTCGCAGAGGTAGTCGATGGGCGATGACGTGAGAATGAGATCCGGGGCAACCTGGCGCAGAATCTCGACCACGCGGCGGCGCGAAGGATCGTCGCTGAAGATGCTGAGATCGCTGAACTCGGCGCAGCGGTATTCCGCGCCAATGCGGGCCGCCGAACGGGCCGCTTCCCCGCGGCGAATGTGGGCGATCTCTTCCCGTGTGTGCTCGGCTGAGCCGCAATCGCCGGGCGTCATGGTGACAATGGTGATCTTGTGGCCGGCGGCGGCAAGCTGCACGAGCGGTGCCGCCGGCTAGAATCTCGACGTCGTCGGGATGCGCATGAATCGCGAGGATGTTTTTTTTCACGAGAGGGGTGTCAGCAGATCGGGCTGATCTTTCAAACTATCAAACCCGCCTGCCGTTTGGGGGCATGGCTCACTTTCGGGGAATTCTGCACCGCCAGTTTCAGATCGATGCCGGGGGCGAAACGCGCCACGCGCCGGGCGGCGATCTGCATGGTGCCGCCAAACCGCGGGTCGCGAACTTTGCGCTCCTTGTGCACGGCAGTGGCGAACGTGCCGAAACCGACCAGCGTCACGCGGTCGCCGCGAATGAGGCTCGCCTGCACGCCATCGAGCACCGCATCGAGCGCCTTCGCCGCCTGCGTGTTGGTGAGGCGCGCGTCGCGAGCGATCTTGCGAACCAAATCACGCTTGTTCACTAAGCCTCCTAACCAAGGTGCGAGAGATATATCAAAGGCAGCCGACGGTGTCAATGCGGGGCGGCGGGGGCGCTGGATTTTTGGGTAAGGCTAAAGAATCCGCCGGTTTTCGCCGAATTGACCAATGATGCCCCTGAACGTCCGGCGAAACGCCTGCCCCACGACCTGGAGCCAATCGTGAGCCGGTGGTTCCAACACCTGCGGGCGCGGCGCAAACTGGTGCTGCGGATCGCGGCCACGGGCAGCATGGGAACGGTGCTGATCTGGGTGGGCCTGGCCGCCTTCGATACGATCGATCTCCGCGGTCAGAATCAGGTTACGGCTCCGGCCGTGGCTCAGACGGCGGGCTCCGGGCCGGCGGCCCTGGCTCCTCGGGCGCCGCGCGCGGAGGAGGAAGCCCTGGCCGCGCATGGGAAGCGCGATGTACTGGTGATTGTGTTGGCGGTGGCGGTCGTGATGTTGGCAACCCTGCTGGTCAGCCGCGGGCTGCGGCGGCGTAGTTCCAGTCCCTTGCTTGAGTTGGCTGAAACCGCGCGGCAGATTTCCGCCGGCAAGAACTATTCAGCCCGCGCGTCGCCGCATGGGGGTGGCAAAGCCCAGGTGCTTGTCGCCGCCTTCAATGAGATGCTGGCCCAAATACAGGCGCGGGACGCGGAACTCGAACGCAACCGGGATCGACTGGAACAACAGGTCGCCGCGCGCACCGGGGAGCTGACGCGTGCCAACCAGGCGCTCGCCGGCGCGAAAGAGAGAGCGGAAAGCCTGGCCCGCGTGAAGAGCGAGTTCCTGGCGAACATGAGCCACGAGATCCGCACCCCCATGAACGGCATCGTGGGCATGACGGAGCTGGTGCTCGCAACCGATCTCACCCGGGACCAGAAGGAGTGCCTGACCTTGGTGAAAACGTCCGCAGATGCTCTGCTGGCGGTGATCAACGACATTCTCGATTTCTCGAAAATGGAGGCGGGCAAGCTGGCGCTCGTGCCGGAGCCGTTCGCGCTGCGCCCGTTGGTGCGCGAGGCGGCGCAAGCGGTGGCGCTCCGTGCCGATGAAAAAGGCCTGGAGCTGACCTGCGAGGTAGCGCCGAATGTTCCCGAGCAACTGGTGGGCGATGCCCCGCGTCTGCGGCAGGTACTTCTGAATCTGCTGGGGAATGCCGTCAAGTTCACCGAACGGGGCGATGTAGCGCTGCGCGTGGAAGCGGAATGGGTCCGGGAGCGCGCGGCCCGGGTTCACTTGTCGGTCCGGGACACCGGAATCGGCATTCCCAAGGAGAAGCTGGACTACGTTTTTGAAGAGTTTGCCCAGGTGGACGGCTCGGCGTCGCGTTGCTACGGTGGCACGGGCCTGGGGTTGGCGATTTCGCGGCAATTGCTGAAGCTGATGGGTTCCGTTCTCGAGGTCGAAAGCGAGCCGGGCAGCGGCAGCAGGTTCCATTTCGCGGTCGAGCTCGACGTGAATGAGGCGAGCGCGGAGGCGCGTCCCGACAACGAGCTCGAGTCCCTGCGCGGGATCCCGGCTCTGGTGGTGGATGACAACTATGTGAACTGCCGCGTTCTGGATCGCATACTGGGCGGCTGGGGGATGCGCGTGGTGACGGCGGAAAGCGGCGTCGCGGCGCTCGACGCGATGGACCGCGCGCGACAAGAGAATTCGCCGTTCCGCCTGATCCTGCTGGATGTGCACATGCCGCAGATGGATGGCTTCGAGCTGGCCCACCGCCTGCAGGAAATGCCGGGACTCGACGAGGCGGTAGTGATGATGCTGAGTTCAGCGCGCCATCTGGAAGACGCCGAGAAGTGCCACGCCGCCGGGATTGAGCGCTATCTGGTTAAACCGGTGTTCCAAAGCGAACTGCGCCAGGCCGTTTTGCAAGCCTTACGCAAGCTCCAGGCGCAGCCGGAGTCCCCGCACTCCTCCCGGCCGGCGATTCCCGCACACTGCGCGCCCGGTCTGCGCATCTTGCTCGCCGAAGACAACCCGGTCAACCAGCGCGTCTCCACAAAGGTACTGGAGAAGCGCGGGCACAGCGTGACGTTGGCCCACGATGGCAGTGAAGCCGTGGCTTTGGCATTGCGCCAGACCTTTGATCTCATCCTGATGGACATTCAGATGCCGAAGATGGATGGGTATGAGGCTACGGCTGCGATCCGGGAGTGGGAACGCCAAGGCGGACGGCACACTCCCATTCTGGCCCTTACGGCGCATGCCATGAAATCCGTCCAGGAGCGCTGTCTGGCGGCGGGAATGAACGATTACGTCTCCAAACCCATCCATCTGGCCGACTTATTGCGGAAGGTCGAGCAGTTTCCGCGAAAAAATAACACCTCCTGAAGGGAAAGCCGGTTTCGGGCGTATGTTCATGTTAAAATGGCATTTACAACCATTTAAGGAGTACGCTTGGCAGACCAGGGAAACCCACCGCAAGGGCCACCGCCCCAGCTCCCGTTGGGGGGTGACGGCGGCGCCCGCGACATAGTCCCCATCAACATCGAAGACGAGATGCGCCGGTCGTATCTCGACTACGCCATGAGCGTGATCGTCGGCCGCGCACTGCCCGACATTCGCGACGGCCTCAAGCCGGTTCATCGCCGTATTCTTATTCGGCATGCACGAGATGGGCCTGCATCCAACCGGCCCACGCGCAAGTGCGCCAAGATCTCGGCGAAGTGATGGGCAAATACCATCCGCACGGGGACGCGGCCGATTTACGACGCGTTGGTGCGCATGGCGCAGCCGTTCTCGCATGCGCTACCCGCTGATGGACGGCCAGGGGAACTTCGGCTCGGTGGACGGCGATCCGCCGGCGGCCGATGCGGTACACCGAAGCGCGGCTCGCGCGAATCGCCGGCGCCATGCTGGAGGACATCGACAAGGAGACCGTCGATTTCCGCCGCAATTACGATGAGAGCGAAATGGAGCCGGAAGTTCTGCCGACGCGCGTTCCGAATCTGCTGATCAACGGCTCCTCGGGCATCGCGGTTGGCATGGCGACCAACATTCCGCCGCACAACTTGACCGAGATCATCGACGCCACGCATCGCGCTGATTCAGCAATCCGGCGACGCCGCTGGCGAAGATTATCGAAATGGTGCCGGGCCCGGATTTTCCGACCGGCGGCTTCATTCTGGGCCGGCAGGGCATCATCGATGCCTTCACCAAGGGCCGCGGCAGCTGAAGATGCGGGCCCGCGCCGCGATCGAGAAGCATGGGCAAGGACCGCGAGCCATCATCGTCACCGAGATTCCCTACCAGGTGAACAAGGCGCGGCTGATCGAGCACGCCGCCGCGCTGGTGAACGACAAGAAGATCGAAGGCATCTCCGAGATCCGCGATGAAAGCGACCGCGACGGCATGCGCATCGTCTTCGAGCTGAAGCGCGGCGAGCAGGCCGAAGTCATCCTCAACAACCTGTACAAGCAGACGCAGCTGCAGATCAGCTTCGGCGTCATCATGCTGTCGATCGTCAACGGCCAGCCGCGCGAGCTGGGCCTGATCGACATGATCAAGCGCTTCATCGAGCACCGCCTCGACGTGGTGCGCCGCCGCACGGACTATTTGCTGCGCAAGGCGCGCGAGCGCGAGCACATCCTGCTCGGGTTCCAGAAGGCGCTCGACAATCTGGACGAGGTGATCCAGCTGATCCGCGCCGTCGCAAGAGCCGCCGCGAGAAGCGTCGCGAAAGGCGCTGATCGCCGCGCATTCGAGTTCTCCGAGAAGCAGGCCAGGCGATCATCGAGCTGCAGTTGCAGCGGCTGACCGGCATGGAGCAGCAGAAGATCCTCGACGAGCTGGCCGAAATCCAGCGGCGCATCGCGGAGTACCTCGAGATCCTGGGCTCGGAGAAGGTTCTGCGGGACGTGATCGTCAAGGAACTGAAGGAAGTCCAGAAGGAGTTCGGCGACGAGCGGCGCACCCAGATCATCGAGGACACCGGCGAGATCCGGCTCGAAGACCTGGTGCAAGTGGAAGACGTGGCGGTCACGGTCACCCGCGGCGGCTACCTGAAGCGCACCGCGGTCGACACGTACCGCCGCCAGACGCGCGGCGGCAAGGGCCGCATCGGCATGGGCACGCGCACCGAGGACGTCGTCGAGCACCTCATCGTCGCCTCCACGCACGCCTACCTGCTGATCTTCACCAACAAGGGCCGCGTTTACTGGCTGAAGATCTACGAGATCCCGGATGCCGGCACCACCGGCAAGGGCAAACACATCTCGCGGCCTGATCAACCTGCAGCCGGACGAGAGGTGAAGGCGTTCCTGCCGGTGAAGGAGTTCGTGCCGGCAAGTTCATCGTGATGGTGACCAAGCACGGCGTCATCAAGAAGTGCGAGCTGACGGAGTTCGACAACCCGATGGCGCGCGGCATCATCGCCGTTGCGCTGGACGAAGGCGACGAACTGTGGCGGCGCCGGCTCACCAACGGCGAGAACTACATCTTCCTCGGCTCGCACGAAGGCATGGCCATCCGCTTCAGCGAAGAACGAGGTGCGCGCCGATGGGCCGGCCGGCGCGCGGCGTGCGCGCCATGGAACTGGAGGAGGGCGACTACCTGGTCGGCGTCGAGATGGTCGAAAAGGACGGCCTCATTCTGTCCATCTCCGAGAACGGCTACGGCAAGCGCACGCCGCTCGAGGACTACCGGCTGACGGCGCGCGGCGGCAAGGGCGTCATCAATATGAAGACCACGCCGAAGATCGGCAAAGTGGTCGGCGATCCTTTCGGTGAAGGAAGATTCCGACCTGATGATCATCACCAAGGACGGCAAGATCATCCGCATCGAATCGGGCGAGATCCGGCAGGCGGGCCGTTCGACGCAAGGCGTTCGGCTGGTGCGCATGGAAGAAGGCGACCGAGTGGCAGCGGCATCGGTGATTCCCGAGGCCGAGCCGGACGGGGACAAAAACGGCTCCGAGGGGCAGAGCGACTTGCCGCTCCCAGTAGTCCGGGCGGATCTCGCTCCTGAAACGGAATCCGGTGTGTATGCCGAGTGACCGAAAGGTCTAACGCATGCGCTCCCGTCTGTCTAAGAAGAAAAATCATTCAAGCTTATAGGCGCGTCGGCTCTGGCAAAATCACCGGCTCCCCGGAGCGGAGATTCCGGGACCACGAGCCGAAGGTCCCGCGACTCCCAAGATCTGCCTTGAAGCGGGGGGCACGGCACTCTCGGTCGGAGCCGGACCCGGCGGGCATGCGCCGGGTGAAGCAGCTTGGCGTGGAGCACGTGGCTGATGGGTGGGCCGCCGATTCCCTGGGAGGAAGGCCGCCTTCCGGGTTCCTCATGGCAGCCTTCCATCCGGGGGGGCTGACGCTGGGAAACCTCATGATCGGCGGATTTCCAGACGCATCTCGGCCTGCCGGGGCGCGATGAGGAGATCGAAAAGGTCCGGCATCGATCCGCGCCGCCGGTACGGCGGGCCTGCCGGTAGTGGAGTACAACTTCTACGCGCACCGATCGTGAAGGGATGACGAGGAAACCGGCCGCGCGGGCGCGGGGCTGACGGCGTTCGATTACGACCGGGTAAAGGATTTGCCGCCGCTCGCCGGAAGAAGGCGCGCACAAGCTGGAAGAAATGTGGAGCAACATCACGTAGTTCCTGAAGGCGGTCGTGCCCGCGGCGGAGGAAGCGGGCGTGCGGCTGGCGCTCCACCCCAACGATCCGCCGGCGCCGTTCAGCCGCGGCTCGGGGCAGATCATGGGGACAGTGGAAGGTTGGAAGAGGCTCGTCGACATTGTCGCCAGCCCATCGAACGGCATCACGTTTGACTGCGGTGTCACCCGCGAGATGGGCCAGGACCCGGTGGAGGTGTGCCGTTATTTCGGATCGCGCGACCGTATCAACCACGTACATTTCCGCAACGTCGCGTGCGCAAGCCTACGAAAAGTACACCGAAGTGTTTCTCGACGAAGGCGCAGGTCAACATGTTCGCGGTGATGAAGGAACTGGTGCGGCAGAGGTATCCGCGACTGATTTACCCGGAGCATCCACGGGCGCTGGACTCCGATCGCGAACGGCCGGACTTCCGCTCTGGCTATCCGGGCGGCGGCGGATATGTGGGATATGTTTACAACGTGGGCTACGCGCGGGCCATGTTGCAGGCGGCACTGACGTCATAACGAGTGCTACGGCAGCGGCGCACTGAATGCCCGGCCGGCGCCAATTAGGCAGGTGTCGGTTCCCAGCGAGGCCAACGCAGCTCGGTTTTTTCGGCTGGCACTTGCGTGCAGATTTGGCGGATCACATCGCGGGCGCGGGTCGAGAAACAGGTCGGCGCTTTTCATGACACCGCCGCCCAGCGCGATGACTCCGGGAATAAAAAGCGTCACCAGATTCGCCAACCCCAGCCCGAGGTAATAGCCCTGGCGTTCGACGGCGCGGAGCGCCAGCGCCTCGCCCTGTTTCGCCAGTGCACAAATCTGCTCCGCGGTGAGCTGGTCGCCATCTGGGCGTTGTATATCCACCCTAAAGCCGTCATTGACGGACCACTGGCGAGGTTCTCCGAACATCCGTGCGCGGTGCAGTAACATAGCGGGGCCCGATGCATCGATCACTTGATGCCCGAGCTCCGGATGCGCGCCGTCCACGCCGCGGTAAAGTTCTCCGTCAAGGACAACGCTGCTGCCGATGCCGGTGCTGACCGTGATGTAGATAAACCGGCCAGCCCGTTTTGCCGTGCCCCAGCTGGCTTCGGCAAGCGCGGCGGCGTCGGCATCATTTTCTACAGCGACCCGCACACCAAACTCACTTTCCACTCTTGCTCGCAAGTTTCCGCCCTGCCATCCCGGCAAAGTCCCTACATCGCCGATGATGCCCGTGAAAGGATCAACCGGTCCCGGGCTAGCAACGCCGATTCCCTCGAACCGGGAGCCCGTGCGCGATGCCGCTTCCCGCAGCAATGCCAGCAATCTGCCGGATCGCCGCGGGAAATCCGCGCTCGGGCGCCGTGGGGCATTCGAGCCGCGCCGCCACTGCTCCTTCGTCGGTGACCGCGCCAACCGCGATCTTCGTACCTCCAATGTCAACAGCTCCAATCACAGAAATTCTTTCCCGGATCGCTCGCCACGGAGTTGAGCATAGCCGATGTGG
>CAVYHD010000012.1:0-14393 GCA_963768075.1 Terriglobia bacterium
AGTCGTTATCGCCCGAGCACCACGTCCGCACACTCCCAGAACTGCGGCTGCACATTACTGATCAGTCAACATAAGTCATAAAACGTTGAGCTCAACATTTTATGACGGCCAGGGATACTGGCTCGCACAAAAGCGGCTGTCGAAGGGGCGGTTCGTATGGTGGCCAGAAGGGACCGAAGCGACTAAGCCGTTGGAAGCCTACGAGGCCCAGTTGCTGATGGCGGCGGGCGACCTTTCCCGCGTACGGGCCGCGCCCATGTGGCGACGAGTGAACACACCGAAGTAAAAGATCCTCAAACATACGATGCATGCGGAATCACCCCTTGCGTTCCAAGAAACGCTGGTGCATAATGCTGGCGATGGTCGCGTTCAGGTATCGGGGCCGGGAGATCACCCAGGAAGACATCCTTTATATATGCAGCCTGGTCAAGCGGCACCCGAACGACAGCCGCCGTAAGCTATCCACCCGGCTTTGTGAGGCTTGGCAGTGGCGCCAGGCCAACGGCGCATTGCGCGATATGGTGTGCCGTGGCATGCTCCTGATGCTGGAACGGGCCGGCCAGATCAGCTTGCCGCCGGTGAGTTACGCCCGGCATAATCCGTTGGCCCACAGAGCCCGGCCGGAGCCGGTTCCGATCGACACCACGCCGATCGAAGACCGCCTGCGCCACCTCCGACCGCTCGTGTTCGAGCAGGTCCGGCGCACCGGCAGGGAGCCACTGTTCAACAGCCTGATCGAGGAGCATCACTATCTCGGCTACGAACAGCCGGTGGGAGAGCACCTGAAGTTTCTGGTGTGGGCGCAAGGACGGCCCATCGCCTGCGTGGCATGGTCGAGTGCACCGCGACACATCGGCTCGCGCGACCGGTACATCGGCTGGAGCGCCGAAGCACGCCGCCACAACATCCGATTCCTCGCTTACAACACGCGCTTCCTGATTCTGCCCTGGGTGCGGGTCGAGCACCTGGCGTCCCATATTCTCGGCCGCATGGCAGCACGGATCTCCGATGATTGGCAGCGGATGTACGGGCACCCGATTTACTTTCTGGAGACGTTCGTGGATCCGGAACGATTCCGCGGGACCTGCTACCGCGCAGCCAACTGGGTGTTGCTCGGCAAGACGACCGGACGCGGCAAGCAATCCAACAGTTATGTACCGAACCGATCGATCAAAGAGGTTCTAGGATATCCGCTGAACAAACGGTTTCGCGAGGTGCTCGGGGAATAGCATGAAGAAGTCCGCCAGACGCCGGATCGATGTGAACCTGGAAGAACTGGATCGCGTGCTGGACGGCGCACGGCAAGCGCCGCTGAGCGAGGCCGATTACGAGAAGGTCAAGGACGCCTTGCATGCCATGGCGGCGATGCTGGTGCGGCCGCGCAACACAGAGAAGACCAGTGCCGTACTGGATGAAGCGGAAGAGTCGGGTAAGGCCGCGAGTCAGCCGGATACCAACGCGGCACCGCCGGCCGGACACGGGCGCAATGGAGCCGAGGCCTTCGGTGTCGCACAGAAGGTTGAGATCGCGCATCAGAGCCTGAAGCACGGCGACCGTTGCCCGGAGTGCGGCGAAGGCAACGTATATGAGCAGAAAGAGCCGAAGGTACTGGTGCGGATTGTCGGGCAGGCACCGCTAGCGGCCACCGTTTACTCGCTCGAGCGGTTGCGCTGCGGCGCGTGTGGGCAGGTGTTCACCGCGCAAGCGCCGGAAGGAGTAGGTCCGGGAAAATATGACGAGACCGCGGCGGCGATGATCGCGCAACTTAAGTACGGCAGTGGGATCCCATTCTACCGGCTGGAACAGCTGGAAGGTCAGCTTGGGATTCCGTTGCCGGCGGCAACCCAGTGGGAGATTGCGGAAGAGGCTGCGGAGTTGCTCAAACCGGCGCGCGATGAGTTGATCCGGCAGGCGGCTCAGGGTGAGGTGGTCCACAACGACGACACCAGCATGCGCGTGCTGCGGCTGGCGCGCGAGCCGTCGGACGAACGCACGGGCGTGTTTACCAGCGGGATCGTCTCGACTGGCGTGCGTTGGAAGATTGCGTTGTACTTCACCGGACGCCAGCATGCCGGCGAGAACATCGCCGACGTGTTGATGCAGCGGGCAGCGGAACTGCCATCGCCGATTCAGATGTGCGACGCGCTGTCGCGCAACGTTCCGAGGTTGCCCACAGGTGTGGAGATTCTGCTGGCTAATTGCCTCGCTCATGGAAGAAGACAGTTCATAGAAGTGGCGGCAAACTTTCCCGACGAATGCCGTTACGTGCTGGAGATGCTGGGCCAGGTGTACGGCCACGATGCCGACGCGCGTGGGCGTGGACTGACACCAGACGAGCGGCTACGACTTCACCAGGAGCGTAGCGGGCCGGTGATGGACCAGCTGCACCGCTGGCTGGAAGCGCAGTTCGCCGAGCGCAAAACGGAGCCGAACTCCGGGCTGGGCAAAGCGATCACTTATCTGCTGCGCCATTGGCGGCCTCTGACGCTGTTTCTCCGCCAAGCCGGGGCCCCACTGGACAACAACATCGTCGAGCGGGCATTGAAGCGCGTGGTTCTGCATCGGAAAAACGCGCTGTTCTATCGGACTCTGAACGGGGCGCAGGTAGGCGACCTGTTTATGAGCCTGATTCACACCTGCCAGTTGTGCGGCACCAACTCCTTCGATTACCTGATCGAGCTCCAGCGCCACGCCCAGGAACTGGCAGCCAACCCCGCGGAGTGGATGCCGTGGAATTACGGCGAGACGATTGCGCGCGTTGGAATATGATGAATGCCGACTGGCCGGAAAGGCCGTGGATACGAGTGAAGGATCGAAAGCAGATTACGCCTGACGAACGAGTTCCTTTGGAGCTGAGCGACCATGAGCGCGAGTTGGTTCTGAAACACACCTTTGCCGCCGACGACTTAACGGGCCGTTTGCGTATTGTGCGCCGGCCCGGCGAACCGCCGGTCTATCGTTTTACCTTGGATGATCTGGATGAACTGGCTGGCCACGTAGCAGCAGAAGCCAACCATGCAAAGGATAAGAAACTAGAGAAACAGTTGCATCGGTTATACGCTCGGATTGCGGCGGTACTGGAGTCCTATACGGACGAGACCGACGGATCGACACGCTGACCCACAACACAAATGTCGAAACCGAAAAGGAGCCACATTCGAGAGGAGCGAATCCGGAATGAAGCTATCGTGGACGCCAATGGGCCCGAAGAGCAGGCCATGGGCTGGTATTACTACCTCGAAAACAAACTGCGTTTCCCCTTTCAGGCCAAGTGCATCGCGGCCAAGGTAGTGTCGCCGCTCAGAAAGGGAGAAACTGTTGAAGTCCGGCGCATGGCACCCGAAGACGCTTGTACCGGCGACATGCTGGTGTTAATCCGCTGGCAGAGTCGCAATCTGGCGGTTCCCCTAGCTCAACTCGCAGCCATTGACGCGGACGAATCAACTTCCGAGGCCATCGGCGATTGGCATTACTGGGTGGCTCAAGGTTACTGTTTCTGAATCATGCCAGGCGCGCGAAGACGTGCGCAGGCTTGCCGAAAATCACGCGCGGCTGCGGAACGGAATCCTGCATCTCGTTTGAGATCAGCCCACAGCCACTGCCAGCTCTCCGTGGCTCCGCGCCAGTTCTAGAAGCTGCGTGTGGATCGGATCCTCCAGGTTCCGCAGATCGTTCAAATTCACGATTTCCTCGAAGGCATTCTGGCCAGAGATCTCTGTACTCTCGACAATCAATTCATCCGGCGGCCGAATCGACGAGACGCGGGACGCTATGTAAGTGAGTGGCAGCTCCCCGAACTCGGGCATGCGCCCGGAACTGATCGGGAAACGCAGGCCCTCGAAGAGGCGCGGCAGGCCGGGATGGCTAGCCAACGCAACGCGAAGCGCGACGTCGTGCAGGATGAACCGGTGCGTCTCTTCGTCGGTCCGGTTCCGATTCGCGAGCAGCTCCTGGAGTCTCGCGGGAGAAAAATCCGTGTAGGTCAGCACCCATTTGAACGGCGAGGTCACCGCTATTGTTTTGCTTTGCCCGTCGCTGCTGCCACAATGTGCGAATACTCCAGCGGTGTGATCTCCATCGCGTTGTTCTCGAGGTTGATGGGCGACCTCAACTCCTGCTCCAGGTTATACGGCTTTGCCTTGGCAACACTGGCATATAGACTCTGCAACTGTAGGTACGCCTTTTCGGCGCCACGGACACTCTCCTTCGCACCGCCCTGGACGTATTCTCCGAGAATGCTCCTGGGGAGGAACATCTGGGACGGAGCGTCGCCAGATAATCGATCAGTTGGCCGCGTAGGAGATCGGCGATCGCCCGAGTTAGCTTTCTCAGCCTGAGAAGCCTCTGGATGGGGTAGTGTTCTTAAGAACATCTGAGAAACCTCCAGCCGTCATGTCGACCTCCAAGAACGGAATCGCCATTGTAACAATTCGATAAAACCGCGCTATGGGTGCGGAGGGCGCCACGCCGGTCAGGTACCGGATCTCCCTGTGCTGCGCGCGCGTGACGGCTGACAATTTTCCGCCGCTGGACTCGCTCGGGCGTTATGTTACAAAGCCCTGGTCTCCCACCCGTGGACAAGTGAGACTAAGTGCTTGTAAACAATACATTCGTGCGAATGTGGTGTCGACGGCTGTTTTGCTTGCGTTTTACGTGGGTTGCCAACACGCAGTACCTAAGACGGCGCGGAGGAACGGAGTGGGCAACGCAAACGTCGCTGCTGTCAGCTGACAGTCGCACGTCTGAGCGCTTCCATCACTTGAGACGCAGTTCGCGCCTTGGACCCAGTGTCGGTGCTGGGATCGTGTACGCCGTTTGGGCCGCCGACGGGTGGTCCACCTTCGACCGCCGCCCCTCCTCCTCGATTCGCGCATGTGCCTCCTCCCGGGAAGGAAGTTCCGTGCCAGCCTGGGACCAGTGAACCAGAGCTGCTTCGTCACACCATTGAAGCAGGCTTCGCATAGTAGGCCCGTGGGGCTTCGCATGCATGAATGCCTTCATCGAGTCCTCCGACGACCAACTCGTGCCAGTCCAGAACGCCTTCTCCTTATCGCGCAACAGTTTGACTGCGAGATTGCCGTCGGACCTCGCAGCTTGCCAGGCAATGCGCAGCGTCTGAAAGGAGAACGCAGGGAAATAGGACCACGACCTAACACGAAGACGTGTAATGGAGACGAATGGCATAAGTTCCTCCTCGCACCCGTGGCCGTTGCGCGCGTTATGTTACAAAGCCCCGGTGTCCCGCCCGTGGCGAGGTATGCCTTAAGCGCATGTAATTAAACAAAGACACCAAGTTGCCTGATAAGCGTTTCCCTTGCGTTTAACGTCGACGGTGTCGGACACGCTACCGTAAACTGGCACTAATATCGTAACCGGTGTAGGATTCAATCCGAAATGATCATCAAAATTAGACGAAACTGGGCCGGCGCGGCACGAATTCTAGCACGTACAAGAACAGTCAGTCTGCAGCCTATCCTCTTGCTGGTGTAGTGCTTAACACGGTTCCGGACCCTTCATCGTATGCGCACATTGCATTAGTGGTTCCTCAACTTCAACGAGGGCATCTCCCACCGAATGAGTTGATTAGTACTCATCGGTGGCTAAACGCCGCGAAAACGCAATGGGTGCGCACGGCGGCGCCGACCTCGGTTCGCCGGTTCCGACTGGAAATTCCGTTGGAGCGTCGACACGTCCCGGAACGAACGGTAGCGGGTCTCCCAGATGGGCGTTTTTCGTCAATTGGCGCGAAGGAAATGTGATTCGTTTCGGTTCTGTTCTTCGAGTTCAAGCAGTGTCACCGGATTGCGATTAGCAGACCGCCGGGCATGCCGAAGGATCGTTCATGCCCTCGCGCGAAATTGTAATCGTAGCCCGGTTCGAGGAACCAGCCGAGTCTATGCCTTCGGCCCGGCCAGAACATAAAATCCAGCACGGCTTCGCCTGCTATTGAGTTTGCTCTTCATGCCCGGCTCCCTCGTATGAACCCACTCCGGGCCGACACCAACCATTAACTCCGCTTTTTTGGAAAGCGTCCATGGCTTCTTAAAAAGCAGGTCGGTGTCCCATTCTGTCGAATGATGGCGGCTGAATAATGGTGTAATGCCCGCTTCAAGTTCTAACCAGTTCTCTATGGGCGTGACTTCAACAGCGAGCATCCACGCCGAAGCTTGATCCGCCGTTGTTGAGACTCCAGCCAGCGGCTCCGCCGAACTCGACGATGGCGGGCACAGGGTCTTTATCGACCGACTGTGCGAAGGCCATTTCCGGAGCAGAGAATCAATGATGCCGACAACAGGAAAGTTTTGTCGCACTCAAGAAATCGAGTCTATCAGCTTGCACGTTCATCATGCCCCGGTTAGCTCCAAATGGCTTATGAGACGAGGCCGAAGAGATTCAGTGCACGTATGGTCGGCAAATCGGGAACTGACCCACTACCGAATGAACGGCGTAGTTGCGGCCTGGGCGTGTGATCGCTGCCCTGACGTGACGCCGTTGTCGGCTGAGCGGACCAGGTCTAGCATTGCTCTTCTGTACAGCGACGGCCGCCAGCGTGGATGCCGGTTGGGATACTGCGCCCACCCCCGCGCGGATCAGCGCGTCTTCGGGATGTTATCGACGCCGGCGGCGGGTTGACTGATTTCGAGACGGAACGCGGCTCCGGGGCCAGAATCGACCCAACTGATCAAGGACATTTCATTTAAGGCCGAATTTCTACTCGTGCGCGGCGGCCTGGCGCACTGCGACGAGGTCGATTGAAACAGAAAACAAACCTGATCGGCGCTGGGGGGCGCTGTGCACTACCGTGCACTACCAGATTACGGAGCAACGACAATGCCATCGCTTGTACAATGCTCTGTAGTTCTCTTTGAGGAGGCTCGACAACCGAGTCGTGTGAAGAGAGCCACGCCTATGTTGCCGTTACCGCTCAAATTCTCCTTTGAAAAGTTTCGGAGAGAACTTTCGCCATCGGCTCGATCTGACCTTGACCGGCTCGCGCTGAGCTTGAATCTGTTGAAGGGGCCAAAGGTCATTGGGGAGACTACCTGACCGGCTTTACAAACGTGCTTCGTTGTGCGGCACCCACCTTCAGTCGAGAAGAATGTAAGGCATTGGCCTTTTACGCTCTGTGCGCGCGATGCGACTCATCGGTATGGCTGTCGCTGAATCCACTTGCTTCGGAAATCCAATCCGGGATACAGAGTTCCCAGAGTTCCTCTTCTGCTGAGCTGATGTCGGCAACACAGCAAATGCAGGAAATGCAGATGAGTTTCAATCTACAGTATCTGATGCTCCAGGAAAACTTACAGAACGATAGTCGCGAGTACACCTGCCTCAGTGACGTCATGAAGGCCAGATCCCCTGCCATGAAGGGCATCCTCTCGAACCTCCGTTGATCGCTGTGGCAAAGTACGAGGAATGGTTAAACTGAATTCATAATGCTGGATGGCGGTGGGCGGCCAGGAATTCAAGGTTCGCTGCGATGAATTCCGGGCGGTATAGCGCGCCTGTCGCCCGCATTGGTAGCGCCATCAATTACGACAGGCTTCACTGTCGGCAGCACCGCCTGAAGATCCTTCGCCCCGGTCAAGCCGCCATCATTACTTCCAACCACTGCAAGCACCGGCACTTGCACCAGCTTCATCTTCGCCTCGTCCCATGTCCGTTCAGGGAGCGCTCCGTTGCACCGCAGCCAGAGCCGCGGGGTCGTTATTTCGGGCTGCCACGTCCGGCGCCATCTCTCCTCGATCGAGTGCGGCCACCAGAGCGGCGATCTTCTTCTCCACCTCTGGAGTTATTGATTCGTGATCCGGCGCCTCCGCCCACGGTGGCGGTTAGGAAACGTCGGAATTTTCGCTCAGGAGTTGCGCGGTGATCCCTGCCCCCATCGAGTAGCCAATGATGTGGGCGCGGGGAATCTGCAGGGAAGTTCATCAGTCGGATTACGTCCAAGCCCATCTCGGCTCCGTACGCCTTGGGATCGTGAGGCTTGTCGCTCTTGCCGTGCCCTCGCACGTAAGCGCGATAACTCGGTAATCCGTAACCAGTTTGGGCAAGACACCCATCACCACCCACTCGTGCTCCTGGTTAACCGAATAGCCGTGAATCAGGATGACCGGTTCGCCGGATCCCTGATCCGTGTAACGGATCTTCACGCCATTGGAATTGAAGAACTTGTCGTCGGCTGCTATCCCTGTGGCCGCGATCGTCGCGGCAACGGTCACGATCATCATCAAACTTCGCATATTCCTCCGTTTACAGCGACGATAAGGCTGTAGGTACGCGGCTTCGCGTCAAAGGCCGGCTGATGGCTATTATCGGCGTCGCGGCGCCGCGCCGTTCGTTAGCGTGTCCCGTATGGACGAAAGCCCCGCTCGGCGGCATTGGATGGCACACGGCGCAGGAGACGGTACCATCGGGCAGGAGTCGCCAACTTTTTGAGAAGCAGACGGGACAAGGCCCAGGCGGTCCAGCAATGTCCTTCTGAGGTTTGGGTGGTTCGGATACTGTTGTCAATCGGTTGGACCACTCAGGCCCACGTGGCGCCGGTACCGGCGGCGGTGAAGACAAGACTACCGGTACGATCGCTGTGACACATAGGTTTTGAGTGGGTTGTTTCTGCTGGTGAACTGGTTCGCTGGTTGCGAGCCCACCCCGAGGACGTGGCTCGTGCCGTGCCGGTGTAACGCGGAACGGGAGATTCCAAAACGTGCGGCGACCACGCGGATTGATTGTCCCGATTCGAGACCAAGCTCAATCTCCGATCTGTTCATGTGGTTGCAGATGCCGCAGGGCCGCGCCATGGCTTCATTATCCGACTGCATCGGTCAGACCTCAACGGAAAATGCGCCGCGAAATGCTTGGCAGACCAACGCCATTACTTGCTGACAAAAACGCCGCAGTTATGATCCGGAGGTGGTAAGGCAAGATCAGGTCAAGGTCACGACGCGAGAACAAGCGGACTGGCGAGCGTATGTCCAAATGGCGGGACGACTGATTACGAGGGATAGTCCGGCACGAAGCGTCGGATATTCGGCGAACGATTGTCCCGGATCCTCCTAAAGGCAGAGTGTAGTGCTACCCGATGTCCCGAAATGACCGGCAAAAACTTCCGACTATTGGAAAGTCTTGACGAATGTATCTGCCTACTCGAGCATTGTGACGGTTCATACGGCACGTTTCCACGCGTGGAAAACGGCGTGACGATCGACTTCGGCCTGAACTGAAGTTTACAGCGGCCCAGGGCAAATGGTGCACGACGGCATCGCGCGCACAGTTGTTGCTAGCGGCGCGCTGGCCATGATGGACGACGCTCACGAGCACAGCGCAGGCTGCTGTTACGTTGGCCTACCGGATCGTCAGGTAGTGGGCTCTCGGGCTATTTCGCGTCCAATTTCATCAAGATTCACCGCACCTTGCGTGTGACGCCTGCCATAGTCCTTGGCATGACAGATCCGCTTTGGGAAGTGGCTACTTGGTTGCGGCTTGGGAAGCCGAAAAGCGGGAGGGGGAAAGAACACCGCAGAGGAGTATGATTTGAGACGGAGAGACTCCACCCCATGAATCGAACAAGGCATCTCACCTTAGTAGCGCTTGCTGCCGGATTGCTAGGCGGCCTGCTTTCCCGTTACCTGACACCAACACCCGTTTTTGCTCAAGCCCAAGCACCGGCCCCAAGAGAGGTCCGGGCACAAAGTTTCGTTTTAGTAAACAAGCAAGGTGTGCCCCCTTGGACGAATCGGATTTGACTCTGATGGCCTCCCAAACATCACGCTCGTTGACGAAAATGGACGCACAATTTGGAGTAGCAAGGCCACATTACTGTTGCAGTCCAGCAAATAAGGAGCGTTCCAAAGCAGCCCACTACCGGATCCTTTGACGAGTCCGGCAAGACGCTCGACCGACGCGTCATGGCGGTCGAACGAAATCCCTGGGGATCACCGAGTCAACCCGGAATATCGCTTAACACTCGCCTTTCCCACGCGTGGAAAACGTTGTAACAATCGACCTGGGGAAGCCTGAGGTAGTTAATCTGGCCTGGAAGGCCGACTTAACTAGATGGAGATTCCTTGTAAGCGACAGACTCAGAACAACTGGCCGAACTCGGGGAAACTATAGGTTGACTTCGGCGGTGCGGCCTTGAACTCGATGTTGAATTCTTGGGCTTAGGTATCGGCCAGAGCAATAGGCGATGACCCTGCTTCGCGTGAGGTGTATGTGGTCTACGATCTTGCCATACGACATCCCACCAGCACGAAGAGATCGAACTCTACGCACAGTCTTCGGATTGGCTTCCTTCCGGCTGTGATACTTCAACTGTGGCCTATACTCTGGGTCTGTCCAGGTTACGTTCAGCAGGACGCTTCGGATAGTCGTCACCGCTACAAAGTACTCTTGCGCCAAAGACCACAGTAGGAATACCGGCGGCGGCCTTCGCCCTGATCTCGCGTGCCTTCTGCACGTCGGGTGTGCGCATCGGACTTACGCGGTTGTTGTAAATGCAAGCCTCGGCTTCTAGGTGCTCTGGATTGATACACCTCCGGTGCCAGCACAGGTGGTTGATTTCGTAGCCTTCTGGAATCGGGCCTTTGTGCTCCTGGTAGATTTGCCGATCGACGAAGCGGCCATAGTCATCGACAGCGTAGCCGTGGGGATCGCAATGCCTTCTCCAGATCCAACACCCGGTGATCGAGTTGATCCCATAGTCCTCTAATCCAATTGCCTTGAACGGCGGCAAGTAGTCCATGAGTGCGACATCCATGCGAAGATTATAGCCTCGACACGCACGGAGCTCGCCGAGTGCCTCGCGGGATTTTTCGCAGCGGAACCCGCTTTAGCGCCTTTTTTACCGCGTTTCACTTGCGTTACTGTAACCATCGATTCGCACGGCGCGCTGTCGGGGGGCAAGACAAGACGCAATCGACATCGACGCCTTCTCAATCATCATGATCGCCGTAGTCTTACTCCACGAGCTGCCAAACATCGGGGCGCCAATGAAGGATGCCTACCACGTGCGTTCAGATGCCCCCAGAAAAATGTCAACTCGTTCGCGGTCTGAAGGAGCCAGAAAGAGTTACCGAACGCTCAGGGGCTCCATTGAGCAAAAGTCGTCTCGATCAAAATAGCCGACTCCGGCGGAAGGCGCGCGGTTCGACTTCCAACGGTGGACTATGGACTAGTGCCAGCGGCCGGGCGACGACCGGATGCTGAGCCACGGCAGACCTTCCAAATGACTCGATCGCCGTATCTGAGGCCAGGCTGACTGGCCAGTTCAGCGACTCGGCGGGTCCGAGGGCTGGTCTCGCGAACCGCGGCGGTCGCAGCAGCGGAGCATCCACGACGTCAAGCATTGCGCTACTCAGCCCCAATGCCGAGCAACACAATCACGGAACCAAAGAAGCCGGGTGATTTACGGCTAAGCGCATGATAGCGAAGATCTTGAAGCTGGAGAGCGAACACAACCCTCTTACTCCTCTCGCAGAGCTGCCGTGGGGTGAGAGGCCGGCTGCGCGACGCGCGGGCATCCAACAGGCTAGTACGGTGATGAGGAAGAAGAGGATAGATATCGTCGCGAATGTCCACCGATCTGTTGGTTTGACCCCGACCAGCATGCTGGTCATCAGGCGCGTTAAGCCAAAAGCGGCGCAAAGGCCGATCGCAATCCCTGCCGCACTCAGTTTTAGTCCATAACTCACCACAAGGCGGAACACATGGACAGGCCCAGCGCCAACCGCCATTCGGATGCCAATTTCTGCCGTTCGCTGCCGTACGATGGTGGACAGCACGCCATAGAGTCCAACCGCCGCGAGAAGCGTGGCGACCGCCGCGAATACTCGGATGCGAGGAGCAGAGAGAACCGCGTACCGGCCTGCGCGCGAGTGACGAGTTCATCCATAGGATGGATGTTTGTAACGAGCAGTTGGGGTGCGAGCGTGCGAATTTCATTGCGGGCTGTGGTGATGTAGCAGGTCAGATAGCCGTTAGTACGCAGCGCCCACCAACCGATGTTTCCGTAATTCAGGTAGCCATCCATAGCATAGATCTGTTCGCGCCCGGGCGTCGCCAGCGACACATCGCGTTGGTGCGCCACAACGCCGATGATTTCGCCCCATTCGGCGTCCGCTTTGCGTAGGCGGAACAGGATCTGCTTTCCGACAGCTAAGTCATAGGGAAAAGCCTTGGAGGCGAGGGCATCGTCCACAATGATGAGATTGTGATCAGGCGTGTTACGGGCCTCGGTGAATGTGCGTCCGGCGATCAACCGGCTATGCATGGCTTCAAAGTAGCCCGGCATGACGACCTCCAGGTCGGCTGCCTGAAATTTGGTTTGATCGGTTAGCGCATCCGCAGTTCCCCAGCGGATGGGATGAAAATCACCGGCGAGTGGCATGGGATACGACGCCGTAGCGGCCTGCACGCCAGGAATGTCGGCTAGGCCGTCGTGAAGCTCGCGCATGAGTACCTGGCGTGCGTGCGGCGTATCGGCATAGCTACCCAGTACTTGAAACGTGAGCAGGTGGTACGGGTCGAACCCCAGGTCGACTCGTTGAATCGCCAGAAAAGTGCGGAACATCAAACCTGATCCAATAAGGAGTACGAAGCACAGGGCTACTTCCATGACGACAACTCCGTTTCGTAGCCTCCCGCCGCCCGCATCCGCGGTTCGCCCGTTGGCGCGAAGAACCCGGATGATATCCGGTCGCGCGGAGCGCAATGCAGGCGCGAGTCCGAAGAGAGCGGCGGCCGCGAGCCCGGCTAAAGCGGAGAACACCAGCACAACAGGATCGATGTGAACGCCACTGAGCCGCGGCACACTTTCAGGCGCAATCATGAGCAGCTCGTGGATCCCAAACCATGCCAGACCCAGACCACCCAGCGTTCCGAGGGCGGAAATAACAACCGCTTCGGCCATTATTTGCCGAACGAGGCGCCACCAACTCCCACCCAACGCAGCGCGGACCGCAAATTCGCGCTCGCGGAGCGAGGCGCGTACGAGCAGCAGGTTCGCCACATTTGCGCATGCGATCAGTAGCAGGAAAATGACAGCGCCCATGAGCGCCAGTATGGCGGGCCGGACTTCGCTGACCAAGTGCTGTCTCATCGGTTCAATCCGAATGTATTGGCCCGCGGTTCGCATAATTGGACTGACGCGGTGGAGCTGCTCAGTGATGGTATCGGCTTCGGCTTGTGCCTGTGAGACCATGACACTTGGTTTCATTCTTCCTATGACGCGCCAACGGACGTCGTTTCGGCTGGCTGTGTCATAAACGATGCGGGCAGCGAACCAGACATCCGGGAATTGTTCGATGTGGGTCTCCGGTGGAAAGAGGCAGCTCGAATCCAGGCACTAAAACACCGACCACAATTGGATGTGGTGCTCCGACCAAGGGCAGAGTTTGGCCAACCACGGAAGCCTTTCCGCCGAAGCGCCTCTGGAAATATCCGTAGCTCAGGACCGCGAAGACGGGAAGTTGTTGAGGCGGTGGCCCGCCCGTCAGAGCTCCGGCTTGCGGTAATGCCGGTTGTGGTAAGCCATCAGAATCCTGGAAATCGCGGCCGACTACAACTCGCGCGCCCATCAGTCGGAAAAAATTTGTGGAAATTACTCCAAAGCGTACCTGCTCGGGAGTGCCATCCGCCTGGGGTACCGGACCGCGGCCGGTCG
Source organism: Terriglobia bacterium (assembly GCA_963768075.1). GTDB lineage: Bacteria > Acidobacteriota > Terriglobia > Bryobacterales > Bryobacteraceae > QHXW01. The sequence continues at coordinate 13,664 of CAVYHD010000012.1, forward strand.
TGACGGCGCCAAAGTCGTCAAACGAACTCTTTGCGCCATTTCGCAGGTCCAGGAAGTCCGCATCCGAAAACGGAAAATCCTTCACATTTCGCTGGCGTATGTCATTGCAGGCAAGAACCAAGCGGTCTGGTGCCCTGTAAGGGAGGGCGCGAAGGAGAACAGTCTCTGTGACGCTGAAAATCGCGCTGCTGGCGCCTATTCCGAGCGCGATCGTGACGGCTGCGGCAACTGTAAATCCAGGAGCTTTTCGCAACGTTGGCGCGGCGTTCAGCAGGTCGTTGAAGAGCATGTCGTGTGGAAAGTTAGACGAACGGCGACCGCGTTGGTTTCAGCTCCACGTGATCGTTAGCTCATCCGCCAGGTGTTGATGGCCTTGCCCGGTACACCAGTCGGTCCGGCCACTTTTCGAACTCCTAAAGCCAACCTTCCTCCAATGCCGTATCTCGCCCGCGTGGACGATTTCTGGTGCTAAGCGCTGTTGTACTAAGCCGCTATCGCGGCAGGAGATCCCGAGGCAGTTTGCGTAGGTTCAAAATGAGCGAGCGAAAAGGAGCTCATTCATGACGAAACTGCGTCAACGAATGATCGAGGATCTATGGCTGCGGAATTATTCGCAGCACACAATCCGGTCGTACACCGGGGCCGTGGCGGACTTCGCCCGGTACTTCAACAAGCCGCCGGACCAACTGGGACCAGAGCATATGCGCGAGTATCAACTGCACTTGGTACA
>CAVYHD010000013.1:0-132677 GCA_963768075.1 Terriglobia bacterium
GGTGCCGCCGAGCAGCGCCGCGCGCTCGCGCATCCCCTGGAGACCGTAGCCGCCGCCGCTGTCGGCGAGCCCGGCGGGAACCGCAGCGGGGGCTCCCGAGGGGCGGTCCTCGATGAGTAGGACCACGTCGTCGCCGGCGCGCTCGCCGGCGTGGACGGCGACGGAGACGTCGGCGCCGGGAGCGTGCTTGCGGACGTTGGTGAGAGCCTCCTGCGCGACCCGCAGCACCGCCTGGCCGGTCGGGCCCGCGAGGCGCCCCGGATCGCCGTCGACCGTCAGCTCGACCGGCGCGTCGGCGCTCGCCCGGTACTCGGCCACGAGCGCCTCGATCCCCGCCGGCGCCGACACCGACTCGCCGCGCAGCACGCCGACGGCCTGCCGGGTCTCCTCGAGCCCCTCGCGGGCCAATGCGTGGGCACGCTGGAGCCGCCAGCACGGTGTCTCGGTCGGCGCCCTGCTCAACCAGCGAGCTCGTCGCCTCGAGCTGAATCGTGAGCCCGGCGAGCGTGTGCGCCAGCACGTCGTGGATCTCCCGGGCGATCCGAGTCGACTCTTCGAGCCGTGCCGAGCGCAGCTGCCTCATGCGAGCGCTGGGTCTGGGCGAGCAGCAGCTCGGCCTGTTCGGCGCGCATCTGGGACTGGCGGCTGGTCGAGGCTGCGAGCGCCATGGCGATGAACCCGAGCGTGTAGGCGAGCACGCCGATGCCGCTTCCGTCGTAGGCGAGCACCGTCGCGCCAAGCGCGAGCGCCCCCAGCGCGACGATCAGGAACGCGCCCGCCAGCTCCACGCGGACGCCCGCAGCGGCAACCGCCACGAACACGAACGCGGCGGCGGCGGTGTCCGGCGCGGCGCCGGCGAGCACCCCCCCGGCGATGGCCAGGACGTACACCTCGGGGGTGATCGGGCCCGGGCCTACGGGCGGCCGGATCGTCCAAACGAGAAAGCTGATGATGCAGGCGACAAACGAGATGCTGACCACAAGCCCGCGGCCGCTGCTGCCGGGATGGTGGTGGGCATGAACCACCGACCAGCTGATCAGCACTAGCCCGAGGATCCGGAACACCCTTGCCAGGCGGGCGTCTATTCGGGACAGAATCATCGTGAAGGAAGGTACGGCGTTCGGCGGTGGGGGTTCAACTCTGGGAGACGCAGCCCGCACCCGGGGAGTCGGGATCCGCACGAGGCGAAGGGGGACCCGCGCGCAGCGAAGCGGGACCCGCTGAGCGCGGATCCCGCTGTCGTCTGCCGATCACCTTCATTCCCGCTTGGCCCTCAGGCGAGCTCCGGCAACACGCGGCCAAGGACGCGCTGGCGGCGAAGCGCCATGATCAGCGAGCGCCCGCACACTTCGAACACCGCCATCGCCAGTAGCGCCACGGTCCACGCCTCACCGCTGGTGATCGAGTGCGTGGTGCTGAAGTGACCGATCGTGGACGCGCCACCGTTGTTGATCCAGATCAGGAACGCGAATCGCGAGCCCATCCCGAGCACCCAGAAGAAGCCTGAGATCCAGCCGGCGCGTGCCAGCACGTCGCCGTCACGGTCGCGGCGCATCATCACTGCCTGACCGCTCGCGACACCAATCAACAGTCCGAGGAGCGCCAGGACCACGACCAGCACGAGGTCGTTGCCGGCGGTAGGGATGCCATGCAGGTAGTTGAGGACCGCGATCCCCACGATGACCAGCGGGCGGACGAGCGCCTTGGTCGTCAACTTGCGCTCCTTGATCTGCAGCAGGACGAGGAGCACCAGGGCCGAATCGAGTAGGTAGTCAGTAAATGTCATGGCTGCATCGTCGTCCGAAAACGGCGTGCGCACATCGGCACCGGGTCGATTACCGGGTTGAAATAGCCGCCGATCTCAACCCGCAGGTTGAGCTCGCACGAGCAAACGGCCGTGCGAAACTTCGGGGCATGGATTCCGGGCGCCGTCGGCACGTAACCCTGTCGGGGGAACTCTCGGGCAACTATGTGGTTGTCGAGGAGCGATCCGACGGATCGCTCGTGTTGACGCCAGACACCTCGAAACGTGGCGCACGTCCACCGGCACGCCAGGCCGCTGGTGGGATCAACTCACTGTTCTCCGGCCTGCTCGCGCGCCCGGAGAAGGGGCCGCCAGACGTCCCGGCGATACTCGAGGGTTGGGGGGTCGAGCTTGCCGAGCAGGAAGGCGTCGACGACTTCCTGATCGCGGACGTCGACGGCACGACCGGCTTCATCGCGATCACCACCCAGCGCTTCATCTTCGCCGCGAACGCCGGCAGAGGCGTCGGCGTCCTCCAGGAGCACCTGCTGTCCGCCGCGCGCAACGTGGAGCTCGTCGGGCGCCGCCGGAAGCCCAAGCTCCGCGTCAGCTGGCACGGATCCGAGAGCGTCATCGGCGTGATGGAGCGAGATGCCCTCTCGCGCCTAGAACAGCACCTGACCGCCCACCGCGCGGCCGGATAATTTGTGCCGATGCCGGACAGACGCCTCATCTCCTCGGGCTCGGACTTCGAGCGCCAGAGCGCGTACTCGCGGGCGGTCGTCGACGGCGACCGGATCCACGTCGCCGGCACGACGGGCTTCGACTACGAGCAGATGACGATTGCTGAGGGGGTCGTCGAGCAGACCGAGCAGGCGTTCCGCAACATCATCGCCGCGCTCGAGGAAGCCGACGCGACGCTCGCGGACGTCGTCCGGGTCCGATACATCGTTCCCGACCCCGTTGATTTCGCGGCGACGTGGCCCGTGCTCCGCCAGTACTTCGGGGAGGTGCGCCCGGCGGCGACGATGCTCTCGTGTGGGCTGGCCGACCCGCGGATGAGGATCGAGATCGAAGTGACCGCGCACCGCGACCCGCCGCCTCCGGCTGATTCCGGTCAGAAGGAGCCCGGCCGCGGCGGCGATCGTGGCGGAGCCGGGTCGGGCTATTCCCAGCGGAACAGCCGGGCGGCGAGGAAACATGAGCCGACCGCCCAAGCGGCGAGCACGAGCAACGGTTCGATGCCCGGGCTGTGGCCGCCGAACGCGTCGTGGAGCGCGGTAAAGCCGACACCCGTGGGGAGCACCTTCGCGATGTCGCTGATCAGCTGCGAGTGGATCTCCTGAAGCGGGACATACAGACCCGAGAAGAACGCCAGCGGGTAGAACACGAGGACGGTCAAGCCCTGGGCGATCTGCGGGGTCTTGGCGACGGAGGCGACCAACAGTCCGAGTCCGATCGTTGCGGCTGCCGTGAGCACGAGCGCGACCAGGGTCACGAGGTACCCGCCGGCGTCGTGCGGGAGCGCGAGTCCGTACGCGCCGGCCCCGGCGCCCAGCAGGATGCCGATCCCGATCACGGCCAGGATCAGGGCTCACGGTCGTCTGCGCCGCCAAGAGCCAGGACGGCGGCACCGGCGTGGTCGACATCCGGCGCAGCACGCCCTGCTGGCGGTACGTCGCCAGCTGCTGGGGAAGTCCCGCCAGCCCGACGGCGATGAGCACGAACACCATCAGCGTCGGCACGTACAGGTTGAAGAAGGAGATGCCGCCGAGTGCCTTGTCGGGGCGGGTCGTCGCCGGGATGCTGCCGAAGATGACCAGCAACGCAAGCGGGATACCGATGGCTACGATCAACCCGATCGGGCGGCGGATCGCGATCTTGATCTCACTGGCGACGAGCAGGCCGAACGCCCGTCGCTGTCGGGGGGTGCGGCTGAGGGCGGCGGTGCTCATCGCGTCGCTCCGTTCGTGTTGTGAGGTGTCTCATCGGTGATGGCGAGGAATGCATCCTCGAGGTTTGCCGTCTCCGTCTGCACGTCGTCGGCGGGTATCCCGGCCCGGTGCAGGGCCAGCACGACCGCGGTCACGAGATCCCCGGAACCGGCGACCACCACTTCCGGTCCGTGGCGCTCGACCGCGCTGACTTCCGGCAATGCGGACAGCAGCCCGTCGGGGAGCGCCTCGGTGGACGTGAAACGCAGTCGCTTGCCCGTGGTCGCCGCGATTGCCAGCGCGCTCGGCCGATCCAGCGCGGCCACCCGGCCGTGGTCGATCAGCGCCACGCGGTCGCACAGTCGCTCGGCCTCCTCCATGAAGTGGGTCACGAGCACGATCGTGACCCCGCGGGCGCGTACTCCTTCGATCAGCCTCCAGGTGTCACGGCGAGCCTCGGGATCGAGGCCGGTGGTCAACTCATCGAGGACCGCGATCTCGGGCTGGCCGATCAGCGCGAGCACGATCGACAGCCGCTGCTTTTGACCTCCGGACAGGTGCTTGAAATATGTGTGCTGCGCGTCCTCGAGCCCGAGCGTCGCGATCAGCTCGCGCCCGTCTGCGGGCTCGCGGTAGAACGACGCATAGAGCTCCACCGCCTCGGCGACCCTCATCAGGTCGGGCACGGCACTCTCCTGGAGCTGCACTCCCACGCGCTCGTGGAGCTCGCGGCGGTCTCGGCGCGGGTCGAGTCCGAGCACGCTGATCTCGCCCCGATCAGGGGTTCGCAGCCCGGTGACGCACTCAACCGTCGTGGTCTTGCCGGCGCCGTTGCGCCCGAGGATCCCGAAGATCTCCCCGGCATGGACGCTGAAGCTCACGTCGTCCACCGCGACCGTCGTTCCGTACTCCTTGTGCAGATGGGAGACCTCGATCACCGGCGCGGCCGCGGGGTCGCCCGGCACCGACGCAGACACCCCAGTGTCGGTCTGGATCAGCTCTTGGATGCTCATGACGTTCTCGATCCTTGTCGATATATTTGAACGATACTGAGATGATATCACGTACTTGATGGTGATACAATATGGATGTGATATCAGATCGAGACGTGGCCAAGGAGACCCTGGCGCCGGCGATGCTGGCGTCGGGCCAGGCGCACGAGCAACGCCCGGCGTGGGTCATCCCGGGCCTGCCCGTGATGATCGGCGCGCTCGTGGTGATGGCGCTGGCGATCGTGGCGGCGATCGTCGCGGGCCACAACTCGGCGCTCCGAGTCTTCGGGATCATCGTGATCGCCGTCGTGGCTTTCTCATACGGCGGACTCCTCGTTGTTCAGCCGAACGAGGCGCGGGTGCTGATCCTGTTCGGCCGATACATCGGATCCGTCACCGAGGCCGGCTGGTGGTGGTGCAATCCGTTCGCGAAGAAGCAGAAGCTGTCGCTGCGGGTCCGGAACTTCCAGAACGAGCGGATCAAGGTCAACGACGCGAGCGGCAACCCGATCGAGATCGCGGCGGTCATCGTGTGGCGGATCACCGACACCGCCAAGGCGGTGTTCGACGTCGCCGACTTCCAGCAGTTCGTGACCGTGCAGAGCGAGACCTCGCTCCGCCATCTCGCCAGTGAGTATCCCTACGACGACTATCGGACGGACGAACCTCACTCCGCGGCAACGGCGACGAGGTCCGCACCGCGCTTCAAGCCGAGCTCCAGGCCCGCCTGCAACTCGCCGGCATCGAGATCCTCGAGACCCGGCTCACCCATCTCGCCTACGCACCCGAAATCGCCGAGGTGATGCTCCGCCGCCAACAGGCCGAAGCCATCCTCGCCGCCCGCAAGACCATGGTCCAAGGCGCGGTCAGCCTCGTCCAGATGGCGCTCGCGCAACTCGCCGACTCAGACCTCGTCGAGCTCGATCCCGAACGCAAGGCCGCGATGGTCTCCAATCTCATGATCGTCCTGTCCGGCGACCATTCGCCGAGCCCGGTGATCAACACCGGAAGCCTCTACACGTGAGCGCGCACTGAGATGCCCGAGAGCAAGCGGTTCCTCCTAAGGCTCAACCCCGGCCTGTTCGAGGCGCTGCGCCGCTGGGCCGACGAGGACCTGCGCAGCATCAACGCCCAGATCGAATACCTCCTCACCGACCAGGCCCGCCGCGCCGGACGACTCCGCCGACAGACCACCCCCCGACCCCACGCCCCCGACCCCCCCGCCGAGCAAGACGACCCCGACGCGACCGCCGTCTGGACCGACGCGCCTACGCGGAGCTGAGGTGAACGCCGCTGTCTTCTAGACACCGCGCGTACTAGGACGGCGTCGTAAACAGAGTGAGTTGCATGCCGTCTGGCGCGCACACGCGCGTGTTCCGATCACCCCACGGCGTCGTGACGGCCGACGCGACCCAGCGGCGATGAGCCGCTCCGCGGTCGCGTCACTGTCTCCGACCTGGAGCGCGAGCCGCACTTTGCCCGCCACGCGCCTCCCGGCCTCGATCTCGTCGACCAGCTCAGCCTGGCGCTCGTCAAGCAGCTCGATCGTCCCGGCCCAGCCTCGAGCACCACAACCCTGCCCTGGTCGACGCAAACCGCTAGGAGGATCACTATGACCGACGCCTACGACACCGCGCTCGAGCTGGCCGGCGAACTGCTCGGCCGGCCACTCGAGCTGCCGCTTGGACCGGCAGAGCCGGAAAGCGGACGCGCGTTCCGCCGCCTCGCCACCATTCATACCTTCGGCGACAGCTGGTCTCGGACGCAGCAGCTCGACACGCGTACCCGTAGCTTGATTTCGGTGGCAATCGCCGCCGCGCTTGGCACCCATGATCCACTCCGCGGCCAGCTGCGGATCGCTCTCAACCATGGCGTCAGCAAAGACGAGATCGTCGAGCTCTTCATCCACCTCGAGGCATATGCCGGTGCCGCGCGTGCGTTCGACTCCTATCAAGTCGCCGCCTCCGTGTTCGCAGAGCAATAGGGGCGCGGTCTAGACGCTCTTCGTGGCCGATAGGTAGGCCACCGCCGAGCGCCTGACGGTCCGCCGGTCTTTGAAGGCCTTCGCCAGCGCGCTCATGAACTGGACCTGCTCGGGCGCTGTCAGCGCCGCATCAACGGCCTCTCGCACGGTCGGCGCGTTCGGATTCGGTGCACCATCGAGCAGGGCTTCGAGACTGATCGGTAGATCGGCTCCTCCACGCTCGATGTCGATGTGACATTCGACGTGGACCGGGTCGAAGCCGGCCTCTTCGGCGAGCTTTGCGAGATCTCGATCGTCGAAGTCCATCATCGCCGAGCGGACGGCTGGTTCCCCTGCCCTGAAGATCGCGTGGACTCGGGCGACCAGATCGCCAATCGACGATAGGTCGTACCCGAAGAACCGGCCGCCCGGCTCGGGGAACATCAGTCGGTTGATCGGCTCGAACAGCGATATGCGCCCCCCGGGGCGCAGCACGCGATACAAGGAGGCAAACGCGGCCGGCTTGTCAATGACGTAGATCAGCACCGACCGCGTGGTGGCCACATCCACCGAGTCATCGGGAACGCCGGCCAAGTCCTCGGCGGCAGCGATCACGAACTCGGCACGATCGAGCGCTTCGCGCGACCGAACCGCCTCACGACAGCGCTCCAGAAGCGCCGGGGACACGTCTGTGAAGATCACCCTGCCATCAGGACCAACACGATCGAGAGCTCCGAGCCCGATCAGCCCGTCGCCCGCGCCGACATCGAGCAGCGTCCTTCCTTCGAGAGGCTCGGCGTTTCCGAGCACCATGGCGCGGATGCCGGCCAGACGCGCGAGTGTGGCCTCTCGCTGCTCCTGGCTGCCCCCGTCGCGGCGCTCGAGAACCCATCGCGACCAACGATCGGGCTCGACTGCCACCGCACCAGTATCTCAGCCACAAGCGATCCATCCGGATCGAGCGGCAGGCCCGCCGCTAGCCTCTACCCCATGCTGTCCGACCGCTTCCGCGCTGCCGTCGAGGCGGGCGAGATCGCCGGCTCATCCGAGCTATTCCGCGAGGATGCTGTATTCCGCAGCCCAGTCGTCTACCGGCCCTACGCAGGACGTGACGCGGTGCTCAAGGTCCTTGAAGCGGCCGAGCTGGTGCTCGGACGCGGCGACCACTTCCGCTACGTCCATCAGCTCGAGGACAGCGACGGGCGCGTGGCCATCCTGGAGTTCGCGACTGAAGTGGACGGGCGGCAGGTCGAGGGCATCGACAAGCTCACGTTCGATGAGGACGGACGCATCACGGAGCTGAAGGTGATGCTCCGCCCGGCCTCGGCGCTGCAGGTAGTCGGGGTGCGGATGGCCGAGGAATTCGCACGCCTCGGGCTTGGCTCACCCGCCTGAGCGAGGCTTCCTGCTCAGTCGCGGCAGCCGCCACCGCCCCTGACGGGTCGTCATCCGGTTCGGGTGATGGCGGCTCGCCCGCAGCGCGGGGAGGATGGTTCGAAATGGCGCGTTGTGGTGGACGGCGGATCGCGGAGCCGTGCCGGTTGCCGCCGGGATGCCTCTCCTGGTCCTGAGCAAAGGAGCGTGAAGTGTTGTCCGATGAGTCGCGACGGAAGGGTCTGTCGGCCGAGGAGATGCGGGAGGCGATCGACTCGCTGTCGTCGCCGGACCGGGTGGAGTCGCCGTTCGGCGCGCTTGAGTTCTTTGACGGCGTGCCCGTGCCCGACACGGTCTCGAAGGTGTTTGACGCGCTGGACCTGATGCGGGGTATCGAGGTGTTCCTCAATGCGGTCCCGGGGGCACGCTGGTGGCGATGCGTCGGGGTCTGCGGACGGCGGGGGTTTCCTCTCCTCGGGTCATCGGATATACCGAGCCGAGAGCGAACTCGCAGTCGTTGTTTCTGACGCCGAACACGGAGACTACGTACGGCACCACGGTGCTCGATCTGCGGGCGTGGGGGCCTACCGTGATCGAGGCGCCGCCGCAGTCGTTGTGCGTGATTGACGACTTCTGGTTTCGCTATGTCGCCGATATGGGGATCGCGGGTCCGGACAAGGGCCGGGGCGGCAAATACCTATTCCTGCCCCCAGGCTATGACGGCGAGGTTCCAGACGACTACTTCGTCTACCGGCCGCCGACGTTCACCAACTGGGCGGTTCTGCGTAGCCTGGCGAGGCTCGCTTGAAAGAAAACCCAACGGTGCGAGGCGCTTCTACGGTGTGCTCGCTATTGCTATGTTCATAGGGCTCGCTCTGGATTACACCGGTCTGGATGCCGTGAAGATGCTGTTCTGGTCCGCCGTAGTAAATGGAGTTTTGGCTCCGCCGCTCATTCTGCTAATCGTTCTACTCACCAGCAACCGCAAAGTCATGGGCGATCGGGTCAATTCGCCCCTGCTCCAAATTCTCGGTTGGAGTACATTTGCGATCATGACCGCGGCTGCAATCGGGATGTTCATTACATGATGTGATGGGGTTATGTGGGGCGCGTGGCCCCCAACGGCGATCTCGCAAACTTCGCTGCCGCGAATATAGCGAATATAATAGCCGGAGAGGGATTTTCCGTGACCACGTCCAAAGACTTCGGCGCCCATGGCCCGCAAGACCAAGAAATACGCACCGTTGGAGCCATTCTTCTGACCGTCGCGATTTGCGCGGTCGCACTTTGCAGTGGATGCCAAAGCTCCCCCGTTCAGGAGAAGGCCGTCGATGACGCAGCCATTACGAAAAGTGTGAAAGCCAAATTGGCGCTCGTGTTTGGGTCAATTGAACACAAGCAAGTTCGTCAATTGGACCGGGGAGCCGATCAACAGACCGTAACCTATATCTCAGTGAGTTCAGTCCACGGGGTCGTCACGTTAAGCGGTGAAGTGGGCGGTAAGCGAGCGAAAGCCAAGGCGGGTGAGATTGCCCGGAAGGTCGAGCAGGTAGTCAGTGTGAACAATAACCTATCGATCGCACCCGGCTACTCCGATGACGCCGTGGGTGACACACCGTGAGAAGTCCGCGTCGTCCTGTGGTCCCGGCGATTGGACGGCGCGGTGCTAACTCAGCGACCAGCCTTTGCGGAGCGTCGGTTTGAGGTATTTGTTCGCTTCGGTGTTGTTGGCGAACCGCGTCTTGGCAGCATCCCATTCCAGCTTGCCTTCGACGCGCAACGCGATCACGCCCAGTAGCATCCACTCCACGAAGGGAACCGCGACGTTGAAGTTCGAACACGCCGGGTCGCCGCCTTTGCAGGCGCGGATCCAATCGCGGTAGTGGCCCGGGGAGCGCGTAAGCGTAGGTTGCGGGAACTGGTAGTCCCTCATCTTCTCCACCGGAATCAGCCGCGTCTCCTCGCCGTACGTGCCTGTCGTGATCATGCCTTTGTCGCCGATAAAGAGGCTGCCATCGGGATCGGGCGCTTCAGCGGCGGCATTCTTTGCGGCCTGGAACTTTTCGAAGTCGAACACATCGCCGATGAACCCGGTAAAAGGTGGAGGTCCTTCGGGACCGCTGCCAGGGCGGCGCGCGGGAGAAGGTTTTTCCGGAAGGTCGCCCAGAAAGCTCGCCCTCGGGCACCCCAGGGATCTTCGGTGTTTCCTTCAGCCCGTCATGCCAGAACACTTTCACCGGCGGCATGGAACCGCGCGCGGGAAAATCGTAGCGGATCACGGACTTCTTCGGGAACATGAAGTCGCTCGGGCCTTCCTTGAGAATGCACTCCACGCTCGTCGGAGCACCCAAGCGCAATGCCAGATTCGGCGCGCCAAGAATATGGCACGCCATGTCGCCCAGCGCGCCACACCCGAAATCGTAGAAGCCGCGCCAGTTGCCCGGCTGATAAAAGTGACCGCCGAGTGGCGATTTGTAATCTGGCCCGCCGGAGGTGTAAGCGCGCGTTTCGGCGATGCCGAGCCAGAGGTCCCAGTCGAGCGTCGCCGGAACCGGTTCTGTGGGTGGAATTTCAGTTAGCCCCTGGGGCCAGATGGGGCGGTCGGTCCAGGCGTGTACTTCCGTAACGCTGCCGATCTCGCCCGCCCAGATCATCTCGGCCGCCTGCCGCGTTCCTTCGTTGGAATAGCCCTGGTTGCCCATCTGCGTGGCGACTTTGTACTTGTTCGCCGCCTCCAGCAGCTGCCGCGCCTCCCAAACCGTGCGTGTCAACGGCTTCTGCACGTAGACGTGCTTGCCGCGCTCCATGCACCACATGGCCGCGGTGGCGTGCATGAAATCCGGAATCGTTACGATGACCGCATCGATGCTGTTGGCCTGCTCGTCGAGCATTCTGCGGAAGTCTTTATACTTCGGGACCTTTTCGTACTCCTTGAACTTCTGTGCGGCGCGCGTCTCGTCCACATCGCAAAGCGCCACGATGTTCTCCGATCGGGCAGCCATCAATGTCGCTCGATGCCTTGCCTCCGGCGCCGATGGAGGCGATGTTGAGCTTCTCGTTGGGCGATTTATAGCCCAGGCGTCCGCAGGGAGGGGACACTCCCGAATCCTGCTACGGGAACCGCGCCGGCCAGCAGCGAGCCAAAAAAGAAATGCCGTCTTGTGAAATCGTATGCCACGGAAGACTCCTCTTCTATCCTATGCCTGCGCCCGCCCCCATCGGCAAACCGCGAGTAATGACACTGCGATTTTATCGCCTTGCGGGCTAGGGTGCTCCCCCCTCCACCCGCCCGTCTCATTGCGAGAGCGTCCGAGTGTCATTGTAGGAATGCCGCGCCCATCCCAGGTAGTGCCGGTTCCCGCCAAGCGTTTCGTCCAGCGTCTTGAACATGGCTGGAAGCAGGTCGCCGTAATCCGGTGTGCGCAGCGCGATGATCATCCTTGCAAGCTCCGCATCGCCGAGGCCCTGATAAGCCATCTCGAGAAACTTTTGGCCCTCCTTCTGAAGCTTTTCCGCCTTTTGCTGAGTGCTCCCGCCATTTTCGGGGCTGCTGAGCTCGTAGAGCATTAACGTCAGCCGTGGCAATGCTGACAGGAGCATGCGCCGCTCGCCCATTTCGCCTTTGAGATATTTGGTCGGAATATCCGCGTTGACGGTCATCCCGGCCCGCTCGGCCACCACGCGCACGGCGCGATAGGTACTCACTAAATCCGGCAGGAATCTGAGATTACCCGGGCCTTTGTTCTCCGTGCGTTGGTGTGGTTCCACGTCGAGGTGAATGCCGTCGAACCGTTCCTTCGCATGCTCCTGATTGAATTGCGCAATGCCTCGAACTCGGCCCAGAAGTTTCTCTCTGTACTTGCCCGGCTCGTCGGCGTCCGCGCTCGATAACAGGGCTTCGACTCGAATATTCGATCGATGCAGCAGCGCAATCAGATGAGCCATCCGCTGTCTGTCGGAAAGGGCGAACGTCTGAGGGTTTGCGGCAACCGAGACATACACTTCATTAATGCTTTCGGACTCGCAGAACTTCACCAGGGCGTTGGCGCTGTGCGGCCCTTGCAGGACGGCCTGCGATTTCCAGACCCACAGACCGTGGACAAAATCAGCGGCGTTTCCTGCGGCCGCGTAAAGAGGAAACACTCCGATTAGCATCCAAACCCGGGACCATCCCGCGAAACCGCGCTTCATGCCAGCCTATCCGCAGAACCAATATACGCGTCCCGGAGTAGGAAAATTTGCTACCCTCAACTTCTGATGTTCCCCGAAGTGGCTCCCATACGCGCGGGCGAAGAGATCGATGCGAGGGCGCTTAGCGAGTACCTGCGCGGTAAGTTGGAGGGCGCGGAGCGAGGCGTCTCGATCGAGCAGTTTCCCGGCGGCCATTCGAACCTCACGTATCTCCTGCGCGCTGGTGGCCACGAATACGTCCTGCGCCGTCCGCCCATCGGCCCGGTGCCGCCGAAGGCGCACGATATGGCCCGCGAGTTCCGCGTGCTCGAAGCCGTACACCCGGTGTTTCCGCCGGCCCCTCAGGTTTTTCTGCTCTGTGAGGACCCCGCCGTTGCCGGAGCAACCTTTTTTTTGATGCAACGCCGGCACGGCGTGGTACTGCGCCGCGATGTCCCTCTGGACTTCGCGCTCGATCCTGATTTCCCGCGCAGGGCGAGCGAGGGCTTTATCGACTGCCTGGCCCAACTGCACTCCATCGATATCGAGCGTTTGGGCCTTTCTTCCCTCGGACGTCCCGAAGGCTTTCTCGACCGGCAGGTTCGCGGTTGGACCGAGCGTTGGCAGCGCGCGAAAACCGAAGAAATGCCGGGCATGGATGTGCTGCTCAGGTGGCTTGCGGACCGGTTGCCGGAATCCCCTGGCCCCACACTCGTCCACAACGATTTCAAGCTCGACAACATCATGCTGGATGCGCGTGATCCCGGACGCGTCGAGGCCGTGCTCGATTGGGAGATGGCCACGGTGGGCGATCCGCTCGTGGATCTCGGCTGCGCGTTGTGCTACTGGACGCAGGCAGGCGATCCCGAACTTCGCGGCGGCGCGCTCAGCGGCATCACCGCCGGTCCCGGTTGGCTGACGCGTGCCGGGCTGGTCGGCCGCTACGCCGAAAAGTCCGGACGTGACGTATCCGGGCTCGGCTATTACGAGGTGTTTGGTCTGTTCAAACTCGGCGTTATTTTGCAGCAGATTTACTTCCGCTATCATCGCGGCCAGACGCAAGACGAGCGCTTCCGCGATTTCTACCTGCGTGTGCGCGGCTTGATGCGCGCCGCCATGGAGCTCGTGGAGCGCCTGGGGTGAACAAAAACAGTTGAGTTTGCTCTACCTGATTCGGCACGGCCAAGCCGGCCTGCGCCACAATTACGACACGCTCTCTGATCTCGGCCGCGCGCAGGCGCGCTTGCTGGGTGAGCATCTGGCGGTGCAGCGAGTTCGGTTCAGTGCCGTCTATTCCGGCGCGCTCAAGCGCCAGCGGGAGACTGCGCGCGAGGTCTTGGGCGCCATGGACGCAGCCGGGCTCGCGGCGCCGCAGCCTCAGATCGACGAACATTGGAACGAGTTTGACCTCGATGCCGTGTACAAAGCCATCGCTCCGCGGCTGGCTGCCGACGATGCCGAATTCCGGGCCCAGCACGAGAAGTTGCGCCGCATGCTGCAAGAGGAAGGCTCGCCCGTGCACCGTACTTGGACGCGCTGCGACACGCTCATGGTGCGGGCCTGGGTGGAAGGCAAGTACGAAGTGCCGGGCGAATCGTGGCAAGCGTTCCGTCTGCGCGTCTCCGTGCCGCTTGGCGCGTTGAGCCGCATGTCATCGGATGAAAACGTAGCGATATTTTCCTCTGCCACACCCATCGCAGTCTGGATCGGCCTGGCTTTGGAGCTAAACGGAAGGCATGTGCTGCGGCTCGGCGGCGCAATGTACAACGCGGCCTTAACCACCATCCGCGCCCGCGAAAATGACCTCGCCCTGTTCAGCTTCAACGGCACGCCGCATTTGCCCGCCCCGCACTTGCGCACGTTCCGGTAAAATCAGCGTGCGGGAATGCCTACGACACTCAATCTCGACCAACTCAGATCGCTGGTCGGCCGGGAAGCCGGCACAAGCGATTGGCTCACCATCGATCAGCACTTGATCGACGCCTTCGCCCAGGTGTCCGGCGACCACCAATGGATCCACACGGAACCCCAGCGCGCGAAAACCGAATCGCGCTTCGGCCGCACCATCGCCCACGGTTTTCTGACGCTCTCGCTGTTAAGCCGGCTGAGCCACGAAACGATCGAGGTGAGCGGTGATTTCGGCATGCGCATTAATTATGGCATCAACAAACTACGCTTTCCCGCACCCGTCCCCGCCGGCTCGCGCATTCGCGCCCGCTTCACCGTTCAATCCGTCGAAGATGTCGAGGGCGGCCATCAGGTGGTCTGGCTGGTCACGGTAGAGGTGGAAGGCTCCACGAAACCGGCGCTGGTTGCCGAGTGGGTGATCCGCTACTACCGCTGATCTGCCTTCGGCAGCAGGTGCTTTTGGATTTTCCCCATCGCGTTGCGCGGCAGTTTCCCGACCGCAATGAACGCGCGCGGTACTTTGAATGATGCCAGAGATGCGCGGCAGCGCTCCTCCAGCTCGCGGAAATCAACGGACGATCGCGTCACCACGTACGCCACCGGCACCTCGCCCCGCAGGGGATCCGCTAAACCTACCACCGCCGCCTCCGCGACCTCCGCCTGTTCGGTGAGAAACTCCTCGATTTCGCGCGGATAGATATTGAACCCGCCCGAGATGATGACGTCGCTCCGCCGTCCCACGAGTGTGTAGTATCCGTCTGCCGAGCGGACCGCAAGATCGCCTGTCCGGAACCAGCCATCGGTGAAAGCTTCGCGCGTGGCATCCGGACGGTTCCAGTACCCGGCAAACACGTTGGGCCCGCGAAGATGGATTTCGCCGGCCTCTCCATCCGCGGCCGGTCTGCCTTCTTCATTCACTAATCGCGCCGAAACACCCGGCAATGGGAAGCCGACCGTGCCCGCGCGCCTCTCCCCGGTGTACGGGTTGCTCAGATTCATGAGCGTTTCGCTCATGCCGTAGCGCTCCAGAATCGTATGCCCGAACAAAGCGCGAAAATCCTCCAGCACCTGCGCCGCCAGTGGCGCCGATCCGGATACAAACAGCCGCATCCCAGCTCCGATTTCGCGCGCCCCGGTGGGCGGCGTCTCGAGCAACCGTACATAGATCGTTGGGACGCCGAAAAACAGCGTGGGCCGGAATTCGGCAAGGATCGCCGCGGCCTTCTGGTGCTCAAAGCGCTCGAGCAAACAAAGGCGGCACCCGCTGATGAGCCACGAGTGCAGCCCATTCCCGAGACCGTGGACGTGAAACAGCGGAAGCGGCAGCAGCAGCCGGTCCGTGCTGGTAATCTGCCAGCAAGTGATCAGGTTCAGCGCGTTCGCTGCAAAATTATTGTGCGTGAGAACCGCGCCCTTGGAAGTGCCCGTAGTCCCGGAAGTGTAGACAATCGCAGCCGGTGCATCCCCGTCGATGGAAACAGCAATTCGTTCCTGCCCGTCAAAGGTGGCGGCGTCACGCACCAGTTTTCTCAACTCCCCCACTGCGATCGTCGCCTTCGGCTGCGCATCGCTGACGATGTGCTCGATCTCCCGATCCTTATACAGGATATTGATCGGCACGAAGATCACGCCGAGCTTCACGCAAGCCAAAAACAGCTCAATCATCTCGACGCAGTTCGCCAGGTGTACACATAACCGGTCGCCTGCGCAGAATCCGCGCTCTGCCAGCGCGCGCGCCAAACGGTTACTCGCGTCATTGATCTCGCCGAATGTCCGGCTCTCGCGCCGGCCGTCGCAGGCAATAAATTCCAGGGCCGGTGTATCGCATCGCCCGGTGAGCGAGAGATCAAAGAGCTGGAGAAGGTTCATTCGGGCTGACAAGGAAGACCGCTGTGCATGCGACGAGTGAGAAGGCGCTGAGTGCGAGAAAGCTCGATCGGAAACTGCCGGTCCAATCGGCGATTTGACCGATCAGCGGAGCGCCAAACAGAATCATGACAATACCCAGCATGTTCACCAGGCCCATGGCTGCCGCCGCACGGCCCGGGAAAAGCGCCGCCGCTCGCGTGAACAGCGCCGCGTATGGCAGGCCGCAGCCCGTTCCTACGAGCGCTACCGCCACCACCGCGGGCGCTAGCGCGTGCCAGCCCGCGGCGAGAAGGAAACAACCCGCCGCATTCATGAGGAAACTGCCTGCAAGCAGCGCTCGCACAGGCACGTAGTGGCGTAGTGCGCCGCCCAGTGGGCGGATGCCGATTCCCAGCAGCAGCACCAGCGATCCTACAAGCCCCGCCCGCGCCAGCGGCATCCGATATGCATTGCCGAGCAGCGCGACAATCCACGCCCCCACCACCATCGCGAGCCCGAATGACGCCATTTGCATCAGCCCCAGCAGCCATAGCTGAGGCGCCGTCAGCATTCGCCAGAAGTCGCCGCCTGCATGCGCGGCCTGCTCAATGCGCGGCGCCGCGGCGATCCACAGAAGCCACGCAGCTCCGCCCACTGCCGCGCTAGCCACGAACGTCCCTCGCCATCCCGTAAGAACGTAAATCCGCGGCACTGCCAGAATCACGAATCCCGAGCCCAGAAGAATCGAGCCGCCGTATAAGCCTTGCGCCAAATGCATCCGCGGCCCGGCAAGCGCTTCGTGCGTGTAGCGCGCCCCCGCCACAAAGCAGGTGCCGGTTCCGATACCCGTGAAGATTTTCCAGGCGAGCAGTTGCCAGTACGCGCCGGCGAATGCCACCCCCAAATTGCCGAGTACCACCCACGCCAGCGCGCCGATCAGCACTTTCCGCGAGCCCAGCCGGTCCACCAGATGGCCGCCTGGAATCTGCATCGCCGCATGCGTCGTGAAAATGCCCGTGGTCAACAGTCCCGCTAGTGCCTGGCTGAATCCGAATTGCCGTTCGAGAGCTGCGGCGAGCGGTGCATGATTCGTGTAATTCGCGGAGAAGGCAAAGCCCACCGCACACACGCACATCAGCGCGGCATTCTGACCTTCGCGAGAAAGCGCAGAGCTGTTACGTGTGATGGAAATGCCGGAAGGCGCCACGAGACTCCTGGGGCATTATACAGCCCCAGGAAGATTTAAATCGGTTGGAGATTCGGAGACACTTAGCGATTCGACGCAGGAGAAAAGGAAGCTTCCGCCGTAGCCGTTGCCGTGGCGCGCTGGACAACCAGCTCACCCACACGCATTTCTTTCCAGTCGTAACGGAATTCCTGACCGCAATCCAGGCACACTACATAGGTGCCGTGCCGATGCGCAGCCGACGCCATCTTGCGGCTGGGCGTCAGCGGGAATGTGGTTCTTTGGTGTGAACATCCAAACAACGAATTCAGCAGAGAGCCTAACATATGGCATCCTTCCTTCACTATACTTAGATACATTCTAGCATCTAAGAGTTTCAGTAGAACCAGTAGCTTATTCAGAGTTATTCCGCGAAGTTGTGTGAATCACGACACTTAGCGAAAAAGTATATCCCTGGAACTAAATGGTCTATACCGTCCTACCACCTAGTTCCATTACCATTAGTGCGTGGAGTACTACGAACGTTTCAAATGCGCGACCTTTGCCGCTATGTCCTCGGCGATCTGGCGCCCGTGGAATCGCCCATTCTCAATGAAGATTTCGTTGGTGTGCATGCCTGCAACAATCACGCCGGCCAGGTAAATGCCTGGCGTTTCACTCTCCAGGGTGGCCGGATCGGTGCGTGGGCGCTCGGTAGCGGGATCGAGCGTAACTCCAACTGAATTCAGGAATTGAAGGTCGGGGCTATAGCCTGTAAGCGCAAATACAAAGTCATTTCTTAAAATAGCTTCACCTTGCGGAGTATCGAGTACTATCGAGTCCGGGCGAATCTCCACAACCTTAGTGTGAAAGTACGCGGCGATTTCACCGCACTTAATTCTGTTTTCTATATTCGGACGAATCCAATACTTCACTTTTTCGGATATTTGCCCGCCGCGATGAATTAGAGTTACACGGGCGCCGGTCCAAAACAGCTCGAGAGCCGCAATGGCCGCGGAGTTCTTCGCACCAATCACCGCAACATCCTGGTTGTAATAGGGATGCGCCTCTTTGTAGTAGTGGATCACCTTCGGCAGATCCTCCCCGGGAATGTTCATCAGATTGGGCACGTCGTAATATCCCGTGGCGAGAATCATTTTTCGCGCGTTGTAATGGTGCTGGCAGCCGTAGCGATCGGTCGTGTGCACGTCGAATGCTCCGTCGGCGCCGCCGATGTTATCTACCTTTTCGTATTGGTGGATATCTAGCTTGAAGTGGTCGGCAACGCGGCGGTAGTACTTGAGCGCCTCGATGCGATTAGGCTTCTCGTTCAGGCTGGTCATCGGAATGTTGCCGATCTCCAGCAATTCCGGCGTGGTGAAAAAAACCATGTTGGTGGGGTAGTGATACAGAGAATTCACCACGCAGCCTTTTTCGATGAGAACCGCGTTCAGGCCGCGGAGCCTCAGCTCGATACCGCAGGCGAGGCCGGTAGGCCCCGCGCCTACAATGACAGCGTCCAGGGGATTCACAACTTCGCTTCGACCTCGGAATAGACCTGTTCGAGCGCGGCGGCGAGCGCACTGGGATCTTTTCCGCCACCCTCGGCCATATCGGGCCGGCCGCCGCCTTTGCCGCCGACCGCCTGCGCAACCGAGCTTGCGAGTTTTCCCGCGTGTACCTTCGACGTCAAGTCTTTAGTTACGGCGGAAACGATCGACACATTAGAATCTTCGGCCGACGCCAGCACCACCACGGCAGTCTTCCACTTGTTCCGCAGCGAATCGGCCAGTGCGCGAAGCTGCGCGCGATCCATGCCGTCGAGGTGGGTGGCGAGAACGCGGACATTCTTGATCGTGCGCGCCTGGTTTTCCACTTCGCCCGCCGCGGACTGTGCCAGCTTATTCTTGAGTTGCTCCACCTGTTTGGCTAGCGCGTGCTCGCGCGCCAGCATCTTTTCCACTTGCTCCACCAGCTCCGGCTCGGAGACCTTCATCATTTCGCCCAGGCGCTTGAGTGCCTCGTTGGCCTGCTGATACCGTTCCACGGCGCGTTCTCCAGTAACGGCTTCGATGCGCCGCACGCCGGACGAGATGCTGCTCTCGTAGACGACCTTGCAAACGCCGATATCGCCGGTACGCGAAACGTGGGTGCCGCCGCACAGCTCCTTGCTGAAATCGGGAATCGAGACCACGCGCACGCGGTCGCCGTACTTCTCGCCGAACAGCGCCATCGCACCGGTCGTGACAGCCACATCGAGCGGCATGATCTCGGTATCGACTGCGATGTTTCCGAGGATTTCATGATTCATGAGCCGCTCGACTTCCTCGATCTCCGCGCGGTCCATGGCCGTGTAGTGGGTAAAGTCGAAGCGCAGCCGGTCGGGCGATACCACGCTGCCCGCCTGCTTGACGTGCGTGCCCAAAACCTTGCGCAACGCGGCGTGCAGCAGGTGCGTAGCGGTATGGTTGCGCATGGTGGCGTGCCGCACAGGATCGTTTACACTGGCCCACAGCTCGTCGCCCACGCGAATAGGCGCATGCGACGTAATCCTGTGCACCGAAAGACCGGGTACCGCGGGGTAGGTGGTCTCGACGCCGGCCAGCTTTTCGTTTTTCTCCGAATACAGCGCGCCCTGATCCCCCACCTGGCCGCCGGTTTCCGCATAGAACGGCGTCTCGTCCAACACCAGTTCGGCGCGCGTGCCGGGTTCAATGCTGTCGACAGCTTGCTGATCGACCAGCAGGCCAACCACGCGCGCGTGCGTGGTCAAATGCTCGTAGCCCACGAACCGCGTGCGGCCCTTTTCGAGCAGCTCCTGATAAGCCGGAGCGACCGTCCCTTTCTCCGCGCCCTTCCAGCTCGCCCGCGCGCGTCGGCGCTGCTCGTCCATTTCGCGCTCGAAGCCTGGGCGATCGATGACCAGGCCGCGTTCCCGGGCCATGTCTTCCTGCTCGTCGAGCGCCAGGCCGTACGTATCGTAAAGCTTGAACGCCACCGCTCCGGGCAGCACGGGTCCGAGAGCGCCTTCACCGCATCACTGAATACCTTCTCCGCCACCAGGAACGTCGTGGCGTAGCGGTGCTCTTCGTCCTTCACGACGCGTGCCACGCGCTGGACACTCTCCATGAGCTCGGGGTATCCGGGGCGCATCAGTTCCGCGACGAAGCCGGTCAGCTCATAGAGGAACGGCTGCTTCCACGCCCACCATGCGGGCGTTCCGCATGGCCCGGCGCATGATCTTGCGCAGCACATAGCCGCGCCCCTCATTCGATGGCAGCACGCCGTCATGAATCAGGAAGGCCGTGGCGCGGGCGTGATCGGCGGCGATGCGGAGCGCGGTATCGATCTTGGGATCGGCCCCGATACGCGGCGTTATCGAACAGCTCCGCCCCGCGGTGAATGATGGGCAGCAGCAGATCGGTATCATAATTCGAAATTTTGCCCTGCAACACTGCCGCGACGCGCTCCAGACCCATGCCCGTGTCAATGGACGGCCGCGGCAGCGGCGTCAGTTTGCCTCCGGCGTCGCGATCGAACTGCATGAACACCAGGTTCCAGATTTCCACATAACGGCCGCCTGCATCGCCAGGAAACGGCTCGTCCGCGCGGCCTTGTTCCGCGGCCTCGGGGCCGAGATCGTAATGAATCTCCGAGCACGGCCCGCACGGCCCGGTTTCACCCATCTGCCAAAAATTGTCCTTCTCGTCGAGGCGGAAAATACGGTCCTTCGGGACGCCGGCGACCGATTGCCATAACTTCCCGGCATCATCATCTTCGCGAAAAATCGTCACGTAGAGGCGGTCTTTCGGCAGACCCCATTCCTTGGTGATCAGGTCCCAGGCGAAGTCGATCGCCTCGGCTTTGAAGTAGTCGCCAAACGAAAAATTGCCTAGCATTTCGAAGAACGTGTGATGCCGGCGCGTGTAGCCGACGTTTTCAAGATCGTTGTGCTTCCCGCCCGCGCGCACGCATTTCTGCGAACTGGTGGCGCGCTTGTAGTCCCGCTTCTCGATGCCCAGGAACACTTCCTTGAACTGGTTCATGCCGGCGTTGGTGAACAGCAGCGTCGGATCGTTCGCCGGAACCAGCGATGAGCTGGCCACCGTCCGATGCCCGCGGGCAGAGAAAAAGTCGAGGAACCGTTGGCGGATTTCGTTACCTGTCACAGAGATCCTTCAGAAAGAGGTGATGGTCCTATTTTGGCACAAGGGCGCTATTCTAAAGAAGGTATCGGCGTGCGACATCGGTCCACCGGCTGAGCCGTGACCGGAGGGAGCGGTTGAACGTGAATCGACACGCTCCGTGATCTACTTGATTACGTTTGCCTGCTACGGCTGCCACTTGCATGGCGATGAATCCGGCTCCGTCGATCGAACACATCGTCTGCACGGAAGCCGCGTGGTAGAACCCAATCCGAAGCGGATCTTGGCAGAGCGGCAATTGATGGATCAGCCGCCCTACGGCTTGGACCAAAGCCGCCGCGACGCCGTGCTAGCAGCCATGATGCAACGTTGTTCAGATCGCCAGTGGAGGCTGCTAGCCGCTCACGTGCGCACCAATCATGTTCACCTAGTAGTGGACGCGAATGCTCGCCCCGAGAGAATCATGAACGACCTGAAATCCTATTCGAGTGTCTGCTTGAACCGCCTTCGTCTGGATGATCCGCATCGAAAACGCTGGGCGAGGCATGGAAGCACGCGGTGGTTATGGAAGCCCCGAAGCGTGTCGGCAGCGATTCGGTATGTCGTTGACGGGCAGGGTGATCCAATGGCTGTATTCGAGGCGATAGAGCCTTGAGGAGGACCGCTCCCTTCGGTCGCGGCTCAGCCAGAGAGTACAATGCTCCTTCCGCTTTTGCCTCGTCGACTGAGAAGGTAGACAAGTGATCATGAGCCGGAGATACGCGGTGGTCATTGAAAAAGCGGAAAACAATTACGCCGCTTATGTTCCGGATCTCGAGGGCTGCGTTGCGACCGGTAAAACGGTAGAAGATGCGGAACGCCTTATCCGCGAGGCCATCGAGCTTCATTTGCGTGCCATGCGAGAAGTAGGCGAGCCGATTCCGGAACCGACCTCGCTGGCGCGTGAAATCGAAATAACGGCAGCTTAGCCACTTTCCCAGAGTCTCCGCGCCAGCGTCCAGGAGCCAACCCGGATGTGCCATAATTGCTCCCGAAAACCTACATGCCCCAAAAGTACCGATACGAAGAATTCACCTGGCCCGAGATTCGCGAGGCGGTAGCTCAAAACCGCGTATGCGTGCTGCCGGTCGGAACCGTCGAGCAGCACGGCCCGCACCTCCCGCTCGTCACCGACGTGCTCACAGCCTCGGAGATGTCGCGCCTCGCCGTGGAAAAGATGCCTGGCGAGGCCGTCCTGATGCCGCCGGTCTACTATGCGTTCAACGTACACCACCTCGATTTTCCCGGCACCATCGCCGTCGAGGGTGATACGTTCATCCGCTACGTCACCGATATCGGCAAAAGCCTTGCGCATCATGGCTTCCGCAAGATCCTGCTGGTGAACGGCCACGGCAGCAACGTGCCGTTTCTGGACATTGCCGCGCGCAACATCACCAATGAGACCGAAGCCATCTGCGCCATGGTGCCGTGGTGGAATCTCATACCGAAGCCCCTGCTGGCCGAACTGCGCGAATCCGAATTTCCGGGCGGCATGGCCCACGGCTGCGAGCTCGAAACGTCGGTGCTCCTCTACCTGCGCGGCGACCTCGTCCAGATGGAGCATGCCTCGAAAGACATCCATTTTCCCAAAACTGAATTCTTCTACTGGGATCTCGCAGCTCCATCGCCGGTCTTCTTCCAGGAGTGGTTCAGCCGGTACTCGAAGACCGGCACAGTCGGCGATCCGACGAAAGCCACACGCGAAAAAGGCGAGAAGTTTGTGACCGCGGTCGTCGAGAGAATGGTCGCTCTGCTCAAGGAATTCCGCGCCAGAGAGATCCAGCCGCGCGTCGATCATCACTAACGGCCGCGTGCCATAATGGCAGTGGAAAGTGCCATGGGCGCCAAAACGCTGAAGCCCGCGACGGCGAGTCTTTATGATGAGGACTTCGCCATTTGGACCGCCGAAACCGCTCGTCTGCTCCGCGAAAGACGCTTCGACGAAGTGGATATCGAGGCGCGAGTGCCCCTTTTCCCCTGATGAGATTCTGGGGCTCTCGTTTCTTCCCGAGTAGCCCTACTCGCTCAAGAACGCCATCGTCTTTACGCCCGAGATGTCGAAGCGCTTGCGGCAGCGCAGGTTCTTGCACGCCACCTTGTCGTCCAGTAGCACCATATAGCTCTGCGACTTCTGAAAGCGCGCCCGGTCGCGTTCGTCAGCGCCCTGCGGGATGCGGTCCTTCTTCTTGCGCACCATCCAGCGCAATTCGTAGGTTTCGCTCGATTTGCAGAACGGGCAGTGCAGGGTCGCCGGTTTGTTCGCCTGCGCCTCCGTGTAAAATGTGCGCTCGTCCATGTTAGCGTTCCGCCATGGGAATCCACTTCATGCCGTCGGGATTGCCTTTGTACTCGGCGCGCGGACGGATGAGGCGGTTGTTATGATACTGCTCAAGCACGTGCGCCGTCCAGCCCGACATGCGGCTGATGGCAAACACCGGTGTGAACAAATCCACCGGAATGCCCAGCGAATAGTACGTGGAGGCGGAGTAGAAATCCACGTTCGCATTGAGCTTCTTTTCTTGATGGACGGTCTCTTCCACACTCCGCGACATCCTGTACAGCTCCGTGTGCCCGGTCCGTCTGCCCAGTTCCGCGGAAAGAGCGCGCAGGTGGGTGGCCCGCGGATCTTCCGTGTGGTAAACGCGATGCCCGAAGCCCGGAATCTTCTTCTTGCCCGCTAGCGTTTCTTTGGCGTAGGCGACCGCATTCTCCGGGGTCCCGGCCTGCAGCAGCATCCGGATCACGTCCTGGTTCGCGCCTCCGTGCAGCGGTCCTTTGAGCGCGCCAATGGCGGAAGTCACCGACGAGTAAATATCGGAGAGCGTGGCCGCCGTCACTCGCGCCGCGAACGTGGATGCGTTTAATTCGTGATCCGCGTGCAGCGTCAGCGCCACATCGAACGCCCGCTCCATGACGTCATCGGGACGTTTGCCCGTCAGGCGTGTAAAGGAAATTGGCGGCAAAGCTGAGCTTCGGGTCGCCCGGGATCAGTGGCCGGCCGTTGCGCAGCCGGTCAAAGGTGCTCACAATCGTCGCGGTTTGCGCCATCAGTTTCACGGCCTTGGAGGCGTTGGCTCCCGGCGACATGTCGCGCGCCAGCGGATCGTACAGGCTCAGCATCGAAACCGCCGTGCGCAGCACGTCCATCGGCTCGGATTTGCCCACCGCGCTCAGGAAATCGGCCACCGCCTTGGGAATCGGTGCATTGGCAGCCAGGTCAGACTTCAGCTTGTCCAGTTCCGCGGCTTTCGGCAGGCGCCCGTTCCATAGCAGGAAGATCACTTCCTCGAACGTAGCGTTGTCGGCCAGGGTATGGATATTGTAGCCACGGTAGCTGAGAATTCCTTCTTGACCGTCAATGAAACAGATCTCGGATTCGCCAGCTACAATGCCTTCCAGACCCGCGGCCGATGTCGTGGTTAAAGCCATCCAGTTTACCTTCTCTATTTTAGAACCGTCTCGCCTGAATCGTGCGCCGAAATGAACCTAGAGGCCCGCCGGGCAGCCCGGGTATGGGGAAAAGCCCAAGGTCAGGCCGTCCCTCTCTGCCCAAAGCTTCTCCTCTCGATTGCCCGAGTTTACCGTCAGGATCACACCCGAGCCGCAGGAACGGCTCTTGGTCGTGTGAAAGCTCTCGCCGCCCGATTGGGAACTCTTGGGACCCCAGTCGTCCATGAAATTCTGGAACGGATAATCGCGGCACGGCTGCGCGTCCGTGCAGCCCCACAGCGCATAGGCTGCTTTGTAATCCGGCTTCGCGAGTAGATCTAGGAACAGTTTTACCCGCTTCTCCGCCGCATGGTTCTTCAACATCTGGACCACGCGAATATATCGCTCCAGAATCGGCGTTTTGAAGGTCAGCAGGTACAGCCCCAAAACACCGCCCACGATCAAGCCAATGGTGACCAGCCGGCGGATGCGCTTCTCCCGCTGCTCCTGGCCCTGCCCGTAATGTGCGAGATAGCCGGCCATGGCCCCTCAAGCGCGCCTATTTCGCGGCCGGATACGCTTTGTTATAGGCAGCCAGCGCTTCCGCGGTGATGTCCAGCGCCGGCTTGAAATAGATCGTGTTGGTCGTATCCACTACCACGTCGTAGCCTTTCTCCTCCGCCAGCTTCTTGACCACTTCCGCCATCTTGCGGGAACTGGCGCCCAGAACCTCGTTGCGCTCCGCGTTCACATCGGCCTGGAGGTCCTCGTTCATGCGCTGCAGGTCGCGCTGCTTTTTCTGCCCCTGCGCGGTCAAATCCGCTTCCGCGGCCGGCGTCAGCTTTCCCGCGCCCGTCTGCAACTGCTGCTGGATGCCCTGCAGGTCTCTTTGCAGCTTCTCCATTTCCTGCTGCCGGGGTTTGAATTTCGCTTCCATCGCTGCGGAAGCCTTCTGGATTTCATCAGATTCAAGAACAGCCCGCTGCAGGCTGATCACCGCGACTTTCGTCTGCGCCAAGCCCGCCCCGGCCAGAAAGAACAAAGCCAAGCCCGCCCCCAGCACGCGGCTCGTGGGAATTCGACACATTGCCAAAACTCCTTGATAAGAGGTGTGTTAGATAAACAGGTTAGCACACGGCGGTGCTATTCAAGCACTCCCAGGATTTCGTCTTCCCGCAGGATCAAGTACTCTTCTCCTTCAATCTTCACTTCCGATCCGGAGTATTTTCCGAACAGAATGCGATCGCCGATTTTCACCTCGGGCGCGATCCTTTCGCCTTTGGGCGAAAGTTTGCCCGCGCCAACGCCCCCCACTTCCCCTTGCTGCGGTTTTTCCTTGGCGGAATCCGGGATGATGATCCCGCCTACCTTGCTCTCTTTCTCTTCTAGGCGCCGGATCAGGACGCGATCGTGCAATGGACGAATATTCATGGCAGGCACTAGTGTATCGCGACGCCCTGCGGGTTGGGTGGTCCCTTGCGGCTTCGCGCCGAATCCGGTGATGGCTCCAGAAGGATTTCCGCCAGCACCCGGCCCGAAGACCCGCTCGGCGTCTCAACACCCAACAGCGTGGCCAGCGTGGGTGCGATGTCATTCGGCGCGATCGTTTCGTCGAACCGTCCCGTTCTAATTCCCGGGCCCATGAAAATCACCGGTACGTGCGTGTCGTATCCGAAAACCGTGCCGTGCGTCGTGCCGTGAGGGCTGAAAATCCAGTACGGATCCAGCACCACGAAAACGTCGGCTCCGCGCTGCACGTGAAACCCGTTCCGCACTCGCCGCCCCGCTAGATCGTCCTGCACCGCCCCCTTCATCAGTTGCTCCCGCGTGTAGGCGCGGAACACGTGCGGAATGGTCAGCACCGCGTCGGCCGCCGCCTGGTTCACCTCCGCCCGGTCCAGATTCTTTTCGCGAATCAAATCCAGATTCAGATAGAGCACATACTCACCCGAGTTGCTGATCCACTTCCCCTCGCCGTACTTCTTGGCCAGCGCGGCTTGCACGGTGTCCTTCACGATCCCAGCCGGCTCGCGCCCGCCCGGCATGTGCCGCGCCTCATTCACTTCCGGAACCGGCGCCACGCCATGGTCGGCCGTCAGCACCACCACCACATCCTGCATGCCAACGTGGCTGTCCAGAAACTGAAACAACTTGCCGATCACCTGATCGGTGCGGATCGAAATGTCGTGTACCTCGGGCGCATCCGGCCCCACTCTGTGGCCCACATGATCGTTCGCCGAGAAACTGATCGCCAGCAAGTCCGTCACCCCGCGCTGGCCGAGCTTCTCGCCTTCCACCGCGCGCTCCGCAAACTGCTCAACCAGCTCGTTGGCAAAGGGCGTGTCGAGTTCCGCGTCGTACAGCTTCGGTCCGGCCTCGTCCGGCATCTTGACTTTCATCCATGTCTCGCCTTCGTACCGGTCCGCGGGATGCTTGGTATTGAATTCGCTCGCCCACCCCGGCAGCGCTGCGAAGTAATAGGTGCTGCTAACGAAGTTGCCGTTGTTGGAATCGAACCAGAACGCGCCGTTCGCCATGTGCCCGGCCGGCAGAATCGCGCTGCGATCTTTAATCGAAACCCCGATCACCCGCGACCGGCTGCCGTTCGCCATTTTCATCTCATCGCCCACCGTGCTCACCAGCAGCCGGTTCGGAGATGCCCCTCCATCGCCGGTTCCCGCCAGAATCTTCACCGTGTCGTCGGCAACGCTGGTGACCGTTTTCCCGGTCGTCCGCTCGTACCACTCGTTGCCCACGATGCCGCTTACGGAAGGCAGCGCGCCCGTAAGAAACGTGCTGTGGCCCACCGCCGTTACCGTCGGAAAGTGCTCATAGTATGCGTTGGTGAATACCGCGCCATGGGTCAGCAGACGGTCCAGTCCCTCCTTATAATCCCCCCGGAAACACAGCAGGTAGTCATAGCGAAACTGATCGATCGCGATCGCCACCACCAGTTTGGGCCTCTCCGCCGCGAGGAGCGAGACCGCCGTCAGCAACAAGGCCAGAAGATTTTTCATGGTGTAATTTTCTATTCTACTGGCCCAGCTCGTGGCATGTATTGCACGTCAGCGGCGCATGTCGAACCTTGTGGCAGGCCACGCACCCTTTCATCGTGATGGGTATCTCGAGCGTCACGGTTTCGTGCTCATTCACCGCGCCGTGACACTCTTTGCACTCTGTTCCGGCCTTTACATGCCGCGCATGGCTGAAATACACGAAATCCTCCACCGCGTACACTTGCTTTGCGGGAAATGGCGTCGCGTCGTTACCCATCGCCGCCAGTCGCTCGATCTGAGGACTGTCTTTCTTCACCGCGCGGTGGCATGTCATGCATTTCGCGACCGCTGGAAACGACGCCTTCTCGCCGGTTTCAACCGTCGTATGGCAGTACTTGCAGTCAATCTTCAGCGGCGCGTGCCGCTTGTGGCTGAACTCCACTCGCTCATCCGCCGCAGCTAGCGACGCTACGGCAAGCAGTAAGCCACAACCGAATCGGAAAAGTCCTTGTTGTATTTGTTTCCTCCGCCTGCTGCGATCACTATGTACTGCTTGCCGGTTTTGCTCCCGAGGAATGTCATGGGCGTCGCGTGCGCGCTGGCCGGCAGCTTCGTCACCCACAGTTCCTTCCCCGTATCTTTATCGAAAGCGCGAAACCGCGAGTCGTTGGTGGCCCCGATAAACACCAGTCCGCCCGCCGTTACCATTGACCCGCCGATGTTGGACGTGCCTGTCGGCGGTATTCCCCGCGCCACCAGTTCATCCACCACTCCCAGCACCGAGCGCCAGCGAAACTCCCCCTTGTCCAGATCGATGGCCGTCAAAAATCCCCATGGCGGTTTCTGGCATGGATACTGATTCTGATCCCAGAACCGCCCGCTGCCCGAATTCACCGGCCGGTAAGGAATTTGCGCGCCCGCCGGCCGCTTCACCATTTGGTAGATCATCCCCGCATCCATCGAGTTCACGTACAAGGTGTGGGTCTCGGGGTCCCACGATGCGCCTCCCCAATTGGCGCCGCCATTGGTGCCCGGAAACAGCACCGTTGGCTTCAGCCCGATCGGCGTGTAGAGATCCCCCAGCACGGCATTCTCGATGAGTTTGGCGCAATACGCGCGCGATTCCGGCGTCACATCGGTCAGCTCATCGCGCGTCATCTTTTGCCGCGCATAGGGCGGTGGCTTCACCGGAAACGGCTGCGTCGGCCACGCTTGCTCGCCCGGAGTCTCGCTTGCCGCCACGGGCTTTTCGACAATATCGAACAGCGGTTTGCCGCTCACGCGGTCGAACACGAACGTGAAACCCGTCTTGGTTACCTGCGCGACCGCCGCCACCTGCTTGCCTTCCCGCGTTACCGTCACCAGATTCGGCGGCGCCGGGATATCGTAATCCCAAAGGTCGTGGTGTATCGTCTGGAAATACCACAGCCGCTTGCCCGTCTGCGCATCGAGCGCCACCAGACAATCGCCGAACAGTCCCGCGCCTTTGCGATCACCGCCATAGTAGTCCGTCGATGGCGAAGTGAGCGGCAGAAACACGATCCCGCGCTCCCTATCAACCGTCAGAATCGACCACGCATTGATCGCCCCGCGCCCCTTCCACGAGTCGCCCTCCCACGTGTCGTTGCCGAACTCGCCCGCCCGCGGCACCACATGAAACGTCCACAGCACTTTGCCGGTCCGCGCATCGTATCCGCGCACGTCGCCCAGCGGCCCTTGCGGCGTTCCATCGGCCGTGAGCGAACCGCAAATAATCACGTTCTTATACACCGCCGGCGGCGACGTCATCCCGTATTCGCGGTTGCGGTACTGCTCCGCCACCCCCAGGTGCATGTCCACGAAGCCGCCCAGCCCGAAGGAGTCATCGGGCTTTCCCGTCTTCGTGTCGATCGAGAACAACCTCCCGTCCAGCGTTCCCAACACGACGCGCTTCTGCTTACCATCGGTCCAATACGCCGCCCCGCGGCTGATAAACAGGTTCCGCGGCGTGTCCATTTCGAGCTTCGGATCGAACGCCCACAGTTCTTTGCCCGTCTCCGGATCGAGCGCGATCACCCGGGAAAATGGCGTCGTGACATACATCACGCCATCCACCACTAAGGGCGTAGACTCAAACGCGCTGCGCACCGGATACTTCGACCCGTCGCTGATATCGCCCGTGTGATAAGTCCACGCGACCTGTAGCTGCGTAACGTTGGACCGGTCAATCTGTTTCAGCTTGGAATACCGCGAGTTCCCCGGCTCCCCGCCATAGACCGGCCAGTCTTGAGCGCTCAGGCCGGTACAAAAGCAAACTAACGCCGAGATGCAGAGACGCAGAGAAATTGCTTTCATTGGGTTCTCTCGGCGTCGCAAACTCGGCTCATGCGAACTTATACACTCCCGGCACCGGCAGCGGCGGCACATCCATCGGCAGATCGTAATCGAACGCCTTCGGGAACAGATCCAGTTGCGACGCCATCATCTGGTCCCAGGTGATCTTCTGGCCCGAGTACGCCGATTCGCGTGCCATCACGCACGTCATCGTGCTCTCCGCGACAGTCATCCCGTGATTGATATACGGCCCTTGCCCGCGAATGCTCTTCACCAGGTCGATGTGCTCCTGGACATACGGATCGATGCCCTTCGCGCCCATGCTCTTGCAATCGCTCCGCCCCTTCGAACCCACCACCAGCTCCGAAACATTCGTCGGCAGACCTTTCGGGTACTGCCGGCAGTAGCTCGACATGTGCACCCCGTTCGCGTACACGAAATCCGCACTGATGTGATCGAAAATGTTGCCGTAGATCTCTTCGCGCGGCCGCCACGCCGCCCCGCCCGTCGCCACCACTTCCACCGGATGCCCGCCCATCACCCAGTTGATGACGTCGATATTGTGCAGGTGTTGCTCCACCACCTGATCGCCGCAGATCCACACGAACGAGTACCACGCCCGGTGCTGCCACGTCATGTCTTTCCAGTTCGGGTCGCGCTCCTTCTGCTGGATCACCGGCGTCCCCACCCAGTACGCATATGCGCCCGTAATATCGCCAATCGCTCCGTCTTTGATGCGGTGAATGGTCTCGACGTATTCTTTCTGCGACCGCCGTTGCGCGCCACTCATCACCGTCAGCTTAAGCTCTTCC
Source organism: Terriglobia bacterium (assembly GCA_963768075.1). Taxonomy (GTDB): domain Bacteria; phylum Acidobacteriota; class Terriglobia; order Bryobacterales; family Bryobacteraceae; genus QHXW01. Next base: position 30,833 of record CAVYHD010000013.1, read on the forward strand.
GACTTCTTCGCCGCCGCCATGAATCGCCGCACATTCACCGGATCCGTCCCGAACGGTTTCTCCGCGAACACATGCTTCTTCGCCTCGATGGCGGCCTCGAAGTGCATCGGCCGGTAGCCCGGCGGCGTAGCAAGAATGACCACATCGATATCCGACGCCAGCACTTTCTTGTAAGCGTCGAACCCCACAAAATGATGCTCCGGATCGACCTTCACCTTCTCCGCCAGTCCCGGGTATTTGGTCGAATTGCGGATCTTATCGAGCGACGCTTCGAGATGATCTTCGAAAATGTCGCCCATCGCCACCAGTTCGACATTTTCATTGCCGTGCAGATTCTGCGAAGCCGCCTCCGTGCCGCGCTGCCCGCAGCCAATCAATCCCAGTTTGAGCTTTTCATTGCCCGCTCCGCGCACCAGCTCGGGCTTGATAATCGTAAACGAAGCCCCCGCGGCCACGCCCGTGGACCGCTTCAAAAACGATCGTCGTGAAACTTCGTTGGATTCTTCCATGACCGCCTCACAGTCCGAAGCGATTGTATCTTAACTGGGACAATGCGGACTTCAACGGCCGGTCCCCTCATCCCCCGTCCGACGCCGTAAAGCTCGTAAATCCGTAATCCCGATTCACGCCCGTCCCGCCCGTCAGAAAGAAACCAATTCCCGGGCTTCCCGTCGTGAAGGTATTGTCCACCGTCTGGGCGGCCACCACGCCGTTGATGTATGACGTAATGACGTTGCCGGCGATGGTTGCCTTGACGACATCTCCGGTAGTCACGCCGTATTGTGCGCCTTCTTGGTGGCTCAGATACGTAAAACTTCCGAGCGGCCCGTTCCACCGGACGATATCGGAATACGCGTTCCTGGTTTTTGAGCAGCGGAAAAGAATTTCATATCCGGTCGCCCAATGCGACGAGAACGAGCTCCGAAGCCGCAACTCCACTTCCTCATAGACGTTTTCATTCGGATGTTCTGAATAAACGGTCGCCTGTGCCGTCTGGTCCGGTCCCCAGCGGCCCGTCAACAAAGCCGTCGCGTCATCATAGCCAGTCGAGCCGGATTCGAGCCCAAACACACGCCCGTGTACCGTCCCAACGTCCGCCCAATCAACGGCAACCGCTTTCCCGTTTTCCCAATTACCCTGCTCGGAAAGGACGTTCTCGGCCAGGGGGAACTTGGTGGTGTAGATTCGGTGCGTTCCCGGGGAAGCGAATGTAGTGGCCAGCAGAACAACGGCGAGCGCTATATTCTTCATGCGATTACCGTAATGGTACCGTACGTGCCGTTTTGCACAAGATAATCTGGCTAGGGAGCACTAATCACATCCGGCTCACCCCATCGCACTTGCCCGCGCCAGTGGATTTGGGGTATAGTCAGTATGCTTTTTAGAACGAGGAGGTTACTGCCGTGAAGAAAGTTGTTCTAGCGATTGTGGCGCTGTCGGTGTTCTCCCTGACAGCGATGGCCGGCGAGTATACGGGTTACATTTCCGACTCAAAGTGCGGGGCGAAAGGGGCCAAGGACGCCCATGCCGGTTGCGCGAAGGGCTGCGTGAAGGGCGGAGCGGCTGCGGTATTTGTGACCGACGGCAAAGTCTACAAAATCGACGATGCCTCGAAGGTTGCAGATCATATTGGCGACAAAGTCACGATCACCGGCGAGTTGAGCGGTGACACCGTGAAAGTCGAAAGCGTGAAGATGTAGCTGGTCTTCAATACCTTCCGGGGTGGAGAGGCCGGCTATTGCAGCTTGCCTCTCCCCTCAACCTTCCACACTTCCTCAACCTGCTCTCCCCGCTTTCCGTACACATATTCATGCAGATTTACAGCCACGCAAATGTGGCTGGGAATGATGTGCAGCCGGTCGCCGATCGCGAAGCCGCGTTGCGCGCGTGTAATGTCGATGTATCCGTGCTCTTCGTTCTCCCGGTGAAATGAGCACTCGGGAGCCTCCACCACGCGTCCATGCACCGACGGCGGCGCCGCCGTATCCGATGAAAACGTCTTCGACCCGCCGTCCACAATGATCTGGCCCGGCCGCGCCGTCGATACCACCGTCACCAGGATCGAAGCCGCACAATCGTCAAACGTGCACGCGCCGCTGGCTACCGTATTCACATCGTTATAAACGTAGGTGCCGGGACGAATCTCAGTGAGACCTTTGACTTGGTGGGACTGGAACAGGGAGGGAGTCGAGCCGCCGCTCACTACGCGGACTTCGATGCCGTCGCGGCGGAAATCATCGAGAATGCATTGCACCAGTTCGCTGAGCTTGTGGATCTGCTCCAGGCCCCGCTCAGCAGTGTCGCGAATATGGCCCGGATAGAAATCGATGCCTTCGAACCGTAGATTGGGGAGCGCCCGCAGGCCGCGCGCCAGTTCCATCAGCTCCGGACCCGGCGAAACCCCCACGCGATTCAGCCCGGCGTCTACTTCCGCCAATACGCCGACCTCGACTTTCGCCTCGCGCGCCGCCTCCGACAACTGTTTCGCCGCCACCAGATTATCCAGCGCCACGGTAAGCTGCGTCTTTTTGGCGACCTCCATTAGCCGCTCCAGCTTGGAACGCCCAAGCACCGGATACGCCAGCAGCAGATCCGGCGGATTCGCTCCGAGCATTGCCTGGGCTTCGCCGACCTTGGCTACCGTCAGGCCCACGGCGCCCGCGTCAAGCTGCCGCCTCCCTACTGCCGGAACTTTGTGCGTTTTGGTGTGCGGCCGTAACCGGAGGCCGTGCGCCTTGGTGTAATCGGCGACGCGGCGTAGGTTCCGGTCCATGATGTCGAGATCGATGACTAGTGCTGGTGTGTCGAGTTCGGAGATGTGCATGCCCCACTATTCTACGCGAACTGGCCCGTGTCCACCCAGGATTGCTTGATCACCGTCCACCAGTCGACCGCCAGTCCTTGCGTCACATATTTGTAGGAAAGCCATGCGTATCCCTGCATCCCCCAACTCGTTCCCCACGAGTTACGCACCAGCAGCGCGCCCGTATCCGGCCCGATCGTCAGATGGTCGTCGTACCCCACCGCCGCGTTCGCGTGGCCGCCATTGAGTTGGCTCGAGGACCCGGATAGGCAACTTTGCCGTCTGGCCCGGCATTCATGTATTCGTTATACGCCGGAAAACCAAACATGCTCGGAAATCCCGCCGCCAGATGGCTCCGGATATTGGCAAGCACCTGGTCCGGCGTGACGTTGACCGGGTCGAGCCGAAAATACGTGGCGGACGCGAAATTTCGTGCGAACGCGTAACAGAAGGCGCTCGGTTCTTTGTCCAGCCGTTCATTCGTAGCCGCCGGTCTGCCGTCGTAGGGCCAGTAAGTTTCCGGTGGCGCGCCGAAAACGGTCAGCGCTTCCATGGTTGTCCGCAGATACGCGCCGGAGTCGCCCGTTGCGCCAGTCAGGTCTCGCGTCGCTTTGTAAATGAACAAGCGCGACGCATCCGACGTGCGGTTCAAGGCCTTCTTCTCAAAATATCCCACCAGGGCAGCCGCGGCGTGCGCCGTACAAGCGCCCAATTGCTGCTGATCCCAGATGGGAGGCAGGTGTGGGCGCAAGTCCACACGATTCGGAAGAGCCGCCGCGGTGGCTAGAGAACTTTTCGCCAGCAGCGGTTGGACGGCCGCGTGGCTCGCGGTGTAATCCTGAATACTGGGCACATCGGGAATCCATCCCATGCCCTGGGACACACGTGTACTCCGCATGTTGTTTCCTTGATTTTTTTAGTCGAAACTACTTGAACCGAAGCAGCAGCTTGCCATCCGGCGTGGTGTAAATCAGCTCGAGATCCTTCAGCTTCTGCTTCTCCATCGGAAAGTACAGCAGGCCGGAAACCGGACCTTCGGTCTCTTTCTCCGCCAGAATTTTCTGTTTCAATACGTCCAGGATCGGATCGGGTTTTTCGGTGGCGCCCGATCTCACCACGGAGTGATTTTCCGTGATATCCGCCGTACCCATCGACATGGGGCCCACGCCGAAGGTAGTCTTACTGCCTCCGGGTTGCGATTGCGTCACAACGATCGCGCCCCGGCCGGCGATTTGGCCCGGAACAAAGGGTGTGGTTCGCGACCCATCCTTGTCCGTTTTCAGCATGAAGTCATCCAGATGGATCGCCACTTTCCGGCCTTCTTTCGGAACGATCCGGACATCCATGAGGATGTAGTGGCCGCCCAAATCTGATCCCAGCGCCTCTTTCACCAATTCCGGATCGGCAAGCGGCGTGGCCGTAATCTCAAGCACGTCATTTTCGCCCGACCGGACCGGTGATTTCTGCGGCTTCTTATCACCGCCGAAAAGGATTCCAGCGCCGATCAACCCGATTGCAATTACTCCCCCTCGCATCCCGCAGTCCTCGCCCGCATTATAGCGGTTTTCGCAACTAGAACGAACCCCGAGCCGGCTAGGGCCCTGCCCGCGTTCGTCTAAGTACTTCCAGCAATTCATGTTTTGGGAATAACTGTCGAATGTTGGCATAGGTGTGACTTTGACCATGAACCGCTCCTATTCGGGCCTGTCCGGCGTCCTCGTCCTTCTACTAACCTTCTGCGCCGCGGCACTTTGCGCCGATACCACGGTGAGCAGCACCACCGTTTACACGCTGCCGGCAGGCGCCACTTTCTATGTGGACGGGCAGCAGTTCACCAGCGCGGCAACATTTCTTTGGCCCCAGGGGAGCAAGCACACGCTGAGCATCACTCCGTTGCAGCAGGCGTACACGGGCAACACGCGATACGCATTCACGGGATGGACGGTTTCGACGGGCATTCTGACGACTTCCAACCCGGTTGTGATCATTACGGCCGACCCGGGAATCAGCTCGTACGAGGCGACGCTGACGCTCCAGTACGCGATTACCCTGGACATCATCAACTGCGCGCCGAGCCCTAGCGCGTGTTCCAGCCCAGGGACAGTGTTCGTGAACAATACGCCGTACTCGGTCAGCACGAACGTCTTTCTCAATGCGGGTTCGGCGATCACACTAGAGGCGGTGCCGAACTCCGGATTCGTGTTCACCGGGTGGCTGGGGGGGATTGGAAACTCCAGCCAGGCCTATCTGAATTTGTTTACGTTGAACGGACCAGTGGTGGTGGCTCCGGAATTTCTGGCGGCGGTTGCGGTCACGATGGCGACCAACCCGCCGGGGTTGCAAGTACTTGCCGACCGGACGACGGTCATCACGCCGGTCACGCTCGACTGGGGTATCGGGACTACACACATGCTAGGCGCTTCGCCGTGGCAGACCGACGTGCACGGGAGTCTATGGGTGTTCAGTTCCTGGAGCGACGGCGGCGGCATCAACCATGCGTACACCACCTCGCCCATGAATACCCTGACGCTCACCGCTACCTTTGTGCCTGGTGGCAACGTCACCTTCCTGACCAATCCGCAGGGGCTCAATCTGACGGTGGACGGAGTCGCGGTGGGACCACCGTACAACTACGTATGGGCGGCGGGCGTGGTGCACGCCGTTAGCGCAGCGTCTCGGCAAGTGGATATCAACGGCAACGGCTGGGCGTTTCAGTCGTGGTCGAATCGCGGCCCGGCGACGCAAACACTGGCACTGACCGCGGCTCAATCGCGACGGGATTCCGTCTGATCGCCACCTATGCGCCTTCGAGCCAAACCACGGGACAAATCACGATTCAGTCCTCGCCGCCGGGCGTGAATGTTCTCGAGAACGGTGCGGATTGCATCACGCCTTGCACGGTCCAAGCGACGATCGGCTCTCAAGTCTACCTGAGCGCTCCGGCATCGGTTCAGATGGCCGGCAATACGCAGCTCGCTTTATTAGGCTGGGCGGACGGCGGGTCCGCCACCCGCACCGTTACCGTGGCATCGGGGACCCAGACCTTTACCGCAAACTACCAGAGTGACTACCTGCTGACTCCGCGGCCACTCCCGCCGGCGCGGCCACCTTGCAATTCTCACCCTCTTCACCGGATGGCTTCTATGTGGCAACGGTATCGGTTGCGGTTTCGGCCACATCGCCGCGGCTACCGTTTCGTCCATTGGGAAGGCGACGCCAGCGGCACATCGCCGAACATACCCTCGTCATGAGCCAGCCCCGGACCATTCAAGCGGTGCTCGAGCGTAGTGGAAATAGCGGGATCAACTCAATCACGAATGCCGCCGGCATAACCCCGGACGATGCCGTTGCCCCGGGTCCATCATTTCCATCGACGGCCCGAAGCTGGCGTCCGGACAGTCAGCGGTCCCGCCAGCCCCCTGGCCCAGACATTGGCGGAGGTCACCGTACGGTAGGCGACCAATTGCTGCCGCTCATTTTCGTTTCGCCGGGACAGATCAACGCTCAATTACCCTCCAGCCTGACGGCGGGCCAATATACGCTGACCGTCCAAGCGCCAGGCCAGCCCGAAGCCATCGGGGTTTTCACGGTGGAACGTAATGCTCCGGGATTGTTTTCGCGCGAAATTTCGGGCCAGGCCTATTGGATCGCGACGCATCCAGACGGCTCGTACGTGACGCCGGCCAGTCCGGCGCGCCGGGGCGAGACCGTGACCGGCTTGGGAACCGGCTTCGGGCCGTTCCACCCGCAGCCTCCCGATGGGTTCGCCGTGCCTGCTTCGGGCGTGTATCCGCTGGCGGACCCGGTCGAGCTGGAGTTCTCCGGCAAAACAATACAGCCGGATTTCACAGGCGCTGCCTTTGGCCACGTCGGCGTTACCGCGGTTCGTTTTCTCATCGCCGATCCGCTTCCTGAGGCTTCGACCATTGAGATCAGGGCGCAGGTGAACGGGCACGCGAGTAATACCGTGCTGCTGCCGCTCGAGTAGGCACCGGTGTCAAGATTCAGCATGCGGCTGTTCGCGGAAACCTGACACCTCATTCCCTCGCGATACCATCAGGAAGGTATGGTCGTGCTGGATGGCGGGCGCCTCACGGTCGAACAGGTGCTCTCGGTCGCAGCGGGTCACGATACCGCCGGTATCGCGCTCGAAGCCATCGAAAGAATGCAGCGGTCGCGCGGCGTGGTGGAGCGGCTGGCCGCCGGCGAGACTCCCGTCTATGGGGTCAACACCGGCGTGGGCCTGCTAGCGGACGTGCGCGTGCCGCCCGCGGATCTCGAACAACTGCAACGCAACGTGGTGCGATCGCACGCCGCCGGCGCGGGGGAACCGCTGAGCCACGAGGAAGTGCGGGCCATGATGCTGATCCGCGCGAATGTGCTGGCCATGGGTTTTTCGGGCATCCGACCGGTAGTGGCCGAGCGGCTGTGCCAGATGATCGAGCGCGGCGTGACACCGGTGGTGCCGTCGCAGGGAAGCGTCGGCGCTTCGGGGGACCTGGCTCCGCTCGCACACATGGCGCTGGTATTGATGGGCGAAGGCGAAGCCGAATTTTCCGGCGCACGCATGCCGGGCGGGGAAGCTTTGCGGTTGGCCGGCATCGCGCCGCTCCAACTTGCGTCGAAGGAAGGGATCTCGCTGGTCAACGGCACGCAGGCCATGCTGGCCATCGGCTGTCTGGAGTTGGGCGCAGCGGAGCAGCTCGTGGATACCGCGGAAGTCGTTTGTGCCCTTACGCTCGACGCGCTGCGGGGGACGCCGCGTGCTTTTGAGAGGAGACTGCACGAGGTCCGCCCGCATCCGGGCCAATTAGCCAGCGCGGCGCATCTGCTGCAACTGCTCGAGGGAAGCGAGATTCGCGCTTCGCACGTCTCGTGCCGGCGCGTGCAGGATGCCTACTCGCTGCGCTGCGCGCCGCAGGTCCACGGGGCCGTCCGCGATACGCTGACCGAGGCCCGGCGCGTATTCTCCATCGAGCTCAACTCCGCGACGGACAATCCGCTGGTCTTCGATGAAGAAGTGCTGTCGGGAGGGAATTTTCACGGCGAGCCGCTGGCGTTCCAACTGGACTACCTGGCCATTGCGCTCACGGCTCTTTCGGGCATCGCAGAGCGGCGCATTGACCGGCTGGTGAACCCCGCGCTGAACGAAGACTTGCCGCCGTTTCTCGCGCGGCATGCGGGCCTAGAATCGGGGCTGATGATGGCGCAGGTGACTGCGGCGGCAGCTGGTGGCCGAGAACCGGGTGCTCGCGACCCCCGCATCGCCCGGCTCGATTACGACGAGCGGCAACAAAGAGGATTTCGTGAGCATGGGAATGACGGCGGCGCTCAAGGCGAAACGCGTGGTGCGGAACACGGGCACGGTGCTGGCGATTGAAGCGCTGGCCGCTGCCCGGGCCCTAGAGTTCCTGCGGCCTTTGAGGACCAGCGCGCCTCTGGAACGGGCACGGGAGCGCATCCGCGCGGTGTGCGCGGAATTTGAGGGAGACCATCCGCTATCGGGCGACATCGCGGCGGTCGAGAGAGTGATTGCTGCGGGACAGTTGACCGTGGCGGGAGTGGCGCAGAGTTGAAGCTCGGCTTCAGCCGGCGGGCCAGCGCGGGTCCGACGTCAACTGCACCGGCGGAGCGTACCGTGTAAGTTCTTCCCGCCTGGAAAAGTTTGGCAAGCGGGCTGGCTTTATTTTCAACCATTTAAGCCTTGGCAAACGGTTTGCAATCAGATGCTCCGAATCTGGAGGTGTGTCGTCGTCATGGAAGAAATACACGAGCGAAGTTCATCGACGGCTCCGGTATGGAGTCTGGTGGTTTTAGGGTCGGTCCTCTGCTGCGTCGTCGCGCTGGGAGGGTATTTCCTGGTGCGCGAGCACAGGCAAACGCAGGATCTGGCCGCGGGCAATCTGAAGCTGGCCACGGCGCTGAGCCAGGTGCAGGGTCAGTTGGCGGCGGTTTCGGACAAGCTGAACGCCTTGGCCGTGGCACCGGCGCCCGCGCCGGTAGTGACGACGCCGGAGCGCCCTTCCGCAATGCCGGAGCCGAAGCACGTAAAAGCCAGGCCGCGCATGACGGCGCGCCGCGCGACGGATGATCCGCGCTATAAGCACCTGCAAGAGGAACTCTCCGATCAGCGGAAAGAGCTCGCGTCGACCCGCGAAGAGGTGGAGAAGGCGCGCACCGGCTTGCTTGGCAGCCTGAACTCGACGCGTGATGAGCTGAACGGCTCGATCGCCAGGACGCATGATGAGCTGGTGGCGCTCGAAAAGCGCGGCGAGCGGAACTACATCGAATTCGAGCTGGATAAATCCAAGGATTTTCAGCGGGTGGGATCGATCAGCCTGTCGCTGCGCAAGGTCGACTTCAAAAAGAAGCACTACGATCTGGCCATGATGGTGGACGATTTCGAGCTCCAGAAAAAGAACGTGAACCTGTTCGAACCGGTATGGATCACGCTTGCCGACCGTCCGCAGCCGGTTGAGCTGGTGGTCAACGAAATCCACAAGGACGAAATCAAGGGCTATATCAGCGCGCCGAAGTACAAGAAGTCGGAGCTGGTGGCCATTACTGCGGCACCCGCGGTGAAAACGCAGTAGGACTTCGCGGGCGTCGGGCCGAGGTATACTTCTCAGAGCTTAGGTACGCCAAAGTGGGTACGCTAACGCTGAGAGAGAACTCCTCCGGCCTGCCGCCCGCCAGTGCCCTGGAGCTTGCGGTCTTTGGAGGTCCCAACGTCATGTCCAGGCTCCGGGCGTGTTGCCTATTCTCCGCCCTTTTGTCCTACACTCTCATTGGCAACGCACAAAACACTCCAATCGTTCCTCGAATTATCGAGGCAATCGATGAATCGCGGCTGGTAATATTGCGGGGCAATATTCATCCGATGGCGCAGGCCCCGTTCGATCGTGGACCCGCGCCGCTTAGCTTTCCCATGGAGCGCATGCAGTTGGTGCTTACACCAAGCTCCCAGCAGGCGGCCACACTGAAGGATCTGCTCGACGCGCAGCAGGATAAATCTTCGGCGAATTACCACAAATGGCTTACGCCGGAACAATTCGGCGAGCGGTTTGGCCCAGCGGATCAGGATGTTCAGACGGTGGTGTTCTGGCTGCAATCGCATGGATTTCAGGTGAATCAGGTGGCTAAGGGGAAGAGGGTCATTGAATTCTCCGGCACGGCCGGGCAGGTGCGCGGCGCTTTCCATACCGAGATCCACAAGTTCGCGGGGAACGGTAAGGATCATTGGGCAAACGCCAGCGACCCACAGATACCGGCGGCACTAGCCCCCGTGGTTGGCGGTGTGGCCACGCTGCACAATTTTCACCCGAGGCCGCTGGTGTCCATTTCTCCAAAATGGCCGAAGGCACCGACCAAGGGCGGAGTCCGGCCGGAGTACACCGAAACCGCCGGCACCTACGCTCTGGCGCCCGCGGACTATGCGGTGATCTACAACATCAATCCGCTTTACAAGGCGGGCATCGACGGAACGGGAGTCACGATCGGCGTGCTTGGCGTTGCGCCGATCCTGGCGCAGGATATCGCGGATTTTCGCACCGTTTTTGGCTTGCCGGCAAATCCGCCGCAGTTCCTCGTCAACGGGACCTCGCCCGATTATTTTGAGTTCAACCTGGACTACCTGGGGCCCGACCTGGAGGGAACTTTGGATGTCAGTTGGGCCGGGGCGATTGCTCCCAATGCCACCGTGAAATTCATCATTGCCGCGGACACCGACACCACGGATGGTTTGTCGCTGGCGGAAGAATATGCCGTCGACAGCAACCTGGCGGACATCCTGACAGAGAGTTTCGGCGATTGCGAAGGCGACGTGACAGCGGCCCAGGCGCAACAAATTAATGCCGTGCGGGAGCAGGCGGCGGCACAGGGCATTACCTATGTGGTGAGCAGCGGGGACCAGGGACCGTACACTTGCTACGACGGCTCGGATTTGGGTCCGCTGTCGGTGAACGTTTTTGCGTCGTCTCCATACGCGGTGTCGGTCGGTGGCACGGAGTTCAACAGCGCGACAAATACCGCCACTTACTGGTCGGCGAAGAATAACGCGATGACCCTGGCTTCGGCGCTCTCGTACATCCCGGAGACGGTGTGGAACGATAGCTGCGATGCAGTTCAATGCGGCGCGAATAACGTGACCGTAGAGGCGTCAGGCGGCGGGGCAAGCAGCCTGTTTCCGAAACCCTCCTGGCAATCCGGCGTTGCTGGCATTCCCAATGACGGAGCGCGTGACGTGCCCGACCTGTCGTTGACCGCATCACCGAACACGGATCCGTACCTGCTCTGCTACTGGGCTTCGTGCGAGGGCGGCCCGATTACCTCAAACAGCTTCATGCCGGTCGGCGGGACCTCCGCTTCCGCGCCATCGTTCGCCGGGGTTATGGCCCTGGTCAATCAGAAAATGAAATCCCGGCAGGGTTTGGTGAATTATATTCTCTACCGGCTCGCCGCATCGCAGCAATATTCCCAGTGCGACGGATCAAATATCAAGACTCTGCCGGGCGGCACCTGCACCTTCAACGACATTACCGTGGGCAATAGCGCCATCCCGGGCGAGCCCGAGTATGGAAAGACAGGCGCGCTATATGAGGCCGGCGCGGGCTACGACCTGGCTACCGGGCTGGGCTCCCTCAACGTAGCGAATCTCGTCAACAACTGGGATTCAGTGAGCTTCAATGCCACCAATACCAGTCTGGCAATGAATCCCACAACGCTGAATCACGGCGCCCCAGCCAGCCTTCAATCGTCGGTGTCACCGCAGAGCGGAAGCGGAACTCCCACCGGAGCGGTGTCGCTCGTGACCATCGGCGGAGCGGGCTACGGATTCTTCCCGCTGACGGATGGGGCCGCTAATTCTATGTTGGCGTCGCTGCCCGGCGGCACCTATGCGGTGCACGCTCACTACTCGGGAGATGGCCAGTTTGCTCCCAGCGATTCCGCTCCGGTATCGGTCACGGTCGCACCGGAGGCGAGCACCACCACAGCCGGGGCGCTGCCTTTCTACGTTCCGAATGGGTTCTACACGCGGGGAACGTATGGCAACACCTGGGTGTGGCTTAGCGCGCAAGTGGCCGGCCGGTCCGGCAAAGGGACGGCAACCGGTGAAGTAATATTTAGCGACAACGGCGCGGCCATCAGCGGGGGTTTCGGGACCGTCAACGCGGAAGGCAAGGCGATCAGCGAGAACAGCTATATCGCTTTCACGCCCGGCCGCCACTCGATTGTGGCCGCCTATCAGGGGGACCCCAGCTTTGAGCCCAGCGTGTCTGCCCCGGTTACGATCACCATCACGAAAGCCCAGACAACTATTTCGGTCCAGCCCAGCCTCGGCCAGGCGCCATCCGGCGAAGCCATATCGTTTACGGCCACAATTGAATCCGGGAATGGCCAGGCCGGAAATCCTGAAACGGGTACGGTGACGTTTTTCCTGAGCGGGAAGCTGCTGGCAAGCCGGCCGGTCACTCCCAATTTCGATTTTGGTACGGGGCTGTCGGTGGGGACGGCGGTCATCGAGATTTCCACTCTACCCGAAGGCGAAAATGCGATCACCGCTACCTACAGCGGGGACAGCAACTACCAGGGGTCGTCTTCACAAGCGGCCGTGGTGACCGTGGGAACGACGGCGCCGTCATGTAAGGTCACGAATTTTACTGCTGATCCCAATCCCATTACGGTGTTCGATCCCCCCGCAGTCACAACGATCAGCGTCACGGCCCCCTGCAACTTTGACGTTCGCGTCGGCAGCCGCAGCGGGGCGCTGCTCGGTTCGGGCGAAGGTACCTTCTTCGGGACCACCGTGGCGCCGGTCATGAACGGGACCGCCTTCTATCTGCAATTGCAGGGCAGCACGACGAATCATGGCACGCTGCAGAAGTTGACCGTCGGTGTAGAACCTGGAACCCCGCCCTGCGTGGCGTATAGCTTCTCGGCCAGCCCGAGTCCGGTCATCTCCGCCACGGGGGCCGGCGCCACTACGATCACGTCGGTTGCCAGTTGCAGTATTGACGTACGGGTCGGCAGCCCGAACGGGACACTGCTCGGCTCCTCCAGGGACTACTTCTATCCAAATGTCCTGATCTCTCCCACCGGGAACTGGGTGACTAACGGGATGCAGTTCTTCCTGCAGCAAGAAGGCAACAAAACCGCGAGTGGCACACTGGCAACTCTAACGGTGCCGGTGGTGGCGCCTGCGGCGCAGTGAGCGGGAAAAGGCGTACGCGCTGAGTAAGTTTTGGTTTGGCGGGGACGACGGGGTTCGAACCCGCGACCTCCGACGTGACAGGCCGGCGTTCTAACCAACTGAACTACGTCCCCGCTTGTTGTGCCGGATATAAGGATGGTAACATGACGCACCGAACCGGGCCAAATTTGAGTCCCAAGGCAGAAGGATCGGGTAAGGTCCTGATAAATCCGAGGGTCCGGTTGCACCTGTTATATGCGACAATTGGGTTTCATTTACATAACGACCCTGCCACGGAACGCCAGTTGGAAAGGCGCTTATGAGTTATACATCGGAGACGCCGTTCGATAATATCGAAAGCTCTCACCAATACGTTTCCCTGCTGGCTGAAGCCATCGAAGAGGCCCGCCGTGAGGTGGATGAGGAAATCGCCACGGCGGTGACGGAAGGCCCGGAGCGCCGCAAAGAGGCGCTGCAAATCGTGGCCTACAATCTGGCCAAGCTTTCGCTGCACATCAAGACCAGCGGACGGCTGCTGAACGACCTCCGCAGTCTGCGGCGGCTTCTCCAGGCGGAGCGGGCACCGGTGAAACCGCTAGCCCGGGCGGCCTCCCGCCAAGGCTGATTCCATGGCCCTCTCGCGCCGGACGCTGCTCCGCGCGATGGGAGCAGCAAGTATCGTGCCGCGCCTTCGCGCTCGGGCACGCGGCCTGAAAATCGGAGTCACCGACTGGAATTTGCGGTTGACCGGGAAACTGGAATCGGTCGAGACGGCGGCCCGGCTGGGCTTCGAAGGCGTCCAGGTGAGTTTGGGCCGCAAACCGCTGGATGGCCGGCTGCCGCTCGACGACCTGGCGTTGCAGCAGCAATTCCTGACGGCGGCGAAAACTCAAAAAATAGCTCTGGACGGCACCTGCCTCGACATCCTCCACGTTAACTACCTGAAAAACGACAAGTTGGGCCAGAAGTGGGTGGCCGATTCGATTCCCATTACAAAAAAGCTGGATGCGCGGGTCATTTTGTTGCCCTTTTTTGGTAAAGGAGCGCTAACCAACCGCGAGGAGATGGATTACGTGGGGGATGCGCTGCGCGAGATCGCGCCCGAGGCGGAAAAGGCCGGGGTAATCCTTGGGCTGGAAGACACGATATCGGCGGAAGATAACGTCCGAATTATGGAGCATACGAAATCCCCGGCGGTGCTGACTTACTACGATGTCGGCAACTCCACCGAGGGCGGCTTTGACGTGGTAAAGGAGATCCACTGGTTGGGCAAGGGCCGTATCTGCCAGATTCACTTGAAAGACAACCCGCATTACATGGGCGAGGGCACGATCGACTTCCCGGTGGTCATCAAAGCCATTGACTCGATTGGTTTCCGCGGGTACGCGAACCTGGAGACCAGTTGCCCTTCGAACTCCGTGGACGACGATATGCTCCGGAATCTACACTACATCCGGCGTCTGGTTGGGTGATGGATTACACCACCTATGCTAGGTGGAAGAGGATTGGGCAAAGCAATTCTCCGGCCTAACCGGACTGGCGGTTTGCGATAGCAGGAAAAATAATAAGCATGCTGGAAACGCCCATCTGAAGGGGCTTTGAGTAAATTCTGTATTGACATTAACAAGTAATGCGCTTATGATCTCTTCTTCTCGTCACTTGAATTTCTAGTACAACTGAGCACCGGTGGTAAAGGTGAAGGGGATTTCCGTATGACCTTCGAAGTCGGTGATAAGGTGGTGTACCCAAATCAGGGGGTCGGCACCATCGAAAACATCAGTAGTCGTTCCTTCGGCACTCAATTCGAAAAATTCTACTTACTGCGTTTGGTCTATGGCAGCATGACCGTAATGGTGCCATTTTCCAACGTGGACACCATCGGGTTGCGGAAAATTACGCGCAATGCCGAGATCACGCGAGTGCTGGCGTTCCTTTCCAGCGGAAGTTGCCAGTTTCACGGCGACTGGAAGTCGCGCTTTAAGGAGAATTCCGAAAGGATGCTGAGCGGGAGCCTGCTCAGCGTCGCGGAAGTTTTGAAAGGTCTGCTGCTGCTGCAGATTGAAAAACCGCTCTCCTTTCGGGAGAAAAAAATGCTGGACCGCGCGCGGCACATGCTGGTGACGGAGCTTTCCATGGCCCGGCGCGTTTCAGAGGTGGAAGCGGTGGTGCAGTTGCAACGGGCCCTCGGAAAGGCGCAACTGACGCTACCGCCGGTGCTTTGATCGCGCGTGCGTCGTCGAGCGGCAGCCCACGTGTTTTCAATTGCGAGTTGCGATTTGGCGGCGCTTTGTGTTAGCGTCTATCCCTTAGCCCGTACCCCGGGTACTTTCATTCTGGAGTGTGCATGCTGCTTGGTGCAGTAATCTGGGTCCTGACGCTGGTTATCTGCTACGTCTTCCTGGGTCGTTACTGGTGGTTCCCGCCTCCGATCTCGCAACACGGCAAGTTTTACGATGCGCAGTTCATGCTCACGTTGTGGGTAACGGGGATTATTTTCTTCTGCGCGCAAATGGCGTTGGGGTACGCGATCATAAAGTTCCGCGACCGCGGCGGCACGGCGCGCTATTCGCACGGCAATAACGTCCTGGAAGTGATATGGACGTCGGCGACGGCCATTCTGTTTATCGGCTTGGTGCTCGCGGGAACGCGCATCTGGGCGGCGGTGCATTTCGAGGAAGCGCCGGCAAACGCCATGCGCATCGAAGTGATGGCCAAGCAGTTTGCCTGGAGCTTCCGCTACCCCGGTCCGGATGGGAAGTTTGGGAAAACCGACGTTAGGCAGGTGAACGACCAGGGCGGCAATCCGTTTGGGATCGACGATAAGGACCCCGCAGGCAAAGATGACATCTCCAGCGCATCCCTCAAGGTTCCGGTTGGAAAGCCGATTCAGCTGATCCTGAAATCGCGCGACGTGATTCACAACTTCTTTGTGCGCGAGCTGCGGCTGAAGCAGGACATCGTGCCCGGCATGGAGATTCCCTTCCATTTCCAGGCGGACCAGATCGGCACCTATGAAGTCCCGTGTTCGGAGCTGTGCGGGCTCGGACACCACCAGATGCGGACCACACTCGAAGTGATGTCCGAAGCGGACTTCCAGAAATGGTTGCAGGAGCAGGCCGCGCAGAAGTGAGACCCGGCCGCGGCGTTTCCGTCAGTTCAGCAATGTTAGAGGAGAGAGCATGGCCTCACCCATAATTCATGCGCACCACGCGCCCACGGGCTTCATTCGACGTTATATTTTCAGTCTCGACCACAAGGTGATTGGCGTCCAGTACTACTTTCTAGCGCTGTTCTCGGTCTTCCTGGGAATGGCGCTGTCGGTACTGATGCGGTTCCACCTGGTGTATCCCGACGCCAAGGTCTCGTGGTTTGAGACGCTGTGGAAAACGGGCGCTTCGGGGGGCATCATGACGCCCGAACTGTATCTGTCGCTGATGACCATGCACGGCACCATCATGGTCTTTTTCGTACTGACCACGGCTCCGCAAAGCGGTTTCGGGAACTACTTCCTGCCGATTCAGATTGGCGCCGAGGATATGGCGTTCCCGGTGCTGAACATGCTCTCGTTCTGGACCACCTTTCTGGCGCTGGTCGTGATGGTGTCGGCGTTCTTCGTGCCCGGCGGCGCGCCGCTCGCGGGCTGGACCGCGTACCCCCCGCTGAGCGCGGTGGGAGCACTGTCGGGGCCCGGCGAGGGATTGGGCCAGACGCTATGGATTATCAGTATTGCGATCTTCTCCGGCGCGTCGCTGATGGGTGCAATCAATTTTATCGCCACCACCATTGACCTGCGGGCGAAGGGCCTCTCTATGATGCGGCTCCCGCTCACCTGCTGGAGCTGGTTCGTCACGGCGATTCTGGGACTGCTGGGTTTTGCGGTGCTGCTGGCGGCGGGCGTGCTCTTGCTGCTTGACCGGCTGGCCGGCACCAGCTTCTTCCTGCCAGCGGGACTCCTGGTAAGCGACCAGATCCTCAATCACAAGGGTGGGTCTCCGCTGCTGTGGCAGCACCTGTTCTGGTTCTTCGGCCATCCGGAGGTTTATATCGCGATTCTGCCCGGCATGGGCGTGGCTTCGCAGCTGCTTTCGACGTTTTCGCGCAAGCCCATCTTCGGCTATCGCGCCATGGTGTACGCCATTTTGAGCATCGGCTTCCTGGGATTCTTCGTCTGGGGCCACCACATGTTCATGAGCGGCATGAACCCCTATTCGGCCTTCGCCTTCTCGGTGCTCACGATGTCGATCGGGGTTCCGTCGGCCATCAAGACATTCAACTGGATCGGCACACTATGGGGCGGCAGGATCCGCTTCACGACCGCCATGCTGTTCGCGTTGGGCTTCGTCTCGTTGTTTATCACGGGCGGCATCAGCGGCATCTTCCTGGGCCAGCCGGCACTCGATCTTTACTTCCACGACACGTACTTCGTGGTGGGCCACTTCCATATGATCATGGGCGTCGCCGCGATCTTCGGCATGTTCGCGGGAACGTTTTACTGGTTCCCCAAGGTGACGGGGCGCTATATGGGTGAAAAGCTGGGAAAGATCCACTTCTACCTGACGTTCATCGGCGTGTATGCGATCTTCACCCCTATGCATTACCTGGGGATAGCAGGCAATCCACGACGCTATTCGGATTTCACCAATTTCGATTTTCTGGGCAAGTTGATGCCGGTCCATACGTTCATGACGTACGCGGCAATGGTCACCGCGGCGGCTCAATTCATCTTCCTGTTCAATCTGATCTGGAGCGCGATGAAGGGCAAGCCAGCGCCCATGAATCCGTGGGAAGCGACGACGCTCGAGTGGACGATCCCATCGCCGCCGCCGTTCGATAACTTCGCCGGCCACCACCCGGTGGTCAATCACGGTCCGTATGAATACAGCGTGCCGGGGGCGGCGAAGGATTACATTATGCAGTCGGACCCGGTATAGCGCGAAAATTAGGGGATGGCTGGATCAATCACCACTGACGTTATTGGAGGCCGCGGCGCCCCACCGCCGCCGGCGCGGAATTTTGGCGGCGGCGATGGCGAGTCGGGTGGGCGCGGGGCGCACCGGCGGGCATCCATCACGGGACTAATGGTCCTGTTGGCCGCGAGCGTAATGTTTTTCGCGGCATTCACCAGCGCTTTCTTCGTGCGCCGCGGGATGTCCGATGACTGGCTAACCACGCCGATGCCGCGTATCCTCTGGCTAAACACCGGGGTGCTGGTGGCGTCGAGCATTGCGCTCGAACTGGCGCGGCGCTCGCTCCGTTCCGGGCAGCGAGCCGCCTTCAATCGCTATTGGACGGGCGCGACAATTCTGGGAGTGCTGTTTCTGTGCGGCCAATATGCCGCATGGCGGGAATTGCACAGCGCCGGGTTTTATCTGGCGACCAATCCCTCCAGCTCATTTTTCTTTCTGTTGACGTGCGTACACGCCGTACACCTGATAGGCGGCATCACGGCGCTGGGTTACATCGACGTGCAGGCGTTCCTGCTGCGGCTGGGGCCCGGCAAGCGGACCGCCGTCGACGTGAGCGCATATTTCTGGCATTTTTTAGACGCCATCTGGATCTTCCTGATGGCTTTATTTTTCTTCTGGGGGTAACGCACGAATGTCCGACGCCAAAGCCGCGGTCATGGATTCCGCCTGGCAAGGAGGCACACGTCCGTACGCAGTGAATTCGAAGAAGTTCGGAATGTGGCTGTTCATCATTTCGGACGCGCTCACGTTCTCTGTGCTGTTGATGGCCTACACGTATCTTCGTCTCTCGACGCCCGACTGGCCCAAGCCCTTCATTTTCGTGCCGAGCATTATCTTCTCGAGCATCATGACGTTCTGCCTGCTCTCGAGCAGCTTGACGATGGTGATGGCGGTGCACTCGATGAACCACGGCAAACGCGCCGCGACGGTGAAGTGGATCCTCGCCACCATGGCGTTTGGCCTGGGGTTCGTGGCGCTGCACTTGACGGAATGGCTGAACCTCATCAACAACGAGCACGTCACGCCGTTCAGTAACGAATGGGGCGTGCCGTTGTTCGGCGGGACGTTCTTTGCGCTCACCGGGCTGCACATGACGCACGTCATTATCGGCGTCATTTATCTGAGTATCATCGCGTTTGCGGTGGGGCGTGGAAAATTCAAGTATGAGGACGTAGAGGTGAGCGGCCTCTACTGGCACTTCGTGGATTTGGTTTGGATGTTCATCTTCCCGCTGGTTTATCTGATGTCGGCCAGGCTTTAGGAGCGATCATGAGCGATCATAGCGAAGCGGTGGCGGTAGAACACGTTGGTGGCACGACGCGGTTGTTCCTTTACGTCTGGGTGGCGCTGCTGGTGATGACGGCGGCGGAGGTTTTCCTGGCCTACGAGCAGTTGCCCACGCTGATCATGCTGACGGCGCTGTTGGGATTGTCGATCATCAAGGCGGCGCTGATCATTGCCTATTTCATGCACCTGAAGTTTGAGAAGCTCAGCCTGTTCCTGACGCTGTTTCCGATGCTGGTGCTGTGTATACTGTTAATGATGATGTTCATGCCGGATTCCATTCGTGCGCTCATGATGAGGCCGCAATGAAACGGATAGCGGCGCTGGTTCCTCTGGCGGCAGCGAACGCCTTTGCGCAGTGCGTGATGTGTTTTCGCACGGCAGCGGCGCAAAACGCGGCACGCGCGCGCGTGATGAATATGGGCATTATCATCATGCTGATCCCGCCGGTCCTGATCCTGGCCGGGTTCATGCTGCTTTGCTACAGGCGGCGAAACGCCTACGCTGACGTGGAACCGGGGCAAGCCGCCCTGGTCGAAGCCGAGATGTCCGAAGTATTCTCCAGCAGCCGAAGCTGAGCGGTCGGACGAGGGTGTCCGCCCCACATCGCAACACAACGCCCTGAGACGGGACATAATAGACATTGTTACGTCTCCTCAGGAGGATCAGCCGCCGTGAAGCGCAGAGATTTCCTCTCCGTCCTGGCCACACCCGTTTTGCTCCCGCGCGGAATCGCGGCGGCTACGGATGCTCCGGCATGGCCGCAATGGCGAGGCCCGGAACGCTCCGGAGTTTCCGTTGAAACCGGTCTGGCGAAGTCGTGGCCCGCGGGAGGGCCGGCGGCGCTGTGGTCTGTTTCGAGCCTCGGCGAAGGCTACGGCTCGCTAGCGATCAGCGGCGACCGCATCTATGTGCAGGGTGTCCGGGAGCACGAAAGCACCGTATTTTGTTTGAGCCGCCGGGATGGCAAAACGGCGTGGGCCACTAGCCTTGCGGGCAGAATGGAGCAGGATCGCGGTAACGGGCCGAGAGGCACGCCGACACTCGATGGCGACCACCTTTATGCGCTGGCCGAGAACGGCGAACTGGCGTGTGTGCGCGCGCAAGACGGCACGAAGGTTTGGCGTCGCAATATCCTGCAAGACTTCAAGGGGCAGAATCCGCACTGGCTGCTGAGCGAATCACCGCTTGTCGATGGCGATCGCGTGATCGTGACGCCAGGCGGTCCGGATGCAACCGTCGTGGCGTTGGACAAGGCTTCGGGAAAGACAATCTGGACGAGCCAGGGACTGAGCGACAACGCATCCTACTCCTCCTGCGTCCTCGGGGATGTGCAGGGTGTGCGAACGATCATGGCGCTCACCAGCCAGGCGGGCGTGGGCGTCCGGGCGAGCGACGGGAAGCCGATGTGGAGATATGAGCGTGTGGCCAATCGCACGGCGAACATCGCGACGCCCGTGTTTCACGACAACAAAGTCTTTTACACTTCGGGGTACGGCACCGGCTGCGCACTGCTGGGTCTGACGGCGCAGAACGGTATCGTGAAAGCCGAAGAAATCTATTTCAGCGGCGAGATGCAGAACCATCATGGTGGCGTGGTGGTCCTGGGCGGATATCTGTACGGGTATTCCAACAACATTCTCACCTGCCTGGAATACGCCACGGGCCGCGTCGCGTGGAAAGACCGCGCCGTGGGCAAGGGCTGCCTGATGGCCGCCGATGGCAGCTTGTATCTGTTGAGCGAAGGCAATGTCGCCGGCCTGGCGGAGGCGACGCCGGAGGGTTACCGGGAGAAGGGGCGGTTCTCGATTCCCGACCAGGGCTGGCCGAGTTGGGCGCATCCCGTAGTTTGCGGCGGACAGCTTTACATCCGGAATCAGGGTTGGCTTGGCTGTTTCCGTGTGCAGGCCTGACGGCGGCCAATCATTTGCCCACCGCCAGTACATTCGCGGTGTCCAGCGAGACTTTGGCCGGCGCTTGCTTTAGCGCCACCGTGAACTCCTCGGGGGCGCCGGACGTTCGCACCCATTTGACCTGATGCGCGGAGCCGCTCTGGATCTCTACCGGCACCTGCACGCTGAATTCGGAATCAACGTCGGTTTGCGACACCTTGCCGGTCAGCTTGACGGCTGGCGCGCGGCCGCGCAACGAATAGCTGAGAGTGAGCGTCGGGATTCCCGTACCGTACACCCACTGCTCGAAAAACGTCTCGAGCTTCGGGTCGTCTGAGCCGGGCGGCTGAAATTCCGCCGCCAGCTCGCGGAACTGCTCGGTTGAAATCGTCTTCCATTCATAGCGGTGGCGTAATTCGGCCAGCATGGCGGCAAAGCGCTCATCGCCGATCCGTACGCGCAACATGTGCAAAATCCAGGAACCCTTTCCGTAGGTGATGCTGTTCCACGCAACCGGCGAGTGCGAGCTCTCCAAGCGCGCTCCGAGCACGATCGGTCCGGCGGATTCGGCCGTCTGGCCGTCCGGATCCTTCTTCAGGAGATCCTGCCGGTAACTCTCCAGAGCCGCATCCAGCGCGCCTCGCCCGTCGCGGTTCTCCAGATACAGCAACGCCGAGTAGTTGGCGAGTGCTTCCATTAGCCAGTTATCGCGGTAGCTAGCCACGCCCACGACGTTACCCCACCACTGATGCGCGGTTTCATGAGCTTCGATCAGATCGATGAAGAACGTTTGGTCGCGGCGGTTCAGGCTGGCCATGGCCTGATCCCCGCGCCGCAGATACGACAAAGTCGAGAGGTACACCAGCCCCGGAAAACCCTGGCCGAAGGTGCCCGGGATGGGTGAAACCTCGAGCGTCTTGAGCGGCGGCGGTCCGAATCTTGCGGTCATGAACTCCAGGCTGGAGGCAATTTCGGTAGCCAGCTCCTCGAGCCGCGCGGGCGGATACGGCGGTTGAGGCGGCAAAGGTTCCTGTGTGACGGCACGCCTGCGGCCGCGGGGCGTGACTGCGGCATCCACCGGCTTCGGCTGCAAGGCGCTCTCGCCCGCCCGATTCGCGCAGACTTCGACGGTGTAACCGTTGCGCACCAGGCGCGTCCGCTCGTACATACCCAGGTTGAAGCCGGCGAAACGAATCGGCACGGGCGTCACCCGCCGCATGATGCGCCAATCGCCGTCCGTCGTGTCGGACACAACGTCACCGGGCGTCACCAGGCCGAGCTCTTTTGGATAGCGGAACGTCAAGTCATAGCGCGCGAACTGCATGTCGAAGTTGGGGTACCAGGTGCCGCGCGGGCCCACAAAGTACACCTGATTGCCGGCGTCCTCCACAACCGGGCCTGCGTGATGAAACTGCACGTCGTGATCGCGACCGGCATCGAGCGAATGCGGCGCCATCACCAGAAACAAAGTATTTCCGTCGTTGCGAATCAGGTTGGAGCGAAGCGATTCCGGCTGGAGCACTTCCGCCGGCTCCCCATCGATCGTCGCCGAGGAGACTTGCATACCGCCGGCAATCTCGAACGGCAACACACGTTCGCCGCTCTCCGCCAACGTGATTCTCACGTTCGTGGTAGCGCGCAGCATCAGATCAGGTTCGACGGTAGCATCGATGTGGTAGTCCTTGACGGTGAGTTCGGGCTGCGGCGCTTTACGAACGCCCTTGCGGTATGGCGCCGCGGTGAAGCTCGTCCACACGTCGAAAAACGTCATATTATTTCGCGACGTTATTTTGCCGGCAACGATTTGCTCTTCCGATCGCGGCTCGTAAACCACGTCGAAGTTGCCAAGCTTCCTGCCGCTGACGGCGGCCACGAAACAGCCCTGCTGGCGATGACGCGGGGAGAGCAGGTCCAGCAGCAGACGCGCTTCGAAACTCGACGCGAGATTGCGCACCACTGGCGTCCACTGCTCCGCCATGATCGCGCCCATTTCCGGCTGCGGGCGGTTGAACTCGTTGGCCCGGATCTGCCGCATCAGGTCCGTGTAAGTATTGTCGCCAAACAAAAGAACGGCGGCGTTGACATGCTCGTCCAGATTCGGGCTTCCGGTGTAGACCAGGAGGGACCGGCGCTCGCTCCGGTCCGGCGGCATCAGCAGCAGCTCGGCGTCTCCCGCCTCAACATCAGCCGTGAACACCGCGGCGATGCGCACACCCTCCACCGGCTTGGCGAAAATCAAATAGCCATCGGTGAAGTAGAAGTGAATATCGTCTTTGCTGAACTGAACATCGTGGACGCGATAGCACTCGGCTCTGTCGAGTTCGACCTCGTGCACGCCGCGCTCAAGTTCCACGCTGCCCGTGGCGGCATAGGAGACGATCGGGATCAGCACGGCCCACCAACGCATGATTCCAGTCTACTGCGTGCTTACGCGAATATTTCGGCTAGCGGCACTTCGACTTTGATGCTCTCGGCCCGAAGCACACCGTCCTTGACCTCACGGCTGCCGTCCTGCGTATGCACGTGTGCCCGGCGGCTTTCCGGATTGATTACCCAGACGTACGGAATGCCGAACGCCAGATAGTCCGCGATCTTGTCTTCCAGATCGCCCGCGCGATCGTCGGGCGAAAGCACTTCCACGGCGATGGCCGGCGGCTTCCGGATGATCGGTTCCGCGGGCTTTGCGCCGGCAACCACGGTCACGTCCGGAATACGAAAACGAGTCTTCTTCACCTGAACGCGAACCTCGACACCGGCCCAGACGCCCTTCTTGTAGTGCGTTCGCAAATAATATGCGACAGCAGTCTGTACATCGCTGTGATCGACCTCTCCCACGTTCCGCTCCACAATGCGACCGTCCACATATTCGCGATCCGCATCGGGAAAGCTTGTCCGCAGGTATTCTTCGACCGAAACCAGCGTGGCCGTGCCCATGGCTCTATTATTGCACCGCGGGCCGGCCCACCCGCTTCATCACCTGCCGCACGGTCGTCATGATGTGGTCTTCTACCTGCTCATCATAAGGTCCCGGCAGGCCGTAATAAATCATGCTTTGGTCGGCTTCGTAGCCGCCTTCCTTGAGTACGCGGAGCGACGGAATGTAGGACATCACATCATTGGAGTAGCCGGCCACGATGATGCCCTTCGATCCGAATTCGCGCTTGATGCGCAGAACGTAATCCACCACCACTTCGCCGCCCAGGGCGACAAACGTCAGGTCTTTGCCGAACTGGATGGCCTGCACCGGATAGGAATAGCGGCGAATGGGATTGCCCTCGTCGTAGAGGCGCAGCATCCCCTTCGCGTGACGCACTCGATACACGTTGGTTTCTTGCAATCGCGCCTCAAAACCTTCGCGCGACTGCGGCGCAAAACCCAGCTCGGTGATTTGAAATGCCGCATGCGTGGTCCCGTGTACGCGGGTGAGCTTCTCGCCCAGCACGCGCTTCACCTCGGCTGCCAGCTCCGCGCCGTGCTGGCGGGCCAGTTCGAGCGTGCTGCGCGGGTGAGGATTCTGGTCCGCCCCGCACAGCATCACGAACATTGCCGCGGCGCCGGGATTGGCTTCCTCAATCGCGATTTGCGCAAAGCCAGCGTAATCGCCGCTGATCCGGTAGAACTGGCCCGTCAGCGTGGTGTTATGGCACGCATAGCCGAACAGCACCGCGCGCAGCTTGCCGTCGGGCGCGGTGACCTTCAGGACCGGCACATCGGGATCGCCGGGCCCCGTCGGATTCTCACCGATGATCACGCCTTTGGGCGTATTCTCGCGCCGATTGATGGCGAACGTCGCGCGGCCGTTGCCGAACCAAAGGTTGGCGGGAGCGAGATCCTTGAGCGCCGCCCCCACCACCATCACCAGCTTCTCGGTCAGCGTGGCGGCGTAATCCGTCACCACCCGGCTATCCTCGGGCGTGAGCTCGAACATCGTTTCGAGATTGTGGCGGATGAGCGGCCCGGTATGCGTGTGCGATGAATTCAGCACCAGCTGCGCGCGGTCGATCCCGTACTCCTTCTCCACTCGGGCGGCCACGATGTCGGCAATGCTGCGCGGCAGGCCGATGAGATCAGTCGACACGATGACCACGCGATTGCCTTTGTGGTCCTCGATCGCCAGGGCCTTGGCCCAGAGGTCGTGAATCGCGCCCTCAGACGGATGATCGCGGCCGGCATAACCCGACATGTAAATAGGCTTGTCCGGTGTGATGATGATGCGGCCGATGCCGGCTTTGTAGTCGGCCGCGGCGAGGGAACAGGCGAATAGCGACAAAACGAGTGAGGCACGCATGGATGGTGATTATACGTCTCAGAGGCCCGCGGCTGCGAGTTCGGCCGGCTCGACCAATTCCACGATCCCACCCGCGAGGGCGCTCACGCGCGCGCCGGGTAGAAGAATGCCCGCCAGATTCAGAGGATCGGCCGCAGCAACCGTGACACTGCCGCGATGCTCGTCCGAGCGCCGCATCGCGCGCAGCAGATCGATCGCCTCGGTTCGTGCAAACTGCTCACCCACCAGACCGGTGACGAACCGCCCGCCGCGTATTTCGCCGCGCGCTTCCATGCGCCGCAGCACGACCAGCAGATCGCGCCACGCAGGCGCCAGCGTTTCGCGGGCCAGCAGATCGCGAAACACTACACCCCAGCGCAGCAGTAACTGGTTGGCAAATGCCTCGTGCGATTCCTGCGGAGACCCAACCGCCGGCCGCAACAGCGCCCACCTTCCCGCGGCGTGCCTGGGACGAGCACTGCGCCCGCGCCCTTCCCCACGCCGGCGTTTCGGATCGACAAGCGAGCGCAGGTTCTCGAACCCATCGGCCGTCACGAGGCCCGCCGCCACCAATTCCCATAGCCCGTCCTCCACTTCGCTTGAAAGCCTTCCGGTCGAACGTGTGAGGTCCGGAAAAAACGAAGCGCCATGCTGCCGCAGGGCCGCCAGCACCTCGCGCGCCGCGTGCGAAAGCGAATTCTCGATGGCAGCCGCATCGTTTTGCGCCGCTGCCACCAGCCACCCGCTGTCCTCCCGCAGAAAAATCGTGATGGGCGCCACACGCGTGGGGCGCACCCGGCCCGGCTCCGGACGCTCGAACGCGGGATGCGGCGAAAGCCGCCCCCAAATCACTTCACCAGACAGGCAAAGCTGATCGAGCAGATCGGGCGAATATCGCGCGATACGGCGCGGCAAAACCTGCGACTCCCACGCCGCGGCGGAAATCTCATATCCCTGCAACTGGCGAATCACTTGCAGCGCGCCATCCAGGCCGTGCAACTGGCTGCCCGGCGCGAGGTGCTGCCAGCGGGAAAGGAAGCGGATGAAATCCGCGGTCGAGACCGGCTCGATCTCGCGCCGCAGCCGGCTGATAGTGAGCCGGTGAATGCGGGCCAGCACCCGGCGATTCGACCACTCGATTTCCCCGGCGCCCTGCGGGCTGAAGCGCCCGCGAAGAATCTGTCCTTCCCTTTCGAGCTGTGCGAGCCCTGCATCCACGAGCTCGCGGGGAATGGAGAGCCGTTCCGCCAGTGCCTGTGCAGTAGTAGGGCCGGTTGATTCGAGCCAGCCCCGCAGCGCTTCCGTCACCGCGGCTTGTTGCTCATCCCCCGCGCCGAAATACGCCGCGTTGGCCATCCCCGCGCGCTCGGCCGCAGCCCACATGGCTGCATCTCCATGCTGAATCTTGATGACGCGATTCGCAGCCGTCAGTTCATCAAACCAATTCTGCCAATCCGCAACAGGCGGCAGCACGATCAGCGTCAGGAGGGCGTCGTGCAGTTCGTCGGCATCGCGTACCACGGGCCAGGATTCCGCCGTCACCTGCGCAATCGCCGCGGCATCCAGCGCGCCCATACCCTCCGCGAGATCCGGCAGCGTGCGCCGCATTTGTACCGCCCGGGCGCGGCGCTCTTCAAGCGGCGCGTCATCCAGATATGCGTACGGATTGGAGTTCAGGATCTCATGCGAAAAAGGCGATGCCTCCGGAGTCTCGATCGCCACCGTGCGGATCGCGCCCTCGGCGATCCCGTCCAGCAGGCGCTTCAGCCCATCCACATCCATGGCTTCGTGCAGGCAGTTCGCAATGGTTTCGTTGACCAGCGGATGGTTGGGAATGCGAATCTCACCGGTCAGATTCTCGGCGCACGCCGCCTGGTCGGGAAATACAGAGGCCAATAAATCGTCCGATCGCATCCGTTGGATGGGCGGCGGCACTTTGTTCCCGCCGTTGAAGCGCAGCACCGCGAGTGCGCGCGTCACGTTCCAGCGCCAGCGTGCCGTAAACATTGGCGCCGGCAACATGGCCTGCGTCAGCACCTGCTCCACCGTGGCTGACCGCAGGAACTCGAAGACCACCTCGAGCGGAAACGAGTGCTGCTCAGCGAGCGAAATCACGATGCCGTTATCGGTGGCCGCGGCTTGCAGCTCGAAATTGAACGACCGGCAGAACCGTTTGCGCAGCGCCAGCCCCCAGGCCCGGTTGATGCGCGAGCCAAAAGGTGCGTGCAGCACCAGTTGCATGCCGCCCGCCTCATCGAAAAACCGCTCGGCGACAATGGTCGTATGCGTGGGCATGGCGCCCAGCATGGCTTTTCCCGCCACAACGTAGGCGGCCGCCTGTTCCGCGCCGCGCCGGTCGAGGGCGCACTCGCGCATCAGAAGCTCGACTGCCCCCTCGCCTCGACCCGCGGCAATATCTTCCCGCAGCCGCGATACTTCGCGGGAAAGCTCGTCAGTGCGGCCGGGGGCCTCGCCATTCCAAAACGGAATCGAGGGAGCCGCGCCGTGTGCATCCTCGACGCGCAGCCGCCCGGCCTCCACGCGCCGGATGCGCCACGATGTTGTTCCCAGCAGAAACACGTCGCCCGCCATGCTCTCGACGGCGAAGTCTTCATCCACCGTCCCTACCGTCGCGCCTTCGGGCTCGGCCACCACCAGATAATTGGCATTCTCGGGAATGGCGCCGCCCGAAGTAATGGCCGCGAGCCGCGCCCCACGCCGCCCCCTTACCCGGCCGTTGATTTGATCGCGATGCAGAAAAGTCCCGCTCCGGCCGCGTTGCGTGGCAATGCCATCCGAGAGCATCGTCACTACGGCGTCGAAATCGGCGCGATTCAAATGGCGATATGAATACGTGCCGCGCACGAGTGCAAACAGATCGTCCTCGCTCCAGTCCCCGGTCGCGGCAGTGGCGACGATTTGCTGCGCCAGAATATCGAGCGCGCCGTGCGGGATTTCGAGGCGATCCAGTTCTCCGCCGCGGATCGCGCGCATCAGTGCCGCACACTCCACCAGTTCGTCGCGTGTGGTGGCGAAGATGCGGCCCTGGGGCATCGCGCCCACCCAATGCCCCGAGCGGCCGATGCGTTGCAGCGCCACCGCGATGGAGCGGGGCGTTCCAATTTGGCAAACCAGATCCACGGTCCCGATATCGATGCCCAGCTCGAGCGACGCCGTCGCCACCACCGCCCGCAGTTCGCCGTTCTTGAGCCGGTTTTCCGCCTCGAATCGCAACGCGCGGGAGAGGCTTCCGTGGTGCGGCAACACCGCGTTTTCGCCCAGGCGTTCGGAAAGCGCGTGCGATACGCGCTCCGCCAGGCGCCGCGTATTGACGAATACCAGCGTAGTGCGGTTCGCGCGGATCAGATCGGCTACGCGGTCATAGATCTCCGCCCACATCTCGTTAGTGGCCACCGCGCCCAATTCGTCCTTCGGAACTTCAACCGCGAGGTCCATCGCGCGGCGGTGCCCGATTTGAATGATGCCCGCCCGTTCGCTGAGGAATTGCGCAACCTCTTCGATGGGTTTGACCGTTGCGGAGAGTCCGATGCGCTGCGGTTTCCCGCCCTCCACCAGCGCATCCAGGCGCGCGAGCGAGAGAGCCAGGTGAGAGCCGCGTTTGTCGTCGGCCAGGGCATGGATTTCGTCCACGATCACTGTTCGCGTCGTGCGCAGCATGCGCCGTGAGCCTTCGGCGGTCAGCAGAATATACAGCGATTCCGGCGTGGTGACCAAAATATGCGGCGGGTGCTTGCCCATCCTCTGCCGCTCCCACATGGGTGTGTCGCCGGTGCGGACCGCAGTGCGGATGGACGGGAGCAGAATCCCCTTTTCCGCGGCCAGCGCCGTGATCTCGGCGAGCGGCGTCTCCAGGTTCTTGCGGATGTCGTTGCTGAGGGCTTTGAGCGGCGAGACGTATACTGCCACCGTCTCATCCCGCAGCGAGCCCTCACGCGCGGCACGGACTAGCGAATCGAGACAGATTAGAAACGCCGAGAGCGTTTTCCCCGATCCGGTCGGCGCGGAAATCAGAATATCGTGGCCGGAGCGGATTTCCGGCCAACCGAGAATCTGGGGTTCGGTCGGCGCCAGGAACCGTCGCTCGAACCATTCAACGGTAAGGGGATCGAAACCCGCGAGCGCGGGGCAAACTTCGGCCATTTAACTACCAGCTTGACACTGTTACCTGATTTCCGGCAACGATGGCTACGCCTTCTGGGCCGTCCAGAACTTCATCTCGTCGGCCGAGGGTCCGTACATGCCCGGGACCTCGATCTCATTGAGCCGCAGGTAGACACTCAACTGCGCACGATGGTGAATCAGGTGATTCATTACCACGCTCCGCAGCACCGCGACCCGTGGCATCGAAAAGATGGCCTGCCCGCCATACTTGAAGGTCCATATCTTCTGAAAGTCGGCGTCGCTGGCACCCGCGATCAGCTGGCGCGCTTCCGCCACGTTCTTGTCAAAATCCGCCAGAAGCTGCTGGTTGGACGCAGCCAGGTACGGCTTTTGGCCGGCCTGGATCTCCAGAACCTCCGACTGCAAAGTGTGCACCGCCCAACCTGGCAGTTCGGCGACGTGACTGGCCAGGCGGCCAAGGGCCATCGATTTCTCGTGTGGCTTGTAGTCGAATTTGCCGTCCGGAACGCGTTCCAACATCTTCCGGGTGCTCTTCATTTCTTCATCGAACTCGGGCAAAATCATCTCACTAATGGGCATTTTGCTCCTCCGCCGCGACATGCGGCAGCAAGGAGAATATCACGTCCAAAAAGCGAAGACAAGGCGAAAATGCGCTCTACTTCAGCTTCCTGGCGCGGTCGTAATCTTCCACAAGTTTTTTGGTGACTTTCTCGGCCACGTCGGCGCTGGAGCCGTGGAACTTGCCGCCCATACTTTCCTGCGTGGTCGACCAGATCACATCGCCGTCTTTGTTGACCAGCCGAACCGCCGCGACGGCCTCATGCCTCCGCTCCAGGCTGTGGGAGGACTCGCTGTCGCCAAAATCAACTCCCTGCCCACGGTTGGTCTGATCGCGGCCCTCGGTCCGGCCGCTGTAACTGCTGCTGCTGCCTTTAGTTAGGTTCGCCTGGGCGTGGATGCTGTCGCTCGCTGTATGCTCGTCGGTGAAAACCAGGTCTTCGGCCGAACCCCGCAAAAAGGCGTCCGCCTTGTCGGCATTCTCGGTGACCACGAACAGTTTTGTATTTTGCAGGCCGCTGAGGATCATGTCACGCATCTGCGTGGCCGTCTCGCCGCCGGAAAATCGATCGACGAACAGACGCCGAATGCTCAAGAGCTGCTGCAGCGTCTCCTGGTCGATTGTGGCCGGGTCCGGGGCGGGCGTTTGGGCGGCGGCGATGAGTAGAAGGGTAATAGGAACAATCATTTAGGAGCCTTTTCCGGAGCGCCGGGCATCATCGTCCTGATACTCGATCCGGCGGCCTGATTTGGCTTCCAGGATGACCAGCAACGAGCGAACGTCGGCTTTGCCCACCAGAAACACCATCGCCTGCTGTTTCCCGCGATCGTCCGTGAATTCAACTGTTAAATAGTGCTTCCTGGTTTTGCTGAGCAGGAAAACGGGTGATAATAGGACCGCTTCCGCGTAGCGGCGGCTGACCCGCTGGCCATACTCGACCGCGTTGATCTTGTCGTAGGGAATCTGTACCGTCACGCCCTTTGTCTGGAACAGGAAGATGTCTTCTCCGCGGGTATTGATAAATCCGCCCGTTTTGGTGGGAAGAGCGGAAATGGTTCCGCCGATATACTGGACGTGGTCGCCGGAATCACGGGCGTAGGTACCGCTGACAAGGAGAAGCGCAAATACGGATCGGCAAATCATGGATTTGCTAGAAAAGTGCCATCATCGCCGGGGGATTCTCACCGCTGACGTATAATCGCTACATCCGAGAAGAATTGGTACGCCCGGCGATCCCCTGGTATGTGTGGTGCTCGGTTCTTGCCGTCACCTCCGCCATGGTGGGGACACATTGGGATATTTCCTGGCACCGTTCGATTGGCCGGGACACATTTTGGACGCCCGCGCACATCGCGATCTACATGTGCGGGGTTCTGGCTGGTCTATCCTGCGGCTATCTGATTCTTTCTACAACACTTAATACCGGTTCTGCGCTGCGAGACACAGCCGTGAAGATCTGGGGCTTCCGCGGACCTCTGGGGGCCTTCATTGCGGCATGGGGCGGCATTGCCATGATCACCTCGGCGCCATTCGACGACTGGTGGCATAACGCCTACGGGCTCGATGTGAAGATTCTGAGCCCGCCGCACGTGCTGTTAATCACGGGAATGGTGGGGGTGCAGTTTGGTGCTTTGGTGCTGATTCTAGGGCAGATGAACCGTGTGAGGGACGCGGCGCGGGCCAAGCTGGAATGGCTGTTCCTGTATGTGGGCGCCTTGATCGTGGTGTGCATTATGATCCTGCTCTTTGAGTATGAACTGCGGATCTACATGCACAGCGCGTTTCCCTATCGTGTTTTGGCCATCGCAATACCGGGCATATTAGCGGGCGTGTCGAGAGCCTCGGGCCGCCGGTGGGCGGCGGCCATCGTGACCGGGATCTACAGTCTGTTTTTGATCGCTTGTGTCTGGATTCTGCCGTTGTTTGCGGCCACACCGAAGCTGGGGCCGGTGTATCAGCAGGTGACGCACTTCGTGCCACCGGAATTTCCGGTGCTGCTCGTGGTACCGGCGATAGGGCTCGATTGGCTGTGGGCGCGGACTACGAACTGGAACCCGTGGCTCCAAGCAGTGGTTTCCGGAATTGTGTTTGTCGTATTGATTGTTGCGGCGGAGTGGCCGTTCGCCACCTTTCTGATGAGCCCTTACAGCCGCAACTGGGTGTTCGGGACGACTTACTTCGACTACAACACGCATCCCAACAGCCACTACGTGCGCAACCTGTTCGTGCAGTTGGAGAAAACGCCCGGCCAGTTCTGGATGGAGATGGCGTATGCGGTCATAGCCGCGATTCTAACTACTCGTCTAGGGATGGCCTGGGGCAACTGGATGCGGCGGATCCGGCGGTGAAGCGATGATCGCGGGCCGTCTGGCTCTGTTCTTCGCCGTTTCGACAGCAGCATTCGCGCACGTCGGCAGCCCAGATGTGTTCTATGAGGGCAATGCCGGGCCCTATCACTTGCTGGTGACGGTGCGACCACCGGCGGTAATTCCAGGAGTGGCCGAGGTAGAAGTGCGGTCCGCGTCGCCCGATGTCAAGGAAGTGCGGGTGGTGCCGTTGCGACTGACGGGTCCGGGAGCGAAGTTTGCGCCGACTCCAGATATTGCGAAACGCTCGCCGGACGACCCGCAATTCTACACGGGCAGCCTGTGGATGATGGGCTTCGGAGCGTGGCAGGTGCGCGTGGAAGCGGATGGCGCACTGGGGAAAGGTGAGTTGTCGGTCCCGGTGCCGGCGCTGGCCATGCGGTCCTCCAGGATGCAGAAGGGCCTGGGAACAGGCTTGTTCGCCCTGCTGGCGGTGCTGGTGATCGGCATCGTAAGTATTGTGGGGGCGGGCGTACGCGAGGCGCAGCTCGAACCGGGAGTGGCGACTCCCGAGAAAAATCGCAAACGCGGCGCGGTGGTGATGGCCGTTACCTTCGTGCTGGTTTGCCTGGCGGTATATCTGGGTGGTAAGTGGTGGGATGCGGAAGCGAGAGCCTACGCGAGCAACATCTACCAGCCGGTGGAGATGTCGGCAACGGTCGAGAACGGAGGGAGGCTGGTACTCCGGCTCCAGGACAAGGGCTGGTTCCGCTTCGACAAACTGGACGACCTGGTACCAGACCACGGCCACTTGATGCACTTGTACGTGATCAGCACACCGGCCATGGATCGCGTGTGGCATCTGCATCCGGAGCAGACCGAGCCGGCGACGTTTGTAATGGATCTGCCGGCGATGCCAGCGGGCCGGTACAGGCTATACGCGGACATCGTGCACTCTAACGGCATCGGGGAAACAGGAACCAGCGAGATAGAGATTCCACACATCTCCGGCGCTCCGCCAGGCGCGGATGATGGGGCGGGCACGGCCACGCCCGTGGCGCAGGCTGACTTCGCACGACGGGTTGCGCAGTTATCTGACGGTTACCGCATGGTATGGGTGGGTAACACCGCTCCTCTGCGGGCAAAGCGCACCGAACTGTTCCGGTTCCGCGTGGAAGATGCGAACGGCAAACCGGCCGAGGACATGGAACTGTATATGGGGATGGCCGGACACGCGGCGTTCGTGCGGGACGATTTCCAGGTTTTTGCCCATGTGCACCCGTCTGGATCGGCGCCTATGGCGGCGCTGATGATGACCGAGGATTCGAGCGGCAGGCACAGTATGCATTCGATGCCGGCGGGCGCTCCACCAGCGGAAGTAACTTTCCCCTACGGTTTTCCGCAGCCCGGCAACTACCGCATTTTTGTCCAGGTGAGACGCGCCGGGCAGGTGGAAACCGGAATCTTCGACGCGCGCGTAGAATAGTGGCGTGCATTCCCTCAAAGATCAAGGCGTTCTGATCACGGGTGGCGGCCGCGGGATCGGCAAACGCCTCGCATTGGGTTTCGCGCAGGCAGGCGCGCGGGTGGGGCTGGTGTCGCGGACGCAGGCGGAGCTTGACGCCACGAAGCTGGAGATTGAACATGCCGGCGGAGCGGCACTGCGGCTGCGCGCGGACGTGCGCGACCTGGAGCAGCTTACCGCAGCCGTGGACCGCATGCGCGTGGTGTTCGGCGGGGTTCACGTGCTGATCGCGGCGGCGGCTGTGCAGGGCCCGATCGGGCCGTTTCTCGATGGAAAGGCGAAGCAATGGTGGGAAGTGATCGAAACGAATCTGCTGGGTGTGATGCACGCCTGCCGTGTCGTCCTGCCGCAGATGATCGAGCGGCGATCCGGCAAGATCCTGGTCCTAAGCGGGTCCGGAGCGGTGGAAGCGCGGCCGAACTTTGCGGCTTTCGCGGCGTCGGAGGCAGGCGTGGCGCGGCTGGTGGAGACGCTGGCGGAAGAAGTTCGCGATCACAACGTGCAGGTGAACGCAATCCTGCCGGGCGGCACGTATACCAGCATGACGGATGAGATCATCCAGGCAGGCTCCAACGCCGGCACCAAGGATTTGGAAGAGGCCGAGAACGTGCGCATCACGGGCGGGGTATTGCCAGAAAAACAGATTCAGCTGGCGCTGTTTCTGGCTTCGGAGCGGTCGAACCACGTGAGCGGCAAGCTGATTTCGGTGCAGGACGACTGGAAGAAGCTGGAGCAGGGCAATATCAATCCGGCGGCGTACACGCTGCGGAGAGCGTCGAAAGTTTGAGGGATAGAGAAGAGCATTTTTCTTTTATTTTCTGTAATATCCAGTTATTATATGTAATATTGCATACTAGCATGGTCTGATGTAAGTTGGCTTTGTGGAAATTCTTCAACTACGTCACCGAGGACAACCGGGATCTCATGGCGGAGTGGTACGCGACTCAAGATCCTGAGGTGCAGGCGCAGTTTGATGCGACGCTATTCATTCTGAGTGCCACTACGGATTGGGAAGATGAGAACGTAGAGGAGTTTAAGGCGCTAACTAAGGCGCACGCTGGGCTTGGAGAAATCAGGTTTTTTGTGGACGCGCTGGCCTCGGGAGCGAGAAGACCGCATCGGCGAAGATTTCGGCCGGTGGGGATCTGGCCTCCGGCCGAGAATCGGAAGTTTGCTATCATTCTCGGCTGCGAAAAAAGCGGAAGAACGTTCATTCCGCATGATGCTTTCTATGTGGCACTTCGCCATAAGAACCTGCTAGAGCAAGGGAGGGGGACGACCAGTGAGTGGATTTAATCGGTTGTGGGTGAAGCTCGCTAAGAGCAAGAAATATCGGGAAGAGTTTGTAGCCGCGCAAGTCAAGCGTGGTATTCCGTTCCAGATTCGGACCATGCTGAAGAAGGCTGGACTGTCGCAGGAAGAACTCGCAGCCCGGGCGGGGCTGACCCAGGGCGTTGTCTCGCGGGCTGCAGATCCCGAATACGGAAATCTTACGATCAACACGATTATACGAATCGCGGCTGGCTTTGACGTGGCATTTATTGGGAAGCTTGTGCCGTTTAGTGAACTGGCCAAATGGTTTGTAGACCTGTCCGAGGAGTCACTGCAGATCAAGACGTTCGATGAAGAGCTAGCCAACCAAAAGCGGGAAGAGGTTCCAATTATCGGTAGCGCGACGACGGCATTAGCTGCCGAGTCCTTTGCGGCGCCCAATTTTGAGGAAGAGCAGGGATCAAGGGGGAAGCGCCGAAGAAAAATTCGCGGTAACAGCCGCCGTCGCCGACCGAAATCTGAGAATTCTTACGCCGGCGAATCCAAAACGAACGGTATCGGTGCGAGCGCACCATTTCCACTCGCGCTCGCATCGTGATACCCAGAGAGGTAAGGTAACCAGATGGCCTCCGAGGACCCGAAGTCTAAAGCCGAAGCACCAGCCGCAAGCCTCATGGATCTAAACAGGGTCCCGCTTGAAGAACCAGAGGACGGTGTCTTTGAAGCATATGCGAACGTCGTGAATACGAATTGGACGCTTTACGATGTCAGACTGCGTTTCGCGGAATTAATACAGGTTCCAGATGACGATCGTCCAACATGGGAGAACCAGCACGGAGTTGTTTTGGAGCGTGTAGCTGTCACTATACCGTGGCACCAAGCCAAACTCCTCCGCGATCTTCTTGATGGTATCGTCAAGAACTACGAAACAATCAACGGTGAGTTGAAGGCCATAAAACTACCTGCGCGTGCTGAACTACCTGCAAATCCTGGTGCCTGAGAGATCAGACGCGGGTTTATTCCTCTCGGGACGCTCATCTGCTTTTGAGGCGCCCCGCTGTCTCGTCCCAGTAAGATATGATTCGTGCGAGGCATTCGCCATGAGAAGATCCGCTCTGTTCGTTTCCCTGGTTTTGCTTTTTGCGGTGGTTGCTTCGCCGCAGGCGCAACCGGCGAAGCGCAAGAAGCTGCTGGCTATCGGGATGTCGGCGGGGTTCCAGCATGACTCGGTTTCGCACGGGCTGGCTACGATTTGGAAGATCGGGCAGGAGTCGGGACTGTGGGACACGTACATCCGGACCGACACGCAGCTGCTGACCAAAAAGAAGCTGGACGCCAACGGGAAGAACCTGAATTATTTCGATGCGGTGATGTTCTACACGACGGGCGAACTGCCGATGGATGACGAGCAGAAGGCGTCGCTATTGTCGTTCGTGAAGGAGGACGGCAAAGGGTTTCTGGGGGCGCACTCGGCCACCGATACGTTTTACAAGTGGCCGGAGTACGGCGAGCTGATCGGCGGATACTTCAATGATCATCCGTGGCACCAGAAGGTAAAGATCAACGTGGAGGACCGCAGCT
Source organism: Terriglobia bacterium (assembly GCA_963768075.1). Taxonomy (GTDB): domain Bacteria; phylum Acidobacteriota; class Terriglobia; order Bryobacterales; family Bryobacteraceae; genus QHXW01. Next base: position 67,621 of record CAVYHD010000013.1, read on the forward strand.
TTCCGGCCACGAAGCATTTCCCGGCATCATTCGAGATCACCGACGAGATTTATCAGTTCAAGGAGTACTCGCGCGATCGCGTACGCGTGCTGATGAGCCTGGACCCAATCTCGGTGGACTTGAACGGGCCGAGAGTGCACCGCACGGACAAAGATTTTGCCGTGACGTGGGTGCGCGATTACGGCAAGGGGCGGGTATTTTACTCGTCGCTGGGGCACGAAGAGCAGGTATGGGACCGGCCCGACATCCAGAAGATGTGGCTGGAAGCGGTGAAGTGGGCGATGGGCATGACGCCGGGCGACGCTACGCCGCGGCCGAAGGTGGGGGACTGAAGAGCGAACTTAAGTTCGCCGCGGCACGCTGAAGCGTGCGCCACGATTTGTTAGAACGGGTTCTTGGGGATGGCGTCGATCAGGCGGCGGGTGTAGGGATGTTGGGGGTTGCGGAAGATCTGTTCGGTTTCGGCGCATTCGGCGATCGCGCCGTCCCGAAGGATGGCGACGCGGTGGCACAGTGAGCTGACCGAAAGAAGATCGTGCGAGATGTAGAGCACGGCCATGTTGAGATCTTGATTCAGGCGGGCGAACAGTTTCAGGATTTCGGCTTGCGTAACAACATCGAGGGCGCTGGTAGGCTCGTCGGCAATCACGAGCGAGGGTTGGTGCAGAATCGACATGGCGACCAGCAGGCGCTGCGCCTGTCCAACGCTCAACTCGCCAGGGTAGCGGCGAAGCAGCGCGTCTTCTCCTGGCAGGCTCACGCTATCCAGCAAACTTAGAAAACGATCGCGGCGCTGGGACGGGGCGCCGTTGGCGTGGGTGGTCCAGGCTTCGTTGAATTGCGTTCCGATACGCAGGGCGGGATTAAGGGAAGTCACGGGGCTTTGCGGGACGAAGCCGATTTGGCGGCCGCGCACGCGGCGCATTTCGCGTTCCGGGAGCGGAAGCAGGTCACGTCCGTCGAAACGAATTTCGCCGGTGATCGAGCCGCCGCGATAGGCGAGCAATCGCAGAATTGAAAGGGCGAGGGTGCTTTTGCCGGAACCGCTTTCGCCGACCAAACCAAGAATCTGGCCGCGCTGCACTTCGAAGCAGGCGTTGCGCAGTACGGCAGGCCTGGCCGGGTAGCCCGCGGTGAGGCGGACGGAGAGCAGAGGGCCGTTGGTGTTCATGGCGCGTTCCTCGCCAACTGCGCGGGCGCGAGCGAGAGATATTCGGCGTTCCAGTATGTCTGTGGGATGATCATGGCCGGGGCCGCGTGCTGCAGCTTGGGCGAGACCGCCGAAAGCGAATTCTTTGTGATCAGGTAGAGAAACGGGGCCTGGTCCGAGACGATTTCCTGGACCTTATCGAAATACGCCTTGCGCTTTTCGCGGTCGATGGTGGCGGCCTGTGCCTCCATCAGGCGATCGATTTCGGCTTCCCACGCGGTGGCAGGCGTTTTCTGATTGGGATACCACTGGTGATTGCTGGCGGAGCTGAGCCACACGTTCATTTGCGAGCTGGGGTCGAGATCATAGTTAGTGAGGCCGAGGAGGCAGGCCTCGTAGCGGAAGCTCTGGCTGATGCGCTCGATGAGAGATCGGAAATCGAGCGTCACGATGTTGAGTTTGACGCCGATGGCGGCGAGGTCCTGCTGCATCATGGCGGCGATGTGCTCGCGCGCTTTGTTACCGGAGTTGGTGATGAGGGAGAACTCAACGGGATGGCCGTCGCGGTCGCGGAGAACGCCGCTATCGAGATGAAAGCCATCGCGCCGGAGGCGGTCGAGCGCATCTTTAGGATCGAAGGCATGCGGCTGCAGGCGGGCGTCGAACCAATAACGGTTGGCGGGGGAGATGGGACCGCCGGCAGGCGCAGCATGGCCGTAATAGACCACGCGGCAAAGGTCGGCGCGATTGATGGCGGCGGAGATGGCGCGGCGAAAGTTCTGTGAACGGAACCATGTTTTTTCGTAGTCGGGCAGCGAGGCCGCGGGGTTCTGGTTGAACCACATCATTTCGGACTCGAGCGAGGGGCCGGCGTCGTGGACCAGCGAGGCCTCCTGCCTGGCCAGGCGGGTGAACATTTCGGGATCGATGGAGTTGATGAGGTGCAGTTCGCCGCGAGTGAAGCGGGCCAGCTCGATCTCGCGATTCTGCTGGATGTCGAGATGAATCTGATCGAGGTAAGGCAAGTGCCGGCCGCCGGCATCGGTCTTCCAATAACGGGGATTGCGTTCGAGAACCACTTCCACTCCGGGGGCGTAGCGCGCCACGAGGAACGGGCCGAGGACGGCGGAATCTTTCTTGGGCGATCGCGACGAAAGGATGGCGACTTGATCGAACAGGCGCTCAAGGCCAGCAACGGGAGCGGGAAAGACGATTGTGATTTCGCCGGGCGCCGAGGAGGTGGCGGCAACGTCTCCGGGAGCGGAGCGGAAAGAATCGCCGGTTGGGGAATGCAACGCGGGATCCATGAGCGCGCGAACGGTGTAGGCGACATCTTCGGCGGTGAAGGCCGTGCCATCGGAGAAAGAAACGCCACGGCGCAATTTGAAGGTGATCGCGCGGCCTTTTTGTGAGATTTTCCAGGACGTGGCGAGCTCCGGTTCGAGTTCCTGGGTGAGGCGATTGACGCGAATCAGGACGCCGCCGGTGAGATAGCGGATGGTTTCGGAGGCTTCATCGTCGACCAGGAGCGGGTTAAAGGTTTTGGGGTCGGAGCGCAGGCAGAAACGGAGTTCACCACCCCATTGGGCAACGAGCGTTGCGGCGGTAATCGCGAAGCTAACGAGCAGACGCTTCATGAGGCGAATTCCTTCTGGGGCAGCAGAAGCTGGAAGCAGCTTACGACAACGACCAGTACCGCCAGCGGCGCCAGAATCCACGGGTTGCCGGCGACGGCTCGGGGGTTGACCAATTCACGCAGCAGATTTCCCCAGGAGGGAAGAGGCTCGGCGACGCCGAGGCCGATCAGACCGAGGCTGGCTTCCCCAAGAATGAATGTCGGGATGGCGATCCAGAACTGGGCGAAGATGACGGGTTTGAGATTCGGTGCGATGTGAACGAACAGCAAGCGGAGGCCGGTCGAGCCGCATGCGCGGGCGTGGAGGACGAGATCGGAGTTTCGCAGCGATTGCGCGCCGGCGCGGATGATGCGCGCGGCCGGGGCCCATCCAACGAGGCCCATGATGGTGAAGGTGATGGCGACGGAAGCGAAGGGCGGGGCATTGAGCGGAAGCAGAGCGCGGACGATCAGGAAGAGAAAAAGCCACGGGATGGACAGAAAAACGTCGATGATCCGGCGGACGACGCGGTCCCACCAGCCGCCCGCGTATCCGGCGATGCCGCCGATGACCACTGCCATGACGGTGGAGAGTACCGCGGCCGCGGGCGCCAACAGCAATGAAATGCGCGTGCCATAGAGCAGGCGCGACCAGCGATCGCGGCCCAGTTCGTCGGTTCCGAGCCAGAAGCGATGCGATGCCGGGGCGCTGATGAAATCGCGGAACTGCGCCGCGTAGGGCGCCGGCGCGATGAAATTCGCGAATAGGGACGCGGCGAAAATCAATGCCAGGAGGCTGATGGCGAAGTTGCGGGCACGAGTCATATTGTCTGCCTCGCGCATGCCGCGGCGGCCATGTCGGAAGCGGCGTTGGCGACCTGCGTAACGGCCGCGACCAGAATAGTAAGGCTGACCAGCACCGGCAAATCGCGCGCCAAGGCCGCCATCCACGCTAGCTGGCCGATGCCGGGAAGATCGCAGAGGACCTCGATGGGAATCGCGGCGCCGAACGCCACTCCGAGAGAGACGCCAGCCAAAGCGAACAACTGCGGGGCGACCCAGGGCGTGACGTGACGGAAGAGAATACGCGCGCCGCTGAGCCCGCGTGAACGGGCCGCCAGCACGTGCGGCTGGGTATAGGCGTCCGCCAGAAGGTTGCGCGTGTAGCGAAACACCTTGGGGAAGATGAGCAGCGCGATGGAGAAACGCGCCGGTCCGTTGGCGAAGAACAATACCAGAGCCAGGACGGCGGTGGGTACGCAAAGGAACACGCTGCTGATGGCAGTGCAAGCCAGATCGAAGAGCGGAGCGCGGAGCGTGACCGCCGACAAGGCCAACGACAGACCGAGCAGCCAACCCCCTAGGATTCCGGCGCCCATCAACTCGAGTGTCACCGGGACGCGCGACGAGAGGAGCTCCGTAACGGGCCGCGCAAGCGAGTGTGACACGCCGAGGTCGCCCGTCGCTATGTGCTCGAGGAAGTGAAGGTAAAAAAGCAGCAGATGGTGTTCAGAGGCGTGCGATTGCTGGAGGGCCTGGATGCTTTGCGCGTTCAAGCGCGGATCGAGCTGCTCCTCACCGGTTTCAAAACCGGGCCCGAAACGTACCAAAGTCGCCCCGAGCAATCCCGCAATCAGGGTGGTGAGGACGAAAGCGGCCAGGTGCCGCGCGATGCGCTGAGTCCACATTTGCCACGTCTCTCATGACCCGCGGTGCGGGATTTACTGCACGCTGAGCGCCGGCACGTGCGGCTGTTTCAGTATTACCGGCGTACCTGGCTGCCGCATTTTTTGTTGCTGCTTGCTCTTATACATGCGCCGGTCGGCCGTCGCCAACAGCTCCTCCGCGTTGCTGCCATCCATGGGGAAGAACGCCTCGCCCACGCTCATCGAGAGGAGGCGTTTTCCTTGCACATGCTCTCCCGCTTCAGCAGCGATCCGAACCAGTTGGTTGATTCGCTCGTTGACCGATTCGGGAGTGATGTGCGGCAGCAACAGCACGAACTCGTCTCCGCCCATACGCGCTACGTAGTCGTACTCGCGGCAGTTCTCTTTCAAGCCGTTCGCCACGCTGCTCAACACTTTGTTACCGGTCAAGTGGCCGAAGCGAGTCGTTGACCTGCTTGAACCCGTCCAGATCGCAAACCAGCACCGCCAGCGGAATGTTCATGCGGCGGCACCGCGCCAACTCGCTATCCAGCCGCAGGAACAGCGACCGCGCGTTGGGCAGGTTGGTCAGGTAATCGATGGTGGCGGAGTTTTCGACCAAACGATACTTCAGCGCATTTTCGACGGCCAGAGAAACCTTGGAGCTGATGGCGAGCAGGATGCGCAGATTGTCCCGCGTGAAGGCGTCCTTCTCCGCGCGATAAAGCGCCAGCACGCCAACAGCACCGTTCAGACCTTCCAGCGGCACGGCCAGCGCGGAGCGCAGTGTGCTGAACTTGCCAGGGTCGCTCATATAGCCGGCTTCCACCGACGGGTTGCCGTTGAGAATGGGCTTGCGATTCTGCGCCACCCATCCGGAAAGTCCCTCGCCCACGGGAATTTCGAGCGACGAAAACAAACGGAAGTTCTCGCCGTTCACATACTCCGGAACCAGTTTCTGGTCGCGCATCACGTAGACGGCGATCGAGTCATAAGGAACCAGGCGCTTCAAGCGAACCGAAACCACGGAAAGGGTCTCGTTCAAGCTAAGCGAGTTGCCGAGGTCCTGCGTCAGTTCGAACAGCATCTGCACTTCCTGGCGCGCCGCGGCGATGGAAGACAGCGGATCGAATGAATCCTTGCGGGCATTAACCAGTGGGCTGCGACTGTTCGAATCCGGCCGCCGGCGCAAGGCCCTTCTCGATTTTGACGTCGGTGGAGAGCGCGCTTTTTGTCCCAGTGTTTGCGCGAGCGCCAGCTGCTCGAGTTCCTGTATAACGACGCGCCAGCGCCTCGACCACGCGTGGATCGAAGCTCTTGCCCGCTTCGGAAGAAACAATTTCCATGGCGCGGTCAAGCGGTATGGCGCGGCGGTACTGGCGATTAGATGCCAGCGCATCGAGGCAATCCACCGCCGCAAGGATGCGCGCGCCGATGGGGATCTCTTCGCCCTTCAGCCCGCAGGGATACCCGCTGCCATCCCACTTCTCGTGGTGGGCGCGCACGATCGGGACGACGGGGTAGGGAAACTGGACACGCTCCAGGATTTCGGCGCCGACAACGGGATGAATCTTGATCTTCTCGAACTCCTCCGGCGTGAGTTTGCCGGGCTTGGAGATGATCTGTTCGGGGACGGCGAGCTTGCCGATATCGTGCAGCAGCGCGGCGGCCCGCAGAGCCTGCATTTCGGAGCCGAGAGCCCCAAGTCCTTAGCCGATCTCCATGGCGTAAATGCGAACGCGGCGCAGGTGGTCGTGCGTGGTATGGTCCTTCGCCTCAATGGCCAGCGCCAGCGCCTCGATCGTCCGCAGGTGCAGCGCGGCCATTTCTTCCACGTGCACTTTCTCGTCCTCCAGGCGGCCCAGGTAAGTGCGATAAGAGCGGTAGATGAAGTAAATGACCGGAATCAACACCAGTGATGCGTGCCAGCGCGTCTGCCGACTCAGCACGCTCAGAATCCACGCGATCGACGCGCCGCCTAGATAATAAGGGAAGCACCAGAAATAGCAGTCATACCAGATGCGCGTCAGGGACTTATGCTCAGTCATGCCGATCGCGGCCGCGACCGGAATCGTGTTCATTAGGAAAAACACGCAGGCGGTGAGACCGAGACGCAGCGGATTGGCGTCACCGGGCAGGCCTGCCACGTTAGCGTGATAGACGTAGTAACACGTAGCCACCGAGATGGCCATCGCGCCGGCATTGAAGATGACTTGGAAGGGTTTAGGCTTGCTCTTGGATTTCCAAAGGCATTGGATCAAGCTACCCGTGCACCCGATGATCAGAGCTGACGGAAGATCCAGCTCGACAATGCCAATGAGAATGAAAAGGAAGTTCACCGACATAGTGCCGGTGATTGTAGGCAGGGTTACTTTGAGGGCCGACGCGATGGCGGAGACAGCCAGAAAACAAAAGGCGCGAGCCAGGTTGTGGGGGTCCCACTGGCACAGGGCAACGACGGGTATCGCCGTCCCGACAGCGGAAACCGCGCCAACATAGATCTTGGCTTTGACCGGCAAGCTTGAGTATTTCGGTTCCACCAGGACCGGTATCAGTGCAACCGAGGTACCAATGGCGGGCGGCCGCGCCAAGAGTTGTAAGCCAGTCTGCCTGCAATAGTTGATGTTTTTGTGGATTACGACGGTGACGGGAATTCGAAGAATTTGCGACTGCATGACACAATCGAGAGGTGACAGAGTGTCACCTCAAGCGGCGATTCATATGCGGGCGAAAGCCGAAAATCGTCTTTTCTTTCTGTCCCCGCGGTTGAAGGTTAACCAGATTGGTTATCACCCAAACGGCATCACATGCTTGTAAGCCACACGTTAGTAATTTGGCGCGCAAAAGGTTCAAGGTTAGCGTAAGAATTAAATAATTCGTACTAACTTCGGATAAGACCAGGGACTTAGTGTTCCGAATTCAGAACAAATATCTTGCATCTCGAAATGAAAGGTAATAACAATATTTAGGTACAGCAAGATTGTTACCGGGCATTCTGTTCCAGACTCGGAACAATGGGCTACGGCTTTCGGAGAAGACGACATGACCGCAGTTGGGGGCACGGAGGCGAACAAAAAGGTTCCGGCGATTGCCTGCGCGCACGGGGCCGAAAGCCAGGAGCAGGCCATTCGTCCGCAATCCTATTTGGGCCTGTCCGCCATTATTGCCAGCCAGCCCATGCAGAACTTGATCCACCTGGTAATCAAGGTGGCGCAAACCAACGCTACCGTGCTGATAACCGGTGAAAGCGGAAGCGGCAAGGAACTGGTGGCCCGCGCCGTCCACCATTACTCCCTCCGATGCACCAAACCATGGGTGGACCTCAATTGCGGCGCGCTGCCGGAACATCTGATTGAAAGCGAGCTGTTCGGTTACGAGAAGGGTGCGTTCAGCGGCGCGGATAGCATGAAGCAGGGTTTATTCGAAGCGGCCAGCACCGGTACTTTGCTCCTGGACGAAATCGGAGAGCTGGATATCAAGACGCAGGTGAAGCTGCTTCGCGTACTTGACGGTGTGCCGTATTACCGGCTGGGCGGGACCAGGAAGGTAACAGTGGATGTGCGAGTGGTGGCTGCAACCAATGTCAATCTGGAAGAAGCAATTCAGGCCGGAAGGTTCCGTGCCGACCTTTACCATCGGTTGAGCCCCATTCAAATTCGGGTTCCCCGCTACGCGAACGCGTGGCAGACATCGGTCCCCTGGCTGCATTCTTTCTCGAGCAGCATGACCCTCGCCGGCGTTTCAACGCGGAAGCCATCGAGGTACTGGCGCGGTATTCCTGGCCGGGAAATGTGCGCGAACTGCGCAACGTGGTCACTCGCGCGGCTGTGTACAGTTCCGGCGAAGAGATCGGGGCAGGCGAACTTGCCGCCCGAAATCGCGGGAAAGCAGATACCCGCCGTGGTGCCCGACCAAGTCAGGAACTTACTCGCTCGACGGCCTGGAGCAGAACACGATCTTCAAAGTTCTGGCGCAGACTGGCGGCCATCAGCAAAAAGCTGCCGACATTCTCGGTATCTCGCGGCGGACGCTGATTCGCAAGCTAAAGCTGTATCGCGGCGAGCCCTGCGAGTCCGTGGCGTAAGAGCACGCCGATTCTGAGCCGCCGCCAAGGGAGCGGTTGCGTCATGCGAACGAACTCGCTGCCGCAATGGACCTCTCGGTCAGCTACGAATTGACGATTCACGCCGCTAGCGCCTGCCGTTTCACCGCGTTCACACCAGCGCCAGCGCATTTCCGGGTCCACAGCGGCTCGGTTGCCGTCGCGTGCTGGCGGGAATGCGGCGCGTGCAATAACTTACTCAGGACTCCGTTGGCGGGAACCTCGGACTCCAGATATTCCGCTCCTGTCGCTGTGATCACATAGTCGGAATGATTCCCGAGACGGATAAATAGCTTCTCACGCAAAAACCAAATCGCGAACTCCAAATGTTCCCGAGGAAACGACATCACCGTCTCGAACTCCAGCACTGAAATTCCGGGAGCCTCAGGGTTCGTGCGCCGGCGGTTATAGAGCAGGGAAAGAATTCCCAGGCGACGGTTGACTTCGCCTTCCAAACCTTCGGCAAACTCCTTGAGCCCAAATACCGGCAGCGGTTGGGCACGCCGGTCGTGATGGCAAAGTCATCGTAAGTGGCCCTGCGAGCGGGATCCGAAAGTACGGCATAAGCTTTAGTCAGGAGGAGGAACTTCTCGCTGTTACCGGTCTCTTTGTTGTCCGGATGGATGCGGGCGGCCATAATGCGAAAGACGCGGTGAATGGTGTCCGGTCTCCGCGTTCGGGCTAATCTGGAGCAGTTCGTAATAGTCCACGAACGCTTCCGCATCGTCCATATCGGCGGTTTCCGCTCTCAGGATTAAATTCGAGGCCTAGAACGTATTTAGAGCCGCGGCGTCCGCAGTGCCGGACCGAGGTGCATCCCGTGAGACCGTAGCGCTCGGCGCGCACGAAGACTTCGGTGTGCTACTCAATCGGCTCGCTGGATTCCACGCGAATACCCGAATTGGACAGGTCGATCGCGTGAACGGTCAGGGTGCGGCTGTTGGCTTGTCCATCCTGCCAGGAAATCTCCAAGGTGCAATCGAACAGCTGCCGTTGCTTCCGTCGTTTGTCGCTCATACTTAATAGCGGAAAAGCACGTGTCATTCCAGCTAACCGTCACTGCCAAGGTATTGATTCGGCAAGCGACCGTGCCGGTGGTTAACTTTGGTTATGACAATCTGTCGCTCGAGGTTATCCATCGCAGAGTCGTGGCGTGACAAACTGTCACCGTTAGTAGCACCACAGTAAGTTGTTCTTGCACACGCAGTTCGCAATCGGGATGCGACATGCTCTGCGACACAGTGTCCGCTTCAACGGTAGGCTGGTCGATATACGCTGGATTTTCCTCGACTTACTCGATGTTAGCTTTGGAACTGTCCGTGCTTATAACCAAATGAGTATAGGCAGCACACTCGATCGAAGAGGGCGGCCAAGAAAGGTCGCATAGGGAGGATTCATGTACGCATCAACTAATAAGATTGCAAGCCGGTATCGCGAGCTGTTGCAGGGCCTGGAGCAGCGCTCTCACGAACGAGTGAACCTGGCGTTGGAATGCAGGGTCACTTCGGGAGGAAAAAGATCGGGCGGAACCATGAAGCTGGTGGAGAACATCAGCCGTACCGGCATTCTGATCCGTTGGTTGCCTTCGGACGGTCCTGAAGATGTTCCACGCGCTGGAGACACGCTGAACATCGAGATGGCGCTGCCCGCCAATCATAACTTCGACCGCAAGTGCTGGTTCTGTGGGGGCACCGTCGTGCGTGTTTCAAAGGCGGAAGATAACTCGCCACTGGTGGCGGTGCGTATCAACACCACTAAGTTTCGCAAGTATACTCCCGCGGTCGGCCAGAAGGCGGTGGCGCACGCTCCGCAGCTTGTCCCGGTGACGCATTGAGGAAAGAGAACTCGCGGGCGGGCCGGTGAACCTAGCCGCGCCGCCCCGCTGGACTCCAGTCATGAGACTGCTGACCGCAGGATTGGTGATCAAGCGCAGCGAGCTGCTGGCGGAAGCGGAGCACTGCTGCCAGGAGTTGGCCAGGCACACAATCGTCGAAAAGCACGATGGCGACCGCTGGCCGGACTTCCTGGAGTGGCTTAAGCAGACGCGGCCGCATGTCCTGTTGGTAGACGGAGAGCATATCCGGGATGCGGTGGAAGAGCGAGTGCGGCAGATCAAGGCGACATCGCCGGAGTCAATGGTCATTGCTGTGCACGACGCGGCTGATCCGCAAATGATCATTGCCGGGATGCGCGCGGGGCTGGACGAATACTTCTATCCACCTTTGGAGAAAAGTCTGCGAAGTGTGCTCGAGCGCAAAATTGACGAGCACACAAAGAGTCAGTTCTTAACGAATTCCGACCGCAAGACCATAGCATTCCTCTCTGCAAAAGGTGGTTGTGGGGGAACGACGATAGCGTGCCATATCGCGGTTCAGTTAGGCAAGCGAATGCAGCAGACCGGGACTTACCACGTCCTGCTGGCTGACCTGGACCTGACTGGGGGCAATGTTGCGTTTCTGATGCGGTCGAAGACGCAGCTGTCGATTCTAGATGCCATGGAAACCACACAAGGTCTGGATGTGGCTACATGGAACCGGATGGTCTCCAATGGTCATCCCGCGCTGGAGGTACTCTCCGCTCCAAGCGCAGGCATAGCGCGGTTGCCGGAACAACGTGAAGTGGATCGCGTGCTCAATTTCGCCCGCACAAGGTATCAGTGGACGGTGCTGGACTTAGGCTGTTGCCTGACGCCGTACAACCTCGGCGTACTCGAAAGCCTGAACGAGTTGTACGTGGTCGCGTCGCCCGACGTCTTGGCGCTCTTTCAGGTAAAGCAAATACTAGGTCAGCTGCAAGAGCATAACATTTCAACCGATCGCGTCCGCCTGATTCTCAACCGGAGTGTGGACTACGAAGACAAGCTGGTCGCTCAGGAGGCGCAAAAGATGTTTGGCATGACGGCGTACTTTTCGCTGCCCAACGATTATTCGGGCCTGACGGAAGCATACGCCAGCGGCAGCTTGCTTTCAGAGCTTAGCCCGCTGAGCCGGCAGATTTCAGCGCTGGCATCGAAAATCAGCGGTATTGAAGATCAGGACGGGGATGGCCCGCGCCAGGGGTCCTGGTACCGCAAGTTTCGCGTGGCGCGGGGATGACTTACACGTTCAGTATGCAACAGTTACTGCAAAGGAGTTAGGGGATGGTTGACAGAGCATTCAATCCGCCGGATTTTGCGCCAACTTTACCAACGGAAAGCGGACGTCGAAAGCTTGATCTGTTTTTTTGAGAGGCAGGCCAGACGGTCAGTTAGGCGGCGCAGTAGAACAGCTCGGCTGTTGAGGGTTACGTCGTAAGTGGCCGTTCTCCAAGAATCTAAATTCGAAAGGCAAAATGATATGACTCGAGTCCTTGTACTTACAGACCAACCCATCCTAGCCCGGGGATTTCAAGAAATTTTATCGGCAGGCGGCATGGAGGTCGTTTCCTCCGGAGATCTGGGTGGAGGTCTTTTCCACTCCACTAACCAGGAGCTAGTCCTACTGGACCTCACCGGCGAGTTCACGTTTGAGACTCTGGCCGAAACGCACGCGCGCATGCCCGGATGCAATCTGGTGATTCGCGTGGGCCCGATGTCGCGCGAGCTGATTTTTCAAGCGCTCGAGTACGGGGTCCGCGGGATCCTGCCTGTTCAGCTTTTACCGGAGATGCTGCTCCAATCCCTGCGCCGGATCGCGAAGGGCGAGGTGGTCATCGAAGTAACGGACTCCGGTTTCGATCCCGTCGGCGAAAAGCGCATCAGCTTCAGTGAACGCGAGAAGCAAGTTGTGGAACTGCTCGCCCAGGGGCTGAAGAACAAGGAGATCGCCGCCGCCATGAACCTGGCGGAAGGAACTGTGAAGGTGTATCTCTCCCGGTTGTTCAAGAAGACCAAGGTACGGGACCGTTTTGAGCTCATGCTGTACCGCGCCCAGGATCGAAAACTTTTGAGCAACGCCGACGCCACAAGCCAGCCGGCCGAAAATCCGCAAGCCCCACAGTTGTCACAATATCTTCCTGCGCAAGCGCTACGCGCGGAAGGCGTCCTGGTTTCCTAGCTATAGGAACCACTCGAGCAGCTTCACGGGCTATCATAGGTCCTTGAAGCTGCTCATTTTTTCCGATATTCACAGCAATCATAAAGCCCTCGAGCGCCTGGTGGCCACCGAAGCGGACTACTACTTCGCGGCCGGTGATCTCGGGAACTGGGCCCGCGGTCTTGAGGAATGCGGCAAGATCCTGCAACCCCGAGGCAACCGCGTTTTCGTCCTGCCGGGCAACCACGAATCCTCGGCGCAAATCAGAAACTTCTGCGAGCAATACGGTTTTCATGACTTTCATGGCCAGCGGCTGCGCATCGGCGAGCATCATGTAGCCGGTCTTGGCTACTCCAATCCCACGCCTTTCAACACGCCCGGAGAATACAGTGAGGCCGAACTGGCCGCCCGCCTGGCGCCGTTTGCAGAGCTTCGGCCGCTGGTGCTCATCTGCCACGCCCCGCCCCGTGATACGGCTCTCGATCGCGTGCGCGAGGGGCTGCACGCGGGCAGCCGGTCGGTTCGCGAGTTTGTGGACCGCTATCAGCCCGACTACTTCTTCTGCGGCCACATTCACGAAGCCGAAGGCGTCGACATCGAGATCGGTAAGACAAAGGCGGTCAACGTCGGGAAGCGAGGCTATTTGCTAGAATTGAATTGAACCATGAATCTAGACGAACTCGAAAGAGAATATTCTCCGCTCCGCGAACAGGCCCTGGCCGTGCGGAGCTATCTTTGACGTTCCCAAAAAGAGAACTGAGCTCGGCAAATTAGAAGAGGACATCTCGCGTCCTGACTTCTGGTCGCAGCCCGAGAGAAGCCAGAAGGTCATGCAAGAGCGCAAGCGGCTCGAGCAGACCATCAACGATGACCAACGAATTTCCGCTCTGACCTCCGATCTGGACACACTGTTCGAGCTGGCTCGCGAGGGCGAAGAGGTAAACGGGGAGATCGTCCGCGAGCTAAGCTCGTTCTCGACGGTAATCGAGCGGGTCGAGACCGCGATGCTGCTCTCCGGGGAAAATGACGCCCGCAGCGCCATCATGACCATCCACCCTGGGGCCGGCGGCACGGAAAGCCAGGATTGGGCCGAGATGCTGCTTCGCATGTACCTGCGCTGGGCAGAGCGCCTGGGCTTCGGAACCGTTATCACGGACCGGCTCGAAGGTGAGGGCGCAGGCATCAAATCCGTTACCTTTGAGGTGAACGGCGAAAATGCCTATGGCCTGCTGCTCTCGGAAATCGGCGTGCATCGCCTGGTGCGCATTTCTCCGTTTGATGCCAATGCGCGCCGGCATACCTCGTTCGCCTCGGTTTTCGTTTATCCGCAAGTGGACGACGAGATCAAAATCGACATCAAGCTGGACGATCTCCGCATAGACACGTTCCGCTCTTCTGGCGCTGGCGGCCAACACGTCAACATGACGGATTCGGCGGTGCGCATCACGCACTTTCCCACTGGGATCGTCGTTCAGTGCCAGAACGAACGCTCGCAGCACAAGAATCGCGACAGCGCCATGAAGCAGCTCCGCGCGCGGATGTACGAATTCGAGCTGGAGAAAAAGCGCGAAGAAACGCGCAAGACGGAAGCCACGAAGCTGGATATCAACTTCGGCAGCCAGATCCGCAGCTACGTATTGGCTCCCTATCGCATGATCAAGGACCATCGGACCAAGCTCGCCATCGGCGACGTGGATCGCGTGCTGGATGGCGGCCTCGATGCGCTCATACACGCCTATCTCGTCTTCCGCAAGACCGGGAAGACCGCCGGCGATGCGAAAGATGATCTCCCCGAGTAGCGCAGAGCAAATCCAGCACGCCGCGGCATGCATCCGCGAAGGGAAGCTGGTAGCTTTTCCGACGGAAACCGTTTATGGCTTGGGCGCGAATGCGCTGGATGCGCAAGCGGTGGAGAGAATTTTCCGTATCAAGGGCCGGCCGTCCACCAGCCCGCTGATCGTCCACGTGGAGTCCCGCGAGCGTGCGCCGGAACTCGTGGTCAAGTGGCCCGCCGTGGCCGAGCAATTGGCGCGAGAATTCTGGCCCGGGCCGTTGACCCTGGTGCTGCCCAAGCGCGGATTTATACCCGACATCGTGACCGCGGGGCTGCCTACCGTTGGGCTGCGGGTGCCGGCGAACGCGTTCGCTTTGGCGCTGCTGGCGAATGCCGGCGTTCCGATTGCCGCACCCAGCGCGAATCGATTCACCGAGCTTTCCCCTACAACCGCCGAACACGTTCGCAAATCTCTCGGGAACGAAGTGGATTTCATTCTGGACGGTGGTCCGGCGACGGTGGGAATTGAGTCGACGGTCCTGTCACTCGCCGGTCCCGCGCCCGTGCTTCTCCGCCCGGGCATGATTTCGAGAGAGCGGATGGAGGCCTTGATCGGGCCAATCGAACTGGCAGGCGCCGCGACGGAAGCCGCACACCCTTCGCCGGGCATGCACCCTAAGCACTACAGTCCGCGCACACCGCTCCTGCTGAACGCACCTGCGGCGGGCCGCGGCGCTTATCTGTGGCTGACTCGGCAGAATCATGCGGCGCACAGCGTTCAGATGCCCGCCGACCCCGAACACTATGCGGCCGCGCTCTACGAAACGCTGCACCGCCTGGACGAGAAACACCTGGATTGGATCGCCGTGGAGCTGCCCCCCGATGCACCGGAATGGGCCGGCATTCGCGACCGCCTGCAACGCGCCGCCGCTATTTAAACATCGTACTCGTCGCGGTGGCCGGCTCCTGGCCGTAGTTGTTGCGGATGGTCATGCTCTGATCCGAATAGAAGGTCCGGCTGCCCGAGGTTCCAAAGGCTATCGGATTTGCATTAATAATGTAGCCGCCAGGAGTGGCCGTCAATGTGAACTTGTAGCCTTGTTTCTCCCCGGTGGCCAAGTCCTCCTGGATCAAATCAGAGGCAGCAGGCCCTGCCGCCCCGCTGGTGGGCGGTCCCAGCGCCACGAGGGTTTCCGCGTATTTGCCGTAAGTCGAATAATACTGTGTTTGGGCAATGTGAATGGTCTTGATCGCCTGCACGGCGGCCATTTCCTGTGCGTACATACGCGACTTGGCCAGCCTCGGCATGGCTACCGCCAGGATGATCAAGATGATGGCGATAACGATCAACAGCTCAATGAGCGAAAAACCAAATTCGCGGCGGGTCTTTTTCACACGAGGGCCCTCCCCATTATTGTATGACGGTGGCCGGAGTCTAGTCGTGCAGGGCTTCGCTCTTGATCAGGGAGTCGATCGCCTTCAGCCGGCGCCAGAAGGCGGCCAGCAGGTTCAGGCGCAGCGCGTTGGCGCCATCTGAGAGCGCTTTCTCCGGCCGGTCGTGTACTTCGACAAAAACGCCGTCAATGCCGGCGGCCACCGCAGCCTGCGCAAGCGGCCCGATGAACTGCGGCTGGCCTCCTGAGACTCCCCCCGCGCCACTCGGCAGTTGTACGCTGTGAGTGGCATCAAACACCACCGGCCAGCCAGCGTCCCGCATGATCTTCAGCCCGCGCATGTCTACCACCAGATTGTTGTAGCCGAACGACGACCCGCGTTCGGTAAGCAATACCTTGCCGTTCCCAGTCGATGCCACCTTCTCCGCCGCATGCCGGATATCGCCCGGAGCGACGAACTGACCTTTCTTGATGTTCACGATGCGCCCGGTGCGGCCCGCCTCTACCAGCAGATCAGTCTGGCGGCAGAGGAATGCCGGGATTTGCAGAATGTCGGCGACGTCCGCCGCAGGCCCGGCCTGGGACGGCTCGTGAATATCGGTCAGAATCGCGTGACCGGCAGCCTTGACTCCAGCAAGAATCCGCAGCCCTTCCTTCAGTCCCGGCCCCCGGAAGCCGGACAGGCTGGTGCGATTGGCCTTGTCGAACGACGCCTTGAATACGAACGGCCCGGCGATCTGGCGGATGGTATTCGCCAGGAAGTGCACGTGCTCTTCGCTTTCGATCACACAGGGTCCGGCGATCAGCGCAATGGGAGCATTCCCGCCGAAGCGGATGGTCTCTCCGCCGGGGGTAGTCAGCTCAACGGGTTTGGGATTGGTCACGCGGACTAATCGCCCCGCGAATACTCGCGAACACCCTCAAATTCGTTCGCGCGCTGCGTGGCCAGGCGTTTGCGCCGGTGCTCGTACGCGGCGCCGACGAATGCCCGGAACAGGGGGTGCGGCTCCATTGGTTTCGATTTGAACTCCGGGTGGAACTGGCAGCCCAGGTACCAGGGGTGGTCGGTAATCTCGCAGATTTCCACGTAGGTCTGGTCGGGCGTCTCGCCAGTAATCTTGAGCCCTGCCGCCTTCAGTGTTTCTTCGTATTCGCGGTTGAACTCGTAGCGATGGCGGTGGCGTTCGCTGATCTCGCGCATGCCGTAGGCGCGCTCGGCAAAGCTGCCGTCGGACAGCACGCAGGGCCAGGCACCCAACCGCATCGTGCCACCCAGCTCGTCGACGCCCTTCAACTCGCGCAATTTGAAGATTACGCGATGCGGCGTGGCCGGGTCGAACTCCGTTGAATCCGCGCGCTCCAGGCCGCACACGTTGCGGGCGTACTCGATCACCATAGTTTGCATGCCGAGACAGATACCAAAGTATGGCACCTTGTTCTCGCGCGCAAATCGGATCGAATGGATCATCCCGTCAATGCCGCGCTTCCCGAATCCGCCGGGCACCAGAATGCCGTCGTAGCCCTCCAGCGTGTGCTCGGCATTGGCCGGCGTCACACCCTCCGCCTCAATCCAGTGGATATTCACCTTGAGCCGGTGCGCCAGGCCGCCATGCAGCAAAGCTTCCTTGAGGCTCTTGTAGGAGTCTTCGTACTCCACGTACTTCCCGACCAAGCCGATCGAAACCTCGTCCACCGGATTCTGCATGCGGTCGAGCATCTCGCTCCACTGCGTCAGCTCGCGCGGCTCGGCCTGCAACTTGAAGCGCTTGAGAATGAATTCGTCCACACGCTCGCCGGCAAACACCAGCGGCACTTCGTAAACTGACTTCACGTCGCGCGCCGTGATGACCGCCTCCGCATCCACGTCGCAGAACAGCGCGATCTTTTCCTTGACGTCGTTTGGCAAGAAGCGCTCCGAGCGGCACAGCAGCATGTCCGGCTGGATACCGATTGCGCGCAGCTCCTTGACGCTGTGCTGTGTCGGCTTGGTTTTCAACTCCTGCGCCGCCGCGATCCAGGGCACCAGCGTGACGTGCAGGAAGATGGTGTTCTCGCGCCCCAGTTCGTGGCGCATCTGCCGGATGGCTTCGAGAAAGGGCAGCGATTCGATGTCTCCCACCGTACCGCCGATCTCGACAATCACCACGTCCACGTCCGCCGAGATACGCTTGATAGCGGCTTTGATCTCGTTGGTCACGTGCGGAATCACCTGCACCGTCTTGCCCAGGTAGTCGCCCCTTCGCTCGCGCTGGATGATCTGCTCATAAATGCGGCCGGAAGTGACGTTGTTGGCCTGCGTGAGCCGCGAGTGCGTGAATCGCTCGTAGTGGCCCAGATCGAGATCCGTCTCCGCGCCATCGTCGGTGACGAACACCTCGCCGTGCTGAAACGGGCTCAGCGTACCGGGATCGACGTTCAGGTAAGGATCAAACTTCTGCAGGCTGACGCGCAACCCGCGGCTCTCCAGCAGACACCCAATCGACGAAGCCGCGATTCCTTTGCCCAGGGAGGAAACGACGCCGCCCGTGACAAAGATGTATCTAGCCATTCTGAATCACCCCCGCAAGCGAAGCTTCAAACAATTTGCTCATCCTCTCCAGATCTTCGGGCGTATCCACGCCGATGGATTCATACTCCGTCTCCACCACCCGAATTTTGTGCCCGTTCTCCAGCGCCCGAAGCTGCTCCAACCGCTCCAGCATTTCCAGCGGTCCCACCGGCAGCGCGGGATACCGCAGCAAGAAATCCCGCCGGTAAACATACAGCCCAATGTGCTTGAAATGTACGGGCTCGTCCCCGCTTTTGCCCTTTGCCTTTTGCTCTTTGTCTTTTGCCTTGTCTCTCTGATAGGGGATCGTCGCCCGCGAAAAATAGATGGCGTTCCCAAACCGGTCCGTGACGACCTTCACGACGTTCGGGTCCTCCACTTCTCGCGGATCTTCAATCCGCTTCTTGAGGGTCCCCATCGGAATAGATGGTTCGTCGACGAGCGGCAAGATCGCCGCATCGATGGCGCCGGGATCGATGAGCGGTTCATCGCCCTGCACATTGACCACCCATTCGGCGTTTTCCACCGATGCCACCTCGGCCACGCGATCGGTTCCCGAGAGATGATCCGGCCGGGTCATGCGTACCGAGGCGCCAAAGCTCTTCGCTTCGTCGAAGATCCTCTGGTCGTCGGTCGCGATGATCACGCTGGTGAGATACCGGGCCAGGGAAACACGCTCGTAGACGTGTTCGAGCATGGTTTTCGGGCCGATTCGAGCGAGAGATTTGCCGGGAAAACGGGAGGAGGCGTACCGCGCTGGAATAACTCCCAGAATTTTACGAGGCACACAGGATCATACCACAAAAGTACTGTGATAAACTCTTCTGAGAGGTCGGGAAATATGAACCGCCCGCTCCGGATTACCAGGTCCTTCGCTAGCGCTTCCCTCTTTCTGATCTCCGCCCTTCCAGCGGTCGTATCGGCCGCCGACAAACCCGCCGAGGACACCGATTCTAAAGTGGAAATCGTGCCCCGGGCGAAGCGCTCCGAGGCCAAAGAGGACATTCCGCGCGGCGATATCCGGGTCCAGAGCACCTTGGTGCTGATTCCCGTCACCGTCACCGATCCGCTCAATCGTTTCGTCACCGGATTGGATCGCGAGAACTTCCGCTTGTTCGAAGATAAAAGCGAGCAAAAAGTAACGCACTTCGCGAGCGAGGACGCGCCTTTGTCGATAGGCCTGGTCTTCGACATCAGCGGCAGCATGGGCAGCAAGCTCGAAAAATCGCGGCAGGCCGTTTCCCAGTTCTTCAAGACGGCCAATCCGGAGGACGAGTTCTTCCTGGTCCAATTCAACGACCGTCCCGAGCTGGTCGTCGATTTCACGACTCATCTCGAGGAGATTCAAAACCGGCTCACGTTTACGCAGTCCCGAGGCCGCACAGCGCTCCTCGACGCCGTTTACATGGCGCTCCACAACATGAAGAGAGCCACGAATCCGCGTAAGGCTCTGCTCATCATCTCCGATGGCGGCGATAACAGTAGCCGTTACACGGAGAGCGAGGTCAAGGACCGGGTACGCGAAGCCGACGTCCAAATCTACGCCATCGGCATTTACGAACCCATCGCCAGCCGCGGGCGTACTCCCGAGGAGATGTCCGGCCCCAGCCTGCTGAGCCAAATTGCCGAACAGACCGGCGGACGTCACTTCGCTGTCGATAATCTCAACGAACTACCCGACGTCGCCGCCAAAATCGGCGTGGAGCTGCGCAATCAGTATATTTTGGGTTACACACCTAGCAATCTGGAGCGAGACGGCAAATATCGCAAAGTACAAGTGAAACTCGTCCAGCCCCGCGGCCTGCCTCCCCTTAGGGCGTCCTGGAGGCTTGGCTATTATGCTCCGACGCAGTAAAGTCAAAGGATTGACAACCTCTTTCTCCGTACCCTGCTTCCTGATGCTCGCCGCTGGCTTGTTACCGGCCCAGAAGGCGGACGATCAGGCCGTTTTCCGCGCCGATACGCGCCTGGTGGTGCTGCAGGCCACCGTCGTCGATAAAAGCGGCCACTTAATCACCACTCTTCCGCAAAGCGCGTTCCAGGTTTACGAGAACGGCGCCCGGCAGGAGGTGAAGCTGTTCAAGCGCGAAGACGTTCCCGTCTCCATGGGGCTGATCATCGACAACAGCGGCAGCATGCGGGAAAAGCGGCCGAAGGTTGCAGCCGCGGCGGTTGCGCTGGTGAAAGACTCCAACAGAGAAGACGAAGCGTTCGTGGTCAACTTCAACGATGACGCTTATCTCGACTGCGACTTCACCAATGACGTGGAAAAGATGGACCAGGCGCTGAGCAAGATCGACTCCAGCGGCGGCACGGCCATGCGCGACGCCATCCGCATGTCGATCGAGCACATGAAAGAGAAGGCCAAGCGAGACAAGAAGGTCATCCTGGTAGTGACCGACGGCAATGACAATGCCAGCAGCTTCAGCCTTGAGAGCCTGGTCAAGGACGCGCAGCAAAGCGGAATCATCATCTACGCCATAGGTCTGCTGAACGAAGAAGAGCGGCGCGAAGCGAAACTGGCCAAGCGCGCGCTGGATCTGCTGACGGAGGCCACCGGCGGCCAGGCTTACTACCCCAAGGAACTCGCCGATGTCGAGCGTATCGCCCATCAGGTGGCCCACGACATCCGCAACCAGTACACCATCACCTATACGCCCGCCAACCAGGCGTTGGACGGTTCGTTCCGGCAGATCAAGGTAACTGCCAACGGTCCGGGCCACCCGGTTGTGCGGACGCGCACAGGGTACTACGCCACTCCTGACTCCGCCGGCGCCAAGTCCAAAGCCGGCTCGTAGATGCTGCACCTGGCGTGGCAACTGGCCCGCGGCTACCGGCTGCGGCCGTGGAGCAGTCCCTACCTCCGCTGGCGCATCGAGACCTACTCGGGGCTGCACGCGGACCAAATTGGCTTCCGGACATTCTGGAGCTTCGTTTGGCGGCACCGTGCCGAATTGGCGCGGTATCTCAAATGGGCCGAACGCAGGGGCGGCTGATGCCCTAGCCCCAACCTGTAACTGTCTTCTTAATAACTTCTTAAGGAATTCTTAACGGTGGCGCGTTTATGCTTATAACTTGTTGATGCCGGCAAGGAAAACGTTCTCCGAAGCATGCGACTGAGCCGGTGCGGTAAAATATAGGAAACTTGATTACTGCTCTCAATCTGATCTGGCTTCTGGTGGCGGCAGGCGCGATCGCCGCGGTGCTCGTGTCGGAGCGCCGCCGGCCCAGTACTTCCCGGGCAAGGGGGCAGAGACTCGCGGCCGTCGTCCTGGCAACGGTCTCGTTGTTCCCGTGCGTTTCCGCCAGTGACGATGTCATCAGCTTCGCCTATGTGAGCGCTGGCATGGCCACCCGGAGCGGCTTCGGGCATTCAGTCCCCGACAACTCGGACGCCGACCCCGTGATCTATCTCGTATTACAGAGCCTCGAGCACTTGCAGATCAGTGTCTTTTACACGCTGTTTGTGGCATTTTCCTTCTTCGGCCTGGTTTGCTTCAATACCCCCCGAAGCGTTCTGCGGCAGCTGCCCTCCTCCGTCAGTCGGGGCCCGCCGGAGTTCCCATTCGCCGGTTAACACTCAGAAGCTTTTGATTCTTTAGGGAGGAGCTATGCGACGCCAATCGCGACGCACGCTCGCTTACCTGTCAGCTTTTCCGCCGCTGCCTATTCCAGCGGCAACCCTCGTCCGCTGGCGGGAATGTGAGCCCTGTTGCCGCAACGATTTCGATGCGCCGGTCATGCGGGAGATGCCATGCGACGACTAGCGCGGCCCGCGCCAATTTGTGCCTTGCTTGCGGCCCTGGCGCAACACGCGAGCGCGCAGCAGGTGTTCACGTGGGAGGAAATTCGCCAGAAGTTCGAAGCCACGAATCCGACTTTAAAGGCGGGGCAGCTGAGCATCGACGAGTCGAAGGCCGGGGAAATCACCGCCAATCTTCGGCCCAACCCCGATGTGACAGCGGGGATCGATCAAATCAACCCGTTCTCCACGCAGGCGTCGCCCAACACAGGGGGCAACGGATACCGTCCGTTCGCGTTCGCGTTCCCGTTCGGTTCGATCAGCTACCTCCACGAGCGGCAGCACAAGCGCGAGTTGCGCCTGGCGAGCGCGCAGAAAGCCACGGCCATCGCCGAATCCAGCCAGGCCGATCTCGAGCGCACTCTGCTGTTCAGCTTGCGGGGCGCATTTGTCGAAACGCTGCAAGCCAAGGCGGTGCTGCGGCTGGCCATTGAGAACCTGGCTTTCTGGGACAAGGTGCTCGGAGTCAGCCGCGACCGGTACAAAGCCGGTGATATTGCGCAGATGGATCTCGACCGGCTGGAGTTGCAGCGCGTCCAGTATGAATCCGACGTGCAAACCGCGGAAGTGAATCTGCGCACGTCGAAGATCCAGCTTCTGATGCTGTTGAACGACCGCACTCCGGTCGAACAGTTCGACGTCACCGGGCCGTACGACTTCAGCGACCAGATCCTGCCGTTGGACGAATTCCGGCGTGTCGGCATGGAAACCCGCCCGGATCTGAAGGCTGCGGTGCAGTCGGTGGACAAGGCCCAGACGGACCACTCGCTGGCCATCGCGAATGGCTCTGCGGACCCGACTTTCGGCATGGACTTCGCGCGCAATCCGCCCATTCCGGTCTACGTGGGTTTCAACGTGACCATTCCGTTGCGCATTTTCGACCGAACCAGGGCGAAAAGCTGCGCACGCAACTGGATATCAAGCGAAACGAGAGGCTGCGCGACGCGACCGAAGCCCAGGTGTTCAGCGACGTCGATTCCGCCTACGCCATGCTGACGAGCAATCTGACTCTGCTGCGGCCGTACAAGGCCGATTACCTGCAGCGCGCGGTGAAGGTGCGGGACACGGTATCTTTCGCCTACCAGAGGGGCGGGGCGTCATTGCTGGATTTTCTGAATGCGCAAAGCGACTATCGCGGCATCCAAGTGAATTATTTGAACCTGATTGGTGCTTACCTGACCGCGGCGAGTCAATTGAATCTCGCCGTGGGACGCGAGGTTATCCAATGAATCACAAGATTGTCATCATGGAAATGGGATTTTGTCTGGCCGCGATGTTTGGCTTGGCCGGCTGCGGCGAAAAAGTGAAGGCGGATCCCGCAGCCGGAGCGCCTCCACCAGCGCAGGTCGAGCGGGAGCTGGATGCCAGTACCGTCCAGGTGGACCATCCCGAACAGTTTCCGCTGGCCACGGCCGTGGAGTACACGGCTGCGCCGCGAGTTGAACGTGACGGGCGTGGTCAATCCGGATGTGTCGCGCAGTGTGCCGGTGATTTCGCTCGCTTCCGGCCGGGTGGTCGAGATCGACGCCCGCCTGGGCGACGAGGTGAAAAAGGGACAGCTTCTGCTGCGAGTCCGGAGCGCCGATGTTTCCGGGGCTTTCTCGGACTACCGCAAAGCGGTGGCCGACGAACAGCTCGCGCACGTGCAGCTACGATCGCGCCAAAATCCTTTACGATAAGGGCGCCATCGCCGCCGAAGGATCTCGAGGTCGCCCAGAATGCGGAGGACAAGGCCAAAGTGGATCGTCGAGACCACCGCCGAGCATCTGCGCGTGCTGGGAGCCGACCTGGACCATCCCACGGGCATCGTCGATATCTATGCGCCGGTTTCCGGAGTGATCACCGACCAGCAGGTGACGGCCTCGTCCGGCGTGCAGGCTCTCACGGTCGCCCAATCCGTTCACGATTTCCGATCTCTCCCACGTCTGGATCGTCTGCGATGTCTATGAAAACGATCTGCGCGATTGTGCGGCATGGGCGAGTACGCGGATATCCGTCTGAACGCCTATCCCGAATCAGGTCTTCAAGGGCCGGATCAGCAATATCGGGCCGGTTCTGGACCCGACGATCCGCACGGCCAAGGTGCGGCTGGAGGTGCAGAATCCGGGGCTGATGCGCATCGGCATGTTCG
This sequence comes from Terriglobia bacterium, assembly GCA_963768075.1. Taxonomy (GTDB): domain Bacteria; phylum Acidobacteriota; class Terriglobia; order Bryobacterales; family Bryobacteraceae; genus QHXW01. Next base: position 91,796 of record CAVYHD010000013.1, read on the forward strand.
TGACGGCCACGTTCCACGGCCAGCGGCAGGAAGTGCACGCGACGGTTCCCGCGACTGCCGATGTTGCATCTGCACGATCGCGACTGGGTGTACGTTCCCGGCGGGCAAAGCGCAGTTCCGGCGCGTCGAAGTGGTCGGCGGCGCAGATGCTGCCCGGCAACATGCAGGAGATCGTTTCCGGCCTCCAGCCGGGACAGCAGGTGGTGTCGAACGCCCTGGTCTTGCAAAACACGGTGGAACAGTGACGATCTGACTCGCAAGATGCCATGATTCGCCGCGTCGTCGATTTCGCCCTGCAACAACCGGCTTCTGGTGCTGGCGTTGGCCGTTCTGCTGCTGATTTGGGGCGCCATTTCGTTCCATAACCTGCCGGTGGAAGCTTATCCGGACGTCGCGAACAACTACGTGCAGATCATCACGCAGTGGCCGGGCCGCGCGGCGGAGGAGGTCGAACAGCAGGTCACCATTCCGCTCGAAATCGTGATGAACGGCATCCCGCACCTGCACGCATCTGCGGTCCGTGTCGCTGTTCGGACTCTCCGAGCCTGATGCTGATCTTCGACGACGAATCGGACAACGACTGGAACCGGCAAAAGGTGCTGGAGCGGCTTTCGCAGGTCACGCTGCCGCCAAGGCCTGCAGCCGCAGATGGGCACCGACTGGAGCCCGGTCGGCCAGATTTATTTCTACACGCTGCAGAGCACCAATCCGAAGTACGACGTGATGGAGCTGAAATCGCTCGAAGACTGGGTCCTCGAGAAGCAGTTCAAATCGGTGCCGAACGTGGTCGATGTGCCAGCTTCGGCGGCCCGACGCGCGAATATCAGGTGCGCGTCGATCCCGAACAAGCTGGTCGCCTACGGGCTGAGCATCGGCCAGGTGGAGCAGCAGCTCGCCAACAACAACGTCAACGCGGGCGGCAGCTTCATCGAGGCGGGCCTGCAGCAGATCAACGTGCGCGCAGTGGGCCTGGTGACCAACGTTCACGATATCGACAACACCGTCATCAAGACCAAGAACGGCACGCCGCTGCGGGTCAGAGACATCGCGACGGTGGCGCAGGGGCCGAAGATCCGGCTGGGCCAGTTCGCGCAAGGCGCATTCACCGTGACGGATGGCAAGATCATCGACAACGACGACGTGGTCTCGGGCATCGTGCTGCTGCGCAAGGGCGCCGAATCCGATGCGACGCTCGAGGCGATCCACGCCAAGGTGAAGGAGCTGAACGAGCAGCATTCTGCCGCCCGGCGTGAAGGTCGTTCCGTTTCTCGACCGCAGCGACCTGGTGCATTTCACCACGCACACCGTGCTGCACAACCTGACCGAAGGCATCATTCTGGTCGTCGATGATCCTGTTCCTGTTTCTGGGAAACGTCCGCGGCGCGCTGATCGTCGCGCTGACCATTCCGTTCTCGCTGCTGTTCGCGTCCATCTGCCTGGACCTGAGACAGATTCCCGCCAACCTGCTGTCGCTGGGCGCGCTGGATTTCGGCATGGTCGTGGATGGCGCGGTGGTGATGGTCGAGAACATCGTGCGCCATCTTGGGCACCAGCAGGATGACGACGCAAGACGCCATGGCAGAGAGCATCCGCGAAGCCGCGCACGAAGTGCAGCGGCCGGTGTTCTACGCCATCGCCATCATCATCACCGCGTATCTGCCGATCTTCACGCTGCAGCGCGTCGAAGGCCGGCTGTTCAAGCCCATGGCGTGGACGGTGGCGTTCGCGCTGCTGGGCGCGCTGCTGTTCTCGATGTTGATTGCGCCGGTGCTGGCGAGCTGCTCTTCCGCAAGGGCAGTCAAAGAATGGCACAACCCGGTGATGGTGTTCCTGACGCGCGCAGTACCGCATCGGCGTGCGCTGGGCGATTCATCATCGCTGGATGACGGTGGGTGTCGCCGTGGCGCTTTTGGCGCCGCGCTTTATCTGCCTGCTCAGCAGTGCTGATCGGCTCGGAGTTCCTGCCGCATCTGGATGAAGGCGCGATCTGGGTGCGCGGCACGCTGGCGCCCAGCACCGGGCCCGACCGAAGGCATCGCGCATCGCGAACCAGGCCCGCGTCATCCTCGCTTCCTTTCCGGAAGTGACGCACCGTGACCAGCCAGGTCGGGCGCCCGGACGACGGCACCGACACCACGGGCTTCTTCAACACGGAATACTTCGTCGACCTGAAGCCCAAGGAGCAATGGCGGCCGGTGTTTCCAGAGGACAAGGAGGAGCTGATCGCCGCCATGGATCGCGAACTGGAAAAGATTCCCGGCGTGATCTGGAATTTCTCGCAGCCCATCGCCGACAACATGGAGGAGGCGGTCAGCGGCGTGAAGGGCGAGCTGGCCATCAAGATCTACGGCGACGATCTTGAAGACTCTCGAAGAAAGGGCGACGAGATCGTCGACGTGATGCGCAGCAGTCACGGGCATCGAGGATCTGGGACTGTTCCGCGTGCTCGGGCCAGCCCAACCTGAACTTCACCGTGGATCGCGAAACAGGCCGCGCGCTATCAGATCAATGTCGCCGACGTGCAGGATGCCATTCAGACCGCCGTCGGCGGCAACGCGCTGACCCAGGTGCTGCAAGGCGAGCAGCGCTACGACCTGGTGCTGCGCTATCTGCCGCAGTATCGCGACACCAAGGAAGCCATCGAGAACATTCGGCTGCTGGCGCCCTCCGGCGAGCGCGTCTCGCTGGCGCAGCTGTGCGAGGTTCAGGTGACGCGACGGCGCGTCGGAGATTTATCGCGAAGGCAACTCGCGCTATGTCGCGATCAAGTACAGCGTGCGCGGCCGCGATCTGGGCAGCGCCGTCGAGGAGGCGATCAAAAAGGTCAAGCGAGCAGGTCAAGCTGCCGCCGGGCTACCACATCGATTGGGCGGGCGAATACGAGAGCCAGAAGCGTCTCAGACGCGCCTGTGCCATCATTGTCCCGCATCACCTTCTGGTGATCTTCATGATTCTCTACACGATGTTCACAGTCGTTCAAATGGGCGGTCCTGATTCTGGTCAACGTCGCCATGGCGCCCATCGGCGGCCTGCTGGCGCTGCTATCTCACCGGCACCCACTTCAGCGTGTCCTCCGGCGTCGGCTTCCTGGCGCTGTTCGGCGTATCCGTGCAGACCGGCGTGATCATGGTGGAGTACATCAACCAGCTGCGCGCCCGCGGGCATTCGATCGTGGACGCGGCGCCAGCGAGGGCGCGGTGCTCCGGCTTCCGCCCCATCATGATGACCATGCTGGTGGCGACGTTGGGGCTGCTGCCCGCCGCCACGTCCCACGGCATCGGCTCGGATTCGCAGCGGCCCTTCGCGATCGTCATCGTCGGCGGTCTGAGCGTCACGCTCGTGCTCAGCATCTTCGTCCTGCCCACATTATATGTTTGGATGGCGGGAAACCGCGATGTGCTCCCTGCGGTCGACCGCGAGTTCGACGAAGAAGACTAGTGGTAACACCCTAAATCATTGCACTGAAAAGGGGTTCCATTCCATCGCCCACAGGCGTATAATTCGGACGGGAGAGTACGGAAATGTCGCTTGATATTCCCGAAGTACTCATTCTGTTCGGCCTCGTCTTGAGCGCCGTCTGGGCGGTGTACAACTGGACGCACCGCGATACGGGCCTGCATAAGTAACTGGCCCGGCCACGGCGGTTTTCGAGCGGCGTATAAGTGGGTGACCACGCGCGGGGCGGACTATTCTTCCATCCGCCGCAATACCTCGTCGGCGACTTCCACCACTACCCGCATCTCCGCAATGTCGTGAACCCGCACGATGTGCGCTCCAGCGAGAATGCACGCCGTCACAGCCGCCGCCGTCGCAAAACGTGTTTGCTCCTCGGTCTGCTGCGCGAGGAACGACTTGCGGGAGGGCCCCGCCAGCAGAGGCACCTCCAGCCGCGCAAGTTTCCCCAGCTGCGCCAGAATTTCCGAATTCTGCTCCTTGCGTTTCCCAAACCCGATTCCCGGATCGATGACGATCCGCGCCCGGTCCACCCCCGCGTGCCGGGCGCGGTTCACCGTGGCCTCCAACTCGCGTTCTATCGTGCCCATCACATCACGTAAAGGCGGCAGCTTGGCCCAGCTCTCGGGCCGGCCGCGCATGTGATTCAGGACCAGCCCCGCATCGTGTTGCATGGCTACCTTGGCAAGATGCGGCTCGAACGTCAGGCCCGTTGGATCGTTGATGATCTCGGCTCCGTGCCCCATTGCCAGCTCCGCCACCTCCGCCTTGTACGTATCCACCGAAATCGGCACCGCCAGCTTGCCGCGCAGCCGCTTCAGCACCGGAATCAGCCGCCGGATCTCCTCCGCCGCCGAAATCGGCACAGCGCCTGGCTTGGTCGATTCCGCGCCCACATCGATGATGTCCGCGCCCTGCTCCTCGATCTCGACCGCGCGCGCAAACGCCCGGTCCGGATCCAGAAAGTTGCCGCCGTCGGAAAACGAATCCGGCGTCACGTTGAGCACACCCATGATCAGGGTGCGCTCGCCGAGCTTCAGCTCGCGTTCTTTCAGCTTCCAGACGAACGGCCGCCGTATCATGATTTCCCCGCCAGTCTCTTCCGCAACTCCCCGGTCGCCGCGCGATGGCACTTCAAACACAGCGTTCGCATGTTCGCCAAGTCACACTCGCCGCCGCCCTCCGCCACCGCGATCACGTGATCCGCGTCCCACAAGCTCCGGCGCCAGCCCTCTTTCAGCTTCCATTCTTTCAGGAATTGCCGCCGCGCGCGGTAATCGAGTTTGCGAAACTCCTTGCGCAGCTCTTCGGTGTCCAGGCCGCACACCGAACACACTCCCTCGTCGCGTGCGAAAACCTGCTCTCTCAAATACCCTGGATCGGTGCGCAGCTTCCATTCATGCACACAATCCAAAGAGCAGAAAGTGCGTCGCCCCGGCGGCACTTCCATCCCGCACCAGCGGCATAGCGCGCGCCCGCCCGGCCCCACCGGTAAGGAGCGCACCTTTGCCCATCCGCCTTGGCTGGTTCGCTGCTTGCTGGGCGTCAATTCAGACTCGCAGCTCGTAACCCAGGCCGCGCATGCCGTCGATGATCCGCGCCCGGATCACTCCCACTTCGTCGGACGAAAGCGTCCGATGCACCGACCCCGCCGTCACACGAAACGACACGCTCTTGGTGTTCTCCGGCAGCGGCGGCCCGGAATACTCGCGGACAAATTCGATCGACTCGAGCAGCTCGCCGCCAAATTCCGCGATCTTCCCGTGCAAGTCCGCCGCCAGGTCCCGTGGAGCCGCAATCACCGATAAGTCGAACTGACTCGAAGGATAGCGCCGCAGCGGAGTGTACTTCTTCTCCTGCGGCCGGAGTTTGAGCACCAGTTCCAGATCCAGATCCAGGATCGCCGCGCGCCCGGGCAGCAGATTCGGATGCAGCTCGAACATCCGCGCCACGCGCTCGCCCCGCCACAGAATCTCCGCCGTCCGCGCCGGATGCTCGTAGGCGCGTGCCGCTCCTGGGTGCGCCTCTGCACCTGGCAACAGGCACTCGGCTGCGCGCTTCAGCTCAAACAAATGCTCCCGCCCATCATCTTTGGTATAAATTGCCGCCACCAGGTGCGGCACCTCACGCGGCAACCCCGGCGCCTGCTGGTGGATTTCGCGTCCGATCTCGAACAACCGGAACCTCTCGAAATGTTTCCGGTTCTCCACGATGTTCCGGTAAATCTCAGGCACGAGCGAAATCCGTAACAGGTTCTGGTCGGACGCAATCGGGTTCGCCACCCGCACATGGTCATCCGGCTTGAATCCGAACTTGGCCGCCAGTTCTTCGCTCACGAAGGAATAGTTGTAGACCTCTGTGAACCCCTGGGCCGTTAGCATGGCCCGGGCCGCCCGGAAAAGCGAGTGCGATTCCTCTTGCGGCGGCACGGCGTCCAGCACCGCGGGCGCCTTGGGTTCGATCGAATCGTAGCCCACCATGCGCCCCACTTCTTCCACCAGATCGTCCTTCAACGAGATGTCCTTCGTGGCGCGCCAGGACGGAATCCGCACTGCTAGAACTCCCGGCGCCGCCTCGCGCACGCCAAATTCGAGGCTCTGGAGAATCTCCCGGATCTCCGCCGCCGCAACCTCGCGCCCCAGCTTGCGATTCACCCACTCGGCCTCGAGGCGAACCTCTGGCAGAGCGGCGAGCTCTTTCATCCGATCGCCCAACCCGCCCACCAGCCGCGCTCCCGGTGACAGTTCCCGCATCAGTTCCACGGCTCGCGCCAGCGCCCGTACCGTATTCATCGGGTCCTGCGCCTTCTCAAAGCGCATCGAAGCATCCGTGCGCAGCTTAATATCCACCGACGTGCGCCGCACGCTCGTCGCTTGAAAATTCGCGCTCTCGAAAACCACGTTGGTGGTCCTTTCCGAAATCGCGCTGCCCTGCCCACCGATCACGCCCGCAATCGCGATCGGCCCCGCTGCATCCGCAATCACCAGATTGCTCGCCTTGAGCCCGTATTCCTCTTCGTTCAGCGCTACAATCCGTTCGCCGTCCTTCGCGGGCCGGATGAAAATCGTATCGCCTTTCAATAAACCCCGGTCGAACGCGTGCATGGGCTGCGCTAGCTCCGCCATGATGAAGTTCGTCAGGTCCACGATGTTGTTGATCGGGTTCAGCCCGATCGCGCTTAGTCTGTATTGCAGCCACGGCGGCGATGGCCGCACCGTCACGTTCTCAAACACCAAAGCGCTGTAACGCGGGCACAGTTCGAAATCCCCGATTTCGATCTTCACCGGCGCCGCGCCTCCCGGCAGAAGCGCCAGTTTCACGGGATCTAATAATCGTCGCCGCGAAATCGCTGCCACTTCGCGCGCCATGCCAAAATGCCCCCACAAATCCGGCCGGTGCGTGATGGATTTGTTATCAATCTCGATCACGCTGTCCCGCCCGCAGCCCGCGATCGCCGCGCCTGCTTCGGCGAGCAGCTCAATGATTCCGGCGCCGTCCCGATTGATGCCCAGCTCCGCGCCGCTGGCCAGCATTCCGTCGCTCTCGATCCCTTGAACGATTTTCTTCCCCAGCGGCACGTACGCCGTCACCATACCCACGCGGCAATTCGGCGCGCCACACACCACCGTCCTGGTCCCGTACCGAACCGTCTCCACCCGCGCCTTCACGTTGTGCGAGTTAGCAATCGGCTCGACCGCGTCCACCCGCGCCGCGCAAGCCTCTGCCAGATAGACACCCACCTCCTCGATGCCCTCGCACTCCGCCGTCTTCATCGTAATTAAAGCTTCGAGCTTCGCTGGCGGCAGGTCCAGGCCCTCGACGTATTCGCGAATCCAGTTATAGGAGAATTTCAACTTCTCTGTGCCTCTGCGTCTCTGCGGTGAAATTTAGAATTGCTGCAGGAACCTCAGGTCCCCGCTCTGTAGCAGCCGAATGTCATCGATCCCGTATCGCATCATCACGAGCCGGGTCAGCCCCAAGCCGAACGCGAATCCATTCCACGTGTCCGGGTCGATCCCGCTGATCCGCAGCACATTCGGATTCACCAGGCCGCACGGCAGCAGTTCCACCCATCCGCTGTGCTTGCACACCGCGCACCCTGGCCCGCCGCAGATGAAACACTGGATGTCCAGTTCGAATCCCGGCTCCACGAACGGAAAAAATCCCGGACGCAGCCGCACCGTCACGTCGCGGCGGAAAATCTCGCGGAGCAACGTTTTCATGAAGTAGAGCAGATGCGCCACCGACACATCGCGGTCGATCATCATGCCCTCGAGCTGGTAAAACGTGTGCTCGTGCGAAGCGTCCACGCTCTCGTTGCGAAATACCCGCCCGGGCGCAACCATCCGCAGCGGCGGCTGGAATCGTTCCATGCCGCGCACCTGAACCGGCGATGTGTGCGTCCGCAGCAGGTTGCCGTCCGCCAGCCAGAAGGTGTCCTGTGCATCGCGCGCCGGATGTTCCGGCGGAATGTTCAACGCATCAAAATTGTGATATTCGGTCTCGACCTCCGGCCCGTCGAGCACCATGAATCCCAGCGATGTGAACAGATCCTCCAGTTCCATCTGGATCTGCGTGATGGGATGCAGGCTTCCGGCTCGCGGTCCTGGCGCGGGAAGCGTGAGATCCACCCACTCCGCGTCGAGGCGTTCGCGCAGGGCCGCTTCGCTGAAGTGTGGTTTACGCGCCTCGATTGCCTCTTCGATTGCCTGCTTAGCGGCATTTAGCAGCTTGCCGGCCCGCGCCCGTTCCTCCGGCGCGAGCTTGCCCATGTCTTTACTGATCTCCGCCAATGACCCTTTACGGCCCAGCACTTCGACGCGCACCCGTTCGAGGTCCTCGGGAGAGTTCGCAGTGCTAATGCGCTCAAGGGCCAGCGCCTGGATCGTAACGATCCGCTCTTCTACCATGAATGGAACATTTTAGCAGGCCCATGCTTTCGCACGGTGAGTGTGACCCAGCAATGCTCACTCATCCCGCGACGATCGGATCCACCAGCGGCGCCCGAAGGCATTGGATTGCACCTGCCAGTCCAAAATGGTATGCTCCATTCGCAGTGGTTCCTAATCCAAAACTCGATCCTGAATCTGAAGTGCCGCTGTATCAGCAACTGCAACGGTACTTCAGCCAGCTGATTCGCTCCGGGTCACTAAGACGCGGGGAACGTCTGCCGCCCACACGCGAATTGGCTGGCCTGCTTGGACTGAACCGAACTACGGTCTCCGCCGCATACGAGTTGCTCGAAACCAGCGGCCTCATCACCGGCCAGGTCGGCCGCGGAAGTTACGTAACAGGCGTTGATGCTTCCCCGGCTGCGGGCTTGAACTGGAACGCCATCCTGGAACCCTCGAGCGTCAGCCCGGCTCAGCCGGTGGTAGCCGGTGCCATCAGTTTCGCCGTCTCCCGTCCTTCGGAGGACCTGTTTCCCATTGAGGCATTCCGCAAAAGCTGCGAAGAGGTGATGGCCGGGCCGGACTTCGCGGCGGTCTTGCAACTGGGTTCGCCGGGCGGATATGAGCCGCTGCGACAATACCTGATCCATGCCGCGCAGCGCGAAGGTGTGCTGCGGCCGGGTGACGATCTCATCATCACGAGTGGGTGTCAGCAGGCTCTGGATCTCTTGCGGCGGGTGCTGATTCGGCCCGGTGACAAGGTCCTGGTGGAAGAGCCGGTATATCCGGGGTTGAAAAACCTCTTCCTCGATGCGGGCGCTGATCTCACGGGTATCCCCGTACAAGCCAACGGTATGGATCTCGCGCAGCTTGAGCGGGCTCTGGGAAAAAGCCGGTTCAAGGCCATCGTCGTCACCTCGAATTTCCAGAACCCGACCGGTGCGACGCTTCCTCACGAGGCGCGGGCGGAAGTTCTGCGGCTCGCACACAACGCCGGAACGGTCCTCATCGAAAACGATACCTACGGCCAGTTGCGATATGAAGGCGCACCGCTCGCCACGATCAAGCAGATGGACGAAACCGGAGATACGATTCTGCTGCGGAGTTTTTCCAAGATTTCCTTCCCCGGATTGCGCGTGGGTTGGGCCATAGGACCGCGGGCGCTGATCGGACGCGTGATGGATGCCAAACATATGTCCGATCTTCACAGCGATCATCTCTCGCAGGCCGTGTTATTGCGTTTCGCTGTTTCCGGCCGTCTGCAAGCGCACCATAGGCAAATCCTGAAGGCGGGCGCCGAACGTCTCGCGGCAGTGCTCCGCGCATGTGAGCGTCACCTGCCGCAAGGCACGACGTTCACGCGTCCGCAAGGTGGCATGAACCTGTGGGTCCGGCTTCCCGATCTGCTGGACGCCGGTGAGTTGCTGGCCCGTGCGCAGCGGCATGGCGTTACGTACCTGCCGGGAAGGTATTTCGGCGTTAGCCGGCCGGAACCGGGTGCGCTTCGACTAAGTTTTGCCGGCCTCGCGCCGGGGCAGATTGAACAGGGAGTTAGGATTCTGGGGGAGATTTTTTCCCACGAAATAGAACGGCTACGGGGCTCCTGGAACCGCGAGCCCGCGCCCGCTATGGTTTGACATCTTAATAGGAGAGTTTATGTATCTGGACGATACGTTTCGTGTAAAGATCGGGTTGGCGGAAATGCTCAAAGGCGGCGTCATCATGGACGTCACTAATGCTGAGCAAGCCCTCATCGCAGAAAAAGCGGGCGCCACGGCGGTAATGGCGCTGGAACGCGTACCGGCGGACATCCGCAAAGAGGGCGGTGTGGCGCGCATGGCGCCTATCAGCAAGATCCGCGAGATCATGCAGACCGTCAGCATCCCGGTGATGGCCAAGGCCCGCATCGGCCACTTCATGGAGGCGCGGGTACTCGAAGCGCTCGGGGTCGATTACGTCGATGAGAGCGAAGTGCTCACGCCCGCCGACGAAGAGCACCACATTGACAAGCGCGGCTTCAAAGTACCGTTTGTGTGCGGCGCGCGCAACCTGGGCGAGGCGCTGCGGCGCATTGCGGAGGGCGCGGCCATGATTCGCACTAAGGGCGAAGCCGGCTCCGGCAATATCGTCGAGGCGGTGCGGCACATGCGTACCATTCAGAAAGAAATGAAGCAGCTTACCGTGCTCGGTAAAGAAGAGCTGGTGGCCGAGTCCAAGAAACTGCAGGCGCCGCTGGAGCTCGTGGAGTGGGTCGCGCAGCACGGGAAACTGCCGGTGCCCAATTTTTCGGCCGGTGGCATTGCCACTCCCGCCGACGCGGCGCTCGTCATGCAACTGGGCGCCGAAGCGATCTTCGTAGGATCGGGGATTTTCAAGTCTGACGATCCCGAGGTGCGCGCCCGCGCCGTCGTCAAAGCCGCCACTTATTTTAACGATCCGCAGAAGCTGCTCGAAGCCAGTGAAGGTCTGGGCATCGGGATGCACGGGATCGATATTTCGAAGCTGCAGGAATCGGAGCTGCTGCAAACCCGAGGCTGGTGATGAAGAAGGTTGGAGTGCTGGCGTTACAGGGCGATTTCGAAGCACATAACCAGGCTCTGGCGCGCGCGGGCGCTGAGCCTGTGCTCGCCCGCACAGCCTCCGACCTTGCGGATCTCGATGGCCTGATCATCCCCGGCGGCGAAAGCACGACCATGCTCAAGCTGTTGCACGTCGAGAACCTGTTCGAGCCACTCGCTGATTTCGGCCGCCGCCGCCCCATTTTCGGTACCTGCGCCGGCGCCATCCTGCTGGCCGCCGAAGTCACGCATCCAGCGCAGCCGAGCCTGGGGTTGATGAACCTGACAGTGGAACGGAACGGGTACGGCCGCCAAATCGACAGCCGTGTCGCCCACATTGCCCCTGAGCCGGAATTCGCCGACCGTACGCACTCCGGCGATCTTGAAGCTGTTTTCATTCGTGCACCTATCATTCGCCGCGTGGGGCCGGAGGCTCACGTGCTCGCGACCTACCAAGGCGATCCTGTGCTGGTGGAACAGGGACGCCACCTCGTGGCCACCTTTCATCCGGAGCTAAGCTCGGATTCACGGGTCCACGATCTCTTTCTCTCCAAACTGTGAGCGGTGTCAAGCAAAAGCGTGTTCTGTTCGTGTGCATCGGCAATTGCTGCCGCAGCCAGATGGCGGAGGGATTCGCGCGCGAGTACGGCGGCGACACCGTGGCGGCCGAAAGCGCGGGGCTCGCGCCTGCGGGTATGGTGGTTGAAGAGACTATTCGCGCCATGGCGCAGAGACGTGTCGACGTTTCCAACCAGTACTCTAAAGCATTCCGGCTGGACGAAGCCAACGAGTGCGATATCGTGGTCAATATGAGCGGCCTCCGGATGCCGGAGGGAGTGTTGGCTCCGGTACTCGAATGGGATGTGCGCGATCCGATCGGGCAAACTGACGAAGTGTACGCCAAGGTACGCGACCAGATCGAAGCCTTGGTTACCGATCTCATCTGGAAGCTTCGCCGAGCCCGGTCGGCGCCCCGGCGACCGGGGTAAAATCGGGGCAAAGCCCCCCTTGCGCCGGGTTCGCATTTTCGCAATAATACAGGCACACGGTTGTGATGATTCTTGCTAATCAGGAGTCCTGCTAGTGCCGGCTGCTGCAGCAAAGAAGTCTACCCTGGTACGTGCCCTTAGTGCGTGCGTGGAAGATCCCCAAAGACGTGAAAACAAGCGGTTTCTGCAAGGATTGGCCACCGACGAGCTGCAATATATCGCGGAGTTTTTGGGCTCCTGCATTCTGGAAAGCGGGTGGCGGTGCTATGGCAGCCGAACGCAACTGGCGGAGGCCATCAAGCAATTCGACCGCAGCCGCCGGGACGCCGGGTGCCGGGGCCTTACCGGGTCACTGCAGGATCAGGACCAGGAGCATAAAATGATCCTGCTGCTCGAATACCTTTGCCGTTCCGGACTGACGCAGTTCACGATGAGCGTCGCAGCCGGGCAGGAATAGCCGCTTTCGCGCTGGTTTGCCGCCCCGGCAGCCTTGCCGCTCAATGTTAAAATGAAGGCTCCTGGGAGGTCGTCTAATGGTAAGACTGCAGACTCTGGATCTGCGTATCGGGGTTCGAGTCCCTGCCTCCCAGCCAAACTAATTCAACAGCTTGGCTGGTTTTTCTCCCGAATTTATCGCTGAGTTTTTCTGAGGTGTGCCCAGGTCGGCTACTGATGCCGCAGGGCGTCTGATGGAGCGATCGCGGAGGCGCGCCGCGCCGGCACGAACGTAGCGCCGGCTGCGACCATCGTCACGACGACGGCGACCGCAGCGAAGGTAACGGGGTCTGTCGCCTGCACGCCATAAAGGAGCGAACCCAGGAGCCGCGTGATGCCGTATGCCGCGCCCAAGCCCAGAATGACGCCGACCGACACCAGCTTCATCCCCTGGAGCACGATCAGCCGGAGAACATCGCGGCGTGCGGCGCCCAGCGCTACGCGTATGCCGATCTCCTGGAACCGCTGCTCTACGGAATAGGACATCAATCCGTAGATTCCGATGGCCGCCAGAAACAGCGCAATGGCGGCGAAAATCGTAAGCAGCAGCATGCTGAAATTCTGGCGCGCGAGCGCGTCCGACATCACCTGCTCCATGGTTCGTACGTGCGACACGGAAAGCATGCCGTCTACGGCGTTGATCTCCCTTTCCACTGACGCCCGCAGGGCCAGGGGATCGGACGAGCCGTGAATCACCCACGAGAGCGGAATCACGCTGTTAGCGAGCTTGGTGAGACCTTCCGAAACCTGGCTCTGCGGGACGTACATGACGGCCTGATCCGGCTCGCCGAGACTGTTCTCGCGCACGTTACCAACAACGCCAACGATTTGGCGCGGCGGATCATCGAACTGCGGCCCGAGCCCTTTGCCGATGACAATGACCTGGCCGATGGGGTCCAGATCCTTCCAGTGCTGCTTTGCCATCACCTGATTTATGATCACGACACGCGACGCATTGCCAGTGTCGGTGTCGCTAAACGTTCGGCCGCGCAGCAAGGGAATCTGCAAGGCGCGGAAGTAGTGAGGGCTGACCGAGCGCCAGTAATTGTCGCCCTCGTATTGACCTTTGGAAGGTGTGCGGCCGACGATGTTGAAGGGCAGGTCGAGTCCAACTCCGGCGACCGGCAGCACGATAGCCGAAGCGGCGGACTGCACGCCGGGCAGTCCTTCCATGCGCTGCACCACCGCATGCACAAGAGCATCTACCCTTGCCGTCGAATCATATGAGCCGCCCGTTAGCGAGGTTTCCATGGTCAGCAAGTTATGAGCATTGAAACCGGGGTCGACCGAATGCAAGCCGGCGAAGGTGCGGATGAGAAGCGCGGCGGAGATTAGTAGGACCAGCGCCAGCGCGACTTCGGTGATCACCAGAATGGAGCGTGCCCGTTTGCGCAGAACACTTCCCCCGGCGCGTCCACCCTCTTTGAGAGTCGAGGCGAGGTCGGGGTTGGAAATGTGCAGGGCGGGGAAGAGACCAAATAGAATGCCAGTCAACATGGCGATCCCGATGGTGAATCCCGCCACACGCCAGTCGACCGGCGGGACGTGCAGCGCGCCAGTCTGGTCGGTAAGCCGCGGAATATTACCGGGCGCCACGAGGAGCAGCGCGCGCACACCCCAGGCGCCCAGAATGAAGCCCAGTATCCCTCCGACGCCGGCGAGCATGACGCTCTCGGTAAGAAGCTGGCGGACCATGCGCCAGTAGCTGGCGCCGATTGCCGCGCGAATCGCCAATTCTTTCTGGCGCACGGCAGCGCGGGCCAGAAGCAGGTTGGCCACGTTCGCGCACGCGATCAGCAGCACGAAACCCACCGCGCCAAACAGAACGTACAATGCGATGCGGACATCGCGAACCATGGAATCTTTCATGGGCTCGACGCCCACGCTCTCCGCCTTGTCCATCCACTTGGGATTGGCAGCGCGAAAGCGCTCACCGGCCACCTTCATTTCAGCCCTCGCCTGCGAAAGAGAGACGCCCGGTTTCAACCTGGCGGCAGTGAGCAGATAGTGACCCTGATTGGTACTGGAGGGATCGGCTTGGAGTGGCAACCAGAGATCAGACGGCGGATCGGATTCGAAGCCTTTCGGCGCGACCCCGACGACACTGTAAGGCTGTTTGTTGAGCAGCAGGGAGCGGCCAATAATTTGCGGATCGGAGGCCAAGCGGCTGCGCCACATCCGGTCGCTGAGAACGGCGACGGGCGCTCCGTTGGGCAGATCTTCCGCCTCCGTAAACGTTCGGCCGAAGGCGGGCTGCACTCCAAAAACGCGGAAGAAGTCACGAGACACGTGCATGGCCTTGACCGGTTCCGGCCTGTCACCCGTTCCCAGATTCATGCTGAGCGCGGAGAAATCGTACAGCGTCATGGCGGCGAAAACATCGTTCTGGCGCCACACCATGTACTTGGGAATCGAGTTCGAATCGCCGCTGCCGTTGGGATATTGCCGCAAGAGCCGGACCAGGCGTTCAGGCTCCGGATAAGGCAAAGGCTGCAGCATCACGCTGTTGACCACAGTGAAGATGGCGGTATTGGCGCCAATGCCGAGCGCGAGTGCAGCCACGGCGACCGTGGTAAAGCCCGGACTGCTGCGCATCATGCGAAGGGAATAGCGGAGGTCGACGGCGAAGTTTCCCATGACAAGAAGGAAACGCACGAACAGGGCCGGCCGTTCCTTTAATATATACATCCGCTCATACCTCCTGGCGGTGATTTCCGGGACCATGGTCGCTTTGAAACTGATCGATGCGCAGACGATGGAGACCGCGCTAAGCAAGGGAGGGCGTATCAACCAACAGGACTACCATCGCGGTATCCGCGGATGGCAAGGTGATGACGACGGCCACGCTGGATCTGGCCCCGAATGCACGCGCCGCGAACCATCCGTGACGGCGTACGAGAAGCAGTAAAGCGGCTCGGCCAACGGATCACCCTTGATCCGACTCTCGGCGCTCGCTCACAGATGACGCACTGCAATCGGAGTGGAGCCTCGAAACCTACCCGTTTGTGTACCGGGGCAGTATTCAGGCAAACCGAGGAAGTCTCGGATGGCGTTTCTGACTATGCTGTGCTCCTAAACCTTCCGGCGTCGGAAAACGAGACCCATGCCCAGCAATCCCACGGCGAGCAATCCCACGGAAGCGGGCTCCGGAGTCACCACGGCCAGCGCAGCATCTGCGACGATCGCATGGCCCGCCGCAGTTGGGTGAAGCGGGTCCCAGAACAGATACTGGTTAGGGTTGGCGCAGGGCGTGCCGCCGGCATAGTTGACTTCCCCTGTCAAACAGGGGTCTGTTACATCGGTGAGCCCGTAGGACGCTGGATTCGCAACAATCGCATCGAGGAGTGCATAGGTGTTCAGAATGGACAGGTTCAAGCCGTCCGAGCTCGCAAGCGAAACCGCGCTATTAACAAGAGCGATGTCGAAATCTGCCGCTAGTGCCGATGCGCCGGCCACCGCTGCCGGACCACCAGCTATTGCTGCGGGAGTTTTACCCAGGTCCGGCACTGTGGCGATGAGAAAGTGCTTCGCACCATCGGCAGCCAAAGCACCGATTGCGTCATCGACATTAGTCACGGCGATTCCGACATCCGCGGCATCTTGTGCTAGGGTCCCTCCTCCTGCCAAGATATCTAAGAGATCGTTGCTGCCAATCCAGATCGTATAGAGCGCATTCGGGTCAGCAGTCGGATTAGCCGCTCCAAATTGAGCCACCTGCCCCGTGGGGCCGGTAAGGTCCGTGAAGGGAAGTGCGGTATTGAACGCCGTTGGGCCGGTTTCCGCCCCGCCGTAGGCGTAGTCGGTTCCGCCCGCCAGGCTCGGCAAGAGAGGCGCGAGGCCGAGTCCGGCAGCGAGGTCCTGAACCCAGACTGGCCCATTGCTGAACTGGCCGTTGACATAAGGGGTGGCAGGCGCTGCGCCGCCAGTTAGCGTAAAAGCGTTTCCGACGTCCGACAGGCTGTCGCCGAAAGCATATATTGCGTCGATTGTTCCAGCATGAGCGGCGGGCAAGAGCCCGCCTATCGCGAGCGCGATCAACGCGAGGCTTCCAGTACGTGGGGTAACCATCGCGGTATTATATCGCAATCGAGCCGGAGTATCTGACGCGCATGCAGCCTATATGCAGTATTGGTTGCCATTTATCGTAATTAACCCATGCTAGTCTTCCTGAAGGAGGAACCACTGTGAAAAGGATCGCTTTGCTGCTGGTGGCCGTTGTAATACTGGCGGGTATTGTGGCGTTTACGGCGCCCGCGTCTCTACACGCCGCTGACTCGGCCGCCCCGATCTTCGTGACAAAAATCCCCCCCGGATACCGGGACTGGAGGTTGATCTCCGTCTCCCACGAAGCAGGTAACCTGAATAGTATCGGCGCCGTTTTGGGCAACGATCTGGCGATCGAGGCCTACCGCGGGGGGAGGCTCCCGTTCCCGGACGGCACGATCATTGCCGCGTTGCACTACGGTCACGTCCCGTCGGCGGAAAACAACAAAGTCTTTGGCCAAGCCCAATCTTTCGTCCCTGGTCCCCCCACGAACATTCAGTTTATGGTCAAGGATTCCACGAAGTACGCTGCGACGGGCGGCTGGGGGTTCGCTACCTTCATAGACGGCAAACCCGCCGCGGCGGCGTCAATGAAAAGCTGTTTCCCCTGCCACAATCAGGCCAAGGCCAGCGACCTCGTCTTCACGCATTACGCACCCTAGATACCGACAGCCCCTTTCGGAGGCTCATCAACGAAAGAGCCGTCATTGTCGGCAACAAGCATCGAACGTTAGGGCGAAAGCACGGGACGGAGCATGACTGCGAGGAACCAAGCGTATTTGAGCGCAATACGCACTACCCGGGGATGGGCATCAACCTACTTGCGCTACACTACTTGCTGGCTTACGCCGGTGCCCCGCGCACCGCGGTCGTGATCGCCTCGAACACGCTCCAATCCATGGCATAGGTTCCGGCGATGTGGTGTGTGCTCACCGGCTCGAACATGACCCGCTTATCGAACCGCTGGACGTTCTTCACACGCTCGCCTCTGCTAAACGTTTCCGAGTGCTTGCCGTCGGTGCTCAGGACCGTAGCTGGTAGGTCAAATACGCGCGTCTCCATGGGGGCTCCTGGTCATTTGGAGAGCCGTGTGCAGGGTGACGCCCTCTTAGCACCGTGCCTTCCCCTTCGCGGTTCCGGTGGCGACGCAACCGTAGTGGTCCTTGGCCTAAGGTATCACGTTCATTCGGACGTGACTGCGGCCGGGCGCAACCAGGCGAACGATCCGGGCGCTAGAGGACACCTTGCTGTTCGTTCAGCAAAAAGTATTTGCGCAATGTCGCCTCGACTGCATACTCAGCTGCTCGGCGGGTTTTTATTTGTTTCTCCGAATTTATCGCTGAGAAATCCTTGTTGTTCCGCGATCGGAGATTTACCTTGCCGTCCTTCCTGATGGCCAGCGGTGCAAATTTTGTGGCAAGCTAGAGCCCTCCTTGCAGATAGCTGATGACATCCGCAATGTCCTGCCGGCTCAGAGACTTTTCCAGATCCTCCGGCATCAGCGAAACGCTGGAGGCACGCATCTCCGCGATGTTTGTGCGGAGCAAAGTTTCATCTTCTTCGGATCCTCCGCGCAGCGTGATGGTTCCCGGCGTTTCGTTAGCGATCAGACCGTCGTGCAGGCCGCCATCCTTTGTAGTGATGATGTAGTTGGTAAACCGAGGCTCAATAGCGTAACTCGGGTTCAGGATCGAGGTCAAAAGTTCCTCTTTTGACTTGCTGCTAACGCCGGAGAGGTCCGGCCCCACGCGCCCGCCCTGCTTTCGAGGCAGATGGCATTTGCCGCAGACTTCCTCAAATCTGGTTTTGCCCCGCGCCGGGTTGCCCGCCATCTTTAGGGTGCCCTGATAGTCCTGGACCAGTTTCATACGGTCACTGGTATCGCTCTGAAACAGATGGCGGGCCCGTTCTCGAATTGCGGGATCGGAATATTGCATTAAGCGGGCTCGTCCGGCGGTATTGACCGCGTTGATCTCCAGTTGATGCCCCTCGAGCGCCGACACCAGAATGGGGACCCGTTCCCGCTGATTCAGCAGCGCATCCAGTGCCTTCCGGCGCGTCTCGGGATCGTAGCTTTTCCAATTGGCGATAAGAGTCGTGGCGACAACCGGATCATCAAACGTCGCCAGGGATTCGACGGCGGCTGACTGCAATTCCGATCCCGGTTGCGATTCCAGGATTTTGCGCAGCACAGGACTTGCCGCCGAATAGGGCGCGCTGCGCAATAGTCGAACGGCGTTGAGGCGTTTTTTGGCATCTACGTGCGGTGCCAATGCCTCCGCCTCGGCTTTTTGAACGAGGCTTGGCATTTCGAGATAGCGGGCCGTTTCCCACGCGGCCTTTTCAATCGCTTCCGATGGGCTATTGAGATATCTCGCCAGCAACCCTTCCGCTCCATGTACCCGCAAGGTTTTGATTCCTGAGAGTCTCAGGCCCCTCGATAATCCCGAGAGAGCGGCATCGGGTTGCGTCAGACGAGGCAGCGCTGTCAAAAAATGTGCGATCTCCGCCGGATTGTGCTTGGCCCCGATGAGCGCAGCGAGCTGGCCCACAAAATCGCGATCGTTCAACAGTTGGTTTTTTGCCATCAGCACGTCGAAGAGTTGCGCCGGTGAATCATGCACCGAGCTCAGGACCGCAACTTGAAACCAGTGGTCTCCGCCATGCTGTGACGCGAGTTTCGCAAGACCGTCCATGCTCCCGGCGCCGTTCATTTGCCCTAACGTGAAGGCCAGTTGAAACTGCACCCGGGTATCCGGATCCGATGTCATTGCCAACAGCTCCCGTGCTACCTCCTTCGAGCCGGGAATCAGTTCCTCGGCGACATGCACCGCATGTTCCCGTACTCTCGGATTCGGGTCGTGCAAACCTTTTAGCACCGTCGGGGCGTCCACTGCCGAAAGGCCTTCCAACGCCCAGAGTGCATGGAGCCGCGCCTGTGGAATGTCACTGTTCGCCAACAAGTCCCTTAACAGCGGAACCGCAGCCGGATCTTGCCGTTCGACCAGCAACCGATGCGCTGTGTCGCGGTGCCAGCCGTTGGGATTCTCCAGGTCCTTCACCAGGTCCGCGATAGTCGCAGAGGCCAGATTTGGTTTCAGATTTCTTTTGTGCGGCGCATTTTTCGGGACGATGCGGTAAATCCTCCCCAGCGTGTCGCCGCGCCAGAAATTCAACGTTTTCTTGATCGCTTCGGGAATGGATTCCGGGGTCTCAATGACTTCGCGGTAGATATCCAGGACGTACAGATCGCCGTCGGGCGCGTTCGCGAAATTACAAGGGCGGAACCACGGATCACTAGAAGCCAGAAATTCGCGTTGCTGCTCGCCCGGGGCGCGGCTGGCGGTGAAGGTGATGCCTCGTGGCCGCAGGATATCGCGATGGATCAGATTTCCACTCACGTCTCCAGTAAACAAGTTGCCGCGGTATTGTTCCGGAAACTGATCACCGGAATAGATGGTGCCGCCGGTGGCAGCGGTAAACCACCCCGAGACGAGCTCGGTGGAGGCATCGAGAGGGCGAACATTTTCCAGGTCATTTTCGTGATAACGCTGTTGCCGCAGGCGCGTTCTTTCCACCCGCCAGGCTTGCGGCTGCGTCAGCGGGTACATGCGCCCCGAGGGACGGCCGTGGTCCGAAATATCTTCGGCGGGCGCTCCGGCATCCAGCAGCGGCGAGCGGATCAGATAGTTCATGGGCACCACTACCTGCCGGACATGCATGGTATTTTGTGAAATGAACCGGTTGCCCCACTCATCAAAGGTGGAACCAAACTGTGCCGGGCCGGAGGCGGGCTCGGCGAGATCACGATCCGGCCGGAAGCGGAAATCCGCTCCGCCCACCGAGACCGGCGGGCGTTCGGGATGCTTCGGCGATGTGATGCTGGCTTCCTGGCCGTCATTGGAACAATAAATCCAGTTATCAATGCCAAGCCTTGGGTTGGTGATGCGCGCTTCGGGATCGACTTTCGAAAAACCGGTGTACAGAACCTCTTTCTCATCGGCCTTCCCGTCACCGTCCGTATCCTTCATAAACAAGATGTCCGGCGCACTCGTGACGATCAATCCGCCCTTGTAGGGCATGATGCCGCTCACTTCCAGAACGTGATCGGCGAAAATGGAGCTGCGGGTTATCTTGCCTGTGGCATCGGTTTCGAGTAGGCGAATACGGGAACGCGCCGGTTTTCCGGGTGGAGGATCCGCCGGGTAGTCCAGCATCTCGGCTACATAAATGCGCCCATTTTCATCAAAGACCATCTCGACCGGGCTCATGACCTCGGGTTCGTTCGCAAACAGCTCGACATTCAGGTCGTCGTTAACGCGGAAGGTTTGCAATTCATCCTGAGGAGAGCGGGGGCCGGGCCCGCTCGATCGCTTGCCGCACGAAACCAGCACGCCCGCGAACACGAGCACTGACCATCGAGAACACATCTAGGACATTCTACCCTCAGCCATGAAAACGGTAGGCAACGTGTCACAGCAGACGCCTTTTAATCGCGTGAGAAGCGCGCGTTCACACCGCCATCTGCTGCGGCACGAGCGGCTCGTGTCACGGCACATCAAAGGAGAAGTACCCGTCAGAACTTTAGTTTCAAGCCAAATTGAATGTCGCGGGGAGTGCCGGCACTCGTAATCTGGCCGGCAGTGCTGGTACCGATGGTCGCCCCTGGTGTGCCGAAATTAGGATGATTGAACAGGTTGAAAAACTCGGCCCGAAATTCAAGATTCAATCTCTCCGTAATTCGGTTTCGTTTGATAAGCGACACATCCCATTGCTGCATACCTGGCCCGTACAAGATATTCTTGCCGGAATTCCCGAAACGGGGTGTCCCACTCGCCAAAGCCTGCGAGAGCGCGTCGGTGGTGAAACAGTTGGCATCAAACCAGTCCGCTACTGTTTGAGGGCCGGCGCCATTGCAAGTCCGGTCCGGCCGCGGAGATAGCGAGCCGCTGTTCGAGAAATCCTCATTCGCCTGAACGGTAAACGGGAAGCCCGTCTGGAATGTAATGATGCTGGAGACTTCCCATCCTCCGGCCACGGTATTCGAAAGACCGCCATCGTTCAAAAAGCGTTGTCCCTTTCCAAACGGGAGTTGCCAGATCGGCGTTAGAACCAGCCGCTGTTTAATGCTGATATCCGCTGTTCCATAGTCCGCCCTCGCATTATTGTCGTTCTGCACCAAGGAAACAGAGTCAGAGTCCCCTCCGTTCCAATCGAGACCATGGCCCCAGGTATAAGCAATCAGCGCTTGAAAGCCATGCGAGAATCTCTTGGTGACTTTAGTTGTCAGGGCATCATAGTTCGAAACACCATTGAACGAATCGTATAGCATGATATTAAAATCAGGCCACGGCCGCCGCGGTTGCAGCGGACCAACTCCAGGCACTGCCTGATTGCCCCACAAATGAATGTAGTCCATGTGATCGCCCCGATTCCCTACGTATCCAACCTCCAGCGCCCAGTTCTGCGCCAACTGCGACTGGATGCTGGCACTCCATTCATACACGGTCGGCGTGGCATAAAACGGGCTCGGCATCAACTCCGAGGTAATTTGGGATAGCGGAACCGCCGCGGAATTTGCAAACATTGTCTCGGTCGTGGTTGGAGCGCCATTGGTTAGCGGCGGCGGCGATCCGAACGCAGTGTTGTAAGTAGGGGTTTGCGTCGAGACCGGGTTGTTATTGACATATGAACCTTGAATGTTAGTGTGAGGTAAATCGTTGAATACTCCCGCCCCAGCGTGAACTATGAGCTTATCGGAGTTTGAGCGGACGCCACGAGACTCCGAGCCGCGGATCAAAGTTCCCGTGACCAGGGCCCAAGCTAAGTTCCCGGACTTTATTCCCGGTAAGCCCCAGTTGCGTCTCTCATCGCCGAACTCATGACCAGACATTGTCCGTTAGCGTTGAGGTAGTAAGAATTGCGAGCAGAGCGCGTCGTTGGCGGCATTGGGGAAAGCGGTCAGCAGGAGGGCATCTCCGGGGGTCGAGTTATACGCCAGCGGATACAGCGTGGCAATCTCGTTGTTCTGATCGTAGGGTTGCTTGCGATACTCCCACCGAAGGCCAACCTCCACACTCAATCGAGAGTTGACACGAATGTTATCCTGGGCAAACAGACTAAACCAGCCTCCCCCGATCAGTTCGTTGACAAACGGACTTTTGAGTGTATAGCCCGCCGGAAGGGAAGCCCAACTCCAGATCGGCGAGGTCGGAGATCGCACTAACGCCCGGAATTTCTGCCGCCAGAGATGAGAATTGCCCGTTGAAGCTGATGCTCCCATTCACCTGCATGGGATCTTCCACCCGAGGGGTCTGCCAGAAGTTGAAATCGCCGCCGAGGACGATGGTGTGCTTGCCGACAATCTTGGTGAGGGTGTCTTCGAACTTCTGAACTCTATCTGCCAGAATATCTGGGTAGTAACCGCCGTCTCCCACTCCGGCGAAATTGATGAAACTGAAGGCAGGGATATGCCTCCAACTGCTTGGTGGGAGCCTGCAACTGTGGATACCGAAACTGCCCAGAAGACCCGGTTGCCGAGGGCACCCTTGGCAGTCGCGATCGAGAAAATCCCGCTTGGTAGCCCACACGCACATCGTTGATCAGAGCTCGGGCTGAATAACGTGGGTCCAGCCGCCCACCACGTTCTGGCCTCTATAGTGTTGATAGTCATTAAAGGGGTCGAAATTTCCCGGGGGCAACTGGTCGGTAGTTGCCAAATAGGTATCGGCCAAACAAGCGATCATTATCGGAGAGAACCTCGTCGACACGCACATCAAATTGTTCGTCGGGGCGTCGCAGGGGCGTCTCATTTACATAATTCGGGATGCCGGCGCGGTTGGGCGCGGGAAAGAGCGCCAAAACCTTCTGCGCTACCGGATTCATGTTGGTGATTATGTTTCCGGGGATCGGTGTGCCGACTAGAATGGTAGACGTCCCGGCGCCAGGGTTCGCCGGATTTGCCGGGCAAGTGAAAAGGTGCTCGGAAGCCGGATTGAATAATTGCCCCGTATCAAAGTTCAGGTTGGCGGGAGCGGCGGAGCCACTGGATGCGCACAGATTGGCGGTTTGCCCTGTAAGAGAGGAGCTGAAGTTTCCCGCCCTCTCAGCCGCCGTGGGGACTACACTCGTTCCACTCTGCCCTTGAATGAGTCGAAGCCCTTCATAGCTCCCGAAGAAGAATGTCTTATTCCTTCGAATCGGCCCCCCCACGGCCCCGCCATATTGATTGCGGATGAATTCGGGCCGGTCTGTCGCGAAGAAGTTGCGCGCATCCATGTCCGCGTTCCGCAAGTACTCCCAGGCCGAGCCATGGAAGCCGTTGCTGCCCGATTCAGTAATCAGGTTCATGGTAGTGCCGGAACTCAGGCCCGTCGCCGCATCGTAGGTGTTATTCTCGATCTTGAATTCCTTTACCATCTCCGGAACCGGCTGCAGGGCAAACCCACCATTGTTGAGTGCCCGAGAGATCATTCCGTCGATCAAAATCAAATTACCCGAAGAAACTGCTCCCGACCCGCTGTAGCTATTGTCGTTGAACCCGGATCCGTTGCCGTTCGCGGAGGTAAGCGACCTTCCCGTGGTGTCGACTGTTCCCGGCACGATCAGCGCAAGTGCACCCGTACGCCTCAAATTGAGCGGCAAATCGAGGATGGGTTGTTGGTCAACAACCGTTCCCATACTCGCGCTGGTGCTATCAACCAGCGGGGCGGTCGCTTCCACCTGAACCGACTGTGTGACTTGCCCCACTTGCAGCACCACATCCACAGTGGCCTTTTGGTCCACGTTCAGAACAATCCCGGATAACACAGTGGCGGAGAAACCAGTCTTCTCCACCGAAAGCGTGTAGGCTCCCGGAGCAAGATGCGGGAAGACGTAATCTCCGGCGGCGCCCGAAATTGTTCTCGTAACACGCCCGTGCTTACATTGGTGGCACTCAACGCCGCCTCAGGCACTACGGCGCCGGCCGGATCTTTTACCGTACCCGACAATCGGGCTGTCACTTCCTGAGCTCTGCCGAGCCAGACTGTAAGCAGCATGATCAACGACACTGCGCAACAGCATTGCCAAAACCTGCGACCCTTACCTGTCATGACGTGATCTCCTCCCTCGAAAGTTCCCGAGCGGCGCCCCTGATCGTTTAAGATTAGCGATCATGCTAGGTCAGCCAGAGCGCATTGTCAATCGAATTCGAGTACTGATTCGACAATTTGTCTAATAGGCTGAACAGCCATTTTGATCTTTCTTCGGGTGTGTTGCGATCTTCACATGACCCGGTCAAGCGATGGCAAATGCCCGCAAGACTGCCGGTTGCGCCAGCTTTCTTTATATTGCAAGAAAAGTAATTGAATTCGAAACGCCAGATGATAACATGAACAACTATGATGCCTTCCTTGCGGCACTTTCCGCGCTGCGGGTTCGAACTGCTTACTGGACTGACCGCCGCTTTCATTTGGGCCTCGACGGCACTTGGAGCTTCCGCGAATGCTCCGCGAACCGGCCTCGCAGCCCTGCACGTGCCGCCTGGCTTCAAGGTAGAGAAGGTCGCGGGCGCCGGGCTTGTCAATTACCCGATGATGGGCACAATCGATGATCGCGGACGCCTGTTTCTGTGCGAATCGTCGGGGAATACACTGACCACGGACCAAATGGCTGCTAAGCCGGATTATGTCATCCGCATGCTCGAAGATACGAATGGCGACGGCGTTTATGACCGGAGCACGGTATTCGCGGACAAGCTGACTCTTCCCGCGGGCGCGGTCTGGTACCGCGGTGCGCTTTATGTCGCGGCGCCGCCGAACTTGATCCGGCTGGAGGACACCGACGGCGACGGTGTGGCCGACCGGCGCGATGTGATCGTAACCGGCTGGCACCTATCTTCGAACGCAGCCAGTCTTCACGGGCCTTTCTTCGGTCCTGATGGCTGGCTGTATCTCACCGATGGCCGGCATGGATTTGAGATCAGCACCAAAGACGGCCGCGAATTCAAAGGCGAGGCTTCGCGGATCTGGCGCGTCCGTCCGGACGGAACCGGCCTCGAGTGGGTGGCGGGCGGCGGTTTCGACAATCCCGTCGAGCTTGTTTTCCTGCCCACGGGCGAAACCTTCGGAACGATGACTTATTTCCAGGATCCGCGTGATGGCCAGCGCGATGCGATTATGCATTGGGTTTGGGGCGGCGTCTACCCAAAGCCGTATCCAGTTACGAGCGAATTTAAGCGCACCGGCGATCTGATGCCCGTTATGACGAAATTCGCGCGCATTGCGCCTGCCGGCCTGATGCGATATCGAAGCCGTAGTTTCGGTCAGCCGTACCAGGATAATTTTTTCAGCGCGCAATTCAATCCGCACCGCGTGCAGCGGCACATTCTCTATCGTGACGGCGCCACCTTCCGCACGGAAGATTCAGACTTCCTGACTTCCGTCGATCCGGACTTTCATCCCACCGATGTCATGGAGGATGCGGACGGCAGTTTGTTAGTTGTCGACACCGGAGCCTGGTTCATCCACGGCTGCCCGATCTCGCGCGTCGCCAAGCCGGAAATCAAAGGCAGCATTTACCGTATCCGGAGAGTGGGTGCGCCGGCGGTTCGCGATCCCCGAGGCGAAAGTCTGAAGCTTGCGGAGAGGAAACCTTCCGAGCTTGTGGGCTATCTCGAAGACCTTCGCCCCGCGGTGCGTGATCGTGCGGTTGAATTGCTCGTGGAAGCCGGCGAGCCGGCGGTTGAAGCGCTCGTGCACAAGCGCGAGCAGTCGGCATCGCAAGAGGCGCGCAGTGCAGCCGTATGGGCATTGTTCCGCATCGGTACATCCGAAGCCGAACGGGGTGTTCGAGCCGCGCTCAATGATTCCAGCTTCCGTGTGCGCGTGGCCGCGGCACGGGCCGCGGGTATGGCTAGAGATCGCGAAGCGGTAGACGTTCTGATGCAAATGGTGCAGAAGGATGGGCAACCCGCTGTCCGCCGCCAGGCTGCTACCGCATTGGGCCAGATTGGCGACGCCCGCGCCGTCCCAGCACTTATCTCCGGGGCTGCGCGCGCCTTTGACCGGTTTAACGAGCACTCCGTGACCTACGCATTGATCGAGTTGAAAACGCCGGCTCCCCTGATCGAAGCGCTGGGCAATGCAAATCCAAAGATTCGCAAGTCCGCGCTTATTGCTCTTGATCAAATGGATAATTCGCCGCTCACCGCCGAGCAGCTTACGCCGGCGCTGAGCGACAAGGACAAAGAACTGCGAACGGCTGCACTGTGGGTGGCGTCGCATCATCCCGACTGGTCGGGATCGGTTCTGAGTTTTCTCGAATCGCGTCTCCGCTCTCCCGAATTTCCCGGCGCCGAGGCAGAGCCGGTGCGTGAGGTGCTTCTCTCGTTCTGTTCGAGCCCCGATATACAGAAACTGGTGGGCGACCTACTGGGCGATGCCGCCGGCGGCGCAAAACGCGAGCTGTTCCTCCTTGACACGATCGACCACTGCGACCTGAAGGAATTCCCAGCGCCTTGGATGGAGCGACTCGGCGGCTTGCTCGATCATTCTGCTCCCGCAGTGCGCCTACGCACCTTAAACCTGGTGCGGGCGCTGCAGATTATGGAGCTAGACGGCCGCCTCGAAAAGATCGCGTCCAGCCAATCATCACCGCCCGAACTGCGAACCACGGCGTTGGCGATTCTGGTTCGCCGCCGGCCGGGAATCAATGACACCGCTCTCAAGTTTCTCCTGGGCCGTTTGAACCGGAATAACGATGCGGCGGAGCGCCTGGCGGCCGCCCAGGTGCTCGGAAGTGCGCACCTGACGGACGCACAGTTAATCACGCTGGCTCGCGGTTATTTGCAGCAGGCGGATGCGCTTATTCTTCCCCGGCTGATCGAATCGTTCAGCGGTTCAGCGGATGCTGACGCCGGAAAAGCCATGGTCAGAGCTCTTCTGAAAACCCAAGTCTCGATTGGCGAACCCGATGCCAAACGGTTGCAGGACATTTTGGCCAAGTACCCTGAAGACGTTCGCACCGAAGCGCGACCGCTGCTCACTCACCTGGAGGAACTGCAAAAAGTGCGGATTACGCGGCTCCGACAGCTCGAGCCGTTGCTCAGCGCGGGCGGCGATATCGGTCGCGGCCGCCATATATTCTTTGGCGAAAAGGTAGCGTGTTATCACTGCCACACGATCGGCAACCAGGGAGGGCACGTCGGCCCGGATCTAACCGGAGTCGGCGCCATCCGCTCAGGCCACGACATCCTCGAGGCGATCGTCTTCCCCAGCGCCAGCTTCGTGCCTGGATTTGAGATTTATAACGTCGAAACCAAAACGGATGTGTACGCCGGAGTAAGAGGTCAGGATACTCCGGATGCGCTCACCCTGGTAACCGGGCCTCACGCTGAAATCCGCATCCCGCGAAAACAGATTGTTTCGATCAAACCGTCAAGTGTCTCCCTGATGCCTGAGGGTTTGGACGAAAGCCTCACGCGCCCGGAATTCATCGACCTGCTCGCATTCTTGCAATCGCAGAAATCACGGGAGATCGCACAGGTTCGCAATCCGTAAAGTTAGGAATCAACTATGACGCGTCTCATTTTTCTTCTGCTGTGTGTTTCGCTTACCTTTGCCGCGAACCCGAAGCTCGGACCCAAGACCAAACTGTTCAATGGAAAGAACCTCGATGGGTTCTATACGTATCTCCAGCATCATGGCAAGAACAACGATCCGGATCACGTTTTTCAGGTTCAAAAAGGGGTAGTCCACGTCTCCGGCGCGGAGTTCGGTTACATCATTACGGAGAAGGAGTACGAAAACTACTATCTCCACGTGATGTTTCGCTGGGGTGAGCAGACGCACGAACCGCGCAAGGATAAGGCGCGCGACAGTGGCGTTCTGTTTCATGTGAATGGGGAAGACAAGATTTGGCCGCACTCCATTGAGTTTCAGATGATCGAGGGTGGGACGGGTGACATCATCGTAGTGGGTGACACGCGCCTGACCGTGAAAGGCGAAACCAAGGACAAGGGCCGGTTCGACCGGTTCGGCAAAGGCCCGTGGAAGGATGTAGCCGGCTATCGCGACCCGCAGAACGAAGTCGAGAAACCGCACGGGCAATGGAACTGCCTTGAGTTGTGGGCCATTGGAGACACCATCCGGTACTATGTAAATCACAAACTCGTAAACGAAAGGAGCGGTTCCTCGCTTACGAAAGGGCGCATTTTGTTTCAATCGGAAGGCGCCGAAGTCTATTTCAAAACCATGGAGCTGCGGCCCATATTGGCGCATTAACTGTTCTCGCCGGCCAACTTTAGGGGCAATCGGACTGGCGTAGCTTCCTCTCCTGGTACGCCGGCATGTCGATGCCTTCCCTCCGTGGCGATCCAAACACGACATAGGGTGACTGTCGCCGGCAGCGTTGCACGCTGCGCGTTGGCCATGACGAGTCGCGGGTGCCGATCGGCGCTCGCTTCACCAACCATGTAGAATAGCCCCTACACCTATGGCCGGTATCGACAAACGCGATGTGCAGTTCGACGCCATCGTCAACGAAGTTGTCTCGGAAGCCCACCTGAACCGCTCTTTGCTTCTGCCGGAGGAAATCGAATATATCCGGGAGCACGCGCTCAACAAGCCGCTCGGCGTGATCCATATATGGGCGCTGGGCGTGGGCGTAGTAATCACGGGGATGTATTTCGGATGGAATTTCGGGCTGCCTGTCGGTGGACCGATCGGCGTCTTGGTGGCTTCGCTGATCGTTTGTGTGTTGTACCTCGCGTGGGTGCTCGCGCTCTCGGAGCTTTCTGTCGCCATGCCGTTCGCGGGCGGGCCGCTGGCGTTCGGGCGGCGGGCGGTGGGCAAATGGTTCGGGTTTCTAATGGCTTGGTCGATGTTCCTCGAATGTCTGTTTGCCACGATTGGAACAGGACTGGCGGCGGGCGGATACATCGCGTTTCTCATCAACCCCGAACATCCCGACCGCAATGTGACCACCGCGTGCGCCATACTCTGCGCGCTGGTGTTCCTCGTAATTCAGTATGCCGGAGTGAAGCAGCAGGCTGTCATTATGCTCTGGCTGACGTACGCGGCCATCGCTGCGCTGGTCTGGTTTTGGCTGGGTGCGGCTCCTGGGGTGTCGCTGGACCGCGTCTTCACCAAACCGCTGCTGCCGTCAGGATGGTCAGGCGTGCTCGGCGCTGTGCCCTACGCGCTGTGGTGGCTGGTGATTATCGAAACCGTCGCCCTGGCGGCTGAAGAAGCGCACGAGCCACATGTTTCCATCCCGCGTGGTCTGGTGCTCGCGCAGATCACCCTGGTGGCGCTCGTTTTGCTGACGTGGTGGTTTGCCTCGGCGGCCGCACCGTACGCCGAAACCGGAGCAGTCGACTACCCGCTTCCGCTGGTCTTCAAGAAGGTTTGGGGGACTGGCTGGTTTCTCACTGCGTTCTCGGCGCTGGCGGTGGCCGGCATGGTGGTTTCCTACAACGGAATGATCTACGCGATCAGCCGCCAGTCGTTTTCGCTAGGGCGCGCCGGCTACCTGCCGAAATGGCTGGGCGCGGTACATCCCACGCGCCGAACGCCGCACGTTTCGCTGATGGTATGGACCGCGGTGACCATCCTGTTCATACTGTTCGGCCATTTCTACGAGAAGGCAACCGCGGTCGCCATCCTGATCTCCACTCTCACGGCGGTGATCTGGTATGTGCTCGCCATGATTTGCCTGGTGGTCCTGCGCCGGAAGGAGCCGGAGTTGTTTCGGCCGTACAAAGTTCCCGCGTACCCGTCGCTGCCGTTGTTCGTGGCCGTCTTAGCTGGGATTGCGGGATGTCTGTATGTGTGGTCGAACGTGCAGGTCATCCTTCCAACCGCGGGGCTCTATGTCGCCGCCGCGCTCTGGTACGTACTTTGGGCGCGCAAGAAGGTGCTGCCCGTAGCGCCGGAGGAAGTGGCCGCGCGCATAGCCGGGGAGTTGGTGCGCAAACTGGATGTGGCTGAGTCGCATGCGGCGGCAGCGAACACCGAAGCTAGCAGTTTCATCGTGCATGCCACGGCGCCGATTCTCATGCCGGCTGACCCGCTCTACTCACAGCAAACGCAGACAGCCCTCGAACGGATCACAGGTCCCGCGCTCGCAGTCGGCATCCTATCGCTGGTTTGGATGCTTCTGCGGGCTAGCGGCGCGGTGCGTCGCGTATTTTCCGAGGCAACGGAGGTCGCCTCCATCACCCTGCTCTGGTCTTTCTTGTTCTTGCTGGTGAGCGCTATCGGACTGATGAGCGCGCGTAACCACGGGCGGCAATCCCGTGTTTCGACCCGGGAAAGTGTAAAAACCGCATCTTCTTGACATCGCGGCGGTCCCTAATTCGCGTGACCACCCAACAAGCTGGCGCCATTCTCGTGGACAATCCGGCGAAACACGTCCTCATGCGGTACCAGTTTTCGCAGGGCAGCGAGCGAACGCGCTCCGATGCAGTATTCGTCTGCAGTGCCGCCGCCTTTGCCGTCCAGGCAGTTGCAATCGCTTCCCCAAATCAACTTCCGGCTATGGCGTTCGATGAAACCACGCGCAAATTCCGGGTCTCTGGTAATCGCGTTGAGACCTGAGTTAGCGGAAAGATCTGCATAGATGTTGGAGTAATCCCGCAAGAGTCGGTCCGTCAGTCCGCCCCGTCGCACCGGCCCCTTGGGGTACATCTCCAGGGGATTCAGGTCCGCACTGATGTTCCCCCACCAGGTTTGCGCGTGACCGACGAAATTCACTTTCGGGTAAGCTTTCAATACATCTTCGAAGCGCTCGAACCCAGTATTGTATGTTTCATACTGGAAATGAAGTAGAACCGGAATGCCGCGCTCTTCGGCGAGCTTATAGATGCGATGCATCTCTGGTGAATCCACGGCAACTGGAAACTTAAGCTCACCGAACCCGATGGCGCCTCGGCTGAGATTCCCCCGCAGCATGTCGAGAGCTCGAGATTCGGCAGGATCGGCGCAGGCGAAACGCACAAACTGCCCAGGGTAGTCCGCTTCCAAGGCCGCACAGCTCGCGTTATCACCAACCTGGGAAAGCATCCATCCCTCTCCCGGCAGCAGAATCGACGTGGTCACTCCGTTGTAGACCTGGTGTGCGACAAGCTGCTGATCCGAGCGGCGCTGAATACCGTTGTAGCGCGTGTGCTGGTGAAAATCGAGAATAGGCTCCGCGCCCGGCGAAGCATTGGGGAAAGGCGCCATGACCAAACCAGCGGTCATCAAGAACTGGCGACGATCGCAGGTGGCACTGGAGCTGAAAGATTCATGATTGCGTGGCATTTTTCTCGAACGATTGTCTTAGAATTTATATTATGATCATCTTACGGTGCAACTTTCTGACATCAACCCAGTAAAAATAAGAGGTTGCCCTAACCTTTCCAAAGTAAGGCTTTCAGTCGCGGGAAAACCTCCAAGGCATTGTCCCGCATGATCTGTTTTCCGATCTGCATAGCGTGCTGCTCGGCTAGATCCCCGTGTGCAACCTTTTCGGCAAGTACCTCACCCAGGCACCGGCGTGTGAACTCCGTTGCTGCATAGATACCCTCGGCGTGGTGTAGGTCGGAGCCCCAGAGTATTCGGTCGGAAGGCACAAGCTCCAACCATTCGTGGAATGCGCGCTTTGCCATCGTATAGCTGATTGTCGGCAGCCAGCAGGAATCGATCCACACATTCTTCGCGCGATTCATTTCCTCGAAAACGATGGCTCCGGTCTCACCCACCCAGGGAAAGCCGCCGTGCATCAAAACGAACTTGGTTTTCGGGTTCGCCTCGATCATCTCGATCAGAAACATAGGGCTCGAACCCTGGATGCGGCCGTCCCCGGTGTGGATCTGATAAGGCAGATCATACTTGGCGCTGAATTCGACCAGCCTCCACATGATGAAGTCTTGGAACTCCTTGATTTGCTGCGCGGTCAGTTCGGACCGCTTCCGCCCAAATACTCGGGCCGCTCGTGCGGTGGGGACATTATCGAACTGAAGTACTCGGTCATAGGCGGTATCATCATCCGTGAGACAAACCGCCCCTTGTTCTTTCGCCTCTCGGCACAGAGATTCGATAACTAGCAGATAGTCGTCCAGTGATTGGACCGTCTTATTCCGCTCGCTCGCGAAATGGTAAGGATCGTTCAGAGAATCTTTGTATTCCGACGGGTGAAAGCCTCCTAATAGCGAGCTAGTGTTCAGGTTCCGCGCCTGAAATCGATAGGCTGTCGGATACTTGAGCTTTGCCCAGTACGGATCGATTATCATCAGCTCGATGTTAGATCGCTCTGTGACCACGTATTCGATCCATCGCTTCTCTTTATAGTTTTGAAAGATGCGGCGGTCGAGCTCACGGGCCTGCGCATCGGTGATGCGATCGAAATCCACGCCGTAGAGAGTCTGGAAAGCGGGCAGCATGTATCGGTAAAATGTCGTCGCGCGAGCATTGTCAAAATCGTGTTTCGCCCGCCCCACCAGGCATCGAAAGTCTCGCCGGGATTCCAGGCCGTGAGCCGGTTCGTCTGAGGGTAATAGCTGGTGTTCCATAGGCCGTACAGATTCATGCCGCGGCCGCGATCAGTTTCGACGTAACCCTTAAGCGCGTCAAAAGGGCGAAGGTGGTCGTGACTATCGATGGCAGTTACAGAATGAAGATAGGCGGCGATCCGGCCGTAGACGGTGGTTTGCTGCGCGACCTGCGATGCAGCGGTTGCCGGCATTATTAGGCCGGCGATACTGTTGGCGCCGATCTTGAGAATGTCCCGGCGGCATAACCGCAGGTTGGAAGATCCTACTAGTTTGGAGTCAGGCTCCATGCTCAAGAGGATACACCCGGAGAGACTCGATTAGGTCATGAAAATCTTCTGAAGTTTAACCCGCCGATTAGTAATGGTAGAATCGGGGCTCATCGACATTAGATAGGGAGATGTTAAGAAATGGCACGATACGAGGAAGGCTTTCTACGGGCTGCGTTGATCGGCTACGAAAGTGAGAAGGTCAAAATACAAGCGGCCATCACAGAGATTCAAGTACAGCTTGGCCGCCGTGGTCCGGGACACCCAAAGGCTGCGGCCGGCGGCGAGGTACGTACGGCTCCAAAGAGACACCCGCTGAGCGCCTCCGCGCGCAAGCGAATCGCAGCGGCACAGCGGAAGCGTTGGGCCGCATTGAAGACCGCTTCCGCTACACCGCCAAAGCCCAAGCGCAAGCTGAGTGCCGCTGGGCGGAAAGCTATCATTCAGGCCACGAAGAAACGATGGGCGGCTGTCCGGTCAGCGAAAGCGAAGGCCGCTGGGAAGCCGAAGGCCGCCAAAGCTGCCAAGCCTAGGAAACCGGTTGCACAGGAAACGCCTGCCGCATAGTCTCGACCTATGACACGCGAATATCGAGCCATCCGAGTGGTGTAACTGTCGCGCGATCCGTGTCGCGAAGTAACACCGTGGTGGTCACTGCCTCTATGATTGCGGGACCTTCGATCGTTTGGCCAGCCGCTAACTTCTCTAAATCGAAAACCGGAATCTCCTTCCACTTATCCAGATAGACACGCCGGGGCCCGCGAGGCGATCCTGGCTGGCGCACGGGGATTTCCGGTTCCGCTGGCAATTCCGGTAGCTCTCCGACGACGGCCACGCGGGCATTTACCAGCAGCACACTCTGGTCCGGCATGCTGTACGTGTATAACTCTTCATGCCGGCGATGGAATCGCTCAACCACTTCCTTCATGACGCCGGGCGAGGTGAGATCCAAACCGTCTAGCGGCACGCCGACCTCGAAGATCTGTTCGCCGTACCGCATATCTACCGACCGATGGATGCGCACCGTGCCTCGGAAAGCCTGTGCCAGACGCCGCTTCCCTTCGTCCTCCATGTTGGTAAACAAGCGGCGCAACATCCCGGCAGTCACCGCATGCGCGTCTCCGATGTGTGTTCGCACCAGTTCACACCGGAGATCTGTCGCCAGCATGCCCCACGCCGATAAGACCGCGGCCAGCCGCGGCAGCGCCACCCGTCCGATCCCCAAGCGGCGCGCGACGTCGGTAACATGCAGCCCCGCGGCGCCGCCGAAGGCGAGCAGCGAGAAACGCCGTGGATCGATTCCCCGGCGTACTGAAGCCAAGCGGACTCCATCGGCCATACGCGTATTGACCACCTGATGGATCCCCCTTGCCGCGGCCATCCGGCTGATCCCGAGTCGACCCGCCACGACATTCACCGCGCGTTCGGCCGCAGCGATATTCAATCGTGTTCGGCCCCCCAGAAAGTTTATCGGGCTCAGATAACCCAGCACTAAGTTCGCATCGGTTACCGTCGCCGTGGTACCTCCTTTTCCGTAGCAGGCCGGCCCCGGGTCTGCGCCTGCGCTAGCGGGCCCGACCTGTAGGATGCCTCCCTTGTCCACCCAAGCCGTCGATCCACCTCCCGCTCCCAGACTTACGATGTCCAGACTCGGCAGCGACACTCGATTGACTCCCACCCCTAGGTTCACCGCCATCTGCGGCTCGCCATTTACGATCAGCGAAATATCCGTGCTGGTACCGCCCATGTCGAACGGGATCAGATTGGCTTCTCCCAACAGGCGCGCGCTGTACCGGCTCGCCGCGACCCCACCAGCAGGACCCGATAGCACCGAACCCGCGGCCAGCCGCACTGACTCATCGATCGAGGCCACGCCCCCGTGCGATTGCATGATCAGCACGGGACCCTGATAACCCGCGTCTTGAAGCCGAGTGCGCAAACGGACCAGGTACCGCGAAAGTACCGGGCCCACGCATGCGTTTACTACCGTAGTCGAGACCCGTTCATATTCCTTGATCTGGGGCAGGACTTCGAACGAGAGGGAAACGTAGGCGTCCGGCAGTTCGCGGGTGAGGGCCGCGCGTGTCATTTCTTCGTGCCGCGGATTTCGGTAGGAGTGCAGATAGCAAACCGCCACCGCTTCCACACGCTGCCTCTTGAGCTTCGCAATGGCACGATTGAGCGACCGAAGATCGATCGGTGTCGCCACGCTGCCATCCGCGCGAATCCTTTCTCGCACTCCAATCCGCCGCGCCCGTGGTACCAGAGGTTCCGGAGCCGGAACGCGCAGGTTGTAACGGTCGTCCTTCAATCCCTCGCGCATCTCGAGGATGTCCCGGTGGCCCTCTGTGGTCAGCAGACCGACTCGCGCGCCCTTTCGTTCGAGCAGAGCGTTGGTCGCAACGGTCGTACCATGTACGATTCGCTCGGTCTCGCGCAGAAGCCCGTATAGATCGCGGCCAAGCGCTGCCGCGAGACGCGCAAGTCCGTCCATTACGCCAAGGGATGGATCGGAAGGCGTCGAGGCGGCCTTCGCCAGAATCACTTCTCCGCGCTCATCGACTCCCACAAGGTCCGTGAAGGTGCCGCCTACATCAATTCCAATCCGGTACATTCTTTCAGATCTTCCTTCGCCCTGACGTTGTCCGCGTCGTAAAGCCATTGGCAAGGTCCGCCGCGCGAGCTTCCGGCCTGCGCCGTAGCCGTTCTCCCCAACCGCCTCCGCCGGCTGACTCAATGAGAAACACGTCGCCAGGCTCGATCGGAATCCCGACTTCTTTGGTTTTTAACAGGCGGTTGCGCCCACCGCTCTGGAGCCGGTAGCGGTGCGGCAGGCCATCCTTCCCGCCGGCCATACCACAAGCGCCATGCCGGACTCCGTCGCCCGCAGTATTCGCTCTGGCAGGTTCGGAAACTTCCATCACCATCTCGAGCACACAGCCCGGGCCGCCGCGATACCGGCCATCTCCTCCCGAATCGGGCCGAAACTCGTGGCGCCGGAAGAACAGAGGGAATCGCGCCTCCATTACCTCGATACTGCCGAACTTGATTCCACCTGCCGCCTGCCATTCCCCCGCCGCGGGCCAGCCATCTCCCGCTGACGACGCGCCTCCTCCCGGCCGTGCGTGGAAAAGGTGCCAGATGAACGGCTCCCCCGTTTTGGGATGTTTCCCCTGAATCGCCATTCTGAAACGGCGCCCCCATCCGGCCATGGCTCGTTCCGGACATGTGCGTGCAAGGGCCTTGATGATCGCCTCGCCGATCTCCTGGCCGCAGTGGTTCGTGCATAGCGTTACCGGCGCCGGGCATCTCGCCCACACCACTGTTCCTTCGCGCGCTACCACGGTCAGCGGCCGAAACGTGCCGTCGTTCTTCGGTGTCTCCGGATCGATCAGGTAAGCCAGCGCCATCGCCACTGCCGACCGCATGTTGGCGTATGAGGAGTTGATGAATCCGATGACCTGTGGGTGCGAAGCGCTGAGATCCACAATCAGGTTCGAGCCGCGCTTGGTGACCTTCGCTCGCACAAAGATGTCGCTGCAGCCGTGACCGTCGTCGTCCAGGACTGCCTCCCCGTGGTAAACGCCGTCTTTCCATTTGGCGATACACGCCCGCGTCTGCCGCTCCGCCGTTTTTAGCACGGCTTCCACGGTCTCATGAGTCGTTTGCGGCCCATATTCGTCGAGTAGCGCCAGCAGCCTTTGCTCTCCCACGCGAGCCGAGCCGATCATCGCCGCCATGTCACCCTCGAAGTCGCGCGAGTGCCGCACGTTAGTGACGATCATGTGGAGAACGTCGTCCCGCATTACGCCGGACCGGACCAGGCATAGCGGCGGAATGCGTATCCCTTCCTGCCAGATCTCAGTCGCGCCGGGATTGTACCCGCCATGGGTCGCGCCGCCGATATCGCTCTGGTGGGAACGGTTGATGGACCAAAACATCAGCCGCTCACCGGAGAACACTGGTACAAACACGGTCAGATCAGGCAGGTGATTGTTCCCGTGGTACGGATCATTCAGAAGATACACATCGCCCGACCGCACCCGATCGCCGAAAGCCTTTGTGATCGAATGCACCGCCCAAGGTAGCGCGCCTACATGGATCGGGACGTGTTCCGCTTGGGCTACCAACCTTCCGGCGGTGTCGCAGATTCCGGTTGAGAAATCGCGGCTCGAATTAAGGATCTGGGAATACGATGTCCGTAGCATCGCCTCGCCCATCTCCTCGACAATTCCATGGAGTCTGTGCTGAACCACGGACACGGTAATCGGGTCGACATGTCTTGCCACCGCTCTATTGTAGTGGAGGGACTGGTCTCCAATTTGCAGTTTCAACGCTGGTACACCAATCCCAGATTGTCTCAAGACGTGTGGTAATCCAGCCCTTTGCTAGATTGGAATGAGCCATGCGACGGTTGCTACTCATTTTGGCCGGGGGTGTATTGTGCGTTGCGCCCACGGCGGCACAGACCGATTTTGACAAACTGGTAGACCGCTACTTCGACGAGTATTATCATTACCACCCGTCGCAAGCTACATCTGACGGCTTCCACCAGTACGATGCGCAGTTGGAAGACTACTCATTGGCGGCGAACGCCGCTGAGATTCGCTCCCTGGAACAGTTTCTCGCGGAGTTCGAGCATTTCCCCGCCGGGGGTCTTGCGCCTGAAACAGCGGCAGATCGCCAGCTGGTGATTCACAGGATCCACGCCCAGCTGCTGGACCTGGAAAAAATCAGGCAGTGGGAGAAAAATCCCGACCAGTATATCGAGCGCTCTGGCTTCGAGCGTGTTCGGCATCATGAGCCGTAGCTTCGCGCCGCCCGAGGCTCGTCTGCGATCCCTTGTCGCGCGCGAGAAGCTGATGCCGAACGTCCTGGTCCAGGCGCGCCGCAACTTGCGCAATCCGCCGCGTGTCTTTACCGAAGTGGCCCTCGAACAGTTGCCCGGGATCATCGGATTTTTCGAAAGTGACGTACCGGCCGCGTTCCACGCCGTTACAGATCGCAACCTGCTGGAGGAGTTTCACGCCAGCAACCAGACGGTCGTCGATGCGCTGAACGAGTATCAGAAGTTTCTGAAGGACAATCTGCTCCCGCGCTCGCATGGGGATTTTCGTATTGGCGCCGAAAACTATAGTCAGAAACTGTTGTATGACGAGATGGTCGAGACGCCGCTCGACAAACTGCTTGAGATCGGCTACCAGAACCTGCGCCAGAATCAGCAGGCGTTTCGCGAGACTGCGGCGAAGCTCGATCCCACGCGCACGCCACAACAAATTCTCGAAGAACTGGAGAGGGATCATCCTCCCGCCGGCGCCCTGCTGCAGAAGTTTCGCGACGTGCTGGGCGGGCTGCGGCAGTTTATCGCCAGTCACAATATCGTGACAATTCCTTCGGCGGAACTGCCCTTGGTAGAAGAGACTCCGCCGTTCGCGCGCGCTCTGACGACGGCTTCGATGGACTCGCCAGGACCGTACGAGCAGGTTGCCAAGGAGGGTTTTTTTAATGTAACGCTACCCGAGCCGGGGTGGAGCGCGGAGCGCGTGGAGCAGTTCATGGAAACGTTCAGCCGCGGTACCATCATCAGCACCGCCGTTCATGAGGTCTACCCGGGGCACTATACCCAATTCCTGTGGGTGCAGAAGGCGCCGTCCAAAGTGCGCAAGTTAATCTCGGCAAATACCAACTCCGAAGGCTGGGCGCACTACACCGAGCAGATGATGCTGGATGAAGGGTACGGCAACGGCGATCTCAAATTGCGCCTGGGCCAGCTGCAGGATGCGCTGCTGCGTAACGCACGGTACATCGTGGGCATCGAAATGCACACTGGCCGGATGAGTTTCGCCCAGGGCCTCGACTTCTTCGTGAAGGAGGGATATCAAACCCCCGCCATCGCCGAAGAGGAGACGAAGCGGGGCGCCTCCGACCCGACCTACCTGTACTACACGCTGGGCAAATTGGAGATTCTGAAGTTGCGGGAGGATTACCGGAGA
The DNA here is from genome assembly GCA_963768075.1 of Terriglobia bacterium. GTDB lineage: Bacteria > Acidobacteriota > Terriglobia > Bryobacterales > Bryobacteraceae > QHXW01. Next base: position 131,002 of record CAVYHD010000013.1, read on the forward strand.
CTGCGCGGCGCCCGGTTCCAACTGTTGGAATTTCATGACAGATTTCTCGCGCAAGGCTGCCCGCCAATCAAAATCATCCGGCGTGCCATGCTGGGGAACGATAGCCCGGTCCTGTGATCCCGCGTTTTTCGGCTTACCTATTCGATATCGACGGTACGCTGGTCGATTCCGCTCCGGATATTTGCGGCGCGCAGAGCGAGGTGCTGGCCGCGGCCGGGTGCCCGCCGGTGACCTTCGAGTTCCTGCGAAGCTATGTCGGGCTCGAGCTGCGGGCGCTATTCCAGTCTCTCATTCCGGATATCAGTGACCAGGATCTTGCCAAACTGAGCGAGCAGTACTCGGTGAACTATCGCGGAAGGCGGCACGCGGATACGCGATTGTACCCCGGTGTGCCTGAGGCCCTTGCCGCGCTGAGCGGCCGGAAATCGACAGCCACCACAAAGAGCACCGCCGGGACCAAGATGGTCCTGGAGCACTTCGGTTTGCTGCACCATTTCGATCACGTGCAAGGCAGTGACGGGATTCGTTGCAAACCGGCGCCCGATGTGGTGAACGCCGCCATCGCGGGGCTGGGCGCATCGCCGGAGGACTGTCTGCTTGTCGGAGACTCGCCTGCCGACATGGAAGCCGGGCGCGCCGCGGGTGTCAAAATCTGCGCCGTGGCCTACGGTTACGGAGACCCCGTGGAGCTTGCTAAATGGCGCCCCGACTATCGGGTTTCGGATCTGCGGGAATTGGTGGCATGATGGTTTTTAGCCGCTCAACAAGGAGCAAAGCATATGGCAGACAGTACTCCGCGCCGCGATTTTCTGAAAACTTCGGCCGCCGTCGCACTATCCGCGCCCGCCGTTTTGCGCGCCCAAAACGCCACCGACAAGCTGAACATCGGCTGGATCGGCGTGGGCACGCGCGGCTATGCCGGCCTGGACTGGCTGCATAAGGCGGCTCCCGATAACGTAGCCGTGACCGCGATCTGCGACACCTACACCGGGCACCTGGCGCGCGCGCCAAGGACCGCATTCAGACGATCTACGGGATCACGCCCAAGACGTACAACGACTATCACGATCTGCTCGCCGACAAGTCGATCGACGCCGTCTTCATCATGACGCCCGAGCACCTGCATCACGACATGACCATCGCGGCTCTGCGGGCTGGCAAGAATGTGTACATCGAGAAGCCCCTCGCCCATACCATCGAAGAGGGCTACGACATTGTCAACGAGTGGAAGAAATCGGGAAAGATCGTGCAGGTGGGCACACAAAACCGCAGTTCTTCGCTCTACAAGAAAGCCAAGGAGATGGTGGAGCAGGGGCAGATCGGCGACATCCATTACGTCCGCGCGTTCTGGTACCGGAATTCGGCGCCCAATGATCCGGCATGGCGTTATAACGTTCCGCCCGGAAGCCAATCCCGAGAACACGGATTGGCCCAGGTTTCTCGGCCCTGCGCCGAAACGCCCTTGGGATGCGCATCGATACTTCCAGTGGCGCCTCTACTGGGATTACTCCGGCGGCATCTCGACCGACCTGCTCGTGCATCAGACCGACATCGTCAACTTCGTGCTGAGCAAAACCGTCCCGCTTTCCTGCATGGCGTCGGGCGGCATCTATCGATGGACGGACAAAACCGATGACCGCGATGTTCCCGACACGCTGAGTGCGATCTACGAGTAT
>CAVYHD010000014.1:0-9000 GCA_963768075.1 Terriglobia bacterium
TTTAAATGTATAAGTCAACGGCGAGGTCTTCCTGGTGAAAAAAGCTGAACGCCGGCCCGAAGGCCTGCTTCAGAATCGAAGCGAGGAGGACCTATGAACAGTATGAATTACATTGGCCTGGACATACACAAAAAGAGCATCAGCTGCTGTGTGCGCCAGGCGGATGGCACGATTAGCCAGGAGAGCACGATCACCGCGACCCGTCAGGCGCTGGACGGGTGGATGGGGCGACTGCCACAGCCATGGATAGCCGGCATGGAGGCCACGCTGTTCACCGGATGGATTTATGACCATCTGGTATCGGGCGGCGCCATGGTGAAGGTGGCGCATCCGGCCATGCTGCAGGCTATCGCTGCCGGGAAGAAGAAGAACGATCGGGTAGATGCGCGGAAGATCGCTGACTTACTTCGCTGCGATTACTTCCCGGAATGCCACATGGCATCACGCGAGATTCGGGACCGCAGGCGGGTACTGCGCTACCGCAATCTGCTGGTGAGACAGGCGGTGCAAATGAAGAACAAGGTGAGCGGGTTGCTGATGGAAGCGGGTGTGCCGTACAACCAGCAGAAGGTGCATCAGAAGAAGTACTTTGCCGAGTTGCTCCAAAAGGAGAAAAAGGAGATGCCGCCATCGATGCCGGAGTTATTACGATTGAGCCGATCGACGGTGGAAGCGCTTACGGGGATGCAACGGCAGCTGATTCGGGCACTGGAAAGTGATGCCATGCTGGCAGCGCGTGTGGAGCGGCTGGCAAGCATTCCCGGAGTGGGCCGCGTGGTGGCCCTAACATGGGCGCTGGAGATGGGCGACATCAGCCGCTTCGCTTCCGTGAAGAAAGCCGTGAGTTATTGCGGGTTGTGCGGAGCCGAGAAGAGTTCGGGCGGCAAGACAGAGCGGACGCCGATCTCGAAACAAAGAAACAAGCATTTGCAAACAATGTTGATCGAAGCAGCGAAACTGGCACCGCGGTGGAACGCGGAACTGGCGCTGGTTTACGAAGGCGCCAAACAGAAAGGAAATCGCAACCGGGCCACACTGGCCGTGGCGCGCAAACTGGTGGCTTACCTGATGGCTGTAGATCGCGAAGAACGGCCGTTCGACGCAAAGACCAGAGTGGCCAGCAACGCCGCCTGACTGGCCCGGAATAGAAACAGTAACCGAGATGCAGAGCAGCGCGACCTGCCAGGCCTCGCCGTCTGGGGACTGGGCAAAAGAAGACAAACTTCTCGAGGCCTCCGTGTTTGGGTTTCGAGGCTGGCAGGTAAATCCAAACTTAATCTTCGGTGACGGCGAAATTCGCCTGAGTCCGCAAATGGAGGTCTGGTTCTGCGCCATCGCAGGAACCAATGCCGCGAGGCACCACGCGCTGATCGGGACCGGCGAGTCCAAACAGAATTGAAGCGGAAGGAGACAGAAGACGACATACAGCACCGCCGCCTACGCCTCCGCTCCGCTTCGCAGGGCTCCGCTCCGGCTCCGGCGGCTCAGCTATCATTCAACGGCTACGAAGGAAAACCAGGAGCATCTGACGCGGGTGCGAACGGGGAACTCCGTCTCCCCTCTTGACAAAACTTATCATGGAGGTCCCCGAGCGATTTAGAAAAGCGCCCCGCCAGTTAACGAACCAGCTCAACAAAATCTTATTCAACGGGAGCACCTAGAAAGATGCAAATCGCTGTCTGCGAAGCGCCGTGCGAAGCTCGAACGTGCTCATTCGGAGGTGCTTACATCCGCATGCTCGCCATGTGCACGGTTTCTGGAGGTGTACAGCGCAGGCGCAACACCTTGGTCCCGATCGCGTTAACAATCGAGGCGAGAAAATTCTTTGGGTGCCCGAATGAACGAACTAGCACCCCCGCTGGTTAACGGCGCGCTGCCTTAGAAGGAGTCCGATCGTGACGATCTGAGCCAACTGGTTTCCTTTTCGTCAGGCGTTTCTTTTGAATCGGGATCACTTCCGCGGGTTGCTGGTTGAGCTCGGTTACCGTGCTGGTGAAGTCGATAGCGAAGCGGTCGGCGCCGATGCAGAAGATCACTCGCGAATGCCGCGTGCATAGCGGTTCTGGCTCATGGAGTGGGTTCGGTTGGAGAAAACGAGTTGGTTTGGTTGGCATACGGACACGACTGTACCTCTGGTCAGGCTTCGCCCGCTGGCTTTCGCCCAGGTGGCGCCGATGAAGACGCAAGGCTGAGGATCAGCGAAAGGGTTAAGGCAATGGGTCCTGGCGCCGTATGTCACAGACGGGATTTTGGAAACGAAGACTGGCGGCGCTCAGCCACCAGCCACCATCGCCTTTCCATCGCTTTTTCGCCTGATCGCAGAATTCGCTTGCTTCTTCGGCGCGCCGGAGTGACCCATGTCGTGACCGCGGTGATCACCGCGAAAGGAGAACTTACGATGACAACTACCGAAGAACAAGCCATGGCCACCTCGGGGGCCGCGCAGGAACCCAAAGCCGCCACTAAGCCCAACGCCGCGCCACGGAAGCCCCGTGTGGCACCGTCCAAGCCGAGGTCGCGCAAGAAGACCACCCCAGCTAAGAAGGCCCCCAAAGCGCCCAGGAAAGCCACGTCGGCGAAGGCAGCGGGTGTGCGGGAGGGCAGCAAGACCGCCAAAGTCCTGGATCTGCTCAAACGCCGGGGCGGAGCCACCATGAAGGAACTGATGAAAGCCACCGGTTGGCAGCCGCACAGCGTTCGCGGTTTCATCAGCGGCACCGTTGGCAAGAAAATAGGTCTGACGGTCGAGTCCATCCAGGCAGAAGACGGCCAGCGCCGCTACTCGGTCAAGTCCTGAATCTCGTCTCTTCCGCTTTCTTCGCGCCGCCGGCAAAGGATCCGGCGGCGTGGTTCGTTTTAGATGCGCAACTTCGTCCACCAGTCGGAGAGCGCGAGGTAAAGGCAGGATGGCCTCCCAGAACTGGCCCTTCGTTTCCACGATTTCCCAACGGCAACGCCCGATTCATGCCGCGACTTCCAGCCTCGCCGTTTTGATTTGTTCGAATGTCCGCCCGTCGCCCTCCAGTGTTGCGTGTTGACCGCTGAACTCCTGCCAGCGTTGGACGATGACGTCGCTATACCTCGGGTCAATCTCCAGGCCGTAGCAGACCCTCCCGTTAGCCTCGGCCGCTGCCATGGTTGTGCCGCTGCCGAGGAACGGGTCATAGATTGCTTCCCCGCGCTTTGTGTGGTTCAGAATCGGTCGGCGCATCAGCTCCACGGGTTTCTGCGTGGGATGATCGAACTTCTGCTCATCCGATCCACCCATGATGAACTTCGGCGATGGCGAGTCCCAGATGGTGGAGTTCTCGCCGGCTTTCCCAAACCATGGCGCGTTTTTCTTTCGCACATACCAGCACGGCTCGTGCTGATACCAATAATGCGTTCGAGTAAGAACGACGCGGCCCTTGTTCCAGATGATCTGCTGAGGGTAGAGAAAGCCGATGCGTAATAAGCCATCGAGAACCTCGCGAGTGAACACCGAAGCGTGCCAGACGTATGCGATTTGGAGGCTTGGGACCAGAGCATAGGCTTCCGACCAGTCGGCGCGCGTGTCGCCGGAGATGCTCGTCTGGTGGTGGCCCTCGGTGCGGTGTTTCATGTAGCTCGCTTCGGCGGGCCCGCAGCCGTTGAGGCCGGCGCGGTCGCGCCATTCCGAATCGAGCTCAATCCCGTACGGCGGATCGGTAACCATCAAAATCGGGTTGCGCTCGCCCAGGAGCCGTGCCACGTGCTCCGGGCTGGTAGAATCCCCGCAAAGCACCCGGTGTTGGCCACAGAGCCAAAGGTCACCCGTGAGTGAAACCGGGTTCTCGGGTAGTTCTGCGACAGAATCGACCTGAGCATCATCTCCAGCGGCATACGCTCCCAGGAACCCGTCGATCTCACGAGGATCGAATCCAGTCAAGGTTGGTTCAAAGTTCAGCTCCGCCAGTTCGCCGAATTCGATGGCGAGTCTGAAGCCTTCCACTCTGCTGCATCTGCACCGTGCGCTGAGGAAACGAAAGTACCGCATGTTGTTTTCGTCCGAGCGTGGGCGGCGGCCCGGGCCGAAGGGACCGAAGAAAGCCCTCATCGATGCCGTCGTTGCAATGAAACGGCGTAATCCCAACTGGGGTTGTCCCCGCATCGCGCAGCAGATCGCGCTGGCTTTCGGCGTCGAGATCGACAAGGACGTTGTTCGCCGTCTCCTGAGCGTTCATTGCCGGCCGGAAGCACATTCGGGCGGAGGTCCTTCCTGGCTTACGTTACTCGGCCACATGAAGGACAGTTTGTGGAGCTGCGATTTATTCCGATGCGAATCGGCAACACTGAGAACACATTGGGTTCTCGTTGTGATGGATCAATGTACGCGTCGCGTCATTGGGTTTGGCGTCCAGCGCGGCATCGTTGATGGAGTGGCGCTGTGCCGGATGTTCCGCCGAGCGATTCGCGGGCACAGTCTGCCAAAATACCTCAGCTCGGATCATGATCCGCTATATCGATTTCACCAATGGCAAGCCAATCTTCGGGTACTCGAGGTCACCGAAATCAAAACTGTTGCTTACGTGCCACTTTCGCATCCCTTCGTAGAGCGACTGATCGGGACAGTTCGGCGCGAGTACCTCGACCGGATCCTATTCTGGACCACGGCCGATCTGGAGACGAAGCTGATCGATTTTCAGCATTACTATAATGGCCATCGAACGCATGCGGGGCTCGAAGGACGCCTGCCAGAACCGGCTATTGCTGGATCTATGTCACCAATAGGTCTCGATTCGTACCAGTGGAGGAGGCACTGTCGAGGGTTGTACCAGACTCCAATCGCCGCGTGATTCTATCAATTCGCCATGCACAGGCCGTGCGCGATGCCATCGCTCGGGCTAGCACGCGCGCTGGCCTGAAGAAGCACGTAAGCCCGCACTCGCTGCGCCACTATGCCGCTTCCCGGACTATGCCGCTTGGATCAAACCGAAGTCGTCCAAGAGCCCGCAGAGTGCGGGGGCGGTGGCACACCTGGCGTTCAGGATGCGGCATAGTCCGGAGGCTTGCATCAGAGTCGTTTCAGAAAGTCCAGCAACTCGTCGTCTGGTTGATAGCGTTTTGGAGCGCCCTTTACGGGGTTGGTCTTTGCCAGGGCCTGTTCCTTCAATGCGAGGTCGGCATCGAGATAGATCTGGGTGGTTTCGACGGACTCATGGCCGAGCCAAAGCGCAATCACTGCTCGATCCACGCCGGCTTGCAACAGTTCCATGGCGGCGGCGTGCCGCAGGACATGTGGCGAGACTCGTTTCTTTCGCAGTGAAACGCAATTCTTCCGCGCTTGCGCCACGTGGCGTGCGAGCAAGTGCTGAACACCATCGGCACTTAAAGGCCCACCTCGAGTACTGGGAAACAACGTTTTGGAATCTCCTCTGCCTTGCTCCCGAATCCACGCTTGCAGGACCGCGACCGTGGGTTTGGCCAGTGGGGTACACCGCTCCTTTCGTCCCTTGCCCCGACAGCGCACATATGCTCCTGCTCGGAGCGAGACATCCTCATGCCGCAACGCGGTCATCTCGGACAATCGCAGGCCAGTCTGAACGGCAGTGAGCAGAAAGGCGTGGTCACGCCGCCCCAGCCAGTTCGTTCGATTCGGCGCCGCCAACAGGGCTTCGATCTCCGGTCGGGTTAGAAAACCCACCAGTGCACGTGGCTGCCGTTGGTTTGGAATGGCCAACACCCGTTGGATGATTCCGCTCTGCGCCGGCGCTTCTAGCGACGCGTAACGGAAGAATGACCGGATAGCCGTCAAACGCAGGTTCCGGCTTCGGGCGCCATTGCCCCGGCGGTTTTCCAGATCTTCCAGAAACGCGTCGACCAAAGAGGCATCCAGATTCTCCAACTCCAACTGAGAGGGAGCCCTGCGTAGCCGTTTCTGAGCAAACTGAAGTAGCAGGCGGAAGGTGTCGCGATAGGAGGCGATGGTGGGAGGGCTGGCTTTCCGCTGTGTCATCAAACGAGTAGTGAAGAACGACTGCAACAAGGAAGGAAGATTAGCGAGATCCCGCATTCAAGCCCTCCCATCGTTTTTCCAGCCTCTTGCCGGCCGCCCCCAACAGTTCGGGAGTGCCGGTCAGATACCAATAGGTGTCCGTAACATGGGCATGCCCGAGATAGGTGGATAAGATTGGCAAACGTCGCTTGGGGTCCTCACCATCGCGATACCAGCGCAACAGCGTCTGAACCGCAAAACGGTGTCGAAAGTCGTGCAATCGCGGGCCGCGGCTGGCATCCGCAGCACGCAACCCAATCTGTCGAGACAGAATATAGAACGCCCGATGCACCTCGCCTTTGTCCAGTCGGTTGCAGTTTTTGTTCACCAGGAAATGTCCTTCGGCTTGCGCACCAAAGCGGCAGTCCCGGCGTTTCGCATAATCGGCCAGGACCTTGCGGGTTGAAGCATGCAGCGGTACCAGACGCGACTTTCCAAACTTGGCTCCTCGAATCGTGAGAATGCCTTCAGACCAATCCATGTCCCCGATTCGGAGGTTGAGCGCCTCACCTAGTCGCAGGCCCGTGACCGCCAGCAACCCAAACAGGCAGTAGTAGGTCCAGGGGCGCAGCGGGTCGATGGAAGGCCGAGTTTTAGCGGCCTTCAACAGTTCGTCGATTTCGTGATTGGAATAGAAGTATGGTCGAGCGCGCGGGGGTCGGTAGGGCAGCAGACCGAGTGGCGGAACTTCTGTCGAGGGATCCGTCGCACTCCAGTGCCGAGTGAAGCCGCGCACAATGCTGAGCCGCGCCGCCCACTCATAGGGTTTGTGATTCGAATCTTGTGTGGCCCACTCCAGTGCCAGCTTGACGGTGATGTGGGGGCTGCTCCTTCGCGCCAGAAAGGACACAAACTCATGCAGACCGGCTTCATGCCGAACCAGCTTAAACCCTAAGCTACGCCGCATCGTCAGGTAGTCTCGGACAGCTTTTCGGAGTCGATTCATCGACCGCCTCCTGGCCACGGCAACGCCAAGGTGTGCAAGGCGGTGACGTCTACCTTGGCGTAAATCGCCGTCGTGTTTGGGCTTTGATGCCGCAGCAGTTCGCCAATCTCATCCAACGATCCCCCCTGCCGAAGCAGGCTCGTGGCTAGCGAGTGTCGAAGCACATGGGCACCTGTATGCGCCGACTCTACGCCGGCATGTTTCAGGGCCCGCCTGACGATCGAGGAAATCGTCGACGAGTTCGCAAAGCCAGCTAACGGAGCCCGGTGGCGAAGGAACACTCTGCGAGTGGCCGAACGCGGGCGGTCGTGACGTAAATAAGCGGCAAGGGTCGCGCCCACGTCAGCGGCCAATGGCAGTTGGGCCGATTTCCCGCCCTTTCCGCGAATCGCAATCTGACCAGTGCTCCAATCGATATCGTCTAAGGTCAACCCAACGACTTCGCCGGCGCGTACGCCGAGCCTAGCGAGCAGCAACAAAATCGCATGGTTCCGCCGGCCGACGGACGTCTTTCGATCGCAGCGCTTCAAAATACGTTCCACCGTGGCAGCCGGAAGAAACCTTGGCAGCGTGGAAAGCGACCAGTTGGGAACCGTGGGTACGCAACCAGCCAGATCTGTAGCGATTGCTCCGCGCTGTCGCAGATAGCGGAAGAATGACCGAAGCGCCGTTACCATCAGCCCCGCCCGTACAGGACTCAACCGATGCGCGTGGCGCATGACGAATCCGGTGACATCCGGTGCGTGTAGTCTGGCGAAGTTTGGCGCCCTGTTGTGAAATCGCTCGGACAGGAACTGCTCAATGACGGGAACGTAGTTGAGCAGCGTTGCTGGCGACCGTCCGCATTCGTGCAACAAGTAGTGCCGGAACTCGGAGGTGATCCTCGACTGGGCGTTGTCCACGACCGGTGGCTGGTGCGGCTTCACAACGCCGGTCTGGCGAAGCATGGCCAGCAGTCGCTCCAACGCCCTCGGATCGCTCTCTGCGAACCCGATGCTGCCGACACGGAAGTCGTAGGAATCGATCCACAACCTTGCTGTCCAAAGCCCGGACAGCGATCTGTTTCTGCTTCAGCCATCGGCTGAAATCGGCGATCACGACGATTTGCTGTCTGATCGAATGCTGAGCATAGCCCTGTTCGGCTACAGCGGCCGCATAGGCGTCGAGGTGTTCACTCAAAGGCCCCTGGCGAAGTCGTTCAATCGTGCTTGAGAAAGTGAAGAGTTGGTTTATCACTCTCCCAGAGTGCCAAGCAGGGAGCCGAACTATGCCGCATCGGCACAGCTCAAACCAATATGAATGGCTGCGCGCGCGCCAACTCGCGGCATAGTCCGGGAAGCGGCATAGTGTCTCCTATGCCGCATGCGGCATAGACGCCACTGCTTCGCCACGCATCTACTCGAAGCTGGCGCAGACCTACGGACCATCCAGATTTTACTGGGGCATCGTGATCTGGAAGAAACCACGACCTACTTGCACTTGTCGAACCGTCACCTGAGCGCCACCGCGAGTCCGCTGGATTCCCTGCTGCTTGCCAGCAACCACGATCCAGGCACCGGTAGGAAGTAAATGCCGCGGCCACCCGTTGAGGTGGCCGATGTGATCCGCACAGCCGGAGAAAGCTTCTTCGATCGCCGCCCGAAGTGGTTTTCCTGGCTACACCTGAAAGTGCTGCGCGCCATCCTGTGCTGCCGTACAGCCGCACTCGGCGGACATGCAGATGCGTGTTCAAAATGCGGACACGAGGTCGTCTCCTACAACTCGTGCAGAAACCGGCATTGCCCAAAATGCCAGGCTAACGCACGCGACCGCTGGCTGGAAGCGCGAGGCGAAGAACTGCTGCCCACCCGCTACGTCCACGTCGTCTTCACATTGCCGCGCCAACTGGCGCCGCTGGCGTTGCAGAACAAACGCGCGATCTATGCCCTGTTATTCCGGGCCAGCGCCGAGACGCTGCTCGAAGTCGCCAGCGATCCCAAGCGTCTCGCCGCCGAGATCGGATTCTTCAGCATTCTCCATACCTGGAACCAGAAACTCCAAG
>CAVYHD010000015.1:0-11786 GCA_963768075.1 Terriglobia bacterium
CAGCTAACCGGTTTTCGTTTCAGTGCCTTTTTCAGGCTCCGTGCGGTTCGTGCTGCCATTTGCTACCACGCTGGGAGTTGGCGATTTTTTCCCCTGCAGCGGGATCTCGATGACCTTGGAATCTTGGGCGCGTTGCATCGCCGCTTGCCACCTTTCGGCCGCGCCTGATTCATCGTTCGCCAGGGCGTGCGCGTATACTGTGGCCGTCACGTAGACATTGGAATGACCGAGCAGTTTTGAAACTGTCGTCAATGGCACGCCGGCGCTGATGAGCTGCGAGCCATAACTGTGGCGTAGCGTGTGGAGACTGACGCGTGAGAAACCCGCCTTCTTAGCCAGCCTGCGAACTGCTTTCGTCACCGTGTCCGGCCGGATGTAGTTTCCGTCTGGGTGGCAGAACACGAGGTCGAGGTCTGCCCGGTAATCAGCGCCATGCATCGCGCGCGCTTTCTCCTGTGAAGCCTCGACCCTCTTCAGGGCTTCGATCGCATCCTGTGGCAGTGTCACCGGCCGGATATTCCGTCCCTTCGTTTCCTTGACTCGAAGGCCGGCCTTTGTTTGTTCCAGGCTCCTGCTGATGGTCACGGAGGAATACTCAGGCCCAACGTCACGCCAGCTCAAGGCAAGCATTTCACCGCGGCGGGCGCCGCTGGCTATATCCACAGTGAGGAAATCCGCAAGCCAGTGATCGGAGGATGATTCCAGAAGTCTGCGGGCGGCGGTGAAGTCCAGCGCAACGGCTTCGCGCTTCGGCGCCGGTGGTAGCTTACACCGGCTCGCTGGGTTTACCTTCAGCAATCCCCACGCCACGGCCGTTTCGAGCGCGGAATGCACAACGCCGTGGGTGTTGCGCACGGTTTTGATCGAGTGACCTGTTCCATTCTTCTTCCCAGACTTCAGCAGTTGGTTGTAGACCCGCTGCAGTTGCAAGGTGGTGACCTTGCTGAGCGGCTGAGGACCAATCTTGCGCGTGACGTGCACCAGCATCTCGCGATATCGCTCAGCGGTTTTCGGCGCGCAAGTTATCTCTGCATGCTCAGTCAGCCACGCTTCGCTGAATTCGGCAAACGTACGAGGATCGGGACGGACCAGTGATCCTTCATTGCGATCGTTGAGGATCTTCGCAAGCTCGATATCTGCATCCAGCTTGCGCTCGAATCCGCTTTTGAAAATACGCTTCCGCTTCCCGGTTTCATCGCAGCCAGCATCGACGGATACGGCCCATCTGATGTTCCCCGAACGTAGAGCGCGCTTGTACACTGTGCCTTTCATCTTTGGAGTCCTCCCGGACACCTCACCTTGAGGTAAGCCGCTTTCCTCTTTCCAATCTAAGATTGCGAGCTGGCCCATCTCGAAGACGGTCCGCCAAAATGTCGCTTCGCATGCTGCGCAACTGCCGGTAGCTGAACATGTTACTGGTGTCCGCTCCCCGCACCAACTATATCGCCGGCGACTTGGACACCCAACAGTTTGGCGATTTCCTCTGGTGATTTACCTTCTGCTTGGAGCTTCGTGACAGCCTGACCTAGACTGACGTCGACAGCTAGGCTCTTTAACTCATTTTTGAAGTCTTGTGCTGCCTTTCTCGAGATTCTCTTCCATACGTCATACTCGTTCCGGTACTGGGCAGGCGTTCTGATGATCCTGAGGAGCGCCATGACGTGTTCTTCTTCGTCTGGGTTGACTTGAATGACCGGTTTTAGCTTCGGGGGAGTCTCTCCGAGTTCTTCCAGAAGAGCTTGTCGGAAAATGGTCGCGAAGTTGGCGAAACCGTGTTCGCGGGCAAGCTGTTCGAGCTGTACCAGCGCCCTGCCGCTTGGCGGGCGTGTCGATTCATAGCGGACCACAGTTGAAATCGCCAAGCGCAACCGCTGCGCAAAAGCCTGCTGCGTATCGCGAAGCGCGAGTCGGAGTTTTCTAACCACTTCTGTCAGTTCCAAGTTGGACATAATCCATGTTGACTACTCCAGGCGGATCAGTTAATATGGAGTAGCTCAGTTGGATTATCTAGTATTCATTTAGTAAAACGCAAGAGAAAAGGGGGGGCAGATGGACTCGCCTTCTCAGTCCGCGGCCCTTACGGCAAGCGAAGCGCACGCCCTGCTTGGCAAGAAAACGATTTCGAGAGCGGGATTCTACGCCGCAATTCGGCGCGGCGAAGTGCCGCACCTCCGCTTGGGCAAGAGGATCGTGATCCCGAGACGCTCGTTCTTGCGCTGGCTGGAATCGGCCGGCAATAGTCGGACGGAGAACTGAAAGAAAACGCCTCGCCTCGAAGTGCGCGATGTTTATCGCATGCGACCGGTGGCGTTGGCGGCCTGATGCACAGAAAAGGACGGCGGCCGAGCAAATTCCTGCAATACTTCAACGCTGGTCGGGTTCTCCACTGTCGACACTAAATCCGACTAGCGTGTGGGCGAGACATCCTCGTCATAGGACTGCTGCGGGCTCCGGCGTCCCTTGAGGCCAGTATGACGGAGTGCAAAGATCCACTTGCGGCGGAACTCCCCGGTCTGTTGCAACGCCATTACGACTCCCTACGTTCCGATAGCGGCTTGAGCATCGAAATAATCCAGGAGCGCGGGTATCGGAGCATGCTAGGTCGGAAGGAACTTGGGGATCTTGGCTTCACACCGGCTCAACAACGACCGCCCGGCCTGTTGGTCCCGGTGTGGGCGCCCGATGGCTCGAACCCCGTTAACTGCTACCGGCCGGACAACCCGCGGCAACCGCGTGATGGCAAGCCGCTGAAGTACGAATTTCCGAAAGGAGCGTATGTAAGGCTCGATGTTCCACCGCGATGTCGCGCGGCCATCGCTGACCCGAAAGTGCCACTGTGGCTCACCGAAGGCTCTAAGAAGGCCGACGCGTTGGCGACGCACGGCCTAACCGCGGGCGATCTCTTGGGTGTATGGAACTTCAAAGGCAAGAACAAGTTCGGCGGTGTAACTTTCCTCGCCGACTTCGACTACATCGCTCTGAATGGCCGCATCGTGAACATCGTCTTCGACTCGGACATCATGTCGAAGCACCAAGTGCGGGCCGCGCTGGAGCGCCTTACCGAGCATCTGCAGCGCAAAGGTGCAATTGTCAATGCCGTATACCTACCAGCCGGTCCGGATGGAAAGAAGGTCGGCGTCGACGACTTTCTTTTGGTCCACTCTGTGGCGGATCTGGAAGCGTTGGTTGTCCTTCCACGCCCGACCCCAAAACCGGCTCCCCCAGTTTATGAGCTGCTTGATGACGCGCCGCCCACACTGAGCCGCCCTCTTGACTTGGTCGGTGGACGAGCATACGCGACGACGTGGCTTTGGGTTGCGAGGACGGTTACGGAGAGGCTCGCAAAGGATGGCCAGATCGAACGTTTGGATCCGCCCAAGGTGGAAAAGTCGCGCGAAATGTTCATCGTCCGCGATGATGGCGCCGTCTTTGGTTTGGGGGAAAAACCAGTTAGCGATCTTGGATTCCATGTCCAGATGCATGAGCCACCGGCAGACGACAAGCTGTGGCGAGCCGCCGCCGTTAAAGCGTACCGGCGCCGTCAGCGTCCGGATTTTTCCGATGTTTTCCGCCGGCTTGTCAGTGTTTACGACCGGTTCATCGATTTCAATCAGAGCCTCGCAGATCAGTCGACGATGTGCGAGTTCTCGGCGTGCGCGAGTCTGGTGACGTGGTTCACGCCGGCGTTCGCCGTGCTTCCTTACATCTGGCCCACGGGGGACCGCGGCAGTGGCAAGACAAAGTGGGGAATCTGCTGGGCAATGACATCGTACTTGGGGGAAATCGTATTGTCCTCGGGCAGCTTTCCCGCAATTCGCGATCTCGCGGACTACGGTGCCTCTCTCATGTTCGATGACGCCGAAATTTTGTCCGATCCGCGAAAGTGTGATCCGAACAAGCGTGAACTTCTGTTGGCGGGGAACCGACGAGGCGCCCGGATACCGGTCAAGGAGCCAGACCCGAATGGTGGCTGGAAGATCCGTTGGGTCAATGCGTATACGCCGCGCGTGTTCACAGCGATTCGAACGCCAGACCCAGTGCTGGCATCTCGGACTATAGCCATCCCCCTCGTGCGCACGCCTGACACACAACGTGGAAATCGCGATCCAATGGACACGGCGCGTTGGCCATGCGATTACCGGCAGCTAAGCGATGATCTATGGGCGGTGGCGTTAGGACTTTTGCCTGAGGCAGAGCGCGGGTGGGCAGCGTTTGACAGTGAGCTGAGCGCCACGGGCCGGGAGTTTGAGCCGTGGCGTGCAATTCTTTCAGTAGCGCGCTTAGTTGAACGACATGGTGTCGCGGGACTTGAGAAGCGTATGCGGGACTTGAGCGCTGCCTCACGATCGGAAAAGTCTGAGATTTTCGGCGAGGATCACACCATACTAGTCATAAAAGCGTTACTCCAGCTTGCGGACATTAAGAACATTTCGGACGTAACGGACGATTGTTCTGGGCAGGTGGTTGTTTCGGCGTCAGACGTTTCACAAGCTGTGGGCGAAGTCATTGCCAGTGAGGGAGAGGGTGACGGAGAAGAACAAGAGATCTCATGGGCGACACCAAGGAAAGTTGGTAGAATACTCAGCCGCCTGCGAATTCGGCAGGATAGAAGCATGGATAGGAATCGAGTTCGTTCGCGAACGATCTCGAAGCGCGATCTTCTAGGGCTGGCCCGTGCCTACGGCCTGTTTCCGCACTCGGACACGGGAGGCTGCTCTTCACCAGAATCAAGTGAGGAATCTCCCAAGAGTGATGTCCTTAATGGCCATAATGTCCGAAATGTCCGAAGCAGGTCGCTATCAACGGAGCCTCGTAAACCCTGCGATTGCTGTCGTGGTGAGCGGTTCTGGCGGAAAGTGGGTGGCGCCGAATGGATTTGTGAACGGTGTCATCCGCATTCTCCTGAGCTTGTAGACGGTTGGTGCGGGTCGGCATGAAGCAAGCTGGTTCTGGGAGTACTGAGGTCGGTCCGGCGGAGTCCAGCGGCCTCAATATAGTGACGGCAGGGCATTTTGTGCGAATCGGGGCCGGCGTGACTCTGACGGCGGATGTCCCTGCCGTGGGAAGAGCGCCGGGGTAACGCAGAAAGTTTTCCACGCGTGGAAAATCTAGCTACCCGACTGGTTCAAGCCACCCTCTCTGGAACCAGTTCGACCTTTGCGCCATACCTGAACTCCATGGCCGATCTGTGCCGTCCTGCATCGTTCTTGTGGGCTGCGGCTGCCCTCCTGGTTTGCTCGTCCTGACTGGCACCGCGCAGCAGCCCTTGTCCCCCGGTGCATTGCTAAGCTTCAGTCGTTTCGTCGGGTTCGACGACTCCGGCGACGACTCCGCCGTCATCAGTCTCGGTGGCGTCAACAGCGATGGCATCCTCGAAGTCATCCTCTCCACCGGCCGTCATTGGGAATCACCCAACAGCCTGTACTTCGGGGATGGCAAAGGGCATTTCCGTCACGCCGGCGCTTTGGAGGTGCTCCCGTTCGTTCGCGAGTGCGGTAGCTTGGTGAGTGGTCGATCTCGGACTGACATTGGAGATCACGATAAGCGTGCTCGTCCTGGTCGTGCTTGTACCACTTGGGGGGTGCGCTGTACCAGTGGGTCGCCAGCGCGGGAGACGCGCGCCGCTTTCCCGCTCCGGGCCGTCTGGTCGATATCGGCGAATGCCGCCTCCATGTTGACCAGGGGGGCGAAGGACTGCCTGCTGTTGTGTTTGAGTCTGGCATTGCTGCGACATCCTTGAGTTGGCGGCTCGTGCAGCCGGAAATCGCCAAGGTCACCAGCACAGCGAGCTACGATCGCGCTTGGCTGGGCTGGAGCGACCCAAGTCGGCACCCTCGAAGTATCCGGCAGGTCGTCGAAGAACTGCATACGCTCCTTGACCACGCCGGCGTGTCCGGACCGTGGATCCTGGTGGCACATTCATATGGAGGGTTGGTTGCCCTCGCCTTCCAAGCGCAGTACCCCTCGGAGGTGGCTGGAATGGTTCTGGTTGACCCAATGGCCATCAGCGATTGGGCCGAACCGTCGCAGCTGCACGGCAAGATGCTGCGGCGTGGAATCGTGTTATCGCGGCGCGGCGGGTGGCTCGCACGTCTCGCCGTGGTGCGCTTCACCCTGAGTCTCTTAGCCGCCGGTAGGAAGTGGCTGCCAAAACTAGTTGCCCGTGCGAGCAGCGGGCGTGGAGGCGTCTTTGCCGAGCGGATCGTGGGAGAGATCCGCAAACTCCCGCCCGAAGTATGGCCGATGATCCGGTCTCACTGGTCCAATCCGAAGTCCTTCGAGGGTATGGCCCAATATCTGGAGGCGTTGCCAGAAAGTGCGGCGGCCGTCGCGAGAGAAGTCGCGGTGCGCAGCGACGTGCCATTGATCGTGCTTTCGGCGGGAAACGCGAGCCCAGAACAACGGGCCGAGCACGAGAGTCTGGCGCGTTACTTCCAAGGGCGGATTGAGATCGTGCCTGGCGGCCATTGGCTGCAGTTAGATCGGCCAGATCTGGTGATTCGCGCCATCAACGAGATGATCGCCCAAGTGCGAAGGCTATAAACGCGAGTCGTGCTTGCGGCGGGATCGGGACTGGTGCGGTTGCTCCCTAGGTCCTGCCAACGCCGACCGTCGCGCGGTGGCCGTCGAGCACTCAAGGATACTGTAGCCTGCCATCCTGGGATGGGCACGTTCGCGTCCGCAACGACCGACACGGCAGCTTTCACCTAACAGCAAGCATAGCCGGGAATTCCGACCGCTTCTCTCTCGCCAGCGCCGATATGGTCAACGACGGCTACCCCGTCTCGCGGCGGCACGAACGAGCGTCTCCATCAAACCCCTTTCACCAGGTCCGTAATTTTGACGCCTAGTGTTTCGGCGATGATCTTCAAGGTTTGGATCGTCACGTTGCTTTCGCCTCGCTCAACCTCGCCAACGTGCGCTCGGTTCAACCCGGACTTATCCGCGAAGACGTCCTGCGACCATCCACGCTTCAGCCGGAGCGCTCTGACGGTATCCCCAATGCGCTTCTGAACGTCTTGCACCTACAGCAGTTTCGGGGTAGTCTGGGTAAATCCATACAGGTTATAACCTGCGAACTACCTGTACTCGGAGGAATGGTGCGGCCTTTTCGACGTGGCGCTGGGATCGTGTTCTATGTTCTGGCAGGTATCGCGACGGCCTACATGTATTCGGGCTGGGCTCTTTTCATCGTACGAGACATCAGAGGCCAGGGATTTATAACCACCATGGGCGAGCGGTTCTGGCTGCAGCCTCCGCTGGGTGTAGCCGTACAGTTTCTCCTGTGGTCGCTACCGGGACTGATCCTGTACGCGATCGGTGCTTGGCTGAGAAGCGCTGGATAGACGAGATTAATTGAGTGCCGTGAGGATCGCTGGCGTAATCATCGCATTGGTGGCCTGGCTACTGCTTCGGAGGACCGGCAAAACTCTTCGAACCGACCCCGTAATTAATGCTATGTTTGACACCTCGAACAGCGGGTGTGTGTTTGTTTGGATTTGCTGGGCGATGCTAGTCGGCGGAATTGCCCTCGCAATCTTCGGCGATTGAAATTGCCGAGCGGCTCAAACCGCGGCCGGGTCGTGTTCCCAGGCGATGATGCGGCGCAAGGCTTCCTCGGATGGAATCACTTCGGCGTAGCCGATGTCGGTTTCAGACCACGCCACATCCGCGGTTTGCGTTTCTCGTCCGAGTGGCGTCGGCGATGCGGGTCAGCGGAACGAAGCCGACGTCACCGAGAATCTCGTTCAGCCGTCCTTACGTTCCGGATCGCCGACAATGCGGGGGCAGCTCGGCAGCGCAGCTTGGGCGGAATGAACGGGCAGTACTTCATCCGTGTCCGTCGGATTGCCTGTCAGACAGCGCGACAACTGGTTCAAAATTCCGCTTGGTGATCTGTTCCCTGAGGTCTGCCAAGATTTCGCTCTCGGTTTCGAACTCCACAGGCTTGAGGCGTAACTGCTGGCGAACGCCTTCACGTGCAATGCCCTTCTGGATGTAAACCAGGGTTGCCAACCGCCTGCCTTGCGCTTGGGCCAGAAAGGCCGCGATCGCGATTTCCTGCTCTACCCAAACGGAGCCACGGACGTGTCGGCCGGAGGGCGTCGCGACCGTACCACGATGATGCACAACTGCAATAAATCCTACTGCGCGATCAAGTGCTCCGAAAATATGCTGCGACAGGCCGAGCAGGGAATTTTGGTTTTCTGCAAAGTACCCTTCGCATGGAGTAAGCTCCCCCACGATGGCGGCAAGATCCTTGCCGAGATCCCTTTCCTGATCGGTGTACTGACCGCAACTGATAAAAACGAGAGGCTTCCCGGATGGCCCGACTAGTGGTGCCATCTCTTGTTCAAGTTGGAGCTCCCCTACAAGCGACTGGGATATCTTTTTCAATCGGAGAAGCTCATCTTCGCCGCCACGTGAGTTGCCTGGAAGCGTAATGACGCCGTTGCTTATAGCGCTTGGAGTGAGTGCCCGGAGGCTGCCCGCGCGGTCCTCCAACATTTTCCAGATTTCTGCCTTGAGCGCATCGAGTTCTTCTGGTAAAAGAAGCTCGGATGCGTACCCTCCACTGTTGTGTCTCTGTTTGATGCGCTCACGGATCAACTTTTCCAACTCGTCCAGCCGGATTTTGAGGACTTCTTCCTTGAGGCGATCACCGGAAAATTGGTTTGGGACGCTGGAAAGCCGATCTTGAACCGCCCGCGCGATTTGGCTTGCAGCATCGTTGTAGCGGTGGGTTTCGAGTTCTAATGCTTTATCGATGCGCTCCTGGACTCTCGTCTTCGGTGTGAGTTCCTCGAAGCGGCGGCGGCCTCTTGCGGTGAGCAGGATTCGGAAGTCGCCGCGGAAAAAGAAAAGATTATCGTTCAGATCAGGATCTGGATATGTGCGGCAATCGCTCGTGCTCAGCCATTTTTTTAGTACGATCCGACGCTCTGAATGAAGCTCTTTGAGGACGTTGAGGAGGACGGTTGCGTTTGGATTTCCGGCCTGAGACTCGAGCATTCCCCAGCTCGTCGAGCGTCCCTCCACGTCGGCGACTTGGTCGACGAAGGAATAGATAGCATGTTCGATTTGGTCAGAAAGCAGGAGCATTATGCCCAATTATAATAACGAGTGGTGATGGGTTTTCCGGAATGTTTCTCCAAGGCGCGCATACGTGAGAGAGTTTCACGAAAACCCGTCACAACCCGTCACGCACAGAACCTACTGGTGATCGGCTTGGCAGCCAGTGCTCAGACCGGATACGGTGACCGGCGGCGCTCAACGTTGAACATCGCCTCAATGCTCCAAGTTTGGCTGGCGGTGCGGTTCGGGGCGCATCCCGCGGCGGCGCCGGCGTCTATACACACGATCATTCTGGCGCGCCGGGTGGCACGGGTCACTGCATGGCTACGAATTTCCACGCGTGGAATCTTGCCCCGACTCGGGATTCCACGAGGCTCAGGAGTAGCCAGTCGCGCTGCCGGTCTCCTTTACCGGAAATCACTATTTCGCCCATTCTGGAAAGGCGGCGATGGCGTCCATGAAGTTGTGGATCTTGTCCGTGTGCGCATCCTCCTGCCCGCCTCCAGCGAGTTCTCCCTCGGGCAGCCATCGTCGTTGATGGCGTACATCGCAAAATTGAGCGCTTGATACGCGAGCCCCTTGAATTCCTCGGAGCCGGTCTCGGCTGAATACTTGGCCAGAACGCCTCCGTAAGTCGAAAAGCACGCCTCCCCACGGCTTCTTGTCGTGGGTCTGCTCGCCGCAGACCGCAATACCGTCCCTTGCGACGCTAATACTATCTGGCCGGACGAACGCCGTCCATGCGGCGCCAGCAGTTTTCGTGACTTCACCTTTGCGGCGCGACAGCAGGATTCACTCGCGTAGCCTGGATGATATGTACGCGCCGAACTGGATCATCGATATTTGAATTGTTGAGCCACGCGACGTTAGAATGGGTCCGCCAGTCTTGGAACGGGCACACGATGACACTCAAGGTAACTCTATTTGTGCTGACGTTGGCGGCATTGCCCATGGCGGGCGCGGACGCTGGCCTGAAACTAAGGGTTGCGACGGTGCAGTTCCGCTCTTCGTTCGATGTCCGGCAGAACAGTGAGAGGATAGCGGCACATCTGAGGCGACTTGCGGGCGATGGTGTGCAGGTTGCAGTATTTCCGGAGTGCGCGCTTACGGGCTACGATACGAGGCCGGAGTTTTCGCCGTCCGCGGTAGAGATTGAGACCGCAGAAAGGCAACTGCAACAGACCTGCCGGGGAGCGAAGATCGCCGCTGTGATCGGAAGCGTCTACAAGGTAAATGGCCGGACCTATGACGCAGCCGTCGTATTTGACTCTCACGGCGCGATCATCGAACGCTACGGGAAGGTCTACCTGGCGGGTGAGAAATGGGCCACTCCCGGCAACCACGTTGCATACTTCGAGCTTGAAGGAGTAATTTCCACCGTGATCATCTGCCACGATGAGCGATATCCCGAGTTGGTGCGCCTACCGGCGTTGAAGGGTGCCCGGATCATTTATTACATCAGCAGCGAATCGGGGCTGAGCGAGGAGCACAAGCTACTGCCGTATCGAGCGCAGGTGATGGCTCGTGCGGTGGAGAATGGCATGTTCCTCGTTCAGGCTAACGCACCTGCGAATCCAGACCTAAGTGGCTCTCACGGCCAGAGCAGAATCATCACCTCAGACGGCAATGTGCTCAAAGAGGCGTCGTTTTTCGGAGAGGACATTCTTGTGGAGACGCTAGCTATCCAGACGGGGAGCCTGCAACGTCCCCTTGAGGGTCTGCTCGGTCAGTGGTGGAGTCAGGGCATTGATTCCATGATGAATAACCGGCGCCGTCAACTGGACTAAGCTCAGGCGAACTGCAGTGCCTTCGCCACGGCGCGCATCTATCGGTCCCAGTTGTTCCTTGGCGAGTTGCTTGCGTCCCGCCGCCGTCAGCCGGTAGTACTTCGCCCGCCGGTTGTTCGCCGAAACGCCCCATTCGCTCGCCAGCAGGCCGCGCAGTTTCAGGCGGTGCAGCGCCGGATAGAGCGCGCCTTCCTGCACCTTCAAAACATCGCCCGACCACGCCAGAATGTGTTCGGTCACGTCGTAACCATGCATCGGTCCGCGAGCTAGCGCCTGAGTACCAGCACGTCCAGCATGCCTTGCGGGACGCCAGATGTGCGTTCGGATTTCTCTCCCATAAGTGATTTATGGGAAGTATGCGCCCGCTCGGGCGAAATTGCAAGGGGATGTCAGGCACAGCCGCATCAAGTGGGGCAAAGGTGGCTAATATGCTCGGCCGGAGAACATAGGTATTCATCGCGACGACCTGGCGCACCGGTGCGGAGGATCGCGAGGCGCCAGATTTTACGGATAAATCTTGCGGCAAGGACTACAGCAGGGAACTGCTGCTGGGACAAACGCACACTAACAGTTGCGGGGTTCAGTTCGTAGTGACGTTGCATCCAACCTGCTACCGTTTGGCGTCTTGCTGCAGGTCGATTCGAGCCGGGAAGATAGAACATATGGCCGAATCCACACTGGTGCTGTCGCTGACGCTTACGCTCGTGATTATGGGGCAGTCGGGATATTCGTTCTGTTCCAGGGCCCAAACCCAGGCGTAGCTAAACTTGACGACCAGGGCTGACGACGCCTCTAGAGTGACTGAGGTAGCGAAAGTTTGCACGTTTGCACAATGCGGACCGACAGGCCGCAACCACCGTTCTTTCCGTTTGAAGTCGCAACAACATCTCGACGTTCTGGTTACATGAACCTTCTTCTCATCCC
>CAVYHD010000016.1:0-36650 GCA_963768075.1 Terriglobia bacterium
CATGTCCTTCATTGGGGCGAGATTGTAGTGTAACCGTATTGGGGACGACTGTCAAGAGGTCGTCTCGTGAAAAGTGACGACCACTCGTTGGTTGATGTCCGCATTACCCCCGAAGGCGTCCAAACCACTGCGTCGCAATAAGTGACGCGATGGGCCAATACCGGAAGTGCCGGACCGTGGTATTGACTGTCAGTCCCGGACTACTTTTAGATCGCGGAAGTCGGATATTTCCGACTTCCGCGTAATGAATCGAAGAGCCTGTCAGTCTTTCGGGCTGCCATGGCCGCCCAAATCGCCACCACCACCGTGTCTGCCAAATCCGCCCAACCCGATGCCGAGGCCGAGGCCGAGGCCGAGGCCTGGCACGATGGCGGGGCCACCCTCGCTCGATGTGGTTCCTGAATCCTGACGGGGTTGCGTCCGCGCCGCCTTCTTGTTGGTCTCGTGGGTGACTTCCTTCCTCGGCCTTTTGTTGCTCTTCGGTAGCTCGGACTTGATTGTTTTTTCCGGCGTCTTTGTTTCTTGAGGGATCACGCAATTGTCCGCGGGCCAGGCAAGCAATTTATTTACGTATTGGCGAAATTCGTCGGGGGACAAAGTGCCCGTGCCTGATGAACCGCCGAGGATGCTGCGGACGCCCGCTGGATCCTCCAAGGCCTTCTCCAGCTCCTTTATGGAGTTCTGCATTTGCTTGAGCGCGTCCGGTGTAAACTGCCATTCGCTCTTAGTGACGTCACCTTTGCTGGGCCTTGGTGGAATTGTGCCCGCGGCTTCCCAAACGCTGGTGCCGTCGGAATAGTAGATTGCCGTGAACATGTTGCCCTTCTCGTCCATCCAGATCGCCGCCGTATAACCAGGAGTCCTGGGATCGTCCGATACGTATACAGGCCGGATGCGACCCTGCGGGGTGGCGGTGCACGCTACGGCCGGCGGCGGCGGCGGCGGCGGCGTCACTCCGCGATAAGGCCACTGCTCTCCCCATTTTTCTCGTGCCATCTGAGCATCAGTGCGGTAAGCGTTATCATCACACGGCTCATCGGTGGGAACGGCGTGACTGACCCGTCTTTGCACGCCCTTACAAATGTACTCGTAATACGTCACGTCGAAGACGACCAATTTGCCCGCCTCGTTAGGTCGACATTCCTTAATACTGTGAGCCGGCGGCATCTGTTCCTCCGTATCGCAATCCTTTCCCGGATGAAAAACATCCTTAGTCGCCCTTCCGTTCGGGCCCTCGTAATCGAAGTGCGAAACACCAGTCGAATCTGGATTCGAAACGCTCCAGCTGTCACTATTGTTATCGGTGTAATAATCACTCCCATCCATCTGCGGCCCCTCATTCGCGCCAAGTTGGATGGTAATCGTCTCCCCGTCGACCTCTACGGATATCTCAGCCGCGCAACTCCCAACGTCGCTCACCAAAAGTATTGATAGCGCTGCCAACGCAGTTGCGGCCACTGTTTTGAATAAAAGGTGTCCCGCAACTGCCGTTATTCTTGTAGATAGCGGCCGTTTCAACGCTCGACTGGCGCTACCCTCGCTGGAGCCATGTTCCGCAGATGCAATCATGATGCCCATCAAACTTAGCTAACAAATATCCGCTGCCGATGCCGGTGTAAGGAAGGTCACGAGGACGGCAGCGATGCAAGGTAACGTTAAGCGCGTCGCGCCCTGTATAGCCATTCAATCCGATGGCGCGCTATAAGGGAACTGTCGATCTTGGTATAACGCTATCGGGAAATCCAATGCCCCCCCAAACCGTTGATTGGGACGGCCAACTCATCCGCCGCCTCAAGCTGCGCGACCTGCATATCCTGGCCGCGGTTGTAACCTGGGGCAGTATGGCGCAGGCCGCCAAACATCTTTCGATGTCCCAACCGGCTGTATCAGAGGCAATCGCACAATTGGAAGACACCTTGCACGTGCGTCTGCTTGATCGCAGTCCCGGGGGCATCGCGCCTACGATCTACGCGAACGCTTTGCTCAAGCGAGGGCTGGTCGTGTTCGACGAGTTGAAGCAGGGCGTCAGGGATATTGAGTTTCTGGCAGACCCCGGCACCGGTGAACTATCGGTCGGGTGCCCGGAATTCATGGCGGCCGGGTTATTGCCGGCGATCATCGATCGCTTCTCACGTCACTTTCCCGAGGTCGTCGTCCATGCCGTTGACGCACCAGTCGGCATGATGGAATTCCGCGCCCTAAGGGAACGCAAGGTCGATCTCATGCTCGCCAAAGTCCCGACGGACTACCTGGATCATGAGTTGGACGTCGAGTTGTTATTCGCGGAAACATTTTTTGTTGTCGCGAGTACCCAGTGCCCATGGGCCCGTCGCCGGAATGTCGCGCTTAAAGACCTGATGCACGAGCGGTGGAATTCTTCACCCTACGCAGATCCTGATCAGACCATTGATCGAACAGGCTTTTCGTGCCCATGGATTGGAGGTCCCGCGTGGCAAGGTGAGCTCTGTCTCGATGCACGTGCGTAATCACCTTCTTGCTACGGGCCGATATCTTACAATTCTCCCCGGGACGACTTTCCAGTTCAACGCAAAACGTTGGTCGCTCACCACTTTACCAATCGATCTGGGAATCGCACCGGTACCCACCGCTATCGTCACCGTGAAAAACCGAACGCTGAGCCCGGTGGTTCAAGTCTTCATCGAACATGCTCGTATGGTCGTAAAATCATTACCTCGCCGTTACATCAGGGCAGTTTGATCTTCCTAGGATGGCAGTCGAACACTAATTTGCCAAACCTGGGCTGACCTGGCGGCCTGATGATGTACGGACCCAGCCAGCGGGAGGCTGTCCGGCAAGCCGGAATCTACGTCGGCAAGATTCTCAAGGGTGCCCGCCCGGCCGACCGTCCAGTGATGCAGCCAACCAAGTTCGAGCTTGTGATCAATCTGAGAACTGCCAAGACGCTCGGCCTCAGCGTTCCGCAAATGCTACTTGCCACTGCCGACGAGGTGATCGAATGAACATGTCGCAATGCACCAATTGGCGATGTCGAAGTGATGCCAAGGGTCGTTAGCGACCGATTTCGGGTGTTCGCGCGCTGTCCGCTTCTCCCCCGAAACCGACCAAATCGCTATCACTCGCTCCCACGATATTGTTTGGTTCAATGCACATCGGGCGCACGCGTTGGTCCAAACTCTTGGCGCCGCATGAGGCCGAACTCACCCGCCGCAATGCGTCCGCGCCGCGGCGATCAGGCCGGTGCCGTTGTCGAGGCCGGCGGCGGTGGCGGCACGCACCGCGGAGCGCACATAGGAGCAGAGCGGGTCGCTCGACCGTTGCCGGCTCTCGTGCGCGCTGCGCCGGTGCGACCGCACGTGATCGGTCTTCGCCGTGTCGCTGTCGGGCGGATTGTTGCCGCCGGACACCGACTTTTCCGACACGCCTACGGCGCCGCCAGCGTTGTTGGTCTGGGCGGCCGCCTTCGGCCCCGCGATAACGAGTGCGGAGAGCGCGCACGCGGCCGCGACGACGATAAATTTCTGGAGTGCGTTCACCTCGACGCCCCTTCAGTCTGGCGCCGCAGCATAGAGCAGCGGGGCGGCATCGGCCAGCGTCGCCGAGCTGGGCGCGACGAACGGCCATATCTTAGGGTCCCAGCGTATCGAGCAGGGTCTTAGCCTCAATAAGATCAGATGTATCAGAGCCCTCGGTGAACCAGCCAAGCACTGGGCCGAGAAGATCGCGCGCCTCCCGGCGCTTCCCCTGATCGTCCAGGAGCCGCGCCAAGCTCGTCGCTGCGCGCAATTCAAATGACTTCGCTTTCTGTGCGCGTGCGATCGACAGGGCACGCTCGAAGGACAATTCTGCTTTTGCGAAGTCCGGTGCGGCCGACATCAGCGCGATTTGACCGGCTACACGGTGAATATCGGCCTCGCACCACCTCTCCTGTGTTACCTCCGCAGCCGTCGCCGCCTCGGCGATGCAACTCCAAGCATCATCAAACTGTCCGATCTGCGAATAGGCGCTCGCCAAATATGACATGTACCACGGGACATATGCGGTCGCACCCGTCGACCGCATCGCGGCGCTTGCCGCATTAGCAACAGGGATCGCATCAGAAGCCTTGCCGGTCTGCGCGAGAAGCGCACCTTGCAGTATCATTCCGTACGACTTCCAGTACAGACTGCCTTTGCCTTCGCCCAAAGCGACAAGCTCGTCAGCGAGCGCCTCGGCTGCCACATAATCCCCGCGAAGAATGTGCGCGAGCGACGTGTGGCCGAGTGCGAACATCAACGTCGCAGCATGTCCCATGTCGCGGGCATCTTTGAGCGCGTGTTCGACATCCGCGGCAGCGGCAGTGGGATAGCCCAACATCCACAATGCCAACGCCCGCCAACAGAACGCTGTCATCCTTACATCATGGCCAAATCGCGTCGCCAGTGGCCGGTGCTGAGCGGGATCGTACATCTCGATCACGCGATCGAGATGAGCCCGTCCGTCCCCAATGTCGCCTACCAGCACGAAAGATATTCCCATGAGCATATGGCCAATCATGCGTGGCACCGGCGCGCTTTGATTCTGGGCAAGGGCGTGAAACTGCTCCGCAAGCTCGCCGGCGACGTCTCCCTTGAATGCCATCCAATTCCCGACCCAGAAGCCGTAGAGAACGGAAAACAGCATCAATGGATCGTCGGCAGGCTCGCCGAGCGCCTCCGCTTGCTCAATCAACAAATGTGCCCGCTCGAAGGACGCCTTGGTTTCGGGGGATGCGTGACCCCTAGTGTGGATTAGCGCATTCGAGAGATCGACTTGCAATTTTATCTGCTCGTGGCGTAGCGCCGCCGTGCCGGGCAACGTCGCGATCTGGCCAAGCGCTCGCGCGAGCTGCTCAGCCGCTTCTTTGAGGGCCGAGCGCGCGAGTGCCCGGCGTCCGGCTTGGCCCCACAGGCCTGCAGCTTTTTCGATCAACCCTGCCTCGGTGCAATGACGCGCCAGCAGTTCCGGCTGGTTTTCGGCGACGTAGGGGAATTGCTGTTCGAAAATCTCGGCGATGCGAGCGTGGAGAGCGCGCCGCGGCTCGCGGAGAAGCGTGCTATAAGCGGCGTCCTGCACCAGTGCGTGATTGAACAGATAGGTAGTGTCTGGCGGCAGGCCCTGCTGGAACAGCAAACCCGCGGTTAGGAGGCGATCAAGTGCCGATACGAGTTCCGCCTCCGGTTTGCGCGTCACCGACGCAATCAGGTTACGCGAAAATTCGCGGCCGATCGCCGAGCCGATCTGCGCCACCTCTTTGGCGGGACCAAGTCGGTCAAGACGTGACATTAATGACGCATGTAGACTTGCCGGCACGGCTAGAGCCGGCGAGGGCACTCTTACAGCAGTGCGCCGCGCCCCAACCTCGCTCTCCGCTTCCAATACCGCCTTCGTCATTTCTTCGACGAACAATGGAATGCCGTCCGCGCGCTCAAGGATGTCTTGACGGACGTTGGCCGGAAGTACTTGCGAGCCAGCAACCCGGTCGATCATGGCGCTGACGTCGTCGTGCGCTAGGCGATCGATGGAGAGGGTCGTGACATGCGGTTGCCCAACCCAAGGCGACGCAAACTCCGGCCGGAATGTCACGATCAGCAGCACGCGATGGCTTGCAAGCCGATCAATGACTAGCCTGAGCACTTCCAAACTCGTCGGGTCGCTCCAATGCGCATCTTCGAAGATCATCAGCACCGGATTGGCGCGTGCCAATGTTGCGATTTGAGTGACAATCGCTTCTAGCATTTTCTGCCGTCGCCGCTGCGGCGTCAGATCGGACGTCAGATAATGGGCGTCGTTCGGCAGAGACAGCATCTCGGCAAATAGTGCAGCATCCTCAGAAGAGGTCGCGGTTGCCGCAAGCATGGCGTCGAGCTTGTCGAGCTTCGTTTGCGGTAAATCCTCTCGCGATAATCCTGCGGAACGTTCGACTTGCCCGATGAACGGATAAAACGCGCTGTCGATGTGCTGAGGGGAGCAGAAATAGCGCAACCGCGCGTGCGGCTCGGCGCCGAGGCGCTCCAGAAGTGCAGCGGTGAGCCGCGACTTACCGATGCCGGCCTCGCCTGAGATCAGCACCGTGTAGCCTTCGCCGGCCTTAACATTTGACCAGCGTTGCATCAGCAGGTCGAATTCTTTCTCGCGTCCGACTAGCGCAATCGCATCAGTCGCGCGCAGTGCCTCAAAACGGCTTTCGACGGAGCTGGCCCTTAATGCCGCCCAAGCTTGAACCGGCCCGGCAATGCCCTTCAGGTCCTTAACGCCAAGGTCCTGAAGTTCGAAAAGATTACCGAGAAGCCTGCGGGTGCCGTCGTCGAAGACGACCATGCCCGCCTCGGCGACGCTTTGCAGTCGCGCCGCAAGGTTGGGCGTCTCGCCAACGACACTGCGCTCCTGCGCCTCTCCCGATCCGATCAGGTCGCCGACCACAACTAGTCCGGTCGCGATCCCGATCCGCACTTGGAGCGGCGATCCGGCTGAAGTGACAAGCTTCGGCACCGCTTCGACAAGCGCCAGCCCAGTCTGCACGGCGCGCTCAGCGTTGTCTTCGTGCGCTTGCGGATAGCCGAAATAGACGAGCACGCCGTCACCCATGTATTTAGCGACAAAACCGCCATTCCGTTCGACGATGGCGGTGCAGCAGCGGTGATAAACGCCAATGATCTCTCGCAGGTCCTCTGGATCGAACTGGGCAGAGAGTGCGGTCGAACCGACAAGATCGCAAAACATGACGGTGAGTTGACGGCGTTCGGCGTTGCCTTGAGGAGAGACCGAAGCTCCAGACGTAGGGTCGACCCCGCTGAGCTCGCCGATGGCGCGCAGCAGCTTCCGGCGATCACCGAGCACGACACCGAGTTCTCTCAGGTCCTGGTCGGTCAGATCGCGAAGAACCGAGAAATCAATGCGGTTTTCGGCAAAACGCACAGCATACTCGGACATGCCAAGTTTCTCGAGCCACGCCGTAACTTGCTGCATTCCGTCCGTCACGCGAAGCGAACGTGGCGCGCCCACGTTTCCAAATCAAGTGCCGTATTCAATCACGAAGTCTACTTCTCGCCTCCTAGCGGGCAAGCAAGAGCAGCCGATCAATTTCCGCTTTCAGGGGTCAAGCAGACACGCTCTCCGCATGACCGAGGTGGTTCCCGCAATACGCAACATGATCAAGTGTGACGCGCCGTGAACATGAGAAACAGCCACCAATTACCGCTCCCTGTTGCCGCTCCCAGATGTTGCCCGCAATCGGAGTTCTTACAAGTTTCCCAATATGATAAGCCGTTTACAATGCGTGGTCCACAACCACCCCTCGGGCGACCCCGCGCCCTCAAGTGCCGACATCCAGATGAACCGCGCGATCGTCGAGATCGCAAAGCCGCTCGGCATCGCCGTGCACGACCACATCATCGTCGGCAGGAACGGCCATGCGAGCCTGGAACCAAGCGGAAAGAAATTAAAAGCTTCTTCAACAGCCTGCTAGCTCGCCATTGGTCTTTGGAACGCCGCCAAAAATCCATCCGATGCAACGAAGGCGAGGGCCCGACGCAGCGCCGCAGATTTTTTGCGCCAAACGAAGCTTCGAAGCGTTCCTGAGCACGCGCCCACGAGCGCTCAGAACTCGACGAGCTTTCTGCGCCCGGCTCGTGTGAGTGCGATGAGCCGATTGCGCCGGTCAGCGGGACCAGCATCGGTCTCGATGAGACCATCCCGTTCAAGTGGCTTTACGTTGTGCGCCAACGCGCCGCGGTCCATGACAAGAGCTCGGGCTAATTCACCCATTGCGGGTGTTCCCATACGAAGGATTTGGTTCAAGATCGCCAACTGCGTCACACGAAGGCCGCAGGATGCAAGCGCCTCATCATAGAGTTGCGACACGCGTCGCGATGCTTTTCTCAGCGCCGTACAATTACAGCTGTTCTCCGCCTAAGCAGGCCCCACGGCCCTCCGAATGGTCTTGGGCATTCTCGACTCCCGCAAGTTGCCGCCGTTCACACGAGGGACGGGTTGACCTTAGCACATGCAAGGTTGTGTGTGCATCTAATAATTTGCATATGCAATCTTCGTAATTTGCATATGCAATCTTCGACGCCACCACTTCGCCCAATAACTTGCATATGCAATAAATGCGGCCTCTCGCTTCACGTCTTGGGAGGCCGTTCATGAACACCTCTTTTGTCCCTGCCGATCAGGCTGCGCGCGCCAAGCGCCGCATTCTCGTTGCGGCGTCGCTGGTGACGTCGTTGAGCATGTTCGATTCGAACATCGTTGCCGTGTCGCTGCCGTCGATCGCGCGTACGTTCGGCGCCGACTTCGCCGATATCGAATGGGTGATCAGCGCCTATGTGCTGAGTTTCGCGGCGCTGCTGCTCGCTGCCGGCTCCTATGCCGATCGGCATGGGCGCAAGCGCGCGACGCTGATCGGCCTCGCGGTCTTTGCGGTAGCGTCTGGTCTCTGCGGCTTGGCGCAATCCGCCCTGATGCTGGACCTTGCGCGGGCGCTGCAGGGCATTGGTGCAAGCCTGTTGGTGACCGCAGGGCTCGCGATCATCAATCATGCGTTCGCAGCGCGGGAGCGGGCAAAAGCCTATGCGTTCTGGGGCGCCTGCCTCGGCATTGCGCTCACCAGTGGCCCGATCGTCGGCGGCGTCGTCACCGATCTCTTCGGTTGGCGTTGGGCCTTCCTCATCAACCTGCCGATCTGCATCGCCTTGTTCATCGCGATCGCGGCCTTCGTGGAGGAATCGCGCGATCACGAAGCCAAGCGTCTGGACTATGCCGGAATCCTGACGTTCAGCGCCGGGCTCTTCCTGCTGATCTGGGCGCTGATCGATGGCAATGCGCTCGGCTGGGCGGCGCGACCGATCGTCGAGCGCTTCGTCGGTGCGGCCGTACTTCTCGTCGCGTTCCTCTTCGTCGAGCTGGTCCAGAAGCGGCCAATGGTCGATTTCACCCTGTTTGCCCAGCCGACCTTCCTCGGATCGGTATTCGCCATGCTGGGCTATGCCGGCGGCGCGCAGGTCATGATCTTCTACCTGCCGCTATTCCTGCAAAACGCCTTCGATCTCTCGCCGGCGATGGCGGGGTTGGCGATGTTGCCGTTCGCCTTGCCGATGTTCCTCACGCCGCTTCTCGCTGCCGGGCTGGCGCGTCGCTATTCCGGGCGCACCTTGCTGACCGTCGGATTAATGACGACCCTGATCGGCAACCTGCTGCTGTGGGCGCTCGCGCACTTTTCCTTGCCCTATCCTGCTTTCCTCCTCGGCATGCTGGTTGCCGGTGCCGGCGCCGGGCTGCTCAACAGTGAGACGGCGAAGGTCATGCAGGGCGCGGTCCCGGCGCAGCGCGCCGGCATGGCCGGGGGCCTCACCGCCACGACGAGGTTTGTCGGCCTGCTGGTCGGGATCGCAGCACTCGGTGCCGTACTTGCGCACGTCGCTTCGCGCAGCTTCATCGCTAGCGGTGTCGCAGCCGGGCTCGATGCCGAGAAGGCGGCGGAACTCTCTAAGCACGTGACGTCAGGTGACGTCGCGGGCATCGTCGGTACGGTGCCGGAGGCACTGCAAACGAGCATCTGGCAAATCGGCAATGCGGCCTTCGCCGATGGATTCGCTGCGGCGCCGCTGCTGGCGGCCGCGATCGCCGCGGCGATGGCGCTACTTACGCTGCTTTTGGTGCGGCGTGCCGAGACGTTGCCGGTCACGATATCTCACTGCCGATGAGGTGGTAGAACGGTATCGTGGCGAGGTATCCGCCGGCACGCTTCGAAACTGGCGCGCCCAGCGCGTGGCACCGCGCTTCATCAAGATCGGCAAGTCCCACTTCTTTGGCACTCTCGTGCCGGTGGAGGAGCCGTCCACAGCATCAAGAGGGGACCAATCCTCACGTCGGTCCCGTCACACTTTGGCACCATGGTATAAGGGGAGTAGCATGCAGCCATTAAGCCAAGAGACCAAGATTGAATGATCGACCGCATCGATGTCACCACGGGTGATGTCGTATGGCGCCAAGCCGCGCCATTGTTAAAAGCCGTCTGGGCGCCTGAGGTCGTTGCCACGCTTCCTTGGAGAGACGTGGTTTGGGCCGCTCCTGATCAACGCGTGCTCGCCTTCAATGCCGCTGGCGAGATCATCGACCACGTTGCAATTATCGTGCGCGAAGCAACGTTGGATGGCCGGGCCGTCAAGATCGGTGGCTTAGGAGCTGTTGCATTCCTCCTAGTGGGGAACTCCCACCGTACCGGTGCCGGGAGTAATCGTCGTAGTAGTAGACTGCGCAACCGACTGCGGACTGCTCCCTCCGCCACCGCGTGTAGCAGCGATTATCCCGCCCGCGGCCGCAGCCCCCGCAATGGCGAGGATTATGATCAACTTCGTGGACATCCCGCCCCCCGCTGCCGCTCCAGCCGCCGCGCCAACGGCATTGGTCTGGGAAATGGTGGCATTCGCAGTTTTGCCCTGGAATGAGGCTGATACGCGCATTTCCAGCTTCCCCTGCACTCCATTCGGGTGGAAACCATGCGCCACCGCCCGCCCTTGCGCATCGGTCGTCACCGTCAGCGTG
This sequence comes from Terriglobia bacterium, assembly GCA_963768075.1. Lineage (GTDB taxonomy): Bacteria > Acidobacteriota > Terriglobia > Bryobacterales > Bryobacteraceae > QHXW01. Next base: position 10,546 of record CAVYHD010000016.1, read on the forward strand.
TGCGATCCGTTCGCAAAAGTACCACTCGCGCCCTGATCCGGCAGCAGAAAAACCACCGCCGCCCCCGCCACTGGCTTGTGGTTTTCGTCCTCCACCTGAACGATGGGCTCGCGTGCCGTCCGCTGGCGAATGTTGTTGATGGCCCCGTCGCCTTCTACTATAACCAGGTTAAGCTGGCCGGTTGGGGGTTCCTGCCCCAACGCCCGCGCGGGTAACGTCTGTAAAATCAGCAGATACGAAAGCCCGGCTGCCAGTACGCGCATACCTCGCCCGCCTCCCTTTCCTCCGACCGATCCGGCTGCTATCTTATAGAAGAACAGGCGGTATTGCAACCAGTGGGCTGCCGCCACGAACGGGGAGGCGTCGTGATGAAACCGATCGGCTTTGGTTTACTGGCGCTGTGCGGTATCGGATGCTTCCTATCCGCTCAGCAAAATGCTCAAAAGCTGACGGCGCGCGAACTATTCTACGCTGCGGTCGATTCCCCGGCCCCCACCACGCCCAAGACACCGAAGGCGGCGCCGAAACCTAAACCGCCGCAGGACGCCCCCCCGACCGGCCACTCTGTGCCCGTGGTAGCGGTGGCTTACAAGCCGCAGGGACCGCGTCCGGCTCTCGGGCTCCGTTACACCATCCTCAAAAGGACCAGCGACGGGCACGCGGAAGTTGCCGCCGACACCGTGTTCCATGCGGGTGACCGTATCCGCGTCGGTGTCGAAACGAACGATGACGGCTATTTGTATGTCGTCAACCGGGGTTCGAGCGGTACCTGGAAGGTGCTGTTCCCCTCATCGGAAATCAAGGATGGGGACAACCGCATTCAGCAGCGCGTGCGGTACGAAATTCCGTCGGGCTATACTTTCACGTTCGATGAGCAGCCCGGAGAGGAGAAACTGTTCATCGTGCTTTCCCGGCAGCCGGAACCTGATCTGGAGAGCTTGATTTACTCGCTTGGCCAGAAGACCAGCGCGCCCGCGGAGGTACAGAAGCCAAAGATGCTTTTGGCTAGCGCGGCCTTCACCGATGACATCATCGGCAAACTGCGTACTGCGTATGCCCGCGACCTGATCGTGGAAAAGGTGGATGACGAGCAGGCCGGCCCGAAAAAAGAGACGGCCATCTATGCCGTCAATCCCTCCGGCAGCGCGGATTCGCGCGTTGTGGCCGATGTTACCTTGAAACACCAGTAGCCATATGTGGAATCGACCAGCTTGGCTCGGCAGTTTGATGCTTGCCGGCGCTGCCCTGCCGCTTGTCGCGCAATCCAGCTCACAGCAGGGTCCCTACCGCATGGAGATCGTGCTCGAGCGCCGGGACGCGGGTGCGTGGCATGCCGTCGATCCAGGCCTGGTACTCGAGCAGAACGACCGCGTGCGCTTCCGCTTTCACACTAACTTCGAAGGCTATCTGTACGTGATGAACCAGAGCACCTCCGGCACATACGCCATGCTGTTTCCAGCCGAAGACACAGGGAGGGAGAATCGCATCACGGCCGGCAAGGACTATGTGGTACCCGCAACCCAGACGCTGTTTCGTATCGCCGGGCCGCCGGGGCACGAGATCGTCTATTGGATGGTGACGCCGGCTGAACTCCACGCCGAGGCGCCGAAGTACGTCCCGCTGCCGCCTCCACCGCCCAAGGAAAAGCAGTTGCCGGCTAACATGACCCCGCGCTGCGACGACGCATTGTTTCGCGCCCGCGGCGATTGCATTGACACCTCCGCCGGACCGAAGAACGTAACCAGCCGCGAACTGCTCCCCGACAACCTCGCTCAGGTCCCTTCCGGCAGTTCGAGTGATCTCATGTTCCTGCGCAAGCAGAATACCGCGGTAGTCTCTTCGCCGGTTCCTCTGAAAGGTCCCGTGATCTATGAATTCCACCTGGCTCACAAATAAGTGGGGCAGGCGGCTTCCCGGCCTGCTCTTGCTGACGTTGCCGGCGATCGCACAGCAGCCTGCAAACACCCAACAGCGTGACCTGCGCGTCGAGAAAGACGCGGGCCCGGTGTCGATTCCCGGCCAGCCGCCCAACGTCCGCATTCCCCGCAGCTACGCGCTGGTTGTCGGCATCGCGAACTACCGGAACCTGGCCGCGGCGCAGCAACTGCTGTTTCCCGAACGCGACGCAGAGTCCATCTACTCGATCCTGATCAGCACCGAGGGCGGTAATTTCCGCGCCGAGAATGTGCATAAGCTGGTTGGCGCCAAGGCGACTCTGGCAGGGCTGCGCCATGAGCTCGAAGAGTGGCTGCCTTCCGTTACCAAAGACGACGACCGCGTGCTCATTTATTTCGCCGGCCATGGTTTCGTCTACGGCGGCAAAGCGTATCTCGCGCCCTACGACATTGACCTGAAGAACATCGCGGCAACCGGCTATCCCATGGACACGCTGGGACGCGACATGAGCGTCAAAATCAAAGGGAAGTGGAAGGTGCTGCTGACGGACTCGTGCCATTCCGGAGCCATCAATCCCGACGCCGACGTACAGTTGATCAACGGCACTCTGGGGAACCTGAATAAGTCGTTGTTTTCACTGACTGCGAGCCGTGACCGCGAACGATCGTTTGAAAGTAAGGATTGGGGCGGCGGGCACGGTATCTTTACTTACTATGTGGTGAAGGGCCTGGAAGGCGCTGCGGACGAATCGGGCGATGGCATAGTCACCGCCGATGAGTTAGCCGAGTACGTGCATACCAATGTACGCGAGGCTACCAAGGGGCAGCAGAACCCCACGTCTGATCGCGGCAGCTTCGATAGCAACATGCTGCTCTCCTACGTGCCTTCGAACGTAAAACCTGGGGCCCCCCCGCCGGCTAAGTTCGGCACCCTGATTTTGGAAGCCAACATGAGCGACGTGGAAGTGTTCGTGGATGGCAAGTCGGTGGGTGTGCTGGCCAAGGGTGCGCCGCTATCGCTGCCTGGCTTAGCCCCTGGCGTCCACACCATCAAGGGCGTCAAGATGGGCTACGAGCCGGATGGCCCTCGCGAGGAGACCGTCTATCCCGGACAGGAAACCACTGTCAGCATCAAAATCCTGATTGCGCGGCGGCATACCAAGGCCGCACTCGACGCGGTTGATGAGGGTCTGAAATACTACGGAAAGGGGTTCGCCGATAACTATCGCAAGGCCGCCGCTTACTTTGAGAAAGCGCTGGAAATTGACCCTACTTATAGCCAGGCTGCGCTCTATCTGGCGCGTACTTATAACGCTCTTTTCGATGAAGAAAAAGCGCAAGAATACTTTCGCAAGGCGATTGAGATCGACCCTGACTATGTCGAGGCGCATGCCAGTTTCGCCGGTATGCTGCTCGATACCGGCGGTTACGATGAAGCCATCCGCCAGCTCAACGTCGCCATCGGTCGCGACCCGAGCTACGCCATGTCCTGGTATCTGCTCGCAGAAGCGTACCGCATGAAGGAAGCCTATCCGCAATCGATCGATGCGTCGCGAAAAGCCATACAACTGACGCCTAACAAGGCTGAGTCACATTTTTGGCTTGCCGAAGGTTTGCGCATGAGCAGCCAATACAACCAGGCTGAGCAGGAATATCTCCAGTATCTCAAACTCAGTGATTTTGACAGTAAGCTGGGCGGCCAGTTGAATTACTATGTTCTCGGTTCCCTAATGGGTATGGGAAAGAGAAAGCGCGCTGCGCAGCAGGATATCTGGAAGGACCTCCGTAGCCTCACCTACTTCGGTCTATGCGACTGCGAACGCAAGCAGTCACATTTCGACCAGGCGATTAGTTATTGCGAGAAGTCACTCAACTACACCTCCGATGATCCGTACGCCCACTTCGCCCTGGGCCTGGCGCTGGCCATGAAAGGGCAGCAGAACGGCATTGTCGAAATGCTTCCCGCCGCCCGCCAGCACTTTGTCACTATGCTGGCGCTCAACTCAGACCTCGCGGAAGCAGATCTCGCGCGGAAAAATATTGCGAATATCGATGCGTTCATGAAGAGCCGGTAGGCGCACACTACACATGCCGCAATGGGACGCCGCGCAATATTTGAAATTCGCCACTGAGCGCACGCAACCGGCCGTCGATCTTATCCAGCGGATCGAGTTAACTCCACGACGGATTGTCGACCTGGGATGCGGTCCGGGCAACAGCACCGAGGCGCTGCGCCGCAGGTGGCCCGACGCGCACATCGTCGGCATAGATCGTTCGCCGGAAATGATCGCGGCCGCGAAAGCGGCTTACCCGGAAGGTACTTGGGAGATCGGAGACGCAGGGTCGTGGAGCGCCGGCGAGCTGTTTGATCTTGTCTATGCCAACGCGATGCTGCACTGGCTGCCCGATCATACCAGAGTCTGCCGGCACTGGATGGAGCAGGTTGCGCCGGGAGGCGCGCTCGCCGTGCAGCAGCCGGCGCACCACGATTCACCGGTTCACAGAGAAATGATCGAAGTTTCAAGAGACGCGGCGTGGGATGAGCGCATGCACGCGGCGCGCACCGCCATCACCCGTGAGCCGCCCTCATTCTATTACGACGTGCTGCAACCGTTGGCGACGCGATTGAACTTGTGGGAAACCACGTACTACCATATTCTCCCCGGCCCCGAAGCGGTGCTCGAATGGTTTCGGGGAACGGGATTGCGGCCGTTCCTGGAAGCCCTTTCCTCCGATGACGAGCGCGCGCGCTTTGAGCGGATGTTACTCGACCGGTACACAGCATCTTACCCGCGCCGAGCCAGTGGAAAGATACTGTTTCCGTTCCGCAGGCTGTTCTTTGTGGCGTACCGATGAGATCCCCTCAAGCTACCTTCCGTTAAGAACGGGGTTCGTCAAGCCCAAGAATTTCTGGCCCTACCTCCCCGCTTCCACGCCCCTCGTCGTCACATAATACTTCACCAGCATGTTCGTCTTCTCCCACTCAGGCAGCGACCGCGGCGCGCGGAAACACTCTGCGAACTTGTTTGTGACTTGTGCGAAGTGTGCTTCATGCCCGACGCGAAAACGCTCTGGGATCACGATGTGAGCGGCGCCGGCTGACTCGTCAATCGAGAGACCCGGGTACAGCGCTTGCAGCGTTTCCACTTTTCTTCGAACGGCACTCAACACATCAGCAGACTGCGGCACTACATATAGCTCCGGCACATACTTCTCCGACTGGCCCTGCCTGATTTCCACGCGCGATCTTGTGCCGCGAAAGGCGGCGTCATAGGTGTCGCCGGTTCCTGTAGGAGCTTCCCAGTTCCACAGTATGTCCAGCTTGATGTGAATGCCGCGCACAGTGTAGTGGACGGAGTTGTTGCAAAAGTAATCCAGCTGGCCGCCCTTCACGCTTCCGGCGAGATACTTCGGAAATTCCGGTGCGCCGGTGACGCGCTGGAAATCCGCCTGCGGAATCACCGTCGGCCAGCGGCGCCCGCCGAGAATGCGGACGTCCGTCTTATAGTCGAACTTCTGATCCGGAAATGCGGTCCACTGGACCAGGTCAACGACGTGCGTCCCGACATCGGCCAAACCTTCGCCGGTTTCCGCAACGTCGAAAAACCACGCGGGGCGCCGCAGCGGCACGCCAGCCACCACTTTCATCAGATGGTGGACACTCTTGGCGGAAATACCCGGCTCGGCATCGCTCCCCGCGACCAGCTCGCCGAACACGGCCGCGTCGTTCACCAGCTCGCGCTGCAGAAGAGAGGTGATCTCGTAGCGTTCGGTCATGATGTCGTACGCGGCCAATCCCTTTGCCTCCGCTTCCTCGAGCGCGCTCGAGTTTCGGCATCTCAGCCGATGTGATGATCCAGGGCTTGTCGGCCAGGACGTTCAGACCTGCTTCTACCGACGCCAGAATGCGATCGATCTTGGGCCGGTTGCGGCCGGTGAGGATGACGGCGTTGCCCGGCCGCTCACGCAGCATGCGCTCGAAGAAATCCGGACCCGTGTGCAGTTCGATTTCCCAGGAGGTGGGGTTCTCCGGGCGCGTGTTGAACAAGGCAACGCGCTGCATGTAGTCCAGCACATCCGGGCCGAGCGGCCCATAAACCGACACCTGCCTGGCGAGCCACGGGTACATTTCCTTCTGGACCAGCGCGGCGTGAAAATGGCCTGGGTCAAGAACAATCAATCGGGCTTCATTCATAGAGTCAGCTCCATGGAGTCGCAGCCGGAAACACACAGAGACGGCGGCCAGGATAGCAGCGTCGCATGGGACCTTCCATTCTGCCTCAAACGCACATAGATGAAGAATTCTTCTCATTAACGGCACATGAAGCCAGCAACTCGGGAGTGGCACCCGGCGTTTGTAATCGCAGGAGGGCGCTATGAAACGAACGGTTTTGTTGGTACCAGCGCTGGCGATGTTCTCGCTGCTAGGTTGCGCCGCGCAGACTGGATATTATGTGGCACCGCCGCCGCCGGCCCCGGTGGTTGAGGTGGTCGGCTATGCGCCGGGCCCGGGCTACGTGTGGATCGACGGCTTCTGGGATTGGCGCGGACATTATGTCTGGACGCCGGGCTATTGGGGACGCCCGCCGCATCCGCACTCTGTTTGGGTGCAGGGCCGGGCCTTCTACGAGCACGGCCGCTATCACTATCGCCGCGGGCATTGGCGCTAGCCGCGCATCAACGAAGCATTACAACACCGGGGCGCGGGCTTTCGCTAAACTGGAACTACGCCGAAAATGCTCAAGTTCCTGCGGGCCTGCGCCGCTCTGGTTGCCTTCTCAGCTTGCACATACGCAGTCGATTGGAAGGCCATCAAGCCGGAAGGTTATGTCACTGACGTTGCGCGCGTGATCGATCCGCAAAGTAAAGCCGCCCTCGAACAGTACTGTGCACGCGTCGAACAAGTGACCGGTGCGCAGATGGCCCTTGTCACGCTGCGCACGCTCGAAGGTGAACCGATCGAAGACGTTGCCAACACCATTTTTCGCGCGTGGGGCGTGGGCCAGAAGGGCAAGAACGAAGGCATCCTGCTGCTGCTGGTGGTGGGCGAGCGGCGCAGCCGCCTCGAAGTCGGCTATGGCCTGGAACCGATTCTGCCCGACGGCCTCTCCGGGAGTATTCTTCGCGAGATGCGGCCGGCCCTGCGGCAAGGTCAGTACGGCGAGGCCATGATGGCCGCCGCGGAAACCATTGGTTCGACGATCGCCCACGCGAAAAATGTTTCCCTCGACGCGCAGCTGCCGCGGCGCATCCGGCGCTCCTCCGGCAATTCGATCCCATGGCCGCTTCTGCTGCTCGGCTTATTCGTTATCTTCTGGCTGCTTCGCGCCGGGGGGCGTGGGGGCGGCGGCGGTTTTCTCACTGGCATGATCCTTGGCAGCCTGATGGGCGGACGTGGATTTGGCGGAGGAGGCGGCGGTTTCGGCGGCTATGATGGCGGCAGCTCCGGCGGTGGATTCGGCGGATTTGGCGGCGGCGATTCGGGTGGTGGAGGAGCATCGGGCAACTGGTAGTAAGATGATCGAAGCCGCATGGAAAACCTTCTGAACCAGCTTCTGGAAAAGCTGAACAAAGCGCTGGGCGATCGCATCGTCTCGGTGGTGCTTTACGGCTCGGCCGCCGCCGGCAACCACCACGAGGGCTTCTCCGACGTCAACGTGCTGTGCGTGCTGCAGCAGGTAACGGTCCGCGAGTTGGAGCAGTCCGAGCCGGTCGTTCGATGGTGGCGGGAAAAGAAGAATCCTTCGCCGCTTTTGCTCAGCGAACACGAGCTCCAGACCTCTACCGATTGCTTCGCCATCGAGTTTTACGATATCAAGGCCCATCACCGCATTCTCCAGGGCAAGGACGTTGTCTCCGGCTTAGTAGTGGAGAATGTGTTCTACCGCGCCCAGGTGGAGCACGATCTGCGCGCCAAGCTGCTGCGCCTGCGGCAGAAGGCGTCCGGCTCGCTGGGCGACAAAGACACCCTCCGGCGCCTGCTGGCCGATTCGGTTTCCACATTCTGCGTGCTGTTTCGCCACGCGCTGCTCCTCCATGGAGCCGCTGCAAACAGCAAGAAGCGGGACATCGTCGAGCAAGCGCGCCAAACGTTCGGCATCGATCCCCTGCCGTTTACCCAACTCCTCGATCTGCGCGAGGATCGCATTAAGCCGCGAGAATTGGAACCTGTGGCCCTACTGGAGTCGTATCTCAAACAGATCGACATTGTCATCGACGCCGTGGACCGGCTTGAGAAATAACAGGAGCGAACGAACTCATGAAGATTGCGCTGATTGTGGTACTGGTGCTGGTGGTTGCGCTACTGGCGATAGGCGGAGAATATGTCGGCGTCCGTAACGACCTGGTGACCCGGAAAGAGTCGGTGAGCGCGGCGTGGTCGCAGGTGGATGTGGCGTTGCAGCGCCGCGCCGACCTGATCCCGAATCTGGTCGAGACAGTGAAGGGATACGCCAAGCACGAAGAAAAAGCTATTGATGACGTCGCCAGCGCCCGCGCGGCGTTGATCGGGGGCAAGTCGCCGTCCGAGAAGATCGCGGCCAATTCGCAACTGGATGGTGCTCTCGGCCGGCTGCTTGTGGTAGTCGAGAACTATCCCAATCTGAAAGCCAACGAGAATTTCCTGCGCTTACAAGATGAACTGGCCGGAACCGAGAACCGCATCGCCGTTGAGCGCCGCAAATACAACGAGAGCGTGCAGAGCTATAACACGCGGATTCAATTGTTCCCTGACAACATCGTCGCCTCAATGGCCGGCTTCCGGCGCGAGGACGCCTACTTTAAAACCGATCCGGGCGCGCGTACGGCACCAAAAGTGGCATTCTAGAATCTCACAACTCATGAGCACCCCCACATTCGCGAACTACATCAACGGAGAATGGGTCGAAAGCGGGCAGACCTTTGAGAACCGCAACCCGGCTAACACCGGCGACCTCGTCGCTCTATTTTCAAAAGGCACGGCGCAGGACGTCGTCAATGCGGCGGACGCAGCGGCAGCCGCGCTACCGGCATGGTCCGCCACGGCTGGCCCCGCGCGCGGCAACATTCTATATAAAGCCGCCGACCTGCTCGACCGCCGCTTTGATTCCATCGCCGCCGAAATGACGCGCGAGGAAGGCAAAACGCTGCCCGAGGCCAAGGGCGAGGTTCGCCGATCCATCAACATCTTCCGCTACTTCGCCGGCGAAGGTTCGCGCATGCCCGGCGCCATTGTGCCTTCCGAGCGCGACCGCGTCCACATGTTCGCCATTCGCAAACCGATCGGCGTGGTGGGCCTGGTAACCCCCTGGAATTTTCCCAGCGCCATTCCTGCGTGGAAGCTCGCTCCGGCGCTGGTCTGCGGCAATACCGTCCTGCTGAAGCCGGCATCGGCGGCCCCGCTTAGCGCCTGGCGCATTGTGGAAGCGTTGCACGAAGCCGGCATTCCGCGTGGCGTGGTCAACTACGTCGCCGGGTCTGGCAGCGAACTTGGCAAGGCGCTCGTGGCCGCCAAGCCCCTCAAGGGCGTTTCGTTCACCGGCTCGTGCGAAATCGGCAACTGGCTTCACGGCGAGGCTTCCAAACGGCGCCTGCGCATCCAGCTCGAAATGGGCGGCAAGAACCCAACGATCGTCCTCGCGGATGCCGATTTCAACGCCGCGGTCGAAAATGTCGCGAACGCCGCATTCTTCTCCACCGGCCAGAAATGCACCGCGACCAGCCGGGCCATCGTCGAAGACGCAATTTACGACAAGTTTCTCGCCGCCCTCATCGAGCGCACCAGGAAACTGAAGGTGGGTGACGGTATGCAGCCGGGCATCGAGATCGGTCCTCTCGTGGACCAGGCGCAACTGGATACGGTGCTGAAGTACATCGAAATCGGCAGGAAGGAAGCCGGCGCTCCCAAAATCGGCGGTAATCGCTTGACCGGGGGCGGGCTCGAGAAGGGCTACTTCGTCGAGCCGACCATCTTCGCTGATGTGGAGGAGCGCATGACCATTGCTCAAGAGGAGATCTTTGGTCCGGTGCTGGCCGTGATGCGCGCGAAGAATTTCGATGACGCCATGCGCATCGCGAACAACACTCCGTTCGGCCTCTCCTCTTCCATTCAGACGACGAACCTGTCACGAGTGTTCGAGTACGTGAATCGGGCCGAAGCCGGCCTGCTTACCGTGAACCTGCCAAGCGCCGGCGTCGAATACCAGTTGCCGTTCGGCGGCACGAAGGATTCCAGTTTCGGCCCCAAGGAACAAGGCCCTGCCGCCATGGAATTTTACAGCGATTACAAAACCGTTTATCTGAAATACTGAGCGCGGGTTCTAGGCGTCACGTGCCGGACGTCAGCCGGCACAACGAACGCCTGGCGCCCGTATCCTGGCATCTGAACATGAAACTCGGCCAAATCCAATTCGAAGGCCACACCGTGGCCGCCATTTTTGAAACCGGCCGCGTCCGGCCCATCCCCGGCTATACGACCGTCGAACTGATCCATCGCGCGGAAACGGAATCGATGGCGCTGCCCGCCCTGGCCGCGAAGCTGGCAAGCCACCACGCTGTCGCCGCCGCGCCGATCATTCCCCTGCGTCCGGCCGAAGTATGGGCCTGCGGCTGTACCTACGAAACCAGCGCCATCTTTCGCGACGCCGAGCACGGAACGCGCGAGGGCATGTACGCTTACGTTTATCGTAACGCGCGCCCGGAGATTTTCTTTAAGGGAACCGCGCGCGTCTGCGTGGGGCCGGGCGAAGCCATCGGCTTGCGCGCCGATTCGAAATTCACAGCGCCCGAGCCGGAGCTGGCTTTGATCCTGGGCAGCCATGGCGCGATCCTCGGATTCACCCTGGCCAACGACGTGTCGGCGTGGGATATCGAGCGCGAAAATGCCCTTTACCTGCCGCAGTCAAAGGTCTACTCCGCTTGCTGCTCGCTCGGACCGGTGATCGTTACCGCGGATGAGTTGGCTAGCCCGTACAAGCTCGCAATGACCTGCACGATCACGCGCGGCGGCACGCCCATATTCCAGGGGGAAGTCTCTACCGCCCGCCTGCATCGCAAACTCGAAAACTTGGTGGATTATTTGTTGCGCGCAAACCCTGTGCCAGCGGCATCGGTCCTGCTCACCGGCACCGGTATCATCGTCACTGAAGAAGCGGCGCTCGCGCCGGGCGATACCGTGTCGATCCGCATTCCCGAGATCGGCGAGCTGTCCAACCCCGCCGTGATCGTTGGATAATCTCAGTGGGCCGCGCGCCGCGCGCCTTCCAGGCAGTCCTCGATCTCTTCCAGCAGCGTGACGGGCTCAATCGGCCGGCGAACAAATCTATTGGCGCCTACCGCTAACGCCGCCTCCGCCGTAAAATCGAGTGGCAGCGTGGCCGAAATCAGGACTACGGGAATCCTTCGAAGCTCGGGATCAGCTTTGATCTTCCGGGCCAGCTCGAAGCCGGTGCCCTCAGGCATATTCACGTCGGAGAGCACTAGGTCGGGTATCGTCTGCCTGGCCATGGCCATCGCAGCGCTCAAGTTCCCGGCCACCATCACGCGAAACCCGAACGGCTCGAAGATCGATTGCGCCAAATCCAGGTTAGCGGGGACATTATCCACCACAAGAATCGTGCCGCGAATAACCCCCGGCGCCATCCCCTTTCTCTCGGGTTCCGGATCACTAAGTGCGGCTGGGCGATGCTCCGGTTTCCGGCGGGCTCCGGGCTTCAGGAAAGCTTCGACGCTGCTCACAAACGTCTCCGGGCTGATGGGCTTGGGGATGTAGCCGTCGAATCCCGCTGCAAGCACGCGTTCGCGGTCTCCCACCATCGCCAAAGCCGTGATCGCCACCAACGGAACCGGCCGCAGCCGCGCATCCCGTTTCAGCCGCCGGGCCACCTCCAGACCGTCGATCCCCGGAAGCTGAATATCACAGAGGATCAGATCCATGTTTTCGCTCCGCGCCATATCCAGGCCCGTGATTCCGTCAACCGCCGCGACCGTGGAATAGCCGAAAGCCCTCAGCAGGTAGCTCATCAACTCCAGATTGTCGACATGATCTTCGATTACGAGAATCGGCACGAATCAGGCCTTCGGAACCAGCACGGTGAAACAGCTGCCCTTTCCGTATTCGCTTTCAAACTCGATGCGGCCCCCGATCAGCGCCGCCAGCCTGCCGCTCAGGTATAGCCCCAATCCAGTTCCTTCGCGAAGCGCCATCCCCGGGCGGACTTGCTCGAACGCCTGGAACAATTTCGGCCGATCTTCCGGCCGCACCCCGATGCCCGTGTCGATGACGTGGACCACCGCCAAGCCGTCCCGCTCACCCAGTTCCAACCTCACCCAACCTTGCTCCGTGAATTTGATGGCATTGTTGGTCAGGTTGATCAGAATCTGGTTGAGCGCTCGCCGGTCGGCGGTGGCATGGATTGGTTCGTCGGGGAAGGTCGCGTCCAGTTTCAGGCTCTTGGCCTGCGCCAGGGGTCGCAAAGTGGTGACCACCTGTTCAATGACTTCTCGGCATGGCAATGCCTCGAGATTTACCTCCGTCCTGCCGGACTCGATCTTCGCCAGGTCGAGCAGCTCGTTGATCAGGGAGAGCAGATGGCGCCCGCTGTTTTGAATCGTCTTGAGTTGCTTTTCCTGATCCGCGGTTAAGGGGCCCGGCAGCCTCATCAGCATCGTCCCGGTGTACCCGATAATGGCGTTGAGAGGCGTCCGCAGCTCGTGGCTTGTGTGGGCCAGAAACTCGCTCTTGAGCCGGCTGGCTTCCTGGAATTGCTGGTTCGTTTCCCTGAGATCGCTCTCCAGCGCTTCCCGATGCCTGCCGTCCCGCCGGAACATCACGTAGGCGATGATCAGCAGACCGAACACTACGGTCACCAACGCGACCGAAGTGATCCACATCCGGTCGGTGCCCCGGGCCTCCTGCTCCCGCTGATTCAGCTGGCTTCGCTGCTCCTGATCCATTTCCGCTAGGAGCGCACGCACGGCGTCGGCCTCTCGCCGCGCTGGGCTAGTCGTGAAGGCTTCTGCGGCGGCAGCGGCTCCACCGCTGTCACGAAGTTGCATCAGCGCCTGGCCTGCGTCGCGCTGTTCGCGGAACGAATCGCGGACCCGTTCAAGCCCTCGGACCTGGCCGGGGTAGCCGGCTACAAGCTGCCCCAGCGTGTCCAGATGCCGGTCGACGTCGGCGTGCACCTGCTCCGCCAGTGCGGAGTACTCCTTGTCCTGGCTTAGCAGATATCCGCGCACTGCCGCCTCCCTGTCGATCACCCTGGCACGCAGCCAAGACAGCTCGGCAATCACCGCCCGCGTATGCGTCAACCAGCGCCGGTGCTCGATCTGGCTCTGCCGGTTCAGGTCCAACAAGGCAAAGATGGCGAGTAATAAAACTGCCAGCACCAAGAATACGGTCCGGAGTCTGTGCTCACTCGCCATCAGCGCCTCAAGCCTTCGGAACCAGCAAGGTGAGCCGGCTCCCTTCCTCAGGTTCGGTTTCCACTTCCACGGAGCCGCCAATCAGATCAGCCAGCCTGCCGCAGAGGTAAAGGCCGAGTTCTGAGCCCTCCGGATGCCGGCTTTGCCGCACGCGCTCGAACACCTGCTGGATCCACTCCTGGTCTTTTGGCCTGAGGCGTGCGGTCGGCTTCACGTACACAGCCATCAAATCCTGGCTGTCGCGTGAGGCTTCGCTTGTCCCAATGCGGAGCGTGCCGCGGTCGCTGTATTTCACCGCCTGCTGGGCCAGTGTGATCAGGATCTGGGTGAACGCCCGCTGGTGTGTCCGAATCATGACCGTCGGCGCCGGCAGATCGACCTCCAACGTAACCGATTTTGCCTCCGCGATCGGTGCCACCACCGCTTCCACCTCCTTCAGCACGTCCCGGCAGGAAGTTTCCGTGCATTCGAGCGCAATCGCGCCCGATTCCACCTTGGCCAGGTCGAGAATGTCGTTGATCAGGGCCAGCAGGTGCTTGCCGGCCGCCTGAATCCTCTGGATCTGCCGCTCCTGGTCCGTCGTGAGCGGACCGGGCAATCGCATCAGCAGAGTGCCGGCAAAGCCCAGGACGGCGTTGAGCGGAGTCCGCAGCTCGTGGCTCATGCTCGCCAGAAACAGATCCTTCGCGGCGAGGGCTTTCTCGAGTTCCACGTTCTTGTCCTGCAGGGCGCGCTCGAAATCCTTGCGGTCGCTAACGTCACGGACCGAGCCGATCACTTGCAGGCCCTCTTCGGTCTCGATGGGGCTGAGACTGATCTCCACGGGGAACTCGCTGCCATCCTTGCGCCTGCCCTTTAACTCCAGACCTGCGCCCATCGGCCGAAACTGCGGGGCATGGAAGTATTCGAGGCGGTGCGCGGCATGGATGTGGCGGAGCTGTTCGGGAAGCAAAACCTCGATGGGCCGGCCGGACAGCTCTTCCCGCGAATAACCGAACAACCGCTCCATTTGCGAATTGGTCTGCACCAACTTGCCATCCCGGTTCACCACGACGATGGCGTCTGGCGCGGATTCCAGCAGTTGCCGGAACTTTTCGTCGGCGCGCTCCGCGAGTTTGTGTGCGGGAATGTCACGGTTCATTTCCAGGATTTCGAGGCGTCCGTCCTCGGCCCGCCTGTATGCCCAACGGCTGAGGACCCTGATGGTTGAGCCGTCGCGCCGGGTGTGGGCCAACTCTCCCTCCCAATAGCCGGATTGCTGCACTGCCTCCATCGCCGCGTCGAAACTCACCGGAAACTTGGTTTCCAGCAGTTCCTGACTCTTTCGCCCCAGTGCTTGTTCCCGCGGCCATCCGTAGAGCGTCTCGGCCCCGCGGTTCCAAAAGGAGATCGTACCGTCCAGCTCGCGCACGAAAATGGCGTCGTGCGCCAGTTCCAATAATTCCGCCTGCCGGCGCAAGGCCTCCGCCACGCGAGCCAGTTCCGCCGTTTCCCGGGCGATCTTCTGGTACATGCCGGCTACGTTCGGAGGGTTGGGCATTTCGACCATGCCGGGTAACACCGGCACCAGTAACAGCGCCGTAACGGCGGATGCTAAGGCGGTAGCCGTCTTGATCCCTCCGTCCAGCCGGTAGCTAAGGTGCCAAACAGTCCACGCGCTCAGCAGGTGCGTGGTGCCGCAGGCCAGGATGAAAGCGGCGAAGGCCACCAGAATCCAGTTGAATTTGAAGTCCTTGCTCCGGCGCACAAACCAGAACAGGAGCACGGGAATCGCGTAGTATGCCAGCGCCATCACCAGATCGGAAATGGCATTCCGCCACACGACACCGGGATTCCAGAGATAAAAGGCGCCGTGCGGCAGGCAATCGCTATCGACAAGTTTTTGGAAGAACTCAAACATGAGATCTCTTTCCGGAGACAGCGGGGCGAACCCGATCAAGCCGTCTGGCTAATGCCGGGATCTTCCCCCTTGCGCCGTTGAGCCTGGGAACCCCTCCCTTCGGGCCACACACCCTGCACGCTCCCATCCAGGGCCTCCCGCACCTTGACAGCCAGCGTGCGGGGCGTAAACGGCTTTTGTAGAAAAGGAATCGAAGAATCGAGCGGCCCCTGCTGGGACACAATATCGCCGGTATACCCGGACGAGAACAGCACTTTGATGTCGGGGCGGTCGCGCCGGATCTCGCTGGCAATCTCATTGCCGCATTTCTTGGGCATCACCATGTCGGTAAAAAGGAGATGAATCTCGCCATTGTGCTTCCGGGCAACCTCCAGCGCTTCCTCTCCATCGGCAGACTCGAGCACCGTGTAGCCAAGCTGGCCGAGCACGCTGGCGGTCAGCCGGCGAACCCGCTCGTCATCTTCGGCGAGCAGTACGGTCTCGTTGCCCAGGGGCAAGGGCTGGTATTCATTGCGAGGCTGGTGCGTTTCGCTTTGCGCCGCCGCTCGCGGCAGATACACCTTGACTACCGTGCCGCGATTGGGCTCGCTGTATACCCAAATGTAGCCACCGCTCTGCCGCACAATGCCATATACCGTGGAAAGTCCCAGGCCTGTCCCCTTGCCCAGCAGTTTGGTCGTGAAGAAAGGCTCGAACAGATGAGAGCGAGTCTCGGCATCCATCCCCGATCCGGTATCGCTCACTGCCAGCATCACGTACTCTCCCGGCGGCACTTCCGGGTGCTCTACGAGCTGCCGGCCTTCAACCATGTGATTCGCGGTCTCTACCGTCAATCTGCCGCCGAGCGGCATGGCGTCCCGCGCGTTCAGCGCCAGGTTGAGAATCACCTGGTCGAGCTGTCCTGGGTCCACCTTGGTGTGCCACGGATCCTGTTCGCAGCGCGTCACCAACTCGATGTTGGAGCTGATCAGGCGTCCCAGCATCTTGGTCAGATTACTAACCGCGTTGTTGAGGCTGATCACCTTGGGCTGTAGCACCTGCTTGCGGCTGAATGCCAGTAACTGGTTGGTCAGCACAGCCGCGCGCGCGCCGGAGTCCCGGATGTCTTCAATATCGCGCCGCCGCCGGTCATGCGGATCCATGGCGGAGAGCACAAGATCACTGTGACCCAGGATCACGGTCAGCAGGTTGTTGAAATCATGCGCCACGCCCCCGGCCAGCCGGCCCACCGCTTCGAGCTTCTGCGCCTGCCGGAGCTGCGCCTCCAGATGCTTCCGCTCGGCCACGTCTCGAACGATGGCCTGCATCCGCCCGTCTTCCAAACCGCTCATGCTGACTTCCACTTCGAGGGGGCTGCCGTCGTGGCGTAAGAAGCGGATCTCCTTGCGGAACATCCGCCCTCGGAGCTTATCGATGCGCCAGGGAATGTGACCCGGGTCCTCCTTGGGAATCAAATCTTGCAGGTTCCGCCCCAGCAGCTCCTCGCGCTGATATCCGAGCATCTCGAGCAGTCTGAGATTGACTTCCACGCAATCCCCGTGCTCGTCGGCGATGACGATGCCGTCGGACGCCTGCTCCACCACCATGCGATATTTCTCCGCGGCCTGCCGGCGTTCGACCACCTCGTGTTCCAGCTCTTCGGCGCGCTGTTTCAGTTCCTTGAACAGCCGCGAGTTTTCGTAACCCACGGCGAATTGCACGGCCAGCGCCGTGAGCAGGCGCGCATCTTCGGCGGTGAACTCGGGAGCGTCTAGCTTGTTACCTAGGCCGAGCCAGCCGTAAGTCTGGCTCCGCGTAAGAATCGACACCACAAGAGCCGAGTCCAGGGCTCCGGCCTCCGGGGAGCCCCCGGGTGGAACCACGCCTCCGGGGAAATGCCGACCCTGCCCGGCGCCCTGAACCTCCGGCAATTCGGGGGCTGGACCACCCAAACCACACGTAAGACACCGAGATTCAGAATCGGGATGCTCCACTCCCGCCGAACAGTATCGCCGTCTTGCGCGTCCGCGCTCGTCTGTGATGCACGCCTCCGAGCAGACCGCGCCGATGACGTCCCGGGCCGCTCTGCAATAGCGCTCGAGCAGGACGGAAGTGTCCTGGGCCACATCCAGCTCGCGCCCGACATCGATCAGCGCTTCCAGGCGCGCGCTCAGATTCCCCACCTCACCAGCCTGCTGCGAGACCTTATTAGTCAGCACGCGGATGTGTTCGCGGTCGAATTCCGCGAGGGGCGTTGCCGCAACAGCCGCGCGCGTCAAACCAAGCGCTTCGTCGACGATGCGCAGGAGTTCCTCCGGCTCGGCTGGTTTCGCCACCACGTACTCTACGCCGCACTTGGCCGCCAGAGTGTGCGCCTCCTGCATCAGGTAATGCGCGGAATAGAAAATGACGGGAGTCGCGGCGAAGGCCGGATCGGCGCGCAAACGCCGGGTAAACTCGTAGCCGTCCATGGTCGGCATCAGGATGTCGGTGATGATCAGATCGGGCCGCTCCGCCCGCGCGCGCTCCAGACCCTCCATGCCATCGCGGGCCTCGACGGTGCGATGATTTCGATAACCCAACTGGGTGCTCAAAAGTTCACGGTTACTCTCTCGGTCGTCAACGATCAGGATCGTGGCCATTCCGTCTCCAGGTATTAGGGATCGAGCCCTCAGTGATCACACCGTTGGATTTCACCACAGGGTGCGAAAGAAGGATGTTTCTGAATCGCGGTGGTTCTCTCAATAGATTATGAACCACCACCGGTACGGTGTGTCTCAACATAACAGTCGAGCCTGAGGAACTTAGGGGGCGGAAGTCTCTGGGCAGATCATAACCCGTACCCCTGCCGATCCACACACGACGAGCTGATATTGCCACCTCCCGAATGTCATGGCAATCGGACGAAACACCTGGATATTGCAGGGGAATAGCCTGATCTCAGGCGCGGAAGTATTAAAAATCGGAAACGCTGTGAACCGCGGATGGGCGAAGCTTCCCTATTCCTCCGGCTCGACCGGCGGCTCGAAGCCATCGAGCAACTCCGGGTCGGCCGCGAAGCGCTTCAGAACCCGTATGATATTGCCGGTACTGAAACCGGCCCGCAACAGACGCCGATAGGCGGAGGCCAGATCCTTCTCCTCTTTGAAGAGGCCAGCACGCTTTGTGTCCCTATATTTACGCCGGATGTGCTCTTCTATGAGCGCTACCTCATCGACCCGTTGGAAGTTTTTGCCGGTAACGGACTCGGCGAGTGCGGGGGCAACGCGCCGGCGAAGTAGGTCGCGGACCACGCGATGTTTACCAAGCCGTTGATTTTCCAGCGCGCGATGGCGAAACTCTCGGCAAAGCGGCGGTCGTCGAGATAGCGGTACTCCTTGAGCCGGGCGAGCGTGGCATCCACGTCCTCGGCGCGCTCGGCGCGGGCGCGAAGTTTTTGACGGAGCTCGCCCGATGAGCAGGCACGCGCGCCCAGGCTTTTGAGCGCAAACTCCCATAAACCAGCCGCATCGAGCGGCGCGCGTTTGCGAGGGTTGCCCATGCTATCGACGGTACCGCAGTTTAGCTGTTTTCACGACGCAGATCCATCAAACCCGCCACGGCGCGGAGTATACTGAAACTGGTTGGCGGAACAAGGGAGGGGACACATGGACGGCGACGATCTGGCGAGCTTTCTGCTAGGAGTAGGCATAGGCGTGGGCCTTGGACTGCTGTTCGCGCCCAAGTCCGGTGAGGAGACTCGCGAGCTGCTGCGGGGAAAAGCGGACGAAGGCAAGGAGTATCTGAAAAAGCGCGGCTCGGAGTTGCGCGACAGCGCGAGCGACATCATCGAGCGCGGCAAAGACGCGATTGGCCGCCAGAAAGATACGCTAGCGGAAGCGGTGGAAGCGGGCAAGCAGGCCTACCGCGAGAGCAGTCGGGCAGCCGGCGCCCTCGGAAGGACAGGTAGCCCGCTAAGCCAAAGGTTCTATGCCGGACGATGTTTTTCGCTGGGTGATTTCGATTGGCGTTTTTCTGGCGCTGGTCGCGTTTATCGTGCAGACGTGGGTGGTGCTGGCCATGTTCCGTGTGGCCAAGGCCATGCAGGATAAGCTGCCTGCCGGTGGCGGACGCGGCTGGTCCACTCGATCACTACCGTGCGTCACCTAGCGGAAGAGAATGGGCCGAAGATTTCGCAGATGACCACCGAGGCCGCCGAGGTGGTGAAGTCGCTGCACGTGCAGGTAGATCGGATGAGCGAAGTGGTCAAAGATGTGAGCGATCGCGCGCGGGCGCAGGTGGCGCGCATCGATGGCGCGGTCGACATTACGGTAGACCAGGTGCAACAGGCCAGCGAGACGGTGAAACAGGCGATTCTGGCTCCGGTTCGTCAGGTGGATGGCATCATGCATGGCATTCGGGCGGCAATTTCGGTGGTGGCGCAGGGACGCCGCGAATCGGTGGACCACGCCACGCAAGACGAAGAAATGTTCATCTGATGGCGAAGTTGGCGCTGGTTTACGGGGTGCGTCTGTTACCGGCTGACGAGCTGGAATCGGTCGGCGAGGCCCCGGTGGATCTGAAGAACGGCCGCCAAGCATCGGTGACCATGCACCTCATCGAAGGCGCGACCGAGGCGGAAATTCGCAAGCAACTCCTGCAATCGCTCGACGCGTTTTTCGAATTCTATCCCGAAATTTAAGGATTAGGCGGCTTTCTGCACTTTGCCGCTGCGGATGCAGGAAGTGCACACACGCAAGCGCTTGGTGGCGCCCTTGACCACCGCGCGAACCGACTGCAAGTTGAGGTTCCAGCGGCGCTTGGTCACGTTGTGCGCGTGGCTGATGCGGTTGCCGAACTGCGGACCGCGGCCACAAACTTCACATACTCTCGCCATGGGTACGAAAATCTCCTTCAGAAGCTGTAGTTTCCGATTTTAGCACGACCCATTGACATCGGCCGCATCTTATTTCACTCTAGGCATAGAGCAAACAAGGCATGTCAGTGGAGCCGCAGACAACAACGCGATTTGTTTCCTGGCGCACTCGAGATGATGATCCTCCAGATTCTGCGCAGCGGCCCGAGGCACGGCTATGCGTTGGTGCAAGTGATCAAACGGAGCTCCGACGAGCTGTTACAGATCGAGGAAGGCTCGCTCTACCTGGCATTGCAGCGAATGCTGAAGGGGGCTGGGTGGCGGCGGAATGGGGCATGTCGGCGCACAATCGCCGGGTGCGCATTATAGGATCATGCAGGCGGGACCGGAAACAGCTCGAACGCGAAATCTCGAGTTCCGACGCATGCTGGATCGGGATTGCCCGGGTGATCAGGCCAGCCGAATCATGAACTGGATCGGGAATTCGCGTCGACGTTCAGCGCTGCGCGGAGCGAGCTGAGCGCTACGCGATATGTCGGCGGGCCATACATCTTACAGGCGGTTGATCAGGCTGGCCACGTAGCCCGCGCCGAAGCCATTGTCGATATTGACGACGGTCACGTTGCTGGCGCAGCTGTTCAGCATGCCGAGCAGCGCGGCCAGGCCGTGGAAGCTCGCGCCATAGCCGACGCTGGTGGGCACGGCGATCACCGGGACAGGAAACCAGGCCGCCCACCACGCTGGGCAACGCGCCTTCCATGCCGGCGCAGACCACGAGCACTCTGGCTTCGGCGAGCCGCGCGCTGCTCTCCATGAGGCGATGAATGCCGGCGACACCGACGTCGTAAATGGATTCCACCTGGTTGCCCATCACTTCGGCGGTGACGTGGGCTTCCTCGGCGACGGGAATGTCGCTCGTGCCGGCGCAGACGACGGCGATTTTGCCTTTTCCGCGCACGGTCTTGTCGCGCCAGAACCGCATGGCGCCCGATAGCGGAAAGTATTCGCCGCCAGTCAGGCTTTGTTCGATGGCCGCGGCGGTGGCGGCGTCGGCGCGCGTGATGAGCACGTTCTGGGACATGGCGAGCAGGCGCTCGGCGATGGCGACGACCTGATCAGGCGTTTTGCCTTTAGCGAGGATGACTTCCGGCATGCCGTGACGCAACTCGCGGTGATGGTCGACCTTGGCAAAGCCGAGATCCTCGAAGGGCATGTGGCGGACGCGAGTCATCGCGGCATCGACATCGACCGCGCCTTCGCGCACTTGCTCCAGCAGGCTGCGGAGCTGATCCTGATTCATACGAACTCAAGAATATCAGAACCCCAGAGTCTGGCCTCACGCTAGCCCGAGGCGCTGCGCTTCTCCAGCACGCATTTCGAGCACATATTGCTCGAGATGATGCCGCCATAGGTCAGGCAATCTTCCGGCTTGGTGGTGCAGAGCGGAGTGTTGGCGGAAATCTCGACAATCTTCCGGCTGGCGTCCATAAAGATGATGTCGAGCGGCACTTTCACGTTCGGCATCCAGTAGCGGTAATAACCGGGCTGCTGGTGGACAAACAGCAGTGCACGGCGATGCGGCAGACGCGTCACGAAACATCATGCCGTGCTCCATTTCAGCGGGGCTGGTCAACACCTCGGCGCGGATGTCGCTGCCATCGGGCAAGGTGATGGATTGCGGAATTGAGCGGCACGTCGGCGTGCACCGGATTCTGGCGGGCGCAGCCGAAGGAGAGAGAGATCGCCATTAGGCGGGGAGCCAAAGGCGCATGCGATAAAATGGTAACTTCTTTCGCTCCGGCGCTGCACGGGCCGGGAGGCCTATTCCACCTGATGTTCTTGAAACGTCTCCGGCTGACGCTCGAAATGATCAAGTTCGAGCACTCGGTGTTCGCGCTGCCGTTCGCGCTGACCGGGGCGTTGCTGGCGTTTCGCGAAGGCGGGCTTGACGCCTGCGCGCGCATGGGCTGGAAACTGGCTCTGGATCGTGGTGGCGATGGTGGGGGCGCGGTCGGCGGCCATGGCGTTCAACCGCCTGGTCGACGCGGAAATCGACGCGCGCAATCCGCGCACGCAGTCGCGCCACATTCCCGCCGGCCTGCTCTCGCGCGGCTTTCGCTGGGGCTTCGTCGCGGTCTCCAGCGCTGGTGTTTCTGTTCGCGGCGTGCGAACTGAATCCGCTGTGCTTCCAGCTCGCGCCGGTGGCGCTGGGCGTGGTGTTCTTTTATTCGTTCACCAAGCGGTTCACGCATGTTTTCGCATCTGGTGCTGGGATTCGCGCTGGGCATCGCGCCGGCGGCGGCGTGGATCGCGGTGCGCGGGTCGCTCGATCCGCGCATTCTCTGGCTCACCGCCGCGGTCACGTTCTGGACCGCCGGCTTCGACATCATCTACTCCTGCCAGGATTACGAATTCGACTGCGAGCCGAGAGCCTGTTCAGCCTGCCCCGAAGCGGTTCGGCATCGCGCAGCGCGCTGCGCGTTTGCGCAAGTGCTGCACGTGCTGATGATCGTGTGCCTGCTGGTGCTGGTGCTGCGCACTTGGATCTCGGGCTGCTGAGCATCGCGGGGGTCGCCGCCGTGGGCCTGCTGCTGATCTACGAGCACGGCCTGGTGAAGCCGGACGACTTTCGCGCGTCAACGCGGCGTTCTTCACCATGAACGGCTGGGTCAGCGTGCTATTCTTTGTGTTTTGGGCCGCGGATATCTTGCTGGTGCGGCAGCACGTTAAACCATGCAAGTTACTTTCGAAGATCCGCGCTTGAAGCCGATCCGCGAGAAAGTGGAGGCGGGCGAGCGGCTGTCTTATCGACGACGGCCTGGCGCTCTACCGCTCGACCGATCTGCTGGCGCTCGGCTACATGGCCAACCTGGTGCGCGAGCGCCTGCACGGCGACGTGACTTACTTCAACGTCAACCGCCACATCAATCCGACCGACGTGTGCGTGGCCAGTTGCCGGCTGTGCGCGTTCGGCAAGCAGGCAAACGCGATCCCAAAGCCTACACCATGTCGCTCGAACAGGTGTGGGACGTCGCGGGCAAAGGCTGGAGCGAGGCCGTCACCGAGTTCCACATCGTCGGCGGCCTGCATCCGGAGCTGACCCTCGACTGGTTCTGCCAGATGCTGCGCGGCCTGAAAGAGCGCTTCCCGCAGGTGCATCTGAAGGCGTTCACGATGGTCGAGATCGGATACTTCGCGCAGCGCGAGAAGATTTCCGTCCGCGAGGTGCTCGAGCGGCTGCGCGATGCCGGCATGGATTCGCTGCCCGGCGGCGGCGCGGAGATTTTCAGCGAGCGCGTGCGGCGCATCATCTGCGATCACAAGATTACCGGCGACGAGTGGCTGGAAACCGCGCGCACGGCGCACGAACTGGGCCTGCATTCCAACTGCACCATGCTCTACGGCCACATCGAGAACGAAGAGGATCGCGTCGATCACCTGGTGAGGCTGCGCGCGCTGCAGGACGAGACGCAGCGGCTTCGTCACCTTCATCCCGCTGGCGTTCCATCCCGATAACACGGCGCTTGCAGCACATCCCGAAGACCACCGGGTTTCGACGATCTGAAGAACATCGCGGTCGCGCGGCTGATGCTGGATAACATCCCGCACATCAAGGCGTACTGGATCATGATGACGCCGAGGATCGCGCAGATCGCGCTGCGATTCGGCGCCGACGATATCGACGGCACGGTGGTCGAGGAGAAGATTTACCACGACGCCGGCGCGACCACCAGCGCAGTCGCTGCGGCGCGGCGAACTGCTGCGGCTGATCCGCAAGGCGGGCCGCGAGCCGGTGGAGCGCGATACGCTGTACCGGCCGGTGAAGCGCACGGAGACGCGTTTACCGTTCTGGTGTAGCCGATCACGTCCTGGTTCGGATAAAATCGGAACACAATTTCATAGTTGAAGGAAAGGCATTCATGCGAAATTTTCAATGGTTCCCCGCTTTAGTTGTCGTGATGGCGGGCTGCGGAGGGGATCGCCAGCACACCCCGGAGGAGAAATATTATCTGCTGGCGGTAAATGTAAAGATCCCTTACTGGCAGGCTGCCGCCAACGGTTTGACGCGGTCCGCGTCGCAAATCCGAGGTACAGTCCGAGTTTGTGGGCCCGGACGCGTTTGACCCCAAGGCGGAGCAGCAAGAGTTGCGGCGGCTGGTCGCGACTGGGGCAGAAGCCGTCGGGCATTCTGGTCTCCGCGGCCGACGCCGGGCTCATGAAGAGGAGATATCGATGCCGCGATCGCTGCGGGCATCCCGGTAATCACGCTAGACTCGGATTCGCCCGGCAGCAAACGCCTCGCTTTCATCGGCACCAACAACTACGAGGCGGGCGTGATGGGTGGCCGTGTGCTGGCGCAATCAGATCAAGGGGAAAGGCAACGTCGTAGTGTTCACGATGCCGGGCACAGGCGAATCTCGCCGAGCGCCTGAACGGCTACAAATTCGCCTTCAGCGAATCGCCGGGCATCAAGATTGCTGGAAGTCGGAGGACATCAAAGGCGACCCGCGCATCGCTTTCGACACGACCAGCGAGATCGTCAAAAGCAGCGCGACAAGGTGGACGCCTTCGTGTGCCTGGAAGCGCTGGCGGGCAAAGAAGTAGCCGACGTGCTCGACCGGAACAAAGTCAGCGGCAAGACCGTAGTGGCCATGGACACGGATGAAGACACGCTGAAATGGATTCAAAAGGGCGTCATCGCCGCCACCATCGCGCAGAAGCCTTTCACCATGGCTTATTACGGAGTGAAGATGCTCGACGAGTGCACCATCACAAGCCACCGTCGCTGGATATGGACTGGGCGCAGGACCCGTTCTCACCGCTGCCGAGGTTCGTGGACACCGGAGCGACGCTGATCACGAAGGAGAAGGTGACGACTTCCTCAAGGCGCGCGACGCGGCAAAGGCGCCGCCGAAATCTTAGCGGGGCCGGCTACCCCAATGCTTCGGCTCAACTCCAAGTAATATCGATCATCTGCCGCGAGCGTAGGGGCGTAACGCTTTGCACAATGCTTGCACCGGAACCAGCGAGCGCTCCCTCGACGATGGCACGCAACTCAAGCGGCGTGTAGGCGCGGCGGATGGATTGGCGGCCGTCCACCGCCACGGTGCGCATGAGAAGAGGCGATAGAAAAGTTGAAAACAGAGCCAGCGGCAGCCAATGCCGGACCAGATCGAGAATGATGAGGCGACCGACGGAGCGAGCGGCATTGCGAATCAACGCCACAATCTCGGCTTCGGCCAGATGGTGAAAAACCGTCATGCACACCGCCACACCGGCTTCGGGCAAACGATCGCGAGTGGCGTCAGCTTCGATAATAGGGCACATCGAATTTGTTGCCGTCGCGGCGGCCGCAACTCGATGCCGATAACATCCACACCCAGGACGCGGCGAATCGTATCGAGCAATTCGCCATCGCCACAGCCGATATCGAGAACCCGGCCGATGGGCCGTGGATGGCGGCGCAGGGCATCCAAAATCACGCGCTGATTTCCAAGGAAACGATGCAGCGCGCCAAGCTGACTGTGAAACCGTTCCCAGATCTCGGGCGCGACGCGCGGATCGTCCATGATCTCAGGGGCGAGCGATCGCTGCATGCAGCCATAACCTATTTGAGCGGCACCGCTTTCTTCATCACGTAGCTGCCCTCGGGGGCCACGGGAACGTAGTGGAACTCTTCGGCATACTGCATGCCGTGCTTTTTCCCTACGGCCGCGGCGCGCTCGCGCATCTGAATATCCACGAACTGCGTTGACGGAATTCTTCATCGATGTTATCGAGCAGCGGCAGCCGCAGGTTCGCTTCCGCGAGCTTCTCCTTGAGCGAGTACGCCGTGTGCCGCATCATGGTCTTCTGCGACTGAATGGCGCGGATCTTGCGCTCGATCGTGGGCGCGATATCGACCACCTTGTTGGCGTCCTTCTCGTCGAGCTGCCGCGCCCAGTAATACGGTCGACGACCGTCCAGCGCTCCAGGCCCTGCGCAAACTGCTCCGGCAGGAACAGGTGTCCTTCCGAAGTCCACGCGGCATCTTCGGCGGCGCGAGCGGTCTTCTTGTGATCGGGATTCTCCG
>CAVYHD010000017.1:0-5510 GCA_963768075.1 Terriglobia bacterium
TCGGTTTTGAAGTGGTGCTTGTTGATTCCCAAGCGTTTGATTTTTGAGTCCAGCGTCCGCGCGGGCACACCCAACTTCGCTGCCGCGCCCGTTTGCCCCTGAGATTCGTCCGCGGAGATTCGGCCAACACCGCTCAATCCTCTTCTCCCGCCTCATCAGCGTTCCATGAAGTGCGGCAGTCGGACTACTGGCGATCCTCGATGGCTCCCAGCCTGAGCCATTTCTCATCCACGGAAAAGGCGTCGCCATCGCTGAGTATGACGGCGCGCTCGATTACGTTTTGGAGTTCACGGACGTTGCCTGGCCAATCATATGCTGGAACGTGAGGGTTCTTTCGTCGATTGCTCTGAACTTCTTGCCAGTCTTCTTTCCAAAGCGCGCAATAAAGTATTCGACGAGTAAGGGAAGATCATCCATGCGTTCGCGTAATGAAGGCCGCTCAATCGGGACGACGTTCAGTCGATACAGGAGGTCCTGGCGAAACCTCCCTTGGGCCACGAGCTCATCTAAGTCGCAATGTGTGGCCGCCAAAACGCGTACGTCGATGGAAATCGGTTTCTCGCCGCCGACACGTTCGATTTCGCGTTCCTGTAGCACCCGTAACAGCGAAATTTGGATCTCCGAAGGGAAGTCGCCGACTTCATCCAGGAAAAGGGTACCGCCGTTAGCGGACTCAAAGCGCCCGAGCCGACGTTGTATAGCGCCTGTAAACGCACCCTTTCGTAACCGAAGAGTTCAGAAGCGATCAGTGAAGGAGGGATTGCGGCGCAATTTACACCAATGAATGCTCTTTCTGCCCGCTTCGATCGCTTGTGGATCGCCCGCGCAATTAGTTCCTTTCCTGTCCCGGTCTCATCCAGAATCAGGACCGTGGAATCAGACGGCGCCACTTTTGCAACCTGGCTGAGCACCCTACTGAAGCGATTTCAGACGAGCCTACAATGTCTTCAAACATCAAGTCGCGATTGATTTGCTCTCGCAACGCCAGATTTTCGTTGCGTGTTTTCTCTTCAGCTTTAACTCGATCATCGATGTCAGTTCCCGTCGCATACCAGCGAACAACGCGACCCATCTCATCGCGGAATGGGTTGAATCGAACCAGGGACCACCGATACTCGCCGTCCTTCCGCCGCGCTCGATGCTCTAGTTCGAACGGAAGTCCGCGCGAGAGACCAGCCGCCCGTTGTTCTTTGAGTTTTTCGAGACCGTCGGGATGAGAGAAACGTTCACGGAAGCCAGACGTGAGTACATCTTCGGCCGAGAGCCCCGTATAGTCGAGCATCGCCTGGTTTGCATAGATAGGAACGCCGCTCGTATCTAACACCACAATTGTCTGCGGAATGGCGTCGGTGATCCGCCGAAGCTCACGTTCTTCTTCTCGTACCCTCTTTTCCGTCCGCTTGAGAGCTTCAATGTCAGTCTGCGTTCCGTACCACCTGACGATTTTGCCGGTCGCGTCCCGCAGGGGCTCGGCCCGAATGAGAAACCAACGAAACACTCCGTCACGGCGCCGAAGACGTGCTTCCACCTCGCCTGGTTCACCCGAGGCTAATAGCTCGCGCCCTTTGGCTACCACACGGGGCAAGTCCTCAGGATGAACCGAAGGCTGCCATCCCCGAACGCGGGACTCCTCAACGGAGAAACCCGTATAGTCGTGCCACCTTTTGTTCAGAAACTCGTTAGTGCCATCCGGCCTTGTGCACCAGACGAGCGCTGGGATCGTGTCGATAACTTGCCGGAGGTTGGCTTCCGAGTTGCGGACTTCGTCGAGGGCGACTTTGAGAGCTTCCTCGGATCGTCTGCGCTCAATGGCGATTAACGCAATACGACTCGCGCGATCGATCAACGCCAGATCCACTTCCAGAGGCACGCAGGGTTCAGGAGAGTAAAGGGCGAAAGTGCCCAGCACCTCGTTGTCCGTCGTAAGAATGGGTTGTGACCACGCAGCTCGTATCCCATTCTTGATGGCATGGTCGCGATATTTATCGGTCCATTCTAGGCACGTGGCAGTCCGAGACGATAATTCGCTTTTTAAAAAAGCTGCCCTCCCGCATAAGCCGCATTCCGGCGTCACTGGCCTCGGGCTTACCACGGAAGTCCACGCAGCTGGAACCCGAGGGCCAGCGGTGAATATTAGATGCTTCCCGTCGCCGTCCATCAGGAGCACGGTGCTTACGGAGGGCGAAACCTGAAAGTCGATCGAATCGCATAGGTGCGTCAGAACATCCTCAAGGGCCGCGCCATCTGCGATCATTTCAAGTGTTTGTTTTTCGATCCCATCTAACAAATCCATATTCGATCCTCGATCAACCGGCTTCCAAACCATAGGAGCACCGTCAGAGCCCTACTAAAGGCTCATCCATTTAATTTTCAATGGATTACAGGCGAAGCATGGCCTAACCGTTCGGTTTCCTCTATCATCATTAGAGCAGATCTGGAGAGATGATCCATGCGCATTAGGCGCAAGAACATAGCCATTCGTCTCAATTCTGCTACAATACGACCATAGACACACTGAACGGCTGGTTGAAAGCGGTTCGCGCTGACGGTTTGGTGCTGGCGCGCACTCGCGTGGCAGGATCATGGGGGTTTGCGGTTCCACCCCTCGATGCGGTCGCGTTCCATTTTGTGGCCGAAGGCCGCGCCTTCGTGCGACAATCGGGCGCGAAAACTATGGAATTACGGACTAGCGAAATGGTGATGTTTCCGCGAGGCTGTGCGCATGAACTGGCGCATTCCCCGCGCGGCAAAGTTATGCCGTTGGAAACGTTCCTGTCTCAACGTAACGGTGTTGTCGATTGTAACCGGAAGGCCACTACACTGATTTGTGGTCAGTTCAATATCGATATGCACTTGGCTCTTCCTGCCTTGCGCGCGCTACCAGAGGCCGTATCGCTCCGCGCCGGGACCGAACCCGGGCGTTCACCGCTGAGCGATACACTGCGTCTGCTTCGTGACGAAGTGGAGACGGCTAACTTCGGCAATCAGATCGTGGTACGTAATCTGCTCTCATTGCTATTCATCTACTTCATGCGTGATTGGGCAAATGCTGTTTCTCCCCCAGCGGCCAACTGGTTTTCGGCTGTTCGTTCGCCGCATATGGCGCGCGTTCTCGCGCAAATGCATGAGGCCCCCGACCGCCCGTGGACTTTAGACGAACTTTCCAGAGAAGCTGGTTTATCGCGTGCTGCGTTCTCGCGCAACTTCAGGGCTTCTGTGGGTGAGCCGCCGCATAGCTACCTGACGCGCTGGCGGATGGGTACTGCTGCCCGCATGCTCGCGGAAACCAATTTGCGCCTTATCGAGATCGCGTCGCGTGTTGGCTACCATTCGGAGTTTTCGTTTAGCCGTGCCTTCAAGTCAGCTCGTGGGGTCTCGCCAATGCAGTATCGCCGCACCGCTGCGACCGCACTACCCATCCCGCTGCGGAACGGCGAGATTAGCCGACGATCGCAGCGATAGTCATCGGCGAATTACCTTCCAACCTGTTGTTGATGAACATGAAGGCGGTCGCCCGTCGACCCTCGCAATATCCATGATTTCTCGCAGGGCGCCACGAATGTCTTCGTCAACTTCGCGCACGCGGTCATGCTGAGAAAAGCTATCCACTGCCTCCTGATAGGCTCTTCCGGGTTTCAGAAGTGCGCGTGTGACGATCAGGTTGGATGTGATGGATGCGGGAAACGCAAGCTGTTCCCGAATACCAGGCATGCGAGTCCAGGAGTTTAAAACGTGGGAATCAACCAGCATCGCTATAAAGCTGTACAGTCCTGATTCCCTCGCGAGTTGGCTGGAATCGAGCTGCATTCTTCTCACCCTACAGAAATTCCTCAAACTTCAGGACTTCCACTTGTGACAAGTCTCGTCGTATCAATAGCTGACGAGTGGACTGTCCGATGCATAAGTAAGGCCCGCATGAGGAGTGCAAAAGCATGATCTTAGCCGGCATTAAGGTAATTGACACCCCCCTTGTTCGCGACGCGATTGATCTCGCGAGAAGCTCGTCGGAACCGTACATTTTCAACCATGTGATGCGCTCATGGCTTTTTGCTGTGTCGATTGCCGAAGCGACTAAACCCTCGCTGAATCCGGAACTCCTAGCCGTAGCCGCCATACTGCACGATCTCGGGCTGACGGACCGTTATTTCGGCACGGAGCGCTTTGAGGTGGATGGCGCCAACGCAGCGCGGACCTTCTTGACGGAGCACGGCATCCCGATGCAGCAAACGCAACTGGTGTGGGACGCTATTGCGCTTCACACAACCCACTCCATTGCTGTTCACAAGGAGCCCGAGGTCGCGACGACACATTCCGGAATCTTCATGGACGTGATGGGGGCCGGGCTGGATCTGATCCCCGAGCAGAGATTGCAGGCGATTCTTAGCGAATTTCCGCGGTTGGCCATGAAGAAGCAATTCCTGGAGTGCCTCTGCAGCGTCGTTCGTCGGAAGCCTGGGACCACGTACGACAACAGCCTTCGCGACATCGGAATCCGCTATATCGAGGGCTTCACGACGCCATCGTCCGTCGACTTCATCGAGAACGCTCCATTCGCTGAATAAAGGGTTATCGCTGAATATCAGGTGTGACAGCCCGGAGTAGATGATTCATCAACTCGGAGGAAATCGGTGAGCGATCTGTGGAAAATAGTCATCGTCGGCGGCGGATTCGGGGGGCTCTGTGCCGCTCAAAACTTGCGATCAGAGTCGGTAGGCGTGACAGTGATTGATCGCCGGAACTACCACCTTTTCCGGCCCCTGCTGTATCAGGTCGCAACCGGTTCGCTTTCGGCGGGGGAAATCGCGGCACCGTTGCGCGGGGTTTTGAGCGGCCAGAAAAATACACGCGTCTTGCTCGGCACGGTCACGGATGTAGATCCCGACTCGAAGCATGTGACGCTGCAAGACGGAGCTGTGCTCGAATACGACTCACTGATTATCGCCACGGGATCACAGACCTCATTTTTCGGACATGACGAATGGCAAGAATGGGCCCCTGGGCTGAAAACCATTGAGGAGGCAGCTGCAATCCGCCACAAAATTCTATACGCTTTCGAGCTTGCCGAGCGCATCTCCGATCCCGCAAAACGGCGCGAGTGGCTGACCTTTGTCATTGTTGGTGCCGGGCCAACCGGAGTGGAATTGGTAGGTGCGATTGCCGAAATTGCTCGCCAAACGCTGAGAAATGATTTTCGCGCCATCCACCCGGAAGAGGCGGAAATCATCCTGCTGGACGGAGGACCTCGGGTCCTGATGACCTTTCCAGAGGATCTTGCGGAAAAAGCAACTCGCTCGCTTGAGAGGCTCGGCGTTCGGGTGAAGTGCGGCGCGATGGTTCAAAGCGTTGGCAGGGACGGTGTGACGATTGTTTCGGCTGCGAAAACCGAGATGATCGTGGCAAAGACCGTGATCTGGGCTGGTGGAATTACGGCGTCTCCGCTGGGCAAGATTCTTGCGGATCGAACGAAAGCGGAGATCGATAAGGGCGGAAGGATCAAGGTATTGCCGAAC
>CAVYHD010000018.1:0-591490 GCA_963768075.1 Terriglobia bacterium
GACGCCGGGAATCTGCGCGGCGGCGGAATCGTCAAGGCTGGTGAGCTTGGCTCCGAACGCCACCGGCCGCAGCACCTTCCCATGGAGCATCCCTGGGCGCTTGAAATCGGTGGTATAGCGGTGACGGCCGGTGACGAAATCGCGGCCGTCGACTTTGGGGATCGTGTGGCCGGCCACTTTCCATTCGAGTGCCGGCGTGAGCTTGGGCGCCGCCTGGATCGATTGGATGAACTGGCGGCCATGCGTCAGCTCGCCGAAGCCCGCGGCGTGACCATTGCACGAGACCTTGCCGTCCACCACCTGCACGAAAGTGCGATCTACTTTCCATTCGGACGCGGCAATATCGATCAGCGCTTCGCGGGCCGCAGCCGCGGCCTTGCGCAGTTGCGGCGCCATGGTGGGGGTGGTGCGGCTGCCGAACGTGCCCATGTCGAAAGGCGTCAGATCGGTATCGGCCATCAGCATTCTGACGCTCTCAATCCGCGCGTGCAGCTCCTCGGCAACTGCCTGAGAGAGCGACGTCCGGATGTTCTGGCCGACTTCTGTCTTGCCGGTGAAAACGGTGACGCCGCCATCTTCGCCGATGTGCAGCCACGCCGAGATCTCGGCCGGGCGCGCATCGCCACTATGCGAGCGGCGGCCGGATTCCTGCGCGTCGGCGGGTTCGTCGATCACGCATAGAACAATGATGCCGCCGCCGAGTGCGCTGAGGAAATCGCGGCGCGTGGGGGTGGACGTCATGATGCCCTCCGCATGGTTTTCTGATGAAGCGCCGCCAGGCGAACCGCGGCGACAATGCGCGGATACGTTCCACAGCGGCAGATGTTGCCTTGCATGGCGTGGACGATTTCGGCGTCGGTGGGGCTGGCATTCTGGCCGAGCAGCGAGACGCCGCTAAGGATCATGCCGGAAGTGCAATAACCGCACTGCATGGCGCCGGTTTCGAGAAAAGCTTCCTGAAGCGGGTGCAGCGCGCCGTTACGCTCCAGCCCTTCGATGGTCGTGATGCGCTTGCCGGCGGCGGCCGATACGCGGGTAATACAGGAGCGCACAGCCTGGCCGTCGAGCAAGACGGTGCAGGCGCCGCACTGGCCCTCTCCGCAACCATACTTGGCGCCGGTTAGATCGAGATCGTCGCGCAGAACGCTGAGCAGGCTGCGATCGGAACCGGCGTTCACTGCGTCGCCTGGTCCCATTGACATGGAGTTCAGTGACCTGTGCCATGCCCTCATTATGAATCATCGAAGCAATACGAGAGTGGCTGGCCGGTAGAGGTCGCGGATTTCCCGATGTCAAAGAATTGTAGGGACCCGCCCACTTGCATCGCGGCCCCGCGTGGGTCACCATGAAGTCGGGTAACGTGGGTGGCAGTCCGTGCGTCTGACCACTCAAGCCTGAATACTCATGCGGCACCCTCTGGCCTTCGCGGTCGTGGTCCTATTCCTGGGCGTTGATCTGCGTTTGCCAGCCCAGTATCCTCCCGGAGGTTATCCGCCCGGCGGCGGCTACCCGCCCGGGACCTATCCACCGGGTACCTATCCTCCGGGGACGTATCCAGGCGGTGGTATCAGCATTCCCTTTCCCGGCCGCCACAAAAAGAAGAAGCAGGATGACCAGCAGCCGACCCAGACTCTGTACGGCATGCTTCGCCAGTTGAAGGATACATCTGTCGTGGTCGAAGCCCAGGACAACCGCATCCTGAATTTCAAGCGCCTGTCCGGACACGAAGTTCCTCAAGAACGGAGATGCGATGAAGCCGGATGTCCTCAAACCGGGCGACCATCTGATCGTCGAGTACCGGCAGGACGACAAAGGCTTTATGACCGCCGCGACAATCTCGCTGGACAAGGAAGGCACACCGGCGGAACGCGAGAAGGCCTCCGTGCCCGTGGATGTCATCGAGCCGGTGAGCCAAAGCAAGTCCTCGCAGGATGACCGCCCGGTGCTGCGCCGTAAAGATAACCCGCCGGACGAGGCCGCTGCGCCGGCAAACCCGGGCGCAGCAACCGAGCGCCACAGCCGGGCGGCCACTCCGTCCAACCCGGCGGACGCCCCAAAGACCGCGCCTGCGACGGCGGCCGCACCGGCACAGCTTCCGCCACCGGTTCCTCCGGACGCGGGAATCGATCTCGATCACATCCCCACGTCGACCAGTGCTCACCAGCCGGTGGATGACTCCGACAGCGGCCCGCCGCGTATCGTGCGCGGGAAACCGAAGCCACAAAAAACCTCCGATACCGTGGAGGTGGCCCAGAATCTTCCGCCGGCCCCCGCGAGCCAACCAACACTGGTAACCATACAGAATACGCAGCCATCTTCCCAGCTCGCTGCCACGCAGGCCACTGACCCGCCGTCTGAACAACCGACGGTGCTTTCCTCCGGCCCGCCCGCCGATGCCCGCGTGGAAAAGGCGCGTGACGCCGTGGCATCCTTCACCGAGACTCTGCCCGACTACGTCTGTCAGGAGCAGATGGCCCGATTCCAAAGCGTGACGCACGTGGTGAGCTGGCAGCCTCTAGACATCGTCTCGACCGAACTGGTGTATGAAAAGGGCAAGGAACGCTACCGGAATCTAGCGATCAACGGAAAACCAACCAAGTCGCAACGCATCGAGGATCTGCCGGGCTCCTGGTCGACAGGTGAGTTTGCCTCAGTGTTGCTGGACATTTTCTCTCCCTATACCGCCACCGAATTCCGCTACCGGCGGATGTCGCGAAGCGGCGGCCGCGAAGGCTTACCTGTACGATTCCAGGTTGATCACGAGCACTCTCACTGGGATATTGCGGTGCCGTCGCAAAGTGTCCTGCCGGCGTACGGGGCTCGCTGTGGATCGACAAGGAAACCGCCCGGGTGCTGCGCATCGAGATGCAGGCCGTCGGCTGCCCGAAGAGTTCCCCCTGGATAAAGTCGAGATGGCCAGCCGATTACGAATTCATCCGCATCGCGGATCGCCAGTTTCTGTTGCCGGTTCATTCGGAAAACCTCATTGCCAGCGCGGGTCCAACATGTGCGGCCACAACGTCATAGACTTCCGCAACTACCACAAATACACGGGCGAAGCCACCATCGAATTCGGGAAATAGGCGACCTTGTAACGGAACGTTGTAACCAAGGGCGGCCGAGAATCGCCCATCTGTGGAAAGGGAACCAGGCCGGCACGGCACTCCGTGCGGACCTCACCACGTTTGCCAAACGAACCTTATTCCCTGGCTGTTTTTGAGCTTGTTTTGCGCCTCGCTGCACGCGCAGAGCGGGATTGTCCAGTCCGGCAATCAGCCGATACCCGGCGCTGTAGTGACGGCGGCCCAGGGCGAAAGAAATTCGTCACCATTACCGGCGAGGACGGATACTACGCTTCCCGCCGCTGGGCGATGGCATGTGGACGGTGACGTGCAGATGTTCGGTTTCGAGCCAGTCAAACAGCAGGTGGACTACGCGAAAGACCGGAGTGGCCAACTTTACCTGAAGTTGCGCGAATCGCCCATGGCGTCCCGATTGGCCCGTTTCGGCGGGAATGCGCAAGGCGCGAATCAGATTGAACGCAATGCAGAGCGAAATGAGCAACTCGCAAGCAACCGTCCCCGCGCCCGGGCCGGGCACGACAAATAGCAACGAGGCATTTCTCATCGCCGGAAGCTTGAGCCAGGGTCTGGGCCTAACGCCAGTCCCGATTCCGGTCCCGCGCGGCCCAACCAGGCTTTCGGCGAAACCCGGGCGGCGTAGCCGGTCAGGGCGGCGGCGCTCCCGGGTTCGGAGGCGGCGGGCCTGGGAGGTGGTGGCGGTGGATTCGGGGGGGCGGGTTCGGAGGTCCCGGCGGCGGGTTTGGCGGGCGAGGCGGGGGCGGCGGTGGGCCGCGCGGTCGAGGCCAAGCCCGGCAGTTCGGCAATCGCCGGCAGCCCACGGCTATCCACGGCATGTTTTATTCACGTTGGGCAATTCGGCGCTCAATGCGAAGCCCGACTCCATTACGGGCCTGGATATTCCCCAGCCCTCATACGCCGCCAGCCGCTTTGGCTTCGTGCTGGCGGTCCGCTGCTGATTCCGAAAATCGTGCACGACAATCAGACTCATTTTTCCTGAACTACTTCGGTACGCGCGCGGCCAATCCGGCAACGGAGGTCGCCACCGTCCCCACCGGACTCGAGCGGCAGGGGAATTTTTCCGATGCATTCAATCAGCGGAGCATCGGTGCAGATTTACGACCCTCAGACCGCGCCAGCCGTTTCCCAACAACGTCATTCCGGCGAGCCAGCTCGGCCCGATCGCGCAAAAGCTGCTGAACTATTTTCCGCTGCCGAATCAGCCTGGATGGTCAACAATTACGAACATTTTTACGCCGCACCCGCGAACTCCGACAATGCCAGCCTGCGCCTGCAACGGAATATCTCGAAAAATGACCGGCTCTGTCCTTCCGCATCACCGGCCAGCGGCGCGATGGCGATAATATCCAGACCTACGGATTTGAGGACACCACGAGTGGCTATGGGTTGAGCACCAATTTGGGATGGACCCACAATCATCTCGCCGATGTTGGTCAGTACCGCGCAGGTCACCTTCAATCGCAACGTAAATCAGACGACTCCGTTTTTCGCCAACGGCGCCAACGTGGCCGCGGAGCTGGGCATCCCGGGCACTTCCAGCAACCCGCTTTCTTTCGGTCCGCCAAACTTGAACTTCACCAACTTTGGCGCCTTGAGTGATGCCTCGCCCGTGCTGACCCGCAATCAGACCCAAAGCGGCAGTGAGAGCGTCATCTGGACGCATGGCGTCCACACCTTCACCTGGGGCGTGCAGTTCACACGCAGCGATCTGAATAACCAGACCGAGCAGAACGGGCGCGGCACGTTCAACTTTACCGGCGAAGCCACCAGCAGTCTGAATGCGAGCGGCGTGCCGATTCCCGGAACTGGCTTAGACTTCGCGGACTTCCTGCTGGGTCTGCCCCAATCCAGTTCCATCCAGTATGGCGAGTTCGCCACCTATTTCCGCCAAAACACGGCCAGCTCTTACTTCCTCGACGACTGGAAGCTCCGGCCCAGCCTGACGCTCAACCTGGGCATCCGGTACGAGTACTTTTCGCCGCTCAGCGAGAAATATGGACATATGGCCAACCTGGACATCGGGCCGTACTTTACCGCGGTGGCTCCGGTGGTCGCGGGCGGGACCGGCCCGTATACCGGCGTATTTCCGGCCGGCCTGATCAACCCGGATTACAAGGATTTTTCGCCGCGACTCGGACTCACCTGGAAGGTTCCGCACATCAAGCGGTCCACCATTGTCCGGCTCGGCTACGGCATCTATTACAACGGGCAGTCCTATGTCCCGTTCGGTTTGAAGCTGGCGGAACAACCGCCGTTCGCGACATCGGAGAATGTGAACACCAGCCCGGAAAACCCGCTGACACTAGCCACGGGCTTTGCCGCGGTCGCGCCCCAAGACATCGCCAACACCTATGCGGTCGATCGCTTTTATCACACGCCCTACGCGCAGAGCTGGAACATCACGGTCCAGCATGAATTGCCCAAGAACTTCTTCGTGGAGCTGGGTTATCTGGGCACCAAGGGGACCGACCTGGACGTTTTGATGCTTCCCAACGAGGGCCCCCCAGGGGCAAGCCGTGCGCGGCAGGTCGGCAACGCGGTGGGATTTACCTACGATTCGCCGGTGGGCGACTCCATCTATCACGCTCTGCAAGTCCGGGTGAACCGGCGCTTCAGCGGTGGGATTTCGATGCAGGCCTACTACAGCTTTTCGAAATCGATTGACGATTCCTCGAGCTTCGGAGGCGTCGGCAGCACCGTGGCGCAAAACTGGCTGGATCTGGCGGCGGAGCGCGGACTTCCAGTTTCGATCGCCGCCACGTGCTGACCATGAACTGGGTGTGGACCTCGCCCGCTGGCACAGCCACCTCGCGGGTCTCGGGAACCAGCGTGGCCGGGCGCTTGCTTCGCGATTGGCAATTAAGCGGCGGCATCACGGCGGAAACCGGAACTCCGTTGACCGCGCGCGCGTTGGGGAACACGGCCAGCGGCCTGGCGCAAACCGGCGGTGTCGGCAGTGGGCGCGCGGAGGCCACCGGCGAGAGTCTGGCGTCGGCTACGGGCTTCTTCAACCTGGCGGCTTTCACCAGCGCTCCGCTCGGTGAGTTCGGAGACGCCGGGCGCAATACCATTCCGGGCCCCAATCTGGTGTCCGTCAATGCCGACTTCGGGCGCTCGTTTCAGTTTGGAGAGACCCGGCGGCGCCTGCGAGTTGCGCATGTCGGCCACCAATGTGTTCAATGAGGTGAACTACACCAACATCAACACCGTGGTGA
This sequence comes from Terriglobia bacterium, assembly GCA_963768075.1. Lineage (GTDB taxonomy): Bacteria > Acidobacteriota > Terriglobia > Bryobacterales > Bryobacteraceae > QHXW01. The sequence goes on from CAVYHD010000018.1 coordinate 6,317, forward strand.
ACGCGATCAACTATGGTCTGCCCAGCACGGCCGCGGGGATGCGGACGCTCAGCGTGATTTTGAGGTTCCGGTTTTGAGATCCCTGGCGCTTCTCACGATCGCTTCCCTGCTTCTGGCACAGGCGCCCAACCCGCCGCGAGCCACCTTCTCGACCACGACGAATGTGGTGGCCGTGGACGTAACGGTATCCGACGGGAGCGGCAAGCCCGTCACCACGCTGACCAAGAACGATTTCGTTCTATCGGAGGACGGCAAACCCCAGACCGTGTTGAGCTGTGATCTGCAAAAGCTCGAAACCAAAACTCTGCCGGCGCTGACGCCCGCGCTGAAAGACCGCACCGCCCCTCCCGCCGAACCGCCGCAGCCTGAGCCGAACGCCGCTTCCAATCCGGAAATCAAGTATCAGGACCGCCGGCTGATCGTCATGTTTTTCGACCTTTCGTCCATGGCGCCGCCCGAGCAGATTCGCGCCGTCAACGCCGCCACCCAGTTTCTGAACACGAAGATGACCGCGAGCGACTCGGTCTCCATCATGACCTTCGGCAGCACCCTCACGACCGTGCAGGATTTCACCGACGACCGCGACGTGCTGCTCGCGGCCATCAAAGGTCTCCACATCGGAGAATCGAGCGAGCAGTCAACCGCGGCTGACACCGGCGCGGACGCGCAGGACATTAGCGGCACGTACGTGGCGGACGAAACCGAGTTCAACATCTTTAATACCGACCTGAAACTCGCCGCCCTCGAAGACGCCACCCGCCGCCTCGCTCCGTATCCCGAGAAAAAGGCGCTGGTCTACATTTCGAGCGGCGTCTCGAAGACCGGCATGGACAACCAATCGCAGCTTCGCGCGACGGTCAATGCCGCGGTTCGGGCGAACGTCGCGTTCTACCCGATCGACGCGCGGGGGCTGCTGGCGGCTGCGCCCGGTGGCGATGCCTCGCAGGCCGCGGCGGTCGGATCGAATCTCTATAGCGGAGCCGGCCAGACGTCTCTACGAAATAGTTTTCACGACCAGCAGGAGACGCTCGTGACTTTGGCGGCGGATACCGGCGGTAAGGCCATGCTGGACTCGAACGACCTCACGCTGGGCATGACGCAGGTGCAGAAAGATATGGAGAGCTACTACATTCTCACCTACGCCAGTACCAACACGGCCGAGGACGGCCGTTACCGGCGCATCCAGTTGAAACTGGCGCCCCGCGCGACCCTGGCAAAGGCCAAGCTCGTTTACCGCCAGGGCTACTACGCGCCGACGACGTTTGCGCATATGAGCGAAGCCAACAAGGAAGCGCAGCTTCAGCGGGCGCTCGAGAGCGACAATCCCGAGACCGATCTGCCCATCGCGGTCGAAATCGACTATTTCCGGCTGGACAAGACCAAGTATTTCGTGCCTGTATCGGTAGAGATCCCCGGCTCCGCGCTCGCGTTTAGCAGTAAGGGCGGCAAAGCGGCCACGGAGTTGGATTTCACCGCCGAAGTGCGCGATGCGCGCGGCAAGCCGGCCTCTGCCGTTCGCGATACCATTCCGCTGAAGCTCAACCAGACCGCGGCCGGACAGGTGACGCGAAAACACATTCAGTACGCCACCGGCATGACGCTCGCCCCGGGTAAATACACCCTCCGTTTCGTCGCCCGCGAGAACGGGGAAGGCAAGGTGGGGACCTTCGAGACGCCCTTCACCATACCGGACCTGGCTTCCGGCAGCGCTTTGCGCGTCAGTTCCGTGATTTTCAGCAACCAGAAGGCGCAGCAGACAGCCGGTGTGAAGAACGATAAGAAACTGGTGGCGCAGAATCCGCTGGTAGACAGCTCGGGCCTGCAGATTATGCCCAACGTGATTCGCGTGTACCGGCCGGGCCAGGAGCTCTACGTCTACCTGGAAGTCTACGATCCCACCGTGCCCGAAAATCTTCCGCAGAATTTCCGGGCCACCAGCGTGGCCGCGGATCTGGCGCTGTACGACGGAGAACGCAAAGTACTCGAGAGTTCGCCCGTGCGGGTCAACCGTCCCGACCCCAAGCGCGCCAACACGGTCCCGCTCCACTTACAGGCCTCTTTGAAGGATCTGAAGCCCGGCAAATATGTTTGCCAGGTGAATGTGATCGATGAGTTGGGGCGGAAGTTTGCGTTCCCGAGAATGCCGATGGTTTTGCTTCCGGCGCTCGCCGAGGCGCCTGCCGCGGCGCCGGCCGGCGGTCAATAGCCGCTTATTCCAGCCCCGCCATCGCGGCCTCGGGTTTCTGTTTGTGGATCCTGCGCTTCACATCCGGCCAGAATTCCTTGAGGACGTTGGAAAACGAATCGGTCGCTACTTGCAGGCCCAACTTTTCCAGGTTGTCGTTGACGTCACGGGTCTGGCTGTAGTAGAGGTTCGAAAACGCGACCGCGACCGAGTTGCCCGCCCATTCCGAGTAGTTGAATCGAACGGTGCCGGCATCGGTGTGCGTCACGAAAACCCGCGTCGAGGCGTACCACAGCCGGTAGCCAACACTGCCGGTGCCTCTCCGGTAGTATCGCGGATCCTCGTGCAGAAGGCACGGCATCACGCCTTCGGTCATCATGTTTCCGACCGACTGGTCGATAAAAGCGGTGGCGTATCGTTTGAGATAGCCTTTCACACCCTGCCCAAATTCCGGATTCGAATTCAGCTCTTGATAATAGCCGGCAAAAGCCGCGGCCAGAAACCAGATGGGGTAATCGAAGCTGTCCTTCGAGGCGATCCACAGCTTCTTTTTTGGTGGGATCGGTTCCACATGGCCGTTGTCCTGGACGGTCCGGTAATTGGGCAGAACGCCAAGAATACGCTTGTCCACGGGCTCATCCGGCCCCAAGCCGCCAGGAGCCGCGGAAGCGGGCGCCCCGGGAGCCGCTGGCGCAGAAGCTTGAGGAGTGGCCACAGACGTTGCAGGGTCCGGAGGTGTAGTGATTGTCCCAGGTTGTTGGCCGGCAACGCAAACACAACAAAACAAGGCCATCAGCAGCGTTGCCAAGCCGCAAAGCGGACTTCGGCATGAAAAACGAAAGATACCCACTTGTTTAAGATGCTAGCAGAGCCACGTGCGGTTACTAACATTAAAGAAAGTTAGCACAATCTCACTTCAGAGCGCTTGCTACGAACTCTCCCACCTCGTGCTTCAGCTTAGCCAACGACTTCGATTCAATGTACATCATGTGCCCGGCCTCGTACTCCCCGGTCCGTATGTTGCCTCGCAAGCTAGGGTCGAGGCCCATGTGAGCCAGCGTGTACTCTGTGGCGAAATACGGCGTCGCCAGATCGAAGTAGCCCGAAGCCACGTAGAGCTTCATGTACGGATTCTTCGCAAAGGCGCTGCGCAGATCGTCGCTGGTGTCGGGAAATCCCGGCCGGCTGCCCGGTCCCCACTCCCACGGGCTGGTAATGCCCTCGCCTAAAAGGTAATATTCGAGATCGTTCTTGTATCCCAATTCACCGCGTACATAGTTGTTAAATGTTGTAGTGTACGGCGGGCGAATCGCGGCAATCGAGGGATCGAAGTCAGGTTCCGCACCAGCCGCCGACGCGTCGATGCCCTTGAACCGGCTGTCGATCCTTCCCACGCTGCGTTTCTGGTCGCGCAATAGCTCCTTGCTGAAGGGAAAAATCTGGACGCGAAGATCGCTGTTATCGATGTAGCGCGGATCGAGCCCCGTGTAACGCGCTAACTTCGCAATGGCGGCCTGGCGTTCCGCGGCGGGAAGCCGATCGCCCTTGGCCAGCGCCTCCGCATACCCGGTTTGTGCCCAGGACTCCACTTCCTTCAGCGTCCTTCCCAAGTCAGCCTCGAGATCCGGCGCCAGTTTGTGGTGATACCACGCCGTCGCCGTGTACGAAGGCAGGAACAAAACGTACGGTAGATCGTTGCCCTTGGCGAAATCGATGGTCTCGAAATTCAAAATCGACGACACCAGTACGATGCCGTTGAACGCGATCCCGCGCTCCACCAGGTAGCCCGCCAGCCCGGCAGCGCGCGTGGTTCCATAGCTCTCGCCTACCAGAAACAGCGGCGACGTCCAGCGCTCGTAACGTGTCAGGTACATGCGGATAAACTCGCCGACTGACTGGATATCCCCTCCCAGGCTCCAGAATTTCTTGTTGAGCTCCGGTTTCGCGGCGCGGCTATAACCAGTGCCCACGGGGTCGATGAAGACGAGATCGGTCTGATCGAGCCAGGTGTACTCGTTGTCCACCAGGTGAAACGGCGGCGCGGGCATCTGGCCGTCCGACTCCATCACGACACGCTTCGGTCCCAGAGCGCCCAGGTGCAGCCACACCGAAGCCGATCCCGGACCGCCGTTGAAAGAAAACATCAACGGCCGGTGGGCCGTGTCACTGATGCCATCGAGCGTATAGGCAACGAAGAAGAGGTGGGCTTCGGCCTCGCCCTTGGCGTCGCGGAGCGGCATCATGCCCGTAGTCGCCGTGTACTTCAGCGCCTTGCCGCCCACGCGGATTTCGTGATGCGTCACCACCGGCGCTTCTTCTTTTTCCGGCGTTTTTTCGGCCGGTTTCGCTTCCGCCGGCTTGGCAGGCTCCGCGGGCGGCGGTGCGGCCTGCATAAGTATCAACGCGAAGGTTAGTAGAGCGAGCATATAACTAGTGATTATGCCAACATCGCATCGCACCCGGCGTATCCGTAAAATTCGGGGCGCCGGGGCCCCCGCTGCCTATAATCGAAATGAACCGTTGAGGTGCCCCATCATAGCGTCCGGACAACTGGTGCTCGCATCTTTCATTGCGACGAATCTGTGCGCCCAGACTCAGGTCCCGCCAGCTAATCCGGGCTGGCCGTGTGTGGCGGGCCGGGCCATCGACCCTTCCTTCATCCACGCGGCCGAAGCTACCGGAGGGCAGGTGTTCCTTTTCGAACGCTCCGAAGCCGCGCGATCGATGGTTTTAGTCCAGAACCGTCTCAAACATGAGGACACTATCTATCGCTCCATGGGCACTCTTTCCACCGGCGCGCGCGAGGTATCGTTCCCGGTGGACTCGACAGTGCAGAGTCTGATGGTTTCCATCTCGCTACAATGCTTGCAGTCCGTGACGATTTACCGGCCCTCCAATACCGAAGTGCACGGTGGCGAGCCTGACGTGAACGAGAATCGGTTCAAGTCGGGACTGATTCTCGTCTTAGCAAAGCCCGAAGCCGGTGCGTGGCGCATGCGCATCGCCGGAACCGGCTTGTTCTTCGCCGTAGTGCAGGCGAAGAGCGCAATTTCCCTCAACGCCGCGGAATTTGTCGAGTTGGGGGGCCGGCCGGGACATGAAGGGTTATTTCCCATAAAGGAGCCGCTTCATATGGGACCGCGAACTCTAGAGCTTCGGGTAACCGCTCCGCCGGGTGATATGCGAGTCCGGCTCATTGACTCCGAGGGCAAGACTTTAGCGCCGATCGACATGCACCCGGTTTCTGAAACCGAAGCTGCCCGCGAGCTGGTAGGTACGTTTGATGTGAAACATCCTACGTTTCGTCTCGCGGTCGAAGGCCGCGACGTAGGAGGCTACGCGTATCAGCGAGTTCTTCCGCGCCTGTTCGAAGCCCAGCCACCACCCGTGATCGAATAACCCTGGCCTTTTTTCACGGCGACACCCCGGAGTCACGCAACTTTGCGCATTCTGCGAGAATGGCCGGTTACCGGGCCGCTGTGTACTAAACCTCACAAAAATCGACGGTCCGAGATCAAGTTGTCATTGCACACAAATATCCCTGGGCTATACTGCTGGCTACCCATAAGGAGGCAGCATGAAGCGAACATTTTTCTGGCTTGGCGCGCTAGCTGCTTTAGTACTTGCCTGCGCCGCCACACCTGCGAATGCAAGTAGCTATACGTTTCAAAATATCGTGGACGTCGGCGATCCAACGTTCAACCAAGAGTTGGGCATCAACAATAGTGGCTTGATTGCAGGATACTTTGGCAGCGGAGCGGCGGGGCATCCCAACAAGGGCTATACCGTGGGGGCACCCTATACGGCCTTTACCAACGAAAACTTCCCGGGCTCGGCGCAAACGCAGGTCACCGGCCTCAACAACATTGGGACAACGGTAGGTTTTTATGCCAATACGGACAACGGCGTCGGATTAGACAGCAATTTCGGGTTCGTAGACCAGGGCGGCACATTCACCTCCGTTAACAATCCGGGCACGTCGACTACGTCCCCGATGTTCAACCAGCTGCTCGGCGTTAACGACAACAATATTGCCGTTGGTTTTTACACGGACGCGGGGGGCGTCACTCACGGCTATACATACAACATCGCCGCTATGACTTTCTCCGGCAACATCGATGATCCGTCTGCCGTGGGCAATACTACCGCCGCCGCAATCAACAATGCAGGCGAGATCGCCGGGTTCTATACCGACGCCGGCGGGAACACCGACGGCTTTCTCGACAATGGGGGCACGTTCACTACGCTGGATGCGGCAGGTGCAGTGGATACCAGCCTGCTGGGCCTGAACAATTTAGGCGAGGCCGTCGGTTTTGATATCGACGCGATGGGGAACATGCACGGTATCGTCTGCAATGTCGGAGCCGGCACGTGTGTTCAGGTGGACGACCCCATGGGCATCGGGACGACAACATTCAACGGCGTAAACGACAAGGGACAGGTTGTCGGCTTTTACACCAATAACGCCGGCAACACAATCGGGCTTCTGGCCGATCCGATACCGGAACCCTCGTCGTTAGCTCTTCTCGCCAGCGGCCTGATCGCCCTGGGAGTGGCCCGCGTCCGGCGTCGGCGGGCCTAGTTCCAGCCCATCCGCTCCCGCAGCGAGGTGATGTGCGCGACGTGATGCCGGCCATGCCACGCGTAGTGCGCCAGACTCCACTCCAGGCTGACCATGCCCATCTCCGGATGCCGGAACTGGCGCGCAAAATCAGCGGGCGAGAGTGAGCGCAACAGCAGTATCCATCGCCCGTGCAGGGACTCGAGGAGTGCCACGGACGTCTCGGCTGGCGCTGTGCGCGCGTCTGCCAGCTCCGCCCAGCGGTTTTCCTGGTAGGGCTTGATGATCGGCTCTTCCTCCGTCAGAGCCAGCCGGAAGCGCAGGTAACTGTTCAAGTGGCTGTCGGGCAGATGATGTACCAGTTGCCGCACAGTCCAGCCGCCCGGCCGGTACGGAGTATCAAGTTGTTCGTCAGACAGTCCGGCAACGGCGGCGCGCAAATTTGCAGGCGCGCGCTCGATTTCGTCCAGGTACCGCCACCGGTCATCCTTTGAGTTTTCGCCGCTCCACGCAAAGCGGCCGATCGGGTATTGCAGATCCATGCAGTCATGGTCGCACGCCCCGGCTCGTTATAATGGCTGCGATGTCATTCGCCGGTCTGAAAGTGATCGCGTTCGAAAGCCGGCGAGCGGCCGAAATCGCACAGCTCATTCGTAAGCAGCAGGGCGAAGCCATCGTCGCCCCTTCCATGCGGGAAGCTCCCATTGAGCGCAATGAAGAGGCCTTCCAATTCGCCGGGCGTCTTTTCGCCGGCGAGTTCGACATGATCATTCTGCTCACCGGGGTTGGTACGCGCATTCTGAATCAGACCCTCGCCACGCGCTACCCGCCCGAACAATTCGCCGAAGCGCTGCGCCGCATCACCGTTGTGCCGCGCGGCCCCAAACCCATCGGCGTACTGCGCGAGCTGGGCGTGCCTTTCGCTGTCACCGTTCCCGAACCCAACACCTGGCGGGAAGTGCTGGCCGCCACCGAAGGCCGTCCCGAGCGCCGCATTGCCGTCCAGGAGTATGGCCGGCCGAGCACGGAGCTCATTGAAGGTTTGCGCGCTCGCGGCGCCGAAGTGACCCCCGTGCGCGTTTATCAGTGGGAGCTTCCCGAGGATACGGGGCCCCTGCGCGAGGCGGCCGCGCGAATCGCCGCCGAGGAAGTGGACGTGGCGCTGTTCACCACCTCGGTGCAGATTGACCACCTTCTCCGCGTGGCGGCGGAAACAGGGATCGAGGACTACGTCCGCACTGCCTTTTCAAAAATGGTGGTGGCGTCCGTCGGCCCGGCCACAACCGAAGCTCTCGAAGACAACGGCATTCATCCCGATTACGAGCCCAGCCATCCGAAGATGGGATATCTGGTCCAAGAAACCGCCGACCGCGCCCCGGCGTTGCTCCAGGCCAAGCGGTGAAAAAATCTCCGGTTGCACTTGCCAGTGAGTACACGTCACTCGCGTTCCTGCTACCCACCGCCACATTTGTCGGTTACGCCATTGGCTATCTGCTCGATAAGGCGTTCGGCACCCATTTCCTCTACCTGGTTTTCCTGCTGCTAGGAATTGCCGCGGGTTTCGTGCAGTTGCTCCGCCGCCTGCTTCGCGATACGAAGGACGATGGATCCTGATCAGTTATTTCTCGATCGCGCGCTGAGCCGCATTCATCGATCCATAGCCGCCCTGGGCGCAGCCGGAATTGTCGCCACCGGCCTCTATGGCGGCTGGCGTTGGCTGGCCGGGTTTTTGTTGGGTGCCGCGGCCGCCGGGATCAATTTCCGCTGGCTGAAACAACTGGTGAACTCGCTCGGCGATGCCGCCGCTAAAAAACCGCCGAAGGCCCGCGTGGCGGTCTTTCTCGGGCTCCGGTACCTTCTGATCGCTGCCGCCGGCTATGTTATATTGATGTACTCCACGCTGTCAGCTGCGGCCGCGTTGATCGGCTTGTTTTTACCGGCTGCGGCTGTCGTTCTGGAGATCCTGTACGAACTGATTTATGCCAGAGCATGATGTTTGGTTAACCACGCTGTTCAACCACCACCTCGCCGGTCTCGGGAACTGGCTGCTGGCGTTGTTTGGTCTTCATCCCGAGCGTCCGCGTCAACCGTGGGCGAATTTCATCGTCATGCAGCTTCTGGTGGCCGCCATCATCATCGTGCTCTTCGCGGTACTTCGTTCGCGGCTTTCCATGGACCGCCCCGGCAAAACGCAGCATATCTTTGAAGCTATCTATACTTTCTTGCGCGGCGAGGCCTCCGAGAACATCGGTCACGATGGGCCGAAGTTCGTTCCTTTTCTTGGTACGCTCTTCATCTTTATTCTTTTCAGCAACCTGATCGGGATCATTCCGGGTTTCGAATCGCCCACCATGAATCCTTCCGTGCCGGCCGGCTGCGCGTTGCTTGTGTTCCTGTATTACAACTTCATGGGCTTCAAGCAGCAGGGTGTTTTCAGTTATCTGAAGCATTTTGCGGGACCGATGCCGGTGCTGGCCCCGCTCATGGTCCCCATCGAACTCATCAGCCACATGGCGCGGCCCCTTTCCCTGACCATACGTCTTTTCGCCAACATGCTGGCCGGCGAGAAGGTCACGGTGGTGTTTCTAAGCCTCACCTATCTGGTGGCGCCGGCTCTATTCATGGGTCTCCACGTCTTCGTTTCTTTCCTTCAGGCTTATATTTTCGTGCTTTTAACGATGATTTATCTGTCGGAGACCGTGCCCCACGAGCAACATTAATTCCGGCTTTATGCCGCTTCCAGTGTGAGACCGGCTGCACGAGGATGACGGGAACCACCTCCTGGAAGCGAATCTTACAAGAGGAGTAACGCACCATGAAAGTAAAAATGTTTCTGATTCTTCTGGCGCTGTTCGTCTTCGCCAGCCCGATCTTTGCCGCAACGTCGACACCGGAGGCCAACTACCACTGGGTCGCCATCACCTCCGGGTTTTCGATGGCCATTGCCTCTGCGGGTTGCGGGCTCGCGCAAGCGAAAGCCACCGCCGCAGCAGCAGAAGGCATGGGCCGAAATCCAGGCGCAGCCGCATCAATTCGGTTTGCGTTGATTATCGGTTTGGTGCTGATCGAATCGCTGGCGCTTTACACGCTGGTCATCATTTTCGCCAAAGTCAGCTAGTTCCTCACCGGGACCGGGCGGATCGGCACGCGCCGCCCGCCCGTTCACACCCTCGCCCGTTCAATAACCTCCGCAAAGACAACGTTTTGGGTCTCCGAAGTCCGATTTACGCTTGAGCGAGGCGCACAATCAGATTGCATGCCGGACGAACCCGACCGCGAATGGCCCGCCTCCAGGGAAAAGCAGATCTCGAACCCAATTTATCTGCCACCAGAATCGAATTGTGACGGCTAGTACCATAACTAAATCCATTTCCGAGCTATTGACCTGGGTGAAAAAAGCATCTAGATTGAGCAGGTGGTGGAACAACGAAGAACCCAGCGCTTCCAGCTTGAGCTGCCCGTCCGGATAATGCGCACCGGAGACGGGCATATGGCGCAAGGTACTCTGACGCGCAATATCAGTGCGAGTGGCGTGCTCTTCACGGCAGATGCGCAGGTGCCGCTCGGTGATCCTATTGAGTACGTTGTTACGCTGACCAACGTGCGCGGCGTGGAAGTGGATCTTCGCTGCACCGGCAAGGTGGTGCGTGCGGAGAAGTCCGCCCCCGAACCCACCGAGGACAGTTATCTCATCGCCGCCACGCTCGACCGCTATCAGTTCGTTCGCCACGACGCCTAGCAATTCGCCTCTTGTTCGCTCCCGCCTTTTCGTGTACCCTGGGCAAAGAAAAGGCGAATCGTGCTCCAGCTTACTAGTACTAAGGACCGCAGCCTCCAGGCAGTCATTCATGAGTTTGAGCAACTGGCCGGCCAGCCGTCGTCGCCGGTCCGCGCGATCCGCCGTCAACCGGCAACTCCTGGCGAATTCGTAGATATCCCCGCTTCAATTGATGCGCGGCTCCGCGACGTACTGAAACGGCATGGGATCGAGCGGCTTTACACTCACCAGGCGGAGGCGTTCCAGCAAACCGAAGCCGGTAAAAACGCCGTCATCGTGACACCCACGGCGAGTGGCAAGACGCTGTGCTACAACCTCCCGGTTTTTAACCTGCTCCTGCGGGAACCTGAGGCGCGAGCCCTGTACCTGTTTCCCACAAAAGCGCTGGCCGAAGACCAGTTGCATGGATTTCAAGCCACAGCGGACGAACTGGCGGGCGAGATCCGCGCGTTCACTTACGACGGCGACACGCCGCAGGATGCGCGAAAGGCCGTCCGTCAGCGCGCCCATGTGGTATTTACGAATCCCGACATGCTGCACAGCGGGATTCTGCCGCATCACACGCGATGGGCCAAGCTGTTCGAGAATCTGCGCTACATAATCATCGATGAGCTGCATTATTACCGTGGCATTTACGGCAGCCATTTAGCGAATATCCTCCGAAGGCTGCGGCGAATCTGCTCGTTTTATGGCGCGGCGCCCCAATTTATCTGTTCGTCGGCGACCATCGCCAACCCGCGAGAGCTGGCCCAGTCGTTGACCGAGGCGCCGTTCGCGCTAGTAGAGCGAAACGGAGCCCCGGCGGGCGAGAAATTCTTCGTCTTCTACAACCCGCCGGTGGTGAACCGGCACCTGGGCATTCGCCGCAGCTACATTCACGAAACCAGGCGGCTGGCCAGCGAGCTGATCGATCGCGGGCAACAGACGCTGGTTTTCGCTAATAACCGCCTGGCCACCGAGATACTGATCACGTACCTGCGCGACGCCGCCGGGCGCGGTCCGCTACGGGAAGGCAGCATTCGCGGGTATCGGGCCGGGTACCTGCCGCGCGAGCGGCGGGAGATCGAAGGGAAACTGCGGGCGGGCGAGATTCGCGGGGTAGTGGCCACGAATGCGCTGGAGCTAGGGATCGACATCGGGTCGCTCGATGCTGTGGTGATGGCTGGTTATCCGGGGACTATCGCGTCCACCTGGCAACGCGCGGGGCGGGCGGGGCGCCGGAAGAGCGCGTCGGTGGCGGTGCTCGTTGCTTCCAGCGCGCCACTCGATCAGTTCATCATTGAGCACCCGGAGTACTTTTTCGGACAGTCGCCGGAACACGCGTGCATCAACGCGGACAATCTGGAAATTCTGCTGGCGCATCTGAAATGCGCGGCGTTCGAGCTGCCGCTGGCGGATGGCGAGCCGTTCGGCCCGCACTCGACCGGCGAGCTGTGCGGGTTTCTAGAAGAGGCCGGCTTCCTACACCACGCGGGCGGCGCCTGGCACTGGACATCCCAGAGTTATCCGGCGGATGCCACCAGCCTGCGCGCGGTGACCAGCGACAATTTTGTGGTGGTGGACATCACGGGAGAGCCAACCGTGATTGGCGAAGTGGCGTTTCCCGCGGCGCTCACTTCGCTCCACGAAAAAGCTATCTATCTTCACGAAGCGCGCCAGTATCACGTGGAGCGTTTCGACTACGCCGAGCGCAAGGCTTACGTCCGGCAGGTGGAGTGTGATTACTTCACCGACGCCATCGATTACACGCAGGTGAACATTCTGCGCGAGTTTGCGGCGGCGGAAATCCGCGGCGCGCGGCGCGTTCACGGGGACGTGCGCATCAACCGGCAGATTGTGGGATTCAAGAAGATCAAGTTTTACACGCTCGAAAACGTGGGAGCCGGCAAGCTCTCCATGCCGGAGCAGGAAATGCACACGACGGCCTTCTGGCTGCACTTCCCCGCCCCGTTTCTCGCCGAGCTCAAAGACCTCACGCCGACGGAAAAGCAAAACGGGCTGACGGGACTCGGCCACGCGCTGCGCGCAATCGCCGCGCTGCGATTGATGTGCGATCCGCGTGATCTGGGGGTGGCGATCGGCACGCCGCCCGGAACTTTCGAGCCGGATCTTTATCTTTATGACAACTATCCCGGCGGCGTGGGACAAAGCGCTCCGCTTTACGAGATGACGGATGCGCTCCTCGCCGGTACGGCGGAGCTGCTGGCGCGCTGCCCGTGCGGCGATGGCTGCCCATCCTGCGTCGGGCCCGTGGGCGAAGTGGGCGAGCGCGGAAAATTCGCGGCGCAGCGGATTCTCATCGCGCTTTTGGCCGAACAGGCGGACACGCCCGCCCTCCCTTTACAGTCAAGAAATGCCGCAGTTTGACCCGCGGCAAATTGGCAAATCAAACCCACTCCTGTTGAGGTAGTAGCCTGAGCGCATACTACCTCAGCAGGGCGGAAAAGCAGTTCAGGGCAAGAGATCCGCTAGCGCTGGTTGCCTAGATACAAGAACTCAACGCCCTGCAACGATCCGGGAAAGAACCATTTCCCTAATGCCTCCGGGCCACCGTTTGGCCGCTCTTCGAGCGTGATTATGGTGTCGTCGGTGGGCTCGGTGCGAGATGCATACGCGGTCAGAAAAGTGCCGATGATATGGCTCTGACCTTCGTTGAAGATCTGCACGATATTGCGATCCGATGGGTTATCGGCGAGTTTGAAGACGTATTTTCCCGGCGCCAGAACTTGACCTGGAACCGCGACCGATGTGTTTAGTGCCACGACTGTCTGCCGGTTCACATCGTCTGCCCTGACGGATGGCAGCATCGTGAAACCCGCGAGTACAAACATCACTGCGAATGCCTTCAGCTTCATGTTACATACTCTCCTTCGATTGTTTGTTGCTACTCAGGAGACGCCGGCGGATCGCGGCGAGTATCGTTTGCCATTGTAAAAATGCGTAAAGGAAGCCTCTCCGGAAAGTAAATGTTGTGAACCGCACGGTGCTTCGCCGCGCGGAACCGGCGAAGACGCCCGGTCTACCGATACAATCAAGTGATGCCACAGTTTGATGTGGTCGGGGTTGGATTGAACGCCACCGACACGATGCTGATCGTGCCACATTTCCCCGCCTACGCAGGGAAGGTTCCTTATCACGAAGAGATGCTGAGTCCTGGAGGACAGGTGGCGAGCGCCATGGTCACGTGCGCGCGGCTGGGTTTGCGCACGAAATACATCGGCACGGTGGGAGACGACGAGCGCGGGCGCATCCAAATGGAAAGCCTGCGCGGCTCCGGTATCAACCTAGAGCACGTGCAGCAGCGGCACGGCTGCCCGAATCAATCCGCCTACATCCTGATCGACCGTTCGACCGGCGAGCGGACAGTGCTGTGGCGGCGGCCGGATTGTCTGCGCATTACCCCGGAAGAGATCGCGCCCGAGCAGATCACGTGCGCGCGTCTGCTGCACATCGACGGCCACGACACGGCGGCGGTAGAGCACGCGGCGCGCATCGCCCGCAAGGCGGGCATACCGGTAACGGTGGACGTGGACACGATCTATCACGGCTTCGATCGTGTGCTGCCGTACGTCGGATTATCTGGTGGCCAGCTCCGACTTCCCGGTCCAGTGGACCAATGAGAGCGATCCGTTCAGGGCACTCGAAATGATTCAGAAAGAATACAAGATGCGCGTAGCGGCGATGACGCTGGGCGCGCACGGAGCGCTGGCATTGTACGAGGGACGATTCCTGTATTCGCCGGCATTCGTGGTCAACTGTGTGGACACCACGGGCGCGGGCGACGTTTTTCACGGGGCCTTCTGCTATGCTGTTTTGCGAGACATGGCGATGCCGGAGGCTCTCGATTTTTCCAACGCCATGGCCGCGCTGAACTGCATGGCGCTGGGCGCGCGGGGCGGCATCCGGGGCCTGGAAGAGGTTCGCGCCCTGATGGCGCGGGCGGAGCGGCGCGCGCATCCCGAATTCGAAACGCGCAGCGCAAGCGCTTCCCGGGTGGAATGAGTACCAAATGTTTCCCATCCCACTGCGGGACACGCAGCCCAGCTATTCGCGTCCGCTCATCACGGGCCTGATCATTGCGGTAAACGTAGCGGTCTTTCTTCATCAGATCACGCTGGATGGATACTCGCAGAATTACTTCATGATGCATTACGGGTTGGTTCCCCGCCATCCGCACGCGCTGACACTCGTGACCTCGATGTTCCTGCACGGCGGCTGGCTGCACATCATCGGCAACATGTGGTTCCTTTGGATTTTCGGGAAGAACGTGGAAGACGCTTTAGGGCACGCCAAGTACCTGATTTTCTACCTGGTGTGCGGGATCGTGGCGGGGGCGACGCAGGTGTTGTTCAGCGCCGGATCGTCCGCGCCCATGGTCGGCGCGAGCGGCGCGATCGCAGGAGTGATGGGAGCTTACCTGGTGAAGTTTCCACACGCGCGCATTGTCAGCCTGGTGGTCATCTTTTTTTCTTCACGACCATTGAAATACCGGCGGTGCTCCTGCTCGCCGTGTGGTTTCTGCTTCAGTTCTTCAGCGGCGTAGGTAACATCGGGTATTCGCACGTCTCACAGGGTGGCACAGCCTGGTTCGCCCACGTGGGCGGATTCATTGCGGGAATGATTTTGGTTGGTGTGATGGGAACGCGCGCGACGTACACGCGGCGCCGCGACTTGAACTGGTAATGGCGGAGCAGACGAGAGTCACCTTGTACACGCGCGCGAGCTGCTGTCTTTGCGACGACGCCAGACGGGTCCTGGAAAGCGCTCGCCGCCGGGTGCGATTCGAGCTGGAGGAGGTCGATATCGATTCCGATGCCGAATTGCGGCGGATCTACAACGAGGAAGTGCCGGTGATCGCGATCAATGGCGCCAAGGCGTTCAAGTACCGTGTGACCGAACCGGAACTCCTGAAGAAACTCGCGGCGCGCGCATGAGCCTGGACGTTCTGGCCATCGCAGCGCATCCCGATGATGTCGAGCAGACCTGCGGCGGGACGCTGATCAAGATGGCGGAGAAAGGCTACCGCACCGGCGTTCTGGATCTGACGGCCGGGGACATGGGCACGCGCGGAACACCCGAGCAACGCCTCGAAGAAGCCGAGGCGGCGGCGAAAATTCTTTTGGCCAGCCAGCGGGAGAATATGCGCTTTCCCGATGCTCGACTCGAAAACACGATCTCGGCGCGGATGTCGCTCGCGCTCAAGATTCGCGAGATGCGCCCGCGCGTGGTGATTCTGCCGTATTGGGAGGGCCGCCACCCCGACCACTATCGCGCCACGGAGCTGGGATATGAAGCGTGCTTTCTCGCCGGGCTAAAAAAGCTGGACGAGTATTCCGAGCCGCACCGGCCTTACAAGATCCTTTACTCTTCCGTTTACGCGAACGTGACGCCGTCCTTCGTGGTGGACATTTCGGCCCAGTTCGAGCGCCGCATGGCCGCCCTCCTGACGTATCGCTCGCAATACGGCTCGAGCGCCGAGGGTGGCGACTTGTTCCCGCAAGAGCAGGAAATTCGCGAGCGGCTGGGAGCGGTCGCGCGATTCTACGGCAACCTGGTGGGTGTGAAGTACGGCGAACCGTTCGTGGTGAAGGAAGCCATGGTTGTGGAGGACGTCGTGGCACTGGGTGGTCGCAGTATTTGAAAAGCTCGTTTCGGAATGGAAGTTCACCGCCGCGAAACGGGCGAATCGGTTCCGGGCCGGCCGGCCTTACTCGTCAATCCGCTGCAGCTTTTTCTTTTCCAGGTACCAGCACGGGCCGTAACCTAGATGCGGAAACAGTGCGTGAACGCACGTCTCGGTGACGGGGTCGGCTAAATAGAACTCGGTTTTCTTGTCCTTCTGCGGGATCGCGTAGTAGCTCTTGACCCGCACGGTGCCGAAAGGATTCCTGCTCTTGGGAATGGGGATACGCACCGCGAGATCGTCGCCGGCGTACAGGAATACCAAAATTGCGGCCAGCGCGAACAGGATTCGTTTGAGGGATTGCGTCGTTGGAGCCGCCACATCACTATTCTTTCAGAATCGGCGAGAACTTTTTTTACCGCCCGGGTTCTTACTGTGGGATCGAACCGGCGCATCGGCGACGAACCCAATCATCGGGAGGAACGAAACAAATGTGGAATACCTTACAGCGAACGTGTGTTTATGGGTTGTCGATTTTCGGACTGGCCGGAGCGGCCGCCGCACAGACGTCATCCGGATCGGACGTAGCGCCGCCATTCCGGACGTCCGGTATGGTCGGGCTAGCCGCGGGCCAAATCGCGCGATTGAACGTGCTGAATCCGGGTACAGAGGGGCCCATCATCGCGGGTGCTAACTGTGCCGCGCAACTTTCCTTCGTGAATGCAGCGGGTGTGGTTGTCAAGACCGCGCCTGTGAATGTCATGCCCGGCCAGAGCACTCCATTCGATCTTTATCGCGACGTGGACCTCGCTTCCGTGGCGGGTTTAAGAGTGGAGGTTCGGGCAACCATTCAAGCCCCCGGGGCGACGCCAATAGCAGCCTCCACTTCAACCGCTGCCACGTGCCGGCTGATTCCCACGCTCGAAGTCTTCGACGAAGCTACCGGCAGGACACAATTTATCGATACCAGGTTCCATCGGAACCCGCTGCCAACCCCAACCCCCACAACCACGCCCTAGGCTGGTGGACCCTCATCAATCCAGACTCTTGTGGAAGCGCGCGGCGCTCAGAGCCAGCACGGCGACACCGTAGACCAGGAGCGCCGCCATCTGCGGCCACAACACCTGGAATCCCACGCCCTTCAGAAAAATGCCGCGCACTATTTCCATGAAGTAGCGCAGCGGGTTCAGGTACGTCAGGTATTGCACCAGGAGCGGCATGTTGCGAATCGGAAACGCAAAGCCGCTGAGCATGAACGCCGGCGTGGAGAAGAAGAAGGACATCATCATGGCCTGTTGCTGCGTCTGCGAAATCGTGGAAAGGAACAGGCCCGCGCCCAGGCTGGTCAACAGAAACAGTAAGGCACAGCCGAGAAGCAAAAATGGGCTTCCGCGCAGCGGAATATGGAATATCAATAGCGCCGCCGCGGTGATCACGATCACGTCCGCAACGCCCACCGCCGCGAATGGCAGCGTCTTGCCCAGCATCAGCTCGATGGGGCGCACCGGCGTCACCATCAACTGCTCCATTGTGCCGATCTCTTTTTCCCGCACGATCGCCAGCGCCGTCAGCATCAGCGTCACCATCATGATGATGTTGGCGATGACTCCGGGAACGAAATAGTTGCGGCTGTGCAGATCCGGATTGAACCACACGCGGGTGCGGGCATCGATCTGCGGCATGCTCATGTTCGCTGCCGCCAGCGGGCTGCGGGTGAGTACTTGTCCGTTCTGGAGCCGAGCCGTGCTGTCGCTGGAGTACTGCGCGATGATTTGACCGGCGTAGCCTGAAACCAGCGAGGCCGTGTTCGAATTAGTCCCATCGCTGAGGATTTGTACCTGGCCGCCGCGCGACCGCGCCTGATCGCGCGCGAAATTAGGCAGGACACGCACCACGGCCTCCACCTTCCCGTTGTCCAGCAGCTTCCGGACTTCCTCTTCGTTGCGCGGGAGCGCGATTACCTCGAACCGGCCGGAGCCTTCGAATCGCTCCAGAAGGTCGCGGCTTTCCGGCGTGCGGTCCATATCCATCCACGCGAGGCGGGCGTGATCCACATCCAGGTTCACGGCGAAGCCGAACACCAGCAACTGCACGAGCGGTGGCACAAACAGCAGAATCCGCATGCGCGGGTCGCGCAGCACCTGGATGAATTCTTTTCGCAGAATGACTAGAATCCGTTCCCACATAGATCACGCTATTTTTTGACTCAGTTTGCGAGTTGCCAACAGAAACACAATCGTGGCATACAGGGCGAGAAATCCCAGCTCTTCCCACAGCACCCCCATGCCCACGCCTTTCAGAAAAACTCCTTTCAGAATGGTGACGAAGTAGCGGGAGGGCACAATGTGCGTGATCCACTGAATCACCGGCGGCATGCTCTCGATGGCGTAGATGAATCCGGAAAGCAGAAACGACGGCAGAAACGAGCTGAGCAGGCCCAACTGGTAGGCCTGTGCCTGCGTCTCGGAAGCGGCGGAAACAAAAATCCCCCAGAACAAAGCGCCGGACAGGAAAACGCACGTGGAGGCGCCGAGCATCAGGATACTGCCGCGCAGCGGCACCTGGAATACAAAGATCCCCACGATCACCGCGATGGTCGCGTCGGCCAGACCCACCGCAAAGTACGCCAGCATTTTTCCGAGCACCATTTCGGCCGGGCGGAGCGGCGTGGAAAGCACCTGCTCGAGCGTTCCCATCTCCCGTTCGCGCGCGATTGTCAGCGAAGTCAGCAGCGCCGCGATGATCATCAAAATGACCGCAATCAGTCCCGGCACCACGTAGTTTTTGGATTCGAGCGAGCTGTTGTACCAGACGCGCAGGCGCGCATCCACAGGCGGCCGCCCCGCACCCCCGCCCTTCCGGTTCTGCATGTCCGACCGGAGATCGAGCGCGTAATTGCGTACCAGGGTGTCCACATATCCCAGCGCAATCGCCGCCGTATTGGAATCGCTGCCGTCCAGCAGGATTTGCACCGGCGCCACGCGCCCTGCATCCAGCTTCTGCGAGTAGCCTCGCGGAATCACCAGGCCCATCAGGATCGTGTTGCGGTCGATGCCGCGCTCGATCGCATCGTAGTGATCCGCAAAACCGCGGATCTGGAAAAAGCGCGAGCCCTCAAACTGATGAATGAGCTGGCGGCTGGCCGAGGTTCCGTCTTGATCATAGACTAGCGTCGGGATGCGGTCTACGTCCAGGCTGAGCGCAAAACCGAACAGCAGGAGCATCATCACAGGCACGGCCAGTGCCATGCCCAGGCTGCGCGAATCGCGCGTGATGTGGTGCAGCTCTTTAATGCATATCGCGCGAGTCCTTCGGTAGCTCATGCCGCCTGCCGGTCCTCGGCCTCAATCATGGCCACAAACACGTCCTCCATCGACGGCTGAATCTGCTCCAGGCGCTTCAATACGATCCCGTTGGCTGCCAGGGTTTCTCGAATGCGCGCGTCCGCCAGAACCGGGTCGTCGACTGTGACGTGCAGGCCCGCGCCGAACACCGCAACGTCGTGCACGCCCGCCATGCCTTCGAGCGCCCGCATCGTGCCTAGAGGATCGGACGAATCCAATTGCAGAATGTGATGCGACTTCAACTCCTGCTTCAATACCTCGGGCGCACCCAGGGCAATCACCTTCCCGCGGTACATCAATGCCAGGCGGTGGCAGTTCTCGGCTTCATCCATGTAGTGCGTGCTGACGAAGATCGTGCGGCCCGCCGCCGAAAGGTCGCGGATGAGCGCCCAGAAGGCGCGCCGCGCGATCGGATCCACGCCCGAGGTCGGCTCGTCCAGGAACAGAACGGGCGGCTCGTGCAGAATCGCGCAGCCTAGCGCCAGCCTCTGTTTCCAGCCGCCGGAAAGCGTTCGCGTCAAGGCACGGCGGCGTTCCACGATTTCCGCCATGCGCAGCACGTACTCCTTCCGCGCGGCGCGCTTTTCCCGGGCCACCCCGTACATTCCCATGAAGAAATCGATGTTCTCCTCCACCGTAAGGTCGTCGTAGAGCGAGAACTTCTGCGACATGTACCCGATGTTGCGGCGAATGAGCTCCGGTTCTGTCGCGACGTTAAAGCCGTTCACCGACGCCGTCCCCGAAGTCGGCGTGAGCAGGCCGCACAACATGCGAATCGTGGTCGACTTCCCCGCCCCGTTCGGCCCCAGGAATCCAAAAATCTCGCCCTTGCGCACCTGCAGCGAAACGTGATCCACCGCGACGAACGAGCCGAATGTTTTCACCAGATTCTCCATCTCCACGGCCCATTCGTTCGTACCGTTCATACCAGCGCCTCCGCGGCTTCAATCAAACTGATGAACGCGGCTTCCAGGGTCGGAGCATTCGTCTGCCGCTTCAACTCGTCCGGCGCCTCGCAGCGGATCAGTTTCCCGCGATGCATCAGGCCCACGCGGTTGGCGCGCTCGGCTTCGTCCAGATACGCCGTCGTCATGAAGATGGTGATGCCGTCTTTCAACAGTTGATACAGGATGGCCCAGAAATCGCGCCGCGAAACCGGGTCGACGCCGTTGGTCGGCTCATCCAGAAACAGAATCTGCGGCCGATGCAGCAGCGTACACATCAGCGCCAGCTTCTGTTTCATGCCGCCCGAAAGCTTGCCCGCCTGGCGGTCGCGAAATGGCTCCATGCGCGTCATGCGCAGCAGCCGCTCGATCAGATCTTCGCGCTCCGCGGCCCATGATACTGAACAGGTCGGCGTAGAAAATCATGTTTTCTTCCACGGTGAGGTCGACGTACAATCCGAAGCGCTGCGCCATGTAGCCGATGCGGTCTTTCACCGCCTGCGAATCACGCACCACGTCATGGCCCGCCACGCGCGCGCTGCCTTCGGTCGGATCCATCAGGCCGCACAGCATGCGCAGCGTGGTGGTCTTACCCGCGCCGTCGGGCCCCACAAGGCCGAAGATCTCGCCCGCGCGCCACCGAGAGATCCAGATGGTCCACCGCCGTCAGGGCGCCGAAGCGCCGCGTCAGGCCGCGCGTTTCAATGATGGGCTCCACGCGCTACTCCAATCACGATCTCGGCATCGGCCGGCATGTTCGATTTCAGCTCGTGCCGCGGATTTTCCACTTCGATCTTGATGCGGTAAACCAGCTTCACGCGCTCCTGCTGCGTCTGAATCTGCTTGGGAGTAAATTCCGCCTCCGAAGCGATGAAGCTGACGCGCCCGTCGTAGACCTTGCCGGGATACGAATCGGTGGTCACCTTGCGCCTTCGAACCGATCTTCACTTTCCCCAGATCCTTTTCATCAATGTAGCCGCGCAGCCAGGGATGATCGATATCGCCCACAGTCACCACCGTCGTTCCCGGCGCCAGCACCTCACCCACGTCCGCCGCCTTCACCAGCACCACGCCATCCACCGGCGAATAAGCAATCGTATCCGCAAGCTGCGAATCGATCATCGCGATGCTGGCCTTGGCCTGCGTAATATCCGCGCGCCGCGTGGCCAGCTCCTGCTCGCGCCGTTTCATCTCGAACGCGTTTGCCTCGGCCATCTTCAATGCGCCGCGCGCGTGCTGCACCTGGGCGGACTGGCGCCTCCACCTGCTCCGCCCGCGGGCCCGCCACCACCAGCGCGTAGCGCTCCTGCGCCTGTTTCAAGCGCCGCTTGTGCGCTCTGCCAGTGGTTGCGATATTGATCGTACTGCGCGGCGGAGATGTCGTCGTCCTTGAAAAGCGTCTGGGCCCGCTCCCAATCGCTTTTCGCGCGCTCCCATTCCGCTTGCGCCGCGTCCACCGCCGCCTTGGCATCCTGGACCTCCTGCGGCCGCGAGCCATTCTTCAATTCCGAAAGCTTCGAGTCGTTGGAAGACAGGTCCGCGCGCTTCTGTTCTATGTCGGCCGCCAGATTCGCCTTTTCCCACTGAATCGAAGACTCGGCCTGCGCGACCTCGGTACCGGCGGCTTCGAGCGCAGCTACCTCGCGCGCACGCTCGGCCACTAGTTGGTCGCGATCGAGCCGCGCAAGAAGCTGCCCCTTCTTTACGTTGTCGCCTTCATCGACATTTCGCTCAATCAGACGTCCCGCCGTCTTGAACGCGATGTTGACTTCGGTCAGCTCGATGTTGCCGGAGATCACGATCGGGCCGTCCGGCCGGCGACCGAACCCCCAAAAAGCGTATGCCGCGACGCCCGCAACCACCAGCACGGCCACAATCACTATGATTCGTTTCTTCATGCCCTTTGTCTCCCGCCCGTTCCGTTCACTGAATCGTCTTGCGGATCGTCCCGAGAGCTTCGGTGAGATCGATCCGGGCCGCGTTGTAGTTGTAGAGCGCCGCCGTCTGGTTGTCGCGCGCCCGCTCGAGGCGCGTCTGGGCATCCGTCACTTCCAGGCTGTTCGCCACGCCCGCCGCGTAACGCCGGCGCGCCTGCGCCAGCTCATTTTCCGAGAGTTCGAGGCCCTCCCTGGCCACCTTGACTTCATCGTCGGCCGAATGCAGGCCGTCCAACGCCACCCGCACATCCAGATCGATCTGCTCTTTCAGGTCGTTGGTTCTCACTTTCTCGGCGCGATACTCGGACACCGATTCGGCGCGGCGAGCATCCTTCCGCCCGCCGTCGAACAAGGGCACCCGCAGCGAAATTCCGTAGGTGCGCGTCGGCAGGGCGTTGTTCAACCCGGTGCCGATCGAGCCGTAGTCGCCGAACGCCGCGAGCGAAGGCAGCCGCTCCATCTTGGTTGCGCTTGCTTCCAGGCGCGCGGTTGCTTCGCGCTCCTGCTGCGCGTGGTAATCTGGCCGCTCCTTGAGCGCCTCCGCCTTGGCCTGTTCGAGTGTCATGGCATCCACCGGCACGTAGCCCAGCTTATCCGTAAGGACAACTTCGGTATCGAGCCGCACACCCATGGCGCGAAGCAACTGGAGATAGGCGCGGCGCTGGTCGTTTCCGGAAACCAGCAGGTGCTGCCGGTCGTTCGAAAGCTGCACCTTCGCCCGGGTCACCTCGATCCCGGTGCCGGTGCCGGCTTTTTTCTGATTTTCCGCCTGGGTAAGCACAGCTTCGGATAGCGTGAGGTTGGCCTTGGCGGTCTCCACATCGGCATCCGCCTTGATGGCCGCCAGATACGCCCGCGCCACCTGCGCCGCCACCTGCTCGCCGGAGCTGTCGATGTCCGCCCTGGCGGCCGAGACTCCCGCGCGCGACTCTTGGAACCGGCGAATGGAGCTGAAGTCAAAAATGTTTTCCGTCACGGTCGCGCGCGCGTCCATGGTGACGAACGGACCGACGAACGTCGGAAACTCGAACCCGGGAATGGGCAGTTTGACGTCGCTGATGCCCAGCGCCGCCAGATTCGTCGTGCGGCTCTCATCCGTGAACGAGGACTCCAGATCCGGCAGAAACGCTGCCCGGGCCTCGGCCGAACGCGCCCGCGCTTGTTTGAGAGCCTCCGCCGCAAGCTGAACCTTGGCGCTGCCCTCCGGGGATGTCGCGATTTCCACCGCGCGCTTCAGGCTTAAGGACACTGGACCTCGCACGTCCTGCGCAAGCAAAGGTGCAGCCATCAGAAACAGGGATATAATTCGCATCTATTTCTCCTCGAGCGCCGCCACCCGCACCGGGGCGTGAAATCCCGCCACCAGAAAACCAATCAGCCGCTCCACCGTTTCTTCGCCATCCGCCGCGGGTGGCGGTGGAAGCAAATTTGGCCCGCGAAGGATCTGGGCCATGGCGCCGAACATGAATTGCACCCTCCAGAAGAGTTCCTCCGGCGGCAAATCCGGCAGCGCTCGCTGCATCGCGTCCATAAAACGGTCCACCATCGAGTGAAAATGCTTGGCCACCATCGCCGGCATCAAACCTTCTCCGTAGAGGCGCCCCATCAGCTTCACGAACTCAGGGCTTCGCTCCGCCGTCCGGAATGTCGGCACCAGAATCGCGCGCAGAATGTTTTCCACCTTCACGGGCGCCGGCGCGGCTTCTCTTTCATACTTGTCGAGCAGTGCCAGCCGCTCTCCATTCAAGGGAATCGCTCCGCGTAGAACTACTGCGTCGAGTAATTCCTCTTTCGAACCAAAATGGTAGTGAACGGCTGCCAGGTTGACGCCCGCTTCAAAAATGACGTGCCGCAGCGAGGTCGCTTCGTAGCCCTGCTCGCCGAACAGGCGCTCGGCGATCTCGATGATTTTGTCCTTGGTAGTCTGGCTCATATCAAACGAATGATTCAATTATACGTTTGAATTACCGAATGGCAACACTCCACCCGTATAAATCTTGAGGCGGAGTTTCTAAAGCACTTAGCTGTGGAGGCGCAGTTCCTGGGAATCCCAGAAAACGCGCTTCTTCTCGCGGTAAGAAATGTTGGCCAGGTGACAGGCGACTGCCGTGCCGAGGCCAAACTGAACGTGCTCAATAGGTTGCTGGCGAGAGTGAACGCATTGCAGGAAGTTCGCGATGTGGTCCTCGGTGCCTTCCCGGTCCTGGAAGAACTTTTCCACTTGGCGCTTGGGCTGCTTGGCGGCGGTTCCGATGTCCATGGTTGGATCGTTTTTGTGCTCCGCGATAAAGCGTTCCTTGAGGTCTTTGGGCCAACTTTCCAGCGGATAGTTGTAGTCCTCGACCAGGTTGTATGGCGTCAGGACCGCGCTCGACCGATCCTCACTCATTTCAATGGTTCCCTTGTCACCCATGAGACGCACGATTTCGCCGCCATCCGAATTGCAAGCCAGGTTGGCGCTGACCTGGGCGGTGAACTTGCCGTAGTCGTAGAGGGTGTCGTGGACGTCGGGTACGTCGCGATCGCCCTTCCATTTGTAAAGCCCGCCCTCAGCCACAGCGCTCATGGGAAATTGAACGCCGAGGACATAGTGAACGCGGGAGAGCAAATGCACGTACTCGTCGCCGGCAATGCCGGTACCGTACTCCCACCAGTTACGGAATTGGAAGAAGCGGGAGGCATCGAAGGGCCGCTTGGCAACGTTGGACTGGAACATTTCCCAATCGACGGTCTGCGGGGATGCATCGGGCGGGACGGGGTAGCGCCATGCGCCAATCGCGTTGGACCGGTAAATGGAGCACTGTGCCATATATACGTTGCCGATTGCGCCGGCGTCGCACCATTCCTTGGCTTTGTGCGTGGTTTTCATGCTCAGGCTCTGGCTGCCAACCTGAACGATGCGGCCGGTCTCTTTCGAAACTTTGGCCATTTCCAGCGCTTCAGGAATGGTGTGGGCCATGGGCTTCTCGCAGTAGACATCCTTGCCGGCTCGCATGGCGGCGATGGCGACCGGGGCGTGCCAATGGTCGGACGTCGCACAGATAACGGCTTGAAGTTCCTTATTTGCAATGACCTGATGGAAGTCGCGGGTGGTGGGTGTGTTGGGCTGAATCTCCTGTGCGCGGCGCAGGTGGCCGTCGTAGAGATCGCAGACTACCGCGACCTTCGCCCCGACGCTCAGCGCCGCTTCCATCAGTTCGAGGCCGCGAATGCCGGCGCCGATGAGGCCAACGGTCACGCCGGCATCCGCAGGAGCCGCGAGAGCGGGCTTGGAGACCAGAGCAGTGGTGAGAGCGCCCGCCAATGACCGTTCCATAAAATTGCGACGCGTAAATGTCATAGATTCATCCTATACCTGTTCAAAGGGGCTTAACGCGAATGCCGCGGAACTCGGTCCAGTAGCCGGGGCGGTGGGCTTGCAGCTCGATGCTGCCTTCCTCGAGGTTGTCGAGCCGGTCATATTCGCACACGGTGTCGCCGTTGACGCGCACAAGGCACCAATTATCTTTGACGATGAGATGGAAGGGGAACCAATGACCGGCTTCAATCTTGGGATAAATGGAGCGCTTGAAGTAGTACAGCGAGCCGGTGGGAAAGTGCGCCTCCTCGACGTCGTGCAATTGAATTTCGTAGTGGCGGCCGCTCAGTCCCTGGCCGGAGGTGCGGAACAGAACGCCGCTGTTATGAAATTTGCTGTTGCGGACGTACATCCGCAGCTCGAAATCGCGGAACTTTTGCCGGGTCGCGATGTGGCCGTGGCCATCGCCCCAAATCACCTCGCCTAGCGGCGCAAATTTCGGCTGGCCTTCGGAGACAAACCACTTATCGAAGTCCTCGGGAGCCTGGTAGAGCGTCTGCCATTGTTCGGTGGCCGGCAGTTCGCGCACGCGGAGATTACGGAAACGGATGGGATAGGAGAGGCTCGCGAGGCCGAGATAGCCGCGGCGCAAGCGATACTTCAGCTCGGGAACCGTTTCGACGTTGAGATCCTGGATGATCTCGCCGTTGATCCAGATGCGCAGGCTGGGCCAGTCCATCAGGATGCGGAAATCGTTCCACTCGCCTTTGCTTTTGACATTCACTTTAAGCGGGGCGACGAGGGGGAAGATGGAGCCCATGGAGTTTGATGCGGGCTTCTCATCCACCTGGTGGAAGATTTTCATCTGCATGCCTTCCCAGGTGTTTCGGCCATGCTCGGGGGCATGAATATAGATGCCGGAATCGATCCAGCCCTGAATGAAGAACTCGCCGCGGAAATCAAAGTTTTCGTACTGGGCGGCGGAGCGCAGCCAGGTGGGAAAGCCGGAGCTTTCCTGCACAATGATCACGCCATCCCGAACATAGAACGCCGATTCAGGGCCTTGTTGAACGGTCCAGCCGGCGAGGGTCTTGCCGTCAAACAGGGATGTGAAGTTCTCGGTGGACTGCGCGGAGGCAAGCGCGGGCACGGCGGCGGCCGCGGTAAAGAATTTTCGTCGATTCATCTGGGATCAACGATATCTTATCCCGGGGGAGGCGATGGTGCTAGCCCGTCCCCTTTTCCGCATCGACTGATTTATCGCAAAAGTGAGCACTTCTGAACAGACACGGCGCCGCCATGAATGCTAGAATCACAGCCGTCGTGCGCGTGATCTGCTTTCGATATGAAAATCCTACTTTACAACCCGGACAATGGTGTGACCGGCAACTTCATGCCGCATCTATGGATGTTTCTGCTTCAGGCGCGCACGCCACCGGGCCACGAAGTGCTTCTTTTGGATGGCAACGCGCAACCGATGAATGACGCCGAACTGGTCCAGTACGTGAAGGACCGGAAGGTCGGCCTGGTCGGTATCGGCGCCATGACGCGGATGATTGCGAGGGCTTACCGGGCGGCGGACGCGCTCCGCGCCGCCGGCGTCAAAGTAGTGATGGGCGGACCCCATGTGACGGAGTTGCCGGACGAAGCGCTGGGGCGGAGCGGCGGACCTCGCCATGCTGACGCCGTGGCGCTGGGGGAGGCCGATGAGACCTGGCCGAAGATTGTCGCAGATGCCGTGCGCGGCCAATTGAAAGAGGTGTACGCGCCGGTGGACGCGTTCGGCCAGGATCACAAACCGGATCTCGGAGAATACCCGAAGATTCCGTGGGAGTCGCTCGATCTCGATCAATTCAACAGAATTCCCGCGGCCTTGCGCCCCATCATGAGACATTTTGGAGTCCAATGGGAAAAGTTCCACCTCATTCCCATCGAGTCCGGACGCGGGTGCCCCTACGGATGTGAGTTTTGCACGGTTACGGGCTTCTTCGGAGACTCTATTCGTTTTCGATCCAACCAAAGCGTCGTGGACGAGATGTTGCGATTGAAAGCCTGCGCGCGCCAGAACCACGGAAAAGTGGCGGTTTTTTTCGTGGACGACAACTTCGCCATCAACGTAAAGCGCACGAAATCGCTGCTTCGGGATATCATCGCCGCTGGCGCTCAGCTGGCATGGGTCGCCCAGATCAGTGCCAACCTGCTGCGGGACGAAGAGCTAGTAGACCTGATCGCGGAGTCCGGAGGCAAGTGGATCTTCATTGGCATGGAATCGCTCGATCCGGCCAACCTGGCGAACGTGAACAAGAGCTTTAATAAACCGAACGAGTTTGGCCCCGTGCTCGAACGATTGGCCCAGAGGCACATTTATGCAATTACCTCCTTCATCTTTGGCCTCGATAACGATACGGCGGGCGTCGCCGAACGCACCTTGAGCCAGATTCGTGAGTGGCCCCCGGGACTACCCGTATTCGGACAGATCACACCATTTCCGTCGACTCCTCTTTACACACGGCTCGCGAAAGAGGGGCGCCTCACTCGCCCCACGCATTGGCTTGATTTTGCGCCGTTCCACATGGCGCACACGCCGCTGAAGATGACCATTCCCGAAGTGCATACCGAGGTGCAGTACGCATGGACCAATTCTTACAGTCCCGCCGCCACGAAGCGAGCCCTCGAATCGATTGCGGCCGCGCCGGTGCCGTACAAGATCAGTCACCTGGTGGCGCGGCTCTGTTTTCGCGGTATCTACTTCCCGCAAAAAGGCGCGTTCTCATGGTTGAAGGTGCTGTTGGAAAACCGGAATACCATCTTCAGCGTCATAAGCGGATCGTTCACGAACTGGCGCGGATCAGCCGCTAAGGGAGTTCGGCTGGAGTTTGATGCGGGAGTAGGACGCGAAGGCCGCCCAGTGTTCATGGATGATGCGGTAGCGCACGATGTGAAGATTCCGGTCATTTAAGATGAGCGGGGGACGGAGCACCGGGTAGGATGCACGGATGCCGTCACCTGAAGGAAAATAAAACAATGAGCGGAATCCAGTACGTGACCGATGAAAAGGGCCGCAAAGTGGCTGTTCAAATCGACCTGAAGAGGCATCGGGAACTTTGGGAAGATATCGCCGATGTGCTTGTCTCACGGTCGCGGCGGCACGAGAAGCGAATTCCGCTCGAAAAGGTAAAGGCCGGCCTCATCAAGAGCGGCAAGCTCTCGCGTGAGTAGCTACCGCGTCGCCTTAACAGCAAGCGCGGAAAAAGAATTGCGTGGGCTTCCCTCAAAGGTAGTTGCCCGCATTATGCCGCGTCTCGAAAATCTGGCGGCCAACCCCCGGCCCACACAATGCAAGAAACTCAAGGGCGGCGATAACGAATGGCGTATTCGAGTAGGTGACTACCGCATTGTCTACGAGATTGACGACACGGCCAAAACCGTTGATGTGACGCGGATCGCGCACCGGCGCGACGTTTATGAGTAATCGCAAGGCATCTTGAATTGCTTTGCGCGCATTCCGGAACTAGTTGCTTGCAACCAATCCCTACACCGGCTGCAGGCTTCGGTTGAGGGCGCGAGCGCGCGGCGCGGGGGGCGGGGCGATGGCGACCACGTTCTGGCGGGGCGCGGGGCGGGCATTGCCGCCGGATTCCATGAGATCGCCGAGGGCGTCGCCGAGCGCGGAGAGATCCAGCAGGTCCATCGCGGAGAAGGCGTCGGGCTTGGCGCGGAACAGGGTCAGGACCCCGGCAATATCCTCTTCGCCTTCGAGCGGAATGGCGAGAGCGGAGCGGAGGCCCGTGAGGCTGGGAGAATCAACCGAGGGGTTTCCGTTGAGAATGGCGCGGCCGTTGGCAGCAACCCAACCCGAAAGCCCGTGGCCGATGGGAACCTTTAGGGACGCGAGCGTCTCCACGTGCGTGCCGGTAGCGAATTCGGGAACGAGAGTGGTGTCGCGACGCGCGTAAAACGCGATGCAATCGCAGGGGACGAGCTCCTGTAGGCGGCCTGCGAGAATCGAGAGCACTTCCCGGCGCGAGAGGACGCCAGTCAAACCCTGGCTCAGCCCGACCAATGTCGCCCAGCCCAGGTTGGTTGGCGCGGCGGCAGGGGCTTCGCCGGTCTGGGACTTCGAACCCGCGGCTTCCTCGAAGCCGGCGTCGGGCGCGGCGCCGCGCTCGACCTTAATATCGGTCGACAGGCTGAAGGTTTCGGCGGGCGCACTGCGTGCGAGCTGCTCGAGCTCGACATAGCGCTTCTGCAAAACCGCGACGATGACGGGATCGAATGCTTTGCCGGACTGCTCGGAGACCATCTCCATGGCCTGGCCCAGAGGCAGGGCGCGGCGGTATTGGCGATCGCTCGCCAGCGCGTCGAGACAATCTACCGCGGAAAGAATGCGCGCACCGATAGGAATTTCGTCGCCCTTCAAACCATCGGGATACCCGGTGCCATCCCACTTTTCGTGATGGCTGCGCACAATGGGCACGACCGGATATGGGAATTGCGCACGCGCCAGGATTTCCGCGCCCACCACGGGATGGATCTTCATTTTTCCGAACTCTTCGGGCGTGAGCTTGCCGGGCTTGCAGATGATGTGCTCGGGCACGGCGATCTTGCCGATATCATGCAGCACCGATGCCGCCCGAATGGCCTGGAGCTCGTTTTCGCCCAGATGCAGATCCTTGCCGATTTCTACGGCGTAGACTTGCACGCGCTGCAAATGATCGTGCGTGGTGTGATCCTTGGCTTCGATGGCCAGCGCGAGCGATTCGATCGTGCGCAGATGAAGCGCGGCGGTTTCTTCGGCGTGCTTTCTCTCATCCTCGAGGCGTCCCAGATACAGGCGATAGGAACGGTAGATGAGATAGGTCGCGGGGATGACGAGCATGGAGGTCTGCCAGCCGAGGCGGCGCTGGGCTACTTCAAACAGGCCGGCTGTGGCAGCTCCCAGCACATAGTAGGGCAGCGCCCACAGATAGGACGCGCGCCACACGCTGCGAATCGACTTGGCTTCGGTGAGAGCGATGACCGCGGCGACTAAGATGGTTGTGGTGAAGAAATACGTGCAGGCCAGGATGGCGAGCATCACGGCCAGTTCCAGCGGAAGACTGCGCAACCACGCGGAATGGAACACGTGGTACGAGGCGCTAATGGCGAACGCGGCGCTGCCGGTATTGAAGAGAAGCTGGACCCAGCGGAGCTTCTTGGCGGAGTGCCAGAAATATTGCACCGCGACCGCGGCACAGCCGGTTAGCAGCACCTGCGGCAGGTTCAGCGACACGATGCCGATGAGCACGAAGAAGAAGCAGACCGAGATGGTTCCCGTGATTCCGGGCAACCGCAGCTTCACGCCCGAGGCCAGCAGGGCGATGACGAAGTAAACCAGGAAGCCGGGCAGGTCGTCCGCGCGCCACGCAAAAAGACTGCGGGCGAGTTCGAACCATCCCACAAGAATCACGAGGCTGATGAAGAGTTTCGTCTTGACGGACATAATGGGCCCTGGCCGGCGCCGGCTTCAGATATGGATCAGTTTTCGCCGTTTCCGCTGGTGCTTCCCCAGACTACGTTGGTACCCCAGACGGTGCTGGTACCCCACTCGCCGCTGCTGCCCCAGACGACGTTGCCGCGCTGCAAGGCGGCGGTGGCGCCGACGAAATCCGAACTACCCCAGACAACATTCGTGCCCCAAACATTGCCGCTGCCCCAAACCACGTTGCGGCTCGCACTCTCTCCCCAGATCTGGTTATTGTTGGTCACCAGGACCGCCTGTTGCGTAAGGATGTTGTACATCACGCTGGGCGATTCCGCGCTTCCATTCGCCACATCGGTGTCATTGAGGGCGCTCTGAATGTCAATGTAGCCGGCGCCGATGGTGAAGATATCGTAAAAGTCGATGTAGGTCTGGCCCGTCGTAGGATCGGTGGCGACGCTGTAGGCCGGAAAGTTCTTGGTCGCGGTCTTCATGAGCCGAGCCTTGATGGTGTCGGGGCTGAGACTTGGATTTTCCTGCAACATCAGAGCAGCGGCGCCGGACACGACGGGGGTCGCCATGCTGGTGCCGCTCAAGCGGAAGTACTCGGCCGGGCCAGTGGAGTTTGTGTAATACGACGGCGGAACGACATTGGCCGGATACTCAGCGGCGAGTGTAGAACCCGGCGCGAGAAGCGAAACCACCAGGTTGCCGGGCGCCACTACATCCGGCTTCACAGTGAGGTCGACGTAGGTCGGGCCCTTGGAGCTGTAGCTTGCGATCTCGTCATCCGAGCGTGAGTAAGTTTCGAGCGTTTTCATGCAGCCGACGGTGATCGCGTGCGGGCTGTTACCGGGAGAGGTAATGGTGGCGTATCCGTTGCGGCCGAGATTGCCTGCCGCGGTAACGACGACGATGCCGTTGCTCCACGCGGCTTCCACGGCCTGACAGAGGGGGTCTTGACCGCAGCCTTCGAAAATCTGCCGGCCCACCGAGAGGTTGATCACGCGCACGTTGTACTGGTTCTTTAGTTTGACGGCCTGTTGGATGGCGGCGATCACGATGCTGTCGGTCGAGGCGCCATTCAGGTCGAGCACGCGGAGATCGAGAAGATTGGCATTCGGGGCGATGCCCTTGAGCAGGTGCAGCGTGCCCGGCATGGAGGACGAGCTGCCGTTTCCGGCGGCGATACCGGCGACATGGGTGCCATGCCCATAGTCGTCATTCTGAACGCCACCGCTGATGAAGCTTTGCCGGTATACGATGCGAGATTGTCCCGATGCCGAGTTAAGGTCGGGGTGCGGATAGATGCCGCTGTCGATCACCGCGATACCGATGCCGCTGCCGTCGAGCCCCGAGTTCCAGGCGTAGGGCGCGTACACAGCGTCGCCAGTGTAGTCAAGCGAAGCATTCACGGCGCGATCGAGCGAGATATAAGCGACGTTCGACTGATTGGAGAGTGCGATCACGTTGCCGGCCTGCATGGTTCCGGCGACGGCATTGATCAACGTAAAGGCCACATTCACCACGCCGCCCAGCAGGTTTTCAACGGAGCATAGCAACCCTCCAAGAAGACCGCCGCTGGTGCAGCCTTGCGGTGCGTTGTACTGCACGATGACGTTGACTGTGTTGGAAGGATTCGCGAGCAGCGGTTGTAGATCAGGAGAAATCTTGGCATTATTCGCGAATGCCGCCGCGGCAACCAGTAAGGCGAGCCACAGAGCGGCAAGTCGGGTAAACTCCCGAGAGTACTTCGAAAGGAATGGTCCCATTTGTCTATCCAAGTAAGTTGGCGTCCGGGTGCAATTAGGCAATCAGTAGTCCAAAGGGTGACAAGGACGCGCCGACTGATTCTTCAGGTATTTGCTTTAGGTGGTAATTAGACGCTGCGACAAGTTCTCCGTGGGCGCGGGACCAACGGCGCGGCGGGAGGTGACAAAGTGGCACTTTTTACCGAGCAGAATTTAGCGCAAGTATCGGGGCTTCAAAGGCTTGCCGTGTAAACGGATAGTACTCGGTTTACACGCGGGGCGGCACTAAAGTTAAGCGTGGCCGCAGGCAATCGGGCGAAGGCCATGGCGATTTCTTCGGCCGGATAGTCGGAGTTCCGGAGGTTGCCGCTCGACGGTTTCCGGAGCTATTTCCAGCTAAGATGTTTCACAAGTCATGAACGGCGGCGATCAAAGGGAGATGTGTGTGGCGGCGACCTATCGTGCAGTAATGTTGACGAAGAAGGGCGGACCGGAAGTACTCCAGTGCGTCGATCTGCCGGTTGAGCCTCCCGGTCCAGGACAACTGCGCGTCCGCGTGCGGGCGGCCGGCGTGGGCGTAACCGACTTGAACATGTTGGCGGGCAACTATCTCTACTCGCCGAAAATGCCCTTTGTGCCTGGGTACGAGGCCGCCGGCGTTGTGGACGCGATTGGCGCCGGCGTCACTGGTTTCACCTTGGGCCAGCGCGTGGCCGCGCTCACAGTTTACGGCGCCTATGCAGAACTTCTCGTGCGTGAGGCCGGACACTTCCTTCCGATCCCAGACGGAGTCTCCGATTGCGATGCGGCCGCGGTGATCTTGAACTACGTGACTGCGTGGCAAATGATTCATCGCGTCGCGAAAGTGCAGGCAGGCCAGACAGCGGTGGTCACCGGTGCAGCGGGCGGCGTGGGCACGGCGGCTCTGCAGCTGTTGAGGCTTGCGGGTCTGAAAACCTATGGCGCCGCTTCCGCGCCGAAGCATGCCATCGTGCGCACCCTGGGCGCAACGCCAATCGACTACCGGGCAGGGCGGCTCGACCGGCTCACCCGGGTTCTTGAGCCGGAAGGCGTGGATTACGTGTTCGACGCAGTGGGCGGAGCAAATATCGGTCCGTGCATTGGCGCGCTCCGGCGGGGCGGCGCCGTGATCGGATTTGGTTTCCTTGGCGCGGCGGGAAAGCTTGCCAAACTGGCCATGTTCAGCAATCTTTTCCTCGGTGCGCGCCTGCGCGGCCGGCGCGGCATGTTCTACGGCATCACTATGCTGTACCGGAAGGACCCCAAGCCATTTCGTGAGGATTTGCCCAAGATCTTCGCACTCCTCGCGGAAAGGAAGATCGACCCACTCGTTACCCATACGTTCCGGCTCCTTGAAGCGCGACAAGCCATCGAGCTCATGGCGACGGGTTCGGTGGAAGGCAAGATCGTTCTGTTGAATAGCGCCTGAAGTAGCCCACCTTAGCGAGGTTTTGCCACGGCCTGTTGATCAAGTCCCAGAACCGCGGTGATGGCGGCTGAAACCGAAGCGGGCACAGTGAGCGGGCCGTCGTAGCTTAAGAAGCGCTCGCTGCCGAGGCCTTCGAACTGCCCCATTTCGATACCGAAGGCTTGGTTGATCTGCCGCACGGTGCCCGCCACGCGCACCAGGCGTTTCTCGGGGCTTTCTTCTACAACGGAAAGGCCGTTACGCCGCGCGAAATCCGACACCGCGGCCATATCCGCCGGGCCGGCGGTAAGCTGCTTCTCGATTTCTGCTCGTGAAATTCCGGAATTCGCCCCGAGCTTCCCCCCGCGGGGCGGCGGATCACGATGGTGGCCTCGATGGCCTGGTTCGGATCCGCCGCCTGCGTCCGGCGCAGAGCTCCCGATCGTCTTACCTCACTCCCAGAGATCGCGACACGATCGTCAGCCACCGCGCGTTCCGTTCAGGAGCCGGCTCGCGCCGCCGCCGATCCCATCAGAGCATTCAAGAGAGCGGTGCCGTTCGGTGATCCCAGACCGGTGCAGGGATCCCAGCCGGGACCGGCGTTATACCCGTCGGTTCCGCCGGTCACAATGTCGCGGAAGTCTGACTCCGGAACCTGATAGAGCAGTGGATTCAAGTAACCCACCGGCGTGCCCAACTGCTGATTGATCAGCGCCACCAGACCGGCCCACAGCGGCGCCACCGCGCTCGTGCCGCCGACCACCGTATTCTGTCCATCGACCCGGACCGCGTAGCCCGTGGTGGGGTCGGCGTCGCCCGCGACGTCAGGAGCGCCTCGTCCCACGAAACCGCTCGCCGTGGCGGGAACCCCGGCGTTCTGCTGGTAGGCGGGCAGCGCGAAAATATCGCTGATGCCTCCCCCTGTGGCTCCGTTGCCGGATGCCAGTTCATTCCAAACCTGCTCGGAAGCGATGGTCCCGCCCTTAGCCTTCAGGGTGGTTCCGCCGCAAGCGACGACATAGGGGCTGGACGCCGGAAAATCCACGTGAAGCTGGCCATCCTTCACTCCATCAGTGGCGCCGTTGTCACCCGCCGCCACCGTGACGGTAACTCCCATGTTGGCCGCATCCTCGAGCGCGGCATTCATGGCGTTGAGCGCCTGCTCGGTCCAGGAGTCCTCGGACTGCCCCCAACTGATCGAAATAATCGACGGCTGGCGGGTCGTGTCATGGGCCGCGGCGGCGATGGCATCGTGGAAGCCCTGGTCCGTGTTCGTGGCGAAATAAACGGCGATCTGGGCGCCTGACGCGACGGCTCCGGCAACTTCGATGTCCAGCATAACTTCGGCATCGGCATCGCCGCCCGGCTGATTCTGTCCACCGTCAACCGAGATCGCGGACACTTGCGGCGTGCTGATTCCAAGCTGATTGAAATACGTATTGAGATCGTCGGCGCTGTAACCGCCGCCGAGCTCGATGATGCCGATGGTCTGCCCGGAGCCGGTTACGCCTGTGGGAAAGTTGTAAAGCTGGGCGATCTGTGGGGGTGTGAACGATCCACTCGTCCCGGCGGCAGTTCTCTTCCGAAAGTGCGGCTTGGCGGCTGGCCGATTGTCGAGACCCAAGACTGCCATGACCAGTGGCTCGAGTTCAGTGGGGAGGGTGAGCGCGCCGGTTCGGCCGCGATACGTGACGCCCTCAACCGTCTGGTAGCGAGCCAATTGCGTTCCAAACGCCCTCTCCATGGCGCGCGCCGTTCCAGAAAGAATAATCAACCGGCGGTTGGCATGACGTTCCGCGACACTGAGGCCGAATTGGTGCGCGAATTTTTCGATAGCGTCCAGAGAAGCGGAGTCGGCACCGTGCGCCGCTCCGTACGCTTCCCTACTCATACGATGCTGCCTGCCGGCACCGGTTGAGCCGCGCCGGCGATTCAGCACGACGCTTGCGTGGATGATCTCAGTGTTTGGGACTGCGCCCGCTGGCGTGGCGCCTCTGACGGCCGCCCGCTGACTTTCCCGGAGGGTGAATCGTTTTTCGTATGCCATACTGCAACTCTCCTTCAACAAACGCGCGCTTGGCGCAGCTTGCCGGTTCTCAGCTTAACGCTGTACTTTACATAAATCGAGGGCAAAGTGACCGCACGATCGGAGTATAGTCCGAGATAAGTGCGGAATTTGTGCGAATTATCACGATAAGTCGGTATTTCCATCAGATTGAGTGGATTAATAGCGGCTTATTCTTCTGCCTTGCCGGGGATGCGGAGTGGCTTCAGCCGGCGGCCAAGTAAGGGACGGCGCACTTCAATGCGTCATGGCATAAACCACATAGTTCACACCGATGCGAATGCCCAAATCCGAAAACTTTTCCGGGTAGTGCGGCGAATCGGCCCACTCCCAGGAATCGCCGACATCGGAATTGAAGGACACTGCGACCATGATGCGGCCCTTATCATCGTAAATTCCCTTCCAATGAGCGCCCTTGCCGTCGTTCTTGTAGCCCAGGCGCAGATGCTCCGCGCCGGGAATCTGATAGCGATTGTCGAGGTCGTAAACGGTGTGAAAGATGGCGTCGGAATCCGGGATCTCGACGATCTGGCGCTCGGGGAACACTTTCTTCATGGCGGCATTGAAGACTTCCCATTCGACGGATCCGTGGAAATCGTCGGCCATGAAGAAGCCGCCGCGCAGAAGGTAATCGCGTAAGACCTTTGCCTCGCCGTCGGTCAAACCCCATTCGCCCACCTGGACGGCGTAGAGCCAGGGCCAGTGGTAGACGTCGTCACCATCTTCCAGGTTGACGGGCTGCTCAGCGGAGCGCACGTGGATGCGGGTGAGGCGGCGCACGGCGAGTGAAAAGTGGCGGTCCGCGCGCGGGTAATCCTGCGTCCAGAGAGATAAACCCTCGCGCCAGTCGCCATCGAAACGGCCGCGATAGCCATCATTCGGCCCCGGTGGATACATCAGCCGGGCGAATACCCACTCGGCCTTTTCCTGGTAATCAGGCGGCAGTTCGAAATCCCAATATTCCACACCGCGATACTGGCGGAACGGGCGCTGGAACGCATAGAGCGCGCCGAGAAACACGAGACCACCGGCCAGCCAGAGGAACACTCTCCGAACACTCATGCGCGCCTTTCCGTATTATCCCGCGATGGCCAGCGAAGGTGTCTTGGAATTGCGTTCGACCGAGACCGCTAGCCCTTGCTTTCGTTCCGATCCCACCGCACCATGGAAGTACCTTTACCAACCGTCGGGACCTAAGGGCCGGACCTTTATGAGCTACGATCCGAATAAACCTCTGGCCTTGGAATGCCCGGAGTGCGCGAGGACCGTTTCCCAAACGCTCGGATGGTTGGCGACCCACACGGAGCTGGTGTGTCCTCAGTGCAAGGCCCGATTCGAAATTAAGATCGAGGATCCGGATGCGATGCCCATTCCGAATCCGGCAACAAATCGGTACTTCTACTCGAAAGTTGCAGGTGTCACCTTCCAAAACGATGACGGTATCGCCCGCCAAGGGATCATCGCTAGATGCCGCGTCGGCGAGCGGCTCCTACTAAAGCACGAAACACAGAACCCAGCCAGTTCCACTGCCGTCGGCGTCTTTCGGGAAAACGGCGAACAGTTGGGGTACCTGAATGCACGGTTGGGCGGAGAACTCTGCTCATGCCTTGATCGTGGCGAAGTCATTCCATGCTGCATCGCTGACCTCACCGGCGGTGGGCGGCGCACTAGAGGCGTGAACATCTACCTCGGCGCATGGGAAGATCCGAGAGGCTGCGAGATGTTGGCCGAGGCTGAGAATCCCGAGGTGAGCTCGGGTGTCATCGCCATCTTGACTCTAATCGGCGTCATCGCCGCAATCGCCTACATCTTTAGCCGCCGATAATACGTGGCGACCATACTGGAATCGTCAGCTCAAATTTCACGGCGATGGCCAGCGAAGGTGGTTCCGCTTGCGATATCTTTGTGATCATCGAAAGGAAATTTCTGACATGCACCGCCGGGATTACATTAAGACCCTCACCGCCGCCGCGCTGGCATTGCCGCATGCGCGCGCCACGAGCGAAACCAAAGGCCGCTTCCGGCCCGCCATCTGTGCGTACTCGTTCCGCAACCAGCTCAAGAAGGGATCCATGACCTATGCCGACTTGATTCGACTGGCCGCGGACCTCGGCGCGGAGGGTGTCGACCTGACCTCTTATTGGCTGCCTGACACGACCGGCGAGACACTTTTCCCTTTGAAGAAGCTGGCGTACCACTCAGGAATTTCGATCTATACGATTGGGACTGGCGCCAGGATGGCCCGGCCGACGCCCGAGCTTCGTGCGGCTGAGGTGGAGACGGTGCGCAAATGGCTGGACGCCGCCGAACGGCTGGGCGCGCAGCACATGCGGATATTCGGTGGCGACGTTCCGAAGGGCGCAAGCGAAGACCAGGCGGTGGAGTGGGCTGTGGAGACGCTCAAGCGCTGTGCGGAGGAGGCCGGAAAGAAAGGCATCACGCTGGGCATAGAGGACGATGGCGGCATCACGACGAACGCAGACCGGACCGTGGAAATCATAAAGAAGACCGGCTCCGAGTGGGCCGGCATCAATCTGGACATCGGCAACTTTCCCGACGATCCATACGCGCAAATCGAAATGTGTGCGCCGTACGCGACCAACATACACTTCAAGTCGGAAGTGCACGTCCATCACCAGGCGCAACCCGCGGACTGGCCGCGCGTTCTGAAGATCCTGGGCAACGCCGGGTACCGCGGCTATCTGGCGCTCGAATACGAGTTGGAGGCGGACCCTCTCACGAACGTCCCGAAGCTGGTCGCGAAAATGCGGGAAACGATCGCTGCAACGCAATCCTGAGCGGCTCAATTTCCTCCGCTCAGAAGGCTTTTCCAGCGCATCCACGCGTCCACGCGGGCCTTGCGATTGGCGTCATTCGCATCCGGCGCCTCGCCCGCACGCATGAAGCCGTGGATCTGACCGTTGTGTCATCCAGAGGCCAGCATCGGCGCTCGTTTTGCGGGAAAACTGGTACAATTGAATCGCGTTTGATTGTCCCGCAAAGCCTGGCCTTAAGTCTGCCTCGAAGAGCCTGCCATCAAACGGTGAGGAGCAACATGAAAAAGATTTTCGTAGGAAATCTGGATTTCGGGGCGACGGAAGATGCGATCCGTACCCTGTTCGAGACACAGGGAGCAGTCGAGAGCGTCAAATTGATGACCGATCGTGATACTGGCCGATCGCGAGGCTTTGCCTTCGTCGAAATGGCGGATGCCGACGCCGAACGGGCGATTAAAGGGTTGAACGGTACCAACTTAGGTGGCCGAGCATTGAATGTGAACGAAGCTCGCCCCAAGGTGGAACGGGGCGGCGGCGGTGGCCGGGACGAAGGCCGCTCCCGGCGCGCGCCGCGCTGGTAATTCAGCGATTCGCCGCGGAGCCGGCATTTTTTTGACAACTAGTGAGGGGAGGATGGGATGGCTTCTCGATCACGCACTACTTTCAAGAAGCGTCAGAAGGAAATCGCACGCATGGAGAAGCAGCGGGACAAAGCTGCCAAACGCATGCAGCGCAAAGCGGACAAGGCTGCCGGGATTGTCGAGCCGGATGACGACATGGACCTTACCGCCGATCTCGAGACCGACGGCGTTGAGACCCCCGAGGCCGTCGAGTCTGTAGAATCCGCCGACTCGCACACGCTGTAGGGTTTAGTACGCTTATTGTCCGAGCTGGCGGACACCGGGTATTATACTCAGCCGACACGTTCAGTCCGATGAGCAAGAGCTATCACCCCGCGGCGTGCGCGACTGCGCTGGTGATGCTAAGCCTGGCGAGTGTGCTGCTGCTCCGATCGCAACCTGGCTCGCCGGAACGCGACATCCGCGGAGTGCTCGAAGCGCAGCAGGGCGCATGGAACCATGGCGACGTGGAAGGTTTCATGTCCGGCTACGAGGCCAGCCAGGCGACCACTTTCGTCGGCGCAACCATCACGCATGGCTATCAACAGGTGCTGGAGAATTACCACCGCCGCTATCCGACCCGGGAAAAGATGGGGCGGCTGGCATTCTCAGAGGTTGAGGTACGGCTCCTGGGCGCGGAT
Organism: Terriglobia bacterium; assembly: GCA_963768075.1. Taxonomy (GTDB): domain Bacteria; phylum Acidobacteriota; class Terriglobia; order Bryobacterales; family Bryobacteraceae; genus QHXW01. The sequence goes on from CAVYHD010000018.1 coordinate 46,731, forward strand.
TATGCTTCGGTGATCGGCAAGTGGCATCTCACGCGTCCCGCCGATGCGGGTGGCGATACAGGCGGGATCTTCACGCTGCTGTTCCGCAAAACCGCCGGCGGGTGGAAAATCATCCTCGATCACACCAGTTGATCAGCGCGGCGGTTGCGCCTGCGCGGCCTTCAAAGCCAAATGACTGCGGTGCCGGCTGTAGGTGAAGTAGATGATCTGGCCGATCACCAGCCAAACGATCAGGCGCAGCCAGTTACTCAAGCCCAGCGAGTACATCATGGCGAAGTTCCAGAGGATGCCCAAAATCGGCACCAAGGGAACCAGGGGCGTGCGGAACGGCCGCGGCGCATCGGGATGAGCGCGCCGCATCACCCAGACTCCCGCACACACAATGACAAAGGCGAACAACGTGCCGATGCTGGTCATTTCGCCGACGATCGAAAGCGGTAGAAAAGCCGAAAACGGCGAGACAAAGAGCATAAACAGCAGGTTCGAGCGCCAGGGCGTGCGGAACCTGGGATGGATGTCGGAGAATACCTTGGGGACGAGGCCGTCGCGCGACATTGAGAAAAACACGCGGCTCTGTCCCAGCAACATCACGAGCATCACGGAAGTGAAACCGCAGATGATGCCGAACTTGATGACTATTTTCAGCCAGGCGTAGGGCGTCTGGTCAATAGCCACCGCCACGGGAGCCGAAGTGTTCAGCTGGGTGTAATTCACCATGCCCGTCAGAATGTACGAGAACACTACATACAGCACGGTGCAGACGGCCAAGGACCCGATGATGCCGATGGGCATGTCCTTCTGCGGGTTTTTGGCTTCCTGGGCGGCCGTAGAGACCGCGTCGAAGCCAATGTAGGCGAAAAAGATGACTCCCGCGCCCATCATGATTCCACTGACTCCGAACTGTCCGAAGGCTCCCTGATTAGGCGGCATGAACGGGGTGTAGTTCTCGGGGTGGATGAATTTCCAGCCGATGCCAATGAAGAGCGCGACGACTGCCAGCTTAATCACCACGATTACGGCATTTGCCCGGGCGGACTCCTTAATGCCGAAGATCAGCAGCAGCGAAATCATGCAAATGATGAACACCGCCGGCAGATTGATGATTCCATGAATCATCCGCCCATCGGGCAAACGCAGTTGTTCGAACGGGCCGGCCAGGAACTGCACCGGGAGCTCGATACCGAAATCATGCAACAGCGAGACCACATAACCCGACCAGCTGATGGAGACGGTGGAGGCCCCCACGGCATACTCGAGGACGAGGTCCCAACCGATGATCCAGGCGAGCCATTCGCCCAAAGTCGTGTAGGCGTAGGTATACGCGCTGCCCGCGACTGGGATCATGCAGGAGAACTCGCTGTAGCATAGGCCGGCGAACGCGCAACCGATGCCCGCCACGATCATCGAGATGACGATGGCCGGTCCGGCGTGCAGTGCCGCGGCCACACCCGTTAGCGAAAACAGACCCGAACCGATAATGGCGCCGATGCCGAGGGCCACCAAGCTGCCGGGCCCCAAGGTGCGCTTGAGCTTGTGCTCACCGGCCTCCGACTCGGCCATGATGTACTCGATGGACTTCGTCGCGAACAAACTCACGCGCTGGCCTCCTTCTTGCGCCATAGGAAATAAACTGGCACGCCGAGCAGCACGATGATCAGTCCGGGCCACGTGTAGCTGGGCTTGTAGACCAACAACAGGATTTCGATCAGGCCGGCCGCCAGGATGTAAGCGGCGGGCAGCACCGGATAACCGAGTGCGCGATAGGGCCGTTCGGCGTGGGGGCGCGTGCGGCGCAGACGAAAGATTCCCGCGATGGTCAGGATATAAAAAAGCAGAACAGCAAAGATAACATAGTCGAGCAGATCACTGTAGCTGCCGCTTAATGTAAGCACCATGGCCCAGACGCACTGCATACCGAGCGAGAAAACCGGCGCGGAGCTCTTGGGATGCAAAGCGGCGGCGCGGCGAAAAAACAGGCCGTCGAGGGCCATGGCGAAGTAGACGCGCGCGCCGGCCAGGATAAGGCCATTCGCGCAACCGAAGGTCGAGATCATGATGGCCGCCGCCATGAGCTGCACGGCAACGGGTCCAAGGATGACAGCGGCCGCAGCCGTCGCCACGCGATCCTCGGGGGCGCTTTGAATCGCCGCGAGCGGCAGCACCCGGAGGTAAACGAAATTGCAGGCGATGTAAAGAACGGAGACGATCGCCACTCCGAGGCCCAGCGCCAGGGGCACGTTGCGGCGTGGATTGCGCACTTCGGCGCCGGTGAACGTGACGTTGTTCCATGCGTCCGCCGAGAACAACGACCCGACCATGGCCACGCCGAGAAGGCGAACGGTGTGCCAGTCCCAGTTCGCATTGCGCCAGAAATCCGTGAGGTTGGAAGCGCCCGATGGAAGACGGCCGCCAAATGCAACGCCGAGCGCGATGAGCCCCAGGAGCGCCGCCGTCTTGGCAAACGTGAAGACGTTCTGCACCATCGCGCCGGTGCGTATCCCGCGAGCGTTAATCGCCGTGAGCGCAAGAATTACAAGGATGGCGACGAGTTGTTGCGAGGTCAGGCCAACTCTTCCCGACCCGATCAGATGATTGCTGGCGGAAACCCACGAAACGAAAACACCGAGGAATTTCGCAAACGCAACCGCCACTGCCGCGATCGTGCCGGTCTGAATAACCAGGAACAAGGTCCATCCGTACAGGAAGCCCGCCATAGGCCCGAACGATTCGCGCAGGTACACATATTGGCCGCCGGCGTGAGGCATCATCGCGGCCAGTTCGCCGTATGAGAGCGCGGCGATTAACGTAAGGAGCGCAGTGATGATCCAAGTCAGCAGCAACAAGCCGGGCGAGTTCACTTGCCGCGCGATGTCCGCCGCCACGATGAAAACGCCCGAGCCGATCATGGAGCCGACCACTAGCGTAGTGGCATCCATGGCGCCCAGACCTTTGACCAGGCCTGTTTTTAACTCTGTGCCCGTTGTAGCCATTCCTCCATCCGGCGCCGCAAGTTTGCGTGCGTGCAGGTTTCCGTAAGCAGATCACCGATAACAGCGACGGAATCCGCTCCGGCCGCGAATACTGCTGGCGCTGAGTCGCGCGTAATGCCGCCGATCGCTACGAGCGGGCGGCGCGAAAGGGAGCGGCACTGGCGCACCTCATCAAGACCGACGACTGGGTCCGGATTCTGCTTCGAGGCTGTGGCGAAGAGCGGACCGATGGCCAGATAGTCGACCGGCTCAGCCGAGGCGGCGTCGAACTGCCGCGGGTTGTGCGTGGAGAATCCGAGCATGCCTTCCCGGCCCAGCAAGCGCCGCGCATCGCCCGGCGGCAGATCCTCCTGGCCGAGGTGCAGACCCGCGCCCAGCAGTCTGGCGATATCCGCGCGATCATTCACAACAAAAGTCACGCCGCTCACGCGGCACAGCGCGGCGATGCGCCCGGCCTGCTCGAACTCGCTACGCGTCCACAGTCCCTTGTGGCGAAACTGCAAGATGCGCGCGCCTCCCTCTATCCAGGCGGTGGCGGCGGTTTCCGTTTCGCATTCCCTCGCCGCGAGCGACTGAGTGTCCAGGATCGGATAGACGCGGGGAAAGTTCATCGGGATATAGGAGCGGCCCGCTCCTTCTGGAACATCACATCATTATGGACGAAACGAGGGCGTCGGGTGCGGGGTATTTGGACCGGCTCACCTGGCGGCGGCGAGTACCTCCCGGGGGGCGGGCTTGCCGCGGCGGGCGTAGATAATGGTTCCATCCGGCCCGATCAGATAGACGGTGCGCTTCACGATCAAACCGTTGGCGTGATAGAGCGCGCCCACTTGCTGGCCCTTATCCACCAGGAGAGGAAAGGGAAACTTGTACTTGGCGCGAAAGCGGCTGTGAGCGCCGGCGCCCCGTGGATTGACGCCGAAAACCGCAACGTTGCGTCCCTTCGCCTGGTCCCAACTGTCGCGGAATTCGCAAAGCTGCTTAGTGCAGGTGGGGGTGTCATCGCCCGGGTAAAAAACCAGCACGACGTTCCTGCCGCGGAGCGACGCGAGCGAAACCGTCGCGCCGGTATCATCGGGAAGGGAAAATTCCGGCGCTTGGGAACCGGTGGGCAGCGGGTCGGAAAAGAGCCAATCAAACATTACTGGATCGCCAGTTGCGCCGAATTGCTGGCCACGCCGTCGATCGTAAGCACCAACGGCTGCGCACCGGCAGGAACATTTTGTGGGAGCTGCACCTTCACTTGATATAGGCCGCTATTATAGTTGGGCGCGAGCCCGCTGGACAGGACTATCGCCGGAACGCCGCCAATGGAGACGAGCGGTTGGGCCACCGTCGCCATCTGGCCGCTTGCGGTCTCGTGAACCACGCCCAGGCCGGTACAGTAGATTTGCAGTATTCCTCCGGGCGCGGCGAGTTGCGGCTGCGTGAAGATGCTGCCGAGGTTTGCGACGGGATCGGAGAAGATTCCGGGCGCTACGGGTGTGACGTGTACCTGCAAGCTTGCGGAGGTGCCAGCTCCGGTTTGCACAGTCAGGGAGGCCGTTCCAGGGACAAGATCCATGGGCGCCACGAGATTGATTTGCGTATCGCTGACGAAGAGCAACTGGGCCGGCTCATTGTTCACGAGCACCGTCACATTGGCGAGTTCGGTGGGCCAAGGGAAGCCCGCCTGGGAAATGAAGCCGGCCGCAAGGCTGGTGCCATAGATAGTCACCATGCCACCGGGCGATATTCCGGCGACCGACGAGGCGGAGTTCACCACGCCCGCCGCACTGAAGCTGGTAGGCGGAAGTACGCTGAGGGTGAGACTTCGCGTGGAGCCCCTCAAGGACACTTGTAACTGAGCAGCGGCGGTACCGGGAGTCCAGCGAAAAACGGCCTGGCCGCTGGCGTCGGCAATCGCCGTCGCCGGGGTCACGGCGCCACCGCCCGCGGGAATCGCCTGCAACTGCGCGCCGGGGTACGGCAGATTGTTCTGGTCGGTGACCCGGACCACTACAGCCTGTGGCAAGGTTCCGTTCGCCAGCAAGACCTGCCAGTTTCCCGAGATGGCTGAGAGGACGACATTGGACGCCGGCAGCACCTGTATACGCGCGTGGGCAATTTCGAAGCTCGCGTCCGCGGTGGTGGCCGTCAGGTCGTCGACTCCGGATTGCAAGCCGCCGATTGAGAAGTTGATGCTGGTCGCACCCGCCGGGATGGTGACCATGGGCGGCACGGCAATCAACCCCGATCCCGACTGCAATTGAATCGGGAGATCGGAGCCCATAGGCTGCTGGATCGACACGGTCGCGGTACCCGGCGTCCCCGCCACAACCCCGGCCGCCGGCGCGACGGAAAGTGTGAGCGCCCGGCGCAGTGTGGCATCGATGAACGCAAGCCCACCAGCTGCCTGGCTGTAGAACGGCTCGAACTGCCAGCGGTAGTTTTCCACTTGGGCGACTTCGGCGGCTGGTGGAGTCGTGCCAGCCTCCACGATGAGCACAAAAGCTGCCCGGAAATGACGCTGTGCGACGGTAAAGTCGGGTGTGCGGCGGCCTTCAGCCTGAATGATATCGGCGATCTGAATATCCTGGCGGCCGCCATCGAAGCCGATTCCCACTTGCGGAAACATGACCGAGAACGCCGGCGGGTTGCCTGTCACCAGGAAGGTCGGCGGCACATCGCCGGGCGCGAGGAAGCCCATCAGGTACTGATCGAGCGGCGAATATTGGTCGACGGTGGCGGTAGTGACAAACTCCGGTTCCGCGTTTGGGCCATTGTCCTGAATTTGGTTGCCTTCCATGAAAGAGGCTGCGGCATTGAAATTGAAGGCCCAGTGTACGAGACCGATACCGAGCATCGGTTGCGCCGCGAGATTATTTGGATCGGGCACGCTGGCATAGGCCAGAAACAGGTGCCCCACTTCGTGACCCAGCAGCTTCAGCATGTCGTATCCGCTACTGGCGCGCAGACTGATGATATCTGTCGCGCTGGCCGGGTACTGGCTGAGCGGCCCCATGTTGAGCACGGCTTGCAGGCGGGCCGGGGAACCGTACTCGGCGCCGTCGTCTACTGGAACGTCGCCGTAACCCGCGCGGTTGTTCCTGAGTGTCTGTTCCCACGCGAGAATGCCCAAACCGGCGGAGATGTTCTCGTCGTTGAAGAACACGATGTAGTCATAGGAGTCGTCATGCGTTTCGAGAAATCTTTGCGTAGCGGTTTCGATGTCAACTTCATCAGAGCTGGCGAATACCTCGGCCACGGTCGTTGGGTAGACGGCCGTGCTGCCAGCCGCGAAGGAAACCACTGAAGTCGTTCCCTGAAGACCACCCGGACCGATGCCGACCACCGCTCCTTGCACATTAATGCCCGCGTAAGCGAACTCGATGCGGCCGTTCGGATAGAGCCGCACCTGGAACGTCTGGAACGCACCCGTGCCGAAATCTCCGTACTCCGGAACCTGTACCCAGCTCACCACCAGGCGCGAAGGCTCGGATGTGACCATGACTCCCTGAGGCGCTTGCGCCGGGTTCAGGTCATCGAATAGCGGCGCGAGGCGCGGCGGCCCGCCAGCGAGCCGTCCGAGCGAGCGAGGGGTCGAAGCGCTATCGCCTTCGAGGAACGTCAGGTTGCCGTCGGAATTGACGAAGATACTCTGATAGGAGTTCCCAAAGAAAGGGAACGGGAAGGCAATGGGAATCTGTTGCGAGTCGTCATCGGCGAGCGGCACAAGAGTTCCGGCTGCGGCTGCCGCCTGGTCATAGGTGCTCCCGGACACCTGGAAGGTGTAGGCTCCGCTGAAAGGCGCCGCCGGCGTGAAACTAAGTGTCTGTTGGCCCAGATCGAAAGGATTCCGTCGCGTCACCACACCGCCGTCGTCGGGGAGAATCGCGATTTCTCCGATATCCTGCGCTGACACATTCGCGGCGTGATCCCCTGAAAACCCTCGGAGCATAGCGGAGCGCCGCGATGCTTGCACGGCCCTCCGGTGCAGAAACCGTTCCTGCTTGCGGAGCTCCGGATTCGTTCCGCAAATGCCGGGAGCCTGCCGTGCAAATTGCGGCGAAACCAACCAGGAACTGAGGGCGAGAATGGCGAGGCGCCAGCGCATGCGAAGTGCTCATTTTATCCCTTCGCGCGGAAATTGCAGCTGGAAAAAAGTGGTATTAACCAAATTTTTGGTTAGCTACTCAATTGTTGCCAGGTGAATTCCCTACCCGTGTAAATGGATTCGCGGGCGAGGATGGCGGTTAGGGTGCTTTCGGCAGCGCTGAACGCGGCATTCTCGATCTGCCCGGTTCTCGCGCCTTCGACAAACGCATTCACTGCGTCCTGCGTAATATCGCCTACGGTGACGATTTCCTCAGGTGGATTATTCTTATTCCGGTAAATTTTCACACCTTTGCGCGAAGTCGTGATGGCGCCGTGCTCGCAGATGAACGTTTCCGAAACGTCCTGGAATCCGCCGGTTGAAAACTGATTCGAGCTGTAACTGAAAACCACGCCATCCTCGAAGTGGAAGGTCGCCGCTAAGTTGTCCAGAATATTGCCGATATTGGTTCGCACCTGGCGGCCGCCATAACCGAAAGCGCGCGCCGGATGGGTGCCCATGAACCAGTTGACTACGTCGATGTTGTGGCAATTCTGTTCGACGATGATGTCGCCGGAACGCTCGCGATAAAACAGCCAGTTGCGCATCTGCTCTTCGCTTGGGGCCACTCCCTCGCGAACGGGCAGCCCTCCGCCGAGCCAGGACGCGCGCACCATCTTGATGCCTCCCAACTCGCCGGAATGTACGATTTCGTACGCGTGGCGGTAATCCTTCCCGTAGCGCTGCTGGTAGTCGACCGTGATCCGCTTGGTCTTATCGGCCTGCTGGGCGGCGGCTACCACGCGCCGGCAACCGGCCGGATCGACACCCGCTGGCTTCTCCATGAAAATATGTTTGCGGGCCTTCACGGCTGCCTCAAAGTGCTCCGGATGCAGGTACGGCGGCGTCGCGATGTAGACGGCATCCACGTCGCTGGCCAGCAGGTCGTGGTAATTCTTGAACGTTCGCGCCCCGGAGAACTTCTGCGTCGCGGCGGCTAACTGATCGTCGTAAATGTCGCAGAGCGCCGTGATCTTGGCGAACTCGTTCTTGGTGAACAGGCCGCTGACATAGGTTCCACGGCGCCCGCACCCGATCAACCCCACCGACAGCGCGGAATTCGCCGGCGCCGCGCGAACGGTTTGCGGTTTCAGAATCAGCGGGCCACTGGCGGCGGCCAGCAAGCTTCGACGTGTGATGGCATCAGTCATTTGTTTTGCTCCCGAACTCCAAGTGTACTGCTCAGCGGCGGGTCAACGTCGGCTCCTGCTACCGGCTCCTGTGGGTCCCACGCGTCGAAGCAGGCGACCGGCGACGGGCGCTCGTTCACCAGCAGCCGAAAGATGTCGGGACGGGCGTAGTGCCCTGCCACGTCCAGATCATACTTCCCTTCGGCGATCTCGCCCACGTCTATGTCGGCGAGTTGGAGGCATTCGCCCTCATAGTTTGGACCAGCCAGAATGTGACCCAGCGGGCTGACAATCACACTGCCCCCGCGGATCAGCACCGTTTCCGGGGCATCACCCTGTTGCGCGGGGTAGTCCGCCGGATAGTCGCCTCGACGGATGAACTGGCACGCGGAGAGCACGAAACATCGCCCCTCCATAGCGATGTGCCGCATCGTGGGAATCCAGGTGTCACGATCGTCCACCGTCGGCGCGCAATAGAGTTGGACGCCCTTGGCATACATGGCGGTGCGCAACAGCGGCATGTAATTTTCCCAACAGATGACCGCTCCGATCTTACCCATGGGCGTTTCCAGCACGGACAGTGTGGAACCGTCGCCGAACCCCCAGATCAGGCGCTCCATCGCGGTCGGCATGAGCTTGCGATGCCTGCCAAGCATCCGCCCATCCGCACTGAAGAACAGCGCCGTGCAATAGAGTGTGCCGATCTCGCGCTCAATGACTCCCATCACCAGGTGCAGGCGGTGCCTCGCGGCAGCAGCCGCGAGCGCTTCGGTCTCGATACCGGGGACGTCGATGGCGCTTTCGAAGTAACGGCGAAATTCCCGCCGTCCCTCCGGAGAGCGCATGCCGACGCGCGCGCCGAAATCCAGACCCTTGGGATAGCAAGTGAAAAAAGCTTCGGGGAATACAAGCAGTTCCGCCCCTTGATCCGCTGCCTCGGCGATTAGCGCCAGGGCCTTGGCCAGCGTGCGCGCGCGGTCAAATGGCACGGGTGCGGCCTGGACAACGGCCACGCGATGAAGACTCATGCGAGATCAGTATATCGTTCCCGGGTTGGCGGCACCGCACTACTCGAAAAACCCGCTACACTGGTTTGTTTTGCATGAGCTATCATTTTCGTCAGGCGATTTGCAACGAGGCGTTCGAGAAGTTCGCGTTCACCGATGCTTGCCGTGCCGTTCGTAAGGCTGGTTACGATGGCCTTGAAATTGCCCCATTCACATTGGCCGAAGATCCCACCACCATAGCGGCTTCGCAGCGGGCGGAATACCGCTCTATCATGGCATCGGAAGGATTGAGTTTCGTGGGATTACACTGGCTCATGGTCAGCCCCAAGGGGTTGCACGTCACCACTCCCGACGCCGCCTTGCGCGCGCGAAGCTGGGAGCATATCCGTAAGCTCATCGACCTGTGCGCCGATCTCGGATCCGGCGGCGTCATGGTGTTCGGGTCGCCCAATCAACGCGCCACCACCGGCGGCCTGAGCCGTGAGCAGGCGACCCGGAACTACGTCGACGGGCTCGCCAGCGTAGCGGGGCACGCCGTTGAGCGCGGCGTCACGATCCTGATTGAAGCGCTGCCCAAAGGGCAATGCGACGTCGTTCAGTCGCTCGATGAAGCCGCCGCCATCGTTCGCGAGATTGGCAGTGCCGGCGTGCGCACGATGTTCGACACGCATAACGCCGTCGATGAAGCGGAGCCTCACGCCATATTGCTTGAGCGCCACTATGACGTGATCCGGCACGTCCACGTGAACGAAATGGACGGCCGCCACTGCGGCGCCGGATCGTACGACTTCAAGCCCGTATTGAACGTTCTGCGAAAGCGCAATTACCCGGGCTGGGTTTCGCTCGAAGCGTTCGACTTCACTCCCGGAGCAGAAAAGCTCGCCACCGACTCGCTGCGTTATCTGGAATCGGAAATCGCCAAACTACCCGCATGAGCAAATACGTGGTTACAGGAGGCGCCGGGTTTATCGGCTCGGCGCTGGTGCGCGGGTTGTTGCATGAAGGAGCGCGCAAGGTGGTGGTGATCGACAATCTTTTGACCGGTCACATGGAGAATCTCGATGAAGTGCGCTCCGGCGTGGAACTGCACCAGGTCGATATCCGGGACTATGACGAGCTGGCGCCGATTCTGCGCGGCGCGGACGTCGTCTTCCATCAAGCCGCCATTCCTTCCGTGCCGCGATCAATACAAGATCCCGTCCCTTCGCACGAAGTCAACATTGACGGAACTTTTCAGGTATTGCGCGCGGCCGCCGCGGGAAAAGTTGGGCGGGTGATCTACGCCGCCTCTTCATCGGCCTACGGGGACACGGCGGTGCTGCCGAAAGTCGAGACCATGAATCCGCGGCCTAAGTCGCCGTACGCGCTGCAAAAGCTTGCGGGCGAGTACTACGCGAGTATTTTCGCGGAATGTTTCGGTCTCGAGACCGTATCGTTGCGCTACTTCAACGTGTTCGGCCCGCGCCAGGACCCTTCGAGCCATTATTCCGGCGTGCTGTCGCTGTTCATTCGAGCGATCCTCGAACGGCGCGCGCCAACGATCTACGGCGACGGAGAACAGTCGCGTGACTTCACCTACGTGGATGATGTTGTCGCGCTCAACTTGCGAGCCGCGCGCGCCGCAGGGGTTTCCGGCCGGGTGTACAACGGCGGCAACGGGGGACGCCTCACTCTGAATCAGGCGTGGACTCTGTTGCAGGCACTGGAGGGAGTCCAAATTCCCGCCAATTACGGTCCACCGCGCCCGGGCGATGTCCGCGACTCGCAGGCCGATACAACGGCGGCGCGCGCCGATCTCGGGTACACTCCCCAGTTCACATTCGAAGCAGGCCTGCGGCTCACGCTCGAATGGTTCCGCGCGAACCCCGTTAAGTGAAGGAAGCATTCCAGCGGGGTGTCGATCTCTTCAATCGGCGCGCTTTTTTCGAGTGCCACGAGGCGCTTGAGGAAATCTGGATGCCCGAACGCGGTCCGCGCCGGCTTTTTCTGCAAGGCCTGATCCACATTGCTGTCGGCTTCTATCACCATCAGCAAGGAAATCAGCAAGGCGCGGAACGGCAGTTACAGAAGGGCCTGAAAAAGATAGCGGGATATTTGCCGGAATTCGAAGGGGTCCCGACCGAACTCCTTTACCGGCAGGCGATCGAGTCACTCGCACTAATCCGCAGTGGGGCCAAATTGGCAGAGTTTCCGCGAATCATCCTGCGCTGACATGTTGTAGGATCGCCGCAATGATCCCTTCCGTCGTATGGGGGCTCGCTTCCACCGTGATCTTTATGCCGAGTTTTGTCGTGCTGGCCGTGGTAACCGGACCAATGGACGCCACCTTCACGCCTTCCAGCAACTTTGTTCCGGCGATCTGCGCGAAATTCCGCACCGTCGAGGAACTGGTGAACGTGATCCAATCCGGCTTGTGCAGGCCGCTGAAAATTTCAGCCTGGCGCCGCGCGGCGTCTTCCGGGACTCGGGTTTGATAGGCGTCAACTACATCCACCGACGCCCCCCGCTCACGCAGTTTGCGCGGCAACAGGTCACGCGCCACGGCCGCGCGCGGCAGCAAGACACGCTTTCCCGCCAGGTCGATCTTCTCGAACGCTTCCACCAGACTCTCCGCCACGTACTCCTCGCCGATCAGGTCAACCTTCATATGCAGACCTTCGACGGAATGCCTGGTCGCTGCTCCGATGGCGCCGATGCGTGCCCGAAGCGCTCGCAGGTCGCGCCCCGATCGGTCAAGCCGGTCGACGAAATAGCGCACGCCGTTGACGCTGGTGAAGATCAGCCAGTCGTAATGATCGAGTTCTGCGATGGCGCGGTCGAGCGGCCCATAGTCGGCTGCCGGCACAATCTCGATGGTGGGCATTTCAATGGCATCCGCGCCCAGCGCGCGCAGCTTCGCCGCCAGCGCATCTGACTGCTCGCGAGCGCGCGTCACGACAATGCGTTGCCCGAATAGCGGCAGTTTCTCGAACCAGTTTAGTTTTTCTCGCAGGCGAACCACCTCGCCGACGATGATCGTAGCGGGCGGCTTCAGGCCGCGCTCATGGATCTGACCCGGCAGTGTGGCGAGCGTACCAGCGAGAGTTTCCTGATCGGGCCGGGTACCCCAGCGGACCGCCATTGCGGGTGTCTCAGGCGAGCGCCCGTGGGCGATGATCTCATGGGCGATCTGGTCGAAGGTGGTCAGCCCCATGAAGATCACCAGCGTCTCGGCCTGTCCCACCCTGCTCCAATCGATGCCCGCCACGTCATGGCCGGTCACAAATGTCACCACCGACGTGTGTCCGCGATGCGTCAGCGGGACTCCGGTGTACGCCCCAATTCCTAACGGAGACGTGACCCCGGGAACGATCTCGAATGGAATGCCCGCATCCGCCAACGCTTCCGCCTCCTCACCACCGCGCCCGAAGATGAAAGGGTCCCCACCCTTCAGCCGCACGACACTCAGCCCGCGCCCGGCGCGCTCGATCATCATCCGGCAGATTTCGTCCTGGGTGAAAGCGTGTACGGATTTCTTCTTGCCGACGTAGATCAGCTCCGCTCGCGCAGGCGCCAGGGTAAGAAGCGCTTCGTTCGCCAGATGATCGTGCAGCACCGCATCGGCGTGCGCCAGTACCTCGCGCCCTTTGCATGTGATGAGCCCGGGATCTCCCGGCCCTGCTCCCACGATATAAACCGTCTTCATACGGCGGGATCCCGCACGGGGGCCCCGTAAACCTGTTCCAGAATCTCCCGCGCGCCATCGTCGAGCAATGCCTGCCCAACCCGTCTGCCGATCGCCTCGGCATCGGCCACCTTACCTTCGCTGCTCTTACGCACCGTACGTCGTCCGTCGGGTGCGATCACCACGCCGGTGAGCCGCAGCCCACCGCCCACTAAGGTCGCGTGCGCGCCGATCGGCACCTGGCAACCGCCGCCCAAGGCCGCGAGCACCGCTCGTTCCGCGGTCGCAGTAGCGCGCGCTCCCGAATGATCGAGAGCCGCGCAGATGTCCCGCGCTTCGCCCTCCGCGCGTGTTTCCACCGCCAGCGCTCCTTGCCCCACTGCCGGGCACATCACTTCCGGCGAAAGAATCTCTGCAATTCGGTTCGCCCAACCAAGGCGCGTGAGTCCGGCGACGGCCAGCACGATCGCGCGGTACTGGCCTTCATCCAACTTGCGGAGACGCGTATCTAGATTGCCGCGAACCGATTCGATGACAAGGTCCGGCCGCGTCATCCGCAGTTGCGCGGCGCGGCGAAGGGAACTGGTTCCGATCTTTGCGCCTGCCGGCAGATCGCTCAACCGCGCACCGACCAGCGCATCGCGTGGATCTTCCCTCTCCGGCACCGCCGCCAACGTCAATCCCGCCGGAACCTCCGTGAGCAGATCCTTCAAGCTGTGGATGGCCAGGTCGATGCGTCCATCGAGGAGCGCCTCCTCGATCTCCTTGGTGAAAAGCCCTTTGGTCCCCACGTTGGCCAGCGGCACATCGGTGATCTTGTCGCCCGTGGTTTTGATAATTTCGATGTGTGTTTCGTGACCGCGATCCCCGAGGCGCGCAGCAATCCATTGGGCCTGCCACAGCGCTAATTGAGAACCCCGCGAGCCAATTACCAGCATCAGTCCTTGAGATGGAAAACCTGACGTATCGCATCGATGACCTGTACGCCATCGGGCCGGCCCGCCTGCCGCCGCAACTCGGAAATAGGGCCGTGCGCGATCTTGTTGATAATCCCGCGCGTGAGCGCTTCGATCGCTTCTTCCTGTTCGGGCGAGAGCGGGCCCAGTTTCCGCCGCACCCTTTCGATCTCCGCCGCGCGAATCTGCTCCAGTTGGCCTTGCAGGCTGACGATTGTGGGTGCGATCTCCTGTACTTGCAGCCGCGCCATCATCCGTTCGACTTCCTGCGCCACCAGCTCCTCGGCGCGGTCGGCTTCCTTGTTGCGCTCGCGCAGGTTGGCATTCACCACTTCTTGCAGGTCGTCGATATCGTACAGGAAGATGTTGTCGACTTCATTTACCAGCGGCTCGATGTTCCGCGGCACCGCGATATCGATCAAAAACATCGGCTTGTTGCGCCGCGCGGCGATCACCCGCTGCATTTCCTCCTTCGTGAGCACGAAATGCGGAGCGCCGCTCGAAGTGATGACAATATCCACCTCGGGCAGAATGCCGAGGAAGCGGGTGTACTCAACCGGCGTGCCTTGAAAAACTACCGCAAGCTTTTGTGCATGTTCGTAGGTGCGATTGGTGACAAAAATATGCGCGGCCCCCGAGCGCCGCAAATGACGGGCCGCGAGCTCGGACATCTTGCCGCTGCCGACGATCATCACCGTCCGGCCCTCGAGGGTCCCGAAGATCTTGCGCGCCAGTTCCACGGCAGCGTAGCTAACCGACACCGCCATCTGACCGATGCCTGTCTCCGACCGAACCCTCTTGGCCACGTTGAACGCGCGGGCCACGACCGTTTCCAAGAGTCCGTTCAGGCAATCGTGAGCCTTGGCTTGCGCGTAAGCTGCCTTAAGCTGGCCCAGAATCTGCGGCTCGCCCACCACCATGGAATCCAAACTCGATGCCACGCGGAACAGATGGTGGATGGCCTCGCGGCCTTCGTGATGATAGAGGCTCGGGCCGAGCGCAGCCGGAGCCACCTTGCGCGATTCCTCAAGAAACGAGCAAACCGTGGCGGCCGGGTCGATCGCGTCATCCGCGCTCACCGTGATCTCCACCCGGTTGCACGTGGAGAGCACCATCGCTTCCACGATGCCTTGGCGCGAAATCAGGTCGTGCAGCGCCGCCGGCAAGGTATGCTCCGCGAACGCCAGGCGCTCGCGCACCTCCACCGGCGCGGTTTTGTGACTGACTCCGGCGACCAGGAGTTTCATCGCAACCAGAGACTCTGCAAGTGCGCATGCGCGGCCCAGGTCAAGGCCGAACAGCCCAATGCCATGATGGCCAGCACCGCCGCCTTGCGGCCCCGCCAGCCCGCGGAAAAGCGAAGAAAGACCATCGCCAGATAAATGCCCCACGTGAATAGCGAAATCGCAATTCTCGGATCGGTGACCCAGCGCGTTCCGACTTCGACAAAAGCCCACGTGCTGCCGACAATGACGGCCACCGTGATAAACACAAAACCCCACCCCATGAACCGGGTGATCAGATCGTCCAGCGTGCCGAGCGGGGGAAGGCGGTGGTAAAAACTGCGCGGCTTTCTTCGCTTCAGCTCGCGCTCTTGCAACAGATACAGCACCGCGGCCACCGCGGTGAACAATAGCGCCGCGTAGCCCAGCAGCACCAACACGACATGCACCATCAGCCAAGCGCCGCGCACCGTCGAACTCGACCATGACGCCGTCACCGGCCGGCCCAGCGACGCCACCAGCGCCATCACGAAAACCAGGGGAAAAATGAACACGCTGAGGCTCTCCAGCCGGTATCGCCAGTAAACGAAAAGAAACAGCACGGTGATCAGAAACGCGCAAAGCGACATCGATTCATAGAAGCCGCTGGCGGGAAAACGTCCGAGCGCCGTGCCTTCCTCTATAATCGACACCAGATGAAAAACCACCCCTAGCGAAAACGCTCCCACCGCTAATCGAAATACATGCACGCGCCGCTGAGTGATAGTGAGGATGGAATCCAGCAACCCGAGCGAGTACAGCCCGGCGGCGACACGCAGCCAGATAATACTCATTTCGGCCATGCTGAAATCTGCAGTGATCGCGGAGGATGCAAACTCAAGTATATCGCGGGATTGGCGCGGACCTAGTTCACCCAGGGCCCACGGCCGTGTTTCCGCATATAAACCTGGAATTTCTTCTTGGCGCGCAGCATCTTCCACTCCTGGTACTTGCGCAACAGGTTGCCCGCATCCACCTTGATAAATCGCATCCGCAGGTAGGCGTAGCCGAATATCATGCCGCCGAGATGCGCCACGTTGCTGACGCGGCTTGTGCCGGGCGTGCCAATCGAGCTGAGGAAGGCAATCGCGCCCATGATCATCACGAAGTATTTCGCCTTGATCGGAAACAGGAAGCTCATCAGCACCGTGCGATCGGGGTACAGCAGTCCGAACGCCAGTAGCAGGCCGTAGATCGCACCCGACGCTCCGATGGTGCGCGTATCCAGGTTCCCGAAGGCGGCGTTGGCCGTGATGTCACAGATGCCCGCGCCGATGCCGCACAGGAAGTAGTATTTGAGAAACTGCTTCGTGCCCCAGTCACGTTCCAGGTCCATGCCGAACATCCACAACGTCAGCATGTTGAACAGAATGTGGCCGAACCCGTACGGATCATGCAGGAACAGGTACGTCACCAACTGCCAGACCGCGAAGTGCCCGAGCACCATGCGCGGCGACAGCGCCAATAGCGAAAAGAACTGGCCCGATTCCGTGCGTACCGCGAAGAAATAGATCAGCCAGATCGCAATGTTGGAGATCAACAGCCACTTCACACCAACCGGGAAGTAGCTGGAATAAGAAAAGCGGGTTCGAGACTGGGAGCCGTACCGCATGCGGGAAGCTGCGTCCTTAAAGAGTAGGATAACAGACGGTCGCGAGAAAGCCGGAGCCGTGTGCCAAATTCGCGTGGTTTGCGATACAGTAGTCGATTCGGAAAAAACTATGCGCAAAATCAAAGCCGCGGTTTTCGGAACTGGATTTGTGGGAAGAGTTCACGTGGAGGGCATCCGCCGGCAGACCAATGTCGAGGTGGCGGCCATCGCCGAATCGAACGATGAGTTAGCCAGGAAGTTTGCCGCCGAAATGGGCATCGAGCGCAGCGCCGGCGACTATCACACCTTGCTGGCCGATAAGGAAATTGATGCGGTGCACATCTGCACGCCCAATGCGCTGCACTTCCCCATGGTCAAGGCGGCGCTCCTAGCGGGCAAGCACGTCGTCTGCGAAAAGCCTTTGGCTTTGTCCGTGGCCGAGGCGGCGGAAATGCGGCAGCTGGCCCGCGCCAAAAACCTGGCCAACTGCGTCAACCACAACTTGCGTTTCTACCCCATGGTGCAGGAACTGCGCCGACTGCGCGAGACCGGTGAGCTAGGCGACATCTTGTGCGTTCAGGGCACCTACTCCCAGGACTGGCTGCTCTACGACACCGACTGGAACTGGCGCATTGATTCCAAATTCGGGGGACCTTTGCGCACGTTCGGTGATCTGGGCACGCATTGGTGCGACATGATCCAACACCTCACCGGTCTTCGCATCACGTCTCTGTGCGCCGATCTGCAGACCTTCCACAAGACGCGCAAGCGTCCCAAGCGCGCCATCGAAACATTCGCTGGAAAGACGCTCACGCCGGCGGATTACGAGGAAGTGCCCGTCGACACTGAAGACTTCGCTGCCGTGCTGCTGCGCCTGGGCGATCGCGCCAGCGGCGCCTTCACCGTCAGCCAGGTGTCAGCCGGCCGCAAAAACCGATTCGCATTCGAAATTTTCGGGACCAAAGGATCGGGTGCCTGGGATCAGGAGCGCCCCGACGAGTTATGGCTCGGCCTGCGGAACAGTCCGAACCGCATCATGATCAAGGATCCGTCGCTCATGGAGGAGAAAGCGCGCTCGTACGCCGACCTCCCCGGTGGGCACAGCGAAGGCTACGACGACACCTTTAAACAGATTTTCCGCCGCTTCTATAAGACGGTGGCGGACCGTTCGGCTCCGGTGGAATATCCGGATTTCTCCGATGGCTTGCGCGGGATGCAAATTTGCGAAAAGGTGCTGGAGAGCTCGGCAAAACACGGTTGGGTAGACGTTCCGGCGTAAGCTTAGAACAACTTGCGCGCCCGCTGGGCGATCGCCGCATCGGGGTCATCCCTTAGCCGCGCACGCGCCGCAATATCCACTGCTGACGGTTCCACCTGGCCGTCTTCGATAGCCTGCAACAGCGCCGGCACGCGTTCCCGCTGGCTCAGCAGCGCGATGATTACTTGCGTACGGGCGGCGGGGCTGTAACTCTTCCAGTTTGCGATCAGCGAAGGGGCCACCGATGGATCGTTGAAAGATCCCAGGCACGTAACCGCTGCCTCTTGAAGCGCGGGCGCCGGACTCGAAGCCAGTATCTGCTCCAGGATCGGTTTGACCGCCGGCAGTTGTCCTCCGCGCAGCGCGCGCACCGCGGCAGCGCGGTTCGGCAGTGATAATCCCGCTGCCACCGCGTCACGCGAAGCCCTCTGAACCAGTCCGTTCAGTTGCAGGTGTTCGGCGATTTCCCAGCTCGCCGTCTGCACGCTCGGCGATGGCTGATTGAGAAAATCCGCAAGCCTTCCCTCCGCGCCCCCGACGGCCAGATCATGCACACCCGCCAACCGCAGGCCCCTCGCAAGCCCGAACAGGCCGGCTGCGCCTTCGTTCGGGTGTTGCGGCAACAGCACATCCTCCACCGTGAGGAACCGGCGGATCTCGTTGGTATCGTGCTTGGCGCCAATCAGGGCCGCTAGTTGATCCAGAAACGCGGGATTGAGCTGAAATTGGTTGCGCGAAAGGTACAAATGGAAGAATTCAGAGGCCGTCTCCTTCAGGGAGCTAAGAATGGCCACGCGGAACTGTGGCTCGCCGGCATGATCACGCGCCAGTTCGGTCAAAGCGAGTAAGGCGCGGGAGTCCTTGCTCTCGCCGAGAGTAAAGGCAAGCTGATAGAGAACCCGCGGCTCGGGATCGTTTTTCAGCGCGAGCACTGCATTGATAACCGGCGGCTCCGCCAAAAATTCCTCCGCCTGCCGCAGTGCGTGTTCGCGAACTCGAGGATCGGGGTCCTTTAGCGCGGCCACTACGATCTGCGAATCAAGCGCCGATAATCCCTCCAGCGTCCACAGCGCGTGCACTCGCGCCAGTGGGAACTCGCTCTTCTGCCATAACTCCCGCAGCATCGGCACAGCCGCCCGGTCTTGCCGCTCGACTAACAATCGCTGCGCCGTCAGGCGCTGCCAACCATTCGCCTCTGCCAACTCCGCCACCAATTCCGCTGTCGTCGCTTGGCCCAGGTTCGGTTTCAAATCCCGTTTGCGCGACGGATGATCGGGTACGATGCGGTAGATCCGCCCGGTGTCTGCGCCATGCACATCCGTCACGTACAGGTTGCCGTCCGGAGCGTTGGCAAAACTGCGCGGATGAAACCAGGTATCAGCCGAAGCCAGGAACTCTTTGTCAGATTCCGCGCGATGCGCGACAAAGGTAACGCCCTCCGGCGCGAGCACGTCACGATGCACCACGTTACCCTTCAGATCGCCGGTGAAGAGGTTGCCCCAAAACTCTTTCGGAAACACGTCGCCGTTATAGACGGTGGCGCCGGTGGCCGAGATATTCCCGTGATCACCAATATCCTGCGAAACGTCGTTTACTTCGAGCTGCGGCGTGCGCATGAGGTAGTGTACCGGCACTACCGCTTCCCGCACGTGGCCGGTATTATCAGACAAGAAACGATTGCCCCAGTCATCAAAACTCATGCCGGATTGTGTGGGCCCCGATGCCGGTTCCGCCAGCCCGCGCAGTGGTTGGAACCGGAAATCGGCGCCGCGCACTATAACCGCCGGCTGCTCCGAATGATCCGGCGAAGTGATGCGGCCGTTCGTCCCATCGTTCGCCACGTAAATCCAGTTATCAATTCCGTACTGCGGTCCGGTGACCCACGCCTTCGGATTCGACTTCGCAAAACCGGTATAAAGTACCTGCCGCACATCGGCCTGGCCATTGCCGCCGGTATGCTTGAGATACAGAATGTCGGCCGCATTCGCCACAATAAGGCCGCCCTTCCATGGCATGATCCCGCTGGCCCCGGGAAGGTGATCCGCAAAGACCGTGCGCTTGTCCGGCTTCCCGTCGCCATCGCTATCCTCGAGCAGCACGATGCGTGAGTACGCCGCCCCCTCCGGCATCTCGGACACATAGATCTTGCCGTCCTCGTCGAAGACCATCTCGACGGGATTGATCACCAGCGGCTCGGAAGCAACCAGCTCCACGTGAAAGCCGGCCTCCACCTGGAAGCGGGCAATCGACTCCTCGGACGAGAGCGAAATGGGGTCTTTGCGCGTACAGGAAACGGCGGTCACAAGCCACAGGACGGCGGCATAACTCAGGAAACGCGTCACCCTGACACGCCAGCACCGGGACATTGTTGCGAGCGATTATCGCACAAAGCCCTCTTCAATTCAGCCCGTACAGCTTTACCGCATTCTCCCGCAACACCATCTTCGCAAGCTGTATCGCCCGCTCGCGAGAGATCTCGTTGTCACTCATCATCCCCGTGAGGGCCGCTCCCAATGCCCGCCGAGCCGTTTGTGAGGCTAGCCAGCCACCTTCCTCCCAGTCCAATTCGGGTGGACCGGTGGAAGAATCCGTTCCGAATAAAATCTTTTCCGGGTACGACTCCAGCCAGTCGCGCAATACCTCAGTCAACGCACGCGGATACAGCATCAGATCTTGCAACGAGAAATCCGCATAAACGTTGGGGTGTTGAAACAACCCGGCAACCTCTTTCGTGTACGGCCAGCCGCCATGGATGATCACGAAATTTGTTTTGCGAAGGGACGGATCGTTGAACGCTGCCTCCATCAGCAGCGGGTTCGCCCCACGCTGCATGAAGTAATCCCCGCATCCCGGCATCGAGTGAAAGTGAACCGCCAGCCTCAGCCGCCCAGCTTCCCGCGCGATGTAGTAGAACAGAAAATCTTGCAGCGTGCGATATTCCGCTTCCGGCGGTTCGCCGCCCCGCACGTATTGTTTATACACGCGCGCCGCTTCGTTTTCGGGGGCTGGCTCGAAATCGAGTGTTCGCAAATACGCCGCTTCGAATTTCAGCGCCACGGCGCCCTCTCGTTTCTGGCGCTCGAGCGTAGGCGTCACCACTTTCGCCAGATACTCGGCCAGCGAACCCGGCGCCGCATCCAGGTGTAAATCCGACAGATACCGCTGCAACAACTTCTCTCCGTGCGCATAAAACCACGCATAATCCGAATTGCGGCGTTTGCCGGCGTCGTTGTTCAGAGGCAGGATCAGGGCATCGGCGAACGGCACCCATCGGAAACGCGGCGGCGCCAAGCCCGGTCCCATTGCCACGCGATTGGCAAACATCGTTCCGATGCCCATCTTATCCAGCACCCATGCCGGATAATCCACGCCGTGCTCCCGCATCACTCGCTCTTTCGCCGCCACCAGCTCCTTGATGTGTTCCGGCGCTGCATCGTTGTACTGGTATCCGTACAAAGCCCGCCACGCCCCGATCCATTCCGGATTCTCCAGGCGCGACCGCCCCGGCCCCGGCGCCTGTTCCAGCGTGTCGCACGGCAGTTGGTCGTAGTCTTCATCGCGCGGCTGGCCCTCCGCGACATACTTCAACGGGTGCGCGTGATTATCGATGGCCTTGGTGTTCTCAATCACCGCCGCGATGGCCGGATCCACCTGCGCCGCCACCGGCCATGCCATGATCGATCCGGCCAGCAATATTAGAGGTACGGTCTTCATCCCTGCACACGCCTTTCCTTCCCCGTCCAGAATTTCTCGCGCAGCTCACGCTTCAGAATCTTGCCCGTTCCCGTCTTCGGCAGCGCCCCTTCCACGAACTCCACCGCGCGCGGGATTTTGAACTTCGCAATGCGCTCCTGCAAGAACACACACATCTCTTCCTGGGTGAGCTTGTGCCCTGGCTTTACCACCACGAATGCCACCGGAATCTCTCCCCACTTGGCGTCCGGCGCCGACACCACGGCGCACTCGAAGACGGCTGGATGAGCGAAGATCGCCTTCTCCACTTCGATCGACGAAATATTCTCGCCGCCGCTGATAATGATGTCCTTCTTGCGATCCACGATGTGGATGTAGTTCTCCTCGTCCCACACCGCCATATCGCCCGTATGCAGCCACGCATCCGTCATCACGGCCGCCGTACCTTCGGGATCTTTGTAATAGCCATCCATCACGTTGTCCCCGCGGATCACCACCTCGCCAATCGATTCCATGTCGCGCGGCACATCGCGCATCTGCGAATCCACCACGCGAATCTCGCAGCCCGGTAACGGCCAGCCCGCCATGGCCCGGTGATGAATGCGGTCAACGTCGTCCATGTAGACCACCGTGCACTTATCGCGTGCCGACGTCGCGACCGGCGCCGTCTCCGTCAACCCATAACCGCCCAATACCTTGCAATGGAACGCGCGCTCCATCCTTTCGACCAGTTCAGGCGATGCTGCCGCGCCCCCGATGTGAATCTCCGTCAGGCTCGAGAAATCATACTTCGCCAGATCGGGCGCGTTGAGCAATGCGTTGGCCATCGTCGGAACCACCGACATCGTCGTGGCCCGCTCCTCTTCAATCAGCCGGAACACCGCCGTCGGTTCGAACCGCCGCACCATCACCTGCTTCACACCGATCAGGTGCGCCGTCTGCGGCCGCCCCCAGCCATTAGCGTGAAACAGCGGGATAGTGTGCAGCTCCACGGCGTTCATCCTGACGATTGAACGTCGCCGCCACCGCCAATGCATGCAGGTATAGCGTGCGGTGCGAAAGCATCACGCCCTTCGGCGTGCCCGTGCTGCCGCTGGTGTAAAACAACTCCGCGATCGATTCTCGTCGATCGAAATATAATCCACGCGGTCCGGCGCGCCCGCTATCGAGCAGCTCCTCATACGTCATGTTCGCCACCGGGATCTTGTCATCCACGGTGACAAAATGCTCGATCGCCGGACAAGCTGTGCGCAATGCCTCCACAAGCGGCGCAAAATCGTTCTCAAAAACCAGCATCCGCGCGCCCGGAGTGATTCAGGATGGCGGTCAGCTCCGCCGGCGTTAGCCTGACATTCAGCGGCATCACAATCGCCCCTGCCATCACCACGCCGTAGTAACCCTCGAGCAACTGATGCTTGTTGAAGCTGAGGTATGCCACGCGGTCACCCGGGCGGATGCCCAGCGCGCGCAAGCCGCTGGCCAGGCGCTCCGCCCGCGCTCCAAACTCGGCGTACGTGAACCGTTTCGCCCCCGACACCACTCCGACTTTTTTTCCAAACAGATCCACGGCCCGATACAGAAACCGGATCGGCGTCAACGGCACGATCATAAACTGGCCTCCATGAAACACTGGATTGTACGACGGATAGGCCGCACCGTGCTCAGCCGGTCAGGCCCGGATACCACACTCGAGTTCCTTCTACCCGCGCGAATGGAGTGAACTTGTGGGGCTGGCGGCCGCGCCCACTTATGATGTCCTCCACTTCAACGCCGCGCGCCTTGAGCGCATCACCCACGAGCGACCGGTGACAGCGCCACGGCACCGCCTCCGCGCACATAATTGCCGTTTGCTTGTCCCGGCCCAGTTCTATCAGCTTCTCGACAGCCGCCGCGAACTCCGGTGTCTGCATGTAATCGGCGTAACCCCGAAAACTATCGTTGCGCCAGGCGCCGTTCGGAGAATCGGGCCGCGGATGCCGCAAACCTCCAAGTTCGGGCATGTGCAGATAATCGATCCCCGCCGGCGCGATCGAGGCCGGCAAAGTATCGCGGTTGTACTGAGGATTCATCCGCGACCGGGGCACGCTCCGGACATCGATGAGTTGCGCGACCCCGTTCGCCCGGAGAAGCTCCACGAATTCCGCAATCGGACGCGTCGAGTGCCCGATCGTAAAGATCGCCCGCATGTGGAATAGGCATTCGTGCCTGTCAAACCCGGCAAGAGCGCTTCACCGCCGTTGATCGTCAGATCCCGCGCGCTCTCGGCTCCAACGGTCCAATCCGTCAATCTCCTGAGTATCGAATGCGTTCGTCTGCACGTGATCGCCGCAAACATGATTCAAGTTCATGGTCTTGCCGCTCGCCAGCACGCTGATGAAGCTCGGCAGCTGCACGGCGCCCGCGCCCTGGTACACCCTGAATCGACAATACGCGTAGTCTTCCTGCCCCGGCGTCGCGACGCGTTTGGCGTCGAAACGGTAAACGCCGGAAGCGGAGAGCGTCACCGGTTCTTCGCAGGTCACCACGGCTGCACTCCCGATTCCGGTCTCGGTGATGACGACAGCAGAGCCAGTGAGCATTCCGAGTTGGACGAGGGCATAGGGCTGATCGATCACCCTTACGGAACTGTTTTCGCCCAGGAACAACCTGCCGCCTTCGATGCGAAGTACGGCTCGGCCGTCTTCGGTGCGCACGACAGAGCCGCCTTTGTCACCAAAGCTGCTGGCCGCCTGAGGTTCCAGACGTTGTTCGTCGACGTAAACCACGCCTTCGACATGTTCAACCACCGCCCTAGGCCTGTTGTGCTGCGCCGAGGCCAGCCCTGCGCCCAGTGCAACAAAGGTAAAGGCCACCCCTGAGGTCAACACTCAGGCTGCGCTCTCCGCCACAGTCCGAAGCTGCGCGTCATATTCCGCCAGTTCTTTCACCGAAACGGTAATCAGATCCTTTTCCAGGTCCTCACCGGTTTCGATGCTGTGCCTCAGGTGCGCCGCCGCCAAACACGAGCACCACGCGTCGGTCATGGGCCGGCCCGTCTTTTTGCTCAGCTGCAACAGATCAACGTGCGGCAGGGCGATGATCTTTTCCACACGTGATTCTCCATCATGTAACACGAACTTCACGTCGACCGTATCACTATGGCGCAGCGAGATCGCCGTCTGCAGCCACTTGAATTCCACTTTCCACGTTCGACCGAAGGGATCAGGCCCGGCATCGAACTGACGAAAATTCCCCATCCAATTAATCCTAACTCGTGCGAAGCTGGAGTGGAAACGGAGTTTAGGTTGACGACTTTTGAGCATGAGCTGGATGTGTGCCGGTTGGCTGCGCTTCGGGCCGGCGAGATCGCCCTGCGCTACCGCGAGCACGGCATCGGGTACGACTCCAAGTCCGACGACTCCCCGGTGACTAAGGCCGATCGCGAATGCGAGCAGGTGATTGCTCTGGCACTCGAGCAAGCCTTTCCGGAGGATGGGCTTCTCGGGGAAGAGGGCGCCGTGAAGGCTTCGCGCAGCGGCCGCCGGTGGATCATCGATCCCATCGATGGCACCCGCGACTACGTGCGCGGCGTGCCGGTCTGGGCCACGCTCATCGGCCTGGAACAGGATGGCGAGGTCGTAGCGGGTGTTGCCCACTTCGCTGGCCGCGGCGAAACCTACTTCGCCTCGCGTGGCTCCGGCGCTTTCTGCAACGACGTCCGCATCCACATTTCGAACATCACCAAGGTTGCCGAAGCCGTGCTGTGCCTCACCGGCATCAACTCCTTTACCAAATATTCGTTTTCTCCCGAGCTGCTTTCCTGGATCCAGCCCTTTTGGTCGGTCCGCTGCTACGGCGGCTCGCTCGATGCGATGCTGGTCGCCCGCGGTGAAGCCGAGGTTTGGATCGAGGCACAAGTCAAACCCTGGGACCTTGCCGCCCCGAAAATCATCACTGAAGAGGCCGGCGCGCTCTTCTTCGATTTCAAAGGCGTCAGTACAATCAAGGGCGGTAACGCCGTGGCTTGTGTGCCCGCGCTCGCCGAAGGAATGCGCCGTTTCCTCAGCCGATGAGTATTCCCGCGCTCACTGCCGAACTCACCGGCCTTCGCCAGTTCCGCCTCGTCGAGCGCTCCATTGCCGATCCCGGTCCCGGGGAAATCCAGGTCCGTGTGGCCGCTGTCGGGGTGTGTGGTTCCGATATTCATTCTTATTCCGAAGGCGCCGTCGGCGACTCGCCTTGCGTCTATCCCATGGTTCTCGGGCACGAGCCCGCCGGCCTCGTTGTGAAGACCGGCGCAGGCGCCACCGGCTGGTCACCTGGCGACCGCGCTGCTCTTGAGCCCGCGCTCTACTGCTATCACTGCGAATTCTGCCTCTCCGGACATCACAACGTCTGCGAGAAGTTGCGCTTCATGAGCAATCCCGAAGAGCCCGGCTTTTTTCGCGAGTACCTCAATCTGCCCGCGCGAAACCTGCTTGCGCTGCCCGTGGGCATGGGTCTGGAGATCGCGACCATGATCGAACCCCTGGCCGTCGTGCTCCACTCCATGCAGTTCGTGGCCCTTCAGCCCGGAGAAACCGCGGTCGTTTTCGGTGCTGGACCCATCGGCCTGCTTACCGTGATCGCCTTGAAGCTCGCCGGCGCAAAACGCGTCTGGGCCGTCGACCCAGTGGCGCACCGGCTCGATCTCGCACGCGCTGCCGGCGCCGATGCCGTGCTCGACCCGCGTGCCGTCGACCCTGTGCGCCAGATCCTACAAGACACCGGCAATCGCGGCGTCGACGTGGCCATCGATTGCGGTGGCCGGCACGACAGCATCAACCAGTCGATCCACGCCACTCGCAACGCCGGCCGCGTCGTGATGACCGCCATCCCTCCGAGGTGCGCGTGCCTGTGGAGTTCAGCCCTTTGCGCCGCAAGGAAATCACGCTCTATAACGTCCGCCGCTCAAACCACGAATCCGCCGGCGCCTTGGCCATGCTGACCCAGAACCTCCCCCGCTTCGCGCCGCTTGTCACGCATACCCGCCCCCTCGAACAGATCGGACAGGCTTTCTCCCAGTTGGAGCATTACACGGACGGCGTGGGCAAGCTTGTGATCACGTTCGCAAAATAATGCGACCATAAGTCATGCATCGCCCTTGGCGCCTCGTGTGCTGCGCGCTCTGGCTTGCGCCAGCCCCGGCCCCGCAGGAGCGCGCTGTCGAGAGCGTGTTGCCCGCCCTCGCCTACGGCGGGAAGTGCTCCTCTACCGTTGAGCTGCACAACCTCAGCGACCGCCCGGTAACCCTCGAGCTGGAAGGACACAAGAGTAGCGGCGCTCTGGCTGCATTGGTTGGACACCCGTCCATGACCATCCATCTCAACCCCGTCGAGCACACCAGTTTCAAGCTGCAGGTCGAGGAAGAAACCACCAGCGCCTGGATCAAGGTGAAAGAGATCGTTCCCTCGCCCCGCCTCACCTCCGTGGTTGCCGTCAGCGGCTCGACCGAGTGCGTTGCCGGCGATCAGTTGCGAAGGACTCCCCGCGAACTCGCCTATCCCACCCGCAACCCGTGGTTCTCCGGGAACGTTTCCGAAATCCCCGCCGAAGAGCTCCTGGTCATCAACACCTCGGAGCATGCCGCGAGAGTCTGGCTTTGCTACTCCGCGGGCAATCTCTACACCGTGCCTAGAGAGCACGCTACGGCGCAGCTGACTCCGCTCTGCTCAAGCGACGCCGTCGTGCAGATTCCGCCTTTTGGCAGCCGCCAGTTTCCCGTGCAGCGCGAAAGCAGCGCTTACTTCTCGCTGAAGACCGAAGGCGCGGCCATCGTCCTCCAGATGCTCCGCCCGCTCGATTCGACCGTGCGTATGTACACCGTCGATTCCGCCATCACCTTCGGCCGCGAGGAACAACCGGACGGGCGCTAGGCTCCGCCCATGTACGTGACGTGAACGTAAGTGCCCAGCCGCACGTTGTACGCCAGGTACCAGCCAACGTGATCCGGGTCCTCGTAGATCACGACCTGGTCACTGTTCCAGAGCCAGTCACCGCAGAAACCAAGATCAAACGAAGCCACGCTGAAGTAGAAGCCGCCAAACCAGAACCGGCTCGGACCACCTCCCTCAATCCGGAAAACGTGCCCACGGCCGAAACCGCCCGTGAAGTGACCGTGCTCCCACGGGTGATCCAAATGATAGTTCGCATCAGCGCGGCCGGTTTCGTGCCCCACCCATTTACCGTTCGCGTGCACGTGTGGTGCTTCCGGATGCCCCGCCTTGTCGTTGAACTTGCGGCCCGCCGCGGCCGCATGCGGTGTGCCTTTCACCGGCGCAGGCCCATGCTTCGGAATATTTCTTTCGCCGCCTCCGACTTCCGCGCGTCCGCCCTTTTCGCCTTTTTGCGCCCAGGCCGCAGCCGAGAACAGCAACGATACTGCCAACAGTCCGATCAGCTTCTTCATCCCAGCCTCCGTCCAAATGATAGCGCACTAGGGCATCCGATTTGACTTCCGAAGCCCCACCTGGAACCACTGCGGCGGCAGTCCCTGGTACACGGCGACACCACTGCGGAACCGACGCACACACTTCTCAGAAGTAGGTTTGATACCACTCGCGGACATTGTAGAAATCATCGACAACCGGGATCATCCTCCATTTGTCGAACGCCGTGCACGGATGCGAGATGCCGCAACAGACGCGGTCGCCGACTGATAGGTGTTCCACCGGCCCGCGGAGATAGGCATGTTGATCATTCAGGTGAGTGATCCGAGCGCCGTCCAGCGGGATACGGTCGGCAAGGCGCTTCGAGTCCGGTAACGCGAACAGAGGGATCGGTAAATCAATATCGTACGCACAATCTCTCTTGCCAAAGGTGACAATCGCCGTGCCTGGATCGCGCAGCGACTGCACATAGGACCATAGCTCTAGTGCGGGCATGAATTCCGGCGCTGCTTCACTGCCCCCGCGCGACCTCGCCGCCAGAAGTCTCTTCTGGTAGAGGCTGTGATCGTGTGTCACATAGCACCCGCCTCGGAGCACCACGCGAAACCGCCCGCTGACCGCTTGCGCCGCATGCCGCACGCGATCGAGGAACGCCGTGCCTCCCACGCTGAGAAGAGGAGGTTCGAGACCTTCGGCTCCGCGCGCGCCCAGCGCCGACGCGAGATAGAGGACGCCTTCGAGAAACTCGTCTACTTGCCGGACCTCGTCGTTCGGACCGGCGTCAGAGTGAGCCAGTCCCTCGAAGCCTTCGACGCCCACGTAAGTAATCAGGCGGCGATTGTATTGGATCGCTTCGTAGACCCTGAGCGCCTCCTCCAGCGAACGCGTACCGGTCCGCCAATTCGTCCTGCCCCATTCGACCAGCGCGTTCACCGGCCGAGGCGCGCCGGCCCCGTCGAGGTGTTTTGCAAGTTGCTGCACGGCCTCGACGCTGTCGACCAGGCAATAGACTTCCAGATCTTGATTGTCCTTCATCGCCCCGGCAAGGGACGAAACCGAAGCTCTTCCAATCACTTGGTTAGCGATCAGGATGCGGCTGACGCCAGCCCGCACGCATACCATCGCATGGCTCGCGGTAGAGACCGTGATCGCCCACGCGCCCGCGTCCAGTTGCCTGCGATAAATCTGCGGGCACATAGTTGTCTTGCCGTGCGGTGCCAGGAGCAATCCGTTGCGCCGGCACCATTCCGACATCGCTGCGATGTTGTGAGCCAGGGCCGTTTCCTTCAACACGAGGAGAGGGAAGTGAAGGTCATCGGCCAGGACGTTCCAGCCGCGGTCCGGAGGGGGGCTATAGGGAACGCCTTTGTCAACACAGTCCGGAGCTCGATCGGGAAATTTCGATTGGTTCATCTGTCCATTATGTCCCGCGGGCAGCGTCAGGCGAACGGTGGGACCAGAAGAACATTTGCCGCCGGCTCGCCCGATCGCGGTCCGGCCCAATGGCCCGCGCTATAGTCCCCTACCTGGGTCCATCGAGCGATTTTCCAAGCGATCCGAAATGGAGTGAATTCTGGAGGCGCGGGTCGGAATCGAACCGACGGATAAAGGTTTTGCAGACCTTAGCCTTACCACTTGGCTACCGCGCCCAACCGAAGGTCACTTCTGCAAAATAGCGCGCGGTCGTCCAGGAAGTCAATCCGGTCGTCTTTGACGGCCCCCAATAAAATGTGGTGTCTGTCGATGTCTCGAAGCGCCGCCGATTCTTGTACTCCACCACCACGCGGCGTCGGAGCGCGCCGTGCTATTCTGACCTCCAAGATCCACCGCCTTGAGGGCGCCATGGCGAGTAAGTATTATTTGAGCATTAAAGGAAACAAACAAGGGCAATTCAGCGCCCCCCGCAGCCAGATCGCGGTGTCGTCGTTTCAGTGGGGCGGAGTGGTGGGAGCGAGTCAGCAAATCGTCATTGGCGGCAATCGCACCGAAACTGTTGGCGCAAGCCAGACCATCTCAATCGGCGGCAGTCGAATCGAAACCGTTGGCTCAAACCAAACCATCACCGTCGGCGGCAGTCGAACCGAAACCGTTGGCTCAAACGAAACCATCACCATTGGTGGCGCTGCCACGCTGACGATCACCAAGCCGGCGGGCGCGGAAGATTCACAGTTCGTTACAGCCTTGGTGCTGCGGGAACGGCTGGAGATTCAGTATGGTCCTCAATGGAAAGTCGGACATCAGTTGGCAGTCGCAACGCTGACGAGCGCGGTTGTGACCAGCGTCCGCAGTGCCGGGCGGCTGAAGGAAATTACTTTCAACTTCATCCCCCATCGCATTGTGTCATCTTAAAGGGCTGTGCCAGCTCTTACCTTCGCACCGCCCACGCCAGCCCATCCGGCTCTTTCCCTACCTCCAGATGACTCGACACCTCCAGTGACTTCAGATCGACGGTCACAACATAGTTATCCGGCGAGCACGCCACAAATGCGCGCGTGCCGTCCGGTTGCATCAGAATGCCCGCCGCGCCGTGCCCAATCTTCACGCGCTTCACGTCCTTGCCAGTCGACGCATCCAGAATCACCAGGTCCCCGCCGCTCAACGAAGAAATAAACACCAGCTTTCCATCCAGTGTAAATTTCAGCCGGTTCGCTCCCTTCACGTTCGCCTCGAGCGTCCTCGTCAGCGTCTTGGTCGCAACGTCGATGATGGAAACTGTCCCGTCCTGCGCGTTCGCCGTCCAGATTTCTTTGCCGTCCGGCGAAACATCAAAACCCTCGTCGCCTCGGCCCACCCCCACCACCGTCTCCTCCCAATTGCCTCCCCGCCCCTGCCTTCGCTCGCGTTTCTCGATGATCGTTACCGTCGCCGAGCTGACGTTTGTCGTAATGATCCGCTTCAGATCCTCCGACACAAAAATCATATGCGTTCGATCCTGGCCTGTGCCCAGCACCCAATCGATTTTCTTCGTCGCAGGATCGTAACTGCCGATCGCTTTCGCCGCTTCCGCCGTAAACCAGACCTTCCCGCCCGTGAAAACCAGGCCGTGAGGACCGCGCAACGCGCCCAAATCCACCGGAGCCAGAGCCTTCTGCCCCACCAGATCCACCACAGTGATGGTGTTGTACACTCCGCCGCCGTAATTGGAAATGTAGGCGAACCTTCCGTCGCTGGATGCGATCACTTCATGGGGATCCGGCCCCGCGGGAACCCGCGCCAAAATTTTCAACGTGGATGGATCGACAATCGCGAGCGTGCTGTCCGCCTTGGCGAGCACCAATAGCGCGTTCGACGGCGTACTCTCCGCAAAAACGGCATTGACGGTCACTATAACAAACAGAAGAGCGAACGAACCGGTGGTCATGATTCTCTACTCTAACTCACGGCCTGATGGAACGAATTTCCGCGGAATAAAAGGGTGGGCGCTACCGAGTCAAGTGCATTCCAAGCGTCACCAACTGCGACCGGAAACCTTCATATAGATAGAACGCCTCGGAGAAGCCCTCGTAGCGCCACTCCCCGTACCAGCTCATGCGCTTGTACGACGGCGTGGTAAACCGCATGGTCGGCTGATAGAATTCCGTCGGCCGGCTCCCCGAGGACCGGAACAGCGAGCCGCCGGCGCTCAGCCGCGGCCCGTTCGCGCCGAATCCCGGAAGCACCACGTTCACCAGCGCGCTGGCTTCGTGCACATTGTCCCGGTAAAGCGAATCCCCGGTGGTAAAATCCTGGGGCACGATATACGTGATGTTCGACCGCAGCGTGGCTTGCGTGTATTCGCCGGTCACCGTGACCCTCTTGCTGTTGTTCGGAGTCCACGTCACCGACGCCGAATTATCGCGGCTCAGGAAGTCGTAATTCACCGCCGGATTCGGATTCTGATTGCTCAATACCGAAAATCCCGCCGAGAACACCAGCGACGGCCGCACCTGGTAGCGTGCCTGGATGCGCGCCTTCTGGTAATCTTGCAGGCTCGTCCGGAAATAGGCCCGATCTCCGCCGGAGCCTTCAAAATCGACGCTGAGCGAAAGGCCCCCGTGCGCCCGGTAACTTACGCCTCCCAGTCCCACCTGCCGCCTGAGCTGCCCCGTTTCCGTGGGTGATCCGGAAATGAGCGCGCCGTCAGTCAGCCCGTCGCCCCACTCGTAGCGGTAGCCGCCGCGCAGTGTGATCCGCGAAGTCAGGTCAAACAGCGCGTCCACCTGCTCCCGGTTGTAATTCATCACCATCAGGTCCGTGAAACTGTTGAGTAGCGTGGTCATTGCGGGTGTGAGGATCTGCTGGCTGAGCACGGCGGACGAGGTATTGTGCAACCGGTCCGTCGTCCAGGATTCGATTACCCGCAACCGCCGCGTCGGCCGTATTTCGAAGCCGAGCCTCGCGGTCGTGTGCGGCTGCTTAGCCGCCGCATTCAACAGGTCGAGTTCGCTCGTGTAAAACAGCAGCGTCGTCAGGTCCGCGAACTGGCCCACGTTGTATTGCGAGTAATTCACGTTCGTGTCGGGACGGCTGTACAGGAACTCTCCGAACAGGTCCAGCCAGGAAGTCGGGTTGGCGGTCAGAACAGCTTTGCTATAGATACTGTCTCCGCGCACTCCGTAAGATTGCGTCAAGCTGGTCAAATCGAGCTGTTCGCCGAGAAGCGTCGAAGTGTTATTGCCTAAATTCTGGGCGCTCGTGAAAACTTGCTGGTCGTCCTTGAAAGTCGTCCCGCCCTGCTCCAGCGTCACGTGAAACTTTTTCAGCTCCAGACGGACCCCGCCGCGGTAATTATCGGTTCTGTCTCGCGGCCGGTCCTCCACCGGATACGAATTGATCCCGTTGACAAAATCGGTCACGCCGGTGCCGTACCCCGAATCGTGCGAATAACCCACATACGGCACAATCCAGTGGCCTGGCAGCAATTCCAGCTCGAAATCCATCATCCGGCGGTGCGAGTCGAAAGACTGTTGATCGAGAAAGATCCCGCTGCCGATCGTCGGATCCGCGAATGACGGCAGAAAATTGAAATACGCGACATCGCGGTAATCGAAGTTGAACCGGTACCAGTCGTGGCGTATGGCATCCACGTGCGCCGTGGTATAAGGATCGCCCCCCCAGCCGCTGCCACGCACGTCGATGCGATCGAACCATTTCCGCGCGGCGCTTTCAATAGTCAGGTCCAGCCCTAGCAGGCGCACACCCGATCCCATGTCCACCACGGAGCGGTATGTGTCCAGGCTCCCGCCTACGCTATTGAACCGGTAACCCAGGTCCAAGCTTCCCGTGACGGTGGTCTCCGGCGTCGGCACCACAGGCGCCGCGGCTGCCTCCTGCGCGGCCGGCGCCGCCACAGGCGCCGCGGGTGTCCCCTGCGCGGCCGGTGCCGCCACGGGCGCCACGGGTGCTGCCTGCGAGGCCGGTGCCGCAACCGGCGTCGCGGGTGTCTCCTGCGCGGCCGGCGCCGCCTGTTGCGCCGCGAGCGGTAATGCCGCCAGAACGAGCAGCCAGGCCCTCATCGCAGCAGATCCTGGCTCACGTTCGATCCGTGAACCTTCACGTGGCAAACCGTGCAGTTCTGAAACTGCGGGGCGCGCAGATCGTGGAACGATGGCGGAACTCCGCCCAGCGTGTGCGACGCCGCAGCCGTCACCGGCGTGTTCGCGTGGCACTCCAGGCAAACGAAACGCACCTCCGCCCTGGTCAACATCCGCGGATTCGCCGACCCGTGCGGCTCATGGCACGCCGTGCATCCTTCGAAGCGCAGGGGTGCGTGTTCAAAAATAAATGGACCCCGCTTGTCCCCATGGCAGTTCAGGCATCCCGGCTCGTTGGCCGAAACCGTTTGCATGGAGTGCGCCAGAAGGCTTCCGTGCGGATTGTGGCAGTCGACGCAGCTCATCGCGCCTTCAGGCAGCTTGTGTTTGTAGGGCCGCTGGAAACTCGCCCACTCCCCCGTATGGCAGCCCGCGCACTTCGCGTTGATCGCCGCCCTGCGCCGGGGCACCAGCTCCTCCGCCGACTTGTGCATCGCATGGCACGTCACGCAGCTCACCTGGTTTCGCGCGTGCCCGCTCTGGATTCGCCCCACTGCTGATGGCTGGTTCAAATGGCAGCTCAGACAGCCGCGGTCCGCTTCCGCCACCGGTAACTTCGCCGGATCGCGAATGTCCGCCGCCGCAGTGCTCTCCACGTGCTTGCTTCCCGGGCCATGGCACGATTCGCACGCCCGCTTCTCAAACCCCCGGCGCTTGTCCTTCTCCACAACGATGTGCGGATTCTTCTGAAAGGCCGTATAGATGTCCTCGTGGCACGTCCCGCAGGCCTCCGAGCCCACGTACGTGGCGGGCTTGGTGTCCGCGGGCGGGGATTTCGCCGGCACTGCGGCGGCCGCGGGCGGGGATTTCGCCGGCACTGATGCTGCTGCGGGAGGGGATTGCGCGGGCGCCGCGGCCGCCAACAAAAACATGGTCGCCGCGACTGCCAGCGCTCGAGGGTAATTCGCCCTTAACGGACGGGTCCCAGGAGGAGGTGGGGGTGTGCTGGCAAATCGCGGCGGCCAAGCCCGCGGAATCATCTTGTCGGCTCGCATCGCTCCATCCCAGCCTGGCTAGCAGCCACCGAAGCGATTACTGAACATGTTCCGCGTCAACCGCGAACTGTGCGCCCGCGGAGTGGCATACGCTACAGGCCTCTCCCAACGAGTCGGTGGCGCTGCTTCCCCCATTTTCAAAGAAGTGGGACGCCTCGGCCTTCGAAACGTGACATCCGCTGCAAGCCGACGATATGGGCTGCACCGGATTGATCCAGCCTTGCGGATCGGTGACCTGATTCAGGCCGGACATCAGGGGCAAGTCGTTCTGTTCCGTACTATTGACGTGGCACATCGAACAGTTTTGCAGATAGGCGGCGTTTCCCGTAGGGCTCATGCCTGGGAACAGCACGCCCGAGAAGTCGTTATGGCTCCCCCCGAAGCCGACCACTATGTAAGGCTTGCCCCCAGCCGGCACGACATTCACGCCGTCGTGGATGCGGTGAACCAACAGATTGAAGTTGATGCCCTGTGGCGGCAGCGCTTTGTCGGCCGCCACCACGGCATTGACACGTTGGCTGGCATCCGTGTTCGACGGATTGTGGCACAGCACGCAGTACTCGTTGTTGTTGCGCAGGCCGCCGTGCAGTGAAAGGGCGACGTGGCAGTTGTTACAGTTGCTGAGCGCGACCACCGTGCGGCGCGGTTGAACCGGCGAGCCATCCACCGAGAAGTACACCACCGGATTCGCGGGGTCTTCGGTGACGCTCTGCGACGAGGTGGTGCCGGGCAATACCGTTACGCTCATGCGCCCCTCTCCGCCAATCGCGTACGTTCCCGTGGCGGCCGCCGGAATGGCATGCGTGAAAGTGTACGTGCAAGTGCCGGAACTACAGGCGGCTTTCGCTGCGCTCTCCGTCACATAACCCGGAGTGCTGGCGGTGTCGCTTCCGAAACTGGTGTAGCCGTAGTCGGTAGTAGGACCCGCCATGGTGAATTGCAGGGTAGAAGTCTGCGATAACGGAAGGTTGTTGCCCTTGTTGTCCTGCAACGTGAAGGTGACGGTAGGGTTTTGCCCCGCCGAGGTATTGGTCACCCCAGTAATGGCGAGGTTCATGCCGGCTATTAACGGATCGGGATTCTGTGGGTAAGTAGCGGGGGTGTCGGTGGGCACCACATGCGCACCCAAGATGGAGGCATCGAATGGCAACTCGCCCTGCGGGATATGGCAGTCGCTGCACTGGGTGTCGTCCAACTGGAGTCCACCCGGGTGGTTGACTCCGGTCGCGAAATTGACGTTGTCGTGGCAGGCCCCGCAGGCTGCCCGGGAAGGTTGTGTCAGGAAGGCCTTGGCTTGCGCCGCGCCTGTAGTCAGGCTATGGCAAACTTCGCAGCGGCGGGGATCGGCGGGATCGATCACCGTTGAAAAGTTGTTGACCGAATTCCCGAAGCCGATAATCTCGTAAGGAACTCCAGGCGTGGTCGCGGTGCCAATCACGCTTGGCAACTGCGAGCCCATGTGGAGCTTATGCGCAAACACCTTGAGATCCAGCGTGTTGCCTGTCGTCGGATCAGCATTTTGCGGCTGGTGGCACATGACGCACATGTTCATACCGTGGGCGTAGCCCCCATGAAAGGCCAAATCGTAGTGGCAGCTATTGCAGCTCTCGGTGCGAATGACGTCGCGGGTGACGGTCACCGGTGAGCCGTCGGGGACGAAATTAAAGGTTGCGCCGGCGTAATTCGTGCCCAGGTTGAATGCCGTTAGATCGCGGTTGCCGTCGACCGCGACCGTAGTGGTCACGGTGGGGTCAAATCCCGACGGCGCCTGAGCCACGAAAGTGTATTTATATTGGCCCGGGCCTACCTGCGTAGCGGTGCCGCCCAATTCGAAATCCGGGCGGGTAATGGTCCCCAGCGCCTTGCCGGTTGCCGCTGCGGTCGTGTAGGCCACATATTGTGCCTGGCCCTTGGGGATGTAGGCGGCCACGTAAGCCAGCGAAATCACGCCCGGAGTAGTCGCGCCGGCCGCGTCCAATGGCAATCCCGTCGGATCCGTCAGCGTGTACGTCACACTAATGACGCCGGCATTGCTGATACTGGCGGAATCGATGGTGATGTTCAAGCCGGGGAGTACGAAATCAACCAGCGCCTGATCCGCGAAGAAGGCCTTATCGCGGGGCGTATAGGGCGATTTGGAGCCACCCACCAGAGCAGCCGCCCCCGCCACCAGCAGCAACACCGCAAGAATTCGGGAAATCCCACGGACCGAAGATGATATGCGCATCTATTCCTCCGATCGCAGCCGCTCAACACCGCGCGCAATCGCATTTACAAGCAAAGCCCAAATCGCTTTTCCATAGTGCAGGAAGCGGCCCAAAATCTCTCAAAATCAACAACCGATTGAGTTTTGCACGGGATTTCGACGAGCGATAGCCCCCGGGAAAGGCAGGCTTAGTACCCCCAATTGCGGCTAATTCCCCTGATGTTGGGTGAAAATCCGCTACTGGGGTCGTATTCTTCATTTT
Source organism: Terriglobia bacterium (assembly GCA_963768075.1). GTDB lineage: Bacteria > Acidobacteriota > Terriglobia > Bryobacterales > Bryobacteraceae > QHXW01. The sequence goes on from CAVYHD010000018.1 coordinate 83,860, forward strand.
TTGTAACGCACGGTGTTGCGGCTGTTGCCGATCGTCTCCTCAGCCGCGGCCACATTACCTCCGTATCAATGACTTAACCATTGCTGAGGGCATCCAGCGACGCGTGGAGCCGAGGTTAACAGGTGCGCCGTTCAGATTCTGTTCAAAACTGCTCAGTTTTGCCTGGTAGTTTGAGTTCCGCTTCAACAATCGGGATGAGTTCAACATGATGGACCGAGTTTTGCACCTATGCCACTAAGCGGAATAAACTGTCCGCTTCGGTACGCGTTAAGTCTGTCCGCAAGCTGGAAAATAACCGACGGGGTGATTTCAAACCAAAAAGACTTCATTGAAGCTAGACAGGTGTCGTATGAGTTCGCCAAAGACACCGTTGACATGATGTTTCTAACAAAGGCTGCATACATGTCAGCGGCCTGCAATGGCATGACCTTCTTGTCGTCGAGTAGGAACAATTCACCAAGATTCGTTGCGTTGTTTCTTGTTATCGAAGTCTCGTAGAAGTGCCTAAATCTTCTCCCGGTTTTACCGTGCTTGTCGAACACAAAATGGATTTCGTGCTCAGTAAACGTACGCTGGCAAAGAGAAACGATTGCAAGAGCGCAGATAAAATATGGGTCACGGTAACCCTTTTTTGAAATGCTTCCGATATGATCCGCAAAAACCTGCTTGTTGACGTAAGCCGCGATACCAAGAACTTTATGCCTCGATATAGCTAGAGCCAAGTTTGAGACCTTGCAGTTTCTAGCCTGTTCCGACCATCCCTCAAAAGGTCCCTTGAAGCCAGCCGCAGAGTTGGAGCGGAAAAACTCGGCGGACGGGAGTTCAGCCAGAGTTGCCTCCCATTCGACGGACAAGCGGTCCCACACTTCTTCCTCTGCTACCCATCCCGCTATCACATAGTAGGGGGACTGCGTAATATCGCTTTCGTCGACCGCTGCCCGAAGTGTCATCACGGCTCTCGGCGTCTTCCTACTGAAACCACAAAAAAGGCTCCTAAAGGAAAAGTATCGCGATCTCGTGTCACTTTTGTCAAGGGGATATTCCCCAAAGGCAGATTAGCCGCGCGCGAAGTCAAGGACTACACGTGACGGCACATCACCGTGCTCGAGCCGGTCGAAGATTTGGTTGATCGACGAGAGTGGCTGCATCTCGATATCAGCCTTGACCTTGCCCCCGGCGGCGAAGGCGAGCGCTTCGGCCATATCCTGACGCGTGCCGACGAAAGAACCGCGAATGGTGATACAGTTCGCCACCACATCGAACAGCGGGACGGGGAATTCGCCCGGCGGCAGCCCGACCAGAACGCAGGTGCCACGCTTCCGCGTCATGCCAACACCCTGCTTAAATGCGGTGAGCGACGGCGCGGTAATGAGAACCCCATGAGCGCCGCCGCCAGTCTCCTTCTTCACGACGGCTGTCGGGTCGCCGGCCTTCGCGTTGACGACCACGTCGGCGCCAAGGCGCTTGGCGTGGGCGAGCTTGCGGTCGTCGATGTCGATCGCGCAGACGAGAAGTCCCATGACCTTTGCATATTGGATGGCCAGATGCCCAAGGCCCCCCACGCCGGAGATGGCAATCCATTCGCCCGGTTTCGCCATGGACTCCTTGATTCCCTTGTAGGTGGTGATGCCGGCGCAGATAAGCGGCGCGGCATCCGCGGCCGCAAGGCCGGCAGGCACATGGGCGACGTAATCCGGGTCCGCGAGGACGTACTCGGCAAACCCGCCGTTCCTGGTATAGCCGCCGAACTGCGCCTCGGGACACACCGTCTCCCAACCCTTCAAACAATACTCGCAATGACCACACGCCGAGTAGAGCCAGGGCACCCCGACCCGGTCGCCCTCTTTCGCGATCGTCACCCCCGATCCGACGGCGGCCACCAGCCCGATAGCCTCATGGCCGGGAATGAACGGGAGTGTGGGCTTTACGGGCCAGTCGCCGTGCGCGGCGTGGAGATCGGTGTGGCACACACCGCAGGCCTCAGTCTTGACCAGGATCTGACCAACTCCGGGAGAGGAGATGTCCCATTCCCGAAGGACCAAGGGTTTTCCGAACTGCTCGACAACTGCGGCGTGCATGTTAATCGCCATGGGAAACTCCTCTACATCAGCTCAGCCGGACGCGCTTTCTCCATAGTGGAGGAGACGGCCCAAACTCTCTTAAATCAGCAACCTTTCGGTGTTGCAGGGAGTTCAACAAGGGCTGACCAGGCTCGCAGACAGCACCCCGGAACACTGCTGCTGATCGGAGGAGCGTCAAAGATAACAGGTACGCCGAGCGAAGTCTGTCCAAAAGTGCTCAGTCTTCGCTTCATGCCCGCGAAGTCGAAGACTACGCGTGACGGCCTATCGACATGCTCGACCCGGTCAGTCGTGATTTCGTCTCGGGAGACCTTCACTCCGGGCCCGCAATTCTTGCACGGCACGAAACCAGTCTTCTTCCGGTGATCCTTCCAGACGACCTCTGGCTTCCCACAGCGCATGCGCCAGCACCGCGATGTCCTCGTGTCCGAAGACCGCGATCCCGTGTTCATTCACAGTGTCCCGATTCGCCTGCTCGGTATGTTGGTAGGCCTGTTGGGAATGCTCGAGAGCTCGCCTGGAACGCTCTTGCCCCGTTTGGTGATCTTGTTTCTCATGAGCTTCCGCGGCACTACGATGTGCGTGGGCGGCATTATCGTGCAACTCCGCGGCGCGTTGGTGGTTTTCGTAATGTGATCCGTTGTTATAGCGAGTGGACATATTAGACGCTCAGTATCTGCCCTGACTTGTTGTGGGCTTCCTTGGCAACCTTGTAAGCGTGATCCGAGTATTCCAGCGCACGTTCCGAATGCCAGATTTCCGCCGTGTAATCCCCTGTTTCGTTATGTTCGGCGGCAGTACGATGGGCTTGTGCAGCAAGTTCGTGTTGCTCGACGGCTCTCCGATGTGTCTCATGCATGGTGTTTCCTCCTGCGGAAACGTAGTTAACCCTCCTTTCATATGCACGAGGTGGACCACTCTTCTGGATCGGATACGTCTCTCCGGAATGGCCCCGGATCGATCGAACTTGAACCGATGCTCGCACCCCGCCTGGTGTCCTGGTGCGGACTTTGCACTCGGAATGACAGATTCTGCACATACCCTCACCGCTTGGGATTCTCGATCAGGTGCGCGGAACTCTGCGAACCACCGGCACGAAACAGCGTCGCTCATTTGGGGGAGGTTGGCACCGCGCGTGCATTGCTAGAGTATAAGTACCAATCTAAGAAATTGAAGGACACAGATCGACCGGACGGAGCGGGTCGTACTGTTTACGCCCAACGAAGCCAGGCGCCTCAAACGCGCCTGGCGGGCGGACTGTCCCCGGAAACCACCGAGACCGGCGAAGAAACCAGGTCGAGCGTATGACAACTACTCCCGGTTCTCCCAGACGCGGCTGGCTCGCGCCCGTCGTGTATCTATCCAACAACTGGATCAGCCAGATTGGTGTTGTGATCGTCACCTCGGCGACGGTCCTCTGGCTGGTGATGCTGCCCTCAACCTTGCGCGGGGAGTTCGCGAACCCCTACGTGGGTATTTTGATGTACCTCGCGCTGCCGGCGGTCTTTATCGGCGGGTTGATTCTGATTCCGCTGGGCATTTTCTGGGAGAAGCGGCGCCAGCGGATTTCGGGCAAGATGCCGGCGAATTTTCCTCCGCTCGATTTTCAGAGCCGCGAGTTGCGGCGGCTGCTCGCGTTTATTGGCGTCACCACGTTCGCCAACGTGCTGATCGCGGGGCAACTCTCGTACAGCGCCGTGAATTACATGGACAGCGTGAGCTTCTGCGGGCAGACCTGTCACACGGTGATGCAGCCCGAGTTCACGGCCTACCAGAATTCGCCGCACTCGCACGTGGAATGCGTCGCGTGCCATATCGGACCCGGGGCGGGCTGGTTTGTGCGCAGCAAGCTATCCGGTGTGCGGCAGTTGGTCGCCGTCACGTTTCACACGTATTCACGGCCGATTGCCGCGCCGGTGCAAAACCTGCGGCCTGCGCGCGAGACGTGCGAAGCCTGCCACTGGCCGCAGCAGTCCGCCGGGGACCGGCTGCGGGTGATCTCGAATTTCGCGGATGACGAACACAACACCGCCACCAAGACCGTGCTCATGATGCACCTTGGCGGCGGTATCGGCGCGGCGGGAATTCATGGCATGCACATGGGGCCGGGAGTACGCATCCGTTACGCGCATAGCGATGCGAAGCGGCAGGTGATTCCGTGGGTCGAGTACCGGGATGCCGCGGGAAAAACTACGGCCTACACTTCGAGCGATGCCAAGGGCGCCATGCCGGGGAATCTCGATGTGCGCGAGATGGACTGCATCGATTGCCACAACCGGCCGACGCACGCATATCAACTGCCGGATCGGGCAGTGGACTTGAAACTCGCGGACGGGTCGATTTCGCCGGCGCTGCCGTTTGCCAAGAAGACCGCTGTGGCACTGCTGAAGGCGGCCTATGCTTCGCGTGCGGAGGCGGAGGCGCGGATACCGGCGGCGTTCGCGGCGTTCTATCGCGAAAAGTACCCGGCCGTTTATACGGCAGCGCGGAGTGATGTCGAGCGCTCGGCGCAAGGGGTGCTGGCGGTCTACCAGCGCAACATTTTCCCCGAAATGAATGTCACCTGGGGTACCTATCCGAACAACATCGGGCACACGGATTCTCCGGGCTGTTTCCGGTGCCATGATGACAGCCACGTGGCGGCGGGCGGCGCCAAGGTCACGCAGGATTGCGGGGCGTGCCACAATATGCTGGCAATGGACGAGGCGCAGCCAAAGGTGCTGGTGGACCTGGGGCTGACGAAGTAGCGGAAGCCTGCGAGCGGAAAATTGCTTCGCCATCGCTTCCATTTCCCACTACCCGGCCCGCGACGATTGATTATAATCGAGTGGGATCCGGAATTGAACGAGGGGGATAGCGATGCCAGACACCAAGTTCCTGATGACCATGCAAATGCACACACAGGGCCACCTAACCGCTCCGAGCACGAAGAAAGGTAGCTTAAAATTTGGATCCGGCATGGAATGTCACAGCTTCGAGTACGGAGTGATAGCGCAGTACGACCCTGGGGCTGGCCAGCCGACAGGCAAACGAACTCACTCTCCGATCATTATTAAAAGAGAGGTCGATGCGGCATCGCCTTTGCTCCTTCAGTGCTTGGCCACAAACGAAGTTTTTAAATCGGTGAAATTTACATTCAGCAGAGCTGGTGCTCGCGGGAAGCCTCTCGTGGCTCACACCATCGAACTAATAAGCGCCACCATCACACACCTCAGGCTAGTAACGCTTTCGGGCCGAAAGTGCCAAGAGGTGACCCTGGCATATGACGACTGGCTGGTCAACGGAGTACCCCGAGGGATCATTCCGTATTCCTATTTGTCTTGACCGCGAGTAAGAGTTTCAATACCAGGCGGTAAGTTAATGATTCCGCTGTGTTTATATTCCCGCCATCCCCGTACCTCGTTTTATAGCGATCGAAAGATGGCTTGCGTTGGCCGTGCGGCCTTCAGCATTATTTGCCTCATGATTACACAAGGCAAGACTGCACTCAGGAGGCTGCAGATGCATTTTAGACGGTTTCTTTGCGAAGAGGAAGGGCAGGACCTGATCGAATACACGCTGCTGCTGGCGTTCGTCTGTCTGGCTTCCGCGGCGCTATTTATCTCGGCGGGAGGCAGTGTGTCGGGTATCTGGACAGCGGCGAACAGCGATCTCGCCAAGGCCAATACATCCGCCAGCTAAGATTTAGCGCAGCACCGGAGTGGACTGCTCGAGGAAGAGCTCGAGGAAAGACCGCACGGCGTGGTTGAGGCGTTTGCGTTTCCGGTGGACGATTCCCACCGGACGCACGAGTTCAGGGGCGTGCAAAGGGATGGAGACCAGGCGCCCCTGCGCGATTTCGGCCTGCATGGTCCGGGCCGGCAGAATGCTGATGCCGGAGCCGAGCGCCACGGCTTCCTTGATCATCTGAATGTTGTCGAACTGCATCGCCATCCGGATTTCGATGCCGTGCTCGCGGAAGAAATGATCCAGCTCGCGCCGGATCATGAGCTCTTCGTCGAAGCCGACGAATTCCTGGCCATCGAGATCGGCAGGTAAAAGGACGGCCTTCGCGGCCAGCGGATGTGACGGCGGTGCGGCCACCGACATCTCCTCCTCGCGCCAGGGAATCACTGCGAGTTCCTTTGTGCCTACGGGATAACTCACGAGGCCCAGATCGGCCTGATCGGCGACGACGGCTTCGTAAACCTTGTCGGGCCGCAGATAATCGACGTGCAGCTGTGTGTTAGGAAATCGGGCCGCGAATTCGTCTTGCAGCCGCGAGATTTCCGATAGTCCGATCGAATAGATCGAAGCCACACGCACCGTTCCTTCCACCGATTCCTTCAAGTTTTCAAACTGCACCTGAAACTGCTCCTCGCGGCGCAGCACGTCGCGGCAGAGATCGCAGAAAAGCTTACCGACGGGCGTGAGCGCAAGAGGGCGCGTGGTGCGGTCAAGCAGGGCGGCGCCGAAGCGGCGCTCCAAATCCTGGATAGCCTGGCTGGCGGCGGACTGACTGATCCCATTGAGGGACGCTCCCCGGCTGACGCTCTTGTTTTGCGCTATATCGCGGAAAAGCTTGAGGTTATCGAAGAGCACCGAATCAGCATAGCATAAGCGTTTCTAATGTCAATACAACGTTAAATTTCTATTGCCTTATAATTCATTAGTTGCTATATTTATTCAACTCCCCGTTGGAGACACCATGAAAGATCCCACCCCGAGTACAGGTCTACCTGCACCGCAGGGACTTTACGACCCGGCAAACGAGCGGGACGCGTGCGGCATCGGGTTTGTGGCCAACATCAAAGGCCAAAAATCGCACGACATTATCCTGAAGGGCATTCAAGTTCTGATCAACCTGACGCATCGCGGCGCTTGCGGCTGCGATCCGGAAACCGGCGATGGCGCCGGCGTGCTGATTCAGATTCCGCACAAGTTTTTCGCGCGCGAGTGCGCCGCGCTCGGGTTCACACTGCCGGAACCGGGCGAGTATGGCGTGGGCCTGGTGTTTCTGCCGGTGGAGAAGCCGGAGCGGTTGCAGTGCGAAGGCATTCTGGAGCGCATCGCGCGCGAGGAAGGGCTGCACGTAATCGGGTGGCGGGATACGCCGATTGACGGTTCGGCGATCGGGCGCGTGGCGCGCAACTCACAACCGTATATTGAGCAGATTTTCATCCGGCGCAGCCACGAAATGACCGAAGACCAGCTGGAGCGCAAGCTGTACGTGGTGCGCAAGCGCGCGGAAATTGAAATCGCGAATTCGGATATTCCGGACAAAGACTTCTTTTACGTGCCTTCGCTCTCGTGCCGGACCATTGTCTATAAGGGTCTGCTGCTGGCGCCGCAGATTGCGAAATTCTACGTCGAGCTTTCCGATCCGGACGTTATGAGCGCGCTATGCCTGGTGCACCAGCGCTTTTCGACCAACACTTTTCCGAGCTGGCCTCTCGCGCACCCGTACCGTTACATCGCGCACAATGGGGAAATCAACACGCTGCGCGGCAACGTGAACTGGATGTATGCGCGGCAATCGATTCTGGAATCCCCGCTGTTCGGCGACGACATTAAGAAACTGTTCCCGATCGTGACGCCGGGCGGCAGCGATTCCGCCAGCTTCGACAACGTGGTGGAGCTGCTGTACCTGGCGGGCCGCGACCTCCCGCACGCCATGGCGATGCTGATTCCGGAAGCGTGGGCGTCAAACGAGCACATGCTTCCGGAGAAGAAGGCCTTTTACGAATATCACGCCTCCTTGATGGAGCCGTGGGACGGGCCGGCGGCGATTGCCTTCACCGACGGGCGCGTGATCGGGGCGACGCTCGATCGCAATGGATTGCGGCCGGCGCGATACCTGGTGACACACGATGATCTTGTGGTGATGGCGTCAGAGACCGGCGTGTTGGCCATCAAGCCCGAAGACGTGCGGATGAAGGGCCGTTTGCAGCCGGGCAAGATGTTGCTGGTGGACACCGTCGCGGGCCAGATCATTCCTGATAAAGAACTCAAGCGCCGTCTTTACACGCGGCGGCCGTACGCACAGTGGCTGAAGGAGAACCAGATCCACCTGGATGATCTTCCGGAGCCGCCGCGCGTGTACGGCCACGATCCGGAATCGCTCGTGATGCGACAGCGGGCGTTCGGGTACACCGATGAAGACGTCCGGATACTGCTCGGACCGATGGCGGCGAGGGGCGAGGAGCCGGTGGGCTCGATGGGGATCGATACGCCGCTCGCGTGCCTGTCGGACAAGCCGCAGCCCCTGTTCCATTATTTCAAACAGCTTTTTGCGCAGGTGACGAATCCGCCGATTGACCCGATTCGCGAAGAGATGGTGATGTCGCTCATCAGCTATATCGGAAAGGAGCGCAACATTCTGGATGAGACGCCAAAGCACTGCCACACGCTGCGCATGCCGCATCCGATTCTGACTAGCCGCGACCTGGAGCGGCTGCGGCGCGTTTCGCAGGGCGACTACCTTTGCACGACGCTGCCGGCGCTGTTTCGCGCGGATGGCGGCGCCAAGGAGCTGGAACGTTCGTTGAATGCGCTCTGCCGCGGGGCTTCGCAGGCCATCAAAAACGGCTACACCATGATCATCCTCTCGGACCGTGGCGTCGATGAGGAAGACGCGCCCATTCCGAGCTTGCTGGCGCTCACCGCGGTGCACAACCATCTGGTCCGGGAAAAAACGCGGACGCAAGTCGCGTTGATCATTGAGTCGGGTGAGCCGCGCGAGGTAATGCATTTTTGCCTGTTGATCGGGTATGGTGCGAGCGCGGTGAATCCCTATCTCGCCATCGAGACGCTGGAGAACATGGCGAACAGCGGCTTGCTGCCCGAAGGCGTCACGTTTGAAAAAGCCCTGAAAAATTACGTCAAGGCAATCAATAAGGGCTTGCTGAAGGTGGCTTCGAAGATGGGCATCTCAACGCTGCAAAGCTACCGCGGCGCGCAGGTGTTCGAGGCCATCGGATTGAACAAATCGCTCGTCGAACGATATTTCACAGGCACGGCGTCGCGCATCGAAGGGGTGGGGCTGGAGGTGCTGGCCGAGGAGGCCCGCCGCAAGCATGAGCACGCACGGCGGCCGGCGACGGATTTCGACACGGAACTGGCCGTGGGCGGAAACTATCAATACCGGGTGCGCGGCGAGTATCACCTTTACAATCCGCAGACGGTGGCGAAGCTGCAGCATGCGGTGCAGCAGTCGAGCTTCCAGACGTTTCAGGAATATACGAGCCTGATCGATCAGCAGAACAAGCAGCTATGCACCCTGCGCGGCCTCATGGAGTTTAAACCGGGCACGCCGGTGCCGATTGAGGAAGTGGAGCCGGCCAAGGAAATCGTGAAGCGCTTCGCTACCGGCGCGATGTCGTTTGGCTCCATCAGTAAAGAGACGCACGAGACGCTCGCCATCGCGATGAACCGCATTGGCGGCAAATCCAACACCGGGGAAGGCGGCGAAGACGAGGCCCGGTTCCAGCGCGACCCGAATGGCGACTGGCGGCGCAGCGCGATCAAGCAAGTCGCGTCGGCGCGGTTCGGCGTTACGACCAACTACCTTGTAAACGCCGACGAATTGCAGATCAAGATGGCGCAGGGCGCGAAGCCCGGCGAGGGCGGGCAGCTTCCGGGATACAAAGTTGACGAGGTGATTGCGAAGGTGCGGCACTCGATTCCCGGCGTAGGCCTGATTTCGCCGCCGCCGCACCACGATATTTACTCGATCGAAGATCTGGCCCAGTTGATCTACGATCTGAAGAACGCTAACCCGCGGGCGCGGATTTCGGTCAAGCTGGTGGCCGAAGTGGGAGTGGGGACCGTGGCCGCGGGCGTTGCGAAGGCGCACGCCGACGTGGTGCTGATCAGCGGGCACGATGGCGGCACGGGCGCATCGCCGCTGACCTCGCTGCAACACTCGGGGATTCCGTGGGAGCTGGGCCTGGCCGAAACGCAGCAGGTGCTGGTGCTGAACGATCTGCGCGGGCGCATCAGGGTGCAGACCGATGGCAAGCTGCAAACCGGAAGGGACGTGGCCATTGCCGCGCTGCTGGGCGCGGAGGAGTTTGGGTTCTCGACCGCGCCGCTCGTGGCGCTGGGCTGCATCATGATGCGGAAATGCCACCTCAATACGTGTCCGGTGGGTATCGCGACGCAGGATCCCGAGCTGCGCAAGAAATTTCAGGGTACTCCCGAGCACGCGATCAATTTCTTTTTCTTCATTGCCGAGCAGCTGCGCGAGATCATGGCCAAGCTCGGCTTCCGCAGCTTCAACGAGATGGTAGGGCGCGTGGACATGCTGGACATGCGCGCGGCGGCTGGCCATTGGAAGGCCAAGGGCCTCGACTTTTCGTCGATCCTCTACAACCCGGCGATGCCATCGCGCATCGCGCGGCGCAAGATCCAGGAGCAGGATCACGGCCTGGAAAATGCGCTGGACCATACGCTGATCGACCTGGCGAGGGAAGCGCTCGAAAGCCAGACGCCCGTCGAGATCAAGCTGCCGATTCGCAACGTGCATCGCACGGTGGGCACGATGCTTTCGGGCGAGGTGGCGCGGCGGTACGGATCGGCGGGATTGCCGGAGGATACGATCCGCTGCCAGTTCACGGGATCGGCCGGGCAGAGCTTTGGCGCGTTTCTGGCGCACGGCATTGCCCTGTCGCTCGAAGGAGACGCCAACGATTACACCGGCAAGGGACTTTCGGGCGGCCGGCTGGTGGTTTATCCGCCGCACACTTCGACGTTCCTGCCGGAGGAAAACATCCTGATCGGCAACGTGGTGCTCTACGGCGCGACCAGTGGGGAAGCGTACTTCAACGGCATGGCGGGCGAGCGGTTCGCGGTGCGCAATTCCGGTGCGACTGCCGTGGTGGAAGGCGTGGGCGATCATGGCTGCGAATACATGACCAAAGGCCTGGTGGTGGTGTTGGGCAGGGCCGGGCGTAACTTCGCGGCGGGCATGAGCGGCGGCATTGCATACGTGCTCGATGAAGAGGGCGACTTCGCGGAAAAGCGCTGCAACCTGGCGGCGGTCGATCTGGAGGCGGTGCGGGAGAAGTCGGATGTTGAGCTGTTGCGGAACCTGATCGCGAAGCATTTCGAGTACACCGGAAGCCCGCGCGCCAAGTGGATTCTGGAGAACTGGGACACAATGCTGCCGAAGTTTCTGAAAGTGTTCCCGCACGAGTACAAGCGAGTGCTGGGAATTCCGCGCAAGCCGGCGCAAACTTTTGCGCCGGTTCCGCCGGCAGCAGCGGCCCGGCAGGTGGCGCATGGGTAAGGACACCGGATTCATGGAGCACACGCGCGAGATGCCGAAGCGGCGTCCCGTGAGCGAGCGCATCAATGACTGGTTCGAGATCTATCTCGACTTTCCGCAAGAGAATCTGCGCACACAAGGCGCGCGGTGCATGGACTGCGGCGTGCCCTTCTGCCACACGGGCTGCCCGCTCACCAATATCATTCCCGACTGGAACGACCTGGTGTATCGCGGCCGATGGCGCGAGGCCATTCGTGTACTGCACTCGACCAACAACTTTCCGGAATTCACGGGGCGCATCTGCCCTGCCCCGTGCGAAGCGGCGTGCGTGCTCGGAATCAATGAGCCGCCGGTGACTATCAAGCAGATCGAAAAAAGCATTGTGGATTATGCGTTCGCGCAGGGATGGATTCGTCCCGAGCCGCCGGCAACGCGCACCGGAAAGCGCGTGGCGGTGGTGGGGTCGGGCCCGGCGGGGCTCGCGGCCGCGCAGCAACTGGCGCGTGCGGGGCACTGGGTGACGGTTTTCGAGAAAGCCGATCGCATCGGCGGCCTGCTGCGCTACGGCATCCCCAATTTCAAAATGGAGAAGCATCTGATCGACCGCCGGCTCCAACAGATGACGGCCGAAGGCGTGGAGTTCCGGCCGAATTCGCACGTCGGCGGGAATGTGCCGGTGGAGGATCTACGCAAGGAGTTCGCGGCGATTCTGCTCGCGGGCGGCTCCGAGTGGCCGCGCGATCTCAGCGTACCGGGTCGCGAGTTGCGCGGCATCCATTACGCCATGGAGTATCTACCGCAGCAGAACAAGATCTGCGAAGGGGATGCGGTGGCGCAGCAGATTCTCGCCACGGGCAAACACGTGGTGATCATCGGTGGCGGCGATACGGGCGCGGATTGCCTGGGAACGACGCATCGCCAGAAGCCGGCGTCGGTACATCAATTCGAGCTTCTGCCCGTGCCGCCGAAGGAACGCTCGCCGCTCACGCCGTGGCCGCTCTGGCCGATGCAATTGCGCGTGGAGGGTGCGCACGAAGAAGGCGGGAATCGCGAGTGGAGCGTCGCCACCACGAAATTCACGGGCGACGAAAACGGCAATGTGAAGCAATTGCACGCCGTGCGAGTTGGCCCTCCACCCAAGTTTGAACCGGTGCCGGGAACCGAATTCACGCTGGATGCCGACCTGGTGTTGCTGGCGATGGGTTTTCTCGGGCCGGTGCGCAACGGCATGATCGAGCAGCTCGGAGTACAGCTCGACGCGCGCGGCAACGTCGCCGCCGATGAGAACTACATGTCGTCGGTGCCTGGTGTTTTCGCCGCGGGTGACATGCGGCGCGGACAATCGCTCGTGGTCTGGGCGATTGCCGAGGGCCGCAAGGCGGCGGCGGGAGTGGATCGGTATCTCATGGGAGAGACCAAGCTCCCGTAGCAAGGCAAAAGACAAAGGGCAAAAGACAAAAGGCAAATGGAAGAACTGCGGCTCGATTACTCGGATGATGGCGTTGATCTCACGCTGGTCCGTTGGATGTTATCCTTGACACCGGCGGAGCGGCTGGAAGCGCTCCAGCAGTATGTGGATTCAGTAGCGACAATCCGTGGCGGAAACTCCCAAGCCCGACTTTCTTCCGATCCTGCGCATTCTAACCACGCACGAAGTTGATTTCATCCTCGTCGGCGGAGTCGCGGCGGTAGTGCAGGGCGCGCCGATCATGACTCTCGATCTGGATGTACTCTATTCCCCTGAAGCTATGAATCTGACCCGCCTGCTTCGAGCGATCGAGGATTTGGATGGATATTACCGGATGCAGCCGGAGAAGCGTTTGAAGCCCCAGATTTCACATCTTGTTGCTGCCGGCGGTCACAACCTTCTGTCAACGCGTTTGGGGCCGCTCGATCTCTTGGGAAACATCGGGAAATCCCGCACGTATCAAGACCTCGCGCCACACACAATCCGGATCTACATCGGCCCGGCACTTAGCGTGCCGGTTCTCGATCTCGAAACCATCATCGCCGTGAAGGAAGAAGTAGGCGGCGAAAAAGACCGTGCCATGCTCCCGGTGCTGCGCCGCACGCTGGAAGAAGCGCGGCGGCGCTGAGCGCCGCCTACGCCTGATCCACTTGCTCTGCGGCGCGATTGGCGGATTCGAGCGCGGCTTCCTGGCCCCAGGACATTTGCGCCGCGCAGGCACCTGCAAAATGAATTCGGCCGTCGGGGCGCGTGACTTCCGGCCAAAATTTCGCGAGCTCTCCGGTCCGGTAGCTGGTGCGTTCACACATGCCGGCGTACGGATCGGCGGCCCAGTTGTGAATCAGCGCCTGCTCGATGTCGGCCGACTTGCCCGGATAAAGTTTATGAAACGCGGCCAGCGCGGATTCGGCCGTGGCGCCGGGCTGCGCGCCGCCGATCAAAATACCCCGTGGCGTTTTCACCTCGTCAGCGATGCTCCACAGTTCGTTCAGATGCGGGGTTGGCGGCTCCCAGTTGGGGCTGACCCCATCGGTTTTCCAGAACCGCGTGCGTGACTGAAAAATCACCCGCTGGCGCGTGTAGTAGGGCATGTTCTGGATCACGAAGCTCTTCGCCTCCGGCCACGCCGGCGTCACCGGAATTTGCCGCAGCACGACCATCGAAATGCAGGCCACCAGATAATCGCCCTCTACCTTTTCTCTTCTCCGAACTCCCGGCAAGTCACGATGACACCGCCCGCATCGTGCCGGATGGCCGTTACCGGGCAGCCCAGGTGCACGCGTTGGCCCAGCCGTTCCGCAAAAGCATCGGTCATGCGTTGGTTGCCGCCCTGAATGCGAAACAGCTTGGTCGAGGAAAGCGCGGTGCCACGCAGCTTCTTGACAGCCGCGCCCCAGATCCAACACAAGGCCGAGCCGTCTCCGCCGAAATGGGCGAGCACAGCCGCGGAGGCGCCATCGCGTTTCAGAAGGTCAGACACCGAGACCTCATCCAGCTCGCTCACCCCCGCGCCCAGCGGATCCGTTTCCTTCTCGATGCGGTCGACATAGCGCTGGAGGTAGAGCAGGGGCACCTCCGGCCAAGGATGCTCGCTCGCGAAGCTGATCTCTCTTTGATTGAAGCCCAGCTTGCCCAGAACCTCGCGAGAGTGCAGGTCCTCTTCGGTATACAGCTTCCCGCCGAAGAAACGCACCATGTGATCGCGGCGGGGGTAGGCAATGGGCGTCAGCTCAAATTCGTGCAGGTAGCGCCAGTAATTCGTGTAGCCGGGGTAGTAGAAATGTTCTGCGCCCACATCGGCATAGAGCCCGTCAGCCAAGGGATCGTGCATGGTGCGGACGTGGCCGCCGGGTCTGCCCGTCGCTTCGAGCACCAGCACTTCGTGCCCGCGCTTCATGAGTTCATAGGCGCAGGAAAGACCGGCAATCCCGCCTCCCATGACGATGACCTTCTTCTTCCGGCCGCTCGTTTGAGCACTGGCCAGACTCGTGGCCAACGCACCCGCGACCGCCGTTCCACCCATTTTGAAAACATCCCGTCGGTTGATGGACATATCCTTAACCCACATTCTTTATCGTCTCCCAACGCCCGGTCTGAGCCGAGCGCAGCACGGCATCGGTCACGTAGTCTGTCGCCAGACCATCGCGGAAGGAAGGCGCCGCGTTGTTGCCTTCGCTCGCTGCTCCAGAAAATCCGCCACCTGATGCATAAAGGTGTGTTCGTAACCAATCTGCAATCCCGGCACCCACCAGTGCTTCATATAAGGATGCTCGCCGTCGCTGACGTGCAGGGATCGCCACCCGCGCAGGCGGCCCTCATCGCGGTGGTCGAAGTACTGCAGCCGGTGGAGATCATGCAGGTCCCAGAAGATCGACGCGTGCTCCCCGTTGATCTCGAACGTGTAGAGCGCCTTGTGGCCGCGCGCGTAACGCGTGGCCTCGAAGGTGGCCAAAGACCCGTTGGCGAAACGCGCCAGAAACGCGCTCGCGTCATCGATCCCCACCTTCTCCACCTTCCCGGTGAGATTGTGTTTGCGTTCCTTGATGAACGTCTCCGTCATGGCAGTGACCTGATCGATCGAGCCATTCAGCCAGATGGCGGTATCAATGCAGTGCGCCAGCAAATCGCCGGTGACGCCGCTGCCCGCCACGTTGACGTCCAGGCGCCACAGCGCCGCTCCGCCTTGCGGCAGGTCTTTTGAAATCGTCCAGTCTTGCAGGAATTTCGCCCGGTAATGAAAAATGCGGCCCAACCGCCCTTCTTCAATCAATTCCTTGGCCAGTGTGACGGCGGGGACGCGCCGGTAGTTGTACCACACCATGTTGGCGACGCCGGCCTTCTCGACTGCTGCCACCATGCGCTCGGCTTCGGCGGCATTCCGGCCCAACGGTTTTTCGCACAGCACCATCTTGCCCGCGCCGGCCGCCGCGATAGCGATCTCGGCATGCGTGTCGTTCGGGCTGGCGATATCGATGAGATCGATGTCCGGACGCGCAATCAGCTTGCGCCAGTCCGTCTCCACCGATTCATAGCCCCATTGCGCCGCAAAAGCCTTGGCCTTTTCGCCATCGCGCGCGCACACCGCCTTCAGTACCGGTTGCCATTCCAGATCAAAGAAACGGTTCACCTGGCAGAAGGCGTTCGAGTGCGTGCGCCCCATGAACCCGTAGCCCACCAGCCCGATGTTCAGTTTCTTCTTTGCCATGATCTATTCCGGCGGAAACCGTTCCTCCTTGCGCACCTGCCATGCCTGCCACAAGTGCCGGCGCTCGTGCGCAGCCAGGAATTCAAAACATGCACCTAACCCCATCTTAAGCGACCGGATGAACGGCGAGGGGACTTTGGCGCGCGCCAGATCCACTCCGTTAGCGGCGCGGATGCGCTTGCGTAGATCATCCTGCATAGTCAGAAAATTCGCAATCACTCCGGGGAGAGGCTGATCGTCCGGCGGCCTTGCCGCCAGCGGAGTACGCAGCCGAATGCCCGGCGGCGGCTCCGTCGATCGCACGAACCACCGCTCGATGAAGCCGTACCGGAACGGCCCGCGGCTCAGCAGACGGTCCGCGCGCGCGTCTTCAATGGTTTCGTCCAGAATGGGAAGGTACTTCCCCCCGATGATTACCAGGTGCACCAGACATTGCGCAATTGACCAGCGTGATGATTCCGGCGACCAATGAAACTGGACCTCCGTCAGGCCGTTGAGCAGATTCGCCGTGTCGGCATCCACTCCGTCTAGTTGGCGGAGATAATCGGCAAGGTCGGCCGCCAGCGGCTCCTCGCCCGAACCATCCGCCCTCGGGATGATCGAACTCATGTTTCTCTTGGTCGATTCATCAATATACACCGGGCGCTCCACTCGAAAACAGATTCCGCGGCGCATCCGTATAATGAGGCATGAGGCGCTTTTGGCCGCTGGCCCTGGTGGCGGCTCCGTTTCTCCTTATCGGCTCCCGCTCGGAGTATTCTTCGGCCCAGCACAAGCTCGATCTCATCGAGAACGGCCGCTTGAAACCCGGTGCTCGCGTGACACTCAGCGAGCGCGAACTCAACGCGTACGTGGAGCAGGAGCTTCCCAAAGTGGTGCCGCACGGCGTCCGCGAACCAAAGGTGGAACTCGGCCCGGGCACGGCCACCGGTTCGGCCCTGATTGATTTCTTAAAACTCGAAAATGCGCACGGTACGCCGCCGGGATTTCTGATGCGGCAACTGCTGCAAGGCGAGCATCCCGTAACCGTGACTGCGCGCATCACCACTGGCAATGGGCGCGCCACCGTGGAAGTCCAGAGCGTCGATGTTGACGGCATGACCATCCAGGGCCGCTTGCTGGACTATTTGATCCACAATTATCTGCAAGCCTACTACCCCGACGCCAAAGTCGGCGAGCCCTTCGAAATGAGCTACCGCATCGACCGGCTCGACATTCAGCCTGCCCGCGTCGACGTGTTCATGAAACGTTAGGGGCGTACAATAAGCCGCATGCACCGGCTTGCGCTCCTTTCCCTCTCGGCCTGTTCCCTGCTCTGCGCGGCGGATATCGCGCCGCGAGCGGATTACGCCGCGGTCGCGCACGCACTCGATCCGTTCATCCAGCGGGAACTCTCGGAGAAACAGCTTCCCGCCGTCTCCATCGCCTTGGTCGACGATCAGCAGATTGTCTGGGCGCAGGGATTCGGACTGGCCGACCCGCAAGCCAAAGTCAACGCTACGGCGAGCACCATCTATCGCGCCGGCTCAGTTTCGAAACTGTTCACCGATATCGGCATCATGCAGCTGGTCGAGCGCGGCGAGCTGCGGCTCGATGCCCCCATCACGGAATATCTGCCGGATTTTCATCCTACCAATCCTTTCGGCAAGCCCATCACGTTGCGGGAGCTCATGTCGCACCGTTCGGGCCTGGTGCGTGAGCCGCCGGTGGGCCATTACTTCGATCCCTCCGAACCGAGTGTCGAAGCCACAGTAAACAGCCTGAACGCGACGACGCTGGTCTACGCGCCCGGTACGCACACCAAATATTCGAATGCCGGCATCACCGTAGCCGGCTACGTCCTCGAGCGCCGCAAACACGAGCCGTATGCGAAATATCTGAAGCACGCCGTACTCGAGCCCATGGGTTTGCACGACAGCGCATTTCAGCCCGAACCGCGGATCACACAGGATCTTGCCAAGGCCTTCCTGTGGACCTACGACGGCCGCACATTGGCGGCGCCCACTTTCCAACTGGGGATCGGTCCCGCGGGATGCCTCTACACCAACGTCACGGATCTCGGCCGATTCTTGAGCGTCTTATTCGCCGCCGGGCGCAGCTCGAACGCCCAGGTGCTCAAACCGGAGACCCTCGCACAAATGTGGCAGCCGCAATTTGAGAAACCGGGCGAGAAAGAGGGCTTCGGTCTTGGATTTCGCCTGGCAACGTTCGAGGGTCATCGAATGGTTGGACACGGCGGCGCCATTTACGGATTCGCCACCGAGTTGACCGCCCTGCCCGACGACAAGCTCGGTGTGGTGGTGGTGACTACCATGGACAGCGCGAACGCCGCCGTGGATCACATCGCCCATGAAGCGCTGCGCTTGATGCTGGCCGCGCGGGCCGGAAAACCGCTTGGCGAGATTCCGGCTACAGCGCCGCTCGATCCAAAGCTTTCCCGCGTGTTAGATGGCCGCTACGGAGAAGGCGCCAACGCCGTGGATTTGATCGAGCGCGCGGGCAAACTCTTCTACCTGCCGGTGCGCGGCGGCAAGCAGATCGAGGTGCGTCAGGCCAGCGACGCGCTGATTCTCGATGGCAAGCTAGGCTACGGGACAAAAATCAACCGGGAAAATGACGCCATTCTCGTCGCCCACGATCACCTAGCGCGCGTAGCCCTGCCAAGACCCGCGCCCATCTCCGGGCGTCTTCGCGGATTGATCGGGGAATACGGCTGGGATTACGACACGCTCTACATTCTCGAGAAGGACGGTCAACTCACCGCCCTGATCGAGTGGTACGACTATTATCCGCTGACAGAAATTTCGCCCGATGTTTTCCGCTTTCCCGGCTGGGGGCTCTACGATGGGGAAACCCTGGCCTTCCATCGCGGCGCAAATGGCCGCGCCACCGAAGGCGTGCTGAGCCATGCGGTTCTATTCGAACGCCGGAAAATCGCCGGCGAAGATCAGACCAGCGCTCACATTGAGCCCGTCAAGCCCGTCGATGAACTGCGCCGCGACGCCCTGGCAGCCACTCCGCCCCACGAGAGCGGTGATTTTCGCCAGCCCGACCTCGTCGAGCTGACCACGCTAGACCCCACCATCAAGCTCGACATCCGCTACGCGACGACCAACAATTTTCTGCAAACGGTTTTTTATCCCGAAGCGCGCGCCTTCCTGCAGCGCCCTGCTGCCGACGCCCTTCTGCGCGCGCATCGCAGACTGAAGTCCATGGGCTTCGGCTTGCTCATTCACGACTCTTACCGCCCCTGGTACGTCACAAAAATGTTTTGGGACGGCACTCCGCCCGACAAACACATCTTCGTCGCCGACCCCAGCCACGGCTCGCGCCACAATCGCGGCTGCGCTGTCGATCTCACGCTTTACGATTTGAAAACCGGACGGCCCGTCGAAATGGTCGGGCTCTACGATGAAATGTCGGAGCGCTCCTTCCCGGATTACCCCGGCAGTACCGCGCTCGCGCGGTGGCATCGTCAAGTGCTTCGCCGCGCGATGGAAGACGAAGGCTTCACCGTCTACGATTTCGAGTGGTGGCACTTCGATTATAAGGATTGGCAAAAATATCCCGTCCTCAACGTCAATGCGGGCGCGTTCTAAAGGCGCCGACTAGCTGATTTCGCTCCTCCGGCACATGCGCTCCCTCGCCACCCTTCCCAACCTCCTGACCAGCGCGCGCCTTCTCCTCGCTCCTTTCGTGTTCGCCGCCATCGTGGGCGGGCAGCACGAGCGGGCGCTCGTTTTATTCGCCTGCGCCGCCGTGACAGATGGCCTCGACGGCCTGATCGCCCGGCGTTTCAGCTGGTGCACCCCTCTCGGGGCGTATCTCGACCCCATCGCCGATAAATTCCTGCTCAGCGGCGTCTACCTTTCGCTGGCCTTAGCCGGCAGCGTTCCCTTCTGGCTCGTGGTGGTCATCTTCGGCCGCGACCTTTTT
The DNA here is from genome assembly GCA_963768075.1 of Terriglobia bacterium. GTDB lineage: Bacteria > Acidobacteriota > Terriglobia > Bryobacterales > Bryobacteraceae > QHXW01. The sequence continues at coordinate 103,797 of CAVYHD010000018.1, forward strand.
CTTCTGGCATCTTCCGGTATCGCCCTTCTGTTCACCAAGTTCCGCCAGTTCCCTCCGACTTTTTGGGGCAAGGTCAGCACCTGCGTGCAAATCGCCTGCGCCACCGCCTGGATGGCACAAAACGCCCTCCCTTTGCCATCTCTTCATACGCTGGCCCGGGCGCTCGTCTGGCCCACCGCCGCCATTACTATCTGGAGTGGACTCCACTACGGTTGGCGTGGATTTCGTTTTCTAAGATCGCATTGACGGAGACTGCGGGGCGGAGTAGGCTAGAGGTGTCGGGACTCGCCATGACTCGCTACGTGCCTGCTCGTCACTACCTGCTTTTCGGAATCACGGCGCTAGCGCTCGCGGCGTTCGCGAGCCGGCTCGGCCTCGAGTTCAAGCCTGCATTTATAGCCGCGGCTTTGGCCTTGTTCAGCTCCACGCTGTTGCTGATTCTCGCGTTTCGCCCCGCTATCGAGATTCACGAAGAGTTCCTGACCATCGGCAGGCGCCGTGTCTTGTGGATGGACATTCGCCGCCTGGATCGCACCGGTTGGATCTCGCCCCTCATCTTGCGCATCACGCTGTTCGACGACTCGCACGTGCTGCTTGTCTATCCCGGCGATCTGGATGGCTGCAACAGCCTCCTGCGGAATTTGCGGCGCCTTTCGCGTGACGCTCTCATTGACGGCGTGCCCTACCGGCAATATTGGGGCGAAGCTCTCAACCCCGGTTCCGATCGCCGCCAGATTGCTGCTCCGCGTTATCGTCTGCTGCGGCCCGAAGATGAAGCCGAGGTGGAAAAACTCTACCAGCGCCTTAAAACCGTCGGTCATCTGGACCAGAAGAACACCACGGACGAGAAGTAGTTCGTGGCCTCCCGCCATTCCTTCAAAGGCACTCTCCTCGTAGTCGCCGCCGTCCTGGTGATCGCGGTGCTTACCCATTCCGTGTGGCTGGCCTGGATGGGCACATGGCTGGTGCACAATGACGAGCCGTTTCACGCCGATGTCATCGTGGTCCTGGCCGGCGACCCCTCCGGAAACCGCATACTGAAAGCCGCCCAGCTCGTCCGGCAGGGTTTCGCTCCCAAGGTGCTGGTCAGCGGTCCCGCCGGATTCTACGATCTCCACGAATGCGACCTGGCCATCCCTTTCGCGGTGCGCCGCGGCTATCCCGCCGAGTGGTTCGTTCCCGTCCCCCACGAGGCCCACTCCACCGACGAAGAAGCTATCGTATTCGCGGCCGAACTGGCCAGCCGCCACGCCCACCGCGTCCTCGTCGTGACTTCGGATTATCATACCCGCCGCGCTCTGCGCATCCTCCGCTCGCATTGGCCCGGAATTGAAATTCGCATGGTGGCGGCTCACGATAATTTCTTCACCGCCGGCGGTTGGTGGCGCAATCGGGAGGGCCGCAAGACTTTTCTCTTAGAATGGACCAAGACGCTCTCGAGCTTCGCCGGAATCTGACCCATGCGTGAATCCTTCCAAACTTTGTGGCCCTACATGAAGCGCTACCGCCGCAGTTTGGCGCTGGGTATGGGATCGCTTGTCCTCAAAGATCTGGCCCATGCCGCCATCCCGCTGATGATCGGTAGCGCCATCGATGCGCTCACCGCCCGCCGGCCGTTCCCGGTGGTCCTGCGTTTCTCGCTCCTGTTGATCGCGCTCGCCGCCGTCAGGGGCGTATTCCAATTTTGGATGCGCGTCATCCTCATCGGCATCTCGCGTGATATTGAGTACGATCTTCGCAACGATCTGTTCACGCATCTGGTCTCGCTTTCTCCCGATTTCTATGCCCGCCAGCGCACCGGCGACATCATGGCGCGCGCCACCAACGACCTGAACGCGGTCCGCATGATGCTCGGTCCCGGAATCATGTATTGGACCGAAACCAGTCTCACTTTCGCCCTCGCCATCGCGGTCATGGCCTTCAAGGACTGGCGCCTCATGTTCCTGGCCGTTCTTCCCGCGCCCGTCGTGAGCGTTGCCGTCATGCTGTTCGGCCGCGCCATCCATGAGCGTTTCGAGCGCATCCAGGCCATGTTCTCCGATATCAGCAGCCGCGTGCAGGAGAACCTTTCGGGCGTCCGCATGGTCCGCGCGTTCGTCCAGGAAGCGGCCGAGTTACGCCGCTTCGCGGAGCTGAACCGGGACTATATCCGGCAAAACCTGCAATTGGTACGCATCTCGGGCCTGTTTCAACCCCTGCTCGAAGCCTTGGTCGGCGTCACTTTCCTGGTGGTGCTTTGGGCCGGTGGATATCAGGTCCTGCATAGCCGCATCTCCATGGGCGGTTTCATCATGTTCAATACCTACATGGGTATGCTCGTTTGGCCCATGATTGCCCTTGGCTGGGTGGTGAACCTCATGCAGCGGGGCACCGCGTCCATGAGCCGCATCAATCAGATCATGCATGAGAAGCCCACCATCGCCCGTCCCCATTCACCCGCGCCCCTTCCCCACCCGCGCGGTGATATCGAGTTTCGCGGCGTATCCTTGGATTATCCCAGCGGCAGTGCGCTCGCCTCGGTCGATCTGCTCATTCCCGCCGGCGCGACCGTCGCCGTAGTCGGCCACACCGGCAGCGGCAAAAGCACGCTCGTGAACCTGGTGCCGCGGTTGATGGACCCCACGTCGGGCGTGGTCTATCTCGACGGTATCGATCTCCGCCGCCTCGACCCGGCTGAACTGCGCCGCCACATCGGCTTCGTTCCCCAGGAGACGTTTCTGTTCAGCGCCACCCTCGCCGAAAACATCGCGTTCGGCGTGGAGCACGCCGCCGACGCCGAAATCCGCGCCGCGGCCGAGCTGGCGGGCCTCGCGGACGACATCGAATCCTTTCCAAACGGCTACCAGACCCTGGTGGGCGAGCGCGGCATTACTCTCTCCGGTGGCCAGAAGCAGCGCACCGCCATCGCCCGCGCTCTCCTGCGCAACCCCCGCATCCTCATCCTCGATGACGCCCTTTCCAGTGTCGATACCCTTACCGAAGAGCGCATTCTCAACGGTCTCTCCGAGGTGATGCGCGGCCGCACCGTGATTCTCATCTCGCACCGCGTCTCCACCGTCCGTCAGGCGGACTGCATCGTTGTGCTGGAAAAGGGCCGGGTCGTTGAACAGGGCACTCACGCGGAGCTCGTCTCCACCGGCGGCTATTACGCCGACCTCTCGCAGAAGCAAATGCTCGAAGAAGAACTGGAAGCCATATAATTCCGCCCCGCGCCAAGTCCCCCATCAACGTCACCAACCAGACCTTCGACTGTGTTAGCTTGTGAGCTGGAATGCGATTTTCCCTTACGTTGAAAACCAGTGCATTGATAGCCGCCCTCTGCCTGTTTGTACAAGCACAGGACGCGCAAATCAACGAACAGAAGGGCCTGCCCCCTAGATCCGCGCCTGCCGATTACGAGGCCCACGCTCAGGCGGGCGCCGTCACGGTCGCCGCCGAGTTCAAGGGACACTCCGTCCCCACGCTCGAAGGAACCTACACCACCGAAGAGTATGTGGCCATCGAAACCGGGCTGTTCGGCGCGCCCGGAGCGCGAACCAGGTTGTCCCCCGAGGACTTTTCCCTCCGCATCAACGGGAAGAAGACGGTCTTGTCCACGCAGCATTACCTCGTCGTATTCGCTTCCCTCAAAGATCCCGAATGGGTGCCGCCTGAGGGGCCTGAGTCGAAGTCGAAAACCAGCATCGGTGGCGGCGGCGGTGGCCAGAATGATCCGCCTCCGTTGCCGCCCAAAATGCCCATCGAGCTCCAGCGCGTGATGGACCAGCATGTGCAAAAAGCCGCGCTACCCGAAGGAGACCGCGCCCTTCCCCAGGCAGGACTGATTTTCTTCGAGTACCGGGGAAAGATCGAGCACATCCGTTCGATCGAGCTCTATTACAACGGCCCTGCCGGAAAAGCCACTCTGACGCTTCACCGGTAGCGCCGTTGTAAGCGCCGAATGGCCCAAAACGCTCTAACCCCCGAGCGTAACTTTCTGCCCCGTCCTGCACGAACGGTACACCGCCTCCACGATCTCCAGCGCCGCGTATCCGTCCTCGCCCGAGATCAGCGGCTTGCTCCCCGTCCGGATCGCCTCGCCGAAATCGCGGAACTGCCGCTCGAACGGTTCCACCGAAATCGCCATCGGGTCCGAAGCGCCCGATGCCACTTCCTTCGACACCGGCGCCAGTTCCCCCGAATCATTTTCCACGTCCCACGTTGTCAGCTTGTCGCCCGAAATAATCGCCGTCCCTTTCGTGCCGTGAAACTCCGTGCGTTCCGTGTACCCCGGCCAGAAAGCGGTGGATGCCTGGAAAACCCCCGTCGCTCCCGAAGCGTACCGAACCACCGCGTTCACCACGTCCTCCGATTCGATCTTGTGCAGCGCCCCAAGCTGCCAGTAGCCAAATAGCGCTTTTACCGGACCCGCCAGCCAGCGCAGGATGTCCAGTTGGTGGATCGCCTGGTTGATCAGCGCGCCCCCGCCCTCGGTCGCCCAACTTCCTTTGATCGGCCGCGAATAATACGCCGGTGAGCGGTACCACTTCACATAGCAATCGCATTCCAGCAGTTTCCCCAGCCGCCCCGCCCGGAGCGCCCTCGCCAGGAACTGGCTCGAATCGTCGAACCGGTGCTGGCTCACTACCCCCAGCACGATGCCTGCATTCCGCGCCGTGTTGACCATCTCCCGCGCCGTCTCCAGGTTTGTCGCAATCGGCTTCTGCACCTGGACGTGCTTGCCCGTTTCCGCGCAAATGCGCAGCGGCTGCAGACGGAAATCCGGAAACGTGCAGACGTCCACATAATCCACCTCCGGATGCCGGCACACTTCTTCGTATGTCTTCACGAACTGTGCCCCGTTCGCCTCGGCAAACCGGCGCCCGCCTTCTTCAAAAATATCCGTGCATACCGTGATTTGATAGCCGATGTTTCGATACGCGCGGGCATGCAGATTCGAAATCGCGCCCGTGCCGATCATGCCAACTCGCAATCCGTTTTTTTCCATAGGACGAATCATGCAGTATAACGCTGGCCGCCGCGCCAGCGCCGGGGGCCGCTCCTCCAGTAGAATGGAATCTTTCCAATATGAAACAAATCGTCTGCGGCCTGGGCGCAGTGCTGTTACTGCTGCTCCCCGCTGCGTGCCGTAGGTCGCAGTCCGATAAGGTCGCCGCGACCGTCAATAACCGGCCCATCACTTACGCCGAGCTGGAAAAAAACTTTCAGACCCAGATCAACGGCCCCCAGGACGGCTCCAGCGCCGATCAGGTGATGATCCAGAAAATCGAGCTGCTGCGCACCCTGATCGACAACGAAATCATGCTCCAGCGGGCCGAGAAGTTGGGTCTCATGGCCCCCGATTCCGAGGTGGACGCAAAGTTCAACGAATTCCGCGCGCCTTACACTAAGGAGGAGTTTGAGCAGCAGCTCCGCAATCGCAAGATGACTGTCGCGGATCTCAAAGCGCAGTTGCGCCGCGACTTGAGCATCCAGAAGCTCTTCAACCGCGAAGTGACCTCGCGCATTCCCCTGCCCAGCGACGCCGATGTGGCCAAGTTCTACAACGCCAACAAGGCCAGCTTCAACCTCGCCGAACCCCAGGTGCACATCGCGCAAATCGTCGTGACGCCCTCGCCCGACCAGAACATTCACAATCTCAAGAATGACAAAGCGCGCAATCCCGAAGAGGCCAAGCGGAAGATTCAGGCCATCGCCGCCCAGCTTCAGGTCAAGCCCGACGACTTCGCCATGCTCGCCCAGAACTATTCTGAGGATCCCAACACCGCGCAGAACGGCGGCGACCTCGGCTTCGTACCCGAGTCGGCGTTTCAAAAGGCCAGCCCGGAGCTCCGCCGTATGATGATGGCCCTCAAGCCCGGCGAGATCTCGCCTGTCCTGCCCGCACCCGATGGCTATCGAATTTTGAAAGTGATTTCCAGGGAACCCTCCGGACAGCGCGAGCTTACCGATCCGCGGGTCCAGCAAACCATTCGCGAAACTTTACAGAATCGCAAGGACCAGCTCCTGAAGGCCGCCTACTATGAGGTGGCCCGCAACGAAGCGAAGGTCGTGAATAACCTGGCCCTGAAGATCGTCGAAGCTGCCGGTGAATCTGCCAAATAGCCTCCGCGTTTTCCTGAATCACTTCCGCAAACAATTTCTATTGCTTTTCTGTTCAATCACATAAGCGCGCCGCAACCATTGCTCTGCTCAGCCCCGGCTGTAGGGTTGAATTGCAAGAAGGATTGCACCGGTAAGCAAACGGCGCCGATGTCAAACGAACAGGATCCCGAAGAGGAGAAATCCAGTCGGCCCCAGACCTCCGGGCTCGGTGCAAATCGCGCCGACCTGGTCGACAAGGCCATTCAGCGCATCGAGGAGAAGCTGGGATCCAGCGATGTCAAAGCTACCTTCGCAGACTTCATCCGGCTGCTGCAGCTACAGAAGGAACTGCAGACCGATCAGCCTAAGGAAATTAAAGTTACATGGATCGATCCGAACGAGATGGAGTCTGCTTCCGAGGAATAAAGTACGCGCCGCTTCCCTCACAAGCAAAATTCCATCGCTCGGAAGCGCGGTTCAAAGGCTTTTCTGGTCCCATTGGCTCCGGCAAAAGTCAGGCTCTTTGCCAGGAAGCGATCAAGCTGACTTACCTGAACATTGGCCGGGTCGGCCTCATCGGAGCCCCCACGTATCCCATGTTGCGCGACTCAACTCTTTCGGCGTTGTTTGAGATTTTGGATGCAAACTTCCTTCCGTATCAATACAGCAAAGGAGATGAGATGAATGTCTTATCGTCCGACGATCGGCGGTAGGCTCCGGGAGGAAGCTTCCGGAGTAGACAGGTCACAGGCTGCATGTTGTTTTGAGGCGAATGACCTCGTAAAGGAGATTGGTCAGACCTGTGGATTGAACGTCATCATGAGGCGCCGAGCGACCTCGAATAGGAGTGTGGTGACCGCCGCAAAGTTAGTCTACTCGACCTGGGAGATTCGGCCAGGAGAGAGAAATGGAAAAACGTTACATCGGAATCGATTTACACCGCAACCGGTTCACCTGCTGCATTCGGCTGGAAAACGAGAGGACCTACCTGACCGAGTGGAGGCTGGAGGATCTGGCGCGGTTTGTGAAGAAGCTGCGGCCTTCCGACGAGGTGGCGGTAGAAATCACGTCCAACACGCGGTTGTTTCACGACGCCGTGGCGCCCCAGGTGGCGCGGATAGTGGTGGTAGATACCAATCAGTTTCGCGTCATCAGCCAGTCGGTGAAGAAGACCGACCCCAACGACGCGCGACTGTTATCGCTGTATCTGTCGAAGGGACTGCTGCCGGAGGTGCGCATGAAAGATAAAGAGCACGGGCAGCTGGCGAGCCTGACCCAGACCCGGGACACACTGGTGAAACTGCGGACGGCGCTGAAGAACAAGGTGAACAATATTCTGAGCGCGCGGGGGCTGAACCTGGCCAAGGAAGCACTGTCGAGCGAGAAGAAGCTGGCTGAGGTTCTGGATCTGCCCTTCGACGAGATCGTGCGCATCGAACTGCGCGTGATCGTCGAGCAGATCCGGAGTCTGAACAGGAGCATCGCCGAGTTGGAGAAGACGATTGGCGAAGAAGGTTCCAAGCTGGAAGGTCACAAGGGTTTATCGAGCATCAAGGGGATCGGCAAGATCACGAGCGCGATCCTGCTGAGCGTGATCGGGGATGTGAACGACTTTCCTGACGAGGGCCATCTGGCGAGCTACTTCGGCATCGTGCCACGGGTGTCGAACTCGAACCAAACCGAACGGAGCGGACGGATTCACAAACGCGGGACCAAGCTGGGGCGGACGGCGCTGGTGCAATCGGCTCTGATCGCGGCCAATTACAGCCCGTATTTGAAGCGGTTCTACGAACAAGTGAAGGCGCGGCGTGGAGCCGGCAAGGCCATCATCGCGCTGGCGCGCAAGTTTCTCGGGATCATCTATCGAACCCTGAAGAACAAATGGGTCTTCGAGGACTTCCCGAACTTTGTGTTGGCGGAGGAGTCATGAAGACGCTCGGGAGCCCACCACCGGGAATCCAGGTATCTGGTTCCCGCTGCGCCGTCCGTCGTCGAGCTGGCGGTCGCACGACGGTGCTCGGCGGCAAGGGTCCGCTCCGCCGCGGCAAACACCGCCGCGCCCTTGCCCCCTGCGCGCCGTCGTGCCTGAGGATCATTCGCGACGGACGGCTCCGCCGGGAACCAGATACAGAGCAGTTTCTTCGTCTTGCGAAAGACGAGAACCAGATGACAGTAGACAAAACATCATAGGAGACAACGTGCTGACCATGACCGACACCGGATCGCGCGTCCTTTGCCGTTCCGTGGATGAGTTTGAGCGGTTGCGCGGAACTAATCTCGCCTGGTTTGCCCTGGACGAGCTGACTTATTCTCCCGAAGCCGCCTGGCTGGTTTTGGAAGGCCGCCTGCGTGATCCGCGAGCCGAAAAGCTGTGTGGCTTCGGAGTCTGGACGCCGAAAGGTTACGACTGGGTTTACCGGAAATTCATTTCCGAGCCTGGGCGCGGCTACGAAACAACCCTCGCCCAGCCCTTTGAGAACCGGCACTTGCTGGAGCAGATTCCGGACTTTTACGACCTTCTGAAATCCAGTTACGACGATGCCTTCTTTCAACAGGAGGCCCTCGGTAAGTACCTCAACGTGCAAGCCGGCCTGGTCTACTACGCCTTCAGCCGCCAGGAACATGTAACCGGCTCGCATGTCCAGCTGGATGCACCACTCTTGTGGGCTTTGGATTTCAATGTTGACCCCATGTGCTCGGTGGTCGCCCAGGTCATTAGCGGTACCGTGTACGTGCTCGACGAGATTGTTCTGCGGCACGCCAACACTTTACAGGCGTGTGAGGAATTTATCCGGCGGTTTCCCAAGCACAACCGTGGGGTCGTGGTTTATGGCGATGCGTCCGGAAACAGCATGCACACCACGGGTACATCCGACTACCACATTATTCGAGAGTTTTTTGCCGAGAACTACGCGAGTTCGTTGCATTACAAAGTGCCTAAGGCCAATCCCAGCGTCCGTGATCGAATTACGCTCACCAACGCCAAGCTGCGGAGCGCCTCCGGGGATATCCAGCTGCACGTGGATCTGAAATGTTTGGAGCTGATTAAAGATTTCGAGCAGGTCTGTTACAAGGCCGATAGTGCCGTGCCCGACAAAGACAAAGACCGGCGCAGGACGCATGTCTCAGACGCTCTCGGGTACCTGCTGTGGCAGGAATGCCGTCCATTACCCCAGATTGGAGACCGGAGCAAGCGGCTTTTCTAATGCAGCAGATCAATATTGAGCATCCGGACTACGTGCGTTGCAAGGCCATGTGGCGTAAATACCGGGATTTGTATGCCGGCGGCGAACAGTTGCGAGAGCGCGCCTCCGAGTATCTCGCCCGGCGAAGCAAGGAGCCCGCTGACGTTTATTTCGAGCGGCTGAATAGGGTTTTCTACGAAAACTACATCGGCTCCATCATCGACTGGTATGCCGCTACATTGATCCGCCGGGAACCGATCATTACCTATGACGGGTCGAATGACGCGGGAAAACGTTTCTTCGCGGCCTTCGCTGAGGATTGTGACCTGAAAGGTACGTCCTTAGCGGAGTTCTTCCGCCGTCAACTCGTGCACGCATTGGTCTCCGGCGCGAGCTATGTTGTTGTGGATTTTCCGCGTGTTACCGTTCCCGTCGCGAATCGCGCGCAGGAAGACGCCGTGGGAAAATCGCGTGCCTTCCTGGCAGATTATACTCCCGACGAGGTAATCAACTGGAGCCACGACGCCGACGGTCAGCTCGAATGGATAGTTATCCGCACTTCCTGGCTACGCCAGGCGGAATCAGGAAGCGAGACATGGAAGAAGGAAACGCGGTGGATTTACTACGATCGGGAATCCTTTCGTCTATACCGGGCCGTCTTGGAGCCGACCGGGCATTCGAGCGGCGTTGACCTGGTGGATCAAGGCCACCATGGCCTCGCGGCGCAGCGGCGCGTACCCGTGTTTCAGCTAAGAATCTCAGATGGCCTTTGGCTCATGAATAAGGCCGCCTTGCTGCAGCTGGAACATTTCAACAAATCCAATGCTCTTTCCTGGGCATTGACGATGGGGCTGTTCGCCACGCCAGTGATTTACTCCGAGCGAGAATGGAGCCAGATCGTCGGCGAGTCCTACTATATTCAATTGGGACCCGACGATCGGTTTGGATGGACAGAGCCAGAGGGAAAGGTATTCCAGATTGCGGCCGACAACCTGGAGCGGTTGAAGGACGAAATTTACCGGGTTTGTTACCTGATGGCACAGGCGGGTGGAACCAGCTCCTCGTTGACCAGTCAATCAGGCCTCAGTAAACAGCGCGACTTCGGCATCACCCAAGAAGTTTTGCGCGCATTCGGCGATGTGGTCAAGCACACACTCAAACAGGTGTTGTGTGCAATAGAGACGGCACGCCAGGACAGCCTCGCCATTGATGTCTCGGGGCTCGATGAATTCGACATTGGTGACTTCAGTGTTGAGCTTGACGACGCAAAAAAGCTGCTCGATCTAGGCATTCAATCGGATACCCTCAAACGGCAGCTCTTCAAGAAGCTCGCGTTCAAGTATTTCTGCGACGTTCGGCAGGATATCAAGAATCAGATTGCGGATGAAATCGATCGCTCAGTCGGAGCGTCGAGCCAAAGAGAGGAGAGTCATGGAGGATCCAAAGGATAAAGCTGCACCGGCACCCCAAAGCGTCGACATGCCGACGCTTGTCCGGCAGGTCGTAGAGGAATTTGCGCGAGCACAGCAAGTCAAGAGCGAACCAGCATACAAGACGGAACTGCAGGACGAACGAAAACGTCGCGAACAACTGGAACGGCGCGTCAACGATTTAGTCGAAGAAAATAAACGGAGTCGCCAAGTGGCAGAAGAAGCCGAGCGAAGTGCTGCCGTTCGAGCAGAGTTGCAAAAACTGGGCGTTGGGAAGGTGGACTTGGCATTCAAAGCAGTAAAGGACGACATCGCCCGAACAGAAGACGGGCGGTTGGTCGCAAAAACCGATACCGGCGATGTGGCAATGAAAGATTACCTGGCCGGTTTCGTTAATTCCAACCCCGAGTTTCTGCCCGCTCGCATTTCTGGTGGATCCGGGATACCCCCCGCTCAGAAAGAGTCCAATGCGGGGTCCCCTCCGGTGGATATCGACAAAATCCGCCCGGGGATGAGTTCCGAAGAATTGGAGCGCGCACGGGAAGAAATCGCACGCATTGCCTCTCAAGCCCTGCGCGGATCTTAGCGTCTGTACACACTTACAGTTTGACAACAGGAGAAACTCATGCCTTCAATTACGTCTGCTAATGTGGCCACCGCGATCGTAAAACTCGTTGCGGCCGACGCCCTACCCGCCCTGGTTGGCAATCTAATCATGGGCAACCTAGTGAATCGCGACTATGAGCCAACCCTGGCCCAGGCAGGGGACACCGTCAATGTGCCTCTTCCACCGACGCTCGTCGCAAACAACCTCGCGGAAGGTGGCACGGTAAGCCCCCAGAATCCCAACTTGGGAAACGCGCAGATCGTTCTTAACACCCACGTCGAAGCGACTTTTCAAATTCCGGACGTCACCAAGGTACTTGTCGTGCCGGACCTACTGCGCGTCTATATGCAGCCAGCTGTCATCGCCATTGCAGAGCGCATAGAGTCGGATCTTCTGGGTCTTTACGCCAGCTTTACCGCCAACGCCCCCGTCGGCACCGCGGGAACGCCAATCACCGAGGCCGTTATCGATACAGCTGAGACTGAGCTCTTTTCGGCTATGGTTCCAAGCACGCAGCCAAAGTACCTGGTCGTCGATTCGAATACCTACTCGCAAATGCGCCAGATACCACGCTTTAGTGAGTTTCAGACTGCTGGAGAAGGCGGCCTCAGAGCCCTGATCGATGGAACATTCGGAAAAATTAAGGACTTCTTTGTCTTTCGATCTCAATTCATCGCTAAGACGGGCAGCGCCCCTATCACCACGCACAATATGGCTTTCGTGCGCGATGCCATCGGGCTCGTCATTCGACGTCTCCCGCAGCCCCTCCCCGGTACCGGCGCCATTGCTGAGTACGCAGATTTGGGCAATTTTGGAATGCGGGTGATCATGAGCTATCAACCCGACACACTCTCCCAACAGTTTACGGTCGACGTCCTATACGGGGTAGCTGCCCTTCGAAATACTTTTGCCGTTCAAGTCAATTCCTAACAACGCGCACTGTGCCCTGGAGATTTATGTCACTGCCTTTTCCCTGGACAGCACTATGAACTTGAAAGCGTATTATCACAAAATTCGCGACGTCGAAAAATCGCTGCTCGCACCCTTCGTCGTCCTTGTCAGTCATGAGACCCCCGATGGCGGCAAAGACGGTTTGTTTACCGAAGTTCCCAGCCAACTTGCGGCAAAGATGATCGCTGACGGGCGCGCTCATCTTGCGAGCGATGAGGAGGCGCAAAACTTCCGGCAAAAGGTCGCCGATGCGAAGCGAGTCGCCGACGAGGAAGCTATGGCTAGTAAGATGCAGGTCACAATCGTGCCGACGGCAGAGTTTAAGAGGGCGGCCCGTTCCTCAAAAGAATAAGTACGCTAAACCCACATCGCAATGGCATTATTTACAGACGCACCACTAACGACGTTGGACCAACTGGCCGCGCAGGATACTGCAGTCCTCGATGTAGCCAGCATCGAGGGCATTGATGCCACTGCAAAGCTCACTTTAGCTCAAAACGAATTGGGGGCGCAGTTAATTGCAGCAACCTCGCGCTCCCCTTTTTCGCCGAACAGTCCCTCGATTTGGTGGCCGGGAATGATTTTGACTTCAACCCTGCACCTCTGCAACATTGTTGTCACCTACCCACTACAGATGTGGCACACTTTTCATACACTGGAGCTGGTATATAGGGACGCCTATTACAATCAGCTGAACGATCGCTATTTGGCCAAGTGGAACGCCTACATTGATCTTAGTAAGTGGGCATCAGGCCTATTGTTTCAAACGGGAATCGGAATAGCAGCTGATCCGGTAGCAATCGCTCAGATTCCCCAGGTAAACATCACAAGCGGGACATGGCCTGCCGCCCTATACTTCGCCCAAGTTACTTGGCTGAACGCGCGGGGCGAAGAAGGACTGCCAAGTCCGGTCACATCGGCCAGTGCACCAAACCAGAGTTCCATTGAGGTTATACCTACCAATCCTCCAGCCAATGCGGCGGAGTGGAACATATATGTAGGTTCTACAGTCGATAGCGTAACGCTACAAAGTGGTGTGAGCCTCAATCCGGACCAGCCCTGGACCCTACCTGAGACAGGTCTGGTGTTGGGCCGGGCTCCCGGCATGGGCCAACCGCCAAACTATTTCCGCCAGGTACCCCGATATTTGCAGCGAGGCTAGCAGTGACAAGCATCGCCAATTCCGCAACTTCGACGATCATAACACTCCTGAATGCGCCCAGCGGCCTCAATGCCGCCATTTCGGCACTGGCGCAAACAGTGGGCACCTCCATACAGCCTGTTCTCGCAGGGCAGTTTTTCACAGACAATGTTTCAAGTGAAATCGCTGAGAAGAGTCTGGACGTCAAGTACACAGCAGTTTACGTTTACTGTGAAAAGATGGCGAATACTTTAAAGGAAAAGTTTCGGAGCTTTTCAGGCTATCTGCAAATGGTTGTCGATGTCCGCGTGTCGCAAGATCGGCTTGATGGAATCGACCGCATGTCACAGCTGTACTCGGAATCCGTGGCACAGACACTCGATCAACTTCGGGGAGACTGGGGTCAGGGTCTTTTTTACGGCGGCACATATGACATTTCGTTCGGGCCAGTGAAGCATGGCGGCAAGAATTTTCTCAAGAGCGTCAAGATTACTTTTCCTGTGGACGCCAGCATCGATTAAGGTGTGGAATGTCCGTATATATCTCATCCAATACAAACCGCTTTTACTGTTCGACGGAAAACTCGTACGGACAAGTATCGACGATCACGGCTCTAAATCGGATCCCGGCGGTCAAATTGTCTGCGAAGCAGCAGCTGCAGGTTACAAGCCGCAAGGACAAGACGGGAAGCCGGACCTTTGCCGGGTTGCCGCCAGGCGGGCGTCGCAAGACGACATTTGATCTGACGACGTACATGACGACGTGGGATACTACCACGGCACCGCCCACCTATGGTCCGCTTTTCCAAGCAGCACTTGGCGGCACACCTGTTCTATTTGCAGGAGGAACGGCCGGCTCTAATTCCACTGCCAGTACGCTGCAGTTCAGCGTACAACACGGTTTAGTCACAGGCCAAGCAGTGACTTACCTGGGGGAGCTCCGGTTTGTCGAAACCGTGATAAATACGTTGTCGGTTATGGTGAATGCTCCTTTCTCTACAACGCCTTCGACAGGTGCGGCGTTCGGTCCAACGGTGACGTATTTTCCGACCACTGACCTACCGAGCGTCAGTCTTTTCGACTACTGGTCACCCGGTGCCGCCGTGCAGCGAATTCTTTGCGGCGGCGGTGTAGATAAGATGACAGTCAACATTAATGGCGATTTTCATCAGTTTGAGTTTAGCGGAATAGCGCAGGACCTCGCGGATACCACCAGTTTTTCCAGCGGAATCGGACAGTTAACTACATTTCCGGCTGAGCCGGAGCTATCGAGTTTCGACTACTCGATTGTTCCCGGAAATCTAGGCCAGGTGTGGCTCGGGAGCACGCCGAGCCAATTTTCGACGTTGACGAGTGCGCAGGTCGTGGTCGGAAACAGTTTGGATACGAGAGGACAGGAATTCGGATCCAGCCTACCACTCGCGCTTGCTCCAGGTACGCGGAACGTCTCGATCGACTTTGAGCTGTACCAGCTCGACGACACGGCAACACCGACGCTATACCAAGCGGCGAAACAGCAGTCACCGATCAGCGCCATGATTCAACTTGGACAACAACCCAGTCAATTGTTCGGAGTTTACATGCAGAGCGTTCTGCCAGAAGTGCCTGAGTACGACGACAGCACCCCGCGTTTGCAGTGGCACTTTGGAAGCTCGCGAGCACAGGGAACGGTGGACGATGAGGTTGTCATAGCGTTCGGATAGGATATGACTTACGAAAGTTCAGTTAGAATTGACTCGAAAGCTAGACCTGGAGTAGCATTCCTCATTGCGAAAATGTCATTCGGCCGGCGCATGGAATTGGTACGACGCATACGAGAACTGACGCGCCGCTATGAGTTTCTGAACGCGGGCCAATCGACGGGAGAGAAGCTCGACGCAGCTTTGCTTTCCGCCGAGATCGACCGGGAATATGTGGCGTGGGGGCTGCACGAATTGATCGGTCTAGGAACTTGTTGAAATAGCCCATCCACAGGCATTCCGACTCGATTTTCCCCGGTGGATGGGACATTCTCGCAATGCTTGGGTGGCTCTCCAAGCCGCGCAGTCGTCACCGTCCGCCGCTCTGCACTACGCTCCCGCCGGTCTTAGTCGCGGGATTCTCCACAGATTGTATGCGGCTACCGCGTACTGGAATAACCAACTCACTTTTTCCAGTCCGCGCAGCTTAACCTTCCTCATTCCCGCCACTGTCTTCAGCCACCCAAACGCCCGCTCAATGATGGGACGCCGCGATTGGCTCAGCGCATAGCCGCCGTGCCGGGTGGTCCGTCCGTCGATAGCGCTGCGGCGGTTCTTGTTGTTTTGCGCCACGTGCGGCGTGACGTTCATCGCCTGCAAGGTCGCGACTAAGTCCCGGCTGTCGTACGCCTTGTCCGCTCCCAATGTGAAACGCTGGCCACGCCTTCTCTTTCGCATCGTATCCGCCATCAAGATCGCTGCATCTGCTTCCGCCGTTCCGTCGGCCTGCGTCAGCATCGCCTCCACGATGAACCCGTGCCGGTTCTCCACCATCACATGTCCCAGGTAGCTCAACTTCGCTTCGCTGCCGCGTGACTTCTTATACAGCCGCGCATCCGGATCGGTTTTCGAGGCGTGCGTTTCATTGGTGCGCTTCTCTCCGTGGAAGCTCGCCGTACCTTGGCTATCGCTGTCGCCACCGTCCTTGCGCTGGAAACTCTTCTGACTGGCCCACGCTTCGATCATCGTCCCATCCACCGTGAAGTGCTCCTGCGACAGATGCGGTTTGGCTTGCTCCAGCACTTCGCTAAAGAACTCCCGTGCCACCGTCTCATTCAATAGCCGCTCGCGATTCTTGCTGAACACCGCGTGATTCCATACCGGTTCATCCATCTCCAGACCCACGAACCACCGGAACAACAGGTTGTAATCGAGTTGCTCCATCAGCATCCGTTCGCTGCGGATCGAGTAGAACGTCGGCAAAAGCAGCGCCCGCAACAAACGCTCCGGTGGAATCGAAGGCCGGCCATTGTCGGCATACATTTTGTCGAACCGCTTCGACATCCTCGCCAGAATCTGATCCACCAACCGCCGGATCACCCGCAGCGGGTGGTCTGCTGGCACCCGCTCCTCTATCGACACATAACTGAACATCCCGCCTTGCTGTTTCTCGTCTCCGCGCATAGCGACAAGACGATTAGAACATCATGAAGGTGTCCTGCTGCCGCGGTTTTTCAACAAACTCCTAGAGGTAGACGGCGTGGTTGCCACGCCGGAGTTGCTGGCCTCGGCTGGCCCGGAGGACTTATTTCGCGAAATCGTGTCCGCGATCAAAGCCGAATGTGGTCTGAGCGAGACTGAAAGAAAAAACTAATCCTCGCCTTTCATTTTCAACTCTCCAATCCGGCCGGATGGAAGTGCGATGCATGCCGACAATCAGGGCTGGAAATCAAACGAAGATGCGGCTGGGTTCCAGCGGCGTTAGTGACAGCACCCCACGTGGTTTGGGTCCGGCGAGACATCGCCACCGATGAGTGTCCGAGATCGACAATAACGGCACGAAGCATCGGGTGGATTGAAGAGTTTCTGGTTTGGAAACGCCTCGGGCTGGCACTTCCTTGGGACTTGAATATCCGCCAAGCAGAGGCATTTCTCATTCTCGAAGAGCAACTTTCATTGGAGAATCAACGTGGCGCGGGATAGCACATCGCCAACTGCCGGAGGGTCCGGCTCACAGAATTCCAGCATTACGAACTTGATGAATGTTCTGCCGCAAACGGTGGCGAGTCTCAATGATCAGCTGACTCAGCTAACACAAAGCATCAGCTATCTAACGCCTGCGAGCCAAATGCAAGCAGAATCGTTATTAGCCCAGACCCAATCGCTGGCGGTAAATACCGGCACGCAGAGTTCGGGCGGGACAGCGAGCACACTTGGCAGCATCGCCTCCATGTTCACGGGCGGTGCACTTTCTCTTTCGCCGATCCTCACCGGGATCATGAGCTTGTTCGGGAGTGGAGGGTCTAGCGCGCCGGGGCCGCTGACTCCGTTCTACTTGCCACCTACGATCAATTTCCAAGCTGCCAACGCGCCCTCCGGATCGACCTCTCAACTGCCCGGCGCGGATTTCGGCCAAACTGGCGACCCTCGCGTTATGAGTCAAGCGTCCGCGCCGCAAATTACGGTGCAGGTTCAGGCTATGGACAGCCAGTCATTCATGGATCGCAGCCAAGACATCGCACAGGCGGTGCGCAGCGCGATGCTGAACATGCACTCAATTAACGACGTAATCACCGACTTATAATGTCCACCACTTTTCCTACGCTCAAGACCGGTGCGGTCACACAGTATCCGGCTACCAAGAACACCCAATACTCCAGCTTTGTCGTGCGCTTTTTGGATGGTACCGATCAACGCTACCGTCAGTACACTCCGGCGCTTCTGCGATGGACCGTCAAGCTTGCATTACTCGACGAATCCGAGCTGCGGGCGTTCGAGCAGTTCTTTATAAGCCAGGAAGGACAGACTGGAACGTTCTCCTTCGTGGATCCGTGGACCCAGACGGTGTATCCAAGCTGCAGCTTCGATCAGGGCACCTACGCGTTTCAACTAGCAGCAGAGTCGCAGGGCGCGGTGAGCCTGTCAATCGTCGAAAACCGAACTTAGATGCTCTATTTCCCTCAATTATCGTCGGGAGCCGTAGGACAGTATCCGATTGGCAAGACTAGCACTCAGCGATCTGTCGTGAGCACGCTTCCGGACGGAAGCACGGTTAAATATGCGGACTCCGGGGCCTCCCTGGTCGAGTGGCAGCTGCAGTTTCAGAGTCTGGCAGATTCCGAGATCGCGGTTTTACAGGAATTCTTCGCGGCGTGTGAAGGGAAACTTAACGCATTTACGTTCGCCGATCCGGCGGGCAACCTTCTCGCGTGGAGTGAAGACTTGACACAGCCGGCGTGGCAGGGGAGCACTTTGCTCCAAATTGTGGGTGGTATCTCCGATCCGGACGGAGGCACGTCAGCCACGCAGGTTACGAACCCCACAGCAACAGATTTGACGATCCTACAAACGGTGAATACGCCCGGCTGGTATTGGTATTGTTTCAGCGTATACGTCAAGAGCCAAACGGGAGTGAGTGTCACTCTACAGCGACAGGCCGGCGGCGTTTCGAGCGCGACTGGCTATCCGACGGGGCCAGAGTGGCAAAGAATTGACCTAAGCGGGCAGACGGAAACCGCAGCAGTCTCTGTGACGGCAGGCATCACTATTCCCGCGGGAGCGTCCGTGGATGTATTCGGATTTCAGCTCGAACCTCAACCCGTGGCCTCTCAGTATAAATCAAGTTACGCGGCGGGCGATGTGCATACAGACGCACATTTCAGCAATGATACGTTAGCCATTACGACATCCGCGCCGAACTGCAATCAGTGCACTCTCATGATTACGGCCTACTAAGCCATGGCCAGCACAGCATTTCAAGTCAAGGAGCAGGCAGTCACCGATACGCCGCTGCTACTGTTTGACTGCCAGCTTCCAGACGGAACGGCGGAAAGCTGGTCCACCCACCAAGTCACAGTTTCCGGAACCTCCTACCAAGCGCGGGTAGTGAAATACAACCTATACCAACTGCAAACGTCATCCGATCAGGGTGTGGACGCGATTCCGAAGATCTCGATCTCGCTGGCCAACGCCGACTCCTACTTCTCGGAGCTGGAACAGAGCTCGGGATTCAAGGGCGCGACGGTAACGGTGAGCTTTGTGTTCTTTGACCTGGTGCAGGGGGCGGCGACCACGCCAACCATGCCTTTGTTTCTAGGCATTTTTAATCCTCCCGACCAGATCACCGAATCCACTTTTCGTGTCACTGCCATCAACCGGATGAACATGCAGCGGGTACTGATGCCCCAGGTCCGGATTCAGCAGCGATGCCCGTGGGACTTTCCGTCCACTCTGGCGCAAAGACAAGAGGCGGTGAGCGGAGAAACAGAAGGACAGTACTCCAGATACTATCGCTGCGGCTACTCGCCCGATGTGGCCGGAGGAACTGGAAATCTGTTTGGTACGGCGCCCTACACTTCATGCGCCTTCACCCGGGTGGATTGCCAAGCGCGAGGGATGTTCGCCAAGGACAATGCGCTGAACACGACGCAGAGATTCGGAGGCATCGAGTTTGTTCCCTCCTCCATCCTGGTGCGGAGTTACGGTGAGCAGGGGCGGCACTGGACGCCGGTATTGGACAATGTTGCACGTTACAACGACTTCGTGCCGCTGATTTATGGAACAGCCTGGTACTATCCGGAGATTGTATTCGCCCGGAACGACGGCAATCTGACCCGAATGGAAGTGCTGCTAGGCATGGGCCAGATCAACAATGTCCTCACGGTGGTAGTTAACGGCATCAACCTCCCAGCCGGACAAGCCGGGACTAACATGACGGCAACGGGGTGGTTCAACCTATTCAGCACGGGCGCGCGAACGGGCGAATTCAACCTGGACTTCACGGATAGTAACGGGAATCCGCTGGGAGACCCGTACGGTAGCATGGCGGCGCTATCGATTGTAGTTCCGAACCAGATTAACAACGGAAGCGACTTACCCACGATTGAAGTACTGGTTGCAGGGTCGGAGCTGCCAACTTACGACACAAACGGCAACTTTGTGAGCCAGGTATTTACCAGCAATCCAGCATGGATTCTGATGGATATATTACAGCGCAGCGGCTGGGACCTCACGGAGATTGATGTAGCTAGTTTTGCGACGACGGCCGCCTATGCCGATCAACAGATCGAGACACAAGATCTGAATGGCAACAGCATCACGATCCCCCGGTTTCAATGCAATTTGGCACTAACCTACCGGCGCAACGCCGGAGACTTAATTCGGGGAATCCGCAACGCGTGCCGGCTGTTTCTGACTTATGGGAACGGCGGATTGTTACAGCTCAACGTCCAGAACACTTTAGCACTGCAACAACCGACTAAGCCGGCTTGGAGCAACAGCACCTCCACGTGTAATGGAGGATGGCCCAGCTATGAGTTCAGCGACGGATCGGACGGGGTTTGCAACATCGCACGCAGCTCCAACGGAGCTTCCAGTGTCACGGTTACGACCCAGAACATCACGGACACGCCAAACTGGCTCAGTGTAGAGTTTCAGGACTCTCTCAACGGATACCAACAGGACAGCTTCTCATTGTATGACACCGACGATATAGCACTTACGGGGCAGGAAGTAACCACATCACTGATGGCGCTTGGGATTCCGAATTACGATCAGGCGGCCCGCATTCTACAGTACACGCTGGATAGAGCTATTGAAGGCAATACTTACATTCAATTTCAAACGAGCGTGAGGGCACTGGGCATCCAACCCGGCGATTTAATTACGCTGACGTACTTAAAGGAGGGCTACACCCGGCAGCCGTTTCGAGTGATCACGATCGCGCCGGACATGAACTACCGGATGGTGACGATCACGGCGCAGATTCACGATGACGCATGGTACGCCGATACGAATGGCCAGGTGCCCGGGAATTCGGCAACGGCGCAGGCGGACGCAGACATCGGCGTGCCGCGCCCTCTGATCGGCACGGTAGTAGACGCATACGGCAACGTGGAATTCGGAGTGACCGAGACGGCGACGCAAGCGGCGGACGGGACTACGATTCTGGAGGCGACGGTATCATTTACAGCGCCATCGCCAGTGCTAGGCGGCGCTCCGGGAATACCGCTCGTCAGCCTGTCACCGGTGATCGGAACATCCGGCGGGACACTCGACGGCGGCGCGAACCTATATTACGCGGTAAGTTCGGTCGGAGGAACGGGAGAGGAAGGCAGCCTTTCGTTCATCGTGCGCGCGGAGATTCCGGCGGGGCAGAATACGAACACGGTGACGCTAACGGGGCTGAGTTTTCCCTCGGCGGCGGCGCAATTTCACATGTACCGCGGCGCAAATCCGAGCGAGCTGTACCGCATTGCCTCGAACCAAACACTGGCGACGCAGTTTGCGGATACGGGTCTTGCCGAACAGATCATTCCGCCGCCTGATTCGAACTTTGACCACGCGAATTTCTATTGGCGGCTGGAACTACAGCCGGAATATCCGGCGACCCTGCAATCTTCGAACTCGGTGGGGAACAGCGATCTAGAGATGCCTGCCAATGTGTACCAAGGGATGGTAGTGCGAATCACGCGGGGACCGGGCGCGGGACAGGAGCTGACAGTGGCGTCGAACACCACGACGACGCTCCAACTTACTTCCAGTTGGGACACGATTCCGAACGCGGCGAGCTACTTTGTAGTTGCGCAATCAGGCTGGCACGCAGTGGCGAGCGCAACGGCGAGCCCGGTGCAGTTTCAGATTCCGAACCAGACGGGAGCCACGATTCACATCAGCGGAAGAGCGGCGAACGCAAACAACGAAGAGACGCCGCAGAGTCTTTGTACGGTCACGCGTTGGATGATCGGCGGGGCAGGCGGACTGGATACGGGAACGCCACCAGTGCCGTCATTCGGATTAGGGCCGTCGCCGACCAACGGCGGAACGGTGGAGGTAAGCGGAGTCAGTTTCACGGATCTGACGAACACGCACACGATTACCGCGGGAACACTGGCGCTCTACTACTGGCCGGAGCTGACTCCGGGGCCACTGCCCACGCTGGCAGCGGCGATTGGCGCAGGCGACACAACGATCACGCTTTCCCAAGCGGGCGCGGGGCAGCCCGGTTCGATGGTACAGATCGCGGCCGAGGTTGCGCAAGTTGTGGCGGTGCTGAGTGGCGCGACGCAATACCAACTCAACCGAGGGGTGGATGGGAGCACGGCGGCCGCGCACGTAAGCGGGACGACGGTTTACGACCTGCAGACAAAGACGTTGATCCTGCCGTTCGTGAGTGATTTCTTCGGTAGTCCCGCGAGCGGAAGCTGGAGCTTTCCGGTGCCGCTGGCGGATTGCCGCGTGGCGAGCGCCGAACTGTACGTGACGAACCTATTGGGAAACAGCCCGACAGGGTCGATTTGCCTGACTCAAGGGGTAGACTACGGACTGCGCACTCTCGCCGGCGGACAGTTTTCGTTTCAGGTGGACGGATTTCTCGCGATCGAGACGGGAGCGACGCCGGATATTATTGTGGAAGACTCGTACTCAGTGCGCGATGTCTATGCAGTGATCCAGCAGGCGCCTACGGGCGGGCCGGTGACTTTGCAGATCAATCAGAACGGCACGGCCTATTGTACGTTGACGATCGCAGACAGCTCAGGGATCTCGAATTCGGTGGACGGCGCCACGCTGCCGCCGCTCGTGGCAGGCGCTCAGCTCAGCCTGGACATCACGATGGTAGGACCAACCAATCCCGGCGCGGACCTGACGGTGATCATCCGCCTCTAAACTTCCTACGATGCCCGACACGTTGCAGAAGCTGCGACCGGACCGCGACCTGCAGTGCTACTTCCTGACCCCGACCGCGGTGGCGGCGCTGAGCTCAACCAGCCTGACGGGATTCACGATCTCGGGCAGCTGGCGGCAACAGTTCGACTGGGCTGTGCTCGAGTGGAACCGCGATAATACCTTCGAACATCCTCTGTTTCGAAACTTGCCCGATGGCGATCTAAGTGGCATTACGCTCACTTACGAAGAAACCCGCCAGAATTGCATTCCGATTGACTCCAACTTATTTGCCACAGTAGCGTGGCCGACGCTACGCGTCTGGACAGACGCTACTCCCGCTGACTCACCATACGAGATACCCCTGTTTCCTTTAGCAACGCCGATTCTGGGCAGTTACCAGGCGGCCACCGCCACGTTCACTTTGGAAGGGACAATCACGGCGGGCGACTACGTGGAGTTGGCATGGTTCGAGGAACACTACACGTACCTGACGCAGGCGGGAGACAGCCTCGATACGGTGATGAGCGAGATCGTCTCGATGATCAACGGCAGCTCCACCACCATGCAGGCCGCGCAGAGCGGGGCGTCGGCTATTCTGACTTGCACTTCGGCGGCGGGGGCTAATGGCAATCGCGTGGGCGTATACGGAAATGTCTCCGGCGCGCAGACGGAGAGCTGGTCTCCAAGTTACCAGGAACTCAGTGGAGGCGTGTCACCGAGCCAGTGGCTGGTGACTTTGGATTTCGCCAACTTACGACAGGCATCCACCGATGCCGATCCGATTCCGACTAATGCAGTGCGTAAAATGCGCTGGACTTACTCGGCTGACTTGCAGGCGGGCGACTTTGCCAGAACCGAGTTTCAGGTTACGGTTTCGAACTGGATGGTAAGTGGGACAAACCTGACTTACGAGGTAGCGGGGCCGGGAAGCAGCCGGATTGAGGACGTCGCGCCGGAGGTGATTTACACGGGCACGTGGGATGCGGTGACGGGAACGACTATACCGCAGATCTCGACGGGGAACTTTTCGGGAGGAACGATTCATTGCTCGAATACGGCGGGTGACTCATTCACATGCACGTATCGCGCACCGCAGACGCATGCGCTTTATTTGGGAACACGCAAGGCGACGAGCGGCGCGCAGGCGACGGTGGTGGTTGATAATGGGGCGGCTACGGATCTGGACCTTGCGTTGGCCGGGGAAGACGTGCTGGTGCGCCTACTGCTAGGGACGTTTTCGGGGCAAGCAGCGCACACGGTCACGGCCACTAATGTAGACGGGAACGCATTTTACTTCGACTTCCTGGAGCTAGCGGTGCCTACGACCGCTCTGCCCACACTGGCAGCAAACGCAAGCATGACGCTGGCGACCGACTGGGATACGGAACATTCGCAGGCACTGGCGCCGGAGAGAACGGCGTGGATGATCCAGGCGCTCGGATTTACGGGCCGCGCGAATCACTACGCGGGCGCGCTGTGGCACTACGAACTGACACCGCAAGGATACACATATGCGTCGGCGACGGTGACGTTCACCGGGACGCCAGATCCCGACCTATCGGGGGCGTTTACGAGCGTCAGTATCGGGACGTATGGCTCGACGGCGGCACCGACGGTGATCGAGCATTTGACTTTATTCGGCGATACGGCGGCAAGCATCGCCATGGCATTCGCGCTGCTGATCAACAACGGGTCAACGGCGATCTGGGCGCAGGCGGCAGGCGGCGTGCTGACAATCTATGCGCGCACGATTGGAGCAGCGGGAAACGACGTTACGGTGGCGGCGAGCTCGACGGTGCCGACGCTGACGGTGACAGTGGGCGGGACTGCTGTTGGAGGCGGCGTGTACCAATTTGCGGGCGGGAACGATGGCGAGTGGTACACGGACCTGACGGTAGTGCCACGCATGAACCGGGCGGCGCGGGATTGGAGCCAGGCGTTCTTCACGGCGCTGGGCGGATATGGGATCACGGCGACGGCGGCGTTCAGCATGGAGCTGGGGAATGGCGATCCGACGGTGACGGCGGGAATTGCGCAGAGATATCCGGACGGCAACGCGGTAATGGTGAGCACGCCGGCGCTACAGACTAATTTTTCGCCGACGAGCACGGCGTTTTGGCAGCAAGCGTACCTCGACTTGGCCACCGTGATGGCGGCCGCGGGACAGACCCCGTATTTGCAGTTTGGCGAAGTGCAGTGGTGGTATTTTCCCGACGACGGGTCGGGCATGCCTTACTATGATGCGTATACGACGAGCACATTCGAGGCGACGTACGGGCGCGCGATGACGGTGTTCACGACGACCGATGTAAACACGGCGCTGTATCCGGACGAGATGGCGTTCCTATCCGGGCTAATCGGAACGTTTACGACCGCGATCATGAACTTCGTGCGGCTGACTTATTCCGATGCAAAGTTCGAAGTGCTGTATCCTCCGGATACGAATGACTCGACGCTGGACACGGCGGTGAATCTACCAACGAGCTGGAATGCATCGACGTTGAACTGTTTCAAGACGGAGAATTTCACCTACACGGGCAGCCGGAACCTGGACCAGGCGCAGGGCTCGATTGTGCTACCGATGCAGATGGGGTTTCCGCGAAACCAGAGCGCACACCTGGTCGGGATTACGGGCTACTCGACGCCGTGGGAGAAAGAAGCACGGCTCTCGCTGGCGGAGAAGGTGAATTCCGTGGTGCTGTTCGCGCTGGACCAGTTTTGCCTGATGGACTGCACGGCACCGCTGGCGGTGGGCCAGAGGCGGGCGCTGTTCATGGGTCACGTGGCGTAGGGCCACGACTTTTTCCTGCCTTCGTTGTCAATTCCCTTCCCTCGCGTTATCGTTTTGAATGAGACCGGATGGTCCTGGTTCAGAACGTTTCCAAGCTATATCGACTATATCGACGGCCCGCCGATCGGATTCGCGAGCTGGTTCCGTTTCTTCCCAACACACTCCATCAGGATTTCTGGGCGCTACGCGATATCAATTTTCAAGTGCAGAAAGGCGAAACGCTGGGGATTGTGGGGCCGAACGGATGCGGCAAAAGCACGCTGCTACAAATCGTGTGCGGCATTCTGCCACCGACCGAGGGACGCGTGGTGACGACGGGGCGAATCGCGGCGCTGCTGGAGCTGGGCGCGGGATTCAATCCGGAATTCACGGGACGCGAGAACGTTTTTCTGAATGGCGAAATCATGGGATTGAGCCGGGCGCAGATCGAGCGGGCACTGCCGTCGATTGCGGCGTTTGCGGATATCGGCGAGTTCCTCGAACGGCCAGTGAAGGAATATTCGAGCGGGATGTATGTGCGGCTGGCGTTCGCGACCGCGATCCACGTGGAGCCGGAGATTCTGGTGGTGGACGAAGCGCTGGCGGTGGGCGATGCCGTTTTTGCAAACCGGTGCGTGCGCAAGTTCCAAGAGCTGCGGGAGCGGAAGATTACGGTGCTGTTCGTGTCGCACGATCTGGGGTTGGTGAAGCAGCTTTCCGACCGGGCGCTGTTGCTGGTGAATGGGCGGATTCACGCGGAGGGCGAACCCAGCCATGTGATCAATCAGTACATCGGACTGGTGCTGGAGAGACAGCGCGCGGACGCCGGGCCGGCAACGGGAAAGATCGCGGCGGCGTTCCGGCATGGCGACAGGAGCAGCGAGATTCTGGAAGTGCAGTTTCTCGATGAGAGTGGCGCGGCGGCAAAAGTGGTGGGGAGCGGCGATGTGGTACGGGTGCGCGTGCGATCGGTATTCCACGCGGCGAAGGAAGGTCCGATGGTGGGGATTCTGATTCGCAACCGGATCGGGATGGAGGTGTACGGGACGAACACGCGGGTGGAGGGGATCGAGCTGGGGAGGTTCGACGCGGGCGAGGAACTGGACCTCGAATTCCGCTTTGCGTGCTGGCTTGCGCCGCAGCAATACACGTTGACGGTGGCGACGCAGAACGCAGACGGCACGAGCCACGACTGGCTGGATGATGTGCTGGCGTTCGAGGTGGCGGATGCGCGGGCGGTGGCGGGCGTGGTGAATTTGAGGGCTGAGATCGTGTGGGAAAAGAAGAACGCGGGATAGCAGGCGTTGGGGCAAGCGGCGGGCGATGGATCACTTGCGCGCGACGGCGACGAGGCGGAGAGTGTCCAGGCCGTAGGGCGCGCCTTCGAGATTCCCGAACAGCCGCACCTGGTGGAAGCCGGCGGCGAGCAGACGATCGTGGAGCTCGCGGCCGGAATAGATGGTGTGTTCGAAAGGGAAGGTCTGGACGCGGCCCTGTTTGATCAAGGTCCACTCATTGTGGAGACGGCACCAATCGCCGCTGATCCTGGGGCGCTGGAGGAGGAGCGTACCATCGGCAAACTCGGTGCAGATTGCGCTCTGCCAGCTTCGCGCCAAACGCTCCTTGCCCACGAGCTCCATGAGAAAGACACCATGATCCGTGAGGCTACGGTGAATATTCCGCAAGACGCGAAGGTCTTCTTTATCGTTTTCGAAGTAGCCGAACGAAGTAAAGATGTTGCACGCGAGATCGAATGCGGCGGGACGGCGGAAACGGCGCATATCATCGGCGACCCACTCGACGGAGACACCGGCTTCGGCAGAGCGCTCGCGAGCGCGGTCGAGCAAGAACGCCGACCGATCGACACCGGTGACCTGATATCCGCGCCGCGCAAATTCGATGGCGTGACGGCCGGGGCCACAGCAGAGATCGAGCACGGTGCGGCCGCTGAAACCGGTTAACGCGAGGATCCTGGCGACATCGTTGGGAGCCGCGGCGAATCGGTCCGGCGGAAACATGTAGGGATAAAGTTCGCGCCAGAAGTCCTCATTTTCAAACCATGGCATGATTTTGTCTCTAGGCGCGAATCGCGCCGAGGCCGGCACGGTCGGACATAATCGGTACTAAAACGAGCTTACACGATGGCGATACGGGCGGCGGGAAGTGGCAGCGCCTGGACCGCTCCCATTGCTTGCGGCTCGGTTAGGGGCAGCTAGCAAGATCAGTCTTTTTCCGATTTAGGATAAACTGGCGGTGCAGCTATGGCGATACGCCCGGACATCGAAAGTTCGTTAGACGCAACGCGCGCGGACCGGAGTTTTTTCGGGCATCCGCGGGGGCTCGCGACGCTGTTCTTCACAGAAATGTGGGAGCGGTTCAGCTATTACGGGATGCGCGCGCTGCTCATCCTATTTATGACGGCGCCGGCCGCGGGCGGGGGGCTGGGATTCGGCGTAGCGAAAGCTGGAGCGATTTACGGGCTCTACACAGCGATGGCTTTTCTGCTGAGCCTGCCGGGCGGATGGGTGGCGGACCGGCTGACGGGACAGCGGCGGGCGGTGCTGTACGGCGGAATTCTGATCACGGCGGGAGAGTTCTGTCTGGCTACGCCGGGCATCACGGCTTTCTACGCGGGGCTCGTGCTGCTGATGTTTGGCACGGGACTGCTGAAGCCGAATGTGAGCACGATCGTGGGCCAGATCTATGCGCCGGGCGACCAGCGGCGCGATGCCGGATTTTCGATTTTCTACATGGGGATCAATTTGGGCGCGCTGATCTCGCCGATTCTATGCGGTTGGGTGGGAGAGCGAATCAGTTGGCGGCTGGGATTTGGCCTCGCGGGGGTCGGGATGCTGGCGGGCCTAATTCAATATGTACTGGGCGGCAAATATTTGGGGTCGGCGGGACTGGATCCGGCGCCGGCGGAGAACCCTGAGGCGGAGAAGCGGCAGAAGCGCAACGCAGTGCTGGGCGCGGCGGCGGTGTTGGCGATGGTTGTGGTTGTGGGTGCGCTAGGGGCGGGCGGCGTGGTGGAGTTTACGCCGGAGTTGATTTCGAACGCGTTGGGCGTGGTGCTGGTGATCATCACGGTGGCGGTGTTCTCGTGGTTGATTTTCGGGCGCGGGTGGACGGCGACGGAACGGAAACGGTCAGGAGCGATTCTGGTTTTATACCTGGCGTCGGCCGTATTCTGGTCGATGTTTGAGCAGGCGGGATCGTCGCTCAATCTGTTCGCAGAACGCAATACGAACCGGGTGATTGCGGGATTCGAATACCCGGCGAGCTGGTTTCAATTCGTGCAGCCGGTGTTCGTGGTGGCGTTGGCGCCGGTATTCGCATGGATTTGGCTGCGAATGGGGCGGCGGGAGCCCTCGAGTCCCTCGAAATTCACGTTCGGGCTGCTGTTTGGAGGGTTGGGATTCGCGGTGATGGCGGCGGGAGCGGCGCGGGCGTCGGGCGGCGTACTGGTGTCTATGTGGTGGCTGAACGCGACGTATCTATTGCACACGATTGGAGAGCTGTGCCTGAGCCCGGTGGGATTAAGCGCGATGACCAAGCTGGCGCCGGCGCGTGTGGCGGGGCTGATGATGGGGGTGTGGTTCGTCTCGATCAGCATTGGCGATTATCTGGCGGGGAAGGCGGCGTCGGTGTATGAATCGATGTCGCTGCCGAGTTTGTTCGGAACGACGGCGGCGGTGGGCATTGGGGGAGCAGTGTTGCTGATGCTGCTGATCAAGCCGACGGTGCGGCTGATGTCGGGAGTGAAATGAATGGTGGACATAGGAAAAATCCAAGGCGCGCTGCGGCGCGAGGGGGTGGACGGGTGGCTATTCTTCGATCATCATCTGCGTGATCCGCTGGCGTACAGGGTGCTGGGATTTCAGCCTGCCAGCCACGTGACGCGGCGCTGGTACTACTTCATTCCGGTGGACGGCGAGCCGAAGGGGCTGGTGCATCGCGTGGAAGGAGGCAGGCTGGATGAATTGCCGGGCGAGAAAGTTCCGTACTCGAGCTGGACCGAGCAGGTGGAGGGGATCGGGCGCATTCTGGGCGGGGCACGGCGGGTAGCCATGCAATACTCGCCTAACTGCGCAATTCCGTATGTATCGATGGTGGACGCGGGAACGGTGGAGCTGGTGCGCGGACTGGGCGTGGAGGTAGTGACCTCGGCGGAGCTGGTGCAGCATTTCGAGGCGCGATGGACTGCGGCGGCGCTCGAATCGCATTTGGAAGCGGGGCGGCGCGTGGATGAGGTGCGACGCGCGGCATTCGCGCTGATTGGCGAGCGAACGCGGAATGGCGGGAAGGTGGAAGAACTGGAGGTGAAGCGGTTCGTGCTGGACGGGTTTCGGAAACGGGGTCTGTTTTGCGAGGACGGTCCGATTGTGGGGGTGAACGCGAACGCGGCGAATCCGCATTACGAGCCGCAGGAAGGGTTGACGCGGCCGATTGGGCGCGGGGATTTTTTTCTGATCGATATGTGGGCGAAGCTAGAGCAGCCGGGAGCGGTCTATTACGACATTACGTGGACGGGATTTTGCGGCGCGGAGCCGCCGGAAGAGATACGGAAAGTTTTTGCGATTGTGCGGGAAGCGCGCGACCGGGCGATTGCGCGCGTCGAGAAAGCTGTGAGCGCGGGCGAGACGGTGAGGGGGTTCGAGGTAGATGACGTTGCGCGGGGGTACATTGCGAGCCAGGGCTATGGGCCAGCGTTCACGCACCGGACAGGACACTCGATCGGGCAGGATATTCATGGGAACGGCGCAAACATGGACAACCTGGAGACCCACGATGAGCGGCGGATTGTGCCGTGGACGTGCTTCTCGATTGAACCGGGAATTTATTTGCGGGACTTCGGCGTGCGGTCGGAGGTGAATGTTTTCGTGGGCGAGCACGCGGCCAGGGTGACGGGAGAGAAACAGACGGAGCTTGTGATAGTTTAGGGAATCGCATGAAACTCTTTAGATACGCAGGTCTATTGCTTGTGATGGGGATGCTGGGGGCGCCAGCGGCGGAGTGGCTGACGTTTGGCGGCGACGCGCAGCGAACGGGGTGGGCGAAAGACGAAAAGCTGCTGACCAAGGACAGCCTCAAGACTTTCGGACTCGAATGGAAACTGCACCTGGACAACGAGCCGAAGGAGCTGATCTCGCTGACTGCGCCGCTGGTGGTGGAGGATGTGTACACGTCGAAGGGCGTGAAGGACATCGTGGTGGTGGCGGGCAGCTCGGACAATTTGTACACGATCGATGCGGATTCGGGAAAGCTCCTGTGGAAGAAGACATTTACGGTGGAAGCGAAGCCCAAGCAGAAGCCGCACTGGCTGTGCCCGAACGGGTTGAATGACACGCCCGTATTGCAGAAGGAGCGCGGCGGCCTGGGAACGATGAACGTGTACGTCATCGCGAGCGACGGGAAGCTGCACGTGATGAACATTATCGACGGCGAAGACCGGTTTCCGCCAACGCAGTTTGTGCCGCCGTTCTCGAAGAACTGGAGCTTGAATTACCGGGATGGCGTGTTGTACACAGCGACGTCGCAAGGGTGCGGTGGCGCGAAATCGGGAATTTGGGCGATGGATTTGAAAGATCCGAACCATCCGGTGACGATGTTTCCCTCAAAGAACGGCGGGCTTTGGGGACGCGCGGGAGTGGCGATCGGGGCGGAGGGCAACGTGTTCGCGGAGACCGGAGACGGCGACTACGATCCGGCAAAGGGGGAGTACTCGGACAGCATTGTGGAGGTCTCACCGCACGATGTGAAGATGGTGGATCACTATACGCCGGCGAACTTCGGGTGGATCACGAAGAAGGACCTCGATATGGGGAACATGAGCCCGGTGGTTTTCCCGTTCAAGCAGTGGGAGCTGGTGGCGGCGGCAGGCAAGGAGGGCGTGATTTACCTGATGGACGCGAAATCGATGGGCGGCGCGGACCACCATACGCCGCTCTACCGGAGCCCGCTATTGGCGAATGAAGATGTAAACCTGGCGGGGCGCGGATTCTGGGGGTCATTCGCAACATGGCAGGACCCGCAGGGAGTGCGATGGCTGTATGCGCCAGCGTGGGGACCGCCGCACTCGGGCGCGCCGGCTTTCGCGCTGACGAACGGGCCCGCGGAGCACGGCAGCATCATGGCGTTCCGAGTGGAGGAGAAGGACGGCAAACCGGTGCTGACGCCGGCGTGGATTTCCCGCGACATGGACGTGCCGGAGCCGCCGGTGGTGGTGAACGGCATGGTGCTCGCTTTATCGAATGGCGAGAACACGCAGCAGCTCGACAACTCGGGGCATATTCTCAACAGTCACGACCGGGCGTCGAAGCCCTCGGGGAATGCAGTGCTGTACGCGCTAGATGCGGCCACGGGCAAGGAGTTATACAACAGCGGGAAGACGATACCGGAGTTCACGCACTTCAGCGGACTGGCGGTATCGAACGGGAAAGTGTTTGTCAGCACGTACGGATCAAACGTGTACGCGTTTGGGGTGAAGCAGTAGGGGAGCCGGCACGTTGGCCGGTCAATGCGCCCTTAACTCGTCGATCGCGTCGCCAAGGACTTTCGACAACTGGAGCGGCGTTAGCCCTGGGAACATGATCTGCTCACCCCTCGGTCCGAAGATTCGCAACGCGGGCGATTCCGGTCCGGAATAGTTAAGATCGGCCACCAGGGGATATACGCCGGGGTTGTCACGAAACGCGCACGAGCCGAGATACGCTAAAGTACCGCGATACAAATTGACACGTCCGACGTCAGCGGTCAATTGATCGAAGATTTTCTTCTCCGGTTGAAGCAGATTTTCGCCGACGTAGATGGCGCTTCTCTGATCGGCCCACGAAAAATCAATCCGCAGTCCACGCATCCGCTTGAGTTGTGAGGTTGAGTCTTCCAAGACCAAGGCCGTGACAACAGCATGGGAGTCACGACCATCGAGACGGCCTATTTCTTTGGACCAAGTGAAGTGCGCTTCGGGCCGCCGCGCGAACGCCTCGAAAGCAGAAGGCGGCAAAACTGATGGCGTAGCCACCTGACCTGGCGCGAAGCTAGCTAGAAGCGCCAACGAAACGGCGAATATGCCGAAGCGCACCTTGCACACTCCTTAAAGGCCAGCATATTCCCGTGAGGGCCGCCGGCGCAATAACCGCAACGCCGAAAGTCGCAGGTCCGCGCGAAGGATTTACGCGGACCTGCGCAAGGAGTTCTACTTCGTGGCGGCGCGGCCGCCGGCGGTGACACTGTAATCCGCGGGGACCTGGAACAGCGCGGCGGACGGTTCACTGCGTTGGATGTTGGTGAGCTGGTAGGTCGTCTGGCCGAAGCGCGGATCGGTATGCACGCTCTTCACGACGACCTGCAGGTCCGGTGAATACCAGCGCTCGCTGACGCTCTCAATGGCCTGGTCATTGCCTGCGGCGCCAGCCGGTATGGTCATGGTGTGACGGGTGCCCTCGACCGTGAGGCCGTCGATCACTTGCATGCCAAGCGATTCGGTTTTCACCGTGCCGGCGAAACGCTGCCCGCGCCCCCCTGGAGCAGCCGCTGATGCGGTCGCGTCCTCTGCAGCGGGGTGACGGCCACCCGCGTGAGCAGCGGGATTGAACGCCATCTTGTGCGCCGTTTTATTCTGCGGATTCAACGCGTACGCGGCCGCGGCCACCGGGTCGTGAATCAATATCATTTGCCGCTTAGCGCCGCCAGTGGAAGCGAGCGGACCGGCGCCACCCATGGTCTCGTCGCGGCGCGTGCGGCCTTCACTATCGCGATAAAGGGTCGCTGTCAGGTTGCGCGAGATGTGGGTTCCGGTGGATAAGGTCTGGGTAGTCTGTGTTACCGCCTGAGCAGTGAACGGCGCACCCGTTACCACCTTGGAGCCCATCTCGCGGGCCATAAAGTCCATGTTGCCGCCCCGCCGAAAGCCTCCCGGCGCGGGATTTTGCGCGGTTCCGTAACCAACGCCAGCCAAAACCAAAACGCCTAGCATGCAGCTATTGAAATATGACTTCATCTCGCCCTCCTTTGCCCTTGCTGTTGTCCTACTCCACAAATCGAACGGCTCGCATCAAACCGTTGTCATCCAGCAGAAGATCCGCCTGGACCAAGTCTTCATTGCGGTCTTCATTCACCGGAAGACCGAACGCACTGAGCGCGGCGCGCGGAAGCTCGACGCGAACCAGGCTGCCACGCCCGATGGGCGCGGGATCATAGACGACGGGGATGAAATCCGTCATGACCTCGTCACCGGTTTCCGCAACGGTCCAATCCTCCTGACTCACTGACAGAGCCGCGTTCCCCCTAGCCGCCCGCACGTCCACTGCCTTGCGAAGCGCCACGGCAGCGGCGAGGACCAGGACAGCCGCAACCGCTCCGGCGACCACGCGACGCAGCCAGGTGCGCCGCAGGCGCTGAGCGGCCATGCGCCTTTCACGAAACGCGCCCATCAACATCTCGCCGACCCGGGGCGGCGCTTCCCTCGCAAAGTCTTCGGCCACGGCAGCGGCCATCACGTCACTCAGAGTCTTCTCACTCGCCAGACGGTAAGCGCAGCGAGCGCAAGCCACCGCGTGCGCCAGACCCGACCGCTGCGCGGCGGCGTCCATCACTTCCCCGCGCGCGATCGCCACGACCACGCTCTCAAATTCGATACAGTTCATACCAGACACCTGTTTGCGCTGGACGCTTTCGCCGCCAGCCGTTCCGCCAATAACGCGCGCGCCCTGTGCAGGCGCGAGCGCACGGTACCGATGGCACAGCCCAAGACTTGCGCCGCGTCGGCGTAACTAAGCTCATGCAAATCGCACAAGACCACAGCCTCGCGATAGCCAGCGGGAAGCGCCAGAATCGCCCTGCGCAGCGAACGGAGCGCTTCATCGCGCGCCAGGTCGCGCTCCACTTCTGAAGACGCGACCAGGTGCTCCGGCGTGCGGCCGTCTTCACCTTCCACGACGGCGAGCGGAAAGTGTGACCTGCTCTGCGCCATGCGGCGCCACACCAAGCGGCGCGCGACCCCGTATAAGTACGATGCGAGAGTACCGCGACCCGCATCATACGAACTGCTGCCCGTAAGGAGCAGCAAGAAAACCTCCTGCGTCACATCCTCGGCGATGTAAGAACTCCCGCTCATCTGGAGCGCAAACCGGTAGACGGCCGCCTGGCGACGCTGATACAAGACACCGAACGCCTCTTCGGCGCCCGATGCCGCGAGCCGCAGCAATTCGTCATCAGCGAGATTCGTCAACAGCGTCATCCGGACTCACTTGTGATGGACGAAAACCGGCTCTACCAGGGATTGCATCGGAGACCGGGGAAAGTTCCAAGAAAATTTAGCAGGGGGACGGCTTCCTTTGGTCGCGGTTCTGTAAGGCGCTTGCAACATCCTGTTAGAGTTTTGCGAGCAGCCCCACGACGGCTGAACCGAGGATTACCCAAACGGTATCCTTTCGAGTACCCACCAGGAACAAGAAGCTGCCGATCGCGATGGCGACGGCCAAGGGTCCGGTGAGCGCATCCCTCGCCAATGGCACGGTGGCGGCAACAACGAGGCCAGCAGCGGCCAGCATGACGCATTGGATCGCGCTTTTGATTGCCGGACGGTTGGCCCGCGCCCCCAGATAGCGGAACAGGGGAATGATGAGAAACGCCGGCGTTATGACGGCCAAAGCCCCCATTCCGGCACCCGGCAACCCGGCAACGAAATAACCCACGCTGACGACGTAAAGGCCGTTTGCGCCCGGAGCCGTGCGGCCGGCGACGACCGCGGCATTCAACTGGCGGTCCGAGAGGAGATGGCGCGATTCGACGAAATCGTGGCGTACCACAGGCAAAGACGTCAGGCCGCTGAACGAAGTTACCGTCGCCTTAAGGAGCAACAAATAGAGAAGGATGAGGTTCATGATTCCGATGGGGTACGCCAGAACAGGCCGAGGAGCGCAGCCAGGCCGAGGATGGCGATGGGTGACAGCGAGAATCGCAGCGAGGCAACCAGAGCGGCGAGACAGAGGACGGCCGCGCGCAACCATCGCCGAGGGCGGATTTGCGGGGCCAGCAGCTGCCAGGCGCTGGTGGCCATCATGCCCGTGGCGGCGGCGAGGGTACCGCCGATCGCGGCCATGGCGAGCGTATTGGAATTCCACGCTTCGTAGCCACCGGTGAGCAGCACTACGCAGATGGCGGGCGGGATAGTGATGGAGAGCACGGCAGACAAGGCACCCATCCAACCGAGAATCTTCCATCCGGCAGCGGCGGATAAGGCAACCATATTGGTACCGGGGGTAATGCGTGCAAGGCCGTAGATCAGAGCGTATGTCTCCGCGTCGAGCCATCCGCGCTTGTGGACCAGTTCGGATTGCAGGGCGGCCATAGTGGGATCGCCGCCGCCGAAGGTGAGATTGCCCACGCGAAGAAACATCCACGTGAGCCGCTTGAGCGAGACCGGCGTCATGGATGTACTGTAACACCAGCGGTGAGGGCCGCTGATATGATCGGACCATGCGTGGCAAGTGGCTGCTGTTTTCGGGCGCGCTGATTCTGGCGGCAGCCGGCGCGGGGGCGCTGAGCTGGCTCCGGCGCACCACGACGCCAGGGGATCGGGCAGTGACGACGGCCGCCGCGCCCGCGCCGCGAGAGCTTAGTTTACGGGGCACGATTCAGGCCTTGCACGTGGTTCCGGTGGGAGCCACGGTCGCGGGCACCATTGACGCATTTCTGGTCGAACCAGGGCAGGAAGTGTACGAGGGCCAGGTGCTCGCGCGCATCGGCAGCCAGAGCCTGGAGGCGGCGCGCGAGGAGGCCGTTCGCGCCGCACAGAGCGCCAAAGACAAGGTCAATTCCATGGAAAGCCGGATCATCACGGCGCGGTTGGAGGCTTCGCGGGTGCAGGCGGATGCGAAGCGCGGGCGCGATCAATTGGATCGCGCGGAGAAGGGGTACCTGCGCCAGCAGGTGCTGAATCACGAGGGCGCCACCCCACGCCTGGTATATGAAAAGTCCGCACGTGAGTTTGAGGCGGCGCGCGCCGAGTCCACGAGCCTTGATGAGCTGGCCCGCCAGGCGGACGAGCGCGTGAGCGAACTGCAGCGCGATCTCGACGCGGCGAAACAAACGGTAACCGAGCAGGACGCGGATTTAGAATCCGCGACGGCGCAGGCTGGGGGCACGGAGGTCCGGTCGCCAGTCAGCGGGATCGTGGTGGCGCGCAAAGGCGAACCCGGCACGACCATGGCGCCGGGAGAAGCGGGCGACCTTTTCGAAATTGCAGCGGATCTTTCGCAGCTCGCCGTGGCCATCCAGCCGGACCGTGCGGCGATGGCGCGTATCCGGTCCGGCCGGGAAGCTCTGATATTCGTAGCGGAGCTGCCGGGGGCCATCCCGGCGACCGTCAAAGAGGTGAAAGGGGACGATGTCATTGTGGCATTCACGAGCCCGAGCGCGGTGATCCGGCCGGGAATGACGGCGCAGGTGCGGCTCAGGCTAGAATGAGGGCGGGAACAAAAAAATGGAATTCTTAGGGAGCAGTCTGCTCGAGTTGATTACGCAGACGTCGACGAATCTGCCGCCGGACGTGCGGGCGGCGATGTCGCTCGCGAATGCCGAGGAGACGCCGCACACGCAATCGTCGCAAGCGCTGAACATCATTCTCGGAAATATCGACATGGCGAACGACGACGAAGGCCCGATCTGCCAGGACACGGGCATGCCGACGTTCATCGTGCACACGCCGGTGGGCGTCAACCAGATGAAGATTCGCCAGGCGATTCACGACGCCATTGTCGAGGCGACGCGGCGCGGCAAGCTGCGGCCCAATTCGGTGGATTCGCTTACGGGAAAAAACAGCGGCAATAACCTGGGCGAAGAGACGCCGGTGATGCACTTCGAGCAGTGGGAGGAAGACGAGATCGAGGTGAAGCTGATTCTGAAAGGCGGCGGGTGCGAGAACAAGAACATCCAGTATTCCCTGCCCTGCGAACTGGATCATCTGGGCCGCGCGGACCGCACGCTCGAAGGGGTGCGCCGATGCATTCTGCATGCGGTGTGGCAGGCGCAAGGACAAGGCTGCTCACCGGGCGCGCTGGGTGTGTGTATAGGGAGTGACCGCGCGCACGGGTATGAATTAGCCAAGGAGCAATTATTTCGCACGCTGGACGATGTGAATCCGCATCCAGTGCTCGCCAAGCTGGAAACCGAGATCATGGCGGAAGCAAACCGGTTGGGCGTGGGCGCGATGGGATTCGGCGGAAAGGCATCTCTGATCGGGTGCAAGATCACCGCCGCCAACCGGCTGCCGGCAAGTTTCTTCGTATCAGTGGCGTACGAGTGCTGGGCGTTCCGGCGGCTGGGCGTGCGGCTCGATGCCACCAACGGCGCGATCACGAAGTGGCTTTACCGCGATCCGGATCGCCCGGTGGAACGCATGAAACGCACCGCCGGTTTTCCCCTGACGGGCCGGGAAGTGATTCTAACGCCGCCGCTAACCGAAGCGGCGGTGCGCGCGCTCAAGGTGGGGGACGTGGTATTGATCCGCGGCGAGGTTTTCACGGGCCGCGATGCGGTGCATGCCTATCTGATGAAAAATCCGCCGCCGGTGGATCTACACGGATCGGTGCTCTATCACTGCGGTCCGGTGATGCTAAAGCAAGGTAACGAGTGGGTGGTGAAGGCCGCGGGACCGACTACTTCCAGCCGCGAAGAACCGTATCAGGCCGACATCATCCGTAGGTACGGCGTGCGCGCGGTGGTTGGCAAGGGAGGGATGGGAGCGCGGACGCTCGAAGCGCTCGCGGGCGCGGGCGCGGTATACCTGAATGCCATCGGAGGTGCGGCGCAATACTATGCGCGGACGGTTGAAAAGGTGCTGGGCGTGTACCTGATGGAGTTCGGGATTCCGGAGGCGATGTGGCATCTGCGCGTGCGCGACTTCACCGCCATCGTGACCATGGACGCGCACGGCCACAGCCTGCACGCGGATGTTGAGAAGGTGACCGGAGAGGCGCTGGCCGAACTCGAGAAGGTGTAACTCTGCGGCTTTTGCGCGCGTCGTCTGGTAAACTGAAGAATTCCCCGGCCAGGTAGCTCAGTCGGTAGAGCGCAGCCCTGAAAAGGCTGGCGTCGGCGGTTCGATTCCGTCCCTGGCCACCACATTCTAAACAACTTAGCAGCAGCGCAAATCATTCAGTTTCAACCTGGGGAACAATAGGGGAACATCAAAACCCCGCTTGCACCTTGTCCCCCGCCTCAACTTCCATCAGCTTCCACATCTCACGAGCGGTGTTGCCGGTCCTGGCGATATGCTTCTTCGCCAGCTTCGCGTAGCGCTCGGTCATTTTGATGTTCGCGTGACCGAGAATCTTCGCGAGTTCGTAGAGGTCGCCGCCGTTCATCATGAACCAAGACGCAAACGTGTGCCGCAGGTCGTGAAACCGGAAATCTCGAATGCCGGCCAGGTCCAGAACCGTCTCGAAACTCCCTTCCACTCTCTGCCGCTCACCCTTTGCGCCTCGCTTCGGCGGAAAAATGCGCCCCTCTCCGATCATCGCTGGAAAACGCTGGATCTCCGTCGCCAGCTCTGGCGTCATCGGCACATACCGAATCTTCCCGCCCTTCAGCATTGAACGCACAGCGATCAGCCCTTCCCGATAGAGAATATCGCTCCACATCAGAGCGAATATCTCCGCAATCCGCATGCCCGTCGTGAGTGCGATCAGCACCAGCAGCCGCAGCCTGTAGAACGTCTGATTGATGGCTCCGCTCCCCTGGCGGTACATCTTGCCATCCAATGACACCTTGAGGCTGGCGATTTCCTCCGCTGACAGGTACCTCTCCCGCTGATCGTTTGGCCGTCTCACCTCGACCTCATCTGCCGGATCCCGGTTTATGCCGGTTTCCTTCGACCAGATCGTGGCGGCCTTCTCCATCATGTGGTGCACGACGTTGAAGTGCCGCACGGCCGTACCAGCCGACAGCCCATGCCGTTCCATCAAACCCTGATACCAGCGGCTAACGGCCTGGCCGTCCACTTCCCGCACGAACATGCTTCCCAGCTCGTTCCGAATGCCCTCCAAAATACTCGACTCCCGGTCGCGGGATTTCTTTTTGCTTCCATATTCATCCCAGTACCGGTCGATCAGTGCCGTCATTCGGAAATTCACCTCTCGCTTCACATCCAGATGCCGGTTCTCATCGCGAGCTGACATTTTCTTGCGTTCGATCTTTTTCGCCAGCTCGTACGAGCCGCGGACCCGGACACTTCGGTTGCGACCTCCTTCTCTCCAACGGATCTTCCAGATTCCGTCGCGTACTTTGTGAATTGACATCTACGATCTCCTTTCAATCAAGGGTTTTGACCGCGTGCTGCTCGATGTAGCGTTCCAGCGCGCTGACATCGAACCGCAAGGCACGACCAACCTTGACGGAGGGAAGCTCCCGGAGCCGGGCCTTCTTGTAGATCGTGTCCACCTCCAGCCCGAGGTACCGGGCGGCCTCCACCACGTTCAGGAGCCGCTTACCGACAGGATCATTTAATCGCATTTGGGATTGAAGCGCCATAGGTAATCTCCGTTGGGATTAGTTGGGATGATTGAATGCTTCGCATTCGAAACTAAGGAATGGCAACAGGGAGAGTGCGACATTCAAATCAACTTTTCTTTCGTCGGAATGTAGCTACGGCAAAAACCGTCGACGCTCCACGCTTCTCACCGGCCCCGACCACGATCCGGTTCTCGCGCGCGTCCGTGAAGGTCGCGCTCGTGCATTGGAGTCGCCGCCGCCCTCCGAAGGGCCACCTGATATCGACCGAGCCAGCCGCCCCATCCATCCTCAACTGGGGCCATTCCACTTTGGATTCGCAAGCGCTCGGTCTCTTCGAGATGGCGTTCGTCGTTCAGGACCTTTTCACAATGTCCCAGCTCGTCGATCTCAAGCAACGGCCGTCCGTTCTCGAACAACTTGCACAGCCGCACGAACCTGTTAGCTCGCAGGCCGCCGCGACCGCGTGCCTCTGACATTTGAGGCGTGTGATAGATGCAGTGCACTTTAGCGTCAGTGCCCTCCAGCATCATGAAGCCGCGGCCGGTCCCCTCATCCTCGCCGTGCACCAGTATTCTGCCTTCGAGTGTTGTGCAACTGCGAAGATCGAACATGACCAGCGGCAGTCGCGTGTCCGATACGGGCACGCCGTGAGCGGCAAGGATCTTTTGCCGATCCCCGAGCCGCTGCATCGCCCGTAGCGCGGTTTCGAAATCTTGGCGCACCAGCCAGTGGTCGAGCCCAGCGGCTTCGGCCAGTCCCATGCTCTCCAGCGTTCGCAGTCGCGCAACTGCGTACTGGTTTCGCGGCTGCGCGGCGCTCCTGCTGACCTGGAAATGCGATGACTCGCCTTCTGCTGGCTTGTCCCTGGCAATGGCCCGGTCCAGCGACGTGAACCTGTGCTGCGATACTTCGCGGCGCTGGGCTTCGGCGATGTCCCGTTGTGTGCGATACCCAAGCTGCCGGGTACACAGATCCTCAGCGATGCTTCGAATGCCATGCTTGACGTAATCGCGTTCGAGACGGAAAGATTTTCCATTCTCGCGAACGCCGCGAAGTGCAATATGAACGTGAGGGTTATCGGTATTGAAGTGCGACACGGCAACCCATTCGAGGCGCGTATCGAGATCTCGTGTCATACGCTTCATCAAGTCGCGGGTCATTTGCGTCAGTTCGATCTTGTCTCCGAACTCCGGCGACACAATGACCTTCCACATGCGTTCATCGCCGGCGGATTGCCACTGGTCGAGACGAGCAGCGACGTTGATCCCTCGTTCGGTTGCGTCAAACCCAGCCTCAACTACGCGGTCCTGGCTGGCGCTCTCGCGGGCGATGTAGCGTCCGTGTGCTTTCCACTGCCCGCGCGTGGCATTCTTTGCGTACATTACGCGAACGGCGCACCGCTGATTGTACGCGCGAGAAGGAACCGGGCGCCGCATCCGCGGCTTGCGCTGTTGTGCACGCAGTTCTCGGACATAGCGAAGAATCAGGAGGTAGGTAGAGCACCAAGCTCTGGGTGAACTGGCTTGTCGACCGCGCGTCTTCCGGGGATTAAGCCGGAACCCCTTTGGATTCCTGTCACTCACGGCTTGGCTCCAGGTCCACTAACCCGCCACTTCTGGGGCACCTTCGCCCTGGAAAATCGGACGGTGCGTTGTGGCATGAAAATACCCCCCCACTTTCAAGGTCTTGGCAGAGGGTGTTTTCGGACATGCAACCTCAGAATATTTTCTCGGGGTCTGGCGGCTCCCCGGTGAAGTTCTGGAATCCGCGCACTTTGCTGAGGTATTCCATGGCGGTCGCCAGTGGATTAGACCGCTCTTGCCGCTTGGTTGCAGGAACCGGACGCTGGGGCACTTGAACGACAGGGCCAGGAAACGGCTTGTCCGGAGCCACCATCGATCGTTGATTCTGTTCTCCGCGAAGTATGCTCGCATAAGCTCTGAGCGTCTTATACTCGACGGCAACACCATCGGCATTCAAGCATTCACAAACCCGTTTGAGGCTATGTCCGGCGTCTAGCGTCGCCAGGATCTCTGGCCAAGCGCGGCGAATGCACGTCATCTTGCTGCCCGGTTTTTCCATAGTCCGAGGTCAACGAGATGCTACTCGTCGCTGTTCCCGACGAAGCCTGCCGACGGTGGTTCGGAGCGTCGGGTACGCGATCGGGATGCCATCCGCATTCAAACTCTTACAGACATCTTTCAGGCTCTGGCCCGAGTCTAGCTTTGCCTTGATATCCGGCCACGCACGACGGAGCAAAGCCATGTACCGGTCTGGTTTCGCCTCACGCAGCCTGCGCAGGTTAGGTAGTTGTACTGTTGCGGAGGAGTGACCTGAACGCTGGATAACCGGGTCCGAGCCGACCTCAGGCCCTTGCTTCAGGACAGCTCTCTGAATCGAGTCGTAGTGGATGCTCATGGATTTTCCGAAAAATGCCCCTCACTTTCAAAGGCATGGGAGAAGGTGTTTTCTGACATGAAATGAAAATATATTTTTGTGGGGCCGTATCCGTATGAATTTACTGGCGTCGGAGGCCTGCTGCTCTGGGCAGGAACATCGTGCAGTCCATGGAACACAGTGCAAGACGGACTAAATGCCCTGTTTTCTGCATGAGCAGCAATCTACGGCAGAAGGCCATGTTACATGGAGTTGCACTGCAACGAGTGCAAGAAAGACGAAAGGCTTTGTTTTCTGCGACTGCAACGTTCTTGCACTATTCGGTAACACTAGGCAATGCAGATTCGCAACAAAAGGTGACCAAAGAAATTATCTACATCGATTGGATCGCCATAAACGGCCGTCCTGGCGGTTCAACCGGTCCTCACGATTCAGGTTTCGCAAATGAGATTCGGCGCTCGTGCCGTCAGAAAACGGGAGTTCGGGTGCATGAGAAGGGGTACATCTCGGACCGGAAGGGCAAGTCGGTGGTGCTGAGCGGGGGAGGGGTTGCAGCAGCGGTCGCGGGAGCTGTTCGAGCGCCATTTCGGATGCTGGCAAGCCGAAATTTAGGTACAGACACCATCCCTTGAGCCTAACGGCCAAGGCTCGCGCCGTCCGGCGCGAGGGTGTGCCATCAAGCCTCCGTCAAGCTTTTGTCCAGTTTCTGTTCAGCGTGTGTTCGGTATCTGTTCGGTTTATTTTCGCCGCGGGCCGCGGGGTTGAACTCGCCGCAGATCTCGCACCGGATGCGGGTGGATTCCGAGCAGCTTCGCAAGTAGTCGGCTGGGTTCGTGCAGGGAATCGGCGACTTACGAGGGCGGTATCCAAGCCCGAAGCGGAAGACGGTGCTGCGCACCGGGAGTAGAGGTGACACGCCACCCCAGAATGGGTGCTGTATAGGAACCTTGGTTCCCATATGGGAACCACGAGCTTTCTTCTTTAGCCGCCCTTTTTGGTTCCCGCCGAGGAACTGGTCGATTCCACACGCCGAATCTGAAGAGGACACCGAGTAGGAGGAAACGCTATGATCGAAGCGATGGCGCAACTCCACATGACCGAGGCGGAAGTCGCCCGCGACCTGCACAGCGTGCTGGAGAAGGTCCGGCAAGGCGCAGAAGTCGTCATCGAACAGGACAACCGTCCGGTTGCCGTTATCAAAGCTCCACTAGTGACCGGCCGCAAGATCTCTGAGGTGATTGCGGCGCTAGAAGCCAGCGGCGCGAATGCCGTCATTGACGAGGACTTTGCGCGGGACGTAGAAGAAGGCATCAAGGCCCACCGCGAACCATGGAACCCGCCGTCCTGGGATTAGTGCTCGATTCGAGCGTTCTGGTTGCGGCGGAGCGGAACAAACTCACGACTCCCGAGGCAATCAGGAAAGTCCGCGAAGCTGTCGGCGACATAACTATTGTGATCTGTTCGCTGACCGTGGCGGAGCTCGCTCACGGCATCTATCGCGCCGAGACGCCGGAAAGGAGCCGCATGCGGCGCCAGTTTCTCGATGAGCTGAAGGCGCACGTTCCCGTTCATTCCGTCACCGAATCGACCGCGGAAATTATCGCCCGGACCGGCGCGGAACAGGCCGCGAAAGGAATCACTCTTCCACTGGCGGATCTCATCATCGGAGCTTGCGCGCTCGAACTGGGCTATGCGATCGGCACCACCAACGTCCGCGATTTTAACCGCATCCCCGGCCTGACTGTTGTCCCACTCTGAAACGCAACGTTTCCTTCCCTGCTGCGCAAACTTTTCACAACGGTCTTCGACGTCAAGGCCGCGTTCTACTGTGGTTATTCGACGCCGCGAATATCGTCTTTTAGCCTGCCCCGCTCCAGACGAGGTATTTAGCCATTGCGGCATGGGTGCTTCTAGCGGCTCCCTGGCCCATCTTTCCCAATCGTCCATGGTCATGCCGAACTCCGCCGAACTTCCTCATAGGGATCGACGGATTGTGTTTGAGCCATTCATCGGCCTCGGCGAGAGCCTG
Source organism: Terriglobia bacterium (assembly GCA_963768075.1). Taxonomy (GTDB): domain Bacteria; phylum Acidobacteriota; class Terriglobia; order Bryobacterales; family Bryobacteraceae; genus QHXW01. Next base: position 148,251 of record CAVYHD010000018.1, read on the forward strand.
GCGCTCGGCATTGGCAAGGTCGGCGTTTCGGACGCGCCGGAGGCCATTCACTCCACGCTGTCCCACAACTCTGGGCGCGAACAGCCGAGCATGCTGGCGGCCGCGCTCTTCAAGAAGCGATCATCACGTTCCTTGGTGGCATTTGAAATGCCCCCGCAACTTCCAAGCCTTGGGAGGAGGGTGGTTTCTGACATCGAGAATAAGAAAATGCGCGCATCCCAAACGGGGTTCACCTGCGCAAGAATGCATCCCGGACTAACTGTCTGATGCAGTTGAACTTGAGTCGGGAAAAAAGCCCAGTGAATCCCAGTCCTTTATGTTCCACTCCGCATAACGCTGTCTCTAGCTCACCATTCGGCGCATGGCCTTTGGTGATAATTTCGAGTGGTGGCGGAAATGAAAATATCTACGTCAGGATCATTTCGCGTTGGGATCCTGTCCGAACACCTTGCTTCCGATCCAACCGGCGACGTCTCCCGCATGTTTCCCTAAGAATTCGAAGATTTTCTTGCCAGCACCCTTTCCCTTGCTTACGCCGCTACTAGCCAAGTTGGTAAGAGAATTCTGTGTAAATTTCAACCCGGCTATCCACTCATCGATCACTAGCACTGTTAGGCCGGCTTCCTTTGACTCTCTGTTCGCCTCCTGGATGGCCCGGACTTGGGTGACATACTCCTTCCCGGTCAGTTTGCCCGCCTTTTTAAGGCTCCAAAGGTACTGAATATTTTGGGCTTCTACAATATCCGTAGCTGCGGAATTAGTTTCCTCCTCGTTTTGAGCGGCTTTGATGTCCTCGTTCAGCTTGATTGCGTCCTTGACAAGGTCCACGCCTTTCCCTGCTGCATCTGCAACGTCGGCGGCCTTCTTGAGGTTATTGGCGAATTGTTTTGATTTGATATACTCGCTCTTAGCTTTCGTATAGGCCGTGGCGCCCGGGTTGACATTTCCGTCTACTGCGTCCTTAAATTTGTTCTCTGCGGCCTTGGTTAAGTCGTCGGCTAATCCGTTGAGTCCCTCATTGACCTTCCCGAGGCCTTCCGACACCGCTTCGAGTGTGTCGGACGGGCTGCCCTGCGAAGGCGGACTTAACACGCTATTGAATACTTGCGTACCAAACGGGTCGGTTCGATTGAGAGGGTCATTGTCGGCATATTGATAGGGATTGATGTCCTGCGGGCTCGGAATGAAGATGGGGTCCGGCGACAGGAACTTGGCAGTGACGCTGTCGTAATAACGCGCGCGCACATAGTAAAGGCTGGTAGTGCCCTCCTGCACTACCCCAAACTTCCCCATCCAGGTGAATGGATTGTCGGTGGCTCCGGTATGTGTCACCGTTTCCCCGAAAGGAGTGATTCCATATGCATCCGTAACCGCGCCAGCGTCATCCGTGAGTTCCACGGTCGATCCGCTTTCATCGAAGTGATAGAAATGACGAGCGTTCGTAGCCGCATCGACGGCATAGACCGGTGTACCGCCGGGCGAGTAAATGTAGTACCGCTGGTCGCCGGCCGGAGATCGAACCACCGCAAGCGAAGGCAGGTCCGTGGCGTAGTTCCATACGAAATCCGACGTTGCATTCTGGGAGCTAAGCGAGGTACGCATCCCGAATCCGTCGTAGGTGGCGTTCTCGGAAACCCCTGAGCCGCTATAAGACGTGACGCGTGAAGCCAAGTCCCAGGTAAACGTCTGGTAGAGCGCTCCCTCCGCTATGACCCGGCCCATAGCGTCATAAGTGGCGGCCGTTACCTGGTCGGCCGCGTCGACGCTCAAAGGTAACAGCCCCGGGGCTGGAAGCGGGACTTGAGGCTGGCTCCGGTTCTCAGACTTGATTCGCCCTGCGGCGTCCCTGTTCACTATGATCGAGGAGCCGATGTCCTCAGTAATCGATGCAATTCGCCCGTCGGCGTCATAGGTAAGATGTGTGGCCACCCCATTCGGGCGGGTGATCGTAACGAGTTCCTGAGCCGCATCGTAGGTGAACGTGGTCGATCCACCAATCCAGTCCGTGATGCTCGCGAGCGAGCCCGCGGGATTATAACTGTAATTGACTGTCTTTCCAGGTGCATAGGCAAGGGAAGTCATGCGGCCATCCGCGTCCCTTCCGATAGTCAACCCGTTAGAGGCTGTTATTCTCGCTTCCGCGTCATAACCGAGCGTAAGTCCGGGCGCCGATACGACCCGATCGTTCTTGTCGTAGCTGTATTGCAGATTGGTCCCGTCAGAATAGAGACGCTGTGTCAAATTGCCGGCGGCATCATAACTGAACGTTACTGTGCCAAGAGGAGTTTGTTGAGTGCGAAACCTGTTCCTCTGGTCGTACGTATACGTTCTCGGCCGATTCAATGGGTCGACGAAAGATTCGAGTCGACCGGCCGAGTCCCGATTTCTAAGCCACGTATTTTCGTTGGGGTCAGTTGCGCTGATCATTATCCCGGAAGCATCACGGGAATACGAAGCCGTCAGCCCGCCAACGCTCAGGCGGGAGGGGAGGCCGCGCTGATCATAGGTCATGACCGTAGCCACCCCGGTCGGATCCGTGCTTGAGGTGAGGCGCTCGAATTGATCCCGCGTCAGGGTATAACTTTCACCCAACGGAGTCTCAATTCCCAGTGGATACCCCAAGGGGTCGAGACTGAGGGAGATCGTGCGTGACAGGGGGTCGGTGACCGAAATAGGCACATCTTCTTTGTCGTAACCGAATGTGAACTTGTCCCCCAAAGGATCCACTACTGCGGATAAGCGGTGGTGGCTGTCATGTTGAAAATTGAAAGTGTCACCTACTGGTGTGGTGATGGCGCTCAGCAGGTCGTTGTTATCGTAGGTGAAGGAGCTTGTGTGGCCCGTCCGATCGGTAGCCGTCGAGATTTCCTCGTCATTGTCGTAGGCTACGCTCCCGGAGTTGCCGAGCGCGTCGGTTACGCTATGAAAGCGGCCATTAGTATTGAACGCGAACGCGGTCGTGTTGCCCTTCTCGTCCACAGTGCTGAGGATATTGTCCAGGTTATCGTAGGTGAAAGAGCGTGTCGTTCCGTCGGCAAACGTCATCTGACTGACACGCTTGGCGGCATCATAGGAGTACGTGGTTACATTCCCGGCTGTGTCGGTTTCCGAGGCCACAGTTGCGTCAGCGTTGTACGCGTAAGACAGGACACGGCCGGCTGGGTCGGTGATGGAGGTAATCTGCCCACGCGGATTGTAGGCCAAGGTCCAGACTTTCCCGGCTTGATCGGTGACGGAAGTTACATTACCGTTCGCATCGTGGGTGAAGAGCGTAGCCGTCCCATCCGGATATTGGACCTGCGTACGATCGTAGAACGTGAAACCGCCGGAGACTTGGGCTGTGTATGTGTAAGAGACCGTGTTTCCAGCAGCATCTGTCTCGGACGCCACGTAACCGGATGGCTGATGATACGTGAACGTGATGGTGGCGCCCAGACGGTCCGTGACTGACGTTCGGCGTTGATTATTGTCGTAGGTGATGCTGATCGCTTGGTTGTCGGGATCCGTGTGTTCAATGAGGTCGGATTGCGCGTTGTTAGTATCCGTGTTCATCGCACCGAGGGGATCGGTGTATGTTGTCGAATTCGGGCTGTAGGAAAACGTAGTAACGTTTCCTCGGCTGTCGACCTGGGTGGAAACCCGCCCGGAGCTATCGTAGGTTTGACTGAGTGGTGTGTTCCCTCTCGGCATGGTCGTAGTTTCCATCAGGCCACTGATTCCCCCCGAAGTGGTATACGCGAAGTTCCAGATCTTGCCATTGGCATCCGTCAATTGGGTCAGGTTCCCGGAGCCGTACGCAAACGAAACGGTTCGCCCGGTCTGGTCGGAGACGCTCAGCAGGTTCCCGGTTCGGGCATCATAATTGAGCGAGAACGTGCGTCCCAGGCCATCCGACGCCTGCTGTGTGTAGCCGTTCACAGGTTGGCTGATCGTGATCGTGTTACCGTTGCGATCCTGAATACTGGACAACCCGAGTGTTGCGCCCGCACCGGCAAAAGTATAGATGAGCTTGCTCCGCGGGTCCATGAAGAGGTACGTGTTGCCGGCCCCGGTAACAAGCTGGTAGCCATACTGCTCCGGATTTACGAGCTGCCAGGTCCCGCCCACCTGCTGAAATTGAATCCCTTGGCCGCCGAAGCAGAACACCTCTGCGTGTGTGTCGGCGACCGTCATCACCCACTCGAAGCTGTGGGTCCAGTTGTAACCCATCTGCGTGACAGGCGCGCTAACCGTTAGGAACGATCCATAGTAGCGTCGGAACTCGACCACCAGCGGCCCACCCAATGCCAGATCGGGCGCGAATTCGTCATACAGCTCTCCTGTCCCGGTTGAAACCGGGTCGCCGTTCTTGCCGGCAGAGGTCTGAGCGTCCGTTGGTGGGACTGTCGACCACGTCCCCGGACTGTTGAAAATGCTTCCGGCACCCGTGCCAGTGACGCTGCCGCCAGGATTGGCGATGCTTGTGTTGCCCCCATCGGCTGGGAAGCCGCCGCAGGATGGATATGGTTGACAGCCTGTGGTCGTCATCCAATCGAGCTCTGAGTGGCCGGCAGGGGTAGCGCCGACCCTCATGGACCAGCCGCTGATGTTGCCGTTACTATCTGTCGTCACGTACAGCGTATCTAAGCTGTAGACCAACCCCATGCTGATACCGTAGGAGGGCTGGAATCCGTCAGTCATGGTGAACGATACAGGAGTCAGCAAGCCGCCGAAGTTTGGAGGCAGCGGTTGCGCAAGAGTGAAGCTCGCTTGGATGCGGTACTGCGTGTTCGTGTTCGGGGGGGCGTAGGGAGGGGCACAAAATGGCGGATACGAGCTGATGCAGCCCACGAACGTGTTGTAAAAATTACCCTGGTAAACATAGGTTGCATTGGCGTGAGCCGGGGAGCAGAATACCAGCGCCAGCGCGGTAGCCACCGCCCATTTCCAAATTGCGCCCCCGGATCGAGCTTTACAAGAGGTCATTTGTCGCATGTCATCCCCGTTTCCAGGACTGTTCACGGCTTCCGGGAAACACCCGGATTGCCCGGATATCGGCGAGAACGAGTTAACCCCAGCGCAGTTATAGCCGCAAGCATGGTGCCCAATTCCAACAGGCTGCTCGGCTCCGGAACTGGGGATACCGCGGGCTGAATAACCACGGCGGAAGCGCCGCCGGGAGTGGCCGGATAGGTCACAGGCGTGGTCGTTCCATTTAAATTAACAAAGATCTCAGCCGCCGAGCCGTCCACGGTATTCGTGGTCAAAATGGGCGTGGAGCCGTCACTGCCGTAGAAGGTAAGCGCAAATGTGTTCCCGGAATCGGACGTACCATTGGGGCTTTCGATCGCCAGACCACCCAGCGAAACGTCAAATGCCAGTTTCGTTCCGAATAGGAACCCTTGAAAATAATCATTGCCAGGAACGTTGTCGATCGTTACCTCCCCTGGGAGGGCGCCCGAGGCACCGCTTGCACCCCCAAAATTCAAAGACGGAGCCCCCACTAATGTCCCGTCGGTGGAAAAGGCGGTCACATCGGCGGTGGCATCCTGCGTCGTGGCGTCTCCCGGGGCAAGCTGAAGGTCAAGATAACCACTATCTCCGGTAACGGTGCTGGTATTGACGGTAAGCGAATACATTATGTCAGCCCACGCGGCGGGACTCCCGATCCCGGCGAGAGCAACAAGATTAATCAGCAGCAGAAGTGGGCCCAGGCGCATGTCAAAAACCCCCGAGGAAGATCAAAGCCAAATAGCTGATTGCCAATGACGGAGATGTTTTGGAGAACTGCACGGGAATCGTAATGGAAGCTCCTGGAGCCATCGAAGCCACACCGGAAGCTGTCCAAGTTGGATTTCCCTGGTAAGTTCCCGTGTTGTTCGCAGCCGTCACACCGGGTGAAAGATTCTCCAGCATCAGCGTGACTGGCCCATTCAAGGAGCTCGTGCTGGTGTTGGTAATGGTGAACGTGCCATTGTAAGTCGCGGTGGCGCGGCTGTACACGAAACCGGTGCTGCTCTGGTTGGCCGCGGCAGTAACGACCGTGGAATCGCTCGTGTTGGCGCCAGCCGAACCTCCACCGGACACAGCGGCCTGGTTTACTTGCGGGGATGTCGCGTTCGCCGCGACCGCGACGGCTACGGTAATCGGTGCATAGCTCGACCCACCGGCCAAAGCGTCACTCCGGGTACAGACTGGCACCACACAACTCCAGCCGGTTCCCTGCATCGAGACAAGGGCCAAACCGGACGGTGGCGTCTCGGTAACTGTTACCATGTCGCTAGTCGAGCCGGCCCGCACAGCGTTGGAGACGGTCACGTTGTAGGTGGCGCCCGATTGGCCGCCAGTGAAGTTCCCGGTATGGGTTTTGCTGATCGTCAAGCTCGGAGCGGTACCCGTAACCACGCGGCTCAGGAGGTTCCCAGCTGGATCATATGTGTATGTGATGGTCGTGCCGTTTCCGTAATCGACCTTAATCAGGCGTCCTGCAGCGTCATAACTGTAGGTGATAGCGCTCAAGGCTGGCCGGCTCATTAGGCCCACGAGAAGAAAAAGAGACCAGAGAATCATTTTCATTCGGGTACCAACTTTACGGCCACACTGATACGAAGCGGTGGGCCCTGCAGCCGGGGAGTAAAGGCTGTGCCCCAGGCGGCCGGTCCAAGCAGTGTGCTCCGGCAAAACAGGTAACCGAATGATTTCCCCGAACCACGTTTTTTCACCCAATAATTTCGCGACTCCCATGTATCCCCAAAAGGCTTGATTGGCTGAACGCTGCCAAGGCGGGAATTACTGTACGCCAAATCCTCTTCTAAGAGCCCTTTGAATTTTGTAAGAAATTGTTTGAAAATCTTAGTACCTCGGATGCCGACGGTATACAACTTTGGCCCTTATCGGCTCGATCCAGTTACCTGGACGTTAACACGCCAAGGCGAGCGCGTGGAGATCACACCCAAGGCGTTTGATACATTGCTGTATCTCGTTTCCAATGCAGGCAAAACCGTGGGACGCGAGCAAATCGTTCAGTCGTTGTGGCCGAACACGTTTGTTGAACCGAGCAATCTCAACTACAACATTTCCCAACTCCGGAAGGTCCTCGGAGAGTATAAGCCGGGCGTTTCCTATATTCAAACGTTTCCGAAACATGGGTACCGGTTCGTTGCGAATGTTACCCAAGTGCGGGTCAACGGCTCCGGAGAAGCGCCGCCGGCCGGGCCGCCATCCCGATTTCGGTGGCCGCGGCTGGCTCTGGCGCTAACGATACTGGCGATTATCCTGGGGTCGATTCTTGTTCGGAGCCGAGTGGCGCCGCCGGGGCGCACTGCCAGGCTTGTCCGGGTGACATCCGATTCAGGTCTTACGATGACTCCTGCGCTGTCGATGGACGGAAAGCTCATCGCCTACGCGTCGGACCGCGCCGGCGGTGGCAATCTCGATATCTGGGTACAGCAGGTGGGTGGCACCGCGACGCGCATTACGCACGATGCCGTGGACGCTTATTCCCCTTCGTTTTCTCCGGACGGCTGGACAATTGCGTTTCGTTCGGAACGGGAGGGCGGCGGCGTTTATGTGGTGTCCAGCCGGGGCGGAGACGCGAGAAAAATCGCTCCGCTCGGACGCGGTCCGCGATATTCTCCGGACGGGAAGTGGATCGCGTACTGGGTCGGAACGGATGCGATCGGACTCAACCGATCGAACTTTATGCCTCCCGGCGTCGCGAAGATATACATCGCACCGGCGGCCGGAGGCGCACCAAGGGAGATTCGGGGCGATTTCGCATCCGCCGCCTATCCAATCTGGACGCCGGACGGCACGCATCTCCTGTTCCTGGGCAACCGCGATCCGAACATACGGGCCGAACCCGCCGGCAACCTTGCGCCGGGGTCGGGCAGCCTCGATTGGTGGGTGACGCCGATCGACGGCGGACCGGCCAACGCAACCGGCGCGAGTGGGGTGTTTCGGGCGCTTGGCCTGGAGTCAGTGAGCCAAAGCCCGGAGGCGTGGACGGGCAAAGGCGTGCTGATGTCGGCGGTGTTAGCCGACACTCAGAATCTGTGGCAGGTTCCAATCTCCGCCGGCAACTGGAGGGTGTCCGGAGCTCCGCGGCGGCTGACCTTCGGGACGAGCATGGACGTCCAGCCCTCGGTGGCGGCGGGCAATCAGGTGGCGTTCTCGAGCCTGACCGGAAGTCTGGATGTCTGGAGCATACCTCTGGACTCGAGTGGAGCGAAGCCGTGCGGGACTCCGCAACGAATAACCGCGGATGCGTTTGACCACAGTTACCCCGCCGTGTCCCTGGATGGAAAGAAGATCGCGTACAGTTCGAGTAGAACGGGCACGCGCGACCTCTGGGTCAGGGATCTTGTGACGGGCAGAGAGAGTGTCGTCTCCACTCCGCCGAGCCCGGCGTTTGGCTCGGCCTTCTCGGCCGACGGCGGCAGGATCGCCTATCGCGCGGCCGAGGGGCAAGAGACGGTCGAGTACCTGGTGTCCCTTGACGACGGCAGCCGTGAACGTGTCCCGGATTGCAGATCGAACGGCGGGTGGTCCGCGGATGGCAAACGGTTCCTGTGCATCGGAAACGAGCCAGCCCGGATCTCCGTTGTGGACCTCGCATCCAAACGGAGGACGGGACTGCTGAACCATGCGGCCTGGAGCCTGTGGAACCCGCGCTTCTCGCCAGACGATCGCTGGGTTTCGTTTAACGCCGTTACAGCGGGTCGGTCGCGCATCTTTGTGGCGCCGTTTCGAGAGCGGGACGGTTCCCGAATCGGAATGGATCGCGATTACGGACGGCGTTTGGGACGATAAGCCGCGATGGTCGGCGGACGGCGACACTCTGTACTTCATGTCGGAGCGCGATGGCTTCCGCTGTATTTGGGCTCAGCGCCTGGACGGATCGAAATGCCCCGTTGGCGGAGTGATCCCGATATTCCATGCTCACGAGGCGCGGCGGTCGCTGCTCAACGTGCAGGTGGGTCCGCTGGAGATGTCCGTGGCGCGCGACAAGATTGTGTTCAATATGAGCGAGCGGACGGGGAATGTGTGGATGATGAGCTTGAGTGATCGCTGACCGCGGCAGGCGCGCGAGACCATCCGTCTCCATCCGTGGCCCAAAATCTCCCACTCGCAAGTCTCTTCGCCCGGCAGGAACCACTTGTCGAGCGTGGAAATGGACACCGTGCTCGCCGGCAGTTGATGCCTCACCTTCAGCTTGTGCATTTTCGCGTAGGCTAGACCCGTCTTCTACATCACCTTCGGCAGCAACAGCTTCTTGCCGATACCGAGCGCCGGATCGAGTTCCCATTTGTTTGGATCTGGAATCATTTCAAAGACCGGCGTGAATACCGCCAAATTGAAGAACGAGTCCCCGACGACAAACTCATGGTTCGATCTGGCGCAGGTTCTGGCGAGGGAAGGTACCGACTGGATCGAATTTCGGAGGGTGTGCTTCATGAAGCCTTCGCAACGTCGCCGTGGAACCGCGAGCTTCCGCCAGGGCGATGCACGAGGAGAGCAATCGGCCTTTGGGCAACGGCGAACCGATGACCGCAACCGGTCGATGGTCTTGCTCGACCACGACGACCTCTACGCCCTGTTGGACGTTGGCCAACACGCCATGGAGGTCGCGCGCCACCTCAGCCTCGGTCATGTGAACCTGCGCCATCGCTTCGATCGTAACGTTTATTCCTACTCGTTGTCGTCTTCGGCCTCAGCGTCCACAGTGGCAAGCAGCTCGGCCGCATCCTGGCCGGTGACGAGAACAAGGTCCAAGCCGCACGGTTACAATTCCGTTTCCTTCGAGTTGGATTATTGCAATCGCGCCATGCGTGTTGAAAAAACTCATCTCCCTAGCGAGTTCGGAATCTGGATTCCGCATCCGGCACCTTCGTTGTTGTTACTCACACTAGCAACCTCGCAATTGAGCACCGGATCATACCCACACAGGGCCGGGGAACAATACGGGCACATCGAAGGGGCGAAAATGGCCCAAGTCATCCCAATTGGTCCCAACCTCCTTCCTTTGCAAGTCCCTCTCGCACAGACACTTCTTTTGATTTCGAACCACTTAGCAGTGTCGATAAGCAGCCCTGAAAAGGCTGGCGTCGGCGGTTCGATTCCGTCCCTGGCCACCATGTTTTCAATAAGTTACAGACCCTCCGAAAGTCGGCTTCATTCCAAAACTTTGGTCCGTTGGGATTTGCTTCAACGGATGAAATGGCTATCGGAACCGGTCTGGAGTGCTCTCGATTCCGCCTTAACAGGGGGGAACGATCAGGCAGCAATCACAATGGCCGTAACGGGGCCGCAGCGCGTGTAACGCGGAACGGGCTTGTGTTTCCGTGGAAGACGTCGCATAATTTTCCCGGTGGGAGGCAAAGATGATAAGGCAACGCAGTCCGCGGGGTCTGGTCAATCTGGGGCAACTAAGGCCCGCTGCGCCATCGCCAGGTTCGAGCAGTACCGGGTCATTGTCCGGGCCCGTGAGGACGCCCTCCCTCACTTGGCAAGGAGGGGCGGGCTGGGGCGGCGGGTATGGAGCGGTGGGATTACCGGACTTCCTCAAGTCGCTCGCCAATCTTCTGCTGTTCTTTGAAATCACAGCCCCCTCCACAAGTGTGGGGGGGCCCTTGGCGAGTTTACTCGCTGAACGGAGTATCCACGAGCAGTGCCATTAGCGTCTATAACGAGAACCCTTTCCCGTGCTTTGCTCTCTATGTGACCGCCCTTGCGGGCCCATGCTGGTATTACCTCCTAAACTGGTTTGCTTACAATCCCCCAGCGAGCGTCGGGCCGGTGTGCTCGGCTAAATACCTTAAAGAGATCGGCGCTTTGTACGTCGCGATTTCGAACGTTGGAGGTTACCCGATAGGAGATGGAATGACAGCCTCGGCGTCGCTGAATTTCACCAACCTCACTCTGGTTGGCTAGTAGCCCCGGGAAGTCTATCGGTGCAGCTCTTCCCAACTCCGGGGCACTGTCTTCGCCTTGACGAGCAATCGGCGGTAAACGATTTCGGGTCACTCAAGCTCTGTGGCGAGCGCCGCTCTCCAAAGACATTTCTTCTCAAGGGGCAAGTTGGCGACGGGACCAAGCTGTGTGATCATAGATCCAGCCGGTGAAGAGCCTCCATGGTTGTTTTCTGAATCAACGTCCCCGTTGAGTTCAGCTCTTTATACACCACGCGCTCCTCTGACTTAACATTCAAGTCCACTCAGAGCGGGCGCTTGCTCGATGACGAAGGAGCACAAAAGCAACGGTTTCATGGGAGCCGGTCAGGCGAGAATCTCTTTGATCACTTGACCCGCCGACACCGTGGGCCGCTCGTTCTGGCCATTGTGCAGATAGGTCGTCTTCAAGTGGTCGAGCCCCATCGTCCAAAGAATCGTCGCGTGGATGTCATGCACGTGCACGGGCCGCTCGGCCGCGCGCATTCCGATCTCGTCGGTCGCGCCCACGTATTGGCCGCCCTTCGCACCGCCGCCGGCCATGAACATCGTGAAGCCCCACGGATTGTGGTCGCGCCCGTCGCCCTGCTGGTTGAAAGGCGTTCGACCGAACTCGCCGCCCCAGACGACCAGCGTGTCCTTGAGCAGTCCGCGTTGCTTCAAATCCGCTATCAGGCCGGCGATCGGTTTGTCCGACGCCTTGCACCACTTGCCGTGATTCGATTCGATGTGCTGGTGCGCGTCCCAGCCGCTTCCTGAGCCGCAATATAACTCGACGAAGCGCACGCCGCGCTCGACCAGCCGGCGCGCCATCAGGCAGTTGCCGCCATAAACCGCGGTTGCCGGGTCGTCGAGTCCGTACAGGTTCCGCGTCTCCGTCGTTTCCTTCGATAAATCAACCGCCTCGGCCCCGGCCGACTGCATCTGATACGCCAGCTCGTACGAGCGAATCCGGGCGTCGAGTTCCGAATCGTCCGACTTGCCGCGCGACCAGATTTCATTGAGGGAACGGAGCAAACCCAGTTCGTTGCGCTCCTGCTCGTCGGAAATCGCCGCCGGGGGCTTCAGGTCGAGGATCGGCGTCTCGCCGCGGCGGAACTGCGTGCCTTGGTAAACGGCGGGCAGGAAGCCCGAACTCCAGTTGTTCACGCCGCCCAGCGGATCCTTGTCGTCGGTCATGACGACGAACGTCGGCAGGTTCTTGTTGGCGGTGCCCAGACCGTATGTCGACCAAGCGCCGAGTGACGGCCGGCCCGCCAGAATCGAGCCGGTGTTCATCTCGCAAACCGAGCCGACATGGTTGATGCCATCGGTCCAGCACGAGCGGACGATGGTCATCTCGTCGACGAACGCGCCGGTGTTCTCGTACCAATCGGAAACCCACATTCCGCTTTGTCCGCGTTGTTTCCACACGCGCTTCGGCGCCATAAGCGTGTTGTTCTGCGTTCCCTGCGCCGTCAGCTTCGGCTTGCCGATCGAATCCGGAATGGGCTGTCCGTCCATATTGATCAGGGCTGGCTTGTAGTCGAATAGATCAACGTGGCTCGGCCCTCCCTCCATGAAAAGGAAGATGACCGACTTCGCCGTGGGCGCGTGGTGCGGCAGCTTCGCCGCCAGCGGATCAGACACGGCGGCCTTCGCCTTTTCCTCCTCGACCATCACGGCCAGCACCATGGCGGCGAGTCCACTCCCCGCTCGCGTGAAGAATTCCCGCCGCGAGCCTACGTTCCAATGGTGCCTGAGCTGTTCCAGCATGTTGCTCCCGTTAGTTGATGTACAGGAACTCGTTCGAACTCATGAGCGCGTGGCAGAAATCCACGAACGCGGCCGCGAACGACTGTTCTGTTCCCGTCGGAATCTGGTCGGGCAGCAGCACGGGTTCGTTCCGCGTCATGCGAGCGGAAACGAGTGCCGCCTGCCTGGTCAGAAAGTCCGACACCGCGGTAATTTCGTCCGACTCCGGTGCCCGCCCGAACGCGATCCGGTATGCGCGGTTGATCTGCTGCTCGCGCGTCAAGCCGGTGTCGGCAAGCACCCGGCCCGCGAACGAGCGCGACCAGTCGAGCACGTACTTGTCGTTCATCAGGGTGAGCGCCTGCGAGGGAAGCACGGTGGAGAAGCGGCGCGGGCAGCTCTCCTCCGAGGTTGCCGCGTCGAAGGCCTCGAACATCGGGTAGGTGAGCACGCGCTTGACATACACGTATATGCTGCGCCGGCGGGTCTCGGCCTCGTCCTTGTTGACGGTCCACGTCGAGTAACTCGAGGTGTCGACTCCCTCCGGCAGTTCCGGCCGAACGCCCGGTCCGCCCATTTCGAGGTTGAGCCGGCCCGCGGTGAACAGCATAGCGTCGCGAACCACCTCGGCCTCGGCGCGGTGGCGCGGGTAGCGCCACATGAGCTTGTTGTCGGAATCGATCGCCGCCGCGGCCGGCTCGCTCAGCGAGGACTCCCTATAGGTGTTCGACAGCATGATCAGCCGGTGCAGCTTCTTGATGCTCCAGCCGTCCTCGACGAACGAAGCGCCCAGATAATCGAGCAGAGCCTGGTTCGCGGGGCGGTCGCCCATGATACCGAAGTCGGCGCTTGTGGCAACGATGCCGGTTCCGAAGTGGCCCTGCCAGATCCGGTTCGCCATCACGCGGGGTGTGAGCGGATTGTTCGGATCGGCGAGCCAGTTGGCGAGGACCGTGCGGCGTCCCGTGCTCTCAACCGCCTCGGGCTCCGAGTATTTGGCGTCGCCGGGATCGAGGATCGAGAGGAAGCCGGGATGCACTTCCTCTCTTGGCGCGTTCCACGACCCGGCCGCCAGCACGTACGACTTCGGCGACTCGACGCCCTGATCAATCATCGTCTGAGCGTGGGGCGAGTCGGGCTTAAGGCTGTCGAACTGCTTCAGTTGCTCCGCCAGTTCGTCGAACCGCATCTTCTCGTCGCCCTTGAGCCTCGAAGCCAGCTTTTCGTCCGGATAGGTGATCTGAGGCATGCCCTGGAAGGCCAGCAGAGATTGATAGGGGGTGCGTTGTTCGGGCGGCGTCCGGATCGCCTCGCGAGTGCCTTCGGAAAAGCGGTTCATGTACTGTTCGGCATCGGCAGCGGCGAAGCGCTCCACCAGCGCGTGCATGGCGGCGCGAATGTCCCTGGTCTTCTCCTCGTATTCCGCCGCCAGCTTCCGCTCCTGTTCGAGACGGGCGCCCGAGAGGGGAATGTAGTCGTCCTTTGCCCGCACATTTTCAAAGAACGCCTGAAGCCGGTAGTAGTCCGTCTGCAGAATCGGATCGAACTTGTGGTTGTGGCACTTGGCGCAGCCGTAGGTGAGGCCCATGAACGCCGTCGAAACCGTGTCCGTGATGTTCTGCAGCAGTTCCTCGCGCCGGAGTTCCATACTGGGCTGGTTCGTTTCGTCCGTATAGTGGCGCAGGAAACCCGTGGCGATATGCGCCTCAATACTTTCCGGATACATCTCGTCGCCCGCTATTTGTTCGCGGATGAAGCGGTCGTAGGGCTTGTCCTCATTAAACGCCTGCACCACGTAATCGCGGTAGCGCCACATGTTCGGGCGCGCTTCATCGGCTTTGAAGCCGTTCGTGTCCGCGTAACGGGCCACATCCAGCCACTGGCGCCCCCATCGCTCGCCGTATTGCGGCGAGGCGAGGAGCTGGTCCACGACCTTCGCGAACGCGTCGGGCGTATTGTCGGTCAGAAACGCCTGGACCTCCTCGGGCGTTGGCGGCAGGCCTGTCAAATCCAGCGTGGCACGCCGCAACAGCGTCACCTTGTCGGCGGCCGGGTTTGCCCGGATGCCCTTGGCCGCCTGCGCGGCGGTCACGATTGCGTCGATCGGGTTCGTGGACGCGGGGCGCGCTCCCTGCCGCGCCGCGGCGATCTTCGGAATCGGCTGGAAGAACCAGTAGGCACGCTGGGCGGCTGTGAATTCATACGCCCCCGGAGCGTGGCCGGCGGTTGTGGCTACGGGCTTCGCGTCCCAGGGCGCGCCTTGATCGATCCACGCCCGTAACACCGCAATTTCGTCGTCGCTCAGGCGGCCGCCGAACGGCATTTGAGGCTGATCGAGTCCCGTGATTTTTCGATAGAGAAGGCTTTCTTCTGGTTTTCCGGGCACCAGCGCCGGTCCGTGCTTGCCGCCCCTCAGTGCGTCCTCGCGCGTGTCCAGAGCCAGGTCGTTCATCTTCATCGACCCGCCGTGGCACCCCGAGCATTTCTCCGCGAGCAGCGGAGCCACGTCCTTCTGAAACGAGACTTTCGCGGGCGTTTGAGCCAACGCCATGAGCGGCGGCAACAACGCGGCCGCGAACGGAACGCGAAAGTACAAGGTCGAGTACCTCAACCGGAATTTCCTTTTGGCCTCCGGAATACCAAGTATTCTACATCCGTACGAGCCGCTCCTGGAATGCGTTAAAGTTAATATTACCCGCACCACTCGCGTCCGGGGCTCCACATCACGCACCTCGATCGCCCCAACCGCCTGCACGCCCGGAATCCCTCGCACTCGCGCTTCCCTGCACTCTTCCTTAACGCTCTCCACCCCCCAAACTCAATCCGCGCCCGCCGCACCGCATCTTCACGAGAAAAGCCAGATCTAGCATACTTGCTGACCTGCTCCTCAAAGTGGAACCGCAACTCCTTATCAAGCTCGTACTCGACTGCGCCCCGGTCGAAGACGGCTCGAAAATCGATACAGGAGATCACGTAGCACTGCCATGCCCCTATGCCATGTCGAGCACTTGTGCAACGGCCGCGCTCAGCTTCCGCCGAGCCTCGGCTTCACTGTCCAGTTGCTTGCGGCCGGCTCGGGTCAGCTCGTGATACTTGGCCCGGGGACGGTTTTCCGACATGCCCCAGCGGGCTTTGATCCAGCCGCGGTTCAAGGCGGTGCAGCGCTAGATATAGCGAGCCTTGCTGCACCTGAAGCACATCGCTTGAGATCTGTTGAATACGCTCGGATCCGCCCCAGCCATGCTGCGGTTCAAGCGGCAGCGTTCGCAAAATAAGGAGATCTAGCGTGCCTTGCGGAAGGTCGATACGTTGGTTGGCCATCCTTACTCTTTTGCTTCTACAGATCAAGAGATTACCATTCCCGCTGTCGAAGTACGAGGAGTAGCCCGCTAGCTTTAGATCGTCGGTTCGGAGGTTGTTCAGAACGGAATGTCGGGGGCTTCTAGCGGCCAAGTCCAGCAAGACTCATCGCGAACTCACGACTTTCCAGCGTGGTCGCCATATTCCCAGTCATAGGGCACGCCGGTGTCGCCGAGGATGAACCTGACCAGATCGGCGAAGCCTGCCTCGGAGCGAACATCGTTCGACAGGATCACGACGCAGCGCTGACTGGCCTCGATGCAGACCATGGTGTTGGCGGTCTGGCCGTCGTGGCCGCCCTTGTAGAAGCCGTGGCCCTGCGGGCCGTCGAAGACGACGACGCCCAGGCCGGCGTACAAATCCTTGCGCTGCTCACTCAGCGGCAAATCGGGCAGGAAAAGGGGGAACTGATGGGCAGTGGTGATATGCAGCTGCGGCTTCGTCATCTCGGCGCGTGAGGCCGCACTCAGGCCATCGCCGCGCACCAGGGCGGCGGCAAACTTCGACAGGTCGGAAATCGTGGTATTCATTGAGCCCGCCACGCGCACTTTGCTGCGCTTCTCATGTGCCTGCGGCTGGCCCTGATCGTTCCACCCATCGGCGACATTGGTTTCGGGACCGTTATGCCACACCAGGCTTGTGCGAGTCATCCCCAGCCGGTCGAAGTTGGCCTTGGTCAGATCGCCGACATCGAGCCCCAAGCCCTGCGCCTTGCGGCCGTGTTCGATGACGAATTGCAGCAGGATGAAACCTTCGCCCGAATAGCTGAAGCGCGTGCCGGGTTCGAAATGGATGTGCAGCTTCTGGTCGGGTTCGATGAACCAGAAGTTGCTGAAGCCGGTGGAATGAGTCAGGCACATACGCGGCGTGATCTTTTCCCAGCGCGGATCGTCGGCTAGATCCTTGTATGGCCCGTACTTGTCCGGGAAAACCGGATCGGGGCCATAGCTCGGCAGCGGCTTGTCGAGATCGTCCTTGAGAGGTGTGTCGAGGTTGAGCTTGCCCTGATCGACCAGTTGCATCACCGTGTATGCAAACACCGTCTTGGTGAGCGACGCGCCGTACATGACGGTGTCCGTGGTCAGCGGATCTCCCTTGGCGTTACGGATGCCGTAGGCGTGGACATAGCCGACCTTGCCGTGATCGATGACCGCAACGGCCATGCCCTTGGCGTGAGTGCGGGTCATGATCTTGCTCACTTCGGCGTCGATGGCGGCGCCGTTGGGTATCGTTTGTGCGACAACGGCGACGGGAAGGCAGAAGGCAGGAAAAAGCGCCGCCAAAAGCGGAAAAACTTGTTTCCTCGTCCTCATGGTGATAGTTCGTTCAGAACTGGATCCTGACTGACGATCTTCCCACAAATGCCTCCACTCCGGAGCCGTGGGATTGTTTCTCCTTGACTCGGAAACACTCCACCTAGCGGAACATCAGCGCGGTAGAAGCGCCTCACTCATTTGAACTCTCGTGATACGGCGATCCAGGACCTGTGTACTTGGCAGCCCGGATCGCCCCCGTCGTGTTACTCGTCCCGCAATGCTTCCATGGGTTGAAGGCGCGACGCTCTCCACGCGGGTCCATAGCTCGCAAGAGTGCGACGGTTGCCAGGAGCGCAACCGCTCCGCCCAGCGTCAAGGGATCGCGCAGTTTCAGGCCATAACATCGTACAATCCAAGCACCGCCAGTAAGCCAGGCAAGAGCCCGAAGGCCCCGGCCAGCGCCGCCATCAACCGGTCGCGCACGAGCGATTCTTTAATCTGCATCGTCAGCACCGCGAAATCAAGTCCGAGCCCGGCATGTCGGCAACGGCCCCTTCCGCCGCGTGGTAGAACACACCTAGCGGCGCAGTCGTGCGCAGCACAAAGGTGCGTCCTGGCCCGGGATCTTCATCCTGATCTTCAGGCACGAACGCAATCGGCCGGAAGTCCTCACGTAGTTCGTAATACTTGGTGTTGCGAACCAGCCCAACGACTAAGAACAAAAAATCTGGTTTGTCCGCAGATTCTTCTCGGCGGAACGAGTGGGCAACCGGATTCTCTCCGTGGAAAATCTTCTTAGCGAACTCCTCGTTGACGATCGCCACCTTCGGCGCGCTCAGGTTGTCATGCTTGCCAAAGTCGCGCGCCGCTACAAACAGCGTCCCCATGGTTCGGAAGTACCCTGGGCCAACACGGTTGAACATTCCGTCGATGCGTGGCCCCGAGGAGCCCTTCGCCACCCACACATTTTGATCCCAACCCGAAATGCTTGCCGGTGATACCCGCTTTGTGCGTGACGCCGTCACGGTCGCGTCGGGCGCGTCGGTTCGTGCGCTGGATTTTCTTGATGCTCATTGCCCGTAGGGGGCGCGGTTACGGTGAAAGTGCCAACGGGGGTGTACGGGGCCCCGGACGACCAGCCGGTACCTGGCCCAAAGACGTACACGTTCTTCTGGCCGAGGAATGCGTCAGTGAATGTGATCGGCAGCGTCAGCGTGAGAGTGGAGCCCGAAAATACCGCCGAAGAGGCGGCTACTTCGATGGTGCATTGTGAGTTCCGTAGCGCCCGGCCCGTACCTAAAGTGCCGTATGTGAAGGTACTGCTACTCGCGAGGTCGTCGTACAAACTGATGGCGGAAGGTGCGGGACCGAGAACCATCGCACACCCATGGTCATAAAACTGGAGAGTTCCGAACGCGGTCGAGGTGGAGAAGCTCAACCAGACTTGGTCTTCCGGGAAGACGCCGGCCATTGTGAACGTAAACAACTGGGTGTAGCCGCTGCCGGAGTTCGGACTGACGGAAACGGGGGAGAACGGGAAGGT
Source organism: Terriglobia bacterium (assembly GCA_963768075.1). Classification (GTDB taxonomy): domain Bacteria; phylum Acidobacteriota; class Terriglobia; order Bryobacterales; family Bryobacteraceae; genus QHXW01. The sequence continues at coordinate 167,072 of CAVYHD010000018.1, forward strand.
TACGGTCCAGGTTCCAGCCTGCTGCCATCCGACCGCAGTGGAGGCGCTCTGCTCCTGCATATAAACGTTCTTTGCGCCCGGCGCAAATGCGTTCGTGAACTCGACCGCGAGACTCAGCGCTGCACTGGCTCCCGCGCCCATGACGGAAGCGCTTGCGGGTTGCAGCACGCACTGGGAATTTCCAAGGGTGGTACTTCCGCCAACCGGGACCGGGCCAAGCCAGGTGGCGTCCGCATCATCCCGGAGGTAGAGCAGGTTACCCGCAGCTACCCAGCGAACGTAACAGGCGTTGTTGGTAAGCTGCGCTGCGTTAATGAGGATCTCGCCCGAGGTGATGTTGGTCCAGGAGACCGGGTCGCTGAACACGAAGCGAAAGGTTTGGCTCGCTCCTGTCCCGCTGGCCGGCGTGACCGATACAGAACCGCCCTGTGGCTGCGCGGCCTGGGTAACGGTAAATGTCTGGTGCGAAATACTGATCATTGACGTGCGCGCTACAGCGCCTGAATTTGCGGCCACGGAATAGCTGACGGTCCCCGAACCACTGCCCGACTGACCTCCCGTGAAGGTGATCCATTCGGCGGCGGTAACCGCCGTCCAGGAACACGTGGGCGGAGCGGACACGTTGATTTGGCCAGTCTCGGCAGAAGCCGGAAGCGACTGCAATCCATGCGAAAGCGTGGCGCAGCCGTTGTCATAGGAGACGGTCACCTGAAGCCCCGACGGCGTAGCGCTCCCGGCGGTTAGGGTGAGATTCGAGTACGGATCGTCCCAGGTGCTGCCCGCTTTCAGAAGACCGGTGTTGAAGTTGTTTGGGAGACGAACGGGCTGAAAGTCGAGCAGCTCAGTGTAGAGGTCCCAGGTTGGTTGACTGGGATCCTCAATGTGAATCAGGGCGCCGCCGAAATCGCGCGGGGCCCCGTTTTCTAGAATTGCCGGTTCGTACGTGCCAATTGGCTGCCGGTATTCTACCCACAGCCATTGATCATTGCCGTTCCCGCGCTGAACGCGCAAGGCCTTCGGGGAACCGGCTGCCTGGGAAAGCGGAGCTAAGGTCCAGGTTCCGCCGGATTGAGCCTGCACCCAGCCTGCGCCCTGGGTCAGCCAGCCCAGAAAGTTCTTGTGAGGCGCCGCGAAATGGTCTGGGTTCGTCCCCATGGAAGAGAAGGGATCGCCGTATTCGGAGTGCGTTCCATCCGTGCCGATCGGACCGGCCGCAAGCGTATCGTAATCGATGGAGCTTGCGTGCCTGAGCCCGAAGTTATGCCCCCCTTCATGTATGGCCGTCTGCAGCAGGCCGCCGAGCGCACCGAAAATATTCGGCCCGATGGTGATTGACTCGATCCACGTAGCCGATGCCGTGAAGTTTCCTTTGCTGGGCGATTGCTGGAGGGAACATCCCAGTTGCGCGATGCCGTCGTAACCACACCCGCCGGCTACAGTGACCGGTAGTATCAGAAAAATGCGCTGATACGCCGTGAAGTCCACGGTGGCGTCGGCGGCTTGAATCGCGGCCTCAAGGATGGCGGGTTGTTGGTCGCACGCGAAGTCGGCGTCCAGGGTGAAGGGACCGAAGACGTCGCCCGAAGCGCTGGTGCTTCCATAGGACACCTCGCGCCAGTAGTCGGTAACCGACGGCGCCGGTCCGAAGAAAATATTCTTGACATACGACGGTGTGTAGCCGGAAGTGAGCGGCGTCGATTTGTAGTTGATCAGCAGCACAACGGTCTTCTGGTCGCCCATGGTGGAGCAGGGAGAGTTGGCGTCCTCGGTGACTTCGCCCGATATCGCGGCAATGCGATTGCCGAGCCGGATCCCTTGTACGGTGGCAGACGGGGCACAGCCGCCAACTGGGGGCGAATCCCAGAAGAGGCTGACGGCCTGGCCCTGCACGCGGATCACGCGCGTCGTCCAGCTGCGATGGTGGGCGAAGTCGTCGGCGACGCTTGTCACCAGCGGCCCCGTCCACGCGCCTCTTTCTCGAGCAATGTCTCGGCATCCGGAACCCGGCCCGCCAGATCCTGGCGCAATTCGTCGGGCAGGGCCAACTCGACGGCCGCGCGCGGATTCTGTTCCATCAATTTGTTGAGGAGGCGAGCGCGTTGCTGCAGCAAAGCGTTCCTCACCGCGGCGTTGCCTTCTACGAGGATTTGCTGGTTAAAGTCCCGTATCCGCTCCTCGCTTACTTGTGTGGCTGGCGCGGTTTGTGAAAAAGCCAAGAAGCCGCTGGCCAGCAGACCGGCTACGACCCGCGCAGAATGACATCCGCTAGAAAATTCCATTTGGAGTTCTCGGTGAGCTTATCGGCAATCGGCCTGCTAACTTTAGCGAGGCCCTGTTGTTGTTATGCTCGGCGTGAGAAACGAACCGCGCGCCTCGTGATCAATGATGCCGCGGACACTGTGGGAAATCAAAATCGAAAAAGGATAGCGCGGGCGCGCGAACCTTTGTTAACCTTTCCTCTGATCCGCCTGACGCTACTGTGTTTAGAGTTGAATCGTGAGGTGTGCCAATACTGATAACTTACTGTAGGAGATCGAAAGATTCGTGGAGTTCTTCCTCACTCGCCCTTTGATTCGCCCTCGAGCGTTTCGCCCACAATGCCGCGATCGTCGACGCGCCAGCTGTTGGCGTCGCCGTCTCATGCAGTGAAACTTCTACCGTCGAAGATCTGCTTGCAGCCCGTGTGCTCGTTAAGTCGTGATGGACATCGACGGATATTGACTGACAGGATCGTCTGTTTCATGTTGATCAAAGAGTGAGAATCCGCGATTTGGAACTCGGATAAACTGGCGAAAAGGAGTCTTCTACCATGCGATCGACCATTGTTCCAGGGGCCATCTTCCCCGATTATGAGCTTTCAGACCACACGGCGAAACGCCGGAAGGTCTCTGAACTGCAAGGACAAAATCCGATGGTTCTCGTCCTCAGCCGCGGTGGCTTCTGCCCCAAGGACCGCCGGCAGGCCGAACTCCTGGTTCAGTTCCACCGCGAGATGGAAGTTGGATACTGTCGTTTGGTCACGATCAGCACCGACAACATCACGGAAACGAATGAATATCGCAGCGGAGTCGGTGCCCACTGGCCTTTCCTCTCCGACGCGGGCCGCATCGTCCAAAAAGATCTCGACATCGCCGAATACACCGATCCTCTCCACAATCCCATGATCCCCCACGTGATTGTCCTCGAGCCCGGTCTTATCGTTTATAAGGTCTACAACGGCTACTGGTTCTTCGGCCGGCCCACTCTGGAAGAGCTCCGCCAGGACTTACGTGGCGTTACCAGGAAATGCCGGCCGGACTGGGACATTACACTGCCCGAAATGAAAGAGGCATGGCAACAAGGCCGCAAGGAACTCTTTTACCCTTACGGAAAAACGTACGCTCAAACTCTCGGTGAACAGGATTAGGAGCGGAGTTATTACACTCGAGGACGCACACCAATGAATCTCAAATTACCCAGGAGGGAGTCATGAGCGCCAACGAAGTCCGTAGTAGCGACGCGAGCGTCGCGAGAGTCGACATGAAGCTAGAGGCTGTCGTCATCCCCGTCTCGGATGTCGACCGGGCGAAAAAGTTCTTCGCGAGGCTCGGGTGGAGGCTGGACGCCGACTTCCCCTTCGAGAACGGCTTCCGGATCGTCCAGTTCACGCCGCCCGGCTCCGGGTGCTCGGTCCAATTTGGCACGAACATCACGGCGGCCGCGCCTGGCTCGGCCCACGGCCGCTACCTGATCGTCTCCGACATCGCGGCTGCGCGCGGCGAGCTCGTCGCCTCTGGTGTCGAGGTCAGCGAGGTGTTCCACGCCGGGACGCCGGGCGCTCAGTTCCAGCCCGACGGCACGAGCGGTCGCGTCGCCGGACCCGCGCCCAATCGCGCCAGCTACAGTTCCTTTGCCACGTTCAGTGACCCGGATGGCAACGGGTGGCTGTTGCAGGAGGTCACGACCCGGTTGCCCGGGCGCATCGACCTTGCCGAGACGGCGTTTGCCTCGGCGAACGATCTGGCGAGCGCATTTCGGCGTGCGGCGGCCGCCCACGGCCAGCACGAGAAGCGCGTCGGCGCGGCAGATCCGAACTGGCCCGACTGGTACGCCGCGTACATGGTGGCGGAGCAGGCCGGCAAGGAACTGCCGACGTAACCGACTACGCCATCATTGTCATCGGCGGCATGGAGGCGGCAAGAAGCTAGTCTGATGTGATGACGAAGGGCACTGCCCGCTCGACAAAGCTCCACGGCCTTTATGGGCGTGGAGCTTGAGGGTCGCGGTACGCGGGAACCAGTTTACTGCGCGCTTCCTACAGGAATCGTGACGGATGCCATCTGGTTTTCGTCGCCGTTCGCTTTGTATTCGCGTTCAAGTTTGGATGGCGTTGCCCGCCCGCGAAGCCCTTGCGGAGCGTAGACTTCAGCGAAGAAATACCGATCCCCATAACGATTGAACACCAATTGTCCGGGGCCCGACTCTCGGCCTTTAGCGGCGGAAAGTGCACGAGAAACCAGCACCTTGACGGAGCTCTGAGTCTGAAGGTTTACAATCTCGATCACGCCCGGCATATTGGGCATGGCCTTGAGTGCATACTCGCCAGCAGGCATGGTCACGGTCTGCACCGTAAAATCAAATGGAACCTTGGCAACAGTCTTGGATTGAGCAAAAAGCCCCGTCGGCGCGGCAGCAGCGACTAACCCCAGGACAAAAGCGTTCAGCGTCTTCATCTTCGTTTTCTCCTCTTGTGTCCTCAAGTACTTGGCTCTCGGAACGACGCTATGGAGTGCACGCGCGACGCCAAAACCTAGCCGAAGCCCGACAGGGCGTAAGTGATTGGATTTAAAAGTTCTTGGAGGAGCTTGCAGCGGTCTTCGCCGCGGGGCATTGTACCTTTAGGTGAATCCGGTATCCAAAAGGTGAAAAAATAAAGCGCGATGAATCCGCGACTGGTAGTTGTCAGCGGCCCGGAGCAGGGAGCGAGTTACACGATTGCCGATGACCCGTTCACCATCGGACAGGACGAAAGGAATCATTTTGTAATCGCGGATCATTCTGTTTCGCGCGACCATTGCGTCATCGTTCGCCAGGGCGATGGCTTCCTGGTTCGCGACCTCGGAAGCGGAACACTGGTGAACGATGTGTCCGTAAGGGAGCAACGGCTGACACATCGCGACTACCTGACAATCGGCCGGACGGTTCTACAATTCCTCACCTGGGAGGATGTCGTGTTCGCGGACGCCCCCGCTCCCGCGGCGGTTTCCTTGGCAGCGGATCAGAATCATTTCTTGGCCTCCCGCGGCGGGGCAGCGGGCGATTTGCAAGCGCTCTTGCGGGTGAGCGCGATGCTGCACTCGTTTCATGCCTTGTACGAGGGGCGCGGCTCGCCGGTTCAGAGGTTGTTCGAGCAACACTTGTTGGCGCTCATTCTGGACATGATTCCCGCGAATCGCGGCGCCATCATGCTGTACGAAGACAGCCTGGAGCAACCGTCTTCAGTTGCAGTGAAAGACCACGAAGGCGATCTTCCGCGGCCCGCAACGATCAACCGGAATCTGGTAAAGCGTGTGTTAACCGATAACTGTGGAATGCTGGTTGAGGATACCTCACGGGATGTCGAGGGCACGGCCGGCTCGCCGCAATCGTTGCTTCTGGTTCCCCTCACGATACGCCGGCAGGCCTGCGGTTTGATCTACCTGGAGGGCGCGGGATTTCGTGAAGAACACCTCGAACTCCTGGTCACCATTGCACAGATTGCCTCCGTTGCCATGGAAAATGCATTTCAACTTGAGTGGCTGGAGGACGAAAACGAGCGGCTGGAAGGGGAACTATATCCTGATCACCACATGATTGGGAACAGTGAGCCGCTGCGCGAGCTGCAACGGAGCATCGTCCGGACTGCCCAAACGAGCTCCACCGTGCTGATTCTGGGAGAAACCGACACGGGCAAGGACCTGGTGGCGCGGGCAATCCATCACAGCGGTCCGCGCGCCAGGAAGCCCTTTGTGGCTGTCAATTGCGCTGCGCTTTCGGAAACACTACTGGAGAGCGAGCTTTTCGGCCACGAGAAAGGCGCCTTCACGGGAGCATTTTGCCAGAAGAAGGGCCGGCTCGAAGTAGCCGAAGGCGGCACCGTCTTCCTGGATGAAGCCGGTGAAATACCGTTGCAAGTGCAGGTGAAGCTTCTGCGCGTGCTGCAAGAGCGTCAAATGGAGCGCGTTGGGGGCACGCAGCCAATCAAGCTCGATATACGGTTGATTGCCGCAACCAACCGCAACCTGGAGGACGAGGTACGGTCGGGGCGCTTTCGCCAGGATTTGTATTACCGGCTGAACGTCGTGACGCTGATGACACCGGCTCTGCGGCAACGGCCCGGCGACATCTTTTCGTTGGCTGTGCATTTCGCGGCCAAATTTGGCCGGCAGTGCGGCCGCCGCATCACGGGTATAACACCCGAAGCGCAAGCGTACCTATCGCATTACGATTGGCCAGGGAACATTCGCGAGCTGGAAAATGCGATCGAAAGAGCCGTGGTGCTGGGCGCCGGGGACATGATCCAGCTTGAAGATCTGCCCGAAAGCATCCGTGAAATTGCTCGACCCCGAGGCCTGGGCCCCAGCATTCCGTTGCAAGATGCGATCGACGACACCAAGCGGAAAGCAATTACACTTGCGTTCGAGCAGGCGCGCGGTGATCACACCATGGCGGCCCGGGCGTTAGGTGTGCATCCGAACTATCTCTACCGGCTCATGCGAAATCTGGGGATGCGGTGAGCGAGTCTCCAGAGGTTCTGAAGAGCTTCATTGTCGAGGCAGACGATGCCGAGAGCGTTCGCACATATGTTCCGGAACACCGGATGCTGACGTTGACAGGTACGGCAACGATAATGGCCATGAATCGGCCACGTTATCGCCTCGTGCATATACCTGCACCACAATGTGCGCTACGTTTTTCTCCGAACGGCATCCAACACGTCCCTGACTTTGGCGACTAGTTCGCCGCGGCTATATGGCTTCGGAAAAGTATAAAACTCCTCGATGTCATTCTGGACTCTTATGCGGTCATCATCCATAAACCCAGCTACGATCAGAATCGGCAATCCGTTCTGCTTGCTGCGCAGATAATCGGCTGCCGTCCGCCCAGGCATGCTGTTAATGAAAGGACGGGTGATCAACAAATCGGGTGGCATCTCGGTCAGGCGGTCGACGGCCTCGCCGAGATCGCTCGCCGTTACAACCAGATAACCGGCGCTCTCGAGCGCATCGCGAAGCCCTGCTCGCATCACTGACTCCGAATCCAAAAGCAAGATGTTCGCGGCGGGTGCGGAAAAATCATCCATAGTCTCCTCGGTGAACGGCAGGCGCTAGCAGGGCTCCATCTTCAACTTATCACGTGTACGTGCAATGCCGGCCTGCTTTGATCGGACAGCTGCTAATGCGATGTCGGCCGACAGTAGCGCGCTCACGTTCCTTACCTTTGCAACAGGCTCGACGCCGGCTTACTTCGGCAGATGAAAGTACCACGGGATGTCAGGCCTGGCGCCAGCGAGTAGCTCACCCTTCTTGGTTATGTTCAAGACGTGATGGCTGTGACCGGATACGACGTAGGCCAGAATCTTTCCGGTCTCGCGGTCGATCTTCATGTGCCAGCCGTCCGACTCGGTGTTCTCGTTGCTAAACTGAGTCCCGATCCAGAGGTTGCCGTCACGGAAGGCGACGGCGGTCACCTGGCCTAGATCGTCCCACTCGCCCAGGTATTTGCCGGTCATATCGAATTTCTGCAGCCTGTTGTTTCGCCGATCCGCAACGTAAAGGATGTTCCGATCGTCGATGGCGATTCCGTGCGGCTGTGCGAATTGTCCCGGTCCGTTTCCAGCGCTGCCCCATTGACGGACGCGCTCGCCTTTGGCGTTGTATTCAAGGATCCGCGCATTGCCGTAGCCGTCGGAAATGAAGATTCGCCCATTCGGTCCAAAGCAGATGTCGGTCGTACCACGCGCTCCGGTGGTCCGGCCGGGAGGCTGCTCGCCGACCGCAATCTCCATCAACTTCTGGCCCTGCGGCGTGAACTTGTAGATCATTGAGCTTCCGGAATCGGTGGTCCAAATGTTGCCCTGCGGGTCAATACGGATGCTGTGGGGGATCTCGTACATCCCTTTGCCCCACGACCGCACAATCTTGCCGTCTTTATCTACTACCAGGACAGGATCGGCTTTGTCGCCCCGCTGCAGGATGTAGAACAGGCCCTCATCATCCATCGTAACGGCCGAAGGATAGGCGATCTCCCAGCCGCTGCCGGGCGATTGGATCTTGATCTGAGTTCTCTCAAGGGCCGCCTTGGGCGCGGCATCGACCAGGGCCCGCAGCTTCACGGCCTGCGCTTCCAGTTCCGGCGTGTTTACGATCGGCGGTCCTTTGCGGGCCGGAAGCGCAGCCGGAGCGGTTTCAGTCTGCGCCCAAACAGGCAGGCAAACAATAATCGATAGAAGCAGCTTTGGCGACATGACGGCGATAGTTTATCGCTTGAGACGCGCCAACGGAAGGACGGACCGGTAAGTGAAGAGGGCTACTTTGAAATTTCTACTGCGTTTCCAACCGGACTTCGGCGGACACGAGTTGACGAGTGGGATCGATGCGCGTGAACAGGAAGGCTCCCAACAACACCGACGCCGCCACCAACCATAGCGGCTCCCGATAGCTGCCCCAGGCGGTCACCAGATAACCGAATAGTACCGAGCAGACGAACCCTCCCAACTGGCCTGCGGTGTTCATCGTCCCAGTCACGACACCGGCGTACTCGTGGCCCACGTCGAGGCACACCGCCCAGGCGGCGGGCAGCATCAGGTCCGCAACGCCGAATCCGAGGGATGACAACACCACGACAGAGGTCTTATCGTGGGTCATCGTCATGGCGACGAGTAGAAGGGCCGACATTGCCAAGCTCGCCGAACCAACCAGCCGGCGGCCAATCTTCAATCCGAAGCGAGCCGCGAGCCGGTCGCTCAGGAATCCTCCGGCGACGTTTCCAAAGGCCCCACACAAAAACGGAAGGGCGGAATAAACGCCCATCTCGGCTTCGGTGAAACCCTTGGCTCTGACCAGATAGACCGGGAACCAGCCGAAATAAAACCAGGAGCCCCAGGCCTGGAAAAAATACATCGCGAAGATGAGCCACAACTGGCGCTGCCGGAGCAACTCCGCCCAGGGCACGCCGGAATGCAGGCGCGCGCGTTCTTCGGCGCCGGGAGCGGGACGGTCGCTGTAGACCACCCTCCAGAAAACCAGCCAGACGATTCCGATGGCACCCAGCGCGACGAAGGTCAATCGCCATCCCACGGCCGACTGCAGCGGCACAACGATCAGCGGCGAAAGCGCGCCACCTATACGGCTCGCCGCCCAAATAAAACCCTGGGTCCGGGCGCGCTCGCGCACAGGGAACCAGCGGACGATCACGCCGGATATGTTCGGGTAGGCTCCGGCTTCCCCCGCGCCGAAGAGAAAACGGGTGACGACTAGCGCCGGAAAACCGATCGCCGCGCCGGTCAGGCAAGTGAAGGCGGACCACCACAGAACAATCCGGGTCAGCACGCTGCGCTGTCCGATGCGGTCGCCCAACGCTCCGGTGGGAATCTCGAAGAGCCCGTAAGCCAGTACGAAGGCGCCGATTACCCATCCCCAGCGCTCGGGCGCGATATGCAGTTCCTGCTGGATACGCGGGCCGGCGACAGCGATGCTAATGCGGTCGAGAAAGGTAATGATGGCGAGCGCGATCAGTAGGAGTAAAACGCGGCGGCGCTGGTCAAGCTCTGTCACGACTGACTCGCATTTGCTCGCCACCTGTCAGGTAACAAATCCGCAGCGAACACCGCTCAAAACCAGTTCAGTGACGCTGTTCACACTGATTTTTCCGTGAATCGCCAGCAGTGGGGAGCGACTGTATACAAGCTAAGCTCCAGGCGTTGGCGATGTCCTTATTGGCGTTGCCTCTCGCCGCCAACCCCCAAAACGGCAGCGGCTTGTGGGACAACCAGGCGGGCTTTGGATACACACATATCTTCAGCCCAACAGTCTACAACGATTTCCGGCTGGCGGTGCAGGACAGCCATCGCGTCTCGTTGGAGGGGACCGTTTTCGTCTCGCCAAGCCCTTATTCCACCAGTATAGGCAGCGCGCTTGCCGATTTTCTTAAGCGCCCCTTCGAGGTCATGGAGCTCCTCCGGGCTCAATTCAGAGAGGGAGGAGAAACAGTGTAATAGTATAATAATGACCTCTGGTAATGAAGCTGTGAGGTCTTCCTTGCAAGAGTTGACTCACCGGGTGCTGTCCCTGACGATGGTGCTCTTCGGAGGTGCGGCTGTACTAGCTGCGCCGCCGGCGGAGAACTCCTACGTGGCGAGTCTGCGCCGGCTTACCGAGCAGGAATACCGCAACTCCATAGCCGACATCTTCGGCAAGGAGGTCGAGGTTCGCGGCTCGTTCGAACCGACCAAACGGACGGGCGGTCTGGAGGCGGCCTCCACTGCCTTGCTGTCTGTGACGCCGGTGGGGCTTCGAATCATTCAATAAGATGGCGGGTGACATCGCCGCTCAAGTCACCGCCGAAAAATACCGCCCCAAGCTGCCGTGCGCTCCCAAGGACCCTAAGGCGCCTGACGACGTATGCGCCCGCGAAATCCTGAGCCACTACGGCCTGCTCCTGTTCCGCCGTCCGCTGACCGCTGCTGAACTCGAAAACCCGGTCGGCCTGTTGCATAGCATCACCGAACGGACGAACGATTTCTATGCGGGCCTGCAATACGGCCTGTCCATGCTTTTGCAGTTGCCGGACTTCCTTTTCCGCAAGGAGGTTGCCATTCTCTCCGCCGACGGCAAGAGCGGTTCGCTGGACTCCTATAGCCGCGCCACGCGCCTCAGCTTCCTCATGTGGAACACCACGCCTGACGCCGAGCTGCTCAGGGCGGCAGGGACCGGCGAGTTCAACACATCCGCCGGGCTGGCCAGGCAGGTGGACCGTTTGATCGCTTCGCCCCGGCTGGAGGTTGGCATGAGGGCCTTCTTCGACGACATGCTGGAGTTGGACACCTTCGATACCGTGTCCAAAGACAGTCTGCTCTATCCGAAATGGGGATCGGCAATGGCGACCTCGGCGCGCGAAGAGACGCTGCGCACCGTGATCGGCCTGACGCTGCATGACAATGGCGACCTCCGCGACCTGATGACCACGCGCCAGACCTATATAGATCGCAGACTGGCCATGCTCTACGGCGTCGCGTTTCCGTTCACGGGAGACTGGGTCAAGTATGAATTTCCGGCCGAATCCGGCCGCAGCGGCATTCTGACCCAAATCAGCATGCTGTCGATGTTCTCTCACCCGGGCCGGTCGTCGCCCACCAAGCGCGGCGTGGCGATTAACGAGATTTTTCTTTGCTCGCCCACGCCCACGCCGCCGAACAACGTCGACTTTTCCCTGGTCAACAACCCCGACAGCTCAATGAAAACCTTGCGCGAGCGGCTGATGGCACACGCCACAAACCCGACGTGCGCAGCATGCCACCAGCATAGCGATCCCGTCGGGCTTTCGCTCGAGGCCTTCGACACCATCGGCGGCTATCGCACAACCGAGAACGGCGAGCCGATCAACGATCTCGGCCACCATCCAGGGTCATAGTTTCTCCGGCGCCCAGGGGCTGGGTCAGTATATGCACGACAATCCGCGGTATCCGGCCTGCGTAGCTCGAAAGCTTTATTCGTACAGCCGCGGCTTAAAGAGTTCCAGCGTCGACGATTTTCAGGACGCCTACAAAGCGTTCCAGAATTCCGGGTTTCGTCTGCGCGCGCTGCTTAAAAGCATGGCAGTGAGCGATTCATTCTATGCCGTTAGGCCGCCGGAAAATCTTCTCCAGTGACGCAACGGAAGTAGGACGCAATAAAGGAGGACCTCATGAAGTTCAATCGTCGATCTCTTCTCCGTGGCTCGTGCCAGGGCGCCTTAGCTGTCATGGGCCTGCCTTTCCTCGACTGTTTCCTGAATAGTAAGGCTCAGGCTCAGGCCAGCGGCCGGCCGCTGCCCACGCGCTTCAGTACCTTTTTCTGGGGCTGCGGTCTCACCGCCAAGTTGTGGATTCCCAAGACAGCTGGGACCGGTTACGAAATGACCGTCCAGTTGAAACCGCTCGAACCCTACCGCAAGAAATTGAACGTCTTCAGTGGTCTGCGCGTCCCACTCGATTCCAAACCCAACGGTCAGCACTGGTCGGGCCTGGCGGCCGCTATAACCGGCATAGCGCCGTCCCGGGGAGGCGAGTTCGAGTCCAAAACGATTGACCAGCAGGTGGCCGAGGTGATCGGCAAAGGCGTTCGCTTCCGTTCTGTGTCGGCGTCCTCCAGCGGCGACCCGCGGCAGAGCTATTCCAGCCTCGGAGGGTCGAATTTGCTCCCATCGGAACCCACGCCTCTGTCGCTCTACACGCGCCTGTTCGGCCCCGGATTTCAGGATCCGACAAAGGGCGACTGGAAGCCCGATCCGCGAATCCTGATGCAGAAGAGCGTGCTGTCCGCCGTGGCCGAAGACCGTCACTGCCTGATGCAGAATCTGGGCGCCAGCGACCGGGCCCGCATGGATCAGTACTTCACCTCCGTGCGTCAAACCGAACTGCAGATGGAGGCCGAACTCCAACGCCCCACGATCGCAGCGAAGGTTTCTATCCCGGAGCCTCCTTCGGCGGATTTGGTGGCTAATAACGCGTGGCCCAACCTGCAGGTTATTACGCCGCTGATGGCGCGGTTGGGCGCCATCGCGCTTGCCACCGACCAGACTCGAGTCTTCAATCTCAGCGTGTCGGAGCCGCAGAACCAAATGTTCGTGCCGGGCGATCCGCTCGGCTTTCACCAGTCCACCCACGAAGAAGCGGTCGATCCCAAGTTGGGCTATCAGCCTCGGGTTGCCCAGTACAACCTCGAGTCCATGGAGCTGTTCGCGTCGTTTCTGAAGGAACTGGATGCGATTCCGGAAGGCGACGGCACCCTGCTGGACCACAGCCTGGTTATGGCGTTCACCGACCAGGCCTATGCCAGGATCCATTCCGTAGACGGCTTACCGATCCTGGTTGGCGGCGGCGCCAGCGGCCGCATCAAGACCGGTTATCACATCGCCGGCGACAACAGCCCGGTGTCGCGTGTCGGCTTGACGTTGCAAAAGGTGTTGGGCGTAGCGGTGGATAGTTGGGGCGCGGATTCGTTGCAGATCAGGTCTCCATACACGGAATTGTTAGCGTAAAAGGGGACGGCAGCGACATGAAACTTGGCATTGCCCTCGGCATCGCGGTATGCTTTTCATTCGCGGCGGCCGACACCAACGAAATGGTGCCGCCCGCAGGCCCGGGTGTTTTCACGGCGAAACAGGTGCGGCCTGGCGCGTTCAAGCTGGTGGTGGCGGGGCACACGTTCACCAGCCGCGGCAACATCGAGAAATACCTGGCTTACCGCGCCGCCCGGCTAACCATTGAGCAAGGGGCGGCGTGGTTCACTTTCAAGGAAGTCCGTGGAAAAGGCGACTCGGCCGAACCAGTGCCCGTGCGCGATCCAGAGGGGCAGCGCTACAGCTTCCGAATGAAATATTTCCGTCCTGTCTGGCGCTACAAGGTAAACGAGTCGGCGGCGTGGACCAAATGGAGCCCCTTCAGCGGCGCGGCGTTCATTTCCGCCGATCCCAAGACCATCACCGGCTTCGAGGTCAGCGCCGAGATCGTGGTGCACAAGGGCCCTATGGACGACGCCGATCCGCTGGCCTTCGAGGCCCATGCGTTGTCCGACCTGCTCGTCAACCAGGTTTCGCCGCCTAAATAGGAATTATGATCCCAATGCGGTGGCCGTATCTTCGTCGTCTCGTGAAAAGAGGGAATCAGTCATGTTTAATTGCACACTGAAGGTTTGCTGCGTTGCGGTAATGGCCGCGGCTGGCGCCCATACCGCAGCGGCGGCGCATTGGGTGAAGGGCTACGTGGTAGCCTTCTACGAACCTGCCTTCCGCTACGGCGGCCGGGCCGATTACTCGCGAGGCACGGAAGTAGAGCCAGGCGTCGATTGCCCGCATGGAAGCACGATTCATTTCGCCGTTCCGGCCCAGGTCGCCAAATCCCTTTCACTTGTATCCTGGCGCACACCGGAGGAAGTCGAAGCCATCGCCAATCCCCCCGCGGATGGCGTGGTTCGAGACCCCGCCGGCGTGTATTTCCATACCTGGCGCGCCGCCTCCGCCTATCGCGGCTACAACCGGGACATTGAGACCTACATCAACCCCTTTGCGGCGGAAGATCCTGGCCAGCCGGAAGTGACCAGCCGTATCGGCGAAGGGTTCAACCTGGACGGCAAAATCAAACCCGAGGATTTCGTAAGCCCGGATGGGGAGGAGGGGATCGATAACCAGCTGTACCGGGCCTGGGGATGCGACGCGCCATGGCGCGGCGACAACGGCAACGGTACGCTCGTATTGCGGTCTAACGACAAGATGCTCGAGGGCCTGTACACCATCGTCATCCGCGTGTCGGGCAATAAGGACCCGATGAACGACGACGACGCGACACTGGAGATCGGCTATTCTCCTGACCAGATCATGAAGGACGCGCGCGGCAATGTCGGATCCGACTATTCGTATCGCATCCTGCATGCCGAGCAGTACACAAAACTCAAGGCCCGGATCAAAGACGGGGTGGTCGAGACCGAGCAGGCTGACATACACATGCCGCAAATCGCCTGGTTCTACAATCAGACGCGGGATGCTTTTTTCCGCGAAGGCAAGATACGGGTGATCGTCAATTCCGACGGCTCGGTAGCGGGCTTGGTGGGCGGCTATCGCGACTGGCGCGACCTATACGCCCAGAACGTCTTCGCCCAATCCGGCGGTGTGCAGGGTGTTCGCGAGCATGAAGATCACGTCGCGCTGTACTACGCTCTTCGGCGCCACGCCGACGGCATGTTCAATGCCAAGACAGGCCGTTACGACGGCATCTCGGCGCCTATCGCATGAAGCTCACACCGGCCTTTGTCGTGGACCCCGATAAGTCGCATGGCCATCCCTGTCAGAAAGAGCGAAGCGCGGGGCAAGGAAGGCTACGACGCTACCATGGCGGCCATGATCAAGGCCGCGGAAACCCTCGTGCCGCAGGAGGTGCCGCCCGCCAGCCGCGAACTGTCAGCAACCGACGGCATTGAAATAGGGCGCGGCGGCGTTCCCATCCGTGGAAAAGGGAGGCTAAGGCCGGGGGATGACAATGCTAAAGGTACACCCGCTGCGCCGGAGCCGTGACGCGCTGGGCGGTCGCCTTCACACTAAATCGCTAAGAAGGCCGCGCATACGGGCCGGGATAACTGGAGTGGATCTCCGGCGGCCGCGAGTTCGCCGTTTTGCGCATCGATGCGCAGCGGAATTATCGTCCCCGATCGCTGCATCATGGCGATCAGGAATGCGCCGTTTGGATCGAGCGCGAAACTGCGAGGAGTTTCGCCTCCCAGCAGAAAAGACTGCGCTAGCGTCAATGTACCGTCTTGCGGATCGACTCGAAATACGGCGATCGAGTTGTGTCCGCGGTTCGACTCGTAGACAAACCTTCCCGAAGGGTGCACTGCGCATTCAGCAGGCGAAGTGCGCCCTTTATAATCCGTCGGTACGCTGGCTGCGACGGGACCTTCCTCCAAGACGCCGCGGAGGGCGTCGAACCGCAACAGCGTGCATCCGCCGGGACTGATTTCATTTGAGACGTACGCCCATTTCGTGTTCGGATGCAGGGCAAGGTGCCGCGGATTGGTGGGCTTTTTAAGCCCCAGATACGGTGGATTGTGCGGGGTGAAAGCCGCCTTGGAGGGATCCAGCCGGTACACGTAGATCTTGTTCAGGCCGGTGTCCGTGGAAAGCAAGAAACGGTTGTCCGGCGTTACCACAACCGAGTGGCAGTGGATCTGCTCGGTGTGCTGTGAAGTGCCCTGCGCAGACTCGCCCGACCGAGGCCCTTCATGCTGGTAAAACGCCGTCGATTCTCCAAGTTGGCCGTGCCCGCCAATAGGAAATGCGGCCGTGCTGCCCGTGGACCAGTTGGCTACCATCGCCATCCGCCCGGTAGTGTCGGTCGCAATGTGACACGGTTGCCCACCTCGAGATGGCACACGGTTGATGAATGCCAGTTTGCCCGTGTTCGGGTCAATGGAAAAGGCGCTCACCTCGCCCGGCAACACTTTGCCGTCGTCTTCCATGCGCTCGTTTACGGCATACAGGTAGCGGCGGTCTGGGTGCAGCACGAGCCATGACGGGTTGGGGCTCTCGGCCGCCAGCTCCGGTCTCGTGAGCTTGCCGGTGTCGGCGGCCATCCGAGAGAAGTAGATGCCCTTACTGTCCCCGTTTCCGAATTGCCCCCCGCCGTCGGTATATGTGCCCCAGTAAACGAGGAAGGATTTGGCTTGGGCGCGGAGGGTAGTCGCTATCGGCAGCACCCTCGCCGCGGCCATCCGCAGTATGTCGCGTCGTCCCAGATTGTGCGTCAGCATGGCGTTACAGTAATTGCTAGCCAGGGTCAACTCTGACCCAATGGCATATTGTCTCCGCGTCGATCTAATCGCACGCTATACTCGTCGCCAAAACTCTGTTGTATGTAATGACATCCGACTGTACCAGAATTTAAAAGTGAGCGAAATCGCCGAGAGATTCACGGTTTCTGCGGATGCAGTCTATCTCTGGATCAGGCAAGGAAAGATTCCATCCGACTGTGTAATCCGCAGTGCCGGTACGGTCCGGCTGTAGTGAGATTATGTGTCCATCCGTTCGACCCATTGAGCGCGCCATGCGGGAGCCACGAATGGATCCGCAAAGTACTGTGTTTCGCGCGCAACCTTGTTACCGCTGAACTCCATGATGCTCACGGTGTGGGACGGCTTGCCGTCATATGTCAGGATGAGTTCGGTGATCCAAAGATCACCGCCGCCAATGATTCTTCGGACAGCAAACCGCTTTTTGCTCGGCTGACTAGCGCGTTGCTTCTGGATGTTGCGTCGACCGCGGGTTCGCTCGCCTGACTGCGGGTATTCCAGCACCGCGTCCTCGTGATAGATGCGGTGCTCCGTTTCAAAATCGTTGGCATCGGACGCCGCCCAATGCTGATCCAGTGCCGCACGGATCTCTTGATCTCGGACTCCAGAATACTGCTCCTTCTTTTGTTGATCGTTCATCTTGAGCCTTCAATTTGACAAGAAGCTGCGCAAATCCTCCATTGCTTGAATTGTAAAGCGCTGAGCAGGATTCCGCCCTCCATGCTAAGATCTCGCAAAGCTCTTGATGCGAATCCTGGCCACCTCTGTCCTGTTTGCCGCTATGATGCAGGGGCAGCCTCCCGACAAACAGGCCGAGGTTGATCTCATATTCTCCGCCTTCAATACCCACACGCCGGGCTGTTCGGTCGGAGTCGCACAAAACGGGATCGTCGTTCTAAAAGGCGGCTATGGCATGGCCGATCTCGAACGCAACGTTCCGGTCACACCCGATACAATCTTCGAGAGCGGATCGGTCGCAAAGCAGTTCACGGCAGCGGCAGTCCTGCTCCTGGCCCAACAAGGTAAGATCTCGCTCGACGACCCGATGCGCAAATACCTGCCGGAGCTGGCGGACTACGGGTCACCGCTCACCATCCGCCAAGTCCTCAGCCACGTCAGCGGCCTCCGCGAATGGCGTCCCATCGCCATTTTCGGCGGCCTGCCGGAGGGCACCTATGTCTACAGCAATCAGGACATCCTGCAAATGGCCTCCAAACAGCACGCGCTCAACTTCGACCCCGGCACCGCTTACAGCTACACCAACACTGGCTTCAACATCATCCCAATCCTGATCGAACGCGTGCTCGGTAATGGCAAGTCCTTCCAGATCTTTACTCGCGAAAGCATCTTCAACCCGCTCGGCATGGAACACACGCGCTGGCGGGACGATTTTCGCGCAATCGTGCCCAATCGGGCGCTGGCCTACAAGCATCCCGACGGCGCCGCGGGCTGGATCCAGGACACCCCGATCGAAAACATCATCGGCGCGGGAGGCCTGCTCACCACCGTCGGTGACCTGCTTCTCTGGAATGAGAATTTCACTCACGCCAAAGTGGGCGGTCCCCAGTTGGTCAAGGCTCAGCAAACTCCAGCCACGCTCAGCGGCGGCCACCAGATTCCGTATGCAGCCGGACTCACGATCAACATGGTGAACGGACTTCGGGAAGTTTCCCATGGGGGTGCCACTGGCGGTTACCGAACATGGCTTGGCCGCTACCCTGATCAGGCGGTGTCGGTCGCGGTCCTCTGTAACTCTGCCGCGGCGAATCCATCAAAACTGGGCCGGGAGACCGCAAGCCTGTGGACAGGTGCACCGGCTGCCAAGCCACCGGTCACAACCTATACCGCCGACCCCGCGAAGCTGGAGGCGCTTGCAGGCATGTATCGCAAGCTGCGCGACAACACAGTTACCCGGATCAAGTGGCACGATGGCAAACTGACCACAGATCCCGGCAACACAGAGCTCGTGCCCGTGGCTGCGAGCCGATTCCTAGCAGGCGCGACGGAGCAGGTGATCCTTTTCGAAGGCGGAACACCCATCCGCATGCGAATGATCACGCCGTTTGGAGAAATCCTCTATGAGCGCGCGGAGCCCGCTGAGCCCACTGCGACCGAACTCGCGACTCTGGCCGGCGAGTACGAGAGCAGCGAGACGGGTACAACGTTGAAGCTTGCGCCCGGCGTCAAGGCCGGCGAGATGACATACCGAATCGGTTCAAATACGCCGGTGACGCTGCGGCCTTCCTTCCGCGACGCCTTCGAAACGCCCTTCGGTTCTTCTATTTATTTCGTCCGTGATGTGTCCGGCAAGGTCATTGCCGTCAGCGCTGGCGACGACCGCGTCTGGGACCTGCGTTTCAATCGGATCCGTTAAGCGAAGGAGCCTAATAACTCCCGCTTTGGAGTCGTCGCTATCGGAGATCGGACGGCCGCTAAGTAAGGGAGCCGGATGGGCTCGAAGTAACTGGCATCGCGGTTCGGTGCACGGCGTCGGGTGCCTCGCTGGTGCAAACGTGCAGCGTCCTGGTTGCAGCAGAGGACCGGGAGGGCTTTTGTAAAACGAATGCAGCACGTCCTCCGGCTCGCCAGCTGCTCGCCGGTTTTCAAACCGCATTACTAAGCCCGTCTCACGTTCGTTACGGCGGGGTCTCCGGCCTGGCGTTATCGGTGTGGAGACCGCCGGAGGTGCGAAGTACGTCCCGCTTGGCCTCGATATTTTCGGGGAAAGCCTTAAGGAAGCGTACGTAGGTTTGGCGTGCGAGCGCTAATTGGTGATTGGCGGCATAAAGCAGGGCGAGACGCTGATAAGGAGCTACGAGGAAAGGATCGAGCTGCAATGTCTTCTCAAGATATTTGATCGCGTTCCCATTATCTCCGGCGTTTTCCGCGGCAAGAGCCATGTCATCATAAACCAAAGCTGAGTTGGGTTCGAGGGCAAGCGCTTCGTCGAATAAGGCCTCCGCGTCTGCCTCTGCTTTTGTCCGACCCATAATCTCGCCCATCGCCCTCAGTAAAACCGGATCGTTCGGAAAATCATTCCACGCGGAAGACAACAGCTGATAACCGCGGCGGACGAACCGCAACGTCTCCAATTGGCTGCCGACCCGTGCATAGGCAAGGCCCAGGTTGCGTTCCGCAAACTGGAGCGGCGGATCGTGCCACGGTACCAGCTCATCTTCATTGGTTGCCGGGGCGCTGCCGTTCACAAGGGACGTGGCACGCAGGGCGGCCAGTTCTCGCGGGGTATAGATGGCGATGCGATGGTCGGTGAGGATGGTGTGCCCGCCTCGCCCTGCTGGCAGGCGCGGCATGTGGCAGGCGAAGCAATTCTGGTTGGGCTTGGGATGCGACGCCAAAAGCGCCGCGCCGTGGCAATGGAGGCAGCGGTCGCGAAAATAGGCGACCGGATCCTTCGGGAGCGCATGCGGATCGTGGCAGGTGCCGCACCAGAGCTTATCCCCGCTCTTCCGCGCACATTCGCTCAGCGCGAGCTCCTGCGACTGGCTGATGATCGTGAGAGCGTTCGGGTGCGCGGGGCCTCGCGACGACTGATAAACGTAGACAGTGTAGACATCTTCGAGATTCTCACCGGCGTGAAAATCAGTAATCTGTTTGCCAGGATTCGGGATGCCCACTTCGCCATCCAAGTGGCACTGCTCGCAAACGCTGTCGCGGGCGCGCGGCGGGAGCTTTGCGGGATTGATGATCGATCCTGGCACTGGATTGCGGAGGTGCACGGTCGCGGGCCCGTGGCATCGCTCGCAGGTAATCGCTTCCGCTGCAAACGGCGGGTTGCGGTACGCGTTTAATGTACCGGCTATCGGAAGCGCCTCCCCGACGTGGCAAAAAAGGCACTGCGGCCGGACAGCCCGGTAGAAATCCGGAGCCTTCAAATTCTCGTACCCCGGTGACATTCCCCATCCGAGCTTTGCAAAATAGCTCAACGGCGACTCAAACAGGTGGTTGCCAACCTGGATGAGATAAGCGACGGCATGCGCCCCGGAGCCGACCGAATAGGCTATCGAATACTGCGAGCTGAGACCGTCACGCTCCATCCGCTGGGTCATGTGATCGGTCGATGAACGAATGGTGAAGCGAGTGCCGGAAACGCTGTGGTTGAACCTGCCGGAAGGTTCCCGTCCAGGCGGTCCCATGGAATGGGCCATCGGCGTCACCAAGAAACCCTGCACTTCTCTTGGGTGACAGCGGGCACAGGGCTGCCCGGAAAACGCGGGGAGGGTACACACGATAACCAGGCTTGTGGCAGCGAGCAGGCGGCCTTTCTTGAATCCGGATCGTGGCCTCATCGAAGTACGCTATTCTAATCTACCCACGCGCCGCGCCAGCGCACACTTGCCGAGAAGCTGTCGATATCGCCGATCTTGAGGTTTCGCAGCTCATTACAGCGGAGTCCTGTCGCGTAAAACGTGGCGATGATCGTCCAATGCTTCAGATTCGTGGTGTGGTCGAGAATCCGGGTGATCTCTGCCGCGCTCAACACGCTCGGCAGTTTAGGATGCCTTCGGGTTCTGGCTACCTGTTCATCGAACCATGGCTGATTGAGCGTCTTGACGTACAGGAACTTCAGCGCGGCTCGGTGGACCTGAACCGTATTCGGCGCGGACTTCCTCTCTTTAACCATGTGCAAAAGATACTCACGGATCTGTTCCGGGCCCATCTGATCAGGGCTTCTGTGGAAGTACTTGGCGAAACTCCGGACGGCGTCCAGATAGCGTTCAATCGTGAAGTGAGCATAGTTGCGAAGCTGCAACTCCTCCAGCATTCGCTTGCGTAGTGGGGTCATTCCAACGAACTCCTTTCGTTCGTTGGTTTACCTCAACCGACGCCGAATGCTACGGGGTTGCTCTGCCGCTGGCGGCTTTGTTCAAGTCGGGTTCGAGGAGATTACGTACGTATTACGATCCACGCCGGGGCGTGATCGCTGGCATTTTCTTCTCCCCGCACCCAACGGTCGACTCCGCCCTGCACGAGTCGTATAGATATCGCCGGTGAGAGCAGCAAGTGATCAAGCCGCATGCCCTTATCAGCCGGCCACCGTCCGAACTCGTAGTCCCAGAATGTCCACAGCGGTCCCTGGGGCTGCAATCTCCGCAGGGCATCAGTCCAGCCTTGGTCGATGAGCCGCGCGAACGCTTCGCGACTTTGAGGTTGAATCAAGGCATTCTTATCCAGAGACCGAGTCGGATAGATGTCCTGAGGAGTCGGTACGACATTGTAATCACCAGCGAGCACGACAGGGACATCAACTCTTATCAGTTGGGCCGCGTGGTGGATCAGCCGATCAAACCAGGCCAATTTGTACCCGAACTTCGGTCCGGGCTGAGGATTGCCATTGGGAAGGTATATCGAGGTGAACAGTATTCCGTTGACGGCAGCTTCGATGTAACGCGCCTGCAAGTCCATAGCATCGCCGGGCAGGCTGGAGCGGGTCAAGACCGGGACTTGGCCCCGCGCAAGGATTGCTACCCCGTTCCAGGAGCGTTGCCCACACCAGACGGCTTCGTAGCCGATGTTTCGCAAGGACTCAGCCGGAAAATCAGCCTGTGCGGACTTGAGTTCCTGAAGGCAAACAACATCGGGTTTCGATGCTGCGAGCCACGCTAGGAGGTTTTGTAGTCGCTTATTGATGTTGTTGATGTTGAAAGTAGCGATTTTCATTGAAACGACTGGCTGGCCAATTTGAATGCTACCCTAATTGAGGCGGTAGGCTACACGTCCGGTTCTATTCTTCGTTTGAGCTGGTACCCGATCGCTTGTCAAGCCGCACCATCTCAAAGAGGGTGCCGTCAGCGAAGAGTTCTTCGTGTCTGAGCACAGGAGTGCGGTCCGAGACTCGAAGCTCCTTTGTTCCGTTTCAAGGTTTGGGCGTCGGCTGGTCGTAATAGCCCGCTGTTGTTTGGGCCTTGAGATGAGGCTGGCCGATCTTGACCTCAAGTGCGTGATACTCGTTAGGACCGTCAGCGGCCGGGGGAGCAAACGTAATAACGTAGTAAGCATTTGCGTCTTGAACGCACCTTGCAATCTCCTCGGCTACGTTGTTGCCTGAGCTGAGCACCCGGCCCCCGCTTTGAACCGCAAGAACCTGCAGCGCGAGATTGCCCACAGAAACCTGGTTCGGCGAGCGCACCCCTTTCAGGAATGACTCATAATAAAACTCGCGACCCTGGTTCTCCGTTGGTCCCAGTGGATCCACGTTATACAGCGTAACGCCCGCCTGTCTCAATTGAGTCGACAGCGAAACAATCGTGCTGAAGATCGCCTTCTGGTTCTTTGCGGTCAGTCCCTCTTGCGCGCTCGGCCCAGAGAGCAGGGGCCAACCCGGACTCACGCAGATGATGATCTTCCTGCCAGGCCTTTGCGCGGCATAAGCGGTGAGTTGCTCAAACGCGTTAATGGATATCTGCGTTCGGTCGTCGGCGCCGTAAAAGCCTTGTGATCTGGTGATCGTTCGGAGAGAGGATGGATTCTGATCCAGGTAGCCGGCCAGGGCGTTTGCGTCGCGAGAAGACGTCCCCTGGGCATTTAACCCCGAATCGGAAAGGAAAGCGATCGATACCGGCCGGGCTAGCTTCCCACCGTCCTTCTGTAGAAATCTCTTGATCTGATCGCGCACGTACGCCACGCGCGTGAACGAGATATTCACCGAATCAACCACCAGGACCACCTCCACTGGCTCGCTATCGGCGGTCGCGTCGGTTACGGCCTCGAACGAGAGGATCTTCTCAGGTTGTTTGTTGTCAATCACCGTAAAGTCCTGCTGTTCGAGTCCGGAAACCGGTTTCCCGGATTTGTCGTTAACCACCACCTCGAGCCTGATGAGGCTCTCCGCCCCGGGTGTGGCCTGTGCAGGAAAGGGCTGTATAATTCCCTGTCCGGCCAACACAGTGAGAGATAGAAGGAGGGTGCAGATCCAAACCTTGCAGGAAGTACTCATGTCAAATTACCTCGACTCCTGAGGAGCTCGAATCGACCACAACCGGGCGCAAAGGCGTGGTCGCCCTGATCGCCGGCTAAATCGTCGAGTTCCCCTTTTGCTTTGTGCAGCTCGCGGGCCTGTGCGCTTTGGGCCCAAATTCCAAACTATACCGCGAATCAATCTTCGCCAGAGCACGTAACGCACCACTTCATCCGGGTCGCGTGGATTTGCCAGCTATCTGCATGGTGCATAAGACTTGCTCACCCTAAACCAATCGGACTTGCACGCAAGCGCTCGTTCGGCCGCGCGGGAACTATTACGGCTATCATTGTCCAAATGTCCGGACATGGTCCACGATCGCTGCCCGATCGCGTAACCACCATTTCGACGGGGAATGCAGAACAGCTTTCGTTGGAGTATCTTCGGGAAAGAGGCTAGACACTATGCTTACGAGACGGATGCTTTCGCTTTCACTGCTCTTTTCTGTTGCAGCAGGTTTCGCAACTGCGGCGCCGAACAAGCCCCGGTCAGTGATTCACGTGATCACGATTCAGTGGAAGGCCGACGCCACGCCGGAACAAATCCAGCAGGCCATACGAGCGGCGGAGAACATCAACTATCCAGGTCTTAAGAATGTTTGGACGAAGCCTATCAAAATGCGGCTTCCGGAAGGCTACAAACACATCATCGTAATGGAGTTCGAAAGCGAAGAGGCGTTGAAGAATTATGCCGGCAGTCCCGCTCAGAAGAAGTGGTACGAGGCATACATGCCGATCCGCGAAGAGAGCCGAACGCAAGACGTTACCAATTGAGCACGAGGAGCCGTCGGCCGCCAAAAGTGTGGGGACATTAGCTAGGACGACAATTTCCGTGTAGGCGATAGGCGGAAGGCCGGCAGCGAAGTCGTCGACAGTGATTTCTTGAGGCACGCCATTATCCTGTACGATCACATCGCGCGCAAGGAGACCGTCTTCAGGCGAATAGTACCAACTGGCGTGGAAAGCCGCGGCCGGTTGTGCCATACTGGCAACCGTTTCATAAACTCCCACGCGATCGCCGCCTTGCCGTTCATTGCGCGCGGGCGGCTACCGCTCTTCCGTCGCGTTCAGCATCCTGCACCAATACGACATCACGAATCTGATCGAGATGGCCGGCGGTCCCGCCGCGTGGGATGCCGCGAAACTGCCGGTGGTTAGCGCTTCGCGCAACCGGGCGGGCAAATGGGAGACTGGTTCGTCGGGGGCTTCTCCGAGACATCGGATCAAGCGCTGCTTTCGGATTCAGCGGCGGTGCTCGGCTCACTCGTGCCTCGGACACGGTCAGCGGGCCGAATGCCAAGGGAGAAAATTACGTGGCTCATATACGGTTGCCCGGTTTCTGGCGTGAGGATCGGCTGCTGAGCTTCTTCCTCGCATTTCTGGTGCTTATGACCATCGTCGTTCCGATGTTCGGCCTGTCCCGTCCAGGGCGAATTGCAATCGACCTGACTTTCGCGCTCATGCTCCTCTCCGGCGCAATCGCGACGGTAAAGAAGCGGATGCTGCTGTCCCTCATCATCGCGTTGACCATTCTGGAGTTCACGGCGGACCTGATCGTCGAATTCAACCGTTCATTCAGCCCCAGGGGTTGGGACACGGGGCTCAAGGTGTTTTGCATGGCCATACTCGTGGTCATGACGCTTAAGCAGACATTTCTTCCCGGCCCGGTTACTGTGCATCGGGTCATGGGCGGCGTCGCCGCCTACCTGCTGATCGGCGTGACCTGGGCGTTCGCTTACAAGCTGCTAATGGAAGAGATTCCGGACGCCATCCACTTCCAAACGCCGCTGGCCGCCGGAGTTCCCACGGGCGAACCGTCCCGTCTGATCTATTTCAGCTTTGAAACCCTCACGACCGTGTCTTTCGGTGACGCGTATCCGATCCATCGCGTTGCGCGATCGCTGGCCACGGCGGAGGCGCTCATCGGACAACTGTATCCCGCGATCCTGATCGCAACATTAGTCGGCATGGCATTGCAGGCGCGGTTTAACGCGGCACTCAAAGAAAACGAGGTTAAGAAACCAACCTGAGTGCAGGAGGGTTATGGCAGCGACGGCCTCGCTTTCACTGCGTTCGGCTCTATGAGGAACTCCTTTACGAAACGCGGATCTGTCGCAAATAGGCAATTCAAAACATCGCCGGGGGCATTGTTTTATCCGGAACCCTTTATTGACCGGCCTTCCCGTCACCCTGGATCGCGCTGCCTGCATCCGCCAAATTTCCGGGAAGCGCACCTAAACGTCCACTCAGGGCAAAAGGATTACTTCCGGGTAATATGACGGAACGGTACTGGGAAGCCAAAAATGGAAATTCCGGTTAAGCGCCGCGGCTCAAGGATGCTTCGAAAATCGCGGCTAGTTTTTCCCGAACTGTCTTCCCGTCACGTAGTTGAAGGTTGTGAAGAAGGAGGCCCCGCTGTGGCAGATGCTCGGTCATCCACCCACCCGAGATTCTGTAGTTGACCACCAGCTGCCCCGCCTCGTTGTAGAACTCCAGGAAAATACTCTTGCGGTAATTGGCCAGAGAGACTTCCGACCCAAGCGACCCGGCGCTCGCCGTAACTTCGGCGGCCCAGGTGGCCAATGCGGAGTCCTCGGTATATCCCCGTTTCAGGGTGATCGCGGTGTATTTCCTCAGTCCCGTTAACTTGCGTGGTGACAACGGCTGATCTGCCCCCTCCCGGTATCCTATGACGTTTCCTGACGATCCCAGGCCGGTATTATTGTTCCCGAAGTACTCGCGTTGCCCGTCCCAAATCCGCAACTTGTATTTCGGCATGTTGTTTCACCCCACAGGTTGCCGCCAGTATACACCCGACGTGTTCCGGATCACTATTGCATCCAGGCCCGCTCCGTTCGATTCATGTGGAATTCGGGGCCCGCCTTACAGTCCCCTCGCTAATTCCAAGACGGCGACCGATTTGCCGGCAGCTGAGGCCGCTGGCGCGCAACTGGAAAACTCGCTGCCGGGCGAAAATCCGCTTGGGTCTCCCTACCGCTAGATCCCGTCCCGAATCGGCCAGGAACTTCCTTGCCAGCGCGGGCGTAGTGTCCGCCTACTACCGTGGGCGCGCAGCTTTTCGATTCGCCGTCTTACAGTGGAGTAAGCCGACCCGATCTGAGGTCAATGCGACGGCGACGCCCGGCCAGATATAATGCCAGTCGTAGCCAAGTTTCGATCAGGAGGTACACATGAACAGACGAGTGATAGCTATTGCGGCGACGGGGTTGTTCGGCGCCGTGCTCTTTGCGGCCAACAAGCCGGTGATCTTGACCGTGAAGGACGGGACTGGAAAGGATGTCGGAACCGCTAAAATCTCCGACGGACCTGGCGGCAAAGGCGTAAGAATCGCTCTAAACCTCAAGGGGCTGCCTCCGGGGCAACACGCCCTCCATATCCACACCACGGCGAAGTGTGAGGGCCCCGCATTCACGAGCGCGGGAGGCCACTTCAACCCAACCAACGCGCATCACGGCATTAACAACCCTGTGAGCCCCAAACCGCACGCGGGCGATATGCAGAATTTCACCGTAAAACCGAACGGCACGGCGAAACTCACGGTGGAAAATTCGGCAGTTACCCTGGGCGACGGAAGCAATTCCGTGTTCGCCAATGGCGGCACGTCCCTGGTGATCCACGCCAAAGCGGACGACCTAATGAGCGATCCCTCTGGCAACGCAGGGGACCGCATTGCCTGCGCGACGATCACCAAGTAGCTGAAGTCAGCCACGACCTGCTCGATGTTGTAATTGCGCAAAGAGCGCCTGAAACGCTTAACCATAAAACTCTGGCGTCGGACCCGACCTTCCCGGAATCTCGCCGCGAGCATTTATGGGATGACTTCCATACTCTGGCTCGTCAGAAGCCGTCGACACAGTCCCTTCGCCGATTCCCAACCTGCTGGCAATCTGGCGATCGCCGTATCTCGGGACGGTGGAATCTGTCTGATATGCCCCTGACAAGGTCTTGACAGATTCCATTATTCGAATATGATAGAAATATGGAATCGCCACGATTGAAGGTCGCGGGCGACGAGGATCGGACTGCAACCTATGCGGACATGTTCGCCGCCCTCGGAGCGGAGCCACGCTTGCGGATTTTGCGGGCGCTCCTGGCGGCCCATCCCGACGGGATGGTGGTGGGGGAGATCCAGAACGAGCTTGGTATTGCGGCCTCGACGTTGTCGCATCACTTGGAAAAGCTCAAAAACGAGCACCTCATCACCATGCGCCGTGAAAGCACGTTCCTGCGATACACCGCCAACACCGCCGTTCTGGAGGAATTGCTTGGATTCCTTTTCGCCGAGTGCTGTACCCGTAACAAGGCCATTAAACCTGCGAAGATCACCCACCTCTGCAGATAGGAGGGGAAGTGCATGGCGATCAAACCAAGAGTTCTGTTTCTTTGCACCGAGAACTCGTGCCGTACCCAGATGGCAGAAGCCTTTCTGCGCAAACTTACGGGCGACGAATTAGAGATCGTTAGTGCGGGAGCCGAAGCGGGCTGCTTGGACCCGCACGCGGTGGCTGCGATGCGAGAGGTC
Organism: Terriglobia bacterium; assembly: GCA_963768075.1. Taxonomy (GTDB): domain Bacteria; phylum Acidobacteriota; class Terriglobia; order Bryobacterales; family Bryobacteraceae; genus QHXW01. The sequence goes on from CAVYHD010000018.1 coordinate 195,146, forward strand.
GGCATCGACATCTCATCCGCCCGGACCAAGGTGGTCGATCCATATCTCCGTCAACGTTTTCACTACGTCATCACGCTTTGTGACCGGGAGAAGGAGCGATCATGCCCCGTGTTTCCCGGCGCGGTCTGGCGACAGACATGGCAGCTCGAGAGTCCTGCGGATCTTGAGGCGGCTGGTCTGGATCACCACTCGGCGGTGTGCCACGCGCGTGACGCAATTCGCCAGCATGTCGCTGAGTTCGTCGACAAACACCACCACCCCAAATCAAGGTAGGAAAGAACAACATGGACGTAAAAGAAAAAGTGCGAGAGAAATACGGCGAGGCGGCTCTTCGCGTCAAGACAGGTGGAAGCTCCTGCTGCGGATCGGCTCCGAGTTCACTCGGGTGCGTCGATCCTATAACCTCGAATCTCTATGATTCCACCCAGACGAGCGCAATACCACAAGAGGCGGTGCTTGCTTCTCTCGGCTGCGGCAATCCTACGGCGTTAGCCAAACTCAATCCAGGCGAAGCCGTCCTCGATCTCGGCTCCGGTGGCGGGATCGACGTGTTGCTATCAGCAAAGCGCGTAGGACCAACCGGCAAAGCTTACGGCCTGGACATGACCGACGAAATGTTAGTGTTGGCCCAAGAAAATCAACGCAAGGCCGGCGTCGAAAACGTCGAGTTTCTCAAAGGCGAGATCGAAAACATACCATTGCCCGACAACTCCGTCGATGTGGTCATTTCGAACTGCGTGATTAACCTCTCCACCGACAAGGATCGCGTGCTGCGCGAGACATTTCGGGTCCTCAAGCCAGGAGGCCGTTTGGCGGTCTCCGATGTCGTTGTCCGCGGCGAGGTGCCCGCCGAGGTACGCCGCAGCATGGAGTTGTGGGTCGGCTGCATTGCCGGGGCGCTTCGCGATGAAGATTACGTCTATAAGCTCGCCAAAGCGGGCTTTGATTCGATCGATATTGAGCCGACCCGCGTATACAGCATTGAGGATGCCCGACAGTTTCTCGCTGGAGAAGGGATTGACGTCGATGCGATGGCGCCGCAAGTGGAAGGCAAGTTCATGAGCGCCTTTATCCGCGCGGTGAAACCCGCATGGAGGGAGTGCTGTGGCCCGGCGTGCTGTAGCTGAAGCCCTTGGAACGGCCTTTCTTCTGGCAGCCGTCGTGGGGTCCGGTATCATGGGCGAGCGGCTGGCCGGAGGAAACGTGGCGATCGCACTCCTTGCGAACACGATCGCGACCGGCGCGGCCCTAGTCGCGTTGATTCTCACGCTCGGACCGATTTCGGGAGCGCACTTTAACCCAGCCGTCACGCTCGCCGACGCTTGGCAGGGCGGGTTGGCCTGGAGCGACGCGCCAGCTTATATTGCCGCGCAGATTGGCGGTGCTTTCGCTGGCGTCGCCGCGGCTCACCTGATGTTCAGCGCGCCAGTTTTCTTCGCCTCGCATCACGCCCGATCCGGCAGTGCCCAGCTCTTCAGTGAATTTGTGGCGACGTTCGGCCTGCTCTCCGTCATCTGGGGCTGCGCACGGCTCCGGTCTTCCGTCGTGCCGTTCGCGGTCGGGGCCTACATAACGGCCGCTTACTGGTTCACAGCATCGACGTCTTTCGCAAATCCGGCCGTGACGCTGGCCCGCGCCGCATCGGATACGTTTGCCGGAATTCGACCCGTGGATGCCCCCGGATTTATCGTTGCTCAGCTAGCGGGCGCGGCCGCGGCCACAGCTCTATTTCGTTGGCTTGTGCCGACGCTTCCCGAAGATTCGGAGCAGGTCATCGTCCCACACGCTCAACTGGAAAGTACCCATGTCCGATAAGAAACGAGTCCTCATTCTCTGCACTGGCAATTCAGCCCGGAGCCAGATGGCCGAAGGCTTGTTACGCCGTGAGGCAGGAGATCGCTTCGAAGTCTTCAGCGCTGGGACCAAGCCGAGCCGGGTTCGACCTGAGGCAATCGCCGTCATGCGAGAGTTGGGCATCGATATCTCCAACTATCGCTCGAAAAGCGTAGACGAGTTTACCCGCCAGTCGTTCGACTACGTTCTCACGGTCTGCGACAGTGCCAAGGAAAGCTGCCCTATTTTTCCCGGCAAAAGCGTGTTGATCCATCAGAGCTTTGAAGATCCGGGCGCCCTTCAAGGTTCCGCAGAGGGACGGCTCGCGCTTTTTCGCCGCGTCCGCGACGAGATGAGGCGCTACCTCAGCACTTTCCCGCAGCCTAGTGTGCCCTATATCGTCGAATCGTAGAAAACCGCGCAGGCGATGTCGGAAGTTGCGCGGTCTGGTTCACGGATGACGAATCACGCCCGTTCGGCAGTGGTTCGGCGACGATATGCAGTTTCGGTTCACCATCAAAGCCCAGCGTTTTCCTAAAATGGAGCCACATCCGGCTCGTCGTTTATTGAAAACACGGACCGGGCTAACATTCGATAGCATGCCGACTTCAGAGGAGTCGTCTCCAAGAACGCCGTCCCAGACGCCACGGAACAAGTTTGGCCGGAAATCCGTTATTGCTGTAGAGATCATCTTTGGAAATGACGATCGTCCCTACGAAGACAATGTTCACTTTTTTGCTGGTCCGATTTCCCAAGACTGGCGCCTTGGAGGATACGTGGCGAAAAGTCTCAAGGTGATTCTTCTTCTGAGTCTGCTCTGTTCTTTTGCCGCCGTGATGGCGCAGCAATTTCCCTTGTGGGAGCGGCTGCTTCGCTACTACGGCGGCAAAACCGATGACACGCCGGTGCCTTCGATGAAGATGGGCAATCACATGCAGATGTCGCTCCGGGGCAAGCCGCAACCGGGAGACAAACAGCGCGCCGAGCAGATCGTCGCCGCCGCGCGTAACGTGATTGCACATTATTCCGATGTGAATACCGCGCTTCGAGACGGCTACAGGCCGTTTCATCCCACCGGTAAACTGGGCGAAGAGGTCCACTACACGAACTATCGCTACGCCCGCCTGGAGCAGCGCCAAGTGAACTACGATCGTCCGGGATCGATCCTGTACAAACGCACGCCGGAGGGCATGAAGGCCGTGGGCGTCATGTACACCGCCCCGCAAGGTTCGACGCCGGAACATCTGAATGCAGTCGCTCCGCTAAGTATCGCGACTTGGCACCGTCACGTGGATTTCTGCGGCGGACCGCGAAGCTTGCCTCTCGCAGAGCTATCCGGGCCGCATGCGCAGTTTGGCCCGCAAGGGAGTATCCACACCGAAGAGACATGCAAAGAGGCGCACGGACTTTGGATTCCAGTGGTCTTCGGATGGATGACTCATGTCTACCCCAACGCAAAGTCCCCCAACAACGTGTGGGCCGGAATGGACATGCATATGGATGCCAACACCGACGACGAACAAATGAAGAAGTAAGTGTACAGCCCCGCGCCTCGGTAGTGCGTTTTGCTGCCTGGTTTGCGCCAGGGTGCGGATTGTCGCCGGGGAATCTTACGTAAGCAGCGCCCCAATCTTCTTGGTCGCTGTCGGGAACTTACCAATACCAGCGCCTACCACTTCATCCGCCACCGTCACATAGACATCGGCGACCGTCCCGGTGATGCGGGTGTGAGCACCTTTGTCCAGCCTCTTGCTTCCCCCGGCCACAAGCATCGCCAAGCCGCTATTCTTATGGGGATTGGCCTCGGCATGTTCGTGGACGAAAATCAGGCTAGTGTGGTCGAACAGCGTGCCATCGCCTTCCGGAACTGATTCGAGCTTCGCCACCAGATACGCGAACTCCTCCACGTGCCAGCGGCAGATGTCGCGCAGCACGTGGATGCCATCCGTTCCGTCCGCACCAGACGTCTTGTCTGGCGAGTGCGTGTAGTCATGATGCCGCGCCGAGTTATAGCCAAGCCACGGGAACCGCGTCAGGCTCTGGCATTTCGTCAGCATATAAGAAGCGACGCGCGTTTGACGCATCGCCAGTGCCTGCACCAGCAGGTGGCTCTGCAATTTCGCAATTCGCGGCCAATCCTTCATGTCGCCGTCGAAGTCGGGCGGATCAACCCGTGCGTACTCCGGAGGCAGCCCGGCAATGGAGCGCTCCAAATCCCGGATACTCGACAAATGCTCGTCCATCCGGGCCTTATCGTCTCCCGGCAGTGACTTCTCAAGCGTCGAGGCATCCTCCCGCACTGCATCCAGAATGCTGCGCTTCCGATTCACCCAGCCCTCTTCGCGCGCACCAAACAAGCGATCAAACAGCCGGTGCGGAATCATCTCGGGCGGCAGCGCCCGCTCGTAGCCCGCCCAGCTCATGTTGCGCTGCATGCTCTCGCCGAAAGATTCCTGAGCCACACCAATCTGCAGCGAGCGGAAGCGCGAATCCCCGCCGATCTTCCCCGCAATAATCTGGTCAATCGACGGCCCGCTCGGTCCGCGGCCGGTGAAATCCAGGCCGGTCATCAAACCGCTCATGGAGTTCGTATGGCCGTTCCCTTTGCCGCTGGCGGCCGCATTGTCCACACCGCTCAGCACGTGAATGTCCTTGCGCCAGGCGGCAAGCGGAGAGAGGCATGGAGTCAGTTCGTAGTCGCTCCCTTCTTCCGCGGGAATCCAGTAGCGCTCCGGAATGCCGTTCCCGTTGAACCACAGAACAAAACGGGTTTCAATCGGCTTCTCCGCCACGGTCGCATTGGCCGCCGCGGTCGGGGGAGTGGCCGCGTAAGCGGTCCCCGTCGAATTGAACATCGACACCAGTGGCGGAAGGCCGATCACGATCTTCGCTCCGGCTGCGGTGAGCCCTTTCAGCAGCGCCCTGCGGGACGTTCTAATGCGATTGGTGATTATCTGCGACATTCAGCCTCGCCCTCTCCTGGGGAAATTCTCTGAACAGCACCATTGACAATATTAACTCATTAAAGCGGAAACCTGAATTGCGAAAGTCGTCAGTGACGAACCGGATCAGAGGCCGGTCGGCCGCCGTTTCGCCTCTTCCGGCCTGAAACCGGAAATACTGCTTCACAATGCACTCCTGGCATTGGGAACTCTTCGCCAGCACCGCACCCAACTGTTCCGGCGACGAAAACTCCGAATTCGGAATGCCGGCAACGTACGCATTCGTGTTCAACGGCAGGGTGACGATTCGCTTCGGTGCGGGATGTTTTTCATCTTCGTCGTCGTCCTCATACGATTTCTTGCTGAATTCAAGGACCATCTGTTCTCTTCGCGCCCCAACCGCGTCGAACTTCTCCAGCCCGAATCCCACGGCATCCATCAGCTTGTGGCAGGTGGCGCACGAAGCATTGGTCGTGTGTTCCGACATTCGGTCGCGATTGGTCTGGGGCTTGGCCTCAGTCACCGGTGGCAGATTCGTGTTCACGCCCGGCGGCGGATCCGGCACATGCTGACAAAGGAACTGTTCCCGCACAAAGAGGCCCCGCGCCGTGGGTGATGAATCCTCCGGTTTCGCCGTCAATGCCAGAAACAAACCTTGCCCTAAAATCCCCGCCCGTTCAGAGTTCGCTGGAAATGCCACGCGTTCGAAATCCCTGGCCGGCGCCGGTACGTCATAGATCCGTGCCAGTTCCGGGCTGACGTACCCATATTTGGCGGTAAAAAGATCCATGAAGTTACCGTCATTCCATACCAGGTCGGAGACAAACGTGCGCGCCTCTGTGATCATGGCGTTCGCTGTTTCACGCGTAAAATACGGGAACTTGCGCCGGTCCTTGCTCGCTGTCGTCAACCGGTCAAATCGCAGCCATTGGCTGACAAACTCATCCAGCGATTCGTGAGCCCGCGGATCCGACAGCATGCGCCGCACCTGCTTCTCCACGCCCGCCCGGGTCGCCAATTCCCCATGCTCAGCGGCGGCGAAAAGCTCGGCATCGGGCATCGTGTCCCACACCGAATACGAAAGCCGGCTGGCCGTCGCCCACGCCTTCAATTTCGGGTCTGACGTTGTGTTGATCCAAAACAGGAAGTTCGGCGATTGGAGCATCGCCTCCACCACCAACTGCGCGCCCTTCAGGAAGTCCGGCTCTTTTGCCAGCAGCGCTTCGTAGCGCTGCTGCTCCCGTGGTTCGAGCGGGCGACGGAACGCCTTCCGTCCGAATTCCCGCACGAACCGCTTCCCACACTCCGGCGAAGGCTTACAGGAAAGCAGCGCGTGCGTATCGCCACCGCGAAAGGCCGATCGCGCCAGGTTCTCCGCGGCATTGCTGTAAGCCTCCAGCAGCAGGGGCGAAAGGCTCTGCCCGCGGGACTGGTCCAAAAACCCGTTGACGAAATCTTCCGGCGGAAATTGCATTGCCGGTCCTGTTTGGTCGCCCAACAAATCGCGCACCGTGTGGTTGTATTGGCTGTGTGTCAAGCGGCGCAGCTGCGCATCCTGCGCCGCGCCCCCGCCTTCACTTTCCAGCTCTTGATACTTCAGCGCCGTCGCCAACTCGGTGCCAGACAATTGTGCCAGCTTCGCAATCCACGCTTTCAATACTGCTTCGTCGGGGCTGCCCGGCTTAATCCGCTCGCCGCCGGTGTGCGGCATCCGCGCCGTCGGCTTTCGCAGGAGAAGCGACCCGTCCAGATTTTGCCGGTCCACCAAAACAACCAGCGAATTCCCAAAAGCGGCGATCTTATCGGCATCAGCATCCGCCTCGGGAAAATGCAGCCGAGTCGCCGACGCCACGCCATCCGTGTTGTGACAGGCACGGCAGTTTGCCTTCTCGAGAATCGGGAAAAGGGTGGTCCGGAAATCGCCACTCTGCCCCCACGATACGCCGCCTGCCAACACCAACAAAATCATGCGGTTAACCACGAAAACTCTCCATCGGACCCGGTTTTCTTCCGCCGCGCCGTTCATCCCTGTAGAATAGCAGGAGATGCGCCAGCTTATTGCGTCCCTCCTCTTTTTTGCAGTCGCCGCGCCGGCAGCGACCGAACGCGAGGTCGCGGAGTGGGCGATCCGCTGGGAAGGTAGTTTGATCCTGGAAGGGTCAAACCAGCCCATCCGCGATCTCTCCCAATTACCTCCCGGCGACTTCCACATTGCCTCCATCGACCTGAGCGGCGCCGTCATGCACCCCGTCGAGCTCCGCAAACTCGAAGGCCTTACGCATCTGCGGCAGCTTTATCTGCCGGGCCGAATCTGGAACCCCGGCGCAGGCAGAGAAGACAAAACGGGTGTGTTTGAAGCCCTCGCCTCGCTAACTTCCGTCGAGCGCCTGGCCTTCAGCTGGCATTTCCAAACGAATATCGCAGTCAACGACAAAGACATCGACAAGCTCGCTCCCTGGTCCGGCCTAAAACAACTCCGATGCGCGCAATGCCGCCTCGGCAAACCCAAGTTGTCGGTCTTCTCGCAACTGCGCGATCTCGACCTCGGCGACAATCCCTTTACCGACGAAGGCATGGCTTCCCTCGCCGGGCTAACAAACCTGAAACATCTCATTTTGCGGAACACGCTGGTCACCGACAATGGCCTCAAGTATCTGGAGAATCTGACCGCTCTTGAAGAACTCGATCTCTCCGGGACTCGCGTTACAGGCCGCGGGCTCGAGCATCTCAGAAACTTGAAATCGATTCGCAGCTTGAATCTACTAGGCGCGCAGGTACCCGATGAATCCATGGACATCCTCGCCGGCATGAAATCGCTGGAGGTCTTGAACCTCTACCGGACACTGGTGACGAACTCCGGCCTAGCCAGTCTGCATTCTTTGAAAAGCCTTACCGACGTCGATGTCCGCTACAGCCGTGTCACCACCAATGGTGTCGAAGCGCTGCGCGCTGCCCTGCCCGCAGTCAAGGTCCGTTTCGATGGAGCCGCTCTATCCAGAACGCCTCCGGCCGGCGCCGCTAAGCCCACGGGTTCCTCTCCCCAGGCCATCGCCACTTGGGTCCGCCTGATGGGCGGAAGCGCGGAGCTGGTGGATGGCCACCTTACATCCGTTAACCTGGCTTCCACCTCTTTGAGTGATGCGCAGCTCGCCTTTCTCGAAAATCTCCGTCACCTCCAAAAACTCGAGCTCCAGGTAACGCAAGTCTCCGATCTGGGCCTGACCTCTGTACAGCGGCTCACCGGTCTTCGCGAACTCAATCTCAGCAACACCACCGTCTCGTCAACAGGCCTCTCGAAGCTCGCCACATTGAGCCACCTCGAAACTCTCAAGCTGGCCGGGACGCTGGTCGACGGGCCGGGACTGGCCCAGTTAAAAGGGCTAACGGCATTGCGCGATCTCGATCTGTCCGGTTCGCATATTGCCGATCGCGGTCTTGAAAACATCGCCTTGCTCACCGGCCTGCGTACCGTGCGGCTCCGCTTTCTCGACATCACCGACGCCGGCTTAAGCGGAATCGCCAAACTCGCGAACCTCGAAAGCCTGGATCTCAGCAGCACCGAAATCACCGACGCCGGACTCAAACAAGTCGCCGCCCTCACCAACCTGCGCGAGCTTTATTTGAACTACACCGGCATCGGCAACACCGGTCTCGCGGCCTTGCAACCCTTGCAGCAACTCCAGCGACTCGAACTGATCCACACCCACGGCAACGACGAGGGCATCGCTTCAGTCGCTGGGCTGAAGAACTTACGCGTTGCCAAGCTCGACTACCTGACACTCGATGACCACGCTGTCGTGTTTCTGAAGGATCTTCCCCGGTTGCGTGAGTTGAGCCTCGATGCCACCAGCATTACCGATCAGGGCGCTCAAACTCTGCGCTCCATGACTGAGCTGCGCACCCTCAACATCTATCACACGCTGGTCACGGAGAATGCAATGCTTGCCCTGAAAACCGCTCTGCCCGAGTGCCAAATCGTATTCGATCGTGATTCAGCCTTACCCAACCGGAGAATCCGCCAATGAAATACATTCGGTTCGCCTTCCTGCTATGTGCAGTTTCCGTCTGGGCCGAAACCGCAAGAAGCGATGACGCGCAATGGATCACCGACCTCGGCGGCACAGTGGTGCGTAACGCTCAGGGCTTGGTTACCGGCATCAGCCTGCGCGGGACCTGGGTCACCGATACCGACCTCCGCCGCTTGAATCGCTATCCCGCCTTGAGTGTTCTTGATCTTTCCCTCACCCACATCACCGATAGCGGTATGCAAGAGATCAAGAACCTGCGCAGTGTTACCGATTTCAATCTCTATTTCGCCGAGTATGTCACCGATGAAGGTGTCGCCGCCATCAAAGACTGGAAGCGTCTCAAGCGCCTCAACCTGCACGGCACGAAAGCCGGCGACAGCGCTCTGGAGCATATTGCCGGACTCACGTTGCTCGAATCGCTCGATGTGGGCTCCACATTAATGACCGACGTCGGCCTGGAACGGCTCACCAGTCTGACGAACCTCAGGACATTGACCATGGGTGGCAACGAATTGGGCGACGCAGGTATGCAGGCGCTCCGTCAAATGCCGAATTTGACTTACCTCGATCTGAGCGGCCGCCAGGGCAACGACAAGAACGTCTGGAGTATAGCCATGTCCAACACCGGACTCCAGGCCGTTCTCAGTCTCAAGAACCTGCGCGAACTGCGCTTCGCTTGCGTGTCGACTACGGTGGGAATTGAAGGCGCGAAGCTGGGAGAAGTAAGCACCCTGAGCGTCACCCAACAATGGCTGGAGCAACTTAAATCGCTCACCAGTCTCGAGCGGCTGAAACTCCAAGGCTGCGGACGTATCAACGATGAAGCCGTCGCGGTCCTCGTCGCCATGCCCTCCCTGCGCGAAGTCGATCTGAAAGGCACCACCGTCACGGAAAAGGGCGCGGCGATGTTGCGCGCCGCCAAACCAGGCGCCATAGTCTACGTCGGGCCTTGGGAAGGCAAAGCAGCGGCCTACCGTAACAATTGAAGCGCTCCTAGCCGCGCGCCCGTTCCAACGAGCTGGCAGTGCTTTGCGCACTATTACGCGGATGGCGCCGATTCCCGGCCATGCATGATGATTTGGAGCGGGCCGTTCACCCCACCGAGACAGTTGCCAGCCGCCTGTTGATCAGAATCCCCGCGGTGATCAGGCCGAAAACCGTCGCAGCGAACAGCAACAACCAGCCCCAATATTGCGTCGGATGCCGGAAGACCCGGATGAAGTGACGCCCGAAAAGATCCGCCGCGATGGCAATGGCTGCATATCGGGCAGCGCGGCAGATGGTGACAATTGCCAGATACTTGCTTATGCGGTAGTTGGAAGCGCCTGCTATGGCGAAAACCATGCTGGTCGGGAATGGGAAAGGAACGGCGGTAGAGGCGACCAGCGTCCCGGTGCCCCATTTCTTAAACACTTTCAGGAGCGCGGATACTTTGCCTTCTCCAAACTTACTGTGCAGATAAGCTGATCCGGCTTTGCGTGCGATTCGGAACGTGAGATAAGCGCCGATCACCGAGCCGGCTGTGGCGACGGCTGCATACTCGTACCATGGGTTGCGGTGACTGGCGGCGAGAATCGCGATCAGGATGTCAGGGCCACCAAATGTGGGCAGCGGAGAGCTATCCAGGATCGCGAGAAAGAAAAGTCCCAACGCTCCCAAGTGGCGGAATATCGAGGCGAAGCTGCGACCACGAGCCGGTTTCGCAGCCTGGAGGAGAACGTTCAACATGGGCAATATATCAACTTTCCCGGACTGTTTTCGGAACTGGCGTTGCGCCTCCCCCAGAGCTATAGCTTTGAGGGTTGAAAACATATCCGGCCGCTGCATCATAAGAGCTTTTTTGCGTTCTGTGATGACTCGGTGTAATCCTCGCAAGGAGAGGACGAGCCATGTGTTTTTCGGCAGCGGCGAACTTTGTTGGCAGCGGAGCTCTGGGCGCCATCGGCGTCGTCACATTGACGAAGGTGAAGCACAGGCGCGAACTGCTTTTCGCGGCGCTGCCCGCGCTATTCGCCGTTCATCAGTTCATCGAAGGATTCGTCTGGCTGGGATTGGATGGGATTCTTTCGCCCGCCAGTGGCGCACGACATGGGCGCGGCGTTCATGCTGTATGCGCAGGGGCTCCTTCCTTTCCTGTTGCCGCTAAGCGTGCTGCTGTTCGAGCCTGACGGGAAGAGCCGCAGGCGCATGCTGCCGTTCCTCGTGCTCGGCGGAGCAACGACGCTCTACATATTGTGGGCGTTAACGGCGTACCCATTGCAGGTGTACATCGAGGGAAATAGTATCGTGTACATCAATCAAGCGACAAACAATACAGCGGTTGCGTTGCTGTATGTGATTGCAACGTGCGGTTCGCTGTTTTTCTCGAAGGTCAGGTCGATGGTAATCTTCGGCGCGGCAAACCTGGTGATTCTCCTGGTTGTAATGGAGGTCAAGCGGTACGCGTTCACCTCGCTGTGGTGTGCGTACGCGGCGATCGCAAGTGTGATCATCCTTGTACTACTTCTGGAGAAGCAGCGACGACCGGCCGTTCCTCTACGCGCAGCAAGACAGATTTGAAACTCCATAGAAGGGCAGCTTTGCAGCGCATACCACGGCTGCCTCGAACAATTGCCGGACGATAGCGCCCGGGATTCGCCGGGTCAGCGCTCTTGCCATTTCTGAGTAATCCTGCGCATCACATCATCCGGCCGGTTGGTGTAGACAAAGAAAATTTGGACAGCACTGTTGCCCCGGACTTGCATCCGCAACCCAGCTCGAATCGGCGTGAATTTAATGTGCGATTGTCCGGTCTTTGTGGGCGTGATGACGCCGATGACAATCTTGGAAACGCTCGGGGACTCTTTCGCGGCGTTCACAGCGGGGATAGCAGCCTCGATGACGGTGGTGTGGCTGCGCGTCAGTTTGGCGCCTTTTAGAAGACCTTTCGGCGTGTTGTGGGCCATGGCAATCCCCGCGCTTCCATTCTACGGCTCTTCGGAAGCCTTCATGAGCGCTGCGGAAGTATGTCGAGGATAAGGCACAAGCTCAAGAAAGCTTCGCCGTGCTAGGACAGGCTAGTGCTTCACGGCAATGGCCGAAATTTCGATCTTCGCTCCACCGATCAAGCCCGCAACTTGCACGGTGGCTCGCGCTGGTTTCGGGTCTGGCATGAGCTTCTTATAGACATCGTTCATCTTCGGAACGTCGTTCAAGTCCGTGACATAAACGGTCACGGATGTTATGTCGGTCATCTGAAAGCCCGCTTTCTTGACTACTTTTTCGATCGCGGCAATTGCATTTGTAGTTTGTAGAGTGATATCGGTTCCCGTGACTTTGCCTTGCGAGTCGGGCCCTTGCTGGCCTGCAACGTAGAGGGTATTGCCCGCCACATACCCATCGCTAAAGGGCATGCCCTTCTTGAAGTCGATGGCTTTGTTTTGAGCAAAAGCGCTGGCTAAAGTGCAAAACGCCAGCATGCCCACCGACCTGAGATGCCGCTGGATTCCCTGCGAATACGTGTTTTTCATATTTGATCTCATGTTGTTGAAGGATCCTCCAATGCATTTTCTTTCGTTTCCCGGATGGAATGCCGATCGGCATTCTGAACGATTAGACCACACGCCGTGCCAGAAGTTTGTCAGGGAATTGGACGAGCCTTGCGGGCTCAGAAATCTTGGTCAGAATCATGCTCATGGGAGGGTGCGCGTTGGGCCGTCCCGGGGAGTGAGCTGCTACGCCGGATTAATGCCCCTCGTACCGTCGAAGGTAGGTTGGAACCGACGGAGCAGGCCGTTTCAGTGCCAAGCGAAACTGATGGGGTGGATCGTAGTCACAAACTGAGCCATAACGATCCTGTTTAGCTGCCCCGGCTGGGCGTTGCTATCGATTTCGTATTCTAGCTTGATCAATTGATGGGTGCCGGGACGAAAGCCGGCGGCCATTTCGTAAAGATCTTCGCAATTCCCGTTTGTGCAGAGATATCCGACCCGCATTGCCGCGTACCATCGAGGGGAGAGAACGTACTTTGCTTCGCTATAAGCTCCCTCTCGGCGGAGAAACGGAATCGCGTGGTAAGGCATCAGCATCCAGTTCCACTCTCCTCCGATATTCCAGTGGCCGTGAGCAAACTGCACATCCGTACCAACGCTGCTGCCCGGCAGGCGGTTGGGATTCGCCTCCCCGGGAAAGAAATAGGGCCATTGCCTGTCCAGATAGGGACCCCGTGCGGCGGAAATGCCGACGCGCAAGCCTTGTCGAATCGTATAGCCCGCGCCTCCCGCCCAGTTTCCGTACTGGTCCCGATCGAATATGCTGCGCGGGTTCATCAGCGACGAATTCACAAGCTGGGCGCGAGCATCCCATTTCCCCAGCGTGATGTCAGTCTGGACACCGGCCATACCCATGGTTGATATTTTGCCGTAATAACCATAAAGAATTGGCATATCGACTAGCGGGTTAACGGCGTCGTCATAACGCAAATTGAACTCGCCGACGGCCGACTGTAATTGACCAACTCGGACATTGATCGACGCCGAATCCCAGAATCGTGAGTAGCCCAGATTGGCTTGCAGTATCCTGGTCCTCACGCCGTGTCCCGGTGCCGTGAATTCTTCAGTGAAATACGGCTCGGAGTTAAACTGCACCGCACCAGCGATGGTCCAGTGTTCGTCCAGCTTTATGATGGGATAAACGACGGCACGGAATGCCGCGTCCAAGGCCGACCCGTCTCTCGGACTCTCTGTAAGCTCGTGGCTGTAAATCGGTTCGCCGCTGATGGTTGCGGACACGTCGATCCCGGAATCTGCTTCCTGCCCCGCCAGGGGGACGAGCGGTAGGAACAAGATCAATAAGTAGTCTAAACGCACCTTCATGCAGCCTCCGTTGTCAACCGTTTCGGTAATCCATAGTTCCCTTTGGCCATCGCCAAACAAGCTTCTGAGTCCTTCCACAAGGCTCGGATCGAGCTGCGTCGCCGCGCCGCTAACCGCATACGGTTACCTCGACCGCAGGGACGCCGTCGCAGGCGCGCAATCGTGTCCGGAGCCATCAGTCCCCGAACTGGCGGGTCCGTTCGTGCCCTGCGCGCGAACAGGAGTGCCTCCGGAATCCAAGCAGGATTTCGCGTGATCTGTGCGCGCGTCGTGCTGGCCGGTCGCAGCGCGAAGCGGGATCATGAATTGCGCGTGAGCACCGTGTTCGGCGGTGACCTCGACTGTCTGCCGGAAAAATCCGGCGGCCTTGTGCCACGCCACAACCGTGTGCGTGCCCGGTGGAACATCGCGCAGCACAAAATTTCCGCGCGCATCCGCCACTGTGCTCCATTGGTTGGGCGTCACCAGGATGGACGCCGTCATATTGGGGTGAAGATGGCAGTAAACCGATACGATCCCGGGCGATGGGAAGGTAATCCTCCGCGTCTGACCTTTAGGGTAGTTACCAAGGTCGAAGCTCTTGGCCTTGGAAAGCGAGAATACGTTGTGGAAAATAGGATCGAAGTTCGGAAAAGAAACGGATTCTCCAGCAGCCACAACCAGCAGGTCCGGAACGAAGCGGCGTTCCTGCTGTTCCATTTCGGGTTCCTTCACGCGATCCGTGCTGTGGTCCTTCACCGGGCTCCGGCTGAGTCCAGGCTCATCTTCGAGGTATACGATAACGTGGGATCGCTCGTAGTCGAGCGGATCGGTGCCCACATCGGCGCTCAGGTTCACGGCCGAACCGCGTTGATATAGCCCAGCCGCTGCGGTGACGTTGCGCTTAGTAAGCTTGCGTTCAATCACAATGGTGCCTTGAACGTTCGCCGCGCTCAGTGCCGCCGCACCGAGCCCGACCCCTATCCACACGCCCATGATGCGACTGTCCATCTAGCCTCCTTATCGACGCAAACGGACGGGCCCTGGTAATCCGTTACCAACCTGAGATGCTCTTGTGTTTGTATGACTTACAAGCTATGGCACCCAGATATCACCGGTTCCTATACCCACATATCGGTCGATCGGCGAGAAATTGCCGGAAAATTATCATGCCGTGACAGGGGAGTCTGCGCCACGGACACCTATTGACGTATCCCTCGTAATTCACACTCAACACGGGTGACCAGAGCCCGGCACAATGAGGGTGCCGATCTCCTCCGCTATCGAAAGAGAGTTCTCCTCCGTCTCATCTTTCCCTGCCGAACTCGGAGAGCGACTATGGCTCCGGTTATCGAAAATGAACCGCAGCGATAACCACGCGAGCTACGATTCGCAACGGGCGCCTTTTCACGATGGGCTGAGGCTACTCGTCGCGCAGGGCGGCCATGGGATCTATACTGGTTGCCCGAAGTGCCGGAATCGCGCTTGCGGCGAACGCTACGGCGCCTAAGAGCAGGGCTACGGCGCTGTATGTGAGGGCGTCCGTTGCGCTGACGCCGAACAGCAGGCTGGTCATCACCCGGGTCAGCACGAGTGCGCCGATTATGCCTCCCACTATGCCGATCGCCGCCAGCTCCATTCCCTGCCGGACCACCAGGCCGAGGATGTTCGCCGGCTGTGCGCCGAGGGCCACTCGCACGCCGATATCGTGGGTGCTCTGCGAGACCAGATAGGACATGACGCCGTATACTCCCACCGCTGCCAGCAGGAGGGCGAAGGCTGCGAACGCGCCCAGCATGGTCGCGGAGAACCGCTGGCGGGCGAGAGAATCGAGCAGCCGGTCCTGCATGGTGCGAACGTCGAAGACCAATGCGTCTGAATTTACCGCGTGAATTTGCCTGATTATTGCTTCCGCGAGTCCCGCCTCATCCGAAGACGTGCGGACTACCAGGTACATGCCGCCGGAAGGGTTCTGCCGATGCGGAAAGTAGACCGCAATTTTGCCGTCGATATCGAGACCATACTGCTTAACGACTCCCACTACACCCGTAATGGTGAAGGGTTTCTTGGGATTGAACCAAAGGTGTTTTCCGATGGGATTGTCGTGCGGCCAGAAGCGTTGTGCGAACTTCGCATCAATAATCGCTACCTGCGGACTGTCGCTCGTATCATGGTCGGAGAAGAACCGCCCGTTGAGCAGGGGGATGTCCATGGCCCGGAAGTAATCGGTACTCGCTATTCGCGTATCCACCTGTAGCTCCCGCCCCGGCGGCGGCACATAACCTTCCACATGGATACCACCCCACCCGATCGATCCAGTGAGAGGCAGCCCGGAAACCAAACCCTGAATCCTGACGCCCGGCAGATGGGTGATGCGATCTGCGATCTCCTGAAAAAACTGAATAGCCGCTTTCTCTTCCCGGTACTGCGGGCCGGTGGCCCAAATGTTCATCGACAGGACATGGTCCGTTGTAAATCCCGGGGGGACGCTCTGGAGGCGCACGAAGCTTCGAATCAGCAGCCCGGCGCCGACCAGCAGCATCAGCGACAGCGCCAATTCGGAAACCACCAGTAGCCCACGCAACCGATGCCTTGCCAAGTGCATGCCGCCATCGCTCTGCCCGCTGCGCCCGCCCGCTTTGAGCGAAATGCTAAGGTCGAGTTTCATTGCGCGCCACGCGGGCGCAAGGCCAAACAGAACGCCAGTCACCACCGAGATTCCGAACGTGAAGGCCAAAACGGCGCCGTCGATGGCGATGTCGTCCAGCCTGGGAATATTCCCCGGATTCATCATGCGAACCACGTGAAGCGTCCATTGCGCGATCACCAGCCCGGCCGCGCCGCCGATCATCGCCAGCAGAACGCTTTCGGTGAGCAACTGCTGGACGATTCGCAGCCCTCCAGCCCCCAAAGCCGTGCGGATGGCTATTTCCTTCTCGCGGCCCGCCGCGCGCGTGAGAAGCAGGTTGGCCACGTTAGCGCATGCAATCAGTAGAACCAGCGCCACCGACCCGAGCAGCACCAACAATGCGCGGCGCACGTCGCCCACCACCTGCTCCTGCAATCCGACAACGGTCATGCCGAACGTGCGGTCGCGTTTGTCTTTTTCCCGGATGCGGCCGGCAATGACGTCGATATCGGCCTGCGCCTGCTGCACCGAAACACGGGGTTTCAGCCGCACCATCACGTTGTAGTTCTCGTCGCCCCGACGTTGTGCGGCATCGGCGCCCAATGGCAGCGGGAGAAACGCATCCACCTTGTCCATGGAGTCCTCGGCGGGCATCGTTTCGGAGCTGATCTGGAACTCCGGACGCAGCACCCCAGCCACCGCGTATTGCTTCCCGTTGAGCGTGACGCTCTTGCCCACAATCTGCGGATCGGAACTGAACAACCGCCTCCAGAGTCTGTGACTGAGAATGACGACCGCCGGTTTGCCGGGCTTGTCTTCTTCTGGGAGCAGCAAGCGTCCGACGAGCGGCTTGGCTCCGAGCATGTGAAGCAGCGTGGACGAAGTATACATGCCGTCGATTCGCTCCGGCTGATCGAGACCCGTCAGCGTGAAGCCGCGGAGTTGCGCGATGGCCATCTCTTCGAAGGAATGATTTTCGTTCTGAATATCGATGTACTGGCCCGGCGAAGGCCAGTCGCGAAAGATGCCGATGCCGGGGGAATGCAGCCAGATGTTTGCCAGCCGCTCCGGCTGAGGGTACGGCAGCGGACGGAGTAGCAGCGCGTCGACAACGCTGAAGATCGCGCTGTTGGCGCCAATGCCAATGGCCAAAGAAAGCACAACTACGATGGTCAGGCCGAGGTTTTTGCCGAGCATGCGCAAGGCGTAGCGGAGATCCTGTTGCAACGGGTTCATGGTGCCTCGTGTACGGATAGGTTTATCGTAATATGTAGACCCGGCGGATCGCGAAGCGTATATGAAGAGCAAATCTGAGAAGGTTGACGGGCTATGCCGGTTTCTGATGTGCTAACCTCGTTAGCAACTGGCCCGACAGTGGGGCCAACGTCAGAGTGGAGTACGCTTTACCGAAAATAAATCGCATACTAGACGCGCAAGCAGTAGGGGGCCGAAGGAAACCTGCCCACAAAAACTGTTCGTGGTCTAAACTGTCCAGCTGCCAGGCTGGCCCCTCTGCAAGAATCGGTTCCATTCGGGGCCCCCGAATGCGCCCCACGGATTTACCGCGTCAGCCGCTCCGGTTCGCGCCGGCCACGCATGGAAAGCACAGAAGCTCTATGCCACTTAACTCAAGCGGCCAGGCGATTCCCGAGATCCATATTTTGTGGATAACGGCCGGGCTCGGCTGCGACGGAGACACGATCGCGATGACGGCGGCGACGCAGCCGAGCATCGAAGATATTCTGCTCGGCGGGTTTCCCTGGATTCCCAAGGTGCACCTTCACAACCCTGTGCTGTCGCGCGAAAACGGTGAGGAGTTCATGAGGAATTTTCACCTGGCGGCGCAAGGGACACTTTCCCCATTCATTCTGGTGATCGAGGGATCGGTACCCAACGAAAAGATCAAAGAGGAAGGATACTGGGCGTCGTTTGGCACCGACCAAGCGACGGGGCAGCCGATCACGACCTGCGAATGGATCGACCGGCTGGCACCGCGTGCCTGGGCGGTGGTAGCGGCGGGAACCTGCGCGGCCTACGGCGGGATTCATGCGATGCAGGGCAATCCAACGGGTTGCATGGGTCTTCCAGACTACCTGGGCTGGCAGTGGAAGTCGACGGCGGATATACCAATCGTGTGTGTACCGGGCTGCCCTGTGCAACCCGACAATTTCATGGAGACGCTTCTTTATTTACTCCACATGGCGACTGGGCGCGCTCCGATGATTCCGCTGGATGGTATGCTGCGGCCAAACTGGCTATTCGGACAGACGGTACACGAGGGCTGCGACCGAGGCGGCTACTACGAACAAGGCGAGTTTGCGGACGCGTACGGCGAGCAGCAGTGCATCGTGAAGCTGGGCTGCTGGGGGCCCGTGGTCCAATGTAACGTCGGAAAACGCGGGTGGATGGGGGGAATCGGTGGCTGTGCGAATGTCGGAGGAATCTGTATCGGCTGCACAATGCCAGGGTTCCCCGACAAATTTATGCCGTTTATGGCTCAGCCGCCGGGATCGCTGCTGTCGTCGCACGCGGTGATGACGTATGGCCGTGCCATCCATGCGCTTCGCAGGTTTACCCAAGCGTCCTTGAATAAGGAACCGCATTGGCGAAAAACGGGCGAGCAACTAACTACGGGCTACGCCGCCCCATATTCGAAGAAGTCGGACGTCTAGAGTAGCTCCATGTTCGAGAGCGAAGAAAAATACTTCGCGACCACTGAAGCGGAGTTGAACGAGGCGGCGACGACGCTGAATCAACTGGCTCGCGTTTTCTTTCCGGACTCCTCGGCAACAGCGCCTTTGGGCGGCCAGCTGCCTGATCTCGAAGCTCGATACCGGACTTTGGTTGAGCAGATTCCGGCGGTGGTATTCATGGCCTCGCTCGATAAAGGCATAGGCGAGGCTTACGTCAGCCCGCAGATTGAATCGATGCTGGGCTTTACGCAGCAGGAATGGCTGGGAGATCCGGTGCTGTGGTACCGGCAGGTCCATCCTGAAGACAAGGCGCGTTGGAGCCTGGAGGCGTCGCATCTGTTTCTTTCCGGGGAACCGTTGCGGTCGGTATATCGGATCATCGCCCGCGATGGCAAAACGGTGTGGTTTCATTGCGAGGCGAAGATGGTGCGGCGGCCGGACGGACAGCCATGGTTTCTTCATGGGGTTGGATTCGACGTGACGGAGATCAAGAACGCCGAGGCGTCGCTGAAACAATCCCACGAGGAACTGGAGCGGCGGGTCGAAGAACGCACACGGGAACTGGCCCAAGCCAACGTGGCACTGGAAAAAGCCAAGTTGAACGCCGAGGACTCCAATCGCGCCAAGAGCGAGTTTCTCTCGATGATGAGCCACGAAATCCGAACGCCGATGAACGGCATCATCGGCATGACAGACCTCGTTCTCGATAGCCATCTGACTGCCGACCAAAGAGAATATTTGGGATTAGCGAATGAATCGGCTCATGCTTTGATGGAAGTGATCAACGATATTCTCGACGTTTCGAAGATCGAGGCGGGAAGAGTAGAGCTGGAGCGGATTGCTTTCAGCTTGCGGGAAACTTTAGCCGGGGTCATGAAACTGCTGGCGCTGCGGGCGCATGAGAAGGGGCTGGAATTGACCTGCTTTGCTTCGCCTGAGACGCCGGACGTTCTGGTGGGGGACCCAGGGCGTTTGCGGCAAGTGATTCTCAACCTGGTCGTCAACGCCCTCAAATTCACCGAGAAAGGCGGCATTGCCGTTGAAGTGGGCGTGAACGATCCGGATTTAGCGAGCGGAGATCTTACGGGAGCGGTCTCGCCAGATCTGCACTTTTCAGTGCGCGACACGGGTATCGGCATTTCGCCGCAAAGGCGCACAGCAATCTTTGAGGCCTTCACGCAGGAAGACACCTCCACCACACGACGATATGGAGGCACCGGTCTTGGGCTGACGATTGCGTCACGTCTGGTGAAGATGATGGACGGACGGATTTGGGTAGACTCAGAGCCCGGGCGAGGGAGCACGTTTCACTTCACGGCGCGCTTTGGACCGCACGAGCCCACAGCGGCGCCGTTTCGCCCGGCCGGGAGTCGCTGAACGTAGCCATGCGGCGTTGCCAGTTTGCGACGAGGCGCGCAATGCCTAGAGCCGCTCGGCGGTCATAAAGCTGCGTGTTGATGTCGGCCCGCGAGAGGTGCCGAAAGGCGCCGATGGCCTGCTGAGCGACATTGGAGTAAAATCCTGCCAGAGGGCGCCGTCATCGCCGTCCTATTTGATGAAAAACGTGGACGTCAATATCACCGCAGACCCCACCCAGATAACTGACACTCGACCCTTTGATATTGCTGGGATCGGCGACGCGGAAATGATTCTGGCAAATCTTGCCAGCGTATTCTTTCAGGCTGCACCGGACGGTTCGAAATCCGCGCGGGATCCCGAAAGCCCCGGACTGACTCTCGAAGCCCGCTATCGGGTACTGCTCGATCAGATTCCCGCGGTCGTATTTATGGCGTACCTGGATCAGGGTATTGGTGAAGCCTATGTAAGTCCCCAGATTGAAGCAACACTCGGATTCTCGCAAAAGGAATGGCTGGAAGATCCAGTTCGCTGGTATCAACAAATCCATCCCGATGATAAGAGTCGCTGGAGCAACGAAGCCGCGGGGATGTTCCTTTCCGGGAAGGCGCTGCGATCGGCGTATCGCGTTATGTCGCGTGATGGCCGGGTGGTCTGGTTTCATTGCGAAGCACGACTTGTCCGGCATCATGACGGGCAACCCTGGTTCATCCACGGGGTTGGGTTTGACATCACGGAGCTCAAGCAGGCGCAAGAGGAACTACAAGAGGAACGCAACGTCGTATCGGCGATTTTCGATACCGTGGGTGCACTCGTAATCGTCCTGGATCGGGAAGGACGGATCGTGCGCTTCAATCGGGCCTGCGAGCAGATGACGGGCTACTCGGTCGAGGAATCCAGAGGCAGGTTCATATGGGATCGATTTGTCGTCCCCGAGGAAGCCGGCGAGTTCCAAGATGCCTTCCTCCAGATTCGCGAAAAGTCGCCGCGCACCGAATACGAAAGCCGTTGGGTCACGCGTGCTGGCGAACAGAGAGTTATCGCGTGGTCGGCAGCGGTCTTGCCCGCCACTAAACAAACGCCAACTTACATCATCGCTTCGGGGATCGATGTCACTGAGCAGAGGCGGGCACAGGCAAAGTTTCGGGGCCTATTGGAGGCGGCACCTGACGCCGTCGTGGTAGTCAACCAGACTGGGAAGATCGTCCTGGTGAATGCCCAAGCGGAGAAGCTATTCGGCTACCGGCGGCAGGAGCTACTGGGAGAGGCGATCGAGAAACTGGTACCGGAGCGCTTGCGCGGCAAGCACCCCGATCATCGCGGAGCCTTCATTTCTGAGCCCCACGTGCGACCTATGGGCGCCGGCGTGGACCTATACGCGCTCCACAAAGACGGGCACGAGTTTCCGGTTGAGATCAGCCTCAGTCCGTTGGAGACGGAAGAGGGCGTACTTGTTTCAAGCGCGATTCGCGATATCAGCGAACGGAAGCATCTGGAGAAGACGATTCTTGAAATCAGCGAAACGGAGCGCCGGAGAATTGCTCAAGATCTACATGACGGTCTCGGGCAGCATCTGACCGGGGTTGCGTTCATGGGCAAGGTTCTCGAGGAACGCTTGGCTGAGTCATCGGCTGCTGACGCCGCGGAGGCAGCGAAGATCGTGAAATTGGTGAACGAGTCGATTAAAATGACGCGGGACCTGGCCCGCGGGCTGCTGCCTGTGGTTTCGGAAGCTCATGGGTTGATGTCCGCGTTGGAGCATTGGGCCGGCGAAGTAAGCGAACTGTTCCACGTCGCTTGTCACTTCGAGTGTCGTGATTCTGTTTTTGTTCATGAGGAAGTGTTGGCGGATCATCTCTATCGTCTGACGCAGGAGGCGGTAACCAACGCGATTAAGCACGGACATGCAAGAAACATCACGATCGGACTCGCAGTAGTGAAGGGAGGCGGCGTACTAACGATTCGAGACGACGGCTGCGGCTTCGACGTGGTTCCCAAGAGTCAGTCTGGCCTGGGGCTACGGATCATGAATTATCGGGCCAAAATAATCAGTGGATCGCTGAGTGTGCAATCCTCACTGGCGGGCGGAACCGTGGTGAGGTGCATGTTCCCGATTACCGAACACCCCTCCGAGGCACAAAATGCCACATGACGCGTCGCCCCGAGCCACCAAGAGCACGGTTTTTCTCGTGGACGATCATCCCATTGTCCGGCAGGGATTGGCGCTGCTCATAAATCGCGAACCGGATCTCGCAGTATGTGGCGATGCCGAGGAGGCCGGTTCCGCATTGCGCCGAATCGAGGAGTTGAAACCCGATTTGATCGTGGTGGACATCTCGCTTAACGGGCCCGATGGACTGGATCTCCTAAAAAACATTCGGGCACGCGATCCGAATTTGCCGGTCCTGATTCTATCCATGCTCGATGAATCGCTGTATGCTGAGCGAGCTCTCCGTGCCGGCGCCAGCGGCTACATCATGAAGCAGGAGGCAACCGAGCGGGTGCTGGTAGCCATTCGCCGGATACTGGGCGGAGAAGTCTATGTAAGCGACCGCATGGCTAACCGGATGCTTCATCGACTCGTGGGTGGGAGTCGGGTGGAACAGCGGTCTCCTATTGCCGACCTGACGGATCGCGAGCTTGAAGTGTTCCGGTTGATCGGCGAAGGGCACGGCACTCGCCAGATCGCCGACGAACTTCACATCAGCGTGAAGACGGTTGAGTCCTATCAATCCCACATCAAAGAGAAGTTATCGCTGAAGAACGCCCGCGAGTTGGTTCAGCGCGCGATTCAGTGGACGGTTGCCGAGTAAGGCGACCTGGTCCCGCTCGCACTGCTCCGGATTGTGTGAATGGCCACTCAGGTAATCCCCGATGGCTACGATAGTGGTTTCCACGAACGTGAAATTAGGCGCGCTCCGACTTGAGGCCGTAGGGGTTTAGCTATTCAATAGTTCATACGGTGTGCACATAGCACATGAGTGGTATGAACCGTGCAAGTTCGACAGGAGCCAAGTATGCCCACTGACACTGTTCCTTACGGCCGGAAGACCCAGAAGCCCTCACCCGTTGCCGAGGTCCACATTCTATGGATAACCGCCGGTTTGGGCTGTGATGGAGACTCGGTCTCGATAACTGCGGCGACTCAGCCCGGCATCGAAGACGTCGTTTTGGGTGCCATTCCGGGCCTCCCCAAGGTCCATCTTCATAATCCCGTTCTGGCATATGAAAACGGTGATGACTTTCTCAAGTATTGGCATCTTGCCGAACAGGGCAAGCTGGAGCCTTTCGTTCTGGTGGTCGAAGGATCCATCCCCAACGAAAAGATCAAGAAAGAAGGCTACTGGGCGGCGCTAGGGACAGATTCCAAAACCGGTCAGCCAATCACCACCAACGAGTGGATTGACCGCCTCGCGCCGAAAGCTCTGGCAATCGTTTGCGCGGGCACATGCGCAACCTACGGGGGCATCCATGCAATGGAGGGAAACCCCACCGGTTGCATGGGGCTCGCGGATTACCTGGGATGGGACTGGCGATCAAAGGCCGGTCTGCCT
Organism: Terriglobia bacterium; assembly: GCA_963768075.1. Taxonomy (GTDB): domain Bacteria; phylum Acidobacteriota; class Terriglobia; order Bryobacterales; family Bryobacteraceae; genus QHXW01. Next base: position 219,013 of record CAVYHD010000018.1, read on the forward strand.
ATCGTCAACGTTCCGGGATGTCCCGTCCAGCCAGACAATTTCATGGAGACTCTGCTTTACCTGCTCTACCAGGTTGCCGGCCTCGCTCCGATGATTCCGTTGGACGACCAGCTCCGGCCGACTTGGCTCTTTGGCAAGACTGTGCACGAAGGCTGCGACCGCGCCGGATATTACGAGCAGGGAGATTTCGCGGAGAGTTACAACTCGTCGAAATGTATCGTCAAGCTGGGCTGCTGGGGTCCGGTTGTCAACTGCAATGTGCCCAAGCGGGGTTGGATGAACGGGATGGGCGGCTGCCCCAACGTCGGCGGCATCTGTATCGGCTGCACTATGCCGGGATTTCCTGACAAATTCATGCCATTCATGGACGAGCCACCCGGCGCGAGAGTCTCCGCCGGCACGATCGGCATTTACGGACGGGCGATCCGCGCGCTACGCTCTTTCACAAACGAAACCGTCAACAAGGAACCGAAGTGGAGACATCCTCGGGCTGAGCTGACCACCGGCTACAGTCCCAGAGCGTACTGAGGAGAAGGGGAATTCGCCATGAGTACAACTACAGTACCCGAAGTAAAGACGCCCGGAAAATCGGGAAATCTGGTGGAGATGAACTGGGATCCCATTACGCGGATCGTCGGTAGCCTTGGCATATTCACCAAGATCGATTTCGACAATCACCGCGTGGCCGAGTGCCACAGCACCTCCTCGATCTTTCGCGGCTACAGCATATTCATGAAGGGCAAGGACCCGCGCGACGCCCACTTCATTACCAGCCGGATTTGCGGCATCTGTGGCGACAATCACGCGACCTGCGCGACCTACGCCCAAAACATGGCGTTTGGCGTGCGCCCGCCAGCGCTCGGCGAGTGGATCATCAATTTGGGCGAGGCCGCCGAATACATGTTCGATCACAACATTTTCCAGGACAACCTGGTGGGTGTGGATTTCTGCGAGCAGATGGTCAAGGAAACCAACCCCGGTGTGCTGGCGAAAGCGGAGAAGACGGCGGCGCCGCATGCCGATCTGCATGGTTACCGGACCATTGCGGATATTATGCGGACGCTGAATCCCTTCACCGGCGCGTTCTATCTGGAAGCGCTGCAAATGAGCCGCATGACTCGCGAAATGTTCTGCCTCATGGAGGGCCGGCACGTACATCCGTCGACGCTCTATCCGGGCGGCGTGGGTACCGTACCTACGGTTCAACTCTTCACCGATTACATCGTGCGACTCATGAAGTATGTGGAGTTCATGAAGAAAGTCGTCCCGCTGCACGACGACTTATTCGATTTTTTCTACGACGCACTTCCGGGGTATGAGGAGGTTGGACGCCGGCGCATCTTGCTGGGCTGTTGGGGTTCTTTCAATGATCCCGAGCATTGCGACTACACGTACAAGAACATGACCAACTGGGGACGGAAAATGTTTGTCACGCCCGGTGTGGTCGTTGATGGCGAACTGGTCACCACGGATCTAGTGGACATCAACCTGAATATTCGCATCCTGCTCGGCAGTTCCTACTACGACGACTGGCAGAATGAACAGACTTTCGTGACGCAGGATCCGTTAGGGAATCCGGTGGATCAGCGGCATCCCTGGAACCAGACCACGACTCCGCGACCGCAAAAGCGGAACTTCAAGGATAAATACACTTGGGTCATGTCTCCACGCTGGTTCGACAAGCGAACCGGCGATCATCTGGCGCTGGACACCGGCGGTGGACCCATTGCCCGATTCTGGGCGACGGCGCTCGCCGGTCTGGTAGACATTGGTTACATCAAAGCCACCGGCAAGAGCGTCAAAATCTATCTGCCAAAGACCGCGTCGAAGCCTGAAGTCGAGTTCGAATGGAAGATCCCGAAGTGGAGCAACGCGATCGAGCGGGACCGGGCCCGGACCTACTTCCAGGCGTATGCCGCCGCAGCCGCCCTGTACTTTGCCGAACAGGCTCTTAAAGAGTTGCATTCGGGCAGGACGCGCACATGGTCCGATTTCAAGGTGCCCGATGACGCCATTGGCTGCGGATTCCATGAGGCCGTTCGTGGGGTGCTGTCGCATCACGTCGTGATCCGTAACGGCAAGATCGCGAATTACCATCCTTATCCGCCTACACCTTGGAACGCCAATCCACGCGATAGCTATGGCACACCAGGTCCCTACGAAGATGCTGTACAGAACACACCGATATTCGAGGAAAATGGACGGGATAAATTCAAGGGTATCGACATCATGCGCGCGGTCCGGAGTTTCGATCCATGCCTTCCCTGCGGCGTGCACATGTACGACGGTGGAGGCAAGGTTCTCGATACTCGCCATTCACCGATGTTTGGCTTGAACGGTTGAAGAGGCGCCAGGCAACACGGGACAACCCTCATGCTCCCAAAGCCGGAGTTCCAGAAGCGGCTCCAATCGATTGAACGCTTACTAGGCGAGATTGAGAAGGCCGCCGATCCAAACATGCGGACAACTGTGCAGGAACTTGTGCAGTTGGTAATGGACCTGCACGGCGCCGGATTGGAACGAATGCTGGAGCTCATCCGCGCGGCCGGCGACGGAGGCGCGAGCATCATTCAAGAACTGGGCCGGGATGATCTCGTGGCGAGTCTCCTGGTCTTGTACGGGCTTCATCCAACGGACATCGAAGCGCGCGTCACGCAGGCGCTGGAGAAGATGCGCCCACGCCTGCGTGCACGTGAAGGTGAGGTGGAGTTACTGAGCGTTCAAGACGGCGCGGTGCGGCTGCGGCTCCATGCCACCGGGCACGGATGCGGCTCGACTGCAGACGCATTGAAGGAGATGGTTGAGGAGGCCGTGTATCAAACGGCGCCCGATGTCGCTTCTCTCATTATCGAAGGTGTTGGCGAGAGGCAAGGCTTCGTGCCGATCGAGATGCTGCAAGGAACGGTGCCTGGCACACACTTCGCGAACGGGCTTTCTTCCACGACCGGAGGGAAAGGAGGACGGTGAGCGAACCCTCACGTACCGGCGGGTCATTGGTTGGTCTGCGGCAGTTCCTGCGCCGTCCTTCTTCGGGTGAGTTCTGCGAAATGTGTCACAAGGATCTGGCGGCCAACCACCAGCACCTACTGGAACCGGCCAGCCGCAAGTTGCTCTGCGCCTGCGACGCGTGCGCGATCCTGTTCAGCAGCCAGGGCCAAACGAAATGCAAGCGTGTCCCCCGGCGCATCCGATTTTTGGCGGACTTTCGGATAACGGATAGCCAATGGGGCGGGCTGATGCTGCCGATCAACATGGCTTTCTTTTTCAAGAGCACACCGCTAGGCCGCGTAATTGCTTTATACCCCAGTCCAGCCGGCGCCACCGAGTCACTACTGTCGTTCGACACTTGGGACGAAATCGAGCTTGAAAATCCCGTGCTGCTGGAAATGGAACCGGACGTCGAGGCCCTTCTGGTGAATCGAATCGGTCATTCGCGAGGATTCTCCGACCCCGAGTATTACCTGGTGCCCATTGATGAATGCTTCAAACTGGTGGGTCTGATCCGAATACGATGGCAGGGTTTATCTGGGGGCACGGAGGTCTGGCGGGAGATTGGTCAATTTTTCGCTGATCTCAAGGCGAAGGCCCCACGTGTGGCGGAGGGGCACCATGCCTGATCTAGGCATCACAGTGGAGAAGGTGGAGGTGGTTCCATTCGCGGCTTCCCCCACGCTCGCCTTCAAACTGCGCGTGGCGAACGGAGATCAGGCGGAGACGATCCACACGGTTGTGCTGCGGTGTCAAGTCCAGATCGAGGTGACGCGACGGCGGTACACCGCATTGGACCAGGAGCGGCTTCGAGATCTTTTCGGCGAGCCGGAGCGGTGGGGGCAAACGCTGCGCAATATGTTGTGGGTCAACACCAGCGCCGTGGTCCCGCATTTTGTTGGCGTCACTACTGTTGATCTGCAGGTGCCCTGTACCTTCGATTTCAGCGTTGCGACGACCAAATACTTCAACGGCCTTGCGGATGGAGATATTCCCGTTTGCCTGATGTTCAGCGGCACGGCTTTCTACGCCGACTCTACGGGAGCGCTTCGAGTGGCGCCTATCTCATGGGAAAAAGAAACCCGCTTCCGAATGCCGCTGAAGGTATGGAAAGACATGATGGATGCGTACTATCCCAATAGCGCGTGGCTCTGCCTTCGCAGAGACGTCTTTGAAGATTTGCATCGATTCAAAGTTCAACGCGGCGTGCCGACATGGGAGCAAGCATTTGAAATAATGCTTGCCTCGCTGAAGGAAGAAGAAGTGCGGTCATGAACGCGCGCGCCGTTGAAAAGATCGCCGGCGCAGTGCTGTACGAAGGATATATTCTCTACCCTTACCGCCCGTCCGCGGTGAAGAACCGGCAACGTTTCAATTTTGGAGTACTCTATCCCCGCGAATATTGTGAGCTCCAACCGGGATCGGAATCTTGGCAAATGAGGACAGAATGCTTGGTGACGGGTAGTCCCTCTACGACGATCGAAGTTAACCTGCGTTTCCTGCAACTCGCCACACGTCGGGAGTGGCAAGAAGGCCAGGAGCGCGACGTTGGCGCGCCGCCTTGCACTCTGGAGTCCATTGCAGCGCAGCCGTTCCAAAAGCGATTTACGTTCGATCGCGCCGACGATGCCGACGGGCGATCGTCGGAAACGCTGGATGGGGAATTGGAATTTCGTGCCGTGCGGCTCGATGAAAGTCTCTTTAGGCTCGTTTTGAGCATCCGGAACCTGGCAAACCTGGAACATGCGAGCGAGCTAAGCCGCGACCGGTTGCTGTTGCGATCCTTTGTCTCAGTCCACAGCATTCTTCACGCTGCCGGCGGCGAGTTCATTTCCTTGTTCGATCCGCCGGAACATCTCAAAAGCGCCGCGGCAGAGTGCCACAATGCCGGAACCTGGCCCGTCTTGGCAGGAGAGGAAGGACAGCGGGATCTGGTTCTGTCCGCGCCGATCATCCTTTACGACTATCCACAGATCGCGCCCGAAAGTGCCGGCGACCTCTTCGACGGTACTGAAATCGATGAGATCCTGGCGCTGCGGATCTTGACCATGACTGATGCCGAAAAGCTGGAAGTGCGGAACGGCGACGATCGCGCCCGGCAGATTCTCGAAAGGACCGAGATGCTGTCGCCCGAACATTTTCAAAAGCTCCATGGGGCGCTGCGCGGCTTGCGGATCAGCGAGGGACCGCAATGAACGAGTGGGAATGGCAACTGCTGGAGGACAGGGCGGTGATTAACCAGGTCACGGCCGGCGGCGTCCAGTGCGCGATAGGTGATCGTGTCCGCCTGCGTCCGCGGAGTGGCGCCGACGTCATGGACATTGCCCTGACCGGCAAGACAGGGATCATCGAGAGCATCGAGCAAGACTACGAGGGAAAGATTCAGCTGGCAATCGTGATGGATGACGACCCCGGCAAAGACTTGGGTATGCTAAGGCAGCCCGGCCACCGCTTTTTCTTCAATGTTGAGGAAATCGAGCCGTTATGACGAATCCGCCGGTTCTCATAGCTTGCATCGGGAATATCTTTCTGGGCGATGACGGCTTCGGGACGGAAGTGGCGCGCCGGCTCGCTGAGCGCCCGCTGCCGCCGGGTGTCATCGTAAAAGACTTCGGAATCCGTGGACTGGATCTAACCTATGCACTGCTCGATCCGTACGAACTCGTCATCCTGGTGGATGCATGCCCCCGCGGCGGCGAACCCGGCACGGTGTATCTGGTGGAACCGGACCCCGCCGGCGCTAACTCGCAGGATGCTCCGCCCGCCCACTTGGAGGTGCACGACATGAATCCGGCGAATGTGCTTCGCGTGGTCAAGTCGATGGGTGGAACATCCAGCCGGGTTCTTATCGTGGGCTGTGAGCCCGCCGACCTGGGATCAGAAGAAGAGGCAGGCTCGGGTTAAGCGAGCCAGTGGCGGCCGCCGTTGACCAAGCCCTGTTCATGATCGAGATGCTCGTCGCGAAGGCCCTGCACAGCGGACCAAGAGAAGCAGCGTTGCAATCGAATTAGAAAGCAAGGAGAGAGCACTTCAATGGAAAACATAGAACACGTGAACGGTCAAGATTCGAATGAGAGCAGAGATACTTTGTTCCTGTTGGGAGGCGCCGCAATGGTCGTGTTCGGCGCCGGCCTCATTCTGTCAACGCCGATCATCCGGCGATACCTCGGGGCGCGGGAATCGGCAACCTCGTGCAGGCTGCCATCCCGGATTTCCAGCGGTACATGAAATTGAGATCCATGTGACGGCGGCGCAACCCGGAACCGCGGTGGCGCACTATCTGATTGACAAGAGCGTGAGCCGGTTTACCGTGCGCGCGTTCGCCAGCGGAATGCTTTCGGCGCTGGGACACAATCCAACCATCGCGATCCGAGACTTTGCTGGCGAGGCCGGCTTTGACCCCGCCGCGACGGGACAAGCTTCGCTGCGGCTTCAAATCCGCGCGGATTCTCTGGAAGTGACGAATGACATCAGCAGCAAGGATCGCAAGGAAATCGAGAGCATGATGAACGAAAAAGTGCTCGAAAGTTCGAAGTACGCGACGATTGTCTTTGAAAGCGCCGAGGCTTCCGCGAATCAATTGGGAGAAGGGCGATATCGGATCGTCATGAACGGCAACCTGTCGCTGCACGGCGTAACCCGCAGGCTTCCGGTGACGGCGCAGGTGACTGTGACGGGCGATATGCTCCGGGCTTCCGGCGACTTTTCCATTCTCCAAAGCGACTATGGCATTCCGCTCGTTAGCGTTGCGGGAGGGGCGTTGAAGTTGAAAGACGACCTCAAGTTCACGTTCGACATCGTTGCGCGACAGAAGGAATAACATGTGTCTCGCCATACCCGGAAAGATCGTAGACTTGCTGGCCGAGGATCGAAGCCTGGCGGTTGTGGACGTTCTGGGAGTTCGCCGGAAGGTCGACCTCGGGCTTTTACAGGAGGAGCATCCCATCATCGGTGATTGGGTCCTCATCCACGTTGGTTTTGCAATGAGCAAGATCGGCGAGGCCGACGCGCTGCAGCAACTCCGCATGCTCACGGAACTGGGCGAGAGCGAAGCGGCGATGGAAGAAGTTCGCGGGTACGGCCTGGGTGATTCGGAGGAGACCGCGAGCACAGGCGGACCCTGAGCCATCAGCTTGAGCGCGGAGACGGGAGGATAAGCCATGCGATTTGTCGACGAGTTTCGCGAACCGGAGTTGATCACCAGGACCGCCAATGAGATATGCCGGCTGGCCGATCCGAAGCGGCACTACCGGTTCATGGAAGTATGCGGGGGACACACTCACTCCATCTACCGGTTTGGCCTGAAGGATCTCTTGCCTCCCAACATCGAACTGGTCCACGGTCCTGGCTGTCCAGTCTGCGTGCTTCCCATGGGAAGAATCGACGACGGATTGTCCATTGCAGAGCAACCCGGCGTGATTTTTACTGCGTTCGGTGACATGATGCGCGTCCCAGGTACGCGCGGAAGCCCGCTCGAATACAAGGCGCGTGGGATGGATGTCCGTATTATCTATTCGCCTTCCGACGCACTCAAGCTTGCCCGGAACAACCCCGACAAGCATGTCATGTTCTTTGCCATCGGTTTTGAGACCACAGCGCCCTCAACCGCGCTGACGCTGATGCGCGCCAAGACGCAGGCCATCCGCAACTTCTCGGTTTTCTGCAATCACGTGACGATCATTCCGGCCATCCGGGCCATACTCGATTCTCCGGATATGAGAATCGATGCATTTATCGGCCCCGGCCATGTATCTACCGTGATTGGATGCCGGCCCTATGCATGGATCGCTAATAACGAAGAGACGCCGATCGTCGTCGCCGGATTCGAGCCGCTCGATGTTCTCCAGTCCATCGTGATGCTGCTTCGTCAGTTGAACGAAAACCGAAGGAAAGTTGAGAACCAATACACACGCGCGGTCCCTTGGGAAGGAAACCGCGCGGCACTCAAAGCCATGGCCGAGGTTTTTGAATTACGCCCGTATTTTGAATGGCGGGGATTAGGCTTTATCTCGCAGTCCGCTCTCCGGATTCGCGAGTCGTATGCGGAGTGGGACGCGGAACGCCGCTTTTCCGTGCCTGGCGTCAGGGTCACCGATCCGAAGGCAGCTCAGTGCGGGGAAGTCCTGAAGGGTGTGCTGAAGCCGGCGCAGTGTAAGCTGTTCGGCAAAGAATGTACTCCCGAAAACCCGATCGGCGCTCTGATGGTGTCGTCGGAAGGCTCCTGCGCTGCCTATTACAACTACGAGCACCGCAAGACCGGGTCGCTGACGAATTTGTCACGAACGCCAACTTCTCTAGGGGTGTGACAGGAGCGATATCGGATGGCCAGCGTTGTTTCCAGAATCCGGTTTCGGGACCCGCAAGTTGAGATGGCTCATGGAGCCGGTGGAAAGGCGAGCCGGCGGCTCATCGACGGGCTATTCTCGCCTATCCTTTTCGGCTCCGCTCCGGCGCCCTTGGGCGATGCGGCCCACGTGAACGTGAACGGAACCTGCGTGGCGATGACCACCGACAGTTTCGTAGTCAGGCCGCTGCGCTTTCCGGGAGGCTCCATTGGAGAACTCGCGGTGAATGGAACGGTCAATGACCTGGCGGTCTCAGGGGCAAGGGCACAGGCGATGGTTGTCAGTTACGTGCTGGAAGCAGGGCTGCCGACCGAGATACTGGAAGCCGAGGTTCGTGCCATGGCGGCCGCCGCGAGCGCCGCTGGTGTCGTCATTGCGGGAGGCGATACGAAAGTCGTCGAACATGGCAAGGCGGATCAGATGTATATCACGACCTCTGGTATCGGTCACCTGATTCCGGGATTGAGCATCTCGCCGGCCGCGGTACGCTGCGGCGATAAGATCCTGGTTTCAGGTCCGATCGGCGACCACGGCATTACGATTCTGTTGGCGCGTGGCGAACTTGATCTCGATGCGGATCTCCGCTCGGATACTCGTTCCGTGCTCCCCTTTGTGGAGGCGCTTGCGGAAGCCGTGGGCGCCGCGGTTCACTGGATGCGCGATCCGACACGTGGAGGGGTCGCGACCTCCTTAAACGAGCTCGCTCACGATTGCGGCCTCGGAATCGTGCTATCGGAAGACTTGATTCCCGTCCGCGACGAAGTGCGCGGAGCGTGCGAGTTGTTGGGCCTGGACCCGCTTCACATTGCGAATGAAGGCCAATTTCTCGCCGTGGTTGCCGCCGAACAAGCCAAGGCTGCCCTCGACGCGTTGCGGGGGACGCCCGGCGGCCGGGAGGCCGCATTGATTGGTGAAATTAGCGAGCAGCCAGCGGGATCAGTTCTCGTCACGACGCTTTACGGGGGCAGCCGGATCGTGGACATGCTGGTCGGCGATCCGCTGCCCAGAATCTGTTAGGAGCCAAAAATGGTCCAGACATGCGATCTGGCAAGCGACGTCCAGGATCGGCTTCTCGAGCGCAATCGGATTTTTGAAGACTTCTTCGCGCGCGAGGCGCATTCCCTCGCCGTGGCTTGCCGGGAGATGTCTGACCGCTTTCTGCAAGGAGGGCGGCTGTTGGCATTTGGGCGCGGCCCTTACAGTACAGATGCGCAGCACGTCTCCGTCGAGTTCGTGCATCCGATTATCGTCGGCAAACGCGCATTGCCGGCGTTGGATCTCTCCATGCTTTTTCGTCCCTGGCTGGATGCAATCCTCCGGCCAGAGGATATCGTCATGGGATTTGGGCCGCCGGAAGGTGACAATGAAATTGCCGCCGCCCTTTCCGCCGGGCACAATCGGGGAGCAATGACGTTCCAGCTGCCGGGCAACGGTGGTTCCTACACGTTCCAGCCGCCGACTCAGAATCCATTCGTCCATCAGGAGCTGATGGAGATTCTGTATCACACGTTATGGGAGACTGTGCACGTCTTTTTCGAGCATCGGGAACTCGGCTATGACGTCGGTGACTCCGGATTTCTGTATCCGTTTCTTGGCGAAGAGAAGCAGCATACGGATGATATTGTCGAGGAGGTAGCCGCATCCATTCGCCTGAAGGCCCGCGAGGATGCACGCCTGCGGGTCCAGGTGGCCCGGGAGGAAGCCGGACAGATCGTCGGCACCGCACGCGCAATTCACGACCGCCTGGCGCAAGGCGGCAAGCTGCTCATTTTCGGCAACGGAGGATCGGCTACCGATGCGAACGACTGGGCCATCGACTGCGTGCTTCCACCCGCCGGATATCGGCCCGTCCCCGCAATCTCTTTGTCCATGGAGCCCGCCAACCTCACCGCGATCGCCAACGACGTCGGAATCGAACTGATCTTTCTGCGTCAGATCATTGCCCAAGCTCGAAGCGGAGATGTGGCTATCGGAATTTCCACCAGCGGCGGATCCCGCAACATTATAATGGCGCTAGAAGAAGCCCGGAAGCGTGGCTTGCTCACGGTGGCGCTCCTAGGCTACGACGGCGGAGAAATCCTCCGGCGCGAGCTGGCCGACTTTTCCCTGGTGGTCCAATCCGATTACATTCCGCGTATTCAGGAAGTGCAAGCGTCAACTTATCACGTAATTCGCGAAACGCTGGAGGTACTTTCCCGTGCCTAAATTCGAACTCTTTGGTACCAGAAGCTGCCCTTATACCCAGGAAATGCGGGAGTGGCTCGAATGGAAAGGGCACGAATACGTTGAATACGACGTGGAGATGGACTCCGAGGCTCGGGCTCGCATGATCACGATTACTCGCGGGCAGCGTACCGTACCAATCCTGGCGGAGGACGGCGACGTCGTGCAGATCGGCTGGCAGGGCCGTGGCTGCGTGGTCGGGGGTTGAATGCGGGTGACATGATCCGATGACGAGTGCCTGCGACATTCGAGTTCGGGGCGTAGTGCAGGGGGTCGGTTTTCGCCCCTTCGTGTTTCGCTTGGCCCAAGCGAATACTCTCGCCGGTTGGGTGGGCAACGATGAAGACGGCGTAGAGATTCATCTGGAGGGCGCCGGGCCCGCGCTCGACGAGTTTGTTAGATCGCTGGTCGTCGAGAGTCCTCCCGCGGCCAGCATCGATGCAATCGACGTTCAAGCCGCTCAACCGGCCGGGTTCAAGGAATTCACGATTCGGGATAGCCGCTTCCGGGGACGCCCCAGCGTCCGTATTTCACCGGACCTGCCGGTATGCGACTCCTGCCTCGAAGAGCTATTCAACCCCGAGAACCCGCGTCATCACTTTCCGTACATCAACTGCACCAACTGCGGCCCGCGCTATTCCGTAATCTTGAGCCTGCCGTATGACCGCGGCAACACGACCATGCGAGATTGGCCATTGGATGGCCTTTGCCGCGGGCAATATAATGATCCCGCGGACAGGCGTTTCCATGCGCAGCCCGTCGCCTGCCCCGCTTGTGGCCCGCATTACTTCCTGCACGCGGGAGACGAGATCGTCACTGGCGATGAGGCAAGCATCGGCCGGGCCGTCGAGCTGCTAAATACCGGCGGGATCGTCGCCGTGAAGGGGCTTGGCGGTTACCACCTGGCGTGCGATGCTCAAAATGCGACGGCGGTGAAATCCTTGCGCGATCGCAAGTTTCGCAAGGAGAAACCGTTCGCGCTCATGGTGAGAAGCATCGAGACGGCCCGCGAGCTTGTGGATCTCTCAACCCAAGCCGAGTCGCTGATGACTTCGGTGGCGCGGCCTATCGTTCTCGCTCGCGCCAGAGTTCATTTTGCCTATGTGTCTCCGGAAAACGATGATCTTGGGGTGATGCTGCCTTATACACCCCTGCATCACCTGCTCTTCGCCGCGGGCGCGCCCGAAGCTCTCGTAATGACCAGTGCAAACCGGTCCAGCGAGCCGATTTCGTTTCAGGATAAAGAAGCGACCGAGCGCCTCGCCGGAATTGCCGATGCGTTCCTGATTGGCGAGCGGCCTATCGCCCGTCGCGTGGATGATTCCATCGTTCGCGCTGGATCCTTCGGCCCCGTAATTTTGCGGCGTTCTCGCGGTTATGCGCCTTCCGCGGTAACCACGATCCCAATCGCTAGACCGATTCTTGCCACCGGCGCGGACCTGAAAAACACCGTCACCCTGGTAGTGAACGGCCAGGCGCTGGTGAGTCAGCATATCGGAGATCTGGATCAATACGAGTCGTTCCAAGCTTTTCGCGAAACTATTGACGACCTCGCTTCGATGTACGAAGTTCCGCGGGAAGAACTGATCGTCGCTCACGATGCTCATCCGCAGTCTCTCTCATCGATTTACGCGCTTGAGTTGCCAGGCGCGGCGGTCTATGCCATCCAACACCACCGGGCGCACATTGCCTCTGTCCTGGCCGAGCGATCCGCGTGGGACAAGCGAGTGTTGGGCGTAAGCTTTGACGGAACTGGCTTCGGAGATGATGCGACCATTTGGGGCGGTGAGTTCTTCGTAGGAAGTCTTGTTGAGGGCTTTGATCGCGTGGCGCATTTGCGGCGGGCCGCACTTTCCGGAGGCGATGCTGCTGCCCGCCTTCCGGTCCAAGCCGCCGCTGGATTCTTGGCTCAGGTTGACGGCTTGCCTGATCTCACTGCCGATCCCTTCCGGTTTCCCGAACGCTACGAAAAGTCATTGGAGTTAATTCGAAAAGACTTGCGGACATTTACTACCACATCGGTAGGGCGCCTTTTCGATGCGGCTGCCGCGTTGTTGGGCTTCACGAAGGAAGTAACATTTGAGGGTCAGGCGGCCATGTGGGTGGAGCAGCTAGCCCGAACTGCAACCCTCGCCGAGCCGTATCCGTTCCCGTTGAGCGGGGAAGAGCTGGATTTCCGTCCGTTGCTGAGGGCATTGGCGCTGGACCGGCGTCGCGGCAGAGACAGGCGACAGTGCGCGCGATCCTTTCAGTGTGGGATTGCGAAGGGCCTTTGCGATGCGCTCAACATCCTGTGCCAGGCATTCGCCGCGGATACCGTTGTTCTTTCCGGCGGCGTCTTTCAGAATGAGCTGCTGCTGCAGGATCTGAAATCCTTAATGGCCCGCGAGCCCATCGACATTTGGACAAATTGCTCGGTGCCGCCGAACGACGGAGGCATCAGTCTGGGGCAAGCAGCACTGGCGGCCTTTACTTACCTGAACCAGGCGCGGTGATCTCATGCATGAACTATCGGTCGCGATGAGTATCGTGGAAATGGCCGAGGAAGAGGCGGAGAATAGAGGCGCGCGAGTAAACGCGGTGCATTTGAAACTTGGGGCTCTGGCCGGCGTAGTCAAGGACGCGTTGCTTTCGTCCTATGAGCTGGCTTGCGAGGGGACAGGCTTGCAGGGATCCCGCTTGGTCATCGAAGAAATCCCCATTGTGGTGTACTGTCACAAATGTCTGGCGCCCCGCACATTGGATTCAATCCAATGGTTTGCTTGCCCCGAATGTAAGAGCCCCGTATCGGAGGTTATCCACGGGCGTGAACTTCAAGTAACCGCTCTGGAGATACAGGAATGAGCCCGCAACCTCGCCTGGTGGAAATCAGACAGAACGTTCTCAAGCAGAACGACATCGTCGCTCGCGAACTCCGCCAACGCTTCCACGACGCCGGAATATACGTCGTGAGTCTAGTATCGAGCCCCGGTTCGGGAAAGACGTCCTTTCTGGAGAAAACGCTCACGCTGATGCGCACCGGCTACCGCGTCGCAGCCCTTGTGGGCGACCTGGCAACAGAAAACGACGCGGTGCGCCTAGCGCGCTCTCAGGTACCTGTAAAACAAATTACCACTGGGACTCTTTGTCATCTGGAAGCTGCCATGGTCCGGACTGCTTTGGAAGGTTGGGACCTTAGCCAGTTGGATTTCCTTTTCATCGAGAACGTTGGGAATCTGGTGTGTCCCTCATCCTACGATATTGGCGAAGATCTCAGAGTGGTCCTGCTATCGGTGACGGAAGGCGAAGATAAGCCCCTAAAATATCCGACTATTTTCAATACGGCGGACTTGGCGGTGCTAACTAAGATGGATCTGGAATCCGCGGTCGAATTTGATTTGGCCGCCGCCGAATGTAACGTCCAAAGGGTGCGGCCTGGCATGCCACTGCTAAAGGTCTCTGCCAAGAGTGGCGCAGGCATGAAAGAGTGGTTGCAGTTTCTGGCTTCGGTCAGTGACGGCCGCTGCCAACGGTGCCGTTTTCCCTCCTAGCGAGAAATACGGACAAGCGTTTCGCGGTTCTGTGACCGCGTGTTTCTTCCGTAGCTGAACTTGCGATGGGCGGCTAGGCGAGCACTTCTCGCGAGCGCTGAAACTCTTGCTGGTCAGCGCGGTTGATGTATACTCTTCGCTAATGTCGAGGGCACTATATGCTGTGTTTACCTGCCTGCTATTAGCAAGCGGGTGCAAAACGAATAACGCTACGAACGGTGCCGACCCGAGGATATTGATTGATCTTAAGAAGAAGTGCGTCGAGGCGGGAAGCCGGGCGCGCTCGGCCTACTTCGCCATGCATCCTGCGTGCATGGATACGCTCGGCGCGCCGCGCTACACGTATAATGCCGAATTAAAGACCTGTCTTTACGCTGACAGGTGCTTTTCTAGCGCCACTGCAATATCGAGCCAGTATTTCATTATGGACGCTTTCTCAAACTCCATACTTGTTCAGTACGATGTCGGATCGGGCGTGCTCTCTGGAACTCTGCCAGGCCTGCCGGCCAAATCATCCGGCGCGGACCTTTTTAAGACCAGATTTCGCGACCTGTTTGGACCGAATGCCCAATCTCCAGCAGACTTCGGAGTGGGCCCTTAATCCGACTCCGCCTTCACTGCGACATTTTATAAAACGGTGGAGTGGATCGCTTGCGCGTTCCGCATACGGAACGGGGGTTAGGAGTTTTTATTTATGAATCGACGAACTTTTCTCATCGGCGCCAATGGCGTTATGTGGGGGCAGACGGCGCCTTCGGACGGGCTTCATGTCGGCGTGATCGGGCCCGGCGGGCGTGGACGCCTTTTGATGGAACGATTCGCGCGAGACGCATCGGTGCGGCTGACCGCGGTTTGCGACGTTTATGAGCCGAATCTGGAAGCCGGGTTGTCATTGACCAAGGGCAAGGCGAAGGCCTATCGGCACTACCAGGAACTGCTCCGCGACAAGAACGTGGATATCGTAATCATTGCTACCCCCGAGCACTGGCATCACCAGATGGTTCTCGATGCGCTCGCCGCGGGCAAGGATGTTTACGTCGAGAAGCCTCTCTGCCACACGCCGGAGCAGGGCGTGGAGCTGATGCAAGCGGCGCGTCACTCCGACCGGATTGTGCAGGTGGGGATGCAGCGCCGCAGCTATCCGCTCTATCTCAAAGCGCGTGATGTGCGTGCCGCGGGAACACTGGGGAATGTGCGGCTGGTACGCACGTGGTGGATCAACAACAGCTTGAACCGAGGCACCGACAAGAAGCTGGAAGGACCGCTCGACTGGGAACAATGGCAGGGGCCGGCGCCGCACCATCCCATGGACCTCGCCCGGTTTCGCAATTGGCGCAATTACAGGGATTACGCGGGCGGCATTGTGGCGGACCAGGGGGCGCACATTTACGACGGCATCCATCTGATTCGGGGCGTCGGTTTTCCCCTTGCGGTGAACGCATCCGCCGGGAAGGTGCACAGCACGGACGGAGATACGCCAGAGACCGTGGTGGTGGCGGCAGAGTATCCGGAAGATTTTCTGGGGGTCTTTACCATCAACTATGCCGGCATGCACTATCCCGGGCGCATGGACCAGCTCAACCAGTTTGACGGCGACGAGGCGCGCATGGATGTAGGCCGGGAGTTTCTCTCGGTCTACAAGCAGGCCGATCCGGAAACACCAGCCATTACGGCCACCGGTTCCTTCGACGCGGCGACCGATGCACACATTCAGAACTTTCTCGAATGCGTGCGGACGCGCAAGGAACCGAACGCTACGATTGAGAAAGGGTTTCAAGCGGCTTTAGTGATTCAGTTGGCGAACCTCTCCCTGCAAACAGGGCGGCGCGTCAAATGGAATACTCAGGCGCAGAAGGTCGAGATTTAGCCGCGTTTGGTTTAAAATTCGGGCAGACGGGGATGCAAAATGGAAATTCTCTGTAAGGGTCCCTGGAGGGTGTTATGAGCTCGACGTTGCCTATCAACTGGAACACTGCGATTCAATATGCCTTCTTGGCTAAGATTGCCGAATCGGTCGAACCATCTGCCAGTTACGGTGAACTTGAAATAAATCAAATCAAGACCGCCGGCTACACATTTCTTCAGACTCTCTATGGGGACGATCTGGCAACCGACATCGACGCCCACATCGGAGATGTCGTGACGTTCGGCTTCCTCGGCGTTTCCGGCGCAAAGGAATTGGTAGCCGTTATTCGCGGGACGGATACGATTCTGGAATGGTTGCATGACGCATCGTTTCTCATGGTGCCGACCCCGATCGTTGGATCCCATGGCTTCACTGAAGACGGCTTCACGGCTGTTTATCGGTCATTGAGAATAGGGCAGGCCAACGGCACGCCATCGGCAAGGGACTCGATCAAGGGATATCTCGACAATGGCGCTGCGGCTAGCGTAACGGTCTGCGGACACAGCTTGGGCGGTGCGCTGGCCACCTTACTCACACTCGATGTTGGATTGAACACTTCGTGCCGCGCGCCCGCGGGCTATACTTACGCGAGCCCACGCACCGGTGATCATATGTTCGCGGGCTCATATAATGCCGCCATCCCTTCCAGTTATCGCATCGAGAATCGCCAGGACCTGGTACCGCAGTTGCCGCCGCCCCTCCCCCTGCTCTATGAGCACGTCAACACAAAATTCGAATTGGTTCCCGCACCCGGCAAGATCAATCCGACGTTACTTTGCATGCACCATTTGACAACTTATCTTTGGCTGATGGGCCAACTGGCAGGAACCAGTGCATACCCGCTCGACTCAGACTGCGCGGGCACCGCGCCGGCCGGAGAAAGCGCTCACATCTAGACTGAATGTAAGCTACAACGCAGCCTGCGGAGGCGGCGCCAATACCAGCACCGAGGGAACTCGTTTCGGGGATGCCAGCCGTAACAAACCGTAGCCGATTCCGGCGAGGCCAATCATCAGCCCCGGCGAACCCAGGGAAGTCTGCGGGTCGAAGAGGCATTCTCGCTCGGCGATCGCGGCCAGAGTCTTGGAAGCCAGCCGCTCCCCGGCCTCACTCCACCAGGAATCATCCACCCGCTGGGCGGCGTGAAGCAGGACATCCAAGTTGCCAAGGTCGCCGTGACACAGGCAGACGCTTTTCCCAAAGGGCGATTCAACCGTCTTGCTGAGCGCGATCCGGATCTCCTCGCGAGTCTCGTGGTCGTCTATATATCGCAGGCTGTCGACGCGCGCCAAACCGATTCCGGGCGCGCCGTGGCACCAGGCGACCATGAACCGGGGACCGCAATGATCTTCTGCCGTGCGCGTGCGGTAATCCGGCCAGTTGCCCTCCTCCGCCACGAAAGTGCTCCGCTCGTAAGCGATCGCCGATTCGGCCGATTCGCGGAAGCGTGCCTCCCCGCTCCACGCCGCGACCTTCAGCAGCGCCCATGCGATTCCGGCGGCTCCGTGGGAGAATCCGGTCAGCGGCTGCCCCGAATCGATCTCAGTTTTCCAGCCAACATCCCTACCTTGTGACTGCTGCCTTAGCAAAAGCCGCTCACCGCAAAGTACTGCGGCATTCAGCAGGTGGTCGCTGGCGCTGATCGTGTTCAGTACCTCAAGTGCGGCGATCGCACCGGCCGAGCCGCCTATTACGTCCAGTGCTCTATCCGCTTCGATCAAAGCTGGCACGTCTGCCGCCAACGCTTTCGCTTCGTCGATTAGCGAGACATCGTCCCAAAGCACCGCCAGGTGTGCCAGCGTGTAAATAATTCCTCCCACCCCCGAGAATGCGCCCAAGCGCCGCACGGGCGCGCCGCCGGCTCGTCCGCGATCGAGATGCCTTCTAACCAGGGTGATCGTCTTTCGGGCGATCCTGGAATAGGACTGGTCTCCGGTCAGCACACCCAGATACGCGAGAAACAACGAGCATCCCGAAAGGCCGCCGTAGAAACTTGCATCCAACGGCTGGAGAGACCACGAAGTCTCGCGGGATCCCACTTGCGTGAGACCGATCCAACTGGCGCAGAATTCGTTCTCCAGAGCATCCCTGCAAAGCATGTCTCCAACCGCGCGCGCCAGATCGATCGCGCCCCGCCGGCCTTCCAGCCGCGGCTGGTTCGGAGCCGGGGCGCAGGCCCGTGACAGGGCGCCTTCCCCGGCGGATACGATGGCGGTGCGGATGAAGCTTACCTGTCGCGCCAGGTCTTCTTCTCCCAAGCCGTTCAGCCCCTCCCGAACCAGCGCCATGGCCGGCTGCTCGAACACATCCGGGATCCGCTCGCCTTCGCTGGTCCACAGATCACGGGAATTGGGACGGGACATAAAGACCGGGACATCGCCGCCTTGCAGATCCCTCAATTCCGCCGGGATAAGCGGGGTCAGGTGCGTCTGCTGCGTGGCGGCCAGCCAGAGACGGTCGCGCACCTGATCCTGGTCGATAGCGTTTCTCAGCAGGTCGGGGTGCTGGCAAGTCCTGAGCAATACGGTGTACGTCGCGGTGGGTCGCGCGATAAACCGAACCTCGTCCTCCCCGAAGCGGTCCAGTATCCCTCCGGTTGCCAGGAGCTCGTCGCGGTGCGCCTCGATCAAACGGTATACCCGGCGGAACCCTGCGACAAAGGCTTCGACATACTCTCCCGCGGCAACGTCTTGTCCCTCCAGTTTCGGACGATTCCTCACCCCCAACATCGGCGCTATTTTGTTGCGGACCAGCCGCATTTCGTCCGTTCCCGCCCCTTCCCAGGATGAGGTTCTCCCGACCGGAAAATGTTGGCCGCTCTTGGCGCCGAACCCGCTCATGTCGAGACCTTCGTATGTCTCGGACGCGTAGAGCCGTTGGGGAAGCAGCAGCACCCGCATTACTGATAGCTGAAAAGCATGGATCGCGGGATCGTCCTTTTCTGCAACCATGGCATCGTCATGAAACAGGGTTTCGAGGTCCACCGGCACGGGAAACTCCGCAGCCGCGAGCAGATTCTCGAAATGCATGTCCCTGGCTCTCATGACATAGAAGGCGGCCAGATAGCCTCCGAGCCTCTGATAGAACCGCTCCACCTCGCCCCGATTGGAACAAGGTTGGTGAACCACAAACTCGGACCACCCGTAGCAGCCCCGGTCGATTATTTTGAGAATGCGAAACGGAGTTTCGAAGCCGGCCTGGTTGACCCATTCGAGAAACTCCCCGAAATGGACGTCCACCGACTGGCTGCGTGGCTTGTACACCAGTTTAAAGCCAGTGGAGAACTCAAGAATCTCGACCGTCCGGCCGCGGCGATGCGGGTCGCCCTCTCCCGCTGCAATGGATGTAAGGTTGCCCGGCTCCGCGCCCGCAGCCAAGCTCGCCCGAATCAGATCCCAATCCTGCGCCAACCTCTCCAGCAGCTCCAAACTGGAATCTACCCAGTTCACGGTTGCGATGTAGAGCGAACGCAACAAGCCCGGGTACTCGCGGGCGATCGACAACCGCACGTCCATTTGGCGAAGGCGTTCGCAGAAGCTGCGGAACCGTTCTTCCGGGGCCTCGCCCTTCAGCACTCCTTGCAGGCGGGCGACGTTTAACTCGAGCGCCATCACCAAGTCCAGCGCCCCTTTGAGCGTCTTGAAGAGATGCGGCAGCACTAGGCGCTCCGCCGTCATCGGATCGAATGGAACACCCACCACCCGAAGCCGGCCCGCTCGCTCCCGAAACTCTTTCAGCCCCTCGCGAATCAGCGGGTAGGCCATCCACAGGAACCCGCTTGTTCCCTGCCCGGCGTATCGCAAGAACTCCGGATCATCGTCGATGGGCTCGGCCGTGAGATAGAGCCGCTCCAGCTCGCGGACCCATTCTGGAGGGGAAATGATCAGCTCGGAGTAGACATCCGGCGGCCACCCGAGTATCGCCAGCAGGTCTTCCTCGCTCAGGTCGTCCAGGTGAAGCCGTTTTTCAAAGTATTCACCGGCCGGGAATGGCTTTTGCGATTTCCAGCGATCCAGTGTCGCAGCCGCGCGGCTGGTGTCCGCTCTTGATCCGCTCCAGCCTTCCCCGGCTTGCCGCAGATACGACGCCCGCTCGGCCAGTGAGAGCGCGGAGTACAGATGTTCGGTCAGCCCGAAGGCCGGAGCGAGAGCTTGCTGTCCCATATGTGGACGTAACCTTCAGCCCATCACATCGTTGAACCGGCGCAAGTTTCTCGCTAACAGGGGGTGCAGACTACAAACACTTAATGTCCTTGGATACTTCACAGCAGTTTGTAGATGGCTGGGTAGGTTCTGGACACCAGAGCAGGGACGTTTCCCCTACGCCGACGACGCCAGCCGCTCCACCGACTGTTTTGTCCAGGACTTCGTCGGTTAGCTCCGGGGTGCCGGCTGGATTCGGTGGTAGACCCGCTAATTGCTCTGGAGTCAGGCTCTTGCGATATTCAGGGTCTTTCCACGCTCGCGCTATATCGACCTTCATTTTCTCTCCGCCTCTCTTCTGCACTTCTGCGGGGCTGCGGATCATCTTCGCCGCCCTCGCGATGGATTGCTGTCGGCTACGACTCGCGGAAACAGCTTACGGCAAAGTCGGCTTGGCGTCTCAGAAGGGGGGTGAAATTATTATCAAAGATTTCTCAAACCGATGATTCGTAAGAAAACACGACACTTCTTTGACGGCTCGCCTTCAGGCAGAATGGATCGTGAGGAGACGGAAATGACATCCAATGGCAAGGTTGCGCTGGTGACCGGCGCTGGCAGTGGAATAGGCCGGGCAGTGGCCCTCGCTCTGACATCCGCGGGCTATTCCGTGGTGCTGGCCGGACGTCGCGGTCTTGAACTTGGGCGCACCGCCGCCATGGCAGATTCCCACGGAGGCAAAACTCTCGCCGTTCCCACTGATGTCGGCAAACCGGCGCAGGTAGAGGCATTGTTCGCCAGGACAAAGGAAACATTCGGCCGGTTGGACGTTCTCTTCAACAACGCGGGGATCAGCGCTCCCGGAATCCCGATGGAAGACCTGACGCACGAGCAGTGGACCGCTGTCGTGGATGTCAACCTCACGGGCGCATTTCTCTGCGCCCAGGAAGCAATCAAGGTCATGAAGGCCCAGCAGCCGCGTGGCGGGCGCATCATCAACAACGGCTCTATCTCGGCTCACGCTCCCCGGCCCAACTCGGCGCCTTATACCGCCACCAAACATGCCATCACCGGGCTCACGAAGTCCATATCGCTGGACTGCCGCAAGTATGATATCGCTTGTAGCCAGATCGACATTGGCAATGCGGCCACCGAAATGACGGAGCGCATGAAGGCTGGCGTTCCGCAAGCGAATGGAACGACCATGGTTGAACCTCGCATGGACGTGCGGCACGTGGCCGAAGCCGTGCTCTATATGGCGAGTCTGCCTTTGGACGCAAATGTTCAGTTCATGACCGTCATGGCCACCAAGATGCCGTTTATTGGACGTGGTTGAGGCGCCGCATCACCTTTGGTTCCTGACCGCAGGGAGCCCGCCGATGCGGCAACCGGCTTTGCGTGTTTTCACCAAACGCATGTAAGCTGGAGGTTTTACAGGAGTGTCGGCATCATATGGTCTCCCGCATGGCAGTGGTTCTTGTGCTTACCGGCGTCGCAGTGGTCAAGGGCCAGACATCCACCAGCGAAACTAAAGGGCCGCCCCCTAAGTACGATCCGGCTTCAGTCGAACGAGGTCAGGGAATCTTCGTGGGCGCATGCGGCTTTTGTCACGGCTCGAACGCAAAAGGCGGAGAAAAAGGACCCGACCTGCTTCGTTCCGTGTTGGTGTTGGATGACGAAAATGGCAAGACGATCGCCCCTGTCATTCTCAGGGGCCGTCCCGATAAGGGGATGCCTCGATTTCCCTTCACGTCCCAACAAATCGCGGATATCGCCAATTTTCTACACAACTCCATAAAAAACGCCATCGATCGGGATAGTTACAAGATCCTCAACATCGTTACCGGAGATCCGAAAGCGGGCGAGGCTTACTTCAACGGCCAGGGCCATTGCTCTTCCTGCCACTCTGTCACGGGCGACTTGAAAGGAGTCGGCGCCAAATACGAGCCTGTCACCCTGCAAGGCAAATTCCTCCAGCCGAATTCCTCCTGGACGGAAGGCACGCCGCCGCACCACGTATCCGCCATTTCCGTGACCGTAACGCTCCCCTCGGGCGAATCGTTTACAGGTACGCTCGTCAATCTCGACGACTTCAATGTCGCCCTGCGTGAGCCCAACGGCGCGTATCACTCCTTTAATCGGGAGAAGGATGTTCCGCGCGTCGAAATCCACAATCGGCTCCAGGCACATTCGGACATGTTGAGCCGCTATACGGACGCCGACATCCACAACATTACGGCTTATTTGGTGACTCTAAAATGAAAACGACATTCCTGATTCCGAGCATTTGTCTTGCCCTAATGCCTGCGTTGATGTTTGCCCAAATGCTCGATCCGGCGTTGCTCACCAAGCCCGCGACCGATGCGTGGCCTACGTACCACGGCGATTATTCCGGGCGCCGTTTCAGCACGCTCGCTCAGGTAAATCAGTCGAACGTGAAGCACCTGACCCTGGCGTGGATCTTTCGTATCAAAGTGGGAATAACCCCCAACGCGATTGTGGGTGGCGAAGGACCAACCCCCGAGGGCCCCCCGACCGACCCCGGCGTCTCCACCATCAAGGCCACGCCATTGATGGTGAACGGCATCCTCTATTTCTCCACCCCGGACAACGCCTGGGCCGTCGATGCCCGCTCTGGACACGAATTATGGCACTTCGCCTGGAAAACCAAGGGCGGCATTCACATCGGCAACCGCGGCATGGGGATGTACGGGAGCTGGCTCTTTTTTGAGACGCCCGATAACTATCTTGTTTCTCTCGATGCCCAGACTGGAAAAGAGCGCTGGCACAAGGAGATTGCCGATCTCAAGCAAGAGTACTTCTCCACGCCCGCACCAATTATCGTCGGCAACCACGTCCTGGTCGGCACGGGAGGTGATTCGCTCGACGTTCCTGGTTTCCTCGAAGCGCATGACCCCGAAACGGGAGAAATTCAATGGAAGTGGTGGAGCGAGCCGCTCAAGAAAGGCGACCCGGGATTCGAAACGTGGCCCGATGAATATTCCATGCGTCATGGCGGCGGCATGACCTGGATCCCAGGTACGTATGATCCTGACCTACATCTCTACTACCTGGGGACAGGCAATCCGAATCCCGTGTTGACCGGCCGCAGCCGCCAGGGAGACAACCTCTATACTTGCTCCATCGTTGCGCTGAATGTGGACACCGGCAAGTTGGCGTGGTATTTCCAGCCATCACCACACGACACACACGATTGGGATGCCGCGCAAACCCCAGTGCTGATTGACGCCGAAATTGACGGTAAGCCTCGCAAGCTTCTTGCACAGGCCAACCGCAACGGCTATTTTTTCCTGCTGGATCGCACCAACGGCAAGAACCTGGTCACCGCCCCTATGATTCACTCTATGAACTGGTCGAAGGGCATTGCCCCGAACGGTCAGCCCATTCCCGATCCCGCCAAGGAGGCCACCATTGCCGGCGTCCTCGTTTCGCCAGCAACGAGTGGCGCCACCAACTGGCCGCCGCCCAGCTATGATCCGGAAACAGGGCTGTTTTATGTCGGCACGTCACAGCAATTCAGCATGTATTATCTGACCGACACCGATCCGCACCCCGAAGGATGGGGCGCAGCCGAACGCGACGCCGGATATCTCGGCGGTGACCTGGAGGCAATCGACATCAAGACCGGCAAGATCGCATGGGATCACCACTACCCATTCGCCGGCGGACCCGTGGGCATTCTGACTACTGCCGGAAAACTCCTGTTCGCCGGCGACGGCGCGGACCACTTGGTTGCATTCGATCCCGCGAACGGTGCAATCCTCTGGCATGCCGGCCTCGCTGACGATGTCAGCAACGGCCCGGAGACCTTCCTGCTCGATGGTCAGCAGTATGTGGTGGCAGGCGCCGGTGACTCTCTCTACGCTTTCACGGTCGCGCCGTAATTCGATAGATTAGGCGAGAGATCACAAGCCGCTTGGGTCGCGTTTCATCGCTGCTTGATAAACGTGCCATCCTGCAGTTCCGCCATGGCCTGTTGGAGCTGCGCCTGCGTGTTCATCACGATGGGCCCGTACCAGGCCACCGGCTCTTCGATCGGCCGGCCGGATACCAGCAGAAACCGTATCCCGTCCGGTCCGGCCTGCACGGCCACTTCATCGCCCCGGTCAAACAGTACCAGGGAGTGGTTGCTGGCGTCGTAGACCGGCGGTGCATCGGGATTCATAACCTTGTCGGTCAACACCGCCCGCGGATCCGAGGCGTCGCGGAATGTGCCCGAGCCCGCGAAGACGTAGGCGAAGGCGTTGCGCGTGGTCTCGATGGCGAGCCGTTTGCGCCGGAGGGCCGGGACAAAAACATCGAGATAACTCGGATCGGCAGCCACCCCTGCGACTGGCCCCTTCTGGCCCCAAAACTCGCCGCAGATCACGCGCACGCGCGTTCCGTCATCATCGGTGACCTCGGGGATGGCGCCCGACGGAATGTCCTGATACCGCGGGGCGGTCATCTTCAGCGATGACGGCAGGTTAGCCCAGAGCTGGAAGCCATGCATCCGGCCCTGCGGGTCCCCTTTAGGCATCTCCTGGTGCAGGATGCCGCTTCCGGCCGTCATCCATTGCACGTCGCCAGCGGTCATTTTGCCCTTATTGCCCAAGCTGTCGCCGTGCTCGACCGAGCCGGCCAGCACATACGTGATCGTCTCGATTCCACGATGTGGATGCCAGGGGAATCCGGCCAGGTAATCTTCCGGGTTCTCGTTGCGGAAATCGTCCAGAAGCAGGAACGGATCGAAATCCTTGGTTTTGCCGAAGCCAAAGGCGCGCTGGAGCTTTACCCCGGCGCCCTCCATAGTGGGCTTCGGCTGAATGATTTGTCGGACTGGACGGAGCGACATGATATATTCCTCCCTGCCGCCGTGGCGCAGCTTTCAATCTGCGCCGGCAGCCAATGATTCAGGTCCAACCAATTAGATTCGTTGGGCCGATAATCGTTTCAACAAATGATGGACCAGAACTCAGACCTGACTGCGGCAGGCGCTCAGCAATTCGGCTAGTGCCCGCAGCCGCTCGCGGCCCAAATGGCCAAACTGCCTGCGATGGGCTTCCTGCATCGGTTGATCGAGCCGGGCCAGGACTGCGAGCCCCTCCGGCGTGATCCGTGTCAGCACCATGCGCCGGTCCTTGGCTTCCCGGCAGCGCGAGATCAGACCACGCTTCTCCAGGCGGTCCAGTAACCGGGTGATGTCGGGATCCCGTGTAATCATGCGGCTGGCAACTTCGCCGCAAGTGAGCCATTCTGGCGCGCCACGTAGGATCCGGAGCACGTTGTACTGCGTCGAGGAGAGATCCTCACTCTTCAGTACCTGAGCCGGCCGCCGCGACAGCATGTCGGTCGTTCGCAGCAGGTCAAGATACGCCGCCTCCTCCAAGCACACAGTCCGCCGCACCTTGCGTTCCGGCGTTTCCGTCATCTCTTTTCCAATATACTCGTTATAACGGATATTGTCAAGACGACTTCCGCGCCTGCCGAACCCGTGGACGAACTGGACGGCCCTCCAGTTTCGCCCACTGTCCGGCCTATGTCACCGTCTCGGACCGAAATGATGCCAACGGCCGTCCACGCCGAAGCCGACGCGGCCTCCGTAGAACCCGCCATAACCCCCAACAACTACGGCAGGCCCCGGATATCCGTATCCATATCCGTAACCAGAGTACGCGTACGGGTAACCATAACCGTACCCGGCCGCGTACGGGTAGCCGTAGTAATAGGGATTGTAAGAATAGTAGGGCGCATAGTAGCCCGCCCCGTAATACCAGGGCGAAAAGCCCAAACCGAACCCCCAACCGCCGTAACGACCGTAGCCGCCGTAACCGTAGCCGCCATAGCCACCACGAAAACCAGCGCCATAACCGCCGCCACCGAACCCGCGGCCGGCACTGGCGACATGGCCTCCACCTCCGCCGTGTCCACCGCCTCCGCCGTGCGCTGCTGCGTGGGCCTGAATACCAAGCCCGGTTGCAAAGAACAACCACAAAGCCAAAGTGACCGTTTTCCGCATAGGAATCTACCCACTAGTTAGACTAGCGCTATTCAAAGATGGTTTCACGGGCCGTGTCCAATAATTCTGCCGCCACCCTGACGGTTGGCGCAGGCGGATCGGACTTTGCCTGCCCCTTACGTCCGTTTGATCCGCAGCGCCACATCCACGGTGTGAGTCGGAGTGGAGACGCTCCGGTTTCCGCCGGTATGGCTGAACTTCTCCGAGGAGATTACTGACCCCGATGCCGCGTCCACCCAGTCGGCCTGATAAGATCCCGCGGGAAGATGTAGCACCAATGTCTCCTGATAATTCCCGAACGTTGCCTTGTACGACGCCGTGTTCCTCCCGAACGCGCTGTGGTGGTGATAATACGCGTACTGCTTCCCTGGCTCGCTCATACCGCGCGCGAACGTGCCCGGAGGCACACCACCCTGAACGAAGCTCTTGTCCGGCCGCATCTTGAGGAAGTCGAAGCTGTATAGGAAATCGTGCAGGCTCTTCAGCGCGCGGCCGATCTGCGCGTTCTCCTCCGTCTTGCCGCCGGGATCGCGAACCGTGTATAGCCCGTTGAGTTGGTTGAAGCTGCCACCGCCGCCAACGATGAACTCCCAGGCTTCCACGCGTGAATCGGCGATCCTGTCGCCCTGGTACCAGGTCGGAAAATAATCCGTCTCGTTGAAGTCGATGGGCTTGTTCTTGTCGTATTCGTAGTCGAGAGCCATCAAGCCGCCCATCTGCTCGTGGCTGCCCTCCCAGGCGTACTGAGTGACGATGACGGAAACGTCGGGATGCGCGGTGAAGTCGCAGGGTCCACCCATGGGCCCCTCGATCTGCTGCGCGATCAGATGCTTTTTCGGTAGTGTGCTCTCGGCCTTCTTGATGCCTTCGACATTATGGGCGATCCACGGCCCGGCTAGCTCGATGGGCGTGCCGGTGAGGTATGGTTCGTCGCAAATCTCGAGGATGACGTTGTCGAATTCGTTTACTTCCTGGGTGATCTTGCGGACGTAATCATCTTCCCGCCGCACCAGATCCGCGTGTTTCAACGTCTGAGCGTCCTCATAATCGCACTGGCCTTCGCCCTGAATGTTGTTCTCGTAATACAGGGGAGACATGGGCCACGTGTCGCCGTATTGCGCGTTGTAGAAGCAGATCTCGACCACGATCCCGCGCTCGGCGGCTTTCGCTACAAAATCTCTTAGACGCGCGAAAAACGCCGAGTCCCACTGATCCAGGTCAAACAGGTTCCCGCCAAGCGCATATCCCGGCTTCCGGCTTCGCGCCCAGGGCAGCGTCAGGCTGATGGGCTTGGCGCCCAGCGTGTTCCCCTTCATGAACTTTCCCATGGGCTCGAACAGGAATCCCGGATAGATGCGCGTGTAATTCAACCCGTAGGCTTTCAACGCATCAAAATACGCGACGTAATCGAAGTCCTTGTTCACCACGCCGCCATAATGCTCGGCAGAGGTGATCAGAATAGTTGGCTGTCCGTGGAACAGGTAATAATGCGGGTTGTCCGGATGCAGCTTGATGGGCTCGCCGTGGAGGCCCATCGCCAAGAGGGCGGAAAACAGGATCGGAATTCTCATTGGATCAAGCGATCTGCTTCTTCTCCATCTTCTCGCCGGCATATTCGCGGCGGCAGTGCATCACCGAGCTGGTGATACTGGCGAGGACGGTCTCGTCGGCGAATTCGAACGGGTAGATGATTTCGAGGAACGCCGGAATGTCCTCGAGGCCCGCCTCGCGCACCTCGCGCGCGAACTCCGCCACGTCGAACAGGCCGCGCTTGTCGGGCCAACCCCAGTGCGAGTCACTCTGGAAGTCGGTGTTCTGGAGGTGGAAGGCGCCGATGGACTGGCCCAGGCCGTTCAGCCAGTCCGGCATGTTGGCCTTCGGGCCATACAGCGGCTGGTACAGAGCATGGCCGATGTCGACCAGCAGCATCACAGGGATTTCACAGCGGCCTTCGAGATCTTTGAGGAATTTCTTTGCCTGCTCCACGGTATATGGGATTTCGCGGGCCAGTGGCGTGCACTCGACCTGAAGCCTCGTGAGACCGGACGCTTTCGCGGCGCGGCTCAGTTCGGCAACGGAATCGAGAAGGCCGTGGTAGCGCTGGTCGCGCCGCTTGGGATCTGTAGCGTCGGCGACGCTCATGCCGCCAAGCGGACCGCCCGAAGCTTTGGCACCGACCGCGGTAGCGACGTCGAAGGCCCGCTTCCACCATTCAAGCGACGCCCGGCGCCCTGCTGAATCTGGGTGCAGCAGGCCGTCGAAGCAGTAATTCGCGAGCCCGCTGAAGGCGCTTTCTATCTGGATTCCCCAGTCGCCCGCGGCAGTCCGAACCTCCGCGGCCATGGAGCGTCGTACGTCGTCGGGCCACCAGGGCTCGAGCAGATCATAGGTGAACTGAACGAGAGCGAGCCCCAACTTCTCGCGCACGATCTTGGCCCATACCGGCGGCTCCACCCAACGTTTGACCGTAAAGCTGAGGTTGATTCCAAAATTCATACCAGCTACTCCAGGTTGGTGTGCCGGGCGCGCATCTGCTCCGGCGATTGTCCGGTTTTCTCGCGCAGCAGAATCGATATTAGATCAAAGAACACCAGCTGCGCGGCTTCGTACAGACTGCCCATGGGGAGAAGACTGGTGGGACCGCCTCGATCATTGGCCATGGTCTGAGCGGGCAGTTCTATCATCACATCCGCCGAACGCGGTGCCGGCCCTTCGGGCTGGGCAGTGATGAGCATGGTGCGCGCTCCCGCTTCTCGCGCCACGCCAGCGAGCGCCATGACCGTCGAAAAAAAGCCAGGCCCGGCGCTGGCAATGAGCAAATCGCCCTTGCCGACCGGCGGCGTAGTCATGTCGCCCACCACATGCGCGTCCAAGCCGAGGTGCATGAGACGCATGCACAGGGCTTTCATCATGAGTCCTTCACGGCCGACTCCGTAGCAGGCGATACGCCGGGCCTTGAGGATTTCTTCGCACGTGCGAACAGCCGCATCCGCCGCCACGCCATCAAAGACCGTCCCGATTTCCGAGAGCGCCTGGCGGGCCATCGCCTGCACGCGATTACCTTCTTCTATGCCCTCGCGCGCGTGCATCGTCTCTACATCCCCGACGAGTTTAGAATTCCAAACGAAAAGTCGCCTGGCCTTGGCGGTTGGGGAGTTGTGAGCTCAGGTTGGTCACTTGCCCAAACGTCGAATCCAGGGAATTGTTATCGGGACTTTGCAGTTGCGTCCGGCTAAAGAGATTGAAATAGTCGATGCGTAAAGTTGCCTTCACGTGTTCGCCAATGTGAAAGTACTTCATTGCCGCAATGTTCTCGTCCCTCAGCGGCGGCGTCCGCAAGGCGGAATAAGCACGCAGCGAATCGCCAAGTTGCCACGGTCCGGTGTTGACAAACGCATTTGTCGGAAACTGTACGGGCTGCGTCCCGTTATGATTCGAAAACCAGTTAAACGACAGATTGTAGTTATAAGTTGTCAGCGGCACGCTGGGATCGATATTTGGCCGGTCAAAGCTATTCACGAGCAGTGGATTGTAGGAATTGTAAGCTCCAAAGGGAAAGCCGCCCGCATAAGTCATAATTGCGCTGACCTGCCAACCACCTAGCACCTGAGCCACGGGGCCCCTTGAATTCATGTATCTTTTTCCGTAGCCGAAGGGCAGCTCGTAGGTTAAGACTGTCTTTTGAGAATATATCTGGTCGATACCGGAAGGCACATATTCCGGCGTCGAGTTAAATGCATTCAACCCGTTGGGTGAAAAGGGTGCAGAGCCGACATAGGTATTTGCCATGAGTCTTCCCATCGTCAGATTCGATAGAAAGCTCAGTCCGCCAGTGAAGCGTTTCTCTACCTGGAGCTGTACAGCATTGTAAAAAGCAGTCCCAGCATCTTCGTACACCGGGAAGAAGCCGGAGTATTGAGGAAATGGTGTCAAGGCCTGTATCAGTGTAGCCGAGGCGCCGAACTGCTGGATGTATTGCGGATAAGGGGGCTTAAAGCCTGCGGCGACGACCGCCGGCGAATTGATCGGCTCACCCAAGAGCGCTCCGTATTGAAGAACTGAGGGGTTTGGCTGGTTATTCAAAGACAGAGTAGTGGGAAGGTGAATGGCGCGGTTGCCGACGTAGTTGGCGGTCAGGAACATCTTCCAAGGAAGCTCTCTCTGTATGCCGATGTTCCAGGCGGAAATGTATGGTGCTCTGCCAACCTTCTGGGGATCGAAGGCGAATATGACGCCTCCATTGCCGATCGACGAACTGAAGGGAGTCGGCTGCGGCAAAGGCAGGGGATTGGTATCCCAACTACCCACACCTGGAACGCTGCCACCGCTGGAGTTGCGAAGGTATGTGCCGGCCAGCAGGGATGACATGAAGGAGGCGGCGAAAGAGGTCCCAAATTCATAGGCACCACCATCCAGTGTGCTTACATAACCGCCCGCCCGGATAACCGTCTTCGAGTTCAGCCTGTAGGCAACACCGCCTCGGGGCTGGAAGTACTTCCAGTGAATGTCAGCGCGATTGATTCCTGAGCACCCATCGCAATTACCAAATTTCGTAGCACCGCCGGGAATTCCGCCCGCGCCCGGATCCGGCAACGTAGGATCCACATAGATGATCTGGTTACTACTCTCGGTAAATGGAACCATGACGTCCCAGCGGAGGCCGATATTCAAAGTCAGCCGGCTGTTGACTTTGATCTCGTCCTCGGCATAACTAGCGAATTCTTTGTTCCGCAAGTGATCCAGCGGGGAAAGCTGGCGTTCGTCAGAATCGGCCAAACCCAGGAGAAAGCTTGCAAAGGAGCTGCCGTCACTTCCAAAATTTGGACTGCTGGAATTCGGAATAGAGGTTGACCGCTGGCTGAAGTTATATGTGCCAGCGCAGAACTGGCAGGAGATGACGTCCTGCCACTCGTGCCGGAACTGGAAGCCAAAGTTAAAGGTGTGGCGCCCGGCAGTCCAAAGCCAGTTGTTGACTGCTGCGACACCCAGCATTCTGTTATTGATGGTAGTGAGCCCCCCTTCGCAACACGCGAGGTAAGCGCCACCGGCAACACCCCAAGATGACGGAGCATTCTGTCCATCGAAGTTGACCAAAGGGAATGTGTTAGTGCCGGGCGTCCCTGCAAAGGAAACGTTATGGTTGGCATTGTTCTGGTTAGTGATGTACCCAATCCAATTCGCGCCCGCTGTCATCACCAGATGTGGATTTATGGTCTTTACGTAATTGAGTAGAAAACCGCTTCCCAGGTTAGTATTATCAATTCCGCTTTGCAGCGGGTTGCTGAAGGGCACGATGGGGGCTGAGGTGAACGAAGGGAGAGTTACGGAGTCCCGCCACTGCGAGAAGTGGATGCTTTCGGTCGAGCTGATGTTGTGATCAATGGTATAGCTCCACAGATGCTGGTTGATGGCCACCGAGTGAACGGCAGGAAGTTCATTCTGTTGCAGGCCGGAAACTATACCCGCGGTGTTCGGATCGGGAATGAGGGGCAGAAGGGTTTTTGCGAGGGGACTAAAGCGCGATTGCGGAATGATATTGCCGGGGAAAGGCGCTCCAGTCGTGGGGTCATAAATGGGGATCTGGGTCCCACTGGCGTTTACAAACTGGCTGAAATCGCCGTTTTTCATGGCCGCGGTCGGCACCGTGCCGATCTGGTTCTGAGCCTGGTTCTGCTTGAACCAATCCTGGGAGAGGTAGAAGAATGTTCGATTTTTCCCGTTGTATATCTTCGGTATCAGGACAGGGCCGCTCAGCGTAAAACCATAGTTGTTCTGCTGATCAACCGGCGGAGTTGGTTGTCCAGCGCTGTTGAAGGTGGTCGCGAAGGGTGTGAAATAAGGCGAGTCGAGGTACTGGTTGCGAAGAATGTCGAAACCGTCTCCGTGGAATTGATTGGTTCCGGACGCCATTTGGAAGGCGACGGCGCCTTGCCCGAGGCCGTATTGTGCATCGAAGGTGGCGGTGTTGACGCGAAACTCGCTTACCGCTTCGTAGGGGGGGTTAATGTAAGTTTGGTTACCCTGGAACTGGACGAACGACACGGGAACGCCGTTGAATTGGACTTCGTTTTCGTAAGTGACGCCGCCGTTGATCCAGTGAGAGCCGGCATTTCCCCCTACGCCAGGGGCAAGGTACATAAACGCGTCAATTTGTCGCGCCAAGCTGTTGATTTCAATGGGGGCAGTCTTCACCAGCTCGGGCTCGAGGGTGGTACCGATGATGGGCGACGACGTATCCAACGAGACGGCGGAACCTTGCACCTCGACGGTCTCACTAGTGGCGCCTACCTGCATCTCTATGTTGATGGTTGTCATCCTGGCGACTTCAATGATCGCATCCAACTGAGCCCTCTTGAAACCTTGCGAGTCCACGGCAACGGAGTACCGGCCGGGAATCAATCCGACAATAGTGAACGTGCCTTCCGATGAAGTGACGGCGGAGGACGCAACGTTGGTAGCCGCGTTGGTGGCAGTAACATGCGCCCCAGGAATAACGGCTCCAGTCTTATCCGTGAGTGTCCCGTTGATACCGTTTACCGACTGAGCGTTAAGCAAAACGCCCAAGAAAAGCAGGACGGTAGAGAACACCACCATGGGCAGAAATGCAACGTTGTGCCAACTTTGGAAACGTGTCTGCAAACTACCTGATCTTTGAGTCACGGTCTCTCCCTCCTAAATCCCGGCCACCCTGTATGCATCACAGTCAGTCCGTCGAACTCGGCGTGCAATCACGACTCCGGCGCAGAGACGCGAAAGCACAAAACTCCAGTTACAACTTCCCTCACCTTGACGACAGTCTCCCCTCCGCTCAAAAACTTAATAACTGGAACTTTAAACCGGACGGCGAAAACGGTCTAGTGAATTACCACGATTGTTTCTCGTAAAACTACGGCAGCAGGGCCAGACGGCCGCGTTCAGGTAACTACATGGCCCGACATGACTTGAGCGTTTCGCTCGCTAGGCAGCAATGCTGACCTTTATCCGTGGTCAATGCGCGGCCGGCCCTTGCCGGTCAATCCAGTGCTTGGCGGGGAATCGTGATATTTCAAGAATCTTTCATGATTTTCCTCTAGCAACGGGCCGCGGGAGCGGTTTAGCCTCGAAGGGACAACCTTAAAGAGCAAGGAGCCGGATGGCTAAGAGCAATCGTGTCGGCGCGGAGCCTAAGAGCCTCTTTTTTGGAGGGGGATATGGGATTCACTTTCCGAAGAGCGTACCTGCTGGTCCTCACATTTTCTTTCGTGGCCTACTTCCCAGGGATTCGCCTGAACGCGCAGTCCTCAACTCGCCCTATCAACGGCGAACTCACGGTTTCCAGCAATCCGCACTATTTCAAGGACGCTAACGGCGCCACTCTCATCCTGAATGGATCGCAGACTTGGAACACGTTCCAGGACTGGGGTACCGATGGCGCAGTGCAAGCCCTGGATTTCGACGCCTTCGTCAAATTCCTCACCGCGCACGGGCATAATTTCACTTTGCTGTGGACCGTCGAAATGCCGCACTTCTGCGGTCTTCCAAGCACCGCGACTTCTCCACCGGATTTCGCCGTTAGCCCCCTTCCGTGGAAAAGGACAGGCCCCGGGACGGCAACCGACGGCGGACTGAAATTCGATCTCGCGAAGTTCGACACCACCTTTTTCGACCGCTTACGGACACGGACACAAGCTTTGAATCAGGCAGGTATCTACGCGGGTGTCTACTTATTTACGGGCGAGTTTCTCAACGTGTTCCGCTGCTCCACCGACGGCTATCCGTTGACGGGAGCGAACAATATCAATGGCGTTGACGACCGCTATGCCGATGGAAAAAAGGGGATCAACGCTCTGACGATGACCGCGCCCAACGCCATTACCAGGTTCCAGGACGCGTACGTGGATAAAGTAATAGACACCCTGAACGATCTACCCAACGTGCTCTGGATCGTTTCCGAGGAAGGCCCCAAGAATGCCACGTGGTGGAACAACCATCAGATTTCGCACATCCGGGCTTATGAATCCCGAAAGCCGCACCAGCACCTCATTGGATACGCCGCGCCGATCGGCGCCCCGGACACGATACTCTACAATTCGGATGCGGACTGGGTTGCGCCGGAGGCTAGGATTTCGCCCGCCGCGTCCTGCGGAAACGGAAAACCGGTATGCAAGATCAACGTCAATGACAGCGATCATTCCTACTTTGGGATGTGGAATGACACGCCCCAAAAGAATCGCAACTATGCATGGGAAAACCTGATGACCGGCAACCAGGTGCTGTTCATGGACCCTTACGTGGTGTATTACCCGCGTGAGAGCCGGAATCTATGTGCCTCTCCGTCTCACTCGATTTGCCCTGCGCCGGACACGCGATGGGACAACTTCAGGGACAACCTCGGATACATTTTGAGATATTCGCGCAAGCTGAATCTCGTCAACGTCACTCCACGCGACTCCCTGAGTTCGACAGGTTACTGTCTAGCGCAAACCCCATCCTCCGGAGCGGAGTACCTGATTTACGCCCCGTCCGGCGGCTCGTTTACGGTCAATCTCTTGGCGATGTCAAGTGCCAGGACACTGGCGGTAGAGTGGTTCAACCCTTCGACGGGCATTGCGATCGCCGGAACACCCGTTCCGTCCGGATCATCCTCTCAGGTGTTCACGCCGCCTTTCAATGGCGACGCCGTACTCTACCTGGTAGATACGGCCGGACACGCAACCTCGGGGCGCAAGCCGGGTGGAGCATAACGGGTGAAATTGCACGAGATTGACACGCCGGCGCTCCTGCTCGATCTGGACACCATGGAGCGCAATCTGGCCAAGATGGCGCGGCTTCTTTGGCCGCGGCCCGGCCAGGCTGCGTCCGCATTACAAGAACCATAAGTGCCCAGCCCTGGCACACCGTCAGATCGCGGCGGGAGCCATCGGCATGACGTGCGCCACACTCTCTGAAGCCGAGGCTCTGCTCTCGAATGGAATCACGAACATCCTTATCTCCAGCGAACCTGCCGGCGACCGCAAAATCGGCCGCTTTGTCGAACTGGCCCGTCAGTTCGACGTGAAGGCCGTTGTGGACAATCCGATTTCCATCGCGGCGCTCGGAGCAGCCTGTCGCGCAAAAGGGTGCCGTCCTGGAGTCCTTGTGAACGTCAACGTGGGTCAAAACCGCACCGGCGCCGCACCGGGTGAGCCCGTGCTGGAACTGGCCCGCCAGGTTCTCGCGGAAGGCTTGGCGCTCCGCGGCCTCATGGGTTACGAAGGTCACGTGGCGCATCAGGTGGGAGGGCCGGAAAAGGAGTCCGCCTACGATCTGGCCATGGGAACTTTGATGCACTGCCGATCCCTGCTGGAAAAGGACAGGATTCCCGTCGAGATTGTCAGCACCGGTGGAACTGGCACGCACCATCTGACACCCAGGTTTCCCGGCATCACGGAATTTCAAGCCGGCTCGTATCTGGTGATGGATACCGAGTATGCGAGCACCTGCAAAGATTTCAAGCGGGCGCTCACGGTGCTAGGCACGGTGATCAGCAAGACGGAAGGAGAACGGGTGGTGGTGGACGCGGGATTGAAGTCGATCAGCGGCGAACACGGTCTGCCTGTTGTCAAGAGTCACGGCCGCCTGCGCGTGAGAAAACTGAACGCCGAGCACGGCATTCTCGATATTCTGGATCCTTCCGTCGCGCCCGAGGTTGGCGACATCATCGAGATCTGGGTGCACTACAGCGATGCGACTGTCAATCTGCACGACCGCATGTATGGCATCCGGAACGGAGAAGTGGAAGACGTACTGAAGCTTCAGGGCTAACCAGATGTTTCTGTCAAAAAAGTGGCAACTCTGCATCGTCCTGTTTCTGGCGACAACGTTGAACTACCTCGACCGCCAGACCATGAGCATTCTGGCCCCGGCCCTGCAAAAAGAGCTGCATCTCGACAATGAAGCGCTCGGGTGGCTGTTCGCGGTGTTCTACTATGCCTACACGTTTTCGCATATGGCGGTTGGACCGATTCTCGACCGCTCGAATCTGCGCTGGGCGTTTGCGTTGGCGGTCTTCTTGTGGTCGCTCGTATCGGTGCTGACGGGGCTGGCGAATGGTTTTGTAGCTTTGCTGATCTTCCGCCTGTCGCTGGGAGTGGTGGAATCGGCGAACTGGCCCGCCGGCATGCGCGTGGTGTCGCGGCTGCTCGAGCCGCGGGAACGAGCCCTCGGCAACGGCATCTTCACCAGTGGAACGAGCGTAGGGGCGCTGATCGCTCCGGGAATTATTCTGGCCATTGCGGCGATGTGGGGTTGGCGCTGGGCATTCGTGTTAATTGGTTCTTTAGGCGTGTTTTGGATTTGCGGATGGGTCCTCATAACGCGCGACCCGAAGATGATGCCTATCTGGCGTGAGCCGGCGGCTTCGGAGACAGCCGGCCTCGCGGGGCAGCGGCGAATTTTCTCGAGCATCATCAGGAGCCCACGTTTTCTGCCGGTGCTGGCTGTCGCGGTGCTGGTAAATCCTTGCCTGTACTTCAGCGTAAACTGGCTGCCCACGTATTTCGCGCAACAGCGCGGTCTTAGCCCCGGCCGGCATATGGGCTGGATACTCACCGCGATCTATCTCGGCCTCGATATCGGCAATATCGCGTGCGGCAGTGCGATTCTGGCGCTGACGCGTTGGGGGAGCGGCGTCCAACGGGCCCGGCGAATCGTTTTCATCCTGGCGACGGTGGCCGTCATGTGTTGCGCGGCCGTTCCGATCCTGCCGATGGCCGGAGCCGTCACTGCGCTGGTAATCGTCAATTTCGGCCTGGGTATCTGGGTGGCCGTGTACCTGACCATGGCGCAGGAAGTTTCGGCCACCCACGTGTCGACGGCGATCGGGCTTCTCAGCGGCTGTGGTTCGCTCGCCGGCGCCCTCGCCATGTGGGCCGTTGGGCGGGTGACCCGCCAGACCGCGAGCTTCGCGATTCCCATGAGCGCCGTGGCTGTCGCGGCCCTGTTGTCGGCTTTGGCTGGATGGGCGGCGAGCAAAGAATCCAGCGTAGAGGCGCCCGCATGAGCCGCTTGCCGGATTATCTTGAGGGGGCCGTAGACCTGCACGTGCATAGCGCCCCGGACGTCGATCGCCGGCGCTTCGACGATTTGGAACTGGCGCGCGCCGCCAAGGAAGCAGGCGTGGGAGCGGTGCTGATCAAGTCGCATCAGAACTCCACCGTCGAGCGTGCGTGGCTGGTGTCGCAATGTGTGCCGGGTATCCGGGTTTATGGCGGCCTCGTCCTGAATGAAACCGTCGGCGGGCTGAATCCCGCGGCCGTGCGGCTTGCTCTTGAATTGGGTGCGCGGCAGGTGTGGATGCCCACGCGCTCCGCACGCAACCACCGCTTGTACCACGGCCAGCCGGGTGGAATCACCGTTCTCAATGAGCAGGGCAAGCTGTTGCCGGTTGCAGAGGAAATTCTCTTTGCCATGGCGAAAAGCGATTGTATTCTCGGCACGGGTCACTTGAGCCCTCAGGAGACTTCCGTCTTGATCGACGCCGCTCAAAAGCTGGGCGTATCGAAGATTCTGGTGACGCATCCCGAGTGGGGGCCAACGTACCATTCGTGCGAGGCGCAGAAGGATCTAGCGACGCGCGGCGACGTGTTCTTTGAGCGCTGCTTTGTCTCAACCACTCACCTTTGCGGATGCGTTCCCTTTGAGACCATCGAACGCGCCATCATCGAGACGGGCGTGGAGCGCACGATCCTCTCCACGGACCTCGGCCAGCCCGAGACGCCACCACCGGCTGACGGCTTGCGGCTCTATGCCGAGAGGCTGCGCAGCACCGGCTTCTCCGTCGATCAGATCCGGACCATGATGCAGGCGAATCCCGAACGTCTGTTGGCCCGTTCCAAACCGATATGCCCGAAACCCTGAAAGGCGGAATCATCGGATGCGGCTTCTTCGCCGAGCGTCATATTGAGGCGTGGCGCCGCATTCCTGAAGTCGAAATTGTGGCTGCGGCTGACCCGCGGCTGGACCGCGCTCTGACATTCGCCAACAGAGTCTATGGTTCCGCCGAGGAGATGCTCGAGCGCGAGAAACTCGACTTCGTCGATATCGTGACGCGCGTCGATACTCACCTGCCCCTTGTACAGCTCGCCGTTCGGCGAGGAATTCCCGTCATCTGCCAGAAACCCATTACGCCTGAGTGGGAAACAGCGCTGGAGATCGTTGAGGCCGCTGAATCAGCCGGCGTCAGGTTGATGGTTCACGAGAACTGGCGGTGGCAAGCCTGGTATCGGGTGGCACATCAGATGATCGCGCGGGGAGACATCGGCGCTCCCATCGGCTACGGCTTTCGCACGCGCACGCGAGACGGAGTAGGAGACGAACCTTACCCGAAGCAGCCTTACTTCCGGCAACTGCGCCGCCTCCTGATCGATGAGGCCCTGGTTCATCACATCGACACAGCCCGCTTTCTGTTCGGCGACATCGAATCGGTGTATGCGCAAGCCAGCCGCAGGAATCCCAACGTCATCGGCGAAGACCAGGCCATACTTGTCCTGACCCATAAAGCCGCCGTTCATGGTTGGATCGATGGGCACCGGTTCCTCGATCCCGATCCGGACGGCCCCGCTATGGGCGACGCTTTCTTCGAAGGGGAACGCGGCACCCTCTCGATTCCCGCGACGGGCGATGTCTATCGCAACGGTGTTCTCGCCTGGAAGAACGATGTGACCGTAGGGTATCGCGGGGACAGCGTGCGCGCCACCGAGGCCCACTTCATCTCGTGTCTGAAGGACGGCTCGGCGTTTGAGTCTGGCGGCCGCGAATACTTAAAAACGTTCGCCGCAGTCGAGGCGGCCTACAGAAGTGCCAGCGAGCACCGTGCCATTTCGGTAGCCGCGATTCTACAGCCGGCCCGATAGTGGCCGCCCTGGTGCGCGAACGCCAGATCGTAGGATTTCGATAACCAATAGTAGGCTTCCGATAGACACAGGGTCCGGCTGTTCCGTACTCTGAAGCGACGTTTACAGAGCGAGTATGGTGCGAAACATCTTGTGGTTGACGGCGGCGCTATGTGCCTAGCGAAACCGGGTGAGATCTACGCGGTGTCTCTGCCGAAGGAAGGCGCCGTGACGATCAAGCGCGAGCCGGGAACCTACGATGCCGCGTGGTTCAGCGCATTCACTGGAGAGAGAGTTCCTCTGCCGCCGGTCCAGGGCGGTGAGTGGACGTCGCTGCATACTCCGGGCTGGCTCGACTGGGCCTTGTTATTGCACAAGAAGCGCTGACAGCCGCCGAACTATGAACGAGGCAAGCATGCGATTGAAGAATAAGATCGCGATTGTAACCGGAGCAGGCGCGGGCATCGGCCGGGGTATCGCCGAGCGATTCGGCCGTGAGGGCGCGGCGGTGGTCATTGCCGAAATCGATGCCGCGGCGGGCGATTCCGCTACGCGATCCATCCACGATGCCGGAGGCGACGCTCTGTTCGTGCGGACCGACGTATCCGACGAGGCGCAAGTGAAATCCATGGTGCAAAAAACCATCGATCGATACGGCAGAATCGATGTTCTGTGCAACAACGCCGCGGTCCTGCTCTCTCGCGGCGAGGCGCGCGCCCACGAATTGACCAATGAGACCTGGGACCACACAATGGCCGTGAATCTGCGCGGCTACTGGCTGTGCTCGAAATACGTGATTCCCGCGATGCTGCGCCAGGCCGCTGGTTCCATCATTCTCGTTGCCTCGCCGACGGCCCTGTTCGGCTTTACCCGTTTGACCGCGTATAGCGCTAGTAAAGGCGGCGTTGTGGGGCTGATGCGTGCCATGGCGGCGGACTACGCGCCCGACCACATCCGGGTGAACGCCATCGTCCCCGGCACCATCGATACGCCTATGAACGCCGTCACACTCTCCGACCCGAAGATGCGCCGGCACCTCGCCGATCTCGCCCTCGTCCGCCGGCTGGGAACGCCAGAGGACCTCGCAGGCATCGCTCTCTTCCTCGCTTCGGAGGATTCCAATTACTGCGTAGGGGGCATCTTCACGGTGGATGGCGGGCTGACTGCCGTTTAAAACGGCGCCTAGGAAGGCAGCTTGGCGATACTCGATTCGTGCGTATCCGGCCGCCCGTTACCCGCCAGCCATAACGCTCGCTGGCCGTGAACGGCATTCTCTTGGGATACGTCAGCGGCGCGCGTGAGAACGCCGGCCGGCACTGCGCCGTGATCGCCTTGAGGCCCGCTGGCCATCACTCGCGCCTTGGTCCGGTACGCGGCTGGCGACATCCCCACCAGTTTCCGGAATACTGTGCCGAAATAGCTCTGATCACAAAAACCCATTTGCTGGCTGATATCGGACATTGCCAGGTCGGTCGACAGCAGCAGTTCCTGAGCCCGCTCGATGCGGCAATGGTTCAGATATGCCATGAATGACTGCCCCGTAGCCCGTTTGAAAAAACCCATAAAATGCGACTCGCTCATCCCGCAGATCCGCGCCGCGTGCGGCACCTGAATCGACTCGCCAAAGTTGCGCTCCAGATATTCGAACAAGGGGCGCAGCCGGTCAAGCGCCTGCTGTTGCCGCTGGAAGGTCTCCACCGTTCCGGCATACGAGGCGTACTGGTTCACCAGCAGGATCAAAATCATCTTCAGATAGGTTTTGACGGCCAGCCGCGCCCGCGACGTTGTGGCCGGCAGTTCTGACCGAATCCTCTGCATCAGGCCGAAAACCTGGCTGGGTATCCCCGTGCCGCGCGGGATCACGTGCGGGAAGCGCGAATCCTGAAGTAGAAACGGCGTTAGGTACTCGGCGTTGTCCGGACCTCCGTCGGCTCGAATCACATCCGGCTGGAAGAACAGAACGGCCACCGTCAGCGACTGCTTCGAGCGGCATTCGAAACGGTGGTACAGCGTGCTCCCTACGATCGCCAGATCGCCCTCTTCCATCGGCAGAGAACGATCCTGCACTTCCAGACATGCCGGCCGCCCACACAGGTAGAGGACCTCGAAATAGTCATGCCGGTTTCTCCGGACGTTGTGCCTCTGCCCGACTGTCAGAAACCGCACATCAATCGGCAGCGCCGGATCGAAAGGCCAGATGTGAATCCCCTTGGCGTTGATCTGTGGCTCCACCACGCGAAACTGGTCGTCGCAGAGCTTCTTCGGAACTCGCACGGCGCACATTATCCTACGCTCTCATTTCCAGCGTCAACGGCTCCGCGCCCGCTCTCCATCTCCGCGGGCCTAGGGCAGGATCTCCTCATATAACTTCACTTCGAACTCTTCCACTAACGGCGGCCGCGCATCATTAAAGAAATGCGTGATGTACGGCATCGCGCAGTGGTCGTCGAAGGCTTTCCTGTCCTTCCACTTCTCGACGTACGTGATCCACCGCGGATCATCCGCCCGCTGATTCAGCTCATAGCGCATGCAGCCCGGCTCCTTATGCGTCGGCTCCATCAACACGTGCATGGCAGCTATCAGTTCGTCGGTTTTACCCGGCTTTGCGTGGAACTCCGCTACGCACACCACCTGAGTCGTGTTTCTCTTCGGCATCATTCTCTCCTATCGAACTGGCGCGCCAGCCGGCGCGTGCTTTCCCGCGGCTTCCTTCAATGCCAGAAAAAGCTCGTACGCCTTCTCGGGCCGCTCATGCTCGTGTACCACCGCGCGCACCGCCTGGATCATGGCGATGGGTGCTTCGCATTGGAAAATATTGCGTCCCATATCGACGCCGGCCGCGCCCTGCTCCGTCGCCTCGTAAGCCATTTGCAGCGCATCCAGCTCCTCAAGTTTCTTGCCGCCGGCAATCACCAGCGGTACCGGACATGCCGCCGCAACTCGCTCAAAATGCTTTTCACAGAAATAGGTCTTGACGACGTTCGCGCCCATTTCGGCGCAGATCCGGGTGGCCAAACCGAGATACTTGGCGTCGCGCACCAGCTCCTTGCCCACTCCGGTCACGGCCAGCGTCGGAATGCCGCAGCGGTTGCCCGCATCCACCACCTTCACCAGGTTTCCGATCGACTCGTGCTCGTGTTGGCCCCCGATGTACACCTGCACCGCCATCGCCGATGCGTTGATTCGCACCGCGTCATCCGCATCCACCGCCACCAGTTCGTTCGAGAGCTCTTTTAGAATGCTCTGCCCGCCGCTCGACCGCAATACCACCGGTTTGGACATTTCCGCGGGAATGGAAGTTCTCAGCGCCCCGCGCGTAATCATGAGCGCGTCAGCATAGCTCACGAGCGGCACGATCGATACATCAATGCG
Organism: Terriglobia bacterium; assembly: GCA_963768075.1. Classification (GTDB taxonomy): domain Bacteria; phylum Acidobacteriota; class Terriglobia; order Bryobacterales; family Bryobacteraceae; genus QHXW01. Next base: position 261,386 of record CAVYHD010000018.1, read on the forward strand.
CTCGAGCCCGGTAGTCGGCCCCTGAAAGTATCCGTGGTCCACCGCCAGCATGACCGTCCTGCCGGTCGCTGGACTGAAAATCCGCGCCAGCCGGTTCTTCATCCCCCAATCCAGCGAGTTGCTTCCCTTTAAAAAAAATGCGTTCGTCTGCATCGGTACATCGAGGTGATAGTTCTTTCCGTCGTGAACTTCGTCGCCATCAGGCATTGCCGGCTTCTCCTTTTGATCCCGCGAGGCCCATGTGGAATCCCTCGAACAGCAGTGCCATCGAGGTGGCTCCGGGGTCTTGAAATCCTCTCGTCTTTTCGCCTAGCAGCTTCGCGCGGCCGAAGCGGGCAATCAGGTTGGCGGTCGATGCCGCGCCAGCCCGCCCCGCATGAGCCGCATCACTCAACGCTCTAACCGCGTTCTCCCCGGCGTCTGCTGCGGCGCGAAATGCGGCCACCGCCGGAACCAGTGCGTCCATCATCGTCTTGTCGCCGGGCTGCGCTTTGGTCTGCTTCCGGAGTGCTTCCAAGCCTGCTTCGAAGGCCACCCCGAGTTCCTGGCAGCAATACGTCCCGCCTTCGGCCGGTGCTTCCGACATCCCCAGGAAGAAGGTCCCCAGCAACGCACTGGACGCCCCGCCATCTACGCTTAACACGTTCCAGCCTGCTTCCCGCAGCTCGGCCCGCAAATCCCCGGCGCCGCCGGACTTGAATGCTTTCTCCAGGCTTTCCACCACGCGCAGCATGGTAGACCCGTGATCCCCATCGCCAGCCGCCGAGTCAAGCCGCGATAGCTCCGCATGCTGCTCCCGGATTCGCCTTGCCGCTGCCGCGATCATACAGGCAAATTGTCGGCGGTCGATTCGTTCCGTCATGGCGTCGTGAAGTACGGCGTGTCGCACGGAGCGTCCCAAAGCTTGGTCAGTTCCGGATCCATGCGCGCAATCAACAACTGGAAACCCGCCTGCTCTTGCGTCGTGATGAATTCGCCAACCTTGCTGCGGCTGAGCTTGATCCCTTTCGCCTTCAGGATCTGGTCGATGCGCCGGAACAGGATCAACAGCTCCATGAGCGTTGTGGCGCCGGCCCCGTTCAGAATCACCAGCAGCTCCTCGCCCGCCTTGACCTCCAGATCCTCCAGCAGCATGTCGAGCATGAGGGCCGCGGTTTCATCGGCGGTCTTCAGCTTCATGCGGCCGGTGCCCGCCTCGCCATGCTGGCCCATTCCGATTTCCATCTCGTCATCACCCAGCTCGAAAATCGGCTGCCCGGTCGAAGGGTGCGTCGCGGTCTGCACCGCCACGGCCAGGGTCCGCATGTTCGCTCCCATGCGCTCGGCCACTTCGAAACATTTGTCCAGCGGCCATCCCTGCTCCGCGGCCGCGCCGGCCACTTTGTACACCGGTAGAAATCCCACCAGGCCGCGCCGGTCATCCGGATTTTTGCCTCCGGAAATATCCTCGTGCGTCAGCGTCATCTTGACCTTCAGGCCTTCGCGCTTCGCCATGTCCATCGTAATGTTGGCCGATAGCACGTCGCCGGCGTGATTCAGCACGACGAACAGAACGCCCGCGCCATTCTCCGCCAGGCGAAGCGCCTCCAGGCAACGCGGTGCGCCCGGAGCAGCGAATATCTCCCCTGCAACACTTACATCCAGCATTCCTTGGCCGACGAAGCCGCTGAGTCCGGGTTCGTGGCCGCTGCCCCCCAGCGTGACCACCCCAACTTTGCCCTTGGCCTTCGGCGTCGCCCGTGCCACCAGATTCTTGCCCGTCAGCCGGATCTTGTCTGGGAATGCCGCGGCCAGACCCTCAAGCAGCTCCGCTACGATGTGCTCCGGACGGTTGATGAACTTCTTCATTGCCATGAATTTATTTCCTCGATTCACTCGTAATGCGCCGGATCTGGTAACGCCAGGTCCCTCCGGAACCATTGCGTGTGCGTGGCAAGAACAATCACGCCGATGACGAACCAGATACCCCCGGCAATCTTCGCGGGAGCGCCCAACCCCAGCCAGATAATCGTGCAGAACAGAAATCCAAACCCCGGCAGCACAATATCGGCGAAGAACTTTCTCTCCCGCCCTTCCGCGCGCCGAACCCAGAACTGCCAGATCACAGCCAGGTTCACGCCCATGAAACCCAAAAACGCGCCGAAGTTCAAAATTTCGGCGGTCAGCTCATAACTCAGCACCTGCGCCCCCGCAAAGGCCAGTATTCCAATTAACCAGATGTTGTGATTGGGAGTGTTACGCACCGGATGGAGATGCGCAAAAAAACGCCGCGGGATCACGCTGTCCCGTCCCATTCCAAACAACAGACGCGCCGCGCCCACCTGGCAGGTCATCCCCGCCCCGATGTTGGCAATGACCAGCAGCATTGCCATCGCCTGGAACAGCACCACTCCTCCCACGCGCCGCGTGACGTCGATGAACGCCGTCTCGACATTCGGGTAAGTATTGTAATCCGGCCAGACGATCTGCCCCAGATACACCAATAGTCCGCCAAACAGGCCCGTGAAGGCGCAAACCGATACCGCCGCCAGCATCACATTACGCCGCGGATTCTTGACATCCTCCGCGAGTGTCGTCACCGCGTCAAACCCAAGGTACGTCAGCGCTGCGAACGAAGTCGCGCCCGCTATGTCGGCCACCTTGAAGGTCGCAGCGTCATAGAACGGTTTGATTTGGAACAGCCCGGCCATGCCGTCGTGAAAGAAGATGTAGCGGATCGCCAGGCCGATGTAGCTCAATAGAACCGCGAACATCACCACCAGCAGAACCTGGTTGGCGCGGGCCGTCGACTTGATGCCCCGCAGATTCAGGTATGTGATGCCGCCGGCGAACAGCGCCGCGCCCACTGGAAATGGGATCGCCGGAATCGCCCGTTGAAGCGAGAGCGTTCCGTAGATCACGCAAAAAAGCGGACTTACCACGTAGTCCAGCAGCATCGCCCAGCCTGAGACGAAACCCAGATACGGGTGCAACCCGCGCCCGACATAAGTGTAAGCGGAACCTGCCGACGGATAGAGCGCCGCCATCCTGCCGTAACTGATGGCCGTTAGCACCATCGCCACCATAGCCGCCAGAATCGTAACCACGGCGTGCCCGTGAGACTTCAGCTGCGCTAGTCCGAATACGGTCGCCGGCGCACTCGGAGTGACGGCCACAATTCCGTAGAAAATCAGGTCCCAGACAGTCAGGACGCGCCTGAGCCGTAGGACTTCTTCACCGGCCTTCGCTTCCGTTCCCGGCAGACTCATCCCCTCGCAATGCCAGTAGCGTTAGGGCCTGCCCACAGGGGTAACCCGTCTGTTGCGACGTCGAACGCCTCCACTTGCCCAAATTCATACTCGGTTACATGAATTCGTTTGCGGCCGGGTAACGCAAAGGCGATGTTCGTTGGCAGGTTCCCCTCCGTTCGAATGCGTTCCACCACTTCTCCCTTGCGGCCAAGCACCGTAAGGTCGTGTTGCCCGAATACCGCAACGTACAGCCTGCCGTCGGCCGAAAATGCCATGCCGTCCGGTCCCTTCCAGCCTGGCGGCGCGTCCGGCCGGATCACATTGCCGAACAGAATCCGCGGGCCGGCGATTTCCCCGCCCTTCCATTCGTACCGGTAGATGTTTCCCGTCAGTGTCTCGTTCGCGTAAAGCAGATCGTCGGGCCCAAAAGCAATTCCGTTCGTGAATTTGATGCCCGTATCCAACTTCTTCACTTTGCCCGTCTCTACATCGACGCGATACACGCGGCCGTCGTAAGGGACGTTCATATAATCCGGCCGGATTTGATTGTTCGGCGCGAAATCGTCGATGAAAACTCCGGAATCGGTCAAGTACAGTGCGCCATCCGGACCAAAGCACAGGTCATTCGGGAAGAGAAACTTCTCTCCGTCGCATTCAGTCGCGACCACTTCGGATTTTCCTTCCATGGTCAGCCGCAGCAAAGATGGTGTTTTCGATTCCGCCACCCAGATGACGCCTTCTGAGTCCACTGCCAGACCGTTGGGACGGCCCGTCTTCTTGACAATGCTTTTGGTTTGGCCGTCCGCCCTGATATGGGTTACGCACCCGCGTGCGGCCCCGCCTTCCACAATCACCCACGTTCCGTCAGGCAATGCCACCGGACCCTCGGGAGCAGTAAAACCCGTTGCAAATATCATAAGAGGATTGTCCTCAGGCTGTTCTCAGATTTTAGCCGACTGCCCGCCGTCCACGTACATTGCCGTACCGGTCACGAAGGAAGAGTCATCCGACGCCAGAAACAGAGCCGCTTTCGCCAATTCTTCGGGCCGGCCCAACCGCCCGATCGGCTGGGATTTGGCCAGCGCGTCCATGTCCTCCGGCGAGAGCGCGTTGCGCAGCATCGGAGTATCCGTCGCTCCCGGGCAGATCGCATTGACGCGCACCCCTTGTTTCGCATGATCGATCGCTATGGAGCGCGTAAACAAAGTCACTCCTCCTTTGGAAGTCACGTACGCGACAGCATTGGCGCAGGCATCGTGTGCTCCTACCGTGGAGGCAACATTGATGATGGAGCCACGCCCCTCGCGAATCATATGCGGCAGCACCGCCCGGCAGCAAAGATACGTGCCGTTCAAATTGATGGAGAGGACGCGATTCCATGCCCGCTCATCGGTATCGACCACCGTCCCATAGTAGAGGACGCCGGCGCCATTAAAAAGGATGTCGATGCGGCCGTAAGCTCGCAGCGTGGTCTCCACCATCCGTGTAACCTGCCCCGAATCTGATACATCCGTTTGAATAAAGATGCCTTCCCCGCCCCCGGTCTGAATCGCGGCAACGGTCTCGCCACCCCCATCTGCTGCATTGTCCGCTACGGCTACTTTCGCTCCTTCCGCTGCGAACAACTCGGCCGTGGCCCGCGCAATCCCCGACGCCGCTCCTGTTATCAGTGCAATCTTGCCCTTAAGTCTCATTCAAGCTTGGCCTTGGCGATCATCTAAGGTCCTACAACTCCGCCCCACGTGGCTATAAGAAAACCCGGAAAGACTGTTGAGAAAGCACGATGACCATACTGTCGCAACAAAATTTTACGGCATCGTTACAGACGGCAGCCGTTTCCGGTTCATAAAACATACTCATGGGTGATGCCTCGACGAATGGGCGGAAACGGTTCCAGGACCAGGTGGCGCTGGTGGTTGGGGGTGCGCAAGGGATCGGGCAAGCGATCGCCGTTCACCTGGGCCGCGAGGCCGCTCATGTCGTGATCGCGGACGTTGACTGTCCGATGATGGAAGCCACCGTTCGCGAGATGTGCGCCGAGGGCTCCGACGCGCGGCCGGTACCCTGCGATGTGCGTGATTCCACCCAAGTGCAGCAGATGGTGCAGCAGGTCTTGGATTGGCACGGCCGGATTGACGTGCTGATGTATGTGGCGGGGATTGCACCCGCCACTCCGTTCCTCGAGCTCAGCGAAGCAACCTGGGACAACACCCTGGATACGAACCTGCGCGGGGCTTTTCTCGTCTCAAAAGCCGTTACGCAACATATGGTTACGCGCAGAAATGGAAAGCTGGTGTTTATGGCCTCCACCAATTGCTGGGATGCCGAAGCGCACCTCAGCCATTACAATGCCTCGAAAGCCGGCGTTTTTCTGCTGGCCAAAACCCTGGCGCGAGAACTGGGACCTTACGGCATTAATTCCAACGCTTTAGGCCCAGGCTTCATCCGCACACGGTTGACTGAGCCGGTTCTCCGCGACCCGGAATTCATGAAAAAATACGACCCGTCCAAGGGACTGATTCCATTGGGCAGGCTAGGAACACCAGATGATGTGGCGGGCCCGGCGTTATTTCTGGCTTCGGCGGATGCCAGCTACATTAACGGGGTTCTGCTGTTTGTGGATGGCGGGCAATTGGCGTAGAGGAGAGTATGTTTATGCATCGGCGTGAATTCATCAAACGCTCCAGTTGCCTGCTGGCCGGCGCGGCATCCGCACAGTGGGTGCAGCCGGCTACGGGACCACTGAAAGTCCACCCATCGAATCCCCGCTACTTCGCCGATGGCAGCGGGCGCGCCATTTTCCTGACCGGCGCGCACACGTGGGCCAATCTGCAAGACACCGGCATCGCACCAGTGCCACGGTTCGATTGGGGCGCGTACCTCGCCATGATGAAGAGCCACAACCATAACTTCATGCGGTTGTGGGGGTGGCAGCAATCGGCTTGGGCACCTTGGACGCCCGACAAGATCCTGTTCGAGCCGACCCTTTATATCCGGACCGGTCCGGGCACGGCACTAGACGGCGGTTTGCGGTTTGACCTGAAAAAGTTCAATCCGGGTTATTTTGATCGCATGCGCCTCCGGGTGACCGAGTGCCGCGACCGCGGTATCTATTGCGCCGTGCAACTGTTCCAGGGCTTCAGCTACAACCGGCCGCACAACTGCGGAGTACAGACCTGGTCCGGACATCCTTACAATGTTCAGAACAACATCAACGGCCTGAATGGAGACAAAAACGGCGACGGGCAGCCGGATCTGGATGATTCGCAGCTTCGGGAGGCGCAGGCCGCCTACATGAAAAAGATTGTCGACACCGTGGACGATCTGGATAATGTGCTTTATGAAGTGGTGAACGAGGGTGGAGGCAAGGATTGGGACTGGTGGGTTGTTGATACGATGCACAAGCTCGAGACCGAGAAAGGCAAGCGGCATCCAGTCGGATTGACGGGAGGCGGCGTGGAGCGCATGGAGGAGATGATGGCGAGCCCGGCGGAATGGATCTCGCCCTTCGGCCGTCAATTCCTGTTTGATCCTCCGGCATGGGACGGCAAGAAAGTCAGCGTGAACGATACCGACCACCTGTGGGGACATGGAGGCACTGCGAGTTGGGCCTGGAAGAGCTTTGTTCGAGGGCATAACACGCTGTTGATGGATTCCTGGGACGCTATTGCCGGCGGCCCGTGTCCCGAAGTGAACTGGGGGCCAAGGCCGGGCTACCCGTTGCGCGATTTGAACCGGCGCGATGATCCGACCTGGGAACCGGTGCGCCAGGCGTTGGGGCTGACACGGCAGTATGCCAACCGGATGGATCTGGCTTCGATGACACCGAACAACGATCTGGCCAGCACGGGTTACTGCCTGGCAAATCCCGAGCGCGAGTTTCTGGTTTATTTGCCCGAAGGCGACCGTGTGAACGTCAACCTTTCCCACGCGTCGGGCATGCTCACCGCTGAATGGATGCATCCGGTCAACGGAAACATCACTCTTGGGGGGAGGGTTGAGGGCGGAAAAGAGCTGCGGCTCGACGTTCCGTTCGTGGGCCCGGCGGTGCTATATCTGCGCAAAGAACGCATATGAAAGCGGCAGTCTGGCACGGAAGGCGGGATGTCCGGATCGAGAAGCTGAATGATCCACCGCGCCCCCCGGCTGGCCAGGTGCAGGTGCAGGTAAACTGGTGCGGCATCTGCGGAACGGATCTGCATGAGTACGTGGGAGGGCCGCTCTACATTCCAGCGGACCACCCGCATCCGGTGACGGGAGTGCGTGCGCCGGTGGTGATCGGCCATGAGATGTCCGGGCACGTGATCGGCGTGGGTGAAGGCGTTGAGAATTTCGCCGTGGGCGATCGGGTGGTTGCGTGCCCAATCATCGGATGCATGGCTTGCCGCTGGTGCCGGAGCGGCTCCATGGCCCAGTGCGATCAGGTAGCGTTTCTGGGCACTTCGTGGACGGGCGGCGCGCTGGCGGAACGGCTGAATCTCAACGCGTACCAGTGCTATCACCTGCCGGGCGCGATCAACGACGAAATCGGGGCGCTGGTCGAGCCGTTTTCGTCCACGGTCCGCGCGGTGGCGCAAGGCCAGCCTGGTTCCGGGGACAACGTGGCGATTGTGGGCGCCGGGCCGATCGGTTTGATGGCGCTGATGGCGGCGCGCCTTCGGGGCGCGAAGCAGGTGGTGGTCATCGAGGTTGCCGAGCGCCGGATTGAAGCAGCGCGGCAATGCGGAGCCGATGCGGTGATCGATCCGGCGCATGAAGACGCCGAGAAGCGGGCGCTAGAGCTGACCGATGGCCAGGGATTCGATCTGGTGCTCGAATGCGCGGGCCAGCCCGCGACGGTATTGATGGCGGCCAAACTCGCGCGGACGCGCGGCCGGCTGGTGATCATGGGGGTGTTTGAAAAGCCCGCCGCGATCGACCTGACCGACGTGGTGTTCCGCGAAAAGACCATCTCCGGGAGCATGAGCGGCTACGGACTCTACGACGAAACCATCCGCATGATGACCGACCCGCGCTTCCGCGGCGACCTGTTGATTACTGACCGCATCGGCCTCGACGAACTGATCGGCATCGGGTATCACGGGCTGCTGAACGAGAAGGAGAAGCACGTAAAGATATTGGTGCGGCCGGAATAGGGGGAGAGACTTTTCGGCGTACGGCGACAAGCGCGATTCAGAATCCATCTTCAGACGAGAGTTCGTTTGGCTGTATCCTGCCTTTGTAACGAAACAAATTAGGTGACAGACGAGACGATTCGCTAGCTTCTGTCCCCTTATTTTGCCCTCCCAGGCTGGGAATCGGCCCGTCGGTCGTCAGGTTTTGCTGCACGCTCGCCGACCGTCATGGCTATAGAAGTCGGAGCACTGCCCTAAGAAGCGCAGGAACCTGCGCGCTCGGCTGGGACGGTATCCCTTCAGCCACTCGGAGGCGCGATAATAGAGTGGTGCACGTTCCTACCGGATATATTAATCAAGCCCAGATTGGGGATCTCATCGCGCAAGCTGCGCAACATTTGGGGCCGGAGGTCGTACATGTCGCGTACAGCCTCGGACCGGATTCGACTGGAGAACCGTCGCTATTCTTCCGCATCCTGCTTTCCGATGCATATGTAGGCGAAGATACTATTGCCGACCTTACTGGCCGGATCGCAACAGCACTTTTCGATGCGATACGACCTATTGAAAATTGGGGCTTGCGGCCGTATTTCAACTTCAGAAGTAAGTCCGAGCAGGACCGCCGCCGCGATCCAGACTGGATATAGATGTCGTACCAAGATGATTTGCTTACGCAGGCGCTTCAGCTTGTGCGCGTCGCTCCACACACCCAGTTGACCTTGCGGCGCGCTGTATCCGCTGCGTACTACGCGGTATTCCATTTCTTGATTGCGGAAGCAACCCTCCAATTGGAACAATGTGCCCCTCCGTAACGCACTTGGACGAGCCTATGATCACGGCGTCATGAAGACGGCATCCAACCGAATCCTCAACGCTAGAGACTTTCCTTTCACTGGCGAGAATCCGGCAGTCGTGGCCGACCTCCGATTCGTCGCTCAAGCATTCAGTCAACTTCAGGAGGACCGGCACTTTGCCGACTACAATCTCACCAAGGATCTTGACCCCATAGAGGCGTTAGCGCAGGTGAAATCGGCGGAGAGAATCTTCCTCACGTGGCCGGCGATCCGAGGAGAGCTGATCGCCCAAGCGTATCTGGTATCGCTTCTTGTGAAACGCGTGTAGGTGCCAAACGGTGGAGCGCCGACTGCGGAATTTGGGCGATTCAGCCTAAGTGCTTTCGCGGTGACCTGATGTGCACTTGGGGTATAACGCCAAGGCTCCTGTTGCAGTGCGGGTTTAAGCGCGAGTAGTCCCGTGGCTTGCCAATTTCCGTCCACCACCTACTTCTGCGTGGTGCAAAACACGTTCTTTGGTGTAACCGGCTTGCAACGGAACCATTGATTACTGCTTCCGAAGCCGATCGGATGTCGATCACCTAGTGGCGTGGCGGCTCGGCGCACACATGATCGTCAGATGACAGTTCGTTTGGCTGTATCCTGCCCTTGTGGGGATTGCGATGAACCCTTTGATCATTGCTCTCTGTGTTGTGTTTGCGTCGAGCAGTCTGTTCGCCCAGAAGCCTGGCTGGCAACCCTCGCCGGGCCACACGCAAGTGCCGATATGGCCAGGCACTGTACCTGACGCGCAGTTTGGCGCGCCGCTCAACACCGAAACGGTGCCGGAACCGGGAGAGGTGGACAACGTCTCCCGACCCACGATGACGGTCTATTCGCCAAAGGGAAAGAATACGGGCGCGGCGGTAGTCGTGTTTCCTGGCGGGGGCTATTACGTCCTGGCGATTGATCTCGAAGGCACGGAGGTCTGCGACTGGCTGACGTCAAAGGGAATCACATGTGTGCTGTTGAAGTACCGCGTTCCGAACTCGGGCATGCATGGGGACGGGCGACGTCAGATAAAGCCGAAAGCCCCGATGGCGCTGGAAGATGCGCAGAGGACGGTGGGGCTGGTCCGCTTTCGTGCCGCGGAGTACGGCATCGATCCGCACAAGATCGGAGTGCTTGGATTCTCAGCAGGCGGACACCTGGCGGCGGATATCAGCACGCACTTCGACAAACGTTTGTATCCCGCCGTAGATGCGGCCGACAAAGTAAGTTGCCGCCCCGATTTCGCAGTGGCGCTTTATCCGGGGCATCTTTGGATTTCCAAAGAGCGCTTTGAGTTGAATCCGGATGTTCCTGTCACCCGCCAGACGCCTCCTACCTTTTTGCTGCAGGCCGAGAATGATCCCGTGGACAGTGTCAACAACTCGCTGGTTTACTACATTGCGCTGAAGAAAGCGGGGGTCCCGGTAGAAATGCATTTATACGCGGAAGGCAAACATGCCTTTGGCCTGCGTCCCACTAAGTTTCCGATTACGGGATGGCCTCAGTTAGTGGAGACCTGGCTGCGGACGATCGGGATGATTTCGAAATAGGCGCCGTGGGATCGCATTCGACAAAGTAGAGTGGAACTTTGAGAGCCATCAAGGAGAACAGAATGGCGGCGCGAAATCTGTGTCTTGTGGCACTGCTGGGCGGTCCCGCTCGCCGTCCAGTCACAGGATCCCACCGCGCAAGCCACAACACCAAGTGTCCCTAATGGACCGGTTCTACGATATATCCGCGGCTCGACGATCAAGCTCCAACAACTCCTCGGTGAAGAGGACAAGGAGCGCCATCAGCCGACACTTAGCCGCACGGTCACGCGATATGGTATCGAAGGCACCGACCTCGGCTATTCCTTCGAGCACGCGGGACGTGTGTATTTTCTTTTCGGTGATACCGTGGGCCGTTTGCGTCGCGCGCTCGACACTATTGCGGCGACGGATGCGGTCGACCCCGAGCGTGGCGTTCGGCTGGATTTCCTGACGGCCGGTCAAGACTATCTCACCATCCAGCCGCCAGGCATCCGCATGGGAGCCTTCGAAGTGCCCGTGGCCGGCATCAGTTTGGGCGGCCGGATGTATGTGGCAGTCTCGACGAATCATTCCGAGGACCGAACGACGGATCGTTCCGTGCTCACAAAATTCACACCACCGGCGACCTTCGAGCCGCTGCGCACGATCTCTCAGCTTCCCGAGGGGCATTTCGTCAAAATGGCCTGGCATGCGCAGGCAGCGCCGCTTGTGGGACTGCCCCTGGGCGGACCGTTCATCCTTGTCTGGGGCACGGGGTCTTATCGCAAGAGCGACGCATATTTTTCGATTGTCCCGGTGGCGCAATTTGAAACCGGCCGGGGAACACTTTACTTCAGCGGCTTCGATCCCGTAAACGCGCCGCAGTGGAGCGAGAAGGAAACCGACGCTAAAGCCATCGTCCAGAACGGCACGATGGGCGATCTATCCGTGACGTGGTGCAAAGACCTGGGCCTATGGCTCATGACATACGACAGCCGCCCGCCCGCCGCAGCCGGAATTGAGTTTTCCTATTCGAAAACGCCTTGGGGGCCGTGGAGCGAGCCGCAGATCATTTTCAACGCGGTGCGGGATGGCGCCGCCGGCAAGTTCATCCATCTTCCTGTCGCAAATCCGCCTGACGGGGTGGCCGGTCCGGTGATTGGAAAGGGGCAGGCGAACCCGGAGGCGGTTCGCGGCGGGGCGTATGCTCCTTACGTGGTGGAGCGGTGGACGAAGGTCCAAGGCGGGGAGCTATCTATTTATTATGTTTTGTCGACCTGGAATCCCTACGTCGTCGTGCTGATGAAGTCACGATTGCAGATCATCGACTAGCAGCAGAGGGGTCGTCAGATCTTCGCCGCGAGAATTCTTCTTAGCTCCTGTTCAGGCGCGGAGAAGGCCGCCCGGAGGGGCGCCCATTTAGGCATGTAATAGATCACGGAGCCGAAGGGGGTTCGGCAGTTGAAGCGAATGCGCACCAACCGTCCCTTGTACCACCAGACGGGCTCAACCGCTTCGATCGATCCGAATGGGATGTGCGCTTCACTCCAGTAGTTAGCAACCACCAGCGCCTGGCCGTGGTACCCGACTAACTGCAAATGTACGGTAACCCAAGTCAACGGCACCGTGGCTATCAGGGCAAACCAGACAATGAATTGGAAGTCGGACCTTATCGAAATGCGGCCCATGGTGATGTAGACCCAGGCCGGCACTCCTGCCAGAACAGCAAACCAAATGACCGGCAGAACCAGCTTGTTGATGAAGGTGAGTACAGCGCCCGAGAGCCAGATGGTATGGGTTTCCGCGATTGCAGAGTCGGGTTGGCTCGACATGCTGATGCCGTATCCGGGTTCAGAATACGCTATTCAGGCGAGCAATAGAAGTTCCTCTTGGTTAATGCAGCCATCACTTGTCTGGGCTGGCGAGGTTGAGGCCAAGCAATTCCTTCAATGCCTGGACATATTCAGTGAGCGCCTGGCGGCCGGTTTCAGTGATGCGATAGCGGGTTTGCGGCTTGCGCAGCACGAACTTCTTTTCGACGGCCACGTAGCCGGCTTCTTCGAGCTTGAGCAGTTGCGCGCCCAGGTTGCCGTCGGTGGCCTCAGTCTTGGCGCGGAGCCACGTAAACTCGGCCGCTTCCACGCCGCTGAGCAGCGAAAGCAGGGCCAGGCGCAGCCGGCCGTGAACTACGGGATTGAGTTCGGGCAAATCAGGCATGAATCGGACCGTGCCGTTTGTGTTCCTGCGCTTTGGCGGTCATGCCGTAGACGCCGAATGCGATCTGGCAGAGAAAGAGCGCGATGAGAAACACGATCATGCTCTGCGCCTCGGTGCCAAAGCAGGAAGCTACAGCCGCCGCCCACCACACGACGGCGCACGCAAACTGAACCTTCCAGCGAAGAATCAGGGCCGAGGCTCCGTTGGCCATGCCGAGTATGGCCGATATCACGGCGAGAAAGAGATGCTGATCGGTCAGTCTGCCACTCAGGCCAAGGGCTAGAAAGAGAAGAAACATCGAGATTCCCAAGGCCTTCCAGATAGAAGCGATTGCCCGCCCCAGGGTGGTCTCCGCATGATTGCCGGCCTTCAAGGAAGCACCGACAACGGTGACAATAACCCCGATCGACATAGTGGCGGGCCAAGCCCACGCGCTGTGATCCCACGCGGACCAGGCGATGGCGAGATAGTAAACGACGCCCCACAGAACGAACGTCCATCCCCAGCTCTCCGTGTTCCGGCGCCCCTCGGCGATCATGGTCTCGATGAGGCTCAACCTCTGCTTCAGTTCCTGGTCGGTTGTGTGGTCCTGCATGACAGTTCTCCTTTGGGGAAACTAAAATTAGAGTACTCTATTTTATAGAGTATGTCAAACCATTTCTTAGGCGTCCAGCACCGGCTTACAACATAAATTTGTGATTTCCTGATAGATCTGAGCGGGCGGTGTGCGCTAGAACAGTACGCTGGGGCTGGGTTTGCGGCTCTGGAACGGGGAAAGAATTATCGCGTATGGATTACGAAGCGTTATCAAGGGAATACGTACTGCACGGGATCCGGCGGGAGCATTCGCTGATCTTTGAGCGGGCCCAGGGGTCGCGGCTGTGGGATATCCACGGCAAGGTGTATCTGGACACGATGTCGGGATCGGCGGGTCCGGCGATGGTGGGTCACGCGCATCCGGCGGTGGCGGAAGCGGTGGCGCGCCAGATGGCGAAGCTGCCTTCGGTGAACATTCTGCACGATGCGGTTCCGGTGATCGAGTTTTGCGCGAAGCTGGCGGAGATTGCGCCCGAAGGGTTGACCAAGACGTTCCTGTGCGTGGGCGGCGGCGAAGCGGTGGAAGCCGCGATCAAGTTCGCGATCCGCATAACAGGCCGGACCGAGGTGCTTTCCCTGACGGGCGCGTATCACGGAATGTCGCTCGCGACGATGGGCCTCACCGGAATGCCGGCTCTGCGCAAGTGGATGCCGGGCGCTTTGCGCTGGCCCAACTTCCGGCAGATTCCATCAGCGGATGCGTATCGCCCGCCGCTGGGGGACGAAACCGGAAACTGGCAGGCGGCCGTACACGCGCTCGAAGCCGATCTGGATGGCGCGGCGTCGGGGCAGGTGGCGGCGCTGATTATCGAAATCATACAGGGCCCAAATGGACATACTGTTTTCCCGGCAAAGTACTATCAGGGCATTCAGCGGGTGTGCCGCGAACGCGGGGTGCTGCTGATTGTGGATGAGATTCAGACTGGCGTGGCGCGCTGCGGCACGATGTGGGCGTGCGATCTGTTTGACGTACAACCGGACATCCTGGTGGCGGGGAAAGCGCTGGGTGGCGGAGTGCCGATCGGCGTCTTCATCACGCGGAAGGAACTGGTGCCCGATGGTCTGGAGCTAGACCCCTGGCACATGCTGACGTTCATGAACCAGCCGCTCTCGGCGGCGGCGGGGCTCGCGGTTCTGGAGATTGTGGAGAAGGAGAACCTGGCTCAGCGGGCACGCGATCTTGGCGCGCAGGCGACGGAGCGGTTCCGGCAGCTCGCGCGGAAGTATGACGTGATCGGCGACGTGCGCGGACCCGGATTGTTTATCGGAGTCGACTATGTCGAAGACCGGGCGACCAAGGCTCCCGCGACCGCGGCCTGCCGGAAAGCCTGGGATTTCGCGCTGGATCACGGGTTGATCTCGCAATTCGGCGGCATTGCGAGTAACGTGCTGAAGTTCAAACCTCCGCTGACCACGCCGCAGCCCGATTTTGAGCGCATGCTCGAGATCGTCGAGGAGACGACCGCGTTCATCCAACGGGAGGTTGAGCAGCAGGTTTCACGGGAACATGCGAATGCCGTCCGCTGAATCGGGCGGTCTGGCCGGCAAGCGATGAAAGCCGCCGATCCAGTGCAGCGCGAGGCAAATAGCGCCGGCACGGCGGCGCCATCCGGTTTCAAACCGGTGCTGTCGTTGTGGGCGCTGGTGCTGTTCGGACTGGCTTTCGTGGGGCCAACCGCGCCTTACACTTTCTTCGGTGTCGGGGCGGTAAAATCACATGGCCATTTCGCGCTGGTCTATCTGATCGCGATGGTCGCCATCAGCTTTACAGCGATCAGCTACGGCCGCATGGCGGCCGCCTTCCCGGAGGCGGGTTCCACCTACGCTTATGCTTCGCGGGCCATCCATCCGGTAGCCGGCTATTTCGCGGGATGGGTCATGATCCTGGACTACTTGTTGATGCCGATGCTGTGCGTGATTGTGGCGGCCGTAACCAGCAACAAACTGGTCCCCGGCATCCCGTACGTGGTGTGGGCACTGGCGACGGCGGTTGCCATCACCACCATAAATTTATGCGGCATCGAGATGACTTCGCGGGCGACGATGGTGTTCAACTTCGTGCTGGCGGCTTCTATCGTCTGGTTTTTGACGGCCGCAGTGCGGGCGTTACTGGCAGGAGTGGGCGAGGGAACGCTCGTTTCGCTCAAACCGTTTTACAATCCCGGCACGTTCTCACTACCCGCGGTGATGTCCGGGACTTCCATTGCGGTGCTTTCGTTTCTAGGGTTCGACGGGATCTCGACATTGGCCGAGGACGCCAAGGATCCTCAGAAGAACATCACGCGCGCCACAGTGCTGGTTTGTTTTGTGGCCGGCGCTCTATTCATCCTACAAACCTACCTGGGCCAGTTGATCTGGCCCGACTACACGAAGTTCTCTCCGATCGAAACGGCCTTCTCAGATATCGGCCGTCTGATCGGAGGACCGGGTCTGTTTTACCTGATTGCTTTTCTGGTGGTTGGGCAGGCCTGGGCCAGCGGCATTGCCAGCCAGGCGAGCGCATCCCGGCTGCTATTTGGCATGGCGCGCGACGGGCGGCTGCCCCACCACGTGTTCGGCTACATCCATCCGAAGCTGCGGACGCCGATCTACAGCATGCTGCTGATGGGTGGAATCGCGGCAGCCGGGGCGCTGCTGCTGGATCTCGATGAGGCAGCGGAAGTGGTTAATTTCGGCGCGTGCCTGGGTTTCATGGCGGTGAATCTGTCGGTGATCGGCTATTACTTCTGGCGGCAGCGCAGCGGAGGCGGCCGGCGCATCTGGGTAAATCTGGCTTGCCCGGTGCTGGGTTTCGCGGTCTGCTTCTACATTTGGTTAAGCATCTCGCCGCTGGCCATGCGTCTGGGCGCGGTCTGGACAGTGGCGGGTCTTATTTACCTGGCCGTGCAAACGGGCGGCTTTAGGAGGAAGCTGAGTGTCTGACGCGGTGAAGCTCCGAAAAGAGCAGATTGAAACTCCCGCACTCCTGGTGGATTTGGAGGCGATGGAGCAGAATCTGGAAACGATGGCGCGATTTTTTTGCAATCGGCCCGCCAAGTTGCGCCCTCACTTCAAAAACCATCGCGTGCTGGAACTGGCCGCCCGTCAGATGGAACATGGCGCCATCGGCATTACCTGCGCGCGGCTGTGGCAGGCGGAGCGGCTGGCCAATTTCGGGATTCGCGACATTTTGATCGCCAACGAGATTGCGGGCGCGGAGCCGGTGCGGCGCTTCGTAGAGCTGTCGCGCGAGGTTCCGGTGATCGTGGGAGTGGATAACGCCAAGGTTGTCGCAGAGATGGGGCGGGTAGCCCGTGATAGAAAAGCCGCCGTGAACGTGGTGGTGGATATCGACCTGGGGCTAAAGCGCTGCGGCGTAGCTCCGGGCGGGCCGGCGCTGGCTTTGGCGCGACAGGCACTCGAACAGGGCCTGAAGCTGCGGGGGCTTATGGGTTACGAGGGACATTTGCAGCCTCTCCCGCCCGGTCCGGACAAGATAGCGCGCGTTACGCAGGCCATGGAGTCTTTGATTCGGACGAGACAGCTGCTGGAATCGAGCGGCATTCCGGTGGAGATAGTAAGCTGCGGCGGTACGGGCGATTACTCGATCGCGGCGGCGCATGCCGGCGTCACCGAGAATCAGGCGGGATCTTATTTGCTGATGGACACGTGGTACGCTCCGGTTGCTCAGGACTTTAAGGTGTCGCTGAGCGTGCTGGCCACGGTCATCAGCAAGACGCCGGGCGATCATATCGTGGTGGACGCGGGCTGCAAGGTGATCAGCGGTGAGCGAGGACTTCCGGTGGTTAAGAGCATCGCCGGATTGAAACTGAAAGCCCTGCACGCGGAACACGCGCCGATCGAGATTCTGGACCCCCAAGTGAACGTCGAGGTCGGGGACAAGATCGAAATTCTGGTTCAGTATCATGATGGGACCATCAACCTCCACGAGCGGATGCACGGAATTCGCAACGGGGAAGTAGAGCGAGTGTTCACGATCGAGCGGTGAGCTACAGGCATGCGGCTGAAGAATAAGATCGCAATTGTCACCGGAGCCGGCGGGGGAATTGGCCGCGGCATAGCCGGGCGTTTTGCGTCCGAGGGCGCGAGCGTGGTTGTCGCCGATATCGATCCGGTAAGTGGTGAGTCAGCCGCCGCGGCGATTCGCGGCTTGGGCGGCAGCGCTCGTTTCATCCAGACCGATATGTCGAATGAAGCGCACGTGCAGGCGATGGTGCAGAAAACGTTAGATGAGCATGGCCGAATCGATGTACTGGTGAACAATGCGGCGGTACTGTTTTTTCAACAGGAGACGCGTGCTCACGAGTTGAGTAACGAGACCTGGGACCGGACGATGGCGGTGAACCTTCGCGGTTACTGGCTGTCGTCGAAGTATGTGATTCCGGCGATGTTGCGCCAGGGCGGCGGGTCGATCATTCACGTGGCGTCCCCCACTGGCTTGTTCGGTTTCACGCGTCTGACGGCTTACAGCGCGAGCAAAGGCGGCGTGGTGGGACTGATGCGCGCGATGGCCGCCGACTATGCTCCCGATCACATCCGCGTAAACGCGATCGTGCCGGGCACGATCGATACCCCCATGAATGCCATCGAGTTTTCAGAACCGGGAAATCGGGAGCGCTTCGCCGCGCTCACGCCCGCCCGTAGATTGGGAACGCCGAACGATCTGGCCGGCATTGCCGTTTTTTTGGCCTGCGAGGATTCCGACTATTGCGTCGGGGGAATCTTCACGGTGGACGGTGGACTTACCGCGGTGTAGCCGCCGAAGCTGACTGGGCCGCATGGCCGCCGGCGCGATTTTTCCGGCAGTCATACGGTGTCATTCCCGTGAGGCGCCGGAAAATCACACCGAAGTAGCTTTGGTTGCAGAAGCCGACTTCCAAGCCGATCTCGGAGATGGACTTATCCGTAGAAGCGAGCAAATTCTGCGCTTTGTTGATCCGAAAGTGGTTCAGATGCGCCACAAACGATTGCCCAGTCAGCTGTTTGAACAGGAGCATGAAACAGCATGCGCTCATGGCGCACATTCTGGATGCTTCCTCAACGCGGATGGGCTCATCGTAGTGCTGCTCGATGTGTTCGAGCGCCGGGGCCAGGCGCCGCAGATTGTTCTGGTGCCGAGCCAGACTCGCGCGTGCCTCACCCAGTTCCGAGTAATGGTTGACCAGGATGAGCAGGATCATTCTCATGTAAGTCTTGATCGCGAGGCGCGAGCGCTCGGAAGTACCCAGCAACTCGCCTCGAATCCGCTCGATGAAGTCTAAGATTTCGCGCGAGAGCCCCTTGGAGGCGGGAATCACGTTTGGGACCGAGGAATCCTGAAGCCGGAATGGCATCAGATACTGTACGTCATCGCCCAGGGGGGCGCCTGAGTGCAGCAACTCCGGCTGAAAGGAGAGCACCACCGACCGCGCCTCACGCCCGGAAGCGCCAATGGGCCCGCAGCGATGGCGGATCGAGTCCCCCACAACGATCACGTCATTCTTGTGCAAGGTGCAGGCGCGATCTTCGACCTCATATCCCAGTTCGCCGGACTCGAAGACCACGACTTCCAGGTGATCGGGACGGTGCATCGGGACAACATGGCGGCGATCCATGATGAGGCACCGGACGTCTACCGGAAACCCGTTGGCGAAGGGCCAGACGTGAGACTGGTCGGCCTTAATTTGGCGATCGACGAACGAACCGACATGTTCCCAGGTCAAGTTGGACATCCCTGACATTGGAGCGATGCTACCCGTGCCGAGAATTATACGCCGAGTCGGGAAGGTTTACCATCTCAAGGCTAATTCGACGCCGGTCGCGATGGGGCGAGGTATGGTCTTACAACAAAGAAAACGCAGATTTTGATAGAACCACCGGACACCTGGGGTTACGCTCGACCAATCAGATTTCTCGCCAGTCCGGCAAAGTGGCCTGCGCCCCGGCGCGTAGAACTGCCGCGTGAGCATAGCCGCTAGAAGGGAGTATGACCGTGAAAACACTGGTTGCAGTGGCAGGCGTATTGATCTTGGCGGCATCTTTTCGTGCCAGCGCTCAAGATCTGGCCAACCTTGTAGGTTCCATCACGATGCTTCGGGTGCGGTAATCCCAGACGTACAGGTGACCGTCACCAACGTGGATCAGGGCTTTACCAGGAGAGTCACGTCGGACGCCGCCGGAGCGTATACGGCTCCACGTGTTCCGATTGGGAGTTACACCATAACAGTCGAGAAGGCCGGATTCCAGAGGTTGGTGCGTAGCGGCATGACGCTTCAGGTTGGCCAGACGCTACGCGTGGATCTGCAGCTTCAGGTAGGCTCCGCGGCCCAGGAAGTGGTGGTCAACGCGAACGCGGCCCATGTGGAGACTGAAACCGGGGCAATCTCGGATGTGGTTACCGGCGCGCAGGTCAGCGAGCTCAACCTGAACGCGCGGAGTTTTGCGAACCTGGCGACGCTGGTTCCGGGGGCGGCTACACTCGGTAGCGGCTTTGATCCCACCTCGGTCGGTGTGTTGGCCAACTCGGCCATCTCATTCAACGGCCTCCCCGTCAACGTGCAGAATTGGGAGGTGGACAGCACCAACAATATCGATCAAGGCTCCGGCAGCGGTTCCATCATGACTTATCCGAGCATCGATTCGATTGCGGAATTCCGGGTCTCGACCGCGAATTACAGCGCGGAATACGGCAAATCGGGAGGCGCCCAGATTGAAGTGGTCACCAAATCGGGAACCAAAGACTTCCATGGAGACCTCTTCGAGTTTGTCCGCAACGACGCGTTCGACGCGAATGACTGGTTCATCAATCGCACGATTGAGCCGAACGGCGGCTCGGCTCCGCAAACGCCGCTTAAACGGAACAACTTTGGATTTACCTTAGGCGGCCCGGTCTTCATCCCAGGACACTACAACACGGGCAAGAACAAAACGTTCTTTTTCGTCTCCGAGGAGTGGCGGGAAAATCGAGAAGGCACGGTTATCAACTCGAACGTCCCAACCCTGCAGATGCGCCAGGGTGATTTCAGCCAATGCGATCCCAACTCGAAAAACTACAACCCGGTAGTGGCGTCGGGCTGCGCGGTGCCCATCAACCCAGCGACGAATCTGCCGTTCCAGAATGATATTGTTCCGATCAGTCCCACGGCGCAGGCTCTGCTGAATGCGCTGGTCCCGTTGCCCAACAACGGCATTAATTTCTATACCGCCGCGCCCAGTCTGCCCACCAATTTCCGCGAAGACATGTTCAAGATCGATGAGAACGTCACCGACAACATCCGCGCTTTTTTCCGGTACACGCAGGACGCCTTCGATCAGGACTCTGTGCCGACGCTGTGGTCCTCGGCAAATTTCGGTACGGTCAAGTCGCGGTGGACCAGCCCGGCGAAATCGGCGGTGTTTCACCTGACGAACACCATCCGGCCCAACCTGCTGAATGAGTTCATCGCGAGCTTCTCGGCGGACGTCAATACAGTCAACAATTACACCGGGTTCGACTCGCCGGCAGGCTCCATCGACAAGCCCGCGGGTTTCTCGATGAAGACGCTGTTTCCGGTTAATGAGGACCAGCCGAAACTGCCTGGCATTTCGGTGAGCGGCGGGGTGCCGTTTAACTTCGCCGAATCCACGGGTTTCGAGTTCTTCTTCTGGGATCCGCAACCCGCGATCAAGGACAACCTGATCTGGACGCACGGCCGGCACACGCTGAAAACCGGTTTCTTTTTGCTGTACAACCACATCAACACTACGACGAATATTGGATACAACACGCAAGGGTTTCTTAGTTTCAGCAACTCAGCAAGTGTTACCACCGGGAACGCGCTCGCGGACATGTACCTGGGGCGCATTGCATCCTACCAGGAATACGGCAGGGTTGTAGACGGCCAGCCATTGGGAGGCGCGGCTCTGGGCCACTGGCGGCAGTGGGACTTCGAACCTTACGTCCAGGACGATTGGCATGTAACCTCTCATCTGACTCTCAACCTCGGCCTGCGCTACTACTGGTTGACACCCTTTTATGACACCGTGACGCCGACCAACGATTCCCTGTTCGTGCCATCGCTATACAATCCGGCGCAACAGGCACAGTTAGACAGCAGCGGCAATTTGATTCCCGGGACAGGGGCGAACTATTTGAACTACGGAAATGGACTGGTGCAGTGTGGCTCAGGAACGATTCCGAAGGGCTGTTATAAGTCGTTTCGTGGGACCTTCTCGCCCCGTTTCGGATTCGCCTGGGATCCGTTCGGCGACGGCAAGACCGCCATCCGCGGAGGATATGCGCTGACCTGGGATAACGGCAATCCCCTGCACAACGGCGCCGGATTCAATGGGAATCCTCCGACGGCCACCAATCTGTTCGGATACAACATCGTGGGGTATCAGAACGTGGCGCCCGGACCCCTCGGGCCGGCCAGCTTTTCCAATGTGAACATGACCAAATGGCAGGAGATCCAGCAGTTCAATTTCGGGGTGCAGCGCCAATTCCCGGGCGATAACATCCTGAGCGTCAGCTACGTCGGGACGCTGGGGCATCACCTGCAGCAGAATGTCAACATCGACCAGGTGCCGATCGGCGCGACGACGCAGAACGTGCCCTCTCTGGCTGGAACTCCGGGCTGCGACGCGCATGGAAACTGCAACGTGCAGGATGTTTTGATCAACACGCTGGAACCGTCCGTCTTCTTCGTGCCGTATCGCGGCTACGCCAATATCGCGCAGCGCCAGATGTCGGGCAACTCAAACTACAATTCCCTGCAAGCAAACTTCCGCCATACCTTTGGGTATGGTGTCACGTTCCAGGCCGCGTACACGTGGTCACATGAACTGGACAACATGTTTCAAGGGGGCAGTTCCAATTCAGGGGGCACCAACGGAATCAATGATACCGATCTCCAGCGCTGGTACGGCACCGGCGGTCTGAACCAGGCGCAGATGCTCGTCATGAACTACATCTATCACCTGCCGTTCTTCAAGAGCGCGTCGAATGGCTTTACGCGCAATCTTCTTTCCGGCTGGGAGATCAGCGGGATCACCAGTTTCCTGAGCGGATCGCCCATCGATGTCCAAGGGGAATGTGGAATCGCGGGGATGGCCAGCGGTATCGGCGGACCGGTCGCCTGCAACGCCCTGGGGCACCTGACGGTACAGAAGGGCGTCGTGAATGACCCACAGTTCGGGCCGACGCCGACGTGGTTCAACCCCGGTTTGCTGGGCCAGGATACCGTGAGCCAACTTAGCGCCAATAACCAACCCGGAATGTTCGGCTACCTGGGAAAGAACCCGCTGACCGGGCCGGGACGCAACAACTGGGACCTCGCTATCATCAGGAACTTTCAGGCCCCTTGGTTCCGCGGCGAGCACAGCTCGGTGCAGTTCCGGGCCGAGAGCTACAACAGCTTTAATCACCCGCAGTGGAGCGGCGTGAATTTCTTCTGCAGCAGCGAAACCACGCCTGGCGGGCCCTGTAACGGCAGTCAGAATATAGGAAATGGCGAGGTCGCCTCCGCCGCTTTGCCGAGAATTCTGCAACTGGGATTGAAATTTATTTTCTAGCGCTTGGCAGAACAAGTTCCCGGCGCACAGAGGTTCGCGGCGTTCGAATCCAGCGTCAGCACCCAGTCAGTCGAGTCCGGCGGCGTGAAGGTCCTAGGGCCGCTGTTGCTGAAGGTGCCGATTAACGTGTTGGCCCCCGTGGATGGGTTCGTCCACCAGCACTTGACCTTGCCGCCGCCGTCAGTAATCCCGGCCAGGTTGATTGTCACACTCGTTCTGTTCCCGTTCGGGACATAGGCCAGCATGGTCTGACCGTCGGGAGTGCGGGCGAGTACGGATAAGGTAGTGCCCGATCCAAATCCGGAGGTCAGATAAGTGTGGGTCGTGTCAGGAACGAGCTTCCAGAACTGCCGCGAGCGCATCAACCTACCGGTATAGGCGAATTGGACACTGTGAGGTGAATCCAGTTGTGATTGCCATGTTTTCCCGGAGGTATTGTTCAGCCCTGCCATGGTCCATATCGGCATGTTCCCCATCACCCTCCCCAGGGAACAACCACTGAGGACTTCCCAATAGGTCTCATTCCGCAATTGAAAGCTGGTCATGTCGTGCTCGAGTTCGTACCAGTCCTCCCCAATCAGCGCTGGCAGACCCTCGGTGATGGCGCGATTGCATCCCGCGGCCGCGTCGGCGTACTTCTCGTAAACCCAATTTAAGGTAAGCCAGGATGGCGTCGTGCCGAAGACGAATCGTGTACCTTCCACGCTGGAATGATCCGCGTCGCTCGCCCCTCCGCAGGACCGGCAACCCTCCAGTGTGATCAGGTGCACCTTATCCGCCGAACGTATTCCGTTGGCGATGTCTTGCAGCTTGCCGTACAGCCCGGGGACTCCAGGATTCGCATCTCCACCGAGCAGCCAGATGATGTTTTTGTAATTCTTGTACCGGTTTCCCAAAAACGCGCCGAACGCAGTCATGGTGGCGTCTGAGGCGGCAAGCACTTCGTTGAGAGAATATCCGGACTTTGCATTGACCCCAACGAACGTGGCATTTGCCACGACCGTCATCCCATGGGCGGCGCATCTCCGAATCACGTCGTCGATGTGCGCCCAATAGGCGGATCCGAAATTGGTGAATACGCCGCCGGTGAATGGCGGATCGTTATAGAAATCGTTAGGCTTTTTGACCTGGTCTCCCTCATCGTGCAAGATGATCCACAAGACGTTATATCCGCGCGCCTGTCTGTCAGCCAGATAGGTTTCCACATCCTCCGTGCTGACCTGAACGGCGATAGCTTGTGGGGAATCTCCTTGTATCCACACAGGCTGCCCTGTCGAAGGATTAACCAGAAACTTGCCGGTAGGATCGAGCGCCACGAACTGCCCGTCATTTTGTCCCCACAGAACGCCAGAGGAAGGTAAGCCGAATACCAGGAAGAGCAACAGTGCTGAACGAAGAGACTTCGCTCCACGGGCTCTCCACCGGGACCGCATTTCTCGAAGAATTTCTGCTGTTGATTGGGCCGTCGCCCTCAATGTGGAAGTCAGATGACCATCGTACGATTGACCGTGCGGCGAGTGCAACTGCACAGAGAACTTGGTCATGGAGACTCGATGGCCCGGCAGGAACCGGGAGTTTGCGCCGTTTTTCCAGAGTACGCTAGACTTGCCCTGTGTCATGCCGTCATACCCGCGCGCGCCGGCAGTGGGCTATGGTCCTCTGGATTACCGCGGGACTCTTTTCCGTGCCCGCGAAGCCGGCCACCGAGGGCGTAAAAGAGCTATTCGAGCGGGGCCAGCAGGCGCTAGCGAGCGGAGACCTGTCCCAGGCTGAGGCCGCATTCCGGCAGGTTCTAGCGATGAACGCGAACGATGCGAGCGCCCACGGAAACCTGGGCGTGATCGCTATGCGGCGCAAACAATGGAAGATCGCCCTGAACGAATTACAGGCTGCCGAAAAACTGGCGCCGAACAACGTGGGGATTCGTCTGAATATCGGTTTACTGTACTTCCGGCAGACCGATTTCCGGGACGCCATACCACCGCTCGAATCCGTGATCCACGACGATCCCGGATCTGCGCAGGCACGTCATCTGGTGGGCTTGTGCTACTACTTCGTCGAGCGGTACGGGGATGCCGTTTCGGCGCTGCAGCCGCTCTGGCCGGAGGAATCCGGGAAACTCGAGTACTTATATGTTGTCGCGATCGCCGCCGCCCGGTCAGGCCACGCGGACTTGCAGCAGAAAGCGCTGAAGCAGATGATCGAAGTGGGAAACGATTCGCCCGAACTGCACCTGTTCATCGGAAAAAGCTATTTGCAGCATCTGGAGTTCGACAGCGCGATCGGCGAGCTGGAACTGGCCGCAAAGAAAGCACCCAAACTGCCTTTCGTCCACTACTTCCTGGGTGTGGCGTACCGCAGGACACACGATCCGGAGAGAGCCAAAACGGAGTTTCAGAAGGACCTGGAAATCGAGCCGGATGTAGCGTTCAACTACGATCAACTAGGGGTGGTGTACGCGGACCTCGGGCAATACCAGGAATCGGCGCGCTTTTTCCGGGAAGCGCTTCGCCGGGACCCGTATCTGGTGAGTTCCGAACTCGGGCTGGCCAAAATCTACAAAGAGCAGGGCAAGTATTCGGAAGCTCTAGAGGCGCTGGCGGCTGCCGGCCGGCTGGACCCAGCGAGCGCCAGCGTCCACTACCTTCGGGGCCAGATCCTGGTACGGCTCGGGCGGCGGGTGGAAGGACGGGCCGAGCTGGAAACCGCGGAGCGGATGAAGCAGAAGGCCACCGACAAATTCGAACGCGAGGTCAGCGGTGAAAGCTTCCTAGACCCGCAGCTTGCAGCGGACTCGAAGCAGTAAATCCAAGCCAGCGCAGCTTTCAGCGTTCTCCGGGCGCGGGCAGTTTTCGGGACGCGTCATCTACCACCAGCACCCAATCCCCTCGCCCGGCGGAGTGAACTGCTGTTTTGCGCTGGTTGCGAATTTTCCGGCCGCATCCGACTTTCCCCGTTCGCGGGTTGTACCACCATGCTTGGGCCGACGTTCCCGCCACTTTGCTCAAGTCGACGGTGAATAGTCCGCGAGGTGGGCAGATAGGCGATCACGGTACCGCCATCCGCAGTCCGCGCCGCAGCCAGATAATCGAGACCCCGAAACTCCCCCAGGCCGTCCACAACCACTTCGTGCTTTTTCGGTCCGGGACAATTCATACCACGGTCGCGAAGTGAACAGAGCCTTGACCCGGACCATGTCTTGGGAGCCGGTGGCGTCCATGCGCTGCCTGCCAGCCCGGATCGAAGAGCCAGATCGGGCGGTTCCCCATGAACTGGCCGGTGGCGCCGCACAACAATGCCCAATAGGCCTGGCGGCGGATCTGAACCGCCGAAGCGTTGTGCTCGCCCTCGTAGGTCGTTTCGATCAGGACGAACGGCATGGCGGGCGTGCGGTTGTAGTCGTGCGAGAAGCATTCGATGCACGATTCCGTAGGTGTACGTGGTATTCACATCCAGCCAGCCGTCCGTCGCTGTACTGATCCACCGCGGAGTTCTCAGGATGGCAATGCGCCGTGAACATGTGGCGGGTGTCCATTTCCTTGATGCCGGCAGCGACGGCGTCCACATCTTGCCGCGCGTTTTCCGGATTGCGGTCGCCGCCAATCAGCCAGACGATATTGTCAAAGTCGCGGTATCGCTTGCCGACATATCGGCCCCATGCCAGGCATTTTTCCGGTCCGTTGGCAAGCGCCTCCTCCACCCAGCCTTCATCGGTTCCGATATAGCCGAGATAAATCGGCGCCAGGAAAACCTGGATGCCTTTCTCGGCCGCTTTGCGGATGACCCAGTCGGCGTGCTCGAAATACTTTTCGTTCGGCGTGGAGAAGTCTCCGGGAGTCGTGAAAGGTCCCTCGCCATAGCGATCGACCGGTCCGTGAAACTTGTGCTCGATGAGGTTGACGATGATGGTATTGAATCCCTTCTGCGGCGATTCTCGAGATATTGTTCTTCTTCTTCTCGGGTGAGCCCCGAAATGATCGACCACGGCGCGTCGCCATGCACCAGAAACGGCGCGCCGCTTTGATCCACCAGATGCCGGTGATCGGGGCCTACGCGGAGCGGGTAAGGGCCGGCGCCCCAGGCCGCAAAACAGCACCCGAGAGCGCTCAGCAGAAGCCACGCAAGATTTCTCATTTAGATTCCTTTTTGATCAACAATACGGCATCCTGCCAACCGCTGGGCGGAGTAAATTCCTTGGTGCGCGAAGTGGGAAAAATCCAATGGCCGTTCTGGCGCCGGTCTGCGGGTCCACCCACCAGGCCGAAGCCGTGTCCGAAGCGGTGATAACCGACAGCTTGACGTTTACCGAAGACTTGTCCGTCAAATAGGCCAGTATCCAATCTCCGCCGGCTGGAACGCGCGGCAACATCTCCCTTGATCCAGTCGAAAAGATGGACTGATCCGGAACCAGACTGCCACCATTCGATAGATCGAAACAGATCGCCCATCACCTTCATCTGCTTGGTGCCGGGAGTGTCTTCCCAGGTTCGCCAGGTCTGCGGCGACATCCAATTGTCGCGGTGGCCATAAGAATAAAATCCACCAGCGAAACAGGCCCAATATCCGGCGCGGCGCACCTGGAACGGCGTTGTGCCGTCTTCTTCCTCGTAGCGCGCTTCACCGTCCACCACCGGCTTCACGGGCAGCCGTGCATAGTCGGCGCTCACCATGTCGTAGTTCATCAGGTCGGTGCTCCAGGTCTGCAAGGTATTAAATGAAAGCCAGAACTCCGTGTGCATGAAACTGGACGAAGTGGGGGAAGGGTCCGGATGCAGTAGTGATGAGATGCGCGCCGCCATCGCCTTCCATGGAGACCCTGCGCCGCGGCCCGCACCACCGGCTCAGATGCCGTGGCGGCATGAGGATACATGCTCCAGATGATATTTTTCGAGTTCTTATAGCGTTGCGCCATCCATCGGGAAAATAGCCGAACGTTAGCGGGCATTGATTCTTCCTAAATCGTTATCCTTGGCATGGTAGACGCCCAGCACCAGTACAATTCCATATTCATCTCGCCGCCGCAATAATGGCATCAGCATGTTTGAAGTACTCTTCGTTGGGAGTAAGCGGATTGTTGTTCAACCAGGCTTGCCGGCGTGCCAAAGGGTTTCATTCCTTTGGAGGCGCCCCATTCCGGATACACGCCGGCTACCATCACTTGAATTACGTTGAATCCTTGATTGTGCCGTTCCAACAGCAACGCCTTGGCATCGGCAACCGAAAAGGCATGAAAAAGCTCCCACTCCGTGTCTCCCTGCCAAAAAAACGGTTGGCCGGCAGTGTCGACAAAATATCGGCCGTTGCCGCTGATGCGGATGCCGAGTATTCCCGTGGCCCTCGGCGGCTACCGCAGGCGAGTAGCAACAAACGGACGTGAAGCTAGCGTACAATGAACTCCGCATCCTGCGGCCGGAGTTCCGTGACATTGATTTTTCCGCATGGCATTTAGAAAATAAATTTCAGCCCAAGTTGCAGAATTCGCGGCAAGGCGGCGGAGGTGACTTCGCCATTTCCGATATTCTGACTGCCATTGCAAGGCGCGCCGGGCGCCGTCAAACTGCTGCAGAAGAGGTTTACAGAAGTCCATTGCGGATGATTGAACGTGTTATAGCTTTCGGCGCGGAACTGCGCTGAGCTGTGCTCGCCGTGCACCCAGGGTAATCTGGAAATTCCGCAAAATGGCTAGATCCCAGTTGTTGCGGCCCGGGCCGGTCAAGGTGTATCTTGCCCATGTAGCCGAACATTCCCGGTTGGTTGTTCGCCGCTAAGCTGAGGCACGGTGATCTGTCCCAGCAGGTCAGGATTAAACCAACTCGGCGTTGGCCCGAACTGAGGATCGTCGATGGTGCCTTTCTGAACCGACAGGGGCGCCGAGCGAATTGCATTGCACGTTACCGCCAATACCGCTGGCCATTCCGGCGATGCCGCACTGGACGCTGAGCGGAGGTCCGGTCAGGAAACTGGTGATCCCGCTGATCTCCCATCCGCCCAAAACGTTGCGCGATGACGTGCATTCTTGGAACCTCTTAAAGAAGGGCAGAGCTGTATACGTAATTCAAAACCAACATCTGCGTCTGGTTCAATCCACCGGTGCCGTACCAGCGGCTGAGGTTTTCGTCGTTCACGCCGTTGGTGCCGTTGGAATTGGAACCTCCGCTTTGGAACATGTTATCCAGCTCGTGCGACCAGGTATAGGCGGCCTGGAAGGTAAGGCCATAGCTGAAACTGTGCCGGAAGTTCACCTGCAGCGAGTTGTAGTTGGAATTGCCGGTCATCTGGCGCTGCTCAATCGCGCTGTAGCCACGATAAGGCACGAAGAAGATGGAAGGCTGCAGCGTATTCATCAGGATAGATTGCACATTGCAGTTGCCGTGCGCATCGCAGCCGGGCGTTCCGGCCAGCGCGGGAACATTTTCCGTGCCTACGCCTACCGGAACCTGATCGATGTTGACGGCCTGCTGCAGATGATGCCCTACGGTTCCCACATAACTGACGCTCAAAACATTATTGCCTGGGAACTGATGCTGCACTCCCAGGTTCCACTGCTCGATCTCCTGCCATTTGCTGAGGTTCACGTTGGAGAAATACGCTGGCCCGAGTGGACCGGGCGCCACGCCTCCGTAGCCCGGGATGTTGTAGCTGAACAGATTCGTTGCCGTCGGTGGATTACCGTTGAACCCAGCGGCGTTGTGCAGCGGATTTCCACTATCCCAGGTTAGAGCGTAGCCGCCGCGGATGGCCGTTTTTCCATCGCCGAAAGGATCCCAGGCGAATCCAAAGCGCGGCGAAAATGTTCCGTGGAACGAGTTATAACATCCTAGCGGAACGCCGCCGGAGCCGCACTGGACCAGTCCGTTGCCGTAGTTCAAATAAGTTGGCTCCGGTACCCGGAATGAGATTACCATTGACATCCAGCTGCGCCTGCTTGGCAGGATTATATTGCGACGGAATGAAAAGCGAATCATTGGTGGGCGTCACCGTGTCGTGAATCGCAGTGAGCCAATAGTAGCGAAGGCCGAAGTTCAGCGTGAGACGGGAGCGTGACATGCCAATCGTCCTGGATATAAGGCTCAAAATCCCACTGGCGCCAGTGCCCGAGCGCATTTCCGCCTACGGGCTGCCCGCCCACTACCTTGCCATATTCCTGATAGGAAGCAATGCGCCCCAGGTACATGTCCGCCAGGGCATTTCCCGTAGTAACGCTGGAAGAGTTGCTGAAGCTCAGGAAGCCCTGGGTATATTCGTCGATATTGGTCGTCGTGTCGATGTGGTTAAAGAGCAGAAAGAAACCGGTTTTCACCGAGTGCGCGCCGTGCGTCCAGATGAGGTTGTCCTTGATGGCGGGTTGAGGATCCGTGTAGAAGAACCCGAAACCCGGTGGACACATTAACGTTGAAGGGGACGCCCCCGCCGACGGAAATACCCGGGAGGTAAGGCTGGCTCTGATTGCCTGGGAAAAGCGAGTTCAGCAGGAAAAATCTTGCGGCTTGTCGATAGAATCTCGCCGGCGAGTCGAACCCCGTGGAATTTTTTACGTTCCAGGCATCGTTCGAGTCGCTCAAAACGACTTCATTGAGCAGGTTCGGCCTGAAGGTTTGAATCAGATGAAAAACCGCCGACTTGGCGGGCATCAGAAGAGTGGATTGGACGGTTCCGAATGTTCCTCCGGAATACAGAGTGGGCAGATAATCCTGATCATTGGCGTCCTGCGTGTACCGGAAGAAAGCGCGGATGTTGTCGGTGATGTTCTCATCAATCTTGAACATGTCTTCGCGGAAATTGTAGGGTACGCTGGGCGCCGCCGTGTAATAATTAAGTGCCATTGTTGGGCAATGGCACTAGCGCGTTCAGCAGAGCGCCTGCCGTGGGAGTGATCGGAACAATATCGTTCTGGAACGGCATATTGGTTGCCGGGTTGATGGGCACCGCGCATCCGGAAGCCACCATCGGGTTGTAGTTTTTCGAGTTCGGATCGCATTGGCTGAAATTGCCCTGGCGCATCTGCAGGGTTGGCACGTTCGAGTTGAAAACCGTGCCTTCCCGGTTCTTGCGCCACTCCTCGGAGACAAAGAAGAAGGTTTTGTTCTTGCCGGTATTGTAATGCCTAGGGATGAACACCGGGCCGCCCAGCGTAAATCCAAAATCGTTCCGCTTGAGTGGCGTTTGCGGGGCTGAGCCGCCGTTCGGTTCAATGGTGCGATTGATGAACCAGTCATTCGCGTCGAAGTCGTCGTTGCGGACAAACTCGAACAGGTCTCCATGGAAATCCTTGGTGCCGGACTTGGTGACAATTTCGATCTGTGCGCCTCCGGATTTGGGATATTCCGCGCTATAGTTCGCGGTCGAAACCCGGAACTCGGCGATTGAATCGATGCTGGGATAAACCATCATGGATCCGCTGCCGGATCCCTGATCGACGTTGTTGGTGCCGTCCATTTCCCAGTTCTGGATGTTGACGGGGAGGCCGTTGAAGGCAATCGCCGCGGCCGCATTGGGACCCACCGATGTGGGATCGTAGCCGGTTCCCAGGCTTGCGGCTCCCGTAACCAGCAGGGCAAGGTTTGAAAAGTTGCGGGCGTTGAGGTTGAGCTCGCTGACCTGCGAGCCGGTAACGACGTCCGAAATAGTGCCATTCTCAGTTTCGACGTGAGCGATGTTGGCATCGACAACCACTTCCTGGGCCGCTGACCCAACCTGAAGCTGCAGATCAACGCGCAGCGTCTGGCCGACTTGCAGCGTGATACCGGAGCGCACGAGCTTTTGAAAGCCCGCCTTCTCGACGGTAATAATGTAGTTCCCGATGGGCACGCGAGCAGCCGTGTATTCGCCGGCCGAGTCTGAGGCGACCCTCCGGACCAAACCCCGCTCCGGATTGGAAACCGTCACCTGTACATCGGGGATCACCGCGCCCGAAGAATCGGTCAAGGTGCCCACTATGTTCGCAAGATCCTGTGCTTTGGCCTCAAAAGACGCCAGACAGATCATCAAGCCTGCGATGCCAACCAGTGTTCTCACGATCGTACCCCTTCCTTTCGGACACAACCTGGGCGGGGAGACTTTCTGTGGCCTCGCCCCGAAATAAGTAATACCGAAAACGGTAGTACACTATCTTTTTGTTGTCAAGATGTTTTGGGCTTGCGGAATTACGCAAAGGCTGGTTAATATGGGTTTTCCTATCCACGGAGCGGAAAGGTCAGCCAGTCACGATGTTCAAGGCGGTCGAGCGGAACCTGAGCCTGACAGAACGGACGGAGCGACAGATCGAGGCACTGATCGTTGATCAATCCCTGCGATCCGGCCAGCGGTTGCCGCCTCAAGATGAATTATCTGAGCGGCTTGGCGTCAGTCGGACGGTCATCCGGGAGGCGGTACGATACCTGATAGCCAAAGGCCTCCTCGAAGCCCGAAAGGGCTCCGGCGTCTATGTTCGACCGCCGGGGTCCGGCCTCCAGACCGGTCCTCCGCCCCCCAATCGAACCACCTGGTCAGATGCGGGCTTGGCGGACGACGTCCCTCAGGTGCTTGCAGGACCGGCAGCAAAGGGGGTGCGTTTGCTACCCGAGGAGCGCCGGCGCAGGATTCTCGAAATGCTCGATCAGTCCGAGTGCGTGACCGTTTCAGATCTGGTCGAGAGGCTAGGGGTCTCGCGGGTGACAGCCAGAGCAGATCTGGATTCGCTCGGCGCCGAAGGGGCCCTGGTGAGGTCCCACGGCGGGGCGTTGAAGCCCATGGATCCGCGCAGCGACTATCCGCTGCAACTGAAGCAGACGCTACACCACGCCGAAAAGGTTCGTATCGCTTCCGCGGCCGCGAAGCTGATTCATGATGGCGACACCGTTGCGTTTGACTCCGGCACAACCACCTGCGAAGTTGCCAAGCAAATCAAACGACTGAACTTCCGGTCACTGACCGTCATCACAAACGCGTTGAACATTGCCAATGAACTGAGCAGTCTCGCGTGGGTTTCGGTGATTATGACCGGAGGCATACTGCGCCACAAGTCCGGCTCCTTCACGGGCCCGCATGCTCACGAGACCTTGCGGGACCTGAATGCCGATCACCTTTTCCTCGGGGCTGACGCCATCGATGTTGTGGCTGGCCTGACCACGCCCGACATTCTGGGCGCCCAGGTGGCACTTCGCATGATTGAACTGGCGCGCGAGGTGACGGTAGTCGTGGATGCCAGCAAGTTTGGACGCCACAGTTTGACATTGAGCGGAAAAATCGAAGATTTGGATCGCGTCATCACCGACGCCCGGGTGAGTTCCGCCCATGTGGATTCGCTTCGCCAGCATGGCATCGAAGTCATCCTGGTCTAGCTTCTTCGTAGTTGGCTCTTAACCTTTCTTTTTCCTATTTTTAATTGACAGAGTTGTCTTTTGTTCCTATGATAGCGGTCTGGCAATGGCGGCGAAAAACGAAATGTCAATTCATGAAAACGATTGGGTTGTTAAGGGCGCAAGTTCTCTCGATTGGGGAATGAAAAACCGGCTGGCCCGGATCTTCAGCCGAGGGAGTGGCAAGACCGTTATGCTGGCGATCGACCACGGGTATTTCGAGGGGCCGACGGCCGGGCTGGAGCAGGTGGACCGAAGCATCGTCCCTTTCCTGGATCATGCCGATGCTCTCATGGCGACACGAGGAGTGTTGCGGACGAGCATTCCCCCCTCGTTCACCCATGGAGTCGTGCTGCGGGCGACGGGAGGGCCGAGCGTTCTCAAAGACCTTTCCAACGAGAGAATTGCTGTCGATGTCGAAGATGCGCTGCGGCTCAACGTAGCGGGTCTTGCCGTGTCAGTGTACATCGGAAGCCAGTACGAGACCCAGACAGTGCATAACATGACCCGCCTGGTCGATCTCGGGAACCGGCATGGAATTCCGATACTCGCGGTAACATGTGCGGTGGATGAGGCCATGGAGGACGCCAAGTATTACCGGATGGCTTGCCGCATCTGCGCTGAATTGGGCGCACATTTTGTTAAAACCTATTTCGTCGACGAAGGTTTTGACTCGGTTGTCTCCTCTTGCCCCGCGCCCGTGGTCGTAGCCGGAGGCAAGAAGCTGCCCGAGTTCGAGGCGTTGACAATGACTCATCGCTGCATGGAAGCAGGAGCTGCCGGTATGGACATGGGACGGAACATATTTCAATCGGAAGCACCGGCCGCCATGATTCAGGCGGTGCGCGCCGTGGTTCATGCGGGAGAGACTCCCAAGAAGGCGTTCGACCTCTATCAATCCTTAAAGAACGGCAGCAAAGTGCAGCGTATCGGCGCCCTGTCCAAGGCGCGCCCGAGAGCCAGTGTGTAACAACTCGCGGTTCCACCCATGACTCGAACCGTTCTCGGAACCCTTTCCGCAGGACTTGCGCTGATTTTCCTTGGCGGTGGCAGATGCCCGGCGGAGCAGCGGAAGCCGGGTACGGGAGCGCTTTCAATCCTGCCGTCAAATCCGGCTTACTTCCTGTCAGCGGACGGCAAGCCGGTGATTCTTATTGGCGATTATGAAGGAAGCCCGACGGCTGCCACCGGAACCACCACCGACCCGAACTACGACTTCCGATTACTGTTCGATACTCTCCAGACGAACGGATTCAATTTCGCGAGGTTGTGGATATTCTACGGACTCGAATCGGAGTGGAACAGCGAGACGTTCCCGGATGCGTATCATCGCTACAACATCATGCCGTACCTGCGTACCGGACCCGGGATGGCCAACGACGGCAGACCAAAATACGACCTCACCCAATTCAACCCTCTCTACTTCGAGCGGCTTTCGGCAGCGTGTGCGGCCGCGCGCGAACGCGGCATTTATCTGCAGTTGATCCTGATCGATGCGTGGATATTCCGGGTGCCGCTCATCTGGAGATACCACGTATTCAACGCCGCCAACAATATCAATGGAGTCGATGGCGATCCGCGGCGTACTAAGCAAAGCAGCGACCCGGAGAGTGGTTCCTGTTCGTTGAACAATACCAAGGTCGTGGAAGCGGAAAAAGCGCTGGTGGCCCGAATCGTCGATGCGGTCAACGATTTCGATAACGTCCTGTTCGAAATGGCCAACGAGAACTACTACAACCTGGCATGGGAACTGAGCATGGCCCGGTTTGTGCATGACTACGAAACGAACAAGCCGAGACAACATCTGGTCATGCCCCTGGATCTGCCCGATCACGACTACGGCGGCCAATCATTCGACAAAAATCCACATACCGATCACGCCAAAACCTGGAAGACATGGGATCTGCCGCAACTTCACACCAAGCTGATGGCGGCGAGAAACCTCAAGCAGCCGCTCATCTACGATCCAGACGGTTTGGAAACCCGCGACGATCCGATTGTTCGCCGAGCGTTCTGGACGGCTTTTGCCAGCGGCGCAAACCTGGATTATCTCGACTACAGCCTGCAGCCGGAAGACGGAGGCGACGAGCGCGGCCCGCGCCGTGCCGAGTTACGGCGGCAACTGGGCCATCTGGCCGCCTTTGCCCGCCAACTATCGCCATGGGAAATGCACCCGGAAGATGGTCTTGTGCCCTCCGGCGAAGGCTATGTGCTGGCCGGACCCCGCGAGGCCGTGGTCTACCTTCCCAGAGGCGGGCAAGTGGAACTGGATATGGCACGCATGCCAGGGGATTTCCACGTCAAGTGGTTCAACCCGCGAAATGGTGTATCCGGCGAGTTTTCTCAGGCCACCGGAGGCAAGGTGAACGCCTTTACCGCGCCGGACGGCCGGGATTGGATTCTTTGGCTGGAGAGAGGCAGCAGCTGATTTGAGCTGCTCCACTGGATTCCGCGAGAATATAGGGACAACAAATGAGCATTCAACAACACGCGGACACCCGCTGGGCCGGAATTTTTGAGGCGCATCGCTCCGCCCTCGGCCGCGCGCGCACAGAACTGGCGACACCATCCCTGATCCTTGACCTGGACGTAGTGCGACGAAACATCGCCGCCATGGCCGAGTGGACTAAAACGCATGCCAAGATCCGCCCACACACGAAGGTTCATAAATGTCCTGAAATTGCGCGGCTGCAAGTTGCGGCGGGCGCAATCGGACTGACGACGGCGACGGTATGGGAAGCAGCGGCCATGGCGCACGCGGGATTCGATAACATCCTTATCGCCAATGAAGTCGTCGGCGAGGAGAAACTGGCGCTGCTAGCCGCCACGGCGCGGGAAACAGACCATGCTGGTTGGGGTGGATGATCCCGCGGGCGCACAGAGCGCTTTCCGCCGCGCTCCAGCGGGCCGGATCGCGGATCGGAGTTCTGGTGGAAATCGACGTTGGGCTTCGCCGAGGCGGTGTGCGGACCGATGAAGAAGCGTTGCGCGTTGCTCAAACGGTAACCTCCCTGCCGGGACTGGGTCCTGAGAGGCGCCATGGGATATGAAGGCTGGGTGGTGATGGAACCCGACCGGGAGGTTCGCGCACGAAAGGCGGCGCAAGCGATCGGGCGGCTGGTTGCCGGAGTCGAACGATTGGAGAAGGCGGGCTTTCCGATGGAGATTGTTTCGGCGGGCGGCACCAACACGCATGACATGACGGGCGCGCATCCGCGCGTTACCGAGTTGCAGGCGGGCTCCTACGCGTTGATGGATGCCGCGTATGCTCCGCTGAGCCCGGAATTCCGGCCGGCGCTGACGATACTCGCAACTGTGATGAGCCGGCACGAGACCACCGCCGTGCTGGACTGCGGCACAAAAGTAGTTGCGATAGACTTGGCTCCGCCGCTGCCCATGGATTCCAGTATCAAGGTTCGCGAGGTGCATGAGGAACATACGCTGCTCGATGTCGCCGCGGATCACCCGCTGCGTTTCGGAGACCGGGTGGAGCTGACGGTGGGCTACTGCGGAGGCACGGTCAATCTCCACGATGTCTACCACGTTGTCGAGCAAGACCGGGTAGTGGACATCTGGCCGATCCTGGCGCGAGGCGACGGCCGCGGGTCGGGAGCATAGAGAGCCCGGATATGAAGAGCGAGGGGACCTCCGCGTCTGCCGCCGGTCGAGCGCTGAGTGCTTACGAAATCTGGTATGGGCGGAATGAGCCGCCGCCGGAGCGGATCGCGTTACGCGCCGGATCATTCACGGCGTATCTGGAAGGCGCCGACCTCCGCGACGTGCGATTTCGGCGGGGTCGAACTGGTACGCCGGCTGTATTTCGCTTTGCGGGATGAAAACTGGGATACGATCCCGGGGCGGTTGGAAAACCTTTCGATCGACGCTCGTGAGGATAGCTTTCTTGTGTCGTTCGACGCCCGCCATCAGAATCGAGACGTCGACTTTCGCTGGCACGCGACGATTCAAGGCGACCGGAGTGGAAACATCGCCTACACGATGAGCGGTGAGGCTCTTCGAGCCTTCGCTACTGCCGCATCGGGTTCTGCGTGCTGCATCCGAGCGGCAATGCCGGGAGGCCCTATCGCGGCAGCACTCCCGGCGGACCAATTACGGGCCAACTGCCGACGACGATTGGTCCGCAACGCTACGAAGGTGGTCTCTATTTTCCGCTCTTCGATGCGGTTTCCAGCCTCACACTTTCGCTGACCGGCGGGATCGAAGCAAAATTCGACTTCGAGGGCGATCTGTTCGAGATGGAGGATCAACGCAACTGGACCGACGGTTCGTTTAAGACTTACTGCACGCCGCTTTCGCTAGGATACCCGCACACTGCGAGCGCCGGCCAGGCCTTCGAGCAGCGAGTTAGCATTTCGGCGAGCGGCGACTCTTCCGCATCGGCTGCCGCCAGCGATACGGTGAAGCTCTCGCTCGGAAGTTCCCTGGGCAGGAAGCTGCCTCAGTTGGGCCTCGGTGTCGCAGCGCATGATGTCGAATTTTCCGGGTCGGACAAAGAAGCGCTCCGCCGGCTTCACCTGGATCATTTACGCGTCGATCTGCACTTGAGTGATCCGGACGCCGCGGCGCGGCTGGCGCGAGCCGAACGGGAATGTAGCGCGCTTGGTTGCGGCATGGAACTGGCGCTGTTTGTCACCGACAACGCGGACCGCGAGCTTTCCGGTCTTGCGCCGCGTCTTCCCCTCACCGTTCCGGTGTCGCGTGTCCTTGTTTTCCACGAAAAGGAGCAGGTTACCTCCCCGCAATGGGTGGAGCGCGTACGGGGCAGAATCGCGCCGCACCTTCCTGGGGTTCCGATTGCCGGTGGAACGAATCTGTTCTTCGCCGAGCTGAACCGGTCGCGCCCGAACCCGTCCGGCCTCGATGCCGTCGCCTACTCGATCAACCCGCAAGTGCACGCGAGTGACGAGCGGTCGCTGATCGAGAACCTGGAGGCGCAGTGCGATACGGTTCTCACCGCGCGCACCTTCTGCGGTGCGCTTCCGCTGGTGGTGAGTCCGGTTACGCTCAAGCCTCGCTTCAACCCGGAAGCCGTTGGCCCGGAACCGGCCCCGCAAGCCGGAGAGCTTCCGAGTGCGGTGGATTCCCGGCAGATGTCGCTGTTCGCCGCGGCGTGGACGCTAGGCAGCATCAAACAACTTGCCGAAGGGGGTGCGGCCTCGGTCACCTATTACGAAACGACCGGCTGGCGTGGAATCAAGGAGACAGACGGCGGCTGCCCAAATCCCGAGTTGTTTCTTTCCGCTCCGGGTCTGGTGTTTCCGGTCTACCATGTGTTCGCCGATATCGCCGACTTGAAGACGGCGGAGCTGATTGCCTGCTCATCCGCGGATCC
The DNA here is from genome assembly GCA_963768075.1 of Terriglobia bacterium. GTDB lineage: Bacteria > Acidobacteriota > Terriglobia > Bryobacterales > Bryobacteraceae > QHXW01. Next base: position 300,097 of record CAVYHD010000018.1, read on the forward strand.
GCTGCGTGTCCAGGGGCTCGCCCTGAGCACGGACGGGAGCGTCCACCTGCTGGTCGCCAACCTCACTCCCGAGGCGCAAACTTGCGCCATCGAACCGCTGAAAGGCGATCGTGCCGCAAGTGCGCTCGCTCGATGCCAACACGGCTCCGCAGGCGATGGCCCAGCCTCTCCAGTTTCGCCCGCAGCGCTCTTGGATCTCGCTCGCCGGCTCCACGCTGACGCTGGCTCTCGATCCTTACAGCGTCACCAGGATTGATCTCACCGCCGGCGCCAATTCTGCGAAGGAGGAATCGTAACGGAAAATGCCGCGCCTGCTCGGTATCGATCTGGGAACCACCTCGTTCAAAGCGGTGATCTACGACGAGCATGGCACGCCGCTGGCGAGTTCGCGCGTGTCTCCGCCGGACGAGCAGATCCTGGTCGACGGCTTTCGCGTCACCGTGTGGAGGCCGGAGAAGCTTTGGGACACTATGTGCGCACTTATCCGGCGCGCCGTCGACTCTCTGCCGGATCGGGCGCTGGACGCGGTGGCAATTGCAGAACTGGGACTGGTCGGATACCCGGTCGACAGCTCCGGCAACCCGCTCTATGCCGGCGTGACCTGGATTGACCCGGCGGCTGCAACCTTCGCGAGCTTTCAGCGGCTGTGGCATGGACAATGCCACGCTGTTCAGCATCACGGGAAATCATCTGAGCCCCATTTATCCGCCGGCATGGATCACGTGGATGGCCGAGCACGAACCGTCATACACGCGCGGTATGACGCGATGGTTGAATGTCGGAGATTATGTTGCGTACAGACTCTGCGGCGAGATGGCGCTCGATTACTCGATGGCCTCGCAGACCACGATGTTCGAGCAACAGACCCTGACGATGCGCCCCGACCTGCTCCGCTCCATGGGCCTGGAGGAAACGTTGTTTCCGGCTCCCAAGCAGTCTGGAACGCCGCTCGGCCGGGTTCGGGCGGAGGCCGCGGCGGCAGCGGGCCTCAGCGACGGGTTTGCCGGTGGTGCTGGGCGGAGCCGACTTTATCTGCGGTGCATACGCGGCGGGGTTCCTGGATGCGGGCGATGCAGCGATTCTGACCGGCACTTGGGAAAACGTCGTCGTGTGCTCAGACGAGCCCCAACTTGGGCCGGCGCTGATGGAGTTGCGGCGCCATCTGCGATGCGCACGTGGCGCCAGGGCGATGGTCCATCCGTATCGAAAATCTTTCCGGCGATGTGACGGAATGGTACCGCAGGCTGGTCAGCGGCCACCGCGAGGCGGGCTCCGCGGACGGCGAGATGGGCTGGCAGCCTTTGATCGAGCAGGCGGAGGCGGCCGACGCCGGCAGCAGCGGCGTGATTTTCGTTCCGCACGTATTCGGCAGCTACGGGCCGCGCCACGATAGTCTCGCCCGAGGGGCGTTTATCGGACTCTCCGGTCCGTGCGGCCCAGCGAGAGTTGACGCGCGCGGTGTTTGAAGGACTCAGCTTTCAGACACGTCACGCACTCGAAGCGCTGATCGCCGGGATCGGGCAGGCAGCCGCGCCGCGTGGTGGCCATGGGCGGAGGCGCGAAGAACCGTTTCTGGGTGCAGAACAAGGCGGACATCATGGGGCGTGAGCTTGAAGTGGTGACGACGCCCGACGTCACCCCGCGAGGCGCCGCCATGATTGCCGGCATCGGGATCGGAGTGTTTCGCGATTTCCGCGAGGCGGCCGATCGGTTTGCCCGCCCCGCACCAAGGTCTCGCCCCACCCCGAACTGACGGAGTTTTATCAGAAGCGCTACAAGGACGTGTACCTGCCGCTGCTGGACGAACTGGCGCCGTTTCATTCCCGGCTGGCAGTTTCGCGGCCACCGCTCTCCGGCATTGGCGTGCAGGCGGCCTCATGAACAAGATGTTCCCAGGAGGTGCTCTGTGACGATACCGAATATTCCGATCCCTATTTCTCAAGTCGCGCTGGTCGTGAACGACATGGAAAAATCCATGCGCGAGTACACCGAAACTATGGGTTGGGGACCCTGGAACATCTACGAGTACAAGACGGCCGCGTCTCCACGACACCATCGTGCGCGGGAGCGCCCGGCGGCGAATTCACCTGGATCGGCGCCGAGACGCCCGTCGGCTCGACCTACATCGAACTGCTGCAGCCGCTCGATGGGCCCAGCATATTCCGCGAGTTCATCGATCAACAGCGGCGAGGGCCTGCACCATATCGGATACTGGGCCAAAACCATGGAGGAAGCCGAGCAGATCAAGCAAATCGTTCGCAGCGCGTGGCGTGCCCGTCCTGATGAGCGCCTGGATCGATCAGGTCTATTTCTACTACCTGGACAGCTCGCCCATGATCATCGAGGTGTGGACCGGTGATCTCGACTCGCTCAAGGCGAGCCGGATGTATCCATGACCGGCGGCAGGGAGGCCTGAGTGGCCGCCATGGCTGCGTTACAGCGTGCTGTCGATGCTGGCCTATGGAGTGTGGGGAGCGGTCTCGTCCCTGGCGAGCCAGAACGTTTCGCCTCTGACACTACAGATCGTCAGCACCATCGGCCTTTTCCTGGTGGCCCTGGTGCTGGTCTTTTCCAGGAACCTTGGCCGCGGCGCCAACCGCTCTCGGGGGATTCTGCTGGCGATGGCCACAGGCATGATAGGAGGCACCGGCAACCTGACCTTGTATCAGGCCTTGCGCGCTGGGCGGAGAAGCTTCCGTAGTTTTTCCGCTGACCGGCATGTATCCCTTGGTTACCATCATCCTGGCCAGAGTGTTGCTCAAAGAAAGACTGAACCGGATCCAGGCTATGGGCATTGCGCTGGCGTCTCGTCGCGATCTATCTCTTTAGCGCGCAGCAAGGCTCGCCGCGGATTCTCCGGCTGGCACGATTTATTTTCCTCATGGATGTCATATGCCCTGTTGACGTTGGTGCTTTTCGGCATGTCCTGTATCACGCAAAAATTCGCCACCCGCTACATCTCCGACGAGCTCTCCACCATCTTCTTCACTATCGGGTTCGTGCCGCTCGCAATCGTGATCTGGGTGGCTGGATCGCCCCCCTGGAACCTAGCGCCAAGGATTGGGTTCTGGGGATCGCGGTTGGTCTGCTTATGGCGATCGGCACGCTGGCTCTGTTTGCGGCGATCCGTCGGGGGAAGGCATCCATCGTGACCCCTCTCACCGCGCTCTATCCTTTGATTACGGTGATTCTCGCCGTGATGTTCCTCAACGAGCATTTTGACGCGATGAAACTCGCGGCGATTGCCATCGCGCTGATGGCTGGTGTGGCCTTGAGCAAAGAGGGCGATGCACAGCCCGCGGCTGAGGCTAGCCCTTAACTTTCTTTTTCCTGTTTTTCGATTGACATGATTTTTCTTTGAAACTATGACAGCCGTCTGGCCACAGGCCGAACTCGCGATACCACCAATCGAAATGCCTCCATTCATTTCCCCAAGTTATCTATGCCACGCTGGCTGACCTATACGTTGATCGCCACGGCCATATGGGGTGTATGGGGGATCGTATCCGCTTTGGTCTCGCACGAGGTCTCGCCGCTGGTTGCGCAGGTCATTTCCACGTTGGGCACAGTTCCCGCGGCACTCTTGCTTTTCTTCTCGCCGACTTGGAGACAGGGAACCAACATCAAGCGTGGCATCCTGTTCGCGGCGCTGACCGGCTTGTCCGGCACCGCGGGCAACCTCTGCCTCCTGCGCGCGCTCAGTCTCCGAGGTCCCGTATCTCTGGTACTGCCAATATCCGGAATGTTTCCGCTGGTTACCGCGCTGTTGGCGATGCTGCTGCTCCGGGAACGGCTGAACCGAATACAAGCCGCCGGCTTCGTCGTGGCGCTGGCAGCCATTTACATTGTGGGTCATCGAGACTTCAGGTGTGCCGGCTGCGGAAGGAGTCCGCAGCTTCCGCGTTGAGGCGCTAACCACGCAATGGATGCTCTGGACCTTCATCGCGCTGGCTATTTGGGGGGTATCGGCCTTCTTGCAAAAGATCGCCACGTTCTACTGTTCCAACGAATTGTGCACTATCGTTTTCTCACTTTCTGCGATCCCCATCGCCGCCGCCATCTTTCTACTTGCACCCGATCTCTCTTTCAAGCTCTCGGGGAAGGGTTGGCTCCTGTCGCTGTTGTTTGGCGCACTGATCGGCGTGGGCGCGCTCGTAACATTCGCAAGCTACCGATGGGGCAAGGCGTCGGTGGTCACTCCAATTATTGGACTTTATCCGGCGCTCACGGTGCTCCTTGCCGTGCCGCTGCTGAAAGAGGAACTGGATACGCTGCGTATCGTCTCGGTTATCCTCGCGCTCACCGCCGCCGTAGCTTTGGGCTGTGAGAGCGAACGTCCATCTCAAGGAGCAGTAGCGGTCGAGAGCGGCCCCGTGTAGTAGGCCGCCGGGAAAGTGCAGTCTTGCAGAAACTAATATAGGAGGATCCTGTGAGTACGTCCGGAGGTCAAACCACTTTGTTAATAGGCTATGCCGACCGTGTCAGTGCTGTGCCGGGCGATGCCGTCCGTTGCATGGTGAGCTGCTCGGCTGATAAGTTCGATGCGCACTTGGTCCGTTTGATTCACGGCGATCCCAGCGCCAAAGGCCCCGGGATTCCAAGAGGAAGCCATCGCCAGTCGATATGAACAAGACGTACCAGGGACGGCTTCAGCCGATTCGTACGGGCTCCTACGCAACGGTAGAGGACCAGCCCACACTTCGAACCAAGACCGGCATTACCTTGCAGGCATGGATCCTGCCGACCACGCCGGGCAAAGGTCTCCAGGGAATTCTGACCAAGTGGAGCCGCGCCGAAGATGCCGGTTATGGATTATTTATTGATGCACAGGGATGCTTGGCTCTGGCAGTCGCCACGGGCAGCAGGCCTACGGAATGGATTAGCGCGCAACGGCCGCTTCGAGCAGGTTGCTGGCACTTCGTCGCCGCAACCTACGACGTGGCATCCGGCCGGGTCACTTTATATCAGCGGCAATTGGGTATCTGGCCGCCAGATCCTCATCAGCCAGTCGTCGAGCGGCATTTACAACCGGCAAAAATCCGCGAGTGCGAAGCCAGTGTATGCTTCGCCGCGTTTGTAGACCGGCTGGAGCCGGATCCGATCGTTGAGCGGACATTTTAACGGAAAGATTGATAGTCCAAAGCTATTCAACCGCGCGCTGAGCAGCGTCGAAATCGGCGGTCTCCACGCGGAAAGTGAGCCCGCTCCTTTTGGGGAGTCGGTGTTAGGTTGGTGGGACTTCTCGGAGGGTATCTCGGGGAAACGTATCATGGACCGATCGCCGCACCATCACCATGGGACGCTGGTTAATATGCCGGCTCGAGCCGTTACAGGGCATAATTGGAACGGCGAGACGTTCACATCGCTTTGTAAACAATCCTCGCACTTACGGAGCCATTCATTTCCACGATGATGACCTTGAGGATGCCGGCTGGGAAGCAAGCTTCACTTTACACATACCGGCCGGCCTGAAGAGTGGCATTTACGGGATACGACTCCGCGCGGAGGGAGCTGAATTTTACATTCCTGTTATAGTGAGACCGAAAAGATCAGGCACAAAAGCTAAGGTGGTCTTTCTGGCGCCGTCGCTTACCTGGCAGGCATATGCGAATTTCGATGAAATTGCCAATGAATTCAATCTGGAATCCGCCGAATCCTCGCCGTGGCTTCCCGAGGACCAATTCATCAACAGCCATCCCGAACTGGGAATCAGTCTTTATGATCATCACAGCGACGGTAGCACGCCTTTTTATGCGTCGCGCTTGCGTCCAAACCTGTCCGGTGGTCCGAAGTACAAATATGCGGCTCTCGATAGCCCTCACCTGTTCGCCGCGGATTTATACGTCACTGCCTGGCTCGAGGCGAAGGGCATCGATTTCGACGTGATCAGTGATGACGATCTCCACTTTGAGGGCGCCGGCGTTATCGACCCCTATCGAGTGTTGATTACCGGCGCCCACCCGGAATACTGGACCCTCGCAATGCTAACTGCCCTGGAAGGCTTCCTGGACGCTGGCGGAAATCTCATGTACCTAGGAGGCAACGGACTCTACTGGGTGACGTCTCTGCATGCGGAGTGTCCCGTGATTGAGGTAAGGCGGTCCATGGGAACCGGTTTGTCGCGAGCGGCGGAGGGCGAACTATTCCACAGCACGACGGGCGAGTTAGGAGGAATCTGGCGCGTCCGCGGCCGCGCGCCCCAAAAGCTTCTGGGCGTGGGCTTCAGCGCGCAAGGTGGCGCTCCCGGATCCGCTTACCGGCGCGAGCCGGATAGCTTTAATCCTCGCGCCGCGTTTATATTTGAAGGCGTCGAAAAAGACGAGTTGATAGGCAATTTCGGCCTGAGTACCGGCGCCGCTGCCGGGTTTGAAGTAGACCGGCTGGATTACGCGCTGGGAACTCCCCCGCATACGCTGCTTCTGGCCTCGTCAGAGCCTCATCATGACTCGTACTGGCACGTAGTGGAGGAGACATCAATCCCGGGCATTCACGAGTGCGGTGCCAGATCGAAAAAAGTGAGAGCGAACATCACGTTTTACGAGCATCCGGGCGGCGGCGCGGTCTTTTCAACCGGATCCATCGCGTGGGCCGGTTCGTTATCTCATGATCACGTACAAGAACAACGTCTCGAGAATAACGGAAAACGTCTTAGAAAGATTCATGTCGGATTAGCCGCGGGCCCGTACGCTTCTAGAACGGCAGCGGGTCCGGCGAATCCGCGTGAAACGCCTTGCGAAAATTTTCATGAATCGTCCAGGTGCTGCCCTGTCCCCGCGCGAAAAACGCCATGACCCCGGGAGTCAGAGAAACCTCGACGCCGCTATCCATCAGAACCGTCGCGCTGCCTTGAACGACCACTATCGTCTCGTCGTAGGTATACATCCAGCGAAAACGGCCCGGAGTGCAAGCCCAGACTCCGCGTACGATGCGGGAATCGTCGGATTTCGAAAGAACTGCGCCGCTGGCTTGCGGAGATCCCTGTTCCACCCACTCGGCCGGCAACGGCCACGAAACCAACTCAGCATCCCCAATTCGAATGATCGGGACATGCACACTTTCCTTTGCTCCCATTTGCCTCCACGCTCCTTTGCTGTAATGTATTGAAACTGAAAGACGAACCGCCTCAGCGCCTGTCTTTCCGCCAATGATGTAATACCGGATACGGTATGATATTATCTTTTTCTTGTCAAGACTCAACTTTAGAAAGGAGCGGCCATGAGACTCCTGGGCTCGCTCACATGGCAATGCGCCGCCCTGCTCGCCATGGGATCTCTGGCCGGAAGGGCCGAAAGCATCGCAAAAGGGCCATTGCGTGTCCTCGCCGGTAATCCCCGCTATTTTACGGACGGCTCCGGCAAGGCAATCTACTTTGCCGCCGCGCACACTTGGACCAATCTACCCGACATTGGGCTTACCGATCCTCCTCCTGCCTTTGATTTCGACCAATACTTAAAATTCATCGCGGACCACAATTACAACTACATTCGGCTATGGCGGTGGGAGACTCCCAAAGACATCGAGAAGGATGGGATTGTCAGGTACAGCACGCCCCATCCATGGATGCGAACGGGTCCCGGAATGGCCTGGGACGGGAAGCCGAAGTTTGACCTCAACGCGCTTAATGAGGCGTACTTTGCCCGGATGCGCAAGCGCGTTGAATTAGCGGGCGACCGGGGCATCTATGTTTCGGTCATGCTTTTTAACGGGTGGGAACTCCAGTTCTCTAATTGGGTTGGCCATCCCTTCAACGCGCAAAACAATATCAACGGGATCGATGGGGACCCGGATAAAGACGGGCGCGGTACGGAGCTTGAGAGTTGGCCTCCTCCTGCAGGGGTGGAGAAGATTGAAAAAGCTTATGTACGCAAGATCATTGACACGGTCAACGACCTGGACAATGTTCTCTATGAAATCTCGAATGAGAGCGGACCCTACTCCACGGACTGGCAATATGACATGATCGACTACATCAAGTCGTATGAAGCCGGTAAGCCAAAACAGCATCCGGTGGGTATGTCCTTTCAATATCCGGGCGGCAGTAACAGTACGTCTGTTTAACAGCCCCGCCGACTGGATTTCGCCCTAACTCGGACAGCCGCACCGGGGCATATAACTACCGGGACAACCCTCCGCCGGGAGATGGCAGGAAAGTCGTATTGTCCGACACTGATCATCTTTGGGGCAATGGTGGTGACAGGCAGTGGGCATGGAAGAGCTTTCTGCGTGGATTGAACCCGCTCTACATGGATCCCTATGACGACCCGCCCATTTGGGAGCGGCTGCTCCCTGACATAGAGGAAGTCCGCCGCAACCTGGGATACACCCGGATTTACGCTAAGAAAATGGATCTTGCCACTATGACACCGCGCCTCGAGTTATCGTCAACCGGTTACTGCCTTGCGAATCCAGGATCGGAGTACCTGGTCTACCAGCCAGGCATGGGGGAATTTACGGTGGATTTGACCCCTGGCACGTACAGTTACGAGTGGTTCAACCCGGTTGCCGGGAGCCAGGCCGGCGATGGCTCGTTCACTGCCGAAGGCGGACGCAAGTCTTTTGCTTCCCCGTTCCATGGCGACGCGGTGTTGTACCTCAAGAGAAATCGCTAACCTTAAACTATGCGGCGTTTTGAGAATAGAATCGCTCTCGTCACTGGCGCGGCGTCCGGAATTGGGCGGGCCACTGCCGAGCGTTTGGCCGGCGAAGGTGCGCGGGTGGCCCTGCTTGATGTGGACGCTGCGGGCGGGCAAGCCGCCACGGAAGCCATCGAGAGGGGTGGAACCGAGTGCATCTTTGTGCACGCGGACATATCGGATGAGGAGCAGGTCCGGGCAGCAGTGGCGGATGCGGCAGCTCGTCTAGGTCCGGTTGATACCTTGATCAATAATGCGGCCGCGTTCATCTTCCGCTCGATCGACGCGACCGCCGCGGACTGGAATCGCGTGCTTTCGGTCAACGTAATGGGGGCGGCCTTTTGCGTAAAGCATGTGTTCCCGGAGATGCAGCGGGCCGGCAAAGGCGCCATTGTGAACCTGGCCTCCGTCAGCGGTTTTATCGCTGAGGCCAACAGCTTGACCTACAGCACGTCCAAGGCGGCACTTCTAGGACTGACGCGGTGCATGGCGCTCGACCTCGCCCGCTGGAACATCCGCGTCAATGCCATCGCACCCGGTTGGGTCGACACCCCGCAGTTGCGAAGGGACATCGCACGCGAAAAGATGACCTTCGATGAGGCGCTACACGAGGGTGGTCCCAAACACATTCTGGGCCGGTTCGCTCAGCCCAGCGAAATCGCCTCGGCCATCGCTTTCCTGGCCTCGGATGACGCTTCGTTTCTGACCGGAACGTGTCTGATGGCGGACGGCGGCTACACGGCGCTGTAGGGAGCCTGGAGCATACAATTTCACGTGGGTCCTTAGTATTACAACGTTAAGTGATTACGGATCTCTACCCGAGGGCTTTTTGGCCAGTTGACCGCAGTAGCAGCATGCGCCGGTCCATATACAGAGCAGGTACTGAAGTTCACGACGCGTCCTCGGCAGGGTCCACCCAGAAGTTTTTTTTGTGGCGCAGTGTCTCGAGAGTCAGGAATGCATAGGCCATCATCACGAGCGTGACGTGGTGATGCCATCCTTGCCAGTTGCGGCCTTCGTAGTGATCCAATCCGAGTTCCTCTTTGAGTTGCTGATATCCTTGCTCGATTTGCCAGCGACTCTTGGCCAACCTCACCAGGCGGCGCAGAGTGTAGTGCTCTGGTAGGTCGCAGAAGAAATATTTGAGCGGCGCTTCTGCGGATTCTGGCCATTCCACCAGCAGCCATACCTCCTTATGGGGCGGCTCACCTTCATGGAAGCCATGCGAGGGCTGTACTCGCATGGCCCAGAATCGGGATTCCAGCCAGCCTTTGCTGCCCTCCCGCCAGCGGATCATCCTCCATCCCTGGGCCTTCAGCGCTACCGCTTTAACCGCTAGCGGCCGCTGGTCTCCGTAGTGCCAGGCGCTAGGCGGACGTCCCTTGCTCTTCGGTTTGAGCATCTGCAGTTTGGGGGGCTTCAGCCATACGCCCACTTGGGGTCCCACGCCCACGGCATAGCGCAATTGCCGTTGCTCGAGCGCCTCCCGAAACTCTGTGCTCTCCCCGTATCCGGCATCGGCCAGCACGATGCGATCCGGCAGACTCCAACTGCGAATCTGATCGATGATTTCCAGTGCCAACTGCCACTTGGGTACAAAGGTGATCTCAGTCGGAATCCCCGCTTCCTGCCGGCGTTGTTCATCCTTGGCCCAACTCTCCGGCAGATACAGTCGCCAGCCCAGAGGGGTGTTCCCATTCTCACTGACCAGATGGATACTGACGGCGACTTGGCAATTGGCCGTCTTGCCTAACGTGCCTGAGTACTGCCGAGCCACTCCCACGGAATGGTCACCCTGCTTCGGAAAACCAGTGTCATCCACCACCCACGCCGAATCCGGTTCCAGTTCGGCGGTCATCCGTTTCCCGAGCCGCTCCCAGATCGGCATCCAGGACCACGGGCTTTGTCCCACGAACTGCTGCATCGCTTGCACGTTGCCATCCGGCACTCGCGCCGCCAGAGGTTCAATCGACTTCCGCTCTCCATCGAGCAGCAAGCCCCTCACATAGACGCCTCCCCAATGCCGTCGCTCGCTCCGCCCTACAGGTTCCAGCAGGTCCGCCAGAAACCGTTCCAATCGTTTCCGGCAGCGCTCCACTTGAGCATCGGTCACGCCCAAACATAACAGGGTATTTCTGTTCTGTCAATACTTAACGTTGTAATACTAGTTGCCGTGGAAGGCACTAAATTTGAATTGGTGGAGGCGGCGGGAGTCGAACCCCCGTCCGAGACAGCCCGCCGTGAAGAGAACTACGTGCGTTTCCGGCTCAAGTGTTTCAGTAGCGGCTTTAGAACCGGCGAGAACGGCCGCTACCTAGTCCGATTGATCTCGGCCTACGGCTCCGGACCGAAGCCTTTGACCTATCCCATAAAATGACGCTCACTCACCGCCGCACGGGCTCAACGGCTGGAGCGGCTACTTAATTTAATTAAGCAGCGTATGCAAACTGCGTTATTGGCAGTTTTAGTTTTCCGATCGTTTAACGGGAGCTCGGAACCCGGCACGCCTCCCCACAACGATTCAATCCCGTCGAATCCGTTGCGCCCCCATCCTTATATTCTAGCGCGAATGGGTGGGTGCTATAGTCGAAATCATGTTACAAGTCCAGCGCAGTCCCGAGGTGCATGACGTGGTGGTCATCGGTTCCGGCGCGGGCGGCGGGACCAGTCACCAAGGTTCTGACCGACCTCGGCATCAACGTGACGCTGCTCGAAGCCGGCCCCATGCTGAATCCCCTGAAGGATTTCAAGGAGCACGTCTGGCCCTACCAGGTGGACCATCGCGGCGCGGGTCCGCACGCCGAGACGTATTTCGGCAGACAGCTGTACGGGTTTAGTTACTTCACCGCGCCCAACGGCTATTGGGACTCTGCCCGGCGAACCGTACACCGTGGCCGAGGGAGCGAGTTCAAATGGTTCCGCTCGCGCATCATGGGCGGCCGCACCAATCACTACGGCCGCATCTCGCTGCGCTTCTCCGATTACGATTTCAAGCCGTATTCGTCGATGGCCTGGGCACGGACTGGCCGGTCACCTACGATGAGATGTCGCCCTGGTACGACAAGGCCGAGGGGTTCATCGGCGTCACCGGCACCAAGGAGGGCATCCGCACGCGCGCCGGACGGGAATTTCCTGCCGCCGATCGCGCCGCGCGTGCACGAAATGCTGATCCAGAAAGCGTGCGGCCAGGCTGAACATTCCCCTGCATCCCCTCGCGCATGGCGATGCTCACGAAACCGCATCAACGGCCGCGCCGCCTGCCACTATTGCGGCCAGTGCGGGCGCGGCTGCCTCACGGCGTCGGCGTTCACTTCCAGCCAGGCCATGATTTTCCCGGCGATGAAAACCGGCAAGCTGAAGGTCATCACCGGGGCCATGGCGCGCGAGTTGATCACCGACGACGATGGCCAAGTCACCGCGGTTTCCTATGTCGAAAAGCCACGCGCACGGAGAAGACAGATCCGCTGCCGCGCGGTGGTGGTGGCGGCGAGCGCCTGCGAATCGGCGCGCCTGCTGCTCAATTCCAAATCCCCGCGATTCCCCAACGGCCTCGCCAACGGCTCCGGCATGGTGGGACGCAACCTCACCGACACCGTCGGGCTACGACTTGAGCGGGTACGTTCCGGCGCTTGGCCGGCATGCCGCGCCACAACTCCGACGGCATCGGCGGCATGCACGTCTACGTCCCGTGGTGGCTGTTGGACGACAAGAACAAGGATTTCCCGCGCGGCTATCACATCGAGATCGGCGGCGGGTTCGGCATGCCGCAAATCGGCTACTATCACGGCGAGGACGGATACGGCGCGGCGCTGAAAGCGCGGATTCGCGAGGAATACGGCGCGTGGGTTGGCTTCGCGGGCCGCGGCGAAATGATTCCCAACGCGAACTCCTACTGCGAAATCGATCCCGTCTCGGTGGATCACTGGGGCATCCCGGTGCTGCGCTTCCACTTCCGCTGGACCGAGCACGAGATCAACCAGGTCCACCACATGCACAACACTTTCAGCTCGATCATCGAGGCCATGGGTGGGAAGCCGCAGAAGAAGCCGTTTCCGGAGCGCGGCGCGGATGCCGTTTCGATCGGCGGAGAAATCATCCACGAAGCCGGAACGGTCCGGATGGGCGACGATCCCAAGCAGGGGCCGCTCAATCGATATTGCCAGGCGCACGAGGTGAAGAACCTGTTCGTCGCGGACGCCGCGCCGTTCCTGGGCAACCCGGACAAGAACGTCACGCTAACGATTGTGGCGCTGGCCTGGCGGACCGCCGAATATCTGGCGGAGGAAATGAGGAAAGGCAATGTTTGAAGACATTTCCCGTCGAAATCTATTACGGGGCTTTAGCATCTCCGCGGCGCTGGCGACCTCCGGCGCGGGATTGGTGACCCTCGCCACCACGCAGCATGTACATGACGCCGTCGCGCAAGAGAAACAAACGAGTCAGGTCTTCACACCTAAGGCATTCAATGCGCACGAGTTCAAGACGCTCGAACGTTTATCTGACTTGATCGTCCCGGCCGACGAGCACTCGCCGGGCGCCATCGCCGCTCACGCCGCCGAGTGGATCGACTATATGGCGAGCAATTGCCCGGAACTGGCCGAGATCCTCACCGGCGGCTTCGCGTGGATCGATCACGACATGCGGCGCCGCTACGGCGCCGATTTTGTGGATGCCAAGCCGGAGCAGCAGACGGGCCTGCTCGACCTGATCGCCGTGCAGAAAAATGAAGCGCCGGAAAATGCGCCGGGCATCCACTTCTTCCGCTGGGCTCGCAACCTTGTGCTCGACGCTTATTACACCAGCCCGATCGGGATCAAGGAACTCGGCTATATGGGCAACACTGCCGTGAGCGAGTTCCACGTGCCGGAGGAGGCGTTGCAGTACGCGCTGAAGCGGAGCCCGTTCGCTTAGGTCGGTCTAGCCGCAACGCATCTACCGCTCGGTTCCACCTCCATCCGCCTGGATTCTTCCACGCCGTGTGTACCGGCACACGAGCGTTTCTCCTTTCCCAAGCAAAATCATCCACAAATTGCAGCGGTCATTCGAATACTCCTGCACGGTGGAACAGGCAGGAATGCCTATTCCACAGGAGACAAAACGTCTTTAGCTTCTTTTCATCGCGGAAAACGATACCGATGTTGCTCGCGGCGGATCTTTCGCCCTTCCGTTTAACCCCGGTTCCGTCGCTGTAGAAGTTTCCAAGGTTGATTTGGCAACCAGTATCGCCGGCTTTGGCACCAGCGAGGAGCAGCCGAAATGCCGACCTCAGCTTACCCTCATCCCACTACCTATCGGCTCGTTCGGAGAGAAGATCGAGATCCTGCTGCCAGCTCCTGGAACGGGACCCGGGTTTGACCCTGTATTGACGCCTAGCTCCACGTCCGGTCGTGTGAGCGCTCTTTGTCCCACTCGGGCGTGGGCTCGAAATAGCCGGGTTCGAGCAGGTGCTGCTTGACCACTTCCTCATTCAGGGTCACGCCCAAGCCGGGCTTTTCCGGTACGGTGATAAAGCCGTGGTTGACGATTGGCTTCTCGACGCCTTCCACTAAGTCGCCCCACCAGGGCACGTCCACGGAATGGTTTTCCATCACGAGGAAATCCTTCAGTCGCCGCGGCACAGTGCACATTGGCCATGCACGAGACCGGGGTTCCCGCGAAATGCATCGCCATGGGCACGCCGAACTCCTGAATCGCATCGCCGATTTTGTGAGTTTCGAGAATACCTCCGGAAGTTGCCAGATCCGGGTGCAAGATGTCGACGGCGTGATTGCGCGCCAGCTCGATGAAATGCTCCTTGAGATAAATGTCTTCGCCGGTGAGCGTGGGAATATCCACAGCGTCGGTGATCTTCTTCCAGAGGTCGGTGTATTGCCACGGAATCATGTCTTCGAGCCACGCCATGTTGTACTTCTCGAGCGCCTTGCCCAGCCGGATGCAGGAATTCACGCCAATGTGGCCGAAATGATCCGCGGAGAGCGGAATATCCATGCCCACGTACTCGCGCACCGTGGCGACAAACTCGGCCATTCGCGCGATGCCCTTTTCTGTCAGCTCAAAGCCGGTAAACATATGTTGTACGCTATCGCCCTGACGATATTTGGTACCCAGTGGATGGGTTAACGTACCAGCTTCATCGCCCAACAAATCGATGCCCAGGTCCATCTTGAGCCACGTGAAACCCTGCTCCTTGCGAGCCTTCAGGCGCTGGCCGTAGATCTTGGGGTCGTCGGATTCGGTGGTGTCGGCATAGCACCGGATCTTGTCGCGGTACTTGCCGCCAAGCATCTGATAAACCGGAACGCCATAGGCTTTGCCCGCGAGGTCCCAAAGCGCCATCTCGATACCGCAGACGCCGCCGGCCTGACGCGAATCGCCTCCGAATTGTTTGATCTTACGGAAGATTTTGTCGACGTTGCAGGGGTTCTCGCCCAGAATGCGGCTCTTCAGGATCAGAGCATAGGTTTTGCTCGCGCCGTCGCGCACTTCTCCCAACCCGTAGATGCCCTGGTTGGTGTCGATGCGCAGCAGCGGACAGGTGAATGGCGCATCCTTCACGACGGCGACGCGCAGGTCGGTAATCTTCAGATCCGAAGGTTGCGAATTGCGATTGACGTTCTGAACGGCAGCGTCGAGTGTGTCGTCAGCCCAGAAACTTGCGCCAAACACGGCTGCGGCGGAGCCCAGGAAGCCGCGCCGGCCGATACCTGGAAGTGATTTCATGGGGCCTATTTTAGTCCCAACGGCGTGCCCGTGATATTCTGGACCGTTACAGCCCCAGTTTTGTAGAGGAGACATCCACGTGAGAGTTGGCGTTTTCACCGCGTTGCTGGCACAGCTTCCGCTCGAAGAGGTCTTAAAGAAGCTGAAGAGTCTCAACATTTCAACAGTCGAGTTGGGAACCGGGAACTATCCTGGCGATCCCCACTGCAAGCTTTCCATGCTTGACAGCAAGACTGAACTGGCGGAGTTCAAGCAAAAGCTTTCGGATTACGGCGTCAGCATCAGCGCGTTGAGCTGCCACGGCAATCCGCTGCACCCCAACCGGGATATCGCAAAGGCAAACCAGGAGGTCAGCCGCAAGACCATTTTGCTGGCAGCCAAGCTGGGGGTGCCGGTGGTCATCGACTTTGCTGGGTGCCCTGGCGACAGCGACAAAGCCAAATATCCGAACTGGGTGACGTGCCCGTGGCCGCCGGAGTATCTCGATTTACTGGACTGGCAGTGGGAGAAGAAAGTCGTCCCCTACTGGACCAAGCGCGCCAAGTTTGCCGAGGACCACGGCGTGAAGATTGCCATCGAGATGCATCCCGGTTTCGTCGCGTACAGCCCGGAAACCATGCTGCGCCTGCGTTCCGCGGCGGGCAAAACCATCGGCGTGCAATTACGATCCCAGCCACATGTTCTGGCAGGGCATCGATCCGATCGCTGCCATTCGCGTGCTCGGCAACGCGATCTTCCATGTGCACGCGAAAGATACGCAGATTTACGAGCGCAACCTTCCGACCACTGGCGTGCTCGACACCAAGAAGTACACTGACGAGCGCCATCGCGCCTGGATCTTCCGCACCGTCGGCTACGGGCATGGCGCCGAGTGGTGGAGCGAGTTCATCTCGACGTTGCGCATGTATCGGCTACGATTACGTGCTCTCGATCGAGCACGAGGACAGCATATTGTCGCCCGAACGAGGGCTTGACCAAGGCCATTCGCTTCCTGGATCAACTCGTGATCAAGGAGCCGCCCGGCGGCGGCGTGGTGGGTTTGACCCGCGTGCGGTTCCTTCTGCTGGCAGTCTGCTCGGTTTCTCTCTACGGGCAGGTGGTTCTTGGACCCCAGATTCGCGCCGGAGCGGCGCGTGTTACTCTAACGCCCGACCTCAAAAAGCACGGGCCTGTTTACATGGCCGGCTTCGGGAACAACCGCATCGCCACGGGGATGCACGACAATCTCTACGCGCGCTGCCTGGCGCTCAGCGCGGGCGGTCAGACGGTGGTGCTGTGCGGCGTGGATTCGATCGGGCTGTTCCTGGACGATGTGGAGCGCATTCGCGCCGAGGTCAAAAAGGAGCTTGCGTCCGGAAAGAAACCCACGGCCGGCGACGTAAACGTAGTGGTGGCCGCGACACACGACCACGAGGCGCCGGACACCATGGGGCTTTGGGGTCCCGATCAAGGGCATTCGGGAATCAACGACGCCTACATGAATCTGGTGGTGGAGCGCGTGGCGCAGGCCGCGGTGCTGGCGGTTCGCTCTAGCAGCCGGCCATCGTCAAAGTTAGGCCAGGCACATCCTTCCGATCTCGACAAGCTCATCCATGACGACCGCCCGCCTGAGCTGCTGGACGCGGGCGTCATCGTCCTGCACGTAACCACCGCCCGCGGAAAACCCATCGCTACGCTGGTGAATTGGGCCAATCACCCGGAGACGTTGGGTTCGAAAAACACCCTCATCACGGCGGACTATCCGTTCTACTTGTGCACGGAGCTGGAACAAAAGTTTCAAGGGGTGGCGATATTCCTGAACGGCGCGGTGGGCGGCATGCAGTCGCCGCTGGGCGCTAACGTCATCGACACAGCCAGTGGCCGGCCGGCTCCGGAGAACACATTTCAAAAAGCGGAAATCATCGGGCGGAGCGTGGCGGAGATTGCCGGTAGCGCCGTGCGCAACGCGACGGCGTTCGATGCCGACCACATCGAGTTTCACGAAAAGCTCATCCAAATCCCCACGACCAACAAAGGCTTTCAACTAGCCGCCCAAGCCGGCGTGTTCAAGGGCCGCAAGAAAATGACGGCGGAGGGCAATACCACAACGCCGGTGGGCCTCGTGAGAGTCTCGGCGCACGGACAGGTATTTCTCGAGATCGCGCTGGTTCCAGGCGAGATGTACCCGGAGCTGAGCGTGGGCGGCGTGGTGCGCTATCCTGAGGCGGATTATCCGGATGCGCCGATCGAGCCGGCGATCAAGACCATGCTGCCGGCGGAATTCAAGATGCTGGTCGGCCTCGCGGACGATGAGATCGGCTACATCATCCCCCTGGCGGAGTGGGATGAAAAGCCGCCCTATCTGAATGGCGCGGAGAAGCCCTGGTACGGAGAAGTGAACTCCGTAGGGCCGGAAGCGGCCGCGCGGATTGCAGCGGCGATGGCGGAAATCGTCCAAGGCGCTCCAGCAGCAGCCGGCAAGAATTGAAGACCGGATGTTCCCTTCTTTTCGTTCTGCTGGAATGCGGTCTCCCCATCGCCGCTCAGCATATCGATTACGCCAAGGTCAATGCAGCGGTGCTCGAGGCAGAGGCTGCACCGGGTAACGGACCAGACGTCAGACCGCGAGCAAACGCTTCACGAGCTGTTCGAAGACGCAGGCTGCAAGGAGGAAGCATTGGACGAGCAGCGGGTCAAGGGATCGCGCACGCCCAACCTGGTGTGTACGTTGAAAGGCAGCGGCGATGCCCGCGTGGTGGTCGGCGCGCATTACGATAAGGTCGCAAACGGGCACGGGGTCGTCGACAACTGGACCGGCGCTTCCCTGCTCCCGAGCCTCTATCAGAGTTTGCGCGATACACCGCGTCGCCTGACTTTCGTCTTCATCGGCTTTACCGACGAAGAGAAAGGGCTCGTCGGCTCGAGATACTACGTAAGCCGGTTGACCAAGCAGGACAAGGCCAGGATTCGCGCGATGGTGAACATCGATTCTCTTGGACTATCGGATACCAAAGTATGGCTTACGCGCGCGGACAAGAACCTCGCCAGCGCGGCCGTGGCGGTGGCTCATACTTTGAGCCTGCCCCTGGCAGTTATGAATGTCGACCACGCCGGCGAGTCGGACTCCCGCCCGTTTGTTGACGCCAGAATTCCCGTCATCGATTTCCATTCCGTAACCCAGGAGACATTCGCGATCCTGCATAGCTCGCGAGATGGGTTTCCGGCGGTACACATGCAGGAGTATGAAAATTCCTACTACTTTCTGGCCGCCTATCTGGCATATCTTGATGTGACGCCCGGCGCCGGAACGCAGACGCCGCCATAGGGGTCAGTCGAATACTCTCACCGCCGCCCGCGAATTTATAATAATTCTTTACCCAACCAGAGAGGAGTTTTGATGTCCGTAAAACGTGTAGGTATCCTTACCGGTGGTGGTGACGTTCCCGGCTTGAATTCCGTAATCAAGAGCGTCGTTTACCGGGGTGGCGAGATCGGCTGCGAAGTGCTCGGCATCCGGCGCGGCTGGGAGGGCTTGACGCACGTCAACTTCGACGATCCCGCGAGCCGCGCGCGCTATATTCTGCCGCTCAACCGCGAAAACACCCGCACCATCGACCGCACGGGCGGCACGTATCTGCACAGCCACGCGCACCAACCCGCCAAGATGAAAAAGGTTCCGGAGTTTCTGGCGGGCACCAGCTTCTCGACGTCAGAGAATCACCAAAGACGGCGTGACGAGCACCGTCTACGACATGACGCCGCAGGTGCTCAAGAACATCGAGAAGCTGGGACTCGAGTATCTGGTGGCAATCGGCGGCGACGATACCCTCAGCTATGCCGCCCAGCTGGACAAGCAGGGTGTCAAAGTGATCGCGATTCCGAAGACGATGGACAACGACGTGCGCAACACCGAGTACTGCATCGGTTTTTCCACCGCCATCACGCGCGCCACCGACGCCATCGAGCGCCAGCGCACGACGGTGGGCTCGCACGAGCGCATCGGCGATTTTCCGCATCTTCGGCCGCGACGCCGGCTACACGGCCCTCTACACGGCATATGTCACTTCGATGCGCTGCTGCATCCCGGAGTACAAGGTCAATCTCGAAAAACTGATCCACCTGCTGCTGAAGGACAAGAGGACAACCCGAGCAACTATGCGCTGGTGCTTCTCTCCGAGGGCGCGGAGTGGGAAGGCTATCAGGTGCGCGAAAATGGCGAGGCCGACGCGTTCGGGCACAAAAAAAGGCCAACGTCGGCGAGGACTCTCAGCGACGAGATCAAGAAACGCACCGGCGAAGAAACCATCGTCAGCGATCTGACTTACGATCTGCGCAGCGGCAACCCCGATTTCGTCGACAAGATGGTCGCCTCCACGTTCGCCGAGCATGGCGATGGACTGCATCGAGCGAAGGCAAACACGGTCTGATGATGGCGCATCAGCGGCGGGTGCTATGCCGCCGTGCCGATTCCCGATCCGAAGCTCGGGCCGCGCAGAGTGGATGTCGCGACAATGTACAACACGGAGCGCTACCGGCCGACTTACGCCAACAAGATCGGCCTGCCGATTTTCCTGACGCGGGCATAGCCTGATGGCGCCAGCCGCACTTGCATTCACGGCAACCGGTTAGAATTAGAATTCATGCAATTTCAAGAAGTTGTCGAGGCCCAGGGCCACCTGATCGACTCGCACGTCATGGAGCAGATCTTCGACCAGGTGGTCGAGTTCGGCGGCCGGTTCGAAGTGGAAGCAGTTCCGCGTTGGGCGCACCAACAGCGAGCCGTCTTATCTGCGGCTGAAGGTGGAGGCCAACGAGCGCGACGTCATGGAACGGCTGCTGCAACAGCTGCTCGGGCTCGGCTGCTCGCCCGTGGATAGCGGCGACGCCGCAGTTGCGCGCGGTGGAGCGCGACCGGTGCGCTCCTGAGGATTTCTACTCCACCACCAATCACCGCACGCTGGTGCGCCACGGTCAGCAATGGCTTGAGGTGGAGGATCAGCGCATGGACGCGCTGGTGGTGGTCGCGGATGGCCGCGCGTTCTGCCGCCGCATGCGCGATCTGCACGCGGGGGACCAAGTGGTGGTGGGGATGCGGGGCATTCGCGTGGTTCCGGAATCGAAGGAGCGCGACCGGCTGGCCTTCGCGTTCATGAGCAACGGCATCTCGTCGGAGCGCCAGGTGGAAACCGCCGTTCGCCAGACCGCCACGCTGATCGAGCAGACAATCGAACAGGGGTTGAAGGTAATTGCGGTCGCCGGTCCGGTGGTGGTGCATACCGGCGGCGTGCAAGGCCTGGCGCAACTGATTCGCCGCGGATTTATCCACGCGCTGCTCAGCGGCAACGCGCTCGGCGTGCACGATCTTGAAGCGGCGCTGTTCGGCACGTCGCTCGGAGTGCGCCTGGCGGACGGGCGCCAGGAGGAGCACGGCCATCGCAATCATATGCGTGCCATCAATGCCATCTACCATTGTGGCGGCATTGCGCAAGCCGTCGAGAGCGGGCGCCTGCGTTCCGGGGTCCTGTTCGAATGCGTCAAGAAAGGCGTGCCTTTCGTGCTGGCCGGGAGCTTGCGCGACGACGGCCCGTTGCCGGACACCATCACCGACATGAACATCGCGCAGGACGCATACGCCGAGAACCTGAAGGGCGCGGGCCTGGTGCTGTGTCTGGGCTCGATGCTGCACTCCATCGCCACCGGTAACATGCTGCCAAGCTGGGTGAAAATCGTGTGCGTGGATATCAACCCGGCCGTTGCCACAAAAGTGAGCGACCGCGGCACAGGCCAGGCCGTCGGCGTCGTGACGGATGTGGGCCTCTTCCTGGATCTCCTCTCGCAGGCGCTCATAAAGAAATGAAGCGCTCTTATACTGACGAGCACGCACGCGCGGGCGTCCACGTGCCTCTGCCGGAGATTGAAACCTGGCCGAACCAGTTCCCGGGGTACGAGATCGAAATCGTCATGCCGGAGTTCACGTCGGTGTGTCCCAAAACCGGCCTGCCGGATTTCGGACGCCTCACGCTGCGCTACACGCCCGACAAGCGCTGCCTGGAGCTGAAGTCGCTGAAGATGTACCTGCTGGCATATCGCAACCTGGGCATCTTTCATGAAAACGTGGTGAACCGGTTCCTGCGCGACGTGGTGGCAGCCGCCAAGCCGCGTTTCCGCCACCGTGATTGGTGAATTCACCCCGCGCGGCGGCCTGCACTCCAAAGTCACCGCCGCCTGGAGCAGAACGCGTGGCTCCCGAAAATAGTGAAATTCTGAAGACCGAGGAACTGACCGAGCTGTTGCGCGGCATTCGCGAGCGTGTGCGCGCGCGCTACCCGGACGCCAACGGCGCCGGTGCCTGCCGCCGCTGCCGATCTCACTTCGCTGGTTCACGCCCGTGATGCCGCGGAAGGCAAGATGGCCGCGATCGGAACCGTGAATCCCCGCCCCTCCGGCGTTGTCCACTCGTTGATACAAGCGGGGAAGCGTGCCGTCGCGCGCGGGCTCGGGTGGTTTGTCCGCGATCAAGTGGTATTCAACCGCGAAGTGATGGCTTGCGTGGAAGCCACGATTCAGGCGCTCAACGACATCAATCGGGCGCTAGCCGCGGATGGCCGAAGAGTCTGCGGTGAAATCCGAGGTGGCGGACATTCGCGGCCACTGGACGGCTTGGCGCTCGGAGTGGGAACACAAACTCTCTCAGAACGAGACGCAATTTCTCCGCGGCGTGGCGGACCTGCAAATCGCTTCGCAACACCGGGCAACCCTGATGGAGAACAATTTTCGCGACTTGTGAAAGCCCAGTACGCCGACTATCTCGGCGCGCTCGATCGGTCCACTCTGGACATTCAAAAACGCCTGTGGGCCGACCTGGATCGCATTCGCACCGAGTACGAAATGCTCATCCATTCCGAACTGCGCCTCGTCCGCCAGCGCGCCGGCGCACTTCGCAGACAGAAGCGGCCCCGTTCCCGCGCCGCCGCCGGCCGCTGAAGCGCCCCCGGCGTTCGACTACTTGCGCTTCGCCGAGCGTTTCCGCGGCTCTGCCAGGTTCGTCAAAGCCGGCCAGGAGTTCTACGTTCCGCATTTCGCCGGCTGCAAGGAGGTGCTCGACATCGGTTGCGGTCGCGGCGAATTTCTCGAGTTAATGCGGGACGCCGGCGTGGCCGCCCGCGGCATCGATCTCAGCCGCGAGTTTGTCGACCTATGCCGCCGCCAAGCGCTTGCTGCCGAGGTCGCGGATCTATTCGCTTTACCTCACCGGCCTGCCCGACGCATCCCTCGACGGCATTTTCAGCGCCCAAGTGGTGGAGCATCTGGCGCCGGCCCGGCTCCCGGAAATGGTTCGCCTCTCCGCGCAGAAACTCCGGCGCGGTGGCGTCCTGGCCATCGAAACGCCCAATCCCGAGTGCCTCGCCATCTTCGCCACGCATTTCTATCTCGACCCCACGCACGCCAGACCCATTCCGCACGCCCTGTTGGCGTTCTACATGGAGGAGTACGGAATCGGGCGGATCGAGGTGCACCAAAGATCGCCGGCCATCGAATCCATGCCCGCGCTGGCGGAACTGCCTGCTGATTTTCGCCAGGCATTTTTCGGCGGCCTCGATTACGCCATCATCGGAAAAAAGCTGCTTTAGCCGGCCGGCGTGCAAGCACCTGGAAGCGGACGCCTGCTTTTCAGATTCCTGCCTGTCCGTCGAGGCTCCGCCATAAGTACCAGCTCGCCACCGTGCAGTAAGGATGCCACTCGCGCGCAACTTCTTCCACCTCGGCTGGCTTGGGTAGTTCCGCCAGACCGTATGCCTTCTTGATCGCGGCGCGAATGCCAAGGTCGCCCCTGGGCAGCACGTTATGCCTCCGCAAGCCAAAGATCAGAAACATGTGCGCGGTCCACACGCCAACACCCTTCACTGCCGTCAGGCGGGCAATCACTTCCTCGTCCGGCAGCTCCGGCAGCAGCGGGAACGCCAGCGTTCCCTTCACGGTGTGGCGCGCCAGATCGCGAATATACGCCGTCTTCTGCCGCGAAAGGCCCAGCCGCCGCATCCGCTCCGGCCGCAGCATAGAATGCTCTCGGGTGTCATCTGCTCTCCCGGCAGCGCGCCCGCCAGGCGCTGGTAGATCACCCCGGCGACTTTTCCGCTAAGCTGTTGGAATACGATTGATCGGACCAGCGTTTCGAAGCTCGGCTCGCGAAACTCGATCGAGTAGGGTCCGACGCGTTCGATTATCGCCCCCAATACGGGGTCGCGGGCCTTCAGGTGGCGGATGGCGGCATGCATTTGAAACAATTAGAAGCGGGGGTACGTCCCCATTGTATCCGTATGATGAATTTCTTCGCTAGGACGGCGCTCGCCTGCGCGGCCGCGTTGGTCCTTCTTCCTTCCGCTCTCCTCAGGAATCTCCGCAGAAACCCGCGGAAGACGCTTCGCCCACCATCCAGGTGGAAGTCAATCTGGTGAATATCCTCGCAGCCGTTCGAAATAAGAGCGGTGGTCTGGTCAGCAATCTCACGAAAGACGATTTCACCCTTTTCGAGGATGGAAAGCAGCAGGAGATCAAATACTTCACTCGCGAAACGGATTTGCCGCTGACCATCGGCCTGCTGGTTGACGTGAGCGCCAGCCAGCGCAATCTCATCGACATCGAGCGCCAGGCTGCGTACCAGTTCTTTTCGCAGGTGCTTCGCAAGAAGGACGAGGCGTTTCTCATCAGCTTTGGGGAGGACGCTGAGCTGTTGCAGGATTTCACCGGCTCGCCGCGCCTGCTCCAGGCCGGTCTCCAGCGCCTGCAAGTGAACTCCGGTGTTCAGGGCATTCATCCCGGGCCCGTTCCCACGATCGGACAACCGCGCGGCACCATCCTGTACGATGCCGTCTACCTGGCGGCGAACGACCGTTTGACGCAGGAAGTTGGCCGCAAGGCGATCGTGCTCATCACCGACGGCATGGACGAGGGCAGCCGGCTAAAAATCGAAGAAGCCATCCGGGGGGCGCAAAAGGCCGACGCGGTCATCTACAGCATTTACTACGTCGATCCCAGCGCCTACTACGGCATGGGCTATTTTGGCGGCGTGTCGGATTCGTATCTCCGGAGAATGTCCGACGAAACAGGCGGCCGCGTCTTTCGCGTGGATCGCAAGCACAGCCTGCCCGATGCATTCAAGGATCTACAAGACGAGATGCGCAGCCAGTACGCCATCGGTTACAAACCCACCAACGAAAAACGGGACGGCAGCTTTCGGCGGGTGGAGCTGCACACCGCGGATCACAACCTCAAGGTGCAAGCCCGCAAAGGATATTATGCGCCGGACAAGTGATCCTGCCGGACGAATGCCGTGTTAGATTCCCGCGCGCCGAACCCGCGCTTTAAACTCAATCCGGGCGGGCAAATGAGCTAAGGCGTTCTCCACCTCGCTCAAGATCAATTTCACGGAGTCGCTGCCAACTTCAATAATCTCCGGCGTCGCCAGCCGTTGTGCCGCTCGCGCGCACACCGCTTTGGCTTTTGAGCGCGCGTCGGAGGCATGCTGCAACTTGCCCTGCGAGTATGAGGTAGAAGAGAATTTTGCGAATATTAAGGCGGCCTTCAACTCGCGTTCGGCAAGTTCAAGTTCCTTGCGAGAAGACTCGGAAACCGATTCTTCCGTGCCTGGATTTTGCATATACCTCAATTTTACCGCCCAGTGACCTTACAAAGCCAATCAGATAAGTCCTACCTGGCTGTATCTACATGAACTATAAGTACTTATCAGCACGTACCAGTAGTGCTATCCGATACCGCGGGGAGCGAGCCTCGGCATTCGGTCCTCCCACTTCTGTTCAGCGCTGAATGCGCGCCGATCCGCCCTTGGCGAAGGCCCGCACTTGTTCCACCGTCGCCATGGTGGTATCGCCTGGAAACGTCGTGAGCAGTGCGCCGTGAGCCCAGCCCAGTTTGATCGCTTCCTCGGGTGTTTCACCAGTGAGTGCGCCAAAGATGAGGCCCGAAGCGAATCCATCTCCGCCGCCGACGCGGTCGTAGACTTCCAGCTCGCAGGTGGGTGCGACGTGTGTTTTTCCGTTGATCCACGCCACCGCGCTCCAACTGTGATGGTTGGTCGAGTGCACCTCGCGCAGCGTCGTGGCGACAATCTTTACTTGCGGATGCTTCTCCACCACGCGATCGATCATCCCGAAAAATGCGCTGGGATCGAGTTTCGACTTGGCGGCAACCTCCGGACCGGGAACACCCAAACCCTTTTGCAGATCCTCTTCGTTGCCGACAACCACGTCAACCTGCTTCATGATGCGCCCAATCACCGCGGCGGCGCGATCCTGCCCGCCTGATATCTTCCAGAGCTTCTCGCGAAAATTTAGATCAAAAGAAACCACCGCGCCCGCCGCTTTCGCCGCCTGCATGCCCTCGATGATCACCTCGGCCGTGGTTTCTGAAAGCGCCGCGAAAATACCACCGCTGTGAAACCAGCGCACTCCGCCGGCGAAGATCGCGTTCCAGTCGAAATCGCCTGGCTTAAGCCGCGCGGCCGCTTCATTGCATCGGTTGTAAAAAACGACGGGCGCGCGCACGCCGTAGCCCCGATCGCTATAAACCGTCGCTATGTTCGGTCCGTTGACCCCGTTGTGCTCGAAATGCTTATAAAACGGCTTGACGCCCATGGCCCGCACGCGCTCGGCAACCAAATCGCCGATCGGGTAGTCCACCATAGCCGAGACGATCCCCGTGTTCAGGCGGAAGCAGTCCGCCAGATTCGCAGCGACATTAAACTCGCCGCCGCTCACGTGAATCTGGCAATGCGTCGCCTTGCGAAACGGGATGATCCCGGGGTCCAGCCGGTGGACCAGCGCTCCAATCGAGACAAAGTCGAGCGCGCCTTGCTTGGGGATATTCAAACCAAAACTCATGCAGTTCTCCTGTGGAAGTTGCCGGCGGCCGTATGAGCCAGGTCGCGGCCGGCCAGACCCGTTGAGGGGTTACCACCGCACTATAACAGATGGAACCAAGCCCGGGCCTCATGGTAGCGTCGCTTCGGCACAAGCCACATCCCAATGAAACCGCCATCGGCCGTTGTTGGGTTCGAAGGCTCCGCCAAAATCGCTCGCCCCGGTCAACGCCATCCAGAGCGCATTTTCGATTGACCGTACGAACACCCATTCGCCGATTCGCTCCGGCGATAGATCTAGCCGTCGCGCGATACTCGACATCAATCGGCTCACGTCCGTCTTCGCGATTCGCTCGGGTAACAACGACCGGACCAGATGCCCGGCGTCAAAAGCAGGATCGCCAACCAACGGCTTCGGATCGATCACCAGCCACGGCTCTCGCTGGGCGGCCAGGATATTGCCGAGATGCAGATCGCGGTTTGCCATCGTGCCGGTTTCCGCGGCACTCGCGAGGTGTTGGCACACCTCGATGGCCCGCCGCAGCAGGGGCTCCGCGAAAGGCCTGCCGGCCGCCTGATATTTCTTGGAAAAGGTATCGGCCCAACGCTGCGCCAGCCCGCCGACCCGTTGGAACCGATGCCCCGCCGGCGCCGGTACCCACAACCGCCGCAACAGAGAGCACGCGATTCCAATGGCCGCTTCGCGATCGCCATATGTCTCGAGCGAAGTTCCCGGCTCCAGCCGCTTCGAGCAGCAGCGCTCCCCGCTGGGGGTCCGCATCCAGCAGCCGCACCGCGCCTCTTCCATTCCAGAGCGCCAGCGCGTCCCCTTCGTGCTCTGTTTCTTCATCGAGGAGGCTGATTTTCAGCACAACGCGGCTCCCATCCGCCCGGACAGCCGGAGCCACGAACGCGACGCAGCCGCCCTCAAACGCCGAACCAATCTCGGTGAGCGACCAACGTTCGCAAAGCTCGTTGATCAGACCAGGCAGTCCAGCCAGCCAGGCGCGGCCGGCATCGCCGTTCGCCGCCAGCTGCATGCTCACCACGGATTCGGGAACCTTCATGGAAACAGCGGGTCGCGCCCGCCCGCACTCATCTATGCGTTGTACGTCCCCGACGATACACGCCCGCCGCGCCCGGTCCAGTTCGTATGGAAGAACTGGCCCCGCGGCTTATCCATGCGCTCGTAGGTGTGGGCGCCGAAAAAGTCGCGTTGCGCTTGCAAAAGGTTCGCCGGCAGCCGGGCCGTGCGGTATCCGTCGAAGAATGAGAGCGCCGTTGAAAATGCCGGCGTCGGCACGCCGTACTGGATCGCCTGCACGATCGCGCGCCGCCAGGAAGCCTGGTAATCGTTCAGCGTTTTGTTGAAGAAATCGTCCAGCAGCAGATTCGAGAGCTGCGGATTCTTGTCGTAGGCCTCTTTGATCTTGCCGAGGAAACGGCTGCGGATGATGCAGCCGCCGCGCCACATGAGCGCGATGCCGCCGAAGTTCAGGTTCCAGCCCTCTTCCTTCGCCGCCTCGCGCAGCAGCATGTATCCCTGCGCATACGAAATCATCTTCGAACAGTAGAGCGCCCGCCGCACGTCTTCAATGAAGGACTTGCGGTCTTGCGCGGGCGCGTTCTTTGGCCCTGTCAGAACTTTGGAAGCGGCCACACGCTCGTCCTTCATGGCCGACAAACACCGCGCGAACACCGCTTCTCCGATCAGCGTCACCGGGGTCCCGGTGTCGAGCGCGCTGATGGCGGTCCACTTCCCCGTGCCTTTCTGCCCCGCCGTATCCAGAATTTTGTCGACCAGCGGCGCCCCGTCGTCGTCTTTCTTAGTGAAAATCTCCGCCGTGATCTCGATCAGGTAGCTGTCCAGCTCACCCTTGTTCCATTCGGCGAAAACCTGGTGCAGTTCGTCGGCGCTCAACCCCAGGCCGTCTTTCAGTAGCTGGTAGGCCTCGCAAATGAGCTGCATGTCGCCGTACTCGATGCCGTTGTGGACCATCTTGACGTAATGGCCGGCGCCGTTCTCGCCTACCCAGTCGCAGCATGGCGTTCCGTCCTCAACCTTCGCCGCGATCGCCTGAAAAATCTCTTTCACCGCCGGCCAGGCCGCCGGATTTCCACCGGGCATGATCGAGGGGCCGTGCCGCGCGCCTTCCTCGCCTCCCGAAACTCCAGTCCCGATGAAGAGAATTCCCTTCTCCGCAAGCGCTTTGGTACGTCGATTGGTGTCGGGATAATGCGAGTTGCCGCCGTCAATGATGATGTCGCCCTTTTCCAGATGCGGCAGCAGGCTCTCGATCATCTGGTCCACCGTGTCCCCGGCTTTCACCATCAACATCACGCGCCGCGGCTTCTTCAGCACCTGCGCCAACTCCGTAATCGAGTGTGTACCCGTCACCTTCGTGCCCTTGGCTTCATTTGCGAGAAAGTCGTCTACCTTCGAGACTGTTCGATTAAATACAGCCACGCGATACCCGTGGTCGTTCATGTTCAGGACGAGGTTCTGGCCCATCACCGCCAGACCGATCAATCCGATGTCACAACTTTCGGCTTCCATAAACCTCCGGGGAGTTTGACGCCGCGCCCTGTCAATCGGAGCGCAGCCTCTTTATTGTAAGTCGGTTGTGGAGCGAACCGGGGCTCGGCCGCTAGAAGCTGAAGCGTATCTGCAATTCGAGGCGCCGGTTGTTGGCATTTTCGGCAAACCCACCGCCCCAACCGATAGCCGCCGAGTTGGCTTGGCCGAATAGAGGCGACGTGATGGCGCCGATGATCGGTCCGGGATTATCGTGGTTCAGCAGATTCCGCGCCGAGATCGAAAACGTCAGGTTGTAGCGGTGCGGCGTTGTAGGCGAGTTGAACAGTCCACCGAATCCTCCGCTGAACGGGCCGCCCGGCCCGCGGCCGCCGCCTCCGCCGCCGCGACCGGTAGCGCCTTCGCGCATGGCGCCGAATCCAAACGTCTTGCTCAAGCGCGCGTTGAAGGAGATCGCACCGGGCCCGCGGCCGAAGTTACGCGGCAAAATAGTTTCTCCCGGCGTCGGATTGGGATCGAGCAGGCCATATGGCGTCATCAGTACGCCCGGTTTGTCGGCGTCAGTGGTGATACCCGGCCGTGCGTTGAACATCGTATCGTCGTAAAGATCGGTGCCCGTCGTGATGTTGAACGGCGCCCCCGATTGCACCGAAAGAAACGGGCTCAGACGCAACCCCCACCGGTTTTCGATCGATCCGCCCATGAACACGCGGTTCCGCACATCGTTCGCCGCCGGTCCGTACTCACCCGCCGAGCTGTACGGATTCGCCGCAAACGTGCTCAGGCCGTCGGTGTTGCTCCGCGCGTAGTTCAGCGTGTAGAACCCGAAAAGCGACACGTGGCTATTCACCTTCGAGTTCACGTTGGTGATCAGCTGGTTTTGGTTGTACAGACCGTCTGACGCCATCAGAAACACAGGGTTGGGCTTCCCCAGCGGGAACACTCCACCGTCCGGAACGTTGGGATTGTATGTGCCCGGCAGGGGAGAATTGATATCCTCCGACCGGAACATGTGGAGCCCGTGCGAATCCGTATACGTCACCGCGAGCGTCGTGTGCCCAGGCAACTGCCGTTCGATGCTGGCGGCCGATTGCATCATGTAGGGCGCGCGCAGCGTCGCGCTCACTTCCTGAATGATTTGGGTGGATTGGAAAGCCGCGAGCGAGGAGATCGATGGAATGTTCGGATAAAACGCCGGATCGGTCGCGAGGTACTGCTGCTGCACCACGCCGTTGTAACGCTCCGCGGTCATCGTGTTCGACAGGTCAAAGCGTGTATAGAATATTCCGAATCCGGCGCGAACCACCGTCTTCGAAGCCTGCTTGGCCGTCGCTCCGGGCGCCCACGCCAGCCCGATCCGCGGCGCGAAATCCCTGTAGTCGTGAATATTGGTCTGGGTCTCATAGCGCAAACCGAGGCTCACGGTCAGGTTCGGCCGCATCTTCCAGTCGTCTCCGGCAAACACGCCGGCATCGAACTGCCCGGCGTATAGCTTCGGCTCACCGGTGTTAATGGAGAATTGCACGGGTCCGGCGCCCGGAACTCCCTCGAGCGTCTGCTGATACTGCTCGATCGAGCTGAACGTGAAGGTGCCGCCGAAATTCGTGGGCGAAATGTTGTCGTCGGTTTCGCCGTGCAGCCGCACGCCGAACTTCCAGGCGTGCTTTCCTTTCGAGATCGACGTGTAATTCTGGAGCTCGTAATAGTTCTGCGTGTCGAATGAGCGGCCCACCTGCGCGCCGCCGCCGTTGAACGCGCCCAATACCTGAATCGCCGGCGCCAGCGTGTTGGCGATCGTGTCCGAGCCGTCGCGGAAATATTGGAAGCGTGTTTCATTGATGACGCTCGTTCCCAGTACGGCCGTCTCGGTGGCCTGCACGGTCTGGTTGATGTTGCGGTTGCTGTACCCCCGGGACGCCAGGTTGAAACCGCCGATGCCGCCGTCCTCAATCGTGGGGTCTGAGTACGCATAGCGCAGCGTGACCGTGTTGTTGGCGTTGAGCTGGTAGTCCACCCGGGGGCTCACCCGCACCCGGCTCTGCGGCGTGCGAAACACGCTCGTAAACGGCGTGATGCCGAACGTCGTTGGGTCGAGCGTCACCCCGTTGATGATCGAGCCGTTGTCCACCACATCGCGATGCACATCGAGAAAGAAGGAAGTCCGGCTGTTCAAGGGGCCGCCGACGTTTCCGCCGTATTCCTCCAAAAGGAACGGAGCCTTTTGCTGCGCGTAGGGATTCCGCGAGTTCCACACATCATCGCCCAGATTGAAGAACGCCGACCCGTGAAATTTATCGGTCCCGGGCTTCGTGAAAATCTGGATGCGGCCATACCCCAATGAATCGTACTCGGGCGCGAACGGATTCGAGTTAATCCGGATCTCGCGGATGGATTCCTTGGGCGGCAGTTCACCGCCGCTAAACCCGTCGACGTAGATCTGCCCGCCGTTCGGCCCGGCCGACGGCCCCGCCAACGCCTGCAAATCCTCCTGCAGATCGTCCGGGTCGTCCGGGAGCGCTTCCAGGTCGTTCCCGCTCAGCACGAGCGCACTGGCGTTGTTCGCCGGCTCCGGGCTCACTTGTGGCCCGGCGCTTTCTTCCACCGTGACCTGTTGCGCCGTTGACGCCACCCGCAACTGCAGGTTCAGCGTTTGCGCGCCCGTGCCCAACGTGATTTTTGCCGGCTGCGCCTGCGAAAGATCCGGCGCCGATGCATTCACCGAATAATTTCCCGGCGGCAGGCCGGGAAACGAATACGACCCGTCTGCGGCCGTTATTGTACTCTTCACCAGCCCGGATGGCCCGTTCACCGTGACTTTCGCGGCCGGAATCACCGCTCCACTTTCATCCGTCACCAAACCGCGCAGCGTGGCGGTCTGCGCAAAAACAGGCGAAGAAAGAATAAGTCCAAGCAAAATCCAGCGGATAAGTGGCATCTATGACTGATCTTCTCAACTGAAGGATTAACCTACGATGAATCGTGTCAGTGGCGCTGACGTTTACTTGGCGTTTGCAAGTAACCAGAGGTTACGACCGTCTGTTATTTTTGCCCTGATTCATCCAGGATGACAATTTCGACCCTTCGATTGCGCGCCCGCCCATCGGCCGTTTCGTTCGAGCCGGTTGGGCGATAAGACCCGTAGCTCGCCACCGAAAGCCGCGATTCCGCAACGCCGTACGTGTGGCTCAACAGCGCGAGCAGACGCAGGCTGCGGGCAGTCGAAAGGTCCCAGTTGTCCTTGAAATGGTGATTATGGATCGGCACCGCATCCGCGTACCCCACCAGGCTTACCTGATTAGGCATGCCGCGGAGTACGTCAGCTACCTCCGCCACGATCGGCAGCGCCCGGCTGCTCACCCGGTCCGCCCCGGAGCGAAACAGTACTGCCTGCGGAACGCTGATCACCAGGCCTCGCGCATCCATGCGTAGGTCCAGGCCATGCTCTTCGAGATTCTTCTGCGCATCGAGCAGCGCCTGCCGGGCTGGCGTCACGGCCGGCTGGGGCGGCGCCGCGGGCGGTCGAGGCGCGGGCGCTTTCGCCACCACTGGCGCCGCCGCGAGCTTCTCCGGTGGGCGCTCCAGACTCTTGGCGGCGATGGCAACGAAAAAGATCAGTAGGATGGTCAGCACGTCCATGTAGCTGACCATCCAGCGGTCGCGTGCGGCGCCTTCCGGTTGCAGATATTTTGGTTTCAAGTGGGCCATGCTAGCGCGCCGCCGCACTCCCCGCGGCATTGGGAGTTGCTTCTGCCTCCTGAGACGTCTCTCGCAGGAAGCAACGCAGCCGCTGCCGCACGAGCGACGGATGGATCCTGTCGTACAGACAAAGCACGCCTTCCATCACCAGTTCCTGCGTTTCAAAGGCTTCGGCTACCCGTGCCCGGATGCGGTGCGCCGCTGGCAGCATAATCAGATTGGCCAGCGCCAGGCCATAAATCGTCGAGACAAACGCCGTGCCCACCCCGGACGCCACCGCCGATGGAGTCGAAAATTGCCGCAGCACATTGATCAGCCCCACCACCGTTCCGAGCACTCCAATCGTCGGCGCAAACCCTCCCGCCACTTCCAGAATCTTGGCGTCCGCTTCTCCCTGCCTCTCCTTCAGGCGCAGATGATTCTCCAGCGCTGATTCCAGTTCGCTGCGGTCCCTGACGTCCATCGCCATCAGCAAAGCCTCGGCAAGAAACTTGTTTGTAACCTTCTCAATCATCGGCTCGATCAGGTACAAACCCTTGGCCCGGATGATCCTCGAAAAGGACACGATCTCGTCGATCAGTTTTTCCCGGTCACTATGCGGCGTCCAGGCCAGTTCGCTCACGCGCCGCACCGTGTGCAGCAGTGCCCGCCGTGGCGTGGTGATGAATATCACGCCGATCGTTCCTCCCAGAACAATCAGCACACCCGTCGGCTGAAAGAAATAGCGGAGACTGACTCCTGTCGTGGCGATGCCCGCCGCCACCGCAATCACCGCAATGGCAATGCCCGTCACCATGCCGAGATCGATGCGGCGCGACGGAGGGGGGGCATCCACCTGGGCTGGTTTGGGATCCGGCAATGCTTGTAGGTACACCTGGGATGTGGACACCGTGATGTGGTTCTCCACTAAATCTGGTGCAAGCCGCGGGCCAACCGGAAACCACGCGGAATCAAGCCGATCAGGCGTCAAAAGCGGGCGCCCGTGACCAAATTTTGCCGCCCCGCCGCGCCCCTCCGGGCCTGACTCCGGCTCCGAACAACGCGCCACACGCAGGCAGGTTATCTCCTGTCAGTATTCTGACAGTGCATCCAGTCAACCGTCAGGACTTTGACGCTGGGGTTATCTACCCGCCTAGCAAATGTGCGCCCCGTGCGCTTCCACGTACACCGCGTACAGCGATTGCCCTGCCGCCATGAACAGCCGGTTGCGCTTCGGCCCGCCAAAGCAGACATTGGCGCAAATCTCCGGTAACAGGATCTGCCCGATGCGCTCACCTTCGGGCGTGAATACCTGGACCCCGTCGTACCCCGCGCCCACCCATCCCGAGCCCACCCAGATGTTGCCGTCCGTATCCGCGCGAATGCCGTCCGCCAGACCCGCGCCCTTCCCCGGCCACTCCATCGAGATGTACCGCCGTCCGTTGCGCAGCGTCTTGCCGTCCACTACGTCGTACAACTGAATGATCCTCGGGGCTTGCGGATAGTGCGTCGCCCCGGTATCGCAAACGTACGCCTTCTTGTAATCCGGCGAGAAGCAAATGCCGTTCGGCTTATACAGCTCGTCCGAGACCATGGTCATCTGGCCCGTCTTCCCGTCCACCCGGTACACCGCCTCTTTTAGCAGTAGCTCGCCCTTGTGTCCCTCGTAATCCACCAGCGTGCCGTAGCCGGGGTCCGTGAACCAGATCGCGCCATCCGGGTGCACCACGATGTCATTCGGTCCGTTCAGGATTTTTCCGTTCCATTTATCCGCAATCACGGTAACCGCACCGCTGTGCTCGTACCGCACCACCCTCCGGTTCCCGTGCTCGCAGGAGAGCTGCCGCCCTTCGTAGTCGAACGTGTTCCCATTGCTGTAGGCCGAAGGCTGCCGCATGGTGCTCACGTGCCCGTCTTCTTCGAGCCAGCGCAGTTGCCGGTCGTTCGGGATATCGCTCCACACCAGATAGCGCCCCCCGCCGTTCCACGCCGGGCCCTCCGACCACAGCGTCCCCGTGTACAGCCGCTGGATGGCGCTGTTGCCAATCTTGATTTTGTCGAATCGCTTATCGAGCGAGATGATGTCGGGGTCGGGATAGCGGATCGGGTTCTTCCCGCTCCAGTCCCGCTCCGCGCCCAGCGCCCGCCAGCTGGCCATCGCCCCAACCGTTCCCGCGGTCAAAAACGACCGCCGCCCTAATGTGAAAGATTCCGTCTTCATCGACGAAGTAGTATACCTCCACCGGGGCACTCAATAGGGTTCAGCGCGAATGCGCGTCCGCCGTCTGCCGTTTCGTCGTCGGTTGATAACTTCCCCCTTCGATCCGAAACGCGATATTGAGCCGGTTCCAGCCGTTGATGCTGATCACCGCAAGCGTCAGGTTCGCGAGCTCGGTTTCACCGAACTGTTCGCGCGCTTCGCGATACACTGCGTCGGGAACATGGCCTTCGGTGATCAGCGTCACCGCCTCCGCCCAGGCCAGCCCCGCTTTTTCCCGGTCGCTATAGCCCGCCGCTTCCCGCCACGCGTTGAGCATCGACAGTTTTTGTTCGCTTTCGCCCAGCACGCGCAGATCCTTCCAGTGCATATCTAAACAGTACGCACACCCATTGATCTGCGACACCCGCAAATACACCAGATCGAGCAGCGTCTCTTCGATCCCGCTCTGGCCCAGATACTCGTGCAGCCGCAGCATCGCGTCCCTGACGCCCGGCGCAGCCGTCCAGTAATTCAGTCTTGCCGTCATGTTTTCTCCCTGGCTTTTCTGGATGAGCAATCCGGCCCCAACGATTCGCCGCATGCTCACCATCCGCCATCTCCACGTCTCGGCGGTGAAATTCCTGTTGCTTTTTGCCGTTCCACCTGCGCTACAGTGTGGAGCATGCCGTCTCTCGCGAAGCTTCGCGTCCTTATCTGCCTGTTCCCTCTCGCCATCTCCGCGCTCGCCGAAACGCCCGGGCACGCCCGTATCACTTTGCAGCCCAGCGAGCACCACCAGTTCATCCAGGGATTCGGCGTCAATTACACCGGCCCGTACTTCCGTGACGACGAGAAACCCATGTTCGACCTCCTCATCAAGGATCTCGGCGTCACCATGTTCCGTGTCGTTCCCTATCTCGTCTACAGCAATTGGGAGGAGACCAACGACAACGATGATCCCAACGTCATGAACTGGGAGTATTACAACGACCGTTACTCGTCGCCCATCTTCGAAGCCACCTGGAACGGCCTGCGTTTTCTCAACTCCCGCGGCATTCGCCCCGTCATCGCGCTCATGGGCCCCGTGCCCGATTGGATGCTGGACGACCACTGGACCCCGCCCAAGCACAAAGTCTGCCAGACCGATAGCAAACAGCGCGCGCTCAAGCCTTCGATGTACGACGAGTTCGCCGAAATGGTGGTCTCGATGGTCATGTACGCGCGCATGAAGGCGGGCATCGATTTCGAGTACTTCAGCCCGTTCAACGAGACCGATTGCTACCCGCCCGAGGGCCCGCGCATCGATCCCGAGGAAGCTCCCAAGGTGCTGGCCGCGGTCGCGCGCCGCCTGAAGAAGGAAGGCCTCGGAGATATCCAGCTCACCCCTGCCGACCAGGCCGTCATCACCAACGATTACATCGGCCCCATCCTCGCCGATCCCGAGCTCATGAAGCAGGTCGGCGCGTTTACGCTGCATACCTACGGCGAAAACTCCGTTGGACCGAATGTAGAACGTGTGAAGAGCAGCAGCTACCCGCACGTGCCCGTCTGGCTCACCGAGTACGGCGACCTGAATGACAGGGACAAAACCGCCGGCAACGACTGGAAAAACTTTTCGCTGGCTGCGAACCGCCGCGCGCTCACCGCGCTCAATCAGGGAGCCAGCGCTGTCTTTTTCTTCGATGCCTTCGATGATTACGAAGAGTGCGCCCGCCGTCTGACATTCTACGGATTGTTCCGCAGCGCCGATCACATTTATGCGCCGCGCAAGCGTTACTACGCCACGCGCCAGCTCTATCATTTCGTGCACCCGGGAGCGCAGCGCATTGGCGCCACGAGCGATTCACCGGCTCTGACGGTTTCGGCATTCTTCGATGCCGCCAAGGGAAGCATGGTGCTCGTGGGCGTCAAGGAAGGCGGGCCAGCGCACGTGGAACTGGTCGCCAACGGGGCCGAACTATTCGAGCCGTTTGAGTTGTATATCACGACTCCCACGATCGACTGTCAGAAGGTGGGAACCGTATCGACGTCGGACGGCGTGGCGAGACTGGATCTGCCCGATGAAGCCGTGTTTACTCTGGTGGGAAGTATAAAGAGGTGACCGCTTTCGCGGCCACCCCCGAAGGCGGTTATTGGCCGTGACCGCTGTGATCAACGTCGCCCGAAGCAGCCTTAGCCGCGCTGCTTAATTGCACTTTATCTTCCTGCGGTGTGCTCTCCGTCGGCTCGTTATGCGCCGGTTTGGCCGGGGGCTGTTGATGGAGTTGCTGCTGGTAGGTGGAATTCACCGGATTGGGACTGGTGACCGAACTGACCATAAGGCTAGGCGCCTCCTGGTAGTCTTATCGGCCACACCGTCACGTTGTTTGAATTTTTTTTTCGTACACCCTAAAAGTTAACCCAAGTCAACTCGAACCAACGTGTTATAGTGCCGCTGATGGTTGGCCGGAAACTCGGAAATTACGAAATTGCCGACAAGCTGGGCGAAGGTGGGATGGGGGAGGTTTGGCGCGCCAAGGATACCCGCCTCGGCCGCTTCGTCGCCATCAAGGTCCTGCCGGCCGCTTTCGCCGCCGATCCCGATCGCCGCCGGCGCTTCGGGGCCGAAGCCCGCGCCGTCGGCGCCCTCAACCATCCCAACGTCGTCGCGGTCTACGATGTCGGCGAGGATGGCGGCCTGGCCTACATGGTCTCGGAACTGGTCGAGGGCGAGTCGCTCCGCGTCCTCATCAGCCGCGGTCCGTTGGGCGCGCGCCGCGTGGCCGAAATCGGCGCACAAATTGCCGACGGATTAGCCGCCGCCCACGGCCTCGGCATCCTCCACCGCGACCTGAAACCGGAAAACATCATGATCACCCGCGATGGCCGGGTGAAGATTCTGGACTTCGGCCTCGCCAAGCAAACCGTTCAATCCATGGGCGACGAAACCGCCACCGCCCTGCTTTCCCAACCCGGCATGGTTGTCGGCACCGTCGGCTATATGTCCCCCGAACAGGTGCGCGCCGAGTCCGTCGATCCCCGCTCCGACATCTTCAGCCTCGGCTGCATCCTTTACGAGCTCGCGTCGGGCGCCCGTGCGTTTCCAGGAGGGTCGGCGGCCGAGGTCATGAGCGCCATTTTGAAAGATGAGCCGGCGGTGCTGGTTTCCGGCGGCCTGCCACTGCCGCCCGCGCTCGATACCATCATCCGGCGCTGTTTGGAGAAACGGCCGGAGCAGCGGTTTCACTCCGCCTCGGACCTGGCTTTTGCGCTGCGCTCCATTGCGAGCCTCTCGGGAAGCCAGCCCGTACAGCCCATGACAAAAACGCCGGGGCGGAAATGGATTTGGGCCCCGGCTCTCGCCATCGCCGGACTCCTGCTCGCGGCGGGCGGCTATTTCCTGCGCGACCGCACAGCCACCCGG
The DNA here is from genome assembly GCA_963768075.1 of Terriglobia bacterium. Lineage (GTDB taxonomy): Bacteria > Acidobacteriota > Terriglobia > Bryobacterales > Bryobacteraceae > QHXW01. Next base: position 338,119 of record CAVYHD010000018.1, read on the forward strand.
ACGCTCGCCGAATTTGAGCGCCTCACTTTCCGCCAAGGCCACATCTCCTCCGCGCACTTCACCTCCGATGGGCAGAACGTGATCTATGCGGCCAACTGGGAAGGCGGGCCCCGCCGCACGTACCTGGTCACGCCGGGAAATCCCGAGTCCCGCGACCTCATGATGCCGGAGAACGCCCAGCTCCTGTCGGTATCGGGCGCTGGGGATCTCGCGCTTCTGGTGGGCCCGTTTGATCCGGATGGTTCGGGGACGCTCGCGCGGAATTCCATCGCCGGAGGACAAACGCGGGAACTTCTGGAGCACGTGATCGCCGCGGACTGGACCGGTGACGGAAACACCATGGCCGTCGCGCGCCGCGTGAACGGGCGCTGGAATCTCGAGTTTCCGTTAGGCAAGGTAATCTCGCAATCGGAATTTCCACCCTACGGATTGCGCCTCTCGCCGAACGGCGAGCGTGTCGCGTTTTGCGTCTACCGCGAGGGCAGCCGGGTCGGCCTGATGACCATCAACCGCGCCGGGGAAAGCAAATATCTGGGGCCCGTGTCAGGGCAGAATTCGGCCATGGAGGATGCGCGGCTTTTCTGGACCCCCGACGGCCGCGAGATCTGGTTTCGCTCTTTCGACACCAACGATCTCGGGACCATCTATGGCCTGAGCTTGAGCGGAAAGCTCCGCGTGATTGCGCGCCTGCCCGGGCAGGTGGCGTTGCATGACGTTTCGCGCACCGGACACGCGCTTATCAGCACCGATGCCACACGGATCGGCATTCTGGGCGTGGCGCCGGGCGAAGAGGTTGAGAAAGACCTCTCCGTGCTCGACGCCAGCGAGGTCATAAGTATTTCCGACGACGGCGGCATGATCCTGGCCGATGCCGAGGGATCGAGTGGCGGGCCGCAAGGCAGTGTCTACCTCGGGCACACCGATGGATCGCCACCCATTCGCCTGGCCGACGGCAAGGCCTTCAGTTTGTCTCCGGACGGGAAATGGATATCGGGGTACACCACCAAGGATGCCGTCAAGCGCAGGTTCGTGCTCTTGCCCACCGGGACCGGCGAAGAGAAGGAAATCACTGTTCCCGGTCTCGTCAATCAGTCCGGCGTAATTGCCGGCTGGCTGCCTGGGGACCAGAACTATCTGGTGCAGGGAGCGCTCCCCGGGAAAAAAGGCTGGCAGCTTTTCGCCTGGGATGCCTTGCACGGCACGGTACGCCCCGTGTCACCTGAGGGGATGTCCGGCGACACCATGCCGAGTCTCTCGCCGGATGGCCAGCGTTTTCTCGACCGCGGACCGGACGGCGCATGGCATGTTTATTCCCTCTCCGATGGAAAGCAGTCCGACATCCGTGGCCTCACGCGACACGATATTCCGTGCGCCTGGCGCGACGACAGTCACTCCCTCTACATCCGGACGCACGCCGACACCAACAAGATGATGCGCGTCTCGATCCTGAACATCGATACCGGCGAAAGAAAGCCGTGGAAGGAGATCCATCCCACGCGGCCGGTCGATGAAGTATTTAATCTCTGCGTGACGCCGGATGGCCGTGCGTACGCGTACAATTATCGTCAGTCGACGTCAGACCTGTACCTGGTGCGGGGACTGAAGTAGCCAGTTACCGGACCGAGGCCACCGTCGCTGCTCCCACCTGGCTGAAATCGGCCGATACCGACATCGGCTTGCCCGGCTCCACGACGATGTCGCCGGTCCACGAGCCCACGCCCGAAATCTGCACGGTGTAAGTTCCCGGCAGCAGCTTGGTGACCACCGGTGTTTTGCCCGCGGGCTGTCCCCAGAACGAAACGATCGCTCCCGGCGGCGTCGAGCCGATCGTCACCGGCACCATTGCCGTCACCGACGGCGCGCCCTCTACCGGCGCCGGCTTCGCGTCGGCGTTCTGCGTCGCCTCGTCTTGCACCTTCACATGCTTGCCGGTCCTCGATTCCAGCACCGGAGCTATGCTCACATAGTCCGCCTTTATGATCTCGAAGATGGCCGCTTCGCCCACGCCATTATCGCCTTTGAACTCGATGGTCAACAGTTTCCCCTGCTTCTTCGAGAACTTCGGAATCCAGCTCACCGCCACCGCGAGATGCGCCTTCATGCCCGGCCGGTCGCCGATTTCCATGCTGGTGATGCGTTGATACGCCAGCTTGAACCTGCCACCGTCGTAGTTGAAGCGCAGTTCATTGGCGTCTTCCAGATTGAGGGAACCTTCCGCGCCATTCGGAATCGCCGCGGAGCCGCTAACGTAAGCCGCATGCGGGTTCGGTACCGAGCCCGGCAGCGCGGCGGAAAACAAAACCAGTGAGGCCAGCCATGGAGTGTATTTCATCACTCCTAAGGTTGAGCCTAAGTGCGCGCGGATTCAATTAGCCAGAAGTCAGCTATCGGAGGTTAATGGCCGCGCCGGGTTTGCCTTTTTGTCTTTTGCCTTTTGCCTTTTGTCTTCGTCACTTCGCGGCCGCAGTCGCCGCGACCTGCATCCCATCCCCATACTTCGCGAGATCCGGAATCGTGACCGGCAGATGTCCACGAATCGCCATGTCGCCGAATAGCGCCTTCACCGCCGCCACTTCCGACGGCGGCACGGTGCTGTACGTGGTGAGGTACGCGGCGACTTTCGGAAAGGCGCGCCACAGGTACGGGCTTCCGAGCGAAACGAGCGTCACCGGCTTGCCGGAAGCGATCAGCGTCTCCATCATTTTCGGGAATCCCGCCGGCAGCGCCACATTACCGCGCGCCGCCGCCACCGAGACGAACGCCCCCACCACCGTGGCGTCACAGAACGCCGTGCGCTCGACCGCCACGTCGAGCGCGGCATCCGGCAGCGAAGGATCGAGCGTCAACACCAGCGCGTCCGGTGCGCGCTTGTGCACTTCCTGCGTGAAGGCCAGGCCCTCATTCGAGTAGTGGCTTTCCGCCAGCATCAGGAAACAGGTCTTCGCCGCGGCGCGCAAGGGGATCTGCGCCTGATCATTGCGCAGCAGCGTCACCGCCCGGTCCGCCACTTCCTGCGCGCGATCGTTCGCCTCCGGGGAATTCACCACGTCATCGATGGCTTCCAGATCCACCAGCCGTCCGCGATCCAGCCCCACTTTGATCTTGGCGGCGAGCACGCGAGCGACGCTCTGATCGAGCCGTTTCTGGGAAATCCGCCCCTTGCGCACCGCCGCCACCACCGCGTTCACCGCCACATCCGCATCCGGCGGCATCAGGATCACGTCCGCGCCCGCCTCGATCGCCCGCACCGAAGCTTCCGCGTCTCCGAAGTTCTTGACCACCGCGCCCATATCCATGGCGTCGGTAACGATCAGTCCTGTGAACCCCATCTCGTCGCGCAGGAGCTTGGTCAGCACGGCGGCGGATAGCGTGGCCGGAACGTCGGCCGGGTCCAGCGCCGGAACCGAAATGTGCGCCGTCATGATGGCATCCACGTTTTTGGCAATGGCGGCGCGGAACGGCACCAGTTCCAGGTCGTTCAGCCGCTGGCGGTCCGCGGTGATCGTGGCCAGTCCCAAATGTGTATCCGTCGCCGTGTCGCCATGCCCTGGAAAATGCTTGGCCGTGGTCAACACGCGATTGCGGCGGTCGGCGTCCGCGCCTTCAATGAATGCCTGCACATTCCGCGCCACCACCTGCGGGTTTTCTCCGAACGACCGGATGTTGATGATGGGATTGTCGGGGTTGTTATTGACGTCGGCGTCGGGATAGAAGATCCACTCGACGCCCACGGCCCGGGCTTCGCGCGCCGTCACCTCGCCCTCATACCTGGTCAACGCGGGATCGCCCGCCGCTGCGAAGGCCATGGCGTGCGGAAATACGGTGGTGCCGTTCACGCGCATGGAAGCTCCGCGCTCGAAATCGCCCGAAACCAGCAGCGGCACTTTGCTCATGCGCTGCAACCGGTTCACAAACGCCGCCAGCTCGTGCGGTTCGGGGCGCGACGCAAGACGACCCTGCGCCACGTTCACCAGAATCAGCCCGCCCACATGCACGTCACGGATCAAGTGCACGAACTTGCGATATTCACGCGTGCTTGTGCTGATGGAGTGCCCGCTAAAGGGAATCATCACGAGCTGCGCCACCTTGTCGCGCAAGCTCAGCGTTTTCATCCAGCGGTTGACGCTTTTCTGCGTCGTGCGGTCCGGCGCCGGGGCGGCCGCCAAAGCGAGCGACGCGGCAACCAATGCCGCGACCAGGACCAGCCACGCCGCACGCATCCAGACGGAGAACCGCGCGGCTCCTTGCTCATCCGGCCGCGCCACCCGTCTCATCCAGCCAAGTGCGCCTTTTTGGCTTTCTGGACGCCTTCGGATTCTATCCCCTTGCGCGCGGGCTGCCGGCTCAGAAGCCGTCGCACGGAACGCAGCAGAAATCCCATCTCGCCGGCGCTTTTCGAGAGCACCACATCGGCGCCGGTGGATTGCTCGGTCAACCCCAGCGGCTCCACGAATCCCGACAACAGAATGATGGGCAGGTCCGCGCGCAACTGGCGCAGGCGCACGATCAACTCCACGCCATCCATGTTGGGCATGCGGAAATCCGTGATGACCAGGTCCACCGGCTGGGACGCGAACACTTCCAGCGCTTCGGCGCCGCTGAGGCGCGTGTGAACCACGTAGCCCAGCTCCTCCAGCACCGTCCGCCGCGCTATCAGGCCGTGCGGATTGTCGTCAACGAGCAAAATCATCGCGCCTGGATGCGCGGGCCCGGGTAGAGTTTTCATGGAACGGTGCGAGATTAACAGAGATGTCACGAAAGTGTCAACGATTCTGCATCGAATTGCAATGAAGCGGTTTTGAGACCTTGACTTTATTCCAGTTCGCGAGACAGCTTATTCCACTTCGCGCGGCGCCTTGTATCCGGCCTTGGCGATGATCGAATACTTGATGGGTTTGCCCTTCTCGTCGGTCACGCGCAGCGGCTCGTTGGTCGCGGGATTCACCAGTTCGACTTTGATTTTACGGAACGAGCCATCCTTGGCCTGGTTGGTGGAGGAGTAAGCGATGGAGTACTGGTTCCGCAGCGACTGCGAGATGGCTTGATAGATCTGCGGGAACTCGCCGTAGAACCGCGGAAAGAACGACATGCCGCCGGTCTCTTTCGCGAAGGTTTTCATCTGGTTGTCGGCCTGCAGGAAATCCATCTCCTGGATCGCGCCCATGCCGCCGCGCGCATCCATCATCATGCGCAGCGTCTGCATCAGCCCGATCGCATAGATCGGCACTCCGCCGTCCTGGATCGCCTTGCGCGCCTTGTCGAAGGTGAGCTTGCTGAAAGTGTCGACGCCGGAAGCGAACAGCACAATGGCCTTGCGGCCCTCGATGCCGCTCATCCGGTCTTCGGTGTCCACCAGCGCGTCATACAAGTTCGATTCCGAGAATCCCGGAATGCGCAGACGCTGCATGGCTTCGTACGCCTTGCGCTTGTCGCTCGAAAAGTCCGAAAGAATCTCCGACCGCAGATCAAAGGCAATCACCGCCACATAATCATCCGGCTTCAGGGTTTGCAGGAAGCCGTAAGTGGCCGACAGCGTCTGAAACCACGTGGAGCTGTAATACCGTTGAAAGCGGGCGCTGAACTCGATGAGCATGCAGACCGTCATGGGCGCTTCCCCGATGTTGAAGTTCGAAATCTGCTGGGGAACGTTGTCCTCGAGGATCCGGAAGTTGCCGCGCGGAATGTTGGGTATCGGGTTGCCCTTGTTATCGAGCACCGCCACATCCACGTTGACCACGCTGGTATCCACTTTGAACGCCGGCGCATCCGGCGGGATGTCAGCCTTGACCTTGTTGCTCAGCTTGGAGGGAATGGGCGCCTGGTCGGGGTCGGCCGGTGCGTTGGCATCCGGCGCCTTGCGCGGCTTAGCTACCGTGTCCCCCAAGTCCTTGTTCGGGCCGTCCTGCGCCAGCGCGCATTCGAGCGGCGATAACACTAGCAGAACCAGGGAAATCTTCAGTAAAGTACGCATACACTTGCTCCCACGTTGCATGATATCTCATAAGGACGATCAGAGGACGCCCGAGGTTTCGCAGCTTTCCCCAGGTTCCGGCGTTGCCGCCAACCGCGACCCCGATGCCCGCAAAACGCACGTGATTCTTTCTACAAGTCACGCCTTCTAACACAAAATTTCGGCGAACACTCCGTGTAAGTTACTAGCATTATTGGGACCGGTTCATATAATACCCCCTGCTAAACTGGCGGCGCGGAGGAATTCTGTGGTCCAGTTGCTCCTGGTTCCGCTGTTCGCGCTGATGCAGGGAGTCGCCGAACCCCATTTTCAGGCACCCGACGGTCAGGTCGGAGCAGAGTACAAGTTCACAATTCCGGTTTCCAACCCGGACAAGATCAAGCTGTCGTTCAAGAAAGTCGCCGGAGACCTCGGGCCGGGAATCACCGTCAACGAGACCGGTTCTATCCAGGGCGTGCCTGCCGCCGCCGGTACTTCCACCTTTACCATTGCGGTGCTGTGGAACAATGTGGAGCTCTCCCGGCACGATTACACCCTCAAGATCAGCGCCGCGAAGGTGCAACTGGTCGACCCGAAAGCGGCTAGCGTCCAACTCCTGCCCACCCCGGTCCCCGCCTCCGGCGCAAGCGATGAGGTTCCTCCTGGAGGGCAAACTCACATGGTTCTTGGCTTTCAGCAGGCGGGAGCCGCGGGCGCCGACAGTACGCAGAAGTTCTTTTTCGACTTCTATATCAACCGCCCGCTGCCATGGAGAAACAACCAACCCGGCATCGCCAGTTGGTGGGGCGACGTACGCATTGCGAGTGCGCCCCGGCAGATCAACTCGCCGGTGTCCCTCCAGGCCATCATATCAAGCGCCAAAAGTCTGAAAGTAAATGAATTAGCACAGTCGGCGGAATTTCTGACGGGCCTCGATTTCCGGCTCGGACAGATTTCCAACACGAAGGTGCGCTCCGCGTTGTCTTTCATCGCCGGTGGAGGCGCGACGGGTCTGCTGAAGGCCGATACCAGCTCAAACGACCAGTATTACGCCCTGAATCCAGCCGACTCGGATTATGCCCGTCTGTTGCAAAAGTACCCGCAGGCTGCCAAGTACGAGTACATTGCCTTTGTTCCGCCGGCGCGAAACCAATACGATGCCGAGTATTTCGGCGGCTTCAGGCTGGTCACCTGCTACGCCGGCGGTTCGCCGGCGACCATCTCTTTCACGGTGGGACAAAACGAGTTAGTCAGCGGCGGCGAGCTTCGCGGTCCGGTGAGCCGGGTGGAGGCGTTTTTTCCCCTTTCGACAGGGCAATCCGGCTTACTTTCTTCTATTTACCTCTTCGGTGACGCTCAACTGCGGCTCCACGCGCCACAGAACCCGCAACCTTATAACTTCACCCTGGCAACGACCGGAAGCACCCCAGCCAACACGTTGTATGTGGCCACTCCAAGTAATCGCGATGCGTACAGCATTGGTTTAGGGCTCGACTTGGTGAAGGTTCTTAGCTTTCTGAACATCAGCGTCAAGACCGGAAAATAGCTACGAGTCTTGGCGTCGGCCTCGAAGGCAGATCGCGGGCCGTCTCCCTCAGGAAATCCTCAAAACGAGCCACTACCCACGATGCGGATGCATATGCGCCGATTCACTCGCCTTACGAATGCGTTCTCGAAGAAGCTGGAGAACCACATCGCGGCGATCTCCCTTCACTTCATGTTCTACAACTTCGTGCGCATCCACCAGACTCTCCGCATTACTCCGGCGATGGCCGCTGGCGTGACGGATCGGGTGTGGGACATCGCCGATATCGTGCGGATGGTGGAGGAGCGGGAATCTCGGGAACTCCGGGAATCGCGCGAGGAGCGTAACGAGCGGTCTTACAATCCGTTTGGGCCAGCGTAAACTTAAAATAGGTTAAATCCTTTGCCGTTAGTTTGATGCAGGATTTTTGCGTGTAGACTTTTTGTCAATGGCATGGTAAACTTCCTGAGGCTAGTAAAGGGTTTCGCATCTCTTTGAACCGGATAGCGGCCCGTGACGTCTATATAGTTAGACTTGAGGAGGAAGAGAAATGAAGAGGAAAATAGCTGATCCGTAGGCATGTGATTTGCCCACACATGAAACTCTGAAACTCTCAAAAGCCCGTGGGCCTATGCCTTCGGGCTTTTCCATTTTCTCACGAGCTTTTCAAGTTCATCAAAATACCCCGGAACCTCTTTCTCGATACGGTGCTGTCTAATCCAGTATTCGTAACGACTAAAGCTTTTGATAATAACTGGCTCCCAATATCCCCTGAGAAGCTCTCCATCAAGTGACCCATTATTGACGCCTGTGGCCATCTCTTCATAGAAGTTCAGAATTTCGACCGCAACGATCCTCTTGCTGATATCTTTGCTGAGCACATCATTGCGCTGTTGTGGGGTAAGCGGGTCCATCTCCTCGTTAAGTTTGCGCCACTCGGCTTTTATGCTCCAGTATCCCGGCGCATTCCATCGCTCGACAAACTTCAGGGACGCTTCCTTAAATTTTTCGGCATTGGCTGCCCGGATGCTTTCCGCGCCGCGCAGGAGACCATAAATGGCAATTCCAGCCCCTATTGTGGTGACTGCAAAAGCAATCGTTTCTCGATCATGCGGGGTGGCGGCCGCATAAACACGAATAACCCAAAAAGTGACAATCGCCAGCAAAACGAGGGCGAGTGCCACCAGACTAATTTTAATCGTCGGCCGAACAGACCATCCGAATCGATCGGGTAGCACGGAGCCGAATTATACATCTCGGGAACATCTCAAACAATGCGAAATTCTAACTGAGGCAGAAAATATGTCAAAACGAGCCACTACCCCGCTCAAGCCCTTGTTGACAGGATTCAAAGGCTTTCGATATTATTGAAAGGTTCCGCGAGTTAGTTCTTCTGCTCCCGTGCTACCCCCGTATTGTGATATGGGCCGGCCGGGGGCCGGCCCCGAGGTTCCAGTGGTAGGCATACAGACTGCTGGGGCATGGGCTTGTCCGAAGTTCTCGCTAAGGAAGGCAGCAGCAAATCAAACCGGGTTGGCCGGGTCTGCTTTCTGAATCTGACCGTTCACAGCCTGAAGTACCGGCGGCAAGCCGGGGAGGAATGTGACCGGTTCGCGTCTTTTTTTTAACACATTCACGCTGAGGAAGGTTCGTGCCGACATTTAACCAACTTGTGCGCAGCGGGCGCAGACCGCCGCGGTGGAAGACCGCCAGCCCTGCTTTGCAGGGGTGTCCGCAAAAGCGCGGGGTATGCACGCGCGTGTACACTTCGACCCCCAAGAAGCCGAATTCGGCGCTGCGAAAAGTGGCGCGCGTGCGGTTGACGAACGGGATCGAGGTCACGACGTATATTCCGGGCGTGGGGCATAATCTGCAGGAACACTCGATCGTGCTGATCCGCGGAGGGCGCGTGAAGGACCTGCCGGGCGTGCGCTACCACGTGATTCGCGGCGCGCTGGACACCGCCGGCGTGGCGAACCGCAAACAGGGGCGTTCCAAGTACGGAGCCAAAAGGCCAAAGGCGTAATCGATGCCGAGACGCAGAGGGGCAGAAAACCGGGAAGTGTTGCCGGACCCGGTATACAACTCGACGCTGGTGGAGAAATTCATCTGCTCGATGATGTGGGACGGCAAGAAGAATACGGCGCAGGGAATCTTCTACGATTCCATGGAAAAGATCCGCGAGCGCACGAGCGACGATCCGCTGAAGCTGTTCAAGAAGGCGGTAGAGAACTGCAAGCCGCTGCTCGAAGTGAAGACGCGGCGCGTGGGCGGCGCGAACTACCAGGTGCCGATTGAAGTGCCGCAGACGCGGCGGACAAGTCTCGCGATCCGGTGGATCATCCTGAACGCCCGGGGGCGGGCGGAAAAGGGGATGCCGGAGAAACTGGCGAACGAGTTGAACGATGCCGCGAACATGCGCGGCGGAGCGATCAAGAAGAAAGACGACGTGCACCGCATGGCGGAGGCGAATAAGGCCTTTGCGCATTACCGGTGGTAGGGCAGACGAATGCCAGGCAAGACAAAGACAAAAGGCAAAGGGCAAAAGTGGGCTGCGAAGCGGCCGTCCTCCCTTTTGCCTTTTGAAGTTTGCCTTTTGTCTTTTGATTTCGGGTTCTGATTATGTCACGAGGCATTCCGCTCGAGCGGATGAGAAACATCGGGATTGCGGCGCACATTGACGCCGGCAAGACCACTACGACCGAGCGCATCCTTTATTACACGGGCCGCACGCACAAGATCGGCGAGGTGCACGAAGGCACCGCGGTGATGGACTGGATGGAGCAGGAGCAGGAGCGCGGCATCACGATCACGAGCGCGGCGACGACCTGCGAATGGCGCGATATCCAGATCAACATTATTGATACGCCGGGACACGTGGATTTCACGGCGGAGGTGGAGCGGTCGCTGCGCGTGCTGGATGGCGCGGTGGCGGTGTTTGACGCGGTGGCGGGTGTGCAGCCGCAATCGGAAACGGTATGGCGGCAGGCGGATAAATACCAGGTCCCGCGGATTTGCTTCATCAATAAGATGGACCGGGTGGGCGCGGATTTTTACCACTCCGATCGAGACGATTGTGAGCCGGCTGCGCTGCAAGCCGGTCGCGATTCAGCTTCCGGTGGGCGCGGAGGACCAGTTCAAGGGCGTGGTGGACCTGGTCACCATGAAGGCTTTGATCTGGCGGGATGAAACGCTGGGCTCCGAGTACGATGTGGTGGACATTCCGGAAGATCTTGTAGCCAAGGCGCGCGAGTACCGCGAGCACATGATCGAGGCAGTGTCGGAGCACGATGACAAGCTGTTCGAGAAATACGTCGAAGGCAAGCCGCTGACCAACGAGGAAATCCGCGCGGGCATTCGCAAGGCCACGATCGCGCTGAAGATTTTCCCGGTGATCTGCGGCACGGCGTTCAAGAACAAGGGCGTGCAAACAATGCTGGATGCGGTGGTGGATTACCTGCCATCGCCCCTGGATGTGCCGCCGGTAGAAGGCGTGTCGGTGGACGATCCGAACACGGCGCTGATACGCAATGCTTCCGACAGCGAGCCGTTTGCGGCGCTGGTGTTCAAGATCATGACCGACCCGTACGTGGGCCAGCTGGCGTTTTTCCGGGTGTACTCGGGCCACCTGGCGGCGGGTGATTCGGTCTACAACGTGGCCAAGGGGCGCAAGGAGCGCATCGGGCGCCTGTTGCGCATGCACGCCAACAAGCGCGAAGAGATCCAGGAAATTTTCGCCGGAGACATCGCGGCGGCGGTGGGTTTGAAGACGGTGATCACGGGCGATACGATCTGCGACGATGAACATCCGATCGTATTGGAATCGATCGAATTTCCGATGCCGGTGATTCAGCTGGCGGTTGAGCCGCGCACCAAGGCCGACCAGGAAAAGCTGGGCATGGCGATCCAGAAGCTGGCCCAGGAGGACCCGACGTTCCGGGTCTCCACCGATATCGACACCGGGCAGACGATTCTTGCGGGCATGGGCGAGTTGCACCTGGAGATCATCGTGGACCGGATGATGCGGGAATTCGGCGTGGCGGCGAACGTGGGTAAACCGCAGGTGGCGTACCGCGAGACGATTCGCAAGCACGCGGAAGCGGAAGGCCGGCACATCAAGCAATCGGGCGGACGCGGACAGTATGGCGTGGTGAAGATCCGGGTGGAGCCGCTGCCGCAAGGCGCGGGATTCGAATTCGTCAATGACGTCTATGGCGGGGCGATTCCGAAGGAATATATCGGGCCGGTGGAAGCGGGCATGAAGGAAGCGCTGGAGGGCGGGATACTGGCGGGATTCCCGATGTCGGATTTGAAAGCGACGCTGTACGACGGGAGCTATCACGACGTGGACTCGTCGGAGATGGCGTTCAAAATCGCGGGTTCACTGGCGATTAAAGAAGCCGTGCGGCGCGCGAAACCGGTGCTGCTCGAACCGATTATGGCGGTCGAAGTCGTGGTGCCGGAAGAGTACATGGGCGATGTGATCGGCGATTTGAACTCGCGGCGCGGCCGGATTGAGGGCATGGAGCTGCGGGGAACGTCGCAAATTATCAAGTCGAGCGTGCCGCTCTCGGACATGTTCGGCTACGCGACAGATTTACGCTCGCGCACGCAAGGGCGCGGAAGTTTCACGATGCATTTCGGCAAGTACGATGAAGTGCCGGCGGCGCTGGCCGAGGAAATTGTCAGCCGGGTGCAGGGGATTACGAAGTAGACAGCTCTTTTAGGAGATTGGCAGAATCATGGCAAAGGAAAAATTTGATCGTTCCAAGCCGCACGTCAACATCGGCACCATCGGGCACATCGATCACGGCAAGACCACGCTGACGGCGGCCATAACGAAGGTGCTGGCCAAGCACAACCCCAAGGTCAAGTTCCGCAGTTTCGATTCCATCGACAACGCGCCGGAAGAAAAGGCCCGCGGCATCACGATCGCGGTGGCGCACGTGGAGTACGAGACCGCCAACCGGCACTACGCGCATGTCGATTGCCCCGGGCACGCCGACTACATCAAGAACATGATCACCGGCGCGGCCCAGATGGATGGCGCGATTCTCGTCGTGGCCGCGACCGACGGCCCGATGCCGCAAACGCGCGAGCACATTCTGCTGGCCCGCCAGGTGGGCGTGCCGTACATCGTGGTGGCGATGAACAAAGTGGACATGGTGGATGATCCGGAGCTGCTGGATCTGGTGGAACTGGAAGTCCGCGAGCTGCTCAAGAGCTACAAGTTTCCGGGCGACGACCTGCCGGTAGTGCGGGTGTCGGCGCTGGGCGCGCTGAACGGCGAAGAGCAGTGGGAAAAGAAAGTGGATGAGCTGATGGCGGCGGTGGACAGCTATATTCCGATTCCCGAGCGCGCCATCGACAAGCCGTTCCTGATGCCGATTGAAGACATTTTCTCGATCCAGGGGCGCGGCACGGTGGTGACGGGGCGCATCGAGCGGGGGATCTGCAAGGTCGGCGAGGAAATGGAAATTGTGGGGTTCCGCGACACGCGCAAGACGGTAGTCACGGGCGTGGAGATGTTCAAGAAGCTGCTCGACGAAGGGCGCGCGGGCGACAACGTGGGGCTGCTGCTGCGGGGCGTGGAGAAGGACGAAGTGGAGCGCGGGCAGGTGATCTCGAAGCCGGGGGCGATCACGCCGCACAAGAAGTTCAAGGGCGAAGTGTACGTGCTGTCGAAGGAAGAAGGCGGGCGGCACACGCCGTTTTTCAAGGGCTACCGGCCGCAGTTTTATTTCCGGACGACGGACGTGACGGGGGTGGCGGAGCTGCCGGCGGGGACCGAGATGGTGATGCCGGGCGACAACGTGCGCTCTGGTGGTGGAGCTGATCACGCCGGTGGCCATGGACAAGGGCCTGCGGTTCGCCATCCGCGAGGGCGGCCGGACCGTGGGCGCGGGAACGGTCACCGAGATTGTGGAATAAATCATGGCATTACGAGAACGCATTCGCATTCGCTTGAAGGCCTACGACCACCGGGTGCTGGACCAGTCGACGACGGAGATCGTGGACACGGCCAAGCGGACCGGCGCCAGCGTGGCGGGGCCGATTCCACTGCCGACTTCGCGGAGCGTCACGACGGTGCTGCGATCGCCGCACGTGGATAAAAAATCGCGCGAGCAATTCGAGATTCGCACGCACAAGCGGCTACTCGACATTCTCGAGCCGACGCAGCAGACTGTCGACGCGCTGATGAAGCTCGATCTGCCAGCGGGCGTGGATGTGGAGATCAAGGCGTTTGGGAAGGATCACAAGTAAGGTGCCAGGTTTCAGGCGCCAGGTGTTAGGGAAACCCTAAGACCTGATATCTAGAACCGAACACCTGAGGTTTCTTATGAGTCCAGGAATTCTTGGCAAGAAAATCGGAATGACCCAGGTCTTCCGGGCGGACGGGCAAGCCGTACCGGTGACACTGTTGAAGGCGGGCCCGTGTCTGGTGGTGCAGCGTAAGACGCCGTCGATCGATGGCTATGACGCCGTGCAACTCGGGCCTGGTGGAGTTCGTCAAACCGGCGCGTATCAACAAGCCGATGACCGGACATTACAAAAAAGCCGGGGCGGAAGGCGCGAAGTTCCTGCGTGAATTTTCACTCGGGCCCGGGGATGACGATTTCAAACCCGGCGATAAAGTGCTGGTGGACCAGTTCAAGCCGAAGGACAAGGTGGACGTGATCGGCGTGAGCAAGGGCCGCGGCTTCGCGGGCGTGGTGAAGCGGCACCATTTCCGCGGCGGCGGGGGTTCGCACGGCTCCATGTTTCACCGGGCGCCGGGATCCATCGGGGCATCCAGCTTCCCTTCCCGGGTGCTGCCCGGGATGCGCATGGGCGGCCACATGGGCGATGCGCGGGTGACGGTGCGGAACCTGGAAGTAATCGATGTCGACGCCGAGGACAACGTGCTGGTGGTAAAGGGCGCGGTGCCGGGACCGAACGGCGGTTACGTCGTCGTGCGGCGGGCGAAGAGGTAATGGGCATGCGAGGTGGACGTGGTCGATTTGAATAACCAAAAGGTCGGCGAGATGGATCTTTCGGACCAGGTATTCGGCGCCGCCGTCAACAACGCGCTGCTCTATGAAGCGGTTCGCCATTACCAGGCGGCCCAGCGCGCCGGCACGCACAAAACCAAGGTGCGGTCGGAAGTGGCGGGGTCGGGCAAGAAGCTCTGGAAGCAGAAAGGCACGGGCCGGGCGCGTATGGGCTCCATCCGGTCGCCCCTGTGGCGGCATGGTGGAACGGTGCATGGCCCGGTGCCGCGCAGCTACGCTTACAAGCTGCCGCGCAAAATGGTGCTGGGCGCGCTGCGTTCGGCGCTCACCGCGAAGCTGCGGGATGGCGAACTGAAAGTAGTGCAGACGTTCACGCTGACGGACCACAAAACCAAGACCATGCGGACGGCGCTCGACAAGCTGGAAGCGAAGCGCAAGGTTTTGCTGGTGGATAACGGCGAGAATCGCAACCTGGCGCTTAGCTCACGCAATCTCGAGGGCGTAACGCTCGTACCCACGCGCGAAGTGAGCGTTTACCATCTGCTGAAACACGACCGCGTGCTGCTTTCCGAGGCGGCGGCGGCAAAGCTTTCGGAGGCGCTGGCATGACCATTTATGAAGTGATCCGGCGGCCACTGGTGACCGAAAAAGGCGTTTCCAAGAAGGAAACCGAGCTGACGCTGTGCTTCGAAGTGGCGCCGAAAGCGACCAAGATGCAGGTGCGGGCGGCGGTCGAGAAACTGTTCAAAGTGAAAGTCGACCAGGTGCGCACGTGCAATTTTGAAGGCAAAGAGCGGCGTCGCGGGCGTTTTACGGGTTTCCGGCCGAACTGGAAAAAGGCTTACGTGAGGCTGAAGTCAGGCGAAAAAGCGCCGGACTGGGCGGAGATCTAAGATGCCGATCAAGAGCATACAGGCCGACGACGCCGACCCGCCGTTTTCAAACCGTGGTGTCGCGCGAAGACATCACGAAGGAGCGGCCGGAGAAATCGCTGCTGGAGTCGAAGCAGCGGACCGGCGGGCGGAACAACACGGGCCGGGTGACGTCGCGATTCATCGGCGGCGGGCACAAGCAGGCGTACCGCCTGATGGATTTCAAGCGCGACAAGAAAGGGATTCCGGCGACGGTCGCGGCCATCGAATATGATCCCAACCGCTCGGCGCGCCTGGCGCTGCTGCACTATAAGGATGGCGAGAAGCGCTACATCCTCCAGCCGGACGGATTAAAAGTGGGACAGACGGTTATGTCCGGTCCCGAAGCCGACATCCTGGTCGGCAATGCCCTGCCGCTAAAAAATATCCCCGCCGGCACGGTCGTTCACAACATCGAGCTGCGGCCGGGCAAGGGCGCGCAAATGGCGCGCTCCGCGGGCACGCAGGCGCAACTGGTTTCGAGAGAAGGCGGCCTGGCGCTGCTGAAGCTGCCCTCGGGCGAGGTGCGGCGCGTGCAGGACGAGTGCATGGCGACCATCGGGCAAGTGGGCAACGTGGATCACGAAAACGTGTCGCTGGGCAAAGCCGGGCGCTAGCGCTGGCTGGGCAAGAGCCCGCACAACCGCGGCGTGTCGATGAATCCGGTGGATCATCCGCACGGCGGCGGCGAGGGCAAAACGTCGGGCGGGCGGCATCCGGTGACGCCCTGGGGACAGCCGACGCGCGGCTTCAAGACGCGCAACAACAAGCGCACCGATAAGTGGATCGTGAGCCGGAAAGCGAAGAAGAGATAAGCCATGGGCCGTTCCGTTAAGAAAGGGCCGTTTACCGACGGCCATCTGGAAAAGAAGATCGACGTACTGAACGCTACCAGCGAGAAGAAAGTGGTGAAGACGTGGTCGCGGCGGTCGACCATTTTGCCGGAGTTCGTGGGCCACACGATCGCGGTGCACAACGGCAAGAAATTCATCCCGGTGTACGTGACCGAAAACATGGTGGGCCACAAGCTGGGCGAGTTTTCGCCCACGAGGGTATTCAAGGGGCACTCGGTGAAGGCCGCCACGACGACGGAGAAGTCCGCGAAGCCAGCCTAGCGGGGAGACGGACATATGGAAGCCAAAGCAGAAGCACGATACATCCGGGTCTCGGCGCAAAAGGCGCGCCTGGTGGTGGATCTGATCCGCGGACAGCAGGCGGGGCAGGCCATCACGACGCTGCGTACGACCAACAAGCGCATTGCGCCGACGGTGGAGAAGGTGCTGAAGTCGGCGATTGCCAACGCGCAGAACCTTTCGGAGCATATCGACGTCGACCAGCTGTATGTATCGGAGGCCTACGTAAATGAAGGGCCGCGAATGAAACGCATCCGGCCGGCGCCGATGGGACGCGCGTACCGCTATCAGCGGCGCATGGCGCACATCGTGGTCAAAGTGGCGGAAAAGGAATCATAGATGGGACAGAAGGTACATCCGTACGGCTTCCGGCTGGGCTTCAACAAGCCCTGGCGGTCGCGCTGGTTCGCCAAGCAGGGATATGCGAAGCTGCTCCAGGAAGACCTGGAGCTGAAAGAAGACTTGCGCGGCCGGCTGAAGTCGGCGGGCGTGAGCTCCATCGAAGTCGACCGGCCGGGGAACAAGCTGCGCATCACCATCCGCACGTCGCGGCCGGGGATCATCATCGGGCGCAAGGGCGCCGAGATCGAGAAGCTGAAGCAGGACCTGGCCAAGCGCACCAAGCGCGAAGTGTTCATCGACATTCAGGAAGTCCACAAACCGGAGCTGGACGCGCAGCTGGTTTCCGAATCGATCGCGCTGCAACTGGAAAAGCGCGTGGCGTTCCGCCGCGCGATGCGCAAAGCGGTCGACTCAGCGCTCCGTTTCGGCTGCAAGGGAATCAAGGTACGGGTCTCGGGCCGGCTGAACGGCGCGGAAATCGCGCGCAGCGAATGGTATTTGCAGGGACAGCTTCCGCTGCACACGCTGCGCGCCGACATCGACTACGGATTTTCCGAAGCGCACACGACGTACGGCGTGATCGGCGTCAAGAGCGTGGCTTTACAAGGGGGAGATTCTGGACAACCGGTCGCGGCGCTCGGGTTTAGGGTCGAGCCGGAGCCGCGCCGCATGGAACCCGGCGCGGGATCGGGACCGTGACCGGCGCCGGGAGCCACAGCCGGCTGCCGCCGAACCCGCGGGTCCGGCCACGCAGGCGCCGCCGGCGGATCTGCCGCGGCCCGCGCGTTCAGGTGGTCCGTTGATGCCGCCGCTCATGGCGCCGCAACCGGCCTGGAAGCAGGAAGCGCGTTCGGACGCGCCGGAAGCGCCGCCGACCGAGACCAAGCCTGAAGAGGAGAAGAGCTAGCCGCCATGTTGATGCCGAAGAAGGTCAAATACCGCAAGCAGCAGCGCGGGCGCATGACCGGAAAAGCCTGGCGCGGGTCGACGGTGTCGTTCGGCGATTACGGTTTGAAGGCCCTGGAGTGCGGCTGGATCACAGATCGCCAGATTGAAGCGGCGCGCGTGGCCATGACGCGCTTCATCAAGCGCGGCGGCAAAGTGTGGATCCGCCTGTTCCCCGACAAGCCGATCACCAAAAAGCCGGCCGAGACGCGCATGGGAAAAGGCAAGGGCGCACCCGAGCAGTGGGTCGCGGTGATCCGCCCGGGCAAGATTCTGTTTGAAATGGAAGGCGTGCCACGGGAGACGGCCAAGCAGGCCATGTCGCTGGCTGCCGACAAACTGCCCCTCAAGACGCGTTTGGTGACGCGGCTGGGGCTGGAGTAAGGGCGATGCGATCACAAAAGGTTCGCGACCTGGATAGTCCGGAGCTGCAACATCAGTTGCGCGATATTGACGAGCAGCTTTTCCGGCTGCGGTTGCAGATGTCAATGGGTCAAATGGACGGGCTGAAAAAAGTCCGCAGCATCAAGAAAACCCGCGCGCGCATTTTCACCGTGCTGCGGGAGCGCGAGCTGGCGGCGCAGGCGGGAGAGAAACGGTAAGCTATGGCCGAGGCGAAACAGGGCAACAAGAACGAGAAAGTCGGCGAGGTGGTTTCGACCAAGATGCAGAAGACCATCGTGGTCCAGGTGAGCCGCCGCGTGCCGCACCCGCTGTATAAGCGCATCATCACCAAGCGCAAGAAGTTTTATGCCCACGATGAGAAAAGCACGGCAAAGATGGGCGACGTGGTGCGCATTGTCGAGTGCCGCCCGCTGAGTCATTTAAAGCGGTGGACGCTCGGAGAAGTGATCCGCCGCGCCGCGCAGGTAGGGGTGCAGCCGTCGGATCTGGATGTAAAAGTCTGAGCAGGTGTTAGGCGCGAGGCGTCCGGTCTAGCACCTGAAACCTCGAATCTAGTGCCTTAGGAGCTATTTATGATTGGCATGCGAACCATTCTGGATGTGGCCGATAACAGCGGCGCCCGGCGGCTGCAGTGCATCCTGCCCCGCGGCGGCGATCTGGGATTGCGCGCGGGTTTGGGGGACGTGATCACGGCCAGCGTCAAGGAAGCGGCGCCGGATTCGGCCATCAAGAAGGGCAAAGTGGTGCGGTGCGTGATCGTTCGCATGCGGAAAGAGACGCGGCGCCGGGACGGGACTTATATCCGGTTCGATTCCAACGCCGCGGTTCTCATCAGTGACACCGGCGAGCCGGTGGGGACGCGCGTGTTCGGCCCGGTGGCGCGCGAACTGCGCGACAAGCGGTTCATGAAGATTGTTTCTCTCGCGCCGGAGGTGATCTGATGGCGATCGTGAAGCACAAATCCGAAGAGAAGGTGCGGATTCAGATTAAAGAAGAATGACCAGGTCCGCGTCATTGCGGGCCGCGACAGGGGCAAGAGCGGGCGCGTGCTGAGCGTCGACCCGCACACCAACAAGGCCCTGGTTGAGCACATCGCCATGATCAAGCGGCACACGCGGCCGAATCCGGCCAAGCAGATCAAGGGCGGCATCGCCGAGCGCGAAAGCCCGATCGCGGTGTCGAACCTGATGATTCTGTGCCCGCAGTGCGGGCCGGTGCGCATCGCGCATCACATGGAGAACCTGCCCGGAGGCAAGGTTCGCAGAAGCAGAGTTTGCCGCAAGTGCGGGCAGACACTCGATAAAAAGTGAAGGCAGAAGACAAAGTGCGAAAGGCAAAGGGCAAAAGGTTGGCATCGAGGCCGGGGGCAGGAGTTTCCTTTTGCCTGTCGTCTTTTGCCTCTTGTCTTTTGTCTTGGAGTTTCTAATGGCGGCACGACTCAAACAACACTACACCAAAGCAGTGGTTCCGGCGCTGAGCAAGGAATTCGGCTACAAGAACGTCATGGCCGTGCCGAAGCTCGACAAGATTTCGGTCAACATCGGGCTGGGCGAAGCCACGCAAAACGCCAAGCTGATGGATGGCGCGGTCAATGAGCTGGGGCAGATCGCCGGCCAGAAGCCGGTGGTGACCAAGGCGCGCAAGTCCATCGCGGCGTTCAAACTGCGCGAGAACATGTCGATCGGCTGCATGGTGACGCTGCGCGGCGACCGCATGTATGAATTTTTCGATCGGCTGGTGAACGTGGCCCTGCCCCGCGTGCGCGATTTCCGGGGCATCTCGAGCAAATCGTTCGACGGGCGCGGCAACTATACGCTCGGCATCCGCGACCAATTGATCTTTCCCGAGATCGACTACGCGAAAGTCGACAAGACCAAGGGCATGAATATCTCGATTACAACCACCGCCCGGACCGATGCTGAAGGCCTGGCGCTATTGAAGGCCATGGGCATGCCGTTCCGGCAGTGACCGGAGACGAGGACAGAAGGAAACGAATGGCAACAACCGCAAAGATGGCGAAGGATCTGCAAAAGACGCCAAAGTTCAAGATCCGGCACCGCAACCGCTGCTGGCGCTGCGGGCGCCCGCGCGCGTTTCTGCGCAAGTTCGGCGTGTGCCGCCTGTGCTTCCGGCAACTCGCATTGAACGGTGAGATTCCTGGCGTGATCAAGGCCAGTTGGTAGGAGGGAACGAATGACCAGCGATCCCATTGCCGACATGCTGACCCGGGTACGCAATGCCATGGCGTCGCGGCACCCGAAGGTCGATGTGCCTGCGTCGCGGCTGAAGGCGGAAATCGCGCGGATCCTCAAGGAAGAGGGTTACATCGTGAATTTCAAGGTCGCCGAGGAAGGCGTCAAGAAGGTCATCAAGATTTACCTGAAATACGCGACGAATAATGCGCCGGTGATTACGCGCATCGAGCGCATTTCGCGGCCCGGCTGCCGGGTTTATGTGGGCCGGGACGACATTCCCCGCGTGCAGGGCGGCCTCGGGATTAATATCCTGACCACGGCGCGCGGCGTGATGACGGGCCGCACGGCGCACAAGGAAGGCGTCGGCGGAGAAGTGCTCTGTCAGATCTGGTGATTTATGTCTAGAGTTGGAAAGAAGCCGATCCCGCTGCCGAAGGGCGTCAAAGTAAATATCGGCGAACAGTTGCAGGTGGAAGGCCCCAAGGGCAAGTTGACCGTTCCGCTGCCCGCCGGCATCCAGGTGACGCAGAAGGATGGCGTGATCGAGATTGGCCGCTCGGGTGACGAGCTGGCGGCTCTGCATGGCCTCACGCGCGCGCTCGCTGCGAACGCGATCAATGGCGTCGCAACCGGGTTCACGCGAGAGCTCGACATCGTGGGCATCGGGTATCGCGCCGACGTGAAGGGCCGCATCGCGACCTTCACGCTGGGTTACTCGCACCCCATCGAGGTCCTGCTGCCCGAGAGCGTGGATCTGAAGATCGACAAGCAGACGCACCTGGTGCTCACGAGCTACGACAAGCAGATGCTGGGCCAGGTGGCGGCGAACATTCGCGCGCTGCGCAAACCCGATCCGTACAAGAACAAGGGCATCCGCTACACCGGCGAAGCGCTCCGGAAGAAGGTCGGCAAGACCGGCGCAGGGGCTAAGGCATGATCTCGAGAACGAACAAGAACGAAATCCGCGGACGCATCCATAAGCGCATCCGGCGGAAAGTGCGCGGCACACCGGAACGGCCGCGGCTGGCGATCTTCCGTAGCCTCTCGCACATCTACGCGCAGATCGTGGACGACACGCAGAGCACGACGCTGGTGGCGGCGGCTTCGTCCGAAAAGGCCTCATACCCCCCCGCGGTCAAGGCCAGCGGCGGCAACGTGGCGGGCGGCGAAGCTCATCGGCAAAACCATCGCCGAGCGCGCCAAAGAAAAAGGCATCAAGCAGGTGGTATTCGATCGCGGCGGCTACATCTACCACGGCGCGCGTCAAAGCGCTGGCCGATGCCGCGCGTGCAGCGGGACTGGAGTTCTAGCAGATGGCTTCATACGGTGGTAAAACGGATCGACCCCCAGACGCTCAACCTGAAAGAGCAGGTGGTGTCGATCAATCGCGTCACGAAGGTGGTCAAGGGCGGCAAGAACCTGAGCTTTTCCGCTCTGGTGGTGGTGGGCGATGCCTCGGCGAAGGTGGTCGGCTTCGGCGTGGGTAAAGCCAAAGAGGTGCCTTCGGCGATCCGCAAAGGCATCGAAGCGGCGAAGAAGAACCTGCGCAAGATCCATATGCTCGAAACGACCATTCCTCATCAGGTGCTCGGGCGGTTCGGCAGCGGCCTGGTGCTGCTGAAGCCGGCGCCGGCAGGAACCGGCGTGATCGCCGGCGGCCCGGTGCGCGCGGTGGTGCAGGCGGTCGGGATCCCCAATGTGCTGACGAAGTCGATCGGGTCGCACAATCCGCATAACGTGGTGAAAGCGACTATCGACGCTCTCGAACAATTGCGCGACAAGAACGCAGTCGCCGAGATGCGCGGGCTGGCCGTGGAGAAGGTGTAATGGAAGGGCAAGATCAGGATCAAACTGGTGCGCAGCCCGATTTGCACGCCCGAAAAGCATAAGAGAGATCGTCCGGGCGCTGGGGCTGCAGAAAGATGAACCGAGTGGTGGGCGGCCGGATACCCCCGGGTTTCGCGGCATGGTGAAGAAGAGTTCCGCACTTGTTGGCGATCGTCGAGTAGCGAAAGGAGAATAGGAAACTGCCATGAATCTAAGCAACTGAAACCCCCGGCGGGGCAAAAGCACCGGAAGCAAGCGCATCGGGCGCGGCATGGGCATCGGGCCGCGGCAAATATCCGCGGCGCGCGGCGACAAGGGCCGCACGCGGTCTCCGGTTATTCAGCCTGATGCGCGGATTTGAAGGCGGCCAGATGCCGCTGCACCGCCGTCTGCCCAAGCGCGGGTTCACCAACATTTTCAACAAACAGTATGCTGATAGTGAACCTGGGACGGCTGGACGAGCTGGAGGGCGACAGTTTCGACGCCCGACCGTCTGATCGAAGCTGGGCGCGGTCAAGAAGCTGGAAGACGGCGTCAAGATTCTGGGCATCGGGCGAACTGACGCGCAAAATCCGGTGGAGGCGCACGTGTTCTCGCAAGTCGGCGCTCGAAAAGATTCAGAAGGCCGGCGGGACGGCGGCAGGTCATCGGAGCGGCCAGCCAGAAGTAAACGGGCCGAGGCGGAGAGCGTCATGAGGTTCTTCGAAGCCTTTGCGAACATTTTCCGGATTCCGGACCTGCGCAAGCGGCTGCTGTTTACGCTTGGCCTGCTGGCCGTGTACCGGCTGGGCGGGCACATTCCCACGCCCGGCATCGACATCGACCGCTGTGCGGATTTCTTCCCGCGCCACGCGGGCGCGATCTTCGGCTTCTTCGATATGTTCGGCGGCGGCAACATCCGGAGACTGACCATTTTCGCGCTGGGCATCATGCCCTACATCACGGCCTCGATTATTCTGCAATTGCTGACCGTGGTGGTGCCGACGCTCGAGAAACTGCAGAAAGAAGGCGAACTCGGCCGGCGCAAGATCACGCAGTGGACCCGCTACCTGACGGTCATCCTGGCGCTGATCCAGTCGTTCGGCATCGCGAGCGGCCTGCAGGCGAGCAGGCAGGGCTTGGTGATCAATCCGGGCATCGGGTTCATGCTGATGACCATCGCTCAGCCTGACCACCGGCACGGCCTTCATCATGTGGCTGGGCGAGCAGATCACCGAGCGCGGCATCGGCAACGGCATGTCGCTGATCATCTTTACCGGCATCGTGGTCGGACTGCCCGAACGCCATCGGCAATATCGTACACCAACGTGTCCAGACCGGGGAATGGAGCGCGTTCCAGCTGATCATCATTCTGGTCGATGATGGTGGCGGTGGTGGCGTTCATCGTGCTGGTGGAGCGCGGCGAGCGGCGCATCCCGGTGCAGTACGCCAAGCGCGTGATCGGCCGCCGCATGATGGGCGGGCAATCGACGCACCTGCCGCTCAAGGTCAACGCCGGCGGCGTGATTCCGGTGATTTTCGCCAGTCTCCCTGCTGGCTTTCCGCAGACGCTGATGCAGGTGGATTTCGTGCAGAACGCCGTGGCTGAGCGGCATGCTGACAGCGATCCGGCGCGCGCGAGCCGCTGTACTATCCTGTTTGTACACGGGCTGATCATTTTCTTCTGCTTCTTCTACGTGTCGATTATTTTCAATCCCAACGAAGCGGCCGACAACATGCGCAAGTACGGCGGCTTCATTCCCGGCATCCGGCCGGGCCGCAACACGGCCGAGTACATGAACAAGATCCTGACCAAGATCACGGTGGTGGGCGGCCTGTACCTGTCGATTCTGTCCCTGATCCCGCAGATCATGATTTCCGGGATCAAGCTGCAGCACCTGCCGCTGGTCGGCAACTGGATCGACGCGCACTTCCCGCGTTGGCTGCTGGATGGCCTGGGCGTGACATTCTATTTCGGCGGCACGTCGCTGCTGATCGTGGTGGGCGTGGCGATGGACACCGTCAACCAGATCGAAGCGCAGTTGATCATGCGCCATTACGAAGGCTTCACGCCGCGCGCGGGCCGCATTCGCGGGCGGCGAAGCACGTTTGAGGATCTGGGACTGGGATTTAGGATTGCGCAAATGTCAGGTACAACGGCGGCGTGCCGACCGGTAAAGGGTCGACCGAATCGCAGATCCCAAAGCCGAAGCCCATTGGCTCTGATTCTGTTCGGGCCCCCCGGTTCGGGAAAGGGCACGCAGGCGAAGTTGCTGCGTGAACCCTGGGGATTCCGCAATCTCCACCGGAGACATGTTGCGGGAACGGGTGGCAGCGGGCGATGCGTTGGGCACTGAAGGTCGACGGCCAAGATGAAGGCCGGCGTGCTGGTTCCGGACGAAGTGGTCAACAAGCTGGTGGAGGAGCGGATCGAGCAGCCGGATGCGACGAAGGGGTTCATTCTGGACGGATTACCCGCGGACGGTGGCTCAGGCGCGAGACTGCTGTGCGGCATGCTGGCGCCAAGGGCGGGATCAGCCAGTGGTGATCCACCTGAAAGTGGATTATAATGTAATTATTGCCCGCCTGTCCGGCCGCCGGCAGTGCCCCGTGTGCGGCGCGCTGTACAACGTGACGTCTAAACCGCCCAAAGTTGCGGGCGTGTGCGATTGGAAGGCGCGGCGCTGGTGGTTCGGGACGACGATCGCGAGGAAGTAGTCCGGAGCGGCTGGAGGCGTACGAGCGCCAAACCGCGCCGCTGCTTGAGTATTTTCGGGAAATGGGCGACACGGTTGTACGAGGTGGATGCGCAGCCACGAAGCATCCGCGAAGTCGGATCTTGCCGGCAAATCGAGGTGTCTGATCCGGTAAGCCATGATCATGCGCAAGACGGCCGCGGAGCTCGAGAAAATGCGGCGCAGCGGGCTGCTGGTGTGCCAGATCCTGCATAAGCTCGAGGACATGGTCGCGAGGGCGTCACGACCTACGATCTGGAGGTGGCGGCGGAAAGATGATGGCGGATGCGGGCGCGCGGCCGGCGTTCAAAGGATATTCGTTCCGGCGGCGGGGGAACAATTCAAGTTCGTGCTGTGTACCTCGGTGAACGACGAGATCGTGCATGGCATGCCGTCGCAGAAGCGGGTTTTGAAGAACGGGCGACATCGTTTCGATCGATACGGGCGTGCAGTTGAACGGATATTACGGCGATTCGGCGGTTACCGTGGGAGTCGGCGAGATTGAGCGAAGAGGCCAAGCGGCTGCTGGAGGTGACGCGAGGAGTCGCTGGAGCTGGCGATCGAGAAGGCGCGCGCCGGGCAACCGGCTGTTCGATATTTGCGGCACGGTGGAGCGGCACGTGACCTCGAATGGATTTTCGGTGGTGCGGGAGTTCGTGGGGCACGGCATCGGAACGCAGATGCACGAGGAGCCGCAGATTCCCAATTACGTGGACCGCAAGAACGAGAATCCGCGGTTGAAAGAAGGCATGGTGCTGGCCATCGAGCCGATGGTGAACGCCGGCAAACCGGAAGCCAAGGTGTTGAGCGACAAGTGGACGGCGGTGACGAAGGACGGCAAGAACTCGGCGCACTTCGAGCATACCGTGGCGGTGACCTCCAACGGGCCGTGGGTGTTGACGAGGCCGTAGATGTCAGGCGCCACGTGCCGGGGATCGGTATTGGAAGAGTTGCCGCAGCTGGTTTATCGAGTGGATTTAGGCCAGGGCCGGCAGGTGCTGGCCCATACCGTGGGAATGGCGGAACGCAATTTCGTGCGGCTGGTCGCGGGCGACCGGGTGGAAGTTGAGTTAGCGGCCGCGGATACAACGCGCGGGCGGATAGTGAAGAAATTATGAAAGTACGAGCGTCGGTCAAGAAGATGTGCGACAAGTGCAAGGTGATCCATCGCAACGGCGTGGTGCGGGTCATCTGCCCGAATCCGAAACACAAGCAGCGCCAGGGATAGGAGAGAGTTATGGCACGTATTGCGGGCGTGGATCTGCCGCCCAAGAAGCGGGCGGAAATCGGTCTGACGTACATCTACGGCATCGGCCGCACGCCGATCCCGTTCCTGCTCCATCGGGCTGGGATCGAATCCGACAAGAAGGTCGGCGACCTGACCGAAGACGAAGTCAACCACGTCCGCCAGATTCTCGAAGAGGAAGGCGCCGTCGAAGGCGATCTGCGCAAGGAAATCTCGATGAACATCAAGCGCCACATCGAGATGGGCTCTTACCGCGGCTTGCGTCACCGCCGCGGCCTGCCGGTGCGCGGCCAGCGGACGCATACCAATGCGCGCACGCGCAAGGGTCCGCGCCGCGGCACCGTGGCCAACAAGAAGAAAGCGGCGTCGAAGACATAATCCTATGGCGAAAGCGACCAGAAAGCCAAACCGACCAAGAAGAAGAGCTTCAAGAAGAAGGAAAAGCGCGTTGTCCATTCGGGCATCGTGCATATCCAGGCGACGTTCAACAACACCATCGTGACCATCGCCGATCAGGAAGGCCACACGATCTCCTGGTCGAGCGCCGGCTCGCTGGGCTTTCGCGGGTCGCGCAAGGGAACGCCGTTCGCCGCGCAGCAGGCGGCGATGACGGCGGCGAATAAGGCGGCGGAACGGGTTTGCGCACGGTGGAAGTGCGCGTCAGCGGTCCGGGTTCGGGCCGCGAATCGGCAGTGCGTGCGCTTTCGACGGCCGGGCTGGAAGTCCGCAACATCAAGGACGCGACGCCCATCCCGCACAATGGCTGCCGGCCGCCCAAGAAGAAGGTTAAGACGTAGGGTTTCACGAAGCTGTTCAAAGCAGGACGAAGGTCCGAATGCCGGACTGTAAACTGCACCTGACAGTAGAGAGGTAAGGAGAGATGACATTGGCACGTTATCGAGGCCCCGTTTGCCGGCTGTGCCGGCGCGAGGGCATGAAGCTATTCCTGAAAGGCGAGCGCTGCCACAGTGAGAAGTGCGCCATCGAAAAGCGCAACTTCATTCCCGGGCAGCATGGCAAGGACCGCAAGGCGAAGATGGTGGGCTACGGCCTGCAGCTCCGCGAAAAACAAAAGCTGCGCCGCGTGTACGGCCTGCTGGAAACGCAGTTCCGCAACGGCTTCGAGAAGGCCGCGCACCAGAAAGGCATCACCGGCGAGAACCTGTTCGCCGTGCTCGAGCGCCGGCTCGACAACGTCATCTACCGCATGGGCTTCGGCACCAGCCGCGCACAGGCGCGCCAGGTGGTCCGCCACGGGCACGTCCAGGTGAACGGCCGCAAGGTCAATGTCCCGTCATTCCAGGTAAAAATCGGCGACGACGTGGCCGTGCGCGAATCCAGCCGCGAAAATCCCACGATTCTCGCCGCCCGCGACGCCACCGCGCATGCTCCCGCGCCCAGCTGGATGGATGTCGACCGCGAGAATCTCCGCGGCAAGATTACCGGCCTGCCCAAGCGCGACGAACTGGTCCAGATTCAGATTAACGAGCAGCTCATTGTCGAGTTGTACTCGAAGTAAGAATCAACGCCGAAACGCAGAGACGCCGAGAGAATCGGATATGTTCCCGGCGGGCGCGGCGTTAAGAGATTGTTTGGAGAGCTTAAAATTATGTTCAAAGGTTTTCAAAAACCCAAAAGATTAGTTGCCAACACCGAAACGCTTACCGAGCGGTATGGCATGTTCACGGCGCAACCCTTCCAACGCGGCTTCGGCACCACCATCGGCAACGGCCTGCGGCGCGTGCTGCTCAGCTCGATCGAGGGCGCGGCCATCACCGCCGTCCGCATTGAAGGCGTCGAGCACGAGTTCAGCCCGATTCCCGGCGTGGTCGAAGACGCGACCGACATCATCCTCAACCTCAAGCAGATTCCCTTCAAAATCATGAGCGAGGGCGTGAAGACCGTCCGCCTCAGCGTCGATCAGGGCGGCGAAGTCTTTAGCGGCCAGATCCAGACCGACCAGGATGTCGAGGTGCTCGACCGCAACCTGCACATCGCCACCGTCGGCGAGGGCGGCAAGCTCAATATCGAGATGCGCCTCAAAACCAGCCGCGGCTATGTCAGCGCCGACAAGAACTTTGACGAGGACCTCGCGCTCGGCTACATTCCCATCGATTCCGTGCATTCGCCCGTGCGCAAAGTCAACTTCACCGTGGAAGCGGCGCGCCTCGGCCAGATGACCGATTACGACAAGCTGACGCTCGAAGTCTGGACCAACGGCGCGGTCTCTCCGCAGGACTCCATCGGCTACGCGGCTAAACTTCTCAAAGATCACATGTCGATCTTCATCAACTTCGAGGAGCTTCCGGAGACCACCGAGGACACCGCCGAACGCTCGCTCGACAAGATGGGCGAGCAGTTGAACCGCTCGGTCGAGGAACTCGAACTCAGCGTGCGGTCTTACAACTGCCTCAAGAACGCCAACATTCAGACCATCGGCGAGCTCGTGCAGAAGACCGAAGCCGAGATGCTGCGCACCAAGAATTTCGGCCGCAAGTCGCTCAACGAAATCAAAGAAATTCTCTCCAACATGGGCCTGTCGCTCGGCATGAAAGTCGATGCCCACGGACGCCTGGTCGCGCCGCCGCCGCCGGCCCCGGGATCGCTGCCCGAAGTCCTGCCCGATGAAGACTACGAGCCGGAACAACCTGGCGAGTAAGGGAATCCATGCGACACAGACGAGGCGGTTATAAGCTGAAGCGGGACATCGGCTCCCGCAATTCCCTTCTCAAGGGATTGGTGACGAGCGTCATCGAGCAGGAGCGCGTCATCACCACGGTTCCCAAAGCCAAGGCGATTAAGCCGCTGGTGGACCGGATGATTACGCTCGCCAAGCGCGATACGCTGCACACCCGCCGCCAGGCCGCGGCATTTCTCGAAACGCCGGCATCCGTGAAGAAGTTGTTCGATACCCTCGGCACGCGCTTCGGCCAGCGCGCCGGCGGCTACACGCGCATCGTGCGCCTCGGTTTCCGCAAAGGCGACGGCGCCGAGCAGGCCATGATCGAGCTGGTCGGTTCCGAGCTGGTGAAACGCGCCGCCGATCGCGCCAAGCGCCGCGAAGAACGCATGAAAGCCCAGCGCGAAGGCCGCGAGCCCGAGGAAGACGAAGGCAAGGGCGAAGAGGAAAAATAGATCGGAGCGCAAACGACAGCCGCTGTCGACCAGGTCACGTTAAGCTACTGGATTGATTCGAGCGAAACTGTCGTAAGAATCGCCGGCCCATGGGACGCCTGGTTGGGCCACGATGGCAATCTGGCCCACCGCAGTCAGCAAACTCAGGTTCTCGGCCGCAACCTGTTCTCGTTTGTTGAGGGCGAGAGTGTCCGCTTGGTTTACCGCACCATGCACGCGCGGGTGTTTGAAACCGGCAAGACGATTGCCTTTCCTTTCCGCTGCGATAGCGCCTGGCTCCGGCGCGAAATGCAGATGCGCATCGCTCGCGATGGGGATGTCCTGCGATACGACTCCATCATTACCCGCGAGACGCGGCGTCAACATCCTCTACCCCCGCCTACGCCGGGGGCAAACACCCTCGTCGCTATGTGCAGCTTCTGTAAGGCCTATCGTTTTCCAACCCGATCGCCGCTTTGGAAGGATATCGAGTCGCTTTTCATGGAGCCGGATCTGACCGAGCCGTTCTCCATTACACATGGCATCTGTGAACCCTGCGCCGCTTTGTGGTTTGCTTAATTGCAAGGAGCTGTGGGGCGGACGCCCTCGTCCGCGCCGGCCCCCAGGTCCAGCTCTTATCCACCCTTCCGCGCCACCACCCTCAACCTCCGGTAGTCCACCCACCACTTCCCTTCCCGCCATAGTTGCGGCGCGGCATGGCGTTCCACCAGCCGCTGAAATTCCTCCCGCCGATCATCCGGCACTGGCGCCGTCAACCGCGCGCAGAACATGCCGAGCCAGTTGGCCAAGCCGCGCTCGCCGCCATCGAGCGCCGTGGGCCGCTCAAACAATGCCGCGAAAGTCACCTCCATTCCGTGGCGCTCGAGCACCGCTGCATATTCGCCGATCGCCGGATAGAACCACGGATTATATTTCTCCGGCTCCGCAATCCCCAGCGCCTCCATCGATCGATAGACCGCATCGAGCAGCACCTTCGTGTTCCCATGCCCGCCGAATTCCGCCACGAACCGGCCTCCAGGGTTGAGAGCGCGCGCGATCGCACCGGCCGCTGCATCCGCGGCGCGCACCCAGTGGAGAACGGCGTTTGAGAACACCGCGTCAAACTCTTCCCGATACGCTATCCGGGTGACATCGGCCACCTCGAATTGCAGCCCGGGAAAATTCCCGCGCGCCTGTTCAATCATCGCGCGCGATTCATCGATCCCCACCACCTCCGCGCCCGCACGCGCTATCTCCGCCGTCAGTTGCCCGGTGCCGCAGCCCACGTCCAGCACGCGTTCGCCGGCCTGCGGCGCGAGCAGCTCCACCAGCCCTTTCCCGTACTCCCAAACAAATGCGTGGCTCGATTGATACAGTGAAGGATTCCAGTCGGAACTCACTCCCCGATTCTAAGCCACCCATGAACGATAAACCTCTCTTCGAATTCCAAGGCGCCGCCGTCCTGTTCGATATGGACGGCACTCTCGTCGATTCCATGGCCCACGACGAGCGATTGTGGGCCCGATGGGCTGCACGCCGCGGCCTCGACCCGCAGCCCATCCTCGCGATCTCACACGGCCGAAGAACCGTCGAGACCATTCGCGAGGTCGCTCCCCACCTGGCCACCGAAGAGGAATTCGCGTGGTTCGGCGAACAGGAATTGGAGGATCTCGAGGGCATCCGCGCAGTGGATGGCGCCGCTGCCCTGTTGCGCGTTCTTCCGCCGCAATCCTGGGCCCTGGTGACCTCCGCTCCGCGCCGGCTGGCGGAAGTGCGGATGGAGTGCGCGGGCCTTCCCCTGCCCGCGATCGTGGTTTCCGCCGATGATGTGGTTCGCGGCAAGCCGGACCCGGAAGGCGTGCTCAGCGCCGCTCGGCTGCTGCACGCGGTCCCCGCGGAGTGCCTGGTCATCGAGGATACCCCAGCCGGTATTCAGGCGGCGCACGCCGCCGGCATGCGCGCGCTCGGCATCACGACCACCTACACGTGTGAGCAATTGGGAACACGGCCATGCATTGCCGATTTCAAGGGTTTTCACCTGCTTGAGCCGAAACTTCCGGGCGCGCGGCTGCATCTTGCGCTCTAACCGCTGACGTAAACGGGCTCACTGGCCGAAAAGCACCAGCCACGGTGCATTCCGGCCAGGATCCGCTAAATCTATGGTCTTTCTTATCAATACTTTGAAAGCACATCGCGGTTGGCGAAACAGATGCATTGGAAAGCACGTCGAGAGTAATGAGGCAGCAATTATGAGGACCCATCAGATGACCCGTACGATCAGCTTTTTCGCCCTGAGTTCGTTGACCGCCTTCAGTCTGGCGCTCGCCCAGGACGCGCAGGACCAGCAACCCGCACCTCCGCCTGAGGCGCAGCAGCAGCAGAGCCCCGTACCAGCGCCTGACGGTGGATGGCGGCGCGCTACCGATCCCGCGCCCGATCAGGTGGCGCAGCAGCCCACTTTCTCTAATCGGCCCAATTATTCCGCGTACCCGGACTATTCGCAGCAAGGCCAGGGTGGCGGCCAGTCTTCCGATCCGAATCGGCCTGCCGGCCCGCCGCCGATGCCTCCCGTGCCGGCGCAGCTAACCCTCAAGCAGGGCACCTATGTGACGGTGCGCGTCAACCAGCCGCTATCGTCCGATCACAACCAGCCCGGCGATGCCTTCACCGCCACGCTGGTTCGGCCTATTGTGGTCGATGGCGTTGTGGTAGCGCAGCGCGGCGAGACCATTGGTGGGCGAGTGGCGGAAGCGCAGAAGGCGGGCCGCGTAGAAGGCGTCTCCAGGCTCGTTGTTCAATTGACCGACTTGACGCTGGTAGATGGCCAACAGTTGCCCATTAAGTCGCAGTTGATGACGCGCAACGGTCCCACTTCGGTGGGTCGTGACGTCGCCGGAGTCGCGGGAACCACCGCGGTAGGCGCGGCGATTGGCGCTGGTGTCAACGGCGGCGTCGGAGCCGGTGTCGGCGCCGGCGCGGGCCTGATCGTCGGGACCATCGGCGTGTTGCTGACGCGTGGACGCCCAACGGTCATTTATCCGGAATCCGTGCTGACTTTCCAGATCGAGCAGCCGGTCGCCATTTCCACCGAGCACGCCCCGTATGCGTTCCGCTACGTGGATCCGAACGAGTACGACCGGCCATATAATGCCCAAGGTCCGCAAGGGCCCCAAGGTCAGCCGCAATTCGCTGGCGCGGGCTACGGTTATGCTCCGCCTGCTGCTCCCTACTATGGTTACGGCTACGGCGGCTATTACGGATACCCCTATTATCCGTACCCGTACTGGGGCGGCATCGGCTATTGGGGACCAAGCTTCTACTTCGGCGGCCGCGGGTTCTACGGTGGTCGTGGATTCGGAGGCGGCCGCGGTTTTCGCCGCTAAGCAACCTTCACGGGGCCGGATGTGTTCCGGCCCCTACTTCTCCGCGTAGTATCCCTCCCTGGCCTGCACCACCAATCCCTTTTGCTTCGCTGTCAGCGTGATTTTGCGAAATCCGGCGCCGGCGTTCGTTTGATCTGAGGTGTAGCCCAGGTTGTACTGGCTGCGCAGTTCGTCTTGAATCTGTTCGTAGATCTTTTCGATCGGCTGCTTCTTGGAGACCTCGAAAAATCCGCCACCGGTCTCCTTTGAGATTTGCTCCAGAATCTTCTTTCCATCCGGCCGCTGCTGTTGCGGGAAGCGCCCGCCGCCGTGTCGGCGGCCCATGCCCTGCCCGCCAAAACCCCCGTATTCCTCCTGATCCTTAAACAGAATGGAGTAAACGAGCGTATCGGCGCGTTGCGCGGACTCGATGGCGGCGGTGAGCGATGTCTTGCTGTTCCGGTCAACTCCATCGGTGAGCAGGACCACCGCCTTCCGCCCGTGCTGCTTCTTCATGATTTCGTCGGAGGCCAGCAGAATGGCATCGTACAGCAGCGTTCCTCCGCCCCCGCCACCGCGGCGTCCCCCTCCGCTCCCCCGGCCGCCCGGATACCCGCCATTGTCGCCCCCTCCGCCGCCGTTGCCCCCAGCGCTCCCCTGGTCCCGCGATTGCAGTTGCGGCGTGTCCAGCTGGTTGAGCGCCGCGTCCAGATCCTTCTTCGACGAGGTCAGGTCCTTCAGCAGCTCCACTTCGCGGTCGAAGTGGATCACGAACGCCATGTCTTTGTCCTGGCGCAGTACCTGATCGAAAAACTTGTAGCTGGCGCTGCGCTCCTGGACCAGCACGCGCCGCTGGCTCAGGCTGGTATCCACCAGCAGGCCGAGCGTCAGAGGCAGATCGGTCTCCCGCGAGAAATAGCGGATGGTCTGCGTGTGGGTATCTTCCTCCAGCACGAAATCGTCCTTGGTCAGGTCGCGAACGATCTGCCCCTTCTTGTCACGCACCGTCGCGAATACGCTCACCACCTTGACGTCGGTCGAGAACGTCGTCTGTCCCTGCGCCGAGGCAAGCATCGGGACCGCCGAGAACAGAAAGGACCGCCTGGAGACCGAGTACGCCACAGAACCCCCCAACACACTGCGGACGACTTCTGGCAGCCGGTGGTTACCGGGAGATTCGATGGCAAATCCTCTCTCGCGCATCCGATGTAATCCATTGAATACAATAGACGTTTATGTACTTGACAAATATACACTCATATTTTATGATCTTATTGTATGAAGATTTCAAATACTAACCAAAAAGGAGACTTAACCAATGTCGTTACAGCATGACCCCCTTGCCAGCCTTCGTTATTTCGAGGACGCGGTGACCCGGCTGATGAGCGAACCGCGCACTGGCCGGCCCTGGTCGCCTCCTGTAGATATCCTGGAGACCGAGAATGATCTGGTTCTGAAGGCCGATCTGCCGGACCTCCAACTTGAGGACATCGACGTCCGCGTCGAGAACCAGACGTTGTCGATCAAAGGCGAGCGCCGCTTTGAAAAAGAGGCGAGCGAAAAAGGCTACCATCGCATCGAGCGCAGCTACGGAACATTTGTGCGGAGCTTTGCCGTACCAAACTCGGTGGACAGCGACAAGGTTTCGGCGGACTATAAAAATGGCGTCCTGACCGTCACACTGCCCAAAAAGGAGAACGCCAAACCCAAGCAGGTGAAGGTTGAAGTCAAACAGTAACCTTCAAGCATCTAACAGGTGAGTGCATGCCGGGGCGCCCAAAAGGCTTGCGCCCCGGTTTGTGTTTCCAGAAAGCAGGTACCCATTGTTTCGATTTGACAAATTGACGCAGAAAGCGCAGGAAGCGGTTCAGCAGGCGCAGGAAATCGCCGGCCGAAAAGAACGGGCACCAGGCGGTCACCCGCTGCATCTGTTGATTGCGCTGGCCCGCGAGCGCGAGGGCATCGTGCGGCCCGTGCTGGAAAAGTGCGGCGTGCAGCCGGATCGCCATGGTCGCTCGAGGCCGAGCGCCTGCTCGAAGTCGATCCCCAAGGTCACCGGATCGAGCGCGGGCTCGGGCATGTACATCTCGCCCGCCCTGAACCAGGTATTCGAAGCGCGCGTTCAAAGAAGCCGAAAATTTCAAAGACGAGTACGTCTCGACCGAGCATCTGCTGCTGGCCATCGCGGAACAGAAGTACGAGCCGGCCGGACAGCCTCCTGAATCGAGCAGGGCGCGACCCACGATGCGATTCTGAAGGCGCTGGTCGCGGTGCGCGGCACGCAGCGGGTTACCGATCAGAATCCGGAATCGAAATATCAGGCGCTGGAGCGCTATGCCGTCGATCTGACCGAGCAGGCGCGGCGCGGCAAGCTCGATCCGGTGATCGGGCGCGATGAAGAGATTCGCCGCGTGATGCAGGTGCTGAGCCGCCGAACCAAGAACAATCCGGTGCTGATCGGCGAGCCGGGCGTCGGCAAGACGGCCATTGTCGAGGGTCTGGCGCAGCGCATCGTCAAAGGCGACGTTCCCGACCAGCTGCGCAACAAGAGACTGGTCGCGATCGAATCTCGGCTCGATGGTGGCGGGCACCAAATTCCGCGGCGAGTTCGAAGACCGCCTCAAAGCCGTGCTCAAGGAAATCACGGATTCGAACGGCGAAATCATCTGCTTCATCGACGAGCTGCACACGCTGGTGGGCGCGGGTCGGCGCGGAGGGCGCGATCGACGCGGCCAACATGCTGAAGCCGGCGCTGGCGCGCGGCGAGCTGCGCTGCATCGGCGCCACCACGCTGACCGAATACCGCAAGTACGTCGAGAAGGACGCGGCGCTGGCGCGCCGTTTCCAGACCGTGCTGGTGGGCGAACCGACGGTCGACGATACCATCGCGATTCTGCGCGGCCTCAAGGAAAAGATCGAGATCCACCACGGCGTCCGCATCAAGGATTCGGCCATCGTGGCGGCGGCGGTGCTCTCGCACCGCTACATCACCGACCGGTTCCTGCCGGACAAGGCCATCGACCTGGTCGACGAAGCCGGCGCGGCGCTGCAGCATCCAGATCGGCAGCATGCCGATCGAAATCGACAAGATGGAGCGGCGCATATCGCAGCTCGAAATCGAGCGCCAGGCGCTGAATCGGGAGAACGACGCACGCCTCGAGAGAGCGGCTGCGCCAGTCGAGAACGAGCTGGAACGGCTGCGCGGCGAATCGGCCGTCTCTCAAAGAACGATGGACTCGCGAAAAGGCGGCCATCACGCGCGTCCAGCAGCTGAAGGAAGAGCTGGAGCAGAGCGCGCCAGGAAGAAGAGAGAGCCACGCGCGCGGGCGACTGGGAAAAGGCGGCGCAATTGCGCTACGGCAAGCTGGCCGAGATCGAGACAGGATCTCGCCGCCGCCACGCACGACCTGGAAGCCATCAAGTCCGGCAGCGGCTCTGCTCAAGGAAGAGATCGACGAGGAAGATATCGCCCGGATTGTCGCCAAGTGGACCGGCATTCCGGTGTCCCGCATGCTCGAAGGCGAAGTGCAGAAGCTGATCCACATGGAAGACCGGCTGCACGAGCGCGTGGTGGGGCAGGATGAAGCCGTGTCGCTGGTTGCGAACGCGATCCGGCGCAATCGCGCGGGACTGAGCGATCCCAACCGGCCGATCGGCAGCTTCATTTTCCTGGGCCCGACGGGCGTCGGCAAAACCGAGCTGGCGAAAGCGCTGGCCGAGTTCATGTTCGACGACGAAAAGGCCATGGTCCGCGTCGACATGTCCGAATACATGGAGAAGCACGCCGTGTCGCGCATGATCGGCGCGCCTCCGGGATATGTCGGCTACGACGAGGGCGGCCAGTTGACGCGAGCACGTGCGGCGCCGGCCTTACTCGGTGGTGCTGTTCGACGAAATCGAGAAGGCGCATCCGGACGTATTCAACACGCTGCTGCAGATTCTCGACGACGGCCGCCTGACCGACGGCCAGGGCCGCACGGTGGACTTCAAGAACACCGTGATCATCATGACCTCGAACGTGGGCAGTCGAGCGAGATCCACGATAGCGCGCCGATCGGGTTCTCGGTGAACGCGAAGGCACGGCGGGCAACGAGGACGTGCGCAAGCGCGCTGCTCGATGCTCTGCGCCAGACTTTCCGGCCGGAGTTTCTGAACCGCGTGGACGACATCATCGTGTTCAACCCGCTCATCGAAGGAGCACCTGTCGGTGATCATCGACATGCAGCTGGAGCGGGTGGAAAGACTGCTGGCGGACCGGGGCATTAAGCCTCGAGGTTACACAGAGCGCGCGAAGGAAGTGATCATGGCCGAGGGCTACGATCCGGCTTACGGCGCGCGGCCGATGCGGCGCGCGATCCAGCGCCTGATTCAGGATCCGCTGTCGCTGCGGTTGCTGGCGGGCGAGTTCTCGGCGGGCGAAACCGTGGTGGTCGATAAGCGACGACGCCAAGCACGCGCTGAAGTTCACCCGGCGCGTGCCGGAGGCCGTGACACAATAAAGGAGCACCATGCACGGCGCAAATACCATCAAGACCGTTCTGCTGCTGGGCCTGCTCAGCGGCGTGCTCATTGTGGGTGGCCGCGCGCTGGGCGGCCGGAACGGTATTTACATCGGCCTCGCGCTCGCCGTCGTGATGAACTTCGCCAGATACTTCTTCTCCGACAAAATCGCGCTCGCGATTATCGGCGCAGCCGCTGACGCGAAACCGAGAACCCGGACGTCTACCGGCGCGTCGCGCCGATGGTGCGAAACCTGGCGCAGCGCATGAGCATGCCGATGCCGAAGCTATGGCTGATTGACGAGCCTTCGCCCAACGCTTTCGCCACCGGCCGCAACCCGGCGCACGCTTCGATGGCGTTTACGGCAGGCATTTTGCAGGTGATGGGCGATCGCGAGATCGAAGGCGTGGTGGCGCACGAACTGGGTCATGTGCTGCATCGCGATATTCTGATCAGCTCGGTGGCGGCCACGATTGCGGCGGCCATCACGGCGTTGGCTCCATGGCGCGGTGGGCCATGGTTTTCGGCGGCATGCGGCGCGACGACGACGATGACGGCGCCGGTTGGTCCGGCATTCTGATGATCTTTCTCGCGCCGATCGCCGCCATGCTGATTCAGATGGCGATTTCCCGCACCCGCGAATACGATGCCGACGCCGCTTCAGCGAAATACATCGGCGCTCCCGACGAGCTGATCTCCGCGCTGCAGAAACTCGACACCTACTCGAAACGGATTCCCATGGATGCCACACCCGCCACAGCGCACCTATACATCATTCAGCCGTTCAGCGGCCAGTTCCTGACGCGGCTGTTTTCGACGCACCCCTCGACGGAAGATCGCATCGCGCGGTTGCAGGCGATGCGTTGACCGAGATTCGGATCAATCGCAAGGCCGCCAATCGCATCGCATCCGGGCACCCCTGGATTTTTTCGAGCGACGTGGCGGAGCGCGATCATGCGGCGCCGGGTTCGGTGGTGAAGGTAGTCGACCCGCACCGCCGCCCGCTCGGCATGGCGCACTATAGTTCCACTTCGCAGATTTGCTTGCGGCTGCTATCCCATGAAATTCAGGAAATCGGCCCGGAGTTTTTCGCGCGGCGCCTGGCGGAAGCTGACGAATACCGGCGCAGCGTCGTGCGCGATACGGATGCTTATCGCGTAGTGCACGGCGAAGGCGACCGCCTCCCTGCCCTGATTGTGGACCGCTATGGCGACTATCTGGTGATCCAGACGCTCGATCAAGGCATGGACGCCGCGAAGGATTGGATCATCGCCGCGCTGGTTGACTTGTTCGCACCGCGCGGCATTGTGGCGCGCAATGACGTGGCCGTGCGGACGCTGGAACAGTTGCCGCTTGAGACCGGCGTGGTGTGGGGCGAAGCGCCTGCGGAGCTGAGTGTCCGCATGAACGGATTGGCGTTTCGCGCCGATCTCCTCGCGGGCCAGAAGACCGGCATCTTTCTCGATCAGCGCGAAAACTACGCCGCCGCGACGCACTACGCCAAGGGCAAAGCGCTCGATTGTTTTACTTCGACCGGCGGTTTCGCGCTGCATATGGCCGCGAAGTGCGAGTCAGTGGAGGCGGTCGACTCAAGCGGCCCCGCGCTGGCAACGGCACAGGTGAACGCGCGGGCCAACAACATCGCCAACGTCGAGTTTCGCGAGGCGGATGTGTTTGAGGTTCTGGGCGGCTACGCCTCAGCGCGGCGCGAGTTCTCGACTGTCGTGCTCGACCCTCCGGCTTTTGCGAAGTCGCGCCGCAATCTCGAAGCCGCCGCCCGCGGATACAAAGAAATCAATCTGCGCGCGCTACGCCTGCTGGGCCCCGGCGGAATTCTGGTGACATGCTCCTGTTCCCACCATTTGAGTGAGGCCATGCTGCTGGAGATTGTGGCCCAAGCCGCGCTCGACGCCGGCCGAGAGCTGCGCGTGCTGGAACGGCGAACGCAGGCGCAGGATCACCCGATCTTGCTGACTGTGCCGGAGACGCTGTATCTGAAGTGTCTGTTGTTGCAGGTGGTGTAAGAAGAGCACGATTCAACTGCACCCTCAGGCTGGGTTTCGGCCTCAGTTCTTTACCGTCAGGGCCTCAGAGTCGACAGCCTTCTTGCCGGTTATGCCCTCAAGGCCAGCCAGGACCCCGCGATAGTCGTTCTTGTCGCATTGCATCGCGAATCCACCTTTTTGGTCTCCGTTGACCCACGTCAATCCGATGAAGTGCTTCTTCGATTTGGTCAACGCCATGAGTGCTCCGATGCCGAATGAAACAAGGGCGAGGCCGATGGCGGCGCCTACTCGCCGGTGAACGTCCTGCCCGTAGCTGATCTCCGTCACCGCAGAGGCGGGAATTGTTACCACGTCCGCTTTGTCTTTTACCAACCGAATTTGGTTGGAGTCGATGTACAGTTTCAGGCCGGCTCCGGCCTTGATATCAGGGACCGACCCGCCGTCGTACGTTACCTTGTAGTTGTTATCGGCCGCGAAAACTGCGATCGGCACCAGAATGCATAGCGCCATAGCGAGAGTCTTTTTCATTGTTTGGCCTCCCGGCATGGGCCCGACCAGCCCATTTTGGCGATGTTTCACATGCGCCCCCGCCTAATCGCAATTTCAGCCGTTAGGACAGGCACTCATTCAGCAGCACCTCATCCAGTGCGCGCCAGCACGGGATCCTTGGCCTGCTCCGGACCAGCAACCGCCTGCTCCGGCGTAACCCTGGGAAAATCGGCGTGAAATTCTGTTAGAGATGGCCGGCTTCGAGGTAATCGATGGGAGTTTGAAACGGCACTCGTGTACCGCAGAAGACCGGGGTGCCCGCCAGCACCTCCGACGGTCGCACAATCACGCTTTGCGTGATTTCCATGGCTTCTATCTTACCGCGTCGTTGTCCGTATTAGCGGGATTCTCCTCCGCTTTCCCCACGCCGTACACCCGCAACACATCTGGCAGTGTCACTACCCCGATCAAGTTCCGCAGATTCGCACGGCTGACCACCGGCAGCACGTTGACTCCGGTCGCGCCCATGCGTTCGATCGCCAGGCTGAGATCGTGATCCAGGTGCACGTGCGGAAACTCGTCTGCATTGGGAAGGTGCCTGGGGAAGCCCTCGCCAAGCAGGTCCGCCAGTTTCTTGTCCCCCATGCCAAGCACTACGGCGCCTTCGAGTTTCGCCTTGGTAATCATCCCCCACAGGCCCATTTCATCAGCCACGGGCCATGCGTCCATCTCGTCCTCATGAGCGCGCTCCGCCGCCGTGCCGACGGCCGTCTCCGGCGAAAAAATCACCGGAGCGGCGCGCATCGCCTGTTCGACCCGCATGCGCCGGCCGGGCGAACGCGAGCCAGAGCTCGGCAGGTGCACTCCATCCTGATGCGCCAGCGCTTCGTAGATCGGCTCCTTCTGCAGTTTGTAAGAAATGTAGAACGCGATCATGTTCGAAATCATTAGCGGAACGATGATGGCGTAGTCCCGGGTCAGTTCGAAGATCATAATCACCGAAGTGAGCGGCGTGCGGATGATGCCCGCGAACGCCGTTCCCATGCCGACGAGCGCATAGGCTCCGGGGTCGGCCGTGTAGCCGGGAAACAGCGCGTGCGCCACGCTGCCCACCGCGCCGCCCATCATCGCGCCCATGAACAGACTCGGTCCGAAAATGCCGCCTGCGTTGCCCGACCCGTAGGACAGCGCCGTAGCCACCAGCTTGAGTACGGCCAGAATGATCATGGTCTG
Source organism: Terriglobia bacterium (assembly GCA_963768075.1). GTDB lineage: Bacteria > Acidobacteriota > Terriglobia > Bryobacterales > Bryobacteraceae > QHXW01. Next base: position 379,008 of record CAVYHD010000018.1, read on the forward strand.
CAAAATCAGGTCGCCGTGCAGCGCCTTGTCCACAATGTCGTATCCCACGCCGAGCACGCCCGGGACGAAGAATCCCAACAGGCCGCAGCCCAGCCCGCCCGCCACCGGCTGGAACCACACGGACCATCCCGGCATCCGCAAAAAGCGCGCGCGAATCTCAAGCAGCAGCTTGACGAAGCACACCGATCCCAGACCGCCCACCACGCCCAGCACGCCGTACACCGCGAACTCCACGGGATGCACCAGGTGATAACTGCCGACGTGGAATAGCGGATCATCGCCCAGCAGCAGGTGCAGCACCATCCACGATGTCGCCGAGCTGAGCACGACCGAGCCCAGCACCGGAGCGTTCATATCGCCCACAATTTCTTCGAGCGAAAACAGCACCGCGGCAATCGGCGTGTTGAACGCGGCCGCCAGCGCCGCCGAGCAGCCCACCGGCACCAGCGCTTTCACCTGATCCTTACTCAGCCCCAGCTTCCGCGCAATCACCGAAGCCAGGCCCGCGCCCACCTGCACCGACGGCCCCTCGCGTCCCAGCGCGATGCCGCTCGCGAGCGACGCCGCGCAGCAAAAAAACTTGCCCAGCACCGTGCGAAACCGGATGTAGCCGTCGTTGATGAATAGCGCGAACTTAGCCTGCGGTATGCCGCTGCCGCGCGCGAACGGGAAGTAGCGATACAGCAGGAAACCCGTGCCCAGCGAGCCCAGCGTCGGAACCAGGATGCGCCGCCAGCCCGCTCCGCCCGCCGGATACATGCGCGCCGCCAGACGCCCGGTGAGCAGGATGAACGCGACCACCACCAGTCCGACCAGCGCCCCAATCAGCAGGCTCAGCGCATAGGTAAGCTGGTTCTCGCGCTGCCGGAGGTCGTCAATCCATTTCGATATTTTTTGGGACCAACCCGATCGGCTCTCAACCGCCATTTCGCGCCGCGGAAGACACACTCATCTTTAACAGAATAGCGGCTGCGGGGAAGAGCGGTCAATTCGCAAGGGTGCCGGATCTGCTTTGAGATCCGTTCATTGAAATAGAGGCGCGGGCCGTAACTCAGCGGGGATTTCGCATCCCTACCGGAATAACACTGCCGCCAGATACCCGAACGTCGCTCCCACCGCCGAGCCCGCCAAAACGTCGCTCAGGTAGTGCATGCCCAGCACCACGCGCGATGCCGCTACGCTCGCGGCGCAGAACAGCAGCACCGGCAATGCGGCGGGATAGAACGTGCCCAGGGAGACCGCCACGGCAAACGCCGTGATGGAATGACCCGAGGGAAATGAAAATTGATCCGGCGGCAGAACCGTCGCCCAACAATGCAGTTCAATCGCGCAGGGCCGTTTGCGGCCTACCGTACGCTTGAGTACTTTGAAACTGCAGATTCCGGCCACTACCGCTACCGCTCCTGCCCCGAGCGCCGTGAGCCTAGCCGCATCATTCGAAGCCAGTACCGCCACCGCGCAGCACCACCACAGCCAACCGTCGCCCGCCCGCGTCGCGGCCAGCATCCAGACGCGAAACCATCGCGGCGGACGCCAGCGATTCAGCCGCTGCATCAGAAAACGATCCGGCCAGGAAAGGTTCGCTGCCGCCCGGGCAAGATTCATGTGCCTACCTCCTCCGGACACTCCCGTGGCTCCATCCAGCTCGGGCCGTATACCGCCGGCCGCGGCCGGCATACTCGCGGCGCCCAGCGCGATACGAAGGTGAACTCCCGCACGCAATTGGCCAAAGTAATGATGGGCACCAACACCGCCAGCGGCAGCAGCGGCAGCGTCCATCGATTCTCGCGAATCATCGCCATCCCCAGTTGCAACACCGCGCGCGTCAGCTTCCAATAGTTGCCCGATTCGCCATGCAGCGTGGCCCGCCCCGCCCGCAAACCATCCAGGAACTCCCGCTTCGTTTGCGCTCCGCTCACTCGTGTATAGGTGCGGCCCAGCGACGCCAGCGTGTGTGCGTCGCTGCCGCCAATCGCTGCTTTGCCCCAGTTTTCCGCCAGGTCTCCCGCGCGGCGATTATTCAACGCCGGAATCTGCCCGTTCAGAACTTCCATCCCCGGAAAATGGCGCGCGAACAGCTCGAAGTCGTCCTCCGTGCGACGTCCCGTCAGGCTCGAATAAACGTGATTGATGGTGAAGAACAGCCTCTGTTCCCCGAGGTAGGCGCTCAGGGCAGGCAAGTCTGTCCGGCGGCGTTGCATCTCGGTGTGATGCAATTCCTGCATATCGTAGACGCCGACGTGCAACTCCGTGCCGTCTGGTGTGAGGGCGGTGACCTCTTCACTCAGGAAGAAGTCGGGATGGCGCCGCAGCACTTCCACGGCGTCAATGGAATCGTGGTCCGTAACGGTTACCAGGTCCATCCCGCGGCCCTTCAGCGTTTCGTAAAGCGGCTGCGGTTCACTGTAGCTTTCGCGGCATATCCGCTTCATCACGGGCACCGTACACATGCCCGAGTGGCGAGTATGGACGTGCAGATCGCATCGCATACTCTCTTCTTACAGGAGCTTGTGTTTCAGCTTCATGACGTGTTGAAGACATTCTTGACAAGAATTGTTTTAAACAGGGATTAGGAGTAGTGCGGAGTAAGCCTAAGTACTGTAAAATCAGGTTAAAAATTGGGTTCCAGGTGGTGCCGTACGTCTACCCCCTTTACCAGGAAGAGGGTATCTTCAGCGATGTTGGTGGCGTGGTCCGCAATGCGCTCCAGGTGCCGGGCCACCAGAATCAGGTCCAGAGCCTGCGGAATGGCATCGGGGTCCTCCTGCATAAACGAAATCAGCTCGCCGTGAATCGAGTCCCGCAACCGGTCTACCGTGTCATCGGAAAGCAGCACGTTCCGCGCTAGTTCCGGCTCCCGTTGAACAAATGCGTCCAGACTCTTCCGCACCATGGATTCCACCGTGCGCGCCATCTGCGGAATGTCGATGAGCGGTTTCACTGGCGGCCGGTTCATCAGAGCGATGGCGCGCTCTACGATGTTCACCGCCAGATCGCCCATCCGTTCCAGGTCGGTATTGATCTTGATGGCCGCGGTCAGAAAGCGCAGGTCCTTGGCCATGGGCTGTTGCAGCGCCAGCAGGCGCACCGCCAGCTCGTCGATCTCGATTTCCAGGTGATTGATGCGGTCTTCGTTGCCCAGAACCTGCTGGGCCTGTGTTTCACTGCGTTCGGTCAGCGCCAGAATGCTGGTATGGATGGCCGACTCCACCAGGGTGCCCATTTCCAGCAGCCGCCCCTGCAAGTCTTCCAGCTCTTCAATAAAGTGGCGCAAATACCTCTCCTAGATAATGGCTCGCTATTCCCGCGCCACTCATCCCATTGCCGGCCGTACTACCGCACGGCGAACATCGACCCCTTTTGCAAGGAATATCACATCTTCGGCGATGTTGGTGGCGTGATCGGCGATTCGTTCCAGGTTTCGAGCCACGAAAATCAAATCCACCGCTCCGGGAACCAGCGCCGGCTCCCGCTGCATCAGCTCCACCAGTTCCGTATATACTTTGTCGCGCAGCGCATCCACCTCGTCATCGGCGGGCAGGATCGTTTGCGCCAGGTCCGCGTCCACCTTGACGAACGCCTCCAGGCTCCGCAACAGCATGCTTTGCGTGAGCGCCGCCATCTTCGGAATATCGATCAGCGGCTTCACCGGAGGGCAGCTCGACAAAGCGATGGATCGTTCCGCGATGTTGACCGCAAGATCGCCCATCCTCTCCAGATCGGTGTTGATCTTCAATGTTGCCGTCAAAAAGCGCAGGTCCTTGGCCACCGGCTGGTTGAGTGCCAGCAAACGCGTCGTCCTGGCATCCACCTCCACTTGCATCAGGTTGATGGCCGGTTCATCGCGCATCACCGCCTTGGCCAGCTCTTTATCGCGCTCCACGAGCGAATCGACGCTCCGGCGAATGGATGATTCGACCATCGACCCCATTTTCAGGAGCAGTTCGTGCAATTCTTCGAGCTCAACGCTAAAGTGGCGCAACGCCATATGGTCCTATCCGAAGCGCCCTGTGATGTAATCCTCAGTTTCCTTGGTCGACGGGTTCTTGAAGATCACTTCGGTCTGATCGAATTCGATCAGTTTCCCAAGCAGAAAGAAGCCCGTGTTATCCGCCACGCGCGCCGCCTGCTGCATGTTGTGGGTGACGATGACGATCGTGCAATCGTCCTTCAGGGTGAATAATAGATCCTCGATTTTTGCGGTCGCGATGGGATCCAATGCCGAGCAAGGCTCATCCAGCAGAAGCACCTCCGGGTCCACCGCGAGGGCCCGGGCAATGCACAAGCGCTGCTGCTGGCCTCCCGACAGATCGTGGGCCGAGTCGTGCAGCTTGTCTTTCACTTCCTCCCAAAGCGCCGCCCGTCGTAAACTCTTCTCCACCACTTCGCGCACCGAAACGCCCCGCGCAAGGCCGTTGACGCGAACCCCGTAGGCTACGTTATCGAAAATCGACTTCGGAAATGGATTCGGCCGCTGGAACACCATGCCCACGCGCCGCCGCAGGTTAGTGACGTCCAACGACAGAACGTCCTCGCCATCCAGGGTGATGTTGCCTTCAATGCGAGTGTGGCGGATGGTCTCGCAGATCCGGTTCAGGGTCCGCAAGAACGTAGACTTGCCGCATCCCGAGGGACCGATCAGGGCCGTGATCCTATTGACGTAGAAATTGAGCGAAACGTCGTACAGCGCCCGGTAACTGCCGTAATAGAAGCTGAGTTGTTCGGTGGAAAGCTTGACGGTCTCCGCAGGCTTCGGCACCGAGCCGGAAGCGATAGCAGGCTCTTGTTTGGTCGACCCCACGATAGTCTCAGCCTCCGGTGCGCTCCTCAATTATGCCAAATCCCTCTCGGCGTTACCGCGCATGCGAGGTTCGCGCGAGAACCTGCCGAGCTATGATGTTGACCAGCAGGACCAGGGCGAGTAGGACGAACCCCGCGGCCCACGCCTGGTGATGCCAGTCGTCGTACGGCGAAAGCGCGTATGTATAGATCATGACGGGCAGAGCCGCGGACGGCTTGTTCCAGCCCGGGCTCCAGAACGTGTTCCCGAGGCTGGTAAACAGCAACGGGGCTGTCTCGCCGGCCACGCGAGCCAAGTCCAGCATCATGCCTGAGAGAATCCCTTTCACAGCCGCCGGAATCACGACGGAGGCAATCGTTCTGGCCTTGCTCGCTCCCAGCGCCATCGCCCCTTCGCGCAGGCTCTGGGGTACCGCGCGGAGAAACTCTTCGGTAGTTCGCAAAGCGATCGGCACCATCATCACTCCTAACGCCAATCCACCCGCGAAAGTCGAAAAGTGATGCATGGGCGCAACCACCACGCCATACGCGAAGATCCCGATCACGATGGAAGGCACGCCGTTCAAAAGGTCCGTCATGTAGCGGACCATGGACGGAAAGATTCCCGTTCCGAACTCCGCCAGATAGACCCCGCCCAAGAACCCGAACGGAACCCCAATCAGCGTGGCCAGAAGCAGCAATTTGCCGCTGCCGACAATGGCGTTAGCCATGCCTCCACCCGATTCGCCTACCGGAACGGGCAGCTTCGTAAAGAAATTTACAGTCAAATACCGGGTTCCGTTCCAAAACAGATATCCGAGGATGATAAACAGAATTCCGACGACGAAGACCGTGCACGCCCCGGTGAGGCTGAGCATTACAGCGTTGACGATCTTGCGCCGGCGGGTCAGCATCTCATTTGGCCACTCTGGCACCCGTAGTCAGGATCAGCATACGAGCCAATCCATTGATAATAATCGTGATAGCGAAGAGAACCAACCCCAGCTCAATCAGCGCGCTGATGTAGATGTCGCTAGTGGCCTCATTGAATTGGTTGGCAATCACAGACGCAATGGAGTTCCCGGGAGCGAGCAGCGAGGTCTGCACCTTGGATGTGTTGCCGACGACCATCGTGACCGCCATGGTTTCCCCGAGGGCGCGCGCCAGCGCGAGAAAGATCGATCCGTAAATACCTCTGCTGGCGTATGGAACGACAACTTGCCAGGTGGTTTCCCACTTGGTGGCGCCAAGCGAAAGAGCCGCTTCCCGTTGATCAACCGGTACCGCCAACAGCACCTCTCGCGACACCGAGATAATGAAGGGCACGATCATGACGGAAAGCACTACGCTGGCGGAAAACAGGCTTACCCCGTAGAACGGACCGCTAAAAATGGGGAGGAAGCCCAGGACGCTTTTCAAGGCCGGAACCACGGCAGACTCCAGGATGGGAACGAGGAGGAAAATTCCCAGCAAACCATAGATAACACTGGGTACTGCGGCCAGCAGCTCGATCAGAAAGGTCAAGGCGTCCGAGATACCAGGAAGGGCCATCTCGGAAAGAAATATCGCCGCCCCAAGGCCGATCGGAACCGAGATCAAGAGCGACACAAACGACGTGACTACGGTTCCAAACATGAACGGAACAGCGCCGTAGTCCTCTGCTACCGGATCCCAGGTGCTACTGAAGATGAAATTCCAGCCGAACTTATGGCGCGTTAGCTCCGATCCGGTCCAGAGCGTGTAAACGAGCAGGCAAGTGACGAGGAAGATGCTGGCTGCGCAGACAAATGTCAAGGTATAGGCAAGCTGGTCGCCTGCCCGGAGCCTGGCGGCAAACTCGCTCAGACGGGAACGCGGAAGGACTGTCGGAGCGGCACTCATTCACGAAAGCTCGGTCGGCGTGAAATTTCTATATTACATCGCTCCTGCTACGCTTTACTGTGAACCTTGGCAATTGCCTTCTCTTCTTTCGTCACAACCGCTTTGGGAAGAGGCGCGAATTCCAGCGCTTCGGTGAGCTTCTGGCCAGGACCCAGCATCCAGTGCAGGAAACCGGTGATCACGTCGAACTTCTGTTTATCCGGGATGACTTCGGGAATCAGCAGCCAGGTGAAGCTGCAGATGGGGTAAGCCGTCTTGCCGGATGGGTTCGTGATGGAGACCCGGAAATCGTCCGGCATCTCAACGCCGGCAGCCGCCGGTGTCACGGAAGCCAGTGAGGCCTTGATGAAGGATCCGGAACTGTTGCGAACGCGGCCGAATGACATCTTGTTTTGCGCCGCATAGATTAACTCAACATATCCGATCGAATTGGACGACTGCTTGACCTGGCCCGCCACCCCTTCGTTTCCTTTGCCGCCAAGTCCAACAGGCCAGTTGAGCGCCGTGTTCTTTCCGACGCGGGTCTTCCACTCATCGCTAACCTTTGAAAGGTAATCGGACCACACATAGGTCGTCCCGCTGCCATCGGAACGATGCACGACGATGATGTCGGAGGCGGGCAATTTCACTTTTGGATTGGACTTGGCGATCGCCGGGTCGTTCCATTTCGTGATTCTTCCCAGAAAGATGCCTACCAGGGCTTCCGGGGTAAAATCCAAGTCGGCGGTGACTCCGGAAATGTTGTAAATAGGAACTACTGCGCCCAATACGGTTGGGAAGTGCAGGACGTCGCACCCGTGCTTGTCGCGAAACGCCTTCAATTGCTCGTCCGTCATAGGGCCGTCCGTGGCGCCAAAATCCACGGTCCCTTGGGTCACTTGCCGAATGCCGCCACCGGATCCGATGGATTGGTAGTTGATCTGGATATTGGGGTGGAGCTTGCGGTAATCGTCAAACCACTTGGAATACATCGGGTACGGGAATGTTGCGCCGGCTCCGGTCAATGAGATCTGGCCCAGGACGGGCATCGCCAGGCAGCAAACGGTCACTAAGACCGCCAAGCAGTTTCGTCGGGTCATGTTAAATCCTCCGTAGACAATCCCTTGAAGAGTCTATTTTCCCATCGTGGGCGCGGAACCGGGGAGCACGTAGCGAAGATCGGCGAAGATCATACTAGTATGCGCGTTGTTTGCAGATGCCGTCGACGGCACAACGAAGGGATTGCGGGTGAGATACGAGTATTGCAGGATGAGCTGCAAAGCGCCGAACTTCGGGTCCTTGAAGAAAGTCTGGGTGACGCCGAAAGAGGGTTCCTGGATGATGCGGTTCTGGGTGGCACCGGAGCCAGGGTAGCCCCAACCGACGAGCTTTCCGGTGGCGGGGTCGACGGTGTCGTTCTTCCGGCTGTAGACGCCGCCGTAGTAAGCGTACAGCAAGGCGGGGCCGAACTGATATTCAAATCCATCCACCGTGGAACCGGCATGCACCGGTGAGAGGCTGCCATCGGCGCGCACGATCAGGTCGGGGGCTTGGGCGAAGATGTAGCGGCCGCCGCCATCACTATAGAAGTTGTTGCTCAAGATATGGAAATTCTTGAACAGCTCGAAATTCACATTGACCGAGCCGCCAAAGCCGTGCGAATCGTAGTTATTGCCATTGCTAGGGTCGTAAACCTTGAAAGTGCGGAACAACCCCGCAACCTCGATGTGTTGATGCAGACCGTTGGAGCTCTTGGGATCGAAGGCGACTTTGCCAATGATGTCCGGATGCACGTTGGGCGCTGTGAGGGTAGTGGCGCCGGCATCCAACTCGGTGCCATAAGCCGTGGCTAGCCCTGAGGGAATGGTGATTGCGCCGCTGCCATTTCCACCACCGATATATTGCTCGGCGCTTTCAAAGGACAAGCCCGCGGCGATCGTTTCGGTGGGGTGAGCAATGATGCGGAACTGCGCCTGGCGGGCCCACGTGAGACCCAACTGGTAATTGGTGTCCATGAGCTGGCTATAAAAAATATCCGCAGGCAGAGCCGACAAACCGTTGCGATTCGGAGTCAGCATGCTCCAGGATTGTCCCGCCAAGATCTCGATGCCACTCTTCTGCACGTCGACCCAGTACAGGCGCATGCGAAGGGGATCGCTATTGCTGGTGACGGCAAGATTGGTAGGGGCAGATCCCAGAAAGTCAGACTCCATATAAGCGAGAACTTGAGCGCCATGGACATTCGCATCCACGCGGATTCCAACGCGGGAGTTCTGCGCGCTCTCGCGGAATTCGGTCAGCTTTCCGAGGGTGGCATTGTTGAACGGGATGCCACTGAAGTTAGTCCCGATGCCACTGCCCACATCGGTAGTGCGAAAAACGGTAGTGAAATCCATAAATCCGACGGGCGTTATGGTGGCATCGCCGATGTGGAAAGTGAGGGGCGAGGCGACGTTATCGGATTGCGAAGAGTTGCCCGCGATGGGCGGTAACGCTGGCGGGGCCGAGGCGGGTGGAATGACGGGCGTGGTGCTAGCAACTTCCCCGAGCCGGCGAATACCGGTGGACGGTTGGGGAGCCGTGGTTGCGGCGGGGGCTGGAGTAGTGGCCGGAGTGGTTGACAGGCTCGCCTGGATGAGTTTTCTTTGCTCCTGCAATGCCAGGCGCAATTCCTCGATCTGGCGCTGCTGCTCAGCGAGCTGCGATTTCAGTTGATTGATCTCTTGCTGTCCGGTCGAGGCCGCCTGGGTATCAGGGCCGTCCGCTGCGATGGACTGGAACGCGACGGCGAAGGCAAGGAAGAGGATTTGGTGTGTACGTTGAAGTGTCATAGTGATTACGCATCGTCTTTTCAGCCAGGGCATAACTTGACCCCTGACTGGGCGGTAGTAGTTAACAATGGAAACGCTGAATGGGAAGAATACCTTGGGCTAAGTTATGCTTTGATGAATTGACGGTTACAAAAGCGTTAAATCAAGGTACCGGGACTCTGAAGGTTGCCCTCTGAAACACGGCGAATGCGACTCACGAGCGGCGGGCGACGACCGAGCAGGCGCAGGCGAGGTGGATTGCCGTTTGGATAGGAGCTAGCCAATCGGGAGTTGAGGCTCTCCGTCCCTCTCGTCCCCCCTGGCTTAAGAACAGGGCAGAGTGATGCTGAAGACCGAACCCTTGCCGAGCTCGCTTTCGACGGTGACACGGCCATTCATGCGCTCCAGAACGTGCTTGACGATGGAAAGGCCCAGGCCAGTGCCGCCGACGGCGCGCGAGCGGGCTTTATCGACGCGGTAAAAGCGCTCGAAAATGCGAGACAGATCGTCGGAGGGAATGCCGATGCCGGAGTCGGCGACGGTGATGCGGACCTGGTGATCGGGAACGCGAGCGATCTGGATGCGCACGACGCCGGAAGAACGGTTGAACTTGATGGCGTTGTCGATCAGATTGACCAGGGCCTGCTCGAGGCGGATCCTCGATCCGGAGACGGAGGCCTCTTCGACGGAATCACTGACGAGTTGCACGCCGCGGACGCGGGCCTCGGATTCGACAGTGCGGAGAGCGCTTTCGAGAACTAAGCGGACGGAGAATTGTTCGGGCTCGGCGGGCTCGGCTCGTCCGGATTCCAGTTCCGAGAGAACCAGCAGGTCAGAGGCGATGTTATTGAGCCGGGCGGCTTGCGCTTTGATGATTTCGAGAAAATTGCGGTTGTTTTCGGGATCTTCGAGGGCGCCCTCCAACAGGGTTTCCGCGTAGCCCCGGATGGCGGCGAGCGGTGTGCGGAGCTCATGCGAGACATTGGCGACGAAATCCTTGCGCACGCGTTCCAGCCGTTCTAGGTCGGTAATATCGTGCAAAACGGCGATGGCGCCCCAACGGGAGGAGACCGAGAGCGGCGCTGCCTGCACCTCAAAAGAATGACCATGGGCGGCGGGCAACAGCAGGCGGCGCTTGAGCGGAGTTTCGGAGACAAGAACTTCCGAGAGCATGTCGAGCAGGCCGGCATCGCGGACGACTTCGAGCAAGGGCGCGCGCGGCGGAATGGGCACGGGGATGCCAGCGACGCGAGCGAACGACTCGTTACAGAAGGTAATGCGCATTTGCTGGTCGACGGCAAGCACGCCTTCCACCATGCTGGAGAGGATGGCTTCGCGGCGCGCGGACTCAAGACTGAGGCGATCGAGGGAATCGCGCAGCTGAGCAGCCATGCCATTCAGAGAACGGGCGAGAGCGCCGAGCTCGTCGTCGGCGTCGGGCGGAAGGTCGGGCAGGGCGCGGGTTTCGACGAGATGCTCGGCGAACGACTGGAGATGGCGGATGCGGCGGATGAAGCGGCCGGAGAAAAGATACGCGACGACCATGGCCAATAGCAGAGCAAGCACGGAGGTTGCGAACAAGAACCAGCGCACGGCGCCAACCGCGGCGTCGACCTCCTGAAGGGGAACGGCGAGACGGAGGATGAAACCGGGGATATTGTTGCGCGGAAAGCTGATGGCGGCGTAGCAGAGATCGTGGTCCAAGGCGGCGCTGTGCCGAATGGATGTGCCGACGCGGCCAGCGCGGGCCTCCACGATTTCCGGAAGAGCGGACTGGTTGTCGATGTTTTCGGTGTCGCGATCGGAGTCGGCGAGGACGACACCCTGGGGGTCCACGAGCGTGATGCTCACCTGAGCGCGCGCGGACACCTGCTTGGCCCAATCTTCCAGTTGTGCGTTCGCGGCGGCGGGAACCTCACCAATAAGGATGCGGGCCTGCGCGGTGAGACGCTGCTCGACGTTCTGCGTTTCGCGATGGGCGATGTAGGTGGTGAGGAAAGAATCGAGCACCAGAAGCGGGACAGCAATCAGACAGAACGCGCTGATGAGGAGCTTGCGGAAAAGCGGACTTTGAAAGACGGCCACGGATTTGGAAGTTGCCATGAGTAGCAGGCCGGCTGCCGGAATCTGGTTGGCATTGTAGCATCGCGGCACGATGCTCACCGCGGAGAGTTTCAGGAGCCTGGCTTACGGACGGATCACGGTTTGGCGCGCCAGGCTTCCCAATCGCGCATGGTGGCGTCGACCATGTTTGCGGAGGCGCGATGCAGCCAGTGGCGGGGACGCGCGCGGAGATCGTGCAGAATAGCGCCGGCGGCCTTAGGCGAGCCGAGGTGGACGTTGGCGGTCTCGAAACCCATGCAACGCAGCAGGCGGGTTTCATCACGCTGCTTGGGCATGGAGGAGAGCTCGACGCGGGAACAATCGGGCGCGAGGCGGCGGACGAGCCAGCGGCCTTTGCGGTGAACGAAGGGGTCGATGGAGCGGACAGAGCGCGCGAGAATTTCCTCATAGTGGATGGCGGTGGATTTGGCGCCTTCGGCCCAGACGGCCGCGGAAGGCGCCAACGCCTTGGCTTCGCGGGCGATTTTACCGCCGTGAAACTCAGCGATGGCGACGTAGCGCTCCCTTCCGAGACTGCCCAGTCCGGCGACGCGATGCGCGACACAGTAACCGAGGCCCTTGGCAGGCAGCAGCTTCTCGATGGCTTTGCGCGCGCCGGCGGGCATGCGGACCTCGGCCGGCAGGGCCTCGAGCTTCGCCCAGTAGCGCTCAGGATCGCGCAGGACGCCGGTGACCATGGAGCGCAGCCAGGGGTGGTGTTCCTCGAGGACGAAGGGGCTGCCGCCGGCGGCGAGTCCTTCCTGGTAGCCGGCGAGGATGGCATCACAGGCATCCTTGATCTCGATGCGGAGTTGCGCGCCCTTGATGGCGAGGTGGGCGCTGGCGCTCAAGCGAACGAGATCGATCGTGTAGGGGAATTGCCAGACCTCATCGAAATCATTGATGCCCCAAATCAAGCGCCCTTCGATGTCGCGCCAAGTGCCGAAGTTTTCGACGTGGAGGTCGCCGACGCCGAGCACGGCGGGCGCGGTGGCACATTCCGGGCAAACCTCAGGCCACACCTGCATCCAGCGATAAAAAGTGGCGCGCAGAAATAGGAAGGGATCCTGGGTCATGGCTTCGTGCTTATGTTCAAGATCGGCATCGATCAAGGGGATCTTTTTGCGGAGCCACTGTTCGTATCGCCGGGTCGACTTAACGATGTTCATGGCGGACCTGCTTTCTCGCGAAGCGCGACAGATAATCGGTCCACCAGTGTTCCTGGCCGGCGGCATCCACGGTTTGTTGCCAGAAGCGGTGGAGTTCGGAGATCTTGGCGGACATGCGGTGTTTCAGGAAGGCACGGAAGTGCGGGTGTGTCTTGCCGAGCAGTACGGTGGCAGCGGCACAATCGTTGATCTCGCCGAGATGCGTCTGCACATCGCGCAACAGTGCGAGCCGGCGATCGAGACCGGGACCGTAACAGGGGCGGAAGAGCTCGAGGGTGTAGCGAAGGCGCTTGGTTTGCAGACGAAAGGTGTGCAGCGTGCGGACGGAAGATTGAGATTGGCACATGGCACGGCCATCCCGGAAATACGCGCGCGCCGCTTTGGGCAGTTCGCGGGCCGCATTTTCGGCCGGATCCTCCGCGGCATTCCAGACGATTGGTTTCGGTTTGGCCATACCTATAATCCCAGGCGAGCTCCCCAGCGACGCGAGACATCGCGGCGGCCCCAGCGCGCGAGCAAGCGTTGCAGCTCGGCGTGGAACTCTCTGGCTTCCTGACTTAAGCGGAGCGTGAGAAGGGGATCCGCCGAAATTCCGGCCTTCTCGAACAGCTCCAGGGCGATGTCACGATTTCGGATTTCGCCGGCGATTTGCATGATCTTGTGGAGGCGCTCGCGAATTTTCCTCACCTGGCCTCGCGGGAAGAATTCGTGAAACACGACGAGGCACTGCTGAAAGCGGCGAATGGAGACACGGAGATCGTGGATGGATTCGGGATCGCGGAGCCGGGCGGCGCGATTCATACAAAAAGCCAGGCGGCGCAGCAACAGTGCGCCACGCTCGCGGGCGTACTCCGGCATCGTCATCGTAACCTGCTCAGGATGATCTCACGGCCGTAGATCTCGCGGAAGGTCTCGGCGGTGCGCTCGACGGCCCACTGTTCGAGATCGGTATCGCTTTCCGATCCGAGTTTGAGAATGACCTGACCATCGCGCAGGGAGCAATCGAGCGACTCAACGCGCTCGGCATGGCTGCGGTCGAGGTTATCGGCGATGCGCAGCAGAGGGATGAGGAGCATGACGGCGCGCCTTTCGTCGCCATTAAGCGGGTAAAAATTTTCGTGACGCGCGGCGGGCATGGACTTGCGATGAAAGCGGCAGAGAGTGGCGATCAACTCACGCTCGCGGTTGGTGAATCCGGGCAGATCGGAGTTGGCTACGAGATAGTAGGAATGCTTGTGATGGCGAGATTCACTGACGTAGTGGCCGATATCGTGCAGATAGGCGGCGGCTTCGAGCAGTTTTCCATTCGCCGGGGCGAGGCCATGAAGAGAGTGCAAAGAGGTAAACAAACGATTGGCGAGGTACGCGACCTTGCGAGCGTGGGGCAACAGGACACCGTAGTGGCGGGCCATGGCCTCGACGACACGGCGCTGGTCGCGATCCAACTCGGAAAGTTCGCGCCCGACGCCGCGCTGCACGAGATCGGCAATGATGCCGTCGCGCAATCCCGCGGCCGAATAATAGAGCGACGGCATATGCAAATTCCGGAGGAAATGCAACAGGACGGCGGTACCGGGAATGATGATTTCGGCACGGCGCGGTCCGATGCCGGTGATTTTGCGACGGCCGTCGAGACTGCGGGAACATAACTCGCGGTAAAGCTGGCGGATTTGAGCCACGGAGGCACGGAGGCGATCGGCCTGATCCACTTTTGAGCCGGAGATGCGGTGAATGGCGCTCACCAGCGCCGAAGCGGTGCCGGAGGTGGCGATGATGCGCTCGGAGGGCTTGGCTCCCGTGCGGCCGATGGCGGCGGCGAGTTTCTCGTCGATGTATTCCTCCATACGGTGAAGTTGCAAGGCGGTGGGAGGATCATCTTTCAGGAACACTTCGGTCAGGCGCACCGCGCCGAGAGGTTTGGAAACGGCCTCCTTCATATGTCCGAATTCGCTGAGGATGATTTCAGCGCTGCCGCCGCCGACGTCGATGATGAGCAGGCGGCGCTTGGGATGAGGCCAGCGGCTTTGAACGCCGAGATGAACCAGGCGGGATTCCTCCTGGCCGGAAATGATTTCGACAGGCGTGGCGATAGCGTCGGAGGCGCGGGCAATGAATTCGCTCTGATTACCGGCGTCGCGTACGGCGCTGGTGGCAACGGCGCGGACGCCGACGACGTCCAACTTGCGATACTGCTGCGCCATGCCGGCGAGGACGCGGCAAACCAGGGCGATGGCATCGGCACTGATTCTGCCGCTGCGAAAGACGCTTTCGCCGAGGCGCGTGACCTGGCGATCGGAAGCGAGAATCTTGATGGGCGCTCCCGGAGTCACCTCCGCCGCCTCCATACGGAGCGAATTGCTGCCAATGTCGATCGCGGCGTAGCGGGGCATATAGACGTTATAATAAATGGCACGCTTCCCCCGGTATGCCATCTCTGAAGCCGAACCGCCTAAAAGGAAAACTCCTGGTAGTAGAGGGAATCGACGGTTCGGGAAAATCAACGCAAATTTTGCTACTGAGCCACTGGCTGCGATCGCAGGGCTACGCGGTGGCGTTCAGTGAATGGAACTCGTCGCCACTGGTGCGGGAGACGACGCGGCGCGGCAAGAAGAAAGAGATGTTCACGCCGACGACGTTCAGCCTGATCCACGCGACGGATTTTGCGGACCGGATGGAGCGCTACATTCTGCCGCTACTGAAGTCCGGCGCGATCGTGTGCGCGGACCGGTACGCATTCACGGCGTTCGCGCGCGACGTGGCGCGAGGCGTGAGCCGGCGATGGGTGAGAAATCTTTACAGTTTCGCCACACGGCCGAATTTGAGTTTCTATTTTCGCGTCCCGCTGGACGTGGCGATCGGACGCATTCTCGGAGGGCGCGACGCGATCAAGTATTACGAAGCGGGAATGGACCTAGGGCTGAGCCGGGACGTGGAAGAGAGTTTTCGAATCTTCCAAGGCCGGATTCTAGACGAGTACGAGGCCATGGCGCGCGAAGTGGGCTTTCACATCATCGACGCAACGCTTTCCATTGAAGAACAACAGAAACAGATGCGGGGAATCGTGGTGCGCGAACTGGGCGTGCGCCTGAAAAATGGCGTGCTCCGCGTCCCGCCGAGTGAGATCCATGCGATTGAAGCAGCCGCTTCAGTTTTATAGCCAACCGCTGCCCGGCGTTGACTCTGCCGAGCTGCAGGGGAAGCTGCTGGTGATCGAGGGACCAGACGCAGTGGGGCGGACGACGCAGATCGCAATGCTGCGGCAGTGGCTGGAGCAGGAAGGCCACGCGGTGCTGGACACCGGGATGGCGCGCGGAGCGCTTGCCGGCAAGGGAATCAAGCAAGCGAAAGAGGGGAACACACTTGGACCGTTGACGATGACCCTCTATTACACGACGGATTTTGCCGACCGGCTGGAAAACGAAATCGTTCCGGCGCTGCGAGCAGGCTTTGTGGTGCTGACGGACCGCTACATATTTTCCATCATGGCGCGCGCGATGGCGCGGGGCGAGGACCGGCGCTGGATCGACCAAGTGACCGGATTCGGCCTGGTACCACACGCAGTCTACTATCTGCGGGCGGACGTGAAACAACTGGTCTCGCGAGTGGTGTTGGGCCGCGGCGCGTTTGACTACTGGGAAAGCGGCATGGACATGCGCTTCGGCGACAACATGTTCGACAGCTTCGTGAAATATCAGACCCGACTGATCCGGGCTCTGGATGCGATGGCAAAGAAATACAACTTTGTCACAGTAGACGCCGGCAGGGCGCCGGATGTGATTTTTCGCGATCTGCAGGAACACATCTCGAACTTGGAGATAAAGAAAATGCGCAATGCGCCGCGTATCAACGGAGCACCGCGCCGGAATGCTGTCAACCGCGCGCATCACGCGAGGAAACAGTAGCGCATGCGGATCTACATCTTGCGGCACGGGATCGCGGAGGACGCACCGCCGGGCGGCGCTGACGCCGACCGTGCTTTGACTCAGGAGGGCAAACAAAAATTACGCGGCGTACTAGAGCGCGCGCGGCGGGCCGGAGTTCGCCCCTCCGTCATTCTGACGAGCCCGTTGAAGCGCGCGGTAGAAACTGCCGAGATTGCGGCATCGATTCTGCACGGCGCGGACGATTTGGTCCGAACCAATGCGCTAGATCCCTCCGGCACGCCGGAGCGAGTCTGGAAAGAAATTCGCGCGCGGAAGACCGAGGAAGTTCTGATTGCCGGTCATGAGCCGCTGCTGAGTACGCTGGTGGGATTCCTGCTGGGATGCGATGCGCTGCTGGTCCGCATGAAGAAGGGAAGTTTGGTTTCGGTGGACGTGGAGGCAGAAGGCACTCAACCGCACGGCGTGCTCAACTGGATGTTGACCTCGAAACTAGCGGGACCGTGAAGCTGGGTTGCCGAGCGTTAGCCGGCGGCGTGGAACATCCAGACGGCCTGATGCTCGGACGCCGGCAGACTCCCTAAGGCGTTCCGCACTTCGTTCAGCATGACCTGCACCGGCGCCGCGTCTTGAAGACTCACAGCAGAACACACCTCCCATTGCGCGACGGCTCTCGCGTGAGCGGCCTGCGCTTTGGAGCGCGCATCGCTCGCGTGCTGGAGTCTACCCGCGGAATAGGCGGCCGACGAAATTTTGGTGAATGTCATAGCCAGTCTCAAATCATTTTCCACAACATCGAGCATCTGCTTGCCGTCAACCAGGACCGGCTGCTTTGAAGGCGACTCAATCATAGCCCAACAAGTCTATCCTATTTTTTGCCGGCTCGGGGAATTATTTGGACGCTCCAGGTGGTTGAGGGTCTAGGAGACGCCAGACGGGACTCGCCCGATCAAAGACAGCTCGATGGCGTAAAACAGCTCCCGGGGGCGCAGCGGCCTGGTGACATATTCGTCGATGCCCGCGCTTTCGTACCGCTCAGTATCGCCATTAGCCGCGCGCGCCGCGATGGCGACGATGGGAACGCGGCCGCCTGCGTTCTGTTCCCGGCGGCGAATCTCAGCGGCGCACTCAAAGCCATCCATGAGAGGCATCTGCATATCCATCAAGACTACGTCGAACTTCGCCTGTTCGAGCGCGGCCAAAACTTCGCGGCCATTGGGAACAGCGGTCACGACGTGGCGGCGGCTCTCGAGCACCTTGGACGTAATCTTTTGATTGATGAGATTGTCTTCCGCCAGCAAGATGCGCAAGGACGGAAGGCTGACAGCGGCGGATGGCGGCGCCGCGCTTTGAAACTCGGCCGTGAAGCGGAAAACGCTGCCCTTTCCGGGCTTGCTTTCAACGGAAATTTGGCCATTCATCAGCGCGACGAGGCGTGAAGAGATTGTCAAACCCAGTCCGGTGCCGCCGTAGCGGCGAGTGTTGGAGCCATCGCCCTGCCGGAACGCCTCGAATATCAAGTCGAGTTTATCGGCGGGAATGCCGACGCCGGTATCGCGGACCGAAAACTCAAGGCACGCTGTGCGGCCTTTCCGCTTGTCAAGCCCAACGTTGACGTGGATTGAACCCACATCGGTGAATTTCACGGCGTTGTTCAGAAGATTCAGAAGAACCTGGCGCAAGCGGAGCTCATCACCGATGAGAACCTCGGGCACATTCGGAGCGACTTCGACGTTAAGGTCCAAACTCTTCTGGTCCGCATTTGACTGGATGGCGCCCAAGGAATTCTTCAAGCACTGCCGCAGGGAAAATTCAGCGGGACGCAATTCCAGCAGGCCACCCTCGAGGCGCGAAAATTCGAGAACGTTGTTCAGCAACCCCAACAAGGATTCGGCGGAGTTCTTGGCGACGATCAGACATTCGCGCTGTTCGCGGGAGAGGTCGGAATCGAGAACGATGTCAGTCATGCCGAGAACGCCGTTCATAGGAGTGCGAATCTCGTGGCTCATATTCGCCAGAAACTCGCCTTTGAGCCGTGTCGCGGCATTCGCAGCCTCCAGCGCGACTCCGAGCTGGGTATTCTTTTGCTCGAGCTGGGCGGTTTGTGTTTTGACCTGCCGGCGCAGCAGCAGAACCCATCCCACCGCGACGATGGCGACCACCATCACCAGACTGAAAGACAGCAGCACGCGAGAGAGCGTCCACAGTGGAGCACGATGCACGACGGCAACGTCCTCGGGGGAACGGATCAGAAGATGAAAGGACTGCGGCTCGTGATATCCGCCTCCGGTTTCGATGACGCAGATGCCGCTGACTCGCAAATCGCTGCCTTCCTCGATCGACTCGATAAGAGGATCCCGGCCGGATTCTTCGATCTGGGCATTGAAGAGGCGGCTGCCAGTTTTCAACGCGAGTAACTCGCCTTTGGAAGTGTTGGAAAGCGTCAGCAGCTTCCCGTCGACCTCAACGAGCGTGTTATCGAACTCGCCGGTGAGCAATCGTTCAGCGGTGGCGTGAATGGGCCGGGGCGGCGCCTGTTGTGCCAACTTGCGGAAAACGGCATCCGCGAGAATCGGCGCGTACTCGCCGGGCGATGGAAATCCGACGACCTCGACCACGTCGCCGGGACTGACACTAAGCTTCTGGTAAGAGAGCGCCATCAGATCCTGTTCGCCATCCCGCAGAAAAATGGCGCGGCCCGGTCGATGGAATGTGACCACACCACGGATTCTGACGCGCTGATCGAACGCGGACCCGGGAGAAAATCGAAGAAGACTGTTGGCGCCGCGCAGAGGAACCTCAGAAAGACCGGCGCCAGACGTTTCGGCAACAGCCAGGTCCCTAATCTCGGGGACGTACACTACGATGCCGGTTAGCTGGCGCTTGCCGTTGAACGTGCCTCCACACGCGCCGCGGAATCGGATTCGGGAGTCAATGAGAGCGTCCGGAACAACCGCGGGAAAACTCATGATCCTAACGGTGGCGTGGCGGCCGCCGGCGAAAACGTCCAATATCAAACGGTGGGCTTCAATCGTCGCACCATGGATGATACCCTCGGACTCGACCCATTGGCTGTCCTGGTTACCGGACGCCATTTCATCAATGGAGACGTTGCGCGGCGGGGGCAGAACGCCGACGCCGAAGACGCGAACATCGGCCTTGCTCACTTCAGGAGCGAAGTCGCCCGGGCTGGTCATTCCGGTGACTTCGACCTGCTGGCCGCTTTTGACGGAAATGGGTTTGTCCACTGACACGTAGATGCCGCCGGTCGCGTCCTGGACGAACAATTCGCCGCTATCGGGATCGTTGTAGGTCACGACGGCGTGCAACTTAACGGGGAGACCGCGGGCGGCGTCTTCGACCGACAGGTTGCGGATTTGCGCAGCGTGTTCGAGCAGCCAGGGACGCGGCGAAGCCGCGCAGAGAACGCCAGGCCAGGAAAAACAAGGCACGAACGCGCACACGGCAAAAACCAACCTGGCTGGGCGAGTCACTGACATGTGCTGGTAAGACTTCTCGTAAAATTAGCTGGATAGTGGCGGCAAGCCGCTAACCGGCCGGAACGGGACGCGGTGGATCTCCGGATTTGCTTTTCACCCGGCACATCGGATAGATCTCTTCGAGTTCGACTGCAATCGAGCGGTAGGCCTCGGCTAACTGCGCGAGCGCGCCAGCGCAATCCCGCGGACCCTTGCGCTGAATGGTCACTTCCATGCGGGTGCAGATCTCAGCCATGCGAACGGCGCCGACATTGGCGCTACAATCCACCAGGTTGTGCAGCGTCTCGACGGCGCCTGAGGAATCGGCGCTGCGCAAAGCGCTCTCCAGGCTGTCGAGAGAACGCGCGGTAATGTTCAGGAAATCGCCGATCAATTCCTGCATCGCCGAAGGGCCGACTTCCTGTTCCAGTTCCTTGATTCGCGCGACCAGCTCGGCGTCGCCGGCGAGATGCGCGGCGGTTTCGGCGGCGACGGGCAGCTGACCCGCGGCATTTTGTGCGAGGTTCTTCTGAAGAATCTGTTGTAGATCCTCGGAGCGCACCGGCTTAGTGACGTAATCGTCCATGCCGGCCTTAAGACACTTCTCGCGGTCACCGGCCATGGCGCTAGCCGTCATGGCGATGATGATGGTGCGGCCGGCCGCGGATTCGCGGCGGCGAATTTCGCGCGTGGCCGCGTAGCCATCCATCTCCGGCATCTGACAGTCCATCAGGATCGCATCGTAGAGTCCATGCTCGAGTTTTTCCACCGCTTCGGCGCCGTTGGCGACCACGTCCACGTAATATCCGAGCTTCTCTAGAGTGCGCGTGGCCACTTTCTGATTAACAGAATTGTCTTCCGCCAGCAGAATGCGTCCGCGGAGCGCTTGCGACGCCGGCTTAGCGGCCTTGGCCTGGGCCAGCACCGGCGCGTTGCGCAACGACTTATTCAGGCAATCGCGCAGTTGCTCGATGCGCGCGGGCTTCATCACGCACGCGGCAAAACCGGCCGCCTGCAGATTTTCCACCGTGGCCATTTGCGCGTGGGAACTCAACAAAACCATGACCAGGCCGTTGCCCTCGGTGCGCGCGCGAACTTCGCGGGCGAGGGTCATCCCATCCATTTCGGGCATGTCGTGATCGACAATCGCGGCGTGAAAGGGCTCGTCGCCCTGGGCAGCGGCAGCCAGCGCTTCAAGCGCCTCGGGACCGCCGGGCACGCACGCGACATGCATGCCGAGCTTAGTGAGCTGCGATTCAAGAATCCGGCGGTTGGTGGCATTATCGTCGACCACGAGAATACGGACCTGGCTCAGATCGAGCGGACGCTCCTCGCGCGAAGTCTTACTAATCCGGAGCGGCAACTCAAACCAGAATTTTGAGCCCTGGTCCACGGTGCTGTCCAACCCGATCTCGCCGCCCATAAGCTCCACGAGCCGTTTGCAAAT
Source organism: Terriglobia bacterium (assembly GCA_963768075.1). GTDB lineage: Bacteria > Acidobacteriota > Terriglobia > Bryobacterales > Bryobacteraceae > QHXW01. The sequence goes on from CAVYHD010000018.1 coordinate 400,536, forward strand.
GGTGAGTCCAAGTCCGGTGCCTCCATAGCGCCGCGCCACGGAGGAATCGGCCTGCGTGAAAGGGTGAAACAGTTGCTTCTGCGCCGCCAGCGGGATGCCGAGACCCGTATCCGTCACAGAAAAAAGAATTCTGGCCGAGCCATCCCGAAGGCCATGGGATTCGACGCGTAGAACGACCTCACCTTTTTCGGTGAACTTGACGCCATTGCTCAGCAGGTTCAGCAGAACCTGACGAAGGCGGCTGGGATCACCCACGACGCGCGGAGGAACATCGGGATCAACCAAACAACTCAGGTCCAGTCCTTTTTTCTGGGCAGGCTCAGCCAGCACGAAGGCCGACTCTTCCACCAAACTCCGCAAGTCGAAGTCGATCGCTTCGATGGCCATTTTCCCGGCTTCGATTTTGGAAAAGTCGAGGATGTCGTTAATGACCGACAGGAGCGCATCGCTGGACTGCCGGATCGTGAGCACAAAGTCGCGCTGCTCAGCCGTCAATTCAGTGCCGAGCAAAAGGTCCGTCATCCCGACGACGCCGTTCATCGGGGTACGAATCTCGTGACTCATACTGGCGAGGAACTCGCTTTTGGCGCGCGAAGTCCTCTCCGCGTCTTCGCGGGCATCTTCGAGCGAATTCATGTCCCGCGCGAGGTCGGCGGCTTTGGCGGCGAGCATGGTACGGGTAGTGAGAGTGGTCGAGTACCACGAGGACTGTTGCCTGACCTGCAAGAGCAAGTAGCTCAAATAGAGACCGGTGAGGCCGGCGGCGGAGTATCCGACCGATCCGCCATGAATCATGCCCCAGGCGGTGAGAGGGGTGAACAGGATGATCAAATAGTAGCGAGCCACGGTTAGAACCGGCGAGAGCGCAATGGCCTCGCCGCTGGCGACGATCGCAGTAATGGCGAGCAGCAGCAAGAAGGCCGGGCCACCGGAGTAAAGCATCGCGGTAGCGCAGCAGAATACGGCCCAGACCAGCGCACAGCCATAAGTACCCACGAGAAATCCCCACCAGCGCCAGCTGCGGGGCTCATCATAATGCTGCGCCATCCACCACGCGAACACGAGCCGGGCGGTAGCGAACAGGAGGATCGAAGCGCCAACAGCGAGAAAGGTCTTGGGAAAATCGCGTGCGTAGGAGGTAGCTGAAATCGGAACAACAAGCAAGATCAGATACGCAAGGGCACCGGGAATGGAGCGGTAGGCGAGCTCTCGAGCCGCTTCGTTCCCCAACGGTACACCGGAGGTGGGTTGCGTATCAGGCATGATGGCGTTCGTACCCACTACTGGTTGGCTCTGAGCCAATTACGAGACGGCGTCGGGACGCGGTAAGGCGAGCCAGGGCGGGTGATTGCTCTCATTGCTAACCATATTTTGAAACTGAGCCGCGGGCGCTGGCAATGATGCCTTTAGTTATAAACGCGGCCGGAGTCAAATACCTTGGCGCGCGACGCTCTCGCAGCCCGGCCTGAGCAGCCGTGGCAAATGAAGTGACGGGGCGGGCGGTCTTGTTACTTGGCGGTATCAGCTCTGACTGCACCAAAGTGAATGTTGACACGCCGATCGAATGTTCACCCGAGGACTGGCGAAAATTCTTATGCAAAAAATCGGAAATATACCTGAGCAATAGGCGATAAGGGTTTTGAACGCGGTACCTTGGGCATCTGAAAAAAAGAGCGGAGAACCCAGGCCCGATGCTGTCGGGTTGTATCGCCACAAGGATACTTCATCTATGATTTCGATTCAAACGAACGTAACCTCGTTGCTGGCCCAACAAGACCTCAACGTCAATACGGCAGCGGAAAGCAACACGATTCAGCAATTGTCGTCCGGCTATCGCATCAACTCCTCCGGAGACGACGCGGCGGGACTGGCGGTTGCCAACCAATACCAAGCCGATATCGGGCAGCTGACGCAGGGCGTGCAGAACGCCAACAACGGCGTCAGCACGTTGCAGATCATTGACGGCGGCTTGAGCAACATTTCCCAGATTCTGAATCGCTTGGAAACTCTCGCGACTGAGTCGGCCAGCGGCACCTTCACCGGCGACCGCAGCACACTGAACAACGAATATCAATCGGACTTGGGCGAAATCACGCGGCAGGCGGCGAACATCGGCTTGAACGCGGGCGGCAACTTCAACACCGAGCTTAGCGTGTACATCGGCGGCGGCGAACTGAGCACGCAGGCCGGCACGTCGCAGGTCAACGTGGATCTGAGCGGAACGGCGAACGCAGTGGATGCGGCCTCGCTGGGCCTGTCCGGAACTTCGGTGCTGGGCGGCGGCACGTCATTCGCCGGCAACACGATCAACACCTTGAACAACCCGGCCGCCAATTTTGAGAACTCCACTACCAATGGTGGCGACAACGGGGAGACGTTCACCATCAACTACTAAACTCGCGGGCCAGGCGACGTCATCTAGTATCAACGTGACCCACAAGCCGGCGGCTATACCGGAGCGCAATTCATAACGGCGCTCAATTCCGCCATCACCGGCCCGGCATCAACGGCGTCTATGCGCAGATCGGCACGAATGGCGACCTGCAGCTTGGCGGCGGGAACCTGCTGCAAGCGAGCGTTACGTCGAGCGGCGATGCCGATCCGATCGTAACCGACGCCTCCACGCTGGAGAACGGCACCAACTATCAGACCGGTACGACTGCGAATTTCACCGCTTTCACAGGCAACGAAACTCAGGCGATTACGGTCACGACGAACGGCACGAATTACACAGTGAACCTGGCTGCCGCCAACGGCAGCCACCATTGGAGCTGCCGTCACTGCTTTTAACACGGCGTTGTCTGGCAGCGGCGTTTATGCCGTGGATAACCCGAACGGGGGCATCACTCTGCAGGGCGCGAGCTCGTTCCAGGTGGATACCGCCGCCCAAGTCGGCACCGGTGCGGGCAGTGCGTTCCAGGCGACCGCGGGTGCGGTGGCTGTGGCCGCTCCGAGTCCCTCGGCCAGCGCCACTGGCAACGCTCTAGCCGCTATCACCTCCATCAGCGCCGCGGTGCAGGCTCTGGGCCTGGTGCAGGGCGCGGTGGGAACCGGCGAGAACAAGCTGAATTTCGCCATCAACCTGGCGCAGTCGCAGATCTCGAGCTTCTCCTCCGCCGAGTCTTCCATTAAGGACGTCGACGTAGCCTCCGCCGCTTCGAACCTGAGCAACGAGCAGATTCTGCAACAGGCGTCTGTGGCAGCTCTCGTGCAGGCAAATGCGATACCCCAGGCCGTTCTCAGCCTGCTGAAGAGTGGCGCGTAAGGAATAGTCTGGTAACCCAGTGAGCTGGGCCGCCGCCCGCGGCCCGGCTTGCTTTTGTTAATAGGAGGTGACCATTGGGCAGCACTTCAACGGTTGGGTTTTCGGGTTCTCCTACGTCGACCCAGGCCAGCACTGGCACCACCACTCCGGGCTCCGTTGGGTTGAGCAACTATTCGCAAGACCTCCAGAACGCAGTCAATCAACAGGTCGCTTTGGCCGAACTTCCGATGCAACAATTGCAGACGGAAGCCACAACTTAACCAACCAGACCACGGAGCTGAGCACCCTCAGCTCGGACTTCCAATCCCTCCAATCAGCCCTCTCCAGCCTGAATACGGACAGCCAGGGAATTCTCACGGCCTCGGTGTCCAATTCGAGTGTACTCAACGCCACGGCAGGCGCAGGCGCGCTTCCGGGCACTTACACGGTAAAGGTCACACAAGCAGGCACATACGCCAGCGCGATGAGCACAACGGGCGTAGCCGATCCAACCACCGAGGGCCTCGACTCGGCCTCGAGCTATCACGCTGAGCGTCGGCGGCGTACCAACGACGATCACACCAGGCAGCAATACTCTTGACGCGCTCGCTGCCGCCATCAACGCAACTCCCTCGGCGGGAGTGCAGGCTACAATCGTCAACGTAGGGTCGTCCTCCGCGCCCGACTACGAGCTTTCTTTGCAGAGCACATCGTTCGGCGAGACACCCATCAGCCTCACTGATACCGGCAGCAGTACAAATCTGATGACTCCGCTGACCCCTGGGCAGGATGTTCAATATCAGGTGAACGGGTCGCCTGCCACACCGATCTCGAGCACGTCCGATGCGGTGACTCTTTCGCCAGGCGTGACGGCGAATCTGCTGGGCACAGGCACCAGCACGGTAACGGTTGCCCCCAGCACGACCTCGCTCAGCAATGACCTTTCTTCGTTCGTCACCGCATTCAACAACGCGTCGGCTGAGCTCGATAAAAATATCGGCCAGAACGGCGGCGCACTAAGCGGGGACAGCACCGTCTACACGCTGCAACAGGCGCTGAGCAGCATCGGCAACTACACCAGCGCAAGCAACGGCGTGACGTCGCTCGCGGCGCTTGGCCTCACCTTCAACTCGACCGGCCAATTGGAATTCGACTCCACGGTTCTGGCGGGCGCGAGCACCAGCCAGATTAACAGCGTGACTGCATTTCTCGGCAGTGCAACCAGCGGCGGTTTTCTACAGTTCGCAACGAACACCCTGGCGAACATCGAAAACCCGACCACGGGCATCCTGCCCAACGAAATCACGCAAACGACCAACTCCATCAACTCAGACAATCAATTGATCTCTCAGCAACAGGATCAGCTCACCCTGTTGCAGAGCAGCTTGCAATCGCAGATGTCGACGGCGGATGCCGCCATTGCATCGCTCGAATCCCAGCAATCATTCTTCACCAGCCTGTTCACGTCCATGCTGATACCGAGCCCAGAAGAATTAGCGCAACTATGAGCAACGACAATCTACGCAGGGAAGCGGCCGACCGCTTGCGGCGCGCGGTGGTTGCGGAAGCATACGACGATGTCCAAACGGCGCTGGCCGACTACCGGCGCGAAGTGGAGGCGGCGTTGGCGGCCTGGTCCTCGAACGAACCACCTCCCGGGAAGTTGTGCGGGAGGCCATGGACCTCACAAAGTGGGCGCTTCGAGTACTCCGCTCCGCCCGCGCTCGTACCAGCAATAAGCTGGAGCAGGTGTCCGCGGTCCTTCGCTACCGCATGCTGGCCCCGCCCACGCCACGCTGGAAGCTCGAAGGCTAGCCAACTGGCACCGGAGCGCCGTCGAAACGGTGACTTCGTCGAATCCGTAACACTTCCTTTGGTTAATCCGGAGCCGGGAGAAAGGCGGTTATCCATGGCAACCGGTTTGCACGAACAGCGGTTCATGCTGGATCCGCTGGCGAGCAAACTCGAACATTACATGGATCTGCTCAGCGCGCGCCAGAAGCTGGTGGCTTCGAATATCGCGAATGCGGACACTCCGGGATACAAAACGCAGGATATCGACTTCCAATCCGAGTTTCTGAATGCGACCGCGGGAGCGCCGGTGAACCGCGTCGAAGTTAGCGGGCTGGCCGTGCGCAACGACGGCAACAACGTCAGCATCGACCGCGAAGCACGGCTGCTCTCGGAAAACGCGCTGCGCTTCAGTATCGCCACCAACCTGATGAAAGACCAGCTTCGCTCCGTCAAGATGGCGATTGAGGAGGGCAAGAGCGGATGAGCCTGTTTTCTCTGTTGTCAGTCAGCGAGTCGGGAATGACGGCGCAACGCGCCCGCGCGGAGTTGCTGGTGGAGAACCTGGCCAACGCGGAAACCACGCGAACTCCCGAAGGCGGGCCCTATCGCCGCAAGGATGCCGTATTCGAGACCGCCCCCGCGGACACGCCATTCTCTTCGGTCTTCGAAGCACAGCTTGGGCAGCCAAATGGTGTTCGCGTCTCGCAAGTGGTGGTGGACGACAGCGAGCCGGAGCGGCGCTACATGCCCGGACATCCGGACGCGGACAAAGACGGCTACGTGGCGTTTCCGCGGACCAACCCCGCCGAAGACATGGTGGACCTGATGGGGGCGAGCCGCGGTTTCGAGGCGAACGTGTCCGCTATTTCCGCGGTCAAGGACATGATCCAGAAATCAATCGATCTGTTGCGTTGAGGAAACCCACATGGCCCTACCCATTTCCCCAATTCAGATTCCAGCGACGGCCGACATCGCGACCAGCATCGCAATCCCGGGTCGCACATCGCCCTCAGGCGACTTTCGCGGAGTGCTCGAAGGCGCTATTCAGAACGTGGAGCAGACGGGAAACACAGCGACCAAGGCAGTGGAAAGCTTTCTATCCGGCGACGGCCAAGAATTGCATAGCGCGATTCTAGCTGTGCAGCGCGCGGATCTGGCATTCGAACTCGGACTGCAAGTACGGAACAAGGTAGTTTCGGCGTATCAGGAAGTCATGCGGCTGCAGATGTAACGCCGCTCAAACAGAATCATGGATCAGTTCAAGAAAGTGCTCGCCAACCTGACGTTGACGCAGCGCCTGACGATCGCGCTGGCCGCGCTGGCGGTAGTCAGCGGTCTGTACGCGTTTGTGAAGTGGAGGCAGGAAAGCGATTTCCGGCCGCTATACACGACGCTGGCCGCGGAAGACGCCGGACCGGTGGTGCAGAAGCTCAAGGAAGCCGGCGTTCCCTATCGCCTTTCCGACAATGGATCGACGATCCAGGTGCCCTCGGCAAGAGTAGCGGAGATGCGGCTCGACATGGCGTCGGCAGGGCTGCCGAAGAGCGGCCGCATCGGCTTTGAGTTGTTCGACAAGACCAACTTCGGCGCGACCGAGTTCGTCGAACATATCAATTACGGCCGGGCGCTCGAGGGAGAGCTCGAGCGGACGGTCATGTCACTGGCGGAAGTGGAACAGGCGCGCGTCCACGTAACATTTCCGAAAGAATCGGTATATCTGGAGGCGCGGGAGCCAGCCAAGGCAAGCGTGGTGGTGCGGTTGCGGCCGGGCGTGGAACTGGTTCCGCAGAACGTTACGGCCATCCAGCACTTGTTGGCCAGCGCGGTCGAGGGGCTGGCGCCGGAGTCGGTTTCGGTACTAGATGTAACGGGCCATCTGCTGAGCCGTCCGCATAGCCTCCAGGCGTCTGACGGCGCTGATTCGAGCGACCGCATGCTGGAGCTTCGCCAAAGCATGGAGCGCGATCTGGTGGCGAAGATCAATTCCACGCTCGAGCCACTGCTCGGGGCGGACAAGTTCCGCGCCGGCGCCTCGGTGGATTGCGATTTCACCAGCGGCGATCAAAGCGAGGAAATTTTCGACCCGAATCGCTCGGTGATGGTCAGCTCGCAGAAATCCGAGGACACCAGCAATACGGGCGGAGCGGCCGGAGTTCCCGGCACGGCGTCCAACCTTCCCCGCCCTGCTCCGCGCCCGCCGGCGGCGTTGGCCGGCAGTTCGCGGCGCACCGAGAGTATCGCGTATCAATCCAGCCGCACAGTGAAACACACCAAGCTGCCGGAGGGAGCGGTCAAGAAAATGTCGCTCTCGGTTCTGTTGGATCAAGCGGTTCACTGGGAAGGCCAGGGCAAGAATGTGCATCGGGTTCTGGAGGAGCCATCCGCCAAAACGCTGAAGTCTATCCGAGATCTGGTGGCGGCGGCGACCGGTTTCTCCACAGAACGCGGAGATCAGCTCACTATCGAGAGCCTGCCGTTCGAATCCACGCTCAACCTCGAACCGCCCATGGCAGGACCTGCCAAGCCCGCGCCCGCCGGGGGATCTCTGAATCTGCCTCCGTGGCTATCGAAGCTTGTTGACAACAAAATTGTCCTGACCGGCGTGGCGCTGGCCGTAGGTTTCCTCCTGGTAATGCTGCGGCGGGTTGTGGCGAAGATGTTCAAGGGGAAAGGCAAAGCGACTGCCGCGGCTGCGCTGCCGTCGGGTGCGGAGATCGCTCAAGTGGCGGGAGCGCATCAGGCCCAGATCGACGAAGAGGCCGAGCTGCAAGCGCAAATCGATGCCGCCGCGTTCAAGGAGACCACCAAGAAAGCAGCCGTTCTGGTCAAACGCCTCAAGGACAATATCGACAAAGATCCAGTGATACCGTCCCACATTGTGCGCGGATGGGTCAACGAATGAGGGCGGACCGGACATGAACGAGCAAATCCAAACGCCGCTCGACGATGAACCGGCTCTAGTAGCGGTCAAAAGGCCGGACGCTGACTCGATTCCGGGCACTCGCAAAGCGGCCATGCTGCTGATCAGCCTGGGCGACTTAGCCAGCGCCAAGATCCTCAGCCACCTATCGGAAGACGAGGTGCAAAGGGTCACCAAAGAGGTGGCGCGGGTCCGGTCGGTCAGTTCCGTCGAACTGGAGAGCGTCCTCGAAGAGTTCCACAATCTGATGCTTGCCACCGATTACGTGGTGAGCGGCGGGCTGGACTATGCGCGCAAGATGCTGGTGGCCGCATTCGGACAGGAGGACGGACTCCGGCTGTTGGACAAGCTGCCCAAGGATCTAGGCGGGCCGTCGAACTTTCGAGCACTACAAAAGGTGGACTCCAAGCAATTGGCGCGGTTCCTTCAGGCAGAGCATCCGCAGACGATCGCCTTGATTCTCTCGCACCTGGATTCCTCAAAATCCGCGGCCTTGTTGATGTCGCTTCCCGACGAAATGCAGTCGGACGTAGCGCTGCGCATGGCGGCGATTGACCAGATTGCCCCGGAAATTATCGGCAAGATCGCCCGCGTGATTGAGGAAAAACTTAAAGGCCTTGGCGATTTCAGCCGCGAGTCGCACGGGGGCGTGCGCGCGGTGGCGGAAATGTTCAACCGTCTGGACTCCGGTGTGAGCGAACAGCTCCTCAGCCACATCGAACAGCGTGACCCGAACACGGCCGGCGGCATCCGGCATCTGATGTTCGTGTTCGAGGATTTCCTTTCGGTGGACCAGAACGGTATCAAGGAAGTTCTATCGCGCGTAGACCGGAAGGTGCTCACGATAGCGCTCAAGGGCACCAGCGAAGGGCTCAAGACCCACTTCATGACCTCCATGTCGCAGCGCGGCGCGGAGATGTTGAAGGAGGACATGGAGGCGGCCGGCCCGGTCCGCATCAAAGATGTCGAGGCAGCGCAGAAAGAAGTCATCGCAAAGGTCAAGGAACTGCAAGCCGAAGGAGTAGTAAGCCTCAAAGGAGGCACCGATCAGTATGTCGTCTAGGGTTTCGGTGGAGAGCCGTTCGGACCATGTGCGGCCCTTCGCCTGGCGCACTGTGGACCTCAATGGCGAAACCGTGGACCGCCGCAAGGCCGCTGCTGATTTCAAGGCAGCGGGGACAGGACCAGCGCACCCGAGCGAAACGCGGATTGCGGAATTGGAAAAACTCATCGAGCAGCGCGCTCACGAAGCGCGGGAGGCCGGGCGCCGCGAAGGCGAAGCCGAAGGCCGAGCGCAAGCCCAGGATGAGCTCCGCTCCACGATCGAACGCCTGGCCAATGGCATTTCTGAGCTCGATCAGTATCGCGGCCAACTGCTCCGCCAAACGGAGGGGGATGCCGTGCAGTTGTCCATCGCGATTGCACGGCGTGTGCTGCGGCGCGAATTGACGGTCGACCCAGCGGCGATTGAGGGGCTGGTGCGGGCGGCGCTCGAGAGATTGCAATCGCAGGAAAGCTGCCGGGTGAGAATGCATCCGGACTATGTGTCCGCCTTGCGCGCCTCCGTCGAGCGGTTGGGCATGACAGGAAGAGTGGAAGTGATCGGCGACGCCGCGCAAGAACCGGGAGCGGCGGTCTTCGAGATGTCTCGCGGCAGCCTCAATGCGTCCATCGATTCCCAGCTCAAGGAGATTGAAAGGGGTCTGGTGGATCGCTTTCAAAAGACACGATGACGAATCTACCGGGCATGAGTCTGGATTCTTATCTGTCACGGCTGGAGCAGGTGGATCCGTTTGTGTGGTCGGGCGAGGTAGTCGAACTGGTCGGTCTGCTAATTGAATCGCGAGGGCCAGCCGCGGCCATCGGCGACTTTTGCGAGATCCTGGCTTCGGGAGGCCGCGCCATCCGCACGCAGGTGATTGGCTTCCGGAACGGCAATGTGCTTTCGATGGCGCTCGAGGAAATCGACGGCCTGAAACTGGGCGATCCCATCGTGGCGCGCCCCGACCAGGCTCGCGTGGGCGTCGGCCCGGCGCTGCTGGGACGCGTGTTGGACGGTTTCGGCCGGCCGATCGACTCTCGTGGCGAACCGGAAGTAACCGATTTCTACGACTTGTACAAGCTGCCACCGAATCCGCTGGAGCGGGAACACATCACCGAGCCCCTGGTAACCGGCATCCGCGCTATCGACGGCCTTCTGCCTTGCGGGCGTGGCCAGAGGATCGGCATTTTTGGCGGCAGCGGCGTGGGAAAGAGCACGCTGCTCGGCTGCATGTCCCGCCACAACTCAGCCGATGTCACCGTGATCGCGCTGATTGGCGAGCGCAACCGCGAGGTGCGCGCGTTTCTGGAGCATGAGCTGGGACCGGAAGGCATGCAGAAGTCCGTGGTGGTGGTGGCCACCTCCGATAGCCCGGCGCCCATTCGCCTGCGAGCCTGTTTTGTGGCGCTGGCGGTCGCTGAGTATTTTCGCGATCAGGGAGCGAACGTCTTGCTGGTGATGGATTCGGTCACGCGGTTCGCCATGGCACAGCGCGAGATCGGGTTATCGGCTGGAGAACCTCCCAGCCAAAAAGGCTATCCGCCCTCCGTGTTCAGCCTTCTGCCGAAGGTATTCGAGCGCGCTGGAAATTTTCAGCATGGCTCCATCACGGGATTCTTCACCGTCCTGGTGGAGGGCGACGATTTTAACGAGCCGATCTGCGACGCCGTCCGGTCGATGCTGGACGGGCACATCGTCCTTTCCCGGGCGCTCGGCGCAGCGGGGCACTATCCGGCGATCGACGTATTACATTCGGTGAGCCGGCTCACGACACAGATTGCCACCACAGAGCAGCTCGCGGCCCAGCGAAAGCTGCGCGAAGCCCTGTCCGCGTACCATCAGGCCGAAGACCTGATCCAGTTGGGCGCCTATGTTTCCGGATCGAATCCCAAGCTCGACGCAGCGATTCGCATGCGCCCCGATCTGATGCGTTTTCTGCAGCAGGACGCGCACGCAGAATCGCGATGGGACGATACTCTGGCGGGCCTGCGGCAATTGGCGTCGCAACTGCCGTAGCCGGACCAGTACTGTTATGACGGCATTCTCATTTCGTCTGGAGCGCGTATTAGAGTGGCGGCAAGCGCAGCTGGATGTCGAGCAATCGGCAATGAGCCGCGTGGCGGGGGAGTTTATGCGTTGGGAGGCGGTGCTGGCCAACCTCGGGAACGCACGCGCGAAGGCCGAAGGCCTGGTGCAGTCGGCGGGTCCAGTGAATGGAATGGATCTGGCCGCGCTTGCCAGCTATCAGGAGCATATCGAGCGGCAGCGGAAGATCGCACTGGACCGGCGGCGCGACTGCGAGGCAAGGCTGGAGCGGCAGCGCGCTCGCCTGCTCGATGCACGGCGCAAGCATAGATTATTGGAGAAGCTTCGCCAGGTACGAAGGTCGGAATGGGAAACCGCCGTGGACCGCGAATTCGAGGCGCTCGCGGCCGAAACGTACCTGGCCCAATGGGAGCCGCAACGCCGCCGTACGGCGAAGCCATAGCGGCGGCGGTGCGCGCTGTCCCACCGGCGCCAGGGAACTCCGGGCCAACTCACTCCTCCGGTCCCGGAGTTTTTCCCCCGGCGTTTCCGGCCAACCTAGGTTTTCTTGTCGGCGTCGCGCTTCGGCGCGGCATTCGGAGTCGCGAGTGCCGGGCCCACGTCCGGAACCTTCATCATCTGGTTCAGAACAACGATGTCGACGCGGCGGTTGTGCGCCCGGCCTTCCTCGGTGCCGTTGGAATCCACGGGCGCGGTATCGGCGTAACCGGCCACGGAGAAGCGTTCGGCGGAGAGCTGAAACCGGTTCGACAACACATCCAGCATGGCGATGCTACGCGCCGCGGAAAGCTCCCAATTGTTGCGGAAGCGCGCCGTATGGATGGGCACGGAATCGGTGTGCCCCTCGAGGCGCACCGGGTTGGGCAGATCCCGGAGCACTGCCGCGACCTTCTGGATACTGGGATAGCTTGACGTCTCGACGGCGTCTCCGGCGGAAGGAAAGAAGGCCGCCTCCCGGAGGCTGATCACTAACCCGCGCGGCTCAAGCCGCATCTCGATCTTGCCGGCCTTGATTTCTGCTTGCAGTTCCCCGGTCAGGTATTTCATCGACGGCAGCAGTTCGGCCACCTCCGGCGGCGGCACGGGCCTGGCCTCGGGCTCCTTCAAGGCATTGTGAGTGCCACCCGGCCCTCGCATTTGGGCGTTGCCCTGTCCCTTCTCGTCCACCGTCCCGCCAAGGATCGAGTGAACCATCGCGCTGACGCCGCCGTGCTCCAGAGCTGCCGTGACGGCTTCGGAGACCTCCTTGGCCTTGGACTTGTCCGTCTGAGAAGTAGCGAACATCACGACGAAGAAGGCGAACAACAGGGTGATGAAATCCGCGTAAGAGACCAGCCAGCGCTCGTGATTCTCGTGAGATGGGATTTTCTTGGCCCGGGCCATTTTTGCGACCTATCCTTCGGCGGCCGCGGCGCGGGCGGGGGCCTTAGCGGCAGCCTTGGGCTCTTCAACGACTTTTTCCTTATGCCCGGCGCGCCCGTAGGCTTCCAGTTTGCTGCGAATCAACTTGGGATTCAGACCTTCCACGATGCCGGCGACACCGTCGAGCATCAGCTCGCGGTTCTGAATGACCCTTTGCATGCGGGCCTTGATCTTGGCACCCGCGGGCAGGAAGAAAATGTTGGCCGATGCCACGCCATAAACCGTGGCCACAAAAGCCACCGCAATTCCGTGCCCCACTTCATCAATATTGGCCAGATTCTTCATCACCTGGATCAATCCCAATACCGCGCCGATAATGCCGATGGTTGGCGCGTATCCACCAGCGGACTCAAAAACCTTGGCCTCGGCCTCCGCGTGCTGCTCCTCGACGTTGATCTCCAGTTCCATGATCTTGCGGATGACATCCAGGTCTGTGCCGTCCACCGCCAGGTTGAGCGCTTTGCGCAGAAACGGGTCCTGAATGGCGTCTGCTTCCTGCTCAAGCGAAACGATGCCGCTTTTCCGCGCCTTGGTGGCGTACCGGATGATTTCCTCGATGATGGCGTGCGGATTGCTATCCGCTTCAAAGAACACCATGCCCAACTTCTTCACGGCCCCGATTAGCGTGTCGATGGGCGTCGTAACCATGACTGCGCCGATGGTGCCGCACAGGACGATGATTGCCGCGGTGACCTGAGAGACATCCTTGACTTTGCCGCCTTCGAGCACCAGGCCGCCCAGTATCCCGCCCACGGCGAGGAGCAATCCGCCAATGGTCACCAGATCCGGTTTACCGCCCGATTTTTTCGTCGCCGCCGGACTCTTGTCAGCCATCGGTTTCGTCTAGTCTGTTCACGTCTGCCAGGAGATGCTGGTAATCCTGTTGTTTCAGAGGGCAGTCGCCTGCCCCCACGAGGAGGGATCTGCGGAACTGGATGATGCGCGCCAAAACTTCTTCGGCAGACTCCAGGACCACAAACTTCTGGCCAGTAGTTAAAGTCACTACCGTATCGGGGGTTACCTCCATATGCTCGATCAGGTCCGAGTTCAAAACTAAAGGGACATGATTCAAGCGGGTGAGCTGGATCATCTGTGAGCGCCGCCAAGATCCTTATCGGAACTTTCCCCTATAGTTTCCGGTAATTTACGGTAACGTTCCGCCGGAAAATACCGGATTTTTCGGAAAAATCGCCCCAGCGGGCCGATAAGCAAACTAAGGTATGCAGACTTTTGCCATGAGCGCCGCCACTCGGGCGCAGCGTATTCTGAATGTGTGGGAGCAGGAGGATCTGCCCGGGCTCCAGGCTGAGCTGTATCTCGCGCAACAGGCTTGCGCCGACGCGGCCGGCGCACGAGCCGAAGAGCAGGAACGGCTGGAACTGCTGGAGGGAATCGCCGGACAAATGCAGCGAGACCTCGTCCGGCTGCCGCTGGGGTCGGGTGCCGGCAGGTGCGCCGCAACGTGTTTCCGCCTTCTCGAACACCTGGCCGCGAGCCGCCCGCAGCCGGCTAGTCAATCTGAAAAGCTTTCCTCTTTCCCGTACTCACAATCTGTCCGGAGAATTTCCGCTTGCCGTTGACGAACCCGCCCAACGGTTCGTCGATGGGATGATCGAACGCCAGAACGTCGCCCTCCTTCAATTCCAGCATCTCGCGCACCCGCAACATCGGCCCTTCCAGATGTGTTTCCAACGTGCATTTGGCATCGCGCAGTAGTTCCAGAGTCCGACCTTGTTCCGCCTCGGTGGCCTCGATCTTCCGCGGGGCCGATTGCGCGTCGCCCTCGTCGCCCTCCAACGCCAGGATTTCGGAAGGCACGGCCAGGTTCAAGTGTCCGCCGCCCTCTTCCAGCTTCACATCAATGCTCACGGCCACCATCGGTTCGTGCGGCGCGTGAAGCAGTCGGGCTTCCCTGCCTACCGAATCGAGGGTGAGAGTGACTGGGAGCACGTCCTTCCAAGCGTCCGCCAACGCCTGCATGATGATCCGGAACAGCCCATCCAGCACGTTCTGTTCGATCTCGGTGATTTCCCGGTTGGTCGTGGTTCCGGCCTTGCCGCTGCCGCCAAGGAGTAATTCGATGATAGGAAACACCAGCGAGGGGTTCAGCTCCAGAACGGCGTTCGTTTCATGAGGGCTCATGCCGATCGAAACCACGCAGGTTGGCGAAGGCAGGCCGCGTAGAAATTCGCCGTACGGAAGATGATCGACTCCCAGCAATTGTGCCGTCACGCTAGAGCGCAGATAGGCCGAAAGGCTGGACACGATGCTATGCAGAAACTTCTGTTTCAGCACATCAACGGCGCGCCGCTGCGAACCGGGGGTCTGGCCCGGCTTGCGAAAATCGAAAGCAACCGCTTTGGGCGCTGCCGGTGCCTCCAGCGTCTCTACTCCGGCCGTCTGCACGGCGTGAATCTTCTGTGGCTCTTGATCCATGGTGTTTTTCAGCCCAGGAAGTTAAATAGGCTGGTCTTCGGCAATTGACCTTCTGCCGTGAGCGCAGCTTGCAAATTCGTTTGATCCTCGGTCAGTTGAACCGCCACCTGGGTGATGTCGGCATCCTGCGTTTGGCTCAACTGGGTTTGTAGTTCGGTATTCTGCTGGGCCGCCAGCGTCTGCGCATTCTGCACGCGGTCTTGCACCGAGCCGTAGAACGCCAGTTGCGTGTTGAGATAGGTGCCGGCCACTTGCAGCGCGTTGACGGAAGTGGTGATGGCAGCCTGGTTGTTGCTTTGCAGAGCGACCACCAGGCTATTTACGGCGTAGAACACATTGCCAGGCGCCGGTGCGCCCCCGTTGCTGGCTGCGGTCACGGGCACATTGCCGGCGGCTGCTGGTCCGAACAGCGGCGACGCGCCGCCGGCGGCGCTGGTGGTGTCTACCAGGTTGAAGTTCGAGCTCCCCTGAAAGGAGATAGCGGTGCCATCGCCCGTCGCCAGCGCACTCACACCGGTGATGCCCGCGGCCTGTAGTGCGGTATTGATGGTGTTTACCGCGCCGGCAACGGTGGCACCGGCGCCAAGGCTGACATTGGCTGTACCCTCAGCATCGCTGAGCGTGAATGTATCCGCTCCGCTTAAGGTCGTGCCTGCGCCGCTGAAAGCGGCCGACTGCACGTTGTACTGTGACGGGTTCACCGCGTTAGCCGCTGCCGTTACGGTCGAAGTGCCTGCCGTGGGGGCCGCGACGCCAACCGTGAACGCGCCGGAGCTGGTGAACTGCACGGTCCCATCGGTTGTGTTAATCGATGCCGTGATCCCGGTTCCGGTCAGGCCGGCGTTGAGCTGGGTGATCACCGCGGTCCCGTTGATGCCGCCCGCGCCACCGTTCAAGACAACGCTGGTCGACTGCGGGTTGCCGCCGGCATCGACGTAGTTGAACGTGTAGGTCTGGGTGCCTGCCGTCAGGAACGATGTGGCCGGGTTGTTGAGGCTCACGGCGTTGCCGGCGAAGCTGGCGCCGCCCGATTGATCATCAAAAATCTGCTGCGCCGTCAGCGATATTGGGAACGGCGTGCCGTTTGAGTCCGTGATCTGTTGCGTCGCCGTGGGGTTGGCCAGCAACGCTGTGACTCCGGTCGGACTCGCTGCATTCAACGTGTACGAGGGAGACTGCGGCTGATCGCCACTGAAAACATACTGGCCGTTCACTTGGGTGTTCGCCAACCCCACCAGTTGTTGGAGGATGTTGTTAACCTGTTGCGCGAGGGCTTGGTTTTGCGTCGCCGATGTCAGGGAGTTGGCGCCCTCTGTGCCGATGGACGTTGCCTCGCTGACCAGGTTCACCGCGGTTTGGAGAGCTTGCTCGGCCACCTGCGTGTTGCTCAATACGGGAGACAGGTTGTTCGTGACCTGCTGGTTGGCGTCGAGCGCGCTGCGAAGCTGCATCAAGGTAACCATGTCCCCGGGATCGTCGGAGGGCTCGGAGATTCTCAGCCCCGAGGAGGTTTCATTGGTCAACTGCGTGATCTGGTTCGTCAGCGACGAAACGTTAGCGAGGAATACTTGCGCCGACGGATTAATGTCTTGGATCATGGTTTCCTCTAGGTCGTTGCGGGCAGCATGTTAATCGTGTCTTGCAGAAGCGTGTCCAGAATATTCACGGTTTGCGCCGTAGCCTGGTAGGCGTTTTGAAACTCGACCAACTGGGCGGCTTCCGCGTTGAGCGACACGCCGGAAATTTGGCTGCGCAGGTTGCGCGCCTGGGCCACGGTCTGCTGCTGAACCTGCAATTGGTTCTGAGCGTCTGAGGCCTGCTGTCCGACTTGTTGGGCCAGTGATCCGTAATACCCTGTGAAACTGAAACCGTTGATCTGGCCCACGGTGCTCGTCGGACTGGCCAACGCCGCAATCTGCAGGGCGATGCCATTGCTCACCTCCGGCGGCCCTGGCTGAATCGCTGCCAATTGACCGGCTGTCGCCGCGGGGTTGACCCCGAGCGTGCTGGCAACAGCGGTCGGCGCGGCGGCGTTGTAAGTGAACAGGGGGATGCCGGGAACCGCCGGCGGCCCGTCGGATATGTTGCCCGAGGTGAGAATGTTGTTGACGGTGTCCGCGACGCCCTGCGCCAGCACGTTGAGGCCACCCTGCTGGTACGCGTTGCCGATGATCGACGGTAGAACCGTGTTGTACACCTGTAGCTGGCCGCTCAGCTCTCCCTGCGAGATCTGGGCCGTTACGTCGTTGCCGTCCGCGTCGATAATGCGCGCGGGAGGAACGCCGTCGGCCACTGTCGCCGGGGCGGTGGCAGGGGTAGAGAAACTAACACTGAGCTGATCGGTTTGCGTGCCCATCACCAGCGGAGTTTGCCCATCCATCAACACCGTCCAAGTGCCGTTGGACTCCTGCCTGGTGGTGATGTTGGCATACTCCGACAAGCTTTCGAGTGTCGAGTGAATCGACGCGTCGAGCCCGGCGTCGTCGGTGTCGCCATTCTGGATCTGCTGGTTGTCGGCGGCGAGCTGGCTGGCGTAGCTATTGATCTGGCTCACGGACTGCTGGATCTGCTGGCCGGTGCCGGTAAGATCCTGGGATAAACTCGAATACGCCTGCTGAAACGATTCCGAGATCTGCTGGGCGTCGTCGATGACCGTTTGTTGCGCGGTATTGCTGGTCGGCGAAACGCTCCAGGACGAAGCATCCGAGAAGAATTGATTGAGAGCGCCGGCAATACCCTGGTCGGAACTCACTATGAAGTTTGTCTGGATAGACGACAAGCTTTGAGAGGTAGCTTCCGCCGTGCCCAAAATCGAGACCTGCTGTTGCACGTTCGTTTCCGCGAATGCATTGCGAGCGCTTTGAATAGCGCCGACGGTAACTCCGCCGGGCAGCCCCTGGAGGGGTTGGAAAGGCTGCGCCTCGAGGGAGGCCGACTGGTTGGCATAGTCCGGTGTGGACGAATTCGAGACGTTGTTGCCAATCGTCTCCAGCGCGGTTTCGAATGCTTGCATGGCGCCGGCCGAGCTTTGAAGCGCAGTGATAAGGCTTCCCATATCTTCAAACCTCCAGCCAAAGGCTACGGCTGGGTTCCGGCTTTCCCGGTGTGCCGTCCGCCGTATACCCCGCCACCATCGAAGCCGCCAGGCGCACCCATCCCGTATGGAATGCCGCGGCGCCGTCAAGCAGGATGGTCAGGCGCGCGATATCGGCGCGAAGGGTCCCGAGCGGCGCGCGGAGCGCTGCATCCCGTTTGAAATTGCCGCCGGGTAGGTTCGTTTGCAACTGGTTCAACCCCTTCACTACCTCTTCTAGCCGGCCGCGACAATCGTTCAGATTCGCCACCGTCGGTTCGGTCAACAGCATGCGTGCGCCGCGGACGACGTGCTGCAGCTCGTTGACGGCGGCCAGGTGGTCGATGGGCTGGACGGGGGCGCTGCCCGGGCCGGGATCGTTGTTACGCGCAGTGTCACGCGCCATCCTTGCCTCCAATCGCGTCTTGGACCAGGGCACTGCTGACCGCGCGCGCGTCCGGCCGGTAGGTTCCGGCGCTGTACTGCTGCGCCAGTTCCTGTACGCGCTGCGCGCGCCCCACCGACTGCGATGCCAATGTTTGTGAGACGTTCCCCGCCAGGCTCGAGATTTCCGCGCGATCACCACCCACCGACCCGGAACCCTGGGTAGCGGGCGTGGATGTCAAAGCGTCAACGGCGGGTGTTTCCTGCGGCCGTCCCGGCTGCAGT
Source organism: Terriglobia bacterium (assembly GCA_963768075.1). Classification (GTDB taxonomy): domain Bacteria; phylum Acidobacteriota; class Terriglobia; order Bryobacterales; family Bryobacteraceae; genus QHXW01. The sequence continues at coordinate 419,182 of CAVYHD010000018.1, forward strand.
CCGGCTGCGCCGTTCAAATTCTGATTGTCGATCCTCATATTTGCGCCGGCGAACAAATGCCGGATTCTTTCAGCATGCGGCCCATCGCTTCTAAAGCACTCCGGTGCATCTGGGAAACACGGCTCTCATGCACTCCCATTTCGGCGCCAATCTCCTTCATGGTCATATGGCGGCAATAATGCTGCCGGATAACTTGCTGGTGGCGCGGCGTGAGGCTGTCAATCAGCCGGTCGAGCACCTCGCGCAACTGCCGCCGCTCGCAGATGTAGTCCGGGCCGGTCTCGGGAGCGCTGGCGGGATCCGGCGGTTGCCCATCCCGGGTTGCCGCGGGTTCTGCCGTCCGTGTCTGGCTCAGGGCGAGACTCTGGCTCCGCATCTCCACCGCCGAGATCATGAGCCGCTCGCAGAGCTCCTCTTCGCTCGGCTCCCGCTCCAGAATAGCTGTCAGCTCCTGCCGGGCCGCGCTCACCTGTTTCTGCCAGCGGCGCAACCGTCGCGGAGCCAAATCCTGGCGGCGAAGACTGTCGAGTATTTCTCCCTCGATGCGATACCGCGCGTAGATCGAAAACGGCACCGCCGTGCCGGGGTTGTAGCTCCGTCCGGCATTCACCAAGCCCAGCAGGCCGGATTGCGCCAGATCGTGCAGGTCCAGGCAGGCATTGGGAGGCAATGAGCCGTAGATGCGGTGTGCGATGGAATCAACCAGAGGCAAGCAGCTCAGAATTCTTTCGTGAGCGGATTGCGACGGCTGGGCCGCGTCACAGTCCTCGGCCGGTGCCGGCTCGCCCAGCGGCGTAGCTGCGAGCAGTGTAAGCGGGGGCGCGTCCACTGCGTCCACCATCGATTCTCTCCAATTGCCGTTGTCTTTCAATTTCTACGGCTCGGTGCGCTTCGTTTTTATCGAAATATCGAGCGCCTTTTCACAGAGGAAATAGTACGCACCGACAGACAGGTTAACCGGCAACTGGTCAACAGACAATATTGCAAAAGGTGCAGATTGAATGATTAACAAAGGTGCTACGACAAAAGGCTAATCGCACAATTTACCGTAAATTGTGTGTATTTTACTCTATATTCCACGCAATTATGGCCGATAGTAAAAGGCACATGCGCCAGGGCATTTCTTTGCTGTGGATCCGAACGGCCCCGCCAGGACCGGCGGAAATTAATCTGATGGAACACCTTCATCGCTTCGTCATCCAGGTGATCCACAGCCCCAGCGAGGCGCTCGATCGACTGCGCAGTTCCGGCGCCGCTCTGATTTTTGTCGAATTTCCCCTTCCCGGTTCCGAGCCAGCGGAATTCTTGGAGGCCATTCAGGAAATCGCGCCGCATGCGCCGGTTCTGGTGCGCGACCCGCACGGGACCGTGGCCGACGCCGTTCGTCTGGTGCGGCTCGGCGCTGACCATTTCATGAGCGGTCCTCTCGATGAGAATGAAGTGATCGGGCATTTGGAAATGGCAGCGGAGAAGCTGCGCTTGAGCGCCATGGTGGCGGGCCGGCAGGATGCCGAACCGTGGAAACGCTTCTTCATCGGCGAGAGCCGCCCCGTTCGGGACGTCGAACACATCATCCGGCTGGCTGGCCCGAAGCGCTCCACCGTCCTGATTGCCGGAGAAACCGGCACGGGCAAAGAAGTAGTGGCGCGCGCCCTGCACCACGCCAGCCCCCGGTCGCACCTGCCCATGGTGGCGGTGAACTGTAGCGCGTTGCCTGAGAATTTGCTCGAAGCTGAGCTGTTCGGCCACACCAGAGGCGCCTTCACCGGAGCCGTGCAGCAGCGCATTGGGCGCTTCGAGCAGGCGCATAACAGCACTCTGTTCTTGGACGAAATCGGCGACATGCCGCTCGATCTGCAAGCCAAACTCTTGCGCGTCCTTCAGGAGCGGGAATTTCAGCGCATTGGCAGCTCGGAGACCGTTCGCGTCGACGTACGCGTGGTGGCGGCATCGAATACCGATTTGGCCGAAAAGGTGGCCCTGGGAACATTTCGCGAAGACCTGTTCTATCGCCTCAACGTGGTACCCATCACCATGCCGCCTCTGCGGGAGCGTGCCTCCGACATCCCCCTGCTGGCAAATCATTTCCTGGAAAAAATCTGCCGCGTGGAAGGCATCGCCATTAAGCGAATCTTTCGCGAGGCGCTGGATCGCCTTTGCGCGTATCATTGGCCTGGTAATGTGCGGCAATTGGAAAACGCCGTCGAGAAAGCCGTCGTGCTTAGTGGCGACCGCATGGATCTGTATCCCGCCGATTTTCCTCTTCCGGCAGCCAACGCGCGCAAGCCTCTCGGAGCGGCCTCATCGGCCGTCGTGCCCGAAAGCGGACTTGATTTTGACACGGCAGTCGCCAATTTCCAACGCAACATCATCGAGCAAGCACTTCAGCGCAGCGGCGGCAACAAGACCGTAGCCGCTGACCTGTTGCGCATGAAGCGCACCACCCTGCTGGCCAAACTGCGCAATCTCGAAACCCCCGCTAACGTTGTTTCGATCAAGTCTGCTTAGCGGCGTAGCGCGCCCGTCGAAACGCCAGTACCGTCAAAGACACCGATGACGCTACCAGCAAGCCATCCCGGATCAGTGTTTTCACACTGATCGCTTCCCCAAAGCCGAAACACGCGCAATCTATTTCCAGGCCTTTCACATATGACCGCACCATCACTCCGAAAAACAGGGCCAGTAACAACGATGCCGCAAGTGCCACTTGCCGCAGCCAGAATCCCGCCAGCAGCAGAATGCCCAACGCCAGCTCGCACCACGGCAGCGTGCGCGCCAAAGTCATTACCGCCCACTGCGGAAGTAAATGGTACGCGTCAATCGCCATGGCAAACAGCAGCCAGGGCTGCCTTAGCTTCGAATAGGCGGCGTACAGAAATACAACGGCGAACACTACGCGCAGAATCAGCAGGAGCCAGCGCCGCATCTTACTTGCTGAGCAGCTGATCTAAAACTTGCCGCAGAAGATCGTAGTTCACCCCGCCCGCCACAGGGTATCGCTCGACCCTTGTACGTGATTACCATCGTGGGAGTCTGTTGGACTCCCGCCATCCGCCCTAACTGGATGTCGTGGTCGACCGAGGCGGCGATCTGCGGATCCGTCGCCAACTGGCGCACCAGCTTGGCTTCACTGGGCGAGAGCACGCTGCACACCGTGTCCGCGACTTTTCCATCGACTGACCACGGTTCTGCTGTCTGAACAGGACGCTGCACGCCGCTTCATACTTGCCTAGCCGCCCGGCCGCGCAGGCGTAGCAAGCAGCCTCGCGCGCATGAGCGTGCATGGTCAACGGAAAGTCGCGATGCAGCAGATAAACTTTACCCTTGGCCACGTAGTCGTCTTCGAGAGGCCGTAGGGTCCCCTCATAGAGCGTCTTGCACGAAGGACATTGGAAGTCGCTGAAAACTTCGATCGAAATCGGAGCCGTGAACACTCCCACGGACTTTACGATCTCCGGAGCGGCGCCTTTCGGACTTTGCGTCTTTGCCGCGCCGGCGGCCAGCGCACAGCAAAGGAACAGCAGAGAACGGCTCATAGGGTTACCCATCCAACCTAATTGTAATGCGGCCCCGCCTGGCTTTACCCGGCGGCCTGCGTCGTCCCCTTCTCCACCTGCTCGAGCGACATCTGATGCACCTTCAGCAGGAGATTCACTTCATTCCGCGGAATGCTGAGAGCAGCCGCGATGGTTTCCGGGTTCTCACCGCGCCGCCGCATGCGCAGCACCTGGCCCCGCTTGTTCAGATTGAGCGGCTGTGCCGCGGCCGGCACGGCGGATGGCCGCGTAGCCTCTTCCCGCTCCTTGTTCGACTCTTCCGTTGCTTCCAGAACCTCAGCCAGCCGTGTTTCGAAATACTCGCGCTGCTTGCGGGCCTGCCTCCCGAGCGTGCGCACTCTCAGGTGCAGCAGAAAGGCGTACAGCAGGCACGTCCCCGCGATCGCCAGAACGGCAAACAATTCGAGCGGATGTATCAAAGGCAGCCAGGCGGTCATGATTCCTTTTCCTCCTTTGGCGTCCCAATTGAGGTTTCCAGGCGTTGCGCGCGGCTCACGATCTGTTGGACCCTGACACCGTAGTTGCCATCCACCACCACCACTTCGCCTCGCGCTATCACACAATTATTCACCACCACCTCGACTGGCTCGTTCACCGTGCATTCCAGTTCCACGATCGAACCCGTGGTCCACTTCAGCACCTGCTGCAACGGTACCTGCGTCTTCCCGAACGAGACGCTGACCGGTAGTTCCACATCCAGCAGCAGATCGAGCGTTTCCAGGTTCTTGACCGGTCCTCCCGCCGTTTGATTGATCTCCGGCATATCCCTTTCTCCTATCGTTGGAGCGACCAGCGCCGCTCCATATATGTGCGCAGCCTCAGTATGCCTTGCGATTTCAGCTGCGCGATGCGAGACAAATGCATCTTCGTGATCTCCGCAATCTCGCGCAGCGTGGCTTCCTCGTGGTAATACAAACTCAAAACTGTCCGTTCCATCGGCGGCATCTGTTCAATCGCCTGGGCCAGCAGCCGCTCCAGTTCAGCGCGCTCCAGGGTTGTCGAAGGCAGGTTGTCCTCCGAATCCGGAATGTAGTTGAGCAGATCGCCTTCCTGGTCTTCATTGGCGAACTCGAAACTCCCGATGGTGAGTCCGCGGACCTCGTACAATTGCTGCTGATACTCTTCCAGACTGATCTTGAGCTCAGCCGCGATCTCTTCTTCTCCGGGCGCGCGTCCCAGCCGCTGCTCCACGGCCGAGATAGCAGCCTCGATCTGTTTCGCGCGCCGCCGCTTGTTCTTCGGCGCCCAGTCCATCTCGCGCAGACTGTCCAGAATCGCGCCACGGATCTTGTGCTCCGCGTATGTCTTGAGCTGTACCCCTTGGGAGGGATCAAACCGGTCCACCGCGGCGATCAGGCCGATGACGCCAGTGGAGATCAGGTCGTCAAGAGCGATGTTCTCAGGCAGGCGTTCATGGATCCGGCGCGCGATGAGACGCACCTGGGGAAGATGCTCCAGAATGAGCTGCTCCCGCTCGGCCCCGCTCGTCTCTTCGGTATCGTACTCGTACATATGCGCGCTACATCACTGCCTGGTCTTATGCCGCGGACAACGCTCGCTCCGTCCGCCGCTCGAGTACATTTTCGAGCAGGCGTGCGGCCGTCGCTGGTTCCAGGTCTTCCGGAATCTGCTGACCCGTTCCCAGAAAGGAAATCGCCTTTCCCGAGCGCACCGATGCGCTCACCACCGCGCCCAGCGCGGACGTTTCGTCAAGATGGGTAAAGATCAGTTTCGCCGGCGAGAAAGCCTCGAACCGTTCAATCATGCTGCTCAGATCCACACTGCGCATGGAAGCCGGCGCCACCAGATGTACTTCAACGCTACGGTCCTGCGCGAGGAAGCGGGCCAGCTCCGTCGCTTCCTCCATCTCTTGTGCCGCGTAACCTGGAGTATCGATCAAAATCAGCCCCTTCCCGCGGCGCATTTCGAGTGCCTGCTGCAGGCTGCGCGTAGTTTCCACTGCCTGAAAACCCGCGCCGATGATAGCGGCATAGGTGCGCAACTTGCTCGGCGCCGCCCACGCGGTTGGTGTCGGTCGAAATCAGGTGCACCGGGCGCGAAGATGAAATGCCGTACCGCACTGCCATCTTCACAAGCGTGGTCGTCTTTCCACCGCCCGGAGGACCAATCAGCGCCACGACGTGCGATTTCTCTTCAGAGCTGTCCAGACCCGCGCCCGTCGAAACCAGCGACGCGAGCTCCGTCCGCACCGCCTCTTCGATCGAATCACGATCGAAAGTCTTCCGGCGTGACCGGGGAGACGCATCGGTATCGAGGCGCGCGTGAGCCTGCTTCACCACTGTCTTGGCGACATCCACAGAGAATCCGCCATCCACGAGCCGCGACAGCGTTTCAGCGAATTCCGGCGCCGGAACGGCCCAGGAATACGCCTGCGCGTTGAATCTCGGTGAGTGAGCTGCCCATTTCGTCGATCTGCTTGCGCAGCCGCGCCAGTTCGCGCAAAACCGGGTCCTCGGGCGCCGGCGCTTTGCCGCGGTCCGGGGATTCTCGGTTCCTTCGCGCGTGTCTTGCCCTTCCGCGCCCTCCGGCAACACCGCGAATACCACTTCGTACTCGCCCAGACCCTGCGCTTCCGGCGGCGCCTTGCGGCTGTTCACCAGAAGCGCGTCGGGACCCAGTTCCTGCCGCGCCTGTTCCACGGCGTCCTGCACCGTGGGTGCGAAAAACGATTTCATTCTCATGCCCCGCTCCTCGTCCCGTCTTTGCTTGCTGCGACTCATTGGATGAACCCTTGTGACATCACTTTGACTTCGGCCGGTATCTCATTGTGCGAAAGGAAAACACGTTGGCAAGCGAGGCCTCCACGATCTGCCGCAGGAAGTAGCGTGCTCCAGTCGAAGTCACCGCCACCACCGGTGTTTCCGGCGACCCCACCTTTTGCTCGATGCGATTCAGAATGTCGCGAATCACCTGCGGCGCTAGCGACAGATGGCTGTTCTGCTCGCCGTGCTGCACCGCGGATTCGACCGATTGTTCGATCGAGGCATCCAGGAAGTACGCGGCAGCTCGCCCGCGGATTCAGGTAAGGCTTCACGATCGTGCGGCGGATGGCCTGCCGCACATATTCCGTCAGCAGAACCGGGTTGCGCGTCGACGCGCCGCTTCGCCCAGCGCTTCCAGGATGGTCACCGCATCGCGAATGGAAACACGCTCGCGCAACAAGTTCTGCAGCACCCGCTGCACTGTGGCCAGAGGCAGCAGTTTCGGCACCAAATCCTCGACCACCTTGGGATTGTCATGCGCCACCCGGTCCAGAAGCTTCTTGGCGTCCTGCCGCGAGAACAGCTCGTGGGCGTGGCGGCGGACCAGTTCCGCGAGGTGCGTGCCGATGACGCTGACCGCATCCACCACCGTGTAGCCGCTGCGGCGCGCGCGCGTCGGCCTGATCCGCGGGATCCACCAGCCGGCAATCCGAAGGCCGGATCGTGCGTCGGCTTGCCCTGCAGACGGCTGGTCGGGCTTGCCGATCGGAATGGCCAGTTCGTGGCCCTGCAGGCAGCTCGTAGCGTGCGATCTCCGTTGCCCTTGCAGCAGAATCACATATTCGCGCGAGCGCAGCGCGATGTTGTCCGTCACCCTCACCGGCGGCAGCAGGTATCCGAGATCTGTCGCCAGTTGCTTGCGAATGCCCGCGATGCGCTTGCAGCAGCGGCGAATTCGTGTCCGCCGCTCCACCAGACTTCACCAGCCCCAGCCCGACTTCGACGCGAAAGCGGCTCCACCTTCAGCAGGGCTTCCAGATTCTCTTTGGCGCTTTGGCGCGGCCTTCGAATCGCGTACTTCCGCGTCGCGATGCCCCGTTTCGACGCATTCGCCAGCCGCACCGCGCCCATGCCGCCGCCCACAGCAGAAACGGAATCGTCGGCAGCCCGGGAAAGCCGCCAGCACCATCAGCACGCCGCTGGCCAGCAACAGCGGCTGCGCGATCTGCCAAACACCTGCTTCTGAAATCCGCTCCCAGACGGTCATCCGAGCTGGTGCGCGTAACGATCAGGCCGCCGGAAATCGAAATCATCAGCGCCGGGATCACGGTAACCAGACCGTCGCCGATGGTCAGCACGGTATAGGTTTCGAGCGCGTGGCGCAAGCTCCATGCCGTGCTGCAAAACGCCGATCAGGAATCCGGCGATGATGTTGATGCCGGTGATCAGAATGCTGGCGACGGCGTCGCGCTGCGTGAAGCGCGAGGCGCCGTCCATGGCGCCATAGAATTCCGCTTCGCTGGCCAGTTGCTTGCGCCGCTGCGCGCGCTTCCGTTTCATCGATCAGGCCGGAGTTCAGGTCCGCGTCGATGGACATCTGTTTGCCGGGCAGCGCGTCCAGGGTGAACCGCGCGGTGACTTCCGAAATGCGCACCGCGCCGTGGTTGATCACCACGTACTGAATCGCGATCAGCACCAGGAAGATCACGGCGCCGATGATGTAATTGCCGCCCACCACGAAGTTGCCGAAGGCTTGGATCACGTGCCCGGCCGCCGACGTGCCGGTATTGCCGTTCAGCAGAATCAGGCGCGCGGAGGAGATATTCAGCGCCAGCCGGAACAGCGTCAGCAGCAGCAGGGTGGTGGGAAACACGCTGAAATCCACCGGCCTGCGGATGTACATCGCCACCATCATCACGATCACCGACATCATGATGTCCGTCACGATCAGGAAATCGAGCAGCGAAGCCGGGCATGCGGCGTGATCAGCGCGATGACGATCGCCAGCACCGCGATCGGCACGCCGAGTTCGCGCAAGTTCGCCGGAGAAGTCGATCCCTCCGAGATCCCTTCCACGGTGCCGGTGCGGCGATGTGCTTTCGCCTCTGCCAATTTCGATCATCTCCTTCGGTGAATTACGCTGGTCAAGCGCCCGTTCATCAGCTCGGAAAATGTACGCCAGCACTTCCGCCACCGCGCTTATAGAAATGCGCCGGAATCTCCTGCCCCACGTCCACCGACTTGTAGAGCGCCTGCGCCAGCGGCGGATTTTCGATCAGCGGAACCTGGTTTTCGAGCGCCTTCTGCCGGATCCGCAGCGCCAGATAGTTCTTGCCCTTGGCCACCACCTTGGCGCGCCGTGGTCCAATCCAACTGGTACTTCAGCGCCACCGCGTAGTGCGTCGGATTCACGATCACCGCGGTGGCCGTCGGAACTTCGTGCATCATGCGGCGGCGCGCCAGGTCGCGCTGAATGCGCCGGATGCGCAGCTTCATCAGCGGATTGCCTTCCACTTCCTTGAATTCGTCGCGGATTTCCTGCTTGCTCATCTTGCAGGTCCTGCTTGTAACGCGCGCTTCTGGCGGACGCAGATCCACCAGGCCGAACACCAGAAAGAGCCACCGCGCCTTCCACAGCAGCGCCTGTATGCGACGCGCCCACCTGGTGCGACCCATCTTCGACGCCTCGCGAGCGGCAGCGAGAAAGGTACTCCGCCAGATGCGATCCCGGACAGAGAAGTAGACCGCAGCCCCGAACACCGGAATCATGATCAGCGGCCTGAAGCAGCGCCGGCAGATTCTGTCGCGGCAGTTCCCGCAGCCGCGCAAGCGGGTTCAGGCGCGGTGAAGTCGGGCGTCAGCTTCTTCGCGCTGAGGCCGAATGCGGTCACAATCGATCTGCGCCGCCAGTGTGATCGCGATCAGCAGCGCGCCACCGGCGGCCACCAGCGGCAGAAACATGCTGCCTCAGCAAAGTCGCGATCACGTGCACGAAGATCGGCAACCCGGAGATCGTGGCGCGAACGCCCGGCTCAATCAGATACCGCATGGTCAGGCGCAACTGATTGCAGCCAGTTCCGGGCCCCACTTGGCGACGAGCGGTGAACGCCAGAAACTGCACGAGCGGGACGAAACGCTCGCGATGTGGGAAATTGCCCCTCGCGCCGCGCTCTCTGTAAGCCGCCGCGGCGTTGCCTGTTCGTTTTTCTGCCCTTGATCACTGCATCTCGTTCGGCTAAGCCGTCAGAACCCCGCGCGACCAATCGCACGCCGCTCATCACCTGTTGGGCATAGCCGCGGTAAACGTGCGGGAACAACAACTGCCAGGCCAGCCAATAGCGCAACGGCCACCATCATCTTGACGGGAAACGCCAGCACAGACAGTTGCAGTTGATGATTCAATCTACCCAGCAGCGCCAGCGACATATCGACCATCAACATGCAGCGCGAGGACCGGCAGCGCCAGCCGCAGTCCCACTGAAAACATGGCCGAACTCAAGCGCAGAATCTGTTCCCCGCCCGCCGCGCGTCAGCGCGAACGTTCCCGCCGGAAAAGTTTCCAGACTGCGGGCAAAGGCGCGGAGCAATCTCCCGGTCGAGCCCCATGGCAAAGAACAGCAGGCCGCCGCGATCTGCGCGAAAACCACCAGCAACGCCGGAATCGGCCTGCGTCAAGGATCGATCGTGGACGCTAACGCGAAACCCGCCTGCAGCCCCATGATCTGCGCGCCCACCAGGAAGGATTCGCTCGAGAACGCGAAACCGCGACGCCGATGTCAATCCCCAGCGTAGCTCGGCCATCGATGAGCCAACCACCAGACGCCAATATACGGCGCCGTCAAATCACGTGCGGCCACAGCGGAAACAGCGCGAGCGTCATGCTGAGCGCCAGGAACCGCGCGGGCAATGTCCGGGCCCGCATGAAATCCCGGCAGAGGCACGAAAATGAACACTCCTGTCACTCGCGCCAGCACCAGCAGGAACCCGAAGACCAACGCCAGCGGAAATGTCAGCGGGTGCGCCACTCAATTACCGCGCGTACCTCCCAGATCGCTGAGAATCCCGACCGTGTAACCCGTCATCTTTTGCAGCATCCACGGCATCAGCAGCACGATCCCAAAGAAACGCCACCAGGCGCGGAATGGTGTTGAACCCGGTGTCCTGAATCGATGTCACGATCTGGATCAGGCTCACGCAATGCCCGCCAGGAATCCGACAACCAGCAGAGGTGCGCCCAGCCAGAATGTCATCATCAGAGCCTGTCGCATAATTTGCACGACAAATTCCGGAGTCATTTTCCCCCTTAGGTGTAAAAACTCTTCATCAGCGAACCGATCACCAGATTCCATCCGTCCACCAGCACGAACAAGAAGAATCTTGAATGGCGCCGAGATCATCACCGGCGGCAGCTGGACCATGCCGATCGAAAGCGTCACCGAAGCCACCACCAGGTCGATCACCATGAACGGCAGAAACAGCACCGCGCCGATCTGAAATCCGGCTTTCAGCTCCGAGAGAATGTACGCCGGAATGAGGACCCGCAGATCCAGATCCGCCGGAGTGTGCGGCGGCCGGCGACGTGGGTGATTTCGAGGAACAGCTTGATGTCTTTTTCGCGCGCGAACCGGACCAGAAAGTCCTTCAGCGGGTTGACTGCCGGCGTCAAATGCCTGGTCGCACGTCAGCTGATTCTTTTCCAGGGGCTCCCAGCCCTGGTGGTACATATCCGCCGCCACGGGCTGATGATCAGAATCGTGAGGAACAGCGAGATTCCCACCAACACCTGATTCGAGGGAGTGGTCTGCGTTCCGAGCGCCTGCCGGAGAAAATGCAGCACGATCGCGATGCGCAGAAATGGCGTAATCGACATCACCAGCGCGGGCAGCAGCGTCAGCAGCGTCATCAGAATGACGATCTGCATCGGGACGCTCAGTTGGGACCCCTGCGGCCCGCCGTTTGACGGTGTGATCCCGAAGAGCGAGGGCGCCGGCACGGGCGCCGCATGACCCAGAGTCGCGGTCGCAAGCCAGACCAGGCCTAGCGGCTTCCCGATGCTCCATCTCATGAGGCCGTCCTAGCGCAGGGCTCGGCGATAGCCGTCTCCGTCGCGGCGTTCCATTCCACGCGCTCCACGAGCGTGCAACCCGAAGGCGAGAGGGCCAGTAGAACCGCATGATCGGAAACTCGCACCAGGTGCACCGAATGCTGCGGTGTGAGCGGCAATCGCGCAATGGATTCCAGGTGCCGGGCGGCCTTCCGAGCCGCGGGCCCGCGGTAATTTGCCAGGCCCCGGCTGCGCAGCAGCCACAAGGCGCCGCCAAGCAAGCCTAACACCAGGAGAACCGCCAGGATCTGCTGCCCCATTTAAGTCCTTGCCTCGAACGTCGTGACCCGGATGCCAATACTCTTTTCGAGCACCACCACCTCTCCGCGCGCTACCGGCGACCCCCCGACATAAATGTCCAGGTAGTCGCCGGCAGTCTTGGGAAATGAAATCACGCTGCCCGTTGTCAGCTCCAGAATGTCGCGCAGGCACATCCCCCGGCGATCCACTTCGATCTCGACCTCCAATGGCACATCGCCGAACGGGCCCGCATCTTCGAGTGCGCAAGGACCCAGCATCTTATGCCTGAATCAGATTGATGGTGTCCTGCGTCAACGTATCGGTCGTCGTGATCACCTTCGAACAGGCCTCGTAGCCCGACTGGAACGTGATCAGGTTGGTGAACTCTGTCGCGATGTCCACCGTCGAAGCCTCGAGTGAACTCGCCAGCACAGTCCCGCGGCCGCCCGTATTCGGAACACCCACGGCCGGCGCCGCGGTTTCCGCGCTGACTTCATAGTTGTTGTCGCCAACCGCGGTCAATGACTCCGGGTTGCGGATCGAGGCCAGTGCCAGTTGCCCGATGGTAACCTGCTGGCCGCTCGAATATTGGGCCACGATCTGGCCGCCATCCGCCAACGCAACGTGTGTTAGCTGCGCGGCCGCCGCGCCGTCCTGCGTATCTGTAGCAACCGCCGTCGTCTGCGCGACCTGCGTTATGGCTCCCGTCCCGTCCGCGTTATAGAGCGACCAGGTGATATTCATGTCGGCCGCGCCGTCGCTCAGTCCGCTGATCGCGATCGGCACCGTGCCGGCGGTCGCTGCCGGCGTAAGAATCTCGCCGGTCGGGGTAAACGTCAGAGTGCCGCTCGCGCCCGTAATCGGGAAGGGCGTACCGGCCGTGCCGGCCGTGACATCAGCTCCGGGAATGGTAACCGCATAGGTCCACGTGTTGGCGGCGGTCTTGTCGAAATTGACCGTCAATGTGTGCGGATCGCCGAGCGAGTCGTAGACTGTAATCGGCGTCGAAAAGACACCATCTCCCGAGCCGATGGGCGCCGACGAGTCCAGATTGGCCGTGATCGCCATGTTCTGGGTCGCCACCGGTTGTTCCAGCGAGCCGGAAGGAATCACAAGGTTCGTGATCGGTCCGGTGGTGCTCAGCGTCCCTGCGACCGAGTTCCAGCCCTGGACTAGCTGGCCCGTCGCCGTCACCAGATCCCCGTTCGCATCCACCGAGAAGTTGCCCGCTCGCGTGTATTCGACGGCGCCGGAGGAGGGGTCCTGCACAATGAAGAAGCCGTCCCCTTGAATCGCTCCGTCAAGCGCGCCGCTAGTGCTCTGAATCGAGCCCTGCGTGAAGTTCTGCGTCACGGTAGGCTGTCCGGTGCCTAATCCGACCGAAGTCTGCCCGTTGCCGATCCCGAGCGACGCCGCCACCAGATCGTAGAAGTTGACCGTCTCTTCCTTGTAGCCGACCGTATCCAGGTTCGCCAGATTGTTTCCGACCGCGTCAACTCCAACCTCGTTGGCGTTGAGTCCGCTCAGTGCCGCTGAAAATGATGTAAACATGCCTTTTCCTCCTCGGTCTCGTTTTAGGAATGCCTGATTAAGGTGTTGTCGTGCTCCCTGAATTAGTCCCGGTTCCGTTCGTGCCACTGGTTCCGCTCGTGCCGCTGGTGCTTGTCGATGCATCCGTCACCAGTTGTTGCACCCCTTGATTCACGCCGATCATCTGCTCGAGTTCGCTGAACTGCGCCAATTGCGACACGAATTGCGTGCCGTCCATCGGGTTCAACGGATCTTGATTCTGGAGCTGAGCCACCAGAAGCTGCAGAAACTGCTGCTCGCTGACTTGCGTCTCGGCGGTGGTGGCGCTGGAGAGACTGGTGGACGTCGACGGCGTCGTGGGATTCGATGTTACTGGTGAGGCGATGCTGCCCATGGATTGTTGCTCCTTTGGATGCTGGTTTCTAGTTCGCGAACCCACTGCGGGGTTTGCTCGTCGTGCTGCTGGTCGCTCTGCTGCTCGCCTTGGCTACCTGATCCGTTTCCATTACGCTGCTGCGAATGGCCGTGCGACGGCGCATCCTGGCCCCGATCCTGTCCGGCCGAATTCCCGTTGCCGCCCGGCTGCCACGTCTCTGCTCGATAGCCGTTGACTTGCAGCCGGCCCATCAGATCCGGTAGACCGTCACGCAGCCCGCGGGTAAGGCTCACATCCGGCGTCCGCACGGAGACGTGCAGTTCTCCGGCTCTTTCCGTGAGCCGCACTTGCACCGAGCTTTGATCCGCATTCGTGAGACGCAGCGAGATGTTGCGTACGCTCTCGCCGGCAGCCGCTTCGGGCTCTCCTTTTGGTTCTTGCAGCTGTGGCGCGCCGCTCTCCGCCGTAGCTTTCACCGGGCTCGGCGAGCGGACGCCCGTAGCATCGCCTGCTACCGGCGCCGCCGTCGGCAGAGTACCTTGGACATTCTGGGCCGTTTGCGGTGCCGTGGCCGCTGTCTCCGGTCCGCTGTCCGCGCGCACCGCGGCCGGTCCGTCTGCGTCACGCTGCTGCGGATCGCTATCGCCATGGGCGTTGGCGTCGGCGGAGGTCTGACCATCCTGCGAGGATTGAACTGCCTGCGCGGGTTGAACTGCCTTCGCCTGGGGAGCGGCCGGCGAATTCGCCGGGTCGGCCTTCGCTGCCCCTGCCGCGGTCTGCGGATCGGCGCTCTCGTTCGCCGCGGGACGCGCGGTGTCGAAACGCGAGGCTGCGATCGCCGCCTGTGCGTCGCGTAAGTTCAGCGTCGCCGCCGTTCCGGCGTTCTCCACCACTCGAGCCGCGAACGCTACTTGAGCGTCAGCCAGCTTTTGCCCGAGCACATGACCCGTACCAGCCGTTGGCCCTTCTTTCGTGATCTGGAAAGCCGCATCGAGCGCTTCCGCATGTTGCCCCTCGGCGCCGGATGCGCTGATATTCTTGCTGTTGAGCAGCCCATCTCCCAACGACTTTGCAACGCGTTGATCATCCTGATTCAACGCTGCCGGCATCACGTCGCTCAGAATTGCCTGGAATGCCAGGAGCTGCGGATTGCCCGCTGCCGGCGTTGTGCTCGCATCCGCGGCCGGTGTTTGGTTCGTGCTCTGTGAATCCTGCGCGGCTGGCCGCCCACGCCGGATAGAACGCTGAGGAGTTCCCGCGCCCGTTGCGTCTTGCTGCTGTGCATCCCCGGACGCCGTCTGCTCAGAGGACGGATTCGCGGCTGGCTGTGCCGTAGTCGCTCCCCCGTTCTGCGAACGGCTGGCCTGCGCCGCTTCGGAGGAGTTGGGGGGCGGAGCGGTCTGCCAGGCAGCCGAGGGCAGAGGGGAGCTGGAGATAAGCACGACCGGCGAAGCTGCAGTTGCGCGGCCAGTCCAATACCTTAGATTTTCAGCGATTTACACCTAGAAAGCCTGTCAAAATCGTGACTTTTGCCGGTGGCTGGCAAAATCTTGACGGCCTGGCATATTAACCCTGATCTACTTATCGGCTGAGCCGCGTTGATTTTCTAGGGTGTTTTTTTTCGCCCCCCTTCGGTACCCCACTTGCACCGCTCCCTACCCGGAACGTACCTCCATGGATTCCTTAACCATCGCCGCCGCGAGCGGCATGCGTGCCCTCATGGACACCCTCAACATGTCCGCCAACAACCTCGCCAACTCCAGCACCAACGGCTTCAAGTCCGACAAGGAATCCTACAACCTCTACGTCTCCCCCGATGCGCAGGCCGCCGCCGACGGCGAGGGATATCTCGCCACCACCGTGCCTGTGATCCAGTCGCAATGGACCGATTTTGCCCAAGGTCTGCTAATTGGCACGGGCAACAAGTTGGATTTGGCCCTCAACGGCAAAGGATTCTTCGCCGCCAACGGCCCCTCCGGACCTCTTTATACGCGCAACGGCAGTTTCAAGCTAAGTGCTCAGGGCATTCTCGTCACCCATGAAGGGTACCCCCTGCGCACCGTGGACAAAACTCCCATCCAGACGCAGTCCGTAACCCCCTTAGAGGTGTCGCCCGAGGGCGAGGTGCTTCAGGACGGCCAGAGCCTGGGAACCCTCGAGGTAGTCAACTTCCCCGACACCCATGTCCTGACCAAACAGGGAAATAACTACTTTAACCTCAACGATCCCAACGCCAAACCGGAGCCGGTTACCGAAACCAAAGTGGAACAGGGAAAAGTCGAGAGCTCGAATGCCTCCTCGGCCAACGCCGCCGTGCGCCTGGTCAGTGTCATGCGCCAGTTTGAAATGCTGCAAAAGGCGGTTTCCATCAGCGGGGACATGAACAAGCATGCGGTGGAGGAAGTCGCCCGCGTAGGTTCTTAAAAATGAGAGAGATGCAGAAAGAGATCGCTATGACAACAACAGACGGCACTACCGAGTGGCAGCAGTTCTACGATTGGTTTGCCTTCGGAATCCTCCCCGGCTCGTCTTCCCCCTCGTCGCCCGCGCAGCCGGCTGAAGCTGCCCGTCCGCCAGCGGCCGACTGCTGGCAGGTCGTCGATTGTGGGTTGGGCCAACCTCAAGTGCAACTTTAAGGAGATTCTATGATCCGCGCCCTATTTAGCGCCGCCAGCGGCATGAACGCGCAGCAGACCAACATCGAGAACATTGCCAATAACTTGGCGAACTCTAATACCACTGGTTACAAGGCGCGGCGAGCTCAATTTCAAGATTTACTTTACCAAAGCATGACCGCCCCAGGTACCCAGGCTGGACAGCAGACGATCGTTCCGGCCGGCCTGCAACTGGGCTTGGGTACGCGCGCCGCTTCGAACGAGATCATCTTCACCCAGGGTGATTTTTCCGAGACGGACAATCCCCTGGACGTTGTCATTCAAGGTAACGGGTTTTTCCAGATCCGGCAGGCGTCGGGCGTTCTTGCCTACACCCGCGCGGGGAACTTTCAGTTCGATAAGAACGGGAACGTAGTAGACGCCAACGGCAACCCCCTCGTGCCCCAGATCACCATCCCGCCGCAAGCGCAGTCGGTGAATATCGCGCAGGACGGCACGGTCAGCTACACGCTGCCGGGTCAGACGGCGGCGCAGACGGCCGGACAGATTCAGCTAGCCATTTTCCCTAACCCAGCTGGACTCAACAGCGTAGGCGGAAATCTGTATCTTCCGACCGATGCCTCGGGCGATCCGGTGGTCGGCAATCCCGGCAGCCAGGAAGGCATGGGCACGCTGTTGCAAGGGTATACCGAACAATCGAATGTCAGCGTGGTGGAAGAGTTTATCAACATGATCGTGGCGCAGCGCGCCTATGAAGCGAATTCCAAGGTGGTGAAGGCCGCTGACGATATGTACCAGCAGGCCAACAACTTACGCCAATGAGCGCTCTCTTGCTGCCGATCGCGTTGCTCCTGGCCGCGGCCCCCGCTCCACAGGCGTGCGTGGAGGTCGAGGGTGACCAGATCACGGCGGGCGACCTGGCGCGAGCAGTGCCGGCCTTTTCTTCGGTTCCCGCGGATACTGAACTTGGTTACGCTCCTCTGCCTGGTGTGCGGCGCTACTTTCATACGCCAGAGCTGCGGCGGCTGGCTTTACGCCACAACGTTACGCTTCCCGACGAAGCAGAAGCCTGCGTGGAACACGCGATGGAAACGCTGCAGCCGGAACGCGTGGTGGCAGCGATGCGCCAGGCGCTGGAAGATCCCGAAGCGCGAATCGAGATCGTGGAGCTAAGCCGCTATCCGGTGCCGCGTGGCGAGCTGGTGTTTTCGCGCGCGAACCTGCCGTTGGATGCCGCGGGCACGGTGATCTGGCGGGGAGTCGTGCGTTCGGCCGGAGGACGGAGGTTCGGCGTTTGGGCCAACGTCAAATTGCGGGTCCGCGGCGTCCGCGTCGTAGCCACGGAAAATCTGGCCGCGGGACACGTTATCGGAGCGAACCAAGTGAAGCTGGAAGCGTGCGATGTTTACCCGGCGCGGAGCGCCGCTCCGCCGTCGCTCGAAACGGTTGCCGGTACGAATCCACGCAATCCCATTCCGGCGGGGGAATCCATCACCGCGAGCATGGTGGAGGCGCCCAGGGAAGTGGAGCGCGGCGACGTGGTGCAGGTTGAGGTTCACAGCGGCGCTGCGCTGTTGAAGCTGGAGGGCCGCGCCGACTCCGCGGGCCGGCATGGCGAGCCGATCAAGGTCCACCAGCTGGTCAACGGCAGGAGTTTCTCCGCGCGCGTCGCGGGCAAGGATCGGGTGGTGGTTTCCACCACGGTCGAATCGAACTCACAGGATGCAAAACCATGATCATGAATTACCGTTTTTCGAAAACCCCTGGAGCACTTGCGCTCTTACTCCTACTGGCAGTCACGCTTCCCTGCTTCGCGGGTGTTCCGGGTACTTCCAAGAACAAGGACCAGAAGCCGCCCGCCCCTTCCGCGCTGGATAAGTATATCCAGGAAGCCATGCGCAACGCGCCGGCCAGCGCGGGTCCGGTTTCCTCGCCCGGCTCCACCTGGTCCACGTCGTCGCGCCTGCTGGACCTGGGTAGCGACGTGCGCGCGCGCCAAGTGGACGACCTGGTGACCGTGCTGGTCGCCGAAACTGTTTCGGCCGACGTCACGGGCGTGACCAAGACCTCCCGCGCCTCGGCGGCGAAAGCCACGATTCCAGCGCTAGGTGGGCTGACTAAAGCCACCGGCCCATTGACGAACCTGGCGAACCTGAGCACGAATACGTCTCTCGATGGCGAAGGCACCACATCCCGTCAGACGGATTTCACAACCACTCTCGCCGCGCGCGTCACGCACGTGCTTCCGAATGGATATCTGGTAGTCGAAGGAGCGAAAGATATTCAAGTGAATTCCGAGCGGCAGACCGTGATTGTGCGCGGCGTCGTGCGTCCCGCGGACCTCACCACAGCGAACACGGTGTTCTCTTACAACCTGGCTCAGTTGGAAGTGCGCATCAACGGCAAGGGCGCAGTGAACGACGTGGCCCGGAGACCCAATGCGCTCTATCGCATCTTCTTGAGCCTGCTGCCGTTCTAGACGCCATCATGAAACAATCGATCGCCATCTGCGTGCTGGGCATAACGCTTGGGACCGGACCCGCGGCACAAGCCGCAACGCGCTTGAAGGAGCTGGTGGCCCTGGGAGGCGTGCGTGATAACCAGCTCATCGGATATGGTTTGGTGGTGGGTCTGGCCGGAACCGGCGACCGCCAGCAGACCGTCTTTTCCGCTCAGAGCTTGACCAACCTGCTGGAGCGCATGGGCCTGACGGTGAACCCCACAAGCCTTACGGTCAAGAACACGGCGGCCGTAATGGTAACCGCGACGCTGCCGCCATTCGCGCAGCCCGGCTCACGCATCGACGCCACCGCCGCGGCAATGGGTGACGCGCAGAATCTGCAGGGAGGCATCCTACTGATGACTGCGTTGCGCGCCGCCAACGGCCAGATCTACGCAGTGGCGCAGGGACCCGTGGTGACGGGCGGGTTCGCGGCGGGGAAGACCACCAATAGCCAGACCGTCAACCATCCAACGGTAGGCCGCGTACCCTCTGGCGCCATCGTCGAGATCACCGCGCCTTCGGTCGCTCCGAAGGGCCCGATCCATCTGCAACTGCAATACGCGGATTTCACGACGTCGGCGCGGATCGCCGAAGCCGTCAACAAACGATTTGCCTCGACCGGCGCACCGCTCGCGAAGGCCGAGAATTCGGCGTTAGTCACGGTGGCGATCCCGCCCGATTACTTATCGCGCCCGATCGAATTCATATCGGAGCTGGAAAAAGTTCCGGTGGATGCCGACCGCCCCGCGCGCGTGGTGGTCAACGAGCGTACAGGGACCATCGTGATGGGCGGCGACGTGCGAATCTCTCCGGTGGCCATCATGCACGGCAACCTCACGCTGTCCGTCCAGACGAATTATGCCGTGTCGCAGCCCGGGCCGTTTTCGCAGGGCAAGACGGAAGTGGTGCCGCAAGTCACCGTCGGGGCCAAAGAAGAAAAAGCGCGCAATGTCGTTCTCAAGGAAGGCGCGACGATCGAAGAACTGGTCCGGGCGCTGAATGCGATCGGCTCGACGCCGCGCGACATCATCGCGATTCTCCAGAACCTGCGCGCCGCGGGAGCGCTCGAAGCCGAACTGGACGTGATCTAATGCCGTTGCGCACAGACACCGCGAACTGCTTTCGCCAGGGGGCGCCGGCACAGGCATGAGCGATCTGAGCCTGTCCGCTCCGCAAATCCCGGTGCTTTCGCCGGGTCTGAACGCTTCGTCGAAGCGGGACACCCCGGAGAAGATTGAGACCGCGGCCAAGCAGTTTGAGGCGCTGCTGATTGGGCAGCTCATGAAGTCGATGCATGACCCGGATTCGAAGGGGTGGCTGGGGGACCAGGACGAATCGTCTGAATCGGCCATGGAAATGGCGGAAGAGCAGTTTGCGCAGGCGCTGGCCAACGGGGGCGGGCTGGGCCTGGCGAGCATGGTGGTCAAGGGCCTGTCCCGAAGCGCGGAGGGACAACAACCGTCCGGGAGGGATAACGTTGCCCCGATTACAAAGCCCTAGTGACTTGCCCGATGCCATCCGGTTTACTAGAATTTGTTTACTCGAGGACGATAAGAATTTCAGGTAAAGTATGCGGATAGAGCCCGGCAGTAAAGGCACACCTGTTGGACCGGCATCTCCGGCGCAACCGGGTATCCCTGCTGCCCCGCCGGCTCCCGCGACGTCGGATGAGGTAAACCTGTCGGTGCTCTCACAGGCGGCAGCGGGACTCGCCCCGGCCCGGATGGAACAAGTCGAGGCGGAAGTCAGCGCGGGGAATTACCGACCCGACGCCGAGGAAGTGAGCCACAGCATCGTGGATTTCTACCTGATTCCCATCGAATAGGACCCTTAGAAAAAGCCTGCGATTTGTGATCGTTGTTTGAGCGCCGCGGATTGGTGTCGCCGGAGAGCGGTTGTATCAGCGCGATCAGCGCCGGCGGACACGTGGCTGTATTTCTGAGGGCAAGGCGGCGGGAAGCGGTTTTCGGCCTGCTTGCAGTAAGAGGAGGGCGTGGGGCCCACGAGGAGTCTAGAAGTCGGCGGCGACAAACTCGATCTGCTCGCCCGCACCGACGCCGGCTGCACCGAGCGGCACCAAGTCGATCCTCTCCCAGGCCTCCGACAGGTTATCGAGCAGCCCGGCGACCTCGGCCAAGGGGGCATCCGCCTGATCGAGGTTGGCCCTAAGCAACCGGCGCTGCATGTAGTCGTACAGCTCGACGAGGTTGCGGGCCAGGCGGGGGTCCGCATCGGATTTGACGCAAGAGCTGAGCTCAATGAGGACCGCCACGGCTTTGGAGATGGATCGGGAGCGCGCGCCGATCTCGCGAGCCGCCAGGTGGATGCGGGCATCCCGCACCGACTCGATCGCGGACCGGTAAAGGATCCGGACCAATTCGATCGGGTCAGCCGACAAGACGGTGGCTTCGAGGTAGGTGTTGTAAGGGTTGGTCGCCATTGCTGTTCCTGCTATTCATATCGGACCGGCTTCCGGTTTTTGTCGGAGCCGGTTAAGCAAGAGCGGAAAAGGAGCTGGAATCACCCTTCTGGCCAAGCGTCTGCGCCAGTTGGAGGATGTATTCCGGCGGTATCTGTTCCACGACCTTCTGGGTGCTGCGGTCGACGATCTGGACCACGGGAAGGTGCGAAGTCCGGTCAATCTGAAAGGTGATTTCGTTCTCGCCGAGTGTTCCCGCGTCGTTAACGGTCTTCACGGCCTGGATCAGGCTGCGGTTGGCGGCCGCCTGTGCCGGCGGTACGCCCTCTGGATTTGGAATCGCGGCGAGCGTCGCTGCTGCCGCACTAGCCCCGGTGATTTCCATATCTTTGTGCCTCGTCCCAAGGGAGCTTACTCCCCTCCCTCATGATCTCTTTTCGGCTGAAATCAGGTGATCTTCTAACCTTTCGCTAAAGTTTTTTTTTAAAGGGTCGATTGTATAGGACAGATGCGGTCCTATCTCTCTGTTTGGCTGACATTTAGCGCCCTGTTAACCCCGCTGGCTAGCATCAGCGGGCAAACGCCCCCTGCGACGCAGGCTGCCAAGCCTGAGAAACCGGCTTCCGACAAACCGACCAACTCCGGGGATTCCGGCAAATCCGCCATGGAAGCCACGGCTGTCAAGCAGCGGGAAGGCACACTCGCGGCGATGCAGAAGTCGGTGGATAAGCAAAAGGCTGCCGTTGCGGCTGCCATGACCGCCTCGATGGGCAAACAAGGGCAGGCGCCGAACCCGGGCGGGAAAGATTCCTTCTTCCTGCTGGCGCCTCTCTCGCCTCCACCGGTGACGGCCGGCACCGCCTTAGCCTTGCCGGAATCCCAAATCGCCGACGTGGATTGCGCGGCCGTTCCTGAATCGAGCGTCGCGCCTATCCTTTTGGAAGCGGCGCAACGGGAGGGACTCGAGCCCAAGCTGCTGACGGCGGTCATCGAGCAGGAATCGGCGTTCCGGCCCTGCGCAATCTCGGACAAGGGCGCGCAAGGCCTGATGCAGCTGATGCCGGAAACCACCGCCCGTCTCACCGTGAAGGACCCGTTCGACGCGAAGCAGAGTATTGACGCCGGGGCAAAGTATCTGAAGGAACTGTTGGCGCGATACAGCGGCAACCTGGGGCTGGCGCTCGGCGCGTACAACGCCGGACCCGACAAGGTGGACCAGGCCGGGGGCATTCCAAATATTCCGGAGACCACAAGTTACGTGAACGCCATCCTCACGAAGATGGGGATACAACCTCCGGCAGCCACGGCACCCGCAGCTGCAGTTACCGCACCTGCTGCCGCTACCCCCACCGACCCGGTTCCGCCCACTCCGCCCCAGCGGTAGGCAGTTACTTTTTCGATCTCGGCGTCTCCGGTACCGGCACGTATTTCGCGCCGGGCTTCCAGGTGAAATCCCAGACCTGCAGGTTCACTTTGCCGGGAGATCCCTCGACCACGGCGTACTCGCCGGGCTCGATCGGCTTCTGTGGCCAGATTTTGTAGAGACCGTCGGCGGCTTGTGTGCGGAAGATCTCCACTTCCTGGGGCTCCTCGATAATTTCCTTGCTCACGGGAACTATGGTGAGCTTTTCGACGATGCGAATATTATCTTTCGGCGTCAGCCGGACAATGCCGAATTGCTCGTCGGCGGAAAGCTGGATGTAGAACTCGGGCGTCGAGGTCTCCACGATGTAACTGGCTCGGGGATTGTCGATCTCGAGCGTCGCCTTCCCCGGCACCATGGGAATTGGCGACAGCGCTTTCCAAACCGATCGCCGTTTGTCGGTGTGCACCTTGGATTCGGCCAACTGCATGATGCGGAGCTCCTTGCCGTCAATCAGTTGGTAGACGCCGGGATCCTGGGGAATTTTTGAAATCTCGTGCTTCTGCTCCCGCTCCACCTTCGCTTCGGCTAGAACGACCTTGTTCTCCTCCTCGGCCGCGGCCTTGTGGGCGGCGATCTCGCCTTCGGTGCGTTTCAGGTCGACCAGATCGACCGGGACATCTTCCCAATCGCTGCGCTCGACACTGTAATAGTGGACGCGATCCTGCTGGACGGAATACTCGCGAACGATCTGAAAGGTGCCGTCCTTCAGATAAAGCCGCACATTGGCCGCAAGAGCGGAAAAGGCGAGAACAAAAAGCGCGGTGAAGAATCTCCGCATAGCTTCTAGGACTAGTCTATCGCGGCCGGCGTTTCATACCGATCCGGCGGCGCTCCGGAAAAACTCCAGGGACTTGGCAGCGCAGGTTTCCCAGCGGAACAGGGCTGCACGAGCGCGGCCGCGGGCGCCCAAATCGCTCCGTAGATCCGGCGAGAGCAGGAGCCGGGCCAGGGCATCGCAGAGCTCGGTTTGGCTGCGAGGATCAACGAGCAACGCGGCGTCGCCTGTGATTTCAGGCAGCGCGGAAATATTGGACGTAACCACGGGCACGCCGGACGCCATCGCCTGCGCCACGGGGAATCCGAAGCCCTCATAAAGGGATGGATAGGCGAAAACGGTAGCGGCAGCGGTGAGAGGGGCGATATCGGGCTCGGGAATGTAACCGAGGTAGCGGACGCCGCGGAGGCGTGCGGTTGTGCGCGAGTCCGCCCAGCCGATGGGACCGGCGACAACCAATTCAAATTCCTCGCGCAGGGAGGGCGGCAAGGCATGGTAAGCGCTGAGCAGCGCGTCCAAATTCTTGCGCGGCTCGATGGTTCCGATGGAGAGCACAAAAGGGCGCTCTAAACCATAACGCCCGCGCACCGCTTGGATGGCCACTCGATCGCAATGGAAGAACGCCGGCGCGATTCCGGAATAAATCACGGTGATCTTATCGGGTGCGATGCCAAGGACGCGAACTGCGTCCCTCTTGGTGCAGGCAGAGACCGCGATGAGCCGGTCGGCGCGGCGCAGGAGTTCGGCAGAGGCGCGTGCGTCCCGCAGATTGGAATTCGAGTGGAGTTCGGGCATCAGCCAGCAGGTCATATCGTGGAGCGTTGCGGTGAGGAGCGGGCGGCGCGGAGGGCGGCGGACCATCACGCTCGCGTGGAAAATGTCGGCGTCGCGGGCCAGGATGTCCAGAACGGGCAGCGGAGTGAGATTCGAAAGCAGCAGCTGGCCCAGGCCTGTTGCTGTCCGGAATGGGCCGGCCACGGAAGCTTGGTGATGGAGCGGACCGAGTTCGCCGAGAACGGGAAAGGTGCTGATAGTGTCCGGACCCGCCACGCGGCGTAGGTGAGTGATCCAGTGATAGAGGTAATTCTTGACGCCGGCGCTGCGAATGAGCAGAGGCAGAGCGTCGATGACGGCTCGCATTTCAGGCTTCGCTTGATCCGGCTAGTCGGGAACAACTACGCGCTCCGGCTCGGCGATGGCCAGTGCCTCGGCGACGGAGACGCCCTGATGCACGAGCGCGTTGATGCCCGCCAGAACCGACTCGCGCTGCGGCTCCACCACCACACCCTGCGTGCCAGCCTCCAAGCAATCGTTCGCAAAGGCCAGCAGATCGGCAACCGAGCGCGGCGGTTGCATCGACGCCAGCACCGGACGCCCGGCCGTGCGCACGGTCTGATGGAACTCCGCCAAGCTTCCCGTGCACTGGGTTTGGATGACATCGGCGCCGTACTCGGCGGCAATGGTAATCACCGCGGGCAGATCCTCGCCCAGGATTTCGGTGATCACCGGCATCCCCAGGCGACGCGCATCCTCGGTAATGCGGCCCAGGCGTTCAAGGTCGCGGGCATCGTGAGTATCGACGCGCAGCAGCACGGCCTCCGCGCCCAGTTCCAGCGCGCCTTGCACGCTCACAAGCTGCGGCGTGCGTTTCGACCCGTTGAGGCGCAGAATCACGGCGAGACCGGCGAGATCCTCGACGACGCGCTCGAGCACGCCGGGCGATAACGCCACGGCATCGACGCCGGAACGCGCGACGCTGCGCACCAGCGGCACAGGGTCTTCGGCGCGATGATCGATGGGAACGATCAGTGCCCGACCATTGGCGAAAATCCGGCGCAGCCGCAACGATTTGCCCAGGCTCATGGCTCTATAATAGTTTGCCATGCACTACCGCAAGCTGGGCAGGACTGGATTTCACGTGAGTGAGATGGGCTACGGGGCCTGGGGAATCGGCGGAGCCCTGTGGCAGGGAGGCGACGATCGCGAATCCCTGCTGGCTTTGAGGCACGCCATCGAGCTGGGCCTGAATTTTATTGATACGGCCCTGGCATATGGGGATGGGCACAGTGAACAACTGGTGGGCGAGGTGGTTCGCGAAACCGGCTATAAGATCTACGTCGCTTCGAAGGTGCCGCCCAAGAACCAGCTTTGGCCGGCGCAACCGGGCGTGGGAATCAACGAAGTGTTCCCTTACGACTACGTCATGGCCTCGACAGAGCAGAGCTTGAAGAACCTTGGCCTCGATACCATCGACCTGCAGCAGCTGCATGTGTGGAACCCGGAATGGATCGATCGCGACGAGTGGAAGCGCGCGCTCGAGGACATCAAGAAGTCGGGGAAGGCACAGGCGGTGGGAGTTTCTATCAACGATCACCAGCCTGACAGCGCACTCGAACTCATCAAGACCGGTCTCATAGACACGGTACAAGTAATCTACAACGTCTTCGACCAATCGCCTGAAAATAACCTTTTTCCATTGGCGATGGAACGCGATATCGGGGTTATCGCTCGCGTGCCGCTCGATGAGGGCGCGCTCGCCGGCAAAATCGACCAGTACACCCACTTTGCGCCCACCGACTTTCGCGCCGGCTATTTCAAGGGAGACCGCAAAAAACAGGTGGCCGAGCACGTCGCTGCCATCGAGCGCGACCTGCACATCACCAACGGCACCATGCCCGAAGTCGCGCTGCGCTTTTGCCTTTCACCCAAAGCAGTTTCGACGGTCATTCCCGGCATGCGAACACGCGCGAACGTCGATTTTAACTGCTCGATTCCGGGGAAGGGTCCGCTGCCGGACAAAGTGATCGCAATCTTGCGAAAACACACTTGGGCGCGGAATTTTTACGACGATTGAGTAGGGCCTATGGCTTCGCTGGACCGGATTTCGCGATGACGCCTTTACCCTCTTCGATGGTGACGAACTGATTGGCAGTGAGATTGGCAAGGTGTTGCTTGGCTCCGCTGGGCCATTCGATATCAAGCGCCATAACCGCCGGATCGTTTCCGAGCCCGAACGTCAGCGGCAGATCGCTCTGCGAACAGTAGCTACCGCCTGAGTGGACGGCGCTCCACTGCTTTCCGGACGCGCTTTCCACGCGCACAACGGCGCCAATGCCATCACGGTTGGATTTAGTGCCTACGAGCCGTACACTAAGCCAGTAGTTGCGGTTGCCGCCGTCGTTGCGGTAAAGATACGCCGGGCCGTGATTCGTGGTGATCAGCAGGTCAAGATCGCCATCGTGATCAAAATCAGCATAGGCGGCGCCGCGCGCGACAATGGCGCGATTGAACTCGGGACCCATCGACGCGGTGACGTTTTCGAACCTCCGCTTCCCCAGATTCCGAAACAGCAGCGGCGGCTCCTTGTATTGAACCTTGGGCTGCACGCGGCCGATTTCCTCTTCGATGTGGCCATTTGCGGCGAAGATATCGGGATAGCCGTCGAGATCGTAATCAAAGAAGAAGACGCCGAAGGTCAGCGTCAGCAGGCTCGCGCGGCCCACAGGCGACGACGGCGCTTCATCCACGAACAGGCCCGTTGCCTTCGTTGTGATACAGGCCGAGCATCTGGTTAGAGAAATTGCCGACGAGCAGATGCTGGCGGCCGGAGCGGTCGTAATCGGCGGCATCGGTGCCCATGGCGCCGCGCGCCACGCCGTCTTCGCCGAATGCCACACCCGCGGGCATGCCCTCTTCTTTAAACGTGCCGTTCTTGTAGATTGCGATACAGCTTGTTCGGCTGCGTGTCGTTGGCGACGAAGATATCGGGCCAGCCGTCGCCGTTGTAATCGAACACCGTGACGCCGAGCGATTTGCTGCGTGGGGTCGGCGAGGCCGGCTTTCTGCTGTGACATCTTCGAATTTGCCGCCGCCCAGATTGTGATAGAGCTTGCACGAGGTGCCTTTGTAGGATTCGGGCGTGCAGTAGGATTTCGTCGCGCCATCGAGCGAGCACCATAGATCGTTTTGCGGGCGTCCACTGGACGTAGTTGGCGACAAACAGATCGAGCTTGCCGTCGCGATCGTAATCGAGCCAGGCGGCGCTGGTGCCGAACGCGCATTGTGCGATGCCGGATTCTCGCGGTGACGTCGCGAAAATTTCCGTGGCCTTCGTTGTGGAACAGATGATCGCCTTCGAGCGCCGTAATGTAGACGTCATCGCGGCCATCGTTATCATAATCGCCGATCGCCGACGCCGATCCCGTACATCTCGACATCGAGACCCAGCCGGCCGTGATGTCGGTGAAAGTCCATCGTGATTGTTGCGATAGAGCGCGGCGGTAAGTATGTGCGGCCACGCGGCGTCCAGATCCTTGCCGTTGATCAGCAGGATGTCGGGCCAGCCATCGCCATCGGCATCGAAGAACGCGGCCCCGGAACCCATCGTTTCGGGCAGACCATTTTTCCCCGCTGCGTGCCGCGTTATGTGTGAAGTGAATGCCGGCCTGCGCGGTGACATCCGTGAAGTGAACCGGCGCGACGGGCACGCCGGCGTTTTTCGTAACGGCATAAATGAAAACCACGCAAATGAGAACACCGGCCGCACTGAGAATCTTCATCGCCCGCCACCCGTCAGCGCGCTTTCGTGATCGTGAATCTGTTGTCTTTCATTGTTATCTTCGGCTGCTCACGCGCCGGCGGATCGCGGTGATGGACTGCGCCGATTCGTCGGCTTTAAAGCGCGGAACAACTTTTCTTCGTGCGCCGCCGTTCTCCTGATCGCCCAAGCCGCGATAGCAAAGCATCAGCGTGTAATGCGTCTGTAAGTCTTCGGGATCGACGCCGCAGACGCGCTCCAGCACCTGCAGCGCTTCGGCATAATGACGCTGCAGAAACAGAATGCGCGCGTCCTGATTGAGCACTACGCGGTCGCGGGGGTACATCGATTCCACAGTATGCAGCGATGCGAGCGAACCATCGTAATCTCCGTCCGTCTTCTGAGTCAACGCCTTGAAGAAATAGATGCGCCCGAGCTTCGGGTTGATGGCCAGCGCCTTTTCGACGAATGGCTTGGCGGCGTCGTTTTCCCCCTCTTGTAATCAATGCGCGGGCCACGTTCAACCAGCCATCGGCGTACTCGGCTCGGCTTCGGTGATTCGCTTGAAACGCGTACTCGGCGCCTTTTAGATCGCCCTGCAACAACAGCCCGATCCCCCAATCGTTCCAGCGCTCGCGATCCCGCTTCTCGACCACGGGCGTCCAGTTGGTCTCACCGAGTCCCACCTGTGCCTTCGCCTCGGCCAGCGTGATGATCGGCAGGTCCGGTACCCGGTCCTTGATCTCGCCCGAAACATCCGCCGGGATGTTGCCGCGGTCAAACGAATATTCCAGGCTGTTTTCTAAGGCGTTCAGGAGCGCGGGGTTCTGGCCTGGCTTCGGCTGCCCGGCATAAGCGAATTGCGTGTAATAACGCGAAAATTTCCGGTAATTCAGCTTCGCGGTGAAGGTGATCGGGGCCTTGGCGTCTTTGGGCACGTGCACGCGATAATGCGCCACGTCTGCCGCACCGGGGGGAATCAGCCGCACATAAAGTACACTGCGCGCCTGCCAGGCGTTGCGCTTGTCGATCGGATTGCCAGCGCCATCAAGCTGATAGGACTTGTAGAAGTGCGCGCCCGGATCCACTGGCCCGCGCCCGTTATCTTCGACCGCCCGCTCCAAAAAATGACTCGGCCGTTGGCATCGCTTCCCCTGCAATTCGAGCCAGACATCGAAAGCATCCACCGTGCCAGCCGGAAAGAAGTGGCCGATTTTGCGTGTGCGTACGACTACGTCCACGCGCGCCGTGCTGCCGGGCGCAAGTTTGGTTCCCGCGTGATCGATGGGCGCGGCCACTTCGCCCACTTCGCGAATGACACCGGTGGCATGCCTGCTCCGCTTCCTCGCCCACGGCGAAACCGGACATCGCCTGTGGACCTTCGCCCGTGCGCCGCACCATGAGCGTGCCCACGTCCTTCACCGGCGATACGGCGAAAATGTCCACCGTAATGAATCCCGACTGGAGGAACTTTCGCGTGGCTTCCATCTGCGCATCATCGTGATTCGCATAAGGCACCGCCATATTGCCGCCGGGAAGCGGTGCGAATGCACCATGCCATCACGATTGCCCGGATCGTGCGAAGTCACGAGCGGCATATGGCAATCCGCGCAGACCTGACGATCTTCGGCGGATAGTAGAATGATCGCGCGCCCTGCCCGGAAACGCCGCTGGCCTGCCAATTGTCGTAATCGTTGAAGCCACGGAACCAGCGGTAATGGTTCACCGGCACATCGAGATGCACTTTGTGGCAGGCGGAGCAGAACTCCGCCGATGCCCCGCGCATGAACGGCTTGAGAAACGATTGCGGCGATGCGGACTCGGGATTGAGAAACGTTAGAAAATAATCCAGCGCGTGCATATAAGGATTGTGGCTGTTGGCCAGCTCGATGCAGCGGCGGATACTCAATCGTGAAATCCGCGTTGCCCATGGTGCTGTTCACATGTACGATCGAGTGGCACGAAGTGCATGCCAGGCCCGCTCTGCGCTTCCGGCGTGTCGATCTGGTCTTTGATGGGGCGATCGAAGCGGCCGTTAAAAAAGACGGCATGATCGTGGCAACCCGCGCACCATTTGCTGGGCCGCGTCCCGACCACCGATCTGCATGTACTCGATCGATTTCCTGTAGAACTGATTGTTGAACGATGCGAAATGGTGCATCGAGCTTTTCCACTGCTCGATAGATGTCCTTGTGGCACTCGCCGCAGCGCTCGGAATCCATGAAGAAGTTGGAGGGAATGATGCCGCCGACATTGGTTTTGGCGGACGAGGGGAAGAACGGCGAATTCGGCCCGCCGCCTTCCCCCTCCATGGAAACCGGCACGTTGAGGCCGTTGCGAATCTGCGAATCTGGATCGGGAAAGACCTTGCGGTAGATCGAGGCGCCGACGGGCAATAGGACAAGCAGCGCGAGCGACGCCCGATACGCCGTGCGAAATCGCGGCGCCCCGCGCATGGCAAACGGGATCAACGCCGCCAGCCCGATCGCGGCGGCGGCCACGTGCGCGATGAGCGCCCAACGGTGCGGCGTCGTGTTCCCGCGCACCGCAAGAAAACTTCCCAGTGCCGAAGCTAGCAGAAAAAATCCCGCAGCGGACGGGAACTCGCGCGACAAAAAGAACAGCGCCACCGTGAGCACCACGCCCAGCAGCAGGTGCAGCAGAACGTTGCCCATGTAGAAAATCGTGGGCGAGGGCAAAGCCGCAATATAGGCGGTATTGATCAGCAGAACCAGGAAGAGAACGCCGTCCAGTGCACGAATCTCTACGGGTCATTGACCACCACCTGCCTCAACCAGCGGCCGCATCAGCCGCAAAGCCGGCCGCGTGTTGTAGAGTTCGCGATATAGCGCGATGCGCCGCGTCGTCAGGGAAATGCTCCGTCGCCGGATATGGATACGGCACATGGCGTGGAACGGCAGCGGATCCACGGATTGCGAAAAGGCCGTGTTGGCGTCGCCGTCTTTGGCCCAGCCGTCGACCAGCAACAGGAAATCGCGCGTCCAAGCCCGGCGGCAGCGCCGGCAAAGCACCGCGCCGGAAACAGGAGGCGCAACTCGTCTCCCGAACCCATGATCACCAGCCGGTCGTCCGCTGCGCTGACAGCGGCTGAACATCGCCGTAGCGCGTATACAGCCCGGCGTTGGGATTCCACATGGAAACCGGCATCCACGTGCTGCGTAGTCGAATTTTTCGGGCTGCTTGCGCTGCGGGTCGATGACGGCATGGAGAAGCCGCGGAAATGCAGATCGGCCGAGTTCCGCGTCCATCGGCGTCAGGCGCGCGTCCGGCGGCGCGGCGTTTCTTCGCTCAGGAAAATCTCGTCCCAGTACACGCAGAGGTTGGTGACGATGCGCACCTCGCGCGAGGCCGACAGGAATTTGCCGGTCAAGTCACGGCGATGGTCTTGGGCTTGCCGGCCGGAATGCCCATGTCTTCGATCACCGTTTGCCAGTCGCCCGCGCGCATCCTTCACTTGCAGATACGGCAGGACCAGGTCCTTCTTCGCTCCTGCGACGCGGAAGGAAGGTGCTGCCATCGGCCCAATCGACCCAGCCGTTCAGGATCAGCACGGCGCGTCCATCCGCGCCGCGCTGCCGAAGTCGAGATCGAGATGGTGCAGCTCGGCGACGCCGTTATAGTCGCGCCGGAAGCCGTCGGGATAGGTGCTGGTCGCGATGGAGCAGGCCGGCAGCACGTCGTGGCCTCGATGAATCGCGCGCGCGCAGCAGGATAGATCCGGCGCGTCTACGCCGATACAGACGGAACTCCGGAAACGGCGGCGATTTGAACTTTTCGTTGGTGAAGATTTCCGTGTCCGCCGGATGATCCAGCGCGATCAACTGCACCTGATCGAGATAGGAGACTTCGCGCAACTCCTCGGTGATACGGACCTCGTAGCTGCCGTCGCCGTTCGGACAGCGCCGCACCGGAATCTGCACGTACTCGTCGTGATCTACCGGGAAATAATTGCCGTCGCCGGAGCTCGCGCCCAGCGGCGCGACGCCCAGCACGTCGGTGATGAACTGGAAGCTCTTCGCCATTCCAGGTGAAGATCATGGGGCAGGAGCCGGACAGCCGCTGCGCCTCCTTGATCGTCGACGCGGTGAGTCGACCGGCTGCTTGGTTTCGTTCTGGATCAGGCCGTTGGGCCAGGTGATGCGGACAGTGTCCACGGTCTTATAGCAATCCAGACCGAACAACAGCGGCACACCGCGATAGATGCTGTTTCTGGTAGCTGGAGCCCGTTTTCACTTCGAATTTCGCGCCTGGCGCGAGCTTCAGATTCTTGCCCGTCAGCATGGCGCGCGCAGCCAGTGGTTGCGTGGTCGCGGTGTCGATTTTCAGAAGACGCCAGCGTGCCATCGGCGGCGATCGACGCGCAGATCGAAGCGCCCGTCGCCATCGAAATCCGCCGCCACCGGCGGCCGACAGCCCGCGGGAATCGCCAGCGGGCGATTTCTCGAACTTCCCTGCGCCAAGGTTGCGGAATAGCCGTCTGCCGGCGATCACGTCGCGGCGCCGCCGATCTTCGAGATCGGCGAAGACCAGCGGACCTTTGGCCTCCAGACCCGCCACGGTTCGCAACTTCCCGATGATTTCGATTCAGCAGCACCCTGCCCGGCAGCGCCGCAAGGTCGGGCAGCCATCGTTATTGAAGTCTTCCGCCCGCAGGCCGTCGCGCCCGCCGGCACGCACATCGAGCGGCATTGCCTCGTATTTCCCGTCAGATCGGTCGCGATAGATCACGCCGGAACGGTCCGCATAGGCAACCGCCAGATCCATACCGTTGGTATCGTGCCGAATCAGGTCGAAAATAGCGGCATCGACTCGCCTGTCCCTTGACGAACGGGAAATCCGACGTCTCGTCGCTGAACCCGGCCTCGCCGTTGTTGCGCAGCAGCGACGGAATTTCGCCGAGCAGCAACAGATCCAGATCGCAGTCGTGATCGTAGTCCAGCCAGACGGCCTTTTCGTAAAATGTCCGGCGGGCAAGCTGCGTGTCGATGCTTTTCGAAACTGCCTTTGCGGTTGTGATAGTAGCTCCGCGCCGGATCGGTTAGTGACGCAAAGGTCCGGCAGGCCGTCGTTATCGAAATCTCCCGCCGCGATCGGCTCGACGTTCTTCAGATCTGCGAGGCCGGAATCGTCCACAGCTTGATTCCGTTTTATAAAGCCGCACGCCTTGGCCGACCAGGCCAGCAGATCCGCCGCCCGTCGCCATCGAAATCCAGGACCGCCAGGCCCGCCGTCGCCGGATCGAAGCGCGCCTGCCAGTTTGCGATCGTCGAACTTCAGCGGCGCGGCGCGGCTCGATGTCCGGACGCGGCTCGATGGTTTCGTAGATTTCGGCATAATAGCTCCACTCCATGTCTTCGGGAACCGCGGCGCCGGCGGTTCGCTTCTTGATCTCCTGGAAAGTCTGCAATTCGCGCGCGGCATCGGCGGCGCGCCCTGCCTGGCCGGTAGCTGATTGAAAAGCTGAAAATGCGGTCCGGCCAGATTGGGATTGAGCCGCGACGCAATTTCGAGCTCGCTTCAGATCCACTCCGCCCGCTTGTCCGGCAGCTTATAGAGCACACCCAGGTTGTAGTGCGAAACCGGCTCGTCGGGCGCCAGCTCGCGCATCTCTTCGAGCTGCTGGATGGCCGCTCGTAATTGCCTTCTTTCTTAAAGGCGATGCCGAGGTTGAACCAGGTGTGCGGAATCCCGGGGTCCTGCTTTTGGGCGCGCACCAGCTCCGCGACGCCCTCGTTGGTTTTGCCCGGCGCGCAGCAGCGCCAAGCCATAATTCACGCGTTCGCGAGCCGAATCCGGCGCCAGGTCCAGAGCTTTCTTGAACTCCTCGACGGCTTCTATCTGAGTGGTGGGATTCTCGTAGAACGCTTTCCCCAGGTTGCGGTAATGCCATAGCCGGTCCTGTTGCACGCGCGAGGCGCTGGCGCCATGCAACAGAAAAAGAGCAGCAGCCGGCAGCACAAGGCCGCATGTCCACCAAAAGACCCGCTTCATGAAGTGATCGTACCGTTCATTATGCAACTGGTTGGAAATTCGGCAAATAGTAGGTTTATAGTATGCGCTGGCGCACTCTGGAGCGCGCCGGGTGCCCGTCGATCGATGGGTAGAGAATGGTATGATAATGGTATGCACACTACCATTGATGGTGCCGGGCGCGTGGTAATTCCAAAGAACGTCCGGGAATCGGCCGGCCTGAAACCGGGTGTTGCGGTCCGGATTCAATACCGGGATGGAAAAGTGGAGATCGAGCCAATCGCTCGAGGAGTGAAATGGATTCGAAAAGGGTCTTTCCTGGTGGCGCGCGCGCCGCGGGGCACCGCGCCGATCACCAACGAGCAGGTGCGCAAGATCATCGAAGAAACCCGTGAGGAGCGCATGCGGCAGATATGGGAGAGCTAAAGGTCGGGGTCGACACCAGTTGCCTGGTGCCGCTGATGTCGTCCTGGCACCCCCATCATGAGGCGACCATCCAGGCATTGGAGGAGCTGAAGCGCCGAAAGGCCCGCCTCATCACGACGTCTCAGGCAGTGATCGAATGCTTCTCCGTACTCACCCGACTTCCGGATCGCATCCGCATTTCGCCGCGGGAGGCGTACGAGCGCATGCGAGAAAATCTTTCGGAAAATTTTCGGGTTGTGGGACTGGATCCAAATGCCTGTTGGATAGCGCTCGATGCGATTTCCGCGCGTGAACTGGGCGGAGGATTGATTTACGACGCGATCATCGCGCATTGCTGCGCCCAGGCGGGCGCCACCATCCTGCTGACTTGGAACGTACAGGATTACGCCCGTGTTGCGCCGCCCGGCCTCAGCGTCCAGAACCCGCTATCCTAACTGCTGATGCTCAGGCGCAGAGATGTGATCGTGGCGGCGGCTTTGCCAGCCGCCAGAGCTGCCAGCATCATGCGCCTTTGCCTGCATCAGACCACATCAGCCGGATCGACCTTCCGGGCATCGCTCGAAGGCTACGCGCGCGCCGGCATCCGCTACGTCGAATTG
This sequence comes from Terriglobia bacterium, assembly GCA_963768075.1. Classification (GTDB taxonomy): domain Bacteria; phylum Acidobacteriota; class Terriglobia; order Bryobacterales; family Bryobacteraceae; genus QHXW01. Next base: position 454,003 of record CAVYHD010000018.1, read on the forward strand.
ATTCCACCGTTAGTCGAGAAGTTTCTTCAGCAGGATACATTTGCCGCGGCAAAGCGTCTTTTGACAGACCTCCATCTGCAGGCTGTTTCTATGGGCGGAGCGCGTGGTCTCGCCGAGCCGAATGCGGGCCGCGGGGAGGCGCTGGAACAGCTCAAGCGTATCGCCTCGCTGGCCGCGGAGCTGGGCATCGATCGTGTTGTTTGCCCCTGCGGCACAAGTGAAAAATTTACAACTGAGGACTACGCGCGCGGCGTCGAGAACTTAAGGGAGGTGGGTGAAATCGTCCGGCCCCATGGGGTTACCGCCATGCTCGAGTTTATGCGTGGCTCAACGTTCATCGGCACGCTGCCCACATCACTGAATATGGTCCGTAAAGCCGCGCACCCGAGCGTCCGCCCGATGCTCGATTGCTATCACTTCTGGGCGGGCCTGAGCAAGTTCGAAGATCTGGATCTTCTGCGCGAAGGCGAACTTCATCACGTCCACTTTCAGGACGTGCCCGACATCCCACGAGAGCAGCTCGATAACACGACACGCGAAATTCCGGGCGAAGGTGTGTCTCCCCTGGTGCGCATCCTCCGCAAGCTCGCGGACAAAGAGTATCAGGGCGCGCTGTCGGTTGAGCTGTTCTATCCGCAGCTGCAAAATGGCGATCCATACGAAGTAGCGCGACGGATCCGCGGCAAAGCGCAGCCAATCCTCGAGCAGGCGGGGGTGTTGTGAGTATCAACAACGACGCGCCTCTGTTCAGGGTGGAGAACCTGACCAAAACTTACCGTTCGGGGGCCAATGATCTCGTTATCCTGGACAGCCTGAATTTTGAAGTCGCGCCGGGAGAGCGTCTGGCGCTAGTCGGCGAATCGGGCGCGGGAAAGTCCACACTGTTGCATCTATTGGGAGGTCTGGACAGTCCGACGACCGGTACGATATACTACAAAAAGAAGGATATATCAGGGCTCGGAGAATCCGGGCTGGCGGATTTCCGGAACCAGGAAATTGGGTTTGTTTGGCAAATACACTATCTCTTGCCTGAATTTACGGCGCTTGAGAACGTGATAATGCCGCTACTGATCCGAGGGCAGTCACAAGCCGAGGCGATTTCTTTAGCGGCGGCGAGGCTGGAGGAGGTAGGACTTGGAGCACGCGCTGGGCATCGTGCAGGGGAGTTGTCCGGGGGCGAGCAGCAAAGAGTCGTACTGGCACGCGCGCTGGTGGGAAACCCTTCGGTACTGCTGGCCGACGAGCCGACTGGGAACCTGGATTTCAGGACTGGAGAGATGATCTTCGATCTCCTGAGCTCCTTGCACCGGACCCATCAGCTCACATCCATTCTAGTCACTCATAATCTGTCGTTCGCGCGGAGATGCGATCGCGTCTTGCGGCTGGAAGGCGGAATACTGGCGGGCGGCTTGCCGGAAGACATGCATCCAGATGGAGACAGGGAGTATCTTGAGTAGTAGGGTGTTTTTCATAAACGGCGGGGGCGCTGCCTAGTATGTTTGAACGTTATACCGAAAAAGCCAGAAGGGTTATCTTCTTTGCGCGTTACGAGGCGAGCCAGTTTGGCAGCCCGTTCATAGAGACCGAGCACTTGCTGTTGGGGCTGTTGCGCGAGGACAAGACGCTGGCAAATCGTTTTCTCCGCTCACACGCGGCTGTGGAATCGATTCGCAAGCAGATTGAGGGTCACACCACCATTCGGGAGAAGGTATCGACTTCGGTGGATCTGCCGCTGAGCCACGAGTGCAAACGCGTGCTGGCATATGGCGCTGAAGAGGCGGAGCGGCTGAGCCACAAGCATATCGGCACCGAACACCTGCTGCTCGGCTTGTTGCGCGAAGAGAAGTGCTTCGCGGCGGAGATTCTGCACGAGCGCGGGCTGCGGTTATCGGCGATCCGCGAGGAACTGGCGCGGGCTTCCTCGGAAAAGGTGACGTCCAACCGGCCGAAAGAGAGCTCGCTACTGGCGGAGTTCAGCCGCGACCTCACCCAGGCCGCGATGGATAATTCGCTCGACCCGCTGATCGGCCGCGATTACGAACTCGAGCGCGTGGTGCAGATACTGTGCCGGCGCACGAAGAATAATCCGGTGCTGATCGGCGAACCGGGTGTTGGCAAGACTGCCATCGTGGAGGGCCTTGCGCAACGGATCGCCGAAGGTGACGTGCCCTCGTTCCTGGCGGAGAAACGCATTCTGGCCCTGGATCTTTCGCTGATCGTGGCGGGCACGAAGTACCGCGGACAGTTCGAAGAGCGTTTGAAGACCATCATGAAGGAGCTGATGGAAAATCAGAACGCCATCATCTTCATCGACGAGCTGCATACGCTGGTGGGCGCGGGATCGGCTGAAGGATCGCTCGATGCGGCCAATATCCTGAAACCGGCGCTCTCACGCGGCGAAATCCAGTGCATTGGAGCGACCACACCGGGCGAATACCGGAAGTCGATTGAAAAGGATCGCTCGCTCGAGCGGCGGTTTCAGGCGGTGAAAGTTCCGCCACCGACCGAAGCCGACGCCATCAAGATTCTGTTCGGCATCAAGGACCGATACGAGAAGTTTCACGCGGTGGGCTACACCGATGAATCCATCGAGACGGCGGTTTACACGTCGAGCCGCTACATTCCGGATCGCTTTCTGCCTGATAAAGCCATCGATCTGATCGACGAAGCGGGCGCCCGCGTGAAGCTGCGCCAGACTACGCTGCCAGCGGACCTGGCGGACATCCAGAAGCGCATCAAGTTCATCGTGCATCGCATGGAGAACGCCATCGCGAATCATGAGTTCGAGAAGGCGCGTTTCTACTCCGATGAAGAGCGCAAAGAGCGCGAGAATATGCGCCAATTGCGCGAGAAATACAATCTTGACGACACCTCAACCGGCGTCGTCACCAAGGATGATATCGAAGACGTAGTGGCGCGTTGGACAGGCGTGCCGATGACGGCGATCAAGGAAGAAGAGATCACCAAGCTACTGCGCATCGAGGACGAGCTGCACAAGCGCGTGATCAGCCAGGAGAAGGCGATCTCGGCGCTGGCGCGGGCCATCCGCCGTTCCCGCGCGGGCCTGAAGGCTTCGGCGCGTCCGGCGGGATCGTTCCTGTTCCTGGGACCCACCGGCGTCGGCAAGACCGAAGTGGCGCGCGCCTTGGCGGCATTCTTATTCGGCAGCGAAAAATCGCTCATCCGCTTTGATATGTCCGAGTTCATGGAGAAGCATTCGGTCTCGAAGCTGATCGGTTCGCCTCCCGGATACGTGGGTTACGAAGAGGGCGGGCAGTTGACCGAGCGCGTGAAACGGTCGCCGTACTCGATCATCCTGCTGGATGAAATCGAGAAGGCGCACCCGGACGTCTACAATATCCTGCTGCAGGTGTTCGAAGACGGCCAATTGACGGACGGTCTCGGAAACACGGTCGATTTCAAGAACACGATTATCATCATGACCTCGAACCTGGGTGCGCGTTTCCTCGATAAGCGCAGCCACCTCGGCTTCTCGGCCCCGGCGACGGAAGGCATTCCGGGCAAAGTTGAGGACATGGTGCGCGGAGAAGTGAAGAAGGCCTTCAATCCCGAGTTCCTGAACCGCCTGGACGAAGTGATCCTGTTCACCTCGCTAACGGATGAAGATCTCCTCAAGATCATGTTTCTGCTGGTGGAGCAGGTGAACGGGAACCTGGTGGCCAAGCAGATCAAGATCCGGCTGACCACCGAGGCTGCCAAGTACATTCTGGAGAAGACCTGCGGGGATCGCAGCTACGGCGCCCGGCCGCTGCGGCGCGCCCTCCAGAAGTACATTGAGGATCCGCTTTCGGAAGCGCTGATCCAGGGTGCACTACCACGGCCTTCGGAGCTGGAGGTCTACCTCGGCGATAGCGGCATATACTACCGCCAGATTTCTGAACCGCTGCCGGTGGCTGCCGGAGAATCGCCCGCGGAACCGGTGGCCGGAACAGCGCTGTACACGTTCTAATTTTACCGGCGAACTTAAGTTCGCCGCGGCACGCTGAAGCGTGCGCCACTTCAGTCGATTAGCCGGCTCGTGATTCCCGAGTAGGCATCGATCCGGCGATCGCGCAGGAACGGCCAGTTGCGGCGAACTTCTTCCATTTGGCGGCGATCGCACTCGATGACGAGAGTCTCTTCGTGGTCATGCGAGGCTTCCCCGAGCATTCGACCAAACGGGTCGGCGACAAACGACGCCCCCCAAAACTCCAGGCCGTGATCGGGGGGGCCTTCGAAGCCCACGCGGTTGACTACCGCGACGTAGATGCCGTTGGCTATCGCGTGAGAACGCTGAATGGTGCGCCAGGCATCGTGCTGCGCCGCGCCGAGTTGCGCTTTCTCGGAAGGATGCCAGCCGATGGCGGTGGGGTAAAACAGAACCTCGGCGCCGGCTAGCGCGGCTAAGCGAGCGGCTTCCGGATACCATTGATCCCAGCAGACCAGCACTGCCACGCGGCCGTAGCGCGTCTCGAAATTGGGGAAGCCCAAGTCACCCGGCGTGAAGTAGAACTTCTCGAAATAGAGGGGATCATCGGGGATGTGCATCTTGCGGTAGAGGCCAAGCAGTGCGCCGGTGGCGTCGATTACCACGGCCGTATTGTGATAGACACCGGGCGCGCGCCGCTCGAATAGAGATCCGATGATCACCACATTCAGTTCGCGCGCGAGGCGCGAGAGCGCTTCCGACGAAGGTCCGGGAATCGATTCGGCAAGGTCAAACAGGCGCGCATCTTCTTCGCGGCAGAAGTATTGAGAGCGAAAAAGCTCCTGCAGGCAGATAATTTGCGCGCCGCGCCCCGCGGCTTCGCGAATGCGCCACTCCGCCTTTGCCAGGTTCTCGGCAGGGTCGCGAGAACAGGCCATCTGGATCAATCCCACACGAAATTTCGGGTCGGTCACAATTGCTATTGTAAGAGGCGGCAACCGTGAATCGCAGAAAATCTTCCGCTCTGGTTTTATTCGACATCGACGGCACACTCTTGCGGCGCGCGGGCCCGCATCACCGGGAGGCGCTGGTGGCAGCCGTGCGCGCCGAGACTGGGCTGGACACAACTACGGACCACATTCCGGTCCACGGCATGCTCGATCCCGACATTCTGACGCGGATGATGCGCGACGCCGGTGCTACTGGCACGTTCGTTCGCCGGTACCTGCCCGCGATCATCCGGCGCGCGCAATCGATCTACGTACGGCGCTGCCCGGATCTGCGGAAGAAGACCTGCCCGGGCGTGCGGCGCGTGCTATATGGTCTCAAGAGGCGCGGCGTGCCGGTTGGGCTGGTGACGGGAAACCTGACGCGGATCGGCTGGAAGAAAATGGAGCGGGCGGGCCTGCGTCACTATTTCAGGTTCGGCGCTTTCGCTGAGACGGCACCCGATCGAGCGGCGCTGGCGCGGCGGGCGATCGAGCACGCGCGACGGAAGGGCTGGATTAACGGCGAGGCGCGCATTTCGCTTATTGGCGACGCTCCCAGCGACATTCTGGCGGCGCGGGCGAACGGAATTCGCGCGATCGCGGTCCACACGGGTATCTCGACGCGCGAAGAGCTGGCCGCTCTAGAACCGGACCTCCTGCTGGAAGACCTGCTGGGGCTAAGAGTCGGGACGCTGCTCTGATCAGGCAATCAGGCGCGGGAGAATTTCGCTTGCGGGACCGCGAAGGGAGCAATCTACTTCGCTCGAAATCGGCGTCTCGTCGATATTTACTTCAATCACCTTGGCCTTGGCCATGCGCGACACCGTAACCAGGCTGGCGGCGGGATAGACGACCGCGGATGTCCCCACGACGAGCAGCACTTCGGCCTCGCTCGCGGCGTGCTCGGACTCGAGCCACATGCCGTCAGGAAGCGGCTCCCCGAACCAAACCACGCCCGGGCGCGCTAAGCCTCCGCAGCGGCAATGCGGCGGAAGTTTGGGAAGCGGCGCACGACGATCGGGCCAATCCGCGCGACAGGCCAGACAGCGCATGCGCCAGATGTCGCCGTGCAGTTTGAGGATGCGGCCGCTACCTGCAAGGTCGTGAAGCCCATCGACATTCTGCGTAATCAGAGTGAAGAACCGTTTCTGGCACTCGAGGTCCAGCAGTGCGCGATGGCCGGAGTTCGGCGCGGCCTTGGCGATGGCCTGGCGGCGCCAATCGTACCACTCCCAAACCAGACGAGGGTCGCGCAGAAATGCCTCCTGGGTGGCCAGATCCTCCGGCTTATGTTCCTTCCAAAGGCCTTGGCCGCCGCGGAAAGTCGGCACACCGCTTTCCGCTGAAATGCCGGCTCCGGTCAACACGGCGACCCGGGAAGCGTTCCGGATCCAATCGCGGGCTTTCTCCACCAGCCCATTATCTTCGAGGCGAATGCAGAGGTGCACAGAGGCCAAATCCGCGCGTCGGGTGAAATATCTAGTGTATTTCCCCGGATAACTTTGCGATGCTAACTAAGGTATATTGAGGACGCAACGGAATGTTGACACCTGTGCACCCCATTTTACAGGGAGTGCTTGTGCTGATTGTCGTGACCGCAGCAATTTACGATCTCCGCTACCGGCGGATACCTAACTGGCTCGTGCTGGTGGGGCTAGTACTAGGTATCGGGCTGAACACGGCGATGTTTGCCATGGCGGGGCTGGAGGCGGCGGGGTTGACGCGCGCCCTTCTGGGAATGGGGCTCGCGCTGCTGATTTATTTTCCGTTATATCTACTGCGCGCCATGGGCGCGGGCGATGCCAAGTTAATGGCGGCCGTCGGGGCGATCGTTGGCTGGGGAAACTGGCTCGCGATATTCGTGCTGACGGCGGTGATTGGCGGAGTGATGGGCTTGGTGGTCCTTCTTTTTGCCGGACGCGTTCGCAAGACCTTCTGGAACCTTGGGTGGATCATCAACGAAATCATCCATTTTCGGGCGCCGTATCACAGCAGCGAGGAACTGGACGTCAGAAGCGCGAAGGCTATGCGCATGCCCCACGGCGTGGCGATCGCCTTGGGTTCCATCGCATTCCTGGTTGCAAGAGTGATTTGGAGTGGCAAATAATTCGGGAGTCCTGATTCCATGATTTCGAGTTTACGGGAAACAACGAGCAGATCGGTCCAGCTGTTCCTCTATTTGCAGGTTCTGGATCTGCTGACCACGCTGGTGGGTTTCAAGTTGGGTATCTCTGAGGCCAGCCCCTTCGTGCGGTCTCTGATGCATTTCGGGCCGGGCATAGCGGTTGCCGTTTCCAAGTTCGCCGCTATCACTCTGGCGGGCCTCTGCGTGGCGCTGAACCGTTCGCATCTGATTCGGTGGATCAATTACTGGTACGCCGCACTGATCATCTGGAACCTCTGCAGCATTCTTCTGTGGTAGCGGGCAGCCAATCCTAACTTCAGTTAGTCCGAAATTTACCCCTCGACTTAATATTGATCGCATGGGCTCCGCATGCTGTAATGCGGAAGTGCAGCGCACTTTCGCGCGCGCCGACTCACTTACTCGGTTTCAATTGCCTTGCCACCTGTTCTTACTGAAACGCAGCGGCCCGATCAGCCTCCATCGTCCGCTCTGTGGCGGGCGCGCTGGACTGGCAGCTTACTCAGGCGTGACGCCGTAACATGCTTAGGTGTTGGTCTATTGGCGCTGATCATCCGGCTGGCATTGTTACCCTGGCTTCCTATTCCTGAACCCGCGGTTCACGATGAATTCAGCTATCTGTTGGGCGCAGAGACCTTCGCGTCCGGCAGGCTGACTAATCCAACACATCCCTTGTGGATTCATTTTGAAACCTTTCACGTGAACCAGCAACCCACCTACGCAACGAAATATCCGCCGGCACAGTCGCTGGCTATGGCAGTGGGTCAAAGACTACTTGGAAACTACTGGTACGGCGTCTGGCTGAGTGTGGGGTGCATGTGTGCATGCCTCACTTGGATGCTGCAAGGTTGGGTCGCGAGGCGATACGCGCTGATAGGCGGACTCATGGCAATAGCGCAGTGGGGCGTTGCCGGCTATTGGATCAACTCTTACTGGGGGGGAGCATTGGGGGCGGCCGGAGGCGCACTGGTGCTTGGCGCAGTGCCGCGATTGGTGTGGCGGGCTAACGCTCCATCCATGGCTCTTGGCGCGTTGGGGGTTCTTCTATTAGCCAACACGAGGCCCTTTGAAGGAGCTCTCACGACAATGGGCGCAGCGGTGGCCCTGGTAATCTGGCGCCGACGCGCAGGAGGTCGCGTGTCAGAGCTGATTTTGACGAAGGCTGCGCTGCCCGCAGCTATATTGTTGGTTGCCGGCGTGGGTAGCATGGCATATTACAACTATCGAGTAACCGGCGATCCGCTGCTGCTGCCGTATATCGTCAATGAAAGACAATATTCTTCCTCGCCGCATCTCTGGATCCTCCCGCCAAGCCATCCCGTCACGTACCGACACGATATCATGCGCCGTTTCTGGATCGACTGGGACAAACCGTTCTACTTGGAAGCGCGCGCGAACCCGGGGGTTGTGCTCAAGGATTTCGTGTGTTCTGTTCTGCCGTTCTTCATAAATCCGTTGACCGGATTACTCATTGCGATAGCCATCGTGCTACGACGAGGTTGGAAAGTGAGTCTCGTCTTGGTCCTGATGGCGGTTCCGATAGTGGGCATACTGACGGAAAAAGCAGCCTCGATGCACTATTTTTCGCCGGCCACCGGATTAGTGCTCGTCCTGGCGATGTGCGGACTGCAATTCCTGCGCACGGTGCGAATTCGCAGAGTGCGTTTGGGAACAACCGCGCTCGTCGTGTTTGCCGGCGTGTTTCTTATGGACAGAGTTTTTAAAATTACATCCGAACTTAGATCAACCGCGCCTAATGCATTTGCGGTTAGCCGCCAACTGTTAATTCACAAACTGGAGGCGACCGGGCGGCAGCACTTAGTGATTGTCCGCTATTCCCCTAAGCACTCGATTCACGACGAGTGGGTCTACAACCATGCTGATATAGACGGATCATCTATCGTGTGGGCACATGACATGGGAGTGCAGCAAAACCGTGAGATAGTAGACTACTACCGGGGCAGAGACATCTGGCTGCTGGATCCGAACGCAAGTCCACCTTTGTTACCCTACCCGGCGAGTCCATAGAGCAAACCAACCGCGCCATCTTAATAGGTTGTAAACGAAAGTAACAGCGGCGCTACGACTATGGATAACATTGACATACGACGGTCCGCACCCCAAACTAGCGATTGGACTTACATCACGGCAGCCGTGTCTTGCCCTAGCGCCGGCAGCCAGGCATCTACTCATTGGTGACCTAGTGTTATACACTGCGGCCAGCGCCGATTTGGAGCTTTCTCTTCCCGCCAATGATGTTGGCCAGCCGGAACTCACCATCCTAATTCCTACTCTCAACGAACACCTCACGATTGCTCCTTTCCTGGAGTGGTGCCACATCGGCTTGCAGAAAGGTGGGATCGCGGGCGAAATCCTGATTGTCGATAGCTCGACCGATGGCACGCCTGAGATCGCCCTTGAACACGGGGCCCGCGTGCTCCGGACGCCGAAGAGGGGTGTGGGGCGTGCTTACATTGACGCCATTCCGTACATTCGAGGCAAGTATGTGCTCATGGGCGACGCCGATTGTACCTACGATTTTCGTGACCTCGAGGCGTTTGTACGAGAATTCCGAGCGGGCAACGAATTCATCATGGGATCGCGTTTCAACGGGTACATTGAACCGGATTCCATGCCGGCACTGCACCGCTATTTCGGCACGCCGGTAACCACGTTCATTCTGAATCTGCTGTATTCCACCCACTTTGCGGACATTCACTGCGGCATGCGCGGTATCACAAAGCAAGCATTGGAGCGCATTGAGCTGGAATCGCAGTCCTGGGAATACTCGTCGGAAATGGTTCTGAAATCCGTGTGCCTGCGGCTGAAGACGGTGGAAGTGCCGGTGAGGTTTCTAAAGGAGCCCGAGGGCCGCTGCAGTCATTTGAAACGCAATGGCTGGCTGGAACCGTGGCGTGCAGGTTGGATCAACCTTAAGGCGATGTTCCTCTATGGCACCGACTTCTTTCTGCTCCGGCCGGGCTTACTTCTTCTCGCTCTCGGGTTACTGCTCGCCCTGCCTGAAAGCACGGCGCCAGTGGCGCTTGGACCGGTCGTTCTTTCACTCAACTGGATGCTACTCGGACAGACTCTCGCCGTGCTGGGCTTACAGAGTTTCTACCTCGGTTGCATCGTCCAGGTGCTTTACAACTATTCACCTCGGGCGTCCAACCGGTGGCTGCGGCTGTTCGCATACAACCGTGCCATGGTATTCAGTGGCGCCCTGGTTACAGCTGGTATCGCACTTTGCGTTCCGCTTTGTGTCCAATATGTGCAACTGGGGTTACGCCTTGAGGGGATCGGCGTCCGCAACCATCTAGCCGCCACCGGACTGCTGCTGCTCATTTTTGGGTTTCTCACTTTCTCGAACACCCTGGTGCTGCACGCGGTCAAACTTCGCATAAAGCCGCGGCTGCTCACGGCCGAACAGGGCCCGCTCTCATGCAAAATCGCGTCTTAGTTACAGGCGGAGCGGGGTGCATCGGCTCGGACCTCGCAGAGAGGCTTCTAGAACTAGGTTCGCATGTGACGGTTCTCGACAACCTGAGCAGCGGCAAGCGAGAGCATATCGCTCGGCTGATGCTCCACCCAAACTTTCGGTTCGTAGAAGGCGATCTTCTGAATCGCGGACTGCTGGACTCGATCGTGAGCCGTGTGCAGATGGTCTATCATCTTGCCGCGAATCCCGACGTGAAATTCGCTCTCGGGGACCGCACGGACAAGGACCTGCACCAAAACACGATCTGCACCTACAACGTGCTGGAGAGCATGCGACAGCACGGTGTCCGACGCCTGGCTTTTTCCTCGACATCCGCAATCTACGGCGTTTCCGATCGGCAGCCCATACCCGAGGACAGTCCAGCGCGGCCCATCTCGCTGTATGGCGCGACCAAGCTAAGTTGTGAGGCGATGATCGGCGCCTTCCAGCATCTGTTCGAGATGGATTGCTGGATTTTCCGGTTCGCCAATGTGGTGGGCCCGAAGGTGCGAAGAACCGGGCGGACCGTGATCGGCGATTTCATCGCCAGGTTGAGCGAAGATGCGACGCGGCTGAAGATCCTTGGCAACGGGCTGCAAGCGAAATCGTACCTGCTGAGCACGGAGTGCGTCGATGCGATGCTGTTCGCGGTGGATCGGGCTCCCGACGGTTTCCAGGTGTTCAATTTAGGCTGCAACGATTGTCTCCCAGTGAACTGCATCGCACAAATGGTGGTAGAAGCGATGGGGTTGAGCAATGTGAAGTTCGAATATTCCGGCGGCGAGTGCGGCTGGCCGGGTGATATTCCGCGGTTCATTTTGGATGTCACGGCAATCAATCGGCTGGGCTGGCAGGCTCGACTCACCTCGAAAAAGGCCGTAGAACAAGCGATTCGATCTACGCTGACGCACGTGGAACAAGGAGAGCTATGCAGGTCGTAATCCTTGCCGGGGGCCTGGGCACGCGGTTGTGGCCTGTGACGAGGCGCGTTCCAAAACCCTTAGTCCCGGTGGCGGGAGTTCCTTACCTGGATCACCAGATTCGCCTGCTTGAGCGGCAATCGCTTACTGACATCGTTCTTCTCACGGGCTATCTGGGTGAGCAACTCGAAGAGCGCTTCGGGGACGGAAGCCGGTTCGGCGTTCGCATCCGGTATTCGCGAGAAAAACAGCCGCTCGGAACCGGAGGCGCGCTGCGTGAGGCGCGCGAACTACTGGCTGAATCGTTTCTGGTGATTTACGGCGATTCTTACTTACCGATTGAATATGCGTCCGTTGGCCGCCTGCTTGCAACTACGGCCGCCAGTGCCGTGATGGCCGTCTATCGCGATCTTCGCGGTGAAACGAGTGTACGGTGTAACGTCGCGATGGATGCGGATGGCACCATACTGCGTTATGACAAACGGGCGGTAGGCGACGTGGAACTAGAGTACGTCGAAGCGGGTGTGTTGGTACTCCGCCGTTCCGTGCTGGAATTGATTCCGGCGACGGGCGCGGCATCGCTCGAGGAGCAAGTCTTTCCGATCTTGATCGATCGCCGCAGGTTGCTGGGGTTTGCGACGCAGCAGCGGTTCTACGACATGGGTACACCCGACCGGTTGCGGGTGATTGAGGAGTACCTGGCATGATTATGACCAGAACTCCATTCCGGATCAGTTTTGCGGGCGGCGGCTCGGACCTTCCCTCGTTCTATCGGGAAGAGCCGGGCATGGTCATCTCGGCCGCAATTTCCAAGTACATGTACCTCGTGGTCAAACAAGCGTTTGCGAATACGTTTCGCGTCAGTTATTCCCAAACCGAGCTTCGCAAGCACGTAGAGGACATCCAACACCCGATCGTACGGGAGTGCCTCAAGGCGCTGGGGATTTCGCGTGGACTCGAGATCGTTTCGGTCGCGGACATGCCGGCGCAGACAGGCATGGGATCGTCGAGCAGTTTTGCGGTGGGCCTGTTGGCCGCTTTGCACGCGATGCACGGGAGAAATGCCGACGCCGGAAAACTCGCGCGCCAGGCGTGTGACATCGAAATCAACAAACTCCGGGAGCCCATCGGGAAGCAGGATCAGTACATTGCGGCGTACGGCGGCATCCAGTTCATCCAATTCATGCCGGACGGGGACGTTTTCGTGGATCCGGTGATCTGCTCCATGGAAACGAAGCACGCGCTCAACCAGCGCCTGCTGTTGTTCTATACGGGCCGGACTCGCGAAGCGCGCACGGTGCTCGAGCGCCAGAATCTGAAAACGGCAGCGAATCGGGCGGGGTTGCGCGAACTCTGCCGGATCGCGGTCTTCATGCGGGATGTGCTGCGGGCCGGACACGAACTGAAGGAGTTCGGCGAGTTGCTGCACGAGGCCTGGCGGATCAAGCGGACGTTGGAATCGAGCATCACGAGTCCGGAAATCGACGAGTTGTACGAGAGGGGCATTCGCGCGGGCGCGCTCGGAGGGAAACTGCTGGGTGCGGGCGGGGGCGGATTTCTACTGTTCTTCTGCGAGCCGGAAAAACAGGATTCGCTGCGGCGCGCTATGGCGGGCGCGGCGGAAATCCAGTTCGCGTTTGAGCCGCAAGGCAGCAAGATCATCTACGTGGGGGAGGACCAGTGGAGCTCCGTCGAAGCGCCTTTCTCGACCGTGATGGCGTAATCAACGTCAGCCCGGCTCCCGGCGGCTACATTTGCAAATGGGAGGAGTTCCACCTGATTCCCGAAGCGGTGGAATGGATCCGGCTGTTCCATGCGTTGGATCTGTTGGTGATCATAGTAACCAACCAGCGCGGCGTGAGCCGGGGCCTTATCGATCCAGCGGAGTTGGCCCGCATACACGCGAACATGCAAGCGGAACTGGCGCACCTAGGGGCGCGCGTGGACGACGTGTTCTGCTGCCCGCATGAAGAGAACACGTGTAACTGCCGGAAACCGCGGCCAGGGTTGGTATGGCAAGCGGCCAGTAAATGGAACATCGACGTGCAACGTTCGATCCTTTTGGGCAATTCCGCATGCGACCGCCAGCTCGCGGAGAATTGCGGGATGCATTTTGTCGGAGTTCAAGAGGGGCACGTGACGGGCCGGCCTGGCGGCAACGCGGCTGAGCAACTGGCGTGCACCGCGAACTGGAGTTTACAAGCGTGAGCCAGGAACTCTGCGACAATTGGGACCAGCATTGGACGGACTTCAGCGAGTCTTCCGAAATGGGGCCGACGACTCGCTGGCGATGCAAGCTAATCCTGGGTCTGCTGGATGTCAGTTCCGACAGTGCAGCGGTCCGAATCCTCGAGGTCGGCAGTGGTAAGGGCGAGTTCGCCGACAAGTTCTGCGGACGCTACCCCGATGCTGACTTTCTCGGAATCGAGTTGAGCCGCAAAGGCGTTGATCTTGCAAGCCGGCGTGTCCGGACCGCCACGTTTCTGCAGCGGGATCTTCTGAAGCCGCCGGAAGACGGCCAAGGGTTGCAGTTCGGGGCGACACACGCGATTTGCTCTGAGGTGCTGGAGCACCTATCGGATCCTGCGCTCTTGCTGCGAAACGCGACCGCTTACATGGCGCCGGGGTGCCGCCTGATTGTAACGGTACCAGGCGGACCATTCAATGACTTCTATACGCACATCGGGCATCGCCGGCACTACAGGCCCGCGGAGCTGAAAAAACTTTTGCAGGCATCTGGTTTCCAGGTAGAAACCTGCTATGGAGCCGGCTTCCCATTTTTCAACCTCTACCGGCTGATGCTTAGGTGGCGGGGCCAGAAATTGATCGCCGACGTCTCCGGCCCGCCATCGCGAATTGTACGAGTTGGCACGGCCGTCTTCGACGCACTTTTCCGGCTGAGCTTGGGTCGGGGAGGCTGGCAGACAGTGGCGGTGGCCCGATACTGTCCAGCCCAGTCATAGAAAGCAGGATTATGGAGCGCATCAACCGGAGGGGACGCGACGCTGCAGGGAAGGATTTCCCGATCATCACGCCGGCGAAATCCAGCTGGGCGATTCGCGAGGTCCTCGACGGCGCGAACCAGCAGAGCATCCGCCGGGAAGCGGCCAAGGCGGGATTCGCGGGCGAATGCGACGTGCTGCTTTGCTTTCCCCGCCCCTCTCCCAGCAGCCCGCAGAAGAATCAGGCACTGGGGCTGTTTTACGTCGGCGAGGCGGCGCGGCAGTTCTACGGCTTCCGGGTGGCCTATTGGGACGCGCGCCACGACAAGGAAGAAGACTTTCTGGCGCTTGCGGCTCAGGCCAACGTTATCGGATTCTCGGCCATCACGGGCTATCAACTCGGCGAGTTCGTCCGGCTAGCCTCACAGGTGAAGAAGCGCTGGTCCGCGAGGCCGATCATCCTGGGCGGTGCACATGCGACGTTAACGGACGCGCACACGAACCTGGCGGATCCGCTGGTGGACTACGTGGTCTTCGGTGAAGGCGAATTGCGCCTTCCCGCGCTGCTCCGTGCGATTTATAACCCAGACTATCTGCCATTGGTTGACGGCATCGGCTATCGCGGCTACGACGGGCAGGTTGTCGTCCAGAAGAGCACGCACGTACCGGATCTCGAGCGTGACATGCCAGACGTGGTCAACGAGTGGACGCTAGATTATTTTCTCGCCGCGGCAAAGCGCAATGAGCTGATCCTGCCGGCATCGCGCGGCTGCCCCTGGAGCACCGATTCGTGCGATTTCTGCAGCGTGGGGCCGCAATACATGGATAGCTACCGCAAGGTGCCATTCCGGATCTGGCAGCGCGCCATACAGGAAGTCCGCAAGCACGTGCGCTTCCGGCATATAGAGCTGGAGGATGAGAACTCGGCCACGGCGGCGAAATCGACCGAGCCTTACCTTCCCTTCCTGAAGAGTGAGAACATCACGAGCCACCTGCATCTGCGGTCAGATCAGTTGCTGGATCCGGAAAAAGTCCGGTGGATGGCCGACATGGGCGTCGTGCGCGTACACATCGGCGTGGAAAGCGGCAATGAACGAGTACTGAATCTCGTCATGCATAAGCATGAATCGGTGGAGACGCACTACGTGGCGGCGCACAACATGGCGGAAGCCGGGATTGAGGAAGTGGCGACGGCGATTGTGGCGAATCCCACAGAAACATGGCCGGAAATGCGCGACACGCTGCGGATGATGGAAAAGCTGCGGCGGATGTTTCCCCCGAAGATGTTTCGCGCTACGGTGTATGTGCTGGCGGCACTGCCGGGCACGCCGATTTATACCGATATCCGCAATATGCACGATTTTTGCGGTTTATTGGAAGAGGTGGAAGCAGGCGGCGAAGTTCTGCCAGAGCAACTGCGCGGCAAGATGACTTCTTGGCTCAAAACGCCGGGCGCTGGAAAATGCGGCGCTCCAACGCCGAAGGCCGCAGACTCAGTCCAGCCATATCTGGCGGATTTCCTGAACGGTACGGGAAGCCTGAGCAGGTTGCGGGAGGAAGCCAAAAAATGGCTCTGGCCGATGCCGGAGACGCTTCGGGACTGGACGCGAACCAGCGCTGCCTTCAATCCCAAACTGAAACCCCATATCAATGCCATCTATCCGGTGGCCGGCATCCACTTCAATAAGGCCCACAAAGGGAAGCAGAACTTCCCAGGCTGGAAACAGATGCTCATCAAACCATTCGACGTTCTTTGTGACTTGCGCTTTTGGCTGGCCGCGGAGCGAGGCCACGAATGGGCGCTTAAGGGGACCGGGCTAGAGCTATGGCTGATTGCCAAGCTCCTGGATTGGGCTTCGAAGCGGTCGGTTGGCGTAAGTGTGGACACAAAGACGGACAGGGCGAGGGCGATCGAGAGCTACTCCAAGACTTTGGCCGGACACTAACTGGGGAATTCCTGGCGAAGACATGCCGGGCGGACCTTGGCGCGACCAACTGGCGAAGTCGAAGCAGAGCACTATTTCACTGAAGTAGAAAACAAGATCATGCAGAGCTTTTCGTACTGCATACGGATACAACTTGGCTTGAACCCGGACCGGACCAGCAACGGCCAGAGCTCTCGCTTCGAGTAATACATCTTGTGATCATCCATCTCGTAGGCGGGGCTGGTGCCGAATTTGAACGCCGAGAGCTCCAGTACCGGCTTCGCATACCACGTGGGCACGTTGATTAGCAGCCTGCCGCCGGGCTTTAGAACTCGATGACAATGGCTCAGACAGGTGGCCGGGTCCCAGACGTCCTCGAGCACCGATATGAACAACACGACGTCAAATGTATCCGACGGCAGTTCGGTAAGGGCGTCTTCGATTGAGGAGAGCATGAACCTCAGACGCGGGTGCCGCTGGATCTCTTCGCCGATCTGGAAGTCCACACCTACGCCTTCAGCTAGCCGCTCGCCGATCGCCTGAAGATGAGTTGCGTGATAACCGCAGCCCAAGTCGAGGACGCGCAGGCCAGCCGAGTCCGGTAAGCGCCGCAGGATGGCGCGCTGGACAAGCCAGGTTCTAAGCCGGTCAAGGAAGGTATTCCCGTGTTGAAGATACGATTGTTCGCGAACTGGCCGTGCCATCACTTGGAGCATCGAGCCTCCATTACTTCGAGGTCGGATAGCGAGGAGTATCTCCGATCCCGATCAGAGGCACAAGATTCTCTTTAGCTATGATAATGGAAGCATGGGCTGGCTTCTGGCACTGGGAGCCACATATCTACATGTCGACAATAATCCAGTTGCGCGCGCCGGACAGGTCTTATTGCCCCGCCTTCGGTTAGCAAGCGGCCGTTCCCTTCTGTTAGCATTGCTCAACCTAATAACCCGGTGTCATGATTGTGTACGGTCGTTGTAACCTCTCATTGCCAAGTTCTTCTCACAGCGAAAACATGCTGCTTGAGGCCCTCATGCCTGCGCTTGCCGAGGAGCAGGAAACGGCTGGACACCGGTAATGGAAAACAGCGGAATGATCCACCAGGACGATACCGTTATGCCGCTGCCAGAAGCGGCAGAGGCGGGTTTGGTCCGGCGGTGGGACACATACGCCGAGCAGATTCTGTGGTACTGCGCCGCCCTCAGCGCCCTGGTATTTATCGCCATCGGAATCGAGCGTTCGATCTGGCTTGACGAGGCCAATTCTACCCTGATCGCTAGTGGCAGTATCCGCGACATCGTAGAATCCTTGCGGAGAGACAACAACCTGCCCGCATATTACTTCCTCTTGTGGGGTTGGATGAAGTGGTTCGGCGATTCAGAGGTGGCTCTGCGTGCGCTGTCTGCCGTCTTTTACTTGTGTGGCATCCTCGTCGCCTATAGCATCGGCCGGGAAGTTTTCGACGACCGGCGCGCCGCCAGGTATGGGGCTCTGTTTTATCTGATGAGCTCACTAGCCATCCGGCAAGCGCAGAACGTCCGGATGTATTCGTTATTGGGACTGGTAGCGGGGTTATCCACGCTTGCCTTTCTCCGGCTGCTCCGCGACGATCGATCCGCTCGCGCCTGGTGGCTATATATCGGAGTCAACGCCCTAGGGGCGCTTACCCATGTGTGGTTCGGCTTCGTGCTGGCCGGGCATCTCACCGCGGCCTTCGTATGGAAGCGAAAACTTTGGTCGAGGGTCTTTGGCGCAATTCTCGTTTCCGGCCTGCCATTCGCACTGCTTTGGGGTCCGAGTTTTTGGATGCAGCTTCACAACGGCGCAACCGATTGGATGCGCTTTGGTCTGTGGTTCGTGGGAGATGCCGTGCTGGGATTTTACGGCGGGGCAGCAGGAGTGTTTGTCTATATCCTCGCAGCGGCGCTGGCTGCAATGGCAGGGCGGCACGCATTTGCCCGATTCGCTGGTCAGGATCGGGTAAGGAACGTGGCCGTGGTATTCCTCGTGTCCCTCTTGCTCCCGCTGGCGGTTTCGGTGGTCAAGCCAATCTACTGGCCCGGGCGCTATATGATCATCGCTTTACCGCCCCTGGCCGTATTGCTTGGCGGTATTTATGGCAGGCTCGCCCCGCGTCCCATCGCAGTCGCCATCTGCGCACTGTTCCTGGCTGCCGGATTATGGACCCACGTGAGGAATCGCGACCAGGTGCCGGAAAGCACGACGGCAGAAGGACAAACTGATCAGGCTACAGTCAAGTTTCTTTTGGCGCATGCTCGCCCCGGCGACGCCCTGGTATTTACCAGCCTGACGCGCGCGGCCGCCGATTACTACTTGCGCCGGGCGGGCGCCGCAGGGAAGTTTATCGAAATCAGCTTCCCCATGGAAAACGCAAACCATCTCGGTTGGAGCGATCCGTCCGCGGCCGTTCACCGGAGAAATGTGTTGGAGGCGGAAGCGTCGGAAACCACGCGGCGCTTGCGCTCCGTCACCAGCGCAGGCGGCAGAATCTGGTTCTATTACGGCGTAGACCGCCGAACGGCCAACATCCTGAAGGACAGCTTCGACGTCAACTTCACCAGAGAAGCCGAACAGCCTCTATCCGGACCTTACCATCGAGGCCTGCTGACCTACTCGGCGCTGCAAACACCATCGACAACTATATCCATGGTCGCGGCTGGTCTTGCTGGCCGGCCATGAAGCCGTAGTTTTTCGGGCATCGTGCGGAGCTACGGCTCCTGGGCCAACACCACAGGGCGCACGGCGAGAACCGTGTCCTCGAGGCCTCCATGCCCGCGGTCGAGCCCGCGCTTCCACCACAGCGTTAGCGCGAGTGTGGCCATAACCGCGACCCACGAGAGCACGGGCGCGTTCAGAAACAGGCCGGCGCGAAGAGCCGCGATCCAACCAACGGTCAGAATCGCGCCACCCCAAAACGCCGCGCGCCGTTCGAAGGACACCCACGAGCGAACGCGGAGCGCGAACGATTGCATCGTTACGGCGAACGGGAGCGCGACGATGAGATCGATGAAGTAGTGCTCGCCGAATCCCAGCGTGGCGAGGAAAGTCATCAGAACGAGACCGGCCGCGAGCCAACGCCATCCGCGGGCCAGCCCTGCCGCGTTCCACCAAATGAGCAGCGCACAAGCGAAGTGCACGGACGGCATGGCATTACGCGGCGCGGTTCCTTGCAAAATCGGCTGGATTACCAGGCTCGATACTGCCGGCAGGCTCCCGGGGAAGGCCTTACCGAATGCATAGATCGGTCCGACTGCCGGGAACAGATTGTACAGGAAGACGCCCGCTATTCCCACAGCGATGAACAAGGGAAGGATGCGAGCTCGGAACCGGCCAGGAGACTCGCGCTCGACCGCCACCAGGAAACAAATCGCCAGCGGAATGCTTTGGTAAGCAAACACCCCGGAGATTGTCAGGACGGCGGAGTTCGCCATCAGCGTGCCGATCAGGAAACTGAGCTTGCACTGCAGCGCCTCATCAAAAGCATAGAGGAATAGATCGTAGATTTTGGGTTGCAAGGCCGTCGTCAAGTTCAGGCAAAACGCCAGAATGAACGAAAGGTACGGGAATGCCGCGGCAACCAAGAGCGTATCCCGGTGCAGCCGGCGGAGTGCCCGAGCACCAACGAAAACCTGCGCGACGAGGACGATCAGGCTGCCCAAACCAAGAAATGTTGCGTACGCGCTGGGAGCTGCGCCCACGTAGCTTCCATAACCATGATGAAGCCAAGCGTACGTAATCGTAAAGGCGCTCCCCAGAGCCAATGCGGACAACCACTCCGCCGGCTTAGGCCTGGCGCGCATGTGGATGAGGAAAGCACCTGCCAGGGCCGATTCCAGGACCGGGTTTCGCTCCAGGTTGAGCAGCCCATGCCGGACTCCGAGGTACACCGGTAGCGCCAGCAAGACGCCGATCACCGCGCGGCAGATCCACTGAATGATGTTCTCAGTTCGAGTCATGGCGGCGGGCATGCAGGAGGTCGTTGGGACTGGGGGTCGATTCGAAGCAGGTGGCGCCGGTCACAGTCCCGGCTTGTAGCACGCGGGAGTCCATGTAGCGGCCGCGCAAGTAGATCTGGTAAAGCGGCGCGTCGTAAGATTTCACGATGTAGGTGCCTTGCTGCAAGGCGCCGGAATCCGCGTCATTCGCTACCACCACCGGATTCACTCCGGCGGCGCGAATGCGGAACTGTGTAGTGGCGGCTTCGTAGTTGGCATAGCTGAAGCATCGGCCGATACAAGCGCGGTCCACGGTATGGGCCAGCAGGTTCACGTCCCTTCGCTCGTCGCAGAGCGCGCTAATGACGCGCGATCTGGCCGGCATCCGCGCCACGCTTTGTTCCATCAGGTCTTCCACGTGATTCAGGGCACGCGTGTCAACATACAGGAAGGAGAAGAAGAGTCCCATCAGTATGGCGGTGGCCATGCCTTCCCGTTGCCCCGGAATCACTCCGCCCAGCAGTGCGCAGCAGCTCACTCCTACGATGAGTGACATCCGTTCGGCGACGTAGCGTAGCGGATGCGCGTAACCCGGCAGCGCCACGGCATCGGGTAGAAGCAGAACGGCGGCGGAGACGATGAGACAAAGTTGAAAAGGAATCCCCAGCAGCATGCGCTCCTCTCCCTTACGCTGCACGGCGCGCGTAAACAGAGAAAACCAGACCACCAGCAGGATGAATTCGAGCGGATGATATTTGGATTCGAAGACCGACATCTGATCGGCGCCGGTCATACTGATCACCTGTTCGCCGACCAGCGGGTGGGGAAGTGCGCGATCAGAAAGTGGCGGATGATGATAAGGCCCGCCACCGCGGCAACCATCAGGATGAGTCGCGCGCGGGGCCGGATCTCACGGGCAACCCACGCGTAGGCGATACATCCGAACATCCATGCCAACGGAACGGCGTGCGCGAAGGCGGCTAGCGCGATGAGCGGAACAGCGGCGATCGCAGACCGCAAAGTGGGCTTCCACAACAGCGCAAAAGCCCAGAATGACAATCCGGTGGCTAGATAGAAATTCATGAAGCCCATGTGAAACACCCAGCCGTGAGCTAACATCGCAAGGAACGTCAGCACGTACCACGGACGGGAGCGGGAGACCACGCAAACCACGGCGAAGGCACCCCAGAAGAAGATGAGTACCGCCAGCGGAACGGCGATGTGCTCGGCGCCCCAGGGCCCGACCAAGCGCATCAGGCCCGCCAACACCACGTCAAACAGAACGTTGGTGTGCTGCGGCACGATCTTGAGACCGGGAGCCTTGCCTTCCCCGATCAGAATCGAAAGCCAGGCATTGTATAGGTGGCTGGAAAGATCACCCGCCTGAATCCGCGACTGCCAGAAGCACGGCACCAACACGAGCAAGGAGATGAGAGAGACACGCACTGACGTTTTCGTCAAAAATTGCCCTGGAGACTGACGCGCTGGCAGAAGTTCCGGTGCAGGGTCCGCGGCCCGCGCGATCTCCTCCGCTGCTGTGTCGTTCATAAGCGGATGTTCTGGAATGGCTCGATCAGCTCGAAGGGGGTCTGTACGTTTCTGATTGGTTCGCCAATCTGTCGGATACTCTCCTCGGCCAGGCGACTCGGCCCGGCAGCCAAGCGGAGGTAGCGAATCATCGAAGGGTTGATTTTCATGATGCGGCAGCAGGTGGCATCAACGGCCGTCATATCCGTGCCGGCCACCACCACACCGACTGGCTTAGGATTGCCTTGAATCGGGCCGTTGCCCTCCATGCCAACGACTCCGTCCACGATGGCAAAATGGCGCGGGAACGCGGCATGGAAGTCGGCGATGCACTCGTCGATGCCGGCCCAGTGGAGGACGTTCTTCGGCCAGCCGTAAACGCCCCCGGGAACGAGGCCGAAGAAATTTTTCATGCTCAGGGTCGCGCCTACCCAATGGTGCGTTTTCATTTTGGGCAGCGAGACTAAGAGGTCGGCTCCGAGCGCGGTGTTCGGAAAGTAAAGAGACGTGAGCCGTGAGAATGGATCGCGCAGGAGCACCTGCGAGACGTCATCCAAATTGAGGTCGGTGAAATGGTCTTCGAAGTGCGGAATTGTTTCGAAATAGCCGGCAGCCTCAGCCAGGTCAAGAGTGACGCGGCGATGGCCGGGACCTTCGGCGATACGTACGTCCGCGGCTCCCAGTGCGCGAAAACCCTCCAGAGCGGCGTGGACCAGCATGGGGTGAGTGTTGATGGTGGTGCCCGGATCGAACTCTACCAGGTTGGGCTTGATCACCACGCGCTTTCCCCGCACATCCACGCGATGCTCCGCGAGCAGCCGCCTGACTATGTCATAGAGGCCCTGCGTGTATCCGGCATGCACGATGGATACACGGGGCAGGGCCCGATGCTCGCTCAGATACGAGCAGCGTGTCAATGTCACACAGCTTGCCGCGGCAGCTAGGGCGTCGCGGCGGGTCATTCCGTGTCTCACGATCACTCCAGAAAAATGTTTCGTCCACGCAGTGCGGTCTGCGCCAGAATACTAAGGGCGGAATCTATCACGTGACGGCTCTCCAGCTTTCGTGCCGGGCCGACGGCAACCACACCATGCGCCCGCAATCCCAACTGTAACCAGCTGAGGGCTTCCGACGACTGGCAAGCGCGCGCTTGGTCCCGGGCCGCGGCGAGCGCCGGTTCGAGCTTCGGGGACCGTACCTCGTTCAGTGCCAACAGCGCCTGGCCGGTGGTTTCGGGATACGAAGGCGCATCGACTCCCAGGACGCTGCTGCGACCATAGTTCCATCCGCCGTCCTTGCAGATGCGCTCCAGAAGAAACTCACGTCCAATCAGAACTCTCTGCTGCAACGCGCTATTGGCTGTGTCGCGACGTGCCTTTTCCAGCGCCAGAACACCGAATGCAGTGGGAGTTACCCAAGCAGCGGCGCCGGGGAAGAATGGCCAGCCTCGCCGCGGTTCGTCCGATCCCGCACCGTTTCCGGTCAGCTCGCTGCGGAGCCGGTACGCAAACGACGTCTCTTTTCCCGTTTGTCCCATGAGCCAGTTGATGGCACTCGTGGAGCTCGCATGCCCGAGCGAGTCACGCGGCAGCAGAGCGACCATGGCTGTGACCCAGGTGCTTTGGGTCACCGGCGGACAAGGCGGCCAGCCGCCGTCCGGACGCTGGGTCGCGCGGAGCCACGCCATTCCTCTCTCGATACACTGCGCATCTCCCTTGTGGATTGATTGCGCCAATAACGCAAAGACAGTCGGCTCCGTCCAGGAGCTCCCACCCTTTCGATATGGCCAGCCTCCATCGCGATTCTGAAGGCGCATGATTGAATCGATATCCATGCTAGCTTCGACGGTGCGGCCTTCGCTGATTTTTGGACACCAGCGAAGCCTGGACAAACCTATCGGCCAGCTTCGGAAGTCCGGCCCATGTCGCCGATCGCGTTCCTCATCACAGAAGAAAAGCTTGATCGACGCCCACCCCGCATCGTGGCTCTGGCAATCCAGCGCCTATCGTTGCAGACCCGTTCCATCTTCACGAGAAGGACGAGGGCGGCCGGCCTCCGAGACCGGATCGTGCCGCACATGGAAAGTACCTACCGCTGCGCTTTCCGCTTGCGCCGGCGCATCATCAGCATCACCAGCAGTCCTCCTGCGGTGAGCCAGAGTACGGTTTGCATTATCATATCGTTCATGATCGGCGGTTCTCCTTTCTTATCCCTGGAATTGCTTCATCATGGGGAATAGATACTTAAATACCTGCAACAGGCCCGGGCCGGCCGCCACAATCAGCATGGACGGCAAGATGAAGAAGAAGATGGGAAACACCAGTTTCACGCCCACCTTCCCGGCGCGCTCCTCGGCTTCCTGCCGGCGGCGTACGCGCAAAAAGTCGGAATGGGAGCGCAGCGAATCGCCCATACTGGTGCCGAATCGGTCGCTCTGGACCAGGATGGCGACGAGCTTTTGCAACTCCGGCTCACCGGTCCTTTCCGCCAGATTCTTGAGAGCGTCGGCGCGTCGTTTACCCGCGCGCATTTCCAGGTTGACCAGGCTCAACTCCTCGCTCAACTCCTTATGGCTGAGTTGTAGCTCACGCCCCACGTGCTGCAAAGCCTGATCGAGGCCTAAGCCAGCCTCAACGGAGACCACCAGCATGTCCAGGGCGTCTGGTAGAGACAGACGAATCGTCTCCTGGCGTTTGGCGATCTTCTTGTCGAGCATGTAACCGGGAAGATAGAAACCCATGAATCCGGAAAAAGCTATCAAGACGATGCGGAGAACCGGATTGGGCATCGCGGAACGGAACGAGAACGCCATGATCACCAGCACGATGCAGAGGGTGATCTTGATGCCGTTGAAGACCTTGATAGCGGCTTCCGACCGGTATCCGGCCATGATCAGGTCACGGCGCGTGATGCCGGCATCGTCGGGGGAAATCGGAACCTTTTCCCCGACCTGCTGGATGACGCGGACAATCCACCCGACCTCGGGCGTCTGGGACATCGTCCCCGCGCCGAGGACTTCGGCCTCCAGCACAGGAGCGCCGAGGCGTTCGAAGACGCGTCCCGGACGCGCATAGCGGCGGTAGCCGTAGAAGGTGATCGCCCCCATCAGCAGCGTAAACAACAGAATGGCAATGAGTATTTCCATGACGTCCTTTAGACCTTGATGTTGATGATTTTCCGGATGAAGTAATTCCCGAGAATCTGGCCGATGAAGCAGAACGCGATCAGGTACCGGCCATCTGGGTCCTTCGCCATTCCCTGTAAGTACCCCGGCGAAACAACCAGCAACGCGAACATGGTGGCGATTGGCATGAGCATCAAAATGGTTGCCGTCATCCGGCCGTGTGCGCTGGCCGCTTTGACTTGACCCTTCAGGCGGAAACGCTCGCGAATGACCTCCGCAAGCCGCGTTAGAATTTCGGCGAGGTTGCCGCCGGTCTGCTTCTGCAGCAGAACCGAAGACGCGAAGAATCGCATGTCGAGAAGTGGAACCCTGGTAGTGAGATTGGTTAATGCCACCTCTAGAGCCGCGCCCAGGTTCTGCTCATTAAACAATGTGCGGAATTCCTGCCCGAGCGGCTCGGGAAGCTCCTCACCCAGCATTTCCAGGCTGATGGTAAAAGCGTGACCGGCGCGCATGGATCGCGCCAGAAACTCCAGCGCTTCGGGAAACTGCTCCTCGAGTTTGCCCAGGCGCTTGTTGCGCGTGCGCCGCACGTGGAAGTAAGGGATAGTCGCGGTGAGCAGCCCGAACACCACTGACGTGACGCCATAACCCATGACCGGAAAACGCACGCCGGCAACTCCACCGATGACGGCACAGACCAGGGAAATGATCAAAAACTTCATCGGCGTCCAGTTCAGGCCGGCCTGCGACATATGCGTCTGCAGCTTTTGAGCAATGTCGAGACCTTCGATAAACCGCTCCATGAACGAGCGTCCGTCGTCGGTCGGCTCCATCAATAAATTGCTGATGGATATCTCTGGCGGCTTCTCGGCGTCGGTCTGCAGCATGGAGCTGACCTGTTTCTTGCGCTTGGCATCCCAGAACTTGGATGCCATGGTCACGGCGACCATGACCACAAAAAACAGGATCAGAAAGGCGATGAGAAATGGCATCAGCATGTTGCGGCCTCTTTAAGAAATCTCCACCACAGTTTGGAAGATGGAAGCCGGCAATTGCATGCCGGACGCGCGCAGGCGCTCGTAGAACTTGGGGCGGATGCCGGTCGCGCGAAAGCGCCCAGTGACCCGGCCAGCTTCGGTAAGTCCGGTCTTTTCGAATACGAAGATATCCTGCATGGTGATCAGATCGCCCTCCATGCCCACACATTCGGTGATGTGCGTAATGCGGCGAGTACCGTCGCTGAACCGCGAAACCTGCACGAACATATCGATGGCCGAGCTGATTTGCTGGCGCATCGACCGGACTCCCATGTTGGCGTTGGCCATGCCGACCATGACTTCCAGGCGTCCGATGGCATCGCGCGGATTGTTCGCGTGCACCGTGGTGAGCGATCCATCGTGACCGGTATTCATGGCCTGCAGCATGTCGAGGGCCTCTTCACTACGGCACTCTCCGACGATGATGCGGTCGGGGCGCATACGAAGGGCGTTGACGACAAGCTCGCGAATGCGAATTGCGCCTTGGCCTTCCACGTTCGCCGGGCGGGTCTCCATGCGCGCCACGTGCGTCTGGCGCAGACGTAATTCAGCGGCATCTTCGATGGTGACGATGCGTTCGTCTTCCGGAATGTAAGAAGAGAGCACGTTGAGCAAGGTAGTTTTGCCGGCGCCGGTGCCCCCGGCGATGACAATGTTCAACCGCGCCTTGACGCAGCACTGCAGCAGTTGCAGCATGCCTTCGGTCAGGGCCAGCTTCTTGACCAGGTCCTCACCCTGTAGCGCGTCGCGTCCGAAACGGCGAATGGAAAGGAGCGGTCCGTCCACCGCGACCGGCGGGATGGCGGCATTGACGCGCGATCCGTCGGGAAGGCGGGCGTCCACCAGAGGCGATGACTCGTCCACGCGCCGGCCCACGCGTGAAACGACTTTTTCGATGATGCGCAGCAGATGCGCGTTGTCTTTGAACTCGACCGGCGTGCGATGCAGTTTGCCGGCGCGCTCCACGTAGACCAGGCGCGGTGTCGTCACCAGGATGTCCGAGATGGTGGGGTCGCGCAGCAAAGGCTCGAGCGGGCCGAGGCCGAACACTTCATCGAGCACTTCTTCGATGACGCGATCCTTTTCCATCAAACTGAGCGGTGTCTTCTCTTCCTCGATCAGTCGCGCCACGGCCGCGCGGATTTCCGCGCGCGCCCGCTCGCCCGCCATGGCCGAGAGCGCCTCCAGGTTAATGCGATCCAGGAGCTTGCGGTGCAGAGTGAATTTCAGTTCCTGGTGTTCGGGCGTGTAGCCCTCACTGCTGAAGAGGCGGTTGACCCATCCAGCTTCCCGATTTGCTCCCGTGCGTTGTACCGTTTCAGTCAGCATGCGTTTTGTCTCTTAACCGAAAAGCGAGAATTTCTTTTTACCCTTTTCTTCCTGAATTCCCCCCACTTTGATGGCCATTCGGCTCAGCTCTTTGCCCAACCGGCTGCCGGGAGGAAGCAACGAGCCTTCCGAGTACGATTCGTACAACGATGGATAATCGTTTGGTAGCGTTGCAAAAACCGGTAGCGACATCATTTTTTCGAGCTCATCCGGCGTAACATCGAGCCGCTGCGGCATGCGATTCAGCACCAGGCGCAGCCGCTCCCGCCCGTAGCCCACATTGGAAAGCGACTGGATGATTTGTTTCGACTGGTGCAGCGCCGGGACGTCCAGCGTCGTGACCAGGTAGGTCTCATCAATTTCGTCGAGCGCGTTCATGACCGTCATGCTCAGACTGCGGCCCAAATCCACAATCGTGAAGTCGTACTGGCCCCGGCAGAAAGTCAGCATGTTGAGCATCTGCTCCTGATTGGGTTGCTGCCGCGAAGCCAAAGTCTGGGGCCCAGCGATAATTTCGAGCCCTGGCAGACCATTGGAAATCAGCGCATTCCAGTAATTCTGGTCCAGCCGGTGGAGGTTGTTCAGCGCATCCAGCACTGAATACGGCGATTTTGTCTTCATGAGGAACCGGACCATGCCCGCGTCCAGGTCCATATCCGCCAGCAAGGCGTGTTTTCCGTGCCGGCCTAATTCCGCCGCGGTGTGACATGCGATGGTCGTTGCCCCACAGCCGCCCTTGGCCGAAAGGAAGCCGATTATCTTGCCTTTTTGCCGTAGACGCTCCCGGTTTTTGTTCCGCTCCGCCGATTTCCGTTCCAGCGCCTGGTTGAGGCTGGACTTTACCGGCGGATGCAGAAACTCGTGAGCGCCCGCTCGCAGGGCGCCCAGAATCAACTCAGGCTCCGCGGTTTGATGGATCGCGATCACCATGGGGTCCGCAGTGCCAGCCTTGATGCGGCCGACCACGTGCTCCATGGGTTCGCGGAGCTTCATGACTTCCAGGATCATGACCTCGGGACGAAGTCTCTCGACTTTGTCCAAGAACTCCGCTAGATCGCCCAACTCATGTTGTTCGATCTGAAGGCGGACGGGTAGCTCCTGCAATGTGGCGTGAACTTCGTCCCACAGCTCCTTGGTCTCGATGACTAAACCGATACTCAGCGGATACACTTCAGGTCCTTAACAGCAAACGTCATTTACTGGTTTGCTCCCGATCCTCCTCCGGAGCCGGACGGCGCAGCGGCCGCTCCCGGCGATGTTGTGGGCGCCGCCGATTGCGGCGCTATTCCAGGCTGGGTCACCATGGGCACAAACTGAATTTGCGAGCCGTTCTGTTGTTGCTGCTGCTGCTGCTGAGAGCCCGGCAGCGGCGGCATGGGCTTCTGGCTCTGTATGAGCTGCTCGATCGGTACCGTGTCCCTCAACGATTTCGACGGAACCGGACCCGTTACTTCCATTCCAGGAGTGCGCGGCACCCCAGCGGGACCCGCCAAGAATTCTTTTGGCATCTTGATTTCCGGCACCGGCTGCCCCCTGGGGATCGGCCGCACGAT
This sequence comes from Terriglobia bacterium, assembly GCA_963768075.1. GTDB lineage: Bacteria > Acidobacteriota > Terriglobia > Bryobacterales > Bryobacteraceae > QHXW01. The sequence goes on from CAVYHD010000018.1 coordinate 482,854, forward strand.
CTCCGGCGTCACCATGACCAGCAGCTCCGAGTTGTTCTTGCTGATGGATCGCGATTGGAAAAGCTTGCCCAGCAACGGAATGCTCGCCAGACCCGGTACGCGGTTGACCGTTTCGTTAAAGTTGTTGTCCAGCAATCCTGAGATCGCGAAGCTCTGACCATCTTCCAGCTCGATCTCGGTCTCTACGCGGCGAGTAGAGAGCGCGGGAATGTTGAAGCCCTCGAATGTGATTCCGTTCGAGGTGTCCAGCGCACTTACCTCCGGCATGACGTGCAGTCGAATAGTTCCGCGTGGCGTGATCACGGGCGTGAAGCTGAGGCGCACGCCAAATTCGCGGAACTGAATCGTCACCGCACCCACGGCGGTACCGCCCTGCAATGTCGGATAAGGGAACTCGCCACCAGCTAGAAAGCTGGCGGTTTTTCCGTTAATAGCGAGTACGTTTGGTTCAGCCAGAATCTGCGCAACATTCCTGGCTTCGAGCGCCTCGATCGTGGCTCCCAGATTCAGGTCGGGGCGGAACAGGAATATGTTCAACAGATTGCTATAGGTGACCGTCGTTGGTGTACCCGGGGTCGTCGCCAGCACTGGCGGAGTGTACTGGCCCGTCGTTACCAGGCCAGTCGTATTGCCGGCGCCAGTGCTGAAAATATTTATTCCTAGGCTCTGTGTGGCCAGCCGGTCCACGTCCGCGAACTTCACTCGCAGCAGGATTTGAGTCTCGGTGGGCGGGACAGCCACGTGCAGCAGGTTCACCGCCTTCCCCAGGCTGCTTGCCATAGCCATGGCACGGTCAGCCGTAGTAAGGTCCTTGGCTGTACCACGTAAGAACACGGTGCCGTCCTGGTAAAAGATTTTGATGTCCTGACCCGGAAATTCACGGTCAATCTCTTGTTGCACAGCGGTGGCCTTGGCGCTGCTGGGACGGATCGTCAGGTCAAAGAACAGGCGGTTGCCACCCTGCTGCCAGATGATCATGCTGGTCTCGCCTGCGGCCTTGCCATTTACCAACACCTCACGCGGGTTCACAGCTAACGCTTCCGCCAATTCGCCGTTTGCCAGCGCAACGCGCTGGATGTTGACCGGGCTGTCCACCACCAGGGACTTCCCCACGGTCACGAACAGATCACGTGCGGCCCCCGGATGTCCGTCCTGAAGACTGGTAGCGGATGCCGTTTGCACCGCTCTCACAGCGGGCACGGCAGCGGCGTCGGCGGCCGATGCGGGAGCTTGCGCTAGTGGCGTAAACAACACCCCTACCGAGCAGCTCACGATGGTTCCAAGCAGTCTTGAGAATTTCATCGGTTGCTCTCCGAACCCGCAGGGAATTTGGACTCGATCACCTTCGCGCCGTTCATCACTTCCACCATCACCGGCGGCGCCGGCTTGGGCGGTTGCGCGGCCGGAAGCGGCAGGGTTACCCGTGCGGCAACGCGTCGCGGCTTGGGCGTCGCGACCTCGGGCGGCTTGATGGCGCCACCGTATAGGCCGGCTAGCGCGACACCGCTCGTCTTCGTTGTTTGCGTATCCAGCGGATTGCGGAGCACCAGCTGAATTCTGGTTTCATTGCTCGCCAACGCCAGAATTTCGGCCTGCTCCGGTGTCACTAGCAGGTTCACCACTTGAACTTGCACCGCTTTTCCTTCGGAATCCTTTTGGAAGTTCTGTCCAGCCGACAAGACTTCTATGTTTTGCAGGAGGGTTTTGGAGACGGTTCCCTGATCGCTCTTGGCGTTCGGCGGAGTACCGGCGATCAATATGTCGACGCGCATCCCAGGCGCCACGAATCCGGAAACGCCTACTACTTCGTTCACACGCACCGCAACCGCGCGCATCCCGGCGGGAATTATGGCCGCCAGGCCTGCACCCGCGCCTTTTTGCGCTAGACGGATTTCAAGGATCGGCTCGCCATCATAGATCGCGGACACTACTCCGCGACCGACGACATCCTCTTTCCGCATCAGCGCGCCATGCGGTAAAGTGCCGCCATAGTCTGCCATCTTCAGGTCCGCCTCTCGGATCAGGGTGCCGAGTTCCAGATTGCGGGCAGCAACGATCACCTGTGGGGAAGGTTGCTTGGCATTCGCCGTCACGCGGGAAGCAATCAGCCGGTACAGCAAGAGGCTGGCTCCCGCGGAGACGACAAATGCAAAGATAAGCACAGAAAACAAACGCTGGTTCATTTTTCACCTTTCAAATGAGCAACTCTAAACGCCAGCCCGGCCCTTTGGTTCAGCCGAGCGGCGGTAATTCGGGTCTTGGATCTCCCTTCCAAGACCAAGGGACGCCGAACTGGTGTAACTCGCGGTTGCAGTTATGTAACGTTAACTCGCCGACGTATTGGCAGCAGCCAGCCGGCTGTTCCCCGCAGTCCAGATCCCCGCAAGACTTCCCCCCGAACTCACAAACAAAGCAGAGGTTGCCAGGCAAACAAACGCCAGCAACAGCGTATATTCGATCAGGTCCTGGCCCTGCTCATCCTTTATAAAATGTCTCAGCATGGGTTTTTCCTCCTTCATTCCCTCAATATTCCGTGCAAAGCCTTCGTGAACGGCGTGAGCCGTGCACGCATCCGCCGCGGTTAACTGGCGGAATTGGTTAGTGCTGGGCAAGCCGGCTGAACCTTCAGGTTGCTCCGTCCCAAAGAATCTGTTCCGCTTTGCCGTAATCTATTCCTCTCGAAAACCAGATGCACCCGGGAAGCAGAGGGGCATGTGGTTCATGCCCCTCGCCAGGTGTCCTAGCTGGCCGAGGTGTTGGCCGCAGCCAGCCTCGAGTTCGTCGCGGTCCAGATACCGGACACGCTACCGCCGGCGCTAATGAACAGCGCGGCAGACGCCAGACACACGAAAGCCAGAAGCAGCGTATATTCGATCAGGTCCTGGCCTTGCTCATCCTTAACAAAGTTAAACAGCAGCGTTTTCATGATGGTTCACTCCTCGTGTTTGATTTGGTGATCGTGAGATCACGGGTTTGGGATTTCGTGATCTCATGATCACGGTCTTTTCCACCGTGGGAAACGGCGGAAACCTGGTTCGCCCCCGCGGCACTCGCATCCGTGGCCCGGAACACAATGGCCACACCATCGTCGTAGATGGGGCGCCATCGCCGGGACTCTTTGAGCGTGCCTGCTAAGGAAGCGTCGGCCGGTAGGAGGATTTCGTTGACGTGATATTGGTCCAGATTCTTCTCCCAGTCGTATCGGACATTGATCACGTCCTGATACTTCTCGTTGAAGGTGGAGCCGTAGAAATCACTCCTGCCGTCGATGAAAACTTTGCTCGCCGGGTAAAGCTGGTAAATCAGATAGCCGCCCCAGGAGTCTTCGGTGAAAATCGTCTCGCTCGGCCCGGCTTTGCGCAGCATTTCCACCGCCTTGGCCGGATAATGCTTCGCGTCGTACTCCGCGCGGCACTTCGCGGGCGCGTTGGGGGCGTAGAACAGCGTGACCAACAGGCAGACCGCGGCGGCGCTTGCGATATGGAAGCGCGGAATCGAGTCCGTCTCCCCGAAATCGGCCGCAAAATGCATGGCATTCGCCGCTGCCTGGCGCAACCAATTCGCCAGGTTCCGGGCAGGCAATTCCTCGGCCAGTTGCCGCAGCATAGTGGCTACCGGCACCGAAGCGACAATCATGAAGATCGGGGTGTTGCGCACCGCCATCAGCGCCAGATGCGCCCAGCCGGCGATCAGCAGAGCGTGCACGTAATCCCGGCGAGCCAGGTTCCACACCGCGGCCGCCAAGCCTAGAATTAGCATCGGCTCAAAGAATACGGTCACTGGATGGTGAAAATTGAACGACTGGAATTCCTCGATATTCTGGAACTGATACTTGTCGGTGAGATATTCGAAGATGTGCGCGTGCAGATGGTAAAAGTACGGATTCACGAGCGTCACGAGCGCGCATCCCAAGCCCGTCGAAAGATACGGGATCGCCCGGCTGATTGCTTCCCTGCGGCCTTCCAGCACCGCTTTCATCAACTCGCCGCCGGCATATGCGGCAATCAGGATCAGACCGACAAAAAACCCGCCGTGAATGTTAGTCCACAACAGCATTAGCGGCGGCAGCAGCCACAGCAATCGTGTATTGCCGTCGTACGCCCGTTCCAGGACGGAGTAAAAAATCACCGTGAACAGCAGCGTGAACAGATGTGGACGCGCCAGCCAGTGAATAGCCGAGCCGCCGGTTACCAGGAAGATGACAAAAATGGACAGCAGGGCATTGCCACTTTGGCGGCGCACCAGACGGAATAGAAGCACCGAAGTGCAACAGAGGACCAGCATGCTGGCTAGAACCACCGCCGCCATGCCGCCGTGCTGATGCAGCCAGGCGAATGAGAGATCCCAGAGCCACTCCCAGGCAAACCAGGGTTGTCCGGCTTTCGTGTAGGAGAACAAGTCCTGGCTCGGCACACGGTGGTTGGCCAGAATCCATTCGCCGGTCCGCAAATGCCAGCCCGTGTCCCCGTCGCCCAGCATGGCCGGAGCGCCGCCCATGCGTAGAAACAGGAACGCTAGCGGCATCAGGAACGCCACATCCGTCAGCGACGGCAGCAGGCGAACCACGAAATGAGGCTTCGGCGCGTCCATGTTATCCAACTCTGGCAATCATCCTGAGCGTCGACATCAACCACCCGCTAGACCGGAACATTTCCTGCTCCCGCTTCCATCTCTCGAAATTGAGCTGCGGGATTTTCATATTCCGTGAATTTCATTTGATTCACGCTAAATGCTACGCGAAAGGGCTGGCCCTCTTCACCAAATACTCGAACCACCGTCGCCTGGCAATGAATGCATTTGCGCCCGAACACCGGGTTCTCAGGCAACTCGATTTCAACCGTGACCACTTCGCCCACGCGAGGCTGATCGTCTGAACAGCCGTCAGCGCACAACATCAACACACCGTTTCGGCTGATGTTTTCCGTCACTCCCGAAATCCCTTGCGGCCACGTCTTCATTGGCGCCACATGGCACTTCAGCTTCACATCCATACGCGGGCTCTCACGCCTATTCATGCGATAAAATTCAGATACTTAAGCACTTTAATTGTTTATCAAGAGGCGGGCAATACCGAAAATAGATGGCATCCCTTTGTACACGAAGGTTAGTGGAGACCGCGGTCGCGGCGTCCGGCGCCGCACCCGGCCCGGCGCCACACACAGAGCCATTCCGTCATTAGTGAGTTATATTTTGGAATAATTATAAAAAATTTCAAAAAATCACTAGCTTTATAGTTAATAGCGATGATATTCTGTTGTGCGAAATGACACGCACGCTCCTCTTTAGCGATGAACCCATTCTGGCCAAGGGTCTCGAATCAACCCTCGCCAGCGTCGAAGGCTTTCAACTCACAGGCGTCTGCTCGAGCACTGTGAAACTCAAAGAGATCCTGGATGCCGGCGAGCCCGATATCCTGCTGATCGATTTGACATCCGATGTCACCTTCAGCATTTTGAGTGAACTCAAGAAAGCTTCGCTCAACGCAAAAATTGTGCTGTGGGTGCACTCTATTTCCACCGAATTGGCCCTCCAGGCTATGGCGCTCGGCGTACGCGGAATCTTGCGCAAGACGCTGCCCTCCGAACTGCTGATCAAGTGTCTGCAGCGCGTAAATGAGGGCGAATTCTGGTTTGAAAAGGCCCTGACGGATAGCTTCCTTTCTGCCAAGCGGATCGCACTCACCAAGCGCGAAGGCCAGTTGGTCAGTCTGCTCAGCCAAGGACTCAAAAACAAAGAAATCGCTTCGATGCTGTTGATCTCGGAAGGAACCGTCAAGGTTTATTTGTCGCGGCTTTTCCAAAAAGTCGGCGTCAAGGACCGTTTCGAGTTGGCGCTCTATGGATTGAAGAACCTTACCACCGGGCACGGTACGCTGGAAAAGGCTCCGGTTTCATCGGATCGATCTTCGATCCCCGAGTCGCTGCCGATGCAGGACCTGCGCGCCCTGTTCCTCGAGAAGTCGTCGTTGCGGATGTCCGCGCCGCCTACCCGGCTGAGAAACGCGAGCTAGTTCCGGCAACTTCTTCACCCGGGAGAGTGCGAAGTTATGCCAGCGCTGCTCATCCTGGCGGTCATTTCCTGGCTCTTGGGCACCGGGAAACCCCGCCCCAAGGCCGATGACCTTCCATTATTCACCATCCTTGCGCTGCGGCCGAAGCCGCGGTGGAACTTCTTTTTCCTCTCGACCGTCTCGCACGCGGTCTGCGTAATCCTGCTGTTTCTTCTGTCCGATCTGTTTTCTGCCGGTAGAGACGATGAGTTTCTAGCCCGGCAGCTCGCTGGCCATGCCCTGGTCATCAAGCTTCCCGAACACATCTACATTGCTCCCGCCGATGGCCACAATTTTTCCACCACTGCGCGGCTCGAGCGTAGCCAGCGCGTTTCGGTGCGGTCAAAGGATCTGCGCAAGTATGCCGACACCGGCAGCGAGGCAAAGTCCATCGCAGCGCCATCACCCGTACGAGCCGACACGCAGCCTGGTCTATTCTCGGTCATGGCGCCGGTGCCTCCGCCTCCTCAGGCCGAGCCACGAAAGTTTGAATTGCCGGATTTGCCCGTACATGAAACCGTCAGCCAAACGATGCTCCAGGCCGAGGTGCCCGTCTACGTTCCTCCCGCCGTCGATAAACGCCTGCCGGACCTTGTCTTTTGGGACTCGGATCCCTCAAAGCCTCCCGATCGCCCGATTGAGCCTGGCAATCTCACCGCCAGGTTGCAACCGCCGAAGCTGAATTCCACCCCGCGCCTCGAATCTCCCAACCGGGAGTCCCTTACCTCGGATTTCCGGGTGGCTTCGGTGCCCGCCAGCGCGCCGGCGACTTTGCCACTGCCTCCCGCCGCTACCACGATGCCCATGCGTCTACTCGAGCCGGCGAACAATGCTACCGGCCCCAGTTCGATTGATCCATTCACCGGAAATCCGGTCCATGTCCTGGCAGTATCACCTGATCCCGCTCCGCTCAGCGATGCGCTCAAAGCTCTGTTTATCCCGCCCGGCAATCAGCTCGCGCGATTGCCTGGGGCTCCGCCGCTGCTGGGGTTCTCTGGCATGGGTGGCGGTTCCGGTGATCCCAGTGCATCGTCTGGCGGTTCGGAATCAGGAAGTGGCGCCACCGATGCAGTCAGCTCGCCGGAACTGGTGCATGCTCTTCCCGGTGACGGGCATATTTTCGGACTATTGAGCCCGCCCGGATTGAACGGCACCCCCTTGCGAATTCTGCACCCGGTGGGTGGTGTTTTTGACGTCGTGGTGGTGCAGACTTCAACTTCGGATGCATTCTCCGAAGGCGCCCAAGCGTTGTCTGGAAGACCGATTTATACGGTGTACCTCGAGGTCGGCGCGCCCAAGGAATGGATCTTGCAATATTGCGTGCCTGACATGACAGGGCCAGTTCAAACCGGCAGTCTCGTGAGCCTGGGACGTCCCGACCCGATGTCGGCTCCCTATCCGACCGTGACCGTGAGGCCCCCCGAAGACTGGCAGCATGGCTCCGGCTACTTGCTTGTCCACGGCTTCCTGGATGAAACGGGACACCTGCGCGAGATGAAAATTCTGCCCAGCCAGAATCCTCAGGGGCCCACAACCGAGGCCTTGCTGCAATACCTTCCGTATTGGGAGTTCCGTCCAGCCGTGGTTGACGGGCACCCGGTCAAAGTGGAAATCATTCTGGCCGTTCCGCCGGATCGCGTCAGCTAGCCCGCGTCCTCGTTCTACCGGTGATACACTTGGGCGCGTTATGGCTGACATATTTCATCATTTCCCTATTCGGGCGCCGGCGCAGAAAGTCTTCGATGCCGTCTCTACGCCCGCAGGTCTCGATACCTGGTGGACCAAACGCTCCTCAGGCCAGCCCAGGATGGGGATGAGCTACGAATTATGGTTCGGTCCGGATGGCGACTGGCGAGCGACGGTCACGCAGTGCGTTCCTGAACTGGCATTCGAATTGGAAATGACCCGCACGCAGGACGACTGGCTGGGCACTCGCGTGGGATTTTCCCTGCGCGAGGACCAAGGCGTCACACATGTGCGGTTCCAGCATTTGGGTTGGCCCGAATCGAACGAGCACTATCGCGTCTCGTCCTACTGCTGGGCGATGTACCTGCGTCTATTGAAGCGCTACGTCGAGCACGGCGAAGTCGTTCCGTACCAGGATCGCCTGGACGCTTGACCGTCCGCCGTTACTCCACCGGCAGCAGCACGCCGTTGCTGTCGGCGTTGTTCACCTGAACCTTCACGGCAACCGTGGTCGCGTGTGGGATGCTGTCGTCGATTTTGAGCTGCACCACGGCCACTCCGATCTTGCCCGCGGCCGCGCCGGCCCACGCCGGCTCAACCTGCTGTTCTCCCACCCAGATCTTGGCTGCGTCGGCAAGAGGATATTTAGTTCCCGAAGGCACGGCCACCCCGTCGGGCGGCGCCGGATTATAAGGTCCCAATCCGGTTCCAAACAGCGACACGACTTCTCCGCGGCGCGCCGGACTGCTGGCCGAAATCGCGGTCCCGTCCTGATGCGTGGCCACCGCGAACGTCTCCGCCTTCTCAACCGTACTGAACAACCCTGGCGCGGTTTTTACGACGGTGAAGCTGGCGGTCGCTCCCGGCTTGCCCTCCACCTGCACGGCAAGCGTGTGATCGCCCGGCGGCAGATCCGATGGCAATTGCACATTGATCTGGCCGGGGGAAACAAAGAACAGCGGCGCTGCCTGTCCGTCCGCGAGAACCGTGACGTTGTCGAGCGTCTGCCCCAGGTGATTCGCCGGCGAGTTGAACGTGGCGGACGCAAGATTGATGCCGTAGACCGACACCACCGATCCTGGCGCCACCGCGCTGCTGGATGGCCACGCGCCATTCTGAATCCCACCCGGAGAGATATACGGCACCGGGTTGAGTTCCGCGACCAACGTTTCGGGAGTGCTCATCACCACCAGTGCGCTTGGATAGGAGCCGCTTGCACCGCCTGCCCAGTTGAGAAACTCGAAGCCCGGACCGGTTGACGCGGAAACCTCGACGCGCGTGTTCAGATCGAAGTACGAGTCGGGAGATGGGGGCGTCGTCGTCCAGGTCAGGCCGTTAGGCGGATTAGAGACCACTTGTAGCTGATACCGCGTCTTGTATGTTGCGCTGAGATTGGTCTGCTGCGCCGATACTGTCACGCTTCTCGATGCGGGAGCGCCGTCGGACCATGCTCGGAATGCCAACTCGGTTCCCGCGCCGGCAATGGTGCTGGCCGGTGCGACCACCTTTAATGTCGCCCCGATCGGCTTGCCCACGCTGCACGGCGTCGGGCAGGCCTGCCCATCTACCTGCATCGGGACTCCCGATGGATTGCTGGTCACATTGACCATCCCAGCCGGTTGGTACGTCGCAACGTAGCGATTCCCCGTGCTTCCCACTGTAATCTGCTGCGTTTCGGGGCCGTTGTTGGACCAGCCTTGGAAGGCCCACGTGTTTCCGCTGCTGTCGACCTGCGTGGCCGGAGCGCTCACCGTGTGCGTGCTCCCGATGGCCCACGCAAAGGTATAGCTGGGATAATTTTGCTGGCCGTCCACCGTGAGTGGCAGGCTCTGCGGAACCGTTATAAAGGTGACCGGAGTACCCGTTGTATAGGTGGCCGTCCAAGTCACCGGAGCTAGGCTGTTGGTCGGAACTGTGACCGCGTGCGAGTACGCGCCACCGTCGCTCCAGGACTGGAACACCCAAATATGGCCGCTCAAATCGTACTGCGGAGAGATTCCGCCCAACCTGATGGACGCTGCCCAGGCCCCATTGCAGGCTGATCGGCGCGGAGTAAGTCGTGCGATCGACCAGTGTTTGCAAACCGGCGGGCGAGGTGTTGACCGTGACCGTTACCCCAACCGCGGGACTGAAGATCGGGTGAAGCATCATCGGCGCCGTGATTACCCAGGTGTTCTGGAACGCCTGGCTCGTGTTGCCAAAACTCGGCGATGTCACCCAGCCCCCGAAAACCCATCCGGGATTCGGGTGGGCTTCGGCTACCAGTTGGTTGCCCGACGGGCACGAAAATCTGAACATTTTGTGTATAAGCCTGGTTATTGAGAATTACATAGCCGGGGCCGGGGCAATTCGTTGACGGGGGACAGATGTTGGCGCAGTTCGCGCCCGTCGTGCAAACGAAAAAGTTCAGGTCTACCGCGTAGTTCGGCTCGAAAGGCAATTCGATAAACGTCAGGTTCGGATCGGCGGTGATGCTGCTCAAATTATCGATCGGCCCGAGATTGCTGATGACCGTCTCCAACCCGTATTGCGTGGGGATCTCGCCCATCGTCTGCACGCTGGCCACGACGATCGAATGCTTGCTGCCCTGCGGCCACAGCAGCGTGACTGCCTGCTTGTAGATCTGGCCGTCCACCGAGAACTCCAGTCCGGCAGGATCCGTATAGATGCGAACACTGCTAACCGTCTGCGCCGGCAGACCGGCCGCCAGTAGGAACGATCCCACAATCAGAGCGAATTTTACGCGCGATTTCTCAAAAAGCATGCGATTTCCCACCAGTGAGGCGGTGCCTTTCTGTAAGCGTGCCTCGGAAGGTCAGTATACCCGAAAAGTGTCGATTTTAAAGCTATACAAGTGGGTGAATTTGATATGAAGTTTTGGCATTACCACGCTGTTAACCAACGGCAGGAAAACCATATTACCCATTTTTGCTATTGCATTTAAATACCATAATGCTAAATTTACAGGGTCATTTCTAAGGAAAAATGCTGCCTATTTTGCGAGGTATTGAAGTTCTATGAACCGCACACGCCTTCTTCGCAGCGTGGTCTCACGAGCCGCACTCTGCCTGGCAACCGCCCTGCTTAGTCTGCTGCTCGCCACGGTCTTGGTTGCGCCGGTCTCCGCGGCGACGTTTGGAACGGTAGTGAGTATCGGCGGCCAGGCGTCGGACATCGCTCTCGACGAGCCCCGCGGCCGGCTTTACATCGCCAACTTCACCGCCAACTGCATCGATGTGATGTCGCTCGCGACCAACACCATCCAAACCCAGTTCAATGTGGCGCCGCAGCCGGGATCGCTGGCCCTCTCTCCCGATGGTAATTATCTCGTCATTGTGCATTTTGGTAATTTCGTTGCGCCTTCCGCGCCCGCCAACGCCTTGACGGTGATCAGCCTCAATAACAACAACGCCATCCAGACCTTCGCGTTGGGCGATCCGCCTCTGGGCGTCGCCTTCGGCATTGATGGCCTTGCGCTGATCGTTACCACCACCAACTTCCTGCTCTTCGACCCGACTAACGGCCAGACTACGGTTCTCGATACCCTTGCCAACATAACGGCCAACACTCTTCCCGTTGCGCCCCCGAACTTTCCGCCGAATATTATCTCTGCCTCGTTGAACGTTTCGGCTGACGGCTTTCACGTTTACGGCCTCACCAACACGTTGATCTTCCAATATGGTGTCCTGAATCACTCGCTTCAGGTGGTCGGCTACACGTCCACCCCGACACTCGGACCCCTCGCCGTGAGCGTCTCCAACGACGGCTCCTTCTTCACCGCGGGATGGGGCCTGCTCAACAGCAATGGTATTTGGACGGCGCAGTTCCCCAACGCCCTCGGCACATACAACCTGGGCAGCACCGCCATTGATTCCTCAGCCGGGCTTATCTACGCCCAAGTACCCCAAGCCACTACCCAATCCACATCCACGTCTACCCCCGCCACATCAACGGCGCCACAAAGCTCCGTGGCGCCGACTATCCTCCAGGTAGTGGCCGCCGACAATCTGTCGGTCCAGCAGAATTTGCAGATCCCGGAGAATCTCGCCGGCAAGTCCCTGCTCACGGCCAAACGCGACATGCTCTACTCGATTTCCGAAAGCGGTGTGACCGTGTTTCCGGTGGGCTATCTGGCCTCCAACAATCGCGTGCAGGCTTCGCAATCGGACGTCGTGTTTCGTGGCAATCTTTGCAACAGCAGCGTGCTCACCCAGCAATTCACCATTCTCGATCCGGGCGGCAATCAAACCGATTTCGAGTTGACGCCTTCCGTCTCTGGGATCATGCTGTCCCAGTCTTCCGGGACAACCCCCGCCACCATCACCGTGTCGGTGGACCCCGCCGCATTCCAGAACCTCAGCGGCACGGTCACCGCGTCCATTTCCATTCAGTCCGCGCTCGCTATTAACGTCCCGAATCCGGTCCGCGTTCTGATCAACAACCAGGGTCCCGACCAGCGCGGCGCATTTGTGGATTTGCCCGGAACTCTCGTCGATGTCCTCGCCGATCCGATCCGCAATCGATTCTATGTGCTGCGCCAGGACCAGGATCAGGTGTTCGTCTATGACTCCACCGGCCAGGACCAGCTCGCGGTACTCCGCACCAGCAACACCCCGACTTCCATGGCCGTCACCATGGATGGCAATTATCTGCTCGTGGGGCACGACAATTCGCAATTGATTTACGTGTTCAACCTCAACACGCTGCAGCCCTCCATGCCGATCGCCATGCCTTCCGGCCACTATCCGCGGTCTGTCGCCGTGTCGTCGAATGCCATTCTGGCGGCTTCCCGCGTGTCCGGCCCGGCGCATACCATCGACTTCGTCAGTTTCCCCAGCCGTACCGCCTACACTCCCACGACGCTCGGCATTTTTACGAACAGCATCAATATCGATACCGTGCTGTCCTCCTCACCGGGCGGCCGCTACATTTTTTCCGCGGGTGCCGACGGTACCACCATGCTGTATGACGCCAGCGCGGGTTCCTTCGTCGCTGGGCGCAAGGATTACTCGACACTTTCCGGCGCGCATGGCGCGTCCGATTACGGTCAATTCATCGTCGATGTCAATCTGCTGAACTCGTCGTTGGTGTTGACCAACACCCTGGATTCCTCCATCGGCGCTTCGTCCGGCGCGGCCTTCAACGCTCAAACCGGCTTCCGCACCACTGCACTCGCGGTGGCGGGCGCGCCGGGAGTGGTCGAGCGCGTCGCTACCTCAAACGGAGCCGTGCTCCGGCCTACGAACATGGTCGAGGCGCCCTTGCTGCATAGCGGCATCTCCGCCTTCACGCGCACGCTCGCGCCGCTCCCTAATCAGAGTGCCCTCGTTTCACTCACCACCTCCGGTTTCACTCTGCTGCCCTGGAACTACGATGCGGCCGTCGCGCCGCCGTCGCTGACTGAGGTGGTCAATGCCGCCGATTTTAAACGGAGCATCGCTCCCGGCGGTTTGATCAGCATCATGGGTTCGAACCTCAGCCCCGTGACTCTGGCCACCAGCGAAGTCCCGCTGCCCACCCTGCTCGGCCAAACGTGCCTGATGCTCAACGGTGCTCCCATCCCCATGCTGTACGTGTCCGGTTCGCAGATCAACGCTGAGTTGCCCTACGATGTTGACGGCGACGCGACCATGATTTTGTATACTCCAGGCGGCGTCAGCCCCAGCGTCGACCTCACCATCCAGCCCAACGCTCCCAGCGTTTTCCGCAGCGGGACCGCCGGGCCGCAAACCGGTATTCCCACCGTGATTCGAAGCGCCAATCACCAGTTGGTGACGCTGTCGAACCCGATCCATCCCAAAGACACCATCACCATCTACGCCACCGGTCTCGGCACCGTCAATCCGCCGGTCGCCGATGGCGCTGCCGGGCCAAGCAAGCCCCTGGCTGCGGCCAATACTCAACCTACCGTGACGCTGGGAGGCACCGGCTTGAACGTCGAGTACGCCGGCCTCGCACCTGGAATGGTTGGCGTTGACGCCATCGTTGCCGTCGTGCCTGGCAAGATCCCGACCGGCTTGAGTGTTCCGCTGGTCATTAATCAGGGAAGCGGCACGACCACATTGCAAGTACGCGTCGTGAACTAACTACCCCGGCTGCCGGTCGCGGCGGCCTTCCGGAAAGTTTGAGTTTTTGAACGGGAGAAGATATGCGAAAGATTACATTTGGATTCTCGCTGGCCCTGCTCTTCGCGGGCATTGGAGCGGCGCAGGAATGGGAGGTCGGCGGTATGGCCAGCTACGGCTTTTATCGCAATCTCGACGCGACCAATCCTTTGGGATCGGCGATTGCCGGCTTTAACCCGGGCGGCGCATTCGGCGCTGTGGTCGGCTATAACGCTTCGAGCCTTTTCGGCGGGGAGTTTCGCTACACCTACGAGATGAGCGATCTGAAGCTTTCCTCCGGCGGCACCACCACTTCCTTCAACGGCATGGCTCACATCCTGGGCTACGATTTGATTCTGCATCCGCGTTACAAACACGGCAGCAAGGTCCAGCCCTTCCTCGCCGTCGGCGGCGGTATGAAACTCTTCCAGGGCACCGGCTCTGAACAGGCGTATCAGCCTCTGGAAACCTACGCCCTGTTGAGTAAAACCCAGCAGGTCGAGCCCATGCTCAGCGTCGGCGGAGGATTCAAGATGATGCTTAGCCAGCGCGTGTTGCTGCGCGCCGAGGTGCGTGATTACATCACGCCATTTCCCAAGAACGTCGTCGTTCCCATGCCCCCCACCAAGATCGGCGGCTGGCTCAACGATTTCGTTCCCATGGTCGGAATCAGCTACATTTTTTAACGGTTTTCACAGCTAGGCACCTCCCTTGGCGCCGGCTCCCCGCCGGCGCCGTTTTTTTCCGCCCGCTGCTTTAATTCACCGCCGTCCAATCAATCACGATCACCGAGATCTTGGGATTCCTGCTGCGCAGTGTGATCCGGCTCCATCCGTTCTGCGCAGCCGGCGCTTCCTCTACCGACATGTCATTGGCGTACTTCGGATTCCACGTGTACACCGTCTTGTTCCAGCCGTTTTCCGCTCCCGGCGGCTCCACCACGCTGTTCGCGTATTGCAGGTTGGACGTGTACAGCACAATCCCGTCGCTCGACAAATCCCCCGGCGAGACGCTGAACCGGAATGCTCGCGCCGGTAACTCCCCGATGATGGTTCCCACCGAACAGTTTTTTCCGTTGATCGTCACCGACTGGTTCTTTTGTAGCCGTCCGATCCAGATAACCCTGCCCGATGCCGGCACACGCGGCGCCGCCGTCACGCGCGCCGGAGCCGAAGCCGCCTGAGTCTGCGCAGCCGCCGTCGAATTAGCCGTGCGCGGCGCTGCCGGCTTCTCTGCCGGCGGTTCTGCGCGCACCACCGGCAGCGCCACCGCCGCCGGCACGCTCCGCGCAATCTGCGTAGGAGGTGGCGGCTCCGGCGTTGGCTCCGTCACTAATGGCGCGGCACGGTTAGCTTCCGCGCGCGGTTCCTGGAATTTCGGCCGCTCCTCCGGCGTCGAACGCTCCACCGGCACCGGCACCACCAGTTCCGGCGGATTGTCTGGCCGTCTCGCTACATTCCCACTCGCGGCATTTTCGCTCGCCGCCTGATTCTCCACGCTGGCAGCCGCTGGAGGCAAAGCCCCCAATCCGACGTATCGCGCCACCTCTGCCACCGGCTTTCCACTCTCCGGCTGCACCACCATCCGGACGGTCACGTCGTTCGACCGTCGCGCGCACGTCACGTTGCCGACGCGAATCTGCTCCGCGTCCAGCTCCATCCATATTTTCTGCCCGCCGTCCATGATCTCCAGGTGCGCCGCTTTGCTATTCTGCACCGGCCGCGCCATCCGGTCCCACTCAATCCGAAGCTGCCCCCGGCTATCCGACACTCTCAGCGAAAGCGCCTGCGATTGCGTGAACCAGTAAATGCCGCCCGCCAGTCCCGCGACGGCGAGCACAGCCAGAGGCCACCG
The DNA here is from genome assembly GCA_963768075.1 of Terriglobia bacterium. Classification (GTDB taxonomy): domain Bacteria; phylum Acidobacteriota; class Terriglobia; order Bryobacterales; family Bryobacteraceae; genus QHXW01. Next base: position 498,547 of record CAVYHD010000018.1, read on the forward strand.
GGACGATCGCTTCCCCAAAACCATCCGCCGCCGCGGCGCAGGCTGCAGGAAGCTCGCCATCTCCGCCGGTAGCTCCTCCGGCTCCCGCGCATCCGCGCCGGGCCCGGTTTCAGGAGCCGCTTCGAGCTCTGGCTGTGGCTCTGCCGCCGGCAGCGTGAACTCGCGCACCGCGCACTCCGCCGTCCACGCGCCTTCCACCTCGCGGTAGTAAAATCGTGCGCGCGTCGTCGCGGAATTGCCCGGCCGCATCACCAGCCCGATCTGCCACGGCTGGGGAAACAGCGTGTTCGCAATCTCCAGATCGCGTTCCGTCAGATTCAAATCGCAGCGCGGATGCGCGCGAAACCACCCCAGCGGTTCCAGCCCCGCCAGTTCTTCGTGGCTGTGCGCCGCCGCAATCACCGCCATCACCGCGCGCTGCACTTCCGTCAGAGCCGTCGCCCGCCATAGTGCGCTCTCGTCCGCCACCGGGCAGAACGCCGTAACGCGCACCTCCTCGCTCGTGCGCGTGCCGAAAAGCACGCCCGTCACTTCGTCTCCACCGTGCGGCGTCGAATTGAATCGTTCTAGTACCGAGCTCCGAATCGACTGCAACACCGATACCGGGCAGTCGATCGAGCGCGACGGCGCGGCGAAGTTCGATTCGTCTCCCTCAAGACTGGAGGGTGCTCCGGCCATGTCTGCTCTAGCTTAGTCCAATCGGCGGTCCTAAAACCAGTTCCCTGTTTGGAACTCGAAACGTACCATTTCGTACAGTACTTTAGACCCACCCTGCTTCCCTTCATTTGTATTAAGCTCTTAAATTGCTTAACATTCGGAGACCATCGTGCAGCCCTCGGGCCTGACATACCGCGTTTTGTGTGCGTCCGTGATTTTCTGCATGCTCGCCACCTGCGCCGACGCCCAGACCGCGGCCATCAAGATCGTCATTCAGGAAGGCCAGGGCGCGATCAATAACATCCAGCAGCATCGCGCCAAAGAGCCCGTCATCCAGGTCCTGCTCGAAGATGGCACGCCCGTCGCTGGCGCTTCCGTCATCTTTCAACTCCCTGGCGACGGTCCCGGCGCAATATTCGCCGACAATGCCAAAATGCTCTCCGTCCAGACTGATGATAAAGGACAAGCCATCGCCCACGGCCTCCGCCCCAACCAGGTCGCCGGAAAATTCCAGATTCGCGTGACCGCTTCCTTTCACGGGCAAACCGCCAGCGCCATCGTATCCCAGATCAACGCCGAGCCCGCCGCTGCTAAAAGCAACACCAAGCTCATCCTCATTCTCGCGCTCGTCGGAGGCGCGGCCGCCGCCGGTGCCGCTGCCTCTCTCGGACATAAAGGATCCGGCGCAAGCACGCCCACCGCCGCCGCCGTTACTACTCCGCCCGCGACCATCCTGCTGCCCGGCAATCCGTCGATCACCCCGCCGCACTAACCCCGAGACCCTGCCATGACACGACTTTCAATCCAGTGGGCCTCCGCGGTTGCCGCGATCGTAGTGTGCGCGGGCGTAGCGAACGGACAGACGCCGAATATTTCACCAACCACGCTGCCCGGTGGCGAAGTCGGGGCGCCGTACGGCCCGCAGGTGTTGAATGCGAATGACAGCCAAGGCTCGTGCTGCATGTGGACTCCTACCGGGGCTTTGGGAGGCGGCCTGTCGCTCACTCCGAACGGCTCGACCGCCACGATCAGCGGAACACCGACATCAGTAGGACCGATAACCTTTACCGTCACCGCTAACGACACCGGCGTCGAGAGCTCGGTGACGTTTACCATCCAAATCACTGCACCAACCATCGCCGGATCGATTCCCGCCGGGGAACAAGGCGCCGCCTACTCGGCAACTCTCACCGCAAGTGGCGGTGCAGGCACCGGCTACCAGTGGTCCGAGTCCGGTGCGCTGCCGGCAGGAATCTCGCCCAACCCTGGCATTTCCAGTTTTACGCTCAGCGGTGTGCCAGGGCCGGGAACAGCCGGGACTTATCCCTTTACAGTGACTCTAACGGACGCGAATGGCGGCACCAGCGGTCCTCAGAACTACAACTTACTAATCAATCCGCCGCCGTCCGTCACCACCGCTTCCGTGCCGCAGGGCGAAGTAACAGCGCCTTACTCTACAACGCTCACCGAATCGGGCGGAACAGGACCCAATTTCGCCTGGTCCCTCGCCGACGTCTCCTCTTTGCCAGCCGGCCTTTCACTGAGTTCCGCCGGAGTTATAAGTGGCACGCCGACCGGAAGCAGCTCAACTTTCCAGGTTCAAGTAACCGACAGCGCCAATGTAACGTCCGCGGCGCAGACTCTAACTCTAACTGTAGTTGCCGCACCGAGTATCACCACCGCTGCGTCGTTACCTCAAGGCGAGGTAGGCGCGGCCTATTCAAAAGCGTTGAGTGCCTCGGGCGGGTCAGGCGCTGGATACACATGGTCTCTGGCCACCAGCTCTGTACTTCCAGCCGGACTAACCTTGTCCTCCGCTGGCCTGATCTCCGGCACACCCACCGCGTCGGGTCCATTCAGCTTCACGGTTAAAGTCACGGACGGCGCGGGCGGCTCCGGTACCCAAGCCTTCTCGGTGACTATTATCGCCGGCCCCACCATCACCACCGGCGCAACACTGCCCCAGGGCGAAGTCAACGCGTCCTATTCCCCGCCCGCCCTGGCTGCCTCAGGTGGCACAAGCACTGGATACACATGGTCTCTGGCTAACGGTTCAGTACTCCCAGCCGGGCTGGCACTTAGCTCCGGCGGCGTCATCTCCGGCACACCCACCGCGTCGGGTCCGTTCAATTTCACTGTGCAAGTTACCGATAGCGCCGGCGGCTCGGGTACGCTGGCCTTCTCGCTGACCGTCGTCGGCGGGCCCACCATCACCACCGGCGCGACGCTACCCCAGGGCGAGGTCGGCGGGAGTTACCCCTCTACCACGTTGGCTGCCTCAGGTGGGTCAGGCACCGGATACACATGGTCTCTTGCCGCTGGCTCTGCACTACCGGCCGGACTGGCGCTTAGCTCCGGCGGCGTGATCTCCGGCACGCCCACCGCGTCCGGTCCATTCAGCTTCACGATCAAAGTCACCGATAGCGCCGGCGGCTCGGGCACGCTGGCCTTCTCCGTGACCATCATCAACGGACCCACCATCACCAACGCTCCCACGCTACCCAACGGCACCGCAAACGTGGCCTACACTTCCGTCACGCTGACCGCCACTGGCGGCACGACGCCCTATACGTGGTCAATCTCCGTGGGTTCGCCGCCCACGGGTCTGACTCTGGATGGAAGCACGGGAATCATCAGCGGCACGCCAACGGCTAGCGGAACGACCAGTTTCACCGTCCAGGTGCTGGACGCCAAAGGCGTGACCGGAACCAAGGTCTTCACCATCACCATCGCCTCCGGCCTGACCATCGTCACCGCACCTACGCTACCGAACGGCAGCGTCGGCACGCCATACACCGTAACTCTCATGGCACAGGGCGGGAGCGGTTCCTATACCTGGGCCGTCACGGCCGGCGCTCCACCAACCGGCCTGACGCCGGGAGCCGCCGGCGTCATTAGCGGCAACCCCACGGCCAGCGGAACCTTCTCCTTTACCGTCCAGGTCACCGACAGTAATGGGGTCACCGCGACAAAGACATTCTCCATAACTATCTCGTCCAGCTTGACCATCACCAACGCCCCCACGTTGCCCTCCGGCGTCGTGGGTGGGTCGTATTCACAAACACTGTCCGCCGCCGGCGGCACGCCGCCATATACTTGGACCATCACCGTTGGTGCGCTGCCGGGTGGCTTGAGCTTGAGTTCCGGCGGGATCATCTCGGGAACTCCCTCCGCCGGCGGCACGTTTAGTTTCACCGCCCAGGTGACCGACAGCACCACCCTCACGGCGACGAAATCTTTCACGCTCAGCATCGCCGCCTTGCTGGCCATCACGACGCAGCCCACTCTGCCCAGCGGCGGCGTTGGCACTTCGTATTCCCAGGCTCTTACCGCGGTCGGCGGCACCGCCCCTTACACCTGGTCGGTCACGGCCGGCGCCCTGCCCGGCGGGCTGTCGCTGAACCCCACGAGCGGCGTCATTTCCGGCACGCCCACGACGGTCGGAAATATCACCTTCACGGTGCAGGTGCGGGACAACAACTCGGACACCACCAGCGAAGCATTTACCCTCGCGATTGTTTCGGCGCTCACCATCACTACCGCTCCCACCTTACCGGTCGGCGCAGTCGGCGTGAGCTATTCGCAAGCCGTGGTGGTTGTCGGCGGAACAGCCCCGTATACCTGGAGCATCAGCTCCGGCGGTTTGCCGGCGGGCTTGGCGCTCGCACCGGCATCCGGCGCAATCAGCGGTTCGCCCAGCAGCGCGGGCAGCTTCACCTTCACCGTGCACGTGACGGATAGCACTTCTCTGACGCAAACCAAGGCGTTCACTATCGTGGTGGTCGCCGGGCTCACCGTCACCACTCCGCCCGTTCTGCCCAGCGATTCCGCCGGCGTCAGCTACACCGTAACTCTGGCCGCCGCTGGTGGGCAGGCGCCATATACGTGGGCGGTAACCGCCGGTAGCTTGCCGGCCGGTCTGGTGCTCGATGCCAAAAGCGGCGCCGTCTTCGGCACGCCAACAGCTTCGGGAACATTCAGTTTCAGCGCCACCGTCACCGATAGTGCGTCCAATACCGCCGTCAAGCAATTCAGCATCAATATCGCTGCCGGTCTGACGATTTCAACCGCTCCTGTGTTGCCCAATGGCGCTATCAGCGCGGCGTATTCGGCGGCGCTGAACGCGGTTGGCGGCGTTACCCCGTACTCGTGGTCCGTCAGCCAGGGCACGCTACCGGCCGGCTTAACACTCGATCCCGCAACCGGCCTCCTCACCGGTTCCCCCACTGCTTCCGGCGAATTCACGTTTACCGTACAGGTGACCGATAGCTCCTCCGCCATCGCCACCAAGGCGTTCGATCTCGTCATCACCACCAGTCTCGTAATTTCCACTCCCGCCACTTTGCCAATCGGATCGGTGGGAGTGCCGTACTCCTTGACGCTGGTCGCCACCGGAGGCTCGGGCAGCTATCTGTGGAAGGTCACCTCCGGAAATCTGCCCACAGGCCTGACGCTCGCTGTTACCGGCGCGATTTCCGGCACGCCTATCGGCTCCGGGACATTCATTTTTACGATTGCCGTCGACGACACCAATGGCCACGCCGCCAGCCAGCAGTTCAGCCTGACCATCGCGTCCGGCATTGCGATCTCCACGCCCGCGCAGTTGCCTTCCGGGTCGGTCGGCGCCGCCTATTCACAAACGCCGCACGCCGTCGGCGGTACGCCTCCCTACCGCTGGGCCGTCACCGCGGGCGCCCTCCCGGGGGGTCTGGGCCTGAACCCCGCAACCGGCGTAATCAGTGGCACGCCTCTGGCAAACGGCACCTTCCACTTCACTTTGCAGGTGACCGACAACACCGGCGCGACAGCCTCGCTCGCCTTCACCCTGACTATCGGTTCCGGCCTGACTATCACCAGCTCGACCCTGCCGTCAGGTACGTTGGGCGTGGCATATGCCTCCCAGTTCGCTCAAGCCGGCGGAGTCCAACCCTACAGCTGGACCATCATTCAGGGTGCTTTGCCGCCGGGCCTTTTGCTCACCGGCGCGGGTGCCGTCTCCGGCACGCCCTCCGCGCCCGGGGTGTTCACCTTTACCGTGCAGGTGACCGATAGCAATGGCGCGACCGCCTCGCAGGTATTCAGCGTCTCGATCAATCCACCTGCCCTGCCCCAGGTCAACATCTCCGGCGTGCCCGAGTCCTCCACCGCCGCCCAGCAGATCAACTTCGGCATCGCGCTGGCCTCCGGGTACCCGCTCGAGATCACTGGAACCGTGGCCATCTCCTTCACGCCCGACGCGGTCGCAGCAGCCGTCGATCCCGCCATTCAGTTTTCCACCGGTGGCACCACCGTCAACTTCACGATCCCGAGCACAGCCACCAACGCCGTTTTCGGATCGTCCGTGGCCACGCAAATCGGATTGCAGACCGGGACAATTGCCGGCGCCATCACCCTGACCTTTACGCTCGAGGCCGGCGGCGTCCAACTCCCGTCCACCGGCCTCACTCGCACCATTACCATTCCCCGAACCGCGCCCTCGATCACCGCCGTGGCCGTGGTCACCAGTTCCAACACCTTCCAGGTCGAGGTAACCGGCTTCTCCACTCCCCGCGAGCTCACCGAGGCCGATCTGACTTTCACTGCGGCAGCTGGCGCGAGTTTGCAGACTACCAGCGCGATCATCGATCTGACCGCCGTCGGCCAACAGTGGTTCCAGAGCGCGGCTTCGGCGCAGTACGGCAGCCAGTACATCCTGGTCCTGCCCTTCACGGCCTCCCAGGGAAGCATCAGCGCCGTGGCCTCGGTCACCGTGACGCTAAAAAATTCGACAGGCTCGTCGTCAGCCGTAACTGCCAAATTTTAAACGGGTTCGGCTATCTGCTTTTCGTGCTCGCCCGGAGTAGGGTGGCATTGATGTGGGATAACTGTTCTATTAAGCGTTGTTCGTAAGCCACGGGCAAAGGCTTACGGAAGTGCGCCAGTTTGGTTTCGCCTACACGGCTCAACATGGTCATCCACGAAACCAGGCAGAACAGAAAAATCGCTTGCACGCAGGCACTGACCACCCCGCGTGCCTGCGCGTATCCGATCAAATTCACGATCAGAATCGCCATCGAACTGGTCACGAAAAAAACGGCGTACACCACGCTGTGGATCACGACATTCCGGCTCAACGGTATGGGCAGTAGGATAAGAAACACCAGAAGAAGCAGCAGGAGAAAGACTAACGCCGAGTCGATTCCGCGCTCCACCATGAGGAACCGCTCCGTCGAAAGAATTGGTTCGTTGGAATTCCGCCACGTTGGCGTCAGGATCACGGTCGATAGGAACACGGAAGCCGTCAGACTTCCGTACACGGTCCACCTTCCCAGAGCCTGAATTCCCCGGTATTCTTTGAAAATCAGGGCGCACAACTCCAGCACGACGAGCGTGTAGAGAATCCACAGCACTGGTTCCGTGGACTTCCATATCCACATATATATCTTGGATCCTGGGTCAAGCGGCCACATCGCCACGGACCGTATGGTACTGAGTAGGAGAAAAGCGACGAAAAACCTATACTGAAGAGCTAATCTGAGGGAAAACAAACGGATAGCCAACAAACCGGAGAAAACCAAACCTAGGAACCACAACGACCGCTCTATCATTGAAAGTGTCGGGGCGGCCATCCAGAAGCTCCGTCACTCAAGTCTATCACGCGAGTCGCTGTGGTTCGTCTGTTGGATCTAGTACGAATAAACGAGTTATCACTTCTGAATGGGCCACGGTACCATGTGAATGAGTCTCCTTCCGCCGGCAATTTAAATAGCCGTTGAAAGCATATCTGCAATAGGGGGCTTTCGATATTCAGTTATTGCGCAGAAGGGGCTAGGAGCTTAGAGGAGTAATGCGGTAAATATGTAGGCTCTATCACACCGATATCCGATTCACTTGTCGGACTTTTTCTGAGTTACTCGATTATTGCCTGACATGCGCAGCGGAAGTTTTGGCCAGCCCCACCTGGAAGGTGTTGTGGCTTTCGCTTTTCAAAACGGAGGCAGCGCAGCCAGAGATACGATATAGTTCCTCTTACAGGGAAACCGTGCACACAAAAAACCTTCGTAAGGGGCCAGTCGCGGCACTGGCGGCTCTCTATCTATGCTCCGGAGCAGTGCCGGAAGCTACTGCGCAGCAGATAGGGATATTCGAAGCCCACCGCGACGTGGGGGTAAATCCGAAAAAGGGATCCATCACCTTCGATTCCGCGAGCGGCGAATACCACGTAACCGGCGGCGGCGCCAACATGTGGGAGAAGGTGGACGCCTTCCAATTCGCCTGGAAGCGCTTGTCCGGCGATATTGACGTCACCGCGGACGTCCATTTCCTGGGAACAGGAAAGGAAGAACATCGAAAGGCCGTTCTGGTGATCCGGCAGAGTCTGGACGCCGATGCCTCCTATGCCGACGTGGCCCTACATGGCGACGGCCTCACCTCCCTCCAGTACCGCACGGCGGCCGGGGCGGAAACCGAGGAAGTCCGTTCAACCGTGAACGCGCCGGTGCGCATCCGCATTGAGCGCCGCGGCAATCAATTCACCATGCGGGTGGGCAAGCCCGGCGAGGAACTGACGTCATCGGGTCCCGTCACGGTCGCCCTGCAAGATCCGGTTTACGTCGGGATCGGTGTCTGTTCCCACGATGCCCAGGTTCTTGAGACGGCGGTGTTCTCGAATGTGAAGATCGAGACACCAGCGCGGCGGCCGCAGATCCGGAGCAAGATTTCCGTCTTCGACCTCAATGATAAGTCAGTCAAGGTGATCTACACGGCCGACAAGCTGTTCGAAGCGCCGAACTGGTTACGGGACGGCAAGCATTTGCTGGCTAACTCGGGTGGCGATCTCTATCGCATTCCGCTTGACGGCGGGACGCCAGAGAAAGTCAACCTGGGCGCAGGTTACCGCTGCAACAACGACCACGGCTTCTCGCCGGATACCAAACTGCTCGCCATTTCCTGCGAGTCCGCTTCGTCGGAGGAATCACAGGTTTACCTCAGCTCGGCCGATGGATCGGCGCCGAAGCTGATGACGCCGAAAGCGCCCAGTTACTTCCACGGCTGGTCGCCCGACGGCAAGTGGCTGGCATTCGTTGGAGAGCGCGATGGCCATTTCAATCTCTTTCGCGTGGCCGTGACCGGCGGCGAAGAGCAGCGGCTCACGTCGAAGAAGAGTTACGACGATGGCCCCGATTATTCGCCGGACGGCAAGTGGATCTACTTCAACTCGGACCGCTCGGGCAGTTGGGATATCTGGAGGATGCCGGCGAATGGCGCGGGGCCGGACGATAAGAAAGCCGAGCGCGTGACCAGCGATGAACTCGAGGACTGGTTTCCGCATCCTTCGCCGGACGGCAAATGGCTGGTCTTTCTCTCCTTTCCGAAAGGCACCCCGGGCCACGATAGCCGGCTGAACATTCAGTTCCGCATGATGCCCCTTCCGGGCAAGAAGCTGAAGCCAGGGCCCATTCAGGTGGTGACGGAGCTTTTTGGCGGCCAGGGAACGATCAATGTGAACTCGTGGTCGCCCGATTCCAAGAAGTTCGCGTTCGTCAGCTACGAGATGATCGGCCAGCAGGCGCGGCGGCGGCCGGTGCGTCAGTTCGAACTAAAGGCGGAATCGGACGCCTTCTGGAAACTGATGGATCACGACGCGAAGCTAGAGAAGGTTGCGGGGGATTTCGGCTTCACCGAGGGGCCGGTATGGGACCCGCGTGGATTTCTATACGTAAGCGACGAAGTAACGAATTGGATTTTCCGCCTCTTCCCCGACGGACGCCGTGAAAAAGTATTCCAGACGGGCGACCCCGATGGCAGCACGTTTGACAGCCACCATCGGCTGATCACTACGGCGAGTGTGCTCCGAGCGATCGTCGAAGTGAAAATGGATGGAACGTATCGGATGATGGCGGACAAATTTGAGGGGAAACGGTTCAACAGTCCGAATGACGTCGTGCTCGGGCCGGATGGCGCCTTGTATTTCACGGACCCGACGCTCGACCTGGTGAAGGGGGAGAAACAGGAGCTGGCGTTTCAGGGAGTTTTTCGGCTGGGCGAGAACGGCGAGGTACGGCTGCTGACCAAGGATCTGGTGCAGCCGAACGGATTGGCGTTTTCCCCGGATGGCAAGAAGCTATACATTGACGACAGCGAGACGCGCGAGATTCATGTGTACGATGCCGCAGCGGACGGATCGCTGACGAACGGGCGGCTTTTCGGAAAAGAAGAAGGCCCGCCGCGATCGGGAGTGCCGGACGGCATGCGGGTGGACCGCGAGGGCAATATTTACGTAACGGGGCCGCTTGGCATCTGGGTGTGGGACCCCCGCGGGAATCACATCGGCACCATCGTCGTGCCGGAGCAGCCGGCGAACCTGGCATGGGGAGATGCGGATTACGGCACACTATACCTGACGGCCGAGACGTCGGTGTTCAGGATCAAGACGAAGACGCGGGGGTTTGTGCCGTACGAGAAGTCCGGACAATAGCAACTACCCGGCGGAATGGCCACGAAACCGGTAGAGGTCCGGCGTGGTTAGCGGGACGCCGAGCAATTTACCGTAGACGAAAATCTCGTGCTTGTGATTCAGCAGGTGCTCCAGATTGCCGAGCAGGAGCAGGAGTATAGGCTCGCCTTCGGGCACGAAAACCGTAGGAAGCGGCCGCGCGAGATCACTATCGCTCAACTGTTGAAAGCCCTCACGGATATATCGCCCATACTCGGCAATGCGATCCAGAGCTTCGGATTCGCCGCACAAATGATTCACCGGGCGCTGCCTCAAGTCCTGAAAACGTCCCAACTGCCCCGGGTGAGCGGCGTAAAGCACCGCGACCAAGCCAGCCAGGCATTCTAAGAGGTGGCCTAACACTTCTCCGAGGCATTTGGGCCGCGGGGAAATCGACGCAGGCATCTCCGGAGACCAATCCAATTTCCCGGCCGGAAGTTGCCGGACAATATGGGCCAGGAGTTCAATCTGCTCGTCAACCTTGGCAAACACAATCTCTGTCAGGAGGCTCGCCCGCTGCTGGCTCATGGGATGGTTAGATTATATTCCGCACCGGTAATCGAGCAGGTCCCCGATTAGGCCGTCCCGCGAAGAGACGATTCCTTCTACTAACTGCATAAAGCGCCGCGCGATGTGCTCAGCCCGTTCGGCGGAAACGTCCCCGACCCGATGATTTACATGGAGCCGGGAGGTTCCGGCGCTCGGGTCCGCGACCACCACGAGTTCCAGGGAAATAGTCTGGCAATTGCGGTGAACGTCTTCAGACGAGAACTCGAGTTCCCCTTCGCGATAATGTGAGACGCGTTCCAGATAGTTGATGCTCCAGGAAAACGGGTGTGCTATCCGCGCCTCAGTCAGGAGCGGCTGTATGCGGTCAAACCCGAAGGTGCCATGGACCACGGAGTCGAGGACCGCTGCCTGCACTTCCCTGATAAACGCCGTAATTGGCCGCTGGAGGTCGAGATGGAAACCCATCGGAAGCAGATTCACGTGGGTGCCGGCATCGGTGGCTGAGTTTCTGGTCCTGGTGGTAATCAGAGTGTCGAAAACCACTTGTTTCCCACCTAGGACTTCCGCCAGGCACAGCGCGGTGGCCGCGTGGTAGAGCGCGGCCGGGCTGAAGCCGGTGGCGGCCGACCATCGCGCGATGCGCGCGCACAGACTGATGGCCATATTGAAGACTATAGAGCGGGCGTCGTTTGACGGACCGGCCGCCGGCAGATCGACGCGCGGCAGCGTCGCCACACGATCGCGCCAAAACACAGCGTCACGCTCGATTTCACGCGAAGCGACGTAGCTTGCTTCCCGGGCGGTCAGTTCAGATTGCGACGCCGGAATCACTGGCCCAGCCGGTTCGCCGGATAGCGCCCGGTCCAGCTCCTCCATCCATAGCATCTGCGCAAAGCCGAGAGCCTGAGCGTCTGCCAGGCCGTGGTGCGCAGCAAGGACGATACCGTGGTGAAGCGCGGTGATGCGGGAGACGGCAACTCTGATCAGTGGCGCGTCCCACAGAACGAAGGGCTCTCGAACCAGTTCCGAAGCCCATGTGGCGAATGCGGCCTCTGGTTCGGCGGTGGATGTCAGATCCCGAAATACCGCACGCGGCGCTTCGGGCGAGACGTACATGCATGGGGCAGGGTCTCCCGGCGCGAACCGCACATGCAGCCCTTCGCTTCTCAGGATCACCCGCCGGGCCACTTCGATGACGAGCTCCGTAGCAACGGCTCCGCGCACGTGCAAGATGCCACCGACATTGACCAGCGGCTGATCCGGGAACATGGAGCTCAGGAAAACCGTCCAGCCCAGGGTTTGCGGGATAGGCAGGCGTTCGCCGATCTTCATTGGGCGGCTGAGACGTTCCACCGGAAGCTGCATGGGGCGTGGCTGCCGCGGGGAAGCGGCGCGACTGAAGGCTTGTGCCATGATCCGGGCATCGAGCACGCCCTGGCCGGTGTTCGCATCGTGGAGGCATCCTCCGACGTACCAAAGATGCGCGACACCCTGGAGCCATTCGATGTCTCTTGCCAGATGAAGCTCGTAATCGTCCGGGACGTCCGGCCCCAATAGTTGCGCTGTCGTTCCCGCTCGACAGGCGAAGACCAATTCATCCACGTGTTCGTCCGCCCCGATATCCATATGAAGAGTGACGCCGCCGCCAGACAATACAGCGCGGCGAACGGACGAACGGTCGCTCGGTGGCTCAAGGCTCGCGCGCTGGCCGAGCGAGGGACTTGGGGCCCACACGATTACGCGGCGGTAGCCCAGTGCCGCCAGCTCAACGGCCAACACCGTGGCTGCCTGATCTTGTCCGATGATGCCGATCCTGGTTGTGGCTGGACTCATAACCCGCATTGCGGCCGGTTGCTTTCGGCCCTCCTGAGCCGGGGTCAGATGCTGTTCAGGAGCGACGAAATCGAGCTTCAGTGCCTGAAGCAAGTACGCGGCGATTCCAGATAGAGAAGATAGTTCAACCAGCCTGGATAGCGAGAGAGGCGTCTCAGCAGCGTCACCAATCACTCCGGCCAGTTCGACCAGCTGTAACGAGGACACTCCCATCGCAACCAGAGACTCGTCCGGATTCATCGCTCCGGATGTTGGCCGGTCAAGTATCGTGAACATCACGTCTTGAAGAGCGGAAACGAGCTGACCGAAGCGATCTTCCGTCGTACGGTCCGGCAGGTTCTGGATGCAGGCCCGCAGGGTACGTACCGGACTCGAAGGCCCGGCAGGCAGGCCGGACTCTGCTGCATCTGTTGCCGCCAGAGCGTTGAACCAGATGATTTCCGACGAAGCTGCATACTTGCCCGATTCGAAGGCTTGGCGGCACGCATAGCGTTTGGCCTTACCGGTGGGCGTCTTCGCGATGCCTCCAATTGGCGTGACGACGACCGCCCGCAGCGGAAGACGCATGCGCTGTAGTGCGGCGTTATGCACGGCCTCCGCGACCTCTCGGGCCGTTTCCGCGCCGCCGGGGGTTTGGCCGACTTCCACGACAACGACCGCGCCCTCCTGCGATCGTTCACTCCCATCGGGCGATACCGTGGTGGCAAACGCCGCGACGCCGTTAGGTTGAATGGCAGTGTGCGCCGTGCGTACCGCCTCCTCAATGTCCTGAGGATAGAGGTTGCGCCCTTGCACGATGATCAAGTCCTTCAGGCGCCCTGTAATTACCAACTCGCCTTCCGCCAGCGCTCCGAGGTCGCCGGTACGCAGGTACTCCCGCGAGCCGGTCTCTTCCGATGCGAGCCGCGCACGGAAACTGACCGCGGTTTGTTCTTCCTGGTTGAAGTATCCGAGAGCCTTGCTCAGTGAATCGACCCAAATTTCACCCACATGTCCGTTCGGCACTTCCCGGAGCGTCAGTGGATCGACGATGCGCACGGCGATGTCCGGCTCAGGTTTTCCGCACGCATAGAGAAACAGCTCGTCATTGCCGCTCGCCTCCACCAGGACGCCGGCTCGCTCCAACGCCTTGCGGTCTACGCGGAAAACGGCGCGCCCCGCCACACATACTCCCACGGTGTGCTCAGTGAGCCCGTACACAGGGCAAATGGCTTCGCGCCGGAAGCCGCTCACAGAGAAAGCTTCGACAAACGCCTCCACTGTGGAACGACGGACTGGCTCGGACCCGGTTCCCGCGGCTTGAAGCGTGCCCAGGTTCCACTGAATGCGCTGCTCAGGGGTGGTCTTCTGAACGGCCAGAGCGTAGCCGAAATCGGGTGCACAGGTGTGGGTCGCGCCCACCCGCGAAATCGTCTCACACCAGATTCCCGGCTGTTGGATAAACGTGAGGGGCGACATCAGATAAAGGCGGCCGTTCCCCATGGCCGCGTTCAGAATACCCGTGACGAGACCGAATCCGTGATAATGCGGCAGCCACATCACAGCGCGAGCGCTCTTCCCGAGCCCGAGTGCAGCCGCGTTGAATGTTACCTGATGAAGTATATTTTCGTGGCTGATCATGACACCTCTGGGCTGGGAGGTGGAACCGGACGTATAGAGGAGGCAGGCCAGGTCAGAGAGCTTGGGGTGATGCCACGCCGCGGGATGGGTCTCCGCAGCCATTTCATTGGTGCTGTGCCAAGCCAATGCCGGGAAAGATTTCTCGACGCCCTGTTTCGCAATGGCGGCTTCGCGCGCGATGCGGTATCGGCTCTCCGTGAGTACCACGCCGGCATCGCAATCCTCCGCGATGCCATGGAGGATGGGCATTTCCAGCGAAAGACGGGCCGGATTTGGCGGAGAGACCGGCACCGGAACAATCCCTGCCCCAAAACATCCGATGAATGCCTTGATGAAATCAAGCCCGGGAGGATACGCAAGGATTGCCCGGTCGCCTGGCTGCATCCGGCATTTCTGCCTGAGAAATTCTCCTATTGCACCAGCGGCCTTCAGCAGGGAATCAGAAGTCAGGTGCCCGGTTTCGCCGCCGTCCTCGCCAATCCAGATGAAAAGTGGCTCTTCGGCCTGACGACCGCTTTTTTCGCGTAGCCGGTCAACGGTCAGCAATGGCAACATCTGTGTCGTCCTCCCGTCACGAAGACTGTAGCAGTTCCTCAATTCGTGCCCGGATGGCCATGCCCGCGCACTCAAGCAGAGTCGCTTCGACACTTCCGATTCCGGCGGCCTTGGTCCGGCGCTCGATCGCGGATGCGAAGGCCGCATCCGCCGGATGCGGAATCTCGACATCGTTCGGCACGCCCAGGGAGTTGATGGCGCCGAGCACCAGGGATTTCCGCTCAATCAACGGCAAGCCGCGAATCTCTTCGGGAAATATCGGCCGCCCAATCCAGTAGTCCTGTTTGCCGAAACCTACGGGCAGGTCCAGTTTATGAGGCGCGGGCTCGACGGGCAATCCCCCGGTGAATCGAACTGGCAGGATGGGCACTTCCGCGGCCACAGCCAGGTCGAGGAGCGCGGCGCTGATCACGCGGACGGTTTTCCGGCACGTAAGATTTCGCGCGCCTTCGACATGGATCAGCGCGGAGCGGCCCTGGCTCGAAATAGCAGCTTGAAGATGCTGCGTCACATTTAACAGAGAGGCCGGATCGCCCTGGTCAAAATACAAGATCGGCTCTCCGGGTAATTCCGGAAAGGCGCTGAAGATTCGCAACATGGTCTGAACCAGGACAGACGTTCGCTGCTCGATCTTGGCGAGAGCGATAATGGGCGATCCCGTGATGGCGGGCGCCAGCACAGAGAAAAGCGCGGATTCGAGGAGCGTCTGATGGTTGGCGAGGTAGAGAATCGGCTTGCCCCGCAAGGCGTGAACCGCCGCGGGGTCTTCGAGGCGTACACGCGCAACGAATTGGCGGACGAGTGATGCCAGCAGACGTTCAATCGCCGGCGGCGCGCTGGACTCGGGATGCTTTTTCCAAAAGGATCGAACGGCGTCGAAGTCCAGGACTGCTCCCTCGCCGTATACGGTGACTCCACGTTCAGGATCAATGTCGAAGGTAGACGCAGAAACCAGGCGCGCTGCAATTCCCTTCGCGTGGTAAATTTTCGAGCCGTCAACCCAGAGCCAAGATTCCGCGACGGCGGTGACGCCGGACGGCCCGCGGACGACCTCGTTTATCTCCATTTCGACGACGACGCGCTTGGCCGTGGGAATCACTTGCCCGCGATACTTCCAGGTGATTTCCCGGCCACAGGTCAAGGGCTCAAAATAGGGGGCGTCGAGGCCTTCATCGAGTCCGGCCTGGATCATGAAGAACTGCAGCAACTGCACCATGGACTCGATGCCGAGCGAACCCGGCATGACGGGATCCTGAAAAAAGTGCGCTTTAAAAAACCACTCGGCGGGATCGACGTCTTTCTCGGCGCGCAGCCGCCCGAGCCCGGAAGCGCCCGCCGCAGGCCAGAATCCTGTGATGCGATCGAGCATCAGCAGCTTGCCACTTGCGATGCGCGCCGGGCTGCGCGTCAGATCGACGCAGAAGTTGGAGGGCTCGGCAAGACTCTGCTTCTCCGCCTCGGTCGCCAGCAGGCCGGGCTGGGATTCGAGCGCGGATTTCGGAAAGAATCCAAAGCCCGTCTTCATTGTGAAGACCGCGCGTTCACCTATCATGGTTTCAACATCAAACGCCACGAGGATAATCCCGCCAGAGCGCGAGAGGCTAGTGAGGCGCGTGCGGGTGGTGAGGACTCCCGCATCGGGTGGAATGGATTCGTGAACCGTGGCGGTGCCGTCGAGATTGCGGAAATAGAGTTCTTCGGAATTGGTGCTCACACATCCGGCGTAAGAGGCGAGCCAGCCGCAGGGCTGAAGGGCCGCCTCCATCAGAACGCAGAACGGCATCAGGCGCGCGGCGTTGTCATCGAAGAACCATGCATGCGGCTCGATTTCGCATTCGGCCTCGCATTCGATTCCGGCCTTCATCGATTCGGGTGCTCCACCCGCCACCCGCGTTACGCGTGACATGAAAAGGTACGGCGGCGCCGGAAGACGCACGGTGCGCATGGGCCCATCGAAGCGCCGGTACATATCGCCGAAAGCCTTGGATGGGAGGCCAATCGCGCACGCCAGCATGGACGCGCTTCCGAACTCGAAACCGTTCACCGTGGCACCGCGGCGGCCTGCCGGCGCCGCGGTTTCCAATGTGCCAGGGAGCTTTTCGAGCGGCCAATCGGGTACCAGCCGCAGACCGAGACGACGGCCATGCACGGCTTTCGTGACGCCATCGACTGTTCCGAGGATGTCTGCGAAGATCGCAGGCTCCGGACCGGCGATTACCTGGTGAACGAAGATTTCATAGGTCAGCTCACGGCAAGTTGGCACTACCTGCCCGCGGCAACGAAGACGATACATTTCGTTGGGGATGGGTTCGAAGCGCCAGCCGTCGCGCGCCAACGTGAAGCCGAGCGCGGCCATGTAGAAGGCCATCGCCTGCATGCCCGCCTCCGCCATCAGCGTGCCAGGCATGCAGGGGTCGTTCTTGAAGTGGCCTTCGAAAAACCAGTCTGTTGGAGCAATTCTGTTCACCACACGCATGTAACCGCGATTCCATGGTCCACCGCGCGGGTCAAGTTCAGCGATTTCCTGAATCAATTGGAGCCGGCCGCCAGGGATGCGCGGCGTCGCTGTGTGAGTGGCCGCCAGTTCATATCCCGGTCCGAAGCAATCGAAGGCGCGCCCGTCCGCGAAGGCGCTGACCTGTTCGCGCGTGAAGGAGGACCGGGGGCGCGCGGGAGCGTCGAAGAGTTGGGCATCTCCGATGGGCTTTTCAGCAAGCGGATCCCAAATCACGCCCGCGGGTTCAGCTAATTCGCGGTCGCTGAAGAAACCGGCCTGCCCGTTGCGCATGCTGAGGCAGACTTCGCCTTTGACCCGGCAATCGAAATGGAAGAAGAAGAGACGGACATCGCCGAGCGTCGCGTGTTCGTCGATGTGGATGTCGTAGGCAAGCGTGTCGCCAGCGCGGGGAAGCGGTCCGGAAAAGGTCAGCTCGCAGCTAAGCATCCGGTAAACGCGTTCGTCGTGATTGAGAAAATCGACCCCGAGCCAAGAGATAAGAAGCAAATCGGCCTGTCCGGCTTCGATCAGGATCCCAGGCGGCACATGATTTTCGTGAAGGAACCAGGAATCGGGGCGGACATCGGTTTCGGTCCACACAGAGCCGGTTTGCATGGAGCCAGGTTCCCCGGTGATGCCGGTAACGCGATCCGGAAACAGCAATGGGGGCTCGGGCATCCGCACCTGCCGCCGGAATCCATCCTGCTTGCGGAAGAGCGGTCCAAAGATAGAAGAGATGACGCCGGATGCGTGGATTTCCAATTGTCCGCGCGAGAACCGCGGCAACTTCGCAAGCACGGGCGCAGCTTTCGTAAGACTACGAAAGACAGCGAGGCGCGATTCAGCAGTCTGACGGAGAGCCTCGACGTGTGCGCCCACAGCCGCGCGATGTGCCGCGCCCATAGCACCAATGGTAGCGGCGATGGTCCCCTTGCCATTGCCATTGGCATGGACAGGCGGCGACTCATACGGCGCGATGATGGGCGGCAGCGGCGGCGCGGGCGCCATGACTTGAGCCGGCAGCCCGTCTGACTGGTGCGCAGGAACTTCGATAGACCGCCCGGACTTCGGGCGCTTCCAGTTTGCCGCGGCGCGCTGCACGCCGTCAAAGAAAGCCGCAGTGTCCATCTCGACGCCCGCGGCGGCCAGGCGGCTGACTGTTTCGGCTGCCTGTTCGAGCGACGATTGCCCGTACTTATCGAGAGAAACCGCAAGATGCGGGCGGTCGCCAAGCGTTCTCGAAATCCACCCGGCGCATAGAGAGCGCGGCCCGTGTTCGATGAAAACACGGATGCCGTCTTCCCAAGCGCGAACGATAGTCGCCGGGAAATCAACCGTCGCGCATGCCTGAGCTGTCAGCATCGCCGCGACTGAGTCGTCGTCAGGAACGTATGCGCCACAAATCGCATTGGAGTAAATACGGATGTCCCGCGGGATGCTTACCGGCCGCCGATGCAGCGCGCGCCATTCATCCGCGAATTGACCCATTTCCGGGCAATGCACGGCGAGCCCGCCGGTCTCGTAAGCCGGAACGGAACCGAGTTGGCGAACCACGCGGCGGCACGCATCGGCATCGCCGCCGATCAGTGAATCGCCGGGCGCGTGAATGATAAGCAGGTGGACGCGGGGTTCATTGGCAATCGCATCGCGGATTCGCCCGGCATCGGCAAGAACGCGCATATTGATCCAGTTGACGCGGCCGGTTCCGGGCAATTTCCAAGCTCGGCGTGCGACGCCAAAATCGCCCGCTATCTCGCGCTCATACATACCCGAGGCCGCAATTTCATCCAACATGCGGTCGATTCCCTGCCACGCGCCGGCTGCGAACAAGGAGTTGGTTTCGCCTGACGATAAGCCGATCATGGCGGCGGGCCGGAGTTTCAGAATTCGCAACGTAAGCGCGACATGAATCTGGCTCAGAAAACTGGAGCACTGAAGCTGCTGGAGGGGACCCGGTTCGGCGTCCTCTGAGGTTTCGTAGACCCAGCCGGCAATCTCGTCGAGACCGTGAAACCGTTGGCCGAGAAGAGATGCGAGGGCAGGCAAAGCGGTGAGAAGTTCCCGGCCCGCCCCACGGTAGGCGGCGGCCGCGCCGGTGAAGACGAAGGCGACATCGCCTTCCATGCGAGGCCCGAAGGTGTCACTTGAACGGCGCGGCGCGGTTTCGATCAGCCCCGCGGGATCCGCCTCCGCGGGAGCGCTCAGAAGAAACCGGCCCGACCGGGTTGACCATCCGTTACGCCCCGGCAGCCACGGTGTCGCGGCTCCCTCGCCGAAACGTAACCGGTGTTTTGCCCCGATAGCCGCGGCCGCGATATGCAGCAGCCCCGAGGCCGCGAAAGAGTCCCCGAAAATCGGTTCCAACCTGCGATCGCGCATGCCCGGTGCAGCGCTTGAGTCTTCATCGATCACAGCGTAGACAGGCCGGCCGGACTGCAAGGCATCGTCAAGAGGCTGAACCACCAGCGCCACCGCGGCGTCGCCGGTGACGCGGCCGTCGCCGACAGAGTATTGGTGAACCGAATCGCAGGAAAGGTCCACCGCGCAGACGAGCGCGGCGTCAAGTTCCCCGCACCGGAGTGCTCTCATGCCCAGTTGCAGCGCCACTTCACCGGACGCCTCGTCAGCACCAACCGTGAATCCTGAGCCCACGAAATTGAACTGGCTGTTCAAGCGGTTCGCCGGCATGTTCGGCATATTGCCCAGAACCGCGGCCGGCCCTTCAAGCGTGGCATCGAGCCATTCAGCCAGGCGCCAGCGGATTCCGTGGCGAGTAATCGCAGGGTCGACTTCCATGCCGGTGAAAACCCCGGTTTTTGCGCCATCGAGTTCGCCCGCTTCGGCCAGAGCTTCCTGTGCGGCCTGCAAGACCATCAACTGTTGCGGCAGAGCTTGGGTGAGATCGCGCGGCGGGAACCGAAGGTCATCGATCGGCAGAGAAATAGTTTGCGCAACGGTGCTCGATATCTGGCCGCGAAGCAAAGCTTCAATGAAGTGTGCCGTCGACTGTCCCGAGCCTGCGATCACTCCTACACCGGTGATGGCGATCTTTCGGGAAGCCGCGACGGAACCAATAACGGAGGGAGCAGGTGGCCGGTATCGGCGGCTGCCGGTCCATTCCTCGAGAATCATATGCGCATTATTGCCGCCAAACCCGAAGGCGTTGATGGCCGCAACTCGCGGCGCGTTCGATTCCCACACCTCGGGTTCGGACAACACGCGGAAGCCCGAGCCGTGCAGAGCCTCCGAGGGATCGTCGCAGGATCGCGTTGGCGGCAGAATACCGGCGCGCATGGCTTCGATCAGCTTGACCACCCCGGCCGCGCCCGAAGCCGTAATCAGATGTCCGAGATTGGATTTGAGCGACCCGATCGGCATCTGTTCCCGGTGACGGAAGACCTCTCCCATACTTCGGATTTCGGTAGAGTCACCGACCGGCGTTCCGGTGGCATGGCACTCGACATACGAAACGAGCGAAGCGTCGATGGAAGCCGCTTCGTAGGCCAACTGCATGGTCCGTACCTGGCCTTCGCGCGAGGGCGTTAGAAGACCAGCGCCCCGGCCATCGTTGCCGCAGCCGATTCCACGGATAACTGCGAGGATCGTGTCGCGCGCGGCAATCGCGTCATCCAATCTCTTCAGCGCCAGAAACGCGGCGCCTTCGGCGGGAACAAGCCCGTCCGCATCGCGATGAAAGGGCCGGCTTCGCCCAGTGGGGCTGAGCGCTCCCAGCGCGGTGAATCCGACGTGCAGAAACAAATCGTCCGCGCGATTGACGCCGCCGGCAACCATCAGGTCGGCCTTGCGATCATGCAACTGGTCGCAGGCGAGCTTCGCTGCATAGAGCGAAGAAGCGCAGGCCGCGTCGATGCAGAAGCCGCCGAGCCCGAGGTTCAGTGCCCGTGCGGCGAACTGCGCGGGCAGGCCGAAATGAAATCGATTGCGCGCATCTGGTGGTGCAACACGGAGCCAGAGCGCTTCCGCGAGACGCGCCATTGAGCGCGATGGATACCCGAGGTTGCCGGCCACCAGACCCACGCGTCCGCAAGGCCGCGAACAGTCGTGCCCGGCTTGATGTAATGCTTCGCGGGCACCCCACAGCATCCACTGGAACAGCGGATCGAGCGCAGCCGTCTCTTCTTCGAACTCGGCCGGGTTGAATATCGATTCGAAGCCGCGGACGTATCCGCCGGTAATGGATGCAACACGGTCGCGGCCGCCATCTAACAACGAACGTGGCTCGATTCCCCAATATCCTTCAGGGGGGTCGGTAAGCAAATCACGGCCAGCGAGCACGTTCTCCCACAGTTCGCGCGGCGACATCGCGCCCGGCAGAACGCAGGAGGTTCCGATGATCGCAATCGGCTCGAAAGGCGTCATGAACTGGAAGTCAGATGCATTTCGACCTCGCGTATTTCCGCGAAAAGGTGACTATCGCCCGACAGAAGGCGCACGTCGGCGAGGATACTGAGTGTGCCTTCGGCGCGCAGCCGCACTTCACAGCGAAGCGAACCCGGCGCGATTCCGAAACCGTGGCGGACGAACGAACCGATGCGCGTCGGTAGCGACGGCGCGCCCATATGCCGAATGCCCCAGAGCCGAATCAGCTGCAGTGCGCCATCCACCGCGGCGGCCTCGGTCTTCCAGGGGCCGGCGGGCCAGCGCATTTTTCGCGTAGTGCTCAGAACAGCTGCCGCGGCTGATTCATCGAGACTGAGGATGCGCTCTATGACTCGAAAATCGGGGCCGTGAAAGAGATCACCGTTCGCACTGTAGACGTCACTGGCGATTTGCGTTTCCATGACACCCAGGCATTCCGGCGCGGCTTCATCCTGATTACCGCCGCTTCGCACATCGAGCGTTGCCGAGTAATGCAGCGTGCCGTCAAGCGACCTCAATTCACAGCGGACTTCCTCCGCTCCCCCAGGTTTCGCAATGATCCGCATCAAGTGACCTCCAGATTCGAAGTCGGGCAGTGGGATCCCGCGCAGCACTCGCAAATCCCGGCAATTCACGACTCGCCTCTCACGCCAGCAGGACTCGGCAAAACGATGGAACCATTCGTTAACGAGAACCAGCGGAACAATTACGTGCTGCTGGATCCGATGGCTGTCCAGAAAAGGATACGTCTCCCGGCTGACAAGAATCTCCGTACTGTATTCCGTTTTGGTGTTTTCGGTTTGACGGGCTTCAGAGAATAGATTGCCATCCGCCGCGATCACGACCTCTGCTCCTCCGGTTGCATGCTGCAACTCTCGGACGAACGCGCGAGCGCCGGAGGCGAGGGGAATCAAGCCAGCTCCGCGCGACCGGAAATGCGCAGCCAGCGGAGCGGTGACCATGCCGCCATCCCACGGGCCCCAGGCAATTGATCTAACGACACATCCAGGACCGCGCCGCTGCGCTTCAAACGCGGCGACCTTGTTCAGAACTTCGTTGGCCGCCGCATAGTCGCACTGACCGGCGTTTCCGAAACGGCCAGCCACAGAAGAGAACAGGCAGATCGTGTCGACCGGATCGGATTCGGTGGCTGAGAGCAATGCACGCAAGCCTGCCGTTTTGGTTTCGAAGACAAGCGCGAATTGATCGTCGGTCTTATCGGCGATTTTTCTATCCGCGATCACACCGGCCCCGTGGATGATTGCCGTGATCGGGCCGAATCGTTCTCGGGCCGCGGCGACGGCGCGCTCCACGCCCGGAGCATCGAGCATATCGGCGGCGAAATAAGCGCACGGGGACCCTGCCTTTTCAAGAGAGCTCAGCGTGGAACGGATCTCTCGCACGGCGAGAATGCGGGCTACGACCCGGGAAATCTGTTTAAGATCCTGCGCGCTCCCGGGACTGTGGGAAAGTATGCGCTTCAGCTCGCCTTCCCCTTGCGCTTCGCGGCAAGCGGCCGGTTCGTCTTCGAGTGGTGTGCGCCCAATAAGGGCGATACGCGCCGCGGTGCTTCTGGCGAGTTCAATCAGGCAAGCGGCCGTTACGCCGCGCGCGCCTCCGGATGCGAGGACTACGGAATTGGGCCCGATGCGTTCAACAGTATCGCCTGGTTCGGCGGAACATAGAACCGGCGTCAGCCGTGATCCATCCGCGCGCAGCGAAACTTCGATTTGCGAACCGCCCTCCAGCAATTCCGCCACAATGGCGTCCGCAATTTCCGGGGAAGACCGCGCACCGCGCTCGAGATCGATGGTCTTCACTGCCGCGCCCGGCCACTCGCACGCAAAGGTTTTCGCGATACCGCCGATTCCTGCCGCCCAAGGGCCGTCTTGGACCGTCACAAAGAGCCCGGGGGCTGCGGAACCGCGGGCCAGCGATCGCGCGATTTCAAAAGCCCCACGATTGGTCTCGAATCCGCCAAGATAGATGACTGCGCGGCAGCCGTCAGGGATACTTTCCGCGCATTGCGCTGAAATGTGAAGCTTCCCAAGGCGACCCACGAGCGCTTCACCGGCAGCCGAACCAGCATCAATCACTGTGATCCGGCCGGAAGTAAATAGGCCCGGGAGCGGCAATCCGCACGCCGGGGACCGCGTCAACTGGAGCTCTAGCCTCTTCAGCGTATCGGGAACAACGGCAGGTGCAAGCGCAAACACGAGGATGTCTCGCAACGTGCGGAGCCGCCCCGCATCTTCCGGCTTAAGTTCAGGCATGTCCGGAACGCGCTGTTGAATGGCCGAGAAAATTTCGACCCGCTTGATCGAATCGATGCCGAGTCCCGCCTCCAGCTCTACATCGAGGTTAAGAACATCAATCGGATAACCGGTCTTCTCCGCCAGGATCTCAAGCAGCACGCTTTCCCTATTCGCAGCGGCCGCGGGGGGCGCGTTACCAAGAAACGCGAGAATATCACGCAAGGTTTTCAACTGGCCCATCGCCGCCGGGGTGACTTCAGGGAGACCTGGCAGCTCTTGTTGAATGGCCGAGAAAATTTCAACGCGCTTAATGGAATCGATACCGAGCCCGGCTTCGAGCTCGACATCCAGCGTGAGAACGTCCTGCGGGTAGCCGGTCTTCTCCGCCACGATTTCCAGCAGTAGGGCACCGCGATCCCGTTCGACCGGCGCCGCAACCGCGGGTTGCGGGACAACAGAAACCGCCGGCGTGATAGGAGGCTGCAAAACGGGAGCTGGCATCGCGGAAGCTTCCACATGCCCCGCGCCACCCGCGATCTCACGCGCAACCACCTCCATCGATTTCAAAGTGATTGACAGGCTCTCGATTATCGCGGCTTGCGATGCTTTCTGCGCTTCGCTGATCTGAGCTTGAATCAACTCAAACGCCGATCCACCTTGAACGGGGCCGGGTACCGGCGCCGCTGCCGCGGGCATGGCGGCCTCGGGATTAGGCTTCGGCAATTCCGCGCTTCCACCTCTTGGAGGATAGGGCCGGTTGTAGCCCGCGCCATCAATCAGCACGGTTGATGACGACCGCGCGCGCGGAGCGTCATCGGAAACCGGATTGAACGCAGGCCAAAGGTCTTCGAACCGAACTTTGACGCCCGCCACCGAAAGCTGGCCGAGCGCGTGCCAGAAACTACTCAGATCGTGATGCCCAGGGTGGCTGAGAGTGATGGCCGCGTGCGGTTTTCCCTGAAGGCACTGCGCCGTCAATTGACGCAGGATGGAGCCGGAGCCCACTTCCACAAACACGCGTGCACCAGTTTCGTACAAAGCTTCGATTTCATCGGCGAAGAGAACGGGCCTCGTAAGATTCGCCGCCATGCGTTCCCGGATCATGTCCGGATCGCGAGGGTAGGGAGCGGCGTCGGTGTTCGAAAAAACAGGCAGTATCGGGCTGCTGAACGCGACGTCCTCAAGGAATCGCGCGAACGGCTTCACTGCGCCCGACATGAGCGGCGAATGGAACGCGCCGCCAACGGGCAACCGGCGGTACGAGATCGAAGCGGCAGTGAGTCTTCGCTCGGCGGCTTCAATGCTGACGATCTGGCCGGAGAGCACCGATTGGCGGGGCGCATTATGATTCGCGATAACAACGCCGTTTGGTTCGGCCTTATTGCTAAGGAAAAGACGCAGATCGTCGATCGGGTGCGAAACCGCGGTCATGGCGCCGATCTGTTGTCCCGCGGCCATCAACTGGCCGCGCTTGCGCGCCATGCGAAGCAAATCGCTTGCGGAGAAACATCCGGCGGCATGCAGCGCCACGAGTTCACCGAAACTGTGCCCTGCCGTGAAATCCGGTTTAACGCCGGCCGCATTCAGCACCGCAAGCTGAGCCAGGCTGGCCACCGCCAGCGCGGGCTGAGCGTTTTCGGTTTGCGTGAGGAATTCCTTCTGCCGCTGCCGCTCCGAATCGCTGAAAACGGGGCGAGGGAAAACAGCGTCGCGCGGCGAAAAGCCTTGTCCCGCAAACGACTCCTCAGCGAAATCCCAGACTTCGCGCGCGCAATCGAACGCCATCGCAAGTCCGCCGCCCATGCCGGGGTACTGGCTCCCCTGCCCTGAAAACAGAAATGCGATGGGACCTCCAAGTGGCCGTGGTTCGTAATAGAGACCATCCGAATCGCGAATCGATTCCTGGGGTAACTTTTCAATTGCCGCCATCACGCGCCCAAGTTTCTTCTGGAGATCCTCCTGCGACGAGGCTACTAAAGCGATGCGGACAGCATCCGACGGATCGAAGGCGCGCTGCGACTCACGGGCGGCGCTACGCCACGAGCCCGTTCCGCTTCCGGCCATAAGCCGGCATTTGTTCAATACGCCGCCGGTATTTGAGGCCGACACCACGACCAGTTCGACCGGGCTTTCCGTTAACCGCGGAGGTATCTCGCCCAGGCCGCGATACTCCTCGAGTGCCACATGAAAATTCGTGCCGCCAAAACCGAAGCTACTCAAGGAAGCGCGGCGTGGTTCAGGGCCGCAATGGATCCAAGGCCGCGCTTCGGTATTGAGGTAGAACGGGCTGTCCTCAACCGCCATCGCCGGATTGGGTTGATCCACTTTGATGGTGGGCGGCAGCGTTTTGTGATGCAGCGCCATGGCTGCCTTGAACAATCCCGCGGCGCCTGCGCCACCCTTCGTGTGGCCCACCTGCGATTTCACCGAACCCAGAGCGCACCACTGCCGTTCCTCCGGCGCGGCTGCGCCGAACACTTCGCGTAAAGCTTCGAACTCAGCCTGATCTCCCGCCGCCGTGGCAGTTCCGTGCGCTTCCACGAGCTCGACGGTTTCCGGGCCGTATCCCACCGCTTCGTACGCGCGTCTGAGCGCCATGGCCTGTCCCGCCGAACGCGGCGCGTAGACGCTCTTCGCAAGACCGTCGGAAGATGATCCGAGGCCGCGAATCACAGCATAGATCCGGTCGCTGTCGCGTTCCGCATCGGACAATCGCCTCAGAGCGAACATGGCCAGGCCTTCACCCAGCATCGTGCCATCCGCGCGGCTCGAAAAAGGCCGGCAATCCTCGGTTGGCGAGAGGGCCGGGGTTTTGCTGAAACACATGAACATTTGAATGTCGTTCAGAGTGTCCACCCCGCCGGTCAAAACCATATCGGAATTACCGAGATAGAGATCGTTGATCCCGACCGAAACGGCCGCAAGCGAGCTTGCGCAGGCGGCGTCGGTTGTGAAGTTGGTTCCGCCAAGATCGAAACGGTTTGCTATGCGGCCCGCGACCACGTTCGAAAGAATGCCGGGGAAAGTGTTTTCCTGAAGCGGCGTGAAACAGGCAGCAATGCGGTCGCAGGCTTCCTGCACCTGCGATTCCGGGATCCCGCTCTCGCGCATGCCTCTGATCCACGCGGGGCGTTGCAGCCGAGCCGCCATGTGCATGGCAGCGGACGTCGTAGCCGCCACTCCGAGGAAAACGCTGACGCGGTCCTTGGCCACATGTTTACTGCGCCCTCGAGCGGCATCGGCAAGTACGCGTTTCGCGCCAATCAGCGCCAGTAGCTGCGAACTGTCGATCGCAGGCAAAGCCGCTGGCGGAAGCCCGAACTCGAGCGTATCGAACTCAATCGGACTGAGGAAAGCTCCGCGCCTTGCGTAAGTCTTGTCCGGAGCCGCGGGGTCGGGATCATAGTAATCGTCAACCAGCCAGTAATGCGGCGGTACGTCGGTCAATAGATCGCGGCCGGTAAGAATGTCGTTCCAGAATCCAGCGGTATCTGTCGATCCGGGGAATATGGCCGCAATGCCAACGATTGCGATTGGTTCGCGCTTGATCATGGGGGAGAGGTAAGTTTTGGTTTTCGGGTCAAGACAAAGGACGCGGTCGAAAACTGAAAGCCGCCGGCGGGACGGCGACTCCGAAAGTGCGCGCCTGCTGCGCGCGCGTAATCACCGCCGCTCCTTCCATCAAATTTAATCCGATCTGGACCACGCCACGATTTGACGGATCCGCCAAAAACGAATCGCGCGCCCAGGCATTGAACGCGCCCATCGCCGGGCCGCACCAGATCTGGTAATCCAGGCTGCGATCGGCGTCGCCTCCGATCGCCCACCGGCTTCCGTTGCCCAAATACCAGCGGAAAACCAGCGCCATCCGGTGACGCTCGTCTTTCCTGCCTTTCGCGACCTGACTCGCATCGCGCTCTTGCCAGAAGCGCACGCAATCGACCCAGACATCGTCCAGCGAACAGCAGAAGATCTCGCGCTCGAGCTGCCGCTTGAGGTCCGGTGGAATAGCGTCCAGCGAGGAAAATTCCGAATAGATCCGGTACAACTGCGCGGCGCGAACCGCGAACATCGTGCCGCGCTTTAACACCTGGACCTTCACACCCAATTCGAACATATCGGCGGCCGGCGCCATCATCACGTCCGCAATTTCGGCTTTGGCCAGCATGGCTTTTACGGTCTGCGAAGTCCCCGCTTCGACCGAGCATTGATTGATCGATCCGGTTAAGACGTACGCGGCGCCAAGACTGAAGGCCGCAGCGACCGACCCCGGGGTTCCAATCCCGCCCGCCGCCCCGATCCGGATGGGACGAGTGTAGTTAAACCTGGCCGCGATGCGGTCGCGTAAATCGAGAATCAAGGGCAGAAGGCAAACGAGCGGGCGGTTATCCGTATGGCCACCTGAGTCGGCTTCCACCGTGATGTCCTCCGCAACAGGTATGCGCGACGCGAGTCGAGCCTCTTCGCGCGTTATCAGGCCGTTCGATACCAAAGAATCGAGCATCCCGGCAGGTGGGGGGGACAAAAACTGCGAAGCGGTTTCGGGCCGCGAAATCTTGGCGAAGATAAAACGCTGCCGATGGATTCTGCCCGATCCATCGGCACGTAATCCAGACGATGCGACGCGCACCACCGCCGGCGTCAGCGCCATGAATGCCGAGGCGGAAACGCGCCGCACGTCACGGCGGATGTAGAGATCGGCGACCGCATCCTCCATCCCGGGCTCGGAAGGTGTATGAATCAGGTTCGACCCCCACGGAAGGCCCGATCCGTCCAGCGCTCCGGCAATTTCCGAAATGCCTCGATCTACTCGTCCCAAATCAAGACCGGCCGCGCCGAAAAACCCGAGAAATCCGCCGCGCGCGGCGGCTATAACCATCCTTGCGGTAGCAATGCCGGTCGCCATCTCGCCAGCCACGTAGGGGAACCTGGCTCCATGGACTTCAACGAATGACCGGTCACCCAGCCACTCCGGATAGAGTGGAGGCATCACCCCGGTAATGGTGCAATCCTTTTCCGCCGGACCCCCCGCCCGCCGCAATCCGATCGCCCCGGATCGGCCGTTCCGGATGACTTCGATGGTGTCGCGAACACCCTGGATGAGATGGATGAGGTCCTGAAACTCCTTTCCGGAAAAGGCAAGCAGCGCTGGATTTGGAAGGGTCATCGGAGATATTCCCGAATTTCCTACAGTATCACTCATGACGCAATCAGTTGGCTGATCGATTCCCGAAGAAGCCGTGTCAGTTGTTCATAATCAGAGCACGCCGCCGAATCAATAGATCGCCCGAAGCGCACCTGAATGGGGCTCAAACGAACCCGGCGGGAGGCTCTGCCCCAAACATTTTGCGTTCCGATAAGACCAACCGGCAGTATCGGCACACTCTTTTCGATGGCCAGGATCGAGGGGCCGTTGTGAAACGGAAGCAACGCACCATCGATGGACCGGTGCCCTTCGGGAAAGACGCACAGGACAAGCCCCTTTTGCAGCCCTTCAGCGGCGAGCCGCAGTGCGCTGCTGCCTTGCGCGCCCGCATCGATGCTGACGCCGTGCATCATTCTTGCCAGCCAGCGTTGTACGGGCGTGCGCGCATATTTGCTGGCGCCAAGGAAAAACAGCCTACGGAAAACGGGGAACGGCAAAACGGCCGCGATCGCGAGAGTATCCAGATAGCTCGCGTGGTTCGAGCAAACGAGGAATGGATATTCCCGCGGAATCTCTTCGATTCCGGTGGTCTTCAGGTTCAATAGAAACCTCGCTACAAATCCGGCCAGGCGGCAAACGAGAAAAATGGCCCAATCAAGCACGGGCCGCCGCCTTAGGTAAAGCGAAGCAATATGCTTTTCCTTGTCGGAAAGAGGCGCGCGCAGAATCTCCGGCCAGCTTACCCACTCGCCATCATTCGCCGGCGCCGCTTTCTCTAAAAGCCGTGCCAGATCTCCAGCCCGGAAGATTTGTCCCGCCTGCTCATCGGATATCTCGATGCCAAACCGCGCGCGAATATTCGATAGCAACTCCATGCGTTCCAGCGAATCGAATCCAAGGTCGAGCTCAAGGTGTGAACCGGCGTGAAGGGGTCCACAGTCCTTTTTAATCCTCCGGATCAGTTCGAAGACTTCAGGCTCCGCGTCGTGGGCCTCTGAATCGCCAAGCCGGCGATCCACATCCAGACGCCGCACCTCAAAACGTTTCAGCTTTCGCGTTGAGGTTCTGGGCAGGGGAGTTTCGCGGATCTCGAATCCGTGAACATGCTGCCAGCTGACCAGCGAGCGGGAAGCATTCTCGATGTCATATCGAATCTGATCCTGCACATTCGTGACGCCCCGCTCTTTGAGCCGGTCAAAATCGGGAACGACGATGGCGTGCAGGCGCTCCTCTCCGTTGCTCGAAACCAAACCCACAACGCAGACTTCCCGAATAAATTCGCTTCCCTTCTGAAGCTGATACTCGACCTGCTCCGCAAAAACGTTCTTGCCGGAGCTGAGGACGATGACTTCCTTCTTGCGGCCTGTGACGCGCAGTCTGCCGTTGGAATCCAGAAATCCGAGATCTCCGCTCCACAACCACCCATCGCGAATCAGCTCCGCGGTGGCTTCCGGTTGCTTCCAGTATCCGGGGGTGACATGCTCGCCCGCAATGAGTATTTCGCCGATGCCATCCTGATCCGGATTGTGGATGCGAATCCGCGCGTGCGGCATGGGCGGACCGCAGGTCAAGCCGCCATTCGCGCCGGGCGGGTCCACGGTAACCGGCCCGGCAGTTTCCGTCATGCCGTACGCCTGAAAGAGATTAAAGCCGAGATCGAGCATGGTTTCCCCATGGTCGGCGGAAAAGCTTGCGGCTCCGACGCCGAACAGGCGGAACTTTGGTCCGAAACGATCATGGATCTGCGGGAACA
Organism: Terriglobia bacterium; assembly: GCA_963768075.1. Taxonomy (GTDB): domain Bacteria; phylum Acidobacteriota; class Terriglobia; order Bryobacterales; family Bryobacteraceae; genus QHXW01. The sequence continues at coordinate 529,228 of CAVYHD010000018.1, forward strand.
GGAATCGTCCGGCCAGGATGTTCATGCGACGGCGGAGAAAGCGGGAAAGGCTCAGAAGCCGGTAGAACGCGAAGCGCTTGAGAGGCGGCTGCGCGTCTACCTGCTGAAAAATTCGCCGTACCAGCAGGTAATAGAACTGCGGAACGCAGAGAAAACAAGTGATGGCTTCGTCGTGGAACGCGGCGAGGACTTGCGCCGGATCGCGTCCGGACAAATAGGTGACTCTTGCACCCTCGTATAGCGGCCCCAGCAAGTTCGCCAGAAGCGCCATGATGTGAAACAGCGGCAGGATCGAAAGGATGTGGTCACCAGCGGTGATCGGACATACCGCGAGCATGTCCCGGACGCTCCAGAACAGATTCGCTTCGGTCATGCGCACGCCCTTCGGATAACCCGTGGTACCACCCGTGTAAAAGATCGCAAGGTCGGCGTTCGGATCGCGATTCACCAGCGGAAGCGGCGCGTTGGCGCCTTCCGCCCTGTCGGACAAGTAGTGCAGAAGATTGAGTCCCGGATTCGCCTCTTTAATCTGGCACGCTGCGGCGGCATACGCGGCCGAAAAGATCAGAGCTGCGCACTCGCCATCCGCGACGATTTGCCCCGATACGGCGACATCCTGCGAGGGATCGAGCGGGAGAATCACGCAGCCGGCGCTGTAGGCGGCGATGAAGGCAACTCCCCACTGCACGGAGTCTTCCATGAGAAGACCCACATGTACGCCGGCCCGGCAATCGACCATCCGGCTGATCTGCCAACTGACGCGGCGAACGTCATCGACCAGCTCCCGCCAGGTCAGCGGGTCGCGCCGTTCGCCGGTCAGGCACTGCAGCGCAATATCGTTCTGGCGCTCGCCGGCATATGTTTCAAGCCTTTCGAAAAAGTCGATCCGTGGCTCCATCTAGTCGGAACCTAGCCAGGGACGGCCGAAGGACTCAAGCCACTTCTCGAAGTAGGTCATCGCGAACCGATAACTAATATCCGCCATCTCGGCGCCGCGATGAAAGTCCCGGTACCGGAAACTAGTGAGGGGAAGCGTCAGGTAGGCGTCGGCACTATGCCTCAAACGTCCCGAGGGTGCGCGCCCGAATTCAAGCGTCCGCGTTAGCAATTCTATCATTCCGGGGGCCTTGTCGCGCCGCGAAAAAATGCCCAACCGGCGGCGCAATGCTTCCCATCCGGAGAATGACAAGCCGAAATCGACTTTTCCGTACTCCGCGGAAGGGCTTACATCGACGGAGACCACCGTACCCTGGCCCACGAAGGTTCGCATGACGTCCGATGGAACCATGTTCACCAGACCCCCATCCACCAGAAGCTCATCGTCCCAGCTAACGGGAGGGAACAGACCCGGCGCCCGGGCGCTGGCGATCACGCTCCGCGCGGCGCTGCCGGACGAGTGAACTTTCATTTCGCCCCGCGTCAAGTTGGCCGACACGCAAAAAAAAGGAAGCCAGGCATCCTCAATATCGATCTCGCCGGCGATGGAGGTGATCACACGGGACATTTTCCGGCCAGACAGGAATGACACGAGGGGCAAGGTGTAATCGCGCTTCAACGATTCCGCCGAGCGCCGGCAAGTGATGTCCACCATTTTGCGGCAATCCCACTCGAGCGCACACTGCCCCGCGATAATTGCCCCCATGCTGGTACCGCCCACCATGTCTATCGGAATGTCGAGTTCGCGCATGGCGCGAATCACTCCGACATGTCCTATCCCGCGCGCGAAGCCTCCACCCAGCGTCAGCCCTACTGATTTGTCACTCAGAAGGCGTGCCAAGCGGCCAAAATCCCGTTGAGAGTTCATACGAACATGGAAATGACGCGCGGCTTTTATGCGCTGGGTCCAATCCCGCGTGCCTTTCGGCGGGATAATTCCATTTTCGTGCAAAACCACCAGAATGAGAGATTTTCCAGCCGCGCCCATGCGCTCAAGATCCGCCACCCGCGAAGCTGCCTGTGCGGGATCGTCGCCGGAATTGGCTACCAACAGCACGCGATCAGCCTGGCGTAGGCATCGGGCAGTCCACTCGGAATCGACCGTGTCGGCCTCATAGACGAACTGTCGATAGCGTGTTTCCTGTTCACTCAGCCAGTCCGCAAGACGCGTGTGATTGATGTCATCACGGTGAGACTGCGCCAATCCCGCTATCCCGAACAGGCTGTCGACGCGGCCGCTGTTCAACCTCAAGGCTTTTTGCGTTTTATCGAGTTCGCCCATCAGGTTCCCGGTGAAAGCAGAGATCGGCGCGTCGCGGGATAACCAGGCAATCGCTACACAAATAGGCGCGGGTTTGTTTGGGTGAGTCCCGGCGGTCTCATTTCTAAGCCGGGCGGCAAGCTGCCGCGCTAGAGCGGAATAGATGGGCTGGGCGTATTTTGTAGCCAGACAGTCCAGTCCCGCGGCGCTCAGTCGTGTCAGATCGGTGTCCCTCGAAGCCCGAACCGTCGCGGAGCGCGGCTCCTTGCAAATCAGGCCCATCTCGCCGACGATTTCGCCGTAGCCCAACTCCGCTACAATCCGCTCGGTCTGGTGATCTGACCGATGTGAGACCACGAGACGTCCACCGATAACTATATAAAGGCTGTCGCCAGGGTCGCCCTGCCGGAACAGCACCTCACCGCCTACCAGTCTGACCGGAGTCAAATGCTCGTCGAGAGCCGCCAGTTCCTCGTCAGAAAACGACTGGAATAGACTGCTGCGGCGGAGGGCAGCAAGTCGCCGGGATGACAACTCGCGAGACGTCATAAGGTCCACAAGCGCAATTATGGACACCCCGGTGGTGGAGGGCGCAACAGGTCGTTATTATACCCCCAGCGGGCGGCGGCCCTCGCGTGCAAACGCGCTGTGCGGCAGAGTTGTCAGCATCCCGGATTAGTTCGCTCCTTCGGTGCTGAACACCCTGGTGTATCGCCCGCGTCAAACCATTTCTCGATCTCCGTACAGACTACGGCGTGAGTCATCGTCGCTACCCTCGAAAAACGATGGCAGGCTCCAGGACAAGCACCTTGCGGATGCTCGCCAGGCTCGCCAACAGCACGATCAGCAACTCCGCTCCTCCGGCGCCCACGATCGTCTGCCAGAACAGGACAAAGTTACGCGGCGGCTCCATGTGAGAGAGCGCCACAAAGAAGATGGTGCCCAGACCTATACCGATCCCGAAACCCATCGCGCCCACCACCAATGCTGGCAGCAAAATCATGCGGACGATCCGGCCATTGGTCATGCCGATCGCTTTTAGCGCTCCGAACTGCTTGAGATTTTCCAGGGTGAACATATAGAAGGTCTGGCCCGTAGAAGGTCTGGCCCGCGACGACCGTTCCTACAAGGATCGCAATCACGACGGTATTGCCGATGGCTGACGCAATGGCGGTGTTGCGGAGGTAGTACCAGATCGTCATCCACCCGAACTACATCGTCTCGGCTTTCACTGGTCTATCGATAGCCATCGCTGTGGCGCGCACACTTCGGCAGATTGCGTTCTGGCTCGGTTTTAAGTGAAAAGTCGCCAACCCGCACCCTACACTTCGTGTTCAAGGTCGGGTAGCGAGGCGGGGTCGTTATCCTTGGGAATGACGAATCGAGACGCTGGATGCTATCATGATTCACGTCAGCATCGACAGCCAATTTTGAGCGGCTGATTCGGCTTTGAGCGGCTGATTCGTTGCTTGTAAGTTGTTGAAAATAGCCACCCTAGCTCAGTTGGTAGAGCGGCTGATTCGTAATCAGCAGGTCGCCGGTTCGATCCCGGCGGGTGGCTCCACAATAAAATCAATTATTTAGAGGCCCGCTTGGCGGGCTTCAGTGTTTTTGTCAGCACTTTTGTCAGCAACCCGGTTTGATCCGGGCATGGTCAGGACGCGAGACTTGGTCGGCTCTTTGCCGAACAAGCGATCCATCTTTTCGGCTGAGTCGCGGTCGCTGCCTTCGAAGAGATGCCCGTATGTATCCATGGTGAGCTTGATCGACGAGTGCCCCAGGCGCTCGGAGATTTTCTTCGGATGGACGCCTTCATGAATCAAGAGTGAGGCGTGGGTGTGCCGCAAATCATAGACCCGCAGTTTCGGGAGACCGTTCGCCTCGCAGATCGCCTGAAAACGGCGCAACACGTTGCGCTCTTCGAGGGGCGTGCCAACCTCTGAGGGGAACACCAGGCCGTTTTCTTGCCAGCTTTTCCCGGCAAGTGCGCGGCTCTGCATGACGCGGCGCTTCTCCTGTATTAATAGAGCCCGCACGAACTCCGGGAAATCGATCGTGCGCCGGCTCTTGTCCGTCTTCGGAGGGCCAAAGACGAAACGCGGCACATCCTCGCCTTTCTTGCGGCGCGTTTTCGAGAGCACCTGGTTCACCGTCAGCCGCGTGGCGTCAAGATCGATGTCCTTCAGGCGGAGGCCGTACAATTCCTCGGGCCTCAAGCCCGTGGTGATCGCGAGCGCATACAAGGTTTCGTGGCGGTCTCCCCGCGCCACTTCGAGAAACCTTCGCGCCGCATCGGGATTCAGAAACTGGACTTTAATGCCGCCGGCTCTGACCGTCCGTTTCCGCTTCGCCGCACGGAACCGCGCCGCAGCAGGATTCCGGTCGAGAATTTCCCACTCGACAGCGAATTGCAGGGCGCGACGGAGGACTGCTTGCGCGTATTCCACGGTCCGGTCGCCAAGGCCCCGGTCACGGAGTGATTTGAGCCAGAGGTCAACGTCGCGTGGCTTCAGGTCCGATAGCCTTATTGCACCGATTGCCGGAATCACGTTCTGTTCGGCGTGGTAGCGATAATCCTGCCATGTTCGGAGCGCCACGCCGCCTTCCGTCTTGTAGAACTCAAGAAAGCGTCCCAGGAAAATCGCGAGTGAAGTCTTCGCTTCTTCCGTGCGCAGACCCTTTTTGCGAGTTTGGACGATCTGGTCTGCTCGCTCGAGCGCCTCCCGCCGGGTCTTGCCCATCACCCAGCGGCGCTTTCCATCGGGGAAAAGATGTTTCGGCAGATCGACGCGGAAATACTCGTCGTTGTTACGGTGGACCTTGAACGCTTTCATGAGGGACCCTCATTGGTCAGCATAACCGGTCTTGTCAGCGAGAAATCAGCAGGCACTTGACGTCCGATGAATCATGCGGCGCTTGGGGGGCCGCCCGATGAACATCCAACCAGGCGCGGAGTTCTCTCCGCGATACGCGCACCATCGGCCGCCGCCCATGTCGGCCCCCAAAGCGATAGCTGGGCAGCGTGCCATCCGTCATCATGCGGTATGCCGTTGCGCGGCTCACGCCAAGCTCGCGCTGGACCTCGGTGGCCTTCAGCAGGCGGTCGTCCCCTCTGCCCGCATCTTCCATCACCGTGTCCGCTTCATCCATCCGCGGCATGATCTCCTCTCCCGTGGTTTCGAGAGACCTCACTGACCACTGTGAAGGCAGATTGTCCGACCCCACTGGTCGAGTCGAGGTATGGGCTCTCGGAATTCATAGGCTTTGAAAGGCTGGGTGATGTTCTCGGCGGCACGCGGCCCTGAAACCTGTGCGCTCCAGCCGGTGACGGGTACTAGCTGACGGATTCCTGGACTAGTCAGGTTTGCCGGGCCCGGTTCCGGGGCTGTCCGTTCCAGAAAGATATTCAGAATGAACCCGCCGACAAGGCCAGCACTGAATCCGTTCATGATCCGACCTCCGCTGCGTTCGCTTCGCGACAGGACGCCCATTCGGGACTTGGTCTGAAACTGACGGTCCAACTCCTCAAGCCGGTCGAGAGAATCCAGCAGTTGGAGACTAACCTCACGCGCTGGTTCCGAGCCACGCGCAAACTGTTCGAGATGCTTGATCGCGAATCTGATGCGGTCACACGCAACGCGGGCTTGGTATGCCATTTCGAAATGCATTGGGGATAGTCGGTCGCACGGTTCGACCCTTGTCAGGCCTTGTCGTATCGTCTCGGGTAGCATAACGTTACCGGCCCAGCCCAGTGGTCCTTGTGCGTCCCGACGTCTGTCGGCTGGACGCCCTTCGGCCGGTACTCGCAGATTGCGGCTCCAACTGATTATTCGGTTTTGCCATTCCCATTTAGCCTCCTTGCTCAAAACAAATTTCGACCACTGGGATCACCGTCCCCATGAATTTTCCTGATGTCGAAGCGACTCTTGGCCAATGCTTCTTGCGCTTGCGCCAGAGGACCTCGAGCATCGGGCTTGGTCAATTGCGTGGTGGCCGAGACCGCCGCCGGCTCCATCCGCGATGAGACCTCGGTTCCGGATGGAGAGACGGCAGGTGCTGCAATAGCTGCATCGAGAAACCTCTTTGCAGCGTCAGTTCGGCGTTTTTGTCGGGCGCGCCAGATATATGACCGGAGAGTACCGCTCGTTAATATTAGCCCTTCGTCTTCCAACCACTTTCGAATGGTGTCGAGGCTCTGGCCCTCATCCAGAGCGTTTTGAATTTCTCGCCATAACGCACGCCCTGCCTTCCTGACCGGCTTTGCTCCCTGGCGAGCCGCGAGGCCCTGTCTGGCCCGACAGATCCAGTCATCCAAGCGACCTTTGGCTTGATCGTTGACCATGCGTGACCAATTAGGATTCTTGCCCCTCTACCTATAAGGGAGTGGGAGAGCCAGTTCGTGACAGCATCCTGCAAAAAAAGTGTGACCAAACCCCACCCGCAGCAAATCGTGGCGGTTTGCTGCGTCCCGCATGCGGCTTTATAGGGCGTTGCATCGGGTTGCCTTTCGCGGCAAAACGCTGCGTTTCGCGGCCTGGCCTACAAGCTAAGACGACTGCCGGCACGAAATAATGACCCTGAAAACCGGTAGTGGAACATAAAGTGTCAAACAGCTAGCTTCGCTCTGGTGGCTATGTCTCGTTACGTCAGTGCGTTACTCGGTTCAACGAAACGGCACCGGCGTTAAACACCTGTTCAACCATCAAAATTTTTCGTTTCGACTGTCACGGAAGTCCTCTGTCATTCCCTTATAGGTAGAGGGGTAAAACGCATGGCAAACCTTACTGTCCACCGCGGCATGAAACTGACCAAGAACTTAGCTCAGAAGCTGGAGGCCGCAGCCAGGGAAAAAGGATTCTCCTCTCCCAGCGCCTTCATCCGGGCAGCCATTGAGAATGAACTCATCAGCAGAAGGCCGGCCTTCGACGAATCGGAAGAGCGGATCGTCGCCACGATGGACCGGCTGGCCCAGGAAATGCGAAAGATGTCTACCGGCCAGCAGGCGCTGTTTGCGTTCGTAGACTCGTTAACAAAGGCTCTCTTAACCTGCCTGCCGGAACCGTCGGGGGAGGCCTATGCGCAAGCCGTGGCGCGCGGCAAGGCTCGTTATGAGCGCTTCATCAAGAACGTGGGCATGAGCATGGCTGGAGACTCCCGCGCTGCGTTGGCCGAGCTGATGGATCGCATACAGTGAACATGGACGAACCGGAGTTCCGCCTCTATCCGAGAAGGCCGCGGCGGTCGCGCTCAAACGAGCCGCGGGCCTGGTCTCTGGCGTTCAAACAGGTCCTTTACTTTGCTCGCATGTCCAGGAAGGCTCGCCGAAGTGCATCGTCGGGCTCTTCGGGCCGCCCGCGCAAGCCCTACCGCCAACGTTGTGCCGTTCGCGTCATTTACTCCCAAAACAAGACACGCGGCCAATGGAAAGCCCACGGCCGGTACCTCATGCGCGAAGCCGCCACTCGAAACAGCGACGGCCGCGGGGCTTTCGACGAAGGCGAACAAGCCAAGGACCTCGTGGCCACGCCGGCCGATTGCCAGAAGGCGGGTGATAAGCGCCTGTTTAAATTCATCATCTCGCCGGAATTTGGCGATCGGGTGGATCTGGAACGATTAACCCGCGACCTGATGACTAGTATGGAACACGACCTGGCGACACGTCTAGAGTGGGTGGCCGTCTCACACTTCAACACCGGGCATCCCCACGTTCATGTCGCTTTGCGAGGGAGAAGAGCCGACGGTTCGGCCCTCATGCTGGGTCGGGATTACGTGAAGCATGGAATCCGGGCTCTGGCTGAGGGGAAGTGTTGCAACACCGTTTAATGGAACGCCATTGTGGAATAACGGCTCCCACAGGGTTTTAATTGATACCGAGCAGCGCGCCGAATACCCAAGCTTGCCCGTGGAGGTTCTTTCTGGTGATCCCAAGTACTTGGCCTTTGCGAATCATCTGCACTGCCTCGATTCCAGCGATCACGGCGCAAGCGGTCGCTGTGGTCCGAGGGCCCTGCATAGCTCGTAAACGCCGCTTGACGTGCCGGTGGTCGGATCCGATGCGGTTATTCGCGTAGCGTCGGGTTCGATGCCGACAACCGCGACCGAGCTGACCTTCGTTCTGCAGTTCTCGAATTGCTGCTGGATAACTACGCAGTCGGTCTCGGGCGAACACGTGCGGGGGGCGATTATCGGGATTGGCCAAAGCTCGCTTCAGGAAACACTTGGCGGCTTCGCGATCGCGTGTTCCGGATAGATAGAAGTCCACTGTCTGTCCGCCACTGTCGACGGCCCGGAACAGGTACATCCACCGTCCGGCGATCCGCACAAAAGTCTCGTCCATGTGCCAGGTCGATCCTTTGGGCTTAAGCTGCCCTCGCAAGCGGCGCTGCAGCTCCGGGGCATAGGTTTGCGTCCAACGCCAGATCGTGACGTGGTCCACCAATAAGCCCCGCTCCGCCATCAGTTCTTCCACGTCCCGGAGACTGAGTGAGAAGCGAAGGTACCATCGCACGCAGGTGATGATAATCTCGGCAGCGAATTGGCGCTTGTGGAACAGAACTCCCCGGCAAGACCTCATCGGCCCACCCTACCAGAATCCGCGGCGAAGGAGTTGCAACACTTCCATTTGCGGAGCTGTCGAATGGAAGTGAACTGGCGCAAATCCAGAATGCCAAGCTTCTCCGACAGAGCTTCTTCTTGTATTGCCTGTGATACCCATACTGCAAAATCGTTGTAGACCAGCGGTTTTTGGAAGTGGTGTGAGAGGAAACGGTGGTGAGTATGATAGAAGATAGATGACCCGGGAACTTCCTGCACATCTTCCAGAAGTTCGAGAAGATTATGCGCTTTAATGCCGGTAAGTTGTACCAGGCGGCGCTCCGTGTAAAAGTTGAAAGGAGTGGGCGGATTCATTGGTTTTTCGGAACTCGCTGGTTCCATCTCCGCCACAATCAGGCGATTCAGGTACCAGTCTGACCCTTGGACAACCCATTACCGAATTTGTGAAGAATCGTCCGTGCGTTGACGTACGGAACTGTGGTCCGGGGCTTTCGCTCAGTTTGTACTCCGCAGTACACGGCCGGCATTGAGCTGTCTGGAATACCGTATCGGGTATCGCATGTACAGCTTACAATTGGTGAAACGCCGCCGCATACAAACAGATGAAAATCGACGTTGTGGAAGGACCCACGGGATTGTTGCTAATCCACGTGCTCAGAATGGAAAGGCTCGCTTGCGAAGCCGCTTACAACCGCTTCCTGCTGAGTCATAACCTCGCATATTGGACCTTGATAGTGAGGGCAAGCTTTTGTAACCAATCGTGTTTTGCGCAGAGCATTACCTCGGATGGGCATGCATCTGAAGAAATAGTGATTTCCCAATCGTCGGAGATCTCAGCCAAGTTGACGGAGCTTCTGGAAAGCGAACTAAACCGCTGGATGGATCGAGCCTCCGCTTCGCAAGCATCGGGCTGAACGACTTACCGGCTTAGGGTAAGCCCGTACGAATGGTCCCAGGAAGCCAAAGTCCCAATCGGCTCACCGGATATTACAAGTTCGACACGCCGATTCCGTGCGCGGCCCTCTGCTGTGTCATTCGAAAGTAGTGGACGGGACTTGCCGAACCCGCGCGCGACAATCCTATCAGAATGTATTCCGTCGCGAACCAGGACATCCCGCACGATCTCGGCACGTCGCGCGGAAATCTGCTGGTCGTAGGTGTCACTGCCTTGATTGTCAGTGTGACCTCGGACCTCCACAACGAGGCCGGGGTAGGTCGCTACGATCGCTGCTAACCGGGCCAGGCTGTCGAGTGTTCCGTCACGGAGTATCGAAGGCGTCACGAACACCGAATCCGGAATAGTCACCACCAGTCCGCCTGGAGTGTCACGAGTGTCGAGAATCGGAGTGATCTCGCGTTGCAGTTGGCTGCGCACGTTTTGTTTGTCGCCGGAGTCCACGGTCTGGCCCGGCCGATCGGCGCGGGTGACTGGCACCTCAGTAGTGGACTCGCGGGCAGCGCGAGCCTGCTCCGCATTTTGCCTTAACAACTGGTTCGCGCGGGCCGCATCGGCCTGAGCCTGTTCTTTGGCAGTGCGCTCAGCTTCCATTTGCGTGAGAGCTGCTTCTGCTCGACTTTGCGCCTGCGCCTCGGCTTTGGCTGAGACTTGCTGCGCACTGGCCAGACGCTCTTCATTCTGCCGCTTCACCGAGATGTCGCGCGCGTCTTCGGCAGTTTGGGCTGATTCCCGGGCCACCGTGACTACCATATTCATTTTCATTTTGCGCTTCTGCCAATCCTGCGCTTGTTCCAAAAGTTGGAGAGCTTTGCTGTAGGTCTCAGGAGCATAGTGATCAGCACCAAGCGATCGGGCGATCTGGACGGCGTTTTGCGCCTGATAGAGTTCGAGCAGCGCTTCATATTGTGCCATGGAAACCTTTGTCGAACTGGAACCCGGCAAAGGCTGCACATTGTAGATATATTGTCCTCTCGGCATCAATTCATATTTCGCGCTCACCCGCTCCACCTTGCCGATGGTATCGGGGCGAACCTCGTTCTCCAGAACCACAACATCACCGGGCTGGCTGACGGAGAAGTATGGCTCAGCCGTCACGATTAAGCCGAAGACCTGCATATCGGTGGTCACGTGCAAGTCGGCTTTGTCCGACCTGCCAGGCACGACCTCTCCCAAGTTGACCGCACGTCCGTCGGGCGATATTGCCCAAAGAACATATGTTAGGTACTCACGGCCAAACTTCTGGGTTGACTCCAGATGATCGAACCTGCAGTCGATTTCGATACGACCCTTTTTGCTTTCAACCGTGGCTTCCCCACGCGCACCTGGCAGCAGAACAGTTCCCTTGAAATCGATTTTCGTTGGACCGCTGCGGTGCTGATAGTTGACGGCGGACAGCGTGCGGGATACGACCGTAACTCGATAGATCGGCGCCGGTTTTCTGTCTTGGCCCGCCGACGTTTCCGCAGGTACGAAAACACACAATGCCGCAAATAGGGCTGGCGCAAATAGCGTTGTCCTCGTGATCATGGTAAAGGTCTCCACGGAATGAACAAAGGCAAGCAACGTACCTTTTGTAGATCACGCGTGTTTTCATTGCGATGACCCGGCGGGACCATAGGCACGTGAGAAAATGACTGGGAAAAACTGCACGGCTCCAACCCTCGGCGAAGTATGGAATGTACTTGCAGGGAGTATCATCATTCACACATTCCACGCTGGCAGCGCCAGTACCCAGACGAGTTATTGGTATCTCAGAGCGACCATAGGATCCCGTAATGTCCAAAAACTCGATCTGCTTGAAGTTAATGACAGTTGCTGGATCAATAGTTGCGTCTAATCACGAGAGCTGAACTGGGTGTCGCATAATGTTACATCCCCCGCGAATAGCTTCTTAACGTCGTCCTTACGAACTTCGAAAGCCAGACCGATGGCCCGTGTTTTCAATAGGCTCAAGTTATTGGACATTACGAGGTCCCCGCGGCTCTCCTCACAACGAACCGGCAAAGTGTGGGGGCGGGGCTCGATGCCGAGGTGAAATTTCGCTCCGTTCCAGCTCGATGGGGAACTATTTCTCTTGACATCCCCCTTTATAGAACGTCAGGGTGGGCTCGTTCGTCTGGGTCCCCGTGGGTCCCCGAATGAAGATTTCTGTCGGTGAATCTCTCGACTAAGCAACGCCCGATCTGTTGGCCGCTCTAGGCTTCTCGCGCGATTACCTTTTTACCTCACATATCCCCACTTACAAGCGGCACGTCGCCTTGGTGGATCCTCCTTCCACTGGTGATCTGCGCCGTTGGGGCGCACCGTTAACCAGCGAAGGGCCATGGCCCTCAGTGCTGACAGAAACGTCGCGAGGAGCATATGATCCGAGGAAGACGTGGCTCGGCAAGCTAAAGCCGACCTAAATTTTGGCGCCTGCGTGCCCGTTGTTAACCATGGCTCCGGTACATGGTGGTCAGTGATGTGGTGGTGGCGCGTTGAGCAATCAGCGTGTTAGACCCCGATGGAGACAATTCTTTAAACCGACTGCGACCGGGCCGAGCCTCGTCTGAATTCAGAATGAGGTGAACCCATGCCAAAGCAAGACAGGAAGAAGAAGACCCCGCGAGGCAAGCGATCCCATGATTGGGAATCGCTACCACCGCTGAATCAAAATGCGGCGGGTATCGATGTGGGGAACGCAGAACATTATGTGGCTGTGCCGGCGGGACGCGATGCAGAGCCGGTGCAGAAGTTCGGCAGCTTCACCGCGGACTTACACCGCATGGCTCAATGGTTGAAAGCCTGCGGCATTCAAACCGTGGCGATGCAGGCCACTGGCGTGTACTGGGTGGCGCTCTATCAGATATTGGAAGACCACGGATTGGAAGTGAACGTGGTCAATGCGCATCACACCAAGACGCTGCCTGGCAGGAAAACCGACGTTTTGGAATGCCAGTGGTTACAAAAGCTGCATACCTTCGGGCTGCTGAACAATTCCTTCCAACCAGCCGAAGAGATTTGGGTCTTGCGAACCTACATGCGGCAGCGGGAGAAGTTGGTGGCGGGCGCCAGCACGTGCATCCAGCATATTCAAAAAGCGCTGACGGAAATGAACATTCAGTTGGCGAACGTGATCAGCGATATCAGCGGCATGACCGGAATGGCAATCCTGCGCGCGATCGTCAGTGGCGAAAAAAACCCACAGGCTTTGGCTCGATTGAAGGGCGAACGGATTCATGCTAGTCGAGAGGAAATAGCCCAAAGTTTAGAAGGAACTTGGCGACAGGAACTGCTGTTTGTGCTGGAGCAGAGTCTAGCCTTATATGATCTCTATCAACAGAAGATCGCCGACTGCACCCTGCGCATCGAATCCCATCTGAAGAACATGGGATCGAAGACAACTGCTGATCCGCAGCCTTCGCCAAAAGGGCGCCACGGGCGGGGTCATCGAAAGCAGATGCCGTGGTTGGATCTGGGTGCACAACTGTATCGCATCGCTGGTGTGGACCTTACCCAGATCGATGGGATTCAGATACAAACCGCGCAGACCGTGATCTCGGAAGTGGGAGTGGATATGAGCCGCTGGAGGACAGAGAAGCAGTTCGCCTCCTGGTTGGGATTATGCCCGGACAATCGCATCAGCGGTGGCAAAGTGCTAAAACGCGGCACCCGCCACGTTGTCAATCGGGCCGCTACAGCCTTGCGCATGGCGGCCTGGAGTCTGTTTCGAAGCCAAAGCGCGCTGGGAGCCAATTTCAGAAGACTGCGGCGAAAACTGGGAGCGCCGAAAGCTGTCACGGCAATGGCTCACAAGCTTGCCAGACTCGTATACCGGATGCTGAAATCTGGCCAGGGATATATTGATAAGGGGATGGAATATTACGAAGCAAAATATCGACAAGATCAGATGAGGTGGCTCGCCAAAAGCGCCGCTGCTTTAAATCTTCAACTCACTCCACTACCGGGAGTTGTCGATTGAGTTTCTGGAGACTACAGGGTAGGCTCGTTCGCCCGGGTCCCCGAACAATTTAGAAATGACCCAAAACCCGAAAACGAGACAGACGGAAAGTTGAGAGCGGCATCCGGATGTGGTCCTCTGGACGGAAGCGGAAGGAGGACGAATGCCGAGGAAAGGCCATACCGAAGAGCAGATCATATACGCCCTGCGCCAGGCCGAGGGGGGCAAGAAGGCGAGCGACATTTGCCGGGAGATGGGCGTATCGCAGCAAGCGTTCTACAGTTGGAAGCGGCGCTACGCTGGGCTAGGCTTGAACGAACTGCGCGAGCTGCGTCAGTTGCGCGAAGAAAACCGCAAACTGAAGACCCTGGTGGCGGACCTGACGCTGGACAAGCACATTCTGCAGGAGGTGCTGTCAAAAAAGGCGTGAAGCCCACGGGTCGGCGCGAACTGGTACGCAAGGTGCGCCAGGCGTATCAGCTCAGCGAAAGGCGAGCCTGCGGGCTGATGGGCATCACGCGTTGGATGAACCGGTACCAGAGTCGACGCGATGGGCAGGCGGAACTACGCATGCGCTTGCGGGATTTGGCGGGTAGCCGGGTTCGGTACGGATATCGCCGGCTCACTATCCTGCTGCGGCGCGAGGGGTGGAAGGTCAATGCGAAGCGGGTCTACCGACTGTATCGGGAAGAAGGTCTGCAGGTGCAAAGAGCGAGACGTGCGAAACGCGCAGCGCGCGTGCGGGTTCCGTTGAGCGGAGCTGTGAAGGCGAACCAGCGCTGGAGCATGGATTTTGTGAGTGATCGATTGGCGGACGGCCGTTGGTTCCGCATCCTGACGGTGGTAGATCAGTACACGCGGGAGTGCTTATGCGCGTATGCGGATCGTTCGCAGACTGGCGAGAAAGTCGTCGAGCGAATGAAGCATCTGGTGGCAGCCCGCGGCGTGCCGGAGTCGATCACTACGGACAATGGCAGCGAATTCGCAGGCCAAGCCATGGACGCCTGGGCCCACCAGGCTGGCGTGAAGCTCGACTTCATCCGGCCAGGCCGGCCTGTTCAGAACGGCTACATCGAGAGCTTCAACGGCCGGCTGCGGGACGAATGTCTGAATGGGGAAGTCTTCTTTCATCTCACCGACGCTCGGGAAAAAGTGGAACGCTGGCGCCGCGACTACAACCACAAACGTCCGCACAGCGCTCTGAACGATCGTACGCCGGAAGAATTCGCCCGGACGGTGGAGTGCCAGCCCTTCGCCCTCCCCATCGTGGGTAAGGCAGATCCACTGCCGTGTCAAGGGTTCGCGGTCGCCGGGCAAAAACCGCCCGCCCTTGACACAGCAGCGGATCTGCCTTCTGATCCTGAGATGAGGGCGAAGGGCTTTTCTGAACGGCTGGTTTTGATTGAGAGGCTCAATTGAGCTACTTTAGACTACGGAACGCCCGAATGACAGGGCTCGGGACCACCTCCGAGAGCTGGGTCTCAACTTACCCCCTGTCTCATTTCTGGGGGTGGGTCAGAAAAACCCCCGGATAGTTAACAATCCAGTCACAACACTTGGGTGCAGGGAAGCACTTCGAAACGCGCAAATTCCTGTTTCCGAATCAGCACGCAGATCTTGGAATAGCCTGCAGCGTCGCCCCGGGACGTTTAGTCGCGACCAATCAGCGCATGCAATTGGTTCGGGCCTTGTTAACTATCCGGGGGAAAGAGCATCATTCGGGTGCCCGAATGAATGAACTAGCGCCCCGCTGGTTAACGGCGCGCTGCCTCACCGGGCCGACAGAGATGATGACCACCGAGAGGTCAGAGGCGCAGATTGGCCGGTGCGTGGAAATTATGGGTCGCGTTCGAGGAAGGAACCAGTGCCGCAAACGTGATGCGCGAAGCATAACTTCGGTTCGCGATGGAGTATAGCTTACGGTAGGCTTCGGTATGGCAAGCACCCAAAGATTTTCACGTAACCCTGGGCAGGTTCTAGACCAGGCTCGCCAAGCTGTTAAGTCGCGGGAATATGAGCGCGCGCTCGCGTTGTATGACTGGTTCTTTGACCACGCCCTCGACGATGATCCAGCCGCCTTCTACGGTGTTCGCCTTTCATATTGTCTCCACGAATGGGCGGACCTCGGCAAAATGTATCCGGCCGCTAAAGCACAACTGGAATTCAAGCGGCAGACTTCTCTGGCGCTATTAGAGACAACTAGAGAGCCCGAGAGATTTCACGATTATGTTGCCATTTCGAATTCGTTAGGCGTACCCGATCAGCTGATGACTCAGTTCCTGACTTATCACGATAAAGACTCCCGCCTAGCTGAGGAAATAGTCCGGTTCATCTGGAATCAGCTCGTAGAGTTCGGGCAATGGAGTGTTTGCAGTCGATACGTGCCGGACGCCCAAGCACACTACGAGCGCAAACTGCTGCAATTCGACGAAGGAATGGCTGTCTGTAATACATATCCAGAAGTAGACCGTGAGGAACTGGCGGGCCACCTGAAGCGCTTTTGCATCCGAGATATGAGAAATCTTTTGTTGGTCCTTGCGCATGATGGACGGAGCAAGGAACTATTAGCGATCCAAGATCGGCTCGTCAAAGACATGGACCACCGTCAACTTTCGGATGTTAGTGCTGCTGCCTTGGAAGACCTGAAAAACTAACTGGCGACTTCCGAAACCGTTCTTGACATTTAAACCCGATAAAATACATTATCGCGTTTAAATGATCCGGGCAGGGCGGTGGCCGATTTAGTTCGTCGATTGGTAAAGAGACGTTAACGCCGCTCAGTTCGGCGGCCTCGCCGATGTACCCCCGGAACTCGAATGGCTGGCCAACATCACCAATGCCAAAACCCGGCGCGCCTACAAAATCGACGTTGCGGAATTCTATGCCTTCACCGGACTGCAGGAACCTGCGCGAACTGCGCACCGTCACGCGGTCGCATGTCATCGCCTGGCGCAAGGACTCGAAGCCCGCAATCTGGCGCCCGCCAGCATCCGGCGCAAGCTCTCGGCGCTGTCTTCGCTATTCGATTATCTCTGCGAGCGCAATGCCGTCCTCGGCAATCCCGGTGGATGGCGTCAAGCGGCCGACGGCAACGGCAACGAAGGCAGCACGCCCGCCCTGGGCGACGCGCAGGCCCGGCAAATTGCTGGAGGCCCCTGCCCCGGACACGCTGAAGGGTGTAAGGGACCGCGCAATCCTTGCCACCCTGCTCTATCACGGCATCCGCCGCGAGGAGCTGTGCCTGCTGCGCCTGCGCGACATGCAGAGCCGCCAGGGCGTCATGCATTTCCGGATCAACGGCAAGCGCGACAAGATCCGCTTCGTTCCGTTCACCCGATGGCGCGCGGCTGATCGAGGAATATCTGGCGCAAATGGCGAAACACGGCGGGGGGCAGGATGGCGTCGATCTGGACGGCCCCCTCTTCCGGCCGGTGAAGAACAACCGCACCGGCACGCTCGACAGGCACCTCGATCCCGGCTCCATCTACCGCAACATCGTCGCTGAAATACGGGCGCGAGACCGGCATCAACGCCGAGGTCAACGGTCTATGCGTGCATTCGATGCGCGCGACGGCCGCGACGAACGCCCTCTCACACGAGGCCGACATCGCCAAGGTCCAGGAATGGCTCGGGCACGCCAACGTCTCCACGACTCGCCTCTACGACCGGCGCAAGAGCAAGCCCGAGGACAGCCCGACATTTCACGTAAAGTATTGAGAGTGCCTCTAGAAACATTCCGGCCTTGCCGTGGTTGATAATGTGAGCTAGGCATGTCTATGGATACCGAATCCACAGCCTCGATGGCGGCTCAACCTGCGAGCGTCCTTGGTCAGGTAGTGGACTGGACCGGGCGGCTCGCGACGTCATGGTTTGGATTAGCGGCGGGCTATTTTGGGGCAGTTTCCGCTGCCATCATCGCGTACCAGAAGCTTAAGGAACCGCTTCAAGATCAACCGGAGTGGGTGCGGCCAGCGGTGTGCCTGTTACCACTCCTGTGCGTTCTAATCTTCCATACACTTCCTGCAATCGTCGAACAGCGCAGGGCGAAAAGGCTTTCGGAAATTACGGGAGACTTGAAGCCAGGATATTTTCGGCTGGGACCACGAAATTCGCCGGATACATTCACTAGGGCCGATCTAAAGCACGAGGATGTCTTCCAGTGGATAAAGCAACCACCTTCTCCCGTCCTCTACCTGACGGGGCAATCTGGTTCGGGGAAAAGCTCTCTGTTAGCGGCCTCAGTTCTCCCGAAGCTGGCTCAGCTACAACCAGCGGTTCACGTTCTGCGGCTTAGGGGACTTCAAGATCCTGTCTCGACCCTTAACGAGGAATTACTGAGGCCCGGTCAGGTCTGGCAACGCCCACCACAAAGCATAGACGATTGCCACGAACTGGTGGAGAGGGCATGCAGGCAGGTAAAGCCACGGCGCCTCTTGATTGTCTTCGACCAATTTGAAGACTTCGTTATTCTGCATGATAAAGAACGGCAGAAACAGTTCCAAGATTTGTTAGCCGCATTGGCGGAACGGCCAGTTGACGGCCTCACTCTACTGCTAGTATTGCGGAGCGACTACATTGGCCTCCTTGAGAATCTGCCAGTTCCGAAACTCGTCCAGAACACAAATTGGAAGGACGTTCCTCCTTTTACCGAGAGTGAAGCCCGCGATTTTCTCCTCGGCTCAGGGCTTAAGCTCGGCGACGAGCTTATGCGCTCTGTTCTGAAGGAAGCCACGGAAATTGAACAGACCAAAGGACTCATTAGGCCGATAACCATCAACTTGTGCGGTCTCGTCCTTGGCCGCTTCGCAACCGGTTTACCTGCCGGCTTTCGCCCCGGTAGTCTGATTCGGGGCTTTTTAAGGGAGGCAATGTTCTCGCCGAACATCCGGGATGTAACACCACTACTGATTCCGCACCTTATAACCGAGAATGTTACTAAAAGGCCTCGGACGATCACTGACCTGTGCAAGGAGACTGGATTGGCCGAAGCGGTAGTAAGGGGTTGTCTGCGCGTGCTTGCTATGCCCGAGCGAAGCATAGTTCGTCCACTAGACGCTAATGAAGAGACATGGGAGATTTCTCATGACTTCTTAGTCCCATTGCTTGAGTCACTTCTCGCCAGGTGGACATTTTCAGTGGGACACCGTGTTCGCCCGTGGATTCCATGGATCGTGGCCGCATCGATGGCGGGAGTCGCTATTAGCGCTTCGATCGTTCCTCCTCCTACCCACCCGCAAATGTCTGGAGTGCGATCGGGCCACGGAATATTCTCAGTAAGCGAAACCGTAGGGATGGCAGATGATACGGAGTACAAGTTAGCTGAAGTACATCCAGGCTACGTCATCCTTGCGCGCGGAACTGAGCAGTTCAAGCTAAAATTGGGCGTGACACTCACGCCCCCAGGCAGCAGTTGTTCAATAATTTTGATGGGGTACAACATGGCACCGGTTTATAACGACAAACCTCAGCCTCCAGAAGCTACGATAGGGGATATTTGCGATAAATAGGAATGCCGAATTAGTTATTTACCACCAAAACGAGAAGTTTCTAATTGCCTGCCTAAGTCGACTGTAACTTATGACGGGAGAGCATTCGACTGATCGGCGCTGGTCTGTTCGACACAAGGAAGGTTAACCTCTGTTGTAGCGATTTCGCGATTTCGACGAGCGTGTGATACGCCGGATTATCACGCGCTGAGCGCAATGCCAAGAGGCGTCCGAGATGACGGGTTTGGTTTCCGCATGAGTGATGCGCGAAGGCAACCTAGCTTTACTGCTACTCCGCCCTATCGTCAGTTACCTTTGAAGGACCAGCCAAGAGTAGCTTCAATCCGACGCCGATATTCTGTGTCGATCTGGCGAGGGGCGTACTCAATATATTGCTTCGCATGGTCCCTTTGGGGCCCGCTGAGCGCGCTCAAATGTGCGATCACCTCGTCGGCGGAAGGAGACTGTCGGTTCTCTTTCCCTTTGAATTTGGGACCGAGGGCCGTCCAGACAGCAGCTGCTACACCGCGCGCTTCGGCCCAGCTGGAGAGATCGGGAATGGTATCCGGCGCCGGCTCGTCGGTTTGCCATGAAGCCAATGAGGGGAGCCCATTCCTTAGCTGTAATCTGTTCACGGCTCACGGAGCGATTCTCTGGCATGGGCAAGGTCAGTGGTGGCCATTTGAGCCCACAAGAGCCGAACTGGGTGAGCATTTCGGTCGATCACTAATGTGATCCGGCCATCCGATGACTGGCGCGTGAACTCAACCGGCGCAAATGGACCGTCCATAAACCACTGGCGGCGGACAGGAAGCGTGCGTGTGTCCCAGATCAGGGAGCCCCAACCAAGGCAGGCGATAATCATTTGCGATCCTCTCCTTCTCTACGTCCTCAACAAAAAGCTCGGAACGTAGCCTGGGTCCTGATACTCGAACAATTGAATTTCACCGACCGAAGTCAATTGCTGCCCAAGAAACACAGCAAGAGCGAAAGGTCCATAGAAGAAAATGCGGGTTTTGCGAAGCTGGTGCGTTTTCAAAAGCAGGCCAGATCTCATCCCCGGACAGCCTGGGCAAAGGCATGGGCATCCCCTGCCCCTCCAATCGACTGCGCCCCTTGGGAAGTTGGCGACACGAAAGCGAAAAATCGTAGGAGGTTGGCCCGTACTCTCGACATAACGCATGACGTCTCCCGGTCCGTCACCCTTAATGTTCAACCCCAGTACCAGATCACCACCATCGAGAGCGCCGTCTATAAGCTCAATTCCCAACTGATAAGGTGTTGTCGGGGGCGCATCGGATCGCCATGGATCTTTCATGGGTGGCTGCGGTATCTCGAATACCCAACCGCCGACTGCTGGAAATGCGGCACCCATGGCGATGCCGGTGGACAACGCGCACTTCCCTCGAAATTGAATCAGGCGTTCCTTTTTCTCCGACAGTATCGTTTTCTTAAGAGCAGTGAGTTGCGGCTGCAGGTCCTTATTCCAAACATCTTCAGAAGGGACGCGGCGGGTATTCCGATCAAAATGCGAGGACCAGTCCAGGATGTAGTCGGCGGGCGGATCGAAAGATTCCTGCGTCCAATTCTGGACCCATAGTGTAATGCGTTGTTCAGGTACTAAGCTAGTCAGCACCGCAGCGCGCAAAATTCCGTCGATGGCCGCCCGCTCCAAGGTTATGCCCTTACTTGACCCAATTGCCTTGGTTATTTCTGCGAATGCGGGCTGTACCATCGCGCGGAGCTTGCCGGCGTATTCGGGGTGATTCAGCAAGCGTGCAACAAAAAGCTCGATTGCGCGGTCGTCGTGACAGAGATCTCCATAACCTATCTCGATGAAGACCTTCTCATGAATAAAATCGACACAATCTCCTAAACCATTGGAACGTAGCCGATCGTCAAGCTCATCCTTCGTGGGTGCAAGTGCGCCTGGTATATCGTCATAGAAGGGACTGGCCCCTCTCAGGCGCCCCAGGCCTGTTTCAATCGGGCGAATTTTGGGCGATAGCGACGGGCATGCCAGCGTAAACTTCTTGTACGTTCCTGCAGGAAGACTAGAATTCAGGGTCTGAAAGTGTCTGATCACTTTCTTCAGCTCGCTCGAGTGTAACTTCGTGGTCTTTGACTTGAATATGAACGCGAGAAGACGCACCCTCTTTGAGAAAGCGGACATCAATATCGCCCGTACCCTCAAAGAGCAGCTGGTGGAGACCGTCTAGAAGCCAGATTGGCAGATGGCAGGCTGCATAGCGGGTCTGAAAATCAAACCCGTCGCCGGCAACGATTCCGCCCATGGCCTGTGGTGAGAGCAAGGAGGCCGAATTGTTTACGTTTGATTTCTTGGAGCCAGCCATATTGTCCCTCACTTACCGAACTCTGAGCCGAAAAGCTGGCGCCACAACTTCCTGCTCGCGGCCTCGTCGGTATTGTTGAATGCGCTCCGGGCAGTTACCGCAGCCGATCTAACTTGCACCATGAAATCGTCGAATTCCTTGGTGGGTAGGCGCTTCATCACGTTTACGGATGCATATCCGGGATCGGAAATCGAGGGAACTATGTTCGTGCCACGATAGACGCCGTAATTCGACTCAATGCCTTCCAGGACGCTCACAATCGCGCCCGCGTGAGAAGACGGCGTTCCAATGGTCTTATGGATCAGTGCTTCGAGAATGTAAGATTTGAGTTGGCTCGATTTGGTGGGCAGCTTGTCACGCCAGAACTTCAGCAACTTCACAACCTGAACAAAGTAGCCGTTCGTGGCCTTGTTCTCGGTCGTTGCACGCTGTAATCTGTCCTTTGGGATGTGTCTGCACCCATTCCTTGGCGTCTCTGTCCGGTATCCACAACGGCCCGTCGTCGGCTGAAACCGGAGTCGCGGGCACGATGTCCAGCCAGACGCCTCCTTTGCGCCTTCAGCTCCAATGGATCTGCCTTGAGGTCGCGTCTCCTTGTAATAGCCGGACAGATATGCCCTGAACCAGGCTGAGACACTACCTCGGGCTGCGGTGATTGTACGGTCGATGTCGAGAATGCAGATAACATCAACATCGTTTATATCGTTAATCGCAGTGCGCCGGGCATAAGACCCGGAAAGAAAGGTGTCCTTGTGAGCCTCTTTTGATTCGCTATCGGTCCGCAATTCGTCGCGTACCTTCTCATGCGCGGCTTTGGCGGCCGCGACCTCGTCGTCCCCAGGCTGAATCGACGAAAGAAACGTTTTAAAATCGTTTACCAATTCCACGATGCTTCAATCCTTTGTCAGGTACGGCTCGGGGCAGCCTGGCGAAGCCAGCGGGAAGCACGTCGAGTTGTTCAAGTCGAGGCCGTAATTGCGCGGCGAGGTCGGAGATGAAATCACCGCAGGTCGGGGCAGTTCGAATCCCGGTCGAAGTAGATCCCATACCAGCGATTGATGGTCATCTCGTCGCTGCTTTCGCTTAATGGCGGCCAGTCGGCGTAGGGAGTGCCGGTTTCAGGCCGGTTCAGCCACAGATACCAAGGCGCATCATAGTCTCTGTCCAGGACCCGAAGCGTAGTCGGCTTGTCTACCAGGAGTTCCGATAGCGCCAGCTTGGCTACCATGTTCGCTATCGGCAATACATCGAGGGACAGACCCGGTTCGACCGCGACGGGCCGATCTGCATACGCAATATCGGCCGCGTCCGAAGGCGAGGAGATTTCGACATCCGAGGCTTCCTCGGGCATTGCAGCGACGAAGCACTCGATGGCATGGTGACGTTTTCGGACGTACACGCAGAACTTGACCACCATAGGCCCTGCGGAAGGCTCCGCCATAAACCGCAGGCACGTTGGCCTCAACGCAAAGCTGGTTAACCAACAGCTTGCTCGGCGCGATTATCCGTGCCGCAAATAACCACGTCGGCTTTAGCAACAAGATGTTTAATCTTGTCTCTGTTTGCGTAGGCCTAACTCGAACGGATAGAATCAAGACTTTGGCCTCCGGATTCTTCTCATGAATCAAATCGCGCACGACATTGACCTTAAAGCGTCCTACCTGTGAAATGCCGCCGGGATGGCGCACGACGTTTCCGACAGAGAGACGATCACGATCGACGAGCACGAATCGACCGACTCCGCACTTGGCCAGTTCGAGGGCAGCGTGGGCGCCGCCCGTACCAAGGCCGATGCAAAGAACCGATCTTGTCTGCAAGAATTGTCGTTTCGAGTATGCCGGAGCGCCGGGTGGCAAGCTCCGGCTGGACATCGGCGAAGACAGCGGCAATGGGTTCTTCGGCTCGTTAAGGATCCGAAATGCTGTTGCCCGATAGAGCCGAACCGTCCGGCGCCATAAACTCGGCGGGGTCGGAACCGTCTTTCTCTGTCGGATTCAGGAGTACGCGCAAACTGCAGCTCCTCATCCGGAGTCAGACTTTCTCCCAGCGAGCAAACGGCGCCCTGCTACGATCGATGAGGAGGCTGCGGCCCAAGATCGCATTGGGTGAGCGCATCGCCGTCATCCCAGGAACTAAAGCGGACACGATACACGCACCCTTCACGGATGATATGCGGCCATTGTTCCCGAAGCCAGCGCTCGACAGGGTGACCACGGCGAACATGTCAGCATCGTCAGCCGTAATATTCAGTGCGCGCGGCGTCTGCAGTTCCTTCGGCGACGGCGACAATGGTGCGCTTGGTTTTGTCGTAAACCAGCTTGGCTGCGACCGGGCTTGCGCTCCGCAATTGCCTTCATCGCATCACGGATCATCTGCTGCTGATGAGGTCATTGTGCTCATACTGTCTCCGCCATAGTGCCGAACGAATTCCGCCAGAGGGCGGCCGGTCGCCATATGTTGCTCGTAGGCCTCGATCCAGAGGAGACCCTTGAGAAAAACTTTCTGAAGCAGGATTCCTGAGTGCCATCGAGCATCCCGCCAGTGGCAAATCTGAACCATTCCATTTCGGTGACGGAGCCAGAGTATGCATTAGTGCGAAACGCCCAGTGCCGATAAGTGGACTCCCGTCTCCCATCAGGAGCGGGAACGGTTCGGTGACGTACATCGGCGGACGTTCATAAGGAAACCGGACGGAATTGAAATATAGAGATCGATACCGGTAACCTGCGTTCGGAGAGAGTCTAGCCCGATGCATAATATGTGTCGCTGGTTTGATCGTGATAGACACTGAATTGGGTAAACCCTTCTTGCTGAAGGACTTGATGCTCCAGCACAAGCCTTTGACGCTGCTCAGCCGTCCACATCGGAATTCCCCTTCTGGTTTGCCTTCGCAGACTCGAAATAATTTCGATGAATGCTCGGGATGTCTGGCCGCGACGAGCTCCTGCAGGTTGTCTTATAGGTTTCGGTGCTGCCGTAGGCGCGATTCATGCGATGCACTTCCAGCACCGGCATCGGCCACGCGAGCACCGAGCGCAAACGCCAGGTAATCTGGCTCCTCAAGCTTCGCCACGATGATGCAACCAAAGCCGGTCGAATGATGCTCTACGTCGACTCGCCGCTTCCGTTTCATAGCGCTTCCGGCAAGATGAGAGAGCGTCTTTCTCTCGCGTCGTTGAATCCACATCGGAGGTGATGCCTCCAAGGACGGGCGGGGCAGCTGTCCGCGCCAATACGGATTCGCTGCAGGGAGACTTTCTCCCACGCGAACAGTTCCTGTTCCGGAAGGACTCGTCTCGCCAAAAGGGCCTGCCGTATACGGGACTTAGACCCGGGAGCACCTTGACCCGCAGTGGCAAGGGCGCCGCTTTTTGCGCTCGAAAGTGTCGTAGAGCCAGGGATGAATCCTGACGATTGGCTCGCCGCGAGCATCTTCCAGTGTGACGATGATCTCCGCCATCGCCGTGAATTGATTGCGGCCGGCGAGGCTGTGAATCCGCTTCTGGTCGCCGCCGCTCGGAGACGAAAGTCCTAGTCGGTGATGGGAATGCCAATCTCCGAAATACCGGAGAGCCCAGTCGGTCGCAAAAGTCTCGCTGAGCTGGCGCAGGTATTCGACATCCAGACGAAAGTGAGCGTTATTGCGCTGCGGCGTTCGGCCCGGCTTTCGTCGCAAGCAGGATGATCGGGGACATCATTCCATCGACCAAACAGGTCACCGCCGGTCTCAATCGACCATGCCGAAGCCTCGGCCGCAATAGCCCGCAATTCTGATTCCCAGGTCAGGAGCACCGCGCTCGGCGCTTTAGGCGGTGAGCGACGGCTCATCAATCGAGCAAGGCGTTGGATCAGCATGTCGGACTCCGGAGATGAGCGTAGTGAACGAAGAAGAGCGATAAGTTGAGGGCGTTCGTCAATCCAATCCCGAAGGTCGGTCGTGAGCCTGATGTCAGTGCCGCGAGTTCCTCGGCCGGAATGTCCAATGCCGTGGCTAGTTTCGCCTTGAGTTCGGCGCTCGGAAGTCGGCGGCCCGCCTCGATATCTGCGACATAGGCGGGCGTTACCCCGATCTGCGCCCCGAGATCGCGGAGCGACCATTTCCGGGCGAGGCGGCGGCTTTTGATGATATCTGCAAGTTTTGCCACGCCTAATCATGACAAGATATGCATATGTTGTCAAAGTGTAGCCGAAATTAACCGTAAGACAATGATTATATAGGGACTTCAGTGCTAGCGCGAAGTGGACCTAGCAGGAAGCGGCCAAGTACACAGCGACTGGGTTAGGGAGTTCAGCAGCCTGGAGAATCAGCGCCTAGCCGCAGGTGAGACGGCGCCTTCGGCGGCGATTTTGTACTGTTTGTCGTCTTTGCGAAGCCGCAAATCCGCACGCCAAAAAGAACGCGGAATTTCATCTCTAAGCATTCTCATCATGTCGGCAACCACGAGGTCATCAACGGCAGGCTCCGATAAACAGACCAAAATAGAAATTTGCGTAAGCGTATGTGCGGCATTTTGACCTGGATCGGTCAACCCTGCATTGCTGCGACCGGCGAGGAGGCCGGTATAGTCTTCGAGCAGCCCCAGTCGCACGAACATGCTTTTTATCCCAGCATGCACGTTGTCATTGCCCATCTGATAATGCGCACGCATTTCCGCACGTCCCGCAGCGGCTTCAAGATCAGCGAAGGTAGGTCTGTCATTTTTCAGATGCAACGCGGCCCATCCAGTCTGATTTAAACGGTTTGCCGTAACGCGCAATGGCCTGGTCGTACGCTTTTATGATCTTCTTCTGCTCACGAGCCAGAAGAGGCTTGTAACCCAGCAGCTTGTAACAGGCCAGATATTTGTCCATAGCACGTTTCGACTCGATAGCTTGATGCGCAAGATAGCGTTCCGCGATGCTGTCGCCGTGGAGCGAAAGCACAGCAGCCACAACCCCAATCTCATGAACGGTTCTCCAGCGAGCCATAGCACCATCGGCAAATCCATTTTCCAGAAGGCAGACTATTTCATCGGTCACTTGAGACGCGCGAACTAGCATTTGAATCAAAATCCATTGGAGCGTTTTCTTCTGCTTTCCCTTGGAGGTCTCGCGGACATGCAGCCTCCTGGCACCATTCTCGCGACATTGTCAGCAACATCCGAAGCTTACCGAGAGGCGCGCCCCATCGATCCTCAAGGCGCTTGCGGAACTCGGACGAATCAGCCGATTGCTGGGTATATTCATTCTTCCAGCGGATTTTGAGATCCGCGAGTACCGTTCTTGCGAGGCGGCTGGAGACTTCAGGGATTATTCTGGGGAGTTGTGTTTCACAGAACGTTTCGAGCGCGCGAACGACCTCATCTGCATCGCCTTCACTAAATGAGAGCGTGACGTCGCCAGAATGTTTATGCCCCTTGTATCTGAACGGCTCGCTCTTGTCGCTCAAAACATACTTCGCTATCCGTTCGGAAAGCCTTTTCGACGCCTTAATCCCCTGTTCCCGCAGTTTCTTTGAAACCAGTCTCTCAATAAACAGCGCAGGTAGCTGCTCCACGGCCTGGTTAAATGATTGTTGGAGCGCGTCCATGCTTACCCCGTCACAGCTCCCCCGCAAACGCTTTCGACAGCACCGAGGGCATTAGCGCACTGATCTCAACATCCGTCTGAGCCTGGAGGCGCTTAAGCGCGTCCACTTCGGTCCGCAATTCATCCAGCTTCCCGACGATGCGCCGCTGGTCATGGAGAGATGGAATGCGGAATGGAAACTTTCTCAGGCTACCAATATTGAGGTGCGGAGCTGCCGATCCTTTTGAAAGAGGCGCTATGTGGTCGTCCTGAATCAACGGCGAAAGAAGCTGATACAGGAAGAACTTCGGCAGGACTATTTCTTTTTTGGGGCGGAGCATCATGACACGCTGACCGAGGCTGAAGCGTTGACCAGGAGCAACCAGAGCTGCCTTGCCAGTACCGCCACCCTCCCTAACCAAAACGATGTCATCTGCCTGAGGCTCGCCTCGAACGGTTCGATGGCGATATTCAATTTCGTCAGTCTTGAGTGCCGTTTCCAGGTTCAACGTCCCCCATCCGACGTCGGGAGATCTGACGCAAGGGACACCCGTGTCAGCGTACCGGGGATTGCTGTGTAGGTTATCTATGATTGCCGCACATACTTCCTGCAATGGACACTCAGTAACATTTGAACTGAAGGCAGCCGCAAGGGTCGCCCGCCAGAAAACCTCAGCCTCTGCAGCGGCTTGTTGTCTCAGAGTGCGGGCGTCGAGAATCTGTTTCGCAACCTTCTGAATCAAGAGTGCAAGTCGGTGTTGATCTGTCAACGGGGGGAGTGGAGCAGGAATATCAACCTTCTGGCCCGCAATCACAAGGTAGACTGCATCTAAGAACGCAGACGCAGATTTTTGTATCTCTATCGGCGGAAGTGGAATCCTCAAGGCGCGTACTACTTTCCCTGGAATTTCGAGAAAAGTGTTTCCACGACCCTCGGCGGCAATATCCTCAATGCTTCCGCGAAGGATGTGGAACAGATACCGGTTGTACAGAACGTGCGAACAAATAAGATTCTTGAAGCCTTGATTAGTAGCTAATGGCACGGCCGCAATTCCGAGATGTCCTATTGGAGCGCGGGAACTGAGAAGGACTGTACCAACTGGTAGTAGGCGAGCAGACGACGACGCTAAGCCTTCTGAAGTAATCAACCGTTCGGATGAATTGATGTCAATGCTTCGCGGTTTGCCCAAATCCTTGGGTGTGACCCATACGATATCACCGTCCCAATAGGTTGGATTATCTGTTGACGGGGTGCCTCCAGAAACGATCTCGCTGACTTCGCCGAGTTCCACACTCGGAAAGTGTTTATTGCAGGCGATGCGCATGCACCGTCCGAGAGCGCAAGCCACGGCTTCGGCAATCGAATTTCTGGGAGGCATTGCAACGTTCATGCTTTCACCGCGAGGAGTTGGGTGATGTTGGTGATGATCGTTGCGATCTTCTGTTCCTTGTCCAAAATGTTCTCGGCTAGTACTTCAGGCGGCAAATGGGCAATGTCTTCTTTCGCGCATGAGGATTCTTGCGGTCAAGATTGCAGCCATCTGGCAAGCAGCTCGGCCGCAGGTACTTTCCATGCGCGGTCATTCTCCCGACGGCTCTTTCCACCATGCCAGGCACTCCTTGAATTCCTCAAACTGCATCGGAGCTGTCTTTGTGTAGTTTTTCCTGCCTTCCGGAAGTGGCTGCTCGTAATACCAGACGTCCTTCGTCGGTCCGGAACGATCGAAGAAAAGAAGATTTGTGGGGATTCCTGTGTACGGCGCAAATACGCCGTTGGGCAGCCGCACAATGGTGTGCAGATTGAAATCCTTGAGCAGTTCCTCCTTGATGCGGGCACATATGCCGTCACCGAAGAGCACGCCGTTGGGAACGACCATGCCGCACCGGCCGCCCTTGTTTCCGCCTACCGGGCGGCGCAGTTTCCGCATGATGAGCTGCAGGAACAGCAGCGCGGTTTCGGCGGTCTGCTTGTCCTCCGGGAAATTCGACAGGATCCCCCTCTCCTCCTCGCCTCCGAACGGCGGATTGGTCACGATCACATCCACGCGATCCTTGTCTCCGATTTCCCGCAGTGGAAAACGCAGAGCATTGCCGGGATCGATCTCCGGATACTCCATGCCGTGAAGCAGCAGATTCATCTCGCAGAGCAGGTATGGGAGCGGCTTCGCCTCGATGCCGTGCAGCGTGCCGTGCTGCAGGCGTTCATAGTCCTGGGCGCGCTTCGCCTGGCCTCTCAGGTGCTCGAATGCCTCGACCAGAAATCCGCCGGTGCCTGCGGCCGGGTCAAGAACCGTCTCACCGAGTCGCGGATCAACGGCGGCGACGATGAATTTCACGACGGCGCGCGGCGTGTAGAATTCGCCGGAGTCACCGGCGGCATCGCGCATTTCGCGGAGCATCGTTTCATACATGTGCCCCAGCGTGTGAATCTCGTCCTTCGACGTGAAATGAATATCGTTCACCTTGTTGATGACATCGCGAAGCAGATAGCCGTTCACCATGCGGTTGATGGTGCCCTGGAACACGCGGGCGATCACGTCGCGCCGGTCGCCGTTCGTGCTTTCGAGAGAGCGCAGGTAAGCAAACAGCCCTGCCCCTCTCTTTCCATCGGGGCGCACGGCTTCGTCCTGATTGATGAAGGCGATGAGCTCCGGCCCGGTGATGCCCTCGGGCTTCGATGCCCAGTCACGCCAGCGGTAGGGCGATTCGATGCTGGGGCGGTAGCGTTTGCCGGCGAGCTTCGCTTCCGCCTCCCTCACCTGCTCCATGTCGTCGAGGAATTTCAGGAACATGATCCAGGTGAGCATCGGCAGGCGGTCAAGGTCGCCGTTGAGCCCCTTGTCCTTGCGCATGATGTCGCGGCAGGATTTGACGATGCTGCCCAGTTGCTGCGCCGTGGATTTGGGCGCTTCTTTTTTCGTGCTGCGGTTCTTGCCATGAATGTCCCTTATGCGGCGTAGAGCAATTGCTGAAGTTCTCCGACGGCCGCGCGGAGCTGCTCGGGTCCGCCGAAAAGCTCGGCGATCTCAATGACGTTGCCGTGCTGCGACATCGGCGGAACTTTCAGGATGTCCGGTATCTGGAACTGCGCCGTCCCGAACTCGACGTATTTCTCCAGCAATTCGTTCAGCACCTCCCGTGCCCCGTTGGTGAATCGGTCAAAGAAGGCCTTGCCGTCGTTGCGTGCGGCCTCTGCCCTCTCCCGCCTGCTGCGGATGGGCGCACTATAGGCGACATGGCACAGCAAGTCGAATGGATCAGCATCCGGCTGTTTGGCCGCCTCCGCCAGTTCCTCGAACGAAATGCCGCGCTCCTCCAGGGCCGCGATGATCGTGGCGCGCTCGTCGGGTGCGCTCCACTTGGCGCGCAGATCGGCGGCGGATGGATACATGCTGCGGACACTCTCGGCGGTGTATTCCGTGAATTTCTTGGCCTGGAGCCGCCTTCCGTCGGCATCGAGGTCGTAGACCACATGCGCGGCGATCTCGACAACGCCGCCATCCACATAGAATTTCCGTGGCGGTCCCTGATCGTCGTCGAACGTAAGGCCGGTGCCCGGCGGCAGCTCGGTCTCTCGTCCAGCTGGACAGGCTCCTGCTCTTCGACGATGGTCGGCTCCCCTACCGTCTCGCCGGTTGCGTCCATTTCCTCTTCGGTTATCAGTACCGGATCGCCGTCGAAGTCGGGATCGGCAAAGAGGCGCGTGGCGCTGCCGGTGTAGTCGAGGATGTTGAAGAACAGCTTGCCGTAGTCGTCGCGCACGCGGGTTCCGCGGCCGATGATCTGCTTGAATTCCGTCATGGAATTGATGGTCCGCACCAGCACCACGTTCTTGCAGGTCGGCGCGTCCACGCCGGTGGTGAGCATCTGCGAGGTGGTGAGGATCACCGGCGTCTTGGTCTCCAGTTCCATGAACCGGCCGAGGTGGGAGCGGCCGATGTCGCCTTCGTCGGAAACGACCCGCGCCACGTAATCCGGATACTGCTTCGCGAGATCCGCATTGCAGTTGTTGAGCGCCCGGCGCATCTCCTCGGCGTGTTCCTGGTCCACGCAGAAGACGATGGTCTTGGCGAAGCGGTCGGATTTCTTAAGGAAATCGGTCAGGTTGCGGGCGATGGCTTCGGTGCGCGCCTTCAGCGCGATCAGCCTGTCGAAATCCGGCGTGCCGTAGAGGCTGTCCGGGATCTCCCGGCCATAGCGATCCACCTCGCCCGGTGTCGGACGCCAGCCCGCGGCATCGACGGTGGAGACGATGCGGTGCACGCGGTAGGGCGCAAGGAATCCGTCATCGATGCCTTGCCGGAGGCTGTAGGTGTAGAGCGGATTGTGAAAGTAGCGGTACGTGTCGCGGTTGTCGTGCGCGCAGCGGCGTTGCCGTCATGCCGATCTGGAATGCCGGCTCGAAATACTCCAGAATCTCGCGCCAGTTGCTTTCGTCGCGGGCGCTGCCGCGGTGGCACTCGTCCACGATGATGAGATCGAAGAAATCCTTGGGATACTCGCGGTAGAGGCCCGGACGGCGTTCGTCCTTGGCGATGGCCTGATAGATCGCGAAATACATCTCGCGGCTCTTGATCGCCTCCCCTTCGATTTTGTGCCGGGCCTCGCCGAAGGGCGCAAAGGTCTTGTCCTTCGGGTCATCGACGAGGATATTGCGGTCGGCAAGATAGAGAATGCGGGGGCGGCGATGCTCGCCGGTTCGGTTCCACAGGGAATTCGTGAGCTTCCAGCAAATCTGAAACGCGACGATGGTCTTGCCGGTGCCGGTGGCAAGCGTGAGGAGTACGCGCTTCCTGCCCTGCAGGATGCCTGCACGGCGCGGTTGATGGCGATCTCCTGGTAGTAGCGCGGCGACTTGCCGGAGAGGTGGTAATAGGGCGTGAGCAGGCGGTTGCCCACTTCCTCCGAGATATTTCTCTGCAGCCAGTGAGCCTAGCCCAGAGTTCCGAAGGCTTTGGAAACGTCTGCAGTTCGTTATCGAGGCCGGTCAGGAAATCGTGCTCGATGATGCTGTGGCCGTTGGTTGCATAGGCGAACTTGAGCCCGAGAATCTGCGCGTATTCCTTGGCCTGCTGCAGGCCATCCCCGGCGGTTCGGTAGGCGGCCTTCGCTTCGACGACCGCGATGGGAAAATCCCGGCGATAGCGAAGCAGAGTAATCGGCGCGTTTCTGGGGGCGGCGGATCGCCCGGTTGCCCACAAGCACGATCCGGCCATCGGTGAAGCTCTTCTGCTCGCTGATTTGCGTGTCTTCCCAGCCGGCGCTGTAGAGCTTCGGGAGAACATACGTCCGGCAGGTGTCGGCTTCGTTTATGGGCATGGTTGCGTCGCCGTCTTCTCATTGCATTCAAATGCTTGTACCAGACGCGCGTCTGGCTGTCATTTGGTTAAGAAGTACGATTGTACCCGGATTGCCGATGCCAACGGGCTGAGGAGCTCGTCCGCAAGTGAGGAATGACGGGGTCGCAGGGGTTCATAACCCCTCGCGGGGACTGGGGCGGAGCCCCAGCCCGGATGGAATGGAACAGGGGCCGAGGCCCCTGCCCTGTTCATGCTGCTGCGCTTCTCCTGCTTCTGCTGCAGGCCGGTCAGGTAATCGGCTGCGCGTTGCGCATGGGCTGCGGCGGAGAATATCGCCCGCTTGTCTTCCTTGAGGACGGTCAGCCAGTGCCCCAGATAGGCGGCGTGGTCTTCCCGCACTTCGGGCGTGATGCCCAGTTCCGCGCACAGGAAAGCGGCTCCCAGTTCGGCAACCAGTTCCTCGCGTGCGTAGCCGTGATCGCCGAAACGCTTCGCGCTGAAATCCCTATCCAGCCGGTGCTTTGGCTTCGTCCAGTGGGTCAGCTCATGCAGGGCGGTCGCGTAATAGCTCTCCTTGT
The DNA here is from genome assembly GCA_963768075.1 of Terriglobia bacterium. Classification (GTDB taxonomy): domain Bacteria; phylum Acidobacteriota; class Terriglobia; order Bryobacterales; family Bryobacteraceae; genus QHXW01. Next base: position 562,143 of record CAVYHD010000018.1, read on the forward strand.
CCCGGAAAGCCTCGAAGGGCGGAAGCTGCACGACATCGCGGGAAGGGGCATAGAACGCGCTGTTGCCGCCGTGCTGGATGGTGGCGCCCGTGCCGGTGATGAATGCGTCCGCGTGTGCGATGCGCTCCGACAGGGGCAAAGGGTTTTCCGGCTGTGCGTAGTAGTGCGCGGGCAAGCCGTCCACCTGCTCGACATTGAAAACCGTGTATCCCTTCATGAAAGGAATCTCGCGCTCGACGTCCTCGCCCTGCTCGTTGGTTTCGGTCTTGCTGATGGTGTTGGCGTAGACGACTAGGGAGCCGTGCTCGCCCTTGCGGACGTTCGCGCCAAGCTCCTGCGCCTGCTTGTAGGTCATCCAGATGGGCGCGGCGTATCCCTTCGCCATCGCCTCGCCCCATAGCAGCAAGGATGTTCATGCCCCGGTACGGCGTGCCGTTGTGGCGCAACGGCCTCGTGATGCGTCCGGCTGCGTGCTCTCCGCTCCAGGGCTTCATCCACGGGCGGATACCCTGCTCCAGGTCGCTGATGATGCGCTCGGTCACTTTGGTGTAAACGTCCTTGCGGTCTACGCCGTTGGCGTCCGCAATCTTTGTCTTGGTCATTTTCCGATCTCCTTTAAATGGGCTTTATGAAGTGCTGTGCTCATGCACATGCACTTCTGCCCACCGGCGAGGTCGGGGGTAGCAACGCGGCACAGGGCGCATGACCGGGAGGGGAATCACCCGGCCTGCACAAGCCCCGCTTTTGGGCGCGGAAGGTTGGGGACACCCGGTCAGGCGGCGAAGCTTTACCCTTGCGCGGCGCGTGGGGCGGCAGCCCCTAGGGATTTTGTTTTTTGCGAAAGGGATCGTCACCCGGATGGGCCGAGACGCGCTTTCCGGCGGCTCGGTGAGCTGCTTCCTGCGAGTAAAGCCCGGCCCGCGATTTTCAGCGGGTTCGCCATCCAAAAAATCGGAGAGAAAAAGAATCAGCGGAATTGCCGCGAAACCAGAAGCGTGTATCGTTAGGCGGCTGGGCTCCGAAGATCCAGCTCCCGGTTCTGCACGGGCAAGTTTGATGCCCTGGCATTGATGATTACGCCGTAGCTATCCCAGTGCCATGACCTTTCGTGTGCCCCTGCCCTGTTCATTGCCGAGCTAACTGTCCTTTCAGCGAACGATGTCCGGTGGTGTTATTACTGAGTTATCAATATAGGCTCTTCGTTACGCTCAGGATCACTTGGCAGTTTTCTTTGCTCTTACATGCTGGGATGGTTATGGAAGGGCTGGCTGATAGAAGCCCTTCCATGGGAAGCGAGAGGCTTCGATAGCCTTGAGCTTCCAGATCCTCTCCCGATCCATAGGTCTATCGGGTTATCGGGAACGGATTTCCTGTTAGATAAGTTAAATATCTTGAGTTAAAAGAGTTAGAGGGTTGGACAAGGCTTAATTGCATCGGAAGATCAATGTGATGCCGATGGGGCCTGTTCCTGATACCCCGAATGAATGTTCCCGATACCCCAATGAAAAGTTCCCGATACCCCGAGCTTTTGTTCCTGATTCCCGAGAATCGCAAGACTTATCCACAGGTTAAGGGCGGCTGCGAATCACTAATGGAGGACAGCGTTCCTGATACCCCGACGAAATTCGGCTAACTCTCTGAAATTCATCAATACACGTTTTGGGAAAGCCCGGAGCTGTCGGGTTATCGGGAACGGCCTTCAGGCCAACTGGAAGCGGTTGCGAGCATGATGCTGGCGTACCCAGCCATAGAACGCGGCCTCGTAATCCTTTGGCGTTCTGGCGGGGTCCTCGTCGAGCCACTCATTAAAGATGTCCTTGCAGCGCATAGACATCCCATCCGGGAAATTCCTTGCGGATTTGCGGCAATGGTGCGCTCCGAAAGCGTCCGGATGATTGGACTCAGCAGCGGCAAGTCCTGCGGAGACGCCGCTGGGCGCTGGGGAGTCGGCGCGAGGCCGATGCGGCTTCGGGACGGGCTTCCCGATTTGCTGCTCCCCCTGCCCTGCGAATTCGCGTTTCACCATGTGGACGAGCGGTTCGCCGTTGGCTTTCGGATCGGACAGAGAGCGAGAAGCCAGGCAGGTCATTGCGCTCGATGATGCGCAGGATTTCAAATTTGAAGCGGCGGTACGTGCCTTCGGCACCGGATTTTTCAAACAGGGTCGGCATGGAGATGGCGAAGCCGTCTGCGCCATTGCCGCCGGCATGTTTGCGCGCGACGCGGTATAGCCAGCGCTCCCGGCCGCCGGTGATGCGAAAATACGACGGGTCTATCGCAAGAACGCCGCCGTCTTCCGTCACTCCGCGGTAAAACCAGTCGGAAACGGTAAGCGTGATCCCCCTGCTCTCTTTGGTCTGCGCGTCGATGAGATCTTCCCACCCGTCGATCCAGCTGAACATCGTGGTCTTCTGGCCGCGCTTCACGCGCATGTTGGTGGTGACGACCGTGGTCTTCAGCCGCTCCAGGGAGTCGCGTAGCTGGGCGTAGTCCCTGCCGCCGGTAGAACGCATGATGGCTTTAAGCAGATCGTGCGGCTGGAATTTCAGCTCGCGCGGAATGTCGTTCGTGCCGCGATTCTTCATGTCGCAGAGAACCGAGGCCGCCCAGATGAGGATGTCCGCGTCCCAGATGGTCGCCATGCCGTAGTCCTGGTGCGGTTGGACGGTCACGAAGATGCCGTCGTTCTCGTTGACATACTCGATGGGTTTCATCCGCTTGGATTTCGAAAGCGAGAAGAACGGCCGCTCCATCGTGTCCTTCTGGTCGCGGAATCTCAGATCGACGATGCTCGGCAGGAACAGGTCGAATTGAGGGTTATAAAAGCGCGACCGGATCATTTCCTGGCGTCCAGTTCGCGCTGCAATGCTGCAACCGCCCGATCCAGTGTCTCTCCCAACACCCAGCCCTGCTTGTCGGTAATCGCATAGAAGCGTGTCCACGGTATCTTGTAAGGCTTTGACGTTGAACTGGACGTTGCGGCCGGTGCGGTAAACCCGCGCTGTGCGCGTCTTGGCCGGTTTCGCCGGTGCCGGCGACGATTCACGGCTGGGGAAATTAGCCGCTCTGGCAACCTCCTTTACTTTTTCAGGTGCGGGCGCCCTGCTCTCTTCCTGGCTCTTGGGAGAAAATCCGCTGATGTCTATTTCCTGTGTGTCCTGAAAAAAACTGGCGCGTTCCTTGGGCATCAGGCGACCTCTGTTTCCTTGGCCTTGGCGGCCGGCGACTTCGGTTTGAGAATGTCAACGATTTCCCGCGTCAAGTTATGCGCATTGAGGATGGCCGCCGGGATATTCGACACCTGCGTCGGGTCCAGGCCTGACAATGTTCCGCCGAATGCGAACAGCGCCCTATAGGCGTCGCGTTCGTTCAATTGGGTTTCGAGGATGGGAATACCGTTCTGCGCAAACTCGCCTTCGATGCTCTGAAACGTACGTGTCCGTATCGCCGCGCTCGTGCGGGTGAACAGCACCGAATACCGGATGGTTCGCTTGAATGCGATTTCCTGGGCGCGCACCAGCTTGATTGCCTTCGCGGCTTCGGCGGCGTCAAGATGCGATCCCTGCACAGGGATGACGACCAGGTCGGCGCGACTTATCGCATAAGCAACCATCATCGAGGCGGTCCCCTCCAGATCGATGATCACGAACGGCGTTTTTCGGCCCGCTGATTCGATGGCATCGATGATGGATTCCTCGGTGACGTCCGCTACCACCGCAAGATTGTCCGGTTTTCCGGGAAGCTTCGCCCAGCGCGAAAGCGGTTTGTTCGGATCGGCGTCAATCAGGGTTACCGGCACGCCCAGGCCTGCCAGTTGTGTGGCCAGCAACACGGCGGAGGTCGATTTTCCGGCTCCTCCTTTGGGACTTGCAAATACGATATTGGGCATGCAAAAACACTAGAAGTGGTATAGGGTGCGCGGAGATTACACGATATGTGGTCGATACTCAAGAGGATTCAGGAAGCTATCCGATAACTGCCTGCTTCCGGATAGCCTTCTGGTACCGACCAGATACCGGATAGCCGCCTGATAGCTTCTGGTTATCGGTCTGCCGCCCGATTTCTTGTTGGCTTCCGCTGGTAGTCCGTCGGATACTATGTAGTCACTGGATAGCCGTCGGATACCTCATTGTTATCCGATAGCCCTCCGATATCCTCTGGAGCATTTCGTTGGGGCCTGCCGTTACGATGTCCTATTTATACCGGCACAACGGGGCAAGACTTGCTTACAGCAATTCCCGCAGTTGCACGAAGCGCGCCTGAACCTCTGCCCAGGAAGGGTAGGGGCCATAGCAGAGCAGCTTGCACTGCGCCTCGTATCCCGCGCCGATGATAGCTGCCAGGCCCGCGGGCGGAAACAGTGCGTCGCTGTTGGAAAAGCGCATGTCAGCGGGGCGGAAGTAGCTCCGGGCAAAGTGGGCGGTGCTGATCCGGTCGTAATCGGCTTTAATCTCCGCGTACTCGGCCGATTTCAGCATGGCGGTCACTTCCCGTTTTGCCGAAAGTTGAAACAGGTCGTAATAGTGCCGTGCATAGGTGGAGAGCGGCGTGCCGTCTCTTTTCAGAAGCTCGACTTTGCCGTGAATGGCAAACATCTTTTCCACGAACGTCCGCCGGAAGTGCAATAGGCGCATGGTAAATGGCCCTTCATCGTCAGCGTCCATCGAGACGCCTCTGGTTTCAAGGAAGCCGCTTAGGTAGGAGCGCAGCTCGATCGCGCTCGTGGGTTCCCGGCCGCTGGCGGCGCCCGCCTCCAGCAGCACGCGGTTGGCGACTTCGCCGGCCGCGCCGAAACGCTGCGTGTAGGCAAAGCGATCATTGCGCCCGAATCCGCCGATGGTCTGGCTTTCCTCATTGACGAAGGTCAGGGCCGGATGTGCTCCGACGGCGTCGCGGAGTCGCTTTAGTTCCCGGTCGATGCCGTTCTTGCCGAGCTTCGGCGTGAAAGCCTCGGGGTCGAGAAAGATATCGATGTCTTCAGAAAAACGCTGGATGAGATTCCAACCTTTGAGCAGGCTGGTGCCGCCCTTGAAGATAACTGTGTCGCCCGCGGCAGAGGCGATGATCGCGCAGCGCCTCGGTGACATAGTAATCCTTCTCGATGATGGCCGGACGCAGCCCCTGGGCGCGAAAATGCTCCGCCGCCTGAAGGATGGCTTGATCAAAATCGCGATGCTCAAAGAGTTTCACTTTTCCGGGCGCTCCTTTGCCTGCCAGCTGTGAGCGTATTTGAGCGCCGCAAACAGTCCGAAGTCAAACCGGGAAAGCGGATTAAGCGATTCTCTCAAGCGGTGAAGCCGGGCAGGGGGTAGTCCCATCTGTTCGCCAATGGCCCCGAGCAACGCGCGCACCCGTGGCGGCTCGGTATCGGCAATCTTTAGCAGGCGATCAAAGTGTTCGTCCTTTGACATCAGCGTGATGGTCCTGCGGATCGTCTGTTCGGGCGAGAGTTCGCTCGTCCTGCCGCCATGGCGAAGAAAATCGAGCATTGCGGCTTCGGTGCTGGAAAGACCCGCCCAGGTGTGCGGCCTGCGCGTATGAACGACCGTGTCGCTGCCGATGAGCTTGCGCGGCAGGCTTGCGGCGTTGGTGGCAACCTCACCCTGTTTCGCGGTTTGAGTGGAAAAGCCAAGAAGGTTGGCGGCGGCAATTCCGGAGGGAAATATCGCGGTTTTTGCCGAGGCGAGATTCTGGATGGCCGCCGGATTCGGGCGGCTTTTGCCGAAGGTCGTCTCGCGGGTGCGGTAGTAGACGCCCTTGCTCAGGCGTTCAAGCATGCCTTCTCGTGTCAGGCGAGAGAGCGCCTGCGCGACGGCGGTAAAGGGAAGGTCGCCGAAATCCTGAAGACGCCAGAGCTTCTCACCGCCACGCTCGATCCGCTGGCGGACGGAGCTGGAGATTTGGCGTGAGCCGGACGCAGCGGTGGTGGTGGCTTTCATGCGATCAAGTATGCTCCAACGGGGCTAGTATGTCAAGTTTTTATGCTACAAAACTTGACATATCCGCATGGATAAACATGCGTATCTCGCTGATTTAATTGCCTCTTGTGCGCATTACGCATATGCGGCCGCCCCCTAAACAAGCCCACATGGTCGATGCTGGGACCATTGAGAAAAGTTCGATAGTTGCCTACGAAGGGGAGCCACTACTTTTGTATCAGTAAGTTACAAGCATTTTTTACTGTCGATGTACGGATTTTGTACCGAGCCTTCCCGCGCGCAAATAACTGATGCAATTGCACATAGCTCTTAGAGCATGGATTTAAAAATCGAATCCCTAAGCACACAGCTGTCCCTGGAATGTTGACCCGGTCGCGCTCGAACTGACGCTAAACGGTCGGTATAGTCCCGCCATCGATGACGAATTCGGTTCCGGTAATAGCGGAGGCCCTGTCGGACGCCACTAAGGCGACAAGCTCGGCGACATCATCGGGCCGGTTGGGTTTTCCCACGGGAATCCCGCTGCGCTTCGTCCGTGCCCCGCGGGGATGCCACTTCCGGGATTTAAACGCGCTGCCGTGGCTCAAACTTGGTTCATGCCGCCGTCGACGGCAAGCTCGATTCCCGTGATGTAGCTTGAGTCATCCGATGCCAAGAAAACCATGGCTTTGGCGACTTCATCCGGCGTGCCGACACGCCCCAGAGGGATGCTGGCGGACATCTGCTGCGAGAACTGAACGACTTGCTCGGCGCTCATGCCGAGGCTGGTGTTATAACCTTCTGTTGGCACGACGCCCGGGCTGATGGCGTTAACACGGATTTTACGCGCCTTGAGGTCGGTCGTCCAGCCGCGAGCGAAGGACCGGATGGCGGCTTTGCTGGCGGCGTAGACGCTGAAGGCGTCCATGCCTTTCGAGGCAGCAGACGAAGCCGTCAGGATGATAGAGCCGCCGTCTTTCATCAGCGGCAGGGCTTTCTGCACTGTGAAAAGCGTGCCCCGGACGTTGCCGTCGAATGTTTTGTCAAAATGCTCTTCCGTTATTGCGCCGAGCGGCGCAAAGCTCCCTCCCCCGGCATTGGCGACCAGGATATCAATGTGTCCTTTCTCTTTTTTTACCTGTCCATACAAACGATCGAGATCGGCCAGATTGGCGATGTCGCCCTGAATGCCGGTGACATTGCGGCCGACTTTCCTGACGGCCTCTTCCAGTTCTTTCTGGCGGCGGCCCGTAATGAAAACATAGGCGCCTTCCGCGACAAACCGTTTCGCCGTGGCGAGGCCGAGGCCGCTGGTAGCGCCGGTGATAACTGCTATTTTTCCGTCTAGTTTATTTGCGTTCATAATTTTGCTCCATTGAGACCGGTGTGGCTGTGCTCAGGGTGTCGCTCATGGGTTGCCTCGATTTATGTAGCGATCATTATACAATAGGTGTTGCGGGAAAGAGTCAAGGCGTTTAGTATTTCAGTACAGTGGCGCGACCCTCGAAAAGACCCAGAAAGGCACGCGGGCGTCCTCGGGCATTCGACCGGGACGCGGCGCTTCATCGTGCTATGGAATTATTCTGGCGTCAGGGATATGAGTCGACGTCAATCAGCGACCTGACCTCCGCTATGGAAATTACTGCGCCCAGCCTCTACGCCGCGTTTGGCGACAAGGAGCGCCTGTATCTGGAGGCCGTGGAGCGTTACAAGTCCGGCCTCGGGGATTCAGGCAGCATTCTCGCCGGGGAGGCAACCGCACGGGGCGCCATCGAGCGGCTTCTCGAAGCCTCGGCGATCGAGTTGACGAATACCAAGGACCATCCGCCCGGCTGCATGGTGGTTGCGTCCGCCATAAACGGCTCGCCTCAATCCGCCCACTTGCAGGCCGCACTCAGGGGTTGCCGCCTTGAGGCGGAGGCGCGCATCACCGCCAAGATTAAGCGTGGTGTCAGGGACGGAGAACTTCCTCCCCGCACGAATGCAGCCGCACTGGGCAAATTTTATATGACGGTCATGCAGGGCATGACGATTCAGGCCAGGGACGGGGCAACGCAAAAGGAAATGCTTGCCGTGGCCAAGGCGGCAATGCTTCAGTGGCCTGAGTTTTCCTGAGGACAGTCTGTTGCCTCCCGTCGCAGCTATGACCAACGTATTGAATCCGGCGATATCACGCCACCTTACTGAACCGAAAGGCGTTTGCGCGAAACGGCTACCACACTGTTGACTTCGGGCGAAGCGATATCAGCCAGCGCAGCACGCCGTCGCTGACCATTCCTGTTGCACCGAATAATAAGACGTTCATGAGACATCCTCGGGGCCGGTGTGTGTAGCCACAACCTCGTTTGACCTCTACGAACGGCGAGCAACACTGCACAGTTCCTGCGCACGTTGCGCGGTGCATGTAGCCTGCAGCAGACCGCACCGCCGCAGATCGTGAAAGAGCAGTAGGAAGAATAGGCTTTCCACGACCCGAGTGCCAACGGATCCCGTTTTGCCCATGGCCGACTGAGCGTCGTCAACGGCACGTCGGCGCCAGAGCGCAAAGAAGAACATCGCGTCGGCAGACGCGAGCGCGCTACGCAGCTTCGCGCCAGCTATATCGGTGATGAAGGCCGCCGAGCCGGGCGCTGGAGATCACCGTCGCGGCCGGAGAAGGCTTGCTTTCCACAGGTCGTCGATTTGGTGCGTCCTTATCGAGGGAATCGTGAATCCGGTCGTCGTGATAGTAGCTGACGTAATCGCGAACAAGCCGCCGCAGATGCTGTTCGTTCAGCGCAATGACATGATCGAGAATCTCGCGGCGACAGCTTCCCACCCAGCGCTCCGCTACCCCATTTTGCCAGGGCGACTGCCGACTTGTGCGCTACGGCTTAAGTCCGGTGGCTCCCAGGAAGGCAATCACATCGACATCGAATGTCGAGTCGTGGTCGAGGATGGCATAACGATACCGAACAGCGTCGGGAAATGCTTCCCGCAACTGTTGCACGACCCAATCAGCCGTCGGATGGCGAGTGACGTTAAAATGCAGGACCCTGCGCCGGCCATGCTCGATGACGAAGAGGCAATATAGGAGCTGGAACGTCAGCGTGGGCACCATAAAGAAGTCGAAGGCGACGATCACCTCACGATGGTTGGCGAGGAAGGCGAGCCAGTGTTTGGCGGGATCGCCGCGGCGCCGCAGACGTTGTAGATATCTGGCGACGGTGCGCTCGGAGACCTCGAAGCCGAGTTTCAGAAGTTCCCCGTGGATCTTCGGTGCTCCTCAGTCCGCATTTTCAGCCGCCATGCGGCGGATGAGAATCCGAACCTCCTCGCTGACCTTGGGTCGGCCGCCGCGCGGCCGCGATCGCCAGCGCCAGTACAGGCGAAAGCCCGCCCGATGCCATCCGACCACCGTCTCCGGTTTCACAATCACCAGAACATCCGACCATCGCGGCCATATGTGCCGCAGAGTGGTCCAGAAGAAGCGGTCGAGGCGCTTCAGAGAGGATCGCGGCCGTTTTCGTTTGAGCACGGCGACCTGCTGTCGCAGGGCTAGAACTTCCAGGGAGGTGTCCACGCGATTGCGGAAAAAGACGCGGAGGGCAGCCAGGAATGCGGGGATCAAATAGAGCACGAATCAACCGTTGTAACATCCCATAACACCTCCACGACAGGTCTGCGGCCCGGACCGCAAGCTGCTGATTTGAAAACCTCAGGACATTTTGACTATGGACAGTGGTGGCCATTGCCGAAGTCGGCGGCCTCCACCATCGATACGAACGCCGGGCTGCTTAAGAAACGGTAGCACTGCTGTCGTTGCTCACGCGCGGCTTGGGCGCTCAGCCGCGGAGCAATGTATCCGTCAGTGGCCGCTACACCTCGGTATCTGTCCGCCGCCTTCGTTTATCACGGCAGTCCCTCGCGTCACTTTCAAAAAGCTGACCGTCTTCAATGGCGGATAGATTTTTCGATAGGCACAATGTGGTTGAGTGTCGCCACCGGCTCGGAGGACTGCTTAAGTACTATGCTCGTGCTGCATGAATTCTTTGACCATACGGGGAGACCCCGCAGAAGATTTCGTCTTGTCGGACACCTGATCGTTTGCGGGCTGGGCTGCGGAAGCGCAGGATGATCCCGGTTTCGCCTCAGTCGAGGAGGCCGTCTGGTCCGGACAGGCCGTGGTATTTTGAGCCAGGCACACTTGCCATCCGGTCAACAAGCCAAAAGCAAGAACTGCTTTCAAAGCGCCCTAGATTCCACGAATGCAGTACGTACCAGCTGGCGCACCCTTGATTTTGGCGGGATTTAGAAGGAACGCGCTGCTGCCGATAGCAAACGGCGGCAAACTGCCACACTCTACCGCGACAGGTTGCCCACCAACTGCGTTGTCCAGGGTGGCAAATTGCCACTGCGGCCTTGTGTGCTCTCGCCCGCCATTGACAGACAATCACGCTGCTTTTCTCGAATCTAAAGAGGTTGCCGACCCTGAGAAGATCATGCGGCTACGGAGGCAAACGTGCTACGCCTCACTTGCAGAGTAGCATCAGCTTCATATGCGAACCCTATTCCTAAACCCGCCCTCATTTGAGTGTTTTGACGGTGGGGCGAGTTCGCGTTGGCCTGCATCGCGCGAGATCGAATCCTATTGGTATCCTGTGTGGCTCTGCTATCCAGCAGGCATGCTTCCCGATAGTAAAGTCCTGGACGCGCCGCCGCACAAGATCTCGATCGAAAAGACAGTTGAGATCGCACGAGACTTCGAACTCCTTGTGCTCTTTACATCGACACCCGGATTTCAAGTCGACGTGAAGATCGCCGAGATGCTGAAAGATGCGAATCCCAGGCTCAAGGTGTCGTTTGTAGGTCCTCCTGGAACCATAGAACCCGAAGACACGCTGAACGCGACGAAGGCAATTGACTTCCTGGTTCGGCGCGAATTCGACCACCAGATCGTTGACTACGCAAACGGGAAGGCGCTGGATGAGCTGCCAGGCGTCAGCTTCCGTAAGAACGGACATATCATTCACAATCCGGATGGGGGCGTGGTTGAGAATCTGGACGCCCTGCCATGGGTTACCAAGGTGTACAAGCGTGACCTCGACATACGCCGCTACAATGTGCCGTTTCTTCTGCATCCTTATCTCTCGTTTTACACGTCGCGAGGGTGCCCTGCCATGTGCACGTTTTGTTTGTGGCCACAGACGCACTCCGGACACCGCTGGCGTCTGCGGTCGGCTGACGATGTGAGCAACGAGGTGCGCTTTACGCTTGAGGCTTTCCCGGAGTTGAGGGAGATCTTTTTCGATGACGATACCTTCAACTATCAGAAGGCGCGGACCATCGATCTTTGTAGCAAGCTGAAGCCTCTAAAGTTCACATGGTCATGCACGTCGCGCGTGACAACTGACTACGATACGCTCAAAGCCATGAAGGAAGCCGGTTGCCGGCTCTTGATTGTCGGATACGAATCGGGAGACCCACAGATCCTCAAGAACATCAAGAAGGGCGCAACGATAGATATGGCCCTGCGCTTCACCACCAACTGCAAGAAGCTCGGCTTGATTGTGCACGGGGACTTTATCGTGGGATTGCCCGGTGAGAGCCCTGAAAGCATCCGCAAAACGATCGATTTCGCTAAGCGTTTGGATACCGAAACAATTCAGGTTTCGATCGCGCACCCCTATCCAGGCACTGAGTTCTACGAATACGCGAAGAAGAACAATCTGATCTCGATTGGCTCGATGACGGACGAAGTGGGCCACCAGCTTCCCAACGTCATCTATCCGGAGCTGGAAGAGGCTGCGCTCCTCGATTGGGTCGAACGATTCTACGGCGAATACTATTTCCGGCCGCGCGTCATCTGGCGTGTGGTCCGCCATGCCGTCTTCGATTCGCAGGAGCGGAAGCGCCTCGCCAAACAGGCCAGGGAGTACTTGTCTCTGCGGGCGAAGAGAAAGCAGTTCGTCTCCCAACATCGGCAGGCCACTGTTCTGGCAAATGGGAAACACTAGCACTCTCGCTGGAGCACCGGAGGTCCACGAGCGGACATCCCTGAGTTAAGGGGGGTGTATAGGACGATCTGGACTGAACCGGAAGGGCAGAGTCAGGTGGGTAGCAAAAGAAGATCCGGTCGGCCAGGCGCGGTTTGGCATCCTGTTCGGAGTCGCTGCCTGAAGAAGGGGCAAGCTCTGGCGAACCGAAGGCCCATCTTCTTCCTTGAGTTTTCGCAACACAACCGGTTTAGGGACATTACTGCCACCTTGCCATATGAAGGGGGTGGCAAGTTGTCGCCTCTGTCCGGTTCACGACCCAGCGTGCAGCGCACTAAGTACGCTAGCCCCTTGTTTCATTGAGACTCACCAGAATGGAAATTGAAATGAACTGGCGCTACGATTGCGAGTAGTTCGGGTGTTCCGATGAGTACTGTTGGATTCTGCCTCATCCAGGTTGACGCACTTCGTCTACCGCGGTTTCATGTAAATCTGCGCAGACTTGGTACCGGCTGAATTTCAATCAGGAACAAGGTGAGACGGAACTCAGCCAACATCGTGTCGCTCGCCGCAAGCGTGATTGTCTCGGCGCTGCTCGGGATGATTGTCTCCTGGCGGGCGCCTGGCATTGATCAATACATGCGCGATTGGATGATCCGGGCGCGTGGTCCGCTTTCGGCGCCGGACGATATTGCGATTGTTGCTATTGATGAGCCGAGCATCAACCGGTTCGGCCGTTTCCCCTGGTCGCGTACGCTCTCGGCGCGTGCCATTGACGCTATAGCGGCGGCACAGCCCAAAGCGATCGCGATGGATGTGTTGTACACCGATCCAACATTGGAAGCAGACGATCGCACTCTTGCGCGGTCGATACAAGAAGCAGGAAATGTAGTTGTCGCGGCGCAATTGGTTGCACCTCCGAGTACTGGCGGCCCCACGAGCTGGCTGCTGCCGTTGCCTGCTATAGAGCACGCCGCGGCGGCGGTCGGCCACGTGAATGTTTCGACAGAGTCGGACGGAATCGCGCGCCAGATTCTGATCGTGTCTGCCGATGACCAGGGCCAAGCCCTCTGTGCGATGGCAGTGGAGATCATTCGTATCGGCGACGGACATTGCGGGGCAATCGCTGACCGAGACCTCACGCAGCCTATTGCTCGGCTCGCGGGTCATCCCCGTGGAAACCACGTCTCCATACGTAGTGATCGGCGGGGTTCCGGGCGTTAAAAGCTCGATGCAGAGTCTACGCGCAGCCCGGATGGCCATCGACTATATCGGGCCGGCGGGATCCTACCGAACATTCAGCCTTGCTGACGTTGTGGGCGGGCGCATTCCAGCCGCACAATTCCGCGACAAATATGTGCTTGTGGGGGCGACGGCGGCGTCATTGGGCGATCGCATCGCTTCGCCTTTCGTTCATCAAGGGGACGTGCAGGGGAATCAGCACGGGTCGTTGATGCCGGGCGTGGAAGTACTTGCTAACACGCTGAACACGATCTTGCGCTCCCGTTTCTATTCCGAAACTCCGGGTTGGCTCGCGTTTCTTTGCGGAGCCCTGGTGGCGGCGCTGACGATATTCGGGCTGGAGGTCGCCCAAGGGCGTCATGAGGCAGTCAAGCAAGTTGGCGTTCTGGCGGCGGTGTCCGGGGCAATCCTGGTGGCGGGTTATCTCGTGTTCACTCGTCTTCTTGTGTTTCCGCCGCTGACGCTGTCTCTGGTTTCATTCGCCTCGGCGGGCGTGCTCGGATTGTTGCGACGGTCGTTGGTCGCAAGTTCCGATCTCGATAAAAGTATCGAAGACATCAAGCGCGCCGGAGAGTCCCTGAATGCGACGAGCTTGGGATCGGCAGCAGAATCGATCGCGCGGCTGGCGGACGCCGAGGGTGTAGCCATCTACACTTTGCGGGGAGGCGGGCGTATACGGTTGGTGGCAGCACACGGAGTAGCTATTCTGCGGAAGGGCTCTGGCGGTTTTGCGGTACCGCCTCGCACCAACCACGGCCAGGAACTGTTGGCAATTCCAATCGACGGGTCGTGCGGCCCTAGTGCCGACACGCTTGTGACCGTGCATGCTGTCCGGGTACCATCCATCGAAATACAGCAGCTATGCGCAGCGATCGCGGGCAGCGTCGCGGAAGTTTGGGCCGAAAACGTGGAATCGTCTCGATGGTGGTGGCCGCGAGGACTGGCGTGGAAGGCGCGGTCTTTGGGCCACCTGAATGACCGTATCCTCGCCCATGCGAAGTTCGTGGAACTGGCGATGCGCTCGGTTGAAGACGTACTCATCATCGCCGGCGTGGATGGGCACATCACGTTTGCAAACCGTCGTGCCGCGGAGGTTTTTGATTCCTCCGAGCACGCACTGCGTGGCCGCGATCTCCTAGAGGTGTTGGCCGAGGCCGAACAGAGTTCGTCCGAAGGCGGCCGCGACGTACTGGTGCGCCTGGTGGTCCACCGCGCTAAGATCGAGCGGGAAATCACAATTCTCGGCACGCGGGCGCGGCACTTCATTTTGCGCGTTGCCGCCGTGTGCTCGGGCGAAGACGGGCGCGGCACCGTACTGGGCATAGTGGCTTCGCTCTCCGACATCACAAGGCAGCACGAGTTGCAACAAACCAAGAATGACGTCATGGCGCTTGTCTCGCACGAGATGCGTACACCGCTAACGGCTATTCAAGGCATGAGCGAGCTGCTGACGCAATTCGAGCTCGATGCGCAGCGACGCCGCGAAATGAGCATCGCGATTCACGACGAAGCCAAGCGGCTGACGCACATGATCAGCCAGTATCTCGACATTACTCGCCTAGAATCAGGGACCACTGTCTTGCGTCGCTTGGCGGTGCGGATAGAAGCACTCGTGGAGCGTACGCTGTTGATGCTCGACCCCTTGGCCGCAGAGCGAGGCATCCGTTTGACAAGGCGTTTGGATTTCAGCGTACCGCCCGTTGTGGCCGACGCCGACCTGCTTTCGCGCGCGATCAGCAACCTCGTGTCGAATGCGATCAAGTATAGCCCACCGAATACAGAAGTCATTATTTCAACGAGAAACGCCGCGAGTGGCGTTTCGATTGAAGTCGCCGATCAGGGCTACGGTATACCGGAAAGCAGTGTGAATCGCATTTTCGAAAAATTCTATCGTGTTCCCCGAGTGCAAGATGTGGATGTTCCCGGTACGGGCCTGGGGCTCGCGCTTGTGCGGGAGATCGCCGAACTGCATGGCGGATCAGTTGCGGTTCGCAGTTCGGTGGGCGCGGGTTCCGTATTCACGCTTTGGGTTCCGAGTTTTGAGGGATGAACAATGATCGAGAAAATCGTGCCAAGCACGTCCTCGCACATTCTGGTTGCGGACGATGAGCGCTCCATACGTCTGATGCTTGAGGCGGGCCTGAAACTGAACGGTTTTCGGGTCACGTCGGTACCTACTGGTTCAAAAGCGCTTGAAGTGGCGCGGAATGGCGGCATCGACGCCGTACTGAGCGACATTTACATGCCGGATGGAGGAGGTCTCGATCTCATCAAGGACCTTCGCCAGATCGACCCTGCGATTCCGATCATTCTGATGACCGCACAGGGCTCGGTCGAGGCTGCTGTCACAGCCATGGCCGAAGGAGCGAACGATTTTATCGGGAAGCCGTTTGATGTTGCGGCGGTGGTCGAACTCCTGCGACGTCACCTGGGGGCAAGGCGGGAAGCGGAGTCGGCGCAGGCCTCGTCGAGCATCGAGAGCGTTATTTCGCGTTCCGGACTGGCTGGCCGAAGCGCGCCGATGGTGATGGTCTACAAGCTGATCGCGCAGGCCGCGCGCAGCGATGCGACGGTACTTATTCTGGGTGAATCTGGGACGGGAAAGGAACTGGTGGCGCGAGCCATTCATGATTTCAGCACTCGACCCAGCCGCCCGTTTCTTTCGGTGAACTGCTCGGGCCTGACGGATACGTTGCTCGAATCGGAACTATTTGGCTACATGCGGGGAGCTTTCACGGGCGCCACGGGAGATCGCGGCGGCCTTTTCGAAGCAGCCGACGGCGGCACGCTGTTTCTCGATGAATTGGCCTCCACGAGCGCAGCGTTTCAAGCGAGCCTGTTGCGTGTGTTGCAAAGTGGAGAAGTGCGGCGCATCGGCTCCACGCATGCACGCCAAGTCAACGTGCGTGTGATCGGCGCGAGCAACGCGCCTTTGCGTGGGTTGGTGGACGCCGGAACTTTCCGGGCTGACCTTTTTTACCGTCTCAGCGTTCTCAGTATTGAACTGCCTCCGCTTCGCGCCCGTGCCGGGGATATCGAACTGCTCACCGCCCACTTTCTACAAAGATTTGGCGATTCCGCGAAGTTGCCGCTGCATCTTACGCGCGAGGCGATGGCGGCGCTCTCTTCATACGACTTTCCCGGAAATGTGAGGGAATTGGAGAACGCCTTGCGTCGGGCAGTGGCGCTCTCCTCGAATGGCCTCGTCACAGCGGATTGCCTTCCATCGGAAATCACGGATGCCAGCCAGAGGCCCGGCAGTCCTGGCAGTGCCGAACAGCGATTGATCGCGGACCGGCCGGGCATGGATGAGCTACAACGACGGTACCTGCAATTCATCCTCGATGAGACCGGCTGGAACCGCAGGCAGGCAGCCGCCGTCCTTCACCTTGACCGCCGGACCATCCAGCGCCTCATCGCCCGATATAAACTCCAAGGGGCTGCTGACCCGGAAGGTGATGCGGAGGGCGATGCCGAAAATACTGAATAAGCAGAGCTGAACGGAGAAGGGGCCGGCCATAGAGATTTTGAGACACCAAGCCCGCGCGACAATCACCAACCGTGCCTTGTGTATCCTGGGCGCGGCGCTCGTGTTGTGTCCTGGCATGGACGCTCAAATGGTCGTGGCGCGAGTCTCCAGTGTTAGCGGACGGGTTTTGCTTTCAAGCGGCAATGGCGCCTCCGCCGCTCGCGCTGGCGCCGGGAAACGAACTGGGCCCCGGGGACAGGGTGGATACGCGCGGCGGCGGCCGGCTCGTCATCGAACTGACCGACGGAAGCATGATCGTCGTACAGCCGGAATCTGTGATCGTGATCAAAGATTTCCGCGCCGCTGTTTCACTTCGTGAACTGTTTGAGATCATGCTGGGCAGCGTGCGAGTGAAGATCAATCATTTTGGCGGGCGGCCCAATCCGTATCGCATAAACAGCCCTACCGCCTCGATCGCCGTGCGCGGAACCGACTTCAGCATCACGGTAGACAGCCGGGGCGATACCCAGGTAATGGTTTACGAGGGCTCCGTCGAAGTAACCAGTCTCATCGACCCTGCACAATCGGTGGTGATCGAAGCCGGCCGGGGCGTGCTGCTGGTTCCGGGACAAGGCTTTCAATTGTTCAACGTGCTCTCCGAGCCGCGAAGATCGCAGAGAATCAGAGCAACGGGCATGGGTCGCGGCTCATCACAGCACGAGCCAGACTGGACGAGCGCGACTGGGATTCGCCGCGTAATATCGCCAGCATTTACGAACAGTACATCGCCGGTCTTTCAGAAATCGGACAGGTTCCTTTTCTGCTGCGCTACAACGCCTTTCCCGAAGCGCATCTGGATAGTCTGGAAAACCCGGCATACGCTACCGGTTTCAAAGCGGCGGAAGGCCGCGTCGTCTTCTTACCTTCGTTGAACGGGAGCGGCGGGCTGGATGAAAACCCCACTCCGCCAGGGCTGTCCGCGGTCAGTCCGCTCAATTACAGCGCTGCGTCGCAGTTTTCGATGTTCGTTCCGCTGGCCAATAGCTTTGTGATCGGTGGGAGCGTCACTGGATCGAAGATTGGAAGTGGCGTGCAAGGCGCACCGTCCGATCTCGGCTTGTCGAGCATTTTGGGCCAGACCGTACCCGAGGGAAGCTTACAAACCAGCGCTTCGTCAACCGGCGAGTTCTTCTCGGGCTCTGTGCTCGCCGCCCGCCGCTTCGGCGCGAACACCAGTGTTGGGATTGAAATCGAGAGCCTGCAGGGAACCGGCTCCCTGGCTGCACAGATTCTTTCGACGGGACAGCCGAGCGGCTCCATCGAGCGTATAGACTCCGGTTCCACGATCTCGCAGAGGCGTATTACCGCAGGTGTTGAAAGAGATCTGCCGCATGGTCAAACGCTCGGATTCTTTTATCGCTACGGCTTAATCGAGGCTGCGGACAACGACACGAGTCATACATTGAACAATCGTTCAAGAGCCCCTCGATTCCACTCGTTCTTCAGGCCATTCGTCCGAATTTGGTCTTCGTCTTCGAGGCCCGTTGGGCCGGAGGCTTTTCTATGGAGTGGAGGCGTCCTGGCTCGGGCTGGCGCTCAGCGACGACCTGACGCGATCGATCGCGGTCGATTCGCATCAGCGGGACCGCGCGCAGCGAAGCTCCGCGGCGTTGGGCTTTGGTTATTTTCTCAACCAGCGGACGGTGTTGAGCGTCGACTTCGCCGGTGGTGCGTCGCCGGCGAGCACGGGCCGCACCCAGACTGGTGACGGTTCGCCTGCTCCAGACCGGCAACCAGAACAGCCGCTTCGTCTCGGCGAACCTGGGCGTTCAAACCAAGCTGTCTTCACACCTGTTTTTGAACGCGTCACTGCTCGCCATCTGGCAGGCGTACGATCTGAGCCAAGCGATTTATCCGGATAGCTTCGGGAACACAGTGCTCATTACAGACCCATTTTTGCCTCTGACTGCCACTGGTTACAGGCCGCCGCGCCGTTCCTCCGACTTCGGCGCGGGCTGGCGTTTTTCCAACAACCTTGTTGTGCAATACGTGTTCTCCACCTCTTACGGTGTTGATTCCGGAGGCCACACTTTCATGCTGCGCTACACCTTCCGTTTGCATGGCGAATAGTTGCGGCGTCAAAATCCGGCGGTTGGACTTCAGGTTGCACACCCCGGAAGGCGCTTCACAGTTTCTCGTCGGATGACCATACTTCGCCTAGTTCTCTTTCTTTCTTCCGCGGCCATAGTGCTGGCGCAGGGAAACTACGAAATCCAGGTCTATCCATCCGAGACGCAGGAGCCAGGCACCACTATGATCGAGTTGCACAGCAACTTCACGGTCCAGGGCAGCAAGGGCATCGTCGACGGCGTGTACGGGACCGAACACCAGTTGCATGAGACGGTCGAGATCACGCAGGGAATCACGGACTGGTTCGAGACAGGGTTGTACATCTTTACTAGCGCCAACCCCAACCAGGGTGGCTGGCAGTGGGTAGGGGACCACATCCGACCCCGCGCGAGGGTGCCAGAGAATTGGCACTGGCCAGTGGGCGTGAGCCTGTCGTTGGAGTTTGGCTACCAGCGTGACGCCTTTTCGTCCGATAGCTGGACGCTAGAAATCCGGCCCATTATCGACAAGCAGATCCAGCGCTGGTACCTCGCGTTTAATCCCACCCTGGACCGGAGCTTTCACGGGCCGAGCGTGAGCCAAGGTGTGGTTTTCTCACCGAACTTCAAAGCCGGTTACGACATCACAAAAAAAGTCAACGCGGGTTTTGAGTACTATGGCCAACTTGGCCCGGTTGGGAATTTCGATCCTTTGCGCGACCAGGAGCAGCAGATCGTGCCGTGCATCGATTTGAATCTATCATCTCAGTGGGAATTCAACTTTGGCGTGGGTGTGGGCGTCACTCACGGAACCGATCATTTGGTGGTGAAGATGATCCTGGGCCGACGGTTTGGCAAGACCGCAAGGAGCCGCAACTAGCGAGCGGTAACACGCTGCGCGAAACTCCCTGAACTGGGCGCGTGAAAGAATGACATCGCATCTCTTTTCCCAAGAAAGAAGGGGGCGAGGGAAGAACGCCCCCAATGCGGCAGTCATGTTACGAACATCGCGTTGGAGACAGTGCATGAAACGTACCGAACGCCTATGGCGAAGTAGGTCCCTGAATACAAGGACCACGTCGTTATGCTGCCAATCGCTGAACTTCAAGTGCGGCATCTCGCCACATCAAGAGATTCGGGTGGCGGCGGAATGCCGCCGGTGGTCCATTCCAGTGATCGGCTTTTTGAAGTGCACAAGCCTCAAAATGGACTTTATCGAGCGTCATCCGACCCAGCGCGATGATTTCGTGAAAGCTTGCGGTTTATGTCTGGCCAGAATTCCTTCAAGATGTTCGACGCCATGTCGACCCCGAGCTGAACAACAAGCTTAGAGATGGCGTTGGTCGCCGTCCGGTTGTCCGGATAGTAGGCGGTCGAAATCGCCACGGCGGTCGAATTGCCGATGATCTCCGAAAAATTGAACTGCGCGTGATCCGAGTCCGTGTGAGTCCAGAAGATCTGGCCAGCCGCGCTTGCGAGGCGGGACCAGCCGCTCCCCGCCCCGCGCCGGAAATAACGCGGGTCCTGATGAAGCACGGCAGGATAAACGGCTTCCGTCATCATATCGCCGATCACGAAATCGGCGTATGACGTCCCGAGGTATCGAGCGTAGCCCTTTACGCCTTGCCCGAACGCGGGAGTCGCGTTCGTCAGCTGAGCCTCCCCCGCGAACAACACAGCAAGAGCGGCGGTGCCGCGGTCGAATGAGTCCTCCGTAGCGATCTTGAATTTTTCGTCGGCGGTGAGCGGCTCGTAGGGCTGCAAACTCGGGGACGTCCGGTAGTTGGGAATGATCCAGAATATTCTTTTGTCCTCCACTTGATCCGGATCCGGTGCCGGCGAGGTCTGCTGGCCCAGCGCACCACTCGAAACGACAGAGAAAAAAACCGCCAGAAAAACGCGGATACGAAAAGGCATGTGCTCACAGCAGCAGGAGACCTACCAACCTCACCGGCGGACATATCAGCAAAAGTTCTGGCTCGACCTTGGCGCATTGCTGCAGACCACAAACGGCGGCAAATTGCCGCAGTCCAGAACGATAGCGTGACAGTTTGCCCACCAGGCCGGCTAATTCGTCGGCAGCGTTGGATGGTTCGTGCCAGGTTGGCAAAAGAGAAGTTCCTGCGGAGGGAAAGAACGGCGCGCGTGCCGAAACGAACAAGACCCACGCGCCGGACATATTAATCGCCGTCGTGATCGGCGTCGCCGCCCGCGGACTGCGCCTTCGAACTCAGATGAACTGAATCTTCCTGCGGTTTACTAGCAGGCTGCTGAGCGGTAGACGGCGAACTGGCTACCTGAGGTGTTGCGTGAGCGGTCACGATGCTTGAACTGATTGGATTGATCATATAGCCTCCGATTTCATATCGGCCAAAAAATCATCCGATGTTGAACAAAACTGACACTTTATCTTTAATTGAGATGGTGGCAAATTGCCGCTGCGATTATCGCACTGCCCACCTTAAAGAATCATGTTATGTTCCTCACACTGTAAGAAGGTCGCCGACTCGGAGGAGACCGTGCGGGTGCGGAAGTAAACGTGCTCCTGGACAGCCTCAAATGAATCCCAAAGTGACGGCGCTCTTTCTTGGGTTTCTCCTCATCTCGGGTTCCTTGCGAGCGCAACTCGGTGGCTCTACGCTGTCCGGGACTATTACGGACCCTTCGGGAGCCGTGATTCCAAACGCCAAAATCTCCGTCAAGAATGTGTCCACCGGTCAAGCGACGGAAGCCCAAACCAACTCGGCCGGGACGTACAACGTAGCAGACCTCATGCCGGGCGATTACGAGGTTTCCGTCACGGCGGAAGGGTTCAGTAACAAAGTAGCGACAGTGACGCTGACGGCAGGGGCCAAGCAAACGATGGACCTGGGTCTAATAGCCCCTTCCACCAATGTGGTGCCACCGCCCGCGTTGGGGGATCTGGGCTTCCCGCCGGCTGAGGCAAAGGGAAATGCCCAGGATCAGGCCAGACTCGACAAGCGGGCGCACATGCTCAAAATGCATCAACGGTTCGGTTTGATAACGCTCGCCCCTTTGGTCGCTACGATCGCCACTTCCGGCCTCGCCGGGGGAAGGCACAGCACCGCGACCGGCCGCGATATACATGGCGCGCTGGGCTCGGTGACGGCGGACATGTATTTCATGACCGCTTACTATGCCATCCGCGCGCCCACGATAGCAGGCACTACAACACGCGGACCCATCCGCCTGCATAAGGCCCTGGCCTGGATTCATGGACCTGGGATGATCCTCACCCCCATCTTGGGGGCTATGGCTTTTAGTCAGGAAAACCACGGAGAAAAGGTTCATGGGATTGCCAAGGCGCATGGGGTCGTGGCTGACGTGACGTACACGGCGTTTGGTCTTGCCATTGTGTCGGTGTCCTTCAAATTCTAGGCAGAGGCTTATGAATGAGAAAATAGCCTTCCTGCTTGTGACGCTTCCAGCGCTTGCCGGAGCGGACAGCCAATGGGTTCTTGAACAATCCACTCTCACGTACCACGTATCTCACCCGCTGCATCAGAGCGAAGGTGTCAGTCATGCCGCGCGAGGCAAGGGCGTTTGCCACGCCGGACAATGCGATTTTTTGATCGCGGTACCTGTGAAGTCGTTTGATTCGGGGGACAGCAACCGGGATCTTCACATGCTTCAAGTGACGCGTGGCGCGCAATTTCCCATCGTCAGCGTGCGCACGCGATTGCCCGAAACAGCATCCGCATCCACAACACTCCATTGCGATCTGGAGATCCAGTTTGCGGGCCAAACCGCCCAGTACAAGCAGCTAGTGTTCCAACTGGCGACTCAAGGAAACCAGATCCGGATCACAGGAACGATTCCGGCCACGCTATCCGATTTCAAGATTGACCCACCGTCGCTCTTGGCAGTCCCGGTTAAGAACGAGATGCCGGTGCGCGTGGACATGACGTGGCGCCCACAGTGATTGGCAGGCAGGCGTCGCTATCCTCGTCAAGAATATGTGCGGCGTGTCATTCGTTCACTCCGGTTAGGGCTGCTTCGCCCGAGACTGGACGTGGGGAAATGCCAGTGTGCCGCGGTCATCGGCATCGTCTATGAAGATTCTTCTTCACAATCCGGATAACGGCATCACCGGCAACTTCATGCCCCATCTATGGATGTTCCTGCTTCAGGCACGGACACCCCCGCACCACGAGGTATTGTTGCTGGACGGCAACGCGAAACCGCTGAACGACGCGGAGCTGGTACAGTTCGTTAAAGACCGGGGAATCGATCTGGTCGGAATCGGCGCCATGACACGGATGATCGCAAGGGCCTACCGCGCCGCAGATGCGCTCCGTGCCGCCGGTGTTCCAGTAGTGATGGGTGGCCCACACGTCACCGAACTTCCAGATGAAGCTTTGGGACGGAACGGCGGCGTTCGCCACGCGGATGCGGTGGCGCTTGGAGAAGCGGATGAGACCTGGCCCCAAATTGTCGAAGATGCGGCCAACGGCTGCCTGAAAGCGGTGTACGCGCCGGTGGACGCCTTTGGGCAGGAGCATAAACCAAACCTCGGCGAGTATCCGAAGATTGCGTGGGAGTCACTCGACCTCGATCAATTCAACCAGATCCCTAAATTCCTGCGCCCAGTCTTCGGGAAATTCGGGATTCCATGGGAGGGTTTCCATCTCATTCCCATTGAGTCCGGACGGGGATGCCCCTACGGTTGCGAATTCTGCACGGTCACCGGCTTTTTCGGAGACTCCATCCGCTTTCGTTCCAACCAGAGCGTGGTGGAAGAAATGTTGCGATTGAAAGCGCGAGCCCGCCGCCAGCATGGCAAAGTGGCGGTCTTCTTCGTTGACGACAACTTCGCCATCAATGTAAAGCGCACAAAGTCGCTGCTGCGGGACATTATTACCGCCGGAGCGCAGCTTGCCTGGGTCGCACAGATCAGCGCTAACTTGCTTTGTGATGAAGAGTTGGTTGATCTCATCGCGGAGTCCGGCGGCAAGTGGGTCTTCATCGGCATGGAATCTCTGGATCCTGCCAATCTGAAGGACGTTAACAAGAGCTTCAACAAGCCGTCCGAGTACAGCGCTGTGTTGGAAAGATTGGCTCGTCGCAACGTGTACGCGATTACATCCTTCATCTTCGGGCTCGACAACGATTCGGTTGGTGTCGCCGCTCGCACCCTTGCGGAAATCCGGAACTGGCCTCCAGGGCTGCCGGTCTTCGGCCAGATTACGCCGTTTCCTTCCACTCCGCTCTATAAACGGCTGGCAAAGGAGGGTCGGCTGACGCGGCCTGAGCACTGGCTTGATTTTGCGCCCTTCAAGATGGCGCATACTCCGCTCAGAATGACCGTTGCCGAGGTGCATAGCGAAGTTAACCAGGCATGGACTGATTCCTATGACCCACCGGCGACACGAAGAGCGATGAGCAAAATCGCCGACGCTCCTGTTCCGTACAAGATCAGTCACCTGATGGCCCGGTTGTGCTTTCGGGGCATATATTTCCCGCAGAAGGGATCTCTTGCCTGGCTCAAGGTGCTGATCGAAAACCGACGCGTGATTCTTCGCATCATAGTGGAATCTCTTACGAAATGGCGAGGCTCAGCAGCCGCGGAAGTGTGTTTGGATTTTGACACGGGTGCCAGAAGGCCATCCAGCGAACCGGGCCAGGGGAGCGCCACAGAGAGGGCCGCTACGGCTCCCTGAACCGTAGGTCATCGGCGGAAACAGGATATTGCAACTGTACGTTCCATCGCTGCGTCACAAAACTCTCTGGTAAGGCCGTCGGCCTATTGATCCAAATGTACAGAGTGATTGACTGCGGTCTCCGTAAACCGGCACTTGCCGCTGTCAAGGTTTTCATCCTCCTGGCGTTCCCGCTTTCGCCGGAAGCGTTCGCCGAGGAGACTATTTCGCTCGAAGTCAGCGCCAGAACCGACCAAGGTGTAGTGGTTGCCGGCGCGAAAGTAACTCTTCGTTCAACGGGTGTTCTGTTGCAAAACGGCAAGACCGGCACCGCTGGTGACATTCGCTTCGCCGATCTCGTGCCTGGCGCGTATCAAGTCAGCATCACTGCGCGAAGCTACCGCCGTTCATACCCTCAAACACGCACGCGGCTGCGTCCACCGCACCAGCGGCTTAGTTCTGACGCGCCATTCGTACAAAGCTCGGATTTGGGCGATGCGGGCCGGTAGTCCCATTGTCGGAGATCATCCAGTCGTGAGAAGCCATGTGTCCGACATCCCGGTTTCCGCAGACTCTCACACCGATGCACTTCGGCGAATCGTCGTTCGGCAGTGACATACTTCTACTATGCTCGACGCGATTGTGCAAGATCTTCGCTACGCCCTCCGCGGCCTGCGCAGAAGCCCTGGTTTCGCCTCCACGGCGATTCTTTCTCTCGCCCTCGGAATCGGGGCCAACACCGCGATCTTCAGCCTGATCGACGGGGTAATCCTGAAATCTCTGCCGGTGCGCCATCCCGAGGAATTGATCCAGGTGATGATGGGCAAAGAGACTTATGCTCGGTTCTCCAATCCAACTTGGGAGCACCTTCGCGATCGACAGGACGTATTCTCAGGCGTCTTCGCCTATGGCCGCTGGGACTTCAATCTGGCCTCGGGAGGTGAGGCCCGTTCGGTGAATGGCGTCTATGTGTCGGGGCAATATTTCGATACGTTGGGTGTGCGCGCCGTACTCGGCAGAACGCTGGCACCCGCCGACGATACGCGCGGCTGCGCTGGAAGCGCGGTGTTGAGTTATGGCTTCTGGCAAAGCGAATACGGCGGCCGGACCGACATCCTCGGCAAAACGATTTCAATCGACAGGCATCCCGTCGAGATCGTGGGTGTCACCGTCCCCGGATTTAACGGAACCGAAGTCGGCGCATCGGCCGACGTCATGCTGCCGCTCTGCGACGTAACACTGATAGGTAGCGGCTATCCGCACATGATCGAGACCAACTTCTACCCGGTGGGCTGGCTGCAAGTCATCGGACGCTTGAAGGCGGGAGTCTCCGCAGGCCAGGCGACGGCCCGCTTGAAAACTCTCGCTCCGCAAATTTACAAGGCGGCCTTCGACGAACACGGTCTCGAAAACGAAGGTGGACGCCAGTTGGGGCCGGAGGACCGGGACCGGTACTTAAGCCAAACCTTCGATTCGCAGCCGGCCGCCAACGGAGTCTCCTATCTGCGTAGGCAATACCGGGTTGCGCTGATGATTCTGATGGTGATGCTGGGCGTGGTGCTGCTGATCGCGTGTGCCAATGTGGCGAACCTGCTGCTTGCGCGCGGCGCAGCGCGGCAGCGCGAGATCGCAATCCGAATGGCCGTCGGCGGGGGACGTGGCCGCCTGATTCGCCAATTGCTCACCGAGAGCTTGCTGCTGTCGGTCATCGGGGCGATCCTCGGCGCTGCATGGGGCGCCCGCCTGCTGGCTCGATTTCTGGATGCTCCGCTCGATCTCGCTTTAGACCTCCGGGTATTCGCGTTTACGGCGAGCGTTGCAGTCCTTACCGGCCTGCTGTTCGGCATGGCCCCCGCCTGGCGCGGTACTCGCGTCGATCCCCAATCGGCGATGAAGGCCAATGCCCGCGGCGTGATCGAGGGGGCGAAACTTGGCCTTGGCAAAGTTCTGGTGGCGGCGCAGGTCGCTTTGGCGCTGTTACTTGTTGTAGGCGCCGGTTTGATGCTCTCGACGTTTTGGAAACTTATTTCCCTCGACGCCGGATTCGAGCGCGATAGAGTGCTGCTCGTCAGCGCCGATCTCAGTAGTGGAAATTATCCGAGGGAACGATGGTCCGCCGTTTATCAGGAGATGCTGGACCAACTCCGCGCGATCCCGGGTGTGCATTCCGCCAGCGTCTCCGCCATCACGCCCGTCTGTCATTGCCGTTGGACCGGTGAAGTGGAGGTCGACGGCTACACTCCCAAATCGCTCGATGACGCGATGGCCTCCTTCAACAATGTGAGTGACTGGTACTTTGAAACGCTCGGGACGGCAATCGTTGCTGGCCGCGATTTCAATAGCCACGACACGTCCACTTCGCTTAAGGTGGCCATCGTCAGCAAATCCTTCGCGCAAAAATATTTCGGCGCGGCGAATCCACTCGGGCGGCAATTCCGCGTTCGCGAAGGCCGCGGAGCGCAATACGCCTGGAGTATCGCGGGCGGAACGATCGAGATCGTCGGCGTCGTGAAAGACGCGAAATATAGTTCGCTGCGCGATGCGCCGTCGCCGTTCGTCTTTATCCCATGGAGCCAGGGAAGAGTGCCCGGTCCACTCACCAGCTTTGAACTTCGAGCTGCGGGCGGCGCGCCGGCCGAGCTCATCTCCGGTGTGAAATCCGCCATCGCCGGTGTCAACGGCGATGTGTCCCTAGTATTCAAAACGCTCGCCGCCAAGGTGGACAGCTCCATCGAGCGGGAAACGCTACTCGCGACGCTCTCGGGATTCTTTGGCGGGCTTGCTCTTGTATTGGCGATGATTGGGCTATACGGCGTGATGTCCTACAACGTCGTGCGGCGGCAGAATGAGATGGGGATTCGCATCGCGCTCGGGGCCGAACCCCGCCAAGTGCTTCACATGGTCATGGGCGAACTGGCCGTTCTAATTGGCATCGGCCTCATCGTGGGCCTTGTCGCAGCGCTGGCGTCGACACGGCTTGTGGCGAGCTTCCTCTATGGTGTGACGCCGAACGATCCACTCACACTTGCACTCGCTGTTGTGCTGTTGGCCGGGGCCGCTGCCTTGGCCGGCTATTTTCCGGCGCGTCGGGCCTCTCGCCTGCAGCCACTGATAGCCCTTCGGGAGGAATGAATTCAGCGAACTCAACGGTTGACCGCAAAGGGGGGCAAGAAGTTAGGTCGGCAGGACGCTCGTAGTGCGCCTTGTTCCAACGAGAAACGCGCCATCCGAGGAGTGGGGTTGTCCAAAGGAACGCGAAGTCTTAGTGCTGTATCGGGAACGATCCGGCGAGGAGAATGTCGAGGGACGCGGGACGGCCGAGCGCCGGAGCGTTTTCGATACAGCGACTTGAAGGAAGCCGTTGTGGAACCTTCGAGCTATGTATTTTGAATTGCGGATAGAGTGGAGAAAACTGACGACCGGGGCAATGTATTGCCGATGGGCGTTTGGATTGGTTGCCGGGAAGTGTATTTCCAGAGTTTCAGAGCCCCACGGCGAGCAATGCGGACACACCTGTGTTGATAGTGCTGGGGTGCGTGCTGAAGCGGTGATGTCAAAGATCGAGTCATGGCTGGAGCCCATCGGGAACGGCGGAGACCGCCATCGAAGCTCCATGGAGCTGAGTCGTTTGATAAGGACCATGGGCCCGCCGCATTGGGGACAAGTCCAGAGCGGCCGTGGTGTGCAGGGGCCTTTTTCCGCGGGCTCGGCTTCGAGGAACCGGCCTGATTGAGCCAGCAGTTGCAGGCAGAGCGGAAGCGATGCGCCGCGACAGCGATGAGCCATCCAGCCGAAATAGCGGATGCGGACGAATCCAGGCGGTAGCACGTGCAAAAGGAATCTGCGCAGGAACTCGTTGACTGGTAGCGTCATCAGACGTTTCTTATTGTGGTGAGCCGAATCGCGCCAGCGAAAAGTGACCATGCCATCGGCAACAGTGATGAGTCGATGGTTAGAAATCGCTACGCGATGGGTGTACTGGCCGAGATAACGTAGTGCATGTTGCGCACCGCCGAATGGACGTTTGGAATAAACCACCCATGGGGAGCGGAACAGGGGACGGAGCCAAGCGGCGAAGGCCTTAGGATTCTGCAGCACAGCAAGGGCTCCATAGAAGCTAAGTTTGTGCTCCGCATGCAGCGTTCTGAGACCTTCCACGAACTTACCCCGAAACACTTCTTTGAGCACGTCCACTGGCAGGAAGAACTTCTGCTGCGAGTCGATCCAGCACGAGTGGTCCGGAGCCAGACCGCCGGCGGGAACTACACAATGCACGTGGGGATGAGCTGGAGTTTCTGGTTCCAGGTATGGAGAATGCTGAAGAATCCGATCTCGGCGGCGAGACGCTTGGGATCGCTGGCGACTTCGAGCAGCGTCTCGGCGCTGGCCCGGAATAACAGGGCATAGATCGCGCGTTTGTTCTGCAACGCCAGCGGCGCCAGTTGGCGCGGCAATGTGAAGACGACGTGGACGTAGCGGGTGGGCAGCAGTTCTTCGCCTCGCGCTTCCAGCCAGCGGTCGCGTGCGTTAGCCTGGCATTTTGGGCAATGCCGGTTTCTGCACGAGTTGTAGGAGACGACCTCGTGTCCGCATTTTGAACACGCATCTGCATGTCCGCCGAGTGCGGCTGTACGGCAGCACAGGATGGCGCGCAGCACTTTCAGGTGTAGCCAGGAAAACCACTTCGGGCGGCGATCGAAGAAGCTTTCTCCGGCTGTGCGGATCACATCGGCCACCTCAACGGGTGGCCGCGGCATTTACTTCCTACCGGTGCCTGGATCGTGGTTGCTGGCAAGCAGCGGGAATCCAGCGGACTCGCGGTGGCGCTCAGGTGACGGTTCGACAAGTGCAAGTAGGTCGTGGTTTCTTCCAGATCACGATGCCCCAGTAAAATCTGGATGGTCCGTAGGTCTGCGCCAGCTTCGAGTAGATGCGTGGCGAAGCAGTGGCGTCTATGCCGCATGCGGCATAGGAGA
>CAVYHD010000019.1:0-18053 GCA_963768075.1 Terriglobia bacterium
GCGTCGCGTGCAGATAGGCGCGGTGATAGGCCGCTCCGCTGGCCATCGAACGCATCGAGAAACCTGAGTTTCGTCCGTTCGCCATCCAGATCGGCGAGGCTTCATACCAGTCGACCTGCGCTTCCACGCCCCACTCGTAACTCTGCGGCACGAAGGTCTCGCGGCCATCATCCCCAGCGCGTCTTGCGCTGCTCCACATAATGCCGCACCGTGCGTTCCCCGACCGTCGATCCGGCAGCTCCTCCCGAATCCGCTCCCAGATCCGCTTCGCCGTATGCCGCTGCTTCCGCGGCGCCTTGCGGTCGGCTTCCAGAATCGCGTCGATGAATCCACCGCCGCCATCTTCACCGCGGTCGTTCTGTCTTCTTCCTTCGCGCAGGCGTCGCGCTTCCGATCGCTTCGCGCACCATCCGCCGGTGCACCCCCAGCTTCCGCGCCATCCCGATAATCGTCCCGACGCCAAACTCATACTCTCGCCGGATCTGCTCGAATAACTCCACCTTGGCTCTCCAGTCCAACGTCGCCTCCGTTCGGGCTTCGCTCAAATCCAGAGTAGAAGTTCGCTTCCCAGGGTGGGCCAAAACAAACTGCCGAAGTGGGCCACTTCAGAATGCCAAGTGTGTTCATTGCGATTTGTCTCAGCTAAGGGGTTCAGTCCAGAATACCGAAATCAGCTGGAGGAGAGGTCCGGCGCCTTCCGATCGAGAAAGTCCTGCAATTCCTCTTGCGGGATTGCATGAAGCAGGGTCTTCCCGACCAACGGGACCAAGTGTGTCTTGATGATCTGCTCTGAGGTACCCGCGGTCGACTCTTTCCAACTTCGACGACAAAACGGCAGGTATACTCCCTCAATGCACCGTTGGAAGGCGTAGTAATAACGGATCCGTAGTCCCAGCACGATCCGGATGTGGGAGGTGCGGGCGTGGATGTCTTGCAGGAATTCGGCTAGCCTGCGGGAAGCGGAGAGACCGCGGGCGCCGGCGGGACTGCAGGCGCGATAGGGAACGTGATCCAGACTGTTTGATCCGCTGGGCCATGAACGGTACATGGATCGGCGTGCGCTCGCCTGGATCACGCCCTTATAGCATCGACTACCGGGCTGAATGGTGCTTCGTTCAGTCCTCGCCCCGAACGACCGCAACGCCGTTTGCCGCAGCGCTGATGGTAGCTGCGGCTTGCAGCAGGGTCAGGTTGCCGTCCTCGTCGACGCCGAAGATCGACAGATGCGAGACCGGCCGTTGCCGTCGATCACGGCAACTAATCCATCCCCCGAGGCGATATCGGTCGGATCGCCATTCAATTGCGCTGCAACGGCCGCGTCTTGCACGATTTTTGCCCATAGACGGCATATCGTGAAACGCTCATGCTCGGCGAATTACTCGAGAACAGAAACGGTCCCACCAGTGCCAGCCAGCAAGGGGCGTTCTGCGTGCCGGAGCCGGTGACGGTCAGAACCGTGCCATTGCGGACCAGGCTGATCTCATTGGCATGAGCGATGGTGACGTAGGCATCGTTGCCGCGCGTAACCAGTCCGAACGGCGTATTGACGTTGGACGGAATGTTCTTTACCAGCGTGGAGCGCCACTCACAGCTCCGTCGGGAAGCAGGTTGACGGTCTCAATCGTGTTGCTTTTTTCGGTGATGATGAGCTGGTTTGGCACGACACCGACCTGGGCCGCGGACCCGTCCGCCATGAGCAGTCTGACCACTCCATCGGGACTGGAATTACGCTGGATCCATATATCCGGTGGGATTCAACCTTGGTGGTCCCAAGGATGTAGAGATGGTCGGCGCCGAAGGCTACGCTGACCGGGCTGGAGACCGTGGGCACCAACTGCCTCATCTGGAACCCATTGTCCCTGCGTTCAAATATGGACACGTTCTTCGAGCCGAAATTCACGACTGCGACCAGCCTTGCCTTTCGCCTCGATGCCGCCAGCGTTGCCGCTGACGCCACCTTGACCCTCTGTCGGAATGGTCTGGATCAGTGCACCCCCGGAGTTGTAAACCAGGAGCTGGTTCGTGGTGGCGTTTGACGCCGTAACCACCAGAACGTTCTGATCGGTATCGGCCTGGACGGCGGTAGCTGCTCCAATGAGCGGGACTAGTATGCTAAGAAAATAGAACTTCTTCATCGGCTCCTCCTGGAAGTTCCTAGCGCCAACGAGTGGAGCGACCCGAAGCTGACGCTGTTCCCTTGGACTTTTCGAATCTTCATCATGTTTCTCCTTAAGATATGTGGTCAATATGCGGCCCCCGGACGTCACGACCTGGTGATCTCCTAAGGGAACGGAATATTGGTGTCGCGAGCTTCTTCGCTGTCGGACGGAAAAAAGTTACGGTGCTGATCGCGAGGTTTGTGCGGACGATCACGGTGGAATCGAACTGCCACTGCTCCTGCTGGCTACCCCGAAGGCCGCGCCGCGACCGAGGCGGAGATGAAATACGTGGTGTGCTGCACTTTCATGCGCCGGAAACACCACGGGCGGCGCACTGCTCTGGAGGCTCATCGAGACGGGCGACTCGGATATGAAGGCGCGCGATGGCGGTTATGCGTTGCCTTGCGGATGCGTACCGGCGAGTACCAGATATTCGTGGATGAAGGCGATAGACACGCTGCCTTCGCCGACGCCGCTGGCGCGTTTGGCGGAACCGTGACGAACGTCGCCGGCGCAGAAGATGCCGGGTATGCTGGTTTCAAGCGCGAACGGCTCGCGCTCAAGTGACCATGTAGTAATGTCGCGGCCAGTGCAGATGTAGCCGTTGGCGTCGCGCTCGAGTGACGTGGGCAGCCAATGGGTTTTCGCGACGGCACCGATCATAATGAAGAGCGCCTTCGCGTCGCGGGTGCAAGTGAATTCGGGGCCGCCGGGTGGGCGAGCGGTGGTTGTAATCTGCTCGGGATGGTCTTCTCCATGCGCGCCTATGACCTGTGTGTGGGACTCTACGCGGATGTTGGCCTTGTCATGGATTTGCTGGACGAGGTACTGCGACATGGCTTGCGTAAGCCCAGCGCCGCGGACGAGCTCCTGCAGTTGCTGGCGCTCGAAGCGCGCGACGCGGCATTTTGTAACGGCGGGTACCGAAACGATGCTGGCGGTACCCATGAAGATTGGCGTTTCACCAGAGAACTCACCGCGTTGACTGCGCCCGAGTTCCTGACGCTGGCCGACAAATGTCTTTGACCGCTTCGAGTTCACCTTCGAGGATGACAAAGAAACGTGGCTCTTCACCTTCACGGATGAGCCACTCGCCAGGCTCAAGGTGAATGTCGGCCGCCCGCCGCGCGAGGCGCCGCCGTTCCTGTTCTTCAACGCCTGCGAAAAGGGAAATTTTTTCAAGTTCTGCGGAAGTAATCATTGCGTTCTCTTAGCATACCGGCGGTTGGGATTGCACGTCAGAGACCGGGTTCTGATCTCTACCGAAGAACCGCGCCAAAGTCGCTCCTGACGCACGTCATTTTGCCGCGCTCATGCTCAGGGACAACTTCCGGCACGCGCCGTCATCCAATTCCCTTTCCGTCCAGAACGCCGCGCTCCCGGCCCTGTGGACAGTCATCGGGTTTTTCGTCAGGCGACGGCCGTTGTGCACACCAGTTTTGCCACATGCGGCGATAGGCCCGCTCTGTGCTACGAGCGAACCCCGCTCCGTCACAAAGTGGTGATGCGCGCATTCGATCGCGCAATCCGAGCCGCAATTCCCTCAGCCGGAAAAGATCTTTCCCGAGACTGGCGGCCATCTCCACATAGGATTCCGGGTCCTCCGTGACAAACTCCTGGAGCCCGACCGAGGCCAGCAAACTCGCGCCCACGCGCGCATAGGGCCGGTCGCCACGCAGAGTCACCACCGGTACACCCATCCACAGCGCCTCGCACGTCGTCGTCACGCCGTTGAAGGGGAAGGGATCGAGCGCAACATCGACCAGTCCGTAACGCGCAAGGTGGTGCACGGTCCTAACCCGCCATGCCAGAAGGTCAATCCGTTCGGGCGCTATACCTTCGTCGGCGAATCGGCTCCGCAACAAGCTTGCGGTTGGGGCGTCCCTCATCTGCTCCGTCTTGATGATGAGGCGCGAGCCACGGACCGTGTGCAGCAGTTTAGCCCACAGCTTGATGACGCCTGGTGTCAGCTTTGGGAGGTCGTTGAATGAGCCGAACGTCAAATGTCCTGCTTCGTACGCGGGCAGCGCGGAAACCGGTGGCGCGTGGTCGAACGGACGATAACAGAGGAAGGGCGGCCGCAGACGGACCAGCGTCTCACTGTTGAACCGGTCCGTTTCTCCCGCTGGGTCGGCGATCTCGTCGGTAATCCGATAGTCCATCACCGCAAGCCCCGTGGTATTGAGATAGCCCATCCAGTTGACTTGTACCGGCGCAGGCTTCAGAGCGAAGAGTGCGAGCCGGCCTCGGGTTGTGTAGCCTCCGAGATCAATCAGGATATCGATACGATCCTCGCGAATTTGCTCCGCTGCATGCTTATCGTCCCAGTGGCAGATGGAAATCCAGTGATCTGCAAGCGACCGCAGCCGGCCAGTGGTCTCGTCCTCTTCGGCGCTATCGAGCGAGCTGTAAGCAAACACCTCGACTTCAGAGTGGTTGTGCGACGCAAGCAGCGGCTCGAAAAAATAGCTGACCGAGTGTTCGCAGAAGTCGCCCGAGACGTAGCCAATCCGCAAACGCCGCTCAGGCCTGCGGTCGTTGGAATAGCTGCGATCGAACAACTGAAGCGCTGGAAGCATGGCGGCCCGTGCGCGATGTGCAGCGTAGATCTCCGAGCGACTCGCTTCAGCATCGTAGTTCATCGTGAAGGCGAGATTACTAAGGGCGGCCCCATAATTGGGCTTAAGAGCGATGGCGCGGCGGTAACACTCTATTGCCGGCGCGATCTGTCCCTGATTCCAGAGCGAGTTGCCTAGACGGTAGTGGCCGCGGGCCATCACAGGATTAATTGCGAGCGCGCGGTAAAAGCTCTTTACTGCCTGGCCAAGGCTCCCCTGTTGGTGCAGTGCCTGTCCGAGATCTAGGTGGGCCTCGGCGAAGCAGGGCTCGAGCGCGAGCGCCCGGCGAAAGCACCTCACTGCTTTCTCGTAGCACTGTTGCTTCCGGAATGCGACGCCGAGGCGGTGCTGCGCAAGCGAAGAACCTGGCTTCGAGACCACCGCACGGCGCGACAGGGTTTCGGCATGCTTCGGTTCGTCTTTCTCGCAGTGAATCTCCGCGAGAAGCAAAAGGGCGTCGAAATCCTTGGGGTGGAGGACGAGGATTCGCCGGACCGCGGCCTCAGCCGCCCTGAGCCGACCGTTGACGAAGAAGCAATGAGCAGCCGCGTAGGTCCGCTTCTGCCCGCCTCCCTGGGGAGTGGACAGACCCCTCCCTTGCCGGCTCGACGAGTGTTCCACGGGAACGCAGCCGCGCAGAGATTCACACCACCAGCGAGGGTGGACTTACGCCAGTCCCGAGGTTCGTCTTACGGTTCCGCCGCCGGCGACCTTGGTGAGTTCTTCGTCGGTCATCTCGGCTTGATCCGGCTTGCGGACGACGGTTTCCTTCTTTTTCGGATTCTGTTTGCTTTTGCTTCCCTGCTTGTCTTTCGCCATACTCTACTCCTTGTCTCACGCGGGTGTCGAGGAACGACCGTTATCAGCGCCTACTTTCACAGGCGGCTCCTGGGATGTTAGTCCACCCAGCGACAGTTGTCAATACTGCAAGATCGCTGAGAGTTATGTTTACAGTAACCCAAAATGCTTGAACGCGAAGCAAGGATCGAGCGCGGGGGACCGGCGAAAGCACCTCGCTGCTTTCTCGTAGTACTGTTGCTTCCGGAATGCGACGCCGAGGCGGTGCTGCGCAATCGAAGAACCTGGCTTCGAGACCACCGCACGGCGCGACAGGGTTTCGGCGTGCTTCGGTTGGTCTTTCTCGCAGTGAATCTCCTCGAGAAGCAAAAGCGCGTCGAAATCCTTCGGGTGGAGGACGAGGATTCGCCGGACCGCGGCCTCAGCCGCCCTGAGCCGACCGTTGACGAAGAAGCAATGAGCAGCCGCATAGGTCCGCTTCTGCCCGTCTTCCTCGGAAGTGCACAGGCCCAGGCGAGCATTTTTAAAGGACTGGCGGTGAGCGGCTGGCACACGGCTGCGATCGCCATGCGCTTGCCCGTAACTGGCGGCCTTCCGCTCGCAAACGGGATTATCGGCTTGGGCGGCGAGATCGCTTGGCCTCGGCCGACACGCCCTGGCGATGGCCTTCACGTCGACAGCGAAGTATTCGACATTACGCCTTCGCGATCCAAGCCGAACCAGACAGTAGTCAGTGTTCGCAGCACGATGCGTAATCAGAAAGATGAACCAGTGTACGTTTTAAACGCAAAGGTGCTGGTGTTTAAACGCCCGTGATTACGAACCTAATGATGACGATAGCAGGGTTCTATCTTTTGAATAAGTGAGAAAGGATGATAAGCCATGAGACTGATGATCTGCTTTTTCGGTATATTGTTGCTTGCTCGTCGGCTGACGATACCGAGTCGGTGCAGGCCAGGATCGCCCGCGCGATGTCTGCGGGTCCGCCGGAGATCGCCAAGTCGGCACGCATTGTCGACACGGATTCGAACGGGAAAACGGTCGTGCTGCGCGAGGGGAACAACGGCTTCACTTGTATGCCGGGCAATCCGAAAGTCATCGGTGATCCGGCGATGTGCGCAGATGCCGCGTCCATGCAATGGTCGGCGGATTTCAAAGCTCATAAGCCGAAGCCGACGAACACGATTCCCGGAATCACCTACATGCTGGCCGGCGCGACGCAGCGCAGCGATTCCAATCCCTACGACAAGACCAGTCCGCCGATCACGGTTCCCCCGCATTGGATGATCATGTGGCCCTTCGATCCCAAGGCCACCGGACTGCCGGTGACCCATCGCGATACCGGAGCATACATCATGTGGGCGGGTTCGCCCTATGCACACCTGCACATCATGGGGCGGCCTTAACGAAGCACAACGGCCCATTGCATGGACTACACGCGAATGAGCAAGGGGAAGAAATGACAGCGGAACAGGTACTTCAACTTCATTCAGAAGGCTTCAATCGGGCGCTGAAACAACAGGACTACCGCGCATTGGAGGGGATCTATTCTGAAACCTATATGCTGGTTCGGCCTGACGGCTCCGTGTTGAACAAACAACAGGTTCTGAAGGACCTGCGAGAACAGGGATTGAGGATCCACTCGATTGAACTCGAAGACGCGGTCGTCCGGGTTGTTGGTTCAGCTGCAATCCTGACGGCAGCGAGCCAGACCGTGTCGTCGCGCAACGGGAGGGAATCTCAAGCGCATTTTCGACTCGTTGCCGTCTACGGCCAGGAGGGCGGCGCAATCCGTCTGGTCCACTTTCAGAGCACGATGATTGTCGACGCGAGTGTTCTTGAATAAGCCGGAGAGTTGTTTCAGCTCCCAAAGCGCACCTCCAATGGAGATGCTCGCATGCAGGCTCTGAAGCTTATTCCAGGCGAGCACCCCGACGTTGGACGTTGTGACGACGATCAGCTGCAGGAAGCGCGGCATCTCACGCCCCAAGCTGGACGAGGTTCTGCGTCGAGACTTCGCGGAGTGCGCTGCGCTCGCGGAAGTGCTTTCGGGTCAGAACGCGGTGGTCTTTTGCTTAGGCGCCTATACCGGTGCGGTGTCCGATTCGGAGCTTCGCAAGATCAACTAGGCCGCGAGCCGGTGATCAGGATATCCACGAGTCTCCTGGCGCTTTGCTGCCAGTCAGGGCTGGTCGACACGTTGGCGACACCGATGAGAGCCCGAAGAAGATCGATTGGATCGAGGTCCTTCCGTATATCGCCGCTCTTGATCGCCCGCTTCACGAGGGCGCGAATCGCCTCCCAGATCTGGCCGTGCGACGCTTCGAACACTTTTTTCGGATCGCCGACTAGCGCATTGAGCACAGGCGCGATGATCTGCTTGGCGGCGATGTAGTCGACAAACAACAGCATCCAGGCTCGCAAGGCTTCGACCGGAGCCAGGGTCTCGGCAAACTTCCGTTCTGCGGCGGCGAGTTTCTCGACCTCTGTCCGATAGACCGCCTCCAAAGGGCTTCCCGCGTCGGAAAGTGGCGATACAACGTTCCAGGCCCGACACCTGCCTCTTTGGCGATCTCGTCGAGGCTGGCGTTTGCGCCGGACTGAGAGAACGCCTGCTTTGCCACTTCCAGAATGCGCTCCCGATTCCGCTGCGCATCGGTGCGGGGCTTTCGGGCTGTTAGATTGTGAACGTTTCGTCGCCATTCGTCGAAAAATTTGCAACCGGAGACATTCTCCGGTAATCTAGCTATGCGGAGACTATCTCCGGTTTATCAGATTCGCGACGGCTGAGCAAGAGATGCCGTCAGGGGAGGAAAAAGCAATGCGTATCTTTGTTACAGGGGCTACCGGTTTCGTTGGCTCCGCAATCGTTCCAGAACTCATCGGCGCAGGTGATCAAGTGTTCGGACTAGCCCGTTCGGATGCTGCGGCCGCATCGCTTACCGCGGCGCGAGCCGATGTGCAGCGTGGGTCGCTCGACGACCTCGAGAGTCCGCGGAGGGGCGCGGGCGCTGCGGACGCTGTTATCCACGCGGGATTCATACATGATTTCGCGAACTACGCGGCAGCTGCGGAAACAGACAAGCGCGCCATCGAGACGATGGGCGCTGTGCTCGCCGGCTCGGACCGGCCATTTATCGTCACCTCTGGGACGGCACTGACTGCGCCGGGGCGCGTCGCAACGGAAAAGGATTCGGCCAAAAACAATTGGGATGGCGTCCGACGCAGGCTTCGCTCGTCCCCGATATCGACCAGCCAAGCTATTTTGAAACCAACCAGAAAACGTTTGACCAGAGGGGGGAGCAAGCAAATGACCAATCAGACCAACCTCGGCGGAAGCTTCATGTTCGCGAACACGACCCTGACGGTGAACCGTATGGGCTATGGCGCGATGCAACTGGCGGGTCCACAAGTGTGGGGACCACCGGGCGATCCCGAAGAAGCCGTCACGAATCTTGCGCGAGGCGTTTGACGCTGGCGTGAACCATATCGATACCAGCGATTTCTATGGTCCCCATGTGACAAATCAGATCATCAAACAGGCGCTGCATCCATACCGGGACGGTCTGGTGATTGTCACCAAAGTGGGCGCGCGCCGCGGAGCCGACCAGTCGTGGATTCACGCTGTCTCTCGGCAGGAACTGATCGATGCGGTTCACGACAATCTTCGAAATCTCGGCTTGGAAAAGCTCGACGTGGTAAATCTGCGCGTGGGCGAGGTGCTGAAACCTTCGGAGGGATCGATTGAAGAACCGCTGACCGTGCTCGCCGAGCTCCAGCGTCTTGGGCTGATCCACCATCTCGGTCTGAGCAATGTTACACCTCGGCAGTTGGCTGAGGCGCAGAAGATCTCGAAGATCGTCTGCGTGCAGAACTTCTTCAATATCGCCCAGCGAGACGATGACGCTCTTGTGGACGAACTCGCAGCGCAAGGTGTGGCGTATGTGCCGTTCTTCCCGCTAGGAGGATTCACGCCGCTTCAATCCTCGGAGCTGGATGCGGTCGCGGTATCCGTGAGCGCGACGCCAATGCAGGTCGCGCTCGCGTGGCTGCTTCATCGCGCGCCCAATATTCTACTGATTCCCGGCACATCTTCGGTCAAACATCTCCGCGAGAATCTCCAGGCTGCCGCGCTGCAACTTTCCCCGGAAACGATCGCGAAGCTCGACTCGATCGCAGACAGCAGATTGACATGAAGACTTGGTATCACGCCCGTGCCGGCCTCGGAAGTCGCGCTCGCGTATCTTCGAGCAATCTTGAACCCGCTCACCGGGCGCATTTTAAACTGCACTAAACCGAGTGTTGAAAGCCATCAGGACAAGAAAGGAGCACTTCTATATCAAGCCCGAAAGAGGTCTGCGGCGGGCTGGCACTGTAAACATTCAGAAGCGTGATTTCGCTGACTGCGGGTGCGAGAGGACAGTTCAGGCCGGCGAGGTCCCAGTCCTCACAGGCTTTAGCCATATGTAGTGCCATAGCGCGCCTTCACTGATCAGCCCGCCAGGACGCGATGCACGAGTTGTACCACTCGAATCGGCCGGTTTCAACGGTGTTCATCTTCGAATTGCGGCGTTCTTCGTGGAGGAAATGCCGGAAGGCCGGCGTGCCAGCCGATCGGCGCTTTCTTTTTATGATAACGTTGGAGGCGGCCCGCTGACTGGCTGCTGGGGGCACTGCTGGCAGAGGGTTGGAGGCATCCACGTGAATGTAACAAGAAGGACGTTTGTACGATCTGCCACAGGCGCAGT
Source organism: Terriglobia bacterium (assembly GCA_963768075.1). GTDB lineage: Bacteria > Acidobacteriota > Terriglobia > Bryobacterales > Bryobacteraceae > QHXW01. Next base: position 10,324 of record CAVYHD010000019.1, read on the forward strand.
TGTGGCCTCCGCTCTTGGCTTCGATGTTCGCACGCGCCTACGCGCAGTCGCAGGAATTGAAGATCTCCAAAACTACCGAGACGCGCTCCACGTGTCCATACTGTGCGGTGGGCTGCGGCGTGATCATTCACACGCTGGGCGACAAAGCCAAGAACGTCACCGCGCAGGTGGTTCACGTCGAAGGCGATCCCGACTGCCCTACCAATCGCGGCACGCTCTGTCCCAAGGGATCGTCGCTTTATCACGACATTCTCAATGACCGCCGCTTGCTAAGGCCGGAAGTCCGCCGCCCCGGCTCCGATCGCTGGGAACCCATCCCGTGGGATCAGGCGTTCGAAGAAATCGGGCGCCATATCAAGAGCGCCCGCGACGAATCGTTCGTCGCCACCGACGCGCAGGGCCGTACCGTCAACCGTTGCGAGAACATCGCCTTTATCGGCGGCTGCACGGATACGAACGAGTTCAATTACCTGGTCGTCAAGACCATGCGCAGCCTGGGGCTGACGTTTATAGAAAATCAGGCCAGGGTTTGACACGGTCCCACGGTCTCCAGTTTGGGGCCCACGTTCGGAAGAGGGGCGATGACCAATGGCTGGGTCGACATCAAGAACACCGACATGATGTTGATCATGGGCGGCAATCCGGCTGAAAACCATCCGTGCGGTTTCAAATGGGCGATTGAGGCCAAGCGCGAGCGCAATGCCAAAATGATCGTCGTCGATCCGCGGTACACTCGTACCGCCGCCACGGCGGATATGTACCTCCAGATCCGCGCCGGCGCCGATATCGCGTTCCTCGGCGGCGTGATTCGCTACGCCATCGAAAATCAGCGCATCGCTAAAGAGTACCTGGTGAATTTCACCAATGCGGCGTTCCTCGTGCAAGAAGGATTCAAGCTTCCCGAAGACGGCCTTTATTCAGGCTTCGACGAGGCGTCGAAGACCTACGACCGATCCAGTTGGAATTACGAAGCCCACGAGCGGCCCGGCAACGCCCGAACACGCTTCCCGGCAATGTGGCAGTCGACCTAACGCTCGAACATCCCCGCTGCGTGTATCAACTACTGAAGCAGCAGTACTCGCGCTACACGCCGGAGATGGTGGAACGCATCACCGGCATCCCCGAAGGATCAATTCCTGAAGGCCGCCGATCTGTTCACCTCCATCCGCAAAGACGGCGACATGAAAAATGTCGCGACCATCATTTATGCGGTCGGCTGGACCCAGCACAGCTTCGGCACGCAGATCATTCGCACCGCCGCCATGCTTCAACTGCTGCTCGGCAACGTCGGCCGCGCCGGCGGAGGCGTCAACGCGCTGCGCGGGCACTCCAACATTCAGGGCGCTACCGACATGGCTGGACTCTTTGACAGCTTACCGGGCTACTTGAAGATTCCCAGCGTCGACGATAAGGATTTCGATGCCTGGATGAAGCGGACCACTCCGACGGCATCGAAGCCCGCCGAATGGGAGTCGTTCAATTACTACTCGAACACTCCGAAGTTCGCCGTTTCACTTCTCAAAGCGCTGTACGGTCCCGCCGCCAAGAAGGAAAATAATTGGGCGTTCGATTACCTGCCGAAAGTCGATCGCGAATATTCCTGGACCCACATCTGGGACGACATGTACGAAGGAAAAGTCAAAGGCCTGATCGCCTTCGGCATGAACGGCGTCGCCATCGGCCCGAATTCGCAAAAGAACATCGATGCACTGAAAAAGGCGAAGTTCCTGGTGGTCTGCGACATTTATCCCGAAGAAACCAGCGACTTCTGGCGAGCCCCCGGCATCACGCCCGAGGAAACCAAGGCGATCCAGACCGAGGTGTACCGCCTGCCCGGCGCAGGTTTCGCCGAAAAGGACGGAACGTTCGTCAACTCCGCGCGCTGGCTGCAATGGAAATGGGCCGCTGTCGCCCACGCCCGGCGACGCCAAGCTCGATCAGGAAATTCTCTCGCGCATTTTTTTGAAGGTTCGCGAGCTGTACCGGAAAGAAGGCGGAGCCTTCCCCGATCCGATTCTGAATCTGACCTGGAATTACTCCGTTGCCGAGAATCCACCGCTTTCCGAAGTCGCCAAGGAATTGAACGGCCGCGACGCTCGATACCGGCCAGCAGTTGCCGGGCTTCGCCGCGCTGAAAGACGACGGCTCGACATCCTGCGGCAATTGGATCTGGTGCGGCTCCTGGACCGAAGCCGGGTCCATGGCGCAGCGCCGCGACAACGCGGATCCCTCCGGGCTCGGAATCCATCCGAATTGGGGATGGGCGTGGCCGATGAACCGCCGCGTCCTCTACAATCGCGCCTCCTGCGACGTGTCCGGCAAGCCTTGGGACCCGTCCCGCGCTCTGGTTTGGTGGAACGAAGAGCAGAAGAAATGGGTCGGCAACGATGTCCCGGACTTCAAAGCCGACTCGCCTCCTAAGGATCACATGGGTCCGTTCATCATGAACGCGGAAGGCGTCGGCCGCATCTTCGCTCCCCTCGGAGCGTTCGCCGACGGACCATTTCCTGAGTTCTACGAGCCCACCGAAAGCCCGGTCGAAAATGCTCTGCATCCGAAGCGTTCCAAGAATCCAGTCGCCCAGCGCTTCAGCACCGCGATGGATAAATACGGCACTCCGGCGGAGGGGTTCACCATCGTCTGCACCACCTATCGCCTGACGGAGCACTATCATTACTGGACCAAGAACAATCCAGATGAACGTGCAACTCGTGCCCGAGCCGTTCGTCGAAATTCCCATGGAACTGGCGGCCGATCTCGGCATCAAAGGCGGCGACAAAGTGAAGGTCATCGAGCGCCCGCGCCAGTTATCAGGCCAAAGCGATGGTCACGCACCGCATCAAGCCCATGACCATCGACGGCAAGAAGGTCTATCAGATCGGCATTCCCATTCATTATGGTTACCGGGGCATTCAGGAGGATGCTGGAAAAACGGCGCGCTCTCTACCAACTCGCTCACCCCACGTGACCGATCCGAACGCCCACACGCCCGAATTCAAGGGCTTTCTCGTGAAACTGGAGAAAGTCTGGTACATGGCAACGGACCCCTCCAGATCAAAGCCATCTCCGGACACGCCGGTCCGGTTCCCGGCCTCGACACCTCGCGCGATTACAGCGTCGCCAAGCTGATCGACGTCACCACCTGCATCGGTTGCAAGGCCTGCGAGGTCGCCTGCCTCGAATGGAACGGCTATCCATTTCGCGAAACCGTTTTCGATAACACCTACCAGACCATGCCGGACACGGAATGGAATTACTACAATCTGATCCGCTTCAATGAGCACGTTGACGAGCGACGGCAACTCTGAGCTGGCTGATGCGCAAAGACGGCTGCATGCATTGCGCCGATCCAGGCTGCCTGCGCGCCTGCCCTGCCGATGGAGCCATCGTGCAATATACCAATGGCATCGTCGATTTCAATCAGGACCATTGCATCGGCTGCCAGTACTGCGTGACGGGCTGCCCGTTCAATATTCCGAAGTTCAATTCAGAAACGAAAAAAGTTCACAAGTGCACGCTTATGCTCGGATCGCGTCGGCGCGGGCCTTGAACCGGCCTGCATCAAAGCGTGTCCCACCGGATGTCTGCACTTCGGCACCAAAGATGACATGAAGGAGCTGGGCGAAAAGCGCGCCGCGCAGCTTCGCGAACATACAACTCATACGAACGCCGGAGTTTACGATCCGCCCGGCGTCGGCGGCACGCACGTGATGTACGTGTTGCACGACATCGAACATCCCGAACTCTACGGAGGCCTTCCCAAAGATCCGACACATTCCGTCTGTTGGTCCGCATCTGGAAAGGGCCGCTGAAATGGATCGGCAATCTCGCGATGGTCGGCGGCATCGTCGGCGTGGCGATGCATTATCTGCGGTTCGGTCCGAAGGAGACAGAAATGATCGAACGCTACCAGTTTCATGAGCGCATCTGCCACTGGCTGACGGGCATCGCGTATGTATACTGCCTCGCGACGGGTCTCGCGTTCTATTCGCCCTATCTGTTCTGGCTGGCCGTCATGCTCGGCGGCGGTCCCACTTCGCGATTCTGGCATCCATGGCTCGGCCTGGTGTTCGTCGCCGCACAATTATGGATGCATCGCATTTGGCGCAACGACGTCCACTATCGCTCCGGTGGACAAAGAGTGGCTCGATAAGGCGAAATATTACATCGAAAATCAGGATGACAAAGTTCCGCCGCAAGGCAAATTCAACGCCGGCCAAAAGCTCTTCTATTGGGCGATGTTCTTCGGCGCGTTCCTGCTGTTAATTTCCGGTGTCTTCATGTGGTTCCCGGAATATATTCCTCCGGCGCCGTACGCCCGTGGATGGTTTTCATCCACGAAGGCGCGGCGCTGATCACGATCGGAGCCTTCATCATCCACGTCTATATGGGCGTCTTCATGGTTCCCGGTAGCGTCGACGCGATGGTGCATGGGTACGTTTCAAAGGAATGGGCGAGAGCGCATCACCGGCTATGGTTTCACGAGAAGACTGGCGAATAAGACGAGCGGAAGCTGCTGGCAGCAAGCTACCCCGAAAGCGCGCACCTCCTCGAGCTATACATTCAACTGACGCTGCTGCAGGATGACATCGCCGCTAATTTGCCGCACGACGACGTACGCACTGGCGGAGTAGGTTTCCTCGCGTGTGCGGCTCTGGTGCCAAACATCTTCCATTAACCGACGATCTCCGAGCGGCAGAAAGCGCGAGGACATTTTTTCTGGCAGGTGGTGAAGCAACCTTACTATGAGCACTTCCGAAAACCGGCGGATGGCTCAGGCTCGATATGTCCTTCCTGCGGATCGAAGCCTGTCGCCGGGGTCCTTCGCGGCGAAGGTGACGGGGCAGAAGAGACATTAATCTGCGGGCTATGCTCCCTGGAATGGCCGTACCGACGCCTAATTTGCGCCTAATTGCGGCGAAGAGGACAAGGAAAAACTGCCCGTATATATCGCCGCGGAAATCGATCACATCCGCGTCGAAGCCTGCGACACCTGCCGAACGTATTTGAAGTCGGTAGACTTGACCAAGGACGGTTTCGCTATACCGCAAGTAGATGAGATTGCCACAGTCGCACTGAACCTCTGGGCGGACGAGCATGGGTACACGAAAATAGAAACAAATATTTTGGGGATGTGATCCGGACAGCGCCGCTACCTCGTCGTGTCTGTCAATAATTCGATTAAGGTCGAAAATCAAGCCGACCAGATCGCAGGGGCTCGGGTTGAACGATGGCCGGAAGATCGCCGATTCTGGTGCCCGCAAGCAGCGCGGCCGCAAGCCCATCGTACTCGCTAATCGCCAGATACGGTTTGAACGTAGACCAGAGCTGGTAACGGCGTTTTATATTGGTGACGCGAAGGTTTATGAAATTGCTGAGGACATTTGGATCGCCTGGCGGCGCGGCGACGACGTCAGGCTTATCGCCAGTCCCTCCGCCTCCGCCGTTGATCGTCAGCCAGATGTTGCCGAGCCGAGGAAATGTCGGCTCTCCCTCACGCAGCACCGTGGCCCCGAGCACGTCCCGATAGAAAGCGACCGAGCGCTTTATATCGCGAACGATGAGCGTATTCGTCACGACGAACTTTAGTTCAGCACTCTGATCCGGCCCAGTCGACATGCGGGCCTTCTTTCTCAGGGTTGGCAGCCATCCGCCATCCATTTGGCGAAGAGCTCAATCCGGGATTGCGGCCAAGGACCTTCCCCTCTCGGCGGCGGGGGCGGCATCACAGCTCCACCGATCCCCCAATCCGGTCGTAGATGGCGGCGGCGTGCACTTTCACGTCGTCATGATTTGCGAGATTGAACGCCTTGCTCATGGCGTGAATGTCTCGATCCGTGAAGAGTGGGCGAATGTCCGCTTGAAAGCTCGTCAGATTGGGCATGTATCAAAGTATCTCAAAGATGCTGTACAGGGGACCGTCAGGCAACCGATCGCCGATCCCGCCGGCGATAATGCGGTTCATCCAATCGTATTTTTTGTAACTGGTCTCGAACACCGGATTCATCCGGAAATAGGAGCTTGTGGGATAGACTGTCTCTCCCTTATCCAGTTTCTCGATGACGCTTGGCGGACCAGCGCGCAAGCATGTGTAGGTCATCACGATCCGTTCGCCGTCTGTGGTCTTCAGTATCAGCCGGACGTTCAGCTTGATACATGAATCGGTACGAACTGGTTGCCAGTCGTTGCCGGTGACGACCTCGCCAGAAAGTCGCTCGCCTTCGAATGAGCCGCCCTGGATTACGCCGATCCGTCGAAATGCGTTGGGAGTTTGACCGATCACGATCAGCGGTGGCACCGCCTCGCGCAATACGAACAACGGCCGGGTCCGGAGGCTGAGGAGAGACTCGGGAAGGTTTTGACTCAGAGCGGTTGACAAAAAAAAAAAAAAAAAAAATAATGCTCCTTTCCAATCACAGGAAAGCGAGCAGCGTCTTGGCAAGCGCCTCCGCTTGTTCTTCCGGAACAAAGTGGCCGGAATCCCGGATCACCACTGACTTCACGTCCTTGAAGTAGGCCGCATCGCCGTGGATCGGTCGGCTGTTCTCCGAAAAGTGATGCAGGCCTTGTGATAAACGCGGCGGGAGTTGACTATCACGCGCTCCAGGTCCGAGCGAGGCTTGCGCAATCGGTGAGACGTTCGTTAACGCGATCCGCTTTAGGGCGCGGCGAAGGCGACTAGCGTCGAGGGCACGGAACTAAGCGGCCCCGCGGTTCACGTGCTCGTCGAGGACTTCAAATCGACGGCGGGATAGGACTCGATGTACTCTTCGCCATTGCAGCCGTAGTATCCGACGGTGCGAGCGGCGAAGTCGACATCGTAGCGAACGACCCCGGCGCGCCACGATGCGGCCAGAAACTCAGCGAACGTGCTGTTTCCGGCCTGGTCTGTCCGAAGCGCCCCGATCAGCGCCTCGCGATTGAAACCCGGCACATCCACGATACCGGACGCCAAGGGTGCTCCAATCGTCACTACCGGTCCAAACTCTGTCAAATACAAGCTCTGGCACGCGGGCAGGAACCAGAAGTTGCGGGTCACTCCCGCCAAGCGCAATGTCTCGGCCAGATATGGGAAGCCGCCAACCTTTGGACGCGTCGCCATCGCCTGCTGGAAAGCCGCTTCCAAGTTCTCGATTGCCTTGCTCATCCTTTCTCCTTTTTCTTGCGAACGGTTCGTCTTTCATCGGTTCCGCTCAAGCCGTGACAACGACACGCCCCCGACATGTACGGCGCGATGAGCGGTAATGCCGGGTATGCCAAGGCAGGCCCCTAGGTCCGGCGCTACGCCTGTTCGAGCATCTCGCTTCACGTACCATCAGGATTATCAGGACTGAGCCAATATTGACAACTACCATACCAACCGATCGTCCGGGCAGCTCTCCGGGAGCTTCCTTGGCTTACCCCGCGCCGCCAAAGGTCCACTTGTAGTAAACCAGAAGATAATCGAGCGCTGAATGGACCCCTACGAATAACGGGCCAGGTTCTGTAGTGGGCTTGAGGTCGGGCATAATTCTCGTGCTTTGACTAAATCTCTCATGATCAGTGGCGATGACGCTGCCCCGTCACCCATCCGCCGGTGTAACCTAAAAAAGATCCTTCCGCGGTGTTGCCCGGCGGCCACCGAGATGAAGAACCTGAATCTGGCCGGGGTATTCTGGCCATTAATCGCGTCGTTGCGGTTTCCGATCGATTCGGCGCTCCAAGCCGAACGTGCCGGTCCAGCGACCGCT
>CAVYHD010000020.1:0-16167 GCA_963768075.1 Terriglobia bacterium
CCTAGCACCTCAAGCTAACCATCGCCCCCAGAGCCACTTGTTTGCAATCATCTACGGATGGAGGCTGATGCCATAAGGTGGGATTGAGTCTCCTAATTGGCACAAATACGTCACAATCGTCTGGAGAGAACGAATCGATACCGCCCGCGCCCTCTACTCGATTGAGCACTACGAGATTGTCTCGTCGATGGGCGCCGGGGATTTGCCGGATCAGTTCGTGCTCTTCGGTTATGACTCCCGCCCCGAGCAAAGCCAAGGCCACCGACGGCGCCATACGCGCTGCCAAGCAAATCGAGAGCAATCCATCCTTTATCCCATCAACGGCTGAAATCATCGATCGCGAGACGGGCGTCCGGGAACTCGTCGAGTGCTGGAGAATATCATCGCCGAAGCCGGCGACCTCATCGAGAGCCGCAGCCCGGAACTTGTAGCGCGAGCCCGCACCACCGTTCGTCGCTATGCGGATGAAGCTCCACGGCAGGGTGACGTGTTCCGCAGCGCATGATGTCACTGAAGCGAGTTCCTGACGATATCCTGCCACTTGCCGTCATCGAATTGGCGTTGCGTGATGGGAATCGCCCATCCCGGACTCACTTACACCCAAACGATGTGATTCGCTTCGCACCAGTTGAGTGCGATCTGCTTTAGGGCCTCGGCGCGGAATGCAAACCAGGCGGATTCGATGCTGTGCCGCCGAAGGGTGTCCTTGAAATTCCGGAATGCTCCGCCGTGGATGGCGTGCAGAAGATCTTCGCGAATCCTGTCGGGCTCTACAGAATGAGAAATCCTGCATGATCACCCACTCGTGAACCTCGAACTTGGTGGGAAGCTTCCGAAAGCGGTCGGTAGAAACGATTCGCTTGGCAATCTCCCATCGCTGTTTCTGCGATGTCGGAAGATCCGGTTCTTCGTCGTCGCCGGACTCCTCCTCACGCAGAAGAACGTGGAAGACGGTTTCCACGTGGCCGTTATCAAGATCCAGGAAGGAGGAGTACTCATCGAACTGCATCTCGAGGGCATCGACGATGTCGTTGAGGCGAACAGTCGCAGGCATCGCTTCGAGACAATCATACTGCCCCGTTCGGTGGAGGGCGCAGTACAGACGGTTGCTGGCTATGAGGCGATGCACGCGATACGAAAGGGACAAATCCGATGGCTTGCCACGGGGGATGTGGTCGGTCAGGTCCAATTCATCCAGCGGATCCTCGGCATTGCCGCGTGATCACCGGTCTCGTCGGTTTAACCCGCTGACTCTCCACGCTGTTTGCGACAGATCCCATCGGCCGGCTCGTGCGCCCGTACAGTGGGGAATTCAAACGGAAGACTTAGGCTCAAACGAGATTTTCGGTGGGTAGAGCCGAGGGCAGTACCTTCTGTAGCGCTGCAGTCAGGTGTTCCAGTTTGACGGGCTTTGGAATGTATTCATCCATACCGGCGGCGAGGCACTGCTCGCGGCAAGCTACGCTCACGTCGGCGGTCATCGCAACAATCGCGACGCGCCGGTTCGCTTTCTCGCGGCGGCGGATCTCTATGGTAGCTTCGTACCCGTTCATTTCGGGCATGTGGCAGTCCATGAAGATGACGTCATAGGACAGTTTTCCTAGCATCTCGACAGCCTCCCGGCCATTCGCTGCCACATCAGCACGGATACCTAGCCGATCGAGAAGACGGCAAGCAACTTTCTGATTAACTACGTTGTCCTCGGCAACAAGTGCCCGCACGCGGGAGTCCGCTCGTCTCCCGGCGAGAGTTGACTTTAGTGATGTGAGGGATGTCTGGTAATCTAACTCGCTCCGGCCTTCAGCTTTGGCTTGCAGTTTACTGGACCAGGCTGTCGCGAGCGCGTTCAGCAGTTGCGAGTGTCGAACGGGTTTGACCAAACACGCATCGACGCTGGCGCCTTCCTGGACGCTCAGTTCGCGCCAGTGGCCGACCGAGGTCAACATGATTACCACAGTGTCCTTGATCGCCGGATCGGCCTTGATGGTTGCAGCGAGAGTAGCGCCATCGATTCCGGGCATCTGGTAGTCGGCAATCACAACTTGATAAGGATCTCCACTTGCTTGTGCCGTGCGAATGGCGTGTAACGCTTCTTCCCCTGAGACAAAACTTCCGTTCCGCATTTCCCAACTGGAGATCTGCTCGTGAACGACACGGCGGTTAACCTCGTTATCATCCACTATCAGGACTCGCAAGCCGGCGAGGTCGACGATGGGAGCCGGGGCGGGGCAGGGTTGTGCGTCGAGCGGTAAAGGCAGCACTAACCAGAAGGTGGAACCTTCGCCCAGACGACTTTCCACGTGGATCGAGCCGCCCATGAGTGCAATGAGTTGCTTGGAAATCGCTAGCCCTAATCCCGTGCCCCCATATCTGCGCGTGGTCGAACTGTCCGCCTGTACAAACTTCTGAAAGAGCGCATCGATTTTGTCCGGAGGAATGCCAATGCCAGTATCCGTTACCGAGATCCGCACCTGAGCGTTGTTTTCATCCTTGCCCTCGCATCCCACGGTGATCAGGACATGGCCCCTGGAAGTGAACTTCACCGCGTTGCTAGCCAGGTTTGTCACGACCTGCCGGATGCGACCAGCGTCGCCGATAAAGTGCTGCGGGAGGCTGGGCGGGTACTGTACGACTAGGTCAATCTTGTTTTCCTCGGCCCTGGGAGCCAGCATTTCGGCCACTTCTTCAACCACTTGCAGAAGGTCGAAGGCAGAAGACTCAATCACTAACCGGTTCGCTTCAATCTTAGAGAAGTCTAGAATGTCGTTGATCACAGTAAGCAAGGCTTCGCCCGACTGGCGAACAGTCTCGGCGAAGTCCCTTTGCTCCGGTGTCAAGTCAGTATCGAGCAGCACACCCGTCATGCCGATGACGCCATTCAATGGCGTTCGGATTTCGTGGCTCATGTTGGCTAGAAACTCGCTCTTCGCTCTGGTCGCCGATTCCGCAGCCTCCTTGGCCTCTAGCAGCGCCGCTTCGGCTGCTCTGCGTTTTGTTATGTTGCGCCCAATACCGACCAGCCCCAATATGTTGCCGGCGGCATCCCGAAAGGGTATATCGGTTGTCAGGAGCCATATGGTATTGCCGGCTGCGTCCTGGGTCGACTCCTCCCGATCGATCACACCCTGCTCGGAGCGCATCACATCATCTTCGTCACTTACATATTTTGAGGCTATTTCTCTTGGATAGAAGTCAAAGTCGGATTTTCCGATGAGTTCGTCCGCGGTTGCTACACCCATGCGATTTGCCAGCGCAGTATTTGCAACGAGAAATTGGTGCTTGGTGTCCTTTACATAGATATAATCGGGAACATTGTCGATGAGCGCGCGCAGAAGACGGCGCTCTCGCTGTAACGACTCTTCCATTCGCTTGCGCTCGATTGCCGCCGCGATTCCGTTACATATCGAAGACAGGGATTGGAGTACAGCTTCGGTGAGTGATTTACGAGCAAACATCGCCGCCACGCCCACAAGCCGCCCATCGACGATCAGTGGATAACCGGCAAAGGCCACTAGGCCCTCTCGCCGGGCCCATTCCTGATCGCCCACCCTTGGGTCGCCGACCACGCTGTTGGTGAGATGTGGTCGCCGTTCGGCGGCGATCAAGCCGATCTTCGTCTTGCCTATAGGGACTCGGCTGTGGGCACCGTCAGTGCGGGTGTACATTCCCCTGCTAGCTTGCAGCTCGAGTACATTACCATCATCGTCTAGGGTCCAGATGCGAGCCAGCGAGGCGTCTAGGTGCCGGACCATAGCTTCCGCGCATCGGCCGAGGATTTCGCGCAAGCTGTTGCTTTGTATGACGGCGTTCCCCACCTCAACGTCGACCGCCGCCAGGTGTATGCGCTCCTGAAGGGCTTCTTGTGCCCCTTGACGCTGTGTGATGTCGAACGCTAGAACCAAGCAGGCCGTCTTCCTTTGGAACTCAATTGGACTGCTTTTAATGTCAACATCAATCAGGCTTCCATCCTTCCTGCGGTGGTTCCAAATGCCTACGTTGACGAGTTGTTTGGCCTGCCCAGAGCACACGTTTTCATGCGCCTCTATGAAGCGAGAGAGATCTTCCGCGGGACCGATTTCGTCGATGGTCATTGCGAGGAATTCTTCGCGAGAATAGCCATATTGATTCACCGCAGCATCATTGACAGCCAGGAAGGCGTGCGTTTTCCGGTCGAAAACCCACAACGGATCCGGGTTGTTTTCAAAGAGAGCCCGGTACTGGTCTTCATTCTGTTGTAGTTCTCGATCCTTCGCTAGTAATTCTTCGCTTTGTGCGCGTACGCGCCGGCGCAAAGCGAAGACCCAAGCTGAGGCCAAACAGACGCTGCCGGCGACAATCGTCAGAATCATATCATGTGCCGGAATGTCCACGATGACGGCCGGTTGACTACAACGAGGTCTTGACTCGATCCGACCAGCAGGCGAAAGGAGACGGGCGCATTCCCCTGGGTGACAGCTCCGGGCTTAGGAAGGTCACCTCCTGCCGCCGCAGACACGGTGAACTGAAAGAGAAGAGTTTGCAGTGATGTCGACCACCGCAGGAATGAAACGTACATACTACAGCGCCTTTGTTGTTTCGGTTTCTTCACCTGCCGTTGGGCGGAATCGTGGTCGGGCTAGCCGGAAGAAATCAACAACCTATATTGTAAGAGTCGCGTTCAGTATGTCTTCGCTGCAAGTCCTCATTGGTTAACAACCCGCTTGTTTCACTCCGAAATTTAGGCGCGCCGTGGTGTCAATACGCCCGGAATTTGACGAATCTCGCTCCGCAAAGGATGCGGCCCAGGTCTTTGCTCCGGCCGGGACCACCGAGATCAGAAGTTGCGAATGGGGCTCAATCAGGGAAACCGCGCATCGCGCTTGTTAACAGGGTGGGCTGAATTGTTTCGCATTAGATACGGCATTCGATAAATACGGTATTCGATGAAGTTGGAACGCTGTTCCGGTTCCGAACGCATTTGCTACTAGAGCGGACTAGCTGCCCTCATCCTGTTAACGCGTGTGCGCCGCAGATCATCAAGCCGGCGCGCGTCACATGCGAAGTGATGGAAGCTACACGACACGTCCGAGTCCCTTGGGCACCGCAGGCGAGTGTTGAGAAGATCCCGAGATATTCAGTTTGGTTTGGGTGCCGCACCCGCACGCAGCACGGACACCGCGCTAATCAAGAAGAACATCACGCTACCTTCGAACAAGTTCCGCTGTAACAGGCTTGTCAAGCGGAAGACTACCATGCCCAGTCCAAAATGCGCTACCGCTCCAACTAAGGCAAATACCCACCCGACGTAATAGCTGACTCTTGAGACCAGTAGTAGACGAGTTACACTGTCCATGACCGTACGCTCCTTTATCTAAGCCCGGGTTTCCGGGCTTGGTAGTATACACCAGCCGCTCTCGTTTGAAAAGACGAAGCGACAATGCGGTTGTCATGCCGTCGTCCTGAGGCACGGCTTGCGGGTTCGCCCGGCAAAGACAGGGTAGGACATATCGCCTTCGCCACAATGCGCTACGTGCATCTAAGCGATGCAGACGTTCTTGCCGCGATCACGAGTGCGGAGGAAGCCGCCGGTGGCGACGAGCGGGCGCTGGCGGAACTGACTCCAAAAGTCTACCGGGGTCCGCCGCACCACCAACATCAATCCGATGAGGCTTGGGGCACGAATCTGAGATCGTACCGATCACTTCGCTTCCCATAGACCTTTGGAACCGGGGGGAGGCAGCCTTCGTGCCGCGTCATCCAACACAAGTGCCCAGTCGCCGTCGCCCGGTGGAGTGAACTGCCACTTTTGGTTGGTCGGATACTCACCGGCCGAACTGCTGTGTCCAGTCCGTGGGTTGTACCACCACGCTTCGCCCTTCACACCACCGAGTTTGGTCATATCGACAGTGAATGTTCGGCTGGACGGAAGATAGGCGATTATCGTCCCGCCATCTGCGGTCCGTGCGGCTGCCAGATAGTCAAGACCAGTAAACTCGCCGAGGCCATCGACCACGACTTCGTGCTTTTGATCCGGCACCAGGTCATACCAGGGACGCGACGTGAACAGTGCTTTCACGCGCGTCATGTCCTGAGAACCGGCGCCGTCGATCGCGCCCTCCCATCCCGGTTCAAAACCCCAAATCGGGCGGTTCCCAAAAAACTGGCCGGTGCCGCCGCACAACACCGCCCAGTATGCCTGCCTGCGAATCTGCACGGCCGAGGCGTTGTGCTCTCCTTCGTAGGTCGTCTCCAGCAAGAAAAATGGCATTACGGGGACCCGGTTATAGTCGTCAAGCAGTTTCTGGTGCACGATGCCGTAGGTGTACGTGCTGTTCAGATCGAGCCAGCCGCCATCCTTATAGCGATCTATTGCTGAATACTCCGGCTCGCTGCCCGCGGTAAACAGATGGCGATCATCGAATTCTTTGATGCCGAATGCGACAGCGTCCACGGCCTCTCGGGCCTTCTCGGGATTCCGATCGGCTCCCATTACCCAAACCAGGTTGTCGAAGCTCCGATAACGCCTGCCAACGTAACGTCCCCAGTTACGGCACTTCTCTGGCCCGTTGGCGAGCACCTCCTCAATCCATCCCTCGTCTGTTCCTTTGTAGCCCAGATAGACCGGGTCGAGAAAAACCTGGATGCCCTTCTCGCCAGCCTTACGCAGAACCCAGTCGACATGTTGAAAGTACCTCTCGTTCGGCGTTGAGAAGTCGCCAGGAGTAGTGAACGGACCCTCGCCCGAGCGGTTCACCGGGCCTCGAAACTTGTGCTCTATGAGATTGACCACAATCGAGTTGAATCCCTTCTGGCGCCGGTTTTCAAGGTATCGCTCAGCTTCCTCCTCGGTGAGGGCGACAATAAGGGACCACGGCATATCGCCATGGATCAAGAATGGCGCCCCCCTTTGATCCATGAGGTGGCGGTGGTCCGGACCTACCCGGACGGGGTACAGTCCAGAGCCGAGCGCTGTGATGCCGCACGCCAATGCACAAAGCAAACTCAAATCTCGATGTGGGTTGGAGGGAAGCGATGTCATGGTCGTCATTCGTTTGTTAAGCCACAATATCAAATGCGTTTGGGATCCGCGAAACCCGCGATCCTCCGTTGACCGCTGGGCTCCAGGCAGCAAGCGATCACTACGTCAGCCTCATCACTCAGCACAATAAGGTGATCCAAGAGAGCAGCGAAGCCAGCGCGGTTGAGAATGCAATGCAAGGGGCACGGCGCAGGCGGAATGGTGCGGCGAGGCTTTTGCTGGCCCACAAAAGACCCCACGAAGATTTGTCCCGCCCAAATGTGATCGCGGCAAGGCAGGCTTAGTGCAAAACGGCTGGCACCTCGCTCTCTCGCTGGAACGAGGCGAAAAATCCACAGATGGCCGAGTAAGAAGTTTATCCTAATCCTGTACTGAGACAAGCGGAGCTGTGGCAAACGAAGCGCAAAGAATGGTGGCAAGAGGTTTGATATGCGTGTTCCCAGGCCACACGCAGTATAAAATGCCGCGTTCTCCAATCGAGTGCGATATGATCCCAGGGTTGGGGCAACCATGAAATCTCGACAGACATGGATAGCCGTTGCGGCACTGTTCGTAACCGATCTCACGGCCCAGACGCCCGCCGTGCGCCTATGGGCGGTTAGCGATGGCGTGCGTGTCAACCCGGTGACGGGCCAGGTATTCGAGGCGCGCCCCGATATTCACAAGGATTACCCGGCAGGCGATTTCCGCGCGACCAATTCCGTGTGGAACGCGCCGGCGAAGACCGTTTCGCTAAAAGCGGCGCGTAACGAGTTTGTTGCCTTTCAGGTGATTGTGGAAACGGCGAAGCCTCTTCGGGACGTGAATGCGCATTTCCCCGGCCTCGTGGGACCGAATAGCGCCCGCGTCGCCGGCCAAAATGCAGCGGTGTTCAAAGAATGGTACGTAAACGTCCGACGAACCACCACCGGCTACGAGCGCAGCTCGCTCGGCCCCGGCTGGTATCCGGACGCTCTGCTTCCGCAACGACGCTCACACCTAGATAGTGGTTTGCCGTTCTCCATTCCAGACCTTTACAACGACATTCCCGATCAGAAGAATCAGGCGCTGTGGATTGATCTCTTCGTGCCCAATGACCGTAGCGCGGCGCCCCCAGGCCGCTATACGGGCGATATCGAGGTCTCTTGGAAGGGCGCACGCGATACCGTTCATATTGCCCTGGACGTTTGGGATTTCGCGCTGCCGCAAGAAAATCATATTCCGGGCGACATCTGGAACGGCTCCATGCACGAGATGCCGCCCGAGGAAGAGTTGGCGTACTACCAGTTGGCGCGCCAGCACCGGTTCTTGCCTCTGATCTACGCCTATCGGCCCAAGGCGGAGATCACGGGCGCCAGCGTGCACCTGGATTGGACCGAGTATGACGGCCGTCTCGCTCCTTATCTCGATGGCTCGGCATTCACTCAAGCCCATGGCTACTGGGGGCCTGGCTACGGATTGCCAATCGATCACGTCATGCTCCCCTTCAACAACGAGAAGGGCGGTGACGACAGTACCGTCTGGCCCATGGCTCTGCCGAACGGTCAGCGTACGCCGGAGTATGAAGCCGTATGGAAGGAAGCCGGACGCCAGGTCCGCGAGCATTTCGATCGGGACCCGCGCTGGCACGGTGTCATGAAGATCGCGTTTCTCGATGGCCTGGACGAGTCCTATAACGAAGGGGCTTACGAAAAAATGTTGTACTACGGTAAGTTGCTGCACGACGCCATGGGCCGCGGCTGGTTCAAGTATCGCGTCGACGGCGGTTACTCACGGCCGGTAATGGACCGCCTTTCGAAGGAGGTGGAACTGTGGGTGTGCCACACCGAGGACTTCGATATTCAGGACGTGGAATACTTCCGTACCAAGGGTGTCAACACATGGTTTTATGGCCCTATGATTTATGAACAGAAGAAAAATGGCGGCTGCGGATCGAATACGTTCCTTGATCTCGATCTATTGGTGAATCGCGGCATCGGGTGGGTCGGCTGGAAATACGGTCGGGTTGGGTGGAATGGGAATTCGATTGGAATGCCTTCGCGGCCTGGTATGAGGCTGAGAATTACAAAGACAGCCCGGATGGTGTTTACAACGGTTCCGGCCAACTGATCTATCGGGGCGCTGTCATGAACTATAAACAGCCTATCCCGAGCATCCGCCTGAAGGCGCAGCGCAGGGGATTGCAGGACTACGAGTATTTCTGGCTGCTGGCCCAGAAAACCGGTGGGAAACAAACTGCGGACGAGATCGTGAACGGCATCGTATATAAGCACCCCTTCGGGAAGAGCGCTCTGCTGGACACCGAAATCTGGAAAAATAACCCGGAGGAGTGGGACACGGCTCGGATTGCGGCCGGAGAACGGCTCGCCCAATGAGGAAACTCGTAGTGTTACTGCCCTGGTGCGCGCTGGCCGCCACCGCTGCCGACTTACGGCTCGGCATCGTGGGGACCGATACGTCGCATGTTACCGAATTTGCCAAGCTCCTCAATGATGACTCTTCACCTCAGCATGTCCCGGGCGCTCGCGTGGTTGCGGCATTCAAGGGGGGTAGTAAGGACCTGCCGGACAGCTATAAGCGAGTCGACAAGTTCGCCGATCAGCTTCGAGCCAAATGGAACATCGAGTTTGTTCCCGACATTCTGTCGCTTTGCGCGAAAGTGGACGGCGTGATGATCGAAAGCGTGGACGGGCGCCAGCATTTGGAACAGGTCAAACAGGCGCTTACTTGCGGCAAGCCGATCTGGATCGACAAGCCGCTGGCTTCGTCGCCGGAAGATGCTCTGGAAATTGACCGTGCCGCAAAGGGACGCGCGCCGTGGTTCAGTGCGTCGGCTCTTCGGTACGGCGCCGATGTGGACGCGGTAAGGTTCGCCGACGCTACTGACGTGATCGCTTGGGGTGCAGGCCCGCTCGGCCGCGAGCAATTGGATCTTACCTACTACACCATCCATGTTGTGGAGTTATTGTATGCTGTGCTCGGACCCGGCTGCGAAGAGGTGACGCGCACGCACACGGACGCCTCCGATGCGATTGTCGGAAAATGGAAGGGTGGCAAAATCGGCGAGGTCCGCGCCCTTCGGCCGGACAGCGATTACGGCGTGCTCGTATTCCGGGGCGGAGGAAAAATGGCCGTATCGCCGAAAATCGACGACAGCTACCGGCCGTTGGTGGCGGAAATCGTCAAATTCTTTGAGACCAAGCGCCCGCCCGTGCCCAATGAGGAGACGCTTGAGGTTATGGAATTCGTAGGCGCTGCCCAGCGCAGCATGTCGCTGGGGGGCGCGCCGGTGAAGCTTCGCTAAGCTGCCTTTCAATCAAAATGGGCGAGTCATTTCATGTCGATCGGACGAAGAGATTTCATTGCCGGCGCAGCCCTCGCCGGTGGCGCTCAGTGGCTCGGATGGGGTGCGAGCATCGGCAGCCGCTCGTGACAGCATCCGCGTAGCCATCGTGGGTACGGTGGCCGCGGCCGCGACTCCACGTGAGTTGCGTCAAAATCCCCGGCGTGAAAGTGGTTACTTTTTGCGACCCGGATGAAACTCGGATGGCGCGAAAGGGCAGCCGAATTTCAGTCGCTGACGGGTCAGAAGCCCGCCTTACAGCAGGACCTGCGTCGCGTGTTCGAAGACAAGGATATCGATGCCGTGACCATCGCCACGTGTAACCGCTGGGGGGCGGTCGCCGCTCTGTCGGTGTGCCAACTGGAAGGCGCGACGCGTCAAAAGCGCAACGCCTGCCATGATTTCTTTTCGGGCGCGCAGTTGGTGGCGACTTCGCCGGACTGCGGCCGCTTGGTACAGGGTGGCACGCAACGGCATCGAGCGGCTACGTGCGCCGGGCGATTCAAGCGTGCGAGCGTCGTGCTGGGCAACGTCTACATGGCCCGATGTGGCCACTATCAAACGCGAGACTCTTTGGGCTTCAAGGACGCGGAAAATCCTCCCGGTACTTTGGACTGGAATCTCTGGCTGGGGCCGGCCCCGGATGCCAGTCCTTTAATCGCAATCTCCATAGCCTACAACTGGCATTGGTTGCTGGACTGTCGGAACCGGCGGAAGCTGGTGGAAACAACGGCATTCACTATATCGATGTCGCGAGGTGGGGCCTGAACGGGGATTACCTCAAGATCTATTCCACGTAACAATCGCTATCAGGGGCGGGGGCAGAGGCGCAACACCCAGTTGGTTACCTACAGATTGGACGACCGGAACAAGATGGTAATGGAGATGCGCGGCCGATACTCAATCACGATGGCGGCGTGAGTTTGCGAGCTGATGTCTTATGGGTCGAAAGGGTACATGATCTTCGATCTCGCGCGGAAAGCTAAAGTTTTACGGGACAGGACGAAGCACGCAGAGGCCCGACCTGGGTGAGCTGGATGGCGTAGATGGAACCGGGGACGAAGAGTGGCGACTCCAGGAAAAGTTTTGAATGCCGTGCGTGCGGGCAAACGAGATATACTCACGGCGGAGATCCATGAAACATATCTCTCAACAAAAAGGCTTGTTGGGGGATCTCTCGTACCATTTGAAAAAAGAGATGCACTTCAATACCAATAACCATTTTGTCGGTGATCGCGAAGCCGACCGAGATGCTGAAAAAGGAGCCGAAGTCTTGTGCCACATTATCCCTAATTAAGTTCCAGATAAGCTTTTGACATATGCGAATAGGGCTCTGGTGCAAACGCGTGGGTGGCGGGCGATGATGAAGAGATGCGACGGTTCGTCCCAATCGAAGATCTGTTCAAAGGACGGCACTTCGACCGAGAGACGTCTTGTCACTTCGTATGGTCCAATGGTCAAAAAACAGAAACGACCGGTGGCCAGAGTAAGTAGGCAGTCGGCATGAGGAACAAGAAGTGGTTGCGACTGCTGGCGTACGTGACGGGATCGGTGAACCAGGAGCTTCTCCTGCAGAATGAATATCTGGCCGCAGAGAACCGTATTCTGAGGGCGAAGCTGCCATCGAGATTGCGGTTGAGTGATCCCGAGCGCGCCACCCTCGCCGAGATAGGGAAGCGCCTGGGACGCAAAGCACTCCGAGGGGTCGCCTGCATCGCCAAACCCGACACCATCTTGGCCTGGTATCGAAGGCTCGTCGCCAAGAAGTTCGATGGTTCGAAACACCGACAGTATCCAGGCCGCCCCACCATTCAACCGGACGTGGAAGCTTTGGTGGTGCGAATGGCGCGTGAGAATACTGGCTGGGGATATAACCGCATCGTTGGAGCGCTGGCCAAGTTGGGTCACCGCTTATCTGATCAGACGGTGGGAAACATATCTGCGACAGCACGGCATTGCTCCGGCGCCGAGCGAAGCCAGACGACTTCAGTTCCTGGATCTTTGCGCGCCGCCCTCGCGGCGGCGGGTCACGATCCAAGCGCGCAGAGCCATTCCATTCGCTACGGGAGAATGGCAAGCCGTTTTCCCCGCATCGAGCACCGGTCTATGGCGGACCTTTCTACCGGTCGAAACAACTCCGCGCTGACCCTCCGCTGCTGCTGAAACTCTTCGGCTCCGGCGATAGTGGAGATCAAAATATCCTGAACGATCGACGAGCAGAAGTTGTCGCAAATCCAAACAGACGGGAATAGAATGGCGTTATTGGACCGAGACTGCCCCGGGAGGTGCCGTCGGCTGCTGTTAACTAACATCTGAGCTGGTCCGTCAAGAGGTAATCGCAGTTATTTTGCTGAAGCCGGCGCAGGTTTTCCACTGAAGTTGCACAGGTGAGCTCTTGACGGCGAGTTGGTGACGACGGGCCAGAGCTTGTCGGTAGACCTCTTCGCTGTATGGCTTGTGGTCCTTCCAGCAACGAAATAGAATCCGAATCCACTTGAACGCCAGACGCCCTCACGACACTGTTGCGCGGCTTGCCCTTGGCGCGTTGCTGCTAGAAAGGAGCCTTCGCCCAGGCTGAGGAGCCGATGGAATGGGCGGCCCACTCGTGAAAGGTCCTGTCGCAGAAACTTGGGACAGGCCCAGCGCCAATGAACCCAGCACTGCTTTCCACTACTCGCTAGCACCGGTGCAATTCCACTGTAGGATTGCAGTTCGCTAGCACTATGATAGCGGTCGCGCCGGGTGCCGAGCGCGGCGATCAGCCGTGGCGCCAAAGCCGGACCAACTCCCGGCAAAGAGTCTATGATCGCGAAATCAGGATGCTCGCGAGTGAGGATTTCGATTTGTTGGTCATAGCAGACAATCGCATCGCGAACCGCGCGCACGATCCCCACCAAGGCCAACACCGCGGCCGAACAAGAACAGGTTACCGCCGCATCGTGGGTCGCGGGCATGGCGCAGCGAATTTCTTCCAGACGCCGATCGATGCTGTCGGACTTACAACTGTGGTGCTGAACGAAGAATTTTCGCAGGGTTTCCGGCCTCGCCTTCTGCACTTTCGGTAAGGTGGGCCAACGTTCCAGGAAGTCGATGGCGATCGGCAGGCTGACCTCACTGAACCAGTCCAGGACCTGCGGGAAGTACATTTTTAGGTACGCGGTAAGACGGTTTGAGTAGCGGGTTTTGTCATTGACGAACTTTCGGCGTGCTTCCACCAGAAACTGCAGAGTGCGCGTCTGCTCGGTATCCGGATGGAGGCGACGCAATTTCTCACGATGGTGCACCAGCAGATCGAGCAACAGACCAGCATCGGAAGGATCGCTTTTGGCACCAGACGGCCGGAAACCCTTACGGTAGTGGGCCGATGTGGCGGGGTTCACCGGAAACAGTACCAGGTGCGCATACTTGCTGAGCATGAACACTAAGGAACCACGCGATTCCTCGAGTGCGACAGCGATCGGCGGACCCGCCGAATCGGCGCGCCAGTCGTCGCCCAGACCTCGACCGCTTCCGGCGTGTGATCCAGATCTCCGCGCTCGATGCCCCGATGCCCGGGGATCTGCAGAGCCCAGGCATGCTTCTGATCTGCCCAGTCGATCCCCACAAATGCAACAAATTCGGTTTCCTGTTTCTGGTTCGTGTCTACCATCTTTGCTAAGTGCTCCTTTGCGTAGATTGGATGAGCAGGCAGCCTTGCTCCGCGAAATCTATATAGGAAAGTCCGTTTGTACTTGACCAGACGACATCTGAGGATTCGTTCTGGAACAAAGCGCGTCCCGCTGCTCGAAACTCAGTTAATGGACATCGAGATGTCAGAGGGTGGCATTCGTAGCAGCGGGATGCCTGCGTCTTGTTCACGCTGACACCATCGGTGCGAGTGGAACAAGCGCGAGATTTCCACAACCCTCAGCGCCCGACGGCTGTGGAAATCTGAAAACCTGCAACATTACTGTTGCGGCAACTATATATAGGGTGGACAGATTTCTTTGGGTTTAAATGTATAAGTCAGCGGCGAGGTCTTCCTGGTGAAAAAAGCTGAACGCCGGCCCGAAGGCCTGCTTCAGAATCGAAGCGAGGAGGACCTATGAACGGCATGAATTACATTGGCCTGGACATACACAAAAAGAGCATCAGCTGCTGTGTGCGCCAGGCGGATGGCACGATTATCCAGGAGAGGACGATCGCTGCAACCCGTCAGGCGCTGGACGAGTGGATGCGGCAACTGCCACAGCCATGGACGGCTGGCATGGAGGCCACGCTGTTTACCGGGTGGATTTATGACCATCTGGTATCGAGCGGCATCATGGTGAAGGTGGCGCATCCGGCCATGCTACAGGCTATCGCTGCGGGAAGAAGAAGAATGATCGAATGGATGCACGAAAGATCGCTGACTTACTTCGCTGCGACTACTTCCCGAAATGCCACATGGCATCGCGCGAGATTCGGGACCGCAGGCGGGTGCTGCGCTACCGCAATCTGCTGGTGAGACAGGCTGTGCAAATGAAGAACAAGGTGAGCGGGCTGCTGATGGAAGCGGGTGTGCCGTACAACCAGCAGAAGGTGCATCAGAAGAAGTACTTTGCCGAGTTGCTCCAAAAGGAGAAAAAGGAGATGCCGCCATCGATGCCGGAGTTATTACGATTGAGCCGATCGACGGTGGAAGCGCTTACGGGGATGCAACGGCAGCTGATTGGGGCATTGGAAAGTGATGCCCTACTGGCTGCGCGAGTGGAGCGGCTGGCAAGCATTCCGGGGGTGGGCCGCGTGCTGGCGCTAACCTGGGCGCTGGAGGTCGGAGACATCAGCCGATTCGGTTCGGTGAAAAAAGCCGTGAGCTATTGCGGATTGTGCGGATCCGAGAAGAGTCCGGCGGCAAGACAGAGCGGACCTCGATCTCCAAGCAGCGGAACAAGCATTTGCAAAGCATTCTGTCGAAGCAGCGAAACTGGCGCCGCGCTGGAATGCGGAACTGGCGCTGGTGTATGAAGGCGTGAGAAGCAGAAAGGGAATCGCAACCGGGCTACGCTCGCTGTGGCGCGGAAGCTCGTAGCTTACCTGATGGCGGTAGATCGGGAGAGAGCAGGGCTTTTCCACAAAACGGCTCCCAGAGGTCGTCGACAAACAAGCCGCCTGAGCGCGGTGTACGCAATTGAAAAATTATTCGAGATGCACGGTTAGCGCGACCTGCCAGGCCTCGCCACCTTGGGGACTGAGCGAGGAAAGGCAACTTTCTCGAGGCTCCCAAGTCTGGGTTTCGAGGCTGGCAGGTAAATCCAAACTTAATCTTCGGTGAAGGCGGGATTCGCCTGAGGCCGCAAATGGAGGTCTGGTTCTGCGCCCTCGCAGGAACCGATGCCGCGAGGCACTCACGCGCTGATCGGGACCGGCGAGTCCAAACAGAATTGAAGCGGAAGGAGACAGAAGACGACATGCAGCACCGCCGCCTACGCCTCCGCTCCGCTTCGCAGGGCTCCGCTCCGGCGGCTCAGTGTCATTCAACGGCTACGAAGGAAAACCAGGAGCACCTGTCGCGGGTGCTAACGGGGAACTCCGTCTCCCCTCTTGACAAAACTTATCATGGAGGTCCCCGAACGATTTCGTAGTTAACAAGCCGGCCAATTAAGAGAAAGGCTCGGTTTGTACAGCTTGTGCTCAATGAAAGTTCAGCGATTAGTTTCACAATCCCGATGACAAGTCGTTTGCAATCAATGTCCGATCAATCCACAGGTCCGGCAACAGCCGGAGTTTGCAAACACGGCCAGTATCCTATTAGGTCGACGGTTGCGAGTTGGACGTGTTAACGCGCGGAGGCCTCTTCGCAAATCTT
>CAVYHD010000021.1:0-362391 GCA_963768075.1 Terriglobia bacterium
TACCTAATAGGCATCTGGTGGATCTTGTCGGCAACGCGCTGTAGCGCGTCAAACCGAACCTTTTTTTCGGCGCTACATCTTCATAGATTTCAAGCACCTTGCGTTCCTCCTTTCGCAGGCGGTGATACTCCCTAATTCTTACAAGCCGAAAGACAATAGATCTATCGATCGCCGTTCCTCCACATCATTGCAAAGCTCATCAAGCCAGCCTTTGAGTTCGGCCCTGCGCTTCCATTTCCGTGTCTCCTGTGCCCAGTCTAGAAACGTGGATCGTACACCGGCTGCGAGAATGGCGCCGATGAATTCAAGGGCTTGGGCAGGCAGGTGCAATTGGTGAAAACAAGGCCGTTGGCCGCTATTGCTGAAAGAGATCATGGTCGCGCCGGATCGCGGCGGCCGTTCCAGGTCGGACCAGGTCGGGAACGATCCCAAAGAACGTTCCCGGTGGCGATCTCCAACAGGGCTGGGCGGCGGCGGAAGGGTGTTTTCTGGTGAATGCCATCGCCTGTGTTGGCGCTAAAGCGGTGT
Source organism: Terriglobia bacterium (assembly GCA_963768075.1). GTDB lineage: Bacteria > Acidobacteriota > Terriglobia > Bryobacterales > Bryobacteraceae > QHXW01. The sequence goes on from CAVYHD010000021.1 coordinate 529, forward strand.
TCAATGCGTCTACGCCTTCGCGTACCGCCCGCACCTGAAGCTCTGGTTCGCTGGTGTGTACGAAGTAAGGTCCATCCGGGCAGTTGCGGCATCCCAGCGGAAACAACCATCGCCGAGAGGCAATCCGTGCAGACAAACTTGCCGCCCAACCAGGGCAATGTGCAGGGGTCGCTGTCTGGGCCAGCGGCCAATGGAAACCAGCACGTCGACCGCTTGACGGATTACAGGCGACCGGCCGCAGACTTGGCAGCGCCTGCACCTAGTGGGGAGCGAACCGGTTTCGAGGTCTCTCAGGAACTGCTCGTATTTCGCCTTCTGGTCGCGATTGACTATCCCCACAAGCGGGCTATTCATCAAAAGTCTGCCAGGAGCTAATCCTTGAGCTTTGTGATGTTTCGGTGGAGCGCGCCGACGGTATTTTGAAGATCCTCGCGGGAAAGAGATCCGACCGAGGAGCGGCCGGTTCTGCGGGCGGCGATGGCGAGGCCGGCATCGACGAAGGATTGCCGTTCAGGCGCATTCGGTCCCCACGGCGATTTCACCCTTCCCCCAAACCGTCTGCCGCCCCACGCCGGTCCACTTCGCGCGCCGCAGGATACGGCACAAACTCCGTCAGGTCGCCTTCGTAATCGGCCTCGCCCACAAAGCCGCCGATCGAATGACCTGCCCGGTCCGGCTGCTCGGCGCGTCACGTCGACCGCCGGATCTCGCAGCGCATCAGATCGCACCCCCGCGGCGCGATCGCCGAATTGCGCGGAAATCGATTCGAGCGCGCCGCCGCCGTAGAGTTCGCGCAGCGTGCTTAGGCGGTCGCGATCCGCGATGCCGCGAGAACACCGAACTCCGGGGTCCGCGATCTGCTGTCCGCTCTTCAGCTCCGTGGGCGTCGCGAAACGCACCCGGAGCCGCTCGACACGCTCCGCGACGGGCGCGAGAGCCAGTTCCATCGGCGCCGCCACCTGTCTGAGAAGTCAGTGACGCTCCGTCATAGACCCGGGCTAACGGATCGCCAGTCTCATTCAATTGCCACACCTCGGCCAAGTCAGCGCGCCCGCCGCCGCGGCCCGATTCCTTCCCGCGCCAGTTGGGCAAACGCCAGCACAAGGTAAGCGATGGCCGGACTCTGCATGTCAAACAGGTTGAGGTCGAAGGAAAATGGAGCGCCGCGCGGCACCGTGCAGCCATCAAGGTGCGTGGCGCGAAACACAAAAGGACGCGGCCAATCGGCCAGCCCGCTCGGACCTGGCGTCAACGCCGATGGCTCGAACATCCGCGCATAGGGACAGGAGGCCCGCAGTTCGCATTTGCGCGCGCCGGTGCAATGCGGCACGCAGGCAATGCGCCGGAAAATTGTGCCGAAGGCGCCGCGCAGAATGTTGGCCGACTTTCCAGGCGGAAAGTGAATCGACTCCCGTGCTACGAACGAGAATCGCAGCGGGTACAGCCGGAAATGCAAGCGCTCCTATTCTACTCCCAGCTCTTGCGCGGAGCGACATCAACAATCGGACGAAACTCGGGTCCAGCCCCTCGGTGAGGTCTTAGGAGAGGATGTTTTCGTATTTTTCGGACATCGAAAATGGACAAAAGTAGGCGCGTCCCAAACGGGATTCACCTACGCAAGAGTGCATCCCGGACTAAACATCTGATGTGATGGAGCTTCACTCGAAAAAAACAGCCCTCTGAATCCCAACCCTTTATGTTCCACTCCGCATAACGCTGTCTCTAACTCACCATTCGGCGCATGGCCTTTGGTCACCCTTTGTTGCGAATCTGCATTGCCTAGTGTTACCGAATAGTGCAAGAACGTTGCAGTTGCAGAAAACAAAGCCTTTCGTCTTTCTTGCACTCGTTGCAGTGCAACTCCATGTAACATGGCCTTCTGCCGTAGATTGTTGCTCACGCAGAAAATAGGGCAGTTAGTCCGTCTTGCACTGTGTTCCATGAACTGCACGATGTTCCTGCCCAGAGCAGCAGGCCTCCGACGCCAGTAAATTCATACGGATACGGTCCCACAAAAATAAATTTTCATTTCATGTCAGAAAACTCCCTTTCCCATGCCTTTGAAAGTGAGGGGTATTTTTCGGAAAATCCATGAGCATCCACTACGACTCGATTCAGAGAGCTGTCCTGAAGCAACGGCCTGAGGTCGGCTCGGACCCGGTTCCCGAACGTTCAGGAGATCCCTCCGCGCCGTTGCATCTCCCGAATCTGCGCAGTCTGCGTGAGGCGAAACCAGACCGGTACATGGCTTTGCTCCGCCGCGCGTGGCCAGACATCAAGGCGGAGCTAGACTCGGGCCAGAGCCTGAAAGATGTCTGTAAGAGTTTGAATGCGGATGGCATCCCGATCGCGTACGCGACGCTCCGAACCACCGTTGGCAGGCTTCGCCGGGAACAGCGCCGGGTAGCATCCCGTTGACCTCGGACTATGGAAAAACCGGGCAGCAAGATGACGTCGATTCGCCGGGCATGGCCAGAGATCCTGGCGACGCTAGACGCCGGGCATAGCCTCAAAGGAGTCTGTGAATGCTTGAATGCCGATGGTGTTGCCGTCGAGTATAAGACGCTCAGAGCTTATGTGAGCATACTTCGCAGAGAACAGAGTCAACGATCGATGATGGTTCCGGACAAGCCGGTTTCTGGCCCTGTCGTTCAAGTGCCCCAGCGTCCGATTCCTGCAACCAGGCGGCAAGGGCCGTCCAATCCATTTGCCACCGCCATGGAATACCTCAGCAAAGTGCGCGGATTCCAGAACTTCACCGGGGAGCCGCCAGACCCCGACAAAATATTTTGAGGTCGCATGTCCGAAAACACCTTCTGCCAAGACCTTGTAAGTGAGGGGGTATTTTCATGCCACAACGCACCGTCCGATTTTCTAGGGCGAAGGTGCCACAGAAGTGGCGGGTTAGTGGACCTGGAGCCAAGCCGTGAGCGATAGGAATCCAAAGGGGTTCCGGCTTAATCCCCGGAAGACGCGCGGTCGACAAGCCAGGTCACCCAGAGTTTGGTGCTCTACCTACCTCCTGATTCTTCGCTATGTCCGAGAACTGCGGGCACAACAGCGCAAGCCGCGGACGCGGCGCCCGGTTCCTTCTCGCCCCTTCAATCAGCGGTGCGCCGTTCGCGTGATGTACGCAAAGAATGCCACGCGCGGGCAATGGAAAGCACACGGACGCTACATCGCCCGCGAGAGCGCGAGCCAAGGGCGTGCAGTTGAGGCCGGGTTTGACGCCACCGACCGAGGGATCAACGTCGCCGCTCGTCTGGACCAGTGGCAATCCGCCGGCGATGAACGCATGTGGAAGGTCATCGTGTCGCCGGAGTTCGGAGACAAGATCGACCTGACGCAACTGACCCGCGACTTGATGAAGCGTATGACGCGGGATCTCGATACGCGCCTCGAGTGGGTTGCCGTGTCGCACTTCAATACCGATAACCCGCACGTTCACATTGCACTTCGCGGCGTTCGCGAGAACGGAAAATCTTTCCGTCTCGAACGCGATTACGTCAAGCATGGCATTCGGAGCATCGCTGAGGATCTGTGCACCCGGCAGCTTGGGTATCGCACGCAATTCGATATCGCCGAAGGCCAGCGCCGTGAAGTATCGCAGCACAGGTTCACGTCGCTGGACCGGGCCATTGCTCGGGACAAGCCGACAGAAGGCGAGTCCTCGCATTTCCAGGTCAGCAGGAGCACGGCGCAGCCGCGAAACCAGTACGCAGTTGCGCGACTGAGGACGCTGGAGAGCATGGGGCTGGCCGAAGCCGCTGGGCTCGACCAATGGCTGGTGCGCAAGGATTTCGAAACCGCCCTGCGGGCGATGCAGCGTCTCGGGGATCGGCAAAAGATCCTCGCCGCTCACGGCGTGCCCGTATCGGACACGCGACTGCCGCTGGTCATGTTCGATCTTCGCAATTGCACAACACTCGAAGGCAGAATACTGGTGCACGGTGAGGATGAAGGGACCGGCCGCAGCTTCATGATGCTGGAGGGTACCGACGCTAAAGTGCACTGCATCTATCACACGCCCCAGATGGCCGAGGCGCGCGGCCGCGGCGGATTACGAGCAAACAGGTTCGTGCGTCTGCGCAAGTTGTTGGAGACCGGATGGCCGCTGCTTGAGATCGACGAGCTGGGACATTGTGAAAAGGTCCTGAACGACGAACGCCATCTCGAAGAGACCGGGCACTTGCGAATCCAAAGTGGAATGGTTCCCGTTGGGGATGGATGGGGCGGCTGGCTCGGTCGATATCACGAGGCCGTTCGGAAGGCCGCTTTGACTCCAATGCACGAACTCGACCTTCACGGACGCGCGCGCGAACTGGATCGTGGGCGAAGCCGTTGAGAAGAGAAGAGGAAACGTGCGGAGAACTACCGGCTATGAGGTGGGGTAAATGCAAGCGCCCGCGCTAGTTAATATCGATCAACACTATTCGCCGCAGTTCTACGCGGAACTTTGGGGCGTTAGCCGTGATACGATCGTCCGGTGGTTTCAGGATCTTCCTGGCGTACTGAAGCTGTCCGAACCGGGAAAGCGTGGCAAGACGCGGGTGGAGCTTCGGATTCCCTACAGGCTGGCTTGTAAAGTGTACGAGGAGCGGACGAAATAGCCATGCTCAGCCTATGGCGGCGCCACGAGCGCAAATGCCCAAAGAGATCGAAGGGCCGTGACTGGATCAAATGCCAGTGCCCAATCTGGTGCGATGGCGACATTGATGGCAAGCGCGTTCGCCAGAGCATGAATACGCGCGACTGGGCGCGTGCCACCAGGAACCTCGGAAGGATCGAAGACCCGGCTTATGGGCTTCGGGAATGCGCTCAACCAGGTTGTACGGAACTGGTGGCGCGTGGCCGATGTCCACGCCATACTCGTGGCGTTTCGGCCGCGATTGAGTCTTACCACAGTGCCCATCAGGACGCCTCCTGGGGAACGCGAGCGAGCAGGAAAGCAACCCTTCGAAATCTTGAAGCGTTCCTGGTTCGTCGCGGCACGGCCACCGTGGATCAGGTTGATTTGGAGGCGCTGAACGCATTTCGATGTGCGCGCGGCATTGGTGCGCGCACGTGGACAAAAGAACTCGGGACCCTGCGGCATTTTTTCCGGTTCTGTCTAGACAACGAATGGATTCTAAGAAGCTGGGCTGACAAGGTTCAAATGCCCAGGAACCTCAAGCCGGCGGACCGTGAGCCGTACGAACCCAACGAGGTCGCGAAGATCATTGCGGCGTGTGATGTAATCGGACGGGGTCCTTATGAGCGTTTGCGCGCGCGGGCGATGGTGCTACTGCTGCGCTACACCGCGTTGCGAATTTCAGACGTGGCCACATTGGAGAAGGACCGGGTTCGGAACGGTGAGATCTTTGTGCGCACCACGAAGAACGGTAAGCCGGTCAGGTTGCCAGTGCACGCAGCTTTACAGTCTGCACTCGGCATTCTACCAATGCCCCGCGGCGCCGGTAACGGTGCCGAATGCCGTTATTTCTTTTGGAGCGGCAACGGCGGGACGCAGGCCGCAATACGGGACGCCCGACGCACGCTTGAAGCCGTCTATTCGGCTTCAGGCGTCGAGGGCGCATGCTCACATCGCTTCAGACACACGCTGGCTACGGAGATACTCGAAATGGGAGGCACGCTTGAAGAAGCGGCCGATATCCTGGGCGACACCGAGGCCATTGTGCGCAAGCATTACGCCAAGTGGAGCGCCGGCCGGCAAGCCCGGATTAGTGATCTTTTGGCACGTATATGGCACGCGAAGGAACCTGATGAAGGAACTCCTTATAAATCAGAGGGATGGAATTGGTGGACCTGGTGAGATTCGAACTCACGACCTCTTCCATGCCATGGAAGCGCGCTCCCAACTGCGCCACAGGCCCACTGGCAGTGTCATCCCAGTATATCTTAGGCGGGTGGCGGGCGCGTCTTCCAGCGGCGGTGAATCCAAAGCCACTGCTCGGGATATTCGCGGATCACGGCTTCCAGAATGGAATGAAGACGCGCGGTGTCCGCGTGGACGTCACCTGTAATGGCAACTTCAGGATAGAAGCGCAGCACGAATTGTTGTTCCGGCTCCGACCAAAGTGCGAAGCCCGGAATGACGGCGGCACCGGTGTGAGCGGCCAAGCGCGCAAAACCCGCCCCGGCGCAGGCGCGGACGCCGAAGAAGTCCACGAAAACTCCGTTGTCGAGAGAGGCATTCTGATCGATCAAAATGCCCACCGCATCATTGGCGGCAAGGGCTTGCAGGATGCCGCGGGCGTAGTCTTTTTTCTCGATGAGCCGATTGCCTGAGAGGGAGCGCCGGTGGGCCACGAGAGCGTCGATGAGCGGGATTGTCCAGGGGGCGCACCACGACATGCATGGGCGCGGCCAGCAGAGCATGGGCGAAGGCACTCAGCTCCCAGTTGCCAAGATGCGCGGTAGCGAACAGAACGCCCTTCCCGCGCCGGCGCGCCTCCTCAAAATGCTCGAAGCCTTCATAGCGGATCCAGCGGCCGATATTGGTCGCGATTCATGCGCGGAAAGCGCGCGAAGGTGACGAGCAGACGGGCAATCGAGCGGAACACGCCGTCGACGATGCGAGAGCGCTCAGGCCGTCGAGAGCGGGAAGCGCCATCGCGAGATTCGCCAGGGCCACGCGGCGGAGACGCGGCAACGCGAGATCGAGCAGGCGGACATACCCTCGCGCCAGGAAGCGGGAAACAGCGAGAGGCGTGACTCGAGCGAACTCAGCGCGAGACGGGCGAGCGCGTATTCGAAGGCATCGCGCAGGCGCGAGCGGGGGCGCATGAATCCGTCATTCTATCCATCCGCCGCCCAGAACCAAATCGCCATCATAAAAGACGGCGCCTGGCCGGGCGTAACGGCGCGCTGCGGCTCATCGAAATGAACTTCGACGCGGTCCGGTTGGGCGGTGGGATGGAGGGTCGCGGGGGCGGCTTCGTGCTTGTTGCGGATTTTGATTTGTGCTCGTGCGGGAGCCGCCAGGCCCGGCCATGAAATCCAGTTGACGCCTTCGCGGTCAGTCGCGCGCGCAGCAGTTGGTCATTCGAGCCGACAGTGACCCGCTGCGTGGCCGGCTCGGTTGCAATCACGTAGAGCGGTTCGCGCGCCAGCGATGCCCAGACCGCGCCGCTGCCCGACCGTAAAATGATGCACGCCGGAATGCTCGCCGAGCAAGCGTCCGTCGGTGGAGACGAACTCGCCGCGCTGTCTGCGCCGGCGCAATGCCCTTCGAGCGAAGATATGCATCGAGGAAGCGGCGTAATCGCCGTTGGGAACGAAGCAGATTTCCTGGCTATCCGGCTTGTCCGCAACGGCCAGGCCCATGCGTCGCGGCCAGCGCGCGGACCTCGGTCTTGTTCATCGCTCCCAAGCGGAAACTGCGTGCGGGCAAGCTGGCGCTGCGTCAGGCCGAAGAGAAAGTAAGTCTGGTCCTTGGCGAATCCGCGGACTTGCGCAACTCATAGCGGCCGGTTTCCGGGTCACGCGTGATGCGCGCATAGTGCCCGGTTGCGATTTGCGTCGGCGCCCACGCCATCCGCCATTTCGAGAAACTGATCGAACTTGATGAAGTTGTTGCAAAGCGTGCAAGGAATAGGCGTGCGGCCGGCCAGATATTCGGCGACGAACGGCTTCCACCACCTGGCGCTCGAACTGGCTCTCGAAGTTCACCACGTAATAGGGGATGCCGAGATGTTCGGCCACACGCCGGGCGTCGTAGACGTCTTCGAGCGAGCAGCAACGGCCCGTGGCCCCGTCCGAGAGCCAGCTCGGGCAAGCGGCGCTGGTTCCAGAGCTGCATGGTGAGCCGACGACCGCGTGTCCCTGCGCGACGAGCATGGCCGCGACGGTCGAACTGTCCACGCCGCCGCTCATCGCAACCGCAATGGGTGGCAGGCTGGGACTCAGACATGGGCGTGCGCGCGGGAGACTTGCGGAGGTGCCGGACGGATCATCGACTGCGTCGATCAGCGCGTCGACCTGCTCAACGGTGTTCGAGCGGCCGAGCGAAAAGCGAATGCTGGCGCGGGCCCGCTCAGGCGTCAGGCCGATAGCGGTGAGAACGTGCGAGGGCTCGACCGCGCCGCTCGAGCAGGCCGCGCCCGTGGAAACCGCGAACCCTCGGAGATCGAGCGCGATCACCAGCGCTTCGCCTTCGATGCCATCGAAATAGATATCGGTCGTGTTGGGCGTGCGTGGCTCGCGACGCGCCGTTAGGTGCCTGTGTCGGGAATCCGCGCGAGAATGTCTGCCCTCCAGCCGATCCCGCAGCGCCGCTAAATCTCCGCCTGGCACGTTACAAGGTCGCGCGCGGCGATCTCGGCGGCGCAGCCCAGCGCCACGGCGCCGGGGACATTTTCGGTACCGGGGCGCCGCTCGCGTTCATGATGGCCGCCAAACAGGATCGAGATCCATGCGCGTGCCCTTGCGCACGAATAGCGCGCCCACGTCCCTTGGGAGCATAAATCTTGTGGCCGCTCAGGGAGTAGAGGTCGACGCCCAGCGCGCGCACGTCGACCGGAATTTTCCCAGCGCCTGCACGCCGTCGGAATGCAGATAGACGGCGGCTTCGCGCGTGATGCGCGCAATTTCCGCGATGGGCTGCACGGTTCCCAGCTCATTGTTGGCGTGCATCACGGAGACCAACATCGTGGATCGGGCCGCAGAGCCCGGCGGATATCGTCCGGGATCTACCACGCCCGTCGAGCCCACGCGAACGTACGTGACTGCGACGCCCTCGCGCTCTAGCTGGCGCGCAGGCGTTCAGCACCGCCGGATGCTCAATGGCCGTGGTCACGACGTGCTTTTGTGTTCGTTTCGAATGCCGCACCACGCCGAAAAGAGCCAGATTATCGGCCTCCGTGCCGCCGCTCGTGAACACGATGTCCTGCGGCTGGCAGCCCACCAGCGCCGCCGCTTGGCGGCGGGCCGTCTCCAGCCGCTGCTTGGCCAATTGCCCGAAATGGTGGATACTGGACGCGTTACCGTACACTTCGGCCAGACACCCTAGCATGGCCTGAATAACTTCCGGCGAGACGGGCGTTGTCGCATTATGGTCGAAGTAATAACGCTCCACTTTACTTCTATTTTAACAATGCGCCATCCCGTTATTACTCTGACCACCGATTTCGGCCTGTCGGATCACTTCGCCGGCGTCATGAAGGGCGTGATTCTGGGAATCTGCCCCGCGGCCGCAGATCGTCGACATCAGCCATGAGATCGGCGCGTTCGCGCGTCGACCGAGGGCGCATTCTTGGTCGCGCAGGCTTACCGCTATTTCCCGCGCGGAACGGTGCACGTGGTGGTCGTCGACCCGGGAGTGGGCACTTCGCGCCGGCCGATTTTGGCTGGAAGCGGCCGGGCAGTGTTTCGTCGCGCCTGATAACGGCGTTCTCTCGATGGTATTATGCCCGCGAAAAACACAAGGTCCGGTGGATCACAGCCGAGAAAGTATTTTCTGAAGACCGTAAGCCGAACGTTTCAGGGCGCGATATCTTCGCCCGCGGTGGCAGCACACTGGCGCGCGGCATTGCTCCTGCGAAATGGGCAAGACAGTGGGGGATTACATGCGGCTGCATATTGAGAGGCCGTTGCGGACGGCGCGGCGTGGGTGGACCGGCGCCGTACTTAAGATCGATCGCTTCGGAAATTTGATCACGAACTTTCCCTGCGGAAGAATTTCCGGATCTGGAAAAACAGCCCGTTTGAAATGTCCGTCGGCCTCGAGCCGTTCATCGGCTGGCAAGGAGTTACGCGGAGTGCAAGCCTGGCGAGCTGTTTGTGATCGCGGGCAGTTCGGGCTATCTGGAGGTTTCCTCCAGCCAGGCTTCGGCGGCCAAAATGTTGGGCTGCGGGGCGGGTGCGCCGGTGGAACTGCGAATTTATATGCGGCGGCGTAAAAGCTAAGGACATTGTCGCCCTGCTTCAACATGCGCGATCGCTGAAACACGGCGAACGATTCCGGAAGCGCGAAGCGCACCGAGTGCTGCGCGATGACGAGTGCGGGCGGGTTTTCGCCTAACGCCTCGAATGCCGTCGCGTACTCGCCCTCGCGTTCGTATGGCGGATCAAGAAATACGATATCGGCTTTGTGGCGAGCAAGTGAGGATGCCGCCGGTGTAGTGACTAGGACGGCGCGATTTTCGATCCCGAGACTCGCCAGGTTTTCGCAAATTACGCGAGTGGCATTATTGCTTCGTTCGATGAAGATCGCCTGGAGAGCGCCTCGGCTGAGGGCCTCAATACCCACGGCGCCCGTGCCGGCGTAAGCATCCACGAAGACTGCGCCCACGACCTGCGCGCCCAGAATATCGAACAATGTTTCGCGGAGGCGATCCGGCGTGGGGCGCGTGGCCAGTCCGGGGATGGTTTTCAGGCGGCGCGAGCGAAATTCGCCGGCGATCACGCGCACTTATCCCACCTCGACCAGCCCGAAGCGGCGCTGCCAATGGCCGTTCACGTACTCCATGGCTTGCGTCAATTCGGTGGGTGAGGGCGGTTTTTCGATGAACCCGGCCGCGGCGTTGCGGGCGACTTCCAGAATTTCCTGATCGCGCAGAATGTTAGCGATGCGCAGCGACGGCAGGCCCGACTGGCGCGTCCCGAAAAATTCGCCGGGACCGCGCAGCTTCAGGTCCATCTCCGCGATCTGGAAACCGTCGTTGGTGTCCACCATGGTTCGAATGCGCTCGCGCGCTGCGTCGTTCACGCGCTCGGTGACCAGGATGCAGTAACTCTGCTCACCGCCCCGGCCCACGCGCCCGCGAAGCTGGTGCAGCTGCGCCAGACCGAAGCGCTCGGCCTGTTCGATCAGCATCACCGTCGCATTGGGTACGTCGACGCCGACCTCGATAACGGTCGTCGAGACCAGAATCTGGATGCGGCCGCCCTTGAAGTCCTCCATCACCGCTTCTTTTTCGGGCGCGGGCAAGCGCCCGTGCAGCAGGCCGACTGACAGGTCGGGAAACACTTCACGTGACAAGTGCACATGCATTTTCTCGGCTGCCTTCATCGCCTGCGTCTCCGATTCCTCGATCACGGGATATACCACGTAGGCCTGCCTGCCTTCGGTAATTTGCTTCTTTATGAAGCTATACACGCGCTCGACGTGATCGGCGGTTACGTGTTTGGTGACGATCGGCTTTCGTCCGGGCGGGAGTTCATCGATGACCGAAACATCGAGATCTCCGTAGATGGTGAGCGCCAAAGTTCGCGGAATCGGCGTAGCGGTCATCACCAGAACGTCGGGATGAACTCCTTTGTCCGCCAGACCCAAGCGCTGCATGACGCCGAAACGGTGCTGCTCGTCGACGATGGCCAGTCCCAGGTTGCGGAATGCTACATTTTTTTCGAGTAAAGCGTGGGTGCCAACCGCTACGTTCACCAAACCCTCAGCCAGGAGTTTCTTGAGCTGCCCTTTCTCGCGATCGCTGAACGAGCCAGTGAGCAGGGCGACGACGTAGCCGAGCTTCGCGAGCAACGGTTTCAGATAGGAAAAATGCTGCGCCGCCAAAATCTCGGTTGGCGCGAGCATGGCGACTTGAAATCCATTCTCGATGGCGATAACCGCGGCCTCCGCGGCCACGATGGTCTTCCCACTGCCCACGTCTCCCTGGAGCAATCGATGCATGGGCCGGGGCGCGGACATATCGCGCGCGATCTCGCCGAGCACTCGCTTCTGCGCGCCGGTTGGCTTGAACGGCAGCATGGTCTTGATGCGCTCGCGCACGCCGTCGTTTAGCCGGAAGGCGATCCCCGTCTCCTCACGGGCTTTGCCGCGCCGCACGAATAGACCGCACTCGAGCCAAAAAAACTCTTCGAAGATCAGCCGGAACTGCGCCGGCGAGCGGAAAGCGTTCAGAAGGCTGAGATCGGAATCGGGCGGCGGGAAGTGCATTTGGCGGACCGCGGTCCAACGGTCGGCCAGCTTGAAGTGTTTGCGCAGGCTCTGAGGCAGCGGGTCGTCAAGTGGAGAGATCTGGCCGAGCGCCCGGTGCACGATTGTGCGGATAGCGCGCGTGTTGACTTTCGAGATCGCTTCGTAGACTGGAACTACGCGGCCGACATGCAGCGCCGCTTCGGCGTCGTCATCGTCTTCGGTCAGCAATTCGAACTCGGGATGCACCATCGCCAGCTCGCCGGTATAGCTATCGAATTCGATTTTGCCGAACAAGGCCAGCCGGCGGCCCGGCTCGAGCGTCTTCGCGAGATATTCGCCATGAAACCACTTGGCATGCAGCACTGCTCGCGAACTATCGGTGAATGAAGCTTCGAACAAGCCGAGATTGCGCCGCCGAAAGCCTACGACGCGCGCTGTCCGCACCTCCGCCACGACGGTCGCCATTTCACCGGGAGCGAGTTGTGCAATGGTCTTCATATTGCTCCGGTCCTCGTAGCGAAATGGGACGTAGGACAGTAGGTCCTCTACTGTGATCAGCCCCTTGGTCTCGAGCATTGCGGCGCGCGCCGGACCGACGCCTTTGACGTATGTGAGGGGGGTTGAGAGATCCACCGAAAAATTCAGTGTACAATGCCCAAAGTGAAATTCTATGTTCTTTGCTTCTCACTCTGTGCTGTTTGCGCGAACGCTGAGATCCGCCTCGGCATCATCGGCACCGATACGTCGCACGTTATTGCCTTCACGAAGATCTTGAATGATTCGAGCTCGCCTGACTACGTTCCAGGCGCTCGTGTGGTGGCGGCATATAAGGGGGGCAGCCCGGACGTGGAGTCCAGCTACAAACGGGTGGATCAATTTGCCGAAGAGCTGAGAACGAAATGGAAAGTTGAATTCGTTTCGGATATTTCCACGCTGTGCCGCAAGGTGGATGGCGTCCTGCTCGAAAGCGGGGATGGCCGAGTACACCTCGAGCAGGTCAAGCCTGTCCTTGCAGCGCACAAACCAGTCTTCATCGATAAGCCCCTGGCGTCAACACTCGCGGACGCCCGCGAAATTGCGCGTCTCGCCAAGGAAGCCAGCGTGCCGTGGTTCAGTTCTTCCAGCCTGCGATTTTCCGACCTCGCTGAGAGCCTGAAATTCCCAGACATCACGGGCGCCATCGCGTGGGGGCCTGGACCGCTCGAACCGCACCATCAGCTCGATCTCTCGTGGTACGCGGTGCATGCCGTCGAGCTGCTGTACACGCTGATGGGCCGGGGGTGCGAAGAGGTGTCGCGCACGTACACGCCCGATGCCGACGTGATGGTCGGCACGTGGGCCGGCGGCCGGTTGGGCACCGTTGAGGCGCTTCGGCCATACGGACATTTCGGCGCCGTGGTATTCCGGTCAGGCGAAAAAGTGAACCAGAGCGATCCGAAGGCGGCCGACAGCTACCGGCCGCTGGTGGTGGAGATCGTGAAATTCTTCGAAACCAGGCAGCCGCCGTTCCCAAATGAAGAGACGCTCGAAATGTTTGCGTTCATGGATGCCGCGCAGCGCAGCAAGGAAGCTGGCGGCGCGGCAATGAAACTACGGTAACTCGAATGCCTGGACTACTGGAAGGAAAGCTTGGCCTGATTTTGGGAATCGCCAACAAGTGGAGTCTGGCTTACGCGATCGCCCAGTCATTTTCGCGGGAAGGCGCTCGTCTGGTGCTCACGTATCTCGGTGAGCATCAGAAGAGCTCCGTCGAATCGCTGGCCGGCGGCTTGGGCGTCGACCGGATGGTGCCGTGTGACGTTACGAATGAAGAGGATCTCGCCGGCCTGACCGAGACGTTGCGCAATCTCGGCCGGCCGCTCGACGCGGTGGTCCACAGTCTGGCGTTCGCGAACCGCGAGGATCTGAGCCGCCCGTTTGTCGAGACCGGGCGCGCGGGATTTTTGCTGGCCCAGGAAGTAAGCGCGTATTCGCTGGTGGCGGTGGCGCGCGCGGCAGCGCCGGCGATGACCGCGGGCGGTTCCATAACCACGCTGACCTATCTGGGCTCCACGCGCGTGGTGCCCAACTACAACGTCATGGGAGTGGCCAAGGCATCGCTCGAGGCGTCGGTACGGTACCTGGCAAACGATCTGGGACCCGCGAAAATTCGGGTAAACGCCATTTCGGCCGGCTTCGTCAAGACGGCTTCGTCGCGCGCGGTGAAAGATTCGTCGACGATGCTGGAGATAGCGGCGAGTCGTTCCCCGCTGCGGCGGAATACCGATCCCGCCGAGGTCGGCGACACGGCCGCATTTCTGGCCAGCGATCTCGCCCGCGGAGTCACCGGAAACGTGCTGTTCGTTGACTCCGGAATGCAACTGATGGGCTAGCGCTATTCGGCCTTCTCTGCCGGCGCCACAGGCACGGCTTTCGAAGGTGTGGTGGCGGCTTTCGAACCTGTCGCAGCGGCTTTCGCCGGTTTAATCGCCGGGGCTTCGAGCGGCTCCATGGCACGCCGAATCATGAACATCACGTACAGAGCGAAGGCCAAAGCAATCAGCAGACAGGTCAGCAGCAAGAAAAGCCCGTCGACGCTCCCTGCCTGGCCCGAGGCAAGCAACCAGCCGGCGGCGATCAAAGACGCCAAAATCACTAAGCAACTGAAGGAAAAACAGAACCCGCGATCAGACATATCCACCAACAGATTCTATGCGCTCACGGGCGCGACGGCAAGTTGGCGAAGGACATAAGGCAGAATTCCGCCGTTGCGATAATATTCCGCTTCCTGCGGCGTGTCCACTCGCACCTGCACTTCGAACCGCTTCTCCGCGCCGTTGTCATCGACTGCCCGTATCGCCGCCTTCCCCGCGCTGGCAAGCGCCTTCGCCACACCAGCGACGTAATAAGTCTCCTTGCCGGTGAGTCCCAGCGTCTGAGCGCTTGCGCCGTCCAGAAATTGCAGCGGCAGTACGCCCATTCCCACGAGATTGGTGCGATGGATGCGCTCGAAGCTTTCGGCCAGCACCGCGTTCACACCGAGCAGCAGCACGCCTTTCGCGGCCCAATCGCGGGACGATCCGGAACCGTACTCTTTCCCCGCAATGATCAGGAGCGGAACTCCGTCCCGTTGATAGCGCACCGACGCGTCATAAATTGAGGTCTGTTCGCCGTCGGGCAGATGGACCGTCCAGCCGCCCTCAGTGCCCGGTGCAAGCTGATTGCGCAGGCGGATATTGGCAAGCGTTCCGCGTACCATCACTTCGTGGTTGCCGCGCCGCGCGCCATAAGAATTGAACTCACCCGGTTTAACACCCAGCGAGATGAGGTAGCGGCCGGCGGGACTTTCAGCCGGTATGGAGCCGGCGGGCGAGATGTGATCGGTTGTGACCGAATCTCCCAGCAGCGCAAGCACGCGCATGCCGTGCAGATCTTCAACGGGCTTGCCGGGATCGACCATGTTGTCGAAGTACGGCGGCTTCTTGATGTACGTGGAATGCGCATCCCAGGCAAACGTCCCGGTCCCCGCCGGAGTTGGCAGCGACTTCCAGTTGGCGTCCCCATCGAACGCGCGCTCGTATTCCTTGCGGAACATTTCGGGCCGCACCGAGCGGCTGATGGTCTCTTCGATTTCCGCCGTCGTTGGCCACACATCACGCAGAAAGACGGGCTTGCCGGAATGGTCCTGGCCGAGGGGCTCCTTTTCCAGGTCGATGTCGACGCGGCCGGCGAGCGCGAAAGCCACCACGAGCGGCGGCGAAGCCAGATAGTTGGCCTTCACCAGCGAGTTGATGCGGCCCTCG
This sequence comes from Terriglobia bacterium, assembly GCA_963768075.1. Classification (GTDB taxonomy): domain Bacteria; phylum Acidobacteriota; class Terriglobia; order Bryobacterales; family Bryobacteraceae; genus QHXW01. The sequence goes on from CAVYHD010000021.1 coordinate 16,189, forward strand.
AAATTGCGGTTACCGCTGAGGACGGCGGCCACCACAAGGTTTTCTTTCTGCACGGCCTGAGCCACCGGCTCCAGCAACGGTCCACTGTTGCCGATGCACGTCGTGCAGCCGTAGCCCACCAGGTGGAAATTGAGTTGCTCGAGATACGGCATCAAGCCGGCGTCGATCAAGTAATCCGTCACCACCTTAGAACCCGGGGCGAGACTCGTCTTCACCCATGGCTTCGGCTTAAGACCGCGCTCCGCCGCCTTCTTGGCCAGCAATCCAGCAGCGATCATAACCGACGGGTTGGAGGTGTTCGTGCAACTGGTGATGGCGGCGATCACCACCGCGCCGCTGTCCATTTCAGCACTCGTGCCGTTGGTCTGGATCGCGACCTTTTTCCTTGGAGCCGAAGCGAATACCGCCTCAAAGTTGCTTTTCACATCCGGCAAATTGACGCGATCCTGCGGGCGCTTTGGCCCGGCCATCGACGGGACCACCGTAGCGAGGTCCAACTCGATGGCATCGGAGAACTGCGGGTCGGCGGTTTCGTCCGTACGGAACAACCCTTGTTCCTTGGTATACGCCTCGACGAGCGCGACAAGGTCGGGCGGGCGATTGCTGAAACGGAGATAACGAAGCGTCTCGGCATCGACCGGAAAGAAGCCCATGGTCGCACCGTACTCTGGCGCCATATTGGCCACAGTTGCTCGATCCGCCAGGCTGAGCGCGCTCAAACCGTTGCCATAGAACTCGACAAACTTGCCGACAACGCCCTTCTTCCGTAGCATCTGCGTCACCGTGAGAACCAGGTCGGTGGCTGTGCAGCCCTCGCGCAGCCTGCCATGCAGTTTGAAGCCAACCACGGGCGGCAGCAGCATGGAGACTGGCTGGCCCAGCATGCAAGCCTCGGCTTCGATGCCGCCCACTCCCCAGCCCAGCACGCCCAAGCCGTTCACCATGGTGGTGTGCGAATCGGTGCCGACCAGCGAATCGGGATAGGCCGACCAGCCTTGATCTGTCTTCGCGCGGAACACCACCGAGGCGAGATATTCCAGGTTGACCTGGTGCACAATGCCCGTATCCGGCGGCACTACGCGGAAATTTTTGAACGCGGTCTGGCCCCACCGTAGCAGCATGTAGCGCTCCCGGTTGCGCTGGGATTCAAGCAGGGCGTTCACGGAAAAAGCGTCCTTCGTGCCAAACTCATCCACCTGCACGGAATGATCGATTACCAGGTCGGCCGGCAGCAGGGGGTTGGCCAGCGCCGGGTCGGCGCCCAGGGCGCCCAGCGCATCGCGCATCGCCGCAAGATCAACCACGCAAGGCACACCCGTAAAATCCTGCAACAGCACCCGCGCGGGCATAAAGCTGATTTCTTTTGCGCCAGTGCCCAAAGCGCCGCTCGCCACGTACTCGACATCGCTGGCGGCCACCTTGCGTCCGTCCTCCTGCCGCAAAAGATTTTCGAGCAGAATCTTGGTGGAGAAGGGCAGGCGCGAAACATTGCCGACCCCCGTCTCTTCCAGCTTGCCCAGACGGAAGACCTGATACGACACATCGCCGGCACGCAACACCGCCGACGCACCGAAAGAGTTCTTGTTGGCCATTAATTCAATTTTGGCACAGCCGGGACTCGCCGTCCTGCGCGTGGTTGCTTACATGTACGGCGGCACGTCAATGCCCAATACATCCAGCGTGCGCTCGAGCTGGCTACGGAAATAATCGGTCATCCACAAAAGAAAGACTTTCTTCTCGCGGTCCTGTTCATGGATGACCGGGTAAAGATGATAGAAGTTGTTGAACGCCTGGGCAAGCTGGAAGGCGTACTTCGCAACCTGCGCCGGCTCACCGGCGGCGACGGCCCGCTCGAGCGAGGCGATCCGCCTTCGACGCGGCCAGCAGTACCTGCCAGAAGTCTTCGGACTGCAACTGGCGTCGAAACGCCTCTTCGTTTAGCTCGGCGCCGAAATCGGGCACTTGCTCGCCCTTTTCTTCCAGCTTGCGCAGAATGTTGCGGGCGCGGACGGCGGCGTATTGCACATAGGGGCCAGTCTCGCCTTCAAAGCTGAGCGCTTCCTGAAAATCGAAGGCGATGACCGAAGTTCGCGTGAACTTCAGCAGAAAATAGCGCAGCGCGCCGATGGCGATCTGCGCGGCGACCGCGCGCTGCTCTTCGGGCGATGCCTCTGCATGCCGCGACGTCACTTCTTCGAGCGCTTTCTCAATCAGCTTGTCGATCAGGTCGTCAGCCTTGACCCCGAGTCCCTTGCGTCCGGAAACCTCGACATAGGGCCGTTTGCGGTCTTCTTCGGAAAGCGGAATGCCCAGTTCGACGCAGCAGCGCGGGGAAAGCGCGACCATTTCGTAGGAAAAATGGATCGACTGCGTCGGCTTGCTCGCTCGCTAGCCCAAAGCTCGCAGGCCCGCGACAACAACGTCCTGCAAATAGGACTGGCGCACGTCGATCACGTTGTAAACGCGCGTGGCATGGCCGAATGGCGGGATTCGCGAGTTGGGATCAGCGGGTTGGCCGCTGCTAACCCAGAGGACTCGGCCGTCGGCATACGTTTCGAGCGGGCGGTAGTAGAAATCCTTTCCGAGCAAGCCGAACTTCCAAAGCTGGTAAGCGATGTCCTTGCCGACATACGTTACCGTTCCGTTCGAACGGACAATGACCTTGCTATCTTCCGAGTCGTCAGAAAAGGAAGCGGCGGGCATAACCCAACAACCCTTGTTCTTGCCTTCCGTCTCCAGGTAGATCGCATTGCGTTCTTTTAGCAGCTCGAACGCGGACGCCCAGAATTTCAAATGCAGAATTTCGCTTTCGCGCGGCAGCACGTCGTATTCGACGCCGAGCCGAAGCATGGTCTTCAAGTGAAGGCGCACAATGGCATCTGCCACCATCACGCCGATCTCCGCCAGTGCGCCAACGCCCGCCTCGATGGCATGTAGCGTTTCATTGCGCCATGCGAGCGACTCAGGCTGATCTTTGAAATGCGCCGACGTGCGCGCGTACAGGTCCCAGCAGTAGTAATCGAAGCGCACCGACGGGTCGCTGATGAGCCGCGACACATCCAGAGGCGTCTTGTGCTCCAGATAATGGAATCCCGCCACCACGTCCGCCACCTGTACGCCCGTGTTGTCGATATAGTTCTGGACCTCGACCTGTTTTCCGAGAGCGCGCAGCATCCGCACGAACGTATCCCCAAGCGTCGCGTTGCGCAGGTGGCCGATATGCGCGGCCTTGTTGGGATTGATATTGGTGTGTTCGACTACGATCTTCTCGGAGGAGGCGGCGCGCGGCTCTTCCACCTGGTGCAGTAATGCCGCGCCATATCCCCCGCGGTCGAAACGCACGTTGAGGTACCCATTGCCCGCCACCTCAAGCCCGGCGATGCCGTCCATCGCTCCCATCTCCGCCGCCAACTCGCCAGCGATTTTCTTCGGCGCCTGCCTCAGTTGTTTAGCGAGCTGAAACGCGACGGGCAGCGCCAGTTCGCCGAAATCCGGCTGCTTGGGCTGCTCGATGGCGACCGGAACATCGATTCCGTACCGCGCTTTTACGTGGTTCTGGAATGCTTCCTGAACTTGTTTTTCGAGTAAGTGAAACACGGACTTCCGAGTATAACAACCGCTGCCGGCGGTGCTATTTGCGTTCTAAAAGAGTCGGCCCTTCTTTTTCCTCGGTTGTTGCGATCCCACCGCGCGGTCGATCGCGTTCAGGGCGATGGGCGCCATTACACGATAGCCCTTGCCGTTTGGATGGAGCCCATCATCCGCCAGATCGGCTTGCAGAAAGCCGGCCGAATCGACCATCGAGGCATAGTAGTCCACGTACGTATAGCCGCGTTGTGCGCAGAACTGCTTCAGCCAGTTATTGAGCGTCAGGATGGTGGCGGGTGGCCGCCGCAGCGTCATCGCAAATTGCGGATCGACGTTTTTGTGGTAATCGCTGACGGGAAGAATGGACGCGAACAGCGGCCGGATTTGATGGTAGGCCGCCAGCTCGGCAATCATGACGAGATTGTTCTCGATCGTGGCGACCGGGACGCCGCGCGCAATGTCATTCGTGCCGGCCAGCACCAGCATGGCAGCCGGCTTGAGGTTGATGACGTCGGCTACCATGCGTCCCAGCATCTCGCCGGTAATCTGCCCGCTGATCCCGCGATTCACGAAGTCACGGCCGGAAAAATATTCGCTCAACCTCCAGCCGTCTGTAATCGAATCGCCTAGGAAAACGACACGTGGCGTCTGCGAAGGCGGGCCGAGACGTCCGTTGTCTTCGGCGTAGCGCTTCAAATCGTCACGATCCGGATTGCGGCCTTGCTCGTCCTTACGTTCGAGCAGCGCCTGGAAATCGGCGTCCAGGCGATTCATGGCGTCGCGTAACTCCGCTACCTGTTTGACGGCCGCGTCGGCAAACGGGTATTGCTTGGGGAGAGCGTCGGAAAGCGCCAGATAGGCGCGCACGTTCGCCATCAAGGTGTAGATCTGGCCCGCATTTTGCGCGGAGCTCCCTTCGATGTTCGCCAAAGCCTGGCGAATATTCTCGGCAAGCGGCGCTGCGGCCCGTGACATCCCCGGGGTCGCCAGCATGGTGGATTCCACCAACTGCGAGATGCGCCTGAGCAGCGCGATCGCGTCATTGTTGGCGAGCAGAGCGTTCGCGGAAGCGGGTGCGGGATTCTGAGCCGCTGTCTGCGTCTGAGGACAAAGTGCCGACGCCGCAAGCAAAACGATGCCAAGCACGACTACACGCTTCATGTTCTTTCTTCCTTCTCTAGCTGAAGAGTAATCGTCCCGATGGTAAAGTGCAGCCGCACCTGAATGCGCACGGGGAGCTTCCGGGCGTCATCGGTAAACCATACGTATAGGTGCCCCGGCCGCCGGTATAGTTTCCCATTGAACAGGAAGGCTTCACAACGGATCGTATTGAACGTTCCCGCCGGCACTTTGATCTGCTCCCGCTCTTGCACCTCCACTTTCGCCGAGATGGTCTTTTTGCCATCGCTCACGGGCACTTCGATAGAATGCCCGGGTTCGAGATTCAGCGTCCGCAAGAAAAACAAACCGCCGACCACGTCATGCACGCAGGCCGGGATATCGGTTTCTAAGGAAAGCACCGCGTGTGATGCCAGATCGCGCTCGAGATAGCTTGCCTTCTTGGTCTCCGAATCGAAGTGCACCACCGTGTCCCGTTGGCGGCTGCCCTCGTGAGCGATAAGGTGCGTATTCTGAGCGCAATACTCCCGGCCCAGCTCCGTCATATAGTCGTCATTGACCTTGTAGAGCTTGGATACCAAGCCGCTGGATTCGAGATGCAGTTTGATTTGCCAACCGGCATGCGACGGCTGGGAGGCCACGGTCCAGTTGAGTTTTGCGTTGCCTGCGTCGACAAGACGCCATTCCACGTCGTAATGCAGGCTCCCATTGCCTCTAGGAGCGGCCGCCGTTTGCGCCTGGGCGATGCCCGGCGGGGACTGCGCTGGAACTAACAGCAGCGCCAACAACGCCAGCTCGCGCCGGGTGTCGAACCAGGGTCCGGGCATGAATCCGACAGTTTACCGCAGTGACGTTCGGTCAAGGTGTTACGGCCGGTCGGATATTGGCGCGGGGACGTGCCGATTTTTGTTAAAATTAGGTTTCGACTCCCCACACAGGTCTAACTGATGAAATTCGGTGTCGTCGTCTTCCCCGGAAGCAATTGCGATCACGACGCCTGGTATGCGGTCCGCGAAAATCTCGGCCAGGAAGCGGACTTCATCTGGCACGATTCGGACAATCTGGGCGATGTGGACGCAGTCATCCTGCCGGGCGGATTTGCCTATGGTGATTACCTTCGCTGCGGGGCGATCGCCAAATTCTCGCCGGTAATGCAGGCAGTGAAGCGCTTCGCTTCGGGTGGCGGCCTGGTGCTCGGCATCTGCAACGGATTCCAGATTCTGGTGGAGGCCGGCCTGTTGCCCGGCGCGCTGGTGCGTAATGCCGGCCTGAAGTTCGTTTGCCGCGAGGTGCGGCTCAGAACGGAAACCACCGATTCTCCGTTCACGGCCTCAGCCGCCGTGGGGTACGTGCTGCGCTTGCCCGTCGCGCACGGCGAGGGTTGTTACGTTGCTGATGAACGCACGCTCGACGAACTGGAAGGTGAGGACCGGGTGGTGTTCCGGTACATCGAGAATCCCAACGGATCGGCGCGTAATATCGCTGGCGTACTGAACCACGAGCGCAATGTGATGGGGATGATGCCGCATCCGGAGCGGGCGTCGGATCCTCTGATGGGCTCAACCGACGGGCTGGTAGTATTTCGATCCATGGTTTCCGCCCTCGCGCACGCATGACGACCGTCTCGCCCGAGCTGATCGCCACCCACCAGTTGACCGAGGCGGAGTACGGCAAGATCGTTCAGATCTTGGGCCGTGAGCCAAGTTATACCGAACTCGGCATCTTCAGCGTGATGTGGAGCGAGCACTGCTCCTACAAAAGCTCGCGCCTGCACCTGAAGAAGCTCCCCACGCGCGGACGATTCGTCGTCCAAGGTCCGGGAGAGAACGCCGGCATCGTCGATATCGGCGGCGGCTACGTCGCCGCGTTCAAGATTGAATCGCATAATCATCCGAGCTTCATCGAGCCGTTTCAAGGCGCGGCTACCGGCGTAGGCGGCATTTTGCGGGACATCTTCACAATGGGGGCCAGGCCGATTGCAGTGATGGACGCGCTGCGGTTCGGCCCCCTCGACGATCCGGCGAACGGCGCGCGAAACCGGCGCATTCTCGGAGGCGTGGTTGCGGGTATTGCGCATTACGGCAACTGTTTCGGCGTGCCGACTGTGGGCGGCGAGTGTGTCTTCGAGGCCTGCTACAACGGCAATCCGCTCGTGAACGTTTTCGCGCTGGGCGTGGCCAAGAAGGACGAGATCTTCTACGCCAACGCGTCGGGCATCGGCAATCCGGTCCTCTACGTGGGTGCGAAGACGGGGCGCGATGGCATCCACGGGGCCTCCATGGCTTCGGCCGAGTTCACCGAGGAATCGAAACAGAAGCGGCCCAACGTGCAGGTGGGAGATCCGTTTCTGGAGAAATTGCTGCTCGAAGCGTGCCTCGAAGCCATGCAGACCGGCGCGATCGTCGGCATTCAGGATATGGGCGCCGCGGGACTCACTTGCTCGACGTGCGAGATGGGTAGCCGCGGCGGCACGGGCATTGAGATTGAATTGGACCGCGTTCCGCAACGCGAAACCGGCATGACGGCCTACGAGATCATGCTCTCGGAATCGCAGGAGCGCATGCTGCTGGTGGCCGCGAAGGGCCGGGAAGAGGAAGTCTTTCGCGTCTTCCGCAAATGGGGCCTCGACGCAGTCGCGGTGGGGCAAGTCACGGGTGACGGATTGCTGCGGGTGCGGCATCATGGCGAAATCGTCGCTGAGATTCCCAATCAGCCGCTGGCGGATAAGCGCTCCACTTTACGACCGGCCGCACACGCTGCCTTTGCGTTCGGCGCCCATGCAAGCGCCGGTCTTCGCCAGTAGGAACCTGGCGCGCGACCTGGAAACGCTGCTCGCGTCGGGCGACGTCTGTTCTAAGCGCTGGATTTGGCAGCAATACGACTACCAGGTCCGGACCAACACGCTGGCCGGTCCAGCCGCCGCGGACGCGGCCATCCTGCGCATCAAGGAAACCGGCGGAGCGCTGGCCATGGCGCTCGACGGCAACGCCCGCTACTGCTATCTTTCGCCGCGCGAAGGCGCCAAGCTGATGGTCGCCGAATGTTGCCGCAATCTGGCGGTGGTGGGCGCGGAGCCGATCGGCGCCACCAACAATTTGAATTTCGGCAACCCCGAGCGGCCGGAAATCATGGCCCAGTTGGTGGAATCCGTCGAGGGGATGGCGGAAGCATGCCGCTTTTTCGACGTGCCGATTACCGGCGGCAATGTCAGCCTGCACAACGAAACGCTGGGGGAAGGCATTTGGCCCACCCCCGTGGTAGGCGTGGTAGGTTTGCTGAAGAGCGGTACACCGGTCGGATTGCATTTCCGTCGCCCGGGCCGTTCGGTGGTGCTGCTGGGCGGGGTGGGCGCCTGCGACGCCGTGCGCTTCGGTGGAACGCAGTACGCCAAAGCCGTTCTGCACGAACTCTGGGGTCTTCCGCCGGCGCTCGATCTCGATTTCGAAAAGCGCGTGCAAGCGGCCGTACGCGAGATTGTAGGGGCGGGACTCGCGGAGTCGGCACATGACTTGAGCGATGGCGGTCTTGCCGTAGCACTGGCCGAGTCCTCGTTCGGGCCGGGAAGCGTGGGCGCCGAAATCGAACTGGCATCCAACCTGCCGGCCGAGCTGCTGCTGTTCCACGAAGGACCTTCGCGCGTTTTAATCTCGACCACCGAACCGGAACGTGTGGCTGCCATCGCGGCGCGGCATGGCGTTGAGGCGCCTCGCGTGGGTGTTACTACCGAGGGAGAGATTGTGATTCGCCATTCCGGCATGGAACTGATCCATAGCCGGGTGGAAGCCCTGCGAACAACTTTTGAAGAAGCGCTCGAATTCAAATTGCGAGGGTGATGATGTTCGACAAATTCCACGACGAATGCGGAGTCTTCGCGATATACGGTCATCCCGAAGCGGCCAAGCTGGCATATCTGGGGCTCTACGCGCTGCAGCATCGCGGCCAGGAGAGCGCTGGCATCTGCACGAGTGATGGCGCCGAGGTGCACTGCGTAAAATCCATGGGCCACGTGGCGGAGATTTTCACGCCGGCGGTGATCGAAACCCTGCCCGGCGAGCAGGCCATCGGTCACACCCGCTATTCCACGGCGGGCGACACCGCTCTACTCAATGCGCAGCCGTTTTCCGTGGCGTGCAACAAAGGCCGCATTGCCGTGGCCCACAACGGCAACATCACGAATGCGTCCGAACTGAGACGCGAGCTGGAACGGCAGGGCTCGATTTTCCAATCCAACAGCGATACCGAAGTGATCCTGCACCTGGTGGCGCACTCTCGCGAACGAACGCTCTCCGGCGCCCTGCGCGACGCGCTATTGCAGCTCGAGGGTGCCTTTTCGCTGGTTTTCCTGGCCGAGGACCGCGTCATCGTGGCGCGCGATCCGCACGGCTTCCGGCCATTGGCTGCCGGGCAGATGGAGTTTTCGGGTGGCCGCATCGCGCACGTATTCGCGTCGGAAACCTGCGCCTTCGATCTGATCGGCGCGGTTTATCTGAACGAAGTCGCCCCCGGAGAGATGGTGATCGTGGGGCCCGAAGGCGTCACGCGCGAGCGCTACGCGCCGGAGCAGCAGCTTGCGCAGTGCGTTTTCGAGCACGTCTACTTCTCGCGCCCGGATTCCATTGTGTTCGATCACTCGGTGCAGGCGTCGCGCGAGATGCTGGGGCGTCTGCTCGCGCGCGAGGCGCCGGCCGATGCCGATCTCGTGGTGCCCGTTCCTGACTCGGGAGTGGCTGCCGCCATCGGCTACGCGGCCGAATCCGGTTTGCCGTTTCGTCACGGGTTGATTCGCAACCATTATGTTGGCCGCACCTTCATTGAGCCTTCCCAAGTGATCCGCGATTTCGGTGTCAAGCTGAAGCTCAACCCGGTGCGGCATCTGCTCGAAGGCAAAAGTGTTGTGCTGGTCGACGATTCCATCGTGCGCGGTACCACCTCGCGCAAAATCGTCCGCATGGTGCGCCAGGCGGGCGCGCGTCAGGTGCACGTGCGCGTTTCCTGTCCGCCCACCGTTTCGCCCTGCTTCTACGGGGTAGACACGCCCACTAAGAACGAGCTGATTGGCGCCAACAACACCGTCGAAGAGATCCGCAAATTCGTTGAGGCCGATTCGCTCGCCTACCTGTCGTTGGCTTCGCTGCGCCACGCCGTGGGCGATGACCGCAAACACGAATACTGTTACGCGTGCTACACCGGCGACTATCCGACGGAGCTGGTTAATATCGAGGAGCTGATGGCGGCAAAGAAGCGAAGCTGCTAGACAACGCGCCCCACGCCCTTGCGCTTACTTGCCCGCCGCGAACCGTTTTTCGATTTCCGCCCAGTTCACAACACTCCACCACGCCGCGATGTACTCCGGCCGGCGATTCTGATACTTCAGATAGTAGGCGTGCTCCCAGACATCCAGGCCCATCACCGGAAACTTTCCTTCCATCACGGGACTGTCCTGGTTGGCGGTCGAAAAGATGTCAAGCTTCCCTGAGCCATCCTTGACGAGCCACGCCCAGCCCGATCCGAAACGCGTGGTCGCGGCGGCGTTGAATTTTTCCTTGAGCGCGTCGAAGCCGCCGAACGTGCTCTTGATGGCATCGGCAAGCGCGCCCGATGGGTGCCCGCCGCCCTTCGGGGACAGAATCGTCCAAAACATGGAGTGGTTGATGTGACCTCCGCCATTGTTGCGTACGGCGGTCTTGATCGCATCCGGCACAATCGCACAGTTGTTGGCGAGCAACTCCTCGACCGTCTTACTGGCTAGGTTGGGCGCAGATTCCAGCGCCTTGTTCAAATTCGTCACATAGGCGTTGTGGTGTTTGTCGTGATGAATCTCCATCGTCAACTTATCGATGTGAGGCTCCAGCGCGTCGTTCGGGTACGGTAATGGTGGCAGTGAAAATGGCATATTGCCTCCTCTGATTTAGATTTGGTCCGGTGCGCTCAGTTCTGGGCACCACCGGCTCGTTCAAAAGCTTCGGCCAGACGAAACATGCGCGCTTCGTCAAAATGCTTGGCCAGAATTTGCATGCCGACCGGCAATCCTTCGGCGGTTTTTCCGCAGGGCACGCTCATGCACGGAATCCCCGCCAGATCTCCGGTAATCGTGTAGATGTCTGAAAGATACATCGCCATCGGGTCGTCAATCTTCTCACCGATCTTGAAGGCCGGGAACGGCGATACCGGAGCGACAATCGCGTCGACTTCCGCAAATGCGGCGGAAAAATCGCGCGCGATCAGCCCACGAACTTTCTGGGCCTTCAAATAGTATGCGTCGTAATACCCCGCGCTCAGCACGTACGTTCCAAGCATGATGCGCCGCTTGCACTCCGCGCCGAAGCCTTCGCCTCGTGTGTTCCGGTACATATCATTTAGGCGCTCGGAGGAGCCGGAACGAAACGTATAGCGCACACCGTCATAACGCGCCAGGTTCGAGCTGGCTTCCGCCGTCGCGATTACGTAGTAGCAGGCAATAGCGTAATCCGTTGTTGGCAAACTGATGTCCCGCACCGCGCAGCCCAGCTTTTTCAGCGTTTCGATCGCCTTGCCAATCAGGATGCCGCTTTCACTCGTCAAATCTTTTAGATACTCGCGAGGCAGCCCAAGCTTCAGGCCTTTTACCTTGCCGTCCAGATGTACTAAATAGTCCGGAACGGGCGCCTCCGCCGAGGTGGAATCGAGCGGATCGCGGCCCGCGATCACGTTCAGCAAGCGCGCGGCGTCACGCACGCTGCGCCCGAAAGGGCCGATGTGATCGAGTGAGCTGGCGAATGCCGTCAGGCCGTACCGGGAAACGCGGCCGTAGGTCGGCGTAACGCCCACTACTCCGCAAAACGACGCCGGCTGCCGGATGGAGCCGCCCGTGTCTGAGCCGAGCGCCACCACAGCTGTGCCCTGCGCCACCGCCGCCGCTGAGCCTCCACTCGACCCTCCCGGCACGCGATCGAGCGCGTGCGGGTTGCGCACCGGCCCGAACGCCGAGTTCTCGTTCGACGAGCCCATGGCAAACTCATCGCAGTTGGTCTTGCCGATGATTACCCCTCCCGCTGCCTCCAGGCGTTCCACCGCCGTGGCGTCGTAAGGCGGGACGTAGTTGGCCAGGAGCTTCGAGCCGCAGGTGGTCCGTACGCCTTTGGTGACGATGACGTCCTTCACGGCAACCGGTACACCCGCAAGAGGGCCGGCATCTTCACCCCGCGCCAGTTTTTCATCCACGTGGCGCGCCGCGTCCAGAGCGCGTTCTTCACAAAAGGTAAGGTAAGCGTTCGTTTTCCGGTTCTCGTCGCGCGCGAACGCGAGCGCGCCCGTAGCCAACTCCACCGCGCTAAATTGGCGCACGCGCAAGCCCTCTTGCACCCGATCGATGGTTAGCGAAGCAATATCCATTGGCCCGTCAGCGCTTGATCACTTCGGGAACTTTGAAATAACCCGAGCCTGCCAGCGGCGCGTTGGCCAGCGCCAGCTCATTGCCCAGGCCCGGCCGCTCGCGATCCGGCCGCAAGGTGGCCGTTTCTTCCGCTTCGTAAAGCACCTGCGACATCGGCTCGAGCTGCGACGTTTCGATCTCGTTCAGCCGGTCGAAGTGAACCAGAATCTCATCCAGGTCCGCCTGAAATTTCCGCACTTCTTTGTCAGTCAACTGCAAATTGGCGAGATCCGCTACGTACCGGACTTGCTCCTCCGTGATCTTCACGCCGTCTCCCTTTGGCGCGATGCCTTGTAGAGATTGCGCAGCACTGGGTCCGTGATGCCGTCCGCCTCATCGGGGCGCACCATCGCATGTTGCGCCCGTTGCGGTCCCAAACGCAGCGGGGTCACGCGAAATTCGATGTCTTCCACCACACCCACGCCGATGCTTTCCTCAATCTTGCGGCAGATCTGTCCGCGCAGCGCAAAAAGCTGCCGCTGCCAGATGGCGTCCTCCACTTCGACAACCAGATGCGTGCGCACCAGCTTGACCGCGCGCGCGTGGGCCGCAATTTTCTTACCCACGGCGCCCGCCCAGGCTGCGCACACCATCGCCTCTTGCGTGACGGTCCCCTGCGGAAGGCTCAGTTTCCCGAGAACCCTGCTGGCGCGTTCCATGTTTGCCGGAAGAAATCATTCTAGCATGGACCCTATGCTAGACTGGTCGGCAAAACTCGCCAGAGAAACTGCTCCATGCGCCTCGGTATCTTCCCTAACATTTTCTGCTTCTGGCTGGTGATATGGCTGGCCGCCGCCGAGCCCGACCGCGCCTATCTCCAGGAAATTGAGAAATGGCGCGGGGATTACGAAGCCAGCCTGAAGCAGGACAACAGCTGGCTTGCGCTCGCCGGCCTCTTCTGGCTCAAGGAAGGCGAGAACCGATTCGGCTCCGGACCGGCCAACAGCATCGTCCTGCCGGCAGGCTCCGCGCCGGAAACGGCTGGGACGTTCTTCTTTCACGACCGCAAGACGACCTTATCTCCTGGCCCCGGCGTGCCACTGTTACTCAACCGCGTACCGGTTCGCGCCGAAACCCTCGTCAAACCCGATTCTTCCGGTGATCCCGATGGGGTCACGTTGGGCCGCCTGAGCATGATCGTCATTCAGCGCGGCGCGCGTTACGGCATTCGACTGTGGGATAACGGAAACCCGGCGCGGCATGAATTCCGCGGCGCGCAGTGGTTCCCCGTGAACCAATCCTATCGCGTTACGGCCACGTTCCACGCCTACGCGGAGCCGAAGATGATTCCGGTCGTTAACATCCTCGGCGACACCGAGCCCAATCCCAGCCCTGGGTTTGCCACCTTCGAAATGGACGGCAAACCCTGCCGCCTCGAACCAGTGCTCGAAGACAATCGATTGTTCTTCATGTTCAAGGATGCGACCAGCGGCAAGCAAACCTATCCCGCGGGTCGATTTCTCTATACCGGCCTGCCTAAGGACGGCAAAGTCGTGCTCGACTTCAACAAGGCTCACAATCCGCCCTGCGCGTTCACTCCTTACGCTACCTGCCCGCTTCCGCCTCGCCAGAATTATTTGCCCGTGGCAATCCAAGCTGGAGAGCAGAATCACGCACACGACAAGATCTGAATGCTGATCCTGGCTTCGCAGTCCCCGCGGCGCAGCGAGATTCTTCGCCAGGCTGGAATCTCTTTCATCGTGAGACCCGCCAACGTGGACGAGAGTCTCTTCCCCGCTGAATCGCCGGAAGCCTACGTCAGGCGCGTTGCGCAACTTAAGGCCGCCGCCATACAAGCTGGCCCCGCTGACGTCGTTCTCGGCGCCGATACGGTCGTAGTAATCGACCGTAAGATTCTGGGCAAGCCCCGAGACCACGCCGATGCTCTCCGCGTGTTGGAAACACTTTCCGGCCGCGAACACGAAGTGCTCACAGGTGTCTGTCTCCGCCGCGATACCCACGTGATCGTCGATCTCGCAGTAACTCGCGTATGGTTTCTGCCCCTCGTCCTCAAAGACCTGGAGGAATACGTCTCGACCGGCGAGCCGATGGACAAAGCCGGCGCATACGCCATTCAAGGCCTGGCATCGAAGTTCATCCAGCGCATCGATGGATCGTATTCCAATGTGGTCGGCTTGCCGATCGAGCTCGTCCGCCATCACCTCGGCAAGTACGGTGACGACTTCTCTGTGACACAATGACCAGGACATCTCGTGGTCACCCAGCTCCACACCGGTAAGCCCGCCGGACTTCTCCGCCAGCTCGGGTTCATCAGTGCGACCGCTCTGGTGATTTCCAACATGGTCGGGACCGGTATCTTTGCTACCACCGGATTCATGGCGGGTGACCTCGGTGATGCGCGTCTGATTCTGCTCGCTTGGTTCGTCGGCGCGGTGTTCGCGCTCTGCGGCGCCCTCAGTTACTCCGAGTTGGGCATTAACTTTCCAAGCTCAGGCGGCGAGTACGTGTATCTCACGCGTGCATTCGGTCCAACCTGGGGCTTCATGACCGGCTGGGTCTCGTTCTTCGCGGGTTTTTCCGCGCCCATCGCTTTGGCGGCCCTGGCATTCGCCGATTATGTTGGATATTTCTTTCCAGCATTCAAGCAGGCAAACGCCCAATTCACCTTGGGCTCGGTAGAACTGTCGCTGAGGTTTGGCGGCGCTCAGTTGCTGGCATCTGCCCTCATTGCCGTGTTCACCATCCTGAACTGTTTCGGCATTGGGCGGGCCGCTAGAGTACAGAACGTGCTTACTGGCACAAAACTGGTGGTCATCATTTCCTTTGTGTTGATCGGCTTTCTCGCCGGATCGGGAGATTGGAGCCACTTTTCTCAGCCCGCCGTGCGTACCTCAACCCTTTCCATCCCCGTGCAGTTCATGATCAGCCTGCTCTGGGTTATGGTCGGTTATAGCGGGTGGAACGCCGCGACTTATGTAGCCGAGGAACTGAAACAGCCCGAGCGCACCTTGCCATTGGCGCTGGCAACCGGCACCGCCCTGGTGACGGCGCTCTATCTGGGGCTGAATCTGGTTTTCATTTACTCGACGCCGCTCGAATCCATGAAAGGAGTAGTGGCCATCGGGTCGCTCGCGGCTTCGAATCTGTTCGGGCTCGCAGGTGGCCGGCATTTTTGCGGCGCTCATGGCGGTCTCCATCACATCGACGGTCAACGCGATGGTGACGATCGGTCCGCGCGTGTACTACGCCATGGCCAAGAATCACGCGTTTTTCAGCGTAGCGGCCAATGTCAATCCTAAATGGCACACACCGGTTGCGGCGATTGTCGCACAGGGGGTGTGCGCCATGCTGATGACTTTCACGCCATTCCCGCAACTCATGATCTATATCGGATTCAGCCTGACCTTTTTCAGCGCGATGTCGGTTGCCAGCCTGTTCGTGTTCCGGCGTACGCGCGGCTGGCAACAGACCGGCGCCGTAAGCTTCGCATTCCCGCTCATTCCCGCCGCATATATTCTGGTGGGCGCTGGGATGATTGATTTATGGAGTGATCTGGCAGCCGAAAGCTTCGCTCACCGCCGCTGCTACCATCGCGGCAGGCGCCGCCGTCTATCATTTCGTCTTCCAGAAACGCGCGGAGACTTAATTCGCCGCGTCGCCCCGGTGAGACTGCCGGAACTCTTCATCGATCGCCTTACGCCCCGCGAACCCCTCTTGCGTTCCATGCCAGAACGCGATCTCCGGCTCCCCGAGCTTCCAGCAGAGATACACTTCCTCGCCGCGAAACAGCGTGGGAAAATCAACCAGCCCGGCGTCGAGGTCCTTCACCAGGCAGCCCAGTTCCTGAATGTGCTCGAACGCGGCTTTGATTCGCTCGGCGCTCTCGTCACGTCGGAGCCTGCTTTGACGGATGACCTCCCGGTCCACCAGCACGCCGCCCAGCATGGTCACGCGCTGCGATATTGATTGCAGCACGCCGTGCGCCTCCTCGAAGGCGGCCTTGGAGGCGATCGCCTCGCGCATTATCTTCTCAATGGTTGGGAGAAGGCTCTCTGCGGCCTCGAGCGTGAAGCGCCTGGACATGAAGGGAGGCTGGTTTCTCGCCTCCGGATTCCTAAATGCCCGATACCATGACGGACATCGAGCGGCTCCGTGGCCCGTCGAATTCCGCCAGGATGATACTCTGCCACGTTCCCAGCAGGACCGCTGAATTGCGCACCTGCAAGCACAGGCTCTGGCCCATCGGCATGCCTCGCAGATGCGAATCCGCGTTCTTGCGCTCGCAATCGGAATATTGCGGGTCATTGTGGCGCCACCCGTTTTCCCGGCAAACCACTTCTTCCAGAAACGACTTTACGTCATGAAGTAGCGCATCCTGCCACTCATTGATGAACACCGCGGTCGTTGTGTGCAGAGATTGCAGGTGCACCAACCCCTCGCGAACACCGCTTTTGCGCACGATCTCGTTGATGCGTTCCGTAATGTTGATCAACTGCATGCGGTCGCTGGTGATCCAATCCACAACGCGGTTGAACATCCGAAGTCCGCCGTGCGGCTCGGCCTCGGGCAGGCGCTCCAGAACCAGCTCTGCTTCCGCAAGTTTAGCCTGTGGCATACCCATCTAAGTCCCCTCTCAACCTGATCAGATACCGCTCTTCACCGCGCGGTTCCAAAAAAGTGTGATGCAATCTAAATTCCTATGATTATACCAGTGCGGCGGCTCCTCCAACGTGCCCGCCTTCTTACACTTGTATCAGTTCTAGTACTCGCCCGGTCCGCATTTCCCTGGGGTTGCGAGGGCCATCGCGTCGTCGCCCTTATCGCCCTCCATCAGCTTAACCCTCACGCGCGGGCAGCTGCGGAGCAATTGCTAGCGGATCAGCCCGTGGACCCCGCGCTTCGGCGATTCTGCTCATCCAGCAACCTCCCCGCGTTCGTCGACCTCTCCACCTGGGCCGATGACATTCGCAGCCAGCGAAAGGAAACCTCCGGTTGGCATTTCATCGACATCCCGCTGAGCGCTAAACGGGGCGCCGCGCAAGATGCTTGTCCCGCATCCGGATGCGTGACCACTGCCATTCGTCACCAGCTCGAAGTGCTCCGCTCCCCCTCCGAAGGCAAACACGAGCAAGCTGAGGCTCTGATGTTTCTGATTCACTTCGTGGGCGATCTCCACCAGCCTCTCCACGCTGCCGACAATGCCGATCGCGGTGGCAATTGTCTGGCGGTCGCCATGTTCGATAAGAAGCCTGAAACCTCCGGCTCCAGCCAGAATTACCGGCCCAATCTTCACGGCGTGTGGGATACGGATCTTGTCGAAGCAGTCGCCCACGGTCACAAACCCGCTGTCTTCGCCAATGCTCTGCGCGCGGAGTTCGCCCGCCAGATACCTCGTTGGAAGCGCCGCCCCGTCGATGTCGATGGCTGGGCTTGGGAGAGTCACGAACTGGCCATCAAAACCGTCTATGGCAAGTTGTCCCGGCAGGTGCCGGTTGGGCCGCCACAGCCGGTCGAGAGCTGCGCCGATCGCGACATCGGCAAGCGCATGTATGATCTCCACGAAGAGATCAACCAGGGATATCTAACTGCTGCCTCGCCCGTCATTCGCCGGCAGCTTGCTCGCGCCGGTACCCGTTTGGCCATGCTGCTGAACGAAGTGTGGCCTTAGCCGCCCCTACCAAAACGCTCCGGCGTGCCTCTTCACACGATCGCCGTGAACCATCAGCCGCTCCCGTTCCACGGCCTCCATCTCACGCCAATCGTCGAATAATTTCAGGTTCTCTTCCAACTCCGCGCGATCTCCCGGCGCCATTAGCGCCACCGAGACAGCCGGTTGCGACAGGCAGAAACGATAGCAGTCCACGGCTGACGGCGGCACAAATTCCGCCGGATCATCCCGCGTCCCTGCGAGTAGTGCCTTCCAGCGCAAACCCGTGAATGTGACCACCGGAATGTGCCGCTGCTGCGTAATTGGGAAAATCTCCCGCTCGGCGCCGCGATGCGCGGCATTGTAACGGATCATCAGTAAATCGAGCTTGCCGGATTGCGCCCACTCGGCCGCGAGCGGGCGCTGGTGACTCGTGAGGCCGATCAGCTTCACTCGCCCGGCCCGCCTTTGCTCCGCCAGATAATCCCACGCGCCTCCAGGCGCCACGATCTCGCTCCATTCGTTCTCGGATTCCACGTAATAAAGCGTCAGCACATCGATGGAATCTGATTTCAGTTCCTCGAGCATCGACGCCAGTTCGCGCTCCGCGTCGCCGGCCGACCGCGCCTCGAATTGCGCCGCCACAACCACCTGCTTTCGCACCGCGCCCAAGCGCGCGACCGCGCGGCTGAGCCCGTCCGGATGGCCGCACCAGTTCAAATAGTTGACGCCGCGCTCGATGGCGTATTCCACGTCGCCGGAACGCAGATGCGTGTTGCCGCGTGTGGCCAACCCGAGGCGGCGGACGGCTGGCAGTCCCTCGCCCAATATTGCGGTTCTCTCCATTAGTTCGCGGCGACGGTTTCGTTCAACCGCTGCTGGTAGGCCTCGCGCGCTGCCTGGTAGGTCTTCTCTGCCTCGCCGCGTTCCTCCAGACGAATGTGGGGAGACTTCTGCAACCAGCATTGGTCCACCGCCTTTAGGCACCACTCGACGCTCTTGCGCGACGCACGGATCGGCTTGTCACCCACCAGAACGAAAATCGGGTTGGTGTGCGAGGACGGTAAAACGCGCAGCGCCACCCAACTGCTGCGATCAATCCGGTAATCGAAAGTGATCGGCCGGTCCACGCCGTCAGCCTCCACTTCCTGCCGCGCCACCGGCTCGCCATTCACGACTAGTTCCAGCGGGATTTTCCGCGATTCGCCGATGCGCGCGCGCTCCAGATCCCAGTACGGTTTCTCGTCGTAAGGCAGCTTGCGGACCCGTTCATCCGGGACCTCTTCCAATAGCGCCGCAACATGCGCGGTCACGTGTACTGTCTTCGGCGCCGCCAGCTTCACATCCCCGGCGCCCATTTCCGCGCCGTCCACACGGAAGTCGATCAAGTGGCTCTTGCCGTCCGAAACATAGTTTCGGCCCTCACGCACTCCATCCACCCAGTCACGGTAATCGTGCCGGTCGCGCTGGCGCACATAGCTCCGGCCCAGGCCCACGCGCTCGCCATAGATGCAGGGAAAATCAGTTTCTCCGCTGATTCGCGTGCGATAGCCGGCGTTGAGCGTGTGATACCAGATGTTCAGTTCCCAGATGGACGGCGTATCCACGGTCGAGATGAAGTCCACCAGGTTCTGCGTCACACCCACGATGTACTCGTTCGCGCCGATGCCGTCGAACGGCGGAATTTCATCGGTCGGCAGCTTGTCGCCTTTCAATGCCAGGCCCCAACCCGAATGCGCGAACCCGGCCACGGCGTTTTGCGACTTTGCCCAGCGAAATATCGGAATGCCCCAGCTCGGCCAGTCTTCGATGCGCTTCGTGCCCGGGTAATCCTGCTGGGTAAGTCCCAGCAAAACGATGTGCCCCGTATGGCTCGATGGAAAACCGGAGACCTCCACGTCGTAACGCATCAGGTTTTCCTTGGTTGAGAGGGTGTTGTCCTTGCCTTCGAAGAATGTCTTCTGGAAATACCATCCCGGGCCCCAACTCAGCACGCTCCCCACCTTCAAATCCTCGCCCAGGATGTAGCGCATCATGTCACTCGGATAGACGCCCTCCGTCGGCTTCTCATAGTGCGCGCATCCCGCGGCATGGATGTGATGATCCCCCGAGTACCAACCCTGCTTCGCCGGGTCGATCCATCGCTCCAGGCGAAAAGTAAGTTCCATGGGCTCGCTCCCCACGTGGACGCGCTGCAACTTCTTCCGGTATTCCGGGCCGCGCGTGTACTCCACCGTGTAATCACCCGGCGGAAGCATTAGGAAGTCGCCGTCGCCTCGATAAACCTGCGGCTGAAACGCCAGGTCGGGCGCGAGCCGTTTAGCTTGTGACGGATAAACGCGGCTTTCGGCATCGCGCACCTGGAACGACGCCGTGGTTGGCTGATCATCGAAATCCAAAACGCGCAGTGTCAGCTTTGTCGCCGGCTTGGCCTCGAAGAGTAGATCCACCTGGCTGCGAAACCCAAGGTCCTGCGTTCCTTGCCCCACGTTGAACTCGAGCCGCGCCTCGCGCTTGCCCGCGTCCCGCGAGAAAAGCTGCACAATGCGGTATTCCACCTCCAGCCCGGAGAGCCGCGGACGCATTGGCTGCTTATCGAACATGCGAATATCCAGCCAGCGGCGCGTGACCGCGTACTGTTCGCTTCCCGCCAGCATGCCGGCGTTGGGGCTGTCAGCTACAAGCACCGGCGTGATACCCGCCTGGTTGATTACTTTCACCAGAAAGGTCCGCCAGCCCTGCTCCACCAGTTCCGCCTTGGCCGGGCCTTCCTGTACCTTGACGCGGCTCTCGGGGTTGATCTCGATCCCCACAAGGCAATGGCGGTCCAGAATTTTCTGCATGTCCGTCACCGCGGGCGCTCGCTTCAGTTCCGCGGCTTCTTCCGCCGGAAGCGGCTCCCCCAGCAGCTGCAGCGCCTCCACGAGCCGCGATACCTGCGCAGCCAACGGCTGGTGTTCCACAGTTCCCACCACCGGTAATTGCTGCGCCGGGGCGAGGCTCACTATCAGAAGAGTCAGACAGGATAGGCGCATGGCCACCTCCTGAGAGATTGTACCCATGTCCGGGGGGCTGTTTGTCAGCTAACTTGGAACATTGTAAGATCGTAACGGAGCGTTTCTGCAAAGCAGGTGAAGGTCTCTAATTTTTGATCCAACAGTCAAAAATAGGGAGTCCGGCTCGAATCATATCGCGCTGGTGAGCAAGCTCCGGCGGGGGCAACCCTGAACGGAGAAGCCTAAAGGCGCTCGGCGGATACCCGCCCCGTTTACAAAGTGGGGGTCAAAACGGGGATCGCACGGCCCAGTGGTACGCTCCAACTCTAGCCGTGGCCGAAATGCATCAGCCAGCCGATTCCGAATAGCGCCACTACAAAACATCCGAAAACGTACAGACCGTAATTGAGCCGTTCCTTATCCGTGCGCTTGCTTACCACCCCAAGAACCACGGATGTAAACAGCGCGAACAGGAACGAAGCCTCGAAGTGCGAAAGGGTCATTTTGGGCATTAGCTCTTCCTCCCTCCAGCGATTTCGTAGGCGTCCACCATCGCCAGGATGTTGAGCAGCCCGGCGGTCACCAGAAACTTGGTGCCGTAGTCGTGAACCGCGCCGGCCATGTCCGGTTGGGCATACCCGAGCCAAGTGGTCAGCAGGTACAGGATACCGGAAGCAATGTCGCCGACAAATCCCCCGCAGTTGATCAGAATAGTGAGGATGTCCCCGGTTTGCGGCTTGAACATCGCGCCGCGCATCAGCAGACCGAGGGCGAACATGCAGGTGATCGAAGCCGCCAGCAGCACTCCCCGGCCACGGCGCTTCAACAGAAAGTGCCCGCCGCCAGGCACCAGCCAGCCGACCGCGACCGGCGTCAGCCAGACGTTCAGCGGCGGCATCGGCTCCTTTACCGCCTTCTCTTTTTCTGCCATAGGTGAACTTTCATTGTAGCGCGGGCCTTAGAGCTACAATAACGGTGAAACGGATGGGTTCGTTCCTACTATTGGCCTTGCTGGCTTCCGGTGAGGTGGAAAAATTGACGAAGCTCGTGACCGAGTCCGGCCGCGTGGTGGAAATGGCGATTCCGCCTTCCGAGCGGCTAGCTCCGCCACCGAAAATCGCACCCGGCGCCCCGCCGCTAGTCAGCTTCCGGCTTTTCGACGGCAGGATGCGCCACCGTTTCAGCGATCTCGATCTGGTCATGGACGATGCGGGCCATTAGCCTGGCTGCCGCCCTATTCATTGCAGCAGCTTACGGACAGGATCGGGTCGCGAATGGCATCGAAGAGTTCCGTCAGGGCAAGTACGGCGAGGCGCAAGTCACGCTAGAACAGGCACTTAGGCAGAAGCCTAGTGACCCTCACGCCCGTGTATTTCTCGCGCTCTCGCGGGCGGCGATGGGCGGGTGCGACGTGGCGGCGAACGACCTTTCGGAGGCTTTTTCGACGAGTCAGGATCCCGACCTTCGCCGGCTGGCGGGTCTCGCGCTGGCGCAGTGCCATCTGGCGCACAATCGCCTGGACGCAGCGTTACCTGTCGTGGTGGAGTTGGAAAAACAGTTCCCGGCCGACGCCGACGTTTTATACGAATCCGCGAAAGTGCACATGAAGGCCTGGAACGACGTGGTATTCCAGATGTTTCAGAAAACGCCCGCGTCGTACCGGGTGAACCAGGTCTCCGCCGAGATTTTCGAAGTGCAGGGACGGTACACCGATGCGGTAGCCGAATACCGCAAGGCGATCGAGAAGAATCCAGCCGCAATCAATCTTCACTTCCGGTTAGCGCGGGCTCTGCTGATGCAATCGCACACGCCGGCAGCGATGACCGAAGCGCGGGAGGAATTCGCCGCGGAACTGAAGCTGAATCCGAACGACGCCGTCGCAGAGTACGAGATCGGCCAGATTCTGCTGGCGGAAAACAAACCGCAGGAAGCGGCGCCGCGATTTGAGCGCGCTTTGGCATTGGCTCCCGATTTCGCCGAGGCGCTGATCGCCGTGGCCAGGATGCGGTCCGAGGCCAAGCGCTACGACGAAGCCATTCAACTATTGGAGCGGGCGGCGCGCCTGCAGCCGGAGAATGAATCCGTCCACTACAACCTGATGCTCGCCTACCGCAATGCGGGGCGAAACGCGGACGCGATGCGCGAGAAAGACGTGATCGACAAACTGCAGCGTCCGCCAGCCGGCGAGTTCACGGAGTTTCTCAAGAAGCTCGGCGAAAAAGCCCCAAACCAGTGAAACGCGCCGTCGTTTTCCTGATGGTGTCCGCGCTTGCGGCGGATTCTCCCGAGCTGCCGGATTTCCAAAACATCGCCGCGCAAGCAGGTCTGGTCCAGAGTTTTCCCAACGGCGGAACGGAGTCGAAAAAATACATTGTCGAAACCACCGGCAGCGGCGTGGCCTTCATTGACTACAACAACGACGGGCTGCTCGATATCTTCCTGCTTTCGGGTCCGGGCGGCACGAACCGTCTCTACCGGAACGAGGGGAACGGCCATTTCACCGACGTCACAAAGGAGACGGGACTGAGAGCGACGGCTGGAGTCAAGGGGTCTGCGCCGGCGACTTCGATAACGACGGCTTCACTGATTTATTGGTCACGTCATGGGGCGGCCTGGCTCTCTACCGGAATGTGGGCGGCCGCCGATTCGAGGACGTCACTGCCAAGGCCGGTTTAAAGCAAGCTCGCGCCCGCTTCAACACCGGGTGCGCATTTCTGGATTACGATAACGACGGGCGGCTTGACATTTTCGTCGCGAATTACGTGAAGTTTGATTTCGCCACTACGCCGAAGCCGGGCGAGAATCCCTATTGCTGGTATCGCGACATCGCAGTGAGCTGCGGCCCGCGCGGACTCCCGTTCGATCACAATATTCTGTATCACAACAACGGCGGCGGCACCTTCACGGATGTCTCCGACGCTTCGGGAATCTCGAAACCCAGCCAAAGCTACTGCCTTGGCGTGCTCACGGGCGATTTCAATCAGGATGGACGAACCGATATTTTCGTCGCCTGCGACCAAACGCCCTCATTGCTGTATATCAATCGCGGCGACGGCACATTCAGCGAGGAGGCGCTCATGCGCGGCGCCGCGCTCGATGAGAACGGGAAAGCCATGTCGGGCATGGGGGCGACCTCCGCGGACTATGATGGCGACGGCAAGCCCGACATCTTCCGGTCGAATTTTTCCGACGAACGCGAGACGCTTTACCACAACCGCGGCGGCGCAGATTTTGACGACGCCACCATCGCCGCGGGTCTGGCCCATAATACGCGCTGGGTGGGTTGGGGATGCGGTTTCTTCGATTTCGACAACGACGGCTGGCAGGATCTACTGCTGGTGAACGGCCACGTGTTTCCCGAAGTGGATCGCCTGAAGATCGACATCCGCTACAAGGACCGCGCGATCCTCTATCGCAACAACCGCAATGGTACGTTTACGGACATTTCCGAGGGCGCCGGCCCGGGGATTCTGGAGCGGCACGCCGCCCGCGGCGCGGCGTTTGGCGACTACGATAGCGACGGTTCGGTCGAAATCGTAGTGAATAACCAGAACGAGCCCCCCACGCTGCTGAAGGCGGCGCACAAGCCCGCGGGCCATTGGGCGATCCTGAAGCTGGAAGGCGTTAAATCGAATCGCAGCGCGCTGGGCGCTCAGGTTCGCGTGACGGCGGATGGGCACACACAAATCGAGGAAGTGCGCAGCGGCGGGAGCTACCTTTCGCAGAACGATCTGCGCCTGCATTTCGGGCTGGGGTCTGCTACAAAGATGGATAGGGTCGAGATCCGGTGGCCGAGCGGAATCCGGCAAGTGGAACTCAACCTCGATGCGGGCCGTGTGATCACGCTCCGCGAGCCGATAGAATGACACTGGTGATCCCGCGTAAGACCTACGCCGGTTTGACGCTTCTTCTGCTGCTGGCCGTCTGCTGCGCGGCGGGCGATTCATCGATGGACCGCTCGACGCTGCGCGGTCTCAAAGCCATGAAGGTGGTGGTGGACTCGCCCGGCCCCGATATGGAGCGGGAGGGCGTGGATCGCGATCACTTACGCAATACGATCGAGCAAAAGCTGCGGGACGCGGGAATCATCATCGACAACGATGCGGTCGAGTTTCTGGGCCTCACGATCTCCTCGGCGCGAGGTCCGCGGAGGCCGCTGCTGTCAAAAGCGCCCGTTTCCCTCGTGGTCGGAATCGGGTTGTATCAGATCGTTTTGTTGAACCGCGACAAGACGGTGAAGACCGTGACCGAGACCTGGGGTGACGAGAGAGTGGCGCCAGCGGCTCCACGAGCGATAGAGCGCACGGTTTCGGACGCTGTGGATGACCTGGTGAGCGAGTTTGTCAACGCGTACCGCGCGGTAAATTCCAAACAGTAATAGTCAACCCGCAGCCGCGTACTGGGCCGCCATGGCGTGGACTTTGCGGGTCCATACGGCGAGCAGAACCGAACCGATCAAAATGAGCGCGACGCAGAGCCCGATCCAAAGTCCCACGGCGCCCCATCCCAGGACGAAACAAAGCACATAACCTAAGGGCAGGCCGAGCAACCAATAGAGCAGCAGGTGGCAGAGCATGGGTGTGCGAGTATCGCCGGTGCCGCGGAGCGCGCCGGTAGCGACGGCTTGTAATCCGTCAAAAAGCTGGAACGCCGCTGCTACAGCCAGCAATGAGACGGCGGTCCGGATCACGGCACGGTCGGTCGTGAAAACACGCGCTACGTACTGAGGCGCGGTGACGAGAACCACGCCGGCAGCGGTCATGAACGCGGCACCGAGGCCCATGGCGGTCCACCCGGCGCGTCCGGCGGCGTGCACATCGCCACGGCCGAGCGCCTGCCCAACGCGCACCGCGGCGGCGGAACTGATGCCGAGCGGCACCATATAAGTGAAGCTCGCGACATTGAGCGCGATCTGGTGCGCAGCCAGCGAGAGCGGATCAAGGGTACCGATGAGCGCGGTGGCCGCCGCGAAGACGCCGACTTCGAGCGAAATCTGAGTCGCCGCCGGGAGCCCCAGGTGGACCAGCTCGCCGATCCGTTTGAAATCGAGCGCAAGCGGCGTATCCAACAGGCCGGTGTGCCTGCCGGCAGCGTCATAGAACACGTAGACGATGAGCACCAGGACCATGTAAATGCGCGAAATGCACGTGGCCCAGCCAGAGCCCTCCGCGCCCATGGCCCGCGCGCCGAAATGTCCATAGACCAGAATCCAGTTCCCCGCCACATTCACCAGGTTCGCCGTGACCAGAGCGAACATGATAGGCGTGACGCGATTCATGGCTTGTAAATACCGGCGCAGGGCAAAATACAACAAAAGTGGAAAGGTACTCCACAAGATCGCCTTCAAATACGGCACGGCTTCGCGCAGCACCGAGGGATTGATTCCGAATCGCTCCAGCAGCGGAACCCAGCACCAGGTCAGCAGCATCAGCAGCGGCGCGAGCGGCAGACTGAAATAGATGGCGCTGACCAGAGAGCGGTGGCAGTCCATCAGCCGGCGGGCGCCATAGGCTTGTGAAACCAACGTATCCAGACCGAGCATCAAGCCGCTGCCGAACATGGCTACCGCGTAAAAGAGCACGCCGCCCAGGCTCACTGCGCCGATGGCCTGCGCGCTGACGCGGCCGACCATCATGGTGTCGACAATGCCCATGCCCATCCAGCCCAATTCCGCCATCACCAGAGGAGTGGCGAGCCGGAGCATGGGACGGAGCTCCTGCCGAAGAGTAGCGAGGTAGCGAATCACAATGGCCGCCTTGGGGCGAAGAGCGAGAAAACGCGCTAGACTTTCACGATCGTAACATGCCGGCGCACGAGCGGCCGGGTTTCCAACTGCTCTACGATGCCGCGAACGCCACCGTCAAAGGGGAGTTCCGGCTGACTCAATAGGCTTCGTCGGCGGAGCGCACTTTCCCGGAGAAGCGGCGATGGGTGAAAACAAAATAGCCGATCGCGAGCGCGATGCCGGGGATGAACCACCAGAGACCGACGCGAAGTCCGTAGCTGGCGGCGGCCGCATTCGAAATGGTCAGCCCAAACCGCGGATCAGCGCGTGACGGCAGCACATACGGGTAAAGACCAAGAGCCGCGCTCACCAGCATGGCGGCAATGAACGCCGAGGAAGCCAGAAATGGGGCGGAGGTGCGCCGTGGGATCCACAGACGCACCAGGGCAAGGGCTATCAAGGCCACCGCCGGAAACACATAGCCCCACGGACGCGCCGAGAAGCTGGCCGCGAGCTGCGGCTGGACCAGGAAGCTCAAGCCGGTAATGAGCACCACCAGAATCACGACTGCCCACCACGTTCGCGCCGCCAGCCGCCGGCATCTTACCTCGAGCGGTCCTTCGGTCTTCAGCGCGACCCAGAGTGCACCGTGCAGCATCAGCGTGGCAAAGGCCGCGGCGCCGATGGCGACGGTATACCAGTCCAAAATACCGAGTGCGCCGTTGACTCCGAAATCGGTCCACAGGGGCAAGAAGAAGAAGCCAGAGGCGTCGAGTGGCACACCGCGTACGACATTTCCCAAGGCCGCGCCGAAGAATATCGCGAGCAACGCGCTCGCACCACCGAAGACCACGTCCCAGAGCGGCCGCCAGACGGGGCTCTCCACGTGACTGCGAAATTCGATCGAGATGCCGCGCAGCATGAGCAGCCACAGCACCATCATCAGCGGCAGATAAAAGCCGCTGAAGCTGGCGGCGTAGAGCGCCGGAAAAGCGAAGTACAGCGTGCCGCCGCCGGCGAGCAGCCACACTTCATTGCCGTCCCAAAACGGACCGATGGACTGGAGGACCTGCCGGCGCTCGTCGTCCGACCGCGCTACGAACAGGTGAATGATTCCCGCGCCGAGATCATAGCCGTCAAGAACCACGTAGGTGGCGATCATCAGAGCCACGAAACAAAACCAGAGAGTTTCGAGCATCACGATTTCTCCTCAGGACTTCGCTGACGCGTGGCGGCGCGCCGGCCCATGCTCAATCTCCCGATAGATCAGGAACAGGAACAGGATCGCGAGCAGCGCGTACATGCCCATGAAACCGAGAAGGGTGAACAGCCCATTGCCGGCCGAAACGCGAGGGGAAGGACCATCGGCGGTGCGCATCAGGCCATAGATAAGCCACGGCTGCCGGCCCACCTCGGCGGTAATCCAGCCCGCCGTGGTTGCGATATACGGGAATGGAAGCATCAGCATGAGGATCCACAGCAGCCAGCTTGAATCGAAGAGTTTCCGCGCGCACAAGCTGAAACATGGAGACTGTCATCACCGCGATCAAGATTGTCCCCAGCCCGACCATGATGTGATAGCTGAAATAGAGCAGCGGGACGTTGTCGGGCCAAAGGTTTTCCGGAAAGTGCATTGAGACCTTTGACCTTCGCACCCCAGCGGCGATAGGTGAGAAAACTCAGGGCTCGCGGGATCACTAGCGGATTATCGAGTTTGCGGTTATCGGTGTCCGGCTGGCCAATGAGCGCCAGCGGCGCGCCCTCGGCGGTTTCGAACAAGCCTTCCATCGCGGCCAGCGTCGCCGGTTGATGGTAGCGCAATCATCTTGGCCTGCCCATCGCCGGTGGGAAAGATCATGAGCAGAGTCGCGAGGAAGCCGGCGGTCACACCCAAACGCACAAAAGTGCGGCCATACGCGTCGTACTTGTCGGTTAAAAGGTAAAACGCGCCCACAGCCGCCATCACGAAGCTGGCGGTCACAACGGCGCCGGTCATGTTGTGGAGGTATTGCCAAAAGATCCACGGGTTGAAGATCAATTCTCGAAAACTTCGTAGGACGATCTGGCCATCGGGACCGGCGCTATAGCCGACCGGATTCTGCATCCACGCGTCCGTGGCGATGATAAAGAATCCCGAAAGCCAGGAGCCGGCGAAAACCAGAACCGCGGACAGCCAGTGCAGCCACGCCGCCATCCGCTTTTCCCCGAAGATGAGGAGGCCGAGAAAAGTCGACTCGAGGAAGAACGAGAAGACTCCCTCCATGGCGAGTGTCTGGCCGATCACTCCGCCGGCCGCCATTGAAAATTTCGCCCAGTTTGTGCCGAACTGAAATTCCATCGGAATACCGGTGACCACGCCCATGGCGAAGTTGATAGCGAAGATTTTGATCCAGAATCGCGCACAGCGATCGTAATGCTCGTTACCCGTGCGCAGCGCCATGGTCTTCAGAACCACCAGCAGCAGGGCCAGGCCCATCGTGAGCTGCGGGAAAATGTAATGGAAGGTGATCGTGAAGGCGAATTGAAAGCGATCGACGGCGAGCGCGGTGTTCATGGCGATGCTTTCAGCTTACATCTGCGTCTGCGCACCGTTTGTTTAGTGTATGCTGAATCTCGGCGCCATGTCGTTGCAGATCGAGACCAAACGGATCGAGCCGGACATCACTCTCGTGGAGTTGACCGGAAAGATCTCACTCGGCCGGGAAAGTCAACGGATCGAAACCGTGATACAGGATCTGCTACGGCAAGACGAGAAGAAGATCGTGTTGGACATCTCGCGCGTCGACCATTTGGACAGCACCGGCATCGGTATCCTGGCTTACTGTTTCGGAACCATGAACCGGATTGGCGGAGAAATGCGGATCGCGGGCGCCCAGGGCAAGGTGCTGCACCTGCTTCAGATTACCCGCTTGGACAACGTGCTGCCACTGTACAGTTCGGTAGAAACAGCCTGCACCGGCTTAGGCGCCAAGCCGGGCTAGCTGGCGTGGCAATCCCTTTCTGGCCCCTGGAATCAGCCACAATGAAACATAGCGCCGGCTTATGCCATCCACCGCAGAGGTAGCCTGGGCGAAGGTTCGCGTCGCCACTATGATTGGCTGCGCCCTCAGTATCCTGTCCCTGTTGTGTTATCTGCTGCTGGGCGGTGCAGACGCCTTTCAGCCGGCCGTGACCGTTTTCGGCTACATGCCGGATCTTGGGGGGCTGGCGAGAAAATCCGCGGTGCAGTTCAACGGAGTCAAGGTGGGCGAGGTGACGGAAACCGCTCTTACCGGCCTGAAGGATCAAAAGAAGATCGTGCGCATCGACATGGCGATCAGGCGCCGTTATCTGGCCGCCATTCCCGAGGATTCCACGCTCGAAGTAACCGCGCAAAACGTTCTGGGTGACAAATTCGTCAACATCAACGAAGGCAAGAGTCCGCGCCACTTGGCGGCCGGGGATGAGCTGATCACGCCGCCGCCGCCTAACATCAATCCGGCGGACCTGATCAACGGGGGACGTGAGATCCTCAAGCAGGTCGACGCGGTGGTCCATGACATCGAAACCGGTCATGGCAACGTTGGAAACCTGGTTAAAGGCGAAGAAGTCTACGATAGCCTGCTAAGTAAGATCACCGAATTTCAGAGGGCAATTCATGCGGTGAGCGACAGGGGCACCCCAACCGGGCGGTTGCTGTACGACGAAGCTTATTATGACGAGCTTCAAGCGCCGGTGAAGCGTCTCAGCAAGCAGTTGGAGGACTTGCGGGCCGGCCAGGGAACGGGCGGAAAGTTTCTGAAGGACCCAGCGCAATACAATCGGCTGCGCAAATACATCGGCGATCTCAACCGTGCGCTCGCGGACCTCAATGCAGGGAAAGGTCCGAACGGGCAATTACTCAAGGATGACGAGCTTTACCGGAGGATCAGCCGGCTCGTCGTAAACCTGAATGCCGAGGTGGACGCGCTGAACTCCGGCCAAGGCGCCCTGGGGCAACTAATGGTCGATTCCAGTCTCTACGAGAGCCTGCACGGCTCCACGAAGACTCTGCAAGACACATTCCGCGCCGTGCGAGAGAACCCGCAGAAGTTTCTGGGCAAAAAGGTCTTCTAGCGGCGGCGTGAGGGTGGTTAGAGCAGCCACCGCAATAGCATGTGAACCAGGCTCAGCAGGATTGCGCCCAGAATCGCCGGAAGGAATCCTTTCACGCGAAACCCCGACATCAACGCGGCGGCCAGTTTAAGCATCAGCGCATTGATCACGATAAGAAACGCGCCCAGAGTGATCAGGGTCAACGGGAAGGTGACGATCTTGAGAAAAAAACCCAGGGTCGCGTTGACCAGTCCGATCACCAACGCCGCGATCAGCGCAGTGCCGAAACCGGCGATCTCGATTCCCGGTACGATGGCCGCCACAATAGCCAGGCTTACCGCGCTCAACAGCCAGTTGACGAGCAGGTACCGCATGGTTTTCGATTGTACTCTATGGCGCAACTCTTTACTGGCACGTCCGGATTCGCGTATCCAGGCTGGAAACCGCGTTTCTACCCGGCCAATCTGCCCGGCAAGAAGTTTCTCGAACATTACTCGAGCCGCCTCAACTGCGTTGAGATCAACTACACGTTTCGCCGGCTCCCGGCTGCCACCACCCTAGAGAATTGGGTGACTGCGACGCCCGCAAGCTTTCGTTTTGCGTGCAAGGCGAACCAGCGAATCACACATATCCTTCGACTCAAAGATACTGCCGCCGCGGTCGAGTTGTTCTTCCGCTCCATCGACCCCCTACGCTCCGCGCGACGGCTGGGCCCGATTCTGTTTCAACTTCCGCCCAATTTAAAGTTCGACCTAACATTGCTGAATGACTTTCTCACGCTTCTGCCATCCGACTTACGTTGCAGCATCGAATTCCGCCACACATCCTGGCTACAGGAAGCGGTGTACAACGCCCTGAGCAGACAGAACATTTCATTGTGCGTGGCTGAATCCGAGAAACTGGAAATTCCCGAGGTAATTACGGCGGACTTTGTTTACTATAGGCTCAGGAAGCCAGAGTATTCCGAAGAGGAACGTAAGTTGATCGCGGAACGGGCGAGGGAGTTACTCGCGCAGGACAAAGATCTTTATCTGTTCTTCAAGCACGAAGACACGCCGGAAGGCGCACTCTATGCCGAGGAATTAGCGTCCGCCTTGTGACTTTCGGCGCCTTTTGGCCGTAGGTTCGGCCGCTGCCTCAGCCGCGGCTTCCTCCTCAGCTAGCGCTGCGGTTGCCGAATGGATCGGTTTTTTCTGCTCGGCCAGACTCTTCCTGAGGGCCTCCATGATATCGATTACCGGCGCAATATGTGGCGTGGGCGTTTCCACCACGGTTTGGCCTTCCAACTTAGCCTCGATCATTTTCTGCAAGTTCGCGCGGTAAGTGTCGGCATACTTGCCAGGCTCGAAATCGGCGATCAGGGTTTCGATCAGCATCTTCGCCAGGTTAAGCTCTTTCTCTTTCACCTGGCTCGTATCAGTGCGGAACTCCTCCACCTGGCGGATCTCGTCCACGTAATACATCGTGTGCAACAGCACGCCCTTGGCGCCCGGACGCAGAATCACGATGTGTTCCCGATTGTGCATCGCTACTTTCGCGATGCCGTAATACTTTGTCTCCCGTAATGCCTCAAACAGCAGCGCGTAAGGTTTCTCGCCACCTTCGTCGGGCGCCATGTAGTAGGAACTTTCGAGATAGATCGGGTCCACCTGGTCCGACTTTACGAATTCGAGAATCTCCATCACTTTCGCGGTCTTAGGCGCCACCTTCTTGATGTCCTCGTCGTCAATCTCGACGTAGTGGTCCTTTTCGTATTCGTAGCCCTTGACCAATTCGCTGCGGGGAACCGGCTTGTCTTCCGCCTGGCAGTAGATTACTTGCTTGATGCGCGAGTGATCCGTTTTGTGAAGCATGTTAAAACTAATGGTCTCGCCGCGCGCGGCGCTGAATAACCGCACGGGAAAAGAAACAAGACCGAAAGTAAGATGTCCCTTCCAAACGCTGCTTGCCATGGGTGCAACCTCAATTCCGCAGCTACAATGGGCTGAATCGCCTTCTAACATCGATATCATGAGTTAAGATAGGTTTTCAACATTTTCGCGAATGTCTTTGAACGAATACGTCCGCAAACGGTCGTTTCAATCTACTCCGGAGCCGAAACCGGCCGAGCAATCCGTTCCAGCGCCCGGCAAGACTTTCTGCGTGCAGCGGCACGACGCCTCGCGGTTGCATTACGATTTCCGGCTCGAGATAGACGGCACGCTGAAGTCCTGGGCCATTCCCAAAGGACCCACGCTCGACCCCGCCGCCAAGCGGCTGGCGGCCATGGTTGAAGACCATCCGCTCGAATACGGCAGCTTCGAAGGAAACATACCCGCCGGCAACTACGGCGCCGGAAGCGTCATGCTGTGGGATCGCGGTACTTATGAGCTCCTAGGCGATAAGTCCGCTCAGGAGCAGCTCGCGCGCGGAGACTTTAAATTCAAGTTACACGGCGAAAAACTAAATGGCGAGTTTGCCATTGTCCACATGAAGGTTCGCGGCAAGGGCAACGAGTGGCTGTTGCTCAAGAAAAAGGACGCCGAAGCGCGGCCCGGCTGGGACGTCGAGCAATACGCGTACAGCGTGGCAACCGGCCGCACCCAACAGGAAATCGCCAAAGACATGCCGGCACGGGAGCCGGCGGCGAGTCAAAGTAAAAAAAAACTTCTGGCAAGGCGGTAACTGCCCCCAAAAGTACGATCGACCCGGCTTCCCTCCTCGGAGCAGTTCGCGCTCCCATGCCCACCGCCGTCGTGCCCATGAAATCTTTCCTCGCGGATGCGCCTCCCAGGGGCGACGAGTGGCTGTTCGAAGTGAAATGGGATGGTGTTCGCGCCATTTGTTTCATCGACGATAAGTCCGTGCGCCTCACTTCCCGCACCGGGCATTCCTGTGAACGGCAGTACCCGGAGCTCAGCGTCATAGGCCATCAGCTCGCCGCGAAACAGGTTGTGCTGGATGGCGAGATCTGTGTACTCGACAAGAGCGGTGTTTCCAGCTTTAGCCTCATTCAGCCGCGCATTGCCGTCACCGACCCGAATACCATCTCCCATCTCGCGCGCCGCACGCCTGTGACGTTATTCGTTTTCGACCTGCTCTACCTGGATGGTTACGATCTCCGCAGCGTGCCTCTGATTGAGCGCAAGCGCGCCCTGGCAAGTATTCTGCAACCTTCGCCCGTCATGCGCTACTCCGATCACTTCGTCAATCAGGGCGAAGAAATGTTGCAAGCCGCCCGCGCCACTGGACTCGAAGGCATCCTCGCCAAGCGCGCCACCAGCAAGTACCAATCCAAGCGCAGTCAGGATTGGGTCAAGATCAAGATCGTCTCGCAACAGGAGTTCATCATTTGCGGCTACACAACCGGGGAGCGCGATTACTTTAGTTCGCTCGTGCTCGGCTTGTATGAGAAAGGCAAGCTGGTCTATGTCGGCAATGTCGGCACCGGGTTCGACCAGAATCTGCTTGAGTCGATTTACCGCCGCATTGAGCCGCTCACCACGGCGAATTCTCCCTTCGCCGAGACCCCGCAGATGTTGCGCGCGGCCATCTGGGTGCGCCCCGAAGTCGTTTGCGAGGTAAAATTTGCGAGTTGGACCGAGGACCAACGCTTGCGCGCGCCCGTGTTTCTTGGACTGCGGCCTGATGTCGAGCCCACCGAGTGCGTGCGTGAATCAGCCACGCCGATGGAAGAAAAAAACGCGGCCGGCGCACGCCCCCCTCTGCTCTCCGGCAAAGCGGAGGGGGCCGTGCTCACCATGAACGGCCAACAACTCAAATTCACTCACTTAAACAAGGTGTTTTATCCCGCGGAAGGCTACACCAAGCGCGATCTCCTGAATTACTACGATGCGGTTGCCGATCTGTTGCTTCCCTATCTCCGCGATCGCCCGCTTTCCCTGAAGCGCTATCCTGACGGCATCACCGGTCAGTATTTCTTTCAAAAAGACACGCACGATCGTGTCCCTTCGTGGGTCCGGGTGGAGCCGATTGAGTCTGAACACAAGAAGGCCCCCACTCGCTGGGTCTTGGCGGACAATCGCGCGACGCTCCTTTATCTCACCAATCTCGGCTGCATCGATCAGAATCCCTGGATGAGCCGCGTCGGTTCGCTTGAGTTCCCCGACTTCATGCTCATCGATCTCGACCCGCAGGGTTGCGAGTTCGATCGCATCGTCGAGGCCGCGCAACTCGTGCGCAAGAAGCTCGACCTGGTCGGCTTGGAAGGCTATCCGAAGACCACCGGCGGCGACGGCATGCACATCTACGTGCCGGTCGAACCCGTCTATTCCTATGAGCAGGTGCGTTCGTTCGCGGAAATCATCGCCCGCGTGGTCGCAACGGAACGCCCCGATCTATTTACCACGCCGCGTCCCGTGGCCCGTCGCGAGCAAGGCAAAGTTTATTTTGATTACCTCCAGATCGGCGAATCCAAAACCATCGCGGCGCCCTACGTCACCCGCGCGTATGCTGGCGCCCCTGTGGCCACGCCGCTCGCCTGGCGCGAGGTGACCCCCGGCCTGCTGCCGTCGCAATTCCACCTGCGCAACGCGCTCGACCGTTTTTCGCGCGTTGGTGATTTGTTTGAAGCCGTCTTAAAGAAGCCGCAGCGCCTGGAGCCTGCGATTGAAAAACTGGACAAAATCGTCCAGACCAAACGCTAGCTAGTGGTGGTGGTGAGCGTGCTCGTGGTCTTCTTCCGCGGCCACCGGAATCACACAGCCAGTCTCCGAAACCGCGCAGCTTGCATGCTCGAACTGCACCGTCGTGTGGCAGATCTGAAAGCGTTCGGCCAGCAGGTCGTTCAAGCACTTGAGCGTGCAATCGCTGGCGGATGGCGGCAGGTCCTCAATCAGCACATGGCAGCTCAGCGCGCGCGTATTCGAACTCAAACACCAGATGTGCAGATCGTGAACATCAAGCACACCCTCCACCTGCCGCATCGCCGCTGTCACCGATTGCAGATCCAGCCCGCGCGGCAAACCCTCCAGCAGAATATTCAGCGACTCCTGGATGATGTCCCACGCCGTCCACACAATCAGCAGGCCGATCAGGATGGAAAGCACGGGATCAATCTGCTGCCAGCCCGTGTACCGGATGGCGGCCGCGCCGATCATAATGCCGATCGCGCCCAGCAGGTCGCCCATCATGTGGATAAACGCGCTGCGGACGTTGATGTCGTTGCGGCGCGCCACGCGCAATCCCCACATGATGCCGCCGTTCAGCACGAGCGCCGCGCCCGCCACAACCATCATCACCATTTCGCGCACAGGCTCGGGGCGCATCAGCCGCTGATAACCTTCGTAGAAGATCCACGCCGCCAGTGCCACCAGTGTCAAAGCATTGACAAAGGCCGTCAGGACGCCGGCACGCTGGTACCCGAACGTCTTCGTCTCATTCGCCGGCTTCGACTGGAGATAGAAACCAAACCACGCCAGCAGCAGCGCCAGTGCGTCCGTGAAATTGTGGCCCGCGTCAGACAATAGCGCCAAACTGTGCGCCTGGATTCCGGCGATGAACTCAAACACCACAAACGCGCCGGTGGCGATGAGTGACCACCAAAGAACCCGCCCCGTTCCCGCGGTGTGAGAATGCGAATGCACGAAAGTCCTCTCTTCTAGTTTACTGCGGATGGGTGGATGAGTTCTAAAACCGGGTAACTTCCGTAAAATTGAACTCGCGAACCTTTATGGCAGGTACCACCATATCCGACGCTTCTTCGCCCGACGCGCGAACGGCTGGCGATAGCGCCTCCACGTTGGTCAGCAACTCCACCAGGTTTTGGTTGAACCGGAAGTTCTTGACGCCGCGCGTGAGCTTCCCGCCTTCGATGAGGAATGTGCCGTCGCGGGTCATGCCCGTCATGATCTTTTGATAGGGGTCCACTTCCCGGATGTACCACAGGCGCGTCACCAGAATGCCGCGTTCGGTGGAAGCGATCATGGCATCCACGGACATGTCGCCTCCGGCAATCACAATATTTCCGGGAGCTTCGCCCGAATCATTCGGCACCGGGAAGCCATGGCCGGTCGGCTTGACGCCAGCCTGAGCGGCGGCCTGGCGGCTGTACACCACGTTGCGCACCGCGCCGTTTTCCACCAGCGCCACGCTTTGCCGTGGAACACCCTCGCCGTCAAACGCGGCGCCGGATTGCAGCGGATGTTTGCAATCGTCCGAAATGCTGATGTTCGCGCCGAAGAGTTTTTGGCCCATGCGGCCCGTCAGAAAGCTGCGCTCATCGCGGATTGCCGTCGCGCTGAAGTCCCCCGCCAGTTGCCCCACCAGGTCGAGCACCGCCGCGGGCTCCAGAATCACCGTGTACCGCCCGGGCGGAATCTCTTCCGGCCGGCGCGAATCGTGCGCTTTGCGCGCCGCCGTTTGAGCCATCTTGCGCGGGTCCAATTCGCCGGCATTGCACGACGAGTCTTTGGCCCACCCGGAGCTATCCTCAGCCATCGCCGTGATAGAGAACACCGCCATAGTTTCGGCGTGATAGCCAAATACACCGTTGGTATTCAGAATGGCGAAAGCGGAATCGCCTGTCGAATAAATCCCGGCCGCGGTCTGAGATTCGGCCTCCACCAAGCGAATTGCTTCGCACACTGCCCGTGCTCGCTCGTCTGGTGTTACCGATGCCGTCCCGCCAAAGTACCGATCGATACTTGGGTAGCCGGCCGCCTCGGCAAGCGGCAGCAATCCCGGATCCGGCGCTTGCAATCTCGCGACCGTTATGGCCTGCTCCACGGCCTGTCGAATTCCATCCGGATCCAGCCGATTCGTGGTGGCGCGTGCCGTACGCCCATTTTCCAGCGCGCGAACCGAGACATAGCCGCTGCGCTCAGCCACGTTTTGGTGAATCGCATTATTGGCAAACCGCGTGAGCGCCTGCGCGCCCGCGCCCAGCAGCACCTCGAGATCGCCCACGCCCATCGATCGAGCTGCCTTGGCCGCCGTCGCAAAGATCTCCTCGGCTCGTTTTCGCGTAAGCGAACCGGACTCCAGCCCGCCGCTAGCCGGCATACGCGCTTCCGATTTTGATGTTGTGAAACCGCGACGGGCTGGCCCCGTGACCGGTGCCCATCACCTGTTCGGGCTGGCCTTTCCCGCAATTCGGCGTGCCCCACAGGGTCCAGTGCTCGGGGCCAGCAATGGCCTTGCACGCATTCCAGAATTCCGTCGTGATGCCGCTATAGCTCGGGTTCTTCAGCATCCGCACGCGCTTGCCGTCGCGCATCTCCCACGCGATCTCGCATCCAAACTGAAAGTTGTAGCGCTTGTCGTCGATCGACCAGCTCTTGTTGGTTTCCATGTAGATGGCGTGGCCCGCTCCGAAAACCTCGTCCAATGTCTGCTCACCCGGCTTCAGACTCACGTTTGTCATGCGGATCAGGGGAATCCGCGCCCACCCATCCGCGCGCATCGTCCCGTTCGACCTTTTCTCACCCACCGCACCCGCGGTCTCGCGGGAGGTCATGTAGCCGGTAAACTGCCCGCCACGGATGATGTCGGTCGATTGCGCCGGCACTCCCTCATCGTCAAACGCAAAGGTGCCCAAGCCGGGTCCGTGCTCCACCCGCGCATCGCAAACCACGTTCACAATGTCCGAACCGTATCGCAGATGACGCAGATTATCGAGCGTCAGGAAGCTCATCCCCGCGTAGTTGGCTTCGGTGCCTAGCACACGGTCCAACTCGATCGGGTGGCCGATGGATTCGTGAATTTGCAGTCCGAGCTGCGAGCTATCGAGAATCAAATCGAAGTGCCCCTCCGGACATTGATCCGCCGCGTGCAGAGCTACCGCTTCCTCCGCGATGCGTGGGGCGTTCTCCAGCAGCTTGAGCTCCTCCACCAGCTCATAGCCCTTGAGCTGGTACTGCCCGCCGAAAGAACTCGGATAGGAGCGCTTCTGTATCTCCCCATCGCGAAAGCTGAACGCCGAGAATCCAGCGCCGCTTGTGTAGCGAGTCTGGTCGATAAGGCTGCCCGCGGACGACGCGAAGATCTGCCGCTGGCGCGTGAAAACCAGCGCGGCCTCAGCCAGCGTGACGCCGGGGTTGTGCCGCAATTCCCGGTCGATCGCAAACAACAGCGCCAGGTTCTGATCCACGGAAATCGAAAAGGGATCGATGCGAATCGGTGACGTCCATTGCGCCTCGTGCTTCGCTTCCGGCGCGAGAGTCACATCGTGCTTTTTGGCGAGAGCGCTCGCGCGAGCGATCTGGACCGCCAGTTCCGCCGCAGCCTCCACGCCCTCCACCGTCAAATCGTCCGTCGCGGCGAATCCCCAGGAGCCGCGATCCAGAACCCGGATTCCGAGGCCCACCGATGTGGAAGTTGCGAGCTCGCTGATTTGTCCGTTTTTCGTCGAAACGTGGCGCTCCTCGGTCTCGACCAGCCGCACGTCGGCATAAGAAATACCTCGTCGCACGGCGGCGTCCAGTGCATTTAGAGCGATATCGTTCATCGAGGTGTGATCAGGCCGCCCAATTTGTCCTGCTCGCCCGATCCCGAGCGCGGAAACCGGGTGGAATAAGCTTCCAGATACTTCAGCCCGTTGCCCGTGTTGTAGATGACGATCTTCTCGTCTGCTTTTAGAAAGCCGGTCGCTAACAGCTTTTCCAGCGCGGGAATGCACGCCGCACCTTCTGGTGCAATGAACAGCCCCTCTTCAGACGCCAGCCGGATACCGGCATCCAACAGCTCAGTATCAGTGACCGCGATGGCCGTCCCGCCGCTCTCGCGCACCGCATTGAGGACCAGAAAATCACCCAGGGGTTTGGGGACCCGCAGCCCGCTCGCTACTGTCTGCGCGTTCTCCCAAAACTCGCTGCGCGGGGCGCCTTTGTTCGAATGCCCGAACCACCGGCTGGCATCCTTCCGCCTGTACCGCGATCATTTTGGGCCGCTTGGCCCCGATCCAGCCCAAAGCTTCCATCTCATTGAAAGCTTTCCACATCCCGATCAGCCCGACGCCGCCGCCGGTGGGATAGAAAATGGCATCGGGCAGTTGCCAGTTCATTTGTTCCGCCAGCTCGTAGCCCATCGTTTTCTTGCCTTCGATGCGATACGGTTCCTTGAGTGTAGTCACATCAAACCAGCCTTCGCGCTGTGCTCCGGCCGCTACCAGCTTTGCGCAATCGCTGATCAGGCCATCCACCAGCGTCACGTGGGCACCGTAAGCTTTGCATTCCACGAAGTTTGCCTGCGGAACGTCGCGCGGCATGAAGATGTGGGCCTCGATACCCGCCGCGGCTGCGTACGCCGCCATGGCGCTGGCCGCGTTTCCGGCGGAAGGGATGGCGAGCTTATGAATTCCCAGCTCGACGGCCATGGAAACAGCGCAGGAAAGCCCGCGCGCCTTGAACGATCCCGTCGGATTCAAGCCTTCGTCTTTTAACCAAAGTTGATTGGCGCCAACGCGTTCACCCAGGCGCGAGGTTCGCAACAGAGGCGTCATGCCCTCCCCAAGTGAGATAATAGAAGTTTGTCGCGTAGGAGGCAGCACGGGCCGTAGCGCCACATGCTGTTGGGACCGGAGGCGATTTGCTCGACGGTTCCAGGTGCGGCGAAGGGTTTCGAGGTCGTAGCGGACGAGTAGCGGTCCGCCGCATTCGCAAAGGTTGTGCACTTGGCCGGCCTCGAATTTCCGGCTGCACAGACTGCATTCGAGAAACGTCACAGAGTTCATGATACTGCGCCTTTCGTTGCTGATAGCGTTCTCGGGATCCTGCTTCGCGGGCGAGTATGCGGTGCTCTCCAGCGGTTTTCGCATCCATGCTGACCGGCATGAAACCGAGGGCGGCATCGTGCGGCTATATGCGAACGGCGGCGTCACCGAAGTGCCCGCTGCGCACATCACAGGATTCGAGGCAGAGGAAGTGGCGCCCGTAACGCCGCCGCCGGCGACCCTGCAAGTCCCGACACCCGAAGAGCTGGTGACGGCTGCCGCCGAGCGAAACGGGCTGCCACCCGAGTTTGTAAAGAGCGTGGTGGCGGCGGAATCGGCCTTTCGCGCCGATGCGGTCTCCCGGAAGGGCGCAGTCGGCCTGATGCAGTTGATGCCCGCTACCGCTCGCGAGTATGGCGCAGACCCCACTGACCCGCGCCAGAACGTCGAGGCAGGGACGCGATATTTACGCGATCTTCTGCTCAAGTATCAGCATGATGATCATCAGGTGATCCGCGCGCTGGCGGCATACAATGCGGGACCCGGTGCGGTGGACCGCTACCATGGCGTGCCGCCCTATCAGGAGACGCTGGCGTACATTACGCGCGTTCTGAAGAAGTACGCTAAGGCTTCGGCCGACTGAAGAAAGCCTCGTCGGCCTTGGCAGCCAGAATAAAATCACTCTCCGTCAGGCCGTCGATCTTGTGAGTGTAGGTTTTGACGTCCACCCGGCCCCACGCCAGCAGGATGTCAGGATGGTGGCCTTCCGCTTCAGCCACGGCTCCCACGCTGTTCACGAAATCCAGAGCTGTCTTGAAATCGGGAAAAAGGTAAGTCTTGGTGATGTGGTGCTCCTCAATCACCTTCCAGTCCGGTAACAGAGACGAGAGTTTTTTCAGCTCTTCGCCCTTCAGCGGCGGAACACCGCCCCGGCAGGGTACGCAATGTTTAGCAGCAAGGCCGGCTACAGATCCACCCATACTTCACCATCCCTCGATTCGACCGCGTAGGCCTCGACGTCCGGCTTCGGTTTATACACGGAAATTTAGATTAAATCTAATCTGAAAGCGTGTCAACTCGATGTTACCGAAGTACCATAACGCTGTGATCCGAAGTACCAATTCGATTGAGCCAGCGGGCCTATTGTAGGTGGAGCCGAACCGGGGCATGATGGGACCGGAGAACAATTGATGCCCACGCGAGAGGAACAGTTTTTTGACCCGGAACGGCGCAAGACCGACCGGTTTCCCATCGAAAGCGAGTTGCGTTACAAAGTGATGGAAAACAAGGACGTTACGGAGCCAGGAACGGGACGGACGCTCAACATGAGCAGCAGCGGCATCCTGTTTACCACGGCAGCCCAGTTGCCGCTTGGCCGCCGGGTGGAGCTTTCGGTGGATTGGCCGGCGCAGTTGAGCGAGACTTGCGGCTTGAAGCTGGTGGCGCTCGGCCGAGTAGTGCGCTCGTCGGAGGAGGCGAGTGCCATCCGTATCGACAAGTACGATTTTCGTACCCGGGCGACGGCCCGACTCAAAGTGGCGGGGTCAGCGAGCTAAAGGGTCCTCTACCCAGGGCGGGGTAGCCTCGATGAGCCTGCCCAGTTCGGGCTCGAGTTGTTCGAGCTTGAGCTTCATCTGCCAGGCGATGCTTCGATAGCTGAAGTGGCCTTTCACGCCGCTGCGGACGCGGGCGATATACTCAGCCTCGGCGAAATCCATCTTAAAGAGAAAGCGCGAGCGAGCTCCGAAGGGCAAAAGGTAGTGGGCACCCGGAGCGGCGAGAGCGTGCATGTCTTCGAAGGCGGAGCGCATGGCGCTATCATAAATTTCGGCAGCACCGGCTTGGGCGACCGTGGCCGGAGTGTCGAAGCCGAGTTGGCCATCGTAAGCCTGGCGATATTGATGGCAGCGGCGATGGCGATGCAGATCGCGGTATGCGCCGATGTCCATGACGAAATCAAAAGCATAAGGGCCGCCACGAAACGCGCGCAGAAAGTCGTCACGACGGCCGCGTGACTGGAGCGCGACGTCGAGAACTTCCCTGCGGCGGGCATCGCTCCAGCCGGCAGCGGTTTCGTAGAGTTCGCGATAAGGGCGGTTGGTAACGGTGTATAGGAGGGTCGCAGCAATATCGGCCGCCACGCTAGAAGGCCGCACGAGATCGACGCAATCCACCTGGAGGCCGGCGGCGGGCGGCAGATTCTGTTCCGCCCATAATTTGACCTCAGCGCGGGACTGGCGGAGGTACTCATCGGGCTCGGCGTGGCGCGCCAGCGTGGGCGCGAGGGGCTCGCGGTCCGATTCGTCCCAGCGGCAATCGGGCTCTGCCGCGCAGGCGGTCGAGATTTCGTCGCCGAGGCTGCGAACCTCTTCGTACTCGGAAACGCGCAGACGCCTGATCTGCTTTTCGAGCGTGCGGATGCTGGTGACCTGGCCGACGTTTGTAGGCACTCCCCAAAACAGCAGATAGCGCGCCACGTCGAAGGCGCGGGCAGCGATATTGCGCTTGTAAGCGTCGGGTTTCATTTCTTCCGGGCGGGGAAGTTTTTCGGAAAGATGATCGACGACGCGCGCGCTGACGGCTTTGTAGGCAGCAAGAAGATTATCGCCGGCCTGGTGGTAACGCGCGGCATCGGCCGCGGTCAGTTCCGAGGGCGTGATGAATCCGGAGCGCGAGAAATCCTGGTAGCGCGACGATTTTGCCTGGCCATCCCACAATACTTCGTCTTCCGCCTCGCTCGCCGCGAGCTCCGACAAACCTTCGAAACACAGCACGGTGTGGCCGAGATCGGCGATCGAGGCATGGCCGTACTGAAAGTAGAAGCTTTCGAGAAATTTCTGGGAGTCATGGGTGCGCACCCATTCGAGCGATTGGCGGATGGAATCCGGCGACCGGCTGTAACGCGCGAGGGCATAGGCGCATTTTTCCGGCGGCATGGGTGAGATGGTGATGACGCGCTTGGTTCGATCGGGCATCCTGATCAGCTATTATCGGATTCGATGAAGGTGCGAATCAAACGGCTGCGCGAAGAGGCTTACGTTCCGGAATACGCGCATGGTCCGGCGGAAGATGCGGGCCTGGATTTGCGCGCCGCCGAAGACGTGACGCTCGCGGCGGGAGTGCCGCAGCTTGTTCCCACGGGAATCGCGATCGAGCTGCCGCCGGGCCACGAGGCGCAAATCCGCCCGCGCAGCGGCCTCGCGCTCAAGCATGCCATCACGCTGCCCAATAGCCCGGCGACCATCGACCCGGGATACCGCGGCGAGATCCGCGTGATTCTGCTGAATCTGGGGAAAGAAAATTATGTGGTACACCGGGGCGATCGCATCGCACAGATGGTCATCGCGCGGTATGAGAGCGTCGAGTGGGAAGAAGGGGAGCTGAGCAACTCGGCGCGGGGGACCGGGGGATTCGGGTCGTCCGGGAGATGAGGCGCGAGCGGCGCGGGATGAACGCATTATGCATTCGCCGCCTGATTTCCGTGCTCGCAGGCGCGTTGGTCCTATGCACGGCCGGCTGCGGCTCCAGGCGCTCGACAGAGGCGACTCCCAAGGTGATCGTTATCGGCATCGACGGCATGGACCCCGGGTTCGTGGAACGGCACTGGAACGTTTTGCCGAACCTGGCGCGGCTCCGCGGACAGGGCAGCTTTCAGCGGCTGGGAACCACGATGCCGCCGCAAAGTCCTGTCGCGTGGTCCTCGTTCATTACAGGCCTGGAGCCGGACCAGCACGGCATTTTTGATTTCGTCCATCGCAATCCGTCGACGCTGCAACCATTCTCCTCGATGGGAGGTACGGAGGAGCCACGCTCGGTTCTGCCGCTCGGGCCGTACATTCTGCCGCTATCGAAGTCGCGAGTGATTTCGTTTCGCAAGGGGACGGCGTTCTGGCAAACGCTGGCTGACCGCGGCATCCCGGTGACGGTGATGCGTATGCCGACGAACTATCCTCCGCTCGAAGCCGGCCGCGCGCTTTCCGGCATGGGCACTCCCGACCTGCGCGGAACACTTGGGACTTTTGCATTCTATACCGACGATCCCGAGGAGATCTCGCGGTCGGTCGCGGGCGGGCGCATTGTGAAAGTGAATCTTGCGGGGGAGCGGGCGGTGCTGCGCGTGGAGGGTCCACCGAATTCGCTCCGCAAAGACCATGCGTACTCGGCAGTCGACCTGATGGTCGACGTAGACCCGGCGAATTCCGTGGGCCGTTTCCAAGTTGGCGACGACACAGTTGTGATCCGCCAGGGCGAGTGGTCCGGGTGGATGATGGCCGATTTCCCGCTCATCCCGCATCTGGCTTCGGCTCGCGGCATGTTTCGGGTTTTCGCTAAACAGCTTCATCCGCGTTTCGAGGTATATGTCTCGGCCGTGAATGTTGATCCTGAATCGCCCGCCCTTCCGGTGGCTGCGCCGGCTTCATTCGGAAGCGACATCGCCCGCGAAACGGGGCGTTACTATACGCTGGGGATTCCCGAAG
Organism: Terriglobia bacterium; assembly: GCA_963768075.1. Taxonomy (GTDB): domain Bacteria; phylum Acidobacteriota; class Terriglobia; order Bryobacterales; family Bryobacteraceae; genus QHXW01. Next base: position 60,837 of record CAVYHD010000021.1, read on the forward strand.
ATACTTCCGTGCTGCGCCAGGGCGCTTTTACGCTTCCGGAGTTTCTGGCGCAGACGCGGCTGGTTTTCGAAGATGAGCACCGGCTGCTGCGGTACGCGATGGCCCATTTCAGCCAGGGCATGCTGTTTTTTTACTTTTCGAGCGTCGATCAAAATTCCCACATTCTCTGGGGCCGCCACGATGCCGAGCTGTTGGAGGTTTATCGCGAAGTGGATGGATGCGTCGGTGAAGTGATGCGCCAGGCACCGGCGGCGAAGCTGATCGTGCTCTCCGACCATGGCTTCGCAACGTTCGATCGGGCCGTGCACCTCAACACGTGGCTGCGCGATCAAGGTTTTCTCAAACTGGATGGCGCGCCGGGTGACGAGACCACGCTGGCGAATCTGGACTGGTCCTCGACCGAAGCTTACGCGCTCGGGCTGAATGGATTGTATCTGAACCTTCGCGGCCGGGAGGAATATGGAATCGTAAAGCGTGGGCCCGAGAGCACGGCGCTGCTGGAAAAGCTGCGGCAGCAACTGCTCACGCTGCGTGATCCGGTGAACGGCCGGCAAGTGGTCGAGGCGGTGTATGAATCCAATCCGGCGGCAGAGAACGCCGCGGCGGCACCGGATCTGATTGTGGGTTACGCCGCCGGATATCGTGGGTCGTGGCAAACCGCCCTGGGCGGAGTTCCGCCGCAAGAGTTGGAAGACAACAACGACGCCTGGATCGCGGACCACTGCATCAATCCCGCGGATGTTCCGGGCGTGCTGTTCACGAGCTGGCCGATGCATCCGGACCGCCCGCGCCTCGAAGACGTCACCGCGATAGTTCTCGACCTATTCGGCGGGAAGGCTGCCTTAACTAACGGGCGCTAGCCGGACTGTGCACCTGGGAAACCGGGTTCACCTTGAGTCCTTCGGTCGCGAAATCGCCGGGGTTGGGGATGATCGTGTCTCCTTGTTGAAGGCCGCCGAGCACTTCCAGGCGGTCGCCGTAGTCGCGGCCGACTTCGACAGCCGCAAGATGCACCGTGTGGTCGGGGCGGACCACGGCGACGATGGGACCATCGCCACGCGTGACCAGGGCATCGCTTGGGACGAGAAGTGGGGGATGCGGCCGCGTGTAGCTTAAATCCACATCGGCGTACATACCTGGTAGCAGCAGACCTTCCGCGTTTGGAACGTGAACTTCCACGAGCAGCGTGCGACTGGAGGGATCAAGCGAGTTCGCGGTGCGCGCCACGGTTCCAGTGAACTCGCGGCCGGGCAGGTTGGAAACGCTCAGATGTGCAAGCTCGCCGGGCTTAATCGAACTGGCGCTAGCCTGCGGGACGTTAACGTAGGTGCGGAGTGTGGCGGTCTGCGCGATTCGAAAAAGGAGCGTGCTGCCGGCATTCACCAGCGCACCGACGTCCACATTGCGCATGGTGATGATTCCGTCGAACGGCGCTTTCACAACCCGGTATTCTTGCACCTTGTCGAGGCGGGCCACAGCGGCTTCAGCGGCGGCCACGTTGCCGCGCCGGGCGCCGATGGCCTTCTGGAGCGACTGGAGGCTCGCAGACTGAGTCTGAAACTGGGTCTGATATTGGTCATTTTCCTGCTTCGAGACGGCGCCCTTTGCGACCAGGTTACTCCAACGCTGTGCGGTGACTTTAGCCAGTTGCATCGCCGACTTACCCTGCTCGTAGTTGGCAAGCGCCTCGTCCAGCTCGGCCTGCGCCTGTAGCAGGTTGGCCTTGGCCTGACGCACTTGCTCATCCGTTTCGGGCGCTTCGATCTCGGCCACCGGCTGGCCGGCGCGAACGCGATCGCCGATATCCACCATGCGCCGCCGGAGGTATCCATCGGCGCGGGCGAGGATGGGGGCTTCGGTAATCGCCTGGATGCTGCCCGGCAATTCCAACTGACTGTTTTGCGGTGAGCGCGTTACCTGGACTACCTCGACGCGGGGTAGAGCCTCCTCTTGCTCGTGCGCCTCAGTGACGATGAGGGCCCGCCGTTTCTGGAGCGGAATATAGCCGGCGAGGAATGCAATGACAAAGAGGACGGTCGCGGTCAGAACAATTCCCCAGATCGCAACGCCCGAGGGATGCCAAAGGTTCACCGGCGGCCCCGAGTGTGCCGGGCCGTGGGCCGAGGACTTCAACTGCTCGATCTGCCGCTTGAGTTCCTGGTTTTCCTTGCGTAACCGCTCTTCGTTGGTTGACGGCTCGACTTCAGATCCAGGCTGTTCGGGTTCGATGTGTCGCATCAGGCGCTCGGCGGTTCTTTAATCACTATCCCACGTCGTTTCCAGCGCCGCGAGTTGTTCCTGCTCATCGAAGCGGCTCTCGAAGTTTACCGGGGGCTTGGTCCGCAGATAGCTATAGATGATCGGGACAACGAAGAGGGTGGTCACCGTGGCGAACATCAGGCCACCAATCACGGCGCGCCCCAGCGGCGCATTCTGCTCTCCGCCTTCCCCCAACCCCAGCGACATGGGAAGCATGCCGAGAATCATGGCGGTCGCGGTCATGAGTACCGGCCGGATTCGAGCGTATCCCGCGGAAAGCATCGCCTCCCTGGCGGAGGGCACGGACACGCGCTCATCGTTGGCGAACGTGACCATGAGGATACTGTTGGCTGTAGCGACACCAACGCACATGATGGATCCCATCAGAGAAGGGACACTCAGAGTGGTGCCGGTGACGAACAGCATCCACAAAATACCCGCCATCGCGCCGGGCAGCGCCATCAGAATGATAAACGGATCAAGCCACGACTGAAAGTTGACCGTCATCAGAAGGTAAACCAGAACGACGGCGAAGGCCATGCCTAATCCCAGGCGGAAGAAAGAGGATTGCATGGTCTCAATTTGCCCGCGCAGCGCAAAGAAGGTGCCACGGGGTAAGTGCGGCTCCTCCTCGCGCATGATCTTCTCCACGTCGGCTCCTACGCCACCCAGGTCGCGGCGGTCCACGTTTGCGTACACATCAAAAACCGGCCATACGTTGTAATGGTTTACGATCACCGGGGCGTAGCCTCGCTGAACCGTGGCCAGATTGGAAAGAAGTTGCGTGTTGCCGGCCATGGCCCCCGGATTTCCATAGGCTTGCGAGGAACCGCTGGGCGAGGCGCCAACAGAGCCGTTCCAGCTGGTGGCAGTACCCTGTTGCGAAGCCGGCGTCGTAGTGGCGACGTCGCTACTGGCCACAGAAATAGGAGTGCGCAGCAAAGCATCGAGCGAATCAATGCGGTACTGCGGCGTCTGCACACCCACGTTGTAGTTGACTCCGTTGTCCCAGTTCACCCAGAAATTCGGCGCCAGCGCGCCGTTGCCGCTGAGAGAGATGAGCATGCTGCTGGTTACATCGCGCTGCGTCAGACCGAGTTGCGAGGCTTTGACGCGATCCACCGACAGGCGAATTTGGGGCTGATCAACCACCTGGTGAACATGGACGTCGGCCGCCCCGGGGATGCGCGCAATCCTCGCTGCGAGCTTCTCTGCGATCTTGTAGTTGGCCACAGAGTCCCGGCCGACGACTTGCAGATCGATTGGCGCAGGGAGGCCAAAGCTCAAAATCTGAGAGGTGATATTGGCCGGTTGAAAGAAAAACGCCGTGTCCGGGAACTTATCGCGCAGGCGTTTTCGCAGAAGGACTTCGTAATCCCGGGTAGAGCCATGCTTTTCTTTCTTGAGCGAAATGAGGATCTCGCCGTCGGCACTGGAAATGGTTGGGATGTCTCCCTGCGCAATGCTCGTCCAACTGTTTGGAATGCCGATGTTGTCAATCAGCGAGTCGATTTCATCCGAGGGGATTACCTTCCGGATGTCGCGGTCAATCGCCGAGAATCGCAACTCCGTCTGCTCGATGCGGGTGCCGGCCGGGGCGCGCACATGCAGCCGCATCTGGCCGGAATCCACGTTGGGGAAGAAATCCTCGCCCACCAGCCATACCAGGCCGAGTGACGCAACGGAGACGGCTGTAAAAGCGATCAGTACCCGCCCGCGATGCCGCAGCGACCAATCGAGCAGGCCCACATAACGGAAGCGGAGGCTCTCAAATGCAAGATTGAACAGATGGTGGGCGCGGCCGAACATTCCCTTGCCGCCGGATTCCTCTCCATGCATGCCCTGCTGGTACTGGTCGACTTCCGATTTGAGAAGAAAGGCCACCATGGTCGGAACCAGCGTCCGGGACAGAAAATAAGAAGCGAGCATGGCGAAGACGACCGCCATAGCCATGGGCGTAAACAGGTATCTGGCGGTTCCGGTGAGCAGCAACACCGGCACGAACACAATACAAATGGAAAGGGTAGCGACAAATGTCGGAACGGCGATCTGACTGGCGCCATCGAGCACGGCGCGGAGCAGCGGCTTCCGCATGGCCATGTTGCGGTGTGTGTTCTCAATCTCTACCGTGGCATCGTCAACCAGAATGCCGACCGCGAGGGCGAGGCCGCCGAGTGTCATCACGTTGATGGTCTGCCCCAACAGGCTCAGGATGCACAAAGAGGAGAGGACCGAGAGCGGAATCGAGGTGCATACGATCAGGGTACTTCGCCAACTCCCCAGGAACAGAAGGATCATCAAGCCAGTCAAACCGGCGGCAATCACCGCTTCGCGTTCCACGCCCTGAATTGCGGCACGCACAAAAACCGACTGGTCGAAGAGCGCATCCACCTTTAGCTCCGGGGGAACCGTAGCGAGAATCCTCGGAAGCGCCGCCTTCACGGCATCGACGATGGCCAGAGTGGAGGCCTGGCCGTTCCTGGTGATTGTGAGGAGCACACCGCGAGACCCATTGGTGCGGACGATATTGGTCTGCACAGAGAAGCCATCGTGGACCTGCGCCACATCCTTGATGTAGACCGTAGCGCCGTTCACCGTTTTGATGGGCAGGTTATTCAATTCGTCCAACTGGAGAGGGCTGCTGTTTACCCTGACCTGGTATTCGGTTCCGGCAAGCTTTGCCGTGCCCGCGGGGAGGATCAGGTTCTGCAAGGCCAATGCATTCGAGACGTCGATCGGCGCAAGCTGTTTGGCGTAGAGTTCGTCCAGGTTCAAGTCCACCATCACGGACCGCTGTTTTCCGCCGAACGGATAGGAAACAGAAGCGCCCTGCACGGTGCCGAGCGGGGTGCGGATGAAGTTGTTCCCCAGATCGAACATCTCCTGTTCACGCAGGGTTTTGCTGGATAGGCCCAACTGCAATATGGGAACGCTCGCGGCATCGTACTTGAGCACGTTGGCTGGGAACATGCCGGGAGGCATCTGGCGGGTCGAGGTTTGCACGGTGGCAGTCACCTGAGCGACAGCCATATCGATCTTCACGTTGGGATGGAAGTAAATCCGAATCACCGCGTAGCCGTTAAACGCCTGCGACTCAATGTGCTCGATATCGCTGACATTCGAGGTGAGGCTGCGCTCGAAATTGGTAACGACGCGCTTCTCCATTTCCTCCGGGGACAGACCCGAATACGCCCACAGCACGCTTACGATGGGAATATCGATGTACGGAAAGATATCGACGGGCATGGTGACGATGGCCGTGCCGCCTAAGATGGCGATCAGAACAGCCATCACGACAAAGGTATACGGTCGACGGAGAGCAAGCCGGACAATCCACATAAGGATTGGAACCTAGGATGAAAAGAACGCCTGAATTAGATTTCCGGGATTCTCAATCAGCAGACTCCCGATGGAAGCAGTATACATCGCGCAAAAATCGATTGGTGGACGACGGGGGAGTCGAACCCCCGACCTCTGCATTGCGAACGCAGCGCTCTCCCAACTGAGCTAGTCGCCCACTTATTCTATTTTCACTTATGATATCACTGCGGCGCCGGATTTGCGCGCGTCAGCTTTTGCCGTGTTGCGCGGTCTGTTCCTGCTTCCGGCGAGCGTCCCAGTAGCGCTTCATGCGCTCGGACACTTCCTGGCGCGCTTTGGGATCCATGAACTTCCGGCCCCGCCTTTTCTCGGGAATGACCGCGTTGGGAAAAGAGGCGGCATTACGCTCCATCTCCTCGAGCGAAGCGATGACACGATCCAGCCGCTTTTTTTCCTCGTACAGCTCGCGAATAGCCTTGTTGATGTTCATGGCGCCTCCCCTCCGGCTTGAGGCGCAGTAGCGTTCGCCCTGATGTTACCCCGATTCGGCCAAACGATTCCACAACTGTTTGCTTTAACGGGCGAAGAAAGGCCAATGCGATACCGGGTGGTACCCGTACCGTGTTCCCACAAAGTAACCTATCGCTGCTAACAAAAGTAAGATCGGGACGACCCACGTAAGCGCTCTACGCCATGGGAAGGAGCGATGCTCGCGATGCAGCACGAGCAGATAACTGGCAAAGATGCCGAAGTAGAACAGCAGGCACATCGGGACCGCGAACAACATCATGTTGAAGATGTCCGGGGTTGGCGTTACCACCGCCGCGATGATCGTGATCGCGAGAATCGCGTAGCGGCTGTGCGCGATCAGAAAGCGCGGGCTGGTAATGTGCAGCAGGGTCAGGAAGAAGATCAGCACCGGCATCTCGAAGATCAGGCCGATACCGAGCATGACATCGACGAAGAGATCGAAATACTCCGTCATCGAAACCATGGGCGTGACGTTGTTGCTGACTGCCAGCCCTAGCAGGAAGGTCAAGCCGTAGCGGAACGCGACGAAATAGCCGAACAGCCCCCCGGTGATAAACAGGCCCGCCGAAGAGATGACAAACGGCGCGGCCCAACGGCGTTCCCGTTTGTACAGTCCGGGTGCGATGAAGCCCCAAACCTGATACAAGATCCACGGCGAGGCGATGAAGATCGCGGTCAGGATCGGCAGCTTCACCCAGATGATGTTGAAGGCTTCCATGGGGGTGATGAGCGTGAGCTTGGGATCGTGCAAACCCAGCCGGTGCAACGCATCCATCGCCGGCGCCTGGACAGCTTTCCACAGTTCGTTACAGAACGTCAGACTGATGACGAAAGCTACGCCCACGCCGCCCAGCGCGCGGAGAATGCGTGAACGCAGCTCTTCCAGATGTTCGAGAAAGGACATCCGCATCATGCCGTCCTCTTCATCGCCTCCGTCGGAATCCGAGGGCGGTGGAGGGGGCGTGGACCCGCCAGACCCGCCCGCGCGAGCGGGAACCAACGCCGTCGAAGAGGACACACCTTCGCCGGTAGGAGCGGGCGCTCCGTTTTGATCTTCAGATGAAGCCATGTTTAAGTCTTCAACGCTTGATGCTCAATCGCCGGTGATTCGCTGCCCGAATGAGAGGACGCTCCAGATTCGGAGACCTCCGGCTCGGCGGCTGTCGCAATGGAACTTTCTGTTCCTCCAGCGGTCAGACTCCCGCTGGCGATAGCCCCTTCCGGGACGGCTCCCGACGTTAACTCAGCGCCCTGAGGTGCGGATGCGCTTGCAGTGGTTACAACGGTGTTTGCGGTGGAATCGTGCGGCTCGGAATTATACGATCCCGAGTCGTAGGAAGAATAATCGTAATTGTACGTGTCGTGGTGGTAACTGCTGGTCACTTCCCTCAACGATTCACTTTCCCGCTCGAGGCTTTTCATCTCGCGATCAAACGTGGCTTTTAGCTCGTTTTGAGCGCGGCGGAACTCGGCTAACCCTTTCGCCAGATGCTTTCCCAGTTCAGGCAGTTTCTTCGGCCCGAACAGGAGAAGCGCCAGGATAAAGATGAAGCCTATCTCCTGCCAACCTAGCGGACCCATCTTGCTACTTCCTCCAGACTCTTGGAAATCTAACTAGATCATAGCATTTGAGCCGGATGGATCAAATGCGCTCTTCCGGGAGCGGGGATAACTATGCGACCTGAGGCCCTTCGAGCACGCACACATCCCGCAGGTTGCGGTAGCGCTCAGCGAAGTCCAGGCCGTAGCCGACCACGAACTCATCCGGGATCTGGAAACCCACATAAGTGACTTTGACCGGGCGCAGCCGCCGGTCCGGCTTATCCAGGAGCGCGGCGATGCGGACCGATCGCGGCTTCCGCTGCTGCAGAATGTTCACCAGATAATTCAGCGTGATGCCGGTGTCGACGATATCTTCCACTACCAGCACATCGACCCCTTCCACCGCCAGATCCAGATCCTTGGTCACTTTCACTGCCCCGGAGGTCGTCGAGCCGCGGCCATAGCTCGAAATACCCATGAAATCGATCACCACGCCGCGCTCGATGGCACGCGCCAGGTCGGACAGGAAAAAGCACGCGCCTTTCAAGATGCAGACCAGATGCAGACTACCGTCAGGATAGTCGGCGTCAATCTGTGCGCCCATTTCCTGAATTCGAGCCTGGATCTGCTCGGCGGAAAGCATCAGGCGAAGCGAGCTGGCGGCCATGCAGCTATTCTATGCCGGGCGGCGCTCCGCATTGGCAACTCGCTGTGATAGACTGGCCGTTTCCGCGAGTTCCCAAATCAGATGTCCGCGCAGATCCTGTTACAAGGAAGAATTCTGGGTATAGAAGCGTTTCTCGGGTTCGGCAATGCCGCCGGTCCGGCTGCCGAGGAACTCTTCGCCGGACGATCGCAGTGGTTGACACTCATCTCGGAGGTGCTGCCGCGCGCTCTGCTGGCGGAACTGGGCCTCTCTCGCATTTTATTAGGCGCGAGCGGCGGCGGACAGTTCCTGCTGGTTCTGCCGGGCGAATCGCGAAGCGCTGCTGAGCAGTTTCTGAGCGCGGCGGCGCAGCAGATGGCCACCCTCGGAAGCGGCCGCCTGAAGCTCCTGTGGAGTGTCACCGAAAACCTCGGCGATTGGAGTGTGGTCCGCAAGCGCTTGAATGAGGAGCTGGTTCGAAAGCGCGCGACTCCGCTCGCTGGGATGGTACCCGACGGCTTCCAGCCCTTCCAGCCGGCCGCGGAATCCGCGGCTGATTCGGACCGCTACTTCTCAACCGAATTGGGCTTGAAGGTTCGGGAAGCTTCCACCATCGGCTGGTCGCCCGAATCGCCGGCGATGGTCGCTCCAGGCTCCGGGAAGCACACTTGGTCGCTGTCCTCGAACCTGTCGCTCGACGGCATCAACCTGGCCCGCCACGCCGCGCCGACCGATGACGGCAAGAGCGCCGCCAGCGTTTCGGTCCTGGCCAGCCGCGCACAAGGACGGCTGCTGTGGGGCGTGCTTCGCGGTGATGTCGATCATTTCGCGGTGCGCATGCGCCGGCTCCAGACCATTGAGGAGCACGTCCAGATCTCCGTCCTTTACAAGCAGTTTTTCGCCGGCGAGCTGGAAGTGTTGTGCTCCATGCCCGAATTCTGGAGAAAGGTGACCATCCTGTATTCGGGCGGCGACGATTTCGCCGTGTACGGATCGTGGGACGCGCTGATCCTGCTGGCGCGTGAACTGCAAAGGTTGTTCCACCGGTTTACCGAAGAGAATCTGAAAGACTTTCCCGGGCCGGAGGGCAAGACCATTTCCATGGCCCTGGCGTTAGCCACGGATCCGGACGCGCGCCTGGCGGAGGTATACGCGCAGGCGGGCGCGAATCTAGATCTGGCGAAATCGTCGGATAAAGACTGCGTTTACCTTCTCGGCCGTGTGCTGGAATGGAAGCGCCTGGCCGACGCTTCCGAGTTGAAAGACACCATCGCCCGGATGCTCGAGGAGTTCCACGGCTCCCGGCAGCTTCTGGCGCAGCTGCGTGGTTTCTATCAAAAGGAAATTGTTGTGGGCGCGTCGCCGGACGCGGACGCCGCCATCAGCCGGCTGGGCCGGTTCCAGCGCCGGTATCACCGCGCGCTGGGCACGGCGCGCGATCGTGAATTTCAAAAGTTGCGTGCGCACCTGGTGAATGAGATCGTAGGGAGAAAAGCAGTTCCGCAGGGGAAGCCCGGAACACGAGTAAAATTGAGGCCGGCGGGTCTGGTGGCCATGGAGTGGGCCCGGCTTGCCAGCGAGGTCTAGATCAGCATGGCACAAGAGCAGGAAACCAGAAATCGCGAAAACAGGCCGCCGCGCGAAGGCCCGGGTGGTCGGCCGCGTGACGAGGGCCGTCGCGATGACCGGCGTGGTGACCGGGGAGATCGGGGCCGTCCGAAGGGCCGCCCGAGATCGATCTCGACAAGCTGATCGGCGACAGCCTGTATCTCGATAACCAGGCGCACGTCGTCGTCAGCCGCATGCGCGATATGGATTCCGGCACCAGAGCCAGTTGCGGCGGCTCTACAACGCGGTGCGCCGGGCCACGCGCGCGCCCGAAAACGAGCGGCAGCACGAGTTCGTGATGCTGCGCGCGCGCCTGGCTTACACCATCGCGCGGCATGGCTGCGCAGCCTCGATCAGATCGAACGGCTGCTGCTGCAGGTGACCCGCAAGAACGAAGCCGCGGCTACGAACGCTTCCGCGACCTGTTCGAAGCCATCGTCGCCTACAACGAATAGCGCACCTCCAGACGAACAAGGACGCATGAGCGCTCACACTGCACAAACGGAATTGAAGCTGATCGGAAAGCTGATCCTCGAAGGCGAAATGCATTGCGAGACCGGTCTGCACGTCGGCGCGGGCAAGGGCTCGCTCGAAATCGGCGGCGCGGATAATCCGGTCGTGAAGGATGCCATCGGCCGGCCCTACGTCCCCGGCAGCACGCTGCGCGGAGGATTCGCGCGCTGCTCGAGCAGTCGACCGGCATGGCCGTGCCCTCCGAACTGGTTTTCATTTCGACGCGCAAAGGCCAGGAAGTGCGCATTCACCAGAGCGACCGGCCGGACGACGAGATCTGCATGCTGTTCGGGCGCAACCCGGGGCGCATGGAGAGCGTCGACCGGCGAAGCGGTCGAGAGCCACCACGCCACTCCGGCGCGGCTGACCGTTTTCGATGCGCCGCTCGATGCCGAAAGCATCACGCCGCAGATGCGCGAGAACCTCGACGACGAGCTGACCGAAGTGAAGAGCGAGAACGCCATCGACCGCATCACCTCGCAGGCCAATCCGCGCACGCTCGAGCGCGTGCCCGCGGGCGCGCGTTTCCGCGTGCGGATGGTCGCTGGATATCCTTTGCGAGGAAGATACGCCGCTGTTCGGCGCTGTGGTGCAGGGCCTGCGGCTGCTCGAAGACGATGCGCTGGGCGGCGGTGGCTCGCGCGGCAGCGGCCGCGTGCGCTTCTCAAATCTGAAGCTCGTTTGGCGCAACCGGGAGTATTACGCCTCCGGCGCCGCCGAAAAGGAGCTGATCGCGGGCGCGGATGTGGCGGGATTGCAAAAACTGGTCCAGGAATCCGCCATGTCGTTCGTAAAGGAATGACGCCGGCTCCGCAGCCAGGGCTTGTGGTCAAGCTCCGCCCTAGCGGCCCATGGCGCGTGGGTCCGGACTCAGGCGCGCGCGATGCGGTGGACTTGCTTTACCACAGCGACTCGCTCTACTCCGCCATTACAAGCGCCATGCGTCTGCTGGGCCATCTCGAAAAATGGCTCGGCGCTACGGCGCGCCAAGCCGCGGGCGCGTCTGTCCGCTTTAGCTCGCTATTTCCATTTCAAAATGAAATCGGCTACGTGGTTCCGCCACGCAGTGTGTGGCCCCCTCCGCCCTCAAGCAAGGTTCGCTGGAAAGGAGCCCGCTTCATCCCGTTAGGCCTGGTGACGCCTCTGCTCGCCGGCCACGCGCTCGAAGAGGACCGCTGGGATATGGATGGCGAGAGCCAGTGCCTCGTCCCTGCCGGCAGACTCGGGCCCCTTCGCCTGGGCATTCGATCGGGAGCCGCGGTAGATCGGCTGTCGGGCAATATCGAGCCGCACGAAGTGGCGTGCGTCGAGTTTCTTCCGGCGGCCGGGCTTTGGGCCGTGATCTCCTTCGCGGACGAAGAGCAGAAGGAAAAGTGGGATGGCCCGGTGCGCGCCGCGTTGCGATTCCTTGCCGATTCCGGATTCGGCGGAGAGCGCGGCCGCGGCTGGGGTCGCGCGGAAACACCGGAGTTTATCGAAGGGTCGCTGCCGCAGATGATTCTCCCCGCGCAGCCGGCCGAACCTGTCTCGGTCCCTGAAGAGGAAGTGCCAGCAGCCGCAGAACCGGCCCCCGGCGAATCCTCCAGCGCGTACTGGCTGCTTTCGCTGTTCAGTCCGGCGGCTGGCGATTCAGTCGACTGGAACCGGGGAAGTTATTCCGTCTTGACCCGCAGCGGGCGTGTGGAAAGCCCCGTCCGCTCGGGTGATCAGAAGAAGTCTCTGAACATGATCAGCGAAGGTTCGGTCTTGCTGGCGGAGCAGCCGGTGCATGGGGCCGCCCCCGATGTCGCGCCCGATGGCTTCGCGCACCCGGTCTATCGCGCGGGATTCGCGCTGGCGATTCCGATCCCCTGGCAGGCGGCGTCATGAGATACCGGCTCACCTGCTTGACCCCCGTGCTGGTGGGTGATGGCGGCCGGCTCTCCGCCATCGACTACATGGTTTGGAAAGACCACGTCAACGTTCTCGACCAGCACCGCATCTTCAAGCTGCTTTCCAAAGGCCCGCGCCTCGACGGTTATCTCGCGCAGCTTAAGAAGGCCACGAAGCTCGACTTCGCCTCCTGGGGTGGCTTTGCGCAGAACTTCGCCGATCGCCGCATTCCCTTCGAGCACGCCGCCTATTCGAACTACTGGAACCGCGCCATGGGCGACAGTCTCAACATCCCTACCTTTGCGCGCGGCGCCTCGGGTCCGTATCTGCCGGGCTCGGCCATTAAGGGTGCGTTGCGCACGGGCATGTTGTTTGCGCATATGACCGACGGCGTATTGCGCGACGTGGCCGGCCGCATCCGCCCCGAACGCCCCTCGCGCCGTCCGGCGGAAGCCGCCGAGGAGCAGTTGCTGGGGACAGGCGGGAACAGCCGCACGCGGTTCTTCGGGGCCGCGGATTCAGCTCCGGTGGATCATTCGCGCTTCAAGATTTATCTTCTGCGCGTCTCAACCCTCATCAGCCGCGGGCATGACGAGTACTCCCTGGGGTGGAAGCAAACTTCGCGCGGCGCTGCCGATGGCCGCCGGCCCGAAGACGGCGCGCCGGCTTTCGCGGAGATGGCGGCGCCGGGGAGCGTCTTCGAAGGATCGTGGCAGGAGAAGGAATTCTTTGCTCAGTCCGACATTCGCCGTTTGCTGGGCTGGCGTGAACCTATGGAGCGGGCCAATGTCTTCGACGCGGTGAATCAGTACACCGCGGGCCTGTTGGCACTTCACAAGAGCTACGCTTCGCGCGTCGGGCTACCCTTGCTTTCAAAGACACTGGACGAACTGGAAACTCGCTTGGCGGACGCCCGCGCTTCAGGAGCGTGCCTATTCCCGGTCGGATGGGGCGCCGGAGTGATCGGTAAGTCCGCGTGGCTCGACACGGCAAATGCCGATTACCGCCAGGTTCTCAAGAGCGTCGCCGTATACAACAGCGCCTTAGCGTCGGGGCTGCCGTTCCCGAAGACGCGGCGCGTGGTCTTCCTGAACGACCAACCCGCCAGTCTGCCAGGCTGGACCAAGCTGGAAGTCCTGCCGGACTGAAATGTCGTAAGGTAAAAGCATGTCTCAATCCGAAGTCGCGGTACTCGGCGGCGGATGCTTTTGGTGCCTGGAAGCCGTCTATCAACAGATGGAGGGCGTTCTGAGTGTCGTGTCCGGATACATGGGCGGCCGCAGGCCTGATCCGACATATGAGCAGGTGTGCAGCGGTGGCACCGGCCACATTGAAGTCGTGCAGGTGGCCTTCGATCCGAGTGTGACCTCTTATCGCGAAATCCTCGAGGTCTTTTTCGCGACTCACGATCCGACTACACGCGACCGCCAAGGCAACGATGCCGGCACTCAATACCGATCGGTGATTTTCTACGCGTCCGACGCGCAGCGCTCAACGGCGGAACAAGTGATCCGCGAGCTCGATGCCGAACACATTTGGGCGGATCCGATTGTGACCGAGGTCCTCCCGGCTGCGACGTTCTACCGTGCAGAAGACTACCACCAGGATTACTTCCGCAGTAACTCAAACCAGCCATACTGCGCCTTTGTCGTGGCCCCAAAAGTCAGGAAGTTCCGCGAGAAGTTCGCGCACAAGATTAAACCAGGCGCCGTCCGGCAGGCGCATTGAAAGAAGAAACCACAATGGCAAGCTGCACGCACCTCGATCAGATTCACAATGTCAAACCCAAGACGAAGGGTTGTGAGGAATGCCTCAAGATGGGAGATACCTGGGTACACCTGCGTCTTTGTCTCTCGTGTGGCCATGTAGGCTGCTGCGATTCTTCGAAAAACAAGCACGCGACGAAGCATTTTCACGCAACCAAGCACGCCATCATGCAATCGATCGAGCCGGGCGAGTCCTGGCGCTGGTGTTACGTCGACGATACGGAACTGTAGTTGGGGTTAGCGTCAAAAGCTCAGTGATGTACCCGCTCGCTGGTAAACACATCCAGCCGCGCGGTTACATCCGCCAACTTGCTCGCCTCGGTGAGCGGCACCAGTAGCGAAGCGCAAGCTACGGGAAGCAGGATCGAGCGGTTCCCTATCTGAACCGCCACCTCCAGTTTGAAACCGGCAATCCGCTCGATGTCGGCCCGAACGTCGGCGGGATCTTCCCCCCGGTCGAGTAACCCGACGAACGCCGGACCGGTCCAGCGGAACAACTGATCCTGCGGCGATAGGAACGATTTCACGTGGCCGCAGAATGCCCGGAGAACCCGATCACCGGTCGAGTACCCAAACTGAGCGTTGATTGTGTGCAGGCGGTCCACCACAAAAAGAGCCGCATATGAACGCCCACCCCTTTCCATGGCGGCGGCCACGGCGAGTTGGGCAGCCTCGCGCGCTTCCAGGCCGGAGAGCCCGTCCACTGCGGGGGCTAGAGCCTTATTTTCCTTACATTTACTCCCCTTGGCGGCCTCCAGTTGCTCTTGCAGTTGCGCCAGCAACCGCGACATTTCTTCCTTCTGACGGCGGGAATGCTCCCTCAGGTCCTGAAGACACTCCAACAGCCGAAACCGGAGCACCCGGACACCCTCGATCGCCGAGGTCCCCTCAATCCCCTCCTCGATCTGGTCCAGACGAACGACACAATCATCGTTGGCTGAGCAAATGCTCGAAACCGCCCCCGCAGCCAGTTTCAGAATATGCTGTAACTCTTGTGTTTTTAGCGGCTCAACAGCGCTAGTCGTTGCGATGGGTTCGGTCGAGCTCACACTACATAAAGATCGGCCTTCCGATGGGAAACCTTAACCCGGTTGCTCGGTCGTGATCACCCGCCGGCCCTCGATGCGGAAGTTCCGGCCGAGCATGACCCGGATGGCCTGGCTATAAGCAAGATGCTCTTGCACGAGGATGCGCGCCGATAACGAGTCGACTGTATCCGTATCAAGCACCGGGACCGCCGCCTGGAGGATGATCGGCCCGGCATCCAGAAACTCATCGACCAAATGCACCGTGCATCCCGTAATCTTGACGCCATGTTCCAGCGCCTGCTTCTGGGCGTCCAGCCCGGGAAACGCAGGCAATAGCGACGGGTGGATGTTAAGAATGCGCCCGGGAAGGCGCGCACAAAGGATGCGCTTAACAGCCGCATAAATCCCGCCAGGCAGACCAGATCCACGTGATTCGCCTGGAGTTCCTGAATCAGCGACAGATCGTAGGTCTCGCGATCCAGCCCCTTCGAGGGGATGCAAACGGCCTCGATCCCGCGGTGGCGGGCAACGTCCAGCCCTCGCGCCTCCGGACGGTTGCTGAGGACCACCGCAATCTCCGCGTCGATGCGCCCCGCTGCCACCTGATCAGCAATGGCTTCGAAATTGGACCCTCGCCCCGATAGCAGAATGCCGAGGCGCGTCAACTGTACTCCACGCGCGGGCCCCCGCGGCGGGCCTTGACGACGCGCCCGATGTGGTGGCACGGCTCGCCCATCTTCTTCAGGAGCCGCTCCGCGCGGACGGCGTCCTTCTCGCCAACCGCCAGGATCATTCCGATCCCGAGATTGAGAGTGCGGCGCCAGTCGTCCTCCGGCATGTTTCCGATCTCCCGCAGCAGCCGAAAGATGGGCGGAACGGGCCATGAGGCGACATCGATGGCCGCCGCCAGATCGCCGGGCAGCATACGGGGCGCGTTGTCCGTGATGCCGCCGCCCGTGATATGCGCCGCCCCCTTGAGGGTGCCCGCCGCAATCAGCGCGCGAATGGGCTTCAGGTAGCTCCGATGGATTTTCAACAGCTCTTCAGCCAGCGTTGTGCCGAGTTCATGCCGCCAGGTATTCGGCTGGTATCCGGCGATGTCGAACAGCAGCTTCCGCGCAAGCGAATAACCGTTGGTATGTAGTCCGGTGGAGGGTAACCCGATCAGAACGTCGCCGGAACGAATCCCCCGTCCAGTAATCAAACTGTTCTTCTCGGCGGCGCCCACGATAGTCCCGGCAAGGTCATACTCGCCATTCCCGTAAAGCCCCGGCATCTCTGCTGTCTCGCCCCCGATGAGCGCACACCCGTTTTCGCGGCATGCGCGCGCAATGCCCGAGATGACGCTTGCCGCCACCTCCGCGGCCAGTTTGCCCACTGCCAGATAGTCCAGAAAAAACAGCGGAACGGCGCCCTGCACTGCGATGTCATTGACGCAATGATTCACCAGATCCTGGCCGATCGTGTCGTGACGGCCCGTGGCGAACGCAATCTTGAGCTTCGTTCCCACACCATCCACGGAGCTTACCAACACTGGCTTCTTGAAGCCCGTCAGTGCATAACATGCTCCGAACGTACCGATATCGGTAAGGACGCCGGGCGTGAACGTCCGCTGGGCCATCTTCTTGATGGCGCCTACCGCTCGGTCCGCTTCGTCGATGTTGACGCCTGCGTCGCGATAGCGAATTCTCCGGGTTGTGATCATCTGCGGGTGGATACTTTTAGTATATCGCGCCTGCCGCTGCGCATTCTACTTGAGAAACTAAGTGTGCGGCTAAGTAGACGGCTGATGAATTTGAATTCTACGAAGCCAAACTTGGCCGGCTTGAATCTTGCCTCGTCGGATGATGCTTTCGCCCCGCAAACGGAGTCAAAAGAGGATTCGTGGGCAAGCGAGAGTGATTCTGTTCTTGGTTATGTTCTTGAACAGCTTGAGCAACCCGCGCCTCGAGGGGCTCCATGGGTCTGGGGTCGTGCAGATCTCCAGGTGCGCGAGTTCATGGATGAACCGAATCACATAATAGAGTCACTGGGCCGTCGTTCACAAGGTGAACACTCATGGAAGTCCTGAAAACTCCGGCTTCGACGGTAACCTGCGCCGACCGGGCGCGGCTGAGGAAATACTGATACAGTTCCTGCGCTTTTTCCGGATCGGCGGCTAAGTCAAAACTGGGTCTCCGGCCCTTACGGCAGTCTCCATATACAGTGAAATTGGAGACGACCAATAACCCACCCTTCACGTCCAGAACGCTAAGGTTCATTTTCCCCGCCGCATCGGAAAAAATACGAAGCCCGAGTATCTTATCTACCAGATAATCGGCATCCCGATAAGTATCGGTCTTCGCAATGCCGAGCAGAAGAACCAGACCCATCCCGATAGAGCCGCTAACTCGGCCCATCCAACTCGACCCGGGCTTCCTTGACTCTTTGAATTACAATTCGCATAAGAATGATTCACCATCTTGACACGGCTAACTAGCGCTCATGATATAGTGTGCGAGGAGAGAATTCATGCCAAAAGGCAGATCATCGCGGACGCGACTATTAGCAATGGCCTTAGTCGGATACCAAATCGAAAAACAGAAAATAGAAGACAAGATCCGTGAGATACGTGCGCAGCTCGGAACGGGAAGGCGCGCGCCGCGGCTCCGGCGGCAGAAAAGGAAGTCGGCCCGCAGCGGAAACGTACCTTGAGCGTATCTGCCCGGAAGCGGATCGCCGCCGCGCAACGGAAGCGCTGGGCCGCGCATCGCAAGAAACTGGCGAAGGCCGGCAAACGGTAGCTCCCGCGCAGAGTCGTCATGATCCTGGGCACGGGTGTCGACCTGGCCGAAGTCGGCCGCATCCGCGACGCCATCACGCGGTATGGCCGGCGCTTTGTCGAGCGGATCTATACTCCCGCTGAAATCGCCTACGTAGAGCGCAAAGCCAATCGCTTCGAGCGCTATGCCGGGCGTTTCGCCGCCAAGGAAGCAGGGATGAAAGCCATCGGCACCGGCTGGAGACGCGGCGTCCGCTGGCAGGATTTCGAGGTAGCGAACTTACCCTCTGGCCGCCCGACGCTCCAACTTCACGGCGAGGCCGCCCGCATCGCAGGTGAGCTCGGGGTTAAACTGATTTCGCTATCGATCACGCATACCGCCGAATTAGGAATGGCGCACGTGATATTGGAAGGCTGACGCGCTCTAACGGATAGGAGCGGATTCTCGATAGAAAATCAGGAGTTGAGGTCTCCGTGCCCCCAAGTAGTGAGCCCGGCCAACTTACCCCTGCGCGCTTCGCGCCGTCTCTCTCAGGCACCGCGCGCAGTTGCGCTTCTTCCAGGCGCTTGGCTTCCTGCCATGTGTAGATCATGCGGTGAATCACGGTGATATTCGAGAGCACGGCGATCACCCAGAGCACCGGCGCCATGCGGTCGAACAGCGCGCCGATGATAATCAGCACCACGCGCTCCGGCCGCTCGAGGAAGCCCACTTTGCATTGCGGAATCGTACACTCGGCGCGAGCCCGCGTGTAGCTCACCATCACCGACCCGGTCATCACGATCGCCGTCAGCACAATATAGAAGAACCGGTTGATCGAAGCATAGTAGACCAGCAGGCCCATGAACAGCGCCAGGTCGGAATAGCGGTCCAGCACCGAATCGAAGAAGCCGCCGAAACGCGTCACGCGGTTGGTCTCGCGCGCCACGCGCCCGTCCACCATATCGAACAGGCCCGCCAGGATCACCACGACTCCCGCCCAGCGGAAATTGCCCGCCGCGAACAGAAACGCCGCCCAGATATTGATCAGCAGGCCGATGAAAGTCAGAACATTGGGATGAATGCGCGACAGCGCCAGCGCGCCGACAATCCTGTCTGATGATCTTGCCGCAAACCAAGCCGATCCCGCGCGTGTAAGTCATGGCGTCTCGTTTCATTTCGTGGATGGTGGCCAGTTCCAGGATTTCGAACTCTCGCATTCCTCCGGGGATCTGCACCTTAACAACGTCGCCTACTTCTTTTCCGAGCAGGCCGCGGCCAATCGGCGAGGTCGTGGAAATCTTGCCGTTAGCGGCGTCGGCTTCCTCGCTCGTCACCAGATTATACGTAATCTCCTCGTCCTTGTTGACATCGAGCACCACGACGCGGGAACCGAGGCCCACGCGATCGTGCGGGATCTTCGAGAAATCGATCATCGACAGGTCCGCCAGGCGCTGTTTGAGTTGATTCAGCCGGGCGTTGACGAAGCCCTGCCGCTCTTTGGCTGCGTGATATTCGGCATTCTCGCTGAGGTCGCCGTGGGCGCGCGCCTTCAGAATCTCTCGGGGCAGTTCATTGCGCAGCTCGTACTCCAGCGTCGCAATCTCATCCTGCAGTTTTTTCTTGAAGTCGGCCATCGACCGAAAAACGCTCCTACTCGCACATTATAGGCTTTGCGCGGCGATCTTTGCCCGGTTGATTTGTGACACTTGGCCGGGAATGGCTGGCCTTGCCAGCGTCCTTCCCCATCCGGCGCGGCATTCAGTCTTCGACGATCCGTCCTTCTCGATTCAGCCGCAGCCTCAGCCCGCGCCATTCCACCGTCGATCCCACGAGGCCTGCCAGCCACACGGCAAAGCCCCAAAGATCGCGCAAAGGAATCAGAAACCACAAACGCATGGCATCACGGTCCCGAAGCACGAGCCCGCCGGTCACGACACCCGCCAGAAGGCGAATCGCGAGCACTACAGCGGCAACCGGCCACGCTCCCACCGCCGCTGCCAGCGCGGCCCAAACGCTCGCGTTTGTGATCGCGTACCCAAGGTAGCCGCCTGCGCGCGAAACTCGGATCGTGCGCGACCAGCGGACCTGGTGCCGCCAGGCGGCGCCCCACGTATCGTCCGAGAGCCGCGTCTCCACCACCGCTCGGGATAGATGGATGCGATAGCCCAGCTCCGTGATGTGCCGGCCGAGTTGATAATCATCCGCCAGGTAATCGCCAATCGCCGCGAACCCGCCGATGCGCTCGAGATCGGCCGCGCGCAGCGCCATCGTCGAGCCCAGGGCAAATTCCGCGATGCCGATCGCCCGCGCCACGAGCACTCCAGGAACAAAATCGGTCGAAATCCCGAGGGCTTCCCAGCGGGCCGGCCAGCTCAGCCCCGCCCCGCGGTAGAGACATGTCACCAGGCCGACTTTTGGTTTTTCGAGGGGAGCAATCACCCGGCGCAGGTAGTCCGGCTCTACCACGATGTCGCTATCATTGATCACCAGCACCGAATGCCGCGCCATCCGCGCCAGTTCCGCGAGCGCCGCCACCTTCCCGTTCGGCATGTTGCGCGGGCACTCCATTAGCCTTATGGAACGTTTGGGAAACTCCGCGGCCAGCCGCTCAATGTCCTCCCTCGCCGGATCTTGCGGATCGTTCAACCCAAACAGGATTTCGTATTCGGGATAATCCAGCAGCGCGTGCGAGCGGATCGCCGCGTAGAATTGCGGGTCCCGCCCGCGCACCGGTTTGAGAATCGAAACCGGCGGGTGGAAGTGGAATTCCTTCCCGTTCTTCGTCCACGCGCGCCGCAAGGCCGCCGCAAGCGCAATCAGGTGATAGATGCCCGCAAGAATGGCTGGAACGGTGAGGTAGGCCACTAGACCGTCAGGAGCCCGACGCCGGCGGCTACCAGTAGCACGCCCACCCAGCGCTTCGCCCCCACATGCTCTTTGAGCAGGTACTTCGCCAGAATGGTCTCCAGGATGTAGCTGGCCGCCGTCGCCGGGACCGCGAAACTCAGCTCGGCAATCGAAACCAGCGCCATGAAGGCGAAAAAAGAGAAGGCCATGGCCACAACCGACGCCACAATATAACGCGATTGCACCAGCGCCGCGGCCACCCGCCCCAGCGCGCCCGGCCGAAAGTCGTGGATTTCTCCGTGGTGCCGCATGCCCAGGGCTTGCAGCACGTTCCCCGCGGTCGTCGCGAGCACGATGATCCAGACCAGCAGCCACCTCATGGGTGTGCCTCTTCGCCAGGTTTGCCCGCCGTGTTCGGATTGGTACTGCCCACGAGCGCAACGCCAATCATGATCAATAGAATGCCCGACCAGTGCGCCACCGAAACAACCTCATGCAGCACAAACCGCCCGACAAGTGCCACCAGCACGTAGGCCATTGAAGTTACGGGCAGCACATAACTGAGATCCGCCCAACTCAGCAGCGCCATGGTCGAGAGCAACCACACAATCAGGAGGGAGGTCCCTAAAGCGACCCATGGATTGAACAAGGCTCGTATATAAGGAACCGGCGAAAGCGACACTAACTCGCCTATGGACTGCATGCCGCGGCTGAGAAAAGAGTTCCCCAGCACATTCGTCACTACCACGATCGCCGTGAAGATGCGCGTTTTGGACCGGGGCGATGCGGGGGGCATACGCGAGGAAGCGGGCTAGTCACCCGCGCTTGTGGCCGCCGCAGCCGCCTCGCGCTCGTTGTTGATGAAACGCCTCCGCTTGGTACGCAGCGCCATGTACTCCCGCGCCTCTTTGGCCAGTCGCCGCCGCTCGGCGCCGTCGAAGATCGCTTTGCGCACCATCCGCCAGATCACTCGCGGCCGGAAGTAGAACTCGGCGTAAAACTGTTCGACCGAGTCCATCAACTCCGCCCGGTCGAGGTCCGGGTAAATGACATTGGGGAGCTGGTGCCCGCCTTCGTCGGTCAGCGACTCGATGGTAATCAGGCCATTCTGCTTGGCGTAATCGTAGAACTCAGTCCCCGGATACGGGTGGGCCACCGAAACCTGAATGGTCTCGGTATCCAGACGCTTGGCGAAATCGATCGTTTTGCGGATGCTCTGGCGCGTCTCGCCGGGGAGCCCGATGATGAAGTCTCCATGAATCGTGAGACCGACCTTCTTGGCGTTGTCGGTGAAGCGCTCCGCCATGTCAATGGTCGCGCCCTTCTTGATGTTCTTCAGGATTTGCTGCTCGCCCGATTCGTACCCCACGATCATGAGCCTGCAGCCGGCGTCCTTCATGGCCTTGAGCGTGTCGTAATCGGTCGTCACACGCGAATTGCAGGACCATGTGAAGTTCAATGGCGCCAGCTTCTTGCACAGCTCAATAGTCCGCGCCCTCTGATAGTTGAAGGTGTCGTCGTCGAAGAAGATTTCCTTGGCTTGGGGATGGGCTTCCAGGGCGTAGCGCACTTCGTTGACCACGTCATCGGTGGATCGCTGGCGCCAGCGGTGGCCGGAATGCGTCTGCGGCCATAGGCAAAACGTGCACATGGCGGGGCAGCCCCGCGTCGTGTACATGGAAATAAACGGGTTGAGCAGGAACGGGACATTGTAGCGGGTAATGTCCAGGTCCCGCTTATAGACCTTCGTCACCCACGGAAGCGCGTCCAGATCCTCGATGTACGCGCTTTCCGTGTTATTAACCACATTGCCGTTCTTGCGGAAGCTGACGCCCGGAAGCTCTTCGAGCGGCTTGCCTTTGGCATAATCCGCAATCTGGTAGTCGAACTCCCGGCGCACGATGAAATCAATGGCCTTATTGTTCAGCGTCTTTTCCGGCTCGATGGTCACCGGCGGCCCCACGAAGGCCACCTTTAGCTTGGGGTTAGCGTCCTTCATCATCCCCGCCATATCTACATCGACGTGGAACCCCGGAGCCGAGGTAAACAGCACCAGGAGCTCGAAATCCTTGGCCATGGCCACGGTCTGCTCAATCGAGATCCCGTGCGGTGGTGCGTCCACCACCTTGCTGTCCGCCAGCATCCCGGCCGGATAGCACAACCATACGGGGTACCAATAGGATTCGATCTCGCGGGTCGCGGGCCAGCGCGAGCTGGCACCGCCGTCAAATTTCTCGAACGAGGGTGGATTTAAGAATAGTGTTCGCATTTGATTCCCGTTCTCTCCGAAATTACTGGCCCGAGCCGGCCACAACTGAAAGCGAGGGACTTCCAGCCAATGAGACATCGTGGAACCGAACTGTCAGCTCCGCCTTGCCCACCAGCCTGGTTTCTACGGTGCTCTGGATCTGCCGAGGGATCGCAAGCCCGTCTTGAATATCGTACTCCCGAACGAAGTCTATCCGCTTGACAAAAAAAGACGGGTTCTTCGCCAGCCGCCCCGATTCTCTCACCGGCAGACAGGTTTCCGCATCCAGCCATAGCTCGCCTTTGAACGTCCCCACGCGCTTTTTTCTCGGCGTCAAATGAAAGACATATACGTGCCGGCCGCTGTCGCTGATCAACCCCTGATATCGAAATTTGTAGTTGGCCGGGGTTATGGCCATTGCGGGGTCGTTATCCGCTTGAGCCTGCACGTCGGCGGCTAAGTAGCGCGCGATTACCTGAGTCTTTACGGCGCCATCTCCCTCAAAATGAAGTATTTCGTAGGTTATGCGTCCCAATTCCGAGATGCGTCGCAGCGCATGCAGCCGGCCGTGCTTCTTCAGTTGTGGCAGGCTGGCTTCAATCTCCACCTGCATGGACGCCCCGCGCAAACGGGCACTCTGCGATAAGGACATCTTTGCATAGGTATCGATTACCGACAGGGGCGACTGTGGAGACGGCACCGCATGCAACAGGCACATTAACGGCGCGAATGGGACCAGGACCAGCCCGCTCCAATACTTGATATGTGTTTGCAATGCTTTAGTTTACCAATCAGCCAAGGATCTAATCAATCTGATTGGATGCGCGAACGGGGGTTTGGTTCCCGCGGACGGGCATTTTCAGCCCGTCCATCGGTTGCGGCCGACTATTGGACCGAAATCATGCACTACGATGCCCTAGCGACGGCGGACTTCCATTCGCCGAATAGGCGCTCGCGGGTGGCGGAGGGCATTTGCGGCTCGAAACGGCGTTCGGCACGCCAGAAGCTCTCAACCTCTGACAGGCTTTTCCAGAAACCGGTGGCCAATCCCGCCAGATACGCTGCTCCCAGGGCCGTGGTTTCGACGTCGACGGGACGAACCAGGGGCTTGCCCAGGATGTCGGCCTGGAATTGCATGAGGTGATCGTTCACCGCGGCGCCGCCATCCACGCGCAGCTCACTCAATTGTTCGCCGGAATCGGCCTGCATGGCCTCCACCAGCTCGCGCGTTTGATACGCGATGCTTTCGAGCGCGGCGCGGACGATGTGAGCGCGACCGGTAGAGCGGGTGAGGCCGGTGATGAGACCGCGGGCATCGGGGTCCCAGTGCGGCGCGCCCAGACCAACGAACGCCGGCACGAAATAGACGCCGCCGTTATCAGGAATGGAGGCGGCGAGGGCTTCCGATTCGGCCGCGGTGGCAATAGCGTTCAGCTCGTCGCGCACCCACTGAATCGCCGCACCGGCGATGAACACGCTGCCCTCGATGGCAAATTGCGGCTCGGCGCCGGTGGAGGCAGCGCGGGTCGCGAGCAGGCGGTTCTTTGACACCGGCTCGCGCCCACCGGCGTGCAGCAGGGCAAAACAGCCGGTGCCGTAAGTGTTTTTGGAAAGGCCCGAACGGAAACACGCCTGGCCCGCGAGCGCGGCCTGCTGATCGCCTGCGATGCCGGCGATTGGAATGCAGCCGCCCAGGTGCTCCGCGGCGGTTTCGCCGGCGACGGCGCTCGAAGGCACGATGCGCGGCAGCATGGCGCGCGGCACGTCGAAGATGCGGAGCAGGCCGTCGTCCCATGCGCCCGTGGCCAGGTTCATGAGCATGGTGCGCGAGGCATTTGAGGGATCGGTGGCATGGATCGCGCCGTTGGTCAGCTTCCAGATGAGCCAGGTATCGATGTTGCCGAACAGCAAATCGCCGTTCTGTGCGCGGCCGCGGGCGCCGGGAACGTTTTCGAGAATCCAGCGAATCTTGCTGGCGGAAAAATACGCGTCGATTACGAGGCCGGTTTTGCGGGTTACGCCAGCCGCCTCGGGTGACGCCGCGAGCCAGGTGCAAAACTCCGCCGTGCGGCGGCACTGCCAAACAATGGCGGGAGCAACGGGCTCGCCCGTCGCGCGATCCCATACAACGGTGGTCTCACGCTGATTGGTGATGCCGATGGCGACGATATCGGATGCCGCTACTCTGGCTCGCGTCAGCACGGTGCGCGCCGACTCCAACTGCGCGCGCCAGATTTCGAGCGCGTCCTGCTCGACCCAGCCCGGCTGCGGATAGCGGCAGGCAAACGGCACGGACTCCATGGCGACGCGGCGGCCTTCTTCATCGTAGAGAGCGGAGCGCGCGCTGGTGGTGCCTTCGTCAAGCGAGAGGATGAACGGCATGGGGGCAATTATAATAGAGGAATGTTTTTTCGCCGGGCACACACGAAGGCATTGACGTTTGAAGAGCGGCTGGAAAAGGTCCGGCAGGCTGGGTTTACCGTGGAGGCGCAGCCGGGATCACGCCGTGTGCGCATCAGCCGGGCGGGGTGCGCGGTGGTGCTTGACTTTGAAGACGCCGCGTCGCCGAAGGTGGTGGAACGTCCCGGAGTTATTACGGACGGCGAGATCGGCGCGCTGACGGACGGCGGTTATCAGAAGTTTTTTTTGACGCCAGGGGGGAAACACAAGCCGGCTCTGGCGCGCGACCTGACCGCGCTGCACGATTTCCAGGAGGACTTGCGGGAGGCGTTGGGCGAGATCAGTTTGTATAACGAATCGCTGGGGACGGTATCGACCTTCTATTTGTACGACCGGGTGAAGGACCGGGATCACGGGGTGCCGAAGCGAGAGTGGGAGTAGGAGCATGCTTTTCGGAGGCGCAGACCGGAATAGCCAATCGTGAAACCCGATCATCAGTCACGCCGCGGATTTCTGGCGGGGATGAGCGCGCTCGCTCTCGGGGCCGCTCAGCGCACGGAACCGGATGTGATCCTGTACAACGCAAACATTCTGACGATCGACGCTGCACAGCCGCGCGCGCAGGCTGTAGCCATCGCGGGCGGGCGCTTCCTGGCTGTGGGTTCGAACGATGATGTGCGCAATCTGGCGAAGGCAGGGACGCGGCAGGTTGATCTTGGCGGGAAGACCGTGGTACCGGGATTCATCGACGCGCACTCGCACCCCTGCTACGCGGGCATTCGGCACCTGCAGTGGGTGGACTGCGACCTGCGATCGATCGCGGAGATTCAAAATGCGATCCGGGCACGGGCCGCGAAGACGCCTCCCGGCGATTGGGTCATCGGCTTTAAGTACGACGACACCAAGACCAAGGAAGGCCGCAAGCTGACGCGCGAGGATCTGGATGCGGCCGCGACGGACCACCCGGTCTTCATTGAGCACCGCGGCGGCCACACGGCTTATGTGAACTCTTTGGCATACCGCAGGACGGAAGTTACCGAAGACACCGCCGACCCTGCGGGCGGGAAGTTCGATCGAGACCCAACCAGCGGGCGGCTGACAGGAGGGCTGCGCGAAAATGCTACGGAGCGATTCCGCCAACTGCTGCCGGTGAACTTCTCTCGCGACGAAATGCGCCAGGGCGTCAAGCTGATCTCGCAGATGATGGTGCGAACAGGCATCACTTCGGTGGGTGATGCCGAGGCCACACCGGAGGACCTGCTGGCCTATCAAGATGCTCGCGAGGCGGGCGAGCTTTCTTTCCGCGTGTACTGCTTCCTGCAGTATCAGTTTCTGGAGCGAATGACGGCCGCGGGCATTCGGACGGGGTTGGGAGATGAGTGGCTGCGCATCGGCGCCATTAAGCTGGTGTGCGACGGATCCATCTCGGAGCGCACGGCCCGGCTGACGCAGCCTTACATCGGCAGGCCGAACGATTACGGGATTCTGGTGCACAACGAGGAAGAGCTTTACGAGAACGCGCGCAAAGCACACGCGGCGGGCTGGCAGATTGGAACGCACGCCAACGGGGACGCCGCCATCGAAATCATGCTGCGCATTTACGAACGGTTACAGCACGAGATGCCGCGGCGCGATCCGCGCTACCGCCTGGAACATTGCACCGTGGTGAATCCCGCGCTGATTGAGAGAATCCGCGCGCTGGGGGCGATTCCAACGCCATTCTCCACTTACGTTTACTATCACGGCGAGAAGATGCGGGAGTATGGGCCGGAGCGCCTCAACTGGATGTTCGCGGTGCGCAGCTTCCTCGACGCCGGCATTCACGTCACGCAGGCATCGGACTACCCAGCCGGTCCTTTCGAACCAATGATGGCGTTGCGCTCGGAGGTGACGCGCACGGACAGCCATGGCAACCTGTGGGGACCGAAGCAGCGGATCACGGTAGAGGAGGCCTTGCGCGTCGGTACGATCAACGGGGCGTACGCATCCTTCGAAGAGAATCAGAAGGGCAGCATTACGGCGGGGAAGCTTGCGGACCTGGTGGTACTGGGACGCGATCCGCTGCGCGTGGACCCGATGGAGCTGATCGACATCCCGATCGAGCGCACGATGGCGGGCGGCCGGTGGGTCTACGAATCCTAGGGACTAGCGGGGCGCGCGAACGGCCAGGCTGGAAAGAGTCTTAAGAAGTTCTAGCGGGGCAATCGGTTTGCTGACGAAAGCGTCGATGCCGCGAGCCAAGCACTCCTCGCGCTTTCCGAGCAGAGCATGAGCGGTCACGGCCACAATGGGTGTGCGTTTGCCGGTCTTGCTTTCCATCTCGCGGATGGCGGCAGCGGCCTCGAAGCCGTCGAGCTCCGGCATTTGGATATCGAGAATTACCAGGTCAAACAATTTCTTTTGAAAAGCCTCGATGGCTTCGCGGCCGTTGCCAGCCAGCGTCACCCGCTGCCCCCATCGTTCCAGCAACCGGGTAATCAATTTCAGATTCACGAAATTGTCCTCGGCGACCAGGATGTCGAGCGAACCAAGCTGAGCCCGAGCTTCGGCATCCAAGGCCATGGGTGGCGCCGTTCCCGCGCCGTGCTGTTTCCTGCCGGCTTCCGGCGGAACTCCCTTGGCGAATCGCGCCGTAAAGTAGAAGGTGCTGCCTACGCCGGATTTGCTCTTGACCCAAATTTTTCCGCCCATCAACTCCACCAGACGTAAGGAGATGGTCAAACCCAGCCCGGTCCCTCCGTGTTTGCGGCTTGTGGAGCCATCGGCCTGGCAGAAAGACTCAAAGATGATCGCCTGCTTGTCTTCCGGGATGCCCGGGCCGGTGTCGTGAACCGCGAATTGAACCAGAACCGTGTTCTGATCTTGATCTTCCGGCGCCAATTGAGCCTCCACTGTGACGGCGCCCTTTTCGGTGAATTTGATGGCGTTGCCCACCAGATTCAACAACACCTGCCGCAGACGGAGCGGGTCAACCAGCAGCTCGCCGGGGATGTCGGGGGAGCAGTGGCAGGCGAGTTCGAGGCCTTTCTGGTGCGCGGCGCGGCTCAGGAATCGTGCGGCCTCCTCCACGACGCGATGGAAGGAAACCGGCGTGGGAGCGAGTTCCATGCGGCCCGCTTCAATCTTGGAAAGATCCAGGATGTCGTTCAGCAGCGAGAGCAATGACTCGGCGGAGTTCATGACATCGGCCAGATACTCCTGCAGCTCGTCGCGCGACGAAGAATCGATCGCCAGCGCCGTCATGCCCAGGATGGCGTTCATGGGAGTGCGAATCTCGTGGCTCATGTTGGCGAGGAATTCGCTCTTGAGGCGCGTGGCCTGTTTGGCATCCTCTAACGCCAGGGCCAGCGCCTGATTCTTCTTTTGCAACTCCGTCATTTGTGACCGCACGCGGCGGCGCAAGATGAGCACCCAGGTTGAGGTGGCGATTGTTACCAGCGCCACAAACGCCAGAAGAAATAATGCGTGCTCACGGTCCCACCACGTCGGGCTTTCGACGAGCACCAGATCCCTGGCGGATCGGAGCCTCAGTTTGATGGATTCCGGCGTTCCGATGACCCCCTTCTGAAGGACGCAGATGCCCGTGACGCGGACGCGGCTGCCTTCACGAAGAGAACGCCGGGGATCGCTGGCCGCCGGGCCCGCCACGGCGCGAAAGGTAGTCTGGCCGTGATTGATGATCATCACTTCTTCCTGCTGCAAAGCGGAGCGGCCCGTAAGCGTGCCTTCCAGGGTGACCAGAGCGGAATCGTAGGTATCATCCAACGCCCGCTCGGCCTGGAGCACCACGGGAGCAGGCGGTGTACCAGTTCCGACACGCCGGCAGACGGCGTCCTGCAGAGCGGGTGTGAAATCGATGCTGCCGGCAAAACCTAGTGCCTCGACGCGGTCTCCGGACCGCAGAGGCGGAGTTTGGCTGGCTTCGATGTAGAGGTTGCCTGTCGGATCGGTGATGTACAACTGCTTGCCCGCGAACTGACCGGCGACGATTCCGGACACCTTGACGCGATGCCGCGGCAGGCCACCGAATGTATATCGCTGGAGTGTGGCGATGGGACTTGTAGCTATCGCAAACGGGTCCGGGGAACCAGGATCCAGCGTTTTCACCCAGGAAAGCGATGGCACATACAGGGCCACGCCAGTCATCTGATTTTTCTGGTTGAAGATCGCGCCGCAGACACCGTCGAGGCGGACGCGCGAATCGACGAATCCGGGGGGAACTTCCGTCAGGCCGGTGATGTAGCCGGTGATGCGACCGCCCATCACTTCCACCGCGAATTGGAGCGGCCTGTTGTTGAGACCAACCTCCGCTGAGCGGACAATTCCTTCGACCTCGACCCACTGGCTGTCCAAGCGAGTCGAAGCCATTTCCTCGAGCGCTGCTCTTTGCGGTCTGGGCATTGGCGAGGAGCCGATGACGTCCCAATGCGCCTGCCCAAGATCCGGGGCGAAATCAACCTGGGTCGTTATACCCCGCAGATCGATCAATTGGCCGGGCGTGGCCGTTGGCAAATCCTTCGTCCAACGCACCCAGATCCCACCGGTCGCATCCTGGACAAACAGGTCCGGAGTTACGGGGTCAAAATACGTAACCACAGCGCGCAGACGAACGGGATAGCCGCGCTTGGCCTCAGCGGGAGGAAGGCTGTGGATTTCCGAGAGGCGTGTCAGGGTTCGCAAATCGGATGGCGGCTGGCTGTAGGACCGCGCACCGCTGAGCAGTGCCAGGGCACCGGCCAGCCAAAAGCGCCGGTATGTGAGTTTGTTCCACACCTTGCAACGACTACCGATCAGATCCACGGGAAGGCCAGGCGCCTTTGCGTAACGCCATGGCAACCAGCCTGGCAGCGGCGGTCTCTCGCGCGGTGGTGTTTCCGAATCTGGATGAACCCACCCTCATGAATTAGTCTGCTGGCAACGTGTTACCGGCACAATATTGAAAAGAGTTAGCTGGATAACCTTGTCGAAGGTACACGCAGACGTGGCCGGGCCGCAGGCAGGTATCGGGACTTTACGCGATGCTTTCCGCGAAGGCCCGCGCGAGGCGCACCAGAAGCTCTCGCGTGCGTACCATGGAACCGCGGCCGTTCTGCTGGAGCAGGGACTCCAACTCGCGCGAGTAGTGGCCGATCTCGGAAAGGCCGACCGAAGCGGCCGTGCCGGCCCACCGCCGAACGATGGAGAGCGCTTCCATGCTGTCAAATCCGGAGCCCAGGCTGCTGATCAGCTTGCCACTCTGCTGCATGCCCTCGGTCAAAAAGGCCTGCCGGCTTTCCTGGTTGGGAGACGACGGCGCCGAAGGGACCGATGATGTCGTCGCCTGCGCAGAGGAGGAAGCGGAGGAGCCTTCGCTCTTCGACATGTACTGCCGGATGAGCGTAGGAAAAGTGCGGGTGTCAATCGGCTTGGTGATATAGCCGTCGCACCCCGCCGCGAAAGCCTTCTCCTCATCGCCCTTCATGGCGAACGCGGTGAGCGCCAGAACTACCGTGTCATGCGTCTCGGGCGCGGCCTTCAGCCGCCGGGTCATCTCCAGGCCATCCATGCCAGGCAGTTGAATATCCGCCAGCACGAGCTGGGGCCGAAAACTCTGCGCCATCTCCAGAGCCTCCTCCGCCGTGCTTGCAGTGCGAACTTCAAAGCCCTGCCGGGAGAGAAGGACCCGCACCAGTTTCAAGTTCACCGGTGTGTCATCGACGATAAGAACTGAATTGCTAGGCATAGAAAAGCCTCCGTCGGTGGGCGATCGATATCGAAACGCGGCCACAGAGCAGCGATCTCATTGTATTTTCCTGACAGTCCCGGAAAAAGTAAAATCAGGAGTGTTTAACGGTAAAAGTCTGGCCATTTTGTCTGGAAATTCGTTGACTTCAGTTAATGCGGGAGCACCACCTCAATGGAAGAAGGCGCGCGATGGCTCGGCCCCGCGAGTACGGCGTCCTGCTTTCTCACACTGGTACCGTTCGCTATTTTTCCTGGGCGAAGCGCGGCGGAATCTGTCGGAAATTTCAAGGGGAATACGGCAAAGAACACGCTGCCGGCTCCCGACTGGCTGCGCACGCCGACGACTCCGCCCTGCTGTTCGACGATGTGTTTTGTGAGCGCCAGACCCAGACCGCTCCCCACTCCCGACCTGGCGCCGTCGAGCTGCTGAAAGTCTGCAAAGAGACGTCCGATGTCGGCCTTTTCGATGCCCGGACCGGTATCCTCTACTTCGACCCGGAAGGCACTGCCGCCTTCCCAGCGCGCCCGGACCTGAATGGCTCCGTCTTCAGGGGTAAATTTGAGGGCATTGGATAGATAATTGTAGACCACCTGTTTCAGGCGCGATGCATCCGCCACCACCTGGTCCACATTGCCCGCATCAATGGATACGGAAATCCCCTTTCGCTCCGCAAGAATTCGCAACACATCGCGCACCTCGCAAAGCAAGGGAGCTAATGCCACCTGCTCCATGCGGAATTCCATCTTGCCGGACTCGACTTTCGCCATGTCGAGCACGTCGTTGACCAAGTGAAGGAGGTGGCGCGAGCTAGCGAGAATATCGCCCAAATACTCCTTCTGTTCTTCCGACACAGGACCGGCCACGGTATCGAACAGCAGCTCCGCAAGTCCGATGATGCCATTGAGGGGAGTCCGAAACTCATGCGACATCGCGGCGAGGAATTTCCCTTTTGTGGCGCTGGCCTCACGCGCTGAACCGAGCGCCAGCAGCAGTTCCTCATTCTTGGTCCGCAGCTCCTGCGCGTACTGCTCGACTTTCTTCACCGCCATGCCGACCATCTTGCGGGCAGTGACATCGAGGAGACCGGAACGCATGCCGGCCACGGCCCCTCGCCTGTCGTGTATCAGGCTCTCGTGAACCTCCACGGTCACCAAAGACTCGTCGCGGCACACGAAATCGCACTCATAGTGCGTCGCCGGCCGCGCTTCAGCGAGGCGGTCCAGAACGTTGCGGCGAACTGCGTCACGCGAATCGCGGCTGACCAGATCCCATACGTGCTTGCCGACGATTTCTTCCGCCCGATAGCCGAGAAGAGCGCATTCAGCCGGGTTGACGCGCTGGATTACGCCCTGCCAATCGATCTCGTGGCTGGCCACCGGGGCATCGTGGAACAGCGCCCGAAAGCGCTCTTCCCCCTCGCGGAACTCGCGTTCTTGTTCCGCCATGCGCGCCGAGGCCAGGCGAAGCCCTTTTTCGAGATCCTGCGCTTCGCGGGTGTCAGCAACAAACGGCAGTGCCGGCAGACCGTGCCAGAACAGCCGGGCGTTGGTCTCCAGGGCGCGGATTTGAGTAGAGAGTGTCCCTGTCAACAGGAGCGCCCCAGCCAGTTGGAAGAACAAGGCGAGTATGATGCTCTCGACCAGCAAAGTCGAGAGCCGAAGGCGGGCGCCCTCGGCGGCTTGTGAGCGCGCCTGGAGCAGCCGGTCTTCCTCCATCTGCATGGCGGCAAGCTTGCCCCGCACACGGCTGGCGATGTCACGACCGCCGTCCAACATCTGGATACCACTGATGCCGCCAGGGACCGTTTTGCCGAGTTTTGAAGCGTTCTGACACAAAGCGGCGAGGTCGTCCAGCTCGTTCTGCACCAGGTCGCGAATCTCGATGGACCGTTGGCGTTGGGGAGGATTGTCGGCTTCGATCGTGGTGAGGTGATCCACCAGAGCGCCGAGAACTTCTCCGGATTCCCAGTAGGGGTGCAGGGTGGATGGGTCCCCCACGAGCAGAAAATCGCGCGCCGACGCTTCCGCGTCGGACAGTCGAACCAGGATTTCCTGAATGTCGCCGCGGGCTTCAAGGGTGTGCTGCACCCAAGAGCGGGCCTGTTGCTCGCCGCGCTGCGCCCGGTACATTCCCGCCGAAGCGACAATCAGGATGGGCAATGGGAGCAGTAGCACCGCCAGCGCCTTGGTCCGCAAAGACCGGCCAGCCCAAAATTGATTGATGCCCGCCACCGTGCCCGCTGCCATAAAATGGAGCTGGATCTCCCCCCAGACCATATTAAAGTCCGTTGTTTGCCGGGTCTATATTTCTTTAGTTATCGAGTTTATTACCGGCTTATTAATTCAAGGCTATTTAAAGTTACTAGGGGAGCCGTGGCGTAAGACTTGATGCACTATATTTACCGTAAAATCAATAATTTTACTTGTTACGCGTAGCGCCAGACCGCACGATCGAATTGCTCCGTTTTCGCAACAAGCGCGGCACTTTAATGGCGATAAAGGTTGCAAATAATCGGTATTTGCTGTAAAAGGTTTAGAGATGCTCCCCACCAGCACGCCCAGCGAATCCGCGCCACCTGTCTCTACGCAAGACGTGCTCGGCGCAGGAGATCCCCGGGAATTCGACTCGACTTTTCGTGAATTATTCGAATTTGCCCCCGTTGCCTACCACGAAGTCGACGCCAACGGAATTTTACGGCGCGTCAATCATACCGAATGCCGCATGCTGGGATACTCGCCCGAGGAAATGGTCGGCCGGCCGGTGTGGCAGTTCGTAGCCGCGGACCAGCAGGAGCAGGCTCGACAATCGATCCGACGGAAAGTGGCGGGCGAAGAACCGC
The DNA here is from genome assembly GCA_963768075.1 of Terriglobia bacterium. Lineage (GTDB taxonomy): Bacteria > Acidobacteriota > Terriglobia > Bryobacterales > Bryobacteraceae > QHXW01. The sequence goes on from CAVYHD010000021.1 coordinate 94,726, forward strand.
CGACACCGTTCGAGCGCGATTTTCTTCGCCGTGACGGCGGTTATCTGATCCTCGAAATCTATGACAGCCTGATTTATGACCGCACCCAGGAAATCACCGGCATCCGGTCGGTGCTACTGGATGTGACGGACCGGCGGCTTGCGGAGCAGTTGCTCGCCAACGAGGTCACCGAACGCGAACGCCTCACCGTGGCGTTGCGCCGCTCCAAGGAAGAAGCCGAGAAGGCCAACCGGGCAAAGAGCGAATTTCTCTCCCGCATGAGCCATGAGCTGCGGACGCCGCTGAACGCCATCCTCGGGTTCGCACAGTTGCTGGAAATGAGCCCGCTCGATCGCGACAAGCGCGAGGCTGTGGGCCAGATACTCAAGGCAGGCCAGCATCTGCTGGGTTTGATCAACGAGGTTCTGGAGATTTCGCGCATCGAGGCGGGCCGCCTGTCGCTGTCTCCCGAGCCGGTGCTCATCAGCTCCGCGATCCAGGAGACGCTCGATCTTTTAACCCCCATGGCAGTGCGGCGGAACATCATGCTGCGCGACGAAGTGGGCAAGGACCGGCGGCGCTATGTGGTGGCGGATCAGCAGCGGCTCAAACAGGTTCTGCTGAATCTGATCTCCAACGCCATCAAATACAACAGCGACGACGGTGCGGTCACGATCGCGGCAGAAGAAATCGATGGCAGCCGCCTGCGGGTGAAAATACGGGACACCGGGCCGGGCGTCAAAGTGGAAAACCAGGCGAAGCTGTTCATCCCCTTCGAGCGGCTGGGAGCGGAACAGACCGGGGTCGAGGGTACAGGTCTGGGGCTGGCTCTGTCGAAGAGGCTGCTCGAAATGATGGGCGGCTCGATCGGCGTACAGAACAATCCCGATCGCGGCGCCACCTTCTGGATGGAATTGCCGCTGGTGCAGGATCCGGTGGCTGAACTCCAGATCGCAATGCCCGTGATCGCCATTCCCGTGGCGCCAGCCAGCCATCAGCGCCAACGCATCGTGCTCTATGTCGAGGACAACCTGTCCAATATCACGCTGATCGAGCACATCATCGTGCACCGGCCCCACGTGAAGCTCGTAGCTGCCATGCAGGGCCGCCTGGGTCTGGACTTGGCGCGCGAACACCGGCCGGACCTTATTCTGCTGGATCTGCACCTGCCCGACATTTCCGGCGAAGATGTTTTACACGGTCTTCGCCAAGAACCGGATTTGCAAAATACTCCCGTGATCGTGATCAGCGCCGACGCCACGAGCGGCCGCATCGAGCGTTTACAGTCGATGGGAGTGTTGGATTACCTTCCAAAGCCCCTCGACATCAAGAGATTCCTGCAACTGCTCGATAGCTGCCTGAACGGAATGGACAATTCTAAATGATCAAAGAAGAAACCGTGAAGAATGCCCGCATCCTGATTGTCGATGATCAGGAAGCGAACGTGCTACTGCTCGAGCGGCTGCTGGGAGCTTCGGGATACACAAATTTCGTCAGCACGAATGATCCCCGGCAGGTATTGCCTCTGTTCGGCAAGTTCCAACCGGATTTGATCCTGCTGGATCTGATGATGCCGTACCTCGATGGATACTCTGTGATGCAGCAGATCGGGCCGCGTGTGCCGGAAGGGACCTATCTGCCCATTCTCGTGCTCACCGCCGAGATGAATGCCGAAGCCAAACAGAAGGCACTCACCATGGGCGCCAAGGACTTCTTGACGAAGCCGCTCGACGCCACTGAGGTGCTGCTGCGCATCAAGAACCTGCTCGAAACGAGATTCCTGCATCTGCGGATGGAGGATCAGAAGCATCTTCTCGAAGCGCAGGTCCGCGAGAAAACCCGCGAGCTTGAAGATGGGCGCGTGGAAATCCTGCAGAAACTGGCCATTGCCGCGGAATACCGCGATGACCCCACCGGCGAGCATCCCAAGCGGGTCGCCGAGACCGCGGCGGTACTGGCTCGCGCCGCCGGACTTCCCAAAGCGCAGGTGGAAATGATTCGGCTGGCCGCGCCGCTGCACGACGTGGGCAAGATCGGCGTGCCGGATGCCATTCTGCGGAAGCCGGCGCCGCTGACTCCAGAAGAATTCGAGCACGTGAAGCAGCACGCCTCGATCGGCGGGCGCATTCTATCCGGAACGCAGGTGCCTCTGCTGCAGCTGGCAGAGGAAATCGCGCTCTACCATCACGAACGCTGGGACGGCACGGGTTACGCCAACATAGAAGGGCAGGCGATTCCGATGGCCGCTCGCATCGTTGCCATTGCCGATGCGTTCGATGTGATGACGCATGACCGTCCTTACCGCGCGGCCGTTTCCAAAGAGGATGCACTGGCGGAGGTTGCCCGGCAGCGCGGCCTGCAATTTGACCCGCGCCTGGTAGATGCGTTTCTACGCTGGCACAAGCGTCAGGATCTTCCGAAGCGGCTCCGCGAGACCATCCTGGCAAGCTGAGACCTCGGAGACACGACGGTGATCGCCAATCTAGCCCCGGAGACAGTGGCGCTTCCGCGCGAAGCTGGAAGTCTGGGCGGCGTCCCCGCGGCGATTCCCACCGCGGACGCCGTTCATCAGCAGCTGCACCGCATCGTCAAAAGCCGCATCTTCGCCCGCTCCAAAGAGCTGTGCCGCTTCCTGCAATTTGCAGTCGAACAGAAGCTGCGGAACCGCTCCGTGCGCCTCAAGGAGTACTTAATCGGCGTGACAGTTTTCGATCGGGGGGAGACGTTCAACCCGGGCACCGATCCGATCGTGCGGGTGCAGGCGCGGCGGCTCCGCTCCAAATTGAGCCTTTACTACGAGACCGAAGGCCGCGCGGATTTCGTCCTGATCGAACTGCCCTGCGGCGGTTATGTTCCCGTTTTTCGGTCCCGGACGGCGGCCGCGCCGCAGACAGCGCGCGTGTCCATCCCTACAAACGGAGTGCTCGCGGAAACGCGGCGTTCCGTAGTGGTCCTGCCCTTCATGAACATCGGACCCGATGAAAACGAGCGCTTCAGCGATGGCCTCACCGAGGAATTGATTCACGTATTGTCGCGCGAGACCAGCTTGCGCGTCATGTCGCGCACATCGGCATTCTGTTTCAAAGGTAGGACGGACGATATCCGGAGCATCGGCGAGCGCCTGGGCGTGGATGCGCTCGTAGAAGGCAGCGTACGCTCCGAAGGCAATCGCCTGCGAGTCTCCGCGGGACTAATCGACGTGGCCGACGGTGGGTTGCTTTGGTCCGAGGTCTACGAGCGCAGCACCGACCAGGTGTTCGCCGTGCAGGAAAATATCTCAGAGCAAATCGCGAAGCGAATCGCCGCCCATCTCAAAGGCAAGCCGTATCCTGAAGCGGGCGCCTGAGCATCGGCCGCACCATCCTGCCGGGTGCGCACACCGGCTTACACCACGGATGCCTGCATTTTTCGAAAATACTCAGTGGTCTCCCGCAAGCCTTCTTCGAGCGGCACGCGAGGCTCCCAGCCTAGAAGTCGCTTCGCTTTTGTAATGTCGGGTCTCCGCTGCCTGGGATCATCCTGCGGAAGCGGCTGGTGAACGGGCCGGATTTCGAGCCGGTCAGACGCCGGATGCGTTCCGCGAATTCGAGGATGGTCATCTCCCGCGGATTTCCCAGATTCACCGGGTAACGCTCGTCGGATAGCATCAGACGATACAAGCCGTCCACCAGATCGCTCACATAACAGAAACTGCGCGTCTGCGAGCCGTCGCCGAAAACCGTGATGGGGCTCGCCGCGCAAAGCCTGGTCCAGGAACGCCGGGACCACGCGGCCGTCGTTCAGCTTCATGCGCGGGCCATAGGTGTTGAAGATGCGCGCGATGTTGGTGCGCATGCTGTAGGTGCGATGGTACGCCATGGTCAGCGCCTCAGCGAAGCGCTTGCTCTCGTCGTAACAGGAGCGCGGCCCCACCGGATTCACGTTGCCCCAATAGGTCTCCACCTGCGGATGCACCAGCGGATCGCCATAACTTTCCGAAGTGGACGTCACGCAGAAAGCGCGCGCTCGTGCACCCGCGCCAGCTCGAGCATATGTCGCGTGCCCGGCGAACCCACGTCGAGCGTTTCGATCGGGTGCTCCAGGTAATCTTTCGGACTCGCCGGCGAGGCCATGTGGAGCACGGCATCGACCGTGCCATCGACTGCCAACGGGCCGCGTGACATCGTGCTCGCATGAACTGGAAACGCGGAGTCGCTGGGCAGATGCGCGAAGTTCCGCTCCGATCCGGTCAGAAAATTGTCGAGGCCCACGACCGTGTGGCCTTCGGCCAGCAGCCGGTCGCACATATGTGAGCCGACAAATCCCGCTGCTCCGGAAACGATGATTCGCAAATTGTCAGGATCTCCCCAAGACTCTCATTGTAGCGAATGGCTCGCCACGCGAGCTTCCGTGATGTAGTCTATTCAGTGTAACGATGCAGCCATCCCTGGCCGAAGTGCTGATTCTGCACGGTCTGCTCGTCGCGCATCGGCCTATGCATTCTGGTTCCGCTTCCGCAGAGTGGTCCGCATCGATTCGCGCCGCGAAGCCGGACTCAGACCTGGACCTTCGCGTCCGCTCGCGCCGCGCGTCGGCCGGTTTCGTTTGGGAAGTCCTGCTGCAGGGCAAAGTGATCTGCGAGCGGCCCCTGCCCGGGATCGCGCACGCGTTCGTGTTCTGGGGATTTTGCGCGTTCGCGCTGATCACGGTCAATCATATCGCGGCGGGATTCGGCCTCACACTGATTCCGCGCGACAGCGCGTTCGGCGCGTCTATTTCGGATTCGTCGCGTTATTCGCGGTGCGGTGGCGGTCTCGATCGCGGGTCTGGCTGTCCGCCGCTTTGTCGTGCGGCCCATGTGGCTGGGGAAGGTATCCGCCGAATCGGGCGTGATCGCGCTATTGATTTTCCTCCTGATGGTCACGTATCTCGCCGGCGTTCTGGCTCGAACGAAGGCTCGCGCCGGCAGCCGAGTCAATCTGGTGGCTGCACACGCTGACGCTGCTGCTTTTCCTGCCGCTGATTCCGCATACCAAGCACCTGCATCTGATCCTGAGCCCGGCGACGATTTTCATGCGCCGCGAAGGCTTCAGCGATATTCCGCCGCTCGCCGGCGACGAAGATTTCGGACTCGACACCGGCAAGGACGTGACCAAGCTGATCGCGCTCGCAGGCGTTCTCCTGCGTCGAGTGCGGGCGCTGCACGGAGCATTGTCCCGCCTACAACACCGGCAAAGTTCTCAATCCCAAGGAAGTGATTCTGGGATTGCGCGAATATCTGAACGAAGTCCGGCGCGCGCTCGGACCAGCCGCTGCTGGGCAAGTATATTTCCAGGAAGCCGCCTTCCAGTGCACGACCTGCGGCGGCTGCGAGTACCAGTGCCCCGTGGGGATCCAGCACCTGCCGATGATCATCGGCCTGCGCCGCGGCGCCGTGAACACCGGCACATGGGAGGACGAGTACGGCACCAAGTTGTTCCTCACGCTGGAGCGCAACGGCAACTCGCTGGGCTTTCCGTCGAGCGAGCGCCAGAAGTTCATCGAGAAGAACGCAGCTGCCGATCTACGATGGCACGCAGGAATATTGCCTGTGGCTGGGCTGCATGGGCGCCTACGATCCGCACGGACGCGAAATCGTGCTGGCGCTGGTGAAGGTGCTGCGCCATCTCGGCATCACTTTCGGCGTGCTGCGAAAGGAGAAATGCAACGGCGACCCCACGCGGCGGCTCGGCAACGATCTGCTTGTTCTCGCAGCTGGCCGAGGCGAACATCGAGCATCTGCGCGAAAGCGAGCGTCAAGAAAGCTGGTCTCGATCTGCCCGCATTGCGTGCGCACCATCGGCGAGGACTGGAAGGAATTCGGCGCGGCCGTTCCAGATCGAGCATCACAGCGAACTGCTGGCGCGGCTGCGGACGCGGCTGCCGGCACCGGCAGCGGCGACGCGCGAAAGGTCGTGTACCACGATCCCTGCTATCTCGGACGATATCGCGAACATTTACGAGGAGCCGCGCGCCGTGATTGGACAATTCGCGGACCAGATCGATCCGCCCGCGCATCGCGAGCGATCGTTCTGCTGCGGCGCCGGCGGCGGGCAGATGTTTCTCGGCGAGGAAAAGGGCAAGCGGATCAACCTGGCGCGCGCCGAAGAGCTGGCGGCACTGGCGCCGAGACGGTTGGCGCCGCGTGCCCCTTCTGCCAGTCGATGTTCCGCGATGCGCTGAAGGCGGTGTCCGACAAGCCGCCGAAGCTGCTGGACATTGCGCAGATTGCGGCAGCGGCGATCCGGGATTAACGATCCATCGCCACAAACGCATATCGGAAACCCATTCTCGATGATCTGCGCCAGTTCCGCTTCCGAAAACCCGAACTCGCTCGCCGCAAGCTCGAACTCACGCTCGAGCGTCGTGCCAAACAGCCCGGGATCGTCGGTATTCAGCGTGATCGGCACGCCCGCATCGAACAGACTCCTCACCGGATGCTCCCCCAGCGACGTCACCGCGCCGGTCTTCACATTGCTCGTAATGCAAACTTCCAGCGGGATCTTCGTCGCGCAGCCGGCGCATCAGAGCGGCGTCGTCCACCGCGCGAATGCCGTGTCCGATCCGCTCGGCCCCGATCCGAGCGCCGCCCGAATCGACTCCGGCCCCGCCGTTTCTCCCGCGTGCGCCGTCAGCCGCAATCCCGCGTCGCTGGCGAACCGATAGACTTCCGTGAACCACTGGCCGGTCCGCCCACTTCATCCCCTCCAATGCCGAACGAAATCGCGCCATCGCCCGTGCGCTCCGCGGCGAGCTTGGCCACCTCCATCACATGGTCCGCGCCAAACTGGCGGATTGCATCCAGATTCCACCAGACCTCCACCGGCCATTGTTCGGGCCTCCCGCTGGACCGCGTCGCCAGATCGGTCCGAACTCCTGATTCTGCCACAGCACCACTCCCGCCCCGAGCGTCACTTCGGCGTAAGTAATCCTGCCGCGCCAGGCCTCCATCATCCGGCGCGTGATCAGCGCGTAGTCCCGCGGCCCGCGCAGATGCGCGACGAACTTGAAGCACTCCAGGAAATCCGGCGAAATTGGTGAAAGCCGAAACGCGCTCGAATCTCGTCCGCGGAGGCTTCGCGGCGCGAGCCGAGCATCAGCGTTCCCGGTCACGGTGCCCTCCAGATGCAAGTGCAGTTCCGCCTTGGCAGTCGTACGGGGCATTCAATAATCGAGGTTCCCATGACTGCAGCCGAAATGGAAGCAATCATTGGTGGATATCACGGCGACGCCTTTAGCGTGCTCGGGCCGCATCCCATCAATGCAGAAAGCCGATGGCACAGCCGGCATTGGGAGATCCGCGCCTTCCTCCCGCAGGCCCGCTCCGCCAGCGTCCTCATGACGGCGTCGCGCATTCCGATGAAAAGATGCATCAGGAGGCTTCTACGTCGCGCTGCTGGATCGGCGATCAGCAACCGTACCGCATCGAGATCGAACACTGGCATGGCGGCACGTCCGTGATTGACGATCCTTACCGTTTTCCCCCTCTCATCTCCGAGTTCGATCTCCACCTGCACGGCGAAGGCACCCTACGAAAGCTGACGCGATGCTTCGGCGCTCACCTCGATCGAGTTCGAAGGCGTCGCCGGCGTTCGTTTCGCCGTCTGGGCGCCCAACGCGGAAATCGTCTCGCGTGATCGGCGATTTCAACCAATGGGACATCCGCCGTCATCCCATGCGCGCTGCGCACGGCGGCGTTTGGGAAATCTTTCATCCCCGGCGCCGGCGAAGGTTGCGCTTACAAATATCTCGTGCGATCGCGAATTCGCGCCTACCGGCAGCTGAAGGCCGATCCGTTCGGTTTCCAAAGCGAAGTGCCGCCGAAATCGGCATCCATCGTTGGCGATCTGGAAAAATACGCGTGGGGCGACGAGGAATGGATGGAGGCGCGCGCCGCAAGGAGTGGCTGAGGGAGCCGGTCTCGATTTACGAAGTCCATCTGGAATCCTGGATGCGTGGACCGCAACGGCGAAATCCTGAGTTATCGCGAGCTCGCGCGTCAACCTGGTCGAATACGTGAAGCGGATGGGCTACACCCACATCGAGCTGATGCCCATTCAGGAATATCCGTTTTCCGGCTCGTGGGGCTATCAGGTGACCGGTTATTTCGCTCCCACGTCGCGCTTCGGTACTCCGCAAGATTTCATGTTTTTCATCGATGCCTGCCACCAGGCCGGGATCGCCGTGATCATCGACTGGGTCCCGGCCCATTTCCCGAAGGACGCTCACGGCCTCGCCTTCTTCGACGGCAAGCGCGCTCTACGAGCATGCCGATCCCCGCCAGGGCGAGCATCTCGACTGGGGCACGCTGGTTTTCAACTTCGGCCGCAACGAAGTGCGCGAATTCCTCATTGCGAGCGCGCTGTTCTGGTTGAAGCAATATCACATCGACGGACTGCGCGTGGATGCCGTCGCCTCCATGCTCTATCTCGACTACTCGCGCAATGCCGGCGAGTGGATTCCCAACCGCTTCGGCGGCACGTGAGAACCTGGACGCCATCGACTTTCTGCGCCGCTTCAATGAACTGGCGCACGAGGTGCCGGGCGCCGATCACCATCGCCGAGGAATCCACGCATTTCCGGCGGTCTCGCGGCCCGTCTATGCCGGCGGCCTCGGCTTCACCATGAAGTGGAACATGGGCTGGATGCACGACATGCTGCATTACTTCAGCGAAGATCCGATCCACCGCAAGTATCATCACAACAACATCACGTTCAGCATGCTCTACGCCTTCACGGAGAATTTCGTGCTGCCGATTTCGCACGATGAGGTCGTATACGGCAAGCGTTCGCTGCTCTCCAAGATGCCGGGCGACGAATGGCAGAAGTTCGCCAACGTCGCGCGCGTTCCTGGCGTACATGTACGCGCACCCCGGCAAGAAGCTTCTCTTCATGGGCACGGATATCGGCGAGTATCAGGAGTGGAATCACGATGCGAGCGTGCCGTGGGAGCTGCTTGCAGTATCCGATTCCATCGCGGGCTTGCAGACCTTTGTCGCGGGACCTGAACCGGCTCTACCGTTCGCATCCCGCGCTTGTATGAAGTCGATTTCGATTACACCGGCTTTGAGTGGATCGATATTGCCGATGTGGAGAAATCCGTGCATCTCTTTCCTGCGACGCGCCGCCGATCCCGACGATCTGCATCGTGTTCGCCTGCAATTTCACGCCGGTTCCCCGGGACAAATTATTCCGTCGGCGTACCCGCGTGCCGGCTACTATCGCGAGATTCTCAATTCGGATTCGGACCCATTACGGCGGCAGCAATATGGGAAATGCCGGCGGCGTGATGTCTCGTCCGATACCAACAGCCATGGCCGCCCGCACACTATTTCGATCACGCTGCCGCCGCTGGCCGTCGTCGCATTCCGAATGCCCGCGCGCATACGAACGTAATCGTCATCGGCGGCGGCCACAACGGCCTGGTCACCGCCGCTTACCTTGCCCGCGCCGGCAAGAAGGTGCTGGTCCTCGAACGCCGCGAAATGCTCGGCGGGTGCGCGGTCACCGAAGAGATCTGGCCGGGCTACCGGGTTTCGACCGGCGCGTATCTCGTCAGCCTGCTCCAGGAACGAATCGTTCGCGAACTGGAACTGGAGCGCTTCGGCTATCGGGTACTTCCCAAGGATCCGGCCTTCTTCTCCGCTCTTTCCCGATGGACGCCATCTTTTCTTCTGGCAGGACGAAAAGAAGACGCTCGCCGAGATCGCGAAGTTTTCCGCGCGCGATGCCGAAGCATTCCCGAAGTACGAAGCGTATCTGGAGCGCCTGGCCGTCGTCGTGGAATCGCTGCTGCTCGTCACGCCGCCGGAACTTCCCCCGAAAAAGCCGGCAGACTTCATCGAATATCTGAAATTGCTCGGCGCGATTCCGCAAGCTCGGGCCGCGCGAAATCACCGGGCTCGTGAAGATCTTCACGCAAAGCGCGGCCGATCTTCTCGACGCATGGTTCGAATCGCCCGAAATCAAAGTCACGCTCGCGACCGATGGCGTCATCGGCGCCAACGGCGGCCCGCGGTCCGCCGGCACCGCTTACATCCTGATGCACCACTGCATGGGCGGCGTCGGCGGCAAGCGCGGACTCTGGGGATTCGTGCAGGGCGGCATGGGCGCGGTCTCCGAAGCCATCGCCGCATCGGCGCGCAGCCAGGGCGCCGAAATCCGCGTGAACGCTCCGGTCGATCGCGTGCTGATCCGCGACGGCGGCGCGCGTGCGGCGTGGTGCTGCAGAATGGCGAGGAAATGCACGCGCGACATCGTCGCTTCGAATCTCGATCCGAAGGTGACCTTTCTCAAGCTGGTCGACGAAGCTGACATCTCGATCCCGAATTTCGCGAGTCGATCCGCACTTTTCGCGTCGAAGGCACGTCGCTCAAGATGAACCTGGCGCTCGACGGCCTGCCGGATTTCACGCGCTCTGCCCGGCGCTCCCGGTCCCGCAGCACGGCGCGACCATGCACATCTGCCCGTCGATCGATTACGTGGAGCGCGCCTGGGATGACGCGAAATACGGCCGGCCCTCCGCAGAACCCGCTGCTCGAAATGACGATGCCCGACGATCTACGATCCGGCGCTCGCGCCCGCCCGGCAAGCACATCATGGGCATCTTCCTGCAATACGCGCCTTACACCTTGCGCGATGCGAACTGGGACGATCTCCGCGAGCCTTACGGCGATCGTGTGCTCGAGTGTGATCGCGGAATACGCGCCCAACATGCGCGATGCATCGTGCGCGAGCGCGCAGGTGCTCAGGCCGCTCGATCTCGAGCGCCGCTTCGGCATCTCGGGCGGCAACATCTTCCACGGCGAGATGAGCCTCGACCAGATGTTCGTCCTGCGCCCCGTCGCGGGATGGGCGCGCTACCGTACACCGATCCACGGGCTTTATTTATGCGGTTCCGGCGCGCATCCCGGCGGCGGCGTCATGGGCGCGCCCGGATACAACGCCGCACGCGATATTCTCAAGGGCAGCATGGAACCGCCCGAGGGCCGCGGCGGCGCGTCGGTGTGGTCTTCGCCGAAAGACTGATCATTCCTGACCCTGCCCGCCCTCCGGCTCCAATCCCATCTGCGCCAGCCGGTAGCGCAGCGCGTTGCGCGTGAGCCCCAGGGACCGGGCCGCCTGGCTCTTGTTGCCATCGGCCCGCTTCAGCGCCTCGCGAATGAGCTCCTGTTCGTACTCATCGAGCGTCATGCCCGGCGGCAGCGTCAGTTCCGTGCCGGCGCTGCGCGGGCGCGGTGCGTTGTCCAGCTTGATGTCAGCCGCATCGAGAGTCTCCCCGCTGCCCATCACTACGCCCCGTTCAATTGCGTTCTCCAGCTCGCGCACGTTGCCCGGCCAATGGTACGACATCAGCTTGCTCATCGCCGCCGGCGTGATGGTTTGCACTCGGTTTCCGGCCTCAGCCGCGTACTTGTGCAGGAAGTGCTCCGCCAGAAACGGGATGTCCTGCATCCGGTCTCGCAGAGGAATGATGTTGATGGGAACCACGTTCAACCGGTAGTAAAGGTCTTCCCGAAACGTTCCCTGCTCGAGCGCGGCCCGCAGATCCTGATTCGTCGCGGCGATCACACGCACGTCGATGTGTCGCGTCTTGTTGCTTCCCAGGCGCTCAAACTCGCGCTCTTGCAGGATACGCAGCAGCTTCACCTGAATCGAGGCCGGCACGTCGCCGATTTCGTCCAGAAACACCGTGCCCGTATCCGCCTGCTCGAACTTACCCGGTTTGGTTGTATTCGCCCCTGTGAAGGCGCCCTTTTCGTATCCGAATAGTTCGCTTTCCATCAGGTTTTCCGGAAGCGCCGTGCAATCGATCTTCACAAATGGCCGGTCACGCCGCGGCGAGTGAAAATGAATCGCGCGCGCGATGAGGTCCTTGCCCACCCCGCTCTCGCCTGCCAGCAGTACTGTCGCCCGGGACGGCGCCACGCGCTCGACCGTCGCGAAGATCTCCTGCATCGCCGGACTGCGGCCGACGATGTTGTCGAATTCGTAGCGTTTTCCCAGCTCCTCGCGCAGCGCGCGGTTCTCGGCCCGCAGAGCGCGCACTTCGAGCGCCTTCTCGACAACGGCCGTCAGATGATCGAGCGAGAACGGCTTCAGGAGAAAGTCGGCGGCGCCCGTCTTCATCGCCTGCACGGCAACCTCGATCGTGCCGAACGCCGTCATTACCACCACGGGCGCTTGCATGTTCTGCCGCCGGATCGCCGCCAGCAGCTCCAGCCCATCCATGCCCGGCAGCTTCAGATCCGTCAGAACCAGATCCGCCCGTTCCGCCAGTTTGAGCGCTTCTTCGGCCGACGCCGCCTTATCCACGTCATATCCGGCCGCCGTAAGCTGCAGTTCAATGACGCGCCGCAGCTTCTCTTCATCATCCACCACCAGGATCCGATGCTTCATGTTTTCTGCTGAATGGGCAGCAAGACCCGGAAGATGCTGCCCTTGCCGGGTTCGCTTTCCACCGCCATTCTACCGCCGTGCTCGTCCACGATCTTCGCAACAATGGCGAGCCCCAGTCCCACGCCGTTACTTTTAGTGGTGAAAAACGGATTGAAAATCTGCTCCCTGATCTTCGGATCAATGCCCGGGCCGCGGTCAATCACCGCCACCTCCGCCGTGCCGTCCACGCGCCGCGTCTTCAGCGTGATAGCCCCGCCGTCATCGCTCGCCTGCGCGGCATTCAGGAGCAGGTTGTAGAAGACGCGCTCCATCAACTCGGCGTCCAACGGAAAAGGCTCCAGATCGGGGGAGTAGTTTTTGTAGACCGTCACCCGATATTGCGGCGCATCGCGCTCCACCAGCGCCACCGCGCGATCCAACACCTCGCCCAGATCCGCCGGCGCGAGCTTCAATTGCATGGGACGCGCGAAGTCCAGGAATCGCGTCACGAGCGAGTTCGAGCGGTCCACTTCGGTCACAATGAACCCGGCAACCTCGCGCGCCACTTCGTTGTCCGCGGGCACGCTGCGCGACAGCATCTCTGCCGACGCCCGGATCGTCCCCAGCGGATTCCGCAGCTCGTGCGCGAGTCCCGCCGAAAGCTGTCCCAGCGCCGCCAACCGGTCTGAACGCCGCACCGCGGCCTCCGCTTCATTGAGGTTCCGATTGGCCTCCGCCAAATCCTCCGCCGCCCTCTGATAATTGGCGGATTGCACGCGCAGCGCCTCCGCCAGCACATTCACCAGGTTTCCAACCACCGCGAGAAAGAGTAACCGCATCACCAGGACGCGGGCATTGTCCGGGTCAATCGTCCACACCTCGAAATCCACGAACAGAACGAAGGAGAGATAGGAGCCGCAGCACAGCAGTGTAAACAACCAGGAGCCAACCACCCCCAGATACGTGGCGGCCGAAATCATAGGGAGAAGAAGGATCAAGTAGTAATTGCCGTTCAGCCCCCCAACACCCCATCCTTGCCCCGTTTGCACACCCGAATGCCCGATCAACACATAGGCCAACAGCAACTCCAGTACAATCCACAAAACCTTGCCGGGCGCGGTTCCCAAGGCTGGTATTTTCGGGCCTGCAATCTGCAGCGCCGCCAGCGCCAGCAGCAATACAATTTCGTGCGCGTCCCGGGTTGGACTCGCGGTCGCAAGGCCGGCGAACAACACCAGCAGCAGAACGTCCTGTGGACGCACCCGCCTGATCCAGCCCGCGGTAGATTCCCCAGTAGCCAAGTGTGATCTCATTCGCGATTGTGCCACAATAAAAACAAAGTCTCATGCCCAACCCAGCAGTGAGCCGCAATCCCGAAGCCGGTGCTGCGGACTCAGACTCCTCCTTCGGCGATATCCTTTCTCAGTTCGAACAGGCACACGCCTCGCCTGCCAAGCCCGACAGCGGCCGCGAAGGCATCGTGATTGCGGTCACCGGGGACTCCGTCTTCGTCGATGTGGGGTTGAAGATCGAGGGCATCCTGCCCGCCTCTGAGTTCCCGGAAGGGATTCATCCCGGAGACAAGCTCCGCGTGGACATCAACGGGCGCAATGAAGAGGGCTACTATCGGCTCTCCAAGCTCAACGTGCAGCGGCCCAAGGACTGGAGCGGCCTCGAGAAAGCGTTCCAGGAAAAGCGCGCCATCGCGGGCGTCGTCAGCGGCGTGGTGAAAGGCGGCCTCAGCGTCGATGTCGGCGTGCGCGCCTTTATGCCCGCCTCTCGTAGTGGAGCCAAAGACGCCGCCGAAATGGAAAAGCTCGTCGGGCAGGAAATTACCTGCAGGATCATCAAGCTGGATGTCGCCGACGAGGATTTGGTGGTCGATCGCCGCGTCGTGCTCGAGGAAGAAGAAGCCAAAGCGCGCGAGCAGCGCCTGACAGACCTCAAAGAAGGCACGGTCGTTCCCGGCACCGTCCGCACATTGACCGATTTCGGAGCTTTCATCGATATCGGGGGCGTCGATGGACTGCTCCATGTCACCGACATGTCCTGGGGCCGCGTCAACAAACCTGCCGACCTGCTCAAGCCCGGCGATCACGTCGACGTCCAGATTCTCAAGATCGAGCAGCACGGCACCGGCAAACGTGGCCGGCGCATCTCGCTCGGCATGAAACAGCTGCAAGCCGACCCGTGGACTGCCGTGGCTGAAAAGTACACGGCCGGTGAGCGGGTTCGCGGAGTGGTCACACGCGTCACGGATTTTGGCGCGTTTGTCGAGTTGGAGCCCGGTATTGAAGGCCTCATTCACCTGTCGGAGCTATCGTGGTCCAAGAAAGTGCGTAAACCGGCCGACGTCGTCAAGCCGGGTGATTCGGTTGATGTGGTGGTGCTCGGCGTCAGTGTCGGCGAGCGGCGGATTTCTCTCGGCCTGAAGCAGGCCCTTGGCGACCCTTGGGAGCAAGTGGAAAAAAGATTCCCGGTGGGCAGCATCGTCGAAGGCCCCATCACCAGCCTCACCAAGTTCGGCGCGTTCGTGCAGCTCGACGAGGCCATTGAGGGCATGATCCACGTCGGCGATATCAGCGCGGAAAAACGCATCAATCATCCCCAGGAAGCGCTTAAGCCCGGTCAGGCCGTTCGCGCCGCTGTGTTGGAAGTCGACCGCGCCAAGCGCCGCATCCGCCTGGGCCTCAAACAGCTCCAACCCACCTCGATTGACGAGTACATTGCCGAGCACAAGGAAGGCGATCTGGTGAGTGGACGATTGGCGGACGTTTCGCGCGGCAAGGCGGTTGTCGAGCTCGGCGAAGGCATTCAGGCCTTTTGCAGCATCGGGCAAACCGACGCGAAGGAGGCATCGCCAACCGTCGAACCCGCCAAAGCCGATCTCTCCACCCTCAGTTCCATGCTCGCCAGCAAGTGGAAACATGGTCAGGCGGCCGGGGCAGCAGATGCCAAGCGCGAGCCTGCCCGTTCCGGTCAGATTCGCAGTTTTCGAATTCTCAAACTCGATCCCGCTCAGAAGAAAATCGAACTCGAGCTCGCCAGCTGAAGCCTACTTAGAAGGCGCGGCTGCCTTTTTGGCGGTACCGGACTTCTTCGTCGCGGCTGGCGCTGGTGGCGGTCCCACGCGCGTGAGCTTGATGCTCAAGATTTTCACCGGCGTCTTCGGCTTGTCTTCGGCACCGCGTGGCACCGCGGCAATTTGGTGCACGACATCCTGGCCTTCGATTACTTGCCCGAAGATGGTGTGCTTCCCATTCAGATAAGTTGGTGTACCGTCGGTGATGAAGAACTGCGTGCTGCCCGTATGCGGTTCGCCAATATTGGCCATGGCCAGACGTCCTGGCACGTCGAACTGGAGCGTCGGGACAAATTCATCCGGGATGGTATAACCGGCGTCGTAGCTTCCCATGCCGGTCGGGTCCCCCCCCTGAATCATAAATCCGGGAATCACGCGGTGAAATGTTACTCCTGTAAAAAATGGCCGCTTCACCTTTTGCCCGGTCTTGGGATCGCGAAACTCCTTCGTCCCGCGGACCAGGCCCGTGAAGTTCCGGACTGTAATGGGAGTTTCCTTCTCAAACAGGTGAATGGTGATGACGCCGAGCGTAGTCGTCATTGCGGCGTACAGGCCGTTCTCGCGCGCCGGTTTCGGCTGCGCTGCGTCAGCTTTTGGCGCCGGTGCCGCCGGCGGAGTCTGCGCCGCGAGCGCACACCCAATCAAAGCAAGAGCTGCCAATCGATTCATGCGGTTGATCCTCGCCACGGGAGTATGAAGCAACGAAGCATTATACTGAAATGCGGTCCCTCGCGGAGGCAACCCTAGGTTTGAAGCGTCCGCCCTTCAGTGGAAAACAGGGTATGATGATCCAGTCAAACAGGGGTTCCGGGAAGGTTGTGTCATGAGAAAAGCTTTTTGGATTTTGCCATTTCTGGCGCTGGCGCTAAGCGGCGCGGATATCTCAGGAAAGTGGTCCGGCACAATCGACGTCGAAGACGCCGGGAACACCACGGAAGTGCAAGTTGAGCTGGTGCAGAAGGCGGATACCGTCTCTGGAAAGATCGGCCGCACCGGCGGCGGGGACGAGGGCACCATCCGCAACGGTAAAGTGGATGGCGCCAAGGTCTCCTTTGAGGTCGTCTCCCCTCAGACCACCAACCCCTTCAAGTTCACGTTGACCTTGGTGAACGATCACCTCGAAGGGGAAATGAAGGGCTCGCTGGATGAAGGCGAAATCGTCGGCAAAGTAAAATTAAGTCGCGCGACGACATAGCTCGTCGGACCAGCACACGTCCGGCGCAATTACTTCTGGTCGATGATGAAGGTCGCGGCCAGACCACCCGACGAGGAGTAAGCCCCGGCGGCTCCTCCCGAGAGCCAGCTCGCGCAACCCGATACCTTCCCGAGGAATGCCTGGGGATGCACGTCCACCTGCATCTCGCGATACTCCAGGTGCCCATAGGTCATCATCGGGAACACCGACATCGCCGGCTCCACCCGTTCCTGAACGACGTACGGCGACCGTTGCGACTGCCGGACAGCCCGCTCCCACCCGGATTGATCCAGTTCCGAGCCCACGAAGCTCTGCTGATCGCTGTAATCGTCGTTGGGCTTGAGCACGAGCTTTTCCCGCTGCTGGTGAATGAAATCCAGCAGGTCGATGGGCCGCTCGCGGTAAGCCGTCTTGCCCGGCGTAACCAGCCGCGTCCACGGCACGTGGTCTCGGATGGCTCTGCGTTCCAGGGCCGGAAACTTCGCCGTCAACGTTTCGTCGGTCAGCAGCCCAAACAGCGCCTTCTTGTGAGTCATCTCCGACCGGAAACTGTTCACGACGCAAACCGCGTGATCGCGATACGCCTGTACCAGCGGATGCGAAAGATCGAATCGCATCAGAAACTCTTGTACGCTGATACGCCGGTACATGAGGTTGATCTCGAAATTGCCGCAGCGCAGCACGCCGTTGCGGTATTCCAGCTGTTCAGGGGAAACAATTTCGGTCGCGTAGCCGGCTTCCCGGAAAAACTCGCGAAAAAGCTGATATTCGCCCTGACCCTGACCGTTCCCGGCGAACGGCGTTCGGAATTCCAGTATGGCGATGTTGGGCTTCTTGGGTCCGGCAAACTGCTTGTACGCCTTCAGCAGCGCAGACAAGAAATATTTCTTGCCTCCCATGCGGGTCAGCGTATACCGCTTGCGGAACTCCTTCACCGGCGGGCAGTCGTAAAAGATATCCGCCAGTCCTTCCGCCCATGCCAGTCCGGAGGGTGAGTCGGCGTTATACTGGACCACCTGCAGCGTCCCGTTCGAAAGATGCAGATCGAATCGCGACGCAACCTCCGACATGTGATACCCCGGGTCCACGGCAGCCAGCATCTTCTCCGCCGGCAGCAGCTGCACACGCGCCAATAGCGCTGGCGTGGCCAGCGTCATCTGCTCCATGCGTTCAATTGCCGACATGAGCGCTTCACCGGTCTTCACCATCGACTCATACTGCTTACGAGTCACGAAGTTCGGGCGAAGAAAAGGGCAAAGCAGGCGGCCGCCCGCGGACAGCCGTTCGGCTTCCATCTGCTCATGCAGGATCTTGACCCACGAGAGATCCTTGTGTGGAGGCGCTTCCAGGATCTTGTTGTAACGGCTAATCGCCTCTTGAAGGTGCGACATTTATAAAAAACACCGATTGAGATTGATGCTCTTAGTATCGCACGGCAAGACGAGTGCCAAACCCCATAATCCCACCAAATGTATGGAAATAAATGGCTTAAAGTTCTTGCCCAGCGTTGTGCGAGAGTATGCTGTACCGGCGGAAATCCAGTTTCGCTGGAGCGCAAGCCCTGCCGGGCGTTGTGCAAACGCCAAACTTTCGTGGAATTTGTTTGAGTCGGCGCATTTCCCGGGCGGCACTTCGAACCTTCTCGCGCACGGGAAATGCGGTGACTCAGATCAGACAGTTTCGAACGGTCCCGCCTGAGATGATTCGTCCAGCAAGATGGATTGACCCGCCGCCATGGCCCGGACCGGCCGCTCCGCCACGCCAACGAATTGACTGCTCCCACGCGGCGTCCGGTTCTTGCTGCCCCGCGGACGTCCACGTTTCCTGGCGGCGGTGAGGATGGCCGGAGGTCTGCCGCGGCGATGCTCGCGGCTCTGCGCCAGGTGTTCCAAGTTCACGATCACCGCATCCAGTTGCTCACGCTCCTGGCGGAGTGCCGCCAGTATTCTATTTACATCCATTGCACCCCCTGGTCAGTAACACTTCTGTAAAACATAGTTACTTCTTATTTATACACTCGGAAGGGCGATCCTTCAAAGAAGAATCTGAAAATTTAGCTCACATTTCCTCAAAAATCGAGTGGTGCATTTTCAGACAATTAAGCGGAATCCTTCGTGGATTAGCGGTGGAAAAAACATCCGTGGCGGCAGGTGTTTTTTCGGACCTGCACGGCGATTGAGTTAACACCGAGGGTAGTCACCGTACTAGCATCGGAATGCTGGCTGCGCATTAACTCTTTAACTCTCTCTTCTTTCGTCTCCCCCACTCAAGCGGTCGAGCCAGCCTTGTAGCGCTGTGTGGCGAAGCCGACAATCGCTCCCAGAATGCTGCCGGGAAGCATAATTTCGAAATAATACCCATGCTGCATCCAAGCCACCAGGAAGGCAAGAAGCATTCCGACTGCCAGCCCGAACACAATTCCCAGGCCCAGCGAATGCACCTTTTTCGCGAAATAGCCGATGCAGACACCGGTGATTATCCCTTTAATGGTCGAGCCGATGACGATGCCAACGAGTCCCGCTCTGGCAGCAGGCGTAAACCAAGCGGTTAAGCCATCGAAGATTCCCAGGAATCCACCCAACAGCAATCCAAAAACCGGCTTATTCATTTCGCGTCTCCCTTTTTTGGCAGCATGTGCCGCCGCAACCTTCTATTACGTTTTACCCGGGAATCCTTTAACGCTTGGTCCAGAAAAAGAGCAGGATGCGCATTGCCAGATACGCAGTCACCAGTAACACCAGCGTCCGGTCTCGCGAAATCAGGCGGCCGAGGCGCTCCAGGATCGTCTCGCGATAGGCCAGCACCGGCTCGCCGTTTTGAAAACGCTCGATCTCGCGTGCCAGATCGAGCACCGTAGCGTAACGCATGCCGCGGTCCGTGGATGCCGCCTTCTGCCAAATCGCCTGGAGCCGTTTGGGGATCTGGCTGCTATGGGGTGCGACCAGCGTTTCCAAAGTCTTGCCCAGAGAGTAGCCATCGCTCCGCGCGTCCACTTGATCCTCAGCGCCAGCTACTTGCTCGGGAGCCATATAGCCGGGAGTGCCGGCCGCCCGCAAAGATTCCCGCCCCACACCGGCGATTTTGGCGACGCCCCAGTCCAGAACGAGCACTTCACCGAACTGGCCAACCATGATATTTGCCGGCTTCAGATCCCGGTGAATGACGCCCTGGGAGTGCGCAAAGCTGACCGTTTCGCAGATTCGCAGAAAGACGCGCAGCCGGTCCGCGAGCGGCGCTTCAGCCTGCGCGTAACCGTCAAGTCGCGTGCCTTCCACAAACTTCATGGCATAGAAGATTCGTCCATCCGGCAGTGTTCCCAGGTCGTGAACGGGAACGATTCCCGGGTGTTCGAGGCGCGCCAGAATGCGGGCCTCTTCAGCCATCCGTTCGGCGGCCTGGCCGTCCGCATCCGGAATCCGCAAGACCTTGAGCGCCACGCGCCGCGCCAGTTGCGTGTCGAGACCCAGGTAGACCACGCCCATTCCGCCGTGGCCGATCTCCCCGATCAGCTCATAACGCGAGCCCGTAAAATCGGGCTCCGTGACCACCTCGCGCACATGACCGATGACGGCGTCGGGCAACGATTCCATTACGCCTCGATTCCCAGCGCCGCACGCACCTCGTCGCGAAACTCCTGCTCGGACCCCGTCGTCTCTCGAATACGCTCCAGGATACGATTGCGAAAGCGGCGGCGCATAGCGGCGAGGTAGTTGGTCACCGTGGTGGCCGTGAGAGCCAATTCGGCGGCCAAGCTGTTGTAACTGAGCCGTTCAGCGCCATGATTCAGGTCATATCGCTCGAAGACCTCGTACTGAATCTGCTGGCCGAGCCCTTCACATTCCCGCTTCAGATCTTCCGCCGCAAGGGTGAAAAGATTGCGCACCCATTCCCGGTGGAAGTATTCCTCCGGTGTTGGTTCAGTGGATGCGATCTCGCGCGGCCGATTCTGGTCCTCCGTGTCGTCGAAATGCAGCGATACGAGCTTCGCACCACCGCCCCGCTTGATCCGAGCGGCAGCTTTGTTCTCGTTCGCCAGAAACCCTTCGAGGCACAAGCGCAGGTAGGTGCGGAACCGGGCCTTGGCCGGGTCGTACCCGCGGAATAATTCCTTTTCCAGCGCCCGCACAAAAAACGCTTGCGTCAAATCCTTGGCATCTTCATTCGACTGATTCCAGCGAACCCGAATGTACTTGTAGACCGGCTTCCAATAGGCCGCGATGAGGGCTCCCCTGGCATGTTCGCGCGAACGGGTATCCGGACTCCGGAGGTCGTCGATTGCCGGGCGGCAAGTCTCCGGAAAACGGCTATGCGGCCCGCCGATGTCCGTGTCTGCATCCATGGGAAATCCAGACGATTCTCGCACAGCCGAAAAGAAAAGGTGTGATCCTGTATGTTGCGTGGACACCAGGTACCGGGTACAATAGTTTCTTTACGTAACTCAACCTGGAGACACATACCATGGAATGGACCACACCGGATTTTCAGGAAGTCTGCCTGAGCTGCGAAATCAACACGTACGCTAACCCCGAGTACTAAATTGCCCGCGTGCGGGTGAAGATCCTCGGTTCCGCCGCGGGTGGCGGATTCCCGCAGTGGAATTGTGCCTGCGCGAATTGCCGGCGAATCCGGGAGCACACGCTGCGCGGTTCCACGCGCACTCAGGTGCAGGTCGTGGTGTCTTCGGACGACCGTAGTTGGTATCTGCTGAGCGCGTCGCCTGATCTCCCCCGCCAAATCGAGGCCTTCCCGAAGCTCCATCCCACTGCGCAATCCCGCGAGACTCCTATCGCCGCCATCGTTCTTCCAGGCGCGGACCTGGACCAGGTTCTTGGTCTGATCCTCCTACGGGAGTCACAGCCGCTGCGCGTCTATGCCACTCCGTCCATCCGCAGGATTATCATGGACAACAACATCATCTTCGCCATGATCAAGCAGCAAGTCACCTGGGTTGATCTGATTCCGGGCACTGCGTTGGAGCTGTCCTCCGTCGCCGGCGCCCCATCGGGGATACGCTGTCTTCCGTTCCCGCTCTCTGGCAATTACCCGCATTACGTGGATGCGCAACTGGCGGCGTCTCTGCCAGCCGCCGAAGCGGTGCTGGGCTTGTGCCTCGATGCGCCAGGCGGGCGGCGCCTGACCTACATGCCCGGCGCACCGTCCATCGAAAAATCCTGGCTTGAGAAACTGGAGACGACCGACTTGCTTTTGTTCGACGGCGCCTTCTGGACCGACGACGAATTGATTCGGATTCAAGGAGCCGGCCGCACGTCCCGCCAGATGGGACACCTTCCCATCTCCGGGGAGAACGGCAGTCTGGCGCAACTGGCGAAACTCCAGCGCCCCCGTAAGGTTTACATCCACGTGAACAACACCAATCCCATACTGGATGAAGACAGCCCCGAATACCGTCGCGTATGCGACGCCGGCTGGGAAGTCGCTCAAGACGGCATGGAGTTCGAGCTATGATCACCGTCTCGCCGTCCGGCTTGCTTACCGCCGCGGAATTGGCTGCGCGTCTCCGTGCGGTTGGAGAAGAGCGTTACCACCATCGTCATCCCTTCCACCTGTTGATGCACGAAGGGAAGCTGACGCGAGGGCAGCTCCAGGCGTGGGCGCTCAATCGTTTCTACTACCAGAGCCAGATCCCCGTGAAAGATGCCTTGATTCTTTCGCGTAGCGACGATCCTGATTTTCGCCGGCTCTGGCGCAAGCGCGTGGTGGATCATGACGGCGAGCGTTCTGGCGATGGCGGCATCGAGCGTTGGCTGCGTCTCGCCGAAGCCACCGGCCTGGAGCGTGAGCGGGTGGCCTCCGCGCGCGAAGTGCTGCCGGCCACGCGATACGCGGTCAATGCCTATCTGGAGCTGGTTTCGCGCAAGACCTTCCTCGAAGCCGTAGCGTCGTCGCTCACCGAAATGTTTTCCCGCGATTTGATTGCCCTGCGCATGGACAAACTGCGCCAACACTATCCGTGGCTTGTGAGGGGTCTGGCTTATTTCGAAGCGCGTCTCACCCAAGCTCCGGACGACGCCCGCTTTGCGCTCGACTGGGTCACGGAGCACGCCTCCACGCGCGTTGACCAGGAACTTGCCATCGGCGCACTGCGCGCCAAATGCGACATCCTGTGGGCGCAGTTGGACGCTTTATACTTTGCGTACGTCAACCCCGGCTGGCCTCCGCCCGGCGCGTTTCGCGTGGAGGCAGTGTGAGCCGGATATCGGCCGCCAGCCATCCCAGGCTCCGCCCCGGCTGCCGCTTGAGTGAGTCTGCTCAGCAGGGCGACGTCCTGCTCATCCCTGAGGGTGTTCTCCGTTTGGTGGGGCCGGGTCGAAAAATTGTGGAGCGTTGCGACGGCCAGCGCACCGTGGACGGCATTGTCCGTGAGCTCACCGCCGAGTTTCCCGCGGTGGACCCCGGCCGTATCGAAACTGAAGTGGCCGCGTTCCTCGATCGCCTGCACCAGAAGGGCGTTCTCGATCTTGAATGAGCGCGTCATGACGGCATCCGGCCCGCTATCGCTCATCGCCGAAGTCACTCATCGCTGCCCGCTCCACTGCGTCTATTGCTCGAACCCGCTCGAGATGCAGGCGCGGGACCGCGAGCTGCCCACCGAAACCTGGACAAAGGTATTCGCATCAGCCGCCGAGCTCGGCGTCCTTCAGTTGCACCTCACCGGGGGTGAGCCGCTGGCCCGTCCGGATTTGACCGCCCTCGTCGCCGCCGGCCGGCAGTCCAAACTCTACGTGAACCTGATCACTTCCGGCATCGGTCTCGACCGGGATCGCCTGACAGCCCTCGTGGACGCAGGCCTCGACCACATCCAGCTCAGTTTTCAGGATGCCGAGGAAGACGCTGCCAATGAAATTGCCGGCGCACGCGCCCACGCCCGCAAAGTCGCTCTGGCGCGCGAGATCAAGCGCCACCGTCTCGCCTTCACGGTCAATCTGGTGGTGCACCGCCGGAATCTCGGCCGGCTGGAGGATATGATCGCGCTGTCGGAGGACTTGGCAGCGGATCGCCTGGAGATCGCCCATGTCCAGTACTACGGCTGGGCGCTTCGGAATCGCGATGCGCTGTTGCCGACGCGTGCGCAATGGGAGCAGTCTCTCGAAGTGATCAATGCGGCCCGCGAACGGCTGAAGGGAAGTATGCGCGTTGATTTCGTCGGCCCCGATTACTACGCTCGCTACCCCAAAGCCTGCATGGGCGGCTGGGGACGCAGCGTGATGCTGATCGATCCCGCCGGGCGCGCGCTGCCCTGCCACGCCGCGGGCGTGATTCCCGGTCTACAGTTCGACAATGTCCGGCAACGTGACTTGCGCTGGATCTGGGAACAATCCGAAGCGTTCCAGAAGTTCCGCGGCGAAGACTGGATGCCTGAGCCCTGCCGCAGCTGTGACCGCCGGGCTCAAGATTTCGGCGGGTGCCGTTGTCAGGCCATGTTACTCACGGGCGATGCCGCCGCGACCGACCCCGTGTGTACGCTTTCCCCCATGCACGGAATTGTGGAAGCGGCAGCCGCGCACGTGAACGGCAGTGCGCAGGCAGAGTGGATTTACCGCATCGATCCGCCGAACGCCTAGCGATCGCATACACCGTGCGCGTATGAATTCCACTCTTGTGTTAGAAGGAGGCCACTGTAAACCTACGACTCTGCGGCCGCAGTGCCCACGAAGCCATACCCAAAGCAGCTAAGACGAGGGGCCAACTGGCGTCCATCAACGTATTGCCGCTCGCTATGTGCGATGCAGCCGCGCCGGTCGTTTCGAAGAAGACACCAGCATACGCCCACTCCTTGAGTCTCGGAAAACCTGGCACAAGCCAGGCGATGACTGCAAGCAGCTTCCAGAATCCTAGTATCGTGAGAACATACGTTGGGTAACCAAGCTGGGTGACGAGCTGGACCACATCGGGTCGATGGGTTAGGTCCCACACCGCACCAACCAGAAGTTCGGCCGCGGCGGTAACGGTCAGGACCCAGTAACAGATCAGTTTCAGCTTCATGCTTCTAGCGCTCCGTGCGCAACCCCGCGCTGTCGAAAGCTTCCGGACCGAACAGATGCGCCGGCGCCCACCCAGCGTCTCGAAACCGGTTGGGCGACGCGCTCAGCACAATTTGAAAACTTGATTCGTCCGCAGGCTCCTCCGGTAGCCTTCCCCGCTTGAGGGAAGACCAGCGCCAGGTACTTGAGTATTGCGTATACGTCGCCTTCTTCCGGAACGCGAATGTCGAATTGCTGCGACCGAAAGCGGATGCCCGCGCCCATCTGCCAGAGGCTCCAGGCGAGAAACGAACAACATTCAATGGCGTACTCGAACCATCCCTCGAGATGCGGTGGAACGTCGCGGTCCAGAAATACCTCCACCGCGCGTTCCTGTTCTCGCGCGAATTCGCGGACCTGCAGATCCCCGGTGTGGGCCGAGGCCTTCCAATCGAGATGCCGCGCGCTCTCGAAGGCCTCGTATGGGCGGATGCGGTAGAAGTCGCGGCCCAGACCCACCGTGTGCGCCTCAATCTCGCCCACAATCGCTGAAAGCAGCTCCGGGAAGCCGGGCCGCGGTTCGATCGACGGATACACCACCACCTCGCGGCGCAGCGTGACGCGCGCGATTTTGTCAAGAAAGCCGAAGGGAAATCGCGTAGCGAATACGAAGCTGTTCTGGCGCTGCGTGCCCCGGCGATCGAATTGGAGATCCACGTTCTCTTCGAGCAGTGCGCCGCCGGGAATCACGGGATAGTAAACCGGCGCGGTGAGAATAGCGCGCTGCTCGGGCGACCGCCCGGTCATTGCCGTCGAACGCTCCGGCACCCCGGTCACCTGGATGGAAAACGACGGCATCCACACTTTGAGGTTGCGCACATAGAGCTTCGCGCGTGCGGCGCGCCCGGCCGAGATGTGCTCGGGCAGCACCAGGTCCAACTCCAGGCCTGCCAGACACAGCCGGCTGATGAAACCCGAAACCAACATCGTGGAAATCATGGTCGCGAGAATCAGGAATAGCAGGTTGTTGGCGGAAATAATGGCGGACGCCGCCACCAGCACTACCGCCAGCAGAAACAGCAGACCTCCGCGCGTGATCCGGTAGCGGATGCGGCGGCGCATCGCGGTACGAAGCTTTTGCCAGCGGCTGGGCATGCAAACGGAGAGAGAAACCACTCCTCCCTTCTGTTGTGTCACAAACGCACGGGCCTGTCGAGTGCGCCCCGGCCGGCCCGGCCTGCACCCGCGTTGTAAGATCTATGGATCGATGAAAATGGCCGCCGCAATTCTGCTCTTGGTGTGCAGCTTCGTGGCCGGGCTGGCATCGGCACAGCCGCTCAATGAAACTTACCGCGCCACCGCCGGCAAGATCATCGACGCCGCACTCGAAGACACCGCGGGGTACGAAAAGCTTACCTACTTAGGTGACCGGATCGGCAATCGGCTCAGCGGATCACCCGCGCTTGACCGCGCCATCCGGTGGGCCGCGGAGCAGATGAAGAAGGACGGCCTGGAGAATGTGATCACCCTCCCTGTCAAGGTTCCGCACTGGGTACGCGGGCAGGAAAGCGCCTCGATCATTAAGCCGGTCGAAAAACCGCTGCACGTGCTGGGCCTGGGCGGCAGCGTTGCCACGCCGGCAGCAGGCATCACTGCCGAGGTCCTCGTAGTCCACAATTTTAGCGATCTGGAGAGCCATTCGCCCGCCGCCGTGGCAGGCAAAATCGTGCTGTACAACGCGGCCTTCGTGAATTACTCCGAAACCGTGCAGTATCGCGCTGGAGGCGCTTCGCGCGCCGCCAAACTGGGCGCGGTGGCGGCGCTCGTTCGTTCCGTGACGCCGCTCAGTTTGCAGGTCCCGCACACCGGCGGTATGGACTATGCCAAGGGCGCGCCCCGAATCCCCACAGCCGCCGTCTCGGTGGAGGACGCGATGCTGATTGAGCGGCTGGTGGATGCCGGCAATCGCGTAGTGGTTCACTTGGCAATGGAAGCGAAAATGCTTCCCGATGCGGATTCCGCCGACGTAATCGGCGAGATTCCCGGCAGCGAAAAGCCGGAGGAAATCGTCGTCATCGGAGGCCACATCGATTCCTGGGACGTCGGCCAGGGTGCGCAGGATGATGGCTCCGGCTGTATCGCGGCGCTCGAAGCGGCGGCCTTGATCCGCAAGCTTGGATTGAAGCCCCGGCGCACCATTCGCGTGGTCTTCTGGACCAATGAGGAAAACGGGTTGGCGGGAGCGAATGCCTATCGGGCCTGGATCGGATCGAAGCTCTCGAATCACGTGGCGGCCATTGAGATGGATAGCGGCGCCGAAAAACCCACTGGCTTCGGATTAGCTGGTCCGCCGCACCGCGAGAGCGATTCCTTAACGCAGCCGCCCCTCTCACGTCTACGTCAAATCGGCAAACTGTTGGACGGCATTGGCGCGGGCGAGATCCGGAGCGGCGGAGGCGAGGCCGATATCGGACCGTTGACCCGCGAAGGCGTCCTCAGCCTCGGTATGGAAACCGTCGGGACGCATTATTTCGACTGGCATCACAGCGACGCAGACACCGTGGATAAAGTTCAGCCTGAGGACTTTCGCCTGAATATTGCTGCCATGGCCGTGATGAGTTATGTGCTGGCCGACATGCCCGATCGCCCGCTAGGGCCCGCGGGGGATTAGCCTGGCGGCCGTTACTCCTCTCTTCTACTCTTTGTTTAGAGCCGCTGTGCCAAGCAGCCCGCCCAGGCCCATGGTTTCCACCGCCGATGACGGCACAATCACCATCGCCCCCTTCTCCTTAATCGCTTCGTACAGCATGTTCATCGCGCGCAGGTGCAGCGCTATCGGATTATCTTTGTAAACCTCCGCCGCCTGCGAAAACTTCTCCGAAATCTCCGTCTCGGCCGTGCCCAGAATGATACGCGCCTGCCGCTCCCGCTCCGCCTGCGCTTGCCGTGACATGGCGTCCTCGAGAGTAGCGGGGATCTGCACATCCCGGATCTCGACCGATTGGACCGTGATCCCCCACGGGTTGGTCTTCTCGTCCAGGATCCGCTGTAGCTCATGCCCAAGCAGCTCGCGCTCGGCCACCATCTGACTCAGCTCATGGCGTCCGATCGATTCACGTAGCGCCGTCTGCGCGCTCATGCCGATTGCATTCTCGAAATCCTGCACCTCCAGAATGCACTTCTCCGGGTTCCACACCATCCAGAAAATGATCGCGTCCACGCTGACCGGCACCGTGTCGCGGGTCAGAGTCGACTCAGCGCTGACGCTTACCACTCGCACACGCTGGTCCACGAACCGGCTGAGCGAGTCGACCACGGGAGTAATGAGGAACATCCCTGGTCCGCGCAGCCCGATGTAGCGCCCGAACCGCAGTACCGCAACTTTCTCCCACTGGTTCGCAACCTGAATTGCGAACAGGAAGTAGAAGCCCAACAGAGTGCCGGCAATGGCCGGAGCCGGATGGTTCAAGGGAATCGCCGTGACCAGGCCCATGGCCAGGCACAAGAAGAAAACGAACAGGGCGGGACCGTTCGCCGACAGGTCCCGTGACCCTTCCCCGCCCGCGCGCCGCTTTAGCAAGTTCAGTACGCTCATAGAATCAATCCCTCTCCTTCTGTTGTTCCGCCAACAAATCTCTCAGCCGTTCCAATACCTGTTGCGCCGTAAATCCTTCAGCTCCCGCCCGCGCAATTGACTCGCTCACAATGCCATCCAGCTTGCGCCGGCGCTCTTCGCCGTCCGGCTCCACCTTTCGCGCGCTGACGAACGTCCCCGACCCCTGATGTGTGTCCAGAAACCCGCGGATCTCGAGTTCCCGGTACGCCCGGATCACCGTGTTCGGATTGATCGAGAGGTCCACCGCGAGCTGCCGCACCGTAGGAAGCTGATCGCCGTTCACGAGCCTTCCCGACGCCAGGCTCGCCAATACCTGATCGATAATCTGCCGATAGACCGGAACCCCCGAGCGCAAGTCGAGCTGGAGGCGAATAGGCGTGCCGAGCTGAACTGTGTTCCTCATTTGAATGAATAATGTACTGTTTTATTAGTACAATCAACAACTTTGTTGCCATTATTCTGTAAGTCATTGCATCGGCGCGTAATATCGCTTAGTACCGGTCCCGCACCGCGCAAGCTACAATTTGCTTTGGCCTCCGATTTTGACCTGCTCAGCCCGCTCAAGCGCTACTGGGGGTATGACGGGTTCCGGCCGCTGCAAGAGCGCATCGTCCGCAGCCTGCTCGATGGCCACGACATCGCCGTGGTCATGCCGACGGGCGGCGGGAAATCGCTGTGCTATCAGCTCCCGGCTGTGGTGATGGGCCGCACCGTGGTGGTGGTTTCGCCGCTTATCTCGCTCATGCAGGACCAGGCCGCGCAGCTCGATCAGATGGGCATCCCCGCGGCGGTGCTGAACAGCTCGATTGGCACTACCGAGCAGAATCAGGTGATTCGACGCGCGATCGGCGGCGCTTACCGGCTGCTGTATCTCTCACCGGAGCGCCTGGCCCGGCCGGATACCGTTGAGTGGCTTTCTCGAGTTCCCATCGCTTTTTTCGCCATCGATGAGGCGCATTGTATTTCTGAATGGGGCCACGAGTTCCGCCCGGATTACCGGCACCTCAGCGCGTTGCGCGAACATTTCCCAGGCCAGCCGATCGCCGCCTTCACCGCCAGCGCCACGCGCCGCGTGCGGCACGACATCCTGGCGCAACTCCGTCTGCGCGAGCCGGACCGGTATATTGCGAGCTTCTACCGTCCGAATCTGCGTTACCTGGTGCGGCAGTGCGATGCGCCCACGCAACTCCGCCTGATGGTTTCCGCGCTGCGCGCTCACGCGGGTGAGAATGCGATTGTCTACGCTCCCACCGTGGCCAGAGTCGGTGAGACGGTGCATTTTCTGAAGCAGCAAGGCATCCGTGCAATTGGCTATCACGGAAAAATGGAAGCCGCCGACCGCCAGCGGAACCAGGAATCCTGGATGTCCGATGAAATCCGCGTGCTTGTCGGTACGCTCGCCTTCGGTCTGGGAATCAACAAGCCCGCGGTGCGCGCAGTCGTCCATCTGGCGCTGCCGAAATCTATCGAACAGTACTACCAGGAGGCCGGGCGTGCCGGCCGCGACGGGCTTCCAGCCGACTGCGCTTTGCTCTGGCAGAAGAAGGATGTGGGCTTGCTGGCGTATTTCATCGATGCCTTGAACGACCCCGCCGAGAAAGACCGCGCCTGGGAGCGCTATCACGCCATGCGCCGCTTTGCCGAGGCCGCTCAATGCCGTCACCGCCAGATCTGCACGCACTTCGGTGAGACACCCAAATGGAACACATGCAGCATGTGCGATGTCTGCGCTCCCGCGCCCGCGTGGATCGCCGCACGGGCCGAGCCGGAGACCCGCCGCCGCAAGCGCAGCCGCGCCACCGTGGAAGCCGCCGCTCCGCCGGCTTCGAAGCCGCGCGCGCCCGGTCTGGCCGATCACATGCGCGAGTGGCGGCGCACCGTGGCCAAAGGCAAAGGTGTACCCGCGTACGTCATCCTGCACGACAGCACGCTCGAAGAGATCTGCCTCCGGCGCCCCTCGACGATTGGCGAATTACTCGAAATCTCCGGCATCGGCGCGCGCAAAGCGGAATTTTACGGCCGCGAGATCCTCTCACTGCTCGCGGCATTCGCCGGCGCGCGGTAGTATATATCCGCCTGATCTGCGAATCGCCGAATTTCACGATCCTTCGCCTCTTGCCGCTAAACTGGTAGCTGCTATGGACACGCAGGCGCACTGGGAACGAGTCTACGGCACCAAAGCGCCCACTGAAGTGAGTTGGTTTCGGCCCCATCTCGAAACTTCACTTGCGCTGATCAAACGTGTGGCGGGAGAGCCTTGCGCCTCGATCATCGACGTGGGCGGTGGTCAATCCACGCTGGTTGACGATTTGATTGCGTGTGGATACCTCAACGTGACGGTGATGGATATAGCCCAGACCGCCATCGAACACACGAAAGAGCGCTTGGGCCCTGCTTCGCAGTTGGCCACTTGGCTGGTCGACGATGTCACCCAGGCGAACCTGCCCACCCGGTTCTACGACGTGTGGCACGATCGGGCGGTGTTTCACTTCCTCACGGAACGCTCGCAGCGTATCGCGTATGTTCGTCAGGTTTCATCAGCGGTCAAGCCTGGTGGTCACGTCATTATCGGCACGTTCGGCCCAGAGGGGCCTGACAAATGCAGCGGTCTTGATGTCATGCGGTATGATGCCGGTTCGCTGCACGGAGAGTTTGGCCCGCGTTTTCATCTAATCGAGAGCTCAAAGGAATTGCACCGCACGCCTTTCGGAACTACTCAACAGTTTCTCTACTGCTACTGCGTCCTGTTATGAAAACGCGCCTTCCAATGCTGGTTATTACTCTTTAGTGGCGGGACGGCGCGCCACTTAGGATCTGCCCGTTCATTAAGCAAGCCGTTGAAGGCACACACGAGGAGGCCGATCTCCCCGGGCCCGCGACATTCGCGGGCGCGCGGTAAAATAAGTTCATGCTCGCCGCACGGATCGCCGTGCTGGCCCTCGCCATGATGGCCGTGGCCCGGGCGCAGGTATTCTCGGATCTCACCACTCCTTTGCCACTCCCCCGGGGAAGCACGCTCGTCGTCGGATTCCTGGGCGGTTGGGATCACTGGAACGATCCCAATCGCGGCGTGCGAAAGCTCGCCCTGAAATTGCGCGCGGACGATCCGGGCGTCTACGCGGAAGCACTCAGCAATCACCGGCAAGCCGTGGCTCTCCGGTTGATTTGCGCAGCCTTCGCAGCCGGCGAGCGCGCCCACGCCCGCGTCATCTTATATGGCCAGAGCCTGGGCGGTGGCGCCGTAGTGAATCTGGCGCGCAAGCTGCAAACCCTCGGCATCCCGGTGCTGCTCACCGTTCAAGTGGATAGTGTCGGCTTCAGTGACGGCGTCATCCCCGCTAATGTGTTGGCTGCCGCGAACCTGTTCCAACACGATGGCCCGCCCATCATGGGCCGCCGCATCATCCGCGCAGCCGACCCCTCGCACACCCGCATTGAGGGAAATTTTCAGTACCACTACGGGTCGAAGTACATCGATCTCTCTTCCGCATCCTGGAGACGCAAGGTCCTCGGCGGCACTCACACGAAGATGGAGCTCGACCCCGAAGTCTGGGCCCGGGTGGAAGGGTTGATTCGCGACGCCATTCGGCGGGATTGAGAACGAGCGCCGGAGAGACCTCCGTCCCCCGCGTTTCCCGTAGTCATTTATGAACGGCGTCTCGAGCGGCACGCAGGAAGGCGGCGGGGTCCGCGGACTGGAAAACGTTTCTTCCAAATATGATCCCCGAGGCGCCCGCCCGCACGAGCCGATGAACCAGGTTCAAGACGTCCGGCTGCTCCCCCTTAGGTCCGCCGGCAAGCAGAATCGGCGCCAAACTAGTCGAGACAATTTCCGCCGTGTCCTGCTCGCTGGGGAGAATGTCAGTCTTGAGCAGATCAGCGCCCAATTCACCGGCCACACGCGTATGGAATGCCACCAGATCCTTCCGGTTCGGTTGATCCACTCGCCGGCCCCTCGCCATGGATTCAATGATGTGAACCATACCGAAGCGCTCGCAGGCACGGTTTACCTCTGCATTGCGGCGGATTTCCTTCGCCTCCGCGGCTGGGTCGTCGAGTCCGACAAACATATATGTGAGTACGGCATCGGCGCCCCAGCGTACAGCATCCTCTACCGCGGCCAACGCAGACGTGCGGCCTTCGTCGAAACCAAGCATCGAAGGCTCGCGCCATTGGTTCGTCCAATCCAGCCGCAAGATGACTCCTACCCGCGTTCCTGCAAACAAATCGACGGATCGGCGCAACAGGCCCAACGACAGCAGGATTGCATCCACACCGGCATCGAGAAACACTTGCAACTGCTTCTGCGGCGGTGAGGTGCCCGGTATCGGTCCAACCATCAGACCATGATCGAAGGCGACAACTACGCCTTTGTTCGTCCGCGGGTTAAGGATGCGCTTGAAACGAATCAGCTTGCCGCGATCAACCACGTCGTATTTCATAGTTTGGCTCGATTCCGATATCTGTTATCGCCAAGATGCTAGCAGGTCCAAACTCTTATCGCGAGGCGGTGGCCGGTTCTCCACAAGCAAGCCGGCAGGCTCCATCATTATCTTTTTCCGCATCTAACCGCGATTCCTTTCCAGCCCTCGCGGTAATACTCTCTAGGCAAGCATGGATCTGGTCAAGGCAGCCCGCAAGGGACGGGAAGGCGCTCTCCTCGAACTGTTCGATGAGCATCATCTGTCGCTCTTCCGCTTCGCCTACAGGCTGACCGGATCGGCGGCAGACGCCGAAGATATCGTGCAGGAATGCTTCTTGGCCTTGCTGCGGCCGGAGTGCTCGTATAATCCGGAGCGCGCGTCAGTACGAACTTACTTGTTCGGCGTTGTTCGAAACCAATCCCTTAAGCGGCGCCGGAAAATGGATTTTGCGAGCGACGATGGCCCGGAGGGGCGCCATAACCGCTCCCCCGAAAGCGAAGTTCTGCGCACAGAGGTGGGAGATTTGGTCGGCCGTGCCGTGATGCAGTTGCCGGAGACGCAGCGCGAAGTCCTCATCCTCGCTCATTACGAGCAGATGCCGCTGGCGGAAATCGCGCGCGTAATGGCGCTCGACGTGGGCGCGGTAAAGTCGCGCCTGCAACGGGCACGGGCAAGTTTGAAAGAGACGCTAGCCGCATATGCGCCAAGCCTGGAGCGAAAAGGATGAACGATACTGAACTCGACAATCTGCTCGATACGTGGAGCGCGCCGCCAGCACCAGCGTCATTGCGTGAGAGCGTGCGTGCCGGATTCGTTGCGAATCCGGAGCGATCCCCCGGCGTGCCGCCTTGGATTGCGCCGTTCGTACCGGGCGTTAGAAAGAGCCTGGTTGCCGGAGCGATCCTCGCGATGGGAGCATTCTTTTTTGTGGTTGCCCTGGCCCTCTCGCAGACTCACAGGATCGTGGCGCCTCCGGTCGGGGTTCCCTACATGGTGGATTCCGATGTGGTGCAGTATGCAGACGACGGCACATCTGCGATTGAGGAACATCGTGGGTCCTACAACGACAATGGATGCGAGATTGGCGTGTACCACTTCTATCCCTCGTTCTCAAATGCGATCCGGCACGCGTTGATGCAGGTTGGCTCTGTTGTGGGACGGCTTACGTTGCCCTTCATGGTCAGCCCCGAGCTGTTGAAAAAGTTCGAGTCTGCCGCTCGCGTCAGTGCTGGCTCCGAGCATGGTTTTGCGTTAGGAAGCGGGGCTGCTCTGATCAACGCCGGCTGCGTCTACGGACCGGTTGTTGGCCACGAAACGATCCTCGGTCATCCGACCGTGGCCGTCCAGCCTGACTTGGGTGATCACCAGCGGGTGACGCTGTGGATGGCTCGTGACCTGGGGTGCTTCGCATTGAGAATAACTGTCGAAGAAAAGCGCCCCGACGGCACTTATCGCTTGGTGACCACAAAACAGGCACTCAAGGTGACCATGAACCGTGAAATGCAGCCCCCTGCACTAAAATGATTCCATGTCTGTCTGGCAAGACATCCGCCTCGCTCTCCGCTTGTTCTGGCGAACCCCCGCGCTAACTGGCATCGCCCTTTTATCCATCGCGCTGAGCGTCGGCGCGACGGCGGTAGTGTTCACTGCGATCAAGTCCGTATTGATCGATCCTCTGCCTTTTGCGCGCGCCGCGGAACTGGTGCAAATCCGAACCGACTTCGCCCACTTCGCGCCCTCCCACGGGGATTGGGTTTATTGGAAAGACACGCAAGAGATCATCCGTCGCACCCGTACACTCGCGTCGGTCGGAATTTACGGCAACGCCATTTTCGATCTCGCGGGCGACCTGTCCACTCCACCGGAAGCGCTCTACGGTCTGCGCATGTCCGCCAACTTGTTTCCGACGCTCGGTGTATCGCCCATGCTGGGCCGCGGCATGCTCCCTACCGAAGATCAGCCTCACCAAACTAACGAGATGATCCTGAGTTACGGCCTCTGGATCCGCCGGTTCAACGGCGACCGCGGCGTGATCGGACGGATCATAAAAGTGAACGGCCGTGATTGCCTCGTGATTGGCGTGATGCCGCCCGGCTTCAACTTTCCACTGCGCAGGGTAGCGGCCCGCACGCCGGCTCCGTACGTGGAGTTTTGGGCGCCCCTCAGAATCGATCCAGCCAGCACCGAGGGCGGACTCGGCGCGGTGGCCAGGCTGCGTCCCGGCGCGTCGCTCATCGAGGCCCAGCAGGATCTCGCCTCCATCAGCGCCGCTCTCTCCCGCGAATTTCCCGGCACCAACCGCGACGCTACTTTGCGGCTGGCCCCCTTGCGCGAGAGAACCGTACGAAGCGCCGGCGACGCTTTGTGGCTTCTCATGACGGCCGCCCTCATGTTTCTGCTGATCGGATGTGCCAACGTCGCCAATCTCCTGCTCGCGCGCGGGCTGTTCCGGCGGCGGGAGATCGCGGTGCGCATGGCCATCGGAGCCGGCAGCGCGCGCATTGTCCGTCAGCTCCTCACCGAAAGCTGCGTACTCGGCGCGCTGGGCGGCCTGGGCGCATATGCGCTGACTGTGCTTGCGTGGAGAATCTTGCCCGCCATTGCGCCCGTGAGTATTCCACGATTGGCGGCCGCTCGCGCAGACTGGACGATTCTGGCGTTCGCCCTCCTGGTCGCGCTGGTCAACAGTATTCTTTTTGGGATCGCGCCCGCGCTTCGCGCCGCCGGCTGGAAGCAGGCCATCGCGATACCCGGGTTTAGCTCGCGCGGTGATGCGTCCGGGAAACAGGACCGCATCCGTGCGCTACTTGTGGTCGCCGAAGTCGCGGTGACCGTGACCCTTGTAGTAGGCGGCGGGCAACTCCTGGGAAGCTTTATCGGCCTGCTGCGAACCGACCCCGGGTTTCAGGCGGATCGCATTCTTGCCTCCGTCGTCCTTCCGGCACACGAGCGGTACCCGACTCCGGAACTACGGGCGGCGATCTACCGGCGATTTCTCGATTCCGTCCGCGCCATTCCCGGAGTGGAGAACGCTGGCACTGTCGACGCGCTGCCGTTTAGCGGCGAGAATCATGGCGGATTGGTCAGCATCAGCGAAGCCGCGATCATGGACCCGAATGGTCAGACTCCCGCCGAAATCGACGCAGTTGGCGGAGAGTATTTGCAAACCATGGGCGTCCGGCTGCGAGAGGGCCGCTGGTTCCGTGAAGACGAAATGAAGGCATCGAGCGACGTCGCTATCGTGGATGATGTCGCCGCCCGGCGCCTTTGGCCGGCAGCCAGCGCCATCGGGAAGCAGATCTGCGTCTATTGCATGCCCAAAGACCCCCGCAACTGGAAGCGCATTGTCGGTGTCGTCTCCAACATCCGCCATGCGGCTCTCGATGGCCCGGCAGGGGCGAGCGTGTATCTCTCTGCGGGCGCACTCGAAAACGCGGCATTCCTGGTGGTGAGAACCAGCCGCCCCACAGGAGATCTGGAGAAGGCCATCCGCCGCGCCATCGCCGCCATCGATCCCAATCAGCCTGTGCTGCTCAGCGCCTCCATGCGCGATCTTATTGCGGATTCTGTCGCCGACCGGCGCTTCATTTTGAGCTTGCTCTCGGTCACCGCTTTCCTCGCGCTACTGATGTCCGCGGCCGGTGTTTATGGGGTGACGTGGTACACCACATCGCGCCGGACACAGGAGATCGGCGTTCGGATGGCACTCGGGGCCACGCCTGCGAACATTCATGCTTTGATCTTCCGTCAAGGCTTCCTCACGGTCGCCGTGGGGCTCGCCGTTGGGCTGGGCTCCTCGCTGATTCTGATGCGCGCGCTCCGCGGCGCGCTGGTGGGGCTTGATTCCGGCAGTCCGTCACACATTTGGATGGCCGCCGGCGTGGTCTCCGTCACCACGGCGCTTGCGTGCTGGCTCCCCGCCCGGCGAGCCACCAGCATCGACCCCATGTGCGCCCTGCGCGAAGATTACCCGCGATGAAAATTGCGTGCCTGTCGTACTTTTGACAATCGGCAAAGCGGTGACGGTTGCACAGCTTGCAACTTGTTGATCTTCCTGCCTCGGCGTGGTGGCCCCCTGGTTGCCTGAAGCGCCTGCGGCCAGGAGGAAAACGGATGGCTTTGCAGTCTTTCATAGCGAGGGTCGCCACGTACGTTCCCAGTAACGGAGAAATCGCGCGAAATCGTGCCCAGGCTGCGGCCTTCGGCCAAATCGACGAACGCCGCTACCTTCGGTCGCCCATGACCTCTCACATCGAGCTGGGCTGGCAAGATCACAAAGGCTGGAAGAAGCAAACGCAATCGCGCGGGGTCGATATGAGCAGCGCCGGGGCGTCGGTGGTCTCTCCGGAACCCATCGCCGTTGGCTCCCCAGTGTACTTGAACGTGAAGGAACTGCAGCTCATGGGCGGCGCCATCGTCCGCCATTGCACAGAGCGAAGATCCAAATTCCTCATCGGCCTGGAATTCCAAGGCTCCCTCACCCGGTCCTTCTAACCCGGTTCCGTTTCTGCTACCAAAAGGGGTACGATAGCGGAGTCTCCAGCTCCGCCATTTGGGCCCTTAGCTCAGCGGTTAGAGCAGCGGACTCATAATCCGTTGGTCGAAGGTTCAAATCCTTCAGGGCCCACCAAGCCGTAAAATATCATTGTAAATAATAGACTTAGTTGCCTTTTAGCCCGATATACTTGACAACAACACACTAAAGTTTGATAATAGCCTTGTACTCAGAGGCAGTGATCAGGCCTGCTGCAAAGCCATTATTAACATTAGAGGAGGTTCCCTAACATGGGCAAAATCATTGGTATCGACCTCGGAACGACGAACTCCGTCGTCGCCGTCATGGAAGGCGGTCAGCCCACCGTCATCGCCAACCAGGAGGGCGCGCGCACCACGCCGTCGGTCGTGGCGTTCACCAAAGTCCGGCGAACGGCTGGTCGGCCAGGTCGCCAAGCGCCAGGCCATCACCAACCCCGAGAACACCATTTTCTCGATCAAGCGGTTCATGGGCCGGCGCTACGACGAAGTCAGCGAAGAAATGAAGATGGTGCCGTACAAGGTCGTGCGCGGCGAAAACGGCGACGCGCGCGTCGAAATCAACGGCAAGAAGTATTCCCCGCCCGAGATCTCGGCCATGATCCTCACCAAGCTGAAGGAAGCCGCCGAAGCCTATCTGGGCCAGAAGGTCACCGAAGCCGTCATCACCGTCCCGGCCTACTTCAACGACGCGCAGCGCCAGGCCACCAAAGACGCCGGCAAAATCGCCGGTCTCGACGTCAAGCGCATCATCAATGAGCCCACCGCGGCCGCGCTCGCCTACGGTCTCGACAAGAAGAAGAACGAAACCATCGCCGTCTACGATTTCGGCGGCGGCACGTTCGATATCTCGATCCTCGAAGTGGGCGACGGCGTGGTCGAAGTGAAATCCACCAACGGCGACACGCACCTGGGCGGCGACAACATCGACCAGCGCATCATGGACTGGATCATCGCCGAGTTCAAGAAGGAGCAGGGCATCGATCTTTCGAAAGACCAGATGGCGCTCCAGCGCCTCAAGGAAGCGGCCGAAAAGGCCAAGATGGAGCTCTCGACGCTGCTCGAAACCGACATCAATCTGCCGTTCATCACGGCCGATGCCACCGGCCCGAAGCACCTCGCCATGAAGCTCACGCGCTCGCGCTTCGAGCAGATGTGCGAAGACATCTTCCAGCGCTCGGTCGGCCCGTGCAAACAGGCCCTGCAGGACGCCGGCGTGACGCCGGACAAGATCGACGAAGTCGTGCTGGTCGGCGGTTCGACGCGCATCCCGCGCATCCAGACGCATCGTCAAGCGAGCTCTTCAACAAAGAGCCCAACAAGAGCGTGAATCCGGATGAAGTGGTCGCGGTCGGCGCGGCGGTTCAGGGCGGCGTGCTGGGCGGCGAAGTGAAGGACGTTCTGCTGCTCGACGTGACCCCGCTGTCGCTCGGCATCGAAACCCTGGGCGGCGTGTTCACCAAGCTGATCGAGCGCAACACCACCATCCCGACGCGCAAGAGCGAGACGTTCTCGACCGCGGCGGATAGCCAGACCTCGGTCGAAATCAAGGTCTTCCAGGGCGAGCGCGCCATGGCGAAGGACAACCGGCTGCTCGGCGTGTTCCAGCTGGTCGGCATTCCGCCGGCGCCGCGCGGCGTGCCGCAGATCGAAGTCACGTTCGACATCGACGCCAACGGCATCCTGAACGTGGTGGCGAAGGATCAAGGCCACCAACAACGAGCAGAAGATCACCATCACGTCTTCTTCCGGGCTTGTCGAAAGACGAAGTCGAGAAGATGGCGCAAGGATGCCGAATCGCATGCCGCCGACGACCGCAAGCGAAGGACCAGATCGAAGCCCGCAACCGCGCCGACGCGATGGTCTACAACGTCGAAAAGACGCTGAAGGAGCATCGCGACAAGATCGGCGACGCCGAGGCCAAAGACATCGAAGCGGCGCATCGAAGACGTCAAGAAAGCGATCAACGAAAACGATCGCCGACAAGCTCAACGCGGCCACCGACAAGCTGACCAGGCCAGCCACAAACTGGCCGAGGCGATGTACAAAGCCGTCGTCAGCCGGCGCGCCGGCGGCGCGACGGCCAGCCCGGCGACGCGCCGCCGGCAGCCGGGCGGCGACAAACCGAAAGAAGACGTCGTCGACGCCGAGTTCGTGGACGTGGACGACAAGAAGTAAATAAGGTGAGGCCGGTGCCGCGGACGGTAGCACGGCTCAGCCTGGCCTGTGTCTTAACCAATGCCTCACTCCAAAACACGATTACTACGAAACCCTGAGCGTCCCGCGGACCGCCTCCGAAGAGGACATCCGAAAAGCCTACCGGAAACTCGCGCGCAAATACCATCCGGATCTGAATCCCGGCGACAAAGTCGGCCGAAGATCGTTTCAAGAACGTGCAGGAAGCCTACGACGTCCTGAGCGATTCCAAAAAGCGGCAGATGTACGATCAGGTCGGCTTCTATTCGGAGAACGGCGGGTTTCGCCGGCGCTGGCGCGCGCCGGAGCCGGCGCCAGGCGCCATCCCAACATGGATTTCAACGGGTTCGATTTTTCCGAGATGTTCCGCGGCGCGCAGGCCGAAGCGGAGGCGCGGCCAGCCGCGCCAGACCAGCGGCGGAGGCGGCGGAGGCGGCGGATTCTTCAAAGACATCTTCAGCCAGTTCTTCCATCGCGGCGCCGGAGAGCCGAGCCCGAGTCAGCCGGAAAAAGGCGCGGACCTCGAGTACGGCACTCAACATCGATTTCTGGCAGGCCATCCGCGGCACCCAGGCGAAGATCGAAATCACCCGCTACGACAGTGCGCGACCTGTCACGGCACCGGACGGCAACGAGGCCGGATCGGTGGCCTGCCCGCAGTGCAACGGCACCGGCAACGTGTCACGCAGATGGCGGGCAACATGAAGTTCAATCTCACCTGCCCGCGCTGCGGCGGCAAAGGCACGCTGCAAGAACGCCTGCCCGACCTGCCACGGCGATGGCCGCATCGCCCATACCGAGATCGTCGAAGTGCGCATTCCGGCCGGCGCGCAGAACGGATCGCGGCTGCGCGTTCCCGGCAAAGGCAATGCCGGCACGCATGGGAGCGCCTCCGGGCGATCTCTACATCACGACCAACGTGGAGGAGCATCCGTTCTTCCGGCGCGAAGGCGACAACATCCAGATCGAAGGTTCCGATCACCGTCGCCGAAGCCGGCCTGGGCGCCAAGATCGAAGTGCCGACCATCGACGGCAGGACGCTGCTGAAGATTCCGCCGGGCACGCAGAACGACCAGAAGTTCCGGCTGCGCGAACAGCGGCGTGTTCAACGCGCGCAAGAACACAGCGCGGCGATCAGATCGTGCAGGTGGTGATCAAGGCTCCGGAGGTGCAGGACGAGCGCACCAAGGAACTGCTGCGCGAGCTGGCGAAGCTGCATCCCGAAGATCCGCGCGCGGGACATTTGGAGGCGGACGGTGTAACGAATGGCGTGAGAAATCGAAAGCAGCGTACATGATTCCTCGGTGGCCGAGCAGTATGGCGTGCATCCGCAGACCCTGCGCCTCTACGAGCGCGAAGGGTTGCTGCAAGCCGCAGCCGCAGCGACGGCAACACGCGGCTCTACACCGATGAGGATCTCGAACGCCTGGAAGTGATCCTGCATCTGACGCGCGATCTGGGCGTGAATCTCGCCGGCGTCGAGATCATTCTCAACATGCGCGAAAAGATGTCGGCGATGCAGGGGCAAATGGAAAGCTTCGTCTCCGGCCTGAACCGCGAATTCGCTCTCCACGCCCGCGCCCCTGAGCCGGAGTCCAGGAACTCGCTCGTGCCCGTGATCCAGTTCAAGAACACCTCGCGCCGGTAGCAGGCGTTACCGGCAGGCGAGTTGGAGTATCACCTGCCGCTCGGCAGAGATCTGAAGGGGATCGCTTCTATCTCATTTGACTTTCAGCGCGTACGTCACCGTGTGCGTCGTACCCCCTCCGGCGGCCGTGATGGTCAGCGTGTAAGATCCCACGATGGCATTGGAGGCCACGGTCAGCCTTAGCGGTACGGTGAACTTTGTGCCCGAGACACTGGCGCTCGAGAAAGCGGCCGCGACACCCGCCGGCAGGCCGCTGACCGACACCGTCACGGGAGCGTCGAACCCTCCCGTCTCGGTCACGGTAACGTTGAGATTCGCGCCCGATCCGCGTGCAATCGTCGCGGTAGCGGCGCTCTCGCCCAGCGTGAATCCAGGCGGAGCAGTAACGGTGACCACGACGGGGGTGGTTTTCGTGACGCCGCCCCCGGTCGCCGTAATCGTGATGGTGTGGTTGCCGATTGTGGCGCCCGCGGAGGCCGCGAGCGTCAACACGCTTGTCCCGGAGCCGGGCGCCGCCACAACCTGGGGCAGGAAGCTGGCCGTAACGCCGCTCGGGAGACCACTCGCGCTTAGCGTGACGTTGGCATTGAATCCGGTGGCCGCCGTGACAGTCAGATTCACCGTGGCGGTCGCGCCCTGCCCGACGCTAACCGAGGGCGCGCCGGCACTCAGCGCAAACACGGGCATAGGCGTCACCGTGACCACCAGCGTCTCGGTGCCCTTGATGCCCCCGCCCGTCGCCGTGATGGTAACCGTGTGGTTGCCTAAGCTGGCAGTCGTGGTGCCTGTAAAGGTCACGACGCTGGCACCTGAACCCGGCGCCGCGAAGCTAGCCGGTAGGAAACTGGCAGAAACGCCGCTCGGGAGGCCGCTCGCGCTCAATGTGACCGGTGCGTTGAATCCGTTCGCGCCCGCGACATTCAAGTTCACGGCCGCATGCGCACCCTGTTCAAAGCTGACCGTTGGCGTGCCCGCGGTGATCGCGATCGTAGGCGGCGGCACAACCGTAACGGCTAACGGCCACGTGCTCGTGATCCCGCCGCTGGCTGCTGTCACCACCAGCGCGTAAGCGCCAACCTGCGTCTGCGTAGCCGCCGTCAGCGTCAGAGTACTTGTTCCCGAGCCGGGCGGCGCGAAGCTGGCGGTGGACAACTTCGCCGTCATCCCGGTGGGCTGGCCCGCGACCGTTAGCGCCATTTTGCCGCTGAATCCACCGAAAAGGGCCACACTGATCGTGACCGGGGCGCTCTTCCCCTGTTCCATGGTGACTGCTGCCGTGCTTCCGGAGATCGTAAACCCAGCCGGCTGGGTGAGCGTGACGGTCAGCGCACGCGATTGGGTGATGCCACCGCCGGTGGCCGTGATCTGAATCGGATAACTCCCGGGCACAGCCTGCGAGCTGGCACTCACGAGGAGCGTGCTCGCACCTGAACCGGGCGCCGCAAGGCTCGCCGGACTAAAGCTCGCCGTCACCCCCGCCGGTAATCCCGCCGCCGCGAGCGCCACCGCATTACTGAATCCCCCGGAAACACTGACGGTCAGACCGTCCGTCGCGCTGGCGCCCTGCTTCACACTCACCGACGACGCCGCCAGAGCGAGAGCGAAGTTCCTGGGCTGCGCGATCGTCACGTTCAGCGAGGCGCTCTGTGTCACGGTTCCGCCAGTTGCCGCAACCTGGATGGTGTAGTTGCCTGCCACCGCCTGCGCGCCGGCGCTCAAGGTCAAAGTACTCGCGCCCGACCCTGGAGCCGCCAGGGTCGCCGGAGCGAAGCTGGCTGTCACCCCGGCGGGCACGCCCGTCGCCGAAAGTGCAACCGCATTGTTGAACCCTCCGGAAACCGCCACATTCACACCGGCCATGGCCACGCCACCCTGGGCTAGAGTAACGGATGGCGTCCCCAGGCTCAGCGTGAATCCCACGGGCGGCGTAATCGTCAGGTTCAGCGTTGCGTTCTGCGTTACGGTTCCGCCATTCGCCGTAACCTGCACGGTATACGTGCCTGCCGCCGCTTGCGAGCTGGCATTCAAGGTAAGGGTGCTCGCACCCGACCCGGGAGCGGCAAGGCTCGCGGGCGTGAAGCCGGCAGTCACTCCGGCGGGCAGGCCCGTCGCGGAGAGCGCAACCGTCGAATTGAATCCGCCGGAAACACCCAGCGTCACGGTAACCATCGCACTGGCTCCCTGAGCCGCCGAAATCGAAGTCGCCGAGAGGTTGATTTCCAAACCCGGGCCGGACCCGGTAGGCCAATTGTTCACCAGCATCGCGGCGTCTACGGATCCAACTCCGCTGCCTTGGTCGTATCCGGCGCCGGCACTGAAGCCCGTCAAACCCGGCACCGAATTGTTTCCCGTGGTGACGTCGTGGAAAACCGCCGTCCCGCCGGATTGCTGGCTCGCGGCTAGAGAATACAGCGTGGGATTCGCGTTGCCCTGCCGGGCTCCCGTTTTCTCGACCACCATGGCCATGACGCCCGCGAGCGACGGCGTGGCAGCTGAGGTTCCGCCCACCGAGTAGAGCTGATTATTCAGATAGATTGCGTACCCGTCGTGGCCCGCCGCCGTGGCCGACACATCCGGCACGTCGCGCATGCCGTCCGCCGGCACGCCAGGGCCGGTCTGCCAGGTAGGCTTCGCGTAGATCGAGCTCACGCCGCCTCCTCCCGACCACAGGTCCGATCCACCGGGCATCAGGCCGCTCTCGTTCCAGACCACCTCGGGAATGTACTGCAATGCCGAGGCCTCAGTGACCGGGTTCGATGTGCTCGACCAGTAGGCGCCGGGGTTCGACGAATCGTTGAATTCCGTTCCTCCCACGCAGGTGCTGTAGGGCGTCGAGCAGATGCCGCTCACCGCGAGGCCATCCACCGCGGTCGCGCTCGACGAGGAGTCACAGCCGGCCGCGCCGCTGTCTCCCGCCGCGATCAGGACCGTGATTCCCTCTACGGCCGCCTGTTGCCAAAGATTGTTCAGGAAGCTGTTTGCCGACGACCCGAGCGCCGCTTCGCACAGCCCGAAACTCATCGTCATCACCGGCGCTACGTTGTTGTCGACGATATA
Organism: Terriglobia bacterium; assembly: GCA_963768075.1. Taxonomy (GTDB): domain Bacteria; phylum Acidobacteriota; class Terriglobia; order Bryobacterales; family Bryobacteraceae; genus QHXW01. Next base: position 138,834 of record CAVYHD010000021.1, read on the forward strand.
TTGCGCCGAAAGCGTGGCGCCATCGCTCGAGTTAGTCGAGGCCGACACCACAAATTGGACCGCGGCATTTTTAGCCACCGCTCCGGCCCACTCCGCATCCAGCTCCGCCTCGGTCTGCTCGTCGGTGGAGGTGATCCCCGGATTGGTTCCGTTTACTATGATGTTGGGATTGTTGGCCGGGAGCCCAAAGTAGCTGCGGAACGTCTGCACGTCCGAAAGATGAATGTTGCAACGCGCGACCACAGCCACGGACTGCCCCGTGCCGTCAATGGAGTTTTGATAAAGCGGCGCAATGTCGTAGATGGTTGCAAAATCGGCGGGAGCCAGAAAGTGGGCCGCCCCGGCCGTGAGCTCCGGACGGGATACCGGCCGCGCCTCGGCGTGCGCCGGTTGGCTCCGGAAATCGTGCAGAGCCACGACGCCGCGAACTACTCCGGCCAAAGCCTGCGGAATTTCCGGATCGGTGGCGTTGGCATAGTGCCTCTCGCCGCCTACGCTATAGGCTCGAATCTCGGTGTGGAACGCCCGTTGTACTTGCGCCACATCCCCGCTGAACAGGATCGACCGCCGCCCGCGCGCGATCTCCTCCACCTCCAGGCCATAGCCGCGCAGCCAGTTCGCTACCTCGGCCAGATCATGCTCGGAAACGCCGAATTCCCGGCCGAAGGCTTCCGGGGTTATCCATCGGTGGTACTCGGGCGAGTGCGGATCTTGCTGATTTGCGAGCAGCGCTTCGAGCGATTGCTCCCGCCCGGCATCCGTGCTCAGCGTCAAAATCATCCGCTCCATGCGCCGGTCGAGCGGAGCCAACCCCCTTTCGTATTCCGGTCTCGCCAGCGGATGCGTGTTGCCGCGAAGCGCCACGCGCGCATTATCGTCAATGCGTGCGGTAACGAGGTCCGGAACGGTTTGTGCAGCCAGGGGAAATAACGGAAACAGAATAATGGACAGAAGAATACCGACGGGAATAACAACCCGTTGACGCTGCATTAGGCCTCCCAAAGTGCGCTTCCAACTCGGACCTAGGGATGCACCGTCTCCTCTGGTCTCTGTGGGACTCATCGGCGTGGAAATGGGAGATTTTAGGCTGAATTTAGCTTACGCGGCTTGTAGGCAGAAAGGCAGTCAAGTGAATTACTGTCAACGAGTTGCAAGCCGTCGCGGAGTGACAGTTTGGCACTCGGCTTGCCCTTTTGTCACGCGGAGGTTCGATGGCAATGGTGTCCCCCATTCATGGAAGTGTAGCGGCATTTTCGGCGGAACCTGCTGCTAGCACGAGTGTTCCGGCTGCCGGCGACAATATTTTCGAGGAGCTTTTGCAGAAGGCCGCCCAGCAAAACCGTCAAAATCCTGACGCCAGCACCGGCGGAATTTTGTCTGCCAATCACGGTAAGGCGATCTTGGAGGCGGTATTAGGGAATCAACCTACGACAGCCGACCCGGGCTCGACTGCTCCAGTTTCCCCCACCGCCGACAGTGAGGCCACCCAAGCGCCTTTCGTACCCACGTTCCAAACCGATGTCCACGTTATCAATTCGTTTACCGGCCAAGCCACGGAGCTGAACCCCATGTACTTTGCCACGAGCGAAACGGCGCAGTATCTCGCCGACAAGTTCGGAACGGGCCAAGTCCGCGAAGAGGTTCCTTACGGTTCTGGTAATCCCTACTACTCGACGTCGAACCAATACTACATCCAAACGCCGAACGGGCAGTGGCTCAACGCGGGTCTGTTGGCGGAGTATTATCAGCGCATGCCGGAAGCGCAATGGCCGGGCCTGGCCGATCAGGAGATCCAATCCGCCATCGCGCAGGGCGGAGGCTAGAAGCCTTCCGCTACGAAAGGATGGTGTACCAGTTGAACTCCCCGAACGGCAGGCTCGCCTGGTGTCGGATGTACTGGTGGCCGTCGGGCGCGGTGACGATCTCGCCATCCGGCACATTATCGCCCGCGAGGGCTGCATAGATTCCGCCGCCACTGGTTGTGCCAATCACGGCGATGTAGCCGTCCGGCGTTGGGAAAGCGTCGGCCGGCAGCGTTGCGGGCGGCGCAGGTGGGGGAGCCGGCGGCACGAAGGGAGGATAGTCGGCGAGGTTGGTCGATACATGGATCGATCCCGGCGGCGGATCGTTCGGATCATAAGGCGGCTGGCCCAGGGGCGGCATGCCTCCCGGGGCGGCCGTCACGTTAGGCTGGAGCATGCTGGGCACCCAGGTGTAGCCATACATCTGGCGCAGGAGCATAACCTTCCAGGGGTCCCAACCCCAGACCATGATGGGCACATCGATGATCAGGCCTTGCTGAGCCAAAGTCTGGGCCGCGGTTTCCCGCTGTGCTTCGCCGGCGATGGTTTGGAGCGACGCGACAGAAGGCGGCTGCGAGGACCAGTAGGCCGTGTCAAAAGCGGAATTGCTGTCCACGAGGCACCATTCCTTTCTGCCTCCTTGTTAGCACGTGAGATTACGGACGCCCGCGTGGGGCCCAACGCAACTGCCGCAAGAATCAGGGGCTAAGAATCCTGGAACCGCCGTGACCGCCGCCCGGAGAGCACGTTAAAATGAGTCTATTGTGCAGTCTTCAATTCTTCCGAACGCAGCCGCGTTTCTGCTGCTGATCTCCCAGATGTCCGGGCAAACTCCGGCTGCTCCGCCCGCCGCGGCGCCACCCGATGTGGATGCCGCCTTGCGCGCGCGCATCACGAAGTTCTATCAGAATCAGATCGATGGAAAGCCTCGACTGGCGGAGCCATTGGTAGCCGAAGAGTCAAAAGATGTCTTTTACGCCATGAACAAGCCGCGGTTTCTGGCCTTCTCGATTGAGCGGATCGACTATTCGGAGAACTTCACACGCGCCAAGGCCAGTGTCATGGTGAAAATGTATGTTCCCCTGGCGTTCCTGAGCAAGGAACCGATGAGTCTGGAGATACCGAGCCTATGGAAGGTGGAAAACGGCGAGTGGTGCTGGTATGTCGACCCGGAGGTTCTCAAGACAACGCCGTTTGGGAAAATGAACTCCGGCGCCGGAGAGGCAAACGGCCCAGGCGCCGGGTCCGCGCCGGATCAGAAACGCGGCCCGACCGTGGAGGAATTGTGGCAGAAAGTGAAGGCGGATAAGCCCTACGTGATTGTGCGGTCGGGGATGGTATCGGACGAACAGGTCTCGATCCTCAATCAAATGCCGGGGCCCGTTACGATCCAGGTTCGCTTTCCTGCCGTTGCCGGGCTGGAGGTGGTGGCCGATCACCAGGAAATTCCGGCGAACGGAAAAGCAACCATAAAGTTCCACTTCGAACCAGGAGCCGGCAAGGTGCCGGCTCAGCCAGTGGTTGGGCACGTGGCAGTCGAGCCCATTCACTTGTCGATTCCGCTGCGAGTTGTCTTTCAATAAGCGGAAACGGGGACGAGCCCTGCGGTCATCCCCGCCCCGGGAGTTCAGATCCGCTTTACGGCAAAGGTCCGATGGGTATCTTCGACCCCTTGGCAAAGACGTTCTGGCCGTTGATCGGAATGCCTACCACGAAGGGCACCAGTAGACCGGTTGGGGTGCCCGAGGGAAGGACAAACTGCACCTCCCAAACGCCAATCATTCCCTCCGCGTAGCTTACTGTCGGCGGCGGGATGGCCTTGCTGTTTATGCCGACGATGACCGGGGTAGTGATGGTCACGCCCGTCAGCGGGTCAAATGAATTACTGGAGACGACAGAGGTTCCCGATGGGTTGAACGGGGGGATCAGGCCGGTGACGTAGGACCGGAGGGTCTCCCCGGCAAGAGCGGGGCTCTTGGGCGTCACTAAGCTGCCGTCAGCGTGCAGCAGGATGGCGTTTTTCGTTACACCATCCTGGAGCAAGTATTCGAAGATGCCCGGCGCACCCTGCTGGATCGTAGCCGTGATGGTGGCGGACTCTTGATTAGCGTTGATGGTGACCGGTATGGTGGTGCCACTCAACGGATAGAGCTCGAAGGGCACTTGAACGGCGATGGATTGCTGGCCGTTGACGTTGGCGACGTAGTAAATCGGAGCATAGGGCCCCACGGTGGCCTCACCGAACTCAACGGTCACATGCTGGACTTCGAGGGGCAGAACCAGGGGGCCAGGTCCGTAGGAATCGGCGCTGACCACACCTTGTATCGCGTCCGCGACGCCGCTGGTGCAATAAATCACGGCCACGCCGCCGGGAGAAATATGGTTCGGAACGAAGCTGGCGCCGTTATCGAGCGCGGCGTTGCAAACCGGTCCGGGTGGAGTCACGGTTAGGTTACTGAATGTCTGGGTGACAGTCACGTTGTTGGTTCCGGACGCCGAGGCGGTAATGGTTACCGGACCGGCGACGGACCCGGCGGTTACGGTGGTGCTGGCCTGGCCGTTGGCGTTGGTTGTGGCGTTGGGCGTCCCTAAAGTCGCCGAGCCGCTAGTGATGGCGAATGTCACGTTAACGCCCGGCAGAGGACTGCTGATGCTGCCGTCATAGACTTCCACAACGAGCGGAGCGCCGAACTCGGTGTTAACAAGAGCCGCCTGCGGCTGATTGCCAGAGACGATTTGCAGCCCCGAAACGATGACGTTGATGGTGAGGTTGAAGGTGGCTGATACGCCACCCGCCGTGGTGACGGTGACCTCCACTGGCCCAGCGCCATTTCCGAGGGTGGCGATGGCTGCAACGTTGCCATTGGCGTCGGTGGCGGTACTGACGCGGCTCAACGTGACGGCTCCCTGGGTGCTGAAGGCTACGTCGGTGTTGGGCACCGGGTTACCACCCAGGTCCGTCAATGTAGCGGTGAGGAACCGCGGGAGCTGCTGACCAGGATTGCCGCTCTGGTTGTTGCCGCCCAGGTTGGTGAAGGCGGCGGGAGGGCCGGCGGTGACCTGGTAGGAGAAGCCGCTGAATTCGCTGGTATTTCCGATGACTATCGTAAAGTTGCCGGTACCGACCTTCCCCCCAAAGACGAGATTGCACGTGGCGCTACCCGCGGCATTGGTGTAGACCACACTGCCTCCCGAACAGGAGATGGTTGAAGGGTCAGCGGGAGCACTCTGCACAACGGCCAGGGAGATATTGGGTATGCCCTGTCCCTGCTGGGTTCCCCCGTTCGCGCCGACTACGCTAACCTGGACGGGCACGGCGCCCTGAACACCCGCCTGACCGACGAGAGTTCGCGCGGTCAATGAGGGCGAGATGAGGGAGACGTGATCGAAATCTTCCACGCCGTTATTCTCCACGGTTGCGAGAGTGAATTGTACGGCGCCGCCACCGCCGGTAGCCGTAACGGTAGTTTGCACGAAGGATTTACCGTTCAGGTTGCCGCCGCCGGCGGTGAATAGGTTGGAGGTTTGGCCGGTGGCGTCCGTCACGGTCGTCGAGGTCAGCACGTTACCCTGCCCGGTTGCCGGGGTCACGGTCCAAGCTACCGACGCGCCTTTGACGGGATTGCCGCTGGCGTCACGCAGAAGAACGACCATCGGCTGGCTTTGACTGTGTTCCGAGGTATCCAGCAACTGACCGCTGCCGGAAACGAGGGAAATGGTCTGCGCGCTGGCTGCGCCCGTGCCGAGGAAGCAGGTCACGAGAAAAATCCAGTATTTGGATCTGGCGGAATACATTATTCACCTCTTGATTTTGAAGAAGACAATTGCGTGAGAAAGACGCGGAGGGAACTTTAGTATAGCACTGCCGCGCATTTATATAGAAGGCGAATTTGGTAAAATTCTTGGTTTTTCTTGGCGGCAGGCAAAAAAAAGGAGGAGAGCTATTCGCTCTCCTCCTTTGTTGGTGAACTGCTATGCGGTTGTTATTCGCCTAACTGCTCGCCACTGGCGGCAGGATTCGGCCCTAACATGAACGGCGATGCATTACGCGGCTTGGGCGGATCCGGTATGATCAGCGCCAAGTAACCCTCTGTACCCAAGAACGTACCAACCTGGGTAATGAAGGCGAAGCCATGCGCGTACTGGAAGTCGCAGTCCGCGATGATGTAGCCGCTAAAGGAGTTCGCGGCGACGATCGGGGTAGAGGCACCGTCAACCAGCGCTGCCCACGTGGTGCCGGCAGCGATTGAAGGCGTGGCGAAAGAGGCCAGGCCAGCTCCACCGGTGAACGGATAGATGGTGCAGGCGCCGGCTTGCGGCGAAGTGCCGTACTCATCGAGCGAGGTATTCGAGATCGCGATACCAGTATCGAACCCGCCGAGGTTAGTTACGTACGGGAACAACAGGTGCGTGGCGCACGAGTCGATAATGAACGCGTTGGCTACCTTAGACAGATCCACAAAACGCGGAACCTGATCTTCCGAAGCCATCGGCGCAGCTGCGTCGGTGAGCACCGGAGCGAAGCTGGCTTCTACGCCGGACTGGATGTTGATCGCCGGGGAGTTAGAACCAGGATTCGAGGTGTAGCTGATATAGAACGGGATCGACAGGTATTCCGTCAGACTGGACGTGTTCGCCTGCAGAACTTCGTAGACGACCTCGCCAGCACCGGTGGAATCCAGTTGCACGTCGTAGTAGTTACCGAAGCCGGTGGTGGTGTCATCACCAGACAACGGGCTATACGCGCCGACTTCGCCGGCGGTCAAGTGGACGTACAGATTCGGAGCGGCGGTTGCAGCGCCCAGGCCCCAAACCGGCACGGTACCGTTGTACCCTGCATCGATCGGCACAGCGACAGTCACACCAGCGGGAACGTTGCTAAATTTGACGCGGAAGCGGGTACCCGCATCGGCCAAACCACCCTCGGCGCCGATGATGCCATCAATGGCAGTGGCGACACCCTGGGCGGCGTTATAGAAGAACGTTTCCGTGTTGTACGTACCGCCTGGCACGTCCTGGTTGACGAGTGCCGCAGGCGCCGCCGGGGTTGTAGCCTGGTTGCGCACCTTAAAGGCAGCACCAAACCCCTTATTCAGTTGTACGGATCCCGCGATACTAAGCGCCGTAGTTACGCATTGCGGCCAGTTGGATGGAGCAGGCGAACCCACGGTCGTGAGCAAGCCAATCTGAACCAGGCCGATGGTCTGTGTCGCATTGTTGCTGGTGATCGGCAGCACGGTCGGGTTGCTGACGCCGAGGGTCTCAGTAACGGACGACGGCGCGCCACTCACCGCGATGGCCACTTCACTCGCATTGGCGCGAATGTTGGTGATGCGGATGGTGCGCGTGCCGCCCATCGTACCGGGAGCAGCGATCGGCACACCACTGAAAATGATTTCATTCCGGGCGGTTAAGCCGCCCCACTGGCCCTGGAAAACATTATATGAATTAGCATAGGGGTCGGTAGCGCTTGCGCCGACTCCGACAATCGGGCAACTCGGCGTTGGCCCGCTGTTGGTCTGCTCGTTGGCGACTGTGCAAACCTGCTGTGCAGCTTCGGCCGGCTCATCAATTAGCAGCAGGGCGTCCGTTGCATTGTCTGACGCAGTCAAAACGCGGCTGGTGACATCAGTGGTGTTCAAGAAGACCGTGATGTTAACCACCGGCGCGGTGTTCGGAGCCGGGTCCGTCGGCGTACCGCCGGTGCACGTCAAAATGAAATCGCCACCCTTCTCCGTCTGACCTTCCGCCCGCATCTGCGTTGCCGCAGCGTTGGAGGTGCAGGTCATACTGGCCGCGCTCACCGTTCCCACTGTTGCTAGCAACAGAGCGATAGCGGCAAGCACGATCATGCTTTTGCGAAAATCTGCCATTTCCTTCTCCTTGTAAAGTGCGTTATTGAATCGGTCGAAGTTCTCTTGCAACCTGAGCCTCTGACTATTCACGAAATCCTATCACAACCTTTGGGAACTTCTCCGTGTCGGGCGGAGAACAGAATCACCGAAGTCCCTCAAGTGGGCCAACGGCTCCAAACCAAAACCCGCGATCAGCACTTGTCAATGCTAATTCGCCTTTAAACTGCAAATTGTGCTTGCGGGGTGAATCCGTACAATAGCAATATGCATCGCACGTGGTAAAGATATAGATACCTCACGGTCACAGGCCGTGTCAAGAGAAAATTCTTTGTCTTCAACATGTACAACCGATTTAGGGGCCCGGAAAAGCATTTAAGCACAGGGGCTAACCAACGTCAACGGAAGCAGGCCAAGAATGCGAAATCTTGCATTGAACGGTGCATTGGCAAGGTGCGACTGGGGTTAGAGGCAATCCACGGCCTGCGTTAACAAACGGTAATCCTGTGGAAAACCACAGCGCCGAGACTTCCGGACCCGTCAGGATGAAAAAACGTTCAGAAACGCACACGAGGCACCATTCAGGCAACCTTAAATTTGTCGCGGCAAGCCACCGAGCAAAAGTGAACCAGCTCGCCGTTCACGGTCTTCTTGACCGACGAATTAGTGGGAACGAAGGTGCCGCAGACGGGGTCCTGTTTCAATTCACCGCCGATTTCGTTATTCCCCGCCTGGCGGCCTGGTGCGGCCGAGGGGGGCGGCCCGAATGTCTGCTTAAAAAGGCGCGCCACTGTAACAGCCACCGATCGGATGACGGCGAAGAAGACCAACAGTAAGAAAAAGCGTAAAACAAGCCGGAACATAAGACACGGCCCGGCGCTCGAAGGCCGCCGAGATCAGTTCGACTTCTTCTTGCCCTTCTTGGCGGCGTCAGGATTCGTGTAAGTGGTCGAAACCGAGCCTTCGATGGAGGCGAGCGCGCCCTTGGCAGACTCCGCGAACGGCCCGGCGGGTTTCAATTCGAGATACTTCTGGAGCGCCTCTTTGGTGCCATCGGCAGGAATTACTTTTCCTTCGGGCGTTATCTTGGCCTGGCCCAGAAGGTACATACCGTATTGGTATTGCGCGTCGGCGTAGTTGGGATCGAGATCGATGGCTTTCTTGAAGGCTTGGCCGGCTGCGTCGTTCTGCCCGCTGTTCACCATCACGGCGCCGAGATTGTAGTAGTACTTGCCAGCGTTGGTGGGATCGAGTTGGGCGGCCTTGGTCAACTCGGCCTGGGCTTCGGGAATTTTTTTGGCTTTGACCAGAGCGAGAGCGTAGTTGTTGTGCAAGCTGGCGTCGTCGGGCTTGAGCTCGATGGCCTTATTGAACGCGTCCATGCCTTTGCCGTATGCGGCTTCCTGATCAGCGCCGGTCTTCATCGCTCCGACCTGTATGTAGGAATCGGCGAGGTGCGCCCAGATCACTGTCTGCTTGGGGTCCATTTCGTTGGCTTTGTTAAACGCATCGACGGCGGCATCCCATTGCTTGCCTTGCATGGCGGTCATGCCCTGATTGAAGAGGTCATTCAGCGCTTTGTTTTTGGCGAGAGACTGCTCGCGTTCTTTGGTGGCCTTTTCGAGCGCGGCCTTCTGCGCGGCCGACATGCCGCGCTCCTGCTCCTTGGTCATCGTACCCGAGGCCGCCGCTTGCTGGAGCGCTTGGTTGCGCTTTTTGGAAGCTTGCAGATCGAAGTTTACGGGCGGGGAATCATCGCCGAGCGAGGTGCGGACGCCGTCCACGTTGTCGACGTCTTTGCCGTCGACTTCGAGCGTCACCTTGTAAGTTCCCAAGGGAAGACCGGTATGGAAATAATGACCCTTCTTATCGGTCTTGACCTGGTAGTGGCCCTTGATATCTTTGCGATCGATTTTGACTAGCGCGCCCTTGAGGGGCTGGCCATTTTCATCTTTCACATCTCCTTGGAGCGAGGACACCTGCGCAAAGGCTGCGCCAGCGAAGACGAGGAGAGCCGCGGCGGACAGAGCGCCGGTTTTGAGCCGGGTGTGCATGAGGAAAACCTCCAGGAAACAAGTTCTTATTTGTAAATAACAGCATACTACAACAGGGCCGGCCGGATCGAAGCGGAGTTTCAGTTTTGATACGATAAACCTTAACCTAAAAGGAACGTTTTGATCGAAACCGTACCAGACATCCTGGCCCGAATTGTTGCCCGCAAGCGGAAGGACTACGCGCACGCGACGACGCTGCGCGCGGAATTGGAGCGGCGGGCAGAAGGCATGCTCCCTTCGCGGCGCGGCTTTCGGGCGGCGCTTCTACGGCGGCCGCCGGCGGCGATCGCGGAGATCAAGAAAGCGTCCCCGAGCAAAGGTGTGCTGCGAGAGGATTTCGATCCGGCGGGACTGGCGCGGCAGTACGAGCGTGGCGGCGCAGCGGCGCTATCAGTACTGACCGATGAGCCTTTCTTCCAAGGAAAACTGGAGGACCTGGGGGCGGCACGGGCGGCGGGCACTCTACCGGCGTTGCGCAAGGATTTCACGCTCGACGAATACCACGTAATTGAGGCGGCGGCGCATGGCGCGGATGCCATTCTGCTGATCGCGGCGATCCTGGAAGAGCGGGAGATCCGGGATTTGCGGGAGCTGGCCGCGCGATACCGGATGGCTGCGCTGGTGGAGGTCCACGATCAGAGGGAATTGAGAACGGCGCTGGCGGCGGGGGCGGACGTCATCGGCGTGAACAATCGCGACCTCAGGACTTTCGAAGTGACGCTCGAAACCTCGCTGCGGCTGGCGGAACAGATACCGGATGGAGTTTTGAAGATCAGCGAAAGCGGGATACACTCGCGCGAGGATATCCAGCGGCTTCGGGGGGCGGGATTCGACGCGTTTCTGATTGGCGAACATCTGCTGAAAGCGGCGAGCCCGGAAGCTGCGCTGCGAAGTTTGGTGGGCCCGGCATGACGAGCAAGAAGGCAAGAGACAAAAGGCAAAGTGCAAAGGGCAAAAGGGAATTCGTCCACGCGTCATGATGGTGAAGATTTGTGGCATTACGAACGTGGAAGACGCGCTGGCGGCGATCGAGGGCGGCGCGGCGGCGATCGGCTTCAATTTCTGGCCGCGCAGCCCGCGGTACATCGCGCCGGAATCCGCCCGGCGGCTGATCGAAAAGCTTCCGGCGGAAGTGTTGAAAGCGGGGGTGTTCGTGAATGAAGAGCCGGCCGCGGTGGCGGCGGTCGCGAAAGAAACGGGGCTCGATGTCGCACAGTTGCATGGACACGAGACGGCGCGTGATTTTCCCGAGGGGGTGCGCGTGTGGAAGGCGATTCGGATCGGGGGAGCGTTCGACCGCACGGCGCTCGATCAGTTCCCGGCGGAGGCATTGCTGCTGGACGGACCCGCGAACGGTGTGCCATTTGACTGGACGATCGCGGCGGGCATTCCACGAAAAGTAATCGTGGCCGGAGGACTGGACGCGGAGAATGTAGGCCACGCGATCGAACAGGCGCGGCCTTGGGGAGTGGACGCCTGTTCCCGGATCGAGAGCGCTCCCGGCAAAAAAGATCACGGCAAGATGGCGCAATTTCTCAAGGCGGCGCTGGGATGACGGCATCGCAACCCGACGCGGGCGGACATTTCGGCAGCTACGGCGGGCGCTACGTACCCGAAGTGCTGATGTCGCCGCTCGAGGAACTGGAGCGGACGTTTCTCGAAGCGCGCGAAGATCCGGCCTTCCGGGCGGAGCTCGACGGACTGCTGCGGACGTATGCGGGACGGCCCACGCCACTCTATTTTGCGCGGCGGCTGAGCGAGAAACTGGGCGGGGCGCGCATTTATCTGAAGCGGGAAGACCTGCTGCACACCGGCGCGCACAAGATCAACAACTGCCTGGGCCAGGCGCTGCTCGCGCGGCGCATGGGGAAAAAGCGCATTGTCGCCGAGACGGGCGCGGGACAGCACGGCGTGGCCAGCGCAACCGTCTGCGCGCTGTTCGGCCTGGAGTGCGTGGTGTACATGGGCGAGGAGGACATGCGGCGGCAGCGGCTGAATGTGTTCCGCATGCGCTTGCTGGGCGCCAAAGTGGTGGGCGTGGCCACCGGCAGCCGCACGCTCAAGGACGCGATCAGCGAGGCCATGCGCGACTGGGTGACGAACGTCGCGACGACGCATTATCTGCTGGGCTCGGCACTGGGCTCGCATCCGTACCCGCTGATGGTGCGGGAATTCCATAAAATCATCGGCGAAGAGGCGCGCGAGCAGATTCAGCAGGCTGAGGGGCGCCTGCCAGACGCCGTGATTGCCTGCGTAGGGGGCGGAAGCAACGCGATTGGAATTTTTCATGCGTTCATTCCCGACGCGCAAGTGCGCCTGGTTGGCGTGGAAGCCGGCGGGCGCGGTCCCAAACTCGGCGAGCATGCGGCGCGTTTTTCAGGAGGCTCACCCGGCGTGCTGCACGGCGCGCGGAGTTATTTGCTCCAGGACGACGACGGCCAGATTTCGCTGACGCATTCCGTTTCCGCGGGGCTGGACTACGCGTTGGTGGGGCCGGAGCACGCGTGGCTACATGACACGGGGCGCGCGGAGTACGGACCGGTGGATGACCGGACGGCGCTCGATGCGGCGCGGATGTTGTCGCAGACCGAAGGGATCATTCCGGCGCTGGAATCCGCGCACGCCATCGCGGAAGCCGTCGCGCGCGCGCCGAAGGCCTCTGGAGAACTGTTCGTGGTGAACGTTTCGGGGCGCGGAGATAAGGACATCGATATCTATCGGGAGAACTTTCGGGAGCTCGATGAGTAAGGGAAAGGCAAAAGACAAAGTGCAAAAGGCAAAAGGCAAGAGTGCCGGAATGGCTTCCGCATTCATTTTTGCCTTTTGCCTTTTGCCTTTTGTCTTTTGCCCTGGTCGTTCTTCATGACGCGGATCGTCGGTCTGTTCGAGAATCTGCGGCGATCCGGCAAAAAGGGGCTGATCGCATACCTCACGGTAGGCGACCCATCGCCTGAGCGCACACCGGCACTGGTGGAGGCGCTCGTGCGGGGTGGGGCGGATTTGATCGAGCTGGGTGTGCCGTTCTCCGATCCGATTGCAGACGGGCCGGTGATCCAGCGGGCGGGGGAGCGGGCGCTGCGGGCCGGAACTACTCTGCGCGGCGTGCTGGAAATCGCGCGGGAAATCCGCACGCGCTCCGAAGTTCCGCTGCTGTTGTTCACGTATTTGAATCCTGTACTGCGGTATGGTCTGGAGGCGCTCGTGCGGGATGCGGCGGCATCGGGTATCGATGGCTGTCTGCTCACCGACGCCAGTGTGGAAGAGGCGGGCGATTACGTGCGCGTGATGCGCGGTGCGGGGTTAGACACGGTTTTTCTGGCGGCGCCGACGAGCTCGGCGCGGCGGCTGCAACTGGTGGCGGAGTACTCGAGCGGGTTTGTGTATCTAGTTTCGCGAACCGGCGTGACGGGCGAGCGCGAATCGCTTTCAGGATCGGTTGGACCGCTGATACGGGGCATGCGGGCGATCACGCCGCTGCCGCTGGCGGTAGGGTTCGGCATCTCGCGGCCGGAACAGGTGGCGGAACTGGGCCAGCAGGTGGAAGCAGTGGTGGTCGGCAGCGCCATAGTGCACTTGATTGAACGCAATCTGGATAATCCGTCGCTCGAAATCCAGCTCGAGGCTTTCACGCGCGAGCTGAAACACGGATTTGATATGACCGCGGCCGGAGTCAGCAAGCCATGACCCGCGAATCCGGCGAAAAGGCGCTGGCCGAGGCGCGCGAGCGCATTAACGACCTGGACCGGCGCATTTTGGATCTGTTGAACGAGCGCACGCGGATCGTCGAAGAGATCGGGCGCATCAAACGCGAGTGCGGAATGCGCATCTACGAACCCAAGCGCGAAGAAGAAGTATTGCGCAACATCGAGGATCACAACGGCGGGCCGATGGCGCACGAGGCCGCGCGGCGCATTTTCGAGCGCATTATCGACGAGATGCGCACGCTGCAGCGGCAGCGGATGGAATCGTCGCGAGATGGAGAAGATAGCTGAATGCTCGTGGTCATGCAGGAAGGCGCCACCGAATCGCAGATTCAAAACGTCATCGACCGGCTGGTGAACCTGGGCTTCGACGTCCACCGCTCGACAGGCGTAGTGCATACGGTGCTCGGGGGCGTCGGGGGCAAGCAGGAATTCGACGTCGCCACGTTTGAAGTGATGGACGGGGTGAAGGAGGCGCACCGGATTGTCTCTCCGTACAAGCTGGCGAGCCGGCCGTTCCGTCCGGGGGGAACGGTGGTGCGGATCACGCGCAATGGCGGGCCGGCGGTGGAAGTGGGCGGCGAGCGCGTCGCCGTGATGGCGGGTCCATGCAGCGTCGAGAGCAAGGAGCAGATCGAGCGCTCGGCGGAGATCGTGGCGCGCGCCGGAGCCAACATCATTCGCGGCGGGGCATTCAAGCCGCGCACGTCGCCCTATAGCTTCCAGGGCCTGGGAGAGAAAGCGCTGCAACTGCTGCGCGCGGCGGCGGACCGGCACGGACTGCTGGTGGTGAGCGAGGTGATGGACATCACGCAAATCCCGCTGGTGAGCGCCTACGCAGATTTACTCCAGGTGGGTGCGCGGAACAATCAGAACTTCACTCTGCTGCGCGAGCTGGGCCGCCAGCCGAAACCGGTGCTGCTGAAGCGGGGTATTGCCGCGACTATCGAAGAGCTGCTGCTTTCCGCCGAATACATTCTCTCGGGAGGCAATTACAACGTGATTCTATGTGAGCGCGGCATCCGCACGTTTGAGAGCTACACGCGAAACACCATGGATATTTCGGCAATCCCAGTGGTTAAGAAGCTTTCGCATTTGCCCATCGTGGCCGATCCATCGCACGGCACCGGGCGGCGCGACCAGGTTGCGCCGATGGCGCGAGCCGCTCTAGCCGCGGGCGCCGACGGCCTGCTGATGGAAGTGCACCCCGATCCGGACCATGCCCTGAGCGATGGAGCACAGTCGATGACCGCGGCGCAGTTCGACGAGTTGATGGTGCAGCTGCGGTTGATTGCGCCCGTCGTTGGGCGGGTGATTTAGCCGACGATGCAGACGGTGGCGATCGCCGGGGTCGGGCTGATCGGCGGCTCGTTCGGCCTGGCGCTGAAGAAAGCCGGATTCGGGGGAACGATTCTGGGGTAAGCTCCCCGGCGACGCTTCAGGCGGCCCTGGAGCGCGGAGCGATCGACGCAGGTGCACCTCTTGCCGACGCCGCGGCGCGCGCCGATCTGATCTATTTGGCGCAGCCGATCGGGCGCATTCTCGACACGCTGCGGCATATCGATGCGCTCGTGCGGCCCGGCACACTGATCACGGACGCGGGCAGCACCAAGAGCGCCATTGTTTCGGCGGCGCGGCGGCACATCCGGCGCGGCGTGTTTCTGGGCGGCCATCCGATGGCAGGTAAGGAGAAACGCGGCGTAGCGGCAGCCGACGCCGATCTGTTCCGCGGGCGGACGTACGTGCTGACGCCGGACGACCCGCACGCGCTCGAGGCGCCTGCCGCGCAAGAATTCGCCGGGTGGATTCGCCGCATCGGCGCATTGCCGCTGACGATGAATGCGGCCGAGCACGACCACGTGGTTTCGTTCACGTCACATTTGCCCCAGTTGGCGGCGACGGCGCTGGCGGCAACGGTGGCAGAGCAAGCAGGCGACAACCTGGCCGTGGCAGGCCCGGGCCTCACGGATACGACGCGCCTGGCGCTCAGCTCGTTCGAACTTTGGCGGGATATTCTGGCGACCAACAGCGGGCCGATCGAACAAGCGCTCACGGCGTACATCGGCAAGCTGGAGCACCTGCGCGACAATTTGCGGACGCGCGAGATCGAGGGCGAGTTCGAGATTGCCGCGGCTCTGGCGGCGACGCTTCGGAAATAGGATCAGCTACGACTGAGCACGCGGGCCATCGCCTGCTCGAATGGCTCCAGGTTTTCGGGGGTCCATTTGCGTTCGTAGCCCCAATAAGTCGAGACGAACATTACGTCGGCGAGGCTTTGCGCCATCTCGTGGTCGACCGCGAAGGCAATCTGCGCACACTCCAGGCGCGTCAGGCCGGCGGGCGCGGTCTCGGGAAGCGCGGCCAGCACGTTCGACGCTTGCACGCCGTAGTTTTGGATCACGTGCGTGACTTCGTCGGGCGTTAGCGCGTGCCGCGCGGCCCATCCCCGGGCGGAAGCGGCCAACTCCTCGATGCATTCCCGGGTGTTGCCCCCTAGCGGCGTCAAGGCGGTTTTCGATTCCACGCGCGAGATCAAATCCGCCGCTTCCGCGCTCATCACGCGATACGTGGTGTATTTGCCGCCAGCCACGTGAACCACGCCATCATCTGTTTTCCAGATGCGGTGCTCGCGGCTGGCCTTGGTCGGAGACCCGGCTGCCGGCACCAGAGGCCGCAGCGAGCTGAATGTCGCGATCGGGTCGACGTCACGCGCCGCGGGGAAAAGCCGGCGCACGATGCGCAACAGATACTCCGTTTCCTCGCTGGAGATGTGGACGCGATCGGGGCCGCCGGCGTGGTCAACGTCGGTTGTGCCAACCAGCGACAACTGGCGCGCGCTGCCCCACGGGATCACGAAGATGATGCGCCCGGACTCTTCAAAATAAGCGACCGCGTTATCGCTGGCGTTGACGCGGGGAATCACGATGTGCGAGCCGCGCACCAGGCGCAAGCCGGGCTCCCACGCGCCGGTTGCGTCGATCAAGTGAGTGGAGTGAACCGGGAAGGCTTCGCGCGAAAGCGTGTCCGTGACGGTCACTAGGCTGCCCTCGCGGCCGGCCTGGGCGTAGTTGACGACCGCTGCGCCGAGCCGCGCGGCGTCCCAGATATTTTCGATCACGAATCGCGCGGATTGAACCTGGCAATCGTAAAAGATGGCACCGTGCGTCAGACCCTGTAACGCAAGACCGGGTTCGAGCTTCGCGACGTCCGCGGAGGATAACACGCGATGGCGGTTGACGTTGTCACTCCCGGCCAGCCAATCGTAGACGGCGAGGCCTGTCCCGTAGAAGACGCGTGCGGGCCATCCGTACATCGGCATCAGAAATGGCTGCGGCTTCACGAGATGAGGAGCCAGGCGCAGCAACGTGGCGCGTTCGCGCAGTGATTCCCGCACCAGATGAAACCGGAGCTGCTTCAGATAGCGCAGGCCGCCGTGAATGAGCTGCGAGTTCTTACCGCTGGTGCCGGAAGCGAAGTGGCGCTGCTCGACCAGGGCAACCTTTGAGCCGCGCATGGCCAAATCGCGCGCGATACCGGCGCCGTTGATGCCGCCGCCGATGATGAGAACGTCGAAGGTCTCCCGGCGCAGGCGCTCGATGTTTTGCGCGCGAGTATCGCGACTGAGAGCCGACGCGGGTGTCATTCCGGAGGGCTGCTGAATTTCCAATATCGCATTCGTTAAGCGCCTGAGTCAGAAGGAACAGCTACTTTGACGCCCCTGCGGCGGCCGCTTTCGCCGCGGCGGTAGCTGAACGGCGGGCGAAGCTGTTGAGCGGCGCCAGCCGGTACTTAAACAAGGTAAACAGCGCTTCGAAGCCATGCTGCCAGCGGATCTTTTTTCCTTCGAGAATGCCGCGAGGATTGTAGCTCACCGGGACTTCATAGATGCGATAGCCCAGACGCCGCACTTTGGCCGTGACCTCCGGGCAGAATTCAAAATGCCTGCATTTCAGTTCCATGGCGTCCAGCACCGAGCGGCGAAAGGCTTTGTAGGCCGTAGCTTCGTCCGTAATCCCGGCCGCGAAGAGGAGATTGGCGGTAAACGTCAGGATCTTGTTGGCGACCCAATTGGCCCACTTCATTCCGCTGAGGCGGGACAGGAACCGCGATCCATAAACCACGTCAGCGTGACCGGAAACGATCGGCTGAAGGATTTTGATGTAATCGCGCGGATCGTACTCCAGATCGCCGTCCTGCACCAGCAGGATATCGCCGCTGGCTTTAGCGATGCCGATACGCAACGCCACGCCCTTGCCGAAGTTCAGAATGGAATGGTGCACCACAAACATCGGTGAATCCCGGTAGTGTCGAAGCGCCTCGGCCGTCCCGTCTGTTGAGCCGTCGTCGATGATGACAATTTCCTTCTCGCACCCCGGCGGCAAAGGTGCATCCAACACGCGTTGCACCACTAACGGAAGCAGAAGAAACTCGTTGTAAACGGGCAGCAGGATAGAAACCTTCATGGGTTACCTCGCGCGCCTTTCCTCCGTGGCTGGTTTTTCAAGCCCCGCGACCACACGGCCCAAATCGTTAGGAGTAGCACGCCCAAAATCTGGGCTATACGAGCCAGTACGTCTTCGCGACTCTGGGTGTAGCGCATTCGGATCATATGGGGACCCTCACGGCCCGGTTCGATGGTCATGAGTCCCAGAGCATCCGGAGCAATCTTCAGCTCGCGATCCGATTCTGTGGCGTGCCAGGCCGGGTCATAAGTTTCCTGCACGAATACGATGTCGCCCGGTCCGGTTTGGACCGTGATTTCGGCTTCATGCGAGCTGAGCCAGCGCAGCTCAGCCGATCTGCCGGCGTGGTCCAGCGCTGCAACCAGCGGAAGAAGCGGGCCGACATCCAAACCATCACGCGGAGGCTGCCTTACAATCACCGATCGGTTGACGGCGTGAGCCAGCGAACCGGTCTCGCCGGGGACCCGGTAAACCACGCTCTGACCATCGCGCCATGTTTCCGGTAAAACGCCCTCGAACTTGCGCGGGTTGTGGAAGGGCTGGCCCAGCTGCGAACTCCCCGTTGCGGCCACGCCGACAGCAGCAACACCGAAGGCTTTCAACCAGGTTGTGGCGGTTTCCCCGTCTTCTCCGCCGTAAATCAGGTAAGAGGCGATCGGCACCTCTTGATAGCGAACGCTTTGATCGCAGCAGCCAAAGAACTGTGGGACGTCAGAATACAGGTTCATCCAGTAAGACACGGTCCCCGGCGCGAACACACGCTGGCCTTTCATGTTTCCGGCAAACCAATGGGCCATCTTGTATTCCACGGTAGTCGCGAAATCGATCGGCTGGCTGATCGACCGGGCGTAATCCCGATAATGCCGGACCTGCGCCACGCACGCGATGGTGAGTAAGCCCAGTGCCGCCACCTGGCTCCCTCGGGGAAGTCTTCTGGCAAGATTCAGGAAGGCGTACGCCAGGACCCCAGCCAGAGCCATTTCCATTTCGAGGTGGAATCGGGTGCCGATCGGCACCAACGGCAATTGGAACCACATCCTGGCGGCAACGACCACCCAGCTGATGCATGCAAAATAAACGAAGAAGCGGACCCAGCTATTCGTCCGGCGATTCGAGAACCAGAAGTGCAACCCGGCCGCCGCGAGCCCGAGTGCGAGCACGATCACTGCTCTGCTGCCGGGGTGCATAGCTACATCCATCTTCGCTGTACTCCCTTGCGCCGACTGGATCAAGGAGGGCGGGATCCAGGGCGCGGCGAGCAGATACCCGGCCACACCGATGCCCACCAGCGTCGGCCAATGCACGGGGCGTGAACCGCCGGTCTCCGCCGCGCCGAGCTTCGAGAGACAATATGCGCCAATCGCGAAGCTTAGGCCGGTGGTGCCGGTCCAGTTTGTCAGCACTAGGGCCGCCAGCGCGACTGGGGCGGTCAGCAGGAATAACCATTTTCGAGAGCAGGCAGCTTCATCCAGTAGCCAAATCACCAAGGGCAACAACATTAAAGCCGTCAGATGCGGCCCTTCCCCGTAGACCACCAGCGTCTGGAAGCGTTTGGCCAGCAGCCAACCGCCGACGTCGGCGCGGAATTCGGAAAATAAGAACGTCGAAGGTGAAAGCAAAGAATAAAGAATTCCGGCGATGACCGCGAATCCCAGGCGGTGGGTTGCCCGGTAACAAAGCCAAAACAAAGTCACCGGTCCGAGACAGTAAACCGCCGCTGTCAGGAAATGGTAAGCATGCGGCGGCGTCCAATGAGCCAGCCGGGACAACTCCGCTACCGAGACCATCAGCCCGGGGTTGTAAACCCGGTTAACCGGTGTCCCATTTACCCACATCGGACACCACTTCGAGTCGGCGTGATCGTTCAGCCAGCGGCTGAAAGAGATGAACGCAGCCTCAATGGATCCGGTCTGCTTAGTGATGTCCACCCAAAAGAGTTGCCGGCAGATATAGGCGTTTACAGCGAACAGAGCCAGCATCGAGGTCGCTATTAGAAACCGGGGTTGAATAGCGAGTGCGCGACGCGGACCAGCGACCATGTTTTTGAGTTAACCACAAGCGCAGCGGAGTTACACTGGTACGGTGAACCGCAGACACTTTCTCGCGCTAGGGACGGCAGCGGCGGGGCTTCCCGCGCAGACGCAGTCTCCGCGTTTTATCAAGAGCATCTGCTCGATCATTTTTCCGGCGCAAATGCCCATGGACGAAAAGTTCCGCCAAGCGAAGAACGCCGGCTTCGAGGCCATTGAAGTGCGCTTCGGCGAGGAGATCTCGCCGTCGCTCAGCGCCGATGAGGTGAAGCGCCTCGGCGACGCGGCGCATCAGGCAGGCATCCAGATCGCCAGCATGTGGGTGGGTGGTGCGTTTCGCACCAATCCCATCAACAGTCCCGATCCCGAGGTGCGCGCGCGAAGTCTCGAGGGGCTCAAAAAAGCCATCGAGTTCGCGACCTATCTCAACAGCGGCGCATTGCTGCTCTATCTGTGCCGCATCGGCGAGGGGCCGAAACTTCTATTCGGCTCCGAGGACACCTGGAACCGCTTGAGCGCCGAACTCCCCAAGGCCATCCCGTGGGCGCAGGAAGCCAAGGTTTGCCTGACGCCGGAGAACGTGTGGAACAAGTTTCTCCTCAGCCCGCTCGAAATGCGAACGTTCATAGACCAGTTTCACAGCCCCTGGCTGCAGTCGCACTTCGACGTGGGAAATGTCATGCAGTACGGTTATCCGCAGGATTGGATCTTGACGCTGGGCCCGCGGATCAAGCGAGTTCACCTGAAAGATTACAAGCTGTCAAGCCGCTACGAGCAGGGCAAGTTCGCCGATCTGCTGGAGGGCGATGTGGATTGGAAAGCGGTGATGGCGGCGTTCGTGAAGGTGGGCTATCGCGGGTTCATGTCGCCGGAGATCGGGCGCGATCCGAACGATCCGGACAAGCCGCGCAAGGTCTCGGACGCATTCGACAAGATTCTGGCGATGGCGTAATCGGACCCGAGTCAGCCTTCCCATGGATTGAAAAGCATCGCGCCGGTCGTAGCCAAATCGCTCGTCTTGCGCGTTACCAGTGTCAAGTTATGGTGGATTGCCGTGGCCGCGAGCAGGCCATCGATCACGGGCAACCCCCGGCCATCCTTTTGTGCCTGTCCCGCGAGGACTCCCCAGCGATCGGCAACGGCTTCGTCAATGGAGAGAATGCGCTTCGAGAAACGCAGGCGCAAGTCGGACTCCACCCAGGCTTCCAGTTGCATGCGGCGGGCCGCGTGCGGCAACGCGGCGACGCACTTTCGAATCTCACCCAGTGTGAGAACACTGAGATACATGAGATTTTCGTCAATCTCCTCAACCCAGCGCACCACCGCCGGTTCGGGTCGCGGTTTGACAAGCTCGGAGATGATGTTCGTGTCGAGAAGAAAACCGTTCACAGCTCAACGGGTCGGCCAAGGTCCGGATCTCGTTCGAGATTGAGATCCACGCCGGCCAACGGCGATTTCGCGAAGAACTCCGTGAGGCTTCCGCTTTGTTTTTTCCGCCGGGTCAGCCGCTCGAACTCCTCGGCCGCCACCACCACCACGGCATCCTTCCCCCCGCGCGTGATCCATTGCGGACCCTGAGACCGCGTCAGGCGGAATACTTCGCTGAAACGGGCCTTGGCCGCCTGAAGCTGCCAGGGCTCGATTGGCGCTTTGGCTTTCTGGGTTGCGGCTCCCATGGTGTCTCCTTTGTCAGAGCGCTAATCTAGTCTGACTAGTTAGATAGTAGATGAGGGAGGCGGCCTTTGTCAAGGGCCGTCATTCACTTCCCCCTTCTTTACGGTCTGCAAGTCGATCCCTAAAGCCTGGCATTTCTTATACAAATGGCTTCGTTCCAGACCCAGCGCTTTGGCGGTCTCCGTCATGCGGTAGCCGTGCCGCTTAAGCTCGGCCAGCAGCACCTCGCGCTCGAAAGCATCGACGCGTTCCGCAAGCGTTCCCGAAGAAGGAGCAATCGAGCTGGCCACCGTCTGCTGCGGCAGCGTGGCTTCCACCGTCGCCGCGTCCACCTGCTCGCCGGAGAGCAGCAACAGGCGCTCCACGATGTTGCGCAGCTCGCGGACGTTACCCGGCCAGGAATAATCGCGCAGCGCGGCCATCGCCTCAGGTGTGAACGCTTGCGGTTTCCAGCCATTCTGCTCGGCGATCTGGCGCGCAAAGTGTTCCACCAGCACGGGGATGTCGTCGAGACGCTCGCGCAGCGGCGGCAGCAGAATCGGAAACACAAAAATGCGGTGATAGAGATCCTGGCGGAACGTGCCCTTCTTCACCAGTTCCTCCAGATTGCGATGCGTGGCCACAACCACCCGCACATTCACCGTCACCGGCCGATCTCCCCCCACGCGCTCGATTTCGTTTTCTTCGAGCACCCGCAGCAGCTTGGTCTGCATCACCGGCGGCATGTCGCCAATCTCATCCAGAAATAGCGTGCCATTCTGCGCCTGCTCGAACTTTCCGGTGTGGCGCGTGGCCGCACCGGTGAACGCGCCTTTTTCATGGCCGAACAGTTCTGATTCGATCAGCTCCGCGGGCACCGCCGCACAGTTGAGGGTCACGAACGGTCCGCGCGCTCGCGGACTGCGCGCGTGCAGCGTGCGCGCGATCAGTTCCTTACCCGTACCGGTCTCGCCGAAAATGCAGACGCGTGTTTCGCTCGCCGCCACGCGCTCCACCTGCGCCATGACGCGGCGCATGGGCTCGCTTTTCCAGATGATCTCGTGTTTGCCCACGCGCTGGCGGAGCTGCCGGTTCTCTTCCTCCAGCCGCTTGAGCTTTAGGACGTTCTCGACGGTGAGCAGCAGCTTGTCGGTGGATAGTGGTTTCTCGAGGAAGTCCACAGCGCCCAGGCGCGTGGCGCGCACCGCCATCTCGACGTTCGCCTGCCCGGAAATCATGACCACGGGCGTCACGAGCCCCAGCGACTTGAAATCCTCGAGCAGCGCCAGCCCATCCTTCGCGGGCATCACCACATCGGAAAAAATCAGATCGAACGGCTGCGATTTCACCAGGTCGAGCGCGCGCGCCGCATTGTCGCAAACCGTGGCCTCATGGCCGGCCAGCCGGAACGCGCGGGCGAGCGAAGCCAGCGTGTTGGCATCGTCATCGACGATCAGCAGATGCGCCATATCACGCTCGGGCAGCGCGCGCCCTTTGGGTCACGGGAAGCTCAATGCGGAACGTGGCGCCGCGGCCGGGCTGGCTCTCGACCGAAATCGTCCCGCCGTGATCGCTCACCACCGATTGCACGATCGCCAGCCCCAGACCGGTGCCGTGATGCTTGGTCGTATAGTAGGGGGTGAAGAGCCGGCCGCATTCTTCTTTCGTCAAGCCCTGGCCCGTATCCGCCACTTCCAGAATCACCGTGTTATTGTACTGCCGCGTGTCGAGGCGCAACGTTCCTCCGTTCGGCATGGCGTCCATGGCGTTCAGCACCAGATTTTGCAGCGCGCGCTTGAGCTGCTCGGGATCGGCTTCAATCGAAGAAACATTCGGGTCGATATGCACCTCCGGACGGATATTGCCCGCGGCGGCGAGCTGCGCGTCAAACAGCTTGAGAACGGCGCGAACCAGATCGTTCAGTTGCACCGGCTCGAACTGCGGCGTGGGCATCTTGGCAAAATCGCTGAACCGGCCGATGATCGCTTTGAGATTGGCCAGCTCCGCCAGAAGCGTGGACGTGCTCTCACGGAAAACCTCTTCGAACTGGCTGGGATGCTCACGCTTGGCGCGCTCCAGATTTTCCACCGTGATCTGCAGCGGAAACAACGGATTCTTGAGCTCGTGGGCGAGGCGCCGGGCCAGCTCGCGCCACGCGGCCACGCGCTCGGCCTGCACCAGGCGCTCGCGCTGGTCGGAGAGTTCATCGGTCATTTGATTGAACGCCTGCGCCAGTTCTCCGATCTCGTCCGCGGAATCGATCTCGACGCGTGCCTGCCAGTTCCCGCGCGCCACCTCGCGCGCCCCAGCCGCCAGCAGCTTCACCGGGCGCGTCACCCGCGCCGTAGCCCACCCCGCGAGCAGCAGCGCCAGAATTGTACCCACGCCGCCAACATACAGGCCGGCTTTGTGAATCGAACCGACCAGCCTCGCCACCTGCGCGCGCGAGCTGCCTATCAGCAGCACTCCGAGCGGGCGACCGTCGCGGCCGCCGAGCGGAGTGGCGTGAAAAGTCTCGGCGCTGGCTGCATTGGAGTTCCATTGAATCTCGGCGCTCGCCTCGCGATTGTCGCGCCGCACCCGCTCGATGAGCGGCGCGAGCCGCTCGGCATCGCTGGCGGCGACGCCCGCCAGAGCAAGCGTGGAAAACACTGGTTCTAGATTGCGATAGAGCAGCGCGCGCATTCCGGACGGCAGCACCAGAGACGCAAGAAACGCCGCGTCCAGCCGCCGGCCCGCCACGATAAACAAACGGCCTTCGCCTACGGTAGCCACGCGCACGGCTTCCAAAGCCAGCGCCGCCGCGTCCGGCAGATCCTCGCGTTTTAGAAATGCCCGCTGTGCCGGCCAGTCCACCGGCGCCGTGAGCCAGGCTTCCTTATATCCGAATCGCGCCGGCCACTGCGCGGAGGAAACGATCGTGCCGTCACCCGCCACCAGTTCCAGGAAGTCGAGACCTTGCGTCTGCGCGAGGGATGCGGCATCGTTGACGTGCAGGGAGAGGTCGGGATCGGGACGATTGACATCGATGACGATCTGCGACGCGGCATCAGCACTCGCCACTCGCTCCGCCGCGCGAGCCACCTCTTCGCCGCGCCGTTCGAATTCCTTCTGGAACTGCTGCACCAGCGCCGCCGTGTGTTCCTGGTCCAACTGCTCGAACACCCGTTGCGTGGACCTCGACACAAGCCACACAATCACGGCCACCGCGGTAACGATCGTTATCGCGAACACCAGGAGCAGCCGTGTACGAAACGTCATGGCTTCCTCGTTTCGAGCCAGACGTCGCCGAGACGCCAGTCACCCCAGGATTGGGGATCCCAGTTTTTGACGCGCGAACTCAGGCCGTAGGTTTCGGGCAAATGGAACAATGGCACCACGCGGAAATCTTCCAGCAGCTTGCGTTCGGCGGAATAGGTCGCCTCCGGCGTAGCGGCAGGAGCTGGGGCCTCCGCGCCCCGCCAGGCCGCCACATCAGCCAGTACCTGAGGCGCATCCACGGACCGCAACCGGTATCGCGCCAGGCGAACATCACCGCGAGCGCCTGGCGCCGCCTGAAGGACAATCCCCGACTCGCGCGTATCGAGTGCTATGCGCTCCGCAACGGGACGCGCCAAGGGATCAGCGGGATCGTAGGCGAGAGAGACGCGGGGCGGTGATTTGAGCAGCGTGGAGGTCAATTGACGGGCGCGGTCAAGGTTGCGCGCCGCCGGAAACAGAAAGGCATAGCCACTTAGCCAGCCGGGCAGGAGGGCTCCCGTGGATTCGCCCTGCCTTTCGAGCAGCACGTTCTGAATGGCCGCACGGTCAATCGAAAGAGCTATGGCTTCTCGCAGCCGCGCGTCCTCGGTCGCGGCGCGGCCGCGCTCGAACACGAGAGCGATCAGTTCCGACGGCGCGGAAATCCACGTCCGCGCCGACGGTTGCGTGGTCCGGCGCGCGGCGCCGATCGGCAACTCGACCAGGTCCGCCTTGCCCAATTCCAGATCGATCGACTGATCGCGGAACCCGCGGCCCATTAGCAGCTCGACGGAATCAACGAACGGCCGCCCTCCCCAGTACCCTTCATAGGCACTTAGCAGGGCGCGCTTTCCAGGCTGCCATTCCGTGATGCGAAACGGCCCTGTACCGACCGAAACGCCGTCCGCTCCCCGCAGTAAGATCGCAAAGCGCGGACTGGCGAGGCGCAGGGGAAGGTCCGGCGCGGGAACGTCGCTCTCGAGAACCACCACGCCCTCTTCTGAAGCCGTCACATTCTTCCAATCTTTGAGACCTGCCACCACGGCTGCCGCTGTCACGGGCGTCCCATCATGAAACGTGGCGTGGGGACGCAGGTGGAACTCCCAGTGTTTGTTGGCGGCGTCGTGCTGCCAGGAAATAGCCAGCTCCGGCTGCGGGTCGCCGTGCTCATCCAACCGCACGAGGCGGTCGTAGACGAGTGGTACCAGACGAACCGGCCATTCCGCGGGATCGGTCAGCGTGAGCGAGTCATGAAGCTCGATCACCAGCGTGCCGCCGTAGCGCGGACGCGATTCCGCGGCCGCCGGCGCGGCGAGAACGGTCAGACTAGCGGCTGCAAGGAATCGCCAGGCGAAACGCCGCATATCGACCGCTTTTCAGATCGCGGGAAACCGCCAGTGCCGCTCCGCGGTCGCTCGCCGCCCATAGCGCGGTGACCGGTCCGGGAAACGAGGCCGGGTCTCCTACAGGGCGGGGCGTGCTGTCCGTCAACTCGAACGCTTGCACGGAATCGGGCGAGGTGCTGTCGCCGGTTCCGGTCGCGAGAAGCAGCGTTCGCGAGCCGCATTCGTTCTCGAGGGCCACCAAATCGCTGCCCCAGCCACTCCAGGCCGGGCCCGGTTCAAACGCCGCATTGTAGATACGCGTGCGGCCGTCGGTTCCGGCGAACACCCAGTCCGCGCGGCCGTGATCCGGCAAATAAACCGCGGTAAAGAAAGGCGGCATTTTCCTCTGCAGCCCGTCGGGCAGAACAAAATTCTCAAAAAAATTCCGCGTTGAAATCGACATGCCCCGCGCGTTCGGACCGAGCGGCCAGAGTCCCTCGTCCCGGCAACTGATGCTCAACCCGTTGACCGCGTTCCCATTGCACGTAATGCCCGGCAGATACGCCTGGTACACATCACCTTGCACGAACAGGCGTCCCCGCAGGTCGCGCGGCCAGGGTCGCGAAACCGGCAAGCGGATGGTCAATTTCCTCTGTGAGTTTTCATAGACCGAAACCGACTCAGCATCCAAAACGAGCAGGCCGTGGCCCAGCGGGGCGAGGTCCAGAATGCGCAATTCCTGCTCCAAAAGGCGTTTCTTTTCAATCACAAACGAAACGGTAGCGGCCGTTTCCGGAGGCCGTGGCCATTCCTCCATCACGATTTCACGAGCTTCGCCGCGCCGGATCTCCGCGACCCATACAAAACCGCGGAAATTCTCGGACATCGTGACCGTAACCGCGGCCGCTGCCTGCGCCGCGGTGTTTATTCCCAAACCACGCAATTCGCGCTCCAGAGCGACGGCGGCATCGGAGTTCGGGGTGCTGAAAACCAGAGCCACAGGCTCGCGGGTCTTCAAAGCCGCGGCGATTTTCTGTGCCAGCGCACGGGCGGGTTCATCGAAACCCTGGCCCCAACTGGTCACTGCCATCGAAAAAAGAATTGGGAGAAGGAGGAAATTGGGGCGGGCGCCCACCATCTGATTCGTGCGCCATCATAGCACACGCCCGCCGCCGGTCAGCGCTCGAATCAGGGCCATCAGGCAAAGCCGGGCAGCCAGGAAAGCGATAGGGAACACCGCTACGATCACGGCTCCGAGTACCAGGGTATTCGTCAGATTTTCCATAACTCCTCTCTACTTGGCTGGGCCCGCGGTCATTCTGTTTGCTGCCATCTCGCTCGTGCCAAAGATCCGCGCGACTTCGGCATCGCGTTCGCCGTGCAATTCCACTTCGTCACCGACGGCAACCCTAGCGAAGAGGTCCTCCACATCGCGATTGCGCATCCGGACGCAACCGTGAGAAGCGTTTCGGCCGATCGACGCCGGACTGTTGGTTCCATGGATGCCATAGCCTTTGCGGCTCAAACCCATCCAGCGTGTGCCCACCGGATTGCCTTTGCCCGGCGCAACCACTTTGCCCGGTCCATACCACGCCGGGTTGGGAATGCGATCGACGATGGTGTAGGTTCCGGAAGGCGTGGGGCTGGATGGCGCGCCCACGGCGGTGGAATAGATCTTCACCACCCGTCCGTTTTCAACCAGGGCAAGTTTGCGATCGGGAATGCTCACAACGATGCGGCGCTGTGAGGCGGCGGTGTCAGCCTGCTTCTCCTGACAGAGCGCTTCCGCGGCAGCCACCAGCGCAACAGCCAGCAGTGACCTTAGTTTGCAGATTGTCTCCCGGTTGGGCCGCATTTTGTTTTGTCCTCCGTGTCTCACGCCGGAAAGAAATGCAGGCCGACGTCCGATCATAAGTAGTTGATTTAATTGACTATATTTACTTGGTGACGTGTCTGGAGGGACACGCGTGTGGAACGGCGGACGCAAAGCCCTAATCCTTATCTAAGCGTTTTGCCCAATTGTTCATTCCAGGTACCGCATTTACCCTAGAAGCGGGTACTTCATGCTACGTGGCGTCATTATCTGTCCGGACGAACAACTTAGCGCAGACCTCCGCGAGGCGCTCGGAGAGAACCGGCGTGTGGGGATCATGCGAACGCTCGAGGGCTACCCGAGCGAGATTGACCTGTCGCGATTTTTGCGTGCGACCGCGCCGGAAATCGTGTTCCTGGGCATGGGAACGCCCCGACAGGCGCTGGCGGTGGCTGCCCGTATTGAGGCACAAGCGCCAGGAACGCAGATCGTGGCCGTCAACCGCTCGATCCAACCCGACATTCTGATTGAGACCATGCGCGCAGGGATTCGCGAATTCCTGGGACTGCCGTTCGAACCGGAAGCCGTCGAGCAGCTGGTCAGCCGGATTGCGGGACTCCTGGAACGCAGGCCGCCGGCTATCGAGTCTACGGATCGCGTGCTGGCGTTCCTGCCTTCCAAACCGGGCGTGGGCTGCTCGACCATCGCATTGAATACCAGCATCATGCTGGCACAACTTCCCGACACAAAGACGCTGGTAGCGGACTTCGATCTGAACTGTGGGATGGTTGCTTTCATGCTGCAATTGGAGGCAACGCACTCGATCGTCGAGGCGGTGGAAAACGCGCATCAAATGGACGAGACGCTGTGGCCGAAGCTGGTGACAAGCCTTGGCGAGCTAGACGTTCTGCCGGCGGGTAAACTGGCCCCAGGCTACCGGATCGAAGCCCGGCAGATTGCCTATTTAATGGACTTCGCGCGCCGGCACTACAAGGCCGTCTGTTTGGATTTGTCCGGGATTCTCGAGAAGTTCTCGGTGGAACTGCTTCACGAAGCGAAGGAGATCTTCCTGGTTTGCACGCCCGAGGTGGCAAGCCTGCACCTGGCGAGGGAAAAATTACATTTCCTGCGCGGTCTGGATCTCCAATCCCGCGTGCGGGTCCTGCTCAACCGGGCGCAACGCCACAGTCTGATCTCGGTTTCCGAGATCGAAAGACTTCTGGGGCTTCCGGTATACATGAGCTTTCCGAACGACTATGCCGGGGTTCACAAAGCGCTGACCTCGGGGAAGCATGTGAGCCAGACCTCGGAATTGGGGGCAAAGTTTCAAGCACTTGCCGAAGTGATCCGAAACGGGGGCGAACCCAAGCGGTCCGCAAAACCCGGATTGTTTGATTTACTGCGCTCCCGCAAGAAGCCCGCGCCGCTGGCCAAGGAGCCGGGACTGCTGGCCTCGTGACGGCTCAGGAATTCCGGCCGCTCCCCCACTTGAGCATACTGGTGCAGGGCCGGGTCAACGGATCGTCATAGTGGTTGGGGCTGATGCGCAGCGCATAGCCGAGCCGCCCGGTCTGTTGCGGGACAATCTCTTTCGCGAAAGTGGCGGTCGAGCCGTTCCGCTCCACCGCGGGCAGCACCATCACTTCGGTTTCCTCCAGGCTGCCGTTCGCTCCGACACGCCCCATCACCAGCTCCACGCGCACATCCTCGGGATCGAGTCCAGCCAGATCAACGGTGGCGCGCACTGGCACGGTGACGCCGCTCGTCACGGGTCCAGCAGGGGCGGGGCCGGTTTCGACGAAATGGACGCGTTCCCAGACATCGCGCACCTTACCGGTCCATTTCACTCTGCGCCGAGCGCTGTCAAAGCGACTCTGGATCTGCGCCGTAAAGCTGAGGTGAGCCGGATCGTACAACTCGTGGTCGTACTCGCTCAACATGCGGCGGCAATCGAATTGCGGGCTGAGCTGCCGGAGCGATTGTTTAACGCGGCGCATCCATTCCTGCGTGCCGTGATCGCGGCGCTCGTAGAACATGGGCACGATCTCGTTCTCGAGAAGGTAGTAAATTGCGCTGGCATGCATGTTCTCCTGGTCCTCGGAATACGGCTCCCGATCGCCAATGGCCCAGCCGCCAGATTCCTCGTAGGCCTCGTCGAACCAGCCATCAAGAATGCTCAAGTTGAGAACGCCGTTCATGGCGGCTTTCATCCCGCTGGTACCGCAGGCTTCTTCGCCGCGCCGGGGTGTATTGAGCCAAATATCAGCGCTCTGTACCAGTTCGCGGGCTACTTTCATGTCGTAGTCTTCGATGAAGACAATATGCTTCCAGAGCTCAGGATCGCGCGAATACTGCACGACGTCGCGAATCTGTGACTTGCCGGGGTGATCCTTGGGGTGGGCCTTACCGGCGATCACGATCTGCACGGGGCGGTCCTTGCTGGTGAGGATTCGTTTCAGCCGCTCAGGATCGCGGAAGATGAGGTTGGCGCGCTTGTAGGTCGCGAAGCGGCGCGCGAACCCGATGGTGAGAACGCTCGGGTCCAGCACTTCACTCGAATGACGCAGCTCGGAGGACGCAGCCTTGCGGCGGAAAGCGGACGCAGTCTGGCGATCGCGGACAAACGCGATCAGGCGGCGCTTGCGGCGGCGGTGCACTTCGAGCAGCTCTTCGTCCGGGATCTCATCCACCAGCTCCCAGGTTTTTGAGTCGGCCGTGTGCTCTCGC
This sequence comes from Terriglobia bacterium, assembly GCA_963768075.1. Taxonomy (GTDB): domain Bacteria; phylum Acidobacteriota; class Terriglobia; order Bryobacterales; family Bryobacteraceae; genus QHXW01. The sequence goes on from CAVYHD010000021.1 coordinate 169,494, forward strand.
CAGTCAGGCTCCAGATACTGATCGTAAAGGTCCGCGAGGTCGCTGTTCAGCCAGCTCGGCAAGTGGACGCCATTGGTGATGGAGGTAAGCGGAACCTCCCAAATGGGAAGGTCGGGCCACAACTCGTGCCACATTTCCTGGGCGATCCGGCGATGCAGGCGGCTCACGGTGTTGCGGTACGAGGAAGTCTTCACCGCCAGCACGGCCATGGAGAAGCGCTCACCTAAGTCTGAGGGGTTCCGGCGCCCGAGCGACATCAGTTGGTTGAACTCGATGCCCGACTCGCTGCAGTAATCGTGGAAGTAGTAATGCATCATGCCGGAATCAAATAGATCAATGCCGGCCGGCACGGGCGTGTGGGTGGTGAAGACGTTATTGGTGCGGGTAGCTTCGAGAGCTTCATCGAAACTGAGGCGGTGCTCCTCCATCAGAGCCCGGACGCGCTCGAGCGCCAGGAACGCGGAATGGCCCTCGTTCATATGAAAGACGGTGGGATCGAGGTTCATGGCGCGCAAGGCGCGCAGTCCTCCGATGCCCAGCACGATCTCCTGGCGAATGCGCGTATCCGTATCCCCGCCGTAGAGCTGGTCGGTGATGTCCCGATCTTGCGGCAGCGGGTTGTCGGGAATGTTGGTATCGAGCAAGTACAGCTTGATGCGTCCCACGTCCATGTGCCAGATCTGAACGGCCACCGGACCGGTGGGCAGCTTGACGGTGACCTTGAGGTCCTCTCCGAAGCCGTCCTTCACGGGCACGATCGGAAGGGTATAGAAATCGTTATCGCTGTAGCGCTCCTGCTGCCAGCCATCGGCATTGAGAAACTGCCGGAAATATCCCTGCTGGTAGAGCAGGCCCACGCCGATCAGGGGCAGATTGAGATCGCTCGACGATTTCAAATGGTCGCCGGAAAGGATGCCCAAGCCGCCCGAGTAGATAGGAAGACATTCGCTGAGGCCATATTCGGCGGAGAAGTAGGCGACGAGCTTGCCGTTGCCGGGGGCGTGCCCATTCCGCATGTGGACGTCGTAGCGTTGGCAAGCCTGCGCGTAATGGGCCAGGTAGCGAGGGTCGGCGGCGGCGCGCTCCAGAGCCTCCTGGGAGACTCGCCCCAGCATCACCACGGGGTTGTAGCCGGAATCCTTCCAAAGAGCAGGATCGAGCCGGCGAAACAGGGAACGAATCAGCGGCTCCCAGCTCCAGAGGATGTTGTAAGCGAGTTCATTCATCCGCGAAAGGGGGGCGGGAACGGCGGGCCGCACTAAAAACTCACGGACGGGTTGTATATGAAACGGCATTTTGAAATGCTTCTACCATGATAAAGCGTTCGGGGCTGAGGCGCGCGGTTGATGACCGCCGTGTCACCGGATTTTGAGCGTTCCCGACTAATAGCTACGGCTCGAATGCGAGCAGTACGTTACCGGCATACCAGCATGTTCGAGAGAGACTGCACCACCAATCCGCACTCGGCGGGGGTGAGGGCGGGTGGCTTGTGTCTTGATGGCGCCGGTCTCGAGGGCGGCGAGGATTGCCTGGCGCGACATGCGAGACAGAGCCTCACGCACGGAGCGCGGGTGGCGTTTTGTGGCCCGTGGCAGAGGGCGCAATGTTTCTCGAACGGCGCCTGTCCATCATCGGCAACGGCAACATCGGCAAACGCGGCACATGCCAACAACGGATGCGGGCAACTCGCATCTGAGGGAGCATAGCACCGTGCGGCGTTGTATAGTGAGGTTACCGTTGGCATCACGTTTGTTGATTTTTCTCGGCTGTTTGGCGCTCACGGTCCGCGGGCAGGCTGCGCCGCGAGTGCTGGCAGTGGATATCGATTCGATCGTCTACCCGGTTACGGTGGAGATCGTTTCGCGCGCGCTCGATCAAGCCGCGCGCGAGCACTATGACCTGGTGCTGATTCGTTTGAATACGCCGGGCGGCCTGATGGACGCCATGCGCGAGACGATTCAGAAAATAGTCGCTTCGCCCGTTCCCGTGGTCACCTACGTAACGCCCAGCGGGGGACGGGCGGCGTCGGCGGGATTCTTTATTCTCGAAGCCGGGGACGTGGCTGCGATGGCCCCGGGCACCAATACAGGTGCGGCGCATCCCGTGTTGATCGGGACGGAGATGGACCCGATCATGAAGCAGAAAGTGGAAAACGACGCCGCGGCGTCGCTGCGCAGCTTGACGGCCAAGCGCGGGCGCAACAGCGACCTGGCGCAGAAAGCCGTGCTCGAAAGCAAATCCTTCACAGAGAAGGAAGCGCTGGACAATCACCTCATCGAGTTGATCGCGAACAACGAGCAGGATTTACTGCGCCAGCTTGATGGCCGCGAGATTACGCGATTCGACGGGCGCAAAGAGACGCTGCACGTGGGCGGCGGCGGGATCGTCGCCTATGAAAACAACCTGCGGCAGCGCGTGCTCTCGGCGATCAGCGACCCCAATATCGCATTGATCCTGCTGGTGCTGGGCGCGCTCGGGATTTATGTGGAGTTCTCGAGCCCCGGTTTGATCTTCCCCGGCGTGGCAGGCGCGATCCTGGTGCTGCTCGGGCTTTCGGCGCTCTCCATGCTGCCCATTAACTGGCTGGGCGCGGCCCTGCTGATCCTGTCTTTCGCATTTTTCATACTCGAAGCCAAATTCACGTCGCATGGAGTGCTCGCCGCCGGAGGCACAGCTGCTATGATCCTCGGCGCGATGATCCTCATCAACAGCCCGTTGCCCGAGATGCGCATTCATCTTTCGACGGCCGTTGCGCTGGCTATTCCGTTCGCCGCCATCACGGTATTTCTTCTGTCGCTGGTGATGCGCGCGCGTAGGGGAAAGGTGGTAACAGGCAGCGAGGGCATGATCGGCGACATCGGCGTCACGATCGGCGACCTGGCGCCCGGAGGCCGCGTCTTCGTGCGCGGCGAATACTGGAATGCGGTGGCAGGGGCGCCGGTGAAATCCGGGGAGCGCGTGCGCGTGACCGCCGTCGATCATCTCAATCTGACCGTCGAACCGGTACAAAACGAATCGGGAGGCTGACCCATGTTCGATCTTCCAACGCTGGCAATTATTCTGATCATCGCGATCTACCTGATGTCCTCCATCAAAATCCTGGCCGAGTACGAGCGGGGCGTCATTTTCCGGCTCGGCCGCGTGCTGCCGAAGCCCAAAGGGCCGGGCATCATTCTGGTGTTTGCGCCGATTGACCGGATCGCGCGAATCTCGCTGCGCATCACTACCCACGAAGTACCGCCTCAGGATGTGGTAACGCGCGACAACGTCACGGTGAAAGTAAATGCGGTGATCTATTTCCGCGTGCTCGACGCCAACCTGGCGGTACTCGAGGTCACGGATTTCTTCAACGCCACGTCGCAACTGGCGCAGACCACGCTGCGCAGCGTGCTGGGCGAAGTGGAGCTGGATGAGCTGCTCAGCCAGCGCGAGAAGCTCAACGTGCGCCTGCAAGCCGTTCTGGATCAGCACACCTCGGCCTGGGGCGTGAAGGTGACCATGGTAGAAGTGAAGCAGGTGGATTTGGCCGAGCAGATGATCCGCGCCATCGCGCGCCAGGCGGAAGCGGAACGCGAGCGGAGGGCCAAGATCATCCATGCGGAGGGCGAATACACCGCAGCGGACAAGCTGGCCATGGCGGCGGAAGTGATCCAGAAACAACCGGCGGCGATCCAGCTACGTTACCTGCAAACTCTGGTGGAAATCGGCACGGAAAAGAATACAACCATTGTTTTTCCCCTGCCTCTCGATATACTTTCTTCTTTAGGGCGGGCGTTGGACCATATCGGCGGGGTGCATCCGCCTGCTGCGACATAAATAGCGACGCGCGCGCATTTCTATGAGCAAAACCGAAGGCGAGTACGAGTTAGTACTGGGAAACCGGCAGCTGCTCAGCGCTTTTTTCATTATCGTGATCCTGTTCGGCGTGTTCTTCACGATGGGCTACGTGGTGGGGCGGAACTCAGGGCCGGCGGCCGCTGCCGGTGCGCCCGCGACGGTAGCAACGAATCAGCGCCCGGAAGCGGCATCCCCTGCCGCAGTGCCACCGGCTGCGCCGCCGAAAGAAGAAGCGAAGGAGCCCGCACCTTCGGAGACCAAACCAGTGGAGACCCAGCCGGTGGCGCAACCGGAGAAGGTACGGGAGAAAACGGAGGCGGCGCGGATGGCTCCACCGCGTCACACGCCGGCAGCAGCGAAGTCTGCGGAAACTCCGGGTGGCGCGGTAGCGGTAAATCCGGGCCCTGGGAACATGTACCTCCAGGTGGAAGCAGTGGCGCAGCCGCAGGCCAGCGTCGTGGTGGACACGCTCAAGCAAAAAGGATTCCCCGCGCTGCTGGCGCAAAGCTCGAATCCGACCCTGTTTCGCGTGATGGTGGGGCCCTTCCCGAATGCCGCAACCCTGGGCAAGGCCAAGGCTGATCTCGAGAACGTGGGCTTCAAGCCCATCGTGCGAAAATAAGGCGTTGGGAATCCCCCTGGTCCAAATTGCCAGCAGCACTGGCGGTCTCGGCCATAGGCCGCGGCTGCCGGAATGGGCGCGCAAGGGCCCGACGCATTTCGAGTCGCTACACCGCTTGAAGACGGATCTGCGCCGCTTGAATCTTCACACGGTGTGCGAATCCGCGCGCTGCCCGAACATGCACGAGTGCTTCCATCGGGGCGCCGCCACGTTCATGATTCTCGGAAACCTCTGTACCCGGGGCTGTGGATTCTGTTCCGTGCCCAAGGGCAATCCCGCGAAACAGGATATGCGGCTCGACGCGGATGAGCCGGTCAACGTGGCGCGCATGGCGGCCGAAATGGGGTTACGCTATATCGTCATCACCAGCGTGAACCGCGACGATCTGCCCGACGGCGGATCCCACCATTTCAGCGAAACCGTCCGCCAGGTGCGCCGCGCCCTTCCGGAAGCGCGGGTCGAAGTGTTGACACCGGATTTCTGCGGCGATTTGGACGCAGTGCGGCGCGTGCTCGATTCCGGACCTCACGTCTTCAACCACAATGTGGAGACTATCGCGCGGCTCTATCGCAGAGTTCGTCCGCAGGCGGATTACCAGCAGTCTTTGCGCGTGCTGGCGTTCGCGCGTAAGTATCGCCCGGATGTGATGACGAAGTCCGGCTTCATGGCCGGGCTGGGGGAATCTTTGGAAGAAGTGCAGGCGTTGCTGCGGGATTTGCGCGAGGCGGAGGTTGAAGTGGCGACGATCGGCCAGTACCTGCAACCCACACGCCGCAATCTGCCCGTTGCGGAATACGTGGCGCCCGCCCAATTTGACGCGTATCGCGAGTACGGGCTTTCCATTGGTTTCCGGATGGTGTTCAGCGGACCGCTCGTCCGCAGCTCGTACATGGCGGATCTCGTCAACGACCAGGCGCTGCGAGCAGAGCTTTGAACCCCCGGTGGTTGCGGTATCTGCTCAGTGCGCTCACCGCGGTTCTGCTGATCCTGGCATTTCCCCGCGTCGATCTCGCATGGCTCGCGCCGGTGGCGCTCGCGCCTTTGCTGGTTGCCGTGGCCCGCGAGCCGCGCCCGATGCAGCGGTTTCTGCTGGGATATGTGTGCGGCGTCCTCTACTGGTTCGGCGTGTGCTACTGGATCCAGTTCACGCTCGCGGAGTACGCAGGGGTTGGCACGGCAGTGGCCTGGGCATTGTTCGCTTTATTCTGCCTGGCCAAAGCGATGCACATGGCGGTGTTTGCCGCTGTTGGCTGGCATCGCCATGCGGACCCCCTGGGCCATCCCGGGCGTCGCGGCGCTGTGGGTGGCCATTGAAGTGACCCACGGCTCCCTTGGTTTTGCCTGGCTGACCCTCGGTAACGCAGGCGTCGACATGGGAGTGCCGATGCGGCTTGCACCATATTCGGGCGTCTACGGGCTTTCGTTTGTGTTCGCGATGTTATCGGCCGGACTGGCTGGGGCCTTCCTCGGCCGCTCACGCTGGCAACTCGCGTGGCTCGCACCGCTACCGCTCATGATCCTTCTGCCGCGTCTCCCTGATTTTCATGTAGGCGAGCAGGTGGCGATCCTTGTGCAGCCGAACGTTTCCGACACAGTGCAGTGGACGCCGCAGAATCTCGCGACGTTCGAGCGGCGGCTGGCGTTCCTTTCGATGAACGCCGTGCTGAGCGATAAATCGCAGCCGCCGCAACTGCTGGTGTGGCCCGAAGTGCCGGCTCCGCTGTACGCCGACGACCCGGAGTATTTGCGATTGGCCGCGAATCTCGCGCGAGTGACCCACACCTATTTTCTTGCTGGAGTGGTTGGGCACGGCTCGGACGGGGCACTGCTTAACTCCGCGCTGCTGGTGGCTTCATCGGGCGAAGCCGTGGGCCGGTACGACAAGGTGCATCTGGTGCCCTTCGGCGAGTTTGTCCCCTGGCCGTTCGGCTTCGCCAAGAAGATCTCTACAGAGGTAGGCGACTTCCAGCCGGGCGGCAAGGTGGTTGTTTTACCCGTGGGCGATCACAAGATCGGCACATTTATTTGCTACGAATCGGTGTTCCCCAATTTTGTCCGCCAGTTCGCAGCCGATGGCGCAGAGCTGCTGATCAACGTCTCAAACGACAGTTGGTTCGATAAAAGCGCCGCCCGGTTGCAGCATCTCGAAATTGTGCGCATGCGCGCGGCTGAGAACCGGCGGTGGCTGCTGCGCTCCACCAACGATGGGGTAACCGCCACTATCGACCCCGCCGGCCGGCTGCTCGGCACGCTGCCGAACTACGTGGAAGCGGCCTCCCGCACGGGGTATTCGTACGTGAAGGCGACCACGTTTTACACAAGGCACGGAGATTGGTTTCCGGTTGCATGCGCGGTGCTGGGCGCGGGCATTCTTGCTGGCGCGCTGTTGAAATGGATTTGATATTAGCCGTGCTAGCGAGTTGGCGGAGGAACGCCGAGCTGGCGACAAATTGCGCGCGCTAGGAGATCGTCAACCTCCGTGTGGCGCGGAACGGTACTCTGCTTGGTGGGATCGGCCAAGTTGATCCACCTCGAGTGCTTACTTCCCTCTCTGGCCAGCATGCAGCCGTGTCGCTCCAAGTGGCGAAGCAAGTCACGGCGTTTCACAACGCGAGAACTTCACGAACTAAGCGAGCCTTGGATTTCGGCAGGGTTTGAAGATCCAGGGGTTCGAGCATGAGGGCAATGGCGTCCTTCAAGTTCTCTCTGGCCTCTCGAAGCGTGCGGCCCTGGGTCAACGCGCCAGGTACGTCCTCGCTCCACGCAACCCACCATTTGTCACGGTGCAAAAACGTAACGTGGTACTTCTGTTTGGGTCTCATCGCGACTATCGAGAAGACCATCGGAGCTTCTCAGCAACCATCGTAGGACAGCGTCGTTAACGGCGCAAATGCTTAATGCCGCTCCGACCTCGTCCACGCCTCGATAAAATCCTTTCCGCTGTAACGGATGGTCCGTGCGTCAATGATTTCGGCGCCGGGCCGCAGGTTTGCGTCCACGCCGAGGGCGTTGCGCGTGGTGTACTCGATCTGGATGGTGACCGGGCCCTCGACCTTGTACGGTTTGATTTCAGCAATCCTTTGCATGGCGCGGTGTGCCCGGTCACGGATCAAGTCCCGCGCCGCGGGGGCGGACAATGTCTGGCAAGCGTAATTCGAAAATCCTTCTTTAACCACCGCCAGCTCGGCTTCCGGGACAATCGCTTTCAGATCGTCGGCAGCAGCCTGATCGCCGCTCAGGAAGATCACCGGCACATTGAACGCTCCGGCGAGCGCGGCGCGTGTTTCGATCTCCCCCACCGGCTTGCCGTTCATGAGCATGGTCTGGATGCCGAGCGAGCTGTAGCTGTGGGCCATGATGCCGCCTTTGCGGTTGGCACGGGCGTGCTGACCAAGGAAGCCGATGGCCGCGTAATGGCGCTCGAGCGTCATGGTCACGCCCAGGTCGCCAATGATCAGCTTGGACCGCGGATGAATCGTCAGCGCGGAAAGCGTCTGGCTGCCGTCATGAGCATCCCAAACGATCACATCATCGGCGCCACCCGCGTACAAGCCATCGACCGCGGCGTTGATCTCGCCCGTAAGGAGCTGGCGCATCTCCAGATCTTTGGGATCAGTCTGGTCCTGGCGGCATACACCAGCTACACCTTCAGCATCGGTGATGAGAAAAATAGTTTTCCGGGCCTGCGCGGAGAGTGCGGGGGCCAGCGCGCAGACAAGAATGCCTAATCGGCTCAGACTTCTAATTTCCATGGCGTGCGGTACTCACGTTTCAACAGATGCCGTGCTTCGGGTTGCATCGTGGTTTCGGCTAGCGCGTCCCAATCGAGGCGCAGCTTGCTCCGGTAGGCCATGTTGCCCAAAATGGCGGTGGTGGTCGAGTGGTGGCCGATCTCGATATCGCTCACCGGCCGATTGCGGGTCCGGATGCAATCGAGGAAATTCCGCCAATGGTCGAGCAGCGCCTCATTCGAGCTGCGCACCTCCTCGGCCTGCAGGGCCGCTCCTTTTTCCGGCACTAACTGATAGCCGGCGCGATCCACAAACAGCGTGCCCGCGGTGCCATGGTAGAGAATGCCGTAGTTGTGATTGAACATAGATTGCGCGTTTGCCTCGCGGTTTTCGTATGTCGCAATCATGCCATTAGGGTACTCATAGGTGATTTGCAGCGTGTCCGGCGTCTCGCGGTTGTCCTGCAAATAGAATTTCCCGCCCAGGCCCGCGATGGCGGTAGGCTCGTTTTCGCCGAAAGCCATCTGCACGATGTCGAGCAGATGAATACCCCAGTCGGTCATCATGCCGCCGGCGTAATCCCAGAACCAGCGGAAGCGGGAGAACTCCTTGGGATGGACGCCAAACCGGTTGCTGTTAAACGGGCGCTCTGGCGCGGGACCGAGCCACATATTCCAATCGAGACCGGCGGGCGGATCGGTATCCGGCGGGTTGCCGATGCCTTCTTGGGGCTGGTGGCCGTAATTCCAGGTGCGCACGAACGTCACCTTGCCCAGCTGGCCGCTGGTCACGATCTCAACCGCCTTCTGGAAATGAACGCCCGAGCGCTGCCAGGTGCCCACCTGGACGACGCGCTCATACTTGCGCGCCGCCTGCACCATTTTGCGCCCCTCATCAATGGTCACCGAAATGGGCTTTTCGACGTAGACATCCTTTCCGTTCTTGCAGGCCTCGACGGTCATGTAAGCATGCCAGTGATCCGGCGTCGAGATATTCACGGCGTCGATGGATTTGTCGGCCAGGACGTCGCGAAAGTCGGTGATGCCCTTGGCTGGGGAGCGCGTGCCTGGCGCGCCATCAGCCCCCCGCGTGCTGGCGGCCACGGCCTTCTCCAGGTTCGGCTGGTAGACGTCGCATACCACCGGCACCTCGAAGTTAGGCAACTTCAAGGCTGTTTTCAAGCTGTCCGTACCCATGCGGCCCGTGCCAATGAAACCCACGCGAACCCGGTCATTCGCGCCGCGGACGTTGCCAGTGAAAATGGAAGTCGTGAATGCCGCGCCGGCGGCCCTCAGGAATTCTCTGCGGTCGCTCATCGTTATCCTTTCACCACGATGTTCACGAGTTTGTCCGGCACAACGATGACTTTGATCACTTGCTTGCCGGTCACGAACCGCTGCACGTTGGACTCGTCGAGCGCGCGTTGGCGCAGCGTGTCCTCGGGTGTCCCGAACGGGGCCGCCAGATGAGCGCGCAGCTTGCCGTTCACCTGCACCACAATCTGAGCTTCCTCTTCCTTGGCCAGCTCCGCATCAAAGCCCGGCCACGGTTGCTTGAACACCGGCCCGGTCTTTCCCAGTTCTTCCCACAACTCTTGGGCCAGGTAAGGAGCCAATGGACCGAGCAACAGCGCTAGTTTTTCGACTACCTCCGCCAGCACCGCGCCCGATAGGTGCGCCTCCTCGGCGTACAGCTCGTTCACCAACTCCATGATGGCGGCGATCGAGGTATTGAAATGCCAGCGCGTCTCGAAATCTTCCGTGATCTTTTGGATCGTCTTGTGCAGCTTGCGGAGAATCTGTTTATCCGCATCGGTCGACGCAGCGCCCGCCTCGCGCACGCGTTCAATATTTCGCGTGACAAACCGGTAGATCCGGCCCAGGAAACGGTAGATTCCGTCCACGCCCGATTCGGTCCAGTCCATCTCCTTCTCGGGCGGAACAGCAAACAAGACGAACAGCCGTGCGGTATCCGCGCCATATCGTTCGGCGACGGCATCACCGCCCACCACGTTGCCCTTCGACTTCGACATCTTCGTGCCTTCGGCGATCACCATGCCCTGCGTGAACAGGCGGGCGGCGGGCTCACTGTTCTTTACCAGTCCGAGGTCGCGCATGAATTTGGTGAAGAAGCGCGAATAGATCAGATGCAGAATGGCGTGCTCCACGCCGCCAATGTACTGATCGATGGGGAACCAGTAAGCGATCTTGTTCGAATCGAAGGGCGCGCGATCGTTCTTCGGGTCGCAATAGCGGTAGAAATACCAGGAGGAATCGACGAACGTATCCATGGTGTCGGTTTCGCGGCGCGCGGGCCCGCCGCATTTCGGACAGGTGACGTTGACGAACTCCGGAACTTCATCGAGCGGCGAACGGCCCTGGCCGGTGATGGCGATGTTCTGCGGCAGCAGAACAGGCAGGTCGCTCTCAGGAACCGGCACCACGCCGCACGCCGGACAGTGAATCACGGGGATCGGCGTGCCCCAGTACCGCTGCCGCGAAACCCCCCAGTCTTTGATGCGATATGTCACGGCGGACTTGCCGAAGCCTTCCCGCTCGGCTTTCGCCGACATACGGCGTCGCGCCTCATCACTCGTCAGACCTGAAAACACGCCGGATTTTTCGACGATGCCTTCATCCCCAAATGCCGCCTGCATATTAGCCGTATCCGCCAGCGCTCCATCTGCGGGGCGAATCACGGGGCGAATCGCGATGCCGTACTTGGTGCAGAACTCAAAATCGCGTTGGTCGTGCGCGGGAACAGCCATGATCGCACCCGTGCCGTATCCCATCAGCACGAAGTTCGCGACCCACACGGGCACACGCTCGCCGCTGTACGGGTTGACGGCGTAGTGTCCCGTGAAGAATCCCTCTTTTTCGATATCGCTCGGATCTTTGTTGGCGCGGGCATCGACCATCGCTTTGGCGAGCGCGCGTCCCGGCGTGTTCAGGACTTTCTCCCCCAACGGATGTTCCGGCGCCAGAATCACGCAAGTAGCGCCGAAGATCGTATCCACGCGGGTGGTAAAGACGCGGATTGGGCCGAACTCGGAACCGAAGTCCACCTCGGTGCCTTCCGATCGCCCAATCCAGTTGCGCTGCATGGTGAGCACGCGCTCCGGCCAATTACCTTCGAGCTGCGCCATATCGGTCAAGAGCTCGTCCGCGTATTGCGTGATCTTAAAGAACCACTGCTCGAGCGCGCGCTGCTCTACCTGCGTGGTTTCATGCCGCCAGCAGCAGCCATCCACCACTTGCTCATTGGCCAGCACGGTGGCACACTGCGGACACCAGTTCACCAGAGCTTTCTTGCGATAAGCAATGCCGCGCTCCAGCATTTTCAGAAAGAACCACTGGTTCCAGCGGTAATAATCGGGCTCGCAGGTGGTGACCTCGCGGCTCCAGTCGTAGCTGAACTGGAAGCGGCGGTGCGTGGCCTTCATTTTCGCAATGTTGGAGAGGGTCCACGCGCGTGGCGGCTGTTTGTTGGCGATCGCGGCGTTTTCCGCGGGCAGCCCGAACGCGTCCCAGCCCATGGGGTGCAGCACGTTGAACCCGCGCATCCACTTGTAGCGCGCAAGCGCGTCGCCGATCGAGTAATTGCGGATGTGGCCGATGTGAAGCGCACCCGAAGGATACGGCAGCATCTCGAGCACGTAATATTTCGGGCGGGCGGAGTTCTCCTCGGCGCGGTACAGGTCTTCCCCGGCCCAACGGTCAAACCACTTCAACTCGATCTGTTTGTGATCGTAGGACTTTTCCGGCATTTTGAGGGTTGATGAAACGATGGTAACGAACTGGCGGATGTAGAATCAAACCATGGGCGCGAAGACGCTGATGAGCGTCGAGGATTTCGACCGGCTGGAAGAACCGGACGAGCTGAGCTACGAGCTCGACGAGGGGGAGCTGGTCGTCATGACGAAGCCTCGACCGCTGCACAACCGGATCGTTCTGAACCTGGAGTTTGAGCTGAAGGCCTATCTCAATACTCATCCAGTGGGTGAGGTCTTCAACTCCGACAACCTCTTCGTTCTTGGTCCGAACACCAAGCGCGCACCGGATGTTTCGTTTCTTCGTTCGGAGCGCTCCAGTCAGCTCGATCCCAATGCAGACATTCCCGGGGCCCCGGACTTAGCGGTCGAAGTGCTGTCGCCCACCGACACCGTTTCCGCCGTGCGCCGTAAGATCCGCCAATACTTCGCCGCAGGTGCGCATTCCGTTTGGGTGGTTTACCCGGAGACACGCGAAGTTGAGGTCTGGCGCGAAGCCGCGCGGCCCCAGGTGGTCCTTCAGGACAACGGCCTCTTGGAAGCGCCGGACCTTTTGCCGGGCTTTTCGCTCCGCGTCAGCGCCATCTTCGGCTGAGCGAGCCGTTTGAGCATCTCGACATTTCTGCGGTCGTCGCCCTCTTCAGCTACCGGAGTTTCCAGAATGAAAGGCTTGCCACGCAGCCGGGAATGCGTGAGGATGCGATGAAAACCTTCCGCGCCGATGTGTCCCTCGCCGATGTTCGCGTGACGATCGAGGTGGGATCCCAGCGATCCTTTGGAATCGTTGGCATGAATGACCCGGACGTTATCGAGGCCCAGGGTGCAGTCTGCCGCGGCAACGCCCGTCTCAAGCCCGGCCTCGGTCGCGATGTCAAAACCCGCCGCCAGCAAGTGGCAGGTGTCCAGACAGTAGCCGATCTCGAGATCTGTCTCGCGCGCGGCTAGATCGCGGATGAGCCGCAATTCTTCCAACCGGCAGCCAATATGTTGCCCGCTGCCGGCCGTGTTCTCCAGGAGAACGGTGACAGACCGTGCCAGACCACTCGCTGCCTCCGCCATGCCCAGGGCGAACGCGGCGATGGCCTGCTCGATCGGTTGCCCGCGGTAGCTGCCGGGATGAGTCACCAGATACTCCGCGCCGATTGCCGCGGCGCGCTTCAGCTCGCCCCCAAACGCCACGATAGACTTCTCGCGAATTACCGGATCGAGAGACGCAAGATTGATCAGATAGTTGACATGGATGGCCAACGGACGCAGATCCAGCCGCTCTCTGGCCCTGCCCAGCGCGGCAATGTCGTGCGGGGCCGGCATCGAGGCGCGCCACATCCTCGGGCTCGCCGAAAATATCTGGAAGGTGTTAGCGCCCAGTTCCGCGGCTTTTAGAGCGGACTTTTCCAGAGAGCCGGAGATCGAAGTGTGGATGCCGATCCGCAAGAACCAGCGTCACTCCCATTCGATCGTAGCCGGCGGCTTGTGGGTGAGATCGTAGAAGACGCCGCAAACGCCCACGACCTCGAGAAGCTCTCCGGCAATCGCGCGCAGCAGCGCCTCGTCCATAGCGACCGATTGCGCCGTCATGCCGTCCACGGAATCGATCGGCCGCAACACGACGGAATCCGGCTGAGCCGCCGAGCCGACGGGAATCAGCACCACCGGAAATTGCCAGACCTTTTGATCGAAACCACTCTGCAGCGAGAGCCGGCGCACGATGACATCCGCGCGGCGCAACCGTGCCAGACGTTCGGGCGAAAGCAGGCTTGAAGAGACGCGCATGTCGCACAAGGCAACGCGGCCCGCCACCCGCGCCACTACTCGATTGACACCGCGCACCCGGTTAATCAGTTCCGTGGCTTCGTTCTGCAAAGCGCCATCGCTCGCGGGAAAACGATCGAGAGCCAGCACCGGCGCATAGCTGCGCTCGTCGCCTTGAACGCCCACCGACCGAACGGGCAGCAGATAGCCATCCGGCGTCTTTGAGACCGGCTCGTCGTTTTCCGCGCAGAGACACCGGATGGCCAGGCCAGGCCCCGGAAAAGGATGCCGTTCGAGCACCTCCTCGGCAATGCCCAGCTCGCGGCCGATCTCGCGCACCTCGTCCTTGTAGTACGCGCTCAGCGGCTCGACAATCCGCTTGGACGCCAGCAGTTGCTGGATGCCCGCTACCCGGTTGTGATGCGTCTTAATGACGGCAGCTTTTTCAGTTCCGCCCGATTCGATGGTATCGGGATAAATGGTTCCCTGCCCCAGAATCCAGTGCCCGTCGAGCAGATGGCGCGAGTCGATGATCCGTTCCTGAACCCGGACGAACTCTTCACCGATGATGTGGCGCTTTTGTTCGGGGTCGCGTACCGTGGCGAGCGCGGTGAGAAACTGCTGTTCCGCGAGCTCGATCGAGACTGTGCCCGCGCCGAGAGCGTCGAACATACTCCGGACGAATTCCGTTTCTCCTTCGCGCATCAGCCCGGTATCGACGTAGATCCCGCGCACGCGCTCCTCGCCCAACGCGCGCAGGCACAGCGTAAAGGCTACGGTCGAGTCGACGCCGCCGCTCACAAAGAAAAATACGTTGCGATCGCCCACCGTTCGCCGGATGTCCTGCTCAATTAATGGAACCCGGTTCCGCGGATCCCAATCCTTCACGCACCCGCAAACGTCGAATAGGAAGTTCGCCAGGATGCGATTCCCTTGCGTGGTGTGAACCACTTCGGGATGGAACTGGACGGCGTAGAGCCCACGCTCGGGAGCCGCCATGGCTGCCAGCGCACAGGTGGACGTTGCTGCAAGGTTCGAGAATCCAGGGGGAAGGCCCGTGACCAAATCGAAGTGGCTCATCCACACCTGTTGCCGATTCGGCAATCCGGCGAATAGCGGCGTTCCCGGCCCCCCGTTCAGTTGCAAAGTGGCCAGGCCGTACTCGCCTTTGACGCCCTTTTGTACGATGCCACCAAGCAGGTGCGCCATCAACTGTTGGCCGTAGCAAATGCCCAGCACTGCATGGTGGTCGTGGAAAATTTGCGGATCAACGGTGGGGCTGCCTGGGGCGTATACGCTTGACGGGCCGCCGGAAATGATCAAGCCTTTGCGCCCCGCGAGCGCGCTGGCCGGCGTTTCACTGGCGCGAACCTCCGCGTACACTCCGAGATCGCGCACTTTGCGAGCGATCAGGTGGCAGTATTGCCCACCAGCGTCCAGTACTGTGATTTGGGGAACTTCTATTTCAACCGATCGCGCCTCAGTCTGCACGAATCGTTATTTCACCATGCGCTCCGCCAGGATCTTTCTGGAGGTATCCAGCAGCGCTTTCGCCTTGGGCATTGCATCCACGGCCTTCTCCACCATCGGGTCGGTCTCGATCGCGATGCGCCGCTGTCGTCCACGCTGAAAGCCGTCATGTACATCTCGCCCTGCAGGCGGCTTCGATCCAGTCGTGGTCCTTCGTGAATTCGGCTTCGGTGAACTCGAACCTTCTCGTCCAGGAAATAGTCGTGGAATTCGTTCATGGTGGCCTCGTCAGCCACCCATCCTTTGGGCAGCTTGGCTTCCTGTGGGTGCCGAAGAAATGCTTGACGAAATTGGAGAAGGCGTACTTCACGAAGCAGATCCGTCTCGAAAGAATCGAGCTTGGGCGGCGAACTGTTCGTCGGGCGAAATGCCGCCGCCGCCATAAACCGTGCGGCCGCCGTCTGTGATTTTCACGTCTGCAGGATTCCGCGTCGGCGGTGTTGTTGCGGTAGTAGTAGTCGAAGAACGAAACGTTGCGTGTAATCGCGCTGGATCAGGCGGCCGCTTGGCGTGTAGTACTTCGCAGTGGTCAGCGCCAGACCGGTGTTCTCCGAACAGCGGATAAACCGTCTGCACCAGACCCTTGCCGAACGTGTTGTCGCCCAGAATCCAGGCGCGGTCGTGATCCTGCAGAGCGCCCGAAACGATCTCCGCCGCCGACGCCGAATTCCGGTTCACCAGCACCACGATCGGATAGTCGTGCGCCATGATTGCCGTTGCGCGCGGTGTAGACGTTCTCCGGCGACGAGCGGCCTTGGTGCGACACGATGGTCGCCTTTCTGCAGGAAATGATCGCCCACTGCCACGCCTTCATTCAACAGCCCGCCCGGGTTGCTCGCGCAGATCGAGAATCAGGCCCTTGATATTGTCTCTCGTCCATGCTTTCAGCGCTTCTTCCATCTCCTGGCTGGTAGTTTCGTTGAACTGCTCGATATCCACGTAGCCGATTCCTGGCTTCAGCAGGAACGCCGTCCGGCACGCTCTTGCGGCTGATCTCGTCGCGAATGATGTTGAACGTCATCGGCTTGTCCACGCCTTCGCGCGACACCATGATCTGCACCGGCGTGCCTGCGCGGGCCTTTCAGCAGATCGGCGACTTTGGTGGAATCGAGATTGTCGGTCGGCTTGTCATTCACCTCGACGATCACGTCGCCCGGCCGGATCCCGCCTTGTACGCCGGCGAACCTCAAACGGCGCCATCACGATGGTCTTGCCGTTGCGCGCCTGCACCATCATGCCGACGCCATAATAGTGGCCCCGCTGTTCTTCGCGCAGAACCTCGAGATCTTTCGGATCGAAGAAATTCGAGTGCGGATCGAGCGTCCGCAGCATGCCCGGAATCGCGCCCTTATAGATCGCCTTGTCCGGATCTCACCGGATCGGCGAAATTCGCCTCCACCAGCGCGTAGACCTTGGTGAAGCTCCTTTCGCTCGCCCGCACGGCATCTTCATCGGAAGCGGCCGACGCCACTTCCACGCGGGGGCCATAAACGCCCCCCAAAACCGCAAAGATTGCTACGGTCGAAAGGGAAAAAAGAAACGAGCGCCTCTTCTGGGCCATCCTGTGGAACCGTCCTTACCTTTAGTATAGCGTGGCCGCGCGCTTTCCGCGCCGGACTAATGTTAAGAATGGTATAGCCCCAATCGAATGACGGATGAACAGATTGACCCCTCCCCCGCGAAGCTGCCTGCGCACATCACTCTGGAAGGACGGCGGGTAACCCTGGCGCCGCTCGATCCGGCCGCGCATGCGAATTCGCTCTACGAGAACAGTCATGGAAATGGCGCGGAAGACCTATGGCGCTACCTGTTCGAAGGGCCGTTTCCCGATCGCGCTGCTTTTGACGCACATCTGAAGCAAAAGGCCGCTTCGGACGACCCGCTTTTCTTCGCGATCGTCGATAAGCGGTCCGGCCTCGCCGTGGGCCACGCTTCTTATCTGCGAATCACTCCCGTGCACCGCGTGATAGAGGTCGGCAACATTCTGTTTACGCCTCGCCTCCAGAAGACGCCGAGAGCGACCGAAGCCATGTACCTGATGGCGCGTCATGCTTTCGAAGATCTGGGAAACCGGCGCTACGAATGGAAGTGCGACGCACGCAACGCCCCGTCCCGCCGGGCTGCCCTGCGGCTGGGATTTCAATTCGAAGGCATCTTCCGCCAGCACAGGATCGTCAAGGGCCGCAGTCGCGATACCGCCTGGTTCGCCATGCTCGATTCCGAATGGCCAGCCCGCAAGGCCAACTTCGAGCGCTGGCTCGATCCCTCCAACTTCGACGCCGGCGGCAATCAGAAAGAGTCGCTCGCGGTTCTGAACTCCGCGAGAACGTAGCAGCGAGGCCCGCCTCGCGCCCTACAGCGGAATGTTCCCATGCTTCTTTCTTGGCATGGTGTCCACTTTGTTTTCCAGCATCCGCAGCGCGCGAATCACGCGCGGCCGCGTCTCGTGCGGCTCAATCACGTCGTCCACATATCCCCGCTCCGCCGCAATGAACGGGTTGGCGAAGCGCTCGCGGAACTCCGCGATCTTCTCTGGCGCAGAGCGTCCCCGATCCGCCGCCAGCTCCCGGCGGTAGACGATGTTCACCGCGCCCTCCGGTCCCATCACCGCAATCTCCGCCGTGGGCCACGCAAGGTTGATATCCGTGCGGATGTGCTTCGACCCCATCACGCAATACGCGCCGCCGTAAGCTTTGCGCGTAATCACGGTGATTTTCGGCACCGTCGCCTCGGCATACGCGTACAGCAGCTTCGCGCCGTGCCGGATGATGCCGCCGAACTCCTGTTCGGTTCCCGGCAGAAAGCCGGGCACATCTTCGAACGTGAGGATCGGAATATTGAACGCATCGCAGAAGCGCACGAAGCGCGCAGCCTTTCACCGACGAGTTGATATCCAGACATCCCGCCAGAAACGCCGGCTGGTTCGCCACAATGCCCACCGGCCGGCCATCCATGCGCGCGAAGCCCGACCACGAGATTCTGCGCGAAATGTTCGTGCACCTCGAAGAAATCGCCATCGTCCACCACGCGCTGGATCACATCCTTGATGTCGTATGGCAGGTTCGATTCCGCCGGCACGAGCGTATCCAGCTCCGCATCCATCGCGGTCGATCGGGTCGGCCGTACTCGCGGCGCGGCGGGTCTTCGCGATTGTTCTGCGGCAGGTAGCTCAGCAGCTCGCGAATCATGCGCAGGCACTCGGCATCGTCGTGCGCGCATGAAATGTCCCACGCCGCTGATCGAGTTGTGCGTCATCGACCCGCCCAGCTTCTCTTTCGTGACGTCCTCGTGCGTAACGGTCTTGATGACGTCGGGCCCGGTGACGAACATGTAGCTGGTGCCCGTCCACCATGAAGACGAAATCCGTGATGGCCGGAGAATAAACCGCGCCGCCCGCGCACGGCCCCATGATGGCTGAAATCTGCGGCACCACGCCGCTTGCGAGCGTGTTGCGCAGAAAAATGTCGGCGTACCCGCCGAGCGAGACCACGCCTTCCTGAATCCGCGCGCCGCCGGAATCGTTGAGCCCGATGATCGGGCGCGCCAGTCTTCATCGCCAGATCCATGATCTTGCAGATCTTCTGCGCGTTGGTTTCCGATAGCGACCCGCCGAACACCGTGAAATCCTGCGCGAACACATACACCAGCCGCCCGTCGATGCGCCCGCAGCCCGTGACGAACCCATCGCCCGGAACCGTCTGCTCCTCCATCCCGAAATCGTGGCAGCGGTGCGTGACCAGCTTGTCGGTTTCTTCGAAGGAGTTTTCGTCGAGCAGCAGCTCGATGCGCTCCCGCGCCGACAGCTTGCCTTCTTTATGCTGCCGCTCGTTGCGCTCCGCCCCGCCCCCCTGCTCCGCCGCCGCGTGACGCCGCCGAAGTTCATCCAGCCTGTTCATCGGACTTACTGTAGCGCAGGGCGGGGCTCCGCGGGCGCCCGCAAAGTTTGGCGGACCGGCGTCTCCCTAGGGCCCGCTGTCATCATCATCGATAGGTTGTCTCTCAGGCAGCACGCGCTGATGCAGAATGCGGGAGACCAGAATGCCCTCAGGCTCGCAACGGTAGAAAATGACATGTCGGCCGCGCTCCATGCGACGCAGGCCACGGCGAACGTAGTCACTCGCCCGCCCCAATGCCGGATTGTCGGCCAGCATCCGGCAACACGCCTCAAGGTCGTCGACGTATCGACTGGCCTGGGCTTCGCCCCAGGTACGGAGCGTGTAACCAATGATGCTCAGCAAGTCGCTTCGGCGCGCCGGGAGAAACGGACGAGAGCCACTAGCTAACGCGATCGTTTAGGAAGAGCGAGCGTCTTCCGGACACGTGCGAACACGTTGCCCTCGGCAACACCGCTGGCGTCGCCCTCATCAATGGCCGTACGCAGCGCGGCGAGTTTAGCTTCGTACTGCTGCTCCTCACGCTCCAAGGTCCGCAGAGCGGCGCGCACGACCTCACTGGCGTTTTCGTAGCGTCCACTCTTAACCTTCTTCAATACGAAGCGGTCAAGCGAGTCGGTCAAATTGACATTGCGAGTAGGCATCAGCGCTCCACCTTGGCCAAGGCTCTATTCTGATCTTATCACTCTTGGCAAAGTTTGCTAACGGGCGCGCAAAGAGATCTATCGAAAGCACCAACGCCGTCGCCTTGGTGGTGCGGACGTCGGCGCGGCATCAGGCGCCGGATCGTCGCCGCCCAACTTCTTTGGGCAAGGATTCGGGATGTCGAACCGTGGCCTCACGAAATCATTCTACAGCGCAATCGCGGTCTAGGCTGCTCTTGCCAAACCCTTTCACTGCCCGCCCCCCAGCGCCCGCTCCACCTCAGCCCGCAAATCCGTTTGCGGCACGCCCGAAAAACGCCCTGCAATTTTCCCCGCCCGGTCCACCATAAACACCGTTGGGTAGCCGTCCACATGGTACTTCGCGGCGATCTCGGGTTCCGCGCCGAGCAGCAGCGTAAACGTGTAATGGTGTTCGCGCGCGAAGTCGCGGACCGTCTCGGCCGATTCGCCCACATCCAGCCCCAGCACCACCAATCCCTTCTCCCGCAGCTCGCGATGCATCTTCTCCAGCTGCGGCATCTCCTCCTGGCAGGGAGGGCACCACGTGGCCCAGAAGTCGACCAGCACAACCTTGCCGCGATAACTCTTCAAATCGACGCTCTGGCCATCGACATCCTTCAACGTGAAATCGGGAGCCGCAATGCCAGTCATCACGGCGCCTTCCCTCACGTCCTCGGCAGCAGCGAACGCCGCGACCTTCTTCGAATCCTCCGGCGGATGAAACGCGAAAAGTTCCTCCGGTATGGCCTCGTTCCATTTTGCAAAAGTATATAGCAGCGTGTGCGCGCTGTTTGGCGTATATTCCACCTGCTTATGGACTCCGAAGGTCTTCTTGTCTATGCGGTACATGGCGAAACTCGTTGCCGGATCGACGCCCGCCGGCCACTCGCGCCGCTCCACCTTTATCACGTAGCAATCCACCGCTTGCCCGGCAATTTGCAGCGTCTCTTCGCGCGCCATGTCCGCCGCGGTGATATTTTCATTGATCTCCTCGAGCGCCGCGATCGGCCCGGGCGCAGCGGTTACAGCCGGAGCAGCCATGTATTCGCGACGGTCCGGCCGGAATGTCCAAAGCGTGCGGCCGTCTGAGATCCGCAGCTCGCCTCCGCTTTCCCAGCGGACCTTGCCGGGCCGGTCTTCCGCTACATCAATCCGCGATTCCGATACTCGCCCTTCCCCGCCGAGCGTGTACAGGCTTCGGATCTCGATCTGGTAGCTGCGCACCTCCCGATAGGTCTTGGCCGTATGCTCCAGGATGTCGCGCGCCGTAACCGCTTGGCCGAACGCCGCGAGCGGCAGAATCGCGCAGAATAGAACTCGGAGGCGCATGAGGACTCGCAGACTCAATTGCCCGCCATTGTACCGCTTGCAAATTTCCCGGGTGTTCTCTGCGTCTCGGCGTTGAAAATTGGTTTTAGTACGATGAAACGTAAGCCATGAAGAACATCATCGCCGGTACCGCCGGACATATCGACCATGGCAAAACCGCACTTGTCAAAGCCCTCACCGGCATTGACGCCGACCGCCTGGCCGAGGAAAAACGCCGCGGCATCACCATCGATATCGGCTTTGCTCACCTGCAACTCACGCCCGCGCTGCGCCTCGGTTTAATCGACGTCCCCGGCCATGAGCGCTTCGTGAAAAACATGCTTGCCGGCGTGGGCGGCATCGATCTCGTCCTGTTCGTCGTCGCCGCCGACGAATCCGTCAAGCCACAAACGCGCGAGCACTTCGATATCTGCCGCCTGCTCGGGATCCCGCGCGGCATCATCGTGCTCACGAAAGCGGATCTCGTTGACCGGGACATCCTCGATCTCGTTCGCCTGGAGATGGAGGAGTTCGTCGCCGGGTCTTTTTTGGAAGGCGCTCCTGTTGTTGCCGTCAGCTCGACCACCGGCGCCGGAATCGACGTCCTCCGCCGCGAATTGGAACGTGTGTCGCTCGAGGTAGTCGAAAAAAGCGCCGCCGGTCATTTCCGGCTCCCGATCGACCGCGCGTTCTCCGCAAAAGGATTCGGCACCGTTGTCACCGGCACGTTGATTTCCGGCATGGTCAGTCGAGAAGAGGAAGTGGAGCTCTACCCGACCGGCCGCAAACTCCGGGTGCGCGGCGTGCAGGTGCATGGAAAACTCGCGGATCGCGCCACCGCCGGGCAGCGCACCGCCGTGAATCTCGCCGATATCGAACCCGCGGAGATCGCTCGCGGCATGGTGCTGGCCGCGCCCGGACGGTTTCGTATCACGCGCCTGCTCGACTGCTCTCTCGATTTGCTTCGCTCGGCGAAACCGCTCAAACATCGCGCACCGGTTCACTTTCACACCGGAACGGTGGAGATCGAAGCGGAAATCCGCCTTCTGGCGGGCGCCACCGTGTTGAAACCTGGGGAGCATTGTTACGCCCGCATCGTTCTGCGCGAACCGGCGCTCATTTTGCCCGGCGATCGTTTCATCATCCGCATGTTTTCACCCGTCGTGACCATCGGCGGCGGCACAGTACTTGATACGGGCGGCATCCGGTATCGCAAAGTAGACGACGCCGTGGCCCGCCTCGACATCCTCGCCGGTCCGGATATCGCCGCCAAGGTTGCTTTGCTCGTGCGGGAATCCAAATTCGGCATGAGCTTTGCGGATCTGGTTTCGCGTACTGGTCTTGCGGAGCGCGATTTCGAGAACGCTGCCCGCGCGGGTCAGCTTGTGAGGCTCCGGCAGCCGCAGCCTTGGCTCGCCGACCGGGCTTGGTTCGAAAACAACCTGAAGCGCCTCGTCGAAACGATGCGTGCCTTTCATCGCGCAAACCCCTTGCTGCCAGGCATCGCCAGGCAGGACCTACGGGGCCGTGAACTGGCCAAAGCGCCGCCGTTCGTTTTCGAGGCGCTGCTCGCCGAGGCCAAGGATCTGGTAGTCGAAGGCGAAACGGTCCGGTTGCGATCGCACAAAGTCGTTTTCAAAGAGGATGAGGAGCAAGCCCGCGCCGCCATCGAGCGCGCGTTCGAGCAAGCCGGCCTCGCTGCGCCGGCCGTTTCCGAAGTCCTCGCCAAATCCGGCGTCGAATCCGCGCGCGCGCGATCTCTGCTTCAAATTCTGCTGCGGGAAAAGCGCCTTGTCCGCATCAACGAAGACCTGGTCTTTCACCGGTCAGCTCTTGAAAACCTGCGCCACCTGCTCGCCGGCCGCAAGTCGGAACGCTTCAATGTCGGCGCGTTCAAGGACTGGACCGGCATCTCCCGCAAATACGCCATCCCGCTGCTCGAATATCTAGACCGCGAGCACGTCACGCGGCGCGAAGGCGACGAAAGGCTCGTATTGTGAGCGCCCCGGAGCGCCTGGTCGAGATCGCCCGGAAGCTCGAAATCCCGAACGTGCGCCGCCACATCTTCCTCTGTGCGGATCAGACCACCCCCAAATGTTCCACCCGCGAAGACAGCCTGGCATCGTGGGAGTATCTGAAAAAACGCCTGGTGGAACTGGGCCTCACGCAAGGTGAGAATTGCATCTACCGGACCAAGGCAAACTGCCTCCGGATCTGCGAGCAAGGTCCCATCGCGGTCGTGTATCCTGACGGCATCTGGTATCACTCCATGACGCCAGCCGTGATCGAGCGCGTTATTCAAGAGCACCTTATCGGAGGCCGCCCCGTAGCAGAATACGTCTTCGCGACACATCCATTGCGGAGCTGCGATTAGCCGTGGACGCTATCAACCGCCCCATCATCGCGTACATCGCCGGCAGTCTGGTCACTGGCGCGACGTGCTGGATAATTCACGACCACGACCGCAAAGGCAAGGTCTGCATGCAGGGCTTGTTCACCGCCGGCGCAGTCAATGTCTATAGCCATGAGCTCAACGCCCACATCTCGGGCCTGGGCTCCGAAGGCCGGTATACGCTGTTTCAACACGGCTCCGGCGCCTCAGTGAATTTGTCGATTAACACCGGCGAACGGACTTTCTCCGGCTGGGATCAACGGACGGCGCGCCAATTTTTCGGCAGCGTCGCCGGGCGTACTGTTCGCTTCTTCGACTACCAGGACCTCCAGTGGCACGTGTACACGCTGTGAGACCTCACTCGAGGAAATAGAGCTGCGAGTTTCCGTATTCGGCCAGCTTCCGAATTCCCCACAGATTCTGGTGTTCGTCGAACTCCCGCGTGAAGGGCGGTGTGTCAGCCAGAATGTAGCGTATATTGAAGCGCTTGAGTTCCTGCATCGCGGCTTTTCGCAAGTCCGGCGATAGACGGAAGGTTTCCTCGGATGTCGTGTGGAGGATCGACCACGTGCCGCCGGCGAATATGCCCTGCAACTCCCAGTGGACGGCAGCTTGGTCCGGCTTGGTTTCGACACGTACGGCGGAGATGGATTCTGTTTTTCCGAAACGCACCTCAAGGCGTGCCCCTTCTCGAATCTCTTGCCACGCATCCCAGCGCGTAGCCGGATTGCGGTCGAACGCTAAGCCGGAATCCCATGGAAACGGATATGCGTCAAAATGCCAGTCGGGTTCTGGTGGCAGCTCGCCGGAAGGGCCGAAGAATCGCACCTCGTTCACGCTCGGCGTTACGGAGGGCGCCGACCCGGTCTCCAATAGCCGCAGCCCGCGCAGGGATTGCGTGGCGAATCGGAAAGTCAGAATGCGAAGGGGTTGCGATCCCAGGTCGAATCCCGCCAAAAGAACGTCGCGAAGCCGCCAGTTGAAGGCCGAATAGTACCAAGGCAGCAGCTCCCGCGCGCAGTAGGCGGAGGGCGGCGTTGAGAGACAGAAGATTCGGCTTCCCGGCGGAGTTGCCCGTTCGATGAACCGCATCATTTGGAAATCGGAGCCGACCCACCTAAGAAGATATTCGTCTTCGGGCTGCAGGCGCAGAGCCGCGCGCAGAGGCACTTCGCCGATGTGCCAGGAAGCCTGGCCGTACCAGTCGATTTGCGAAGGCCAGGAGAGAAAGGCATGCGCCATTACCAGGAGGGCGATGGCTGCGGCGCTCAACGTAATGCGAACCGTTATCTGGCCGGCCCGCCATGGCGCCGCGTGCGCGCGCCAGCCAACGCGATCTGAAAGGGCGATGAATGCATGCAGCGCCACGACTAGAAACCGGCCGCTGCCGCCAACCAGGCCCATGGCAATTGCCGGCGCAAGAAATGCACCGGCCGGCAGAAGAAAGCGCGCGCCGAGATTCATGGGATATGGCAGCAGAAACACCGTGCCCGCGAGCAGAAGCCGGCGGCCGGGAGCGTGGCGCAGCGCCAGCAGACATACGGGCGTGAGGAGGAAGACGGGACCGAACATGCCGGACACGCCCAGCCCATCAATGGTTAGCTTGTGGATGAGCTCCCACAAGCTGTGAATATCGTAGGATCGCATTTCCCTGCTCCACAGCCGTTCAAACAGAACGTGCACATAGGGATTGGGAAAGATCCGGTTGAAGAAGGGGGAGACCGGATTGCGCACGACGATCCAGTTTTTTACGAGGGTTGGCAGGATCAGACCGGTCGAGCAGAGAGCCACCGTCAGAACCGGCCGCAGTACCGGCTTTCGGGAGCGCCACAGCGTGTAAGCCGTGAAGGCCGCGGCATAAGGAACGGCGACGAATCCCGTGTATTTTATGGCGAAGGCGAAGCCGGCGAGCAGGCCGGCGGGAATCAGGATCGCGGTCTCGCGCCCCTGCCGCCAGATTTCCAGGAGCGCAAAGACTGCGAACGCCACGGCTGCCAGGGCCACGTCGTTATACGCGCTGGCGCCGTCCATTCCCGCGATGGGTGCCAGGTAAATCAACAAACCTCCGGCGACGCCCACGACGGGCATCCCGATCCTGCGTCCGTAGTTCAGAATGAGCCACGGCAGCACAAGCAGGTAGGTGCAATGAACCAGCGCGGCCGCGGAGTGGCGGCCCCATACGAAGGCGAACAGAAAGAGCATCTCCACGCCTTCGGGAAGGCTCGCATAGAAATTGTTCGTGATCGCCGGGAATCCGTGGTCTCTTGCGTATCGCGCGACAAAGTCCAGGTGATACGCCATGCCATCCGGGCTGACTTCGGGCGCGAGAGCGTGAATAAAGTAGATCCAGCCGAATAGCAGCCACAAGCCAAGGAATAGGGTCTTCCATAGGCGGGGTACTGGCGGCAGCGAATCGCCGCGCGGTCTCCAGACATCCATGCGCCAGGCAGCCGCTATGACCAGCCCGCTCAGCCCGAGAAAAACTCCCTTGTAGACGATGTGGAGCGCAGCCATCAGGAAGACGGCGAGGCTCAGGCACGCCGAACCCGTCAAGAACGCGAATACGTCTTCTTCCTGGCGTGACAGGCGGGCCGGCAACCGGCGCAGCAACAGTTTGCCCAAGCACCAGGACACGATGACGGTAAGTCCCCATCCAAGCAGGATGTAGAGAAGTTGTTTCATCTATGAGGCAAGCTGGCTAGTCCGAGACGGCGATTTCACCCGGCATAATCGGCCGGGTTCTTGGCAACCGTCCGCGCCGGGCGAGACGGCCAAATAAAGCCAATATCCCCGTAAATACAAGAAACTCAATGACATCCGTAATCCGGGCCCTCGGCAAGGTTTTCCACAGTACGCCGAGCACCGGCTGAGCCACGCACACCGCCCACACCGAGCCGTAAAAGTACCGGCGCTCGTGACCCTCCCCCTTGGTCGAGGCCTTGACACGCGGCAGCTTGCCTAGGGCGCCGGCGGCCCAAACCGCCAGCGCAAGCGGAAAGTACCCGTATACATAGAGTTGGCGCAAATACCACTTCCCCGTTACCACGGCAATCGCTAATCCGGTCCAGTTTAGGACGGCGAACACCGCCACGGCGCTCCAGGCGAAGGTGTAGCACACCCGGCGGTACAAGGGGTTGGGCTTGTCCTCGGTAAAGCGCAGGATGTAGGGTTTCGGCTCCACTCCCGGCAATTTGCCTCGCAGCCCGGCAATTCCGGTGCTAATTAGCACGGCGGAAAGCCACGCCCCCATCCGCCAGTCGAAGCCACGCTGGAACAAATCGAAGGTCAGAGGGCCCGGCGCGATAAAAAACACCCAAATCCAGATCGGCCAATGTGCGATTCGGTACTTGATCTTGTTACGGTCGCGCAGTTTGCGTTGGCTTGCCAGTTCGACTCGGATGGCGGGATTCAAATTGGCTCCTCGGTCAACTTTCCATTACAATACGAAATTCCAGACACGATCAGTGATCCGATGCAGAAAGAACGCAAACTCCTCACTTTTACCCTCGCGGGCGCCCTCATGGCGTCCGGTTTGGCGGCGCAGGTCGACCTCAACGTCAACGTACTGACCGCCAACTACAACAACGCGCGAACCAACGCGAACCTGAACGAAACCATCCTCAGCACGCTGAACGTAAACTCGACCCAATTCGGCAAGCTGTTTTCGCTCCCGGTAAATGGCGCCATCAACACGCAACCACTGTACGTGCAAGGCCTCGCGATTCCCAACGCGGGCACCCACAATGTAGTGTATGTGGGTACCCACAGTAACGACGTGTACGCGTTCGATGCTGACACGCAGGGAAACCCGTTGTGGCAGGTGAATCTGGGCACGCCGGTTCCAGGCACGGACTTCAATGTGGCCGATTTGACGCAGATCGGCATCTTGAGCACACCGGTCATCGACATCACAACCAATACGCTCTACGTAGTGGCCTTCACCAAGGAGAACGGGAACCACATCTACCGGCTTCATGCGCTCGATATCACGACGGGGGCGGAAAAATTCGGGGGGCCGACATTAATCTCCGCCACCGTACCGGGGAACTACAATCTGGACAGCGTGAACGGCCAGATTGCGTTTAACGCGAGCGACCACCTCCAGCGGCCTGGCCTGGCATTGCTTAAGAACACGGTCTACATTGGGTTTGGTTCCCACGATGACACTGGCGTCTGGCACGGCTGGTTGATGGGCTACAACGCCGCCAACCTACAGCAAGTGTCGGTTTCCATCACCACCCCGAATGGATGGGGCGCGTCGATCTGGCAAGGGGGCCGGGCGCCGGCTATTGACGATCAGGGGAACATCTACGTCGGCACTGGCAACGGCGCTTTCGATACCCAACAGGACTACGGGGAGAGCTTCCTCAAATTCAGCACCTCTACGGGCATCCCGACGTTGGCCGACTGGTTCACTCCGGATAATTATTCCACCCTCAACGATAAGGACAGTGATCTCGGCTCGTGCGGTCCGGTTCTGTCGCGATTGGGCTGGTTAATCGGCGGGGGCAAGGAGGGTGTCGTATATCTGATCAACCAGAACAACCTCGGCCACACGCAAGCTGGTAATGGGCAGATTCTACAGCAGTTCCAGGCCATCGGCTTCGGAATCTACAACATGGCCTTCTGGGACCGCCTCGGCGGGCCGATGCTGTACTTGCGTGCCGACGCGGACGTGGCGAAAGCATTCCAAATCATCAACAACCAGTTCCAGACTACGCCCGTTTCGCAGTCCACCGTCGGTGGGGCTCTGCCGTACGACGGAATGGCGATTTCGGCCAATGGCAGTGCGGCGTATTCCGGAATCTTCTGGATCACAATCACACAGAATGGAAACAGCGACGGAGCCGGCACGCTGCACGCGTTCTCCGCGCTCAATCTCGAGCAGGAGCTGTGGAACAGCAATATGAACGCGTCGCGCGACGCGCTCGGGACACTGGCGAAGTTTACGGCGCCCACGGTGGTCAATGGCAAAGTCTATGTGCCGAATTTTTCGGGAAGCTTGATGGTCTACGGACTTCTCTCGCAGAAGGCGGCAATTGGAGAGGTGGCCAATGCGGCCAGCGGGTACACCGGTCCCGTTGCGCCGGGTGAAATGGTGGCTATCTTCGGAACTGACCTCGGATCCTCCACGCTCGTGACCGATGCGGAGGTTTCCACCACGCCTGGAAAACTGAGCTATAACCTCAAGGGCACGCAGGTGCTCATCAACGGCACGGCCGCACCGCTGCTTTACGCGCGCACGGACCAAGTTGCCGCCGTGGTTCCCTACGGAGTGTCCAGCCAAAAGAGCCTGAGCTTACAGGTGCAGTATCAGGGGCAGGGCACGGCGACCGTGCAAATCCCCGTGGCAGCGACCGCACCGGGATTGTTCACGGTAAGCGGCGCCGGCAGCGGCCAAGGCGCGATTCTGAACCAGGACACCAGCCTGAATTCGGCGGCGAACCCAGCACTGCGAGGATCCATCGTGGCCCTGTATGGCACCGGCCAGGGGCAGACAGATCCCGCGGGGCAGGAGGATGAGATTCCGGGCGATGCGTTGGGAACGGTTGTGAGCCCGGTCACGGTGACGATCGGAGGGCAGCCGGCGGAACTGCTGTATGCCGGGACCGCACCAACCTTGGCGGGCCTCATGCAGATCAACGTCCGGGTGCCGACCGGCATCAACCCGGGAAGCGCAGTTCCCGTGGTGGTCACTATCGGCGGCGTGAGCAGCCAGCACGGCGTTACCATCGCGGTGCAGTGAGCCACACCCCGGGCGCCAATTCCCGTAACGGCCGCGTGCGCCGCAACGTCTCGGTTACAATAAGGGACCGCGGGTAAAATCGCCGTAGCAATTTCAAACAGCAAAGGACTGATAGTCAATTTCGCATGAAGTCATCAATGAAAGGTCATTTAGGCCGGGCGCTGGTTTGTGGCATTTGCCTTATGATGATGCCTGCTATGTACGGACAGGAATCATCGTCCACGCCGGTGCCGGAAGTGCAATCAACGGGTTGGAAGCGGCTATCGATCGGCTTCCGCGTGGTCGGTTATCCGTTCAACGTGCTCGACAACAAAGACCAGACCATTTACCAGACCTTCCCAGCGGCGACTTTTGCGATCAGCACGAGTAATACCTATATGCAGGTGGGCGTCGGGCCCAGCCTGGAGTATGCCCTGTTCGGGAAATTCTCCCTGGCCGCCGAACTGGCTTACCATCGCGTCGACTACTCGAAGGTGACCGAAATCACGCTCACCTCGAATAGCGCTGAGACCGGCATTACAGAGACGACGAGTTCCAGACTCTGGGACGCTCCGTTTTTCTTGCGGTACCGGGGTTTTCGCGAATCGGGCATCCTTTCCAAAATTTATGTCTCGGCTGGAGGCGAGCTGAGGTACCCAAGCCACATTCGCACGTCGACCGTGACCAATCTTCCCGACGGTACGACGACCAGCACGAACAACGCGATCATCCCATCCACGCGCAATTTGACGGGAGCCGTGGTGGGCGTGGGTCTTCGGCTGGTGGATGACTTCGGAATCAAGTTGGAACCGGAACTGCGCTACACACGCTGGTTCGGAGAAACATTCGATTCCGGTTCCACCCGGTCTCGAAAAGACCAGGCCGACGTCAGCATAGCGCTGGTGTTCTAGCCGCGTTTCAGCGCCGCACGATAGCCAGGGCGTCGGTCAAACTCTTTTCGATGAGGTCACACATTTCGTCGATGGCGGCTTCATCGGCCGTGAGCGCCGGGCAGACAGCGAACCAGGTGGGATCAACGCGCAAGATAAGGCCGTTGGCGAGAGCCGTGCGTTTGAACGCCATTCCCAGCGCGGGGAAGGGTTCCAGAGAGCGCGTATCTTTCACCAGCTCGACGCCGCGCAGGACGCCTTTTCCACGCACTTCGCGGACCACGCCGAATTTCTTCAGACACTCGAGACGCGACGCCAGATAACCGCCCAGCCGCACCGCTTTCTCATCCAGGCGGTGCTCGACGATTTCGTCCACAACGGCGATGCCCAAGGCGCAGGCCAGAGGGTTGCCGGCGAAGGTATGTCCGTGAGCGAACTGAACCCCATCCTCGGGCGCACCGATGAACGCATCGGCCATGTCTTCGCGGGCAATCATGGCGCCGAGCGGGATCACCCCGTTCGAGATGCCCTTGCCGGTGCAGATGATGTCGGGCGTGACGCCGAACGTTTGCGCGGCGAACATGCCGCCGGTTTTGGCGAAGCCAGTGATCACCTCATCGAAGATCAAGACCACGTTGTGACGGTCGCAAGCCTGGCGAATGATTTGGAAGTACTCCGGCGTGGGAGTGATAATGCCGCCAGTGTTGCCGACGGGCTCGACGATCACGCCCGCCACGGTTTCGGGATCCTCGGCTACGATCACATCCTCGAAGCTTTCCGCCGCGAAGCGGTTGGCTTCCTCCCAGGTGGAGAAGCGGTCGCGATAGTAGCTGGGCGGAAAAACTTTCACGAAGCCCGGCATCTGCGGCCCGAACTTGGTTTTGCGAGGTCCGGTGCCGCTGGCCGCCATGCCGCCGAAAGTACCGCCGTGGTAACCGAAGTACCGGCTCACGAACTTATACTTGCCGGGATGGCCGGTCTGTTTGAAATACTGGCGCACGAACTTCAACGCGGCCTCAATTGCTTCCGATCCGCCGCTGAAGGCTTTGACGAATTTTAAATTGCCCGGAGTAACCGCGCCGATCTTTTCGACGAAATCGAGCGTGACGTCGGCGATGCCGTGCAGGGGCGGTGCGAAGGTTATGCGGTCGAGCTGGCGGCGCACGGCATCGAGGAGGCGCGGATGGTGATGGCCCAAGCTCGCGACGAAGATACCGCCGATCGCGTCGAAGTACCGTTTCCCCTCGAGATCCCAATAGTAGACGCCGTCGGCTCTATTGAGAATCAGAGGGTGATCGAGGAACTCGGAGGTCTGGCAATAATCGATGAACGTGTGCTTGAGGAGATTTTCCTGGCGTGGAGTTAGTTTCATTGGCGGGCCGGCAGTTTCCGGTCTCCAGACAGTGTAACGCGCGCCGCATCCCGCATCTGTGGGATGGATCCCGGTGGAACGCCTTAGAAACTCCGCAGCCGAACCCGACGATAAGAAAGGGAACGGCAGGGTTACGCGAGCTCATGAGCCTCCTGATCGTCGATGCGGAACCGGAAAGTCTGCGCGCGCTGCAAGCCATGCTGGCCGAAGCACGGCGATGGAATATCGTGGCTGCCGCGACAGTCGCGGATGCAGTACGTGTCGTGGAGTCAGGCGAGATCCAACTGGTTCTCGCCGACCTGATGGCGCCGGAGATGAGCGGGCTGGACCTCTGCCATCAAATCGGGGTGCGGCCAGAGTTTCGCCATGTGCCGGTGGTCATGCTGGTGTCACCGGAAAATGGCGAACAACTCAACCGGATCTACGAAGCGGGCGCCTGTGATTACATCATGAGGCCATTACACCTCGATGAAGTGGTGGCTCGCATAGGAGCGGTCCTCCGGAGCCGGGAAGAGATTCTGCGACGCGCGGAACGCGAACGTGAGTTGGTGGTGGCGAACGGGAAATTGGAGGCGGCGAACCAGTGGCTTGAGCGGCAATCGCTTGTGGATCCGGTGACCGGTGTCGCCAACCGGCGTTCTTTCGATCAGATGCTGGACCGCGTGTGGCGCAGTGGTGCGCGGCACGATTTCCCAGTGGCGCTCATCATGATGGATGTCGATTTTTTCAAAGCCTATAATGACCGCTTAGGGCATCCGGCAGGAGACGCGTGTCTCGCGCGCGTGGCCAAGGGGCTCGCCAACGGCCTGAAGCGTCCGGACGATTTCGTGGCGCGATACGGAGGCGAGGAGTTCGCCGCCATTCTACCGCGCACCGATTTAGGAGGCGCAATGATGGTGGCGGAACGGCTGCGCTGCGAGATCCAGGATCTCGGCATTGTTCATCCGGCATCGCCTCAGGGGGGGTCCGTCACCATCAGCCTAGGGGTGGCCTGCCAGATGCCAGCGCGCTCGTTGACCTTCTCTTCCGTGATCGCCGCGGCCGACCAGGCACTTTACGAGGCAAAGCGATTGGGGCGAAACCGGCTGCACGCGGCTCTGTCCGATTTTGCGGCACAACAATCCCACAATCGGACACCGGACTCGGCCGAAACAGTCCTCTCGCCTCCTAAATTATAGAATCCTGGCCAGTTCTACCCGCACAGGGCGCGGCACGCGACTTGCCTTACAGGACCAATCAAAGGAAGATGCCCATGCGCGCGCATATGCAGAGTCTGCGTCTGGTTCTTTTCGCTACCGCACTGGCCGTTAGCATCCGCTGGGGCGTAACGCAAAGTTTGAAGGCTCCTCGCAACGCGTCCCAGCTAGAGCCGGCCCGAGAACAGATCATCTCGCGGGCCAGTTACCCCGAATGGAAAAACAACCGGCATCACATCTTCGGTGACTTGGAGGCGGTAGTGGACCTTTTCCCGGTAGACCTGACCGGTCCGGGGAAGGCGGAGGAACTGGTGGCCGGCGCCGTTACTGCGAAATTCTTTGAGCGCATCGGTGTGGAGCCGATCGTGGGCCGGGCATTCTCGCCCGGTGACGGTTCGCATGGGCACGACCATGTCGTGATCCTGAGCCACCAGCTCTGGCGGAGGCATTTCGGGAGTTCCACGCAGATTGTGGGCCGTAACATCAAGCTGGGAGGCGAATCGTATCGGGTGATCGGGATTCTGCCTCCCGATTTCAGTTGGAACAACCGCGAAACGGATGTATGGGTGCCGGCGGCTTCGAAGTGCTACCGTGACATCCAACCCGCGATATAGGGAGAATTCGATGCGAATCATTCGAGCTATCGTTTTGACATTGGTCGCTTTCGGAGCGCTGGTTCCGCTGGCGCGCCCCAGCGATTTTTCCTGGCACGGCGGTGTGGCGCCGGGTCAATCAATAGAAATCAAGGGTGTCAACGGAACCATACGCGCGGAACGGGCTTCGGGAACCGAGGTGGTGGTAGAGGCGATCAAGAGCGGGCGGCGCAGCGACCCCCGGTCGGTCACCGTGCAGGTGGTTCCGCATGCTGACGGCGTCACAATCTGTGCGATGTATCCCTCGAGCGACTGGGGCCGGCCCAATGAATGCGCGGCCGGGTCGGGCGGCCGCATGAACACGAACAATAACGATGTCCGGGTGGAGTTCACAGTGCGCGTGCCGGATGGCGTGCATTTCATCGGCCGGACAGTGAATGGCGAGGTGGAGGCGGAGTCGCTCGCCGGCGACGTGGACGCGCACACGGTGAACGGAAAGATTCGCATCTCGACGTCCGGGCGGGCGGAAGGCCAAACGGTGAACGGGTCGATCAGCGCGCGGCTGGGCCAAGCGGCAGGATCACGGGCCATGGAGTTTCAAACGGTGAACGGCGGAATCGAACTCGAACTGCCGGCGGCGGTCAACGCCACGCTGCACGCCAGTACAGTGAACGGGAGCATCTCGACGGATTTTCCACTCATGATTCGCGGCAAGTTTACCGGGCGGGAGATTAGCGGAGCGATCGGGCAGGGCGGCCCGGAACTGAGCCTGCGGACGGTAAACGGCTCGATCGATTTACGGCGCGCGGGAAGCTAGCGGCCGGTCGGAGGGAAGAAATCATGTGGAATGACGTCCGATACGGACTACGTACGCTCTTACGCAGCCCTGGTTTCACGGCGGTCGCGGTAATTGCGCTTGCGCTGGGAATTGGCGCTAACACGGCGGTTTTCACGGTGGTGAATTCGGTGCTGCTGCGGCCGTTGCCGTTTCCGGAGCCGGAGCGGCTGTTTGCGCTCTCAGCGATACCGGAGAATCTACCTTTCGCGTCGGGCCCCATGCTGGCCGACGGGCAATACGTCGCATTCCGGAAACAGGACCGCCTATTTGAGAAGCTGGCCGCGTTCCAGTCGAGCCGCGTAAACATGGCCGGCGCCGGCGACGCACAGAGCGTGATGACGGCATTCGTGACGGCTGATTTCTTTTCCGTGTTGCGCGCGGGGCCGGCGCTGGGGCGCACCTTCCTTCCAGAGGAAGATCAGGCTGGAAGGGACAACGTCGTGGTGCTCAGCGACAAGTTATGGCACGCCGACTTCGCGGGTGATCCGGGCGCGATTGGAAAATCGGTCAAGCTGGATGGAGTGAGCCACACGATCGTCGGCATCATGCCCGCCGGTTTCGCTTTTCCGGCAGCTCTGGACTTGTGGGTTCCGCGGGCGGTCCGCCTTAATGAACACAATTCCATGGCGATGCCGGTCATTGGAAGGCTAAGCCCGGGTGTGACGGTAGCCGAAGCAGTTGCCGAGCTCGACACGGCCATCAAGCGGATGCCACGCGACCCACGTGAGGAGGAGAGCAGCCGTACCGCGCCGGTGCGGGTGATTTCTCTGCTCGAGTATGTTTCCAGCAAAGCGCAGCGGTCGCTGCTTATCTTCCTGGGCGCAGTGGGGTTTGTGCTGCTGATCGGCTGCGCGAACGTGGCCAACCTCATGCTGGCGCGCGCAGCGGGACGGCGCCAGGAAATGGCGGTGCGCGCCGCGATGGGAGCGAGCCGCGGCCGATTGATGCGGCAACTGCTGACGGAAAGCACGCTGGTCGCGCTGGCGGGAGGCGCGGCCGGGCTGTTACTGGCATTGTGGGGTGTGCCCGCGCTACTCGCGATCGCTCCGGAGGGGACGCTTCCGCGCGCCGAGCAGATCGGAATCGATGGTTGGGTGTTCGCGTTCACATTGATCGTGTCGCTCCTGACGGGGCTGGGCTTTGGGATACTGCCGGCGTTCGAAGCTGCGCGGCGCGAGCTTCGCGAGTCCCTGAACCTCGGCGGCCGGACGATGACGGGTCGGCATGAAACTGTGCGCAGCGCGCTCGTGATATCGGAAATCGCGCTGACACTGGTGCTGCTCACGGGGGCAGGCCTGATGCTCAAGAGTTTTCTTCTGCTGCGGTCGGGCGAGACGGGATTTCGCGCCGAGAACCTGATCACGATGTCGGTCGACTTGGCGGACACGGTGTACCAGACGGCGCCGCAAATCCAGGCATTCCGGGAGCGGACGCTGGAAAAGCTGTCGCGTTTGCCGGGCGTGACCGCGGCCGCAGCGGTCAACTGGCTGCCGTTCGGCGGGTTTCTGACCGCGGGTGACTTTCACCTCGATGATCGGCGGCCCCTGCCGCCGGGATCTACGTGGGTGGACAAGCCTTGCGTGAGCCCCGGGTATTTTCGGGCTATGGGAATCCGCATGGTGAGTGGGCGCGATTTCAGTGCGCGCGATAACGCGCAGGCTCCGGGCGTCGTGATCCTGAGCCAGTCGGTGGCGCGGAGGTTGTGGCCGAGCCAGAGTCCAATCGGCAAGCGCATAACGGGGGAGGATGATCCCAAGCCGCAAGACTGGCTCACCATCGTCGGCGTAGTTGAGGATGTGAAGCAACTGGGCATGGCCGACAAGCGGGGGGGCGCCATCTATCAGCCACTGACACAGGTTACACGAACAGGATGGGCCAGCCACATCGCGTTTGTGGTGCGTACGACGTCCGATCCGGAAGCTCTCGCTTCGACGATGCGGACTGTAGTCCGCGATGTCGATAGGGATCAGCCAGTACAGACCGTGGCCACCATGGCGGATCTGATAGCGTTCAGTACCGCCGAGCAGCGGTTCCAGACGCGATTGCTGGGCGCCTTCGCAATGCTGGCGCTAGTGCTGGCGGCGGTTGGGATTTACGGCGTGCTCGCGTACTCGGTGACCGAGCGCACGCAGGAGATCGGAATTCGGATGGCGCTCGGCGCGGAGCGGGGCGACGTGCTGCGCATGGTGCTGCGGCGGACGCTGGTTCTGGCGGGGCTGGGGGTGGTAATCGGAGCGGTGGCAGCGCTGGGCGTGACTCGCGTGCTCGCGAAATTTCTGTTTGAAGTGAAGCCAAGCGATCCGGCCACATTCCTCGCGGTAGCTGTGCTGCTCAGCGGCGTGGCGCTCGGGGCGGGCTGGATTCCGGCGCGGCGTGCCACCAGAGTCGATCCGATGGTGGCGCTGCGGCACGAATAGCGGCTCCGATGCTGTTACACACCGGCGAGACGCGCATCGAAGGTCGATCCGATAGAGGCATTAAGATATGAATGAGCCATGGAACCGATGATCCGCCTGAACAACATAGAGAAGTACTACGAAGCCGGTTACGGAAAGACATTTGTTTTGCGCCGAATCACGCTCGACATCAAGGAAGGCGAATTTGTCACAATCATGGGCCCGTCGGGAGCTGGAAAATCCACGCTGCTGAGCATCCTGGGCATGTTGGACGGCGCGTGGACCGGCGAGTTTTATTTTGCCGAGCAGCCCGTGCACCGGCTGAACACCAAGCAGCGCGTTGAGATTAACAAGAAGTACATCGGGTTTGTTTTCCAGAGCTATCACCTCATCGACAATCTCACGGTGTACGAGAACCTGGATATTCCGCTTTCGTATCGCAATATTAAATCAGCGGAGCGCGCCGGCATGGTGGGAGACATCCTGGACCGGTTTCACATTGTCGGCAAAAAAGACCTGTATCCAAACCAGTTATCGGGGGGCCAGCAGCAACTAGTGGCCGTGGCGCGCGCTGTGATCGCGAACCCCAAGCTGATCCTGGCCGATGAACCAACCGGCAACCTGCACTCCTCGCAAGGCAAGGAAATCATGGAGCTGTTCAAACGCCTGAACGACGAGGGCGCCACCATCATACAGGTGACCCACTCGGAGACCAATGCGAAGTACGGCCATCGCATCATCGACCTGGCGGATGGCTGGCTGGTGAAATAAAAGATTTCCATGAGCACGACCCTCGAAACAGAGCGGAAGACATCCTCAATGAAGAGCCCCGACGCCCCTCGAGTTTTGATCGCGGACGACCAGCCGGATGTGCTGGAGGCGCTACGCCTGCTGCTCAAGGCGGAGGGGTATCAAAGCGAGCTGGTGTCTTCGCCGGCGGGCGTGTTGAACACGCTCGAGGCGCACGAGTTTGACGTCGTGTTGATAGACCTCAACTACGCGCGCGATACCACTTCGGGACAGGAAGGTCTGGATCTGCTGTCGAGAATTCAGGCGCTCGATAGCACGCTGCCGGTGATAGTGATGACGGCGTGGTCGAGCGTGAAGGTTGCGGTGGAAGCGATGCGGCGCGGCGCCCGCGACTTCATTCAAAAACCCTGGGAAAATGAGCGGCTGGTCAGCATACTGCGCACACAGATCGAGTTGAGCCGGGCGTTGCGCAAGGGTCTGCGGCTGGAGGCCGAAAACCGGCTGCTGCGCGGCACCGAGAGGCCCACGCTGATTGCGGAATCGCCCGCCATGCAGCCGGTGCTGCGGCTGGTGGCGAACGTAGGCCCGTCCGACGCCAACGTGCTCATCACGGGCGAACCCGGCACGGGAAAGGAGATCGTGGCGCAGACGCTGCACGCCATTTCGCCGCGCTGCTCCAAACCGATGGTGACGGTGAACGCGGGCGGCCTGCCGGAGGGCATTTTTGAAAGCGAGCTGTTCGGGCACGTGCGGGGCGCGTTCACTGACGCCAAGGCGGACCGCGTGGGCCGTTTCGAACTGGCCGACGGCAGCACGCTTTTTCTGGATGAGATCGCCAACATCAGCGCAAGCCAGCAGGCCAAGCTGCTGCGTGTGCTGCAAACAGGGGAACTGGAGCGGGTTGGTTCTTCGCGCACCCGCCAGGTGGATGTGCGCATCGTCTCCGCCACCAACGCCGACCTCAACGCCGAGGTCGCCGCCGGCCATTTTCGCGCGGACCTGCAATTTCGTTTGAACACGATCGAGATCCATCTTCCGCCGCTGCGCGACCGGCGGGAGGACATTCCCCTGCTGGCTTCCCACTTCCTCGGAAGGCACGCCCAGCGATATCGCAAGCCACTCACCAGTTTCGATCAAGCCGCCATGCAGGCGCTGCTCGATCACCTTTGGCCGGGCAACATCCGCGAGCTCGATCACGCGATTGAGCGCGCAGTGCTGATGGCGCAGGGCGATACCGTCAAGGCGGCCGATCTGGGCCTGCGGCAGGGGCGTGAGGGCGCGCCACGCCTTGAGGATATGAGCCTCGAGGACGTTGAGTTCTCGCTCATCAAGAAGGCGCTTTCGCGCTTCGATGGGAATGTCAGCCGCGCCGCCAAGGCGCTAGGGCTCAGCCGTAGCGCACTCTATCGGCGCCTGCAACGTTTTGGATTATGACCGCGAGGAGCCGGCGCGGCCGAATGTACTACGAGCGCCGGATCTTTTTCTTTGCGGTATTGGCGGGACTACCCGGGTCGGCGGTAGCCCTCATCATGCTGTGGACGGGCGATCATGATCCCAAAACCCAGTGGACACTGACCGTTCTGATTGTGGGCTGCTGGCTGGGATTTGCCGGCGCCGTGCGCGAACGCGTGGTGTATCCTCTGCGCACGATCTCGAATCTGCTGGCAGCGCTACAGGAAGGCGATTTTTCCGTGCGGGCGCGGGGCGCGCAAATCGACGATGCGCTGGGCGAAGTGATGCACCAGGTGAATTCCATGGGGGGGACGCTGCGCGAGCAGCGGCTGGGCGCGCTCGAGGCCACGACGCTGCTGCGCAAGGTGATGGAAGAGATCGACGTCGCGATCTTCGCCTTCGATAGCGAGCACCGTCTGCGGCTGGTGAACCGGGCCGGCGAAAAACTGATGGCCAAACCCGCCGAGCGTCTGGCAGGGCGCACCGCGGAGGAACTGGATCTTGCAGAGTGCCTGGAGGGGGAGCCCGCGCGCATTCTGCAAACCACCTTTCCCAGTGGGCCAGGGCGCTGGGGCATGCGACGCAGCATGTTTCGGGAGCACGGCCTTCCGATGCAGCTGGTGGTCATCGGCGACCTGACGCGGCCGCTGCGCGAGGAGGAGTTGCAGGCATGGCAGAGACTGGTGCGCGTGCTGGGACACGAACTGAACAATTCGCTCACGCCAATTAAGTCCATCGCCGGGAGCCTGGAGACTCTGGTTTCGCGCGAATCGCTGCCACCGGACTGGCAGGAGGACATGCGGCGCGGGCTTGCGGTGATTTCGTCGCGCTCGGAAGCCCTCAGCCGCTTCATCGGCGCGTACGCACGTCTGGCGAAGTTGCCGCGGCCCACCCTGGCCCCGCTGGATGTGACGCCCTGGATCCGCCGCGTGGTGGGCATGGAGACGCGCCTGCACGTAGATGTGCAAACGGGGCCCAATCTGGTGATTCAAGGCGACGCCGACCAACTCGAGCAGGTATTGATCAATCTTCTGCGTAATGCTACCGATGCCGCGCTCGAAACTCGCGGCGGCGTGCGCGTCGGCTGGCGGAAAAACGCGACATATGTCGAAATCAGGGTGGAAGACGACGGCCCAGGCCTTTCCAATACAGGCAATCTATTTGTGCCGTTTTTCACCACGAAACCGGGTGGCTCGGGGATCGGCCTGGTGCTAAGCCGGCAAATCGCCGAAGCTCACGGGGGCGCGCTCACGCTTGAGAACCGGCGCGAGGGCGCGGGCTGCGAGGCAAGGCTGCGGCTGCCGATCTGACCGATCTTTCGAGGAAGGAACGCACCCGAGCAGGTCTCCGCAAACCCCGAGCAGCCCTGCGCTACACTGCTCATCGTGCGCTATTTTCTTCGACGCCGGATCCCAGAACCGTCACGCATTCTGCTCGTGGAGAGCGGCTCGCGGCACATCACCGAGATCATCATTCCGCGCCTAAAGGAGCATTTCGGGATCCCCATCGATCTGGTAACATGCTTTCCCACTGCGCCGGCCGGCACGGCCAACATGTATAACGTGAATGATTTTCGAGGCCGCAAAAGTGGGATTGCTCTGATCCGCGAGTTACGCGCCAATGGATACGCCATCGCGGGCATCGTATGTTCCAATGAGGTGATCCTGAACAAATGGAAATGGGCTTTGGCCGCCGCGCTGCCCGCCAAGATTCTAATTCTCAATGAAAGCGGGGATTGGTTCTGGCTGGATCGCGCGCATTTTCCGCACATCAGGCGGTTCATCAAGCATCGCGCCGGTTTCGCGGATGCCGGCATTGTGCGCGCGGCGGCCCGCGTCGCCATTTTTCCGTTTACGCTTTCGTATCTGTTACTCTATGCAGCGGCGGCGCATTTCCGGCGCGCACTCTACCGAGGTTTTCGATGAAAGCAATTCAAGTGACAGTGACGGGCGGTCCCGAGCAGATGCAGCTGGCGGATGTCCCCATCCCGCGGCCAGGACCGAAAGAAGCGTTGGTGAAGATTGCGGCGTCAGGGGTCAACTTCATCGACGTGTACTTCCGCATGGGCCTCTACAAGACCGATCTGCCCGCGACTCTCGGCAATGAAGCCGCCGGAGTTGTGGAATCGGTTGGGGCGGAAGTGACGGAGGTTCGGCCGGGCGACCGCGTCGCTTATGCGATGGCGCGCGGCTCTTATGCAGAGTATGCCGTGGTCCCGGGGTGGCAGCTCGTGAAGGTTCCGGATCATATGGACCTGAACAGTGCCGCGGCCGCCATGCTGCAAGGGATGACCGCGCACTATCTGACGCACTCGACCTTTCCGATCAAGTCCGGCCACACGTGCCTGGTGCACGCGGCCGCGGGCGGCGCCGGCCGGTTGATCGTGCAAATGGCGAAAATGCGCGGCGCGCGCGTTCTGGGTACCACCTCGACCGAAGCCAAGGCGGAGCTGGCGCGCCAGGCGGGCATTGACGACGTGATTTTTTACACCCGCCAGGACTTCGAGACCGAAGTGAAACGATTGACGGATGGGCGCGGAGTTGATGTTGTGTATGACTCTGTCGGCGCGCCAACCTACATGCAGGGATTGAATTGCCTTCGGCCACGCGGGATGATGGTGCTATTCGGGCAGTCTGGAGGGAAGGTGCCTCCCCTTGATCCTGCGATTCTGAATACCAAGGGGTCTCTATTCCTCACTCGTCCAAGCCTGGCCCACTATGCCGCCACACGCGAGGAACTGTTGTGGAGAGCGGGAGATGTCTTAGGGTGGGTTGCCTCGGGAAAGCTGAAACTGGTCATCGACCGGATCTATCCTCTCGCGCAGGCAGCCCAGGCTCATCGCGACCTGGAGTCGCGAGCCACCGCGGGCAAATTGCTACTGGTTCCGGAAAGCGTGTAGCGACACCGCGCCGTCCAGTGTTGGGATTCGCCGCCAGTCCGTGCACCTAAATCATCCGCATGCATCTCCGCGCGCAACTCACGCTTTGGTCGGTGCTGGTGATGGCGATCATTGT
Organism: Terriglobia bacterium; assembly: GCA_963768075.1. GTDB lineage: Bacteria > Acidobacteriota > Terriglobia > Bryobacterales > Bryobacteraceae > QHXW01. Next base: position 211,219 of record CAVYHD010000021.1, read on the forward strand.
GGGCACCGTTACCGTATTCGACCTGGCGCAGGAGGTCAATAACCAGTTCACGTTCACGCGTGTGCTGGCGGAGGTCTCGAGGGAACGGGCGGTGGAGGCAGTGAACCGTGCATTGGATCGCAGTCGCATTGCGTCCGTTCCCGAAGCGCTGAGGCAAGATGCGCAGCTGCCCAACGATCTCCTGAAGATCATGACAGCGACCAAGTCACCGCTGCTTGAGATTGCCATCTGTGACCCGCAAGGTGTGATTCTGGCTGACAGTGAAGCTAACCGCATCGAGCTGAAGTTTCCGGCGCTTCCCGGCTTCGCTGACCTGGTCGACGGGAGCATCGTAAAGAAGATACGGGTGTTGGCGGGTGCATCGCAGAAATATCAGCTAGCCCAGGGATTGAATTTCCCGGGACAGGATCGTGCGGCTATCTATGTCCGGGTCATGGTCGATCCACGCTTGATCGAGGAAGAGATCATTCCCACCGTGCAGGCCCATGCGAAGACCTCGATCCTCTCGCTGATCGGCTCGATCGTAGCGGCATTCCTGTTCTCGACCATCGCGTTCCGGCCGATCGGAAAACTGGGCGAGATGCTGGATTCGGTGACAAAGGGAGAATTCGAAAGTCCCGCGGCGGTACGAGCTGCCAAAGCGTCGGACGACGAGTTCGCCGTAGTGGCGTCCAAGGTAAACCTGCTGGGACAGCAGCTCCGCGGCGCGAAATACGATTTTTCGGATCTGCGCGGAAACTTCGAGCGTCTGGTCGACGACTTGGAGGACGCGGTGCTCGTGTTCGGGCGCGACCGGCGCCTGGTGGTGGCGGCTGGAGCGGTGGAGAGGTTCCTTGGCCGTGACCGTTCCGAACTGATGGGCAAAACGCTGATCGAGATTTTTCCGGCCGCGACGTCGCTCGGCTTGCTGCTTCAGCAAGCGTCGCAAACCGGGCAATCGATCCGAAACCGGCGCGTGCCAGTCGCCGCCAGCGGCAATGGCAGTGCCAGCGTTCCGGTGGCGCTGCTTTCGGTGGATGTGCTGGAAGCGCCGGCCATTGGCGCCTCAGGCGGATCCGGTACCGGGATTCTGGTGCGTTTGCAAGACCCGGAAGCCAAACGGCAGATCGGAAAGCAGCTGCAGACCGCCGAGCGGCTTTCGGCCATCAGCCGGATTACCGGCGGCGTAGCGCACGAGGTCAAGAACCCACTAAATGCAATCCTCATGCATGTTGAACTCGCGCGCATGAAGCTGGCAAAGGGTGATAACGACCTCACGCCGCAAATGGATATTATCGGCAACGAGATTGTGCGCCTTGACCGCGTGGTGAAGACTTTTCTCGACTTCACCAGACCGGTGGAACTGCGCCTGACAGACGTACCACTAGAGGCGTTTGTGAATGAAATGGCGGAGTTGGCGCGTCCTTTGGCGGAGACTGCCAGGATTGCGGTGAGAGTGGAGCAGCAGACCGATGGCGCCTCCATTGCCGTCGATTTGGACCTGCTGAAACAGGCACTGCTGAACGTGGTGATGAACGCCATTGAAGCTATGCCGGATGGCGGCCAGTTGCGATTCGAGTCCTCGGTCCGGGGTACTGACGCTGAGATCCGCGTGACCGATACCGGTTACGGCATCCCACCGGAGGCGAAGAGTAAAGTCTTCGGACTGTACTTCACTACAAAGGAAAAAGGATCGGGCATTGGCCTTGCGATGACGTTTCGAATCGTCCAATTGCACGATGGTACAATCGACTTCACCAGCGAGCCGGGGAAAGGCGCGACGTTTACGATCCGCATCCCCACGGCTGTATCTTCGAGTTGACGAAGCACGCATGCGCCCTGCTTTCAAAATGTCGGTTGGTCTGCTGGTGCTGTGGCTCTCGGCGTGCGAGCTGAAGGTCAAGCAGGCGAAAACACCGCCGGCGCCGCAACCGACGGTCGCACAGGCGGAACCACCGCCGGCGCCGCCTTCGAATGATCCCCTGTCGATTCCCCAGACGCAGGTGAAGTTGCCGGAGCCGCAGCCAATTGCCCCCGAGGCAGTAGTCACGCCGCCAACGCCGCCAGAGCCAGCCTCGCCGCGGCCGAAACCTAAGAAACGCCCGGTGCCGCAACCGCCCGCGGCTTCCCCTGCAAAACCTGAACCCGTCGAAACTGCCGAAACGCCGCCGGCGACGGACCTGCCGCCGCGGCGCATGGAGCCGGTGCTTCCCGAGGATCAGCGCCGCCAGCGGATCGAGGAGATTTCGAACCGCCTGCACGAAGTGGACCAGATGCTCACCCGAGTGACAGCTCGCGGTCTGAGTGATTCGCAAAAGCGTGCCGTGGAAAGGATTCGCAGCTTTACGGCTCGTGCGTATAAGGCGAAGGATCAGGGCGACATACAAACGGCTAGCGGTTTGGCCGATCGCGCGTTACTGTTGGCTCAGGAATTGGATCGTGCCCGATAACGAGTTCGCCGCCAGGCGCAATGCCATCAGGCGGCGCATGTCCGAAGACAAGATGGATGCGCTCGTGGTGGGGTACGGGCCCAACGTCCGGTACCTGACCGGCTTCACCGGCAGCAACGGACTGATCGTGGTGCTTCCCGATCGCGCGGTCTTCTTCACCGATCCCCGGTATCGGATTCAAGCCGCTCAGGAGGTAGACTGTCCCGCCCGCGTAGCGGCTGGGCCCATCCTGCCGCGAGTCGCCGCTTTGCTGAGCCGCGCCAAAAGCCGGCGCGTGGGTTTCGAAAAAAGCCGCGTAAGCGTGGAAGCCTTCCAGACGCTGAAGGACGCCCTGCCCATGCGTAGCTTCGCTCGAGCCCGTCGCGGGTTGGATCGAGCGCCAGCGGATGATCAAGTCGCCGGCCGAGATATCCGCGATCAAACGGTCGGTTGAGCTGAATTCGAGAGCATTCGAGGATACCTCGAAGCACGTTCGGCCGGGCATGCGGGAGTCCGAGCTGGCTGCGGAGCTGGATTACCGCGTGCGCCGTGAGGGGGCGGAAGGGCCGGCGTTCGATACCATCGTCGCCACCGGTGTGCGGACGGCTCTGCCACATGCCCGGCCCACCGCCGCGAAGGTGCCGGCCCGCGGCATGATCCTCGTCGATATGGGCGCCATGCTCGAGGGCTATGCAAGCGATATGACGCGTATGCTGTTCCTGGGCCGGCCGGAGCCTCGCGCGAAGCGGGCGTATCAGGCGGTTCTCGAAGCACAGCTCGCCGCGATTGACGCCGTTCGCGCCCGGAGTGAGCGCGCAAACCGTGGATCGTGCCGCCCGGCGCGTTTTGGCCCGCCACGGCCTGGAGGGTGCTTTTGTACACTCCACCGGACATGGGCTCGGTCTCGAGATCCATGAGCCGCCGCGCATCGGCAAGAAAGAGGCAACGCTGCTCGAAGCAGCTATGGCCATCACGATCGAGCCGGGCGTCTATCTCGAAGGATTCGGCGGCGTCCGCATCGAAGATACCGTGGTGGTTACGGGCAACGGCTGCCAGGTGCTCACACCGACCACCAAGGATCTGCGCACTCTGTAACTCTAGTGATGCCGCAGCCAGCCCCGTCCGGTGGTGGGTGCACCGAAGAAAACTGTTAAGCTAATCGATTGTGACACTCGACGAGATTCGTGAGTTAATCCAGTTAGTTGCGGAGACCGGTGTCGCCGAACTCGAAGTGCAGCGCGGCGAAAACCGCGTGCGCATCCGCCGCGCCTTCGGCGGAGAACTGCAGGACCTCGTGGTGCCGGGCCAGCTTCCCGCGGCCGAAAGCCGTTCGCAGCCGTCTCGCGCCCTCACAAGCCCAGCGCCGAACCGGACAGCGTCCAGCGGAGAAGGACCTGGTGTACGGTGAAATCCCCATCGTCGGCACTTTCTATGAGTCCGCGTCGCCGGGCACGCCGCCCTTCGTGCGCATCGGCGAGACACGTGCAGCCCGGCAAGGTGCTCTGCATCATCGAATCCATGAAGCTGATGAACGAGATCGAGGCCGAGGTCGGCGGGTCATCGTAGAGCAAGCTGGTGCAGAACGGCCAGCCGGTCGAATACGGAGAAGCCCTGTTTGGCATCCGCGCCCGTTTAAGAAAAATACTGATCGCAAACCGCGGTGAGATCGCGCTGCGCATCATCTGCGCCTGCAAGGATCTCGGCATCCCCACCGTCGCGGTGTATTCCGAAGCCGACCGCTATAGCCTCCCGGTGCGTTTCGCCGACCAGGCCATCTGCATCGGGCCGGCCAAAAGCGCGCGCAGCTATCTCGATATTCCTTCCATCATCAGCGCCGCCGAGATCACCCATGTGGATGCCATTCATCCCGGCTACGGCTTTCTCAGCGAGAACGCCGGCTTCGCCGAAGTGTGCGGGCGTCGGGCATCAAATTCATCGGGCCCACGCCGGAAGTGATCCAGCCGATGGGTATCAAAGAACGCGCGCGCGCCATGATGCAGCGATGCGGCGTGCCCATCCTGCCCGGCTCGGAAGGCGTACTCGGCACGGACGAGGAGGCTTTCGAGATCGCGGACAAAATCGGCTATCCGGTGATCCTGAAAGCTTCCGCGGGCGGCGGCGGACGCGGCATGCGCGTCGTGAACTGGTCCCTCCGAGTTGCCGTGCTTTACTGGCGCAGGCCCAGCAGGAAGCCGGCGCGGCGTTTCGCTGCGCCGGATGTCTATCTGGAAAAATTCATTCGGCGGCGCCGCGCCACATCGAATTCCAGGTGCTCGCCGATCGAACACGGCAATGTCGAAATTCTCGGCGAGCGCGAATGCAGCATCCAGCGCCGCCATCAGAAACTGCTCGAAGAATCGCCCTCGCCGGTGCTTCAGAGCGGATGTCCGCTGCCGCGTTACGGAAAAACTGCGGGACGCCATTCAGGCCATCGGCTACAGCAATGCCGGCACGGTCGAGTTTCTGATGGATGAGATACGGCGACCTCTATTTCATCGAGGTGAACGCGCGCATTCAGGTGGAGCACCCGGTGACCGAAATGGTGACGGGCATCGATCTGGTGAAGAGCGCAGATCCGCATCGCCGCCGGCGAGAAGCTCCCGAAATTCTGGGCGGACCCGTACGAGTCCCACGGCCACGCCATCGAGTGCCGCATCAATGCCGAAAATCCCGAAACGTTCGCGCCTTCGCCGGGACGTATTACCGGGTTGAATTTGCCCGGAGGCATTGGCGTTCGCGTCGACACGCGGCTTATCAGCGATGGCGTGATTCCGCCCTACTACGACTCGCTCGTCGCGAAGCTGATCGCCCACGGCCGCGATCGCGCGGAGGCCATCGATCGCATGAACCGCGCGCTCGATCATGTTCATCGTCGAGGGAATCCACACTTCCATCCCCCTGCACAAACGCATTCTCGCGGACGCGGATTTCGTGGCCGGCCGCTTCGACACCAACTTCATCCAGCGCTTCCTGCCTCCTGAAAAGCCTGGTAGGAACGGCGCCTGAGAGAGGTAACACTTGCGGACGTGGATTCCCGCGGCTTTCCTCTCCGTCATTCTCGCTTTCCTGCTGCCGCCCGTTCCGGCACTGATCAAGAAGAAACTGCGCGCCCGGCCGAAGCTGCTGTTCAGCGTGCCCATTGCGCTGGCGGCCGCCTTCTGCCTGGTGGCTTGGCGCACTGGCGCGTTCAGTTTGCCGCTCACGCTACTGATCGCAGGCTACACGCTTGGGCCCACGGTGCTCATTTTCTTGCAGGGCGCGGACGCCGGCGCGGCCAGTTGGCTCGATCTCATCGTCATTCTCGCCCTTTGGCTGCCCATTGAGTTGAACGCGGGCAGCCACTGGATTCCCAGGCAGGCCCAGGGGTTTCTGCACACGGTGGCTTATGGCCTGGCGCTCACACTTGCCCTCGTGCTGTTCCTCGGCTTCCGCGGAATGAAAGGCATGAAATACAACCTGCCCACCCGCATGATGGATTTCATCGATCCGCTCATCGCCTTTGTGCTGGTGGCACCCATCCTGATCGGTCTCGGTCTGGCGCTCTCTTTTCTTCCCTGGTTTCACCTTTCCGGCAACTGGCCGGTGGTTCGAGTGGCGAAAACCTTCGGCCTGATCTTCGTGGCCACCGCGCTGCCTGAAGAGATTCTGTTCCGGTCTCTCATTCAAAACTGGCTGATGCAGAAGTTTGGCTCGACGACCGGCATTCTGATCGCGGCCTCCGTGATCTTCGGCTGCGCCCACCTAAACAACGGTCCGCAGCCATTGCCCAACTGGCGTTACATGATTCTCGCCACCATTGCTGGTTATGCTTATGCAAAAGTGTTTCAGCGGGCATCGAGCGCAACGGCGTCGATGATTCTGCACGCGCTCGTGGATATGGTCAAACATGTCTTCTTCTGAACAATCTGGTACGGTTTTCGATGTGAGAACCGCCGCTACCAGTTAGTCAGCGATCCGTCCGGACGGTGGAACAGTGGAATGGGCCGCGATCCTTCCGTCACTTCGAGTACCATTTGCAGCGCCTTGGGATCGAACTCGACACCCAGGCCCGGCCGGCGGCTGGGCCAGATCTTGCCGTTGCGGAAATCGTATGCCTGGGGCAGATGCGGCTCCTTCTGCGGTCCCGCACCCACCATCTCCATCATCACTGGCCCCGAAAAAGTCATGGCCACCTGGGCCACCGCGGCCTCAGCCACCGGCCCGGTGAAGTGCGGGATCAAGCCGACGTAATGCGTCTCGCATAGCGTCGTAATTTTCTTGTACTCGCTGATGCCGCCGACGTTCGGAATGGTGACGCGCGCGTAGTCGATCAGGCGTCCCTCAATCAGACGGTTCACGTCCCAGCGATCGCCAAACTGCTCGCCTACGGCAATTGGCACTTTCACGTGGTCGCGCAACTGCTTGTACACGTCCGTATTTTCCGAACGCAACAGGTCTTCGCAGAAGTAAGGTTCCAGCGGTTCGAGCAATGTGCTCAAACGGATGGCGTCAGGAAGATCGAGACGCGTGTGATAATCGATCGCCCAGTCGCCATCTTTGCCTACGCCCTCCCGAATCTCGACGCACTCCTCATAGGTCTTGCGAACCATCTGGTGGGAGTTGAAGGTTGCGCCATCCGAGGGGTCGGCGACCGCCGTGCGAAACGCACGAAACCCCGCTTCGAGGCATGCGCGCGCGGTCTCCTTGAGGCTTCCTTTATCCGGGAAGCCCGTCGAATAGCACTCGATGTGGTCGCGCGACTGGCCGCCCAGCAGCTCATAAACCGGCACACCGAGCGCTTTGCCTTTGATATCCCAAAGCGCCATATCGAGCGCGCCCAGGGCGTCCAGCTTTTCGCGGCCCGCCGGATAAAAGCGGCCGCGATACACAAGCTGCCAGAGATGATCGATGCGCGAGGGGTCGTCGCCGATCAGCATCTCCGCGCACTCGGCGATGGTGTCGCGCGATCCGCCTTCACCAATGCCGGTGATCCCCTGGTCGGTCTCCACCGTGACAATGTGGAAACTCTGATTGAACATGGGGCGCGAGTGCGGATTGTGATAGAAGCGGATGCGCTTGATCTTCATCTTCGGAAGGTCAGCGTGAAGTTGCGGCGGCCGCGCGAGCGTCAACGCCGCACCGGCGCCAAGCGTGGATAAGAATGTTCGGCGATTCATGTGGGCCACGATATCAGAAACCGGCCGCTCGCGAAGCAACAGTGTGTCAGCGTGGGTATTCGGTAGTAACCTAATCCCGATTCCCTTGCTCGCGGTTTCCCACGCTGCAAAGATGTGACCGTCATGTCCGCTCACGAACTCACTGTCAAAGTCTCCGAACTGGAGACCATTAGCATTACCTGCTCGAAGTGCGGTACCGAGGTCGTTTTCAAAGTTTCGCGCCCGCCGACGAACGGAATTGTGAAACAGTGCCCCACGTGCCACGAGTCCCTGGAACAGGCCGGAGCATGTGCAGCTATGTACCGCACATTTTACCAGCACGCCGTTGCTGCCAAGCTCCCCATCGGCTTCAAAGTCCAGCAGGCTTAAGGCTTCCATTCGCCCAGCGGATCATGCGGCAACCGGCCATAGATCTGCTTCAGCAAGTCCCTGACTTCCCTCAGGTCGTTGTGCAACTGCCACAGTAAGACTGAAATGAGCACAAAAATAACGTCTAGCACCGTCTCGCGCATCCCCATCGTTGTTATCCTTTTCTCCAATCGTCAAGCCAGTTGTATATTCGCCTCCACCACGGGGGCCGAATGGTTTCACTCCGAGGGTGGCGGCAAAAGGCGGCTTGGTTGCATTAAACTCCTGCTTGTATAAAATCTCCGCCTTCGCCATTGGGAGCGCTCTCCAAATTACGAGGCAAGCAGCAAACACAACCATACCCGGAACCGCGACAACGGGCGCAGCGATCCATAGACGTGTGACCCAAATTGACGTAGCGATGCATGGTGCCGACCGCGGTTATAACTTTCCACAAGCCGGAGCCCTCCAGAAACCCTCGAATTGATAGGATTTGGCGGATCGCCCCCCACACACGATTGAGCGGTTCCCACAATCGGCGCATGCGCCTAGCCTACCCCAGAACTGAACATGGGCCGGGCTTAAGGTACCTCATACTCCACCATCGCCATAAATCCAAAATCCATATGAAGCTGCTGGTGGCAGTGGAACAGCGTCGGGCCTGGATTGTTCGCCAGAAAGTCCACCTCCACCTGTTGCCGCGCGGGCAACACCACAACATCCTTGACCACTCCCGCCGTGGTTCTGCCCGCAAATTTCGTCAACTCGAAGGAATGCCGATGCAGATGTACCGGATGCGTCTCGTCGCTTTGGTTGTCAAATCGCAGCCGGTATCGCTGGTTTCGTCGCACGCGAATCGCGTCCGTCTTCGGGTAAGACTTCCCGTTGATCGTCCAGTGATCCACCCAGCGGTTCCCGGCAAACTTCTTGCGGAACACGAGCGGAATCAATTGCGCCTCCGGAGCGGGCCCGTCCCCGCCGCGCCCGAACATCGTATAGTCCCAGCGAGCCGCTGCCGGCAACATCCACTGCGCCTCGCCAGAGCGGTTTGCATATTCCACCACAACGCCCAAGCCGGATTTCCGCATTCGGTCGTCGGCTTCGCCCAGCGTCCATACGCCCGGGTGGTCCATCGTGACCAGGGCATCCACGCGTTCGGCCGGCCCAAGCTCCAGTGTTTCCACTTCTCTGGGGACCGGTACACGATTGCCATCCAGGGCGACGACGGTGAACTTGTGCCCCGCGAACACCAGCCGGTGGTGCATGGTGGCGTTGGCGTTCAGGATGCGGAACATCACCCTCTGCCCCTCCTTGACCCTTATTGGCTCCCCAAATCCAAGCGAGTGACTGTTCACCGAGAAGTTCTGATAGGCCACATCGAGCCCGCTGTCGTCTCCGCCCATGCTGCTGAAGTAGGGGTTCCATCCGTGCAGCGCTAGAAAAACTTCGGCGTCATATCGCCCTGGTTCTTCCTTCGGATCTATGTACAGGAAACCGAACTGCCCGGTGTACGTGCTTCGCTTCAGATTCCGGCCGGCCGAAACGTGCGTGTGGTACCACCGCGTTCCCGCGGGGCGAGGCACAAACGAATACCGCTGGAACCCCTGCGCCGGGATGAGTGGCGTTCCTTCCTCCGCGGAACCGTCAACTTCAGAAGGAACGAACAGACCGTGCCAATGAACCAGTTCCGGGCTCGGCGTTTCATTGAAGACGTCGATGGTGACGGTCTGGCCTTCCCGAAAACGCAACACCGGACCCGGAGCGGACCCGTTGTATCCCGTGGTCTTGACGACGCGGCGCGGGGCGATTTCGATCTCGACCGCCGAAATGCGAAGCGTAGCGTCAGCTTTCGTGCTCTGAGCCCCAGCCCGCGCTGCGATTAAAGCCAGAAATTCCCGGCGATTCACCTGGGCCAAGATAGCAGTTATCGCGGCGCCGCGCGGCCGAACTGGAACCAAGCACGCAAAACGCGTTCGTTGGCATCCACGATCGCCGTGCAAATAAACCCGGGCACCTGAGGGTCGCCGAAGCGCAGGTCCATGGCCTCCACCCGCGTCGCGCCCTCTGGCTCGTCGGCCGGCGTCAATTGCCAATACGGATACTGGGCAAATCGCAGAAACTGTTGGAAGACCGCATTGCGGCGCGCAGCCTCCAGCGTTGGCGAAGGTTCCGGCTTGTAGAACACGTGGCCCGCGTTGGGATCGAATTCTCCCAACAGGTCAAAATCCTGAAGGCTGAACCCGTCCGCGGTTTCAGCCAGCCCGTGCCACCGGAAAATGCTTGGGGACGGAAACGCGCCCACGCGGCGTGGGGCGGCGCCCAGGTAGACGCGCGAATCGAGGGTATCGACGGCGCGCGCGTGCATCAGGTAACGGGTCGCGTCGTAAAGGAAAAGAAAACTGAGCGCAAAGATGGCGAATCCGCGGCGCGCTCCACCCCGTCCGGATCCGGCGGCGCCGATCTCGGAGTTCACCAGGCGCGAAAACAACGGCGCGACGAGTGCTATCAGGACTGCCCCCCAGATCCAGAAATCGATCACGCCGGTGATATCCAGGTGAAACCAGGTTGAGGAAAACGGCAGCAGCAATCGCACGCCATAAACGTTCGTAAGATCCAGCAGCAGGTGGCTTCCCACCCCGATGAACGCGATGCAGTAAGCTCCCAGCCATTTCAACGGCTTTCGCGAGACCACGCGCACTAACACGACGCAAAGGAGCGGCAGTATAGGCAGCGCCACCAGCGAATGCGTCAAGTAGCGGTGATAGTGCAGGTAATTCAGCGATCCGCCAAACGCGCTGACGACGTCGATATCCGGCGCATTGGCAGCCAGCAACAGAATCCACGTGGCGCGTGGCGTGAAACGCTCCAGGCCTGCTCGCGCCAGGAATACTCCGGTTGCCGTATGAGTGAGGGGATCCACGCGGCAATCAATCGGGCAGCTTGGCGTACCGGACGTGCGCGATATTCGGATACCCGTTCATTGCGAGCCGGCACGACGGACCTTTTCCGTGGTAGCGGGGTGCGTGGAAAGTGAACGGCGGCACGTACACAATGTCGCCCTCATCGGCGATGATCACGCCCTGGCCCTCAATGGGGTAGCGGATTTGGCCCAGCATGACCAGCCACGATTCCGAAGACTCGGGGTGGTAGTGTCCGGGATTCTTAGGATCGAGCGGGGGAAGCTCGCTCTCAAAGCCGTAAATGATGTTGGCAAACAGGCGGGCATCGGTAACGAAGGCGCGTTCGCGGACCTTCGGGTCCTTGGTCAGTTCGAACAAGTTGACGTGCGGCAGGTTACCGTCGCCGTACGGAAACGGCTTCCGGTTGAGCTTCGCCTGGATCCATTGGAAGCCGGGCATCTCCGGCGGTTTCACGTCGATGGGATAGAACGTCTTGGCATGTGGGACGTTGACTTCGTAGCGAAGCGCCGGCCCATCGCCGATGGTTTCGATCGAGTAGATCGTCTGTGGCGGAACCTGCACCAGCGATCCATGCGTGGCGATGACCGGCTGTTGCCCTTCGATGGTGAAGCGCAGTTGTCCCTCCACCACCGCCCAGAACTCTCGCGTATCTGGATGGAAGCGGCGTGAAACCGTTGTGCCTGGCGCGGATTGGATGTATTCGCCGTGCAGCGTGGCGTCATCGACGATCACTTCGCTCCACGCCGATTGCCCGGCGTGCCTCTTTTTCAAGTCCCCGAGACGCGTAACCGATTTGTGTGGCGGAACATATTTCGGGAGTTCGACCAGCTTGGGCGCCCACGAGGGTTCCTCCGGCTTCTGCGCAAAGCTGAAACTCGCCATCGTGGCGGACACAAGAAGAATGACAGGGAATCTCATTGTGGCTGAGGATTGTATCACGCCTCACTTGGCGTTTCCGGATATTCCGGAACAGGCCACGCATTTGTGATCGTGCAGTTGCATCTGATCGGACTTGTCCTTGACCGCTGGGTTGTAGGCGAGGGGATTTTGCTGGGGCCTCCTGCCCCCACTCCTCCGGCCGGTCGGTGGCCATCAGGGTGGGGGCGGAAGGTGACAGCCGGACGTCACGCGGTTTTGAGCAGCGGCGGCGAGACGGACGGCTTCGGCATCTCGATTACGCAGGGTGCCTGGGGAGACGGACCCTTGCGAACCGTTCCGCCAAAGTATTCATCCAGCGGATAAAGACTGTACGGTTTGAGGTCGCGAAATACGCGGCCCAGTTTCTGCTGGATACGATACACCGCATGAAAGAAGGTCCCGCGATCGATCTTCATCTGCCGGCAGCAGAGCCGCCAGTCGGCGCCGAGCAGGAAGTGATAGCGAAACACCTTGTATTCAAAATCATCCAGAGTGCGGCGGCTCACCAGACAGAAGTCCGCCACGTAATCTTCGTCCTTGCGGACCCACGTCATCCGGCGATCCTTTCCGGCGCACAGCGTAAGCGTCACTTTGCTCATGTACTTTTCTTTCGTGACGCAATAGCGGAACCGGGCATAGCAAGCGCGAAAAATGGCCCGCAATACACAGTTGCAGGCGCCAGGTATACTACCTCGACCAGGACGCAATCCCTCTCCATGGCAATGCGTACAAGAAGTTTTCGCAAGCGCGATAGTCTCTGATCTATCCCAATCCATATGCAAAGAATGTTCCTTCCGGGCTTCCCCGTCTGTTTAGTCGCGGGGACAACCAACGAACGCTGTTGTCCAATGTAAGCCGAATTGCCCTTCCGTCAACATTCAAACCACAGTTTTTCGGAAATTGACCTTGCCCGGAAAGTACACGGTGAATTGTAACCTGCTGGATCAACGGTGGAATCATGCCGCTTCGTGCCACTGTTATATTCTTATTTAAATTGCTGATATTTTTTGTTACTATTTACTTCGGGTTGCCCCCTATTTCAGGGGGAAATCATTCCGCCGATCGCTCATGTATTTCGAGTCGCTCCAGCTTCGACTGATCGAACACGTGCAGGAGCGCGTGCAGCGCGGCGAATTGACCGAAAGAGGTCTGGCCCGCCGTACCGGCATTTCCCAGCCACACCTGCACAATGTCCTGAAAGGCGCGCGCGTGCTCTCGCCGCAAATCGGGGATTTACTTCTGCGTCATCTGCACATTACCCTGCTGGACCTGCTGCACGCCGACGAACTCGCAGTGCCCAGTCCGGCCGGCACTCGCTTTCCGAGTGCGGACAGCTTACCCTAGAGAAACACCCGCCATGCCAGTGGGGAAGGCCGGCGGATGGGAGCTGTCCTGGTTTGCCAAAAGACCGACTGAAGAAACTGGCGGAAGACATCGAAGCTCTTTCGGCGAAGGATAGCGCGTTGGTCGAGAAGACGCTGGCCATCGCGTCGTTGCGACGCCAGGCCGCCGTCCACTTGCACGCCATCTGCGGCAACTTCGTCAAACAGCTAAATCAACGCCTGTCGAGTCCCCAAGTCGATTTCGATCCCGCTGAATACCTGCCGGAATCGTTTCAGGAAATCGGAGTCAACCTGCTACAGATTAATGTGCGCGGCCGGATCTTACAGATCGAGTTCGCGTCCACGCAGGAAACCGTCTCCACCGAGAACTTTCGCGTGCCACACATCATCGAAGGCTCGGTTCGCTGCTTCAACCAAGAGATTCTGGAGCTGCAAGTAGTCGAAGAGCAGTTTATTTTCTATTGTTTGGAGAAGAAGCGGAACCTCTGGCGGTTCTTCGATGCACGCACCTACCGCTCAGGGCCCTTCGATCAGGAGTACCTGATCTCGTTGATGGAGCAAGTGGTCTAGGGCCCTCATTTCCGGGCCACCTCCTCATAGACTTCAATGACCTCGGACGCGGTTCGCTCCCAACTGAAGCGCGCTGCCTGCTCCCGGCCTTTGGACACGAGACTGCGGCGCAGACCATCATTGAGGAGTACCTCGCGAATGCCGCGCGCGATATCGAAAACGTTTTCCGGGTTCACCAACATCGCCGCATCGCCTACGGCTTCCGGCAGCGAGCTGATATTCGAGGTGACCACCGGCGTGCCCGATGCCATGGCTTCCAACGGCGGCAAACCGAAGCCTTCGTAAAGGGACGGAAACACAAATGCAGCGGCGCACTCGTAAAAAATCCGCAGCGTGTCAAAAGGCACGAATCCGAGGAACCGCGCGCACGTTTCCACCCGGCTGTGAAGGACGGCATGCCGGACCGCCGGGTTGCGCGCGATCTGGTCCCCGATGATGATGAGCCGCAGATCCGAATACACAGGATGATTCGCGAATTCGTTCCGCACGACAGCAAAGGCTTCGACCAGGCGGGGGATGTTTTTTTGCGGGCGAATGTTTCCGGCATAGAGCAGAAACGGGTAGTGGATCTGGTAGCGCTCGAGAATTCTCCGGCGCTCATGTTCTTGGGTCAAGGGACCGGCCGCCCGGGCATCGGCGGTATGTCCGCGCTGGAAGAATTCGGGAGCGGGAGCGCTGTACACCAGACGAACTCGCTCGGTGGGAATGCCCAGCGTCTGCACAACATCGCGACGAGTGGACGCGGAGACGGCCAAGACCTTTCCCGCTCTCAGCAAACCGCGCCGGAAACGATATCGCCGGATGTTAATCCGAACGCCAGACTCCTGGTTGAACAGAAGGCTGGACATATCATGCACCGTCACGACGTACGGCTTGGGCATGAAGAACGGCACACGGTTCAAAGGGATGTGAACTACATCGGCTGAAAAACGGCGCAGGAAGAGCGGGAAAGCGACATGTTCAGTGGGGCGCATGTCGTCACCAGCGAAGATCGCAGTTTCGAAATGCGGTGGAAGTCCGGACAGTAGCGGCGCCTGCGCGGAGGAAACCACCACTGCGTATTGGTTCTTCTGGTCGGCGTTGGCCAACGCGTGGACTAGATTGCGGATGTAGCTGCCGATGCCGAAGTCCCGTATGCGGCGCGCGTCGATGACGATCTTCAGCATACGCGCCGCGTGCCGCGCGGCTATCGGACCGCCGGGGCCTGTTCGAGCTTCCAACTGTACAGCGGGAAGCGATCGGTCAGTTTCTGCACTTTGCGGGACACATCCGCGATCGCGTCTTCGGAACTGATGTGGCTCAGCACTTCAGCGATGAGCGCGGCGATCTGGCGCATTTCCGGTTCACGAAAACCGCGCGTGGTCACCGCCGGGCTGCCCAGGCGGATCCCGCTGGGGTTGAGAGGCGGGTTCACGTCGAAAGGGATGGTGTTCTTGTTGACGGTAATGCGCGCACGATCCAGCGAGGCTTCCGCTTCCTTTCCGCGAACACCCTTCGAAAAGACGTCTACCAGCATTACGTGGGTGTCTGTGCCTCCGGAGACGACGCGATAGCCTTCGTCGATCATGCCCTGCGCGAGCGCCTTGGCATTGGCCACCACCTGTTTCTGATACGTCACGAACTCGGGCTGCATGGCTTCCAGGAAACAGACTGCCTTCGCCGCGATGACGTGTTCGAGGGGTCCGCCCTGAATGCCGGGGAAGACCGTCTTGTCGATGGCGGGGCCATACTGGGCCCGGGCCAGGATCAGACCTGATCGCGGACCGCGCAGCGTTTTGTGGGTGGTGGAGGTGACGATGTCAGCCCACTGGCAGGGATTGGGATGCACTCCCGCGGCGACCAGCCCCGAAAAATGCGCCATATCGACCATCAGAATCGCTCCCACTGAATCCGCGATCTGGCGGAAGCGGGGAAAGTCCAGAGTACGAGGATAAGCGCTGCCGCCGCCTATGATTAGCTTTGGCTTGTTCTCCGCGGCCAGGCGGGCGAGCTCATCGTAGTCGATGCGCTCGTCATCTTTGCTGACGCCGTAGGGAATTACTTTGTACGTCTTACCGGAAAAGTTCAGGTGATGCCCGTGGGTCAGGTGGCCGCCGTGGGAAAGATTCAGGCCCAGGATCGTGTCACCCGGCTGAAGCACGGAGGCATACGCGGCCTGATTTGCTTGTGAGCCCGAGTGTGGCTGTACATTGACGTATTCGGCGCCGAACAGTTTTTTGGCACGCTCCCGCGCGAGGTTTTCGACAACGTCCACGACCTCGCATCCGCCGTAATAGCGCTTGGCCGGATAACCTTCAGCGTACTTATTGGTTAAGATGCTTCCGGTGGCCTCGAGCACGGCCTCGGAAACAAAGTTTTCACTGGCAATCAATTCGAGTTGCGAGCCCTGCCGCTCCGTCTCATGGCGGATAGCATCGGAGATTTCGGGATCCACTTCGGCCAAGGGCCGCGACATCCATTTATCCATAGGGAAACCAAGATTGTAACATTCGGCAATCGCGGCGAGCCGGGACGGGTCAGGCTACTTCAAGGCAACCTTCAGATGGCTGACCTGTTTCGGCAGTGGTTTCCCAGTCAGAGGAGCCAACGGATCAGGATTGGTTTTTCCTTTCAGGAAGTGATCGAAGAATGCCACGCTATAGTCGCTGATGATGTTCTGATACGTCTTGTTCAAGTTGGTCCAGGCAAGATGCCCGGCGCCGCTGAACTCTACATAATATTTCGGGGCCGAGGATAGGTCATAAGCGCCGTGAGGCCGCCTGATGCTAGGTGTGACGCCGAGGTCAAGTGTGCCGCCCTGGAACATGACGGGCACGTTCATGTGGCCCAGGTCACCTTTCTGGATGTAAGGCGTGCAAAAAGCCGAGAGTGCCAGAACTGTTTTGATTCGCGGGTCCTTCCATGACAGCCATGCGCCTGCCATTCCCAAAGCTGTATATCCACCGAGAGAATGACCAGCAATGCCGATGCGCTTCAGATCTACAGCGACGTCTTGCAACAATTTGCCGCCAGGCAGGGCATCTAATAGCGACCGAATATCGTTGGCGCGTTTCTCATACGTGGCATCGCTCCATTGTTCGGGCTTTTGAAACGGCTTTTCCGGACGGCCGCCGGCGAATCTGGTGGAATTTTCCCCCGTCCTCGCGGAACCGCAGCGCGCATCCTCATGGTTGGGCGCCAGAACCAAATACCCTGCGCGTGCGAGAGCCTCCATTAGAAAGGTGGATTGCGTATTGCATCCGCCAAAGCCATGCGAGAACACAACCACCGGATAGCCGGTGGAAGGAGCCGCCGCTTCGGGTTTCCAGACCGCCACATCGCGTCCGGCGACGGTGACGTGCGTCACTGCGGATGCCGGAGGCGCGGGCAGAAATAGCAGCAGGCAAACAATGAAGATGCCGGGCGATGGAAGAATTGTTCGGCGATTCATGATCATGGGTCCACTTTGCCGGTCAACTAGCCACTGCGCCGAGGCCAAGCCCGGTGAGCTCGCTGGTATCCATGGTTCCGTCTGTGATGCGAAAGATGCCCGGAAAGCGGCTTATCCACGCTTCGTTCGCCGCGGGCATGAATTGCCGGGCATTGGCTTCGATGGCGGCGACGCCCGGCACATGAGCGGCCAGGCTAGCCGATTGGATCAGCGATGCGCCCGGGCAGGTGAGGTCCTGCACGCACAGGAACATCTTCTCCTTCTCAGCAAGCGATGCGATCACCATCATGTGGCTCTGTCCTTTGCAGGCTTTGAGTGCGGCGCCGGTATAGCCCTGTTTGCGCGAGAGTAGCAGCGCTTCGACGTCGGTCAGCGATTCATCAATCACAACGGGGCGCAGCTTCGCCGCCTCGCGCATCACGTTTTCCGGGTGCGCCTTGAGATCGCGAGCGGTCGGTTGTTCGACGTACTGGATCCGCTCATAGCCGCCGGGTGTCTTCTGCTTCACCTCTCGCAGAAAGTCCAAGAGGTACTCGACATTGGGGCATTTCTCGTTGAAATCCAGAGAGTATACCCAGTCGTTGACGGCGCGTTGTTTCTGGGTCTGGGTAACTACGCGGTCGACGTGCAGGACTCGCTCCACATCCCAGTTTCGGTTGTCGCCGTTCAGTTTAATTTTGAAATGCGTCAGGCCGTTGTAGCGGATCCACTCCGGAAGGGTTTCGGGCAACCCGTCGTTGATGCGCCGCGTGACGTCGGCGTCCTCAATCGGGTCGATGGCCGACACCAGATGATACAGCGGCATGCGGGCCTTGGGTTCTTGGGTCACATACCGGTTGGGATATTCGCCTTTGTACTCGGGACCCAGGTAGTGGGCCAGATCATACTTCATGAACTCCGGCCCGTAGGTGTGATAGCAATTGAGCCGGTGCACTTTTCCAAACGCATCGTGAATGGCGGCGTCGAATGCGCTGGCGGTGACGAGCGAGCAGAGAGGGGGAATCGGCTCAGCAAGGTGGAGGCGCCCGGAGACTTCGGCCGCCGACTTTCGGTAAACCGGGTCGAGGGCCCAGTTAATGTCGATGGGGTGGCCGAATTCTTGGTAATCACGGGTCACTTTGGCGATCTGTTTCGCCAGCTCCTGCATCGCGCCGAGCGTTGTGTCGTACGACATGACGTTCGAGGGGAACGACCATATGTTGCCCAGGGGCATCGACCCGAACCCCTTGCCAGTGCGGCCGTCGCCGGTTCGCACGGAGCAGTTCACGTTCAGGATCATGGCGCGGTCTACGACGTGGCCACCGAACTTGATAGGCGTGCGGTATTTGTACTCTTCATAGGCGATGGAGACGTCGTCCACGCGAATGTCCGTCTTCCGTACCGCGGCGCGAAGAATGGAGAAGCCTCCGGGTGCACCGGCGAAACTGGCGGCCGTGGCGACCGCGCGTTTCAACAGACTGCGTCGTGTAGTAAGAGCCATAGGATGGCGCCTCAAGGTATCGTCACCAAGGGCAGTTCAATGAAGCTTGCCTGACCTGCTATATGATAGACGCGCTGAGCGGCCTTGCGATAATCCTCCGGCTTCGCCCAGAAAATGCTGGGCACGAAGGTTTGCGGATTGCGGTCGTACAGCGGAAACCAGCTCGACTGGATCTGCACCATCAGCCGGTGGCCGGGCAGGAAAACATGGTTCGCCGTGGGCAAAGTGAAGCGATAGAGCAGCGGCTGATTCGCCGCGATGGGTTTGGCGGTCTCGAGGCTCTCGCGATAACGGCCGCGGAAGATGTCGGCGGAAATCATGAGCTGGTAGCCGCCCAAAGCGGGTTGGCCGGCCACCTCGTCGGGATAGAGATCGATTAACTTGACAACCCAATCGGAGTCAGTCCCGCTGGTGGAAGCGACAAGATTGGCAACCGGTTGCCCGGTGATCTTCACCGGTGCGTTTAGTACTTCGGAAATAAACGCTACAACATCCGGTCGGCCGGAGGCTTCGCGCTGGTCGTCCACAAGCCATCGGGACCAGGGAATTCATATCAATGGGGACGCTCGCGATAGGGCACGGGCTTGGCCGGGTCGGAGATGTATTCGTCAAACGCCGCGTCGTCGGACTTGGGCGCGGAGAAACCCAGCTTGAGCCCCGCGGTGAGGTAGAGCGGCGTGGGCCGGACGGTGCATCCGCTCGGGCAGCCGGCAGGCCAACGGGGCAGGCGGCGCCAAGCGTTCGTCCCGGTCTCAAACGCCATAACGGGTGGGAGGTCCGCCTTGGGCGCTCCGTCCTTGAGGTATTGAGCAAGGAACGGGCGCAGAATCTCCTGGCGGAAGTACAGACCGGTGTCGCTGCCGAATTTTATGGGCCCGAGCGAACTCCCGTCACCGATCTCCTGGCCGTGATGCCATGGGCCCATAACAAGATACACCTTGTCGTTGCCGATATCCTTTGGCTTGATCGCCTTGTAGACAGCGATGTCGCCATAGATATCTTCCTGGTCCCAGAGACTGTGCACCAACATGACGGGAACCTTGAGCGGTTCGGCCGCGAGAACCCGATCCATGGCCTGATCGCGCCAGAAGGCATCGTAGCCGGGGTGCGCCAGATATCTTTCGCCAGAAGCCGAGCGGCTCAAGCCCGCGGCGCTGGCCGAGCGCACCCGCCGAACCTGCCTGGATGTAGGTGTCGTAGTCATCGAAGTAGCTGGTCCACCACTTGACTTCGGACGTTCGCGTGGCTTCCTGATCGTAGATGTAGTCGAGACTCCCCTCCTGGCGAAAGGCGCCATTATGGAACCAGTCATCGCCCATCCAGCCATCAACCATGGGGTTCATCGGGACGGAAACTTTGAGCGCCGGGTGCGGATTGACGAGCGCCATCAAGGGTAGGAAACCGTCGTAGGAAATGCCCAGGATGCCCACTTTGCCATTCGACTCGGGTAGGTTCTTCACCAGCCAGTCGATCGTGTCATACGTGTCGGTGGCATGGTCGACGGGCGTCGGATTCTGCGGCCCGTGCACGGGGCGGTTCATCACGTAGTCGCCCTCCGAGCCGTACTTGCCGCGCACATCCTGGACCACGCGGATATAGCCGTCTTCCACAATCACGTCGGTGGCGTTGTCATAGCCTTGCAGAATAGGGCCGAGGTGAGAGCTTTGTGCATGGCTCGTGAGCTCGGTGGCGTTGTAGGGCGTGCGCGTCAGGAGAATCGGCGCTCCCTTGGCGCCCTTGGGCACGACAATTACAGTGTGCAGTTTCACGCCGTCGCGCATCGGGATCATGACATCGCGCTTGACGTAGTCGAAACTGTCCGTCATAGGCCTGAACTTGGCTGGTGTTTCGCTGGGAAAGTCGGGATATTGGGCAGGCGGTGCGGTCTGGGCCGACACGACACGCGCAAGCAAAACGAGAGCTAACACGGGCGCAATCTTCTTCCGTAACTGCTGCAAAAGCATGAGCGGATTATATCGAACCCGACAGGGAATGACTGCCATGGCGGACATGGGATTGCGTCCGGATCTCAAAAAGAGGCATACTTCATGTGGCTCTTGTTCGGAGGTTTTCATGCAGAATGACGATCGGAATCAACTCAGCCGGCGCGGCTTTGTCCAGACGGCGGCGTTTGCGGCCAGCGGCCTCGCGACGGCCGACCTGACCCGGGCTGCCGCAGTGGTTGCCGATGTGAAGATCGGCCTATACAGCATTACTTACGGCGGCGTTTGGTATCGCGGCGACGCCCTCACGGTCGAGCAAGTGATCGAGCGAGCCAAGAAGTTTGGATATCAGGGCGTGGAGATCGACGGAAAACGTCCTCATGGCAACCCGCTCGATATGCCGAAGGCGCGATGCCAGCAGCTTCGGAAGATGGCGCACGATCAGGGGCTGGAAATCTACGGCGTCTCCGGCAACAACGATTTCAGCAGCCCCATTCCGGAGCACCGGGAAGCCCAGTTGGTTTATACCCGCGAGTTGCTGCGCATGACGTCTGATCTGGGCGCCAAAGTAATGCGCGTGTTCCTGGGATGGCCGGGAGTTACGCTCTTGCCCGAGGGCGGCGGCCGTTATGACCTCGCTCAAGCGGCGTGGAAAGCGGAGCATAAAGACTTCACCGAAGAGCAGACGTGGGCTTGGTGCCGCGAAACTCTGGGCGAAGCGGCGAAACTCGCCGGCGACTTCGGCGTAACTCTGGCATTGCAGAACCACCCGCCCGTGATCAACAAAGGGTACGTCGATGTTCTGCGGATGGTGAAGGAAGTGTCATCGCCGCATCTGAAGGCTTGCTTCGACGCGCGGCTGGAACACACCCTGGACGAGGCCGCAGTTCGCAAGGCGGTAAACGAGGTCGGCGCACTACAGACCATCTGGCACTACGGCGGCGAGTACGATCGAGGCCCGAACGGCATCACGGTAAAGGGCGACGAGAAGGCGCTGGGCGAGATGCTCGGACTTCTGGACATCGGTTACAAAGGGTACGCGGGCTTTGAATTGTGCCATCCGCTGCCGGTGGTAAATGGTCAGACCGTGGGCCTGGACTTTGTCGACAAAAATGCCCAACTCGCTGCTGAATACATGCGGGGAATCCTGGCTGAGGCCAAAAGGCAGCACAGCATCCAAAGCTGAGTAATCGTATTAAGTCGGGCAGCGCAGAGACAATTTCGGATTCAGGATAACGAGTGTCGCGCGAATGCCCACTACTTCTTCGGCGGGTCGATCATGATGTGCGCCCCCGCGGTCCCTGGGTACATCAGCCACGGTGCGTTGTCGCTCGCCTTGGTTGATAGCCCCGTGGATTCAGTTGTCGCGAACGGCACATAGATGACCCATCGCAGGTATGCGTCCGTCACTTTTCCACTGCTGGAGTCGAAACCGGTACCGGTCAACACGTACAGCGTTCGAGGCTCGCGCGGCATGGTGAGTTTCCCTTCGGCAACCTCCTTCCATCGGATGTCGTTGCGCTTCTGACCAGTGACTTTCTGAGCCAGAAGTTCACGACCACGAGCCATGTACGGTTCGAGGTCCCGGTGGTAACAAGCAACGCTGAATCGACTCTTACTCGAGTCGTTCGCGAGACAGATGAGCTCATTTTTGCCCTCGCGAAGCCTCACGAGTTCGCCCTGCGGGCTGTAACCGAGGACGGCCGCGCCCTCACGAAGTTCCGGAGGCGCGGCTAGGACCGCGGCAGCGATCTGAACCTCCGGGGATGGCACGCCGGCGGCAGCGGCCGTCGATGCCAGGAGAACAGTCAACGCAATGATCATCGTATTCATAAAGTCACTTGTCTCTCGATCCCGAGCGGCCTGTAGATTGGGCACACCAGTTGGTCAGCCCAGTCCTTCAATGAACTGGTGCAACCGATCGAGGCCGCGGGCCAGTTCGTGCAACGAGGTGGCGTAGGAGATGCGGACATGCCGGTTGGTTCCAAAGGCCTCGCCGGGAACCACGGCCACGTGCGCCTCGGCGAGCAGACGCTCGGAAAATTGCAGTGTGTTCTGGATGCCGTTTTTGCCGAGCGCGACGCCGATGTTGGGATAGGCGTAAAAGGCGCCTTTGGGCTCAGGGCATTTGACGCCGGGGATCTCATTCAGGCGCCGGACGACGAAATCGCGACGCTTGCGGTACTCCGCCAGCATCACCTGCACGGAATCTTGTGGACCGCGAAGCGCCTCCACGCCCGCCTTCTGCGAAATCGAGGTCGGGTTGGATGTCGAATGGCTCTGCAATTTCAACATGGCGCCGGCGATCGGCTGCGGCACCAGGCCGAAACCCACGCGCCAACCGGTCATGGCGTAGGTTTTGGAGAGCGTGCCGGCCACGAGGACGGTTTCTTTCGCGCCCGGCAGGGACGCGATCGAAAACGGCGATCCCTGATACAGGAAGTGGCAGTAGCACTCGTCGGTCAACAGGTAAATGCCACGGCGTGATGTGAGGTGGTAAATCTTCTCGAACTCTTCGCGATCCAGCACGGCTCCGCTGGGATTCGACGGCGAATTGATCAGGATCATCTTGGTGCGCGCCGTGAGGTGCGGCTCGATCATATTGGCCGTAAGCGTGAAACCCTTCGCCTCATCCGTCTCGACGAAGACGCACTTGCCGCCGGCGTAGTTTACGACGTCCTTATACGTGACCCAGTAAGGCACGGGGATGACGACTTCGTCGCCCGGATTCACCAGCGCCTGGGTTAGGTTGAAAATCACGTGCTTGCCTCCCACGCTGATGATGCATTCGGCCGGCGCGTAATTGGTTCCGAAATCCTGTGCGTGCCGGTCGCAAACGGCCTGCTTCAGTTCGAGCGTGCCACCGGCGCCGGTGTACTTGGTGAAGTTCTGTTCAATGGCCCGGATGGCCGCCTGCTTGATGTTGTCGGGTGTTGGGAAGTCGGGCTCGCCAGCACCGAAGTCGACGACGTCGATGCCCTGGGCGCGCAGCTTCTCGGCGTCCGCCGCCACCTTCATGGTGGACGAAACGCTGATCAGCGCAATGCGGTCTGCAATTTCCGTTTTGAGTTCGAGTGCCATATTTTCCTATTTTGAATGCGTGTGGTCAAGCATTTCCGCGGCGAGCAAACGCCGGCGGAGCCGTCCTTCCACTGACGGCGGCACGAGGCCCGCGATGTTGCCGCCCAGACTAAAAACCTCCTTGACCAGGCGCGAGCTGATGAACGAATGGGCTTCGCTCGACATCAGGAACAGCGTCTCGATTTCCGGACGCAGCCGGCGGTTCATCAGCGCCATCTGTAACTCCTTCTCATAATCCGAGATGGCGCGGATGCCGCGCAACAGCACACTGGCGCCGCGCGCGGCGGCGTAGTCCACAAGCAACCCGTCGAAATGATCGACATCCACGTTGGGGTATCCGCGCAGCACTTCACGCAACATCTCGACTCGCTCCTCGACGCTGAACAAAGGCTCTTTCTCGTCGTTGCAGAGGATCGACACGATCAGGCGGTCAAACAGCTTCGACGCGCGCTCGATCAGATCGAGATGCCCGTTGGTAATGGGATCGAACGAGCCCGGATAAATCGCAATGACAGTGGGCGGCTTCGTGGCCACACGGGTCCTTTCCGTGACGGTACTCTACGATTCTATCGAAAAAGCCGGCGGCGCCGCGCCCATTCACGAAGTTTGACTCTTCAAGAGGCGAACGCTAGGATAATGATGCGGGGTGGAGCAGTCTGGTAGCTCGTTGGGCTCATAACCCAAAGGTCGGTGGTTCAAATCCACCCCCCGCAACCAAACCTTTCAATTACTTGCGTCGGCTTTGGTTCCGCTCCGGGCTCAATGGCTAACGTTTTGCTAAGACCTCTTGCGTTTTGCGCCGTGCTTCGTCCATAGCCTTCTCATATGCGATTTGCTGGCATTTCGAATATTACTTTTGAGGAGTAGATGTGTTGAGAGTTCGGTTGTCATTAGTGAAAAGCGTGGCGGTTGGATTGTTGGCGAGTGCTTTTCTGGCTCCCGCACCGGCTCATACCGCCGTCACCGATGAGGCTGAGTACAGGCTGAAGTTGTTCCACCTCCACACCGGTGAACGCCTGGATGTCGTTTATCGCAAAGGCGACCATTACGTTCCCGGCGCGCTCGAATCCCTCGATCGCTACCTGCGCGACTAGCGTACCGGCGACATCCACCACTACGACCCCAAGGTTTTTGATCTGCTGCACGATCTCACCGCTCACTTGGGCATGCCCAACGCCGAAATCGATATAGTCTGCGGGTACCGCACGCCCTGGAGCAATGAGTTCTTGCGGACGCATGGTCATGGAGTAGCCCGCCACAATTTGCACATGCAGGCTCTGGCGATCGATATCCGTTTGCCAGGGATCAGCACCGCCCGTGTCAGGGATGCGGCCCTAGCGCTCCACCGCGGTGGTGTTGGATACTACGCGGAATCAGACTTTGTGCACGTGGATGTCGGCCGGCTCCGCCGCTGGTAAATGGCTCTAGGTTCTAACCCGGGTACGGATAGCCTTTCGCGAGCACCTTCCTGAGTTCGTCGTCATAGCCGTAAATGTCATCGAAAAAGTGTACCTGACCGTCCGGATCCGCGAACGCAGTACCGTACAGGATCAGCACCGGGATGGGGTTTGTAAGGTTGACCTGCACGTTGTCCCGGCCACTGTTCATGGCTGCCTGCGCTTGTTCAGCACCCCAATCGGGCTTATCCCGCAACACCCACGCCGCCAGTTCTGCCGGCTTTTCCACCCGAATGCAGCCGTGGCTGAAATCGCGGCGAGTCTGTGAGAACAATTGCGGCACGGGTGTGCTGTGCAGGTAAACGTTGTACTCGTTGGGGAACATCAATTTCACCAGGCCCAGCGCATTGGTTGGGCCCGGCTTCTGGCGCACCGCAAGCTTTCCGGAACGCAATTGCGCCAGCACGTCATCTGTGATGGCGCCCGAGGTGACCACTTGTCCATCGTGCGTGACTACCTCAAATCCTTTCTTGGCAATGTAATCGCGGTCTTTTTGTATAGCCGGCACGATCTCCGAGCGCTGGATGCTCGGCGGTACATTCCAGTACGGGCGGAACACCACGAACCTCATGTCCTTTTCGAAGACAGGCGTCTTGTGCCGGAATGCCTTGCCGACAATCACGTTCATCGTGAGCACAAGGTTTTCGCCGCTGTCGTAGGCTCGCAGGCGGAACTCCGGGATATTGACGACGATAGGCGGCTCGTTGAACCGGTCGGGCAGCCAGTGCCAGCGCTCCAGCGTAAGGCGCAATTGGTCGACACGCTGGCTCAAAGGCGTATTCAGGTTTGTCAGCGTTGGCGACGTCCAATCTGCCGTCAGGCTTCAGGCCATGGCGGCTCTGAAAGCGCTTGACCGCGTCCACCAGCGCGCCCTGGTACAAATTGGAATCGCTGGGAATGGCAGCGCTCGCAGGCAGATCACCCAACAGGCGCAGCAGGCGCGTCAACCGTTGAATACCGTCGTAGGGACTCCCGGGCGCAATGGGTTTCGTCGGAGCCGGAAGCTTCTCACCGTCGTCTTCCCGCGCCAGTTGCAGGTAGTGCTGTAACGCTTCCAGGGTGCGGTTGTAGCCGGCAAAGGGCGGCCCGATTTGCGCCAGCTCTGCATTCACATCCTGACCGTTCACCAGCCGTTCACGCAGGAACGCGGGCAAGTCGTACTTCTTGGCTTCGACACTGAGTCCGAACTTGAAGTGTTCGGGATTGACCTTTCCGATATGATTGTCGGAGATATAGCGCATCAGGCAAACTGTTAGCGAGGCGTCAAAAATTGCGCTGTCGTTGGCTTGAGGATGTTTTTGCAGCCGAGCCAGCCGGTCGGCCCAGCGGGAGCCATCATAGTCTTCAGGGTCCAGACCGCGGCTGTCCGCCTGCTTCAGAATCTCTATAATCGCCAGCGCCTGCGGGGTTGGTTGGCCGTCACGAATCCATGTCGGCGTGTAGCCCGAAGGCTGGTAAAAGTTCCGCACGTGCTCGCGATAGTCGGAGAAATCCGGCCATCGAAGTTCCGGCAATTGGCCGGCCGAAGCGATCGCGCGCAACTGAGAGGAGACGTCGGAAGCCGCGCTCTGCTGCGCCATCGCCGAGCCTGCTGACGTGCCCATGATCAGCAGCCACAGCGGCAACGCAGCCAAGTTCTTAACGGCACTGAGTTTACGCTGATGTACGTGCGTCATGCCTCTTCACAGCCCGTTCTGTCTCACAAGTCCGCCAAGCCGGCCTTTTTTGAGAATTTCCGGCTAAGATCCGGCCAGAATTCTTTGAGAATATTGAGCGCCGTATGCACGCCGAGTCGGGCAGAATCGTCGGGACAATCGGGCCCAGCAAAATCAGGGACATTGCATCAACAGAGCTTCTGAACCGTTCGATGCAGTTTCCAATCGAAGGTTGCTGAATTTATTCGGTCTTAGCCGAGCGTTGGACGAACGAGGTCCAAACCAGCGCGAGCGTACCGACGTTTGGGTCGAGGAGCTCAATAGGCGCGTTCTCGCCGACCGAACTTCTGCAACTTAAGCCGTGTTTTGCTCATCAATGGGGTTGTCGAGGCCTTGAAGCGATAAATGGGCGGAGGAGGTTCAAGAACATGAGCATTTTCGGACGTGCCGCGGGGTCCTCAACACGAGGGTTAGGCAGGCAGGTTTTGGTTTCCCTGCTGTCGTTGGCACTGTTGTTACCAGCTTGGCCCCCAGGCCTGTGGGCTTACCAGGACGCGCCTGCACCACCCCAGGCCGCGCAGGCGCCGCAACGCCCAGCACAGACTCCCGAGCAATTGCAGCAGTTGGTAGCGCCGATTGCCCTGTATCCGGATTCGCTCGTGGCGCAGATCCTGGCGGCCTCCACCTTTCCTGAGCAAGTGGTCGAAGCGGATCGATGGGTCCAAGCGCATCCTGAGTTGAAAGGCGAGGATCTGGGAAAAGCTGTCGACCAAGAGCCCTGGGACCCGAGCGTGAAGGCGCTCACTGCATTCCCATCCGTCCTTGGAAACATGGACAAGAACCTCTCGTGGACGTCATCCCTGGGCGACGCCTACTACAACCAGCAACCGGAAGTGATGGACGCGGTGCAGGTAATGCGCCAGCGGGCGCAGGCAGCAGGCAATCTTAAGACCACGCCGCAGCAAACCGTGACGGCACAGGGCCAAACGATCGTCATTGAGCCCGCCAGCCCCGATGTCGTTTATGTCCCCGGGTATGATCCGTGGTTGGTTTATGGAGATCCCATCTTGGCGTGGCCGGGTTGGTATCCGTATCCGGGAATTTGGTTTGGCGGCCCGTACCTCTCATTCGGCTTCGGCTTCGGAATCGGTTGGTTCGGAGGTTTTGGATGGGGCTGGGGTCACTGGGGATTCGATTGGCATAACCGATACGCAATCTATAACCACGAGAGGTACATATCCCGGAGCAACACGTTTTATAACCGGAACAACTTTTACCGGAACGGCGGTGCGCGCGGCGGAGCTTTTAATCATCCCGGCGCAACCGCCAGGCCTTTCGGTGGAGACACACGGGCTGCACGCGGATACGCGGAACCCCGCGGCGAGAGCGGCGTCCGCTCGGGTGCCTTCAGCAACTACGACCACGGCGGACAGGAGCGGAGTTTTTCGTCACGTGGAAGCGCCAGCTTCGGTGGCGGCGGAGGTTTTCGCGGGGGCGGCGGACGGCGGTAAGCGAAGTCTCGTTATATGTTCCTCGTAGATTGTGAGATTTAGAATTGGAGACAAGCCATATGCGGCGAACGAAGTTGAACTCCGAACGATTTCATCGGGCCAATCTTCCTAAGTTAGCGGCAGTTGCCACCCTTTTGACCGGGTGCTTTTCCATCCCCTCCATGGCGCAGCAACCGGGCCAGAAGAAATTTTCATCCGCCGAAGAGGCGAGCAGCGCGTTGGTCACGGCGATGCAGAATAGCGATGGGAAAGCCATGCTCGACGTACTCGGACCAGATGGAAAGCAAATCGTCTCGTCGGGAGACGAAACCGAGGACGCCCATAGCCGCGCTAATTTCGTACAGCGATATCAGGAGATGCACCGATTGGTGAAAGAACCGGATGGAACCACTACTTTATATATCGGCGCGAGGAACTGGCCCACGCCCATACCGCTCGTGAACAAAGGCAACTCGTGGTATTTCGACACCGAGGCGGGCAAGAAAGAGATTTTGTACAGGCGAGTTGGCCGGAATGAAATGTCGGCCATTCGCGTTTGCCAGGAGTTGGTGGCGGCGGAAAAGGAATTCTACTCCACACAGCACAACGAGTACGCCCAGAAAATCTTCAGTGATGAAGGGCAGCACAATGGCCTTTATTGGAAAGCTGCTGATGGCGAACCCCAGAGCCCCATCGGGCCGCTCGTGGCATCTGCCGTTGCTGAGGGCTATGACAAGGGCCGAGGCGGTCCTCCGACTCCTTACCGCGGTTACTATTACCGCATCCTGGCGCGCCAGGGGAAAACTGGCCCAGGCGGCGCGAAAAGTTACATCGTAAACGGCAAGATGACCGGGGGCTTCGCTTTCGTGGCCTATCCGGCCGAATACAGGTCGTCCGGCGTGATGACATTCATCGTTGGCATAGATGGAGTGGTGTATCAGAAGGATCTCGGCAAGAAGACTGACGTTCTCGCCAAAGCTATGAAGGAATACAACCCCAATTCCAGTTGGCAAAAGGCTGAAGAGCAGCAAGAGGAGATTGCCGGGGGGCAGAAAGCCAAGTAAGTCCGGCACTCCGGATCATTCCGAAAAACTGCGGCTGTAAATTTGGCAGGCAACCTCGCCCCGTGCGACGCCGACTATATTGTCGCCCAAGCGTCAACCGATTCATGGGGATACAAGTGGCAGTGTCATCGCAATCATTGGAGGTGAAACCATGCAGAAGAACGCACCTGCAGAGCAGGAAACGAAAGGACTAGCCGGCAAAAGTGGCGAATTCCTGATCGGAAACGATCTTCGCGTCGCACGGTTGGGATTCGGCGCAATGCGGATCACGGGTAAAGGAATCTGGGGCGAACCCGCAAATCGGGCCGAGGCCATCCGCGTCGTGCGGCGCGCGGTCGAATTGGGAATCAATTTCATCGACACGGCAGACTCCTACGGTCCCGGCGTGAGCGAAGAGATCATTGCCGAGGCTTTACATCCGTATCCGACGGGCTTGGTAATCGCCACGAAAGGTGGCTTCGAACGGCCGGGTCCCAACCGATGGGTCGAGAACGGGAACCCCAAACATCTGACGTCCGCTTGCGAAGGGAGCTTGCGCCGGTTACGTCTCGACCGGATCGATGTTTATCAGTTGCATCGAATCGACCCGAAGGTTCCGGCCGAAGACCAACTTGGCGCGCTGAAGGATCTGCAGGCGCAAGGCAAAATCAGGCACATCGGTTTGTCGGAAGTGAGCGTTCGCCAGATTCAGCGTGCGCAAAAGTTGGTGCGGATTGTCAGCGTCCAAAATCGTTACAGTTTGTCCGATCGCGGGTCCGAAGACGCGCTGGAATACTGTGAACAAGAACAAATCGGGTTCATCCCCTGGTTCCCGCTAGCGGCTGGTCGACTATCGGGTGCGGACAGTCCTGTCAGTCGTGTGGCCGCGAAATTGAAAGCCACGCCGTCGCAAGTGGCTCTGGCATGGCTGCTGTCGCGATCTCCCGTCATTTTGCCGATTCCAGGGACTTCCAGCGTCGAGCACCTCGAAGAAAATGTCGTTGCAGCAGCATTGAAGATTGAGGAAAACGAAATGCGGGAACTCAGCGAGATGGCTCGTGCAAGCTAGCTCGAATGAATGAGAACTACGTACGGGCATAGAGCGCCACTACCGATCGTGGCGCGGCCCGATAAATCAGGCCGCCAACTAGTGGTGCACACACCCATTCGGCAATGTCATGAGGCGAATCGAGACCCGTGTCGATCCATCTATGCCACAGGTTGCCATTGTTAGCAGGCAACTCGAATTCAAGGGGTTCCCAGTAAGCATTCAGTATCAGGAAGAAGAGTACATTGTGATCGCGACACGATAGGCTAGATGCCAGGCTGTGCGAACTGACGCTCCAATCGGGTGTCTCCAGTTTTACGCCATGCCAGGCTCTATCCGCCGTCCGCAACAGTTGGTTCAGAGTGACGCCCTGAAGCTCCGGCCCGAAATCTCGCATAAGCCGGTGTGCGCTGATGAGTTTTACAAACCGATGTACGTCGGCATGCTTTGCCACCAAGGTCCAGTCAAACCAACTGGTCTCGTTGTCCTGAGAGTAAGCGTTGTTATTACCATGTTGAGTGCGCCGGACCTCGTCGCCCATCAGAATCATTGGCAGGCCCAGGGAAAGCATTGTCACCGTCACGAAGTTCTTCACCTGGCGATTTCGCAGCGTCTCGACCGCAGGATCATCCGTTGGACCCTCGACACCCCAGTTGTAGCTTCGGTTGTCGTTAGTGCCGTCGGCGTTATATTCGCCGTTTGCCTCATTGTGCTTCTGGCTATAGGAGACAAGGTCGTTTAGGGTGAAGCCGTCGTGGCACGTTACGAAATTGACGCTTGCCTCAGCCTCGCGTTCCTTGTGACCATAGATCTGAGGGCTGCCGAGCAGCCGGTCAGCAAGAGGCGCGACAAAGCCGTCGTCGCCCCGAAAAAAACTGCGCACATCATCTCGAAACCGCCCATTCCACTCTCTCCAGCTATCCCCAATGAAATTGCCGACCTGGTATAGGCCAGCCGCGTCCCAAGCCTCCGCGATCAGCTTCGTCGCCGCCAAGGCCGGTTCCGAGTCGATATCCCACAGTACTGGCGGATTCGGCAGCAAATTCCCTGACTCATCGCGATCCAGGATCGACGCCAGGTCAAAACGAAAGCCATCGACGTGCATCTCCTCCACCCAATATCGGAGGCTATCGATGATCATCCGGCGCACGACCGGATGATTTCCGTTGAGTGTGTTGCCCGTGCCACTGAAATTGGCATAAAGGGAGCGATCCCTTTCAAGAATGTAGTAGGTGCTGTTCTCCAAGCCCCGGAAGCTCAGCGTTGGCCCGTCATGGTTGCCTTCCGCCGTGTGATTGAAAACGACATCGAGAATGACTTCAATGCCAGCCCGGTGTAGGGCCTTCACCATGTCGCGAAATTCATCTACAGGCCCGAGTGGATCCTGACGTGAGCTATAGCCCTGGTGGGGCGCGAAGAATGAGACCGGCGCATAGCCCCAATAGTTAACACGCCCCGGCAAAACATCATCCGCGTCGAACTGAAACACCGGCAGGAGCTCGACAGCCGTAATGCCGAGTTCCTGAAGATAGGGAATCTTCTCGATCAAGCCGGCATACGTGCCGCGCGTCTGTTCCGAAAGACCGGCGCTGGGATGGCGCGTGAAGCCTCGCACGTGCATTTCGTAAATGACGGTCTTGGAGGCCGGCCGTTGGAGGGGAGTGTCGCCCTCCCAATCGTACGCGCGGAGATCGACAACCACGCTCTTCATCGCGGTCGCACTGTCGTCGCCTTTCAGGCGCGCCGCCTCGCGGTTGTAGTTTCTTGGAACAACAACTCCACGCCCATATGGGTCCAGGAGGATCTTGGCGGGATCAAACCGCATTCCCCTCGCGGGATCGAATGGTCCCTGGACACGGTAGCCATAAAGCTGCCCCGGCTTAACGCCCTCCACAAATACATGCCAGTAATGATACGTTCGGTTTATCACAGGATCGATCGTGATAATGCGCGCGGGCCGCACATCGTCTTCCCGGTCAAAAAGCGCCAACTCCATCCCCGAGGCGCTTCGTGAATACACGCTAAAGTTGACCCCGCCGGGACTAATCGTGGCACCGAGAGGGGAGCTTCGTCCGGATCCCGTGGGACAGTTCGTCGGAGCGGTCATTCTTCGCGCCTCACGCTAGTCCCAATAGCTGTTTCGCTGCCGAGACCCATTCGCGCGACCCTTGAAACTTGATCAACTTGCGAGGTGCTCATGATTTCCTTCCGGCCATTTCCGGCTCCCGTAAAGCCACTTTAGCTAGGCGGCGCAGGGATTGACTACACTCTACCGCCAGGAATGCCTCGAGGATGTCCCACGCCGCGAAAAGATCTCATCGTGTGGCCGCCCATGCCTTCAAGCCAAATCCGCCATGATCGGTGGCAATCCCTATGCGCATGTTACGCTCCTAACGAGTGTTTTGTAGTGTACTGGCCGGCGGCGGCGCGGTCAGCTAGTACCACAGCCTGTTCACGACGAACCCGGCCGGCGGGAATCGACATATGCCCTCGAGCAGGCGATGGAGCATTTCCGTCTTCTCAGTTCCGGTCACTACCGAGCTTCAGGTGATCTGCCTGTTTCGTTCCTCGTTGGTAAATACTTTGCACGGTTCGCTGGCTGAAACGGACGAAAGACTGAAAGATGTGCTGGTGCATAGACTGGTGGGTCAAACCATGCCTCCTGGCGGCTCATTCTGGACCGCAGAGCAGCTCGGTCGGTACGACAAGTGGAGGACTGGACACATTGCCCGCGCAAAGCCGTATGGACGTTCGTCGGCAGACGATGGTAAGCTTGTCGACAACCTTCGCACGCGCGGCGCGGTCCTTCGAAGAGGGAATTCCGCACGCCCTGCCAGGATGACATCCAGATGAAGCCAGATCGGATGAGTGCGCCCGAAGCGGGACGCGACTTGCCGGCCGTTCCCCAGGCAGTAGCCGCGCCGCTCACCCGCGCCGCAATCTTCCTGGTCGCGACCGTAAACCCAGGGTTGGACACTCGAGCGACCGTGCGGTCGTTCTGCGGAGACCTCGCCGCGCTGTTGCGCGCCGTGGAGTTTCGCGACCTTGAGGGCGGCCTCTCCTGCGTCGTGAGCTTTGGGTCCGAAGCGTGGGAGCGCCTCTTTGGGCTGCCGCGGCCGGCGGAACTGCATGTGTTCCGGGATATTCGCGCAGGAGCGCGCCACGCGGTTTCCACGCCAGGCGACTTGCTGTTCCACATCCGCGCGAAGCGTATGGATCTGTGCTTCGAACTTGCGATGCAGATCATGGCGCGTCTCGGAGATGCTGTTTCGCCGGTTGACGAAGTGCATGGCTTCCGTTACTTTGACGACCGCGATCTCATGGGTTTCGTCGACGGGACGGAGAATCCGAGGGGCGAGGCAGTGATCGATGCCGTACTTGTCGGCGAAGAGGACGCCGCGTTCGCGGGCGGCAGCTACGTCATCGTGCAGAAATATCTGCACGATCTTGACGGATGGAATGCGCTGTCCACGGAGGCGCAGGAACGAATTATCGGTCGCACGAAGCTGTCGGACATCGAATTGGACGATTCCGTGAAGCCAACCTCAGCGCACAACGCACTCACAACGATTGTCGAGGACGGGAAAGAGGTCAAGATCCTGCGCGACAACATGCCCTTCGGCCGGGCCGCGCATGGTGAATTCGGTACCTATTTCATAGGCTACAGCCGTTCGCCCCGTACAATTGAACAGATGCTCGAGAACATGTTCGTTGGCCGGCCGCCCGGCAATTACGACCGGATTCTCGATTTCAGCCGTGCCGTCACTGGAAGCCTATTTTTTGCTCCCTCTGTAACATTTCTGGAAGCCGTGAGCGAGGACCAGCCCGCCGTGGTTGCCGCGCCTCTTGTAGAGCCGGCGCCGGTCGAGGACCCTTTATCCGCTCCGCGGAAGGGCGACGGTTCGCTGGGCATTGGATCCCTCAAAGGAGAAATTCCGCATGAATAATCTGCACCGTGAGCTAGCTCCCATTTCGGATGCGGCGTGGGCTCAAATTGAAGAGGAAACAGCTCGCACGTTCAAACGTTACCTCGCCGGCCGGCGGGTGGTCGACATGCAGGGACCAGCAGGCGCCGGTCTTTCCGCGGTCGGTACCGGTCATCTGCGTCCAATTGCCAGCTCGAAGGACGGCGTTCTCGCCAGACAGCGCGAGGTGAATGCGCTGGTGGAGTTGCGTTTTCCTTTTGAACTCGATCGCCAGGCAATCGACGATGTCGAACGCGGCGCCAACGACTCGGATTGGCAACCGGCAAAAGACGCAGCACGCCAGATCGCCTTTGCTGAGGACAGCGCGGTTTTTGAAGGCTATACGGCAGCCGGCATCGTGGGAATTCGTCAGGGGACAAGCAATCCGAAGATGCACCTTCCGGCCGACGTTCGCCAGTACCCGGATGCCATTGCTCACGCCTTGAGCCAATTGAGGCTTGTCGGCGTCAATGGCCCTTATGCTGTTCTGCTTGGAGCTGAGGCCTATACCGCACTCGCGGAAACCAGCGATCACGGTTACCCGGTGCTGGAGCACGTCAAGCGCCTAGTCGACGATAAAATCATTTGGGCGCCTGCTATAGAGGGAGCTTTTGTACTGACCACGCGTGGTGGCGATTTCGAGCTGGACATCGGCCAGGACGTCTCCATCGGCTATCTGAGCCACACCGATGATGCTGTCCGGCTCTATCTTCAAGAAACCTTCACGTTCTTGCTGCTTACCTCAGAGGCAGCTGTCGCGCTGACTCCATCCGCGAAAGCAAAGACGACCTGAAAACGCTGTCAGGCGAATAAGCTCTGTACACGGCGATCAGGCCAATTGGCTGCTGGCGTTCATGGGCCCGAGGGCCGAGCAAGGTCTCTAACCGGAGCGCCAACTCGGTATAACTCCAAGCGAGTTTGCTCGCAGGGGAACTGTTGTCGTGTACGGTCACAGCAAAGTGACCAGATACGGCTGACTCGCAGGTTCCAGTGGGGCAGTCAGTTTCTGCTCACCCACGTTTGCAGAGAAGTAGTATTCGGCGAGCGAGGCAGAGGAATCCAGCGGCCCTAGCCGGACTTCGTAGGTTCGGCGGCCCAGCAGGCGCGCCTGAATCGTGGACCATTCGACCCTACCGCGCGGGCGCACATGTAGCGCGACGTCGCGGACAGTTGCCTCTCCCGTGGCCACCAGCATGAGGCGGACCGACTCGCCCCGCGCAAGCAGAGTGGGACGCGTGGGTGCGAACAGCCGCGCGGGAACTTCGGTATCCGTGCGCACCGCCTGGCGGAACGCATTTTCGGTTTCCGCGGGCAGTTCACCCAAGAACTCCTTCATCGACAGCCTCAATCGAACCAGCGCCAGGCGCTCGAACTTGTTGTGCATGGAGGCCAGCGTCCCCAAGTCATTGCGGGTTGCCACGATCCGCTGAAAGCAAAGAATCGCACGGCGGACCTCCGGGGCGAGTTGGAGCCACAACGGAACACCCTCCCGTGCGACCTTGTCGCGAGCTTCCGAACGCTTGCCTTGCTGCTTTAGATTGACGGCGGCTTGGAGGACGAGGTGTAAGCGGTGCGCGAGCATCCAAGCATCGGCATAGGGCACCAGAAACTCGACATGGCCCATCAAATATCCGATACGCTCCATCTCAGTAGGTGACGCGGCCAAACCGAACAGTTCGCGCAAGGCGGCGGCGACCTCCTTCTGCGACTCGATCACGGCGGGCCGAATCTGGAGGTTCCACCAGAACTCGAAGCCTTCGCCGTAGTCGCCCGAAAACTCCTGCGTCACGGCGTGGCCTTCCCGGACCTCGCCACTAAAGCTGGAGAGCAGACTACCATCCCGATCCGCAGCATTCAGAACCTCAGCCAGCTGTGAGGCGCGGCCATTGGCAGCCTGCGTGCGCGCGAACGAGCGGTAGTGATCGAGCGGCGCCAGTGCGGCGTCCCAACTGAAACGCGCCTGATAGACGGCTGTGGGGTCTACGATGCGATGGCGCCAGTGGATGCCGAGCAGGCCCTGGCAGCCCATGTCCGCTGCACGGTTCAGATCGCGTTCGAAGCGGTGCACGTGAAATTGCGGCAGCCACATCGAAGGGTCGTCCTCCAGCCAGGGAATGGGCCAACGCTCGCGGCCTTCGAGCTTGCCGAAGACCTCGTTTACCGGGTCCCAGCCCAGGGAATCGCTGAGACAGGAGAAGATGATGTCTCCCGGTAGCCGTTTGTGAAAGTCCGCGAAATGACGCGCCACGCCGCCCCAGCCGGATACCACGAGCCTCTTCCGGGGCGCGTTGCGGCGAAGGAAATCGTGGGCCTGAAGAAAGGGCGTCACGGAGAGCGGCTGGATAGTCGTGCGGCTCTCCCAATTCATCTGCTCGTCTTCCCAAAGCCAGACATCATCGACTTCCGGATAGGCATCGAGCAGTTGCGCCAAGCGCGTCTCCAGCAGGTCGCGCGCCGTGACGGATTCGATATCGAATCGGGCGCTGGAGCCCTTCGGCTTCACTTCCGGCGGCAGCGCTCGTAGGATCTCGTCCGGAACCTGATAGGGTTCAAAGCCCACTCCGGTGCGCAAGCCCAGTTTACCGGCGTAGCGGAGAGCGTTGCCGAGCAGTTGGCGCGTAAGTTCGGCGATTTCCCAAGGATTCCGGCCCAAGCGGGTCGCGTCCGAGCCGAAGACATCACCGTCATAGAATTGCGCTGCGCCCATGCCATAGCGCCCGGTGCGCTGCGGCAGATAGCCCCAGCGCTGGCTAGCCGAGTTGTCCAGAAAGGCGCGGTGGCCGGCGCCGGCGAATTCGAAGGACAGGTAGGATTCTGCCGCGTCGCCCGCTCCCGTGTAGACGTGCATGCCAAAGGTGTTGAAGCGCATCCGCAGCATATTTTCGAAGTAAGTGCGAAAGTCCTCTTCGTTGTATACAGTGATGCAGTTCAGGAAATCGGGCCAGGGCAGCAGACCGCGCACGGCGAAACGCGGCTGCGCGGTCCAGGGCTGGTTTGGCGGGGGCAGCAGCAGATCCGGAGCCCGGTCGAGCGGATAGCATTCCCCATCGATTCCGAAGACGGCGCCCTGCCGTCCCAGGAAATCGAAAACGGCATAGAGCAGGCCGGTATCGCTGGCCGCGGAGAGCACGACAGAGCCATCAGCGCCGGCGATCGAATACGCCTCGGGATGCCGGAAGTGCTGAGGCTCGATGCGCAGATCAAATAACAGGTCGCCGGGTTCGGCCGCGGTGACCTCCGTGGCGAAGCGCACTTCTGTGCCAGGTATCAGGCGGGTCAAGCCGCGCAACAACTCGCACTCGGCCAAGCGGCGCCGGAAACCAGGTCCG
This sequence comes from Terriglobia bacterium, assembly GCA_963768075.1. Taxonomy (GTDB): domain Bacteria; phylum Acidobacteriota; class Terriglobia; order Bryobacterales; family Bryobacteraceae; genus QHXW01. The sequence continues at coordinate 248,804 of CAVYHD010000021.1, forward strand.
GCAGCTGCGCGAATTAGCAGGCGACGTGGCGGCGCACCGGGCAACAAGGCCGCACCGGCGAAGGCCAGACTCGATTGTAAAAGAAAATCCCTGCGATCTTGCATGGCTGAGCTATTACGTGTTCGCGATTGGCCGCGTCAGCGTTGATTTGCCGGGAAGATGTAATTCTGCGGCACATGAGCGCGCACCAACTCGGGTCTCATCCATAACGATAAGGCAAATACCGAGCACTTGGTCTTCTGGCGAATTCAGCGCACCTCCTCCAGCACGATGCCCTTGTTCACCTCTTTCGGCGCGGAAGGTGGCTCGGGCTGCTTCTCTACCCGCACGTGATAAGGCGTCAAACTGGGCGGGAGGGCATCGGGCTCCAGAAGCCAGACGGCGCGATCGGGGTAGTAGCGCTCCAGCTTCTCGTTGTCTTCGGCTCCGAGATCCAGGGCCATCACTACCCGAGCGCTATCGATGTCGGCTGCGTTATGAATCCACTCATGGTAGCTATGCCCGGCCCCGTAGCGGACGAATACGAGTTGTTTGCCTGGGGCCCGGTTCAATTGCGCCTCGATGCTGATGCGATGCTGGGGGTCACCGTGAGCCATGACGTCCAGGTGCCGTATTGGCCCATGGCAATCAGAATCCTCTCGTCGGCGAGTGCGTGGAGGCCATACCAGAAGAGAAAATGCGCGCCGCACAAGATGACAATCCATCGCGCAGCGAGCGGCACTAAATCTGCTACAGCCCCGCCAGTCCTGCAACCGCCGCTAAAACCACCAGACACGCCGCTGCAGCCAGGTAGTGCGGGAAAAAGTACGGATAGAAGTTGGAGCCGAGCGCGAACAGGAGCAGCGTGAGCGCCAGCCAGGCGAACCGGAACTCGCGGACAAGCGGTAGGAAAAACGGCAGAGCCAGGAATAGCGGCGGCAAGAGAAAAAAGCGCGCGAACGAGAGCCGGCTGACCAGACGGCCGTAAAATCCTCGTGCCGCGTCATGCGCGGCCGATTGCCCCTCGTAGTAGATCTCCTGGTGCGCGGCCAGCCGTGCATGCGGAACCGGTTTGGGCTGGAACGTGAAGGTGGTGGGCACGCCATACTGATAGCGGCTCTGCATGTAGGGGAGCCTCATCCAACTGCCGGTGACGGCGTGGTTGTGAAAACCGAGCAGGGCGATGGCGGGCAACACAGCCAGCCCGGCAACATCACTGGAATCCGGACGCCACCTTCGCGAATCTGGGCAGCACCGGGAGGAAAGAGAACAACCGCCAAGTCCAGCATGACCGATTCATAGGGGCGCGAGAGCATCTGTAAGCCAATGCCGAGGCCCAGCAGAACCGCATCGCGAATCCGAGTGCGTTCCCGAAGCCGCGGCAAGCGCTCCGAATACGAGACAACCCGCCGCCGCCGAAACCGCGCCCCCCCAGTAGCAGTTCATCCAATAGCTCAGGGGACCGAACTGACAAATAGCGAGGAGCCCGCCGAATAACGCCCATCCCGGCGTGGTCCAACCTCGCAGCATCCAGTAGCAAAGCGAGCAGAATGCCGCAACCGAGAGAACGACGCCCGCCCAAGGAAGGCGAAATACCACTTGGCCCACGGCCAGCGCAAGGGCCGGACCGAGCGGGTAGATGGAACTATAGGACGGCTCCTGCAAAACGAAATTCGTTTCGAAAAACTGGTGGAGGGGATGCGGTGGGTTGGCCAGGCGCAAGTGTGCCAGCGTATCGGCCAGCAGCAAGTAGCTGGAATCGTCGGATCCCTGCGGGGTGGGCACAGGATACGCGGGCAGAAGGGCTAAGCGAAGCGCGATCGTCAGTCCAGCGAGGAAGAACATGCACCAACCCGTCTTCCGCGCTAACTTCCGGGCAACAGGCTCGATGAGCGGTCGCGCCAGCACCAGAACGACGAGTAGAAAAGCAAGTGCTAGCTCGATGAAGTCGCTTGCGCCGAAGCCGATGGGGTTGTGCAGTGGCAGGAACGAGCGGAAGAGGTCAAAGAAGTGCATGGGAAGTCACGCCGACAGGCGGGCGGCTGCCGTCCGAAGCGTCTGAGCGCCACAGAGTGTCACGCATAGTCCGGCTGAGATGCTCCGGGTCCATCTGCGGCCGTCACGTCCTTCATCGCCATTGCTTGGACAGCACACCACCATTCCTACCTGTCGGCCTTGCGCTATGCTCCTGTCATGATATCCCGAGGTGATACAGTGACAGCCAAGCTGTACGGCTCTCTTACAGCCGCTCTTCTCGCCGCTGTTCTCATTGCAGGCAAGCCCGAGCCTGCCGCAGACGTGTTCGCACGCGAAAACCTCGTAGCGTGGTGCATCATCCCGTACGATTCCATGCACCGCACACCGCTCGAACGTGCCCGCATGCTAAGGCGCCTGGGGATTCAGAGGTTGGCAATTGATTGGCGCGCTGCGGATATTCCAAATTTCGACACCGAAATTGATGTTCTGCGGAAGAACCAGATTACGCTTCAAGCGTTTTGGGTGCGCGGAGACATGTACCCGGAAAGAACACCTCCCGCCGAGGATGGCAACCTGGAACTTGTGCTCGCCACCTTGAAGCGGAACCAGGTGAGCACGCAGATCTGGTGCCCGTTCGATGCGAATGCGGAGTTTATGTCATTGCCGGAATCGGCGAAGTTGACGCGCGCGGTGGAGGCGGTGCGTTACGTCGCCACACGCGCTAAGGAGATCAACTGCTCCGTTGCGATTTACTCCCACGGCGACTGGATGGGCGAGCCCGAAAATGAATTGAAGGTGTTGAAACAAGTCCGTATGGACAACGTGGGCATTGTCTACGATTACGAACACGGCCGACCCCAGATGGACCTTTTTCCTGAATTCTTCCCGAAGCTCGTGCCTCACCTTTGGGCTGTGATTCTGAATGGTATGCAACAAGGCGGCCCGGACTACATCACGGTCGGTGATGGCGATCGCGATCTCGGCATGTTGAAAGTAATTCGCAACAGTGGATATCGCGGTCCCATCGGCCTTATGAATCACGATAAGAACCGTGACGCCGAAGTCGGTTTGCGGTTAAATATGGAGGGCCTGAAGAAGATGCTGCGTCAGATGGACGACCGCGCCGCGCTTCAGAGCTATTGAGAATGCCCGTCTGCTCCTCGTCAGCATCTCGGACCGTCTGGCGGCGCTGGAGAAAGAGGACAAGATCGACAAGCTGCTGGCGGAGATGAAAGCGCGCCGCGGGGTGGCGTGACTCGATGACGAAGCGCTTCCATTTGGCGGTCTTCAACGGGTGCTGACCAGACGGCGAAGGTCGTCAAGCTGGCCGCCGATTTGGTCGAGGCGTTTAATCACCTCGGCGTGCTCGCGTTCGTGCGGGCGGGGCTCTTTCGCTTCAAAGTAGAAAGTGCCCCCGGGCTCGAGGGTGCAGTGGTGGATTTCTTCGAGCGCAGCAAAGCCCTGGCGATGCGCTACCGTGAGCAGCTCAGATTCCGTCAGCAGCTCCTTGGCCAGCCCACCGTGGCACAAGCACCCATCCTCGATGAGACATGTCGGCTTGCCCTGCAGCACCTCGTCCAGCCGCCGGTGCTTGAACAGAAACCGCACCACCAGGTAGTTCACGGCGAAAAGCGTGAAGGCGCCGATCAAGCCACCCGAAACGGAATTATCATCGCCGATAATGGCGTTTTGCACGGTGTTGGAAAGCGAGAGCAGCACCACCAGATCGAAGGGGTTGAGCTGCGCCAGCTCACGCTTTCCGAAGATGCGCAACATGACCACCAGAAATGCATAGACGATGGCGGGGCGCAGCATCTTCTCCGCAATGGGCAGGGTGAGCGCGAACATGTGGGTCCACATTTCGATTTTTGTCTCCTAGAAAATCATACGGTAGGACAGGGTTAAGATAGGTACGCTGAGGATTGAGGGTAACGTGAGCATACGTCCGGTCGTCTTGTTCGCGACGGCGTGCATGCTCGCCTTCCAGTCGCCGCCACCAGGACAGATCCAGCCCATGCACACCAACCGTCTAATTCATGAGAAGAGCCCTTATCTGTTGCAGCACGCGCACAATCCAGTGGACTGGTACGCCTGGGGTCCGGAGGCGTTCGAGGCCGCGCGTAAGGCGGACAAGCCTATTTTTCTTTCCATCGGCTATTCGACGTGCCACTGGTGCCACGTCATGGAGCGCGAGTCATTCGAGAACGAGCAGATCGCGGCAATCCTGAATAAGTATTTTGTGGCCATCAAAGTCGACCGCGAGGAGCGGCCGGACGTGGACCGGATTTACATGGCTTATGTGCAGGCAACCACGGGCGGCGGTGGCTGGCCGATGTCAGTGTGGCTGACTCCGGATCTGAAACCGTTTCTGGGCGGCACTTATTTTCCGCCGGAGAACCGGTACGGGCGCGCGGGCTTCCCGGCGCTGCTGGAACGCGTCGCGCAGGCGTGGCGCACTGACCGGGAGAAAATCCTCCATTCGAGCGGGGAAGTGGTGGCTCATCTGGAACAGGCGGCGGAAGTCACGCCCTCGGGCAGCCTCGATCCCAACGCGCTGTCGGGCGGTTTTCTTCAGTTCCGAAGGGCATTCGATTCCAAGCTCGGAGGATTTGGCGGCGCGCCCAAGTTTCCGAGGCCCGTGACCCACAATTTCCTGTTGCGCTATGCCGCGCATGGGCACAACGAGGAGGCGCGTGATATGGTGCTCGCTACTCTGCGGGCCATGGCGAAGGGCGGGATGCACGATCAGTTGGGAGGCGGATTCCACCGTTACTCGGTAGATGACCGCTGGTTCGTGCCGCACTTTGAGAAGATGCTGTACGATCAGGCGCAGCTTGCGATCTCCTATCTGGAGGCATACCAGATCACACACGACGCGTTCTTCGCCGGTGTGGCGCGGCGCATCTTTGAGTATGTGTTGCGCGACATGGCCGACAAGGATGGCGGCTTCTATTCCGCCGAGGACGCGGATAGCGTGATCGATCCCGCGAAGCCGGCAGTGAAGGGCGAAGGCGCGTTCTATATCTGGACGCGGGAGGAAATCGGGCGCATCGCTGTAGAACCGGGGGCGTCCTGGTTTTGCTACCGCTATGGCGTTGGGCCGCAGGGCAATGTAGAAAGCGATCCGCAAGACGAGTTCGCCGGGAGAAACATTCTATTCGAGGCGCACACGTTGGAAGAGACGGCGCAACGGTTCTCAGAACCGATCGACAAGGTGAACCAGGAGCTCGCCGTGACTTCCGAGAAATTGCTGGCGGAGCGGTCCAAGCGAGTGCGGCCGCATCTGGATGATAAGGTCCTCACGGCCTGGAATGGCCTGATCATTTCGGCCTTCGCGAAGGGCGGTGCAATATTGGGCGAGCCGCGTTATGCGGCCGCCGCCAGGCGCGCCGCCGAATTCATTTTGAGCCGCATGTATGACAGGAAGAGCGGTGTACTGTTGCGCCGCTACCGCCAGGGAGACGCGGCCATACCAGGTTTTCTGGATGATTACGCGCTCTTCACGCAGGCGCTGCTCGATCTGTACGAAACAGAGTTTGATGTTCGCCACTTGGAGACGGCGGTTAGGCTCGCCGAAAAGCAGCGCCAACTGTTCGAAGACCGCGAGCATGGCGGATTCTTCAGCACCACGGCGGGCGACGCAAGCCTGCTAATCCGCATGAAGGACGATTACGACGGAGCAGAGCCTTCGGGGAATTCCATCACGGCATTGAACCTTCTGCGGCTGGCTCAAATGACCGGCCGCCAGGAGTTCCGCGGCTCGGCGGAGAAAACGCTCGAGGCTTTCGCTTCCCGAATCAACGGAATGCCATCGGCGGTTCCGCAAATGCTGGTGGCATACGAGTTCAGCCTGTCCAAGCCGAAGCAAATCATCCTGGTGGGCGACCCCGCGACGCCCTCAGCTCGAGAGATGCTGGGCGTCTTGCAGGGCCGCTTCGTGCCTGATTGCGTCGTCCTGTTCGTGGACGGGGCGTCGCGCCGAACCCTGACAAGTTATCTTTCGGTGGTCGAGACGATGACTGCGCCTGACGGTAAAACCACGGCGTATGTTTGCGAAAACTACGCCTGCAAGCTGCCCACTGCGGACCCGTCCAAATTCCGCGAGTTGCTACAATAACAGGACAAACTCAAATTCAGGAGAACAACATGGAAAGACCAGGAGCAACAACGATGCGCGGAAATCCGCTGACCCTGATCGGCCCTGAGCTGACCGCGGGCGACAAGGCTCCGGATTTTAAACTCGTGGACAACGGCCTGAAGAACGTCTCACTGGCTGACACGGGTCAAAACGTTCGCATCATCAGTGTCGTGCCGTCGCTGGACACGCCGGTCTGCGACGCGCAGACCAAACGTTTCAACGAAGAAGCCGCGAAGCTGCCGGGCGTGGACATTCTCACCGTCAGCATGGATCTGCCGTTTGCGCAGAAGCGCTGGTGCGGAGCCTTCGGAGTGGACAAGGTCAGGATGCTGTCGGATCATCGGGACGGATCGTTTGGCAGCAATTACGGAACGCTCATCAAAGATCTTCGCATCGAGAGCCGGGCGATTTTTGTGCTGGACAGGACCAACACGATCCGTCACGCGGAATATGTGAAGGAAGTGGCGGATTACCCCAACTACGATGCAGCGCTGGCCGCCGCCAGGGCCGCCGCATCGGCAGCCTCGGTGTAAAGTAGGAGGCTGGGCGCGACTCCCGGCTATACTCGATCCAGGAACCTCGACGGAAGAACGGGGAAACAGCGCTGACGCTTTCTCGCGAAAACGGCACCGGTGGAAATGTGTTTGACCGAGCCGCCCGGAGCCCCATTGTGCGTGGTGGTCTGGTCATCAGCGCCGGCCTTATCGCCGGTAATCTGATCGGGTTCTTCCGGGTGGCTCTAACCGCCTATCTGCTGGGTACCCACAGCGCCGCGGACGCCTTGGCGGTAGCGGTGGGGCCGATTGACACACTCAACTCCGTTCTGACCAACACCATGGTCTTCGCGTTTGTGCCCATGCTTACCGAGCGTGATGGTGCGGCGCGAGCTGCTCTTTTTGGCAAGCTGAACCGGGTGTTCGTGCGGGTCTTTGGGCTGCTGACGGTTTCGATCATTCTGTTGGCGCCGTGGCTCATTCGCGTGCTCGCTCCGGGGCTGGATGCCGCGTATGTTGGCACCGCGGTGACTCTGTTGCGGATTGCGGCCGTATCTTCCCTAGCGGCGGGAACGGCGGCGTTGCATGTGGCGTTTTTGTTCACGCATCGGCGTTTTGCGCCCACGGTTTTTCAACAGGCGGTCGTGAACCTGTTTACCATCGCCGCCGCTCTGGGGCTATGGCGCATCCTGGGTGTGTACGCATTTGTGATCGGATATACGGCCGGCGCCTGGGTGCAACTGGGGATCGTATACTTCGCGGCGCGTACTCGACTGCGGACGGAGAGTACACTTGAACCGGATGTGCATTGGCGCGCGCTGTTGGCCAAACCCGGGTGGTTCCTCCTCTATGCAGGCATGATAGCGCTGAATGTTGTGATCACCCGCGCATACGCCACGCATGCGGGTACCGGGATGGCGGCAGCGCTCGATTACAGCATGCGCTGTCTGAACGTTCCGCTCGCGTACCTGATCAATCCGGTGTCCAACTCGTTGTTGCCCGAGATTGCGCGTTTGCGGAGCCAGTTCCAGCTGCGCCGGGCCTTCGGTCTGATCGATAAGACCATCGCTCTGGTGGGGTTGATGGCTGTAGTGGGCTGTGCGGCTGGCATTGCGCTGCGAGAGCCGTTGATTGCGCTGCTGTTCGAACGCGGTAGTTTCACGGCGCAATCCACGCGGCTGGTCTCGGCGGTTTTTCTTGGATTCGCGCCGAGCCTGGTGGGCTGGAGCCTGTTGGAACTACTGGCGCGGGCTCTGTTCGCCCTGGATCGTCCCTGGCTGCCGCTGCGTGCGGTGGCCATCCCGGTGATCTTCAATCTTAGTTTTGTGCTGTTGGTGCGTTCGCCCAAACCGCAATGGATCGGCGTAGGAGCTTCGCTGGGATTTCTGATCGCGTTCCTGTTGCTGTTCCTGCTGTTCCGAATGAATCGCCGCCGCTGGTTGGAGAAAGCGGCGGAAGACCCAAGCCCAGTGCTGGAAACAGTCTAGGAAGGGCGTTAAGCCGCCAGGTCGACGACGTCGAAATGGAAGCGATCTGGCGGAAATAGCGCGGGCGAATCCTGAGCGAGACGCGCCCAGGTGCGGTAAGCGGAGCTGGCCACGCTGGCATTCAGGTAGAACAGAAACTGGTTGGAGAAGCAATCGATGGGCGGCGGCTGGCGGAAGGTCAATCGGAGGCCGACAGCGTTCTCCAAGCCGACGCCGCGCGTGGGCACTGATTTTTCCATCAGCAAGTACACGAAGCTGCTGCGACTGGCGTGCGGCCAGACATCCGGGTGCAGCAGGTTGCGCAACCCGTCACACGTTTCGAAGGTAGTTTCGCACTGCCGAACCCATTCCAGGATAGAGTCGCCCCACTGCCAGTGAGAGACCAGGCGGAGATATTGTTCGGCAAGGTTCAGCGCCAGATCAAACTTGCGCTGTTCGAGCACGCTCTCCTCACCCTGCATATCGCCCAGGATGTCCTCATCCTCGACAATTCCCGCCGCCATGTCGACGACTTCTGAGAGCGGAGTGCCCTCCTGCGCGGCATGCACGAGAAGTGGCGGCAATTCGTGGGTCCCGATGCCGGGGACGTCGATGTATCTTCGGTCTCCCATAAACCGTCTCTACCTACTCTTATCGACGTAAACGCACTACTATTCTGTTTCATTATGTAACATGAAATGCAAGCGATCGTTGTAAGCAAATTCGTATTGGGCCCATAACCGATTGTTATGGAAGGGTCTAGCTTGCAACGGAGGCGTTTGTTCTGGGCGCTCTAACCTTTGTTATCATCACCTGTTCATGGCCGAATATTCGATAGGAGTGGATTTGGGTGGCACCAACTTGCGGGCCGCGGCGATCACGCGGGACGGCCGGATGCTCGAAAAGATCTCTGTCAGCACCAATCCTGCGCTGGGGCGGGAGTCGCTGCTGGGCGAAATGACCGCCGCCATTGTAGACCTGCGGTCGCGGTGGGGCACCGGCCAGTTGGCCGGGATCGGGCTGGGGATCCCTGGGTTCATTCTGCTGAAGGAGGGTGTGATCCGCAACTCGAATAATCTGGCCTGTCTCGAGGATTTTCCTTTTCGGGACGAGATGGAGCGCCGTCTACAGACCAAAGTGATTCTGGAGAATGACGCCAACGCCGCGGCTTTAGGAGAGAAATGGATCGGGGCGGGACACGATGTGGATGATCTGGTTCTGTTCACGCTGGGCACCGGAATTGGAGGCGGCATCATCTCCGGAGGCAAAGTATTGCATGGTTTTCTTGGCATGGCGGGCGAGTTGGGGCATCTGACCGTTGTTCCGAACGGAATTCCGTGCGGTTGCGGCAATCGGGGGTGCGTCGAGAAGCACGCTTCCGCAACCGCCATCGTGGTCATGGCGCGCATCCTGGGACTGGGTGAAAACCTGACCGCCGAGGATGTCTATAACTTGGCGAAGGCGGGAAACGAACACGCCCGGACGGTTTTTCAGTCCATGGGTGAGGCGCTTGGAATCGCTCTGGCGATGATGGTGAACACGTTCAATTTCCCGCTGTACCTGTTGAGCGGTGGCGTACTGGCGGCGTGGGAGTTCTTCGCCCCCGCGATGCTGGAAGAGACGCGTCGGCGCTCGTTTACGTTTCGCACCACGAACACACGGGTGGAGAAGGCCGTCCTGGGGAATGAAGCGGGGCTCTACGGGGCTGGTTGCTTGCCGTGGGCCGAACCGGGGTAGCAGATGTGGCTTGGGATTGATGTCGGAACAGGCGGTACGCGCGCGCTGGTGGTAGACGAGCGCGGAATCATTCGTGCGGGTTTCACGGCGCCGCACGAAGACATGCGCATGGAGCGCCCGCTGTGGGCGGAGCAGCGGCCCGAGAATTGGTGGGAAGCCGCCATACAGGCGATTCGCGGCGCGCTGGCGGAGGCTCACATTTCAGGCCGCGACGTACGCGGCGTCGGCCTCTCCGGCCAAATGCACGGCCTGGTGATTCTCGACAAGGAAAATGCGGTAATCCGGCCGGCGTTGATCTGGTGCGATCAGCGCAGCCAGGCGCAGGTAGACGCCATCAATCGCGCGGTGGGCAGCGCTAACGTGCTCTCCTACACCGCGAATCCGGTGCTGACGGGCTTTACGTTGCCGAAGCTTTTGTGGGTGCGGGACAACGAGCCGGACCGCTACGAGCGTGTCAATAAGATGCTCCTGCCCAAGGATTACGTGCGCTTCCGCCTGACCGGCGAATTCGCAACGGACGTTTCCGATGCATCCGGCACCGCGCTATTTGATGTGGTGCGGCGCGAATGGTCGGCCCGAATGATGGAGGCGCTCGGACTCGACGGCTCCATTCTTCCCAAATGCTACGAATCGGTGGAAGTGACGGGCGCGGTCAATCCGACGGCAGCAGGGGTAACGGGCCTGGTTGCGGGAACGCCGGTAGTAGGCGGCGGTGGCGACCAGGCGGCCAGCGCGGTGGGCAACGGAATCGTCGAATTGGGTATCGTCTCCTGCACGCTGGGCACCTCCGGCGTGGTGTTTGCGCATATGGAACAGGTGGCTTACGATCCCTCCGGGCGTGTTCACACGTTCTGCCATGCGGTTCCGGGAAAGTGGCACATCATGGGCGTCACTCAGGGCGCCGGGCTGAGTCTCCAATGGTTCCGCAATCAACTGGCGCCTGGGTCCGACTACAACGGGCTCACAGCGGAGGCAGCCAAATCGCCTCCGGGTGCGCAAGGTCTGTTTTGGCTGCCTTACCTGATGGGCGAGCGCACACCTCATCTTGACGCGACGGCACGTGGGGGCTGGATCGGCCTGACTGCCAAGCACACGCGCGCCGACTTGATCCGTTCCGTGATCGAGGGCGTTTCCTACAGCCAGAAGGACTGCCTGAACATCATCGAGCAGCTCGGCGTGCTGGTGAACTCGGTTCGCGTTTCTGGTGGTGGCGGAAAGAGCCCGTTCTGGCGCCAGGTGCTCTCCGACGTTCTTGCCAAACCGGTGGTCACGCTCGAAACCCAGGAGGGTTCGGCATACGGCGCGGCGCTGCTGGCGCTGGTCGGGACAGGCGCGTACTCGACGGTTCCGGAAGTTTGCCGCCATGTGATTCGCGAAACCGATTCAGTGATGCCGAGCGGGGCGGAATCCGACTTCTATCAGGACGGCCATTCGCTCTACACTTCGCTCTACCCGGCGCTGAAGCCGATCTTTCAACGAATTGCGCGGCTGTAGCGCACGGAAGGCAGTCCGCGAACTGGCTAACCGCTTTTGTTATTCTGGTTCTGGCGAAGCGGTGAAGGACTAAACTGTGGATCTGAATCTCGACACTCTCAAGCGCGAAATCCTCGACTACCTAGACAAATCCGGGTTCGTCGTCTTTCACAGCCACCCGGGGGGCCTGGAAGGCCTGCCCATTGTGACCTGGGATACCGAACGCTATCCCGATTACCAGATTTTTCTCGAAACGGCGCGGCAGATCGGCTGCAAAATGATTCTGTTCGCCTCGCGGGACTTCGAAGGGGCGGAGATTGAGGAGGCGCTCGAGCAGTTGGAAGACAGTGACATCCCGTCGGAGGAGCACCGCGAACTCGAGCGGCGCGTGCGTTCCCTGCGAAGCAACGAAGGCGTTACGTGCTCGCTGGAGCTGGCCTTCGACCATCATGCGCGCATGTATGTTTATGAATTACGCCCCGACTGGTACGAGGAATTCATGGGCGTTTGTGAAGAGATCACCAGCCACCTGCCCGCCGAACAAGAAGAAGATGATGGATCGCTCGGCGGGTTTTATTCGAAAAACTGAAACGCCCGCATGGCCCGACAGGCGCGCTGGCTCCTTCCGAACTTAGACCGCGGCGAAGTGGAAACGATGGGGCGCGCTTTGGGTGTCGGCGTGGCCGCAGCCAGTATTCTCTGCGGCCGGGGCATTCGCGACGCGGCGTCGGCTCGCCGCTTTCTTTGCCCGTCGCTCGACGACCTGCACGACCCGCTGGCGATGCGCGGCATGGATTGTGCGCTCGAGCGGCTGACGCGCGCCATCCGCAATCGCGAGAAAATCTTGATCTACGGCGACTACGACGTGGACGGCGCCACATCGGTCGTGATCCTCAAGCGTTCCATCGAACTGGCCGGCGGCCTAGCCGACTTCCACGTGCCGGATCGTCTCAAGGACGGCTACGGCATGCGGCCCGAGGTGGTAGAGACCGCATCGGCGCGCGGTGTTTCCCTTATCATCAGCGTCGATACCGGGATTCGCGCGGCTGAGGTAGTGCGGCGCGCGCATGAGCTTTCGATCGACGTCATCATCACCGACCACCATCTGCCGGAAGCCGAATTGCCGCCCGCACTGGCGGTGCTGAACCCGAACCGGCCGGATTGCGATTATCCGGAAAAGAATCTGTGCGGTGTGGGGGTTGCATTTAAGCTCGTGCAGGCGCTGGTGGCGACGCAGGACTGGCCGCCAGGGAAGCAGCGGCGCATTCTCGAATCCTTCCTCAAGCTTGTGGCCATCGGCACGGTGGCCGACGTTGTGCCGCTCACCGGAGAGAACCGGATCATCGTCAAGCACGGGCTGAGTGGACTGCGCGACGTTCGCAGCCCGGGCCTGCGCGCGTTGCTAAAAGTCGCAGGGTTCGCTGCTGGGAGCGTACCCTCCGCCACTCAGGTCGCCTTCCGCATCGCGCCGCGCATGAATGCCGCCGGGCGCATGGCCACGGCCAATGACGTGATCGAGATGCTGTTGACCGCCGACGTGGAACGCGCCCGCGTGCTCGCGGAACAGCTACATGCCCTGAACACCGAGCGGCAGAAAACGGAAGCCGGGATCATTGAGACGATCCTGAGTGAATGCGCGCGCACCCCCATTGATGATTCGCAAGCGGCACTTGTTTTCTGCGCCCCGGATTGGCATCGCGGAGTTCTCGGCATCGTGGCGAGCCGCCTAGTGGAGCGCTTTCACCGCCCTGTTTTCGTCCTGAGTGAAGATGGCGAGACCGGTATGGCTCAAGGCTCCGGGCGTAGTATCACCCGGTTTCATTTGTTGGATGCGCTCGAATACATGCCCGATGTGTTTGCGAAGTTCGGAGGGCACAGCCACGCTGCTGGATTGACTCTGGCCGCGAGCAACGTCGCAATGTTTCGCAGTCGCCTCCAGGACTATGCCGCCATCCGCCTTACGCCCGAGGACTTTGCGCCAGAACTCGAAATTGACGCCCTCATCACTTTGCGGGAGGTGAACGAAAGGACGATGTCCGAGATCTCTGCCCTGGCGCCCTTTGGTTGCGGCCATCCTGCTCCTTTGTTCGCGGCGCTCGGCGTGGAAGTGGCCGGACCGCCCGTCGTCTGGAAGGAAAAGCACCTGCGGGTACCGCTTCGTCAGGAAGGCCGGATGCTTTGGCTGAAGGCCTGGAACTTCGCCGAACGAATCGCCGAACTTTCGCCGGGCTCCCGTGTGGATGCCGCTTTGACTCTCGAAGAGGATTCCTATGCAGCCGCCACTGGAACACCTGGCTGGAGCGCCGTATTGCGCGACGTCCGGCCGTCGGAGACATCCGCATGAACTGGCGTCCGATTCTGAGGGCGCTCGTTCACCCCAAGCGCTCGGCCGAAGAAACGGCCCGCCTGCAGAAATGTGTCGCCGTAATCAGTGAGGAGCGCGATCATCTGAAGCAAATCGTGGCGGATGCGGGACAGTTTGCGCCGCCGGGGCACTTCTACTCGCCGGTGCCATCGAAGCGCGATGTCGAGCAGCACTTAGCTCGACACGAAAGAAAGGCGCTGTTGGCCGAGTTACCCGCAATCCGGATGGACGACCAGATTCAGCTGGATTTTCTCGAATGTTTGAAGGCCCACTACCCCACCGTCCCTTTTCGGGCAGCACACGTGGAAGGCCTTATGTATCAGTTCGATAATCCTCATTTTTCTTATGCGGACGGGATCATTCTTTTTTGCGTGATGAATCACTTTCGTCCTCAACGTTTGATTGAAGTCGGATCCGGTTTCTCCACCTGCGTCATCCTCGATACCAACCGGATCTTTCTCAACTCGCGAACGCAAGTTACTTCGATCGAGCCCCATCCGAAGTTACTGCGGTCTCTCATTGCAAAGTCAAACGACACCATAACCATCATCGAAAGTAAGCTGCAAGATGTGGATCTCGCAGTATTCGATCAGCTAGGCGCCGGCGATATCTTATTTATTGACTCTACCCACGTATCTAAGGCAGGAAGTGATGTCAATTACATCATTTTCGAGGTTCTGCCGCGACTGAAACCTGGAGTGATCATCCATATACACGATATTTATTTAGCATATGAGTACCCCGCGGCCTGGCTGCGTGAAGGCCGCGCGTGGAATGAAGTCTACTTGCTGCGCGCTTTCTTGGAATATAACGACCGCTTCCGTATTTTGCTGTTCCTCAGCCACATACAGAACTCTCACGAAGATTGGTTTCGGGAGCATATGCCGGATACCCTGTTGAATAAGGGCGGTAGCTTTTGGATGGAGAAGCTCTAACTTGATTCGCGGGCGCAGTAAATGGATTGTCTGGCTGGTTTTGGCCGACGCCGCATATGTTCTGGCCGACGATTGGCCGCAGTGGCGCGGCCCACAGCGCGACGGAACGGTCAGCGCCGCGGCGGCACCCATTTCCTGGCCCGAGCGCCTCAAGCTGCGATGGAAGGTCACCGTTGGCGAGGGGCATTCTTCGCCTATTTTAGCTGGCGCCAAAATCTTCGTTTTCACCCGGCAGCATGGCAAAGAATACGCAATGAGCGTCGATCCGGAGAATGGCCGGATCATCTGGCAACAGTTCTACACCGCTCCTTACACGATGAATCCGGCGGCGGAGGGGCACGGAGAGGGTCCCAAGTCGACGCCAGTTTTGGCTGACGGCCGGTTGTACACGCTCGGGATCAGCGGGATCCTCACCTGCTGGAACGCCACGAATGGCGCGGTCAAGTGGCGCAAGGACTTTTCGAAGTTGTATAAGGCAACGTCGCCGCTATATGGAACAGCCATGTCGCCTGTCGTGGACCATGGCCTGGTGATCGCACACGTAGGTGGGCAAGACGATGGTGCACTGACCGCCTTCGATGCCGAGACGGGAGAGGTACGGTGGCAATGGACGGGCGACGGCCCGGCGTATGCTTCTCCGATCATCGTGTCATTGGGCGGTGTACGCCAGGTCGTGACTGAAACACAGAGCAACGTCGCCGGCGCGTCTGCGGCGACTGGTCAACTGCTCTGGAAGATTCCCTTCACCACGGAATACTTCCAGAACATTCCGAGCCCCATCAGTTATCACGACGAGTTGATCTACTCGGGGTATGCGAAGCCACTCACCGCGATTCGCGCCGGTGAGAACAGCGGCCAGTGGGTTACATCGACCGTCTGGCGTAACACTGACGTCTCGCTCTACATGAGCTCACCGGTGGCTGCGGGTGATCTTTTGTTCGGATTTTCGCAATTCAAGAAGGGGCAGTTCTTCTGCGTGGACGCGCGCACGGGCGCAACGCAATGGACCAGCCCGCCCCGCCAAGGCGACAATGCGGCAGTCTTGATCAGCGGTGAAAACCTGATTCTGCTGAAAGATGACGGCGAACTGCTCATCGCCAAAGCCACTGGAAGGGCGTTCGAGCCGCTCCGTCACTACCAGGTAGCCGAAAGTCCAACGTGGGCGCATCCGCTGGTCTTGCGCAACGGCGTCGTGATAAAGGACGCGACCACGCTGGCGCTCTGGACCGTTAACTAACTGATGGTCCGTTTTAGTTCTTGTTCGAACCGGTCGAGATCGGTCTCGTCGTTGTAGAAATGCGGCGACACCCGTAGATTACCGTGCCGTGCCGCCACTTGGACTTTTCGGGCGTGCAAATCGAGAACCAGTTGGCGCGCATCTTTCCCCTCAAAGCGGACTGTCACAACGGGCGACTCGTAATGCGCATCGCGGTCCGCGGCCAACTCGCCGCCGGCCCGTCGTAGCACGTCGCGGGTCATCGCCGCCAACCGCGTGACGCGCTCTTCAATTACTGGCGGCCCGATCTCGAGCATCATTTCGACCGAGGCGCCCATCGCGTAGATCGGATCGAACGCCAGCATTCCGCCCTCATACCTCTCGGCTTTCGTACTGAATTCGGCCTCGCCGTGGTGCAAGTTTTCGTGCTGCCGCCAACCGTGATGGCTGCGCCAGCCGATTACATTCGGCTGCAACCACGTACGCACCACCGGATCGACGTAGAGGAATCCTGCGCCGGTGGGCGCAAGCATCCACTTGTAGCCATTCACCGACAGCATAGCCGGCCGGATGGCCGCCACATCCAATTCCAGCGCACCCAACCCCTGTGTTCCATCCACGTACAGCAGCACTCCGCGCTCCTGAAGGAACCGCGCGATCTCGGCAAGCGGCGGCCGGAAACCGGTCGAGTAATTCACCATGCTGATCGCCACCAGGCGTGTTCGCGGTGTGATGGATTCATGGAAGCGCTCAAACGGCGTCTCGACGAACTCCACACCACGAGCGCTGAGGAAGCTCGGGTAGTAGTAATGATTTGGGAACTCGTTCTGAAGCGTGACTACCTGGTCGCCCGCCTTCCATTCGATGCCCCCCATCAACAGCGATAGCCCGGCGCAGGCTTTGGGAATGAAGGCAATGTCGTCCGGCGTGGCGTGAACGAGGCGCGCGATTGAGCCGCGGATGGCATCGGCATCGTCAAACCATTCCATGAAATCGGCGCACGCATAACGGTCGCGACGCGCGAAGTGTTGCGACACGGCTTCGGTTGCGCGGCGCGGAAGCTGGCCGAACGTCGCTGTGTTCAGAAACGTCCACTGCTCGAGTGCGGGGAACTCGGCCCGAATGTTCTTCCAGTCCGTCATGTCGTAACCCCATCCGCCGCGCGCCGGCTCACCTCGGCGGCGACATCTGCCACGGGTACATCCGCCGATTTCTTTCCGTGCCGCTCCACCAGCTCCACCAATCCCTGTGCGAGCTTCTTGCCCACCGTGATGCGAAAAGGAATGCCGATCAGATCGGCGTCCTTGAATTTCACGCCGGGCCGCTCGTCGCGATCGTCCAGAAGTGCATCGATACCCAGCGCCAGACACGTTTGATAGATCTCTTCGGCAGCGCGGCGTTGCGGCCGGCTCATTGCTATTCACCGGCGTCACCATCACGACGAACGGCGCGATGGAAGCAGGCAGCGCCATGCCGTCCGCATCGTGACGCTGCTCGACCGCGGCGCTCAGAATGCGCTCGATGCCGATCCCGTACGAGCCCATGATCACCGGCACTTCCGCGCCATCCGCATTCAGCACGCGCAGCCCCATGGAGTCCGAATACTTGTACCCTAGCTTGAAAATGTGGCCGATCTCGATGGTCTTGCGCAGCTCGAGCAGCGCGCCGCAATTTGTGCAGCCATCGCCCGCGGCCACCTGGCGTAGATCGTGGAACTCCGCGGTGAAATCCTCGCCGGGCGTCACGTTGCGCAGGTGGTAATCGTCGCGATTCGCGCCCGCGATCATGTTGCGGCGGCCTTCAAGCGCGCTGTCCGCGATGATGCGCATATTGGTCACGCCGACTGGCCCCAGCGAACCGGCATCGGCGCCGAACCAGTGCCGCAATTCTTCCGGATGTGCGGGCCGGATCTCGCTCGCCCCCAGCCGCTCGCGAACTTCGTCTCGCTCAATTGATGATCGCCGCGCAGAAGCGCCAGCACCGGCTTGCCGTCCGCCACCATGACCAGGCTTTTCATTTGCGAGGTCTGCGGGAAGCCGAGTGAACTCCGCCACCTCGGCGATGGTCTTGCGGCCCGGCGTGTGAAACTCTTCGGGCGTAGGGTCGCCCTCGGGATCGGCGGCATCTGGCGCGCCGCGCACGCGAAACCGCCTTCTCGAGATTCGCCGCATAAACGCAGTTCGGGCAGTTCACGACGAAATCTTCGCCGGCGTCCGAGGCCACCATGAACTCCTGCGACTGGCTGCCGCCCATGGCGCCCGAATGCGCTTCCACCATCAGGTAATCGAGGCCGCAGCGGGCGAAGATCCGGCGGTAGGCATCGTAGTGTTTCTGGTACGAAACGTCCAGGCCCGCGGCATCCAGATCGAAGGTGTAGGAGTCCTTCATGATGAACTGCCGCACGCGCAGCAGGCCGGACTTCGGGCGCGGCTCGTCGCGAAATTTGGTCTGGATCTGGTACCAGATCTGCGGCAATTGCTTGTAGCTGCGCAGCTCGCCGCGCGCGGTCGCGGTCATGACTTCTTCGTGCGTCATGCCGAGGCACAGATCGCGCCCGAAGCGGTCCTTGAGGCGGAACATGTTGTCGCCCATCACGTCCCAGCGCCCCGATTCCTGCCACAGTTCGGCCGGGTTCAGCGCCGGCAGCAGAAATTCCTGCGCGCCTATCGCGTCCATCTCCTCGCGGACGATCTGCGGTGATTTTCAGCAGGGACCGCTGCGCGAGAAACAGGTAACTGTAGATTCCCGGCGACAACTGGCGGATGTAGCCCGCGCGCAGCAGTAATTGATGGCTGGGGACCTCCGCCTCGGCAGGGTTCTCGCGCAACGTGGGGATGAATAGCTTGCTCCAGAGCATATATTGGTGCCGTGTAGGTTTTTCGGGGAGTCTTCATTCTAACAGATGCGATCCAATGGAGCCCGCGGGTTACAGTAACATCGGCCTTCTCCGATGCCAGACTATCCGCGGGCAGTTGTCGCTTTTCAAAAGGCCGGCGGAGCTCCCAGGCGCGTGAGTTGCGGAAGCAGCGTGAGCTTCGGAAAGAAGTAGCACAGGGATGCCCCGCTGCTCCTTTTGACTAACCCGCCCACCCCCCAGTCCTCAAGCCCGGTGACGCGTGGTTGGCCTTGCGGCGGCTTCAGTTCCTTGATCTGAAATTGGGCGTGCGCGCCGCTCACGTCCACCACAGCGTACCCGAAGAACCAGCCGTCCTCGTACTTTTTCGTCGCTCGTAGATGCCCGCCCGCACTGGCCATGGAAATGTACGAGACGCCATCAAGATCAACGTGCAGCATCTCATGCAAATGCCCCGCAATCACGGTATGAACGCCGTACTTCTTGGCCAGTTGATGCACCGGGAAGGCCGGATTTCGTAACACTACATTCATGAGCCAGGATGGCCGGTGCGACACGATGAACTTGACCGGCTGCGCTTCGTGCTCTCGCAGGTCTTTCTCGAGAAACGTCAGCTCTTCCTGCGACAACTCGTCCGAACGGCTGTTATCCAGAATCGTGAAGTGCGCCTGACGGTAGTCGAAGCTGTAGTGCGGCGCGTGCCGCGCGTACTTTCGGAATAGTCCCTCAGAGGTCTTCGACCAAATGTCGTGGTTGCCCGGAGCCAGATACAGTGGATACCGGCGGTAGGGCAGGAGTATCTGGTCGACGGCTTGCCACTCTGCTTCCGCGGTTGCATCTTCCAGGCCCTGGATCGTGTCGCCTACCGTCACAACAAAGGCGGGGTTCTCGGCAGCTGCCTCTTTCCATGCCTGCTCATACACGCCCGGCTGTGTTTCGCCGGTGCGGTCCCCAAGGATCACGAAGCGGAACGATTCCGGCGTTGCCGCGCCCGGTATTGCCAGCAGAGCCAGCCACGCCGCAGCGCAGCGCAATTGGCGCTTCTGTGACTTCATGTCAAATCACCATTTCTGTTGCGGCACGCCGACAGGAACATGCGGTGATATATGGTAACGTAGCGCCATGGACCAGTTCCAGATCAGTAGCACGAATGGATCGACGGGCGCCTGCATCTTGAAGGTGATGGGTCCGCTGACGCTTGCCAATGTCTTCGCTTTTCAGAATACCGCCCGGAACGAAACCGGCCGCGCCATTATCGTCGATCTGTCGGACGTACCCTTTGTCGACTCTGTCGGACTAGGCTCGATTCTCGGCGTTTTCGCTTCGTGCCAAAGAACCCAGCGTGGTTTTGCTCTTGCCGGCGCCGCCGCACGGGTTCGCACCCTACTTCAAGTTGCCAAGGCTGATCGCATTCTGTTAGTGGCAGATACAGTCGAAAGCGCCGAAGCCCAGCTCTCAGGGAAAACACAACAGGCGTAGCCCATCGCCAGCGAGTTGCGCCCTCAGATTTGAGAATAGGAAGCCGGGCTTAGAATCACGTTGGTAATGCTGGAAACAATCTCCTCGAAGTTATACCGCGATGAATTCGATAGCTTCTTCCACTCCGCACTGGATCCGAAGGCCTTCCACTGCTTGTCGCGAACGGCCAGGTCTTCAAAGCCCAGCATGTAAGTAAGGTTCGGCAGGCGTGGCCCGATCAGTGTGTCACCGTAGAAGATCTGCCAGAATCCGGCCTTTTCGAAAGCGTCGAATTCCCCGCTGTTAAACATTTCGACTTTGCGGCGATGATCCTGATCGCTGGGGCTCTCGTAGGTTCGCAGCTCAAACATTCGCGAGCCGTGCCGCGCGCTGACTGGTGGCACGGTGAGGCGCGGCTTGCCTTCGAAGGCCAGCATCAGCGAGCTTTCCATGCGCACGTAAGCCGGTTCTTTAGCGGGCGCGCCCAGGAACGCAGCGCCCGCCCTTAAATATTCGGCGTCCTGCTCCAGACGAAAGTCGGCGGTGACCAGGTTCTCGACCGACTGGCTGGGGATCAGCACATAGAACGTCGGACTTTCCGGGCCGATACTGACCGTGAATACTCCCACCGGGCTGATTCCCAGACGGTTCAGACCGGGAATCATCGCGTTGTCGAAAAAACCTTCGGCTAGCTTTTGCTGTTGTCCCGACTGAAGCTGATAGCGGCGCATTTGGTAGTATTCGCGCTTCCCTCCCCCGGTTTCCTGGGCCGCCAGCGCCGACGCCGCCAAGGGTGAAACTAGAAACTCTCGTCTTTTCATGAAGATCCTCCAAACCTGGGATTATTTCACACTGCGTGGTGGCGAGCGACTACAATAACGAATTCGACAGGAGGAACTCCGTGCGAATCGTCCTCGCTTTGGCCGCGGTTACACTAGCCTGCGCGCCTTCGTTTGGAGCCGCGTTCCGCGCCGGCGCAGCAAAAGCCGACATCACGCCCTCAGGTCATGAACTTTTGTGGGGTTTTGAAGACCGTGTCAAACCCGCCACCGGTAGTCTCGATCCGCTATACGCGCGCGTGCTGGTCCTCGAGGCGGGCAACAAGCGGCTGGCGCTGGTGACACTCGATCTCGGGAGAAGCTTCGGCCCGGCATCGCTCCAAACCCTTCGCGAATCGGCCGGCAAAACCAGCGGAATCTCTTGTCTCCTCGTGGCGGCGTCCCATACTCACGCCGCTCCCATCATTGCGGATGAGTACAAGATGGGGCCACCGGCCTGGGAACGAACGGCCCTGGATCGCATTGCGGACGCCATTCAGCAGGCGGCTCAGAACTTGACCGAGGCGCGCATAGGAGCCGGCACGGGTGTGGTTTACATCGGGCACAACCGGCTCCGGGTGAACGCGGACGGTTCCGTAAGTTGGTTCGAGCGCAATTTGACCCGCATCCCGACGGCGCCCGTCGATCCGACTGTCACGGTACTGCGTATCGATCGCGCCGACGGCTCACCCATTGCCATTCTCACGAACTACGCCTGCCATCCCGTCGTCTTTGGCAGCGACAATCTTCGCTACTCGGCTGATTTCCCCGGCGTCATGAACCGCGTCGTGGAGGAGAAGTTCGGCGGGCGCACACTCAGTTTCTTCTTGCAAGGAGCGCCCGGCGATATCAACCCGTACTATGCGGTGACGCCGATCGAGCAAGACGCGGCCAGGGAGCGCGATTGGACGGGTGAGCGGCTCGGGCGCGAGGCAGCCCGGGTCGCGGCCGAGATCCACACGCAGAACGCGACAGAGTCGACGATCGAGTTCGCCGAGGAATCGATCCCTGTGCGCTTACGATGGGACGCGGATAAGTTTCGCGCGGCGCTGATGAAGTTTCTGGGGCCGCAAGGAATGGACACGTACGGAGCAGAGGTCAGGTCCGAGTTCCAGATCCCCACCTCAACCATACTGATCAACAAACAGATCGCCTTGATGACCGTGCCCGGAGAGCCGTTTGTGGACTTCCAGATGAACTGGCGCGACCGCTGCCCCGTCCCAACAGCTCTGCTGATGGGCTACACCAACGGCTATTACGGCTACTTTCCCACCGTCGCGGCTGCCTCGCGTGGCGGTTATGGAGCGGCAAGCGCCAGCACCTGGGTGGAGGTGGGCGCGGGCGAGCGCCTTGTTGATCGGTCGGTGGCGAAAGTCTATGAGATGCTCGGACGGCTAACCAACATGCCCGACGATCTGAAGGGCAATGTGTACAAGTAGGGCCCGGCATTTGGCGGAACTGTTAGCTGTCGCGTTTCGTAACCTAAATCTCCGAAAGGCGGGTGCGTGCAGAATCAGTGGATTCCTTGCGTGGTTTTGACCGCGCTAACGGCGTCGCCAGGTTTCGCGGACGAGTGGAAGAAGAGCTTCACGGTATCCGGGCGGCCCGACGTACGAGTGACCACGACCGACGGCAGCGTTACTGTTCGACCGTGGGAAAGAAACGAGATCGGGGCGCGCGTCATCACGCAGGGCTGGCAGATCCGTCCCTCTGAGGTTCGGGTTACCGGCCATCAGGCCGGAGATCGCGTGGAGATCGAAGTGCTAACGCCGAAGGAATTCGTCAGCTTCGGACGCCACTCGGTAGAGGTCGAGGTCCTGGTGCCGCGCGAATTGCGTGCCGAAATCCACAGCGGAGACGGACGAATTTCGGCACAGGACCTGAAAGGCGAGATTCACCTTTCGACTGGTGATGGCGGTATCGAAGCCGGCGCGATTGACGGCACGCTCGAAGCGAAGACTGGCGATGGAAGTATTCGGGCCAGCGGACGGTGGGACCGGCTCGATCTCAGAACAGATGACGGGAGCGTCGAGGCTGATGTCCGGGCCGGCTCGAAGATGACCAGCGCCTGGACTGTGCATACCGGCGACGGCCACATCACGCTGCGGCTGCCCGGTGATTTCGCGGCTGATCTCGACGTCGACACCGGCGACGGAAAAGTCACGCTCGATTTCCCCGTGACCGTTTCGGGCGCGGTCGGCGGCGGTAAGTTGCGCGGAAAGTTGAATGGCGGCGGTCAAACGTTCGCCGTTCGGACCGGCGACGGCGCCATCCGTCTCGAGCGCCTTTAGAACACCCGCCCTTTCAATCGTGCAACGCTGAACGTCGCGGTGTCGGCTACCGCCATTACGGCCATCACACCGGCCTGCACCGGGTCGGTGATTACGAGGTCCGCGACCTCGGGTACGCTGCCGGCCATGTTGAGGCTGATCACCAACAGCCCTGATTGGCGCACTTCGATGACGGCTGCCTTGATGTCCCCGCCCATCAAGGATCCAGCGAGCACCAGGGCCTTGGCGCGCGGCAGCCGCGCAACGCCGCGCACCGCATCCGCGAGCGCCTGCTCGCCAACCAGCGGAATCGTGTCAATCGAGATGTGTTCGCCCCGGATGTTGTGGCGGTCGGCTTCCGAAATGGCGCCGATAGCGACCTGGCCGACCTGCGCTCCACCGCCCACGATGATGATGCGTTTGCCGTAAATGCGTTGTAGGGTCTTGACGACTTCAACACTTTTCACGATGGGCAGCGCCCGCAAATCGCGCTCAAGTTCCGCCGCGGGCGCCGGCAGCGCAATCTCGAAATAGATGTGCGCTTCATTTCTGGTGTTCTCGAGAATCGCAACCGAAGTGATGTCGCCCTTGTGTTCCGCAATCACACCCGTCAGCCGGTGCAGCACGCCCAGGCCGTCCTCGGCGACCACCATCAATCCAATGATCTCGTCGCTCATAAGCGCGCTCCCGCTGAGATCAAGCATTCAAGAGTCCACAAATTTCCCGGCTTGCCCATCGCGATCACGTAGTCACCTCCGGAAATAACAGTCGCCGCCGCGCCGTTGATTAGCGTTCGCCAACTTCATCGGAGGCTCTCAATTAGAGTAGGACAGGCGTTCCCAAGTGTCCAACCAACCGGATTGCTATGATCGGGGAAGGAGCCCGTTATCCGCCAATATCTGAATCGGACCTTTCTTACCGCGCTCGGCGTGGGCCTGGTGGTCATTGCGATCGCCGTCGTGTGGATTTTCTACATGCAGCGCGGAGCGCATATCGAGCCCGCGGGTAAGATACTGAAGGTACGAACGCTCGCACTCGACGAAAACAGCTCCATAGCCGTGGTCGATTTCCGCGTGGTCAACTCTTCCGACTATACGGTTATCGTGCGTGAGGTCGCCGTTTCGCTGGATCAGCCTAACGGGACAGACTCGGACGGAACCGTGGTTTCGGAAATGGACGCGCGGCGCCTCTTTCAGTACTACCCGGTTCTGGGACAAAAGTATAATGACTCGCTGATTATCCGCGACCGCATTAAGCCCCATGAAACTCTCGACCGAATGATCGCCGCGCGGTTTGAAATCCCCGTGGCGCAGCTTGATAAGCGCAAGAGGTTGAAGTTGCGGGTTGTGGATGTCGACGGACCCTCGGGCGAACTGATCGAGACGAAATGAAGTCGTGTGCCACGCCGCAAGCGCCCAGCCGGCGGGAGGTTCTTCGACTGACCGCCGCGGCGGCTGCGTGGAACCTCAGTACAGCTTGCAAATCCATGGGACCTGAGATCCTCGATCTGCCCGCGCCGCCACCGGACGTTCGTCTGCCTTACGGACCGGACCCTTCGCAATTCGGCGATTTGCGCATGCCGCGCGGTGCCGGGCCGCATCCGGTGGCGATTGTCCTCCATGGCGGATTCTGGCGCGCGCAGCGCGGTCTGGAATATGCCGGCCATATGTGCGCGGCATTCGCACGCACCGGAATCGCGTCGTGGAATCTCGAATACCGGCGCATCGGGAATCCGGGCGGCGGCTGGCCGGGAACATTCCTGGACGTGGCACTGGGCGCGGACCACCTCCGGACACTTGCGAAGAAGTATCCGCTCGATCTGAAACGCGTGATCTCGGTTGGCCATTCGTCGGGCGGGCATCTCGCCTTGTGGTTGGCGGCGCGGCTGCGCATCCCGGCCGGTGGTCCTTTGGCCGGCCCCGATCCGATTGCGCTCCGCGGTGCAGCGCCGATTGCCGGCGTCGTGGACTTACGCCGCGGTTGGGAACTCCGCCTGGGCGGTGGCGTCGTCGGCGAACTGATGGGCGGGCCGCCCGAAAAACTGCCCGAGCATTACCACGCGGGCTCGCCGATCGAACTGGTGCCGATCGGGGTCACCGTACGGCTGCTCCACGGGACGGACGACTCCATCGTCCCGATCGAGATCAGCAACAATTATCAGAAGGCCGCCGTCATGGCCGGAGATGACGCACGCCTCGTGCCCCTGCCAGGGGCTGATCACTTCCTGCCCGTTGACCCGCGTTCCATCCACTGGCCGTTGGTGGAGAAAACCGTGCAAAGCTTGCTGTGACCACAGGGCTCAGACTTCAAGAGGTATTTTGAGTTTCCGAGCGATCGCCTGAATCCGCTCCACCGACTTCGCGTAATCGC
This sequence comes from Terriglobia bacterium, assembly GCA_963768075.1. Classification (GTDB taxonomy): domain Bacteria; phylum Acidobacteriota; class Terriglobia; order Bryobacterales; family Bryobacteraceae; genus QHXW01. The sequence goes on from CAVYHD010000021.1 coordinate 274,354, forward strand.
GCACGATAGTTTTGCTCATCCCCAGATCCAGCCCTAGATAGCCGGCGTAGTTCATCGTTTTTAGGACGCGGAAGAATTCCAGCCAGTCGATGGAGCCATCCCCAATGGGCAGGTGTTGCGTGTTGACGGGATCGTTGTCGGAAATGTGGATATTGGCAAACTTGCCCTCGAGTTTCTTCAGCGCGAGTGCTACATTCTCACGCTGCGCGGAAAAATGGCCGGTATCGAAATTCGCCTTGAAATTAGGCCGGTCCACGTGTTCGATGAGCCGTAGCAGTGAGTCGACCGAACAAATTACCTCGCCCACGCGCGGCTCCATGATCACGGTCTTGCCGTGTTGCGCGGCAATGTCGGCGCAAGCCCGGCACGATTCCACCAGAGCGTCCCAGACACGCGGCCACGCGAATCCATCCGGGATGCGCACCCGGGTCTGATTCGCAAAGGCGTATTTTCTCTTTCCACCCAGCTGATAAGGTTTAGCGCTCAGGTAGCGCACGGGCGGCGCATAACTGGCCAGGTGCAGGGTCTCCGATCCGAAAAACGCGCCGAGTTCCGCCGCCAGGCGAAATCCGTCCAGGGCTTTACCCCGCTTGGCCGGATCGAGCGACACCAGAGCCGGATCGACAATGCAAAAATTGTGAACGTGCAGGCCGTTGGCCTCGAGTGCGGCGGCCACGGTTTTTCGATGTGCAAACATGGCTCGCAAGTGAGCGGGGCCGAGACCTTCCATCTCGAGAAACCGGAACCCCAGCTTGCGAATCTGGGGCAGCGCCGCCAGCACGTCGTGAACGCTGTGCGGATAGCCGTATCGAAAGATGACGTACAAGTAAGTTATGCCGATGCGCATCGGGTTAGCGGGGTGAAGCCCTATTGTCCACGATGGCGCGGAGAGCCGCAAGCAGTCTGCGGACTCGCTACGCCGGCTTGGCGAAGGTAATCTTCAAACGCCAGTTCTTGATGCGGGCGGAATTCTCAATGGCTGGCTGGACCGGCTCCGACGTGTGTGCCGTCGGCGGTTGATCTCCACCCGGTCCTGGTGTGATGTCAGGTACCACTTCGGATGCCAGGCGCGGTTCTGCATCCGTCTGGGAGGACATCGCCGGGACGTTGAGCTGCGTCTCCGGCCCAACGGATGCCGATACCGTGGCAGGGTGGAAGGTCGCGGCTGAGACAGCCCGGCTCACCGGAGCCGCGCTCATAGCTGCCGGACGGGCAATTTCCGGCTCGGCCATCCGGACGGCTTCGGTCTTCGGCGGCGCAATGGCCCGTTTGAGGTCTTCCTCGAGCTGCATCGCGACTGCGGAGACATGGAAAACGGGGGTATGGATGGGGGGCGCCGTCGCCAAGTCGGAAAAGACCAACGGCCCGCTCTCAATCTCCTGACACAGCACCGCCAGTTGCATCGGTTCCGCGACTCGCGGACGCGCTGCTTCGCCTGCTGATACCTGGAAAGCCAGCAATTCCAGAGCAACCTGCGGCAGCGCCATCGGCCGGCCGGCTGCGGATCTCGCTGTCGCCAGGGAAACGTGCCCGGCGACCACCATCTCGGCCTCTTCGATCACCTCGGCCACTTCCAGTGCCGGCAAGGATCGTGCGCCATCATTCAACACGCGGAAGGACGGCCGCGTGAGACGAGCCGGGGCTTGCGCCAACGGCTCAATGGCCGCGGCTCGGCCGGCTTCGGTTGAAATCGCGCCTGAGGCCACCAGCTCCGCCGGATCCAGCAGACTGGCCAGGCGCTCTTCCGGATCGAATTCCGCGTCGCAGAAAACCTCGACGTCTGGAATCGCGGGCCCGTTGCATGCTGGGAACGAATCTTCCGCGATCATGAAATAGCAGTCTGCGGCCCCAAACGGCGCGATGTCCAGGTGCAGAAAATCAGCCGCGGGCGGGGCCGCAGTGGCCTCCTCGTAGCCGGCGTCCTCGAGCTCAGCGTCGATGGCGGCGCCAACGGCCGTTGGTTTCTCCGCCGCGGCCACAAGTACCGGAGCCGGCGCCGGAATCTCGCACACCGGTTCAGGGATTGGCGCTTCCTCTTCAACTGCTAACACCGCAGCCGGCACTAACTCTGGTAGCGGCAGGTCCTCCACAGCTTCGATTAGCGTTTCGGATTCCGCAGCCGGCGCCAGTTCCTCAATGGCCAACACGATAGGTGGCTCGGCGGTGGCCTCGACCGCAATTTCGTCTACCGCAGCCAATTCCGGCAGCTCTTCAGCAACAAACTCTTCGGTTGACTCGAGAACAGTTTCCTTCCGTGCGGTTTGCGGCGGCAGATCCAGGACCGGAAGTAGCGTGATCCCTTTCCGGAACGACGCAAAGTACTTCTCCCTGTGTTCTTTACAGCAGAAATCTTCGTCGAAAAGACCTCTGAGGGGCTTGAGTTCGGTTTCGCAGTAAAGACACTGCACAGGCTCTTACAGTCCTCCGGCGCGCAAGTTCATTATATCCCCAGAATCCCTGGCTATTTTCAGTAAAATTGACGTAATTTACTGATACTCACGGCTTGTTTTCAATGGAAAGCAGCCGTTGGTTAACATTGCCGGGCTCGCGCCATGTCATCTTGTAACAACTGTCCCGTTTCGCGCTGCGGATGGGGGTGCCAAGCCACTATGATCTTAAGAGGCTAACAGGAGATTTCCCATGCAGCGAGTCTTATTTTTCAGCGGTGCTTTACTGGCGGTCGTGGTTTGTGGCGGCGCGCCCGGCGGCGGAGACAATAGCGCGCCCCAGTTTACTAAGGACAACGAACTGATCCGGCCAACGGACTACCGCGAGTGGGTTTATCTCACCTCCGGGCTGGGCATGAACTACGGATCCTCGGTGGCGGAATCAGCCGACCCTCCATTCGACAATGTTTTCGTGCGTCCGGCGGCGTATCGGGTGTTTCTCGAATCGGGCAAATGGCCGGACAAGACGATCTTCGTGCTGGAGAACCGGTCCGCGAAGCAGCACGGCTCGATCAACAAGTCGGGACACTTTCAGACCGAGTTGATTGGCGTCGAAGCGGCCGTCAAAGATGAATCGCGATTCCCCGAGAAATGGGCTTACTTTGCCTTTGGAGCGCCCCCCTCAATGCGAGCAAGCGCCAAAGCATTCCCCGCCGATGCCTGCCACAGCTGTCACAGCAAGAATGGCGCCGTGGAAAATACTTTTGTTCAGTTTTACCCCACGCTTCTCCCGGTTGCCGAAGCCAAAGGCACCCTGAAAGCAAGCTACCCGCGAGATATCCCTGTTTCCAAGTGATCGTCTCCAAAGCCGGGCCGGTTTTCTTCCGCGCCATACGACAATGGTCCCATGATCTCTTGCCGGGACCTCACCCGACGCTTTGGCGACTTCACCGCGGTCGACCATCTGACGTTGGATGTCGCCGCCGGTGCCATCTGCGCCTTGCTGGGTCCCAACGGCGCTGGGAAATCGACCACCGTTAAGATGCTCACTGGTCTGCTTCCGCCCAGCTCCGGTCAAGCTACCGTCGCGGGTCTCGACGTCGCCCGGGACCCGCTCGAGATCAAACGGCGCATTGGCGTCCTACCGGAAGACCTCGGGTTGTTCGACGACCTTACCGTCGAGGAGCACCTTGTACTCACCGGGCGCATTTACGGTTTGACAAGCCGGGAAACGTCAGCGCGCGCGGAGCAACTGCTCCGGGTACTGAGCCTGGCCGATGGCCGCAACACCTTCGCCGGCTACTGCTCCAATGGCATGCGCAAAAAAACAGCGTTTGCCATGGCCCTCCTGCCCAACCCGCAGGTGCTGTTCCTGGATGAGCCGTTTGAATCCATTGATCCCTTGACCTCCAAAATCATGCACGACCTTTTGATCACTGTCGCCGCACGTGGCGTCACGGTTTTCCTGACATCGCACATCCTGTCCATGGCGGAGAGAATCGCGAACCAGTTCATCATGATCCGCGGCGGGAAGATCGTCTGGAATTCCTCCGCGGTCGAGCTCACTCAGCCCCTGGAAGACATGTATTTCGACCTCGTGGAATCACCCCAAGTGGAGGACCTGGCATGGCTCGGATCCGCGCGATCCTAAGAGCTTTGTTCACGGCCTTCCGGCGGAATACGAAGTCGCTCGGATCGTTCGCCAGCAACAACTTCTTCTTGATGAGCCTCTTCTTTCTACGGCAGGCTGGAGTTTTCGTCTATCTGATCGTGGGGTTGGTGATGTTCTTTCCTCTGAGCACGGACCCGCTGCGCCAGATCCCTCAGGTGCGGCTGACCCTCTGGCCTCTGAGCCCGCGCGACCGTTGGCTGCTGCGCATCGCGAGTCCGTGGCTCAATCCGGTGACCTGGATTCTCGCGGCACTTGCCGTGTGGGCGGCAAGCGGCAAGCTAACGGTGGCTCTTTGGACAGCGGTCGCGGCGGCTTTCGCGATCGGCTTTATCGCCCCGTCGCTTCCGTTGGCGCCTCGAAAAGGCGTCTGGCGCCCCATCCCGAACTTGCCCGGACCGCTGAACCACTTGGTTCGCAAGAACCTGCGGGAATTACTCTCCACCCTGGATTTCTATAGTGCCCTGATTCTGAGTGCGACCGTTCTGGTCAGCCGCCTCGCCGGCCGGCGGTTCCCACCGGAGGCGTTTCTTGCGATTACCATTCTCGTTGTTCTGGCGCTTTCCAGCTATGCCCAGTCTTTGTTCGGGTTGGACGGCCCCGCGGCGCTCACTCGCTATCACCTGTTGCCGATTCGCGGTTGGCAGGTACTGGCGGCCAAAGACGCGGCTTTCCTGCTGGCCGCATTCGTGCTGACACTGCCGTTAGCCCCGCTGCCCGGCCTGGCAGGCGCTTTCACGGCGCTCGCTGTGGGGCACGCACCGTCCGTCAACCAGCGGCGCGAACAGACTCGTTGGAGGTTCTCTTCGGGCGCTTCGTTCGGTAACAGCCTCGGTCAATTGGTCCTGTCTATCCGGAGCCGCGGGCCTGGTGCAGGCCAACCCCCTCTTCCTCCTGCCCGTCCTCGCGGGTTATCTTGGTTCCACATGGTGGTACGGTCTCGCCATGGAGCGGGCCCGGCTCGATAGCTAATGGAAACCGTCCGCACCGCGCGAGCATCACTCCAGAAAGACATGGTGAATTTTTCCCGCCGTCAGTTAATCCGCTCCGCCGCCGCGCTGTTTTGTTCACAAGCGCTTCGCGGCCAGGAGGAACCGACTTTCTCGACCGACGTCAAGGTCGTCAACGTGCTCGCCACCGTCACGAACAAAAAAGGGCAGATCATCCGCGACTTGAGCAAGGATGATTTCTCGCTCGCCGAAAACGGACGGCAGCAGACCATCAAGTACTTCTCCCGGGAGACCGACCTTCCCCTGACGATCGGGCTGTTGATCGACACGAGCGAAAGCCAGTTGCGTGTCGTGGACGCCGAGCGCCACGCCTGCGTGCGCTTTATCGATCAGGTCCTCCGCCCCGACAAGGACCAGGTGTTCATCATGCAATTCGATATGGCTGTGCTGATGCGCCAGCCGCTCACGTCATCCCTCAAGAAACTGGACGACGGGCTCGTTGCCGTCGACACCCCATCCCGCGAGGAGTACCAGCACCAGATCGCCGGCGGAACGTTGCTCTATGACGCGGTCTTACAGGCGGCGAAAGACGTCATGCTAAAACAGCAGGGACGCAAAGCCCTGATCGTGCTTACCGATGGCGTCGACACCGGCAGTGAAGCGCCGTTATCGGATGCCATCGACATGGCGCAGCGCGCCGACACCCTCGCGTATTCGATTTTGTTCTCCGATGCCGGCGCGTACGGGCCCTTCGCCTTCGGAGTTCCCGATGGCAGGCGCATACTTCAGCGCATGTCCCGCGAGACCGGCGCGGACTGCTTCGAGGTCTCGAAGAAACAAAGTATCGAGCAGATCTTCAGCATCATTCAGGACGAGCTCCGCAGCCAATACAGTCTCGGCTACGTTTCCGATCAGCCCGTCAGAATCTCCGAATTCCGCAAAATCGCGCTCACCACAAACCAAAAAGGACTGATCGTCCAGGCGCGCAACCGATACTGGGCCCGGCGCTAATCAGTACGCCTTCGCGATCACCACGCGGCGATCGACCGTCTCGCCCGTAACAATGCACTTGCCCGGGCCGTCGTATTCATCGGCCAGCGGAATACATCGCACCGTGGCTTTGAACTCCTTCAGCCGCTGCGTCGCAGCGCGGGTCGTCCTTTACGTGCGCCATCACGAACTTCCCGCCGCCTTTCTCCGCCGTCACTTCTTTCAGAATCGATTCCACCTCGCCAATCGAATTCGCCAGCACCGTGTTTGTCTTGAAGACGCTTTTTCGCCGCGTCGTAGAGATCCTTCTGCATCTGCGCCAGCACCGCCGGCAGCCGGGCCGCCACCTCCGCTTGCGGCAGCACTTCCTTGGCGCCCGTATCCCGCCGCTTCAGCACGATGTTGCCCGCCGCAAGATCCCGCGGCCCCAGCTCCAGAACCACCGGCACGCCCCGCCGCTCCCAGTGAAAAAACTTCGCGCCCGGCGTCTGCCCTTCGCGATCGTCCACCTTCGCTCCTACCTCTTTCCCGATCCTCTGCGCCGCCTCCAGTACGCTCCCCTTCTCCTCGTCCTTGCGATAAATCGGCACCAGCACGGCCTTCACCGGCGCAAGCTTCGGCGGCAGCACCAGGCCCTTGTCGTCCGAGTGGCTCATGATCAAGCCGCCAATCAGCCGCGTGCTCACGCCCCAGCTCGTCTGCCACACGTATTCGAGCTGCCCTTCTTTACTCTGAAACTGCACGTTGAACGCTTTGCCGAAGTTCTGCCCCAGGTCGTGGCTCGTGCCCGCTTGCAGCGCCAGGCCGTTCTGCATCATGGCTTCGATCGAATAGCTCCGCAGCGCGCCCGCGAACTTTTCGGCGCGCGTCTTCATGCCCTTGATCACCGGCATCGCCATGATATCCTCCGCCACTTCGGCGTAGATATCGAGCATGCGCAGCACTTCCTCGACCGCTTCTTCGTGCGTCGCGTGCGCCGTATGCCCCTCCTGCCAAAGAAACTCCGTGGTCCGCAGAAACATGCGCGTCCGCAGCTCCCAGCGCACCACGTTCGCCCATTGATTGATAGTACCGGCAGATCGCGCCAGCTCTGAATCCATTTGGAGAAGAAATGCCCGATGATCGTTTCCGAAGTCGGCCGGATAACGTACGGCTCTTCAAGCTGCTTGCCGCCGGCAATCGTCACCACTGCCAGCTCCGGCGAGAAGCCCTCCACATGTTCCGCCTCCCGGTGCAGAAAACTCTGCGGGATCAGCAGCGGAAAGTATGCGTTCTGATGCCCCGTCGCCTTGAACCGGTCATCCAATTCACGCTGCATGAGCTCCCACACCGCGTAGCCGTTGGGCTTGATGACCATGCAGCCCTTCACGATCTCCGCCGGCTCCGCCATGTCCCCCTGCAGAACGACGTCCTGATACCATGCCGCAAAATCCTGATTGCGTAAAGTGATGCGCGATTCAGCCATGAGAGTCTAGGTTAGCGCGGCTAGGGGAATTGGATGCGGGGAGTGGTTAGCTCGGGAGGTCCATCGTGGTTGCCCATCGCAGGTCTGACTATCCCATTTCCGCTGTCTTGCTCATCTGATAGACTGTTGCTGCCTCACAGGCCGATTTTGAACGCGCGGAGAAAACACAATGAAATTCATGGTTACGTGGAAGATTCCACCGGCTCACATGGCGCCCGCTGTGGCGCGGTTTCTTAAGACGGGGGGAGCGCCCCCGAAAGGCGTCAAGATGTTGGGGCGTTGGCACGGAACTGGATTGGGCTTCGCGCTGGCCGACTGCAAGGACGGGAAGGCGCTATTTGAGTGGATGGCGGAGTGGTCGGACCAGATCGACCTCGCGGTGCATCCGGTTGTGGAAGATCGCGAGGGAGCAGCCGTCTTAAGACGAGTTTATAAGGGAAGATAGGGCTGCTCCATTCTCCACGACGGCTACCCGGCCACGACCCCGACAACTAGAAATTTTTGGCCAGTTCCGTGACATGCCGTCGCATCGCATCCCTCTGTGCTACCCTTCCCCTTTCATGCCAGAGTGGTCACCCGGATCGTGGCGCTCGAAAACCGCCGCACAGCAGCCCGTCTACGCCTCGCCCGCCGATCTCTCGCGAACCGTCGCCGAGTTAGCCTGCCTACCGCCGCTTGTCACCACCTGGGAAGTCGAGCTTCTCAAGAGCCAGCTCGCCGAGGCCGCGCGCGGCGAGCGCTTTCTGCTGCAAGGTGGTGATTGCGCCGAGCAGTTCGATGAGTGCACCGCCGATAACATCACCAACAAGCTCAAAATCCTGCTGCAAATGAGCCTCGTCCTGGTGCAGGGCTGCAAGAAGCCTGTGATCCGCGTCGGCCGCTTCGCCGGTCAGTACGCCAAGCCGCGCTCCGAAGATGTCGAAACCAAGAACGGCGTCACACTCCCCACCTATCGCGGAGACATCGTCAACCGCCCCGGTTTCACCGCAGCCGACCGCGCGCCCGATCCCCAGCTTCTCCTGCGCGCCTATGAACGCTCGGCCCTGACGCTCAATTTCATCCGCGCTCTCGTCAAAGGCGGGTTTGCCGACCTCCACCATCCCGAATACTGGGACCTCGATTTCGCCCAGCACTCCACCCTCGCCGACGAGTATCACGGCATGGCGCGCGGCATTGTCGAGTCGCTCCGTTTTATGGAGAATGTCGCCGGAGTACGTGCCGGAGAAATGGGATCGGTGGATTTCTTCACCAGCCACGAAGCCCTGCATCTGACTTATGAGGAGACGCAAACGCGCCGCGTGCCTCGCCGCGAGGGCTGGTACAACCTCGCCACCCACTTTCCCTGGCTTGGGATGCGAACCGGCGATCCTGCGGGCGCACACGCCGACTATTTCCGTGGCATCACCAATCCCATCGGCGTGAAGATCGGTTTCGGAATGACCCCCGAGACCTTGGCCCGCTTGCTCGATATCCTCCACCCGCATAACGAGCCCGGCCGCTTGACGCTCATCCATCGTTTCGGCCGTCAGCGCATCGCGGAGGGTTTGCCGAAGTTGATCGAGTCCGTTCAGTCCTCCGGCAAAACCGTGCTCTGGTGCTGCGATCCCATGCACGGAAACACGCGATTCACCGCGGATGGTACCAAGACGCGCCACTTCGATGACATCCTGAGTGAGCTCGAGCAGTCCTTCGCCATCCATCGGCGGTGCGGCAGCCATTTGGGTGGCGTACACTTCGAGCTGACCGGCGAAGACGTAACCGAGTGTCTGGGCGGCGCGCGCAATTTGAGCGATTCCGACCTCAAGCGCGCCTACCGTTCCGAGGTAGATCCGCGTCTGAATTACGAACAGTCTCTGGAAATGGCCATGCTCATCGCTCGGATGATGGGCCAAAACACCTAGCCGTTGGTTTCAGTACAATAGGCGGGATTCTATTTAGCGGGATTCTATTTAAGGGAGAGGCGATTTATGAAATTGACGATCATTCTCACGGCTTTAGTCTCGTGCATGGGTCTTGCCTATGCGCAGGATTCCCGCGTCTTGGTGGACGCGATGGTAAAACACTATGAGGCATCGAGAGAGCTGACGCTCGCCGTCGCCAATGCCATGCCGGACGCGGACTATTCGTTCAAGGCCACCGAACCGGAGATGAGCTTTGGCCAGCAGATCAACCATATCGCCGCCGCCAATGCGAACTATTGCTCCGCCGGGCTTGAAACCAAAAGCCCATTCGGCAAGCTCGAAGACAACTCGAAAGCCGCGGCCGTGAAAAATGTGAACATCGCCTTCGACTTCTGCATTGACGGTTTGAAGAAGCTGACCGATGCCGGCCTGACGAAGCTAACCGGCGCGGCGCCGCGCCAAGCCACTGTTTTCGAGCGATTTTGGGGCGGCTTCACCCACACGGCCCATCACCGTGGTCAAGCCGAGGTTTATCTCCGGCTGAAAGGCATCACGCCTCCGCAATACAAATTCTGAGGTGACTTATGAGAAGACTCTCTTGCCTGTTAGCACTGACTGCCGCGATCGTCGCGCCCTCGTTAGCCCAGGGCGATGTCAAAGCGGCCATCCTGAAGCATTTGAAAACCTCCCGCGAGTTCACGCTGAAAGTCGCCGAACAAATGCCCGCGGCAGACTACGATTTCAAGCTGACTCCTCCGCAAATGAGTTTCGCCGAGCAGTTAGTGCATCTGTCGCAATCGGGCGAGTATTTTCTCTCGCCCATGTTCGGAACCAAGGCAAATCCAGGCAAACCCGCGTCTCTGAAAAAGGCGGATGTGATTGCATTCGTGAAGGCATCGTTTGACTCAACCATTGAGAAAGTCTCGAAACTAACGCCGGAACAGCTTTCGAAAACCTACAAGAGCGACGAGGGCACGCGTACGGGCCTCGATCTGCTGCTGGGCCTTCTCGATCACACCACGCACCATCGTGCATCCGCCGAAATGTATTTGCGGGCCAAGGGCATCACGCCGACTGAGTACCAGTTTTAAGTCCAGCTTGGCGTTCTGGCTCTGCTAACGCATCGTAGGAGCTCCGCGCAGAGCCCTGAACAATAAGGGACAATATCCTGGTGCGCGCGTGGCTGATGGACTCATTTGAAGGCGTAGAAAAACTGCGGCTGGGAGAAGTACCCGATCCTCATCCCGGTCCCGGGCAGGCGTTGCTGCGGATGAAATTCGCGGCCCTGAATCCCGCCGATGCTTTCCTCGCCCAGGCAATGTACCCTGCGAAGCCACCCCTGCCCCACATTCTTGGACGTGACGGCGTCGGCGAGGTTCTCGCCGTTGGGCCTGGAGTTGAAAACGTTAAGGAGGGCGATACTGTCGGCATTCTGCGCTGCGATGCCGGTGTGGAAGTCTGGGGAACTCTGGCCGAGAAAACTGTGGTGCGGGCCGTCAGCCTGGCTCCGGTGCCCCGTGGATGGTCTCTCGAAGAGATGGCCGGAGCTCCGTTGGTTTTCCTGACCGCGTGGCAGGCTCTCACGCAGTGGAGTGACCCGCCCGCGCCTCCTCGCGAAGGCTCCGTGTTGCTCGTGACTGGCGCATCCGGTGGCGTCGGCGTAGCATCGGTCTTGCTTGGCAAGTCAATGGGCCTCGTCGTCGTGGCTTTGTCGCGCAGCGCGGAAAAAGGCGCAAAATTAAGGGAGCTCGGGGCGGATTTCGTCTTCAACCCGGCGGACGCGAATCTTCGCAAAGCCATACTGGCGAAGATCGCCCCCAAGAAGGTGGATATTGCGGTAGACAACGTCGCTGGCGCGGCGTTTAATGAGCTAATTGCCATGCTCGGCTACGGCGGCCGCATCAGCGTCGTGGGAAGAAGCAGCGGCGCGGTACCGGAGTTCAACACGGCGTCACTCTTTTTTCGGCGGAATCGGATCGGGGGCGTCGCGGTCGCGGATTTCACGCCGGAATCGGCACAAGATTGCTGGAAGCAGATCGTAGGACGCCTGGAAACAATCGGAAGGCGTCCGGTTGTCGATGGAATTTTCGCGTTCGAGGACGTCAAAGGGGCGTTCCACCGGCTGGCCGACGGGCCAATGGGGAAGGTCCTTGTGCGGGTGGCGCAGTAGGCCCGCTGGGTAGAGTAATTCCTGGATGGAACCACCCACTCCGGCCCGTAAGGCGCTGATAATGGGGAGGTAAGGTTCGGTATGTCTCGTGCTATTGTCAAAATTCTTACTTTCGCAGGCGAGAAAAGCGGTATTCTGTACCACGATATCCAGGCACACGCTTTCGTCTGTTGATTTCAGGAGGCTTCATTTTATGCATCGAATCATGCCGCTGGCACTGGCAGCAGCCGCGGTTGGCTTCCCGTTGATGGCACAGCCGCAGGAGCATGGCGGCGAGGCCAACCTCGTCCTACCCGACCTCAACTCGGCTCAATTCTTGGGCGGCATCGGAGGCCACAACCTGTTACTCGGCGGACTGGTAATCTGCGCGCTGGGGTTGCTTTTCGGGTTGGCGATCTTCGTTCGCCTGCGCAACATGCCCGTGCATCAGTCCATGCGCGAAGTCTCTGAGCTGATCTATGAAACCTGCAAGACCTATCTGTTGACACAAGGCAAGTTCCTGTTGCTTCTGGAGTGTTTCATCGGCGCCATCATTGTCTTTTACTTTGGCTATTTGCAGGAGTTCGCGGCATCTAAAGTGCTTATTATCCTGCTATTTAGCGTGGTTGGCATTTCGGGCAGCTTCTTTGTGGCGGCGTTCGGCATGCGCGTGAATACCTTCGCCAACTCTCGCACGGCCTTCGCCAGTCTGCGCGGTAAGCCTTTTCCCTGCTATGAGATCCCCCTACAGGCCGGCATGAGCATCGGGATGTTGCTGATTTCAGTCGAGTTACTCATCATGCTCTTCATTCTGCTATTCATTCCGGGAAATCTGGCCGGTCCCTGTTTCATCGGATTCGCAATCGGTGAGTCGCTGGGCGCCGCGGCGCTGCGCGTCGCCGGCGGAATCTTCACCAAGATCGCCGATATCGGTTCGGACCTGATGAAGATCTTCTTCAAAATCAAGGAAGACGATGCGCGCAATCCGGGCGTAATCGCCGACTGCACGGGCGACAACGCCGGCGATTCGGTCGGCCCGTCGGCGGATGGATTTGAAACCTACGGTGTCACCGGTGTGGCGCTGATCACGTTCATTCTGTTGGCGGTTCACGATCCCATCGTGCAAGTGCAATTGCTCGTGTGGATTTTCGCAATGCGCATCATGATGGTCGTGTCCTCGGGTATCAGCTACTTCCTCAATGGTTTCCTGGCCAGGCGCCGCTACCAGAACGTGGATAAGATGAACTTCGAGGCGCCGTTGACCATGCTGGTGTGGCTCACCTCGATCCTTTCGATCGCGCTCACGTACGTCCTTAGCTCAGCCATGATCCCGGACCTGAAAGGCGACACGTCGCTCTGGTGGAAGCTTTCCAGCGTCATCAGTTGCGGCACGCTGGCGGGCGCGGTGATTCCAGAGTTCGTCAAGGCATTTACCTCAACGAAATCGCGGCACGTCCGCGAGATCGTCACCAGCTCGCGGGAAGGAGGCGCCTCGCTCAACATCCTTTCCGGTTTCGTGGCCGGCAATTTCAGTGCTTACTGGCTGGGATTCACCGTGCTGGCGCTGATGACCATGGCCTACCTGATCAGTATGCTCGGTCTGGGCAGCCTGATGGTTGCGCCGGCGGTGTTCGCGTTCGGCCTGGTGGCTTTTGGCTTCCTCGGAATGGGACCGGTCACCATCGCTGTAGACAGTTACGGCCCGGTGACCGACAATGCGCAGTCCATCTACGAGCTTTCGACCATCGAAGAAATCCCCAACATCCGGCAGGATCTCGAACAGAATTTCGGCTTTACGCCGCAGTTTGAGCGAGCCAAAGACAACCTGGAAGAAAACGACGGCGCCGGAAACACCTTCAAGGCGACCTCGAAACCAGTGCTGATCGGCACTGCCGTGGTAGGCGCGACGACCATGATCTTTTCCACGATCGTCGCTCTCACGAGCGGCCTGACGATCAACCTCGACAAGCTCTCGATCCTGTATCCGCCCTTCCTGCTCGGCCTGATCACCGGCGGCGCTGTCATCTACTGGTTCACCGGGGCGAGCACGCAGGCGGTGAGCGCGGGTGCGTACCGGGCGGTTGAATTCATCAAGAAGAACATCCATCTGGACAGCGGAAAGAAAGCTTCCGTAGCCGATTCCAAACGCGTGGTCGCAATCTGCACGCAATACGCCCAAAAGGGAATGCTAAACATTTTCCTGGTAGTCTTCTTTGCCACTCTGTCGTTTGCCTTCTTCGAGCCGTTCTACTTTATCGGCTATCTGATCTCGATTGCGCTGTTCGGACTGTTCCAGGCGTTCTTCATGGCGAACGCGGGCGGAGCCTGGGACAATGCCAAGAAGATCGTCGAGACGGAATTGCGCGCCAAGGGCACGGAGCTGCACGCCGCCACGGTGGTGGGCGATACGGTGGGAGATCCATTCAAGGACACGAGCTCGGTGGCGTTGAATCCCATCATCAAGTTCACGACGTTGTTCGGCTTGCTCGCGGTGGAGCTGGCGGTTTCTTTAACCCGTCAACAGGGCCCCACGTTCAGCACCATATTCGCCGTGATCTTTCTGATCATCTCGATGACCTTCGTTTACCGCAGCTTCTACGGCATGCGCATTGAGGGCTCCGGCGACATCAAGAGCGCCGAGAAGCCCGCCGACCGCGAGCCGATGGCGGTTCGCTAAGCCGGCCCTCAGGTGGTTGCCAGGTGCGCCGCGGTATAGGAACGCGGCGGCAAACGGAAGGTCATATTTGCGGCGGGTTTGGTTGAGTCGAGGCGCTGCGGCATCACCCGATTCGGTTGTTCGAAGCTGTTCGACGCCTTCAGATCCGGCCCTGTCAGACTCTCGAGCGCAAGCACACGAGTGGGCGCGGAGCCGGTCCACCTCACGGTAATTTCGCGCTCGTTCGTCAGGTCGCGGTTCAGCATGAACAGGCAGTTTTCGCCGGTGGCCGCGTCCGCGGTCGCCGCGACGTCCAGAACAGGCACTTTCCCCAAGTGCGGCACTTCGTACGATTCCGATTCCAGCGACAAATCGATCACCTGGCCGCGTGCATGATGGAGCGCCCAGGCATATGGGTAGTAGATCGACTGCCGCAGGACGCGGTCCTTGTTGGTCACTAGCGGCGCGATGACGTTCACGATTTGCGCGAGACACGCGATGCGCACGCGATCGGCATGCCGCAGCAGGGTGTTGATGAGTCCGCCAACCAGCAGCGCGTCTTCGAGGTTGTAGACCTCCTCGAGCAAATGCGGCGCCTCCTGGCGCTTTCCATCGCCACCTCGCTCGCGGTACCACACGTTCCACTCATCAAACGACAGCGAAAGGCGCTTCGGCGATTTGCGCAAGCCGCGAACATAATCGCAGACGGCGGCAACCTCCTGGATCTGCCGTTCCATGTCGAGATTCAGAGCCAGGAAGCGCCTGGTATCGCCGTTGGTTTCGCTCGTGTTGTTGTAGTAGCGATGCAGGGAAATGGCGTCCACGTCGTCGTAGCACTGCTCGAGCACCTCGCGATCCCATTCCAGGTAGGTCGGCATGGCCGGGCCGCTCGATCCGCATGCCACCAGGCGAACCGACCGATCCACCGTACGCATCTGCCGGGCGGCGTCCGCGGCCTTCAGGCCGTACTCGTTGGCGGGCATATGCCCGATCTGCCACTTGCCATCCATCTCGTTGCCCAGGCACCAAACCTTCACGTCGTGCGGCGCGGCGACACCGTGCTGCCGCCGCAGATCGCTCCAACGCGTACCGGCCGCGACATTGCAGTATTCAACGAGCGCAGCGGCATTTTCGGGAGTACCCGTGCCCAGGTTGACGGCCAATAGCGGCTCGGCGCCGACCGCGCGGCACCAGCCGATGAATTCGTTGGTCCCGAACTGATTCGTTTCGGTCGAATTCCATGCACGATCGAGTACGCGCGGACGCTCGTTCCTGGGCCCCACGCCATCGAGCCAATGGTAGCCGGACACGAAGTTTCCACCCGGATACCGGATGATGGGGACGCCGAGAGTTCGTATCTCTTCGATGACATCCTTGCGCAGCCCGTTCGCATCCGCGAGCGGAGAGCCCGGGTCGTACACTCCGCCGTAAACCGCGCGTCCCAGGTGCTCGAGGAACGAGCCAAGCAGCCGGCGATCCAGATCCGCTATCCGTCTGGTTGTGTCGAAAACAACCCGAGCCGCCCCGGTGCTCGTGGCTTGAGCGAACCCTCGGTACCACGAGCCGGTCGCGAGTGAGGGACCGGCGGACAGTAGGTGATTGAGGAATCTACGGCGATTGAGGTTGGGCATCCGTTCTCCTCATATGCGATGAAAACGCTATCACGAAGGCGTGTACCGGTCAACTGGAGGCCGGATAATCCGAAAAACGGGCCGAGCGAATGTGCGCCGGGGAGTCGTTTCCCAAGGGCCACGCGCCGCCTCGAGACAACCGCCAAACGCCACCGTAAACTCTTGTAAATTCAGGAGGCTTCATTCAAATGTTAAATCGCGAGATTTAACACGCCGCAGACGTTAACTCTGGGCCTGAAGCATTGCCCGGAGTGGGAAATTCACGAAAAATGGAAACTATGAAGACAAACTTTGTGCTCGGATGCCTACTTGTTTCGGCCAACATCGCGGCGGGTCAGACCTTGCTTGACCCTTCTGCGACGCAGTCAGTCAGCTCGATTTTTAGCGCCGACGAGGTAGCGGAACCCCTGGCGGCCAGTTCGACGCCGGCATCTTTCCAGTACATCATCGCCCACTGGCCCTACGGGCAGGAATTCAGCACCCAGGTTATGCTGGCCAACAGTGGCACGACGACCGCTAAAGTCGTGGTTCAGTTCTTCAATCAAGCCGGCGCGAGCTTCTCGGTCCCCTTGTCGGGGGCCGGGCTCAAGAGCAGGGACAGTGTGACGGTTGCGCCGAACGAGGTCGCGGTGCTGGCCACTGAGACGAGCGAGAGAGAGAACAGCAGTCTGGAGGTGGCGTGGGGCATCGCGACCTCGACCGCTCCTTTGAATGTCTTCAGTCTTTTTGATTTTGGCCTCAGTTCGACATCGATCACCGGCGCCGTGGGCGCACAGTCGACGGCGGCCGCGACGAGTTTCCGCTTCCCCGTTTCGGTGGGTGGTCCCGGGAAGTTTACGGCTGGCATGGCCATCGCCAACCCAGGCAGCAGTACAGCTAACGTCACGGTAATGGTGATGAACTCCAACGGGAGCCAAATGGGGCAGTTTGTAGAGACGTTACCGGCCAACAATCAGACGATCTTCACCCTGGACACCAAGTTGAACTTCAGTTCCTTCGACTCCACGGCGTTTACGGGCTCGGTTGCCGTGTGCTCCAGTGAGCCGATCGGACTAGTCACGGTCGGGTTTGAGGGAGGCGCGTTCTTCAGCACGTCGGTTACGAACGATCCCTGCCCAAACTGAAATAGCCTCAGCCGGGTGCATCGGCGGCCTCCGGATTGCCGATGCGCCCGGGCGGGCTTTTTGCCTGCCAAGCAAACCAGCCACGGATCTGACACCGAGGACCCGTGGTGCTCAGAGATTAATCCACAGGCCAGCCACCCGTTTCCGGAAACCACGGAACGTTCCTACCCCTTGACCCGTTATGCTTATGTGTATCCATGAAGCTCAACCACGATTGCCATCGATCGATCCGGGCGGTAGTGTTCCTGTCGTGCGCCTGCCTGCTTCTTGCCGGATCTGCCGGTGCTCAAAACGCGGTCAGAATTGATCCGGCGACGGGAGGCCTTGGCTGGCTGACGCATCCCTATCAGACACGATCGATTCCGCCGATCAATTTGACCAATTCCTCGCGCCTGGGAGCTCTGATCCGCGCGGGCAATCTGTACCTTTCCGCGCAGGACGCGGTGGCATTGGCGATTGAAAACAACATCGACGTCGAGGTGCAGCGGTACGGACCTTTGTTGGCGAGGGAAGTGCTCAAACGCGCGCAGTCGGGTAATGCGCTCCGGAGTGTGGACGTGGGCGTAGCGCCGGGCCCCCAGAGCGTCAGCCTGCAAGGCGTCAGCGCGATTTCGAGTACGCTGAGCGGCGCGGCCACCGGTGTGAGCTCCGGCGGCGGCATTGTCACACAGCTTGGTCCGCCCATTCCGGCACTGGACCCAACGGTCACGGCCCTGGCGGTTTTTGAGCATTTGAGCGTACCGCAGAGCAATACGATTCTGACCGGAACGACGGCGCTCGTCGAAGATGTCCGCCAGTACCAAACCCAGTATTTGCAGAATTGGGACTTCGGTTTGACCGCGCAGATGACGTATGCCAGCGTCTACACCAAGATCAACAGCCAATCGTTCACACTCAATCCTTTCACGTCGGGCGACCTGGATTTGCAGCTTACACAGAATCTTCTCTATGGATTTGGATCGGCGGTGAACGGGCGCAACATGCGCGTGCAGAAGAATAACCTGAAATGGACTGATCTGCAGTTCAAGTCGCAGTTGATCACCACCGTTTCCGCCGTACTTAACTTATATTGGGATCTTTCGAGTTTTGTGGAGGATGTGCATGCGCGCGAGAAAGAAGTGCAGACCGCGCAGCAGTTGTACGATGACAACAAGAAGCAGGTCGAGATCGGCTCCCTGGCGGAGATAGAGGTCACGCGCGCGGAATCGCAGCTCTATACTGCCAAACAAGACCTGATCATTGCGCAGACCAACCTGGCCCAGCAGGAGACAGTCTTAAAGAACGCCCTGAGCCGCTCGGGGATAACCAGCGCGGATCTAGCCGACGTCCACATTGTTCCCCTCGATAGGATCGTGATTCCGGAAAAAGACGCGATCAAGCCGGTGGACGCCCTGGTCTCGGAAGCGCTGGACAAGCGCGTGGAAATCAACCAAAGCCGCATCAATCTCGAAAGCAATCAGTTGAACCTGGTTGGTATTAAGAACGAACTAAAGCCACAGTTGCAGGCATTTGCCGAACTTACTAACAACGGTCTGACCGGTCAACTAACGGCCTTGGGTGCGCTGGAGGCGGGCGTGCCATACCTCGCCGGAGGTTACGGCAACTTACTCGCTCAGATCGCGCGCCGTAATTTTCCCAATTACTCGGCGGGCTTTTCGTTGAATATTCCCATTCGAAATCGAGCGGCGCAGTCTGACTACGTGACTAGCTTGCTCCAAATCCGGCAAAATGAGCTCACACTGCGAAAGAATATCAACCAGGTCCGCGTAGATGTTCAGAACGCGGTAATCGGGCTGCAACAAGCCCGCGCCCGATACGATGCCGCCGTGAAGGCAAGAGTACTGGCACAGCAGACATTGGATGCGGATCAAAAGAAGCTCGCGCTGGGAGCCGGGACCTCCTATCAGGTGGTTCAGGATCAGCGTGACTTAGCGAGTGCCCAGAGTTCCGAGATACAGTCCATCGCAAATTATAGTCACGCCCGCGTTGCCTTCGACCAGGCATTGGGAACGACTCTCGAAGTGAATAATGTCTCGGTGGCGGAGGCAATGTCCGGACATATCTCTGCCGCTCCCTCCAGTTTGCCGGACGGAGAAAAGCGATGACCAACTCTGAACCAGTCTATTCCGTTGGATTCTCTCGCGGCTTGCGAAAGTACATCGCGGTGGGCTTGTGCTATGTGTGGCCGGCGTCGTTTCTTTTGGCACAGCAGGCGATCGAACCGGTGCCGCCCTCGGCGCCTGCATTCTGGAGGCCTTATGCCGCACCCGAGGTACCGGAGGTCCGGCTTGCGAACTCCGCGAGGCTCCAGGATCTCATTCGAGCCGGAAAACTGTATTTGAGTGTACACGACGCCATTGCGCTCGCTTTGGAAAACAATATCGACCTGGCGGTGTCTCGCTATGATCCCATCTCTTGGGTGTGGAGGGTACAACGCGCGCAGGCCGGTGGCGCATTACCGGGCGTGCCGAGTGGGGCGGCGCAGGCGGCTTCCGTAGCGAGCGGGCAGGGTGTCCTTGGCAGCCAGGCTGCCGCTGGAGTTAGTGCAAGTAGTACCAGCGCCGTCCGGAGTGCGTCCAATACATTGATAGCCCAAATCGGCCCGGTTACTCCAACCTTGGATCCAACCATTCAGGAATCCACAACCTACAGCCACCGAACCGCGCCTCAGCCGGATGTCGTCCAGAGTATTACGCCAATTTTGATCCAGAATCAACGTATTTACAGCGGATCTCTCCAGGAAGGATTCCTGTCGGGCGGCACGCTTACGGCCACTTATACGGACCACTACTTGAATGAGAACGCACCCACTGACGTGCTGAATCCTTCAGTCAATGCAAGCCTCTCCGTCCAGTTCCAACAGAATCTTTTGCAGGGATTTGGCGTGGCTGTAAATGGCCGGAATATTGATGTGGCTAAGATCAACCTCCAGACCTCGGACCTTAATTTCAAGACGCAGGTTATCAGTACCGTGGTGAACGTCCTGAATAACTACAACGCGCTAGTTGCGGACTATGAGGACATGAAGGCTAAGAACAGCGCGCTCGAAGCGGCGAAAGCGTTTTATGAGGACACCAGAAAACAAGTAGAGATTGGAACGCTGGCGGAGATAGAACTTACCCGAGCGGCGTCCCAGGTCGCCACCGGTCAGCAGGATGTGGTGACTTCGGAAACCAGCCTCAAACAGGATGAGCTGCGGCTCAAGAATCTGATCAGCCGGAACGGCATTGAGGATCCGATTGTGGCCAATGCTGAAATCGTGCCGTTAGATCGGATGGTAATTCCGGAAAAAGACGACTTCCCGCCAATGAAGGATCTGGTTGAAAAGGCAATGGCGAACCGGAGCGATCTCGCCGCCGAGAGAGCAAACATAACCACCGCCGAGGTTTCGGCGCTGGGCACCAAGAACGGCGTGCTCCCCAATCTGGTCGGTTTTGCCGGCGAGAGTCAGGCTGGGTTGGCGGGAACGGCGCGGACCGTGGGGGCCGGCCCATTCGCGGAAACGGCAAACCCATACTTCGTTGGTGGTATTGGCAACGCTCTGGGCCAGGCATTCCGGCGCAATTTCCCGACGGAATACGTAGGCGCATTTTTCTCCGTTCCTCTCCGGGATCGGCAGGCGCAAGCTGATTATGGCATCGACCAGTTGCAGCTTCGCCAGACCCAACTGGGCGTCCAGAAGGATCTCAAACAGGTGCAGGTCGATGTGCTGAACGCCGTGGTCGGTTTGCAGCAGTCCAGAGCCCGCTATGATGCCGCGGTGAGAAACCGCATCCTATCGCAACAACTGCTGGATGCCGAGCAGAAGAAATATGCGCTGGGAGCTTCCACGCCCTACAACGTGATTCAGCAGCAGCGCGACCTAGCCACCGCGCAGTCCACCGAGATCGCCGCGTTGGTGACGTACAACAATGCGCGGGTGTCGCTCGACCAGACACTGGGCACGACACTGGAAAGCAACCATGTCTCGATCGCGGAAGCGCGCGCCGGCAAGGTGGCTCACGCTTCGGTTGTTCCGGCGGATATGCCGAAGCAGCCGTAGGATTACGGGCGCGATTCGCTGTAGTACGGTCGAATGCGCCCCACCTGGCGCTTAACTGGACTTCATGTTAGAAGTGCAGCTTCAGCGCAAACTGGATTTCTCTCTGCGGCAGTACGGTCGAAGTGATCACGCCCGTGGCTCCAGGCCCGTCGGTAATATAGTTGTCGGGCTGCGCGAAAACCGGGTGATTGAACGCGTTGAAAAGCTCCAGCCGGAACTCCAGGCGCGCACGCTCCGCGAGCTCAAAGAGCTTGCGGAATGCCAGGTCCGCGCCCACACCGCCAGGGCCGAGCAGGACATTTTTGCCAGAGTTGCCGAACGCGTAGCCCGTCGGTAGGGGGAAACAGCTGGGATCAAACCAGAGATTAACCGACTGCTGCCCGGACGGCAGATTGCCATTGCATGTGCGATCGGTCCGGGTCAAGCCCTGCGAGCCGGTATTGGAAGGATCGTAGTCCATGGCCGGCGAAAAGTAGAATCCGCTATGCCAGGTGAAGATTCCACCCACGTGCCAGCCGCCGAGCACGAGGTCTTCCGCGCGGCTGGAGTTGAGGTAACGCTGGCCCTTTCCGACCGGCAATTGGTAATCGAAGCTCGAAACCCAGCGGAATTTCTGATCGAAGTCCGATGGTCCACGTTCGGCCGCTATATCGTAAGAGTTCTGCGGCCAGGGCGAGTTACAACAGATCTCAGGCTGGTCATTCATCGATTTGCTATAGGTGAACGCGCTGAGGAACATTAATCCGTGCGAGAGGCGTTTCTCGGCTTTGATCTCGAGCGCGTCGAAATTCGAGTTTCCGCGATCCACGATATCGGTAAAGCCCGAGTACTGCGGATAAGGCCGCCGCGATTGTATGTCGCCCGGACCAGGAACCGGATCCTGGTTCGGATCGATAAGTGTTTGCAGATGAGTTGACTTCGAACCGACGTAGGCAACCTCGAACAGAATGTTAGTCGGCAATTGCTGTTGGATATTGAAATTCCATTCATCCAGAACCGGAGCCTGCAGATGCGAGCCCACACCGGATCCGGAAGCCGTCACACTAGCGTCGATGGCCTGGCTCGGATTGAGCGACGGAAATCCGCCCGAGACCGTCAACACTGGCGTGATGCCATTGCTGGTGAAAGCAGGCTGATAGAAGAACGGCAGGTTATACGCAAGCTGTAGCGGATCTCCGGTCCGGATCTCCTGATAGCTGAAGAACCGCCCGTAACCCGAACGGATTACCGTGTTCTTGAACGGATTCCAGGCAACGCCGACGCGCGGGGAGAAATCGGTTTTGTCGGTGGTCACCAAGCCTGCGGAAGCGCCGTTCTGCCCGGCCGCAACTAACTGCCCGGTGCCAAAATCGAAGTTGGCTTGCTGATTGTGAGCCTCGGTGATGGGCGTCGTGTAGTCGTAGCGAACACCCAGGTTCAACGTCAGCTTGGAGGACAGCTTGTAGTCGTCCTGAATGAAGCCTCCATACGTTTGCTGGCGGTTTCCGAAGTACGTGAGAGTCGAGATGGTGGAAAAATTCGGAAGTCCGAGCAGCATATCAGCCAGGCCACTGCCGCTGCCGTCTCCCGAGGAGGGCGAATCGGCGGTGAATTGCCCACTGAACGAGAATGAGCCGCGGGGTTGGCCGATCTGGAACAGATTGAACTGGCTCCAGCGCAACTCCGGCCCCATCTTCAGCGAGTTCTTCCCATGCACGATGCTGAGAGTGTCGCCGTATTGAAACTCCTGGCTGGTGCTGGTAGTGGGAGTGTATCCCGGCTCGCCGAGTCTCTTAAAGCCGCTGGGCCCGAACAGCGTCAATCCGTTTACCGTGGCATTGTTCGGAACGCCAGGCACGTCGAGACCAGCGGGCGGATAATTCTGTCCGTAGGCCGGGGTGTTGTCGACGTAGTGCGCCCGGTTGAATCCTATACGCAGCTCGTTCACCATCGTCGGACTGAGCGTGAAGGTATATCCGAGCACGGCGCCGCGCGTATCGTCGAGGTAGTTGCCGGTGCTGTAGCTGCCGCCATCGGCCAAGCCGGGGAGCGGAGGCGTCTGAAAACGATCCTCCTGGCTCAAGGAAAACCGTGCGAAGATCTGCTGCCGGTCCGAGATTGTGTGATCCACCCGCACATCCGCCTGGTCAACCTGTTCGTTACCCAGGGCGTCCACGATGTAATTATTTGCGAGCGCTCCGGGCACGTTCGGCGCCGGATAAAGCTGCGCCACTGCCGAACTGATCGAATCTAGCCGTGACGCTGGAATGATGTTACCCGGAAACGGAGTGCGCACCACGTTGCCATTCACGATGTTGGTTGAGTTCGGATCGAAAATCTGGTTTGCGTACACCGGCCCACCCTGCGCATTGGTTCCAACCTGACCGCCCAGAATGCCGCTGAAGTTGCCGCCGATCTCCGCGGGAGTCGGAACCGTTGAAATGTCGGTCTGCGAAGTGGCTACGCGCGTTCCTTGATAATCCATGAAGAAAAACGTTTTGTTTTTCCGGATCGGCCCGCCGAGTGTACCGCCAAACTGATTCTGTTTGTATGGCGCCTTGGGCGTCCCCGCCGGCTCGAAGAAGCCGCGGGAGTCCAGATCGTCGTTACGCAGGAAGTCGAATGCGGTCCCGTGGAACTGGTTGGTCCCGGATTTGATGGTGGCGTTGATCACCGCGCCGCCGCTGCGCGCGAACTCCGCCGAGTAGTTGCTGGTCTGCACCTTGAATTCCTGGATGGCATCCACATTTGTCTGCAGAACGTTGCCGGCGTTGTCATTGGAGTTGTTATCGATGCCATCGAGCATGAAGTTGTTCAAGTTTCCGCGTGTCCCGTTGACAGCGAACGCACCGCCGGCGTTACCGTTGGTCTGGCTCGATGCGCCGTTGATGTTTCCGCTGCTTTCGGTGATCTTGACCACGCCCGTGGTCAGAGTCGCCAACTGCGTGTAATCGCGGCCGTTCAACGGCATATCGGTGATCTGCTGGCTGGCCACCACGCTTCCGAGTGAAGTGGATTCCGTCTGTATCACCGGAACCTCCGCTTCCACGTTGACCGTTTCGTTCACCGAGCCAACCTGCATGGTGAAGTCCAACCGCAGCCGGTCCTGAACCTGGAGCACGATGCCCCCGTGAGTCTCCGTCTTGAATCCCGTCGCCTCTACCGTGACCGAGTAATTTCCGATGCGCAGCGGCGTCACGACATAGTTGCCGCTGGAATCCGTTTTCGCCGCCGTCCTTATTCCGGTGTCGGTTGCGGTGGCCGTGATGGTCCCGCCGACGATCACGGCGCCGCTGGCGTCATGTATGGTACCGACAATCGTGGCCGTATCCACCTGGCCGTAGGCCAAAGTCCCGCAAACCAACGCAGAGAAGGCGCAGTAAATCACAAACCTAAAATAATTTCGCATGACGATCCTCTAACCTCGTTCTGTAGGGTGAGTTCCTAACCCTTTTTGGTAAGGGGGAAGCTACCCGAAATAGCAGTGCCTGAAGCTTTTCAAACCAAGTACTTGCAGCAAGTCTTGCACACGCTGGTTCGGAAAGTCAACGGCACCGCGGTGATGATGGGCGGGCGGGACGCGGTGTTCAGGCTTCGTGAATCGCGCGCGCCACTCGGTAAGCCGAGCGCGTGGCAGCCTCCATGCCCCAGTTCAGATTGTCACAGTAGGCTCCAGCGAAGTATACGCGCCCTACGGGCTGAATGGCCGCGGGCCAGAACTTTCGGAGTTGCCCCGGTCTATAGTCGCTTGCCTGGCATCCCATGGCCCACTTGTCCTGCGACCAATCGATCGTCATGATGTGATCGATGTCCGCGGATTTGCCCGGGTAGTAACGCTTGAATAGATCGAAAGCGGCATCCGCCGGAGCGCTCGCCTGTCCGGTGCCGATCAGCAGTCCACGGTCGGTTGGCACATCCTCGGCCATCGGCCATAAAGGTCCCAGAATCGGGCTTCCGAACTCCATGCTCCCGCTGTAGCCGTCTCGCTTCCAGAATTTGGTCCGCGACTGGAAAATCGGCCGCGTCTCGACGGTGTATGGCATATTCTCGATCGCGAACCGTTTCGCATCCGGCCAGGGAGGATTGACTGGTATCTGGCGAAGGATGATCGCGTTCATCGAGCAAACCAGATAGTCGCCCTGGAATTTCCGGGTCCCTCCACCCTCGCTACAGGCCACGGTGATGCCTGTATCGTCGTATTGGATGTGTGTGACCGCGCAATTTTTGCGGATGCGGCTCTCCAGGCGGGACGCGAAAGCATCGGGAAGAGCCTGGTTGCCGCCCTTCAAACGATAAAGCTCGTGCGGGTCGGAGGGTAAACCCCGCAGCCGCACAATCGCGTCTCCCCAAATACCGTGGAGCGCTGAATCGTCCGAACCGATGCTCCGAATCGCCGCCGCCGATGCGCCGTCCCGGCGGAGTAGGTCCGTGACCGAGAGGTCGTCCAGCGCGTCCATCCCGGCGCCAAAAGGTTGATACTCGTCCCGGATCTTCTCTATATAAGGTCCCAGGTATAACTCGGTCAGATCCCGGGAATGCTTCTTGGTTATATAGTCGATCTCACGCTGGTTATAGCCGCTCGCTTGCAATGTCTTGAGCGCGATGGCTTCCTGTTCGCTCACCATGCGTCCGTTGAGGACATGCAGCATGTTTTCGCGATGGGGGTATGCCAGAACGGGAAGCTCGAATTCCTTTACGTAGCTGCGATAGAGCTCATAGCCGGGCCGGGTGAAATGCTCGGCGCCGCCGTCGGCGTACAATCCCTCCGCGAGGCCTTCGCGAATGGTTCGCACGTGGCCGCCGGTCCGGTTTGACGCCTCCAGAATCACCACCTCGTGGCCCCTTTTGCTCAGCTCCCAGCCGCAGCTCAAGCCCGCCAGGCCCGCGCCGGCGACAATCACCCGCTTGGGCCGCGTCGCCGCCGCCACCGGCCACGGGCAGGCTATGTCCGTCAGGAGCGCGGCCAGTTTGAGAATGTCACGCCGATGAACCATGAAACCAGACCGTCCTATTAATTATTATGTCCGCCTCGATTGGGCTTCACGTTTCGTCCTCGGCGGGCATGCTGAAATCCACCAACTCACCGCGAAAACCTCGCGTCTTCCATGCGCCGAAAGCAATTCCAACCAACATCCACGCGGCCCCCGCGATTTGAGCGGTGCGGCTCAGATTGAGCCACAGCAACAGACAAATCACGAATCCCAAAACCGGCGGCAACAGGTTGGTCAGCTTCTTCTCCGGCTCTCGCACCCAGTAACGCATCAGCGCCGCCAAATTCACACCCATGAAAGCCAGCAAGGCTCCAAAATTCAGCATCTGGGCGCCCAGGTCGAAATCCAGCACAAAGACACCTCCCAGCGTGATAAAAGCCGTGAAAATCACGTTATTGCGCGGAATGCGCCGCTTCGGATCGACTATGCCAAAAAAGGACTTCGGCAGCGCCGAACTGCGCCCCATGCCGAACAGCAGCCGTGCCGCCCCCAGTTGCGCTCCCATGGCGGAGCCGAAATTGGCGGTCATCAGCGTCAATCCGACGACGGCGGCAAGCGGCGCCCACGCGCGCCCCGCGACAAATACGAAGGCCGTGGTCGCATCGGGAAATGGCTGGGTCGCGGGCCACACCAATTGAGCCGCATAAACTTCCAAGGCCGACAGAACGCCGATCACGATGCACGTCAGCACGGTCGCGAGCAGGATATTTCTCCGCGGATTTTCCGCCTCCTCGGACAGCGTCGAGATGCCGTCAAAACCAATGTAGGTGAGGACCGCAATGGAGGTTCCGCCCAACACCGCTCTCGCATGGAACGTGAGCGGATCGTAAAATGGGCGCGTGAAAAATGCCGGGCCGCCATGCGGGTGCCCAAAGATATAGCGGGCGGCGGCCACGAAAAACACGGTCACCACAACTCCCATGGCCGTGGCGAGGACTCCGTTGATCCTGGCCGACGTCCGAATGCCTAGAATGTTCAGCCATGTGAACAACAGAATAATGAAAACTGCCCACGCCCAGTACGGGATCTCCGGCACAAAAATATGGGCCTGTTGGCTGATCCAAACCGTGCAGATGATGGGGTTGAGCATATAGTCCATCACCATGCCCCAGCCGGTCACGTAGCCGAGCGCCGGGCTGATTTCCTTCCCCACATAAGTGAACGCCGAGCCCGCACTCGGGTAGGCGCGCGCCATCCGGCCGTAGCTGATCGCCGTGAACAGCATGGCCACCATCGCGATCAGGATCGTAGTCACTACGTGCCCGCTGCTTCGGTCGCTAAGAATCCCAAAGACCGGCATCGGCGCCGTTGGCTGGATCACGATCACCCCGTACAGAATGAGGTCCCGGAGTGTGAGCGCTCTCCGCAACCGCGTCGCTGGTTGCGCCGGCTGACTGCTGCCGGAGTGGTTCTGATCGAGGGCCATGTCCTTGCTTCTGCGGCAGAGGTCATTCTCGCATGGACCGGGCCATGGAAACGCACCTCTCAGCCCCCTTTTCTTAGAAAATCAGGTGTTCTTCATCCCACTCGATTTCGTCCTTGAATGCCCGGCTCCAGCCGCCGCCATTCCGCCCACCTTTTTCCCTGCGAACTTCCCCGCCCCGCCCCACTATTCCTCTAAAGCAGCTTTAAAACATGCGGCTAGTAATCCCAGCCCTATTGCTCTGTGCCCTCTCCCGGGCGCAGACCTCAGCACCCAGCCCTGATCCGGCCTACGCTCCGCTTTCCAAAGCCTATGAGTTTCTTCGGGTCAAGGATTACGATCAGGCGATTGCTTTCTTCGAGAAGGCCATCGCGGCCGCCCCCACTCGACCGTCCATCCGTAAGGACCTTGCCTACACCCTGCTTAAGGTCGGCGAAGCTGAAGCCGCCCGCGATCAGTTCGGGGAGGCCATGCGCCTGGACCATACTGACACCCACGTAGCACTCGAGTACGCGTTCCTTTGCTACGAAACAAAAAAGCAGGCGGAGGCCCGCCGCATCTTCGACCGGATCCGTAAGACCGGCGATCCCGCCTCCGCCGCTACCGCCGAACAAGCCTTCCAGAACGTCGATACCCCCCTTCGCACCGGCATCGAGCGCTGGTCGAAGGCCCTCGAAATGAATCCTGGGAACTTCAGCGCCCACGATGAGCTAGCCGATCTCGCCGAGCAGCGCGATGAGCTCCCGCTTGCCGCCGAGCATTACCTGGCCGCCTGGCGCCTGCTCCCCGATCGCAAATCCGTCCTCCTCGATCTCGGCCGCGTCCTCAAAGCTGAAAACAAAATCGAGGACGCCAACGCCGCCCTGCTCGCTGCCTCCCGTGGAGGTGAGCCCCGCGCCGCCGAAGCCGCCCGCGAACTGCTCCCCAATCGCTACCCCTACGTCTACGAGTTCCGCAAGGCGCTCGAACTCGATGCCGCCAACATCGAGCTGCGCCGCGAGCTAGCCTACCTGCTCCTCCGCATGAATAAGAAGGATGAAGCCGAGCACGAATTCAAAATCATCACCGACCGCGCTCCCGACGATCTGCTCTCCGCCGCCCAGCTCGGCTTTCTCTACCTCGGCCGTAACGACCGCGCCGCCGCCATGCCCCTGCTCGAGCGTGTCATGAAGGGCAACGACGTCGAACTTGCCAACCGCGTCCGCGCCGCTCTGCAATTGCCGCAAACCCCCGATCCTTCGCCCCACAGCGCCAACCGGTCGATTGGCAAGCCCGGAGACGATGTCCCTGGCGCCACCGAGGCGAAAGTAATGGCCGAGCGCAGCATGAAGGCCGGTTATCTCAAAGACGCCGTCAAGTATCTCGCCCTCGCCCATGATTCCGATCCCCTGGATTTCGCCGTGATGCTGCAACTCGGCTATGCCTACAACATGCTCCACGAAGATGCCGAAGCCATCCAGTGGTTCGCCCTCGCCCGCCAAAGTGACGACGACAAAATCTCCAGCGACGCCGCGCAGGCGTTCAACAATCTCCGGCCAGGCCTCGCCTTCATGCGCACCACCGTCTGGATCTTCCCGTTTTACTCCACGCGCTGGCACGATGTGTTCGGCTACGGCCAGATCAAAACGGAGTTCAAGGTCGGCCATCTTCCTTTCCATCCCTATCTCTCCACGCGCCTGGTTGGCGATACCCGCGAGACCACCGGTGGCGCGCTCCCGCAGTATCTTTCCGAGAGTTCGTTTATCTTCGCGGCCGGCGTCGCCACGCGTTACTGGCACGGCATGATGGGATGGTTCGAAGCTGGCGAAGCTGTCAGTTATCTCGGCAGCCATCCCGGCGTAGGCCTGGCCACGCCGGACTACCGCGGCGGCGTCTCCTTCGCCCGCGGCTGGGGTCACAACATCCGTTCCGAAACGCCCGGCCTGTTCTTCGAAACCAATGCCGACGGCGTTTTCGTCAGCCGCTTCGACAATGATTTCCTCACCAGCTCACAAAACCGCGCCGGATTCACGCCGCCCGCGCTCGGCGATCTGCGCCTGCAATTCTTCGTCAACGCCAACATCACCCTCGACGACAAGCGGCAGGCCTGGGCTAATTTCGCCGAAGCCGGACCCGGAGTCCGCTTCCGCGCTTCCTGGATGCCCCCCTCGCTCATGTTCTCCGTCAACGTCATGCACGGCGCCTATACGATTCCTCAGTACGGCGTCCGCAAGCCCAACTTCAACGATGTCCGCGCCGGATTCTGGTATGCCTTCACTCATTAATCTGCTCGATGTGGGGCGGACGCCCTCGTCCGCGCCGGACCCCCTGGTCCGGCTCTTTGCTCTTGCTTTCCTGCTCTCCTGTTCCCTATCCGCCGCCACGATCACTCCGCCCGCCGGCGCGTCTTCCCTTCCCACCGGCTTCGCGGTCCTGAATAGCGACCCCGGCTCCTGGCCCCAAATCCTGTCCTCCATTGGATTTCAATCGCAACCCGCCGATTCCGCCGGCATTCTCGTCATCCGCCCCGGCACAGGCGCCCCCAATCACCTCACCGAACGTGTCGAACAAGGTGCATTTCTGATCCTCGAAGGACAGACTACGCCCGCTGAATCGTTCGGTTTCCGCGCCGGCCGGGACACTGTCTCCGTCATCAACGTCGAAGACGTCCACCGCCCCAAGCTCCCTACCATTTGGCAGAAAGCCGTCGAGCTGCATCGTTTTGACGTTCCCAAGAACGCGCAAGTTTTCGCGAAAGAGCGCTGGTCCGGCGCCCCCCTCATCGCTGGTTACTCGAGCGGCCGCGGCGCCGTGCTCTGGATCGCCGCGAGTCCCGGCGAACGCGGCTATGAGCGCTTTCCCTACATCCTGCAAGCCCTCACCGACCTCGGCCTCCGCGCCCCGTTCCGCTCCGCGCGCCTCTGGGCCTTCTTCGATTCCTCCTATCGCGCCCGCGTCGATCTCGAATATTTCGCCGCCCGCTGGCGCGCCTCCGGCATCGCCGCTCTGCACGTGGCCTCGTGGCATTACTACGATCCCGATCCCGAACGCGACCGCTATTTGAAATTGCTGATCGAAGCCTGTCATCGCCACGGCATTCTCGTCTACGCCTGGATCGAGCTCCCGCACGTCAGCGGAAAATTCTGGGCCTCGCATCCCGAGTGGCGCGAGAAGACCGCGATATTGCAAGACGCACAGCTCGACTGGCGCAAGCTCATGAACTTGACCAACCGCGATTGCTTTCGCGCCGCCTCAGCGGGAATAAAAGATCTTATTAACCGTTTCGATTGGGATGGCGTGAACCTTGCCGAGCTCTACTTCGAATCGCTCGAAGGCGTCGGCAACCCCGCCCGCTTCACGCCCATGAATGACGATGTCCGCCGCGAGTTTAAAGACGCCCACGGTTTCGATCCCATCGATCTCTTTCACACCCGCAAAGACGCCGAGTCGCTCCGCCTCTTTCTCGATTTCCGTGCCTCGCTCGCCCGTCGCATGCAAGACGAATGGATGGCCGAAGTCGAAAAGGTCCGCGCCTCGCGCCCCAACCTCGATCTCGTCCTGACCCACGTCGACGACCGCTTCGACACCGGCATGAAGGACGCTATCGGCGCGGACGCCAGCCGCGTCCTCCCCTTGCTCGACTCTCACGACTTCACTTTCCTGATCGAAGATCCCGCTACCGTCTGGAACCTTGGCCCGCAGCGCTACCCCGAGATTGCCAAGCGCTACCAGCCCCTCACGCGACACACCAACAAGCTCGCCATCGACATCAACATCGTGGATCGTTACCAGGACGTTTATCCCACCAAGCAGCAAACCGGCACCGAGCTGTTTGAGCTCGTGCACCTCGCTTCTACTGCTTTCCCCCGCGTGGCCCTGTACTTTGAAAACTCAATCCTCGCCCCAGATCTTCCCCTGCTTCCCTCAGCCGGTGCGATCGTACCCCACGCCGAGCGCGCCGGCGCCAACTTGATCATCGACTCCCCCTACGGCGTCGGCGTCGTATGGCCAGGCGAAGCCAAAGTCGATGGCAATTCCTGGCCCGTCACCGACGGTTCCACTCTCTGGCTTCCTCCCGGTCCTCACACCGTGGAACCAGCCGCCGAAACTCCCGCTCCCCACATCGTTGACTTCAACGGCGACCTCCACTCCGCCGACCGCACTGGCAAGTCCACCATCGATCTATCCTATGAAAGCGCGTCCCGCGCCTTCGCCGTCCTGGATCGCAAACCCACGAAGGTGGAGATCGACGCAGCGCCAGTTCCCCTGACATTCCTGGCCGCCGGCACGGCCACGTACTCGCTCCCCCTCCCTCGCGGCCAGCACTTGGTCACCATCCAAACGGAATGAGTTCCGATACGGAGTACGTAATGATCCCGACAGTGATCTACCAAACACCGGTTGACGCCTGCGTCACCATCTCGTAGCATGACGGTGTAATGTCGGAAGGTGTCGCTACTGCGAATGCGCCGGAAATCCCCGACAAGCTCTTTTTCCGCATTGGCGAAGTCAGCACGATGCTCGGTTTGGAGCCGTACGTTCTCCGCTATTGGGAAAGCGAATTCCCTTCCCTGACTCCCAAAAAATCCGGCACCGGCCATCGTCTGTACCGCCGGAAAGACGTCGAGCTGCTGCTGCGCATCAAACATCTCCTCTACCAGAAGCGCTTCACCATTGATGGAGCGCGCCAATTCCTGCACGAGGAGGCCAAAAGCGCCCACAAAGAAATAAAACAGGAACAGCAGATTTTGTTTTCCGATCCGCTGCCGGAAATCCGGCGGGAACTCGCGGAAATTCTGAGGTTGATGCGGTAGCCTATTCGCCGGTCCCGGCGATTACGGTGTAGATTCGGTCAAGATCTTCGGGCGAGTAATACTCGATCTCAATACGCCCGCGGCGGTCGCTCTTCTCCACGATCCGGACTTTCGTTCCAAGCACGCGCTCCAGCTCGACGATCGCGGCCTTCACGTTAGGATCCAGCGCCTCTTCCGGCGCCGGATTGCGCGGTTCCGTCATCTGCTTGGTAATGCGCTCCACCTGGCGTACCGATAACCCCTGCGCGACGATCTTCTCCGCCAGTGTGCGCTGCATCTCTTCGTCGGTGAGCGCCAGTAGCGATCTCGCGTGCCCGGCCGAAAGCCGCCTCTCCGCCACAAGCTGCTGTAAATCAGGTGGCAGTTGCAGCAGGCGGATCGCATTTGAAATCGTGCTGCGATCCTTGCCCGTGCGCCGTCCAATCTCCTCCTGATTTATGTTGAGTTCGCGCGCCATTCGCTCGAGAGCCAACGCCAACTCCATCGGATTCAGGTCCTCGCGCTGAATGTTCTCAATCAGCGTGATTTCAAGTAGCCGGTCATCCGAGATTTCCTGCACTACCGCCGGAACATCGCTCAAACCAGCGATCTTTGCCGCCCGCCACCGCCTCTCCCCCGCCACAAGTTGGTAGCGCCCGCCATTGCGCCGCACAACCAGCGGCTGAATGATGCCGTGCTGCCGGATCGAGTCCGCGAGCTGGTGCAAAGCCTCCTGCTGGAACACTCGCCGGGGCTGCACCGGGTTCGGGTCGATTGATTCGATGGCGATCCGGTCCGAACGTCCCGGTTCCAGAGCCGGCGTCGGAACAGGCGCAGCCAACGGTCGCGTCGGAAGCAGCGCTCCGAGCCCCCTACCCAGCGCTTTGCGCGGATTGTCGATTGGCGTGGTCACGATCTAAAATCTCCTTCGCTAGTTGAATATAGCTCTCAGCCCCACGGGACCGAACGTCATAAGTCACGATTGGCTTGCCGTGGCTCGGTGCCTCCGCCAGCCGAACACTCCTGGGAATCACGGTTTGCAGGACGTCGTTGCCGAAGAACTCTCGCAGATCGGCCGCAACCTGTCGTGCGAGGTTGGTCCGGTCATCGAACATTGTGAGTAATATTCCCTCAATTTTCAGTGGATGCTGAAGTGTCTCCCGAATTCTGTCGATAGTAGCGACGAGCTCAGATATCCCTTCAAGTGCAAAAAACTCGCACTGGATGGGAATCAGCACCGAGTCCGCGGCCATTAGGGCGTTGAGTGTAAGAAGGTCTAGGGCGGGCGGGCAGTCAATGAGAATAAATCCATATTCTTCTTTGACTTGAGAGATTTTTTGTTGAAGGCGAAACTCGCGTTCTTCCAACGGAACTAGCTCTAAATTTGCTCCAATCAGGTTCTTGTCCGCGGGAACCAGGTCCAACCCCTCCAGCTCGGTTTTGACGATCGCCGCGCTCACTTCCGCCTCGCCCAGGAGCACGTGGTACAAACTCGGCTTGTCAGTTGATTTTGCGATACCGAGCCCGCTTGTGGCGTTTCCTTGGGGATCGGAATCGATAAGGAGAACACGAATGTCGCTAACAGCGAGCGAAGCGGCCAGATTAATGGCGGTGGTTGTCTTGCCAACACCGCCCTTCTGGTTGGTGACAGCGATTACTTTGCCCAATTTGGATCTATGTTAGCACGTGTGTTTCACGTGGAACGGTGGATCCAGAGGAATCTGTGGTCCCCCCATGGAAGCTTGATCTTGTTCCACGTGAAACGGGAGCTTGGGCATTCCTCGCCTGCGAGCAGCGCGACATTTCCTGCGATTGTCCGGAGTGCCCCCTCTATCTCCCCGAAATTGACACCCCTTGATACGATCCACTCGAATGTCTCTCCCAATTCCTCAACACGCTTAGCAATCACCCGAACGTTACATAATCCGCGAGTGGCCTCCGTGAGGAACACACTCTTGCGTTGGTGCGCTTCGACGAGCGCCATTGAAGATTCCTGGCGCTGAATCGCAACCGGGATTCCCGGAAAACCTGCGCCGGACCCGACATCCGCAATCTTGAGAGCGTCTGCTGGGAGGTGTTTTCCCAAGAAGAGCGACTCGCAGTAGTGCCGCTCTACAATCAACGAAACGTCGCGAATTGCAGTCAGATTTAGAACCTTATTCCATCGATTCAGTAGGTTGAAGTGCTCCTCCAACTGTGCGATCTGTATATCGGTGAGATCTACCAGTGAGCCCATTCGCTCAACCAAAAGGTCAGCAAACACGGGCGATGCTCAGGTACACATCGAGAATTGCGACTGCGGCAGGAGTGACACCGGGGATCCGAGCCGCTTGACCGAGTGTGGCCGGCTGAACTTTTTCCAGCTTCTCGCCGATCTCTCTCGATAGGCCGGGGATCGCCCGAAACGAGAAGTCACCTGGGATTTGCCGGCCCTCAGACTTTTTCATCCGATCGATCTGCCGTTCCTGTTGCGCGATGTAGCCGGCGTACTTGGTTTCGGTTTCTATGGTGGCCAGTAAACCGTGAACGGGTTCGGTTCCTAGGCACTCCACCACCCAGCTTCGGATTCCTGTGATTTTGGATTCCGGGCGCTTTAGCCATTGGCCGTTTTCGTGGCGGGACAGCGCCTCTCGGAGCCGCGCTTTTTGTTGCATTTTCGAGCTAAACAACAGCCAACGTTCGTCGTTGACCAGGCCAATGCGACGACCGATGGGCGTTAACCGCTCGTCGGCATTGTCGATTCGGAGGTGCAGGCGGAATTCGGCGCGCGAAGTGAACATGCGGTAGGGTTCGTCGGCACCCTTTGTAATCAGATCATCAATCAGGATTCCGGTGTACCCCTCGGTTCTTCGAATGACCACCGGGGCAACGCTACCGAGTTGGCATGCCGCGTTGATCCCGGCGACAAGGCCCTGGCATCCGGCTTCCTCGTACCCAGAAGTGCCATTGATCTGGCCTGCGAGGAAAAGTCCTCGGACGGATTTCACTTCCAGTGTGTGGAGGAGCTCGCGGGGATCAATGGCGTCGTATTCGATGGCATAGCCGGGACGGATCATTTCGGCATGCTCGAGGCCAGGAATGGAGGCGACCACCGCTTCCTGGACGTCGATCGGCATGCTGGTGGACATGCCGTTCACGTACACCTCGTTGGTGTCTAAACCCTCTGGTTCCAGGAAGATCTGGTGGGTCGGTTTGTCCGGGAATTTGACGATCTTGTCTTCTATCGAGGGACAATATCTCGGGCCGACGCCTTCGATTTGCCCACCATAGAGTGGTGAACGAGAAATATTGGTTTGCAGGATTCGCCGGGTTTCTTCGGTAGTGTGGCCGATGTGGCAGGCGATCTGAGGGCGGTCGATCTTCTCGGTTAGAAATGAAAACGGCGTTGGGATGGGATCGCCGGGCTGGGGCTCGAATTGCGACCAATCGATGGTGCGGCCGTCGAGACGGGGCGGGGTACCAGTCTTTAGGCGGGTCCATTGGAGACCGAGGGTGCGCAACTGATCGCCAAGCAGTTGGGACGGCGCCTCGCCATTGCGGCCGCAACTGTAGGTCATCTCGCCCACGTGAGCAAGTCCGTTGAGAAAGGTGCCGGTGGTCACAATCACGGCGCGAGCGCGGATGGTGCGTCCATCACGGAGTTTAATACCTGAAACTCTGCGATGTCCGTTGACTTCGATGATGAGTTCCGCGACCTCAGCCTGCTTGATGCGCAGGTTAGGCTCTTGCTCGAGTACCTCGCGCATTTTCACGCGATACATCTTCTTATCGCATTGGGCGCGTGGGGACCAGACGGCGGGGCCGCGACTCGTATTGAGAAGGCGGAACTGGATGCCGACGGCGTCGGTTACTTCGCCCATGATGCCGCCGAGCGCGTCGATTTCGCGGACGAGATGGCCTTTGGCGATGCCGCCGATGGCAGGGTTGCAGGACATTTGCGCGATGAGGTCGAGGTTCATGGTGACCATGGCGGTCTTGAGACCCATGCGCGCGCAGGCGCGTGCGGCCTCGCAACCCGCGTGGCCGGCGCCAACGACGACGACGTCGTAATTCTCCTGCATTGCATTGATTGTAACGCGGGGGGATTTTGGAGCAGGGCTTCCCCTAAGTTTCCCCTGGAGTTCCGAACGTCCAGTTTCAGCTCGTGCGGATCGATAATAATAGAGGAATCGTTCTGTCTGTCGGGAGCGGCTTAGTGTCACCACACATTCGGGTAAACGTGCTCGCGAGAGAGTTGGAGGTGAAGGTCTCTGTCGTCCTGGAAACCCTGCGGCAAATGGGCGTCACGCGCAAGCTCACCAACTCAAGCTCCATTGATGCCGAACTTGCAGAGGAGCTCCGCAAGAAATTGGCGCCTCGGCCAATCGCCGGTGTAGTTACCCAAGCGACGAGGCAGGATGTGACGGCGTCTGGGCATCTAAAGGAGAGCCATATTGAGGACGTATCTGAGTCCAAAGCCTCCGAAGGGCTCAGCTCGTTGACGGACGGAACCGTGCCGCTCTGGTCAAAAGGGGCGCTTGATCAAGTTAGCGTGGGAACACAAGAGGTTCTCATCCTTCCGCCGAGCTTCACATTCAACCGCAAGGGTTTTGTGGACTTTGACCATATGTTGCGTCACTTGAACTGGACGCTCCGTAACACCGCTGTCATGATCGATTTGACGACGTGTACCAGCGCGAACTTCCAGGCAATGGCGCTGCTGATCCAGTATGCTTGGTGGCTGTCAATGAACGGATGCACCGTCACTTTTAAGTACGGCACTGCAGCAGCTGGTCCGACGAAAATGTTAAACAGAATGGGCGCGTCTCGCTGGCGCGAGATTCTGCGAGATTCTGTTTGACGATGGGCGAGATTTCGAAATCAGATCGGGTGGTAAGACGTTCGCCCTTCGGCGGCGGTCTGATGTCCAGAACACCATCAACAACGCTCGAAACGCCATAAACAGCTACTCGATTCGCTTTCCTGATTACCTCAGCTACATCATTTCGGAATTGTTATACAACGCGACTGAGCATGGGCGCCGCCAAGCAGTTGTCGACGGATGTCAGGTATTGGTGCCGGCTATCTTCCAGTTTGGCTACTACCCGTCCTTCAGTCGTTTCTCATTCATCTTCAGCGACCTTGGCGTGGGTATCAAGACGCATCTTGAGCAATCTTACCCTGCGTTCTCAACTCACCAAGAAGCCATCATCTATGCTTTGCGCCCGAGGGTGTCAGGAACCTTCCGTCAACAGTCCGAGCCCTATGCGTCGAAGAACAACGCGGGCTTGGGGCTCACTTATTCGAGCCGAATGCTGAAACATCTCAAAGGGGACATGCACATTGTCTCAAGAGACGGAGTGGTCCATGTTTCACCTGAAGACGTCACGAGCCGCAGATTGCAGCACGGTTGGCCGGGAACGTTCGTCCTTATCGATTTGAACATCAGCGATACTCTCAATATCTCAGTGGAGGAACTGATGGCGCAGATTTCTGAGAAGGCCGAAAGCGAGGTTGCCGGGGTCTCGGATCGGGAGCGCGAGAAGACATTATATGTCAGTATCTACAACTACTTCGGCAAGTATGCCGAAGACAAGGATGCAGCAATTAGCTATAGAGATCGCCACATTCTCCCGGCGTTAGAGCAGGGCAAGAAAATCGACCTCGATTTCCATGACGTTGAGACTGCACCCCACAGCTTTCTGAACGCTCTCCTCGCAACGCCCGTAGCGAGGCTAGGTCCAAAGCATATCAGTGGATAAAGGTCCGAAACGCACCTGGGGCGATTCACGAAATTATCAATGGCGTGCTAGACGACAACCTGCCGAAGTTCCAGTAGACTACTCCAGCCGCGGAGCCCAGCTTGCAATTCTCGGGCATTCGTTATCATTAGAAACTCCATGAAAATTTTGGTGATCGGGTCAGGGGGTAGGGAACACGCGCTGGTTTGGAAGATCAGCAAGAGTCCGGGGGCGCGGGTTTATGCGGTGCCGGGGAATCCGGGGATGGCGCGGTGTGGGGAGTGTGTGGCGGCGTCGGGGTCGTATCTGGAAGTGGCGGAGGCGGTGGGGGCAGATCTTACTGTTGTGGGGCCGGAGGCGCCGCTGGTGGCGGGTGTGGTCGATCAGTTTCGTGCGGCGGGCAAGTTGATTGTGGGGCCGACCGCGGAGAACGCGCGGCTGGAGGGCAGCAAGATTTTCGCAAAGGACTTTTTTCGGCGGCATCGGATTCCTACAGCGGAGTTTGTTTCGGTTGACAGTAATGATGATGCGAAAAAGGCGCTGGGGCGGTTTCGGTTTCCGGTAGTCATAAAAGCTGATGGGCTGGCGGCGGGGAAGGGAGTAGTCATCGCGCAGGATCGCGGGGAGGCGGAGCGCGCAATTGAGTCGCTGGGGCCGCGGCTGGTGATCGAGGAGTTTCTCGAAGGCGAGGAAGTCAGTTTCATCGCGGTGTGCGATGGGCGGGATATTCTGCCGTTGGCGCCGACTCAGGATCACAAACGAGTCAATGATGGCGACACGGGGCCAAACACAGGCGGCATGGGCGCGTATTGCGATTCACGCATCCTGACTGAAGCGCAGACGGAACAGATTCTGGACACGATCATGCGTCCGGCGGTGGAGGCGACCGGGTTCACGGGATTTCTGTATGCGGGGCTGATCATGACGGCGGATGGGCCGAGGGTGCTGGAGTTCAATGTGCGGCTGGGAGATCCGGAGACGCAGCCGTTGATGCATCGGATGACGACGGATTTCGCGCCGGTGCTGATGTCGGCGGCGCGGGGTGAGCTGGGGCGGCATCGGATGGAGTGGCGGCGGGGGGCGTCGGTGTGCGTGGTGATGGCGTCAGGCGGATATCCGGGTCAATATCCGACGGGAGTTGCGATTCGGGGGATTGACGAAGCAGAGGCGATGGGCGCGACGGTGTTCCATGCGGGGACGCGCATAGGAGAGAAGGGGATTGAGACAGCGGGCGGGCGCGTACTGGGAGTGACGGCGGGCGGCGACGACCTGCGGAGCGCGATCAAGAGCGCTTATGCGGGCGTGGACAAGATTAAGTTTGCGGGGATGCATTACCGGCGGGACATTGGGGCGAAAGGGCTGAAGAGGTACGGGGTGAGCGAGCCGGGGACTGCAGATGCAATACGCTAGAATCGCTGCTGGTAGCGAGCACTAATCCGAGAAAGCGCCGCCGCGTAATCCAACCGCGTGTCCTTGTAGTTGACCCACTTGAAAGGATATGGCGGTACATTCGTCGCCTTGAATCGGAGCATTAAGAATTCATCGAATTCCGGTGCGGCAATGGTCTTTAGACGCCGCTCCGCTTCTGGAGCCTCTTGGTACGGATGGACGAAGCCCTGCCTACCGGTAGTTGGGAAGGGCCGATCCCCCTCGTAGCCGACGGTGCTTTCGGCCTGATTGATACCGATTACGGCGACGCAGATCGGATTTCCGCCGCCGCGCTTGAATTGGATCACTTGATTCCGGAGATCATTCATCACGCGGTCTATCTGCTTTATCATGGCCTTGGCCAACACCTTCATCTCGATCCCGATTTCAACGGTAGCTATGGGGCCTCGTGAAACGAGATAGCCGGCATCGGTTATGGGTGTTTCGCCCGGAATAATCTCGCCAAAAGTTCCATCACCGCGCCGTGCCGCGATACCACGACGTTTGTTCTGAACATTCAGAACACGATCCTTGCAGTCTATTGCGGCTTCGATTAGCCTCGGGGAACGATTGACAGCGATGAGGTCCTCGTAAAGGTGCATCGCTACGAAGTCACCTTGACTTGAATCTCGATGTTTATAGATTTTAGCTTCGAACAGCCGCCGAAACTCCGTGAGCAACCGGTATTCCGGGGGCGCGAGTATGTTGGTCAAGAATAACCTCGGCCTCTATGGCGCCAACGAGACGAGGTTTGCGAGCGACCTTCGTGATGCGCTGCCGGGCGATGTCGATATAGACCTGTTCGATCTCGTTAGCGATCGAGTTTCTTCCCGATATGATAGCAGCCTGCGACGTGGAGCCGGTACCGGCGAACGGGTCCAGAACGGTATCGCCTGCAAACGAGAACATTCTTATGAGGCGTTCGGCTAATTCGACCGGGAAGGGCGCCGGGTGGCCATCACGGGTAGATGCTCCTCGTAAGTCGGACCAGACGGATCGAAACCAGGTCTTCATTTCATCCTTTGTGAGCATCGAAAGCGCCTTCTGGAGGGTAGGCGTAGTGCGGTATTCGCCGCCTTTCCGCAGGAACAGAATATACTCGATGTCGTTCTTGATGATCCCGCCTGGCTGATACGGCTTGCCGTAGAACCCCGCGCCGTTCCCTTCGGCCTCGGTAACGCCGTTAGCAATCTTGTTCCAAAGGACCGGCTGAAGGCAATCGAGACCGTACTTACGCGCGCGGACTTGGATGTCCGAGTGCAGAGGTACGAGATAGTGCCGTCCGCCGCGTTTCCTCGGTATGCAAACATCGCCTACAACACAACAGATTCGACCGCCGCCCACAAGGACCCGGGCACACTCGCTCCAAACTCGATCCAGCGCAGAGAGAAAATGCTCGTAATCCTCGAAGTGACCTAACTGTTCATCATTACCAGGTGCGTATTCTTTGAGCGTCCAATACGGCGGCGAAGTCACCACGAGATGAACCGAGGCGTCTTGGATCCAGGACAGGTCGCGAGCGTCTCCTAGGTGAAGCCGATGCGCCGTTTGGTGGTAGGGTTCCGGCCACGGAACCTTGCGGTAGTGGGCGTTCGCCGCGAGCAGCCCTCTCAGACCCTCCGGCGTGTTGTCTTCAGTAGGAAGGGATGGGTTGCGCCGCTTCGCCCTCTTAACCGACTCATCGGGAAAGAGGCCGTCTTGAAACGGGTCGACGTTCGCCTTCGATTTCTTCAATCGTCTGCTATCCCGCAGCCCTACGCCGAACACAAGCTTGGATCTGCTTCTGACAATTGTACCTTCGTCCACGGCGGCAATGCTCTCTTGTCTTATCGACCGAAAACGACGAAACTTTTGCTGGGCCATGGTGCGAAGTCAAATAGCCATTTCACGCGGGCTCGAACGCCTGTCCTACTATATAGAAATAGATGCAACCCTTCCGTGGCGTGGATTATCTACTGGTGGACTCTTTGTTTAACGAGGAAGAGCTGCTGGTGCGGCAGACGGCGCGGCAGTTTGTCGACGACCGGGTGGTGCCGGTGATTCGGGATTGTTTCCGCGACGCGCGGTTTCCAACGGAGCTGATTCCGGAACTGGGGCGGCTGGGATTTCTGGGCGCGAACCTGGAGGGGTACGGGTGCGCCGGGATGTCGAACGTCGAGTACGGGCTCATCATGCAGGAGCTGGAGCGCGGCGATTCGGGGCTGCGCAGTTTCGTTTCGGTGCAGGGCGCGCTGGTGATGTATCCGATCCTGACGTACGGGTCGGAGGAGCAGAAGCAGCGATGGCTGCCGCGGCTGCAATCGGGCGAAGCGGTGGGGTGTTTCGGGTTGACGGAGCCCGGGTTCGGATCAAATCCGGCGGGCATGATGACGACGGCGCAGCGCGATGGGCGAATGCTGGGTGCTGAACGGCGAGAAAACATGGATCACCAACGGTTCGCCGGCGCACGTGGCGGTGGTTTGGGCGCGCGCCGACGAGGGGATTCGCGGATTTCTGGTGGAGAAGGGAACGCCGGGATTCACGACGTCGGACATTCACGGCAAATGGTCGATGCGGGCGTCGGTGACTTCGAGCCTGGCGTTTGCGATTGCAAGATTCCGGAGTCGGACATGCTGCCGGGGGCGAAGGGGCTGAAAGGGCCGCTCGGCGTGCCTGTCGCAGGCGCGGTACGGGATTGGCTGGGGCGTGATCGGGCGCGGCGATGGATTGTTACGAGACGGCGCGGCAGTACTCCATCATGCGCAAGCAGTTCGACGACCGGCCGATGGCCTGGCACCAGCTGGTGCAGGAGAAACTGGCGTGGATGATCACGGAGATCACCAAAGGCGCAATTGCTGGCGCTGCACGCGGGCGGCTGAAGGACCAGGGGAAGATCGAGCCGGCGCATATTTCGATGCTCAAGCGAAACAATGCCGCGATGGCGCTCGAATGCGCGCGGCTGAGCCGCGATTTGCTGGGCGCGAACGGGATCACGGACGAATATCCGATTATGCGGCACCTGTGCAATCTGGAAACGGTGAAGACCTATGAAGGAACCGACCACATCCACGCCCTCGTCATCGGAGAGCGGGTCACCGGTGTCGCCGCTTACAAATAGTTCAACGCACGCCAAGGAGACGCAGAGGAGCGGAGGAACGCCGCTTGCGTTATACGCGGTAACGATTTTCGCAAGCGCGTTTCTGCTATTTCAGATCGAGCCGATCATTGCCAAGATGGTGCTGCCGTGGTTCGGCGGGTCGGCGGCGGTGTGGACGACGTGTCTGCTGTTCTTCCAGACGGTGCTGTTGGCGGGATACCTTTACGCGCATGTGGCGGTGAAGCGCCTCGCGCCTCGCGCGCAGGTGTGGCTGCACATGGCGCTACTGGCGGCGAGCCTGGCGCTTCTGCCGGTGATTCCGAATGCGGCGTGGAAGCCGACGGGGAACGAAGATCCCTCGTGGCGCATTCTGGGATTGCTGGCCGCGACGCTGGGACTACCGTATCTGCTGCTCTCGGCGACAAGCCCGATGGTGCAGGCATGGTATGCGCGGACGCACGAGCAGGCGGCGCCGTACAGGCTATTCGCGCTCTCGAATGCGGGATCGATGCTTGCGCTGCTGAGTTATCCGGTGCTGGTGGAGCCGAGGTTTTCGACGCGGCATCAGGCGTGGGGATGGTCGGCGGGGTACGTGGCGTTCGTGGTGTTGTGCAGCGCGGTGGCGTGGGGAGCGCGCCATGGCCGGACGCTGGGGGAAGAGGCGGCGGAGGAAGACGAACGGCCGGGATGGAAGTTGCAACTGATGTGGCTCGGGTTGGCGGCGTGCGGGTCGACGCTGCTGTTGGCGGTGACGAACCATCTGACGCAGAATGTGGCGTCCATCCCGTTCCTTTGGATTCTTCCGCTGGCGCTTTATCTGCTGAGCTTCATTCTCTGTTTCGAAGGGCGCGGATGGTATCACCGCAGCACGTTCCTGAAGCTGGGCGTGGTGGCGCTGGGAGTGATGGCGTACGGGCTGAGCAACGATCACCTCAACGTCAGGCTGGTGGTTCTGATTCCGGTATTCGCGAGCGGGCTTATGGCGTGCTGCATGGTGTGCCATGGGGAACTGGCGAGGCTGAAGCCGTCGCACCAGCATCTGACCTCGTTCTACCTCATGATTTCGCTCGGCGGCGCGCTGGGCGGCGTGCTGGTGGGATTGGTTGCGCCGCACTTCTTCACGGGATATTTCGAGCTACAGATTGCGCTGGTGTGGTGCGCGGTGATGATTGTGCTTGTGCTGCGTCCGGGAAGTTCAGGCATCGAGAGCCGGTGGCTGGCGATGGCGGTTTGGATCGGCGTGATGTTGGCGACGGTGGGGATGGCAGGATATCTGGGGTATGAGATTCGCTATTTCCGGAGCGGATCGCGGCTGCTGGTGCGGAATTTCTACGGCTCGCTGCGCGTGGACGAAGAAGGCGATGGCGTGGAGGAAGCCAAGATCCGCCGGCTGACTAACGGGACGATCAATCACGGCGAAGAATTTCTGGATGCCGCGCGGCACATGCAGCCGACGTCGTACTACGGCTACAATACCGGCATCGGCCTGACGATTCTGGAGGCGCAG
Source organism: Terriglobia bacterium (assembly GCA_963768075.1). Taxonomy (GTDB): domain Bacteria; phylum Acidobacteriota; class Terriglobia; order Bryobacterales; family Bryobacteraceae; genus QHXW01. The sequence goes on from CAVYHD010000021.1 coordinate 318,214, forward strand.
CGGCGGCTGGGGCTGCGTGTTGGCGTGGTCGGGCTGGGCGTGGGCACTATTGCGGCGTACGGACGGCCGGGCGACGTGTACCGCTTTTACGATATCAATCCGCTGGTGATCGGCATCGCGCGCGGCCAGTTCCGTTTTGTGCCAGAGTCGAAGGGCCAGGTAGAGGTGGTGCTGGGCGATGCGCGGCTCTCGATGGAACGGGAAGCGCCGCAGAACTACGACATCCTGGCGGTGGACGCGTTTTCGAGCGACTCGATCCCCATTCACCTACTAACGCGCGAGGCGTTCGCAGTGTATTTCCGGCATCTCCAACCTGGCGGGGTGCTGGCGGTGCACGTTTCTAACAAGCACCTGGATCTGGCGCCAGTGGTGGATGTGGCGGCGCGCTCGTTTGGAAAGCATGCGGTCGTGATCGACACCGAGGATGACGATGACAACGCCGTGTTCGCCTCCTCGTGGGTCATGGTGTCGGGGCGCGAGAGTTACTTCCGGTTTCCGCTGATCGTGAAAGCGGCCACGGCGATCACGGGCAGCGCGCATCTGCGCATGTGGACCGACGATTACAGCAATCTGTTTCAGATTTTGAAATTGAAGTGAGGCCGCTCACCGGGCTGGCTCGTCGACTGTCGACAAGCGCTCGAACTCGGCGTTGAATTCACAGCCGAGGATGGCGATCACGGCCATCAGGTACATCCAAATAAGCAGGGCGATGCTGGCACCGACGGAGCCGTACATCACGTTGTAACGGCCGATGTGGCGGACGTAGGTGGCAAACCCCTTGGTGGCCAGGAACCAGAGGACGGTGGCGAGCAGGGCGCCGCGCCACACACCGCTCCATTTCTGCGGACGGTAGGGACCGTAGTAATAAAGGATGGACGTAAGGGCTACGTTTGCGCCAAGAGCGATGAGATATCGCGCGCCTGCGCCAACCAGAAGCCCGACATCCGCGAGCGGATTGAGTAAGGTGTCCAGGCGGGAGACGCCGAACATGACGGCTTCGACCTGCGAACCGAACAGAAGCAATGCCGACGCGCCAACCAGGGGAATGGCGGAGAGGAAGACCAGGCCGATGGCCACGCCGGTTTGATGGAAGTACGGTGGATCGCGCGGGATGCGGTACGCGTTGTTGAAACCCTGCATCAGGCTCTTCAGGAGTCCGGCGGCCGCCCATAGCGCGACGAACAGCGCGATGACGAGCAGAGTGATGGACTTCTGGCCGTTGGCACGGAACTGGGTGAGGACAACACTCTGGGTACCCGGGGGCAGCACCTTCCTGAGGAGCTCGGTGAGGGTGTGGGTGACGAATTCCGCGCCCGTCATGACGAAGATGGTGGCGGCGGAAGTCAGGATGGGGAAAAGCGAGAGCAGAGCGGAGTAGGCGGCGCCTTTGGCGATGGAGAAGCAACCGTCATCGATGGCGGCAAGCAGAGTGCGCTGGAGCAGATAGGGCAGAGACCGCCACGTGGGGCGCACAAGGGTAGTATAGCCGGGGGAAACGGAAGTGACTAAGGGGAGGGAAGAGGGTGCAGTTCCATTTCGGGCATTGGGAAATGTTCTAGGTTGTCCGTCAGCAGCGGCACGCCCGTGATGATGGCTGTCGCGGCGATGGTCACGTCGGTGTAGGACAATGTCAGCCCTTTGAGCCGCCAATCACGCCGCAACTTCGGCGGCATCGCAGTACAATGGTGTTGTTCACCTCCCCTGCCGACCGCCTTGCATGAGGCGGAGTTTTGACTATGGCTGATACTCCGTTCGTACATCTGCACTGTCACACCGATTATTCGCTGCTGGATGGCGCTTGCGAGATCTCGCAGCTCATGGATACGGTGGCCGCGCAAAAGATGCCGGCGGTGGCGATGACCGACCACGGCAATCTGTTCGGCGCGGTGCAGTTTTACAACACGGCCCAGGCGAAGGGCATTCATCCGGTGATCGGGTGCGAGGTGTACGTCTCGCAGCAGGGGCGGCTCACGCGCTCCGACAGCGACCGCTACAACCATCTGGTGCTGCTATGCGAAAACCAGGAGGGCTATCGCAACCTCATCGATCTGGTTTCGACGGCGTATCTGGAAGGGTTTTATTACAAGCCGCGCATCGATAAGGACCTGCTGGCGCAGCACGCCAAGGGATTGATCGCGATGTCCGCCTGCCTGCGCGGCGACATCAACGAGACGATTCTCGCGGACCGCTACGACGAAGCGCGGCGCCTGGCTTACACCTACCAGGACATATTCGGACGCGGGAACTTTTTTCTCGAGATTCAGGACCACGGGCTGGAGCAGGACAAACGCGTCACGCCGCAAGTGAACCGACTGTCATCGGAAACCGGCATTCCCCTGGTAGCGACCAATGACGCGCACTATCTGCAACGCGAGGATGCGCGCGCCCACGAGATCCTGATGTGCATCCAGACGGGCAAGACGATGTCCGACCCGGCGCGCATGCACTGGGACCATCCGGATTTCTATCTGAAGTCGCGCGCGGAGATGATGCAGCTGTTCGGCGAGCTGGAAGATTCGCTCGACCGCACCTTCGAGATTGCGCAGCGCTGCCAGGTGAAGCTGGAAAAAATCAAAGAGCCGTTCCCGCGCTTCGACGTTCCGGCCGAGCACTCGACCGACACCTACTTCGAGTTTGTCGCGCGGCAGGGATTCGAGAAGCGGCGGCTGCGCCTCGAAGCGCTGCCACACACAGGGACGGTTGAAGCACGAGCTGGCGGAGTACGCCGAGCGGCTGGATCGCGAAATCAAGATGATCCAGCAAATGAAGTTCTCGGGCTATTTTCTGATCGTCTGGGATTTCATCCGCTTCGCGAAGTCGCAATCCATTCCGGTGGGTCCGGGCCGCGGTTCGGCAGCGGGAAGCCTGGTGAGTTACGCCATGGAGATCACCGACATCGATCCGCTGGAGTACGGGCTGCTGTTCGAGCGCTTCCTCAATCCGGAGCGCATCAGCATGCCGGATATCGATATTGATTTCTGTATGAACCGGCGCGGCGAGGTGATTCAGTACGTCACCGAAAAGTACGGACGCGACCAGGTGGCGCAGATCATCACGTTCAATACACTGCAGGCGCGGGCGGCGATCAAGGACGTGGGACGCGTGCTGGATATGAGCTTCGCGGACGTGGACCGCATCACGAAACTCGTACCGGCGGTGCTGAATATTTCGCTCGATGATGCCATCAAGACCGAGCCGGGGTTCAATGAGCTGGCCGGGAAAGACCAGCGCGTCGCCGATATTCTGCAGGTGGCGCGGCGCCTCGAAGGGCTGGCGCGGAACTGTTCGGTACACGCGGCGGGCGTGGTGATTTCACCCGAGCCGCTGAAAAATCTGGTCCCGCTGTACAAGACCAACCGAGACGAAATTGTCACGCAGTACGACATGAACGGCCTGGAAAAACTATCGCTGCTGAAGATGGATTTCCTGGGCCTGACGACGCTGACGCTGATCGACGACGCATTGAAGCTGATCGAGAAGCGGCATGGCGTGAAACTGGTGCTCGAAGACCTGCCGCTCGAAGATCCCAAGGCTTACGAGATCTTTTCGAAGGGGTTCACGAGCGGCGTATTCCAGTTCGAATCGCCGGGCATGCGCGATATTCTCATGCGATACCAGCCGACGCGCATCGAAGATCTCACGGCGCTGAACGCGCTTTATCGTCCCGGACCCATGAAAGGCGGGATGCTCGACGATTTCATCGAGCGCAAGCACGGGCGCAAGGCGGTGGCCTACGATCTGCCCGAGCTGCGGACGATTCTGGAAGAGACCTATGGCGTAATTCTGTATCAGGAACAGGTGATGCAGATTTCGAGCCGCGTGGCCGGGTACTCGCTCGGCGAGGCAGACATTTTGCGGCGCGCGATGGGAAAGAAAAAGGCCGAGGAGATGGCGGCGCAGCGCGAGCGATTCATCCGAGGCGCGCTCGAGCGGGGATTTCCGCAGCGCAAAGTCGAAAAGATTTTCGATCTGATGGAGCAGTTCGCCGGGTACGGTTTCAACAAATCGCATTCGGCGGCGTACGCATTTTTGGCCTTCGTCACGGCCTATCTGAAAGCGCACTACCCGGTGGATTTCATGGCGGCGCTGCTGACGTCGGAAACCGGGAATCCGGTGAAGGTGGCGAAGTATATCAACGAATGCCGCGACAGGGGCATCACAGTGCTCGCCCCGGATGTGTATTCGAGCGATTGGAATTTCACGCCGGTGGGCGAGGCGATTCGCTTCGGGCTGGGCGCGGTGAAAAATCTGGGGCCGGCCGCGGTGGAGGCGATCCGCGCGGCGCGGGAGCAGGTGGGGCGGTTCCGTTCGATTTATCAATTCTGCGAAACGGTGGATATGGCGTCGATCAACCGGCGAATGATCGAGAGCCTAATTCGCGCCGGAGCCATGGACGCGTTCGAAGGGCATCGGGCGCAGTTGATGGCGGTGGTCGAGGGGGCGATGGAGGCGGGGCAGCGCGCACAGCGGGCACGCGATTCCGGGCAGGAGGGCTTGTTCGGCGATGCGTTCGGCGGCGGGGAGGCGCAGGAGGAGAGACCTCTGCCGGCGATCCCGGAAGTGACGCTGCGCGAGAAGCTGGTCGGCGAAAAAGAAATGCTGGGTTTTTACGTGACCGGCCATCCGCTGGATCAATATCTCGACAAGGTACGCGAGCTGGCGACGCACTCGAGCGGCAACCTGGAAGGGCTGGATAAGGGAGTAGAAGTGGCGCTGTGCGGAGTGATTACGGGCGTGCAACGGAAGCGCAACCGCGAGGGGAAGCCCTGGGCTTCGATGCTGCTCGAAGACCGCGAGGGCGCCGTGGACGCGCTGCTGTTCACCACCAATTTCGACCGTCTCGCGGCGTCGCTGGCGGAGGATCAGGCGGTGCTGGTGCGCGGGCTGGTGCTGCCGGAGGAGAATGCGCCGCCGAAGATTTCCATTCAGGACATCGTGCCGCTCGAAGTCGCGCGCATTCCGCTGCCGTCGTTGATTTCGATTCGCGTGGGAATCGGGAAAAACGGCGGCGATCGGGCCGCGCAGCTCCACGATTTATTTCACCGTAAGACGGGCGACACGCAGGTGCGGCTGCGCCTGGAATCACCGCGGGATTTCACGGTGATCCTGGATGTTCCCGCGAAGGTCCGGCCGGACCGGGAGTTTCGCGCGGAGATCGAGAAGCTGTGCGGCTCCGAAGCGATCGAGGTGCTGGCGAATTGAAGCTGGCCGCTCTGGTGCTGGCGCTCACCTGCGCGTTGAAGCGCGGAGCCGGCTCCCATCCTGATTGATACCGACTGCGGAGGCGATGACCTGATGGCCATCGCGTTTCTGCTGGCACGCCGGGACGCGCGCATCGAGGCGGTGACCGTGGCGAACGGTCTGGCGCATGTGCGGCCAGGGGCGGAGAACGTTCTGCGCCTCCTGGAGCTAGCGGGGCACGGAAATGTTCCGGTGTATCTGGGGCGCGAAACGCCCTTGCGCGGCCACGCGGAGTTTCCGGGAGCCTGGCGGAAGGCGGCTGACGCGCCCCTGGGAGCTCGCGCAGCGCAGCACAGTCCGCAGAAGCAGTCCGCAGCGGACTATCTCGCGGGGAGGTTGCGCGAGCACAGCCAGCCGGTTCGCATCCTGGCGCTCGGGCCGCTTACCAATCTCGGCGAAGCGCTCGAGCATACACCGGACGGCTTGCGCGGAGTTGAGCTGGTGATCATGGGCGGAGCGCTGTACGCACCGGGCAATCTCGGCGATGGCGGCTATTTCCAAACCGATAACCAGACGGCGGAGTGGAACCTCTTCGTCGATCCCGTGGCCGCGAAGGAAGTATTCACCTCGGGCGCGAGAATCCGGTTGGTGCCGCTGGATGTGACGAACCGGGTCCAGATCGATGCGGCGCTGCTGAAGGCGTTTCGCTCGAAAGCGCGCACGCCGCTCGGTGAGTATGTCGATGCCATCCTGAAGCAGCACCGCGCGGAGATCCGGCAGGGGATCTATTATGCCTGGGACCCTCTGGCGGCTGTGGCAATGGTCGCGCCGGGGGTGGTGCGCGAGAGCCTGTTGGCCGTTGAAGTGAAGCAGTCACCGCCGGAGGAGGGCAGAACGGCGGAAAGGGCAGGATATCCACCGAACGCCAGTGTGGCGCTCAGCGCGGACGCAGCGGGCTTCCGGAAGATTTTTCTGGAAGCGTTCACTCGAGCGGGTTCAGCAGCCGCAGGCCCTTGAAGCGAGTGAAATCGCGATCCGTGGTGCAAAGCGTGGCGCCGTGCTCAATGGCAAGGGCAGCCAGATGCGCGTCCATAACGAGGGGTCCGCGAGCTTGACCATCGACAAGAAGGCGGCTGAGGATGGTCCAGTGGCGTTCGGTGGGTTGCAGCACAGTAACGCCAGGATGCGCGAGCCAGGCCGCGACTATTCCGCCGGCTTCGTCAAGAGACATCGGATCGATGAACGATCGCGGGCTAGTCGTAATTCTTAAGAATGCGAGTAGCGATACCCATGAGAGGCCAATAGCCTCGCCGGAGTTCAATGCTGCCAGCAGCCATAGCTTCGAGCGCTCATGTTGTTGAGCAAGAGTGTTGTGGGCGTAGATCAGGACATTGGCATCGACCAGAATCATCGACGCATGGGACCTTCCAGTTGATCCAGCAGCTCCTCGATGTTGTCGAAATTCAGACCCGGCCGGGCATGAAAATCCCTGGCATAAATCTCAAACGGCTTCACCGGTTTCATCGGCGGCCTGGTGGTCAGCCCGATGCGCAATACCTCGTTCACCGTTTCCTTGAAGGAACGGCCGGTTTTTCGCATCTCGGCTTCGAGCTTGGCGCGGACATCGTCGTCGAGCGTGAGAGTGGTTCGCACATCATGATGCTAATCGGTAAGCATCATGATGTCAAGCGGCCCGGTGCCCAACTTCCTTGATTTGATGCGGTAGAATCTAGGTGCCGATGGACCCTGAACCCGGAGCCCCGGAGCAAACGCCGCCAGAGCCGTCAAACCCGGCTTGGGAGCGCGTGCTGATGGCGCGGCATCCAAAGCGGCCGCACATGTTGGACTACGTCGATCGGCTGATCACCGATTTCCAGGAAATTCACGGGGACCGTCTATTCGCCGACGATCCGGCGGTGGTGTGCGGGATGGGGTTTTTCGAGGGCAAGCCGGTGATGGTGGTTGGCGAGCAGAAGGGGCGGGACACCAAAGAGAAACTGCATCGTAACTTTGGGATGCCCAAACCAGAGGGCTACCGCAAGGCCATTCGCGTGATGCAGATCGCGGGCAAGTTCGGGCGGCCGGTGATCACCTTTTTAGATACTCCGGGAGCCTACCCGGGGATTGACGCGGAAGAACGGGGACAGGCGGAAGCCATCGCGCACAACCTGCGGGAAATGGCGCGCCTCGCGACGCCCGTGATTGCGCTCTGCATCGGCGAAGGGGGCTCGGGCGGAGCGCTGGCTCTCGGCGTGGGCAACCAGGTGTTCATGCTGGAGAACGCCGTGTACAGCGTGATTTCGCCGGAGAGCTGCGCGGCCATCATCTGGCGTGATTCCGCCAAAGCGGAGCTGGCGGCGGCGGCGCTGCGGCTGACGGCGGAGGACCTTCTGAGCCTGGGCCTGGTGGACGGGATCATTCCGGAGCCGGCGGGTGGGGCGCACGAGAATCCGGACGAGGCGGCGGAACTGGTGCGGCGGAAACTGCGTGATGCGCTGGAAGAGCTCGGGCGGCTCTCAGGAGCGGAGCTGGTGGAGCAGCGCTACAGGAAATTCCGGCGCATGGGGAACTTCTTCGCCGCCCCGGCCAGCCGGACGCTGGTGGCGGGCGATTAATTTGAGATGAAGAAAACCGTCATTCTGGCGATCGCGTTCGTCGTGGTGGTGCTCGGCGTATTGGTTTACACCACGATGGGCAACGACCGTTACCGTTGCGAGGTTTGCATGGTGTTCAACGGCAAGCAGGCTTGCCGGATCGCGGCGGCATCGACGGAGGCTCAGGCGCTGCGTACCGCTACCGAGAACGCGTGCGCCCAGATCGCATCGGGGGTTACCGAATCGATGGCATGCGACAGCAGGCAGCCGGCGAGAGTCATCTGGGTCACGCATAAATAGACGGCACCCGGCACTGCTGATACTCCAATAGCATCAACGGATTAGCCCGGTCTTCTCAATTGCCGGGCGTGATACCATGATTATCTGTGAACAACTGCCCCCGGAACTGCGTCTAATTCGAAGGGAGCAATCTGACATTGAAGCGTAAGTGGAAAGTTCTCATCGCCGTAGTTGTGTTGGTGGTGGGCTCGATTGCCGTGTTCGCAGGAGTCCGTTACAGCCACCGCGGAATCGTCACAGTCGAAACCGGACGCGTGGTTCGCCAGGACCTGACCAGCCTGGTGACCGCTTCGGGCGAGATCAAGCCGCGCAAGTACATCAATATCGGCGCCAACGCAATGGGAGAGCTGACCGAAATCCCGGTCAAAGAGGGCGACCACGTGCGTAAAGGCCAATTAGTGGCACGGGTCGAAAATACCCAACCCGAAGCCAATGTGAATGCACAGCGCGCTTCACTCGCTTCGGCCGAAGCCGACGCGGCGGCGGCGGAAGCTGGCGTGAAATCGTGGGACGATAATCTGGTCACGATGCAGGCCGGCGTCGATCGAGCGCGCGCGGATTTGGATCACGCCACTCTTGATCTGAAGCGCGGAGAGCAACTGTATCACGATAAACTCATCCCCAAACAGGATTACGACACGCGGCAAGCGGCTTATCAGACCGCAGTCGCTACCTTGAAAGAATCGGAAGCTAAGTTGGTGCAGGCCAAGGCGCAGAGAGAGCAGGGGAGCTCTCAGTTGTACTCGGCGCAGAAGAAGATCGCTCAACTTCGGGCTATGGTAACGAGCGCCGCTGACGTGCTGCACAAGTACGATTCCTACGCCCCGCTCGACGGCGTAGTGACCAATCTGCCGGTGCGCACAGGTGAGACCGTGGTACCCGGCATCCAGAACTCAGCGGCGAGCACCATCATGACCATCGCCGATATGTCGATCATCACGGCTGAAGTCAAGGTTGACGAAACCGACATTGTCAGCGTCAAGTTGAACCAGGTGGCGGACGTCACGATCGACGCTATCCCGAACAAGGTGTTTAAAGGCCACGTGATCGAAATCGGCGACACAGCGATTGTCCGCTCGACCGGCCTTGCAGCGTCGCAGACCACAACCTCCAGCCAGGAAGCCAAAGATTTCAAGGTCGTAGTAGCGCTCGACAATCCGCCGGATGACATCCGGCCGGGACTCTCCTGCACAGCCAAGATCACGACGGCCACACGCGCGCGCGCGCTCACGATTCCAATTCAGGCGCTGACCATCCGGCAGAAAGGCGATCTGGAGCCCAAACCGAAGGGCGGGGCAGTGGTTCAGGCGGCGAAGTTTGACCCGGCCGCGGAGAAGGCGCGCAAGGAAGAAATCCAAGGGGTATTTGTAGTTTCGGGCAACAAGGCAGTGTTCCGCAAAGTAGAGACGGGGATCACAGGCGCCACCGACATCGAAGTGCTAAACGGCCTCAGGGAAGGTGACGAAATCATTACGGGCAGCTACCAGGTGATCCGCACCATCCGGCCGGACGCGAGCGTGAAGGTGGATAACAAAGTTCCAACCAAGACAGAGGCATAGCGCGAAAGAATACATGGCACAAGCTGTAGATGCGCTGGTCGAACGCGGCGAGCAGTTAAAGAGAGACGGCATCGTCATCCGGACGTACGATCTGTGGAAGACGTACATCATGGGCGATCAGGAGATCCACGCGGTGTCGGGAGTGGATATCGAGATCAAGCGCGGCGAGTACGTGGCCATCATGGGGCCGTCGGGCTCGGGAAAATCGACCCTGATGAACCTGATCGGATGCCTGGACACGCCGACGCGGGGGCAATATTACATCAACGGGCGGCTGGTGAGCGAGATGAACGACGACGAACTGGCGCGTATCCGGAACAAAGAGATCGGCTTCGTATTTCAGACGTTCAATCTGCTACCGCGCGCCACCTCGCTCCACAATGTCGAGCTACCGCTGATTTACAGCGGCATGACATCGGAAACACGGCTGGCGCGGGCGAAGAAGGCTCTCGAGCAAGTCGATCTCGCGCAGCGCATGCATCACAAGCCCAACGAACTTTCCGGCGGACAGCGGCAGCGTGTAGCGGTGGCGCGGGCGCTGGTGAACAACCCCTCTATTCTGTTAGCGGACGAGCCTACGGGAAACCTGGATACAGCCACCGGCAATGAAATCATGGGCCTGTTCGAGCGGCTGCACCAGCAGGGAAACACCATCGTGCTGGTGACGCACGAGCATGACATTGCACTGCACGCCCACCGCGTCATCCACATCCGCGACGGAAAAGTGGAAAAAGACGAGAAGGTAAAGTAGGGCCTCTCAACGCATGTCCGATGCGCTGACCAGCGGAGAAGTGGACCATCGCCGAAGTCAACGGTACTCTGCCGGACGGCTGCATGAGGCCACAGATCTTCACCGTGGAGCTGGGCTGGAAAGAATATGCGCAGGTGCAGAGGCTGCACCTGCTGGATCATCGGAACCAGATCAAGAAGCTGCGGGAAGCGTTGGCAGCGGGCTGACAACTAACAAGGCCCGGCTACGGAGTCCGCCACCAGGCCTCGATCCGGAAACAGGAGTTTCCTAGGTTCCAGTGGGGGCGGCCGCGGCCTGGGCCTTCATCATTTGCGCCATCGCCTTTTTCATTTCCGCGGGCGTGGGAGCGGCTTTGTGGGTGGCAATCATCCACGTATAGCCTTCGGGATCGATAATCGTGCCGCAGCGGTCACCCCAGAACATATCCATAACTGGCCCTTGAGCCGTAGCACCCAGCTTGACGGCTTTGGCTGTTACTTTGTCCGCGTCTTCCGTATAGAGGTACAAATTGGCCGGCGAAGCGCCGAGGGTTTTGGCGCTGCGGAAACCTCGTTCCAGATTCTCCGGCGATAACATCAAAATGCTTCCACGCAAAGCCAGCTCCGCATGCACGGGCTTGCCATTCGGCCCGTTCATCACGCCTCGCTTCGTGAAGCCGAAGGCTTTCTGGTAGAAGTTAATAGCTGCCTTCATATCGGTGACGCCCAGGTTTGTAGAAACGGCGCCGTATTCTTTCTTATTCAGCGGATCGATTTTCTTGGCCATTGTGGAAGTACCTCGGGCTGCTATTGTATCAAGCCTAGGGACATGTGGCGAAGGGCGCCGGTAGAGTAACCTGCAAGGCTGTAAGAACGCAGTTTGTCAGTTACGCCGCAGGCGGCAGGCGGAGATCCATGTTGCGCTCGTGGTTCAACTGAAAGGTAAGCGCGCGGTCCACGGAATCGAGCGGCACATGCTTTTGCTGGTGTTGCAGGTTGAGGTACTGTAGCGTGTTGCCCTCCACCCAGTAAGTAAGGGCAGCCTGTATATTGTCCTGGCCCTTCAAGGCGATCAGATAGATGGGCTGCTCACCCGCCGGGCGCACCGTCGCGGTGGTCGAAGTATCGGGATACTCGCGAATTTCCGAGTGTATCGGGGCAGGTGGTTGCTGGTAGTACTGTGGCGGCGGCTCCTGCGGGTAGACTATGACGGGCGGCGCATTGTCGTAACCATACGACGGATAGGAGTACCCGGAGTCGTAACCTGGATCGTAATCATAGCCATAACCGTAACCATAGCCATAATATGGGTAGGCGTAAGCCCCGGGCCAATAACTCAGCCCAGCGCCATAGCGGTAGCGGTTATAACCGTATACACCGGACCGAAAGCCTACGTTGCCGTGGTAACCACCATTGACCGCGGTGTGGTATCCGCCACCAACGGCACCGTGGTAACCACCACTGCGGGCGCTACCACCACCGCGGGCGCCACCGCCCCCATGGCCTCCGCCGCCGCTGCGAGCGAAAGCAGGCAGAATCAGCAAGCAACCAATAAGGAACTGGGCGGCATATTTCATGACGCAACCCCCACTCGGAGCTTAGCGCCGCCTGGAACCGGAAGCAAGGGGCTAGGGTACTACCGGCAAGATCAGCGCCGAGGGGTGCTGGGCATCGTGATAGATAGTGTTGCCGGCTTTGACCATGCTGCTGGAGGCGCCGGCCGTCTCGCCGGTGTTGAGATTGCGGTCGAAGCGCGGGAAGTTGCTGCTGGAGATTTCGACGCGCAGCTTGTGGCCGGCCAGGAACACGTTGCTGGTGTTCCACATGTCGATGCGAATTTTGTAGACTTCGCCGGGCTTCAGCAGCTCAGGATGCGCATGCGAATTGCGATAACGGGCGCGCAGTATACCTTCCGTCAGATTCTGTGCGAAGCCGTTGGGCCAGACGTCGACCAGTTTGGCGGTGAAATCGGTGTCCACGGCCGAAGAACTCACGTAGAGCTCGGCGGCAATGGGGCCGGTCACTTCGAAGTCGCTTGGGAAGGCGGGTGTGGTGTAGACCAGCACGTCGGGGCGCTCCTCGACGGTACGCTGGTCGAATGCGCCGGAAGGAAGATGGTCGTTATCGCAGCACAGGCCGCCGCCTCGCGTGGGCGCGGGACTAGCAGGATCGTAAGTGTAACGGTCGGCGTGTTCATCGGCCGGCGCCGAAGTACTTAGCGTGCCATCGCCGGTTCGCGTGTTGGCGCCGCCAGCGGAGCGCAGGTAGTAGGACGTCGCGTGCGCGCGCGCCAGCGGCCAATCGTCCTCCTCTCGCCAGGTATTCTTTCCCATGACGAGAATCTTCACGGGTTTATCGCGCTCGACGCCATTATCCACGCCCCGCAGCAGATGATCGTACCAGCGAAGCTGATCGGCGTCCGTATCGCCTTTGGCGGAAGGGCCGAAATCAATATCTCCTGCTTTGCCACTGAACGGGCCGTGGTACCAAGGCCCGATCATGAGGCGCTGGCCAGGCACGCGCGATTTCAGGCCCACGTAATTGCGGATGGTGCCGCCCTGGAAAATGTCGTACCAGCCGCCGACACTATAAGCAGGCACTTTGAAATCGGCGTAGTGATCTTCAATCGACCATTGGCGCCAATACTCATCGAAATCCGGGTGGCGCAGCCAGTCTGTGAAATAAGGCGCGAGGCTCGAGGGATTGGGCGCCTCGAAAAATGGATACTCGGTGAGCGGCAGCTTCCACACCCAATTCAGGGCGTTATGGGACTCGTGAACCCGCCGGTTGAGCGTGTCCTCGGTGAGGCCGGACGTCCAGGATTCGTTGAACCACTGCTCGAAAGCGCCACCCTGGTACACCCAGCCGTCGTGATAGTTCGACGCCGTCACAACCGGGAAGACGCCCGCGAGATGCGGCGGATGGGCGATGGCCGTGAGCATCTGGGTTGCGCCGACATAGGAGCCGCCGAACATACCGACCTTGCCGTTCGAGTAGGGCAGGGCGGCAGCCCACTCGACAGTGTCATAGCCATCATCGCCTTCGTGCTTGAACGTGTACCATTCGCCGTCGGAGGTGTATCGTCCGCGCACGTCCTGGATGATCACCACGTAGCCAATGGCCGCGGCCTGCTTGCCAAATCCCGATTCGCCAACGCCCTTGTTGTACGGCGTGCGCTGCAGCAGGACGGGGAACTTGCCGTCGGCTTTCGGGCGGTAGATGTCGGCGCGCAACGTGACCCCGTCGCGCGTTTTCATTTCGACGGAGCGCTCAATGGTGACGTCGTACGGGCCGGCGGCGAGAGCGGTGAAAGCGAACAGCAAAAGGCAGGCGGCGTTTGCTCGAAGCATGTTCCATCGAGTTTACACCCGCGGCTCTTCCCACTTTCCGGATTCGGCGGACCGGAAAACCGCATCAATCACGGCCATGTTTGCGATGGCGGATTCCATCGGCACGGGCACCTCGCCGTCGCCTTGCACGGCGCGTGAGAACTGATCGCCCTGGAGTGTGTAGTGATCACAAGTGGCCGTTTCTAACTGCTCAATTCCCGCGCCGGACAGGTCGCTGCCATCGTCAACGAAGATACGGCAGGGCCGGTCGGGAGGCGCGTTAAACGGAATCTCGATTTCGATGCGGCCGCGCGTGCCGAAAATCTGCATGCGCTGGTAGGGCACCAGTTGCGTGGCGCACGTGAAGATTGACTGGCCGGTGGGGAAATCGAGGATGGCGGACGCGAGGCGATCGATCTTCATCTGGGGGTCGCGGTCCACCAGTCCCAGGACGCGGCGCGGTTCCGCGCCAAAAATAAAGCGCGAAGTGAAGATCGGGTAACAGCCGATGTCCATCAGGCCGCCGCCGCCCCAGTCGAAGACGTTGCGAACGTTGGTGGGATCGAGCAGGAAGTAGCTGAAGAAACCCGCGATCGAGCGCAGGTCGCCGATGCGGCCGCTGCGCACCAGATCGAGCGCCTTCAGCCATTGCGGGTGTGTGCGCACCATGAACGCTTCGCCAATCTTGACCCCGGTGCGGTCCCGCGCGTCGCGAAGTTGTTTCGCCTCGCCTACGGAAAGCCCGATAGGCTTTTCGCACAGCACGTGCTTGCCTGCTTCCGCCGCCTTGATGGACCACGGAACATGCAGGTGGTTGGGCAGCGGGTTGTAGATAGCGTCAATTTCCGGGTCAGCCAGAAGGGCTTCGTAGGAACCGTAGGCTTTCGGGATACCGAGCTTATGCGCGGCGCTCTGCGCCTTGGCCAGATCGCGCGAAGCGATAGCCGTAATTTCGGACCACTCGCCCCGCTGCATGGCGGGAATGACTTTGACGACGGCGATATTGGCGACGCCGAGAACGCCCCATCGGAGTTTACGCATGTGGAATTTTGTTCCGCCGTCGCAAAGAGCATCGGCAGGAAAGTCTATTGTACACGGGTCCCGTACCAAGCCATGCCCGTGCCTGCGCTACAGTAAATCCTATGCTCGCGTGCCGGTCCTGTGGGGAGGGCATTCCGGAGAGCAGCCGCTTCTGCCCGCAATGCGGCGCGTCCATGGTAGCGGACGTGGTGGTCACGCGGACCGAAGCGATCTCCACGCCGGCACCCTCACCCTCGAGCCATCCGGCCAGTAGTTCGCCGTCAACGCTCGATGAAGGCCGCTTCCTGCCTGGTACTTTGCTCGCCGGGCGTTATCGCATCGTCGCGCTATTAGGCAGAGGCGGCATGGGTGAAGTCTACCGCGCCAACGACTTGAAACTCGGCCAGCCGGTGGCGCTCAAGTTTCTCCCCGAAACCACAGCGCGGAACGAAACCGTACTGGCGCGCTTCTACAACGAGATTCGCATCGCGCGGCAAGTCTCGCATCCCAACGTCTGCCGTGTTTACGACCTGGGTGAGGTGGAGGGCCAGCCCTACCTTTCGATGGAGTACGTGGATGGCGAAGACCTCGGCTCGCTACTGCGGCGCATCGGACGTCTTCCTGAGGATAAGGCGCTCGAAATCGCGCGCAAGTTGTGCGCCGGCCTCGCCGCCGCGCATGAAAAAGGCGTCCTGCACCGCGACCTGAAGCCCGCAAACATCATGCTGGACGGCCGCGGCCACGTGCTCATTACGGACTTCGGCCTGGCCGGTCTCGCGGACCAGTTGCAGGGCGCTGAGGTACGCAACGGCACGCCGGCTTACATGGCGCCCGAGCAGCTTGCCGGCAAAGAAGTCAGCGTCCGCAGCGACATCTATTCACTCGGCCTGGTTCTCTACGAGATCTTCACCGGCAAGCGCGCGTTTGAGGCCTCGACCCTCGCGGATCTCGTTCGCTTGCACACAGAGAGCACACCCGTCAGCCCCTCGAGCCACGTAAAGGACCTTGACCCGGCCGTGGAGCGCGTCGTCCTGCGCTGCCTGGATACGGATCCGCGAAACCGGCCACCATCGGCGTTGGCCGTCGCGGCGGCGCTACCCGGGGGAGATCCACTGGCGGCGGCGTTGGCGGCGGGCGAAACTCCATCGCCGCAGATGGTAGCCGCTTCGGGAGAAACCGCCGGTCTTCCGCTGCGCACTGCGGTGGCATGCCTGGCGGCAGTGATCGCGGCACTGGCTTTCATCGTGGTCGGTGGCACATACGCGAGTGCGACGCGGTATCTGAATCTCGAAAAACCGCCGGAGGTCCTGCGGGAAAAGGCTCGCGATTTCATCCGTAGCTTTGGATATACCGTGCCGCCGGCCGATGAGGCGCACGGATTTGGTTATGAAATTGAATTTGAGCGCTACGTCGAACAGCACGAGAAGACGCAAACAGCGCACTGGCCCGAAATCCTCTCGGGCAGACCGTCCATGGTTCACTATTGGTATCGCCAGAGCCAGCAGTACATGTTCGCGACCGAATTCACAGACCAGTTGTTGACCCCGGGCATCGTCACCCCGGGGAGTCCCAGCGTCACCGAATCGGGAATGATCGTCGAATATCTGGATTCTCAGGGCCAGCTTATCGGCTTCCAGGCGATTCCGCCCGAGCTCGACAAGACCCCGCCACCAGCCCAGGCGTTTGATTGGAAAGTGTTATTCTCCGCCGCCGGCCTAGACCCCGCCGCCTTTCAGCCGGCCACGCCGGAGTGGAACTCGCTTGCCGTCTTCGATGCGAGAGCGGCATGGACCGGGACCTGGCCCGGCGCCAAGCGGCCGCTGCGCATTGAGGCTGCCGCATGGCGCGGCAAGCCGGTATACTTCGCGCTTATCGGACCGTGGACGCGGCCCGCGCGCATGCAGCCCTTCCAACGTTCCGCCGGTCAACAAGCCGCCAACATCGCCGTCATCGTGCTGCTGATCCTTGTTCTTGCCAGCGCCGTTTCCGTTGCCCGCCGGAATCTCGTACGTGGCCGTGGCGATCGTCGCGGCGCCTTCCGGCTGGCCTTCTTCGTATTCTGCGCCGAACTGGCATTGTGGCTAGCCAGAAGTCACTTCGTGCCGGAGGCTTCCACATTCGGTCAGTTCATGATTGCCGTGAGTACGGGCTTGCTAATTTCCGGTGCTGTATGGGTCATGTACGTCGCGGTGGAACCCTACGTCCGCCGCCATTGGCCGCAAACCATCATCGCCTGGAGCCGGCTCTCGGGCGGGCGGGTGCGCGACCCGCTGGTGGGACGTGATGTTTTGTTCGGCGTCGGGCTGGGAGTGTTCTGGTGTACCCTGGCCGTTGTCGAGGCGCTGGTGTTGCGCACACTCGGTGCGGCTCCGGGATTAGGGACGACCGACTATCTGCTTGGGGCGCGAGGCACGGCGACCGCTTTGCTTTACCAGATCCCCTCTTCCATCCACTCGACTCTTACGTTCTTTTTCCTGATCTTTCTGCTTCGCGTGATTTTGCGCAAGCAATGGCTCGCGGCTGCCGGCTTCACATTGATTTTCACGGCTCTGAAGACCCTGGGCGCCGATCACCCGTTTGTGGACGCGCCCCTGATGATCGCTATTTATGCAGTGGCCGCCATCGTCGTGGTGCGATTTGGCCTGATCGCGCTGGCCTCTGGAATCTTCACAGCCGATCTGTTGGCGAATGTGCCCGTGACCACCGACTTCTCAGCCTGGTACGCCGGTGCTACTCTGGTGCCTCTCCTGGCAGTAGCAGCGCTGGCCGTTTGGGGTTTCTACACGGCCCTGGCCGGCAGGCCGCTGTTGAAAGAAGAGCTGTTTGAATGAGGGTTGGGGGCGCCTCGCCCGACATTACACGTCCAGATTCTTCGCCTCGAGCGCGTTCTCTTCGATGAATTTCCGGCGGCTCTCGACGTCTTCACCCATCAGCGTCGAGAAGATCTCTTCGCACTCGACCAGATCTTCCAGGCGCACCTTGAGTAGCGTACGCTTCTCCGGATTCATGGTGGTCTCGGCGAGCTGTTCGGCGTTCATCTCGCCCAGACCTTTGTACCGCTGGACGGACGAATCCCTTTTGCCTTCGTTCTTCACGTACACCAACAGATCGCGCCAGTTTGTTTGTGATTCGCGGTGTTCGCTCTTCACCACCGTGAACGGGGGCTCGTTATGGCGCGCAATCTGTTTCGCCAAAGACCGCAGGCGCTTATACTCCGGACGCGCCGCCAGCTCCAGTCCGATGTGCCGCTCGGCGTTTGTCGAGTCATGGAAGCTTACCACCCAGGCGGAGTGCTCTTCGTCCTGCTTCAACTCCGGCTTCACGCCCGCCGCCTTGAGATTGGCAATCACCTGCTCCAGATTGCTCTTCTCCGCGAAGTCCGCTTTGGTATCGATATGCAGCGCCGGATTCGCGATCACTTCGACCACCCGCGCGTCGCGCAGCTTGCGCTCCACCTTGCTGAAAATCTGGTCCAGCTCATCGAGATTCATGAGGAAGCTGCGCAGCTCACCCGTGTCGATAGTCGATTTCGGTCCCTTGCCGTTCTGGCCGATTTCGAGCGTCAGGTTTTCCGTGGCGCGCCGCATGATCTCGCGCGTGTATTCCTTCTCGTCTTTGATGTACTTCTCGCTCTTGCCCTTCTTGATGCGGTAGAGCGGCGGCTGCGCGATGAACACGTTGCCGCGCGAAATCAGCTCCTGCATGTGGCGGAAGAAGAAAGTCAGCAACAGCGTGCGGATGTGCGAGCCGTCCACATCCGCATCCGTCATGATGATGATCTTGCCGTAGCGCAATTTGGCGGCGTCGAAATCATCTTTACCGATCCCGGTTCCGATGGCGGTGATCAGCGCGCGGATTTCCTCGTGCCCCAGCATGCGGTCGTAGCGCGCCTTCTCGACGTTGAGGATTTTGCCTTTCAGCGGCAGGATCGCCTGAAAGCGGCGGTCGCGGCCTTGTTTGGCGGTGCCACCGGCCGATTCGCCCTCCACCAGAAACAGCTCGCAGCGCTGCGGATCTTTCTCCTGGCAGTCGGCCAGCTTGCCCGGCAACCCGCCGGAATCAAGCGCGCCTTTTCGTCGCGTCAGGTCCCGAGCCTTCCGGGCTGCTTCGCGGGCGCGGGAGGCGTCGATGCACTTGGAGACGATCTTGCGCATCACGGCGGAATTCTTGTCGAAATACTCACCCAGGCCCGTGTTTACAAGCTGCGCCATCTGGCCCTGAATGTCGCTGTTCAGTTTGCCCTTGGTCTGCCCTTCAAACTGGGGCTGCGGCAGTTTCACACTCACGACGGCCGTGAGACCCTCGCGCACATCGTCGCCGGTCAGGTTTTCCTTGACGTCCTTGAAGAGGCCCGCCTGCTGGCCATAGAAGTTGATGGTACGGGTGAGCGCGCTGCGGAAGCCACTCAGGTGCGAGCCGCCGTCCACGGTGTTGATGTTGTTCGCGAAACTGAAGACGTTTTCCGAGTAGCCATCGTTATATTGCAGCGCGACTTCCATTGTGAGGATGCCGTTCGACAACTCCTTCTGACCCTCGAAGTAGATGGGCTTTTCGTGGAGCGCTGTCTTGCCGCGATTCAAATGCTTGATGAATTCCGCGATGCCGCCACTGTAGAGGAACTCGTGCAATTTGACGGGATCCTCGCGCTCATCGGTCAGAATGATCTTGAGACCCTTGTTCAGGAACGCCAACTCACGGAGGCGCTGGGCCAGCGTGTCATAGTTGAACTTAGTAGCCTCCATGATCGAGGGATCGGGTTTGAAGGTGACGCGCGTGCCGGTCTTGCGTCCCGCTTTGCCGGCCTTCACCAGCGGGCCCTTGGGAATACCGCAGGCATACTCCTGCTGCCAGGTGTAGCTCGGTCCGCTATCACCCTCCGGCCTCCAGATCTCGAGTTCCAGCCGCTCTGACAGCGCGTTGACGCAGCTTACGCCGACGCCGTGAAGACCGCCGGACACCTTGTAACTATTGGAGTCAAACTTGCCGCCCGCATGCAGCTTCGTCATCACGATCTCGGCGGCCGAAACTCCGAACTCTTCTTTGATATCAACCGGGATGCCGCGTCCGTTGTCCACCACCGTGACTGAATTGTCCATGTGGATGGTCACGTCCACTTGCGTGGCGTAGCCCGCCAACGCTTCGTCGACCGAGTTATCGACCACTTCGTACACGAGATGATGCAAGCCCATCTCGCCGGTGGAACCGATATACATAGCAGGCCGGAGCCGCACTGCTTCCAGACCTTCCAGTACTTTGATACTGGTCGAGTCGTACACGTTGGCATGTTCCTCAGACGGCGGTATTACATGATTGGCCATAGATTCACTGGTTACGGCGCGTAACTATCATTGCGCCTGGTAAAACTGAAACGTTCTCTACTCAAATACGCATGGGCATCACTACGTAGCGGTAGTGATCCCTGGTTTCTTCGCTGCCCGGCCGCAGCTCCCCTGCGCTTTTCTGATCTTTCAAAGCGAAAGATACCTCGTCTTGTTGGATAGCGCGCAGAAAATCCAGCAAGTACTGGGCATTGAATCCGATTTCCAATTCAGGGCCTGCATACTCGCTCGTTACGCTTTCCTCACTCTCTCCGGTTTCTACTGACGAAGAGAATATTTTTACTTCACCCTGACCAAACTGAACCCGGATGGCTCTTGACCGCTCATCCGCAAACTGCGAAACACGCTCAATTGCCGCGCGAATCTCTTCTTTCTTCAGTTTGGCGATATTGGTGTTGTCTTTCGGGAGCACACGTTCGTAGTCAGGGAAGTTCCCCGTTAGCTTCCGTGTAATGAGCAACCTCTCTCCAAACCGGAAGAACAGGTGATTATCATCGCCGGCAAAATTGAGCTTGGCGTCGGCTCCGCTTTGCTCCGCAAGCTTTACGATCTCCCCCATCGCCTTTTTGGGAATCAATGCGCGAAATCCCGAGGAAGAACCTCCATTTGCGCCTGTGGCGCTCTCTACGTACGCCAGCCTGTGGCCGTCTGTTGCGACCATGGTCATTCCGCCGCCGCTCAACAGCAGGAGTGCACCGTTTAACGTGAAGCGTGACTCCTCCATGGAGATTGCAAAAGCAGTACGTGAGATCATCGAAGCCAGCAGACCCACTGAGATTTCAGAAATTGGCTCGGGCATCTGCGGTAACTCGGGAAAACTCTCGCGCGACATGCCCGCGATTTTAGTTCGCGATCGGCCGCAGGTAATACTGGCCCAATGATTTTCCAAAAACTTGAGGTTCAGGTCGCCTTCCGGTAAAAGTCGTGTGTAGTCCAGCAGCTTTTTCGCCGGAACAGTGCCAGCTCCTTCCTTTTTCACCTTGGCAGGGCACGAACACCGAATACCAAGTTCGAGATCCGTGGCGGTCAGAATAATCCGGTCCGCTTGCGCTTCGATGAGCACGTTGGACAGAATCGGAATAGTGGTCTTCTTTTCCACCACCCCCTGGGAAAGACCCAGCTCGCGCACTAGATCGCTTTTATTGACGGTGAATTCCATTGGGCAGAACTCCTCTTCTGACTGGTTGGTATAGACTCTTACCCAGAAGAACCGTATTCATGGGGTCTGTCAAAATGTTGAATTCTATCTAAATTATACAAAATTCTAAGACTTCCTGCCTAAGAGCAGTGTGGAAACCGAGCGGAAGGGGGAGGGAAACGGCACTGTCCACGCCGCTATGCACAAGTTTCCGCAGGCCAAATTGGCTAGCGCTTGTGGAAAATATTAATAACTTCATTGTAATGAGTCCATTAGACTGTGTAGCAACCTGTTCAAATCCGGGTCAGACTGCCGTAGCCGCTCTATTTTGCCTATGGAGTGAATTACGGTGGTGTGATGCTTACCGCCGAAGGCGCGGCCGATCTCGGGGAGGGAGGCAGTGGTGAGTTCCTTGACCAGGTACATGGCAACCTGCCTGGGTACAACGATGGTTTTGGTGTTGCTTTTCTCTTTAAGCTGAGTTTGCTTGATTCCAAACTTCTCGGCTACCGCTTTTTGGATGGAATCGATGGTTACGCGGCGGTCTTGGGCATGAGTTAAGTGCTTTAGAACCTGCTGTGCCATCGTCAGGTTGACGGATGCACCGGTCAGCGAAGAGTACGCCATTAACTTGACTAGGGCACCCTCAAGTTCACGGACATTGGACTTGGTCTTGGTGGCGATGAAAGTACGAACATCCTCTGGAAGTCTAACTCCTTCCAATTCAGCCTTTTTGTCCAGAATCGCCATCTTCGTTTCGAGGTCGGGCGGCTGAATATCGGCCATCAGACCCCATTCAAAACGAGATCGAAGACGTTCCAGTAGGCCCGGAATGTCTTTGGGAGGAGAGTCGCTGGAGATCACGATCTGCTTCTGATTATCGTGTAACTCGTTGAAAGTATGGAAAAACTCTTCCTGGGTGCGTTCTTTGTTTCCGAGCAACTGAATGTCGTCAATGAGAAGCACATCCGCCGACCGGTAGCGCTGCCGGAGCTGGGGCATGCGTTCCAGCCGAATTCCAGATACAACTTCATTGGTGAACCGTTCGCTCGAAGTGTAGAGAATCCGCATTCCTAAACTGTTGCTCATTAAAGAGCGGCCAATGGCGTGCATGAGGTGCGTTTTGCCCATCCCGACACCGCCATAGATGAAAAGCGGGTTATAGCTGCGGGATGGATTGGTGGCCACCGAGCGTGCCGCGGCGTGAGCAAACTGATTACAGGCTCCAACTACGAACGTGTCGAAAGTAAATCGCGGGTTCAGCTGAGAAGAGACCGGAGATTCGAGCTCCGTCTCCCGATCGGCATCAGCCGGGGGATTCTCTCTGACAGTCTTGAGCGACTCGTACAAAACTGCCTGAATAGGCAGATTGAGTTTGCGAATCACGGCGCCGACCTGGTTGGCATACTCCGTTTCCATCCACATCTTGCTCTCGGCGCTCGGCACCAACACCCGCAGAACGCCGCCGTTGAGCTGACCGAAGCTTGTGTGGCTAACCCAATGCGCAAAGCTGTCAGGGCTGAGCGTGGTTTCCAGCTGCTGCTTAATCTGTTCCCAAGGATTCATCAAAGTCTTGCGAGACACTCAAGGCACAGGTTTCGCACAATTTTTCCACAGGAGGCGGAAAACCCAGGATTTCACGCTCGATCCGAAATGGAGGGAAGTTAAATCTGTGTGTTCTGCCCGGCTGTGCTCCCCGAACAGAAATGACAGTCTAGCACAAGTAAACGAAAGGAATACAACATTATAAATCCTTTCCTGTGAAACGTTTCAGTGTCCCGTGACATCTGAGAGGGAGCTGGTTTGACAGTCACGTCAGAAGTAGAGGAAAATGAGGGTTCTCAAACGAGCGGGAGTAACTCAGCTGGTAGAGTGCGACCTTGCCAAGGTCGATGTCGCGGGTTCGAATCCCGTCTCCCGCTCCAGTCGCATCCTTCGCTTGACCAGCTACGAGAAGGGTCTCTGATTCTATGCGTAAATCAGCAGCTTTGCTTTACTTTGTAGCGGCGAGCGCTGCGTTGGGCCAGTACAAGAGTGAGCCCACGGGAGCACCGCCTTCGGAGCTTGCGCCCGCGATCAGCCAGGCGTTGCAGCAACAGGGCACGAAGATCGTTGCCGGTGACGGCAAGGTCGTGTGCGAGGTGTGGTTCCGCAGCGTACTGCCCAGCGGAGGGCAGTCCAGCGACCAGAACATAACGCTCGGCGCGATCCCACAAGGGACGTTGCTGGGAGCGATTCGCTTTCCCGTTCCAGGCGCGGATCGCCGGGGGCAGGCCATAAAAGCCGGAGTGTACACGCTGCGCTATAGTCTGATTCCGGTGAATGGCGACCATCAAGGGGCAGCGCCGCAGCGTGATTTTGCGCTGCTAACGCCGGCTGGCGATGATAAGGACGCCAATGCGGCTCCGAGTTTTGAGGCCTTGGTGGCGATGAGCCGGAAGGCCTCCGGCACGCCGCATCCAGCGGTGTTGAGTATCTGGGCCGCGGGAGCGAGTGATCCATTGGGGCTTGCTAAACAAGGCGACAGCAATGACTGGGCGCTGACCGTGAAGATCGGCAATACGTCAATATCCATCATCCTGGTTGGGAAGGTGGAGGGCTGAGGTCTTGTGAGAGCCGCTCCTGACTTGCCGGAGCTCGCACGTCTGGAGCATGTCGGAAGCGCCTGAGCTGCTGGAGTGGGCTCTTGGAGAGTTCGGCCGCTCCATCGCCATCGGCACGGCGTTCCAGGCTGAGGGGATGGTGATTCTCGATATGGCCTCGCGCCTGGCGCGGGACGTTCGGGTATTCACGCTGGATACCGGCCGGCTTCCGGAAGAAACCTATCGCATGATGGAGACCGTGCGCGGGCGCTATGGCATCACTGTAGAAACAGTATGGCCGGATGCGGCGGAAGTCGAAGGCATGGTTGGTCTTCACGGTCCGAATCTGTTCCATCGCGAAGTTCCTTTGCGGAATCTTATGCTGCGAAATTCGTAAGGTGCGGCCTCTCGAACGTAAATTGCGGGAACTGCGAGCTTGGGTTACGGGCTTGCGCCGCGGCCAGCAGGATTCGCGTTCCGAAGTGGGCAAGATCGAGTCGATCGACGGCAAAATAAAGCTGAACCCGCTTGCCGATTGGACCGCGGAACAAGTGAGCGGATACATTCAGCGTAACGATGTCCCCGTGCATCCGCTCTACGCCGTGGGTTACCGGAGCATCGGCTGCGCCCCTTGCACGCGGCCGATCCAGCCGGGCGAGGATGAGCGCGCGGGCCGTTGGTGGTGGGAACACGACGCAGCCAAAGAGTGCGGCATTCATTTCACGCTTGAGGGGAAAGCCGAGAGGAAACTGGATGTGCTATTGAGCGAGGTTCTCGAGGCGCAGCGCCGTTGACGCAGCATTCGCTGCCCACCAAGGTTTCACTCTTTGGTTCACGGGGCTTTCCGGAGCAGGGAAGAGTACTATCGCCGGCATTCTCGAAGAACGACTGAGAGACGCGGGCGCGAAAGTCGAGGTGCTGGACGGCGACGTGGTGCGGGAGAATCTGTCCAAGGGCCTGGGTTTCAGCAAGGAAGACCGCGATATTAATATCCGGCGCATCGGGTTTGTCTGTGAATTACTCTCCCGCAACGGAGTAATCGCCGATCGTGGCCGCGATATCCCCTATCGCGCGGTGCGGGAGGAGATCCGCTAGCCGCATCCGGAACTTTGTCGAAGTGCACGTGGACTGCCCTCTTGCAGTCGTGGCGGATCGCGACGTGAAAGGTCTCTACAGAAGGCGATGGCCGGCGAGATCGCCAGTTCACCGGAGTCACGGATCCTTACGAACCGCCGCTCCGCCCGGAAGTGGTGGTGCATTCGGCCAGCGAAAGTCCTGAAGAGAGCGCGAAAAGGTCTGGGCTAAACTGGAAGAACTGGGGCTGATTTCCTTCTGATCGATCTTCACTCCCACACTAACGAGTCTGACGGGACGTACAGCCCGGGCAACTGGTGGATGCGGCAGTGTCGGCAAGCTGGAGGCTTGGCTATCACGGACCACGATACTCTTGCCGGTTACGACCTGGCGGAGCCACTGGCACGCGCTGCCGGCCTGGAGCTGGTATGCGGTATCGAAATCTCCACGCGCTTTCATGGGCGCCCGTACACCTGCTGGGATACTTTCCCAAGCAGCCGCCGACGGCCGAGTTTCGCGAATGGCTGCTGGCATTCAGAGTTCACGGCGAGACCGGAACCGGCGATCTGATCGAGCGGCTCCGCTCACTGGGTTTGGATATCTCGCTCGAGGAAGTGGAAGCCAAGGGACGGAGCATGACCGGACGGCCGCATTTTGCACGCGTCCTGGTGGAGAAAGGCTACGTCGACGACTCTCGATCAGGCTTTCGAGGAGTACCTGGACGAATCCGCGAAAGGCTACGTGCAGCGAAAAGAGGTGCCGATGCGGGAAGGCATCGAGCGCGTGCTGGCCGGTGGCGGCGTGCCGTCGCTGGCGCATCCGATCCGCGTCGGCCGCCGCATCGAACGCAATTTGAACAACGGCAACGACGAGCTGGAACGATGGGTACAGGAAATGCGCGACATGGGATTGCGCGCCATGGAGGTGTTTCACAGCGACCACCGGCCCGAGGATGTAGAGCGTTACCAGGACATTGCGCGACGCCTGAATCTGGGTATCACGGGCGGCTCGGACTTCCATGGAGCCAACAAGCCGCGCATCGAGCTGGGCCGCGGGCTCGAAGGCAACCTGGCGATTCCCCGTTCGGTGCTCGACGATTTACGGGCGATGTAGGGAGCGCACAACGGCCGCATGGCCGCTGATGGAGAGCACGGTGCCGGGCTCAGCCAGCTCACGGCGGATGTAGGCCAGCGCCACGACCTTGTCGAGGGCCGGCGAAAACGCGGCTGACGTGATTTTTCCGACGTCTTCTTCCCCGTGGAACAAGCGTGTGTCATGTTCCGGAGGCTCAGGAGCATCGATTTCCACACCGGCGAGAAGGCGATGCACCAGGCCGCGCGACCGCACACGCTCCACGATTTCCTGCCCAATGTAACAACCTTTATTGAAATTGACGGCATGCGCCTGCTGGGTTTCCTGCGAGAGCGTGGTGGTAAAAATATCTTCGCCGTAGCGCGGCTGAAAGTTCTCGAGACGCACAACACGCGCCGCTTGGGGAGAAACTGAGGGCGCACCAGCGCTCTGAAACTGCTCGACCAGGCGCGGCTTCGCTTCGACGGGCGCGAAGAATCGCACGCCAGGAGCGCCCGTCCAGCTGACGTTGGCCACCAGTACGTCGTTCCAGGCGACGTGCGCCCAGGGCTTCTCGGGCAAGGGCACACCAAGGCGCTGCGCGGCGTCGAGTGCCTGTGGGCCTTCAAGAGCGAGGGTGGCGATGCGATCCGTTGCGTCTTCCAGGGCCACGTCGTCGGCGATGATGAACTTGTCGAGATGCTGGAAGAGGGGCTCGCGGGTCTCCGGTTCGGTGTCGAGGAGAAAATCACTTTCGCGGCAGAACAGGTTGACGTCGCCGAGGATGCGGCCCTGTGGGTTGAGGAAGAAAGCGTAGCAGCCTTCGCCGGGCTGGAGCTGCTGGACCTGGTTGGTGGTCATGGCGTGCAGCAGGCGCGCGCGATCTTCGCCGGTGGCGATGATCTTGCCTCGGGCGGAGAGATCGAGCCACGCGACGGCGGAGCGCAGGGCCTGGTAACCGGTGTCCATACCTTAATTGTAAAGATGCGGGGGAGGAACGCCAATCTCACCGCCGAGATGCCGAGACGCAGAGAAGGCAAGAAAATCACCCCGGAGCAGCAGGGTTTCACGGGGCCGCTGCCGCGTGATACAAGAGTACAGATGCTCCGCCGCACGTTTCTGCAAACTACCACGGCTGCCGCGCTGGCGGCCGCGGCCAACGCGCAGGGAGAGAGCATCCGGCTGGGGTTCGACAGTTTTTCCATCCGCGATCTGGGATGGAAGGATATCCAGCTCATCGATTACGCGGCCAGTCTGAAGCTCGATGCGATTCAGTTATCGAGCCTGAACGATTTCGAAAGCCTGGAACCGGCGCACCTGGCGAAGGTGAAGGATCACGCGGAGCGAGCGGGGATCGCAATTGACGCGGGCATCTACACGATCTGCGAAGCGTCGGCGAGCTGGAATCCCAAGGAGGGCAGCCCGACGGCGTACCTGCACAAAGGCCTGGGAGTGGCGAAAGCCGTGGGCTCGCATGTTCTGCGCTGCGCCATGGGCACGCGCGAGGACCGGCCACATCTCGAACGCTGTGTGGAGATGACAGTGAAGGCTTTGCAATCGGTGCGCTCGGAAGCGCTCGATCTTGGTGTGCGCATCGCGGTCGAGAATCACGCGGGGGACTTGCAGGCGCGCGAGATGAAAATGCTGATCGAGGAGGCGGGCAAGGATTTCGTCGGGTCGTGCCTGGATGCGGGCAATCCGTTATGGGCGATTGAAGACCCGCTGCTGACTCTCGAAACTCTGGGGCCGTACGTAGTGACCACGCACATTCGGGATACGGCGGTGTTTGAACATCCGCGCGGCGCGGCCGTCGAATGGGTGGCACTCGGCGACGGCACCGTGGACCTGCCGCGTTTCGTCGAGCTGTACAAGAAGCTGTGTCCCAAGGCGGCCATGCAGCTCGAAATCATCACGGGAATCCCGGCGAATGTGATGCCGTATCTCGAACCCGATTTCTGGAAGGTGTTCCCGCATACGCCGGCATGGGAGTTCGCGCGGTTCCTCAAGCTCGCCAAGAGTGGGCATCCGTACATGGGACCGGTGGTCAGTGCGGGGTGGGGCGCGAAATCGCCGGTGCTGGAAGCGGCTTTTCAGGAACAGCAGCGGAGGGACCTGGAGCGCAGTCTCGACTACGCGAAGAAGGTGCTGGACGTAGGCGTGAGGTGGAGAAGTTGAGCGACACACCAATCCGGCTGGGATTCGACAGCTATTCGATCCGCGATCTCCGGTGGCACGACATGCAGCTGGTGGACTATGCGGCGAGTTTGCAACTCGATACCATCCAGCTTTCCGGACTTGGCGACTACGAGAGCCTGGAACCGGCGCACCTCGCGAAAGTGAAGGATCACGCGGCACGCGTGGGGATCCAGATCGATGCGGGGATCGGCTGCATCTGTCCGGCGTCGAAAGGCTGGAACCCGCGCGAGGGCAATGCCACGGACTATTTGCTGAAGGGTCTGCGGGTGGCTCATGCGGTAGGTGCGCCCTCGATGCGCTGCTACCTGGGCGGAAGTGCGGACCGGCCGAATCTCGAACGCTGCATGGAGGTGACCATTCAGGCGTTGCGGTCGGTGCGCTCGCAGGCGCTGGATCTGGGCGTTCGCATTGCGATCGAGAATCACTCGGGCGATACGCAGGCGCGCGAGGTGAAGGCGCTGATTGAGGAGGCGGGAAAAGATTTCGTAGGCTCGTGTTTGGATAGCGGCAATCCGATGTGGGTGGTGGAAGATCCGCTGGTGACGCTGGAAACGCTGGGGCCGTACGTGGTGACCACGCACATTCGCGATTCCGCGGTGTTTGAACATCCGCGCGGGGCTGCGGCGCAATGGGTGGCGCTGGGGGATGGCTCGGTGAACTTCCATCGCTTCGTGGAGCTTTACCGGAAGGTTTGTCCCAATGCGGGCATGCAGCTCGAAATCATCACGGGCAGGCCGCCAACGGTGCTGCCGTACCTGGAAGCGGACTTCTGGAAGGTGTTCCCGCACATGCCGGCGTGGGAGTTCGCGCGATTCGTGGAACTGGCCAAGAGCGGGCACCCGTACCTGGGGCCCATGGTGATCGGCGGACCAGGCGAGCAATCGCCGGCGATCAAGGCCGCGCTCACGGAACAGCAGCGGACGGATCTGGAGCGGAGTCTGGAATACGCGAAGAAGGTGCTGGGCGTGGGTGTACGGTGGCGGAGCTAGAATAACTCCTCAGGCGGCGGTTGCGGCGCGCCACCCCTCGATCGCCCGCTTCATCTGGTCGCGATCGTTCGCGTACTTCGGGTTGTCATACTGGTTTACCCTCTCGCTCGGATCATCGGCGAGATCGAAGAATTCATTGGGGCCGGTCCCGTTGTTGCGCAGCACGACTTTGAAACGGAAGTCGCGCGCCATTTCCGTGTTCCGGTACTGGCCGAACACGAGGGTTCGCCACGGGGATTTCTTGGGCAGCAGCTTGCCGGTCAGCAGCAATTGATAACTGCGGCCGCAGAGATTGCGGCCGGGCGGCGGGAGCTCGAGCAGATCGCAAACCGTGGGCACGAAATCGTAGGCACTCACCAGCTCCGGGCGCACGCCTTGGGCCGGGACACGGCCCAGCCACTGCCAGATCATGGGCGCCTGTACTACCTCGTCATACATGTTGATCGGGTCGGAGGCGAGACCGCCGGTCCACAGGCCGTGCCGGCCCAGGAGTTGGCCGTGGCTGCTGGTGATGATGATGATGGTGTTCTCGCGCAGCCCGCGCTGCTGCAATTTCGAGATCAGGAGCGGAATCTGGCTGTCGAGCGCGGTGATTGCGGCCGCGGCTTTCCGTAGGCTGCCAACGGGATCTTTGAAATACTCTTTCCCGCGCAGCGCATTCGCCGCGGCAGGCTCCCATCCGGTGGTCTCGAACGGAGTTCCCGCATACATCTCGTTATAGCGCGCGGGTTGGCCGTCGTGGGGCGGATGCGGATTGAGATAACGGACCGTCAGGAAGAACGGCTTGGATTTCTGCTGGTCGAGAAAGGCGCCGGCTTTGGCTGTGAGCAGGTCCGTCAGGTAACCTTTCTCCGCGACCGGCTGCCCGTTCCAGTTCATGTGGGGGTCTTGATAGACCGGCGTGCCGTCCGTGGTGTACCAGAAGTGAAAGGCGTGCTGCGGAGTCCGGTCCTCGCCAAGGTTCCACTCGCCGGCAAAGCCGCATTCATAACCGGCGCCAGCCAGAATGTCGGAAAGCAGGACTTCGTTGCGGAACGACGGCGGCGCCGCGGCCTGCCCCTGCGGCGGATTCTCCACCGGCTCGCCAGTGAGGAAATCCTGAATACCGTGCTGGCGCGGGACGCGGCCGGTCAGGAGGGTTGCCAGGCTGGGCGAGGACGACGGCGTGCAGACCAGGTGGTTCTGAAAGCGTGTACCGGCCTGCGCGAACTGGTCAATGTTGGGCGTGCGGATTTCTTTATTCCCGGCGCAACCGAGCATCCAGGAACCGAGGCCATCGGCCACGATCAGCAGAATGTTGGGACGCGGACTGGCGCGTTCCTTGCGAGCGAGCGCGGGCAGCGTTAAACCGCCCAAAATGAAATTCCTGCGCTGGATAGACATGGCCGAAACAGCCATCATCCCACAGCCGGGGGCGTCTGTTTTCGCCCGGCTATGGGCTGTTTGGTAAACTCATAGAAGCGAAATCCCACCAGGCGGCGTAGCTCAGTTGGTTAGAGCGACGGTCTCATAATCCGTAGGTCGAGCGTTCGAATCGCTCCGCCGCCACCAGTGTCCCCTGGGGTGTGATGATAATGTGCATATGCTCAAACAATTTGCCGCAACGTTGTGCCTTTGGTGCGCCGCTGCCGCTCCGGCGCGGCCCGCGGAATGGAAACAACTTTTCGACGGTAAGGATCTGAACGACTGGCAGCACGTAGGACCGGGCTCGATGAGCGTGGAAGACGGCCTGATCCGCACGCATGGGGGCATGGGACTGCTTTACTGGAAAGGCGGAAAAATCGGCAACTGCGTGTTGCGCGTGGTCTACAAGATGCGCGACCACAACGATAATTCCGGCGTGTTCATCCGCATCCCGTTGGAACCGCGGGAGGAGTGGATGCCCGTCCACTACGGCTACGAAGTGCAGATCGACAACGAGCCTGAGAAATCAAAGGAAAAGGAGGATGACACGCACATCACCGGAACGCTCTACTCGCAGACCAAGCCGCTGGCCAAGCCGTTCAAACCGGGCCCTGAGTGGAACACAATGGAGATCACGCTGGACGGCCCGCACACGATCGTAACGTTGAACGGCGTCAAGGTGACCGATTACACCGAAGGCGAACCGGTGCCGCCACGCAAGTTTTGGTTCGAACCGCAGCGCGGGCCCCGGCCGCTCGAAGGCTATTTCGGACTCCAGAATCACAGCGACAACGACATCGTATTCTTCAAAGAAGTGGCGATTAAGCCGCTGGGGAAGTAATCACTTCCACCGAAACAGCTTCAGGGCCGTAAAGAAGCACAGAATCAGCCAACACGTGATGACTGCCAGTTGCGGCCCGAGCTGCGAGAGGTGAGCCCCTTGCAGCATGCTGGCGCGCATGGCGTCGATAACCGCCGTCAGGGGCAAGGCTCTGACGAAGGGCTGAAACACGTTGGGGAAGCGATCGGCGGAAAAGAAGACGCCGGAGAAGATCCACATCGGGAGCATCACCAGATTCATCAGCCCGGAGGCCGCTTCCATGGTTTGTGCACGCGATGCCACCAACAGGCCCAGTGTGCTGAAAGCGATCGAAGAGAGCAGGCAGAGCAGGGCCAGCTGCCAGAGCGGACCGCGCACGGGAACTCCAAAAGCAAACACGCCAAAACAGACTATGGCCGCGATCTCCACGTAGAGCAGCGCGAGGCGCGAAAGCAGGAAGGAAAGCAAGTATTGCCAGCGCGGCATCGGCGAGGCGATCAGCCGTTTCAGGAGTTTCTTGCGGCGCGCGTCGACGATTGTAAAACCGATGCCCCAGATGCCGCTACCCATCAGGTTGGTGCCCATCAGGCCGGGAATCAGAAAGTCGATGTAGCGCGAGCCGGGCTCACGCACGAAGTCATCTTTGACGGCGACGGCGTCCCGAGCGCCGGCGGCACGTTGCACGGCGCGGTCCACCACCAGCTTCGCAGCGCGGCCATCCGGGTTGGTGTCGTCATAGCGGTAGGTCACGCCCCCATTCGCGGCCGGCGCGGCGAGCAGCACAATCCGCCCCGCACGCAGCGCCTGTTCGCCTGCCGCAAGGTCTACCTGCTCAACGGCGAGTCCTTTGTCAGTGCGCAGCGCACCGGCAAGCTGCGGCCCCACGGCCGCGATTTTGATTATGTCGGCGGGACGATTCCGAAAGGCGACG
The DNA here is from genome assembly GCA_963768075.1 of Terriglobia bacterium. Lineage (GTDB taxonomy): Bacteria > Acidobacteriota > Terriglobia > Bryobacterales > Bryobacteraceae > QHXW01. The sequence goes on from CAVYHD010000021.1 coordinate 350,470, forward strand.
CCCAGTCCCCCGGCCAGCAGGATGGGAAACACGAACACCCAGAAAACCGCTTCGGGCTCGCGCCAGAATTCCCGAAACCGCACCAGTGTAAGCTGCACGAGCGAGTTCTCGACGAACGTCTTTCGCTCCGCCGCCGGCCGTATTTCTTGCGCCAGAGCAGCGCCTTCACTCATCGCGCAGATGCCTCCCGGTAAGCGACACGAAAACGTCTTCGAGCGTGGCGGAGTGCGTGCGAAGCTCCGTAAGCGGAATGCGGTGGCGGGCCAGCTCCTCGAACAAGGCCGGCACCGCGCGGTGCAATACCGTCACCTGCAACTGATATCCGCCGTTCTCGCAACGCGCCACGCGCACTCCATCCAGGTTCTCGAGGACGGCCAGATCGAGCGGGGTGGCGCCATCCACCGCAAACTGCACCATGTGCTCGGCGCCGATGGACTCGATCAGCCCACGCGGCGTGCCGAGCGCGATCACCTTCCCGTGGTCCATGACGGCCACGCGTTCGCAGAGGCGCTCGGCTTCGTCCATGTAGTGCGTCGTCAGAATGATGGTGCGGCCTTCGGTCTTGAAACGCTCGATCAATTCCCAGAGCTGGCGTCGCGCCTGCGGATCGAGGCCGGTGGTGGGCTCGTCGAGGAAGAGCAGATCGGGGTCGCCCACCAGAGCGCACGCCAGAGCGAGCCGCTGTTTCTGGCCGCCAGAGAGGCCGCCGACGCGCGACTTTTGCTTTTCCTCCAGCTGTACCATGGCCACAACTTCCGAAACCGCGGGCCCACGGCGGTAAAAGCTGCGGAAGAGGCGGAGCGTCTCTTCGACGGTAAGCTTGTCGGAAAGCTGCGTCTCCTGGAGCTGGACTCCCAGGCGCTGGCGAAGCTCGCCCGCGCTGGTTTCCCAACGCAAGCCCAGGAGCTCAACGCTGCCCGCATCCGGCGCAGTGAGGCCTTCGCAAATCTCGATCGTCGTCGTTTTGCCCGCGCCGTTGGGGCCGAGCAAGCCGAAGCATTCGCCATGGCGGACTTCCAGGTCGAGCCCATCGACCGCCACAACGTCGCTATATGCTTTGCGGAGCCCGTGCACGCACACCGGGAGCTGGCTCGGCAAAGTGGGCATAGTCCAGTATGTTCCGCGGGGCTGTAGCAGCGCAATTGGGAAGCGTGCGATTCATTTCGCTGGCCGCGGTTTAATTGCGAATTCCATGTGGAGCCGGATGCTCTCGATCCACACCGGACCGCGGTCGTGGTTATAAGCCGGGTTATCGACACGCTGCAGATCAAACGTGGCGAAGAAACCGGGGAACAGCCGCGCGCTGTAGTAGCTCTCCCAGACGTATTCGGGCGCGTAATTCAGTTTTCCATCGCCGATCAGAAAATCGAGTCCGCCGCGCGCGAGGTAAAGTGCGTGCACGCCGGAGAGACCGCCCGCGGTAAAAGATGTCGCGACTACGTCGTCTTTTCTGCGCCACGTCGTGCCCTTCACGGAGACACCGCCGCTAGCCAGCCGGTCAATGGCCGTGAACGCGAATGACTGGGTTTTACCGTCGTTCCAACCCAGCCGGGTGAAGAAGCCGACGTCCCGTGAGATCTGCTGGTCGAAGCTCACACCCGTTCCGTACTTGAGGGTGCCAATGCGGCGGACAGCGTTGATGTCCGGCGTTGTTCCGGTTTGCGCGGCGAGGCGAAGCGCATCGGCATAGCTGCCGGAGTCGGTGTGATTCAAGAACTCAAGAACACGGACTGCGCCCGCATGTTTTCCGATGGAGTAGCGGCGCTCCTGTTCGAACGTGTCGCCGCGATCGCGAAATAGCCGCCGGTCAAACCGCCCGCCATTGGCGACCTTGGGTTCGGCGGCGGCGCCATATCGCAACGACCAGTTCCTCGTGTGAAACTCGTGGACCATGCCCCAGGTGTAACCCCGGGTATCGGCCGGATAGTCCCAAGCGCCGTTATACATCACTGCCCAGGCCATGAATTGAGTGCGCGGATCGTGGGTATAGTTATTGTTGTCGAAAAAATCCGTCAGGGAGAAGCGGCCGGCAACGATCGTGTAACGGGTCATGGGGCGATCACCGCCAAGCTGGTTGGCGTCGCTCTCGATGTGCTCCTTCTCTGATCCGAATCCGAAATCGTGCGAAATATAGAGCCTCGCTATGTACGGTTTCGGAGTCGCGCTAGCTACGCGGGGCAGTTCGCCATTCGGCGCGTCGGCGATCCCGTTGACGCCGCTGAACCCTCTGCCGCCGGCAATCTCTGGGTCGAAGTAAAGCTGAGTGTTCTCGCCGAGCCGCACGCCAAAGAACAATGTGGTCGTCAGGGACACGACGTGTTCCGGAACATCCTGAAGGCTTAGCGGCCCCTCATACGGGGAATTAAATGTACCGTGCTCCTGGCCAATAGAAGTAGCTTGGTAATAAAGATTCCAGAGCTCAGGCGCCGCTTCCTGCACGGTGGAATCGGCTTCTTGGGCCGTCAGTTGCCGGCAACCGAACAACAAGACAGCCAGGAGTGCGAGGTTCGTTTTCATGGATGCGCTTTTGCAAGACTGGGTCCGCCGAGAAGCCGCACCTATTGTCGGCGATCATCGGTCCGGAATTTCTTAATCAATTCGTTACGCGGCTTCCACCGGAATCAACTGCTCGCTCGCGGTGGTTTGCCGGAGTCTCGGACGGGGAAGCGAAGCGAAGGCTCGAACTGCCAGCGCGACTGACCTACGCACGCGTGCTATCGGCGAAAGGGAAGCACTCCAGACGGAGGCTCGACGAATTCGTTGCCGGACGGGTCTTCGAACCGCTTGTGACTGCTACCACCGTCGGACATGCCGGGCGCCTCCTTTCCATGAAGTGACAGCGGCGAGCTTCAAAATACGTTGCTCTATGGGGAGAATATCATGGCGTTCGACGGGCACGCAAGAAAAAAAATCTCAAAGAACTTCAGGTCGGGATACATACCCCCCTAGGTATTCATCGAATACCCACCCCGGTATTCCGTTACCGTCCCATGGCCCCTCCTGAGCTGATACGCTAGGAACGGCATGGCACACGTTATTCGGGATAAGAAGAAGCTGCTGCATCGGATCCGGCGGATCCGCGGGCAGGTCGAGGCCATCGAAAGGGCCCTCGAAGAAGAAGCGGATTGCGCGGATACGCTGCATACTATAGCAGCGGCCCGCGGAGCCATGGATTCCCTGATGGCCGAGGTGATCGAAGGGCACATTCGCTTTCACGTGGTAGATCCGGACAAGAAACCAACATCCGAGCAGGCTCGGGCCGCCCAGGAATTAATTGACGTGGTCAAGCTATACCTTCGCTAGCGGCGGGCGGGGACGCCCCCAATTGTAAAACCCGCAATTCCAGACTTGATTCCTGCGCTACCGGGCAGTCATGATATCCCTATGCCAAAAATTACACTTCTGACTTTGGGAATCGCTTGGTTTCTTTGCGGCGCGGCATTATTTGGCGCGTCGAGTGTCTATGATTTCACACTGCCGTCGATCGACGGCGCGGATGCGTCGCTCAGCCAGTACAAGGGCAAGGTGCTGCTGCTCGTGAATGTCGCAAGCAAGTGCGGTTATACCCCTCAGTATGCCGGCCTGGAATCCCTGTACGAGAAATACAAAGACCAGGGTCTGGTGGTGATCGGTTTTCCCGCGAACAACTTCGGCGCGCAAGAGCCCGGCACCAATGAGGAAATCAAGAGCTTCTGCAGCCGTACATACCACGTGAGTTTTCCGATGTATGCGAAAGTCTCCGTCAAGGGTGGCGACAAAACACCGCTTTACCACTACCTGACGGAAGAAGCCAACTCAGCCACCAATGGCGAAATCGGCTGGAACTTTACGAAGTTCCTGGTCGATCGCAACGGGAAAGTGATCGCGCGGTTCGATTCCAAAATCAAGCCGGATGATGCAGGATTAGTGGGAGCGGTTGAGAAAGCCCTGAACCAGTAAAACGATTCGGCTGTTAGTGAGAGGGCGGTGGTGGAGGTGGCGGGGGTGCACCACCGTTGCCGTTGCCATTCGGTCCTTTTTCGCCGGTACCGGTCCCGCCACCCGACCCGCCGCCGGTGCCGCCTCCAGATCCGCCACCGGGCAGTGCAACTCCCCCGTGCGAGGTCCGGTACATGATTTCGTACATGGCATCGGCGGCGGCGCGCAGAGCTCCACGAACCACGCCGCTCTTATCGACACTCTTCGAAATCAACGGCTGGTCCCTATATACGCGGATCCACTCGCCGGCGTCTAAAATCTTGTCTTCCTTCTGGGGCAGTAGCAGGTGCCGTACGCCGACCTCACCCTCCTCCACCGAAACCAGCGTGGTGGCGTCCTCGTCCTCGACGGAAACGTCGAAGGTTGTGCCGCGCACGGAGATTACAGCGGTGGGTGTACGTACTTTGTTGTAGTTAGGCTGCCCGCCCAACTTCTGGATGTGAATCTTAACGCGTCCCAATAACACTTCCAGCAGGTCTTTCCAGTTACCGGGAGTATCGCGGAAAACCACGCGGGCATTGGGGAACACTTCAAAAGTGCTGCCGTCGGAAACCTGCAGCAAGGCGTAACCGTCTGGCCCAGTAACGATGACTTGCCGCGGTTGCACGGCATCGCCGAGGTGGAGCGCCCATTGCATTTGGGAACTGTCGCGCAGCACTGAGACTTGGCCGTTCATGGTAACGACCTTCGCCGCGGCGTCGTCGGCGAACCCGGAGACAGCGCACACGCCTAGCAATACGGCCGCAGCCAACCATCTATTCACACGTCCCCAGAAGCGGGGCGCGCTTTGTGTTCTTTCGGACACGTTCGCCCCCTTAGTCTAGCACCAAACCCGTTTGAGCAACTATATAGCCAAGTGAATATTCCTGCGATAACTATTGTAAATGCAGCACTTTTGGGTTAGTGGGCTCCAATCGTGCGGTAAAATGGGACACGCTGATGTGTCGGGTAGATACAATCATGGCGGTCCAACGGCTGTTCATAGGCAGCGTTCTGGCTGCCGCGCTGGCGGTTGGCCAGACCATGCCCGAATCGGTGCGGCTCGACTGGCGCAAGGTAGGCAGCACGTCAGTGGACCGCATGCTGGCGGCTCCGGCAACCGGCGCTGTCGATGAAGTCTGGTTCGGTCCGGAAGGGCGGACGCTTTACGCCCGCACGCACAGCGGCAGAGTGTTCGAAACAATCGACTTTGAGGACTGGACGCTGGCGGCCCCTTCAGTAGCCCGCTCCGAAGCCTCGGGGGCCGTCACCGCCGAGCGGCTTCCAACCGCGAACGCGGTGTTGCGCGCCAGCCCAGCGGATGCGCATCGCGTATATGCTCTTGGGGACAACCTTTACGTATCCGAGGACGGAGGCCGGGCCTGGACGAACCTCACGGCTTACAAGGGCGTGTCAGTCATCGGGCCGGGGCAACACGATTTGGCGGTCTCCCCGCTCGATCCGGATCAGCTCATCGTCGCCAACGAGCGCGGCGTATGGAAGTCGATGGATGGGGGAATGTCGTGGAGCGGACTCAACCGGTTTTTGCCCAACTTGAACGTGCGGCGAATTCTGAATACCCCCGCCAACGGCCGCGGTGCGGAAGTCGAATTGGATGACGCTGGCCCGGCCGAACTACCACCCGGCGGTAACGGTGGGGCTACGGCGTGGCAGCTTGTTGCCGATTCCGAGACGGGGCGCGAGGCACAACTCCGGCGCGCGTATACCGTGCAGCTGGGCACGGAGATTACCGCAACCGCGGCGGCCGGCGACGTGGTTTACGCAGGATCGTCTGATGGCCGAATCTGGGTCTCGCCGGACCGCGGGCGATCATGGAACCCGCCCAACGCCGCGGCGACTGGCCCCATCGAAGAGTTTTTCGTGGACGCGCAGACGGCTCGAGTGGCGCTGGCCGCCGTGAGTGGCACGGGCCCGCATGTGCTGCGCACGGTGAATACAGGCGGATTCTGGGACGATCTGAGCGCCAACCTGCCGGATGTCCCGGCGCACAGCATTACGGCGGACCGCGCCGCCGGCGCAGTTTATATCGCGACCGATCGGGGCGTCTACTGGGCGCACGAGGATCTGGAAGGGGCCAGCCAAGCCGCAGAGTGGTCGCCGGTCACGGCCAATCTTCAGGCGTCGCGAGCTACGGCGGTTAAGCTTGATCCCACCGGGAGCCAACTATATATCGCGCTGGAAGGCTATGGCGTATACGCTGCGTCTACGCCGCATCGAGTGAGGTCTTATCGCATCGTGAACGCGGCGGACTTCAGTGGGCGTCCGGCGGCCCCGGGGTCACTGATAAGCGTGGTGGGAGGGGCCGTTCTCAGGGTAAGCGCGGGGGGACTCGAATTTCCGATCCTCGGGTCATCAGCCGCGAGCACGCAGATTCAGGTGCCGTTCGAGGTGAACAGTGGGTCGATCGGGCTGGCTTTGGAAGCGGCCTCGGGCAAGGTGTCGGTGGGTCTCGCGGTGCAGTCCGCGTCGCCGGCTATTTTCGTCGACCGAGACGGAGCTCCGATGCTAGTGGACGCCGATAGCGGCCTCATGCTGGATGCCGCGAACACCGCGCATTCCAACGCGCGCATTCAGGTGCTGGTGACGGGTCTGGGCCGCGTTAAGCCGGAATGGCCGACGGGTCTCGCGGCCCCGCTGGAGAATCCGCCGGCGGTGGTCGCGAGCGTCAAAGCGTATCTGGGCGGGGCGCCGGTTGAAGTGACGCGCGCTATTCTAGCGCCAGGTTACGTCGGACTCTATCTGATTGAGCTACAAGTGCCGGCGCTGGTGAATGCCGGTCCCTCGGAACTCTACATCACGGCCAACGGGCAGGACAGCAACCGCGTGCGGGTGTATCTCGAACCATAGCTGAATTCAGATACCAAAAATAGAAAAGCCGCCTGCCAAGGCGGCTCCTCATTGTGAATGATTGTCGGAGAAGGTGATCTACAGTCTATTCACGTTCTCGGCCTGCAGTCCCTTGGGGCCCTGCTTCACCTCGAACTCAACCTCCGCGCCTTCATCCAGACTGCGGTAGCCGTTGGCCTGGATGGCCGAGAAATGCACGAACACATCGTCGCCGCTGGACCGCTGGATGAAACCATAGCCCTTCGCGGCATTGAACCATTTCACAACGCCTTTTTCTTTCACTACTGACTCTCCTGAACATTGTGGGGCACACGCACGGGAGGCCTAACAACAAAAAAGCTACGATCTAGAAGACTCGTAGCCTGTCGTAACTCTCCCGTTGCCTGTGTCCCAACAACCATTTGAACTGCACCTGTATTTTCTCAAATCGCCAGGAACACGGTCAAGGCCGGAAATGGTGATTTTTCTTGGTGTTGGACAGTCGCGCTGCCTTGTCTTAACCTGTGGGAGTTGACCGAAGAGAACATTCTGGAGCGGCTGCGGCGTCGCGTACCGGTTCCGCGGGGTTCGCGGGTGATTGCCGGTATTGGGGACGACTGCGCCATTTTCCGGCCGCGCGGCGGTAAAGACGATCTCCTGTTCACTACTGACTTAATGATCGAGGGAGTGCACTTTGAACGGGCCACGCACTCAGCGGCCGAGGCAGGCCACAAGGCGCTCGCGCGAGGACTGAGTGACATTGCGGCGATGGGCGGCGAGGCACTGTTTTGCCTGCTCTCCCTGGGGCTGCCACCGTGGGCTGATGGCCGCTGGGCGGATGGGTTCTACGGAGGGCTGCTGCGCTTAGCGAAGGCAACGGGTGTGGTGCTGGCGGGCGGTGATCTGGCGCGGGTGGATCGGGTGATCTGCGACATCGTGGTTGGCGGGTCAGCTCCGCGGGGTAGCGGGCTGCGGCGGGACGGCGCGCGAGCAGGCGATCAGATTTACGTTTCCGGGCGGCTGGGCGGGTCGGCCTATGGCCTTGATACGAAGCGCGGGCGCGCCTGGCAACGGCATTTGCGGCCGCAACCGCGCCTGGCGCTGGGCCGCTACTTGCGCGAGAAGCTGCGCGCCACCGCCTGCGTGGATCTGAGCGACGGTCTTTCGCTCGACCTGAGGCGGCTGTGCCGAGCGTCGAAGGTTTCCGCCGAAATCGAAACTCCTCCCGCCTTTCCGGGTGCAACGATCGAACATGCATTGCATGGCGGCGAGGATTACGAACTACTGTTCACGGTGCGGGCCGGCACGCGCGTTCCGGCGCGATTCGAAACGCTGCCATTGACGCGCATCGGGGTAATCCGCCGGGGGCCGGGGGGCCGCGTTCTGCTGAACGGGCAGGCACTCGCGCCACTCGGTTACGATCATTTCAGACGCTCATGAATTCACCTGACCCTGCTCCAGTCATCGACCTGATTGACGCTTTTCGCCGCTCGAAGACCATGTTCGCGGCAGTCGCCCTCGGCGTGTTCGACCGGCTGGAACGCGAGCCAGCCGATGCGGCCACGCTCGCGGCGCAAATTGGCGCTCAACCAGAGGCGCTCGAACGGCTTCTGGATGCTTGCGTGGGTCTTGGATTTTTGGGGAAGGAAAATGGCCGCTACGCGAACCGGCCCGTGGCTAGCAGCTTCCTGTGCCGTACCAGCGACCGCACGCTTTCAGGCTACATTCTTTATTCGAACGACGTGCTGTTCCCGATGTGGGCACACCTGGAGGACGCCATACGCGAGGGTGGGCATCGATGGAAACAAACATTCGGGATTGATGGCGGCATCTTCGATCACTTCTTCCAGACCGAGGAAGCCATGCGGAGCTTTCTGCGCGGCATGCACGGGTACGGCGCTCTGAGCTCGCCCAAAGTGGTGGCGGCTTTCGACCTATCGCGCTTTCACCGGCTCGTCGATCTGGGTGGCGCGACCGGGCATTTGGCCATCGCGGCGAGCGAGCGGTATGCGCATTTGCGGGCGGCGATTTTCGATTTGCCGCGCGTGGTGGAGGTGGCGCGGGAAGAGACGGCACGCTCATCGAACCGTTCGCGCATCGAGCTGATCGCCGGCGATTTCTTTAACGATGAGCTGCCCGAAGCGGATCTGTTTGCGCTGGGGCGCATTCTGCACGACTGGTCTGACGAGAAAATCCGAACGCTGCTGGAGAAGATCTACCGCCGCCTACCAGCGGGCGGCGCGCTCTTGGTCGTGGAAAGGCTGCTGGTAGAGGACAAGAGCGGACCGACGACGGCGCTCATGCAATCGCTCAACATGCTGATTTGCACGGAGGGCAGGGAACGGACGTTGAGCGAATACACGAAGCTGCTCGAATCGGCGGGGTTCCGGGACGTGCAGGGGCGCATCACGGGGGCACCGCTCGATGCGGTACTGGCGTTGAAAGAGTAGCTAGGCCTGAGGGAACGCCGGGTCGAGCTTGATTTCTTCGATTTGGGCGGCGTGACGCGCGGGGTGCAGCGCAAGGAGAAGCAGGCAGCGGTAGCAATCAATTTCGCCCAGGAGCGGATGAAGCGCGAATAAGTGGCGCAGATCGGCCGGGCAATCGCGGGCATAGGCGATGGCTCGTTCCCGGCCTTCCAGAAAGTGGCGGCACGCTTCCGCCGCGGAGCCGAAATGGCCGGACGGGTGGAAGGCGTCGGGCGCCACCACCTTGCGGCTACGACCCACGACCGCGGCCACGAAGCGCTCGAACTTTTCCGGTTCCATTGAAACGCCGTTCGGGTTCGGGCTTCCCGTAGTAACGCGCGCGAACATCGCATCTTCGGTCAATGCGATGTGCTCCACGCAATCCGCGATGGACCAGCGACCGGAAGGAGGCTTGAAGTTCAGCTGCGTTTCTGAAAGACCGGCGATGGCGCGGCGGAGCGAATCGCTGCCCTGGTGGAGTTGTGTCAGAACGAACTCGCGCTCGGAATCGGTCACGCAGAATTTACCTTAGCAGCATGGCTGACTTGCCGGCAAACTCGAGGAGCGCAGACGGAAAGATGCCGAGAACAAAGGTGCCGATCGCGGGCAGCACCAGCGCGACGCGAGGCCGGCGCTCAGGGGCTCGGCGGCAGACACGGCTTCGCTCGGCTCACGCATGTACATCACAACCAGGATGCGCAGGTAGTAGTACGCCGCGACGGCGCTATTCAGCAGGCCCAGCACCGTGAGCCAGACCAGGTTCGACTGCAACGCAGCTTTGAAGATATAAAACTTGCCGAAGAAGCCACCGGTGAGCGGGACGCCGATAAGCGACAGCAGAAAAATGGCCAGCAGCGCCGCCGTGAACAGGTTGGCGCGCGGCCAGCCCGGCGAAATCGTCCACGCTGACAAAGCGCTCGCCTTTGCCGGACGATGCGTGACGACGGCAAAGGCGCCGATATTCATCAGAGCATACGCGGCGAGATAGAACATGGCCGCGGCGGTGCCGGTTTCGGAGCGCGCGGCGAGCGCCACCAGCACATAGCCGGCGTGCGCGATGGAGCTGTACCCGAGCAAGCGCTTGATATTCGATTGCGTGAGGGCCGCAAAGTTGCCGATGGTCATGGAGAGCAGCGCCGAGAGCCAAACGAGCGGCTCCCAGCCGGAGCCGATGGGTGCGAAGGCCGTCATGAAAATACGCAGGAAGATGCCGAAGGCGGCGGCTTTCGGCCCGGCGGACAGGAAGGCAGAGATAGGCGTGGGTGCTCCCTGATAGACGTCGGGCGCCCAGATCTGAAACGGCGCACCGGAAACCTTGAAGCCGAGGCCTACGAACATCAGCGCCGCGGCAAAACCGACCAGCACCGGGGAGGGCGTCATATCGGCCGACGCCAGAACGCTGTGGATCGTGGTGAGGTTGGTGGATCCAGTGAGCCCGTAAATCCACGCGATACCGTAAAGCAGAAACCCGGTGGCAAACGATCCCAGCAGGAAATACTTCAGCGACAGCTCATTGTTGCGCTTGTCGTTGCGTAGATAGCCGGCGAGCACGTACGATCGCGATGGACGAGATCTCCAGACCGATGAAGATCATGATCAGGTCATTGGCCGTGACCATGACGCACTGGCCGGCTACGGAAAATACAATCAGCGCGTGATACTCGGCGGTTTCCGCGCTTTCGCGAGCGAGAAACCGGTAGGACGCAAGAACCGTGAGAATGCCGACGACGATACCAGCGCGCGGAAAAAGGCGGCGAACCCATCGGCCAGAAGCATGCCGGAGAAGGCCGGGCCGGGATGCCGGAAGCGCGCGACCGCGGCGGCGAGCGCGCCGGGCAAGCCCAGGAGCGAAAGGTGCCCGTAAAGTTTCGACCAGCGCTGCGCCAACACGGATCCAGCACCATGAGCAACACGCCGGTCAAGGTGAGAATCATCTCCGGCAGGAAGCGGATCAGTCGACGCCTTTGGGAACGAACTCAGCGGGCATGCGGAACTCCTTCGCGCTTAGATAGGACGCCGGCGGCGGAGCAGCCACCTGGAACCGCACGTTCATCTTGCTTTGGTCGAGAATGGCGAGTTGGTGCGGGTGACGGCGGGCAGGAAGTCGGTGTAGATGCCCATCCAGACCATCATGACGACGAGCGGGAACAGACGGCCCATTCGCGGAGTGTTGAAGATCCGGCATGTGGGGCAAGACTTCTTCGGGCGTATCGCCGAAAAACACGCGCTGGTACAGCCAGAGCATGTAGCAGGCGGACAGGATCACGCCGATGGCGGCGAACACGGCCCACTGAAGTTGGCTTGCGCGGCGCCTTGCAACACCAGATACTCGCCGACGAAATTGTTCAACATGGGCAGGCCGATGCTGGCCAGGAGGTGATGAGGAAAACGGTGGAGAGCCAGGGCGCGGCGTGGCGACGCCGCCGAAATCCGCGATCTCGAGTGAGTGCCGCCGCTCATAAAGGGACCAACGAGAACGAACAGCGCGCCGGTCGAGATGCCGTGATTCAACATCTGGTAAACAGCGCCGTCGAGACCAAGCTGCGTGAAGCTGAAGATGCCGAGGACGACAAACCCCAGGTGGCTCACCGAAGAATAAGCCACCAGCTTCTTCATATTGGGCTGCACCATGGCCACGAGAGCGCCGTAA
>CAVYHD010000022.1:0-379672 GCA_963768075.1 Terriglobia bacterium
GCAGCATCTCGTCCACCAGCTTCCGGCGGGAACGCGACGGCAGCGGGATCCCGACGTGGTTCCCCGTCGAGACCCAGCCTGACCAGGTCCCTGGCCCGCAGCGGCATATCGGGATCCAGCTGTATCTTCTGCGGCACGTAGCCGACCACCCGCCGCGCGACCCGGACCTGCCCCGCTGCGGGGGCGGCACTAGGCCGAGTATCACGCGCAGCAGGGTGGTCTTGCCCGCCCCGTTGGAGCCGATCAGGCCGACGAACTCGCCGGGCCTGATCGTGAACCCGCACGTCGTGCAGCACCTCGTGCCCGCCCAGCCGGACGCTGGACGCTCGTCGACGGTGAGCGTGTCGCCCGGAGCGCCGTCCCTGGCCGGTGGTCGGTCGCTGGGATGTCATCGTCACAAGTTTCTCCGTCGAGATCTTGTCGGCCACGGCCTTCTGCAGGGCCCGCACCTCGGCCAGCATCCAGGACTGGTAGTCGTACCCGGGCCTGGGCATCGTCTCGTACACGCCGACCACCGGTATGCCCGTTCTTGCGGGCGTGAGGAAGTCGGCGGTCAGCGAGTCGGTCACCTGCTGGTTGTAGAGGAACACCTTGACCCGGTGCTCGGTGAACAGGCCGTCCTCGAGCGATGACGTCCTGCGGTGACGGGGTCTACCCCGTTCATGATGTCGGCCTGGAAGCCCAAGGGGTGAGGATGCGCCCGCCGCCTGCAGCATGTAGTCGCCGACCGGCTCGGTGACCGCGACCGGCGTGCCGGGTAGGCGGCCTTGAACCGGGCGATCGCCTGGTACCAGGGCTTCAGCGAGTGTCGAAAGCGCGCAGGTTGGCCCGGAAGTAGGCGGCGTGCGCCGGGCTGCATGCGGCCAGGTCGCTGGCCACCGCCTTGGCCACGGCCGGCATGGTGGCCGGGGTGTACCAGAGGTGCGGGTTGGGCGTGCTGTCCGGCAGGCCGAGGAGGTACTGGACGTCGATGACCTTGCGGTGTGGCGTTCGGCGACGGCGGCCTCGATCTTGTTCATGTAGGTGTCGTAGCCGATGCCGTTCTGGACCACGAGCTGGGCGCGACTGACGACCTGCGCCACGCTGGGCTGGCCTCAAAAGTGTGGGGATCGGTGTTGGGGTTGCTCTCGATCGCCGTGACCTGAACGTAGTTGCCCCCGATCTGGCCGATCACGTTGGCGTACTCGTTCTCGGCGCCGACCGCGACCACCTGGCCGCCGGACGCGTCGGGCGAGGCCGAAATGGCCGAGCACGCCGTGGCGAGGAGCCCCGCCGTGATCATCCAGCGCGGCGGCCGCAATCCTCCGGCGAGACGGCAGGTCAAGGCTCCTTCCGGCTGGGCCGCGGCTAATACAAATGAAAACGGTAACCAGTATACGCAGGGCGCGCAACCCGTTCGCAGCAGCGGGGAGGACAATTTCGGCGCGATCAAGAGCTGGCAAAAGCATGGCGAACCCCGGCCCAGGTCACGCTGGCCATCGGCTATCGTTCGGCAGACCTGCTCGCCGCGGCGGTGGCCTGGTCTGGATGGGCCTGACGCGAGCGGTGGAAGATGGAGCCGCCCGCCGTCATCCCGGCCGGGGGCGCTGCCGTGGCCGGCGTGAGCGTCTCGGCATGCTGGGCGAGCCACGGCCGGTTCGCCGCGACCGCCCGCATCGCGGGACCCGAGCGCGAGCACCAGCAGCAGCACGAACAGCGCCATCCCGTCAGCACGTACAGGTTGCCGATGATCAGCTGGAGCCCGTGCCAGTGATACTCGGGGTACCAGGGCCGGTCGCCGAGCGGTAGTAGATGCCGGGGTTGGTGGCGGCGGCGCCCAGATCAGCCCCTCGAGAAGCCGCCCAGGTATCGGCGCTGACCCCACAGGATCCCGGCCACGCCCCGAACACGCGATGATCCCGGCCGCCGGCCACCACGGCCAGCCGCACGGCCGCCCCGGGCGCGCACCGCGTAGACGGCCGCGACCGTCACGCCCGGCACGATCCAGACCCAGTGGTGGTCCCAGCTGATCGGCGAGACCAGCAGCCCGGTCAGCGCGCAGGTCAGCAGCCGGACCAGCCGGTGCCCGGCCCGGTCCAGGGCCGCCGCGCAGGCCAGGCCGAGCGATCAGCGTGACGGCCGCGGCCGCCAGCCAGGCCGGCTTCGCCGCGCCGCGACGCTGCCGGCGAGCCTGGTGATGATCGCCTGCAGCGACTGGTTCCCCCCAGCCGACGAACCCGGTCCGGCCGCCCTGCGGGAAAAGCCCGCCCAGCCACCACTTGCGGGAATCGGCGGGCAGCACGACGAAGCCCACAGGACCGTCGGCGGCGAACGTCCCCGCGCCACGGCGGCCTGGCGGAACCTGCGGGTCAGCAGCAGGTACGGGATGAAGATCAGCGGCACGAGCTTGATCCCGGCGGCGATCCCGATGCCGCGCCCTTCCACCACCGCCGGTCCGGCTGGCACATGATCCCAGATGATCAGCGCCATCAGCACGAGCTCGATCTGGCCCAGGTACAGCGTGCGCTGTACCGGCTCGGTCCAAAGCAGCGGCGCGGCCAGCAGCAGCGTCGCGCCCAGCCGGACGGCCCGCGCCGGTACCCGAGCCCGCCGAGCGTCAGCCAGATCGTCGCGAGCAGGGCGGCGATGTTCACCACCACCGAGATCTCGTCAGCACCGGAACGACGGCAGCGACAGCACCGTGAACGCGATGGCCGCGAACGGGGGTAGGTGAACTTCAGGTTCGCGTAGCCGGGCCAGTCGTAGAGCGGCGACGCGAGGTCGGGGACGGTACAGCGGCGCGACGTGCCGGACGATGGCCCGCCGTCGGTGTACACCCGCAGGTCGACGGGCCGCATCCACAGTCGGACGGGTGGGTGAGGGCATAGTCACGTACACCGGCCACGGCGACGGCGAACGCGGCGGAGCCGACGGCGAGCAGCCAGCCGCCGGCGCCGGTACCAGCCAGGCCGGCCGGTGCGCGCCGAGCGCCGCCGACTGCCGGGCGGCGGTCACGGCGTCTCCGGGATCCGGGCGGATTGCGGCCACCCGTGCACGATTAATCCCCATCCGGGCTCCAGGTCATCCCCGAACGACTAGCCCTAACGGAACGAAAGCCGTGCTGTGGCCGCATCCCGGACGGCGCATGGCGGGTGACTCGCCCATGGCTGGTTCATCGGCTACCGCGGCGACCTGGCCTTCGCCGTGCTGGTTGAGGGCGGCGGCGCCGGGCGCTGACAGCGCGGGCCCGATCGCCAACGCGTTCCTGCGCGAGGTGTGACCCGGCCTGGACGCCGCGGTTTAAACTCGGGCCGTGACGCACGTCAGCGAGGTGCCTGGCTAGGTGACCGGCTATATCCTGCGCCGGGTCGGCCAGGCTGCGCTCGTGCTGATCGGCGTGACCATCCTGGTGTTCATCCTTGAGCACCTGCTGCCCGGCAGCATCGCCAGGGCGATCATCGGGCCGCGGGCGACACAGCCGCAGATCACCGCGTTCAACCGCAAGACGGGCTGAACCGGGCACTGCCGGTCCAGTATCTGGCGTTCCTCGGCCATCTGCTGCGCGGTGACCTCGGGTAGTCGTTCAAGCTGCAACATGAGCGTGGACGCAATCGTGATCCATGATCTGCCAAATGACCTGCTGCTGGTCGGCTCGTCGCTGGTGCTCGCCCTGCTGATAGCGATCCCGCTCGGGGTTCTCCAGGCGGTCCGGCGGAACAAGTTGACCGACTACGCCGCGACCGGCGTCTCGTTCGTCCTCTACTCGATGCCCTCCTACCTGCTCGGCCTGCTGCTGATCGCGCTCTTCGCGGTCAACCTGCGGCTGCTGCCCGGCCGAGGCGCCCCAGGCCCCAACCGTCACCGGCGTGCTGGCCGACCCGGCTGGCCTGGTGCTGCCTGTGGCGACACTCACGCTGGTCACCTGCGCGCTGTTCAGCCGGTACATGCGCTCTGCCGCGATCGACAGCCTGGCCCAGGATTACATCCGCACCGCCAAGGCCAAAGGGCTCGGTCAGCGCGCGGTGCTGGCCAGGCACCTCTGCGTAACTCACTGATCCCGGTCACGACGCTGGTGGGCATCTCGTTGCCCGGCATCCTGACGTTCGGGCTGATCGTCGAGCAGCTGTTCAACTTCCCCGGCATCGGGCTTGAGTACTACAACGCCGCGGTGACCGGCGACTACCCTGTGGTGTTCGGCGTTACCGTGCTGGTTGCGCTGGCCACCGTGGTCGGCAATCTGTTCGCGGACATCGTTTACGTGCTGCTGGATCCGCGGGTGCGCTATGACTGAGCCGGCACCAGCGACGCTCCGGTGGTACCCGAGGGCGGCGAGGTGCGCACCGACGGTGTGCCCTGGTCGGCAATGCTGCGCGGCTTCGTGGCGAACCGGCTGGCTGCGGCCGGCGTGGCGCTGGTGATCATCGTGGCGCTGTTCTGCTTCGTCGGCCCGCTGTTCTGGCACACCAATCAGGTCAACGTGCAACATCAGCCAGGTGAATCACGCGCCGGGCGGCGCGCACCCGCTGGGCACCGACGACCTCGGCTATGACGTGCTCGGCCGGCTGATGGTCGGCGGGCAGAGCTCGCTTGAGGTCGGGCTGGCGGTCGCGGTCGTCGCGACCTCGCTCGGCGTGCTCTACGGCGTCAGTCGTCCGGGTTCATCGGCGGGCTCGACCGACGCGATTCTCATGCGGGTCGTGGACATCCTGCTGGCCATCCCCATCGTCTACCTGTTCATCGACCTGGCCTCCGAGTTCAAGCCGACGTTGTGCTGCTCATCGTCGTGCTGTCGCTGCTGTCCTGGCTCGGCCCGGCCCGGCTGGTCCGCGGCGAGACGCTGAGCCTGCGGACCAGGGAATATGTCGAGGCAGTGCGCGACGATGGGCGGCCGGTCCTGGCGGATCATGCTGCGCCACCTCGTGCCGAACACCATCGGCACGATCGTGGTGAACGCCACGTTCCAGGTAGCCGACGCCATCCTGACCCTGGCGGTGCTCAGCTACCTCGGGCTTCAGCCTGCCGCCGCCGACCGCGACCTGGGGCGGGATGCTGGAGAACGGCGTCAACTTCCTCTACGACGGCTACTGGTGGCAGATCTACCCGGCCGGGCATCATGATCGTGCTGACGGTGGTGGCGTTCAACTTCATCGGCGACGGTCTGCGTGACTCGCTCGATGTCCGGCTGCAGCGCCGGTAGCGGCTCGGCCAGCGGCCGCTCGGGGCGGTAAGGCGACCGGGGTCGCAGCGGGAAGTGGCAGGCCGCCAGGTGGCCGACCGCCGAACGGCCGCAGCGGCGGCTCCTGCTCGGCGCAGATGTCCTGCGCCAGCGGGCAGCGGGTGCGGAACCGGCAGCCGGACGGCGGGTTGACGCGCCGACGGCAGCTCGCCCGCGACCGCGGCCCTGCGTCGTCGGCGCTCGCGATCGCGGGATCGGGCACCGGGATCGTGTCGAGCAGGCCGAGCGTGTACGGGATGGGCCGGCGCGCTCGTAGATGTCGCTGGCTGCTGCCGACCTCGACGAGCTTGCCCAGGTACATCACGCCGATCCGGTCGGCCAGGTACCGGACCACCGACAGGTCGTGCGAGATCACGAGGTAGGTGAGCCCGTGCGCGGCCTGCAGCCGCTTCATGAGGTTGAGGATCTGCGAGCGGATCGAGACGTCGAGCGCCGACACCGGCTCGTCGGCGACGATGAGCTTGGGCCGAGCGCGAGCGCCCGGGCCAGGCCGATCCGCTGCCGCTGGCCGCCGGAGAACTCGTGCGGGTAGCAGCTGGATCGAGCGCGGGCTGAGCCCGACCTCGTCGAGCAGCTCGGCGACCCGCTGCCGCTGCTCCGCCGCGCTGCCGATCTGCTGGATCAGCAGCGGCTCGCGGAGGATCGCGCCGACCCGCATCCGCGGGTCGAGCGAGGCATACGGGTCCTGGAACATCATCTGCAGGTCCGTGCGGACCTGCCGCAGGCCGCGCCGCGGGCAGCGCGGCCGAGATCCTGGCCGTCGAAGAGCACCCGCCCCGCGGTCGGGCCGGTCCAGCGCGACGACCATCCGGCCGATCGTCGTCTTGCCGCAGCCCGACTCGCCGACCAGGCCCGAACGTCTCGCCCGGCCGGATCGCCAGCGACACGTCCGGAGACCGCCTTGCACCGTGCCGACCGTGCGCCGCAGCACCCCGCCGGCGGTGACCGGGAACTCCTTGACCACGTGGTCGAGGACGAGCAGCGGCATCGCCGGTGCCTGGGCGTCGGCGCGGCGCTCGCGGCTCGGCGACGCGGCGCATCCGGCGGTGTGCCGGGTCGACCGGCGCCGACCGGGTGGAAACAGGCGAACGGGTGAGCTCGGTCGGCCCGCCGAGCAGCGGCTCCTCGGCGCGGCAGTCGTCGGTGGCGAACCGGCAGCGCGGCGCGAACCGGCAGCCGGCGGGCGGGTTGATGAGGTCCGGCGGCAGGCCCGGGATGGTGTACAGCTGCTGCGGGCGGTCCTGGTCGAGCCGGGGGATCGAGGCCAGCAGCGCCTCGGTGTAGGGGTGGCGGGTGCCGGCGAACAGCTCGGCGGTCTCGGCCGCCTCGACGATCTTGCCCGGCGTACATCACCAGCACCCGGTCGGCCCGGCCCGCGATGACCCCCATGTCGTGGGTGATCAGCAGCACGGCCATCCCGAGCGCTCCTTGCAGCTCGTCGAGCAGGGCGAGGATCTGGTCCTGGATGGTGACGTCGAGCGCGGTCGTCGGCTCGTCGGCGATCAGCAGCTTCGGCTCGCAGGCGAGCGCCATCGCGATCATGACGCGCTGGCGCATCCCGCCGGAGAGCTGGTGCGGGTAGTGGCCGAGCCGCTCGGCCGGCCGCGGCATGCCGACCAGCTCGAGCACCTCCTCGCGCCCGCGCCAGCGCGTGCCTGCTTCGAGACGCTCGCGGTGCTGCCGGACCGACCTCGGCGATCTGGTTGCCGATCGTCATCGTCGGGTTGAGCGAGGTCATCGGGTCCTGGAACACCATGCCGATCTCGTTGCCGCGGATCTCGCCGCATCGCGCGCTCGCTGCAGCGCGGCCAGGTCGCGGCCGCCGAACCGGATCGCGCCGCCGGCGATGTGGCCGCCGCTCGGGCAGCAGGCCCATGATCGACAGGCCGGTCATCGTCTTGCCGCAGCCGGACTCGCCGACCAGGCCGACCGTCTCACCCGGCTCGACGGCGAAGCTGACGCCGTCCACCGCGCGGACCACGCCGGAGCGCAGCCTGATGAACGTCCGCAGGCCCTCGATCTCGAGTACGCCGCGGTCGCCGCGCTGCTCGGGTCATACGCCATCGCGCGGGATTCGGCGTGCCACGTCCTGGCGAAGACCCGGTCATCGCCTTCGTAGGCGTCGCAGCACGTTCGTCACCTGGAAGGTCGTCGCGGTGGCGGACATCGTGCTCGCGGTCCGCACCGTGACCTGCCACTCCCCGCGGCCCACGGAGAACTCGCGGTCGCACTCCACCGTGGCCGACAGCGGCGCGCCCTCGACGATGCGGAACACGTCCCGCTCGCGCTCGCGGTACTCGAGCCCGTCGCCGAGTCAGCCGGTGGCCGCCGTTACGTGCTGATCACCTCGACGGCGCCGGTCGCCACGTCGCGCCGCACCTCGCGCCCGAGCTCGGCCGCCCGAGCGGCTACGTGCGGCGGCATGGGGGCCCGCTCGGGCACCGCGAAATGCGGCGGGCGGCACGTGCTCGCCAGGTCGGTCCAGACCGGCAGGTCGAGCGGGAGCCGCCGGTGAACAGGCTGCAGCGTCACCGGCTCCGGCGACGGCCAGGCCCACGGCCAGTAGGTCGGCGAGACCGCCAGCCTGAGCCGGTGCCCGGCCGGCACCTGGTAGCCGATCGCGTTGAGCTGGACGTCGACCACGTAGCGCTGGCCGGGCACCAGCGGCTCCGGGTGCGCGTCGACCGCTGCGGTGGGTGAGGTTCTTCAGCCCGCGGGTGATGAGCGTCGAGGCGCCGTCCGGCCAGACGTCGCAGAGCCGCACGACGACGAGCGCGAGCGGCCGGTCCGCGGCCAGCTCGAGCCGGGCGACGGGAAAGCCGAGGATCTCCGTGGGCTCGGCCAGCGGCTCGGTGTCGAAGCTCAGCGACAGCCCGTCGTCGGGCCGCTGATCGCCGGGAAATTCGAGCGGCCCGCCGTGCCCGCCCCACTGGCCCAGGTCGGCGGCGGCGGCCTCGGTGCCGCGGATCCGCAGCTCGGCCTCGGCCGCCGTCCCGGCGCCCGGTCCGCGGTGCTGAGCGTCCCCGGTGCCGAGCGGGAAGCCGAGCGGGTCCTCGAGCCTGGCGGGCCGGCCAGCCGGTCGGTGGCCAGCCAGCGGCCCGGCTGGGTCAGCGTACTCGGCCGCCGGGCCGGTGCGCCTCCGGCATCCACGCCCGCAGCTTCGGCTCGTCCATGACCCCGTTGTCTCGCCCTTCAGCCAGTGGTCCCACCAGCGCACCGCCTCCTGCAGGAAGCCGATCGCCGGGCCCGGGTGTGCCGTCCTCGGGGTAGTCGTGGGCCCACGGGCCGATCAGGCCCTTGCACGGCCCGGGTAGCCCTCGAGGAACCGCAGGATCGCGTTGCGGTAGGAGTCGGTCCAGCCGCCGACCATGTAGACCGGGCAGGCGGATCGCCGCGAAGTCCTCGCACACCGAGCCCTGGCGCCAGAACTCGTCGCGGCGCTGATGGGCCAGCCAGGCATCGATGTACGGCGGCGGTCTGGTCCAGCCGCTCCTGCCAGGTCTCCCGCCACGCCTCGCCGACGACCGCCGGGTCCGGCGGCAGCGCGTTGTAGGCGAGCATCGTCGAGGCCCACGGCAGCGCGGTCCACGCCAGCAGGCAGCCGCCCATGTAGTGGACGTCGTCGGCGTAGCGGTCGTCGGTCGACGCGACGCTGATCACCGCCGCCGAGCTCGGGCGGGCGGTGCGCGGCGATCTGCAGCCCGTTGAAGCCGCCCCAGGACTTGCCGATGATGCCTACCTTGCCGCTGCACCACGGGCGGGAGGCGAGCCAGCGGATGACCGCCACCCCGTCCTCGCTGCTCCAGCGGCAGGTACTCGTCCTCGAGGATGCCGTCGGAGTCGCCGCGTGCCGCGGATGTCCACGCGGACCGAGGCGTAGCCGTGCCCGGCGAAGTAGTGGTGGATCGGGGCGTCCCGCAGCACGAGGCCGTCGTTCTTCCGGTACGGGACGTACTCGAAGATCGCCGGCACCGGCTCGTGCTCGGCGTCGCTCGGGGAGCCAGATCCGTGCGGCCAGCCGGCAGCCGTCCGGCATCGGGATCCACTCGTGCTGGATGACGCGCACAGGGCGCGGAAACTCGGTCCGGACGGGCAACGGTGCTCCTTGGTCTGGTGGCTACCTCATCGTGAGCTACTTGACGAAGTACCAGTTCTCCGGGTAGATGTTGCCGTCCGGGTCCTGCGGGTACACGCCCTGGAGCTTGTCGCTCACCGCGGAGATCTGCGCTGTCGAACTGAGGCATCCACAGGACCGGCAGCTGCTGCGCGAGGTAGTTCTCGTAGGAGTAGAGCGCCGGGTAGCCGCCGGACGGCAGCTTGGTCATGAGGGCATCGGCCGTGCGGGCTGTTGTAGGAGCCGCCGTTGTCGACGCCGGCCGACGCGAAGATGGCCGAGCCGTCGGGATCGTTGTAGCCGGGATCGAAATACCATCCCTGGCCGTAGTAGTTCAGCTGCCAGCAGCTGCTCTTGGTGCAGGGGACGTCAGTTCCCGACCACCGTGTCGAACGGCGCGCCGCTCGGCGCCAGCTGGATGCCGGCCTGGCGTGAACGATGACTGCAGGGCCGCGACCTCTTCGTCGACTCCCTGGCTGCCGGTCGAGTACTGGAGCGAGAAGTGACAGCTTCGCGCCGGAGGTGATCCCGGCGCCGCATTCGTCCGCGGCGGCCCCGGGCCGGATGCACACGTCCGTGCCGTTGGGCACGATCTTCCAGCCGTGCGCGCTGAGCAGGGCGGTGCCGCCTGCCTGGGTCGTACGGGTACGGGTTGTGCTTCTCTGCGCTGGACACGAACTGGCTGCTGGGCACCAGCGGCACGGGACCGTAGGTCGCGTTGCCGTAGCCCTGCAGGAACGTGCTGATATAGCCGGCCTGGTTGATCAGGCGCTGCATCGCCTGGCGCACGTAAAGCTGCTTGAAGATCGCCCCTACCTGCGGCGACGCGAAGTTCAGGGAGATGTAGGTGATGCCCCACGTCGGCCAGGCCTCGACCTTGTAGCCATCCGCGGTGACCCGGGAGACCTGCGCGGCATCGTTGAACGGCAGGTAGCCGTAGCTGATGCCGCCGGCCGACAGCAGGGAATCGAACTCGGCCGCGTCGCTGGTGTAGCTGAGCACGCGAAGCGCGTGGATGGACCCGTGGCCGGTCCCGAGTACTGGTGTTGCGGACGTAGGTGGCATCACCGGTCGAGGCGGCGTAGCTGGTCAGCCGGAACGGGCCGTCGACCACCTGCCAGAGCGGGTTCGTGGCGTAGGTGGAGAGGTCTTTGTTCTGGGCGGCGAGGAAACTGTAGACCGCGCTGGCCCCGGCCGTGGTGAGGTCGTAGTTGCCCACGGCCCCGGTGGCGGATTCCGCGGTCCCAGGCGTGCTGGGGGATCGGGATGAGCTGGCCGAGCTCGTTGTACAGCCAGGCGATGAGTAGTTGCCCTTGAAGGTGAGGGCGAAACGGCTGGGGCTGAGGATCTTGAACGCGGTCACGTTGTCCGGGAATCTCGCCGGGCAGATAGCCCCACCAGTTCGTCCTTGTCCGCGGCCAGCACGTTGAACCAGAACTGAACGTCCCGGCTCGTGACCGGCTGGCCATCGGACCAGCGATACGGCTTGAGCTGGATCGTCGCGATGGTCTGGCCGCCGGCAGACGTGATCGTGGCCGGGTCGGCCAGGCTGTACCGCGCGTTCAGCCCGACGTAGCCGGGACCGCCGAACCAGTACAACGGCCGCCACATGCGGGGTTCCCCTCAAACCGTGGAGACTTCCTCATAGCGGATTCGTGTAATTTCGCTGTTCCTTCTGACTATCGAACGCCAGTTCATATAGTGCCTGGCGTTCGTTGTACCCATGGGCAAGGGCCCATCGGACGCGCCGCGCTGCTGGGCGGGGGCAGGCTGGGCCTGCCCGTACTTCCTGCCTGAGGGGCCGCAGAGGTCTCCGGGGTCCAGGCCGGCCCGCAGGGCCGTCGCGCCAGCGATGCGCAGCAGCCTGGAGGCCGGAGGGGCGGCCCCGTACCCTCGCGCGGCGCGTCCCCCGGCCTGGCGCGCGGCAGCGTTCTCATCAAAGGTGAGCGGCGGCGAAGCCGCCTCCTTCGTGCCTGGGGCCGCGCAGCGGCCGGCCGCGGTCACGCCGCGTCCTTTCCCGCCGGGGACCGCTCGTAATCCACCGGGGAGAGCATGCCCAGCGCGGAGTGCCGCCGTTCATGGTTGTAGTCCTCGATCCAGGCCGCCACCCCGGCCCGCGCGGCCGCCCTGGTCGGGAACTGCTCGATGCGCCGCAGCTCGAACTCCACCGTGGAGTGCCACGATTCGATGACCGCGTTGTCCAGCGCCGAGCCCGGCCGGCCCATTGACTGGCGGATGCCCAGCCGCTGGCAGGCCATCCGGAACCGGCCCGCGGTGTACTCGCTGCCCTGATCGGTGTGCATGATCACGCCGGGCACGGCACCGCCGCGCACCGCCACTGCCATGGCCAGCGCGCCGTAGGCCAGGTCGGTGTCGTGGTGCTCGCCGAGGGCGAACCCGAGGATCCGGCGCGAGCCCATGTCCAGCACGCTGTCCAGGTGCAGCTTGCCCTCCCCGGTGGGAATCTCGGTGCCGTCGCCATACCACTTGCGGTTGACGGCGGCCGCGCCGAAGTCCCGCCGGACCAGGTCCGGCGCCCGCCACCGGCCCTTGCCCGGCCGCGTGGTCCCCTTGCGCCTGGCCTTCGGCCGCGCGGCCAGGCCCATCTGGCGCATCAGCCCCGCGACGGTGTTCTCGCTGACCGTCCAGCCCAGCCTCCCGCAGCGCGGCGGTGATCCGCGGTGACCCGTCCTTGCCCTTGCGCCGGGCGAACAGCCGGGCGATCTCGGCCCCCAGCCGGTCCCGGCGCGCCCGCCGCGCGGTCTGGTCGCCGTCCTTCCACTTGTAGAACCAGGACTCCGACATCCCCAGCGCCCGGCAGCTGACCGCATGCGGGATGCCGTGATCGGCCCTCTGGGCTGCGATGAACGCGGCCACGGCTACCGGCCCATCGCATCGGAAACCCAAAGGGCCACACTGCGTTTGAGCACGTCGCACCTCATGGCAAGCTCGGCGTTCTCCTTACGCAGCCGGGCCAGCTCGGCCCGCTCATCCTCGCTCAGCGCACCGTCACCCTCACCGCGGCGGCGCCGGTCAGCGTCCACCCAGTTCCCCAGGGTCCCGGAGTTGATGCCCAGATCCCGGGCCACCTGCGCGATCGGCTTACCGGTCTCCCGGACCAGCCGCACCGCGCCCTCCCTGAAGTCCGCATCGAACTTCCTGCGCGTCTCTCCCATCGGAGAACTCCTCTCCCTTAAGAGGATCTCTCCACGCTGGGAGGGGAAACCCAGCCGCGGCCGGCGAGGGCGAGGTGGTGGCTGATGTAGCTGGCTGTCTCATCGCGGGTCATCCCGTCGATGTGGGCGCGCAGGCCGATGCGCTGGTCGAGGGCGGCCAGGACGCCGAGCCTGAGCCGGGTGCGCAGGGTGGGCTGGCCGATGAGCAGGGCGGCGAAGCAGGTGACCGAGTCGAGGTCGTAGCTGGTGAGCATGCGGATCGTCTCGAGCTGCGCCGGGTCGAGCTGGTGGGCCTCATCCAGGATCAATATGGGGGTCCGGCCGCGCTCGGCGGCTTCGGCAGCGAGGGCGTCAGCGGCCTGGGGGAGCAGGGAGCCGGTGTGGAAACGGGGGGCCTGGCCGCAGGCGATGACGACCTGCTGGCAGATGCCGCGGATGCCGATGCCAGCGGGGTTGGGCAGGTAGATGGGCCGGTAGCGGACCGGGTCGGTGCCGGCCAGGGCGGCGCGGACGGCCACGGTCTTGCCGGCGCCGACTTCCCCGGTGAGCACAGCGAGCGAGCGGGTGGTGATGGCCCAGGTGAGGCGGGCGACGGCCTCGGCGTGGCCGTGGTGGCGGTGCAGCTGGCCGGGGGCGATGTCCCGGCCGAACGGCATCTTGGTAAACCCGTAGAACGACTGGATCTTGGCGAGCATGCGGTCAGTCCCTTCTGGGTGCGGGCCGCCCGGTTCCCGCCGTAGCGGGCGCCGGGCGGCAGCCTGGGTGCTCAGGGCAGGTGGTGGTCGCCGGCGGCCATGATGGCGCCGGCGACGGCGGTCAGGTTGGCGTGGTCCAGCCCGGTGACCGCGTCGCGGAGCCGGGCCGGCAGGCCGGCGGCCAGGCCCGGCCGCGATCTGCAAGATCGCGGCTTCGCTGCCGGTGCAGGGCAGCTGCCCGGCGGCCAGGGCACGGGCGGCGGCCTTCCAGCGGACGTGCGCCAGCGGCTGCCCGCTGAGCGGGCTGCGGCCGGCGCGGATGAACGGCGTGGTGAAGGCGGTCCTGGTGAGCCAGTAGTGATGGCCGGTGAGCAGCTGGATCGCGGCCATGCCGGCGCGCGCCGTCGCGCCGGCGGCCAGCAGCGCGGCCGGCCCGGCGGGGCGGGGCGGGCGTGGCCGGGCGGCGGGTCACCGGGGCTCCCCCGGCCCGGCCTGGTCCCCGCCGGCTGCGGGACGGTCGTGCCCGCCGTCGGCGAGGGCGGCGAAGTTGATCGAGGCGGCCTGCTGCTCGCGGTGCGCCTCGGCGACCATGCGCAGGTAGTCGATCCCGGTCGGGGCGGCCGGGGCCGGGGCGGCCGGGGCCAGGCCCGGGTGGGAGTGACGGCCGATCACGTGCGGCACCGCCTCGCCCATGTCCGTGCCGCGCCAGCGCACCCGGATCCCGGCGGTCAGGTCGGCCGGGTTGTAGAGCACCTCCACCTTGCGGCCGGCCAGCGCCGGGTCAGTCTGGTACCGGTTGCCGTGCAGGCTGATCGTGGCGGTCTTGGTGACGGTGCGGAAGTCCTGCCAGGAGAACGCCTCGGCGATCACCTCCGGGGCGATCTGCCGGAGCCGGGACCCGGCGGCTGCGAACCGCCCGGCCGGGGCCTGACCGGTCCCGCCGTGCACCGCCTGGTGATAGGCCTGGTGCACCCAGGCGCCGA
Source organism: Terriglobia bacterium (assembly GCA_963768075.1). Classification (GTDB taxonomy): domain Bacteria; phylum Acidobacteriota; class Terriglobia; order Bryobacterales; family Bryobacteraceae; genus QHXW01. The sequence goes on from CAVYHD010000022.1 coordinate 14,184, forward strand.
ACAGCTCCTCCAGGTCGGTCACCGACCCCAGCACGGTGCCCGCCTGCCCCGCAGCGGCCGCGACCTCGACCAGGAACTGCGCCCGCACTGTCTCGAATAGGCGTTCGATTTTACCTTTCCCCTGGGGCCGCCGGGGCCGGGAGTGGGTGATCTGGATGCCCAGGACGGCCAGCGCGTGCAGCAGCTGCCGGGACACATACGGGCTGCCGTTATCGAAGCGCACAGGTTCGGCGTGAAGGTATGCACGGTGGCGCCTGATGTTCATGGGTTGGCGAGCCGGGAGGGTCCACGGTGTCGGCGAGGTAGTGCAGACGGTGCCGCGGCGGACGCCGAAGGCCTCGGCGACGATGACCGGGTCGAGGGTGGTGACCAGGTGAGCGAGCCTGGTGACGCGCAGCAGGGTCGGGGTGACGCCGGCGGGGGCGAGCAGCTTCTTGAGGTAGCTGGCCGACACTGGCTCGGCGGTGGTCTTGCTTTTCTGGTTGACCAGAAGGTGCGGGTTCCCGCCGCGGTGATGGCGGTCGTGATGGTCGAGGCAGCGGCGCAGCGCGGTGGTGGTGGCCGGGTCCAGCGGGACTGGGTGGGGCCGGCGGCCGAGGCGGATGGTGGCGCGGGCCAGGTCGATGTCGGTGGCGCGCAGCTGGCGCAGTTCGGCGGCGGAGGCGCCGTGCAGCAGGCCGAGCAGGCCGGCGGCGGGTTCGTGCGGGTGCAGCGTTTCCGCGCCGGCGGTCCACCGGCGCAGGAGCTGGCGCTGCTCGGCTGGCTGGCAGCAGCCGGCCGTGGAAGGGGATGTTCGAGCTGGGCCGCAGGCCGCGTGCCGGGTCGGCCAGGATGATCCGGTGCGAGCGGGCCCAGCGGAAGAACACGCGCAGGGCATGCAGCTGGCGGGCCCGGTTGGCGGGGCTGGCGATGGTGGCCAGGAACGCTTCGACGTCACTGGCGGTGGTCAGCTGCCACCCGGTGACCGCGGGCCGTGATGCGGCCAGGTAGCGGGCGAGGTCACGGACCGCGGTGAGGTTGATCTCCAGGGTGCGGTCAGACCGGGGGCGGGTTCCGGCCCTGCGGGCACGGTCGCGGTCGCGCAGCTGGGCGTCGCTGAAGCTGGCGGCGGCTGCGCGGAACGCCTGCTGGTGTCTCGGTCGACGCGCCGGCGTGCGGCGGGCCGCGGCGGCCTGGGCGGCGGTTCGGCCGGCAAGGCGAGCCGGGCACTGGTGAAGAACGCCTCCAGCGCCCGGGCGAGCGCCCGCCGGCGGGGCTGGCCGGGTCGGGGCTGGCGGGCGGCGGCCAGCACCGCGGCCGGGGCGTGGCTGCCGCTGGCGAGGATGCCGGCGAGCTGGTGCAACAGCGTGACCGCCCGCCCGGGTGAGAGCCGGACCGCGAGGTAGCCGGCGAAACCGGCCAGCCACCCGGGCGGATGATCCAGGTTCTGGGCGAGCTGGGCGGCGCAGTTGCCCACCATCGCGGGATCGCTCTGGTAGCAGCGAGCACACAGGCCGTGTGCCTGGTGCGGGCCGCAGCTGCGCCGCAGCGCGCGCAGGTCACCTGCCGGGGCGGGGCCGGCGGGCCGGCGGGGCCGCAGCGCCCGCTGGCAGCGACCGCAGATCCCGGTGCCGGGCCGCAGCAGCCCCGGCTGCCCGCAGCGCGGGCAGGGCTGCTTGGCCGATTCGCGGCGCCACCGCCGGTCGCAGGGGCCGCAGCGGCCGTGGGCGTGCAGCGGCCGTGGCTGCGCGCAGTCCCGGCAGATCCCTGCGGTCCTGCTCACAGCGGCGGCATCGAGCGCCCCCGCCTGGCCTGCGGTGTCACCTGGCGGGCGCGGCTGCGGCGGCATGGCGGCCGGGGTGGTGTCCACCTCGAGCAGGTCGTTGGGGGTGCATTCCAGGGCGGTGCACAGCGCCGCCAGGGTGGACAGCTTCAGCTGCGCGGGCTGGCGGGTCAGCAGCGCGGACACGCTCGCCGAGGACAGCGACATCCCGGCCCGCTCGGCCAGCAGCCGGCGCAGCTGCGCGCCGGTCCACACTTCCCGCTGGGCGGCGGCCATCCGCAGCCGCCAGGTGACCTTCATCAGTGGCTCCTCCAGGTCGGCCAGTACCGCCGATACCGCCTTGCGGTAGGCGTCCTCGATGAACGTCGAGGAGGGCGAGACGTAGCGCATCGTGGTGCCGATCTGCCAGTGCCCGAGCATCTGCTGGATGGCGACCAGGTCCACGCCGCGTTCGTAGTTGTGGGTCGCGCAGGCCCGGCGCAGCGCGTGCGGGCTGAACCGGTCGGCCGCCTCGGCGCCTTCCAGCTCCAGCAGGTGGGCCAGCCGGTTGCGGACGCTGCCGCGGTGCAGCCGCCCGCCGTCCGGATCGGGGAAGGCCGCCGCCCCGGCCGGCAGCCTGGGCCGCACGTCCTGCAGGTACCAGCGCAAGATCAGGTCGAGCTGGTCCAGCATCGGGACCCAGCGCGGCCGCGGCCCCGATCCCTGGGCCGCCTTGCCGAACCGCACGTGGATCTTGCCGAACGGCCCGCGGTCAAAGTGCAGGTCGGCGACGTCGAGCGCGACGGCTTCCTCGGCCCGCAGCCCGGCGTGATACAGCGTCCGGTAAAGCGCGTAGTCCCGGCCGGCCGCGGCGAACACCCGGGCGGTGGCCACCCGCTGGCGCAAGAACGCGAAGAATCCCTCCACCCGGGCCGGGGTGGGCGGCGGCCGGGACTGCGGGGAGTCGGCGCCGACATGGCGGGCGGCGTTGAACTCATCGACCGGGTCGGCCAGGCGGACGCCGAAGCACGCCTCGATCTCGGCGGCCTTGCGGGCGGCCAGGAACGCGAAGAACCCCTTGAACGCCGACACATACCCGCGCCGGGTGCTCGCCGACATCCCGGCCGCCGCGAGCTGGCCCACGACCCGGTCGACGTCCTCGCAGGTCACCTCCCAGGCCGGGCACCCGCACGCGTCGAGGAACCGCTCCAGGGTGCCGGTGCCGTTGCCGATGGTCAGCGGGCTGAACCCGCGGGCGGTCTGCGAGGCCTGATACGCCTCGATGCAGGACGCCTGATAAACCAGCGGGTCAGGCGGCGCGCCCGGTACGGCAGCTCCGCCGATGCGACTACGTGAAGACCCCTGCCGGCCACCGCATACCTCCGCATCACCTTTGATTGCCAGGTGGCGCCTAACAATTCTGGTGAGCGCCTGGAAAGTCAAAGACCTTCGCGGTGTGTCGTTGCCGCAGGCAGCTGGGCAGATTGCCGAGGGAGCCGGGGATAGCAAGAACAACAACGTAGAAGGCCCGCGGGGCGCCGTGTGCCTCTACCGCCCGCCGCAGCGCGGCGAACAGCCCGGTGACATCCTCCCGCGTGGTCCACCACCAGCCGGTGATGAACCGGGAATGGTCGTCCTCGATGCCGAACAGGTACGTCTTGGGCGCCGGGCCGGCCGCCGGGCCGTGCAGCACGTCGGAGACCCACAGCTCCCCGGGGGCGTCCGCCTCGAACCGGCCGAAGACCTCCGGCGCCGCCCCGCCGCCAAGACCGGTCAGCTCCATCCGGACGAAGTGCCGCTGGATGGTCCGCACCGAGGGCACCTGCCCGGCGCCCAGCCGGGCCGCCAGGACCCGGTGCACCTGCGCGGCGGTCCGCTCCGGCTTCTCCTTCTTCAGCGCGACCGCCAGCTCCAGCACCCCGGCGCTGGTCCGCGGCTGCACGTTCCGGGTGCCCGGCACCAGGGCATCAAAGCCGCCGGCCCGCCAGTCCCGGATCCACCTATCCAGCGTGGACCGGCCGATCCTCAGCAACTCCCCGCCCGGGTCCTTGTGCTGCCCGGCGGCCAGCGCGCGCACCAGCGCGCCCCGCTGCCGCGCCGGCAGGTCCGGGTCCGCCGCGGCGCGGATCACGCCGTACCGGAACAACGCGACGTCACGGGCCCGCGCCGCCCGCGCCGCCAGCTCCTCGTCATACCCCACAAGTGCCTCCCATCGCAATGGCCGCAACGGCCCCAAACGGAAGGCACCAGCCTCCCGGCGATCACATGGCAGGCTCCAGATGCCCGGACGTGGAGAACAGCCGCGCCGGCGGGCTGACCGCCAGCAGGCGGCCGTGCGACACCGCCGCCGCGACCTCCCACGGCGACACCGCGGCCATCGCCGTCCCCAGCAGCCGCCGCACCGCGGCAGCCGCCTCGCCGATCGCCGCGACCGCCTCGGCCACCGCCCCCCGGCCCGAGGTCATCACCGGCGGCGAGGCGTCCACCTGGTGCACCAGCGCGGTGAACGCCGCCCGCAGCCGCCCGGCGTTCACGGTGAACCGCCGCACGCAGCGGCGCACCATGCCCAGCTCCGCCGCCAGGCCCACCGCCCCGGCCGCCGTGCGTCCCAGCAGGCCAGCGATCGCCCGGTACCCCCGGCCCCCGGCCCGCGCCGCCAGCACCTCGCCGATCACCCGGGTCTCATCCAGCCGCCGGAACAGCAGCCACGGCGGTGCCAGCACACCGGTATTTGTCTGGGGGGGCAGTACCAGCCATTCAACGTCTTTCAAGCCGATCAGTTAGGCGTGAATGTCACTGAATCGACCACCCTTAAGCTCGGAACTGGGCTTACCACAAGTATCAACGTCACCTTGACCCTGGAATCCTGGGGAAACGGGAAGCAGTCATTTGCCGGCACTTGTGCGGCTACCGGGGAACTCTACGGCACCTTCGATAGCAACACGTTCGAAGTGATCGCGTTCGGAACGCCTGCGCCACCGTTGAAAGACCCGCCTATTCAGTAACAGGAAATTCACACGAGAGAAGCGGGCCGCCCGGTTGAGGTGCGGCCTGCTTCAACTTTGCTTTTTCGAGCGCAGTTGTCTTCGCCTCGCCTGAATCCTCCGCAGGTACTCCCTTTGCCGCTGAAGTTGGTGGCCTATAATGGTCCGAAATGTTGTTCCCCTACGACACACGACTCGCCGCCGCTGTCCAAACTACGCCGCAGTCAATTCCAGAGGTGCTGCAGGTCCTGCAAACGATAGACGCGACGTGCGCGGACGGCGATGGTCTGAAATGGTTCAACTGGCTCTACCTTTCCGTGACGCAGGCGGTGGAAAACCGCGTGGCCGCCGGGGGCTTCAATGACCCCCAGTGGCTGGCGCGTCTCGATGTGCAGTTTGCGGCGCTCTACTTCAGTGCGCTTCATGCCGCGCTTACCGGCGCGTCGTGCCCCGGCAGTTGGGAAACCCTGTTTGCGCGTCGGGACCAGGTCGAAATAGCCCGCATCCAGTTCGCCCTGGCCGGCATGAATGCTCACATAAACCACGATCTGCCGCTTGCCATCGTGGCCACCTGCAAGGACACGAACACCGTGCCGCAGCACGGGACACCGCAATACAACGATTACACTGCGCTCAATACTACGCTGGACGGCCTCATCGACACGGCCAAGAAGAATCTCAACGTTCGCCTGTTGGGCGGTCCCCTTCCTGTCGTCTCGCACCTCGCAGATCTCATCGCGGCATGGAATCTCGCGGACTTCCGCGAAGAGGCATGGAGACATGCAGAAAGTATCTGGCAGGATTTCGCACTTGCCGCGGATATCCTCGAGGGTACGATAGAGATAGTCACCGCATTCGCCAGCGAAGCCCTGCTTGTACCGGTGCCCTGATTGCGTCAGGGAGGACGGTGGAAGGCATCAGAACTTGACGATTACATCCATCGCCAACTGGAACTGGCTCCTGCGGGTTCCGTCATCGTACGCGGGACGATCGAGAGCATGATCAAATCTGATTTCGGGACGCAACAGAATGGTGCTTCCCACCCAATGTCCCCACATCAGTGTCTCTTCAGCGTATCGGGTCTTGAAGCCGGTTCTCTGACCTTTCATGTCGTCTAGGAAGTCGGAGCGAATCGAAACATAATTTTTAGCGGAGAGCTGTTTCTCAACGTAGTTGACCATGGCCCACTCCGGCGCCAGGCAACGGATCTGGCCTGCGGAACAGAACGCGCCGTAAGTGCCCTTCTCCGGCGACAAAGGACCCAAAACGCTGGGTACGTCGCGCTGATACATGTACCAGGCCTCGGTAGCCATATGCCATGAGGCGCTGAACTTGTGGTACCAGGTGTTATCAAACATCTGGAGATTGTTGTAGGCGTACTTGCCGCTATTGATTCCGTTCGCGCAAGGATACACGTTATCATTGCCTTGGTTGAATGTGTAGCTGATGCAGGCCGTCGCGGATGGCTTCGCGTCCTCGCTCCAAGGAGCCACATCGTGGCTCGCGGTAAGCCCCAGTTGGACCAGTAACCGATCATTGAGTTTGACGGTAGAGAGGATACCCGTGTCGGTAAACGGGTCAACGGCATACAACAAGGAGTGGGTATAGACGTAGTTATTGGGAGCCAGTTGCGCTTCGATCCCCGGAATCGAAATGAAGCGTCCGACGCGGATGTTGAGTCCGTCGGCGACCTGGGGGATATATAAGTCAAAGTATTCCAGAACAGGATCAAAACCGTACTCGCGGTGGTTGTCAAGCAATTGGCCGCTGAAGTAGCCCAGGTTGGTGGTGAACCGATAGCTGGTGCCGAACAATCCGCTGAGGTGGAATCCCCAATCGACGTGATCGGTTTGAACCGTATCGGGTAGGCGTTCGACATAGAGCACTGCTTGGTCGAACTCAATCCGATTGGCGAAGATATCGTAGGCGGACGGATAATTTGAGTCATGTGACGTGCTGAGGTTGAAGCTACCTTCCACCCAGCCGTATACCTTGACTCTGCTTTGCTCCCAGGCGTTGCCATTCGAGCCGCCGTAGAGAGCTTCCATGAGCGGGGGCACGTTGGTATCCGGCGCGCCGATTTCTGGCGATCCGCCGTAAGACCAGTCGGAATTGGGGAAAGGCGGCGAGTTCAACGGTGAGGGCAGAGCGCGGCGGGGAGGCTCAGGGCCGCTGTCGACGGCGCCTTGCCAGTCTTTGGAATACGCTTGAGAAAGCCTTTTCAGAAATCTGTCGTTTGCGCCTAACGTGAAATTCAGGCTCAGATCCTCGCCAGCGATCAGGTCTCCTTCTGCCACCGGTGAGTCAGCGAACCCTCGCTTCGTCGCTTTGAACTGGTAATGACCTGGCTTGAGGTCATCCATTATGAAAGATCCGTCGGCGGAGCTCACAAACGTCCAATCGGTCTTTTCCTCAGAGTTGTGGGCTACGACTTGAGCACCCGCAACTGGCGTCCCGTTGGTGTCCTGAATCCGCCCATGCACCTGTCCGGGAGCACGACTGGCGAGCCAAAGGAGCAACGCAGCCACCGCGATCGGTCGTGCGCGAACGAACGTGAAAGGGATCAATACCAATTTTCTCACACGGCAAGTTTGGAATCGCGCGGGGGTGCTGCGGATATATCTGGAGGGCTCGAACTGGCTGACTGGGGTCGCCCCGCGATCGAACTTTTTGTCGACTATGCTGTCATGTCAATGTTCACCCAATAGTTCGCGTCCTCAATTAGCCGGCTAATTCGGAAGGAACCCCTTGAGGTTCTGACTCCCCAAATGCAGCATTCGTCTTCTTATGGATCAGGCAGGGTTCGCAGATAGTGCCCTGGAAACAGTATTGCAGGTCATCTTGCATTGGGTAGCAGGCCCTTTTCGACAAGTACGGGTGGCCGGCGGTGACGAGTGGCCTGCTCATACGCATAAGCCCAACTGAGTAAGTCGCCATCTTTCCACGGCCGAGCTGACAGCTCTAAGCCGAACGGGAGACCGTCAGGGTAGAACCCGCCCGGAATGACTACCGCGGGAACACCGATCATGTTGACCCAACCCGTGACGCTGTGTGGACCTTCACTTATCTTCCCCTCCTGCGGCATGGTCTCATCCGGCGGAGGCATCTGTGTCGCCGGGTAGACGAGCCCATCGAGGTGCAGGCGATCCAGTACTTCGTTGTAGGCATCGAGCGCCTTTCGCCGAGGGGCAAGGTAGTTGGCGTCGGCTTGCGGATCGTTCTCCAACACGGCTTGGATCAATTGCGGCCGATCCTTCCGGATAGTCCCATCGACGCCGCCAATGATCGTGGCCGGCAAAGGAGACCCAACGGCCTTCTGATACTCGTCGGCCGAGTGATATTGCGTCGGACCATACTCGCCTAGGAACTTTTCGGTTCCTTCGCGAACGTAGAGAAAGGTGCTAACGCGGGCTACGGTCACCGCAAAACTGTCGGGGAGGATTGCATCGTCGAAGACGACGGTCGCACCAGCGGCGCGCAACCCTCCTAACGCTTTCATAAAGGCCTCGCGCGTCTCCGGCCGCAGCGGGAGGCGAGCAACTGCCGTGTCTTCTTTGACCTCACTCGCCGGCTCGGACGCGGGAATGCCCTGAAACGGAATGCCTGCTCCTTCAAGAATGAAGGCAGGAACGCCGAAGCGTTTCCCTTTTAGCGCGTCCGATTTCAAGTACTGTGTATAGGGGCCAGGTTGGGCCTTTGCAGCAGAACCGATCGTGCGGGGATCCAGGGGATCTTCTCCGGCCATGACGTCGAGCGCAATGGCAGCATCGGTCACGTTACGGGTGATCGGCCCAGTGTTGTCGAGCAGCCAGTCGAGCGGCGCGATGCCCGCGATACTCACCAGGCCACGCGTTGGGAGGACACCGACGACAGAGCTGGTGGCAGCCGGCATCCGGATCGAGTTGCCCGTGTCGGTTCCATTGCCGAGCAATGCAAAGTTTGCGGTGATGGCCGTGACGGTGCCTCCGGACGAGCCACCGGGGCTGAAACGCACATCATAGGCATTTCCGGTGCGCCCGTAGGCCGTGCTGCGATTGGTATCGCTCGCTGCAAAATTCGGCATGTTCGTCTGACCGAGGATGACAACCCCTGCCGCACGTAGCTTTGCAATGATCGTTGCATCCTTTGGTGCGACCAGCTCATGGCCGGGGATGATGTAGCCGCTCCAACCATCCGTTGTGATCAGGCCCTTGATGCTGGTGTTTGCCTTCGTGACAATCGGAACGCCCCACAAGGGACCGCGCACAAAACTGCTGCCACCCGCTTTTGCTTCCGCGTCCTCGCGAGCAGCGGTGGCAAGAGCTCCGGGCCTGTCCAGGTTCTGCACTGCGCGATAGATCCGGTTGTACTTCTCAATGCGCGCCATGTACCAGCGGACGACTTCTGTAACAGTGTACTTATGGCTGCCGTAAAGCTGTTCCAACTGAGGGATGGTCACCTCGAGCAGGTCGCGATCCATCACTTCGGGTGAATCGCTTTTCTGGTTTGATGGAGCTGGGGTCTGCGCATATAAGCCGCCGGTTTTGAAGATGGTAAGCACGACAAAGAGATGGCAACAACTGGCTCGTATCTTCATGATGAGATCCTCTGAACGGAGTGATGCCTTCTATAAGAACATATGGTTGCCCATATGCCGGAGAAAAGCCTGCCCGCGGCACTCCTGGAGGATAGCGCTCACTACCTCCACAACCGATCGTCCCTCAAAGGTGCGCTTGCCGGTTCTCGCAGATCGAGAAGCGGCGACCCTTTTGAAAGGCCGGGGGTTGGGATACGATAGAACAAATCCATGAGTGATGTCATTTCCGAGTACCAGAAATGGAAGCAACAAGGCGACGACCTCCGGCTGAAGGCGAAACAGGCGATGGAGTCTCGGTTTCACGAACTCCTCTCGGAAGCAGCGGGCATTGCTGAAGAGTACCGTGCAGACTTTGGAACCGGTCTCAAGCCTCAATCACCGGTCACGGCGTTTCGATACAAAGCACGCGCCAAGGCAAGAAGTAAGAAAGCCGGCAGGTCGAAGTCGGCCGGGAAACTTGTTCGGGCGGAACCTCAGATCGTGCCGGCCCCGCAAAAACCCAATCCAAAGATAGCCAGACTCCAAAAGCGTCTGGCGACCGGCAAGCGGAAGCTCGAAGAGGCTAAAGCCGCCGGCAAGCCGACGCGCCCTGTGGAAGACAAGATTTACGAGATCGAGGATGCGCTTCGCCTGGCCGGTCAAACCTCGTAAGGGTTGCGCAGATTTATCCTCGGCAAATACCGTCTAATGTTGTTGAGACTTCAGCTGTTTGGAAAGCCCGGCTCTGCAACCTTCTGACCGATCCTCGGCATCCTGCTTGGGCCGCAGGCCCGACCGCGGTACATCGCGCAATCCATCCGCACGGCGCTAGACTGCCCTCGAATCGACGCGATTTGGCGCAGCATTCCTTAACGATATGGTCAATCGTATTCCAGACGGATCCAGGTTCGCAACGCTGACCGAAGCGCCGAACAACGAAAGAATGCGGGATGCCACGGCGGGCCCCAAACCCAAGTCTCCGCCCAGGCGTGATGGCTTCGCCGATCGAGAAGAGATCGAAGAATTTCGGCAGGGCGGGCTGGGGATGGTCCTGCCACGACTCTCGATGATAACCTCCGCGAATCGGGAGCACCCTCGTATGCACAGCCGGACGGTCTCGCCTTCTTCGGAGAATTTAACGGCGGTCTCAAGCAGTGCGTGCAACGCTCTTACCAGCAAGTCCTCGTCTCCCAGGACGAGGCCCGAGGTCCGCCGCAGGCGGGGTGAGTGTCGACGCGGCGGGATTCGGCGAACTCAGTCGGTGTTCTCAATGGCGCGACTCAGCGCCGCACTCAAGGAGACCGGAGCGGATCTGAACCGCTCCCCGCTGACGTCGATTTGAGTCAGGAGCAAAGCATCATCCAGTATCGAGAGAATTCTTCGGCGAGATTGTTCAAACATGCTCTTGGAGTTCGCTTGTTCTCCTCGGTAGGAGGCATTCCTTCCAAAATGAGCTCGCCGACGCCGAGAAGTCCGTTGAGCGGCGTGCGGAACTCGTGCGAGATGAGGTTCAGGAACTCGTTCTTGGAACGATCGAGGATGGTCAGCCGCTTGTTGGCTTCGGCAAGTTCACGCGTGCGCGCGGCTACAGCCTCCTCCAAGCGTTCATTCTGCAGCTTCAATGCCCGCTGCAGGTCGTGCAGTTTGAGATGCGTTTCGACGCGGGCGTGAACTTCTTCGAATTGGAAAGGCTTGGATATGTAGTCCACCGCGCCGGACCGGAAAGCCTTCACCTTGTCTTGGGTTTCGTTCAGGGCGCTAAGGAAAATGACCGGGATGTCTGAAAGCTCCTCGGTGGATTTGAGACGTTCGCACACTTCGTAGCCGTTCATCTCCGGCATGTTGATGTCCAGCAGAATCAAATCCGGCGGATTCTTCATCGCCGCCGCCAGCGCCAGCCTGCCCAGTGGAAACGAACGCACTTCATGCCCTTGCTGCAGAAGCATGTCTTCCAGCAGCTTCAGGTTGGCGGGATTGTCATCCACGATCATGATGTCGCTTTGAGCCAAGTTGAGTCCTTTACCGCAGCAAGCTGCTGCCACAATTGAATCGCCCGGTGCTCGGCACCGGCATTGCACCGTCCCGAAGATCGCGAATTCGGCCTCCGCAGCCATGAGGCATCGTCACTATGCCGTCGGCAAGCCTTCGGGAACGCGCTGACCGGACTCCTCAGTGCGAACACCAGCAGTCTGGGGACACGCACTTCTACGGTTCCTGCGCGCCTCGGGCTTTCGCAAAATTCTCCAGGCGCTCAATCCATGTCTCGGTGAGGATGGTTCCTCCTTTGAGGATCAGCAGGTTCCCATCCTTGCTCAAAACATCTCTTTCGAGAACCATGCCGGCGCGAAGCTCCCGAATCGGCAGCCGTCGCACTTCGAACTCCGCTTGTGCGGGAGAGTAGCCTTCGAGCGCATCCAGCATGCGCGCGGTCGAATCGGCGCGACAACCTGAGCTCAGCGAGCGCGGAGCGCGAAGTGACTCCCCGGTAGATTCTTCGGTCCAACTCCAATGCCAAATGGAGCATGTGAGCGCCTTCTCTTGCCTGCTGCGGTGACGGATGGTTCTGCCTCGGGTTTCTGTTGCCCCCGAATGATCTCGGCCACGACTTCCAAGCGTGGGATGTTCGAAAGAAGCCGGGCGGCCCTCTCCGGATGAGCGCGAAACATCCGCTCCTCATCAGGCGAGAGATCCTGGCCGCAGTAGGCCCTTTCGAAGACCTCGTCGGGCAGCGCGATGCAACCCACCAGGCACAACGTGGCGGCCAGTTCGTACTGCCATGGATCCTTAATCCCCATTCGCTTTGTGATCCAGAGCACGATATCCCGAATGGCGCGCGATCGCAAAGCCAGCACCGGCGATGTGAGCTGGACCAACTCCCAAAGAGTTCCCACCGCGCCGCCGAGGGTCCTTTCCAGCAGGTCGTGCTCCGCCTGCTGTGCGCGCCGTAACTTGAGGTGGGTCTCGACGCGCGCCTGCACTTCTTCGAACTGGAAGGGCTTGGAGATGTAGTCGACTCCTCCCGATCGAAATCCCTTTACCTTGTCTTCGATGGCGTTCAGAGCGCTGAGAAAAATCACCGGAATGCCGGAAAGGCGTGTGCTGGACTTCAGCTGTTCGCATACTTCATAGCCGTTCATTTCCGGCATATTGATGTCCAGCAGAATCAAGTCCGGCGGTTCCTGATCCGCCGCTGCCAGCGCCAGCCGGCCCCGTGGAAACGACCGTACCTCGTACCCGTGCTGACGGAGCATGTCTTCCAACAGCTTCAGGTTCGCGGGATTATCATCCACGATCATGATGTTGCCGTGATGAGCGCGGTGACTGCTCGGTTAGCGGCGGCACGCTTCCTCCAGCAATCGCGTCAGGGCATCGTATTCGTACTTGTCGGCAAGCTCCTGGAGAGCTAGCGCGAGCCGGGCATCTTCCGTCTCGCGCACCTTGAGGATCAGCTTATCCAGGAGTTTCTTGTTGCCGCTCAAAGTCGCATTCCGGAGTTCTTCGACCAGCTCCCGCGGCAGTTGCCCGAGCCTTTCCGCGCTCAAGGCCGGCCACTCCGGGACCGGTGTCGGCTTCGTTCCCGCTCGTGTCCTCGTAGTCATAGGCGACGTTCAGAAGTGCCGCGCATCTTCTCCAAGCAGTTCGTCCTCATGGCAGGGTTTCGCCAGGAAATCGTCGGCCCCGCTCCGAACGACGGCTCGACGGTCCTCATCCATGGCGCTCGCCGTCAGAGCGACGATGATCGTTTCTTTTCCCCGGGGATCCGCCTTTATTCTTCGGGTCGCCTCCAGCCCGTCCATGACCGGCATATGCACATCCATCAGGATCAGCTGTGGGCTTCCATTCCTCCCAGCTTCGGATGGCCGCCTCGCCGTTATCCGCGCCTCGCACGGAGAAACCAATGGACGTCAGCAGCTTGCATCAGCCAGTCCCGGTTCTCAGATGATCGTCGACGACCAGGATTCTGGGGACTTCCTGCTCCGGCTCGTAGACGCAATGACGCGGCGGGGAGCACTCCGTTTGACTGGCTACTGCCGGCGTCGCCGTGCTCGATCGGGATCTCGAACCGGAATATCGATCCTCTGCCCGGCGTGCTGGTAACCGTGATATCGCCTCCCATCAGGCGCGCGTATTTGCGGCTGATGGCCAGCCCCAAGCCGGTTCCCTCCTGGCGTGTTCAGGCCGCGGCTAGCCTGGCTAAACGGTTCGAACAACTTCTCCTTGTTCCTCTTCCGAAATACCCGAACCGGTGTCCTCAACCCGGGCTGACAGCCATAGCTGATCGGTACTCCTTTGTTCCAAAGTGACGTGCAGCTTGATCTGGCCGTGCTCGGTAAATTTGATGGCGTTTCCGAGAAGGTTGATCAGCGCCTGGCGTATCTTGCCTTCGTCCGCCACAACGTACGGCACGGGTTCGCCATCCGATCAACATTTCGAATTGCAAGCGCCTTGGCCTCAGCCCGCAAACGGAACATGGCCGCGAGATCGTCCAGCAGCCGCGGGAGGTTGAATGTGGTCGGATTGAGCTCCATGCGGCCGGCCTCGATCTTGGACATGTCCAGAACATCGTTGATAAGGCCCAGCAGATGCTCGCCGCTTCGGCCGATGATCTTGAGATTCGCTTTCGCGTCCGGTCCCAGTTCCGGATCGCGCAACATCAACTGGGCGTAGCCCAGAATGGCGTTCATCGGAGTGCGGATTTCGTGAGACATGGTCGACAGAAACGTGCTCTTGGCCCGGTTGGCGGCCTGTGCGTCCGCCGCTGCCTCTTCCAGCCGCCGGTTTAGATTCTGGATGTCCTGCGCCACCCGCTTCTGCTCGGTGACGTCGCGAATGGCGGTGGGTACCAGAACCCCGTCTTCGGTCTCCAGCGGGCTAAAACTGATTTCAACCGGGAATTCGGTGCCATCCTGGCGCAGCCCGTATAGTTCCACGCCAGCCGCCATGGCGCGCACCCAGGGATCGGTGAAAGACCCGGTGCGGTTTCCCGCAGGCTGCCGGAAACGTTCCGGCACCAGCATCTCAATCTGCTGCCCCAAAAGCTCTTCCCGCGGGTGTCCAAACACCTTCTCCACCTGCGTATTCACGAGGACGATTTCGCCGTCCCGATTCATGACCATCATGGCATCCGGCGCGGCTTCCAATAGCGCCCGGAACTTCGCCTCCGCCACGAGCCGCAGTTGGGTTAGACGAAGGTCCTCCTCCGTCTTCCGGCGCTCGGTCACATCCCAGCAGACGCCAGCAAGCAGGTTTGGTCCTTCCTGGTCCCGATGGACTTTTCCGCGGGAGGCTATAGACCGGACCGCGCCATCAGCCCATACGACGCGGAATTCCGTGTTGTATTCCGTGCCGCGTTCGACCGCAATGGCGACCGCTTGCCGGACACGCCCGCGGTCGTCCGGGCGGATCAGCTGAATAACCGCTTCTAGCGTTCGCGGGAACTGGCCCACTGGAACGCCGAACAGGAGCGAGCAACTCTCGTCCCCCTCGATGATATCCGGAGCGATCTCCCAACTCCAAACCGCGATCCCTGAGGAACTCAACGCCAGGCGTAAGCGTTCCTCGCTTCGCGTGAGCACTTCCCGCGCGGTGTCGAATTCTGCTTCCGCGGCCCTGCGCCCCGTTGTGTCCAGCAAGAATGCCACAAAATAGTCGACCGAACCATCTGAGTTTCGGCGGCAGTTGACGGAAAGCGTGGCATGGACCAACCGTCCATCCTTGCGGACCCACCGCTTGTTCATTGAAAAACCGGCGCACTCGCCAGCCAGCACGCGGTTGAAATTCGCCGCCTCGACGGCCAGATCATCGGGGTGGGTCAACGCGGCCCAGGTCATTTGGAGCAGCTCGCTCCGTTGATAACCTAAGATCCGGCAGAGTTCGTTGTTGAGCACGAGCATGCCTCTGGTGGGCGACAGGATGGCCATGCCGACCTGCGCGAGCTCGAAGCAGCAGCGGAAGCGTTCCTCGCTTTTTCGCAGCGCCTCCTCGGTCCGCTTCCGGTCGGTAATGTCTCGCGCGTGCACGACCACGCCATCTGCCGCGGGGGATACGGTTTCTGCGAACCACTTGTCGAATGGGGCGTAGTATTCCTCGAAACAAACGGTTACCCGTTCATCCATCGCACGGCGGCAGGCTGTCTCGAACGGTGTGCCGACGATGGCCGGGAAAATCTCCCAGCACGTCCGGCCCAGCATCTCTTCGCGCCGGTGGCTGCCGAGCCGCTCGGCAGCGGTGTTCACGTATGTGTAACGCCAGTGCCTGTCAACGGCTGTGACTGCTTCGGCGATGCTCTCCAGAATCTCGACAGCTTTTGGTTGCGCCATTTAGCCTCCAAGGGTTGGCCCTTCTTCGTCCACCGTGTCATTCTAAGGATCGGCAAACTCCGGTCTTAGGATTAGGGGGGCTTCGCCGAGCACGCGGACGCCGAAACTCGCACTCAGCGGGAGGGTTGTTTCCGCGTATTGACCCGCCCGAGGCGTAAGAGCACGCGGAGGGCCGTCACCGGGAGGCGGAGCAACGGCACGCTTGGCTACTCCTTGCGAATTTCAGGTGCGTAATCCCCAGTCGTCCGCATGTTCTTGCAGGGCAACGCGCACCAACTGACTTCGCGTGCGGACGCCGGTTTTTGCGAACAGCTGCTGGAGGGCGGACTTCACGGATGCCTCGGACAGATTAAGGCGGGTTGCGATTTCTTTGTTACTCAAACCTTCGAACACCGTCAATAGCACCTGCCGTTCCCGCTCGGTCAGTTGCTTTCGGTGCTCAAGTTCATGCGTGCGATCCACCGCCTGGACAATGGCCTGAATGCAGCGCTGGTCGATCCACGTTTCGCCGGCCAGTACCTTGCGGATCGCCTCGCTCAACAACGCCGGTGAACTGTGTTTGAGGAAGATGCCGCAGACTCCATAGCCGAGAGCACGAACGGAATCGGCGTCGGTCATACCCGCCGTTACAATAAAGATGCGGCCGGCATGGCCCGCGTCGCGCGCCTTGCGGATAAACTCGAAACCATATTCTTCGCCCAGATCGTAGTCGAGTAGCACCAGATCGATGGCTTCGCGGGCAAGCACCTTAAGCGCCTGGCTTGAAGTTGCGCAGTGGGCCACCATCTGAAAGTCGGGCTCACTGTCTAGCAGCCGGCTGAGGCTCTCTCGGAAGAGCGTGTGATCGTCGAGCAGCAGCAGGCGGGTTTTCACCATGTTGTGTATCCAAAGGTTCGTCCGGCTGGTCCCATACCGGAGTCAGGACCACCGCAAAGCAGCATCCGGCCTCGCGCGGCTCGTACTTGATGTCCCCTTGAAAAGCTCGCACGAAGGCTCGCGACAGATACAAGCCCAGGCCGGTCGCGTTAGCGCCCGGCTGAAAAGGCTTAAACAGCTGATCCGGCGCGACAATGCCGTGTCCGCTATCGATGAATCGGACAATAAGAGCGTTGCCATCCCGGCATGCCCTGACCGTCAGTTCCTTGCGCTGTTGATTCTCCATCGCGCGCTGGCTATTTTTTGTGATGTTCAGGAACGCTTGCAAGAGTGCCTGAGGCTCCGCGGAAACCGGCGGCAGAGACTCGGGTACTTCCCATCGAACCGAGATACCGGACTCACGAAAAGAAGGCTCAATTACGATACGCAGGTCCTCTAGAACCGGATGGATGTCGATACTCTCTGTCTCGGGCTGTCTCGTTTGCTGCAGCTCCAGTCCCGCCATCATGCCCAGGCCTTCCACCAAAGAGCCGAGCGCCCGAAAATCTTCGCTGCGGGATAGCCGCTCGTTGCGCGCGAGCTTGGCATGAACCGCTGCGATGGCACCGCACATGTTCCGGATTTCGTGGCAAACAGCGCCCACAAGGATTTTAGAGGCTGCGCTCAACTGCTGCAGGCTGAACTCCTCGCGCTCCCGCAGATCTTCCGAGGCGTCGAAGACAACGGCGGCCAGCCGCGGACCGGATACCGTCCGGTAAGTTGAGAACCAGATGTGGGCCAGCAAAACCTCGCCGTTCTGCCGCCATCCCCGGCACTCCATCACGGTTCGGAAGGCTTGAGTATCCGCCGTTATAGGCGGAACGACCGCAAGTGCCGGAAAATACTGGGAAATGTATTGACCTTCCAGCTTGTGGGCCTCCATGCCGAGCAGCCGGTGAGCCGCGTCATTGGCCAGCAGAACCTTGCCGTCGCCATCCAGAGTGAAGATCGTAGCCGGACTACTTTCGATCAGGAACCTCAATTGCTCTTCAGCCTCGCGGCGCAGACCCACCTCTTTCTCAATCTCCGCCAAGTGCTGATTGGCCAGCCGGCGGTTGCGCGCCGCTTCGAAGACAAACAATCCCGTGCCAAAAAAAGCCGCAAAGGTCAGGATTAGACGCGGAATGCCGACTGCCGGCGCCCAGGGAAAAGTACCGAACGCCTCACAGAGGCCGGTGTAGAGAGCCGCAACCAGCGCAATCTGCCAGCGAGCTAGGTAGCCCCCGACCATCAGCATGGGGAACAAATAGAGAAAACCGAAGGAAATATTCACGTCGAAGCGCCAATCGATGAGCGCCACAACGGTCGTGAGGACGCCTGCGCGCAGCAACACCATTGCCCTGCCTCCATGCAGGAAGCGCAAGAACAGCTGCTGCGGCTTGCTTGGTTGCAATGAGATCCTGTCGTCCATTCTAGAGGAACCGTCCCGGCAGCGCTCGATATCGATCGGCTATCCAAAAGATCCAATCGAAAGACAGACCGGCTCTGGACGAAGGATTGATGGAGGCGCGGAGCCCGGGCTCCTAGACTGTTGGGTGAACCGCCCAGTCCAGTAGAACAGTAGTGAAGTACTCCACATGAAAATCTTGCGGAATCAGTGGTCTAGAAACCAGACCGGGTGGCATGGCAACAGAACTCAGATGTCCCAAAGGCGTATCCGCAAAAAGCAAACTGCGCTGCCGACGCTGCCGTATTGGAGGTTCATTCTTGCCTCCGTCTTATTGGTGCTGTTGATCCTGTTCTTGCTCGAATTCTTCACTGATCCGCGATCCGGCGAGCTGCGGCCGGCCCGCATGATGACACCCGTGTTCGTGTTGTTTCTTCTTGTTGAGGCGGGCATGTTCTACACCGAGTTCAGACTGCGAAAAAGACGCCAGACCGCTGCGCACCGAACACGACGTAGGGTTGCGATGAAGGGTGAGGGAGCCCATGCGAGCTGAGGCTTACGGCGCCTTACAGCGTTCGCACGGCCCTGGAGGAGGCCTCTCACCGAGCTTGGCCAGGCACGTTCCGCTGGGCCTTCTCATGACCATCGGATTGACCCACAACGTGCTCGCTCAGACGGCTTTCACCTGGCAGCAGATCAAGGACAAGTTCGAGACCACGAACCCCACCTTGCAAGCTGCTCAGCTCAACATCGACGAATCCAAAGCCGCCGAGATCACGGCTAATCTCCGGCCCAACCCCGAGGTAACGGGGAGCATTGACCAAATCAACCCCTTCTCCACACAACCCTCAGCCGCTGGAGAGGGAAATGGCTACCGTCCCTTCGCGTTCGCGTTTCCTTCCGGCTCGGTCAGTTACCTGCACGAGCGGCAGCACAAGCGGGAGCTGCGCCTGGAAAGCGCCAAGAAGTCGACCGACATCGCCGTATCCACCTACCCGGACCAGGAGCGCGACCTGATGTTCAACCTGCGCAACGCCTTCGTGCAGACGCTGCAGGCCAAGGCGGTGCTGCAGAATGCGAGGGAGAACCTGGACTATTGGGACCGGGAGCTGGCGGTGAACCGCACCCGCTACAAGGCCGGCGACCTGGCGCAAGTGGATCTGGACCGGCTGGAATTGCAGCGCGTGCAGTTCGAATCCGACTATCGAAACGGCCACTGGTGAATCTACGCACTGCCAAGATCCAGCTTCTGATGCTCCTGAACGACCGCACGCCGATCGAGCAGTTTCGACGTGACCGGACCGTACGATTTCGCCGAGCAGCTGCATGCCGCTGGAGGAATTCCGGAACATCGCGCTGGAAGACGCGGCCGGACCTGAAGGCGGCCGTGCAGAACGTGGAGCTGGCGCAAGGCCAATCACCAGCTGGCGGTCGCCAACGGCTCGACCGATCCCACTTTCAGCGTCTGGTGTTGACGCACAACCCTCGTTCAACAATCCGTTCGATAACAAACGCTGGGCTTCAGCGTGACCATTCCGCTGCGCATTTTCGACCGCAACCAGGGCGAGAAGGCGCGCACCCAGATCGACATCGGCCGCAACGAACGACTTGCGAGACGCCGCCGAGGCGCAGGTATTCAGCGACGTGGATTCGGCCTACGTGACGCTGGTCAGCGCGCTGAATCTGCTGCGGCCGTACAAGGCAAAGTATCTGCAGCTGGCCGCGGACAGCCGCGACACGGATTCGCTTTCTCGTACCAGAACGGCGGCGCGTCGTTGCTGGATTACCTGGACGCGGAGAAATCGTATCGGGATACGCGGCTTGGCTTACTTGAATTTGATTGGTTCGTACTTGACCGCGGCCGCCCAGATGAACATGGCCGTGGGCCGGGAGGTGATTCCAATGAATCGCACAATCCTTTCTTCGAAGCAGCTTCTGTGCTTGGGCTGTGAGCTTTCTCGTCGCCGGGTGCGAAAAGAAGGTGACGGCCCAGCAGATCCGGACGGCGGCACCGGTCCGCCGCCGGCGCAGGTGGAGCCGGACATGGACGCCAACAACTTCAAGGTGGACCATCCGGAGCAGTTTCCGCTGGCCACGGCGGGCGAGCACGTCGCGGCGCCGGAGCTGAACGTGACCGGCGTGGTGAGTCCCGGACGTGTCGCGGCAGGTGCCGGTGCCTTCGCTGGCCATCGGGCCGGGTGGTGGAGATCGACGCGCGGCTGGGCGACGAGGTGAAAAAGGGCAGCTTCTGTTCAAAGTGCGAAGCACCGACATCGCCGGCGCTTTTTCGGATTACCGCCAAGGCCGTCAAGAACGAGCAGTTGGCGAAGATCCAGCTGGAGCGCGCCAAGCTGCTGTTCGAGCACGGCGCGATTCCGAAGAGCGCTCTGGAGATTGCCCAGAACTGCCGAGGATGACGCCCTGGTGGATCTCGACACCACGACCGAGCATCTGCGCCTGCTCGGGTCCGACCCCGATCATCCCACCGGAATCGTCGAAGTATACGCTCCGGTTTCGGGCGTGATCACCGACCAGCAGATCACCGAGCGCCTCGGGCGTGCAGGCGCTGACGCCGCCCAATCCGTTCACCATCTCCGACCTGTCGCACGTGTGGATCATGTGCGACGTGTATGAAAACGATCTGGCGCAGGTGCATCTGGGCGAGTACGCGGACATCCATCTGAACGCCTATCCGGACCGGGTCTTCAAGGCGCGAATCAGCAACATCCTGCCGATCATGGATCCCAACATCCGCACCGCCAAGGTGCGGCTGGAGGTGGAGAATCCCGGGCTTGATGCGCCTCGGGATGTTCGTCACCGCGACCTTCCACGGGCTGACGACGGAGAAGCACGCGATCGTGCCGGCCACCGCGATTCTGCACCTGCACGACCGCGACTGGGTCTACACGCCAGCGCGGAATGCGAGCTTCCATCGCCTGGAAGTGGTCGCCGGGGACATGTTGCCGGACAACATGCAGGAGATCGTGCGCGGGATCAAGCCGGGCGACGCAAGTGGTGTCGAACGCGCTGGTGCTCCAGAACACCGTGGAGCAGTAGATGATTGGCAAGCTGGTCGATTTCGCGCTGAACAACCGTTTTCTGGTCCTGGCAGCGGCGCTTCTGCTGTTTGCCTGGGGTGCGATTTCGTTCCATCAGCTTCCGGTGGAAGCGTATCCGGACGTGGCGAACAACTACGTGGAGGTTATCACGCAATGGCCGGGAATCTCGGCGGAGCAAATCGAGCAGCAGGTCACCATTCCCCTCGAAATCGTGATGAACGGCATTCCCGGGGTCGTGCACCTGCGGTCGTTCTCGCTGTTCGGACTCTCCGATCTGAAGCTGATTTTCGACGACGAAACGGAGAACGCCTGGAACCGGGAGAGAGTTCTCGAGCGCCTCTCGCAGGTTACCCTGCCCCCCGGCATCATGCCGCAAATGGGCACGGACTGGAGTCCGGTGGGCCAGATCTATTTCTTCACGCTGCACAGCACGAATCCGGCGTACGACGTGATGGAGCTGAAATCCATCGAAGACTGGGTGGTCGAGAAGAACTTCAAGGCCGTCCCCAATATCGTCGACGTAGCGAGCTTCGGCGGCCCCACGCGCGAATATCAGGTGCGCGTCGATCCCAATAAGCTGATCTCCTACGGGCTCAGCCTCGCGCAGGTGGAGCAACAGCTCACCAACAACAACGTCAATGCCGGCGGCAGCTTCATCGAAGCCGGCCTGCAACAGATCAACATCCGCGAAGTGGGCCTGGTCAGGAACGTGCACGATATCGAAAACACGGTCCTCATGACCAAGAGCGGCACGCCGCTGCGAGTCAAGGATATCGCAGTCGTCGCGCAAGGCCCGAAGATCCGGCTGGGCCAGTTCGCGCGGGCGATTCGGCACGAAGACGGCAAGATCGTCGACAACGACGACGTGGTTTCGGGAATCGTGCTCCTGCGGAAGGGCGCCGATGCGGACACGGCTCTAGAGGGCCTTCACGAAAAAGTGAAGGAGATGAACGATCACATTCTGCCGCCGGGCGTCAAGATCGTTCCTTTCATCGACCGCAGCGAACTGGTGCACTTCACGACCCACACGGTGCTGCACAATCTCACCGAGGGCATCATTCTGGTGGTCATCATTCTGCTTTCTGTTCCTGGGGAATGTGCGCGGCGCGATCATCGTCGCCCTGACCATCCCGTTTTCCCTGCTGTTCGCCGCGACTTGTCTGAAGCTGAAGGGCATTCCGGCCAACCTGCTGTCCCTGGGCGCGTTGGATTTCGGAATGGTGGTGGATGGAGCGGTGGTGATGGTCGAGAACATCGTGCGCCACCTCAGCCGGCGCGAAGCAGACGGCAGGACCGCGAAGGAGAAGATTTTCGATGCGGCGCACGAAGTGCAGCGGCCGGTGTTTTACGCTATCGCCATTATCATCACGGCTTACCTTCCCGATCTTCACGCTGCAGCGCGTGGAAGGGCGATTGTTCAAGCCCATGGCCTGGACGGTGGCATTTGCTCTGCTTGGGCGCGCTGCTGTTTTCGATGCTGGTCGCGCCGGTGCTCGCCAGTCTTTCTTTCCCAGGGGCACCCGTGAGTGGCACAACCCGGTGATGATGTGGCTGACAGCCGGGTACCGGCGGCTTTTACGCGTGGCCATTCGTATGCGGTTCGCTTACGGTTGCCGCGGGAGTCGCTGGTCTGGCGGTGGCGCTATACCTTTGGCAATGGCGGAGTGATCGGCTCCGAGTTTCTTCCGCACCTGGATGAAGGCGCTCTTTGGGTGCGCGGTACTCTGGCCCCCAGCACCGGGCCCACTGAAGGCATCCGGCTGGCGAATCAAGCCCGAATCCTGCTGTGCTCCTTTCCCGAGGTGACGAATGCACCAGTCAAGTGGGACGTCCGGATGACGGAACCGATACAACCGGCTTTTTCAATACCGAATACTTCGTCGACCTGAAGCCGAAAGAACAATGGCGGCCGGCGTTTCACCAGAACAAAGAGGAAGTGATCGCGGCTATGAACCGGGAACTCGCCAAGATCCCGGGCGTGATCTGGAATTTCTCCCAGCCCATCGCGGACAACATGGAAGAAGCGGTCAGCGGAGTCAAGGGACAGCTTGCCACGAAGGTGTATGGCGACGATCTCAGAGTTCTTGAAGATAAGGCCGATCAGATCGTCAATGTCATGCGCCAGGTTCCGGGGATCGAGGATCTGGGGGTCTTTCGCGTCCTGGGCCAACCCAACGACAACTTTGCCGTGGATCGTCAGCAAGCGGCGCGCTACCAAATCAATGTGGCGGATGTCCAGGATGCCATTCAGACCGCTGCCGGAGGGAATGCTCTCACCCAGGTCTTGCAGGGTGAGCACGATACGACCTGGTTCTGCGCTACCTCCCGCAGTATCGCAACACCAAGCGAGGCCATCGAGAACATTCGGCTGTTGTCTCCTTCCGGCGAGCGTGTTTCGCTCGCTCAACTCTGCAACATCGAAGAACGGGACGGCGGTTCCGAAATTTATCGCGAGGGCAACGAGCGCTATGTGGCGATCAAGTACAGCGTGCGCGGCCGTGATCTCGGCGGCGCCGTTGAAGAATCCATTCGGAAAGTAGACCAGCTTGTGAAACTGCCCCGCGGGTATCACATCGATTGGGAAGGCGAGTACGCGAGTGAGAAGCGCGCTGAAGCGCGGCTGCTCGTTATCGTGCCGCTCACCATCCTGCTGATCTTCATCATCCTCTACACGATGTTTCGCTCGTTCAAGTGGGCCATTTTGATTCTCGTCAATGTGATGCTCGCGCGGATCGGCGGCCTGCTCGCACTTCTGGTTACCCACACCAATTTCAGCGTTTCCTCTGGCGTCGGATTCCTCGCGTTGTTCGGTGTTTCGGTGCAGACCGGAGTGATCATGCTCGAATACATCAATCAGCTTCGCGCGCGCGGCCGCACCGTGACGGACTCTGCAGTCGAGGGAGCCGTTCTTAGGCTTCGCCCCATCATGATGACCATGCTGGTGGCGACCCTCGGATTGCTGCCCGCCGCGCTGTCGCATGGTATCGGCTCCGATTCACAACGGCCCTTTGCCATCGTGATCGTGGGCGGCTTAATCTCCGACCTGGTGATGAGCATTTTCCTGCTGCCGACTCTCTATGTCTGGATGGCTCGCGAGAACGACGTACTGCCGGAAGTTGGCGTTACAGAAGAGGTTTAAGAGTGCGGAGGTAAGCACCGTTCGGGTTGTGGCGCTTCGATAATGTCGCAACTGGAATACACAATCAAACACAGGGGTCTAACCCCTAAACGACTTTTGAAAAAGATTACCAGGCGGGGTTTCGGGGCGTCCGTCCTAAGCGGTCTCACTGGTGCCGGCGCATTACGCCTCAGAAATACACTTTCGGTAGAGGCGGCGGGCGCTGATTTCACTATTGCCATTATTCCCGATCCTCAGTTCCTGGCTGAATCGTGCCCTGACAATTTCGGTGGATATTACGCTGCCATGATGCAGTGGATCGTCGACAACGAATTCCGATTGCGAATGCTATATCACGACTCATGCCTGGCTGACCAGGAATGGAACGCTCTTCCAGAGAACGGATAATTACGGGCCAAACTATTACTCAATGGCTGGTGCACCCTACTCTAATTCTGCCGCGGAAGCGTGGAGCACCATCGGAGTAAACAGCTGGTCAAACCTGTTCGGGACTTTCGGTAACCATGATATTTTCAGTGAGCGCACTTCAGATCCGCCGGGCACGTCTTCTCCTGGATGGTTTTGGCAGCGGGTTCCGGTTAAGAGCAACAGTTCGTGCGGGCAGACCGTGCATCAACTGTTTGCTAACACTCAGGAAATAGACCGCAGGTGCAGTATGTCGGTAAGTAGAGCAAGCGGAGCGGGACAAATCGCGAGCATTTTCCTGCTTAGTCGCCGGCCCTCATTGGGATTGCTCGAAGGCCGCATGATCTCCACGCAATCAGGAGACTGGTTTGAATCAAGATCTGCATCTTTCCCCGGCGGAACGAGCTGGAGCCCTTCTGAAACCCTCCTGTTCTCGGTTCCGTTCACCGGGCTCCAGAAAGATTGAACTCCCACCGTTGATAACGCCGCTACCTTCAACACGATAGATGTCCAGGTGGATGGATCAGAAAGCGGCCATGGCGTTGGTGGAATTTCCGGCCACATTTCGACGGTCCGTCACCCGGTTGTCATCAGTTCCTAACTTATCCTTTAGATAATCAATGACAGACCCGCTGGCAAAACGGCCTGGCTACGCCTTTGCAAGCAATTTTTGGGCCGTTTTGCCGCCGGAATCGCTCAACGTGCATCCGCGATTAAGAAGAAATGGGGAACATTGAAACAGGCCCAAGGGCGACAAGGCTGAGTGTAGTGGCGGCGGGCTTAATCGTCGCACAATGGCATGCGGTCGTCCGCGCCCAAGAGGTACCGCACAACACTTGTCATCGCCTCGCCGCGGGAAGCGCCGTCCCGGAACCCGCGGACTTGCGCAGCGTAAACGGCGAGCTGACCGTCGACCTGACCATTCACAACTACAGGGAGGTGGATGGCTCCATTCGCTACTGTTACACTACCGCGGACGGCAAAGAGTCACCCAATCTGCGGCTGAATCCCGGTGATCTTCTCATCTTGAATTTGAAGAACGATTTGACGGACACCGGCGGTCGGTCTGGCGCGGCCCAGCATCATCATACGCATGCGGATGCTCAACAGAGCCCGAACCCGTGCATGAGTGGCTTGATGACCGCGACTTCCACGAATCTTCATTTCCATGGATTGACGATTCCCCCGGTTTGCCATCAAGACGATGTCCTCAACACATCGATCCAGCCGGACGACACGCCGTTCCAGTATCGTTTCCGTATTCCGGCCAACGAGCCGCCCGGCTTGTATTGGTACCACCCGCATATTCACGGGTTTAGCAAAGTCCAGGTTCTGGGAGGAGCATCGGGCGCGCTCATCGTCGAAGGAATCGAGCGCGCCAACAAGGAAGTGGCAGGATTGCCGGAACGAGTGCTGATCATTCGCGATCGGGATTTGCTGAATCCCAACGCGCCGCCGTCCAAATCGGAGCCCGTCGTCCCCAAGATGCTCATCGATCGTGACGGCGATGCGGCGAATAACGGTACGGGCTTCGGCAAGCCGGCCAAAGATCTCTCCATCAATTTCGTGCCCGTCCCCTATCCCGACTATCCGCCCGCCGTGATCGAAATGAAACCCGAGGAACGGCAACTGTGGCGCGTGTTGAATGCCTCGGCCATTACGTACCTCAATCTGGAGGTCCTGTTTAATCGCGCCCCCCAACCGCTTGGCCTCGTCGCTCTGGACGGCGTGCCGCTGAATGAGAACGGAAAGTCCGCAGATTCTGTCAACTGGCAAACCCACCTCGGCGTGCCGCCCGGGGCGCGAGTGGAATTCATTGTGAAGGGACCTCCCTTGGGCGTTACGGGGCTTTTGGTGACGAGAAGCGTGGATACGGGACCGGGTGGCGAAAACGATCCCAATCGCGCGATTGCCAGAATTACAGCTTCGAAAGATGCGCCGGAGCCGCGCTCGACACTTGCCGCTTCGCCCGAGCCCCTTCCTCCGTCCGGCGTGCCCTGGCTGGGGGACGTGACTCCCGTCCGCACGCGAAGGCTGTACTTCTCCGAGAAGCTGGTCGATCCCAACAATCCCAACGGCGCAACTGGAGTTTTACATCACTGTGGACGGCCAAACGCCCGCGGTGTTCGATCCAAAATCGAGCCTGCCGAATATCATCGCGAAACAGGGAACCGTTGAAGACTGGATCATTGAGAACCGGTCGAATGAATTGCACGCGTTCCACATCCATCAACTGCACTTCATGTTGCTCGACTATCTCGGGAGGCGCGTGAATGAGCCGTTTCTCCGCGATACCGTCAACGTTCCTTACTACAACGGCAGAGCGCTGGTATATCCAAGCGTGAGATTACGGATGGATTTTCGCGATCCGAATACCGTCGGTACATTCGTATACCATTGCCATCTCCTGGAACACGAGGATGGCGGAATGATGGGGCTGATCCGCGTGGAGCCAGCCAGTATGCAAACTCCCGAACCGGAAAGTTCTTCGAAGTAACTACGAAATTCACCGTAGCGACATTCAATTGTAAACTCCCGCCTGCATAATAGACGGACTCAGCACACGTTCCTGATCGTAGATCGCCACAGAAAAGGGGAGCATGAATGTCTCTTGAAAAGAGCTTTATCGAATACCTTGCAGCGTTCGCGGATTGGACTCGCGTCGCTTGCGTTCTTCCAATTGACAGTGGCTCACGCCGTTGTTCGCACAACAAACCGGTGACAACGATACCACCACACCCATCAAACACGTCATTGTGATCATCGGCGAAAACCGCAGCTTTGACCACGTTTTTGCCACGTACCAGCCCAGGCGCGGGCAGACAGTCTGGAATCTGCTTTCAGAAGGGATCATAAACGCCGATGGCACTCCCGGACCTAATTTCTTCCAAGGCGGAGCAAAGTGCCGCCACGGATGACGGATCGGGACCGACGCATTCCTGTTGAGCCCGCCCAAGAGTATCGTTCCCGAACGACATTCTGCCGGCGCCGCTGGTGGGAGGTCCCTCGGACTCCTACGTTCCGGACGACAGCCTGACTCTTGCTCAGCAATCCGAAAACGGGTTGCCATCGAGTTACTATCAGTTTTTGATTTCCGGAGGAACCGGCCAAAAATCTCACACTCCCGATACGCGAATCACGAACGTCAATTCATTGCCGCCGGGTCCCTTTCAATTGACGAACGGAGTCGACCTTTACTCTACAACTCCTACGCCGCAAGTCCGGTCCATCGCTTCTACCAGATGTGGCAGCAGTTGGATTGCAGCGCGGCTCACGCCTACCTATGAGAATCCATCCGGTTGCGACGCCGCGCTTGTTCCCCTGGGTAGAAGTCACCGTGGGCGCAGGCACCAATGGTGATGCGCAACCGTCAAACTTCAGCACCGAATATTCGCCCAGCGGCGTGACCACGGGCGAGGGCTCCACGGCCATGGGATTCTACAATGTCCAAAATGGCGACGTCCCCTACTTCAAGAGCCTCGCCGACAATTACGCGATGAGCGATAATTTCCACCAGTCCGTCAATGGCGGCACCGGCGCGAACCACATCATGCTCGGCCACGGCGATGCGATCTGGTTCAGCGATGGCAACGGCAACGCCGCCACTCCGCCTCACAACGTTGAAGTAGCGCGCGGGAACGCCCAATGCCGGCATCAGTGGATGAAGTCGAAAATCCGAATCCGGCCATGCGGCACCAACAACTGGTATACAGAGGATGGTTATGGCGGCGGTTCTTATCGGTTCGGCCTCTTCTGGCGGAGGATCCTACACCAATTGCGCGGACATGACTCAGCCTGGAGTCGCTCCGATTGTGACCTACCTCCAGTCTCTCGCCCATCCGATCAATCCGAACTGCGAAGCGGGCCACTACTACTTGCTGAACAATTACAACCCGGGCTACTTCGGCAATGGCAACAACGCGTTCACCGATACGAACGCCGAACAACACCGTATTCACCATTCCACCTTCCTCCGTGCCGAGCATCGGCGACGAACTCATCGCCGCCAACATTTCGTGGAAGTATTACGGCGACCAGTGGAATAACTATGTGCCGGACCCGTATCAGCTCAACTATGGGGCAATCGGCGCGAACACCGACGAGTACTGCAACATTTGCAACCCGTTCCAGTACGACACCTCCATCATGGCCAACGCGGCCGTCCGCACCGCGCACATTCAGGACACGGCCAATCTCTACTCCGATATCCAGTACGGGACAGCTGCCGGCGGTTTCCTTCGTCAAGCCCAGCGGGCTCGTGGACGGCCATCCATCGTCCTCGAAGCTGGACCTCTTCGAAGGCTTCGCGCAGAAGATCGTGGACGCGGTTCAGGCCAACCCGCTGCTCTGGAGCGACACGGCGATCTTGATCACCTTCGACGAAGGCGGCGGCTATTACGACTCGGGTTATGTTCAGCCGCTCGACTACTTCGGCGACGGCACGCGCATTCCGATGATCGTCGTGTCTCCCTACACGCGAGCCGGGACACATCTCGCACGACTATGCGGATCACGTCTCCATCCTCAAGTTCATCGAGAGGAACTGGAATCTGGCTCCCGTCACAAACCGCAGCCGGGACAATCTTCCCAACCCGGTCGTCGAGCCCGGCCAATCCGTATGTGCCGGACAATACTCCGGCGATCAGCGACCTGTTCGACCTGTTCAGCTTCGATGGCCCAGCCGACCGTTTTAGCGCAGACGACCATTCTAGAGACCATAAATAACGCGCTGCACCGCCTTGTTCAGAAAGCGTCGAGAACTTCCGGAGGGCTCGTGCTCTTGGGCCCTCCGGCCCCTTTTTTTTTGCCCGTAATCCCATTTCCCGTTGCATAATCTATGCATGCGTTTGATCTTGTTCTCTGCTTTACTCGTATACCCTCTGATCGCGCGCGAGCCACTGGCGAAGCGTATTGCGCACACCGACCCCTCCAAATACAGCCGCGAAGCGCATGTGCATGGCGGAGCGGGCGAGATGCTGTTCGAACAGCTTTTCGACACGTCTGCCTTTGACACGACTCTGCTCTTTCTTCACCGCGGCGTACTGCCGCCCAAGACCGGCATCGGACATCACTATCACAACCAGATGGAGGAGATGTTCGTGATCCTGGACAACGAAGCGCAATTCACCATTGACGGCCGCACATCAACGCTCACTGGACCGGCGGGCGCTCCCTGCCGCATGGGCCGTTCCCATGGCATCTACAATCAAACTGACCACCCGACCCAATGGATGAACATTGCCGTCGCCACCGTGAAGGGGAAATATGACAATTTCGATCTCGGCGACGATCGGGTCGGTGCGCCACTCGATGCCACACCCGTATTCATTAACTTCAAACTCGATCGGAAGCTATTGCAGCCGGTCGAGCACATGCATGCGGGTGAAGGCACCGCGTTGTATCGGCGGGTGCTGGGGCCCGACGTTTTCTTCACGAACTGGGCGTACGTCGACCACCTTTTGCTTCCTCCCGGCAGTTCCTTGGGGCGCCACCAGCACGAGGGCGTCGAGGAACTTTTTTACGTGATCTCGGGGCAGGGCTCCGCCCAGGTTAATGACGAAACGGCGCCCTTGGGTGCCGGCGATGCTCTTCCCGTACATCTCTACGAGGCGCATTCATTCGTAAATGACGGCACTGGCGGCCTGGAGTTCCTCATCATCGGGGTAGCGCGGCAAAAAGGCAATGTGGAGTAGTCTCTGCGCGGGCCACCTCCCGCCGGAGAGGCCTGATTCCCTCCCCGTTTTCGGCCCGGTGCTCAGTCGGCAACGCGCATTTCCGTGGCGGGGTACTGGCAAGTTGTAGCTCGCTCACCGGGTCTTTGGCCGCACATACTTTCAACAGAATTTTGGTACAGTGGAAACTGCAATTCAGGTTGCACCCCGTCCGCGGAAAGGGATGATCCCACCTGATCGAGTCATTGAGCACCGAGCATTGACTTCTCTTCTGCCCGTCATAGCGGACACCGGGCCATAGAAGGAGGAGTGATGTCTCGTCAGCTACCTGAAAAACCAAATCTCGAATATCTCAAGAAGCAAGCTAAAGAACTGCTGCGCAGCATGCGGCAGGGCAAACTGGCGGATGCGCAACATACGCTGGCCAACGAGTACGGTTTCGCCACCTGGGCGAAGCTGAAGTCGCACGTCGAGGCGCTGGGGCTCAGTCCGGCCGAGGCGCTGAAGGCGGCGGTGTGCGATATGCGATGCGGCGCGCGTGCGCGAGGTCCTCGAGCGATATCCGGAGCTGCGGGCGAGGATCGACGATCCGCTGCCCGGCTACGGCTTCGGCCAACACGCGTTATTCGCCGCGGTGCAGCGGAGCGATCGCGCGACCATCGACGTGCTGCTGCGCGCGGGCGCCAACATCCAGAAGCGAACCGAATGGTGGGCCGGCGGATTCGGCGTGCTGGACGATTGCGATCCGAGCCTGGTGGAGTTTCTGACCGAGCGCGGCGCGGTGCTCGATGCGCATTCAGCGTCGCGGCTGGGGATGATGGCGAAGCTGCGCGAGTTGGTGGCGGCCGATCCGGAGCGTGGTCCACGCACGCGGCGGAGACGGGCAGACGCCGCTGCACTTCGCCTCCACCGTGGAGGTTGCGGAGTTCCTGCTCGCGAACGGCGCCGAGATCGACGCGCGCGACGTGGATCACGAATCGACGCCCGCGCAGTACATGCTGCGCGTGGATCAGAAGCGGCACTATCCGCAGGACCGCCAGGATGTGGCGCGCTACCTGGTGTCGCGCGGATGCCGGACGGACATTCTGATGGCGGCGGCGCTCGGCGATGCGGATCTGGTGCGGCGGCACCTGGATGCCGATCCGCCTGCATCCGCATGAGCGTATCGGAGGAGTGGTTTCCGAAGCAGGATCCGCGCGCGGGCGGCACGATTTACATCTGGATGCTGGGGGCGCACCGCACCGCGCACTCGGTGGCGCGCGATTTCGGTCACGAGGACGTTTTCCAGTTGCTGATGGAGCGAACTCCGGAGGACCTGAAGCTGGCGCTGGCCTGTGAACTGGGCGACGAAGCGGTGTTTCACGAATTTCTCTCGAAGCATCCCGATGCGGCAAAAACGCTATCGGAGGCGGACCAGCGGAAGCTGCCGAACGCGGCGCAGAACAACAACACAAAAGCAGTCCGGCTGATGCTGGAGGCGGGTTGGCCGGTGGATACGCCGGGAGAGATGGGCGCGACGGCGCTGCACTGGGCTGGGTTCAACGGCAATGCGGAGATGACCCGCGAGATTCTGCGGTTCCATCCGGCGCTGGAATTGAAATCGCGGGAGTATGACGGGGACGCGCGCTCGGTTGGGCCATATTCGGATCCGGGAAACGGTTGGCATCGGGACACAGGAGATTTTGTCGGAACCGTCCAGGCGCTGCTGGAGGCCGGGGCGGTGGTACCGCCGAATGCGGAGGAGCTGGAGCCCAGCGACGCGGTGCTGGAGGTGCTGCGATGACGCCAGCAACACTGTAAGCCAAACCATTGTCGAAGATGATAAACGCGGCCGAATTTAATTCAGTCTGGGGCGCGCCATCACTATTTCTCGTGTGACAACCCGAGCATCGCGAAGTTTATGGCAGCTCGACCGAACATCAGTCGCGTCATACTAGTGGTTTGTCCGAAACCCTCATCAAACGGCCCCGCGACGCCTGGGCTCAATGGATTTCGCCGGAGACTCTTATCGCGCAGGTCCGGAGCACCGCCCCATTCCTAGAGGCGCGGCTCCCGTAACCGAACCTGGCCGCCTGATCGAACTGGGCAACTCGTCCGATGGCTTTCTGCGAATGCTCGCCAACTGGCAGAACATTCTGCGCGCCAGTCTTACGCGCGAGGAGCAACTTCAGGATTATTTCGCACTTTGTCTGGCTTGTCATCACGCGACCGTCGCCACGTTCGTACCCACAGATGTCGATACCAAGATCCGTGGCATCGCTGTGGCGCGAATCGCGAGAGCCTGATGTTCTGCGACCCATGCTGCGCCTTGCCCTCGCGGCGCGCGCCTGGACAGAGGACGGCATCTCGGTCCGCTCCGTTCGCGGTGTCAGTGGTCACAACGGCGAGCATTGGAGTGCGATCGCGGGTGGTCTCGGACGCCTGCTGGAGCTCGGCGACACGGCGTCCGCGGAAGAGGCGCAGGCCGCCATCGAAGCGGAAATCGATCGCGAACAGGCGATTTTCGATGCAGGTGGCCGCCGAAGCGCGACGCTGAACTCGACCTGCTGCGCCTCTCCATGACTTTGGCGCACAATCGAGGCGATCTCACAGCAAGGCATGGGCTTCTGGAAGAAGACTCCGCTCACCGCGCCGCTGATGGAGCATTTCGCAGCGCGGGGCCGCTTCGCGCTTGCGGTTCGCATCTATCAACACACTGGTCTTTCGAGCGAAGGCCACCGGCATTATCCGCTGCGTCCGATGAAGGCGTTGCGCCGCTCGCCCCTACGCTGTTGCCGCTATGCCCGTTCCTGGATGAGTGGGGAAGCGTGGTGGCGCAACTGGAAGAGAGCCATGAGGTGCTGGCCGCTCTAGTGATGGGCTGCAAGAAAGTGCAGGGCCAGCAAGGCTATTATCGCGCCATCGCAGGCATGCTCGCCGCATCTTCGGGCGCTTTCGAACGCGCGGCTGCCCGGATGCCCAATGGCGCCCAGCGCCTGCTGCGAGGCGCCGAAATGCGCAAACTCATCGACGTGCCGCGCATATCCTTCGAATCGATGATGCGGAAACGCGCGCGAACAGCCCTGGCGATGTTCGGGGCAACGAGTTGACGCGGAGGCGCCGCGCATTCGGTGGTATACTAAAGGAAGATTTGATCTCCCGCCAATCGTGTTGTTTTCGCCTGCTCTCGATTAGCTGCCCTTCAAACGTAACGTAAGGATCGTAAATGAAAAATATATACGTCGGAAACCTCAGCTTTTCAACCACGGAACAAACCGTCCGTTCGCTGTTTGAACCTTTCGGAACCGTTGGGCGCGTCAACGTCGTGACGGATCGGGAAACGGGGCAACCCAGAGGTTTGGCTTTTGTCGAAATGGCTAATGACGCTGAAGCCGCCAAAGCTATGGCCGCTCTAAATGGAAAGGATGTTGACGGAAAAACGCTGGCGGTCAACGAAGCCCGTCCGAAGAAAACTGGTGGAGGCCCTCGTCCGAACAATCGCGATCGCTTCAGCCGTGACGCTCCCCCTCGTCCTGATAACCGACAAATATTGACATAGAGGAAAGCGCCGATCCCGCTAAGGCCGTCGCTATCCGGCTGGATAGTTCAGCTATCCAGTCGGATAGCTATTGAGCGGGACCGGCGAGTTTCTCCTTTTTGATCTGCCTATTCTTAGCAGCAGCTCTACATTCCCTAACTCGCGTAGTTTCACGTAGAAAGCTCCGGAAGCTGATTTCCTCGTTCGGATTTGGAATTCAGATTGCCCTTAAGGCAACCCGAGAAGGGCGTATGAAACTAAAACTGAGACCGGAGCTGGTGCTTCTGATGATGGCGATGCTATCCGCGGCCGTCCAATCCGCGCAGGCGGCATCCCTCGGGAGCATCAACGCGCTTTGGGTATACAAGGCGGGTTCGCTTCCGAACGCAGTCACCGACCAGGCGACCCGGAATACACTCATCCAAAACGGCTCCGCCAGCGGCGTCAATATGCTCTATGTTGCCGTCTATGGTTCTACGCCGAACAGCGCCGGACGCTACATGTATGACGACGGCGATGTCGCGGCTTTCATCACAGCCGCGCACGGAAAGGGAATGCAGGTGTATGCCGCCCTCGGTGACGCTGACTGGCCGTCGTCCGGCTGCGCCGTCTCCGGCAACCCCTACAAACGTTTTACGGATCTTGCCGGATACGACTCGTCTAACCCGAACGCTACTTTCGATGGCGTCATGCTCGACGTCGAACCCGGCAGCAATCCCGATTTGCCAGCCCTACTCGGGCTCTATCAATGTTTTCAGCAGATGGCCAGCGCAAACGGCCTGGGCCTTTCGGCAGCCGCCAGCGCCTTCTGGAATACGACGGTCACGTTCAACCAGGTCACAGAAGAAGCCTACAAACAGATTGTGGATCTGGGCATGAACAACGTGGTGGTGATGGGTTACCGAAACGTCGCGGGCTCGCTCGATTGCAGCCAGGGCGATGGAATCATTTGCCTGGATGAAAACTACATCGCTTATGCCAACAGCCTCTCCCAAAGCAAAATGATTCTGGTTGGTTTGAACACGGATAACCCGGCGACTTCCGGCGCTCCGGCCGAGGAAACATTCTACGCCATGGGCCAGACGGCGATGAATAACGCGGCACAATCCGTTTACAGCCAATTCACGGCCGCCAGCCAAACCTTCGGCGGCTTTGCGATCCACAATTACCGGGATTCGTACTTGAACGGGGAGTTATCAGGCTGGCCAGCTACGAACACGGTTTTGGCGGCTCCAGCGCCTCATTTTTCCCAGGCCGGCATCGAAAACGCAGCCAGTCTTCAGGGAGGGAGCATCGCGCCGGGAGAGTTGATCACTATCTTCGGGGAGAATTTAGGCCCTGGCTTGCCGCTTGGCATGCAGGTTGTCAAAGGAACGGTGGCCACAAGCCTGGGAGGCGTCCGGGTCCTGTTCAACGGGATTCCGGGACCTGTGGTATTCGCGTTTTCCAATCAGGTGAGCGCCATCGTGCCCTTCGAAATTGAAGGTCAGTCGGCCGCCGTGCAAGTCGAGTACTCGGGCGTTGTATCCGCTCCTGTAAACGTGCCGGTTGCCCAGGCGGCGCCGGGCATCTTCACAGCAGACGGCTCCGGCACAGGTCCTCTTGCTGCATGGAATCAGGATGGTTCAGTCAACAGCGTGGCCCATCCGGCCACTCCCGGCTCCGCGGTGACGCTGTTGCTGACCGGCGCGGGCCAGACCACACCCACCGGGGTCGACGGATGGGTGAGTATGGATACCGCCAGGTTAGCTTCACTCGCGCTTCCATCAGGGCGCTTATCGGCGGCGAAGCTGCAACAGTGGCATACGCGGGGAACACTGTAAGCGTTGTCTCCGGAGTCGTACAAGTGAATCTGGTCGTGCCGGGCGGCCTATCACGCGGCGCGCATCTGGTCCGGGTATACATCGGCCCGGCGGAAACTCAGGCCGCCGTCTCGATCGCGGTTCGATGAGGCCGGAGATCGCGGCTAGCGCTAATGCCGCCACCAAATTGCTTTCTTGGTCACCGCAAGTTGTGATCGCAGAGTGCAGTAGGATCAGTGGAGCCAGATGCAGGTACTTCAGAAGCTCATCGGATTCGCGCGAAAATCCCTTCGCGAACAATTGCGGGCAGTCGAGAACATTTGCAGGTACCCGAGCGACCGTCCGCTACCATTTGTTGGAAAGGGGTTGGAATGTCCCTCGTCTGGGGAACGACAGAACAGCTTATATTATTGGACTGTTCGGCACCGGACGTTGGTATATCAATGAACTGATACTGCAGAACATTGGAGAAAGGGCGAAATATTTTAGGGATAGGATCCGCTTCCATCCAGGTCCGACATCTATGATCTACAGCGGCCATGCCACAATGAAGCATGTTTCTCGCGTTCAGGCATTGCCAGCGGTAACGAGCCGTATATTGGAAGCGGTCAGATCGGGATTTGCCGATTTGATTTTTGTCTATCGTCATCCCCTCGATTCGTTGCTGACAAATTGGATTTGGTGGCGGACATACATTCGCGACAACACGGGTGATTGCTGGTATTTCGCAGGTTTATAAGAACACAGACGATCTATGTGCCGATTTGGAGCAGAATTTTCTGGAATTCAAGGCCTTTGCCGAAGGCGACCCTGATTTTTTCGCGGCCGTACCAGGCCCGCGCATTTTTGTCTTTCCCGGAATTTGTTGAGGAAACTGAGCTTTATCTCCAATCCGCCACGCTCCCGTTGCGGCTTGAGGACTTCATGATCGATCCGTTCAAGGAGTTTTCTAAGATCGTTGAAGTCATGTCGGTTGATCTTGATTTGAGCCGTTTACGTGTAGCCCCTCCGAGAACCAAGCCTTATGGCTATTTGGCGGTTAAAGAAAAAGTTCCTCGATTCAGAGACTTTATCAATGGGCTGGATGCGGAGACAAAAAGACGGATTGAGAAAATCGGCTATATGATGTAGGGTCTGGACTGGCCTATCCGCGCCGCGCCGCCCAGGCGCGAGTCAATAGGTGGTCTCGATCGCCGTCAGACCCGCGATGCGCTTCTCTGTGAAATCCAGGAACTTCCGGAAAAGTTCCGGACCTAATTGCACCTGCAGATCGTTCACCGAGCGCCACGCGCCGATATACTGCGCTGGCGTTTGTTGCAGCGAATGCCTGCCTTCGAGGTAAAGCACCTCGGCGAATTGCGGCTTGGCGCTCAACATGTCGGTCAGCCGCTCGGTGATGCCAGACCGTCCGGACGATACGCGCCGGATGTCAGGTTTAAGCCGCGTGATCTGCGTCTCGATTTCTACGAGCAGCGGGTTCGCCTCGATGAGGCGCGGATTCCACAAGGCAACGAAGACGCCGCCAGGCCGCAGGATGCGGTGGAACTCGTCGCATGCCTTGTCAAAATCGGCCCAGTGGAATGACGAGGCCATGCTGACAAGATCGGCGGAGCGGTCCGGCAATCCAGTGGCTTCGGCCGAACCTTTGTGCCAGACAATATCCGTGCCCCGCGAGGTTTCGATGCCTTGCCCGCGCATGTCGTCATTGGGTTCCACGGCGACAACGGAACGCAGGCCGCGGT
The DNA here is from genome assembly GCA_963768075.1 of Terriglobia bacterium. GTDB lineage: Bacteria > Acidobacteriota > Terriglobia > Bryobacterales > Bryobacteraceae > QHXW01. The sequence continues at coordinate 51,422 of CAVYHD010000022.1, forward strand.
CCGCGAGCATGCGTGTCCAAATGCCAGTGCCGGCGCCGATGTCGGCGGCATCGATACTGGCCGCATCGCGTCCCACATAGCTTAAGATCGCGGTCGCGACCTGCGGCGCATAACCTGGCCGGAACCTGGCGTAGTCGTCAGCTAACCCCGTAAAATCTCCGTGTTTCATCATGACTGCCAGCCCGCGGCGCTCCCATCGCCTTTTCGATACATGCAAAGTTCAGTTTGATCGCACCCGTCGCGCCGATCAATCGCCATCATCCTGCCTTCAGCTCGCTGCCCGACAGCGGATCCTCGAGCAGGAGTTCCCCCTCCCTTACCATGGTCCGGTAGAGCTGCACATCCTCCGGATTGTCGATTTCGCCCCATTGGCCATCGGTACCGAAAGTGCCGATCGGGAGTTCCTTTCCGGCTAGCAGCCGGCGCAGCAATCCGGTCATATCGAGGCGATCGCGGATTGGTGCGTCGAGTGTACTCGAGTAGCGTCTCGACGCGACTCCATGCCGGTGGCGTGAATTTGAAGAGGCCCATATATTGCCCCTCGATATCTTCGATCCGCGTGGTCTTGCCGCCGATCTCCAGCAATTGGCCCGCGGCATTGATCCGGAAGGTTTCGGCGTCGGCCAACGGATCGGCGAAACGCCGGGTCCACAGGCGGCGCCAGGCGCGGTCGTAACTGATGACCAACTGGCCGGGCGCCAGGCCAGACCGCGTACCAACTCGCTGCGGTAGAAGATGTCGGCATAGCTGACGATGACCGGCCCCGAGCGCAGCCACGGAGCGGCCGCGGCGAGCGACATCACCATATTGGTTTCGGCCCATCGTTCGTTGGCGAAATAGGAGAGGCCGGGAAAATCGATCATCTCGGCACGATACCCGCGGACGACCCCGATCTCGTCCACCCCACCACGCCGGAGCGCCGCGATCTGGCGCTCGATCAGCGGCTTGCCTTCGAGTTCGACCAAGCATTTCGGACGGTCGTCGCCGAGATGCCCCATACGGCTGCCGCGACCGGCCGCGAGGATCACGGCGCGCATCACGCGATGACCAAGACCTTCTGGTTCGTGCAATCGAGGCACAGCTTGCGCGCCGTCTGCCATCGCTGGAACAGGGCTTCGCCCGGCGCCGATTACGGCGGGTATGCCGAGTTCGCCGGCGCGGATCGCCATGTGCGAATTGGCGCCGCCGAACTGGGTAACGAATCCGCTGATGCCACGAGTGAAGATCCAGTCGAAGCCGGGGTCCGCGCTTGGCACGAAAAGAATCCGTCCAGCGAAGCTCTCCGGCGGGTCGCCGACTAAGGCAACCGGTGCGGTGACGCTTTTTCGCGTAATGAAATTAGGCTGGCTCGGGGGAAGGTGAAATGCGAACACTTCGTCGGGCGACGCGATGATCGGCGGAAGCACCAGATTGCGCGTGAGCGCGTGACGCTCCCTGCCATGCGCGACACTCTCCAGCAACGCCTCGCGCACCGAACCGCTCTCGCTATAGAGCGTGCGGATGGCGTCGTAGTTCAGAAATGCGCAATCCTCCGCCGAAAGACCATGATCCTCGCCCAGCTGCCTGATCAGCGACAAAGCATCGCTCAGGCTTCGCGTGAACACGAACTTCGCGTATTCGCGGCCCTCAATGCCGGCCTTGATGAACTCGATCAAACTCAGGACGTCGATGTCGAGCTCATGTTCCTTGAGCAGTTGCTCGATGCGGCGCAACTGCTCGATCGAGAGCGCGAAGCGCGGCGGCGCGGGCGCCGCCGGCCGGGCGCTCGACCAGTCGAAATAGAGATCGGGCGCCTCGTCGTAGCGCGGCGACAGGATGTCGTAGGTCCCCGGCCGCAGGTGGCCGTAGCGCGCGAGGAAGTCCGCCTTCGAAAGTTGCGCGAAATCCTGCCCGATGCGCGACCCGACGGTATCGACACTCGCCATGAATGTCGCGCCCTCTTCGGCGTTGAGAACGCCCACCTCGACGAAGGACTGCAGCATCTGAACCGCTATGAAGCCCGCCCGCGCGAGACCGGCGAACGGCAGCGTGCCGTATCGCTTGCAGTCCTCGATCAGCCAGTAAATGCGGCTGATCTTGTCGATCTCCGCGTTGCAGATTGCCGGAAACCGCTCGCGCCAGCAGGTCGATCTTCGCGCGGTCGCGCCGCCACAGCGCGGTCTCGCCATGCATGATGCGATTGGTGAGGCGCCGTAACGCGCCCGAAAGTTCGGCCAGGTCTTCCGGCGAAAATCCGTGCTCGGCGAGCCTGCCCATCCGCTTCGGCAAATCGAGCGTGTAGCAGGAGAAGATGATCTCAAATTCGACCTTGTCATGGAGATGCGGCTCGGAGAGGAGGCGATCGATGTAGTAATTCACGAGCCGCCCGGCGAGATCGTCGGGCACGTCGCGCGGTACGAAGGAGTTGAAGCTGACACGCACGTCGATGTAGGGCAGCCCGTGAAAGCTGACCAGCAGCGGAAAACTGCGCAGATTCTGGTACCCGTAATTGTCCCGCTGATAGGCCCAGATCGCGTCGGTGATGAGTTCGCGATAGAGCGACAACGAGAGGGGCCAGGGCCGCACCCCGATGATTTCTGCCGGGTTCCAGTCCGGCATGACGCCGAATATCGCCCGGCTGCCGTGCAGGTAGGGATGCGGGCGGCTGAGCAGCTCGACCTTGCGCGCGATATCGGCGAGCGCGGCATCGACCTTCGCGTCCGCTGCCCGCACCTGGCGGTCGACGGCGAGCGGGCGGACTTGCAGAAGGTAGAGCTGCCCGTCGCCGCCGACGGCGAATTCCACGTCGATCGCATCACACGCCAGAAGGGTTTCGAGCTCGCTGACCAGAGCGATGACCGGCGCCAGCGACGGTGGGCAGGCATCCGGCCGCGATTTGAGGCAAAAAAAGTCTCGAGATTGTCGCCGGCGCCGGCGGTCACGCGATCGGTTAGGCCGGAACGGTCGTCGTAATTGATGATGAAATAGGGGCCGCCGCTCGGACTGCGCGAGAAGGCCACGCCGGCCATCGCCACGCGGTCAAGCATGGGCTGCACGAAGATCTGGTCGTCGTCGCTTCCGTCATCGGCGAACGAGTCAATCACCCGGTCGATTGCCTGCGCCACCGCTGCGCTGCCGACAACACCGAGTACGGAATCGTACCTCCCGGCCTGGGAGTTCACGGCGCCGTCCTCGCCCCGCGCACTGCTACGCACGATGACCCGATCCGAACCCCAGGGCGCAGCGGCGACGGCGGCGAGCACCCGAGCGGCGTCCGAGCGCCAATCGCCAACCGAGAATCGGACCTGTGGCAGGACGCGCCCGTTGCGCAGCAGCGGCGCCAGCGCTTCCAGAGATTCCGCCTTCGTTTTGAAGGCGACGACGCGCGCCGGCTGCGCCGCGCCTGCGCCATCGCGCCTGGCGCATACCGCCAAGATGCGGTCGACCGCCGTGGCAACGTCGAGCGCCCCATAATTGTCGAGAACCAGGTCCGGCGCCTCGGGGGCCTCCGCCGGCACGTCAAGGCCAACGACGTTGCGCGCATCGCCGCGCTGAGCCCCCGCGTAGATGCCCTTGCTATCCCGGCGCCGTAGCTCGTCTATCGGGACCCGAAGGTAGATCTCGCGATAACCGGGGATGTTCTCGCGGTTCCAACGCTGCACCTCGTGAAACAGCGAGATGGTCGCGCAGACGACATCGGCGCCCTGCTCGGCCAGCAACCGGCACAGCCGCGCATTGCGCATCGCCGATCGCCGCCGATCGCCTGCGCTGTGGCCAAGATCTTCGGCGATCGCGGAACGGAGCGCGTCGCCATCGAGGAAGGTGACCGGACGGCCGGCGGCACGCAGCCGGCTCGCACAATTCCCGCCCCAAGGTGGTCTTGCCGGCGCCGGATAACCCGGTAATCCAGAAGACGCGCCCCGGTGAAGCCTCCTCTTCAGCTTCAGTCTCGCGTTCCGCCTTTCTTATGTTTGTCAGCATATGAAGTTGCATCGTGCCTGTAACAAACAGGCTCACCCGTTAGTAACATTTCCGTAACGAATTGGTAATATATATGAAACCATTCTGCCAGTAAATGGCAGGGGCAGATTGCCGCTAGATATTCCGGAGCAACAAGTGGGCCGGTGGATCAGTCTGCATTGACACCGCTGCGGCCAAGTCCGGAAGTGTCAAAGGGGCGAGTGCGCATCGGCATTCAACAATGCGCGCATGATATCTTCTGAAAATCACGCTACATGCGTAAACTGAGATTACTTACGCTGCTGGCTTCCCTTGGTCTGAGCGCGCAGACGGGCGTTCTCAAAACGAAACCGCTCGCCAACCCGGGGGACATCGATCACGGCGCGCGTTTATTTACGGCCAATTGCGCTCTCTGTCACGGCCCTAAGGGCACCGGCGGCCGCGGCGCCGATCTAGCGCGCCCCCGGCTGACACGAGCCATTGACGACACAGCACTGTTTCAAATCATTCACGACGGCATCCCCGGTACGGAAATGCCTGCCAACCGTGCCATGACCGACCACGAGATGTGGCAAGTGATTGCCTACGTTCGAACCCTGGGCCGCGCCGCTGCCGAAAAAGTTTCGGGCGATCCTGCCAGTGGGGCAGCCGTTTTCCGCGCCAAAGGTTGTATGGGTTGCCACGCTATCGGAGCAGCCGGTGGGAATATGGGACCGTCCCTGGCAGAGGCCGGCGAGAGGCGCAGCGCCGCGTACCTCCGTGCCGCGCTGCTGGATCCCACGGCAAATCTGCCGGATGGCTTCACTATGGCCGAGATCACGACCACCGCGGGAAATCATGTGACCGGCATTGTTTTAAACGAAGACACTTACTCGATCCAGATACGCGATCTGGCTGGCAATCTGCACTCGTTCTGGAAAGCGGAATTAACGGCTCTTGAGGAGCACGATGACCGCACGCCCATGCCGAGTTTTCGCGGCCGGTTGAGCGATCGCGAATTGAATGATCTGGTGGCGTACCTGGTTTCCCTCCGAGGTATCCAATGAAGTCCGCAGCCTGGATTCTGGCCGCGTGCCTACAGCTTTCGGCGCAGGTGCCATTCGATCGCATCCGCAGCGCGGACCGCGAGCCCGGCAATTGGCTCACCTATTCGGGCAACTATAGCGCGCACCGGCATTCGTTGCTGAATCAGATCAACGCGGGCAATGTCGCGAAGCTGAAGCCGGTCTGGGTATATCAAGTGAGCACCCCCGGGCGAGTGGAAACCACGCCGTTGGTGGTCGATGGCGTCATGTACCTCACGGAGCCTCCGAGCAACGTCACGGCGCTCGATACCCGCACCGGCAGACCGTTGTGGCGATTTCAGCGCCCCGTACCCGGGGACGTTCGCGTGTGCTGCGGGCAAGTGAATCGAGGTGTCGCGCTGCTGGATGAACTGGTCTTCGTCGGCACGGTCGACTCCCACTTGATCGCCCTCGACTCCAAGACCGGACAGGTGCGCTGGGATGTGACCGTCGCGGACTATAAAACCGGCTACTCTATCACTGTCGCGCCCCTCGCCGTGAAGGACAAAGTCATCATTGGGATCGCTGGCGGCGAGTTCGGCGTTCGGGGGTTCCTCGACGCCTATAACGCGAAATCGGGCCAGCATGCCTGGCGCTTTTGGACGGTGCCTGATCCGGGTCAGCCCGGACACGACACCTGGGCCAGTGAAAGTTGGAAGACCGGGTCCGCTACTACCTGGCTGACCGGCTCTTACGATCCCGAATCGAACCTGCTCTATTGGGGCACGGGTAATCCTGGTCCGGACTGGAACGGTGATAGCCGCGCTGGTGACAATCTCTACACAGATTGCCTTCTGGCGGTCGATGCGGACACGGGCAAGCTGAAATGGTACTTCCAGTTCACACCTCACGACACGCACGATTGGGATGCAAACGAGATTCCGGTGCTAGCCAGCGCTGCCATCCGCGGCCAGGATCGCAAGGTGATTCTATTCGCGAACCGGAACGCCTTTTACTACGTCCTGGACCGCTCGAGCGGGGAGTTTCTTCACGGCCGTGCGTTCGCGCACCAAAGCTGGACGAAGGGACTCGACGACAAGGGCCGGGCGGCGCCGCTGCCGAACATCGAGCCGAGCGAAGAGGGCACAAAGGTCTACCCAAGCCTGAACGGCGCCACCAATTGGCAAAGCCCCGCATACAACCCAAAGACAGGCCTGTTTTATGTAGCGGTGCGCGAACAGGGGGGCATTTATTACAAGGGCGAAGCTGATTACCAGCCCGGCAGCCTTTTCAATGGCGGCGGATTTTCCAGGATCCCGCACGAGCGCGGCTACGGAGCCATCCGCGCACTTCAGCCGGCATCGGGCGAGATGCAATGGGAGTTCAAGCTGTTCTCGCCGCCGTTTGCGGGTGTGCTCTCAACCGCGGGTGGTCTCGTTTTTGCCGGAACAGCCGAAGGCGATTTTCTGGCATTAGAAGCGACCACGGGGAAGTCTCTGTGGCACTTCGAGACGGGCGCAATGATTCGGGCAAATCCCATAAGCTACCTGAGCGACGGAAAGCAGCAGGTGGTGATCGCTTCGGGAAATGCTATCTTTGCGTTCACGGTTGAGTGAAGGCACGGTACCGGAGCGAGGCACACACCTGTGCCGCCGAATACTGCCGGCCTTAAACGAGCACTTGATCCAATAACTGTCCAACCGCCCGGCTGGACTCAATAAAGGCATTGCGATGGTCCATTGCACCCGCAAGATCGGAATGCGAAAAGGCGATCCGTCCAAATGGAGCAACACGCAGAACATCCCGAGGAGCGGCCTGGCCATTCATTCCGAAAAAGAATCCCGGCTGAGGGTTGACAAAAGCATGCCCAAAGCGGTTGAGGACAATGCCCGCGATATCGCGCTTCGCATCAAAGCCGGATGCTCCGAACATGTCGGTCATCTGCTCACGGATTTGCCGTTCGTATTCCGCGTAAGTCGTCGAAAGGAGCTCCGCCCGCCCTTTGCTCCCCTGTTCGGCGGCCGGAAGTCCGGGCTTCGCGAAATCGACGAAGAAAGTTAGCACAGTAGGTAGATCCGGGCCGACCACGGGAGAGTCAACCCCAAACTTAGCCATTTTTCTAACTTCGACAAAACGTCCGAATCCGTCAAACCAATTGCCACCGGAGATACCCATTTTCGATAGGAAGTTCCAGTTTGTGACCGCGACGTTCGCCGTCATGTACGGTGAATAGTAAAACTGCGAATATGCACGTTGACGATCTACGTCCAGATCGCGAACGACATGCTTTGTCATCCAGCCGCCGCCCGCCATTACCACAGTCTTGGCTTTCAAACGATATAGCTTGCCGCCGGAGAGATAGGTGACCCAAACAAAGGTCGATTTATCCGGCTCGGCATCGTGTTCCACGCGGATCACGGTCGAGTTAAGCCGTAAGCGGGTCTGCTGACCCGGCCGGTCGAGCGCCGAAAAACGGATGGGCTGTTTCCAGACTGCTTCCATCGTGCGCGGACCTTCAATGGATTCAGGGATGAGCGTCTTCACGATCAGCCGGGTCATTCCCGAGTTTCCGCCGGGGAACATTTGCAATCCTGTCTCCATGGAGTCGTCGAGGGTGGGAATCTCCCTGGACCACATGTACTCCAAATAGCCGGATAGCGCGTCCGGGCCTACTCCGAATCCGCCCGCAGTATCCGAAGCGAAGAATGTCCGGATGGTCTCGCGGCTCATTCCGTAAGTCCGTACCATCAAATCCTCGAGTGTCATGCCGTCCAACTGCCGCGAAACGGCATCGCCGGGATATTGGTAGACCAACCGAGGCGCAGCGAGATCACCGCGTTTCCAGGCCAGCATTTCCTGGCGGGTCTTTGCGGAAAATGGAGTGCCTTCCAGATTGCTGCTCCACGGATCTTTTACCCACATTCCCGGTTTGTGTCCGAACTTGGCTCCGAAGAACCATCCATACGTGCTCCGCTTTTCATACCCGGCCACTCGATAGGGGCTTCTCGGCAACGACAAATCGGGCGACGAGGCCTGCCAGGTCTGGTACTCCTTGAAGGCATTCCAGTCGAGCCCCATGGCATCATAGACGCTCTTCAAGAAGCTGTTTGGATACGGCGGCTGAAAATGAACGGAGGCCTGCGGGGCGTAGAGACGCTGGCCGTTAATGACGAAATCGTTTCGCTTAGCCACGCCGCCAAACACTCGAGCATTGTCGAGGATCAAACAGGTTCGGTCCGCGCTGGCCTTTTGTTTGAAGAACAAGCCAGCCGACAAACCGGCAAAACCCCCGCCCACAACGACACAATCGTGGAATTCGCCGGTGTCCGTTACGTTGGCAGGCGCCTTGTCCCAGGCCCCATCGCGCACTGAATGAGCATTGTGTACGACCTCTTCGGTGTTGCCCGCCGAGTTGCGATAGTCTCCTTCGCCCGTATAACCGGTCCAGCCCTCGGCTTGGGCGAGCATCTGGACCGGAGCGCCGGCCGCCAGAAGGGCCGCGCCCGAAGCCAGCAGAGCGCCATCGAGAAAGTCGCGGCGGGATACTTCTTCATGGATACCGAGGAGCTTATCGAGGTGGGGGCAAGATCGAGACATGGGTTTTCCAAACGTTGCAGATTCGCACAGGAAATCACATCAGATCCGCATCGTTACGTCAAGGGAGCCATATCAGGCCCAACCGGGCGTTGGGAGTCAAACCAAGTCGGGGGCCAGCGCTTGGCGTATATTAAACTTTGATCCCATGAAAGCCCTCGTATACACGGCGCCGCGCCAACTCCAGATACTCGACCTTCCCGACCCATCGCCCAAGACCGGCGAGGTCCTCGTGAGAATTCGCGCCGCCGGAGTCTGTGGATCGGACCTCCACGGCTTCCTGGGGCGCAGCAGGAAGCGGGTGCCGCCGCTGGTATTGGGTCACGAGTTCACCGGCGAAGTCGCGGATGGTGGGCAGGCCGCCGGATTCGGGACGGGAAATGAGGTAGCGGTTTACCCGATCATCAGTTGCGGCATCTGCGGATACTGCACAAGCGACCGTGAGAACCTCTGCCCTTCGAAGAGAGTATACGGGCTGGATTTGAACGGCGGCTTGGCGGAGTACGTTTGCGTGCCGGCGCGATGTCTCTTCCGTCTACCTGCCAGCTTGTCGTTCCTCGAAGGTTCGCTGATTGAGCCGCTGGCCAATGCGGTCCACGTGCTCAAACGTTTGCCGGATGTTCGCGGCCAGTCCGGACTGATCTACGGAGCCGGTCCTATCGGCATGCTTTGTGCGTTCGCCGCCGCGCAGTTGGGTGCGCGCCGAATCGCTGTAGTCGACCGCAATCCACGCCGCCTGGCCAGCATGAGCCAGCTCGGCGTCAGCCGGACGGTCGACGCAACGGCCGAGGACCCGGTGAGCAGCATCCTGGGGTGGACCGCGGGACACGGCGTGGATTTCTCGATTGATGCGGTGGGGAACACGGCGTGCCGCCGTAACACCATCGACTGCACGGCCGCGGGAGGCGCTGTGGTGTGCATCGGCCTGGAAGAAGAAGTGTGCGCTGTGGATACACGCCCGCTCGTCACGCGCGAGGTGGACCTCAAGGGATCATACGCTTACACCAGAGCTGACTTCGCAGAGGCGATCTCGTTGCTCGAGCGAAAGCTGCTGCCATGGAAGGACTTGGTAACGAAAGCACAACTCGTTCAAGGCCAAGCCATCTTCGACGACCTGGCCAGCGGCAGTTCCGGGATTATGAAGGCGGTCTTTGAAGTGTGACCGCTACCAGTTAAACTTCACTCCAAACTGCATGGCCCGCGGATCGGTCTGTACGTTCGTAATCTTTCCAAACTGACAGCCGAACTGGTGCAATAGATCCGTCGTCCCGTTGGCATTCGGCGGCAAGCAGTAATTCAAGTTGGGGATGCCGAGATTTTGGTGGTTAAGAGCGTTGTACACTTCCCAGCGGAACGTGAAGTACTTCACTTCGCCGACGCGAAATTGGCGGGAGAGCGACATATCGGTATTCCAGAAGCCGGGTGCCCGCACCTGTGGACTGCGCACACCCATGGTCCCGAAATTCCAGAAGGCGTCGTACGCAGTCGGATCGGAGGAGGTCGCGATTGCAGGATTGGAACCCCAGGCGGGCAGAAAAGCAGCCGGGTTGAACCATTGATTCTCCTGCTGCTGCTGTGTTCTTGACCCGCTGAACTGCATTGGATTGCCCACCAGATCGGGACGGCAGGTTATGGCGTCGCAAGGTCCGGTTATCGTAACCGGGACGCCACTCTGAAAATTCCAGTTTTGGGTGAGCTTCCATCCACCAGCTACTGCCCGGCCAACCTTGTTGTTCGCGAGGAACTGTTTGCCCTTACCGAAGGGCAATTCGTATACGGTGGCCAAGTTCAGGATATTCGGGATGTCGTCAGGAGCAACGGCGACGTCAAGATCTCGATTGTCCGGATTTTGCGGACCAGCCCCGCCAGCCACGTTCCCGGAGCCTCCCGAGATCGCTCCGGGAACAAAGGCGGAGCGGCCCACCGTGCGTCCGAGCGTGGTCGGCGTCGCCGTGTTTCCGATAATACTGCCGAAATTTGGCGAAATGATATTTTTCGAGAAACTGTAAACGGCGGTAAAAGTCAAGCCGTGCGAATATCGCTTCTCGAATTTGGCCTGCAGCGAATTGTAGCGGTTGAAGCCGTCGGGACTGACGTTGACGCCCACCGCGGCATATTGAGGATACGGGACGCTGATCAGGCTCAGCGGAACTGTGGGGCCATAGAGGGACACCAGCCCAGGCGGAGTAGCCACGGTTTGGTTGATCTGGGTCTTGAGCTGCAGCCGCGTTGCGGTAGGTACGATATCGTAATTCCTGAATTCATCTCCGTAGAGATGCAAACCGTGCGTGCCTACATATCCGACGCTCAGCATCATACTGGAAGGAAGCTCGCGCTGCACGTAGAAGCTCCATTGCTCCACATACGGAGCGTGATCACCATTCAGAAAGGCTCCCAGTCCGGTTCCCAGGAACTGGTCGTTTGTCGTTTTCACCAGGCTAAGCGGAGGCAGATTCAGGTTGGGCGCCCCTTGGCTGAGGATGAACGCGGGCCTCTCGCCGGTATGATCAGTGCCCTCCTCCCCATAGGTAAAGTAGTTGGCGTAAGCGGGAGCGCTGATGGCCCCGTTCTGATCGCCAAACGCCGAACTGATGGAGTTACTGTAAATGATGTCATAACCGCCGCGGATCACGGTTTTCCGGTCCGAGAACGGCGCCCACGAGAAATTCACGCGCGGTCCGAAGCTGTTCTTGTTTGCCGGAAAGACGTCGGCCGAGGGGTGGGCGGGAGTCCCAAAATAAACCAAGCCGCCTGCATAGGGGACGTCCGGATTCTGAAGGTTGAAGTCAAAGTTGGCCAGCGCATTGGTCCGCTCACGGAACCAGCCGTAGAGGTCATAGCGCAGGCCGATGTTCAGCGTGAAATTCTTCGTAATCCGATAGTCGTCTTGAATGTAGAAGCCCCAATAGTCGTTGGTCTGATAGGGCGCGTGATACGTTCCGGTCCCGCTGCTTTGGTCCACCGCGCCTAACAGGAACTGAGCCAGGCCGTTTCCGCCCAATCCCGTCACCGGGTCGTTGGTCAGACCGCCGCCGAAGCTGAGGTTGTATCCCCAGCCCGCCAGGTTCCAATTGTCGTCGCGGCGCCACATGAAACCCGCTTTCAATGTGTGCTTTCCAACAATCTTCGTGAGGTTATCGAGCACTGTGTATGCATCTTCGCCCTGAATCGCGTTTTGCCACTGCTGCGGCCCGAACGAGGGATATCCCCCGAGACCGATCGTCGGGACGGGAAAGAAGACTGGGTCCGAGATGAAGTTCAGACCCTGGACCTTCTGCTCGATGATGTTATTGTCCACCAGCGCGTTCGGATTTGGTGTCGCCTTCTGATTCTGACGGCTGTAGCTTGCCCGCACTTCATTGACGAACGTACCGCCAAAAGTCTGTGTGTGCCCGAGCGTGAAAATCTGGTTAAAGGTCCTGTAGGGCTGTGCGCCGGCCACGCCGGCGGTCTGCGCCGTCGGCCCGGTCCACGGCAGGCGGTAGTTCGTGTACCAGCTTGGATTCAGCAGATATTCGACGAAGAGTTTGCTGTTATCGTTGATCTGGTGATCGACTTTCACGGACAGATTATTGGTGGTCTGGCTGCTGCCAACGTCGCCCAGAAAATTGTTGCACAGCACGCCGCAACCGCCCGACCCCTGCTGCAACGGGTCCACGAAATTGGGGTTCGGAAAACTGTTGACATAGTAGGCGGCCAAAGGGTCGATCTGGCTTTTGGGGATGATCGGTGTTGGATACGGAGTCCGATGAAATAGGCCATTGGCGTCGGGTCCTGTGGTCGTATACGGATTGTAAAGGCAGTTATTCACTCCAGCGGCCGGATCGCACACTGCGGCTAAATTAGGCCGGTCCGTGAAGTTGCCCTGGCGTTCCTGCGCCGTCGGCACCGTATAAAGCTGGGGCTTGAGTTCATGTAGGAACGAAGTCTCCCAGGACGCGAAAAAGAACGTCTTGTTCTTGCGAATCGGCCCACCGATGGTTCCGCCGAAATCGTTGTAATTCACAGATGGAGACAAAAACTCGGTGCCAGCGGCGTCACGGCGCTGGAACGGGTTGCTGGCGCTGAAATAGGAGTTGCGGTTGAATCCGTATGCGTCTCCATGGAACTGGTTGGTGCCCGACTTCAACACGACGTTGATCACCGCGCCGCTCGTCCGGCTCCACTCCGCCGCCAGACCGTTGTTCAGCATGGCAAATTCGGAAACGGCATCGGGCGCCGGATTCACCACCACGCTCTCCGGCCCCACAATGGCGTTCAAAGTGCCATCCAGGTACCAGGCGTTGGCGCCGCCCTGGCTGCCGTTCACGCTGATCCCCGATCCCACGATGTGGGTTGGATCCGGGAATCCACCGAACTGGCTGTTAAAGCCAAACACGGATCCCGATGGCCCTACCGATTGCGTGACCCCGGGGAGCAATTGAATCAGGGTCTGAATATCGCGCCCCACGATCGGAACTTCATCCAGAATCTGGCCCTGCACCTCGGTGCTGAAGTTGGAAGCCGTCTGTTCTACCAGAGGGGCCTCCGCCCTGACGTCGACAGTCTCCGCGAGTTGTCCGATCTTCAACACTCCATCCACGCTCACGGTTGTGCCGGCCTTGACTTCAATGTTCGTGAATTCCAGGGTCGCGAATCCCTGGTTCTGGAAACGCACGGTGTAGGAGCCTGGCACCAATTCGGGGGCGGCGTAGTATCCGGAATCGTTGGTGACCTGGGTTGCGGTCACTCCGGTCGCCGTGTTGGTGATCTCGACACGGACCTTGGGGACGGACGCTCCCTGTGCGTCGGTCACGGTCCCTTGGACGGCTCCGCGATCCACGGAAGCGTGACAAATGCCCGCGAGAAACAAGGCAACAATGGCGAATGAACACGGAAAAGAGAAGCGCTTCTTCAAGTCGACACCCCCTGCGCACGGATTCGAACAACTGCGCGAAGCATGGATTGGAAAGAATGGTAACCGACTAAAGGCTTAAAGTCAATGATCCGGAGTGTCTGAAAAGTACACCTTTCAGGCGCTTCGCAATCTTCTTGCGACATCTTCGCCTCGCGGCTAACGGTTGTCACCCAAACGCTGCCGTGCCTCGGCCAGCTTAGCGGAGATCTCCCGCGAACCGGGCTCGAGGGCCGCGGCCTTCTCGAGGAGGTCGGCGGCCTGCCGCCATTCCTTATTTTGGGCATGATGCTCAGCGGAGATGGACATCTCTTCGGCGAGCAAGCGGCGAACAGCGGGATCGTCGGGCTTCAATTCGTGGGCGCGGGTTAGCACCACCATCGCCTCACGGTCCTCGGCGCCCATGTAGAGAATCGTGCCATATAAGATATTTGCCTCAACGAAATCGGGCCTCAGGCGGACCGCCTCCGCCGCGTGCTCGCGGGCGCGGGCTATGTCCTTCAGGTGAAAACAGGTGAGTGCCAGGTTATATTGAATTTCGGAGGAATCGGGATCAAGGGCAACCGCCTTCTCCCACGCCGCACGCGCCTGCGGGTACTTTTCCGCTTCCCCAAAGAGCATGCCGATGGCGACGATCTTATCGACATCATCGGTATCAGTCAGAGGTCCGCACAGTTCCCATGCCTGATCGGCCTGTCCCTGGCTCAACGATGTCCGGCAGCGGCCAATCGCGACCGATCCCTCCAGGTAATAACCGTGCAACCGTCTGGTTTGAGTGAACTCCTTCTCGGCCTGATCGCTTTGCCCCAGCTTCTGGTAGGCGCGCCCCAGTAATTGGTGCACGCGCGCGTCACGGGGGTTCCGCGCGGATTCCTGCTTCAGAACCTGAATGCTGAGCGGATACTTCGCCTGCTTGTAATAGGCCGAGCCGAGATAATAGAGCTCGTCGCGAACCGGATTTTCGCGCGAGAGGGAACGGAAGCGCCGAATGGCGGAATCGAGATTTCGATCGATGAGATCCATGCGGCCCAGATAGTATGTGGCGACGCCGGCGGAGTTCTTCCTGGCGAGCATCTGCTCCAGCAACGGACGGGCCCGGCCGTAGTCGCGGAGTTCAAAATAGCAAATGGCGAGTTGTTCGGCGGCTTGCGCCAAGGCAGGATCGTCGCGCAACGCCTGCTGGAACTCATCGGCTGCTTCGGCGAAGCGCTCTGCCTGCAAGAATTGATTCCCGCTCCCTAGATGAGCCTGGGCTGCGGACGCCGCACTCGCGGGAGCGCCGCCAGCGTTCCAGAGCATCAGAACCAGCAGCACCATAGTCGACCAAGTGTAGCAGTGCCAACAGCGGCCGGCAGTTGACACCCCGCGGTTGCAGATCCGACTATTATGGATCGGGACAATAAGCGTGAGACTGGTGGCAGGAGGCTTGCTCATTCTGATTCTCGGTTTGAAAGGCCGAGCCCAAGCGCCGTCGGTGGAAGAACAGCAGTATCTCTTCTCTGTTTTACCGCTGATAGAAACGGGCGAGCTTTCGAACGCGGAAAAGCGGCTCCTCTCGGGCATCGAGCAGTACCCGCGCTCTGCCATCCTGTACAACGCACTGGGTATCGTTTACCACAAGCAGGCCAAGAGCGATAAAGCCGCTGCTTCGTTCCGCAAGGCGATCGAGATACTACCATCCTTCACTGCGGCGCAACTCCAGCTTGCTTCGATTGACCAGGAGCAAGGCAACCGAACAGAAGCGGCGCAGTTGTATCGCTCCGCCGGTGACAGTACCACAAATTTTGACGCTCTCGCGGCCGCCGGCCTAGGGCTGGCTGAGTGCGAGGACTACGCGGGCGCGGCTCGCGTGCTCGAGCGCGCTCACGCCCTGCGGCCGGACGCGGAGTCGGTCAAGTACAACCTGGCGCTGGCGCAATACAAGAGCGGCAATCCGGCATCTGCTCTGGAGTCGCTACAATCGATCGCCGCAGAACGCCAGCCAGACGTTCTTCATCTGCGCGGCAAGGTGCTAGAGGGTTTGGGTAAAGCCGAAGGTGCAGTTGACCTCACGACGGCGTGCCGCCTGGAACCGGGAAACGAAGTATTTTGCGCCGACGCGGCCCTGGCGGATATCCGGCAGGAGAGATTCCTGGATGCGATCGCGGTATTGGAGCCGAGCCTCGAGAAATCAAAGGGATCATTGTCCATGTTGCCGTTGATGGGTCTGGCACAATTTCGTTTGGGTCGGTACCACGACGCGATGTCGAGTTACACTGCCGCCCTTCAAAAGGACCCGAGCGTCGATCCGTCGCGCGAGGGTCTGGGTTTTCTTTGTTACGTAACCGGGGACCTGGAAAAAGCGCGCGCCGTAATCGAGGAAGGCTTGAAGAATCCCAACGCCGATTTCTATCTCGCGCATCTTGATGCGATGGTGCTCTACCGCCTCTCACCGCAGTTACGATCCAAGGCGCTCGACGCCGTAGGGCGTGCGCTTCGGGCTAACGGTCAATTTGCGCCGTCTTACTTTTTGCGCGGAAAGATTCGCATGGACCAAAACGACTTTGCGGGCGCCCTCGGCGACTTCGAACACGCTGTCGAGTTGGACCCCAAGTATCCGCTCCCCTATTACAAGATGGCTCAGATCTATACGCGACAGGGGAGAACTAAAGAGGCAGAGGCCGCGCGGCGTAAATTCTCCGAGCTGGGAAATCTGAGGGAGGAAGAAATACTCCTGCGCCAGACGCAGAACATCCTCCTGCCGGGGCCGCGTTAAGATTATGCCCCGTGGCGTTCGCTGGCTGCCGCTCGTCCCGGTTGCCGGCTTGGTGTGCGCCATGATTACCAAAGACGCATGGCCGGTGAGATTCCTGGATATTGCGCGAAGAGCCGGTCTGATGACAGCTAATGTGTCTGGCGGCATCACAAGCAAGAAATACATCCTTGAGATGAACGGCAGTGGTGTGGCTTTCTTCGACTACAACCACGACGGTTATGTTGATTTGTTCGTGGTGAACGGAACGCAGCTCGACCGCAGTGCGAGCACGGAGGAACCGGTGAGCCATCTGTATCGCAACAACGGCGACGGCACATTCACCGACGTGACGCGTGAGGCCGGCCTGGCTTATTCGGGGTGGGGCCAGGGAGCTTGTGTGGCTGACTTCGATAATGATGGATATGACGATTTGTTCGTCACTTACTACGGCAAAAACCGGCTCTATCACAACAATGGCAACGGCACGTTCACCGAGATGGCGGAGCGCGCCGGCCTTGCCGGGACCGATGGGCGATGGAACTCGGGCTGTGCGTTTCTCGACTACGACCGTGATGGCAAGGTGGATCTGTTCGTCGCGAACTACGTCGACTTGGGTCCGAACTTCTCAAACGTACCCAAGCCGGGATCGGGCGAGTTCTGCCAGTACAAGGGCATTCCCATTGCATGCGGCCCTCGCGGCCTTCCCGCGGCGGTGAATTATCTCTACCACAATAATGGCGATGGCACGTTCTCCGACGTCAGTGCGCGGGCAGGCATCCGCAAAACCGAAGGCCATTACGCACTGGGCGTGTTGACGTTCGATTACGATAACGATGGCTGGCCAGATATCTACGTGGCTTGCGATTCGGCGGCGAGCATTCTATATCACAACCAGCGCGACGGCACCTTCCACGACTCCGGCGTGGCTTCGGGAGTGGCCTACAACGAGGATGGAGAAGCGCAGGCGGGCATGGGGGTGGCGGCGCTCGATTACGATCATGACGGTTTCTTCGACATAGTGAAGACAAACTTCTCCGACGACAGTCCCAACCTCTACCACAACAATGGCGACGGCACCTTTTCCGATCGCGTCTTTCAAGCGGGGCTCGGACGGCAGCGGAACTTTCTGGGCTGGGGGGTGGTTGCAGCCGACTTCGATAACGATGGTTGGAGCGACATTTTCATAGTGAACGGCCATTTAACCCCTGAAATCGACACGGCAAAGAGCGACGCCACATATAGGCAGCGTAAACTGCTGTACCGCAACCTGCGGGATGGGCGCTTCGAAGATGTCACGCTGGCTTCCGGCCCGGACATCGCGGGCCTGCATTCCAGCCGGGGCGCGGCAGCGGCGGATCTATACAATGACGGCCGCCTCGCAGTCGTGGTAAATGAGCTGCACGAGAGGCCATCGCTGCTTGCGCCGGAAGCAGTGTCCCCGAACCACTGGATCGGCATACAACTGATTGGGACCAGGTCGAATCGGGATGGCCTTGGCGCGCGCGTTGAAATAGAGTCGGCCGGCCTTCGACAGATCGATGAGGTCCGGAGCGGCGGCAGCTATCTTTCGCAGAGCGATTTGCGGCTGCATTTTGGTCTGGGCACGGCAACGCGCGCTGAGCTTGTCACGGTGCATTGGCCGAGCGGCACAGTGGATACCGTGCACGGCATTCCGGCTGATCGCCCTGTCGTTATAGAGGAAGGCTCCGGGATGTGGCGGAAGCCGAAGTGAGCCGGGAACGCGGCGCAGCTCAGGCGAGAATTTCTTTGACTATGCGGGCTTCGAAAACCGAGGTCAGCTTTTCTTTCAAGCCGCTCTGGTCGAAGACGAGCTTCTGGTAGTCGAGGCCTAGTAGGTGCAGGATGGTGGCGTGCCAGTCGGTCACACTGACTTTGTTCTCGACGGCCTCGTAGCCGATTTCATCCGTAGCGCCGTGAATGATTCCGGGTTTGACACCGCCGCCAGCCATCCATAGGCTGAAGCCTTTGGGATTGTGATCGCGGCCGGCGGAAGGGCCGGCATCGGTCTGGGCGATGGGTGAGCGGCCGAACTCGCCGCCCCAGATGACCAGCGTGTTGTCGAGCAAGCCGCGCTGTTTCAGGTCGGCCAGCAGGCCAGCGGTGGGCTTATCAGTGCGCAGGCTGGCATCTCTCATGCCGCTCTCCAGGCTGGTATGACTGTCCCAGATTTGCGAATTGATGTAAAGCTGCACGAAGCGCACGCCGCGCTCGACCAGGCGGCGCGCCATCAGGCAGCGGCGCCCATAGGAATCGGTGGGATCCTGACCGATGCCATACATCTCTTTGGTTGCCGCGCTTTCCTTGCCGATGTCCAGAGCGTCACTGGCTTCCAATTGCAGGCGGGCGGCGAGCTCATAACTGGAGATACGCGCGTCCAACTGGAGCTCGTTGGGATGAGCCCGTTTGTGAATCCGATCCAGGCGCGAGATCAAGTCGCGCTCGGCATTGATGAGCTCCGCGGGTTTGTCGAAATCGGGCCGCAAGTCCAAAATCGGTGAGCCGACCGACCGCAGGCGCGTTCCCTGGTACAAGGGCGGCAGAAAACCGTTCTCCCAGTTCCAGGTTGCATTGATGGGCAGTCCCAGCGGATCATCCAACACCACATATGCGGGAAGGTTCTGATTCTCGGTGCCCAGCCCGAACACAACCCAGGAGCCCATGGACGGACGCCCGGGAATGGGCCGCCCCGAATGGATCATGAATAGCGCCTGTTCGTGATTGAAGTGCACGGTGTACATGGAGCGAATCATGGCGATATCGTCGACATGCTGCGCCAAATTCGGCATCACCTCCGAAACCCAAGCGCCAGACTTGCCATATTGCTTAAACGCGAACGGGCTGCGCAGCAGCTTGCCGCTATGGTCGATATCCGCCTGGCCGCCTGCCGTCTCATAGTTTTCGCCGCTATGCTTATCCAACTTAGGCTTGGGGTCGAAAAGATCCACCTGGCTGGGACCGCCATTCATGTACAGATGGATCACTGCTTTTGCCTTGGGCGGAAAGTCAGTGGGGCGAGGTTTGAGATCGTAGATCCGCCGGTGACCATCGGGGAGGTCCGAATCGGTCCCGGCAGCCATCAGCGGGCCCAAGCTTCCATAAACCTCACCGCTTAAAATGGTGGCCAGCGCAGTGCCATAGATTCCATCACCGATGCGGTTGAAAAAACCGCGGCGAGTCGTTTTTCCATTCGAATTGTGCAGTGACATGCTTGACCTCATTGCCCTAATCAATATAAAGGAAAGCCGCAGAGTTCACTAGAGCGTGACAAAATGACGCGAGCGCTTTCTGATCCGCGGCAGCCGCCGATTGCGGTGATTTTTGCATGGACTCGAATCGGCCCAATGCCTGCAAACTTTCCACCTTCTCGTCCTCGTTGGGTGGCCGGCCGAGCGCAATCCAGTAAGCTCTATCAATTTGTTTTTCCGGTGCTTCGCCAACTTCTTTTCTGACGCGTTGGGCGAAGGTCTCCGCCAGATTCTCGACCATGGAGTTATTCAAGAGGTGCAGAGCCTGGATCGCGACCGTTGACGTGTTCCTCTCCAGACAGTTCGGACTCATCGGCGGCAGATCGAAGCTTTCAAGAAGCGTTGTGGGTTCGGTGCGCCGCTCGGCTAGGTAGACGCTGCGACGCCAGCCCTTGTCTGTGGCGATCGGCGTGACAAGACCGTCATCCCGCACTTGAACGGGTTCCGGGGGTCCGTAGCGCCCTTCATCTAACCGACCTGAGATCATCAAAAGCGAATCATACAGCGCTTCCGCATCCATACGCTTCAGCGGCATCCGTGAGAGCAGCACGTTGTCCGGATCGGATTTCTCGAGTGCCGCGGTTACCGTAGAACCCTGGCGGTAAGTGCTCGACGTCATCATGAGCCGATGCAGGGTTTTGATGCTCCAACCCTTCTGAACGAACTCCGTGGCAAGCCAATCAAGCAGTTCGGGATTGCTGGGAGGCGTACCCGTGCGCCCGAAATTACCCAGTGATTTCACGATGCCCGTGCCAAAATGGCGCGCCCACATCCGATTCACGAAAACGCGCGCCGTGAGGGGATGATCCGGCGTGACGAGCCATTTGGCAAAAGCCAGCCTGCGTCCGGTGGACGGCGATCCGGGGAACGGCGGCCGCGGCACGAAGGCGGTCTTACCATCTGTCAGCATGGAAGGGACACCGGGGCCGACCCGGGGTCCTGGATTGGCGGGGTCTCCCCGGCGCGAGATGTAGGTCGGGGACGGGTCGCCACGATCCCAAAGCGCCCGTATTTTCGGTTCCGGCAACTTTCGAAATTCGAGTAATTTGATTTGGCGCTCGGTGTCGTCGGCGGCCTGGGCATAGGCGGGATCGGCGGCTCTCAGATCGCGTGGTTCGACTTTGAGAATTTTCCCGAATTTTTCAGCCAGATATTTCTGGATCGCATCTCGTCTGTCCGGGGGCGTATCCAGAACTTTGCGCAGATCTTCCTGCAAACCAGCCGGCTGTTGTGCCAGTCTTCGATCGATCAGCGTTTTCCGAATCGGCGCGGCCTTTTGTTCCAACGCTTCCTTTAGCCCGGCGATCTTTAGATCCAATTGGCCATTGGCAAGGTCCAGCGCCTCCTGCTCTTTCAGCAACTGCATCGGACTCGCCCCGGGTGTTAGGTAGGGCAGGTACCGAATCGGCGTGACGAGTTTGGCCAAGGGATCTTTTTGCGGCATTTGCCAGTCATAATAGTCGAACGCCCCCTTGAAGACGTCGACCATGCGGTAGTAATCGCGCTGCGGCAGGGGATCGTATTTATGACTGTGGCACCGGGCACAGCGAATCGTAAGACCCAGGATGCCCGAGCCGATAACGTCCATCTCGTCGGCAATCACGTCCAAGCGATCCTCCACGGAATTTGTGGATCTGTCGTTGGTCGAGTCCGGACCCATGCGCAGGAACCCAGTGGCGATCAGGTTATCCATCATTTCCGCGGTGACGACGGGGGCGTGTTCGTAATCCATCAGCTCATCGCCGGCGAACTGTTCCATCAGAAAACGATCATAAGGTTTGTCCGCATTGAACGAGCGGATGACGTAGTCGCGATAACGCCAGGCCTCGGGGCGGACGGGGTCGGACGCGAGCTTTCCGCCTTCTGAATCCGCGTAGCCGGCCAGGTCGAGCCAGTCGCGGCCCCAACGCTCACCATAGCGCGGCGAGGCGAGGAGGCTGTCAATCATCTTGTCATAAGCGTCGGGCGCGGAGTCGGCAAGGAAAGCCTGGACCTCAGCGGGAGTAGGCGGCAATCCAGTCAGATCAAAATACGCACGCCGGACGAGCGTGAGCTTGCTGGCTTCGGGCGCGAGCGAAAGCCCCTTGGCTTCGAGCTTGCTTAGCACGAACAGGTCGATGGGATTGCGGACACGATCGCGATTCTTAACGGCAGGTTCGGCCGGCCGCGTGGGTGGCCGAAAAGACCAGAACTGGCGGTCCTTATCGGAAACCAGCGGATCGGCTTTTCCGTTTTGCGCATCGGCGGGTTTCCCTTCGGGGGCTCCCTGTGCGATCCAGGCCACTACCCGATCGATCTCGGGCTTTGTGATGCGCTTGGTGCTGATCTCGTCGAGACCCAGTTTGGGAGGCATCTCGCCGGAGCGAAGTTTCTGGACGATTAGACTGTCTTCGGGCTTGCCAGGCACCATCGCCCGACCCGACTGGCCTCCTTTGACGATTGCGGCCCGTGTATGGAGAGCCAACCCCCCTTCTTGACGGAGCGAACCGTGACATGGACTGCAGCGCAGGAGGAAGATAGGGAGGACATCATCCTCGGTCACGGGCCCGGCCGAAAGTTGGGGCGCTGCCGAACCGGATCGCGCGCCGGCTTCGATCCACTCGCGAATGGATGCGATCTGGCTCGGAGCGAGCGGCTTGCCGCCCTTTGGCATCGCGCCTTTCTCCACCATTTCGTAAAGCCGGCTTTCTTGAGGTTTCCCCGGAGTAAGCACTGGCCCATCGTCTCCGCCTTTTATGACGCCCGCGAAAGTGCTAAGGTCGAGTTCTCTCATCTTTAAGGCAGCGCTGTGACAAGGAACGCAGCTTGCCTGGAAGATAGGGAGCACGCTGGTTTCGAAAATTGCGGTTTTCTCCGGACCGGCGGGCGGGGATTGGGCCAAAAGCAATCGAGAGGGGAGAGCCAACATCAGACAGGCAACACGGCAGCGGGAAGTAAAGAAGCGCGTCATACTCGCCAACTATGATAAGTCTGTCTCGTTGCTAGAGGTACGCTACTCCGTACCCTTCTATTGTACGGCAGCGCGAGCCGCAGAAAACAATCGGTAGTATCTTAAATCAACACAGATTGACGACATTACCGGATAATCTGGACAAACGCTAATGATCGAGGTAATCGCAAACTACGGAGATCTCTGCGGCGAATGCCCGGTTTGGGACGAGATGACAAGCACCCTCTATTGGGTGGACGCGGTGGGCCGGCGCCTCTACCGGTACCAGCCTCAAATTCGGCAGCATCAGATCGTCAGCGAGGGAGTTGAAATCTACGGTTTCAGGCGCAATCAAAATGGGGGCTTCATCATCACGAACCCTTCGGGAATCTGGATTTGGAGCGCCGGTGCGACACCGCGGCTAGCGGCCGCAGACGTGGGCGGTGTCAAATGTCAAATGAATGACTGCACGGCTGATTCGCATGGACGGCTTTACGCAGGCACCACATATTTCGATCCTGCTGCCGCGTACAAACCGGGTCACCTATTGCGGGTAGATAACAACGGAGCGGTAACCATTCTGGACGAGGGATTTCACCTGTCCAATGGAATCGCATTCTCGACAGACGAGCTGACGATGTATTTTACCGACTCGATCGGCCGGCGGATTTATGCTTACGATTACGATGCCGCGACGGGCGACGTCCGCAACCGGCGCGTCTTGATCGAGGTACCTAGAGACGAAGGCATCCCCGATGGGCTGACCGTAGACGCGGAAGGTTTTCTGTGGTCCGCTCAGTGGTATGGGTCGTCGGTGGTTCGCTACGATCCGGATGGCCGAGTGGAGCGGCGCATTGAGACGCCAGCCAAGCAAACATCCTGCTGTGCGTTTGGGGGCGATCAACTAGACGAACTCTATATCACGTCAGCCGCTCGATCGGAGCCCACTTCAGAAATGCCGCACGGCTACGATCCGGAGACTGGTTATCTTGGTGGCGCGTTATACGTGGTTCGGCCTGGTGTGCAGGGAAGAGCGATGCCGGTGGCCAATATTTTGGTATAGTGACGCGGCGGACCAGACAGAGGATTATGGGAAAGCTATTTCGAACTACCGTGACCGGGAGTTATCCCCGGCTTCAACAGCCTGGAAACACCCTGAAGAAGCCAACACTCTCCCGCGATGAAGCTGACGAGATGATCCGCTGGGCGGTAAAAGACCAGGTGGAAGCTGGGTTGGACATAATCACGGATGGTGAAGGCCGGCGCGAGAACATGTACTACTTCTTCCAGAAGCGTCTCGATGGAGTCAGCTTTGATAACATGGAGTATCGGAAATACGGGCCGCTTGGATTCGGCATCGAGATTGCAAAAGTCACCGGCCGCATCGAGAATCCAAGGTTCGAACTGGCGCGGGATTGGAAGGTCGCGCGCGACAGTGCGCCGCCTTCGGTCGAAGTCAAATTGACTTGCACCGGGCCGCACATGCTTTCCAAGTTTTCCGACAATGCCCGGCCGGACATCTACCCCTCCGATCGCGCTCTGGCTGAAGCGTACGCCGCAGTGCTGCGCCCCGAACTGGAGGAACTGGTGAGCGCCGGTTGTGAGCTCATCCAGTTTGATGAGCCCGCCTGGACCGCATTCCCGGAAGAGGCAGTCTGGGGCGCGAAGGTTTTGAACCAGCTGACCGATGGTCTCGGGGCGAGAATCGGTCTGCATGTCTGCTGTGGAAACGCATACCGAAAGCGGGCCTACACCACGACGTACAATGATCTAGCGGAAGCGTTTCGAACGGTTCGTGCCGATCAACTGGTGCTGGAGCATTGCACGCTGCCGTACAACATGATGACGCTGTGGGATTCCTGGGACTTCCGAGGAGAGTTCGCGGTGGGTGTCATCGACCAGCGAAGTGACGACATTGAAAACATCGACCAGATTGCGGCCCGCACCGCGCCCGCCTTGGAACGCTTTTCCCCTGACCGGCTCCTGCTGACCTCCGAGTGCGGCTTCCAACACGTGCCTCTCGAGATCACCCGCGCCAAATTGCGGGCGCTGGTTTCCGGCGCCGCCTATTTGCGCAAGCGTGCATCGGGGGAATTGCAAGAGACAGCAGCAAAGCAATAACCCCCGCGACTGAAATGCTTCCCGGCAAATTGGCAGACCAGCACGGATATCTTCCGTTAGTCCTATTGATGATTGCATTGAGCGCCGTAAGCTACTTCGACCGCATCATCATGTCCATAGCAGCTCCGCAAATTCTGAACGATTTCGCGCTTTCCGAAACACAAATGGGGTGGATCTATTCCGCTTTTATTCTGACGTACGCCGTTTTCATGGCGCCGGGCGGAGCTCTTGCCGACCGCTTCGGGGCGGATCGCGTATTGCTGTTGGTTGGCATCGGGTCGGCGTTATTCACCGCGTTGACGGCGTTGGCCGGAAAACCCGGAATAAGCGCATGGCTTGGCGCTTTGCCGTCCTTTCTGATAGTCCGCCTCGCGTTAGGGGCCTGTACGGCGCCGCTCTATCCTTCTTGCGCAAGGATCAACGCCACTATCATTCCGGCGCAATGGCGCGGGCGTGTTTGGGGAGGCGTGGCGGGGGGATGCGGAATCGGCGGGGCGTGCGCGCCTGCGCTGTTCACGTTTATGCAGGTGCGCTGGGGATGGCGTGCTGGATTCTGCCTTTCCGCCGCGGGTACCGCTGCCCTTGCCCTGGCGTGGTTTTGGGCGCGCGGCAATGCATTTCGGACCAATAGCGCAACTCAACCAGGTGCTGCCGATTCGATTAGCCGAGGCCGCCGGCAACTGCTGAATCCGAATCTTGGCCTGCTAACGGTTGCGTATGCCGCAACAAATTACTTCGAGTACATTTTCTTTTACTGGCTGTTCTATTACTTCGGCCAAGTCCGCCACATTGCCGCCCAACAGAGCGCCTTGTATACGACACTTATCTGGCTGTCATGGGCGGCGATGACGCCTGTGGGCGGGTGGATTTCGGATCGCGCTGTAGCTGCCTATGGCCGGCGGAATGGCCGTCGTGTGGTGCCTATCTTCGCATTGACACTCAGTGCCCTACTGCTCTATGTGGCGACCTCCTCGCAGAATCCTATTGCCATGGTGTCGCTCTTGTGCGCCGCCCTCGGCTGTGCGGCTGCCACAGAAGGCCCGTTTTGGGTAGCCGCGTCCGAAATCGGTAGCGCGCACCCGGCGGCCGCCGCGGGAGTCATGAACACCGGCGGCAGCGTCGGCGGTTTTCTCGCGCCGGTCATCACCCCTTTCATCGCCAACAGAGGTGGCTGGCCTACCGCTCTTTACACCGGCAGCGCTGTTGTTCTCGGGGCCGTGGTGCTTTGGTTTTTCGTGGATGCTGGCCAGGCAGACGCTGAACGGCGGTATGCAGCTTAGCCAAGCCCTCGCTTCGGATCTTGTCAAGGCAAATCGACGTGATAAAAACACAGGTCTCCCGCATTCCCTTGGAGAGTTATGAAACAAACCTGTTTCTTTAGCTTTTCGAATCCAACCTCCGTGATGATTCCCGACAGTCTATATCAAATCTGATTGACTTAGCAGCGGCCTTGGAGTACTCTCACCGTCTGTGACCGCAACCGTGCTCGCGCACTTCGCTGATGTGCACGCTCGGCCTACCCGTCCATGAGCGATACTGAGGCTGCTCTCTCACCGGGTCAGCCGGCAAACAGGCGTTCTTTCCGGCCGAGCGCGTGGATGAGTTTGTCGGTTCTAACGGTATTCCTGTGGGGGCTATGGGGCCTGGAATCGAAGTTCATCGTCGAGCGCATTTCGCCTCTCATGAACCAGGTGATCTTTCCCCTAGGCTTTCTACCGGCGCTGATTTTTGTCTTGTTTTCAAAAAATGTTCGCAAGGCATCCGACCACTTACGCGGTGGCTTCTGGGCACTTCTTACGGGTATTCTCGGCGGAACCGGAAACATCGCTTTTTGTATTTCGCTTGCTTCCGGAGGAAAGGCTGCCGTGGTAGTGCCGTTGGTTGGTCTGGCGCCGCTGGTCACGGTGATTCTGGCTGCATTGTGGTTGAAAGAATCGGTCACGCGGATACAAATCATCGGCCTCGTTCTCGCGCTGCTCTCGATTTACCTATTGAGTATCTGATATGCAGCACTGGTTTCTGCTCGCATCCATCGCCCTGGTTTTCTTCGGTATTACCGGCATCACTCAAAAATTGAGCACGAACAGCATTTCGTTTGAGCTTTCGTTCGTCTGGTTCACCGTGGCATTCGTGGTGATCTCCGTCGTGATCGCCGCGACAATGACTTTGGACTGGCGTATTTCGCCCGCGCTGGTGGCGCTAGCGGCCCTAGGAGGGCTGCTCAACGGACTCGGTGCGCTTACCAGTTTCGCTGCCCTCAAGCAGGGTGGCAAAGCATCGGTCGTAATACCAATCATTAACCTGTACCCATTGGTGACTATTGCCGGTGCACGGATATTCTTCGGCGAGCGCCTTACGGTCCCACAAATTGCCGGTATCATTTGTGCGCTGCTCGCTGTGGTTCTCCTCGCGCAAGAACCGAAACCGCAATCTGGAGTGAACATTACATGAAGCTGTCGATTAAGCCGTGGAATTCCAACCATGAAGATAACTGATATCGAAGCAACTCACCTGCGGTGTGAAGACCCCAACATTGGTCTGTTCGACGGCTCCTACGATGATTGCGTCATTCGAGTGACCACGGACGAAGGAATTACCGGGATTGCCGAAGTGGAGTCTCTGGCCCCCGCGATCCAGGCCATTATCAATGCCGAGCCCGCTCATTGTCACGCCTACGGTCTACGAAAGCTGCTCCGCGGCCGGGATCCCACCGAAATCGGGGAACTGTGGCAACTCATGTATGAGGCCACCGACTACATCGGACGCCGCGGAATTGTGATGCACGCGATCGGCGGTATCGATATCGCGTTGTGGGACATTTTGGGGCAGGCCGAGCGGAAACCCATCGCGGAACTTCTGGGCGGAATCAAGCGGGACCGCATCGAGGCATACGGCACCATTTATCCGATGGCCCGAACTCCGGAAGCCGTGGCATGTCAAGTTGGGGATGCCATGAGCCGGTTGCGGTTGCGCAACATCAAATTTGCAGCGGACCCCTGGTGGATGGAAGATCTGGACCTCACGGCGCGGCTGCTCGAGTCCGCGCGCTCAACGCTGGGCCGGGAAGGCAAAATGATCATCGATGCGGCACTGGCGTATCACACCGCTGAAGAAGGCCTGCGGCTGATTCCCATTTTTCGCGCCGTGAATGTCGCCTTTCTCGAAGCGCCGCTGCCGCTAGACGATATCGAGGGGCACGCTCGAATGGCGGAAGCCGGCCTTCCGCTTGGCGTGGGAGACCTCGGGTTCACCCATGTGAACGAATTCATTGATGCCATGGATCGTGGCTGCGCGTCGATTTGCCAGCCCGACATCACCATGGTCGGCGGATTCACAGGCATGATACGTATTGCTGACGCCGCCCGGAAGCGGAACAAGCGTGTCGTGCCGCATGGCTATAAGTCAAACATTGAGATCGCGGCTAATCTGCAGTTTCTAGCCAACCACTGGACTGCGGAATTGCTCGAGTATTCCACCAGCAAGTCGCCCTTACGCTGGGAGATGTGTGAAGAGGCGATTCCGGTGTGCCCGGACGGTCTGGTAGAGGTTCCGCGCCGTCCTGGTCTCGGCGTCCGTCTCAACCAGGCGACTGTGGAGCGCTACCGCGTGCCGGGACGATAGAAATGATTCCCTTCGACCAGAAAGTCGCCCTCATTACTGGTGCCGCGCAGGGCATAGGTCGCGGTATTGCTGAGGCTTTTGCCGAGGCGGGCGCCAGCGTTGCCCTTTTTGATGTGAACGGGGCAGGCGCAATCGAGGCAGCCAGCCGCATTTCCGTGCGTGGGAAGGCGCTGGCCATCTCCGGAGACGTGGCTCGCGAAGAGGACGTCGGCGCCGCCTGCGAACAGGTTTTTAGGCAATTCGGTTCCCTCGACGTCGTCGTGAATAATGCCGGCATCGAAACCGGGGGGAATGCTGTGAATCTGGCTCTGTCGGATTGGGACCGTCTTATGGCGGTCAATCTCCGTGGAGCCTTTCTATTCGCGAAGCATTCCATTCCGTTCATGCGTGGCAAGGGCGGAGCCATTGTGAACATCTCCTCCGTGCATGCCTTAGTGTCCTATCCGGAAGACGCGGCCTACGACGCGTCCAAAGCTGGTCTTATTGGATTGACGCGGGCGCTGGCACTAGATCACGGCAAAGACGGTGTTCGCGTCAACGCCATCTGTCCCGGGTACATTGAGACGCCCCTGCACCATAAGTGGCTGGACGCGCTGCCCAATCCGGAGGAGGCTATGAAGGAGGTATTGAAATTCCATCCTGCCGGCCGCATCGGTACGCCGTGGGATGTAGCGCAGGCTGTGTTGTTTCTGGCGTCCGACGCCGCAAGCTTTATCACCGGCACGTATTTAGTGGTGGACGGCGGAATGACGGCAGGTGGCCACTGAGCCAAGCTGGTAGCGCCGGTCCAGAGGACGTATGATAGGTTAGCGCAACAGAAAGACGACCTTATGGTGCCCTCGTCGACGCTGCTCAGCCTTGTTTGGTTTACCCCAGAGCACGAAATGACGCTCCATAGCTTCGGCTATGGTTCAGACAATTACGATGGATTACCGCACACGCATTGCGAATACTGCATCGTGATCTGCCTCAGGGGTTCCATGGAAGTCATCCGTTCGCACGAGCGGCAGCTGATCCATCCTGGCGAGTTAGTGGTCGTAAACCCCGGGGAATTGCATCGTTGCCGATTTGGGGTGCAGGAGCCGCGGTCGGAAGGACTCACGCTCATCCTTACTCGCAGAATGATGCATCACTTGATGCAATTCATGGCGTGGCCGGATTGCGGCCTCGACAGCGACTTCTTGTTTGGCGGGAAGTACTCTCACCCGGAAGCCGCGAGCATCGCTACCAAACTGGTTGGCGAGTTGCAGGAACAAGGCCGCGGTTACAGTCTGATGATGGAGTCTCTGGCGCGGGAGATCCTGGTTCACGTCCTGAGGTCATGGCCCGGTCACCTCGTGGTGCCCACACACCTGAACCTTAGTCCCCAATTGCGGTGGCTGCACATGCATAAAGCAATGGAGTACATGAACAGAGATGGAAAGGGAGCTTTCCGGCTATCCGCTCTGTGCACAAAACTCGGAGTAAGCCCGTCTCGTTTTACACCGCTGTTCAAGAACTCCGCGGGCGTGAGCCCGCATCTTTATTACAACTCTTTGCTGGTCTACAAGGCTCGCCGGTTGCTTCAAGAGGAGAGTTGCGCGACCAAAGAAGTGGCTCTCAAACTGGGATTCAAGTCCGTTAGTCACTTTTGCGCTCTGTTTCATCAGATCACCGGAGTCACGCCGCAATCCGAGTCCCCGTTGAGAAAAATGAGCTTGGACGGAATTCCATCGGGTTGGGACTGATCGCGACGCCTCGACATCTGGCGCCAAGCGGCCATCGACGGATTGACGGCGGAGTCGATCGATTGCGGTGAAGGCCAAAACTTCTTGTATGAGCTGGTAAACGCCCTGGCGGCGTCTGGCGCTTCTATCGTACGCTGATTCTGGTCCTGCTAGATGGTACTCACACTCGGTTCACCAAACGGAGGTCGTACCTGAAGGCATAGACCTCAATAAGGGAGGCACCAATGCACACTCGTTCCAGCCAGTCTTTCGCAGGCGTGAGCCGGCGCGATCTGTTCCGAACCGGAAGTTTAGTTGCGGCTGGCTTCGTCGGCGCCGAAACAGCTCAGGGCGCCAATGCAAAAATTCCCGATCCGGAAGTGTACACTCGTATCGGCGTTCGCCCTTTTATCAACTGCACCGCGACGTACACCATTAACGGCGGCTCGCAGATGCTGCCGGAGGTGATCTCCACGATCGCGCAGGCCTCCTACCACCACGTGAACCTCGACGAGTTGATGGAGAAAGTCGGTGATCGACTCGCTGAATTGCTCCAGGCCGGATGGGGTATCGTGACGGCTGGGACAGCAGCGGCCCTGACCCACGCCACTGCTGGCTGCTTAGCGGGAACAGATCCGGAAAAAATTCAGCGGCTACCGAACCTGGAGGGATTGAAGAATGAAGTCATCATGCCGCGTGAATCCCGCAACGTGTACGATCACGCCATCCGCACGCTAGGCGTGAGAATCATAGAGGTGAATTCACCCGCGGAGTTGCGCGCGGCGATCAGCCCGCACACCGCCATGATCGCCATGCTCGGCAGTTATTTCGGGCCGGTGAAATTCGATCTCAAGGACATAGCTCCCGTCGCCCGCGAGCAGAACATTCCCATCCTGGTGGACGCCGCCGCGGATTACCTGATCGTGCCCAATCCATACATCGCCTTGGGCGCCGATCTGGTAGCGTACAGTGGCGGCAAAATCATTCGTGGGCCGCAAAATGCCGGGCTGCTGATCGGCCGGCGAGACCTGGTTCGCGCGGCCTGGGCCAACAGTTCGCCCCATCACGCCTTTGGGCGCGCCCTGAAGGTGAGTAAGGAAGAAATCATGGGCATGCTGCGCGCGGTCGAGATCTGGCGCACGGAACGCGACATTCAGGCCGACTTTCGTGAGTGGGAATCC
The DNA here is from genome assembly GCA_963768075.1 of Terriglobia bacterium. Taxonomy (GTDB): domain Bacteria; phylum Acidobacteriota; class Terriglobia; order Bryobacterales; family Bryobacteraceae; genus QHXW01. Next base: position 82,411 of record CAVYHD010000022.1, read on the forward strand.
TGGTACGCCGACATTTCCGGGGTTATCACCCGCGTGCCAGGCGTTGGGGCGGAGGTTCGAGGACCCGTACGCGGCGGGCCATTTCCGGTGCTGAACGTGTCTTGGGATCCCGAAAAGATCGGCCTGACAGCCGGCCAGATCGGGCGGATGCTGCTTGAGGGCGAACCGAGAATCATGACGCACGCGGAAGGCGAAGGCCATTCATTTTTGATCCGCCCGGTCGCCATGAAGTCCGGCGAACATAAAATCGTTGCGCAGCGGCTTTTCGAGGTACTCGGCTCAGCGCCGGCGCGTAAAGAAGCGACGCAACAGAACCCGCCTTCCGTGGATATTTCTGGCAGCTGGGACGTGGAGATCGAGTATGAGGTCGGTTCCGCGCGTCACAAGCTTTTTCTTGCCGCCCAGGGAAACCACGTCACCGGGTTCCATGACGGCTGGGCATATCGGGGCGACCTTACGGGTGAAATTGACGGACATCGGGTGAAGTTGCGGAGCTCTCTTCCCGCGGATGGGAACCATCTGTCCTACGTGTTCACCGGTTCGGCCTCTGGCGAGGGAATCTCCGGCGACGTCGAGATTGGAGAATACGGCCGCGCCCACTGGCGCGCCCGGCGGCAGGCCGCCTCCACCTAACCGGAAAACGGCATCGGGCTGTTCTTGCCTGATCTTTGCCTTCATGCACGGCTGCCTTCCAGCGATCCTCCCGTGGACACGGCGGCCAATGCTCTCGAAATCCATTTTGCCGCCGGTTCCGTATTACCCAATGAAAGGCGCCTCACCTGAGAAGGCGCAAACCAAGGGGATAAACGTGCGGAAATACATTTTGCCGGCGCTGTTGACCGCTTGTTTTCGCTCAAGCCCTTCGTCAATGAAACGCTTACATTGTGGCCGCGGTGGATGATTTCGACGCTCTAGTACAAGTTTGCCGGTGTCGTTGCACACGTTCATGGTCAGCGATCGCTGGACCTATTTCTCGGGCCGTTCCCTTCGGCGTGTGGGGCCGCGCGAGCAGCCGTCCTCTGGTCCGTGCGCTTATTTTTTGATAAAACTTATGATCATTGGTCGGACGTAGAGCCGAATGCAAGGCAAGCTCCAACATCGGTGCGTGGCGGAATAATGCTCCCGCTAATACTCGCCATTCAAGCTGGCGCTGGGGATGGTGAGCTGATCGAGCGCCTGAAGCGCCGGGATCCGCAGGCTCTCGCCGAGCTGTACGATCGCTATGGCCGCATGGCCTACTCGCTCGTTCTGCGGGTGGTGCGCGACCGGGCCATAGCCGAGGATGTAGTGCAGGAAACATTCCTGCGCGTGTGGAATCGAGCGCACTCGATCGACTCCGACAGAGGGACAATTGGACCATGGTTGCTGGCCGTAGCCCGCAATCGGGCGATCGACTATTTGCGCTCATCGGCGGGGCGCGATCGGCACGCGGCGGTGGAGCTGGATGAAACCGATCTCGCGCCGTTGTACCGCGAGATGGAAGCCGGTATTCTCGTCTCCGATCGGGTTCGCCGCGTTAAGGCGGCCATGGAGAAGCTTGCGCCCAATCACCGGACCGTAGTGGAGCTGGCATATTTCGAGGGCCTGTCGCAGCCGGAAATGTCGGCCAAAATGGGACAGCCTCTGGGCACGATCAAAACCTGGGTGCGGACAGCGTTGCAAAGTCTGCGCGATGAGCTGGGCGTGGCGGTGTCATCATGAACTGCGACCAACTCCGCGAGCACTATGAACTGTACACGTTGGGCATTGCCGAAGAACCGGAGCGCGGCGAAATCCGCGATCATCTCAACCGCGGATGCGAGGTCTGTGGGGCGGGCGTGAAGCGCGCGGTGGAAACCACGGTGCTTGTGGGCGCCTCGGTGCCTTCGGCGCAGCCCTCCGCGCAGCTTCGCCGCCGGATTTTGGCTTCGGTTGGGTCGGAGCAAGGCCGCTTCGGCCTAGCTTGGACGCCTGTCGTGGCAATGGCAGCGCTGCTGCTGGTGGTGGCAGCGTACTTCGCCGTCAATAACCGCCGCAACGCGAACGACGCGGCCCGCCTGCGAGATCAGATTAGCGCGCAGACCGTCGAAATCGTCCGCCTCACCGAGGCTTTTGCGATTCTCTCCGGTCCCAGCACGACGGAGGCTTCTTTTGGAGGCCAGCAGCCCCGGCCGCCCCACGGTAAGGTGTTCGTAAGTCCCTCTCGCGGTGTTCTGCTGATAGCATCCAACCTTCCGCGCACACCCGCCGACAAGATATACGAGATGTGGATTATCCCCAAAGGCGCCAAGCCCGTTCCGGCTGGCCTGTTCCAGTCACAGGACGACGGCAGTGCGATGCACGTCCGGGCTGGAATTGTGGACCTGGCGTCCACTGCCGCGGTGGCTGTCACCGTGGAGAACGAAGCCGGCGCCGATCAGCCCAGTGTGCAGCCGCTGATTGTCGCACCGCTCCCGAGCGTAAACTGATGAACCTGAGTTTCCGGGCGCCCTGGAAATGCTCGCTGACGAGGGTACGGTTGCGCAGCACTCGATCTACCCGGCCAAGCGTCTGGCAACGATCAGCGTGATGTCGTCGTGCTGCTCTCCCGGGCTGAACGCCGGACTTCGTCAACAATCGCCGCGAGCAAGTCTGAGGAAGACGTTCCCGATGCCGCCGCAGCGCTCCGATCAGCCGCCGTTCGCCGAATTCCTCTTCCGCATCGTTGAACGATTCAGTGACGCCATCGGTGTAGAGTGGCGAGGGTGTCACCGGAGAGCAGCCGCCGCTCGCCAATCGAACAATTCCATTCCTGGAACAGTCCCAACACCGTGGCCGTGGAATCGAGCCGTTCGAGCATGTTATCGCTCCGCAGAAGAAGAGCGCAAAGATGCCCGCAATTGGCGTACCGCAAGCGGCCTGATTGATCGTCATACTCGGCGAAAAAGAGCGTTGCGTACGCGTTCTCAGCCGTATTTTCGAAAAAGAGCTGATTCACCGAACGCAGGAAGCGCTGCGGCTGATCCAGAGCGATAGCGCACTGGCTGCGCAGATTCGCCTGCAAGATTGGCCATCAGCAGACGCGGCGGCGATTCCTTTTCCGGCGATATCGCCGACCACTAACCCGAGCCGCCCTCGCCCAGATCCAGGAAATCGTAGTAATCGCCCCCAACCTGGCGTGCCTGGATGCAAATGCCGGCGTACTCAAGTGTGGGGAGTGGCGGTAGCGTCTGGGGAAAAAGCCTGGCCTGCACTTGTTTCGCGATTGCCAGTTCATGGGCGGTGCGGCGTTCGGATTCCAGCTTTTCAGCCGCGGCGCGACGTTGTGCCTCGACGGCCCGGCTCACTTCGTCGAAGCTCACCAGCGCAAAGGAATTCCGATCCACATCTTCGAACCGGGTGAAACTCCGCCCCAAAGCGGAGCCTGTTCCGCGCGCTGCATGGATGGTTCGCCGGAACCCCGCTCTGGCCGTTCATATTTCATGCGCCGCAAGCGTGGTGTATGACGAAAGCGAACTCCGCGCCTGCTCCATTCACGAAACTTCGCGGTGACATCTTCCGTAACAAAGACAACCTGCGTGGCGCGGCCGATGAGCTTGTGCTCAGGCGTTCCGGGATGAGGTGCGATCAATGCGAGCACCGCGGTCCCATCCGGAGGCGCGACGGCTACCCAGCGCTGGCCGGTTGGAAGGCGGGCGTCGAAAGCCAGAGTTAAATCCGAGCTGGTCCAGATAGAATCGCAGGCTGCGATCCTGATCGCGAACGAAAACATTGACTGCGTGAATGCCGAGGTAGGGAGACTCGCGCTCGAGGTCAGACGTAGGAGAACTGCCCATCGCGCGCTGGCTATTCGGGAGGCTGCAAAATGCCGCTGTCCGCCAGCCAGTCAGCAAGCCGCTGCGGCCAGCCCTTCAGCGTCGCAAGTTTCGACCGGTATCCCATATTGAAGCCGTGGCCGCCGCGCGCGAAGATATGGGCCTCCATGGGAACCTTGGCTGCGCGGTACGCTTCAATGAGTTTCACTATTGGAGCGGAACAGCATTCATCATCATCCGCTGCGAGCAAGAAGGCAGGCGGCGCATCCGGAGGGACGGCGGTAGGAATCCCAAGCGGCCCTGGATAAATCTGGATGATGAAGTTCGGACGCGCGCTTTGCCGGTCGATGGGATCAGCCGCATTCGGATCGCCATCGGTTGGAGTGAACGTAACCCAGGAGACGACTTCGCCGCCCGCCGAGAATCCCATGATGCCGATCCGCTTTGGATCGAGCCCCCATTCTTGCGCGCGGCTGCGCACCAGGCGCATGGCGCGCTGCCCGTCTTGGCGCGGATGTATTTCAAGCGAGTACGGCGAGCCTTCCTCTCGAGGCAGGCGATACTTGAGCGCGAAAGCGGCAATGCCAAGACTCTTCAGGTATCGCGCGGGCTCATCGCCCTCCGCTTTGAAGACCAAGAGCCGGTGCCCGCCGCCCGGACAGATGACGACCGCCGCGCCCGTCGCCTTCTCCTTCGGAGGCAGGTACACCGTGATGGACGGGTTGTTGATGTTGCGAATCCAGTAGTCTTTCGCAAGTTCGGGCTCATTGCGCCGGCTTTCGAACCCGGGCGCTCCGTTCGGCCAAAGCGGGACCTGCTGAGGTTGCTCCTGCGCCCGCACCGGCGCAATGGCGATACCCGCGAGCGGCCAGAGAATGAGCACGAATGACTTCCTGGTCCGGGAAACCCGAGCGGCCATGTCTGAACCTCGACTCCGAATTATAGTCGTTGGCGGTGCGAGTTAGCATCCTCCGGTCAGCGCTCTCCACCATAACCCAGGCGCGCGCTACTTCAGCTCCCGTTTGAGCTGTGGGTCGAGGAAGCTCTCGCCGCTCACATCGCGCTCGAGCCGGTCTGTTTGCGCCCGCAGCATGCGCGCGGCGGCCGCCAATTCTTTGCGTCCTTCCTCTTTGCGGCCCACACGCACCAGGATTTGTCCTCTCAGGTAGTGCACACTGGCGCTCGCCTGATCGAGCCTGCCTGCGGTATCGAGGGCGGCGAGCGCTTGCGGATACTTTTCCTCTTTCCGGTAGAAACGGGCCAGCCCGAATGCGGAGCTCGCGATGTGCGAGTCGCGTCGCAGCGCTTCGCGGTAGTACCGGGCGGCCTCGGCGTACTGCTCCAGATCCCACGAGACCCCACCCAACTGATCGTAGTTAAATGCCACTGCCGGCTCCAACGCCACATCTGCCAGGAATTCCTTCTTGGCTCGCTCCAATTCGTGGCGCCGCCGGTAGGCCACGCCGAGAAAATAGTGGACGAATGGACGCTTCCCATCCATGGCGGCCGCGCGTTCGAGTGCGGCAACTGCGCGATCATTGTCCAACCGATGGAGATATGCCTTACCCATCACCATGTGAAACTCGGCGGAATCATTGCCGATCTCGAGCATGCGCTTGAGCGCGCGCTCCTCCACATCGCCGCGGCCCGCGTTGCCCGCCGCAATCGAGAGCACGTACAGGTATTGGAAATTTGCCTCTTCCTGGTCCCATAACGGCTCAAGAACACGAACCGCGTCGGCGTGCCGTTCCTGGAATAGGTAGCAGAGTCCCAGCAGATAGCCCGCCTGCGTCGAGCCAGGCATATCCCGCACGACCGATTCGAACGGCGGTATTGCCGCCCTGAACTCGTTTTGCCGGTAGTAGACCAGCCCGATGTTCAGGCGAACTCCCGCCACAGACGGCGCCAGCTTCTCCGCTATCTCGAGTTCCACGAGAGCGTCCTTCCACCGCTTGCGTCGCATGTGGATGACCCCCAGATTCGCGTGGGCTCCCGGATCGTTCGCCTGAACGGCCAGCACCTGCCGGAAAGCGGCCTCGGCCTGGACCAGATCGCCCTTCGCCAGAGCCCGCTCGCCGCGCTGGTAGGTCTCCCGGATGTCACTGTCGGCGCCGGCAAGACCCGCGGCCAGAAATAGCGCCAGGGTCCGACTCCTCCAGCGAAGCCCGAGGCGTGTCACTTGAACAGTTTACCCGAAAAATCCAGGTCGACCTCAAGCGCAGGTTAAGACGTAACTCATTGTGCAAGTGTCATTTGATGCTTGAATCTATGCGAAACGGGAGACGTCGCTCCCAAGAATTGGATCGCCAGGATTCTAGTGGAAAGCGATTAGCTTATGTTTCAATCGTTTGAAACTGGACAGTGTCCGTTTTCGGACGTGGCACAACGCGTGCTGATGCCAGGCCTGACCAAAACCGCTGACCGGAGTTGGGTGGTCCGGCCCCGCGGGAAGGCGGATATTTCCAGGTGCAAGGAGCTAAACGAATGAAAAGCCTCCGGTACAGCGCATGTTTGCTGTTCCTGATTTTCACTGCCGTCGGCCTGTATGGACAGGAGAGCGGCTCGATCACCGGTACCGTCAGAGACAATACGGGCGCTGTGGTTCCTGGGGCTGAAGTCAACATTACGAGCCAGGCCCAAGGGGGGATCCAAAAGGTCACCACCAACTCGAATGGCGACTTCCTGGTGGCGGGACTTTCAGCGGGGACCTACGACATCACGATCACCGCCAACGGCTTCAAGAAGTACGCGGCTACAGGGTGTGGTGCTGCGCGTCGGGCAGAAGGCGCGTGCCGACGCTACGCTGCAAGTCGGCGAGATCACGACGGAGGTGACCATAGCGGGGGAAGCCGTGGCCGTAGGTGGAAACGCAATCCGCGGAGATATCGGGAATTGTCACCGGCAAGGAGATCAGCCAGATCGTCCTGAACGGCCGCAATTTCTCGCAGCTTGTGACCCTGACGCCGGGCGTGAGCAATCAGACCGGTGAGGATGAAGGCACGGTCGGCATCATGGGCAACGTCGCGATGAGCATCAACGGCGGCCGCACCGAATACAACAACTGGGAGATGGATGGCGGCGACAACATGGATAACGGCAGCAACAACGGGCTGAACGTCTATCCCAACGTGGATGCCATCGCCGAAGTCAAGGTGCTGACCTCGAACTACGGCGCGCAGTACGGCCGCAACGCGTCGGGCACGATTGAGACGGTAACCAAGTCCGGCACCAAGGGGTTCCACGGCGATCTGTTTGAGTTCGTCCGCAATGACGACTTTAACGCGCGAAATTTCTTCCAGGCGACGGTTCCCGAGTACAGGAAGAACGACTTCGGCTTACACCCTTGGGGGGCCGCTTTATATTCCCGGCTTTTACAACACGAAGAAAGAAAAAACATTCTTCTTCTGGTCCGAGGACTGGCGCCGGGAGATTATCCCCGGGCAAACCTTCGATCTTCAGGTTCCCTCGGCTGCCGAGCGGGCCGGAAACTTCTCTGATGTCTGCCCTGGGGCGGGTTCTATGGTAAACAAGACCGGATTCCCGGATTGCCCGGTGAATCCGAAGACCGGCTCCTATTTCCCGAACAACACGGTTCCCGTCGATCCTAACGCCGCGGCGCTGCTGACGCTGATGCCGGCGGCCAACGCGCCCAATAGCTACTACGATGCGGCTCCGGCCCAGCCCACGCATTGGCGCGAAGAGTTGGTTCGTATTGATCACAATTTCAGCGACAACTTCCGGATTTTCGGTCACTTCATCCACGATTCCTGGAACACCGTTACGCCCGACTCCGCTTTGGGGCAACGGCGCGTCTTTCCCGACCATACAAACGGCGTTCAACGGCCCTGGCGTCAGGCCGTGTTGCCATGGCGGCCAACATTTCGCCCACGCTGTTGAATGAGTTCACTTTCAGCTACACCACCGATCACATTTTCCTGAATGCGCTCGGCCCCGCACAGCGGCCGTCGACAATGACCATGACCGGCCTGTACAACAACGGTTTCGGCGGTCTGTTGCCGGCGGTCAGCGTAAGCGGCGGGATCAACTACGATACCGGCGGATTCCAACTCGACACCGGATACTTCCCCTGGAACAACGCCAACCCCACCTACACGTACAAGGACCAGATCACCAAGATCATCGGCGGTCACAATCTTATATTTCGGCGCTTACCTGGTTCTGGCGGAGAAGAACGAGCAGAACAGCCCCTATGTTCAGGGCATCCTGAACTTCGACAACACGTCGCCGGTAACCACCGGCAATGCGTTTGCCGACATGCTGAATGGCGACATCCAGTCTTACACGCAGACCAATCTGAAAACGAAGTACTACAACCGCTACAAGATTGTCGAGCCTTACTTCCAGGACGACTGGCACATCACCAAGCGGCTCACGCTGAATCTGGGCGTGCGCTTGAGTCTGTTCGGAACCTACCGCGAGATACAACATCAAGCGTATAACTTCGATCCGGCAGCGTACCAACTTTCCGCCGCGCCACAGATCGATGCCACGGGCTCGGTAACGGGCCAAGCGGGCGCCATTATTCCCAACTCCGGCAATCCGTATACGGGACTGGTGCAATGCGGCGTCAACGGCGTGCCCGCGGGCTGCGCGAAAGGCCATTTGTTCAACCCGGCTCCACGCCTGGGCTTTGCTTTCGATCCGTTCGGGGACGGTAAATCCTCCATTCGCGGTGGCTACGGCGTATTTTTCGAGCACACCAACGGCAACGAAGGCAACACCGAATCGCTCGAAGGGAGCCCTCCGCTGGTGCTCACGGGAACGCAGTACGATATCGTCGGCTATACCAAAATCGGCGGAGGTGGCGTGCAATTTCCGCTGAACGTCAATGCCATTCCGACGGTAGCTCGCTGGCCCTACGTGCAGCAGTGGAACCTGAGCGTGCAGCGTGAGTTGGCCAAGGGCACGATTCTCACCGTGGCGTACGTGGGCAGCAAGGGCACGCACCTTTCGCTCCAGACCGACATCAACCAGCTATACCCGATTTCGGCGGCGCAGAATCCATATCCAGCCGGGCAGGCTATGACGCAGGCGGACTGCAACAACGGTACTGTCAATGGCGTGGCTCCGACCGGGGCGGCTGCTATACAGTTTGGCACCGCGTGTGGCAATAGCCCCGCCCCCTTCGTCCCGTACCGCGGCTACGGCACCATCACCGGGCTGTTTCCGCAAGCCAACTCGAACTACAACTCGATGCAGGTGTCCGTACACCGGCACATCGGCGCCCTGAGCTTCGATCTGGCGTACACGTGGAGCCACTCGCTCGATGACTCCTCTGACCGTTATGATGGCGGCTTCGTCAATTCCTACAACTGGGCGCAAACGTACGCCAGCTCGAATTTCGACCAGCGCCAGATTCTGAATATCGGCTACGTCTACGACCTTCCGTTCTTCACCGAGGCGGGTCTAAGCCACAAGCTGCTGGGTGGGTGGCAGGTTTCCGGGCTCACCACCTTCCAGTCCGGCGAACCTTTCAGTGTCAGCGACGGCCTCTTCAACTCCGGTGTGGGCAACGGGACGGGCACTGGATCGTTTCTAGATCAGATTGGGAACCCCAATTCCGTCACGCAGCAAAATGTTGCGGGTGTTGTCGGCCCACTGCTGTTCAATCCGTCCGCCTTTGCTGCGCCACAAGGGCTGACTTTCGGCACCGCGCAGCGCAATGCTTTGAACATCCCTCATCGAACGCAATTTGACCTGGGCCTGTTCAAGTATTTCCAGGTCCGGGAGAGCAAGAGCTTTGAATTCCGTGCCGAGGGTTTCAACATCTTCAATCACACGCAGTTCAACGGCGTTAACGGCGGCACGAGCTGCTTCGCTGGATCGGACTTCTCCGCCGGGGACGCGAGCTGCCTCGCCAACAACAACTTCCTGCGCCCGAGCGGGGCGCACAACCCGCGCATCCTGCAATTGGGCGCGAAGTTCATTTTCTAATCCCGGCGTTCCGCTATTCAGGCCAGTATCATCAGTGATGCTGGCCTGGTCAAAATACTCGCGGCATGGGTCGGGTGACCGGTTCACCGTTCTTGACTGACATTCCATCCGTCCAACTGGAGATCCGCCTTGACGGGCGCGGAGCCAGGGAGCGTGTACTTGGCCCTCAGGCTTCGCCGCTCTCCGGGCAACAGAGAGATAAAGTTGTCGTCCCATTTCACCGGCAGAAGTTCCTTGCTGTCACTGCCGTTCACAACTTGTGCATGGATGAAGAACGCCAGGTGCGGACTCGGATTTTCAATCGTAACCGAGACAACGCCATCGGTTCCTTGGCTCGTATACAGCACTGAGGCTTTGAGCTTAACTGGGGGCAGGTTTTTCAGATCGCTGAAGTCTGCAAACGATTTCTCCGGCGTATAGTATCCGTCTCCCTTTTCCCAATCCATCACATCGGGCTTTTGGGAGAGCCAGTAGAAATTCGAACTGATTTCCTTCCCGGACGTGTCTTCTAAGTCAAGCCGGACGAAATAGGTGCCAGTCAATGACGGCATCGCCGGAATGGTAAAGACTCTGGCCACACTGTCTGAATTGGCCGTGACGATAGCGCTGTTTGAGTATTTTTCCTGCATGTTCAAATCGTATACTCGGGCGCGAGCTGTCAACCGCTCGAAATTCTCGTAATAGGCGTTGACCACAACGACAGAGTGATCATCGTATGAATACTGGATGTGCAGAGGCTCGCAGGCCTTCTTTGTTCCGAAGTACCCGCCGCCGGGACGAAGATAATAGTCGTAAAGATGCCAGATCACGGAAGGCCAGGCGTTGTTCAACATCCATTGAATTACACCTGTCGCATTGTACTTATTGGCGGAATACGCCTCAAACATGGCACGTTCGCCTTCATAAGCGCTAACGTCCGACTTGAGTACAAAGTCCTCAATCTTCGTCGACGGCCCATATCGAGACCCGAGCACATGATCGTAAACGTCAAGATTCCGTGGCACGTCGCGGCCCGCATGGAAGGTCCAGTAATCGTCCAGCGGCCAAAGATGTTCCGGCGGCAGAAACTTCCGCAGACTGTCGAGAGATGGAATCGCAGCGCCCGGGCTCGTTTCTGTGTTGAAGCCAAACGCTCCGCCGCGAGTATGGTCGGTCGACCAGTAGACCGGGGGCACATACTCGTAGGGACCGGTCATCTTAAGACCCGTCGCACCGGTGACCGATGACGGCGCCTGCGATGCTGAGGACTGAAAAGGATTCGGCCAGTCGAGTTCCTTAAGGATCCGGACGTAGGTCGCCTCAACGTTGGGTGGAGGAGGATAATCGCTGCCGTTGAGCCAGTCGAAAACGGATGGATGGATGCGCAGACGGCGAACCTGGTCGCGCAGAGATTCTGCCGAAATGCGGAAATCCTCCGGCTTCCAATTGTTCCACTTTTCCCAGTGATCGCAGCAGGACCAGCCCGCCATGACCAGAACTCCCCGGCGGTCACAAAGGTTCAGGAAATTTTCATCCTCCAGCTTTCCTTCGAGCCGAATCGCGTTCAGGTTCATGTCGACGACGTATGCGATCTCGGCTTCCTGCCGTTCCGGAGACACGCGAAGTAACATGTCCGGAGCCCATCCGGCGCCTCGAATCAGAATCCGCTTGCCGTTAATCTTGAAAATTCGTGATCCGTTTTCGTTCAGCTCCGAGCTAACTTCGCGAATCCCAAAATGCGCTGTCTCGGCGTCGGAGACGCTTCCATTGATCTCGAACCATAGCTTGATCTCGTAGAGGTGCTGCGGACCCAGCTTCGCAGGCCACCAAAGGCGCGGATGCTGCACGGCCAGTTGTGGATACTCATCGGCGGAAAATCCTGCCACCCTGGTTTCCTTGGCGCCGAGTTCCACCTGCCTGGAAAACTTCGTATCTCCGATCTGGCCATGAAGCACTCCCCGCACGGAATTATCGGTTGCGTTAGACAATTCCGCCGTTACCGTGAGGCGTGCCGAGTCGAGCGAAGGCGACGGAAAGCGGCTGACGACGTGAGGCCAGCGAATCGCGACGGGCCCCGTGGTTGTAAGATAGACATCGCGCCAGAGGCCCGTATTTTTGTCCGGCGGCGCAGGGTTCCAGTCGACCCAGGTAATCGAAAGGTCGTTCGGTTGAGGGGGGTATACCTGCACGGCAAGAACATTTCGTTTGCGGCGCAGGACGGTGTCGGTCACGTCAAACTCGAAGAACCGCCAAGCGCCCGCGGTTGTTGTGGAGGCCGCGATGGCGCGTCCGTTCAGCCACACATTCGCTCGGAAGTTGATGCCGTCGAAGTGCAGCCACACTCTCCGCCCCAGCGACTGATCGGATAAGTAAAAGTCCTTTCGGAACCACCACGAAGACCGGAACGGACTATCGGGTGGCATAGAAACATTCGAGAAATTGTGTTCGGGATAACTCATGCCGGCACGCGTGGAGTAACCCGCGCCAGGCAGTGAAGCCAGGTTCGTCCCGAAGTAAGGATCGGGATAGACCTTGTTGTCAACGAGCGCCGCCAGCACCGTTGTGGGCACCGAAGTCGCATACCATCCCTCAGGCGTGAACGCCGTAGTGGAGATCAGAGCGCCACTTTCGGTAACTTTATCCGAGGATTGGAGAAGCCATCTCTCGTGTAGCAGGGTGCGAGAAAACGCGCCTAAATCGCCTAATTGTCCCGCCATCGTGAACGGACAAGTCAGTGCCCATAAGACTAACGTTCCGACTGTCATCTGAGGCCGAGCTGCCGAAACTGGCATTACACCATGATAACGGTCAGGGGTTGCAGCCGTTACGAAGCGGGCCAAACTTGGCGCTCGTGATGTCGCCTCGACTGCCCCCGGTCTGTCAAAGCCGTCGTATAAGTAAACAACCCGGTCATTAGAAATGAAACTTGACCGCGGCCTGAATCAACCGTGGCGCAGCCGCACTCACTACACTACCGAAATTCGGGTCGTTGATTTCGCCGTCAACCGCGGATGGGCCGTAGAACTGGGCGTGGTTGAACACATTGAATGCTTCGACGCGAATATCCAACGATTTCGATTCCGTGATTGGCACCGTTTTGCTGATCTGCATGTCGAAGTTCTCGATACCCGGGCCATAGAAGAAGCGGCGCGCCGCGTTCCCTAACTGTCCGAGCGTCTCCGGCGCAAACAGACTGGTATTGAATTCAGGCCGGCCGTTGCGCGGATTGGTATTGATTTCGAGCGGTCCCGACATCATCTGCGGCGTGTCGAGCAGTTCATTGTTGACGCCGTTGCCAAGTGTTCCCAGCAGAGACCGGTCAGAATCGTCGGCAAGCGTCACCGGGAATCCCGTACTGAACCGGGTTGTTCCAGAAAGGCTCCAGCCCTCCGTCAAGCCGGTTGCGACGGAATAACTGATCGAATGGTAAGGCATAGGTATAGGTCGCCACGAAGTTCTGCGTCATGTCCCACGAGGAAATTACGCGGGTGAGGCGCGCATTGAACGGATTGGTTTGCTCGCCCAGATTCGACGCCTCATCGATCGATTTCGAATACGTATAACCGACCAAAACCGTGGTTCGGTTGCTGGTGGCTAATCGCAGATTGACTTCGAGAGCGTTGTAATCCGAATTGCCGACGGACTTTTGCGCCGTCGTCGATCCGAAGCTAGGACCTAGCCCAACCCGAGTTCCCTGGTACATTCTTCCCGATGCGGATGTGTAGGCGGCATCTTCGCCGAAGGGGCCGCAGGTGGAGCTTCCCGGCGCTACTTCGCTCGGCTGGCTGAGGCTGAGACACAAGCGCCGGATTGCCCAAGTTCGCCGGAACCAGGACCAGGAGATGATGGCCCTCATTGCCCGCATAGCTAACCGTCAACAGAGCGCTTTTGCGTAATTGTCGCTGAATTGAAAACATGTAGTTTTCGGTATAAGGCACACTGTTCCGGTAGTAGAAGTAAGGGTCTGCGCTGATCGGAGTGACGGCAGCGAAATCGAACCCCGTGTACGGATTTTTTGCAGAGACATTATGCGGCGGGAAGTTCAACGGGAATGGATCGGTATTCTCGGCGCCATTAGCCGAGTTGATATACGGCGTAGCAAACAGCGGCGGTTCCGGACTCAGATAGTTGTATCCGTAGGGAGGCACGCCATACATGATCCCTGCCGTTAATCCAGGAAATGCCGTGTAGAAAATGCCATAGCTTGCGCGAATGCTGCTCTTTCCCGGCTCGCCAACGAGAGTCTTTAGAAATCCATTGTCGAAGTTGGGAGAGTATGCGACGCCGACTCTGGGAGCGAAGTTGTGTAACTGCGAAGGCGACAACGTTGGCGGAATGCCGGGATCGCCCGGCACAACCAATCCATTCATTGCGTTGGGATAAAGCACCGATTGCTCGCCCGGAACCATGGTCTGGATCTGATTGTACTTTTCCCACCATGGCATGATGAGGTCCCAGCGCACGCCGAGGTTCAGGGTAAGATTGCTTCTCGCCCGCCAGCTATCTTCCGCGAAAGCTGCGCCGTATCGATTCCGCAAATAGAAGTGTGCGCCCGAGGTCTGCGTAAAGTTACTCGGAAACCCCAGTAGAAAATCAGCGAAGGCTGAGCCTGTTTCGGTTCCGTCGATATTGAACGTTCCATTGAACGTGGCATTCGGATCTTCATTGACTTGATCGTAGTGAAACTGGCCGCCGAATTTGAGCGTATGGGCGCCGACAACCTTCGATACCGTGTTACTCAGATAAATCGTGTTGTTCCACTGATCTACGTTTGTGATCGGAACCCCCATGACGAAAGACGGAAATACAATGTTCTCGACACCCTCAAACTGCGGCGCCTGGACGATTATGCCCGGTGTGCCGACGCCCGTCACGAAGCCTTGCGACTGAAGGGTTACTCCCAGACCGCCGTGCGGCTGGCCGATATTGTTCACATTTCGAAGTAAGCCGATGTGAAACTCGTTCACGGTCGTAGCGCCAAGGACCTTGGTGTCGCCGATGGTAAGCATCTGCGCCTGGCCGATGGTTAAGGCATCGAATCCGGGTATGCTCGCTCCGCCCTGGCCGCCGGGATACGGATTATCCAGCCGGTAATTGTCGACGAAATAGTAACCAAAAAGCTGACCGAAACGTGTATTCGCATCGAGACGGACGCCGCCCTTGTCATCCCGCACAGTCTCCGGGTACGCGGAGGTGGCGAACAGATTCGTCCCTATGTTGGGCTGCGGGATATATTTCAGAAGATTCACTGCCGGCGACGACCACGCCCTGGTTGGGATCACGGCGTTTGGAAATACGCAGTTCGATGTGCTGGAACAGCCGGGCGCGTAGTAGGGCTCGCCTTGGGAAACGCCGTAGCCCGAGCTCTTGCGTGAGCAGCTTGGCCGTATAGGTCCCGCTCACAGTTCCCGTCAACGTACTCGCCATATCGCTCAGGTTTCCGGCACGATCCTGCAGGGAGGGCACGGACGTTTCTGGCGAATTGATGCCCTCCACCGTGCGCGTTCCCTGATAGTCGACAAAGAAAAAGAGCTTGTTCTTTATAATCGGACCGCCGACCACGCCGCCAAATTGATTCTGCCGGAAGGCGCCTCGTGTACTGTCGAAGAAATTTCGGGCGTCCAAGTCTGTATTTCGCAGAAACTCGAATGCATCGCCATGAAACGCGTTGCTGCCGGACTTCGTCACCACGTTAATCATCCCGCCGTTATAATTTCCGTATTCGGGATCGAAGTTGTTCGTCAGAACGCGGAACTGCTGGATCGAGTCCAGGTTCGGGATGATCGATGTTCCCCCATTCATGTGCTCCTGCACGTCGATGGAATTCATCATGAATCCGTTCGACGATTCCCGTTGGCCATCGATCGAGACATCGCCCGGATTCAGATCGCCGGATGGGTTGATCGTTCCCGTCACGCCCGCCATGATCACCGAGGTTGGCGTCAGTGTCGTCACCGGGGTTACACCGGGTTGAATCGCGAGGAGGTCCGTGTAGCTGCGCCCGTTCAGCGGTAATGCCTCGATCTGCCGGTCGGATACAACCTCGCCGAGATGCGTCGCCACCGTGTCGACCTGCGTCTGCATTGCCTCTTCGGATTCGTTAACCGTGACCGCCTCAGATCGTTGACCTACCTGCATTACGGTGTCAATGCGGAGAGCAGCATCAGTATCGACGGTGAGATTCGTTTTTTGCTGCTTCTGGAATTCGGTTGCCTCAATCGTCAAATCGTAATGGCCAACGGGAAGCGCTGGGAAGGAATAGAAGCCCTGCGCGTCGGAGGTCACTTTAAACGTCGGTCTTAAGGGTAGTGTTGATCAGCGTGAGTTTGGCGCCAGGAATCGCGGCGCCGCTCGGATCCTTGACCACGCCCGGAGAGGCTCCCTGCGGCGAATGCCCAGACCCAGGCGGCCGGAACGACAACAAGTGCCGTGAGCTTCGTCAATCGTCTCGTTTTACGAAATCTTTCCCTCATGAGAAAACCCTTCTACGAGCGCTATCCTTTGGTGCTACGAACGGATATTTCGTGATACTATCATGCGGTAGTACGAATGTTCAAGATGTATTACGACTTGAGAGGCCATTTTGGATTTGTGTTTGTGCGAATGGAGTTTGGCCGAAGGCGCTGGGATTGCCCAAGCCATTGCTTCACGCGGCGCGGGCTGATGAGTGATACCGCGCGGCGCCGGCGTGGCTGCAGCCCTAAACCGGCGTGGCCCTTACGAGATTATCTGGTTGATTGGTGCTGAAGGAATGGTGAGGTGTACCGCGCGCGACGCATGTCTAGATCGCACCGTCGCCATCAAAGTCCTGCTGCCTCATCTCTCCTGTGGCCCTAGGGGGGCTCGGGCTTGGGCAGAACGTCGGCAGCCAGAAGGACCACCGATGTAACCACCGGCCCGCCCACAATTCTTCGCAAAAGCAAACTCTGTTCCGAATGCCCAGCAACAACCGCCGGGCCGGAGTCTCCACCAGTTAACAAGCCGTTGCGGTCATCTACCCGCAATTCACCGTGAGGCTGGGTGTCCGCTGAGTGGCAGGTGTAGCAGCGGTTGATGAGGACGGGGCGAACCTTCTTCTCGAAAAACTCTATCTGCTCCGGCGTTGCCTTCGGCTCGGCAGCTGCGGCGATTTCTGGGCCCAGGGCTACTGCCAAGATCAACCATCCCGCACTGCCTCTTCTCGAAACGATGTTCATGACGACGTCCTCTTAATCTCGTGAATGGCGGCGACACTGAGAAAATTGGACTGTGTCGCGGGGTTATGATCCTGAGCCCCCAAGACCTCCTGGGCAAGTTCTGCCAGAGGAATGCGCCGTCTCCGGCTGGCGCCTCGCATGTACTCGTAGGCTTCTTGCTCGCTCAGCCCCCGCTCGACCTGGAGAACACCTTTGGCGCGCTCCACTAACTTTCTCGACGTGAGCCGCCCGTTCACGGTCTTGAGCTCTGCGTGTAGCCGCTCAATCTTTTTGACCGACCACGTCGCTAATCCGAACAGGCTCAGATTTTCCGCGAGCGCCTCGGGCACTCGATGATAAGGAGACGCTGGCGCCGCGAAGGCGAACACCACGGTGACCACACGCCGCCGAGCTCGCCAGGGAAACAGCAGAAAGGATCGGGAATCTGGCGAGATCGAATCACACAGAAGCTGAGCCAACGGGCTCCCGGACTCTACCGCTCCCGAAGTCTCACCAAATCAGCCGGGGCCACGCGCACCGCCGCTCTCGTCCGCCGGCGTATTGAGCGCGGCGGCGAACGGGTGTGGCGTCTTGAAGACTTTCGCGATCTGTCTTTCGAAGCTGTCGCGCAGGCGCTTTCACGCCTCGCACGCGACGGAACCCTTCAACGTCTGAGCAAAGGCGTTTACTATCGCACGCGCATGACTGCGTTCGGCAAGAGTCGTCCTAATCCTGCCACGATCCAGAAACTCGCATCCAAAAGTAAAGCGGTTTTCCCGGCAGGGATCGCCGCCGCCAATCTCTTGGGGTTCACAACGCAGACTACACAGCGCAACGAGGTGGCCACCAGCGCTCTCAGTCTACCGAGGAAGCTTGTCGGCAGCGAGACCGTCATCCACGCCCGCAGACCGGAGACATGGGCGGGTCTCTCCCAGGAGGACGCAGCCATGCTCGACTTTCTGAGGCAAGCGGGGCGAACGAGCGAACTCTCTGCGCGCGACACCATCCGCCGAACGCTAACGCTTCTGTCAGACAAAGGCCGCTTCGAGCGTTTGCTTAGAGTCGCCGACTCGGAACCACCACGCGTGCGCGCTATCCTCGGAGCGATCGGCGACCAGCTCGGCAAAAATCAACCGGCGCTCAAGCATCTCCGAGAATCCCTGAATCCATTCTCGAAATTCGACTTTGGCGTCCTGTCAGGATTGCGCCACGCAAGCAACTGGCAGGCCAGGGAGCCTCACGCGCATGAGACTGTTTGAGCACCGCGATTTCGAGCAGGCGATTCTGGGGGCGGCGGAACACTTTCGCGATCAGGGATTGCGGCCAGCGATCATCGAGAAAGACTACTACGTCACCGAAGCGCTGCGTGTTATCGCCGCCACCAGGCACAACAACAGCATCACCAACGACAACAGCATCATCAACCGCAACATCGTCACCAACAGCAGCATCATCTTCAAGGGCGGCACCAGCTTATCCAAGGGATGGAACCTTATTCAAAGGTTTTCGGAGGACATCGACATCTTCCTTGACCCGCAGGCCTTTCAACCTCCTCTCGTGAAAAAGGGCCATCGACCGAGAACTTAAGAAACTTCGCGACACCGTCGGTGCGCACCCGGCGCTAAGGTTTGTCGAAGGGGAAAGTCAGACCATCGGCGGATTCGGGCGCAATGACCGGTTTGCCTACGAGCAGCGTTTCGGCGGTCCCGGCGAAGTCACGCCCCCGTGTGCTGCTCGAAGCCGGCACCGCCAGCGGACGTGAGCCTACGAGCGTCGTTGAGCTGCACTCGTACTTGGGACAGTTCTTACGGGACAAGGGCCCGTCTCTTGGCGCAGAAGACGAAGGATCGTTTCCGATGCGCCTGCTCCACTTCCGGCGTACGTTTGTGGAGAAGATGTTCGCGATACACAGCAAGGTGGAACTGCTCAAGCGCGATGGACAGCCACTCGGCTCTTACGCGCGTCATTACTACGACCTGTTTCAATTGGCTAGCGCACCGGGAAGTCATCGCGATGCTGAACTCCGCCGAATACGCGGCTATCAAAGAGGACTACGACCGCATCAGCCGCGCTTATTTCCCCAAGAGCTATTTTCATCCCGACGAGATGAGCTTCTCCAAGAGCGACGCGCTATTTCCGCCCCCGGATTTGGCGGCGAGCATCGGTGCCGCGTATGAAGCCCAGTGCAGGATGCTTTGTTACGGTCCGCACCCGTCATGGAACGACATTCAGGCCCGCTTTCTGCAACTTCGAGAGCTGCTGTAAGGCGACTTTCTTTGAAGCCTGAACCCCCTTTCCCGTTTCCCCCAGGGCAAGCCGGGGCGGGCGGGTTCCCCCCACGCCGCCGAAACAGCGGCTCCCCCCACAAGAGGGATTTCAAACCACTCGGCTGAAATCCCCCTTCCGCATCCCCCTGGTTGGCCCTCGAAGATTCGCCTGTCCAGCTCCAGGAGCGGGGAAGACGGGTGCCTGCGCGGGTCGTACCTAGTGTGCCTGGGAACATGCGACGAGATCGTATCTGTCTGTCGGCTCAGCACATTGGTCCCCTTCGTTTCACCCATTTTTTTTCGCTACGATTCAATTTCCAAGAGCAAGCCGATGGAGCCGACGTATTTTGGGCACGTACTAGAAACGAATCCCGCACGCGAGCGCTCAGAGGCCCTCGGCGAGACTTGCTGGGCCTATCCCTCAACGCCAGATAGTGCTAGCCATCCGGGGTCCATACAATGGGAGAGCGCCAGTGCCCCTGATGGCCGACCGAATGCCGAAACTTCCGATTGCAATCGGCAGCTACGCTGAACAGAAGCGCTTCATCGAGCGAAACGATAGCTTTCTGCGCGAGTACCCTCGGCTCAATGACTTGTGCAAGAAAATATTTCTACGTGCTCTTAAAGGCCCGGACCGGCGAGAAGTCGAGAGGCTTCGCAAGCTTCCCGAGGCCGACCCGGCAGCCATTGCCTTCGAGGACAAGATGACGGCAGACCGTATCATCTTCTACCTGGGTAGAATGGCCGTCGATGACTTTGGCGAGATCCTTACTCTCGCAGGAAACGGCCGCGGATTCGGTGCCTACAAGATCGTGCGGGGCATGTACGAGCGTATTGTTACGGCGCTCTACATGGAGAAGAATCCCGCCGAAGCGCGCAGCTTCGCCGAATCGTCCGCGATTATGAAGCTGAACTACCTGAAGCGCACGTTCGAGGCGAGCCCCGAATCAGGAACCGGTTCAGCGACAAGTTCATGGCGACGATTGAGCGTAATGCGGCAGCGGCGCAGGCCAAACGGAAACAATCGATATGCTCTAAATGCCGCCAGCCCATCACGCAGGAGGCGTGGACTCGGGTGAGCCTCGATGTGATGGCAAAAACCGTCGAGCCCGCGCTGGAAGTCTTCTACCCGCAGTTTTACCTTGAGGGAACCGCGCAGTCACACGCCAACATGTTCGGTGTCGAGCGTCGTCTGATCCGAAAAAAAAGCGGGGGAGTCACCTACAAGGAAACCTCTGAAGCGGAGGCGCGCTTCGCCGTGCATCTCGGTCATCACCTCATCGTCAGGTTGCTCGCAATGCAGAACCGGTATTTCGCTCTCGGCCTCGACGACGAAGTCCAAGAGCGCATTGATGCTTTTGTTGGGGTATGGAGGACCGGCCCGGCTAACCCGCCGCAATCCGAGTAGGCCGTCAAAAAGAGGCACGGTGCTTCGCGCCGACTGAAGGGGTGACACGCCACCCCAGAATGGGTTGCTCAGTCTCACGGGAATCGAAACCGTTGCGCGGTGTCTGAACGCATCCGATCTTCTCGTATCTATTTGATTCTATTTACAGGGGCACCGATCCATTTGGCCATAATCGCTACGGGAATTCTCCGCGTGCGAGCAATGTGTGAGCAAAGCCCGAACGGGTTCGTCAAATGGTCTGGCTGCCATCCTGGACGGGATCAATCGAAGATGGACGTATGATAATCACGCAGGAGATCTTCGAAGCATTTCTGCACTGTCCGACCAAGTCGTACTTGTCCTCCCACTCCGGCGCTGGGGCCGCCACCGCGCTGGTCCGAGCGCGGCAGCAGTGGGAAGAACTCTTTCGGCACACTGGTTCTTCCACCGTGAGTACCCGTGTCCCTGACAATCAGGTGTACGTGGGGACACCTATCGCAGAGGCCATCCGACAGCAGCAGTACCGCGTGATACTCGACTGCACGCTCCAGGCATCGGACTTGCGCGCGCACACCCACGGTTTGGAACTCGTCCGATCGCCCGGGGCCAAAGGCCGGAGCGCCTACGCACCGTTCCGCTTCGTGTCGACGGAAAGGATCTCGACGGCTGACAAACTCCTGCTGGCGTTCGATGCTTTTGTGTTTTCGCAGACCTACGGCACCACGCGGCCGCGCCTCGGTAAAGTTATTCACGGCCGGGACTACTCGGCAACCACGGTGCCGCTAGCGCCGCTCTATGCCAAAGTTCAATCCGTCGTCACTGCTATTGCTTCTCAACATATCAGCGCCACGCCACCGCCACTCGTGCTGAACAAGCATTGCGCCGAGTGCCAATATGCAGCCCGATGTCGAGAATTCGCGATAAAGGCGGACGATCTGAGCCTTCTCGCCAAGATGAGCGAGAAGGACCGCCAAAAGTATCACGAGAAAGGCATTTTCACGGTCACCCAACTGTCGTTCACGTTCCGACCGCGGCGGCGCATTGGCGACCACAGAAAGCATGAGCACGCCTTGCAAGCCCTGGCCGTTCGAAAAAATCAGGTTCATGTCATCGGCCCACTCATATATGCTACGGCGGGCACCGCAGTCTATATCGACGTCGAAGGCGATCCCGATCGTGATTTCTATTACTGCATCGGTCTTCGGTTTGAAGCCGACGGAGTGATTGTTCAGCGCTCGTACTGGGCCGATAGCCCCTCGGACGAAGTAATGATGTGGGCCGATTGCCTATCTGCGCTGGGCACGATCGATGACCCACGCCTGGTGCACTACGGAAGCTACGAGACTACGTTCCTTCGCCAAATGAGAAAGCGATACCCCAATGCCGAACGGGCCGCTCTGCTCGACCAGCTCATCGCGTCGGCCGTCAACCTGCTCTCAACGATCTACTCTCACGTGTACTTTCCCACGTATTCCAATGGCCTTAAAGACGTGGCGGGCCATCTCGGCTTTCGCTGGTCAGATGCCACGCCGTCGGGCCTGGTCGCTCTTGCTCGGCGTCGAGAGTGGGAATGCACGCGGGCGCCCGAGCTCAAACACATGCTAGTGACGTACAACGCGGAGGATTGTGCCGCTGCCCAAACAGTTGCCGAAACGCTCGCCGCACTCTCGCGATCCTCACCTACGTGTAACGGCAATATTGTGGACGTGATTAAGCTGAAGCGCGAATATCCCCAGCGGTTCGGGAAAATCGATTTCGCGCTCCCAGAGTTTCAACAGATTAATGATGCGGCTTACTGGGACCACCAGCGCGAGAAAGTGTACGTGCGTTCCAGCAAGCGCCTAGAAAAAACAGCGCGGAAGCTTCTGGAGAGAGTCTAACGTTCCGGTAACGAAGGTCGTAGAGTGCGAGGAGCGACGGCCCCATCGCTGCGCTGAATGTGGTGCGACGACAATCTATCGATGGGGGCGACTTAGCCGAGTCGTCTACGACCTCAAATTGTCCGGGGCTGGCATCAAACGGCTGGTTATACGGTATTCCTTCCCCCGTTACATCTGCTGGTGCTGCAAGACCACCTTTCATCAGTATGCAAGCCAAGCCAAGTACGGCAACACCCTCTGCGCCTATATCGTCTATCAAATCGTTGAACTGCAACTGCCACAACACGCTGTGGCAAAGAGCATGTGTCAGTTATTCAACATCCCGACGTCTTCCGGCATGATCAATCATCGCAAAGCCGGCATGGCCGAGCGTTACGAGAACACATACCAATGCATCCTCGAAAGGATTGCGGGCGGCACGCTTGTGCATGCGGATGAGACGCGGGCTACCGTCGCTGGAAAGGCGGCATACGTCTGGGTGTTTACAAGCCTGGAGGATGTGGCGTTCGTTTACAGTGAGAGTCGCGAGGGAAGCACCGCACAAAAGGTGCTGCAGCAGTTCCGCGGCGTGCTGGTTTCCGATTTCTACGCTGGCTACGATTCCATCGCCTGCGCGCAGCAAAAGTGCCTGATTCATTTGATGAGGGATATCAACGATGATCTCTTTAAGCAGCCGTTCAATGACGAGATGAAGGAGATCGGGAGGCGGTTCGCGGAGCTGCTGCGACCCATCATCGACTCCGTGGACCGCTTTGGCCTTAAGACTCGCTACCTGCGTAAGCACGGGCGAGCCGTTGAGCGGTTTTATCAGACGCTCTCAAGGCGGGAGTACCAAACCGAAGTGGTGGCTGGCTACGTACGGCGCTTCGAAAAGAATCGGGACCGCTTGTTTACGTTCCTGGATCATGACGGCGTCCCCTGGAACAACAATAACGCCGAACACGCGATCAAGGCATTTGTGCGACTACGGAACATCATCGGGGGCGCGAGCACGGCAAAGGGCCTGCGAGAGTACCTCGTCCTTCTGAGCATCAGTGAAACCTGCAAATGCAAGGGGGTTCGTTTTCTTGATTTCCTGTTGTCACAGGAGTCTGACGTGGACAAATTCGCCAGCCACGGGCGACTTCGGCGCGGGATTTCAGACGGCAAATCATTGGTTGGCCTCGCGGCCGGGATGACACTGGCGGATTGATCGGCGCTGGAAGTGATCCTGCCCGGATTTGCGCGCCGCGCCACGCATTCTGCCGAAAAACAAGGCGTTTGATGTAACATCAAGAAAGTTGTAGTATTGTGTTATGGCCCAGTCTCACCGTGAAGCGTCGCGGCGGCTCTTTGAGTTCGCCGAGCAGCAGCAGGGCTTCTTCACCACGAAGCAGGCCAAGGCAGCCGGATTCGCCGAAAACACGCATCCCTATCATGTGCAGGTCGGGAACTGGATCCGCGAGCACCGCGGTATCTACCGGCTCGCTCTGTTTCCGACGGCTGATCGGCCCGACCTCGTCCTTTGGGCGCTGTGGTCGCGGAACCGGAACGAGGAAGTCGAGGGTGTATACAGCCACCACACGGCGCTCAGCCTCTACGATCTGTCGGATCTGAATCCGGCGAAGCTCCACATGACGGTTCCGACGGATTTCCGGCGCAACAGCGATATTCCCGGCATCCTCGTACTTCATTATGCCGACCTGCCCGAGAGCGACGTACAGACGGCGCAGGGCTTCAAGTTTACTCGCCCTCTGCGGACGATTCTTGACCTGATCGAGGCTGGCACGGTCGAACGGAACTTCATCCGCCAGGCGCTAAGGCAGGCTGTTGACCGTGGTCTGATCACTCGCCAACAGATTCGGAACGCGCGAATGAGCGGACCTGCGCGCAAGATCGTTGAGGAAGTGCTGCGGCGAGCTGCATAATGCCGTCACCCAGGACATATTCGACGGCGGGGGCATTCCGAAGGGCGCTTGAAGAACGCCTGAAGAGGGCATCTCTGACTGATCAGATCGACCTCAATCGCCTCCGGCGGCAAGTATCATTCGACCGTCTGCTGGCAAGGCTGTTCCGTGAAGAACCAGCACCCTGGGTTTTGAAGGGCGGTTACGCGTTGGAGCTACGCTTCAAGGCTGCTCGATCAACGGTGGACATCGACCTGACGTTGCAGCGAGTGGTCGCCGCAACATCAGCGGGCGATGACACAAACCAGGTAGTACGGCAGATGCTGCAGAGTGTGGCTGACATCCCTCTCGGTGATTGGTTCGAGTATGCGATCGGACCGCCCGTCATGGATTTGACCGCCGCGCCTTACGGCGGTGCCCGCTATCCCGTCGAAGCTCGAATGGACGAACGGATCTTTGCCCGATTCCACCTGGACGCCGGCGTTGGTGACGTGGTTATGCAGCCGCTGGAAACGATCGAGTGCCGGGACTGGCTGGGATTCGCCGGCATCGAATCGTCGCAGGTCCTGATGATCGCTCGCGAACAGCAGTTCGCCGAAAAGATTCATGCCTACACGCTCCCGCGGAACACTGCGAACAGCAGAGTGAAGGACTTGGTGGACCTGGCTCTCCTGATCGGATCGGGTGGGCTGGATAAACAGCGGATTCTGGACGCTTTGCGTCTGACCTTTGAGAGAAGAGGAACGCACGATTTGCCGACGGGTTTGGTTCCGCCGCCAGCGGATTGGCAGATCCCGTTTCAGGCCCTGGCGGAAGAATGCGGGCTCCCGACAGATGTCGCCGCGGTGTTTGCGGGGGTACAGGAGTTCCTCGAAGAAGTGCTGGCACAGCGCACGGAGCGGTGAACGCCGTATGACTGAGAACGGTTCAGAATCTCTTCCATTCGAACCTCCAGAGCAGGAAAATATTCGCCTCCGTGAGGAAAATGCTCGCCTGCGGCGGCTTCTGGCGGTTCACAGCATTCCGATTCCGCAACTTGCGCCAGAGAATCCGCCTCCAGCCAAAACCGTCGAGACGGCGCCACCGGTGGACAAGGAGGAGCGTGCCAGAAAGAGAATCGCGCTGTTTCGAAGCCTGTTTCGCGGGAGAGAAGATGTCTACGCACGGCGATGGGAGAATGACGACGGCCGGTCGCGGATATATGCCGGCGGCCGTGAAGGATTGGAAGGCTATCAACAAAAGCCGCCCGGAGGAGCGGAAGAAAGTCGACCAGAAGACACGGAAGTTCCTCCCAATGACCGACGCCGTCATCGAGAACCACCTCTTGGGCAAGGAGACCGTTGGCGTGTATCCGCTCCTGCCCGACGAAACGTGCTGGTTTCTCGCGGCAGACTTCGACAAGAAGACGTGGGAGTATGACTCCCAGGCTTTCCTTGAGACCTGCCAGGAGTTGAGTGTGCCCGCTGC
This sequence comes from Terriglobia bacterium, assembly GCA_963768075.1. Classification (GTDB taxonomy): domain Bacteria; phylum Acidobacteriota; class Terriglobia; order Bryobacterales; family Bryobacteraceae; genus QHXW01. Next base: position 108,180 of record CAVYHD010000022.1, read on the forward strand.
CCTGGAGCGTTCTCGTTCCGGGAAGGGCGGCCACATTTGGATCTTCTTTGATCGTGCGCTGCCGGCGATTACCGCGCGCAAACTGGGATGCGTGATTCTCACGCGAACCATGGAGCGCAGGCATCAGCTCGGTCTCGATTCCTACGATCGCTTTTTCCCCAACCAGGACACGATGCCCAAGGGAGGGTTCGGGAACCTGATTGCGCTCCCCTTGCAGTTTGCGCCGCGCAAGTCGGGTAACAGCGTGTTCATTGACTCCGACTTCCACCCTTATCCCGACCAATGGCAGTTTCTTTCGACGATTCGACGAATGCCGGCCGACGCCGCGGAGGAGATCGTTGCGGAAGCTCAGCGCAAAGGCGACCTGATCGGAGTCCGGATGAGCATCGCCGATGACGAGGGTGCACAGGACCCGTGGACTTTGCCGCCTTCCCGCAAGCGAAGGGAGCGGCCAATCGAAGGGCCGCTGCCAAAGAGTGTTCAGATCGTTCGCGCGAATCTTGTTTACGTGGAAAAGAAGGATCTACCACCAGCCATGCTGAATCGGCTACTCCGGCTGGCAGCATTTCAGAACCCCGAGTTTTACAAGGCTCAGGCGATGCGGCTTTCGACGTACGACAAGCCGCGCGTGATCGCGTGCGGCCAGGAATTCGCCCAGCACATCGCGGTGCCTCGTGGATGTCTGACGGAGACGTTGGCTCTCCTTGAGGCGCACAAGATTCGGCCAGAAGTTCGCGACGAACGGTACTCAGGCACAGCGATTGAAGCGGAGTTCCAAGGTCAGCTTCGACCGTTCCAGGAGGAAGCGGTCGCGAAGATCACTGCACATGACGAAGGTATCCTCTGTGCTCCGACCGCATTCGGGAAAACCGCCGTTGCGGCGTGGCTGATTGCGAAACGCAAGGTCAACACTCTGGTCGTCGTTCACCGGCAGCAGTTGCTCGATCAGTGGCAGGAGCGCCTGGGGATGTTCTTGGATCTGCCAGCCAAATCGATCGGGCACATCGGTGGAGGGAAAACGGAACGGACCGGGTGCGTGGACGTCGCCGTCATCCAAAGCCTGTATCGAAAAGACGAAGTGAAGGACTTCGTTGCTGAATACGGCCAGGTGATCGTCGACGAATGCCACCACATATCTGCTTTTACGTTCGAACAGGTGATGAGGCAGGTGAAGGCCAAATATGTTGTCGGCCTGACCGCAACGCCTACACGGAAAGACGGGCACCATCCGATCATTTACATGCAGTGTGGCCCCGTGCGGTTCAGCATGAGCGCCCGGACGATGACCGAAACGACGCCTTTCGAGCACAAGGTGACTCCCCGCCATACGGAGTTCCGGATGGCGCCCGACCTTACCGAGGTCACGATTCAGGACATCTACGCCGCGCTCGTCGATGATGCCTCGCGCAACGAGATGATCGCCAACGATATCGTAGCGCGCCATAGAATCGGGACGTTGCCCGCTGCTTCTGACCGGCCGGACAGAGCATCTTCAGTATTTCGCATCCAAACTTGCAGGTGTTGCCAAGCACGTCTTCGTTTTGAAGGGTGGCATGGGGAAGAAGCAGCGCCGGGCAACCGCGGCGGCGCTGGCATCAGTGCCGGAAGATGAATCGCGGGTTATTCTGGCGACGGGAAGCTACATCGGAGAAGGGTTCGACGACGCTCGCTTGGACACGCTATTCCTGGCCATGCCGATCTCCTGGAAGGGCACGTTGCAGCAGTATGTGGGCCGGTTGCATCGTCTCCACGACAACAAACGATTTGTGCAGGTCTACGATTATGTGGACAACTGCGTTCCGATGCTGGCCAGGATGTACGAGCGCAGGTTGAGGGGCTATGCCGCGATCGGCTATGTGATTGAGCAGGAAACTGTTCCACAGCGTTCCCCGACCGCTACACATCCGTAGATCGAGATCACGTCGAGTCGCTGACCTGTCAACTCTACAACTCACAGTCCGCAGTGGACTGATACAATGCGGTGTGCCTGCGTACCATAGCCTTTGTCTTGACTTGCGGCATTTCATGGAGACGCGCACCAAGGAACCGATCGAAGAAGAACACTCGGGCCGATAAAGCTTCCGAGATTTACTGGTCCATTGCCGGTTTTCCGGGCTTCTTGAGCCGGAGCGGTTGGGTTGGGTCGAATTGAAACTTGTCTGGTGCCGCCTTCTTCGCGGCCTTCCGAGCTTTGAGGGCTTCAATTCTCCGTTGGACTTCGTCGTCCGCGGAGGACTTTCGAGCAGAAGGTACGATGGGCGCAGTTGGGACCGTTTTCATCGAACCGATGACAAGTCGCTTGGTTGACTTCCCCTTCACTCGCGATCGCGTTCGCACGAAATCATGAACCCCACTAGCGGTTACTTGAACCTGACACTTCTCACCAAGAATGTGAGCAATGTCACGGTACGTCCGACCTCGGCGCCGAAGTTCACTGACGAGTTCGCCGTAAGGTTCCAGGCGTGAGCGCGGCCGCTTGGAGGGCAGGCCATCGAGGATTTCCTTGAATTTTGCGTCCATGGCCAGGGGCAAGCCTGCCTTCAGTGTACCGCAAGAGCCACGAACAGTCACTTGACGTTCACTTGATTAATACTTGACAGGAGCTTGACAGATACTTGATAGAAAGCCCGGCGCGGAGGCCCGCGCAACCCTAAGCCGAAAGCTTAGGGATGGTGTCTTTCTACTGAGTTGCTTCGTGGGGGTGTTAGGAAAGCTGCTGGGCGCACACTTCTGTGCACTTTTTAATGCAGCGGGAATGCCTGCTCTTCCATGAGCACTTGCCGCACTGCAACGAAATCCGGATCATTGATGGCGAGCACGTGAATTGTGACGCGGCCCACGGGGGTTCTTCCGACGAGTTCTGCCCCTGCCCACGTGAAATGGTCGCTCCATCGGTCCTGGCGTGGGTGGAAAAGCCGGACGAGTTCGCCGGTGACTGCATGGTGTCCGGCGATGTTCGGACCCTTATGCCGGTTACAGTGCAGGCAAGCCAAGGCAAGATTGTCGATGGTCGTGGCACCTCCATGCTGGCGCGCTATTATGTGGTCGACGTGAAACGGCAGGGGATAGACGGACCCCGGTAGGTGGCAGTATTCGCAACGGCTTTCGGCCCGCTGCCAGACTTGCCGGACCACGTCCAGGTTCACTAATGAGATCCGTCGTGCGGCGTACGATGGAGAGCCACCCTGGCCCTGGATTGCATTACAGCAAGTAGGTTTCCAACATGCAGGTAGCTGTCAAACTCCGTTTGTTCTTCGGTCGTCAGAGTACCGGCTTCCGAACGCTCCGCCAGTTGTTCCATCCGGTGCCGATCGCTTTCTGCAAACGCGATCGACAGCAAGTACTCGGCAACTTGCGGAGTAATCTCGTCTTTCTGGGCTTGTATCAATCGAGCCCAAATAGCCGCTTCCCGGGAAGGAGTTTGGAGCTGCGAACCCATGTCTTAGCCACCTCCAGTTTACTCCATGGGACAGGCTCTCGACCGCATTGCGGCGCCGCTTAAGACCTTCTCATGTTCATCATTCTGCTCGATCAGCCTTCTCCGCCTTGTGCACGTGAAGCTCTGTTATGCGCGCGCCCGTAGTGTTTGCAAACCGGTCTGATCGAGTTGGTTCCTTCATTCTCGTAACCTGTTGCGCTGCCAGATCCGAAAGTAAGGAGGCCAGACCACTGCCCTTTGCGACCACATCGTGGGTTGTGAATACGGCCCGCACTTCATCGTCGCCGCCTTCGGCGTACAGAAATTGATTCCAGGGCAGCACGATCACCTGCTTCAACAAGATCACTTCGAGACCAAGCACGCGCCCATCCAAGTTGGTGATCCAGGGTTTGGTTTCACCTGCCAATGTCATACCCACCTCGTTCGAGCCTTCGCTCGGTTTGGTACTCGCGAGCCGGAACCTTACGCGCCACCTCGTAATCCAGTTCTCGTGTCCGCACGACCCGGTGCTCCACCCGTTCGCATTGGATCGCCGCGTCGCGGGCTAGCCGGCGAGCCGCCGAAAGGCCGCGTAGTTCGCCTTGCTGGAAAGTCTGCCGTTGCACCTTGCGTGCCAACTCGGATGCAGATTGCCGAGCGCCGGAACGGGCAACAGACTCGCGAAGCAACTCCCGGTCGCTCGTCACCACCGTCACACTTTCCCGACCACGCGATGCAGCCACGTAGAACAGCTCTTTCCTCATGGCGTCACCGGAAATGACAACGGCGTCGACCGACTGGCCCTGGCTGCGATGAGCGGTGACTGCATAACCGTGATCGAAATGTCTGTAGGCTTCCGGCAGAACTCGTCCGTCCTGAAGCTGAATCCGCCCTTGGCCGTCGACTCCGGAAACGGTGACCAGTTCGCCATTGGTCACACGGAGTCCCGCCTCGCGCCGGTTCGCGGTCAACAACAGCCGATCGTTCGGCGCGATCTCGATGTCACGCCGTTCGTAAACGTCGAAGCATTTGGCTTGCTTGGAAGTGAATTCGCGCTCCTCGCCCTTGGCATTGCGGGCGACGATCTTGTTGGCCCTGATACCGACAACTCGGAGCGTTTCATTCTTGGCGGCATTCTTCACCGCGCGATGAAACTCCAGGATCTGGCCCTCGTGAAAGTTGCGGGCGTCTCCCTTCTGAGCCGTGGTCCAGTTCAGTGGCACATTGCGTTCGAGAAGAACGCTCTGACCAAGCGCGCCGTCTTGAATGCGCTGTTTGCGGATGGCCGCGGTCACAATCCCGATTTCCTCGTGTGTGGCACAAACCACGAGAACGCTGCGCTCTTGCCCGTGCGCGTTTGGTCGCGCCAGGGCCTCAGTATAAGCCCGTTGAACCGCCCTCGCTTTGTCCCGCCAGGCAACTTCGCGAATCGCGCCAATCTGTTCGAGTTTGAGGAAGCCCCGCTCCGGAGATCGGCGCAGTTCCTGGACGGCTTCGCGATATTGCACTGCCGTTTGTCGCTGAACCTGGATAAGGGAGCAATTTTTTAGACGCGATTCCTTCTCCAGCACGCGCAAAGCATCGCAAGCTTCAACGCTTTGGATTTGCCGGGTGTCACCGCTGAACACGATTCGGGCTGATTGCCGCTCGGCGAGCCTGAGCAGTTGAGCCATCTGGTTGCCAGAGACCATACCGGCTTCATCAACTATCACCACGCTACCCCGTAGTTCGCGCCGCGCCTGCTGATCCTGCAACAGCTTCTCCAGGCTCATGGCGGACACGAAGCCCACCTTTCGCAGCTCCTCAACGGCACTCATGGTCGGGGCGACAGCGATCACGCGCCGGCCGGCTTCTCTCAGACCGCGATGCAGTTCCTGGAGCGTGGCCGTCTTGCCGGTACCCGCGGCGCCGCGCAGGTTAACCGCTAGATCGCGGGAATCGAGCAGAAAGTGGATCACATTCTTTTGCTCCGGCCGAAGCCGGTCGGACACAATGAAATCGTCCTGGGCACCCAAGCGCTCAAAACGCCCAAGCCCTCGGTTGAGTCGCTCAACCATCTCCTGCTCGCGATCCAGGCTCTCCCGCGTGGCCACTTCCCGGCCGGCACGAAGAACAGTGCCCGCCGCCTCTTGCAGAGCCAAGTGGCCTTTCAGTTCTCCAAGGCCAACGCGACCCCGGCCGTAACGCAGAGCTTCGGCTAACACCTCGTCAACTCGCGCCACCGAGACCCTTTCAAAGATGTGCTGCTGGGCGTACTCTAGGCAGGCAGCGGTGCTCCGCTGTTCGGTTTCCCGCATTCCTTGGCGGGCCAACGCCGCTTCTCGAAGTTGGGCAAGCTTCCTTTCGTTCTCACGAGTCAACCGCGCTGTCTGCCGCCTTCGCACCTCTTCAGTTGAGATTTCGATCTGCTTGCCGGCTCGCGATTCCCGCACCAGGATCGCCACCTCGTTATCGGAGGGTTGGCGCCCGGTTTGTTGCACGAACTCCTCTATCGCCCGGTTGCGTTGTGCGCTTCGCTGGCTGAAGTCTTCGAGCAGCTTCTCCGAAATACCCCGGATTTCGAATCCCTGGTTCCGGCCTCGGCCATCGCGACGATCAAAGATCTCATATCCCAATCGCCGCATCTCGCGTGCAAGCGCATTCCGGTAGACTTCGGTGAGGTAACGACGGCAGTCGTAGATTTCCGAAGCTTGCAGCGCTTTCCACCGGCCCTCGGTGCCGTCGTAAGTTAGGTTGGCGGCAACGGCATGAGTGTGGAGCTGGGGATCGAGTTCGCGGCTGGTGTCGTGCTGGTACACCGCCAACACCATGTTGCCAGTCCTTCGGTCCTCGTTGGCTCCGTCTTGTCGCACGCGAGTCTGGGCGCAGGTTTCCAGCTCCTTCAGCGTCTCGTCCACTGCCCGGCGGTGTGCTTCCGTCAGCCGATCATCTTGTCCCAGGCTCGCCATGATCGAAACTGACTTGGGTGCTGAGAAGGTAAAGTCGTAGAGATTGCGTCCCGGCTCTGCGTGGTGCCGTCCGTCGCAGTACGGTCGGCGCTTTGGCGCTGCCGCAGAAATTCGCCGGTGCGTGGGTCACACCCCTGGCGCAGCGCCTCGAACTCCTCCGTCCGGACGCCGCCCGAGAGTCCAAGCAGTTCCGCTCCGCGGCCACGCCAAAGACCTAAGACGCGCTCACCTTCGGCGTAATAATCGCGCTGCTCCAGGTACCGGGCGGAATATCCTCTGCCATCCGACATGGCGCGGATCGTGAGCATCGAGCCATCCCTAGTGTTTGACCCTCGGCTTGGCGGCAGGTGCAGTTTGCACGACAGGGGCGCGGTCAACCGGCTGCGCCGGCGCTTCAAACCAACGATACAGTGACAAACCCAAACCGATCCCGATCACGAGCGCCAGGCTCGTTAGCGCGTAAAGCGACCACCGGTATTCCCGACGAAAGATCGTTACCAATTCCTCAGCACCACGCCTCGCGCTCGCCACCGCACGAGAGCTGGTCCTCTCGATATCGTCGATCGCCTGCCGGGCTTCCTGGGCTGCACCGCGATACTGGTTGCCAAGCGCGGTTGCCGTGCGCCCGAACTCTGTTGTGACATTGTTCAGCTGCGTAGCGACAGCCGCAAGGCGGCTAGCTGTCTCCGGAATCGTCGATTGCACGAACTGCTGTCGCAAACTCTCGTTAATTGCTGCGGCGATTACCTCAGGGCTAATGCCGGTCGCGATACTTTCTGGAAGTTGATCGAGCCTCTGATCTAGCTGCCTTTGATAGGCTGCGCTGGATTCGATGGTCGTTTGAAGAGTTCCCAGTGCGTCCGCGAGAAGCTGTCGAAACTTTTCTCGCTCGGTCGTTATGTCACGCGGCACCTGGACCATAAGGATGTGCAGAAACATCATGGCGCGCAGAATATGGAGCATTTCATCACTCGACTGCAGTGTCCGGCAGGGCCTCATCTCGCGATAGTATTTAGCACGAATCTCGACAGGCAGATCGTCGGCGATCAGGTCGATCAGGTCCGGTTCGGGATAATCACTAACTTCGTCCGTCGCACTCACGGCAGCAGCAGCTCCTTCACGCGCCCAAACTCCGCGAACATACGCCGCCGATAACTTTGCGCGCGCATGACGAGCGATGCTCGCTGCAACTCCGGAGCGGTCGTCGTTCTCGCGGCTACGTCGCCCAGCTTAACGCCATGGTTACGGGTGGCATTTTCGAGATCGGGCAAGCGGTAATCCATATGAATGACCGCCGGCTGGAACACTGTTTGAAACTGCAAGGCCTGATCACTCTCGTGCCAATACGTGAAGTCGGCGTGATCCGTGGTGCTGTTCTCAACGATCAGGTACTCGACCCGATTCTGAAGTCGCGACGCCCAGGCGAGAACACTTTCCACGCTGGCCGGGTCCGCCGTGACGACACCGATAGCGGTGAACACGATTCCTGCATCGGACACATCGGGATACATCGTTTCGAACCAGTCGTAGGTGACTTGGCCTGCGCCCGCTCCCATATCTGCAAGAATCACCGGTGGACCGTCTGAAAGTTGGTCGACGAAGGAGTCCAGTCCCGCAGGCGTGTGAATGTTGACCTTCGGCACGCCGCCACCGAAGAAATGCGTGAGCGATCCTCGCGCCTTGTTCTCTGTGTCGAGATCGAGGAGCTTCACAGGGATGTCATTGGCGGCGAACCACTCCGCCAACATCGTCATCAAGCTGGTTTTGCCGACGCCGCCCTTACCGCCCATGGACAGGATCACGCGCTTCTCGGCGGCAACCACAGCCCCCTTCATTTCGCCGTCGCTTGCTTGTTTCGCGCTGGCCATTTTCATCTCCAAAACTGTCTCCTCAAACATCCCCATACGCGAGTGCCAGTTCGTTCAGTGTCTGCTTTATCTCAGGCAAACCCATCACCTGGTCCAGTGCGATTCGCAGCGCGTCCCACTGCTTCTCGCTGAATTCGATCTGCACACCTTTACCGAACTCTCGAAAGGAAAACGTAAACATCGGTGGCTCCCCGGTAGCCGAAACATTTGTCTCCGCGAAGAAATATTGGCCATCCCATGTGTCTCCGAGAGCCATTGCTGTCAGCATGCTCTGAAATTCACGAATTTGTGGAAAAGGTCCCAACGGATACAAGACCCTGTTCGATTTGAGAGCGAGCAAAATATTTAATTCACCCTCGTCGTTTACGGAGCTTGTCACTGTGACGTCGTCCAGTTCTACTGGTGGTACAACGGGAGGAAAAGCTCCGAGAGGTGCCCGAGGATTGCGCTTCTGGCGGATGGGTCTGTGTTCTACCAGCCAGTGCCCGCGGGCGGCAACGCGATAGAGAATAGGAAGAAATGGCCGGAGTGCGCGATTGAGACTGTCCATACTTTCGACCTGCTCGTCGCGCAGCGCTACGTAGATGGTTCGTCCGACGAACGAGTTTCGCGCGGCGCCAGTATCGCGATCCTGAATCATCCGCCGCACAACGGCCGGTAAGATCTCCGAAGCTTGGGGGCCGGCCGTCAGAACTCTATGATCTCCCCATCCCGACAGGTTGCTCACGTAGAAGTAATCAAGTTCTAGAGCGGGATGACGCCGCAGTTCGCGAATTGCCAGCAGCGCTTCAAGCAATTGCGCGAAAGACTGGCTGCTTGGGAATTCGGGATCGGACGAGAGATGATCGCATCCGCTTTGGACATAATGGCCGAGTACGATCCATTCGGCACGTGTCAGCGGCTGATCGTCCTCCCACTTTTTGCGAATCGCGAACAGGGCAGCCGTCGGATCTGCGAGCAGGTCGACGGTTTCCAGGCGGTCGTCCAGACGGCTGTCGATGGCGGTTTCGAGCAGCACCTTGGCCACGTCGGATATCGAGACGTTGGAACCGCGAGAATCGGAGAACTGCTTGCGCGCACGTTCGAGGAAGGCGCGAACCTCCTCGGAGACGCGAATGGACAATGTCTGCTGTTGCGATTTACGGTCTTTAAGCACGGTTGGGTTGATTGTGGCATGCCATTACGGATTTTGCAAGAGGGTATTGACATACGTATCGATACATTTTAAACTTGCTGATGCTCGACTTTAATCGGTCGAGCTATGGGCGCAATCCAAAACTGGACGAATGGGGGGAACCATGGAAACGCTGCTAACTGAGGAAGATGTCGCCAAACAATTGCACGTCAGCATCGCGTCGTTGCGACGATGGAGGCTTGAACGGCGCGGACCGCAATTCATCAAGGTGGGTGCACTGGTGCGATACCGGCCGGAAGAGCTAGAGGCGTGGCTCGCTTCCCAGCCAACTGGAGGGGCGAATCCCGCTGGTTCACGGCGGCTCCACCAGAGTGCGGCGAGATGAGAGAATAGCCAGCGATGTCTCTGATCAGGCGCGGAAAAATTTGGTGGTACGAGTTCTGGTTCGCGGGCCAGCGCATCCAGGAATCATCCAAGTCCGCTTCGAAGACCGTGGCCCGCTCGCAGAGCAAAAGCGCCGGCGCGAATTGGAGGAGGGCTTTAACAACTTCGAGGATGTTCGTCAGGAACGGGTCCGCACGATTCGCGAAGTCGGTGAGGAGTATCTCGCCAGCTACAAATTGCGAAACCCACAGTCCGCCGTTTTCGCAGGGTATGCCGTGGCTCACGTTCAGCGATTGTTGGGTGATCGAATGCTCGTCGATTTAAATGAGCAGACGGTTAAAGAATTTCAGGATAAGAGGCTGGAGGAGAAGGCGGCTCCGAAGACAATCAACGAAGAAGTCGGTTTCCTGTTGAGGCTTCTGGGTGATATGGGCGATCTGCTTCGCGTGCGGCTCCGCAAGAAGAGGCTCTGAAGCTGAAGGTGCGGAAACAATGTCGGAAAGGCATACGAGCCCAGATGAGAAGGCGCGCATGATCGCGGCGGCGAAGGAGGCGCGTTCGCCGCACATTTATCCCGCCTTGATGATTGCCCAAAACACGGGCATGCGTGAGCGCGGAAATGAAGAACCTGACTTGGGCACAGATCGATCTTGATAAGCGATACCTCTCAGTCGGTCGAAGCAAGACCGAAGCTGGTGAAGGCCGGACCATTCCTTTGAATTCCGCGCTGCACCAAGCGCTCGCCGATTACGCCGAGTGGTACAAAGAGCGATTCGGTGGAATTCGTCCCGAGTGGTACATCTTTCCGTTCGGCAGTCCGCGCCCGAATGATCCGACCCGGCCTGTCACCACGCTGAAGACAGCGTGGCAAAACCTGCGTAATAAGGCGAAAGTCCAGCGGGCGCTGGCACGACAACCGACACACGCTGATCACCGAACTAGCAGAGAAGGGCGCCGGGGACCAGACGATCATGGACATCGCCGGCCACGTCTCGAAGCAGATGCTCAAGCACTATAGCCACATCCGCATGAAGGCGAAACGAGCGGCTCTCGAATCGATCCTGGAAAAGCCGTCCGATAATCTCTGGTTCGAGTTCAGGACAGCTCGCCAGTGACCAGCAGATGCGCAGCAGGTTGAAGAGGGGTCCCTACAAAAGTCCCTACAGTCGGGCTAATTTTTGTGGTGGGAAGGATCGGAAAGCAGCTCGTAAGTCTTTGAAAAGATTTGGCTCCTCAGGTAGGACTCGAACCTACAACCCTTCGGTTAACAGCCGAATGCTCTACCATTGAGCTACTGAGGAGCAACACTGCGCAGGCCTTTTTATTATAGGCAAAGCGCGCCGCGATGTGTCAAACCCGAGCCGCTTCCTGTATGGCTCGCGCGTAATCCAGAAACAATTCCAAGCCCCTGTATTCGGCCGCTCCCAGCTCACTTACAATGTGCGTCGTCAAGTACTCCCTGGCCAAATCGCCGGGTAGCCGTCGCTGCGCGGTTTCCACGCGGATGATGTCGTCCAGGTGCGCGCGGCCGAACTGGTAAGAAGCGTGGAACACTGCTTCCACTTGCGGCCTGATGGCTTGCCTGCGTCCCGCCCAAATGGCGAAGACCATCGGGAGACCGGTCATTTCGGTCCACGCAGAGCCCAAATCAAGCACGTGATAGTCCAGACGATCCGGATCGAGATGCAGCGCTGGATCGCCGATGATTAACGCCGCATCCGCTACCGCCAGCATCCTTGCGAGATCCGGCTCGTGCGAAAGTATGTGCGGCAGCGCGCCATAGCGCCGGTCCAGAATCACGCGCGCCAATGCGACCGAGGTCCGCGAACTGATGTCGCCCGCCAGCGTTCGAATCTCGCTAAACGGCTTGGAGGAAATCAGCAGAATACTGCGCACCGCCCCCCGCGAGGCGATCCCCAAGCCGCGCACTCTGCCGTAATCGTGCCGGTTCAATTCCACCGAAGGGATGATGCCAATGTCCGCTGCGCCCGTCGCCACTTCGCGAGCACACTCGGACGGAATACGAAACTCCAGGTCGAATGCGCCACGCTGATCGCCGTGCAACATGCCCCACACCAACGGAGACGTGTTCAGATAACTTACCGCGCAGACTTTGATCGTAGGATCGAATGGAATCAATTTCCAGTCTAGCAGCAGTGACGAACCATGCCCTACTCCGGGCGGGTCGCGGACCGGAGCTTCTTGTACGAGTACATGTCCCGATCCGCCGCGTCCAGCACTTGCCGCAAGGGCCCGCCCGTCGCCTCCGAAGCACCCCAACTGAAGGAAATCGGGAGGACTCCGTAGCCGCGGACGCGGAAATTGTTCAGCCGGTGGCGCACCTCCTGCATGCGCGCCTTCACCACCGCCAGATTCTGATTGCGGAATAGAATCACAAACTCATCCCCGCCCCAGCGAAACGCCTCGTCTTCCTGCCGGATCGACGAACGCATGAGGTGCCCGATATTTCGCAGGATCTCGTCGCCCACCAGATGCCCGTACTGGTCGTTGATGCTCTTGAAATTGTCCATGTCACACACCGCCACGACGCCCAGAAACGATTCCCTGCCATCCATGCGGCGCTCGAGTGCCGCCTGATTGAGCAGGCCGGTCAGCCCGTCGAGGTCGAGGTTCTTCAGGCTCTGACGCCTGACCGCATCCATCTCGCTCGAGAGGGCGTCGATGCGGTCTCGCTGGTTTTCGATCCACATCGCCATCGCGGCGAACGCCAGCAGCGTCAGCAGCGCAAAATCATAAAAGCTGTTGTACTGCAAATAGTGCGGCCACTGCGGGCGCCCGCCGCGGTTATACAAATAGAAGAATACGACCGCGTTGTGCAGGAAGGCGACCGCAAAGCAAAGCAGCGAAAAACGGAACAGCCGGCCGCCCACGCCCCCACTGCCGCGGATCATGAAGAAGCTGTACAGGTAGATACTCCCGAGCACGAGCCCGTGCACCGCCTGAAAGCCTTCGAAGCTGCTCTCGAGCCCCAGAAGGTAGACCACCGCGAGGAATACCGGAAAGCCCACCAGCACCTGCGCTGCCGTCTTCCAGTTCTGCACCGCCCGCGTCGGCCCCCCACGCGCGGCCGCTAACAGCGCCAGGGCAAACGCAAATTCGAAAAGCGCGTAAGGTCCCAGCCAGAACACCACCGTGGTCAGGAAGAACACGCGCAGGCAAATCAGCGCCACAACCTGTAGCGCCCACGCCAGGCTCCAGTAGCCGAAGTAAACGATTCCCGATTGCCGCCAGAGAAATAGAAAAACCAGACAGAAAAGACAGGTGCCCAGCACCTGAACGTTCAGTGCCGTCACATCGAGCGCCGGCGGGTTCATTCAATCGCCCTTCAGGGTGTGACGACGGATCTCGATCGCGCGCCCGGTCGCGTCGTCCACCTCGACGATAACCGAATGCAGTTCCACCGACCCCTTGGCGGGTTCCATCCGCGCTGGCATCCCGTTTAGGAAGCGCTCGATGATCATGTCCTTACGGACCCCGATCACCGAATCGTAGGGTCCGGTCATGCCTACGTCGGTTTGATAGGCCGTGCCGCCAGGAAGAATGCGCGTGTCCGCGGTCGGTATGTGTGTGTGGGTGCCGACAATCGCCGATACGCGGCCATCCAGATACCAGCCCATCGCCATCTTCTCGCTCGTAAGTTCCGCGTGAAAGTCCACGAAGCGAACTTTTGTGCCCGCGACCGCGTTCAGAATCTCATCCGCTTTGCGGAACGGGCATTCCGTCATGGGCATGTACGTTCGGCCTTGTAGGTTGATCACGGCGCATTGGTTGCCATTCCGCGCGTTGGCCACGATCACGCCCGATCCCGGGGCCGCCGCCGAATAGTTCGCCGGACGGAGCAGCGCCGGCTGGCGCGCCAGGTAATCGTAGATCTCCTTCTTGTCCCAAATGTGATTGCCGGTGGTGAGAACGTCAAGCCCCAGGGCGAACAGTTCTTCGGCGATCGATGGCGTCACGCCAAAACCGCCGGCCGAGTTCTCCGCGTTAGCGATGGCGAGATCGATGCGCTGCGTTTTCTTGATATCCGCCAGATGATCGGCCACGATGTGTCGGCCAACCGATGAAAAAATATCCCCGATAAAAAGAATGTTCATAGGCGGCGCATCGGCCGGCGGCCCCGCGAGTCTCCCCGTTTAGATGACTCGATCCGCCGCTTGTTGGAGCTCAAAACTTTGAGGTCACTGCGCCTTCAGACGCCGACGATACCAGCGCGCAGTACTTCGCGAATACACCAGTCGCATAGTGCGGAGCCGGTGCTTGCCAGCGCTTCAGCCTCTCGGCAATTTTCTCTGGCGCGATTTCGATATTGATCTCCCGCGCATCCACGTCGATCGAGATCGTGTCCCCCTCTTCTACCGCCGCAATTGGCCCCCCGTTGGCCGCCTCCGGCGCTACGTGCGCCACCATGAAACCGTGCGTGGCTCCGCTGAAACGCCCATCGGTCACCAGGGCGACGGAATCCGACAGGCCCACTCCAACGATCGCTCCCGTTACTCCCAGCATCTCGCGCATCCCCGGCCCGCCTCTCGGCCCTTCGTACCGGATCACCACCACGTCGTTGGCACGGATCTCTCCGCGCGTCACCGCCGCCATCGCGTCTTCCTCGCGGCCAAACACCCGCGCCGGCCCGCGGTGCAGCTTCTTGTCATGGCCTGCCAGCTTGATGACGCAGCCATCCGGCGCGAGTGACCCGCGCAGGATCGCGAGACCACCGGTCGGCTTAAGAGGCTTATCGAGCGGCCGGATCACTTCCTGCCCCGGCGTTTCCACCGCCTTTGCCGCTTCTTCTGCAAATGTGCGCCCCGTGCAGGTTACGGCCGTGCCATCCACGTATCCGCCTTTCACCAGCCTCTGCGCGATCACCGGAATCCCGCCCGCCTTGTCCACATCCACCGCCACAAAGCGCCCTCCGGGCTTCAAATCCACCAGGATCGGCGTGCGGCTGCTCACACGATCGAAATCTTCCATAGCCAGCGGGACGCCGGCTTCGCGCGCGATAGCCAGCAGATGCAGGACGGCGTTGGTCGATCCGCCCGTGGCCGCCACGCCCGCTATCGCATTCTCCAGCGCTTTCCGCGTCACGATCTCGCGCGGCCGCCGGTTGTTCCGCACGGCGTCCATCACAATTTCGCCGCACCGGATGCACACATCGTTCTTCCGCGGGTCTACCTGCGGCACCGCCGCCGTTCCCATGGGAGAAAGCCCGATCAGCTCCATCACCGTCGCCATGGTGTTAGCCGTGAACTGGCCTCCGCACGCGCCCGCCCCCGGACAAGCCTCGTTTTCGATTTCCAGCAGTTCCTGATCGCTCATGCGTCCCGCCGCATTGGCGCCCACGGCCTCGAACACATCCTGGATCGTGATGTCGTGCCCCTTGTGCCGGCCCGGCAGAATCGACCCGCCATACAGCACGATCCCCGGTATGTTCAGCCGCAATAGCGCCATCGCGCCGCCGGGAATGGTCTTATCGCACGCCACCAAAGCCACCAGGCCGTCGAACATATGGCCGCGCGCCACCAGTTCGATCGAGTCCGCGATCACCTCGCGGCTCACCAGCGACGCTTTCATGCCTTCGGTCCCCATGGTGATGCCGTCGCTGATCGCGATGGTGTTGAACTCCATGGGCGTACCACCCGCCTTCCGCACGCCTTCCTTGACTTTCTCCGCCAGCGCGCGCAGGTTGTAGTTGCACGGCATCGTTTCGGTCCACGTGTTGGCGATCCCGATAATCGGCTTTTTCAGATCGTCGTCGGTGAACCCGATAGCCTTCAAGAATGAGCGGGCCGGAGCGCGGTCCCGGCCCTGCGTGATCGTGTAACTGTTGAGTTTCATCGGAATTAACCATCTTACTGCAAGCGGCCGCGCCGCTTGGAACCGGGCAGTTCGGCCGGGCAGGCACTGACCTGGCGCTACCGATACCTGAGGCCTCCGGCGGTCGGTGATATTGTAGAGTATGACCCAGCGGGCTGATAAGGGTTCCAGCTCAACAGAAATTTGCCGGAAACGGTCTGCGGGCAAAAGCTTCGTTACGAATTGAGGAGTTGATCTGCAAACCATGTATACGGAAATACAGCACACAAACGCGAAGATTCAGGTTCCGGGTAGTTCCATTCGACGCTTCCTGCTCACCGCTGCGCTCGCGGCTTTAGCCGTTACCAGCGCTACCGCCCAGGTAACCGGTTACGTCAAAGCGCGAGGTACGCCGGGCGACGCCGGCGTTTTCATCAACGGTCAATACGTCGGGCCGGCCTCGAGATTCACGGTTCCGGAAAAGTATCCTACTCCCCCAGGAGACGTCGAGGTTTCCTTCAGGGACCCGCGGTATGAAGAGTACACGACCAAAGTGACGGTCCGTGCGAAGAAAACTACTCACATCAAGTACTCGCTCAAGAAGCTCGAAGTACCGAAACCTCCGTTCGGGCGCTTCCGGCTGGGTGGTGGCGAGTCCGAATCGTTCATCTCCATCGCGGTGGGTGACACAGGCGCGGTTTACATCAACGACAAATATTTTGGTTATGTCGACGAGTTGAACAACGTGGGCGGCGGCCTGCTACTTCCCCCCGGAACCTACGATCTGCATGTCGTGTCTCCGATTTACGGCGAGATCCGCCAGAAGATTACCATCGAGGCCAACAAAGTTACGGTTGTGCCGTTACCGAAGAAGGGTACTTAGAGGAGCCGCCGAATTTCGCTTATTCGACTGGCATCGCTCGTTCTGGCGCTCGCGTCCTGCGCGCCTGCAGGCGACTGGGTCCGTTTTCGTGGCCCGAACGGTTCAGGAGTTGCGGAAACGGCCGGGCTGCCGGACGTCTTCGGCCCCGGCAGCAACGTCATTTGGAAAACGGCGCTTCCGCTTGGTCATTCGTCTCCCGTACTCAGCGGTGATCGTGTTTTCGTTACAGCTGTCGATCAAGGCAAACTCTATACGCTCAGCCTGAGCCGCGCGACTGGCCAGATCCTGTGGCGGCGCGAGTGTCCCAGAGGCCGCACCGAACCGCTCGACAAGCTGAACACCGCCGCTTCCCCCACCCCCGCGCTTGACGGCTCAAACGTTTATGTATTCTTCGGCGATTTCGGATTGGTCTCCTACGGCTTCGACGGCAACGAGCGTTGGCGCCTGCCGCTCGGTCCGTTTCACAACGTCTATGGCATGGGCGCATCTCCCGTTGTGGCCGGCGATAAAGTCGTGCTGGTCTGCGATCAGTCGACCGGTTCGTTCATCATCGCGATCGGAAAGGACGATGGCCGTGTTCGGTGGAAGCGGGATCGGCCCGAAGCGTTGAGTGGCCATTCCACCCCCATCGTGTATCACGCCAACGGCGGCGCATCCGACATCATCGCCCCGGGCTCGTTTCGTGCCGATGCGTACTCGCTCGATACCGGCGAAACCACGTGGTCCGTGGGCGGCCTCGCGTCCGAAATGAAATCCGGCGCCGTGGTCGGCGATGGCGTCATCTACTTCAGCGGCTTCAATACCCCGGACAACGATCCCGGCCGCCAGATTCACCTTCCGCCGTTTGCGGACGTCCTTGCAGCCTACGACAAGGATAAGGATGGAAGGATTTCTCTGGCCGAAGCCCTGGACGCACGAACTAAAGCGTACTTCCGCTTCATCGACCTCAATCAGGACGGGTTCCTCTCGGAAGAGGAATGGAAAATTTACGTAGCCACCACGGTCGCGGAGAACGGCTTGCTGGCTATCCGCCCAATGGGCCGCGGCGACATCACCGCAAATAGCCTGCGCTGGAAATATCAGCGCTCGATACCCCAATTACCCACGGTCCTCCTCTATCAGGAAGTCCTCTACATGATCAACGATGCCGGTGTCCTCACCACGCTCGACCCCTCCACAGGCGCCGTGCTCAAGCAAGGCCGGCTGCGCGGCGTCGCGGACCGTTTTTTTGCCTCGCCGGTCGCCGCGGACGACAAGGTTTTCTTCGTGAGCCAGACCGGAATCGTGACCGTTCTAAAGGCGGGCGGTCAACAAGAGGTTCTAGCCGTCAACGAATTGGACGACGAGTGCTATGCGACACCCGCGATTGCCGATGGGCGCCTGTACATCCGGACGCGAAGCACTCTGTATTGCTTCGGGAAACGGTAGGCCCTTACCGCCGCTTCTTTTTCTCCTTCGCCAAAATCTCCAGCACCATCTTGTTCCGGTCGCCGCCGGTCCATCGCTGCTGGATCTGTTTCTCGGTGAGCCCGCCTAGCCGCCCGAACAACAGGAACGACGGCAGCGCGTAGGCCAGGCTGTTCCACTGCGCCATCTCGGCCAGCGCCGGCAGCGCACGCTCGCGCAGCAGATCGAGCGTCGCGGCCGGCCGGCCGTCAGTTAGATTTACGAGCGCCTTGGCGGCCTTGATGCGATCGCTCAACACCACGGAGTTCAGCATTTCGACAAACCACGTGGGCGAAATGCGGATCGCCAGCTCGGGCTTCTTTGCCGCCAGCACCGCAATCGCCGTCAGTGCACTCATGGCGCCCGAGCGTACGCTTTCTTCGGGATCCTGCATGGCGTATTCGAGATCGCTCACTACGGCGCTCTTGAGCGGGGCGTAGCCGATCAGGGTTGCGGCCATGGCCCGTTGTTCCGCATCCGCCGAGGTCCGCAGAACCTCGCGAATCTTCGCCAGATGCTTTGGAACCAGGTCGACAAAGCGGAGTTGCAGATCGCGCGCATCAGGATCGGCCGAGAGCGGGTGTCCGTGAGTCAGATCTTCCGCCGTGCTACCGCGGCTCGCCGCCCTTTCGAGGGCTTCGAGCAGCTGATTATAGGGCTCCACGAGTTCGGGCGGCAGCGTGGAGTCACCCTCGGGCGGCGTTCGCAGATCGAAGTGCGCCGCGCCCTTTTCCTCGATCCCCACAAACAGCATGCTGCGTCCGCCGTCGCAGCAAACCGCCTGCACCCGTGCCACAACCACGCCCGGAATCGCTTCCAGGCTCTCTTCGAGATCGCCTTTGGAGGATGGCAGAGGGTCGCCCGCTTTTACACCCAGTACCTTCTGAACGCGGCTTTCCGATACCTTTCGCAGACCGTAGTAGTCGATCGAGCCGATGCGCGGAATCGGATCGCCTGCGAGCAGCACAGGGAGCAGGAGAAGCCAATAAGCTTTCACAGTATTCTGACGCGGGAAACTCGGGCGCGGATACCCAGCCGGCGAGTCTACGCCTGTTTTTCTGCCATCGGACCGATCACCGGCAGAACCAGGCGCTCGTTCTGCCACGCCGTCCACATCAGCATAAGCCACAGAACCAGACACCCCAGCATGAACAGCGGGCTGAGCAGTAGAGCCACATGCTTGCCGGCCAACGAGATCCCCACCCAAATCACGATGATCGCCAGGTTCACGAAAATGGCCTGGAACGCATGGAAGCGCACTCGCCGGTTATGGCCATACGGCTCGAGGAACAACAGCAGCACGCCCGTCACACCCAGCAGGAGATAACATAGCGCGCTCGCGATATTGTCCGCGATCACCGGCGCCGATGTTTCGTCCGGCGCAACCGGTGCACAGTGCCGGCACTCCCCGCCATCCAGCGTTGCGCCGCACTTGGGACAAGCCGCCATAGAATCCGGGCCGGTTCCCGGGCCGCTAATGCACCCTAACTTCCGGCCTGCTGCTCAGCCAGGGGACCAATAATCGGCAACACCAGCTTTTGGTTCTGATATGCCTTGATGATCAGCACCAGCCACAAAACGAACATGCCGAGCCCGACCAGCATATACACAGGCCATAGAAAGAACCCCCAGCCGCCCGTGAGAACCGCCGTGAATCCTAACACGAACCGCAGCGCGATACACAACACCGAATAGAAAATCGACTGGAACGCGTGAAAACGAATGTTCCGGTTTTGGTTGTAGGGAGCCAGCACCAAAAATAGAATGCCGGTGATGAAGCCCACCGCGTAGCACAGCGCACAGGCCGCATTTTCGGCCAAACCCGCGGGCGCCGCGCTTGTTGGCGCCGCGACCGGTGCCGCAGCGCTTCCACTACCCGTTACGTTCGCGGCAGCTCCGCACTTAGGGCAAAAGCGCCCGTCCACTTGACTGCCACAATTTGCACAAAATGCCATAATGTGAACTTTACTTCCGACCAGCCCTATTTGCAAGCGGGTATTTAGCCTGGGTATTTAGCCCCGGGGCCGCCCGTGATGCGGTATTTTGGACAGTTGACCAAACCACGACTGACCAAACCACGACGAAAGGCACTTTATATATGACGCGCAGTCTCCTGTTGGCATCTCTGCTCACGCCCCTGGCGGTCGCGCCCCTGGCGGCCCAGATGCAGCCCAAACTCGAAGATCTCCACGGCAAGACCATTCTGCTGTTCACGCCCCACCCCGACGACGATACCTTCTGCTGCGCCGGCACGCTGGCCCTGCTGGCAAAAAACGGGAACAACATCCACATCGTGATTTATACGAACGACGATAAGGGCTCCTACGATCCTGAAATGACCAGCGAGCACCTGGCCAGCATCCGGATGCATGAGGAAGAAGATGCCTGCCGCATTCTCGGCATCCCCAAACAGAATATCCAGTGGCTCGAATATCATGATGGCATGCTCGAATACGCCAACACGCGCGATCTGGTCGAGGAGGTCACTAAAATTATCCGGCAGATTCGGCCCGAAGTGGCCCTGTCCATCGATCCCGGCTCCGAATACGTCCGCTGGCATAAGACCGATCACCGCATGGCCGCCAACAACACCATGGACGCCATTCGCGCCGCCGAGTGGCACCTCTATTTTCCCAATCAGTTGCTGCATGAAGGTCTTCAGCCGTGGGAGGTTCCCCAGGAATACTACTTCTACGTGACCCCGAAAGACGCGAACTACTGGGTCAACATTGACAGTGTCGTGGAAAAGAAGATCGATGCGGCGGCCGCCCATGTCAGCCAGTGGGAGCCTTCCATTCACCACTACCGCCCGGATTGGGATGCCGCGGCTTTGGATAAGACCAAAGCCGAGATACGCGCCCACATTCCTAAAAAAGACGGCCACTACGTAGAGGCATTTCGCAACGCCAAAGGCTTCAACCAGGAGTAAGCTTACTGCACTGTGAGCCGGGCCGGTTCCTCAATGAGTTTCGGCTCCTCGCTTACCAGCATCACCATCATGTTGTAGCGGCCCGGTTCCGCCTTCTCCGGCACTTTGAACTTAATGGCTGTAGCGGACTGCGCCAGGATCTCGACCTTGATATCGATTTGGCCGTTGGTCAGAAAAACGTCGCCTACGCGCGATTTGTCCAGATACTCGCCCGACACTGTTGCCGTTTCGCCCGCCTTGACAGCCTCGGGATTCACCATTCGCATCACCGGAGTCGGCAAAACTTCGGACTCCTTGACGTCGCCGCTGATGGCCACTTTCACCCCGCTGAGGCACAGAATCGTTATAATTGCCACTCTGATGAGCCGCATACCCGTTCTCCTTCCAAAACTTGGGGCGCACGCCGTGTGCCATCCGTAACTGTAATAAAATAATGGTCTTGTATGGCAATCTGGCTGTGTCAAAAGACGCATTGAACCAGTTCCTGCGTCAACCGCCCCAGTGCAGAGGTCGTGATAAAATCCGGCAGATGTTTAAACAGGTGGCGGCACTCCTGGCCGTGGCGGCGTTTCCGTTTGAGGCCCAATCGCTCGACTTGAGTGGCGCAACCGTCATCACGCCCTCGAATTTCACCGGTCCGGAACGCAAAGCCGTTGCCATGCTGACGGAGGAAGTCGAGAAGCGCACCGGCATCCTCTGGCCCCTAGCGAATGCCGCTTCCGGCGCACGTATCGAGGTCCGCGAACAGCCGGCTGAGCCTGCCGAGGGCTACCACATCGAGGTTCGCGGCAACTCCGTGCGTGTGGCCGGAAATGACGCTCGCGGTGTGCTGTTTGGCATCGGCCGGCTGCTCCGCGAGCTGCGCATGGAGCGTGGCGCCATAAATATTCCGGAGGGGTGGAGCGAGACCAGTGCGCCAAAATACCGGCTGCGCGGCCATCAGCTCGGCTACCGGCCCAAAACCAATTCCTACGACGGTTGGTCCGTGCCGGTCTGGGAGCAGTATATTCGCGATCTGGCGGTATTCGGCGCTAACTCCATCGAGCTGATCCCGCCGCGCTCCGATGATGACGCCGATAGCCCGCATTTTCCCTTGCCGCCGATGCGTATGATGACCGAAATGTCGCGCCTGGCCGATGAATACGGGCTCGACGTGTGGATCTGGTACCCGGCGATGGATCTGGACTACTCCGATCCGAAAACCGTCGCCGCCGCTCTGGACGAATGGGGCGATGTGTTCCGCAAGTTGCCGCGCGTGGACGCCGTTTTCGTTCCTGGCGGCGATCCAGGCCACACCGAGCCCAGGTTTTTGATGGCGCTCCTCGAAAAGGAGACCTCAGTTCTTCACCGCTATCACCCCAAGGCCCAGATGTGGGTGTCTCCTCAGAGCTTCAATCAGCAATGGCTCGACGAGTTCTACGCCATCCTAAAGAGCGAGCCCGCCTGGTTGAGCGGTGTGGTCTACGGCCCGCAAATCCGCGTGAGCCTCGCCGAGCTTCGCGCGGCCGTTCCGAAGCGCTATCCCATTCGCCACTATCCCGACATCACGCACAGCCGCCAGTGCCAATACCCGGTGCTCGATTGGGATGTTGCTTACTCCGCCACCGAAGGCCGCGAAGTGATTAATCCGCGTCCCGCCGCCGAAGCGGAAATCTTCCGCCGCACGGCGCCATACACCATCGGCTTCCTCTCCTACTCGGAGGGGTGCAACGACGACGTCAACAAATTCATCTGGAGCGCGCTCGCCTGGAATCCGGAAGCCAAAGTGGAAGATATTCTGCGCGAATACGGGCGCTACTTCATCAGCGAGCGCTATGGCGAGAGTTTCGGGGGCGGTCTGATGGAGCTCGAGCGCAATTGGATAGGGCCGCTCGCCGGAAATGCGGGCGTTGAGGCGACGCTCGCGCATTTCGAGGAGCTGGAGCACGCCTCCACGCCGCAGATGCTTGCCAACTGGCGGTTTCAGCAGGCGCTCTACCGCGCCTACTACGATGCCTACACACGTCGGCGCCTGATCTACGAAACGGAACTCGAAGGCCAGGCCATGGAGGCCCTGAGTAAGGCGCCCCAGGTAGGCGCTGAGCACGCTATGGTCGAGGCGGAATCCATCCTGCAAAAAGCCACGGCCAACCGCGTCGACGACGGCCTCCGCGCGCGTGACTTTGAGTTGGCCGAGGCGCTATTCCAGAGCATCCGCATGCAGTTGAGCGTGCCTCGCTATAAAGCCATTGCCGTTGATCGCGGCGCGACTCTCGACACCATCGACGCTCCCCTAAACAATCGTTTGTGGCTGGAACAGCGCTTCCGCGAGCTGCGCGCCGCTGCGAGCGAATCCGATCGCCTCGCTGGCATCGGCCAGATTCTGAACTGGACCGACCCGGGCCCCGGTGGCTTTTACGACGACCTCGGTGATACCGCTCGCCAACCCCACCTGGTGCCCAGCGACAGCACCATCGTTGGCTTCGGTCCCACCGGCACGCGGCGCCGCTCCTGGTGGGACCATGCCGAGTCGCGCTACGATGCGCCCGTGCGCATGCATTACGCGGATCTCGATCCGGCGGCGCGGTACAAAATTCGCGTGGTTTACGCGGGCGAAAATCCCCGGCGCAAGTTGCGGCTGGTGGCGGGCGAAAAATGGGAAGTGCATTCTCTGATCGAAAAACCAACGCCGCTGCGTCCCCTTGAATTCGACATTCCCCATGAGGCCACCGAACATGGTGAACTGGAACTTGCCTGGTACGGCGAGCCGGGATTGGGTGGCAACGGCCGCGGGTGCCAAATTTCCGAGGTGTGGCTAATCAAAAAATGAGCGATGCAGCGTGGGAAAGTCCGGTCAAGAAACGATTGCGCGAGGGGGAGCCGGTTATCGCGGTAACCATTACCTCCTCCAATGTGGAGGTGGCGGCGCAGGCCGCGAGTTTGGGTTTCGATTTTCTTTGGATCGAAATGGAGCACTCGCCGGTTACGCTTGAGACATTACGTCACATCGTGCTGGCGACGCGCGGCTTGAAAGCCCTGCCGTTCGCGCGTGTGCCTGTCAATGAGCTCTGGACGGCCAAGCGTGTTCTCGATGCCGGAGTGTGCGGCGTCATGTTTCCGTTTACCAGTACGCCGGAGTTGGCCGCGCAGGCCGCGGCCGCGTGCCGCTATCCGCCGTTGGGACGCAGAGGCTCGGGCCCGGTGCTGGCTCGCGTCACCTGGCCGGGCGGCTCGGAAGGATACCCGGATTCGGCGGATCAAAACGTAGTGGTGATCGTGATCATCGAAGAGGCGCGCGCGGTGGAAAATGTGGAAGCCATCGCGGCCACCCCTGGTATCGACGTGATGTTCATCGGGACGAGCGACCTCTCGTATTCGCTCGGGCTGCGCGGCAACCAGGATCACCCGCGATTGCAGGAGGCGATCGACAAGGTCCTCGCCGCCGGCAAGAGGCACGGCAAAGTGGTTGGGCGGCCGGCCGCCAACCCCGAGCAAGTGCAGAAATTCATGGCGCAGGGCTTCGGCCTGTTCCAAGCGCCCACCGACTTGGGCTTTCTCGCCGCGGGTGCGCGCCAGTATCTCGAGCCGCTAGGCCGGACGGCTGCGCAGCCGAAACTCAAAACAGTCTACTGATACCCGCTGGGCGCGACGCGATAGAATCCGCGAACCTCCGCGCCCAACTCTATCTTTTCGTCCCAAGCAACTATCCGTTCGGATAGCGTCCTACACGCGGCAGGCCGCGCCGGCTGTTTGCCTCGCGTCTCCCCTGCCCCGTCATCTCCTTGCAGCGCAATGGACTCCGGCGTTCAGCAGGTCCTGTCGTCCGAACCTTAACGATTGGCATACCAACTGCTTTAGGGAAGTGCGGAAGGAGAAGGTCATGAAACTCAGAAAGAAAACGAAACGGGGTTTCATATTAATTGAGCTCACAGCGGCGATCGTCGTTATTGCTGTTGTCAGTCTGCTCCCGGCCGTGCAGAGCATCTTTTAACGTTATGACAGTGATTGCAGTTCGCAGCCATCATAAAACCCTGCCAAGACCCCACCACAATTTCCCCGTAGGACTCCCGTCACCCCGGCGGACGCACTAGATCGTTCAGCGCGTCCGCTCTTTCCAACGCACGCGGGAACCGAAACCTGACGAGTGGTGTCCATTGCTGAGATGGTGTCGCCATCTCGCCCGTATTTCTGCGTCTCCGTGGCCCTGTTGACGCACCTGCTTTCCCCCTCATTGCCGGGCCAGGATGCCTTGCAGCTCTTTCACAAGATGCAGACCGCTTTGGGCGGCGCCGGCAAGATCGCATCCATCCGCGACTTTGAGGAAAGCGTGCGTGCACAGGCGTGGCACAACGACGGCAGATCCATGGGCGAAGTTCGCAAGCGCACCCGGTGGATCCGGCCGAACATTTTGCGTCTCGATCAGATAGGCGCGGAGGATACCTACGTTCTTTACTTCGATGGAACTTCGGGATGGGAGATAACGCCTGATAAACCCCTCGGCGACCTCGATGCAGGTGATTTGAAGTTCGCTCACAACTATGTGACCGGCATCGTCCTCAATCTTTGGCTCGCCGACAGTGACCCGAGCCAGGTGATCACAGCTTCCGGGCCGAATGTCATCGTCATTTCAGCCAAGGGCGACTCTTCTCAGAAAACGGAGATTACGCTCGACCCCGCCACCTTCCTGCCCATGAAAGAGACCGACATCTCGCTCTCTAACCCCAATCACCCGGAGGCCCGTGAGACAAAACTTGAGCAATGGCGGGCTGTTGACGGCGTAAAGTTCCCCCATCTCATCTCCAAATTTCAAGGCGGCACGAAGCTGGCGGAAATCACCGTAGAGGAGATCAAATTGAATAGAGGGCTGAAGGCTGCCGATCTGGCCGTCAAGCCGAGCGATCAAAAGCCAGTCATGTCTCAGCCATGATGAAGGCATGCTTCTGCTGGGGCGGCCACCACGCGTCTCGAAAATAGATTGTCCACTGGAGCCCGCCGGAAATTCTGTCCCACCCGCGGACGCCCGATCCCATCGGCGAACAACGCAGCGCCTCTCCGAGGTTGTAAGTACAACCAGCGAAAGGTATTCGGCTGGCACGAAATTTGCTGCATCTTCCGGATGGTTTCAGGAGGTGCGCGATGGCCAAGATCGAACGGATGCGCGAGGAAGTTTCGATGCCCCCGGCAGCGGAGTACTGGAGGCGCATGACCGAGGGGGGATGGCGGCTGGCCGCCGTGGAATGGACGCGCGACCGGCCGAGCGCCGAGCCCGCCCCATCCGTTCCGTCGGAAGAGATTCCCTACGGCCTCCAGATCGCCGATGATTGCGTGCACCTGGATGTCAATCCCTCCGAGCGCGAGGCCCTCTTGTTCATGGTGGAGCTGATCGTTCAGGACCGCACCCTGACAGAAGTAGCGGCCGAGCTCAACCAGCGCGGCTTTCGCACCCGGCGCGGCACTCAGTGGAGCCCGCCGGCGGTCTTCAATATGCTGCCGCGTATGATCGATGTCGGACCGCGCGTCTTTTCACAGACCGAATGGGCGGACCGCCGCAAACGCCTGTTCCGCGCGGTCTGATGGCCTAGCTCTCTTCTTCCGTAGTTTTTTTGTGCTTCGGTTTCTTCCGCGCGAGCTTCGGAACAATCACCCGCGCCGCCGGTACCGTTCCCACCCGCTCGCGAGCCAGCTTCCGGATCTCTTTGTCGATGTCGAACTTCGGCTTTTTACGGCTCACGACACCAGCGCGTGCGCCACACGTGTCGCCAGTTGATCGAAGGTGATGATTTCGTAGAGCGATGGGTCGGACATGATGCGCGCCACCAGTTGCGCGTGCATCGCGTGTCCCGCGCGCTCGGCGATCACGTGTCCCAGCAAGGGTTTGCCAAGCAGCGCCAGGTCGCCGATGAGATCCAGCGCCTTGTGGCGGCAGCACTCATCCGCAAAGCGCAGCCCTTCCGGGTTCATGACGCCCTCCCGGTCGAAGCACACCGCGTTCGCGAGTGATGCACCGCGGATCAACCCCATATTGCGCATCTGGTCGAGCTCGTACAGAAATCCGAACGTCCGCGCGGGCGCGATCTCCTCGGCGTAGCGCTCCGGCGTCACTTCCATCTCGAGCGTCTGCCGCCCCGCCAGCGGATGCTCATAGCGGATCTCGCAGGTCAGGCGGAAACTGTCGTCCGGCAAAATGCTGATTCGCTTGCCCCGGTCTTCTACCGTGATCGGCCGGCGAATGCGCAGGTACCGCCGCTTGCGCCGGTAATGGCGCACGCCCGCCTCTTTGATCAACTGCAGAAACGGCAAGCCGCTGCCGTCCAGAATCGGCACCTCTAAGTTATTGATTTCAATATATGCGTTGTCGATGCCGCAACTGTAAAACACGCTCAGCAAATGTTCCGTCGTCGAGATCAGCACGCCCTGCCGCATTAGGCTGGTAGCGTAGCTGACGCGAGCGACGTGTCGCCAACTGGCCGAAATAGGGAAGTTATCGAGGTCCGTCCGCACAAAGACCAGGCCGGTCGAAACCGGCGCTGGTAAAACGCGGATCGAAACAGGAACTCCGCTATGTAAGCCGATGCCCTTGGCTTCTACTGGGCGCTGAATAGTGGTTTCAAAGCGCAAACCGGTACTCCTGACAATTCAACATAGTGATATGGATGAACTTTTGTTAATAGCAATCCCAAAACCGAATTGCAACTTATTGATTTTAAACATCAAGTAAAATCTGCCGACGCGAAAAAGCCACACATTGCGCCTGTTCTTGTGGCCCTGGCGCCTCTATCCTTGCAACCGGAGATATGATGGAGGCTCGTGCCGCAACCACGCCTCTTCTTAATTGACAGCTACGGATTTATCTTCCGCGCCTACCACGCTCGTGCCCGGACGGGTGCGCCGCCGATGCGGACCTCGACCGGTCTCGCGACCGAAGCGGTCTTTATTTTCAATAACATGCTCCGAAAACTAGCGAAAACCTACAAACCAGAGTACATCGCCGCCGTTTTCGAAAGCATCGGACCGACCCTCCGCGAGCAGGAATTCGCCGAATACAAGGCCAACCGCGCCGAGGCGCCACCCGATCTGGGCGAGCAGATCGTCTGCATCCGGCGGTTGTTGCAAGCGCTAAACATCCCCATCTTGGAATTCCGCGGATTTGAAGCCGACGACGTCATCGGCACGCTCGCGCGGCGCGCGGAAGCTGCTGGTTTTCAGGTAGTTATCGTCTCGAGCGACAAGGATATGCTGCAGCTCGTCACGGACCGCGTTTCGATGCTCAACCCGGCCAAGGACGACACCTGGTACGATCCGGCGAAAGTTGAAGAATTCATGGGAGTTAAGCCCTCGCAAGTGGCCGACCTTTTGGCTCTTAAAGGCGACGCGATCGACAACATCCCGGGCGCGCCGGGCATCGGTGACAAGGGGGCCAAGGACTTGATCGTCCAATTTGGCTCCGTCGAGGCGGCGCTCGACAAGGCCGCCGAAGTCGAGCGCAAGATGTACCGGGAAAGCCTGCAAAACAATCGTGATCGAGTAATGCTGAGCAAGCGCCTGGCAACCATCGAAACCGCAGTGCCGATCGAGTTTTCGATGGAGATGGTAAAAGCGCAGGAGCCGGATCTGGCGGCGCTGAAACAAATCTACAAGGAACTCGAGTTTCACAGCCACCTGCGGGAATTGGGGCCGAGCGACGATACGCGGGCACGGGATTATCAGGCGCTGGATACGCCGGAAGCGTTGGAGCATTGGCTGGCGGAGATTCCGGCGGGAAGGCCGGTCGCGGTGGCGATCGCGAAATCCGCCGAGGGCGAGTTTGCACTGGATACGGTGGGCCTGGCGTGGAAGCGCGGGGAAGCGCGAGCGGTGCCGCTTCCGCTCATCGAGCGTTTGCGCCCGCTCCTCGAAGACGCCGCGCGGCCCAAGATCGCGTGTGACGTGAAGTCGGTGCTGCTGGCGTTCGCGAAACTCGGCATCGAGGCACGCGGGTTCGCACACGACGTGATGCTGTACGCGTTCCTGCTGGAAGCCGACCCGGGGAGTTGCACGCTCGATGAACTGGCGCATCGCCGCATGGATCTGAAGCTGGGCGCCGCGCCGGAGCAGCACGCGGACTACGCGCTCGAGCTATACGAAACGTTGAGCGAGGAAGTGGACACGCGCGGCCTGCGGAAACTGTACGAGACCGTCGAGTTGCCGCTGGCGGCGGTGCTGGCGCGCATGGAAATAACCGGCGTGCTGATCGATTCGAGCGAGTTGAAGAGGCTCTCGGAACTCATGGAGATCGAGATCACGCGGCTCACCGCCGAGGTCCATGAGATAGCGGGCAAGCCATTCAACATCAGTTCGCCGCAGCAGCTTGGGCGCGTGCTGTTCGAGGACCTGAAGCTGCCTGCGCCGGTGAAGTACGGCAAGGGCAAGACGATTTCAACCGCGGCGGATGTGCTGGAAGATCTGGCGGAGGAGCATGAGATCGTGCGCAAGGTCCTCGAATACAGGCAACTCACCAAACTAAAGGGCACATATGTGGATGCGCTGCCGGCGCTGATTGACGCGCGCACGGGGCGGCTGCACACGAGCTTCAATCAGACCGGTGCGGCGACGGGGCGGCTATCATCCTCCAATCCGAACCTGCAAAATATTCCGATCCGCACGGAGCTGGGGCGCGAGATTCGCGCGGCATTCATCCCGCGGCAAGGATGGAAGTTGGTAGTCGCGGACTATTCGCAAATCGAGCTGCGCCTGCTGGCGCACATGTCGGGCGACAAGGTGCTGGTGGCAGCGTTCCGCGACGGCGAAGATATCCACACGCGCACGGCCGCTGAGGTGATGGGTATTCCGCCGCTGATGGTGGGGCCGGAGGATCGGCGGCGCGCCAAGGCGGTGAATTTCGGGATCGTGTACGGCATCAGCCCGTTCGGGCTCTCGCAGCAGCTTGGCATTTCGCGCGGCGAAGCAGAGTTGTACATCAAGAGTTATTTCGAACGGTATATCGGGGTAAAGAAGTTCATCGAGAGCACGATTGCCGAGGTGCGCCGGACGGGCGTGACCCGAACACTGCTGGGCCGCGAGCGGCCGATTCCGGACATGAACAGCCGCAACCCGAACTCGCGCGGATTCGCCGAACGCACCGCGGTGAACTCGCCGTTGCAGGGCACGGCAGCGGACCTGATCAAACTGGCGATGGTCGAGATCGACCGGCGGCTGCGCGAAGAGAGCTATCAAGCAGCGATGCTGCTGCAAGTCCACGACGAGCTGGTGTTCGAAGCGCCACCGGAGGAGACGCAGAAACTGTCGGCGATGGTGAAGCGCGAAATGGAGCAGGTGTTTCCGCTGGAAGTACCGCTGGTGGCGGATATCGGGGTGGGGGGGAATTGGAGGGATGCGAAGTGAGGCAAGAGCGATCGCGATTGACAAGTGACAATTATTACTTTACGGTGTATGCTGATGATCAGGGGCTTCAAACATCGGGGACTTAAGAGGCTCTATGAGCGCGGGGACCGCAGCGGGATACGCCCTGACCTATTGGAGACAGTTGAACGAATTCTGACTGTTCTTGACATGGCGGCTACGCCGCAAGCTTTGGATCTTCCCCGGTATCACCTGCATCCGCTGAAAGGCGACCTGAAGGGTTTTTGGTCTGTCACGGTGCGGGCGGACTGGCGCATCATATTTCGCTTTGAGGGGACTGACGCCTCAGAGGTTGAACTGATCGACTACCACTAGCAAGGAGAAAGACCACCATGCCTATGAAGAACCCTGTTCATCCGGGCCGCATTGTCCGGCACGATTGTCTGGACCGTTGGGCCTGTCTGTGACCGCAGGTGCGAAGGTTCTCGGCGTGACCCGGCAGGCGCTGAACAACATCGTCAACGGCAAGTCCGGCATCAGCCCGGAAATGGCCATCCGGCTGACTAAGGCGTTCGGCAGCACGGAGGAGACGTGGTTGCGGATGCAGGTTGCCTATGATCTTGCAGCCGCCCGCAAGAATGCAAGCAAGATCAAGGTCCACCGTCAGTACCTCGAAGAACTACACGCGTCCTGATCGGTTACGTGGCGGAAGACAAGCCTCGGGCCGCAGCCGCAACGGTGGAGCACGTCGTAATGAATACCACCGATCTCATCCCCCCTACCTGCTAGCCCCAACCTGAAGCAGCGCATTGCGGCCGTGCTGCGGCGTCACGGCGCGGAATCATGAGCCTGGCGACGAGAGCTGTTAACCATCGGGGTACGGAGTCGTGTCGCGACGCTCGTGTATCATAATCGCTGATGGTGCGCAGTCTGCTGGCGCTGGTCCTGGGGTACGCGGTGATGCTGGCTTTGCAATTGGGAGGAGATACGGCGTTGACCGCAATGGCTCCGGACATGATGCCGCAGCCCGGTGAGCCCCCGGACGCGGCCTACTTCGCGTACCGGCTGGGCACGGGCTTCTTTTTTATCGCGCTCGGCGCATACGTCACGGCCCTGCTGGCGGGGCGCGCGGCGATGAAGCACGCGCTAGGGCTCGCGGCGCTTTCCATTACGGCCGGCATTCTCGAGGTGCAGTACTATCCCACGACGCAACCGCTTTGGTATTCGGTGGCGCTGATGTTTCTGTCGATCCCATCGGCGCTCGCGGGCGGCTATTATCGGGTGCGGCAGTTGGAAGAGCACAACACGCGGGCGGCGGCGGAATAGGGTTGGCCGCGCCACCCGCCAAACACGCTACTCTGTCCTTTAGTGATGGGTTCGCCTACCTCACCGCCGGATGGCATTCGGACTCGGTTGACCGATTTGCGCAATGAGCTGCTGGGGCTCCACAAGACGCTGCTTGATTCGGAGACGGCGGTGTACGATCGGGACATTGTGAGAATCACGTCGCGAGGGCAGTTGCTGGAATTGGTGTTGCATGATCCGTGGTTCGCGTGGCTGCACGAGCTTTCGGAACTGGTGGTGCTGATCGATGAAGCGCTGGACGCGAAGGAGCCGGTGGTGACGGGGGCGGATGCGGACCGGTTTCTGGCGAAGGCGCGGGAGCTGGTGGCGCCGGCGGAGGGCGGCGGCGAGTTTCGGCGGCATTACCTGGAAGCGTTGCAGCGCGACCCAAACGTGGTGATGGCGCATGCGCAGGCCATAAAGGTGCTGGCGAGCCTGGGTGAACCGGGAAGGGAGCGGAAATGATTTATCGCAAGCTGGGCGCCACGGGCGAGAAAGTTTCGGCCATCGGGTTGGGCGGATATCACATCGGGTTTCCGAAAGACGCGGCGGATGGGGTGCGGATCGTACGAAGCGCGCTAGACCGCGGTATGAACTTTCTGGACAACTGCTGGGACTATCATGATGGCGAAAGCGAAATCCGCATGGGCAACGCGTTGCGCGACGGCTACCGGCAAAAGGCGTTCCTGATGACGAAGTTCGACGGACGAACAAAGGCAGCCGCGGCGAAGCAGATTGATGAATCGCTCCAGCGGTTGCAGACGGATCGCATCGACTTGATGCAGTATCACGAAAACATTCGCCTGGAAGATCCGGACCGGTTTTTCGCGGCGGAGGGGGCGCTCGAAGCCGTGCTCGCGGCCAAGAAGGCGGGGAAGGTGCGGTACATCGGGTTTACGGGGCATAAAGATCCGCTGGTGCATCTGCGGATGCTGGAACTTGCCGAGCAGCACAGGTTTCATTTCGATGCGTGCCAGATGCCGCTCAACGTGATGGACGCGCACTTCCGCAGCTTCGAACATCATGTAGTGCCGCGGCTGGTAAAGGCGGGGATTGCCGTGTTGGGGATGAAACCGATGGGGGACGGAAATGTGCTGAAGAGCGGCGTGGTGACTCCGATGGAGTGTCTGCACTATGCGCTGAGCCTGCCGACCTCGGTGGTGATCAACGGCTGCGACTCGATGGTGCGGCTGGACCAGGCGTTTGAAGCGGCGGGTACGTTCCAACCCATGAACGAGGCAGCGATGGCGAAGCTGCTGGCGAAGACGGCCGAGGCCGCGGCGACGGGCTTGTATGAGCCGTTTAAGACCACACCTCAGTTTGACGGCACCGCGCAACATCCCGAATGGATGGGGTAAGCGCGCGAGGCAGTTTGCGGCCCCAACCATCGAACAAGTAAACTAGTTAAATTCTGATGGGATTCGGCAAGTTGGGTCAGGCTCTTACCGCGCGCGAGGTGTTCGATCTTCTCAAAGACGATCTGGAGCGCGTGGAGCGGGAGATTAGCCGCGACTCGGTGGCGTCCGTGGATGCCATCACCGCGATTGGCCAATATCTGCAAGAAGCCGGCGGGAAGCGGCTGCGGCCATCCCTGCTGCTGCTTTCCTCCAGACTGATTGGCAACGGCGGAGAGAGCGCGATCCGGATGGGCGCAGTGGTGGAAATGATCCACGCGGCCACGCTGGTGCACGACGACGTAATTGATGCCGCGGAGACGCGGCGCGGCCGGCCTTCGACGAACGTGCAGTGGGGCAACCATACCTGCGTGCTGGCGGGCGACTGGCTGTACATGCAGGCGTTCCAGACAGCGCTGCGCGAGCGGAATTTTCATATTCTTGACCTGCTCATCGGGCTGACGCAAATGATGGTGGAGGGTGAGCTGATTCAGCTCGAGCGCATCGGGCGGATCGACGTCACGGAAGCCGACTGCATGGAGCTGGTGGACCGCAAGACGGCGTGCCTGTTCTCGGTGTGCGCCAAGCTGGGAGCGTTAGTGGCGGGAGCAGATTCGGCTACCGAAGAGCGGCTGGGCGAGTACGCGTGGAACCTGGGAATGGCGTTTCAACTGGTGGATGACGTGCTCGATTTTACGGCGCGCGAGAAGACGCTGGGCAAGCCGGTGGGCGGCGATCTGCGCGAGGGCAAGGTCACGCTGCCGCTGGTCTATGCGCTCGAACAGGCGCCGGCCGAGGAGCGGCGATCCGTGGAGCGCGTACTGTCGGACCGGCACTACGACAACGTTCCCTTCCGGCAGGTGCTCGGGATGGTCGAGAAATACCACGGCATCGAGCGGGTCCGCGAGCGTGCGCAAGCGTTCACCGACAAGGCGCGCCAGTTGATCGGCGAGTTTCCCGAATCACCCTACCAACGCGCGCTATACGGCATCATCGACCTGGTTACCGAACGCGATCACTAGCGCTCAATGCTTGGTGTCGGTGGATTTTGATCCATCGGAATCCTTGGGATGGGCCGGCTTGGGCGGAGCGTGATGCTCGGGCGGAACATGCGTGGGCAGCACCGACGGGCTCGGCGACCGCTCCGGAGGATTCACCACGATGATGCTCGTGTACATGGACGCAGGATAGTAGACCTCCGGCGGCTCCGGCACTGGCCCGGGACCGTACTCGGGCTCGGGAGCACTGGCGGCCTCCGCAGCGGTCGCGGCAGCCGGCGGCTCCGCGGCGTCCGGCGTAGGCGGCGGTTCAGGCGGAGCTTCGTCGCTAGCATAGGCCGCGCCCGGCAGGAGCGGCACAATGCGAGTGCCGCCGGCGTTCAGCAACGGACGCACCACATCCAGCTTACTGCTATCCCAAGCAGGTGAAGGCGGCGCGATCACGAACACAGCGGTGCTGGTGGCGAGTTTCTCGGCCTGGCCTGCCGGCGTCAGTACCCGGGCATCCTGCGTCCACCGGGCCAGGGTCGTGTTCGCGCGCAGATACAAGCGCGGAGCGCTGGAAGCGGCCCAGGTCTCGCCCGGCGCAAGCGGCCCCCAGCCTACGATGTTCGCCTGGCGCAGCCAATACACTTCGCCTGGTTTGAAAACGACACTTTTGTCCGGCACCCATGCCCAGCCGAGACCGCTCTGCTCGATCCAGCGGCCGTAGTGGAATGGAAGCCATCCCCAGGGCTCGTTCGCGATCCACGTATAGCCCAGCTCGTCGTACCACAACCACTGGCCATCGCGATAGGGCGTCCAACCGGACGCGACTTTCGGCTTCCAGACCACACCCAAGTCGTCGGTTTGCATCCACGCGCCGCCCGCGTCGAGATCGACCAGCCCGTATAACAAGCCTGGCAACCGGCCCGCCGAGCCGCTAGAAGCGAGCGCTTGATCGCGCTGCTCATTCCAGCGATCGCTCTCGAGGGGCTTGATTTCACGAGAGAGGAAGAATCGCGCCTGGCCGGCGTTCTCAACGCGGGCTGTCTGTCCCTCGTTCAAATCCAGCTCCGCCACAGGCGAGGAAAAGCGCACCTTGCCTTCCAGTACGGCGATCTGGCTCTGGTCATTGTTGGCTTCGAGACGCGCGCGGGTGCCGACGCGGACCGTGGCCTGCGCGCCGGGAACAACGAGAATGAGGGCGTCGTGACTATCCGGCTCGCCCGTAAAATAGGCTACGCCGTGATCCAGCGACACGAGCGTCACACGCTGGCCGGTGGAAAGGCCGGTGTAATCGGAAAGCTCGCAGAGCGTATCGCCTGAGAGCCGAAGAGCACTGCCGTCATCCAATTCGATCTCTACGCGGGCGGCAGGCGCGCTCCGCACTCTGGCCGCTTCGACCAGAGGCATGTTGCGCACCGCGGGCCGCCAGGCGTCCGCCGCGTGGAGCTGTACTTCGACGCCGCCTTCCAGCTCCCCGACGCGCGCCACCCGAACGGGAGCGGCCAGGAGCACCGCTGGAAGCGTTGCCAGAAATAACGCGCAATCCGCCGCCTTCATGACGTTACCTCGCCGTTCATCTGACGAACAGCGTACACCAAGCGTTGCAGCGAAATCCTGCCGGGCGAGTACTATGGGGAGTATGACCGAGGCGGCCCTGCTGGACCATATCTGCGGTTTACCGCACGCCAAGGCTAATTTCAAACAGCTTGTGCGCGAGCTGGGTGCGCGCATCCCGAGCCGCGCGGACCTGGAAACGCTGCTGGCGCGCCTGGTAGCCCGCGGTGAGCTGATCGAGACGCGATCCGGGCACTTCGCCGCCACACGCGCCAGCCGCGAATTCGCGGTGGGCCGGCTGTCCATGCATCGCGACGGCTACGGCTTCCTGATCTCGGACCGGCCGCTCATAGGCATTACGGTCGACGTCTACATACCGGCCGAGGCGGCGCAGAACGCCATGCACGGCGATCGCGTGGTGGTGCGAATTGCCCGGATCGAAGCCGGCGGACGAGCGGACGGCGAGGTGCTCAAGATTCTCAAGCGCGCGCATCCCACGGTGGTAGGCGTGTTCCACCTCGGGAACCGGGGCTTCTACGTGGCGCCGCACGACGAGCGGCTGCACGACTGGATCGAAATTCCGGATGACTTGGCGATTCCGGCCGCGGCCCCGCAAATCGACCGGGTGGGCCCGAAGCCAGTCGTAATCACGGACCCGGCGAAGCTGGACGGCATGATCGTCAACGTGGAGCTGTTGGAGTACGCGGAACGCGGCCAGCGGCCCGTCGGGCGCGTGATCGAAATTCTAGGCGCGCCCGATGATTTCGGCATCGATGTGGAGATCATCATTCGCAAGTTTCATCTGCCGCACCGTTTTCCGCCCGAAGTAGTGGAGCGGGCCGAGGCCATCTCCGGCGTGATTGCGGCGTGGGAACTGGCGGGGCGCGAGGATTTCCGCTCGCTGGACGTCGTCACCATCGACGGCGAAACGGCGCGCGATTTCGACGACGCGGTGTGGGTGGACCGGCTGCCCAACGGCAATTATGCGCTACACGCGCACATCGCGGATGTGAGCCACTATGTCCGGCCCGGCACTCCCATCGATGCGGAGGCGCGGCTTCGCGGGACCAGCGTCTATTTTCCCGATCGTGCCGTTCCCATGCTGCCGTTCGAGCTTTCCACTAACATTTGTTCGCTGAATCCGCACCTGGACCGGCTGGTACTTTCGGCGCTGATGGAGTTCGATCACCACGGCGATATGGTGGCGCAGAAATTCGTGCGCGGCGTGATTCGCAGCGCCGAGCGCATGACCTATACGGATGTGCATCTGCTGCTCGAGGGCGACGCGAAACTGCGGGAGCGCTATAGCGCCCTCACGGCGCGCTTCGAACTGATGCGCGAGCTGGCGGAGGTTCTGAACCGCAAGCGGGTGCGGCGTGGATCGATCGACTTCGATCTGCCCGAACCGCTGATCGAGTTTGATGAGTGGGGCGCGATGACCGGTGTGGCGCGGGCCCCGCGCAACATCGCCAACCGCATCATCGAAGAGTTCATGCTGGCCGCGAACGAGGCCGTGGCGGCGCATTTGCAGGCGACCGGGTTGCCCTCTATCTACCGCATTCACGAACCGCCCGACCCGAAACGCGTACTGGAATTCGAGGAGGTGGCGGCGCATTTCGGGTATTCGCTCGGCGTGGGCGCGATTCCGGTGAAGAAGTTTGGCTATGCCGACAAGCGCCGCGACGGGCACAAGGTGCGGCACGAGATCGTGCTGCCGGGCGAGGTCAAGATTTCGCCGCGCCACTATCAAAAGCTGGTTGCGAAAATCGAGGGCAAGCCCGAGGAGCGCATCCTGAGCTATCTCATGCTGCGCTCACTCAGGCAGGCGAGATACTCGGCCGACAACGTGGGGCATTTTGCGCTCGCCGCCGAAACCTATACGCATTTCACTTCCCCCATCCGGCGCTATCCCGATCTAACGGTGCACCGGCTGCTTGCCGCCCTGATGGACGGATGGGCTTATTCCTCCGCGGCCGAGTTGAGCGCCATTGCCGATGAATCGTCGCAAACCGAGCGCCGGGCGGCCGAGGCCGAACGGGAACTGGTCGAGTGGAAGAAGACCAAATTCATGGCGGACCGGGTGGGCGATGAGTTCGACGCGCTGATCATCAGCACGACCAAGTATGGCCTGTTCGTTGAACTGGCCGATCTGTTCATCGAGGGTCTTGTGCCGATGGATTCCCTGCCCGGCGACCGCTACACCTATCACGAAAACGTGCGTAAGATCATCGGCCAGCGCTCGCGCCGCGAGTTCTCGATCGGGGATCGCGCCCACGTGCTGCTTGAACGCGTGGATATCGTGGAGCGGAAGCTTCAGTTTTCCCTGCTGGAGCCGGAACGGCGCGGCAAGGGATCTTCGCGGAAATCCGCCCGGCACTAAATCCCAGCGGATCGGTCATTGGGGCGTCATCTTTTTGCCTTCCGTCGGGATCAGTTTCAACTGCGCGCTTTCGCGGCTGCGTTCGCGGATAGCTCTCGGCTCGCCCAACGCCTCGAAGGCTTTCAGGTAATCCGGGTCCTCATACGCGCCATCCTCCACGTCTTCCCACGCGAATAGTTTGTACCCTCCGGGAGCAATGCCCACGATGGTGAACCGCCCATACTGGTCCGTCGTGGCGTCTTTGTAGAGCCGCGTTTGAGAGCGACGAGGATCATCCGGAACCAGCGCCACCGTGGCCGCCGCCTCCGGCTGCTCATTCGCGTTCAAAACCACGCCCTCAACTTGACCGCCGTTGGTGCTCACCACGACTTCCAATGTTCCGCTTACGCCACGAGTCAAATCAAGCCCGGATTCCAGCACATCCTGATCGCCCAGACGCGCGGATTTGAGGTAATAGACATCGGAGCCACCGTAGAAGTTCACGGAATAGTGCGCAGCTTGAACGTCGGCTAGGGTGAAACTGCCATCTGCCTTCACGGGCGCGCTCGCGCCTCCCCTATAGCTGGAATCATCCGGCTGCAACGAGATCAGCGCGTCAGTCATATTTCCGGCGGCGCGGCCCTCAATACGGAGTTGGCCCTTCAACTCCGCACCCGGCTGCAATTCCAGAACAATATTCTCGATGTCGCTCTCACGGACGTCGATGGGCTGGCGGGCGCGGAGCGTTTTGCCGTCTCCTTGTTTGACAGCCTCGACATAGTACGCACCGGGCACTACGCCCCGAATCTCGAAATTCCCCTGTGCGTCAATGTTGAAACCGTAATTGCCCCAGAAGATGAATTGCGACTCGTCGCCGCGCCGCTGCAACGAAACTCCCACACCCGGGACACGCTGTTTGGAATCGGGATCGACCACACGCCCCCGGACTCTCACGGTGCGTGTCTTCGTCAACGTAATATCGGTTCCCCGCAGCAGCGTGCCCACTTGCAGCTCGATTGCCTTGGCGCCGGCCGCATCGCTGGTCCCTGGATAATATGTCGGGGCGTAGGCCTGTCCGCCGTCGTATTCTCCAGGCCGCATCGTAGTGTTGGCCATGGCAGTCAGGTAGTATCTTCCCGGCGACAGCCCGAACAGCCGGTACTCGCCCAAGTCATTTGTAGCGGCTCGGTCGCTAAACGCGAGTTGCCGTTTGCCACGAACGAAGCGGTACTGAAGCAGGGAAACCTCAATGTTAGGCGAGGGTTCGCCATCCACATCTAAAACACGCCCCGTGATGACCGCTTGCGGAGCAATGCGCCATACCACGCCAGACAGATGCTGGCCGGGATCGAGTGACAACGTGGTCCCCGAGCTCCCGCCGGCGCGGGCGCCATACGCGGTTACAGAATAGCCATGCTTGCTGGCGCTCATTCGGTATTTTCCGGGTTCCATATTCGGCACGGCGAATCGTCCCGCGGCCGTGGTGGTAGTGACGTAGCGCTGGTCTCGCGCCATTCCGGTTCCCCAAAGCGTGATATTGGCCTTTGTCACGGGCTCGCCGGTGGCTGCGTTCACGAGTTGACCATCGACAGAGCAGCTCTCCGGTTTCGGAGGCGGCTGGACTTGCTGCTGTGCATCCAGCGCAGTAGCAAACAGCGTGATCCAGCCGAAATAAAATACGCGCTTGCGGGGTCCGGCCATGGCTCAGTTCCCGGAGCTCCTAGGCGAGGACTCGGCCGGAATCAGCTTGAGCTGACGATTCTCGCGGCTGCCTTCGCGGATCGTGACGGCCTCACCCGCGCTCTCAAATGGCTTGAGAAACTCCGGGTCCTGATAGGCGCCGGTTTCGACATCCTCCCACGCAAACAGTTTGTAGTCTCCGGGTGCGATACCTTTCACACTGAAATGTCCCGCCGTATCCGAGCTCGCCGCTTTGAAAAGCGCGGATTGTTCGCGGCGTGGGGCATCGGGCACTAAGACCACCGTCATGCCCGATGATAATTGCCCCTTGGAATCCGTCACCGTACCGTCCACCTGTCCGCCGTCGGGGCTGATGACGATGTCGAGAACACCCGCGGAGCCGCCTGATAGATCGAGGCCGGCATCAAGGCCGTCCACGTCACCCATGCGGATGGATTTGACGTAGAAGTTCTGCGGCAAACCGCGCACGGTGACCGCGTAGTTGTCCGCGTTGACGTTATCGAACAGGAAACCGCCGTCGTCTTTCACCCTGGCGCTGGGTCTCCCCATGACCATGGGACCTTGTGAATCCAGCGCGATGTTGAGGCTCGCGAGATTCACATCGCCAGTGCCATCGACGCGCACCTGGCCCTTCACCTCCATGCCGGCGCTCAACAGTACGCTCAGGTCATCCACATTGCTATCGCCCAGATCCACCGGCTGTTTGACGAGTCGAACCTTGCTCTCTTCTTGCCATTGCGCTATCAGAAAGTAGGCGCCAGGTGTAAGGTCGCGCACTTCAAATGTGCCTCCGCGGCCCTGCGTCCGCGCAAACGAAGGGGAGTTCAAACCGATGAACGCGGAACTGCGAGGCACAACCCGGATCTGCACAAACGGAGGCACACCTTCCGCCAGGGGATTGACCACCCGTCCGCGAATCCGCAGTGTTCGCGTCTTGCGCAGCGTAACGTCCACGCCGCTCAGCACGGCTCCTGGGGACACGTCGATGGCGCCGGCGCCCGCCGGATCGTTCGTGCCGGGGAAGTACGTGGGGGCATACCCTTCCTCCGCCGCACCAGGTGGCGTGCGATCTTGCGCATCGATCTCGTTCCGTTGGTGGTAGGTGGCACTGAGATAGTACTTTCCCGGCGCGAGCCCGAAAACCCGATACTCGCCGAGATCGTCCGTCGAAGCGCTCCCAGAGGTGGACATCTGCTTCCGGCCGCCTACGAACCTGTAGCGCATCACCCGGATTTGCGCCCGCTCCACCGGCTCGCCATCTTCATCAAGGATGTGGCCGGCGATCACCCCTTGCGGCAATAGACGAAATACAAGATCACGCGTGTGTTGGCCGGCGCTGAGCACGACTGGCGAACCGGGCCGGTCCGGGCCGCGCGCCCCGTATTGCTGCCGGACGAATCCGTTGCGCTCGGCCGAGAGGCTGTACGGGCCGGGGTCCAGATTCTCAATCACGAACCCGCCGCTCCCGTCGGTGACCGCGCCGGAGGAAGTGGCCTTGCCCCGCCCGCCAGAACCGTTCATGTTGATCTGGGCTTTCTTTACGGGTTCGCCGGTGATGGCGTTCACCACCTGCCCTTCCACCGAACACAGGTCTTCGGGCCGCGTGGGTTGGGAATTCGGCGCCTGTGACTGTCCGGCTTGCGACGAAACCGTAGCCGATTGCTGGGCGGCCAGCAGGACCGGCGCCGCGAGGAGAACGAAGCGGGCAAGGATCATGCGCCCTCCCAGGTTCGAGTATAGACGCACGCACGCCCCGGCGCGTTACTTCAGCCAGGCATCCAGGTTCTGGCGCACGAAATCGTCATCGTGGAGATGCGGATAAGCGGCGTAAACCCGGTCGATCTCCTGCATCTGTCCGGGCGAAAGGTCTTCGGCGGGGTTCAGACACCAGCGGCCCTCGAGCAGGCCCTGCCGCCGCAGCACTTCGTGCAGGCCGGCAATGCAGCCCGCAAATTGGTTGGCGGTATCGAAAAACGCGGCGTTCGAATCGGTCACCTCAATGGCACGCGCCAGCCACCCAGGCCATTCCGGCTCCCGTTGTATGCGCTCTAGCAGTTCGACCGCCCGGCGCGTCCACACCGCCCAGTGGCCCAGAAGCCCGCCGGGGATGCGCACTGTCCGGTTGCCGAAACGGAATGGCGTCAGCAGATCCACCACGATCGTGTCGTCGTTGCCCGTATAGAGCGCGATCTCGTCCGCGCGGCCGGATTCCGCGACGGCGCGCACCACATCCAGCGTCTGGTACCGGTTGAACGGCGCCATTTTAATGGCCACGACATTTTCGATTTCGGCGAACCGGCGCCAGAATTCATACGGCAATACGCGCCCGCCTACAGCCGGTTGCAAATAGAATCCGAATACCGGAATCACCGACGCCACCGCCCCCGCATGTTCGATCAGTTCGGCGATGCTCGCGTGCCGCAAGGCCGCGAGACTCAGCAATCCGGCATGGTAGCCGGAGCGCGCCGCCAGCTCCGCTTCTTTCACCGCTTGCGGCGTTGCGCCCACGATGCCGGCGACGCGAATCGCATCCGTAGCGCGCAGCTCTTCCATCGCCAGCGCCAGCACCGGTTGAAAGAGCCCCACGCGCGGATCGCGAATCTCAAACTGCGTGGTGTGTACGCCCACCGCGACTCCGCCCGCGCCGGAAGCCAGGTAGTAGCGTGTCAGAGCCCGCTGCCGCCGCTCATCCAGCTTGCGGTTCGCGTCGAGCGCCAGAGGATGCGCGGGAATTACCACTCCACGCCGCAGCTTTTCGCGCCAGGTTTCCTGCTGCGCCATCAGAACCTGCCGTCCCGCGTCTCGAAATGCGTGGGCTTGGCCAGGGTCGCGCCACCCAGGCCGATCCAATCCGCCACCCACTCGATCATCTGCTCCAGCGTCACCGATGGATAACCGAACAGATTGTGGCAGCGGCCCGCGTTGCTCAGCAATGCCGTCGGGGCTTCCGTGCCCTCCAAAATCGGCTCCACGCCAAAGCGTTCGCCGAACCGGCGCGCAATCCAGCGCACCGGCACCGTCTCGGGCCCGGTCACGTTGAGCACCACCGGAGGCGATTGGGCCATGCCGAACGAGCGCAGCGCGATCGAATTCGCATCCCCTTGCCAGATCACGTTGACGTGGCCCATCGTCACGTCGATCGGACGGCGCTCGAAGATCTTCTGGCCGATGTCGAGCAGTACGCCGTAGCGCAGATCGATGGCGTAGTTGAGGCGCAACAGCGTCACCGGCGTGTGATTACGCTCCGAGAAAAACTGGAAGATGCGCTCGCGGCCCAGTGCGGACTGCGCGTATTCGCCCACCGGGCCGGTCGCCATGTCTTCGTTCGCGCCGCCCTGTCCCACCGGAACCAGCGGGTAGACGTTACCGGTAGAGAACGCCACGATGCGCGAAGCCGCGTAACGGTCCGCCACCAGCGCCGGCAGCAGCGTGTTCATGGCCCAAGTCAGGTGCTCCGCGCCCGTTGACCCGAACTTGCGCGCCGCCATATAGAGCACGTTGGGAGCGTCCGGAAGCGCAGCCAGAGCACCCGGCGCCAACAGGTCCGCGCTGATGGTCTCGATGCCCGCGGAATCCAGATCCTGCCGCACGACTGGATCGGAAAAGCGCGCCACGCCAAAAATCCGCTTGGGATACTTGGCTCGCTCACAGGCGCGCTTGGCCCGTTTCGCCAGGCTCGGTCCCATTTTTCCGCCCACGCCTAGAATAATCAGGTCCCCGAACATCTCCGCCATGGCGCGGGCGTCGGCCTGCGATGGTTCCGAAAGCACTTCCTCCAGTTGCTGTTCGCTCGCGATCATCAGCGTTTGTAGCCTATCTTGCGAAGGAACTCGCGCCGCCGCGCGGCATCTTCCGCGGTCTCCACGCTCTTGGGACCCACACCATCGATCACTCCCAGGACGCCGCGTCCCTGCTCGTTCTCGGCCACAATCACCGTCACCGGATTCGCCGTGGCGCAGAAAATCGAGCAGACCTCCGGGACGTCTTTGATCCGCCCCAGCACGTTGATCGGGTACCCATCGCGCATCGCGATCACGAAAATGTGACCCGCGCCCACCGCCGTGGCATTGCGCGCCGCCATCGCTATCAGGGCGTCATCATTGCCGTCCACGCGCGTGAGGCACGGTCCGGAAGCCTCGTTGAACGCCACGCCGAACCGCATCTGCGGCACTGTGTTCACGAGCGCTTCATAGAGGTCTTCCACGGTCTTGATAAAGTGCGACTGCCCCAGGATGACATTTCCGCCATCGGGGATTTCGAGGGGAACGGATTTCAGCTCCATGCGAATATCCAGGATACAACGTGAGACCATCAAGACATGGCCGACCGCCGCCGCGGCGTCGCGGAGAATGCTCCCGGTGACTTCTTCGTGGATGAGACGTGCATCGATTGCGACACCTGCCGCCAGCTTGCTCCCGCGGTGTTCATCGAAGGGGCGGGCCATTCGTTCGTCGACGTTCAGCCACAAACCCCCGCGGCCGAGCGCGCTGCGCTACGGGCGCTGCTTGCCTGCCCCACCGGTTCTATCGGTACTCTGCATCCCGATCACGCCCGTGCCGTCAAGGCGGATTTTCCAATGCCCGTCGACGGCGGCGTGTATTACTGCGGTTTCAACTCGCCGAAGTCCTTCGGCGGCAACAGCTACTTCGTCAAACGCGCGGCGGGCAACTGGCTCATCGACTCTCCCCGGTTCCTGCCGTATCTTGTGGATCAGTTCGAAAAACTCGGCGGAGTGGCGCATATCTTTCTGACGCACCGCGATGACGTCGCCGACGCCGGGAAATACGCGCGCCATTTCTCCGCCCGCCGCATCATCCATCGCCTCGAACTGGCGGCGCAGCCCTGCTCCGAACTCGTTCTCGACGGCTTCGATCCGGTCGAGCTAACGCCCGGGTTCACGGCCATTCCAACTCCCGGCCACACTCGCGGCCACATGTGTCTGCTGTTGGAAAACCGATACCTCTTCACCGGCGACCACCTATGGTGGAGCCGCGCGCGCCGGACGCTCAATGCCGGCCGCGACGTTTGCTGGCATTCGTGGGAGCAGCAGACACGCTCCATG
This sequence comes from Terriglobia bacterium, assembly GCA_963768075.1. GTDB lineage: Bacteria > Acidobacteriota > Terriglobia > Bryobacterales > Bryobacteraceae > QHXW01. The sequence goes on from CAVYHD010000022.1 coordinate 152,720, forward strand.
GCCGCCTTGGCAGCGCTAGAGTTTGAGTGGGTGTTACCAGGACACGGGGAAAGAATCAGGCAGACGGCGGACGACATGAAAGCGTCTCTCGACGCACTGGTTAAGCGGATGGGACTTCCCTGAGTACCTATGAACCGCGTGTTGTAAACTTGAGGTGGCAGACCTTTCATGCGCCCACCGGTCAGAATCGACACTCCGTTTCCCTCGCTTGAGGAAACCGCCAAACTTTTCGGAATTCCTAAGGCTCGCGCTGATGAACTCAAGAGACTCGCCCGCTCAACTGGCGCAAGACCAAACGGTTCAGAATCGCGGCGGGACCCGAACGGAAAGAGGGGTTCGACCAGAAGTGCTCGGCCCAAGCGGAGCAAGCGGTAGGCAACCGGCCAGTTCATCGCACGCGTTCCTCAATATTCCCTACGACGAGGAATTCAGAGATCTCTACCTGGCCTACATTGCCGGAACGGTCGCGTTCGGCCTTCTGCCCCGGGCTACATTGGAGATACCCGGCGGTGCGCGGCGCCTGGAACGCATATTCGATTTGATCACAAGCTGTGGGTATTCCTTCCACGACCTCTCTCGCGTAGAACTAGACCGGAAATATCCCCAAACCCCTCGCTTCAATATGCCGTTCGAGCTGGGGATGGTCGTTGCGTGGGAGAAAATGCACTCGGGCCAGCATGCCTGATTTGTGTTAGAGACGAAAAGTCGAAGGCTGCAAAAATCACTAAGTGATCTGAATGGGACAGATGTCTATGTGCACGATGGAAAGCCCAGCGGCGTTTTCCGAGAGCTGTGCAACGCCCTCGTCCGCGCCCAATCACCGACCACCGTGCCTGAAATGAACGCGCTATACCGAAGACTCCGTAAGACTGTGCCGGTTATTTTGCGGCGCGCAGGCGCGAAATCACTATTCGAGGCGCGAGTCTTCCAGGAGCTTGTCTTCACGGCGCAGGCACTGGCAGCAGAGCACTTAGGGCCTGCTCCCGCCCCGGTACCGCCAGAGGCGCCACGTGGCATCAAGCTCGTTGTGCATAGCGCTTTCTACACATCGGATTATCAGGGCGTAGTGGTCGCGGCCGACCTGGATAACCCTACGGCTAAGGACGTTCAGGTCCTGAATTGCCAGCTCGTACTACTCGAACTGGAAATCTCGCTCCGCGGCACCAGACCGCCCCCGTTGAATCAAAGGTGGTTTGATCCAACTCCATTCGAACTGAAAGCGGAGAGATTATCGCCCGGAGGATTCTTCTTCCGAACACCGGCGGAATGGTACGAGCCCGGATTACCACACGAACCTCTCAAGGGGAGAGTTGAGGTGACCTTATACGGGCTGGAACCGTTGAGCCGCGATGTGGAGATCTACAGTCTCAAGACGCTTCAGTCAATGAAGCCATGAGACGCGCTAATACTTCCGCAACTCCTCCGCCACCGCGCCCACGCCCTTCGTGCGATAAAGATCCGCCAGCCGTTGTTCTTCGGGGGACGCCCCCATGAGCAGAGGCAATGCCGCGCGGCTTGGCACCCACACGCGCCCGTCGGCGAACTCCACGTGACTGACGAAACCAGTCATGCTGTCGATCGAAACCGGTTCGCCGGCATTGCGCGAAAACCGCAGCGCGGTATCTTGCAGCACCCGCTCCGTTTTCCCGGGCGGCAGCAACACGTCGCCCTCCGCCGCCGGCACCGAGCCTGCCAGAAACTCGCGCCCCTGCCGGTCCTTCACAATCCATCCGATCTCGACATAACGTACCGGCCGCGAAGAGCGGTTCAGAACCTGGATCGTCGGGGTGCGTGCCTCGTTGCCCGAAACTTCGGCCCAGCCCTCGATGGCTTCCACCGGCGCCCCAGGCATTTTCAGAAACGCGAAACGCGCCATGCGCTCCGGCTCTCCCGCCGAACTAACCGATCGGCCGCTGCGCGACATGCGGACATCGATCCGCGGGCGCTCGTCCTGCCGCGCGAGCGAATCCAGCATCTCGCGCTGCAAACCCTCGGGACCCGCCGATGCCAGGACCGACTTGAAGTACTTCCGGTCGCGCTCCGCCTCCATCTCCCAAACCGTCATCGAGCGCCGCGAGTTCAGCCGGTTCGGACCGTAGAAATCGAATCCCTCAAACAGCACGCCGTCCAGGCTCACCTGCACCAGTGGGCCCGCGCCCGCCTGCAACGGCCGCAGCAGACGCAGATCGATGCGCACCGGAAACGCCTGGCCCGGCGCGACATTCAAACTCGGCACCGCCACGGAAGCCTTTCCGCCGGGCGTGACCTCCTGTGCCGTCACCAGCAGCGTGACCCCGCGAATGCTCCGCGAATCGGAGTTGCGCAGCGAAAGCGCCATGTGCAGATCGATCACCATGGCGCCGCCCCGCGGTGTGGCGCGGGATTCGCCGACGTCAGTTCGCAGCAGCGAAACCGGGGAATCGGGCGGCAGCTTGATGTCGATCGAACTGTGCAGATCGAGCGCGGTATCCTGCGCCGAGAGCGCCATCGCACCCGCAAACGCCGCCGCCGCGATCCACTTACTCCACATAGACATTGTTGATCGTCACTTGGCCCGTATCGGAATCCACGTAACGCGCTCCCATGGCGCTGCCGCTCGCCTGATAATCCACCGTGCGTGCATGCGCATTCAGCAGCATCATGGCCCGCCCGCCTTCCCGCACTTGAATCCCGGACCCGCTCGTTTCAATCACCGTTGCTTCGTCGGCTTTCAAATCGGCCGCCCGCGGAGCCGGCCCCTCGATCAGAAAGCTCACCACCACGAGCATGGCGAGGCTGGCGCAGGCCGCAACCCCTCGCAGGCTGAATCCCAATCGCCGCGCCGGATGCTCGGTGACACATTCGCCCGCCTCCAAGCCCAGCCGGATGTTGGCGCGCATCTCAGCCGCCAGAGAATCCCAGGCTACGTCCGGCAGTTCCGCCATCTCACGTGTTTGTTCGCGCAGCGCAGAAAACCCGGAAACCGCGCCCCGGCATTCGGCGCACTCCGCCACATGCCGTTCCACACTCCGGCGCTGCCACCGGCGCAGCTCGCCGCCCGCAAACAATGCCAGATTCGCCTCACTTGGATGCTTGCTCATCTCAGCGCCTCCTTCCGGCCATGTATCGCCGCAGTTTGATCCGGGCGTTGGCAATGTGCGACCGCACCGTGGCTTTGGAACAGTCCAACTGCTTGGCCACTTCCTCCGCGGAGCATCCTTCCACATCGCGCAGCATCAGCGCCGCGCGCTCGCGCGCCGTCAGCAGGCGCAGCCCGTCTTCCAGATAGTCGCGATGCTCCGACCGCAGCAGCAGGTCTTCAGGTGATTCCTCCCGGCTCTCCGTCTGTACGTCCATTTCGCAATGCGTCACGCGCCCGTGCCGCCGTAGAAAATCGATCGCCGTGTTCGTCGCGATGCGGGAAAGCCAATGCGTCGCCTTCTCCTCGTCTTTGAGCTGCTCCTGGCGTTGCAGTGCTTTGATGAAAGCTTCTTGCGTGAGATCCTGGGCGTCGGCAATGTTGCCCACAATACGGTAAATTTGGACGAAGATGCGCCGCAGATTCTCAGAGACAAAGCGGTTTTGTCTCTCAACGGCCTCGAGTGGCGGGGGCGCCAATTCGCTCATGACCTCGCTATACACGGTTCCCGTCCCCACAATAAGGATGACGCCGCGGCCGGGAGAACGTGGAGACTACTTTGCGCGCTAAGCTAATTATATGAGACCAGTGGCGGTGGTGGCCGCCGGCAAAACGCCCTTCGGCGCCTTTGGTGACCGTGATCTGCGCTCCCTGGCCGTCGAAGCCGGCGATAAGTGCCTGAAAAACGGGCGTGTTAGCCCCTCCCAGGTGGAGGCGTTTTACCTTGGTAATTTCGCCGGACCTTCGTTCACCGGCCAAAATCACTTGGCGCCCTACATCTCCACCGCCCTCGGTATCCATGACGTTCCCGCCACCCGGTTCGAGGCCGCCTGCGCCTCCAGCGGGTCAGCCTTTTTCCATGCTTTCTCGGCCGTTTCAGCCGGATTGTACGATTGCGTCCTGGTCGCCGGCGTCGAGAAAATGACCTCGCAGCCCACCGCGCGCGTCACCGAAATTCTGGCCGGCGCGGGCGATTGCTCCGGCGAAATCAAGGCCGGTTCCACCTTCCCGTCGTTGTTCGCCATGATCGCCCGCCGCCATATGTACCAGTACGGCACCACGCGCGAGCACCTCGCCGCCGTGGCCGTCAAGAATCACGCCAACGGCGCCCTCAACCCCGATGCGCATATGCGCAAGGTCATCACGAGGGAGCAGGCGCTCAACGCGCGTCCCGTCGCCGAGCCTCTGTACCTCTACGATTGTTCACTCATCAGCGATGGCGCCGCGGCGGTGCTGCTTATGCCGCTCGATCGCGCGCGCGATTTCACCGATAAGCCCGTGCGCATCCTCGGCGTGGCCCAGGCCTCCGACTTCGTGGCGCTCGATCAAAAATCCGACATCACCACGTTTCCCGCGGTCCGCCGCGCGGCGCAAAAAGCCTACGAGATGGCGGGCGTCACTCCGCGCGACATTCAATTCGCTGAAGTGCACGATTGCTTCACCATCGCCGAGATTGTGGCCATCGAGGACCTGGGTTTTGTGGACAAAGGCTGCGGCGGCCCCTATGAAGCCTCCGGCGCCACCGCGCGCACTGGCGAAAAACCCATCAACGCAAGCGGCGGCCTGAAATCCAAGGGCCATCCCGTCGGCGCCACCGGCGTCGCGCAGCTTTGCGATATCGTTGCCCAGATTCGCTGCGAGGCCGGCGATCTGCAGCTGAAACGCCACTCGCTCGGCCTCGCGCAAAACCTGGGCGGCTCGGGCGCCTCGTGCGTCGTCAGCATTTTGGGGAATGTATGACTGCCACCGTCTACACCGAAACCGTCGTGCACCTCGCGCCCGAAGCCTTCGCCGCCGACGTTCCGTATCAGGTCGTCATCGTTACACTCGAAAACGGTTTCCGTACCACCGGCCGCGTCCTCGGTGATCGCGTAGCCATCGACGATCGCGTCGAGCAAGTCGAAACCCGCGACGGGCATTCCCTTCTTCCGGAAAATCTCATGAAACTAGCAGAGCGAATGAATCGCATCGGCGTGGAATCCGCCTTCGAAGTCCTGTTGCGCGCGCGCGAACTCGAGCGCCAGGGCAGGCACGTCATCCATCTCGAAATCGGCGAGCCCGATTTCCCTACCCCCGCGCACATCGTCGCAGCCGCCAAGCAGGCGCTCGATGAAGGTTACACGCATTACGGTCCCACTCAGGGCCTGCCCGAATTGCGCGAGAGCCATCGCGCGCTATATTTCCCGCACGCGCGCCATCCGCGTCGGCCCCGAGCACGTGTCCGTCGTCCCCGGCGGCAAGCCCATCATTTTTTTTCCGATGCTCGCCCTCATCGAGTCCGGCGATGAGGTCATCTATCCCGACCCCGGCTTCCCCATCTATGAATCCATGATCCGTTTCTCCGGCGGCGTGCCCGTGCCCATTCCGCTGGTCGAAGAGCGCGGCTTCTCCTTCGACCTCGACACGCTGCGCCAGCTTCTCTCGCCGAAAACCAAGCTGCTGATCCTCAACTCCCCGCAGAATCCCACCGGAGGCCTCATCCCGCCCGAGGATATGCACGCCATCGCCGATCTGATCCGCGATCGCGACCTCATGGTGCTTTCCGACGAAATCTACTCGCGCATCCACTACGGCGACCAGCCGCCCCTATCCATCGCGAGCTTGCCCGGCATGCTCGAAAAGACGATCCTCCTCGACGGCTTTTCCAAAACCTACGCCATGACCGGTTGGCGCATGGGTTACGGAGTGATGCCGGAATGGCTGGTGGAAGCGGTCTCGAAGCTCATGGTCAATTCCAACTCCTGCACCGCCAGCTTTACGCAGCGCGCCGGCCTCGCCGCGCTCGATGGCCCGCAGCAGCCCGTCGACGCCATGGTCGCCGAATTTCACCGCCGCCGCGACGCCTTCTGCGCCGGCCTCAACCAGGTGCCTGGTTTCCGCTGTCCGCTCCCCGGCGGCGCGTTCTACGCCTTTCCCAACATCACCGGCACCGGCATGAAGTCCAAGGAACTGGCGGATTACCTCCTCTACGACGCCGGCGTTGCGTGTCTCAACGGCGCCGCCTTCGGCGCGTTCGGCGAAGGCTACATCCGCTTCAGCTACGCCAATTCCTACGAGAACCTGATGCAAGCCGTCGAGAGGATCAAAACCGCCGTAGCCAACCGCATCACCGTCGCCACCCGCTCCTAGTGGGGCGGACCCCCTCGTCCGCACCGGCCCCCTGGTCCGGCTCCACCAATGCCTGTGCGGACCCCGCACGTAGACGCCGCCCCGTCACACGTTAATCCTTCAATCTCTCTCCTGGGCCTCGGCATTCTCCTGGAATCCCGCGTGCTCAACTTTCCCTGCACCACCGGCATCTACCTGAAAGAGGCCACCGATGCGCTTCCTCATCGCGCTCCCAATTCACGGCATCGAATCAAAGCAGGTCGAGTTCGTCCGTGCCGCCGGCGTCAAGGCCGACACCATCTACGTCTACGATGGCGCGAAAATCGACCTCAACCGATACCGCGGATGGCAGCCCGAAGGCATCCGCAACGAAGCCAGCTATGGCACGCTGTCGAATCCGAAAGTCTGGGTCATGCGCGAGTTCATGAATTCCGACGCCAACCACCTCGGCATGCCGCTGCCCAAAGGCAGAATTCGTTTCTACCGCCGCGATACCGACGGCCGTCTGGAATTCACCGGTGAAGACGCCATCGATCACACGCCCAAGGACGAAAAGATCCGCGTCTTCACGGGCTCCGCATTCGATCTCGCCGGCGAGCGCAAGCGCACCATCTTCCACAACGACATCGGCCGCCGGATGATGGACGAAGGTTTCGAAATCAAAGTGCGCAACCACAAAAAGGAGCCGGCGGAAGTACGCGTGGTCGAGCACCTCTATCGCTGGAGCACGTGGGACATCCCGACCAGCTCCATGCCATACTCCAAAACCGACGCCCAGACCATCGAATTCCACGTGACGCTTGCACCCAATGAGGAAAAGTTGGTCACTTACGTCGCGCATTACACCTGGTAAGTGCGGTCCCGTATAATCTCGGAATGGTCCGGCCGCTCCTGGTGCTCGTTCTTCTGGCAAATGCCGCAGGGCAAAATGGAACCGTTCCCTCCACGTTGATTCCTCCGCCCAATGAGCACCCGGCGTTTCAGGTCCATGCTACCGGCGATCAAATCTACACTTGCCGCGGGGGCGCTTGGACGTTCCGCGCTCCCGAAGCCAAGCTTTTCAATGCGAGCGGAAACGAAGTCGGCAGGCACTTCGCTGGCCCCACCTGGGAATCCACCGATGGCAGCCAGGTGACAGGCAAACTCGTTGCCAGCATCCCTTCCCCCGATCCCGATGCGATCCCCTGGCTGCGCCTGACCGCCGCCGAACATCACGGTTCTGGCGTCATGACCCCAATAACCGGCATCCGGCGTCTCCATACCAAATCTGGCAAAGCCCCCAAGGGTGGCTGCGACGCCGCGCACGAGGGCGCCGAAGCACGCAGGCCCTACGAAGCCGACTACCTCTTCTACGCCCCGTAGCGCGCGCTTCAGCGTGCAGCGGCGCACTTCAGTGCGACGTCTCGAGGTCTGTTGTTAGTTCGTTTTGGGGAGAGAGGAATCTTCGTGCTTACCGGGTAATCCAGAAAAAGGCGCGCGGCGGCATTCCGCCTCTAGCGTGCCTTCCGGATTGTATGCTCGAGGGTTTTCCGGCGCGGATCCTGTCTACACCGCCCGCCGTATCAGGCTCCTGCCGCCTTTGCGCCGGGGCCCGAACGACCGGACATGCTGCCGTGGCTGGGTTGACGTCGACGGGATGACAATGACCGTCCCCGTTGCCTTCTGCTCCCGCGAAACGTCGGAGGATACCTGGCGCCGTACCAGCCTGGTGTCCAGGGTTCGCTCGATGTTTGCAATGTCCGCGCGCTCCGAGCGCGTAGCGAAAGTCGAAGCCGTTCCGCGCGCGCCCGCGCGCCCCGTGCGGCCAACCCGGTGAATGAAGTCTTCCGGGACTTGCGGAAGATCATAATTCACCACGTGCGCGATCCCCTCCACGTGAATCCCGCGCGCCGCGATGTCGGTCGCCACCAGGACTCGATAGTATCCTTCCTGGAATCCGCGCAGCGCCTGGCTGCGTTGGTTCTGGCTGCGGTCGCCGTGGATTGTCGCGGTCTTTACGCCACCGTGCGAGAGCTTTTTTGACAGCCGGTCCGCGCCGTGCTTGGTGCGGGCGAATACCAGGAAGGAGCCTGCCTCCTGGCGCAACATGCTTTCGAGCAGGCCCAGCTTTCGATCCTGTTCCACTTCGTAAAGATGCAGGTCCACCTGCTCGATAGGCTTCGTCGTGGAGCCCACGGCAATGCGCACCGCGTTTCGGACGTGCGTCTCTACCAGGTGTTTGACCGATGTTTCAATCGTGGCCGAGAAGAACAGCGTCTGGCGATCGGTTGGTATGGCCGCCATGATTTTCTTGATCGTAGGCAGGAAGCCCATGTCCAACATCCGGTCGGCTTCGTCCAGCACCAGCATGCGGACGCCGCTGAGATTCACCAGTTGCCGGCCGAGGAAGTCGAAAAGCCGTCCCGGAGTAGCGATCAGCACATGTGCGCCCTTCCGGATGGACTGCAGCTGCGATCGTTCGCTGAGCCCGCCGACTACGACGGTGGCGCGAATACCCGTGCCTGCCGCCATTTGGGCGAAGGTTTCGTTGATTTGGATGGCCAGTTCGCGCGTCGGGCACAGGATCACCGCGCGGACGCCGGAATGTGAAGGCTGCTTCGCAATCAGGTGGATGATGGGCAATACAAAGGCGAGCGTTTTGCCCGTGCCGGTTTGCGCTGTGGCGACCACGTCTTGTCCCGCCAGCGCCGGCCCGATGGCCAGAGCTTGAACGGGCGTGGGTTCGGTAAAGCCGTGCCTTACCAGATTGCTCTTTAAGGGAGCAGAGAGTGAGAATTCAGAGAAACTTTTCATTTATTTTTTGCGGATGAAAACCGGCGAGCCGACTACCAGCGAAGGGAGAGGGGGTTGCGGATCAACTTCCAGTAGCCCCTATTGTAGCGCATTCCGGCGATTTTCGCTGATCGGCCCGCCAATAAGCGCCGGCGCCGGTCCGCGTTTCACCGCGCCACCTTTGCCTCCAGCTCCGCCCAGCGCGCGTACAAATCCTCCACGCGCCGTTGGGCGTCCTGCAGTTTTTCGTAAGCCTCCGTTACCCGCTTCGCATCCGACGCTGCCGCTTGCAGCTCCCCCTGCAAAAGCCCAGCTCCTGTTCCGCTTCCAGAATCTTCGCTTCCATGCCGTCCCACTCGCGCTGTTCCAGGTAGGCCAGCTTCTTCTTGGAGCCTTCCGCCAGAGCCGGCAGGCGTGCGCTCCTGCACCACCGGTCGCTCGTCGCGTGGCTCGTTTCGCGACGCTTCCCACTGCGAGTAGTCGGCGAAAATCCGTCCCTCGCCTTCCGTCCAGGCCGATCACGATGGTCGACACGCGGTCCAGCAGATACCGGTCATGGCTCACCAGCACCACGGCGCCCGAAAACTCGAGCAGGCTGTCCTCCAGCACCTCGAGAGTCGGAATATCCAGGTCGTTCGTCGGCTCGTCCAGCAGCAGCACATCTGCCGCCGCCAGCATCAGCCGCGCGATCATCACGCGCGCTCGCTCGCCGCCCGAGAGTCTCGAAACCGGCATTCGAGCTGCTCGTCGCTGAAACAGGAACCGCTTCGCCCATCCCGCCACGTGGATCGGACGTCCGCGGTAAATCACCGAGTCGCCCTCCGGACACAATGTCCGGCGCAGGCTGATTTCCAGGTCCAAATGCGCGCCGCGGTCCTGTGCGAAGCTCACGATCTGCAGCCGGTCCGCCCGCTGGATGGTCCCTTCGTCCGGGCCCATCGCTCCTTCGAGGATCTTGAGCAGCGTGGTTTTTCCGCTGCCGTTCGCGCCCACCAGGCCCACGCGTACGCCCGGCGAAAGAGTCAGATTCAGATTTTGAAACAGCCTGCGGCCGCCGAGCGTCTTCCCGATGCCTTCAGCCTCAATCAGGCGTTTGGTCTTTCGATCGGACGCCGTGAAGTCGATCTGCGCCGTCGCCGTCCGGCTGCGTACCGTCGCCGCCGAGAGTTCCTCGATCAGCCGTCCGGCCGAATCCACTCGCGCCCGCGACTTGCCCGTTCTCGCCTTCGGCCCTCGCCGGAGCCACTCCACCTCCCGCCGCACCTTCGTCGCCAGCGACTCCTGCTGCTTGGCTTGCGCCTCCAGAAACTCCTCTCGCCGCTCCAGAAATTCGCTATAGTTCCCCTTCACCTGGAACGCACTCTCCGGATAGATCGGGTTCACCTCCACCATTTGCGTGGCCACGTTCTCGAGAAAATACCGGTCGTGCGTCACCACCAGGCAGGCGTTCGCCGCCTCGATCGCACGTCTCCAGCCACAGGATGCCTTCCAGGTCCAGGTGATTGGTGGGCTCGTCCAGCAGCAGCACATCCGGCGATGTCACGAGCGCAGCCGCGATGGCAAGCCGCTTCTTCCATCCGCCGGAGAGCGCCGTCGCCGCCGTAGCGGCCGTCTCGAAGCCGGCCCGGCTCAAGCATCACCTCGACGCGAATCGCTCTTTTCTTCTTCCTCGAGTGCCAGACCCTCCAACGCCGCTCGCAGGACTGAGCCGACCGTGTCGTCCCGTCCGAACAACGGAGTCCTGCGGGACATAGGCCAGACTTTGTCTGCTTGCGCAGCGCCCGGATCCCCGCATCTGGCGCTTCCTTCCCGGCCAGTATCTCCAGCAGCGTGGTTTTCCCGCTGCCATTCGGCCCGATCAGACCGGTCCGGTCTCCCTCGGAAATACTCAACGAAAGACTCTCAAACAGGACTCGCGCTCCGAACGACTTACACAGACCGGAGCCACTTAACAGAACAGCCATCTGTCTTCAGCATTGCATCGCGGCGGCCTGCCCGGCTACTGTCAGGAAATGATCGTCTGACGCAAATCGGCTAGCGGCCGCGCAGGTTGACGATCGTCGCGCCCCACCCGCCCGCTTCCGCCGGCGCATCTCCATATGACTCGACGAAATCCGCCTTCTCCAGCACGCGCCGCACAATCTCGCGCTGCACCCCAATCCCCCGCCCGTGAATAATGCGCAGCGCTCTGAATCCCCTCTTGTGCGCCTCCTCGAGATAGGCTTCCACTACTCCCTTGACATCCCGCGGAGGAACGCTGTGGAGATCGAAAACGTCGGTGATCGGAATGCGAACCGGCTCGTCGCTCAACGGCAATCGCTTCGCATAAAGTATAATCGCTGTCGTTTGGAGTGAGGAGGTATGACAATCTATGTGCAATCTGGATACCTGCCGGCAGCCGTCGCGCTGCATCGGCATAACGAAGTTCCTGCACGTCGGTTTGTTGCTCTTTTTGATGGTCTGCGCCGCAAGCGCTACTCCCCTGCATTGGCAGCTCAATGGCGTAACTTTTAGCGATGGCGGCCGGGCGTTCGGCGGTTTCGATTTCGACGCGAGTATGGGAGTCTATTCCAACATCAACATCACAACGACTCCGGGAAGCGTGTTGCCAGGGAGCTATTACAGTTCTACGGCGCCTTACGTTGATTCCGCCACCAGCATTTTCTTTAGCGGCGTTTCCACTGTGCCGGTTTTCGCTACCTCAACGTTCGCGCTCACGCTCGGCTTTTCATCCGCGTTGACCGCCGCCGGAGGAACCGTGTCGATCGTCGGGTTGGCGCAGGAATCGTTTTGCGCCAATGTGTCCTGCAATTCCGTCACCCCTCAACGGCCAATTACCGCCGGCACCGCGTCCGCCATCTCCACCAGCACGCCGAAACGCTGGTATATCCACGACGTCGCGCTTTCCGATGGCTCCCAGATTTTTGGTTCGTTTTTCTTCGACGCCAACACCGGAACATATTCCTCCATCTCTGTCACCACCACCGGCGGCAATGCCGGGCCCGGCGCGGGGTACTTTTTCAACATCCCGGACGCCAGTTCGAGTACTTCCGTCAACCTGGTTTCCGCTTCGCCCATTGTCTCCGGCTCCACAACCACCCTTTCGATCAACTTTGCCTCGGCGCTGACCAACGCCGGGGGAACCATCGCGATTGCGAATGAGATCGAAGCGACATGCACATCCGCGAGCTGCGGCTCGAGCAGCACCCTGCGCTCCACGGCTGCCGCTGGTTCCGTGTCCACCACCCAGGAGACGAAAGAGACCGAGATTCTTTCCCAGATCGCCGACGGCGGCGGTTTTTTGACGGAATTCATCATCACTAATGTGACCGGCGCGCCCGTCACCTGCCGCTTGACCTTCTGGCAGGATAGCGGAGCTCCGCTCTCGCTTTCGCTGAATGGAGCCAATGCGACTTCGTCCTATGTTGTGCAGATCCCAGGGCACAGCACGCAATTTCTCTCTACCCCTGGAGCGGGCGCGTCGGTAACAGGATGGGCGCTGGCGGACAATGCCCAGAAGCTTGGCGTCATCGCCGCCTACCGCCTGCAGGTCTCGAACCGTCCGGAATCGGAAGCCACCGTCGAAGGCATCCCCGCAACCGGAGGTTTCGCCATGGCGTTCGACGAAACTCCCGGCTTTGACACCGGATTTGCGCTCGCCAACGTAAGCGACTTCGACACCGTGATCGAGAATCTTTACTTCTATGACTCGGCCGGCGCGTTCCTCTTCAGCGATTCCACCCGGACACTGGGGCCGCTTCAGCACGAATCATTCTTGTTCAGCAGCCGCTACGCCACTCAACTCGCGGGCCAGCGCGGCACGGTCAAGGTTTACTACGGGACGCAGGGCACGCCAACCAATGGCGCCGTAGGGCTTACCGGACTGGGACTACGCGTCAACCCGGCCGGCACATTCACATCGCTCCCGACTGTCACGATCAACTAGCGGGCCGTCTCAGATCATGATAGAGCCGCCACGGCAACGGAGCGGTAGCGGCTCACGCAATTCGCCGCGCCTTCACACTAGCTCTGAGAACACCTGCCGGAATTGTCGCCGGATCACTTTGCGGTCGGTCTCCTGTAGCGTCCCCAGTTTCTTCCGGATCAGCGACCCATCCACGGTGACAACCTTGGCCAACCGCACCAGGCTCGGCTTCGGCAGCCCCGCCTCACTCCATTTCACGAGCACTGTGTCTCCCGGAAAGGCCAGTCCGCTCAATTGGCTTGTTACCATCGCGACCACGTAATGCTCGGTGAGTCCCCTCGGCTGAAATACCGAGAGAATCACGCAGGGCCGTTGTCGGGTGGTTCTCAGGTCGGTGAATGGAAAAGGAAGCAGAACCAGATCAAAGGGTGTCATACACCCGGTCTTCTTCGTTGTCCCATTCCGCAAAGCTCTTTTCGGCCGCCGTCAGGAGCGCGATCTCCTCCTGCCGTTGCGAGAAATATGCGTTCAGTGCATCTGTCAAGACGGCCTTTTGGGTCGTGCGCCGCTTCGCGGCCAGAAGCCGGAGCATGTCCAATAACTGCGGCTGATCGCGAAAATCGAACGTGACTTGGTGCCGGACTGCTGCCATAGATACAGCTTTACAGGTTTACAGCTAGCTGTCAAATCCAGGCCTTGGGATTTTCCAGGTCCCCAAAACAACAAAAGCCCCATCCTTTCGGATGGGGCTTTTGATATACCGGGCAACTTCCTACTCTCCCACACACTTGCGCGTGCAGTACCATTGGGGCTGAGAGGCTTAACTGCCGTGTTCGGGATGGGAACGGGTGGGTCCCCCTCGCTATGGTCACCCAGAACTGGTTGACCCGCAGCTCTACTCGCCGCGGTCTTGAATATTGACGGGCCTTACCACTTTGTTCGAATTCACCTTGTATTGAGAGTAAATTTTATGGTCAAGCCGAACGGGCAATTAGTAACGGTTAGCTGAGCCCATTACTGGACTTACACATCCGTCCTATCAAACAGGTAGTCTTCCTGTGCCCTTGTTACCCTTTCGGTTGGGAGATCTCATCTTGGGGAAGGTTTCACGCTTATATGCATTCAGCGTTTATCCTGACCGAACTTCGCTACCCAGCTATGCCACTGGCGTGACAACTGGATCACAAGAGGTTCGTTCATCCCGGTCCTCTCGTACTAAGGACAAGCCCCCTCAAATCTCCTACGCCCACCACAGATAGGGACCGAACTGTCTCGCGACGTTCTGAACCCAGCTCACGTACCGCTTTAATAGGCGAACAGCCTAACCCTTGGGAGCTTCTACACCCCCAGGATGCGATGAGCCGACATCGAGGTGCCAAACCGGAGCGTCGATGTGAACTCTTGACTCCGATCAGCCTGTTATCCCCGGCGTACCTTTTATCCGTTGAGCGATGGCCCTTCCATACAGAACCACCGGATCACTAAGGCCTACTTTCGCATCTGCTCGACTCGTTGGTCTCACAGTTAACCTGGTTTATGCCTTTGCACTCGTCGGCTGATTTCCAAACAGCCTGAACCAAGCTTCGCGCGCCTCCGTTACTGTTTAGGAGGCGACCGCCCCAGTCAAACTACCCGCCTTCCATTGTCCTTCTCCCGGATTACGGGAGTAAGTTAGAACCACAGAACCATCAGGGTGGTATCTCACCGTTGGCTCCTCCGAGCCCGAGAGCCCGAAATCAAAGCCTCCCACCTATCCTGCGCAGATGGCCCCATAGTTCAATGAAAAGGTATAGTAAAGGTGCACGGGGTCTTTCCGTCTAGTGGCGGGCACCCGGCGTCTTCACCGGGACCACAAGTTCGCCGGGCGGCATGTTAAGACAGTTCTCAGATCGTTACGCCATTCGTGCAGGTCGGAACTTACCCGACAAGGAATTTCGCTACCTTAGGACCGTTATAGTTACGGCCGCCGTTCACCGGGGCTTCAGTTCAAAGCTTCGCCTTGCGGCTAACCTCTCTCTTTAACCTTCCGGCACCGGGCAGGCGTCAGCCCCTATACGTCGTTTTCGACTTTGCAGAGACCTGTGTTTTTGTTAAACAGTCGCCTGAGACTATTCACTGCGACCCTTCTTGCGAAGGGCACCCCTTCTCCCGAAGTTACGGGGCTAATGTGCCTAGTTCCTGAACATACCATCACCCGAGCGCCTTAGAATATTCATCTCGTCCACCTGTGTCGGTTTGTGGTACGGATACCTAACTCTCCTTAGAGGCTTTTCCTGGCAGACGACCCGGCGGATTTGCCTGTCCGGATCTCCCTTCACCCATCTTTGAAACCATTGCGCAAATGGGCTTACGGTCTGCGTCCCCCCTTCGGTCTTGATCGAGCTTCGGTAGTCACGGAATATTAACCGTGCGTCCATCGGCTACGCCTTTCGGCCTCACCTTAGGCTCCGACTAACCCTGAGCGGATTAACCTTTCTCAGGAATCCTTAGACTTTCGGCGACCAGGGTTCACACCTGGTTTTTCGCTACTTATGCTGGCAGAGTCTCTTCCTAACCGTCCAGCCGTCCTCTCGGTCGACCTTCACCCGGCTAAGAATGCTTTCCTACCATCCACGGTATTGCTACCGCGAATCCATAACTTCGGTATTGCGCTTGAGCCCCGTTATATTGTCGGCACCGAGCGACTCGACCAGTGAGCTGTTACGCTTTCTTTAAAGGATGGCTGCTTCTAAGCCAACCTCCTGGCTGTCTGAGTCTCTCGACTTCCTTTCCCACTGAGCGCAAATTTTGGGACCTTAGTTGATGGTCTGGGCTGTTTCCCTTTCGACTATGAAGCTTAGCCCCCACAGTCTGACTCCCGCGCTACGCGTCTGCGGCATTCGAAGTTTGGTTGGATTCGGTAACCTGGGAAGGCCCCTAGTCCATTCAGTTCTCTACCACCGCGACGGACCACGCGAGGCTAGGCCTAAACCTATTTCGGAAAGAACGAGCTATCACGGAATTTGATTAGCCTTTCACCCCTACCCTCAGCTCATCCAAGCTGTTTTCAACCAACACTGGTTCGGACCTCCATCCGCTGTTACACGGACTTCATCCTGGCCAAGGGTAGATCATCCCGCTTCGCGTCTATTCCCAGCGACTCAACGCCCTATTCAGACTCGCTTTCGCTTCGGCTCGCTTTCGCTTAACCTTGCCACTGAGAATAACTAGCCAGCTCATTATGCAATAGGCACGATGTCAGGCATTCTCCTTGCGGAGCATAGCCCTCCAACTGCTTGTAAGCGTGTGGTTTCAGGTACTATTTCACTCCCCTCGCAGGGGTTCTTTTCACCTTTCCCTCACGGTACTGGTTCACTATCGGTCGCAAGCAAGTATTTAGCCTTGCCGGATGGTCCCGGCAGTTTCTCGCAGGGTTCCACGTGTCCCGCGATACTCAGGAGCCACTGGAAGGAGAATTGCATTTTCACCTACGGGGCTATCACCCTCTATGGCCGGCCTTTCCAGACCGTTCGATTAACACTCCTCTTCCCTCGTTTACTCGGTCTCGAGCCTGTTTCCAAGCCCGACACCGAATATTGTGGTCCTACAACCCCGCGCTCTCCTTTCGAATCGCACGGTTTAGGCTCTTCCGATTTCGCTCGCCACTACTTTCGGAATCTCGGTTGATTTCTCTTCCTCTGGGTACTAAGATGGTTCACTTCCCCAGGTTCGCTCCGCCACCCTATGAATTCAGATGACGGTAACGGGTGTTCACACCCGTTGGGTTTCCCCATTCGGACATCCCCGGATCACAGCCTGTTAGCGACTTCCCGGGGCTTTTCGCAGCTGACCACGTCCTTCTTCGCCTGCTTGCGCCAAGGCATCCACACACACGCCCTTAGTAGCTTGACCATAAAATCTACTCTGAACACAAAGTGAATTCTTTGTGCGCTTCGCTGCATTTACTTGTAGTAAATGCCCGTCAATATTCAATTGTCAAAGATCAAACACCTGCCGATGCTAGGTGTCAGGTCCTAGGTATTCAAAAAATACCTGGCACCTGAAACCTAGAACCTTGATTTTCTGGTGGGCCTGGGTAGAGTTGAACTACCGACCTCACCCTTATCAGGGGTGCGCTCTAGCCACCTGAGCTACAGGCCCGGTTCGAACCTACAACAACACCTGGTGGAGCTGGTCGGGATCGAACCGGCGACCTCCTGAATGCAAATCAGGCGCTCTCCCAGCTGAGCTACAGCCCCCGAAAAATTATCCGAGGCCGATTGGACGCAAGGACCACGAAGACCAGCCTCGCAGCCGCTTACTAGAACTCGCGAACTCCTACAGAGATCCGGACGGGATCCGCCATCTTGCGACGGCGGTTGGAGTGGAACGGCTGTCAGCGTGTACTTTGTCGCTGACTCCACCCACGTTCTCTCTTAGAAAGGAGGTGATCCAGCCGCAGGTTCTCCTACGGCTACCTTGTTACGACTTCACCCCAATCATGAATCATACCTTGGGCCGCTGCTCCCCTTGCGGGTCAGCCTGCGGACTTCTAGTACAATCCACTTTCGTGATGTGACGGGCGGTGTGTACAAGGCCCGGGAACGTATTCACGGCAGCGTTCTGATCTGCCATTACTAGCGATTCCAGCTTCATGCAGGCGAGTTGCAGCCTGCAATCCGAACTGAGACCGGTTTTTTGCGATTGGCTCCGTCTTGCGACTTAGCAGCGCATTGTACCGGCCATTGTAGCACGTGTGTAGCCCTGGACATAAAGGCCATGAGGACTTGACGTCATCCCCACCTTCCTCCAGCTTATCGCTGGCGGTCTCCTGCGAGTTCCGCCTTTCGGCATGGCAACACAGGACGAGGGTTGCGCTCGTTGCGGGACTTAACCCAACATCTCACGACACGAGCTGACGACAGCCATGCAGCACCTCGACTAGACCCCCTTGCGGAGTAACCGTGTTTCCACGATCGTTGACTAGCCGTTCGAGCCCAGGTAAGGTTCTTCGCGTTGCGTCGAATTGAACCACATGCTCCACCGCTTGTGCGGGCCCCCGTCAATTCCTTTGAGTTTCAGCCTTGCGACTGTACTCCCCAGGCGGCATATTTAACGCGTTAGCTCCGGCACAGACAGAATGAACTGCCTACACCAAATATGCATCGTTTAGGGCGTGGACTACCAGGGTATCTAATCCTGTTTGCTACCCACGCTTTCGTGTTTCAGCGTCAGTTACGGTCCAGAGAGCCGTCTACACCACCGGTATTCCTCCTGATATCTACGCATTTCACCGCTACACCAGGAATTCTACTCTCCCATCCCGTACTCTAGCCCGCCAGTTTTCCGCGCACCCTCCCGGTTGAGCCGGGAGATTTCACACGGAACTTAACGGGCCGCCTACACACCCTTTACGCCCAGTAACTCCGAACAACGCTTGCTGCCTACGTATTACCGCGGCTGCTGGCACGTAGTTAGCCGCAGCTGCTTCTGCAGGTACCGTCATAATCGTCCCTGCCGAAAGAGCTTTACACCCCGAAGGGCTTCATCGCTCACGCGGCGTCGCTGCATCAGGGTTTCCCCCATTGTGCAAGATTCCCCACTGCTGCCTCCCGTAGGAGTCTGGCCCGTGTTTCAGTGCCAGTGTGGCCGTGTGCCCTCTCAGGCCGGCTACCGATCACAGCCTTGGTAGGCTTTTACCCTACCAACTAGCTAATCGGCCGCGGACTCCTCCTCGAGCGCATTGCTGCTTTCCCCTCTCGGGAATATGCGGTATTAGCGCCGGTTTCCCAGCGTTATTCCCCACTCCAGGGCAGATGATCCACGTGTTACTCACCCGTACGCCACTGTACTCATGGATTGCTCCACTTTCTCGTGCGACTTGCATGTGTTAGGCGCGCCGCCAGCGTTGATTCTGAGCCGGGATCAAACTCTCGTTTGAATTTGTGAGAATAATCGTCCGGTTTTACTCAGAGTTCTGACGAAGTTCCAATATTTGCGTCCAACCAGATTTTCAAAGATCTGTGCAGAAACCAACAGACATCTTGCGATGCCCGCAGCTCTACAGGCCTCGAAACTTGTTTTGCCGGCGGCTTCACACGCTAACGCGGGCACACAACCGGCACAAAAATGATAAATTCTTGAAAGAACTACCAGGAAGGCCGTATTCCGCCCAACGCGATGGCTCGCGCCAGGTTTTGTTACCTTTCCTTACAAGGATCTCTTTGGACTATACCACTACCCGCCGCGTCTGGGCAACCCCCGGCCCACTCCCTATTCCTGCGAGACCCTAAATTTTGGCGGCACTGAGCAGAATAGCAAAAGAGACGCCCGAGTGCAACCTCCTCTTAACATTTTCTTGGGATCGCGGATTTACCTATTATTTTCTGTTAGATACAAGGAACAACGCCGGGCGGCAAAGCTCTGCGTCCAGCTTCGCGCCTTCACTTCCGGGCGGCCCTCAAACAAAAGTGCCTATTTTCGTGACCGCCTTTTTGGCCGGGCCGTTCCTGCTAGGATGATGGTTTGCCCGCCCGGATGGATTTCAACCAGTACGTTGGCATACGCGTGGTGCGCCAGCACAGGGACGGCATGACCATCGAGTGCCGCTTGCGCGACGAGCTTTACAACATGGCTGGCGTGCTGCACGGCGGCGTCACAGCGACACTGGCGGATGTGGCGGCCGGCATGGCGATCCTGCATCGGGGCCATACGGCCACTACCGTAGAACTGAAGATCAATTATCTACGCCCGGTAACCGGGCGCAAAGTGACGGCGCGCTCGCATCTGCTGCGCATTGGAAAGACGCTCATCACCGCGCAGGTGGACGTGTACGATGATCACAAGAATCACGCGGCGGTGGCGCTGGTGACGTACATGCTGCTGGACGGCGCGCGCTGAAGCAGAAAAAGCCGCAGGTCCCCGGACACTGCGCGTGGCCCTGCGCTACACAAGGCCGCGAAATTTTCGACGGTCGACGGTGTATCCGGGGAAGACGTCGCGGAGGTCCGGATTGCCGAGGTGCTTCTCGACCAATTCACTGAGCACGTCGCGGAAATCGGTGGTGAGGGCGAGATCGCGGCCTTCGTAGAGCTGGTGATCTTCCATGCCGGGCCAGTCGCCGTAGACTTTGCCGCCGCGGACATCGCCGCCCATCACGAACATCACGTTGGCGTGGCCGTGATCGGTGCCGCGATTGCCGTTTTCTTTCGCGGTGCGGCCGAACTCGGACATGGTCACAACCACGACATCCTCCATGCGATCGCCCAGATCCTGCCAGAACGCGGCGAGGCTGCCACCGAACTCGCCGAGGCGCTGCGCGAGCTGCCTTGCGAGGCTTCGGGCCAACCTCGTTCACGTGATGATCCCAGCCGCCGATGTCGGCGAAGGCGACTTCAACGCCTACGTCGGCTTTGATGAGCTGCGCGATCTGCCGCATGCTGTCGCCGAAACGCGCCGCCGGGATACTCGGCTGGCGGGCTGGTAGGGCGTCTTCTCAATCGATTGCAGCAGCGCGACGGCTTCGAACGTCTCGCGGCCGGTGCCGTTGAGGACCTTATCGGTCGAGCCGGCGTACATCGCCTCAAATACTTTCGATGCGGCGTCGTCGCGCACTTGAAAGTTGTTCAGGTTCTCGACGGCGATGGCGTTGTTGCGGCCGCGCATGGCGCGCGGCAGCACCGGCCCCAGGCTGACGGCGCGAACCGGCGAGAGCTTGGCCTTTCGGCGGGCGCGCAGCGCGCGGTTCAGCCAGCCGTCGGCGGTGGCCTTTCAGGCCGGGCGTGCCCGATTCCATGTAATCCTGCGCATCGAAATGCGAACGCGTGGGATCGGGCGAGCCGGCGGCGTGCACGATGGCAAGGTGCTGCTGCCGCTAGAGCGGCTTCAACGGCGCGAGCGACGGATGCAGGCCGAAGAAGCCATCGAGATCGACCGCCGAATTCCGCGGATCGGCACTAGAAGGGCGGGGAATCGCGATAGTGGGGCGAGGTCGTAGTAGCGCCGCTCGCCATGCGGAACGACGATGTTCAGTCCATCGGCCGCGCCGCGCTGGAAGATCGCGACGAGCATTTTCTTGCGGGCGCCGGGCGCGTTGGACGCATAGAGGCGCGCGTTCAAGCCAGAGCGGCGCGGAGCCGACGCCGGCCATCGCCAAACCTGCATTTCGCAAAAAGATTCTGCGCGTTGGCATAAGGTCACCTTCGCTGAAAATCGGGCGAGCCCAGCATCAGGCCCGCAATGACGAGCGGTTTGGGCGTGGAATCGGGCTTCGCCCGGCGCTTCCCCTCGTTGTTCTGGGGGTCGGCCTGGGCGGCGAGGCCCGCCTGGATGGCGGCGCGCGCCTCTCGGAAAGACCGGTCAGCATCAGGGCAGTTGCGATGCGATCCGGTATCGGGCGCATCCCCGAAGCGCGCGGGGTCCACCTTGACGCCCGGGATCGGTTGCCGGCGAGCGCGATCGCGAAATTCATGCGCGCCAGCAGACGACGCGGAATTCATCCAGTCCTGGCCGGCATTGGTGTATCCGGTGGGCTCCTGCTTGCGGTAAAGCGGCTCGCCGAGCTGAGCGAGCTGGTGGCTCAGCGCGAAGCTGAAGTCCACATCGGCCCCCAACGCGCGCACGGCGCTCGCCACCATTTCGAGCGGCGATTTCATCTTCACGCGATAGGCGCCCTGCGACCAGAACTCCGGCGAGGCGATCATGGTCTGCATGACTGCGCGGAGATCGCCGTCGGTTTTGACGAAACGTCCGCGCCATCGGGCGACCAGCGCTGGCGGCGGATCGTCGGCCACAAACCGCATGGCAAGCTTTTCGCGAGATGAAGCGCGCGGTCGAGGGATGGTGGGCCAGAATATCCAGCACTTTCAGGCCGTCCTCGATGCCGCCGCCCGCCGGAATCTTGACGCCCAGCACGATTTTCGGCCGTTATCGTGCAGACGCTCGCGGAAGACGAAACGTGGCGCCCTCGCGCGGCGCCTTGATGGTCCAGCCGGTGAAGCAGCGCGCGACTTCGGTGACATCCTGCTGCGTGTAGCCGCCATCGACGCCGAGCGTGTGCAGCTCCATCAGCTCGCGCCCATAGTTTTCGTTCAGGCCCCGGCGTGGCTTGGCCGCCGCGCCGCGACGCTGCTGCGCAGTCCCGCGGCCCGGGGATCGACCGACTGCCAGTTATCCAGATAAAAGAGCATGGCGGGACTTTGCGGCGGTCGCGAGCAGCAGGTCCTCGAACTTTCCGAGCACATGCGGGCGGATCACGTCGCGCTCGTAGGAGCCGACCAGATAACGGTCGGCGCCCTTGTCGAGGAAGACGTTGAAGTGGTTGTACCAGAAATCGGTCAGGACTTCTTCGAGCTGGCGATTGCTGTAGATGGCGCGTAACAGCTTGGCTTCCATCAGGTCCTGCGTGATGACGAATTGGGGACCGCCGGATTTCTGGATGCGGCGGCGCAGATCCGGGGGCGCGACGCTGAACAGACCGATGCGCGCGCCTTGCGGCATAGCCTCGAGAACTTCATCCTTCTGCTCATCGAGGAGGCCGTCGAAGACTTTGAGCTTTTCGGCGGGGGCGCCGCGATGCAGGATGCGCTGCTGCTCTTCGGTGAGGCCGACGTTTTCGAGCGTGGGCTTCTCATCGCTCTGCTTTCCCTGCTGGCTCTTGATGCGCCGCACGGCGTTATCGATCATGGCGAGCGTTTCGGGATCCTTAGGAAAGGGGACGGTGCCATCCACCATGGATTTGATCAACTGGGGTGGAGGATAGCGCCACGCAAGCTCCAGCGGCGTCATGCGCAAGGTGTCGAGCGGCGCCAGCTTATTCGCGAGCACGGGATTCTCGGGGATGCGGTCGGGGTGAAGCTGGAGATCGATCCACTTCTTCAGACCCATCCGCTTCACTTGCTCGAAGTCGCCCGGCTGCGGACCGAACGTCAGGCGGTTTAGCGCATGCGCGATTTTATGATCGGCGGCAAGCGGAACGGAGAATTGGGAGGTTGGCTTGGCGGAGGCTAGCGAAAGAACCAAAGCAAGCGCAAAAAGAGACTGTCGCCGCATAACACTATCTTATTAAACGCGCCGCACGCGGCGAAGTTGCGGTTCGCCTATAGATGCCGACTATGAATACTTACAAAAGTTAATGTTCGAGAATGCGAATGGACGCGAATAAGAAAGGCAAGATCGATCATGATCATTAGCTTCTGAGCCGGAGGAAGAACCAGACCATGCCGACGATCAAAAGCGCGCAGGCGGAAACTTGAGCGGGGCGAAGAGCGGAGATCGAGCGGCTGATGCGGGAGAAAATCAGGGCGAACATGGCGATCAGAGCCATTTGGCCACGCGGCGCCGAGCAGCACATATCCCGGCGCATATCCGGTGCTTTGGAGGAACAACAGAAAGTACAAGCCGTGAAATGTACCCAGCAGACCGGCAATGGCCAGCGTCCGCCGGCGCGCGGCAGAAGGAGAATTTCGACCGCGAGGTACGCGAGCGTCAGCGCAGGCCGCGGCTTCAACGAATCTCGAAGCGCGGGCTGCCAGCGCGTATGCGCCACGACGAGCGCGGATACGATCTGCCCGGCCAGGAACATGGCGCTGATGGCCGCAAGCTCGCGGCGATTGCGCGCGGCGAGCACCAGGCTGGCGAGGAACAGGATTTGCACGACCCCGCCAACCGCGCGCAAGATCCCGGCGCCGCATTCTGTAATGGCGGTTTCGACGGGAGTGGGCGGCCGGAACCGCAACGTGGCTTTCGAGAAAGGAAAAATCGAACAACGCCTGATCGCGACGGCCGCCGTTTACGCGCGAAGCAGGTGCACATGATTGGGAACGGTGACGGCGTGAAAGGTGCAATCGACGTCGAGCCTGTCGACGGCCTCGGGAAACACATAATCGGCCGTGCAGAAGTAAATGCCCTGTCCCGGATCGCGCGGTGCAGTCTTTCTTAATGAGCCTGGCGTCGGCGCCGGCGCTCGAGAAACGAATATGGTCGAGAAGGGTCGCTCCGAGCCGGCACGTGCGACATCTCGTAGAGCGGCATGCGGAGCTCGTAGTGCGCGCCGCGGCCATCGATCGTGAGATCGCCCGTGCTCATACTCATCACATGGGCGAAGAGCGGGGAGCGCGAGCAGGAAGGGCGCCGAACGCGCGCCTACTCACGAGTCACACCGGAATGTAATTCGCGCAGCTGCGCCGCCTTTACCAGCCGCCGATACAGGATGCGGAGAGCGCCAGCGCCGGAACGGAGAGAAACGTACCCGCAACGCCGCCGATCTCGCCGCCGGCAAAAACGCCGAACATCACCATGAACGGGTGCAGCTCCATGCCATCGCTCATCAGGCGGGGGGACAGCAAGTAATCCTGGAACAGCCGATAAAAGCCGAGAAACACGAGAATCCAGATCCAGTGCGGGTAGCCGCTAAAGCCGGCTACGACGATCACATCACCGCCGCCGTGAACGGCCCACCATGGGGATGAATTCCAGCAGGCCGGCGATGGCGGCCAGCAGAGCGATAGGGGACGTGGGTGACGGAGAAATAGAAGCTGAAGAAGGCCAGGGTGAACAAGCTCAGCACCGTCAGCGCGCGCATGTACTGCGCCAGCAGAACATTGATGTCGCGGGCGATATCCTCGCCAAAGCGCCGGCGCGAACCTTCATCGACGAGGCCAAGCAGCGTCTCGCACATCGTGCCGGCGTCCTTTAAGAAGAAGAAACTCAGGATGGGCACGATGACGATAAGACGAGATCGCCGGCGACGGACAGCGCTTTCAGGCCGGCACGAGGCAGGAACGCCGCTATATCGCCGCGTGCTGGCGGATCTGCGATTGGAGATAAGCGATGGGCGCCCAAGAAAGGCTGTGTCCGGCCGATGGGCGGTCCGGCGGGGGTCCGGCCAGATTGACTGGAACGGGTGGACAAGGTCTTGGCTTCTTCACGAAGCGCGTTGCCGAATCCCACGGCGCCGAAAACCAAGGCGCCGATCACAATCAGGTATGCGATAATGAGCGCCAGCGTGCGCGTATGGCTGCCGGGCAGAATGCGATCGAGCAGGTCGACGAGCGGCGAAAACAGATACGCCAAGCAGTAGGGCGACGATAAACACAAACAGCGTCTTGCGGATGAGATAGATCACCGCGAGCAGGAGCAGGATCACATCGCCGTCCAGACATAGCTTGCCGCGCGCCGGTCGATGCCGAGCATGCCCCATCATAAGGAAGGCAAAAGGCAAAAGGCAAAAAGGGGAAGGCAAAGATGGTTAGCCAGCCAGGAGCTGGGCTAACTGGCGGACTTGGGCGGGGTCGACGGGTTCGTGGATTTGGGCGTTGCGGCGGGCGGCGCGGCCTACGTGAAACTCGCGGATGGCGGTGGTGTGGAGGAGTAGGCGGATGGTCTGCTGATCCAATCCGCCGCCTACCAGGATCCGGAGTTGGGGCGCGGCGAGATGCGCGAGCTGGGCAAGATCAGCGCCGGCGCCGCTGGTCAGGATGCGATCGAACTGGGGCAAGGTTTTTAAGGCGGTGATGGCGCTCGCCGGGTCAGATAATTCTTCGAATGCGCGGTGAAAGGTCGCTTTGACGCCGGGGGCGTGGCGAAGAATACGTTCCATGAGAAGCAGATTCAGTGTGCGGTTTTGGAGAAAGCCGAGAACCAAGCCGTCTACTCCCAAGGCGGCAAATTCGCCCGCGGCGCGGCAGAGGTCCTCAATCTCCGGTTCCCCCGATGCCGCGTAGCCCGCATTTTCGCGCAGCATGACGCGCACTGGAATCGAAACGGCGGCGACGATTTCGCGCACCAGCGACAGCGGGGGCGTGAGTCCGCCGGCTTCGAGCGATCGAACGATTTCGAGCCGTCCGGCACCACCGCGCTCGGCGGCGCGGGCGTCTTCAACGGAGCAGGCGATCACTTCAAGCAGGCGCATGCAATCCGGCTGCGCTACCGTCGACCTTCTCGACGCGCACCTTGGCAATGCGGTTGCGCTCCATCTCAAGCACGGTGTAACGCCGGCCATCGTACCCGACGCTCTGCCCGACGGTGGGAATGTTGCCGAGCCGCATCAATAGGAAGCCGGCGAGGGTTTCAAATCCATCGTCGCCGGGCAATGCGATGCCGTACTGCGTCTCGAGGTCCCGGATTTTGGTCGTGCCCTCGAGTTCCAGCTCTTCCCCTTCCGCGGGCGCCGGCGCGCTTTTCACGTCGAACTCGTCGGTGATCTCGCCCACGATCTGCTCGAGCACGTCCTCGACCGTGACCAGGCCCACGATGGTTCCGAATTCATCCACGACCATCGCCATGTGGGAACGGCCCTGTTGGAATTCGGCAAGCATCTGCGAAACCGGTTTGGTTTCCGGCACGACCAGCGGCTTGCGCATGAGCCGCCGCACACGGAACGCGCGCGGGGGACGGCCCAGACGAATGGCGGCGCGCCGCTCCTCCCAGACCGGGAGCAGGTCCTTGAAGAACAGGACGCCGATGATATGTTCGGGCTGTTTCTCATAGACGGGCAGGCGCGAATGCTGGCGCTCGACCATGGCCGCGAGCACCTGATCGAGCGTGGCATCAGCCGGAATGGAGACAACATCATGGCGGGGAACCATGATTTCGCGCACCGAAATATCTTCCAGATCGAGCACGCGATGGATCATATCTTCCTGCATTTCCGGCAGGTGGCCGAGGCAGCGGCTGGAACTGACGATCAGTTTCAGCTCCTCGGCCGAGTGGCCGCCGCCGCGATGGCCCGCGCCAGCGCCGAGAGCGCGCGGTGAACGCGGCACCGATTTTTCGATGATCCACAACGAACGGCTCCGAGACGCGGTAGAAGAGCAACAGCGCCGGCGCCACAATGACGGCCAGCCGGTCGGCGCGCTCGATGGCGAGATTTTTGGGTCCCACTTCGCCAATGACGACGTGGCAATAAGTCATCACCAGAAAGGCGAGGGCAAAGGTCGCAGAGTGTAAAACTTTGGCCGCGAATGGCGTGACGACCGGATGGAACACCGCCACGATGAGCGAGTAGAGCGTATCCTGGCCGACCCAGCCCAAGCCGAGGCTGGCGAGCGTCACGCCGATCTGCGTGACCGAGAGCAGCCGCTCGGGGTTGGACAGCAGATTCAAAGCTGCTTGTGCGCCGGCGTGGCCTTCCTCGGCGAGCTGCTTGAGCCGGGATTCGCGCACCGAAACCAGAGCTACTTCCGCGGCGGCAAAGAACGCATTCACCGCGAGGATCAGCAACAGCAGAAGAATGCGAAATCCGTAGTGCTCGTTCATCAGGCCATGCAGATTCGCACGCGAACACGAATCAGCTTCTCAAATATATCAATAGGGCGGTGCGGGTCCGGAGGCTGGGTAAGTCAAGAGGCCGCAGTTTCCGCGGGGAGCAAGGAAGACCGGGCCTCGAGAGAAGCTGTTAGTCGGCGCTCGGACGGTTGCGGCGGCGCAACAAGACGCACACACCGAGCAGGGCTGTGCCCAAGAGCACCATAGAACCTGGCTCAGGGACAACACGCGAGTCTAAGGGGATCGGAGCCGGGTCCGCCGGGTTACCGAAAAAGGCGAAGTGGGACCCATAGGGATCGTCGGTTCCACCGGCACTGGTTTGCGAATAATAAGTATTCCCGCTGCTGCTCCCGTTATCGTTGTTAGCTACCAGACCGAACGCCGTACCTGGAGTGAACGAGAATGTACCGGTTTCGCTTCCGGCGCTATTGAGCCACGTGACATCGCTGGGATCACTCAACGGATACCAGCCCACCAAGTCAGTGTCTCCTGCAATTTTGAAATAGACCGTGGCGGTCACCTCTCCGGTGACTGAAAAAGAAACGTCGTTAACAGAACCGCCTGAGGACGTGGCCAAGTAATCGGCACTGGTGTCCAGACCCGACCCGCACGAGCCGCCGCCGTAGACGCAATAGCCTATGTTGTATTGTGGGCCGTCCCAGGACGAGTCATTCCAGAACGGATCGCCGCTGGTGCCGAGAGCCGGCTCGGAAGACCAAACACCACCATCCGACTGGTTCAACGTGAGGCCCGAACCACTAAGGGAAAATACCAAGTCGTTATAATCGTAATCCCCGTTAACGAGATCCTCGAAGCCACCGTAGTACGTTACACTGTCAGCCCACGTGGGCACGGCCAGTAACAGGGAAGCTCCCAACAACAGCCCCCAGTTTCCGACCTTTCTCCCTGTGATTACCATTGAAACCCTTCTGGAATCGCCTTAGACCACTCAGTGGCGTGAGTCTTCACCTTCACCGGAATACTCTTCTTCGGGCAGCAGTCCACGGGGAGGTTGAAGCACGTGATCGTCCAGAACTGTTTCTGACTTGCTTTCTTCAGGTTACAGAGAGTACCTCAAGGCACCGGAAACGCTACTGCCGAACTTTTGGGATAAAAGGAAACTTCGTTGCCGTGGATCTCTGCCGGCCAGGTGCGGGTTTACACAATTAAACGGGCCGTTTTTGTGTGTGCTTTCGCACCAATAACCGGGTAATGCCTATCCGTAAAGACGGTTCGGTACAATTCCTCAGTGCGATTGAATCGTTTGATCAAGTACCTCAACCGTGCGATCGCGGTTGTGGTAATTCTCGCGGGCTGTGGGGTCTGGTGGGTTGCGTGGCGGCCACTACCGCAGACTTCGGGAACGATTACCGGCGGAGTCGCGCAGCGAGTCACAGTTTCCTTCGATCGCCTTGGCGAGCCGCACATCGCGGCCACCAGTCAAGACGATCTACTGTTCGCACAAGGCTACCTGACGGCGCAGGAACGCATGTGGCAGATGGATGCTCTACGCCGGCTGGCCGGGGGGGACCTATGCGAGATTGTGGGGGCGGTGGCACTGGCGTCAGACGAGGAAGTGCGGCGCCTGGGGATGCGCCGCATCGCCGAAGAAGCGGCGGTGTCGATGCCAGCGGAGGATCGCGCAGAGTTCGCAGCCTATGCGCGCGGGGTGAATGCCTACCTGGATTCGCACCATGGACGGCTGCCGCTGGAATTCACACTGCTGGGATATGATCCGCGGCCATGGAGCATCGTGGACAGCATCCTCATCGGCCTGCATATGTTTCGCGACCTCACCACTTCCTATCCGGATGAATTGCTCAAGCAGCGAATGCTGGCGGGTGGAGATCGCAATAAAGTGGACTTTCTGTTTCCGCTACGGACGGGCCGCGAAATGCCTCCGGGAGTGCTGCTGCCCGTGGGCAAGGAAGCGCAGCCGGGCTCGAATGCGTGGGCCATTGCAGGGGCGCACACGGCATCGGGAAAGCCTCTGGTCTCGAACGATATGCACCTGGAATTCTCCATACCCGGCATCTGGTACCTGGTACACCTGGAATCGCCGGGGCTGAACGTGGCGGGTGTTTCGCTGCCGGGGGTGCCGGGCGTCATCGTGGGGCATAACGAACGCATCGCGTGGGGCGTAACGAACCTACATTACGACGTCCAGGATCTTTACATCGAAAAGATCGACGACCGGACAGGGCGCTACGAATACCGGGGCCAGATTCTGCAAGCGCGGGAGGAACGCGAGATCATCCGAATCAAGAACGACCGACCGCTGGAATTGCTGAACTGGGTGACGGTGCATGGTCCGGTGCGGCGCGAAGGCAAGCTGCGGCTGGCGCTGCGGTGGGTGGCAGCGGGTCCCGGTGCGTTCCAATTCCCCTTCCTGGAACTCAACCGGGCGCGAAACTGGCAGGAGTTTACGCGGGCCATTTCCCGCTTCGCCGGGCCGGCGCAGAACTTCGTGTACGGCGACGTGGACGGCAACATCGGCTATCACGCAACGGGGAAGCTGCCTATCCGCAAAGGGTACACCGGCGACGTACCGGTGGATGGGGCTTCCGGCAATTTCGAGTGGCAGGGCTTTATTCCGTTCGACCAGCTGCCCACGTCGTTCAATCCTCCCGACGGTCTGATCGTGACGGCGAACCAGAATCCGTTCCCGCCTGACTTCCCGTATGCCGTGAACGGGATTTTCGCGCCCCAGTATCGCTCGAAGCAAATCCGCGACATGCTGACGGGAAGGAGCGGCTTGCGGCCCGAAGACACACTGGCAGTGCAGAAGGATGTGTACTCGGGTTTCCACCGTTATCTAGCGGGGGCGGTGGTGGCAGCGTACGACCGGCGCGGCGGGCACGCTGGCCTGGGCGAGTCTATCGCGCTACTGCGCACTTGGGATGGTCAGATGGATAAGGGCCGGCCGGAGCCGCTGATCGTCTCGCTGATGTTCCAGCATTTTCGGAAGGCGGTGGCCGAAGCGGCGTCGCCTGGCAACGG
Organism: Terriglobia bacterium; assembly: GCA_963768075.1. Lineage (GTDB taxonomy): Bacteria > Acidobacteriota > Terriglobia > Bryobacterales > Bryobacteraceae > QHXW01. The sequence continues at coordinate 182,887 of CAVYHD010000022.1, forward strand.
CACGGCGTATGAAATCCAGATTGCGCCGGCGGTGATTGAGAACCTGTTGCGAACGCGGCCGAGTGGCTGGTTTCCGGATTACGATGCAGCCTTGCTTCAGAGTTTCGCCGATGCCATGGACGAGGGGCGCCGCATGCAGGGACCGGACGTGAAGAAGTGGGCGTACGGAGCATACCTGGCGTTGACCATCACGCATCCGATCGGCCATCGGCTGCCGCTGGTGGCCAAGTACTTCGACCTGGGGCCGGTTTGGATGAGCGGGTCCGCGACGTCGGTGAAGCAGACGACGCTGCGCCTCGGCCCTTCGATGCGCATGAACGCGGACTTGGGGGATTGGGATCGCTCGCTTCTGAATCTGCCGATTGGGGAATCGGGGCACGTGCTCTCGCGCCATTACAAAGACGAGTGGGAAGCGTACTACAACGGCACGAGCTTTCCAATGCAGTTCCGGAAGGTGGAGGCGAAGAGTGTGCTGGAGTTGGTGCCGGAGGGGGGAAAGTAAAACTTCAACCAGCCGGCTGATCTCCCGTTTCGGGCCAAAGGCGCATGGCCAGCGCCAAGCGAGCGCGGGAAGGAGCATCGCGACGCCGGTAGAGAGGGCGACCATGCGCACGCTCACGCCCCAGTCGATGGCCACGCTCACCAGATAACCGCTGGCGGCTATTACGAGGGTGCAGAAACCGAGATCGGCAGCGAACACGCGGCCGCGGAACTTGTCACCGGAATATCGCTGTAGCATTGTCGTGGAGAAGACCCAGACAACCGAGCCGCCGCCGTGGGCGAGTGCAACCGGTATGCAAGCGAGCGCCAGGCTCGGCGCTCGCGAGAGCAGCATATAACCGGCAGCGCCGGCCAGGAAAGCCGCGAGGATGCCAGTGCGCATGCGGGAACCAGAACCTGCGGCCCATCGTGTAGCCGAAAGCGGGCCGATCAAAGCGCCGATGCCGCGCGCGCCCATCAGCAGGCTCATACCGAGCACAGCGCCACGAGACCTTTCAAGCCCCGCTATGTGGACCGGAAAGACGCGCTCGCCCATGATCGGAAAGATGACCCAGTTAGCGCCCAAAACACCGACTCCACCCTTGAGCAAAACAGTGGCAAGCAAACGAGCATCGCGGCGGATGTAGCGGACACCCTCGGCGACTGGGGAGAAATCGACCAGTTCACGCGCCCGGAACGGCGTGGTTTCTGCGGCGTGAGGCTCATGAAAGCGCATACCGCCGATGAGAAGGGCGGAGCACAGGAACGATAGCGCGTTTAATACAAAAACCGCGTCACGACCCAACAGCACGGCGACGAGGCCGCCGAGCGCGGAGCCGACCGCAAAGTTGAACGACCAAGTGATGGATGAAACGGTGTTGGCGATGAGCACGTGCTCTTCCCCGACGACATTGGGGATTACGGCACTGCGCGCAGGCTCAAAAAACGCCCACATTATGGTTTCGAGAAACAAGAGCGGGTAAACAAGCCAGACGGTAGCGGCGGAGCGCACCAGGATCATGCCGAGTACGACTACCATGCGGGCCAGGTCGGCGGCGATCATAACGTGTTGGCGGCGCAGGCGGTCGTTGACAACGCCGGCGGTGGGGCCGGCGAAAGTCGAGGGCAAGACCTGGAGCACCAAAGCCAGGCCGACGGACTGGGCTTTTCCCGTTAGCTGGAGCAGCAGGCTATAGATGGCAATCGCATAGAACCAGTCGCCCATCTCACTAACGATCTGGGCCAGCCAAAGCCGGCGAAAGTTCCGGTTGCCGCGGATGAGTTGCCAGTACGCGGCCAGGGTCACGCTTCGGTGTAGAGGCCCATGCGTCGCTTCACCAGATCGACGGTGGAATTGGCAATGGGGGCGACGCGCTCGGCGCCTTCGCGCAATACGCGCGCGACGTAGCCGGGTTCGGAGGCGATTTCGTGATAGCGCTTCTGAAAGGGTTCGAGATGGGAGATGACCATCTCGGCCACCTGCTTCTTCAAATCACCGTAGCGCAGACCAGCGAAGTGAGCGCGCATCCGGTCGTTGGTCCAGCCGCTGAAGGCCTGGAAGATGGCGAGCAGATTTTCGACGCCCGCACCGAGCGAGGCGAAGTCCACGGCGGGATTCGAGTCCGTAGTGGCGCGCATAATGGTCTTGCGGATGCGATCAGGCGGATCGAGCAGCGCGACGGCATGAGCTGCGCCGGGAGCGGACTTGCTCATTTTCGTTGTGGGATCGTCAAGTCCCATGATGCGCGCGCCGACGGCGGGCATATTGGTCTGGGGCATGACGAACGTTTCTTCGTAGAGCGAATTGAAGCGTTGGGCAATGTCGCGCGCGAGCTCGAGATGCTGGGCCTGGTCATCGCCGACGGGCACGATGGCGGCCTGATAGAGCAGGATGTCGGCAGCCATCAGGACGGGATACTGAAGGAGACCATCGCCGACAGTCTGCTGCGCGGCGGCCTTGGATTTGTACTGCGTCATGCGCTCCAGCCAGCCCACGGGTGTGACGCAGGTGAGCATCCAGGCGAGTTCCGCATGCGCGGGGACGGCGGACTGCACCATGATGCTCGAGTGCTTGGGATCGATGCCGGCAGCGAGAAACAGCGCGGCGATTTCTTCGACTTTGGCGCGGAGCTCGGCGGGCGGCTGGTAAACCGTGACGGCGTGGAGGTCCACGATGCAGAAGATGCTCTCGTAGTCGTACTGGATCTTGACCCAGTTACCGAGCGCGCCGAGGTAGTTGCCGATGTGCAGGTTGCCGGACGGTTGGAGGCCCGAGAATACGCGTGCTTTCATGTGGTGGAATAGGCTTTCCTGCTGGTCCCCGGCGGACGGGCAGAACTCTTATCGTAAGCGATGGCGCATTCTCAAACCAACTTCGACGTGCAGATCGAGAAACTGGTCTACGGCGGCGACGGCCTGGCGCGGCTCAATGGGCAGGTGGTGCTCGTGCCTTTTGTGCTGCCGGGAGAGCGCGTTACGGTGGAGGCGGTAGGGCGGAAGCCGGGGCTGGTCCGTTCGAAACTGGTGGAACTGCGCGAATCGTCGGGCGAACGGGTGGTTGCGCCATGCCCCTACTTCGGGCGATGCGGAGGCTGCCATTATCAGCACGCCAATTACGAAACGCAACTCGGGCTGAAGCGCGGCATTCTGGCAGAAACGCTGCGGCGTGTGGGCAAGATCGAGCCCCCGGAGGAGATTTCGGTCATCGCGGCGGGGGCTTGGAGCTATCGCAACCGGGCGCAGTTTCACCTGCGGGGCACGGAGCTGGGATATCTGGAAGCGCGCTCGAACCGGTTCTGTGCGATCGACGAATGCCCCATCAGCTCGCCGGGCGTGAATCAGGCGGCTGCGACGTTGCGGGAGATGCTGCGCGACCCGCGCTGGCCCCGGTTTGTGAGATCGATCGAGATTTTCACAAACGAAGATCAGGTGCAGTTGAACGTACTCGAGAGCGAGCGGCCGGTGGCGCGCCGGTTCTTCGATTGGTGCGGAGAGAAGCTGGCAGGGTACGTCCCGGGTCCGCTGGACTACGGCGCAGCGGGTGCTGTCTACCGGGTGAGTGGCGGATCTTTCTTTCAGGTGAACCGGTTTCTGATCGACCAGATGGTGGAGCGGGCGCTGCCGGAAGCGGAGGGGGAGCCGGCGTTGGATCTCTTCGCCGGCGTGGGGCTCTTCTCGGTTCCATTGGCGCGCCGTTTCGCGAAAGTGACGGCGGTGGAATCGGGCGCGAGGGCGGTACACGATCTGCGGTTCAATGCCGAGCGAGCAGGTGTCGCGATCGAGGCGCATCAGAGCGGCGTGGACGAGTATCTTTCGGGCGTGACGGCGAAGCCGGACTTTGTGCTGGCCGATCCGCCGCGCGCCGGCCTCGGGAAGAATGCGGTGCGAGAGCTGGTGCGGTTAAAACCAGCGCGGATCACGATGGTGGCGTGCGATCCGGCAACCCTCGCGCGCGATTTGGCGGGGCTTGTCGCGGGAGGGTACCGGCTGGCCAAGCTCACGATGATCGATCTGTTTCCGCAGACGTTTCACATTGAGGCGATCGCGGACCTGACGCGGTGAGGCTAGAGCTTGTAGAGCATCAGGTAGACCACCACACCCGTAACGCTGACATAGAGCCAGATGGGGAGGGCCCAGCGGGCGATGGCGCGGTGTTTGTCGAAGCGGGACCTTAGACCGCGGCTCAACGTGATGATGGCGAGCGGGGGAACGGCGGCGGCGAGCGCGGTGTGGGTAACCAGGATGGTGAGGTAGACCGTTCGGAGAGCGCCGGGATGCCGAAATGGCACCGAGCCGACATGCGCGTGATAGATGAGGTAGCAGGTCAGAAACGCGCAGGAGGTGGCGAACGCCGCGATCATCACGCGTTTGTGATTCTGCACCTGCCGCCGGCGAATGAGAAGATAGCCCGACACGAGCAGGACCGCGGCGGTAGCATTCAGAACGGCGTTGACGGTGGGCAGATCGTGGATCGAGATCATGAATGCTCCCGCTCCAAGCGGCGAATGTCGACGATCAGGGCCCGAGTGGGATCATCCTGGGCTGCGCCATAGTAGCCGCGGATCCTGCCCTGGCGGTCAACCAAAACGAAGCGCGTGCTGTGCTCGAGCGAACCATCCACGTTACCGAGCATAAAGCTGCGGCGATCCAGCGCATCGAGGGTCTTCGGATCTCCGGTGAGGAAAAACCAGCGGCCAGGTTGGGCGTGATACCGCTGAGCGTAGCCTGCGAGCACCAATTGGGTATCGCGTTTGGGATCGACCGAGAAGGAAACCAGCCGCACGTCGGGGAATTCCGCCACGGCGGCTTGCAGGCGGCTCATCTGCGTGCTCATCCTTGGGCAGGAACTGGTGCAGTTAGTGAATATGAAATCGGCAATCCAGATCTTGCCATTGAGCGAATTGCGATTAAAGGGCGCGCCGGTTTGCGAGGTCAGGAGGAAATCCGGGACAAGGCTGTAAACCGGCATCGGGGTCTGGCGAAAACATCCGACACCCGCGATACAAAAGAGAAGAGCGAAAATGAGCGGAGCTTTCAAGCCGGAATCACAGACCGGGCCTGTCGAGCAGCATCAGGCCATACAGCAGGGGAAGATAGAAAACAGAAGCCAGCAGCACACCACGGGCGCGCAACAATGAGCGCTCGGTGGCGGCGCGAACGCCCGAGTAGAGGAACCAGCCACCGAGAGCGAGCGCACCGAGCAAGTAGAGTTTTCCGGACATGCCCACCAGGCCCGGCGCAGGCTCACGGGGATCAGCGCAAGACGCATAGAGCACGATCTGGCGCGCGGTGGAATGCCATCGGGCTCGACCACCGGCAGCATGCGGATGCCCGCGCGCGCGTAGTCTTCGCGGTACATCCAGGCAATGGCGTAGGAAGTGCGGGAACTGCCAGAGAAACAGGATGGCGAACAGCGTCCAGGCTTCGGGCGTGAGCGAGCCGGGGCCGCGGCGAAACCGATCATAGGAGGCATGGCGCCGGGAAGCGCTCCGATACGGTGGTCGAGAGCGAGCGCTGCTTCAACGGCGTGTAGATGAACAGATAGCTGCCCAGCGTGAACGCGCCGAGCACGGCCGGTAAGCATATTGACGCACCAGGCCAGTTCGCGCGAATCCAGCAACGGCCAGCGCAATGCCGAACCACAGCGCGCGGTGGCGGATCATTCGGCCGGCGGGAAGCGGGCGATCTGCGGTGCGCCGCATCTTGCGTGTCCGCGTCGCGCTCATACCACTGATTGAGCGCGGCGGTGCCGGAAGCGATCAGACCCGTGCCGAGCAGCGTATGCAGCAGGGCCCAGCCAGTGGACGTGCCAGAACGACTGTCCGCGCAGGCCGAAGAAATAGCCAACGCCCGTGCTCATCAGGATGAGCCAGGTGATGCGCGGTTTGGTGAGGGCGATGTAGTCCCTCATGCGGAAGAGACCGCCGTCGCCTTCGGTCGGCGAATTCCGTCAGCCGGGCGCCGGCACATTGCGGCGTACCAGAATGGCGAGCACGACGCTCGCGGCCAGTGTCAAGCGCTCCCACCGCGACGTGCAGCACCGTGAAGCGTCACCATCACCGGCATGGGCTGCGGAGCATCGGCATAGGCAATCCGGCTCATAAAGGCCGCGATGCCCAGGAACACCTGGCAGAAACGTGATCGCCAGCAGAGCCAGCGCGGCCACTCGCAATTCACGGTTGTCCGCGTAGTGCAGCAGGATTCGCAAGTGAAATCCAAAGTACCATGCCCGTGACGAGCGGTGCGCCGATCGATATGATAGATGGATCCCGATGGCCTTGTGGCGCGCGGCAGCGCCCAGCGCAAGCTGGCCGAACACGCAAACAGGCGCGGCCAGCGCGAGCCAGTGCAACGGCGGCGCACCGGTGTCATCGACGATCCGGGCGCCGCCGCAGCCAGCCATTCCGAAGTGAACAGGGCCATGGCAACCGTGGTCGAGAAGAAAAGCTGCGCGAGGCAGGCGTGCGCCGATGCTAATCCACCAGGGCAGCAGCAAAATGACGGTCAGCCCGCCCAGCACGCCCTGCACAATCACGGCTACCAGCGCGATCCAGCCGAGCCATCGCAGCCACCTGCGGCGCTCCGGCGCGCAACAGCCAGATGGCCATCGACACAATCGTGAGCAAGTCCGACCGTCGTGGCCACCATGCGATGGCCGTGCTCATAAAGGATGCCGCCTTCCATGGGCGGGCATCAGCTTGCCATAGGAGAGCGGCCAGTCGGGGACCGAAAGGCCCGCGTCGTTGCTGGTGACCAGGCCGCCGGCCACTACCAGAAACAGCGTACAGAGAGACCAGAGAACCGCATAGCGGTGCAGCCAAAGATTGCTCATGCGGTGATTCGATTATCCTTTGAAGTCGAAATCCTGCGATTTGCTTTCCTTGGCGCCGACGGTGATCTCGACGTCCTTCGTGCCGAACTTCTCCTGCCAGGCTTCTATCGTGTACTTTCCCGGAGGCAGGCCTTTGATGGTGAACGTGCCATCATCGCCGGTCACGGCAAAGAAGGGGTGATTGACGACGCCGATGTAGGAACGCATCCAAGGGTGTACGTTGCACTTCACGGGAATCATGACTTCCTCGCGCGCGAAACGCTTCACAAGCGCCTCACCCTTGGGCGGTTGAGACTGGTTCCACTCCTGGTTGAGCTTGGGCAGGGGGTGAATATTGTGATTGGTCGGATCGTCGTTGACGATTTTGATGTCCTGATTCGCCATCACGCCGATCACATGGGGACCGTACATGCAGCCTTTCTGGGCGATCTCCACGGGCGTGCTGGGGATGGGCCACTGGCGGTCAGGCACGCCGGCCTTGATCCAAACGAAGACGTTCTTCAGAGTGCCGTTTTCGTTGACCACGACTTCCTCGGACTTTTGGGGCGCCCCGGCATGGGCGCGCGCGCACGCGGGATTGGCCGACATATCGATCGTCCTCATCACGGGCTTCTCACCCGAGAAACTCACCTTGCCGGTAACCGTCGCGGCGTTGGCTTCGTCGATCGGGGCGGCCGCGGGTGCAGCAGCCTCCTCCTTCGGCGTCTCGGGGCTCTTGCTTCCACCGCAGCCAACCATAAAAAGCGCGGATGCGGCCATCAGACTCACAAAAATGCGTTTCATTTCAGCTAACGTCTCCTCTTCTTCTATAAGACATCTTCAACGCCCGGCGCCCGCGCCGGCGCTGGCGCGCAGGCGGTTCAGCTCGTCCGGGGTGAACTGGAACATGTAACGCACGAGAAGATCGGCATGATCTCCAGCGTACGTTTGGAAACTGGGCGGCGTGGGTCCGGCAAAGACCCAGCGATCGCCATCCCGCCTGAACAGGCCGGAAGGCATGGCTGTGCCGGGCGCCATCATCTCCGGATGCACGATCCAGCGCTCGGTCCAACCGGGTTTCAGCCGTTCCCTGGCAATCAGGAAACTCGGAGCCGTGGCGTGCGCATCGTGTTTCGGATCGCCCGTCATATGGCACTTCAGGCAGGGCGCTCCTTCGCTCGCGAATAACTGCCGCGCCATGGTACGCTCCTGGTCGCTAACCATCTCCATCTTCGGCGCGATGTAGGGGGCGGCTTGAGAAGACATGGCGGCGAAAAAGCGCACCAGTTTCTGGATCTCGCCATCCGAGAAGTAGAAAGTGGGCATGCGGGCTTTGAGGTATTGTCGCACGCCGTCGCGGTTGGTGTCGGTATCGCTGAGCGAGGGGTTGGCCAGGAAGCGCATCAGCCATTGCGGATTGACGCGGGCGCCTTCGCCGATCAGGCTGGGCGGCTTCTGGTCTTTCCAATCGGGGTCCTGATAGCGGGCCAGTTGCATGAAGACTGTGCTCTGCCCGACGTGCACCTGATGGCAGCCCATGCAGTTGTACTTGCGGACGACCCACCAGCCATCAATGATGTCCTGGCGCTGATCGGCGGGCTCGTAGTGGTAGCGCTCGGGCATGGTGGAATCCACCGACCCAAGCAGGAACGTCGTCACCTGATCAATTTCCGGCTTCGACAAATTGAAATTCGGCATCTTCAACCGGTCAAGTTTATTGGGCTTCTCCTTGCCCTCATCGTAGACGGCCGGATTCTGCAGCTTGTGCTCAAAGAAACCCTTATGCGTGTACCAGCCCTCACTCTCGGCTTCGTGCCCCATTAGCGCGAAATCCAAACGTTCGAGCGGCTTTGAACCTTCCTTGGTCAGCTCCGTTCCAATGCGCTGTTCTTCCTCCAGGCCAGCGATTTCGTGGCACCCGGCACAACCGTAGTAGCGCACCAGGAACTGGCCTCGCGCTTTAAGTTTGGGATCGTCCAAGTAGTCCGCCGCGGCATACGTCACGCCGTCGTGCTTGCGCGTCATCAGATAGCTCGCGATGTCTCGAGCTTCGTCGATGGTTAGCCGCAGGCTCGGCATGGGCGTCATCTGTTCAACCTGCAGTTCGTGACCGTCGTTAGGACACTTGTCATGATCCAGGTCGAAGACGAACGGCAGGCCCTTCTTCTTGTAATCTTCGGCCGTCAAATCGCGCTTCTCGAACGGGCAGTACGGGAGCGTGCGCTCACGCGGGTTATGAATCCAACGGACGACGTAATCGTAGTTGTCCTTTTCCCCAACCCGGCTCAGATTCGCGGCGAAATCCCCGCCCTGCTTTTCACTGCCTTCACCCATTGAGTGGCAGGCCATGCAGCCGCGGGTTTCAAAGGCCTCTTTGCCTTTCGCCGGATCGCCCTTGGCTTGTGAAGCCAAACTGCCGGTCACGCCCGATTGCCAGATGAAGGCGCCGACGGCTTTGATTTCTTCCTGATCCAGGCGGAAGGTGGGCATCTTGGTCCCCGGACGCCATTTGTGGGGGTCCTCGAGCCAGACGGGAATCCACTCCTTGTGCATCTTCATGCGGACTTCCTTCAGGCTGGGTCCGACCTTCTTGACTTCGCGGATGAGGTCGCTGGAACGGATGTCGGCCTGCTCGATCTTGGCGTCGAGACCGGTAATCCGCACTTTCAGGTCGTTGGCATGCTGATAGAGCTGTTGCGCTTCGTCGTTGTTGCGCGTGCGGTCGGCTTTATCGCTCGTGAAACCGATCTCTCGCGTCCACTCCGCCTTCTGCTGCTCGAGCTGGCGAATCTGCTGGGTAACAGAGGTCATCTCGTCGGGCTCGCGATCGAAACCCTCGTAGCGATGGCAACCCATGCAACCACGCCGGCGGAACGTCTCGCGCCCGGCATCCAGTGTAGGGGCCATCTCGGTCACGATTTCCTTCACGTGGCACTGCTGGCATCCGGCCTCGAAATTTTCGCGATAGTGCATGGGCCACAGCCAGAATTTGTGACGCCCGTGCGCCTTGAACACACTATCCACGGCAACTCCATTGCCGCCGTGGCAAGGCGTGCAGCCGAACTTTTCGGGATCGTGAATCTTAAGCAGTTCGCGGTTAGGATGGCTGACATAAACCTCGCTGCCGACGTCCGCTTTGGTGAGAGTAACGGGTTCCCGGGTGCCCAGGTGGCAGGACTCGCAGCGATCCACGAGATCGACGTCTTTGATATGGATCTGCCGGATGTGGACATCGAAACCCTGCATCTTAGTGACAAGACCGGCGAGAGTATCGGCGCTGACGTCAGCGATGCGATCGGAGACGTACTTGTCGCGCTGGGCACGCAGCTCCGTGGCGGGCTTCAGGATTTCGACTCGCTGCTGCAGGAGCACGGCCTTTTCGCTCTTCCAGGCTTGCAGCGTGGCGTCCATTTTCGTGAAGTCCATAGGCACCGATTCGATCGAACCGTCCGGCTTCGGGAGTTTTACGGTGTGCGGTTCCTTTTTTAAATCCTCGATCTCCTGGCGCTTGGAGTTCTTGGAACTCTCGCTGTCGGTGGTCTCGATCTGATAGGTCAGCGCGCCGATGTGGCCGCGTACTTCCTGGAACGGGTCGTTAAGAGCTTGAATGCGCGGCACCAGTTCCTGGCTAACTTTGTGATCGATCTCGCCAACCTGAGTGGCCACAGCCTTCTCGGCCGCTTGCATGTCACGATCGAGCTTCTGATAATCCGCCGACGCCCTAATCTCTTTTTCGAAGCGCGCTTCGCCCGGACGCACGCCGCGGAGATACCGCGTGTAGACTTTGGCGAAGTCACTTTGATAGCTCTTCCAGGGGCGGATGCCATAGACCTCGTCCCACAACCCCCATCCGAGAGAAAGAAGCAGCAGCGCCGACCAGATGAGCAGGGGGCGGCTCAGCGACGAATGGACTACTGGATCCTTGTCTTGTTCTTGTTCTTGGTCGCTCATACGTTGAACCAGGGCGTCACCCAAACGTACTTAATGCGGAACACCAGCCGCGCGATCATCTTGATCGGCAGAGCCAGCATGATGATGAGAAAGGTCTGCATCACGACATACTGCAGCAGGCTCATGCGCTTGAAAATCTTTTGGACGAACGGCTGCTCCTTGATGAGCGTCCATTTCCCAACCTTCAAGCTGGTGCCCGCAATCAGCTTGTGAATGAACCAGCCGGCAACCGCGGCGTAAATGCCGCATACGACTGCGCCGAAAAGAATCTTCGCGATGCGTGCCTTGAGACCGAAGATGTCCGGCAGATCGCGATTGACCGCAAACTCGAGCCGGTTATGGTCCCAGGTGGTGCCTGGCCAGAACCACATCCAGCCGGGGCCGCGAATCAGCGTACCGATGACGATCATCGTCACCCACAACACAATGAACCCGAAGATAAACGTCAGGATGGCGCTCTTCCGCTGTTTGAAGGTGTAGTAGCCGTTGCCGAGCGGATTGGCGTCGATATAGGGGATGGCCATCAGGCCGCCGATGATCAGCGACGGCATTACCACACCGGCGATCCAAGGATCGAAATAGACCAGCATTTCCTGCAAGCCAAGGAAGTACCAGGGCGCCTTCGACGGGTTCATCGTGAGGGTCGGGTTGGAAGGCTCTTCGAGCGGCGCGTTCAGCGTAATCGACCAGACCATGAGGATCAAGGTGACGATGATGGCGGCGAGAAACTCGATGCGCAGCAGGAACGGCCAGACGTGCACTTCCTTGGCCCAGCCGGGCTTCCACGGCTGCGTCTTGCGATGATGCGTCTTAGCGAGCGCGGGGTTGGCTTCGAGCTGCGTAATCAATCGGTCGTTGGCAAACGCCTGCCGCAGCGCGTACCACGTGTAAAAGGGCACCACGAACATCAGCAGCACGATGGGCACGTTGTCCGGAAGGCTGATGATGGTCCAGAGCTGATGTAGATCCATCGGCTGTTCCCCTCCCGTTAGTACTTTTTCGGTTCCTTCATCTCGGTTTCCAGCATGCACCGGCGCGGGCCCGGAGATCCCGCCATCTTTGCGCACGCGCCAGAAGTGCACCACCATAAACGCGGATGCAATGATCGGAATGGCCACGCAGTGCCAGATGTAGGCGCGCAAGCAGGGCGTTCGAATCCACAATCGATCCGCCCAGCAACCCGAAGCGAACGTCGTTGAACGGCGTCATGCCAAGCTGGTGGCCGAACGGGCCATCGTGGCCGAGCAGCGGCGTCGCGCGCGCCATGTTGGTTCCGACCGTGACGGCCCAGAAGCCCAGCTGATCGTCGGGCAGCAGATAGCCGGTGAAGCTGAGCAGCAGGGTCAGAACCAGCAGAATGCACGCCCACGACCCAGTTGAATTCGCGCGGCTTCTTGTAGGAGCCGGTGAGGAACACGCGGAACATGTGCAGCTCAACCATGATCACCATCAGGTGCGCGCCCCAGCGGTGCATGTTGCGCAGCAGCTTGCCGAATGGCACGTCGTGTTCGAGATACAGGATGTCGCGGAAGGCCATGACCTTCGAGGGGTGGTAATAAAACATCAGCAGCGTGCCGGTGAAGACCAGCGTGATGTAAACGTAGAACGTCATGCCGCCCATGCCCCAGGTGTAGTTGTAGGCCACGGCGTCGCGATTGATTTTCGCGGGATGCAGATGCAGGAAGACGTTGCGAGAGCACGCCCAGCGCGCGGCTGCGCGGCGTTTCATCATGCTTGACGCGCAGCACGGATTTCCAGACGTCGGTCTTTTCGGGCTGCTTGAGAGCCTTGATCTCTTCGGCGGCCTGCGCTTGCACCGCCTTTGCGCCTTCCACCAGACGTGGCGACGCGGACTCTTCTTGCCGCCATTGCCGGGAACCGCCAGCTTCGCTGCCGTTACCGCCGCGGATTCCGTTGGTTCCGTTTCCTTCAGCCATGATAGCCTCCATCTGGCTAAACGTGAATGATCGCGCCAGGATCATTGAATTCGATCGCGCTCGCCTTTGGGCCACCGAGTAGAGGTGGCTCAGGTCGACCTCAATTTGCCCCTCGGGCGTGAGTTCGACGTGCGCGCGGTCCATGGGGCGCGGCGCGGGCCCTTCGAAGTTGATGCCTTCCGGGTCGTACCCCGTGCCATGGCAGGGCATTTGAATTTGTTCTCGCTGGGCTTCCAATCCGGCGTGCAGCCCAGATGGGTGCAGATGGCCGAGATCACAAAAATGCCTTCGGTGTTGCGAACCACCCAGATGCGATGCGCGTTCTGGAACTTGGTGTCGACGCCGAAGCCGAAATCCGACGGATAGCCGATCAGAAACTGGGTCTTTGGCTCGTAGAGTGCGCGCGGAAAGAAGAACCGCAGAAACATCAGAAGATTGACTCCAGAAAACCCAGGACACCGGCCATGACGAAGCGCCGGCGGCGCGCCAGTTATGCGCTGCGGATCGGGATCGTTGGTGGTGAAAATCTTCTTAAGCGCGTCTGCCAGGCCGGGTTTAGGTTTAGTCTCCGGCGCTTTCGCGCCGGGAGGAGTTCGTCGGGGGTAGCCATTTCGTGCCCTGTTTGACCGGGGATCGCCCGGTCCCCTTCGTCTGGATTTGTAGACAATCCACCGCCAGAGAATTGGGACTGGTTAATCGGCGAGGGCGGCAGGCTCCGTTATGTAGAGTATGGTAAAGCCTGGTTTAGTAAATCGTACTTCTCTTATGAACAGACGCTTGCCGAAAGCCTGTTTGCCTGCACTCGTGATCAACCGGTTCAGTCCCCACCTCCCCGGCAGCCTCGTATCTTGATTTACGACCGATATTTTACACCCGCTGAAAGGATTTGCAAGCGGGAGTGAGAATTTGATTCCGCCGCGGGGTGGCTGCGAAAGATTTTGCGCCGAGCCGCAGCGTTGCTATTTGACTCGCCCACGGCCCTGTGTTAATCGTAGTGATCTTCGACGGAAACCCGGATGGCAGACGAGCACAACGCCGAGGGAGCCACGCCGCCACCTGCGCCGGGCGGCGCACCCGAACCCGCCAAACCGGCGGAAGCACCGAAGGCGGCCGCCCCCAAACCTCCAGCCGCGGCCCACGCGGCGCCGAAACCACCAGCACCGATGGCGGCCACGCCGTGGGAGGGCGAACTTCCCTCCATGATTAAAGAACGCTTCCCGGATGAAGTCACCGCGTTCTCGAGCTATCTCGGGCAGAATTTTGTGCTCGTCAAGCCCGATGCAGTCATCCCGCTTCTCGAATTCCTCAAGCTGGAAGCGGAATTTCGATTACCTGGTGGACATCACGGCGGTGGATTATCCGAATCGCGCCGAACGCTTCGAGCTGGTCTACATTCTCTACAGCTTCACGCGCAACGAGCGCATGCGGGTGAAGACCGTGATCGCGGATGGTGCGCAGCCCGCGACGGCAGTGAATGTACACACGGGCGCGAACTGGCTGGAGCGCGAGGTGTTCGACATGTTCGGAATCCAGTTCGCGGGCCATCCCGACATGCGCCGCATCCTGCTGCCCGAGGAATGGCAGGGATTTCCGCTGCGCAAGGAATATGTCCATCATTCAGCAGGACGACCGTTGGGTCAGGGAGAACCTGGGGATCGAAAGCGGCCAATAACCCCGCCATGCCGGAAACCACTTTTCTCGATTCCACCGAACTGGTGCTCAACATGGGGCCGCAGCACCCGTCCACCCACGGCGTGCTGCGCGTGATCCTCAAGCTCGATGGCGAAAAGGTGATGGGCACGGAATGCGTCATCGGCTACCTGCATCGCGGCGTGGAAAAGATCGGCGAGAACCGCACCTACCAGCAGTTCGCTCCGTACGTGGACCGCATGGATTACGTCGCCGCGGTTTCGAACGGCCTGGGCTACTGCCTGGCGATCGAAAAGCTGCTGAACATCGAAGCGCCGCCGCGCGCGCAGGTCACGCGCGTGATCCTCACCGAGTTGAACCGCATCGCGAGCCATCTGCTGTGGCTGGGCACGCACGCGCTCGATATCGGCGCCATCACTCCGGTGTTCTATTGTTTTCGCGAGCGCGAAGAAGTGCTTAAGATTTTCGAAAATTATTGCGGCGCCCGGCTCACCACGCACGCATTTCGCATCGGCGGCCTGCAATACGAGCTCTACGACGGCTTCGAGGAGCAGGTGAAGGCCTTCTGCGATATGTTCCTGCCCAAGGTGGACGAGTACGAAGAGCTGCTGACCAACAACCGCATCTGGGTGGCGCGCCTCAAAGGCGTGGGCATTCTGTCGGGCGACGAATGTAAAGAGTTCGGCGTGACCGGGCCTGTGCTGCGCGCGGCGGGCGTGAAGTGGGATTTGCGCAAGGCGCAGCCATATTCGGGTTACGAGCAGTACGATTTCGAGATTCCCACCGCGCGAGAACGGCGACACCTACGACCGGTACGTGGTCCGCATGGAGGAGATGCGCCAGTCCGTGCGAATCATCCGTCAGGCGGTGGCAAAAATTCCGGAAGGTCCGATCGGCAAGACGTCCGAAAGTGATAAAGCCGCCGATGGGCGAGGTCTACGTTTCCATCGAAGCGCCCAAGGGCGAGCTGGGGTATTTCATAGTGAGCGATAATTCCACGCAGCCGTACCGCGTGCGCGTGCGGCCGCCGTCGTTCGTGAATCTGCAGGCGCTCGACCGCATGGTGCGCGGCGGCCTGGTGGCGGACGTGGTGGCGATTATCGGAACATTAGACATCGTGTTGGGTGAAGTGGATCGGTAAGATTTATGGGAAAGTTTCTAAAGACGATCTTTCTGGTCGATCTGTTTCAGGGCCTCTGGGTTACGTTTCGCAATCAAAATCCCAAGAACATTTATACCGAGCAGTACCCGGCGGAGCGGCCGCAGGTGGCCGAGCGCTATCGCGGGGCGCCGCGGCTGAATATCAACCCGGAGAATGGCGAGACGCTCTGCATCGCCTGCAACCTGTGCGCGCTGGCGTGCCCGGAAAATCTGATCGTGGTGGGCAGCGAGCGCAACGAGGCGACCCGCCGCAAGGAACTCACCACGTTCACCTACGATCTTTCGCGCTGCATGTTCTGCGGCCTGTGCGAAGACGCATGCCCGGTGGACGCGCTGGAACTGACGCAGGATTTCGAGCTGGCGAGTTACACGCGCCAAGGCTGGATCTGGGACCGGCAGATGCTCGAGGAAGGCCCGACGCCCACCGAATACAAATGCTGACGGGGATGGCGGCCTGGTCATGACCGACGCGCTGTTCTTTTATGCCTTCGCCGTCCTGGTTCTGGGCGGAGCGATTTTCACCATCACCCGGCGCAGTGCGGTGCACAGCGCGATCAGCCTGATCGTTTCCCTCGTGGGAGTCGCGGGTCTGTACCTGCTCCAGGAGGCCGAATTTCTGTTCGCGGTGCAAATCGTGCTCTATGTGGGCGGCATTATGGTGTTGTTCCTCTTCGTGATCATGCTGGTGAATCTGGACCAGGCCGCCAAGCAAAGGCAGTTCAACCGGCAGTGGGCGATCGTGCTTCTGTGTGTCGCCGCCGTCGGAGCCGAGATCGCCTACTTCGTGCGCAAAGGCGCGAGTGCGTTTCACATAGCCAGACCGGATGCCCCGGTTGGTGTGAACGTCGGCGGCAACACCGAGCAGATTGCCGACGTGCTGTTCCACCAATACTTGCTGCCGTTTGAAGTGGCATCGCTGTTATTGCTGGTAGCGGTGGTTGGTTCGGTCGTGATGGCAAAAAAAAGGATCTGAACATGGTGCCGATTACCACCGCTCACTACCTGGCGCTGAGCGCCGCGCTGCTGCTGATCGGCACAATCGGCGTGCTGACCCGCCGCAACATCGTGATCATTTTGATGTCCATCGAGCTGATCCTGAACGCAGTGAATATCAATCTGATCGCGTTCTCACACTATTGGCATAACGTGAACGGGCAGATCTTCGCCATTTTCGTGATCACCGACGCTGTGGCGGAAGCGGCCGTCGGGCTTGGGCATCCTGATCGCGCTTTTCCGCAATAAGGAAACTGTGCTGGCGGACGAAGTGGACTTACTCAAGTGGTGACGGCATGAACTTTCTCGACCAGATCTGGCTCATCCCGCTGTTCCCCCTATTCGGCGCCGCGATGATGCTTCTGTTTGGCAGGAAACTCGATCCGCAGCCTGAATCGGATGTGGCCGTCGTTCCAGGCCTGGAGCACAAGCACGACGAACACGATCACAGCCCTCATCACCACGGGCATACGCACGAACATTCACACGAGCAAGTGATCGGGCACGACCACAGCCATGCTCACGGCGGCGGTCTAAAAACTCTCGTTAGCCTGCTCTGCCCCGGCATGGTGCTGCTGGCATTCATTTGGTCTGCCGGCGCGGTTGTGCAACTCGCGCAACCTTCCCGAGCGCTCACATCAGGTGATCCAGTTCACCTGGCTCGCTGGCCTGCCGTTCCACATGGCTGACGGCCGCCTGGCCACGTTTACGGCGGATTGGGGGTTTCTGCTCGACCCGCTCAGCGCGGTGATGATCCTGGTGGTAACCGGTATCGGGTTTCTGATTCACGTCTACTCGACCGGCTACATGGCCCACGACAACGGGTATTACCGGTTCTTCGGCTACCTGAACCTGTTCGTCTTCTTCATGCTGATGCTGGTGCTGGCGAATAATTACGCCCTGCTGTTCGTCGGCTGGGAAGGCGTGGGCCTGTGCAGTTACCTGCTCATCGGTTTCTATTTCCACAAAAAATCCGCGGGGGATGCCGGCAAGAAGGCCTTTGTCGTCAATCGCGTGGGGGATGCCGGGTTCATCCTCGGCATGCTGCTGATGTTCAGCGTGCTCGGCACCGTGAAGTTTGTCGACGTAAATCAGATTCTGCGCAGCGGCCAGTTTCACGCTGAGACCGCGGGCTTCGGCGTGTTAAGCGCCATGGCTCTGCTGCTGTTCATCGGCGCGACGGGAAAATCCGCGCAGGTGCCGCTGTACGTCTGGTTGCCGGACGCGATGGAAGGCCCGACGCCTGTCTCCGCGCTCATCCATGCCGCGACGATGGTGACCGCGGGCGTGTACATGGTGGCACGATCGAGCGCCTTATTTCAGCTCACCCCGCAGACCTCGACCATCGTGGCGTCTGTTGGCGCCTTTACCGCGATTCTCGCTGCCTCGATCGCGCTGGTTCAAAACGATATCAAGCGCGTGCTCGCGTACTCGACCGTGAGCCAATTGGGCTATATGTTCCTCGCGCTCGGCGTGGGCGCCTACTGGGTCGCGGTCTTTCATCTGTTTACGCACGCATTCTTTAAAGCTCTGCTCTTCCTCGGATCCGGATCGGTGATTCATGCCGTGGGCGGCGAACAGGATATGCGGCGCATGGGTGCGCTGAAGAACAAGATTCCGATCACGCATTGGACGATGTGGGTTGGTTCGGTCGCTATCGCGGGCATTCCCGGACTCGCCGGCTTCTTCTCGAAAGACGAGATCCTTTGGCAGGCCTATAGCTCGCCACGCGGCTCGAATGTGCTCTATGCCGTCGGGCTCGCAACTGCAGGATTGACCGCGTTCTACATGTGGCGGCTAATGAACTTGACCTTCTACGGCAAATCTCGCGTTGCGCCCGAAGTGGAAGCGCACATCCACGAATCGCCGGCGACGATGACCGTGCCGCTCACAGTTCTGGCGGTGGGAAGCATTCTGGCGGGATGGATCGGCACGCCAAAGTTGTGGGGGCTGTCGGGTTGGTTCCATGGATTCGAACAGTGGCTCGAACCGGCCTTTGCGTCGGCCGCGGTGGAAGCCGCCCATGAGGGAGCCAACGACGCCAGCACCGAGTGGATTTTGATGACTGTTTCGGTGGCGCTTGCGATCATCGGCATCAGCATCGCGCGCTACTGGTATCATCACCGCCCCCACGTTCCCGATAAGATCGAGGCCACGTTCAAACCCCTGTATGGTCTCCTGCTCAACAAATGGTACGTGGATGAGTTCTACGATTTCCTATTCGTTAACGGCTTCGCCAAAGGCGGCGGCACGGTGCTGGGCGTGTTCGACCGCAACGTGATTGATGGCGGCGTGAACGGCGCGGGATGGCTTACGCGCTTTTCGTCGTCGTTCTCCATCTGGTGGGATACCTGGATTGTGGACGGTGCGGTGCGCTTGACCTCGTTGCTCGTAAAGCTCGCCTCTTATCCGGTGCGCATCCTGCAGACCGGCCGCGTGCAAGCCTACGCGCTATTCGTCGTGGTAGGTGCTTTGGCCTTCTTCGGATACTATTTGGCGCGATAAAACTATGGATCAGCACTTACTCAGCATCGTGCTTTTTACGCCGGTGGCCGGCTTCGCGGTCCTGCTGCTGATTCCGGGCTCTCAGAAGAATCTCATCAAAGTGTGGGCCAACCTGGTGGGCTTCGCGGGCTTTATGATCTCGCTGCCGCTGGTCTCGCGATTCGACAAAAGCGTCGCGGGATTTCAATTTCAAGAGAGCTTTGACTGGATCCCTTCGATCGGCGCGCACTACCATATCGGCATCGACGGCATCAGCCTGCTCCTGATCATGCTGACCACGCTGGTCGGGTTCCTGGCGATTCTCTCTTCCTGGAACGCCATCGACGATCGCGTGAAGGAATACTACGCCATGTTCCTGCTGCTGCAAACAGGAATGATCGGCGTCTTTGTCTCGCTCGATTTCTTTTTGTTCTACGTCTTCTGGGAGCTGGTGCTGGTGCCGATGTATTTCATCATCGGCGTGTGGGGCGGGCCGCGAAAGCTTTACGCGGCAATCAAGTTCTTCCTGTACACGCTGGCCGGCTCGGTGCTGATGCTGCTAGGCATCCTGGCGCTGTACTTCCAGTATCACCAGCAGTTCGGCGCATACACATTTGAGATTGCGGACTTGATGAAGCTCGATCTGCCGCTGGGCCTGCAACAGTGGGTGTTCTGGGCCTTCTTCATCGGATTCGCCATCAAAGTGCCTATGTTTCCCTTCCACACCTGGCTGCCCGACGCGCACGTGGAAGCGCCGACCGCGGGCTCGGTA
Organism: Terriglobia bacterium; assembly: GCA_963768075.1. Lineage (GTDB taxonomy): Bacteria > Acidobacteriota > Terriglobia > Bryobacterales > Bryobacteraceae > QHXW01. Next base: position 202,625 of record CAVYHD010000022.1, read on the forward strand.
ATTCTGGCCAGCGTGCTGCTGAAAATGGGGACGTACGGGTTCATCCGCTTTTCGCTGCCGCTCGTTCCGAAGGCCTCGGTGAACGCGACCATCGTTCAAGTGCTCGCCGTGCTCTCCATCATCGGCATTATCTACGGTGCCCTCGTCAGCCTGATGCAGCAGGATTGGAAGAAGCTGGTGGCGTATTCCTCCGTCAGCCATTTGGGCTTCTGCACGCTTGGAATCTTCGCCTTGAATCCGAACGGCCTCGCCGGCAGCGTGCTCCAGCAGATCAGCCATGGCATCTCGACCGGTATGCTGTTCTTGATCATCGGAGTGATTTATGAGCGCCGGCACACGCGTGAGATCAAGGAATATGGTGGCCTGGCGCATGTGATGCCCAAATACGCGGTTGTTTTCGCGATCGCCATGCTCAGCTCCGCCGGCCTGCCGCTGCTCAACGGGTTTGTCGGAGAGTTCACCATCCTGCAGGGCGCGTTCGAGGCCAGCCACGTTTGGGCCGCATTTTCCGTGATGGGCGTGATCCTCGGCGCGGCGTATCTGCTTTGGCTCTACCAGCGCACGATGCTCGGCCAGGTAACGAACAGTCGTAACCTGCATCTGCCGGACTTGAGCGCGCGCGAATTGGCAATATTTCTCCCGCTGATTGCCTGGGGCATTTGGATCGGCGTCTATCCGAAGCCGTATTTTGACTTGCTGGAAAAACCGGTGCAGCAGATCGTGGAGCGCGTGCGGCCCGACTACTATCAGAGCGGTGCACAGCGCGCCGCGGCGCTGAAGCCAGGGATTGCCCAGGCGAGGATCGCGCAATGAACCAGTTTTATTCCGCCAACGAGACCTTCGCCCTGACACCCGCCATCACGTTGGCGCTATTCGGCTGCTGGATTCTGGTGTTCGATTTTCTGTTTGTCAATCCTAAACAGAAACGCTACTTCGCCCTCGTCGTCGTCGCGGGCCTGATTTTTGTAGGCATCGGATTGTACCGGCAGCAGGCGTATTTGACGGCCAACGGACTTTCTGAACTGACCGCCTTCAGCGGCGCCCTGAAGATCGATCGCTTCGCGCTCTACTTCAACTGGGTCTTTGAACTGGCGACCCTGATCATCGCCATCGTGTCATATAACTATCTCGAGATCGAAGGCGAGCATCACGGCGAGTACTACGCCCTGCTGCTGTTCGCCCAGTGCGGCATGTTCTTTCTCGCCGCCGGCACGGATCTGGTAACCCTGTTCATCGGCCTCGAGTTGATGGCTCTCTCTTTCTATGTGATGGTCGGCTTCCTGCGCGGGGACAAGCGTTCGAATGAGGCCGCCATGAAGTATCTGCTGCTCGGTGCGTTTTCGAGCGGCTTCCTGGTGTACGGCTTCTCCGTCCTGTACGGCATCGCGGGCTCGACCCGCCTCACTGACGTTGCTGCTGCCATCGCCGCTCGCCCGGCGTGGGATCCGGTCGTGTTCCTGGCGATGACGACCGCTTCGGTCGGGTTGCTGTTCAAGATTTCCGCCGCCCCATTCCACATGTGGGCTCCCGATGCTTATGAGGGCGCGCCCACAACGATTACGGCCTATCTTTCGGTTGCTTCGAAAGCGGCATCGTTCGCGTTTCTGCTGCGCATCTTCCTGGGACCGCTCGCGTCCGCGCGCGACACCTGGGAGCCGCTGCTCGCCGCGGTGGCGGTGCTCACGATGACCATCGGCAACCTGGCGGCCATCAGCCAAACCAACATCAAGCGCTTGCTCGCTTACAGCTCGATCTCCCACGCGGGCTACATGCTGCTTGGGCTGATCGCCGGGAACGAGACCGGCATCCAGGGCATCGAGGTTTACATTCTGGTCTACGCCTTCATGAATCTCGGCGCATTCCTGGTGGTAATCGCACTGCGGCGTAAGAATATCATCGGCGAAGATCTCGACGACATGGCGGGTCTCATGTACAAAAGTCCCGGCTACGCGGTGCTGATGCTCATATTCCTGCTTTCGCTGGCCGGGATTCCTCCCACCGCCGGCTTCCTCGGCAAGTACTACATCTTTCTTTCGCTGATCGAAACACACCATTATTTTCTGGCGGTGATCGCCACGCTATACGTAGCCGTTGCGATCTACTACTACTTCCGGGTCGTGAAAATTATGTTCGTTGGGGAACTGACCGAGAAAGCGCCGCTCGCAACCAGCTTCGGACTTCGGCTCGCGCTCGGGATCACGGGAGCGTTTACGCTCGCCGTCGGCATTTACCCCGAACCCATCCTGCGCTTGGCGCAAAACTCGTTCATGAGATAGCATGCAAACCGTTTTCCAACATCCTCTCTTCATCCCGCTGGCGGTGACGGTGGTCATCATCGCGGTGTTCCCGCTGGTGGCCGGCTACCTCACGCTGGTCGAGCGCAAAGTGCTGGCCGACTTTCAGGTGCGGCTCGGCCCCATGCGCGTGGGCCCGCACGGCCTGCTCCAGCCCATCGCGGACGCCCTCAAGCTTCTGCTCAAGGAAGACATCATCCCAACCGATGCCGACCAGTCCATTTTCTGGATCGCCCCTGTCATCTCCACATTCACGGCCCTTACCTCCTTCGCCGTACTGCCATTCAGCCAATTCCTCTACGTCGCGGATGTCAATGTGGGCATCCTGGTGATCATGGCGATGTCAGCTGTGGGCATTCTGGGAATCATCCTGGGCGGCTGGGCGTCGAACAGCCACTATCCGTTGCTCGGCGCGTTGCGCAGCGCCGCACAACTGGTTAGCTATGAGGTGGCTCTATCGTTCGCGTTGCTTTCCGGCCTGATGGTGGCGGGCACCCTGAGCCTGCAAGGAATCGTCAAGGCACAACACGACCACGGTATCTGGTTCGCGTTTTCAAATTACGGCTTCATGCTGGTTCCATTCATCGTCTACCTGATTTCCGCGACTGCCGAAACCAACCGCGCTCCGTTTGATCTGCCGGAAGCAGAGTCTGAACTGGTGGCGGGCTTCCACACGGAGTACAGCGGCTTCCGTTGGTCGCTCTATTTTCTCGCCGAGTACGCCAACATTTTCGTCGCCGCCAGCGTGGCGGTGACGCTGTTCTGGGGCGGATGGCTAAGGCCGTTTCCGAATGTGCAATGGCTCGAGCCGGTCAACTTTGTCCTGCCGTTTTTGTTGTTCTTCGGCTCCGGGGCGTCCACTTTTGTCCTCGTGAAACACCTCCGCGATCCGATCCAGCAGAAAGTGCTCGTGGCCGTGGCGCTTCTACTGATCGCTGTCGGCGGAGTATTTCTGGTTCCGCAAGTAAACAGCGCCGTGATCGGTCTGTTCTGGTTCCTTTTCAAAGTGGCGCTGATAATCTACCTGCTGATCTGGTTCCGAGGCACCTTCCCGCGCTTCCGGTACGACCAGCTCATGAACATCGGGTGGAAATACATGATCCCTATCGGCATGGGCGCACTGCTCGTGAATGCGCTGCTGGGAATGATATAAGCAGCTACCGCCCGAGGCTGATCAGCGGTGCTTTGTGGCTTTGCGTGGCGACAACGGCAGCGGCGGTACCCCCCGCGGCCGCAGCCACAACTACACCCGCGATGACCGCTGTCGAGATGCCTGCACCCGTCGCCACTGCCCCGATCGTAGCTCCTGCTCCGGTCGCACTTGCGGTGCCTCCATCCCCCGCTGTGGCCGCCGTACCTCCACCGCTGCCGCCTCCACCCGCGTTAGCCGTAGTCGCGCCGGTGCCTTCATTGTCGGGCTGAGGCGCAGTCCGAGCGCGCGCGCCGGTCGCCGGAACCGCCGCAGCCATGGACTCCCCGCAACCCGTTCCCAACACTCGAACAGTCCGCGCCCGTATCACCTGATCAGCCGGCGCCAAAGCTCGCTGCGCCGGCACCATGGCTCCCGTCACTTGCACTCGCTGGCCCACCTGGTTCGCCACCGCCTGGCCGCGCAATTCCACGTTGACACCCGAAACCTCGTCCCGCAGCGTGTAGGCGCCTCTATTCTCGACGACGCACCCTGTCAGAACGGACGCTTCGCTCGTCTGGCCCAGCCGGAGATCCACGGCATGTCCCGCCGCGACGTTGGCCACAACCACGCCTTCGGCATTCGCGACCCGCACCATGGCGCCCAGCGCCGCCACTTGTACCTCGCCCGAGGCCCCGGCGGTGACGATCGCGCGCGCCCCGGGCTTACTTGGCAAAACATGGATAGTCCGCGCTTCGATCCGGTAATCCTTGCCGCTATCGAGTTCAACACGGCCCTTCTCCAGAACCAGATGGTCTTGGTAAACCCGGACGCGTGACCGTGTATCGATCACAATCCGAACCTCACTCGCGATCTGCAGTCTCGCCGGCGCCCCCTCGGTCTCAACCGTGCTGTTCTCAAAAATCGTCGCATGGTTGGAAACTCCGGCGCTGTCCACCCAAAAGCTCCCCGCACAGCTCGCCGTCCCGATGTAGCGTGGCTCTCCAAAGCAACCACTCGCCGTCACCACCACCGCAGCCAGGACCATGATTCGTGTTGTTGTCACTGTAGCTCCCGTCAACCCAATTCCAGCACAGCACCTCCGAGTCGGCAGTCGCCCCAATATCCCATGTGGGTTACACGGCAATACCGTGCGAAGATGTCTAATTTGGATTCCACAACCAGATCCTCGGACGGCAGCGGCGCCCGGCAGACTGCGCTCGCCCCGCAACCGACACCTCCGGATAGCCGCCACCGCATCCTCAGCGCCCTGGTCCTCGTGGTTCTCTATCTGGCCGTCGAGTTCCTCATCCCGCGGCCGGAATCAGTGAAACCCGAGGGGTGGCGCCTGCTGGGGATTTTCGTCGCCACCATCGGCGCACTGATGTTGCGCCCCATTCCCGGTGGCGCGGCAGTGCTCATCGCCGTCGTCCTCTCGTCGATCTTCGGCGGCCTCACCATCCAGCACGCGCTCGGCGGGTATGGCGATCCAACGGTCTGGCTGGTGATGGCGGCGTTTTTCATTTCCAACGCGCTCATCAAGACCGGTCTCGCGCGGCGCATCGCCCTGGTATTCATTCGAACGGTCGGACGAACGTCGCTCGGTGTCTGCTACGCGCTGTCGGCCACCGATATGGTCCTGGCCTCCATCATTCCGTCCAACGGCGCACGCTCGGGCGGTGTCGTATTGCCCATCGTGCGCTCGGTCGCCGAGCTCTATGGCTCGCTTCCCGGACCCAGCGCCGCCCTCATGGGTTCGTTCTTAGTCACAGGAGTTTATCAGAGCATCTGCATCACAGCCGCGATGTTTTTCACCGGCCAGGCCAGCAATCCTCTCGCCGCGCAGATGGCCACGGAGATGTTTCATTACCCGGTAACGTGGGCGCTCTGGCTCGCGGCGGGGATCGTGCCCGGCCTCTGCTCGCTAGCGATCGTGCCGTGGATCGTTTACCGCATGGACCCTCCCGAAATCCGCAAGACACCCGAAGCAGCCGCCTTCGCTGCCGGTGAGTTGATGCGCATGGGTCCGGTCAACGGCAGTCAGAAGATCGTCTCGGCCATTTTCGTTTCCGTCTGCGCTCTCTGGATCACATCGCCCGTCCACCATCTGGATATCACCGTGACGGCGCTCCTCGGAGCATCCGCCCTTCTTCTGAGCGGAGTGCTCACCTGGAATGACGTGGTCAGCGATCGTGCTGCCTGGGACATCTTCGTTTGGTATGGCGGCCTGCTACAGCTTGGCAAATCGCTCAATGACGCGGGTGTGACGCGGGAATTCGCGCGCGGCATCGGCCGCCTGTTCGGAGGCGCGGGCTGGGTCATCGTACTCGGCGCGGCTCTGCTGATTTATTTCTATGCCCACTATGGCTTCGCCAGTATCACGGCCCACATGCTGGCTATGTTCCCTCCGTTCGCGGCCGTGCTTCTCGCGCGCGGCGCGCCGTCCGGACTAGTGATTTTTAGCTTCGCCTGCTTCGCCAACCTGGCCGCCGGCCTTACAAACTATGGCACCACACCCTCACCCATGTTCTACGCCACCGGCTACGTCTCCTTTCAGAAGTGGTGGCGCGTGGGCTTCGTGGTCTCGCTTGTGAATCTCACCATCTGGTCCACCATCGGATTCGCCTGGTGGAAACTGATCGGCATCTGGTAACGAGGACTAATGATCAAAACCGTCATTTTCGATTTAGGAAAAGTCATCATCTCCTTCGATTTCATGCGCGGATACCAGGGCCTCGAAAAGATCTGTGGGCTTCCAGTCGCCGAAATCCGCAGCCGCATCGCCGCAACGGATCTGGTCCAGCGCTTCGAATGCGGCTTGGTCGAGCCCGAAGACTTCGTGGCTCAGCTTTCGCGCATGCTCGATCTGCACATCTCCTACGATCAGTTCTGCCAGATCTGGAGCTCCATTTTTCTGCCTGACCCGCTGATTCCCGAAAGCCTGCTCGCAGGCCTGAGTCAACGTTACCGGCTGCTGCTGCTTTCCAACACCAACGCGATTCATTTTCAAATGCTGGAACACACCTACCCACTGCTTCGGCACTTCCACCACAAGGTGCTTTCGCATGAGGTGCGCGCCATGAAACCATCGCCCGCCATTTACCGGGAGGCCATCGCGCGCGCAGAGTGCCGCCCCGAAGAATGTTTCTTTACCGACGACATCGCCGACTACGTCGCCGCCGCCAAACGCGAAGGGATCGATGCCGTACAATTCGAGTCGAGCGAGCAAATCCAGCGCGAGCTAAGCGCGCGCGGCGTCAAGTGGGAATAGATCTTAGCTTACCGCTGCACCGCCCCAGACCGGCCCATGATCGGCCACGCATCGACGATATTCTCGCCGCGCGCCACGTAGTAACGGTCGTACACGTTGGTGCTGGTGTCCAGGTTCGAAGGGTAGATCTCGACGCGCTCGCCCAGCGCGATTTCGGGGCCGCCGTCATTCCACGACAGCATGCCGTATTCCGCGCCACCGCTGTCGATCTTCACGCCGGGCCGCCCCTTTACCTCGTCGGTCGTGCGTAGCAGCGCCTTGTTCCCGTAGTCCACCGCGCACTGGTTCGGGCGTGTCTTGCTGATCACGGTGGTCATGACGCTCAACGCCGGCTCGAAATCGGTGTAGACGTGCTCGTCGCTCTTGCCGCCGATCCTGCGATAAAGCGTGTCCATGAAAATGTAGGAACCGGCCTGCAACTCGGTCAGATGATTCTCCGTGTCGATGTTGTAGGTGCCGGTGCTGCCGCCGGTGACAATCCCGACGGGCAAACCCGATTTTCGGCACTGCGTCACAGTTTCCAGCATGGCGGCAACGTCGCTCGTGGATTTCTGCTTGCGCGCTTCCCAGCCATGCGTGTGCGAAGCCCCGCCCGAGTAGCCCATAATGCCAACCAGTTTCAGGTGTTTCGACTGATCCACCTTCTGCGCCAGCCGCAGCGCCGCCTCACCCGGCTGGCAGCCCTGACGATTGAGACCCGCGTAGACGTCCACAATCACGTTCATCTTTGTGTGGGCGGCCGCCAGCGCTTCCTCGAGCGCATCGACTGTGATGGGATCGTCCAGCACTCCGGTGAACGTCGGATCGCGGCGCGCCAAAGCGACCGTGCGCGTAATCTGCGCACGCCCCGCCGGCTGGCAAGTGTGTAGCACGCCTTTGACGCCCGAGTTGATCAGCAACTCGCACTCGGCGGTGGTCGCGCAACAGACTCCGATGGCGCCCAGGGCAATCTGCCGTTTGCTAATTTCGGGGCACTTGTGGATCTTGACGTGCGCGCGAAGATTCAGGCCCGTGGCCTTGTTGTGCGCCGCCATCTTATCCAGGTTTTTCTGAAAAAGGGCTTCGTCGAGGATCAGCGCCGGAGTCGGCAGATCTTCCTTCGCAAGATCGTGGAAATCGTGCCGCGCGATGCGCGCATCGATCTCTGAATGGAACTCATCTTTAGCCCCGCGAGCCGTGTTTGCTAACACCGCCCCCGCGGCGCTGGCCGTCAAAAATTGCCTGCGCGAAGTCATACCGCACCTCCTCGTGCCTGTTCGAGAAGTATACAACGGAGCGGGGCGGAATTTCAGATGATTTACTTGGATTCGAGCCGGCTGATGCGCGTGTCGTGATCCGCCAGGCGCGTCAGCAGCAGATTTTCGACTTTCTCGATTTTCTCTTCCAGCCTCCGCAGATTCGCTTCGGTAACTTGGCTCTCTGCGTGGATCAGGTCTTTGATGTCTGTGATGCGGGAATCCAGGGACTTTAGGCCCCCGCCGGGTCCAGCCGCTCCGGGTCAACTCCTAGTTCCTGGAAAGCCCTCTTGGCCTTGGCCATGTCGAACGCCCCGTCGCGTGCTAGCCGGGACAGCGCCGCCACGACGATCGATTCCGCGTTAACCTCGAAGTGCCGCCGCAGGTGTTCGCGATTGTCGCTGCGGCCGAAGCCATCGGTGCCCAGTGTCACCATCCGCCCGGGCAGCCAGGGAGCTACTTGGTCCGGCACCACCTTCATGTGGTCGCTGGCGGCAACGATCGGTCCTTCGGACGCTTCGAGCGCTGCTACCACGTACGGTGCGCGTGCCGGCTGGTCCGGATGCAGGCGGTTCCATCGCTCCACGCGCAGCGCCTCACGGCGAAGCTCGTTGTAGCTGGTTACGCTCCACACATCCGTTGCCAACCCGTACCGCTCTGCCAGAATCTGCTGCGCGCGCACGGCCTCATTCAGAATCGGCCCGCTGCCGAAAAGCTGCAATGCGGCCTTCCCGCCTTCCGCGGACTTAAACTTATAAATTCCCTTGAGGATTCCCTCCGCCGCGCCCTCCGGCATCGGAGGCATGGCGTAGTTTTCGTTGTACAACGTCAAATAGTAGAAGCGGCTTTCCTGCTCCTGGTACATGCGCCGGATCCCGTCCTGCACGATCACCGCGATCTCATACGCGTACGCCGGGTCGTAAGCCGCGCAGGTCGGCACCGTGCTCGCCAGCACCAGGCTGTGCCCATCCTGATGCTGCAATCCCTCGCCGGAAAGTGTCGTCCGCCCGGCCGTGCCGCCCATCAGGAAGCCCTTGCCGCGCGCGTCCGCGAACGCCCAAATCAGGTCGCCCACCCGCTGAAAACCGAACATCGAGTAGTAGATGAAGAACGGAATCATCTCCGTCCGGTAGTTCGAATAAGCGGTGCCGGCCGCCGCGAATGACGCCATCGACCCGGCCTCCGTAATCCCTTCCTCCAGTATCTGCCCGTCCTGCTGCTCCTTGTAGTACAGGAACATGTCGGCGTCATGCGGCTTATACAACTGGCCGCCCGAGGCGTAAATCCCGAACTGCCGGAACAGCGACTCCATGCCGAATGTACGCGCCTCATCCGGGATGATCGGCACCACACGCTTGCCGATTCCCGGCATCTTCATCAGAATCGTCAGAAAGCGCACAAAAGCCATCGTGGTCGAGGGATGCGGCGCCTTCGAACCTCCTAGCAAGTCGTGAAAGTCTTTCAGCGGCGGCGCCTGTATCTGGCTCGCAGGCACGACTCGCTGCGGCATGTAGCCGCCCAACTGCCGCCGCCGTTCGTGCAAATATGCCATCTCCGGGCTGCCTTCCGGCGGCCGGTAGAACGAAACATTGTTTGCCACGTCTTCGGGGAGCTGGATGTCGAACCGCTGGCGGAAAAGCTGCACCGCCCGGTCGTTCAGCTCCTTTTGCTGGTGCGTCGGGTTGCGCGCTTCAATCTCCGCCACACCGTATCCCTTCACGGTCTTCGCCAGTATCAGCGTCGGCTGGCCGGTGTGCTCCACCGCGGCCTTGTAGGCGTTGTAGACCTTTTGCGGATCGTGCCCGCCTCGCCGCAGCCGGTAGATCTGGTCGTCACTCAGGTGCTCCACCAGCTTCAACAGCTCGGGATACTTTCCGAAGAATTCCTTGCGGACGAAATCGCCGCCCCGCGCCTTGAACGATTGATACTCGCCATCCACGCACTCTTCCATCCGCTGCAGCAGCAGGCCCGTTTTATCGCGTTCCAGCAGTTCATCCCAGTCCGTCCCCCACAAGACCTTGATGACATTCCAGCCCGCGCCCAAAAACGCGGCTTCCAGCTCCTGGACGATCTTGCCGTTGCCGCGCACCGGACCATCCAGCCGCTGCAAATTAGCATTGATGACGAAGATCAGGTTGTCCAGCTTCTCGCGTGAAGCCAGCGTCAGCGAGCCCATCGACTCCGGCTCGTCCATTTCGCCGTCCCCCAGGAACGCCCAAACTTTCCGCGGCGTCTTGGCAATCAGCCCGCGATTCTCCAGGTACCTCATGAACCGAGCCTGGTAGATGGCATTGATGGGCCCGATGCCCATCGACACCGTTGGGAAACTCCAGAATCCCGGCATCAGCCAGGGGTGCGGGTAGGACGACAGCCCAGGGTGTTCGCGCAGCTCGTGACGGAAATTCTCCAGATGTTCCGCCGTCAAGCGCCCTTCCAGAAACGCCCGCGCATAGACGCCCGGCGACGCGTGGCCCTGAAAATACACCAGGTCGCCGGGCTCGTCGCCGTAACTGCCATGGAAGAAATGGTTGAACCCGATCTCGAACAGTGTGGCAATCGAGGCATACGTCGCAATATGGCCGCCGATCCCGTGATCGAACTTATTCTGCCGCGACACCATCGCCATCGCGTTCCAGCGCGTCAGGCTTTTGATGCGCCGCTCGAGCGCACGATCGCCTGGAAATGGAACCTCATCTTCGGGAGGGATCGTGTTGATATAGGGCGTGTTGTGCTGGACGGGGAGATCAACGCCAATCTGCCGTGCGCGCTGCGCAACGTGTTCCAGAATGAAGGAGGCCCGGTCCGGACCTGAGTCTTCTACTACCTGGTCCAGCGCTTCCAGCCACTCTTGAGTTTCTTGAGGATCGAGGTCAACTCGCTCAGTTCGCTTTTGGTGCATTAATACTAATTATTATAAACGACGCACCCGTCAAATCCCGAGCTTTCTGGCCGAAGCACATGCAAATCAGCGACTTGGGGCTACCCGGCCGCTACAGCTTGACGAGGTGAATGCTGCCGTTCGAGGTGGATAGATCTAAGACCGGCCCGCCCTGTCCGATCGTCCCCTCCAGACTGTGCTTGCTGATCTGCCCCTGCACCTGGACTTCGAAATCCGAGGAAATCGCCCCGTTCGACGTGTGCGCCTTCAGCCGTGCGCCGATCGATGGCGGCATGTGAACAGTGATTCCGGCGTTGCTCGTCGTCGCGGTCACGTCGTTCTGGTTAGCTTGATCCACGGTCAAGTCGATGCTGCCGTTCGAAGTATCCAGCCGAATGGGGTGGCCCGAATCGGCTTTTGCCAGGTGGATGCTGATCCCGCCATTCGACGATTCAGCTTCCAGTTGCCCGCGCACGCCCTCGGCGTGGACCCGCCCGTTCGACGTCTTCAAGACCGCCGAACCCTCCAGACCCTCCACTTCAATCCCGCCATTCGAAGTCGATGCATCGAGATTGCCCTTGAGGTTGTTGGCGTGGATTCCCCCGTTGGATGTGCGGAGGCGCGCCGCGCCTTCGATCTCCGTTACGTGAATAGCGCCGTTCGAACTGGTGATGCGGTCGAGCTCAACCTTCCGCGGCACCCGGATCACATACTTGGCGCCCATGCTTCCATGCCGGTCCAAAGGCCGCACCGTGCGGATCTGCACCAGATCGCCGGACTTCACCACGTCAATCTTAAGCGCGTCCAACAGTTCCTGGCTTCCTGCGTATTTGATGCCCGAAACATCTACTACGTCCTGATCCGAGCCCGTGATCTCGACCGACCCGTTCTGATTCTCTACCGTGATCCGTCCACCGGCCTTGAGCGGGTAACTGTAGTGGAAATCAGCCGTAAACCGGTCCGAAGAACCCAGATCCTCAATGTCGCAGGCGCCCAGGAACAGCAGCGCCGGCGCCAAGAGCAGCAAAGTTAGTTTGCGCATATTTCACCTCAGAGCTACCCATACGCACGGGGAATGCAGGAAGTTCGAGAAAACACAGCTCATTTCAGGGTCAGATGGTCCCTGTCCACCCATTCGCCGTGTAACATGACGCGATCGATTTTACGAAGGTTACGGACGTCCTCCAGGGGGTTGGCTGAAACCAGCATCAGGTCAGCCAGCCGGCCAGGCTCGATCGTCCCGAGTTCGTCGGTCTTGCGGAGAGCCAACGCGCCGGTATGGGTAGCCGCCACGATCACATCCATCGGCGAAAGCCCCGCCTCCACCAGTAATTCCAGCTCCCGGTGCGTCATCAGGCCCGGAAAGTCCAAGTTGGAACCGCCGTCCGAGCCCACCCCGATCAGTACCCCGCCGGCCGCCAGCTTTTTGGTATTGTGCATGGCGCGCTCGAAATTGAGTCTGTCGCCGGGCGTTCCGTGGCTTGTCTGGGAAGCCTGCCTGGCCGCCGCGATAACGTCCGCGTCCACCGATCGCCCCACGTCCGGATCATCCAGCATCTTCGGGTGTTCCGCGTAAAGCCAGTCCAGTTCCTGGCGCACCAGCGTCGGCGCGAAGACGATGCGCAGGTCCCGCAGCCGCGAGATAAATGCCTCGTCGAGGTCCTCGGTGTCCTGAATCATGTGTAGAAATCCGGCCGCGCCCGCGCGCACCAGATGCTCCGTATCCGCAAGCGAATAAATGTGCGCCGTAACCGGGATGTTGTACTTCCGCGCCTCGTCGAGAATCGCATCAATCACGGCGGGCTGGATCTTGGGCGCGGTGCCGCCGAGATCATCCACAAAGATCTTGATCGCGTCCACCTGCTCGCTCGCCAGCGTATCCACCTGCCGCCGGGCTTCCTCGGGGCTATTGGTCTGGATCACCACGTCGCCCACTTCCTGGGACGGGTGCCCACCGGGTGCTGTGAACCCGCGCCCCGCTGTGAACAGGTTCGCCGTCAGCAACTGCCCGTCGCGTTCCGCTTTGCGAACGCCGAAAGCCGCCTGGCGGTCGGTCCCCATGCTGCGTACCGACGTTACGCCGAAATACAAGTACGCATTCAGATTTCGTTCCAGGCGCTCACGCGTGTATTCCGCGGCAATGTACTTGGGGCCCGAGCGCGTCCCGAGATGCACGTGCAGATCGATCAGACCCGGCACAAGAAACATCCCCGCGCCGTTGATCTTTTCCAAGCCCGCGGGAATCGGCATGTTGGTCCGGTTGCCGACCGCCCGGATTCGCGACCCCGCCACGATCACGACGGAATCGGAGACCGGCGGACCGCCCGTTCCGTCAATCAGCACCGCGCCGATGATCGCCTTCTGTACCGATTCCTCCGGCGGCTTGCAGCCGAAGGACAGCAATGCAGCGAGCGCGAGAAGCCAAATCTGGAGGCGGTGAAAAGTCACCCCTACATCTTGTCAGACCTGCCGCTTATTCGCCCAGCTTGAAATGCACTTCGATCTGCGTCAGCACCTCCACTGGTTCGCCGTTGAGCAGCGTTGGCTGATACACCCACTGTCGCACCGCTTCAAGTGCCGCCTGAGCCAGCAATGGATGCCCGCTCATTACGTGCAGGCTCTCGATCGTCCCATTGCGCCCGATCACGGCTTCCAGGTACACGACTCCGGAAATGCGCCCCTGCTTGGCGAGCGGCGGATACACGGGAGTCGGCTGGCGCAGCAGTTTGGCGGATTGCACATTGCCCCCGACCTTCACGCGTGGCGGAACCGTCGTCGTGAGCCGTGACGCGGCGGGTGGCGCGGCTTCCGGCGCCGGGATCACCTCCGTCGACCCGACCCCAAACACACCGTCCGGCGACCCATACGTGACCGGACCAACATCGGGCGTTCCCACACTGGGCGCATCGTCATCGAGCGGGATGCGCATTGGAACATACGCCGGTGCACGAAAGACGTGCTCACTGAAAACGCGCACCCCACGTTTCGCCGGCGAGTGAGCGACAGTGGAGTTGTGCGGCTCAGGCTTCGGCCGCTCGCCCCACGGCCTCAACGCCGGAATGAATTGCGTGAGCCGCCCCGGCATGATCGCCGCGGTGCGCATCAACGGAAACAGGATGGTGAGGCCAAGCAATCCTACCTGGCCGGAAAGTGATAGAGCCACAGCAAACGGCTTCCGCGCAGTCTTCTCCCTGACAATTTGATCGAACATGATCGCCCTCCACTAGCGAACATCGTGAAGACCCGCGCGCGTGACTTCGAAAGATTGGACTCCAGGCTGGTGAGCGTTGTTCCCGGACCAACTGACTCAGGTCCGCGGCAGAGGCCGTGTGCCATGAACGACGGCGAGCACTTCGATGCGGTGGTCCTGCGGTAGCACTCGATAGAGGATTCGAAAAGGCAGGACGATCAGCTCCTGCAAACAGCGGTTCTCTAATTCCGGCACAGTGCGGTGCCGGATCTGTCCGGCACCGTGTAAAAATCTCCGATCGCCGGCGAAGCTTGGTGGCGGCCACAACCTTTGTTCTTGCGTCCCATCAGACTGTTAGCGGACTTGGCAGCCAAGCTGCTCTTTGTCCTTGCTGGAGATGGAACCATGACTGTTTTGAACGCAGTCGGCGGCGCGGAGTTGTTGTCGCCCGTAGATTCGATGCAGACCAGTGTTCAAGCAATCCCTGCCGGCGGCTCGAACATCGGCACTTCTCGAATCATCCACGTTTCGGGCAGTGTGGATTGGACCAATTCGAGTCAATTGCGGATGGACATCAGGGACCTGCTCCAGTCGGTTCGTCCGGCTCGCGTCATCGTGGATTTGGCGGGCGTGACTCACTTGGATAGCTCTGGTATCGGCGCTCTATTGGCAAGCCTGCGAGATGCGAAGGAGAAGCACGTTGGGTTCCTGCTCGCGGCCTTGAACGGCTCGCAGCGCCGCCTGCTCGAACGAATAAAACTGCACACGATCTTCGATATTCGCCCCACAGTGCAGGATGCGCTACGGGCGTAGAACGCCACCCGCAGTATTGACCAACTTGACCTCGAAAGGAGCAACTATGCTTTGGACAATCGCCGTCATTCTCGTGATCCTGTGGCTGCTGGGCATGGTCACGTCGTACACCCTTGGCGGCTTGCTGCACTTGCTGCTTGTGCTGGCAGTGATCGCGGTGCTGATTCGAATCATCCAGGGAAGGAATCCGATCTAAGCCCAGAGGGATGGAACGAGCCTGTCTTGGATATCTTTCGAAATCCGGCAAGCTTGCGTGATCCGGCAACACTGTGAACTTGAGTACATCGACGTTGCGCTTCGGCAATTCAATTGCTGACGTCCGCGCGTAACGCGAAATCTCATTCTGCATTAGGAGGCTTTCCATGGCCGACTTTCACCAGACTGGAGTCGTCACAACGCTGCACAGGCTGCGTCCGAACAACATCGAGAGGTTGGAAGCCGATCTGGAAAAGTTTTCTCGAAACCGGCCCATCGGGTTGGTCCTGCCCGCACTTTACTCGGAATTCGAGACGCCTGCTATGCAGAAAATCGTCACTGAGCTCAAACGCGTTCGCTATTTGCAGCGGATCGTCCTCGTACTGGGGAAGGCTACCCAGGAGCAGTTCATCCGGGCGCGTGCGTTCTTCGACGACTTCTATACGCCGGTCACGACAGTTTGGATCGAAAGCGACCGAATCCAGGAGATGCTGCGGATGTTGGAGTCGCGAGGGCTTTCAGCCGGCGACGACGGCAAGGGCCGTGCCTGCTGGCTGGCCTATGGATACCTGCTGGCGGCGCGCGACTGCGATGTCATCGCTTTGCATGATTGCGACATCGTAAACTACGACCGCCAACTGCTCGCCCGGCTGTGTTATCCGGTGGCGCATCCACATCTCAGTTTTGAATTCTGCAAAGGCTACTACGCGCGCGTCACCGATCACCTGCACGGGCGCGTGGCGCGCCTGTTCGTCACGCCGCTCATCCGGGTTCTGGACGGGATGGCTCCGGGCGCGCCCTTCCTGAAGTATCTCGACAGCTTCCGCTATCCGCTCGCAGGCGAGTTTGCCATGGACATCAACCTCGCGCGCGTCAATCGCATACCTGCCGATTGGGGCTTGGAAGTCGGGGTGCTGGCTGAGGTCTACCGTAACTGCGCCGTTTCGCGGACCTGCCAGGTGGATTTGATGGACAACTACGAACACAAACACCAACCGATTTCGGAAGAGGATCCGGCGCAAGGCTTGAACCGGATGGCGGGCGATATCGCCAAGTCCCTTTTTCGGACTCTGGCGGCGGAAGGCCTGGTTTTCAGCGCGGACGATTTCCGTAGTCTCGAGGTGCGCTACGTCCGCATGGCTCAGGACACCAGCGCGCGGTACTATGCCGACGCGATGCTGAACGGTCTCAAATTTGACCGCCATGCCGAAGAGATCGCCGTCTCCGTTTTCGCCAAGAGCTTGCGCCGCGCGGCGACGGAGTTCATCGAAGATCCTCTGGGCCTTCCCCTCATCCCCAATTGGAACCGTGTTCTAGCGGCAATTCCAGAGTTTTTTGAGTTGCTGCAGGACGCGGTGGACAAAGACGCCCGACAGCTGGCTGGCCGGGCGGCGTAGGATCTTCCATGGCCGAGCAGTTGCCTGCCGACGTGCGCCGGGCCGCTGAGTCAATCGGCCGGGCCGACATTGTTATCGGCATCCCCAGCTACAACAACGGGCGCACCATCGGGCACGTCGTGCAGGCAGCTAACGCGGGATTGATGAAGTACTTCCCGCAACTGATCGGGGTTGTGGTCAACTCTGACGGAGGTTCAACCGACAACACGAGGGATGAGGTTCTTTCCGCGAGCGTCGACGAAACTCACTTGATGCTGTTGTCGACACCGCTCGCACCGGTACAGCGCCTCTCCGTTCCCTATCACGGCATTCCAGGCAAGGGCAGCGCCTTCCGCCTGATCTTTCAATTGGCTGAGCACCTCCAGGCGAAGGCATGTGCCGTGGTGGATTCCGATCTTCGCTCCATTACGCCGGAGTGGATCAATCTCCTGCTGCGCCCGATTCTGTCCGCTGAATTCGATTTCGTGGCTCCCTACTATCATCGCCATAAGTATGACGGGACCATCACCAACAGCATTGTCTATCCGCTCACCAGAGCGCTGTATGGCCTTCGCGTGCGTCAACCGATCGGCGGCGAATTCGGCATGTCGGCACGGCTGGTGGCTCGCTACCTGGAACGGGATGACTGGGAGACCGACGTGGCCCGCTATGGCATTGATATCTGGATGACCACCATAGCCATCGCGGAGGGCTTCCGCGTCTGTCAGAGCTTTCTCGGCGCCAAGCTGCATGATGCCAAAGACCCAAGTTCGGACCTGAGTGCAATGCTCCAGCAGGTGGTTGGCAGCGTCTTCCTGCTTATGAAGGAGTACCAATCCGCCTGGCAAAACGGCAACGGAAGCAAACCCGTTCCGCTATTCGGATTCCGGTACGACGTCGGGCTAGACCCGATCGAAGTCAATGTCGAGCGCATGGTGAAAGTCTTCTGCCGAGGCTCGCAGGATTTGGGAGAGATCTGGGCGATGGCCCTCCAGCCGGATACGTACGCTGAGCTGCGCGAGCTGGGGAACCGCGCCTGCACGGAAGCGGCGACATTTCATTTCGACGACGGCCTGTGGGCCAAAGTTATTCTGGATTTTGCCTGCGCATACAACAAAAATCCCCTTTCTTCCGGACAGCTGTTGCAGTCTCTGACTCCTCTTTATCTCGCGCGCGTCGCTTCCTTCGTGCAACAAACGTACACCCTGGGTTCCGTGCGGGTCGAGGAAGATATCGAGCAGCTGTGCCTCACCTTTGAGGCGCTGAAACCCTATCTACTCAACCAATGGGCCAACCAACCTTCTCCGGCGGCCGAGGTACCCGTCCCTGCCGTGGCGGAGCGAACCGAACAAGTCAAGTTGGAGGTATGAAGCTATGGTGCAAACATTACAGAAGGTTCTCGAAGGCGTATTAGATCGGCTGTATAAGTACGTGACTATTTACCTGCCTTCGCTGCTCGCCGCCGTGATTCTCTTTCTCGGAGCTTACGTAGTGGCCGTAATGGCGCGCTGGCTGCTCTACCGTATCTTCAAGGGCCCCGCCATCGACAAGTTCCTGCGACAAAGCGGCTTGGCCTTCATGTTAGATCCGTCAGGCCGTCTTCGCGCCAAGCGGCTCGTAGCGGAGACCGTGTACTGGTGCTTTCTCCTCTCCGGTTTTCTGCTCGGATTGAGTGTATTCGATACGGACATTACCACGAAGATCACGCAGAATCTTATATTCCTGATGCCGAAACTTGTGGTCGCGGGCATGATCCTGTTAGGCGGCGCCTGGCTGGGTCAGTATCTAGGGCGCAGTATGTTGGTCTGGGCCGTGAACGAAAGTATCCCCGGCGCCCGCCGTCTTGCCGTGCTGGTGCGCGTCGTGGTGATATTCGTCGCGGTCGTCGTAGCGGCCGATCAGCTGGACTTCGCCCGCAGTGTGTTCTTAGCTGCTTTCATCATTCTCGTCGGAGGCGGCGTTCTCACCGGGAGCTTGGCCATCGGGCTGAGCGGCGGACCTTTCAGGCGTCTCTTCGGGGCGCAAAAAGAGCCGCAGGCCCAGGAATCAACCGAGCGATCCCTGTGGAATCATCTCTAGGTAGATTTTTCACGAACCGAGTCAAGCCTACTTATCACTATAGTGAGATTTGTCACGAAACCTGCTGATTTCACTTGTCAAGACGTCTGGCAGACGGATTGCCCATAGGGTACCCAGCGGCGGGTGAGCGGAGGTTCCCAGCTGCTCATGAAAGGGGCATCAAAATGGACAACGACGGAATGTCTACTACTCATCAAGAAGTGCGTCACGGCGCGCGCTCCACTATGTATGCAGTGATCGGACTTCTGGTGGTTCTGGCGGTAGCCAATGGATACGCGTTCTGGCGCCTGAACCGGTTGGAAACCGGAACGGCTCAGTTAGGCGCCACCACGTCGCAGCAAATCCTGGAACTGCGCGACACCCTTTCGGCGAACAGTTCGGCTGAAGCGAAGAATCTGCTGGCGCTCCAGGCGCAACTGGCCGATGCGCGGCAGGAAGCTGCCGACACCGCTGGACATGCCAAGGTGGAGGCTCTCAAGCACGCCGATCAATTGGCCCGCCGCCTGGCTAACGAGGCGCAACAACAGCAGCAACAGGTCGCCTCGGAGCTGAGTCAAGTTAAGGAGAGCGCGACCACGGCGAACAGCAAACTTGCCGACGTAAGCAACGATGTCGCTGCCACCAAAACCGACGTCGCCACCACCAAATCCCAGCTCGATAACACCGTCGCGGACCTGAAGCGCGTACGCGGCGACATGGGTGTCCTGAGTGACCGGATCGCGACTAACGGCACCGAACTCGCTGCTCTCCGCACGCTTGGCGAACGCAATTACGTCGAGTTCAATCTCACGAAATCGAAGCAGCCCCAGAAAGTCGGCAGCGTTCAGGTCTGGGTAAAAAAGACCGATCCCAAGCGGAATCGCTTCACGATCGATATCCAAGCGGATGATCAGACCGTCGAGAAACGTGACCGAACGGTCAATGAACCCGTGCAGTTCTATGTTGCCAAGGCCCACCAGCCGTATGAGATCGTGGTCAACGAAGTCACCAAGGACCACTTGATTGGCTATTTGGCAACTCCCAAGGTGGAAATGGCCCGGCGCTAGCCGCCCACAGAAGAACTGCGGCGAACGTGCTGCAATTGTGGCGGTCCCGCAATTGCAGCCGTTCGGCTACGGCCTCTCGATCATTCCCCGCAGCACGACAATTGACGCCTTTGGAAGGTTGTAGGTGGTTCCAGCGCCGCCCGTAATGGTGGATTTCGTGGGCGGATTGTCGGGATCAGCGTGGCCGTTGATTCCGTCCGGGTGCCACTGGTATTCGGCTGCTCCGAAGGTGACGCGATCCACTTTACCGGAGAAGACGCGGTCGCCCCCGGCCCCTGTATCCGAGAACGTAAGCTTCACTGTGTGGTCATTGTCCCGGTCCTTGTTGATCAACATCACGGACCACTTTTTGTCAGGCCGTTCGACGGCATACGCAGTGACTAATACGTTTCCGGATGCGTCGCGAACATCACTCGAAACTTTGAACAGGCGATGATTAGCATCCACCGGCTGGACCCACTCCTTCGCGATCATCTGGGAGGCAAAATACTGCGAGAAGTGGTCCTTGATTCGGTAATCTTTATCTATATTGAAGAAGCCGAACGATCCTCCACCACACCCGCCTTCCAGCAGGGTCGGCAGGTAGTGGAAGAAAAAGGTTCCGCTGGCGCCACCGCTCATCATCGATCCAACGTAATCGGCCAGCCAGAGGCCTCCCATGATATCAACGAACTTCTCGCCCGAGTCCGAACTCATGTTGCCCTCGGTCATGAAAAACGGCAGGTTTGGCGGCAAACCATCGTCTTTCCACACTTGTAGAATGTGGTGAACCAACTCCGGCTCGCGGTAAAGATCGCTCCACGGGTTGTGGCAGGCATCGTACGGATAATGCTCGAACGAGAAGAAGGTGAAGTCGCTCATCCGGCCGTGTGCTTTGAGGTAATCGAGGAACCTCCCCAGCCAGGAGACGCGCCCTTGTGAGTCGGGCCAAACTTCGACGTCCGTATTCACGCCCTCAAAGGCCGGGCCGCCTAACTTTGCTTCCGGTACCAAGCGATGAATCGCTGTTGCAAATTGGACGTAGAGAGCGCCGTAATCTTCGGGCACCATATGCTGACCATCGGCTTCCTCTCCCATTTCAATCCACGAAACCGGATAGTGGCGCTTGTACAGATACGCGATTTCGGCGGCGGCGTCCTCGGGCGTGGAATACAGCATGGCAATGGGCATCATGGCGGGCAGGCCGCGCGTGACCCCGCTGGTGAAGAAGAAATCGAATCCCACCTGGTCGCCATTCGATTCGTACAAATCGGAAGCCGCATGCCAGGGGTCGACCGAAGAGGGCCAGGTGACGGTCTGCTGGCGATTGGGTAGATGCTTGACAACGTCGGTGAACTGGCCGTCCGCGGATAGCGTTCCGATGTAGAGTTCGTTGATCGCATAGCCCACGCAGTTGCGCTTGTCCCCTTCGCCGTGCGTGTCGCACGTGTTGGAAGATTCCGTCATCCAGATGCGCAGGTAGCGAACGGGAATGTTCCAGGAAACCAGCTTCTGGGTGACGGTGCCGCCCCTGCCCTCCGTGACGCCGCCCGACGGAAACGCCTGCCACGTCCCCTTGGTCGTGCCCTCATAGAAAGGCTCCGCTTCACCGGTCCAGAACTGGATCACATAGCGGCGCGCAAAAGGCTCGGCCCAGGCGATGCGAATGGCGTTGATGTCAACCTTACTGCCGAGGTCAACCATCACCCATTGCGGGTGCAGCGAATCGCTTTCGCCGGTGAAGGACTCGGTGAGGTATGGATTGCTCTTCCAGTAGGTCTTGAGATCGCCATCAGTCAACCGGGACCACCCATTTCCGTCACCACGGCTGAAACCGCGGTGCGGAAGCGGGTAGGCCCACGAGTGGCGAATCAACCCCGCAGGCTCAGCACTCCCCGTGAAATAGCCTTCCCGTTTTTCCGGATTGCTCCAGGCGCCGTGCGAGTTCCAGTGCCAGCCTTCGACGTGAAGCTCGGTGTTCTGGCGATAGGTTACGGATTGCCATCCGGCGCCCAGGACTTCCTTAAGAATCGGATCGGTTAATAACTTGTCTGGCGTGCCCGTTCCCAAACGATCCACCGCGGCACCGAGCGCCCGGAACGGACTGAACGAATTGACGGCGTGTGATGGCGTGGCGTCGACGATAATCTTCTGTGCCATGGCCGTGCCGCAAGTCCAGACACACGCGCTGATACTAAGACAAACTTCAGAAACGGACTTCCAACGAGACAAGCCTATTACCTCCCCGATGACTTGCGCCCGAACGACACGCACCAGAACGTACAGCATATCAACGATCGATTCCGTGTGAACCGGCCCGGTCGTCTAGCACCGATCGCGATATAATTTGCGCCGGAGCAACTATCCTTGATCACACGACGCACAATTTTGTCAGCGGCCATAATCGCCGCTCTGTCTGCGGTCCTGTCGCCAAGCGCTTCTGATTCGGCGCCGGAGGGAGTCGCAACCATTCACGTCGACACAACTCACGTCATCAATTCCTTCGATCCCGATCACGCGCTAGGGAGCTCCCTCGATGTTCTGTCCCGAAGAGACATCGACAAGGTTTTTACGCCGCACATCGTGCAAGAGTCCCTCTCAGCCGGTTGGGGACCAATTACATATCGCAACAATACCGAACTCCGCATGGCCGCCTGGCACTGGACCGAGAACGGCGCGTGGAGTGACGCCGCAAATAAGAGCGGGTACTTCACTGGAAGCCCCGACCTCAAGGAGCCACTGCGCTACATTCTTTCGTACTCCCTGCCGCACCGCGGCTTTTCCACCAGCGGCGACCGTCCGGTGCAGGCTCCGAACCTCAGTTATTGGAAAAGCAATCCCTATCTCACGAGCAAGTTCACTGGAGAAAGTGACGCGTTGCATCCGCAATGGGTGGTGGTCGACCTGAAAAGCGAAAAGCTCGTGAGCGCGGCCCGGATTGCCTGGGCCAGTCCCTACGCGACAACGTATCAGGTCCAGTATTGGGTCGGGAAAGATGCACTCGACTTCGATGAAGGCCCGCAAGGCGAGTGGAAGACATTTCCTTCAGGCTCCGTGCAGAACGCACCGGGTGGGACGGTAACGCTGAAGCTGGCCTCGGTTCCGGTCACGACGCGGTTCCTGCGCATCTGGATGACGGTGTCCTCCAATACTTGCGATCTGCACGGCTCGAGCGATATTCGCAACTGTGTTGGTTACGCCATACAGGAGATACACGCCGGCGGTGTCGACACAAGTGGCGCTTTCCTCGACGTAACACAAGGTGCGACGGGCCGAAATTCGCCTTCGTACTGTTCGTCGTCCATTGACCCCTGGCATTCCGCCGCCGATGCCAACTCGAGCGGCAGAGGCCAGCACAGCGGCTTCGACGTTTTCTTCACCAGTGGGTTGACGAACAATCTGCCCGCCATGATTCCGGTCACGATGCTGTATGGCACGCCTGACGATGCCGCGGCCCAGATTGCGTACATCGAGAAACGCGGTTACCCGCTCAGCTACGTCGAGATGGGCGAAGAACCCGACGGTAAGCACGCTCTGCCCGAGGACTACGGCGCACTCTATTTGCAGTGGGCCGCGGCGATTCACAAAGTGGACCCACTGCTCAAACTCGGCGGGCCTGTTTTTGAAGGCGTCAACGAAGACATTAGGGTGTGGCCGGATGCGAAGGGACGAACATCCTGGATGGGCAGGTTCGTCGAATACCTGAAGGCGCACGACCGCCTCGGTGACCTCGCCTTCATGTCTTTCGAACACTACCCGTTCGAAACGTGCCAGATCACGTGGAAGTCTTTGTACCAGGAGCCGCAACTGATGAAGCACATACTGCAAGTGTGGAGACAGGACGGCGTGCCCAACGACGTGCCGTTGATGGTGACCGAGAGCAGCGTTGCCGCCGGACTTACCGGACCGATGAGCACCATCTGGGGCGGTTTGTGGCTTGCTGACAGCATCGGTTCTTTTTTCGAAGGCGGCGGTGATGCCTACTACCATTCGCCCATTCAGCCGCAAAGCATCCAAAACACCTGCCTCGGCTACGCTTCGTGGTCCAACTTCGTTTCCGACCGGGACTACAACATCAATGGGTACACTGCCTTCTACTGGGCCGCCCACATGATCAACTTGGAGTGGGCGGCGCATCGCTCGGGCGTCCACCGGATGTTCCCCGCGTCCACCGGCATCAAAGACGGTCAAGGAAATATGCTAGTGACTTCCTATGCCGTGCATCGCCCCGACGGGAACTGGTCGTTGATGCTGGTAAATCGCGATGAGTCCTCGCCCCACGCGGTACGCGTCGCGTTCGAAGACTCCAAGAGCAAGCGCAGCGTCTTCTTCTCAGGACCGGTGAGGCTGGTGACTTTCGGCAGCGAGCAGTATGTCTGGAAGAACGATGGACCCAACAGTCACGCGGATCCGGATGGGCCGCCAGTCGGCATGACCATCGCGGGAGGACCGCAAGCGACGTTTACTCTGCCCAAAGCTTCAATCACGGTACTGCGCGGAAAGGTTGGTGACTGAGGTGCCGATGAGTCCGCAAATATTACGACGGTTAGTCGTGCTGGCGCTCGTCGCCTTCTCGCGCGGCGCGGCTCAAGGGCCCGCTCAGGAACGCCGCGTGGCGATCACCATTGACGATGGCCCCGTGGTCGGTGAGTTGAAAGACTTGGGACGTTTCCAGCGAATCTCGGCTGGACTGATGAGCTCGCTACAAGCGGAAAACGTTCCGGCCACCATCTTCATCAATGAACGCCAGCTCAATGTACAGCGTCAACGTGATGGCCGCGCCGCCATAGTGACTCAGTGGCTCGATGCCGGCTACGACATCGGCAACCACACCTATTCGCATCCCAGCCTGAATGAGATCCCGTTGTGGCAATTCGAGGACAACGTGATGAAGGGCGAGGTCATTATGCGCCCCCTGCTCGAAGAGCGCGGCCGGAAGTTGGTCTGGTTTCGCTATCCGTTCCTTGACTCCGGAACCACCGCGGAAGTTCACCAGAAGTTCCTCGACTTTCTCGAACAGCGGCACTACCGCGTGGCGCCAATCACGGTCGACTACAAGGACTACATGTTCGCCGGCGCTTACAGCCGCATGCTGCGCGGGGACAAACCGGAGATCGCGGACAAGATCAAGCAGGCGTACTTGGAGCAGGTGGACAACGGATTCGCGGCCGCCGAACGAATATCCCGCGATCTGTTCGGATACGAGCTGCCCCAGATTCTGCTAATCCATTGCAGCGAGCTGAACTCGGTGGCGCTGCGCGATTCGATCGCCCTCATGCGCAAGCGAGGTTACCGTTTCATCACTTTGGAAGAAGCCATGAAAGATCCCGCCTACGCGCGGCCCGATACCTTTACTGGGCCAGGAGGCTCTTGGCTCGAGCGCACTGGAGACGCCATGGGCAAGCCGGTGAATGACGATGCGGAAGCGCGCGTGCCTAAATGGATCAAGGAACTACCGCGCCCGGCTGCGATAAAGTAGAAGAAATGGATGCCTATACACCCACTCCGCGCACTCAGGTAAAGCGGTTAGCCAAACGGGCCGTTTATGACAAGACGCAGGTTCACTCGATCCTGGACGAGGGCTATTTTTGCCATTTGGGTTTCGTAGTCGACGGTCAGCCCTACGTAATTCCAACTGGATACGCGCGTGTCGGGGAGCACATTTATATTCACGGATCTGCTGCCAGCCGGATGCTGAGAACCGTCGAGGCAGGAGTGGACATTTGCGTTACCGTAACATTGGTTGACGGTCTCGTACTCGCGCGCTCGGCGTTTCATCATTCCGTGAACTACCGCTCCGTCGTGGTGTTAGGCAAAGCACGGCTGGTGACCGATCCTGCTGAGAAGGTGGAGGCGCTTCGCTCATTTACCAATCACGTGGTCCCCGGGCGCTGGGATGAGGTGCGGAAGCCAAACCCGCAGGAGTTGAAGAGCACCACTGTATTGGCACTTCCGCTGGAAGAGGTTTCCGCTAAGGTGCGAACCGGAACGCCCATCGATGACGAGGAAGACTACGCGCTACCTATCTGGGCTGGGGTCGTACCGATTCAAACTACTGTAGCGGAGCCACTACCCGATAGCCGGGTTCTGCCGGGTGTTCCTGCATTTGACCGGGCCCGGTTCAGATCGCGAAGTAATGAAACAAGCTAACAAAAATTAACTGAGTTGTGGTAACATGGCTCCATCTCATGAGCAGATCGTTGGTCGGCATGGCTAGGCAACGGATTGTCTGCTCTCTTCTCTCGGTCTTCTGCGCACTTCAACTTACAGTTCCGTTCGAGGCTTTACTAGCTTCCACCACCTCAGCATGTTGCCGCACCAAGAAGACGTGTTGCTGCCACAAATCTAGCAAGTCACAGAACGACGTTCCCACTTGGAAGGCTGTGCCATCGTGCTCTTCCAGTTGTTCCACTCTGTCGACGCCAGCGGTCTCCTATCCACTTCTGGGGAGTCAGCCTGCGGAAGCTGTTGGGGCCCCCGGCCTTTCAGACCGTACGACCGTAAGGCCATGCTCCGCCCGCATCATCCGGCCTCATTTCTCTAACTCGTTCCAACGTCCTCCTCCTTTCCAAGTTACTCAACAGGAAACTTAGAAGAGCGTTCCAACTTAGTCACTCGCTAACGGCGGGAGAAGTGTGCTCTGAGCCGTGAGTCAAAAGGATCACTTGAGGAGAAGTGAAATGTGCTTGCAAATGCTATTCATCCGTTGGTTGCTGGCAGTCTTTCTAATATTTGGGCTCCCCCTTTACGCAACAATTTTTGGAAGAATACAAGGAATCGTACACGACCCACAGCATCGGCCCTTGGCCGGAGCATCGGTAAAAGTGCAGGCGATTACTTCGGATTGGTCTCAAACTACGCAAACGGACGATAATGGTGAGTTTTCGTTCACCGCCGTGCCCCTCGCCGACTACAAAATCACCGTCAGTCAGTCCAAATTCGAGACTTCGGAGCAGACTGTTACTGTCGCTTCTGGCTCATCACCGATTCTTCACTTTCAACTGGCGATCGCGACGCTTAAGCCAAACTACGGTTGTCGTCGGCCAACCGGAAGTGGTGAATATGGATTCGGTGACCCCCACGACTCTAGTCGATCGCGAGGACATCGCCCAAACTCCCGGCGCGGACCGCACCAACAGCATGGCGATGATCACTGACTATGTTCCCGCCGCATATGTAACCCACGACATGCTCCACATGCGAGGAGGCCATCAAGTCGATTGGCTGATTGACGGCGTACCTGTACCCAATACCAATATCGCCACCAATCTTGGCCCACAGATTGACCCCAAGGACATTGATTATCTCGAAATTCAACGCGGCAGCTACGATGCGGAATACGGAGACCGTACCTATGGAATCTTCAATATCGTGCCCCGATCCGGCTTCGAGCGTGATAATGAAGCGGAACTTGTCACCTCTTTCGGCAATTGGTTTCAAACGAACGATCAACTCAACTTCGGGGGGCACACCAAGCGCTTCGCCTATTACGTGAGTGTAAATGCAAATCGCAGCAATTACGGTCTGCAACCCCCGATCGGGCAAGTGGTTCACGATGCGGAGAACGGTTATGGGGGATTCACGTCCCTCATGTTCAACGAAAATTCCTCCAACCAGTTTCGGATGGTCGCTTCGTTACGCCAGGATTATTACCAGATCCCCATCGACCCGAATCCCAACTCATCCGGAAATCAGGTTTATCCCAGTTACGGCCTTCGCGATAGCGAACGTGAGCCCGATGGTTACCTTACCTTTTCTTGGGTCCACACCTTCAATCCAAACCTGTTGCTGACGGTTTCACCCTTCTATCATTACAACCAGGCCAGCTATACCAGCGGGCCGAACGATGTGCCCGTGATCTCGACTGTGGACCAGACAGCCAATTATGCCGGTGCCCAAGCCAGCCTGAACATAACGACCGTGAAGAACAACGACATTCAAGTGGGAGCATATGGGTTCGTCCAGCACCAGGGCAACTTCTTCAATAACGTTTTTACGGATTGCGCCCCGAACTGTCAGAACTACGGGCCGTCTTCGGCTGCGGTAACTGGCGGCCTGAGCCGAGGTTTTCGTCAGCGACCGGTTTAAGGTGACCTCCTGGTTGACGCTGATCGCCGGCCTTCGCCAATCGCACTTCGCTACCCCTGGAGCCGGAACTCAGCCGGGAGTCATCGAGAACGCAACAGACCCGCGCTTGGGTGTTGCCATCAGAGTCCCTAAACTGAATTGGGTCTTTCATGGCTTTTACGGCCACTTTTATCAAGCGCCTCCGCTGCTGACAGCTACTGGCCCATTGCTCGAATTAGCCACCAGCCAGACTCTGGCTTTCGCCCCCCTGAAGGGAGAGCGCGATGAAGAATACCAGTTCGGCGTCTCGATTCCGTTTCGCGGTTGGGTGCTCGAGGAAGACACCTTTCAAACACGCGCGCAGAATTGGCTCGACCACAACAATATCGGCGAATCGAACATCTTCTGGCCAATCACCTGGACTGCCGCCCTGATTCAGGGTTGGGAAACCACACTTCGTTCTCCGCGCCTCTGGCATCGCGCGCAGATCCACTTGGCTTACTCGAATCAGATCGCGCAGGCAACATCGCCCATCACCGGAGGCGTGATCTGCCCTGTTCCCGTGACGGCGGCGTGCCCCGTGGCCATCCCGCCGGGATACTCCCCGGTGGACCACGATCAGAGAAACACGTTGAACTTCGGCGTCAATGGAAGTCTTCCCTGGCAAGTGTTCGCTTCGACGAATGTGTACTACGGTTCGGGATTCACGAACGGATTGCCGGACGCGCAATATCCGGGGAACTATCTGCCCCAGCACACTACGTTCGACATTTCCCTGGGAAAAAGTTTTGGCGAGCGCGAGAGATACAGGGTCTCGTTGACCGCTCTGAATGTGGCGAATCGCCGCGTATTACTCGACAACAGCCTGACCTTTGGAGGATTCCACTTTAACGACCCGCGGCAAATCTACGCCGAATTCCGTTGGAGATTTCACTACTGAAAAATTCACTCTTAGAAGCCCAGTTCTCGATCCCAGTGGAGATCCCGGGCGGCGCGCTTCACAAACTCCAGCGCGGCGTCAATATGGTGGTACGCGGCGTCTCGCCAGCGGCTCGCGTCGGGGTTGTCTTCTTCACGGCCGATATCGGCCCTGGCGCTTCTGAGAAGGGCGACGATCTTGCGGAACCGCCCGTGGCGGTCGAGATTCGCATCCACATGCGGATGATCTTCGAGATCCTTGTGGTCGATCACCGAGGCGCGGTCAATTTCAGCGATAGCCCGATCCACTTCTTCGTGAGCGGCACGAAGATTTCGGGTGACATTGGGTTCCTCTCGGACGTTGAGGTACCGCTGCGCCGCGCGAAGGTCGCTGCGAGCGTGCATGTAGTGCGGATGCCGGCCAGGCGTAGCCGCAAATCCCCGAACCGCGGCAAATGCGGCTGTGACGCCAAAAACGACCATCCAAACGTATGTTCTTTTGTTCATCCTTCCCCTCCTCAGGTTGAAACCCCGCTTCTCTCGCCCAGTTGCCATACTTGTGCTTGATCCTACCCAAACTTAATCAAGAGTCAAGAATCAGGAGACTGGTTCGCTCACTGCGCTTCGTGCCGATGCAAATGGGGGTGAGGCTGTACGACTCCTTCCCCGTGGACGTGATGGTGTGGGCGAACGAGTTTGGTGCGCTCCAGAAGCGCGACATCGTGCAGAATGGCGAGCGGTGTTCCTTCCCCCGCTATGCTCCCATTTTCGAAAACGTAGCAGCGGTCGGCGATGTCCTCCAGCGTGTCCAGGTCGTGCGTGGCGGTAATCACGGTCTTGGACTGATTACCGCACGAGACAAGAAAATCGACGATCTGCGCCTGGCTGCCGGGGTCTAACGCCGCGCTCGGCTCGTCCAACAGAAGCACTTCCGGATCGAGTATCAGGACCGACGCCAGCGCGACGCGTTTCTTTTCGCCTCCCGAGAGCCGATGCGGCGCGCGGTCCCGCAAGTGGCCAATGCCCATCTGTTCCAGCGTTTCCTCCACACGCCGCCGGATCTGGTCCTTGGGCCATCGAAGTTGCAGAGGCCCGAAGGCCAACTCGTCGAACACGCTGGGATTAAACAGTTGAATATCAGGATTCTGGAACACCAGTCCAACGCGGCGCCGGAATCGAAAGAAGAATTCCTCGTTTTCCAGCCGCTGTTCGCTCAGACCTTCCGCCAAAGAACGAGACCTCTCCTCGTTCGGGAAAACACAGCCCGGCCAGCACCCGCAAAAGCGTCGACTTCCCCGAGCCGTTGGCCCCCAGCAGCGCGACGCGTTCCCCACGCATGACGTGCATGGATAGCCCGCGCAAAGCAACCACTTGGTTGTAACGGTAGGAAATATCGTGCACGGCAAACGCAGCAGCGGGCACGGAAACCGGATCTCTCATCGCCCCAGCCACACCGCGAGAGCGGCAATCCCCAGAATGGTGGTGCCGCGCATCCAGTCCTTCCAGCCTACGTTCGCTTCGTCCAGCAGGCGCACCTCACCGCGAAATCCTCGCGCCTGCATCGCCGTATGCACTTCTCCGCTCAACTGGAGGGTTTTGCCGAGCAGCACGCCCGCGCTGGCCACTGCCAGCCTGCGCCGCTCGGATCCTTCGAGCGCGCCCACCAGGCGGCACTCGCGAGATTCAAACATGTCTCTCGCAATCTGCAGGAACAGGAACATGTACCGGTACGTCATTCCCAGAATCACCACCAGAACCACCGGCAGTCTGAAAAATCGAAGCGCCATCAGAACGTGTGTCCACAGTGTGCAAAGAATGAACAGAACCGATAGCGTCGCGGCCGTCTCCGCCCGCAGCACCAGAAGCGTCGCGCTGCTGAGACCCTGTTGCGTTACCTGCCAATCGAGCACTGGCAGCCGGTAAACGGTTTGGCCGGCCGTCAGGAAAATAGCGGGCGCAGCGATCGTGCCCGTGAATGCGGCAACCGCAATCCATACTCTAGTAGCGAGAATTCGAATGGGAATATGAGAGAGTAACGCCAGAATCACGGCGGTAACGAAAACTCCCACTAACGCCGGGATTCGATGCACCGTGACGGCCGCGAAAATCAACGCGCCGATGCCGATCATTTTCACGCGGGGATCCCAACGTTGTAACAGACCGTTCGACGACGCCATGTCCTCCGCGAAGACCGTATGCTCCATCGATTCCAGCAAACTGCGTATCGTTTTCTCGATGAAAGTCTTTCGACGGCGCCGGTCGGACGCCCAGTGCTCACTCGCCGGATTCGCCCGCGGTTCGGATCGGCCCGGGCCGAGAAGCAAGGTCCCCAATAAGCCACCCGCGATGATGAGCCCCACACCAACCATCGCGGACACAAGATATCCGAACGCCGCGCTCCGGATGAACGATGGCGCATACCGCGACAGGGGAGCCGTCCAAATGGAGGATAAGCGCTCCAGACCGTGCGGAATTTGGGTCGGCGGCGTCTGATTGCTGGAAGCGGCAGCGATTTGCTGTCGAACCTGAGGATCTGAAAAGTCGCGCGCCGTCCATTCTCCCCACGCGCTGCCCGCGGCCAGAATGCCGAGCGGAGTCAGTATCAACAGTAATGCCAGCCCGAGCCATAGCTTGCGCACGGTCGCCCAAGGCACCCCACCGGCAGCCGGCTGAAGGGGCGCATCAACGTCGGGAGCGTCAGGCGCGGTCAACCGGAGTAGCGCTGGATCCGCCCGCTGAAGATAGGCAATCACCCCGGCGGAAATGATGAACTCCGCGAGACCGGCCAGCGTCAGATGTCCGATCATCATCGCCGGAATCGAGACGCTCAGAGGATAGGGCGCGTACAGTGGCGCGCCCGACGCATCGTGAAAAAACAGCGGCTGAATGCCAAATTCGATGGCGGCAACTAGCGCCGCGAGGTTGATCGCCACATAACCGGCGATTCCAGCTCCGACTACGCGGCGGGAGGAGCCAATCGCGGCCCGGTAGCACACCAGGCGATAGACTCCGTAACTCGCGAGCGATCCGACGATCGCCATATTGAAACAGTTGGCGCCAATGGCCGTGATTCCTCCGTCGCCGAAAAACACGGCTTGGATCACTAGCGCGATCGAAAGGGCCAGGATGGACGCCCACGGGCCCAACACGATCGAAGCGATGCCCATGCCCACCGCGTGGCCCGTCGTGCCGCCCGGCAGCGGCAGGTTGAACATCATGATCACAAACGAAAAAGCCGCGAAGACCGACACCAGCGGAATCATCCGCGTGCTCAGCGTCTTCTGCACCCGGCGTACCGCGGCGTACCAAAACGGCGTGGCAGCCACCACGAGACTTCCGCAGGTGGATGGGCTTAGGTATCCGTCGGGGATGTGCAAGCGAGTCGCCTTGGTCAGAAGCAGCTTAGCACGATTTCTCCGTTCGTGCGAAACCGCGGCCCGTCCGTCAGGGAAGATGATGTCCGGACGTCGTAACCGTGAGACGCCCGTGCTTCACACCTTTGGTCGCGATGAGCGCATTGGACAGCTTTTGCACCAGTGACGCCCGGCCGCGCACCAGGATCACTTCGAGACAGTTGTCGTGGTCCAGGTGCACGTGCAGCGCCGAGAGTACCGCCGAGTGGTATTGATGCTGAAGTTCGGTGAGCCTTTCGGTCAGGAGGCGGGCGTGGTGGTCGTACACCAGAGTCACGGTTCCGAACACTTCGGCATCCGAAGACTTCCATACCTCCTGCACCAATTCATTGCGTATCAGATCGCGAAATGCTTCCGAGCGGTTCGTATACCCACGATGCGCGATGAGCTTGTCGAACTTCTCCAGAAGATCGCCGCTGAGAGCTACACCTATACGGCACAGGTCTGTCATATGTCTTAACTCAAAGATACATCGAAGCGGGCGGTGATCGATGCCGCAAACCCTCAGATCAACTTGATTCTCTCCCCTCTCGCGTTGTACCCTCGCACGCATGATTCTGCCCCAGACCTACGGCGCGGCCCTGTTCCTCATTTTCGCGAGCATGCTTTGCTGGGGCTCATGGGCCAATACTTTCAAACTCGCCGGCAAATGGCGCTTCGAGCTCTTCTATTACGATTACTCTCTAGGTCTGCTCATCGCCGCGACCCTCTACGCTTTGACCTTCGGCAATCTCGGATCCGATGGCCTGCCCTTCCTCGCCGACTTGCGGCACGCGGGCTTGCGGCAAATCTTTTTCGGCGCCGCCGGCGGCATCGTCTTCAACCTCGCCAACATACTGTTAGTCGCGGCCATCTCGCTCGCCGGTTTGTCCGTCGCCTTTCCCATCGGCATCGGTCTGGCGCTGGTGATTGGCGTCATCTGGAATTACAGCCTCAAGCCCCAAGGCAACCCGGCCTTGCTTTTCACCGGCGCCGCCATCGTGGCCGTCGCCATTGTCGTCGACGCCTTCGCCTATCGCGCGCTCGAAGCCGCCAAGGCCGCCGGGACGCAGCGCAGACTGTCCGGCAGGGGAATCACGCTGAGCCTGGTGAGCGGCTTGTTGATGGGATCGTTCTTTCCGCTGGTCGAAATGGGAAAGGCCGGCGCACAAGGCCTTGGACCGTACGCCATCGGGTTCGTTTTCGCGGTTGGCGTGTTCCTCTCCACATTCCTCTTCAACCTGTTTTTCATGAAAATGCCGGTTGAAGGCCCGCCGGTCGCCATGTCCGAATATTTCACCGGAACCGGGTGGCAGCATCTGCTGGGCCTCGTTGGTGGCCTCATCTGGGCCACCGGAACCATCGCCAACTTCGCCGCCGCCAGCACTCCGGAAAGCGTGCAGGTCGGCCCCGCCATCAGCTACGCTATCGGCCAGGGCGCCACTATGGTCAGCGCGCTTTGGGGTCTGCTTGTTTGGAAAGAATTCGCCGGCGCCACCAGCCGCGTGCGCGTCCTGGTCCTGATCATGCTGATCCTGTTCGTCACCGGCCTGGCGCTTGTCTCCGTCGCCCCGCTCTACGCGCGCTAGCAGCCTTCACTTCTTCTCGAATATCGCCACGTACTGGCCGTTCGTGCCGTGCTCATGCTGCGAGATCAGCCGGAAGTGGTTGGCTTCGACTTCCTGGATCACGCCCGCCGCATCCAGACGGATATGGTGCGGCGGCATCCCGGCCGCTCCCGGGTGGAAATCCACAATCACGAGCCGCCCCCTCTTGCGCAGCTCCCGATTTAATGCCGCCAGCATCTTCTCCGGATAATTCCAGTGATGATAGGACTCGAGCGCCAGCGCCACATCCACGCCATTCTCCGGAAGCGCGGGATCCGTCTCCGAGCCCTTCACAAACTCGACGTTCGTGAGTTTGTGATCCTTCGCCGTGTTCTCCGCCTTCTCCAGAAAATCCGGAAAAATATCTTCGCCCAGCACGCGCCCGCCGGTTCCCACCGCTTCGCTCAGATATGGCAGTATGTAGCCTGTTCCCGTCCCGATATCCGCCACCACCATGCCCGGCTTGATACCGATCGCTGCCACGAGTTCCCTCGGCTTCTGCTTCGCATCCCGGTCCGCCGACGAGAGCCCCTTCGCAACCGCCTCCCGCCCTTGCAAAGTCTGATACCGTTCGTTGGCGTCCTTGGCCACTTGCCCGCCGAGAGCACACGCACACAGCAGCAGGCAAACCCCTGACACCTGGCATCTGAAACGCGGCGCCTTCTTCATAACGGCGGCTCCATCGGCAACGCCAGCGGTGGCTCCCGGAGAAAGTCCAAGTGCGACATCTTCTCGACCGCATCACGCACCGCGTGCTCATAGGTCGGCTCCACCGTGATCACAAAAGGTAGATCATGCTTGGTCTCGCCCGGCAGCTGCAGCACTGCCTCCAGGCTGATGCGCTGCTCCGCCAGTATTCCCGCCAGCGTGGCGATAATCCCCGGCCGGTCGTCTACGCGGAACCGCAGATAGTACGCGCACTTCTCGCTCGTCACCGACAGCGGCTTGTATTCCCCCAGCCGCTCATGCGCGAACGGTGAGACGCGCTCTGGCCGCCCGTAGCGAATTTCGCGCGCCACTCGCATCAGGTCGCTCGTCACCGCCACTCCGGTTGGTAGCGGCCCCGCGCCCCGCCCGTAGTAGAACGTGTCTTCTCCGTAACGGCCCTTCACCCACACCGCGTTGTACGCCCCGTGAACTCCGGCAATTATGGTCTCTGAGCCGATCAGCGCCGGCCGCACCGAGAGGATCAGACCATCTGCAGTTTGCCGCGCGGCACAGATTAACCGGATCGTGTGGCCCAACTGGTGCGCATACTGGAAATCCATGGGCGAAATGCGCCGGATGCCTTCCACAA
Organism: Terriglobia bacterium; assembly: GCA_963768075.1. Classification (GTDB taxonomy): domain Bacteria; phylum Acidobacteriota; class Terriglobia; order Bryobacterales; family Bryobacteraceae; genus QHXW01. The sequence goes on from CAVYHD010000022.1 coordinate 237,391, forward strand.
AAATATCCGCCGGCGTGATTCTTTCGCCAAACGCCAGCGCCGCAAGAATCGCCAGTTTGGAGCGCGCATCGAAGCCGTCAATATCGGCGCTCGGATCGGCTTCCGCATATCCCAGCCGCTGCGCCTCCGCCAGCACCTCTCCGAGCGTCGCCCCGCGCTTCTCCATCTCCGTCAGGATGTAATTGCTCGTGCCGTTCAGGATCCCGTAAAGCGCCACCACGCGATCTCCCGAGATCCCCTCGCGCAACACGGCATGAATCGGAATCCCTCCGGCAACGCTTGCCTCCATCGCCAGATTGATCCCCGCCCGGATCGCCCGATCCCAAATCTCCGCTCCACAACTGGCCATCAGCTCTTTGTTCGCCGTCACGACCGACTTTCGGTTCGCGATCGCGCCATCAATGATCTCCGCCGCTACCGACGTGCCACCCACCAGTTCGGCGATGATGTCCACTTCCGGGTGCGACACCACTTCCCGCCAATCCGACGTGCGCTGCACCGGTCCCAGTGATTCCGGCAGCGCCTTCCCTTCTACCGACCGGCTGCACACCACCGTCACGCGCAGCGGAAACCCCAGCTTCTGCCCGATCTGAGCCGCGTTCTCCGCCAGAACCACAAGCGTGCCCGATCCAACGTTTCCCAGACCCACCACTCCCACGTTTACCGGCTGCATCTTGGCTATCATAACAGCAGGTTCCGCGACCTTTACCCGGAGGCCCAATCCGATGAAAAAACGCGTCCTGCCTGTCACGGCCGTCGCTGCCGGAATGGTGCTCGCTCTTTCTCTCTACTCACAGATTCCCCCAATATCTGAGCCGCCAGCCGAGACCGCTCCCGTCCGCCTGCCCAATGGCAAGCTTCAGCAGGATGAGATCCTCAAGGAGGATCACGAGAAGTCCATCAAGGATGCCGCCCAGTTAATCGAACTCGCCGAAGCCCTGAAACTGGAACTTGAGAAAGACGATGCCCACGTCCTGTCCCTCTCCAGCCTGAAGAAAACCGAAGAGATCGAGAAGATCGCCAAGCGCATCCGCACCCGGCTGAAGCGATTCTGAGACCCCTACGAACCCTCAAAAATACAATAATTTAGCTCTCAGACCTAGATTTCGGCAAACCCCTCGTTCTTGCCTATCCCACACGCTATTGAAAAGTGTTAACTTATGGCATTCACTACGATTGGCCCTAAACCTGCTCGATTTTAACGACTTATCTACAGTTTTACACGATGGTTGTGAGCAAAATTTCGCAGGAGGTACGGGTGCGACTCTTCAGTGCTTCAGTTTTGGCTGGAATCGTTTTGGCGGCGGCAGGATCGCTTTCGGCAGATCCCGTCGATCCGGGCGTTATCTTTGTTAAAGGCGGGCACGGATCGACCGACATTACGTGCGACACAAACATTCCTTTCTGCATCACCCCTTTGAACACTGAAATCAACGCGGAGGGAATCGGAGACTTTGTCATCGACAACGATAGCGGCCCCACCCATCGGGACATCATCGAGCTGGACTTCTACATTCCGACTATCAATTTCGACCAGATCTTTACCGCCTATTCGCCTCTCTTCGAGACGGCCACGATTATCCTGGACCCCGGCGACGATATCACGATCGTGCGGTTTTCCGACACAGGGAGCGGTCCCGATTCGACACAAACCGGCCCTCTAGGCTCCTGCGACGATTCGTGCGCTGCTGGATTCGAGCCCTTTGGAACCGTGCAGGTTGAGGCCATCTTCGGTACGCCGCCCGCGGGCGATCCTTCCGGACTTGGCTACGGCCAGGAAGGCACCCTCGAACTGCAGCCAAACTCTGCCGACGTTCCGGAACCGGGAACGTTCGTCCTGTTGTTCGTTGCGGTAGCCCTGCTGCTGAGCAGCCGAAACCTGTTCGCTCGGCGCGCCAAAGCCCGGCTTTAAGCGGTTTCAGTTCTTCTTCCGGCTGAATTCCGTCATCAGCTTCGCAAACTCGGGCGAGGATCGCAGCCCCGCGAATTCGGGTTCGCTCTTCGCCGCCTCGGGCGGGTAGCCTTTCTGAAAGGCTTCCCGCAAGCCCTTGAGTGCTTCCGTGGGTTTGCCCGCCAGCGCCTGAATCAGCGCTTCGTTATAAATCAGCAGGTTGTTGCTCGCGTCGATAGCGCGCGCCCTCTGGATGAAGTTCTGCGCCAGATTCAGGTCACCCTTTTCGGCGTAATATACCGCCAGTCCGCCTAGTGTGCTCGCGTCCCGCGGGTTCACCCGGTAAGCCTTCAATGCCAGGTTAATGGCCGTTTCATAGGTGGACAGGGCCTTGTCGCGCTGGCCGAGCTGGCGATACGCACCTGCCAGCGCCGCCACTGTTTCGTGGCGATTGGGGTCCATTTGGACCGACTGCTCCAGCGTCTTCACCGCATCACCGTAGAGCCCCAGGTAATAAAAGGCTATTCCCAGGTTCGCGTAAGCCTCGGCGTTCGGTTCGAGCGCAATGGATTTCCGGTAAGCCGCGACGGAATCGTTCCAGTTGCCCAGCTGGAAATCGATCGCGCCCAGATTGCTATAGCCGGACGCCCAATCCGGCGCCAGCTCCGTCACTCGCCGAAAAGCCCCCAGCGCCTTCTGATCCTCGCCCGCGCTGGCATACGCAATTGCCAGGCAGTTATGGTTAAACCAGTAATAAGGATTGATCTCAGCCGCCTTCTGGTAGGCCGCAACCGCTTCCGCCGCGTGACCGGCCTCCTCGTAAGCGTGCCCCAATCGCCGGTAGCTGTCGTCCGAACTGGGCGCAAGTTCCAGGGCGCGCTTCATTTCCGCGATCGATCCCTCGGCCTTGCCGGTTTGCATGTACACGCTGCCCAGTGCCCAGTGAACCTCCGGTAGATCGGGATTGAGCTGCTGGGCTTGCTGCGCGGCTCCGAGGGCCTTCTGCGACCACGAGACGTCTTTCTTCAGGCCGTAAAGATCCATGCCGGTCTCGGCAATGCCGGCGTACGCCAAAGCGAAACGGGGATCTTTTCGGATGGCCTGGTCATAGAAACTCAGCGCCGCCGTAAACCCTTTCACGTCATGCTGACGGCGCGCGGCGTCCCGCCCCTTCAGGTATAGCTCGTACGCGCTGTAGTCTCCCGTCATGCGCATCGCGCCCCGCGCCAGGTCTTCGTCACTCGGTTTCAGGTCCAGGGCGGATACCAGCTCCGAGTAGATGGAGTTCTCAAGAGTCAGAAGATCTGTGCGGAGCCCCGAGAATTCCTTGCCCCACACCCGGCGCCCGTTCTTCACATCCTCGATATTGATCGCTATCCCGACCCTGTCGCCGGCCTTCTGCACCGTGCCTTCCACCACCAGGTTGACGCCCAAATCCTTGGCGATCTTCTGCACCGAGTCTTTTTTACTGGCAGTTTCTACCGCACTCGACGATGCGACGTATACATTCTTCAAGTGCGCCAGTTGCGCCGATAGCGAATCCACTACGCCGTCGGCTACATATTTCAGCGTGGCGTCGTCGCCCAACGCTTTGAAGGGAAGCACCGCGAGATACTGATTCGTGCGCGAGCTGGCGATTCCCGCGCTGCCGCTTCCCAGATGGCCCAGGATCACTTTTCGCCAGGATGGGACAGCCAGCGTGGAGACGATCAGAAGCACAAGCGCCGCCATGGAAGCCAGCAGCCACTTCGGGTAGCCCGTCTCGGCAATTCGCAAGCGCACCACGCGCGTCGGCGGCGTGCCCGCTTCCAGGTCTTCGAGAATTTCCTTCGCGCTCTGGTAACGGCTCGCCGGATCTTTCTCCAAGCATTTCAGAATGATCTTGGCGAGATAGTCGGGCAGCCCCGGGCTCCCGAGCTTTGGGTCCTTGGGCTTCTGGGTGACGTGCTGGTACATCACCTGTACCGTCGTTTCGCCCGCGAACGGCGCGGCCCCCGTCGCCATCTCGTAAAGAATTACCCCCAGCGCATACACGTCGCTGCGATGGTCCACCGGCTTCGATTCCGCCTGCTCGGGCGACATGTAGCGCGGCGTGCCCAGCACCTCGCCGGCGCGCGTCATCATGGTGGTCGATTCGCCTTCGAGCGACTTCGCCAGACCAAAGTCCGACACGTACACCTGGTCGTTCTGCGCCATCAGCACGTTGCGCGGCTTCAAATCGCGGTGTACCACTCCTTCGGTGTGCGCGGCATCGAGCGCGCTGGCGAGTTGCTTGGCAATGTTCACCAGGCGCTCCACCGGCAGACGGCCGCCTGTCTCGATCACGTCGTGCAGGTCCTTGCCCTCCACGTACGCCATCGAAATGAACTTCACGCCGCCCACGTCCCCCAGATCGTGAATCCGCAGGATGTTGCGGTGCGAGACGCGGCTCGCAAGCAGCAGCTCCTGCTTGAAGCGCTGCATCGAATCGGGATCGTTGGCCAGTTCGCGTCGCACCAGCTTCAGTGCGACCGTGCGGTCGAGATCGTTGTCATGGGCTTTGTACACCTTGCCCATGCCGCCTTCTCCGATCACCGATTCGATCGTGTATCGCGGACCGAATTGAGAACCCGGTCCGATGTCGGCGAGCGACACAATGGACGCCTGCACCAGGCTTGCGCCCCCTGCTTCTCCGCCAAGATCCGAAAGAATCTCCGCCGTCGTCTGATACCGCCGCGCCACGTCGGCTTCCAGGCACTTCATCACCACGTCGCTCAGATGCCCCGGGATCGACGGGTCCGCCGAGCTCGGCCGCGCGGCTTTCTCCTGCACCCGCTTCAGCAGCGTGGCCATCATGGTATCGGCCTTGAACGGCAAGGTGCCAGTGAGGATTTCGTAGAAGATAATGCCCAGGCTGAAAATGTCGGAGCGCGCATCCACTTTCGCCGCGCGCGCCTGCTCCGGCGACATGTAATCCGGTGTGCCCATGAGCGCGCCCGTGCGCGTCATCCCCACCAGGTCCATCGAGCGCGCCAGACCGAAGTCCATCACCCAAACGCGGCCATGCGCATCCAGCATGATGTTCTGCGGCTTCAGATCGCGGTGCACCACGCCTTCGACGTGCGCCGCCTCGAGCCCGCGGCAGATCTGCTGCACGATGGGTACCGCTTCACCGGGCGGCAGCTTACCGCGCTCCGTCAGGATGCTTTTCAAATCACGGCCATCGATGTAATCCATGGTGATGAACTTGCGTCCATCCGCCATGCCCAGATCGAAAATGCGAATGACGTTCCTGTGCGTCACCTGCCGCGCGAGGATCAGTTCTTGCTTGAAACGGCGCAGGATGTCCGGGTGGCCCGCCAGCTCCGGCCGGATGACTTTGAGTGCCAGCAGGCGATCGAGTTCGTTGTCTCGAGCCTTGTAGACCGCGCCCATCCCGCCTTCTCCGAGGCGTTGCAGGATTTCGTAGCGCTCGCCCAGAATCGTTCCTGGCTCGATCGAACTACCAGGGTCGCGCGCGCCGAGCTTCTGAATGGGAACCGACCAACCGGTTGCGCCCGCCGCCCCAATGCCGGCTACGGTAGCCTCGGGATCGCTGTCTGCGTCCAGAACCGTGGCCGCCATCTCTGACGAATCAACAGCTCCAGTTGCGTTGCCGAAAGGTGTGCTGCACCGAAAACATGTCGCCGATCCCAGCGGATTACTGGCGTGGCAGGCAGGACATTCCAGCATAGATCGTCAACCAATTTTAGCAGCGCTTTACACACGTTAACCCAGATCCTCCCTGGCTGGCAAACCGTGTGCGAAGAGGCCGGGACCTCGCCTTCTACCACAGTGCGCACAGCGGCCCCGCCGTTACACCACAAGCCGCAATTTGCGCCAGCCCGGAGAAGGCGGCAGAATCTAAGGTAGCAGGCTCAATGCCCAATATCCACGAACCGCAGCTAGTTAACACCATCGGCCACTCGGCCGGAGCGGTCGTTTTTGGCATTTTTTTGTTCCTGCTGATTCGCGACCGCGCCGCGTCGAATTTCCGTGACCGCTGGCAATCCCTCACCGCGGCGGCGCTGGCCTTCTTGTGGAACATTGGATCTCTGGCGGTTCTTGCCACTTACGCCACCAATAGTAACTGGACGCCCCTGGTGGTGGCTTTCAGCTTCTCGGTCCTGAGCTTCCTGCCCGCGGTGCTGTTGCATATCTCGCTCGGCAACAGCCTGCGGCCTGTCAGCACAACGGGTTATCTGCTCAGCCTGACGGCCACCGGATTGCATTTCTGGGAGCTCTCGGATGCTTCGCCGAAGTATCACCAAATCGCGCTATCCCTCATTACCATCGGCTTCAGCGTCCTGACCGTGATCGCTCTGGTCAGCCTGGCACGTCAACCCGGCCGGGAAAAGCCCGGAAAGACCTCTCGCATGCTGGGAGCCATGTGTTGCTCTCTGTTTGCCATGTCTTTCGTACATTTCGGCTCCGGTCACCCTCCGCAAGCCTGGTCGAAAGAGATCCTCCTGCACCACGCCGGCATTCCCCTCGCTCTGTTCGTATTGCTGCAGGATTATCGATTCGTTTTATTGGACGCCTTCATCCGTTTTCTCGCCAACGCATTTCTGGCCGGGCTGATCACGTTCGTTGGCATCCGCGCGGCCGCCACTTTTCTGAAGCCAGGCGCGGTAGATCCGCTTTCCGAAGCCCTGCTTCTCACGGGATCATGCCTTCTCCTGATCGTTTTTGCGATCCTCCGTTCAAAAGTGCAGGCCTGGCTGACGAAGGTGGTTTTCCGGCGGCCGGAGCTGGAGAGCTGGCTCCAGAGGCTCCGTACCAGCGCGTCCTCCCAAACCGAAACGCAGTACCTGGACTGGGCTGCCGGGCAGCTCGCTGCTTTTATGGAGGCGGAACGCGCCCGGCTGCTCCCTGGAGACGCCCTCGCGACCGCCGGCCTCCCGGTGGAACCCCTGTTCCCCGCTCCCATCCGCGACCTCCCACAACTTCGCGGCGCTCCGGACCTCGCCTGGGCGGAAGTGATTATTCCGCTGCGATTGTCGCCGATGGACATTCGATACGTCGTGCTGGGACGCCGCCGCGGAGGCCGCCGGTACCTCAGCGAAGACCTGCAGGCGCTCAACCGGCTTTCGGCGGCCATCGTCGAGCAGGTGGACCGGGCCCGCGCCTCAGAGCTCGGCCGGCTGGTGTCGCAGGCCGAGTTGCGCGCGCTCCAGTCACAAATCAATCCGCACTTTTTATTCAACGCCCTCAACACGTTATACGGCGTCATCCCCCGGGAGGCCGCTGGCGCCCGCCGCACCGTGCTAAATCTAGCAGAGGTGTTCCGGTATTTCCTACGGCCGGAGAGGACCTTCATTCCGTTATCCGAGGAGATGCAAATCATCAACGCCTACCTGGACATCGAACGCCTGCGCTTGGGGTCCCGGCTCGAGACGCAGATTGATGTGGACGAGGCGGCCCTGCCGGTTTTGATTCCGATCCTTTCGATCCAACCGCTGGTTGAGAACGCCATCAAACACGGCGTGTCCGCGAAGGCCGGGGGCGGCAGGCTGACCCTCATCGCGAAAGTGATCGCCGGTGAGGTCCAAATCACCGTCGAGGATACCGGGCCGGGGATGCAAAATGAGTCCAGCGGAAATGGATTGGGGCTCAGCAACGTCACCCGCCGTTTGCAGCTTTGCTACGGTCCGAGCGCGGATCTCCAGGTGAGCTCAGGCGCGGCGGGCACGTCGGTTCAGTTTTCAGTTCCGATGACAAGATCGGTCAGTGCCGCGTAGCGCTCCGCCATGAAGACGCTGATCGTCGATGACGAGCCCATCGCCCGCGAGGTATTGCGGGAGGAGCTTAGACCGTTCGAGGACGTGGTGGTGGTGGGGGAGGCGGAGAACGGCCAGCAAGCGCTGGAGCAGATCGCGGAGATCCATCCCGACCTGGTGTTTCTGGATCTGCGAATGCCCGTGATGGGCGGCCTCGAAGTGGTGGGGCGGCTGCAAGGCGGGCACCTTCCGGTCATCGTCATCGTCACCGCCTACGATCAGTACGCCATTGAGGCGTTCGAGGCGGGCGCGATCGACTATCTGCTCAAGCCGGTCAGCGCGGCCCGGTTGCAGAAAACCGTGGAGCGCGCCCGCGGCCTCCACGACAATCCTCGGGAAAACGCCGAAAAAGTGGCGGAGATTGCCGATGCCCCGATCAACCGCAAGGTTGTGGCCCGGCGCGGCGAAGAGTATCTGTTGCTGGCTTTTGAAGAGGTGCTGGCGTTTCAGGCCGAAGGGGAAGTGGTCTGGATTATTACCGCCAAAGACCGTCTCCTGGCCACTCAGACCCTGCGTACGATCGAAGGCCGGCTCCAGCACATGCAGTTCCAACGAGTGCATCGAAACGCAATCGTCAATGTGAATCACGTCCGCAAGATGAGTGCGCTCAGCAGCCAGCGCTGGCTGCTCACGCTGACCAACGGCCAAGAGCTGATTGTCAGCAAGCGGCAGGCGCACGCGATCCGGGGACTCCTGCATTAGTGTTTCGAATCCATCTGTTCGAGGGTGTCCGTGACGCGGCGAACGTCTGCATCGGTCATCCGAGGAAAAATCGGCAGCGAAACAATGTGCTGGTATGCTTCTTCCGCGATCGGGCACATCCCGGGTTTCCCGCCGTGTTGCCGCTGGTAATAGGGGTGCAAGTAAACCGGGATGTAATGAACATTGGCTCCGATTCCTTCCTCTCGCAGCCGGGAGAGGAGCCTATTCCTCCCCACATCCGGATTCACGCAGACAACATAGAGATGACGGGCGTGTGAAACCCCGCTTCTGACCGCAAGGGGTCTGGCCACGCGGCTGTTCTCAAGCGCTGCCGCATATTGGTTGGCAATCTGCTCGCGCCGCGCCATCCACCGGGGGAGCTTGCGGAGCTGGCTTATCCCCAGGGCGCACTGCAAGCCAGAAAGCCGGTAGTTGTATCCTAATTCGGTCATCTCGTAGAACCAGGTTCCCGCTAAAGTTCGTTCCCTGTGGTCCGTGGTGATGCCATGATTTCGAAACGCACGCATCCGGCGCGCCCAGTCAGCATCATCTGTCGTGACCATTCCGCCTTCGCCGGTCGTGATGGGTTTCACGGGATGAAAACTGAAGGCGGTGAGATCCGCCAGCGTGCCGACCTTGCCGTTGTTATGGGATCCGCCGAGCGAGTGGCAAGCATCCGCTACGAGCGCGAGGCCGTGCTCGTGAGCGATTCGCCTCAGAGCGACGTAGTCGCAGGGATGGCCGGCATAGTCCACCGCGATGATGGCCCTGGTCCGGGGAGTAATCTTTTCCGCGACGCGTTTTGGATCGAGAAGAAGAGTATCTGGCTCGACATCCGCGAACACTGGGCGAGCCCCGAGAAACGCCACACAATTGGCTGTCGCGACAAAAGTCAAAGGAGGAACGATCACCTCGTCGCCGGGCCGGATCTGCAGTGCGAACAGGGCCGCGTGGAGGGCCGCTGTACCGTTGGCCACGGCGACGGCGTGGTTCGCTCCCGTGTAATCCGCGACGGCTCGCTCGAAAGCCTCCACGTCTGGGCCGGTGGTCAGCCAGTCCGAACGAAGGACCTTGACGACCTCCTGGATGTCATCCTCGTCGACCCAATGCCGTCCGTAAGGTAAGGGTTCGCACTCCACATGGGCCTTATCGAGTGATGGCCAACTGGCCGCAAGCAGCCTCTTCACCCGCCATCTCGCGCAACTGTTCCGGTGTGAGCCAGCGGGAGTTCAGATCGCTCGTAAAGCGAAACCCCTCAGGCAGGGGACGTCCCTCCGACCAGTTTCCATCCGACCACCAGGAGTGCGCCGGCCGGATTACGAACATGTCCTCGAACTCGACGGCGTTACGGGCTTCGTCCTCCGCCACCAATACCTCATGGAGTTTCTCGCCGGCGCGAATTCCGACCGGAATCCGCTGGCAGCCCGGCGCAATGGCCGCGGCCATGTCCACTATCTTCATGCTGGGAATCTTCGGCACGAACACTTCCCCTCCGTGCATGTTCTCGATGGCACGGATCACGAAACGCACGCCTTGTTCCAGAGTCATCCAGAACCTGGTCATGCGGACGTCGGTGATGGTCACTTTTCCGGAGTCGCGTTGGGAGCGGAACAGCGGGATGACGCTGCCGCTGCTACCGAGCACGTTGCCGTAACGCACGCAACTGAAACGCGTGGGTCCCGCGCCGCTGTATGCATTCGCCTGGACAAAAAGCTTCTCGGCCACCAGCTTAGTGGCCCCATATAGATTTACGGGATTCACGGCTTTGTCTGTACTAAGCGCCAGCACTTTCCTGACTCCGGTGTCCAAGGCGGCGTCCACCACGTTCCTCGCTCCGTTGATGTTGGTGGCTATGGCTTCGACGGGGTTATATTCGCATGCGGGCACTTGTTTCAAAGCAGCGGCGTGCACCACAAGGTCGACTCCGCTCATGGCCCGGCGCAGTCGGCTTGCGTCGCGAACATCACCGATGAAATAACGCAAGGCCTCGTGATCAAAGCCACTGGTTCGCATTTCATGCTGTTTCAACTCACCGCGGCTGAAGATGACCAATTTCTGCGGATGATAGTCACGCAGCATGATTTCGGCAAACTTCCTGCCAAAGGAACCAGTGCCGCCGGTGACCAAGACGTTTGCTCCGGACCAGTTCATGGGTTGGCTCCCCAAGCCAGATACACTCCTTGAGGAGTTAGCGCATAACTACGTCCTCAAATTACACTAGTACCCGATTGCGGTTGAACTCTCGGGTTTCTTGGGTATGACAGGCCCTCCTGACGCGCACGTCACAATTGGATATAGGCCATGTTTGGTTCGTAAGGGAATTTCTGAATGGCCAGATCCCGAATGTTCAGGCATTCCAGCATGGCGATTGTCTCACCCGGCCACTCAGGATTGTTAATCTCATCGAATGCCAGGACCGCTCCTTTGGGCATTCGCGGCAAGAACAGTTCGAGCGCCTTTTTGGTCGGTTCATAAAGATCGAAGTCCAAATACAACAGAGCAACCAGTACATGAGGATTTTCCTTGAGCCAGCGAGGGCCCGTTTCACAAAAATCACCTTTAATGGCGAATACCTTTGGAATCTGACTCACAAATCTGTTCATGTCGAACAGCTTCACGCACTGTTGTAACTCTTCATAGCAACTGTCCTTCAGATCGCCTACCTGGAGGCCGCCGATTTTAGATACGCTCGTGTCCTGGCTGGAGACGCGCGGAAATCCGTCGAACGTATCGAACCCGTAGATACGCCTCCAAAAGGCAACCGGCTCCATTATGGCCGACAGCTGTGCCCAAGCCATCAAGCCGTGGCCCGAAAACACCCCGCATTCAACGATGGATCCCTTCACCGTCAATATGCCCTTGAACAATTCGTGCCGGACCAGGAACCGGGTAAGCTCCTGACGCCGGCAGTATTTACCAAAATTGTCAGCGATATAGGACAAGGGATGTTTGTGCTGTTGCAGGTGCAATTCCATTCCCGCCCTATGCTCGTCGTCTCTTGATGTATTGAAAATGGGCATACTCGTCTACTCCTTGTGCCGTATATCCGGCGGGAGTCTCAGGGATTCGCAGTTGGACTATCCCCATCGAGCTGGATGCCCCTGATTAGTGCCGCGGCCTCCTCAGGGCCGACGTTCATGAGCAGGTCCACGATCGACAGGTAAGGCGTAAAGGGCGCACGCGGCTGCCGGTATACAGGGTGCTGGAAATCCAGAAAGACAACATTGATGCCGTGCGCGCGAAATGCAGTCAGGTCGGTATAGCTTCGCGTGCCGGCCTGCGTCAGGTAGACAGTGCTGCCGAGAGCACGCGCAAATGCGAGGGGCCGGCTGTATTTGTCTCCGGAAATGCCGAAATCATGCGAGTAGTGAAAGTTGGCGGTAATCCCAATGTGTTTCGCAAGAGCGATGGTGAGCGCAGAGGTAAGCTCAGCCAGGCGCACGTGCCTCTCGGAATACACAGTCTGCAAAACCGCAAGTGTTTGTGCAAGAAACGGGGCGCGCGCGTACCAAGCTGTTAGTTTGCGCAAATGCTCCTCGCCAAACTCCGGGTCCGCCAGCTTGATGTCGCGGATCGGCGTATCAATGTGGTGCTTGGCCACGGGAACGGTGAGACATGCCGGCTCAGGCCGGGCTGAATCGAGGACACGGTTACGATTTTGCCAGCTGTGCCTTTCGAACTGGACATCGTCGTAAAAGATGAAGGTATCTACGTACTCTATGGCCTTAAATATGCCGATCCAAGGCAAGTAAGTAGGCTGAGTGATAAACGAGGTCATGCTCAGGGGGTCTTTCCACAAATGCAAGCGTCCGCGGTGTTGCGGTGGTCCCGAGCTTCTTTCCACTTGCCTGCGCCGCATCCACCGGGTCCTGCAATCTATAGTAGATACAGTGTCAGGCGGTGCACAGGTTCTCAAGAAACAGCGGGACGCGGCGTTGCTGGTCCTGGGAGGCTGGCCGTGTCAGGATAGCCAAGGCATCTGGCGCAGTTCCCTGTTTACAGGCGGTGGCATGGGGGATCGCTTGCGGGTGGAGGCGGCCGCGCTGCTGTATCGTGCGAGTCCCCGGCTCGTCGTGGTATCCGGCGGTAAGGGGAAGCTGGCTCACTTGCCGGAAGTACCGGCGTGTTCGTCAGTTCTCCGGGAGGAATTGCTAGAACTCGGCATCCCGGACGAGGATATCTTCGAGGAGACTCAGGCAGCCAATACTTATGAACAGCTGCAATCCATCAAGACCTTGTTGCCGCATTTTTCTATCTCAATCCTGAGAATACTCTCGAACCGCTACCACTTAGCACGTATTGAGGCTTTTCTAGATGACGACTCGGAGCTTCACGCATGGAAGGCTTGTGGCCGGATCGAGCCGGCGGCAGCTGAGGACATCCTATTGCAATGCGACGAATCCCGCTGGCACTCTTTGATCACGGAGGCGTATAACAGCCCCGCGATGCAACAGCGGATTGCAGAAGAAGCCAAGGGAGTCAGGGACATTCTGGCTGGCGCGTACGTACGCTGATCCCGATGTGCCATATCGAAATCAACGGACGCCGCATTCAGAGCGGGTATCCGGCATACGTGATCGCCGAGTTATCGGCAAATCACCATCAGGATTTCGACGAGGCGGTTCGGCTGGTGCACGCTGCCAAACAGGCCGGCGCCGATGCCGTCAAGCTGCAAACTTACACGCCGGACACCATGACCATATCGTCCGATGAGCCTTACTTTCGCATTGGCGGAGGCACGATCTGGGACGGCGCGACGCTCTACGAGCTATATGCTACGGCCTACACGCCTTGGGAATGGCAGCCGAAATTGAAAGACATAGCCGGCGAACTCGGCTTGGACCTGTTCTCTACGCCGTTCGATTCGACGGCGGTGGAGTGGCTGGAAGGGATGCGGGTGCCGGCTTACAAGATCGCGTCCTTCGAACTGACGGACCTGCCACTGATTCGCCGCGTGGCCGGGACGGGCAAGCCGATTATCATGTCGACCGGCATGGCCACTGTTTCCGAGATCGAGGAAGCAGTTCAGGCGGCGCGCTCCGCGGGCGCAACCCAACTGGCGCTATTGAAATGCACGAGCGCGTATCCATCGCCCGCGGAAGAGATGAATCTTCTCACGATTCCGCATCTCAGCCAGGCGTTCGGGGTGCCTGTGGGACTCTCGGATCACACGCTCACGACCAGCGTACCGGTGGCCGCGGTAACGCTGGGTGCGTGCATCATTGAAAAGCACCTGACGCTGTCGCGCGCGACTCCCGGCCCGGATAGCGCGTTCTCGCTGGAACCAGGCGAATTCAAGGTCATGGTCGAAGCGGTCCGCACGGCGCAACAGAGCCTTGGCATGGTGCGGTACGGACCAGCGGCCGAAGAAGAGAAGAGCCGTGTCTTTCGCCGCTCTCTGTTCGCGGTTCAGGACGTCAGGTGCGGCGATTTCTTTACTCCAGACAATGTCAGGTGTATCCGGCCGGGTCATGGGCTGCATCCGCGGCACCTGAGCGAAATCCTGGGCCGGTGTGCGGCGCGGGAAATCAGCCGCGGCACCCCGCTGAGCTGGGAAATGATCGGCCCGCGCACACAGTAGCGCGGAACAAGCGCGGCTCAGGACGAAAATAGAGCGGGCCTCCGCTTGTGGACGTCGAGAAGATCGCGAAGTTCCACCCTGCCCAGCAACTCTCTGAAAAGTATATTCAGACGCTCGAGATCCTCGGGTGTATCTAAAGTGAGGTGCAGGTCCGGCTGAAAAAATTCCGGGGGAGCCTGCTCAATCACGACCCGGAACTTCTCGGGATGATCCACGAGGTACGGCATCACATGTTCCCGGTCATGAGGCGAGTTGGTTTCACAAAGCGCTACTTCCAGCGCCGAGAGCCGCATGACCTCGACCGCGCCCAGGCCTCTGGGATAGCCTTCGACAAAGTAGTAATCCGGACGCTGATGCTCGTAAAACGCCGCGATATTCCGGACAAGAATTTCCATCGAGAGGAATGGGCAATCGCCAGTCAATCTAACGATGTCACGGACGCCGAAGTGACGGCCGGCTTCGACGAAACGAGCCAATACGTCGTTTTCGCTGCCTCGAAAGCAGCGCCAGCATTGTTGCATTGCAAATTCCGCCACTCGATCATCCAGCGGATTGTCAGAAGTCACGAGTACGAGGTGCCCGGCGAACGGCGTACGCTTCAAGTTATCGCACAGGATTTCTAAACCAGGCTTGCCGCCGATAGGCCTGAAAATCTTCCCCGGCAGCCGGGAGGATCCCATGCGCGCTTGCAGGAAGATTCCTAAATCAGCAACCGTAGGCATTAAGAATGCCGATCACTTTCTTAATCTGCCCGGGCCGCAACGCCGGACTAATCGGCAGTGAGAGGGAATGGGCAACTGCCGTTTTCGCACCGGGCGGATGCTGTTGGCCGCGCTCATAGTGCGTCAGCAGCGGGTATACGCCACGCCCGGCCTCAATGCCGGACTTTGCCAGATGGCGAAGCAGGCGCACGACGCCGCCTTTCTTCATTCCAACGATAAGGCGGTAATAGACAGCCGCGGCATCATAGTCCGGCAAGTCGTACTTTTGGGAATCTAAGCCGCGCAGGTACAGGCGCGCTTGGCGGCGCCGCCTGGCAATAAACAGAGGCAGGTTCTGAAGTTGCAGATGTCCCCAGACGAAATTGATTTCACTCGGCCGGAAACTGAATGACATTTGGTAAATGATTTTCCCGGGCGGCTGCATTCTCTCTTCGCGATTCGTAGCTGTGATGTCAGCCATGCGCGCCAACCGCAGGTAGAGCCGCCGATCGTTGGTGGCCACGATTCCCCCTTCGAAGGCGGAGACCATTTTCGACGAATGAAAGGAGCACACAATGATACGGGTCCGATTTGGATAGTGCCGCGGCAGGCGGGCGCCCAGAGAGAGTGTGACGTCTTCTATGATGGGCTGCGCGATGCTTCCGAGACCGGAATAGGTGTGGACCTTTCCAAAAGCGTAAGGCAGAATCACCGCTTTCGTGTCCCCATGTTTTCGCAGTGCTTCCAAAATATCTTCTTCCGAAGGGTTGAAGTCCATGTGCTTATAGTCTGCGTAGCTGTCTACGAAGATGGGCCTCGCGCCCCATAACTTGAGTACATCGAGGACCGCCTTGCAGGTATAAGCCGGTACGATCACTGCGCGTCCGCGTTCCACGCCCAGCCCGGCTAGGGTCATCAACAGAGCGCTGGTTCCGGAATTCACGGCCACGGCGTAAGGCATTCCGTAGAGTGCCGCGAAGGCGCTCTCGAATTTTCGGATGTAGCGGCTTCCCGTAAGGTCATGAGTCTTGAGAATCGCCAGAAATCTTTTCCTGCAATGGGTGGGGGAGCATGGTGCGTTTAGCGGTATCATTGTGCCGCGTCAGCTTGCGCCGGACCGGCACCTGCCAATTGCGCCAGTTCGGAGGCTATCTTTTCGATCACCGGCTCCCAAGGGTCGTTGGCTCCGCAAGGGAAAGGCCGTACGCTGGGACTCCAAGGGCAATAGTCCGTTCCGAGGCCCCACCACTCGGTGCACCCGCGGATCAGAACCCAGGCCGGGACACCAATGGCCCCTGCCATCGCATCCACCGCGGTGCCGGCCGAAATGACCAGATCGAGCGTCGAAATCAGGGCCGCTACGTCTTCCAGATCGTTCTTGAGGTCCACGCCGTTCCAGACGTGGACCGGCGCGCCAAACTGGCGCTGGGATTCGCGCAGTTCTTCGTCACACTGGTCGTATTGAAGTTTGACGAAGTGGACGCCTGGGGTGGCGAGGATCGGTCCCCACTGATTCAGTTGCGAGTAATGCATGGAGCGCATCCCTTTGGTCATCCCGCTGCGCCAGCAGATGCCGACCTTGGGCCCTTCTCCCAAGCTCTCCAAACGCTCCCTCCAATGGCCCGCGCGCACCGGATCGGGAACCAAATAGCCGCTGTGCCAGGGAAAACTCTCAAGGTTCGGCCGGAACCAGCGCGGAAGACTGCCCGCGGGAATTTGAAAACCGATGTCCGGCTGTTGGGTTCGCGGATGCGGAGGCTCGGTACTCGGAACGACTTCGACGCCCGGAAAGGAGCGCGCGAACAGCTTCTCGAGCCGCCACTCGCACTCCACAAGGCAGTGCGTTCCGGCGCGGAGCAGGTCGGGTAGCAGGCTCGCGAACAGGATCTGATCGCCCAGACCCTGTTCCATCCAGACCAGGACAGTTTTGCCGGCCGGATCGCTGCCGTCCCAGCGAGGCTGGGAGAACGGCCGGTCCCGGCACTGCTGGCTTGCTTTCCAGCGCCACTCGTAGTCCGCCCAGCCTTCGGTCAGTCTTCCCGTTCCCAGCAGGCACAGAGAGCGGTTCCAGAGCGCTCTGTTGTCCCCAGGCTCGATTTCTAGGGTCCGGTTAAAGCAACGCAGCGCGGTTTCGACGTCGCCGAGGTTCTTCGTAGCCACCCCCAGATTCGCCCACGCGGCCGCGCTGCCGGGGTTCAGCTCGACCACTTTGCACAGAAGAGCCAAGGCAGGCGCGCGGTGGCCCCCATCGGCAAGGCATGCGCCCAGGTTGCTGGCTGCGTCAACCGAGCTCGGATCCAGTTCCAGGGCCTTCAAATAATAGGGCACGGCCTCCTGCCGGAGACCTTGCCTCGCATGCCAGTCGCCGAGCATTCGATAGACCCCGGCATTGTTCGGCTCGAGTGCGACCCGGCGTCTTAGGTATGTTGCGGCTTCGGTCCAGCGGCCCAGATCCGACAGCACTACGGCGCAATTCCGCAGGGCATGCGTGGATTGAGGTGTGAGCGCAAGGGCCCGGTGGATGTGCGCGAGCGCTTCCTCGCTCCGTCCTAGCGCGTGTAGAGCCACCCCGAGGTTAGTGTGCGCATCACTATGAGAAGGAGCCAGGGCCACCACCTTTTGGATGAGGGCGACAGCCAGCTCATTGCGTCCCGTGTCACCGGCGACCGCTCCGAGCAGGTGTAACGCCCCCGCGTGGTGCGGCGCAGCGGCCAGTATCTCGCGGCACAAGCGCTCGGCTTGTTCGAGCCGCCCATCGAGGCGTTCGCGCTGGGCGTTATCCAAGAGCCGATCGAGATCCAGCTCGCCCATCCTGTTTAATTCGCAGCAC
Organism: Terriglobia bacterium; assembly: GCA_963768075.1. GTDB lineage: Bacteria > Acidobacteriota > Terriglobia > Bryobacterales > Bryobacteraceae > QHXW01. Next base: position 254,894 of record CAVYHD010000022.1, read on the forward strand.
TTCTTGGACTTCCGCCCGCTTCCGCAGGGGCAGGGATGGTTCCTTCCGGCTTTCATGCTCTGTTTCAAGTAGTAGTCCCGGCGGCTCCGACATCTCGCTGCGGTGTAACAAAAAAAGCGGCTGCCAGCCTGTCGAGGCCGGCAACCGCGGAATTAGTTACTGCGAGATTTGCTGAGAGCTTAGCTCTTGAGTAATGTCAGGACCGCTTGCGGGATGGAGTTGGCGGTGGCCAGAGCCGCGGTGCCGGCCTGCACCAGGATCTGCGCCTGGGTGAGGTTGGCGGCTTCGGCGGCCATGTTGGCGTCGCGAATCTGCGCTTCAGAAGCAGCCAGGTTGGTGTCCTGCGACTGCGCCAGGTTGATGGCGTAACCGAGCTGGTTTTCCCCTTGGCCCACCGTACCTTGAATGGTGCCGAGAGTCGCGACGGCGTTGGTTAACGCGGTAACCGCGTTAGTGGCGTCCCCGGAGGTCAGAATATCCAGCGAGGAAGTGCCGGCCAGCAAATTGTCGCTGCCATAAGTGCCGCTCGCGATGCCAGTGGCGCCCGCTTGTTCAGAGGTCACCTGGAAGGTGCCGCCATTGGCATTCAGGAACGTGATTTGGTTGCCGGTGGTGTTCGCCACCGCGAAGATGCCGCCCAGATTGCTGGCGCCGTTGATCTGGGTTACCTGCGCACCGATGGTGTCCGCGGCTGCAAGAACAACGCTAGCTGTCTGCAAAGTGCCAGTGGAGTCGCGGTAGGTGATGGTCAGGGCATCGGTGGCTGTGAGGGTGGAAGTGCCCTGGGTGACTTCGGAAGCGCCAACGTTGAGGACGTTCGGGGTGCCGAGGAGAGTTTGCCCCGCGGTACCGCCCTGAACGACCGAAAAGGCGCTGGTGGATGTGAAGGCAAGTTGTCCGGTGGTTGCATTCACGCTGGCGGTAATGTTTGCGGCGGCGAAAGCGGCATTCCCGGAGGCGGCGTCTGCTATCGCGTTATTGACCTGCGTAACCAGGGCGTTTTGGTCCGTAATGGTGGTGTTATTCCAGTCGCCGGCGGGAACGGTCACCGCCAGGCCGGTAAACCCGCTACCGGAGAAATTAAACGTTGCGCCGGTCTGGGTAAGAGCGGTAGAGAGGGCGGCGCTGCTGGACGTAACATTGGCGCCGAGCACTCCGTCGGCGGAAAGTCCGAGGCTGGTGGTGTCGAGCAAGCTGCCCGACAGATTGACATCGATCGAGCCGTTGGAGATGGCATCGGCGGCCGTGTTATTCGCGGTATCGGTTCTGCCCCCACCGATAAATACCTCCAGGTTTTGGGCAAAAGTGCCACCCTGCGTCATGCCGATGGACTGCGCCTGGCGGTTGACTTCCGCGAGCACATTCTGGAACTCGTTGTTCAGCACGGTGCGGTCGCCCTGAAACGTCTGCGACGCCGATTGCGAGGCCAGGGTGCTGGCGCGATCGAGCAACTGGGAAATGTTGTTCATGCCGCCATCGATGGTCTGCAACGTGGCCAGACCGTCATTGGCGTTTGAGATACCCTGGGTCAGCACGGCCTCATCGGAACGGTAGGTATTGGCAACCGCCAAACCTGCCGCGTCGTCGCCGGCGTTGACGATACGCTGTCCGGACGTGACCTCGTTAATAGTTTGCGCTTGGAACATCAGGTTGGTGTTCAAATAGTTCTGCGCCTGCAAAGAAGAAATATTCGTTAACATGTCTAACATGGCTTCACTCCTCGAAGCTAGAGCTCAAGGTGGGAATCATTCCCGCCCGGCGGACTTTGCCCGCCTGGAGCCTGCTTACAACCTGCTTATCGGAGGGGAACCCGCGGACTTGAAGGAAACTTGCGAGCTATCCGCGGCAATTGAGGGACACGGGCTTGCGGGCGGAGGAATCCTGGAGATTACGCAGCATCCGGAGCTCCCGGTCAACGCTCCTCAGATCCCCGCGCGTCACTTCACGCGCCAGCACCCTCCGCAGCAGGATCCGGGTTCCGTTTTCCAGATCTGACGTAAGCTGGGCCGCCAGTTCCGCGCCCAGCGGCCGCGAAGCAACCAGCTCGGCCGCCATCCAGCGCCGGACGGCGTCAATGGCGCGGGCGCGCTCCGCGAGCGCCGGCCCAACCTGCCGCGGGTCCTCGCGTTGGAGACGCGCCAGCAGCGCGGTCGTGTGCGCGAGCGACTGCAACAGCTCTTGACATTCGGGCGGCATGGGATTCTCTAACTTCCGCCGGAGCTCGGCGTGAAGGTCTGGGTGTTGGTGTTGTTGTAGCCGAACGCGGTGAAGTTCAGGCTCTGGATGCTTTCGCTCAGTATCTGCTGCTGCGACTGCAACTGCGCAATCTGGCTGTCGGCGGATTGCAGTTCGGTCTGGAGCGTCGTCTGCATCTGATTAGCCTGGCTGGTCAGATTGGTGATTTGGGTGTTGATATTGGTGGTGTCGGTCTGCCATTCCGTTTCCTGACCGGCGATCAAGCCATCGGCCGGGTCGCTGAACTCCGTCAGATTATTGGCCAGTTGGCCGAATCCGGTGCTCGACGAACCGAGAAACGAAAAGGCGGCCGAGATCTGCGAACTCGATAGCGAGTTGAACGTGCTCTGGTCGAACGACATCACACCGGTAGTGTCCGCCATCCCGACACCGAGGTCGGTGAGGTTCTGGATGGAGCCTGCCGCGCGGTATTGGAGCAGGCTCTGAAGGGCGCCCTCGACCCCGGAAATCATGGAGTTCCCGGTGAGCAGCCCGGCTGCCGGCCCGATCTGCGCGTTCAGCAACGCCTGCACGGCGTTGTATTGCGTCACGAAAGTTTGCAACTGGCCGGAGATCTGTGTCGGGTCGGTCGCGGCCGCGAGCGTAACGCTCTGGGTCCCGCTGGTTGTGCCGGTCAGCGTAAACGTCATTCCCGGAATAACGCTGCTGATGGTGTTGGTGGCGCTGATGACCGGCTGGCCATTGATGTCGAACTGGGCATTCGAGCCTCCACTGCTGGTCAGGGCGACTTGAGTGTCCGCACCATTGGGATCGTCCACTAACTGGATGGTGTTGTCGCCGGTGGCGTTCGCGGAAATGGAAAGATAGTAAGGCGTACTGCCGGTCCCGGTGTCAATGACCGAAGCCGTAACCCCCGCATTAAGGGCATTGATGGCCGAGACCAAACCGTTCAGGTTGTTTTGGCCGCTTCCGGTGAGATCAATATTGGGCGAGACGGCTGTCCCGTTGATGACCAGCTGCATGGTACCGGTCGTCGAAACCGCCGTGGTGGTGTCGTCGGCGTACCCATGCGTCGTGGTGGCCGACGCGGCACTGGCGAGCGACATAACATTCGTGATCTCGTAGCTGCCCGGCGTAGTCGCGCTGGTGTCGTCCACCTCTGCTACCGAGGTGTCGGAACTCGAGCCGGTCACACCCTGGTTTGTTCCCAGGTTCCCCAGGTTGGTGACTGTCGTGGCCAGACTCGCCACCGCGGTCTGGAGACTTGTGGCCAGCTGCGCTTCCGACGAAATGTCGGACTCCTGGTTCTGCAACGCCGTGATCGGAAGCTGAGCGATACTCACCGCGCGGTTTATGATGCTCTGGAAATCATTGGCATAGTTGCTCACCCCCGAAAAGCTGAGCGGAGTGAGTGCGGAAGTGGAGGTCGTGCCCATGGATAGCTCCTCGATGGACATATCGGCAGACCGGGCCCAAGAGTTTAATCCGGCGCCGGCAAAACATTCCCCGCCTCCAGGCGCGCGTCCCGGGAATAGTCACAGTTCCAGCTGACCCTGGAACCGCATCTCCTCCACGTTGAACTGTTGAACCACCGCCACCCGGCCGATCTGCGCCTCAAATGTAACCAGACCGTCTTTCCCGCTGATTTCAGCGGACAGCGGAAACAGGTAAACGACCACCAGGCCGTCTTCCAGTTGGAAGACTTCGACGCTTGATGGCCGCACATCCTTTTTCCCCTCACGCTTCAGGGCAGCTTCTTTTTTCAGAGGCTCTCCCAAACTCTTCGGGTCCTTTTTGAAGTAGCCCCCCGGAACGCCGTAGATGGCGATGCGATAGCCGTCGCCTTCCGTTGTGGGAAGGTCCGCAATGCCCGCTTTGAACTCCGCCGCCCGAATCGGAAGAGCGCTCTCCCAACGGACGTTCAACGTGACTGCGCGAGGGGTCCGGCGGGGGTCGATGCCGCCGCGGATGGTCTCGAAAGGCGTTGGCTTGGATCCTGCTCCGTCCACTCCATCGAAGCCGACGCCATGGTCTTGTCCCATCTTGCCGCCTTCCCTGCGCTCATCTTCGGTTTGCAGGCGGCTGATGATCGCTGTAGAGGTCTTGGCCCAAGGCGAATCGCGGAGAATCTGCCGGGCGTCTTGTTCGTTCCACTGGTTGATGGGTTTGGATTTCCACCCTACATCCGCGGCCGTGGCAAGAACCGCGGAGACGGCGAGCAGCCAAACGGCTTGTCCTCGACACCCAAACATTTCTAGAATTTGACCATTAGATCGATGTCGAAAAGCACCTCATCCCTGCGAAGATCCGGAAACCAGACGCCGCCGTTTGAGGCGCAGCTTGCGGTGGCGGCCGGCAGGGCGGTTTGCCCGGACGCGTTGCCATTCATACAGGCGTATTGCGTGGGGAAGCCGTTATTGGTTCCCGGCGGCGGCGTGACCCCTCCCGCTCCAGACCAATACGGCACATTCGCATGGCGGTAATCGCCCTCGAAGCGGAAAGTGAGCCACTGCTTGGGCATGTAGTCGAACGTGACCGAAGTATCCCAGGCCTTGAACGGATCCCCGGGATTAAACGTAAAGTACGGAGAATTGAGCGCCGCGGAAGCCGCGGTCTCTCCATTGATTGGCGGAATCAGCACGAGATAACGCCCCGGATTGTTGATCTGGCCGCCGCCGACGGTCAACCCGAACATGTCTCTGATGGAACCAGAGCCGGTTGTAGACCATGTAGCCGATAAAGCTCTGCTTGGGACCACCCGCGGTATTGCCGTGGCAGCTCACACCACCGCCAAATTCGCAACCCAGATCGCCCGTAAAGCTGAACGCCATCTTGTCGAGGCCATTTCCCGGTTTGTCGTAATACTTGAGCTTCGATGCTGTTGTCGGTGTGGATGCGGCTGCGGTTCGGAATGTATAGAGGTCGTCGTGCCCGAGGCCGTAATTATTGGAGATGATGTTCAACCAGGGATACGGGGTGTACTTAATCTGCCCGCCGAGACCCTTCCTCGAATTGGCCGAGGCGTACGATTGCCATCCATTGATGATCCACGGCTCAATCTTCAAATGATGCGTGGGGAACATCTGAATTCGTATACCCTGAAAAAACCATGGCGTATTGGAGGAAACGTAGGAGGGCTGGTAGGCCCAGTTATCAAAGTTGTAGTAGCTGAACAAGCCGACATAGGACATGAAGATGCCCGCGTCGATGTTCATTCCGTTCATCCAGTTAACGTGGTACCCGCCGTACGCTTCCGAGAGATAGCGATCCGCATCGTCGAGATTCCATTGGCCCTTCGCGTAGCTGGGGTCGTTCCGTATGGTCGCTTCGGAATACTCGCCAAACTGAGTCATGAATCGGGCGCGCACGTTATCCCAGTGAAAGTCGCCGCCGATGCCGAGCTGCTCCAACTGGATTTCGTTCGACCGGAAGAGTTCGCTCGACCCGCCCATGGAGTCGTCCATCGGCTTATTGAAGTCGTAGGTATAGGTAAGGTCGGCCCTGATTTCCGGAGTGAAGAATTTTGAATCAAAGGCGACGTCTTTGTTGCGCGGGTTGCCATTTAACCAAGTCCAGTCATAATCCGCAAACGGGGTCTGCAGGTCTACTGCGGGGGCGGCAGGCGGCGGGCTCTGGGGCGGTGGGGCGGGCGAGTTTTGCGGCGGCGCGTTCGACGCTATGGTCTTATTTTCTTCCGGCCTGGCGAGCGTACCCGGTACAACCGGGATGGCGCTGGGATCTTTGGCAATCGTTGCCAGAAGAGTGCGCTCCGGCTGACCAGCGGCTTTAGCGGGGACCCCGGCCGCGGCCACCTCCGGGCCTGCCTGGGCGTTGCGGTTCTTCAGCTCCGCTTCGAGCTGATCGATGCGCTTTTGCAGGGCTTCCAGCGCTTTCACAACCGCGGGACTCAATCCCGAATCGTCCGCATCGCTGGTGCGAGCTCTCGCCATCGGCAAATCCATGCGTGCAGTTTGGTGATTTGTCACGACTACGACGGCCGCGGCCAAGGTTGCGAATCCTTCCGACTTGGCGCTCACTTGATATTGCCCTGGGTTCAGGCTCGCGATTGCGAATGCGCCGTCAGAGCCGCTCACCACGGTGAGATCAAAACCTTCCGCCATACTGTGTACGGTGACCTGTGCGTGAGCGAAAGGCTGCCCATCAGGATCCCGGGTCACGCCGCGAAGGGCACCGGACGCAAATTTATCGCCGACTATTGGGTCTCCTCCCAACACGATCCCGCTATATCCGAGGGAAACCAAAAGCAGGACAAAACACTTTTTCCCAGCAAGCATCCTTAAATTCTGGAGCACGCCAGTTTAAAAAGTCATAAAGATTTCCTTAAGGTTTGATGGCACTTTTCGGCCGTTTCGATGGTAAATGTGGAGATGGATCGAGAGCCTGCTAATAGGAACGGGCTAACTAAGAATTGATGGTCGCGGCCAAACGCTTAATGCGCGCTCCGCTTCTTGCGCACATTCCAGAGCGCGACCGCGCCGCAACCGGCCAGAATCGGAAGGTACGGCACACCATTTGCGATCAAAATGATCGAAACGCAAATAGCCGCGGCCAGAAAATACCGCCAGTTCATCTCAAGACCGCCATCAGGCATACCGTTACAGACATGATTGCCAGAACGAGGGCCGGCACGGCGAGCGATCGGGTCAACACTGGCTTTACAGTGCCCTCCCGCATCAGCCGCCGAATTTCCAAGAGCTGTTTCCGCGCGAGCGAGACCTCAAAGGAATTCGCCGCCAGCTCCAGCGCCCCTATCGTCTCCTCCTCCGCCCTCGGGAGTGCTCGAAGCCGGTAGTGCAGCTCTGCGTACTTGAAGCGTGCCCAGAAGCTGTTCGGATTGATCTGGCAGGCCGATTCGAGCGCATCCATCGACTTGTAGACCTCATAGTTCATGGCATACGCGATTCCGAGGCAGGTGCGGACATCCGCGGAATCCGGATTCCCAACGCAAGCTCGCTCGAGCGCGCGAATGTAATCCAACAGCTTCTCCGGCGAGACCGTATGCGGGTCGCGCCAGGGAACAGGGGGCAGAGCGCTCTGGGTTGGCGGGCCGGCTTGCAGATCAGTCGCCATCGCTCAAACCTCAACTCCCCGGTGCGTAAGTTCGAACTCGGGGTAAGCAAGGGCGCCCATTTCCGGCAGATCCAGGCCCTCCAGTTCCGACTTCGCCGAAGTCCGCTGTCCCACGAATAAGTCGACCACCAGGTAAAGAATTAAGCTCGCCGAGAACACGACTCCAATCAGCGTGGAAACCCCGATAAGCTGGGCGACCAGTTGGCTGGGATCCCCGTAGAACAGACCTGTCACCGATCCGCCCACGCCGTTCCACGCCCCCGCAAAGTTACTCTTGCCATCGGCCAGCAGGCCCACCGAAATGACGCCCCAGATGCCGCAGACGCCGTGCACGGACACAGCACCGACCGGGTCATCGATCTTCATGACGCGCTCGAAGAATGCGACCGAAACGCACACCAGGACACCCGCGATCACGCCGATGATCACCGCGCCAAGTGGATTCACGAATGCGCAGGGCGCGGTAATCGCCACCAGGCCGGCGAGAAAACCATTCCCGGTCATGGAGGCGTCGGGTTTGCCGTATACCGTCCACATGTAGAGCATGGCGCTCAGCATGCCCCCGGCACTGGCCAGCATGGTGTTTACCGCGATCGCGCCGATTCGCAGATTGCCGCTGGTGGACGCGCCCAGGGTGGATCCCGGATTGAACCCGAACCAGCCGAATGCGAGGATGAGGCAGCCAGTGATCACCAGAACGAGATCATGCGCCAAAATTGCGTGCGGTTTGCCTTGACGGGTGAACTTGCCGATTCGCGGCCCGAGGACCATCGCAATGGCTAACGCGGAGAGTCCCCCGACGGCATGCACGACGCCCGATCCCGCGAAGTCCACGTATCCCTTCCCCAGACCGAAATTAGAGCCGAGATTCGAAAGCCAGCCGCCTCCCCAGGCCCAGTTGGCATACAGAGGATAGATGAATGCCGCAAAGACGAAAGAGGAGATGGCAAACCCGGAAAACTTCCAGCGCTCGATGGCCGCGCCGGTCGGAATGGTCGCTGCCGTATCCATGAAAACCATCTGGAACAGGAAAAGAACCATGACAGCGACATCGTTAGTGCCGTTATGCATGAGGAAGAAGCCGTTTTGCCCGAAGAGTCCGAATGGCTTCCCGAATAAATTGAACGCGTACTCGGCGCTGAGCGGCGGCGTTCCGCCGAGGTTCGCGATGGCGCCCACGCCGCCCATCTGCAGGGCAAACCCAATCAGCCAGTAAGCCAGCATGCCGATGCCGTACACCGCGATATTCATCATCATGGTGTGATTGGCATTTTTGGCGCGCGCCAGGCCCGTTTCCAGCAGGGCGAAGCCAAGCTGCATGAACATGACCAGGTAGCCCGTAACCAGGGTCCAAACAATATTGATGGCGATCTTGTTCTGACCGGCCTGGTTGACGAGATCACTGATGGTCAGGCCCTTCTTCGGGTCGGCGACCGCCACATCCGCCGCAGTGCCGGTGAGAGAGCCGTCGGGGTCGCCCTTGGCCCGCACTTCGGGCTTAGGGATCTCCACATTTTTCAAATCGGCATCGGTAATCGCTTTAGCCGGAGCCGGAGGAGCCGGTGCGGAGGCGGCGGTACCGCCCGGAGTTTGTCCGAACATGCCGGCGGTTAGAGCGAGCAGCGTGGCTACGAGTACGAAAGACCGCTTCATTCGACCTTTACCTTTTCCAGATCGGATTCTTCAAATATGCGCGATTAATGAGTCCAATGATTCCGAGGAGACTCACCGCGATCCCCACCAGCACCATCGCCAGACGCCCGTTGACCGTGGAGGCCATCTCCAAGCTCAGTAGACTGATTACAAAGCCGCAAACCGTGACTGCGATTCCAACCAGGATCACGCTCATTTCCCTTTCACGTTTGGGTTTAGTCTTCGGTATTCTCCCAAGGCTTGCATTTCAAACAGATCGCGACCGAGACACCGAGCAGCACAATCGCCAGCACGACCAGCACGATGCTGCCTCCCGAGGCGAAAGCTCCCGCAAGGGCCACAAAGGCAAAAAAGAAGAAAATAAATCCGTATGCTTGCGTCGGGTTCGAGCCCATAAATTTTCGTAGTGTGGACGCGCGATTGTTAAACTGTACGTGGCTTGCGGACCATTCTATCTTGCAGCCCGGATAACATACCAATAGAAAACCTGAATCGACCCAATACAATTTTTTTTTATCGCATCAATCAAAAACTGCGATCTAAGCGCGGTCAGGCTGATGATTGTATTCACCTTATCTCAAGCTGCGACCTCGATGGAATCTGTTCTGAAGCGCTCCGCCCAGGACGGATGGCGAAGATTAGCGGGCTTCGAAAGCACTCCAGAGCCGTTGCAGCGCGTTGGGTCACCGGTGATTCCCCGCGAGAACATCGCCGCTGCCGGGTGCGGTAGAATCTCCTGCTATGAGATGGATTGCGCGAGTCCTTCTAGTCGCCGCTCTGGGGTTCGCCCAGTCGAAGCGGCCGGTGCAGGAGTTTGCTACATCCGCCGGGGTCGTCAAGATCACGCCCATCCAGCACGCGAGCCTGGTCATCGAGGCGGGCGGACAGGTGGTCGAGGTCGATCCTGTCGGCGGTGGGAACTATGCCGGCATTCCTTCAGCCGACTTGATCCTCATCACAGATATTCACGGCGACCACATGGATCCGAAGTTTCTACCAACGATCTCGAAGCCGGGCACCGTGATTCTCGCGCCGGCGGCGGTGGCGGAAACCGTCAAGACGGCCAAAGTCATCCGGAATGGCGAGACCCAGCAGATTGGTCCGTTCACCATCGAGGCTATCCCCATGTACAACATCCAGCGGGGACCAGCGCCGGGCAAGCTATTTCACGACAAAGGCCGCGGCAACGGCTACATCGTCACCTACGGCGGCAAGCGCTTTTATTTTTCCGGCGATACCGAAAACATTCCGGAGATGCGTGCCCTGCGGAACATCGACGTGGCGTTCGTCTGCATGAACCTGCCCTACACCATGCCGCCGGAGGAAGCCGCCGAGGCGGTGCGCGCGTTCCATCCGAAAATCGTCTATCCCTACCACTATCGCGGCTCTGATTTGAACGTGTTCAAAAATGCGCTGGCGGGGAGCGGGATCGACGTGCGGATTTTGGATTGGTACTACAAAAACTAATGGTTCTTCCAGCGCGTGGACCACTCGACGCCGCCAACAACGGCGCGCCCGGGCATGATGACGCCCGGGTTTTCAAAGTAGTGCGTCGACGTGATGTTGGTCAGTTGCAGGAAAGGGCGAAAGGCGTGCTCGCCCCACGCGCCGTAAAAGTCCCAGATCCCGTAGGGGCCCTCCCCGCGCCGGTTCAACGCTCCCACGCGTGTGCGCGCCATCAAGCCGTGTGAAAAGCTGCCGTTCCATTCCACCACGGCATTTTGCGATGGGTAATTGAACGAGTACTTCGTTACGAGATTGACGTATTCCGCCTGGGCGCCGTGCAGACCCGTGAAGCGAACCGCCAGGGTGTGCTTCTTCGAGAGCCGCGTATCCACCGACGCTTCCACTCCGCTGAAGTTGAGCCGGTCGATATTCTCCGCGCGATAAATGTCGGTGTCGGATTCGAGCACGTAGTCGATGCCGTCGCGTTCGCGGAGCTGAAAGAGCGCCACGTCCGCGCGCCAGCGCGGCGCCGGCGTCCAGTCCAGACCGGTTTCGTAATTCCAGGCGCGCTCGGGACGCAGATTCGGGCTGCCTATGTTCTCGGGGTCGCTGTAATAAAGGTCCGTGTAGCTCGGCAGGCGAAAGGCGTGGCTCGCGCTGGCGCGCAGCTTCAAGTGCGAGTTCAACCAAACGCCGCCCGTCACCGAAGGCGAACTCTCCACCGAGAACGCCCCATACACGTTTTCGCGGATTCCAGCCGAGAAGGAAAAACGCCGCAGCGCGCGCACATCAATCGACAGGTAGCCGGCTTCGTAGTCGCGCTGATGCGTGCCGAGATTATTGCTTACGATGGTGTCGCGAAAGAATTCGGCGCCATAATGCAGACTGACGTTGGAGGAAAGCGTCTGGTTGTGGCGCAGGGAAGCCACATAGCTTTCGTCGACGTGGTGATTGGTGTATATTTCCGGATCGTCGCGGTAGAGAACATAAAGATCGCTGTGGCGGCGGAAAGAAAATGACGCTTCCGTATCCGGCCCGAGCGCCTGCTGAATGGAGCCAAACCAGGTTTTGGTGTCCTCCCAGGAGGGGAAGTTGCCGTAGAACTGATCGGCGCCGAACGGATGGTCATCCCAACCCAGCGTTAGGTTGCTCGCGCCTAGCGAGGTCATCCAGTGCGTGGACGAGGCAAATGCCAGGTTGCGGTAGTCGCGGTCCGGGATGAAGCCGCTCGAGAAATCGCGTGAAAACGTGAGCTGCTCGTCCAGGCCGCCATCCACCAGCGATAGCGATCCCCGCTCCTGGTTCACACCGAAGTTTCCAGCGGCCATCCGCAGGTGGAATTCCGAAGACTCGGGATCGTTGGTGATGACATTGATCACGCCGCCAACGGCATCGGAGCCGTATAACGTGGAGCCGGAGCCGCGCAATACCTCGACGCGCGCAATGCTATCCGGCGGAATCGGCACATCGAAGTCATGATGGCCGGTCTGCGGGTCATTGACGCGAATTCCATTTAACAAGACCAATGTTTGGCCGAAATTACCGCCGCGGATCGAGATATCGGTCTGCACGCCGTTGGGCGCGCGCTCGCGGAGATCAAGCGACGGATCCAGCCGCAGCATGTCCATCCAGCTATTCAGCAGCAGCTCTTCGGTGCAAACAGGGATCACGCTCACGGAGCGGTCCAGATCGTCGAGCTCCACCGGCTCCCATGTCCCCGTCACCACGATCGAGTCGGAGCGCACCGCGGCTTCCTGCGCCATGACAGACCGCGAAATGGAAAGGAGCAACGCGAACAACAGCAGGAGGCGGCTACGGCCTGCTGGCTGGCTTCTTGGGAGCAATGGGGTCCTGTAGGATGAAGACTTTTTCGCCGGGGCGCACCAGTTTCAAGCGCTGGCGGATTTCGAGTTCCTGTTCCGATTCGTCCTCGCGCAGCCGCTTGATGCGCTCGCGACGGTCCTCGATCTCCCGCGCCAGGTCCGCGTTTTCTTTCTCGTACGTCCTGATGTCTTTCTGCTTCTGCATTAATGCCGGGATTCCCTGTGGTCCCTGCAATGTAACCAATGCGTATCCAGCGGCCACAAGAACCGCCAGCGCGTACCCAAGTTTGGCAAAGGAGGATCGCACGAATGCCTGAAAAATAAATAGTACCATCGGAGGAAGCCTCTGCTTCACCAAAATTGACTATGACGGACAAAATAGTTGTGTTCAGCACGGCATCAAGCGCGGAGGAGGCTGAGAGAATTGCGCGCGGCCTTTTGAATGAGCGCCTGGCCGCCTGCGTGAACGTGGTGCCCGGACTGCGAAGTTACTATCGCTGGCAGGGGAAGATAGAAGACTCGGCCGAGTTCCTGCTCGTCATCAAGTCCTCCAGGCAGCATTTTGAAGCGCTGCGCACGTTGCTCGAGAGTCTGCATTCCTATGAAGTGCCCGAAGTGGTCGCGCTGCCGGTTGTGGACGGCGCGCGGAATTATCTGAGCTGGATGGACGGCGAGCTTGGTGCGTGAACTGACACTGATTCTGGACATGGATGGTGTGATCATCGATTCCAATCCGTGGCATCGCAGAGTCTGGGCGGAGTACAACCGCCGGCTTGGCATCGAGACCGATGAGGCCATGCAGCAGCGAATGTACGGCAAACGCAATGATGAAATCATCCGGGATTTCCTCGGCACTCATTTGTCCGGCGAGGAAGTGCATGCGCACGGGGCGGCGAAGGAGCGGCTCTATCGCGAGACGATCCGGCCGGTGGTGAATGATGCGCTCGTGCCAGGAGTGCGGGAGTTTCTCGAGCGGCATCGCCGTCAGCCGATTGGCGTGGCTACCAACGCCGAACCGGCGAATGTCGAGTTCATTCTAGAGGAGGCGCGCTTGCGCCCGTATTTCCGGGTGGTGGTGGATGGGCACCAAGTGCTTAACCCTAAACCACACCCTGACATATACTTAAAGGCGGCTAAGCAGCTCGGCGCCGCACCGTGCGACTGCGTGGTCTTCGAGGACTCTTTCACCGGAATTGATGCTGCGCGGGCCGCCGGAATGGCGGTTGTCGGAGTGCGCACCACGCATGACGAGCTACCGGGCGTCGACCTGGCAATTCGTGATTTCCATAGCCCGGGACTAGAGCTGTGGCTCGCAAACAGATAGAATCAAAGACAAATGTTGCGACAATTGCTTCTGTTGCCGATATGCTGCGGGGCCCTACTTGGCCAAAAATATACAGGCCCGAAGCCCGAGAAGCCGGACCTAGTGTACTTGGTCCATGCCGACAGTCTGGTAGCGACCGAAGCCGGTGACGCCAAAGAGGAAAAGCGCAAGGACGACCGCGTCGCCGTGGTGCCGGGAGCGACTTCGCCCGCCGCCACGCCGCTGGCCAGCCCGATCTTCCTGATTCGTGCCGACAAGCTCACCCCCGATTCGTTGGAAATTTACAAACTGGAGGTAAAGAACGGTCACCGGGAAGTGGTCTTAACGCATAAAGGGAAGCCGGTCGCGAAGCCAATCACGTGCTCGGTCACGAAGGTTGGCGACGACCTGTACAAGCTCGAAGTGAACCAGGACCTGCCCAACGGAGAGTATTCGATCACGCCGCGTGATTCGGATGTGGTCTTTTGTTTCCGGGTGTATTAGGCTACGGGCGTCACCCGGTTGTGTTATTCTGTTAAGCGTATCAAAAAGAGAAAAAGAGAAGACAAGGAGCAGTTAGCTCTAGAATGGCTTTGGCGACAGACGCAAAACGGCAGATTCTCACCAAGAATCAGACCCATAAATCTGACACGGGTTCTCCGGAAGTTCAAATTGCACTCCTGAGCGGGCAGATTGCCCAGCTCACGGATCATTTTAAGGCGCACAAGAAGGACCACGCCTCGCGCAGAGGTTTGTTAATGATGGTTGCCAAGCGCCGCCGGCTTCTGACGTATTTGAAGAACACCAGCCCGGAACGCTACAAGGGCGTTCTGCAAAAGCTCGCCATCCGCCACTAGAGAGCGCTCGTTAAGGGGAGTGGACTGAGTTTCCCTCCCGATTTCGCAGCCTTCCGCAATTCCTGGCCATCTCCCATCTCCCAATTGATATCCGGCCGAGGTTTAACACCCGGCCCTGGAGAAGAGTCAAGATGCATACATTTGAAGTAGATTTAGACGGACGTAAACTTACGCTGGAGACGGGCAGGATCGCCCGGCAGGCGAACGGGGCGGTGGTAGTCCGCTCCGGAGATTCGGCGGTTCTGGTAACCGCTTGTTCGAATGAGGAGCCCAAACCCGGCGCCGGGTTTTTCCCGCTCACGGTGGATTACCGTGAATACACTTATGCCGCCGGCAAGATTCCCGGCGGATTCATCAAACGCGAAGGCCGGCCCTCGGAGAAGGAAATTCTCACCAGCCGCCTGATCGACCGCCCGGTGCGGCCGCTGTTCCCGGAAGGGTATCTCAACGAGACGCAGATCATTGCCATGGTGCTGTCGGCCGATCCCGAGCAGGATCCGGCTTCGCTGGCCGTGGTGGGCGCCGGAGCGGCGCTGGCCATCTCCGACATTCCGTTCGCTCACGTTCTGGGCGGGGTAAGGGTCGGACTGGTAAACGGGAAGTGCCTGGCCAACCCGTCTTATTCAGAAGCCCGCGAATCCAAGCTCAACATCATTGTCGCCGGTACCGAAGACGGGATCGTCATGGTGGAGGCCGGCGGGCAGCAGGTATCGGAAGAGGACGCGGTCAAGGCCATTGAATATGGCCACGAGTGCTGCCGCAAGATCGTAGCCGCGATTCGCGAGCTGGTCAAAGTGGCGGGCAAGTCCAAGAGGGTTTTCACACCCGCGGCCATCAACGAGCAATATTACAAGCAGATTGAAAAGCAGATCCGCAAAGAACTGACCGACGCGCTGAACACCGAGAAGTACCCAAAGATGGAGAGCTACGCCAAAATCGGCCAGATCAAGAAAAGCTCATCGAAGGGCAACCGGAAGAGCAGCGCGACGAAGCCGGCAAGCTGTACGAGGTACTCAAAGAACGGATCTTCCGCGACCAGATGCTCGACGACCGGCGGCGGCCCGATGGACGCGCTTTCGACCAGATCCGGCCCATCACCATCGAAACCGGGGTGCTGGCGCGGACCCACGGATCGGCGATTTTTACGCGCGGCGAGACGCAAGCTTTGGTCACGGTCACGCTGGGCACCAAGGACGATGAGCAGCGCATCGAACTGCTCGAGCCCGGCGAGGCGTCCAAGCGCTTCATGCTGCACTACAATTTTCCGCCATTCAGTGTGGGCGAGGTGGGCTTCATGCGCGGCCCGGGCCGGCGCGAAATCGGCCACGGGGCGCTCGCGGAGCGCTCGCTCCTTCCGCTCATTCCGGAGGATACGGTGTTTCCGTACACGCTGCGTGTAGTCAGCGACATTCTCGAATCCAACGGGTCGAGCTCGATGGCGTCGGTTTGCGGCGCGAGCCTCGCGTTGATGGATGCCGGCGTGCCGACGGCTGCCGCCGTGGGCGGCGTAGCCATGGGGCTGGTGAAGGAGGGCGACAAATACGCCATTCTGACGGACATTGCCGGGGCGGAAGATCATTACGGCGACATGGATTTCAAGGTCGCCGGCACGCGCGACGGCATTACCGCGCTGCAGATGGACATCAAGGTGCCGAACATCAGCGCCGCCATCATGCGCGAAGCGCTCGCGCAGGCGCGCCGTGGGCGGCTGTTTATCCTGGATAAGATGCAGGAGGCGCTCGCCGCGCCGCGCGCCGCGCTTTCCCAGTACGCACCGCGCATTTACACCATGAACATCGCGACGGATAAGATTCGCGACGTCATCGGACCAGGCGGCAAGGTGATTCGCGGCATCATCGAGCAGACGGGTGTGAAAATCGACGTGTCCGACGATGGCACGATCCACATCGCGTCGGCGGATGAAGCTTCCGCCAACAAGGCCATCCAGATCATCTCGGACATCACGGCAGTTGCCGAGGTGGGCAAGACCTATCTGGGCAAGGTCGTGCGGCTGGTGGATTTCGGCGCGTTCGTCGAGATCTTCCCGGGCACCGACGGTTTGCTGCACATCAGCGAGATTGCCGAAAACCGCATCAAAGAGGTGCGGGACGAGCTGAAGGAAGGCGACCAGATTCTGGTGAAGGTCCTCGCGCTCGAAGGCAACAAGATCAAACTGAGCCGCAAGGCCGTGCTGCGGGAGCAGCGCGAGAAACTGAAAACCACGAAGAGCTGATTGAGCTCGCTAACGGGCGCGGCCTGGCAATGCTGCTGGGCCGCGACCGTCAGGACGCGGTATCCATCAACGACCGAAATAACGCCCGAAGCGCTTTTCCCCGGTGGCTGACGGCCATCTTTTCTTCCACCGAAACTTCTCCGAAAGACCGGCCGTACGGCGCGTAGTAAAAGATCGGGTCGTAGCCGAAGCCTTCCGCGCCGCGCGGCGCCTCCAGTAGCTCCCCTTCCACTACTCCACGAAAGGTACGAACAAGTTCCCCGCGATTGCTAAGGGCGATTACACACACGAAGCGCGCCCGCCGGTCTTCTCTGCCCCGCATGTTTCCCAGCACCAGCGCATTGTTCAGCGCGTCGGTAGCGCCAGTCCCGGCGTAGCGAGCCGAAAAGACGCCGGGCGCGCCATCGAGAGCATCCACTTCGAGGCCCGAATCGTCAGCGAACAACAGTCCGGGCGCGCGCTTTCCGTAGTAGGCCGCCTTCAGGATCGCGTTCTCTTCAAATGTGCGGCCGGTTTCCTCGCACGGCGAAAGCTGCGCGAAGCCTGGCAGCTCCCGGATCTCGATACCGAACACCTGCGCCGCCTGGCCGAATTCACGCAGCTTGCCGGCATTGCCGGTAGCGCAGAAAACCGTCACCGCGCTGGTATCACCCGCTTCTGGATTTCCATCAGATCGCGAATGCCGCGGCGCGCCAGTTCAATGAGGCGGCTCAACTGGGCATCATCGAACGGGTGATGCTCGGCGGTTGCCTGCACTTCGACGAACTTTCCCGAGCCGGTCATGACCAGATTCATGTCCACGTCGGCTCGGGAGTCTTCCTCGTAATCGAGGTCGACCATCGGCTCGCCACCGACAATGCCGACGCTGGTCGCGGCCACCGAATCGAGGAGGGGCACCTTCTTCAGGGCGCCAAACTTCACGAGCTGGCCGACCGCCGCGGCGAGCGCGACATAGGCTCCCGTTATGGATGCTGTGCGGGTGCCGCCGTCGGCCTGGATGACGTCGCAGTCGACAAGTACCGAACGTTCTCCGAGCGCATCCAGATCGACCACGGCACGCAGCGAGCGGCCGATGAGCCTCTGGATTTCGTGCGTGCGGCCGGACGGTTTGCCTTTCTGCACTTCCCGCGGCGTGCGTTTCAGCGTGGCACGCGGCAGCATGGCGTATTCGGCGGTCACCCAGCCTTTGCCCGTGCCGCGCAGGAATTGTGGCACGCCGTCTTCAATGGATGCAGCACACAGCACGCGCGTGTTACCCACCGTGATCAGCGCCGAGCCTTCCGCCGTCTTGAGATATCCGGTCTCAATTTCGACCGGGCGCATTTGATCAGCGCGCCGGTTATCCGTTCGCATATTTTAGAACCAGGAACATCACGATGCCCACCAAAACCATTGCCGAGAACAGAAGAATCAGGCACGGGATGCCGCCTTGCACTTGGGGAGCTTTATCTTTCTTGGGCCGAACCGGTTTGAACTTGGCCATAGCAGGCCCGCGCGCGCAGGCCAACTACGGATGGTAGCAGGAATCGGTACAATCGGCTTTCGCGAGGACGCGCCGACATCGGATTCTCCTGGCGCCCGCCTTGTCCGGCGCTTCGCAGCATCCAAAGGCGGTTCGCGGAACCGAAGGGATCAGCGCGCCCGCCAGTCGACCGGCTTCAGGTCACGGATGATCACGCCAAATGCGAAAGCGCCCAGCACAAGAGCTCCGCAGACGGCCACGAACGCCAGCAAAAACTGGCCGGTGGTATCGACGATTTTTCCCGTAAACCAGGGGCCGAAGATACCGGCAAAATTGCCGAACATGTTCTGCCAGCCGGTCCACTTACCCGCGGCGTCCGGCCCGGCCAGCGTCTGTGTGATGGCCCAGAGGTTGGAGGTGAAGAGACCGAAGCACAAACTGGCGGCGATCAGCAGCACCATCGACGTCGTTGGATTACGTACGATCGCCACGGGAAGAATCAAGGTGCTCAGCAACATTCCGCCGGCCATGAATGTTTTTCGCACGCGCGTCGGGCTTCCGCCGTGGGAGATCCAAAGGTCCGAAGCCCAGCCCCCGGCCACTGAGGATAACGCCACGCCCCAGAACGGCATGGACCCAAGCACCGCCATCCTGCTGGCCGAGAAGTGCCGCTCCATGACGAGATAGGACGGCAGCCAGAACACCAGAAAGTACCAGGCATAGTTCACGCAGAACAGGCCGAGAAATGTTCCCCACGCCTCGCGCTTCGACAGGATTTGCAGGACGCTGGGGCAATCCTCGCTGCGGGCTATCTTCACGGATTCGGGGCGCGGACCCCAAATCGTCCAGGGAATCAGCCAGAGCAGGCCTCCGAATCCGAGCACGATGAACAGTGCCCGCCAGCCATAATGGCCGACCACCAGCCCGCCGATCAGCACGCCCAGAGCCGGCCCGATTTTACATCCGGCGTCGATCAGCGCGTTGGCCGTGCCGCGATGGCGTTCCGGAAAGCCTCCCGCAAGGATGCGCGAATAGGAAGGATACGCGACCGACTCACCCATCCCCAGCAGGAGCCGCAAAGCGAAGATGGCGGCGAAGGAGTTAACGAGGCCGGTGAGCAGCGTCGCCGCGGACCAGACGAGAAATCCCAGTCCCAGCACCCAGCGCACATCGTAGCGGTGCACCAGCCATCCGGCAACGAGTTGAAATGCGGCGTATGTCCAGAAGAAGGTGGAGAACAACGCGCCGAGCTGCGTCTTGGTGAGATGCAGCTCCGCGCCCAGGAACGGCGCAGCCACCGCAAGAGTGCCCCGGTCGATGTAGTTCACGCCGATCGAGATGACCAGGAGTGCGAGCACGGCCCACTGGACGCGCGAAAGGCGAGTTGCCACCGCAGACGGGGCGATCATCAGAGGATTCTTGATTCTACACGAACGTGCCCCGTGCTTCGGTACACTGTTCCACACGGCCATGATACAGCCCGTTTGGAATTTCGAGCAGGAACCGTACCAGGAGCCTCCCGACGAGACCGCGATCAATCTGCGCGCCTACTTCGACCGCATGGACGACGAAAAAATGCGGCAATACTCGGCTGCCTGGGGCGACGAGCGCGTGATCGACTGGGACGGCAATTTTCGTGACGACGGGAACCTCATGATCGCGTGCTGCGAGCGCGATATCGATGTAGCGGAATACCGGCGGGTGCTCGAGGAATGTCTCGGGTACAGGGGGCGCGTGCGAAGCGAGATCTCTACCGCCGGTAAGGTCTAGCCAAGATCCGTCAGATGTTCCAATTCGCCCGTGCTATCGCCAATGTGTTCGGGTGTGACGCCCATGTGGTCGAGCATCGCGACGTAGAGGTTCGTCATGGGCGTTTCTTTCGGATAGCGCACATGGCGGCCGGGATGGAGCGCGCCATTGCCCGCGCCGGCGAGCACCACCGGAAGGTCATTGTGCGTGTGCTGATTTCCGTCGGCTAGTCCGCTTCCGTAAACCACCATCATGCGGTCGAGCAGCGTGCCGTCTCCATCCGCGGTGGATTTCAGCTTGTTCACGAAATAGGCGAACTGCTCCAGATGAAAGCTATTGATCTTGGCGACTTTTTCAATCCACTCCGGATTTCCGCGATGATGCGTCAGCGGGTGGTGCGCGTCGGAAACACCGATTTCCCGGTACGTGCGGGTGCTGCCCTCGCGGCAGATCATGAACGTGGAAATGCGGGTCAGATCGGCCTGGAACGCCAGCGTCATGAGATCAAACATGAGGCGAACGTGGTCGGCGAACTCGACGGGTACGCCTTCGGGCTTTTCGATCGTCGGCGTGAACTGCTTGGAATCGTGCTCGGCCATCTCGATGCGCCGCTCGATTTCGCGAACGGCGATCCAGATATTCATCGAGCTTACGGCGGTCGGTCCGGCCGAGATCGCCCTTCAGCCGTTGCGTGTCATCGAGGACGAAATCCAGAATGCTCTTGTCATAGGCGAGGCGCTTGGCGCGCACTTCGGGTGTCTCGCTTGCGTCGCCGAACAGGCGCTCGAACACCGCGCGGGGATTGACCTCCGGCGGCATCGGCGTGGTAGCTGGTGCGCCAGGAAATGCTGTTGCTGTACGCGCAACTGTAACCGGAATCGCAGTTGCCCACCAGTCGCCCGTCCTCGCAGCCTAATTCGAGGGAAGCGAAGCGCGTGGCGCCGCCGATCTTCTGCGCGGCGATCTGATCGACCGAAACACCGAGCGAAATGTCGGCGCCCGCGGTCTTCTTGGGATGGATGCCGGTGAGGAAGCTGGCGGCGGCGCGGGCATGGTCGCCGGGGCCATCGCCCAGCGCGCGCCCGGTGTTGTGGGTCAGGCCGGAGAGCACCATCAAGTCCTGACGATGCGGTTCGAGCGGCTTAAGAATGCGCGGGAACTCGAACGCCGTCCCTTCCGCCGCGGGCGTCCAGTCCTTCATGATGATGCCGTTCGGCACGTAGACGAAAGCAATGCGGCGCGGTGCGTTGGCTGTGGCGATGCGGCTGGCCGCCGAGAGGGCAGGGGTCATGGCGTCCAGCAAAGGCAGAGCAATCGTTACGCCCATCCCGCGCAAAAAAGAGCGCCTAGCAAGGTGCTTGCCTGTAATCACTACTTCCCTCCAGCCAAAGCGGCGGACTGTTGCGGCGCGCTGCCCGGAGCCTCTCCGTGGCGCATGTCGAAAGGTATACTTTCCACAATTCCGAGCACCAACCGGGAGAACCGGTAATCGCTAGCCGCCAAACGGCTACATATCAAGTTTACAGCAGGTTTATCATATCTTTCCAGCCCACGCCCCAAGGCATAGGTCAGCATCTTTTCGGTGACGCAGCGGGCAAAGGCGTCGCGATCGGTTTTCAGGATCTGCTTCAGTTCGAGCGGGCCGTGGAAGGTTCGCCCGCCGGGCAGCGTGCCGGCGGCGTCGACCGGAAATTTCCCGTCCTGGGTGCGCCAGTGCCCGATCGCGTCATAGTTCTCGAGGCCGAACCCGAGAGGGTCCATGCGCGTGTGGCAAGTGGCGCAGGCCGGATTGGCGCGGTGCTGTTCGAGCTGCTGGCGCAGCGAAGCGGTCGTGCCGATGGCGGATTCATTCAGATTCGGGACGTCCGGCGGTGGAGGGCGGCGGCGGATCGTTCAGGAAATTTTCCAGCACCCATTTGCCGCGCAGCACAGGGCGATGTTCGGGTGGGATAGGACGACACCGTGAGGACACTCGCCTGCGTCAGGACGCCGGAGCGTTGGTCGCCGGTCAGCTCCACGCGGCGAAACTGCGGTCCGGTAATTCCGGGGATTCCATAGTGCTTGGCCAGACGTTCGTTGAGGAAAGTGAATTTGCCGTCGATGAAGTCGAGAATGCTGCGGTCTTCGTGGATGACGGCTTCAAAGAAAAGCCGCGTCTCCTGCTTCATGGCCTTGCGCAGGTCGTCGTCGAAATTGGGGAAGCGGTCGGGATCGGGCTTAACGCTATCCAGGTTGCGCAACTCGAGCCACTGGCCGGCGAAGTTATCGACCAGCGCGACCGATTTCGGGTCGAGGCAGCATGCGCCGCACCTGTGCCGCCAGCACTTCGGGACTGTGCAGTTTGCGTTCCCTGGCCAGACGCGAATAGCTCGTCGTCCGGCATGCTGCTCCACAGGAAATAGGACAAGCGCGAGGCCAGTTCATAATCATCCAGGTGGTGCGACGACCGCTGGGTTGTTGGGATCGCGGATCATTCTCGATGCGGAACAGGAAGTGCGGAGAGACCAGAATGGCTTCAAGCGCCATGCGAACGCCCTGCTCGAAGCGAATCGCCGTTCTGCTGCGCCATGGCGACGAAGCGGACCAGGCCGTTGACCTCCTGCTCCGTGACCGGCCGGCGGTAAGCGCGGCGCGCGAGCGCGGCCACAATCCGGCGGGCGCACTCGGGGCGATGCTCACCGGGGGCATGGCCGCAGATGAAAATGCTCTTGTGGCTTTCCGTCAGCGGGCGCGCATGCGGGTTGAACGGGCCGTTGATCTCCAGGCGGTCGACGTACGGGTCCCGGCCCGGCTTCTTGTCTTTCGCTTTTGCATCGTCGGGATCGGGCTGGGCGTCCGGCCGCGAGTCATCATGCAGCAACGTCGCCTTCAGCTCGTGCTCCCCCGCGGTCACGTGAAGGCGCAGTTCGCCCACGCGCGCCGCCTCATCTTCGGTGGTGATCGGATACGTCTTGAGCTCCTTGCCATCGAGCCAGAGCGTGATCAACTCGGCGTCGTGCCGCCCGCTTACGAGACCTCGAACAACATAATCGCCTTCTACGGGAAACTCGTGCCCCGCCGTCAGATCGCTCGCCGGCTGCTGTTCCGCTGCCACCGGAGCGTGTTCGATTCTCTCGTGCGTGGGCTTGGGCGGTGGGTCGGCCACGATGGCTTTGCGGGCAATCTTCTCGGCGGCGGCCAGATATTTCTCCATCAGGACCGGGGAGAGCGAAAGCACATCGCCAATGTCGTCGAAGCCGTAACCGGAATCGTCAGCGGGAAAATCGGCGGCCGGCTTGAAATCCACCCCCACCAGATCGCGAATGGTGTTGTTGTACTCGGCGCGGTTCAAGCGCCGGGCCGTAACCCGGCCAGGATCGGGCTTCATCTCACGGTCGAGCCGCGCAAACTGCACGTCAAACCAGCCCGTGACCTCCGCTACGTCTGCCGCCGGCGGCACGGGCAGACCCTTTGGGGGCATCTGACCGGTACGCAGCTTCTGTACCACCTTTTCCCAGAGATCGCGATCCTTCAGCGGATTCTTGGAGCCGGCATAGGCATCCAGGACCAGGCCTCCGGCCTTCATTTTTGCGTTGTGGCAGAGAACGCAGTTTGACTTCAGGAAAGGCTCAACGGTTTGGTCAAAGGAGGAGCCAGCAGCCGCGCACAGATACGGAAGAAAGCCAACGAGTCCCAGTAGGCGCGGTAACATTTGTAGCTACTAACAATTATACAGGGAGCCGGGCTAGGCCTTCACAGGGCTGACCAGCTTTTCCCGCCCCGCCAAGTAAGTCTTCACGCACTCCGCAAGCGGGGGCATTGGCGCTACGCCGGTGCGTTCCATTTTCTCGTTCGAGAGCGCCGAATACTTGGGCCGCCGCGCGGGGGTACGGTACTCGCGCTCGTTGGTGGGCAGGAGCGAGGGTTTCAAGCCGGCGGTTTCGAAAATCAGCTTGGCGAAATTGAACCAGGAAATGGGTGCGCCGCCGCCAACGTGAAAGATGCCGTGCTGGCCTTTCTCCGCCAGATCAATCGTTCGAGCGGCCAATAGCGGCGCGAAGGAGGGAGAGCCGATGTGGTCCTCCACCACGCGGATGGGCTGTCCACCGGCCGCAAGGCGCAACATCAGCTCCACGAAGTTCCCGCGATTGGTGGTCAGCCCGGCGAGCCCGAACACGCCGCACGTGCGCACGATCAGAGGCCGCTCCAGATACGCCTGCGCATACAGTTCGCCCGCCAGCTTCGAAACCGCGTAGGCGCCGAGGGGGTGCGTCGCATCGTCCTCGCGGTACGGGCTCTTGGCTGTGCCGTCGAAAACGTAGTCCGTCGAGAAGTGCACCAGTTGCGCATCGGTCTGGCGGCACGCCAGCGCCAGGTTACGGACACCCAGAGCATTCGCGATGTAAGCAGCCTGGGGCTCTTTTTCCGCGACATCGACCTGGTTGTACGCCGCCGCATTGAAAACCACGCGAGGGTCGAGGTTGGCGACAACCCGCTCGACCTTTTCCCGGTCCGTGATATCCACGGCGGCGCGCTCCCAACCGGTCACCTCGTACCCACGCTCCCGAAGTTCCCGGACCAGTTCCACGCCCAGTTGCCCCGAGCACCCGAAAACCGCCGCGCGCGCCATAAGACACGAGCATAGCGCAGATGCGTGACGATACAGTCACAAGGGCAGCGTAACCGTTAATCCGGTCAGCATGCGGAACAAAATACTACGGTAACCCGCGGCGGCAATTGCGATGATAACTCGAAGGAGCGCTATAGTCTATGCCCATCCAATATGATGCCATCATCATCGGGACTGGCCAGTCCGGTCCTCCTCTAGCCGAGAGGTTGACCACCGCCGGAATGCGCGTCGCCGTCATCGAGCGCAAGCGGTTCGGCGGCACTTGCGTCAATACCGGCTGCGTTCCGACCAAGACTCTGGTGGCCAGCGCCAAAGCCATTCACATGGCCCGCCGCGCGGCCGATTACGGCTTCCGGACGGGACCGGTCGAGGTGGACATGAAAGCGGTAAAGGCCCGCAAGGATCGCATCGTGGCCACATCCAACCAAGGCGTCGAATCCTGGCTGCGCGGCATGCAAAACAGCACCGTTTACCAGGGTCACGCGCGTTTCGAGAGCCCGCGCACGGTGCGCGTTGGCAACGATGTGCTCGAAGCCGGCAAGATCTTCATCGACGTCGGCGGACGCGCCGCGAAGCCCGCCATACCCGGACTCGACAGCATCGCCTTTCTCAACAACTCCAGCATGATGGACATCGATTTTCCGCTGCCGCACCTGGTCATCGTCGGAGGCAGCTATATTGCGCTGGAATTCGGGCAGATGTATCGCCGCTTCGGAAGCGAGGTCACCATCATTGAGCAGAGCGAGCGTCTCATTTCGCGCGAAGATCCCGATATCTCCGATGCGATCCGCCAGATCCTGGAAGGCGAGGGAATCCAGGTCCTCACGTCAGCCCAGGTGAATCAAATCGAAAAACGCGACGGGCAGATTAACCTCAAGCTATCTGTCAATAGTGAAGCGCGCGAAGTGCATGGCTCGCACGTGCTCGTGGCGGCCGGGCGCGTGCCGAACACCGCTGATCTCGGACTGGATCGCGCCGGTATCGCTTCCGATGCCCGCGGATATATCCAGGTAGACGACCAGCTCCGCACCAGCGTTCCCGGCATCTGGGCCACCGGAGATTGCAATGGGCGGGGTTCGTTCACGCATACGTCGTACAACGATTTCGAAATCGTCGCGGCGAATCTGCTCGACAACGATCCGCGCCGTGTCACGGATCGGATTCTCGCCTATAACCTGTATATCGATCCGCCACTCGGCCGCGCCGGCATGACCGAGACCGCGGTGCGCAAGTCAGGAAGGAAGGCGCTGATCGGCACACGGCCGATGAAGCGCGTCAGCCGCGCCGTCGAGAAAGGCGAGACGCAGGGCTTCATGAAGGTGCTGGTCGACGCTGAAACCAAGCTCATTCTCGGGGCTTCCCTGCTGGGCGTCGAGTGCGACGAGGTGATCCATTCGCTGCTCGACATTATGTACGCTAAAGCGCCGTACACCGTGATACAACGCGCCGTGCACATTCATCCCACGGTGTCCGAGCTCATACCGACCATGCTGGGAGAGTTGAAGCCGCTGGAGTAACGGTTGCCCTGACACGAATCATTCTCTACTGCGCCCGGCTGCGGATCTCCTGCGCCGTGAGCGCAGCTTGCTGGCGAACACGGTCGGGCATACCGGCCACGCCGCGGGCGTAACGCTGCACATCCTCCAGATCGCCTTTTTGCCCAACCCGCAGCAAAGCGCGCAATGCCTCCCAGGCATGCTCTTTGTCCGGTAAAAGCTCGGCTAGCACGTCGCCCGCCGCAACCATCGCGCCGTTCTGCCGGCTCAAGTCCAGCACCTCTCCCGGGAGCGGCGACCGAATCTCGGTTCCGCCCACGCGCCCTACGAGCGTCCCCGGATTCACGTACTCTCCGGCCTTCAATCGGTACCGGACCTGTCCCGCTTCCGGCGTGGTGATGGAGTACGAGTGAAGCATCGCCAGCAGTTCCGTCCGGCCCGCGGCATCGCCGAAGTTCGTGAGCGAGAGCGCGGCGTTGCGCCGGACCATGGGCGCCGGGTCCGCCAACAACTTAAGCAGGGCCGCGTGGAACGGTTCACAGGTGTGATCCTGCCCCATGATCCACGCCGCCGTCTGGCGCAACTCGAGACTGGGACTGGAAGCCATCTCGACGATCTTCGGATACCATTCGCGCGCGCGAGAATCGCCGCGGGCCAAACGCTCACCGATCTGTACCAGCGCGTGCTGTGCCTTGCGCGGCTTGGCGGGCGCATTGTTCAGGTACTCCGTGATCTCCCCATCTGAGAGGCTGCGGCCGAACCATGTCCCGTACCAGAACAGAAAAGGAAACAGCACCAGCAGGAGCGCGAAACCGGTAATCAAAAGGTACGCCCGCCGGCTGGGGCGCCGTGAAGTGGTGGTTGGAGTCACTGCCGATCCAGTCTATCTGGCATAGAAGTATGAGCGTCTGCCGAACAGTTTATCGCGAGGAGGTGGAAGTTTCCTTCCACAAACTGGCCATTTGCAAATCCTGCTGTTCCACCAGGCGAGTCCACAGGGTTTCCGGGTGGGGGTCGAACACAATCCCCGGATTCGCTGGAAGAACGTCCCACGCGTCCATTCCCATCTCCCCTTCCAACTGCCCGGCGTCCCATCCGGCGTAGCCCAGGTACAGGCGAAATGTTTTCGGGTCGGACCCCGACGCCATGGTTCTCTCCAACGTCGCTTTCCCGGAGATCAGGTAAATGTCGTTCGACACGTGCTTTGTGTCGTCGGGCTTGGTACGGCTCCGACAGAGCGCCAATACTCCAGAAGTCTCGACCGGCCCTCCGATGTACAGCGGCTCCGTCCGCCCTTTCGCGCTTTGCAACTCCCGCGAGAGCCGTGAAAGCGGAACCTTGGTCCGCCGGTTAACGATCAGACCCATCGTCCCATCTTCGTCGTATTGCACCAGCAGAATGACCGTCTCGGCAAAGTTTGGATCGGGAAAACCGCGGCGCGCCACTAGAATCTTACCGGCGGCGAGATTCTTGGCGGGATCGTTGGCCTGCGCCGGGACCAGCCTCCACCGGCTGGCCATCGCCATCGAGGCTACCAGCGCCGCGGCCGCCGCGATCCAGAGAATGCGCGCAGGTCTCACCATAAAATGGACCCGCCGGTCCATGGCCCAATTCTATCCCTTTTTCATGGCTCCGACGGCGCCTTCCGCTCGGCGTGAGCGAGCTGTTCGAGAATCGGCTTCACCACCGCCTGCGCATCCCCAAAGACGTGCAGATAGTCCTGAAACTTGCGATTCAGTTCGATGGCCTGGTCAGGAGTCAACCGCGAGCGCACGATCATGTCGCGCACGTGCACCGGGTGGGGCAGCACGGCATCCTCCGATAATTCTTCGAGCGCCGCTTCCGGGTCGTAGTGGTACATGCCCCATTATCCTTCGTAATCGACGCGCAGGAGGAACAGCCCCTTGGCCGGCGCCGTGGGCCCCGCGCGCCGCGTGCAACCCGGTTCGAGGAGCGCTCCGAAGCCGGGCGAGTCCAGGTTTCTCTTGCCCGCCTCGAGCAACGTCCCCATGATGTTCCGCACCATATGCTTAAGGAAACCACTGCCGGAGACCCGGTAGTGCATGTGGCCTTCCGTGATTTCCAGGCGCGAGGAAAAGATGGTGCGCACGGTGGTCTCGTGTTCGCGATCATCGGACGCCGCGAATGCCGCGAAATCGTGCGGCCCGTCAATCAGCGGGGCAAGTGCCCTCATGCGATCCACATCCAGCGGATACGGGTAGTGGTGCACGTAACGCCACTCCGTGGGCGGACACACTTCGCCGCGAAAAATGCGGTACTCGTAGGTCTTCGAGACCGCATGATGCCGCGGATGAAAATCCAGCGCGGCTTCCTCGACGGCCAGCACGCGAATCGCCGGCGGCAGCAGCCGGTTCGCGGCCCGGCGCAAATTATCCACAGGAATGGGATTCGAGAGCGAAACCGCCGCGGTTTGCCGGAGTGCGTGTACCCCGGCATCGGTGCGGCCCGACCCGGCCACGTGCACCGCGCTTCCTTCAATCTCCCCGAAGACCTGCTCGAGCGTCCCTTGAATGGTGGTCAGGTCCGGTTGCACCTGCCAGCCGTGAAAATCCGTGCCGTCATAGGCGATGGTCAGCTTGATGCGCCGCATGTTACGCGGTCTGTCACGTGGGACGCGAACCCGGCTTCACCACCGGAATTGCTTGGGCACACAGCGGGCAATTTTCCGGCGCGTACGAGACCACCTGCATGGTTTCGAGAGCTGCGCGCGGCACGCCCACGTCCGCGGTGCCTCCGCTGCGATCGATAATGGAACCGGCCGCGAGCACGCGCGCGCCATATTCGCGGAGGCAGTCCACCACCTCGCGCGTGCTGCCGCCCGTGGTCACCACATCTTCCACTACCACGGCGTTCTCGCCCGGTGCGACCGCAAATCCGCGCCGCAGCGTCATTCTGCCGCCGTCACGCTCCGCGAAAATAAATCTCGTACCAAGCGCTCGCGCCACTTCATGCCCGATAATCAAACCTCCGATGGCCGGCGAAGCCACCACGTCGATCCGTTCCGGCCCGGCGAGTTCCAGCAACCGCTCCGCCAGCTTCCGCCCCAGTTCTTCGGCGTGCCGCGGATGCTGCAGCACTCGCGCACACTGCAAATACTCCGGGCTGTGGAGGCCGCTGGTCAGCCGGAAATGGCCCGCCAGGTACGCGCCCGTGGAACGAAACAGATCGAGAACTCCTGCCTGTACTTGAGGTTGCGGTCTCACAAACGGACACTATACCACCCGGGAACTAAGCAACACACCGTCCGTTTTTAAGCGAGTGCCATAACGGCACACGGATGGCGGTATTGGAACAAAATCTTGACGCCACCGCTCAAATTTTGCCAGTTTGAAACCAGAACCTGGAAGCATACATATGAAAAGAAAGCGGCTCGCAATTTGGTATGGGGATTGCTCGGAATCATGGCGTGAAGACGAAAGCACCGGCTCAAGGCAAAGCGATTGATCCCCGTTGTTCTCCACGCCTAAGCAGTCACCTCTGTCACGTTTCCTCGATATCCCTCTAAAATCCCCCACAATCGCGCCTTGAGCCTGAATTATCGTAAAGTGGATCCGCACTTCTACCGATCTCTATGTTGTGGAACAGGAAATACTTGAAAATTTGGGATTCTCCCTAGACATGGCCCGTCTGGCGACCGGCATGGGTACTCGCGAAGCTTTTTGCGGCACTTCCGCCATTCCTCCCGAAGTCGAGGAACTCGAGCAGATGGTGCGAGCCGTTCTCGCTTGCGCCGAGATCGACTAGCGCCGCTGGTCTGACTGCCATCCGGATTGAGCTACGATGGGGTTATGGCCAAAGGCCTATTTGATGTTGAGTGTCCTTGCTGCAAGGCGACCCTGAAAGTCGATCCGGAGACGCGCGCCGTTATTTCCCATAAAGTTCCGGAAAAGCCCGCGCCCATCGAGGATCTCGCCGCCGCCGTCGCTAAACTAAAAGGGGAAGCCGGCCGCCGCGATGAGGTTTTTCGCAAGCAGGTCGAAGTCGAAAAATCGCGAGGCCAGGTGCTAAACACGAAATTTGACGAGCTGTTGCGCCAGGCTAAAGAGAATCCTGACGTCGCCCCGCCGAAACGCGATATCGATTTGGACTAAAACTTACTTTCCCTCCAGAAACTCCCGCGCTACCTCCGCGAGCGGCCTGTGCTTTCCATCCAATTCATAGTTGAGCCTCCGCATGGTCTGGTCCGTCAACTTTCCTGCCAGCTCCGCCAACGCGAGCCGGATGCCCGGAAAAGCGGCCAGTGTGTCTTCGCGCACCACCGGCGCCGCTTCGTAAGGCGGAAAATAGTGCCGGTCATCCTGTAAAACCTTCACATCCAGCACGGAAAGCATGCCATCCGTCGAGCTCGGCGCAATCATCTCCACCTGGCGTTGCCCTAGCGCCTGATACAGCAGCCCCAGATCCATCGTCTCGATCTGCCCTTTGATCCCCAGCCCGTAGGTTTTCACCAGACCGGCGAAACCATCCGGCCTTTCGGCGAACTCGTAGCCCGCGCCCATCACCCAGTCTTTCTTGTATCGCGCCGCGTCGCTGATCGTCTGAAGCGCACCCCGGCGCGCCTCGTCGCCGCGCACCACGATCGCAAACGAATTGTTGAAGCCGAATGGAGCCAGCCACTCGATTTGCCACCGCTTCCTGTAACCCTCTCGCACTTGGTCCAGTACGCGCGCGGCGTCCGCCATCGGCGGCAGTTTCAGAATGGCGGTCAATGCCGTGCCCGTATATTCCGGATACATATCGATCTCGCCCGTCACCAGAGCCTGGTGCGCCAATAGTGTTCCGCCCAGATTCAGCTTGCGCTCCACCTTCTGCCCAAGCTTCCGTTCGAGCTGTTGCGCCATAATCTCGCCTAGCACCAGTTGCTCGGTGAAGTTTTTCGACCCCACGACGATGCGCCGCGGACCCGAAGTGCATCCGTACGTGAGGGTCAGCGCGATCACACCGGCGATAGTTTTCGTTCCAGCCATCCCAGCCCTCCATCCGCCGCCAGCGCCATCGCCGCCGCGGGGATTGCACCCGCCAGAATCTGATTCGTATCGACCGTCGAAATTCCGCGAAAGATGAACACCCCCAGCCCGCCGCCGCCAATCGCCGCCGCAATCGTGGCCGTGCCGATCGTGGTCACCGTCGCCACGCGCACACCCGCCAGAATGGTGCGCGCCGCCAGCGGCAGCTCCACCTCCCGCAGCACCTGCCAGCCCGTCATGCCCATCCCTACGGCGGACTCGCGCACTGCCGCGTCCACCCCCAAAATGCCAACCAGCGTGTTGCGCAGAATCGGCAGCAGCGCGTAAAGCACCAGCGCGACAATCGCCGTCCGCTTGCCGATCCCGCCGATCAGCGGCACCGGAATAAGAAATCCAAAGAGCGCCAGGCTCGGAATCGTCTGCAACACGTTCGCCAGGCCCATCACCGGACCCCGCAACCCCGCGCGGCGCGTCAGCCCCACACCCGCCGGAATCGCGATCGCGGCCGCCAGCGACATCGCGATCAGCACCAGTTCCAGATGCTCCAGCGTGCGCGCAGCGATCTCACTGGATAGGCCGGTGGGCATCGCTCTCCATTCTCCAATCCAGGCAGGCCAGAAAAGCGCGCGCCTCCTCGGATATGGCCCGCGTAAACTCATCCGGCGTCACCAGCCTCTCGAGCCGGCCTCCGTACATCAGCCCGACGCGCGTCCCCAGCATCAACGCCTCGCGCACATCGTGCGTCACGAAGATCGCGGTCTTGCCGAACGTCCGCCGCCACGCTAGAAATTGTTGCTGTAGATCGAAACGTGTCACCGGATCGAGTGCGCCGAAAGGTTCGTCGAATAGCAGCACCGGCGGGTCCGCAGCCAGCGCGCGCGCCACTCCCACCCTCTGCCGCTGTCCACCCGAAAGCTCGCGCGGATAGCGCCTACGAAATTCACCCGGCGCGAGACCCATGCTCTCCAGCAAGTCATCCACGCGCACGCGGATGCGGTCAGCCGGCCATCCTTCCAGGCGCGGCACGAGCCCGATATTTTCCGCTACGGTGAAGTGCGGAAACAGCCCCGTTTCCTGGATCACGTAGCCAATTCGCCGCCGCAACCGGATCGGATCCCACTTCACCGTAGTCTCGCCTTCCACCAGTACCGCTCCGGCCCCAGGTTCCAGCAGCCGGTTCACCAGCTTCAGCGCCGTGGTTTTTCCCGACCCGCTGCGCCCCAGCAGCACCAGCGTCTCTCCCGGCTCCACGCTGAAATCCAGGCCTTGCAGGATGGCCAGCGGCCCCATGGCCTGCTGCACTACATAGCTGACAGCGCGGAATTCCACGATTGCGCTCATCAGCGGAGTGTAGCAGGCGCCCCCCTGATCCGTCCTCAAGCCAGACTGCCCGGATCGCCGCAAATCAGCGCTCAGGAATCCAGGCGGCAAGTTCGGATGCGACGCGTTCCATGACGTCGCCCCAATCGCTGGGACACTTCTGGCGAAAAAGCCTCACGGAGGGGTACCATGGCGTGTCCTCACAACCGAGCATCCAGCGCCAGTCGGAAGCATATGGCAGCAACAGCCACACACGCTTGCGCATTGAGCCGGCCAGGTGCGCGACCGCCGTATCTACCGTGATTACCAAGTCCAATACGGAAATGACGGCCGCTGTCTCACCAAAGTCTGTCAATTCCTCCGCCAGATTCACGATGCCGTCGGGAGTTTGTGCGGCAGCAGGTCCAACCTGCAAACTCCAACACTGAACCCCCGATAGCCTTGCGAGCGGCAGAAGGTAATGAGGGGACAGCGAGCGAACCCCGTCATGGTAGCGCCTCGGATTCCCCGCCCAGACCACGCCGGCGGCCGTCCGCCCCCGCCGCAACCGCCCGGTCCATTTCGCTTTCGTTGCGGCGGGAATCGAAAAGCAAGCCGGGGCTGGAATCGAATCCAACTCGGTGCTGAACCGGTGCGGCAGGCTCATGAGAGGGCACTGCACATCGAACTGCACACCCGCGGAGAGCGCATTGACGATTGGGTATGCCCCATCCATCCAACTAAGGAGACGCTCCAGGTGGGGAAGCGCTTCAATAATCACGTCACCGCCAGCGCCACGCACAAGCGGCGCATAGCGAACGAATTGAATCGTGTCCCCTGCGCCCTGCTCGCCGTAAAGCAGAATGCGGCGCCCATGAAGCGGCTCCCCGCGCCATGACGGCTGCGCGAACTCGCGCCGCTGCTCTCGAAACTCGTGGACCTGCCAACGCCACTCGTACTCGCGAAACCCCTCTTGCAGCCGGCCCGCGCGCAACAGCGTCAGGGCCAGGTTGAAGTGCGCCGCGGAATCATTCGGCAGCGCCGCGCAAGCCCGGCGCAAATAGCGCTCAGCTAGAACCAGGTCACCGCTATCCCGGTAAACGACGCCCAGATGTGCCAGCAGCCCCGGGTTGTCCGGCTGACGCTGCTCTAAAATTAGCAGGCAATCGAGCGCATCACTGTACCGGCTCTGGCCGTGCAGCGTGATCGCCAGATCGAATAAGCCCTCGCTTCCAGCGGAACCTTCCATGCTCTCTGAACCGAAACCTCTAGTATTTGTTCTACAGAGTAACTGACGGAATCTGTCAGCGGCTAGTTTGGGAGGTCAGCGGAACGCCCTTCGAAGCGTTCATGCGGGCGCACCTTCACCAATCACCCCATGTCAAGGCAAAGTAGAAATGTCCTATTCCGAGCAAAGTAGAAATGTCCTGTTTTAGGAGGGCGGCCGGAGGGTTGGGGTTAGAGTGGGATCGATGTTCTAGGGGAGTCGCGCTCCCTGGGGCAGATCCGAAGACCGCTGCGACGGGGCTGGCTCCGAAGCAGATGGCGCCAAGCCCCCAGTCAAACCGGGCCCTATGTTGCCCGTTCTGGGGGTTTTGGTTTTTGTGGACAGATCTGCTTTGGTGAAGCCCCCGAGCAGCGGTCTTCGGATAAATCAAGCGCGAAGATCGCCGGGCCGGTTCTGCCCGGCGCTCCATGTGCCTTTGGCCACGGCGCCGGCGCTCAACTGCGAGCATTAGCTACCTCGATAGCCTGGCGCAGAGAAGGTCCCGAGCGGAAAGAGAAGTTTTTCATCCAATCGCTTTTGCGTTGGCGCTTGCCGGTTAGGCGCGGCGGTTTAGTCTCCGTCGTCTGGGCCGAGGCCCGTTCGCGCAATGGAGGAGCGCAGCGGCGCACGCGCACATAGCGACCTTGGAACTGCACGCCGATGATCCCGTCCAATCGCTCCTCCACGCGCACCCAGGCTTTGCGCATTCCAACCTGAATGTCCCGGCGGTCGATTTGATAGATCTTTCCGTCGTACCGCACGGTGTAATCATTGGTCACCTGCCGCGGTTCGACGTGGCTCAGGATCGCCGCCAGATCGTGCTCTTTGCCTAGTGGCCGATGGGCGTCTGCGGCATCGGTCGCCGGCACTACCAAGGTCTGGTTCCACCAGGGCAGATATTCTTTCTCCAGGTATGCATTGGCCTGCTCGATCGTGCACGCCCCGGCCACACGCAGCCCTTTCACCAGGCGGTCCTGCGCCGTCAAAAACTGGCGCTCGATACGCCCCTTGGCCTGCGGCGAATGCGCGGGAATCCAAACTACATGCAACTCGCGCAGAGCCCGCTCAATCTGCGTCGGCGGCATCTGGGGCCGGTCTCGGCCTTCGCGCTGCTCCTGCCGTTTGGTCTTGACCGCCACTTGGAACATGCCGGCCTTATCCGTGTAAAACGCTAGCGGTCGGCCGAACCTCTCCAGGTACGACCTCAGCAGCCGCATGTTCTCCTCGCTCGAATCATGCCGCACGAATCGCGCCCACAGCTGGCTGGTGGCGTCGTCGATCATCGAAATCAGATAGATCGTCTCTCCACGGCCCTCCAGCCAGTCGTGGTCGCTGGTGTCCCACTGTACCAACTCGCCCCAGCGGCTCCTCCGCGGCCGCCATTGGTGCACCTCCACCTCACGGCGCCGATTGGCTCTCCACAATCTCGCCTTCACCATCCATCGCCGCAGTGTCTCTTTACTCACCGTAATCTGGTGCCGCTTGTGCAGGTACTCTGCCGCCAACGTCGGCCCGAATCCCCGGTACACCGGGTCGGAAAGGACGGTGATCGCCCGCTGTTCCATCTCTGCGGGCAGCTTCCGATTCGACGCCCGCCCACGCAGCTCATGGATTACTGCCCGGTCTCCTTTCCGCCGTAGCTGGCGCAGGAGTCGCCGTACCTGCCGCTCCGTGACGCCGATCTCCTCGGCGGCCTGCTTTTGCGTAATCAGTTTCTTCTTCGCCCTCTTCAGGGCATCCAGCCGGTCTCGGTCGGCTTGGTTCATCAGTAGCTGTCCTTCGTCCACCCCTCAGGCTGGACTCTGTCAATAGGACATTTCTACTTTGCCCAAATAGGACATTCTCACTTTGCTGCGACATCACCAATCACCCCATTGATTTTTCTAAAGGCTGGTGATAGCGTGAAGGCACGTGGATTGATTTAGGTCCGTTTGCCGGGCCCAGCTAATTGCAACCACGTAAAAAAAAGTGCTAAAGGCAAGTCGGTCAATCGAGACCCTGAGGCCTTTGGTCCAGGGTTTTTTGTTTTTGGGCCGATATTGCCGGATGCTGGAGGATTTTTATGAGCGTCTGGCCGAGTTTTCCGCCGGAGCCTTCGCGTGCCCTGCTTGGCAGCGAGGGAGAACTGGTTTTCATTTTAGTCACCGTTGAGCCGCGCGATCTAGAGGACTTGCTGGAAGCGCTGGCTGCTTTGGACTTCCCCGTCAACCCGCAGATTTATCACGACGCTTCGGTCGTTTACGTGGACTCCGATGGAGCGGAGCGCGTGGAGCCATTGACGCTGGTCGACTTTCCGGCTTACCGGGGCCGGGTCGAGGAGGTCCGCACGGTGCTCGACGCCTACGGGTTCCGCGAACAGGCGGTTTCGGTTTCCCCTATGCTGGACGAAATCCGTGGAGGTGAGCGGACGGAGCCGGCGCCGCCCGGAGCGGGGTTCGCGTATCGTGTGGTTCGGAAAAGGGCAAGTGCGGGGGCCGCGGGCGGCGGGCAGTGAGAACACTTGCTACCCAAAGGCAAAAGACAAGAGGCAAAAGTGGGCGGGCCGTCCTGCCTGATTCGGCTATGGCGGTATACTAGAGGTTTCAGAGGCCTAGCATGAAAAAATACCGTAAATTCGCGGCCCTCGTTGTCGTTATCGTCGGGACATTGATCTGGCTTGCTACAGCCGGGATTAAAGAAAGCCAAACCTATTACAAGACCATCGCGGAGTTGGGGCAGATGGGCGACCAGGCCTATAGCAAGCGGTTGCGGGTGGGCGGCGATGTCAGCCCGGGCTCGATTCATCGGCACGGCGGCGCGGTGGAGTTTCTGCTGGTGCAGGAGAAGCTGAATCTGAAGGTGACCTACGACGGCTCGGACCCGCTGCCAGACACCTTCCGCGACGGCTCGCAGGCGCTGGCGGATGGCAGAATGGGTCACGACGGGGTCTTCCACGCGAACAAAGTACAGGCGAAGTGCGCTTCGAAGTATGAAGCCAAGCCAGGCGGAAAGCCGGCCGCTGCTCCGGTCTATCCCAACAAGGCGAGCCTCTAACCTATGGAAAACATCGGCGCGCTAGCCATTCTGCTGGCCTTTTGTCTGGCCATTTACGCGGTGATCGGCAGCGTCACGGGCAAGCTGCGGCGCAATCCGTTCCTGATTCTCAGTGCGGAACGGGCGGTTTACGGTGTTTGGTTCCTGGTGACGCTGGCCTCGGCGGTCCTCGTTTCCGCGCTGCTGACGGGCGACTTTCGATTTGTCTACGTGGCCGAGAACAGCAACCGGGCCATGCCGGCGCTCTACAAGTTCACGGCGTGGTGGGGCGGGCAGGCGGGGTCGCTGTTGCTGTGGAGCTGGCTGCTTTCGACCTACGCCGCGGTTGTGATTTTTACCAACCGGCGCAAGCACCGGGATTTCATGCCGTACGTGGTGGCGGTGCTTTCGACGGTGCAGACGTTTTTCCTGATCCTGAACAACTTTGTGGCGACTCCGTTCGAGATGCTGGCAGTGGACAAAGCCATTACGGCAGTGCCGGATGGCAACGGTTTGAATCCGCTGCTGCAATATCCGGCGATGGCTATTCACCCGCCGATGTTGTACCTGGGCTATGTGGGGTTCGCGGTGCCGTTCGCCTTCGCGATGGCATCACTGATCACGCGCCAGCCGGGTGACGGGTGGATTCATACGACGCGCCGCTGGACCATGGTGACGTGGCTGTTTCAGAGTTGCGGCATTGTGTTGGGTGCGGCTTGGGCGTATCACGTATTGGGCTGGGGTGGTTACTGGGGCTGGGATCCGGTGGAAAACGCGTCCCTGCTTCCATGGCTTGGCGGAACGGCGTTTCTGCATTCGGTGATGATGCAGGAAAAGAAGGGCATGATGAAGGTGTGGAACATGGTGCTGGTTTCCACCACGTTCTTCCTTTGCATACTGGGCACTTTCCTGACGCGCTCGGGTATCGTCAATTCGGTACACGCGTTCGCGTCGGGTCCGATCGGCAAATACTTCGTGTGGTTTATGGCCATCGGAATTGCGGCGACCATCTACCTGATTATTGACCGTCTGGACTATCTCAAGAGCGAGTCGCAGCTCGAGTCGGTGATATCGCGCGAGTCCAGCTTCCTATTTAATAATCTGGTGCTGCTGGCGAGTTGCTTCGCGGTGCTGTGGGGGACGCTGTTTCCGGTAATTTCGGAAGCTGTATCGGGGGAGAAGATCAGCCTGGATGTGCCCTGGTTCAACCGGCTCATGATTCCGATCGGCCTTTTCCTGTTATTCCTCACCGGAGTGGGACCGCTGTTCGCATGGCGCCGCACTTCGACCGAGAGCCTGCAACGGAACTTCATGTGGCCGGGAATCGCATCGCTGGTGCTGGTGGGAGCGTTGATGGCGGCGGGGATGCGGCATTTCTATGCATTGATCTCGTTTGGATTCTGCCTGTTTGTGGCGCTGACGATTATTGCCGAGTTCTACAGAGGCGCGAAACAGATCGCGGCGAAGAATGAGCTCAACTTCGCGCACGCGGTGGTGGAGCTGACGCATCGCAACACGCGGCGGTATGGCGGATACCTGGTTCACATGGGGATTGTGCTCATGTTCATCGGGTTCACGGGCGCGGCGTTCAACCAGAACCGCGTGGATGAAATGAAGGTCGGCGATACGGTGACTCTTGGTTCGTACCAGCTAACTGCAAAGGCCATGCATGAAGGGGAGAACGATAACTACCTGTCGCAGAGTGCGGATATAGGGGTGAGCAAGAACGGCGAGTATCTAGGCATCCTGTCGCCGGAAGAGCGCGTATACAAAGCCAGCCGCCAGCCGACGCACGAAGTCGCACTCCGGCAGCGGCTGAATGAAGACTTGTACCTTAACTTTGCCGGGATGAACGGCGAACGCGCGGTGATT
This sequence comes from Terriglobia bacterium, assembly GCA_963768075.1. Lineage (GTDB taxonomy): Bacteria > Acidobacteriota > Terriglobia > Bryobacterales > Bryobacteraceae > QHXW01. Next base: position 293,250 of record CAVYHD010000022.1, read on the forward strand.
CAGTCCTATGTATTTCCGCTGGTGGACTGGATCTGGATCGGGGCGCTGACGTTAATTTTCGGCACGCTGGTGGCGCTCGTGCCGAGCAAAGTGAAGCGGGAATACGCGCGCACACAAGTGGTCGGCATCACGAGGAAGCATGCGACGGTGGAAAAGTAGCCTTCTGTTGCTGGCGGTGGCTGGCCTGTGCCTGGCGCAGACCGAGTCGCAAATCACCAGCGACGCGGTCAAGCGGGTGGCGCGGCATATATCCTGCCAGTGCGGTAGTTGTTCCGAAGACGCCAACTGCATGATGTCATCCGGCCAATGCGGCTTCTGCAAACCCGCGCGGACGAAAATTTTCAAAATGCAGCAGGCGGGAATGTCCGACCAGGGCGTCGCTGACCAATTCATACAGGAATACGGCGCCAAGATCTACCGCGGCGACCCTAACGCACTCGGCTGGTTGGTGCCGTACAGCACGCTGGCGCTGGGTGTATTAGTGATCGTGTGGTTTGTCAGGCGTTACACACGCGGCTCGCCCGCGCCGGCTGGTGCGGCTGCACCGCCGGATGAAGCGCTACGCAAGTATCGCGACCAGATCGAACACGACCTGGCTCATCTCGAATAATGACCATCGCGCTGGCGTGTCTCATCACCGTGGGGGTTCTCGCGTTCATTCTTTCGGTGCGCGCGAAGGATCTGCCGCGGCCCGAACCCGTCTCTCCGTTCCAGCATCTGGATGAACGCAAGGCGGCGATTTACGAGAACCTTCGCGATTTGCAGTTCGAATATCGAGTTGGTAAGTTGTCGGATCACGATTATCAGCAGACTAAGCTCGATATGCAGCGCGAGCTGGCGGGAGTGATGGTGGAGATCGATCGCGTGAAGGCGGAAATCACCGCGGGGAAAATTCCAGCGCCGGCGCCGGAGCTGGTGAAGGCAACCGCGACGCCGAAGGGTCCGCCGAAATACGTCTGCCCGTCGTGCCGCGCGGAGTTTGTGCAGCCGCTAAAGTTCTGCGGCGAGTGCGGCCAGCCGATGAAGGCGGCGGAAGCATGAGGGGACTCAGTTCAGGTTGCGGCCTGCTGGCGGGGGTGCTGTTCGCTTCGTGCGCTTTCGGCGCGATTGACGGCAGAGTGATGAATCAGACTCTGGGCAAGCCTCAGGCCGGCGCAACGGTCACGCTCTACAAGCTGGGCCAGGCAGGGCCGGAACAGATCGAGAGCGTCAAATCGGGCGCGGATGGCAGGTTCCACATCACGCAGGACGCGCAAGGACCTGGACCGCGCCTCGTGCAGGCGGCCTACGACGGTGTGACATATAACCACATCCTCCCGCCGGGCAGCCCGTCGAACGACGTGACGGTGGAGGTGTACGAATCCTCAAAGAAGCCGGGAGATGCGAAGGTCGAGCAACACGTCGTGGTGTTTGAGCCGGTTCGCGGGGAGTTGATGGTCAGCGAGTGGTACATTTTCCGCAATAGCGGCAAAGTCACATATAACGACGTGGATGGCGGCACGCTGCGATTCTATCTTCCGCCTACCGCCAACGGCGCTGTGCAGGTGAACGGCACCGCGCCGCAGGGCATGCCGGTGCCACAGGCCGCGGAAAAGACCTCCACGCCAAATGTTTACAAGGTGGCGTTTGCGATCAAGCCGGGCGAGACGCGCATCGATGTGAACTATCACGTGCCTTTCAACGCGCCCGGGGTGTTCGAGGGGAAGGTTATCGAGAAGAATGCGCCCACCCGCCTGGTAGCGCCGAACGGTGTGAGCATCAAGGGCGATGGCATCCAATCACTGGGACAGGAGCCACGCACGAAAGCTGCGATCTACGACGTGACGGGGAACAGCTTCAAGATCGAGATTGCGGGAACCGGCTCGCTCCAGCAAGGCGATGACTCCGCGAGCGACGATTCTGGCGGCGGGGCAACGTACGAGCAGATTCCGCCCAAGGTCTACGGCAGCATGAAATGGATCCTGGTGCTGGCGTTTGCCATTTTGACGCTGGGGTTTATTCTGCTGTATCGCGCCCGGGTTCCGGCGACCACGAAAGCCACTGCGCAGGCGGCTTCAAAAGCGCCGGCGAAGGAAAAGAATGAGCGACGCCGCCGTTGACTGCGCCGGCGTCTGGAAATTTTACGGCGATTACCCGGCACTCCGGGACATCTCTTTTGAGGTTCGTCCCGGCGCCTGCCTGGCATTGATCGGCCGAAACGGCGCCGGCAAGACCACGCTATTGCGCATTCTGGCGGGGTTTTCGAAACCGGGCAAGGGACAAGCACACATTTTCGGGCAGGAGCCTCGCAACGCGGAGGCGCGCCGGCGGGTCGGGTTCATCGGACACGGCATCGCGGTGTATGACGAACTTTCCGCGATAGAAAACCTGCGCCTGTTTGCTAAGCTTTATCGCCTGTCAAACGCAGAGAGCGCAGCGCGCGAGTGGCTGGAGCGCACGGGGCTCGAGCGCGTGCGGGACGGACTGGTGCGGGAATTTTCGCGCGGCATGCGGCAGCGGCTGGCAGTGGCGCGCGCGTTTCTGCACGGCCCTTCGGTGCTGCTGTTGGACGAACCGTTCACGGCATTGGATGATCGCGCGGTCGCGGTGCTGCAAACTGTGCTGCGAGACGCGCTGGCAGCCGGGCGAACGGTGATCATGTCCACACACCAGTTACACGAGGCTCTGGAACTTGCTACGGATGTGGCGCTCATCAATCGGGGCCGCATCGCGTTTCACGGCGCGCGCACTGACGAGATGTTGAGCGATCCGGGCTGGGTTTACTCCCGGTACGGGGAGAGCTGATGCTTTTCCTCAGCCAGGTGATGGTGATCACCGCCAAAGACCTGCGCGCGGAAATGCGTACCAAGGAAGCGATCAACGCGTCGTTTGCTTTCGCGCTTGTCATTCTGCTGATTCTAAGCTTCGCGTTCGATCCCACCGAAGAGACCACGCGCGAGATTTCCGGCGGCCTGCTGTGGATCGTGTTCACCTTCGCCGGAACGCTGGTGTTGAATCGCAGTTTTGCCCGGGAGCTTCCGAACGATTGCCTGGATGCGCTGATTGCCGCGCCCGTGTCCGGAGCGGCGCTGTTCCTGGGCAAGGCGCTAGCCAATTTCATCTTGATACTCGCCGTGGAATTTGTGGCCTTGCCGGTGTTTGGCATCTTTTACAATGTCCGGTGGACGCGGCAGTTCTGGCCGCTGATGTTGGTTCTGATTCTGGGAACGTGGGGGCTTACATCGATTGGCACCATATTCAGCGCGCTTACGGTGAACATCCGGCTGCGCGAGGTGATGCTGCCGCTGCTGGTGTATCCGGTGATTATTCCTATGCTGCTGGGGGCGATGCTGTTGAGCGCGCAACTCGTCTCCGGGCAACCGATCACCGGGGACCAGGCCGTGTGGCTCAAGCTGCTGTTTGGGTTCGATATCATTTATACGGCGCTTGCGCTGGTGTTGATGGAAACGGTTTTACTGGGGTAGAGATATGCGACAAAAGGTGATCATTGGCATGCTCGGGCTGGTGGCAATTCTGCTCGTACGAAATCTATATACGATCTCCATGCTGCCGGACGAGGTGAGACAAGGCCAGATATTTCGCATCATCTTCTTCCATCTCCCGGCAGCCATTGCGGCCATGATGGGCTCGGCGGTGGCTTTGGTAGCCAGCGTGCTGTTTCTGGCGACGAAAAACTTTAAGTACGACGCGCTGGCGGTCGCCGTTACGGAAGTCGGGCTGGCGTTTCTGGCTGTCAACCTGGTGACGGGCTCGATCTGGGCCCACGTGATCTGGGGCGTATGGTGGGCGTGGGACCCGCGGCTTACCTCCGCGTTGATCTGCTGGATTCTGTATGCGGGATACATGATTTTACGCCAAGCGCTCGAAGAACCCACGCAGCGCGCAACATTTGGCGCCGTGTATTCGATCTTTGCGTTCACGGATGTTCCGATTGTTTATTTTTCGATCCGGTGGTGGAGAACCATCCATCCGCAGCCCGTGTTTTTCAGCAAGGGCGGCTATTTTCCTCCGGACTGGTCGCGGGCGCTCGGGATCAATATGCTGGCGATCTTCCTGTTGTACGCGGTGCTTACCATGATTCGTTTGCGCCAGGAGCAGACGCAGCGGGAAATCGACTACCTGCGCCGGACAGTACACGCAATTTAGACGAGAAAGACGAACATGTACCTTCACACGCTCACTCCGATGGTCGCCTTTATGCTGCAAGGGCAAGCGGACTTTGACCCGATTCGTGACGAAATCGGGCGGCTGCAGCGGAACTTCCAGGGATTGATCTGGGGCTTTGTGGCCGCGTGGACGATTCTGGTTCTCTATATCGTGATGCTCACCTTCCGCGAACGCAAGATTCGCGCCGAGATGGATCGGCTGAAGAGCATGGTGGAAGAAAGCGAGAAGAGGTAGCGGCGCCGATGGATCGAAGACATTTTTTGCGGATAGCCGGCGGCGTGGGGGGCGCCAGTGTTCTTACGAATCACTGGCTGCAAGCCCAGGCCAACAGCGCTTATGTCCTTCCGCGCGGTATGGTGTCGCCGAAGATTCGCGATGTCTCGGTGATCGCGACGGCGCCCGCCGGTTTGCGGCTCACGGTCGTCAAGATCACGACGGACCAGGATGGCCTTTATGGCTACGGTTGCGCGACTTTCACACAACGCGCGGAATTGGTCAACGCGGCAGTTGAGAAATACTTGAAGCCGTTCTTGATCGGCAAGCCAGCGGACCGCATAGAAGATACGTGGCAGGCGTGTTACAACAGCTCGTACTGGCGCAACGGACCCGTACTCAACAACGCGATTAGTGGAATCGATCAGGCGCTGTGGGATATCAAAGGCCGGCAGGCGGGGATGCCGGTGTACGAAGTGCTCGGCGGGAAGTGCCGGGAGGCGGTGGATTGCTACACGCACGCGGAGGGCGCGGAGATTCCGGAGGTCATCGACAATGCGCGGAAGTTCATGGAGCGCGGCTTCCGCCACGTGCGCGTGCAAGTGGGAGTCCCGGGACTGGAGGGATACAGTGCTCCCCACGGGAGCTCAAGGGTTCCGGCACTGCACGCCGGTCCCGTGTTCGAACCGCGCCCGGCTGCACGCCGCGCACTGCAACTGTTTGAGGCATGCCGCAAGGAGCTTGGCTGGGAGGTCGAGCTGCTGCACGACATGCATGAGAGGTACACGCCGAATCTCGCCGTGCAGCTGGTAAAGGACGCGGAGCCGTTCAAGATGTTTTTCATGGAAGATCCACTCTCGCCTGAGAACATCGACTACTTTCGCCAGATCCGGCAGCAGTGCTCGACGCCGGTCGCCATGGGCGAGCTGTTCAATAGCCCGCATGAGTGGACGCCGCTCATTCGGGACCGCCTCATAGATTACATCCGCATTCATGTCACACAGGCGGGCGGCATCACGCCCTGCCGCAAGATCGCAGCCTTCGGCGAGATGTTCGGTGTACGCACGGCATGGCACGGCCCGGGCGACGTTTCACCGATCGGCCACGCAGCCAATGCCACTCTGGACTTAGTCTGCCCAAACTTCGGCATTCAGGAGTATTCGCCTTTTAACGATAAGTTGCAGGAAGTCTTCCACGGCTGCCCGGTGCTGAAGAAGGGGTATCTCTATGTGAATGAAGCACCCGGCTGGGGGATCGAAATCGACGAGAAGCTAGCAGCGAAGTATCCCTACGGCAGTTTCGAAAGCGAAGACCGGCGGCGCATGAACGGCGGCTGGGACGAAATCCGCAAGCGCGACGGCACCATCATCAACCAATAGCGGTTGCTATACTGGCACAAGACCCGCGAGCCCGGAGAGATGGCCGAGCGGTTGAAGGCGCACGCTTGGAAAGCGTGTATAGGGGAAACTCTATCGAGGGTTCGAATCCCTCTCTCTCCGCCATTTTGTTTTAAACTTACAGAAATCAGGTAATTTGGCGTGTAACATGAGACTGACTCCCGCCAATACTATGGGCCGTCGCTGGCGATCCAGGCACTGATGCTTCGCGCGAGCCGACGCATCAAGACCCCGATGGCGGAGAAAACACGAACGCGCCGTCCGCGGTACGATGCGTTACAACGTTGCTAGCGGCGTAGGAGGGAATATGGCAGCGACGGTTTGGAACGCACACCTGAGCTTCGGACCTCGAGGCCCGTTTGAAATACCTGGTCGCTTAGGGCGGGGGGCCTCCGCATGAAAAAAGCCATTGGCGACAATCTAATCCCGAAAGATTGGACCTTGGAGAGTGGCCTCGCTCTTATCAAGAAGTCTGGCTTCGATGGCGTCGAGCTGTGGCTGGGCGACAAGCCGTGGTTCCAGGTGAACACGCCCGACGCCGAGGTGCGCGAGCTGCGCCGGAAGGTGGAGGACGCTGGACTCGCCGTTTCCGACGTCCCCAACACGCTCGATTGGAAGGAAAATATTTCAGCTCGCGATCCGCGCGTGCGAGAGCGCGCTATGCGTCACGTGGAGCGGCAGATCGAGACCGCACAGATCCTGGGCACCGACTCGATTCTGGTGGTGGCGGGCCTGGTGACGGCGGAGATTCCGTACAACGAAGTCTATGGACGCACCATGGAGTCTCTGAAGATACTGGGCGAGACCGCCGCGAAGGCGCGCGTCAAGATCGGATGCGAGAATTGCTGCGCCGAGCAACGGTTCTTAATCTCGCCGCGCGAGTTCTGGCAATTCCTGAATGAAGTGAACCATCCGTGGGTGGGGATTCATCTCGACGTGGGCAACATACACGAGACAGGTTTCGCGGAACAGTGGATCGAGATTCACGGGCCGCGCATCACGCGGATTCACTTAAAGGATGTCTTGAAGCATCGCGGGCGGTGCGGCAACCAGAGCGTTTACACTAACATCTTTCTGGGCGACAACAACTGGCCGGCGATCCGGGCGGCGCTGGATAAGGTTCGCTACGATAACTGGCTCATCGCCGAAATGGAAGCCTCTTACCGGTTCGCGCCCGACCAGCAGTTCTGGGACACGGCGGCGGCCATCGACCGCTTTATCGCAGCGAGGTTCTGAGTTGCGGATTTCGCGGCGAAGGTTCATGGGGACAGTGGCGGCGCTTGGAACGATGGCGCCGGCCCAGGCCCGAGCGTGGCGAGTGCTGGATCTGGGCCGCGACTGCCTGCTGCGCGAATCTTTGGTGGGGTTTGGTGGGATGGGCATTCCTGCCTGCCGCGCGCCAATGGATGGGCAAGAATGCGGATTCTATGTGGTCCCAGGAGTGGGCCCGCTTCCCGAGGAATTTGCCCGCGGACTCTCCGCATTCACGCGCAGCGGTGGCTGGGTCGTGTTCGAATCCGCTGCCGGTTTTGGGGGATTCGAGGATCAGCGCCGCATGCTGGCGCGGTATTTCGACATTCGCATCCAACCACCCGTTGACCTCTGGGCTAACGGCACCGCACCGTATATCGATTATCGTTGGCCGGTATGCGAGAGAGTCCGCGATTTCAGCCGCGTGACGCCGATTTCCGCCGACGGTCCGGAGATCATCGGTTCCGCAGGCGACGTTCCTGTGGCGGCGAGGCGCGGCAGATTCATCTTCCTCGGCTCTCCCGTGGGCCCCGCACTGCTCGCCGGTGACCGCGAAGCGCAGTCCTGGTTCAGCTCGCTAGCGGGCGGTTGGCCAGCTCGATGATGACCCGCGGCGCGGCGGCGCCTTGCGCCGGATGGGCCTGCAGATCTTGGCGTTGAGAGCGTTAGTACTCCAGTAACGCAAACGGGCTAACCCTGCGTGGTTCAAATGGTGTGAAGGTGTGTTTCTCATCTGGGGCGACCTAGCCAGCCGCCGCGCTGAGCCCTGCTGCGTTTGTTGAGGTGCGTGCGCCGCGGTACAGTAGGTCTGCAGAATGAAGAGACAAGTTTCCGGTTTCAAGGATGCGAACCGGCGCGCCCTAAGCACCATCCTGGCGCTGCTGGGCGGGTTTCTTTTCATTCCCTCAGATTTTTCCGCACAACAGCCGGCTCCAGATCCTCTTCTGAAGTGGATGGACCAGATTGCCCAGCAGCAACTGCAGCGGCGGGAAGACCTGATCGCGACAATTCGCAATGTGGCGGATGCCGAGCGGCGCAAGCAGGCCGTCCGGGAAAAAATTCTGGCGATTATCGGAGGGCTGCCCGCCTACAGCGGCCCCCTGAATTCCCGAATTACCGGCCGGATTCGGGGTGAGTCCTACACTATCGAAAAAGTCATTTTCGAAAGTCTGCCGGGCGTTTTCGTCACGGCAAATCTCTACCGGCCCAACCAATCCGGGCGTTACCCCGGAGTTCTTTTGCAGGCCGGCCACACACAAGAGGGGAAGCCGGAAGGCCAGATCCTCGCGGCCAATCTGGCATTGAAGGGCTTTGTAGTTCTAGCCTTCGATCCTTTGGGGCAAGGCGAAAGAGAACAGACATACGAACGGCAGGTGGACCGGGCGCTGGCTGGGTGGTCCGTCCCCGAACACATCCAGGTGGGAGCTCAGAGCATGCTCATCGGCGAGAGTGTCGCTCGCTATTTCATATGGGACGCAAAACGGGCCCTTGACTACCTGGTGAGCCGGCCTGACGTAGACGCGGAACATCTGGGTGCTGTGGGGTGCTCAGGTGGCGGCGCACTGACAACATTCATCGGTGCTCTCGACGCCAGGCTAAAGGCGGTCGCGCCGGCTTGTTTTATCAATTCATACCGCATATTGTTCACAGGCCCCGACCCCGACTCGGAAATGAGCCCGCCCAACCTTCTGTCGAGTGGGCTGGATATGGCCGATTATGTCGAATTGTCCGCGCCAACTCCGTGGCTCATCCTGGCGACCGAGGGAGATTACTTCACACCCGCAGGAGCGAAGCTGGTCTATGAAGAGGCCCGCCGCTGGTTCGGCCTTTACGGCGCTGAAGACAAGTTGCGTTTCTTTGTCGGATCGGGCCCGCACGGCACTCCGCTCGAAACTCGAGAAGAGATCTATAAATGGATGATCCGCTGGCTTAAGGACGGTAAAGGTGACTTTCATGAACAAACGGTGAAGAACTACACCAACCAGGAACTCCTGGTCACAAAGAGCGGTCATGTCGATGACGAGCCCGGCAGCCGGAAAATCTACCAGTTGATCTTGGACGAATTTCGGAGCCGGGAGCAACAGGGAACGATTGCAGAGCTGCTCGCCGATCTGCGCAGCTTGAACATCCCCTCCGGGTTGACTGCGCCCAAGGTGACGGAATCCGATGAGTCAAACGGACACGAATGGCGGCAGGAGCACATAACCTTTGAAAGTGAGCCGGGGGTCGAGATTGGCGGCAAACTCTACATCCCTCAATCCAGCGGCCAGAAGCCGGCCGTACTGCTGGTGGCCGATAAGATGAGTAGTTATTGGATTGTTTCCACAACCTCGTTGGCCGAGAGAATTACCAAGACAGGACGAGTCGTTCTCGAACTGGAGCCTCGCGACGCCCCGGCAGAAGGTGAGCGGCCATTCATCGGGAACTGGTTAGCCAACGCCCGGGCCAACCAAATCGGACGCAACCTGCCGGCCATGCGCGCACATGACATTCTGCGTGGTGTGGACGTCCTGGCCGCGCGCAACGACGTCAACCCGGCCGCTATTCGCGCTGCTGCCCGCGGCGTGAAAGGAATCTGGCTTCTGCTGGCGGCTGCGATTGACTCGCGAATCAGCAAGGTCTGGCTGGATCGAACACCGTTCAGTCTTCGCGCTGCTCTGACACACTCAATGAACACGGATTTATTTGATGCCGTGATTCCGGGTTTTGTGCTGCACTGGGACCTCGACGATCTAGCTAAAGCCCTGGGTGACCGGCCACTGCTGTGGACTGATCCGGCAAACTGGATGGGACGGCCGGTGCCTCTCGGTCCCGCGTTTCGCTATCGCTATGTGATCGGCGACACAACCGATCTTCACGATCAACAGGACGATGCGTTCATGAAAGAGTTCCTGCAATGATCGATGCGGGTATTTCGATCAAACGCGAAGCGGCGTGCTACCGGCGGCCGAGCGCGCGAAAGACTGAATGATCGATGTCAATGTGAATCTGTCCCGTTGGCCGTTCCGCCGTTTGGTTGGAGACGAGCCGGACGGCCTGGTCGCCGGCCTCCGCCGGCGCAATGTAAACCAGGCGTGGGGTAGCAATTTCGAGATGCGATAGAATCTCCAGAACCCGCTCTATGAAAATACTTCAACTCGTAGTTCTTGCCGCCGCAACCCTTCAAGCCGCCGATCTTGCTCTGCCTGCGGGCGCCAAGCCGCGCAACTTGGGCTCGGTTGGCGCGGGCGAAGGGCCGGCGTGGGACGGCAAAAGTAACCTCTACTTCACTGACGAACACCGGATCACGCTTCGCGATTCGACTGGTCAAATCCATGTTTTTCGTGAACCGTCTAATGATGCGAGCGGTCTGCTGTTCGATCCCCAAGGCCGGCTCATGATCTGCGAATCGGCGACTCGCCGCGTCACGCGCATTGAGTCTGACGGCACGACCATCGTCCTTGCCGACCGATACCAAGGAATGCGGTTCAACTCGCCCAACGACCTCACGATCGATTCCAAAGGTCGTATCTACTTCAGTGACCCGCGCTACGGATCCAGGGACGATATGGAAATGCGGGACGGGCACGGTCAGCAAGTCGAAGGTGTTTATCGTATCGACGCGCCAGGGAAGGTTACGCGCGTTATCGGTCATGAGGTTGACCGCGCCAACGGCGTGCTAGTTTCCCCGCGGGACCAATATATCTACGTAGCCGACAACGACAACAATAACGTGGGAGCCCCCCGTAAGCTGTGGCGGTTCGGGTTGCGGCCTGATGGCACGATCGAGCCAGGCAGCCGGAAGCTGATTTTCGATTGGCACGATGGCCGTGGGCCGGATGGCGTCAAGATGGATGGTGAGGGGCGACTATACGTGGCGGCCGGTCTTAACAAACCTAACCCGCCATACGAGACCGCCGATAAATTCAAGGGCGGTGTCTATATCATTTCGCCGGAAGGCAAGCTGCTTGATTTCATTCCCATACCGGTGGATGAAGTTACTAACTGCGCTTTCGGCGGCCAAGACTGGAAGACTCTCTTCATTACCGCGGGCGGTACGCTCTGGAGTATTCCTGTGAATACTCCAGGCTGGACGCCCCTGGCGGCGCGCTGAGGAAGCCAGGGAGTCACCTAACCCCACGCCACCAGCACCTGTCCCACTCAACGACCTGCCGGCGCGCCGTATCCTTTAATGAAAGAGGCATCCAAATGAGCGCGGGGAACACCAATCCGAGTGCGGATCCTCAGCTTCGACGTAATTCGCTCGGTCTCGCGGAACTGGTGTTCCAGGGTGTCACGCACATCGCGCCGGCGACCAACATCGTGTTCACTTTTCCGATCATCGCCCTCAAGGCGGGACCGGATATGCCGCTTTCGTTCCTGCTCTCTACAATTGTCTGCTTCTTTATCGGGAACACCGTATCCCAGTTTTCGCGGTACATGCCGTCGAGCGGCGGCTACTACTCGTTCGCCACTCGTGGACTAGGGAGCCGCGTCGGCTTCATGGCGACTTGGAGCTACCTAATTTATGAGATCCTCGGAGCGGCCGGCTGCACGGGTTTCCTTGGTTATCTAATCTCGGACATGTTAAGAATGCAGTTCCATGTGAATATCCCGTGGTGGTGTTTCGCGTTGCCGATGTCCGCCCTCATCTGGGTGCTCACTCACCACGGCATTCAGCTGTCGGCACGGATTACAGCGCTCCTAGGCGGCCTCGAAGTGCTGATCATGTTAGCGCTTGCGATCACATTCCTGATCCATCCAGGACCGGGTTCCACATACCTTGCACCGCTAAAGCCTTCTTCATCACCCCATCACTTCGGCGGTATCTTGGCGGGGATGGTTTTCTCCATCCTGGCGCTGAGCGGCTTCGAGGCTCCAGCGCCGCTCGCTCAGGAAGCCCGTCTTCCCGGCAAGTTCATCGGCCAGGCAATCATGCTCTCCCTGGGTAGTATCGGTATCTTCTACATCTTTACTTCCTATACAAGCGCAATCGGCTGGGGCACTGGCGACATGGCTGCCTTCGCCTCAAATCCCAATCCCTATTACATTCTTGGCCATACGCTCTGGGGCGCCGGGTGGTGGTTCGTTGTTCTTGCTATCATCAACAGCGCCGTGGGCATCGGTCTCTCCTGCACCAACGCAGCGTCGCGCGTGATGTACACTATGGGCCGGGCGGGCACACTCCCTGCAAATTTTGGGCGTATCCATCCCCGCCACCGGACACCTACGTTCGCAATCGCCTGGGTGCAGATATATGGCATCGCCGCAATTCTGCTAGTGGGCTTCTTGCTGCAACCTGATTACATCTTCGGTTTCCTTGGAACAATTACAACTCTTGCGGTTATTGTGCTCTATGCTATGGCGAACCTGGCTTTGACGATCTATATGCGTCGGGAACAGAGAGCTAAATTCACTGTATGGCAACACGTAGTGCTCCCATGGATTGCGACCCTGGCTCTGCTACCCGTCCTCTTTGTCACTGTCTACCCGGTACCCGCCTGGCCCTACAACATGACACCCTACCTGTTTCTCGTAACACTCGTTGTCGGCTTTGCCTACATGCAGTGGCGCGAGTCACACAATCCCGGCGCGCTTCGTCGGGGTGCAATCATGCTCATTCGCAGCGGAGCTGCCCCCGGGGATGAGGTAGAACCTAACGAACCGGTAGCCCCTCTCTAGTGTCTCTGTACTTGCGCATCGGGCCATTTAGCCGACTTAGTTCGTGATCGCGAATCGTCCAAGAACTCGGTTGTGGGTCCATGTAGCATGCGATGGTTTATCATTGCCGCGAGCCAGCATGAAATGCTTGGCTGGCGCCAGCTTCGAAAAGGGCGAAGATGAACAGGGTTCCTCCACTGCGATAATCACGCATCCAGGGGGCTCCGGCGCCCGTAAAGCCCCCCACTGCACCTGACATACCGGATGCGACTGCGATATATTCCGTGCCGTCAAGCCGGTACGCTATTGGTGCTCCACGGATGCCCGAGCCAGTCTGGTAGGACCACAGTCGTTCGCCAGTTTCGGCATCGGTCGCAACTAAATTGCCTTCAGGGTCGCCGCTGAATACTAGCGATCCCGCGGTTACCAGCGTGCCGCCCGCCATCGGAGTGCGAGTCTTTACTTCCCAAGCCACCTCGCCAGTATCGGCGCGCAAGGCCATCAGCTTGCCGTACGCCTGATTCGGGAGATAGCTGAATCCGCTTGGACCGGGCGGCAGCCCAAGTCGCTTTGCGTTCACACCGTAATTGGAAAACACTGCGCAGTTTTCAATTGCCGGGAGGTACACCAGCCTTGTCACTGGGCTGAAGGACATGGGGTTCCACTCCTTACCTCCGGCGGCGCCCGGGCACACTGTGACACCCCCCAAGGTCGGGATTGCTTCCGGGGTAACGACCGGCCGGCCACCATCGAAGCCTTTGGCCCACGTAGCACGCACAAACGGCTTGGCATAAAGGAACTTTCCGTTGCCGCGGTCGAGGGCATAAAAATGCCCGTTGCGATCCGCATGCAGAAGCCCCTTGATCGTGCGGCCGTCGATATGCAGATCGGCTAGCACCATCTCATTGACGCCATCGTAATCCCAGACATCGTGAGGCGTGAACTGATAGTGCCACCTCAGTTTGCCGCTCCCCGGCTCGAGCGCGACAACGCAGTCCGTGTACAGGTTATCGCCTGGACGAGCGTCTCCATCGTAATCCGGGTTGGGGTTGCCTGTTCCCCAGTAGATGAGCTTCAGCTCAGGATCGTAGGAGCCGTTCAGCCAAGTGGCCCCGCCGCCCTGATCGGCGACGGTGTAGAAGCGCCAGATACGCTTGCCCGTCGCGGCGTCGTAAGCGTCAATGAATCCACGGCTCTGGTAGTCGCCGCCAGCCATGCCGACCACTACCTTGTCATCGACGATCAACGGCGGCGAGGTCGCGCTCACGTTTTCATCCACGCGCCCTATTTCGATGTCCCAACGGGCCCGCCCTGTCTGTACGTCCAGCGCAACTAAATGTGCGTCGAGGGTGGCCAAATAGAGCATTCCTCCAGCGACCGCCGGGCCGCGATTCACGGGCCCGCAGCAATAATTCAATTTCGTGGGCAGGTGGCGACGATAATGCCACAGTTCAGCGCCAGTGCGAGCATCGATGGCGAACACGTGGTTCCACGCAGTAGTCAGGAAGAGTACGCCGTCGATAAGGAGCGGCGTGGCCTCCAGACCATCCGGAACACCTGTTTGAAAGCTCCACACGGGTACCAGGTTGCGGACGTTATCACGGCGGATAGCGCTGAGCGGGCTGAAACGCTGATTCGCGTAGTCGCGGCCGTACATGAGCCAGTTGTCAGACTCCGAGCTGGCGGTTAACAGGCGGTCTGGTTCGACGCGAATACGCGGGACCCGCAGATTATTCGCGGGCTGGATTGCAGTGGTCACGAGCGATCGCAGATACCGGACGAGACCTTGGGCTTCACCCGGATGAAGACGATCACTGAAAGCTGGCATGGGAGTGCCCCGCACGCCTTCGCGCAACGTGCGCTCCAGATCCTGATCGCTGATCCCAGCTTGCCACAGCGGATTGGTCAAGTCTGGTCCGGAAGCTCCTTCGCCCGTCGCGCCATGACAGATTGCACAGTGGCGCGCAAATAACTCCTGACCGGGTGTCGGCGGCGATTGCTGGAAGGCGACAACGGCGGCCGGAAAAAGAAGGCACGCGGCTGCCAGATTGCAACGGATCAATTCCATTTGACAGTTGATGGTCTCTATATCATAGGCCAACGCGCGGCGGTCGACTCAAATAAGAATAAGAGCAGATGCAGTGTGCGCGGGCGTAACCACAATCACACATCATGTCATCCTTCTCCTTATTCCGAACGCAGGGTTGTGGCCGGGTCGATGCGGACCGCGCGGATTACGGCGGGGAGCGCGGCCAGTAGCACCAGAGTCACCAGGAGCAACCACGGCGGCGCTAGCACGCCAGTGTCGGTGGCTTTTACGTCGTAGAGAAGAGATTCGATGTACTGCGCCGATGTCAGACTAAGCGCGAGTCCGGCCACGGCTCCGACGAGCGCCATCGAGAACACATCCAACGTCACTCGCCGGGCGATGTCGCCGGCCGGGGCGCCGATCGCCATCCGAATGCCAATTTCGCGGCGGCGTTGCAGCACGGAGTAATCCAAAACTCCATAGAGGCCGATACCCGCGAGGAGCAGAGCTACGACGGCGAAAAACGACGCGAGCATGGCTAGCAAACGCTCGCGGACCGTTTGTGCGGCATTGATTTCTTCTTGTGTGCGGATGTTGCTAATGCGAAACCCTGGTCGCGTGCGCGGAACCTCACGGCGCAACGTGGAAGCCAGGGCTAGCGGGTTCGCACTAGCGGTGCGCACGAGGAATGTTGCGAAGCCCTGTGCCTGGGGTGCGCCCTTGTCGTCAACAGAATGAAACGGTACATAGGCGACTGGCAATGCGGGCTCGCGCAGTTTCTCGTACGGGGCATTGCCGACGATGCCGACTACGGTGAAGCGCTGGTCGCCTTTCGCGAATGAAATTCCAACTGGAGGCTGACCATTGAAATATTGCCTCACGAACGCCTCATTGACGAGGGCAGCACCAGGCGATGTGTCAGTCGCGCGAAAATCCCTTCCTTCGACCAGGCGGATTTTCATAGTGTCCAGCCAACCTGGTGAAACGTGGAGGAAGTAAGCCAGGACCGGACCGGGAGGCGCGCCGTTAACGGAGACGAAGCCATTCCAGTTGCCTCCGGCGAGCAGCGGCCAACCGGCGAGGGCGACAGCTTCGACGCCTGGCAATGTTCGGAGATGGTCGGCCACTTGGTCCCAGAGGATTGGCGGCTGATCGGGTTGCGCAACTGTTTCTAGCGTGAGAAGCCGCTGAGTGGAAAACCCGATGGGCCGGTGGGACAAGCGATCGAAAGTGGTCACAAACAGCCCGGCGAGGAAGAGCACAATAAAACAGAACGCCGCCTGCACGCAGATCAGGGCGCGCATGGAACGACGGCGGGCGTGGGGGTCGTCTCCGTCTTTGAGCGCGCTCGATGGGCTGATGGCGGAAGCGCGCAGAGCTGGCGCCAGACCGAACAGGATGGTTACGCCGACTGCCAACAACATGCCGAATCCCAGGACACGCCAGTCAGCCGGGAGTGACAAGCGCGCGGGGTTGTCGGGCGGATTAATGCGGCTGACAACGAATGGAGCGGACCACCAAGCGAACAATCCGCCTATGGCTGACGCAAAGAAAGCGATCATCGCGCATTCAACCAGGACGAGTTGCACGAGGCGGAATCGGCCCGCGCCAATAGATACGCGGAGGGCCATCTCGCGCGCCCGTGCAGCGGCTTGCGCCGAGAGCAGGTTGGCAACGTTCGCGCA
Source organism: Terriglobia bacterium (assembly GCA_963768075.1). GTDB lineage: Bacteria > Acidobacteriota > Terriglobia > Bryobacterales > Bryobacteraceae > QHXW01. Next base: position 309,632 of record CAVYHD010000022.1, read on the forward strand.
TGCGATCAACAGCACTAAGGCCACCAGCACGGCGAGAGCCGCGAGTGCGGGGCGGTAATCCTGCTGCAATCCAGAGGCTCCGGCCGCCGCAGGCTCGAGCAACACGGTCTGAGCCAGGAACTTTTCGACGTCCTCACGACTCATGCCTTTGAAACCCTTCGCGCGCTCATCTTCAAAAACGCGAGAGACAGCGTCGAGCTTCGCGCGGACGGGCGCGATCGCGACGCCAGGCCTGAGCTGGACGAGCGTGCGGTGCCACGTCCAATCATCTGCGGTGGCGCCGGGGTGCATCATGGTGGGGATGAAAAGATCGGTCACGGTGCCTGTCTCGGTACCGGTGAAGGGCGGCTCGACGATTCCGACGATTTCGTAAAGCCTGGGTCCCATGCGGAACGTGCGGCCGACGACTTTTGGATCTCGTGCGAAACGGCGCGTCCAATAGTCATATGAGATCACGGCTACTGGATGAGCGCCTGGCTTAAGGTCGTCATTCTCAGTGAGGAGCCGTCCCGCGGCGGGCCGTAGTCCGAATGAGCCGAACATCGAGCCGGAGACGCATTGCATGTAAGCTTTCTCCATCTCCTGATCCGACTTATAGGTCAGATCGGTGCGCCCTGCGTAGGAGACCGCGATTAACTCGGCCTTGTCCTTCACGGCGGCGCGCATCAGGCGGAACGACGGATAGGCCCAGGAGTCGCCGGTGCGCCGTTTGCCATCAAAATCGATTCCTTCGCGAACAGCAGCGTACAGGCGCTCGGCTCCCGCGACAGGCAATGGCCGGAGCAGCAAAGCGTCGATGAGCCGGAATGCCGAGGTGCAGGAGCCGATCGCCAGAGCGAGCGACAGGATCGCGGCGGCCGAGGTGACCTTATTTTTCTTGAGCTGACGCCAGCCAAACATGGCATCGACGCGGAGGGAATCGAGCCAGGCGACGACTCGGATATCGTGGCTTTCGTCGAGCCGCCGGAGCGTGGAGCCGAACGCTTCGCGAGCCTCAGCCGGGTCGCGGCCCTGCCGGATAGCTTCCTCGATATGGGACTGGAACTCTTCGTCGATTTCGCGGCTTAAACGATCTCCGCGGAGTACATTCGTAATACGGGACCAAAATGACATATCAGGCCATCCTTAGAACACGATTCACGGCCAAGGTTACCGCCTGCCAGCGCGACTCTTCGGAGGCCAGTTGCTGCTTCCCCGCCGTTGTCAGCTCATACAAACGCGCACGCCGCCCAGTGTCCTTGGTGACCCATTTGGCACGAATCCAGCCAGCCTCTTCCATGCGGTGCAAGGCCGGATAGAGCGAACCCTCCTCGACGCGGAGAACCTCACCGGACATGTCCTCAATTGCGGACATGATGGCGTAGCCGTGCAGGCGCGGCCGGCGCGAAAGAACCTTCAACACGAGCAGATCGAGAGAACCCTGGAGCGAATCAGGTTTGGGCATACTAAGACTTCCTATTATACAGACGTCTTAGTATTTAGAAAAGTTAGGTGGAAATGACATACACTGGTATCAATGGAAGTTGATGGAATGCATGCGTAGCGCCACGATGAAGCTTGCCGTCCGGGCCTGCCTCTTTGTCGTCGGGTTGGTGACGCTGCTGGCCCAATCCACCCCACCCGATCCAGCCGGTGTGCAGTTCTTTGAGAAGAAGATTCGTCCGGTTCTCGCCGCCCGCTGCTACGTATGTCATGGAGCGTTGGCTCCGAAGGTGCAGGGCGGTCTGCATCTGGACAGTCGGGACGGCTTGCGCAAGGGCGGCAACTCAGGTTCTCCGATCGTCGCGGGAGATCCCGACGCAAGTCTGCTCATCAGGGCGCTGCGCTACACCGATCCGAATCTCAAGATGCCGCCGGGCAAATCCCTCGCGCCCGAAGTGGTCGCCGATTTCGAGCAATGGGTTCGTATGGGTGCGCCCGATCCTCGCACCGAGGTCCAGGAAACCAAGACCGCGAATAATGCGAGCAATTGGTGGGCGTTTAGGAAGCCCGTTCGGCCGGTGGTTCCCGGCGTCGCCGGCTCGATCTGGGCGAAAACCCAGATCGACAATTTTGTATTGGCCAAACTGACCGAATCGAAACTGACTCCGGCTGCATTCGCAGATAAGCGAACCTTGATCCGCCGCGCGACCTACGATCTTACTGGTTTGCCTCCGACTCAAAAAGAGATTGACGACTTCACAAGAGACAAGATGCCGAACGCCTTCGAGAAAGTAGTGGACCGCTTGTTGTCGTCGCCTCAGTACGGCGTTCGCTGGGGCCGGCACTGGATGGATGTCGCGCGATACGCGGATACATCCGATGGCCCGGACCGCTTCGCGTTCTCCTACACCTATCGTGATTGGGTGGTCCGTGCGTTTAACGAAGACATGCCTTTCGATCAGTTCGCAAAGAAACAGATCGCCGCCGATCAACTGACGCCCTTCGTTAGGCGCGACCTGGCGGCGCTTGGTTTCATCACGCTGGGCCGCAGTGTTCCCAAAGGCGAGCATGACATGATCGATGACCGCATCGATGCGATCACGCGCGGCTTCCTGGGCATGACAGTGACGTGCGCGCGCTGCCACGATCACAAATTCGACCCTATCCCAACCCGCGATTATTACTCGTTCTACGGGATTGTGGCGAACTCGGTGGAACCCGTGGAATATCCGCTGCTGGGAAAAGAGGACGAGAATTCGCCTCTGGTTCGCGAGTACCGTCTGGGCATGGAACGGCGGCTAGCCGCGCTCGATGAGTTCAAGACGAAGCGGCACGCTCAGTTGGTAGCCGAGTTCCGGCAGGCGGCATGGATTTCGCGTTACCTGCTGGGCGCGCAGAAGGCTTCGAAGATGAGCAACTCAGAAATTGAGGCGCTCTCGCGCGATAGCGACTTCAATCTTTTCATTCTTCGCCGCTGGCGCGATTATCTGAACGAGGCGCGCGAGAAGAAGGACCCTGTATTCGTTCCGTGGAATGCATTGGCCCAAATCCCGGCAGATCAATGGCCGGCGAAAGTGGGGCAAGTGTTGCAAAATCTTCCGGCAGACACCGACGCGGAGTTAAAGAAAGCGTTGGTGGCGAATGTGCCGAAATCGATGGACGATGTTGCGAAGACTTACGGTGAAGTGTTGGCGAAATTCGATGGTCCGCAGGCGAATTCAGACCCCGATGCGGAGAGGCTTCGCCTGGTTCTGCGAGCCGGTGGCGCGCCCGTCAACGTGCCTCTCGATGACTTCATCAAAATCCGCGGCGACGGAGGGGACGACAACATTCTACTAGCGCTCGAGGGCGACATTCGCGAGTGGGAGGCCCAGTTCGGCTATCGTGGGATCACGCCGCGTGCTATGGCCTTGGGGGAGCCGCCCAAGCTTGTTCCAGCGCATGTGTTCATTCGCGGCAATCCAAACAATCCGGGAGTTGAAACGCCGCCCCACTTTCTCACTGTGTTGACCGGCACGCCGCAGCCTTTCACGCACGGTAGCGGACGCCTGGATCTGGCGAATGCGATCGCGGACAGCAGCAATCCTCTTACCGCGCGCGTAATCGTAAATCGCGTCTGGCAGTGGCATTTTGGCCGCGGCATCGTAAATAGCCCCAGTGACTTCGGCACGCGCGGTGACCTCCCGACTCATCCTGAGTTGCTCGACTATCTCGCAACACGTTTCATGGACGAAGGCTGGTCCATCAAGAAGCTGCAAAAATGGATCATGCTTTCGAGCACTTACCAGCAATCGAGCGCCGATCGGCCGGATGCGCACGCCATCGACCCGGAAAATAAGCTCCTCTGGCGCATGAACCGGCAGCGCCTGGACTTCGAGTCGCTACGCGATTCCATCTTGTTAGTGGCAGGGCAGCTGGATCAAACCGTTGGCGGACTACCGTTTGCGCTCTCATCCGAGCCCGCCGTTCCTCGCCGTACCGCCTTCGCCTACATTGAACGCGGGCACTTGCCCGGCGAACTAAGCGCATTCGATTTCGCCATCCCCGAATCTCATGTGCCGCAGCGCTTCTTGACTACCGTTCCGCAGCAGGCGCTCTACCTTATGAACAGCCCGTTCATTATGGAAGAAGCGAAGCATCTGGTGGGCCGGCGGGAGATTGCATCCGCGCCGAGTGATCGCGCCCGGGTTGATGCTTTGTACCATGCCGTCTACGGGCGCGCTGCCACGAACGACGAAGTCCAGACGGCACTTGATTACATTAAGGCCGAGGGCGCACGCCCTCTGTCTCCACCGGCTCCCGCGCCAGTCTGGACGTACGGCCTGGCATCCTTCAATGACAAAGGACAAATCACGGAGTTCCAGCCGTTGAAATATTTCGCGGAGCAGAAATGGCAGCCTGCCTCACTGACACCGCAGCCGGTTTTCGGAGGCGCGGAGCTTTCCGCCCTGGGCGGTACTCCGCCGGACGACCCAGGACTGGCGATCACCCGCCGGTGGGTCTCGCCCGTGGCAGGCACAATCGAGATTAGAGGAACTCTGGTACACGAAGTGATCGAGAAGGCGGACGAATATCGGAAGCCGTGGAGCGATGGCGTGCGCGCGCGCATCGTTGTGAATCGCCGGGATATCGTGGCGGAGCGAATCATCAACAACGGCAAGTCCGATGTGGCGGTCAGGGAATTGGCCGTCAAGCCGGGCGATTCAATTGATTTCGCCGTGGCTTGCGTGAAGGCCGCCGAGAATGACGATTTCACGTGGAGTCCAGTCATCACGTTGAAGTCTGCCGGCGAGCAGGCCAAGCAGCAAGTCTGGGACTCCGCCAAGGATTTCAGCGGACCACCCCCAGTTTCGCTGAACGCGTGGGAGAAGTACGCGCAAGTGCTTCTTCAGACAAGCGAATTCGCATTTTTGGACTAGACGGAGGCAGTAATAAAATGAGTCATCATCCATTCATCAGCGGCGCCGGGTTGAGCCGCCGGCAGCTTTTGCACCGGTCCGGTATGGGTTTCGGCGCGCTCGCGTTGGGTGCACTGTTCAACAACGGCGCATCGGCGGCGTCCACGTTGCAGGGCCCTTTGGCGCCACACGCGCCGCAGTTTGCCCCCAAGGCGAGGCGGATCGTTCATCTATTCATGAATGGAGGACCTTCGCAGGTCGACACGTTTGACCCGAAGCCCATGCTCGATACGTATGCGGGCAAGGCGATCCCGCTGCATATGCAGACTGAGCGGCGGACGGGAGCGGGCTTCCCGTCGCCATTCAAGTTTGTCCAGCAGGGATCGAGCGGGATACCGGTGAGCGAGATCTTCCCTGAAGTTGGCAAGTGCATCGACGATATCTGCGTAATCCGCTCGATGATGAGCGAGATTCCCAATCACGAACCTTCGCTGATGATGATGAACTGCGGCGACGTGAGGCAGTTGCGGCCAAGTTTCGGCTCGTGGGTCACATATGGCCTTGGATCCGAGAATCAGAACCTTCCTGGCTTCATCGTGCTATGCCCGAACGGCATGCCCACCGAAGGCGCCAAGAACTGGCGGTCTGCCTTCCTGCCCGGCGCGTTCCAGGGTACGCGAATCGATACGGCGCAGACGCAAGTCGACAAGCTGATCGAGAACATCCGCAACCCCACGTCCTCGCTCGATCAGCAGCGCCGGCAACTGTCGTTGTTGGATAAGCTGAACGCGCGTTATGCTGAGCCGCGGATGGAAGATGCCGTGATGGAGACAAGAGTGCAGTCATTCGAACTGGCCTACCGCATGCAGATGGAAGCGGTGGATGTCTTCGATTTGAACAAGGAACCCGCCAACATCCGCGAGATGTACGGCGATACTTTGCAGGGCCGGCAGATGCTGATTGCGCGCCGTCTTTTGGAAAAAGGTGTTCGGTTTGTTCAGGTGTGGCACGGAGCAGGCCAGCCGTGGGACAGTCACACGGAAATCGCCAAAGAACACCGCAGGTTGGCGGGCGAATGTGACCGGCCTATCGCTGCGCTGCTCAAGGATTTGAAGCAGCGTGGCATGCTTGAGGACACGCTGGTGGTCTGGGGCGGAGAATTCGGGCGGACGCCGACGGTGGAGCTTGCGGAAGCCGGCGCGAACAACGGCACGGTAAGTGGGCGCGACCACAACCCCTACGGCTTCTCCATGTGGGTGGCGGGCGGCGGTTTCAAGGGCGGACACGTGCACGGGGCTACGGACGAGTTCGGCTTCGCGGCGGCCGAGAACAAGGTGCACGTGCACGACCTGCACGCGACCCTGCTGCATCAACTGGGGTTCGATCACACGAAGCTGACCTATCGCTACGCAGGCCGCGATTTCCGATTGACGGACGTGGCAGGTAACGTGGTGAAGGAACTGCTCGGTTAGAACGAATCCTCAACCGCTGTTCCACCGTCAGGCTCGGTTCGCAGCAGAACAGTGTCTGCCGGCGTGATATTGTAGCGGAGCGATGGCAAGGTGCAACCAGCCCATACCCACATACACTTCGGTCTCCAGGGCCTCTTCGCTCTTGGGCCGCCAGGTCGATCATGCGGCGGTTAAAGGCCAATCGGCAATGAGGCAGTGGAGGCTTTCCGTCGCGCTTGCTGGTGCTGCCGCGCTCGCCGCAGTCCAGGCTCTTGGCCAGGTTCCAGGGGCGCAGGGCGCTGATTTCAGCCAGGCCGAAAAGCAGTTCGAACAGCTCTGTGAGCGTTGCCACGGCGAGGGCGGAGAAGGCGGGGATCGGGCTCCCGCCCTGATCAACAGTCGTAGCCTGCGAAGGCGTAACCAAACTCAAATCCGGGAGTTGATCAAGAACGGAACACCGGGCGGGATGCCGGCGTTTCCTCTCGCGGATCGGGAGCTGCAGTCGCTTGCCACGTGGCTACACGCGCTCAATCTGTCCGCGTATAACTCGAAGCCGGCTGGAGATGCGGCCGACGGGGAGAAATTTTTCTTCGGCAGCGGCCAATGCTCAACGTGCCATATGGTCCACGGGAGAGGAGCCGCGAACGGTCCCGACCTTTCAGATATTGGGTTGAAGTCAACGGTATCCGAGATTGTATTGGCTCTTGAGAATCCAACCGCACAAATGGGCATCCACACTACGCCGAGTTGTCCCACTTGGGCCTTTTGTCCGGACGAAGCCTGGGCAGTAGTTCAAGTGCGGCTGCGAAACGGCTCCACTTTGCGCGGCTTCGCCCGCAACCAGGCGGAACACGATCTGCAATTGCAGACCTTCGACGGTCGCATCCACCTGCTTACGGACACCGACTACGCGGAGGTCACCCGCGAACAACAGTCGTACATGCCGCCACTCCAGGCGAGCGCGAGCCAGCGCCAGAATCTGGTGGCATATCTAAGCAGCCAGGCCGGTATTTCTCCCGGCCCGCTGGTGAGCGAAACGCAGCCTATATCCAGAGAGGCGGTCGTTGCCGTCACCAGGCCGAAGCAGGAAGATTGGCCGACGTACAACGGAGTTCCCGGCGGCAATCGATACAGCGCATTGGATCAGATCAACACAACGAACGTGGGTCGCCTGCAACTGCAATGGGTTCATTCGCTCAACGGCGTCGGGTTGGAGACGACGCCCGTGGTCGCTGATGGCGTCATGTACGTGACTGCGCCTGGTCAGGTTTGCGCACTGGATTCGCTGACCGGGCGTGAAATCTGGTGCGCGCCATCGAGCGGTGTATCCGCCGGAGGCGGGAATGCGTCTCCGCAACCCAACCGCGGCGTTGCCCTCCTCGGCGACCGCATCTTCTTCGTAACGGGCGAGGCTCATCTGATCTGCCTGAATCGCATGACCGGGGGCGTGATGTGGGATGTCAATATGCCCGTGACGCCAGGACCCTACGGCGCTACATCGGCTCCGCTGGTGGTGGGCGACCTCGTGATTTCCGGCATCTCCGGCGGCGATGGTCCGCTGCGCGGTTTTTTGGCAGCCTACAAAGCCACGACGGGCCAGTTGGCGTGGCGTTTCTGGACTGTTCCCAAACCTGGAGAGCCCGGCTCGGAGACATGGGCCGGCAAAGCCATTGCCACCGGGGGTGGAGCGACCTGGCTGACAGGATCCTATGATGTGGAGACCGGTACGCTCTACTGGGCTGTCGGGAACCCGTTCCCCGCCACGGACGGCGACGAACGTGAAGGCGCGAATCTCTACACGAACTGTGTCCTCGCTTTGGACGCGAAAACGGGAAAGCTGCGTTGGTACTACCAATTCACTCCTCACGATCTTCACGATTGGGATGCGACGGAACCATTCGTCCTTGTGGATACGACGTATCGGGGGCAGGACCGGAAACTATTGTTGCAAGCGAATCGGAACGGATTCATCTATGTTCTCGACCGGACTAATGGCGAGTTTCTGCTCGGCAAGCCTTTCGTGAAAAAGATGAATTGGGCCAGCGGCATTGGCCCGGATGGCAAGCCGCAGTTGCTTCCTGCCAACAAGCCCACGAAAACCGGAATCAAGACCTGTCCCTCCGTGAGAGGGGCGACCAATTGGTATTCCACATCGTTCCATCCGGGGACCAAACTCTTCTACGTGATGGCGGTCGAGGATTGCAGTATCTATACTCAATCGCAGAAAGGCGGTTATGAAGGTTATCGCGTACCGTCCGATTCGGGGCTGAGGTATCTTCGCGCACTGAACATCACGACCGGCGAAATGGTGTGGGAGATCCCGCAGATCGGTCCGCAAGAGGCGAACTATTCAGGTGTGCTTACCACAGCGGGCGGCCTTCTTTTCTACGGCGAGACCGGCGGCCGCTTTGCCGCCGTGGATGCCAGGACCGGAAAGACGCTGTCCACCTTCAAGGCAAGCGAGTCATGGAGAGGCTCTCCTATGACGTACATGGTGAACGGGCAGCAGCACGTCGCGATCGCGTCAGGCGGAAACATTTTATCCTTCGCACTCGCCGATCGCTAAAACTCTCAGACCCCCCTGTCCCGCTGCGGTGACGTCAGAGTGCTTCCGTGAATTCGGCCCTGCCCAACGCCTGCAACTCTCCCTGGCGCGGCGCGCGTGTTGCCAGGTCTCTCGGAAAGATGAAACGATATGCTGATGGGCATCCTTTGCTCGCTCATTGTGTTCACCTGCTGTTCGTTCGCTGCTGACATCAAGACCGTTCATTTTCAGAGCGACGATCACAAGACCAAGCTGGTTGGCTATCTATTCGAGCCAGTGGGAAGCGGTCCACACGCGGGTGTTGTCATGCTGCACGGACGCGCGGGTCCTTATTCTTCGCTCGCCAAAGGTACGTACAACGTGACGACGCTTTCGAAACGGCACAAGGAATGGGGCGCGTTCTGGGCCGAGCGTGGATACATCGCCTTGCTGGTGGATAGCTTCGGCCCGCGTGGATATGCGCAGGGCTTCCCGCGCGGCAGCTACGAAAATCGGCCTCCGGAGGTGAGCGAGCAGACCGTGCGCCCTCTCGACGCCTATGGCGCTTTGCGCTATCTGCGGGAACGACGAGATATCATCAGCAATCGAATCGGTGTGCAAGGATGGTCGAACGGCGGCATGACCGTTCTCGTCACCATCAGCGACCGAGCGCCCGGGATCAGCCAGCTAATCCCTGGAACAGGATTTCGCGCGGCAATTGCCGAATATCCCGGCTGCGGAATGGATGCCATCAAAGGACGCTACCAATCCTATGCCCCACTGCTCATGATGATTGGGTCGGCGGACGAGGAAGTATCGCCGAAGGTATGTGAAGCGTTCGCCGGCCGCGCCAGAGAGGCGGGCAGCAAGCTCGAATCGATCGTCTTTGAGGGGGCGGAACACAACTTTGACGACCCCGGCGAAACCAAGCAATCCAATCCGGCCAATCGCCGTGCTACCAAGGAGGCCAAGCGCCGGGCAGAAAGCTTCTTCGCGAAATATTTGTCGCCAGCCCGCCTGGAGAAGGAGTAGAACGGGCCGTGCAATTTAATCCGGATTGAAACGGCCGCGGCCAGCGTTCAGACGAGCACAGCCGGCTATTGCAGTCGGTTGTACTTCTTGAGCGCCTGGCGCAAGCCTTCATGTGGGAGAGCAACAACCGTTTGGTTATTGGCTCCGGTCATGGTCTCCGCGCCGACCATGGCGTTAATGATGGCTTCCTCGGTAGCCTCGGCGGTGGCCGTGAACAAATCGTTCATCTCGTTGTTCGGAAGCATCTTCAAGTCGGCGATGCCCGCTGTTCGCGCCGCATCCGGATTTGCCGTGGAGAGCGCGATAAAGATATCGCCGGAGCTGTTGCCTGAAGTGGATCCCGTCCGCGCCAGTCCCATGGTGGCGCGGCGGGCGAGGCGCTTGAGTTGATGCGGTAGTAACGGCGCATCAGTGGCCACAACAATAATGATGGATCCCACTTCTGTCTCGCGGAGCGATGGCCCAGCCGAGCGCGGGCTCGTCTCGGGAATTTCACGGCCCACCGGAACGCCCGCTACCATGAGCTGGTTGCGAGTTCCGCAGTTACACTGCACGAGTGCTCCAACCGTGTAGCCTCCGCCCCGCAGGTCCAGCTTTCTCGATGCAGTGCCCGTGCCTCCCTTGAAACCATAGCATCTCATTCCAGTCCCGCCGCCATGATTACCCTCTGCCACTGGCCCGGATCGCGCACCCTCCAGCGCTGCGAAAACGTGTTCCGGCTTGACGTGGAATCCGTTGACATCGTTCAGACGGCCATCGAAAGTCTCCGCGACGACGGGCAGTGAGAAGAAACTGGTGCCGTAGCTGTTGGTCTTGGGCTTGAGGCCGGTCTTCACCTGCCAGGCAATTACAGCGTCGCGTACCACACCGACGCTGTGCGTGTTCGTGATCATGACCGGCCCGTCGAGAAATCCGGACTCCTCGATCCACGTCGTGCCGGTCATCTCGCCGTCGCCATTTTGCGAAAACCAACCCGCGAAGACTGCGTCATTATTGAGTTTACCGCGAGGCAGAATTGCCGTAACTCCAGTGCGCACGTTGTCACCAGAGATCAGTGTGGTTTCCCCGACCTCGACACCTTGTACATCGGTGATTGCGTTCAAAGATCCCGGCGTTCCGTCGAACGGGACGCCCAGGCTTCGCGCGCGGGGTCTCTCCTGCGCGAACACGGCCGGAGCGAAACCGGCTAGAAGCAAGAAGGCACACAAAACTCTCGATCGCATGGCGATAGTTTCCCGCAAAGGAGATGCGATAAACAACCGGAGCTTGAACGATATCGAGAGGGAACCGGCGTACGGTAGTGTCCTAAACGCAGATTTAGGACACTACCCGGCGTACACTAGCGCCTCGCGACGTGATAGATTCACTCCCATGGAACCGTGCGGTCGGCGTCTGACAGTGCTTCTTTTGTGTGCTGCGAGTGGGTTCGCGGCAGATGCCGCCTCAGTTACGATTCCCTCGATCTCGGGCGCGCTCACGGTCGATGGCAACCCGGACGAACCTGCCTGGCAGGCCGCGCGCGTTCTCCCTTTGGCCTCCTCCGAATTCGGCGCGCCCTTCCCGTCCGGCGGAGAGACGCGCGTCGCCACCCGCGGCGCATACCTCTGCCTCAGCGCGCGGATTCCGGAGCCGGACCGGGTCGTGGCTCATTCAACTGGCCGTAACCCCAACTGGTGGTCTGAGGATCTCATCACCTGGAATATTCGCGTGCAGGACACAGCGGTTCGCCGCCACCTGAGCCTCTCGCTCACCGTAAATCCCCTGGGAGCCTATGGTCTGCAAGGAGCCGCCGGAGTTCCGTCCCTCGAGGGAGCAGAAAGTTTGTTGGTCGCGACGCATTTCGGAGCGGGTGAGTGGACCGTCGAAGCCGCGATCCCACTGGAGCGCTTCGGACAGATCGGGTTTATCGATGTGCAACGCGTCCGCGCCCCCAGGCCAGACGCCCCGGAACTGCGCTGGTATTGGCCCGCAGCCAATGAACGCGCAACATTCCAGCTCACCGCGGCGGCGAACGCCCCCGCTCCGGAATTTCATCCGCTGGTGCAGTTGCCGGCCAGCTCGCCGCCAGGGCCGCCATCCACGGAACTTGCGTGGATACCGAAGAATGTCTGGACCGAAAACCAACGCGTTCAGCTGCAAGTGTCTCGAATGCTCGAAAACTCCCTGCGCTCGCGCATGTCCACCATTGCCGGCGAGGAGAAGCGCGATTGGCAGAAGGTAGATTCACGCGAATCCTGGGAGCGTTTCCGCGACCAGCGACTGGCCGCATTACGAAAATGGATGGGATCGTCGCCCGGCCGCACGCCTCTGCGCTCGGTCGTAACGCGCCGCGCGGATTACGGCGATGGCTTTGTTATCGAGAACGTGGTTTTCGAGAGCCGGCCGCATCTGCTCGTCACCGCCAATCTGTATCTGCCCGATAAGCCATCCGGCAAGATCCCGGCGATCGTTGTCGTTCACAGCCATCACGCCCCAAAGACGCAGTCCGAACTCCAGGATCTCGGGATGACTTGTGCGCGGTCTGGGACCGCCGTGCTGGTGATGGATCAACTGTGCGCCGGCGAACGGTCGCAATCCCAGCCGTGGTATCGCGAAAGCTACTACGGACGTTATGCGCTCGGCAATCAGCTTTTGGTTGCGGGCGAGAGTCTGATGAAGTGGATGGTTTGGGATTTGATGCGCGGAATAGATCTTCTCTCGAGCGTCCCTACATCGATCCCCAGCGAATTATCATGCTCGGTGCGGTGGCAGGGGGCGGCGATCCTGCCGCAGTCACGGCCGCGCTCGATCCGCGCGTCGCCGCCGTAATCCCGTTCAACTTCGGCGAGGCCGGTCCCGAAGAGCATTACACCGACGGGCCGCGCGGATACCCATTCGACACAGCCTCGCCCGGTTGGGGGGAATGGGAAACCACGAGGTGCCTTCCGCGCAGTTCCATCGACCAGTTCTTCCCCTGGTTCTTGTGCGTGTCCGTCGCACCGCGGCATTTCTTGTACTCGTTCGAGATCGGCTGGCCCGAGAACGTCGAGCACGAACCAGTCTGGGCCCGCTACCAGAAAGTGTTCGACCTCTATGGGGCGCGGGACCATCTGGATGAAGTCCATGGCTTCGGCCCATTTCCGGGCCCCGGCGAGTGCAACAACGTGGGCACTTTACTGCGCCAGCGCATATACCCGGTCCTCGCGCGGTGGCTTCATGTTCCCACGCCCGCCGGCGAATACCACAGCCCTCTGCCCGATTCCGCGCTGATGTGCCTGACCCCGGCCGTCGCTGCCGAAAGGCAGCCTCAAACCGCCAGTGCCATCGCATTCGAACTGGCGCGCCATCGGCTCTCGGCGGCGCGCTCGAAAGATTCCTCCCTGAGCGCGCTGCGTACCGCGCTCGCCGGGAAACTGGGCGACATTCAGCCCATGGAAAAGCCATCGGCTCAACTGCTCTGGGAAAAGTCGGGAGCAGGGGCAACCGTCGAGGCGCTGGCCATCGAAACTGCGCCCGGGATCACTTTGCCGATGCTTATCCTGAAGCCCGCCCACGCGGCGGCGAAGCGGTCGCCCGCGGTCCTCGCCCTTGCCGAAGGCGGGAAGGCGCGGTTCCTCGCCGAGCGTGGCCCGGATATCAATGCCCTCCTTCGCAAGGGTTTTGAGATTTGCCTTCCGGATGTCCGCGGAACAGGCGAAGTGGCGGCAACTTCATCCCGCGGGCCGGGCGCCATGGACTTGCCGGCAACCGAATTTATGCTCGGTGAGACCATGCTTGGCGCGCGGCTCAAAGATGTCCGCACCGTGTTCCACTATCTGGCTTCCCGGCCGGACATCGATCCCGCTAATATCGCGGTCTGGGGAGATTCGTTCGCGAAAACCAATCCGGCTGATTTCGCGTTCGACCAAAGCGAGATGCAGGAGGCTGGCCCTTTCGCCCAGTATCAGGCTGAGCCAATGGGAGCGCTGGTAGCGCTCCTCACCGGCCTGTATGAAGATCACGTCGCCGCCGTCACCGCGAGAGGAGGCTTGGTCTCTTTCCTCTCGGTGCTCGAAGATCGTTTCTGCCACCTGCCACAGGACGTGATCGTACCCGGGATTCTCGAATCAGCCGATGTCACGGATATCGTCGCGGCTCTGCTTTCCCGACGAGTCCTCCTGGAAGGCTTCGTCGACGGGCGGAATAGAGTGGTCCACAATCCACGTCTGCAGTCCAAATTCGCCGCGGCATTGAAAGTGTCGCCACACCTGGTCGTCCGTGAATCTTCGACGGACCCGGAACTGGCTTCCTGGCTTGCGGAGCCGTAACAGACTCGGGAAGTCATCCAGTGCCCCCACTTAGATGAAACTGCGTATCCCGGCGCCGATGCTGTTGTGGATCTTGTTCCCGCTGGCCCTCCCGAGCAAGTTCGTGCAACCGCTCACGCTGCAACAAGTGCTGACTCAGATGGACAAACATGACCGTGTGAGGTTCGCTTCCCTGACACGCTACACCTGCACCCGCCGTTACGCGCTGGAAAACCGCCGGTTCCATGTGACTGCCGAACTGAGCGTTCGCATGACCTACTGGTATCCGGGACACAAGAAATTCGAAATATTAGCCGAACGCGGACCATCCATCATCCGCCAGCGGGTGCTGCGCCGAATGCTGGAGGCGGAGACCGAGGCCGCTGGTGATGACGTTCGAGAGAGTACACGGATTATTCCACGGAACTATGCATTCCAGCTTCTCGGCATGGAAGACCAGCAAGGCCGTCCCTCATACGTTTTGAAAGTCACTCCAAAAGCTAGCAATAAATTCTCTATTCGTGGGAAGATTTGGGTCGATGGTGAAGATTTCGCCATCGTTCGGGTGGATGCTGCCCCCGTGCAGAGTCCGTCAACCTGGATTCACAACACGCGTGTCATTCAGCAGTATCAGAAGTTGGGTCTGGTATGGTTGCCGCTATCTAACCATTCGGAAACGGACTCCTTCCTGTTTGGTCATACGGAAGTCACGATTGATTCTCGGGACTACGAAGTCAGTCAGACGCCGCCTTGGCCCGCTTCAACCGCGCCACCGGAGAGGACACCCGAGTTGGCCGGGCAATGCGATTGACAGCGCGCGGGCTATGGCTTTGGCGTGGCGCCGGACCGGGTCAGATCCTTGAAGTCATCCACGATAATCCCCATCGCCTGGTCAAGGTTCTTGTCGCGATGCCCCTTTCGGATCGCAACCTGCGCATACTCGATGAAGGTCCACAGCAGAACGTTGGTCTTGGGATCCCGGATGGCCAGTCGAAGATGCCCTATTTCGGGTAATTGCCCACTGCCGTTGATCGTGAAACCGATTTCCGCAATCAGATCAGCTTCCGCGGGCGCAGACACCAGCTCATATCGCCCCCATTCCTTCATCGCCGCATAGAACTGGTTGTAAACCCGATCGGATCTTCCACTGAGTAGCGACCCGATGGCCGTGTTCAAGTTTTCCTCACCCGCGTTGGAAATGAAAACTCTCTTGCCGCTGGTGATTTGTGCGGGCACCGGCGCGGCAGAAACGGCGGCCTCTTTCGGCTGCTGCGCTCCCCGGGCTGCGGCAGCGGCCAAAATTGTCCCGGCAACCAAAGAAGAAACGCAGACAGCGAACATAATTCCCCCAGTCTGAACTGGGACCTACCAGGAACGATTATCTCCCTAAATCGAACGCCTCTACCGTCTTGCGGTCGCGTACGTAAAGCCGTGTGCCTACCAGCGTGGGCGGCGTCCACGCGATGCTTTGGAGCACCGAGGCCTTCGACAGCACCTCGAACTTCTCCGGACTCACTCTGCACAGTGCCAGCGTTCCGTCCTCATCGGCCAGAATGACCTTGCCGTCCGCGTAGAGGAGTTGCGCCCTGGCGAAGCCCCGCTCGCGCCATTTGATCGCGCCTGTCTTCAGCTCGATGGCGGTCATGAGAATCGGGGGGTCATGGCCGCTCGCAATGTACACGTAGCCGTCACGCTGAATTGCGGTCCCAATGTGCAGTTCGAGACGATTGTTAGCCCAAAGTTCCTTCACGCTGGTGCGCCCACCGGCCTGGCTCAACTGCAGCACCCGAGCACCGGTGCCGTACGCCGAAGCGACGAACAGAAGGTTTCCCGGCGCCCACACGGGCGTGCTGATCGCCAGGCCGTACGGTGTCTTGTGCTCGTGCGACCAATACAGCGCGCCGTTGTCGGGACTGAAACCGAACACCGTGTTGGCCGCCAGTGCCACCACCTGCGGCTGGCCGTCCACATTGATCAGCAACGGCGACGAATGCGAATTCGTGAATTGGAGCGCTTTCCAAACCACTGCCCCATCCTTTTGCCGGAACGCGATGGCTCCGTCTCCATCACCTCCGGCCATGTAAATCAGCGTGTCCTTATAGGGAAGCGCGTGGCAGGAATAACCATACTGAAGATGCGTTGCATGGAACTCGGTATACAGGTTATGTGACCAGACAGGCCGCCCCGTTTTCTTGTCGAGGGAATAGATCTTGCCGGTTCCACTGGCCGTCAACACCCGGTCGCCGATCACTTCCGGCATGGCGTACGGGCCTGGGCCCACAGCCTCCACATACGCATTCGTAAACGGGTTATCGTACTCGTACTCCCATCGCGTCTTGCCGGTCGCGGCATCCAGCGCTGTGACCACGTCCTTCGATCCCCGCCGGAACGCCGTGTACAGCACGCCGCTCTCTTCGGCGATGGCCGAATAGCCGTCTCCGAGCGGCCGGCTCCAGAGTCGTTTCGGACCGGCTGCGGGCCAGGAATCCGCCAGGCCCGAGGCATTCACGATGAAGTCGCGGTTTTTTCCGCCCCAAACGGGCCAGTCCTCGGCAATCCCTGCCGCTTGCGCTTTGGCGGAAGTCTTCTTAGGCACGGCTTTCGGAGTAACATCCGCCGAAAAAGCCGGGACGACGAACAAGAAACCCAGGATTATCCGGAAGAATCGCATGATCCCTATTGGACGCCAAAGGCGCCGGAATGTTCCGGAAAGCTCACGCCGCTACCTAAACCGCGTCCAGCCAGCGCCCTCCAGCATCGGCCGGAACAATCTCGGGTGCAGCACCTCCGCCAGAATCTCGAGCGTCTCCACCAGCCTCGGGCCCGGCCGGTTGAAGTATTGGTTGCCGTCCGCCAGGTACACCCGGCCCCCCCGCACCGCGCGCAGGGAGCGCCACCCCGGCCGGTTCGTGAGCCAATGCATCTCGATTTGTGTCCGTGGAATGTCGAAGCCGCAGGGCGCCACCAGAATCACGTCGGGATCACCCTCCACGATCTCCTCCCAGTCCAAGTACCCCGAGTGCTTGCCCGGCTCTCCGAATAGATGGATGCCGCCGGCCATTTCCACCAGCTCGGGGGTCCAGTTGCCGCCCGTCATCACCGGTTCGGTCCATTCGATGAATGCCAGGCGCGGCCGCTCTACTGCCGCGCGCGCCTTCTCAGAAATCGCGGCCATGCGCGCTTCGAAAGCCCCGATGACCGCTTCCCCGTGCGCCGCGATATCGAGCGACTGCGCCACGCGCCGTATGTCGTCCCAAACATCGGCGAGTGAATTCGGCGTGAGCGAAACGATTTGCGGTTTGCTCGCGAGGCGCATGGCCACCGAGCGCTCCACATCGCGCAGGCTCACCGCGCAAACCTCGCACTGCGTCTGCGTCACAATGTGGGTCGGCTGGAGGCGCTCCAGTACGTCGTCGAAAACGTCGTAGACGGAGAGCGCGTTGCGCACCCGATCTTTCACCGCGCGATCGATCTCGCGGCTGTCGGCGTGGATATCGATCATGGGCTTCGTACACACCGGCAGCGCCGCAATCTCGACCGGAAAATCACACTCGTGCGAGCGGCCCACCTGGTTCGGCAGCTGGCCCAGCGCGTGGATGATCTCGGTGGCGCTCGAAATCAGTGAGACGATGCGGGGCACAATAAATCGGCGAATGTGAAATCGCCGTCCTCGTGAAGAATGCCCGCCTCAATCGCGATCGGCTGGCGGAACATCGGGCCGTCGTAAACGAAGGAATGGAACTCGCCGTTTTCCCCGCAGGGATCCACCTCCGGCGGCAGATCCGCCAGAAACTGTTCGTCATACTCGCGCCCGGCAAACGAGCGGTCGAGCTTCCGCCGGTCAATGCAGGCGATGCGCGTGCGCAGCCCGCCTGCCAGCATCTCGCGCGCCAGTTCCCCGGTAGGTATCCGCCACAGCGGGAACACCGGCGTGAGCCCGGTCCCTTCGAGCATGCGCTCGCGATAGGCGCGGACATCTTCGAGAAACAGATCGCCGAAGACGACTGCTTCGATGCCCTCGGCCACCGCGCGCCGGCACATCTCCGCCATGATCTCCTCGTAGCGTTCGTTCGAACACGGCCAAGGCAGTGGCGCTGTCCACAATGGAACACCGGTCGCGCGCCCCTGGTCTTCGATCAACTCGCGGCGTACCCCGTGCATGGCCACGCGATCGAAGTGCTCATTGATAGTGGTCAGCAGCGCGACGATCTCGATATCGGTGCCGCGCAGCCTTTCGAGCGCCCAGGCGCAATCCTTGCCGCCGCTCCACGATACCAGTGCCCGCTTCAAGCGGCTTCGGGCACACGCTCAGGCGTGTACACCGTGCGGCTCAGCCAGGCGTGCAGGCCGAACAGGATGCCGCAAGTCAGCAAGTCGCTGCCCAGCGTCCGCGCGTAGAAAGGAATCGCCATGGTGTAACAGGAAGCGAGGCCGGCCCACGTGTGGGCATAGTATCCGAGCCACGACCCGAAGTTGGAAATCAGGAAGAACTGCACACTGGAAATTACTGCCGCGCCGCCGATAAGCCACGGGCTCTCCGAACTTCGCAGATGCCGCCCGATCCACACGTTGATCAGAAAACTGAGATACACGAACGGCGTGGCCCAAGCGCTGTAGCCGCCAAGAAGCGGGTCGGTGATCGCCATCAGCACGATCGGTAGCAAGTACGCCTGCCAACCCCGCAGCCGCGCCCCTGCGAATAAGCTGATGCCGCCAACGGGCGCGAAATTCCACGGATGTGGCACCACCCGCGCGACCGCCCCCAAGACAACCAGCATCAGCGCGATCGGTCTTCGATTTGCATTCTCCATGCACTTCTCCTTCAACCTTGATTGTCGCGCTGCCCGGAAGCAGCCCGATTCGGTTCCCACAAAGTCTCCGCTACTCCCAGAGTATGACTGACCCAGCGGCTCCACACAAATAGAGCATCGCCGAGCCGGTTTAGATAGCGAACAATCTCGCCATCCACCGGTTCCTGCCGCCCGAGCGTCACGCAAATACGCTCCGCCCGGCGGCAGACCGTGCGGCACACGTGCAGTTCCGCGTTCAGCCGGCAGCCTCCCGGCAGGACGAAGGAGCGTAGCGCCGGCAATCCTCCGTTCATCTTGTCGATTTCCATTTCGAGCTGCGTGATTTCGGCTTCCGTAACTCGCGCCTGCCGCGGATGCACGTCTTGCGGAAGCGTTGCCAGAATCGAGCCGGCGTTGAACAGTTCATGTTGCACCCGCATCAGAATCGTACTCAGCTTCCCCAGCGCCGGGTGCGCGCCGGCAAGCCCTTCCGCGGTATCGCGCGCCACACCGACAAACGCATTCAGCTCATCCACCGTGCCGTACGCCTTGATGCGCAAGGCATCCTTCGGAACGCGTTGGCCCCCGGCAAGACCGGTCTCGCCCTTATCGCCGCCGCGTGTGTATACCCGGTTGATCGACAGGCGCGGATCATCGAACGTCACGCTATTCATTCTCGCACCCGCTTCGACGGCGAAAACGTCCACTTTACCCCGCTCACGAAGTTCAGCAGCGGCGAAGGATACCCGAAGGCTTCCTCGTAATGCTGGTTCAGCGCATTCCGCAGGTTTCCGTACAGCGTGACGCCGTGCCGCAGCGCATAATTGACGTTCACGCCAAGATTCGCATAGCCGTGATTGTAGAAAAGTCCCTCCGATGCGCCATAGTTTGGCTCCACATCCAGGACCGTGCCGCGAAAGTATCCTGTTACGTCGGCTGAAAGCCTTCCGCGTACGAAAGCCGCCACCATCGTGCCGGAATTCCGTGGCCGGCGGAGCAGTTCCTGACCTACTTGGAAATACTCCGGCGCGAGTCCAGTCGAGCCATTCAGCGACAGGATCTCGGAATCGAGCAGCATGTAACTCCCGGACAGCGAAATCCATCGCGCCGGCCGGAACCGCACTGCGAATTCTCCGCCCTGCGCCTGCGAGTTGGCCAGATTAGCGGATTGGTAGCTGCTGAGATCGGCGAGTGACCCTCCCAGCGTAACGATCAGGTCATAGTAGCGGTTATAAAAATACGTTGCATCGAGGGAAACTCGGTTGTGAAAAACCCGCTGCTCGATTCCCGCATCGGCACTCGCGGTCCGTTCCGGCTTCAGGTTCGGATTGTTCGTGAACGCCAGGTCAAAACCCGAAGGTGGGCGAATCCCCGTGCCGGCGGAAGCGTGCAAGCGTGTCCCGTCACGCAACACATACCCCGCGGCTAGTTTGGGATTGAGCTTGGTGATCGTTGCCGCCGGGTATTCCGGCCGCGGCGGGATGTTCTCGGCATCCGCCGGAATTTGGGCGGTGTGAATGACCTCTTCGCGCACTCCCGCGTTCAAAAAAAACCGCTTGCCGAACTGAAAACGATTCTCCCAGTAGATCCCCTGCTGGTTTCGTTGCAAGGGAGACACATTCGAGCTGGTGTCCGTAATGTACGTGTTCTTGACTTCCTCGCGTGAAAAAACGTACCCAACGGCCATAGTGTAGTGCGAAGTCACGTTGACCACCGTGCGCTCCTCCAGTTGCCCGCGATAGTCATTCTCATAACTGTCACCGTAGGGGCTGATGTAGAAGCTGTTGTTCCAGAAGACCCCCGCGAACACCTCCTCGCGTACCCGCGGCGTCACGTCGATCTGGTAGTGCGCGCCGTAGACGGAACGGTCAAAACGGTTGCGGCTGATGAGGTCAATCCCGGTGTACAAATGCTCGGGATCGGACCCGTACGGACCAGGATCGCCGGCCGCCGCCGCATTGAAGCTCCCGGTGGCGCTAAAGCTCTGCTGCCCCCAATTGCGCATGACTGTAAGAAGGATGTTCTGTCGTGATAATCGCTGTTCGGAACCGGCCCGTTATCATCGAGACTGGAGAGAAAAGCGCCGATTCCAAAGCCGTCCACCGTCCCCGATCCACCCAGCGCGAAGCGGTGTTCATCAAAGGTGCCACCCTCCGCAAGTGCTTCAAATTCAATATTATCTTCGGGTTGCCGGGTGACGAAATTGACCACACCGCTGTTGGCGTACGACCCGTAGACGGCTGACTGCGGGCCGCGAACGACCTCGACGTGGTCCAGAAAATCGGTCGGAATGTGCGCAAAGTCCACGGCTCCGCCGAACCAGTCGATGGGAACTCCATTAATTTCAACCAGATTGAAGTCATAATCGCCGCCGCGAATAAACATCGACGTTTGGCCCCCCCGCGAACCGGTGGTCGTCACGCTCACCCCCGGCAGGTAGCGGAGGAGATCGACCGCCTGAGCTTCGTTGCGCTCCGCGATCTCCTCATGCGAGATTATGCTGACGCTAGACCCCTGCTGGCTTAGCGGGATATCCATCGTCGTGCCGGCTACGGTGACCGAATCGCTCTGCGGGGCGACGGCCAGCGTGATCGTGTTATCTACCGAGAAATAAAGGGTTTTTGTCTCAAATCCCGGCGCGGTCACCAGCAGATTGGTGTTGGCCGTATCGGAAACGGCAATTTGAAAGGATCCTGACTGGTCGGTTACCGCCTGCGCTACCACCCCGACGCGGTTCACGGCGGCGACCGTAGCCCCGGCGATGGCCGCGCCGGACGGGTCAACTACTTTGCCTTGATAGGTTTCCGCGTGCAGCACACACGCGAAGAGGAGCAAACTGAGTAAACGTGGACGTGTCATGTTCAAGCAGCCCCCCGCTGCCGGACTTCACGCCTGAAATCGGCTCAGCAAACTTCTGCTGAATCTCCTCGGTCGGTCTCCTGACTTGCGCTTCTCAGGGCCGGTCGGCCTTCCCATCCCTTGCCGGAACAGTGGCTTGATTTGACCGGTCCTCCACGCTTACAGTGGCGGGGCCGTGCTGGATTTTCACCAGCTTCCCATGTTGCTACCAAAGAGCTTTCAGGACCTTTCGAGAATAACACAAGGACGCATGTGGTATTCTTAGAAATTGAAATCTTTATGGCGAATCATCTCTCCGCGCTGAAGCGGATACGGCAGGACGAAAAGCGCACCGAGTTCAACCGGCGCAACACAACCCGGCTGCGTCACCAGATCCGCAGCATGCGCAAGCTTATCGCGGCGAAAAACGCCGATGGGGCGCTGAAGCTGCTGCCGGAGACGTTTTCGGTGATCGACCGCTCGGCTAAGCTGGGCGTTATCAAGAAGAATACGGCCGCACGATACAAATCGAAGCTCCACCACCACATCAAATTGCTGGCTACGAAGTAAGCTCCAGCACAAACCGTTCCATAATGATACGATCGTCGGGCCTCGCGCTGCGCAGGTCGCGGTCTGCTGCGAAGATCAGCTTCATTCCCCGCTCCAACTTTTCCTGGGAGAATTTCGCGACCGTTTGATACACCTGCTCCGCGCGAGAACTCCACATGGGCACGCCGGAACGCGAGAAGTGCCCTTGAATCTGCTGCGGACTGCGCAAACCGCTTTCTCTCGCCACCAGCGCCAGCCGGAATTGTGTCGATAAGAATGACAATGCGAGGGGCAGGTACTCGCCTTCGCGGCACAACGTGTCCAGAATTTCCAGACTGCGCGCACGGTCCCGGCGGCCCAGCGCGTTCACCAGGGCGAAAATGGTCGCGGAGCGCGCATCGGGGACCAGAGCGGCGATATCGTTCACCGAAACCGGGCGCTGGGCAGCGCTGAACAGCGCGAGTTTCTCCATTTCAATGCCGATGCGGGCGACATCGCCGCCCAGCGCTTCAACCAGGAGATCGAGAGCTTCGGCATCGATCGAAATCTGGGCGTTTTTCGCCAATGAACGGGCTTCGGTCCTGGCTTCGTCGATAGAGAACCGCTCGAGCTCCACAACGCTGGAGATTGCCGAGTAGAACTTTCGCACGCGTTCGAGTTTTTTCTTCTCTTCCCCCTCGAACGCGAAACGAGTCGCCTCGAACAAGAGGGTCACGCCCGGCGAAGGGTTTTTCAGATAGGCGGCCAACTCGCCCGCTCCATCCCCTACGCTCGATGTATCGTCTTCTTCCTCCGATTTCTGGCGAGGGAGAGCGGCTTCCGCACCGGTCACGAGAATCACACGGTCGGAGGCAAATAACGAGAGGGACCGGGCATCATCGACTACCTCCACCAAAGAGCTCTCCGCCGCGTCGTAGTGCGCCAAGCCGCTTTCGCGCCCATCGGGACCGAGGGCGGCGTCGAGCAGCGCTTCCCGGCATCGGCGTCCCTGGTAAACTTCCGCGCCCAGGAACAAATACGCTGGGACGAGTTCTTTTCGTTTCACGCGAGCCAGAAATTGCGCGGGAGTCATCAGAAGTTCTCCAGAATCGCGGACACCATCGAGCGCGCGACCTCGCGGCTGAGGCGCTCCAATCCAACGGTGCTTTCATCTACGTAGCCGGTGGGATTGACGCTAAGCTCGTAAACCTGGCGAAACTCGAAGCGGGGCCGATCAAACAGCACTGCGTTGGTCGCGCGGTCGCGGAGCGTGAACTGCATAGCCACGATGATCTGTATGGTCGATGCGCGGCCGGTGATCGGATCGAAGGTCTGGACAAAGGAGTTGTAACTTATGACGGTGCCGGTCAGGATCGCATCGGCCTCTTTCGGATCGTTAACCACCTGATATCGGGTGCGTGAGATGAACTCCCGGGTAATGGCCGCGGGTAGGTACGCGGTGAGCTTGTAGCGGATGGTCAGGTTGTTGAAGGCAGGAATGGCGATGGTTTTGATGTTCTTCGGAATTGTGTTGGCAGCGCTGCTGTCTGTGGCAACGTGGTAGCCGCAGGATATAAAAAGACAAAAGACTAAAGGCAAGAGACAAAAGCCAAAAAGCAAAGGGCGGCGAAGACCGATCATAGGAGTTCTTGAGCGACCATTATGGCGTTTTCGGCGCGGAGGCGAAGATTGTCGGCGACGATCCAGAGCCATGCGGCATGAGGGCTGTTGCGATCCGCGGTGATTGCGCCGATGGCGAGTCCGCTCTCACCAGCCATGCCCACGACATTCGGCGGCTCGGTGCCCTCAGGGCGGACGTCGACCGAATCGCCTTCGAGCGCCTGTTCGATCGCCGCAACGCCGGGGCTGGACTCGAATTCGATCCAAAGCGAAATGCCGTAGCCGTGGAAGACCGACGCTTGAATCAAGCGCAACGACGGGATGGGGGCGCCACCGGAGACGGCCAGCAGAGTGGCGAGGTGCCGTTCGATGCGTAGCTCGGAATCCTCCAGCGCGGCCGGCGCTTCCTCGCCAAACCGGGAGAGCATGTTGAAGGCTAATTGGGCGTCGAAGATTTCCTTGGGCTGTCCTTTGAAAGACAGCAAGCCGATGGTTTGCTGCTGCAACTCCTCCACTCCGGCGGCGCCGCGTTCGCTGGCCGGCTCGAAAACGTGGGCCAGCGCGCGCCGAATCCGGTGGGAAGCATGCAAGCGCCCGAGCACCAGAGCGATCACAATCGCCGCAGCGTTCGCGATGACGTGCACGGAATCGGCGGGCGCCCGATATCCGGCCGGCTCAACCATGGGAGCGCGCAGACGGCCGTTGGGCAATTCCTCCGCGGCATAGGTGAGATCGATTAGGGGCGTGTGCGGCGCGAGTTGGCGGACGTTTCCTACCGACCGCACGGCGCCGGCCAGAAGGATCACGCGCGCGAGCTCCAGATTCTGCCCTTCCAGCGGGTTGAGCAGGGCCGGTTCGCCCGCTTGCACCGTGAGCTTGCCCACCTCTTCCCCTTCCGCGGCGACCAGCCGCAGGTCCTGTCCCAAGGTGTTCCCGGATAGCAGGTCGCGAATTTCGCGGCCCATAAGAGATTCGCTGCCGACTAGCGCTATTGTCTGGGATCTAGCCAACCTGATGCTCCGGCTGTCCCGGTGGGGTGGGCCGCAAGTGGCGCCGGATGATTCCGCCGACACGAATGACGATACCGCTCGCCACATAACATGCCGCGCAAGTGACCAGCAAGGGATGTGAATAGAGCCAGGTGAGCGCGATCAGGACGCCAACCAGAATGACCGTGAGCGGGGAATGCGGCCGCAACATGTTGATGTCCTTGAAGCTGTAATAGCGCCAGGTGCTGACCATGAGGAAGGAAAGCAGCGCCAGCAGTACCAGCCACAGGACGGTGAGGGGCCAGGATGTAAGGGGCTCGGAATCCGTAGCGTATACGATGGATGCCACCATGCCCGCAGCGGCGGGGATGGGCAGGCCGACGAAGTATTTACGATTGGGGCGGCCGGGATTCTTCGGGATGGGATTCTTCTGCACGTTGAAGCGCGCCAGACGCGCGGAGCCGCACAGCAGAAACAGAAACGCAAAAAAGCTACCCACTCCCATGATTTGGTCATGGAGCGCGCGGCCCAAGCCGGGATCGACAAACTGCACGCCCCAGGCGTAGGCTAGCACGGCGGGTGCGATGCCGAAGCTGATGACGTCGGCGAGGGAATCCATTTCCCGGCCGAAATCGCTGGTGGTGTTGGTCATGCGCGCGATGCGGCCGTCCAGACCATCCAACAGAACCGCCAGACCGATAGCCTTGGCGGCGATCTCGAAGTGATGCTCGGTTCCGACGGTGCCGTCATGCGCCACCATGGCGCCCTCAATGGACTGGATCACCGAAACAAAGCCGAGAAAAATGTTCCCCGCGGTGAACAGCGTGGGAAGCGCGTAGGCGGCGCGGGGCGGACGGTGATCCGGCGAGCGCGGGTTGAGAAACCGGCGTCTGAGGTTCAACCCTGGCATGCGACGGGCTCCAGGGCACCGGCTTGCGCGGCGGTTTCGCGGACGGGCTCGGTGCCATTGCGCCGCGCCAGGATGCTCGATCCGGCGGCGACGCGCGTTCCTTCCCGCACGAGGATGTCCCACTCGGGACCAAACAGCACGTCCACGCGCGAGCCGAACTTAATAAGGCCGATCCGCTCACCGGTGGCGACGATGTCTCCGGGCTTCTTATTGAAGACGATGCGGCGCGCGATCAGACCAGCGATCTGCTTGAACACCACGCGTGTTCCGTCGCCCTCCACGATGACCTTGTTCTGCTCGTTCTGCACGGAGGCTTTCTCCTTGCTCGCCACAAGAAACCGGCCCTTACGGTATTCCACATTGGTGATGGTGCCGGCGATGGGCGTGCGGTTCACATGCACGTCGAAGATATTCAGAAAAATGCTGACGCGCCTCTGGGAAGGGCCTTCGGGGCGCACGGCGACTACCTTACCATCCGCCGGCGAAACGGCCACGGGACCGACGGGGATCTCCCGCTCCGGATCGCGGAAAAAGTAGAGACAGAACCCCGCAAGTAGAAAAGGCAGGAGTGCCAACCACGGCTGAACCCAGGCAAGCAAGATGCCCGCGGTGAGGAAGCCGACGCCATAGTAGAGTCCGTCACGAACCATAGGAATAAGTGGCCGAATCCATTTTCTCACGGGTGAGTGGAAGATTCCGTGGCCGGCGGTCACCCGATTTGTAACGGACCCGTTACCTGGCGCCCGCGCTCGGGCCGCGTTCCAGATCCGCCGAAACTTTGGCCAGCTCTTTGCGGATCAGCGGATTGGCTGGGAATTCGGAGTTCAACGCCGCCAGCAGATTTTGCGTTTCGCGAGGCTGCCTCTCACGCAGGTAACATACTGTCAGCAAAATCGTGGCAAAAGGCCGCAGGTAGTGGCCGGAACGCGAGACCAGCTTCAGATTCTCGATGCCGGTGGTTTTATCGCCGTTGACGCCATCGAAGTGCACGAACCAGCGGACATAGAACGGCAGGCTGCCGAGCAAATACTCGTTGATCCCGGTGGTGAGGTAGGCGTCATAGAACTGCGGATTGATCTTGAGCAGTCGCCGCGCGTAACTGTTGGCGAGGCGCGCGGAGGCGAGGCTGGTCAACTGGCGCTTTTCGACAAGGGCCGTGTAATCCATGAGGACGCCCTGCGTGATGGCCATGGAGAAGAGCGCGTTCTGGTCGCTGGCGTTGGCCGCCAAAAGCTGGGCGCCGCGCGATTGAGAGTCATTCACCGCTTGCTGGAACTTGACTCCGGCCTCCGGGTCGGGCTTGAGCTTTTTTTTCTCGATGATGCGTTTGTCATCGGCGAAAAACTCACTCTCGAGGATGCCTAGCCGATCGAGCTCCGAGAACAAGTAGGCGCTGGCGCGGACGGCATAGCCGAACGGATCTGACGGCTGGGCCGACACGTAGTGATCGATGTGCATATGCGCGCCGCGGAAATCCGTGTTGTACAAGCACGTAAAAGCTTCGTCAATTTCGGCTGCGGGCGCAGCGCCGGCGATTGCCGAGGCGAACACACACAACAGAATTAGCCGGCCCACTACGCTAGCTGAATATCCGGTCAAAAAATTCCCTAGTGCGCGTGCGAATTTGCGCCAGTTTCGCATCCAGGCTCCCGCCATGCAGGTGTTCGGGCGTCCAGCGGTGTACCAGTTCCGTGAGGATGCGCATTTGTTCCGGAGAAGATGGCAGGCTGCCTTCGGCGTGCCCCGCGGCGATGCGGACTCCGTGATCGATGGCACGATAGAACGTAGCTGCGTCGCGAAGAAACTCAGCATCCTCCCGCTCAAGATGCCCCATTTTCTCGATCACGTCGATGCGTTCCGGCGTATTCAGCACCTTGAAGAAAATGCCAGCCCCTTTCAAGCGCAGGTACATCAGGGCGAAATCGATATCGTAATAACCGCCCCGGCCCGCTTTGAGCGGGTTCCGCAAACCCTGCTCTTTCTCTAGACGCGCGCGCATCTGCGCGAGTTCCTTCCGCGAGCGGCCGCTTTGTCCGTAGCGGCGCCAGTCGACGTCCTGCAACTCGTGGAGGAACTCGGTGGCGCGGGCCATATTGCCGGCCACGCCGCGCGATTTCATATATGCGATGCCTTCCCAAGCTTCGGCGCGCTTGGCGAAGTAATCCTTGTAAACTCCTTCGGACTGGACCAGGTCGCCCTCGCGGCCGTGCGGGCGCAGGCGCGTATCGACGGTGAACATCACGCCCTGGCCGGTATAGGCGCTGATGGCCTGGATCATGCGCTCGGCGACGCCGTCCAGAAGAGAAGCTCCGAAACGTCGGCATCAGGCAAAACGAAGACCAGGTCGGCGTCGGAGGCAAGGTCGAATTCGCGCATGCCCAGGCGGCCAAGGGCGATGACGAGCATCTGACCGGTGGGATTGTAAGCGGCACTCACGGGTGGATTGCTGGCTTTGGTCTCCTCGAGAGCGATGCGATAGGCGGCGGCAATCACGGCATCGGCGAGATCCGAGGTATGGTCGAGCGTCGTAAAAATGGGCTGGCGCAAAAACACGCTCTGGCACTGGATGCGCAACATATGTTGCAGGTAAAAGCGGCGCAGAGCGGCGGACTCCTGCGGCGAGGCGCGGTCGAGCTGGAAATCGGGCGAGGCGCAGGCGCGGCCGAGCTCACCGAGCAGATCGGGATAGCGGAGGAGCTGGTCGGCAAAGTAGTGGCTGTGCTCGAACAGATCGACGGCACAGGCCGCGGCGAGCGGATCGCCGTCGAGACGGCGAAAGCCACTCGGGGCTGGCGATCGTCTTTTCCAGAAAATGCTCGAAACGGTCGCCGACCACGGCGCAGCGGCGATTGGCTCAACAACTTGGCAAGGCGCGGCGCGCGCTGATCGAGCAGTTTAATCAGACTACTGGAGGCTGGCGGCGCGGGCTCGACCATGGGCGGCTCATCCTCGGCGGGCGCGGGCTCCGCAGGCAGCGGCGAATAGTACATCGGCCTCTGCGCGTGGATGAGACGGTCGTAGAGGTCCTGCACTGTCTCCAAGGTGTGCGTCGAGCTCGCGCTCGAACGTGTCGGCCGTGACGGGATCTGACGCGCCGGCGCGGCATGCGGCGCGCCAGCAGCTCGAGGGCTCGGGATCGGCCGGGGAGCGTATGCGTCTGGCGGTCTTCATCGAATTGCAGCCGGTGCTCGACGTTGCGGCAGGAACTCGTAGGCCTCGGCCAGGCGCGCGTACTCGGAGCCGGAGAGCAGCGACTTGTCGCGCAGGCGGAACAGCGCGAACATGCGTGCCGCCGTGGCGCACCCAGGGCTCGCGGCCGCCGTGCAGCCTCTGCAGGCATTGCACCAGAAACTCAATGTCACGAATTCCGCCGCGTGTGAGCTTGATGTCGAGGCCGGAATCGCCACCCTTGGCGGCCAGCTTTTCATGAATGCGCGCGCGCGTTTCGGAGACGGCTTCGACGGCGCGGAAGTCGAGCGTCGTCGAGTAGATCAGCGGCTCCACGTAGTCGAGCAGTGCGCGGCCCGGCTCGATCTCCCCGGCGGAGACGCGGGCTTTGATGAGCATCTGCAATTCCCAGTCGCGCCCGCGCTGCTTGTAGTAGTGGCAGGCGCCTTCGACGGAGATGCAGACTTCGCCATAGCGGCCGTCCGGCCGCAGGCGCAGATCGACGCGGTAACACTGTCCTTCGGCAGTGTAGGTGGAGAGCAGCTCGGTTAAGCGGTTAGCGATTTTCTTGAAAAATTCCTTGTTGGTGATGGGCTGGGCGCCGTCGGTTTCGCCGTTGGCCGAGTAGACGAACATCAAGTCGATGTCGGAGCTGTAGTTCAGCTCGTTGCCGCCGAGCTTACCGAGCGAGATGACGGAAAATCCGCAGACGCTGCCATCGTCCTGCCGGGGCGCACCGTGGCGGGCGGCCACCTCGCGCCAGATGCGGCGGTAAGTGAGATCGAGAATCGCGTCGGCCAGGTGCGAAAGCTCTTCGGTGACGTCGGACAGCGAAGCGAGGCCCAGCACATCGCGGAGCACGATGCGCAGCAACTGCTGGCGGCGGAACCTCGCGAGGTCGAGCGCCTCCGGAACACTCTCCGCCACGACAAACATCGCGACACGGCGCCTGTAGTCTTCGGTGGCAAGGGCGCGATGCAGATCACCGGAGGTGGTCAACTCGACGAGCCACGCTGGGTGGCGCAGAACCTCGTCGGAAAGAAAGTTGCTAGAGGAGAAAATGGTGATCAGATAGCCGAGCGCCGTAGGGGAAGTTGGCGATGCGGCCGAACCAGGCATGATTCTCGGTGCGCAGGCGATCCAGGTAATGCACGGCCTGGTCGGGATCGGGGAACCGAAGCCACCAGCATCTGCATGCGAGCTGCGATAGCCTCGGGAAGACCCGCCACCACATCGGACATCTGGGCGCGGCGCGGCTGGGATTGCGAAACTCAATCTCTTCGAGGAGGCGCGGCATGCGGCAACGAAGCCCAAAGTCGGGTCACATCGATCTGGACCACCGCTGTGATTATAACGTTGGCGGAGAGCCTGGTGTCACACGACCGTGCGTCCAGTTAGCCGCCTAGGCCAGCTCGGACTCCAGCATCATTCCGTCACCAGCGCGAATCGCGCCCGCGCACAACGGCCGCGTAGAAACCGCTCATGGCCCACCGGGGCGATGTAATGTCCCCGGCTTTCACGCCGGCATCATAGATCTCGCGCTGAATGCCGCTACCGTAGATATCCAACTGCGAGCATGGCACCCGGATACTGGTGAGCTCTATGACGGCCGTTCCGACGCGATAGCGCTGTCCGGTGCGTAGCAGGCGCCTGTCCAGGCCGCGTACCGTCAGGTTTTCCCCCGCAGCGCCGTAGTAGACGGGATAACCTCGCGCCGCCAGTTCGTCGATGGTCTCCGCAGTCATGACCAGAACCGCCGCGTGTGCTCCGCCATGAATCTGAGAATGGCCATAAGCATCACCTTCGAGGCCAAGAGGAGTGAGTATAGCTTCCGGGACGGCCCGCTTGGGAATCCCGCCCCGGGAAACGTTGATCTGGATAACGCAGCCGGTCAAGCGGCTCTAAATGTCGTAGTAGAGCGCAAACTCGTAGGGGTGCGGCCGCAGGCGGATCGCATCTGATTCGTTCTTGCGCTTGTAGTCGATAAAGGTTTCGATCAGCTCTTCGGTGAAGACGTCACCCTTGGTAAGGAATGCGTGATCGTCCTCGAGACAGCTCAGAGCTTCCTCGAGAGAGGCCGGCATCGAAGGAACACTCTTCATCTCCTCGGGAGAGAGATCGTAGATGTCCTTGTCGAGTGGCTCGCCGGGTTCGAGCTTGTTCAGAACGCCGTCGAGTCCGGCCATCAGCATGGCCGAGAACGCGAGGTAAGGATTGGCTGCCGGATCGGGCGGCCGGAATTCGACGCGCTTCGCCTTGGGGCTGGCCGAGTACATGGGAATGCGGCAGGCGGCCGACCGGTTGCGGCGCGAGTACGCGAGATTCACCGGCGCTTCATAGCCGGGCACCAGACGCTTATAGCTATTCGTGGTGGGCGCAATGATCGCCGAGAGCGCGCGCGCATGCTTCAGCAGCCCACCGATGTACGAGAGCGCCAACGGGCTCAGACCCGCGTAGCCGTCACCCGCAAACAATGGCTTGCCGCCCTTCCAGATGCTCTGGTGGGTGTGCATGCCGCTGCCGTTATCGGCAAACAGCGGCTTGGGCATGAACGTCACCGTTTTGCCATACTGATTGGCCACGTTGCGGATGATGTACTTGTACAGCATCATGTTGTCGGCTGATTTCACCAGCGTGTCGAAACGCTGATCGATCTCACACTGCCCGCCAGTTGCGACTTCGTGGTGGTGGCACTCGATGATGATGCCGCACTTTTCCATGGTCTGCACCATTTCGCTGCGCAGATCCTGGTAGTGGTCCGTGGGCGGCACCGGGAAGTAGCCTTCTTTGTAACGCGGCCGGTAACCGAGGTTGTTTTCCTTGCGGCCGGAGTTCCAGCGGCCTTCTTCCGCGTCGATGAAATAAAAGCCGGAATGCTGATTCTGATCGAAGCGGACGTTGTCGAAAATGAAAAACTCGGCTTCGGCGCCAAAGAAAGCCGTGTCGCCCACGCCGCTGTTCTTCAGGTAAAGTTCGGCCTTCTTGGAGATCCAGCGCGGGTCGCGCTCGTAGTGCTGCTTGGTGATCGGATCGATAACATCGCCCAACATGACGAGGGTCGACGTCTCGGCAAACGGATCCATGAAGGCGGTATTCGGATCGGGAATCAGCAGCATATCGCTCTCGTGGATCGCGGCCCAGCCCCGTATGCTAGACCCGTCCATGCCAAAGCCGTCCTCGAAAGAGCTGAGCTCTACCTGGCTCATGGGGTACGAGACGTGATGCTGTAAGCTGGGAATGTCCGTAAAGCGGAGATCGAGCTGCTTGGCGTCGTTCTTCTTGGCATATTCCAACACTTCTTGTGGACTCATCAAACCTCCAAATGTGGGTGTGTAAAAGTGCGGGCGTAACTCGAATTTTACACAGTACCGCTTCGGGGCGACCCAGTCAACCACGAAAACAGTGATCGGACGGATAAATACTGCTTATACTGCTCACCAGTCGGCCACCGATCCGTCGCGGTGAAAGGCGGGCATGGTCACTTCCGGCGCAAAGGGGTGCCGGGCAGCCTCTTTTTCGTTGATTTCGATGCCGAGGCCGGGCGCGGAGGGAGCGTGGGCGGCGCCCTTTTCGAGGGTGAGGGGCTTCGCCACCACGTCGTTACGCCAGGGGACGTCGTTGCGAACCATCTCCTGGATCAGATAATTCGGCGTGGCGAAACCGACGTGCAGCGCGGCCGCGGTGCCGACCGGGCCGGTGGGATTATGGCAAGCTACCGCAATCTGGTACGTCTCCGCCATAGCTCCGATGCGGCGCGCCTCGCTGATACCGCCGCAGTGGGAGACATCGGGCTGCACGACGGCGCAGGCACGCTTCTCCAACAATTCACGGAACTGCCAGCGGCCCGCCAGACGCTCCCCAGTGGCGACCGGAAAGGGCAGCGCGCGCGCCACTTCGACGAGGCCATCCACATGTTCATGCCAGCAGGGTTCCTCGTACCAGTAAAGGTTATAGTCGACCAGCATGCGGCCGAACTGGATGGCGGCGGCCGGCGTGGTGCGTGCATGGAGGTCGAGCATGATGTCCAGGGCGTCGCCGCCGGCCTTGCGCATGGCCTCCACGGAGCGGGCAGCTTGCTTGAGGGTGGCAGGGTTCTCGATCAGCTCTGAGACGGGAATAGGCATGGCTTTCACCGCTGTAAAGCCGGCGTCCAGACTTTCCTGGATGCGGGCGCCGAACTCCTCGGGTTCGATGGTCCGGTACATTCCTTCAAGGCTGCCGCCGCCCAGATGATCGTAGAAGCGGAGTGTGCTGCGCACCGGTCCGCCGAGCAACTCACACACGGGCCTGCCCAGATCTTTGCCCTTGATGTCCCACAACGCCTGGTCGATGCCGCTGATCGCGGTCATGTCCGTGATTCCGCCGCGCCAGAAGTACTGGCGGTGCATCGCCTGCCACAGGTGCTCGATGGGCCGGGGATCCTGGCCGATGAGGAGAACGGCGAGGTCCTCGATTGCGCCCACGACGGCCCTGGTCTTCCATTCCAATGTGGCTTCGCCCCAGCCCCACAGGCCCGGTTGATCGGTTTCGACCTTTACAAAGACCCAGTTGCGCATGCGCGCGTTCACGGCCAGGGTGGAGATTCGCGTGATTTTCATGGAAACCTCACCGGGAGTGATGCTAGCATGAAGCCGCGGCGGGAGCCTACTTTATATCGCAAAGTACCTTGTGCAGGGCCGCATATGGAGTATAATGTCTTCGATGGGTTCGATCCCAGCCCGCGCGAAATCCCGGGAGCCCGTGGCGCTGCACGCGCACGCCATGGACAATTTGCGCTTCATCCGGGAAACCATGGAGCGAGCCGGTTCGTTTACGGCCGTGCCGGGCATGGGTGGCGTGCTGATGGGGTTGAGCGCGTTGGGTGCGGCGCTGCTCGCGGCGAATCAGGCGAGCCTGGACGGTTGGCTGGCTGTTTGGGTGGGCGAGGCGCTGGTGGCCGTCCTGATCGGAGCTGTGACCGCCGCGCGCAAGGCCCATGCCGTCAAGGCCTCCCTGCTCTCAGGTCCCGGACGAAAATTCGCCCTCGGCCTGGTCCCCTCGATTTTTGTGGCGGCACTGCTCACACTGGTGCTGTATCGCGCTAGCCTTTACGCCATCATTCCTGGCATTTGGCTGCTGCTCTACGGTACGGGAATTCTGTCCGCTGGCGCGTTCTCGGTTCCGGTCGTGCCCGTGATGGGCATGTGCTTCGTAGCTCTGGGCGCGGTGGCCTTATTTTGCCCGCTCGAATGGTCGCGCTGGTTCTTGGCCGCGGGCTTCGGAGGGTTGCATCTGGTATTCGGCACGCGGATCGCCGCGCGGTACGGAGGCTGACGAAATGGCAAAACCCAGCACGGTACGACAGGAACGGCGGCCGGCCTTGCAGACTATCGCCGAGGTGGCGCCCGCCAAATTTGACCGGCTCATTCACGAGCGCTTGCGTCTGGGCATTGTGAGCGCTCTGGCCGCCAACGAGTCGCTGACGTTCAATGAGTTGAAAAAGCTGCTCAAAACGACGGATGGCAATTTGAGCGTGCACGCGCGCAAGCTGGAGGACGCCCACTACATCACCTGCACCAAGTCGTTTGAAGGACGGCTGCCGAAAACAGAATACCGGCTGACTGCCGGCGGCCGCCGGGCGCTCGAACGGTACCTCGATCACATGGAGGCGCTGATTCAGGCCATGCGCGAGCGCTAAAAAAATTTGGGGGTATACTTCATGGTAAAAAGTACTTCGTATTGTAATGTAAACGTGGCCATCATCATGGATGGCAATGGCCGTTGGGCCACCGCGCGCGGGCTTCCGCGCCTCGCCGGCCACCGGGCGGGAGCTGTGGCGGTGCGCCGTATCGTCGAAGCCGCGTCGGATCTCGGCATTGGCGCGCTTACGCTCTACGCCTTTTCCTCGGACAACTGGAAGCGCCCATCCGTCGAAGTCGGGGGGCTCATGCAACTGTTCCGGACGTACCTCATCGACGAGATGCCGGGATGCATCCGGCACGGGATTCGCCTCGAAGTGATTGGGCGGCGGGATCGTCTGGACCCGGCGCTGATCGCGATCATCGAGGAGGTTGAACGTCAGACTCGGGGCGGCCGAAACCTGCGTCTGCGCATTGCGGTCGACTATTCAGCGCGGGAATCGATTCTGCGCGCGGCGTCGCAGACCATTGCGGACCGCCCCGTTTCTCCGGACGAGTTCTCGGATCTGCTGGGCAATGGAGGCAATGTCGACCTGCTCATCCGCACCGGTGGCGAGCAGCGCTTGAGTGACTTTCTGCTTTGGGAAAGCGCCTATGCGGAGCTGGTATTCACACGCCGCATGTGGCCCGACTTCACGCGCGAAGATCTCGCATCCGCCCTCGGCGAGTTCACCGGCCGCGAGCGCCGGTTTGGAGGGCTGCGGTGCCAGGAAGTAGTCCCGGCGGGTGGAGTGTAGGAAAATGAAACCTTCCGGATGCAAGGACGCGGGTGTTTCATCACCTTCGAGGGAATCGACGGCAGCGGCAAAACGACACAACTGCGCCTGCTTGGCGAGCGGCTGCGCGCGGAGGGGCGCGATGTCCTTGAGACCGCCGAACCCGGCGGCACGGCTGTGGGCCAGCAGATCCGCCGCATCCTGCTCGATGCCGCCAATCAATCCCTCCGCCCCACTACGGAGCTTCTGCTCTACTTCGCGAGCCGCGCGCAAAATGTCGAGCAGGCGATTCTCCCGGCGCTGACCGCGGGCAAGGTGGTCCTCTGCGACCGCTTCACCGACTCAACGCTCGCCTACCAGGGCTACGCGCGCGGCCTGGGAACGGATACCGTCCTCATCCTCGACCGCATCGCTTGCCAGGGTCTAGTTCCTGATCTCACGGTGCTGATCGATTTGGATCTAGATACAGGCATCGCGCGCACGCGGACGCGCAACGCCGCTGGCGAGACGAACGAAACGCGCCTCGACGAAGAATCCGCCGACTTTCACAGAAGAGTGCGCGAAGCCTATTTGACGATCGCCCGGCAGCATGCAGATCGCTTCCGGATCATCGATGGCCGCGGAACCCCACGGGATATCGCCGCCACGGTCTGGAAGGAAGTAGCCGCGCATGTTTGAGAACTTCTGGGGCAATACCCATGTGATGCGGGCCCTGGCGCGGATGGTTGAACAGGAACGCATTCCGCAGACGCTGCTGTTCGCGGGCCCCGAAGGAACCGGCAAGGCTACGCTTGCGCGGCGGTTTGCCGCCCGCCTGCTCGGAGATTTCGCCAAGATCGAGCAGGACGATCTCAGCCTTCCGCATAACCGCGAGATTGTCACGGCGCGCGAACGATGGCCGGCCGATAAACGCAATCAGGACCCGCTGCTTTTCTCGACGCATCCCGATTTCGTAACGTTTGCGCCCGATGGACCGCTGCGGCAGATCTCCATCGAACAGATGCGCCTGCTGAAGGAGCGCGCACCGTTCAAGCCGTTACGAGGCAGCCGGCGCGTTTTTCTGATCGATCACATCGACCGCGCGGGTGAACACGCCGCTAATTCGCTGCTGAAAACGCTCGAGGAGCCTCCCGACCACCTCATCCTGCTGCTCACGGCGGAAAATGCCTACGACCTGCTGCCTACCATCCGTTCCCGCGCCGTGCCCTTCTGGTTTGCGCCGCTTTCGAACGAAGAGATGAACGCATTCGCCGCCGCGCGCAAACTGGACGAGACGGCTCGACGTATCGCGCTCGCCGCGGGTTGCCCGGGCCTCGCCGTTTCTCTGGATCTCGACGCCTACGATAAGCGCCGCGCGGCCATGCTGGCACTGGTGGAAGTCGCGTCCGGCCAGGCGCCTTTTGACGCCTGGATTCCGTATTCGGAAATTATCGGCCGGAGCAAGAACGAAAAGCTGGAGCTGTATTTGAAAGTGCTCTTTGAACTCCTCCGCGACCTGCTGGTTCTCCGCGAGAGCCATGCCGCCATCCGCAACGAGGACGCGCGGCCTCGCCTCGAATCTCTGGCGCGGAAAGTCACGTTTCTCTGGCTTCGCACGGCGGTGAAGAAAGCGGACGATCTCAACGAACTTCTGCGGCGCAATATTCAAAAGACGATCGCGTTGGACGACCTGATTCTCGCGCTGCGCGAGGTCTGATACGGCGCGCTCCAGCGTGGATTCTCCCGGCCTCGAGTAATCATGGTAAGGTTCGGATTGCACGTTCCAAGTTCCTTCTGATGCCGGCATTCGTCCCCCGCCCCTTGATCGACTGCCTGTCGATCATCCTGATCGACCTGTTGCTGGCCGGCGACAACGCGCTCGTGATCGCGTTGGCGGCGCGCTCTTTGCCACCGCGGCAGCGGCGAATGGGCATAATATTCGGCGCGGCAAGCGCCGTCGTGCTGCGGGGCCTCATCACAGTCGCCGCGGCAAAGCTTCTCAACGTCGAACTGATCAAGCTGGTAGGCGGAGCCTTTATCATCTGGATTGCGGTCAAGGTTCTCGCCGACGCGAGCCGGCCTGCGGGGGCACCGGCGGCGCCAATGCATGTTCTCCGGGCCATCTGGTTCATTGCCGTCGCGGATATCACGATGTCGTTGGACAATGTGCTGGCCGTCGCCGGAGCCTCGCACGGTAGCATCCCGCTGATCATTCTAGGCCTCGGCCTGAGCATCCCGTTGGTGATGTTCTCGAGCAATCTGATTGTGCTGCTGATGGACCGCTACCCCTGGACGCTGTACCTGGGGGCCGCCATTCTGGGCAAGGTGGGCGGAGAAATGATGGTGACCGATCCCCTCGTTACGCGCTATCTGCATCCATCGCAGACGGTACTTTACGCGGTCGAAGTTTTGGCCATCGCCGGAATCCTCGTGGCTGGAAAAATGGCCTCTAAAAACTGATCACCGCGCGGCCCGTCACCTCACCGCGGCGTAGTTTTTCGAACAACAAAGGCGCCGCCTCGATGGTGTGCTCCTCGACGTGCGGGCGCACGACGCCCGCGGCCGCCAGGCGGAAAACCTCTTCCAGATCCTCCTGTGTGCCGAGGAAACTGCCGCGAATCGTAATTCCCTTGAGCACGGTATCGACGATGGGCAACTCCGCCATGCCGTGCGCGAGTCCAACCAGAACCAGTGTCCCGCAGCGTTTAAGCGAGCGCAGGGCTTGCCCGGCCGCCGCTACCGAAGCCGTAAGTACAATTGCGGCGTCCACTCCTCCCTGCTCTTTCTGTAGCGTGCGCCCGGCATTTTCGGCCGGCACCGTGATCTCCGCTCCCTCACTGCGCGCGAGTTCCAGCTTTTCTTCGGAGACGTCCACCGCGGCCACGCGCAGCCCCGCATGGCGAGCGAACTGCACTGCTAGATGCCCCAGGCCGCCCATCCCGAATATCGCGACCGTCGCTCCGGGCGCTACCGCGGCCTCCTTCACCGCGCGGTAAGCCGTCCACCCGGCGCAGCACAAGGGAGCCGCTTCCGCGGCGCTCAACTGTTCCGGCACATGCACCAGATGCTGCACCGGAACGCTGGCAAATCCTGCCAGCACGCCGGGCGCTGTATATCCGGAATTCAACTGCCGCGGGCAATACCGCTCCCGTCCGGTTCGGCACCACTCGCAAACGGCGCAGGTTGCGGCAAGAAATGTCACGCCGGCGCGATCGCCCGGCGCCAGAGTGGACACCCCGTCGCCCAGACCCACGACGCGGCCGATGCCTTCATGACCCAACACCAGCGGAGTGTTCGGGGGCTTTTCCATGCCCGCGATGAACAAGTCCGAGTGGCAAATGCCGCAAGCTTCCATTTGCAGCAGCACATATCCTGGCAGGGGTTGCGGAATAGGGAGGTCCGCGACTGTCACCGCCGCCCGCGCCGCCGGCAGCACGACACCGCGCATCAAGAGGTAACCTGCCGGAGGATCTCGTAGAACTCCGGGAATGAAACCGACGCCGCATCCGCGTCGCGAATCTCGCAGGCGCCATCCGCCACCAGGGCCGCGATGGAGAATGCCATGGCGATGCGGTGGTCGCCGAAGGATTCGAGAGTCGCCGCACGAAAGCGCTGTCGGCCGGGAACGCAAATGCCATCCGGCAATTCCTCGGCCTCAATCCCCATGCGCCGCAGATTCTCCGCGATGGTCGCGATGCGATCGGTCTCTTTAATGCGCAACTCAGCGGCGTCGCGGACAATCAGCCCTTCTTCACTCGCGGCCCCCAAGATCGCCAGCACGGGAATCTCGTCAATGAGCGCGGCCGTGGTTCCGCGCTCGATCACTCCGCCACGCAAACTGGAACTCTTGACCGAGATCTGGCCCACCAGTTCTCCGTTCTTCTCTGTCACTTCCAAAATGCGGATCTGGGCGCCCATCGATGCCAGAACGTCCAACAACGTCGATCGCGTGGGGTTGAGTCCGACTCCGCGCACCACCAGCTCGGAACCGGGCACGAGCAGCGCGGCCGCAATGAAGAACGCAGCCGAGGAAAGGTCGGAGGGCACTAACAGTTCTCTACCGTTGAGACGCGGACGCCCCTGGAGCGTGATCACGCGCCGCTCTACGCGAATGTCGGCGCCGAATTCCCTGAGCGCCAGCTCCGTATGATCCCGGGAACGCACAGGCTCGCGCACCACCGTGGCCCCCTCGGCGTAAAGTCCGGCAAACAGCACGCAGCTCTTCACCTGAGCGCTCGGCACCGGAAGCGTATAGTCGATGGGCTGGAGTTTCGCGCCGCGAATTTCGAGTGGTGGAAAACGCCCCTCGCGCGCCGAAAGGGAGGCGCCCATTTCGGTAAGCGGCTTCATGATGCGTTCCATCGGGCGCCGGGAAAGCGAGGCATCGCCGCCGATCCGGCTATTGAACTCCTGCGCCGCGAGGATACCGGAAAGCATCCGGATGGTGGATCCGGAATTACCGGCGTCCAGATCACTCGCGGGAGCGTTTAGCCCGTTGAGCCCGCGCCCGCGAATCAGGACGTCAGTGCCCTGTTCCTCCACCGCGATCCCCAATGCACGCACGCACCCCAGGGTTGAGTGGCAGTCCGCGCCGGTGGAGTAGCCGTGGATGCGGCTTTCGCCCTCGGCGATTGCCGCTAAAAGCGCATAACGGTGCGAAATGGATTTGTCGCCGGGCAGGCAAATCTCGCCGGAGACACGGGTGACAGGGGAAATCCGCTCTTGCATGAGGAATTTCCCATTCTAGCGAGGTCTTCCCGCCCGTGCGCGACGTCCCAAACTAATTAAGCGCCCGCAGCCAGCGGCGAGGCCGCTACTCCTGATACGAAACGCTGCGAGGCGCGAAACGGTTGGAAGCGGTACCCAATGCCGAAAATTGTTTCGATGTACTGCTCGCTGTACGGCCCTAGTTTCTTGCGGATCCGGCGCACATGCACATCCAGGGTCCGCGTGCGGATTTCATTGCTATAACCCCACACCCGCATCAGCAGGATCTGCCGAGGGATGATTTCGCCGGCGTTTTCCACCAGAAGGGCGAGCAGGTCATATTCTTTCCGGGTCAGGACCAATCGACGGGAATCCAAAAAAACCTGCTTGCGGACAAAGTCCAGGTCCAGGTGCGGATCCTGATACTGTTGAGGCGAGTTCGATGCTGCCGGTGCTAACCCCATATCTGTCGTAGACGCTCCCAGTCTCGATCCTAAGGACCACCCGCGGGGAAGTCGTATGCAAGTTGTAAAAATTTTGTAAAAATCGCTTGACGGCCTTGCAGTTATGCGCCCGGTATTGTGTTTGGCATACAATCCATTGGCAGAGGCCAACCGAGCATGACAAGACGAGACTGGATGTTGACAACCGCGGCCCTCTCCTCGGCCGCCCAGGCCGGGGCGCAATCCAGCCCGAAAAACATCGTCGTCGCCAGCAGCAATGGCGCGCGCGCATGCGCTCGGGCGATGGAGATGCTCAAGGCCGGGGCCGACACCCTGGATGCGGTCATTGCGGGCGTAAATATCAACGAAGAGGACCCCGAAGAAACCAGCGTCGGCTACGGCGGACTGCCGAATGAAGAAGGCGTGGTGGAATTGGATGCTTCGGTGATGCACGGCCCCACGCGGCGCGCCGGTTCAGTGGCGTCCATCCGCAATGTGAAGACGCCGTCTAAAGTTGCCAAACTGGTGATGGAACAAACCGATCACGTGATGCTGGTCGGTGAGGGCGCGCTCCGTTTCGCCAAAGCCATGGGGTTCCCCGAATACCCTTTGCTGACGGAGAAGGCGCGCCTGGCCTGGCTCGTGTGGAAGCAATCGCTGCGCGACCCCAGCGGCCACAACAACTGGGTTGGTGCGCGAGATGCGCCCGCCGCGGCGGCCAAACCTTCGGCGCAGCTCAAGCGGTTGTTTCCCGAGGCGGATGACGAGTTGCTGGCCTGGGCGTGGCAAATGGCCATCCATCCGCCGACCGGCACGATCAACTGCCTGTCGCTCAACGCGCACGGCGAGATGTCAGGGGTGACGACAACCAGCGGCCTCGCGTGGAAGATTCCGGGACGTGTCGGCGATTCGCCCATCATCGGCGCGGGCCTGTATGTGGATCAGGACGTCGGCGCAGCCGGATCGACTGGCTTGGGTGAGGAGAACATCCGCGTCGCCGGCGCTCACACCGTCGTGGAAAACATGCGGCACGGGATGATGCCGAAAGAAGCCTGCCTCGATACCCTCAAGCGCGTGGCGCGAAACTTCAACAACGATCGCGCCAAGCTGCTCACATTCGATCTGAGCTATTACGCGCTGCGCCGCGATGGCCAGTACGCGGGGGTATCCCTTTGGAATGGACACACGTTCGCCGTCAACGATGGCGGTGAGAGCCGCCTCGAACCCTACCAAAGCTTGATGCAGCGCTGAAGAAAGAGCGCGCACTTTTTTTTCGCGGCCGCACTTCAATTCGCCTTCCCCTGTTGTACAATTCGCTAATAACCTTGATTTCGGTGAGCAAACACAAACAAATCGTATCGCCGCGCACGTGATGTTGTTGGTGCCGTCCAAAATGCTAGGTAGGCATACAGTCTTTGTCGCCCGAGTGGATGGTGTCGAAATCCGCCGGAAAGCCATGGGGCGGATTTAGATGGCTCAAGTTTTCCACCACAGCACCAATACACTTTCCCGTGTCAGCATTTTTGGCGGGATATTCATCCTCGGCTTTCTGGTATGGGCGTGGGCCGAGCTGAACGCTTCCACCTACGCCACCCGCGCGAAAGTCCCCGTGGAGCAGCCGGTGCCCTTTA
Organism: Terriglobia bacterium; assembly: GCA_963768075.1. Lineage (GTDB taxonomy): Bacteria > Acidobacteriota > Terriglobia > Bryobacterales > Bryobacteraceae > QHXW01. Next base: position 351,721 of record CAVYHD010000022.1, read on the forward strand.
GCCATGAACATCACGTCGGCGGCTTGGGGATTGACTGCCGGTACTGTCACACGTCGGTTGAGAATTCGTCGTTTGCCGGCATTCCGCCCACCAAGACCTGCATGAACTGCCACTCGCAGATCTGGGTCGATGCACCCATGCTTGAGCCGGTGCGCCAGAGCTTTCGCACGGACCAGTCTCTGCATTGGATTCGCGTGCACGATCTTCCGGATTACGTCTATTTCAATCACAGCATTCATGTCGCGAAGGGCGTAGGCTGCACCACGTGTCACGGGCAGGTGGATAAGATGCCGCTCATGTGGCAGGAGGCGTCGCTGCAGATGTCATGGTGCCTGGATTGCCACCGCCACCCCGAGCAGTATGTGCGGCCCAAGGCGGAAGTGTTCAGCGTCGCCTATCGGCCTCCGCCAAATCAGTTGGAAATCGGAAGGGATCTCGTGAAGCAGTATCACATCCAAAGCCTGACCAGTTGCTCAACCTGTCATCGATGAGTATGCCGAGTATGCCGAGCCAGCCCTTTCAATATCTCGATCTGGCCGCGATCCGTGCGCGCCTGGACGCGAGCCGCGGCCGCGACTACTGGCGTTCGCTCGAAGAACTGGCATCGAGTGACGGCTTCCAGGAGCTGCTGGAGCGTGAGTTCCCGCGCCAGGCCGCGGAATGGCAGGGCGACGCCGCGGGCCGGCGCCAATTCCTGAAAGTCATGGGCGCATCGCTCGCCCTGGCCGGCTTGAGCGCCTGCACAAGACAGCCGACCGAAACCATCGTGCCCTACGTCCGGCAACCGGAAGAAGTAATTCCCGGCAAGCCGCTGTTCTTCGCAACTGCCGTTCCGCAGACGGCCGTCGCTATGGGCGTGCTCGTCGAAAGCCATCTCGGACGGCCCACGAAGATCGAGGGGAATCCCGATCACCCCGCGAGCCTGGGCGCGACCGATGCCATCGCGCAAGCTTCGGTGCTGGAGCTTTACGATCCCGATCGCTCCCAGACCCTGACTTATCTGGGCGATATTCGGCCGTGGAGTGCGTTCCTCGGCGCGGTGCGCGAATTGTTAGGTCCAATGGGCACGAGCCGCGGCGCGGGAGTGCGCTTCCTCACGGGCGCTACCACTTCGCCCACGCTGGCCGCTCAATTCCAAGAACTCCTGAAGCAATTTCCCGGCGCCAAATGGCATCGCTACGAACCGGCCGGCCGCTCGTCGGCGCGGGCGGGCGCGCAGCAAGCATTCGGCGAGCCCGTCAGCACGTATTATCAGCTGGCGCAAGCCGACATCATTCTTTCGCTCGACGCGGATTTCCTCTGCACCGGTCCAGCCAGTGTCCGCTACGCCGCGGACTTTGCGTCGCGCCGTCGCGTGCGCGGCGATCAGACCGCGATGAACCGGCTGTATGTCGTCGAGAGTACCGCCACCGCCACCGGCGCCAAAGCGGATCACCACCTTCCACTGCGCGCTTCGGAGGTCGAAGCGTTTGCCACGGCGGTCGCGGCGGGTGTTGGGGTGTTCGGCGCGGACACGTCTACGGTTAATCCAATGGCGGCAGGACCCCATGCCAAATGGATCGCGGCCCTGGTCAAGGATTTGCAGCAGCACCGGGGCGCGAGCGCCGTGATTGCCGGTGACCACCAGCCGCCCTTTGTGCACTGGATGGCGCACGCCATCAATTCCGCCTTGGGCAACTGGGGTAAAACAGTCATCCACACCGATCCTCTCGATCCGCATCCGGTCGACGATATCGCCAGCCTGAAAGAGCTGGTCGAGGACATGGACGCGGGAAAGGTCGAAACGCTCGTCATTGTCGGTGGCAATCCGGTCTACAACGCACCCGTCGATTTTAATTTCGCCCAGCGCATGTCGAAGGTGAAACTGCGCATCCACATGGGTCTCTATGCCGACGAGACCTCGGACGTCTGCCAGTGGCACATTCCCGAAGCGCATTTCCTCGAGACCTGGAGCGATGCCCGCGCCTACGATGGCACCGTCACCATCATGCAGCCGTTGATTCTGCCGCTGTATTTTGGCCGCTCGGTTCACGAACTACTGGGAGCGTTCAGCGACACGCCCGTACAGACGCCGTATGAAATCGTGAAAGGCTACTGGAATCGCCAGCACCCCGGCGTTGATTTCGAGGATTGGTGGCGCAAGGCCGTACACGATGGGATCGTGCCCAATACGGCGCTTCCCGCAAAGCAGGTGGCGCTCAAAGGGCGAGTATCCATTCGAGACGTCACCTTTGCAAAACAGGGCCTCGAAATTGTTTTCCGTCCCGACCCGAACATTTTCGACGGGCGATATGCCAATAACGGCTGGCTGCAGGAGCTGCCCAAGCCGCTAAGCAAGCTCACCTGGGATAACGCGGCGTTGGTCAGCCCGCGCACCGCGGAACAGCGCGGGTTGCAGAACGAAGATCTGGTCGACCTCAAGTATCAAGGCCGCACGGTGCGGGCTCCCATCTGGATCCAGCCTGGGCATCCCGACGATTCCGTGACCGTTGCGCTGGGCTATGGACGTACCAATGCCGGCCGCGTGGGCAATGGCGTGGGCTTCAATGCATACGCCTTGCGCACCTCAGACGCTCCCTGGTTTGGCTCTGGTCTCGAAATCGTTAAGGCCGGCGCGAAGTACCGTCTCGCCACAACGCAAGAGCATCATTTGATGGAAGGCCGCGCGATCGCGCTTTCGGCTGACATCGACGAGTACCGAAAGAACCCCGGCTTCGCCAGAGAAGCAGCCGAAGACCGGCCCAACGAGCTGACCCTCTATCCCGGCTACAAGTACGAAGGCTACGCCTGGGGAATGGCCATCGATCAGACGGCCTGCGTGGGGTGCAACGCATGCGTCGTCGCCTGCCAGTCGGAAAATAACATCGCGGTCGTCGGCAAGGAGCAGGTGATCATGCGCCGTGCCATGCACTGGCTGCGCATCGATAGCTATTACAAGGGCGGCCTCGACAATCCCGAGGTGTACTTCCAGCCGGTGCCCTGCATGCATTGCGAAAACGCGCCCTGCGAGCTGGTGTGCCCGGTGCAAGCAACGAACCACAGCGCCGAAGGCCTCAACGACATGGTGTACAACCGCTGCGTCGGCACGCGCTATTGCTCGAACAACTGCCCTTACAAGGTGCGACGCTTCAACTTTTTCTTGTACTCAGATTGGACCACTCCCAGCCTCAAGCTTCAGCGCAATCCTGATGTTTCCGTGCGCAGCCGCGGTGTGATGGAAAAATGCACGTACTGCGTGCAACGCATCAACGAGGCCAAGATCGAATCCGAAAAGGAAGGCCGCCCCGTTCGCGATGGCGAAATTCAAACCGCCTGCCAGGGCGCTTGTCCCACCCAGGCCATTATCTTCGGCAATATTAACGACCCTGCGAGCCATGTCGCCAAAATGAAGGCCGAGCAACTGAACTACAGTTTGCTGAGTGAGTTGAATACCAAGCCCCGCACCACGTATCTGGCGGCTTTGCGCAATCCCAATCCGGAGATCGAGTCCTAATGCGGCGACGATCCGCGGCAAACCACTCCGGTCGAGTCTCCCAGGCCGCAGATCATCGCGCCTGGCCATACCTTCGCCACCGTCAGCGACAAAATCAGTTCCATCGTTCTGACCCGACGCACGCCGCTTTACTGGTTCATTCCGTTCCTGATTGCTTCGGGACTGCTGATGGTGTTTCTCGTGGCCGTGACCGCACTCGTCACGCGCGGCGTCGGCCTGTGGGGCATCAAAGTACCGGTCATGTGGGGCTGGGCCATCACCAACTTCGTTTGGTGGATCGGCATCGGCCACGCGGGCACCCTCATCTCCGCGATTCTTCTTCTGCTGCGCCAGTCCTGGCGGAATTCGATCAATCGATTCGCCGAGGCCATGACCCTGTTCGCCGTCGCGTGCGCCGGTATGTTCCCGCTGCTGCACCTCGGCCGGCCGTGGCTGTTCTACTGGCTGTTCCCCTATCCCAACACCATGAATATCCAGCCGCAATTTCGCAGCCCTCTGGTTTGGGACGTCTTCGCGGTATCCACCTATGCCACGGTTTCGGCCCTGTTCTGGTACGTGGGCCTGATTCCCGATCTCGCCACACTGCGCGACCGGACACGAAATCGCGGGGCAAGAGTGGTCTACGGCATGATGGCTATGGGCTGGCGCGGCGCCGCCAGTCATTGGCAGAAGTATGAAACGGCATCACTGCTGCTGGCAGGTTTAGCCACACCGCTGGTGCTCTCGGTTCACACCGTGGTCAGCTTTGATTTCACGGTGGCCATCGTCCCCGGCTGGCACAGCACCATCTTCCCGCCCTACTTCGTCGCTGGCGCCATCTACTCCGGGTTCGCCATGGTTCTGGTGCTCGCCATTCCGCTGCGCTCTATGTACGGCCTGGGCGACTTGATCACCATGCGCCACCTGGACAACATGGCCAAGGTCATGCTCGCCACCGGTGAGATCGTCGCCTATTCGTACCTGTTCGAAGCCTTCATCTCCTGGTACAGCGGCAATCAATACGAGATCTACGCCATCTGGAATCGCATGACCGGGCCATACGCTCCCACCTACTGGCTCCTGATCTTCTGCAATCTCATTTTTCCCCAGATTCTGTGGCTCAAGAAGATCCGCACCAACATCGTCTGGCTCTTCATTGTTGCGCTCGACGTGCTGTTGGGCATGTGGCTCGAACGTTACGTCATCGTCGTCGTGAGTTTGTCTCGCGATTTCCTTCCCTCCTCGTGGGGCATCTTCCGCCCCACCATCTGGGATGTCGCCACCTTCGTCGGAACCATCGGCCTGTTCTTCTTCCTGTTCTTCCTGTTCATCCGCTCGCTGCCTATGATCTCGATCTTCGAGGTTCGGACGTTGCTGCCGCAGGCGGAGGTCACCGAGGGCGTGGAAAAATGAGGACGCCTATCTACGGCCTGATGGCCGAGTTCGAAACCCCGACAGCGCTCGCCGCCGCCGCCCGCCACGTGCGCGAAAAAGGATACCGCAGGGTCGAAGCCTACTCGCCGTTTGCCATCGAAGAGGTGAATGAGGCTCTCGGTCTGCACCACAACAAACTTCCATTTCTCGTGCTGTGCGGCGGGATTCTGGGCGGGTTGACGGGCTATCTGATGCAGTATTACATCGCCGTCATCGACTTTCCCCTCAACATCGGCGGCCGCCCATTGCATAGCTGGCCGTCATTCATCATCATCACCTTTGAGCTGACGATTCTGTTCGCCGCCGTCACCACCGTTCTGGGATTGTTCGGGCTTTGCGGCCTGCCGGAGCCCTATCATCCCGTGTTTAATGTCTCCCGTTTCGCGTTCGCTTCGCGCGACCGGTTCTTTCTCTGCATCGAAGCGCGCGATCCTCTGTTCGACCGTCATGACACGGCGGAGCTTCTCCATAGTTTGGCGCCACGCGAGGTATCCGAAGTTGCGCACTAGGATCTTCATCACCGCGTGGCTCGCCACAATGGCCATCGGCTGCCGCCGCGACATGCAAGACCAGCCGAAATATATTCCCCTGCGCGCCAGTGATTTCTTTGCCGACGGACGCTCTGCGCGCCCCCTCCCCGAAGGCACCGTGGCCCGCGGTGAATTGCGCGCCGATAAGGTTTTCTTCACGGGTAAGAGTGGTGATCAATTTATCGATCATCTTCCCTTCCCCGTTACCCGCGATGTTCTCGATCGTGGAGAGGAGCGTTTCAACATCTATTGCTCGCCTTGCCATGGTCGCCTGGGCAACGGCTTGGGCATGATCGTGCGCCGCGGCCTCAAGCGCCCGCCGTCCTATCATATTGACCGCTTGCGCCAGGTTCCGGTCGGCTACTTTTACGATGTCATCACCAACGGCTTCGGCGCGATGCAGGATTATTCTGCGCAGATCGCTCCGCGCGACCGTTGGGCCATCGCCGCCTACATCCGGGTGCTGCAACTCAGCCAGCTTGCTTCCATCAACGACGTGCCCCTGGAAACCCGCCAGGAATTGAACAACGCCGCGAAACCAGCGGAACAGAAAAAGCCACCAGAATGAGCGCGCAAGATTTCACGCTTTCTCCGCAACTAGGACGCGACCTCGAGCGAGTCGGCCGCCGGTCTCTCGTCATCGGCATCGTCGCACTGTTGGCCTGCCTCATCGGAGCAATCTTCCAGTCGGAACAGTTCTTCCGTTCCTATCTGTTTTCATATCTTTTCTACATCGGGCTGACGCTCGGTTGCCTCGCCCTGCTGATGTTGCAATATCTCACCGGCGGCTCCTGGGGCATTGTGATCCGGCGCGTCACCGAGTCCGCCACCCGCACCCTTCCGTGGCTCGCCTTGTTGTTCATCCCGATTCTCATCGGCATCCCGAAGCTCTATTCGTGGTCCGATGATCTCAAGGTCAAGGCCGATCCCCTGCTCCAGCACAAACATCTTTACTTGAACGTCCCGTTCTTCCTCGTTCGTGCGGCCATTTACTTTATCGGGTGGTACGGGTTCGCGCATTTCTTGAACAAGTGGTCGCACGAACAGGATATCGACGGCCGCGATCCGCAGGCGCGCCGCCTTCAGTTGCTCAGCGGGCCCGGGCTGATGTTTTACGCCTTTAGCATTACTTTCGCCGCCGTCGACTGGGTCATGTCCCTCGACCCTCACTGGTACTCCACCATTTACGGCCTGCTGTTCCTCGCGGGACAAGGCCTTTCGGCGCTTTCGTTTTGCATCGCCCTGCTGGTCATCCTTTCTGATAGAGGCGGACCGCTCGAGGGCGTCATCGGCCCCGCGCACTTTCACGACATCGGCAAGCTGTTGCTCACTTTCACCATGTTATGGGCGTACTTCTCTTACTCGCAGTTCCTCATCATCTGGGCGGGGAATCTGCGCGGCGAGATCCCGTGGTATATGGAACGCCTCACCGGCGGCTGGCAATGGATCGGCCTGCTGCTGGTCGTCTTTCATTTCGCTCTGCCGTTCGCCATGCTGCTCTCGCGCACCTTAAAGCGCGCCGGTCGAACGCTGGTTCGCATCGCCGCCGTGATCATCGTCATGCGCTTTGTGGACCTTTTCTGGATGGTCGCTCCGGACGCCACTAAGAGCGGCTTTCGCGTTCACTGGATGGATTTTCTTGCTCCCGTCGGCATCGGTGGATTATGGCTGGCGGTGTTTTTGTTTCAATTGAAAAAATGGCCCTTGCTGCCGGTGCGCGATCCGCACCTCGCCGAGGCCATCGCACTGGGAGGTGCCGGTGAGTTATCCCACTGACCCCGAGAACCCCACCGTTGCGCACGAGCATACCGACGCGGACTCGCACGCGATCACGCGCTTCGGCATCGGGCTCGCCTTCATCGTCGTCGTCTCGCAACTGCTGCTGTGGTGGGTGTTCGATCACTTTTCCGAGCGCGAAACAAAACTGAGCCCGCACGTTTCCGCCATTATCAAAGCCCAGGCTCCCACTTTGCCGCCGGAGCCGCGCCTGCAGGGAAATGCGCCGCTCGATGTGCTGCCGCGCGTCGATTTACTGCAGATGCGCCGCGACGAAGAGGACGTCCTGAACCATTACGCATGGATTAATCCCGACCGCGGCGTCGTGCGCTTGCCCATCCAGCGAGCCATGGAGCTCGTCGCGCAAAACGGGCTCCCGAAATTCAAAGCCACCGAGCCGAAGCAGGACGGCGTGGCGCCGAAGGGGACCAGGTAAGAGAACCGAAATGCAAGGTTGGAAAGCAGTCTTCGTCGTAGTCACCGCCGGCGCCATCGCACAGGCGCAGATTTACAAGGACCGGCAGTCCGCCGTCGCGGCATCCGTGCTGCCGGCCGCGCTGCGTAACGTCGGCCTCGATCAGAAACTGAATGCGCAGATCCCATTGAACCTCGTCTTCCGCAATGAGGCCGGGGGCGAAACGCCTCTCGCCTCGTATTTCGGGTCCAGGCCGGTCGTTCTCGCCCTGGTCTATTATCAGTGCCCCATGTTGTGTACACAGATTCTGAACGGAATGGTCATGAGCCTTCGCACCCTGTCGCTCAATTCCGGCCAGGATTTTGAAGTGATCGCCGTCAGCATTGATCCCACGGAAACTCCCGCGCTCGCCGCGCGAAAAAAGGCCGAATACCTCAAGCGCTACGCCCGTGGCTCCGCCGGCTGGCACTTTCTCACCGGCGCGGAATCGCAAATCAAGCAACTGGCTGCCGCGGTGGGCTTTCGCTACGCCTACGATCCCCAGACGAAGCAGTATGCCCATGCCAGCGCCATCATGGTCGTAACGCCCTCAGGCCGCCTTTCGCGATATTTCTACGGCATCGAATACGCGCCGCGCGACCTGCGCCTCGGTCTGGTGGAAGCTTCGGAAAACAAGATTGGGACCCCGGTCGATCAGGTCCTGCTGTACTGCTTTCACTACGATCCCCATACCGGCAAGTACTCCGCCATTGTGATGAATGTTGTGCGGCTGGCCGGTCTGCTAACGCTGCTGATCCTCGCCCCGCTACTCATCTGGCTGTGGCGCACGGACCCTAATCGCCGCCTTTCCGCCAGCCGGCATCGAATTGCGGGGGCGCGCTAGCGATGAATCCGAGCTTCCAACTTCTGCCCGAGCAGGCGTCATCTACCGCCCGTCATCTGGATCATCTGACGATGTATTTGCTCACCGTCGCGACCATCTTCACGGTCCTGATCTTCGCGCTCGTTTTCTATTTCGCCATCAAGTACCGTCGCCGCGCGGATCACGAACGCCCTGTCGAGATCGAAGGCGCCATGCCTCTCGAGGTCCTTTGGTCGGTGATTCCTTTCGTCCTCATGATGGTGATGTTCAGTTGGGGCGCGAGCGTTTTCTTCGAAATGTCACGCCCGCCTGACGACGCCATGAACATTTACGTCGTCGGCAAGCAATGGATGTGGAAGACGCAGCACCTCGAAGGCCGCCGCGAGATCAATGAGCTACATGTGCCCCTGGGACGGCCTGTCAGGCTCACCATGACTTCCGAGGATGTCATACACAGCTTCTATATGCCCGCGTTTCGCGTGAAGTTCGACGTTCTGCCCGGAAGGTACACCACCGCGTGGTTTGATCCTACGAAGCCCGGTAAATATCACTTGTTCTGCGCCGAATACTGCGGCACCCTGCATTCCGGAATGATCGGCTGGATCTATGTCATGGAGCCCGCGGAATACGAAAGGTGGCTGTCCGGTGGCGGAGGCGAATCGTTGGCGGCCAGCGGCCAGCAACTGTTTCAGACTCTCGCGTGCGCGAACTGCCACCGTACCGATAAGCCCGGACGCTGCCCCAATCTCGAAGGCCTCTTCGGCAAGCCCGTGCAGTTGAACACCGGTGAAATCGTCAAGGCCGATGAAGCCTATATCCGCGAATCGATTGTGGACCCCAGCGCCAAAATCGTCGCCGGTTACCAAAATCTGATGCCCTCGTTCCAGGGCTTGGTTACCGAAGAGGATCTGCTGAAACTGATCGAGTACGTCAAGAGCCTGAGTAAGCTGCCGCAATCGCCAGCCTTAGTGCCCAACGCAGGGCAGAAGCCGGGGGCAGTGCGGCCTGCACCGGGCACAAATCGGTAATTGTATGATTACGGCAACTGTTGAAACTCGCGATAACTACCTGACGCACGAATATGGCGTAAAGTCATGGCTGTTGACTAAGGACCATAAGCGCATCGCCATCCTTTATCTCGCCGCCATCAGCTTCTTCTTCTTCCTCGGCGGTATCTTCGCCACCGTGATTCGCGTCGAGTTGCTGACGCCGCCGGGCGACCTGGTATCCGCGCAGACTTACAACAAATTGTTTACCCTCCACGGAGTGATCATGGTCTTCTTGTTCATGATCCCCTCCATCCCCGCCACTCTCGGTAACTTCCTTGTGCCTTTGATGATCGGTTGCAAAGATCTGGCGTTCCCCAAGATCAACCTCCTGAGCTGGTATATCTTCATGGCGGGCGGCGCGCTAGTGATGTACGCCATGCTCGTGGGCGGAGTGGACACTGGCTGGACTTTCTATACTCCGTTCAGCACCTCTTACGCCAATACTTATGTCATCCTCACCGCAACCGGCATCTTTATCACCGGATTCTCTTCCATCCTTACTGGCCTTAATTTCATAGTCACCATTCACCGCATGCGCGCGCCCGGCCTTACCTGGTTCCGTCTGCCGCTCTTCATCTGGTCGATGTACGCCACCAGCATTATCCAGGTACTGGGCACGCCGGTCATTGCCGTGACACTGCTCCTGGTCGCTGTCGAGCGCGGCTTTCACATCGGTATCTTCGATCCGGCCCTGGGCGGCGACCCTGTGCTTTTCCAGCACCTGTTCTGGTTCTATTCCCATCCCGCCGTCTATATCATGGTGCTTCCGGGCATGGGCATCATCAGTGAAATCGTCTCGGTCTATTCGCGCAAGAGAGTGTTCGGCTATAAGTTGGTTGCCTTTTCGAGCGTAGCCATCGCTATTCTGGGATTTCTTGTTTGGGGCCACCACATGTTTGTGAGCAGCCAGTCGGTGTACGCCAGCCTCGTGTTCTCCTTTCTCAGCTTCCTGGTAGCCGTCCCGTCCGCCATCAAAGTATTCAATTGGACCGCAACCTTGTATAAGGGTTCGATCTCCTACGACACTCCGATGCTGTACGCCTTCGGCTTCATCGGCCTGTTCACGATCGGCGGTCTCACGGGTACGTTCCTCGCCACCTTGGGATTTGACGTCCACGTTACCGATACCTACTTTGTCGTGGCGCACTTCCATTACATTATGGTCGGCGGCACCATGATGGCCTACCTGGGCGGGCTACATTACTGGTGGCCCAAGATAACCGGCCGTATGTATCACGAAGGCTGGGCCAAGCTGTCGGCGCTGATTGTATTTCTGGGTTTTAATTTGACGTTTTTCCCGCAATTCATCATGGGTTATCTCGGCATGCCGCGCCGCTATCACGCCTATCCGCCGGAGTTTCAGGTTTACCACGTGCTTTCCACCGCGGGTGCATCCGTTCTGGCGGTCGGCTACCTGATCCCGGCCATTTACTTCGTCTGGGCGATGCGCTATGGCAAGCCGGCGCCGGACAACCCGTGGGGCGCCACCGGTCTGGAATGGCAAACAACCTCTCCGCCGCCACCAGAGAACTTCGAAATTACTCCGGTTGTGAATCACGAAGCCTATGACTATTCGATTTTGGAGGAAATGACGGTTGGCTAACCAAAGCTTAGCGCTCCGGCATCAGTTCGACGACGTCGCCCAGCAGAAGGACGCCTCCACATTTGGCATGTGGCTGTTTCTGGCCACCGAAGTCCTGTTCTTTGGCGGCATGTTCTGCTGCTATACCGTCTATCGCTCTCTGTATCCGGCGGCCTTTGGAATCGCGAGCAATCATCTGAACGTGGTTCTGGGCGGGGTGAGTACCGCGGTGCTGATTTGTAGCAGTTTTTTCATGGCCTGTGCGGTCAACAGCGCGGCCGCCGGCAAAAAGAACGCCATTGTGGGCTATCTTGCCATAACTATTCTATTTGCCGTGGCGTTCCTGGTCATTGAAATGTCCGAGTGGCACATGCTCTATCAGGATGGCCTCATGCCGGGCTTTAACTTCACTTACCGTGAGTTGGACCCGCGGCATGTGCAGTTGTTCTTCTCTCTTTATTTTTCCATGACCGGCTTGCACGCCTCGCACGTGACCATCGGAATCGGTCTCCTCACGGTAACGGCTCTCCGGGCGCTGCGCGGCACGTTTTCGGCGGAATATTATACCCCGGTGGAAATCGTTGGCCTCTACTGGCACTTCGTCGACTTAGTCTGGATTTTCCTTTTCCCGTTGTATTACTTGATCGCGCGCCACCTGCATTAGGACGAAAATATGTCTGAACACATTGTGACTAAGAAGCAGTACTCATTCGTTTTCGCCATTCTGATGGTCCTGACGCTAACCACCACCTGGGTCAGTTATATCGACTTAGGTAAGTTAAACGTAGTCGTCGCTTTAGTCATCGCAGCGGTTAAATCGATACTCGTGGTGTTGTTTTTCATGCACGTCTACTGGTCGAGCAAGTTCAACAAACTCGTCGTTTTTTCCGGCTTAGCGTGGTTGTCGCTGCTGCTTTGGCTCACCCTCACCGATATCTTCACGCGCGGCTGGCTCCCCTTCCCCGGCAAGTGATACCAAGCGCGGATGTTGTCATCATCGGCGCCGGCATCGTCGGTTCGAGCATCGCTTATCACCTGACCGGGGCCGGCTGCCGGAACGTCCTCATCCTCGAACGCGAAAGCCATCAAGGCAAAGGCTCCACCGGCAAGAGCATGGGCGGCGTCCGGGCGCAGTTCTCGACGCCGGTGAGCATCCGGATGTCGCTCTACTCCATCCCGTTCTTCCGCCAGTTTGAAGAGGCCGTCGGCCATCCCTCCGGTTACCGCGGCCAAGGTTACCTTTTCGTCGCCACAGAGGAGAGCCACTTTCGCTACTTGCGCGCAAATTACGCCTTACAGGCGTCGTTGGGATTGAAAACAGTAGAGTTGCTCCAGCCCGGCGAGGTAGTCCGCATGGTGCCGCAAATGCGTCCGGACGGCATTGTGGGGGGCAGCTTCTGCTCCACCGACGGCTTCGTCGATCCGCACAGCGTCATGACCGGTTTTATGCTGCGCGCGATTGAACATGGCGCGCGCCTGGTGCGCAACGCCGAAGTAACGGCGATTGAGCGAGATGCGACCGGTGTCTGCGCCCTTCACACCCGCACGGATCGCATCGCCGCCAGAACGGTGGTCAACGCCGCTGGGCCCTGGGCGGGGTTGGTGGCCAAACTTGCCGGCGTGGATCTGCCGGTTGAACCGCTGCGGCGCATGCTGGTTCCCACAGAACCCTTCGACAAAATTGCGCACAGCGCCCCCATGACCGTCGATATGGCCACCGGCTTTCATTTCCGCCCCGAAGGACTCGGGCTGCTGCTCGCCTGGAACGACCCCGAAGAAACTCCGGGCTTCAAGACCGATTTCGATCCCGCGTTCGTCGAAAAAATACTTACTCGGGGTGTGACTCGCTTCCCGTGCCTGGAAGAAGCCGAAGTCAATCCGAAACGCGCCTGGGCGGGATTGTACGAGATGACGCCGGATCACCACCCGGTTCTCGGTGCGGTTCCCGGCGTGCCGGGATTCTACTGCGCCAATGGATTCAGCGGCCACGGCGTGATGCACTCGCCCGCAACCGGGAAGATTGTCGCGGACTTGATTCTCAAGGGCACATCCGACCTGGTGGATACGCGCCTGCTGAATTTCGAGCGGTTCGCCGAAGGCCGCCTGCTCGAAGAAACCGCCGTACTGTAGGGAGAAGTTGCGCGACTAAGCTTATTTAATCTGTTATTCACGGAACATACGATTTTCGCCGGTACGCTGTTCGTGATGCGAACTCTACTGATTGTCAGCGCCGCCGGCGCCATGCTGGCGGCCCAGGAACGCGATCCCCAGCCGCGTCCAACGATCGTTCGGGCGACGGGCGAAGCCACGGTTTCGGTGCGCGCTGACCAGACACGCTTGCGCTTTGCCGTGGTCTCGAAGGCGGGAGCCATCGAGAGTGCGCGCGCGAAGAACGCGGAACGAACCGCCGACGTAATCGCCCGCCTGCGGCAATTTCTCGGTCAGGATGCGGATATCCGGACGGCGAACTACTCATTGAACAAGAACTATTCGGACGGATACGTCGCGAATAATACGATTGACGTTCGCGTGCACGATCCGGCAATAGCGGGCAAAGTCATCGATGTGGCAACGAAGGCAGGCGCGAGTGCTATTGGAGGGATCGAGTCCTCGGCGCTGGACGACCGGGATGCCCGGTCGGAAGCGTTGAAGCAGGCGACGGCTCGGGCGCGAGCGAATGCCGAAGCAATGGCGGAGGCCCTGGGTCTACGGATGGTGCGCGTCGTGTCGGCGGAAACGTCGGCCCCGCCTGTTCCGACGGCGATACTCATGGGTGGCACACGTGCGTCGGTAGAGAAAAAGGGAGCCACGACAACGCCGGTGGAGGCGGACAAGGTCGAGATTCGCGCCGAAGTGAGCGTGGCACTCGAGGTGGCGCCGTAAGCCGGCTCAGAAAGTCAGGTCGATTTTCATAGCGCGGCGCGAAACGCACACCCGTACCGAACCGCTGACTTCCGGCCATTCCACGATATACTGCCTCCTTATGCGCTTTCTCCTTTCTTTCGTTGCTTGCGCGGCGCTCGCGGCTGCGCAGACTCCCGCGGGCAGCGGTCTCGACGGCGAGCGGTTGCAAACCATTCGCCCGCGTCTCCAAGCATTGGTCGATCAGGGGACCATTCCCGGCGCCGTTGCGCTGGTGGCACGTCACGGAAAAGTGGCCTTGCTCGAGGCAGTGGGCTGGCGGGACGTCGAAAACAAGAAGCCGATGCAGACCGACTCCATTTTCCAGATTATGTCCATGACCAAGAATTTCACCGGCGTGGCGGTGATGATGCTGGTCGAAGAGGGCAAAGTGGACCTGAAGCGGCCGATCGAGGATTATCTGCCGGAATACCACGGGATTCAAATCGAGGAAAGGCAGGTCAACGGGCCGGGGGCCGTGCACGCCCCGCAGCGTCCGCCGGCCGTCTGGCAGCTCATGGACCACACTTCGGGACTCGGCGACGACCCCGAGGGCGAGCTCGCGGACAACCCTCACACCATGCGGGTTCCGCTGGCTGAAGCCGTGCGCTTCTACGCACACACGCACCTGCAATTCGAGCCGGGTACGCACTGGAGCTATAGCAACATGGGCCTGGCCACGCTGGGCCGTCTGGTGGAAGTGATCTCCGGCGAGGACTACATCCACTTCATTCGCACTCACATCCTGGAGCCGCTGGGGATGAAAGACAGCTTTTATTTCCCGCCGGAAGATAAAAAAGACCGCATGGCGCTGGTGTATCAACACGCGAATGGCAAGCTGGTGCGCGCGGGGAGCGACATTCTCGCGGGGGATCCTACTAAGTATCGCCAGGGCGCCAAGTACCCGGCTCCGGAATTCGGACTCTGTACGACCGCGCCGGATCTGGTCCGGTTTTACCAGATGCTGCTTAACGGCGGCGAATATAACGGACGTCGTTATCTCTCGCGGCAGGCAGTGGACACGATGACGCGCGTGTTCACGCCCAACGTGACGCCATCGGGATGGATGGGCGGCACTGGCTATGGATTAACATTCGAAATCGTGAATCAGCCGGAGGGGACGCTCCTGCTTAACTCTCCCGGCACTTTCGGACATGGCGGCGCCTTCGGCACGCAAGGCTGGATCGACCCTAAGAACGATTTGATCCGGATCATGCTGGTGCAGGTATCGGACGAATCGGGCGATGCGCCGCGTTCGGTGGTGATGCAAATCGGAGAAGCAGCAGTCCAGTAGAGCCCGCCTCTAGCGCGGATTGTCAGTTCCGGCCTTCCGTTTGCCCGTATCAGCGTCCAAATTGACGGTCGCCCGATGGCGCCGTTGAGGCCCATCCAGCCCATCAGCGCCGGACCCTAATCGCACCTGGAGGGACCGGCGGCCTTAGCACCCCGGGGGGTATCCTACCTAGGAAAACCTGCCCTGGGAACGATCGAAACGAAATCCCGCAAAATGTCACTAAACCCAATGGTTCTGGTCCCGCAGGCGGAAGCAAATATTCCCTCTGAGTTGGGGTGGTACTAGTACTTAAACCATTGGTCCTAGGACGGTTGTCACCCCATTTTCACTAATTCCTAGGTGGAAGTAGGATAACCTGGGGCCTGAGAGGCTGGGACCAAGAAGTCGCAACCCAAAAGAAGGCATGGTCAGCTAGCCCCACGCCGTAGTGGGCGTAGCAGAACAAATACTTGGAGGAGTTGTCTTTTGTACCTAATAATCACCCTCGGTGTAGTCTCGCTATTATTATCGTTCTTCCTGACGCCGATCATTCGGGATCGGGTTGGTGCTCTCGGTTTTCTGGATCATCCGGACGGGGGCCGGAAGAAGCATTCGGGTCCCATGCCCCGAGTGGGTGGAATTGCGATCGCACTGTCTTATGTTGCGACGTTCGCGATTGCGTTCCTGCTGCCGTTTAGCTACGCGCAGATTCTACATGGAGCACTGCCAGATATCTGGAAGCTGAGCCTGGTGGCGGCCGTGGTTTTCCTGACCGGCGTCCTGGACGACCTGGTCGGGTTGAGCGCATGGCAGAAGCTGCTCGGAATTCTGGCTGGCGGGGTACTCGCCTACTATTCGGGAATTCGGGTGGATCTTCATCTGGTACCGTGGCTCGCGGCGTATCCATGGGTAGGGTTTGTGGTCACGGTCGTCTGGCTGGTGGGATGCACGAACGCTTTTAATCTGATTGATGGCATGGACGGACTCGCGGCGGGCGTGGGTTTGTTCGCGAGCGTAACGATGTTAATTGCCGCTTTGGTCCAAGGGAACCTGCCTCTGGCTCTGGCAACCATGCCACTGGTTGGGTGCCTGATCGGTTTCCTCCGCTACAACTTTAACCCGGCTTCGGTTTTTCTCGGCGACAGCGGCAGCCTCTTGATTGGCTTTCTTCTGGCGTGCTACGGGGCCCTGTGGAGCCAAAAGACGGTGGCAATGGTCGCGCTGTTGGCGCCGGTATTAGCCGTCTCCTTTCCTCTGCTTGACGTTACGATCTCCATCGCCCGCCGGTTCCTGCGCAACCAGCCGATTTTCCAGGGAGACCGCGGGCACATTCACCACAAGCTTCTGGACCGGGGTTTTACGCCAACCGGAGCCGTGCTGGTGATGTACGGAGTGTGCTTCTTCGCGGCAGCTTCCTCTTTGCTGGTAGGCGCTTTTCATAACCAGTTTAGCGGTCTGATCGTGATTCTCTTTTGCGTCCCGGCGGGAATTGGCATTCAGTATCTGGGATATGCGGAGTTCGCCAAAGCTGGCCGGCTGTTCCTGAAGGGGGGCTTCCGGCGCATCATCGACGCGGAAACGCGGCTTCACGACTTTGAGAAGTCATTGGTGCGGGCAGGCGACCTGAACGAGTGCTGGACCACGGTCCTCGAGGGCTCGCGGGAGTTCGGGTTTCAAGGTGTTCGCATGAGCGTGGCCGGCGTGGTTCTAGAGGACTGGACGGGATGGAATGCGAAGCCGTTATGGCAGCTGCGGATTCCGCTCGCCGGAGCGCAGTACATCAACTTCTTTCGCGATTTCGAAACGCATCTCGATCCGCTGATCCTAAGCGCCTTTGTCACTTGCGTGGAGCGGGGACTCAAAGAAAACTCAGCCAAGCACGAACCCAAACTAGAAGCCGCCGAACCCGATCGCAAGCTGGTTTATGCGGCTAGTGGGCGGGCCAGCAGAGCGGAAGCCGGCAGCTGCTAAGCAGGCTGACCGGGGACCGCTGTTTCAACAAACGAATCCAATCCCGGACAACTCCGAAGGCAGCGCGAGCCGCTACGGCATTTCGGCATGGTAGGACTGGCGCAAACGTGTTTATAATTTAGGTAGTAGCTACAGGCAGCGTCACCAATCAGATATGAAAGGCATCGTACTAGCGGGGGGCAGCGGCAGCAGGCTGTCTCCGCTGACCAAGATCACCAACAAGCATCTGTTGCCGGTTTACGACAAGCCCATGATTTACTACCCCATCCAGGCGCTGGTGGATGCGGGGATCCAGGACATTCTGATCGTCACCGGAGGCAAGACGGCGGGCGATTTTTTGCGGCTGCTGGCCAATGGAAAGAATTTCGGCCTGAAACATATCGGCTACACGTACCAGGAGGGGGAAGGCGGCATCGCTGATGCGCTGGCGCTGGCCGAGCACTTCGCCGAGGGCCAGAAGGTGTGCGTCATGTTGGGGGACAACATCATCGAGGGCAGCATCCGCGGCGCAGTGGAAGAATTCCAGAAGCAGGCGGGCGGGGCGAGAATCCTGCTGAAAAAGGTTCCCGACCCGGAGCGCTTCGGCGTAGCCGAGATTGACGGAGACCGGATTCTCCACATCGAAGAGAAACCGAAGCGGCCGAAATCGGATTTCGCGGTAACGGGCATCTATATGTACGATGCCACGGTGTTTGACAAAATCAAGACGCTGGTGCCCTCGGGACGAGGCGAACTCGAGATCACCGATGTGAACAACGCCTACATCCGTGAGGACACTATGGCGTTTTCGTTCCTGGAAGGCTGGTGGACGGATGCCGGCACATTCGAGTCACTGCTGCGCGCGGGCAATCTTGTGGCGCAGAGCCGGCGCCAGGAGCCGGCGCCCCTGGTTCCGGATAAAGTGAGCGTCTGATGGCCGGCAAAGTGGAAGAGGTTTCCGGACGCCAGGTGGCGCGCTCGGCGGCGTTGAATCTCGTGCTTCCGGAATGCGAAAAAGGCATCGGCTCGTTGATTCTGAAACGGGACTCGCCGCAGTTGATTGACGGCGTCCGCATCGAGGCGGTGACCTTGTGGCCGGACGACCGCGGATATTTCATGGAAGTGCAGCGGCTGGGTCAGGGGCTGGCCGGGG
The DNA here is from genome assembly GCA_963768075.1 of Terriglobia bacterium. Classification (GTDB taxonomy): domain Bacteria; phylum Acidobacteriota; class Terriglobia; order Bryobacterales; family Bryobacteraceae; genus QHXW01. The sequence goes on from CAVYHD010000022.1 coordinate 370,118, forward strand.
GATTCCCCGCCGCGTCGACGCAGATTTCGGCGGCGCTCAACTATCCCGGCACCATTAAGGCTTTTCACTATCATCTGCACCAGACCGACTGCTGGGCGCCGGTGACGGGAATGCTGCAAGTGGCGCTGGTGGACCTGCGCGAGGGGTCACGCACTTTCGGCGTACGCAACACGCTCTACGCGGGCGTTTTGCGGCCCTGGCAGATTCTGATTCCACCGGGTGTCGGCCATGGATACAAGGTCATCGGAGCGGAGCCGGCAATGCTGGTTTATCTGACCGACCGTTTCTACGATCCTCAGGATGAGGGCCGTATTCCTTACAATGATCCGCACATCCTATACGATTGGGAGACGCAGCATAAGTAGGCGGCATTCGCGTCTGGATAAGGCGCATGGGCGGGAAGGCCGATTTCACGTATGAAACTCCTAGTTACGGGTGGAGCGGGTTTTATTGGCTCGGCATTCGTGCGGCAGATGTTGCAGGCGAGCGGCGCGCCGCACATTGTCAATCTCGATAAACTGACGTACGCGGGTAACCTGGAGAACCTGGAGGCGGTGGCGGAGCATCCCGGCTACCGTTTCGTGCACGGGGATATCTGCGACGCGGCGCTGGTGGATGCATTGGTGCGGGAGGAAAAGCCCGATGCGGTGGTGCATTTTGCCGCAGAGTCCCATGTGGACCGAAGCATCTTCTCTCCCAGCCCGGCGTTTGAAACCAACCTGCGCGGCACTTTTACGCTGCTCGAAGCCGCGCGCGCACACCACGTGCCGCGATTTGTGCACGTTTCGACGGACGAAGTGTACGGCAGTCTGGAAGCTCCGCTCGAAGCCGGCGAAGATTTCCCGCTGAATCCCAGCAGCCCGTATTCGGCATCCAAGGCCGGATCGGATCTGCTGGCGCGATCGTACTTCACCACCTATCACCTGCCGGTGATCGTCACGCGGGCCTCCAACAACTACGGGCCGTTCCAATTTCCCGAGAAGCTACTGCCGCTGATGATCTCCAATGCGCTCGAAGGCCGGCCGCTACCGGTGTACGGCGATGGCCTGCAAGTGCGTGACTGGCTGTACGTGGACGACCATTGCCGCGCGATCGGCGCGGTGCTCGCCAAAGGCCGGGACGGCGAGATTTACAATATCGGCGGCAGCCGTTCGCTGCCGAACCTGGAGGTAGTACACCAGATCGTGGCTGCGACCAGCGTTTCCGAATCGCTCATCCGGTACGTGGAAGACCGGCCCGGACACGACCGGCGCTACGCGCTATCGAGCGCCAAAATCATGCGCGAAACCGGCTGGCAGCCGCAGGTCGGTTTCGAGGAGGGTCTGGCCCATACCGTGGACTGGTACCGCCAGAATGCTCCGTGGGTGGCACGCGTGAAATCCGGCGAATACCGCGCGTATTACGAGCGGAATTATGCCAGCCGCCCGACACACCGCGGAGATTGACCGGCCTTTAGCGATCGCGGGACCTCTCTCAGAACGTATACTTCGCCGCAAACTGGAGGATCCGGGGACCCTGGTCGCCAAGAATTTGGCCGAAAGTGGGATCCTGCTGGTAGTTGTCCAAGTTAGGAACGTTGAAATTTACATGGTTGGTGAGGTTAAAGAACTCAAAGCGCAACTCGAGCTGTTGCTTCTCTCTGACATTGAAACGCCGGCTCACGGCCGCGTCGATATTGAAAAAGGCCGGTCCCACCAACGAATCCGAGCCCACGTCTCCAAACGTGCCTAGCGCGTTCGGAACGAAAGCACTGGGGTTCAGCCATTGCTGGGTACTGAGGTTACGTACGTAGGGATTTCCGACCACATTCGGACGGTCCAGCCCGATACCAGTCAGAGAATTATCCAGGCCGGTGAAAACGCTGAACCACGTTCCGGTGTGAATCGAAAAAATAGGCGCTAGTTGCCAGTTGCCAAGCAGCCGGTTGGTCCACACGTTCTGAAAGTGAGGCGATTGGACAACAAACGTCAGATTGAAGGTGCCGCGGAGGTCGAAACCGCAATTCCCGCGATCGGCGTTCCGGTTATAGGGTTGCTGCGTTTGAGGGCCGCCAAGATCACCCTCGAAATCCGCCTCACTGATGCAATGGGCCCAGGCGTAATTCGCAAGGATCGAGTAGTGCTCGCTAAAACGATGCTCCGCCTTCAGGAGGAGCCCGTTATACTCCGAATTTGCGCCATCGTCGGCCTGAAAAATATCCGAAATCAAGGAGCCAGCAACGGGGTTTTGGAGGTAGAGCACCCGTCTCTGATTGGTATTGGAAGTCGTGGAACAGGGTGAGCCGCCGCACATTCCGGGAATATAAACAGCCGGGTCGACATCCTCTCCGCCCCAGATATGAGTACTCTTATTGCCGATGTAAGTCGCCGATACCAGCCAATCCTTGGCCAACTGACGTTCGTAACTCAGGTTCCACTGATGCACGGAAGTGGGATGAGCATGCAGAGGATAGCTATAGTATTGGCCTTCGGGTGGGAAAATCTGGTTCTTGCTAGGCGGAGTCGGCGTCGGGAACGGATTGCCTCCCGGATATCCCATGTAAGGATTCGTCAACCCTCCAGCGGGGCTCGGCAGACCAACGGTGCTGGCCCAGGGAGCGTCGCCAGTCTGATCTTCCTGATAGGCAGTGGCCATGGTGTCGTAGAAAAGGCCGTAGCCGGCGCGAATCGTCTGGCGTCCGCTACCGGTCGGGTCCCAAGAGAGCCCGGCACGGGGCTCGAAGAGCCAGGGCCTGGCGAAGGTGTAGGAACTGGGTTCGCCGGGATCGCCGGGGAAAAACAGACCCGGCGGCGCGTTGACATACTGGCTGGTCTTTGTGCCGGCAGCGAACGCCGCGAAATCAAAAGATTGCATCCGGTTGTATTTTTCGTGCTCGGGAAGGTACGGTTCCCAGCGTACCCCGAGTTGCAGGGTGAAGCGCTTCGTGAGGCGAATATTGTCGTGGACGTAAGCGCCGAGGGAGTTCTGCCGTCCATCAAACGGCTGCACACTTCCTTGCTGAAAGTTGCTGGGCACACCGAGCAGGAAATCAGCCAGCGCGTCGCCAGAGAATTGCCCGTTAAAGGTGAACGTGCCATTGGCTACGACGTTGTTCCTGTAATTGAAACCCATGCGGATATAGTCCACGCCCACCGAGAGGTGATGCCGGCCCCGGATCAGATCCAGATCGTCCGCCACTTGATACGAATCCTGGTCGAACACGGCGGGAGCGCAACTACCGCACCCTCCGTTGAAATAGCCGTTCACATTCAAATTCAAGAAGTTTGGAACATTAGAATACATATTCACGCCGACATCGGTGTAATTGACGTAATCAGCCGCCGGACCGCGCGTGATGGCAAGCCGTGTCCAAGTGGCGTGGGCAGAATTCACAGTAGTGGGATTGATCGAATACGTGTCGCCGATAGTGGCCGATTGGCTGCGGTCCAAAACGCCCCGCTGCTTAGTGTTCAGCATGTCGTTGTTGAAAGAAGCCGGACTGGCGTAATCCGCGAAGAAGTAGCGCCCGAAGACATTATGCTTAGAGCTTTGATTCCAGTCTACGCGGCCGATATATTGCGTTTCTTTCTGTGGCTCCGGAATCGAGTAGGTGATCTCCCCGCACGGATCGCTTGACGTGGGCACGTATTTGAGAATATTCAGCGCCACCGGATTGAAGGAGGACGTAGGAATCTTGTTGCCCGGAAACGGCTGTCCGTTGGACGGATTGATGAGTGTTTGGGCGCCACTCGACTGGCAGGCGGAGGATTCCAGGGTGCTGAAGTCCCCACCCAGCGCGGCCGACGTAGGAACGTGAGCAATGGAGGAGGGCGGCGCCGTCCGGATCTCGGTGCCCTGGTATCCAAAAAAGCCGAAGATCTTATCCTTCTTGATTGGCGCTCCGAGTGTGCCTCCAAACTGATTCCTCTTCAGGCTGTCCGTGGTGGGTGCGAAGAAATCGCGGGCATTGAAGTCGCCGTTGCGCACAAACTCGAAAGCATCGCCGTGGAATCCGTTGGTTCCCGATTTGGTGATCGCGTTAACGACAGCCCCGGGATGCAGCCCATAGCGCGCCGAAAGGCTACTGGTTTGAACGCTGAATTCCTGAATGGCATCCGGGAACGGGAACGGGAGATTCACGTTGGAGAAGGTATCCATGTGCTCGCCGCCGTCCAGTAGGTAGTTCGTTCCATTGGCCTGTCCCCCGGCCACCGAGATACTATCCGCGCTGAAGTAGTTCTTGCTGCCGGTCAAATCACTCATTCCGTTCGCCGGGCCGATATCGTTCGCGCCGCCCGCCAACATAATCAACTGCGTGGCTTGCCGGCCATTCAATGGCAGATCCACAATGCTTCTTTGATCGATTACCTGGGCGACGGAAGTTTGCTGCGTTTCGACCATGCTGGCATCGGCCGACACTTCAACCTGTTGCTTCATCTCCCCCACGCTCAGCTTGACGTTCAAGGTAATTTCATTGCTGACCTCGAGACGGATCCCGGTCTGGACATACGTGGAGAAACCGTTGGCTTGCACTTCGACCTGGTAAGGCCCGACGGGGAGATTGGGCAATATGTATGCGCCGTCGGCGCCACTCGAAGTCACGCGCACCTGGTGTGTATCGGTCTGGGTAGCGGTTACCTGGGCACGCGGAATTGCCGCGCCGCTGGCATCCGCGACGGAGCCTGAAATCTGTGCATTCGCCACGGCTTGACCCCAGAGTGGCGCCGCACACGCACTCACCAAAAACAACGCTAAAAAACTCCCTGCTGTCTTTATCGGCAAATCAACCCCCCTTGCGCTTAACTAGGAATACCCCGAATCAAACGGCAGTGTCAAATATTCCCGAATCCCTCGGGCGCAACGGCGGTGCCTGTTTCACCCTGGACCAGGCCATGCGCGGCACGCGAAAAAACGCGCAGGATGGCAGGCGATTCTCAAGACCGGCGATTCGTCCGGGGCCTCCCGCGTTGCTCCTGAAGGCTGCGGGAGCGATTTTCGCGCTCACGTCACTCCTCGTCGTTCTGTGCGGCGAGCTTGGTTACCACTGACAAGTCCTCGAGTGTCGTCACATCCCCCACAACCGTATTCGACGTTACGATTTCCCTCAGCAGACGGCGCATGATTTTGCCGCTGCGGGTTTTGGGGAGGGCGTCGGTGAAGCGGATCTGCTCGGGCCTGGCGAAGCTGCCGATCTCGTGGGCGACCCACTGGCGCAGGTCCTGCGCGAGCTGCTCATGGTCCCATTGGCCCTGCTTCAGCGTTACGAAACACGCGACGGACTGACCAGTGATCTCGTGTGGTTTGCCTACTACGGCGGCTTCGGCGACGGCGGGATGGCGGACCAGCGCGGACTCGAGCTCCATGGTGCTCAGGCGGTGGCCGCTGACGTTCATGACGTCATCGACGCGGCCTAGCACCCAATAGTAGCCATCGGAGTCGCGACGGGCGGCGTCGCCGGTCAGATAATTTCCAGGAATGCGCTTCCAGTATTGCTCTTCGTAGCGCTGGGGATCGCCCCAGATGGTGCGCAGCATGCTGGGCCAGGGGCGGCGGATGATGAGGAAGCCTTCCCGATTGTCGCCAACGGGACGGCCTTGGAGATCTACAATCTCGGGCAGAATGCCGGGCAGCGGGAGCGAGCCGGAGCCGGGTTTCAACGGCACCGCACCGGGCATGGCGGAGATCATGATGGCGCCGGTCTCGGTTTGCCACCAGGTATCGACGATGGGGCAGCGTTCCTTCCCGATGGTGTTGTAGTACCACTCCCAGGCGGCTGGATTGATGGGTTCTCCGACCGATCCGAGAAGGCGGAGGCTCGAAAGATCGTGCGCATTGGGCCACTGATCGCCCTGGCGTACGAACGAACGGATGGCCGTGGGCGATGTGTAAAGAATGTTGATGCGATATTTTTCGATGAGGCGCCAATAGCGATCGGGCTGCGGGAAATCGGGCGCGCCTTCGTACATCACGGTGGTTGCGCCGGCGGAAAGCGGGCCGTAAACGATGTAGCTGTGGCCGGTAACCCAACCAATGTCGGCGGTACACCAGTAGGTATCTTCCTCGTGGAGGTCGAAGACCCACTTCATGGTCATGGTGGCCTGGAGCAGATAGCCGCCAGTGGTGTGGACGATGCCTTTGGGTTTGCCGGTGGTGCCGGAAGTGTAGAGGACGAAGAGCGGCGCTTCGGAATCGAGCGGCACGGCGTCGCAGGTTTCGCCGGCCTTTTCGTCGAGCTCGTGCCACCAGAGGTCGCGGCCCTCGCGCATCACGACCTCTCCTCCGGTGCGGCGATAGACGATGACGTCACGGATGGTGGGACAATCGGCGACCGCTTCATCGACGGCAGGCTTCAGCCGGACTTCTTTGCCGCGCCGCCAGCCGCCATCGGCGGTGATCACGACCTGGGCTTCGAGATCCTGAATGCGGGCCTTGAGCGCCTCGGCGGAGAAACCGCCGAACACCACGCTGTGGATGATGCCGAGACGCGCGCAGGCCAGCAGAGCCACGGGCAGCTCCGGAATCATGGGCATGTAGACGATGGCGCGATCGCCGGTTTTGAGGCCGCGGGACTTCAGGACGTTGGCGAATCGCGACACTAGCCGGTGGAGTTCCTGGTAGGTGATCATGCGCTGATCGCCGGGCTCGCCCTCCCACAGGATGGCCACTTTGTTCTTGCGGGGAGTAGCCAGATGGCGGTCGATGCAGTTGTAGGAGACGTTGGTTTTGCCGCCGACAAACCACTTCACGGCGGGCGGGTTCCACTCGAAAGCTTTCGACCACTTCTCGAACCAGAAGAGCTCCTTTTCCGCGAGCTCGCTCCAGAAGGCGGCGGGCTGCTCCTCAGCGCGGTGGTAGAGCGCGCGATAGGCATCCATGCCCTTCACGTTGGCGTGCTCCACGAATTCCCGACTTGGGGGGTAAGTGCGATCCTCGGCCATAGGGAGAATGGTAACAGAGCGAAGGGGAGTGGGCTGGGAATCTACCGGCCGAGTAGTCTTTCGTAGTCCTGGTGCGAACCGATCCAGAACCAATAGAAAATTCTACTCTCCCAGTATGCGAGCGCACGGAAGGTTTGGTTGACGCGGACACTCCACACTTGACCCACGGGCTTCAAATGCAGGGAGGGGTGAAACGGATTCTGGCTGAATAGTTCGAACTGCTTGTCTGCTTGCCTCCGCACATCTAGTGGAAGAGTGCCGTAGAGTTTCCAAAACTCATCTGAGGCGTATGAAACGAGTTTCACGGCGCGCGCTCATAAGCGTTTTGAATCCGCAGGACTGAACTTTCCATCGCGAACATCGGCTTGGACGCTCTCGACGATCCGCGCACCGCTGCCTCCTGGCGAGAAGTCCTGCTGCATTTGCCGGTCCCACTCGTCTATCTCTTGCTCATTGAGCCAACTGGCGAGGGCGATCTTCTCTTCGGGCCGCAGCTCCGCAATAGCTTCTTTCAAGGCTTCGAGAGTCATAACTCAAAGTTAGACCTATTACCGGTCGACTGGCAAGATAACGTCTGCAGGCAACCGGCCGGGCAAGGGCACCGACGGTCTTGGCCCCGGATCAGGGACCTACTTGCGGCAGCGGCGGAACGCATCGAGGGCCAGTTCCAGATCCTCAGTCGTGTGGGCGGCGGTGACGCAGATGCGGAGGCGCGCTGCGCCTTGTGGCACGGCAGGGAACAGCACGGGCGTAACCACGATGCCCGCTTCGCGGAGGCGGCCGGCGAAAAGCGCGGCTTCGGCTTCATCGCCGAAGATCACGGGAATGATGGGAGTGGTTGAAGAGCCAAGCTCGAAGCCTAGATTGCGCAAGCCGTCGCGGAGGAAATCCGCATTCAGTTTCAGCCTTGCGACGCGCTGGGGTTCGGCCTTCAGAATGGTGAGCGTCTCGCAAACCGCGGCGACGGCGGCGGGACAGAGCGCCGCGGAGAAGATGAACGGGGCCGCCGCGTGCTGGAGATAGACGCCGACCTCTTGCGAGGTGGCGACGAAGCCTCCGTTCGACGGAATGGCTTTGGCGAGGGAGCCGGTCCAGATATCGACCTCCGTGGCGTCGATTCCGTAATGTTCATCGGTGCCACGACCGTGCGCGCCCAGAACGCCCGAGGCGTGCGCCTCGTCGATCATGAGATAGCAATTGAACTCCTTCTTCAGGGCGATCAGTTCCGGCAGACAGCAGATGTCGCCATCCATGGAGAAGACGCCGTCCGCGATGATGAGCGTGCGGCCGGTATGGGGATCGGATTGCAACTCGTGGCGGAGCGAAGAGGGATCATTATGCTGGAAGCGCCGGAGGGTCACGCCGGAGAGACGGCAGGCGTCGACCAGGCTGCGATGCGACAGAGAGTCGAGCAGAACGCGGTCTTGCGGCGAGAGCAGAGCCGAGAGGACGGCAAGGTTGGCGAGGTACCCCGAACTGAAAGTGATGGCCGATGCAGTGCCTTTGAAGGCCGCCAGATCGCGTTCCATCTGGTGGTGAAGGTCAATGGTTCCGGTGAGCAGACGCACGCCGCCGGTGCCGGTGCCATACTTGCGGATAGCGGCGATGGCTGCGTTGTCGAGGCGTTCATCGCCGATGAGGCCGAGGTAATCATAAGACGAAAGCATGAGCATCCGGCTGCCCTCGGCTTCCACCCAGGGGCCAGACCGGCCTTCGAGCGCCAACTGGTAGGGGTAGACGCCGTGCTTGCAGGCGCGGTTGGCCAAGTCGAAGATGCGGCGCGCGCGGTTATCGACCAGGCCCGTCTTATCGAACTGCCACTTCTTTCCCGGTGCGAAGAAACCGTTGAACAGGTCGCCCGATCCGGACGAAAAGACCTGGGTGCCGTTGAAAATCTTGTGCTTATCGATCATTCAAGAATAGAGCCCTAACTCAGAAACTGTAGGTAATATTTTACACATTCGTTACACTTAAGGGTTGACTCATTTGCGGAAAAAAACGACAGTTGGCTGGCGATACGGGCTCGCGGGGCTCATGGTGCTGTTGTTCACGGCCGTGGGAGGGCCTGCCGCAACGGATTTTTCACCGGCCGGCTACTGGAAAACGGTGGACGACCGAACTGGCCAGCCCCGCGGGGTGGTGCGCATTTACGAGGAAAACGGGGCATTCTTTGGAAAGGTCGAATCCGGCCTGAAAGCGGAGGACGCCAAGGAGCACTGCGATCTGTGCACCGATGACCGGAAGGGCAAGCCGGTTATCGGGATGATCGTCATGCGCTCTATGAAGAAGCAGGGCGAAGAATACGCCGGGGGAGACATTCTGGACCCAGATACCGGCAAGGTGTATCGCTGCAAACTGCAGCTACTCGACCAAGGCAAGCGGCTGCTGGTGCGCGGATACATGATTGCGCCGATCCTGGGGCGTACGCAGACCTGGACTCGCGTACCGTGATAGGGATCGGGGCCAACTTCGGCGGGCCGTCATCCCCTGAATAGCTCCAGCACTTCCGCGTAGAGTTTTTCAACGGTAGCCTGGCTTTTGGCCTCGGCGGCTACGCGCAGCAGCGGCTCGGTATTGGACGCCCGCACGTGGATCCAGCCTTCCGGCAACATCAGTTTCAGACCGTCCGCGCGGTCTT
>CAVYHD010000023.1:0-10789 GCA_963768075.1 Terriglobia bacterium
CCCGAACACCGCCTGACTAAGACGTCTCGGATGACCTGAGTTGAGAAGAATCCAACCAGAGCTGTCACCTCTGTCAAGGGCGGAGTGAAAGTTTCCCACCGCGGCGGAGCGAAAAGGGGACCACTTCGTCCTTCTTAGCAGGTGTTTCCGTGATTCGTTTGGGGGTGGCTGCAGCGGAGCCCTGCGAGCCCGCTTGCGGGGCGCGTTTAGGGCGGAGCGGAAGCCGCCTCCCAACGCCGGCGCTGTGAAGCTACTGCGGGCCGAGGTCCTTCCTCTTCCTGCTGCTCTTGAGCCGAAAGCTGTCCCCGTTCATCTCCAAAATGTGAACATGGTGGGTCAGCCGATCCAGCAGCGCGCCGGTTAGCCGCTCCGAACCCAACACCTCGGTCCATTCGGCAAAGGGCAGGTTGCTGGTCACCAGTGTGGAGGTCCGTTCGTAACGCTGACTGAAAACTTCAAACAGCATTTCGGCGCCGGTGTGGATACCGAAAAGCCCGTCCGGATTGAAAATGCAGGTTTTCGCTCCGTTCGTGAGATCATCATCGTTTCCACGATGACTCCATTTTTCATCGCTCTTCTGGCTCTGATCGCCTCTACGTTTCGGACCCGTGCTGCTCAGCAGGCTGAGATCGTTGCCCTCCGCCATCAGATCGCCGTCCTTCAACAAAGCGCGCCACGCCGTCTCCGCCTTCGACAATCTGATCGGCTGTTGTGGATTTGGTTGTCCTGTTTCTGGCCGGGCTGGCGGCACCGGCTGCGCATCCTGAAGCCGGACACAGTCGTCCGCTGGCATCGGAGGGCGTTTGCGCGCTATTGGACCTGCAAATCGCGCCGCCGTCCGGGAAGGCCAGGTCTCGCTGCTGCGATTCGCGATTTGATTCAGCAAATGAGCCAGGCCAATTTCTTGTGGGGAGCGCCTCGCATTCACGGTGAACTACTCAAGCTGGGAATCCAGGTCGCCCCATCGACAGTGGGCAAGTATCTGCGCCGACGCCGGAATCCGCCTTCACAGACCTGGCGGACGTTTCTTGACAAATCACATGAAGCAAATGACCTCGACGGATTTCTTTACCGTGCCGACCGCGACCTTCCGCGTACTGTTTGTTTTCATCGTCTTGTCGCATGACCGCCGCCGTGTGATGCACTTCAACGTAACGGATCATCCGAGCGAAGAGTGGACGGCGCAGCAGATTCGAGAAGCCTTTCCATGGGAAGCGCCAAAGTACCTGATTCGGGATAGGGATGCGATTTTCGGGGGAGCATTCGTTGCCCTCACCAAGAGCATGGGGATCGAAGAGGTGGTCACGGCTCCGCGTTCGCCTTGGCAGAATCCGTATGTGGAACGACTGATCGGGTCGATTCGCCGCGAGTGCTTGGATCACGTCATTGTGTGGAACGAGAAGTCGCTGCGGCGGATTCTGCGAAGTTATTTCAATTACTACGAGAAGTCGCGCACGCATTTAGCCCTGGCGAAAGACGCCCCAGAGCCGAGAGCCGTTGACAGACCGGAGAGCGGTCGTATCGTTGCCATTCCCCAGGTCGGCGGCCTACACCATCGATACGAACGGCGCGCGGCATAACCGGACTTTCGCGAACCCACATAGAACCCATACTTAATACGATCAGTGCCTTCGCGTCGACTCCGCCTGGTGCCGCGCATTCCAGCCAAGAGCAAACTTTCTCATCCATTGCGTGGTCCTTCGGGGCAATGAACCGTCCGGCCGAGTTTCATCTTCGATTCCTGCCAGTCACCGTGATATGAGGGAGAGTCGGTTAACACGCCGGCCTCGGCGAGCATCCATTGGTCGAACGAGTGTTCGATGTCCGGCCCGGAGTTTTCGGTAATGACAGCTGAACATTCCCCGCGAGTGGCACGGGAGCGTGATCCTGGTGAAACGTTACTCTGCCCGGTTTAACGAACGCCATTCTGCCAGCCGCGACCCCGAAGCATTCTTCCTCCGAAAAACCCTGATCCTTCGGCCTCCAGTTTGGACGCCGAGAATAAACATAAGGATCAACGCCAGCATGATGGTCACAGCGGCGGCAACCGGCAAAATTGGAACGTACAGGAAAAATGTCCCGAGGCTTCCAAGAATCGAAATCCCGAGAAGGACTTCGAGAACGGTTGTAAGATGGTGTGCCACCTCTGGAACCAAGGCACCTACAGTGCCAATTCCAACTGCCTTGAAATCCGTCTTTGTTGTGCCACCACCTAGCGGCGAGCGTTAAAGGCTTGGGAGAGCTAATGTTTTTGATATCAACAGCATGCTGCCTTCTTCGCGTCAGGTACCGCCCGGGTGGCGGGCCCAAGCACGGTGATTTTTATAACATCATTGCCACAAGCATCGTGAGTTTTCGGCAAGCCTGCGCACGTCTTCGCGCGCCTGGCATGATTCAGAAACAGTAACCTTGAGCCACCCAGTAATGCCAATCGCCGATGGCCTCGGAAGTTGATTCGTCCGCGTCAATGGCTGCGAGTTGAGCTAGGGGAACCGCCAGATTGCGACTCTGCCAGCGGATTAACACCAGCATGTCGCCGGTACAAGCGTCTTCGGGTGCCATGCGCCGGACTTCAACAGTTTCTCCCTTTCTGAGCGGCGACACTACCTTGGCCGCGATGCACTTGGCCTGAAAGGGGAAACGCAGTTTGTTTTCGAGGTAGTAATACCAGCCCATGGCCTGCTCTTCGGGCCCATTGGCGTCCACGATAGCTTCATTCCGGATTCGCTCCTCTCGAATGTGGCTCCTTTTCGGTTTCGACATTTGTGTTGTGGGTCAGCGTGTCGATCCGTCGGTCTCGTCCGTATAGGACTCCAGTACCGCCGCAATCCGAGCGTATAACCGATGCAACTGTTTCTCTAGTTTCTTATCCTTTGCATGGTTGGCTTCTGCTGCTACGTGGCCAGCCAGTTCATCCAGATCATCCAAGGTAAAACGATAGACCGGCGGTTCGCCGGGCCGGCGCACAATACGCAAACGGCCCGTTAAGTCGTCGGCGGCAAAGGTGTGTTTCAGAACCAACTCGCGCTCATGGTCGCTCAGCTCCAAAGGAACTCGTTCGTCAGGCGTAATCTGCTTTCGATCCTTCACTCGTATCCACGGCCTTTCCGGCCAGTCGGCATTCATCATATTCCAACGCGCGCAATCGTCTCGCCGTAATTCCACGGCATCCACTCCGCGGGGTTGGCTGCCAGTTCCTGGGCGTGGCGCTGGAGCTCGATCAGGTAATCGAAGGAGTTGGTGCCGCACAACTGGCAGGTGTGAATCAGGCTCATAAACAGGTCGCCTACCTGCGCCCCGTTCAGAGTCCGATAGAACAGCGCGTTTTTCCGATGCAGAACCACGCGCTTCAATGCCCGCTCGACGATGTTGTTGTCCAGTGGGGCCCCGGCTTGGCGGAGAAACAGCGTCAGAGGCCGCCAATGGCGCAGCAGATAAGTGATCGCTTTGCCCAGCCCGGAGTTCGGCTCCGTTTTGCGCTCGGCGAACTGCGCTTCCAGCCAGCGGTGCAGCTGGTCCATCACCGGCCCGCTACGCTCCTGGTGAAGTCGTAGCCGCTCGTCTGGTGTCAGTCCACGCCCACGCGCGTCGGCATCGTGGCCGTACACCTGGCCCAGCATCTCCAGCACGTAACGGCATTCGTCGGGAAAGTTTGCCGCCACTTCTATGAACTGTCTTCTTCCATGAGCGAGGCAATTAGCCAGCAGAATCTCCACACCTGTGGGCAACCTCGGAACGTTGCGCGACAGCGCGTCGCACATCTGAATCGGCGATGGCAGTTCCGCTGCCCGCTGCATCAACACGTCGGCGATGTTCTCGCCGGCATGCTGGCGTCCGGTGAAGTACAACGCAATCTTCCAACGCACGCCAGTCGAGACGATCCCGCTGGTAAACACGCCCGTGCGTTCGTCCGACGGCTCGCGCGCCAGCCGCAGCACGCGCATGCTGGTGTCGTCGTTGTGGACCACCTCACCCTGAGCCGCCTGCCGGATCAACTCATCGCGCGCCGGTTTGAGCAACTCCGCAGCCTCTTCCGCAATCTCCCACTGGGTTGCCGCCGGCAACGGAATCCCAAGCTGACCTTCCAGCTGTTCCAGCCGGTAGAATGGGATCCCACTGCCGTACTTAAGTTGCGCGATCATCGCCGCCGCGGTCTCGTCATATTTTTCCGGACCTACTCCTTCCGGCGCTTGCGCGGTGAACACCTGCCCACACGCGCCGCAGCGCAACCGCTCGAGCGAGTAAACGGTGGCCGCTAGCGGTGCCTGCCCGACAATCCGCACCAGTACCTTCGGCTCTTTCTGCTCATATACGTTGCCTTCGCCGCACTCCGGGCAACGGTCGCCGTGCTTCAGGCTCTGATGCGCGATCTCAACCTTCTGTGCGGCACCGAAGGCCTCGGCTCCATTGCGCCCGTGTCCGGCCGGCGGTGCCGCGTTGGTATCCGGCTGACTCGCGGCCTTACCCGACTCTTCCGCTTCATCCAGTACGGCACTGGTCTTCTCTGTGTTGCGCGGCCGCACCAGGAATCAAAGTAATATTTTCACTCTGACCACTCTGTAGCGATCCAATCCTTCGCCCTTTTGCAGGCGAGGAGGTCCGAAGCGAACCCCAAGCCTCCCAAGAAATGTCTACGGCATATGCTCCGGTTCCGCAAGATCATGACTCTTTCGCTGGCTCGTTTTCGACATTCGCAGAGGTGGGGTGGGAAGTGTTTTCGCCTCGCACGGTCACGACAACTGTTCCCGAGGCTAACTAAAAAAGTTCGCAGCCCATAGCCGCCATCTGCTGGCTCACCCCAGTGGTGGTCGCTTCGAATGTCATCGCTCCGTCCCGTCCAGCAACAACGGATGCTTATCGCTGAGCATTGTGGCCGCCGCGCTTGCCAGGAAGCGCTCATAACGCTCTTTCCCCCTGGCCACCGAAGTAGATGACTGCTCGGGTAAATCAGTCAGTAATGCCTTAGCGAGGGTATCGACGAACGCGAACTGCGTTTGCTGTATCCGTTGGATTCGTGATAATTCGCCCCGAATCTGATCGAGCATGGCGGCGATACGTTGGCTGACGCCGTCGCCACCGGTGAGTTCCTGGTCGACCGCATGTCGGATCACCGCTGCGGTTGACCTAAAGCCCTTTTGCTTAGCGGCCTGTTGAATCTGTTGAAGCGTCGTTTCGGAAAACCGGATAGTGCGCTGTGGCATGAAACACTCCCCTCACTTTCAAAGTCTTGGGAGAGGGTGTTTTCGGACATGGAAAATAAAAAACAATGCGCGCGTCCCAAACGGGATTTGCCTACGCAAAAAGGCATCCCGGACCAAGTGTCTGATGAAGTGGAACTAGAGCCGGAAAAGGAAGCCCAGTAAACCCCAACCCTTTATGTTCCCCTCCGCATAACGCTGTCTCTGGCTCATCATTCGCCACATGGACTTTGATCACCTTTTGTTGCGAATCTGCATTGCCTTGTGTCATCGAAAAGTGCAATACGTTGCGGTTGCAGAAAACAAAGGCTTTCGCCTTTCTTGCACTCGTTGCAGTGTAACTCTGTGTAACATGGCCTTCTGCCGTAGATTGCTGCTCACGCAGAAAACAGGGCATTTAGTCCGTCTTGCACTGTGTTCCATGAACTGCACGATGTTCCTGCCCAGAGCAGTAGGCATCCAACGCCTGGAAGATTCAGACGGATGCGGTCCCACAAAAATATATTTTCATTTCATGTCAGAAAACACCCTCTCCCATGCCTTTGAAAGTGAGGGGTATTTTTCTCGGAAAATCCATGAGCATCCACCACAACTCGATTCAGAGAGCTGTCCTGAAGCAAGGGCCCGACGTCGGCTCGGACCCGGTTGTCGAACGTTCAGGAGATTCCTCCGCGCCGCTGCATCTCCCGAACCTGCGCAGGCTGCGTGAGGCGAAACCAGACCGGTACATGGCTTTGCTGCGCCGCGTGTGGCCGGACATCAAGGCGGAGCTAGACTCGGGCCACACACTGAAAGATGTCTGTAAGAGTTTGAATGCGGATGGTATCCCGATCGCGTACCCGACGCTCCGAACCACCGTTGGCAGGCTTCGCCGGGAACAGCGCCGGGTAGCATCTCGTTGACCTCGGACTATGGAAAAACCTGGCAGCAAGATGACGTCGATTCGTCGCGCATGGCCGGAGATCGCGGCGACACTAAACGCCGGACATAGCCTCAAACGAGTCTGTGAATGCTTGAATGCCGATGGTGTGGCTGTTGAGTATAAGACGCTCAGAGCTTATGTGAGCATACTTCGCAGAGAACAGAATCAACGATCGATAGTGCTTCCGGACAAGCCGGCTCCTGGCCCTGTCGTTCAAGTGCCCCAGCGTTCGGTTCCTGCAACCAAGCGGCAAGAGCGGTCTAATCCACTGGCCACCGCCATGGAATACCTCAGCAAAGTGCGCGGATTCCAGAACTTCACCGGGGAGCCGCCAGACCCCGACAAAATATTCTGAGGTTGCATGTCCGAAAACACCCTCTCCCAAGGCCTTGTAAGTGAGGAGGTATTTTCATGCCACAACGCACCGTCCGATTTTCCAGGGCGAAGGTGCCCCAGAAGTGGCGGGTTAGTGCACCTGGAGCCAAGTCGTGAGTGACAGGAATCCAAAGGGGTTCCGGCTTAATCCCCGGAAGGTACGAGGCAGGCAAGCCAGATCGTCCCGAACTTGGAGCTCTACCTACCTCCTGATCCTTCGCTATGTCCGAGAACTGCGCGCACAACAGCGCAAGCCGCGGGCTCGGCGCGCGGTCCAGTCTCTCCCGTACAATCAGCGGTGCGCCGTGCGCGTGATGTACGCAAAGAATGCAACGCGCGGGCAATGGAAAGCACACGGACGCTACATCGCCCGCGAGAGCGCCAGCCAGGACCGCGCAGTTGAGGCTGGGTTTGACGCAACCGAACGAGGGATCAACATCGCTGCTCGTCTCGACCAGTGGCAATCCGCCGGCGACGAACGCATGTGGAAAATCATCGTGTCGCCCGAGTTCGGAGACAAGATGGACCTAACCAAGCTAACCCGCGACTTGATGCAGCGCATGACGTGGGATCTCGACACCCACCTCGACTGGGTTGCCGTATCGCACTTCAATACTGATAACCCTCACGTCCATATCGCGCTGCGCGGCATTCGCGGGAACGGAAAATCTTTCCGTCTCGAACGCGATTACGTCAAGCAAGGGATTCGTAGCATCGCTGAGGATCTGTGCACCAGGCAACTCGGGTATCGCACGCAACGAGGCATCGCCGAAGCCCAGCGCCGTGAAGTGGGGCAGCACAGGTTCACGTCACTGGACCGGGCAATTGCTCGGGAGAAGCCGCCAGAAGGTGAGTCCTCGCATTTCCATATCAGCAGGAGCACGGCGCATCTGCGAAACCAGAACGCAGTTGCGCGTCTGAGGACGCTGGAAAGCATGGGACTGGCCGAAGCCGCTGGGCTCGACCAATGGCTGGTGCGCCAGGATTTCGAAACCGCACTACGGGCGATGCAGCGGCTCGGGGATCGACAAAAAATTCTGGCCGCTCACGGCGTGCCAGTATCGGACACGCGGTTGCCACTGGTCTTGTTCGATCTTCGCAATTGCACAACACTAGAAGGCCGGGTACTAGTGCACGGCGAGGATGAAGGGACCGGTCGCAGCTTCATGATGCTGGAGGGCACTGACGCCAAGGTGCATTGCATCTATCACACGCCTCAGATGTCAGAGGCGCGCGGCCGCGGCGGATTACGAGCCAACAGGTTCGTGCGTATGCGCAGGTTGTTCGAGAACGGACGACCGCTGCTTGAGATCGACGAGCTGGGACATTGTGAAAAGGTTCTGAACGACGATCGTCTCCTCGAAGAGACCAGGCGCTTGCGACGCCAGGGTGGAATGGCCTCGGTTGAGGACCGATGGGGCGGCTGGCTCGGTCGTTATCAAGCGGCCCTTCGGAGGGCGGCGGCGACTCCAATGCACCAGCTCGACCTTCACGGACTCGCGCGAGAACCGGATCGTGGTCGAGGCCGTTGAGCACCGTGGAGCGCCGACTGTTCTTCCCCTGGAAGGTTGGTATGAGAATCAGAATTCAAAAGGCAGGTGCGATGCCATGACTGCCGACGAAATCCTAACGGTTGCGGAAGTAGCAAGTGAGCTCCGGTGTTCCAGGGCACACGTCTATAACGCGATCGCGGGGAACGTTGTAGGCGTGTCGCCACTGCCGGCGATCGCCATGGGACGGAGGAAGCTGGTTCGGCGAGTTGCCCTCGAAGGATGGAAGAGGATCAATGAGAGCGCGGGCGGTGATGTTACCATGGCGTCATCGTCAGCAATCGACACCGTTGGACGCATGAAGGAGAAAATTCATGCGTAGACGGTATCAGAAAGGCAGTTTGCAGAAAGTTCGTGGTGGTTGGGTGGCGAGATGGTGGCAAGACGGAGAGCGCAGGGCGCGCCTTTTGAGGCGAATTTCGCAGATGACCAAGGCGCAAGCGCAGTCCGAATTGGCGGCTCTCGTTGCCCCGATCAACGATAGACGGAGCGAACCATCGGAGCAGAGGAGTTTCGGCGACTTCGTCGGTGAGGTTTATTTACCGTTCTACTGGCGAAAGTGGAAGCGTTCAACGGTGATGACAAACGAGGATCGGCTGGCACATCATCTGACGCTGGAGTTTAATGCTCGATCGTTGGGCAGCTTCGGCAGGGATGAGTTGCAAGCGTTGCTGGATCGCAAGGGCCAAACGCTTTCATTCAGCGTGGTGGATCACCTGCGATGAGATCTGAAGCAGATATTCGACATGGCGGTCGCGGAAGGATATTTGTGGAGGAACCCGGCGGCGCTGTTGTTCACGCCGAGGGAGTGCCGACGAGCGGCAACGCGGGTCATGACGGTTGAAGAAGTGCGGCAGCTCTTCTCGGTGTTAGATGTTCGGGAGCGGTTGATCGCGAGACTCGCTCTGCTTGCTGGGATGAGGCCCGGTGAGATTTTCGGGCTGAAATGGGCGCGGATGGAAGCGGATCTTAGCAGGGACCGTTCTTCAGAGGGAAAGGGTATGCAGACTTTTCAATTCCAAACCAAGAAGACTATCGAAGAGATTCGGCGGCCGTATCACCAGCAACTCGGCAGCAATGTGTGTGCTGCTTTCATATCGCGGCAGCAAGGAATCAAGATGGATACGGCCTCAAGAAAATCGAAGAACCGGCAGGCGATGTCTGGCTGTTGGTATCCGAGATCATCCGCCAGCAGTGCTTCGAGGGAGCCGGTGGGGTCCCGACTTCCGTTCTCGCGGATGCCACGGCTGACAAGACGATCCAGTAGCAGCCCGGCTGCGCATCTCAGAGGGATTCGGGTACTAGCCCATCGATGGGTGAATTCCGGGGGGGATTTGATGGCGATTGAAATCAATACCGACAACATCGCTGACGCAGTAGCGCACCGGCTTCGCGATAACGGCGTCGTGACGCCGCGGCTTCTGACGCTCGAACAAGCCGCGACATATCTGGGCCTGACCAAAGACGCGCTGAAGGCCAAGGTGCACATGGGTCGTATCCCGACCGTAGATCTGGACAAGAAGCTCCGATTCGATCGTCAGGACCTGGATCGAATCATCGAGCAGAACAAACGGAGCGCATAGAAATGTCTAGGAAGCGGCCGACGCTGGCTCAAGGATCGATCTACCTGAGGAACGACTGGTGGTGGTGTAACTACGTTGCCGGCGGGGTGAGGCGGCGCCAGTCGTGCAAGACGAATGACCCTGACGAGGCACTGGCTTCCTACACCGTCGCCAGGGCAGACTCGCCTCCGGCGAATACTTGACGCCGGATCGAACGAGAGTTCGCGATCTCTTCCAGCTCTTGCTGGAGGACTACGACGTCCGCGGCGTAGCCCAAGCCTACATCGCAACTCTGAAGGTCAAGTCGATCATCAACCCGGCCCTGGGCGACATCAAAGCTGCGAAGCTGACCAGTACGGAGGTGAAGCAGTACATCCAGAAGTGCCTGAAGCAGGTCAAGCCCGGCACTGTCAACCGCGAACTGGGCCTCCTGCATCGCGCGTTCCAACTCGGATACCAGCAGGACCCACCGCTTGTCGGGCGGGTGCCGTTTTTTCCAAAACTGACCGAGGGCGAACCGCGCAGGGGTTTTCTAAAACCCGAACACTACCGAAACCTTCTGGCTGAACTGCCGCATGAGCTGAAGCTGCTCTTCGTGATCGCCTATCACGTCGGACTGCGAAAAGGAGCCCTGCTCCGAATCAAGTGGGAGCAAGTCGACCTCGCTTCTTCGTGCATTTGGATGCAGGGCAAGAAGGCGAACCGCAAGACCGAACCGGTGGCGGTGCCAATCTACGGCGACATGCGCACGTACCTCGACGTCCAACCACGGACCTGCGAATACCTCTTCGCCCGCTTCTCAACGCCGATCAAGGACTTTCGGAGGAGCAGGGATTTGACGTGCCAATCCGCAGGCGTTCCCGGACTGCTCTTCCATGATCTTCGGCGTACCGCGGTGCGGAACCTCCGACGGGCTGGTGTGGCGGAGTCGGTAATCATGAAGATCACGGGGCACCGGACGCTGGGTGTGTTCGAACGCTACAACATCACCGATCAAACCGACACGCTCGAGGCCGGAAGACTTGCCGAGGAGTTCCTCAGCCGGGCACACGACCAAAACTCGTCACAAACGGCGTCACAAAACAAGAGAAGGCCAAACTGAATGATACGGAACGAAGGGATGTCCAGAAATGATAAAGCCGCTGCATCAATCCGATACAGCGGCCTCGAACTTGGTGCGGG
>CAVYHD010000024.1:0-182450 GCA_963768075.1 Terriglobia bacterium
CCCAGACGAACGACCCCTGTCATTCGCCAAAAACGCGTCTGCAGACATGTCATTACGCCGCAACGCGTTCATAACGGTGATGCAGACTGACCCAAAACCCGAAGGCTGGGTCTCAACTTACCTCCTGTCTCATTTCTGGGGGCGGGTCAAAACTGGCAAGTGTGTTCATTGCGATTTGTCTCAGCTAAGGGGCTCGGTCCAAGTTTGCCAAACGCAGTTCAACCACTATCCAATTTTTTCCAGAGAACTATCCGTTCGGATAGCCTCCACAAACGTGCGATCAAAGTTGGCTGCTCGCCGCGTGTTTCCCTGCCCGATGATCTCAATGCAAAGCAATGGTTTCGCGACATTCAGCAGGCGCTGCTATCCGCTGGTTTAATGATTGGCCTGCGAACTGCTTTGGTAGAGGGTAGGAGGGTAACACAGATGGAAGATCTCAAGAAACAGGAATTTACGGTGGATTCAACCAAACTCAACAACAAGCAGTTGGATGCAGTGTGCGGCGGCAGCCCCAGCCTTTGGGACATATTGGGGCCTTCGATAGAAGAGGTGGTGAACGCTAAACCGCCGGCGATGGTGTGCACGTGCACCTGTTCCTATTAAACGGAGCTGCCTGCTGGAAATCGGCACGGTGGAGTTGTTGAAGTCTTGAAATTGGCCCAGCGCCCCATTCTGGTCGTAAAAGCGCTGTTCCCTAGGTTCCAAGAAGTTCTGGCCGCCGGTAATGCCTGTGGCTCCGAACATGCCTGAAATTCAGCCTGTAAACGGCGCAGTTTAAACTTCGGCTGATGCGACTTTGTAGGGTGCCAGAAGTAGTTGTTTATGGCGCCCATGCCGAGCACCTAACCTGCGGCAGGTGCAGACGCCGCCCGCCCCTAACAAAAGCAGAAGCGCTGCGGCAAGAGTCACCAGAGTCGAGGGTTCCGGGACAGCGGTGGCCTACCTGAAAAAGAGACCGGCCAATTTCTAGCAGCCATGTTCAGCTTTATGTTTCTGAACGGCGCGCCGTGCCTTGCCACATTCGGCGCGCGCTGCCTCTGACGCTATGAGGGCTTCGGGGAGTTCTTCATCGGTTGTGGCCCGGAGTTTAGTCACTGCAGTCGCGTATCGTTGGGTGATGGCAGCATATGCGGCAATGAGCCGCGTCTTTTCCGCGCACACCAGTACACTTATGAGGATAACCGGGCCAATCGCAAGTGTGATCCGCCAGCTTGGCGCATCACCGGCCCTTAAACCACCGCCACAACCACACGGTTAGTAGGACTAGACCGAGCAGTATCAGCAAGGGAATCGGGTCCTGGATCACCCTATGAAGGCTCATACCACCGCACTCTCCCCAGGGGCGCTACCCGAGTATTATGGTCCTGCTTCATGGCAACAACCACGAGATGCTCGGTACATTTAGTTCTGGTCCTTTCATAATTGGGATCAAACCTAACGGCCACGATTGCACTTGGCACGCTGCCGTGGTATTGAACTTGGGCAAGGAGGTTTGACATGGCCGAAAAGAAAATCGACAAGTGTGCTCATCCTGGTTGCAACTGTCCCGCAGCCAAGGGCAGCAAATATTGCGGATCGTATTGCGAGGGGTCCGCTAACCGCCCGTCTATCGCGTGCAATTGCGGGCATGGGGCCTGCACTGCTATGGAAGCGGCGGGGGCAGGGCGGTAAGCCCTCCAAGCACGCCGCGTCCGTGAGCCAACTTGCTGCGCCTCCACGCGCCCGGACTCGCGGCGCGGGCAGTCCTGCGCGTCGGACGGTCCCATCTGGTGATGATGCCCTTGATGCCGGAGAGGATTAGCCACATTGAGGCCACGCCTCCGGCTATCACGGCTGGAATCGCGATCATTGGTGCCCATGCTGCGCCGACCTTTCCCAAAAGCAGGAAGCATTCCAACATTCCGTCCCCTCCCATTACGGAATTAAGCAACCCAGTTGCCGAATTGCGGGGTGAAAGAGTGGTGGAAGCGAGTAGGTGTGATCTGCATCACAGCGGCACCTCGCCGAAAAAGAAAAGCGAAGCGCAAGAGCAATCTTCACAGGGCAAATTGCCGATTTCAGGTATGCCCACTACCTGCACGGAGGTCTGATACCGACTGATACAACCGACTGTGCAAGTGATTGAAAATCCTACTCAGGAGCACGGTGTAGGAATTTGTCTAAGTTGTTGATAGCCCGGGCCACAACCCAAATCGCAGCCCCCGTATGGCCCGGAAACTGGATCTGCTTGAATTTGCGCTGGCTCTGCGCCGCTGGAGTGATGCTGGCGATAATGAGCTGGAGATGTCGAGAGCCCTGGATCCGTTTCGGTTCGTGCTGATCGCCGTGGCCGGGTGGATGAATCAACGCCAGTTGCAGGTTATTGACTACCTTCGGGAAGAGAACCGCGTTCTTCGCGAGCAACTCGGTGGACGGCGACTGCGGCTCAACGACTCCCAACGACGCCGATTGGCCGCTAAGGCCAAAGGGTTAGGACGGAAGGTTCTGGCCGAGGTGGCCACGATTGTCACGCCCGAGACCTTGCTCGCCTGGCATCGAAAACTGATCGCCCGGAAGTATGACGGTAGTGGAAATCGCGGTCCGGGGCGACCTCGCTCTGCCGGAGAGATCGAGTCTTTGGTGGTTCGCATGGCGCAAGAGAACCGGGATTGGGGCTATCGTCGGATCCAGGGCGCGCTGTCCAACCTGAGGCATGAGATAGCCCGCAGCACGATCGCCGAGATTTTGCAGCGGCACGGGATTGAGCCGGCACCGGAGCGGAGCCGAAAAACGACCTGGAAGGAGTTTCTGAGCAGGCACTGGGAACTGATTGTGGCCGCGGATTTCTTCACCGTGGAAGTCTGGACCCGGCGGGGTCTGCAACGTTTCATCGTACTGTTCTTCATTGAGTTGTCAACGCGCAGAGTGGAGATCGTCGGCATTGCGTCTGCCGCAAACGGGCTATGGATGCTCCAGATTGGCAGGAATGTTACGGATGCCGTGGACGGAATCCTGAACGGCAAGCGATACCTGATTCATGATCGCGACCCGCTGTTTGCCGCAGAGTTTCTGCGTATGCTTGCCGACGTTGGTGTCAAGTCCGTGAAACTACCACCGCGATCACCGAACCTGAATGCCCACGCCGAGAGATTCGTGCGCAGCATCAAGGAATCCTGTTTGAAGCGCGTCATCTTGTTCGGTGAGAGCTCGTTGCGCAAAGGAATTCACGAATTCGTAGCGCATTATCATGCCGAGCGAAACCACCAAGGTCTCGGCAACCGGTTGATCCTTCCGGATGAATCCCATGCTGGTAATCGTGGAGCGATCCGGCGCCGCGAGCGGCTGGGAAACATGCTGAACTATTATTATCGCGCTGCCGCGTGAAATTTCCGCTGTTGTCGTCCGGTGATTCCTGAGCACGTCCCCAAGCCCGAAAAGCCCATGGCTATGCCGAACTGCCACGCTTGGAATTACCCGGAATGAGGATGACGCGCTGTGTTCTCCCAGTGCTCAGCTTGGTTCGTCGTTCTCGCTCACACCAGCACTTTGTCGCAACCGGCTAACGTCGGAGTTTCCGGGCCATACGGGCTCAGAGTCTTCACGAGCTTACTTATGTGCATAATCCTGGGTTTATCCGCTTCATAAAGGAGAGCACGCTTCCGTTCAAGTCCCATACTGAGCTTAAAACAATAGACTTGGACGCTCGCCAGCAGCTCTATCGCCGCGTTGCCGAGAACCTTTGGAGCGCGAAACGTCTGTCTCACGAACTCGGATCGGGTACCAACGCTGCGTAGTTCGCCTTGCCTTTCTCCGGGCCCTATACGGGACAACTTCACGAAAGAAAGACACGTCGGTGCCACTGAATTTAAGGTCCTAATTAACAGCACATGCGGATCAGAGCGCAGCCGTCATTGATGGCAAGCGGCGGCGGCTAGAGGCCTTCGCCCTGTCGTTTCCTGGTGTTCGGCTTCATCCCGGAATGCCGTTCGGATTCCCTCCGGAATATACGTTCAGCTTCGCCGGAATCCCCACGCCATTGCCCCAACGATGCGGAAGCCGTAACTACCAGATGGTGCGGATGGTCGAGGCGCGTATCCGGCGGTCGCGGCTCAACACGGGCACAGTGTAGGACAGCGCCGTGGCGGCGATAACGCGGTCAGGAAGATCGGGAATATCCTGACGGGGAATTTCCGCCATCTTCATGGCGATGTTTTCATCGAGTGGTACGTGGCGCAGGACAGCCTGCGCGTCGGCGGTCGCGGCGTAAAGGTCGTTCAAGGCGTTGGCGGGAATTCGTCCCTTCTCGATCAGGTAGACCATTTCGGCGATGGTGATGGCGGAGACGCCAATGTGATCGCCTGCGGCAATCGCGTCGTCGATAAAAGCGGATGCGGCCTTGCCGAGGCGCGCATCGGAGAATAGATACCAGACCGTCGCGTGAGTATCGGCGATCGCAACGATCATCAGAAATCGGAACGCGGGAAATTCGCGAACATCTCCGCCCGGTTCTGATCGATCTCGTCGGCTGAGGGGGCGGCGCCGTATTTCGCGAAGAGGCCGCGCAGCGAGTGCGTCGGTTCTTTCCGGGGCATTGTTTCGGGGGCTTCGTCCAGAATCCTGTCGATCACGTCGCGCACCAGATCGTCCGCAGACTGACCCTTTGACTGCGCCAGGGCATTAAGCTTGGCCTCTTTCTCCGGCTCCAACGGCAAAGTAATAGTCATTCGGCGCGTCCCTTTAGAGATTATGCCCCGCCACTGTACACGAAAGCGAACCCGGATTCAAAACGGAAAGAAGCATGGTAAACTTATAGCTGTATACGTCTACTTATACGGATGCCAAAGAAGACTTTGTACGTGAAGGATGCCGATCTCCCGATCTGGGAGGCGGCCGAGAAGATTTTAGGAGAAAAAAGTATGTCCACATTCGTCGTAGAGGCGTTGCGCGCGAAATTGAACAACCCGAGAGACGGATTCCTGAACATCCTGTGTGCGAATACCGGCGTCCCTCTGCGGCGCGCTCAGTTTGCGGTGATGTTTGCGCCAACTGATATTGTCGGTGGCGTGATGAAGCCCCACTATTGCAGCGACCTCGAAGCCCTGAAAACGTTCCTTGGGGCACTCGGTTTGACGGGCACCGCTGTCGCCGAAATTGTTGCAGAACTGGGAGCCAAGTATTCTTCGTCAGTGCGGATTTCGCTTACGGAGGAAAAGATCGCGCTTATCTGACACGGAGGAGTAGGGGGGTGCTCTCAGAATCCACCGGGCCAGGTGGGGGCGGTGTCGGATGCGCCGGCGCGTCAAAGAACGAGCCGCTCGATGACTTGGGGACGACGATGCCCGCGCGGTGCGACGGGAGGATGTGAATTTGAACTGGAACGGTTTGGATCAGTGGCAGTTATGGGCTTTGGGGATAGGTTGCAGCCTCGTAGCAGCGTTCGTTATCGCGCTCTGGAGGAAGTTTATTACGAACCGCAACGAGCGAGCTAGCCGAGAAGCGGTGCAACAGACCGCGGCCCCCGTCATGACGCAAAATTTCCAGCCGACAATCAACATTAATGTTCCTGCCCAGGATACCGGGTTGCGCCCAACCGGAGAATACCGACACGAAAGCGCAGAAGCTTCCCCGAGCTGGGAGGTTCGCTACCCTGGTGGGGTGGCTGATGTTTCAGTCGTGCGCGGCGCGGGCCGGCGGCATCGATTTGCGATTGGAGAGGACTTCACTTTCATCAACAGGTCGCCGCACCAAGTGAGTCTGAACGTCACATTCTTGATCGTCTACGGAAGCACCCGGCTCGCAACTGACCCCTGCAATCTGCCACTCCGCGAGTGGACGGAATTGCTCGCCGGCTTCGGCATACGAAGCAAACCGCAACTCCTATTCCCTTTGAACTTGGCGCCGCACTCATCGGTGGAGGGACATATCGCATTTTCAATTCGACCGGACGGCGCCGGAAGAGGCATCGGCGGCGATGTTCCGGAAAAGCGGCAGTACCTATTTGAATTCGAAGATCTGCTGACAAAGAAGAGTACCACCGTTGTGGCAACGGCCGTTTTCGCATCGGACAAGAATAATCATCAACGCTGCTCCCGAACCGACCTTGCACGTCCGGGGCCGAATGAAGAACCTTTGAACGTGGACTAAGCGTTGTCCATATTGTTGGACAAGGCGAAGCGCGTCACCGGAGCTGTGCAGTATGAACCACTTCGAAATCTCGGGAATCAGTTTAGCGTTCCGATCAAGCCGGATAAGGACGGGGCGTCAAGGGCCCCGCCCCGTGTTTCTTTCCGTATCAGCACCAGCAAATTCGCCGTCAATGAACCTAGCATCCGCCAACTTTAACCTTAGTGCGGCTGTTATCAACTGGAACAAGTTCAAGAACACTACGGGCGGGGCCACAAACGAAGCACCCCAAAACATAATCGTTGGATTACGTGAAAATGCGATAATGGCTGGGAGGTGTTTTAGTCTATGCCTGCAGCGAAAATATACCGGCGCACGCGGTTGCGGCGATCGCGCCCGGCCCTTACGGCGTCGCTATCCACGGGGATCTCGTTTCCGTTCGGGGAGTTATCAGTGACGGCGTTTCAATTCGACAGCGCCGCCGCGCTTTCGGTTCCGCAAGCGCAACCCGTCATTGAATTTCCAACCATCCGATAAGCTCATCGCGGACTGCGTCCGGGCGGCGGGCGAACTGATGGCGGGATACCCGAGGGAAACGGGTCTGGCTCTCACGGTCGGCGGCCTGTTCCTTTTGTGGCCGAAGCAAACGAGCATGGTTCTCGGCATTGCCGGGCTGCTGTATCTGCTCGCCAACGCGGGTCCGCGAGGGAGAGGATAGGCATGCATAGAAATGGCCCAACGGAAAAGATCGGCCCAGCGAAACTCGACGGCGCGCGCGGGTGATGACGAAATCACGGCAAGGGCCATGTCATCCATCCTCCGGAAATGCGGAGCCGCCTTTCCCAAGGAGAGCGCGTCGCAACTCGTCCGGAAAAACCCCGTCATCCTAAGGCGGCTTGCGAAGTTCCTTGTTCAGCAGTGTTTTCGAAACACGGTGATCGAGGATTATCACGCCGGTTACGGCCCCGGGCCAGGCCGGTCAACAACCTAGCGCATCACGCAGGCGGAAATGAAAGCGCTGATGATCGAGGCTGTGAACAAAACCCATTCGTTTCTGTGGGTGCTCTTCCGTGAGGATATCGGTCCATCCCTGCTGGCGGACTTTGGATTGGTTGACCCGGTGGACTACTGGAACGAGCCGGAGTTTGACCCGAAATTCGCGATTGGTCTCACAGGCATGATGCGCGTCTTCGCGGCCGGCGCGACTCCTCGGCAAACCAAAAAGAAGGGCAACGCACGAAGACAGGCGCAAAATCCGCGCGGCGCGGAAAAAGAACACGGTGGCGGCGAGCAGGAAAAGCAAACGTTGAACAGAATATCTAATTCGGTTCAGGTTCGGGAATCGACCAAGTAGACGTTCCGGGGCAATAATTGTCTCTTAGATTACTAATCTGCGCGATTGCCCTTTGAGTGTCATTGTCAAAATCAGACTCACTAAAGCCAGCCACTGCGGGGCAAGCTCTACGGTTTAATAGACCAACCAACGGCTTTGCGACGTCACCTAGAGCAGATCGATGTTGTTCAAATAGGTAAGCTTCGCTGGCAATGTTCCATACGGCAGCAGCCAATTGTCTTCTAGATACTGAACAATTCCGCGTTATGTTGTGAAGGACCTCGTCTGGAGAAGAGTAATGCCAGATGGCACCCTCAACGCACAAGCAATGATGAAAAGCAGCCGCTGTGTGTAGCCAGAACCTCGCTTGATCCTGACGAACGTCGAACAACGCTGCACGGCGCCCGCAGACGTTGCGCGGTGCGCGTGTAGCTTGCCGGACCAAACCGCCACAGATGGTGCCAGCGGTGGAGGAGAATAGGCGCTCCGGGAGCGGCACCAGATCCCTTTTTGCCCATGGGATACGCTGGCCGATGGAGCTTCGTCAACGGCGCTGCGGCGCCAGACCGCGACCATCAGCATCGACGCGGCGGACGCGAGTTCGCTACGCAGCTTCCCGCCAGCTGTATCGATGATGAAGGCCGCCAAGCCGGGCCCTGGAGATCACCGTCGCGGCCGGCGAAGGCTTGCCTTCCACTGGCCGTCGATTCGGCGTGTCCTTATCGAGCTTTGCCACCGGGCGGCCCCGGATTGAATAGCCTGTGACTTGCAGTGATACGCGCGTTATGCTGCGAAGGAACGCGACTGCAGTTAAAGCCCTTTTTACATTGGTGCGAATGCCCCTTATCGAGCATGGCTCCAGGAAGGCAATGGAACATTGGCGAGGCTCCGTAGCTCTCCCCTAGGTCAGAATCCGCGTATCGCCAACCTGGGCAGTCGTGTTCAGAAAGGAGGATCGAGGATGCGGGACAAGCGGAAGCAGGGGATCGTGCCGGCAGTAGAGGCATTGCAGGGTGCCCGTGGTGCGGCGCCAAGGTCGCCGGAATCGATATGGGCAGTGAGCGGCATTGGGTTTGCGCACCCGACGGTGGAGGGGAGCGGTCGCGAGGTGGCCGATTTCGGGGCCACAACGCCGGAGTTGATCCGGATGGCGGAGTGGCTCAAGGAGCGACAGGTAGAGTCGGTGGCGATGGAAAGCACCGGCGTCTACTGGATTGCGCCGCACGAGGTGTTGGAGGCGAGGGCTTGGAGGTGCTGCTGGTAGACACACGGCAACTGGCGCGCGTGCCGGGACGCGACAAGAAGACGGATCCGACCGACTGTGAGTGGATACAACGGCTGCACAGTTGCGGGTTGTTGCGGGGCTCATTCCGTCCGCAGGAACAAGTGTGCATGCTGCGGACGCTGGTGCGGGATAAAGCCAACCTGGTGTGCGGAATCCGGGGATTGGGTGCGGCGGATGCAGAAGAGCCTGGACCAGATGAATGTGCGGGTGCACCGTGCGGTGTCGGACCTGGATGGCGTCACCGGGATGGCGATTCTGCGCGCGATTGTGGCCGGAGAGCGGGATGCCCGGGAACTGGCGAAACTGCGGGACCGCGCTGCCGCAAGAGCGAGGAGGAGATTGCCGAGCAGTTGAGCGGGCATTGGCGAGAGGATCACTTGTTCAGCTTGCGGCAGAGCTTTAAAGATCTACGACGCCATCCAAGAGCGCATCACCGAGTACGAGCAGGAGATACTGCGCAAGTTGGCTGAAATGGAGATGGAGGAGTCCCCGGGGGGAGGAGCCGCCGGTGAAGCAATCCGGAGAAAGCGAAGGCGATCAAAAAGCGCGGCCAAGAGGCAATGCGGCAGGCGTTGTACCGGATGAGCGGCGTGGATGTGACGCAAATCGATGCGATCGGGGTGGAGACCGTCGAAGTGGTGCTGAGCGAATATGGGCCGGACTTGAGCCGTTTCCCACCGAGCAGAATTTCGTATCCCATGCCACACTGGTGCCGCGCATGCCGAAAAGCGGGGGCAAGCCAGTGAAGAAGAAGCGGAACAGGGCCAGCACACGTGTGGCCGCCGCGCTGCGGATGGCGGCCCTGTCGATGCGTCACAGCCCGACCGCGCTGGGAGCCTACTACCGCAGGATGGCGCAGCGGATCGCGGGAGATATCGCGGTGTTCGCTACGGCCCGCAAGTTGGCCACCTTGATTTACCGGCTGCTAAGGTGGGGGCAGCCGTACGTCGATGAGGGCGCCGAGGCCTTCGAACAACGATACCGGCAGCAACACATCAAGGCCTGGCGGCCCGGGCGAAAGAACTTGGCTATCAACTGATGCCGATCAACAACCTAGGAGGAAGTCACAGGTCAGCCGGGCCACCGGTTGAACCGGATGGAACAGCCTGTGACTTGCAGTGATACGCGCGTTATGCTGCGAAGGAACGCGACTGCAGTTAAAGCCCTTTTGACATTGGTGCGTATGCCCCTTTTCTAGCATGGCTCCAGGAAGGCAATTGAACATTGGTGAGGCTCCTGTAGCACTCCCCTAGGGCAGAATCCGCGTATCGCCAACCTGGGCAGTTGTGTTCGGAAAGGTGGATCGAGGATGCGGAACAAGCGGAAGAGTGGGGATCGCCCCGGCAGTACGAGGCCTATTGCCGGGCTGCCCATAGTACGCGCTCAGGTAGCGGGAATTGATATCGGCAGTGAGCGGCACTGGGTGTGCGCGCCGGGGTTGGAGGGAAGCGGTCGAGAAGTCGCGGATTTCGGGGCAACAACAGCAGAATTGGTGCGGATGGCGGAGTGGCTTAAGGAGCGAAAAATAGAGTCGGTGGCGATGGAAAGTACCGGCGTCTACTGGATCGCGCCGCATGAGGTATTGGAGAAAGACTTCGAGGTGCTGCTGGTAGACACGCGGCAACTAGCGCGCGTGCCGGGACGGAACAAGAAGACGGATCCGAGCGACGGTGAGTGGATTCAACGGCTGCACAGTTGCGGGCTGCTGAATGGGTCATTTCGGCCGCAGGAACAAGTGTGCATGCTACGGACGCTGGTACGCGACAAAGCGAATCTGGTTGCGGAATCCGCGGATTGGGTGCGACGGATGCAGAAGAGCCTGGACCAGATGAATGTGCGAGTGCATCGAGCTGTGTCGCATCTGGATGGGGTAACGGGGATGGCGATGGTGCGCGCCATCGCCGCGGGAGAGCGGGATGCCCAGAAACTGGCGCAATTGCGGGACCGACGCTGTCGCCAAAGCAAAGAGGAGATTGCCGAGCAGTTGAGCGGGCACTGGCGAGAAGATCACTTGTTTAGCTTGCGACAGAGTTTGCAGATGTACGACGCCATCGGAGAGCGGATTACGGCCTATGAGCAGGAGATCCTACAGAAGCTGGCCACCATGGAGATAGAAGAGTCCCCGGGGGGAGTGGTGCCGCCGGTGAAGAATCTGGAGAAAGCCAAGGCGATCAAGAAGCGGGGACAAGAACCGATGCGTCAAGCCTTGTACCGAATGAGCGGCGTAGACGTAACGCAAATCGATGCGATCGGGGTGGAAACCGTCGAAGTGGTACTGAGTGAATACGGGCCAGACTTGAGCCGCTTTCCCACCGAGAAGCAGTTCGTGTCCCATGCCACACTGGCCCCGCGCGTGCCGAAAAGTGGGGGCAAGCCACTAAAACGAAGAAGCGGAACAGTGCCAGCACACGTGTGGCCGCCGCGCTCCGCATGGCGGCGCTCTCGATGCGTCGCAGCCCAACGGCATTAGGAGCCTACTATCGCAGGATGGCGCGGCGGATCGCGG
Source organism: Terriglobia bacterium (assembly GCA_963768075.1). GTDB lineage: Bacteria > Acidobacteriota > Terriglobia > Bryobacterales > Bryobacteraceae > QHXW01. Next base: position 11,227 of record CAVYHD010000024.1, read on the forward strand.
GAGATGTGGCAGTGTTCGCTACCGCCAGGAAATTGGCTGCCTTGATTTACCGCCTGCTGCGGTGGGGGCAGCCGTACGTCGATGAAGGCGCCGAGGCCTTCGAACAACGATACCGGCAGCAACACATCAAAGGCCTGGCGGCCCGGGCGAAAGAACTTGGCTATCAACTGATGCCGACAACAACCTAGGAGGAAGTCACAGGGCAGTCAATTTGACAGCGCAACGGCACGTCTGGAGCCCGGCTGCTGCCCAGACGTTCAAAGCAACCCGAACCGCCGAAACGCTTGCTGAATCGCCGCTACCTTCTCTGACGGGCACGGATTCTCTTTGGCGCGGTTCCCGGCGCCACCAGGCCGAACTGCTCCTTACAGTGCAGAAGCCAGGCGCTCTCGGGCACGAACCCATGCTGGCGCGAGATCCATTTCTGGATTTCCTGATCAGTAACGGGTGGTTGGATAGGTGGCTGCTCGTGAAAATATCGCGGCGGACGCTCACATCGTCGATCGTCATTGTGGGTGCTCATTCGGCGCTTCGCCCCGATTGATCAGACTGAGTGTACCAACTCAAGAGCTAGCCTTTCGGTCTACGTCTCCTCCTCCCGGACAAACAGAGACACGGACCGCCTGGGACCATTCGGCCCGTCCTGACGAGGCCACACCAGCAACGAAAGGTGCTTCGGTGCGCCCCCAACGCTCGTAGCGGCGAGTTTATCGCGCATTCCTTGTGATGATGGAGTGGCGGCTCCCCCAAGAACTGCTGAGACAGGGCATTCAACGGCGGGTTGGCATCGCGGTGTACACTGCTGTTGCGCGTTCAAAGGTTGGTGCTTCTCTGAGACCTCGTTACCTTGCCTTAGTAGTCCTCGCACTTCCTCTTGCCGCTCGCGGCCAGACCGCTCTGGAGCAGGCCTTCCGTGACTGGGCGCGCCATCATGTACATCCCGTCGCCTCAGTGCCTGAAAGCCCCGATGACGCTGACCTGCGGTCTCTCGGCGCCATGATCGGCCCCGCCAGCGTGGTTGGGTTCGGCGAGCCTGTTCATGAGGGCCACGAACCGCTGTCGATGCGGAATCGCCTGATCCGCCACGGCGTGACTCGTCTTGGATTCACGGCTGTAGCGCTGGAGACGTGCCTGAGTTCTTCGAAGCGCTTGTACGACCACGTCCTGGGAAGGACCACCGAAACTGACGCCGCGCTGAAGGACGCCTTCTGCTACGGGTTTGGCGACTATCCCGAAAACCTGCAGCTGGTGCGGTGGCTGCGCAGCTACAATGCCGATCAACCTCCCGAGCGCAAGGTTCGTCTCTATGGAATCGACCTGAGCGGGCAGTACTTTCCCTCGGCCTATCTGTCGCTCGAAGCTGTCCTCGACTTTCTCGATCGCACCGATCCTGCGCTTGGCCGCGAGACGCGAAGCCGGTATGCCGATCTGATCCCCATTTTCAGGGCCGACAAGTACCCGAAGCTGACGGCAGCCGAAAAGGAATCCTGCACGGGCAAGATTCAGGACCTGATCGCGCTCGTGCGGCGCGAGCGCACCCGGCTGACGGCGGCCACGTCGATTGACGACTACGAGTGGGCGCTGCGCCAAGCGATCAGCGCGGCCCAGGACGATGCCTTTCTGCGATCGCTTCCGGCACAATTCGACCTCGGAGTGCCGCGCTGGTGGGAGGCATTCCCGCCCGGCAAGGTTTGGGAATACAACGCTGAGATGCGCGAGGTTGCGATGGCGGACAACGTCCTGTGGGTGCAGCAGCGCGAGTGCCGCCGCGGCAGAGTCTTCTATTTCGCCCACAATGAGCACATCCAGGCCGGCCCGGGTATCCTCGGTTCGCCAGGCCACCCGCCCGCAGGCCAGTATCGGCAGATTCGAGGCGCGGGGAGCTATCTCCGGTCGGCGCTCGGACCCGACTTGGTTCTGATCGGGACCTACTTCGGGCACGGCGAGGGGTTCAGAGCCGCGGCCGCCCCGCCGCAAGGCGTCCACGAGGTGGAAGATCTGCTCGGGTGGTTTTCAGTCCCGCAGTTCTTCATGGATCTGCGTGATCTTCCGGCGGGCGGCCCGCTTCATGACTTCTTCGCGACGGCTCATGGCACGCGCGCTTCGGTCGTGCGGGAGGCCGATGACACCGTGACTCCGCTTGGCGCCTACGACGCGATCTTCTACGTCAACACTCTCACGCCTTCGTCGCCCGCAGGCAAACCGTAGGTGCCGTCCCGTCGGGCCTTCAGAGCGAGATCATGTTAATGTTCACGGCGTAATCTCGAACACCGTTTCGCAGCCGAAAGATCCACAATAAATGGTGTTGAGATACCTTGCGCTACGGCTGCAGCTCGTGATCCCCCCCGCCACCAACCATCGTTCCGTAGAAGCGACTCTTGTACTCAAGGAGACTTCCCTCCGGCTGCTGGCCATCTGTAACGTGAAAGCTGTGAAGGACGGTTTCGGTCCCCGTACGTGTCCTCCAGCGAAGTCGGAATTCTCAGTCCAGCCCTAGACAGTCAAGATTCCGGGGGCGATCTCCACCCTTACCCCTAGTTTTGCGGTTAGGCAGAGTTGCCAAAGCACACAATACTCCCGTGAAGCCCGGTTCGTTTGAGCCCTGAAGAATGGCGCGCCAATGACCTTCGCGATCCCTGTTTCCGGATGGCCCGACCCACAAGTCGGCGCCCGAGAATCCGCACCCGCGAGGTGACCGCATTTGCCGCCGCAAATTTCTGCATTCTGGCACGGTTACGCGTACGTATAGTAGATATGCGACCGCTGAGACTGAGCTCTGCTTGGCTGACTGGGCTCGTGTTCACTCTTAGTTATTCGTCCGCGCAAGATAAACCAGAATACGTATTTGGCACCACCGTCGTAGACACGTCGGGCTTGCAAGGTCGTGTATATCACCTCAAGCCTGGAACCCATGCGTTGCCGAAGTTTGAGCAACTGCGTCCGGTCGGCTCGATTTACACAACCTCGTTGAACGTCTGGCCCCAGAACTTCGATCAGGGTTTCCCGAACATTTCGGACCGGTTCGAGTGGTTCGCGATCGAGTATACCGGCAGAATCTGGATCGAAAACTCTGGGCACTACCGGTTTAGCTTGTTGGCCGATGACGGAGCCAAGCTGTATTTGAACAATCAAGTGGTAATAGACAACGGTGGCGCGCACGGGTCATATGGGATCAGCGGGAGCGCGACCCTGACACGGGGTGTTCACGAGATCAAAGTCGAATACTATCAAGGCCCACGGTTCACGGTTGCACTCGTGCTTGCGGTTTCACCTCCAGGTGAACCATGGCGCATTTTCAACATGAACGACTTCAAGCCTCCCAATGATCCCGATCAGTTGCAGAAGGGAGAAATCTCCGACATACGCCCGACAACACAATAAGGCCGAAATTCGCGGCCCCATCGTGCGCAATACCCAGTCGTCTAGCGGGCCATCGAAAGCCCTCGGATAACGGCAAGCAGCTTGCCTAGATTGAGCACTTGGTACCGAGTCACTGTGGCCCGCCAATTGGCCCTGTAGGTTCCCCAAGTGGATGCCGAAGATCCCCAAGTCCCGATTGGTACTTCACTCAGGCGTTCAGGTATCTTCAAGACCGAGCTTGTCGTTCACCGCGTGCCGCAATTCCTGTTTGCAGCCGAGGTAACGTTCCGTGGTCTGAACCGAAGCGTGTCCGAGGAGAAACTGGATCTGTTCCAGTTCACCGCCTGAGAGGTGGCAGAGACGGGCGCAAGTACGCCTCAGGTCATGCGGCGCGAGGTTTTGGATGCCGGCGCGCTGGGCAGCGGCCTTCACAACGTGCCAGATTGCTTTTGATGTGATGCTTTCGCCCCAAATCTTGCCGAATCTACTCACGCGGCGGAAGATCCGGCCGGTGGTAATACCAGCGGCCTCCGTCCACCCGTCGACAGCTCGCTTCGCCCAAATGGGGACCGGAACTGTGCGGATGTGCCTCCCTTTGCCGATGAGATCGGCGATAACCCAATGTTCCTCTCTAATCTGTAGGTCATCGGCTCTTAAACCGACGAGTTCGGCCCGTCGGAGTCCGCATCCCATCAATAGCGACAGGATGGCACGATCACGTTTGCCTCGGGCTGTTTCTAAGGACGACATCTGAAGCAGCGCTTTGGACTGATCGATTGTCAGCCAATTACCAATCCGAACTCCCAAACGCTTCGCGCCCTTGACACGTCGGATTCCCGCAGCCAACTCGGGGCTCAGGAGCCCAGTGTCGGCAGCCTCGTATGCTAGCCGCCGCACCGCGGCCAAGCGCACATTGATTGTGGAGGGAGCGAGATTGTTCTGCTCCAGGAAGAATCGATACCGTAGGACAACAGATCGGTTGAATGCCAATCGTGGCTCTGAGCAATACCAGCAGATAAACTCGTCGATCGCGTGGCCGTAAGATATTTGCGAACTGGGTGCCGCGAGCGAATTCAACACTGCGTTTTTCGACTGTTCCAGGTCGGGGAGCCGAAGGACTGTTTTGGGTTTGGGTCGCTTCGCAGTCTTTTTCCGACGCGCCATACTGACGGCCTCCTAAGCCGTGGTGCTCAGTATGGAGGTCCGCTTAGCCTGTTCAGATTACGCGAACGTATCCAGGGAGTTGTGGCCATCGCTCGCGATGGAGCATTCCTCAACACTGGGCGACTGATGGCGGGTAATCAGTCACGATAAAGGGAGCCACCTCCGCGAGGGGGCAAGCGACTTTTTGGTCAAGTGGACATCTTCGTCGGAATATCGGCGCGGTTTAGCGATCAGGGGGGCTTGACGATGTGACACCTGTCGCTGTATGCTACATTTGTCACATAGAATGCCCATGGCCAAAATCGATTCCACATCACTTACACGCCGGGAACGGGAGATCATGAACGCAGTTTTTGCGCTGGGCAACCGCGCATCGGCAGAGGAGATCCGCGCGCGGCTGACAGATCCGCCCGGCGATTCGTCGGTTCGCGTCATGCTCGCACAGGCTCGAAAAGAAGGGGTGCTTCAAACACCAGCAGGATGGCATCCGCTACATCTACTCCGCCACCACCCCGCCGTCGGTGGCCAAACGGACCGCATTGCAGCAGTACTTGCAAACTTTCTTCGGCGGTTCTCTAGACAGATGATGACAGCCCTCGTCGCGGAGGCGTCCTGGACAGACGAAGAGCTCGATGCGCTCAAAGCCGAAATCGACCGTGTTCGTAAGGAAAGGAAGAGAGTCATGAACGCTCCATGGAGCCATGATCGCGGTGAGTAGTTCTTTGGCCGCGTCAATTCTCGCTAAGGCGACCTTCGCCGCGGCGTTGGGCCTAGTCGGCGCGTAGTTGGCGCGCAGGAGCCGCGCGGCGGTGCGCCATGCGGTGCTGGCTGCGGCGTTCGGCGCGCTGCTGGCGCTACCGGTAGCCTCGGTCGTGGCTCCGCCAGTCCGCATCGTCGTGGCGGCACAGTGGAGATCAGGCCGCTGTACCCTCGGGTCGGCCGGCAGGGGTTCCGGCCGTGGCGGCACGGGCCGACGCTGGCGTTCGTTGGCCGCGCTCCTCATCGGCGGGACTTTCGCTGTCTGCCGTCTTGCTGGCGGGATGGATCGCGGGATCGCTGCTTTTTCTCGTGCCGGTCGACGATGGGGCTGTGGCAGGTTCGCTCGTTGCGGCGGTCGGCTCTTCCGTGGCGGGATGGGCAGTCGGCGGTTGACACGATCGCGCGCGATGCCGGCATTCACCGCCGCGTCGAGGTACTGCTGCATGAAGCGCTCTCCGGGCCAATGACTTGCGGCCTCTGCACCCCGCCATCTTACTGCCTGAGGACGCACAGAATTGGAAGGCGGAGGATCTGCAGCGCGCGATCGTCCATGAGCTGGAACACGTGCGCCGCCGCGACTGGTTGAGCCATTGCCTCGCGCGGGTAGCCTGTGCCGTGTATTGGTTCCATCCCCTGGTGTGGATAGCGTGGCGTAGGCTCGCGCTGGAGGCGGAACGCTCTTGTGATGACGCGGTGCTGGGATGCTCGGAGGCCACCGCTTATGCCGATCAGTTGGTCGGGCTCGCAAAACGCGTGTCATTGGTTCCGAGATCGCCGCTCGCTGGCGATGGCGAACCGTGCCGATTTGGCCAAGCGCGTCGGCGCGGTGCTCGATCAGCCGCCAGCGGCGCGGTCGGGCAGGAACGTTCGCGCTGGCGCTTGCCTGTGTAGTTGCGGTAGGGCTCGTGATTGGAATGTCGCCCCTCATCGTGGCCGCGCCGCAAGGTCAGCCCGGTCCTGCTTTCGAAGTGGCGTCGGTCAAGCCCTCCGCCCCCGTTCCTCCGAAGGGAGGAGTCTACTTTGGACCGCCACGTGGCGGTCCCGGTACGCCTGACCCCGGACTGATTACATGGTCCTACCCCACGCTGAGAGCTCTTCTCATGACGGCGTATGACATAAAGACTTACCAGGTCAGTGGCCCGGACTGGCTTAACACGGAAAGATATGACATCGTCGCCAAGGTCCCGCCAGGCGCGACCAAAGAGCAGGTCAACGTGATGTGGCAGAAGCTGCTGGCCGAAAGGTTTGGCGTGGTGCTGCACCATGAATCCAAGGAGTTCCAGGTGGAGGAACTGGTCGTCGACAAGGGCGGATCCAAGTTGAAGGAGACTGCTTGGGATCCGGCTTCGCCGCTGCCGCCCGGCCCGCCTCAGCGAGATAACAATGGCGGGCTCGCGACCCCCGGACAGGTGAATACGATCTATCCGCAGGAGAACGGGGCGCGCGTCCACACGGTAGCTAAGGCGCAGCCGATCTCACAATTGACTGCCACGTTCACGAACGTGCTCAAACGTCCCGTTTTGGATATGACTGGCTTGGCCGGAAAATACGATTACACTCTCGATTACGTGATCGAAGGATTCGCTTTTCCGCTTGCACCATCGGGACAAGGGCCCGGACCGGCCGCAGCTCCTGGCAACGCCGGCGAATCGGGGCCGGACCTTGCTGCCGCCATACAGCAGCAGCTGGGTTTGAAGCTCGTGCGGAGCAAGGCGATGCTTGATGTGATAGTCATCGAGAAAGCTGAGAAAATGCCAACCCCGAACTAAGCAACGACCGATTGGCGCTTGGCGATCAACGGCCCACTGATAGCTAGTGGATAGATCCTCGGTAACGCCGTACCGTCTAGCAGCGCGCTCAGAAGTTATCCACTTGGCATGGATGACGCCCGACCCGTAGAAGTGAAGCCAAAAGAACGCCAAGTCCGCGTTCTATTCCGTTTGAGCCCTGAACCGGTCGTCGACGCCTATGATCTCCTCGATCGCTGTTATCAGGGAGTTGAGGCCATCGCGCGCGATGGAGCATTCCTAAACACTGCGTGACCCAAGGAGGAGTGACTCCCTGCTTTCACTGGGTGTAGTTCAGGCCATCAAGAAAGGCACGGGTCTCCCGCAGCACGTCCGCCTCGTTGGTCAGGAATATATAGTGATGGGCACCCGGCAGAGTAATCACATGCGCCGTGGCCACACCATTGGCAACTGCCTTCTCTTGCCTCTCCGTCAACGCCGCCAGTGCCGACGAATAGGACCCGGCAGCGGTCCGATCCGTGGGATCCGTACTGCTCTCCACCCAGGTTCCCAAACCGTGCGGGTTCGCAAAGATCATCAGTGCGAGAACCGGAATATCGGTGTACTTTCGAGAGCCCATGAACAGGGGCATAAACAGGGCACCGCCGGGAAAATCACGTTCTTTTCCAACCGTGCCATCGGGATTCGATGCCCGTTGCTGGCAGAGTTCCGCTTCGGGGAATCGGAATCCGTTCACACGCTCATAATATTTCGTGAGTGCGCCGAAGTTGGCGAGGTCGGCGCTGCCATGTGGCGGAGGCTGAGGGGCCTGGAGTTTCTGCAACTCCATCACGTTTGCTCCCTTGCCATTGTCGAACGCGTAGGAATAAGCGGCATCGACATAGACCAAGCTCGCTACCCGGTCCGGATGGCGGTTGGCGACCCAACTCAATTCCGCTCCGGCGATCGAGTGTCCCACCAGGACCGGTTTCTTCAGTTTGAGCGCGTCGATCACCGCCACAACGTCTTCACCGAGACGGTCAGCCGGGGCATCCGTGGCTGAAAAGCCAGATGCCCCGTACCCGCGCCGCGTAATGCCGTAAACACGATAGTTGCCCGCGAGCTTCGGTGCGAACTCGTCGAATATGTGGGCCGTATTCCCGCCGCCGGCCAAGGGGACGACAGGCCTGCCAGTCCCTCCCCAATCGAGTACTTCCAGCCGCACGTCCTCGCCGACCCTTACAAATTGGATGGTGTGCGGGGATGGATCCTGCCAAGAAGCGGATGGTTGTGAATAGAGAGTGCCCAACAGCGAGACCAGCAAAATAGGACAGGCCAACCATCTGCACCTCGGCATAAAATGCTACGCTCCTCGGGTGTGGATACGCTGCTAGGGTCCGCATTGTTCCGGAGCTTTTTCAATTGGCCAAGCTCGCGACGGAACTGACGCTGTGTTGCCGGGTGCCAACTGACGAAACATGGCGGGTCAGATTACTGGCGTTGGCGTTGACAGCGCCGTCATCACTTCTTTAAACAGGTACTTACATCCCTCGACCTGGTCCCAGGGCCCGGTCTCGTACTCCAGCGCAAACGTCCCCCTGAACCCGCTGGCCAGCATGATCCTCGTCGAACGCTGCACATTATTCTTGTCGCCCCAGCGGTCCCAGTATTTCGCGTGGACGTTCGTATGCGCGTAGGGCGCCAGCGCCTTCAGCCCGTTGACCAGCATGTATTCCTGCTCCCAGTTGCCGAAATCGGGCGAAGCCTCGCAATACGGATGATTCACTTCATCCACGATCGTCCGGATATTGATCGGGTCCGCCGCCAATCCCCAATGGTTTTCCAGCGTCACGCGTATTCCGTAATTCCCGCCGAAATCCGCCATCGCCTTATAGGACTCAATCGCCGCCACTATCATCGGCACGATATCGATGTTCCGCGGGTATCCGTCGCCTGGCCCTTGCAGAACCGCATTCGGACGGATGCTGGGCCCGAGCGCCCGTGGTGAATTCATTCGCATCGACTTCACTCCGAGCACGGAGAGCCCCTCAATCCACCTCTTCCCCATCGCCACTCCCGCCTTGCGCAGCGCATCCTTTTCCGGCGAACCATACTCCGCCAGATTCGTCGGCGCATTGTTCGAAATGTGTTGCACCTTCATGCCGGTCTTCACGCAGACGTTGGCCAGCCTATCCAGCCATTCCCGCCCTGAAGGGCTCAGAGGATCGAATCCCTGGTCCGCCGATCCCTCTGGGAAGTACATGCTGTTGTCACCCACATCGCCAAAGAACCCCGAATACAAATCCATGTGCGTCACGCCGGGAAACGTATCCTTCGTAAACTGCGGAAAATCCAGCAGCGTAATTTCGCCGTATTTCGCTTTCTGCTCCGCGGGCGTGGGAAGCTTTGCCCGCGCCGCTTCAGCCGCCTTCGCCACCGCCAGGGGTCCCGCTGCGTTCGGATCATTCGCAAAATCGTTCGGCTCCTCCGCAGGGCGTCCTTCTCGCCCTGCTGCGCCGCGCCTTCGGCCGGGATAGGGCCGGATCTTAAAAAGGTTCCGCACTCCATACGAGTTGGCAGCAATACGTTCCAGGTTGAACTTCTCTAGATCCGCCTGAGCCCGCGCCTCTTCCCGCGGAGTCAGTATGACTCCCGCCGCAGCCAGACCAATACCTGCGGTCTTAAAGAAATTGCGCCGGTCGAGCGTCGTTTTCCCGGTTCCGTTCTTATCGTCCATGGGGAAGTCCTCTCTTTCGTTTATCTGGAGCTTGATACCTGCATAATAACCGGAATTAACTTTTTGGCTTTCCGGCAGTCAAAAATATACATCCGTCTCGGTCCGACCGATCACAATTTATTCTCCGAGACGGTCATCGGCTCCGAACCGCCCTTCCAGAAATCCTCGAAACCCGTTGTCGCCACTTCTGAAACCGACTTTTTTCAGACACCGCTTCCTTCGGGGTATTCCTGGAATCGATTTCTTCATCGCCACAACCACGGCTCTGCCCTGCGGGGATCGTGAAAGCTGCCATCCGCCACCCGGAAGTTGATCCTCGGCTTGAATTTGACTGGCCGGCGGCCGACCTTGGCACGCGGGACAATAGACGACAATCGGGACGTCTTCGACAATCAGGCGAGCCCCGTCGATGCTGCTTCCCGCACAAGCCAACTCGAAGGCCGATACAAGGGGGTAAAGGTTTGCCAAGTGGGAAAGCAGGGTTTGTCCATGGTATTTGCTGCTGATGATTGTGGTGTAGGCATAGCCCCGGTTGAGCATGCAGTTTGAGTGTAAGCTTTGGCATCTGCGGCGCGTATGCACTGTACAGCGGCGTCTAGCGCTTGTTCAAGGTTGATGCTTTGATGGGCGCTCTTCGTCTGGCTGTCCCAGGAAATTGAGAGGCTGAACTTTGGCAGTAAGGATTCTCGCCTGCTCCGGTTGCTGCATAGAGAGCTTGCCGCTGCAGAAGATGTGGCGGCGGCGTTGCTCAAGGAATAATCCGCAGTTGTCAATCTCGTCCCCCAGACTCGCCATGCACCAAGCGGGCTAGACCGTTGTAGTCCATGACTCCCACGGGATTCGGCCAACAGATCATTTCTCCGTGAACGCCGTTACCGAAAACCCACAACCCAGGTACGCCAATCTAAGGTGGCCGCTCACTACGGTGTTGTACGGGCAGCGCACCTCAACCCCGATTCTCTAATGGTTTTTCGCAGATTAATCGCTCCATTTGTTGTTTCTTCTCCGGATGCCAATCGGTATCTGCATCGACATCTTCGAAACGAAATATCCGATATTGCAAGGAAGGCCAGATGCAACTCATCGTTCACCAACGTCGTTATTTCGTAAACGAGAATGCCCTGGGCTTCAGCCCTGTTGGATGCGGTTAGCATCTTCACTGTTGAGGCAACGCACTTAAGTATGACAATAAGATCCCATTTCTCGCCCTCTCGATTTGGAGTCCACCGAATGCAATGAGACTGCTAACTGGTGCGCAGGCAGGTGGCAATGTGGCGAGAACAGCAACAGTCGCCGCCAGCGGCTAAACTGGTTGTCCACGGCGCGTTCGTCGAGGGTGATCTGGACATTGCCAACCTTACGCGACGGTTTCACGAGTGGTATCGATCCGCGTTTGCCCCGCGCAGCTAAACTGGAGTTTTACGATGGTGCCTCCGGAATCCGGCACGATTGCCGTGTTGGCCGAAAAGCCTTCGGTCGCACGCGATATCGCTCGCGTGCTCGGCGCTACCAGTAAGGGCGACGGCTATCTACACGGCAATGGCTACGTGGTGTCTTGGGCGATCGGCCACCTGGTGGCGCTTGCACAGCCGCACGAGATGAATCCGGAGTGGCGCCACTGGCGGCGCGACCTCCTCCCCATGCTGCCGAAACACTGGCCGCTAGTTGTCTACCCGAAGACAAAGGACCAGTTCGAGGTAGTGCGGAAGATCCTCCGATCGCCCCGGATTTCGCGCCTGGTCTGCGCTACGGACGCAGGCCGTGAGGGCGAACTGATCTTCCGTCATATCTACGAAGCGGCGCAGTGCGAGAAACCGGTGAGCCGGTTGTGGATCTCTTCGCTCACGCCAGACGCTATCCGCAAGGGTTTTGAGCAGTTGAGGCCAGGGAGTGATTACGATCCGCTGGCGGATGCCGCGCGGGGGCGCAGCCGGGCGGACTGGCTCGTGGGTATGAACCTTTCGCGTGCGTACTCTCTCGCCTATAGCGAGGAGCTTTCAGTTGGGCGCGTGCAGACTCCGACTTTGGCGATGGTGGTCGAGCGTGAACTCGCCATCCGGAGCTTCGTTCCTGAAGACTATCTCGAAGTCGTGGCCAGCTTCCACCCAACGAACGGCACAAAGGAGAGCATCTATCAGGGCAGATGGTTCCGCACACGGCCGGAGGCGGAAGCGGACAAGGAAGCGCTGCCGAAGGCCATGCGGCTGCCCGCCGACGGAGAGGAGGCCAACCGAGTCGTCGAACGAGCGCGCACTGGTAAGACCTGCATCGAGTCGATCGAATCGGAAACACAGCGACTAGCTCCTCCGGCGCTTTACGATCTCACGGAATTACAGCGGCACGCCAACCGACTGTTTGGGTTCAGCGCCCAGAAGACACTGGACCTCGCCCAGGCGCTGTACGAACGCCACAAGCTCATCAGCTACCCGCGCACGGACAGCCGGCACTTATCGCGGGATGTGGCGGCTACACTGCCGCAAGTCGTCCAAACCATCGAGGCCCCCTATCGCGAACACTTGGCTGCAGGCACGGGAGAGCATCCACTCGGGCGGCGGTTCGTCGATGACTCAAAGGTCACTGATCACCACGCGATCATTCCCACCACCACCTCGCCCGAAAAGGCCAGTCTGACTCCAGACGAGCGTAAGATCTACGATCTGGTTTGCCGGCGGCTGCTGAGCGCCTGGCACGATGAGCATATCTGGTCAGTCACAACCGTGATCACGGCGATTGCAAATGGCGACATTACTGACCGCTATCACACGTCGGGAACCGCGGTGCAGCAGGTGGGCTGGAAGGTCCTGGAGATTTCGGCCGAGAGGAAGCCAAGAAGGGGCAAGGAAGGTGGTGGCGAAGAGCAGCAGGCTGAGGACGTGTTGCCCTCGGACCTCGCAAAGGGTCAACCACAAGACGTAATCGAGATCAAAGCCGTGAAGAAGAACACCCGGCCGCCCAAGCGTCTTACGGAAGGCACGCTGCTCACGGCCATGGAGACTGCGGGGCGGACACTGGAAGAGAGGGAACTCTCGGAAGCCATGAAAGAGACCGGCCTCGGCACGCCGGCGACGCGCGCGGCCATCATCGAAGTGCTGCTCAAGCGGGGCTACATCGTTCGTACTGGCAAGAGCCTCGAAGCGACAGACAAGGGCATCGGGCTCATCGAGATCGTGCACGCCGAGGTCAGAAGCCCCGCCATGACCGGCCAGTGGGAATCGTACCTCAAACGTATCCAGCGCGGAACCGCGTCGCTGGAGCCTTTTGTGAAGGGTATCGAGGATTACGTGCGGGAGGTGGTGGGCAAGGTCGGGAAAACGCCTCTGGCGCTGAAGGCCGCCATAGCTGCCGGGACCGGAGATCCACAAGGGCTCCGTGTCCGGCCGGAACCGGTCACGACAGTGCCGGAGCGAAGGAGCGAGTCGCTAGCGGATCTGCTGCACAGCGTCTTCGGATTCTCCTCGTTCCGTCCGAACCAGGAGCCGGTCTGCCGGGCAGCGGTCGAGGGTAAAGACGTGCTGCTGGTGATGCCGACCGGCTCGGGGAAGTCCCTATGCTACCAATTGCCTGGGATCGCGCGGGGCGGTACCACGTTGGTGATCAGCCCGCTTATCGCGCTGATGGAAGATCAGGTTGCCAAGCTCAAGGAGTTGGGATTCGCTGTGGAACGGATCCATTCCGGCCGCGACCGAGCCGCGTCGCGCCAAGCCTGTTTCGATTACCTGAACGGGAAACTGCAATTTCTATTCATCGCGCCGGAACGGCTTCGCGTGGCGGGTTTCCCGGACATGCTTGCGAAACGCAAGCCGTCGCTGATTGCCATCGACGAGGCGCACTGTATCTCGCAATGGGGTCACGACTTCCGGCCGGATTACCGGATGCTGGGCCAATACTTGCCCTCGTTGCGACCCGCCGTCGTGATCGCGCTTACCGCGACGGCTACGCCAATTGTTCAGGACGACATTAGCCAGCAGCTGGGGCTGACGCAGCCGGCGCGTTTCATTCACGGGTTTCGGCGCGACAACATTGCGATTGAGGTGGTCGAGGTCGCGCCGTCACAACGGGCCGCACTTGTCTGCGAATTACTCGGCGATGAGGAGCGCAGGCCCGGGATCGTCTATGTACCGACTCGAAAGCAGGCGGACGCGCTGGCGGCGGAACTTGCTGGTTACTTTGCCGCAGGGGCGTATCACGCCGGGCTCGATGCCGAGCGCCGCCAGCGAGTCCAGGAGGAGTTCCTTGCTGGTGGGATCGAGGTAATGGTCGCGACGATCGCGTTTGGTATGGGGATTGACAAGCCCGATATCCGCACAGTGATTCACACGGCCTTGCCGGGAAGCCTAGAAGCGTATTACCAGGAGATTGGACGAGCCGGGCGCGACGGAAGACCAAGCCGCGCGATCCTGATGCACTCCTACGCCGACCGCTACACGCACGATTTCTTCTTCGAACGCGATTACCCGGAGGTCACGGTGCTAGACGCGATCTTCGCCCGGCTCGGGCCCCAGCCTCAGGAAAAAGCAGCACTCCAGAGGCAACTGCGAATGGATCCGGACATCTTCGACAAAGCTTTGGAAAAACTCTGGATCCACGGCGGCGCCGTGCTGGACTTCGCCGAGAATGTCACCCGCGGCCAAGCTTTCTGGCGCGAGTCCTACATCGCCCACGGAGAGCAGAAGCGGGCGCAAATCGACCAGATGATCCGCTACGCCGAGAGCAACCAATGCCGAATGCGCACTTTGGTGCGTCACTTCGGCGACCTTGCCGACGGACAGAAGGCGTGCGGGATCTGCGATTTCTGCGCTGCCGCCCAGTGCGCGGCGCAACGGTTTCGGACCGCCACGGAGGCGGAGCGCACGGCACTTTTCCGCATCGTAGCGGCGATGCGCTCCGGCGATGTGAGGTCAACCGGGAAGCTGCACAGTGACCTGTATCCGAACGGTGATATGAGCCGCGATACGTTCGAAGAGGTGCTGGGAGCGATGGCGCGTGCGGGACTTGTTCAGGTAACGGATGCCGTTTTCGAGAAGAACGGCAAACAGATCCCGTACCGCAAAGTGAGCCTCACGCGTGCGGCCCACTCGATAAACGAAACAACGCCCATCGCGTTCATCATGAAGGAAACGGCGGTACCGGCAAAGCGCAAGGGCAAGAGGAAAGGCGCCGTTGCTGCGAGGCGGAAGCGTGCAAGGAGGCCAGAAACACCGGCCCCGCCCAAACCGGTGTCCGAGGACCAACGATCAGAAGTTGGCTCGGATTCTGGGATAGAGGAGGCTTTGCGAGCGTGGCGTTTGGCCGAGGCCAGACGACGAGGTGTGCCGGCGTTCCGAATCCTCAGCGACCAGGCGTTGAGAGCCATGGCCACCCGGCGCCCAGAAACGGCCCGCGAGCTTCTCGCCATTCCGGGCATCGGGATCACCACTGTCGAAAAGTACGCGCGTCAGTTCTATCGCATCCTGCAAAAGAGCGGCGGTTGAGGAGTTACCCTAGCACCCTTGAAACAACCGATCGGTGGTGACATGTCACGAGGACGGAGAACGACACGAAGCTAGTTCGAACTCCCGCGGACGAAGCGAACGCGAAAAAAACTGTTCCATCGTGCGAACGTCAGTTACCGGCACTTGCGGGTCGAAACCAGATAGGATCGACCGAACTGCAGCGATCAGAGGCGAGCGTTATTCTGAGCCCTCTCGAAAACGGCCCGGGCGTTGTCCCGCCGTTTTGACATCTTCTCCGCCACAGATAGCTTAGGAGGCTAGAAGAATGAGCCATAACGAGTAAATGGACACTCACGCTGACGACCCGCGCATCGAGCCTCTTTTGGGGAAGTGCGCCGAGCTTGGAATACCCTTCAACATTCATGTTTTGCGGGGAGGCGACTGAATATGTTTATTCCGAAGGCCTTCGTCGCGAAACGAAAGGGTAATCTGACGACCGTTAGAGTTCAGAACGATGCACGGAAAGGGCGAGAAAAGGGCAAAGCTATCCGCACCCGTGGCAACGATGTCCTGCCAAGTTGTTCAGGAAAATGAGCATGCTTGTCGATCATCAACTGCGAGCCGCTGGTCTCAGACCAGGGTTAACCAATCGCGATGGCAACAACTACTCAAATCCAAAAGAACAACTTACAGTTCTAAATTTTTGATTTTCAGCAACTTGATGACGGGGGGAGATTTGGTCGGGGCGAGTGGATTTGAACCACCGACCTCCTGGTCCCGAACCTTGAGAAGGCCCATCTTGCACCCTTTTGCACGTCTTTGTAAATTACGTGAGTTTCCGGCAGGGATGCGTGACGCCGGGTAGCCTACGCTGTTAAGTTCACATTCAGTCGCGGAGGGGGCGGCTGAAGTGAACCGGAAAGACACACTGCCCATTCCCGAATCTATCCTGCAGTTGCAACGCCAGTTGGATCAGTTTCGCAGCACACAGTCGCGACGAACGAAACTACCGGAGCCGCTGTGGCAGGCAGCCGTCGAACTGGCTCGGCAACACGGTGTGTATCACGTTGCGCACCCGCTACGGTTGGACTACATGCAGTTGAAGAAAAGGCTCGGCGGTATTCAGAGCCGTCGCAGGAAGGCGCGCAGGCCGGCATTCGTCGAGCTGGTCGCGCCCCGTTCAGCTGTGCTGGAGGACTGCGTCATTGAGTTCGAGTCCCCGAGTGGCGGCAAGATGCGCATCCAGTGGAAGAGTCCCGTGCCGCCCGATTGGACGAGCCTGTTGCGTGCCTGGCGGGATGCCGAGCGATGATTCAGATCACGGCGCAGATGCGCGTGCTGGTGGCCATCGAGCCGGTCGACGGAAGAAAAGGGATTGACTCACTAGCGCGACTCTGCCAGGACAAGCTCGCCGAGGATCCATTCTCCGGGTGCGTGTTTGTATTTCGAAGCCGCAGCGGGACCGCGATTCGGCTGCTCAGCTATGACGGCCAGGGATACTGGCTTGCACAGAAGCGGCTGTCGAAGGGGCGGTTCGTCTGGTGGCCAGAAGGGACCGAAGCGACCAAGCCACTGGAGGCCTATGAGGCCCAGTTGCTGATGGTGGCAGGCGATTTATCTCGCGTGAAAGCCGCGCCCATGTGGCGACCAGTGAACGCGGCGAGGTAAAGGTCCTGAAACATACGGTGAATGCGGCATCAGCCCTTGCGTTCCAAGAAACGCTGGTTCATACTACTGGCGATGGTGGAGTTCAGGTATCGGGGCCGCGAGATCACCCGGGAAGACATCCTTTATATATGCGGCCTGATCGAGCGGCACCCCAACGACAGCCGCCGCAAGCTATCCACCCGGCTTTGTGAGGCCTGGCAGTGGCGCCAGACCAATGGCAACTTGCGCGATATGGTGTGCCGTGGCATGCTCCTGATGCTGGAACGGGCCGGCCAGATCAGCTTGCCGCCGGTGAGTTACGTCCGGCATAATCCGCTAGCCCACAGAGCCCGACCTGAGCCAGTTCCGATCGACACCACGCCGATTGAAGACCGTCTGCGCCACCTCCAACCGCTCGTGTTCCAGCAGGTGCGACGCACCGGCGGGGAGCCGCTGTTCAACAGCCTCACGCAGGAGCATCACTATCTGGGCTACGAGCAGCCGGTGGGTGAGCATCTGAAGTACGTGGTGTGGGCGCTAGGCAGACCTATCGCCTGCGCGGCCTGGTCGAGCGCACCGCGGCACATCGGTGCACGCGACCGCTACATCGGATGGAGCGCCGAGGCACGCCGTCGCAACATCCACTTCCTGGCCTACAACACGCGGTTTCTGATCCTGCCGTGGGTCAAGGTGGAGCACTTGGCGTCCCATATTCTAGGGCGCATGACGGCACGGATTTCGGCTGACTGGCAGCAGATGTACGGGCATCCGCTTTACTTTCTGGAAACCTTCGTCGACCCGGAGCGATTTCGCGGCACGTGTTACCGCGCGGCCAACTGGGTGTGGCTGGGGAAGACGACGGGGCGCGGCAAGCAGTCGAACAGTTACGTGCCGAATCGATCGATCAAAGAAGTACTCGGCTATCCGCTGCGCGCGAAGTTCCGCGACTTACTCAACCAGTTATGAAAAAGAACATCCCACGGCGCCGGCGGCTGGACGTAGATGTGGAAGAGTTGGACCGCATCATCGATGACGCCAAGACGGCTCCGCTGAGTGAAGCCGACAGTCAGAAGCTCAAAACGGCTCTGCATGCGCTGGCCGAGAACCTTCTGCCACAACGGAACACAGAGAAGACCAGTTCGGTGTTCGGCGATGCGGAGAAGGCCGCCTTGCAAGACCTGCCGGCAGAAGCAGACCAGCCCTCAGGCCATGGGCGCAACGGGGCAGCCGCGTATCGCGGCGCAGAGAAGGTTCGCATCACGCATGCCAAGCTGGCTCACGGCGATCGCTGCCCGGACTGCGCCCGAGGCAACGTCTACCGGCAAAAGGAGCCCAAGGCGTTGGTGCGGATAGCGGGGCAAGCGCCGTTGGCCGCCACGGTGTATGAACTGGAACGGCTACGCTGCAACGCCTGCGGGCAAGTGTTCACAGCGCAGGAACCGGAGGGCGTGGGCCCGGAGAAGTACGATGAGACGGCCGCGGCGATGATTGCGCAGCTGAAGTACGGCAGCGGCATTCCGTTCTACCGGCTGGAACAACTGGAAGACCAACTGGGCATTCCGCTGCCGGCAGCGACGCAATGGGAGATTGTGGAAGAGGAGGCGGAAGTGATCCAACCGGCGGGCGATGAGTTGATCCGTCAGGCGGCGCAGGGTGAGGTGCTACATAACGACGACACCGGCATGAAGGTGTTGAAGCTGGAGCGCGAGCCGGGCGATGAGCGAACGGGTGTGTTCACCAGCGGCATTGTTTCCACAGCTGAAGGGCGCCAGATCGCGTTGTACTTTACGGGGCGCCAGCATGCCGGTGAGAACCTGGCAGAGGTGTTGCAACACCGCGTGGCGGACCTGCCACCAGCGATTCAAATGTGCGACGCTTTGTCACGGAATGTTCCCAAGCTGCCGCCCGGAGTGGAAGTCTTGCTAGCGAACTGTCTAGCGCACGGCAGACGGCAGATCGTGGAAGTCGCGGCGAACTTTCCCGACCAGTGCCGTTACGTGTTGGAGATGTTGGGCCGGGTGTATGGCCATGATGCCGAAGCGCGCGAGCGCGGCCTCTCACCACACGAGCGGCTGCAGTATCATCAGCAACGCAGCGGGCCGGTGATGGGCGAGTTACAGGGCTGGCTGGAGAGGCAGTTCGCCGAGCCTCAGGTGGAGCCGAACTCCGGCCTGGGCAAGGCGATCACATATCTCTTAAGGCACTGGCGGCCGTTGACGTTGTTCCTGCGCGAAGCGGGCTCTCCGCTCGATAACAACATCGTCGAGAGAAGCTTGAAACGGGCGGTGCTACATCGGAAGAATGCACTGTTTTATCGCACGCTAAACGGGGCGCAAGTGGGCGACTTATTCATGAGTCTGATCCACACCTGCCAGTTATGCGGAGCCAACTCCTTTGAGTACCTGGTGGAGCTACAGCGCCACGCTGGCGAACTGGCGGCGAACCCCGCTGCCTGGATGCCCTGGAACTACCGTGAGACGTTGGCGCACGCTGCTTCTCCGTAATATGCTAGGTCAGCCTGGCCGAAAAGGATCGACTGCGGCCAGGCGAATCGGACCTCTCGAAATGCCTGTAAAACAGGCCGTTCGCAAGGCAAAATCCGGGGACCTTTTCGGCCAGCGACGAAGACCAGGGAAAATGTTCCGGGCCGGTCTATACGCCCGTGTGTCCACCAATGATCAGCAGACTCTGCCGATGCAGACACGCGCTCTGCGGGAGTATGTTGCGCGGCGGGGCTGGACTCTTGCCATGCAGATCCGGGAGGTCGGCTCCGGAGCGATCGAGCGACATGCCCGCGAGCAACTGATGGAAGCGGCGCGCCGCCGTGAGATCGATGTCGTTCTGGTGTGGCGGCTCGATCGCTGGGGCCGGTCGGTGGCGGACCTGCTGGCGACACTTCAGGAGCTGGAGCATCTCGGAGTCGGTTTCGTCTCGCTGACGGAGGCGCTCGATCTCACTACTCCGGCAGGTCGCGCGATGGCCGGCCTGTTGGCGATCTTCGCCGAGTTCGAAAGGGAAATCCTGCGCGAACGAACTCGGGCTGGTCTGGCGCACGCCCGGCAGAACGGGAAACAACTCGGCCGGCCGATGACTGCGGGCCTTCAGGCCACCGAGATTCGGAAGCTGTATCGTACCGGTGTCGCCAAAGCCGAAATCGCCCGACGTCTCCGCATCGGGCGCACCTCGGTGCGCCGCATTCTGGCAGCCAAGCCGTGAAAAAACCAAAGCAAGACCCAATCCGGGAAGACCGCATCCACAACCAAGCCATCGTGGATGCCTACGGGTCCGAAGAGAAGGCGATGAGCTGGTATTACTATCTGGAAAGCAAACTGACGTTTCCTTTCAACGCCCGCTGCATCCGCTCCCAAGCGACTTCTCCACTGCGAAAAGGAGAAACCGTCGAAGTGCGTCGCCTCGCTAAGGAAGAGGCATGCGAAAGCGACATGCTTGTGCAAGTCCAATGGCAAGGCCGCAAAATGGCCGTCCCTCTATCTCAACTCGCCGCCATCCACCCCGACGAATCCACCGCGGAAGCCATCGGCGACTGGCATTACTGGGTGGCTCAGGCTTACCTGTTCTGAGTTCGTGCGAGCATTCCACATGAAGCAACGTCAGTCGAAATCGCAACCGAAGTGGACCGATGTCAAGGCGAAGCTCACGAGTTTTGATCGGCCAGCCTTGCTGGGCTTAATCCAGGATCTCTACAGCGCCCACAAGGACAATCAAACGTTTCTGCACGCCCGCTTCGGCTTGGGCGAGGATATGCTTCGCCCCTACAAAGAAACGATGGATCGCTGGCTTTGGCCGGACGCCTTCAGCAAGCAGGCCCCGTCCGTTCTAAAGGCCAAGCAAGCCATTTCCAATTACAAGAAGGCCGTCGGCGACCCCGCCGGCCTGGCCGAGTTGATGGTCTTCTATTGCGAGCAGGCCTCCGGTTTTGCGAGCGACCTCGGCTATCAAGACGAAAGCTACCTCAATGCACTGGTGCGCCTGTTCGAGCAGGCCGAGTCGACCGCGAACACACTGCCAACCGATACTCGCGATGCACTGATTGCCAGACTGGATCGGGTCCGTAGCATCAGTCACAACTGCGGCTACGGCGTCGGAGACGACATGGATTCCATCCTTGCCAAGCACACCCAGCGCAAGGACCGTCAGTCCAAGCGCCGATAATCCTGCTTCCGGTCGGATTTACGCTTCACGCAGCCTTGCCGAAAACTCACAAAGCATTGCGAAGATGCGCCCCACCAAAAAGCACGGCGGGGCATGAAGGGCGGGGTTGAAGGGTAGCGCCGGTAGCGGGCCTGCGAATTGCCTTTAGCCCGGGCCGCAGGCCACCGCAATGCTGGCACAGGTTCAGACTTCTCTAAGTCCGAGTATTCTGCTGTACTGATAGCGCTTCTTGACAAGACCCAATACGTCTTCACAGTCGAATTCGACAACGAGGAAATCCTCGAGTGCCCCAGAGTCGAATTCAACGTTTCGATTATGCAAGAATTCCCGTCCATGAGCGGCGTCATTCGCGCCAACAACGATTTGATGCAGCTCCTTAAGTTCCATCGTGAACTCCTCACCACCGTCGCCAGTTGCCCGGACTTCAGCGTTTTCAATCTTGAACGGGTACGCACCATGATTCGCGATAGTAATGCGAATTTCCCTACTTTTTGGGTGCAAGTTTGTTTCCACGGCCGGATTCGGATGGGCCACGAGCAATAGTTGTTTTTGGGAGTTAGAAGCCAGCGTGTTTGTAAGCAGAACATATCGATACGTTACATAGGCGAGTATTGCCGTCAGAATCACAGTCACTATAGAGGTAAGAGCTTGTATGGCTCCGCTGTTCTGCCCAGCCCACCATACAAAGCGTCCCCATTCGTGTGCCATCTCTTTTCTTGTACTCCCATCGTGTGGTAATGACAAGAAAACTGTTTTAGAGCCAGCACCGCGCTAAAAACAATAGGCTGATGAACCCACTCTGCGCACGATGCTGAGCGTTGCGTCGGCACTGGGGGTATCCGCTGGGCAGTTGGTCGGCAGGGTTGAAGCGGAGCGGAGGAAGGGGTGGAAGAGGGAGACGCTATCGCTACGGACCTACAACGCCGTCCCACTCCACCCATTCACCGGGGATGGTCATGTTGGGCGTCAAATCGAAGGACACCGTCTTTATTGTTCCTTGAAAATTATGCTTGAAGCCGAAGGCCGTACAGTGACTCACAGCAGCTTGATCTCTGTAGTGAATGCTTCCGACTAGGAAGACGAGAAACGGCCCACCACTCTGATCGTGGATGATCTGCTGCTTTGAAACAGAGGCAGCCCAACTCCACGTGTTGCTGCGTCCCTGGAAGAGGACGGCTCCGCCGAATGAAGGCGTTCCTTCGTGGCATAACCCTCTAATTCTTTCGTGAACGCGGGTTATGTTTCCTTGAAGCACCATAAGGCCACAAAATGGTAAACCATTTTGTGCTGGGTAGTTTCCGTAGTTCTCGACGGCAACTGCACAGGATGCTTGGATATTGCCACCAGAGTCGATTGTAATTGGATCTGTCCGCACTGGGTACTCTTTGCTGAGGCCAAGCCACGGACGCGTGGCCGATTCCATTTGCTTCAGTTGGTCCCTCATGACGTTCAACTGCGAACGGGAATACAACGCATACGCAGCCGCGCCCAGGAGTCCCTGGCAAGATCCGTATGTTGAACGCCCGATCGGCTCGATAAGACGAGACTGCTTGAACCATTTCGTCATTCTGAACGCGAGGCATCTGAAGCGAGCCCTGGCTTCGTATTTCGGTTACTACCATGAGTCCCGAACCCATTTGGGGCTCGACAAGCAATGTCCCTTCCCTCGGCAGTCGAGTACCGGAAGGATTATCGCAATCCCTCAGGTGGGTGGCCTTCATCACCGTTATGAACGCATTGCAGCGTAATGACATGAGTGCGGACGCAGTTTTGGCGCAGGACATTTGCCTGCCGCTCCCGTCTTGAGGGCAGGTTATCGTTAAGCGGTGGCCATTCAGTGGGCTAATGGTGATTGGCTTCCTTTCAGGTAGTGTCGATCCACGCTTGAACATTTCCGCCACAATACTTGCGCGTCACACCCGGCTCCGGATACTCAACCGTGATCTGAAGACGATTGTCACGAGGAGGGTCGCTACCTCTATCGTTCAGATAAGAACGCACGATGCCAGGAGCTTCCGCGCGGGAATACACCAAGACCAGCGCCCTTAGCAATTCTACGGCGCCATCTTCGCTAATCCGATGCCTTCGAATATGTTCATGGTGCAGTTCTGTAAAAGGCGGCCCGCTGCCAGAGTTGTACTTTCTCAAACGAATGCATCGTTGACCCGGTTTTAGATCATGACATAGTCGGAAACCAGAATACGCCTTGATGTTGCTCACTTCTCCCATTGTCGTTCAAAAATAGTCTGCGACTTGTTTTGGGTGCGGAAAGACACGCGTCACCCGACGGGTCGACAGCCTGGTAACCTGGTCCTCGATGGCAGTCGCACGACCGCATTACCGGATCGACCGGAAAACGACCCTTTCCCAAACCGCCAAAAACTCAAGAGAATATCCTCGATCATAGGACCAGGCTTCCGGTTTTTTTCGGTGCTGGGATCGGAACCGCCTTACTTCATCCATCTGGACAAGATCGATCCAACTCTTTTCGAGATTCTGGCGGAAGAGCGTCTGGCACATATAGTATCCAAACCCCGCCATTACAGTGGCGCGAGAATCGACGCGGCGATGGGCATCGCGTACGTGATGTTCTTGGCCAACGAAATGGCAAACGGGAGGCCAATCGCTTGCCGGCGACAGCTTGCGCGCCTCCATATCCTCGCGCCAGGCGATCACGTGGGCGCGGGTCACGGTGCGCAGCTGCGAAGACTCTGTCAGCCCGGTGAAGGCCGAGAATTCACCGACATCGAGTTTGTAGGCGCGCCGAGTCTTCTTGTTGCTGATGTTGGCCAGCCATTCGAGCTCGGCGGCACGTCCGAGAGGTGGTCGTATTGAGCGGCGGTCAGGGCCCGCGTTTTGATCGGCACGACATCCTTGGCCATGACCCTCTCCGGTCTGTTTTAAACGCGATAATGTATTTCATCGGGTTAGAAACGTCAAGAGGGAAGTGGCCGCCAAAGTCAGCCATATAATTAGGTTGAAGGGGTTTGTTCAACCAATCTTGACGATCCCTTACGGGCGCACTGAGTCCGACCTCGGATCGATGTGACTTCCGCACGACGCGGAAAGCGAGGGTGCCAATGTCCAGCCGCAAAGCTTTCGCCGGCTGTCCCACGCTGATAACGCATTGGGACCCCGACATGTACCCGAACGAACCGCTGCCCCTGGTGCCGGAGCTCGTGGTTTACCTCCTGGCGCACGGCCAAGTTTGGCTTAAGGAAGTGGACCTCTTTCTGAACCCGAAGATAGCTTCCTATCTGTCCGACCCCACGGGTTTCCAGCAATTTTCGAGTCTGGTGGCGACCAAGCGAATAAAGGTTCTCATCCCCGATCAGTCCCGCAACCTCGACGACCCAATCAACCACCCCATTCTCTCAACGGCGATGGAGATCGTCCGAAGCAAGCGGCCTTTGAAGAGTCGTCCGTGGACGATGACCGAGAAAGACAAACAGTTGTGCGAAGCGCTCGATACAATGCTGGTCGCAAATGGGGGCCTGAAGCGAAATGGCGTAGTGCGTCACAGGATCGCACCGCCAAGCAACGAGAACACGTTCGCGGCCAAGCTTATAGACGTTCTCGACGGCCGCGATACACGCTGGCGGCAACGCGACCAGTTCAAGGGTATCGCTCCTCCGATCGCACGGCAGTTTGTCAAGCTCGCGCGAAACCACGAATTAGCTATCGACCTTTTACGAAAGAAAGACATTGTCCCCAACGCAACGAACGGTTTTTACCGCTCATTGCTTTACCAGTGCGCGGACCACTTGCTGCCCAGCCATCACAGGTCCCGGCGTTCCATGAAGAACCTCGGCCAATCGGTTTACGCCCACTGCGAACTGGACCGCGAGAAGGCGGTGGGAACCTACTACGGAAGCCGCGTGGCCGAGCTGCCCCCCACGGAAAAGGTTCTGGCACCCGATGATCAGCTGTTTCGGGTGGAAGTGGTTCCCACGCAAGCGGCGATTAAAATTCCCATCACGGCGAGCATCGGCGACATTGTATCCGGTGTTTTGGAGGACTGCGGTGATTCCATGGAGGGCTTCTGGGCACTGGCGGGGGCGGCGCACGGCCCGGAAGTTGAATTCAACGTCGCGTGGGAACACGTAGCCGATGCCTTTGCGAAACACTCCGCCGCCCCGCGTGCTGGAAACCTAAGCCGCCGGGAAAAAGCGGCTTGGGAAGTGGCGGAATATGTTGTCCACGGTGCCGAAATATTTAACGAAACCGGCGAGCGCCTCGGTGCCACATGGGCGTTGGATTTCACCGAGCATCCGTTGGCGAAAACCGTGCAGCTCGGCATGAAGGCGATAGCCACGTTTGGAAGGCCGACGATGGAATACATCAGGCGGGGTCGAGCCGACGCGGAAAAGGGAAAGATCAAGCAAGTTCTCCTCGATGCGGCAACCGCCAGGTGTGGCCGCGTGGCGTGAATTCGATCTGATTCCGGGGGTCGATAAATCCCCATCAGCATCTCGTGGTCCCCTTCGCGACATGCTAGCATTCATCTGTCTAATGGAATGCACCAGCGGAGCCGTGCAGCATGAATCACCTCCGAAATCTCGGCAACCAGTTCAGCGTGCCGATCCGGCCGGATAAGGACGGCTACGTCGGTCGGGAGTGCCCGATCAAGGAATGCCTCGGGTACTTCAAAATCACGCCCGGCAAAGGCGTCAAAGGCCCCGCCCCGTGCTTCTGCCCGTATTGCGGCCATAGCGGCAAAAGCAATACGTTCTCCACACAGGAGCAGATCGACTACGCCCGCTCCGTCGCCCTCCGCAAGATTACCGACGCGGTCCACGCGGACTTGAAGTCGATGGAGTTCGAGCACAAACCGCGCGGCGCGTTCGGCATCGGCATCAGCATGAAGGTTCAAGCGTCGTCGCCGAGGCCGATCCGGTATTACCGGGAAAAGCAACTCGAAACCGAAGTCGTGTGCGACGCCTGCACGCTCCGGTACGCAATCTACGGGGTCTTCGGATGGTGCCCCGATTGCGGAGCGCATAATTCGTTTCAGATTCTGGCAAAAAACATCGAACTTGCGAACAAAGAGCTCGCGCTCGCGGAGGCGGCCGATAAGGATCTGGCCGACCATTTGGTCGGAGACGCTTTGGAAAACCTTGTCTCCGCGTTCGACGGCTTCGGAAGAGAAGTTTGTCGGCAGAAGGCAGCCGATATTCACTTTCAGAACCTGAGCGGGGCGCGTCGCCGGGTGCAGGAATCCTTCGGGTTCGACTTTGCCGACATTCTCGCGCCTGAAGACTGGGACCGCACTTGTCGCGTGTTTCAGAAGCGGCATCTGCTGGCGCACAAGATGTGCGTCGTCGATGCGGATTACGTCCAAAAAGCCAACGATCCCGGAGCAGTGGTGGGACGCAAGGTCAACGTCAGCCGCGACGAGGTTATTTGGGCCATAGGCATCATCAATGCCCTTGGGATGCGGCTTTTCGACGGAATTCTTCAACCCAAGCACCAATAAGGTGCGCGTGCCGCTCTTGACAAGTGTTAAGCTACAGGTTACGGTACATCGGTGAAGATACGGAACTTCGCCCATAAGGGCCTGAAGAGGCTCTATGCGGAGGACAGCGTGAAGGGCGTGCCGCCCGACACGGTGGACAAACTCCGAAAGATGCTGGCGTACCTCGACGACATGGAAAGCCCGGAGGAATTGCGGGCGCTCACGGCCTGGAAGGCCCACACGCTGACCGGCGACCGCAAGGGCACATGGAGCCTGAGCGTCACCCGTAACCGCCGTCTGACGTTCCGTATCGACAGCGCAGAGAGATGAAATTTGCGACGTGAATCTGGAAGATTACCACTAGGCACCAGGAGAAAAGCCATGCCCATGAAAAACCCGCCCCATCCCGGAGATTTTATTCGGACGGAGATTATCACAGCCCGCAGGCCTTTCGGTGACGGCCGCCGCGGCCGTGCTTCAAGTATCCCGGCCCGCCCTATCCAGCCTCCTGAACGGCAGCGCCGATCTTTCCGGCGACATGGCGCTCCGCATCGAGAAGGCATTCGGCGTGAAGATGGACACGCTCATGCGGATGCAGGCCTCCTACGACATCGCGCAGACACGCAAGCGCGAGAAGAAAATCCGTGTCCGGCGGTTCTATCCGCCGGCCGACGTTCACGTGTAGAAAGGCGCGTGCCCAATGTCGAAGTTCTTTATCGGTGCCGAAGAGCTGGGGGAGTCGGAGCAAGTCGATTTCGCAGAATTCATACAGCTTCTGACGGGCCGCAGCATCGTCTCCGGGGCCGACTGGGGCGGCGGCCGGGTAGAGTTCGGATTGAGCGGCGAAGGAATGCTGCGTGTCACTTGGAAGCCGAACGGCATCGATGTCCGCCTCTTCTCGACAACGAACCGGGGCGAGATTCCGTCCCTGTTGCTTGCGCTCCCCGAGGAGCAGCGGCGACCCCGTTCCGCGAAGTGGAAAAGCGCCTCGCCGCCTTACGCACGCTCCACGCGGTGGTGTACCTGCTTGAGACAGGCCGCGCGGAAATCGTGGAGAAGGCGCTCGCAACTGGTGGGCGAGATCTCGATTCCTATCTTGGCGCGAACGAGCAACTTTTCCTCGAAAGCATCGCTCCGGGTAGCTGGATACTGACTGTCTGGACTGGGCTCCGCAACAGCTACAGGTCCCTCCTCTCTGTCGTCGCCGTCGTTTATACGCGGGGCCGCGAGGCCTTTCTGACGAAGTTGGAAGCGGAGACACGCCTGAAGCAATTGGATGTCGAGGAACGCGAGTTCAGGCTGACGACTCAGAAAATCAATTATTGCTTGGGCATGGCGAAGAAACTCCACAACCCGGAATCGGAACAGCGCCTTCGAGCGTTAGTCCAGGACCAGGTGCGCGCGTTGTTGCCCGACTCCAGCCATGAAGAGGTAACAAGGGCAACGCGCGGCCTGCTGGAACTCCCGCCGCCGGAAGGAGGCCCCCGCTGAAACAGGCCCATGTTCAGTCGGTCGCCGTCTTGTGCCTCGTCAAGGCAGTCGGCGTCTCAGAAAGGTTCAGACCATGGGCCCCGTCAGCCTGACAGTCCGTTACCGTCCGCTGCGGATCGGTTGGTGCATCGAGACCGACAGCCTGGACCATTTCAACACCGCCGTAGCCTTGTCGCACGTCTTCTGGGGCGGGCGTTTCAATCCGATCATCCCATGCGCGGATCGGGAGCTTAGTGAGACCCTGATAACAGCGTTCCACGTTGATGCTCTTTACAATGTCTCGGGAACGCCCGCTGTAGATACCTTCATCAAGGAATTCCCCCATCTCCAATGGCCGGAATTTCACCCCGAGCTTTTCGTCGATAGTTTTTCGAGAAAGCAACCGACGCTCCTCGACGTGGCCCACCCCGCTCAGCACTTGTTTGAGAGCCATGTTGATCGGAGAGAGAAGCCAGCCATCGATGCGGCACTTTACCAATGGGACGCCGCAGACCCTCTTCGATACGCCTTGCATGCGACATGTGGGAGCTACCCGCAAGAAGCCGAAACCGGGCGGGATTACACGAGGATTTTTCGAAGAGCTTTCGCCGCAGAGCCCATACTTCTAACCGCCACGGACCCCTTTCCCGTGGACCTGTTCCGAAAGCTCACGCCGAACTATCTGACTACCGTAGAGCTCGAAGCCGCGCCCATCGGTTTTTCAAATTGGAACGAGCCGGGGTTTTATTATGGCGATGCCCTGGATTTCACCGATCTCGTCAACTTCTGGAACCTGCGCGCCTGTGATATCGAGCTGTTCTTCTATGATCCAAATAGCGCCGCGCGACTTGGGCCTTTCGTTGAAGCCTACTCCGCCCTGTTGCATGGCCGACCCAAACGCAGCCCCTCACCCAGCGAAGTTAGTGTATGGCAGCGAGACAGGGACCTTTCGCGTGACCTTAGCCTTTTCGGAGCCGGACTCTCCGTCTGTACCTTTGACGCCGGCATATTCAACGGCCTGAATCTCAATCCACCCGTCATGGGCTTCGCCGACAAATCCGTCCTCGGCGCTTCTGCCGAAGACGCGCTCGGCACCTCAGTGACGTTTCAGCTTCCCGAGAAACCGTTCTTCTCTGATATCGAATTGCATTCGCAAATGATGGTCGTATCAGTGTCAGCGCCCAATATCGGAAAGGCGATGCTGACGCCACCGTTTGTCCCGCAGCTTAACGACTATTACGGCCGCAATGCGTATTTTATGTACAACAAGGCGCGCGCCGAGAGGGGAAGCCTCGGCATCATCCAGAACGTCACCAGCGATCAGCTCACACTCAGAGCCCTGCCCTTTACAAAAGTTCTATCCAAGATTTTCGAGACGTTCGGCACGAAGGCCCAGCCCAGCCCCGCCCCGCTGGCCTGGTGAGCGCACGGCTGATTGACCAGATGGGCGGACTCCAGGGATGCAGGGTTTTCAAAATTGCCGGGGTTCGATCCCTGATCAAAAAATATTCGCCTGCCAAGAGTTTTGAACGGACGGAAGCTGTGACGATGATCGGCAACAATGACCCGGTCAGCCATCATCCGCGCTTTGACGCGTACAAGTCTCTCTATATAGAGCCCAGAGACAAGCAAGACTTGAAGCCCGAGGATGCCTTTCTCTACTTGCTGAAGAAAGGTGTATTCCGCGCTGGGCTTAAGCTTGAATGCCCGACATGCCAGCTCGACTTCTGGGTTCCGCTGGACGACGCCAGATCCACCACGCAGTGTGCCTATTGCGGGTTCGAATTCAACGTTTTGCCGCAGCTACGGGATCGAAACTGGGCGTATCGCCGTTCCGGCCTCTTCGGGCGTGAGGATAACCAAGGCGGCGGGATACCGGTCGCCGTGACGCTACAGCAAATAGAAACCATGCTCCACGGGCGGCTTCTCGCCTACGCGCCGGGCATCGACCTCAAGCCCGGTTCCGCTCCAATAGAGAACTGCGAGACGGATCTTGTGGTGCTCGTATCGAGCTTCCCGCATGCGGACAAGCCCCTCGAACTGGCCATCGCCGAGTGCAAGGACGCCGGCGGCGAGATTTCAGAGGAGGACGTGAGAAAACTTTCGAAGGTGGCGCAGGCTCTCGAAAAGAGCCCGTGTCAGGTCTTCATCCTGTTCTCGAAGTGCGGTCGATTCACGAACGAAGAAATCGAGCGATGCAAGGGTGCGCGGCGGAAGCTCTTCGAACATCAGGGCAAGATCCATTACGCCCACAACGTGATCATGCTCTCGGAACGCGAGCTGGAGCCCTACTACATCTACGAACAAACGGAAAAAGAATTCGACATCAAGCGTTACGCCCACTCGCTCGAAGAGCTTGCCATCAATACGGTGAATATTTATTTCGATCCAAAGCCAAAAACAACACCGTAGCCCTTTGCGGCGACGATCGGCTCATGGGATCGCCGGGACGGGCTCAACGGCGTCCAGAACGCCTGCCTCCCAGGCCGCGACCGCTTCCGGGTCCTGGCCGAGAACCGCCTCTTTTGTTTTTCGGTACCCGGTGCTGACTACACACTCGCATGCGACCGGGTAATTGAATCCCGCATTTCTTGCACTTCCCCATCTTCGAACCTTCCTCAAAACCAAATTTACGCAGGGCAACTCTCAAAATCCGAGATCGCTCCCGCCCACGACGATCAACTCCTTCATAGCATCTTCATAGAGCCTGAAAGTTCGGTCCCCACCAGCCTCTTTGCATGGTGCGCCTATCCCAACAACTCCCGCTCCAACGCTTTGCCCTGCTCCGGGCCGTCAGTGAACGGGAGCATCTTTGCCAGCTTCAGTTTGTTCCCGATCTTCGGATCGGCCTTGGCGATCCCGAACTCGTCAATAATCGCCGTGAGCAGCACCATGTAGCACTCACCCGCCAGTTTGTTCTGACTCGCGGCCAGCATGTTGAACGTCTCCCCTTTCAGGTTCACGAACCCCGTCAACCCGGAATGCACGTACCAGCTCAGCTGCGGGTACTCGACATCATAGATTTCGTCGAACGGCGCTTTCAGCAATGCCACCCTCTGCGACAGGTCCATGCCCGACCAGTGCGTGAGTTTCTTGACCCCCGGCCATACGGCGTTGCGCTCGCCCTCAATTCGTTTCGCCTCGCTGGTGATAAAGGCTTCGTGAGTGCTGGCGTCCACGGCGGCGCCAGGATTGGCTGCCTTGTACTTCACGATCTTCCGCGCCGCCCGCAGCTTTTCCACGTCGCAGAACGCCAGAATCTTCTTTACCGCGTCCGGGATTGCGGTGATGAGCTTGGTATCGACCGCCAGTTCAAACAGACCGCGCGCCACCATCGCTATCGCCTGAAGGTCTTTCGCGCTTTTCAAGGACAGCAACGTCTCGATATGGGCCTTGCCGCGATAGTAGTTTCCGATGAAGCAGTTATCCCGGTCCGTCTTGGTCAGCAGGCCCCGCACGACTCCCCCGACCTCCCGCTTGTCGAACTCGTTCAAGCTCTTGAGCATCGTGTAGCACCGCTCGGGCATGGTCGTCAGGTCAATCCCCTCGGTGCCCACGACAAGCGACAGCTTGCGGAACACGCGCATCGCGTCGTGCGTCGTGAAGCCACCTCTCAGCAAGCCCGCAGCCACTGCAAGAGCCTGCTTGATCGGGTATTTCTTGCCGTTCGCCTCGACATAGACTTCGCGGACATTTTCAGGCTCCACGCCCTGCAGCTTTCGCTCAACCTCTTCTTTGCTCAACAGGAACTCGACTCCGCCAATCGTGAATTTCTCCATCGTGGTCCTTGCACCTCCACCACCTACTATACCACCACCACCTACTATTTTGCGGAAACTCAGCCCTGCTCCACCCGCGCGCTCTCCAGGCTCGCAGCTTGCCGCACGGTGAATGTGTCGCCGTTCCTCTTTCCCCGTGCCCCCAAAGACGGCAGGGCGAAGGCACGGTAGCCGCGCGCCGCCAGCGCGCAGGCACCGGAGGAACCGGCCTGACCGCACACCGTCCGTGGCGGCAGCTTCGTTCGCGGAGTTGCCGCCGCGTGATGTCACACTTGGTCCCTCCATGTGTTGACGCGATTATGCCGCGCGTGAATTTCCTGATTTACAGGGAGGCAGGTCTTCCCCACCAGACCTCTTAGCCTTCAATGCAGCCAGCTCGGGATGCGAGCCCTCTCCAATCTGAAACGCCAAGTAGTCTGGCAACCAAACCGGACCCAATCCATTTCCACAGGCGGGAACCGTGACCCACACCCGTCCTTCGTTGTAGTCATCACCCAATTTGCCGAGCAGGTTCGCATCGTCCGAAATCAATACGTGCATCGACCTTCCCGACGGAGCAAACACGGATACGCTCAAGCCAGCAGTCGTTCGATGCAGCAGTAGGATCCACCCCCCTTGCCCGGACAAGGGAACGGAATTTGGCATATTGTCGTTCAAGTATCCCGATCCCCGCACAGGGATGGCCTTCCGATTGTCAGGGTTACGCTCCCACAAACCTTTACGCAGGTCCGCCGCATAGGCCGTGTTAAGAAAATCGCCGCCAAGAAGCTTGTACCCTAGAGCCAAACCCAGCTTCGCCAACAAGCGCGTTCCAATGTCCTGCCTTGTGATTGTTCTACACCGCAGAGGAGGCTGTCCCGGTTGTGCCGCTATGTTCACCGCGGCCATGATCTGCAGGTCACGCGCTCGCACAGCGTCATTCAGGTCCGGCTCTTGAATCAAATGCGACCATTCCTTCGGCACTTCTGCGTTTGTGATGAATCGCTGAGCTTTTGAAAAATGGCTCTTGAATGAATTTAGGCTTACTGCAATCCAAAATGGATGCTCAGAGGTGAGGGCCATGTAGGCGCGGCCAGCGTCGAGCTTCCTGACTCTCGGATCGCCACCAGCATAGGCAGCCCAATTGTCATCTTTGTCCGTGGGACGCACGTGGATTATATTCGCCCCGCAAGGCCCAGACCAGTACTCTGCGATTTCTCCGTCAGCAACGGGAACTTCAGGTAGCTGCCCCAAGAAATTGAGAGGAAGAACCGCATTACCTAAAGTGTCTCGACCCAAGTATTCGAGTGTGCCCATCGCGCGTTCAGCGGTACCCGCCCAACTCTTAATGAATGACCCATCCACGTACAGACCGGAGAGATTGTTGCAGATCCGGCAGACCTCGTCCGTTCTCCAGGGAACAGACGGCAGATGGTTACCACCAAGCGCCTCGGGCCAAATGTGTTCATCGGAAAAATCGGCTTCCGGCTTATCCCGGCCGCAATAGATGCATGTTTTCATGAAACATCCCTTTTAGTGTATCCGCCCCTATTGGCGTGCTTCACTCTCGTTCTAGCACCTCACAGGCGCCCCGCAAAGCATCCGGCTGCGCTCTGTGGTCTGATAGGAGAAGCAGCGGGTATCGCGACGTGGATCATCGCTCCCGTCCTCGAACCATCGGCCTATGTATTTGCACCGGACGTGGGTTTTTCTTTTCTTGCCGCCCAAGTGTAATTCTCGGGCCTGCCTGCGATCCTGAGCGCTCTTTCGCGTAACCCCCGATCAACAGCGGGGCGAGAGCACTGTACGCCGCCGCTTGCTGTCAATGACGGATTTTGGCTCCCCTCCCCCGCGAAACGGACTCCGTCCTGGCGCGGGGCAGTCACCCCGAAATCCTATGACAGCTTCGCTCGGTTGCGCCGGCAGGCGTGCCCTCTTTCGCCCCCGCCGTGGGGGTCACTCAAACCAAAGAGGCACATCATGACGAACTCAGACCAGCCGGCAACGGTTTTCACTCTGACCATAGACGCCCAGGAAATGCGGGTCCGCTACAGGCCCTATTTCATCGACGGCGTTGACCCTACGCCATTCTTGAGTTCTCAAGCCCGCACCAGCCGCGCCGCCGCATTCCCGTAAGCGTAACCGGCTACCGCAGCTTCTTCGCGCCCATGGATGAGATCGAGGCCGCCCCCAGCATCGAGAGATACGCCTGCATGGTCGCCCTGGTGCTGGCGAGAGAGTTCGGCCCGCATCCCGAAGATTCTGACCAACTCGCGCTGATTTGATCGGAGCCGCGGCCATGACGAACACAACCCACCGCAACACGATCATCCACGGCGATTGCGTCAACATCCTGCCCCAGCTCGACGCCGGCAGCGTGGATTTCATACCGACCGACCCGCCTTATATTTCCCGCTACAGGGAACGCAGCGGAAGATCGATCCCAAACCCAGGCAACTTCACTTGGCTCAAGCCGGCCTTCGCCGAAATGTACCGGATACTCAAATGCGATAGCTTCTGTGTGTGCTTCTACGGCTGGAGCCATATCGACAAATTCGCCGTGGCTTTTCGTGAAGCGGGATTCCGCTTCACCGGCCATCTCGCCTTTCCCAAGCGCTACACATCCGGCACGCGATTCCTGCGCTATCAGCACGAATGCGCCTACCTGCTCGCCAAAGGCGAACCAAGACCTCCCCGACATCCGATCGGCGACGTGATCGAGTGGACAGACTACACGGGCAACCGGCTGCATCCCTCGCAGAAACCCGTGACACTGCTGTTGCCGCTCATCGACACGTTTTCCGTCCACGGCGGGCTCGTCCTGGATCCTTTCGCGGGTTCCGGCTCCACACTCGTAGCCGCGAAGATGCTCGGGCGTTCATGGCTCGGCATCGAGCTTGACGCCACATATCATGCCATCGCGAATGAAAGGTTGAACGCGGCGGCGTAGGCGCTCCGTCTGCATTTCGTAGCGCGCTCGCTATGGTGCGCCGCGTTTCGGTTCCCCGCATGACGGCGGGGCAGAGTCAAGCTTACAGCCGCAGGCTTGCGTCAAGGCGCTTTCGCGGCATAAACGAGCCCTCCCCTACGGGCTGCCCCACATTTATTCCACGGTCGCCTGTGACACCGCGCCCAATGTATCGCCAGAACAAGACTGACAAAAACGCTATCATCTTTATTGTCAATTGACCGTCGTCTTCCCGAGCTGGAGGTCGCGAGTTCGAGTCACGTCTCCCGCTCAGCGAAAGAAACATTGTCGCGCTGCGATTGCGCTGCGATAAGCGGCCGGTAGTGCGGCGAAAGGCCTCCAGGGCGGCTCATGCGGCCAATCAAATCAATAACATAAAGTGGACACCCTCCTTCACACGCAGGAGGTCACAGGTTCGACTCCGTGCGTGCCCCACCACTTTTTCTCAAGAACTCCACGTGTAGCCATTTGCCTGCACAAAAAAGGCGGCAAGCGCCATGATATGCCCGGGAGGTTCGACAGCGGCATCGGCGTCCCAGCGTCCCTCCTGCCTCAACTCCGCGATCACCTTCGGGTAAGACCAGCGCACGCCGCATATCTCGACCGCGCTAAACTACGATGCGCAGAAAGGGCAAGAAAAGGGCAACCTGAGTTTTCCTCGTGCTAAGCCCTAAAATCCGCCTTTGCAAATAGTTGGTATTAAAAGGATATTTGGTCGGGGCGAGTGGATTCGAACCACCGACCTCCTGGTCCCGAACCAGGCGCTCTAGCCAGGCTGAGCCACGCCCCGATCAAATTCAGTGTAGACCCCCCGGCGCCTGGGAAGCAACTGCCGGGCAGCCGCGAATACTATCCTTCGAGATAGCCGGCCTATCCAAACAGATAGTGTGAGCCGCCACGTCGCCGTGGTACTCCCTGTTATTAAAGAGGTTACACCCATCCCGCTCTTGGTGGGCGGATTGCACTATCCTCTCGCGTGAGCGCCGACTCTATTCAGGAACTGAACGACGAGTTGTTAAATCGGATCGAGGAAATCTCGGTACTCTGCGAACGAATCGAACGCGCGGTCGAAGCGCTGGTCGCACGGCACGGCGATCGCAGCGAGACTGTCAATTCCGCGAAACGGCTCCAGGCCTCGGTCGCCGCGTTGAAGCGGGAACTGTTGCAGCACTATTTGGAGTATCGAATTGCCGAGGCGGCGCGGATGGCCGGGACCGCCTGCAACTGAGTTATAAAGTGCGGAGTTGAAAGCCGCCATCAACGCTGATGACTTGCCCCGCGGAATAGTCCAGCAGGCCGTCGGCGATCGCGCGAACCGCGCGGGCTACATCCTCCGGTTCGCCCAGGCGGCCTTGCGGGACGAGGCCGGCGGCAATCCTTTCCTCATAATTCTTCGCAACCGCGGCAATCATGTCGGTGCGGATCACCCCCGGCCGTATTTCGAATACGCGAATGTTCGCCGGCGCCAGGCGCGCCGCAAACACCGCCGCCGCCATGCTCAGGCCCGCCTTTGATATGCAGTACTCGGCGCGATTCGTAGAGGCCGCATACGCCGAAACAGACGTAATAAAAATTATGCGCCCCTCCCGCCGGTCCAGCATCCACCGCGCCGCGTCACGAGTCAGAAAATGCGGTCCCTTGAGGTTGGTGGCGATCAACTCATCGAAGCTCTCTTCGGTCGCGTCCAGTACATCGCGCCGTTCTCGCGGCGCCATGCCGGCGTTGTTCACCAGCAGATCGAGATGCTCGAACTTGCCGCGCGCGAACTCAATCAGGGAGGAGCGATCCTCGGCCGCCGAAACATCACACTGAAAGATTTCGATTCCGGGTGCTTCGCCTTGCAGGCTTTCCGCCGCGTCGCGCCGGCCTTTGTAGGTTGCGAGGATATCGTGCGTGCGAGCCAGTTCCAGCGCGATCGCGCGGCCGATGCCGCGGCTGGCCCCGGTTACGATCGCTGTAGGGCGGGGCATTAGCGGTTGGCGATCGCGTCGTCAAGCGCCGCGGAGATCTCTTCCAGGGAGAAATGTTCTATGAAGGCTTTGCCGTTTACGAACAGGGTTGGGGTGTGAATCACACCGCGCGCCACACCGTCCTGAAAATCGCGTTCCACGAGCCCAGCAAGCCGGGCGTCGTCGAGTGCCGCCACTGCCGGGGCCGGATCGAGCCCGTGGTCGCGCGCGAATTGCGCCAGCCGCTCGTTGAAGTTGGCCGGTGTCGTGCTCCCCATGCCGGCCATGGCGTACCGCCGGTAGGCCACGCCGAGTTCGGGTTTCCGTTCGTTGAAGTAGCGTGCCGCCACAGCGGCTTTCCGCGCCCACTCGTGCTTGGCCAAAGGAAAATCGCGGTGCACGAAGGCGACTCGATCCCCGTATCGTGGTAACAGCTTCTCATCCAGCATCTGGCGGAACACGGCACAGTCCGGGCATTGCAGGTCTTCGTAGATCAGGACGCGCACTTTGCTCTCGGCCAATCCTTCCACCACCGGTTGCTGTGCCGTCAATCCCACACTGGCTGTCAGCAGCGTTAGCAGGAGCCATCCGCTCATATACGGGTAGACCCTGTCAGGCTGCCGTGCCGCTCTTCATGCCGCGCACGACGGTCTCGACCAGCCCCTTGCCGCGCTCGAAGGCTTCTTGATAAGAATTGCGGCGCTCCTCGCTCGATAGACCGTATCCCAGGCGGTACAAGCGGTCGAGCCCCAGGCCCTCGACATACGTTCCCGCGAACGCGATCGCTCCTTTCGGAATGAGCCCGCCGCCAAAGGGAATTTTGCCGACGAGTTCGCGCGCCAGGGCCCGCCATCCGAACGCTCCCGTCACGATGCCGGCGATTTCTGCCTTTTGCAGCGAGTAACCCACTGTCTTGTCGCTCGCCGCGGCGATGAGGAAGGCCATACGAATCTGGTTGATCGTGAGGAATGCCGTATCGCTGGCGAATTCGGTCACGGACCACGGTAGCTCGATAATGCTCGGGACGATGTCGGGCAGGGCAGTGACCAGGGCGAACAGCGCATTGTCGCGCGATACCGTATACAGGATGCGGTCCACCACCGGCTGGCGAAATGGATGAAAATTCCGCGCGAGCGCGAGCCCCAGGTCGTCGTTCTTCGCCAGGATCGCGCGCACCGTTTCATCAGGTTGCTCCGGATTAAACGGGAACGCATTCTCCGGGCAGGGCACCCCCGGCTCATACAGAACTACGTCGAAATGCTCCGGCAGGTTGGGATCTCCCGCCCGATACAGCATAGGCGCGGCGCTCGCGCGTTTGCGATAGGAGATTTTCTCCGCCGGCAGGAGGAATTCTTCCATGGCCTCGAAGCCCGCCGTACTCGATGCAACTAGAGCAATACTGACAGGGCGCTCAGCCGCCGACTGCACTTCGTTCGGATTCAGATTCGCGACCGCGCTCCGGATTTCCTTCAGCACCTGCAAAGACATACATCGTAATTTTAGCCGTGAATTCGTGCGAATGCACGCGAATAGATGCCGATTACCGGATTTACGCCGGCCGCTCGGCCCCGCGCAGCCGAAACATCACCTCGAGCCTGCTGCGCCAGTGGATCCCCAGTCCAATCCGCTCGACTTCGATCTCTGGAGAGAAATGGCTGAGGATGCCTTCGGTCGTCGGATGGAATTCGAGAGCGGGCGCGATGAGCGCCAATCGCGGCGGATCCTGCCGCAAAGTCGTGCCGGGAAAGTAACCGTGCGCGCCAAACTCGTCCCGGTTGAGATGCCAACGGACGCGCATCCAATAGTCGAGCGCCTGCAAGGGGAGATGGAGATCCGAAGAAGCTTTCAACTCGATAACTGTCAGCCGGCCGGCACGGTCAACGGCGAGCAGATCGAGAATGCCGCGGTCTCCCGCGGCGAACGCGGGCACCTGACCATAGACGGGAGCCGGCACGAGCGCGGCGTCGATCACCGCCAGGTGGGAACGCACCTGGCTTTCCAGCCACGCTTCTGGATCGCGCACGTAGAGATCGCCTTTCCTCCCCGCGTGACGCATCCGGGCCAGGTCGCGCGCCAGTTGTTCGCATTCGCGTAGATTGTGCTCGCCCACGCCTGCCCGCTCCGCCAGGCCGAACAAGAGTTTCGGGCCCACCGTTCGCGCGAATTCCAGGCCGCGAACGCGCAAGCTGGCTTCACCGTCGCCCATGGCCACGGATTCCACCCCATCGATCGCGGCCAGTCGTTCCAGCGCCTGCTGATGTGCTTTGGCCGGTTGACGGCAGATTTCCAGCTTCGTATCGAGATTGCCGGCGTCGCGCGGTTCAAGCCGTGCCGTTTGACCGCTCGCATCGTAAGCGAACAGCGCAAAGTCTGTTTTTTTCCGGTTCAGGTGCCCGACGCGCAGCAACGCCGTGCGCTCTTGGCCCGCGGGCAGGAAAACCGCCAGGCCTTCTATCGTTAGCCGTCGCTCACGCGCGCGGAGATAGTCGAGCCAAATCAGACCGAAGCTCAAGACGCCCGAAGCATCGAGGCCGCCGGGAGGCGCTCCGATGGCCGCTAATCCCGCGGCGCCGTGCTTGAGCAGCGCGCGCGGATAGGCCGGCGAGAGACTGTGCTCCAGGTCCGCTTCGGTCGAGAGATCCGCAATGCTCCACGCCGGGAACTCGCGCCCAAGAAACTGGCGAAAGCGTTCGCGAAATACCAGGCGCGTCCCTCGCCGCGACCAATCCGCGCTGGCCGGCTGCGCCAGATCGAGCAGAAAGATTTCGCCGCGCTTTCCTGCGAAGCGCTCCACCACCAATTCCAGCCGGCCGCGCGCTTGCTCGCGGACATCCACTACGCGCCGCACCAGATTCCTCTTTTCACTCCAGGCTTGCAGCGTGAGACGCGCATCACGGGCGTCCAGAGCGAAATTGGTGTCGTTAATCGCAAGAATCTCCTCGCCGGGTTCGAGGAGTGCGGGCTGTTTGGAGGCCTTGAGGAAACCCTCAACTGCCGCCTGGAGCTCCCGGGCGCTACGGCCGGGAACAGGCCGGGTGGCGGTCCTGCTCACTTCTTTTATTGTAGTGCTTGCGCGCCGCGTGCCCGGCTGCTATTTTGACGGCATGCCACGCTTCTGCTTCCCGGCTACTCTGGCTGGCGGTTGCCGCCGGAGTGTTCGCGGAGGGCGCCATCGAAGGAAAATTCCTCGTCCACCATTCACGGCGGGCGCAGGTAGACGAGGGTGAGTGGAAAGCGTCGCTCGCTCAATAAACGCGACCCTGCGCGAGAGGCTGGCCACAGTCCGGGAGTGCATCGAACGGGCCTGCGCTCGCGGCGGGCGTGACCCTTCCTCCGTCACTCTGATCGCGGTCACGAAGATTTTTCCGGCTGCTATCATTCGCGAAGCGTACCAGGCCGGCCTGCGCGATTTCGGCGAGAATTACGTGCAGGAGTTCGAATCCAAAGCGCCCGAAGTGCAGGATCTCTCCGGCGCGCGTTTTCATTTGATCGGCCACCTGCAATCCAACAAGGCCAAGAAGGCCTCGGAATTGTTCTCCGTGATTCAAACTGTCGATTCGCCGAAACTGGCGCGGCGTTTGGACGAAGCAGGCCGGCCGCTCGACGTTATGCTCGAAGTTAAGCTTTCTGGGGAAGACGCCAAGAGCGGCGCAGGCCCGGAGGAGCTGCCGATGCTGATCGAAGCCGTGCGCGCGACGAAGCACCTGCGCCTCCTGGGCCTCATGACTATGCCGCCGTGGTCGGATGATGCCGAGCCCTCGCGTCCCTACTTCCGGCGCTTACGTGAATTGGCGTCGCAGTTCGATTTGCCGCAGCTTTCCATGGGAATGTCGCACGATTTCGAAGTGGCAATTGAAGAGGGCGCTACGCACATCCGTGTGGGCACGGCGTTGTTCGGCAAGCGCAAGAAGCCGTGACCGTCGGTTTCGAATCGCCGCTACCACCCGCGCGCACCGGTGTCGCCGACTACGCGGCCATCCTGCTCGCTGCTCTGCGCCGCCGCGGAACCGTGCAGGTCGCGCCCAAACGCGCCGGCGTCCGCCTGTATCACCTCGGCAACAATCAACTGCACCGCGAGATTTACCGGCGAGCACTCGCGCAGCCGGGAATCGTCGTGCTGCACGATGCCGTGCTCCAGCATTTTTTTCTCGGCTCACTCGAACCACAGGAGTACGTAGAAGAATTCGTCTACAACTACGGCGAGTGGCATCGCGAGCTCGCGCACTCGCTGTGGCGCGGTCGGGCCAGTTCCGGTTCTACTCACCATTACTACGCCTATCCCATGCTGCGGCGCATCGCCGAGGTTTCGCGCGCCATCATCGTTCATAATCCCGCGGCAGCGCGCCTCGTGCGAGAGCATGCGCCCGGCGCGCGCGTAGTCGAAATCCCTCATTTGTTCGCCCCGCCCTCACCGCCGAACGCCGCCGGCGTCATCCGCTTCCGCGCCGCTCTCGGTCTTCCCCCTCGCGCCTTTTTGTTCGCCGTGTTCGGCTACCTCCGCGAATCCAAGCGCATCCTGAATATTATTCGCGCTTTCGACGTGATTCACCGCGAGCTGCCCCAAACCGCGCTGCTCGTCGCCGGCGAATTCGCCTCGCGGGACCTCGCTCGGGCCGCTGAG
This sequence comes from Terriglobia bacterium, assembly GCA_963768075.1. Classification (GTDB taxonomy): domain Bacteria; phylum Acidobacteriota; class Terriglobia; order Bryobacterales; family Bryobacteraceae; genus QHXW01. The sequence goes on from CAVYHD010000024.1 coordinate 52,447, forward strand.
CCTTTACTCGCCGCGCGCCCGGGCATCCTGCGCCTGGGACATTTGCCTGAGTCTCAGTTCTGGCTCGCGGCGGCTGCCTGCGACGCCTGCATTAACCTCCGCGATCCGGCCGCTGGGGAAACCTCCGGCATCGCTGTGCGCCTGATGGGAATCGGCAAAGCCGTGTTGCTCACCGACGGCGGGGAATCCTCGCGCTTTCCTGAAACGGCGTGCTTCCACATTGCACCCGGTGTTGCCGAAACGGCCAGTTTGACGGACCATAGTATGGTAGCTGCGTCACTTCCGCAGACCACCCGTGAAATCGGCCGCCGGGCAGCCGGCCATGTACACTCCTTTCACTCACTGGATCGCGTCGCGGATATGTATTGGGAAACGCTGTGCGCTTACGGACATTAGTTGCGCTGATCTCCATCAGCATCGCTGCGTCTGCTTCCACGCCGGAAATCGTCAAGCGCCTAAACGTCAAGGTTCCCATGCAGGATGGCATGCGTCTGGCGGCCAACCTCTTTCTTCCCGCGGAATCTGGCCGCTTTCCCACCATTCTGGTGCGCACGCCCTATAACAAAGGAGACGATCTGTCTCCGAACTTCCGCGCTTTCGTCGATCACGGTTACGCCATGGTGGTGGAAGATGCGCGCGGCCGCTACGCTTCCGAAGGTGTCTTCGATCCCTTCGGCCAGGAGCCGAAAGACGGCAACGATACCTTGAATTGGATCGCCGAGCAGCCATGGTCGGATGGAAAAATCGGCATGCTCGGCGGGTCCTACCTCGGCATCGTCCAGTGGAAAGCGGCGCTGCTCAACAACCCGCACCTGAGGGCGATTGCGCCCGTCGTTTCCGGCTCCGACGATTACCGCGACCGCTATTATTCAACCGGTGGCGCCTTGCAGCTTGGGCATCGTCTGTTGGGCATCTCGGAAAATCTGCGCGCCCCCGGTTACACGCCGCCGGCATTCTCGACCTACGTTCGCATCCTGCCCTTGCGCATGGCAGCTCTATCCGCCACCGGCCAGCGTTGCGACATTTTTCAGAAGGTGCTCGACCATCCCTCCTACGATGCTTTTTGGCGCTCCATGAGCACCCGCGAGCACATCGGCCAGATTCATGTGCCGGTGTTTTCCGTGGGCGGCTGGTACGATTGCTTCGTCGAGAGTGACTTGGCCGCCTTCAGCGCATTGCACCGCTCTTCGAACACGCACCGCATCGTGATTGGCCCCTGGCCGCACAACATGTCCATCAAGTTCGCCAACGTCGATTTCGGCAACGAATCGGGCGCGCCCATCCGGCGCATGCAGATCGAGTGGTTCGACCAGTGGCTGAAGTCGAAAGACACGCCCATGATGTCCCGCCCGCCGGTGCATATTTTCGTCATGGGCGCGAACCGGTGGCGCGACGAGCAGGAGTGGCCACCCGCGCGCGCCAGGATGACGTCCCTGTACTTCTCGAGCAATGGCCGCGCGAATTCGCTCGATGGCAACGGTGTCTTGACCGCCCGGCTCCCGCGAAAGGCTGCGCTGGACCGCTTCGATTTCGACCCGCATGATCCCGTGCCCACAGCCGGTGGTGCCAACTGCTGTAATCCGAATCAGTTTCCCTGGGGGCCGATGGACCAGCGCTCCGTCGAGCGCCGGCTCGATGTGCTCGTGTTTACCTCACCTGTCCTCGGCGAAGATCTGGAGGTAACCGGTCCGGTTAGCGTCGTACTCTATGCCGCGACCTCGGCGCCCGACACCGACTTCACCGCCAAGCTGGTGGACGTGTTTCCCAACGGCGAAGCCCGCAATCTCACCGATGGCATTCTGCGTTTGCGCTATCGGAACTCGCTCGAGAAGCCCAGCTCGCCACTCCCGGCCAGGTCTACCACGTGACGATCGATGCCGGCGTAACCAGTAACGTGTTCCTCAAAGGCCATCGCGTGCGCCTGGAAATCTCCAGCAGCAATTTCCCGCGCTTCGATCGCAATCCCAACACCGGCCGCCCGGTGGCTGACGAAACCGTTCTGCGCAAGGCGTCGCAAACCATCTATCACGACCGCGCGCATCCCTCGCGTCTCGTGCTGCCCGTAATTCCCAATTAAGCGTTTGTGGCGTGCTCAATTCAGAAAATATGTCCGGTACAGAGTATCCCGCTGCTTGGGAATAAACCCCGCATCGCGAATCAATCGCCGCAGCTCTTCTTCCGAGGCCCGGTGATGCGCTCCTGCGGCCGAAACAACATTCTCCTCGATCATGATGCTGCCCACATCATTGCCGCCAAAACGCAGCCCAAGCTGGCAGGTCTTCAGTCCCGGTGTCACCCACGATGACTGAATGTTCTCGATGTTGTCGAGATAAATCCGCGAGAGCGCCAGCATCTGCAGGTACTCCACCGCCGTGGCTTCTTCTTTTATGAAGCGGCCGAGCGACGTGTTCTCGCGCTGGAACGTCCAGGGGATGAAGGCCGTAAATCCGCCCGTGTCTTCCTGAATCTGCCGCACGATCTCCAGATGATGGATGCGCTGCTCGAACGTTTCCCCGCACCCGAACATCATCGTCGCCGTCGTGCGCATTCCCAGCGCGTGCGCCGTGCGGTGCGTGTCGATCCATTCGTTCACCGAGCACTTCAGCCGGCTGATGCGATGCCGCACCGCGTCGTCCAGAATCTCGGCCCCGCCTCCCGGAATCGAGTCGAGTCCCGCGTCTCGCAGCCGCGCAATGGTGTCGCGCAGGGAGATCCCGCTCACCTGCGCAATGTTCGTGAGCTCCGGCGCGGAAAAGCAGTGGCAGTGAATCGTAAACCGCTGCTTGATCGACCGCAGCAGGTCCTCGTACCATTCGATCTTCAAGTCGGGATGCAACCCGCCCTGCATCAGAATGCCCGTTCCGCCCAGGTCGATCGTTTCTTGAATTTTATCGAAAATCACCTGCTTGGGCTGCACGTAGCCTTCGGCGTGGCCCATCGGGCGGTAAAACGCGCAGAAGCTGCAATACTCAGTGCAGAAATTCGTGTAATTGATGTTGCGGTCGATGATGTACGACGCCACGCCTTCCGGGTGCAGTTTGCGCCGCACAGCGTCCGCCGCCATCCCGATGCCGATCAGATCGTCGGAACGCAATAAATCGAGTGCTTCCTCGCGTGAAATCATGGGGTCGAAAACTCATCTTAGCGCAATCGCGTGCCGCGCTTGTATTCCAGGGGCCTCGGGCATAGAATGCAGGTACAAAGGACGGCTAATCAGATGAGACTCTCTTTAATCGCACCCCTGTTGTTGCTGGCCGCGGGCGCCCTGTGCGCGCAACAGGCCATGCCCCGCATGACCGCCGTCGATCCTGATACGGGCAAGGCCGGCGACCTTATCACGGTAACCGGGGAGAATTTGGATAAAGGTCAAGTCGCCGAGTTATATCTGACCGACGGCAAGAAGGACACCAAAGTTCCCATGACCGAACAAGGGCCCACCACCATCAAATTCAAAATTCCGGATAAGGTCACGGCCGGCCGCTTGGCGCTGATGGTCTTGACGGGCGGCAAAGAACCTAAGCTCATCGAGCAGCCGGTCAAGCTGAATATCGAGTAACGCGCCCGCCATGCATCCTTCGCGGATATAATCACTACGTTTGTCTCCCAAACCGAATATAGCCGTCATCGGCGCCGGCGCCTTTGGCGGCTGGACTGCTCTTTATTTGCTGCGGAACGGCGCAAAAGTAACGCTGCTCGATGCCTGGGGTCCCGGCAACTCCCGCGCCAGTTCCGGCGGCGAAACGCGAATCATCCGTGGCACCTACGGCCCCAAGGAGCGGTACACCCGGTTGGCCGCGCGGGCGCTCCAGCTTTGGAAGGAGAATGAGAAGCGCTGGCAGCGGAAGCTGTTCCACCGCACCGGCGTGCTGTGGATGACCAGTCCGGACGATGCCTTCGAGCGTGCGTCCTTGCCTCTGCTACGCGCGGCCGGCATCGAATTTGAGGAACTCGAGAGCACCGAAGCCCGACGCCGCTTTCCGCAAATCAATTTCGAAAATGTGAAATGGTGCATCTGGGAATCGGAAAGCGGTTTCCTTACGGCGCGGCGCAATTGCCAGGTCGTATTGGAGAATTTTCTCGCCGAGGGCGGCGAGTATCGCGAGTCGTCCGTCGCCCCCGGAGCCATTCAGGGCCGCGAAATGGGTGCGCTGACTTTGTCCGGCCGCTCCACTGTTCAGGCCGACCAATATGTCTTTGCGTGCGGTCCGTGGCTCGGCAAGCTCTTCCCCGATGTGATCGGCGATCTGGTTCGACCCACGCGCCAGGAGGTTTTCTTCTTCGGCGTCCCCGCCGGTGATCTCCAGTACTCCGAGCTCCGGATGCCCACCTGGATCGATCACGGCGCCAATTATCTGTACTACGGCATCCCCGGCAACGAGTGGCGGGGATTCAAAGCGGCCGATGATTCGCGCGGGCCAACCTGCGATCCTACTTCCCAGGAACGCACGGTATCCTCGGAGGGCCTGCGGAGTGTTCGCAACCACGTCGAGTTTCGTTTTCCCGGACTCAAAGGCGCTCCCGTGCTGGAAACTCGCGTGTGCCAGTATGAGCAAACCCCCGACGAGAATTTCATCATCGATCGTCACCCCGCAGCCGCCAACGCCTGGCTCCTCGGCGGCGGATCGGGTCACGGATACAAACACGGCCCCGCCGTCGGCGAACTCATGGCCCAGTTAGTGCTCGGCCGCAAGCCCCTCGACCCCTTCTTCCGCCTCTCGCGCTTCTCCTCCTAAATCCGCTGGTATAATCGCGCCGAGACCGCCATGAAAACCAAGCTCCTGTTATCCATTCCTCTCCTCGCCATTGCAGCTCTACTGCTCATTCGCTGGTCGAACGCGCAGCCCGCTCCCGGCGACCCCTTGATCGAAGGGTTCCGCACCGTCGAAGTCGCCTCCGTCGCCGATGCCGTCGAGCAGCTCTACGGACAGCGCGCCCACATGTCGCACCAGATGCGCCCCCTTTTCATGAGTAAGTTCGCCGGCCCCGCCGTCACTGTTCTTTTAAGAAAGGAAGAGCATCACGATGGCGCCGCCGCCTCGCAAGGCATGCTCGACGCCATTGACGCCGCCCCCGCCGGCTCGATTTACGTCATGGTGCTCGAAGACGGCGCAGATACCGCCGGCATCGGTGGGTTGATGGCCACCGCCATGAAAGTCCGCGGCCTCACCGGCGCCATCGTCGACGCCGCCATCCGCGATACGCCCCAAATTCGCCGCCTGCAATTCCCCGTCTTCAGCACCGGCGTGGCGCCATCCACGTCCATCAACCACTACCGCTTCGCTGGCACGAACGTGCCCGTCACCTGCGCCGGCGTCCGCGTCAACCCGAACGACATCATCGTAGCCGACGACGATGGCGTAGCCGTCGTCCCCCGCGAGCACGCCGCCGACGTTCTGAAAAAAGCCCAGCAGCTCGACTACACCGAGCACAGCATGATGCCCTTCATCGAAAAATTCCGGTCAATCAAAGAAGCCGTCGCCAAGTTCGGCAGGATTTAGTTTGGTGAAGTGTTGTCGTAGAGTACCATCTCATGGGATCTCCTATGATTTCCGACCGGGAAGCAATCAAGAGATTTTGGTCAGGCCTGATTGAGTCAGTCAATGCGAAGTCAGCGGTCCTGACGTCGGTAGACGTGATGCCGGCCGGTGATGACTTAGTCGAGATCGGCCGTGCCACTCGCCATTGAGTCGCCCGGACAACCCGCGGCGGAGTTAGAAGTGAAACACGTAGTCTACTGGCGGCAGGAAGACGGCAAAATGGAAATGGCACGTGGACATCTGGAACCAGAAGGTGTAGTCAGATTCTGATTCCTGACCCGGCAGAAACGGCCGGCGCGGGCGATTTCGCCTGTTAGTCGAGTGCAATTAGCGACTCAAACGGCTGGTTGCGGCCCCATCGGTAAACTCGAAAATCGCGGTCCAGACAGTATCTAGCCACTGTCGTGGTATTTGCTCAAGCCTTTCACTTCGCTCAAGCAGTCCGACAACGGCCCGAATCAACCAGAACAGGCCACACGCCCGAAGCCTTTGAGTTGCCGCTTGTTCGATCCAAGATCGAAAATTCCAGAACGGAATTTTCCCAAACCGATAATCTTCTTCTCCGCTGGTGCCTGCTGGCATGCCGCCAACAGACGAATACCCTCGCGGACTAGAGCCGAAGGACTCATCCCCAGACGTCGCACCAATCGACTCGACGCACGCTGCGTTTCCGGATCGAGACGCGCTTGTACTCTCACAAGCATGGCCCTACATCTCTCTCTTCAAGAACGCGCAAATGTGATACCCGTCCATGAACTTGAACGGCGTCTCACCCATCGTGTAATGCCCGCAGGGAAGCGCAGCCACCGCGTGGTCCAGGTCCAGTTCCCGGAACCCGTCCACCACCTCTTGGGAGAATCTAGGCAGGAAAGTTGTATCGTACTTGCCGTAAATCAGCAGTGGCCGTTTCCGCATATCCGCGAATCGCTCGATGTAATGCGCCGGGCTGATGGCCACCCAAACTTCGCGCAACCGGTCGAGATCGAGCGCGCCCTCCATGCTCTGGCGAATGTGCTGCGAGGATATCCCCTCCCACACCACGTCCGCGAATTGCGTCGAGCAGTGGTTGAATACGTTGACTTTCAGACGCGTGGTCGTGCGACGCTGGCCAGAAACGCATAGCACGAGCCCAGGCTGGTGCCGACGATGCCGATGCTTCTCATATCCCTGCTGCTCCAGCCAGTCCAGCGCAGCTACCGCGCGTCGATTACCGCCTGCCGCGTCGCGTCGATCGTGCGCGCAACGTTTGAGGAAACCGCGTAGTCCGCGCGTTTCAGCTCCGCCGGCATGCGGTAGTCGTGATACGGAAGGCTCAGCCGCAGCGCCGAAATGCCGAGCTGGCTGATGGCCCGTGCAAAGCGCCACGTGCTGCTCGGCGTGCGAGTTCCAGTGCGGCAGCACGATCACCGCTTTCTTGCCCGGCTTTGGCTCCATGGGCGAAGCCTTCGCCGGGAACCACTGCCCATAGACCGTGTTGTTCTCTGCGTAAGCCGTTTCCACTGCCGAGGTAAACTTCAGCACATGGCCGGCCAGCGCAAAATCGCCGGGCGTGCGGTATCCGTAAAAATCGTCACTGCGCTCGATCGCCGCTTCGTTCAGCACTCGCAGCCAGGCTTCGTCGCTGTGGCCGTCGCGCGGATGAAGCCTAGTGCATGGCCAGTTCCGTGCCCATTCCAAACCCCATTCGAACGGGCGCACCACGCGGTCGGTCGCACGCGAGCACAGCCGCTCTTCCCACGCCTGCATCCACTGGCGATACGTTTCTTCCACCTGTAGCAAATGTACCAGGAACCGGCCGTATCGCGACAATGTAGTAAAATCGGCATCGGAGCCCAGATCCTATGAATCGAAGGCATTTCTTGATGAGCAGCGCCGCGGCCGCCGGCGCCCTTTCCACCAAAGGACTCGCCAGCGCCAACGACACCGTGCGCGTGGCCTGCGTCGGTATCCGCGGGCAGGGCAACTCCCACATCCACGAATACTCCAAGATGCAGAATGTGGAGATCGCCGCCCTGTGTGACGTCGATGAAAACGTCCTGAACAAGCGCCTCGGGGAGGTTGTCAGCCTCCGGCAAGAAGAGGCCGGCGGCGTTCACCGACGTACGCAAGCTGCTGGAAGACAAATCGATCGATGCGATCTCGATCGCCACGCCCAACCACTGGCACTCGCTGATCGGCATCTGGGCGTGCCAGGCAGGCAAGGATGTTTACTGCGAGAAGCCGTGCTCCCACAATATTTTGCGAGGGCCGGCAGCTCGTGCGCGCGGCGCAGAAATACAACCGCATCGTGCAGCATGGCACCAACAGCCGTTCGGGACCCGCCGTCCGCGAAGCCATGGCAAAGATGCGCGAGGGGTTGATCGGCGATGTCTACATGTCGCGCGGCCTGTGCTTCAAGTGGCGTGACACCATCGGCCATGCGCCCGAAGAACCCGTTCCGGCGGGCGTGCACTACGATCTATGGACTGGCCCCGCCGCGCTCATACCCTTCACGCGCAACCGCTTCCACTACAACTGGCACTGGAACTGGGATTACGGCAACGGCGACATCGGGAACCAGGGCATTCACGAAATGGACATCGCGCGCTGGGGACTGGGCGTGAATATCCAACGAAGGTCAACGGCATGGGCGGGCACTTCATGTTTGACGATGACCAGCAAACGCCCAACGATTTGGTCTCGACGTTTGAATTCAATGAGGGTGGGAAGAAGAAACTACTGGTTTTCGAAGTGCGCCACTGGATGAGCAACCACGAAGCCGACGATCGGCGAGGGCGGAAAGCGCAAGGACTCCAACACCGTCGGTAACATTTTTTACGGCTCCAAGGGATATCTCGCAATCGACGGCTACGGCCAGTACAAGACATGGTTAGGGAAGGACCAGGAGCCCGGTCCGCATCGCGACGGAAGACGGCAACAACTGGGCCAATTTCATCGACGCCGTTCGCAGCCGCAAGCAGTCGGATTTGAACGCGCCGATCGAGGAAGGTTACATGTCCACCGTGCTGGTTCACCTGGCGAATATTTCCTATCGCCTGGGCCGTACGGTGGAATTCGATTCCGAAAACTTGCTCTGCAAGGGTGATAAGGAAGCAACGGCGATGTTCACCCGCCCGTACCGCGCGCCGTTCGTCGTGCCCGAAAAGGTTTGACGTTGGCCGATCCGCTGGCGTATCTCGGCGCGCAACTGGACGCGTGGCGGCAGGCGGGCACGTACCAGCGCCTGCGTGTGCTGGAATCGGCGAGCGCCGCCGAATCGCGTTTCGATGGCCGCGAGGTCATCAATCTCGCTTCGAACAACTACCTCGGGCTGACGACTCACCCCAAGCTGATTGAAGCGGCGGTCGAGGCCGCCCGGAAATACGGCGCGGGATCGGGCGCCGTCCGGACCATCTCCGGCACCATGACGCTGCACATGGAGCTGGAGGAGCGCATCGCGCGCTTCAAGAACGTCGAAGCCTGCGTGGTATTTCAGTCCGGATTCGCCGCCAACGCCGGCACGGTTTCCGCGATCCTCACCCCCGAAGATCACATCATTTCCGACGAGTTGAACCACGCCAGCATTATCGATGGCTGCCGGTTGTCGAAAGCCAAGATTCACGTCTTCCCCCACAAAGACGCAGCGGCGGCGGGCCGGATACTCCAAGAACTGGCTTCGGTTTCCGGCTGCAAGCTTCTGATTACAGATGGTGTTTTCTCGATGGAGGGCGACATCGGCCCCCTTCCTGCTTTGGTTGAAGTGGCGGAAAAATATGGCGCCATCATGATGGTCGACGATGCCCATTCGTCCGGAGTGCTGGGCCGCAACGGGCGCGGGACAATCGATCATTTTCATCTCCATGGCAGGGTTCATATTCAGGTGGGCACGCTCTCGAAAGCCATCGGCGTGCTGGGCGGCTACGTGTGTGGCAGCCGAGACCTTATACAGTTCTTATACCATCGGGCGCGGCCGTTTCTGTTCTCGACCTCGCATCCGCCGGCGGTGGCGGCGGCTTGCATCGCGGCTTTTGAGGTACTGGAGCAAGAGCCGGAACGCATTCAGAATCTGTGGGATAACACGAAATACTTCAAGCAGGGCCTGGCCGCTGCTGGGTTCAATACGGGCATGAGCGAAACTCCGATTACCCCTGTGATCGTCGGAGAAGCGAAGGTCGCGCATCAGCTTTCGGCGGCGCTTTTCGAAGAAGGCGTGCTGGCTACCGGTATCGGATTCCCTACCGTACCTGAAGGCAAAGCGCGGGTGCGCACGATCGTTACCGCGACGCATACGCGCGAGGAGTTAGACCGCGCGTTGGACGTTTTCGCGCGCGTCGGCAAGAAACTGGGAATTCTGCGGTAACGGGACGCGCTTCAGGACCAGCGCAAGCAATCCTGAAATCAGTGCCAAGAGCGCGCTGCCATAGAACGCCGCCGTCCAGCTTCCGAACCTCTCAAACAGCACCGCTGCCAAGCCGCCGGCGATGATCGATGCAATCCCTTTTGCGCTGTACATGAAGCTGTAGTTGGAGCTTGCGTGAGCGGCGCCGAAGTAATCGCCCACGAGCGAGGGAAAGAGTGAGAACACTTCGCCGTAAGTGAAGAAGGTGAGGATCAGGGTCACGGTGAACATCGTGCCCGACCAGCGGCCAACGACGAGCACGCTGAGCAGGCAGGCGGCCTGGAGCACGAAGGCGATGGCCATGGTGGTCTCGCGGCCGATGTGGTCGGAAAGCCAGCCCCACGAGACGCGGCTGAGGCCGTTCGAAATGCGATCGAGGGCGAGCGCGAGAGTGAGCGCGCCGCGCGTGATGCCCCACTCGGTGGCGACGGGTCCCGCTTGCGCGGTGACCAGCAGGCCGCCGGTGGCCATCGCGACAAACATGAAGTAAAGCAGGTAAAAGTGTGGAGTGCGCAGCATTTGCGGTGTGGAGAACTGATCGCGGTTGCGGCGCACGCGCAGGTGGCCGGCGCGCGCGGCGGGATGCGCGGCGGCAAACTCGGGTCCGGGATGGCGAAGGATCTGCGCCACCAGCAGGATGATGATCCCCTGCAAAATTCCAGTCACCAGAAAGGCGGTCCGGTAACCACTGGAGCGAATGATGGAGGCGATCAGGGGGATGAAGAGCGCGGAGCCCGACCCGAAACCCGCGGCGATGATGCCCGCGGCAAGACCACGGCGATCGGGGAACCATTTCAGCGCGCACGCGATGGAACCGCTGTAGACGAACGCCGCGCCCACTCCGGCGAGGGCGTAGAACGCGTAGAGTTGCCAGCGCTCGGTAGCGAAGGCGAGTCCCGACCAGCCGACGCCGCACAACACGCCGGCAATGGTGGTGAAGATGCGCGGGCCCATGCGATCGATGATCCAGCCTTCGAGCGGCATGACCCAGGTTTCAAAAACGATGAACAGCGTGAAGCCCCACTGGATGTCAGAGAGCCTCCAGCCGGTGGACTGGCGGATGGGCTCAACGAACAGCGTCCAGGCGTACTGGAGGTTGGCGATCATGATCATCGCCACGAGCGAGGCGGAAAGCTGCAGCCAACGATTCTTCACTTGGCGATCCGGAGGCGCATTTCGAGAAGATTAGCACAGGGGGATGATGTGTGATTGGCGACGCAGCCGGGTTACTTACTGAGGTGAGGTTGTGAGCGTACGCGACCGCTCCCTTTGGTCACGGCTCAGTATCGGCGGGCTTTGTTGAGTGGCGACAGGCTAGCCACCTTCACCTGCGCCTTCGGAGCAGACCGAGGCCGGCTATGGAGAGGGCGAAGAGAGTGACGGTGGAAGGCTCCGGAACAGTTGCCGGCGATCCTACAGGGCTGATCGGCCCACCCGCTGTGTCGCCCTGAATTTTCAGATCCTAGCTGAACAGGTTCGTGCTCGGATCAGGGGCACCGGGGCTGCCGACAACCTCCGCGGTCCAGGCGCCAGAATCGCCATCCGGGACCGTATAGTCGATCACCGAGGAGGACCCGTTGGGCGCATTCCCAGCGGCGACCGCGACGAGGTTTCCATTGTTGTCATACAGCAACAGTTCGGGAAATTGAACGGCGGGCACGGCGGCGTTGACGATCAGGCTCAGGGTGTCGCCGGCATTAGCGTCGAGGGAGTAGAAGTTCGGGTCAGCGGGATCGGTGATCGCGCCGAGAACGTCGGTCGTATAGGGTATTAGAGATCCGGAGAGTTGCAAATCGTAATTGAAGAAATTGGTGGCGGGATCGGGGGCACTGGCGCTGCCAACAACTTCCGCCGTCCAGTTGCCTGCATCACCGCCCGGAACCGTATACTGGATCACCGAGGAGGACCCGTTGGGCGCATTCCCAGCGGCGATCGCGACGAGGTTCCCATTGTTGTCATACAGCAACAGCTCGGGAAATTGAACGGCGGGCACGGCGGCGTTGACGATCAGGTTCAGGGTATCGCCGACGGAGCTCGGGAATTCGAAAAACTCCTGCGCGTGGCCGCTTGTAATGGAGCCCAGGGCGTCGAATGCCGGGCTGACGGGTTGCGCCGTACCGAGTGTATAATTTGGCGGAATCTGGTGGATGGTCTGATTCGTGGTCGGGCTGATCGGCTGCGCCGTTGCCAGACTCGTGTTCGTGCCGGTTGCAGTGGTAATCGTGTCCGCGCGGGCGGCCACGGCTGCCAGTAATAGTAAAAACGACGTGACGACTCTCGAACCGATCATTCTTGATCCATTCCGCGCTTTGACGCGCCTGTCCTTGCAGCCCTGGCAAAATAAAGGGCAAGCCCAATCGGCAGTTTTGATACCAAATCGCCATGCCAGCCCGCAGTCCTTCCGATGCTGCAACTTAAGTACCCAGCGTGCCGATTGGAACCGGCGCGAATGCAACTGTTTAGGACGGAGTCCGAAATTTCCACCATGAGTTATCGCCGGCCGCAGTTCACAGAGCGCTTGTTTGCTCCGGAAGCGGAACGAAGAGCTTGAACTTACGGCCCACCGGGGGAGTCAGGTTGTCGACCAGCTGAATTTTGATTCGTATCCTGTGCTCAACGCTGGTCTCGATAGCCGTTACCCCGGCAGTGACGGCATCGGGGGATGGGAACTCAGAGGGCACGATGCGAATGACTAATTCGTCGCGGGAGGTTTGAGTAACTTGAAAGCGGCGAACCCAGGTAATGCCTTCGAGGGCATTCATCACTATGACGGGGTGCAACTTCAACCCTCCGGGACAGGGAAACCAATCGAGCGTGCGGGCCTGGATATTGAGGAGTGTCGACGCGGGGCGGCCGCATGGGCACGGCGTGGGGCCTCGCGTAACTATGTCATACAGGCGGTAGCGAATGAAAGGCGTGGCGTAGGAATGGAGCGGAGTAATGATCACCTCGCCTTCCTCACCGGCCTGCGCGGGTCTTCCCCCGCGATCGACCTCGAGAATCACGGAGTGATCGCAGATGTGCAGATAACCGGTCGATGGGCACTCCCACGCGAGCAGACTTGCCTCGGTGCAACCGTATGTGTTGTAAACAGGGCATCCGAATCTGGAACTGAGCTCGCGGCGGACTTGCGGCAGCAGCATCTCAGAACCGGAGTTGACGAACCGGGGCCGGATGATCGCCACGTCCGCTGGAGTGAGGATGTCGGCGATACGAGCGAGGGAGTTAGCGTACCCGGTAATGATTTGCGGCCGGAGTCTACGGAGGGTCGGGAGAATCTGCTCCGGATCCTGATTCGCATCGAGAGCGGTGCGTGGGAATAGTCCGAAGCGGGCGGTGATCGGCGTGTCCTCTCCGCGAAGGTCAATCATTCCCAAAGACAAGGACGCCCGATGGTCAGTAACTCGAGCGCCGTACTTCATGAAAACACGAAGGCGGATGCCGGAGTGCACTCTTTCCTCGAATCGCGTTCGCCGCAGGAGGAGAGGCTGGCCGGTTGATCCGCTCGTGGAATGCGTAATCAGCCTGGCATTCCGGGCCCAAGAGGCCAGCTTGTCGACGGCTGGTGCGCGTTGCAGGTCAGAGCGCTCGGTGATGGGAAGACGAAGGAGGTCCGAGACGCCTTGCACGTTGTGGGGCTGGACGCCCGCGTGGTCGAATGCGCGCCGATAGTATGGAACCGTCTCATAGGCGTGCTTTACGAGCTCGCGCACACACGTATCCCGGAAGCGATCACACTCGCCGCGGCTCCAATCGAGGCCACTATGCAACGCCGCCAGCGCGCGAAAAGCCGGCGGAACCCGGGACCACAGGCGAGGGGGGGGCAAGGGGCAGCATCATTGCCAGGAGCGGGCCAGCGCTTCGGAGATGGCGCGGCATCGCTCGGAACGCTCGCCATCGGGCTGTGCGCGCATAAACCTCCGTTTTGCAGAGAGTTTATTCCGGGGCATGCCCGAAAGCAAGCCTGTCCGACCAAGCGTGAGCCAGTCACCCGGACCACACCGTCGTCAGCCCGCGACCGGATGCTTCGCATTCGCGCCATCGCGCTTCAGAGCATTGATGTGATCGACAACGTAGCCGGGGGAAACACAGGGAAAGACCGCCCGTTTTTCCGGGAAAATCCGCGTGCTCGCATCAGAGTACAAAAGGGCTCGGGCTCCCAGGTCAAGGGCTTTTTGAATTCGCGGTGACGAGCAACCGGCGGTCTGTCCCCGGGTTACTCCGCAGAAGCGCATCGCAACCAAAATACTTGTCCAAATTATTCAATTATTTTGGAACATCTCCAATTCCCGGCATAGCTAAGTCTTTTATTTTCAGCATAGAGGCACTGGCAACAAACTTGCTCGTGGTGCTGGGCTCTGAGCACGCAGGAGGTAATTCGACGATGCGAAAATCTTTGTGGCTCCTCCCCACAGCATTGCTTTACATGACCGTAGGGAGCACTTCGGCGACAGCCGATCCTCTAACCATTGATGAATCCGGGGGAGTGGTTAGCGCGATCGACAACTTATCGATTCTCGGAGACACATACGATGTCACCTTTGGCTTGACCGCAACACCTGCGCTCACATTTTTATCCGAGACCGATGCGTCCACCGCGGCGACTTATATTAACGATGCCTTGAACGGAATGGCCGTATTTCCAAACATGCTAGAAGGTAACGACAGTGGATCCGGTGCATATTATGTCCTCCCCTACGGGAAAAGCGGGGGCCACTATGTCACCGTAGCGGTCGTATGTTCCGATGCGACCGACCCGTGCGACTCGTCGTATTCTGTGCTGTCATCGGACTTTGTCCTCGCGTTCGATACCGCGACCTACGCGGAGTTCACCCGCTTACCAATCCCAGAGCCTGGAACACTCAGCCTTACGATGGTAGGGGCTGGGTTGTTGGGGTGGATGCGGGCGCGGCGAAGGCGTAAAGCTCAGGCCATTTGAAGGTTTCCACCGGGTTCCTACCCCGCCGGGTTGTCACCGTTGTTTCTCGAGCAGCTTCGTACAGGCGTAGACGGCGCGCGTCGCGGGCATGGGCACGCCGAGGTGGTCGGCTAACTCGAGTGCGGCGCCGGCGATGGCGTCTAACTCCAGGGGGCGGCCGGCTTCGAGATCTTGCAGCATCGAGGTTTTATGTTCGCCGACTTTTTCGGCGCCGGCGATGCGCTGGTCGATGGTGATGGGGATTTCGATGCCGAGTTTGTGGGCCAGCGTTTCGGTTTCGGCCATGATGGCGCGGACGAGCTGCGAAATATCGGGGTCGCGGGCTATGGTGGCGAGCGTTGAGCCGGTGAGGGCGCTGATGGGGTTGAACGCGATATTGCCCATGAGCTTGACCCAGATTTCCTGGCGGATGTGGGTGGTGATGGGCGCGCGGAGTCCGGAGCGGGCGAGCGCTTCGGAGATGGCGCGGCAACGCTCGGAACGCGCACCATCGGGCTCGCCCAGGGTGAGGCGGGTGCTCTCGTTGTGGCGAATCACGCCGGGCTCGGCGATTTCGGTGGATAAGTAAACGATCGACCCGATGACGCGGCGGGTCTCAATGGCTGAGGAGATGACACCCGCGGGGTCGATTTTTTCCAGGCGCTCTGCGCCGGTGAAGTACCACCACGGGATGCCGTTCTGCATGCTGACGACGGCGGTCTCCTCGCCGAACAGCAGAGGCAATTGCGGGGCAAGCGCGGGCAGGCTGTGCGCTTTGACGGCGAGGAAGACGACGTCGACTCGTCCAGCAGCGGCGAGCGAATCGACGACGCGGGGGCGGGCTTCGAAATCGCCCTCGGGACTCAAGACGCGCACGCCGTGCTCCTGCATAGCGCGGCAATGCGCACCGCGCGCGAACAGTGTGACGTCGTGACCGGCGCGCGCCATCTTGGCCCCGAGGTAGGCTCCGATGGCGCCGGCGCCGGCGACGGCAAATTTCATCCGCGGGCTCCGGTCAATTCAGCCGCTACATTCAGGCGCTGCACCTTTCCGGTGGCGGTGCGTGGAATGGACGGGACGAGGAAAAGCTTCTTAGGGCACTTGAACTCGGCGAGGCGTTCGCGGCAGTAGGCGATCAGCTCGGCTTCAGTCGAGGGCTCGCGCAGCACCACCGCGGCCGCGACCTCTTCACCCCAGGTACGGTGCGGAATGGCGAAGCACACGGCTTCGGAAACGGCAGGGTGCGTGAGCAGGACTTCATCGATCTCGAGGGGCGCAATTTTTTCGCCGCCGCGATTGATCAGTTCCTTGATGCGGCCGGTGAGGCGCAGATAGCCTTCGTCATCGAGAATGCCTTCGTCGCCGGTGCGAAACCAGCCGTGGACGAAGGATTTCGCGTTGGCCTCGGGATTATTTTCGTAAGCCTGGATGACGCTGGGGCCTTGGAGGACGACTTCGCCTTTCGCGCCGCGGGGCAGGAGATCGCCGGTATCCGTCATGGTGGCGATTTGGATGCCGGTGGCGACGCCGACGGTGCCGAATTTGTGGGCTTTGGGCGGAAGCGGATTGGAGGCCATCTGGTGCGAGGCTTCGGTCATGCCGTAGGCTTCGAGCACGGGCACGCCGGCCAGGGCCTCGAGCTTTTCCGCGATGTCGACGGGCAAGGGCGCGCTGCAAGAGCGAATGAAGCGCAGGGAATCCGTGCCGGCGGGTTTTCCACCGGAACCGGCGCGGGCCAGGATGAGCTGATGAATTGTGGGGACGGCCGAGTACCAGGTGACATGCTCCTCGCGCACGGTGCGCCAGAACGAGAGGGGATTGAAGCGCGCGGGAACCACGACGGTGCCTCCCGACAGGAGCGCGGAGAGCGTGGAGGCGACGAGGCCGTGCACGTGGAATAGCGGCATCAAGCAGAGCGAGACGTCAGAGGGCGAGAGCTGGTAGGTGTCGACGATATTGCGCGCCGAGAGAGCGAGATTGATGTGCTTGAGCGGGACGCGTTTGGGCCGGCCGGTAGAGCCGCTGGTGTGGAGAATGAGGGCAACGTCCTCGGGCGCGGGGGTGTGGACCGGGGTGGCGGCAGGCGCTTCGGGAAAAGTGACTTCGCCCGAGGCGTTGGTTTCGGCGGTTAGGATGGGAATACCTCGCTCGGCGGCGGCGCGGCGGGCTTCGTCGGCGCCTTCGGGAGGAGCGATGAGGAGCCGGGCGCTGGTGTCATCGAGGTAGAACGAGAACTCATCGTAGCGGTAGGCGGGGTTGAGGGGCGCGGCGGTTCCGGCGATGGAGGCGGCCAGGAAAGAGACGATCACGGCGGGTCCGTTAGGGAGCGCGATGGCGATGCGCTGGCCGGGCCCAACGCCGGCGTGCGCGAAGGCACGGGCGGCGGCGAGAACCTGGCGGCGAAGAGAATCATAGGACAGGCGGGCGCCGGTGTCGGGTGCGACGAGGGCCAGGTTATCTGCGGGAGCGGCGTTCAACAGATCGAGAAGGGTGGAGACGGGTTGACTCATAATGGGGTGGAAATTTGGATGGTAACAGAAGGCTGTGCGGGGCTGCAGGAGGGCTGGGCGTAATCGTACTTAGAGCAAAAACGGAACGCCAGGCTCGCCGGGGGGCCGGAATGTTCGGGCGAGGACTCCGGATTCAACATTTCCGCCGTGGTGCCGATAAGCCACAGGGATACCTGCTGGCAATGGAAGTTCCGGTCAAAGAACTAGTGAGCGAGTTTGTCGCCGCGGTGCGCGTGCCGGCGGCGGAGCAGGAAGAGGATTTCTTCTTGCAGGGCCTCGTAAACGATTTTCAGTCCAGTTCGGCGCGGTTCAAACGCGATATGCGGCGGCAGGTGGAGAAGGATGCGCCGGCATTCCTTCGTTCGGCTTGCCGCATTTTGAAGGCGGGGGCGGATGGTCCGGGGGCGCAGTGCCTGATGGAGCTGTTGTGGGGGAACCCGGTGCTGGCGGGCAGTCTGATCGATCCGGCACTGCTGGCGCTGGATGCCGCCATCGGTTTCGCCAAGCGCTGGACGGATTTCGATCCCATGCTGGATATCAAGCTGCTGCACATGGGATTTCCGACCGACGGGGGCGCGGTGCGGGAGGTGGACATCGTGCGGGCCAGGCGGGTGCTGGAACTGGTGTACGAAATGCCTCCGCGGCGGCACATTCTATTCCCGCTGGTGAGCTTGTTGCGGAGTCCGGACCCGCAGGTACGCGCGCAGGCGACCACGCTCTATGGCCGGGCGAGCCACAACGTGGAATGGGTTCGCAGCCGGCTGGCGGAAGCGGATCCGCGGGTGCGGGCGAACGCCGTGGAAAGCCTTTGGGGAGAGGGGTCGGAGGCGGCGCAGTCGGTGCTGAAAGAAGCGGCGCGGGACCGCCACCACCGGGTCGCGGCGAACGCGCTGATTGGCCTGGACCAGGTGGGCTCGCCCGATGCGGCGGCGGGTCTGAAGAAGATGGCGGCGTCGGAAGAGCCGATGGCGCGGGCCGCGGCGGCGTTCGCCATGGGGCGCACGGGGCGCGCGGAATACGTGCCGGCGCTCGAGGCGATGCTGAAGGATAGCGGGGCGCGCGCCCGCAGCCTGGCGCTGCGCGCCTTGATCCGGATCCGGAAACTACAGCGTCAAGCAGCCGGCATGGAGACAGCGGAAGCGGAGACAGCGGAAGCGCAGACGGCGGAAGCGGAACGGCAAGAACCGGAAGCGCCGCTCGCGGCGGCCGAAGCGCCGGCCAGCCTCGACTCTGCGGCGGCACCCGAGCCCGACGCGGTCCTCTAAGGCGATTGCTTCAGCGGTTTTCATGGGATTGCCGGATCGCATCCGGCCCTCGCCTTCTCCTACACTTGCGGTGGATGGCGATCTGTGCCCAAACTCGTCTCTCGCGGATCGCAGCGGCTCAGAACGCCGATGGCGGCTGGGGCTATTTTCCAGGCAAAGAATCGTGGCTGGAACCGACGGTATACGCGCTATTGGCGCTTCGGGAGGAGGCGCGGGCGCCGGCAATGTTTGAAAAGGGCTGGCGGTTGCTTCGCAGTTGGGAGGCGGCCGGGGGCGGATGGAAGGCTTCGGCCCAGATAGCGGAGCCGCACTGGGCGACGTCGCTCGTGGTGACGCTTTACCGCGCGATGGGGATTTATGATGCACCGCTCGGGTGCGGGGTCAAGTGGCTGGTAGCGTCGCGGGGTGCCGAGACGCGAGTGATGGCGCGCCTGGCCCGATGGCTGAGTCCTACGATCATCGAATTCGATCCGTCGCTGAGCGGGTGGCCCTGGCAAGCAGGAACTTCTTCGTGGGTGGAGCCAACGGCGCACGCTTTGATGGCGCTGGGCCGCTTGGGGGGGCACGTGGAGGCAAGTGGTCTCGACGAGCGCATCAGCGTGGGAAAACGGATGCTGCTGGAGCGCCGGTGCCGCGATGGCGGCTGGAATTACGGCAACCGGCGGGTGCTAGGCGCCGACCTGCCTTCGTACCCCGAGACGACGGCGCTGGCTTTGATGGCGCTCGACGGGGAACCGTCGATCCGGTGGGGCGAGGCGCTCGATCATATGGAGCGGCTGGGACGCGAGTCGGCGAGCCCGCTCGCGCGCGCGTGGCTGGGCGCATGTTTACTGCAATATCGCGGCGCGCGGCCGGCCTGGGGGGATGCCGGGCTGGCGGAGCGCGGGGACATTCTGGTGGACGCGGTGGAGAGCATTTCGTGGAACCGAATCATGGCGGCGGGATGACGCGGCGGGCGCTGTGCCAGGCCGGGATCACGGCGGCGGCTCTGGGAGGGATCGGCTGCGGGCGGCAGGATGTGCCGCGGGCCGTCCAGGGAAAAGCGCAGGTGGTTATTGTGCGCGCGTCTTCTTATCGAGACGATTTGCCCGACCGTTTGTGGCGCGGCGCGCAGGCGTGCGGGCTCGAGGCGCGCGGCCAGCGGGTGCTATTGAAGCCCAATCTGGTGGAGTGCGAGCGCGGCGGGGTAATCCACACGCAGGCGGAAGTGCTGGCGGCGGCCGTCGCCTTGTTCGAGCGGATGGGGGCGGCGGAGGTGCGGATCGGCGAAGGCCCGGGCCATCGCCGCGATGCGTTGTTCCTGGCGGAAGAGGCGGGATACCGGACGGCGATCCCCGGCTTCGAAAACCGGTTCACCGATCTCAACCGCGATGATGTGGAGCGAGTGAGCCCGTTCGCTGGAGGGGAGATCTATCTGGCGCGAACGGCGCTGGCGGCGGACCTGGTGGTTTCGGTGGCGCGCATGAAGACGCATCATTGGGCGGGCGCCACGCTATCCATGAAAAACCTGTTCGGCGTGGTGCCGGGTGCGCTCTATGGTTGGCCCAAGAACTGGCTGCACCAGACCGGCATCGCGCGCTCGGTTGCCGAATTGTACCGCCTGTTTCCGCGCAGTTTCGGGATTGTCGACGGCATCGTGGGCATGGAGGGCAACGGGCCCATTCAGGGGCGGGCGCGCGGTTGCGGCGTGCTGGTGATGGGTCCCGATCTGGCGGCGGTGGATGCGACGGCGTGCCGCGTTATGGGGATCGATCCGGAGCAGATCGAGTACCTGCGGCTCGCGGCGGCCCGGGGGCACGTGAGCGAACGGCAGATCGAACAGCGTGGAGAGACGATTGCCAGCGTGCGCACGCCGTTCGCGCTGATCCCGCAGTTTCAGCATGTCCGGCTGGCGTAAGGCGGTGGCGGCGGGCGGAGCGGCAACCGCTGTGGCGCTGGTCGCGTGGGCGTACACAGCGGCGCTCACGGCGCCTGCGGTGGGCATTTTCCACGACGACGGGGTTTACGCGGTGACCGCGAAGGCGCTCGCCACCGGGCGGGGCTATCGCATACTGAGCTTGCCTGATGAAATCGCACAGACCAAGTACCCGATTCTGTTTCCGGCGCTGCTGGCGGTTGTGTGGAAGGCATGCCCGCGATTTCCCGAGAACCTCGTGTGGCTCAAGCTGGTGCCGTTCGGCTGCGCGCTCGTGTGGGGCGCCGCGGGATACCGGTTACTGCGGGCAAAGACTGGCAGCGCGCCGGTGGCGATGGCGCTCACGGCGATGCTCGGAATCTCGCCCTGGGTTCTATTTCTGGGGACGGCGCTGCTTTCCGAGACGCTGTTCGCGGCGTTGACGACGGGAGTCCTGGTGGTGCTTGGGCGCATGGAGCAGGGCCGGCGCGGGTGGAGGGAGATTGCGGGTCTGGCGATATTGGCGAGCGCGGCGTTCCTGACGCGCACCGCGGGAGTGGCGGGGATCGCCGCGGGAGCGTGGGTTGTTCTGAGACAGGCGGGGGGGCGGCGCGCGATGGTATTTCTCCTGGTCGTGGCCGCGCTTTGCGCTCCGTGGGTTGGCTGGCAGGTGATCCAGACGCACTCGTCGCATTCGACCGAAGCCTACTATGCCGTCGCGAATTATGGCGAATGGGACATCCTGTTTCATTTCACACTGGCTCAAAAGGCGAGGATTCTGGGCGAGAATCTTCTGGGCATGTGGATCTCGCCGGCCGTGCTGATGGGTGTGCCGCCGACCGGCTGGGGAGCTGTATTGGGGATTGTAGCGGGTGGACTGATGACGGCCGGCTTCGGCCGGCGGCTCTATCGGGGGCCGGGCGCGACGGAAATCCTGGCGATCGTTTATGCCGCAGTGATTCTATCGTGGGCGTGGCCGCCGGAGCGTTTCCTCGCGCCGCTTCTGCCGGTGCTGCTGCTCTACGGCTATGAAGGCGCACAAATGGCCTGCGGCGGGCTGGTTCGAAGCGCCGCGGGACACCGGGCGGCTTTAGTGATCGTCGCGCTGCTGTTCGCCCTGCCGGGCGCGTGGACCTTGGCCGGTATGACGAGAGCGGTGCGCGAGACGGGCGCGGTGCCGGTGCCGAACACCCCGCAGGACGACTGGCGGGAGATGGCGCGTCTGGTCGGGTGGCTCAACCGGCATACAGCCGGCGACGCGGTGCTGATGGGAAATCTCGACCCGGCGCTCTATCTATACACGGGACGCAAGAGCGTGCGCGGGTTCCGGCAGGACCCTTACGGGCTGCACTACGACCGGCGCGCGAGCGACTGGCCCTTGGGCCCGCCGGCGGACATGCGGCGCGCGATCGAGCAATCTCACGCCGGGTATCTGATTTGCACTCCCAACTTGCTCTTTCGCGAGAGCGCTCCTTTGGATCAGTTGACGCGGGAACTCGTCCGGGAGCGTCCAGGCGAGTTCCGGCTGGTGTACGAATCCGACGAGGCCAGATACCGTGTTTACCGGACCCGCTCAGGCGATTCCGCGAACAGTCTAAGGGATCCGTCGGATTTCGCGATAGGCCGCGCGCGGGTAGCCTTGTATCAGAGATCACATCCGTTTCAAGCGGACGAGGAAAGAAGAGAGAGGCAAAACCATGAAGAAACTAACGAAGGCAGTCATCGCGCTAAAAATCTGGAAGGAAAAACACGGGCAGGACCTGATTGAATATGCGTTGATGGCGGGGTTCGTAGCGGTTGCCGCGGGTGCCCTCATGCCCACGGTATCGAGCAGCATCAGCACGGTTTTCTCCAAAATCAGCTCCGTGATGTCCGGCGCCGCGGCCAGCTAAACAGCGGACCAATCGTCCAGGTGGGTGCGCTTCAGGGGCCAACCCACCGGCGTCGCATTCGGGAAGGCGATGCAAGGAGAAAACATGAGGCGAATGAGGGAATGGCTAGCCCGCATTTATGGTAACCGGCGCGGACAGGACATGATCGAGTACGCTCTGATGGCGGCATTTGTCGCGGTGGCTTCGGCGGCGGTGTTGCCGGATGCGACCTCCAGCATCAGCGCGGTGCTTTCGAAGGTAGGTTCCGTTCTGTCGGTGGCCGCGGCAAGCTAGTGGGTCATCACCTCGTCTGCCGGCACGAGCAGATCCGAGAGATTGCCCTGGGCGTCGAACTCAAACGGACGAGGCGCGCCCAGGATCTCGAGGGCCGGATTCTTCTCGATCTCCGGGCGGAGGTTTTCGCTCATCGCGATTGTCCCGAGCTCGAGCGAATTTCGCAGCCAGCCGTACGTCACTTCCGACAGGTCGTGCTTGCCGACGGTTGGGGCGATCCGCTCCAGGCATTCGCGATCCGTGGCAAAGTGCACGGGAGTTCGAATGGCGCCTGGGGTAGAGGCGGTGAGCGAGTTGATGCGCGTCGGATTCCAATCGATTCTTTCCAACAGCCGGTCGGAAATCACATCCGCCATCCCCAATCCCACGCCGTTGCCGTAGCTCAGATCGCTCAGGCCGCGCACGAAGATTCGCTGGATACGTGGTCCCGGCCAGGGGTTGTATTCGCCGTGCACGCTGCGGTTCACCACTTTGGTGTCCATGCCGGCGCCGCTGATGTTCTTTCCGATTTCGTCGAGAATCAGAACATCGAGATCGGCGGGGATGCGGCCCATCCAGGATTTCGCGAGACGCAGCAACTCCTCTTCGCGCTGCTCCATTTGCTCCACGGGAACGGCCGTGACCTGCGCGGTCGCGTGGTTGGCGTCTTCGAGAATCGCGAGCCCACCAAGAATTTTTCCCGACGCCAGCACCTGGCGGCCGATCGAGCGGATCACACGCTCAAGCCCCAATTTGTACGCGTAGGTGTGATAGCGCTGGGCGCCCGCGAATTTCCCGAGCCCGATGGCCATCATCTTGAACAGACCGCTTTCGATGCCGCCGGCAAAATCGGTGTGCCACTTTACGCGGCCCACCAGCATGACGCCATCGCTTTCGAAGGCGTTTCGATCCATGAAGGCTTCGATGCCTTCGGGGGTACGGCCGAGGGAGACTACGTCGAGCGAGCTCAAAACGGGGCATCCCATGGTCTCGGCAATAATGCCGTAATGCGCCAGGACATCCGCTTGCCCTTCGGCGGTGGCGGCGCCGTGGCTTCCCATGGCAGGGAACAGAAACGGCCGCGCCCCGCGGGACTTCCAAAACTCCACCACCGACCGGACAATGGTGGCAATGTTGCTGATGCCGCGGCTGCCAACCCCGATAGCCACGCGCGCGCCTGGCTGCAGACGCGCGCCAAACGGAGAAAGTGCCAGCTCTTCACCGACCGCCCGACCGACGTCGCGCAGACTGCGATCGGGGAAATTCTGACGCACCAGCAACAGGCGGGGAAAGTCCATGCAATAAATTATAGCGGAGAGGGAGAGACAGGGTGCACAGCGGGTTTAGCGGCGCCTAGGGGCAGAAGCCGCTTCTTACTCGCCCCATTCCTTCTCGAGCATCTTCAGATACTCGCCCGAGGCGTACAGCTCGAACCGGAAATTCGCGGCGGAGATTTCCGCGAATGGCGTCAGATTCTGGGCGCAAACGAAAACATGATCGGCAAAGGAATGATAGTGGAGCAGAAACGTTTCCGTCAGCAGTTCCGCGGTAGGAACGTCGCGAAATAGCGTGGCAATGCCCAGTGCGCGCGAGAACACGGATTCCGGGCTGGCCACGCCCCACTGGCGCAGCTTCTGGAGCACAGTCTCGGGCGGGCGGTAGACCAGCAGGGCCGCAAAGCTTTGTTCCCGAATCCCCATGCCGCCCAGTTCTTCGGCGCGGCCGACCAACTCCACGCATTGGCCCACCCAACGCAGCAGGTCTTTGCCAACGAAAAAGAGCATGCGCACTTCGGAGTACCGGCTGAGCAGCAGCTTCCGCCGCAGCTCATCGCGATCCTCGCCCTCGCCCGGCAACAGCCCGGCGAGCATCAACGCTGCTTTCGATCCCTCCAGCAATTGGCCGGGGCCGCGCTGATTGCTGAACGGGTGCAGGATGAGAGGCGGCAACTCCCACACGCGGTCGCCCAACGCGATAGACGCGGTCTTCGATTGTTCAGGCATCGAACCTCAAACGAGGAATCGGCAGCATCGGGAAAATAGTTTACTTCCTTTCACGCAACAACACCGAGGCGGTCACCGTTTCGGTTCCGCGCAGCACCCTTACTGTCACCATGTCGCCCGGTTTCTTGCTGCGCAGGGCGTAAGTGAAGTCGTACAAATTGCCGATCGGCTTTCCATCAAACTGTATCAGAATATCCCCCGCCTTGAGGCCGGCTTGCGCGGCCGGCGTTCCCGCCCGAATATCGGCGAAGCGAACCCCGTTGGGGATTTCGGTGAAATCCGGAACACTACCGAACTCCGGGCCGTACCCCGACCCGGCGGAGCCTGCCATGGCTCCCGCGTGCGGATTTTCGGGCTCCTTGACGCGGACGAATTGCGGCCGCTCGGCTTCCTGGCAGAGCTGCGTTGCCACTTCGGCGATCAGGTCCAGCAATTTTGCCGTATCGGGGGCGTCGATCTTGTCCCAGGTATCGCTCGGCTTGTGATAATCGGCGTGCAATCCCGAAAAGAAAAACAGTACGGGCACCTGCTTGGTGGTGAACGAGGTGTGATCGCTCGATCCGTACCCCGTGGTATCCGAAAAATCGATGTGCAGCGGGTAGTGCGCGAGAAGCGGTTCGAGCATTGCCCGCAGGTTGCTGCCGGTCGCCAACGCCGCCAACGTATACCTTGCCCTCGCGCACGCGCCCGATCATATCGAGGTTGATCATGGCCACCGCATGATCGAGCGGCAGATCCGGATGGTTGACGTAATAGCTCGATCCGAGCAGGCCCAGCTCCTCGCCCGCGAAGGTGAGGAACAAAATGCCGCGCTTCTGTTTCGGCTGCCCGGCAAACCAGCGCGCCAGCTCGATCACGCCGGCCGTCCCGGACGCATTATCATCCGCGCCGGGATGCACGGTGCCCGCGAGCGAGGGCGCCATGGAAAACTGCTCGCCCAGGCCGAGATGATCGTAGTGCGCGCCGATGATGGTGTATTCGCTGGTTTCCCCGGGGAGGTAACCGGCGACATTGTGGACCGTCTTCACGACGCGCTCCACGTCCACGTCCTCGCGGACTTCAATCGAATCCGGCAGCGCGAACGACTGCGGCTTGAGGTCCTTATCGATCTCCGCGCCGATGTCGTCCAGGTTTTTTCCGGCGTCCGAGATCCAGCGCGCCGCCACCTCTTCCTTGACCTGCACAAATGGAATTCCGGCATCGCCCGGTCCCACGGTGCGGCCGAACTTTTCCAGGCTGTCAGATTCGCCGTGATGGTTGAAGGTGTCGTTGACGAGAATCACGCCGCGCGCTCCGTGATTCTTGGCGTTGGTGGCCTTGCTCGAGAACTGTGAGTGCTCCGTATACACCTTACCGTCGAACACGCTGTGCTCGTCAAATTCCTGGGGCTCATGGCGCAGGACGATGACCAGCTTGCCTTTGACGTCCACACCCTGGTAGTCGTCGTAGTTGTATTCCGGGGCCGTGATGCCATAGCCCGCGAAGACCACCCGCGCCGCCACTTTGCCACGGGAGGAGAAGTTGAACGGGAGGAAGTCCTCGCCGCCTTTCAGGTGGAAGGTTTTGCCGCCTTCGGTGTATTCGAAGCGGTTGTCGCGGCCGAGCTTGGCGTCGGTCGTCACGGGGAACGCCTGAAAATAGCTCTTCCCATCGACGGGCGCGAGGCCAATCGTCTTAAACTCGTGGGCGATGTATTCCGCCGCTTTCTCGAGCTCCGGCGAGCCGGTGGCACGGCCGCGCATCTCAGGCGACGCCAGGTATTTGATGTGATTCAGCACGCGCGCGGGATCGATGGACGGTGGCGCGGTGGTGGTGGGCGGCGCGGCAAAGAGCGCGAGCACAACGCAGCCGGCAATGGCGGGAAGCAAGCGTTGGAATTGACGCATCCGGGTTTCCTATTTGAGCCCCGGCGTGCTTAACTTCACTTCGCAGCCGCAGTCTTCGCCGGCGTTCTTGGCGGTCTTCTGATATTCGATTTCGTAATCGATGACCTGGCGCAGGGCCGCCCAGGTTCCTGCCTGGCCGGTCAATATCCTGCCGTTCACAAACAGGGTCGGGGTGCCGGTCACGCCGAGCGCCTTGGCCTCGGCAATCGATTTCTCGATCTCCGGCGCGGTAGCTTTGCTGTCCATGCAATGTTCGAGCTGGATCGGATCAATTTTCCGGCCCTTCACAAATTCCAGAATCTTGGGCTTCAGATTATCCGCGGTCACATCGCTCTGCGCTTCGTAGATCCAATCGTGATAATCCCAGAACGCCTCGGGATTCTGTTTGAAGATGCAGCGGCCGGCAATCGCGGCCTGCAGGGCCCAGGGATGAATCTGGCTGAGCGGCATGTCCTTGAAATACAGCCGCACTTCTTTCGGGTATGTGGCAAGCAGGTTCGAGCGCAGAGATTTTGCCTCGTCCTTGCAATACGGGCATTCGAAGTCGCTGAACAGCACAATCACGACAGGCGCTCCCGGCGTTCCCATGCTGGGCTGCAAGTCCGTGTGCAGCTTGTCGAGTTCGGGCTTGAAGGGGTTCTGGGTCACGTCGAAGACGCTGCCGCGGACAATTTTTTGCCCGTCCTTGGACACGTAGAGCGTCTCATCGGCGCTGGCGGCGCCCTGGGACGCATGTACCTTCACCTGGGAAAACCCCGGCATCGGCGCGGGCGTGGGATCGCCAATCTCGACCTTGACCTGCGCATTCCACACGAACACGTGGCGCACGTAGGCCTCAAGCGTGGCTTTATCGAAGGCGGATTTCTTTGCGGGCGCCGTATCGGCGGACCAGAGCGCTAAAGTCGCCAGAATTGTTAACGCGATGGTTCGGAACATTCTCCCTATTGTAGCGGAGGACGGCGAGAGTTCCGCCGGGTGGCATACCGTTTACCCCGCCCGAAGCGAGGTCTGCGGATCTCTACCCGCCGCGGACCATGCCGGCCAAAGAGCGGCTCCTAACGAAACTACAAAGAGGAAGGCTGCCACCGCACCGAGGAGCAACGGATCATGCGCCGAGACGCCGTACAAAAGTCCGGAATACAGTTTGCCGAGCGCGGATACGATCGACGCACCGAGCATTTCCCCGATCAAGACAAATCCCAGCGTGCCAGACACCATGTGGCGCACCAGGCGGGTTCTGTCCGAACCCAATGCCGTCCGGATCGCGATCTCGCGGCTCCGTGCCACCATCGACTCATTAATCACGCTGTAAACTCCAGTCGCCGCCAGGATAGCGGCACACAGCCCGAACCAGGACAGGAGAATCATGTTGAATCGATGCCGGGCCGCGTTGCCATCAATGAGCTGGCCTATCGTGGCGAAACCGGCGACAGCCTGATTGGAATCCATCTCCGCGAGCGTCCGCCGCACCAATGCGGAAAGATCATGGACGGATTGGGCGCCCCGGATGATCACATAGTTCGTCGGCGGCGACGCCTGTGTGCGGAACGAAAATATCAGCACCTTTTTGGGTGATACTCCGGTAGCGGGCGTCGGAGCAAACACCCACCACTTTGCTCCAATGAGCCGCGCCCAACCCGAGGCGCAGCCGATGACCGAGCGGAGCGTGGCCGGCGGCGTGAATCCGTTGAGCGAGCGTTTGGCTGATGATGACGACGGGTTCCCCCTGTTCGGAATCGTGATCGTCGAAATCGCGCCCTTCGAGCAACGGTGTGCCAACAGTTTTGAAATAGTCTGGCGTGACGACCTCGTAGTTCACTTTCGGAAGCACCTGGCCGTCCTTGCTGCCAGCCTCGAATTCGAACTCGTAAGGCACGTCCCACCCGATGGTTCCTTCGAGTGGCCGAAGCAGGACGGCGGCCGCCGAGGTGACCCCCGGCGCCGCGCGCAACCGGTTCAGCAGGTTGGTGTAGAACAAACGCCGCGATTCCGGATCGAATCCCCGGCCGGACAACATCCCCGGACCACGAAGCTGCAAATTCATGGTCAACGCATCGCGATTCGCGAAGCCGGTGTCGGCGGACATCATAGAGCGGTAGCTCAACACCAGCAGGAATGCCATGGCAAGCAGCATGACTGTTACCGCTGTCTGCGCCAAAATGAAAATGCTTCTGGTCACGCCAGCGCGGCGGGACAGCGAGGATCGGGCGCCCTCTTCTCGGAGCGCGGCTTCTAAATGCATGCGCATAGCGGACCATCCGGGTATGATGGTGCACGCCACGGCGGCCAGCGTTGCCGCACCGGCGGCGAAAGCGAAACCGTTTAGATCAAGAGCCGCCTGCGCCAATCTCGGAATGTCTGGCGGAGCCCACCGGACCAGGAATCGGATCGCCGATTGTGCAATGCCCAAGCCAGCTACCGCAGCCACAAGCGCTACTAGTGCGCCTTCGGCCCCAAGCTGCGCAAGGATTTGCCCGCGCCGCGCTCCCAGGGCCAGCCGCGTTGCAATCTCATGCCGGCGTGATAGTGTGCGCGACAGCAGGAGGTTGCTGGCGCTGATGGCCGATGCAACCAATAGAAGAAGCGTAGCGCCCAGCATGATCCATAGATGGAGGCGCGCCGACCCAGTCCAGTATTCAACCAGTGGTGTTACGACTCCCCGCTGGGAGCGGGTGTACGCTTCCGGGTAATCTATCGCAAGCCTCTGAAACAGGGTATTCACCTCGCCAGCAACGCGGCCCTGGGAGATACCGGGTTTCGTGCGCGCAATCGCTTGCAGAAAGGTCGCGCCCCGGTGATCCACGATCTCCGGCTCGGTCCCCAATGGAATCCACAGGCCCGCTCCTCGCGGAAACTCGACCCCCGGCGCCATCACAGCAATCACGGTATTGCCTCGCCCGTTGAGACGGATCATTCGCCCGATAATCGTCGGGTCGGCACCCAGTTGATTGCGCCACACCCGGTTGGATATCACGACTACCGGCGGCGCCCCTACCCGCTCGTCGGAACTCGTGAAATCGCGGCCTAAAACAGGTGAGACGCCTAGGACGCGAAAGAAATCGTGTGACACGGGCGCGCTCTCGATTTGGACAGGTTCCATTTTGTCTCTTTGGAGCACTCGGGCGTAGCCATAGAGGGATGTCGGCATCACGGCCACGTATTCGAAATCCGGAATGCTCTCCTGAAGATCGCGCAGCTCCGGGTAAGCCAGTTCCTCAACATGGTTCCCGGCAAGCGGATCCGACTTCCAGATCACCTGAATCGATTCCTGCCTCGGGAAGGGCAGGGGCCGCAACAGAACGGCGTCCACGAGAGAGAACATGGCGACGCTCATCCCGATTCCCAGGGCCAGAATCGCAGCGGCCGGCAGATAAGCGCGTTTGTTCCGCAGAAACGTTCGGACGGCCAGGCGCACATAGCGCGCCAAGGCCTCGAGAAAATACAGGGGTCTCAACGCGACGGCTGGGAACATTCTTCCCAGTGTATCGGACGTGCTTTCGCTACACTATCTAAAACGCAGAGTTGCGCTGCAAGAGAGGCGCGTCGACTTCTTATGTACGCCCCAGGAATCCGGGAGGAGCTACGCCGCCGAACGCGGCTCCCGCGGGCTTATCCTGATCGCCAGGGTTGTCGCCCGCCGCCTTCTTGCCCCAGGTCCAATAGAGGCCAAGGTAGGCGTAGTTCTCCGTTTGCCCGAGGACGCTATGGCCATAGCAGAACAGCAGCTGAAAACCGGGATCGCGAAATTTGTAGTAACCGCCGATATCGACCAGCGTCGCGGCTCTCGTCTGAGGCGTCGCCAGCCCTTCCTGGCCGTGATAGAAGACCTCGGTTCCCAGCGTCACTTTCTTGCCGAGATCGCGTTGAACCAGCCAGCCAGCGAACGGAAAATTACGATACCCGGGCGCGTTTACCAGCGTTACCCCACCGCCGCCATAGGTGGTCCACGGGCCGAAACTTTTCTGTGCCCAGAGTGGCACTTTGTACCATGTCTTGCCCACTCCCAAACCTCTCGGAGCGCTGCCAGTGGGAATCTCGAACATCACAAATGTGCCGATCATGGGGCGATGCTTCGCTTCCTGGACAAAACGGTACTTAATTCCAAGCTCGATGTCGCCTAAACCGAAAGCGCGCGGTCCCACACCCGAAGGGGCAAAGCTGGGATTGTTCGAGGGAAAGATCGCCGCGGCAGGAACGATCATGTGGAGGTGAACGTTGGGAAGAGCTCCCCAATTGAACTCTATGGCGGGTCCCGCCGTGTCGGTTTCTACCGGAGTGCCGTCCGAAACCGCGAACGTGTAGAACTCGTATCTCCTGAAGTCGATTGGCTCCGGATCGTCGGTTTGAAACGGAGGGCCAGCCAGGGCAATAGTCGAAGCGGGACCGAGGACGGCAAGCGCCAGGAGTATTCTTACCGCATCGAACTCGCCCGTCCCCCTATATCCTTTCAATCAGTTCTCCAAATAATTCACTGACTTTGATTTTCATCGCCGACAGAGCCCTTCTTCCGAGGGGCGTGGCGCGATAGACTTTACGAATCGATTGCCCCTGGCGCTTTTCCGTTGAGCGCAGGTACCCCTTTTTTTCCATTCCGTGCAGAAGTGGATACAGAGTTCCAAGACTGATCTGATAACCGTGCCGCGCCAGTTCCTGAGCCATTTCGAGTCCAAAAATAGGGCCTTCGACGGCGTGATGAAGAATGTGGAGACGGATTAGGCCTGAGTAAAGATCGCGATACTCAAAGGGGTTATCGGGATCGCTTTCCGATATCGTCATTCGATAGCGATTCTCAGTGTATCGACGCTCGCGTTGGGCGTCAACTGCCTCAGCTAGCGCTGGCTAGCCGCCCGCGAGTTGCACCATCGGAAGAGGGATGAACCGCAATGGCAGGCGCCGGCTAACGTAGATCCAGCCGGCCAGAGCGAGTACCCGCCCCTAGAGCACGGGCCCGATTCGCCACGGCACGAACTCTTTGTGCCCTAAACGCTCGGCGCAGGTTCGTTCGCCGGAAGCTACCCGCAGGACGGTATCGAAAATCTCGCGGCCCACGGCTTCCAGGCTCTGCTCGCCATCGGCAATCACGCCGGCGTTGATGTCCATGTTGTCGCGCATGCGGCGGTAGGTGTTCGCAGTTGGTCGCGATCTTGATCACCGGAATCGATGGGAAGCCAATGGCGCTGCCGCGGCCGGTGGTGAACGCGATCAGATTGCAGCCGCCCGCGGCCAGACCGGTGAGCGAAACCGGATCGTACCCGGGCGTGTTCATGAAAACGAATCCCGGCGACGTCACGCGCTCGGCGTAATCCACGGCGTCCATGAGCGGTGAGCTGCCCGCCTTCGCCGCAGCGCCCAGCGATTTTTCCAGAATGTTGCGTCAGGCCGCCATCTTTATTTCCCGGCGAAGGGTTGTCGTTGAAACTCCCGCCGAAGCGAGTCAGGTATTGCTTATATCCCGTGATGAAGCTCAGAAATCGCTCCGCCACGTGCCGGTTGCGCGCGCGGCGAACGAGCAAATGCTCGGCGCCGAAACACTCGGTCGTCTCGGCCAGCACAGCGGATGCCCCAATTGCAGCCAGTCTATCGCAGCAAAGCCCCAGCGCCGGATTCGCGGTAATCCCCGAGAACGAATCCGACCCGCCGCAGTTCAGCCCCAAGACAATTTTGACGCCGGAATCTCCGTGCGCTGCTCGGCGGCGGCGCTTTCGATGAGGTCGTGGATCTCCCGCCGCGCGGCTTCAAGGGCGCCACGCGTGCCGCCGCTCGATTGCAGTGTCATGCCGACGAGGCGCGAACTGCGCGGGGCATTCGGCCCTAAATAATGATCGATCTGGTTCACCTCGCATCCCAGGCCCAGAATGATCGCCGCCGAAACATTCGGATGCGCCAGCACGCCCGCGAGCGTCCGGCGAAGCTGATCGGTATCAGGTCCGATCGTGTGCCCGCAGCCCTCGCCGTGCGGAAATGCCACCACGCCATCGACGTTTGCGGGCAGCCGCTCGGTGTCGAAACTCGTCGCGATCAGCTCGGCGGTGTGTGCGGCGCAATTGCTCGCGGCCACCACCGCGATGTAATTGCGCGTGCCGGCCCGGCCGTCCTCGCGCAGGTAGCCGCGGAAGGTCGGCATATCTTTCGGTAGGGCGGGGTAGGGGAGTTCGCCCTCGGGAAATTGATACGTGAATTCCAGCTCTTCAAACGAAACGTTGTGCGTGTGCACGTGGCGCCCCGGCTCGATGGTCTGCTTCGCGCGCCCGATCGCGTGCCCATAACGATGCAGCATCTCGCCTGCCTGGATCCGCGCTACGGCGATCTTGTGGCCTGCCGGCACCGCATCGAGCACAGTGATCGGCACGCCATCCACGCGCAGCTTCATACCCGCCGAGAGCGGCACGCGCGCAATGGCCACGTTATCCAGCGGGTTCAAATGAATCGCCGAGTTTTCTTCAGTCGGCAGTTTGGCAATTTCCAATAGTTCCATCGTTACCTCATTAGAACAATTTCAGTGGCCTGCTCACCGGAATGCACGTGCAGCTTACCACCCACCGGATGCACCCAGAACCCAGCGCCGTCGGTGGGAATCAGAATATCGGCCGGGCCATCGACCACCACGAAGTTCGGAGTCTCGACATCGTCCAGCAGCTTACCAATATGAATGTGGGCATGGCACTGCGAGCGCCGCTCATCGCCATTCACCGCGAGTCCCCATTGATCTCCCCACATCGATCTGGCCTTCTCGATCGCCGCGTTCCACAGTGCGAGCCGCGCCTCCGGCGATAGGTCCTTGAGAAAATGGATGTGGGCGCGCGGCAGCGCCAGCCAACGGTTCGGTTTCAGGGGATTGATGTCTTTCAGAAAGAACACCGCCGTATCGGCCGGCTGCTTCTCCGCTTCGCGGCAAAGCCCGCAGTTCTTCGCCGCCATTGTATCGGGCTTTGAGATATCACAAGCGCAGTCGCGCACATCGCCGCGCAAGAGCAGAGCGAGAGCCAGGATACCCGCCAGTTTGGAGAATCGCACTCGACTTTCATTATAAGAGGTGGAAAGGGCGTGCCGGCTCGTCCGGGCCTTTGCCGCTGAGAGAGAATAGGGTTTACGCTAATGATCCCTTTGTTCGGCGACGCACCGGGGCAGCCCATGGACTCGTTTCATGCCGATTTCAAAACGCTCGCCGTCAACGTCGCCGGAGCAACGGCGCGCACGGCGAAATATTGGATTCACAACCGCAAACAGGCCAACCCACTCGAAACGGCTGTGTTTTAGGCGCCGAAACTCCGATGCCCCGCGCCCCCCTCCGCTCTCTGGCCGCCATCCCGCTGGCCTTTTTCCTTTACTTCTTCGGGCTCACCGGCACTGGCCTGATCACACCCGACGAGCCGCGTTACGCCGCCGTCTCCCGCGAAATGGCGCGCTCCGGCGATTGGATCACGCCGCGTCTCTGGGGCGAGCCGTGGTTCGAAAAACCCGCACTGCTTTATTGGATGGAGGCGGTTGCGTTCCGCCTTGGCCTGAACGAGGACCTCGCCCCGCGCTTGCCCATCGCCCTTGCGAGCGTGGCCTTCCTTATCTTCTTTTACTGGGTGCTGCGCCGCGAATTCGGTGATCCAGCCGCCGCCTACGCCTCAGCTATCCTTGGAACCTCGGCCGCCTGGCTCGCGTTCAGCCATATCGGCACAACCGACTTACCCATGTCCGCGGCCTTCGCCACCGCAATGCTGGTTTCGCTCGGTTGGCTGGAGCGGGGCGAGCGACGCTGGCTGCCACTTGCCGCTGCCCTGCTCGGAGTGGCCGTACTCGCCAAGGGCCTGGTGCCGCTAGTACTCGCGCTACCGCTTGCGTGGATGGGCCGCCGCCGGTTGCTCGATTGGTGCCGTCCGACCGTCATCGGCGCTTTCGCCGTGGTTGCGCTGCCCTGGTACGTGCTCTGCTTTTTGCGCAACGGCCGGCCGTTCCTGGAAACCTTCTTCTGGCAGCAGCAATTCGCGCGGTTTGCGACGCCGGAACGCGCGCACGGCCAGCCGTTTTGGTACTACGCGCCGGTTCTCGCCGGGGCTTTGTTCCCCTGGATTCCGGCACTGGTCCCAATCGCGCGCCGCTCACTCTACTCCAGCACCGGCCGCCGCTTCCTGCTCGCGTGGGCGTTATTCGGACTGGCGTTCTTTTCCGCGTCAAGAAACAAATTGCCGGGTTACATTCTGCCGCTGGTTCCCGCGCTAGCCGCGCTCGCCGGAATCGCCCTGGCCGATGCCAAGCGCTCCCGCTGGGTGCTCGCCGCCGCCGCCGGTCTGCTGGTTTTGCTCGGTCCTATCGCAGCGATCCTGCCCACCGCGCTCGCCGCCGGTATCTCGCGATCTCAGCTGCCGCCCTTCCACTGGACGTGGCTTCTCCCCGTGTTCGCCGCCGTGGCCGTCTGGTATCTCGATCGTGCCGGCTCTCGCGGCGCAGCCATCGCTTTGTTAGCCGCCGCCATTACAGCGGGGGCAGTCGGAATCGAATTGCGTGCCTTCCCGGAAATTGATCGCGTGGCCTCCGCGCGCCGGCTGTGGAATGCCGTCGCTCCCGTGCGCGACCGCGTCTGCGTCGCCAGTCTGCACCGCAGCCTGCGCTACGGTCTCAACTATTACTCCGTGGACCCGCTTCCCGATTGCCATCAGCAACCCCGCGAAATCGAGATCACGCAAGATCCCGGCCAGCCCCCACGCCTGGTGAGCGCCGTCGCCATACCGGTAAGTTTGCATTAGAAAAGCGCAGCGCGGTCACTGCAAATATCCCAAGGATTTCAAAGCTTCCATGGCGCGCCTATCGAGCAAAGCGGGCTGTGGCCGGATGACCGGCATGGTTGACACCCAGTGATGCAAGTCAGCTTCCAGCGTGCTGGCGACCGGCAGCCGTTCCGCGTAGACATTGTGCTCTTCGTGCGGATCAGCCGATAAATCATAGAATTGCCGCGTGCCGTTGGTCGCGGTGATCAGTTTGAAATCGTCTGTGAAGATGGCGCGTTCGATGCGGCGGAACCGCTCGCTGAGCGAGACCAGCAAGTCACACGGGAACGATTCGCTGAAGATAATCGCTTGCGTAGGCTGCGGAGCCAGCAGGCTGTGACCGGGAAGGGAGCCGGTTTCGTACCCCAGCGACGCCAGGATTGTCGGGAGCAGATCTACATGGCTCACCAGCCTGTTCTCTACCTCCGCGTGACCTACACCGGGGTACTTGATGATCAGAGGTACGTGCACCTGTTCCTGGTAAACGGAGCTGCCGTGACCCACGAGTCCCTTCTCACCAAAGGACTGGCCATGGTCGGATGTCACGACTATGATTGCGTTGTCGTAGAGACCGAGCTGTTTCAGCCTCGCGAACAGCTCGCCAAGTTTGGCATCGATGTACGCAATGGCGCCATCGTACTGCGATTCGTCGCGTCGGCGGTCTCGATCGGTGTAAGGCCTGGCCCCGCTGAGCGCCTGAAACTCGATCGGCCAGTAGCGCTCCGCCGTCATCGTGACATCTTTGCCAGGGTACTTGACGTCGTATGGCGCAGGCGGAAAGTACGGCTGATGCGCGTCCATGTAGTTCAGGAAGAGAAAGAACGGCCGGTTGTCCGCCTTTTCGTGATTTAGTAGCTGGAACGCCTCACGATTTACTACCTCGGCACGCACGTACAACAGGTCCGAGAGTTCCAGGACAAAGAACCGTTCAAGAACCTTGGCGAGATCGGCGCGGAGACAGAAAGGGCAGCTCTGGTCCAGAAAAATCCGCGGGACCGGCAGGCTGTAGTATTGAAATCCCTGATCCACGTGAAAGGCGTGTTGCAGGTAGGGAACGTTGGCCGCGATTCCCATAGTCCGGTAGCCCTTGCTGGTGAGAATGCGGGCCAGGGTATGGCTGTTCGGGGCTAACGACAGCCCGAATTCCGGTCCGATCGCCACGCCGCCCTTCCGTCGGCCCAATTCCCAATGTGCGCCGTGCTGGCTCGGATA
Source organism: Terriglobia bacterium (assembly GCA_963768075.1). Classification (GTDB taxonomy): domain Bacteria; phylum Acidobacteriota; class Terriglobia; order Bryobacterales; family Bryobacteraceae; genus QHXW01. The sequence goes on from CAVYHD010000024.1 coordinate 88,950, forward strand.
GAGGCCGGTGAAGATCGAAGCGTGCGAGGCGAGGGTCATGTCCGAAGCAGCCATGGCTCGCGTGTACACGGTCGCTTGACGCGCGAGCTGCTGCAGGTTGGGCGATGTGTCACGCGGGTATCCGTAGAGTGAGAGATGGTCGGCGCGAACGGTATCGAGCGTAATCAGGATGACGTTCTTGCGGCCGCCGCGCGAGGTTGGCACAGGCACTTCCGCGCCACTAAGAATGGGCCGCTGCGCCGACGCGGCGTGGGTCCCGATGACCGTCGCCGCCACCGCCGTACAAAGCAGCAGAGTGCCCAAGTGGGCTGACCCGACGGCTGGTATACGAGTCAGCAGCCGCTCCGCGGCGTAAGCAATCAGGAAAGCCACGAGGATGCCCAGCGCCCCCGTCCAGCGCCCGATTGCGCGCCCCTGGAATTCCGCAACAGTAAAAGGATAGGTCAGTAACGCAAAGGAGATGAACCAGGCGTTCGTGACCGGCGCGAGCGTTTGTCGAGGGACCTTTCCATACAGGTTTACAAGGAAGATTCCAGCCAGCAAGGCGGCAATCAATATCTGCACCCGCCAGCCGCCGATGGTGTGGATGTGGAGAAAAAAGATCATCCCGAGTGACACTGGTCCTGCCAAGGGTATCGAGGCTGCCGCACGGTCCGGTCGTAGAAGTTTCGCGCAAGCAGTAATCAGGGCTCCTGCGACCGTGCCAGCCATCGCGTATACGGCCAGAGCCAGGTCAGGGAACCGTGGGTTCGGTGGGCGGAACTCATCAGCGCGCGGATGCAGCGTATGTAGCACTGCAAAGAAAAGGGATTCGACCAGCCAGTAGGTCGTCCAGGCCTTCAGCCCGCTGACGGCGCCCGCGAGTACCGGTGAACGTCCGGTCTGCAATTCGCTCATCGGAGCGCCGTTTTGGAACCGGGCGGTGCCGCCTCGTGCCCTTTCTGGAACACCACGACTTCCACGTCACCGAAGGGACCGAGGCGTCTGCTGCTCCACTCCTCCAATTCGGGCCGGGCGGAAAGCCAGTCACGCCAGAACCGGACCGCGTGGTCTCCGCCGTAGAGAGCGAATCGTTCCGACGAAGACAAGGTCTGTTGGGAGAGTCTCGCTGCAAAGGCCTCCGCTTCGGGAGAGCTTTCAAACGGAAACGGATAAGTGTGCCCGTGAACCGGATACACGGTCAGTGGCGCGTAGAGAAAATCGGCCATCGGGTAATCAGGCTGCCAGACCGGGGGCCGTGCCTCGATAAACGGGCTCGGGCACAGAACCGGCGCGTCGTTACCAAGGGACTCTGCATTGAGCCGCTGGGCGGCGAGCCGCCAGTTCGAGTTATGGTGCAGCGGCCATAGATGGCCCCAGGATCCGAGGAATAGCAAGACTCCGAAGCCCAGCGCCGCGGCGACTGGTTTCCAATACTGGGGCGGCAGAAACGCCGCGACTGCGACGGTGGCCATCAGGGAGGCGCCGGGAAGCGCCACGAACAGATACCTTGCTACATAAACGCTGTTACCAGTCAGCCAGGAAAAGGCGAACAGGCCAAGTGGCTGGCATAACCACCAGCCGAAAATCAAGCTGAGCGGCACCCAGCCCGGTGTATCTTCGACGCGCGGCCAACGAAGCCACCGGTTGATCGCCGCGGCGACCGCGCAAAAGCCCATTACAAGTCCGGGTTTCAAGGAATTGGTCAGGTCCGCAAAGGAAGGCGGCGGCACCACAACATGCGCGGCCGCCTGATGGTAAAGGGTCAGCGCGTCTTTCAGCACGGGCAACAGCGTGACTCCTAGGACCGTGAATGCCGCGCCCGCACCGAACCAGCTGACCTTGGTATCCTTCGCGATCAGCCGCGCCAGGGCGTAAATGGCAAATACGGCGTACAGGGGCCAGAAGGTCAGATGAACTCTCCACAGGACCGAGGCCGACACCACAAAGAGTATGGCATCGCGGCTGCGTGCCGATTCCAGCCACCGGATGAGAAACCACAAGCTGGCGCAAGCAACGCAGGTCCCCAGAGCGTAGGGCCGCGCATCAGCAGCCTGATAATTAAATCCGTGCATCGACAGACAGGCAAAGGCTGCAAACCAGCCGGCGTCGGGATGTATCAGCGTCGCGGCGATACGGAAGATCAGGAATAGCGCGACAGCCATCGCCAAGAGGGAAGGAACGCGATACGCGGTTTCAGAAAGGCCAAAGAAGTGGTTGGCGATGCGTGGGAATACATAGTAGACGGATGCCGGAACCTGCGGCGCGACGCGCAGTGACGGATCGTCCGCGCCGCGCCGGACCACAAACGCAGTGCCCATCTCGTCAACCCAGAAGCTGGAAGGCAACGGCATCAGCCATAGCCGCGTGATACACAGTGCCAGTAAAGCGGCAAGCACGAGGTTGAAGTTGATCGCGAAGGGCCGGCCTCCGAAAACCGCGCCCGCGCGCTCACGACTGGTTGGTTCGGCTCCGGCAGGCTTCACTGTTCACTCTCGAACATGACCTGTACGAGAACCCGGTTGAATCCATGTCCCGTCTTATTGCTCCGAGCCCAGTCTCGGCGACGGCCGGCTGTTCGCCGCGGATAACCGGGACGTAGTCGCATTAGTCTATCACGGCACTTCGCAAGGACCGTTTGGAGTCCAATCCCCGCATCGCCGGAACGGGGTGGCTCACAGGCCTCCGTGAAGGCGCCCGAATGTGTGGGCGAGCATTATGGACTCGATCAGGATGCCCGCGCCGAGGACCAGCACGTGCGGGGTCTTGCGTAGATTGAAGCTGCCGACACGACAGACGAGCAAGTAGCCGACGGCAAGGTTGAAGAGGCCCCATAGGACATTGACCATCGAGGAGGATAAGCCTACTCCGGGTGGGGACGCGAAGGGGCTCTGGAAGGCACGTCCCGAGATCCCGTTGCCGAGATGGGGCAGAGCGTTTGCGAGGAACACTCCCCCGAAGAAGTAGGCCACATAGTGGTACCAGCGCATAGTTGTTCCCTTCTGGCGGCCAAACCAATGGTAGTGAAGTTACTTTTTCAATAATACTGCTAGAGATAAATCCGCATGATCGTTCAAATTCGGTGCAGTGCGGATCGCGTTGACCCCTAGGCGCAGGAGGCGTTCTTACGGCGTAGGGATAGGAAGGCCAGAGCGACAAGGCCGGCGGCCAGCAGGAGCATTCCCCACTCAGACAACGTGGGCGTGGCGACTGGCCCTGTTCCGCCGGCGGGGTCATTCAAGACGACGTCGTCGAGTTCGGCTCCCACGGTACTGCCCGTGTTGATGCGCGTGAGAATCAGACGGACGGTGGTGCCTGCGTATGGGGTGAGATTAACGGTAGGCCGCAGAGCGAGAGGATCGTCGCCTTGTATGTTGGTCCGCGAGTAAACGTTAACCAGCTCCGCGCCGCCGGTCGTGGTGACATCAAAAGACACGCTACCGGTGTCGGCGGTGTTGAAGAATACCGCACCAACCGCGGCAGTGAGAGAGGCCGTGGTGGCAGCTGGGATGGCAACATCTTGATAAAAGGTACAGGTATTGTCGGGCCCGATATCGTCAGACATGAGGACGTCAACGCCATTCACTGCCGGGGGCACCGTAAAACCTGCGGCGCCACCGGTGGTGGCGCCAGAAGGCAGCGAAGCCCATATGCAATTGCCGCCGTTGGTGGTGGCAGTCCAATTCGCCGTGCTAGTGCCTTCGAAGGAGAAATTCAGAACCAGATTGGCTGCGCTAACGCCAGCCTCGCCACAGAGCAGCACGCTCAGAATTGCGAGAGTTCGAACAATGGTCAACTTATTTTTGCCGCCTTTTCATTCTTCAAGAGGCCTCGCGGATTAAAGAAATCATAACATACGAGCGCATTGCGTTCACGGCAAAAAGCAAGTTAATCGGCCCGCTTTCTCGGCAATGGGCGTTGTATCACCGGCGCCTTAGGGGGCAAGGCGGAGGACGAATGGGAGGAGAAGATTTGTAACCGCAGTTCGCGGTGTAGCGCAACGGCGATCAGGAAGGGCGCGGTATCGGGAATCACGTTGGCGGTGAGATAGTTTCCCAATTCGAGCGACCATCCGATGAATCCACTGGAAGAGGAGTGCAATTGCGCCATGACCGACCACGCCTCGATCTTCACAAATCCAAGAAGCGCGAGAAGTTCGACGGCGGCAAGCAGGGCGGATCCTTTAATCAGCACGCGAAGAGCGCGCGGAGCCGCGGCGAGGGCGATCGCCCAATAGACGGGCAGGCCGAAGGTGAAGACCATCAGGTCCGAGCGCGGGATGGTGAAATCGATAGAGCGGAAGCTGGCGTCCGTAACGGGAAGGCGAAAGGCCCAGTCGCCGGAGGGATCGACCGTAAGAGAGGCTGCGGAGCCGGCAAGTAAGCGAAGGGGGATTTCGGCGGATAGCCGGAGCAGAAAGAGCATGGGGTCCCACAGAACGAGCCACCAGAGCGTCAGGAAAGCGACCAACAGAAGCGAGCCGCGCAGTAAAAAATTGGCCGCGGGTTTATTGAGTGGCATGGGGCGCGGCACGGGACACCAGTTGCACCCACAACCAGAAAACGACCAGCGTGTCGAGCATGATGAGGCTCTGCCAAAGATAGGCATGGGCAAACTCGAACAGGCTCAGGTTGTATTGGCCGAGGTAGAACAGGCTGACGAAGCGCACGAAGTTCACCATGTGAATGGCGAGGGTACCCCACAGGATTCCCTTGGCTTTCTGCCGCCAGGAAGCCGGAAATGCCAGTACGGCGGACCAGAGCAGAAAAGTCACGTCGATGGCGTTGCAGCCGTTTTTCATCTCGATGGCAAAGCCAGTAGAGCGGTCGCGCAAGACGGAACCTTCGACCATCGCGTTTCCTCCACAGAGACTGATGAAGGCCCCGGAGCCTTTGACCAGCATGCGCGAGAACCCAAGCACGGCAGGCTTGACGAACGGCGTGAGAGACAACCCGAACGCCAGCAAGAAAAACACTGCGAAGCGGGCCAGGAAATGGAGAGGGTGGGGCGGACGGACGGGAACCGGGGCGTTCGCCGGCGCGTGAGCCTTGGGGGTTGGGGGTTTCGCGGGTTGCATCGGCGGATCGAAAAACCTTAACGCGAGGCCGCCTGCTATGAAGAAGCAATCTTAACAGACGGTTGGTGCGCAAGCCAGCAGGCCGCGGGGCCGGGCGAGGGGGCGGCGCGGTAAGATGGAAATCTAGCGGCCCGGATATGTCGGCAATCCTCAACCCCTCTCCGCAGCCCACAGCGCGACCTGACCTCGTGGCGGTGTCACCGCCGCCGGAACCGTCGCGCGGGCGATGGAAATGGCTCGTGGCGATGGGTGCGACGCTGCTGGCTGCCATTTTGGCGTACGTGCTGGTTCGTGGTAAAGAGCAACAGCCAACCGCGGCAGCGACGCTGCGGACCGTCAAGGTATCGATGGGTTCCTTGGAGCGCGTGCTGCGAGTTTCCGGAACAACATCGGCGCGCAACTTTCTGTCGCTCACCGCGCCGGAGATGCACGGGCCGGATTCGGGTCGCGACTTGATTCTGATGAAGCTGACCGGGGCGGGCACGGTGGTGAAGAAGGGCGACTTGATCGCGGAGATCGATGCGCAGCCCGTCAAGGATCACCTCGATGATGTGCAAGCACTGGTGGCACAGTCGGAGGCCGACATCAAGCAGCGCAAGGCGGAGCAGGCGATCGAGATGGAGACCCTGCGGCAATCAGTGCGGGCGGCGAAGGCGGATCTGGATAAGGCGGTATTGGACAACCACGCGGCGGAGATCCGTATGCCGATCGACAAGGAACTGCTCAAGCTGAGCGTGGAAGAAGCCGAGGCGACTTACAAACAGTTGCAAGCGGAAGTCGCCACGAAGGTAGAAGAGCAGCGGGCCGAAATCCGGATTTTAGAGTACACGCGCGACCGGCACGCGCGGCACCGGGACCGCCACCGGCGGGACGTGTCGAAGTTCACGGTACATGCGGAGATTGGTGGGCTGCTGGTGATGGAATCGATTTGGAGAGCCGGGGATTATGGACAGATTCAGGAAGGCGACCAGCTATCGCCAGGCGAGCCATTCGCGAAGATAGTGGACACGAACAAGATGCAGGTGGAGGCGGAAATCAATCAGGCGGAGAGCGAGCTGGTTCACATCGGCCAGCCGGTGCGTGTGAACTTCGACGCGTTCCCCGGGCTGCACCTGGGCGGGAAGGTGCGTAGTGTGGGGGCAATGGGCGTGGCGGGCTGGCGCGAGAACTATTACTTACGCACGATACCGGTGCGGATCTCGATTGATAACACTGACAATCGCGTGATTCCGGACCTTTCGGCGAGTGGCGATGTGACGCTGGAGAGGAAGGAAACGGTGCTTCTTGCGCCGCGCGAGGCGGTCAGCGCCGAGCGGGGCAGGCACTTCGTGTACTTGAAACGGGGTGACGGCTTCACGGCGCGTGAAGTGCGGTTAGGGGAACGGAACAACACACAGGTGGAGATTCTGGCAGGCCTTCACGAAGGCGACGAGATTGCGCTAGAGCGGCCGGCGTCCCGACTGTAATTCGCGCAAGGCAACAATTCCAATTCCACATATACTGGTTGCATGGCTTTGATTCCGTTAGTTGAACCATCCCAAAGCGAGCTGGTTGCCCAACTCGAGAGCAAGGGCAAACGCGAAAACCGCTTTTTCCGCATGATGGCGCATAAGCCGGAAGTGCTGAAGAATTTTGTGCCGCTCTACGCAGCGATTGTAGGTCCGGGCGCGTCGGACCGGCGCACGAAGGAGCTGGTATATCTGACCACCTCGCTCGCGAACGAGTGTGCTTACTGCACGGCGGCGCACAAAGCATCAGCCAAGAAGGCGGGCATTTCCGATGCGGAAATCCGTGCGCTCGAAACCGAGACGTACCAAGACTTCAGCGAGCCGGAGCGCGCGGCGATCCAGTATGCGCGTGAATTGACGGAGGCTGCCGAGGCGACGGAGACCGGGCAGGGACTGTTTCAACATTTCAATGACGAGCAGATTGTGGAGATCACGCTGGTCGTGGCGATGGCCAACTTCACGAATCGGTTCAACAACGGGTTGAGCCTGGAGCCGGAGCAGTAAGCGCCTTTGGCTATCTTGATTGGAATACATCCGGTGGCGGAAGCTCTGCGCGCGCGGCGGCCGCTGGAGAGGGTGCTGGTGGCGAAGGGAGCGGGCGGGCCGCGGGTGCAGGAGATCGTCGATCTTTCACGCAAGAACTCGACGCCGCTGCGTTTTGAGGAACGCGGAGCGCTCGACCGGCTGGCTGGAAGCGCGGCGCATCAGGGCGTGGTGGCGCTTGGGGCGGCGAAGCGGTACGCGGAGTTGGAGGATGTTGTGGAGACCGCGCGCATGCTGGTGGTGCTGGACAGCGTGGAGGACCCACACAATCTGGGCGCAGTGGTCCGCACGGCGCACGCGGCGGGAGCGGACGCGGTGGTGGTGCCCGAACGGCGCGCGGCGGGGCTTACCGAGACGGTAGCGAAAGCAGCGGCCGGTGCTCTGGAACATCTGCCAGTGGTGCGGCTGACCAATATCAATCGCGCTTTGGAAGATTTGAAGAAGCGCGGGTACTGGATCTACGGAGTGGACGAGCGGGGCGATCAGGATTACGACCGCGTGGAATTCGCCGAACGCGCAGTGCTGGTATTTGGCGCGGAGGGAAAAGGACTGCACCAGATGGTGCGCGAGCACTGCGACGTCCTGGTACGGATTCCGCTGGTTGGAAAGATCTCGTCCCTGAACGTTTCGGTGGCGGCGGGAGTGGTGTTGTTTGAATGGAAGCGGCGGCGCGCGGCTGACGGATAAGAATCGTTGCGATGACTGACTTGGCCAGGGATGCCGAATTTCGGCAACGAATTCAGGAAGAGGTGGCCACTCTTTCGAAGGATGCGTGGTACCACAGCATTGAGCTGCCGGACGGGCGCGTGGTGCCTGGCGTGATCGCCTTGGAGGCGCTGCGTGCCCGCATCGACCGTTATCCGATTCCGCTGGACCTGCACGGCAAGCGAGTACTGGACGTGGGCGCGGCCACCGGCTGGAACAGCTTCGAACTGGAGCGCAGAGGCGCGCAGGTGGTGGCGGTTGACTGTGTGGAGTTCCGGGAATTCCAGATGGCGCGTGAGCTACTGGGCTCGCACGTGGAGTATCGAATCCTCGATGTGGATGAGCTGAGCCCCGCGACTCTCGGCCGGTTTGACTATGTACTATTTTTCGGTGTGCTGTACCACCTGCGCCATCCGTTGCTCGGGCTGGAGAAAATCTGCGCGCTGACACGCGACACCGCGTTTGTTGAATCCTTTGTGACCGACGGCGACTCGTGCTCGCTGGAGTTCTACGAAACGGATGAATTAGGCGGTCAGATCGACAACTGGTGCGGACCGACGGTGAAGTGCCTGGGAGCCCTATGCCGCTCGGCCGGGTTTGCGCGCGCTCAACTGGAATACGTGGAGAACAACCGCGCGGGTCTGACGTGCCATCGAAAATGGGAGCCGGTTGGGGAAGTGACGGCGGCCGCGCCGTGGCTCTGTTCGGTTGTCAACAACCGAACGCTCGAACCACGTTTCCATCCCGCGAAGGACGAGTATATGTGTCTCTACTTTCGGAGCGAGGAACGGCTCGAGCGACGACAAATGCGCGTCGAAGTTGATGGGTGCGGCGTGCCGGCTCTCACTTTGACAAGTATCGGGACGGGGGAGTGGCAGGCGAATGCGCGGGTTCCGCCCGGGTTGGATCTGGGATCGCATGAAGTTCGAGTTCGCACAGTGAACAGCGCGTTCAGCCGGCCGTTGCCGGCAGTGGTCGTGGTGAGTGGGGCGGCGGGGTATATAACGCCAGATAAGGCCGTGGGTGGCGGGCCGGCGCCGACCTGGGTCGCGGTGGAAAACACTCTCGACAAGACCAACACATTCCGCGGGTACAAGGCGGAACAGCTTTCCTGCCGTTTCCTGAGCGCGGAAGCGGGCCTCAGCGTGAGCGACGTTGTCCTCGAACTGGATGGGAGAAGGCAGGCGATCCTGGTGCTGGCGGATTTAGGGGGCGGCGAGTGGCAGACCAATTCGAGGGTCCCGTGTGATATAGGCTCGGGCCTGCATGAGGTGCGGCTACGGACGGCCAACAGCCGTTACAGTGAACCAGCGGAAATCTCATACGAACCGGCGCATCTTCGAGTGAACACGCGGCCAGATTGAGCGGGCTGCCAGCCAAGACCTGCTGGTAGAATCAAAACTTATGCGACGATTTGCGTTGCTGGCCGCGCTGGTGGCGACCGCGGGCCCTGGGTTGTGTGCGCGGCAGCCGGTGCGTGCACGGCACGGCATGGTGGCGACCCGGGAGGCGCATGCTACCGACATTGGTCTGGCTGTGCTGGAGTCCGGCGGCAATGCGATCGATGCGGCGGTGGCGGTGGGCTTCGCGCTGGCGGTGACGCATCCGGCAGCGGGGAATATCGGCGGGGGTGGGTTTCTGTTGGCGCGTTTCGCTGATGGGCGGACGACGTTTGTCGATTTTCGAGAGCGGGCGCCGGAGCGGGCGGCGCGCGACATGTACATTGGCCCGGATGGCAAGGTCACGGCGGATAGTGTGACCGGCTATCGGGCGTCGGGGATTCCAGGGACGGTGCGCGGTCTGGAATTGGCGCACCAGAAGTACGGACACAAGCGGTGGGCGGAGCTGGTGGATCCGTCGGTGCGCCTCGCGGCCGATGGCTTTCCAGTTTCCTATGGTCTGGCGCGTGAGCTGCGCTCCGGGCCCGCGAGCGAGCGGCTGGGACGGTTTCCGGAATCGAAGCGGATTTTTTTAAGAGACGGGAAATTCTATGAAGCCGGCGAGCGGCTGGTGCAGCCTGAGCTGGCGCGCACGCTTGAACGTATTCGCGATCTGGGTGCGAAGGATTTTTACGAAGGCGAGACCGCGGAGCTGTTGGCCGCGGACATGAAAGCGCATGGCGGGCTGATCACACTAGAAGATCTGAAGAACTACCGGGCGATCGAGCGCACTCCGCTCACGGGGACGTACCGCGGGTATGGCATTGTCACAGCGCCGCCGCCGAGCTCGGGTGGCGTGGGGATTTTGCAAATGCTGGAGGTGCTGGAAGGCTCGGGTTATGAGAAAACGGGCTTCGGCTCGGCCGCTGAGCTGCACTTCCTGGCGGAGACAATGCGCCGTTACTTCGCGGACCGAAGCGAGTACATGGGCGATCCGGATTTCTATCGTGTGCCGGTGGCGGGACTCCTGAACCCGCACTACGTTGCAGGATTGCGGCAATCGATTGATCGGGAACATGCCACGCCCAGCACGAGCTTGCATCCTGGGAAAGTTGCGGCCTACGAAAGCAGCGAGACCACGCACTACTCGATAGTGGACGCGGAAGGCAATGCCGTGGCGGTGACCTATACGCTGAACAACGGCTATGGTAGCGCCGTGACCCCGGCCAAGCTGGGCTTTCTGTTGAACGATGAGATGGACGATTTTGCGGCCAAGCCCGGCGAGCCGAATCTATTTGGGCTGATTCAGGGCGAGGCCAACGCCATCCAGCCCCGCAAAACACCACTCTCCTCAATGACGCCGACCATGGTGTTGCGCGATGGGAAGCTGTACCTGGTGGTGGGGTCGCCCGGTGGGCCGACGATTATCAATACGGTGCTGGAAGTGATCCTCAACGTGCTCGACTTCCAGATGAACGTAGCGGACGCGGTGGATGCGCCCCGTCTGCACCATCAGTGGATGCCGGATGTGCTGCGCCTCGAGCGCGGTTTCTCGCCGGACACGGTAGCGTTGTTGAAAGCGCGCGGGCATACCGTCGAGTTCGAGGATGGACAGGGCGAGGTGGCCGCGATCCGCATCCAGGACGGATGGCTGGAAGGCGATTCCGATCCGCGCACTGAGGGCACGGCCAAAGGATACTGAAGGATGAACCGCGTACTATCGACGCACTTAATCGTAAACCACCGCCTGACGGTGGCGTGGCTGAATCGCGTGATGCAGGCAGGAATCCCGGCTGTGGAGATTTTCTGCGCGCGGCAGCATTTGGATTATCGCAACCGGGCGCAGATCGCGGAACTGGCTCACTGGTTTCGCGACGCAGATCTGAAACTGCACTCGCTGCATTCGCCGATGTACAAGGACGAGATCTGGGGCCGGTCTGGGCCGCATTCCGTTGTCACGATCACGGAGCCGGTGAAGTCGAAGCGGCTGAAGATGGTGGATGAGATCAAGCGCGCGCTGGAGGTAGCGGAAGCGGTGCCCTTCCGGTATCTGATTCAGCATATCGGCGTTTCGGGCGAGGAGTTCAGCGAGCACAAAGTGGACGCTGCGTTTGCGGCGCTCGAAGAGCTGAGCATTTTCGCTCGGCAGCGGGGCGTTGAGATTTTGCTGGAGAACATTCCGAACGAGCTTTCGACCGCGGAACGGCTGCGAATTTCTTGAGGCTGACGCACCTGGAGCTCGGCTTTGTGTTCGACGTCGGCCACGCGAACATGGGCGAAGGCGTCGGAGCGCGCCTTTCGACATCATGAAGGAGCGCATCCGCTCCACGCACGTCCACGACAACGACGGCAAGGCGGACCAGCACCTGTTTCCGTTACTTGGCGAGGGCGGCACGATCGATTGGAAGCGGGCCATGGGCCTGCTGCGGTCGCGGCCGGACCAGTATCCGCTGCTGCTGGAACTGAAGGAAGTGGCGGGCATGGCGCATCCGCTCGACCGCGTGAACGAGATCTTCGACCAGCTGGAAGACATATTCGTGAGTGACCGAATCACCATTGCCGAGCGCGCGAAACACGTCGGCGAGACCGTTTCGATTCCCGGGTGGCTTTACAATCTGCGCAAGTCGGGCAAGATTGTGTTCCCGCTGCTGCGCGACGGCACGGGGATCATGCAGTGCGTCGCGGTGAAAAGCGAGCTGCCGGAGGAGCGGTATTCGAGACGATCAAGAACTTGACGCAGGAATCGTCCGTTGATCTTCACGGGCAAGATTCGCGCGGACGAGCGCGCGCCGGGCGGATACGAGATGGACGTCGAGGCCGTGGAAATGCTGCAGCGGGTTCCGGAAGCCGATCCATACCCGATCACGCCCAAGGACCACGGCGTCGACTTCCTGATGGACCACCGGCACCTCTGGCTGCGCAGCCAGCGCCAGCACGCCATCTTCGCGTCCGGCACGAGGTGATCAGCGCGGTGCGCGATTACTTCGATTCCAACGGGTTCACGCTGGTGGATACGCCCATCTTCACGCCGGCGGCGTGCGAAGGGACCACAACGCTGTTCGAAGTGAATTACTTCGACGACGAGAAGGCGTACCTGACGCAGTCGGGCCAGCTCTACAACGAAGCCACGGCGATGGCGTTCGGCAAAGACTTATTGCTTCGGGCCCACGTTCCGCGCGGAGAAATCGAAGACGCGGCGCCATCTGACGGAATTCTGGATGGTGGAACCGGAGATGGCGTACGCGACGCTAGAAGACATCAAGCAGCGTGGCCGAAGGAATGATCGTGTTCGTGGTGGGGCGGGTTCTCGAAAACCGGCGCGCCGAATTGAAGGTGCTGGAGCGCGACGTGACGAAACTCGAAGCCATCCAGGCGCCGTTTCCGCGCATCAGTTACGACGATGCGGTGAAGATTCTGCAAACCAAAGGGAGCGAAATTCAGTGGGGCGGCGATTTCGGCGGCGGCGACGAGACGCTGCTGAGCCAGCAATATCGACCGGCCCGTGATGGTGGATGGCTATCCAACGTCGATCAAGGCGTTTTACATGCAGCCCGAATCCGGAGCGGCCGGAGGTGGCGATGGGCGTGGACGTTCTGGCGCCGGAAGGTTACGGCGAGATCATCGGCGGCGGCCAGCGCATCCACGACTCCGATCTGCTGCTCAGCCGCATCGAAGAGCATCAACTGCCGAAGCGAAGCGTTCAACTGGTATCTGGATCTGCGGAAGTTCGGCACCGTGCCGCACGGCGGATTCGGCATGGGTATCGAGCGCTGCGTGGCGTGGATGTGCGGGCTGGAGCACATTCGCGAGACCATTGCGTTTCCCGCGCATGCTGTACCGGTTGCGGCCGTGAGTTTTCAAACGATGAATCGATCACAGATTGCGATCATCGGCGCGCCGCTCGATCTGGGCGCCGGCCGCCGTGGCGTGGACATGGGTCCGTCCGCCATGCGCGTGGCCAATCTCAACAAACGCGTCGCATCGCTTGGCTACGACGTGGAGGACCTCGGGCAATGTGCCGGTGGAACAGCCGGAGAGTCTGCCGGAGGGGCCGCGCCACGCGAAATATCTGCCGCAGATCGCCGCGACGTGCCAGCGGCTGGCCGTGATGGTGGAGCAGGCGTCCGAGGAGGGCAAGGCGCCGCTGGTGATGGGCGGGGACCATTCCATCGCCATCGGCACGGTGGCCGGCATAGCACGGCTATTTCCGCAAAAAGAAAAGGCGCATCGGACTGATCTGGATCGATGCGCACGCGGACATGAATACCCCGCAAACATCGCCAGCGGGCAACGTGCATGGGATGCCGCTTGCGTGCTGTATCGGCCTGGGACCGGAAGAGCTGACGGAGATGCTCGGTTTCTCGCCCAAAGTGCATCCGCGCAACGTGGCGCTGGTGGGATTGCGCGACGTGGACATTCTGGAGCGGCCGCACGTGCGAGGGAGCGGAGTGCGGGCGTTTACCATGCGCGATATCGACGAGCGCGGGTTGCGCGTGGTGATGGAGGAGGCGCTCGGCATCGTGACGAACGGCACGGCTGGTTTTCACGCTCGCTCGACATGGATTATGTCGATCCGCAAGATGCCCCGGGCGTGGGCACGCCCGTCCGGGGCGGCGCGACTTACCGCGAAGCGCATTTGGCAATGGAAATGATCTGCGATTCGCGGCAGATGGTTTCGATGGAAGTGGTCGAGGTAAATCCGGTGATTGATGAAGTGAACCGCACGGCGGACCTGGCGGTCGAGCTGGTGATGTCCGCGCTGGGGAAAAAAATTCTGTGAAGACTGCGGGTGGCAGTGATTTACGGCGGGCCGGAGCGGCGAGCACGAGATCTCGCTGCGCTCGGCAGAAGCCATCATGAGGCGATGGACCCGTCGAAGTACGAGATTGCCCGAGTACTTCATCAGCAAGGACGGGAAGTGGCGGCCGCGGCCGATTCTGCCTGAGCCTGGCGCTCACGCCGGATATCGACGTCGTGTTTCCCGTATTGCATGGAACGTTTGGCGAAGACGGGACGGTGCAGGGGTTGCTGGAACTGGCGGACCTGCCCTATGTGGGCGCGGGCGTTCTGGCATCGTCGCTCTCGATGGACAAGGAAATGATGAAGCGCGTCTGCCACGAGCGCGGGCTGCCGGTTGTGGAATATGTGACACTAACGCGTGGCGCGACGGACACGGCCGAAATTGCGTCGCGGCTGCCGTTTCCGGTGTTCGTGAAGCCCGCCAATCTGGGTTCGTCGGTCGGGATTTCAAAGGCGAAGGATCGTGCGGAGCTGGCGAAGGCCGTGGCGCTGGCGGCGCGAATATGACCGTAAGATGATCGTGGAGCGGGGCATCTCGGGCGCGAGTTCGAGTGCTCGGTGCTGGGCAACGAGCGGCCGGAAGCGTCGCTGCCATGCGAGATGCTGCCCTCGCGCGATTTCTACGATTACGAAGACAAGTATCTGCTAAACGAGGCGGAATTCGAGTTACCGGCGGAGCTGACGGCGGGCGAGACCGCGGAACTGCGCCGGCTGGCGGTGGAGTGTTACCGCGCTGTCGAGTGCGAAGGCATGGCACGAGTCGATTTCCTGCTGGAAGCGGCTACCGGGCAACTGTACATCAACGAGATCAACACCATCCCCGGTTTCACCTCCATCAGCATGTATCCGAAAATGTGGGAGCACACGGGCCTCGCTTATCCGAAGCTGATTGACCGGCTGATCGAATTAGGCGCTGGAGCGCCACGCCGCGAAAAAGGCCACCAGATTCGCGCGCTAGAATAAAGACAACTGCATGGCAGCAAACACCCGGACGGTAACCCGCGCAGAGTGTCTAAACGCCTCCTCCATCTGGCCATATTGATGTTGCGTTCTTTTTCCGCGTTTCTCTTGCTGGCCTCGCTGGCGATCGCAGCGGATGACCTGGAAATACAGGTCAAGCGCATCACGAGCGCTTACGCCCTCGTGGAACAGAACGCTGCGGATCCGGTTTCCCCAGAGCAGGCATTCTATCAAGGCGCTATTCCGGGCATGCTAAGGCGGCTCGATCCACACTCAGTGTTTTTCGATCCGCAGCAGTTTGAGCAGCTCAAACAACTCGAAACGTCGACAAGCAAGGGATTCGGGAGTGTGGTATCGGTGCTGCCCGGGCGTGTGATCGTGCTACAGACGCTGCCTGGAACGCCCTCGGCGAAGTCGGGAATGAGCCCGGGGGACGAAATTCTGGCGATTAACAATTACCGGCTCGATCGGCTGGACGCCGAACAGTTGATTGGGCTGCTCCAGCAATCCCGGCAGCAGCCGGCGCGCCTGGTGATCCGGCGGCCGGGTAACGTCCGGCTGATGGATTTCACGCTGACGCCGGAACAGATGCAGCAACCGAGTGTGGAGCGGGCGTTCTTCTTGCAGGCCGGCATCGGATACGTGCGTGTAGCCAGCTTCGATGCGCAGACCGGCGCGCAGATCAAGGAAGCCATCGAGAAGCTAGGGGGGAACAAACTGAAAGGCCTGGTGCTCGACCTGCGCGGCAATCCCGGGGGTTTGCTAGATTCCGCGCTGGAAACAGCGGCGCTATTCTTGAAGCCCGGACAGTCAATCCTCACGGTTCGCGGACGCGCCGTTCCGCGAAAAGAAGAGAAGGTTCCAGCCGACGCCCATCCGTACGAGTTTGCGCTGGCGGCGCTGATCAACGGCAAGAGCGCGAGCGCTTCGGAGATCGTGGCCGGCGCGCTGCAGGATCACGACCGGGCAGTGATTGTGGGCGAACCGAGCTTCGGCAAGGGTCTGGTGCAAAGTGTATTTCCGCTTGCCGATTCCGCCGGCGTGGCGCTTACAACGGCGCTTTACTACACGCCCAGCGGGCGCTCGATCCAGAAGCCGTTCGATGCTACCCAGTTTGCGCTAGGGGCCACGGCGGCGCATCCCAACGAGAGGTCGGAGTTCCGTACGGACAAGGGACGCATTGTGCGGGGCGGCGGCGGAATCATGCCGGATGAAGTGGTCTATCCCCCGGAGATTTCGCGATTTCGGGTTGCGCTCGAGAACAGCGGATCCTTCACGACGTTTGCCACGGAGTACACACAGAAGAATAAAGTGACCGAGGATTTTGAGGTTACTCCTACGCTCCTGGATGATTTCCGCATCTTTTTGGCCGATCGCCGCATTGAGCCGGGAATCGCCCAATGGTCGGGCGACCTGGACTTCATTCGCAACCGCTTGAAGACCGAGATATTCAACCAGTCGCTCGGAGTGGAGAAGGGCGACGAGGTTGAAGCGCAGCGCGATCCACAGATCCAGCGGGCCGTGGGGCTGATCACCGGCGGTTAGCCGGCGCGTCCCGATGTCATAATAAAACGCGGAGGTATTCCCAATGGCCACACTGCTATCGGCCGAACAAGAGACCAATCCGTGGCTTGCCGCCGAAGCGCGCTTTGACGAGGCCGCGAACCGGCTCAATCTCGACGATGGCATGTGCAAGGTGCTGCGCAGCCCAACCAAGGAAATTACTGTTCACATTCCGGTGCAGCTCGACGATGGCCGGATCGAAGTATTCACCGGATACCGAGTGCAGCACTCCATTGCGCGAGGCCCTGGAAAGGGAGGGATCCGGTTTGGTCCCGATGTCACGCTGGATGAGGTGCGCGCGCTGGCGTCGTGGATGACCTGGAAATGCGCGGTGGTCAATATTCCGTTCGGCGGCGCGAAGGGTGGTGTGATTTGCGATCCGCATTTGATGTCGGATGGCGAGTTGGAACGCGTTACCCGCCGGTATACAGCGGAACTCATCGAGTTTCTCGGTCCGGAGCGCGACGTGCCCGCGCCGGATGTAAACACGAACGATCGCGTTATGGCGTGGATCATGGACACATACTCCATGCACGTGCGCCATACGACGACCGCGGTAGTGACGGGGAAACCGATCGACCTCGGCGGGTCCAAGGGCCGCACCGAGGCCACCGGACGCGGCTGCATGATTGTCACGCTAAAGGCGCTCAAGAAACTCGGGCTCACGCCGGAAAACACGCGCGTTGTGGTTCAAGGATTCGGCAACGTGGGCGGCATGGCGGCGCAACTGATGGCGCGAGCCGGTTTCAAGATCGTCTGCATTATCGAGTATGACTGCGCGATCTTCAATGCTAACGGGCTAGATATCGCGGCGCTGATGAATCACCGGACAGAAACCGGATCGGTTAAGGACTTTTCGGGCGGTGAGAATATGGACCGGCACGATGCGCTGTTCCTTCCCTGCGAAGTTCTGCTACCCGCGGCGACGGAGAACGTCATCACCTCTGACACGGCGGGGCGTCTGGGCTGCCGGATTCTCTGCGAAGGCGCCAACGGGCCCACCACGCCCCTGGCGGACGCGATCCTGCGCGACAAAAAGATCTTCGTGATCCCCGACATTCTGGCCAACGCCGGTGGTGTCACTGTCTCCTATTTTGAGTGGGTGCAGGACCGCCAGGGCTTCTTCTGGAACGAGGATCTGATTAATAAGCGCCTCGAGGAAATCATGGTGGCGAGCTTCGACGCCGTGGTGAGCTACGCCGAAAAGCACGGCGTGAATAATCGCACCGCGGCATACATGCTAGCGCTCGATCGCGTGGCGTTCTGCATTAAGCTGCGCGGTATTTATGCCTAGTCGCGCGGCAGACGTTTAGATGGCTTCCGATGCCACCACGCCGCTGATGCGGCAGTACAATTCCGTGAAGCAGCAGGTGCCGAATGCTCTGCTGTTATTTCGTCTGGGCGATTTCTACGAGCTCTTCTACGACGATGCCGTAGTGGCGGCGCGCGAGCTGGAGATCACACTGACGGCCCGTAACAAGGAAAAGGGCGCGGCCATCCCCATGTGCGGTGTGCCGTATCACGCGGCCGAAGGGTACATCGCGCGGCTCATTCAAAAAGGATACCGCGTCGCCATCTGCGATCAGATGGAAGATCCGCGCCTTGCCAAGAAACTGGTGAAGCGCGAGATCACACGCATCGTGACGCCGGGCACCGCGACCGACGCCCACCTGTTGCGCTCGCACGAAAACAATTTCTTGGCCGCGGTAGCAGTGAACGGTAGCCGCGCCGGCCTCGCGCATGTCGATATCTCGACCGGCGAATTTCGCGTAACGGAATTGGATGCCTTCGAAGCGGGGAGCGCGATTGAGCAGCTCGGTGCGCGCGAAGTACTGGTTTCCGCGGAAACTCCGCTACTCATACCGGAGGACAAAGGCCGCCGCTTCCTGCGCACCGAAGCCGAGAGCTGGACGTTCAGCTACGACTATGCGGACCGCACGCTGCGCGAGCACTTCCGGCTACTCTCGCTCGATGGATGCGGCCTCGCGGACCGGCGCGCGGCCATTTGTGCGGCGGGAGCCATACTCCATTACTTGCAGGAAACGCAGCGGGCCGCGCTCGATCACCTCGACCGGCCTTCGTACTACGATCGCGCCGAGGGCATGGTGCTTGATGCCGTCAGCGTGCGAAACCTGGAACTGGTCGAGCCAATCTTCGCCGGCGAAGGCGCTACGCTGCTCTCCGTCATTGATCAGTCGAAGACCGGCATGGGAGGCCGCCTGCTGCGGCGGCGATTGCTCGCGCCATCGCTCGATCGTGATGAGATCGAGGCGCGTCTGGAAGCTGCTGGCGATCTGTTGGGTGACACAATCGTTCGCACCCATGTGCGTGAAGAAATGGGAGCGGTGCTGGATATCGAGCGGTTGCTCGCCAAGGTCACGCTTGGGTCGGCGGGAGCACGTGAACTTCTGGCGCTTGGTAAATCATTGGAGAAGATTCCGCAGATCAAGAAGACCATTCAAGGCCGTGGCGCTGCGAAGTTGGCGGCGCTTCAGGCGCAGCTCGACGAGTTACCCGAGGTTCGGGACCGGATACTGAACTCGATTGCGGATGCGCCGCCGGTGAACATGGGCGACGGCGGCACGATCCGCGCGGGCTACAACGCGGAGCTGGACGAATTGCGCGATCTGCGCCAGAATGGGCGCCAATATATCGCTCAGATTGAATCGCGGGAACGCACGCGCACGGGCATCCAATCTCTCAAGGTCCGATTCAACAACGTTTTTGGCTATTACATCGAAATCTCAAAAGCCAACTTGGCACTCGCGCCGGCGGACTACGAACGAAAACAGACTCTGGTGAATGCCGAGCGGTTCACGACGCCGGAACTTAAGGACTATGAGCGCAAGGTTCTCGACGCCGAAGAAAAAATCCTGGTACTGGAAAAAGAGCTCTTTGGAGAGGTGCGGCAGTTCGCGGCTGATTATGCGCAGCGCATTCGCGCGACCGCTGCCGCTATTGCCGAGCTGGATGTAACCGCAGCATTAGCCGAGGTGGCCGCCACAAACCGGTACGCTCGTCCCACATTTTCCGTCGATGGATCCATGCGCATCATCGCGGGGCGCCACGCCGTGATTGAAAAGCTGGCGGATGAGACTGGTGGCGAAACCGGACGCTTCATTCCCAACGATCTGTATCTCAATTCCGATACTGACCTCATCGCCATCATTACCGGACCGAATATGGGCGGCAAGTCTACCTACTTGAGGCAAGCGGCTCTCATCGCGATCCTGGCGCAAATGGGATCGTTCGTTCCAGCCGAATCCGCCAGCCTTCCACTGATCGACCGGATCTTCACGCGCATCGGGGCGTCTGACAATCTAGCGCGTGGGCGCTCTACATTCATGGTTGAGATGACCGAGACGGCAGCAATCCTGAATACCGCGACCGCACGGAGCTTCATCGTACTGGATGAGATCGGCCGCGGTACGGCGACTTATGATGGCTTGGCCCTCGCATGGGCGGTGATCGAGTTCATCCACCAGCGCACGCGCGCCAAGACTCTTTTCGCGACGCATTATCACGAATTGACGGAACTGGCTGAGCAACTCGACGGCGTGCGGAATCTGCGAGTGTCCGTGAAAGAAGCCGGCGACCGCATTATTTTTTTGCGCAAGGTCGAGCCGGGGAAGGCCGACCGGAGTTATGGGATTGAAGTGGCCCGGCTCGCGGGGTTGCCGATGGCAGTGATCGAACGCGCCCGCGCAGTTCTACAACTTCACGAACGCAGCGAACATGCCGTCACCGAGGAGCTGGCGCCGCGGCCGCAACAGCCGGTGCAGATCCGCCTGTTCGAGCCCGTCGGCCACGGAATTGCGGAGCGCATCCGGAATCTGGCGATCGATGAGCTGCGTCCCATCGAAGCCTTGCAGTTGCTGCACGAGCTGCAACAGGAGTTGAAACGTTCGTGCGAGTAGTGGGCATTATGAGCGGTACGTCGCTGGACGGAATCGACGTGGCCATTGTGGACGTCGCCGGGCGTAGTATCCGGCCCGTAGCATTTCACGCGACGCCGTATCCGCAGCGCGTGCGGAAGGCGATCCTGGGCGTCTCCAACACGAGCACAACCACGGGTGAGATCGCGCGCTTGCATGTCTTGCTGGGGCACTTCTACGCGGGCGCGGTTCGGGAAACGTGCAAGCGGCATCGCGTCCCGCTCAAGTCCATTGAGCTTATCGGATGTCACGGACAGACCATCTATCATCAGGGCGAGGCGGCCCCGTTCCTCGGGCGCCCTGTAGCTGCAACGTTGCAGATCGGTGAGGCGGGCGTTATCGCCGAGCAACTTCGCGCGCCTGTGGTCTCCGACTTTCGCCCGCGCGATATGGCGGCTGGCGGCAAAGGTGCGCCGCTGGTACCGTACGTCGATTATCTGTTGTTCCGTCACCCTAAGCGGGGCCGCGTGGCGCTGAATATAGGCGGCATCGCGAATATCACGGCCATTCCGCTCAAAGCGCAGCCGAACCAGGTGATCGCCTTCGATACCGGACCTGGCAACATGGTGATCGATGCCTTGGTGTCCGATTTCACACACGGCCGGCAACGCTTTGACCGTGATGGCCGCATCGGTCGCCACGGCCGGATCGACCGTGGGGTACTGGACCGCCTGCTGACTGCTCCTTACTATCGGCAGCGGCCTCCCAAGACGGCGGGACGCGAGCAGTACGGCGCGGAATTCGTTGCGGAGTTGAAACGGACGGGCCTCGCGACAGGTGACTTGATTGCAACTGCGACAGCGCTGACCGCGGCCACCATAGCAACGGGTATCGAGCGTTTCGTGAAGCCAATCATGCGCGTCGACGATCTCATCGCTTCTGGCGGCGGTGTATGGAACCGGACGTTGATGGCCTATTTGCAGGCATTCCTGCCGGGTATTCGCGTGTTACGAACCGATGATTTCGGGATCAACGCAGACGCCAAGGAAGCGATTGCCTTCGCTGTACTGGCGTACGAAACGTATCACCGCCGCCCGTCGAACTTGCCGTCCGCCACCGGGGCGCGGCATCCCGCTGTGCTGGGTAAGGTCAGTTATTGAGTGGTCCTACGCGAGCGTGTTGATCGATCCCTCGCGCCGCGCTTCATACGCCGCGATAGCCGGCTCCTGCTTGAGGATGTAGCCCAGCTCATCGACGCCGTCGAGCAGGCACTGCCTCGAGAAAGCGTCCACTGGAAACTTTACCGCCTGTCCATCCGGTAGCGTGAGAGTCTGGGCGGCCAGGTCCACTTTGATGCGCAGTTCAGGATCCTTCTTTAGGGCCGCGAACAGCGCCTGATGTGCGCCGGCCGGTACCACGATCGGCAGTAGCGAATTCTTCAGCGCATTATTCTGGAAGATATCGGCAAAAGATGTGCTGATGACCGCGCGAAATCCGAATTGGGTGAGCGCCCAAGGCGCATGCTCGCGCGAACTGCCGCAGCCGAAATTGTCACCGGCCAGCAGGATCTCCGCGCCACGCCCGCGCGGTTGGTTGAGGATGAAGTCCGGTTTTGGCCGGCCCTGCTCGTCGTACCGCCAGTCGTAGAAAAGCTGCTGATCCAGACCTTGCTTGGATGTCGTCTTCAGAAAGCGCGCGGGAATAATCTGGTCCGTATCCACATTATTTATCGGCATTGGAACCACGCGGCTTTCGAAGTTCGTAAACGGCTTCATAGCAGGCTCCTCACATCCGTCACAACGCCGGTGACGGCTGTTGCCGCGGCCGTGAGCGGACTGGCCAGGAACGTCCGCCCACCCTTGCCTTGCCGGCCTTCGAAATTGCGATTCGAGGTCGAGACGCTGTACTCGCCCGGCTGAAGCTGATCGCCGTTCATCGCGATGCACATGGAGCAGCCAGGTTCGCGCCATTCGCAACCGGCGGCTCGGAAGACATCGGGCAAGCCCTCTGCCTCGGCTTGGCGTTTCACTTCCTGGGAACCCGGCACCACCATCACCCGAACCTTGGTATTCACCTTGCGGCCCTTCAACAGAGATGCGGCAGTCCTCAGATCAGAAATACGCGAGTTGGTACAGCTCCCGATAAACACTACGTTGACCGGATGCCCGAGCAGCGGCTTGCCGCCTTCGAGTCCCATATAGCGCAACGCCTTCGTCACCGAATCACGTTCCAGCGGGTCGGCGATGTCCGCGGGATTCGGCACCGGCGCGGTGATGGGAATCCCCATGCCGGGATTTGTGCCGTAAGTGATCATGGGTTCGAGCCGATCGGCGTCGATGATGATCTCCTTGTCGTAAACCGCTCCCTCATCACTTGGCAGAGTCCGCCAACGTGCGACCGCCGCATCCCATGACGCCCCTTTCGGTGCGTGCGGCCGGCCGCAGATGTATTGGAAGGTCGTCTCATCAGGCGCGATCAGGCCGGCGCGCGCTCCGCCTTCGATCGACATGTTGCAAACGGTCATGCGCTGCTCCATCGAAAGTGCACGAATCGCCGCACCCGAGTACTCCAGCACACAACCCGTTCCGCCACCCACACCGATTTTGGCTATCAATCCCAGGATGATGTCCTTGGCCGTCACGCCGGCTGTCATCGCACCGTCGACACGCACTTGAAACGCTTTCGAGCGGCGCTGCAGCAGGCACTGCGTAGCCAGCACGTGCTCCACTTCACTCGTGCCGATGCCGAAGGCGAGGGCCCCAAATGCACCGTGCGTCGCGGTGTGGCTATCGCCGCAGACCACTGTCATGCCCGGTTGCGTCAGCCCGAGCTCCGGACCGATTACGTGGACAATGCCCTGCTGCGCGCTGTGAATGCCAAAGCACCGGATACCGAAGTCGCGGCAGTTCTTCTCGAGCTGCGCCAATTGGTTCGCGGCAATGGTGTCGACGATTGGCAGCGATCGGTCGGACGTCGGAATGCTGTGATCCGCCGTGGCCACGGTCAGGTCCGGCCGCCGCACTTTGAGGCCGCGCTCGCGCAGACCCTGAAACGCCTGCGGCGAGGTTACCTCGTGCACCAAGTGCAGGTCGATATACAGCAAGGCCGGAGCTTCCGCCTGCTCGTGCACTACGTGGGAGTCCCAGATTTTTTCGACGATTGTTCTTGGCTTACTCATGATTTATCCAATGGCCGCGCACACCGCTTCGCCAACTTGTTCGGTGGTCGCCGGCCGGCCAGCGGGTTTAAGATCCGCGGTGACTGTCCCCGATTGCAGAACCGCTTCCACCGCGCTGTTTACCGCGGCTGCCTCATCCTTCAAGCCGAAGCTGTATTCCAACAAGGCCGCCACCGAGCCGATCGCACCCAGTGGATTGGCTTTATTCTGGCCTGCGATGTCCGGCGCTGATCCGTGCACCGGCTCGTAAAGCCCCACCCAGGCGCCCGACGGCTTCCGGTCTCCTATCGATGCCGAGGGCAGCATGCCGATCGAACCGGCCAGCACCGCTGCCTCGTCGCTCAGGATATCGCCAAACATGTTCTCCGTTAGTAATACGTCGAATCGCGTAGGGTTGAGCACGAGCTGCATGGCGCAGTTATCGACCAGGATGTGATCGAGCGCGACCTCGGGAAACCCGCGCGCCACGTCTGTCACCACACGCCGCCAGAGCTGCGAATTTTCCAATACGTTGGATTTATCCACCGAGGTGACTTTCTTGCGCCGCCCGAGCGCCAGGTGAAACGCCATGCGGGTGACGCGCTCGATCTCGCTGCGCGTGTACACCATGGTATTCACGGCGCGCGTTTCTCCTCCATCTTCCGTGATACCCCGCGGCGTGCCGTAATAAAGGCCGCCAGTCAGTTCTCGCACGATGATCATGTCCGTGCCCGCCACCCGGTCATTCTTGAGCGGCGAGGAATCGAGCAGCGCGGTGTAAGCGCGCACTGGCCGCAAATTGGCGTAAACTCCCAAAGCCTGGCGGATCCCGAGCAAGCCCTTTTCGGGACGCTTCTCGGGCGGTGCGTTGTCAAATTCAGGCAAACCCACGGCGCCCATCAGCGTGGCGTCGGCGTCGCCGGCAAGGCGGACGGTCTCTTTGGGTAGCGGGCTGCCAGTTTTGTGAATGGCAACGCCGCCCAGCAGGCCTTCGGTGAGCTTCAGCGCATGGTTCCATTTGTGCGCCACGTGACGCAGCACACGCACTGCTTCCCGCGTGACTTCGGTGCCGATCCCGTCTCCGGGCAGAACAAGAATGTTTAGATTCATATCGAAGGTGTCACTGAGCGTTTAATCGCCGACGGCCCGCTGCGTTTGAGTTTCACCGATCAACTCGATGATCTCTTCATCCATCACGCCTTTTTTTCGATCGGCCATCGCCGTGAAACGGTGATAAAGCGAATCCAGCTCCTGCTTATCCAGGGAGAACCCAAGTTCTTCGCAGCGCTTGTGCAGCGCATGCCTGCCGCTGTGTTTCCCCAACACCAGCTTTCCCTCGGGAACACCCACACTCTTCGGGTCAATCACCTCGTAGGTGCTCTTTTCCTTCAGGTAGCCGTCTTGATGGATGCCGGCCTCGTGTGCGAATGCATTGCGGCCGACGATGGCCTTGTTGGGTTGCGGTCCGAACGTGATGATTGAACTGAGTAGCTGGCTGGCCGAGTAGAGATGCGCGGTGTTGATGCCGGTCGAATACGGATAGAGGTCGTTCCGGGTCTTCATCACCATAACGACTTCTTCCAGCGAGCAGTTCCCCGCGCGCTCGCCGATGCCGTTGATGGTGCACTCAATCTGCCTGGCGCCAGCTTCCACCGCCGCCAGTGAATTCGGCACCGCGAGACCGAGGTCGTCGTGGCAGTGCACGCTCACGATGGCACAATCGCCCAGCGCCTGGACCACGCGGCCGATAATCGCTGCATATTCTCGCGGCGCCGAGTAACCCACCGTATCCGGGATGTTCACTGTGCGTGCGCCCGCCGCCACCACCGCCTTCGAGATTTCTTCCAGAAAATCCGCATCGGTCCGCGCGCCGTCCTCCGCCGAAAATTCCACATCATCAACATGTCTGCGCGCCAGCTCCACCGCCGCTGTGGCCTCTTCCAGCACTTGGTGCCGCGATTTTTTGAGCTTATGTTTCAAATGAATATCGCTCGTAGCAATGAACGTGTGAATGCGCGGGCGCCGCGCGTGCTCGAGCGAGCGGGCAGCGCGTTCCACATCCAACGTGCAGGATCGCGCCAGCGCCGCTACCGTGACCCAAGGGAATTCGCGGCTGATCCTGTCCACCGCCTCGAAATCACCCTCTGATGCGATGGGAAAACCCGCCTCCAGGATGTCCACGCCCAACTCCACCAGCTTGTGGGCCATGCGGGTCTTTTCGGCAACCGTCATGCTGCAGCCCGGCGATTGTTCGCCATCGCGCAGTGTGGTGTCAAAGATGTATACGCGGTCGCTCATGGTTTGGGTAGCCGCCTTTTTTCCAACGGCCGGACCGCGAGTGGTTGCCCGCGTGTCCGGCCGGGAATCTCGCCAGCCGTACCGCGGTGAGCGCGGCGCCGGCTGGTATCTACAATTATCAAGATGGCACCTTGATTTGGCAAATTTATAATCTTCATAGTATACATAAGCGCTTGTTATGATGAAACAGCATGGAACTTTACCCCCTTCAGGTGTTCCTGACCATCGCCACGGAGAAGAGCTTTTCCCGCGCCGCGGAGAAGATGCTCCGGACGCAACCCGCGATATCGTTGGCGTTGCAGCGTCTGGAATTGGAGCTGGGCGAAAAGCTGATCGACCGCTCGGCCAAGGACCTCGTCCTCACCGACGTCGGCCAGACCGTCCTCGAGTACGCCCGCCGCTTCGAAAACCTATGCCAGGAGATGGAAAACTCCCTGGCGGAGCTGCGCGATAATTCAGCCGGCCGCCTCGCCATCGGAGCCAACGAATCCACCACGCTTTACTTGCTGGGTCACATCGAGCGCTATCGGCGCCTCTATCCGAAAGTCAAGGTGCAGGTCCGGCGCAGCCTCTCCAGCAAGATTCCGGCCGAGCTGATCGATGGCAATCTCGAATTGGGCGTCATCAGCTATGATCCTGGTGACGCACGCCTTGTATCGACGGCGCTGTACACCGATTCCCTGGTGTTCGTCGTTTCACCCAAGCATCCGTTCGCCAAACGCAAAAGTGTCTCCATTACAGATTTGGGCGGCGAGACATTTATCGCGCACAACGTCGTATCTCCTTATCGCGAGGTTGTGCTGCGCGAGTTCCAGCGCCACAAGGTGCCCCTCAGGATGGATGTAGAAATGCCGACAGTCGAGACTATCCGCCGTATGGTGGAAGACAACCAGGGCGTCGCCTTTCTTCCGCGCATGTGCGTCGAGAAGGACCTCGAACAAAACAAGCTGTGCGAAGTGCGGGTCAAAGAACTTCACGTCGAGCGCAAGATACGCCTGGTGTATCCGTCGCGGCGGGCGCTCAGCCATGCGGCGCGTGCATTCCTGGAGATCGTCAAAAGCAGAGTGGAATAGGATGAAGGTGTGCGCATCCAGATCCACGCCCTGCTGCTCGCGTGCGTGAGCGTGTGTAACGCCTCCGGTCCAGAGCCCAATTTTTCGCGCGACGTTCTTCCCATTTTGCAGACCCACTGCCAGCAGTGTCACCGCCCTGGCGAAGTCGCGCCGATGCCGTTTCTCACCTACCGGCAAACACGCCCGTGGGCGAAGGCCATCCGCGAGGCCGTCGTTTTGAAGAAGATGCCGCCATGGTTCGCCGAGCCCGGTTTTGGTCCATTCGCGAATGACCGCTCCCTTTCTCCGCAGGAAATCGAGACGCTGGTAAAGTGGGCCGAATCCGGCGCTCCCGAAGGTGATCCTCGGGACGCCCCGCCCGGTCCCGCAGCGCGTCGAGGGCTGGAACATTCCGAAACCGGATTTGGTTCTCGAGATGCCGAGGGCGTTTCCGTTACCGGCTTCCGGTGAAGTGGACTATCAGTACATCGTGATGCCCACCGGCTTTACGGAAGACCGGTGGGTCCAAAAGGCCGAATTGCGGCCCGGAAATCGCGCCGTGGTGCATCATGCTGTGGTCTATATTCGCGAGTCGGGGTCTCCATGGCTGCGCGACGCCCGGCCCGGAGTTCCTTATGTCCCGCCTGGGGATACACCACGCGAGCGGCTCTTGAACGGCATGACGAAAAGCGACATCCTGCTGGTCTATTCGCCGGGCAGCATTGCGGAGGATTGGGGGCCGGAGATGGGAAAGCTCGTCAAAGCCGGTTCGGACCTGGTGATTCAGATGCACTACACCCCCAACGGACATGCGACTAGCGATCAATCGCGGCTGGGCCTGGTCTTTCATCGCTCGATACCGAAGCAGCGCGTGCTGACCCTGCAACTGGGCAACGACCGCTTTGTGATCCCTCCCGACCATCCGCATTTTCGCGTCGCGGCGTGGGGCACGATGCCCAACGATACCCTGCTGCTGAGCTTTTTTCCGCACATGCACCTGCGAGGCGCGAGTTTCGAATACAACATCATCGAACCGGACGGCCGCCGCCGCACGCTGTTGCGCGTGAGCCCCTACAACTTCCACTGGCAGCTTTCCTACCGGCTCGCTCATCCACTGGCCATCAAAGCCGGAACCAGACTCGAGTGCGTCGCCTACTTCAACAACTCGCGCAACAATCCGAACAACCCCGATCCCGAGGACTCCGTCCGCTTCGGCCCGCAAATCTGGGAAGAGATGATGATCGGCTTCTTCGATATTGCCGTCGATCCGCACATCGACAAACCGCAATTTTTCGTCCGGCAGCACTAAGCCGCGCGCACATCCACGATAAGTCCGGTGTACACTCAAAATCCACGCGTTGGAGGCAATCGCCCGGGCGTAGCTTACGCCTGCAATACATTAACGGTCATTGCGTGCCACCGCCAGTCGGGCTTAAACTACAGTCCATGAATCGTCGATACTTTTTAGGTTCCGCCATCACGGCGGGAGCGGCTCTTCGGTCCAGTGCGCTCGCCAGTCCCAATGACACCGTTCGAGTGGCTTGTGTGGGTGTGCGCGGCCGCGGTCGAAGCCACATGGATGCCTACAGCCGGATGCCCAAAGTCGAGATTGCCGCCATCTGCGATATCGATGAGTCGGTGCTCAACGCTGGGTAGCCGGGGTCGAGAAGGCCAACGGAAAGCGTCCCGCCGCGTTCACCGACCTGCGCAAGCTGCTCGAGGACAAGTCCATCGATGCTATCTCCATCGCCACGCCGAACCACCAGCATACCCTGCAGACCATTTGGGCCTGCCAGGCCGGCAAGGACGTTTATGTGAGAAGCCCTGCGCGCACGATATGTTCGAGGCCCAGCAGATCGTGGCTGCCGCGCAGAAGTACAATCGCATTGTGCAGCACGGCAGCCAGCAACGCTCGGGTATCGGACGGGTGGTGGTCCAGCAGCTGCGCGACGGACTCATCGGCGATGTCTACATGGCCCGCGGCATGTGCTACAAGTGGCGCGACACCATCGGCCGCAAGCCGGAAGAGCCGGTGCCGCCGGGCGTGCACTACGACCTGTGGCTGGGCCCGGCGCCGGAGCACGCCTTCACGCAGAATCGTTTTCACTACAACTGGCACTGGTTCTGGGACTACGGCAACGGCGACTTGGGCAACCAGGGCATTCACCAGGTCGATATGGCGCGCTGGGGCCTGGGCGTGAAGTATCCCACCAAAATCAGCGCCATCGGCGGGCATTTCATGTTCGACGATGACCAGGAGACGCCCAACACCCTGAGCGCCAGCTTTGAGTTTGGCGATGGCGGCAAAACGAAGATGATGACCTTTGAAGTGCGCCACTGGATCACGAACCATGAAGCCGGCATCGAGGAGCCCGAGCCGGCAAAACGTCGGCGTGATTTTCTATGGATCCAAGGGTTACATGGCGGTATGGAGCGAGGATTCCGGCAAATACCAGACCTGGCTCGGACGAGAGCAGGCAGCCGGGGCCATCCGGCACGACAAGGGCAACAACTGGGTCAACTTCATCGATGTCGTGCGCAGCCGCAAGCAGGCGGACCTGTACGCTCCCATCGACGAAGGCGCGATCTCGACCGCGCTGGTTCACCTGGCGAATATCTCGTACCGCCTGGGCCGTACTCTGCACTTCGACCCCGTCAGCTACTCCTGCAAAGGCGATGCGGAAGCCAACCGTATGTTCCGGCGCGAGTACCGCAAGCCGTTCGTGGTGCCCGAAAAGGTCTGAGGCGTCCGTGGTAAGGGCAGGCGACTCAGAGGGCCAAGCCCAATCGGCTGAGCGGACCTGTCCGAATTCTATCGAGCTCCGTCTCGACCGACGACGACGTTGGTAGGGCGGCCGCTTAAGAAGTTCCAGACGTTATCGACAGAAAGTTGCAGGCCTGCTTCCAGGGCCTCCGGGGTCACGCCAGCGGAGTGAGGCGTGAGCACGACGTTCTCCAGGCGCGTGAGCGGGTGTCCGGCCGGTAGTGGTTCGACATCGAAAACATCCAGGCCGGCGCCCGCGATGCGGCCCGCTGTGAGCACTTCGAGCAAGGCTTGCTCGTCGACGATGGGGCCCCGCGCCGTATTTATAAAAATGGCTGAAGGCTTCATCTTCTCCAGTTCGCGTCTGCCCATGAAGCCTCGGGTCTCGGCGGAGAGGCGCAGATGCAAGCTAACCACATCGCTTAGCCGAAACAGGTCTTCGAGTGAGACCAGCTCGAACCCGAGTGCCGGGTCCGGATGCATGGTCCAGGCGTTCACACGCATGCCGATGCCTGCGCCGAGACGAGCGAACTGCCGGCCGACAGCACCCAGTCCCACGACGCCCAGC
The DNA here is from genome assembly GCA_963768075.1 of Terriglobia bacterium. Lineage (GTDB taxonomy): Bacteria > Acidobacteriota > Terriglobia > Bryobacterales > Bryobacteraceae > QHXW01. Next base: position 119,178 of record CAVYHD010000024.1, read on the forward strand.
GTTTTGCCGTGCATCTGCACTGCCTCTCCACTTGGCCAGCGCCCCTGGCGAACCTCCGCGTCAATTCGCGGAATGCGGCGCGCTACGGACAGCAGTAGGGCCAGCGTGTGTTCGGCGACGGAAAAGGCAGATACACCTGGCGTATTGGTGACCGTCACTCCGTGCCGAGCGGCTGCCGCCAGATCGACGTTATCGGTGCCCGTACCCCATAGCGACAAAAGCTGCAGACCGGGAGAACGGCGAAAGACGTTCTCGGTGAAGTACGTCGAGGAGCGGATGTTGATCACGATCTCGGCGCCGGCAATGCGTTCAATCAACTCGTCTTCGGTTTCGGGCAGCGTGTCATGGTATTCGACGCGGGTTCTATCGAGCAACTTGCGGTAGGCTTGGCTTGAGGCCATCACTGGCGCCTCGTCGTCTGGAATCACAATGCGGGGCATACTCACGCCGTGAGATCCGGAGCGTACTTCTCCCGTACCATCAAGTAAGAGAGGATGCCGGCCACGCTCGCCGCGCAGTTCTGAACGCTCCTCATACGTCCGATAGTACCTGCGGGGAACGACGTGTGGATGATCGCCCGGTAATTGGCGGCTTGCGTGAAAAACTCGCGCCGGCTCATATTGCTATTAGTTGGACGCATGCCCTGGCCGAAGAAGATCTCGAAGGACCTACCCCTTCAAACCTGCGAGCACGCCAAACATATAGGCGTATGAGCGCGCCATGCCGAGAAACGGATCGTTCTCGTTGATTTCGTATTCGAGATTGACGGAAGCCGTATAGCCCATCTTGTGCAACTCCCGGAAAATGTCCGCGATCGGCAGCACGCCATCGCCAACGTCGCAGAGCGAATTCACGTCGCCAAATACGCGCATGTCCTTGATGTGCATGTCGAGCATTCGCGAACCTGAGGCCCGGATGGCGTCGAGAGGCTTCACACCCGCTTCGGCCGTGTGGCCCACATCCACGCAGACACCGCAGCGCGGATCCATGTCTTTCAGGATCTTCAGCGCGTCCTGCGGGGCGGGGAAGTTGTCCTTTGGGCCGTGATTATGCACGGCGATCTTGATGTTGTACTCCTCGACAAATTTCTGGAGCTTCGGCAGCGTAATCTTGGTGGGAGCACACACAATCAGCGGCATGCCGGCGAGCCGGGCATATTCGAACTTGTGACGGATGTCGGCCTCGTCGTCCTTGTGGAAGTCGATGTTGCCGCCCCCCACGATGGTGAGACCCGCATCCTCAAACTCCTTGCGGGCCTCGCGGATCTGATCGGGAGTCGAATCCAGCGGCAGGTGGAAGGACTTGATATTCACGTATTTCAGGCCCAGGCGCTGGATTATCTTGATCGCTTCGGCTCGCGGAAACTTTCGTAGTGAATAGGAAGCTACGCCCAGCTTGAAGCCGGCGTCGTCCGAAGTGGCGCCGAGGTCAAGTCCGGAAAAAGCGAGCACCGAGCCGGCGGCCGACGCGCCCAGCAAAGATCGTCTGGAGATTGAGGACATACGTAGATTGTGACGCAGTACCGATGGGTCACGCCAGTCCCGTATCAGCGCGCCGCGTGTGCGTCCTGGTTCGACGCTTGCATGCGTGCCCCGCGAATCCACTCAAGAATCGTCTTGTATTGCGAGCTTGATTCGTTGCCGGGCCAACGCTGGCCGCCGTTGTGGGTGGCCAGATAATCATCCACGTTGCCGGCGGCGTCGGTCGGACGGGTCGGCTTAATGAGGATCAGGCTGCGGTTTGGGTCGCTGATATCGAGCACGCGCATGGCGTATTTGTAGTTCTCTTCACTGTCTTGTGGCGAGAACTGTCCTTCGGCATTGGGTGGCCGAAGCTTGAAAATGACGTGCGAGGCGTGGCACATGACGCAAGCTTTGCCGTCCGCGCCTGGCGCGGACAGAATGGGCTCGATCTCGGATACGAAGAAACCGAAGTCCAGCACCGATCCTGGTTCCACGTCGGCGAGTGCTTCTTTCAAGTTCTTGCCATCAAGGACGCGTGTCGCGATAAGCTGCAATCTCTGGTTAGGATCGTTTCGCAGCCGGTCCAAAGCTGCGCGAAAGTCCGGACGCTGCTCAATGCCTTTGACTTTGCGCAATAGATCCAACGCCGCCGCGCGCACGTTGGCATCCCGGTCGCCGAGGCTCGCCATCACCGCCCGAAACACGGCCGGTCGATCGAGAAAATCTGGCTCCTTATAAACGTACTTGCCGTTGCCCAGTACGTACGACCGGTCCTGGGAGACCGCACCCCCGGAGACACCGAGATGCCGCCGCATGAACTTTGGATCGTTCACCTCCTCGATCAGGATGCTCCGCTGCGAGCTTCCCATGCGATCGAAAGCCTGCACCACCAGGGGCCGCATGGCCGCGTCGTCAAGGAAGCGCGCGAGGGCGATCTGGATGGCCGCCCGCTGCACATCGGAATCCTGGTCCTCGAACGCCTCCATGGTTTGGTTGCTCCGCCGCGGATCTTGCATGAGTTCCGGAAACGACCCTGCAGCAGCCAGCACCTGTGCGTAGTTCTTCACGCGCGGCTGCCGATCGAGCAGAGAACGTACCGCAGAGAGAATTGCCGGCTGCCGCGTCCACGCTGAGTCGGCCGGCAGGCCCGCAAGCAACGGCAGCGCTACTGCCTGGGCGTCGAGGTCGCCATGAACCAGAATCTCGGCGATGGTCTGGACCAGGGCCGGATCGGGCGCGGCGGGTGCATCAATGTTTAGCACCCCGCGCTGCCCGTTTTCATACACGTACCGCACGGCGTCACGAACCTGTTTGTCCGGATCGAGTCCAAGCTGCAGGGCGGCCTCGGCAAAGCGCTGGCTACCAGCTCCACTGAGTGTGCTGCCCGCCTTCAGCACATTGATCTTGGTGTCGTTATCAGCACTCTTCAGGCACGCAATCAACGCATCCTCGAGTTCCTGCCCCGAGCTGCGGAAGAAATGAATCAGGTCGCTATCGTTGCCCACGCGAGTCTGGTAAAAACCGTTATGGATGTCATAGCGAAAATCCACAGTCTCGCGGTAAGGCGGGTACTCGTAGCCCGGCCGGTCGAGATCCGGCACGCCCGAAACATATTTTGTGAAAACCGCCGGCAACGAAATCGACACCGTGTTCGCCTTGAGCTGGGGCAGCGCGTAGTGCCTCACGTGGAAATCCCAGAGCGCCTCAAGGATGCTCTGGCGTCCCAGAGGAGTCGCGGCGCGCAGAGCTTTGGCAAGCGCTTGAGCCTGATCGCGTGCCACCGCTTCGTACCCGTCATTGATCTTTTCCTGGTCTTCCTTCGTGGAGGCGGCCTCGATCCACGCGCCAAGGTATCCGGTGTTTTCGTCCAGCGCGTCGTACAGACTTTCTTGCACCGCACGCCGCGCCAGGGGGTCGGTCTCGCTGTTCAGCCGTGTTGCAAGCGCTTCGATGATGCCGGTGCGCGCCTCGTGATCATCGACTTTCCAGTAGTACCATTGCCAAAGCCCCCGGGCCGCGTTCAGGCGGACGGCCGGAACCGGGTCGTCGAGATTACGCCTTAAGGCCAGGAGCAGTGACCCGTCATCCGCCAGATACTTGAAGTGTTGGTTGAACACCTGCGTCGCGCCCCAGCGCGTGCGCGCGCTGGAGGAAGCCAGGGCCGCCGCTAGTTCCGCGCGCCCTTCCGAGGCAGCGCCGGGACGGCGCTCGAGGATCATGCGCAGCGCCCATCCGGCCGTGCGTTGCACCATCTTATCCGGGTCACCCAGTGCGGCGACCAGCGTCTTTATGGCGCCGGAATCCGCCATGTGCCCCAGAGCTCGCGCCGCCCCCTCGCGCGCCAGCGGCTGATGGCTCGACGCCAGAATCGCCCGCACCTGGCGCAACACCGCGTCGGGCGCGAGGTCCCACAACTGATCGAGCTGCGAAAGGAGCCGCGGCAAATCGTCTTTGGCCAGCTGACTGGGGGTCGGCGGGAACGCATCATCCCATCCTTTCTCTTTCGCCGGCTTCCGATCAGGCCCCGGATAAAGGGTGGAGAGCGCCATCACCGCGAACTGAGTCGCGCGAAACGGCGTATTGAACCCCTGGTAGACCGGATCCCCCTCCCAACTTCCTTCCGGCCGCTGCGCTTTTAAAAGGGCATCCACCGCGCGGGCCAGGTGAGTGTCGGTCTCCGGCCGGCGGCCCGCCAGCGCCGCCGCCAGAACGGCATGATACGAAATGAAGTCGGCCGGCTTACCCTTGTTGTCGAAAGCGTAGGGCCACATGCCGCCCGGTTGCTGAAAACTGTAAAGCTGATCGAGTAACTGGTCCAGTTGCGCACGATACTTCTCCCGCCCGATCGTGGCGAGGAAGTGAATCTTCCAGTTCAGATCGATCATGTTTCTTGGCTCACGCGGCAAAGCTAGGCGCTCTACCCGGTCCCGTTCGCTGGCCCACTGTTCTTCGCCCGTCTGCTGGTAGAGCATTTGAAAGGTGTCCCAACTTTGCGCGGCGATTTCAAACGGGCTTATGGACGGTTCGCAACCGTCTGACTCGTCGCCCGGCATGACGGTGCGGTCCTGGTAGTGAATCTTCAGGAAGTTCCCGTAAGGCACATTGAAACTGAGCCTCGGCGGATCATGCGTAACATTCTGTTCGAACAGATGCTCGATCACCGGCAGCCGGCTCGCCACCGTTCGCGCCGAATAGATGACCCGAACCCAGTCGGTGCCGGGTTCGCCGTACAGCGGACGCTGGTTGTTGTAGATGCGGTCGGTCAGGAATTCGAGCGCCGGCCGCTGAGTCACCGGGTACCCGTTCGCGACCGCTGTCAGGTAGCCGCGCGTCGTGAACTGCGTGGGATGGCATGCGATGCAAAGCTGCGTGTCGGAGTGCACCATGGTGGTCCGCAGCCCCACCGCCCCGCGGCGCGGCGTGTTGGACAGCCACGTGTCGCCCATATTGATCATAAAATCCATCCCGGTTCTCACTGCCTGGCGCGGATCGTTGTACGGCGGCACCGGGTAATCGTAGGTGTGTAACTGATAGGCCGGATGGTTGGCGTCAACCCGCACGTAATAGGTCTCGCCTGGCTTGAGAATCCGCGTACGAAACTTATAAAGGCCCGGATAATTCTGCGTGGCTTCGATCTGGTAGATCGCTGCGCCCTCTGTGTAAGGCATGACGTCCGGCTGTCCGGCCGCATTCTTGCCCATTTGAAAGATGTCCACGTCCAGCGGCACTTCGCGGTCCGTGATATCGAGCACGAAATATGCCAGCCTTGGTTCCGTGCCGTGGAACGTGAAGCGGAACCATTGAAAGCCCTTGAGCATTGCCGCGTAGCGGTCCTCGCCGGGCGCCGGCGCGTAGGGACGTTCGTCGTCAGCCCCGAAAACAGTTTGGCCGAACTCAAAGGGCTGAGCAGCCTGCCACGTGTCGTTAGGAGCCGCCGCAATCACGGACGGATCCCCGCGTCCCACGGGAATCCGGCGCATCACTGTTTCGAGTTCCGGAAGCTGCTCTGCGCCCGGCGCACTTAGGATGACGGTCACCGGGCCGGGCGCGCGCGGCCTCAGAGTCAGATAAAAGTCCAGATCGGCGGTGTGCAGCCACTTCTCCGAGACCGTCCCACGCGCGTCCGCCATCGCGACATGAACCCGCCTGTCGCCCTGGAGCTCCTCGGGATTCTTTATTGCAATCGTGACTGCGTACAGCGACCCAGGCTGCGCCATTCCCAGTTTGATCTGGCGCTGCGGCACCGCGTTGCCGGGGGCCCTACTCGGACCCGCCTGCACGGTTCGTAGCAGTAGAAGACCTCCTGCCACGAGACCAGTGACGACGAATCCGCACGCGAGCCATTGCGGCACTTGATGATAAGTTTTTTCCATCGCAATCCAGATCGGCGGCGCACTTCCGTAACCCAGCGCCCTTTTATTATCCCTCCTCCGGCGAATCTGTGGGCAACTGGCGGGCATTGTCACATCTTGAAAAAGATCCTCCTTTTATAAAGCCAGTAGCACAAGTACCACAGCATTCCCCACAGCACGATGCAGGTGATGATCCTGGCGTTGAGTTCTCCGGCCCAAGCAAAGAGGGCCATGGCAAACGGTCGAGCGATCTTGGAGAACCATTCCGCTCCACCGGTATTGGTGAACATGTAGATGAAGAGAGAATTCATCCCCACGATATTGAAAAACAGAGTCCACTTCTTCATCCCCTTCACGTCGATCAGCCAATAAGAGAACGCGAGCGCCAGTAAACACCATCCGCCGGACACTATGACGAACGAACTGGTACAGATCCGTTTGATGATCGGCGTCCAGGGATTCATCGCATAGCCGGCGATCACGCCGATGAGGCCCGAGCCCGCCAGTATTTTAATTTTCTGTAGCGGTGTCCGGCTGCTTTTCAGCAGTTGACCGGCCAGTACACCCCACATCGTATGGGCCGTGGTTGGAACGGCGTTGAAGGCAACCCAGTGCCCCGCGGAGAGTTTGCCCATAAGCCTCAAGTCCATCCACGCCCCGAAGCCCTTGTCCGGCGTGAAAGGCTGATTGAAACCGGCCACAGGCCAGAAGCGGTACAAGAGTTCTGCGATTGCCAGCAGCAAAAATGTGAAGGCAATCTGCGTGCGGGCTGTTTTCTGCATCATCAGGAATGCCACAAGATAGGTGAAAGAAAGCTGAGCCAGCACGTTCCACAACTCGAAAGTAATCCTGCCAGGCCCTATACAGTAGAGACCCCAGCCAAACAATAACAGCAGGGCCGACCTGCGCAACGCATGCCAGAGAGTTTGCCGCCAGGTGTCCCCCCCGGCCCACCGCATGCCGAAGGCGAAGGGCATTGCCACACCAACAATGAACATGAAGAAAGGTTGGATCAAGTCCCAAAAACGCAGACCGTTCCAGGGATGGTGATCAAGCTGTATACCGATCCAACCGATCCACGTGCCGTCAAAGGTTGGATCGCGAAGTGTAGAGTACAAGCGCGTGGCTTCCCCCACGAGCATGAGCATCGTAAAACCTCGAAAGAAGTCGAGCGAGTTTAGACGCTCCTGGTGTGCTGGGGTCGAGCTGGAACTCTTGTCCATGACATCTCCTGTCTTGGCCGCATTGTATTACGTAGCCAGGATCTGCGCCTGTCGATCCGCCACTTTACGTGACGCATGGCGCGCTCTCGCACGCGGATTGTGAGGCAGCGCCTGCGTAGTTTGCCTCTGGAGCCACCTGCATTCCATTAAAATTCCTTCTTTTTTGCCGGCCTTGGCGTTATAACCAAATGGAAGCGAGTTATGCCCACCATTCAACTTACGAATAACACGACGGTGAATATCACGGCGTCGTCCGCTGACATTAACGCCACACTGAATCGCTATTTGAAGAATCCGCTCACCTTCCTTACCCCCGCGGGCTTCGATGCCATCGTGGACAAGAAAGTAGGGGATCTCAACGCGAGCACTTTCCCAATCACAGCGAACGCAAACGGGGCGGGCCAATTTGCAGTCGAAGGGACCTCGCTGAACATGCAAATCGGGACTTCGGCTTCCCTGGGTTTGCTGACTGGCGACAGCAAAGCGGATTTCCTGGCCTGCGTGGATATCCCCGATGATCCGTCCGTTGCTGGGCTTATCTCATTTGCAGTGCAAGGGACGCTCAGCGCTGAAAGCACAGCCACAGCCAGCGACTTCACCTTTGGTCTGACCAAGGGCGCGAGCCTTGTGCTGACCAGCTTTTCGAAGGCCGCCAGCGCCGATACGTTCGCCGGCGCCATCAAGCGCGCGATTGTGGCTTTGACGGTTCCGCACTGCATTGACGATCTGCGAAGCCTACCGTCAGGGGCAATCTGCCAAGTGGATGGATCGACTTCCCTTCAGTTCACAGCCGGCGTGACGTATGCCATTTTGAACGACCCGTTGGCCACGGTATCGATTGCGAAATTGCCCTCCCTTGCGATAAACGCCAGTGCCGGGGCGACTCTTGAAGCTACGATTACGGACACATCGGACCACACGGTCACCATTGCCAAACTGCCGAACGGCCTTGTACACATGGCAGTCAGCCGGACAAGGACAGACGATCTGGAAACGAGCCTTACAGCGTCGGCAGGTCTTACTGGCGACGTGGGCAGCCTGGATGCCGTGGCTTTCCTGCTCCATAAAATCAGTCCCAACTCGACCGAGGAATTGGCCAAGATCAAGGCAGATATGCCGCCCTCGGAGGCCGAGAAGCTCGACGACGATATCAAGGGGGCCGTCGATGCGGCGCTGTCCAGCTCCCTGGAAGTGTCCCTGAAAATGGCGCTGGACGGCAGTAGATCGAAAAACCGCCTTTTTTTATACGAGATTGATTTGACGGCCCTGGATGGAAACAGCAGCGCGGCGCTCGAATCCGCCCTCACCGGGGATTTCAGAGCGATCACGCGTCCCGGGGCGGCGCTACCGGGAGTTCGCGAACTGGAGTCCGCCCTGACGGACACTTCGAAAGTTACCCACAGCCTGGCGTTACATCTGCTCGGCATACTCAACTGGGGCAGCACCAGTACCTTTATCGAGAAATCGAAGGTCGATTACACGAAGGACACCCATGAGATTGTGTTGTCAGACGAAACCATCGAGGTCGCGAGCAACAGTCTTAATGCGGAAAAGCTCCGCGAACTCGTGGTGAAGGGGATCACACTGACGCTGCCGGCATCCGCTAACACGCCGGCGGCCACAACTCCGATCAACATGGTCTTCTTTGACCATCGGGCTGCGACTAACCCGTCCACCATGCGCCAGTTCGTGAATGTGCTCCAGGCGACAGGCGCACCTGCTGCCGCTAGTGCTAACGCGCTACTCAAACAGACTTTGAAACAGTATGGAACTTCGTCGCTGTATCTTGGTCTGAACCTGACTCCGGAGCAGTGCCAGCAGCTTTTCATCGACGCCACAGGGAAGCCTTACGATTCGGCGGCCTACATCCAGCACGCCTGCGCTGCGGAGGCAGTGATTCTGGACGGCGACGGGGACAACGCGGATCGGCTCCGGCTTTTCACAGCCGGACCGGATTTTTGGAAGGAATTGCAGAATGCCGGGGCTGCGCCAAACGTGACCCGGTTGCTGGCGGCCCGGGGCATCCGCCAAAACTCGGTGGTGGACGTCATTTCGATCCTATGGTGGTCCTCCGCTATGGGAAACTACGCTGACGCCCTCGCCCTGGGTGAGCCGCTCATCGCCGCTGGTAAAGCAGTGGCCAAGGACGGCACGCTGGGTTTCAACGAACCCTGGTTGGTTCTCGCGGCCTGGGCAATACTCGGAAAGCCTGCCATCGACAACCGCTTCACCTCGACGCTGCTCAAGCAGGCTGCTACCGCCGCCAACTGAGGGTCGCCGCAAGGCCTGCGGCCAGGAATGGCCTGAAACGTTTTTTGCCTTTCTGTCACTAGATATATCGAAACGCGGTGTCTCTCGTTGTTGCGTTGCGATATAATTCACAACAATTATTCCAAAATGGAGGGTGAGATATGGGTAAACGAGTCCTTTTTTGCTCGGACGGAACGTGGGACGATTCCGGCAAGAACACGAACGTCTACAAGATCTACAAGGCCATGCAAGTGTCCGCCGACCAGGTCCCCTTCTATGACGACGGCGTCGGTGCGGATGGAACTCCGGTGGGCAGACTATTGGGCGGCGCTTTCGGAACCGGTCTCTTCCAGAAAGTGAAAGACGGTTACTCGAAAATCTCCCAGGTGTGTGAAAAAGGGGACCAGGTTTTTCTGCTTGGCTTTAGCCGCGGCGCCTATACGGCACGCAGCATTGCCGGAATGATCGCCGTCTGCGGTCTACCCGCTGGGAATTTCAGCAACGATGTAGTCGAGACCGCATTCCAGGCCTATCGCAACAAAGATCAGCGGGCCAACCTTCTCGCCAGTCTGAATCAGTCCTGCGGTATGTTCAATGCCGAGTTAACGATGGTAGGAGTCTGGGATACCGTTGGCTCGCTGGGAATACCTTCCCTCCTCGGACTTGTCGATCCGCTTTTGTATGGATTCCTGGATACCTCTTTGCACCCAGACATCCAAAACGCTTATCAGGCTCTTGCCATCGACGAGCGGCGGTGCGAGTTCCCCGCAACGCTTTGGACTTCACCGCCAAGTCCTGGCCAGACGATCGAGCAAGTCTGGTTCACCGGCGTGCACTGCGATGTTGGCGGAAGTTATCCCGATGATCCCGATGGAACCGCGCTGGCAGACGTCACTCTGGCCTGGATGATGGACAAAGCGTCAGCTCTTGGTGTCACGTTTGCAGTTGGCGTAAAAGCGAACTACCCTTTTCCCGCAGACCCCAAGTGTGCGCTCGACCAGAAACACGAATCATGGAATCCTCTCTGGGCTTTCCCCAAGAACCGGCCCATCGCATGCGACGCCACGCTGTCGAATAGTGTGGCCGTCCGGTGTCAGCATGACAACACCTATCGCCCGGGAAATCTCAAGTTTGCCAACGCGTCCGATGGCGAGTTATCTCCGCAATACCAGACGGCGAAAACCGTAACTCAGGCGCCGCCGGCGGCAAAATCCGCCGTAGTCTCGGCAGGCAACTGAAGAAAATGCTGAAATTTTCACTCGCGTGCATATCCGCGTGCCTGCTGCTTCCACAGTTATCGGCCGGTGGCTCCGGCGCGACAAACGACCCCAAGCGGCAGGAAGCTCAGGATCTCAAGGCGTGCGCCGAAATGGTGCTGGCTGGCCTCCGGAATATCGCCGATTCCCGGGAAAAGCGGTTCGAAGGCAAGGTGCCCGAAGCCGCGGCGCTCTGCCGCGGCGGACAGAAAACCCTTCAATTCCGCCTCACGCCGTGGGTTGACTGGTCCAATTATTGGGGGACCGGCGACATGGCCTCGCTGCCCACCGGCTATCTGTCCACAAAAGGCCCGGCATTTCGCGGTGTCTCCGGCGCTTTGCTCGATCTGGAGTATGAGCGCGTGGAACTCATCAAGTTCAATCTGTTCGACAACAACGGAACGTGGCGTAATTACGTAACCGGGCTGAATGGCGTAGATGGAGGCGCGATCAAGGTCTGGCCCGAGATGCGCCTGCCCAAAGACCACCCGAGTTACGCCGCGGTCGGTGGCGATGGCGACCCAGGAGTGTAAGGGAGATCTGATTCGCGCCCGTACACTAACTGGAATCTGCAACGACATTCTCAATCCGCGAATGGGCTCCATCGGCACTCCATTCGCGCGCAACGTTGAGTTTGAAACGACTTTCCCGGACCTGGGACGTAGCACCCTGACAAGAAATCGGCATGGCGACCGGCTTGGCCTGCTCACGCCGGATCCGCAGGTCATCAGCCGCAAGCTGTTCACGCGCGTGCAGTCCAGCCCCGAGGCCTGCAATGGCGGGTTCGGTCTTCCCAACGATGCGCCTGAGGCCAATTGCGACTACCAGAAAGCGCCTTTCTTCAACGTGATCGCAGCGTACTGGATTCAGTTCATGACGCACGACTGGTTCTCCCACATGGAGGAAGGCCACAACGCGCCGGAATATATGGAGGTCGGCTGCAAGACGGAACTGGTAAATAATGTCGAGACGCCGCTGACGCCGGAACAGGTGGCAAAACTCGGTTGCCGTCCCGGCGATCGCGTTGACCGAACATACGTACTGCAGGACGCGCCGCCCGGCACATTCACCGCTGGAAATAAAGAGTACCTCTCCCGCGCTCCGAAGACCTTCGCCAACAACAGCACGGCGTGGTGGGATGCCTCCCAGATTTATGGATACGACGAGACTTCTCGAAGGCGCGTGAAACGCGATCCCAAAGATCCGGCAATGCTATTGCTCGAACCGATGGCCGGAAGCTCCGATAAAGGTTATCTGCCGCTGCTGCAGCCGGGCGACCCGATCCAGCCGCAGTGGGCCGGTCAGGAATCGGTGGCGTTTCCCGATAACTGGTCGATCGGCCTTAGCTTTCTGCACAACCTGTTTGCCCGCGAGCACAACTCTTTCGTCGAAGAGTTCCGGCAGGAAGCCGCACGAAAGCCGAACGCCGACAGCGGTCTGCGCGATCCATCCAACCCCAAGCGCGTGATCCGCAACAAAGACGTGACGCCGGACGAGCTGTTCGAGGTTGCGCGTCTGGTGGTGGCAGCCGAGATCGCCAAAATCCACACCACGGAGTGGACGCCGCAATTGCTATACGACGAGCCACTCTACAAAGGGATGAATGCCAACTGGAACGGGCTGCTGGGCACAGGCGACCCGGATGTATCTAAGGCACTCTCCAATATCATAGTTCACGATTTCGGACGATCGAAGGACGCCGAAAAAGCTGCACAGTGGTATTCCGTATTCGCCTCCGGCCCGGGGATATTCGGGCTCGGCAGCAAGGTCCGCCATTACGACATCACAAAAAGCGTTTACACCAACGGTGGAGTGAATCACTTCGGCTCGCCGTTCAATTTTCCCGAAGAGTTCGTCACGGTTTATCGCTTGCACTCCCTGGTTCCGGATCTGATCGAATACCGCGAATTGAATAAGGATCCGAACCAGATCGCTCAGAAGATCGCGGTGATCAACACCTTTGAAGGCAAAGCCACCGATGCCATGCGATCGCGCGGTATGGCCAACTGGGCACTTAGCATGGGACGGCAGCGGCTGGGCCTGCTGACCCTGCACAACATCCCGCAATTTCTGCAGAACATCACATTGCCCCGGCTCGACACGTCCACCCAACAGATCGATATCGCGGCCCTCGACCTCATTCGCGACCGCGAGCACGGCGTGCCGCGCTTTAACGAATTCCGCCGTCAGTATGGTTTGCGCCAGTTAACCAGCTTCGACGACTTCATGGACAAGACCCTCCCTGCTGACTCGCCTGCCCGCAAGCAGCAGGAGGAGACGTCGCTCAGCTTCGCGAGCTCTACGGCACGCATGTTTGCGATTCGTCCAAAGTCATCACCGACGCCCAAGTCAACGAAGATGGCTCTCCGATTAACGATTGCCTCGGTCATCCCAACGGCTCAATGGTCGATAACATCGAAGACGTAGACACCGTAGTGGGCTGGCTGGCGGAATTCACGCGGCCGCATGGATTCGCCATCTCGGAAACGCAGTTCGTGGTGTTCATTCTGAATGCTTCCCGCCGGTTGTTCAGCGACCGCTTTTTCACGTCCAGTTTCCGGCCAGAGTTCTACACCAGGCTGGGCGTTGACTGGGTGAATAACAATGGGCCCGGGCCAGAGATGATGGAGCGCGGCACTCCCAATGGGCACAAGCAGCCGGTTTCCCCTCTCAAGCGCGTCCTGCTGCGCAATATTCCCGAGTTGGCGCCGGAACTGGAGTATGTGGTCAATGCGTTCGACCCTTGGGCGCGCGATCGCGGCGAATATTACAGCATCGATTGGAAACCGCGTCCAGGCGCCGAATCCGATCCTGCGTTCCAGAAGTAACCGGAAACTGCACCTACGGAGATCAAGCCATGCCCGATACGACTGTCAATAACTGGTTCGGTAACGTTATTTCGCATCCCCAGGTCGTCGTCGACGCTAATTCGGTGGACGACATTGTTTCCATTCTTAAGGACCCGATGAAATATCCTTCTCCGGTCCGCGCCGTCGGCTCTAATCACTCCACGACCGAATGCGGCGTAGCGGACGGAGGCACTCTGATCCGGATGAAAATGAATCGCATTCTGAACGTGGGTACGGACAGCGTTACCGTAGAGGCCGGCGCCATTTATATCGACATCGCCGATGCGCTGCGTACGCACAATCTACAGTTTTACGTGAATACAGAGATCGGCAACCTGTCGGCCGGCAGCGCGGCCTGCGCTGGCACCAAAGACTCGTCCTTTGACGGGGAATACGGCCAGGTTGGCTCTTATGTTACCGGAGTCAAAATGGTGCTTCCCTCTGGCAACTTGCTGGCCGTGACTGACGCTCAACCGGATCTCATGCAGAAGGTTCGTGCAAGTTACGGCACGTTCGGAATCATTTACGAAGTGACTTTCAAAGTCCGCGCCATGACGCCGATGGCCGTCCATCACAAGACGTTTTCGATTGATGACTTCATCACCGCGCTTCCGGACCTGAAGCAGCTTGGTTACGCCATGATGTTCTATATCTTCCCGTTCGATGGCCTGATCACGGTGGAGTTCCGCAAATACAACCCCGCCGCCACTGGTGAACCCAATCACCAGGTCTGGCAACTGCGCAATTATTTCTGGTCCAAGGTGGCGCCGAAGCTTGCACACGATACAGAGCAGAATATTTCGACCCCGGAAATTCGCTATGGGCTCATCGACAAGTACAATGCCATCAACCGGTTCAATCTCGAAACCGTGATCGTGAGCGATAACACCCTCGCACCCGATCAAACAATCCGCTATCCCCAACCCTCTGACGACAGCCGTTACACCTTCAGCCTCTTTGCTTTTCCCGAAGCGGTCTACGCGGACGTCCTCAAGGCTTACTTTCAGTTCAGTAAGGACTACTACCAGCAAAAGGGTTACCGATCGAACATGCTGAGTGTCGGCTATCGGATCGCCGCGGACCGACAATCGCTCTTTTCGTACTCCTACGACGGAACGGTCATGACCGTGGATCCCGTCTCCACCGCCAACCCCGGATGGAACGATTTCCTCGGCGCATACAACCAATTCTGCAGCGACCGGGGCGGCACTCCATTGTTCAACCAAACGCCACAGCTGACACGTCCGATCGTTGTCAAGGCCTTCGGCGACCGGCTCCAGGTTCTGGAAAACGCTCGCCGGCAGTATGACCCCACTGGCCGATTGCTCAACGCTTATTTTCGCGATTTACTCGCGAGTCAGCCATAGCGGCGGCCCTATCAAGGTTGACGAGACCACAGACTGATGGCGCTGTCTGATACATTGTGTCTGCGGCGCGCGGGGCACGCGTCTCAGATAGTATGACACTCGATGCAGGCCACCATGGATCGTCCCATATTCATCAGTTACTCGTCGAGCGACAAGGTCGTGGCAGATCAGATCTGCGTCGCCCTTGAGCGGGCCGGATACGGGTGCTGGATCGCGCCGCGCAACATCGAACCCGGTGCCGACTACCCCGCAGCGGTCCTCGATGGTCTACGGGGTGCCCGCGCCGTAGTGGTTATCGTCAGCACTACCGCGGTAGCCTCTCCACATATCCTTACCGAGATCGGACACGCTTTCGGCGAAAAAAAACCTATCATCCCCCTCCGTCTTTCCCCTGGAGTTTTGCCTCCAAACTTCGACTACTTTCTTTCGATGAGCCAGTGGCTGGACGCTCATGAGGGCTGCACAAGCGAGAATCTGGCGCGCCTGACAGAAGCGGTGTCAGAAGCGTTAGCTGGCAGGGCAGTTGCCGCTCCTGAGCAAAGGAGCGGGCTAGACAAGCGGATTCTGGTGGCTGGGACTGCGCTTTTGATGGCGCTGGGAGCAACCATCTACTGGCGATGGCCATCCAGGATCGAAGTGAACGACGTCAGTAAGACTGTGCCATCCGTCGACGACAAAAAGAGCAACCCTTCCAATACGAAGCCGCAGCCGTGGGTAAATCCTAAGGACGGCTTGACCTACGTCTGGATTCCTCCTGGCAGTTTCACGATGGGCTGCTCGCCGGGAGACACGGAATGCAAGCCCGACGAAAGCCCCGCTCATCCGGTGGAGTTGCCCAATGGATTCTGGCTGGGACAGACCGAGGTCACCCACGCGGCCTACCACCTGGTGACCTCTTCAAGCTTTCGCACGAACGAAGCCAACTTGCCGGTGGTCGGCACGTCGTGGCGCCAGGCCAAGGCGTACTGCGCTGCGATTGGCGGGCGGCTGCCGGCGGAAGCGGAGTGGGAGTATGCGGCGCGCGGCGGCGCGGCCGGTGCCTATTACGGAGTGCCCTCACAAATCGCATGGTTCGCCAGCAACGGCGGCGGTGCACCACATGCGGTGGCAACCAGGCAACCAAATGCATACGGACTCTACGACATGCTGGGTAACGCTTCGGAATGGGTTCTGGACCGGTACTACCAGAAGTATGATATTGAAGCGCCGCCGATTGGCGACGTGGAGCAGCCGCTAGCTTCGAACGCCTCGGCTCTGACGCGCGGCGGCTACTGGGAATCAGACGTTCAGGACATACGGGTTTCCCGCCGTAACGAGGCGGAGAATACCGACGTTGTCCCCATGGCCGGAATCCGCTGCCTGGTCGAACGGAAGTGAAATCGTCGGCGTCTCAAAGCGCGTTGCCGGCGCGAACTCCTCGACCATCACGATCGGCGTAGCCTTCCGAGGCGTCGCGAAGTTCTATCTGGGGTCCACCGTTCCTGTCGAGATCATAGCCAGGGCCGTAAGGCTCGGGATGAAAAAATAGTCCCCGCCGCGGAGTTCAACGAAGCTGGGCAGTCCGCCGCAGAGGAACGGCGGATTCCTCGGATCGGAGGTGCCCTGCACCATGAATTTGCCGGTTCCCTCGTGATTTGCGACCAGAGGGTCTTTGTCGTTGCCCTGGTGAGCATCGTTGCCATACTCGACCCACTGCTGCTGTACAAATTCGAACTGCCGGAAAATGCTGGCGTTGAGCGCCATGAAAATGATGCCGCGCTCGTCTTCGTCCCGCACCGGCTGCCCCTCAGGTACATACTCGCCGTACGGAAGCCCGCGGCGCATGATGCGGCGCCGGTTGACCAGCCCACCGTTAAACCCGAAAGCATCACGCGGGTGCACGCGCCGAAGATGCGCCCCCAAGGGGCAACGCACGCCTGCCGGATCGCCGCCATACGTAAAATCTGTGTTGCGGCTGTTATCCGCGGCGATAACCGGATTCGGTTCGTCGGGAGAAAGCTCGAGCGGTGTCCCATCGCGCCAGCGGCCCACGAACTTGGCGGCGAGCTTTTCCTTGCCACCGCTGTAAAGGTTGCCCTTCTCCTCGATATAGTTCCGGAAAGTGGCGACGTTCTGATGCAGCTTGCGGTACACCATGAAGGTGCCGTTGCGGCCCAGCAGGTGCGGAATCGGCGCGACGGGAAGTTCGCCCGCTTCGTCGGCGTAGCCCAGCAGGAATTCGCCCGTCGCCAATGCTTCCCATCGGCCATCGGAAGTCAACTTGCCTTGCCCCGGTGTGCACATGCGCTCGGCGCCTTTGAAATCTGGATTGCCGAATCCGTCGGTATATCCGAAGTGTTCCTGGCTTGAGACTTTGCCTTGGAGATAAATCGCGCAGGCATCCTGTGCTTGCAGTACTTTTGCGCCGCCAGTCTCAGTCATCAGGCGTTGTATCGCCGCGCAACGCTCCTCGAGCGCCTCTGGGGTCCGAGCGTTGACGGCAAGCCAAGCGTGCACGCAATCCTCCTTCCACACGGGATCCCAGTGTGCCGGACCATTCTTGCCGGTGTCGTAAAGGATATCCCCACGCGCCCGCATGCCCTGTTGGAATTCAACGGGGAAGCTGAGCAAACTCGCCAGCGGCAATTGAAGACGAATGAGTCCCTTATGCGTGAACGCTATGTTCACGGTGCTCGTCGGTTTCTTGGTGATATCCCACCGCTCTCCCGTCGTAATATCCGGCAGCAGGCGCTTCAGGAAATCCCGCGCCGCCTGATGATGGAGCAGCTCGAGAAGTAGATATCGCGCGCGCGGAAAGTTATAGCCTTTGAGCGAAAAGCCCTGAATATCAGAGACGTCGATATTACTCATGCGGGCGATTCTCCTGCGGCATTCGCTTCGATTCGTCTCCACCCGCAAGGGGCAGCGGCGCTTGTGTCATGGAGTGCAGCAGGGCTCCAAATTCCCGCTGCATTTCGGCCACCGGCTTGCCCTGGTGCTTTTCGATAAAGTGCGCGAGCGCCGATTGCGTTTGGAGCGCTTTGAGGCTCTGCTGTACGGTTCGGTCGTTGACATCGGCGAAGAAGAAGGTGGTCGCGATCTGACAGTTCTTCATGTACGCTACAAAGGCAGCGATGTCGGAGACCCCGGGGTATCCGACGCAATGTTTCCATACGGCGTCTACGAACTCCGGCGTTTCCCGAGCCATACGCGTCAGATACGTATCGAGATCCCCGTCGAAATTCGTTTCAAAAATCAGATAGCGCGACCTCAGATGCTCTTCGCACGCCGGCGCTCCCACGTAAACCACGTCGTCCAACACGACCAGGCGGGCCAGATAGGTACTTGAGATTTGCGCAAAGGGACTCTTGTGATCGCGCGCCAGATGCCCCAGGTACCAGCGAAGCTCCATCGAATGGCAAATATCTAAGCGCACGTCCTCAATAATCGGGCAAAGCATCGTAAGGCCGTAAACCTGCCCGCTTTGATTAGCCATGCACTTATGTGCCTACGGGTGCCACGCCGGTTGACCCGAGATCGGGTTGCACACGGGCCAGAAATTCGAGCCATGCCCTTTCGAAATCGGCGGGAGAAAGCGACTGGCTGGTATGCGCGAATTGATCGAGCGCGTCCTGGACGCGGAGAGCGGCCTTGACATCATTCGTCGCCGCTCGCGGATAGACGTTGTAATAGTAATCCGTGTCGAACTGCACGAGAGTGATATAGCGCTTGAATCCGGTAACCGGCCTCGAACCGGGATACTTCTCGCTCCAGCGCCAGATCATATCGAGACCCTTCGAGAGCACCGCCGAAAAGGCGTCGATGTACTGGTTCCAGGTACCGTTAAAGTTACTGAAGAAAAGCAGGTAATCGTACCGTAGTTCTTCACGCGGCTGCTTGTCGGAAAGGCGCGGGAATTGATTCCGCCTCACCACTACCCAGCGCGCGAAGTGGATGAACGACAGGTTCTTGAGATCGTTTTGCAGCGGTTTAACGGCACCGAGGACGAAGAAGAACAACTTGAGAATCGGCGTTTTCCAAGGCTTCATCGGCGTGATTGCATTCAATGCGTATGCCTTGCCGTTGATGTTGGTCATTTTACGTTATGCTATGCTCGCCGCCGGCCCGAAGCAAGAAGTATCTTCAGCAGTCTCCCCTCATAGAGCCGGGGGACACTCCTAAATAAACGAGCCGAAATGCGCTAGCTTGACGCCTTCGCCCGCGGATCGGCCGATGTCGGTTAAGACCGGAATATTCTCGACGGCGTCCATCTTCTGAATGATCGCCGGATCGACGGTTTGGAATCCGAGACTATCAAGACCACTACGGCTCAAATTCGCATTGTAGCGGGCATATAAGAACTGACGGCCGAGGCCGGTCGAAAGGGGAATCTCCGGTGCCTTGTATTGTTCTTCCATAGTCATGCCGTCGACTAGCTGGCGGGGCACAAGATCCAGTATCTCGCGATCGAGATGTGCCCCATATGTACAGCGGCCGATTGTTCTGCAGTTGATATCCTGATCTACCTGGATACTGTACATCAGTTCGCCCGGTAGTCCGGCTACCGTCGACACAATGTTTTTGTTCGGCGCAGCCGCCGTCGCACCCGCTGACTCTGCCGCACCCGTACCCACGGAAACGATCAGCAAATTCTCTTCACCGATTTTCCAGTTCAAGCGGTACGCTGGCTCCGTCGCCATCCGGTACAGCAGAAACGCGGGATTGTTATGCGGCGTCACGCCTCCATCCACGAACACGAACGTCTTCGAACGATCCGTGGGATGCCACTGTAAAATCTCCGGAGGGAAATACACTGGCGCGGCCGTGCTGGCCCGAACCAGTTGCCACAGCGGAATTTTTAAATTGCAGTCCTCACGATCCAAATCGTTGTACTTGGCCTCGGGGTTGCTGCTTATCGGCCAGGGCGAATCCGTTGTTACATTCTTCGTGATCACCAGCAGGAGACATTTCAAGTTGTCGGGTTCCAGATTTGTGTCGTACCCGAAGACCTGCTGCAGTTGCACCTTCAGCGGATCGGCTGTATAGAAGTACTTGACGCGCTCCATAAGCCTCGCTGGCTCAAACATCTGTTTTCCAGACGATTTATAAAAGGCGATCAGGTCCGCGGTGGTCATGCCGCGTGACAGGCCAGCGGCGATAATTGCGCCGGTGCTCGTACCGGCGATGTAGTCGAAGTACTCGTGCAGCTTCTGACCGGTTTTCTCGGTAACCAACTGTTCAATCTTCTCCAGGATTCCCAGGGTCACTAAGCCGCGAATGCCTCCTCCGTCTAGCGCTAGCATCCGGTGTGGCCGGTCTTGTTCATAGCGGACGCGTAAGGACTTCCAACGTTCGGGATGCATCAACATTTTTTATCCTCTAACTGACACTAAAAGACCAGCCGTCCCGCCTTCTGTGAGAGATTTGAGTAGAGAGACGTTTGATGATCATAGCTCTAGCCGGGAGGCGAGTCGATGCCGTCGGCGCGAAGCGGCCCCGGTTTCCACTGCGGAATATCGACCTGGTCAGAATGCGCCTGCGGGCTATGCTCGAAGCTCAAGCGGCGAAGGTCGTGGTGTGCTCCGCTGCCTGCGGGGCTGACCTCATCGCGCTATCCGAGGCCGGCTTGATGGGGTTGCGTCGCAGAATCGTACTGCCATTCGATCGTGGGCGCTTCCGCGAGACTTCGGTCACGGACCGGCCCGGCGGTTGGGGCCCGGTATACGATCAGGTCCTTGATGAGGTCGAAAGAGCGGGCGAACTTGAGTTGATGGAAAAGACGCCGGACGAAGAGGCTTATTTGGCGGCGAACCGGGCGATTCTCGATCAGGCGGTTTGTCTTGCAAAGCAGCTTCACTATCCCGTCGGCGCAGCCTTGGTTTGGGACGGGAACTCTCGCGGCGATCACGACATCACCGAGAAGTTTGGCGTCGAGGCCCGCAAGCGAGGCCTTGCCGTTGTCGAAGTAAGTACGATCTGACCACACTGGGCAAGGAACCTCTGACAACATTACCCGCCATTTAAAGAGGCGCCCCACGTGCCGGATTTGTGTATCATAGATCCGGCTAGGATAGACGGAATTACATAAGCATAATAGCCGCTATTGGTCTGCCTCTGTGCGCATTGCCATCGCCTCCCTGATGCAAGAGAGCAATACGTTCTCAACCGTGATGACACGATACGAAGACTTTAACCCGGTCTTCGGTCCGGCGGCCTTGGAACGCCACCGTGGAAAGTTGACCGAGATGGGCGGATTCATCGACGCTTTGTCGCGTGCGAGGCACGAAATCGTGCCCCTCTGCGCGGCCTGGGCCATCACCGCCAACCGCGCGCGGCGGGCCGACTTCACACGTCTGATGGACGAATTCTCTGCGCGTCTTGCGGCGGTCCGCCGTCCCGATGGCCTTCTGCTGGCAATGCATGGCGCTCAAACCGCCGAGGGCGTGGACGATGTCGAGGGCCACGTGTTGGCGCGCGCGCGTCAAATTGTGGGACCGGATCTGCCGATCGTGGTCACGCTTGATCTCCATGCCAATATCACGCAGGCCATGATCGATCGCGCCACTGCCCTGGTCGGCTACCATACCTATCCCCACACCGACATGTTTGAGATCGGGCAGAAAGCCGCTAGGCTATTGCTATCCACGCTCTCCGGAGCCACTCGCCCGGTGATGGCATGGCGCAAACTACCGCTTTTGGTGAATGCCGAAAACCATCAGACCTCGCGGGGACCGGCGCGCCGATTGTTTGCTCGCGCTCAGGCACTCGAAGCGGCCCGGCGCGCATTGGCAGTTTCCATTTTTTCCGTGCAACCCTGGATGGATATCTCCGAAATGGGATCGGCCGTGGTGGTTGTCGCCAATGGGGATATCCGCGCCGCCGACCGGCATGCCGCTGCCATCGCTCAAATATACTGGCAGACGCGGCGCGAGTTTGAGGTTAGTCTGACGCCGCCCGAACTGGCGATCCGCTTGGCCCTCGCCACTAAAGGCGGACCGGTAGTTCTCGCGGAATCGTCCGATAGCACCGGCTCCGGCTCTCCCGGCGACAGCACCGGCGTGCTCAAACATCTCGTCAAAGCCAAACTCAAGGAGCCCGCGGCGATTTTTCTGGTCGACCCCGAAGCCGCTGTTCAACTTTCCACCGCCGGAGTGGGCGCGACCGTGACGCTGCCCATCGGCGGCAAACTCGACCGCCGGAATTCCAAGCCGTTGCGCGTCACTGGGTACGTGCGTCTGGTTTCCGACGGCCGCTGGACCGCCCGCGCCCGCGGTTATAACACCGGCATCGAAACCTGCATGGGACGAACCGTGGTGTTCGAAATCGGCGCGGTGCGCGTGCTTATCGCCGAGCGCTCTGCCATGACCGTTGACCCCGAACTGTTTCGCAGCCACGGCATCGAGCCACTGTACTGCAAAATTGTGGTCGTCAAATCGCCCAACGGCTTTCGCGCGGCCTACGAACCCATCGCCAAGCGCATCATCCTTGTGGACACGCCCGGCGTGAGCACGGCCCGCCTGGAAACCATGCCGTTTCGGCGCATCAACCGTCCGATCTACCCCCTGGATCGCGACATCCAATACCAGGCCTAGGCCGGTGACGCGGCCCACCCGCATCCGCTATTCCATCGTGGCCCTGGCCACCGCCGTCAACATGCTCTGCTACACCGATCGCGTGGTGATCTCCATCGCCGGCCCGCACATTCAACAGGATCTCGGTCTGGCGCCGGTCCGCATGGGTCTGGTGTACGGCATCTTTAGTCTCGCCTACGCCCTGGCACAAACGCCCTGGGGCATGCTGGCCGATCGCTTCGGATCCCGTTTACCGGTTACGGGCGCCATCCTCTCCTGGTCCGCCTCCACCGCGCTTACGGGTGCGGCCTCGGGCTTCGCCTCCATGCTGGGGATCCGCTTCGCCTTCGGATCGCTGGAAGCCGCCCTTTCGCCGTCCACAGCCACCGGATTCACCCGTTGGATTCCCGTCCACGAACGCTCCACGGCCTTCGGCGCCTATCTGAGCGGTGGACGCCTGGGCGCCGCGTTAACACCGCCCCTCGCCGTTGCGGTGATGCTTCGCTTCGGCTGGCGTCTTACCTTCGCGCTGTTCGGATCGCTCGGCATCGTGGCCGCGGCCGCATGGTTGCGATGGTATCGCGATGAACCCGTGGAACATCCCCGCGTTAACGCCGAGGAGCTGAAAATGATCCGGCGTACGATCGGCCCACGGTCGGTGGCGGCACGCCCGCGATGGCGCGAACTGCTGCGATCAAGGTCGCTCTGGAATCTTCTCGCCGTCTCCTTCGCGAGCACCTTTCAGTGGCAGTTCTTCATCACCTGGTTTCCTACTTACCTGATGGAACAGCGCGGTATGGATATCCGGCAGGTCTCTTACTATTCCAGCTTGCCCTTCGTTCTGGGCTTCGCCGCCACCTGGATTGGGGGAATCGGCACCGATTTTCTGGCTCGCCGGTTCGACGTGCCGCGGGCCCGGCTATGGGTCGGATGCGTGGGCCTGACGTTGACCGGAGTCTGCATGTTGCTTGGTGTTCTCATGCCCTTCGCACGCGCGAGCGCCCTGCTGATGGCGCTCGCCGCCGGGGCTGCCGATCTGTATCTGGGAGCTGTCTGGTCGGCCGCAGTCGATATTGGCGGCGCATCCGCTGGCGCCGTCTCCGGTCTGGTTAATGCCACGTCGAACTGCGCCGCTTTTGCCTCGCCGGCCCTGATCGGTTGGGCCCTTCAGGCCGGCCGCCATTGGAACACGGTCCTCTTTGCCGGAATTCTTACCACCTTTGTTGGCGCGTTTCTCTGGTCGCGAATCGATCACACTCCACTACCGAACGGGTAGTTGATGCAATTTTGATCTTCGCTAGCAGGAAGCCAAAATGTAAATCCCGGCTAAAGAGGCTTAACAAAATTCCACACCTCCTTGACACCCCTGTTTTTATGCATTACACTCTGCCTTCCCTTAGTTCCGGTCGGACCACGTCAGTCTTGCTAAGAGAACTCCGGAGGACGACCTTGCTCACACTACGACGGTTCCTTTTAGTTGTTTCCGTTTGTATTTTCGTGATGATGGCCTCTCAGGCCCGCGCCGATGTTACCGGGTTTATCTTGGGAACGGTGACGGATCCTAGCGGTGCCGTCGTGCCGGGCGCAACCGTCAAATTGTCCAACCCCGATACCGGGCTACAGCGGACGGCCATTACCAGCTCAGGCGGCGATTATGAGTTCCTGGCTGTGCCCGTCGGCGCCAACTATTCGCTCTCGGTCGAAGCCACCAGTTTTCGTCACACCGTACAGTCTGGAATGACTCTCCAGGTGAATCAGCGGTTGCGTGTAGATGTGCAGCTCGAAGTTGGTCAGGTTGCCGAAGCCGTAAGTGTGACCAGCCAAACGGTTCAGGTGGAAACGACAAACACTCAATTAGGGGATGTCATTGACGACCGCAAGATGACCGCTCTTCCACTGAATGGGCGCAGCTATTTAGATCTCCTGGGCCTCCAGGCAGGAGTCTCACCACTCAACGCAACGGGCAATGGCCAGCCGGTTTCAGGAAACCTCACCACTGGCCAGGTCTCCGTGAACGGGCAGCGAGAAAATACCAATTCCTTCATGGTAAACGGCGGCACCGTGGAGGACCGGGGCTCTAACGGTGCCTCGATTGTTCCAACGCTCGATTCCATAGCGGAGTTTCGCCTTTTGACCAACAACTTTGACGCCGAATATGGCCACTTCTCTGGCGCCATTGTAAATGCAATTACCAAGTCTGGCACCAACTCAATTCATGGAACGCTATTCGAGTTCTTAAGGAACGACAAACTGGATGCCCGGAACTTTTTCGCCGACGAAAGAGGGGTCTTCCGCCGCAATCAATTTGGATTCGCTGCCGGGGGACCCATTATAAAGAATCGTTTATTCTTCTTCACTGATTACCAGGGCACTCGCGAAGCGGAAGCCGCTACCTCGGCTCTGGTATCGGTGCCATCACTCCAAGAGCGAACCGGCAATTTTTCCGATGTGGGCACAACCGGATTTGAGCCTCTGACTGGCTCAGTGCGCGGGGATACCTCGGCGGGAGCAATGGCGTCCGTGCTCACCCAACGGCTCGGGTACACGGTTAAGCCGGGGGAGCCATATTGGGTCTCGGGATGCAACACCGCCTCGGCCGCCATGATGGGGATCTGTGTTTTCCCGAATCAAGTCATTCCGCAACGTGCAATGTCGCCGGCTGCCTTGGGAACGCTGAATTTCATCCCGATGCCCACGGGCGTATCAGCCGGAGGCCAACCCTTCTTCTCCAGCACTAGTTTGGCCACGACCGTCCGCGATGACAAGCTGGGCGAGCGCGTCGATCTTGCCACTACTGGAACGGGCAATTGGGCCTTCTACTACCACTTCGATGACGCCACTGTAGGTAACCCCTACGGACAATCGGATATTCCCGGATTTGCGTCAAAGTTGCCGTCGCGTGCGCAGCAAGTCAACATGAGCAATACGAAAATATTCGGGCCGACGGCTGTGAATGAGTTCCGGCTCAACTACGTGCGTGTCGCCTATCCGGGCAACGTTCCCACCCAGGGCTTGGGTAAAGTGAGTACATTTGGCTTTACGGAAGGCGGGCTGGGCCTGATCCCAGCCAATCCAGCGATTGAAGGCGTCCCCCAGATTTATTTGAATCAGCTCGGTGTAAATTTTGGTTCCGCTGTCACGGATGGCAACTACCAGAATACGTACCAACTGCTGGATGGATTTTCAAAGATTATTGGTAAGCACACGCTTAAGTTTGGCGGAAGCGATCAAGCCAATCAGTGGAATCGGCGTGGCGGACCTCTGCCGAACGGCCAGTTCCAGTTCAACGGGGGCGAAACAGGAAATGACTTTGCCGACTATCTGATCGGCGCACCTGACCAATTCATTCAGAGCAGCCGTCAGTTCATTGATGCACGGAGCGATACGTTTGATGTGTACGGACAGGACAGTTTTCACGTCCGTTCTAACCTTACAATCAACTATGGACTCCGGTGGGAGGTTAGCCAGCCCTGGTCCGACACACAGAACAGGATTCAAGCGTTTGTGCCAGGCCAGCAGTCCACAGTCTTTCCAAACTCACCAACGGGATGGCTCTTCCCTGGAGACCAAGGAATTCCCAAGACTCTGGGACAAACACGATATAACAATTTCTCGCCGCGCCTCGGCATTGCGTATGCTCCCTCCGGCTCGTCTGGTCTCTCGAAGCTCCTCTTTGGAGAGGCCGGCAAGACCAGCATCCGCGCTGGGGCTGGCACCTTCTACACGATCTTCGATACGACTGGCACAGCCTACGAGACGGGAGATGCTCCCTTCGGTTTCTATTACGTAAGTCCGACGCCGATTTACCTCGATACACCATATGTGAGTCGTCTCTCCTCATCCGACAACCCCGGCCAAAGGTTCCCCTTCGTACCACCGGTGCCCGGCAGCGCGGAAAGCTTTGCGCCATTTCTGCCCATTGCGTACTCTCCCGCTTTTGCTCTCGGCAACAAGCTTCCATACGCTATCGACTTGAACCTTACCATTCAGCGCCAGTTTGGGAAGTCTACGATCGTGACCGTCGGTTACGTCGGCACGATAGGAAGACACCTGTTTTCCCAGGAGGAGTTCAACCCCGGCAGCGCCTCGCGGTGCCTCGAAATCCGAAGTCTGTATATAGCGGCCGGGCAGCCCGGCGGAGCCTGTGGACCTTATGGCGAGGATACCATTTACAATATCGATGGCCAGACATTTGATGGAACCCGTCCCTATTCGGTCACGTCCGGGCGGTATCTCAGTCAGGGCGAGCTGGACTTTGGTGATAACACCTACCTGGCGGCTATTGCTAACTCGAACTACAACTCCTTCCAAGCTACAGTGAATAAGAGCATGGGGCCGCTTAGGTTCCTGGGCGCCTACACTTTTGGCAAATCTCTGGATGATGCTTCCGCCTTCGGTGACTTAATAAATCCGTTTAACAATCGCCTAAGTCGAGCTCTCTCGGCATTCGACATCACTCATATTTTTGTGGCTAGCTACGCCTATAGTCTGCCGTTCCAACACTTCACGACTTCTGGCTTCGGGCACGCTGTGCTAAGTAACTGGGATATTGCGGGAATAACGAGATTCTCCACGGGTCTTCCGGTAACGTTATCCGCGAGCGGCGACTATTCACTTTGCGGATGCGAAGGTCTTGGGACCTCATCGGCGGATATGCCGAACTACAATGGACAGGGGGTTACCACCTATAACCCGCGGAATTCTGGTTTTCAATATTTCGACGTGAGCCCGTTCAGCTACCCTCAGCTGGGCTACGAAGGCACCGCCGACCGCCGTTTCTTCCATGGTCCCGGCTTGAACAACACGGATCTGTCGCTCGTGAAGACTGTGCGGATCAATGAACGGTTCGGCTTTGACATCCGCGCTGAGTTTTTCAACGCATTCAATCACGCGCAATTTAACAACCCGACCGGGAACTTGGCTTCGAGCACATTTGGCCGAGTTACCAGCGCGCGCGATCCCCGAATCGGCCAGCTCGCGTTGAAGTTGAGATTTTGAAACTCTGTGCGGCCAAGCGGGAACCGTGGCAGCTTCACGTAAACACGAACTGATCGAAGCAGCATGGCCGGAGTTCGGCGGGGGTGAGCGGCCGCCCGCCGCCTCGTTGGCGGAATTTCAATCGCGCATCGACACTGCAAGGGGGGCGATGGAGTCGCGCCGCCTGACGCACCTTGTGGTCTATGGAGATCGCGAGCACTTTGCGAATCTGGCCTACCTCACGGGCTTTGATCCTCGATTCGAGGAGGCATTGCTCATTATTCCTCCGCGCGAGACGCCGACATTACTGGTCGGCAACGAATGCGAGGCCTACCTGAGCGTGAGCCCGCTGTTTGCCGCGGGACGATTGCGCAGTGAGCGCTTCCAGCCCTTCTCGCTGCTCAATCAGCCGCGCGGCAGCAGCCGGCCGCTGGACCAAATCTTCCGCAGCCTTGGCATCACGCCAGGATCGTCGGTTGGTTGCGTGGGTTGGAAGTACTTCTCGGCCGACGAGCATCCTCTCGGACTGCGCGCGATTGATCTGCCCTCCTACATTACCGACACCTTGCGCGAGTTGGCGGCGCCTGAATACGTGGTCAACGCGACGGACATCCTCATGCATCCGGACTCAGGCCTCCGCACATTCTGCTCACCCGCGGAGATTGCCTACTTCGAATACACAAGCGTGCTGGCATCTGAAGGAATGCGGCGGATCATTTTTGGTCTGCGCGACGGGATCAGCGACCACGAAGCGGCGCAGCGGGCCGCTTACAACGGGGAGCCAATGAGTTGCCACATGACGTTCGCAACTGCGCAAAACCGTCACGGCGGACTCGCTAGTCCCGTGGGCGCAACGATCCACAACGGGGACTTTATCAGCATGAATGTCTGCTACTGGGGTGCCAACAGTTGCCGGGCTGCTTGGGCAGCTTCCTCGGCCGCGGATCTCCCGCAGGGGGCGAAGGATTACGTTACGGAATTTGCAGGGGTTTATTTCGAAGCTATGAGCGAGTGGTTCGCCCTTCTGCGCATCGGCGAGACCGGCGATAGCCTGAATGAGGTAATCCAGACCCGGCTGCCTTTTGAGAAATTTGGCATCTTTCTGAATCCTGGCCATCTGATTCACTTGGACGAATGGCTCAGCTCGCCAATCTTTCCGGGATCGCAAATTCGAATGCATTCCGGTATGGCGATGCAGGTGGACGTAATTCCGTCCTCTTCGACTTACTTCTCGACGCGCATGGAGGACGGCATCGTGATTGCGGACCAGGATTTCCAGTCTCGGCTGCGCGCGCAATACCCCGACTGTTTCTCTCGATGCCTGCAGAGGCGAAGGTTCATGCGAAATACTTTGGGCATCGAGGTTAACGAAGACGTCCTGCCGCTGTCCAACATGCCGGCGATTGTCCCACCTTATTTTTTCAAGCCAAACCAGATCCTTGCGATGGAGAAATAGCGCCATCTCCAAAGGGGGCGGTTGATCCCGTCATAAATCTTTCCGGAGAATACGAGGCCCGGAGCTTCTGTGGGCTGAGAGAAAAGTCAGCGCTGTCCTACCCGTATGGTCAAAATATCAAGCCCAGGCAGTCGAGACGGCCCGGCGGTGCCAAACAAAACTCTAAGCTAACAGACACACCGTTTCTTGTCTGGTCAAGAGTCCTCGCCAGCCAAGCGGTTCTTTCGTAAGGGTTCCGCGGATCCAGCCAATGTTCAGCCCCGCGTCATCAACGTCAATGTAAGTGCTTCAACAACCTCGTCGAGTAGGACCATCGAACCGTCAAATGCGGCGCGCGCCTGGCTCCCGATGGGCGGCTCGTTCCGCAGCGCTTGGCGAAATGGTACACTTCCGCGTGAATCAGAAAATCCAGCCGGCGGCATACCACCTGTTGACCTTTCCTTCCGTCGAAGTTGTCCGAAAGATAGTGCCCTCCCTGTCGAGGGCGCAGGCATAATGAAGATCGTAATCGCGTAGTTAGAGATGGGTATGGATATTGAGAAGATTCTCGAGGACCTCCGCGAACAGCGTGACCAGGTTGACGCGGTGATAGGGGCCCTGCAAACAATCTACCGGCAGCAGACGCGCCGAAGAGGCCGGCCGCCAAAATGGCTGACAGCGAATGGAATCGTCGCATCGAAGATGAACCGACCACTTTCTTTGGCTCTGCCAAAGAAATCGGATCACAATTTCACGGTTGCCGCGACCACTGTGGGATTTGGGGAGTGAGCACCGGTGTCTAGTCTCCCTCAATCCAACCGTAGAGACACGGTGCTGGTCTACAGTCTAGACTATGAAACGTTACAGGTCATTCGCGAGTTCTTGGAGCCACTAGGATTTGCAGTCGAATTTGCACCTGCAGCCGACATGCATCCCGTGGAGACAGATGGCGACGCGAACCACGGTGGTGCTGGTTTCACCTCAGTGTCACGGGTCGATTCGCCCCCTCTTTAACAGCTAGTCGATTTGGGAGCCGTGGCTCAACAAACGCTGCCACGCACCCTTGCGATTCGTGCGTGAGGACCTACCCAACAAATAAGTTCATCTGCATTCGCGGATTTCAGAGAAATACGCGAAATCTATAGTGCATGGTTAGTGCGGCGCTTCATATGCTAATTACGTCAAGTCGAAGTTGTTCGAAAGATAGCGCTCCGTCTTGCTGGCCTCCGGCGATAATGTACTTCGCGACGCTCGGAGGCGCTTTCGGAATTTCACGAGCAATACGAGTAAGTACGGACATCGTAGGGCAGCCAGCCCCGACTTTCAATGCTGCCTTTTCGCTGGAGGGCGGGACGGTTCCTCAACCCGCTAGCTATATCCTGAAGCGCGGCCGAATCTCAGACGAATCCAGGTTGCAGAAGAAATGACAACGGAACCATTAGACGCCACTCGACTGCTGTTACCCATCTACGCCGAGGACCACGTTCAGGGCCCGGAGCGCGCGTCGTATACACTCGTTGAGTATGGCGACTACCAGTGCCTCTCCTGCGGTCGGTGGTTTGAATTTATCCGCAATTTGCAAACAGCGCTGGGTGAGCGGCTGCGCTTCGTCTACCGGCACTATCCGCTGTCAGGCATTCATCCGGAGGCGCAGGAAGCGGCGGAAGCTGCCGAGGCCGCCGGTGCACAGGGCCGGTTTTGGCAAATGCATGCCCTGCTGTTTCGGAATCAACATGGCCTGAAGCGCAGAGACCTGTTGTCGTACGGAGAAACCCTCGGGTTGGATATCGTGCGGCTCAAGAACGATCTGGAAACAAGGGTACACCGGGAACGCGTCCGTGAGGATTTCCGGCGCGGCGTGCAAAACGGCGTCTACAAGCCGCCGGGGCTTTTCTTGAATGGAGTACGCCGCGACGAGGTCTGCGGTTTTCGCTGCGCGGTGTAAACGATACAAGCCTCAGCACGACGTAACGCGCACGACTCTCACGCCCTTCCTTGCAATACCCATCACCGTGCACAGGCATGGTGTCGCCGCCAAATAGAATGAGCACCAGATCCACCGGCCTGATCCGGTTTGAACCTAGGGCCGGGGCGACGATGCATTTCCTATAACCATTCGGTCCGCCGACGCGTCCATTTAAAGAAGGTCCAACGTAAGAGACCAGACCTTCCGCGCGAAAGATGAGGATGCCAGTGAAAACGTCAGAAATTCTAAGCGCATGGCGCAAGATTCTAAGAGGTGAGCGTCCTTCGCTTTCCATCGAGATTACGCGTGAATGTCCGTTGCAGTGTCCTGGATGTTACGCCTACGATGAGGCGCATCTCGGTGGCGGCAAAACCTTGCGTAGCCTGAACGACCGCAAAGGGCAAGAACTGATAGACGGAGTACTCGAGATCGTCGATCGTGTCAAACCCTTGCATTTGTCGATCGTGGGAGGCGATCCCCTGGTCCGGTATCGTGAGCTCGAGGAGATGATTCCGTTGTTGCTCGAAAGAGGAATTCACGTACAAGTCGTTACCAGCGCTTTCCGGCCTCTGACGCCTGGCTGGGCGATGCTCGCCCACATGAACGTCGTAGTCTCCATCGACGGGTTACAGTCGGAACACGACATCCGGCGCTCGCCGGCAACGTACGACCGAATCATTAAGAACATCGCTGGACAAAACATCACCATCCACTGCACTGTAACCGGGCAGATGATGAAACGGCCCGGCTATCTGAGGGAGTTTCTGGAGTTCTGGACTCCCAGGCCGGAGATCCACAAAGTATGGTTCAGCTTATTCACTCCACAAGTGGGAGATCATCTGCCGGAAATGTTGCAACCGCATGAGCGGCTGCAGGTGATTGCCGACATGCTCGCTCTACGGAAGGAGTTTCCCAAGCTGGATATGCCGGAGGGCATGATTCGGCAGTTTGCCACACCACCGCGGAGTCCAAAGGATTGCGTCTTTGCTCGCACAACCGAAATTTTGTCCGCGGATCTGAAAACCAAGATTGTTCCCTGTCAGTTCGGGGGCAATCCGGACTGCGGTTCGTGCGGATGCATTGCGTCCATGGGCCTGGCCGCGGTAGCAGCGCATAAGTTGGCTGGCATCATCCCGGTTGGGGCCATCTTCAAAGCCACGGTCGAAATTGGTGAGATTCGGGCCCGAAGGAACGTACGGCTTCAACCAGTGGAAGAACCTCTGCGGGTGCTGCCCTGACGGCGGCGGCGCTATAAACAAGAATTCTCGTGTCCAGCAAATCGGCGCACTCACGTCGATCCGTTTTATGGACGTGTTGTTTTCGGCAAGAAGCAGACCTGACGCATGCTTGCGGGCGATAACATGATTTGCCGCTATCGCCCGGGCACGTGCAGTACGTAGAGTGCTACTTGTTCCCCTGAGCCTTCAGCCGCTCGATCACGGCTGTGGCTATCTGTTCCACCAAACCGGGATCGACTACTTTCTCAGGCTTCGAAAGTTCCTTTTCAGGCTTCAGCGCCTCTTTCTCCGGTTTGAAAAACTCCTTTTCCTTTTCACTTTTCAGCAGCTCTTTTTCCTTCTCGGGTTTGAAGAATTCCTTCTCCTTCTCACCCTTGAGTAGCTCCTTCTCCTTCTCCGGCTTGAAGTGTTCCTTCTCTACCTTCCAGATCTCTTTCTCCTTCTCGCTTTTGAAGTGCTCTTTCTCCGTCTTCAAGATCTCTTTTTCGGGGCGGATCTGTGCCTGTATAACCGCGTAGAGATCGCGCAACTTGAAATCGGCGATCGGTAGATCGTAATCGATTGCCGTCGGCCGGTTCTCCTGGCCAATCATCGGTTCTTTCTTTTCGGGCATGATTTCTTTCTCCTTTTAGGTGGTTGGTGATTTATGCAAATACGTTGTTTTCCGTTGCCTGATGACGAATCAGGTAGTCCACAACACATCGGGTGATGGGCTGCCCGCTACGTCCTTCGTAGAATGTGAATTGGGGGAATGGATTCAGCTCGAGCGCCACGAGGCGGCCATCGTCGCTCTGCTTGAAATCGATGCCTCCGACGATCAGCCCCAGGCGCTCGGTGAACCGGACACAGCGTTCGACCACGTCATACGGCAGCTCTGCCGGCTCCGCCACGATCTCCTCGCGGTCGGCGAGAGCGGAGCGGCGATAGTCTTCATTGGCCGCAGCCAGTCTCGTGGCGAATGCCTGCCGGCCGATGACGTGGACCCGGTAATCGGCTCCGTGTACGAACTCCTGAAACTGCGTCGGGCTGTTGGGAAGCAGGCGCACGCGCTCGAAGTGTTCGGGTTTCCACACCTGCGCAAACGACATGACATTGCTCACGCCCTTGAAGATCACCCGGCCGCCGAGTTCGTCATGGAAATGCAAGGCCTGC
The DNA here is from genome assembly GCA_963768075.1 of Terriglobia bacterium. Classification (GTDB taxonomy): domain Bacteria; phylum Acidobacteriota; class Terriglobia; order Bryobacterales; family Bryobacteraceae; genus QHXW01. The sequence goes on from CAVYHD010000024.1 coordinate 152,256, forward strand.
TCCGGAACGTTGGTGACGAGCGTGCGCGGCACATCGAATCCAGCCCGCGCCATCAAGCCGAGTTGGTACGGCTTCGAATAGTTGGAGTACGCTTTTGCGGGGCGGTTGATGACCGGACACCGTGTGGCGAGCAGCATGCGGTTTAGGTCCACTTGCAGGCGGCTCATGGGTCCGACGACTGCGGGGTCGAGCGTCCGCGCTACCGCGTGACGCACGAAGATCGAACCCACCGGCCGGCTGCCGTCGCACTGCTTGCCCTGGATTCGCCAAGCTTCCTTTTCACGCTCAATCCTGTACTCATCCGGGTGATCTTCGTCGACCACCGCGAATGCATGTCCGGAACTCTCCAGCTCCGCCAGAAACCGCGGGTAGACCTTGTCGCGGCTCGATCCCAAATAGAGAATCATGCGGCCACCTTATTTTTCGTGGCGACATGCTTCAATAGCGCGGATGCTACGTTCCACACCAATGCCTCTGGTTCGCCCTCAAGTTGTGGGATGACCTCTACCCATTGCAAACGCACGCCGGACAGTTCGAAATCCAAACGGCTGAGCGCGATCCCGTTGTACTGTTCCCACAGCGAAAGCGCCTGCTCGTAACGAGCCAGCCGGGCGACCACCGCGGAGTGGCAACCTGGCGGCGCAATCGTGCGGCCGCCTGAGCGGTAAACACTCGCCACGCCTTCTTCCGCGGGTCGATTGGTCGGAAACAGGCGGCCGCCAGCCCACTGGCCTTCGCCCGAGCTACTTGCCTCCACATCGATGGCGTCCGCCAGGCTAGCGCGCAGTTCGAAGGGATAGCCGAGATCTTGCAACCACCAACCCAGGCCGCAGCGGTTGGCCACGGGACATTCGAGACTGTCGAACAGCGCGAACCAGGAAGCCATCGTCTCGTGATAGACAAACATCTGGTCTTGGAGATCGAACTCGTCGGACGGCCACCACGCACGGGGCAGTCGCAGAATGGCGCCCTGCACATCGTCAAGAGGCACTTTCTGGCTTGAGATTTCGAGAAATCCGCGCGCGCTTGCACCTTTTCCTTCGTACGCGAAGCTCGTGCCACCGAACAGCGCGTTTTCATCGATTTGCTTCGTCGTCCAGTCGGCTCCCGTGCACAAACGCAGCAGTTCTTTGACTAAACGATCGTCCGAGTTTCCGCAGATCAAGACCATCCAAACCTCCAGCACGGCGTAGCCGTGCCCGTTGGCAAATTGATTTCGCCGCGGCGCTTTCGCGGAATGATCCGAGCCGGATTCTTACTGACGGCGGAAGTATCCGGTGCGCAAAATAGCGACTGCGTCGCGCGCGTCCACCTCTTGAACGGGCGAGGCTCCCGAAAACTGGTAATGGCGGCCCGTGGATGAGCCGCGCACAAGAATCAGCGAGTCTTCGACGTATCTGAGCGTCACCGCGCCTTGGGCCGTTACAGCATCTCGTTCACTGGCGAATCGTGAAGGGGCGTTCCATTCTGTCTGCTTCTGTCCGCAACAGGGCATGATCTTCACCTCGATAATTACGACCGGAGCCTGACCGATACGGTCCAGCAGGCACGCCGCGCCAGAGAGCGCCAACCACGTCAGGGGCAGGCACCACAGCTCGCGCGTTACGAACAAGGCGAGGGGCGCTGCCACCCAGATGCTGATGCAGTTAAGACATTCCATGAGTTTGCCGGCGCGCCTGCGGAGACGAAGGACGATTTCCGCCGGGCCGTCCTCGTACGCCAATAGATGCGCCAACCGCCACGTCGCCAGAATCGCGATCAGAAACCGCATCCCCAACCCCATCTCGCTCATATATCGTTAATGATGTTGATCGCATACAGAAACGGTCCGGCGGTATGATTGGTGCCGCTGTCGCCCACGTGTGTGGTGTCCGAGACAACCAGGGTGATCACGTATGCACATCGCTCGCCCCGGCGTAATTGCGGCGAAGTAGGTGGCAGCGCCGGGCCCACTCCTGCGTCGAGCGCGGCCACGATCTCCCAGTTTGCCAGCGTCCCATCAGGCGGAGGGGGCTGCGGCGAGAAGATGTTGGGTACACGGGTGTTCGGGGTAAGGGCGGGAATTGAGCCGCCGGCGCCACCGTTCTTTTGGAACCCGAGACCGTACGAGCCGAAGTTGTCGTTCGGGCGCAGCGGGGGCGCGGTGGGATCGATCAGCGGGTCCCAAGCGACGCCGCGGATTTCTGCGGTCTTGCCAACGAAGTCTTTCAGATGGAGGTCGCCGCATCCGCTGATGCCGCCGATGGAGTCGATCACGGCCACCGGCAGTTGGTTGTCAATCCAGACCGCCACCTGGTCGACGGCCGCCACACTTCCGGGAAACGGCCCTGCGGGAAGCAGATGGTCGCGCGTCTCGAGGAAGACCACGAACCGGCCGTTTAAAGGAGCACTGTTCCAGAACGGCTTGGGCAGTACTTTCGGTTCGGTGTGCGGCGGGACCGGACAGAAAATCGTGTTCCACTCCGACACCAGATTGCCGTTGAGTATGATGTTGGGCGTGATAACGGGGAAGCAGCCCGATTGCCAGGGATGGTCCGGGGTGTCGGCATAGACGACCGGACCAATCAGAGGCGTGCCTCCGAAGGCGCTGGCGAACGACGGGACCGGATTGGCTGGCGGAGCGTCAAATCGCGCCAGCACAAACTGGGTCAGGATCCGGTCGCAGCCCACCGTGTACGCGCTCCCGGTCACGCTGAATGAACCGCCGACAGAAATCTCGGGGACCGCGGGATTGGGATCGTTGGCCGCCTTGATGAGCTTGATCACCGATGCCAAATGGAACGGATCCTGCGCCACGAGGGCATTCACCGTAGCGGCTGCGGTGATTTCCACCGCGGTCGTTTTGATCTGAAAGGTGCGCGTGACGACGAGATGGAGCCCGCCCGATCCGAAGACGTCGAGGAGAATGCTGAATTCGGTGATGCCGGCCGGCAGCAGCGAGGCGTCGAGATAGCCGAGCGTTCCGCCAGTGACGGGCACCCCGGAACTTGGATTGGCGGGCGGGCGGGTGCAATCGGGATAAACCACCGCGTCGTTGACGGGTGGATTCGCACCCCAGCTGTAGCGCAGCGTGTAATGGTCAAACGCCGCGCCAGCCGCGCTGCCGGTGATCTGGATCGCCGTCATGTTGCTGCATGCAGCGACAAACACGGCGTCGACGCAGGCGTTTTCGCCCGGCGTGTCGATTTCGCCAATCAGCGGGCGAAAGCAATTCTGCAGGCACTGAAAGTACGCTAGCAGGCAGCGCAGAACGTCGACAAAACTGCGCGATCGCGCCAGGCAGCACCCGAAACGGATGGCGCACAGGCACCAGCAGCGGCAAAAGCGGAAGAACGGCTCGCGCAGGTGTGCATTGAAAGCCTCGCGGCCTAATAGGGCGGGCGCAGTCTCAAGCGTCAACAGGCGCTCAAAGATGGCGGCAGCGTCCTCTTCGCCTTCGTGGCAGTCGATTTTTCCCGCGATCACCTCGTCTGGGATGCCCACCGGAAAGTCGATGCCTGCGATCTGATCAGTCAGATAGGGCCGGTAAGCGCGGGCGAGCGCCTGCACGAGTGTCCTGAAATCTTGCGCTTGGTCGGCCGTGAGAGTAGGAGTTCCGCCTCCGGCCGGAAACGCAATACCGCGCACACAGAGAAAATAGCGATACAGATAATAGGCAAAAGCGCGGAAAGTGCGGGGCCCGCGGCATACGAGCCAACCGAAGATAACGCAGCACCGGATGTGCAAGAAGCACCAGCGCCAGCGTTCGATCGGCCCCAGAATCTGCCGGGCCTCAGCCGGCAAAGCGCGAATGGCCATTTCCTCGGTTAAGAATTTGTCGAAAATACGATTGGCAAGGGCGATTTCGTCATCGCAGCTTGGAGTGCGTGCCTCCGCTTCTTTCTTCAAGTCATCCGGGGATTTCGCCCTTTTTAGCTCCTCGTCCAGGATGGGCTGGTAGGCGGCCAGCAACGCCTTGAGAACGAACTGGAAATCTTCGTTGTGGATTTGTTGCTTGTCCGCGTCTGTCACGGTAATCTCCTGACTTTTTGAAAAACTGCGCAAAAGTGGCGTGAGTTTCTCCTAAATATCGGTCGACGATACAGAGAAACACCAGAATATTGGTGCGTGGCCGGTTTTCTCGCCCGTCCGGCTAACCGCTCAAGATATCGGCGCGCTGGCAAGGCTTCTTCCGATCGCAAACCAGCCATCGGACATTCGGCAGGGGGGCCTCGCGGGTTTCGGCGGCCTCCGAATCCGCTGCGCTACTCACGTGGCCCCGCCTCCGACAAACAATATTGCCGCAACCCAACGTGAAAGGGGCATTATCTTTCGGACAATCGCCCGGCAATTGCGCGAAAATGCTCATTCGCCAAGAAGGGTTGGCTCGCGGGCAACGCCGGAACTTATCGCAAAACCACTGGCATCGGACTGCGCGAGGATCCGGCGCGCCGCCGTTGGAACCTCGCCAAATTCTGCGACCATAGTCGACTGCGCTTCGGGTTCGCAAGCGCCGGCGGTTCCGGATCAGCTTGTATTGCGGTCGCAAAACGATCGGATGCCGGCACTCGGAGCGCCGATCCGTATCACCCGGTGTTTCTAACGGTGCCACGCCGTCCGGAGAAATTGAAGTGGGCGACATCTCACTCCTTCTGGAAAGTATGCCCGGCGGCCGGCTGCTGGAATGTGGTAGCGCAAACCAGTGGAGTTAACTGGTCGCCGAGCAAGTTAATTTTGGCTTAACGGCGGGCAAACACGGCCATATCTTTCGTACAGTGCGCCTCGGCGGCGTGGAAACGCATTGTGCTGGCCCGAAATCAGCGCTACATCTAGATCATGGAATGGCGGCCCCGGGTGAATCCGCTCGACACGTACCTGGCTTTTTCCGAGGCCATGCCTGGATGGTTGTACGCGATCGCCGGATTGCTCGTGGCGTTGATCGCTTACATCGACTGGAAGGTGGAGGAGGTTTCTCTCGGTTTTCTATATATCGTGCCCATTCTAATGGCCTCAGCAACTCTTCGGGGCTGGCAAATCCTGGCATTCTCCGTTGCATGCGGACTTCTGCGCGAACTGTTTAGCCCGGTCCACGCAACGCCAGGTGCGGCTGTTCGCACCGTCATTGGAGCGGCTGGGTTCGGTTTGGCCGGGTTCTTTGTTTCGGAGCTCAATCGGAAGCGGCACTTGACGGCCCTACATCTGACGGAGCGGGAACACCAGATGAGACTCCGCATGGAAGCCGAGCAGCAACTGCAGGTCGTGATCGATACAAGCCCTTTGGCCATTCTGACGCTCGACAGCCTGGGGAGGATTCTTCTGGCAAACGACTCGGCACAGCATATTCTGGGTTTAGATGCCAAGCACCTGCATGGGAGCCACATAAACGCCTATTTGCCCATACTGAACCGCTTCCTGAACATGCCAGACTCAAGCCTGAACCTCCGGACAACGGTCGAGAGCCGGGCTCAACGCGCCGATGGCGACGCCTTTCTGGCTCACGTGTGGTTATCTACTTTTGTCACGCCCTCAGGGCGCCATCTCGCCGCATTCATCTGGGACGCTTCTGAAAACCTGCGAGACCGGGAACGTACGGGCCTCGATTCTATGATGGCTACTTCCCGAATCCTGATTGGCGCGATGAGCCATGAAATCCGTAACCTGGCGTCGGCAGCGGCTTTGGCGCACCGCGGGTTGACATCGATCTCCACAATTTCGGATAGCCATAGCTTTCAAGTGCTGGGAACTATCATCGAAAGTCTTCAGAAGATTGCCGCTTCCGGATTGGGACTGGCTTCGGATCGCTCCGCGGCTCTTGCCGATCTCGGGATGGTGCTCGATGAAACGAGAGTCGTGATTGATGCTTCATTTCGCGACGTTGACGGCAAGGTCAATTGGACCGTCGCCAACGGGCTGCCGCTGGTTGTAGCGGATCATCACAGCTTGTTGCAGGTTTTCCTGAATCTCGCGCGCAACAGCCAGCGGGCCATCGAGGAAGTGGAAAATAAGCTGCTCTCGGTGGAGGTCAGTGTCGAGAATGATATGGTTCAGGTCAGATTCCGAGACACAGGTCATGGCGTGGCCAAGCCCGACGAACTGTTCCAGCCCTTTCAACCGGGTGCTTACGCTACTGGCCTTGGTCTCTACATCTCCCGGGCGATCGTTCGATCCTATGGTGGCGATGTGCGCTACGAGGCGAATTCTGGCGGGGGCTGTTTCGTGGTACAGCTGTGGCTGGCCGATGAACACAGGTGAATACGAGATTTGCGGCAATGGCGAAGATCACCGTTTTACTTGTTGATGATCATGCCGTATTCCGGGAGAGTGTAGCCAGGGCTCTGGGCGCCGAGCCGGATCTCCAGGTAGCCCACTGCGCCACTATTGGGGCCGCGCTCCAGATGATCGGGCAGCAACCGACCGACGTCGTACTGCTGGATCACGATCTCGGCGCTGAAAGAGCGTCCCAGTTTCTGCCGGCGGCAAGACAGCTAGGGTTCACCGGTCGAGTGCTCATCGTAACTGCTTGGGTTAGCGACACCGAGGCGCGGCGGCTCTTGCGCCAAGGTGTTTCCGGCATTTTCGTGAAGGAGAATCCGCTGAATGTCCTCGCTGAAAGTATCCGCGCAGTACAGGCCGGTGACACATGGCTGGATCACCGGTACCGCAATCTGGTAGCGGAAGAGCAGGGCGCGGAGCAGCCAGAATCCGGACCGAGATTCAACGAACGACAAAGAAAAGTGTTGCGGTTCGTCCTTGAGGGGCTCTCTAACAAGGAGATTGCCTGGCATCTGCAGATCTCCGAGAGCTACGTGAAAGCGATTCTCCGGAGCCTCTTCGAACAGACCGGCGTAAGGACACGCGGTCAACTGGTGCGCGTCGCCCTGGAACACTATGAAGACCAGCTCTGATACAAAGCTCGCCATTTCGCTGTCCCGTCGTTCGCCAAAAATGCGTACGCCGACATTGTCCCTAGTCAGTAGTTTCAGAGGTATTCAAATCAGCATCTTGCGATCCGGGGCCGCAGGCGTGCCGTGGAGATGTCATGGGATGTTACAACGGTTGATTCGTGCTCAATCCGAGCCGCGCATTTTTGGCCGGGTTCCGTGTACCAATTCCTCGTAAATCAGATCCCTGCCTCTTGGCTGAAATATTGGTAATCCTCCCGCCAGCCTCCTTGGCCCTGGCCAATGGTTTTGTAATTCTCGATGAACTCGATTGCGCGGATGTATTTCACCATCGTGAATCCGAGCTGCGTTTCGACACGAAGTCGAAGCGGTGCTCCATGCAAAATCGGCAGTGGCTGGCCGTTCATTTCGTAAGCAAGCATCGTCTGCGGATCTTCTACCAGCTCCAAGCGAATCGTGCCGTAGAAGGATCCTGGCCCTTGTGCATGTGCTTCCGATGTCGATTTATTGTCGAACGCGTAGAAGACGATGTACCGGGCGGCAGCGAGCGGATGGCAAAGACCGAGGATGTGATGCAGACAGACGCCGCCCCACTCCGCAACTCCTGACCAGCCCTGAATGCAACAATGCTTGGTAATTTGCGTTTGTTTCGGCATTGCACGGAGGTCAGCCAGCGTCAGGCACAATGGCCTTTCGACCAATCCACCAACTTCCAGGTTGTAGTTTGCGAATTGCTCGCGTGCCATCGCCAAATAGCTTTCCTCTTTTGGCGGCCGACCGTTCACCCAGAAGTACGGCGAGATGTCCACCGTTGAGTAATGCTGCGCGGAGATTTCATGGCCGAAGAGCAGCGTGCGCAGCGGGTCTGTGATCGACTGAGTGGCTCTCTGGACAAACCGCGGGCGGCGGCGCGAACACATAGTCGTCACGACATGAATGGCCGCTACGCCCGCCAACCCGGCTAGCCAGATCATTAGAGCGCGCATCAAATCTGGATTGTGGCTTTCCCCCAGAACAATCAGGGCCAACCCTCTCTGGAAGCCGTGAATAGCCACCAGGGCGACATGGCCGATGAAAAATACGAGGAACATACAAAGAGCGAGGAAATGCAGGCTCCGTGCGCCCTGCCGCCCGTGAAAGATCCTGATATACCTAGGGAAACGAGCGGCGACGGCCGGCGACATCGCTACTCCAGTCGCAATACTGAACGGCGCGAGCAGGAATATGACCGCCGCATAGCTTAACTGTTGTAATGCGTTGTATTCTCCTGGTGTTTCGACAACGTGGAAGCTTAGATAGCTATGCATTGCGTGCCATGCGTCCGGAACAATCTGCCAGGAAGTCGGAATCAGCCGTCGCCACTCCGGTGTGATGAAGAGCATCGCAACGTAAACCAAACCTGTTAGCAGCCACGAAAAATCCGCGAGAAAGTGCCAGTGCCGCCCGAGACCTAGATTGTCGTGCCCTGGCAAGGCAATTGCGGAGGGGAACGAGGTTTCTTCGTCACTTGCCGTCCACAGTTGGTCCTGAGGTCGCTGCTTCTTCGTGAGCTTAAGCCATTCGCTACCCGGCGTGCAGTGATCATTCCAGTACAGTCTCGGGTGTGCGCTCAAGATTTCAAGACCGCTCCGCACGAGAAGCGACAGGAGAAGAAAGTTGAAAAAGTGCGCCGCACGCAGCCACAATGGATAATCAAGAATCATCGATGACATTCTAAACCCGAATTCTCCGCACAGTCGGGCCTCAACTCATTCGCGACAGATCCCTCATTTCGACGATCGTGGCGATGTGAGCCTTTAACTGAGGTACGTGGTCCATCATTGCCAGAAAGTGAACGCGCAGCAGCGAAAGACACACACAGGCGGGATTTGCCGCGGGAAGAGTTAGCCCAGAATCACGCTGATTCCCAGCATGCGATAGGGAGCTAGCTGATCGTCCGGCACGCCGTTTTCGGTGACCAGATAGGTCAGTGCCTTCGCCGGCGCGACCACAAATCGCATCGCGGTCCCCAGCTTCTCGATCGCGACCAGACCGGCCACTTCCGCCGAGTTCGCGATCATGGCGCGCTTGATGTGACGTTCTTCGTAGTCCGGGATGCTCAGCCCGGCTTCCGGATGTAAGCTACACACGCTCAGCAGGCACAGGTCGGCGCGAAAACATCGCAGTTCCTCGGTGGTTGCGGCTCCCATCGTCACCAGCCCATCTCTGTGCAGGCGGCCGCCCAGCAGAATCACTTCAATGCGCTCGTGACTGGTCAGTGCCACCGCCAGAGGCGGGCTGTTGGTCACGATGGTCGCGCTCAGTTCCGGAGCAAGATGCCGCGCCACCTGCAGTGTGGTGGTGCCGCCGTCCATGAACACCAGTTGGCCGTCCTGGATCAGTGTGGCCGCCGCCCGTGCGATCGCGTCCTTCGCGGCCCCCGATTGCTTCTGGCGCGTGGCGTATGGCGCCGCTGCCGGAGATCGCGGCAACGCGCCGCCGTGCACCCGCTGCAGCTTGTGTTCTTCCGCTAGTTCGCGTAGGTCGCGGCGAATGGTATCTTCAGAAACGCCAAGTCTACCGCTCAATTCGGAGGCGACTAACTTGCCTTCGTTGCGAAGGCAATCAAGAAGATACGCATGGCGCTCTTCTCTAAGCCATCCTGCCGGAGGTTGCACGTTTATAATTGACATTGCATGATTAAGCCAATATTATCGTACTTGTGAACGCAATACAACCGAAAGCGATCATGTTCGACTACGGCCAAGTCCTTTGTCTGCCCCAGCCGCGCGAGGACGTTGAGGCTATGGCGGCGGTCTTTCAGGTCCCAACCGCCCGATTCGAGGAGGTTTATTGGCCCTACCGACTGCCCTATGACGACGCCAGACTGGATGCCACTTCCTATTGGCGGACGGTCGCGCACGACTTGGGGCGCCCGCTCGCCGAGAGCGGCATTCCCCGCCTGACTGAACTCGATGTTCGCAGTTGGACACACCTGGATGGCTGCATGATGGAGTGGGCGCGCCGGGTGCGAGCAGGGGGTGTTCGCATCGCGATCCTCTCCAACATGGGGCTCGAACTTCGCAACTGGATTGTTCATGAGAGCGGCTGGCTGGCCGATTTCGACTTCGCTACATTTTCCTGCGACCTGGGTGTCGCAAAGCCGGACGCGGCGATCTACCAGCATTGCCTTTCGGGTCTGGGCGTCGCGGCTTCCGAGACGCTGTTCTTTGACGACCGGCAGGCGAACGTGGACGGTGCTCGGCTGCTGGGCATCCACGCCGTCCATTTCACGACACCCCAGGAGACCCTCGCAGCGCTAAACGGCCTGTATCACCTGCCGGCTTTGCCCCCGTGCTGAGGGCAGCGCGTGTCTCGGTTGCGCTCGTCTTCCTGATCCACGGGATGATCGTGTCCAACTGGCTAGCGCGTATTCCGGCAATACAGCGCACGCTGCATCTTTCGAACGCCGTGTTGGGGCTGACACTGTTGGGAGCGTCCGGCGGCGCGGTTTTCTCGATGCTGGGAGTTTCGCACTTGATCTCGCGCTTTGGCAGCGCGCGCGTCACGCTCTGGTCGTCGATTGGTTTTTGCGTCGTACTACCGGCGCCAGCATTGGCCTGGAATGCAACATCGCTCGGTCTGGCGCTCTTCATCTACGGGTTGTTCGCCGGTTCAATGGATGTCGCCATGAACACGCAGGCAGTCGACGTGGAGCGGTTTTACAAGCGCCCGGTGATGGTGGGGTTCCATGCGCTATTCAGTCTGGGTGGAATGATCGGCTCCGCGACCGGTGGATTCTCAGCCGGTCAAGGCGTCGCGCCATTACCGCATTTGACGGTCGCCGCGGTGATCCTGGGAATCGGTGTGCTGCTCTCGACGCGCCGCCTTCTGCCGGATGCGCCGGAGGTGGTCGCCGCTCAACATACGCACCCGTTCCCTTTGCGGCCGCTGCTGGGTCTGGGCGTCATCGCATTCTGCATCCTGCTCGGCGAAGGCGCAATGGCAGATTGGAGCGCCGTCTACCTGACGCAGTTCACTGGACAAGGAACCGCCGCCGCGGGCTACGCAGTATTCTCGCTGACGATGGCGGGTGGACGATTCGCGGGCGATTGGCTGCGGGGCCGCCTAGGTTCCGTTTGGCTAGTGCGGCTGGGCAGCGCTCTCGCCGCCATAGGACTTGGGCTTGGTTTAGCGTTCGGGCACGCTCTACCGGCCGTGATCGGCTTCGCCTGTGCTGGCGCGGGATTCTCTACGATCTTTCCGATCACGCTAAGCGCTGCCGGCCATAAGGCCATGCCGCGGCCACAAGCGGGTGTCGCGACCGTGGCTGCCCTGGGCTATGTGGCTTTGCTGGCAGGCCCGCCGGCCATCGGTCTGCTATCCGAGGCGATCACGTTGCGCGGGGCTTTGGCTTTGATTGTCGTGCTGAGCTTCACCTGCACGGCGCTCGCCGGATTTGTACGCGAAACCGACTGACGCCGTTAGCACCTTGAACTACTCATAGCGAAGCGCGGTGGTTGGATCGACCCGCGAGGCGCGGCGGGCGGGAATGTAGGCGGCCAGCAGAGTGACGGCAAGCAGAGCCGGCACGACCAGCAGATATGTGAGAAAGCCGTTTGAGCGCGAGAACGAAAACAGGAAGTTGCTGGTCAACGCTTTGCCGGCGGCGAGAGCCGCGGCGAATCCGACAGCGGTCCCGATCAAGGCCAGCAGCAGACCTTGGCGCATCACCATGCGCAAAACCGCGCCGCGCTGTGCGCCGATGGCCATGCGGATGCCGATTTCCCGCGTGCGGCGGCCGGCCGCGTAGGCCACCAAACCGTAAAGTCCAACGATGGAGAGCAGCAGCCCCATGATTCCCATGGCCCCCACGGTTTCAACGATGATGGCGGAGGTGCGAACGGCGCGGACCTCGAAGAATTCCTCCATGGTGCGCACATCGTAGATGGGCTGGTTGACGTCGAGGCTGTGTACGACCTCGCGGAGCGGAGCCGCTAACCCAGCAGCGGGTCCGATGGATTGGACCAGCAAACGCATGTGCGGATGGGGACGTTGGTCCATGGGCAGATAGATAAATTCGACGGGCGGTTCGCTGACCCAAAAATACTTGGAGGTTTTGACGACGCCGACAATTTGGAGCCACGGGCCGCTGGCGTCATTGATGCGGAAGCGTTTGCCGACGGCGGATTGGTTGGGCCAATAGTGCCGGGCGAACGTGTCGTTCACGACCGCGACGGGGGGCGCCGTGGCGGTATCGGTGACCAGGAGGGCGCGACCGGTAAGCAGGGGAATGCCCATGGTCTCAAAAAAGTTTTCGCCGACGGAATTGTCTATGACCGTGATGCTGTCCTGCCCTTTGGGAAGATGGAAGCCTTCGGGAATTACACTGACACTATCTCCCGCGTCGGCCGCCATGGGTATGGAGTTTGCGAGTGTCGCGGATTTTACTCCGGGCACGAGGCGCGCGCGATCCAGCAATTGCCGGTAAAACTTCAGCGATTGAGCGTCGGTGTAGTGCACGAGCGAGGGATCGAAACTCATCATGAGCAAGTGGTCGGTGCGATAACCGGGGCCCCGGAGCAATTCGCCGCGAAAGCCGCGAAACAGCGTGGCGGAAATGACCAACAGCACGAGCGAAACGGCGACCTGCCCGACGACGAGGAAGTTGCGGCCCCAGAGACGCCGATGTCCGGCGAGGTTGGTGCCGGAAGTCTTGAGTGCGCTGACGAGGTCGGTGCGCGTGGTCTGGAGGGCTGGCATGAGGCCGAACAGGATGGTGCTGAGGAACGCAACCACGAGGCTGAAGAGCAACGCGCGTTGATCGATTTGGACGGAGAAGGCGATGGGCGGATCGGAGGGAATATCGATACGGCTAAAAAGTTGTGCGCCAGCATACCCGACGCCGAGTCCCGCGAGGCCGCCAGCGAGGGCAATGAGAAGACTTTCGGTGAGAAGCTGGCGAATGAGACGGCGGCGGCTGGCGCCGATGGCGAGGCGCAGAGCGATCTCACGCGAACGCACGCCCACACGGCTGAGCAGCAGGCCGGCCACATTGGCGCAGGCGACCAGCAGGACGGCGCCGGCCAGCGTACAGAGCATGGCGATGAGCATGGTGTTGGGCGGCGATTGCTCGATTCTGGTTTCGAGCTCCGTGCTCACGGTGACGGTTTGATTGCGGTTGGTATCGGGATACGCGCGTTCGAGGTCCTTGGCGATGGTGACTAGTTCAGCCTGTGCCTGGGCAGTCGAAACGCCGGGCTGCAAGCGTCCCTTGATACTGAGCGAGCGCTGGTCGCGCGCATCGAGGGGGCGGTCCTGCGGAGTTGGCGTCAAGCGCGGCCACATCATCAGCGGCACGTAGAGGGAAGGCCGCGTGAATTGATCCATGCCGGTGAAGCGTTCGGGCGTGACGCCGATGATCGTGAAGGGAACGCCGTTGAGCCACACCTTGCGGCCGAGCACCGACGGGTCCCGGGCGAATTGCTTCTGCCAAAAGTCGTGACTGATCACCAGCACGGCATCGCGGCCGGGCACGCGGTCCTCATCGGGAAGGAACGCACGTCCGAGTTCCGGGGATACGCCCATTACCTGGAAGAAGTTTCCGGTTACCAGCAACCCCATGCTGAGTTGCGGCGGGTCCTCCATGCGCGTGGCCAAACCGAAATTCTGATTGTTGAACGCGGACAGGCCGGCAAAGCTACGGCTGCGGTCGCGCAGGTCGACGTAATCGCGGTAGGAAGCGGCGCTGTAAATGAATTCGTTGAAATGGCCGCTGGGCGAAGTCCAGTTCACAGCGACGACTTCGCTTGGCCGCAGGACCGGCAACGGACGAAAGAGCAAGGCGTCGGCCAAGCTGAACATGGCGGAGTTTGCGCCGATTCCGATGGCCAGCGAGAGCACGGCCACGAAAGTGAAACCGGGGGTTTTGCGCAACATGCGGATGCCGTGGCGAAGATCCTGAAACAGCCGTTCGAACCAGATCCATCCCCACACGGCGCGAGTGTCTTCCTTGACGTTGAGGACGGGCTGGCCGAGTTTGCGTATGGCGGCGTGGCGTGCGTCGGCGGGGGGCATGCCAAGGGCGATGTTGTCGTTGGTCTCGCGCTCGATGTAGTCGCGGATCTCGTGGTCGAGCTCATTCTGTTGGCTGCGGCGTCCGAATATCATGATTGGCTCTCCTCTTCGAGCGGAAGCATGATGCGCGCAATGGCCTGCGTTAGGCGCTCCCACTTCGAGTTTTCGGCGTGCAGATGCTTGCGGCCCCGAGGTGTCAGACTGTAGAACTTCGCCTGGCGATTATTTTCGGAGACGCCAGCCTTGGCGGAGATAAGACCCTGCTTCACCAGGCGGTGGAGTGCCGGATAGAGCGACCCGTGCTCCACTTGCAAGACGTCGTTGGAGGCGCGCTCGATGGCATGCGCGATGGCGTGACCGTGCGCCGGACCGAACAGGAGCGTTCGTAGGACCAGCATATCCAGGGTGCCTTGCAGGAGTTCGACCTTGCTGATTTCGCGACCGGTAGACATTCTAGTTGGAGCATAAAGGCCCTTGGGTAGAATGTCAAGGGGTACTGACTTACACCTGAGGTAGGAAATCAACCCTGCGCTTTGTGGAAGACGTAAAGAAACACGACCACACTCACCCCCGCCAGCGCCCGGATGAGGGATGTCACGAAGATGACTAACGCGACCACGCCATTGAGCAGAGCCCAGCCGTCCCTGGCCAAGTTCACGAGCAACACGAGGGTCAAGAGACTTGTCCCAACCAGCGCAAGCAACGCAGCACTTTTGAGGCTCATGTGGTGAAGTATGGATCTTCGGGAGGCGGGCTGCAAGCACCCCCTTGGTCCTTCGGGTGCAGCAAGGTATCGAAAGATGCCACCCGCCCGGTCTGCCAGCGCCGCGGGAGTCGTGCGATATTTTGTAGAGTCGGCGACATTTTGAGGTGAAAGCATGAACGACAAACTGGAGAAGGACACGTCGAAGTTTGACTGGGTAACTCAGCGTTCCTTATGCTCTCTACCGAACGGTTTGCGGTGACCCTGACCTTCAATGACGAGGGCGACTGCAGACTGCATGTGGATGAGAGGGAGCGTGACTTGTGGCAGGTGCGACGGATGGCTCTTGAAGAATTATTGTTTCAAGGCTATTAGGCTGAAGATCTCTCGTCGGCTAGAGTCGTCGGCCCGGTGCGAGCCGCGAATGCTCCCGTCGTGGCGCATCAACGGATCATTTTCACCCCGATCCCGCCCTTCCCTTATAACTGCTATAGTAATCGCGGATGCGAGCGCTCTTAACTTTCTTCACAGCTTTCGTGCTGTCTGCTGCCCCGTTCCGGATTTACGTTGCAAACAGCGATGACGATAAGATCTCCGTGATTGATCCGACGACAAACACGGTTGTTGGCGAGATCAAAGTTTCCGCGAATCCGCATGGTATCGTTCCTTCGCTCGACAAGAAGCGTTTCTATGTGAGCAGCGAAAGTAAAGACGTCCTCGACGTTGTCGATCGTGCAACGGGCAAGATCCTCCGCAGCGTGCCGCTCGGACGCCGTCCGAACAACGTCGCGATCACGCCCGATGGCCGCCGTGTGTACGTCTGTATCCGCCAGGAATCTGTCGTGGATATCGTCGATACCGCCTCTCTGGAAAAGGTCAAGAGCGTCGAGGTTGGCCGCGGTCCTCACAACGTGTATTGCATACAAAATGGGAAATACATGCTGGCGACGTCGATGGACGATCAGAAACTGACGGCTATAGATATCAAGACGGAACAGCGCGCGTTCGAGATCAAGGTCGGCGGTGTACCACGCCCCGTGGCTATCGAAGCAGGCCCGGACCACGTCCCGACTCGTCTATTTGTGCAATTGTCCAGCCTGCACGGCTTCGCGGTTGTGGATTACGCAGCCCGTAAGGTTGTCGACCGGATACTGCTGCCAGATGGCCCTCCGGGAGCGCGGCCTTTAATCCCGGAGACGTTTTCGCACGGGATAGGCATCGCGCCGGACGGCAAAACTCTTTGGGTCACCAGCTTGCTGTCGAATTCCGTTTCGGTGTTTTCGCTACCTGATCTCGCCCGGCTTGGCACCACGCCCGTTGGCATTGGTCCAGACTGGCTCACTTTCACGCCAGACAGTCGGCGCTGCTATGTCTCCAACGCGGGCTCCAATTCCGTGTCCGTCCTGGATGTCGCTACACGCACGGAACTGACGAAAATTCCAGTGGGGAAGATACCCAAGCGCATCATCTGCACGGATTGAAAAGGGACGTGGACTGGTCACTTTCCGAACCGACCGACAAGTGAATCAGATCGGTCAAACAAGCGGCGTTCGCCGGTAATCTGAAAGAAGCCTCGCAAGTACCCAAGCCCTATGATATTTTGAACAACGATTTGAATCCTGGGGAGGTACTTTTCATGATCAGAATTCTTTTTCTGGCCGCGGCTCTCGCGGCTGTTTTGACCGCGCCACTTTCGTCTCAGTCGCAAACACGGCTCGAAGACCTCCATGGCAAGACTGTGCTGTTGTTCACGCCGCACCCGGACGACGATACCTTTTGCTGCGCCGGTACACTTGCGCTGTTGGCTCTTAACGGGAACAACATCCGGATTGTGATCTATACCAACGACGACAAAGGCTCCTACGATCTCGATATGACAAGCGAGCGTCTGGCGCGCATACGCATGCACGAGGAAGAAGAGTCCTGCCGGGTCCTTGGCATTCCCAAAGATCACATTTCGTGGCTGGAGTATCACGACGGCATGCTCGAATACGCCAACACACGTGACCTCGTCGAAGAGGTTACCCGTATCATCCGCCAGGTACGCCCCGAAGTGGTGCTCTCGATAGACCCGGGTTCGGAGTACGTCCGGTGGCACAAGACCGACCATCGTATGGCCGCAAACAATACCCTCGACGCGATTCGCGCAGCTGAATTTCACCTTTACTTCCCGAACCAGCGGCTGCACGAGGGCCTCGATCCGTGGCATGTTCCGCAGAAGTTCTATTTCTACGTGACAGAGAAGGATGCGAACTATTGGGTGAACATTGACAGCGTAGTCGAGAAAAAGCTCGATGCCGAGGCGGCCCACGTCAGCCAGTTCGAGCCCTCGAGCCACCATTACCGGCCGGACTGGGACCCGGCTGACCTTGAAAAGATGAAAGCGCGATACCGTAGCCAGATCCGGCAAAAAGATGGGCATTATGTGGAGGCGTTTCGTGTTGCCGTTAGAATCAATCCTGAATGAGTGGCGTTCAGGCTCAAGCCGGACCTGTCCCGACACCTTCGCGCCCCTCTGCTTCGGCCGGTAACTCGATTTCAGTGCCCCGAGACTACTCTGGGAACTACCGTCCGCTGGATTTTGCTACCGATGTTCCGAGCTATGATCTTGACGAGGGCACACTCTCGGCCCCGTGTGGGTCCCGCGTCCTCCAGGACGCCATGTAAATGTCCGGCATTTTCATTAGTTACCGACGCGACGATGCCGCGGCCAGCGCGGGGCGAATCTACGACTGCTTAAGCAATTACTTCGGCCCTCATCGCGTCTTCTTCGATCGGACTACAATTCCACCCGGGTCAGACTTCACATTGGAAATCGAGGACCGCGTGGCAACCGCAGAGGCCATGATCGTGGTCCTAGGGGAGCGATGGCTTGCCTCCGTTGGAGCGGATGGCAAGCGTAGGTTAGAAGATCCTCGGGACTTGGTCCGGCGAGAGGTGGAGGCTGCCTTGGCACGTGGCATCCCGCTCTTTCCGGTCCTGGTTGCCGGTGCCCGGTTCCCGGCCGCCGACGACTTACCCGAGACCCTCCGAGGTCTGTGCCGGCGCAACGCTCTCGAACTGGCGGAACGTTCCTTTGCGCACGATCTGGATTGCCTGATCGAGGCTATCAGTTCCTCCCTGTCCGCGCCGGCTCCCAAGCCAGAGCAGCCTTCCGCCGAGTCGGGGTCCCACACAGTCGTCAAGAAAGTGTGCATGCTGGGGTCCTTCGGCGTCGGCAAAACCAGTCTCGTCAGGCGATTCGTGGAGAGCATCTTCGACGATCGATACTTAACCACGGTTGGCGTAAAGATCGACAAGAAGGTGGTGAAAGCGGGCTCGCTGCGCCTGACTCTCATGTTGTGGGACCTGGCTGGCGAGGATGAAGTCACGCCAGTCCAACTGAGGTACTTGAGGGGGGCTTCCGGGTACGTTCTCGTTGCGGATGGGCTTCGCTCCGGAACCTTGGACACAGCTCGTGAGTTGCAGCGGCGCGTGGAGGATACCACCGGTGTGCTCCCGTTCGTGTTGGCGGTCAACAAATCCGACCGCAGGAACGAATGGCAGATCGCTGACGAAATGCTCGGTCCGTTGGCCAAGTCTTGGCCTGTTTTCGAAACGAGTGCCAAGATTGGGCGGGGCGTTGAGGAAATGTTTCGAAGTCTGGCAGGGAGACTTATTACGGACGGAGAAATACGATGATCCATCCCTCCGAAGAGATCTCGTTGCTTAATGCGCTGGATATGGTTGTGTTCGAGCGCACGCCCGAAGGATCGCTGGTGCTGGCCGCCCGCTCGTCTGCCTGGTTCGAAAGGGTCTGCCCGCCGGCGGGAGCCCAGCAGGATCGGCACGGGCTCACGGCTACCGCACCGTTCATTGAGGCGTTTCTGCTCGACGCGGAGGATCTGTGGGCTTCCTCACGTGGCCGACTGTACGCCGGCCATTGGGTGCAGCGTGACATGGACGGCATCGACCGGGACATCGAGGCTTGGGCCGTCAACGTCGGAGCCCGGCACTTTCTCGTCCTCAGGCTGCTGGGTTCTGAGTTCGATGAAACCCGGCGAGCCTTGCAGAACCTTCGAACATCGAACCTCGCTGAAGAGCTCAACGCGGCGCAGACACGGCCTGAGTCGACATTTTCGCGGCCCGGCGGACTATGGTTGGCACGTTGCTGCCTATATGCTTTCTGTCTGGCATCTCTGGCGGCATTCACTCTTAAGGGATTTGGCCTGGGCGGATCTCAGCTCAGAAACAGTTTCATGAACTGGGTCGGATTGGCGGGCATCGCCTCAATCATTGGCCTGCTCCTGCTGGCAAAGAAATCGGAACGGCCGACCAACAAACGTTGAACCACAGCGCGAAATGGGTTTTCTCGATAAACCGGGCGTCACCGTACCGATGCGCGGCCAAGCAGGCAAGCCTCCAGATAAGGTCGCGCCGCGTCAACGCCCACCCCGGAAAATCCATCCAGTTCACGAGCCAGTTGATCGTGAATTCGATCGACAGCGTCTTTAAAGACCTGCTTCAGTTCCCTCGGAGCGGATCCGCAGATAAAGCCCACCAGTTCGGCTTTAGGACCCGGCTGAATCCAGACCTGCATCTCGCCGAGGCGCATAGTATCGAAACCCTGAGAACCTCCGAGAGAATCACTCGTGAAACTCTGAATGGCCGTAAGCATTCCGCCCACAAGGTCAGGATCCTCGAATGTGGCTCCTTGCGCCGCAACGTCCTGGAGCACCAGGCCGGACTCTCTGTGTATTAGAAAGACCTGCTCCACCTTATATAGAGAGCTTTTAGCGAGCGCGATCTCGGCGAATGGCCTGTCTGTGGTTCGTGCCTCGAATCGCCACTGCATGGAGCGCAATGACAGATAGTTCTCAAAGAACCTTTCCAGGCCTTGGAAACGCTCGTGTAGGTATCGGGTAATCGGTCCGCGGTCGGCCGTATGCCGATCCAGCCCCTTTTCAGAACTGCCGGACTCGCTGCCACTCTTACCCGGACGGTGGCCTGATGGCCCCGCTGTTCGCAATGCCGTCCTCCTGCCTGGCTTACCGTCAGCGTATTCCACAAAATGTTGCGGATGCCATTCAGCGCGATTCGGCAGGCAGGAGGGAGGGGCGACGTTGGTCAGGCAGTCAGGAAAATCTTTCGTTTGTACATCCAGTACAGTACGAGCCACTCGACCGCCAGAACGGCAATCGCGTGAAACAGCGTCGTGAACGAGCCCAACGTTCCCGCTAGCGGCGCCGTGAAAATCGCCACGGTTCCGCTCCACGGGATCAAACTTTCCGACATGTAAATCGCCACGGCATTCATGCCGATCACCACGAACGGGAAGGCCCATTTTCGGGAGCCGCGCACATCGACCAACCAGTAAAAGAACAGAAACATCAGGCAAGCGAATCCGGCCGATGCCAGCCCATAGGATGTCGTCCACATTTTCATGACAATCGGAATCACAGGATTGAGGGCCCAGCCAAGCGCGACACCCGAAATTCCTACCAAGCCGATGATCTTCATTTTGCTGGCTTCGGAACGGCCGCTCATCAGAAGCTCTCCAAGCAGCATTCCGAGGATGGTGGTGGAAATAGTGGGGAGGGTACAAATCACAGTGCCCCAGTGCTCCGGGAGCACTCGCCCCAGCGTGGCGATGTCAGTCCACAGAACGAGATTGACGTCCTTGCCGTAGCTGCCGGCGGGGACGCCGGGCGCGGGGACGAGCGCCAGCAATAGAGCATAGAAGACGAGGATGGACACACCAACTGCGGCCTGGAAGCGCCACGACTTTCGCACGATAAGGAAGGCCGCGAGGTAAGCGATCGCGATGGGCTGGAGGGCGCTGCTCAGCTCGACCAGATACGGATGTTTGAAGTGAATCGACTCTCGCAGCGAACCCAGCAGAAAGAGAACAAGGAACCGGCGCAACACACGCATGAAGATCTGGCGATGAGTTTGGGTGAGCGACCGCTTCGCATAGGAAAAGGGCAGCGACATGCCAGTCATCAACATGAAGGAGGGCCAGATGGTATCTTCGAAGCGCAAACCTTGCCAACGGGTATGCGTAAGCTCGTAGACCAACCCATTGAGTACCGGATTCGGATGCAAGGCCTGGAGCCCTTCCACGAGCGCCGCTCCGCCAACGATCCAAAACATCGTCCAGCCGCGGAACACATCCAGCGAAAGCAGCCGCTTCGTGCCCGGACCGGGTTCCAGGCTGGGCGAAGCTGATGTTCCCGGCTCTGTTGCAATTCCCTTTCCCGTTGCACTGGTCGATGTTTCGATGGCCATCACAACCTCAAGTCAGAACTTTAGTTTTAGACCCAATTGGATATCGCGCGGGCTGCCGGCGCTCGTGATCTGGCCGGCGGTGCTGGTGCCTATCGTCGCACCCGGCGTACCGAAGTTCGGGTGATTGAATAAGTTGAAAAGCTCCGCTCGGAACTCCAAATTCACTCGCTCGGTAATCGGATTCCGCTTAATCAGAGACACATCCCACTCTTGCATTCCCGGTCCGATCAAGATATTGCGGCCGGAATTGCCGAAGCGAGGTGTTCCATTCGCCAAAGCTTGCGCTAGCAAGTCGGTGGTGAAGCAATTGATATCGAACCACTCCCCGACGGTTTGTGGACCGGCGCCACTGCATACGCGATCCGGCCTCGGACTGGCGGAGTTAGTGTTCGAGAAATCCTGGTTAGCCAGTACCGTAAACGGAAAGCCTGACTGGAAGGTAATGATGCCGGAAAGTTCCCATCCGCCCGCCAGAGTATTCGCAACACCACTGTGGTTCAGGAATGCCTGGCCAACGCCAAAGGGTAGCTGCCAGATCGGACTAAGGACTAACCGTTGCCCAACGTCGAAATTAGCTAAACCATAGTCTGCCCTGCGATTGTTCTCGTTCTGTTGATCACAGAGACAGTAATTGTCCGAGTTACCACCGTTTTCATCAAGTACCTTGGAGTATGTATAGGAGATCAAAGCCTGAAATCCTTTGGCTGGTTTGACCGGTCTGACCGGTTGTTCATGCGTGACGCCCCCGTAGCCTCTGCTCTGGATAGGGTGGTGGGTCGCGTGCTGGCCACCGGGCAGCCTGTTGCACATCTGTTTAGCGGCCAGATGGGTATCGTCATGTACACGCTGGCGAACCAGCGCTTCGGCCACGTGGACATAACGGATAGACACGGGCTAACCGACCGTCGGCTGTCGACGTGCTCCCTGGCGGCGACCCGTCCGCGCATGCCCAACGGCCTCGCTATCGAGTACGGGTGGTACCTGCCGCGCCGTAAGAAGCTGGAGCAAGAGTGCGGCGTGCCGCAGCCGGACATCCTCTACGACATTGAGCCCGTGCGAAGTCTGGGCAGGGCGAAAGCCGCGAACAAGTACGGCTACGCGCTGGTATACCACCAGGTTTGCGACGTGCCGCAGCCGGACGGCCTGATCCGAGGTTACAACGTTGCATTGGACGAGTTCATAGCCGTTCGTAAGGAGCTCATTCCGCGAATGGGCCTGCATGAGCTACCGGTAAGCAAGCTCGCGGACGCTGCGCTCTAGGTCGCCCAAGTTCGTCGAGAGCACCCAAACAAGATGACGCAAGACCGGTTTGCCAACTCCACCGCCCTCCTCGAAAAGCGCCGAACGCTGGCGCGTGCGGCGCTTTCACGGCCGCAACCGGCTGGCAGCCCCACGGCCATCCCCAGGCGGTCGGACTTGGGGCCGGCGCCACTCTCCTGTGCGCAAGAGCGCCTATGGTTCCTGGATCGCTGGAATCCTGGCTCGCCGGTGTACAACGTGCCGATCCTTGCGCGCATCCGCGGCAGCCTCGACGTATCGGCGCTGAATTGAGCTCTCAACGCCATCATACTGCGGCACGAGGTGCTTCGCGCCGCGTTTCCCGAAATGGACGGTGAGCCTGTACAGGTGGTCTCGGCGGAGAGCGAGCTTCGACTGGGCGTGCGCGATCTGTCGACGTTGCCGGCGAGTGAGCAGGAAGCTGAAGCGCAGCGCGTCATCGAGGCGGAGCTGGCAGCGCCGTTCACGCTGGCTGCCGGCCTGCTCATTCGCGGAAGCCTGCTTCGCCTCAACCAAGACGATGGCGAGCATATACTCGCGCATCGTGATGCACCACGCTGTAACGGACGCCTGGTCGCGGCGCGTGTTCTACGCCGAGCTGGGATCGCTCTACGCGACTTTCGCCTATGGCGCTCCGAATGAGCTTCGTCCGCTACCTATACAGTATGCGGACTACGCCGAGTGGCAGCGGAGGTCCCTGGCTGGCGACGGCATGCACCGGCACCGCGACTACTGGCGTTCCCAGTTGCAGGGCGCGCCCGACGTGCTTGACCTTCCAGCGGACAGGCCGAGGCCCGCGGCCGTAAGCTACCGTGGCGGCAGGCACACCACGCGGTATTCGGGCGAGCTGCTGCAGGGCGTCAAGTCGCTCGCGGCGCGGTGCAACACCACGCTCTATATGACGCTGCTGTCCGCGTTCCAGGCGCTGCTCTACCGGTACTCTGGCCAGGAAGACTTTGTAATCGGCACCCCCATCGCGAATCGTACGCGGTCCGAGGTGGAATCGCTCATCGGTTTCTTCACGAACACGCTCGCGATCCGTGCAGACCTGAATGGCGATCCAACCTTCCCAGAGCTGACCGCGCGCGTCCGCGATACGGCGCTCCGAGCCTATGAGCATCAGGATTGGCCCTTCGAGAAGCTGGTGGAGGACCTGCAGCCGGTACGGGACCCGAGCCATTCGCCTATCATTCAAGTCATCTTCATGCTCCAGCATGCGGACGGCCCGCCGCTGGAACTTCCCGGTCTGGAGATCGAGCCGTTCGACGTTGAGCGTGCCTCCGCCAAGTTCGACCTCGTGCTATCGGTTATCGAGGGGCCAGAGGACCTAGAGGTTTGCCTGGAGTACAGTACGGATCTGTTCGACCCTGACCGTATGGAGAGGATGGCGGCGCACTTTCGCCAGCTCCTCCTCTCGCTCGTTGCGAATCCGGATCAGCGGGTGTCGCATCTGCGGATTGTGCCGGATGGAGAGCTGCGGCAGCTTGACGCCTGGAATGAGACCGCTGTCGAGTTCCCGGCGAACCGCTGCGTGCACGAGCTGTTCCAGGAGCAAGCCGCCAGGACGCCGGATGCCGTCGCGATAGAGCACGATGATCGCCGCATTACGTACCGGGAGCTGGACGCGTGGTCCGACCAGATTGCTTCGGAGTTGCGCGCGCGGGGCGTAGGCGCCGACGGCCGCGTGGCCGTCTGCGCCGAGAGGTCCGCCGAGCTGGTCGCGGCCGAGCTAGGAATACTCAAAGCGGGCGCGGCATATGTGCCGATAGACCACAAGAACCCGCCGCAGCGGGTCGCGCTGATCTGTGCCGACGCGCAGTCCCCGCTCGTCCTAAAGCACGGTGACGTGGATATGGCGGTTAGCGACGTAACCGTTCCGTGCGTCGCCATACGGCCGTGGGACGGCCGGGACCGCGCGGCTAATGTGACAGCGGCTGCCTTTCCGGCGAGCGGCTGCTTTGTCATGTACACGTCTGGGTCTACTGGCGTGCCAAAGGGCGTGGTGATGAGCCACGCGTCGCTTGTAAACGCGGTGTACTGGCACGCGAGAACCCTTCACGAGCGAGGCAGGACCGCGCTACTGGCGTCGACCGGTTTCGACGTGACGTTCCAGGAGATATTTCCCACTCTATGTTCCGGCGGCACGATCGAAGTAGTGGACGAAGAGAAAAAGCTCGACCCGCACGCCTTGCTCAAGTTGCTTATTGACCACCGTGTCGAGCGAATGTCGATCCCCCCGTGCTGCTGCAGCACCTCGCTATTGTGGCGGGCTCGGCAACCGACTTGCCGGAGTCTCTTCGCAACATCATGGCCGCCGGCGAGCAGCTCCAGATCACCGCGGAGACCGCCGCGATGCTTCGCAGGATGCCAGGCTGCATTCTGCACAACCAGTACGGACCGACAGAGACCTTTGGCGTAACCGAGCTAAGAATGGAGGGCGCCCCGGAAGACTGGCCGGCGCTGCCGTGCATCGGTCGGCCGTGGGATAACGCGCGTATCTACGTGCTCGACCGTCACCTGCAGCAGACTCCGATCGGTGTGTCGGGCGAGCTGGTGATCGGCGGCGCTCAAGTGAGCCGCGGGTACTTGAACCGGCCCGGCGCCACCGCGGAGAAGTTCGTCCCGGATCCCTATGCGAAGCGGCCCGGAGCGCGCATGTATCGCACCGGTGACATTGCCCGATACCGGGCGGACGGCAACATCGAGTACCTGGGCAGGGCCGATAACCAGGTGAAGGTTCGCGGCTTCCGCGTTGAGCTTGGAGAGATCGAGAGCGCTCTGCTGCAGCACCCTGGCGTGCGTGAGGCGGCCGCTGTCGTCCGCCAGGATAACGGCGGTCCTAAGCAGGTCGTCGCCTACGTAGTCGCGGACCGGGCCTCCAACACGGACCACGCACCACGCAACTCGAACTCGAACACGCAACACGCAACACGCAACACGCAACACGCCTCACGCCTCACGCCTCA
This sequence comes from Terriglobia bacterium, assembly GCA_963768075.1. Lineage (GTDB taxonomy): Bacteria > Acidobacteriota > Terriglobia > Bryobacterales > Bryobacteraceae > QHXW01. The sequence continues at coordinate 177,407 of CAVYHD010000024.1, forward strand.
CGCCTTGAACACGTTCAGCCTCTCCGGCCTGCGCGAGAGCATGCAGTCCGCGCTGCCGAGCTATATGGTGCCATCGGCCTACGTGGTGATGGACGCATTGCCGCTAAATCGGAACGGCAAGGTGGATAGGCTGGCGCTGCCCGCGCCGGATGCGAGCGCGGCGGGCGATGACGAGGAGAAGCGGGCGCCGAGCAATCCGATCGAGGAAGTGCTTGCGGAGATTTGGTCCAAGTTGCTCCAGACCGAATTTGTTGGCGTGAACCAGAACTTCTTCGCTATCGGCGGGCACTCGCTGCTAGCCGCGCAGGTGGTTTCGCGCATTCGCGACGTGTTTCGGGTCGAGCTGCCGGTGCGCGCACTGTTCGAGCACGCGACGATCTTGGAGCTTGCCAGGTTCCTGGTTAGCGGCATCGGTACCGCTAGCGTAGGGGGCGACACGCCGATACCGCCGGCCGATCGCACCGGCCCCGTACCGCTCTCGTTCGCGCAAGAGCGGCTCTGGTTCATGGAGCAGCTCAATCCCGGCACGTCACTGTACAACTTGCCGATGGCGGCCCGCCTGGCGGGGCCGCTGGATGCGGACTCTCTGGAGCGCGCTTTCGTAGCCCTGGTCGAGCGTCACGAGGTGCTCCGGACGGTGTTCGGAACGGTGGAAGAGCAGCCGGTACAGCGACTTGACGCGGGCATCGCACCGCGGCTGAGCAGGGCAGAGCTCGACCTGCAGCCTGGCGAGGATGAGCCTTCCGCCATCGAGCGCGCAGTGTTGGAGGAGGCGCGGCAACCGTTCGATCTGCGAACAGGTCCGGTCATCCGGGCTTCGCTGATTCGCGTTCGTGCCGACGACCACGTGCTGGCGTTAACGCTGCACCACATCGCCGCGACGAGGTCTCAAGCGCCGTGCTGCTGCGGGAGCTGGAGGCGCTCTACCACGCGTACCGGACGGCCGAGGCGCCCGCCTTGCCCGCCCTAGCGGTGCAGTACGCCGACTACGCGGTATGGCAGCGTGACCGCTACGATGCCGGCGCCTTCGACTCACAGCTCCAGTACTGGCGGGATAAGCTGCAGGATGCGCCGCCGTTCCTGAACGTTCCCACGGACTATCCGAGGCCACAGAATCCCACATTCTCGCGGCAGTCGCATCGCTTTACGCTGGATCGGTCAACCCTGGATTCCGTCCTGCGTGCCTCCGCATCGGAGACGGTTACGCCATTCATGTTCTTCGTGGCGGCGTTCAATCTGCTGCTAAGCCGCCTCGCGGATCGCACCGACATCCTGATTGGAACTGACGCACTGAATTGCGACCGGCCAGAGACGCAGGGCCTCATCGGATTCTTCATTAACCAGCTTGTGCTCCGGACGGACCTTGCAGGCTGCGACACGTTCAGGGACCTGCTTCGCAGCGTCAGGAGCACGTCGCTTGAAGCCTACGCCAACCAGGAGCTGCCTTTCAACAAGATCGTCGAGATGCTGCGCCCTCCGCGCGACCGCGAGCGGCCGCCCATCTACCAGGTGAAGCTTGCCTACTCCAGGGGCGTCGGAGCGCCGGACCATCTTGACGACCTGCCGGTCGAGTGGATTCCATGCGACAAGGGCACCGCGCACCTGGACCTGACGCTGTTCCTCCGCGAGCATGCGGACGGAGTTTTTGGCCGCCTGGAATTCCGCGACGAGCTGTTTGTGCCGGCCACCGTCGCGAGCATGACGGCTGAGTATGTCCGCCTTGTTCAGACATTCGCTTGCGATCCGGACTGGCTGCTATCGGAGCGCGCGACCAACATCGGAGTAGACGCGGAATCCACCGCCGCGAGCCGGCGGATGGCCATTAAGGATCGGCTGCTAAAGTCCGCGACGAAGAACGGCCCGGCATCGGCCGGTTGACCGCACGCGCCAGGGAGTAATGCTATGGCAGTAAACCGAAGGCTGGACGCACTATCGCGGCTGAAGTCGGCCGCGCCGACCGCCGTGATCGACCGGGCCATCGTCGAGTTCGACTTGATACCTGTCCACGGCGGCTCCGTCGCCAGCTATCATCCGGGCCAGCCGAACGTAGACCTGCCGGACTGGGCAGCCACGGAGGCCGACGCGATCAACGCGCAGCTGCTGCGGCACGGCGCGCTGCTGTTCCGCGGCTTCGACATCCGCGAACCGCAGCGTTTCGAGCGCTTTTGCCGTGCGCTCTGCGCGGACCTGTACGCCGACAACGGCGAGCACCCGCGCGGCAGCATCAGCGAGAACGTATATACCCCGGTGTTCTACCCGCCCGAGAAGCGGCTGATTCCGCACAACGAGAACTCGTTCAACATGGACTGGCCGCGGATTATCTGGTTCTGCTGTGTGCAGCCCGCCGCAACTGGCGGCGAAACGCCGATTGCGGACAGCCGCAAGGTCTACGATGGGATAGACGCCGCCCTGCGCGGCGAATTTGAGCGCAAGGGAGTGATGTACGTTCGCAACTACGGTGAAGGCATTGGCCTGGACTGGGAGACCGTGTTCCAGACACATGACCGAGGCGAGGTGGAAGGGCGCTGTGCCGAAGCCGGTATGCAGTTCGACTGGAAGCCTGGCAACGTGCTGAAGACGAGCAGTGTGCGCCCGGCCGCCATTCCGCACCCCATTACCGGCGAGATGAGCTGGTTCAACCAGGCTCAGCACTTCCACGTCGCCTGCCTGGACGCCGATACGCGTAAGGCGATCGAGGCGGTATTCAAGCCCGACGACTTCCCGCGAAGCTGCTGCTTTGGCGACGGCTCGCCCATTCCGGACGATGCGATGCGGTCCATACTTTCGGTTTACGACAGTGTTGAATACTCGTTTCCGTGGCAGCCTGGCGACGTGCTGATGGTCGACAACGTGCTGTCGGCTCACGCCCGCAACGCGTTCACCGGCGAGCGGAAGCTGCTCGTCGCCCTGGGAGACATGCGGAGCTACTAATGTTCGGTTTGACGGGATCGCGTGTTACTTCGCTCCCGGGCGGCCCGGCCGATCGGCGCCGGCTTGCCCGTGCGCTGGCCGCGTGCGCTTGCATTGCCGTCACGTGCATTCTCGCGCTTTGCTACATCACCTCGCTCGGCTCACATTTGAGCGCACCGGCGCGCCAGGTTGCGGCGGCCGCGCGGGCCGGCAGCGGCTCATCGTCAGACCTGCTCTTTCACGTACTGCTTGCACTGGTGGTCATCGTCGCGGTCTCGCGCGCCACGGGAGCGCTATTCCGCTACTTCAAGCAGCCCCCTGTAGTGGGCGAGATGGTCGCGGGTATCATGCTCGGGCCATCTCTGCTTGGCCACACCGCTCCCGCGGCTATGTCGGCTCTGTTTCCGGCGGCGGTCGTAGCGCCGCTGGGCGTGATCGCCAACGTGGGCGTGCTGCTATTCATGTTCCTGATCGGCGTCGAGCTGAATACGCAGCAGCTTCGCGAGCGGACAACGTCGACCTTGCTAATCTCGAACGTGAGTATCGCGTGTCCGCTTGTGCTGGGATCGGTGCTTGCGCTGTACCTCTACCCGAGGCTTTCGTCGGCGAACGTGCCGTTTGCGGCCTTTGCCCTGTTCGTCAGCGTATCGATGGCAGTAACCGCGTTCCCCGTACTGGCGCGGATACTGCTGGACCGCGGCCTCGTCGAAACACGCCTGGGCGCCATCGCCATTACCAGCGCGGCCGTGGATGACGTTACGGCATGGTGCCTGCTGGCGCTGGTGGTAGGTGTTGTGCATGCACGGCTAGGGAGCGCAGCCGTCACGGCGGCGCTGACTGCCGCGTACGTCATCACAATGTTCACGGTTGTGCGGCCCCTGCTGCATCGCACCCTTATCCGCTACGACGAAGCCCAGGGACCCACTCAGCGCTCGCTCGCCGTGGTCTTCGTGCTCCTGCTGGTCTCCTGCCTTACCACGGAGATGATCGGGATCCACGCCCTGTTCGGAGCCTTCCTGTTCGGCGCAATGATACCGAAGGACTCGATGCTTGGCCGCGCGCTTGTGGACAAGCTCGAAGACTTCGTCGTCGTGCTGCTGCTGCCGGCCTTCTTTGCCTATACCGGCCTTCGCACGCAGATCGGTCTGATCGACAGCTCGCACTGGCTTATCTGCGCGCTCGTCATACTCGTGGCGTTCGGCGGCAAGCTGGGCGGTTCCGCGGTGGTGGCGCGCCTCAGCGGGCTGAGCTGGCGCGACTCGGGCGCCATCGGCGTCCTGATGAACACGCGCGGACTTATGGAACTCATCGTCCTCAACGTCGGCCTGGAGCTCGGCGTCGTCTCTCCCACGCTCTTTGCCATCATGGTTGTGATGGCGCTCGTAACCACCGCCGCAACCTCCCCGATCCTCGATCTCCTCATGGCCGGGCAGCGGAGCCAGGCCTCCAACACCTTGACCGAGCCGGAACCGAGCATCGCGACTGCCTGACCTCATGCCAGTAAGCTCAGGGATTCACCACGAAGCCACAAAGGCATACGGCCGCCGGGTGCAAGCACCAAGGCACGAATGGGCGTCTGGATGCGGGCTGGGGAAGCCCGGTGAAGCGGGCGAAGTGGCGGGGATTGGGGGGAACGTGGGGGCGTGCCTTTCTGTCGACAAATTTCAATTAGCCGCTAAATCACTGGATGACGCCAACCGTCATAGCTGATCTGCTCGCGAACCGCGAGATGCCCACGCTGTTGCGCATATTCTCTACATCGCGTGCTGGCGGCTTCCCGAAGAGCTTCTTGTAGTCACGGCTGAAGTGGGAAGCGTCCAAATACCCGACGCGGAAACCGGCAGTGGCGGCGTCCATATTATCTCCGAGCATCAAGCGTCTAGCCTGCTGGAGTCGAAGCTGCTTCTGGAACTGGAGCGGCTCTGTGTCAGTGATCGCCCTGAAGTGGTGGTGAAAACCCGAAGTGCTGATTCCCAGAATCCCGCGCAATCGCCTCTATCCGCAGTGGCTGGTCGAACTCCTTGCGTAGCGTCTCCAACGCTTTAGCGATGCTGTGTGAGTTGGTACCGAACACCGGAAGGCATTGAGCCGGTGGCCCTGCTTCCCAATCAGCAGGCGAAAGGCAATCTCTGGC
>CAVYHD010000025.1:0-33188 GCA_963768075.1 Terriglobia bacterium
CGCCTTTGCAGTTCACTTGGCGAGTGGTGGTGGGGTCGAAAGAGCTGGCCCGTATCGTAAACCGCGCCCGTGCATGGATCGGTATAGGTTTGTCCGGTCAGCAGTTCTCGGAAATTGCCCTGTCGTTCCGCCGCATCCGGCAGGATGCTGGTCTCGGTGATCCCTTTGCGTAGAGGAGCGGAAGCCTTCCCCAGTCGCCGAAAAAGAAAAGCTTGTTCCGCCCATTGAAGTGCGGAAGCCGGACCGGTCCCCCGAGGCTGCCGCCGAACTGATTCTGCTTATAGGGAGGCTTGGACTGCGCAAAAAAGTTTCGTGCGTCGAACTCCTGATTGCGAACGAACTCAAACAGCGTGCCGTGAAAATCATTCGTACCGCTTTTCGTGATCACGTTTACGACACCGCCCGCGGACTGCCCGAATTCAGCGGAAAAGTTGTTGGTCTGTACTTTAAACTCCTGGATAGCATCTGGTGAAGGCGATAGCGACCAGGCGTTTCCGCTCTGAAAATTGCCCTGGTAGTTGTTGTTGTCGATACCGTCGAGGCCGAAATATTGCGATTGTGCCGCCTGGCCTGAAAGAGACGGCCTTCCGTCAGGGCCCGTCACGGCTCCCGGCGCCAGGCCGATGAGTTGGTAAATATTGCGGCCATTCAACGGGAGGTTTACAACCGCGCGGGCTTCGACGACCTGGCCAAGGGAGGAGTCTGCCGTCTGAAGTGGCGGAGCGGTGTCCGTGACTTCGATCACCCGCGATTGGGCGCCAACCGGTAGCGTGAACTGGACGTCGAGTCTCTGTTGGACCTGCAATTCGAGGTCCGCTCACTTGGGTCTGGAAGTCGGCGGCTTCCACCGTGACGTCGTAGATGCCGACCATCAGGGGTGTGAAGACGAACTCGCCCGGCGTCCCCGTGTTCGTGGTTCGGGTCTCACCAGTGCCCGCGTTTCGCAACGTGACCTTTGCAGTAGGGATCGATGCGCCGGACGAATCTTCGACCAGACCCACGATGGTTCCCTTGTCTTGCTGCCCGAACAGTATAGGAATGCCGCAGGCGCTTACCAAAATGCCAAACGAGACGATTCTCCATATCCTCACGTGAAACCTCCCCGGCTGAAGCCATCGTAGTTAATATCACCTAATTCGCGATTCCGGTTATACTTATCATACCTGTGAGATATGTGTCAAGATCTGATTCTCTAATTTCTGGTTGCCAATCACGTTTGACGCCTATCCCATGTTTCCGTCCATGCCATTTTTAGCACTTCGGCGAGACGGTATGATAGGTATGCACTAAACTAGATTCGCAATCGAATGGGCGCCGATAGGCTATGTTGAGAAACCGATTCAAGCTCTCCAGTCCGTGCCATCTTTTTCTTGGCAAGACCTTGCTTGTGCTCGTTCCGACTGTGGCTGTCTTGGCTGCTTTGAGCGGACCCTTCGACTATCAAGCGTAGAAGCCGGGATTGCATCCCGCGATTTTGCCGGTGCGCGAAATAAATTGGAGAGCCGCCTGCAAAGCGCTCCGGCCGACGCCCGCGCGCACCTTCTCCTGGGGATAGTTCTTGCCGAGACAGCCGACCTCAAGGGTGCCGAACGGCATCTTCGGGAAGCGGCGCGGCTGAATCCGGCTGATGCAGTCGCACACGTCAACCTCGGAAAGCTGCTCGCCGCCCGCGGCGAGCCCGCCGCTGCTACCAGGGAACTCCAGGCGGCGCTGGATCGGGATCCCCGAAGTATCACGGCGCACACGAACTTGGGGTTGATCGAACTGGCTCAAAGGCAATTCAGCCAAGCCGAGATCGATCTGCAAAAGGCGGCCGCACTGGCGCCGGCAGATATCGCGATTCTGATGGCCCTCCTGCAAGCCCAGCTCGGGTCCAAGCGGTTTTCCGCCGCCAAAGACACAGCCGCGAGGATACTCGCTATTGCGCCGGAGGCGTTGCAGATGATTGGTGCTTTGCAGGCGCAAGCGGGCGACTACCCCGAGGCGATCCGCAACCTCGAAAAAGCGAGTGCTCGGCACCCCGATTCCTACGAAGTCTGGTACAACCTCGGCTGGGCTTATCGGGGCTCCGGTAACGCCAGGCGCGCCCTGGCAACGCTCGAACCGCTCGCGAAGCGCAACTCTTCAGCGGAACTCGCTAATCTGCTGGGCTCGGTCTACGAAGAGAACGGTCAATATCTCGATGCGGTTAAGTCTTTTCAAAGGGCCGCGGAATCCGAGCCGGCTAACGAAGACTACCGCTTCGATTACATCTGGGAACTGCTCGAACACCGCAGCTTCGAGCCAGCCCGCCTGGTCGCGGAACCCGCGGTTCACGATTTTCAGTCGTCCATGCGGGTGAAGCTCGGTCTGGGCGTCGCATGGTTCGGGCTGCAACAATTTCGCGGAGCACAGGAACTGTTCGTCGCGACTGCCAAACAGTTTCCCGATTCCGATCTGCCCCTGTACTATGTAACTCTCGCTCCCGATACCAGCGATCTCGCCATCCCTGAAACCAAAGCGCTCCTCACGGCGCAGCACGAGCGGTTTCCACACCGGTTTCTGCCACTCTATTTGTTGGGTCATGCAGAGCTGCGGGACGGCGACGCCAAGGCCGCTGCGGAACTGCTTCAGGAGAGCATTCGACTGCAGCCGGATCACGCGCGGGCGCGTTACGAGTTGGGATGCGCTTATGCCGAACTCCACCGATTTCACGAAGCCATTGCGCAATACGAAGCCTCCGTTCGTCTTCAGCCCAACCTAACCGAAGCATGGTACCGGCTGTACTTAGCCGCACACAGCAGCGGAGATGTTAATCGCGCACGCCATGCTGAGGGGATGTTCCGGAAACTGCGACAGGAGACCGAAAAGCACGACGCGATTCAGAGCTTCATATACAGCATGCGCCAATAGGAAGAAAATCTCTGGGCCAGTGGTTTCGCGGCTGTTCGGCTCAAGCAGTGACTTCCGGGCGGAACACGATCCGACAACGATACTCTGCACGGCCCGGGACGCCGAGATTCAGGTGATAAAGGCGGCCGCCTGAATATACTTTGTCGGGTTGATATCCCGGGGGCGCTAGCGGGAGAGAATCGGGAAAGCCTGCCGTGGTGATAAACATGTCCGTCCAATCTGGCCCGCCGAATGTCAGTGACGAGGTCTGCGTGGCCGGCGTCTCGATTTTCCGCTCCACTTTTCCGTCGGGGTCCATGCGAACGAGCGCCGCGCCAAACCACAACGCGCACCAGATAAATCCTTCGGCATCCACCGTCAGGCCATCCGGCAAACCCTCTTCGGGAGCAAATCTCTGGAACACGCGCCGATTCGCCAGACTTCCATCCTTTTCTCGGTAGTCATAGGCATACACAAGGCGCGCTACGGAGTCGGAAAAGTAAAGCGTGCTCCGGTCCGGCGAAAATCCCAGCCCATTCGCGAGATGGATCCCGTCATCCACGACGTGCGCTGTACCATCGGTATCCACGCGGATCAGATAGCCGAGCGGATAATCCTCACGCGACGGATCGTAGAACCAAGAACCGGCAAACAGACGCCCCTGCGGATCGGCAATGCAATCGTTCATTTGGCATTTCCTACCATCAGCTTCGGCAATCGACAGGCGCGGTTGGCCCGCGCCGTCCCACTGCCAGATCCCCTGCGCATTGACCACAACGAAACCGCCGGGTTCCTGGAAAGCAACTCCGGCGGCCTCGAATCCGGATTCGATGAGCTGGTGCTCCCGTGTGCTCCAGTTCAGTCGATAGAAGCGCTTACCGGTGATGTCTGTCCAATAGAGGGTACCGGTGTGGGAGTCCCAAAGGGGACCTTCGCCGCAAAGATCGCCATAATCGGCAAGTGCGCTCAATTCAGGCATTGCGCGTCCTCCGTGAAAACGATTTAGCAATCCGGCATGATATCATACCGGAGCTGTCTAATCAGCTTTTCGAGAAGCGATGTGCCTTTGCAAATTTATGAAATTAAACGTAAATATTGATATAGTAATTAATATATGATAGGTATGATATTTATGAGACTCCTCTGCATCGTCCTCCTGTCACTGTTTGCGCTCAGGTGCCTGGCCGCCGATGACTTTGGCGGCCCCTTCCAGACGTTCCACCCGATCGAAATCGACGATCCGCTCCCTAATCCATATATGGGTTGGGGGTTGTGGGCGGGGCCGAAGGGCTTTGGGAACAACGAGCGTGATTACTCCGTAGAGCGCAATACGATCGGCTTCGGGGATGATGCACCGCTCTTCAATTGGGTGCTCGTCGACTGGGATTGGGCCAACCTGGAGCCCAAGGAAGGACAGTTCGACTGGAGTTCGTTCGATCGCGTGGTCCAATACTGGGCCTCCAAGGATAAGAATTCAGTAGTCCGATTCTGGGTTACCGACGACGCGGGATGGAACGGTCATCCCGGCGCAAAAGTTTTGCCGCAGTGGATCTGGGACAAGGGGCTGCACTCCCGCGAGTACGCCGGCAATGGAGGAATCAAGCAGCACGAACCAGACTATCTCGACCCGTCCTACAAGTGGGTTTATCTCCCGGCGCTCAAGAAGCTTCTGACGGCATTCGCGCAACGCTACGACAAACCGGGCTCTCCTATTGCGTTGCTTCAAGTGATGGGCTACGGGCATTGGGCCGACTGGGCCACCTGGTATTCGCACTACCCTTTTCCCAGTTTGCAAGTCAAGCACGATCTGCTAGCCAGTATCATCCAAACTTACATTGATACCTTTCAGCACATTCGCCTGCTCGAGTTCGGCGGCCCGGATTGGGATAGCGGCCGCTATCCAAAGTACGACGACTTCTTGCGCTCGAAGGGTCTCGATATCGCACTGGCCAATGGCTTCAGCTTGATCTGGACCGGCTTCATTGACGGCCTGGGCAGTGCCTTTGACCGCCTCACGGTCGAAAAGAACTGGCACACGCATCCAATCATCGCGGAAGGAAACTGGAACTACGATGACATGCAGGACCAGCGCACTCACGGAACCCTGGACGAAAACATTGACGTGGCGCTTTCCTGGCACGCGAACTATGTGCACTTCTACTTTACGGTCGACACTTATCTTCGGGCCATGGCGGAGCAGAAGGCGCCTTTCGAGCGGGCGCTTCGCAGCGGCGGCCTTGGATACCGGCTGGTTCCGGAATCGCTCAGCTGGCGGGAATCGTTGCCTGCCGGGAATCTGTTCGTAGTCAAACAGACCTGGCTGAACCGCAACGTCGGGCGGCTCTACGAGCGGCATCCCTTGAAGCTGTATTTAACCGACAAGCAAGGTAATGAGAAGTTCAGTGAAATCACGGGCTCCTTTGATGAAACCAACTGGGTCGCCGGCGAAACCTATCCTGTCATCTCTGTGTTTCACTTGCCGAAGGAACTGGCCCCCGGCACGTACGATGTTCGAATTGCTCTAGCCGGCGCGGACGGCAAGCCGCACATCCGTCTTCCGATTTCCGGAGGCGACTCACAGAAACGCTACAAGGTGGGCCAAGTCCAGATCCTTTCCGCACTGTCGCAGAAGGTTAGCGATAAGGCATACGTCCCGTAGGGCGCAGCTCCCCGAACGATTTCGTTAGCCCACCCGCCAGTTAACGGGGAGTTCCGAACGACGGCGCACGCGTTGTGCTCGACAAAACCAGGCCGTAGAGTTTCATGATCCCGAGCACAAGTCGTTTGCAATCAGGGTCCGATACTTCCACGTGTGATTCGCATTACCGGAGTTTGCAAACCTGGTTACTGTCATTTATTAGATCGGCGGCTCGAGCGGGGCGTGTTAACAAGCGGGGAACTGCTCCCAAATCTTTGGGGACCCAGATAAATGAACCCACCCTGACGTTCTATAAAGGGGGATGTCAAGAGAAATAGTTCCCCATCGAGCTGGAACCGAGCGAAATTTCACCTCGGCATCCAGCCCCGCCCATGGCTGTTCTGTTCCTTTCCGTCGGCTCTGAGCCAACGCTCAAAGCCTACTCTGAAAGGGCGCCCCTTTCATAATGCGTTAACAGGATGGGGACAGCTGGTCCGCTTTAGTAGCAAATGCGCTCGGTCCCGGAACAGCGAAGGGTCGTCGTTCTACAACGGCTCGATGATGCTTGCTCTGGACGCTACGAGACCAGTCGCTGAAGTGCTATGGAAAGGCAAGAGTCAGAGCGAGATCAACACACGATCGCGGGTTTCGCGGATCCCAAACGCGTTTGATGTTGTGGCTTAACAAACGAATGACGACCATGACATCGCTTCCCTCCAACCCACATCGAGATTTGAGTTTGCTTTGTGCTTTGGCGTGCGGCATCACAGCGCTCGGCTCTGGACTGTACCCCGTCCGGGTAGGTCCGGACCACCGCCACCTCGTGGATCAAAGGGGGGCGCCATTCTTGATCCATGGCGACATGCCGTGGTCCCTTATTGTCGCCCTCACCGAGGAGGAAGCTGAGCGATACCTTGAAAACCGGCGCCAGAAGGGATTCAACTCGATTGTGGTCAATCTCATAGAGCACAAGTTTCGAGGCCCGGCGAACCGCTCGGGCGAGGGTCCGTTCACTACTCCTGGCGACTTCTCAACGCCGAACGAGAGGTACTTTCAACATGTCGACTGGGTTCTGCGTAAGGCTGGCGAGAAGGGCATCCAGGTTTTTCTCGACCCGGTCTATCTGGGCTACAGAGGAACAGACGAGGGGTGGATTGAGGAGGTGCTCGCCAACGGGCCAGAGAAGTGCCGTAACTGGGGACGTTACGTTGGCAGGCGTTATCGGAGCTTCGACAACCTGGTATGGGTAATGGGAGCCGATCGGAATCCCGAGAAGGCCCGAGAGGACGTGGACGCTGTCGCATTCGGCATCAAAGAATTCGATGACCGCCTCTAGCTTTCACTGCGGCTCTCACCGTTCTAACGACCTTACTCATTGGCCTTGCACCCGCCCTACGTGCGTCTCGCGTCGACTTGAGCGAAACCCTGAAATCCACGGGCAGCCGTAACATCACAGGACGGAGCCGCCGCGCTCAGAGTGTCCTGCTCACCACGCAAATCGGATTGACCGTCGTGGTGCTCGTCGCCGCCTGTCTGCTGGCCGAAACGTTGATCCGAATAACCTCGCAGCCACTCGGCGTGCTCCCGGAGGGGTCGCCGTCATGAGTATCAGTCTGCCCAAACAGGATTTTCCTACGCTCGTGGATCAGCACCGGTTCTACAGCCTCCTCATCGAAAAGCTGAAACCGCTGCCTGGGCTCGCGCACGTTGCCGCGAGCACGTCTGACCCGATCTACGGCACACCCGGTGACGGTGAGCTGGCGATTGAGGGGCAACCGCCATCGCTGAGCCAGGCGCCGCACGTGGAATTGCAGGTCATCACGCCGGAATATTTTTCCGCTCTTTCGGCCCCTCTGCTCGCCGGTCGTGGTTTCTCTTCCGAGGACACCCAGACTTCTGTGGCGGTTGTCATCGTGAACGACCGGCTGGTGCGTACCGCATTCAGCGGGCAAAATCCGATTGGAAAACGTATCCAAATCGGCAGGGACAAGATCTGGCGGAAGATCATCGGCGTCGTTGGCGATATCCGGTTCAGGCGCGGAGGCGCGGACCGCGACAGCGTGGAGTGGGTCAGCCGCGCCCGAACCTATGTCCCGTATTGGCAGGCGGCCGGCGACGGATTCAGCCCGGTCAACCGCCGCCTGTATGTCTACATCCGCGCAACGCGTCTGCCTTCCGTGGAGGAATTGCGTCAGCAGATTGAGACATTGAGTCCCAATGTGCCCATCACCGATTACAATCCGCTAACCCGCTTAATCGCGAACGAGCAGCGCCAACCAAGGCTACGAACGACCGTGCTGAGTGGTTTTGCACTGCTCGCACTCCTGGTTGGCCGCGCTCGGCATTTTTGGAGTGGTTTCCCAATCGGTCATGGTGGAGCGGACCAACGAAATCGGCATCCGTATGGCGCTTGGAGCGCATCCAGGTCAGTTGCGATCGATGGTTATCCTCCCAGGGACTGCGGATAGGTGGCGCGGGACTGGCCCTCGGCATCATCAGCTCCCTTATTTTTGCGAGGCTTATCGAGCCTGCTCTACGGCGTCACACCAACCGAACCTGTAAGCATGTCTGTGGCCTGCGCCGTCCTATTGGCCGTCTGCGCACTCGCCAGCTACCTTCCTGCCCGCCGCGCCTCCCGCATCGTACCCACGGAGGCCTTGAGATATGAGTGAGGCGTCGTCCTTGTCTTGTGGGATGAACGTGTTCCAACGAGATCGGCTATAGATTAAAGCGTCGCAGTCCGGCGTTTGCTGAGATCCGACCCGCGGACTGCGGTGTCCGCCGATCGTGGACTACAACGGGACTTCCTTGGACCTTGCGCTGGGCCTCCGCTGCTCCAGCGATCCCGATTTTTCGCGGCTACGGAAGGTCACGCGGCGGAGATCGATCCTCGCCCGGGAGCGGCGAGAAGTACTTGCTGCTGCATCCGGCGTCCTTGAGCAACAGGGCGTAAGTGGACGGCGACTGGGTGATCGAGCATGTCCCGCGGGAGGAATGGGAGGTGCTGATTCGGGAAGCCCACGCCGGCTACATCGACTGGGACGAGTATGAACAAAACCAGCGCCGTCTCCACGACAACTGTCAGGCCTATGGGGAGGACCGGCGCAAGAGTCCCCCACGGGAAGGTCCCGCGCTACTGCAAGGACTGCTGATCTGTGGCCGCTGTGGCAAGCGCATGACGGTGCGCTATCACAGCCGGCGAGGGCAGTTGTTTCCGGATTACGTCTGCCAGCGCGAGGGTATCGAACACGCTGAACCAATCTGCCAACACATTCCGGGCGCTGGTATCGATGAGGCGGTTGGAGACATTCTCGTCGAAGCGGTTACACCGGTCGCGCTCGAAGTCGCGCTGGCCGTCCAACAGGAGTTGCAGTCGCGACTGGATGAGGCCGACCGGCTGCGCCAACAGCAGGTGGAGCGGGCGCGCTACGAAGCCGAGCTCGCACGGCGCCGCTATCTCCGCGTCGATCCGGATAATCGTCTGGTGGCCGACTCGCTGGAAGCCGATTGGAACGACAAGCTGAGGCTGCTGACCAAGGCACAGGAAACCTGCGAGCGGCAGCGCGCGCAAGATCGAAAGCTCCTCGACGAGCAACAACGCGCGGCGATACTCTCACTAGCTACCAACTTCCCGCAACTGTGGCGCGACCCATCCACACCCGATCGGGAACGTAAACGCATGGTGCGGCTGTTGCTGGAAGATGTCACCGTGACTCGCGAGGTTCAGCTCATACTACATCTCCGTTTCAAAGGCGGCGCGTACCGCACGATTCAGCTCCCTTTACCGCAGCGATCCTGGGAGCAACGGCAAACCAGCAGGGAAGTAGTTGCCGAAATCGACCGGCTGCTGAATCACCACACCTATCCGGAGATCGCGGCCACGCTGAACGACCAGGGTATGCAGTCCGGGGAAGGCCAGCCATTCACGGCGCGCATCGTGGCTCGCATTCAGCGGAGCAATCAACTCGCGCCACGATATGATCGTCTCCGCAGGGCAGGTATGCTTACGGTTGAGGAAATGGCGGCCGTACTCGGCATCGGCCAACAAAGAGTCAAAATATGGAACCGGCATGGACTGATTCGCGGCCATGCTTACAACGGCAAGAACGATTGCCTCTACGAGCATCCCGGCGACAATCCGCCGCGAAAAGCCATGGGCGTCAAACTGTCGAAAAGACGGCCAGCCGATGAGGTCGTTACGCAAGGTGCCACGGAGGTGCAGTGTGAAGCATAAGCCTTTGCTTGGGGCGCTCGCGGCGGCGTCGGCAGCACGCGCACTCCCATGGCGGCTACGCATTGATCCAATTCCTGGGAGAAGATGCTGTCCCGGTCGTGGATGAGGAAGCGGAACGGATGATCACCAGGGAGTGCTTCGCGCAATTGCTGCTGGGTCCAGTCTGCGCTGGGATGATCGGTGACGTTGACGTGCAGGATTCGTCGCCGTCCCAGCTCCATAAGAACGAACACATAAAGGATACGGAATCTGGCCGTCACCACGACGAGGAAGTCACAAGCCACAATAGCCTGAGCGTGATTGCGTACGAAGGTCAGCCAGCGCTGGCCGGGATCGGGTATTCGGCGGGGACCCTGGGCCAGATACTTGCCAACCGTACGCGGCGAAACCCGGATGCCCAGCTTCAGTTTTAGCTCGTTGGCGATGCGTTCCTCTCCCCCAGGTCGGGTTCTCTCGCGCCATCTGGCGGATCAACGCTTGGATGTCTTTCGGCAGACGGGGCCTTCCCACGGGCCGGGAGTTCCACCGCCAGAACAGACGGAATCCTTTGCGATGCCATCGGATCAGTGTCTCGGGCTTGACCACGACCAAAGCGTTGCGCCAGTCGAACCACCGGCTCAGGAAGCTCATGAGCCAGCGGGTGGAATCGTCGGCCCGGCGGGCTTTGTTCTTGCGCTCCTGAAACAGGGCAAGTTGCTTGCGCAGAAACAGGTTCTCAGCCTCCACGGCGTTCCGGGACCGGCACGTCATCAGGACCAATCGAAGAAAATCCAGAAGCACGCGGAACGCTGTCCGGATCAAATGGCAGATCGCTTTCAGCCAAGCATCCAAGGGGCACATCAACGTCCAGGATCGCACGCCCAAAAAATCCCCGACACAACTGCTACTCGCCGCTGCGCCGACTTCTTGCGGACCACAGGTCAAAGGAACTCAACACCGGTCGCTTACGTTTCCGCTGGAAGGCTGCGAGTTGAAGGCGGAGAGCGCCATTCTCCATCGCAATGGCTCCATGACCGCCATCAGGAGTCGAGCGAATTGAAACAAGGACAAAAAAAGACTGCCATTTGTCCCCATCGTCCGTCTTCATTCTGTTCCAAGTCCACTTGTTACAGGCAGACGGAATAATGGCGAAGCAGAGGGGGCCTTTGAACAGATCTTCGATCGGGACCAACCGTTGCATCTCTTGATCATCGTTCGCCACCCTCGCATTTGCACCAGAGCCCAAGAAAGGACAATACAAGACGGGCAGGCTGGGCGACCGAAAGGCGACGATGTCGGAGTGGTGGAACGCGGCACTCGCAGCTTGAGCACCCAATTCGCAATCACTAAACATGGCGGAGCTTAACCGATCTCGCCGTCGGTTTGAGCTTGCACCAGAGCCACGGAACCTGCTTCCCTGCCTTCCACGGCGTGTGATCGCCCAAGCCGCACTTGCAGGCGGTCCAAGAAGAGGTACACCACAGGCGTTGTATAGAGCGTCAGTAGCTGGCTGACAATCAACCCCCCGATGATCGTGATCCCCAGCGGCCGACGAAGCTCCGACCCAACTCCCGAGCCGAGCGCCAGTGGCAGCGCCCCAAACAGCGCTGCCATCGTGGTCATCAGAATCGGACGAAAACGCAACAAGCAAGCTTCGTAGATGGCGTCCCGGGAATTCTTTTGTTCATTGCGCTCGGCAGCCAGCGCGAAATCGATCATCATGATGGCGTTCTTCTTCACAAGTCCGATCAGGAGGATCATCCCAATTATGGCGATGACACTTAGTTCCATGTGGCAAATCGACAAAGCCAGTAGCGCCCCTACACCGGCAGATGGCAGCGTGGAAAGAATCGTAATCGGGTGAATGAAGCTCTCGTATAGAATTCCCAGCACGATATACACCGCAGCGAGCGCCGCGGCAATCAACAGCGGCTCGTTGGTCAGTGAATCCTGGTAGGCCTGAGCGGTTCCCGCGAAGGCGCTGTGAATGGTTGCGGGAAGCCCCACGCTACTCGCAGCTTCTTCGATAGCTATAACGGCGTCTCCTAGCGCGACGCCCGGCGTCAGGTTAAAGGAAAGCGTAACGGCTGGAGCCAGTCCCTGATGATTCACCGCCAGCGGTGAGGTGGTTGGGAGGTAATGGGTAATGGTGCTCAAAGGCACCTCGCGCCCGCTAGGCGACATCACGTAGATCTCGCGCAAGGCTTGCGAATCCTGCGAGAACTGCGGCGCCGCTTCCATTACCACGTGGTATTGATTCAGTCCCGTGTACATGGTCGACACCTGGCGTTGACCGAAAGCATCGTACAGTGTGTTGTCGATCAGTTGCGGAGAAATGCCGAAGCGCGCGGCCGAGGGGCGGTCGATTTCCAGGATCGATTCCAGGCCGTTGTTCTGCTGGTCGGTGTTCACGTCCTGAATCTCTGGTACCTTGCGCAAAGCCGCCAGCATGATCGGGCCATAGGTCGTCAGATCCTTTAGATTGTCGCCGCGCATGGTGTATTGGTAGAGGGCGCTGCTGCCGCGCCCGCCAACACGTATGTCCTGTGACGCCTGCAGGAAGAGCGATGCTCCTGGTACCGCGGCGAGTTTCGGCCGTAGTCGAGCAATCACGTAATCGGCGCCGATTTTTCGCTCTTCGAGCGGTTTCAGCGATATGAAAAGGCGCGCGGTGTTGGTGCCACCACCGCCACCGCCACCGCCACCAGTAGACGCGTTTACCACATCGACCGCCGGATCGTCCTGCACGATTTTGCTCATCCGCAGCACGAGCTCCTGCATGGTCTGGAAGGAAGTGTCCTGATCGCCTTGTATCGCGCCCGATAGGCGTCCGCCGTCCTGCTGCGGAAAAAATCCCTTAGGCGTGTGGATGAAAAGATAAACATTCAGCGCGATGGTCCCGAGCAGCACCGCTAGCGTGATGGCCGGATGCCGTAGCACCCGGGAAAGCGTCCGGCCGTACATCGCAATGATCCAATCGAAAGCCCGCTCGCTCGTGCGGTATAGCCAGCCATGCGAAGCATGCTCTTTCAGCATGTATGCGCACATCATGGGCGTTGTGGTGAGGGAAACCACCAGCGAGACCGTTACGGCTACCGATAGCGTCACCGCGAATTCGCGAAAGAGACGGCCGACAATACCGCCCATCATCAGCAATGGAATGAAAACGGCGATCAACGAAACGCTGATGCTGAGCACCGTGAAGCCGATCTCCCGGGCGCCGCGCAGCGCTGCGGCCAGCGGGCGCATGCCTTGTTCGAGATAGCGCGTAATGTTTTCGATCACCACAATGGCGTCGTCCACCACGAAGCCGGTTGAGATGGTCAGCGCCATGAGCGATAAGTTATCGATGCTGTACCCGAACAGATACATCACGGCAAATGTTCCGATCAGGGACACGGGAACGGCCACGCTGGGGATGATCGTGGTTCGCACACTTCTAAGAAACGCGAAAACCACAAGGATAACCAGAATGACGGAAATCGAAAGCGCCTTCTCCACCTCGTGCACCGAAGACCGGATAGAGATCGTCTGGTCCAAGCTCACATTGATCTTGATGGTCTGCGGAATTTCGACTTGCAGCTGTGGAAGAATGGCGCGGATCCGGTCCACGGTATCGATGATGTTTGCGTCTGGCTGTCGGAAGATTGCCAGCATCACCGACGGCTTGCCATTCGCATAGCCGGCGTTGCGTATATCTTCCACGGAGTCCACTGCTTCGCCCACGTCCGAAACCCGCACGGCCGATCCATTCCGGTAAGCAACCAGCAGTGGCCGGTAGTCGGCGGCCTTGAATAGCTGGTCATTTGCGCCCACTTCCCAGATATGATGGCCATCCGAAAAATGGCCCTTCGGCGTATTCGCGTTGGCGGCGGCCAGCACGGTCCGTACGTCCTCGAGTCCGATCCCATAGTTATTCAGCAAGGTCGGATTCAGCTCGATGCGCACGGCGGGCAGCGCGCTACCCCAAACGAATACCTGCCCAACACCTTTCACCTGCGCTAACTTCTGCGCCATGATCGTCGATGCCGCGTCGTACATGTGGCCTTTGTCGAGGACGTCGGAGGTGAGCGCCATCATGAAGATCGGAGAATCGGCCGGGTTGATCTTGCGATACGTCGGATGCATGGGCAGATTCGCTGGCAGGTAGCCGGCAGCGGCGTTGATGGAAGCCTGCACATCGCGCGCGGCGGCGTCAATGTTCCGGTTCAGATCGAATTGCAGCGTAACACTCGATGTTCCAAGGGAACTAGCAGAGGTCATCTCGGTAACGCCAGCGATGCGGCCGAACTGCCGTTCGAGCGGAGTTGCCACCGAAGAGGCCATCGTTTCGGGGCTCGCGCCGGGAAGCTGTGCCGAGACGGAGATGGTCGGGAAATCCACATGCGGCAGGGGCGACACTGGAAGGACCCGGAAAGCAATGGCGCCCGATAACGCCACGGCAAGGGTGAGCAGCGTTGTGGCCACCGGTCTATCGATGAATGGCTTGGAAATATTCATTGCTAATCTGTCGGCGACCGAAAACCACTGAGCCAATTCGACGCGAACGAAAGGCCTTACTCCACACCGTGCTTCAGACCCTGGCTATCCGCGCCGTCCCGCTGATTCACATTATCGTCCAGAACGGCCACGTCACGCTGGCAGAGCGCGGTGGGCAACTCCATGCAAAAGACTATCGGTGGCATGCAAGCCAGCGGGGTGCCATCATGCGCCGCTACGAGCGCTTCAGCACGCTGTTGACATCGAATCACCCAGTCGAGGACTGGGGCAAGCTGCTCGGCGATGTCGCCGCGCGGTGAGTGTCTGTGGTCGCTGGCCGGAATACCGTCCTGGTTTGCTCCGGAATTCCAGGACCCAATGAGGAGTGGGGCCGGGCCCGGTTGTAGTGGCATCCCCATTCTTTGATAGTCACTTTCAGGTGGCGTTCGTTGAGTGGGATGAGGAAGTCCAGGCACTCTCGACGTAATGTCCCGCCGAACCGTTCGCATACGGAGTTTGCCATGGGTCCCCGCACGGGCGCTCGAAGAACTCTTACGCCGAGGTCCGTCACGCCCTTGTCCAACCCTTTGGAAAAGATGCTGTCCCGGTCGTGGATCACGTATCCATACGGATGATCGCCCGGCGAAAAGTGGCCGTAACCACGACGAAGAAGTCACACGATACGATCACCTTGGCACGGTTATGGACGAAGGTCAGCCACCGTTGATGTGGATCGAGCGTGCGCACCGGTCCGTCGCGCAGGTACTTCTCCACCGTGCGGGGCGATACTCGAATCACGAGTTTTAGTTTCAACTCGTTGGCGATGCGTTCATCGCCCCAGGTCGGATTCTCGGCGCCCATCTCTCGAAGCAAGTGCCGAAGATGTTTGGCTAGGCGCGGCCTCCCCGTCGGCTTCGATTTCCAGCGCCAGAACAGACGAAATCCTTTGCGCTGCCACCGGATCAGCGTATCCGGCTTCACATTCACCGGCACATCCCGCCACTGGAACATTCGGCTCAGCGTGGCTATCATCCACCGGGTGGAATCGTCGGCCCGTCGTGGTTTAACCTTCCTCTCCTGGAACAGCGCCAGTTGCTTGCTGAGGAAGAGATTCTCCACAGCCAGGGCACTGCGGGAATGCGCCGCGAAGAAAGCCAGTCGGACCAGGTCGAACACGACCAAGGACAACGTCCGAAAGCAGTGTGCAACGGCGCGGAAAACCGATGAGCGCGGCATGAACGCTCAGGATTGCACGTTACAGAACGTTACCGGAGCGCGATTTCGCCTCGCGCGAAGTTTTTGCGGACCACACCGGATGCGGCGCTCGATGGTGGTTTTAACCTGGTTCGGTTTCAGCCCCGATTCAACAATCGTTCAATATCGGATTTTAATTTGCATCCGTCCCTGGTCCTGCGGTAGCTCGATGGCTTCCTTCGCGGCGTCGATTTTGGTCCATGCGCTGCCATTGATCGTTACACTGCGGATATGCGTGCTCGGCGTGCGCGCCACTAACCATACCGTGCGGGCCGGGTTGCGACTGGGTGTTTGGACATCGGCTTCGATTGAACCCGGCTCGCCTCCCGCGCGCATGGTGTAGCTCACCGGGCCAAAGTACGTCAGGATGCCATTGACGTGGATTCCGTCTTTCGATTCCAGCCAGCGCCGCGGCGTCCCTCCAGCGAGCCACAACGTATCGCCATCCTCCAGCGCCAGCATGTCGCGCAACCGGTTCACAAAACGTGCTTCATCGGAGACCTTGTAGAATGGACCACTTCCGAAGCGCCACTGGTGATACTCCTCGGTGAATGCATTAACATCGGGATAGAGGCAGGCAACGAAATTGTTGTAGACGTTGCGGATGGCTGCGGGAATCTCGTGGCGCTTCAGATAAACCGAAATCGGGTTCTGCAAGTTCGCCTGGAACACCATGCCGCCCTGGCTGAACCAGAATTTTTCGTCCGTGATACCGTGGACGTTCAAGCCCATGCCGCTGGTGAGCGTCTGATTGTCCTCCCAATCGTCCAGTACCCAGCCGGCAATGTCTTCGTCCGGACCGAATACTCCAAGGATCAGGAGAATCATCGGACCGTAAAGCCCTTCCCGATCCGCTGCTAATCGGAACAGCGGCTGGATTTCCGGGTGCCCGTAACGCGTGTAATACGCCGTTCTGACCGGTCCGAACAGACGCAGGCGGCGGAATGGTTCCACCGGGACATACGGTTCATAAATGCCGTCGCGCATGCGCGCCACCGGTGACATCCCAGCCGCGCGAATCACGGCCTCCCGCAGGTCTCGCTTGTACTCATCGGCCTCGCGCTTCACTCGGCCGGCATCGGGATACCCCAGGTCCTTCAATGCCTGCGCCGTGCGATCTACGCCCGCCCAGGCGTAGGCATTGATAGCGAACCAGTTGGCCCAGTCGGTATTGTCTTCGAGTTGCGACGCCGGAAGCAGCCCGTAATCTCGTGCCCGCACTCCGTTGCTGCCGGTCTTCTTCGTGTCGCTGCGCTGCTCGACGATCCAGTCCACCGCCTTCTTCATGTGCGGCCAGGCGTGTTCGAACCAGCTACGATCACGCGTATACAGGTAATGCTCCGCCAGGGTCCACAGCACAGTGCCGTGATCCAGTCCGTAATTGTGGGCGGTGTAGTCGTAGACGTCGTCGACTTTGGCGCCGTGGAAAATGGCATCGGGCGGTCCGGTGTGCAATCCGGGGAAGTTGCGCGTGCCTTGCAATTGAAGGAAGGTTTCCAAGTACTCCGTGGCGGTTTTTGTTGCGCCGAGCGTATCCAACAGCAGAGCCTGGAAGCAAGCCTCATTAGCAAATACGTCGTAGGTGTAGCTGGCGGCGGGAATCATGTCGAGACCGCTCTTTGGATCCTTCGTCGTACTGATATGGATATGCACGATGACCGATCTCAGAAAATCGTTGAATTTAAGCTCGGGCACGGAGAACCGCGCGGCCGGCTGCACGATTTCCTTCCAGTAGGCAATCACTTGGTTTCGTTCCGAGTCATAGTCAAGGCTCTCGAGTTCCGTCGCCTGCCGGCCGTCAAGATCGGAAACGAACGGCAGCTTGAGTACGAGATCGTTTTTTCCTCCCGCGGGCACGGGGATTGAAAAGTGCACGGCCTCTCCCTTCGCTGCGAGCCATCGGCCATCGGCCGAACTCAAGATCGCTCGCAGTCGCGGTGTCTCGTAATTGCCCCCGGCATCGCCCACCGCCTGGATGCGCTTGCCGACGGCCAAGAGCTGTTCTGCTGCATCCATGCTCAGCCAGAAATGCGCCTGCCGCTCCGATCCCGACGGATTCTCCGCCGTCAACCGGATCATCAGGATGGCGGGCATTTCCTCGCTGCGGCCGGCGTCTTCCGGCGACAGCGGGCCGCTCAACGACGCGGCGAAAGCCTCTTCGGTATACTTCAGGCCTTCGTTTTCCCATCGCTGCGTAACCACCGGCAGGTAGCCTTCGAGCTGCGAGACGGAGCATCGGTGGTCGTCGCGATAGTACGGCGCTTCTCCCGTGCCGATCTTCCAGAGAATGCGGTCGCCCTCCCATTGCAAGCGCGCCAGTTCTTTGCCCTTGGCCTTGATGCCGCGTTTGCTGATGAAGACATTTCCCCCGTACTCGAAGGCAAACTTCTGCCAGCTCGAATCCGTCGCCAGCGGAAGATACACCCGGCCGCCGTTCTCCCGTTTCCAGGGATCGAGCGCCGGGATTTCACGAGTGGCCCGTTCGTAGCGCTGCTCGGGCTCGAGCGGTATCATTTGCCGGACCCGCGTGCGCTCGGTGCCTTTCGCGCTGCTGTGGCCCTGGACATCGGTGATGTATGCGTGAAACGCGGGAATCTGGATAGGGCCGTACTTCAGGTCGTCGGTGCTGAACGAAAACGTTTGGGTGGAGGTCCCCTGCCCGGTGGCCGCGCTGGCCTTTATGGTGACGATCGTGACGTCCTGGGAGCCGGGCGGCGCCGGTTCCGCCGCTGTCAAGCCCAAGATCAGACCTTTTGGTCGGCCTCCAGTGCGGAAGCGCCATTTCGCGCCTTCGAATGCGTCGGTGGATTGAAATCCCCAGGGTCGTACGGAACGGAGGATACCATTGAAGACTTCGACCGATCCACTCCACTCAACCTCCTTTTCCCCGCGCCCAAGTTCCACCCGCACACTGACTGGGGTTTGCTTGGTTTCGGAAAATACCTGCAAAGAGGAAACCGGAGGGACGCCTGCGTCCGAGACCAGGCGGACTTTGAGCGTGCGGCGATAGCGCGTACCCGCCAAGTTGTTGGCCCTCGGATTTTCGGCCTCGGCCAGCGGCTGGAACGTGTAGACGCATTCTGACGCCCGGCAATCCCGCGAGGCTTCCGCCGTGAGCCACTTGCCCTGCCAGAGGTCGTCCACGGGGTCCTCCATGGTGGGCATTCGCGGAGGCGGATACGGCCAGTTGCGGAACCAGTACTCGACCTTCACTTCGCGGCGAGGCGGAGAACCATAGTGAGCTCGTATCTCGCGCACGTCTCGCTCGTCGTCCCACTCGATCGTTGTGGTCCGTAAGCCGCCGTTCACGACGGTGGTCATTCGGCCGAACGGTGCCAGATCCAGGTATTCCGCTGCCTGTGCTTTCGAGAAGGCAGCGAGCCCAACGATTGCCAGGAGACTAGCGCTGCGATGCCGCATGAAAATCAGTCTGAGAGTATCTCAGCCAGCGCGGAGAGTCAAACGAAGTCGCGGGCCTGCTCAAGACGGGACGCAATGTGACGACGCCGGAATCAAGCTTCTGCATTGAGGTACGGGTCTTCAAGACCTGGCACGGTGAAGGGATTCGATATGAGCTGATGGGCGCAGAAGCCCAACCTAACCAGGATTCACGGCGAGCTTCTGTAGCTCGGCATCGACATCGGCGAGACCAGTGTGTGAGCAAGTACATGGTCCGCCGCCGGAACCGGCCATCGACCGACTTGGCAGACCTTTCTCGCCAACTATCTCAAGGCCCTGGTCTCGGTCGACTTCTTCACTGTGCCCACCATCCGGTTGGTTTGTCACCCGCGGAGCCGTGTAGTTGTGACGGGCGGCTGCGCCTCGGTATCCGCCCGCCCGCTCTTCTGTATCAGGCTGTCCCTCGCGTCACCTTCGAAAAGCCGGCCGACTTTAGTGTCGGATGGATTTTTCGATAGACACAGTTACCTGGATGGTTGGGCTGTGGCTGTTATCACAAGTAATCAGAATACGTCCGACAAACTCTCAGCGAGGTCGATCGCGATATGACCCAGAGAGATCCTTCGGAGGCCCCCTGGCGTTGGCGCCAAATCGTTCGCGGAGGGTTTTCACCTTCTCGTTGCGTCGTGCCAGTCGAGATGATCACGCCGGCGGCGCCAGGGCCGGCGGGGGTGTAGTCATTCGGCTGCGCGAAGATCGGGTGATTGCAGGCCGGTTGCTTGCGTGCACTCCATTACGGAGTATTACTATAATCCACACCGAGGCTCAGATGTGTCATCCTGGCGTTGGCTGGAGATCTTCTTAGGAGGGCCGATGGGCAGTTGCAGGACTGAGAGGGAGACAACTCGTCAGCGGGTGATTCCGATCGTTGCGAGGCGACTCCACATAGAAAGGTTTGTGCGTGCCGGCATCGTGATCGTAGAGGCTGCGCTGGTTGTTCTGGGGATTCACGCGCTCAAGGCCGCCAATCCGGACAAGGTCAGCTTCAATCGTGACATCCGGCCGATCATGTCCGACACCTGTTTCCGCTGCCACGGTCCCGACAAGAGTTCGCGAATGGCGGGCATGCGTCTGGACATTCGCGAAGAAGCGCTCAAGCCGACGCGTTCCGGTCGTATTCCCATCGTGCCCGGGGATCCCGATAAAAGCGAAATCATCGAGCGTATTTTCTCAACCAATGCGAAAAATCATGCCGCCACAGTTTGCGCACAGGGAGCTGACGGCAAAGCAGAAGGACACCATCCGGCGATGGGTGGCGCAAGGCGCGTTGTATGAGGGGCACTGGGCCTATCAACCGATCAAACGGTCTGCTGTTCCGCAAGTAAGTGATGCGGCGCTCGTTCGTAACCCGATCGACAACTTTATCCAGGAGCGGCTCAAGCGCGAAGGCATGTCGGCCGCGCCGGAAGCGGACCGAATTACCCTGATTCGCCGCGTGATGCTCGATCTCACGGGACTCCCGCCGAGTCCGGACCAGGTGCATGCCTTTCTCGCCGACAAAGCTCCGGAGGCATACGAGAGGCTCGTTGACACGCTGCTCAGCTCCCGTCGTTTCGCCGAACAGCGGACCATGCACTGGCTGGATGCGGTGCGCTACGCCGATACCTGTGGCTTTCATGGGGACAATCCGATTCCCATCTGGCCCTACCGCGATTACGTTTTGCGCGCGTTCCTCAACAACAAGCCGTTCGATCAGTTTACGCGCGAGCAAGTTGCAGGTGATCTGCTGCCGAAGGCGACGATCGAGCAGCGTGTGGCGGCGGCGTACAACCGCTTGAACCGGACGTCCGCCGAAGGCGGCTTGCAGCCAAAGGAGTACGTGGCGAAGTACGGCGCCGACCGTGTCCGCACCCTCAGCGCTGTGTGGCTGGGCAGCACCATGGGCTGCGCGGAATGCCACGATCATAAGTTCGATCCTTTCCTCACGAAGGATTTTTACGCCATGAAAGCGTTCTTCGCGGACGTGAAGGAAACCGGCCTCATGCCGGACCGCGGGCCCAACGGCCTGGGGTGAGCAGCTCCGACTGCCCAGCGAGGAGCAGCAGCGCCAGCTCGCGGATCTCGAAGCGAAACTTGCCGCGGCGCGCACCGGCCTGGATGACAAAGCGGCCGCGCTCGAGGGCTCGCGCGAGGAGTGGGTGCGCGATCTCAAACAGCGCTGGGAAGCTGGCAAACTCGCCTGGACCTGGCAGCGGCCCGTCAGCGCCAAAGCCCTGCATGGCGCCCACCTGACCATCTATAACGACGAGCCGGTCGACAGCACTTACTACCTCGACGGCAGTCTCAAATTCGATCGCAAACCCGGCAACGGGCTGGTCGTCGCCAGCGGCCCCAATCCCGACAATGAGACCTACGAAGTGGCACGCTGCAACCCGGCGAAGGCTCATGGAATGAGCTCGGCATTGATGTCGTGCAGGACGACAGCCTACCGGGCGCGCGGTACGCCCGCGGCGCGGACCGGTTCCTTTTAAGTGAGATCGAAGCTCAGATGTGGTCGATGAAGGCGGCGCCGGCCGCAAGCTGAGCTTCACAATGGCCACGGTGAATGACAGCCGGCCCAACATCCCGTCCACCACCACGGATCCCGGCATGCCGCCACTGGCCGCTATCGATGGGGATCCGAAAACCGCCTGGGGCATTCGCTTCGGCGAAGCGCGCGATCCTTTTCTGGCGGTGCGCTTCAGCGAGCCGGTAAAAACCTCCGCGACATCGCGAGATCATCGTCACGCTGCGGCACGAATCTGAATTGCGGAAGGCTGTGATCGGCCGTTTCCGCCTCGCTCTGGCCGCCGACCCCTATGCCTGGCCGCCCATCGCCGATGCCGGCGAACGGGCGCGCAGCACCGATCCAAAGCCTGGTCCAGCGGTCTTCCCGAAGAGGTCATGAAGGCTTTGCGCCGGCCCGCCGAGGATCGCGACGAGGACGGAGCGCAACGCTCTGCGTGAGTACAGGCTATGGTCGAGCCCGGCAACTGGCTGACTGAATACGCCGCCGTGCAGCGTTTGCAAACGCAGCTCGGACTG
Source organism: Terriglobia bacterium (assembly GCA_963768075.1). Classification (GTDB taxonomy): domain Bacteria; phylum Acidobacteriota; class Terriglobia; order Bryobacterales; family Bryobacteraceae; genus QHXW01. Next base: position 21,939 of record CAVYHD010000025.1, read on the forward strand.
CTCGACGCAGCCATCCCAAAAGTTCTCGCGACCGTTTCCACGCGATCCCGCCGTGACCCACATTCTTCCGCGCGCGAACTGGATGGACGATTCGGCGCCCATCGTGGAGCCGGCCATCCCGCGTTTCTCGGAACGCTGGATACCAAAGGCGAGCGCGCCACGCGGCTGGATCTGGCCAACTGGCTGATCTCCCGCGACAATCCGCTCACCGCCCGCGCCTTCGTAAACCGCACCTGGCGCGAGTTCTTCGGCATCGGCATATCCAAGGTGCTGGACGATCTTGGCTCTCAAGGGCGAGTGGCCCACTCATCCGGAGCTGCTGGATTGGCTGGCCAGCGAATTCATGCACCCGGAGTTTGACGCCGCCGGCGCTCACGATTGGGACGTGCGCCACATCATTCGTTTGATCGTCACCAGCCACACCTATCGCCAGTCCTCACTGCCGGATGCCGCGAGCCAGGATAAAGGATCCGGAAAACCGCCTGCTCGCGCACCAAAACCGCTTCCGCGTGGACGCGGAAAACGTGCGCGACAACGTGCTTGCAGGTATCCGGCCTGCTGGAGGAAAAATTTGGCGGCCCGAGCGTCAATCCGGTCGAGCCGTCCGGTTACCTGGCCGCGCTCAACTTTCCAAAGCGCGAATATTCCGCGGGCACGGGGCGGATCTCTATCGCCGTGGCCTCTACACGACCTGGCAGCGCACATATCTGCACCCCAGCCTGCTGAATTTCGATGCACCAACGCGCGAAGAGTGCGCCGTCAATCGAGCGATCTCGAACACTCCGCTGCAGGCGCTCGATCTGTTGAACGATCCCATTTACGTCGAGGCGGCTCGCGTGTTCGCGCAGAACGCCGAAGCCGCTGCCGGCCATCGATTCGATCCCGAATTGAATTGGATTTTTGACCGTGCCTTGAACCGCCCGCCCAGCCCGGAGGAGCGGTCCATTCTGCGCGGTCTGTATGACCGCAACCTGAAGCGCTTTCCGCTCAGCCTAATGCGGCGCGCGATTTCCTTAGCGATCGGCGAAGCTCCGCTCGAACAAGCGCAAAATCCCGTGCAGGTTCGCCGCGCTTGCCACAGTCACCCGAGCCGTCCTCAATCTTCACGAAATGATTACCAGGAACTGAAACATGATGAACACAGATTTTGCCCAGCAACTCAACCGCCGCACATTTCTCGGCCGTGGCGCCGCGGGCCTGGGCCTGGTGGCTCTGAATTCGCTGCATCAATCCGCGCTTGTTCGCGGCGGCACAGGCCGTCGAGCAGCCGTCGAAAGGCGTCGTCAATCCGTTCGATTTCCCGCCCAAGGCCAAGCGCGTCATCTTTCTCTACCAGGCCGGCGGGCCATCGCATCTCGAAACCTTCGACTACAAGCCGAAACTCGCCGAAATGAATGGCAAGCCCATGCCGGATTCCTTTACCAAGGGCCAGCAGATCGCTCAACTCCAGGGCCAGAAGCTGATCTGCTTCGGCCCGACGCACGAATTCAAGCGCTTCGGCCAGTCCGGCCAAATGTTGTGCGACCTGTTTCCGCGCATGGGCGGCATCATCGATGAGACCTGCATCGTCCGCTCCATGTGGACCGAGCAGATCAACCATGACCCCGCCCACACGTTCATGAATACCGGCTCGATCATCACCGGCCGCCCCAGCATGGGCTCGTGGGTGCTGTACGGACTCGGCGCCGAAGCCGACAACCTGCCCGGATTCGTGGTGCTCGTTTCACAAGGCAAAGGCGGCCAGATGCAGCCCATCGCCGCGCGCCAGTGGTCGGCCGGCATCTTGCCGAGTAAGTTTCAGGGTGTGAAGTTTAATTCCGTGGGCGATGCCGTTCTCTACATCAAGAACCCCGCCGGCGTCGACCAAGGACATGCAGCTCGACTCCATCCAGTCCATCAACGCGCTGAACAAGATCGAAAGCGTCGGCTCTGCGCGATCCCGAGATTCAGACGCGCATCGCGCAGTACGAGATGGCGTTCAAGATGCAAGCGCAGCGTACCTGGCTTGCTGGACATGAGCAACGAGCCGGCGCACATGCTGGAAATGTACGGCGCCACGCCCGGGCGATGGTTCCTTCGCATCCAATTGTCTCCTGGCGCGCCGTCTGGCCGAGCGCGGTGTCCGTTTCATCCAGCTCTATCATCGCGATTGGGACCATCACAACGACGTCAAGAACAACATCGTTTACAAGGCGGAAGAAGTGGACAAGCCCACCGCCGCGCTCATCAACGATCTCAAGCCAGCGCGGCATGCTGGACGACACGCTGGTGATCTGGGGCGGTGAATTCGGCCGCACGCCGATGTCACAGGGCGGCAGCGGCCGCGATCATCACATCAAGGGTTTTTCGTTCCTGCGTGGCCGGCGGCGGAATGAAGAAGGGCCTTGCCTACGGCGCCACCGATGACCTGGGCTACGCCGCCGTCGAGAATCCCGTCAGCGTCCACGATTTCCACGCCACCATGCTGTATTTGCTCGGCATCGACGCCTCCAAGCTCGCGGTGAAGTACCAAGGATTGGACGTGCGTCTCACCGGGCCGGAAGGCGGCAATGTGGTTCGCGACATCATCGCCTAGTCGAGTGAATGTCCAATTCGCAGAAGTGTCATTCTCACGAGAATAGAGCACGGGCGGGCCTGCGGGGCCAATAGTCCCTCCAAAGAACTCCGATCGATCTGCCTTTTGCTCGTATTTAGAGAATCAGGCCGCCTTTTTCAGGGCTACGGCATTCATGCAATACCGCAGGCCGCTAGGGGCGGGGCCATCGGGAAAGACGTGGCCCAGGTGGGCATCGCACGTGTTACAGATGGTTTCGACCCGCTGCAGAAAGCTGGGGCCGTCGAAACGGTACGCGATGACATTAGCCTTCACGGGTTGCGTAAAAGAGGGCCACCCTGTGCCGGACTCGAATTTCTCGGATGCGTCGAACAGGACCGTGCCGCAGCAGAGGCAGGAATATATCCCCGGCTCGAACAGGCTGCACATCTGCGAACTGAACGCGCGCTCTGTCCCGGCTTCGCGTGTGAGGTGCTATTCCTCCGGGCTCAATTGCTTCCGCCACTCGGCGTCGGCTTTTTCGAGCCTCCGTTCCGGGGCTGGGTTGCCATTTTTTGCGAGGCTTAGGACATCCGGCCATTTCAGCATCGTGAGTACCTCTATTGATGATCTCGCACCGGGCTGCTGGTTCGCGATTCGGCCACAGTACTGCGAAAAAACTCGGAATGTTGAATTCGGAAGGCTCAGTCCGGACGTTCGAATCGTGTCAGCCAGGTTTCGTTCATCTCCAGGTGCTTGATGGAGTAACGGCGAAAGGTATAGATGATGTGAATCGTGCCGTCAGAGGTTTGTAGCACGGAAGGGTAGGAATACTCCCCGGGGTTTGTTTCCAGCCGGAGCGGCTCGCTCCAGGTGCGGCCCTCGTCGGTGGAGAGTGCGATATGCAGCGGCGTCCTGGAGTTGTCCTGGTTGTTGAACACCAGGATTACGTGGCCGTTTTTGAGCCGCCGCACGGAGATGCCGGCATCCGGATTCTTGAACTGCGTCGGATGCGGCTCGCTCCAGGTCTTGCCTCCATCTTTTGATTCCGACTGAAGAATGTTCGGCCGCGTCCGAAGGAACGCGACCAGCGAGCCATCGCTTCGTTCGATGAAGGTCGGCTGCTCTCCGCCGCGCATAATACCGCTCTGCGTCCAGGTCGCGCCGTTGTCTTTTGTAGAGAGGAAGAATGAGAGGTCTACTCCATGGCCGTGCAACTCGTCGCTCAAGGGGAGAATCAGCGCACCGTCCGCTAGAGGAAGAGTCAGGTTGCGCGGCAGCCAGCCGAGAGTGTCGTGATAGAACGGTTCATCTTTAGTCCAAGTGGCGGCGTTGTCATCGGAGGTACGGTAGAAAAGGCGGCATTGGTCCCAGCCTGTTCCCCGTAACATGGGTTGCGTGCCATCCATGCGCCCCCATACGAGCCAGATGCGGTTTCGCTTGTCGGTGAATAGAATCGCATTTCCGGGCGGCTTGCCGGGACTGCGAACGATAATTTCCGGTTTCGACCAAAACCGCGATCCTTTCTTTCGGCGGGAGAGAAAAAGCACCTGATCGTCGGACGACTCATAGCTGCCTCCGTACCACGAAATGAGGAGATCGCCGTTGGGCGCTTCGGTGATCGCTCGAGCAATGGTGAACCGGATAGCCCGGAATTTTCTCGAACACCAGCTCGGAGGAAAACTCGATGGAGCCATACGGGTACTCAATCACGGGCTTCGGAAACATTTTGCCGATTGGCGTTCCCACCGGTTCCGTCTCCGCGTTCGCAATGCTCGCATCGGCCTCCATGGATGCCAGCGCAGTGGACAGGCCATCCAGCGTCCCGCGATATAAGAGCTTCCCTTCCCTGTCCAGCAGAAATACATCAGGGGTGACCCGTGCACCGAATTGTTTGGTGGTCTTGTGTTGGGGATCCAGGTAGACCGGAAAGTTGAATCCGTGGGCCTGGCAATAAGCGCGCACTTCGGGCCCGGTCTGTGCGGCATCTGGAAATACGCCAACGAATAGAACCCAGCGGTGCCGGTGTTTTTCGTTGAGCGCTACGACCGACTCGGCCGCGGCCGCCGTCGCCGGATCGCGCGCGGAGAGGAACAGAACGACGGTCGCCCTCCGCTCCGCATAGTTGTTCATCGCGACAGGCAACTGTTCGGGCGAGACCAGATTCACGATACCGGCTGCGTCCCCGATTTGCAGCCCGCGTTGAGCGCACACGGTGCACGGCAACGACAACAAGACCAGGCGAAATAGGATCGAACGATTCATAAGCATTTTCTCAGGGAGCCAGCGTCTCAGTTGCGAGCGCGGCCTGCATTCGTTCCGTATCACGACGGGCAAAAACGAAAGCGGCGGTGAATAGCAGGATGCTGGCGATGATATACGACAGCGCCGTCACGGCCATGGCATGGCTCAAGCCGATCCGGTCCGCCAGAAAGCCAACGACAATCGGGGCTGTACCGCCACCGGCCAGCCAACCCATCATGTTCATGAAGCCCGTGGCGGTGCCGCGCGCTTCGGGACGGACGACGTCAAACACCGAGGCGAAAATATTGGCCTCATAGAAACCCTTGCAGATACCCCACAAAATGAGGCTCACGATCAGCCATTTCATAGAGCCTGTGAGAGCGCACCACGCCGCGAAAGGCGCCTCAAAGAAGATGCCGATTGCCTGCACCAGAATGCGGCCACCCGGCATTCGCTTGCGCAAGGAATCGGCAAACCATCCCCCAAGGGGCGAGCCCAACATGCTGGTGAATTGGACGTAGAGCGTTGCGGTAAGGCCTGCCATGGCGAGGCTGAGATGGAATTTCTGATACAGATAAGTCGGCATCCAGGTGAATAAGACCATCGCCGTGAAGTTTTCGCACATGAACGCTACCATGAGGAACCACACGGTGGGTGTTCCTCCGATCACCTTCACGAAATCACCAACGGACATGTGTGGGCGTTTCTCGGGCTTCGGAGCGCCGGCGTGAAGTTCGGCGCGGTCGGCGGCCCCGCGCTCCGGTTCCCTGAGGAACCGGTTCAGGACCAGCCCCAACAAGACGCCGCAACCGCCGAAGATGATGAACGAGGAGCGCCAACCATAGTGCTGGCCGATAAGACCGGCGAAGAAGCCGCCCGCGATGGTTCCGATGTAGACGCTGGTCTGATGCGTTCCCATGGCGCGCGAACGCGTGGACTTGCCGTGATAGTCGCTAATGAGCGACATCGACGCTGGAAAGTATACCGTCTCGCCAAGACCTTCGGCAGCACGGAAGAACAGCAGGTGGACGAAATTGCGAGACAGCGCGGTCGCCATGCAAATGAAGCTCCAGATCTCGAGCCCGGTGAGAATTGCGCTTTTCCGGCGCACGCGGTCGACGATGTTACCAACCAGAGGCGCCGAAAGGCCATAGACCCACGCGAACGACGACCCGAGTAGCCCAAGTTGCAGGTTGCTCAGGTGAAACTCTCGCGAGAGTAACGGAAATACCGAAAAGACGGCTTGGCGGTCCGCATAATTGAAAAATGCGATCCACCACAGCATGGCGACGACGTACCACTTGTAGTTCTTACTCTTGGGATTCATCAGATGCTTGCCTTCGTGGCTCGCGTCATGCCGGAATCTATCCGCTCAGCGGGTAACCAACGCCTTCGGCATCGCAACATCCGGCGCCCACCTGCGCCCCACCTCCGCATACATGCTCGCGCGGTCAAGATAGGCGACCTCCTGAGTGATCCACTCCCGCATGCGCTGCCCCTCCTCGGTTTCCTGTGGAGCGCCGATGAAATCGAGCCGCACTCTGAGCTGCTCCTCGAGCGCTGAGGCAAGGACCGGCCATGCGACGCCGATGTCAGCCGTCACCGGTATGCTGCCCTCCAGGCGAGCGAAGCCGGACATCTCCATGCGGAACGGGATACCGGTGCGCTTGGTTTTCGGCAAGCCTTGGTTGACGGCCTTCTGTACCCCAGCGCCCTGGCGTTCGATTTCCCAGACGCGTTCGAGATTCGGATCGAGGTCGATCCGCACCAGCGTTTTCCCCTCCAGGCTGTAGGTAGGCAAGTGATCCCATGCGGCCCAGATTCCGTGGCCGGTGTAGGTTTCAAACGGACCATCATGAATCTCTTGGGAAAGCGCGATGGCGGACTCGATAATCACGTCCGCGCCGGCAAGCATATCCGCGATCGAGCGCGCCCGCCTGGCGATTGACATCGTGTCCGCGACAGCGATGCCAACGGCCCCTCCGCCGACGAGCTGCGGGACGGAGACGACCACCGGAACGTTTTTCTCCGCCCCAGCGCCAATCATGGTCCACCGGCTTGCACCCAATCCGGCCACCTGCTCGAGCGATGCGCCGAATTGGCTCGCGATGTCGCGGATCTCGCGTGCCAGGTGTTCGGTTCGCAAGCCCATGGGCCAGGCCATGTTGCCGGCGGCCTTAATTACCAAATCTCCCCCACGCTCCGACATCCGGTCGTACAGATCCCATCCCTCCGGCAACTCTCTTTCCATTTCCAGGCGCTGCGCGGCCGATAGCAGGGTTATTTCAAAGATGCGTCCGCGCGGCAGAATGGCGGCGGGGATAGCCCGATCCTCCGCCTCAATTGGGATTCTTTTCACACGGTCGAGCGTGCCCGCCATTTCATGTGCGATGACAGCGGAACTCGTGATGACACCGTCGACCAGACCTTTGTGGATCAGTTCGGCGATCTGCGTGGTGACCCCCTCATGAATATTCGGTCCGCTGCCCGTCACTGCGACGACCCGCCCGCCCCGTTCTTTAGCGTCGACGATCTTGCGAATGGCCTGCGCCAGATGGCTCTGCGTGGACGTCGGGAGCGAATCGCGGAGGCCTCGAATCAGAGCCGGTGACGGTTTCATACCTTAGTCCCGGCGAGGATCTGGCGCACCCGCTCGAGATCCTCCACGGTATCCACCGAAACCAGTTCGCCAGTGCAGCTCGTTTCCACCGTCTGAATCGCAATGCCGTTTTCGAGAGCGCGCAATTGCTCCAAGCCCTCGATCTTCTCCAGCGGCGTCGGAGGCAACTGGGATAGCCTTATCAGGCAATCCTTTCGGTAGGCATAGAGCCCCACATGCTCGAAGACCTCGAATTCGGCGGTGCGGTAGCGCGGGTACGGAATGAGCGACCGCGAGAAATAGAGCGCACGTCCCAGTGTGTCACGCACGGTCTTTACGACATCGGGATCGTGATACGCTGCCTCCCTAATCTTCTTCACCACGGTTGACAGGCCGGCGCCTTCATTCTCTTGCAAGGCCTTCACACACTCATCAATCATCGTCGGATCGAGCAGCGGTTCATCGCCCTGAACGTTGACCACGATAGCGGCGTCCGACGCGGCTGCCACTTCGGCAACGCGCTCAGTACCGCAGGTGTGCTCCGGTTTTGTCATTACAACGTCGCCCCCGAAGCGGCGCACCGCCTCACAGATGCGCGCGTCGTCGGTAGCCACCACGACACTCTCCAGCGTCAAGGCCCTGCGCGCGTTTTCGTAGACGCGCTGGATCATCGTCTTCCCGTGTATGTCCGCGAGCGGCTTTCCTTCGAGCCGGGTCGACTTGTACCTGGCCGGGATCACCCCGATCACCTTCATCACTACCTCCGAGCAGATTCTCTGGCTCTTTCCTTAGGGAATGCTCGCCCAGACCTGAGGCAACGCCAGACTTCGTTCTTCCGCCCAACGGCGCAACCATCCGCACAATTCGTCCATTTGCCGGCGCCGCTCATCAGAAGGCGGCACGTGCATCGGCCCGTTGGGAATACCTCGTGCGGCCAATCCCACGCGAACTCCCCAGGGAATGGGCAGGCGTACCACCTGTTCGATCAGATCGTCGAGGGTCGCCTGATGAGCGGCGGCCTGCCCGGTATTTCCCGCCCGGTAGCTGCGATAGACGGCCGCAATCAACTCGGGCACAAAGCATGCGATGCCGGAAACCACGCCATCCCAACCGGCTTTGAGCGCATCGAGAAGCAGACTGTCGTCGCCCACAAAAAGTGAAAAATCACGCCTCTTTCGAGCCTGCGCGAGAGGCCCGAGATTCCCATGCTCTCCGCTGCTATCCTTTATACCGACGAGATTAGGGATATTCTCTAGCAGTTGGATCGCGGTTTCCACGCTCAGCCCATTCGTGAATGATGGCAGATTGTACAGCAAGCAGGGCGTCGAAACGCGGCTGCAAATATGCTCGCAGAAAGCGGCAAGGTCCTGCTGCTCATAGCGGAAAAAATACGGCATTGGCACCAACAACGCGTCGCTGCCTAAGTCGGCAGCACGTTGGGCGAGTCGCAGGGTAGAGTGAATCGACGAAGTCCCCACACAAGTGATTACAGTCCCCCGGCTCCTCATTCGCTGCACTGCGCGGCCGGTCAGCTGGGCCCGATCCTCCACGTCGAAGTGCGGATATTCTCCTGTTCCACCACCAACAACCACTCCGTTTACCCCACGGTCAACCACGAAATCGATGATGCGGTCGAAAGTGGCCAGGTCGACGCGGCCAGCGTCATCAATCGGAGTCACAAGGGCGGCGAGAACGCCAGGAACGGGGAAGTTCATAGACCGTTGGTGGATCGAGCCTCAATGTAGCACAAGATTTGCAAATGGGTCAAACAGAATTGAAACTTAGTTTTATATACAAAACGACAAAGCGTTACAGCCTTTTCTAACAAATGACATAAGAGCATTCTGGCTGGTCGCTCATGTTTCACAGGGAAAATTCCTCCGAAAAACTGCTGTATACTCGTGGGTTGAGGTTACGAGTTCGGCGACACGGGTTCGATCTTCAGGCATTCGACTTCCGCTCGAAACCCCGCACCTTTGGGGCTGCAAGAGTAGAAACCGGCCCATACCGGCAATCCGGGCTGAACCAACAAGTGCGCGACACGCATCAAGTGCCAAGGGCCCGATTCGTCATCGGCGTATTCGACCAGATAGTCCTCGCGTTCGCGCCGCACGCGAAGGCAGTAGCCGCGATTAGCATCGCCCCGAAAGTCTTCAAACGACCAGTCGGAATATCCGCCATTGGTCACGACGGCTCCCAGGTGGCTGGGAGATCCTGGTTCGAACTCCACCGAGGTTTTCAGCCAGTATTCCTCGGAAAAGCGCACCATCAGCCCGGCCTGATCGTACTGGTGAACGGGAAAAGAATGGATTCTTGCCGCAATGACAACATCGCCCGAAACCTCCGTGTAGAGAAGGTGCCCATTGTCCGCTCGGAAGCCATAGTGGGTTCGCTGCCAGAAGTCGGTCTGGCCGGCCGGGTAGACTACCAGCCGCGAGGCGCCGGCGTCCACTTGCCATGTGGGCGGAGGATTTAGCCACTTGAGCGCCGGGTGGAGGGTGGGGCCCTTGAAAGTTTCATGGATTCGCTTTCGTCGCATGCTTTTGTGCCGACATCATCGCATAGGTGGTGGGGAGTTTCACATGAACCGCTGGAGACGCGCCGAATGACTACGCCAAAGAAGAATGTAACCGAGCCACCGGCTCCCGGCCGTAAAAATCCAGTGCGATATTTCTCTCGAGCAATAGGAAATGCTCTGCGCGTACTCGAGATTCTTCAGCAGAGCAGTCGGCCGCTGGCCCTGACCGAAGTCACCCAGCAGGCGAAGCTCCCGAAAAGCTCTGTCTTCCGAATTCTGCGCACTCTCGAGATCGCGGGCTACCTCCAACGAGTGGACGGCGACCGTTTTGCGCCTTCGCAAGCGGCGGCGACCATGCCGAACCAACTTGCCAGCCAACTACTCGCGGCCGGGCGGCCCTTAATGAAACGGCTCAGCCATGAATTTGGCGAGACCATCAGCCTCGCCCTTCTATTTGAAAATCACATCGAAGTGATTGCGGTGATCGAGAGCCCCCACCGCGTGAACATGATCAATTTCGTGGGCAGCATTATTCCTCCGCACGCCAGCTCGCTGGGAAAATGCATCACGGCATTTCAGACGGATGGAAGGGGGCAGAAGCTTCTGCGAGCCTTCAGCCTGGTGCGCTTTACACCGAACAGCATCGTGGACGAAGCTGCACTCGGCAAAGAGCTGGAACTGGTCCGGGCGCGCGGCTATGCCACGGATTTTGAAGAGAGCACGCTAGGCGGCTGCTGCCTCAGCGCGCCGATTCTTGGCAAGGAAGGCCACGCCGTGGCGGCAGTCAGCATCTCCATGCCGAAAATGAGATTTGCCAATCAGGAGCGGCTCATAGCCGCCGTGCGCGATGCGGCCGCCGCCATCACCCTGGAGTTGCGCGGAAACTGAACAGAGGCGCCGCAACCGTCCTACTTCGGCTCCCAGATCGTAGCCGCAATCTGCCGCTCATGCTCCGGCGCATCGTTGAAGTAGTAGACCGTCACGATTTTTCCGTCCGGGCGCTGCACGCTGCGCGTGTAGCCCAGATCCCAGCAACCACCATCATTGCGCAGGATGATCTCGTCGCTCCACGTTTTCCCTTCGTCCGAACTGATCCGCGCCCGAATGCCGAAAGGAGCGATGCGGCGGCCATAGGTAACGGCCATCCGCCCGTCTTGCAAGCGCAGGAGACTTGGTGGGTTATCCGTCTCTAGCGCCGGCCGGCTCACGTACTTCCACGTCTGGCCATCGTCGTCGGAGCGGTAAAAGTCAATCCAGTTCCGGTAGCGCACCGCGGTCACGATGGACTGGGGGGACAGGCGCACCGACGATGGCATGATGGCGTGATCCCGCCCTTTCGGCTCCGGCGTTACAAAG
>CAVYHD010000026.1:0-38565 GCA_963768075.1 Terriglobia bacterium
CGCCTCGCCGTGGGGCACTGAAACTCTGGAAATACACTTCCCGGCAACCAATCCAAACGCCCATCGGCAATACATTGCCCCGGTCGTCAGTTTTCTCCACTCTATCCGCAATTCAAAATACATAGCTCGAAGGTTCCACAACGGCTTCCTTCAAGTCGCTGTATCGAAAACGCTCCGGCGCTCGGCCGTCCCGCGTCCCTCGACATTCTCCTCGCCGGATCGTTCCCGATACAGCATAAGACTTGTCAGGACTGATCCGGTCCAAGTTCCGGGTGAGCGGCTTGCCTCGGGCCATTCTCCCTTCGCCTCATCAACTGGTGCAGGTGCCAACGGCACTTCGCCGGGGTGCGTTGCACACCATACGACGATCCGCTCGAACTTAACGAGATCGTTGGGGATGGCGCTGATCTCCATCAGCTCGGTTTCGATTGTCTCCGGATCGCGCATAACTGCTTTAAGCATTACACATCGCGCGGCCTCCACGATGTAGCGGAACGTCTGTGGCCAGATTTTCGGCCTCCGACGCGGGTTGACTCACGGTACGCCATCGCCCGAATCCGACGGGGAGCCGACTTCCCGATACTTATCGCCATTTTACCCCCAAAGTGCTGATCTCGCGCGTCCTCGGCGCGAGATTCTAGCCGGCGCGGCGAAATGCATAGTCAATCGACTGGGCGCAGCTATATAGCAGCGCTCGATACAGCTTTCTATTGCCGGACCGATGGACGGGAATGCCAATTGGCAACACGCTGGTCCGTTCCACAACATTTCCGCGGACAGGGCCGGCGCCTGCGGTTAGCATTCGGTCATGCGAATACATACGTTCGTCGCTGGTTGTTTGTCTGGTTGCGGGCACGTTATGGGCGGCGAACGATCCCTTCGTCGGCAAATGGAAGGTGAACCCGTCCAAAAGCAAACTCACCGACGAAATGAAGGTTGAGGCCGTGGCGCAAACAAATATGCCTTCACCTTTGTCCCCGGCGCAGTCGACACGATCGTAGCCGACGGAACTGACCAGCCAGCCCTGCACGGAACCACACTGTCCGATCACGGTGGAGGGGCCGAACAACTGGAAGGTCGTCCGCAAGAAGGAGGGCCGCAAAATAATCTCGGCGATTTGGACGCTTTCCGCGGACGGCAAAACGCTCAACGACGACTTTACACAGTACCAGCCCGACGGTTCGCCAATAACGTTGCACTTATGTTACCAGCGCGACAGCGGGCAGCTCAGGTTTCCCGGGCACATGGGATAGCGTGAGCGCAGGGGGCTGGACTCGGCGATCGAGCTCGAGATCCAGCCATACGAGGGTGACGGCCTTTCATTTAACAGTCCCGTTATGGGAATGGACTAAGAACATCAAGTTCGATGGGAAGGATTATCCGGACCTCGATCCGAATGCGGATCCAGGCTCTGCATCTTCGGGCCGCCGCGTGAACGAGCGCAGCCTGGAAATCACAGACAAACTCGAAGGCAAGATTACGGGACACCCGGCAGATCGAGGTTTCTACGGATCTCAAGACCTTGACGATGTCCATGCCCTGGCCGGTGAAAAGGAAGCCGAAGAACATGCTGGTGTTTGACCGGGAATAGGAGCCTTGTAGACGCGGTGCCCCGCGCCTTTTGCGGGCGTCTGGGCGGTTTCTTACGGGCGCACTCCTTTCCTGTTCTAGAATTTTGGAATGAAGAACCGCTGGGCGCCGCTGGATTGCCGCGATCCTCCTGTGGAGCACCCTGGGCGTGCTGTTCGCCCTGCCGGGTCTTTCGTCCGGCAATTGGAGGCGCGCTCCTGCTGGGCTCGCTCGCTCAGTGGTGGTCCTGGGGCCTGGTCACGCCTCTTATCTTCTGGACAGACGCGCGGCTTCCCTTCAAGGAGAACCAGCTCGCCATGCGTGTTCTCGCGCATTTGCCCGCGAGCGTGGCTCTCACCATCCTCTACTGTCTACGTGTTCATTGCGATGGCGCGCTTTGTTCGGCCTGCGGCGCATGGAGCGTGCTGGCGAGTGCACGCTTTCTTCCAACGCGTTCCCCAAGGCCTTCTGTGGAGCTGGCTGGTCTACTGGGTCATCTTCGGCGTGCGCCAGACCTTCCGCTACTACCAGCACTATCTGGCCAGCGAATTGCGGCTGGAGCGAATGGAGCGCAGCTTTTCCGAAGCGCGCCTCAATGCGCTGCGCATGCAGCTCGACCCGCATTTCCTCTTCAATGCGCTCAACACCATCTCGTCGCAGGTGGAGCGCGATCCGCGGCTGGCGCGCACCATGATCGAGCACCTGGGCGATCTGCTTCGCCTGTCGCTCGATGCGCGGGACAGGCAGGAGATTCCACTCGCCGAGGAACTGGCTTTTCTCGACCACTACGTCGCCATCCAGAAGATTCGTTTCGCGGAAAATCTGCGCATCGAAATACAAGTCGCCCCCGAAGTGAAGTACGCGCTGGTGCCTTGCCTCATCGTGCAGCCGCTGGTGGAGAATGCCATTCGTCACGGCATCTCCCGGCGCGCCTCAGGCGGCACCGTGACGGTGACAGCCGAGCGCGGCGCCGAACCAGGTAGAGATCCGTGTCGCGGATGACGGCGTTGGATTGCCGCCAGGGTGGACGCTCGAAACATCCTCCGGCATGGGACTGTCCGTCACGCGCGAACGCATCGTTGGTCTCCATCCTGACGGAAATAGCCGCTTCTCCGTCCGGCCGCGCGACGGAGGCGGAACAGAGGTGGAGATCTCGTTGCCGCTGCGATTTGCAGGAGAGCCAGCCGATGGCCCAGCCCGCTGAACGGATCCGCGTTCTGGTGGTGGATGATGAAGCGCCCGCGCGCCAACGCCTCATCGATCTGCTCAAGAAGGATCCGCAGGTCGGCAGCGTACTGGAAGCGGCCAACGGAAAAGCTGCCGTGGAGATCATCGGACGCGAGAGCGCTGGATCTGGTCTTTCTCGATGTGCAGATGCCCGAGCTGGACGGCCTGCAGGTGATCGAGACCGTCGGCGCCGCGGCCATGCCGCTCACTGTATTTGTCACTGCCTACGATCAGCACGCCATCCGCGCCTTCGAAGCGAACGCACTCGATTATCTGCTGAAGCCGTTCAGCGATGAACGGTGGGAAGCCGCGCTTGCGCCGCGCCAAGACTCGCCATGATGAGCTCAGCCTCCGCGAATTTGGCCGCGGCGTCTTGCGCATGCTGGCCGCGCGGCCGCAGGCCGGCCGCTATCTCGATCGCCTGGTGGTGAAGGGCAGTGGAACCACGCGCTTCATTCGGGTGGCCGACATCGACTGGATTGAAGGCGCAGGAGTTTATGTGAATCTGCACATCGCCGGTAAAGAGTTGCTCTACCGCTCCGCGCTGAACGAGCTGGCCGGCCAACTCGATCCCATGCGATTCATCCGCGTTCATCGATCCGCCATCGTGAACATCGACAGTATCCTTGAGCTTCAGCCCATCTCTCACGGCGAGTTCGAGACTCGTTCTGAAGGACGGCCACCGCTCACGCGTCAGCAGAACCTATCGCACACAGCTTGAGAAGCGCCTGGGCCAATCGTTGTGACGATGCAAACTCGGAGTCCTTTGAACTCTCATCTCCAACCACCTCACGCATCCAGCTAATCTTTGCGAAAGCTGTACCGACGAAATAGGTAACGGGAAACGCCGTAGGGTTCTCAGGATTCGCCGAAGAGAGATAGAAAGCATTGAACGAGTGCTTGATCCGCAGTTGAAGGATTTGACTCTCTGGCTCCGTTTGGCTCCAATAAGCGGAGCCACCGGGAAACTGCAGTGCTTGAAATCGCCTGAAAACGTTCCGACGTGAACGCTAAATTCTTGATTTACAATGTAGCGTTGATTTGGGAAGCTGGCATTCTACCACTGAATTACTCCCGCGTTCTCGGTCAAATCAGCTACTTAGCTGAATCCATTGGACTTCCGAGACTGACGTTCAGTCCGCCCGTTTGGATGCCAACATGGAAAGCAAAACACACAGCACACTGGCCTGAGTTCATGTTGTCCATCTCGCTCTCCAAAGCTCGTTCCAGGCACAGAATAGCACACCGACAGAATGGCCGATGGCTTGGGTTGGATGCAAAAAGTCCTCAAGGTAGGGCCTTGGGGTGAAGTCTAGAGTTTTTCGAGTCGGTTTGGGAACTGTCTTCCTACAAAAAGTCGGCACCAGAAAGAGCACGGCTGCCCCACTTCGGGGTGATCTCCCCCTGCTTTGTGGTGCTCGGCCTGTCGCTGGAATTTAGGGCGTAGGATCTCTCTCCGGCGTCGCGTAGCGCTAACCGGGCCAGCTCCTGGAAGCCTACCAAAAAATGCTCGGCGGGCGGAAAACACTCTCGCAAGAAGTGTGAAGACCGACTAAGTATAGGTTCCAGGTTTTGGATGTGCCGCAACAGCGCTAATTTCTTCAATATTTAGCTTAAGGTGTCTCCAACCTTGGGGCCGCCGGAGAGGCCACTGTCGGTTTAAACAACACACCGTGGGGACAATCAATGTTGAATTACGATTGAACCAGGGACTGAAATGGGCAGACAGGTAGCTATCGTGCTTTACGTGGTGGCGATGGCAGCCGTCATAGTCGGTGTAGATTTCGTGTTCTTCAGAAACCGATTCTGGGAACGGCTGACAGTGAATATTGGAATCGTCTTGGTGTTCGCAGCGTTCTACTTGAGATTCCTGAGGCGTCCATGAACAAGGGGCGACAGCGCCCTTTCGCTGCGATTGTGCAGACGCACTTCGACGAAGCACTCGCTGCAGACGGGTGATCTGTTGCTGTTCTCGAATCACCAGGCTCTGTGTTGACCCTGGAACCAGCCTCATAAACGTTGAAGCCTGGTGATTCGCGTTAAATAGAAGTGTGCTCAATATGCAGACGGAGAAATCCGGAGTGGGAGACGGGAAGGCGACCGACATCGCAGCGGCGTCGGTTTTAGACGCACTCTGGGCACTCCGCGTCAATTCCGACACCGGGCTTAGCCGCATCGAAGTAGATACACGACGTAAGGAGCATGGCTACAACGAAGTCGCCGAAACCAAGGAGCATCCTGTCCTCAGATTTCTTTCGAAGTTCTGGGGCCTGTCGGCATGGATGCTCGAACTCATCATGGTGCTGTCGGCCGTCCTGCATAAATATTCCGATCTCGCCGTCGTGAGTGCGCTATTGATCGTGAATGCCGTGCTTGAGCTTTGCCCAGGAGCGCCGCGCGGCCGGGGTTGTCGAGACACTGCGGAAGCGGTTGCAGGTGAGCGCGCGCGTGCTGCGCGATTCCATCTGGCAGGTCATACCGGCTCGGGAACTGGTTCCCGGCGATATCATCCGCGTTCGTCCTGGCGACATTATTCCGGCGGATACCAAACTCCTCAGCGGAGATTTGGGCATCGACCAATCTGCTCTTACCGGTGAATCGAAAGATGCGGACAAGGCGCCAGGAGACGTGCTCTCCTCGGGATCGGTTGTGCGCCGTGGCGAAGGCAATGGCGTGGTCATGCTGACTGGCGCGCAGACATATTTCGGCCGCACGACGGAACTCGTGCAGAAGGCGCGACCGAAACTGCACATCGAATCGGTGGTGGCGAAAGTAGTCCGCTGGCTGTTCGTCATCGTGGGGCGCTGCTGGCCGTCGTGCTGGTTCTTTCGCTGATGCGGGGAACGCCGCTGATCGAGATGGTTTCGCTGTTGCTGGTTCTGTTGATGAGTGCGGTACCGGTTGCGCTGCCGGTGATGTTCACGGTCAGCATGGCGGTTGGATCGGCGGAACTGGCGAAGCGCGGCGTACTGGTCACGCGCCTCAGCGCGGCAGAGGATGCCGCAACGATGGACGTACTTTGCGTGGATAAGACGGGCACGATCACGATGAACCAGCTCGCCGTGACGGGCCTGATCCCACTGGCCAATCGAAGGAGTCCGACGTTCTGTTTGCCGGTGCACTGGCTTCACAGGAAGCGAATCAGGATCCGATTGATCTGGCGTTCCTTGCCGCGGCGAGGGAGCGTCACGTCTTCGACGGCGCTCCGGCAGTCAAGCCAGTCTCATTTCAAGCCCTTCGATGCGAAGACCCGGCGGACAGAGGCCGTCATCGAACAGGACGGGAAGCGCTTTCGGGTGATGAAGGGAGCGGTACGAACCGTCGCTGAGACCTGCGGGCTCAAACCGCCGGAAATCGAGGCTCTGGAAGCGCGCACAAGCGACGCTGCGGCGAAGGGATATCGAACACTGGCGGTAGCGCGCGGCCCCGAAACAGGCACTCCCGCGCTGGTCGGGCTGGTGACGCTGTACGACCCGCCCCGGCCCGACGCGAAGCAACTGATCGCCGAACTCCGGGACCTCGGCGTCGCAGTGAAAATGCTGACAGGCGATGCGCTGCCGGTTGCGCGCGAGATCGCGCAGGGAGTCGGACTGCCAAATATCCTGCGCGTTGCCGACCTGAAGGCGAGAACGCTAAGGCCGGAAACAAAGCGGTTGATCTGCTGGCGGGAGCCGATGGATTAGCCGAGGTATATCCGGAAGACAAGTACATCGTCGTGCAACATCTGCAGGCCGCCGGGCACGTGACAGGTATGACGGGCGACGGCGTCAATGATGCTCCTGCGTTACGCCAAGCGGAGGTGGGAATCGCCGTCAGCAGCGCGACCGATGTCGCCAAGGGTGCCGCCAGTGTCGTGCTGACGGAACCGGGACTGACGAACATCCTGACGCTAGTCAGCCAGGGCCGGGCCATCTATCAGCGGGTGCTGACGTGGATCGTCAACAAGATCAGTCAGACAATCCTGACGGCTGGTTTCGTGTCTTTCGCGTTTATCTTCACCGGGAAGTTTGTCGTCTCGGCCTTTGTGATGCTGCTGCTCAGCTTCACGTTGGATTTTGCGAAGGTTTCGCTGGCCACGGACCGCGTTCGGTCATCAAAGAAGCCGGAGAGCTGGAACATCGGAGGTTTCATCCTTGTGTCCGCTTCGCTTGGTGTCGCGATGGTTGCGGAGGCTCTTTCCATCCTGGCCGTTGGCTGGTCACGATTCGGTCTGGCCGCAAACGACAAGGCGCTTTATACATTCAGCTTCCTTACACTGCTGTACTTCGCTGTGTTCTCTATCGTATCCGTGCGAGAGCGGGGGTGGTTCTGGTTGACCGCGCCCAGCAGGATGATTGTCGCGGCTCTGATCGGGGAAGCCCTCGCCGGAACGATCCTGACATGGATGTGGACTTCCCGGCCTTGCGTCATTGCCCTGGTGGCAGACGCTTTCGATTCTGGGCTACGCCATGGTCTCGTGCCTGATCGTGAACGACTCCTTAAAGGTCGCCCTGATCAAATGGCGAGCGCCTCTTGCTTCCGGCTAACTGAGACCTCGTGAGCCGCGGACCGTGTCGATTCGCCCCGAACGCGTTGTCAATGTCTCGCCCGCATTTCGCATGCTTCCAGCCGGGACCGATACAATGGACCGTGAGGGTAAATAGAGAGGCTCTTACTAACCATGTCTCCTGATTTTAAAGTCATGAAACTTACTCGACGAGGCCTTTTCCTCACCGGCGCGGCGGCGCTGCTGTCGCGCAGCAACCCGGCGGCCGGACCCTCCCCCAGCCTCATCACTCTCTCGCCCAGCCCGAAAGATCTCGAAATGCCCGTCGAAGACTTCATCGACGAGATCACCCCGGTCGGAGCACTTCTTCGTGCGCTGCCACACCATGATTCCGCAAATCAAACTCCCCGAGTGGAAGCTTGAGATCGCGGGACTCGTCGATCACCCGCTCACCCTCACCCTCGCCGACTTGAAGAAACTCCCCCGCGTCGAGCTCGTCAGCGTGCTCGAATGCGCCGGCAACGGGCGCAGCTTTTACCGGCCCAACGTCGCTGGCGCCCAATGGCGTTTCGGTAGCGTCGGCAATGCCCGCTGGACCGGCGTCCGATTCAAAGATGTTCTCGAAAAATCCGGTGTCAAACCCGCGGCGACACAACTCCTGCTCGACGGAGCCGATGTGCCACTCGTCAAAATGCCAAAGTTCCGGCGCACCATCGAGGTCGCGAAAGCCATGCACCCCGATACGCTCCTCGCCTGGGAGATGAACGGTAAGCCCCTCACCGCCGACCACGGCTTCCCCCTCCGCGTCATCGCCCCCGGCTGGGCCAGCGACTCCTGGGTCAAGTGGCTCACCCGCATCGAACTCCTCGATCACGACTTCGACGGCTTCTGGATGACGACCGCCTACCGGCATCCCGCCCAGCACGTCGCCCCGGCACCGCCGTCGACCCGAAGGACATGATTCCCGTCACCGACCTCAACGTTAAGTCCGTGATCGCGAATCCAGTCGAGTGGGCCGCGCCCGGAGTTATCACGGTGCAGGGCGTGGCATGGTCCAACACTTCTCCCGTCGCCAAAGTCGAAATCTCCGCGGACGCCGGCAAGACATGGTCCCCCGCGAACTTCACCGGCAAGCCCACCAAATACGGCTTCCGCAAATTCACCTACACCTGGGAAGCCGCTGAAGGCAAGTACACGCTGATGTCCCGCGCGACCAACGAGGCCGGCCAGTCCCAGCCACCTGAACCGGAGTGGAATCCCAACGGCTATCTCTACAACGCCGCGCAACCGATGCCGGTCACGATATCAAAGACACGACCTGCCCCAACTACCGCCGCGCCCGAAGCGCAAACTCAGCCCGAACCCGACGGTTACAAAGCCGCCTGCTTCGGCTGCCACGACGATCACATGATGCGCCAGCAGCGCCTCACCCGCGCGCAATGGGATCGCGAAGTGACGAAGATGACCGGATGGGGCGCTGTAGTAAAGCCCGAACAGCGCAATGGCCTGCTCGACTACTTGTCGGCGCGCTACAAGCCCTGATTGCCACTCGGTAAAGCGCACTCGCTCATTGGGGCGATTGCCCACTGAGCCCCAGCTTGGGGAATGGTGCGGTCGAGAGGACTTGAACCTCACGGGATTGCTCCCGCTGCCCGCTGCCGCCTCAAGACAACGTGCCGCCGAAGGGGCGGTCAGGGGAGGGGGCTTTACTCGTGATCCGCAAACCCAAACCTGCCAGGGAGGCGGAAAAGAAAAATTCCGATGCGCCGGAGAGTGGAGTCGATGGTGATGGTAGCGGGCGAGGGACTTGACCCCATGACCTTGCGGTCGGACGATTTTGAGCCGTCTGCGTCTGCCAGTTCCGCCAGCCCGCCACAGCAGTTCTGCGCTCCTCCACTTTAACATTGCGAACGGCGCTTGGATGCCTGGATTCCGATTTCACAGTCGTAAAGTATCATTTGTCGATTGTGCCTATCGAAAAATCCATCCGACTACTAAAGTCGGCCAGCTTTTCGAAGGTGACGCGAGGGACAGCCCGATAAAGGAAGCGGGCGGGCGGATACCAAGGCGCAGCCGCCCGCCACGTCTACACGGCTCCGCGGTGAGAAACCGAGCGCGTTACACCTGCCGTAAGGAACGACAGTAGGCTTCTGTTTCTCAGGCCGCCCGGCGTTCGTATCGATGGTGGAGGCCGCCGACTTCGGCAATGGCAACCACAGGTCCGAGCTCCGTTGGCTGCACAGGTCGCGTTTCCGGGGTGTCTTTCGCCAGCGAGAGGTGCGTCCTGGTGTGGTGATAATACGAGACAAACAGCTTTACATTTTGGTGCAGCGATGCCTCGTTGAAGACGATCATATGATCCAGGCACTCGCGGCGTATCGAGCCGATGACGCGCTCGACGTAAGCTCTCTGCCAGGGACAACGGGGCGCAGAAAGCACCTCCTGGATCCCCATATCCCTGACTTGCCTCACGAAATCGTCGCCGAAAATCCGATCCCGATCCCGCAGGAGATAACGCGCTGTCGTGTCCCAGGGAAACGCATTGCGGAGTTGCTGAGCGGCCCATTCGGCGGTTGGATGTGCCGTTACGCCGAAGTGGAGAATCCGGCGCCGGTCGTGTGCCAGCACCACGAACACGTACAGGATCTGAAACCGGATGGTCGGCACGAGGAAGAAGTCGACCGAAACCAGGCTCCTGAGATGGTTGGCGAGAAAGGTCCGCCAAGTCTGCGATGGCGGGTTCCGACGGCGGACCATGTACTTGCTCACGCTGGTCTCGCCGATGTCGATGCCGAGCTTCAGAAGCTCGCCGTGAATCCGCGAGCACCCCATATGGCGTTCTCGCGGCTCATTCTGCGAATCAGATCTCGGACGTCCTTGGTTACGTCGGGTCGACCCGGATTTCCCTTTCGAACCTTCCAAGTCCAGAACAGTCGGAAGCTTTTCCTGTGCCAGGCGATGACCGTTTCCGGCTTGACGATGACAAGGGCTGTTCGCCAGTCGCTCCATAGCTCCGACAGCGAGGCCCAGAAGAGGCGATCAGCGGCGGTTAGCTTCGGCCGCTTTACCGAGCGATGCAAGACGCCGAGCTGGTGGCGAAGAGCGAGGATCTCAACCTGAAGTGCGGCACGGTCGCGAAATGACCAAGAACGGCCACAAACCACGCTGAGAAAACCACGGCGGGCGAGAATCGACGTAAGAGGCGCAACACTCCGCTGTATCAACCAGATCCGAATTTACGAGAACGACAGGATACCGAAAGCCTGGTCCGGATTGAAAATGCCCCGTTTACCGTATCCCGTGCTCCGTGCCGCGGGTGAGCGGCTTCATGGTGCTGCTCATTCAACTAGATGATTCTGCAGAGCGTAATGCACCAGTTCCGCCGAGGTCGCCATATTCATCTTCTCCAACACACGGGCGCGATACGTACTGATCGTAGTGATGCTCAGATGCAGTTCATCAGCGATCTGACCGACGGTCTTTCCTGAAGCGATCATGCGGAGAACTTCGAACTCACGCTCGGACAACATTTCGTGGGTTGGCCGTTCCGTGTCAGCGCTCAAGTCCAGGGCGAGCCTTTCTGCCAGCGCCGAGCTGACATACCGGCCCCCTGTTTGCACTTTGCGAATGGCCTTGATCAGTTCTTCGGGCGCCGTGTCCTTGTTCATAAAGCCGGCGGCCCCAGCCTTGAGAACGCGCCTACCGTACTGGTCTTCTGGGTGCATGCTCAAAACCAACACGGGGAGTTTGGGGCGCACTGTCTTGAGATCTCTGAGAACGTCGAGGCCGCTTCGACCCGGCATTGTGACGTCTAGGATTAGCACGTCCCACTCTTGGTTTTGGATCTGGTTTAGCACTTGCTGTGCGTTCTCGGCTTCGCCACAAGTTGCGTCCTCCAACTCGCGCATTAGGATCTCTTTCAATCCTCGGCGCAGGAGAGCATGATCATCTGCGATGAGAATCCGAGTCATCATCCAACCGCTACTACCTGTGTCGCACTGCCGGAACCCGGACTTTTACTTTTGTACCCATACCCGGAGCACCGCTAATGGCGAGTTCACCACCTAGCAAGAGCGCGCGCTCCCGCATGCCCAGGATGCCGAGCGACCGGCCCTCTATTAGGTTGTCCTCAGAGATGCCTTTCCCATTGTCGTAGACCTCCAAGGATAGATCGTCCCTGCTCCGCGCAAGCGTTACATCGACCTCGGTCGCGTCAGCGTGCCGCGCGACATTAGTCAAGGTTTCCTGAAATATACGAAATAGTGCTGTGGCACGCTCCTGGTCCAGTACAATATCCGAGTCGGGTAGGCTCATGCGACACTTGATTCCCGTGCGAGCTTGGAACTCTTCCGCCGCCCATTCCACAGCCGCGCCGAGTCCGAGGTCATCCAGTATCCCAGGTCGTAGCTCCGTTGCGATCCGGCGCACTGCCTGGATGGTTTGGTCTACCAGCTTTAGGCTGCGCTCGATTCTCACGGACGGTTCTTTCCGCTCGGCCGGCAGCTCACGGGCCAAAGCAGCCAAATCCATCTTAATCGCTGTCATCGCTTGGCCCAGTTCGTCATGGATTTCTCGCGCCACTCTGGCCCTCTCTTCTTCCCGCACAATCTGCAGGTGGGCCGCCAACGCACGCATTTGCCCGAATGAATGTTGCAGCTTCGCTCCCGCCTCCTGACGCGCCGTCACGTCCATGACGAAGCCGTATCGTTCAACGACCTGCCCAGCCTCGTTCGTTACTGGATAAACTACGTCGTGAATGTGCCTAATCGAGCCGTCGGGGAGGGTAATCCGGTAATCCACTGCATAGTCCGTCGACTCTGTGGGCGCATCCTTGACGCCTTGCTCGATCCGTTGCAGATCGTCAGCATGAATTCTCGACAAGAACGTCTCGATCAAAGACGCTCTCGTGTTCTTCGGGTTGAACCCAAAGATACGAAACGTTTCCTGCGACCAAAAGAACTCGCCAGAGGATACGTGCCAGGCCCAGCTGCCCGTGTGGCTCAGCCTTCGTCCCGCAGCGAGGCAGGCCTCGCCAAGTCGCAAATGTTCTTCGGCGGCCTTGCGTTCAGTGATGTCTTCCACAACCGCTATGACAAACTGCGGCTTTTCACGGCCCGGCGCTATCGATACAGTGTTTCTAGCCCAGATCAGCGTACCGTCATGGCGGCGATAACGTTTCTCGTGGGTGAAGTGTGGTACTTTACCTTCCCAGAGTTCCTGACGCAGCGCCGAGTTAGCGCGGCGATCCAGTTCGTACGTGATGTCCAGGTAGGAGAGGGCGTGAAGTTCTTCGTCTGTATACCCAACCAACTGCTGAAACGCACGATTCGTTGCGATAAAGAGACCCTCTGCATCTGTCAGAGCGATGCCCACAGGTAAATTCTCTAGAATTTCGTGGCCGCGTTTGTCACTTTCCCGCATTTCCTCTTCCATCGTACAAGTATCCTTAGAAGCGACCACCGGCTCCAACTGGACGCGCTCGGGCCCATCTGCGAACCGACCGTTTGCGAATAGGCCAACAGCTTAATACCAGTATGACGGAGTTCAGTTTTTCGCGTGCGGCTCACGTCTCTTGTCCATTTTCGGGGCGATGCTCGGTGTTGGCGACGTCGTCACTGTGGCTCGTCCGGACGTGGTCCTTGAATGTCGCCAAGAGTGTAGCCATCATTTCCTTTGGCGCTACACTTTCACAAAGTGAAAATGTACTGCCGCAGACAGAACATCGGTAAGCAGTCTCGCCCTGAACCGAAACTCGGATGACTAGGCGGGGCTGTTTCATTCCTGTCCCATCCTGTCCCATAGGAGCACAGACAACCATCGGTGAGAATCCGATTCGTATGTAGAACGAACCAAGCAGCGTGTGTCGTGATTTCTACTACAACGCTCTACGAATTCGCGTGCCGGACGGCGCGGCGTTCAGGACGACGGCGATCGGAGATTCGGGAAGTCTTCGGCCGACCGCGCCCAGCGTTCACTAATCTTGCTACGACTCGTTTGCCGCGTGCATACACCGTCGGGAAGACGGCTGTCGCGCAATTGGAGCGCGATTCCTCGGCAGCGAATGGCGGTTTTCGGGGGACTAGCGGAGAAGCTCCTCCCCTTGGGATAAGGCTGCGGGGGTGGTGGAGCATGGCGTTCGAGTCGTGCAGGTATACTTCGGAAGTGATAACCCCTGGGATAGCCACGAGGACATCATGGAGCACCAGAAAATGGCGCTACGCGCGGACCGGCCGATCGCGGCTCTGATTAAGGACCTGAAAGGCCACGGACTGCTGGATGAGACGGTGGTAATAGTCGCCACCGAGTTTGGCCGTACTCCTTCCGTCGAAAACAACGCCAGCCTGAGACTGCAAAATGGGCGCGATCATGATTCCTATGGCTATTCGATGCTGCTCGCCGGTGGCGGAATTTAAAGGCGGTATTACTTACGGAGCTACCGACGACTTCGGTTTCCGCGCCGCCGTTAATCCCGTGCATCCGCACGACTTGCAGGCCACGGTTTTGCATTTACTCGGCCTAGATCATACACGGCTCACATTCCGTTATAGCGGCCGCGACTTTCGTCTGACCGATGTGGAAGGGCGTGTGGTAAACGAAATCTTGGTTTAAGGCTTTCTTGGGTGTGTGTGTTGCCAGAACCTCTTTTGGTCCTGACGAACGTCGAGCAACGGCTGCACGGTGTGCTCCGCAAGACAGCGAAGATACCTGTCGTCCGCAGAAACAAAAATCGTCGTTAAGCAGCCTCCTTTACCAGGCGATACTCATGATGCAAGCCCGTATGGTCAAAGAATTCATGTAGCGCGGGCATAGTACTTAGTAGGCCTCCGAGCGCGAGTAGCGCCGATTCGTCATGCAGACCGAGAGATTGTGACGCTCCACGAGATCGTGGTCGCGAACGACGAGCGGACCGAACCATTCTCCGCCTCTCAGTTCCACCCGCCATCCTCGAGCTGTTCACCCAGCAAGCGGCCGACCACCGCCTCCACATCTTGATCGAAGTAGATGCCCAATGGGACGGTCCTGCCATTGATGCACGGCTCGATGCCGAGATCACAGAGCAGTTGGAGTCTTGACAGCGTGGCGGTCCAGGGCTGGCCTTGGTTCTCATCGCGCCAGTTGAAGCTACGCGCCGGGAAGCACGCACCTTCGGCCCACTGGCCGTCTTCGCCCTGCAACGCCAGCAGTCTTGCGCCCCAGCCTTCGGTGGCCACTCGCACGCGCTCCGCCGTGACAACCTCAGCGGGCGCATGGACAAGACCACGCAACACCTGCCAGCGGATGGCGGGGTCCGAATCGAGCAGCCAGTCCAGCACGGTTATCCGGCTGAGTCTAACACGCGTCTGGGCCGTTGCAGAGAATCCGGTCGAGTAACTAGAGTTGATACGATGGCAGACATTCACGGCATCCGGCCATATCAGCGGCGGACGACAAAGCCAAATCCGGCTTGCCATCATGATTGACATCGTCCACTGCCAGGCCCAGCACGTTCACGTCCGGTATCACGACTTTCTCGGGCTGAAACGTGCCGTCTCCCTTGCCAAGGAACACCGCGATTCCTAAGGGTGCGGCTGAGGTTTAGTGCATGGAATGTGGTGTGTCAAAGGGATTTATCATCAGCGATCTGCCGAGGCATGCTTCCACGGTTGACTGCGAACCGCGCCAGTGGGTGGGCTCAATGAAAGTTCTCCACCAGCATCAGATCGCTGCCGGTCCGATCAAATTGCGTATAGAGAAGGTATCGTTCATCTGGGGAGACTGAAAGACCCGCGGACGAAGGCCGCGTGATCGTGGCAAGGGACGCCGCCTTGCCGGTTGCGAAGCTGAGAAACTGCACCGAAGCACCCCCGTTGCTATTCGGCTGTTCGAAATAGACTCCCTTGTTTGCCAAGGCGAACCCGTTGACAGACTTCAAAATCTCTACCTCTTTACCGCCCCCTACTGGAATTCTCCATAAGCTGGAAGGGTAAAAGTCCTTCGCATAGTAAACGAAACCCCCGTCAAGAGACTCAGAGGGAACATACCCGCCGTTTCTGGTGACTTGGACGGCCTGCCCTCCCGTTGCTGGGACCTTCCAGATTTCCCTGCGTCCGGTCCGGTCCGAGCCGAAGTAGACCCAGCGGCCATCTCTCGAGTAGCTTGCAACAGCATCATCGGCCGGGTGGTTGGTGAGACGCTGTGGTGCGCCGCCGCCCGCATCGATCTGGTAAAGTTCGAACTGCCCTTCGATATTTGAGTCGAAAACGATCCGCTGCCCATCCGGAGACCAGTGCGGACTTCCGGACATCGTCGCTCCCAACGACGTTAACTGCACCGCATCGGAGCCATCACTCCCGCTCACCCAAATCTCACGCGCTCCTGAGCGTGACGAGCAGAACACGACTCTCTTGCCGTCCGGCGAATATTGCGGAGAGTCCTCATCATGCGTCGAAGAGATCAGGCTGACTGGTTCACTGGGCTTGCTGTTGGAACCGGGCACTTCGAGCCGCCAGATGTTAGCGTCTGTCAGGTTCCGCCTGTAGGCGAGGCGGTTCCCCTGACGAGAGATCGCCGGGGTATCACCCTGAATCGCGGTAGCCTCCGGCTGCGCTGGCGCACCAGATCCGGATACTGGCATTCTCCACAGTTCAGCCTCAGTGCCAAAAATCCCTGGGCCGGAGGAAAAGATGATCTCCCGGCCATTCGGAGTCCAGACGGGACATTTGCTTGATTGTCGTTTGAAGGTAAGTTGCTTCGCTTCGCCTTGGGGACCGAGGTTCTGTGAAAGCGCAAGCAGATACATCTCACTCACACCAAAAGTGAAATTTCGACTGAAAGCTAGCCTTCGGCCGTCGGAAGAGAAAGCAGGACAATCGTCACTGCGCCCGGACGTAGGGAACGTGAGCTTCCGCTTTTCTCCAGTATCTATCGAGATCAGGTAAATGCTGTTTTGATCGGTGAACGCAAGCCACTTACCCTCTGGATGCCAGGCAACACCACCGTTCCCTCCGGTTTCGCCAGAAAGTTCCGTCAGCTTGCGCTCTGGCCCGCCGATGGCGGAAACCAGGAATACTCCTACTCTGTTCTCGGATAGAAGCCGCAGAAAAGCTATGTATCGGCCATCTGGGGACCAGGCGGGAGTCACGTCCGGCGCGGGGTCGTTCGTCAACCGTACGGTGTGTTCGGTGCCAACCAGTTTGATATAGATGTCGAGGTTATCCTGCTTTGGTCCGTCCCAGACGAATGCCACCTGGCTGCCGTCGGGTGAGAAGCTTGGGCAGCATTGGTTGCCGGGATAACTGGCCAGGGGAACGGTCCTTGGAGCCAATTCCGGACTGGTTGCCGGACGGAGGAAACGTAGCCACAACCCTGCTGCCGCGATCAGAACCACAATCCCCCACGTCAGCCAAGCCAGGTTCTTCCCTGCTGCACCTGGGCGGGGCTGCGACGCGGAAACCGAAGGCAGCGCGAATCCGAGATCGGCGGCGGACTGGAACCGGCGCCCTGGCTCCTTCTCCAGGCAGCGGCGCACGATGCGCTCCAGGGCGGGGGGAACCGAAGGGCGCAGCTCCGGTGGATCGTCCTTCAGGATGGCATTCATCACCTCAATCGATGAGCGGCCACTGAAAGCCTGCTTGCCCGCCAACATCTCATAGAGAATCACGCCAAAACTGAAGATGTCCGAGCGATAATCAACGTCCTCTCCCCGTACCTGTTCGGGAGACATATATCCGGCGGTCCCCAGAATCGTGCCCTCATTTGTCAATTCCCGTGTGCTCGAATCCGTGGCGAGCTGTTCCTGTTTCGCCAGACCGAAGTCCAGGATCTTCACACGTCCGTTGCGCGCAAACATGATGTTGCCGGGCTTGAGGTCGCGGTGCACGATGCCGGCCGCATGTGCCGCCGCCAGCCCTCGGCGATCTGTACAGCGATCTCGATCGCTTTGCGCGCCGGCAGCGGGCCGTGATCGATCGTCTTCCGCAGCGTCTCACCGTCGACCAGCTCGGACACAATCCAGTAAGTGCTGTTCTCCCGGCCGATGTCGTAAACCGAAACGATGTTGGGATGGTTCATCGCACTGGCCGCGCGTGCCTCGCGTTCGAATCGCGCGATGCGGTCCGGTTCGCGCGCGAAGCTCACCGGAAGCACCTTAATCGCAACCTCACGTCTAAGGCGCGAATCGCGGGCCCGGTAATCGCCCATGCCCCCGCGGCCCAGCGACCCAAGAATCTCGAAATGTCCGAGCGTCGCACCGGGAGTGAGCGCGGATGAGAGTGGTGAGCTATCGAGAAACGAGGCAGCGTCAGGCGCGGCGCCCAGCAGCGACTGGACCTCGCGGCGAACCTGCGGGTCATCTGGACAGGCTCGGTTCAGGAACTCCGCGCGTTTGTCTGGCGGCTGTGCCTGCACAGCCTGAAAACAACTCCTCGACTTTTTTCCAGAGGTCAGCCTGCATTCGGGGCCGTCCCGCGGCTCAACTCGCGTTTAAGCCAGATCTTGGCCAGGCTCCAGTCGTTGATGACCGTGTTCGGGTGGACCCCAAGCACTTCCGCGGTCTCTTCAACGTTCATCCCCCCGAAGTAGCGGAGTTCCACGACTCTCGCCTTGCGCGCGTCAAACTTCGCGAGCTCGATGAGCGCATCGTCCAATGCGACAAGCGCGGCCGATTTGCGTGGTGAAAAAATCAGGCTTTCATCCAGCGGATTCCAAGAAGTGACATATTTCGTCTCCGCCGATACTCAGCGTGATCTTCAGGGCCTCCGGACTAGAGACCTTTTGGCTTAAAGTAGCATACAGACTCGAACCGCCCTGCTCAATAAACCCGAAGTGAAACGCCGCGATGTTGGCGATCGCCTGGATATTGAATAGTCCAAAGTCGGCGTTGGTTCTGGGAATCCCCGGGACATTAGTCAATGTCAGCGCTTGCGGAAAGGTAACTCCAAAATCGGGGTTCGTTGAGCTGCGGTACCTGGTATACCAGCTCGTGTCCACAGTGAGCTTCATGAGATTGGTGAGCCGGCCGATATTCTGCGCCCCGTCTGCCTGGCTGCTCGGCAAAGTACGGAATTCATCCAGGTTCACGGCCGGCGCGCCAATGGACTGAAGGTATGCATTCAGGAAGGTCGCGTGGCTCTGCTCATCGAGGGTATTGCTCGAGATGTACTGCGGGCCATCGGGATCGAGGTTCATAAAGGCCGCCTGATAGCTGTTCATCGGTGTGAACGGGGCAGTCTCAACGGGGAGTTGGCCGGGAGTGAGGCCTCCGAGTTCCGCATACTGTTGCCATAGGTCAGCTTCAATCAACTCAGCCGCTGCCAGAAATCTGAGAATTGTGATGTCTCCTGGTGTGGGGCCTATAGATAACTGGCCCGAGGCCGCCCTACTCGCAATCAGTCCGGCTCCTACTGTCGCCGTACCGGCCAGCAGCCCCTTTTTCATAAATGAGCGACGGTCGGTCGGACGCACTACTTTATCTGTACGCAGCGCGACCCAGGAGAGCTGGGGATATCTGGATGGATGCCGTTATGTTCTGCACGATCGTGACACGAAATTCCGCGCATCGTTTCGGTCTGTGCTGGCGGCAGGCGGTGTGAAGACCGTGGCGCTTCCCGCCAGAAGTCCGAATCTGAACGCTTTTGCCGAACGTTGGGTTCGGTCCGCCAAGGAGGAGTGTCTGTCGAAGTTGATTCTGTTTGGCGAAGGCCCGCTGTCCCGAACCCTGGCCGAGTTCAGCGCGCATTATCACGGCGAACGCAATCATCAGGGCAAAGGCAACCAGCTCCTTTTCCCGGAGGCTACCGATAAAACCGAAGAGCGCGGCCATGTGGTTGAGTGTCGCCACCGGCTCGGAGGCCTGCTTAAGTACTATGCTCGTGCTACATGAATTCTTTGACCATACGACCTTGAGCGGCTGGCCCGCGGCTATTCACTTCTGACAGAGCCGATGGTGAGGTGGTCTTCGATCTTCGTGACGCCGGGAGCGGCCCAAGCGGCGTGCATCGCTTCCTCGTATTCAGCACGCGAGCGGGCGGTGCCGCGCAGGCTTGCGACGCCATGGGCCACATGCGCCTTGATACGACTGCCGTCGACAAGAGCATTGCGTCTCAGGGCCGCTTCGATGGGCGCTTTGACGTCTGCCAGACTCCCGGAGGGCTGAATGACGATGTCATTGCGAATGCCCGTGATCCCATTCAGGGTACACAGCGCGCGCTCGGCCTCTTCCTTCTGCTGTTGCCGTTCGACGCTGCCTGAAAGGATCACCCAGCCCCCGGTCACCTGAACCTCGACCGTCTCCGGTACCAGGCCGTTCCACTCGAGGCTGCTCATCGCCGCAAGCGCCACATCGTCGTCGGCCCGCTGCTTATTGAAAGGAACGACAACGCGAATATCGTTGGTGACATGAGTGACGTGAGCTACGCGCCAGGCGGCGCGCTCGGCTGCACATTTTTCCCAAAAGCTATCGACGTGCCCGCCTAGTTGAACGGCTCCGCCCTTGACCGTGACGCTGATCTGCATGAGGCACCCGCCGAGTTCCCAGCTGACCTCATTCTCGATATCATGCTGCAATTCTGTGCCATTCCACATGGTTTGTCCCTCGGGCCACGCGGTACGGACCGTCGTTTTTCCTCCCGAGTGTATCAGTCCTTGCAGCGCGGTGTTGCCTCAAGACCAGAGAATATGTCGCGGCGGACGCCGGCATGGGTGATCAGCCTCTAAAGCCGGGTGGTTGGCAGCCGCCGTGAGGAACAGGCCATGCTGGCACTGTTGCCCGCGCCCGCAGAGCGAATTGCGAAACCCTCGTCCTGAACTAAGATTGCAAACGCCGCAACCTCGAACCAAGTTTCTGGCGCCAGAGACTGCCCGCCGACAAGCGACAAACCAGTCATGTCGAACGCTGTGAACAGTCGTCAGGGCAGTATTATTGGCTATCTCGCGACCGCGCACTCGAAGGGTGTCATTTCACAGGTACCACCACATCCTCGACGCTCAGCATCTCCAGTGACCCGATAGTCCGCAAGTTCTCATAATGCTCGAAGGTCTGGTTTATGTCCATGTCGGGATGCACTTTCTTAAAGCGCTCTACGAACCCGTCGCCGAGCTTGAAGTAAGCATCCCAGCCCGGGTACACATCCACTGTGGAGGCTTGATACTTCAGGTCGCTCCCGCCTGGGATTTCCTGCACGTTCAGGAACCAGCCCCGTGTCACGCCGTCTTTCACCATCGCCTCAGCTCCCCCACAAACCGTTGGCTCGGCTCATGCGTTGGATCAGTTCGCGAATCGCGGCAGCCACCGCGGGTCTTCCAGGACGACGGCGCGACTTCCAAGTCCAATAGCGAGCGAAGGCCGTGCGATGCCAGAGAATAACTGTGTCTGGCTTCACTATGGACACACAGCGCCGCCAGCCAGGCCACAAGTGCGACAACAGAATCCAGAGCAGTCGGTCGGGCTGCTTGAGGCCGAGACGACGCGGTGAGCTGCGTTGGAGCACGGCGATCTGGTGGCGCAGAGCCGCGATCTCGGCCTGCTGGGCGGCGCGGGTCTGAAATGAGAGGCAAGCAAAGCGAGCAGGGCAACAAAGACAGGACTCATTGTGAAACGGTGGGTTGGTTGTGGTCATTCAGAATTGGAATCAAACCTCACCATGCCGTCGTTGCACTCGGGCGCGGGAGTATTGCAGCGAATATCGCGAGAGCGTGGCGACCGGGCGTGGGGCGCGCGCTGCTAAGGAAGTGGCGGGGGCAGTACGGTAAGCCCTCCAAGCACACTGCTTCCGTGAGCCACCTTGCTGTGCCTCCAAGCGCCCGGACCGGCAGCGCGGGCAGTCCTCCGTCTCAGGCGATCCCATCTGGTGATCATGCCCTTGATACCGGAGAAAATGAGGCATATCGCGGCCACTGCCCCAGCGACCATCGCCGGAATTGCAATCAGCGGTGCCCATACTGCACCGACCTTTCCCAAGAGCAGGAAGCATTCCAACATTTCGTCCCTCCCATGACGGAATGGAGCAACCCGGTTGCCGAATGGCGGGGTGGAAAGAGCGGCGCAAGCGAGGACGTGTGATCTGCATCACGGTGGCACCTCGCCGAAAACAAAAGCGAAGCGCAAGAGCATACCCGCGATTTACCACTCGACGAATCCCCGACGGTAGGCGTCCACTCGTGGCTGAAAGACGATGCCGACAACAAGCCCTAATGCTAAACCCAGCAGAAAGCCCGCTACGTGGTTTTGCCGTACAGTCTCGTCATTCATAAAACTCCATCGTGCGGCCCTACGGCGTAACCCGCATCCGGCAGCCCTGCAGCTGGGAGGCCTGGGGGATGGCACGGATGCGGGTGTCCGCCTAATGCCGGCCGCTCCTCGAATGTCGGTGACCTCCGAGGTAGTGACCGGAACTCGATCATCCAATCGTTCGAACACCAAACGCATCTGGCATCCAATATAGCCCTCCGCAAATCCATCCGAACCGTCCCTTGAGCCGCAAACCCGGGCTAGCGTGGGCCCAGGGCACCACCGCGGGTGGCCAGAGATGCGTACCCGATCGCCCTCCAAGTATTCGATCCGATAGTGACAACTCCTCGTCTCAAGATCAATAGTCGATCCCGCATCAAGGGTGTTGAGATACACTCCTTCGAGGAGTTCAGATTTTCCCGCATCGGTACCTCCTCTCGCTCCTGTGTGTTGAAGTGGCGCTTGGGAGGTTATCCCCCTCGACTGGACTTATAGCAGTTGGACATCCATTCACCTCTCAATCCATGCCGTGCCAGAGGTTCACTCGGTATGTCTTGGCGGGCCAAGCATCTTTTACCGGAATCTTTTACTTAATGGGACCTCTTCGAGCAAACAGGATCTTCGTCCAAAAGTACGAAAGCTTCAAAAGACAGATGTATGAGGCTAGGCTGTCGGTGTATCGGATCGAGCGTGCAATTTAACTGGCAATGCCAAGGCTGCCGCTTCAGTCTCCCCTCGACGGCGGATGCTCAGCGAGTTACACACGATGAGATTTCAACAAGAAGGCCGTCAAATTGCTATTGCCGCTGCCAGGAGGTTACCAATCGTGAAACAAAGTTTTGGCGTATCGTTGATCCTGAGTGGGGCGCTGCTGGCCGGGGGCTGCGCTACGAAGAAATATGTCCAGCAGACTTCAGCTCCTATTCAGAGCAAGGTCGATCAGGTTGCTGTTCAGTCAAATAAAGAGGGGACCGATATTGAAGCGGCCAAGAAGGATATCGAGCGGCATGAAACCGGCATAAACGCTGCGAAGGAGAGCGCGCGGTCGGCCGAAAACCGGGCGAATGAGGCGAAGACGGCGGCCGACAAGGCTGACCAGGACGCCATGCAGGCACAGAATATGTCGACGCAGAACACCCAGGCCATCAGTTCGCTGCACGACTCCGTCAGCACTGCCCTCGGGAACTTGGATGACTATAAGCTCCAGGCGGAAGCCGCCGTTCAGTTTGGTTTTGGCAAGGATGTACTGACGCCGGAGGCTAAAGAACAGTTGGACCAGTTCGTGAGCGCGCACGGCAACGCGAAGCGTTACTTCATTGCCATCGAGGGCTTCACCGACAAGACCGGGGCCGTAGCATATAACGACGAGTTGAGCCGCCGGCGCGCCGACCACGTAATGGCTTATCTGATTACACAGCACGACATCCCGGTGTTTCGGGTCCAAGAGATTGGCTTGGGGAAGGAAAAGCCAGCGGACGAAGGGCGAAATCGAGCAGCGCGAGCAAAGAATCGCCGCGTAGAAGTGCGCTTGTTCACCGCCGATCAAGAGCTTGCGATGTCCCAGTCGCAGACGCAAACCCAAGCACAGAGATAGAAACCGTGCGGGCTCTATGCCCGCTCCACCTCAATCTGAATTTTGGGCACGAGACATGACGACCGGTTGGTACGGACATCGGTGGCCGGCAGACGGCAATCGCGCCCAGTTGTAAAGAGATAGTAGGCTTCTTATGACGCCACCGAGACTCTTGCTCTCCAGTGGAATGGTTGGAAGCCGTGCAAAACGACTTACAGCTGGCCGAGGTTTCTTTCAATAGCCTTTTCGAAGGGCAACCTGCAACGCGCAAGCGACGCCCTTTCGAAGGCCAAGATCCTCTTCGCGAGAGCCGCCGAATAGAATGCATTACGTCCGGTCACCTCGCCAGCGCTATGCTTCGCCAGCCCACAGAGAGTGCAATGTCGAGATATTCTCCGATTGCTTTCGCCGGGGTTTGCTCTCGCGGTGCCGCGACTTGTCATAGTCGAAGAAGATGCCCTCGACGGGCATTCCTTGAGCCTTAAGGAGGTGCACACACGCTGCGGAGTCGATGCCTCCGCTGAGAAGCACGATGGCTTGCGGGTGTGACATGGGTGAGTGATTTCAGGATTCTGGCCAAGTGTATGAAACAATATCGGCATATTGCAAGACTATATCTTGCGGCTGGTTCGTTACCTCGACGAATCCGGCGGTACCTTGAACGCGGAAGTCAACTGCGGATTGCTGACCTCCGGCGGCGCTTTGCGGTCCCCAGGAATTGTCAAGAACGCCGATAACGCCATTCGTAAATGTGACCAATGCAAGGATCGCGCGTCTCAGATCGCGGTTCTCCAGGCCACGATCAGAGGCCACGGCTACCACGCGCGCGACTTCTGCCTGCAGCGTCCAGCGCATCATATCGATGTCGTGCACGCCAAGCGTCAGAGTTAGCACAGTCGAGCAGCCCCATCTGTAACGGAGATCACCCTCCTCACCACGAAGTATCCGTCAGAGTACTTTTCCGAGCGCCCGACTTCCCTTACCATCAGACTGCCCGCTTTGGCTACCGGAGGGAGGCAAGTGTGAGGGAAATCGCCTGTCAGGAATGCGGCCGTCTGAGGGAAGAGTACGGGAATGCTGTTTTTGACTACGTGAAACTCGACAACCGCATTAAAATGGCTGCACTTCGCGACGAGGTGGACGCAGTTGCGGAGTTAGCGAAGCGTGTTGAGATTGCTATGGTGCGTCGAGACTTAGCCCTGGAGCGATTCAGGGAGCACAAAACCTCGCATCCGGTAATGGCAGCCGCTACATAGAGTGCGGAGGCAAGTTGATGCCCCAGCAACAACTTCGGCAGGGTATCGAAAGATTGCTACTCGTTCCGGCTCACTCGGCAAAAGATGCCTTGCCCAACAGTGGTTCGCCAGGTAAATTGGACATGCTCAAAGCACGGCTCTCCTTGAGGCCCGGTTCCTCCGCTCTCTCCGGGCCTTTTTTCATTCCTGCGTTGCCGGTTGCGGTTTCTCAAAGTTTGACGTGTGACTTTGACACCCCAAAGGCCAAAGCTCGTGGCGAAGGCCGATGCTCCGTCCACTCCCGCGGAGTATTTTCTTGCCGATATGCGCCACATGACCCTTGACGGCTACTACACATGTCAAATCGGACTCATCCGCTTATCCAGGTCTGCAGCCTCGGTTTCCGGCAGAACTTTCAAGATTGCGTAACCTAGAGGCGGGCGCGTGTGAAACTACGCCACTGGAAATCGCCGGGGCTATACTGCATTCGCCAATCATGGTGTTCGGGTCAGCCCTGTGACAGTTTCGCTCGTACGCGCATCCGACGGCAGGGTACTCCGCGAGCAAAGACGGGGCGCACGCATCGCGCTCGACCCGCGGGTGACATATCTTTTGGTGAGCATGATGCAGGATGTCTGACTGGCAACCCATCTAGATTGAATCCACGGACATGAATCGCCCAATTCAGGGCAGAAATCGCACGTGCTCGCAGGGGCGCGCGTACAGGTATTGCTCTTTCTGTTTTGTGCGTTTTATAACTATGATGCAAAGGCAGGCAGTCCATGCGATCCGGTAAAAAGTACCAGCTCCATTGTTTGATCGCACTCGCAGAGCCTCATGCCGAGTGGCTTGCACCCGATGGCACGCTGAGTGCTGCTCTCATGTTTGTCGGGCGATTTGGGCACCTCCCGGATGTCCCGAGAGTAAGTAAGGAAAGGAACCATTTCCATGAAATTACATTCACTAATCAACTTTCGAATGGTTGTTACCACGTTTTGCGTCATCGGGTTCGTAGGCATGGCCGTGATCCCTGCACAAGCGGATCAATGGGACAAGAAAACAATTCTGACGGTGGATCAGCCAATCCAGGTGACGGAAACACTTCTAGAACCTGGTCAGTACGTGCTCAAGCTCGCCAATTCAGATTCAGACCGGCACATCGTACAAATCTTCAATAGTGACGAGACTCACATTATCGACACGGTGCTGGCGATTCCAAATTACCGGCTCCACCCGACCGGCCACTCGCGCTTCGACTTTTGGGAAACGCCTCCCGGAAATGCGAAAGCACTACGCGCGTGGTTCTATCCTGGCGACAACTTCGGTCAAGAGTTTCGGTACCCGAAGCATCTGGCCATGTTAGCGACGACTGCTCCGGCGCTTCCTGCCCCGGAACCTCCGGTGGTCGCGCCTTCCCAACCTGAACCTCCAGCTCAGCCGCAATCCGAACCCCAATCCATGCTGCAGGAGCCACAACAGGAGAACCAGCCGGTCGAGATAGCTCAGAATACGCCTTCTCCGGTTCAGGCACCGTCGCCTACAGAGGAACAGGCTCCCGAAAAGTTGCCGACCACCGCAAGCCTGTATCCGTTGGTTGGATTGTCCGGCCTGTTTTCGCTTGGTGTTTACGGTTTGCTCCGCCTAGGGCGATCGGCGTAGAGTAAGTAAGCCAGGGACCAATGAAACGGCGCTTCGCAGCTCGAAACCTGATTGTTGCGAGCGCCGTTTCATTCATTCTCCATGGCCTCTTTGGCGGGAGTCCGGTAGAAGACCAGCCGGACTTCACCATTCGCAGCGACGTTCGCCTTGTCCTGCTAGATGTAAGCGTGAAGGATCGCGAGGGCGGCTTTGTTTCGGGGCTCTCAGAGCACGATTTCGCCATCTCTGAAAACGGCCGGCCACAGCGGATTACGGCATTCGCTAATGATGATCTCCCTGTTACGGTGGGAATTCTAGTGGACGAGAGCTTCAGCATGACGCCCAAGCGGGCCGAGGTGCTCACCGCGGCGCAGACCTTCATTGAAGAGAGCAATCCCCACGATGAAGTCTTCGTTCTGAACTTCAACGACAGAGTCAGCCGCGGCCTGCCGGACCGGATTGTATTTTCCGACAACGTCCAGCAATTGCGGTCGGCTCTGCATCGTGGGATTCCGGAGGGAAAGACAGCACTGAACGACGCGATTGTAGCGGGCCTCAAGCAACTGGAACTGGGGAGACGCGACAAAAAAACGCTCGTGGTGATCACGGATGGGGGCGACAATGCGAGCGCACACAAGCGCCGGGAAACGCTAGAGATGGTCGACAAAGGCGTCGCGACTATTTACACTATCGGGTTGTATGACGCCGACGATCCAGATCGCGATCCCGGCATCCTTCGTGAACTCGCGAAGATCAGTGGTGGCGAGGCCTACTTCCCGGCAAGTCCGTCGGAAATGATCCCAGTTTGTCGTCGCATCGCGAAGGACATACGGACGCGTTACACGATAGGGTACATCCCGCAAGCGGAGAACGGCCCGAGTCCTCTTCGGCGCATTCGCGTCCGCGTGACAGCACGGGATCATGCCAAGCTAAGTGTGCGCACTCGCAGCAGCTATAGCTATGACGAAGGATCGAATCAGAGCAAGGAATAAGAGCCGGCGGTGGATTGAGAGATCCCTTGTCCTGGCCGGTGTAATCGCCATCGGTGTTTGGGTATGGTCAGTAGGGAGCACTGCCGTTTTTCAGGACTGGGAGGGCTGGGTCTTTGACCGCACGGCGCGTGGTGAACGATCGACCATCAGCGAGTATGTGGCCGAAAAGGGTAGCAGGATCGCGGCAGAACTGCGTGCCTGCCTGGGATTTCCGGAAACGCGGGAGCCATCCATGTCCCGCCCCCACATCGGTTTACCAGCCAGCTCGCCTTTCATCGATAAAGACGGTCTGGTGGGTCGCCTCACCATTCCACGGCTACATTTGAGGGCGATGGTTCGTGAAGGAGCCGACGAGAAAACACTCGCGCTAGCCCTCGGCCATATCCGTGGCACTGCGCTACCCTGGCAGAAGGGAAACGTTGGCGTAGCGGGCCACCGTGACAAGCTATTTCGCCATCTTCGAGAGATTGACAAGAACGACCTGATTCTCTTTGAGACGTTGGCCGGGAATTACGTCTACCAGGTGGAAAATACGGAGGTTGTGAAGCCTCAAAACGTGAGCGTGTTAAAAGCGCGCGAGTACCCTGAGCTGACGCTGGTGACGTGCTATCCCTTCAATTACATTGGCTCTGCGCCGGAGCGTTTCATCGTGCAGGCACGCCAAGTTCCTAGTACTCAGAAGGAACAGGAGGTCACGGGAACACCGCAGGAAGGCGTGCAGCAGATCAGTCATCCTACCTCCGCACGCCAACCGCTTGCCGATGACGGTGGTGTACCATCAGTTCGCGATTCAAAGCCGAATCGGGTAGATCGCCCCGCACCCGGTCGGCAGGCCGAAGAGTACAAGCCCGGCATTAAGCGGGTACACTTCGAGGTAATCAAGGACCACAGCCAGCAAGTGTCTCCCGGGATTTCTCTTGGCTTGACCGGAATCGAGATGGCCCATCGCCGCGTGAATGGCTGGATATGGGTGATGCCCGACCGCCGTACAATCTGGCTACGCGACCAGAGCGCACAAGAGCCCGTAGCCTTTTATGGCTACTTGGACGGTAAGCGGCGCGAATTGGTGATCACTCGGGTCACGACGAATTCGGTAATAGGTTACCTCCTGGTGCCCGAGGGTCGAATGAAACTCACGTCTTGGGAGCCTGCGTCCGATCCGAAATCGCATCCGAAAGAGCGGTTACCCACAGATTGAGTGTGCTTTCTTGAGTGCCCGTCGGGGCCCTTTCGGATTCGCAAATAACGTGCACAGCGGAGCCAAGGGACCGGTGTCGTTCGCCAAAAATACGTCTGCCGGCATGCGTTACGCGGCAACGCGTTCATAACGGTGATGCAGACCGCCTAGTTGCGGGATCTCGATGATCCTGCCGATATTCGATACCTGCCGAGGAAGCGGACATTGCTTGTCGAGGCCCAACTGGGTCCTCGATTCGTGGTAGTAAGCGAAATGCGAAGAGGGTTCTCTTCAGATGCTTCGCGTTCAGGATCACGAAATGGTTCAAGCAGTCTAGCCAACGCTCAAAGCCTACTCTGAAAGGGTGCCCCTTTCATAATGCGTTAACAGGACCGCGCGGCAGTTTCTAAAATGAGTTTGTGAGAGTCTCGTGCCGTCGCTGGTACTCACCTGGTCCCTGATTCATTCCCTCGAATTGAACTTGACGGATTCACCCTCCTGGACGGAACGCTCATTCCGCCGAAGATGGAGCCCGAACCGGGGTGCAGAACTCAAATAGACACGACGCGCCTATCGATTCAGTGGCTCATTACCGGTTTAGTTATCGCCTCGGAGCAGTAAGTTGACTAAGCGTCCGTGATCTTGTCGTATTCCAATCGCTTTAGAATCGGCGGCGTCAGAAGCCATCGCCGTTGAGATCGACGAGCGGCGCGCCATGACTGGCCTAGTCCGCTGATTTTCGCTGCATCGTGCACGCCGGATCCCGATGTTTGCGAGCTCGTTCGCCTACGGGATCCGCCTTTGTCGTCCAGGCGCTCCGCCGTTCGCGCCGGTTAGGAGCGGCTCTCCTTTGTGAACGGTCCATGAAGCGGAACCGCGTGTTCCTCCCGCGCTACTTGACCAACAAAAAGGTAAATTCTCTCCACTCTTTAAATTGTGCGGAAAAGGCCAGAGCTCGAATTCTCAGAGGCTTGGGCGGTTGGCACGCAAACTGCATTCTCGCCTGGCAAACAGGGAGGTGGAGTTGAAGCGACGACTCGTCTTTCTAGTTGCGTGCTCCTGGGGAATGCCGTCGGCTGTCAGTGCGCAATCCGCTCCGCAGCTGCCTAAGATCGGAATCGCTAGCTGGTATGGCACGTCCTTCCAGGGGCGACGATCAGCGAGCGGGGAGATTTACGATCAGGAGAAGCTGACCGCCGCGCACCGAACGCTTCCGTTCGGTACGAGGGTGCGAGTGCGCCGACTCGACACAGGTGGGAGCGTTGTCGTTAGGATCAATGATCGCGGGCCGTTCGCGCAGTCGCGGATCATCGACCTTTCTCGCGCCGCCGCTGATCGGTTGGGAATGACAAAAGGAGGTGTGGCGCGGATCACCTTGGAGGTGATGAAGGCTTCGGAAACCTGGATGCATCCTAAATCGCTCCCACTGGGGCGCAGCACTGAAGTGCGGAGAGTGGAGGAAAATCCATCGATGAGCCTGGTGAAGAACCAATGATCGAGAAGAAGCGCGTCGAAACCAAAAGTGAAATGTTGTCGGAGCTTAAGCATAGCGAGCACGAGTTCCATCGGTTCCGTGAGATTTACCTCGGACTCGTGCAGCGTGTTGCGACCGCGATCCCGGCAACGACACTGTGCAGAACCTCAAACGGGCCACGATCCTTCAGGAGATCGCTCTCGAAAAATATCAACGTACGGTTGATACTTTCACGGAACTGATGCGGCTCGGCCAAGATCGCGGCACACTGCCACCCGCGGGCTAAAAGCGATTGAGCAAAATCGAGCCTGACAGCAGGGGAACGGCCAGAGTCGGATCAGTTCATCGACGTGGGAAGTAACTCTTCCATCCGCCTCACGATCCGCCAGCGGCGTACAGCAGTCAGGCAGAGAAATGCCGTGTTTTCGGGAAAGTCCGCCCGGCTGTCCGAGTTCGGTGTTTATGCCTCCCTCCTTTTCCAGAAGTAGTAGGACAAGAAGGGTGGAATCAAAAAATAAAGCCGTAAAAATGGCTGGGCCGATGCCCGGTTGTGCTGCGAAAACCGGCGTGACCGGGAGAAGAAGGCTGATTACTGTAATGGTGCGTTGTTGGCCCGTAACACAAGCTGTCCGGGCTGACATGATGAATCCCCGAATGGAGCAATCGAGCCGAGGAAGAACATATTTCGAAGACGTCGACTGTTCTTCTGCCGGGAAGGAGACGAAAATGATCCGTGCAGCCGTAGAGCGTTGCGCCGGAATCGACGTGGGGAAAAAGTGTTTGTCGGTCTGTATCATGACGGGACCACTGGAGGGAGAGCCGCGAGTGGAACGGCGGCGGTATGGCGTCAACGTCGCGCGAACTTGACAGCAATCTGCGGGACTGGCTCGCAAGGAAGGGATCACACATGCGGTGATGGAATAGACCGGGTCTTATTGGAAGCCCGTATTCAACGTGTGGAGGAAGCCTCAAGGTATGTCTTGCCAATCCGCAGGAAGTGAAGAACCGCAAGGGCACAAGACAGACGACAAGGATGGCTGGTGGCTGGCGCATCTGCTGCGGCACGCCATGATTTATCCCAGCTTCATCCCGCCCGGGCCATTCGTGAACTGCGCGATCTGACCCGGAGACGCCAGCGGACTGCTGAATGGTGCGGACCGCTGAAAAGAACCGCGTCCAGAAGGTGCTGGAGGACGCCAACGTGAAACTGGGCAATGTGCTGACGGACGTTTTCGGCGTGTCCGGGCAACTGATGCTGGATGCGCTGCTGGAAGGCAAGCGCAGCCGGCGGAGATCGCGCAGATTGCGCAAAACGCGGAGCGAAAAAGAAGATCCCCGAAATGATCCGGGCGCTGGAAGGGCACCGGATGAGTGACCACCACCGCCAGATGATCCGTTACAGCCTACCGCACATGAAGTTTCTGGAAGAGCAGATCGCAGAGATGGACTCACGACATCACCGCGAAGATTCACCAGGCGGGTCTGGACGAGGCCGTGCAGACTGATGCAGACGGTTCCTGGCATGCAGGAGCGCAGCGCGGCCAGCATTCTGGCTGAGACGGGAGCCGACATGAAGCAGTTTCCCTCGGCGAAGACCTGAGTTCGTGGGCGGGAGTTTGTCCCGGCAACAACCGCAGCGCAGGTAAGAACGAGAGCAGTCATCCACAGGGGGCAATCCGTGGCTGCGCAGTGCGCTGACGGAATGCGCCTGGGCGGCGGCGGCCACCAAGAACAGCTCTTCAGGGAGAAGTTCTGGCGTGTCACCAGCAGATCTCGCGGCAAGAAGAACTCCGCGCTTATTGCTGTGGCTCACACATCCTGCAACTGGTTTACGAGGTCCTCCGCACCGGACAACCATTCCGCGACCGCCAGGCCCCGGCCCTCTCGACCAACAGGAGGACCGCATGATCCGCCATCATGTCCGCAGACTGGGCAAACTCGGCGTCCGATTCATTCGCTCAGCGCCGGCGCCGGTTCCCAGAAGGCACAATCCGCGAACTGATCGAAACTGAGAGAACAGTATATTTTCGGAAGAACCGGTCTCGATTCGTACCAGTGGAGGAGGCACTGTCGAGGGTTGTACCAGACTCCAATCGCCGCGTGATTCTATCAATTCGCCATGAACAGGTTCGGGGCTTCATCCGTTGGCGGCAGCTCTCGGGGACAAGTTCGGCAACTACAAGAGGAGGCAAAGCGTAAATAATGCGCTGAGTGCCGATTATTGTACGTTTCGCCCCATCGGCTGCTCGCCCGAATGTACACGGATCAGCGCTGCCGGTCTTCGTGCCTTGTGGGTTGAAGTCTTTTAGATACCTCCTTTTTAGGGGTTTCACCGCGCCCTGGCCCAATTCTTGCATTCTACATCGCAGCTATGCGGACGCTTCTGAGCTTTCTTGTTGTTAGTTCCACCATTTTGGTGGCGCAATCCGACGATCGCGAAATCGCGCAGCGATCGGTCTTCGCCGCCGAACGAAACTGGAAGGCTCGGCAGAGGTACACCTACACAGTACGCGACGAAGAGCGCCATCTGGACTCTCAAGGTCGTGTGAAATCTACCGACGTCGACGTGTCGAAAGCTGTTCTTGTCAATGGCTATAGTATTGAGCAAACAGTTTCGCATAATGGCGGCCTGCCAACGGCGGCAAAAAAGAAAAAAGAGGACGACAGCCTGCGGAAGCGGCGGAACGAAACACCTTCCGAGCGGGCCACGAGGCTGCGAGAAGAGAAGGAAAACCGAGCGTTCATCGACGAGGTGCCAGACGCTTTCAACTTTCGATTGCTGGCTGAGGAAGTCGTCAGGGGGAGGCGTGCATATGTTCTTGAAGTTACTCCCAAGCCCGGCTTTCATGCTCATTCGAAGTACGGCAGTATGCTCTCGAAGGTGCACGGCAAAATTTGGGTCGATACTCAAGAGTTCGGTTGGGTGAAGGTGGACATGGATGTAATGGAGCCATTTTCGATAGGTCTCTTTTTGGCGAGAGTGCAGCCAGGATCGCACATCGTGTTCGAACAGACGCGCGTGGCCGATGGCATCTGGTTACCCGCTAGTATCGAGATTACAGCGAATGCCAAAGTTCTATTTGTAAAGAACTACGCAATGTATGAGGTCATCACCTATTCCGAATACTGCCCCGCTCAACCAGATCAAGTGGCGAGCACACGCAGTACGCTTGCAGCCAAGTTGAATTCTCATGGGTTGTGAAGACTGGACGCTGGCCTGAGCGCGGCAGCATTTTAGGTACGCGCCCCACGGAGGAAGAGGGCACAGCGTAATCTGAAAGTCCTGTTCGTACTCGGCCTTGAGTGGAGAATAGCGATATATGTTCGCATCGTTAGCGTCGCACGGCTGCTTTTTCCGCAGGCAGTCAAACCTGTCCCGTGTCGAGGAGGATCTCCAAGCCTTGCTAGCCCGAATGCGGCAGCGGCTCTATCCAGAGACCATTCCGGCACTCGCTTCTTTTTGGCTGAAGACGGTCTGTGCGGGCGGCTATAACCTCCAGCAGTGGAGGGAGTTAAGTCATTTGTTGGAGTTAGCACGCGATGAACCACCTTTAGACGACTGCTCACGGGAAGTCGTCATTGAGATTAGGAACTGGATCCAGCAGAGGGTTGTTTTGACTGATCGAACGCCCGAATCTATACCTCAATGCTTGGAGCCGGTTCGGGGCAGGTTGAATTCCCAGCAGCTTACAGCCTACATCGTTCGCCTTTTGAACGAGTGGCTGCCGGTGGAAGTAGCTCGTCTGCTGATCGACGAGAGCGATGGAACGGAGGCTCAAGAGAGCGGCATTCCGGTTCTCACGATTGCAAGTGCAATCGAGCGTCTGGTAGTTGAGAACACCTCTCGCTGGAGACGCTGGAGAGGCTAATGGAGCCCGAACTGCTCTCTCCAGAATGCGTTTACCCTGCTCATCTGGAAGTACTGCGAGATGTAGCGCTGTTGCTGCTCGGCCGCACATGTGCACCTACACCACCTGTGATGCCCGCCATGCTGTTGTGTATTGCGCAAAACTCGAACCTCCGTGCCGATTACCGGGAAGCGCTTCCTAATGCCTTCGTGGTGCGGC
Source organism: Terriglobia bacterium (assembly GCA_963768075.1). Lineage (GTDB taxonomy): Bacteria > Acidobacteriota > Terriglobia > Bryobacterales > Bryobacteraceae > QHXW01. Next base: position 33,645 of record CAVYHD010000026.1, read on the forward strand.
GGCCGAGGGCGAACAGGTTCATGTTCCGATTGCACCAGCGCGGGCTCTCGAAATGAACGAGAACGAACGGGTCTGTATTGGCTCGATCATTGTAACGATGGATGGACGGTGGTGGGAATCTGAAAACCTTCGGTGCGCCGAGCAGCCTTCCATCGTCTATCGGCCAGTAGGGCCTCTTCGAATCGATTATTCGCAGGAGCATTCCAGCCTTCGAGTGCCGTGGCCAGAGATTGGGGCGCGTTGGTCTGGCGGCGACCGCTTTAGGCATACCTTCAAGGTCTTCGGACGCGAATGGCACTTTTCCAAATGGGAGGTGGATACCGAACGTACCTGGCTCCATTTGGAGTTGTCTCGCGTGATGCCAATATCTGAGGTTGTCCCAGCAGCGGATGCAAGGTGCTGGCGATTACGACCCGCGTCGGTTGATATGGCGTGGACCGCGTTGGAGACTGCTCTAATAAGTTCGCTGGTCCAGAAAAACGGTGGGCCGATCGAACAGCTGCGTCAATCCGATTTGATTCCGATCGGACGCGCAATTGTCGGACTCACAGAATCGGTAATGAGCGGGCGCCCGCCAACCCATAAGGTGCTTGAAACCCATCTTAGAACCCTCCGCTTTCTGGCAGGCCCGCTTGTCTCAGAATACGGCAGGGTTCCCTGGAGAATCCTTCCCAGACGCGTTCGCGCTAGCTTCCTCAGGGTCGGATGCTATCCGGTGCTTCAAGGACTGTTGAATGAGGTGGTTGAGGGATTGCCAGAAGCACTCAGCCGATTGTGGACGGGCGACGAGAAGGGCTGCCGTCTCGCGAAACGGTTCAGCAAGCGATCCGAGACGCTCAGTCCGGCGTCGAGAACATAAGGCCAACTCTGCGTACGTGCCAGCTCTTTGGCCAGTCGTACGTTTACTTCGGTTGCGTTCGCGTGCCGCGCCACGTTAGTCAACGTCGCCTGGAAAATCCGGAACAGAGCGGTCGCGGCTTCCTGATCGATGACGACATCGTCCCGCGGTACGTCTAATTGGCAGTGGGTTCCGGTGCGAGCCCGAACTCCTCCGCCGCCCACTCCACAGCGCCGACCAGACCGACCGCGTCGAGAATGGCAGGCCTCAATTCGGTGGATATTCTCCGCACGGATTGAATGGTCTCATCTACCAATTTCATGATGGACTCAGAATGTTGATTCGTTTCGGCAGGCATATCGTGTCGCAATGAGCCCAACTCGATCTTGATGGCCGTTAGGGCCTGCCCCAACTCGTCATGGATTTCACGCGCCAACCTGGTCCGCTCTTCTTCACGGACTTTCTGAAGCCGTGCAGCGAGCGCACGTAACTCGTCGCGAGAGCTTTTTAGCTGCACTTCCGTCCGCTTGCGCTCGGTGACGTCCATGATCACGCCATATCGTTCCACGACGGTCCCAGGTTGGCTTATTACGGGATAAACCACCTCGCGTATGTTCCTGATCGAGCCATCCGGAAGAACAATTCGATAGTCAACGCCATAGGATCCTTTTTGAATCTCCACCTCCTTGAGCCCCTCCTCAACTTTATGGCGATCTTCGGGATGAATCCTCGGAAGGAACGTTTCTCTTATGCTGGGGGTTGTCGTGGCTGGATCGAAACCAAAGATACAGTAGGTTTCTGGCGACCAGAAGAGCTCTCCGGAGGAAACGTTTAATGCCCAACTGCCCGTGTGGCTCAGCGCTTGCGCCGCTGCCAGGTGGGCCTCGCTGCGCAATAACGCCTCTTCTGCCCGTTTGCGCTCGGTGATGTCCTCAACAATCGCCATGCCAAAACGGGCCTTACCTTGTGTACCCGGCGTCACCGAAGTAGTCGCTCTTACCCAGATCAGGCTTCCATCCTTCCGTCGGTATCGTTTCTCCAGTTGGAACTGCTGTCGCCTACCCTCCCAAAGCTCGATGTAGAGGGCCCGATTGATCTTCTGATCCTCCTCGTAGGTGATGTCCAGGTATGACATACGACGAAGCTCTTCATCGGTATAGCCCACCATCTCCTGGTAGGCGCGATTTGTTCCCAGCCACTTCCCCTCGGGATCGGTCAGCGCTATGCCAACGGCCGAATTCTCGAAGACCGCCCGCCAGCGCTCCTCGCTCGCTCGTATTGTCTCTTCCGCCTGCTTTCGGTCCTCGATGTCGATACTGGATCCATACCACTTAACGATGTTTCCGCGATCGTCGCGCAGGGGCACTGTGCGATGAAACATCCAGCGATATTCCCCATCCGCTCGCCGAAGCCGTGCCTCATGTTCGAAAGGTTCTCCCGTTACCACGGTCGCGCGCCATTTCTCCACCGTTGCTGCAACGTCTTCGGGATGATTTACAGCCATCCATTTCCAACCCGACATCTCCTCCAACGAAAGACCGACATGGTCCAGCCAACGTTTATTGAGAAAATCGAGATAGCCGTCAGGACGAGCGGCATGAATTAGGGAACCGTGTCGATAACGAGACGCAGGTGATCCTCGCTGGCACGCAGCGCTCGCTCACCTCGCTCCCATGCAACAATGGTATTTAAGAGGCGCTTCACTTCCTGTGCCGCCTGATTAGGCTTCAGAAATTCGTCGGGCGGAACGTAGTGAGGGTTTTTACAAGCGATGCCCCCGTAAACGACAAGAGGGTGGGTGCGAATGATGCCCAGTATGATTTCTGGCGCAAAACGCGTGCGGTGGTATTGGCATAGGGCTCGGGCATCGTGATCGCGCACGAACCGGTTGAGCTTGCTCTCGTACTCAATAAGCTTATCCGTGCTCTCACTATCCCCAAGCGCCCAAGTCATTTCCCCCAGAAGCGTTCTCATCCCTGAAAACTTGCCGACCCCTGCCTCGGCGGTTGCCTGAGCTAGGAAAGCGATCATCCAATCCGGGTCGAACCGTCCCTGCTTGAGGTAAGTCTCCTGTTTGTGTGTTATGGTCAACGCACCGTTGCCAAGGTAGTGATCAACGTCCGTGCCGTCTTTACGTAGAGCAGCCAAGACGGCCGCGCCAGTATTTTCGTCCACGATATAGAGACATTTTTCACCCCGCTGAAGACCGGTCGTCAAATACGGCAAGGCCGCCGCAAACTGCTCTTCCTGGGTTTCGTAAATCAGGCAAAGATGTTCGTGGAAACCTAGTCTTCCGACTACCTCGGCGAGTCGCGAAAAGTCAGCCTGAGCGTCAGACATCTAGCCCCTCCGATGACGTAAGTCGGACACAGCGCCCGGCTTCGTCACGACGACGGCCTCGTTGACCCATATCCCTTTACATGCTCACTCAACGAGATTCAGCCGAAAATTCCGTCGTGATCCTATAGCGAACTCATGGTTGCACACGTCATCACCGTAGGCAAGCGGCGAAGATCTCTGCCGACGGGCTCTGGTGCAAATGCGAGGGTGGCGGACGATGATGAAGGGATGCAACGGTTCGTACCGATCGAAGATCTCTTCAAAGGATGGCACTTCGACGGGCAGATCATCATCTTGTGTGTCCCTGGTACACGAGCTTCAAGCTGAGCTTGCGGGATCTGGTGATCATGATGGCAGACCGCGGCATTTCCGTGACGCATACAACGATTCTCCGGAGGTCCAGCACTACTTGCCGGAGTTCGAGAAGCGTTGGCCGCGCTACGCTCGACCCCTCGGCGGATCGTGGAGGATAGACGAGACTTATAGTGCGCTGAGCAGCGCGCGATTCAGGAGGGTTCAAGTCCCTCCGGCGTTCGAATGAGGAGCGCCGTATCCAAAGGCGGGGATAATGCCTCGCCGGCCGGGGAAGGGGAAGGTATGGAGAAGCCTAAACGGGCACGAAGACGAAAGTCGGACACAGCCAAGGCGGACCTGGAGCCACCACTTGCAATCCCCGGAGGGCAGGGTGTCCGCCGTGAGGCGGAATCCGAAGGGCATGAGGAGAAGTACCGGGCCGTAATCGAGGGGGGCCACCCCGAAGATGAACCGGTCGGCCAAAGGTGGGGCAAGGTCGAGCCTGCTATAGGGAGGCGAAGGCGTTCTCATTCACCCACCGCAACAAGGTGATTGCGGACGGCACGGCACGGAAGAATGGCGCGTGACCTCAGGAGGACTGGCGGGGTCTCCGGTGGCTCCGGAGGAAGTGACCCTATAAGCGAAAGCGAAGGGGGGAACGGTGCTCTGCCAGTAGTCGGACTGCTGCGTGGTACCCGAAGCAAGCGAAAGCTTGTGACCGCGCCGTAAGCGCTGGCAGCATGGGTTGTGAGGACGTGCTTCTTGCCATTCTTGCCGGTGATTTCGGCGTAGCAGCAGGCCACCGCAACAGAGTATTAAATTCCGCTTCTCCGACAGATTCCCCTGCTTGGCCCGATCCGAGTCGCGCTTTTGATCGCGCTGCTCCAGACACCACATCGTTTCCGAACGAAACGACAACTATGGGCCTACGCTGGGCTGGCGCTGCAGACGCGCATCAGCGGCGAATATCGGTTCATGGGGGGACAACGGCAGCCTTCCAAGAGGCTGCCTGCGCTGCGCGGTCTCAATCACAACCATAGTCATGATCTGAAGAATGTGTTCAAGAGCGCGGCCACGCAGGCCAGTCACTCCAGTAATGCGCTGGGAAATCTCTATCAGGATTTGCTAGCCAAAGGCATGAAGCCGGCGATGGCACGCCTGACTCTAGCTCGCAAGATTGCAGCGATCGTTTTAAAGATTTGGAAAAAAGGAGGACGCTTCGATCCAGAACAATTGAAACGGCAAGCAGCTTGAGCGTGTGACGAGAGCCAACACCATCGTCGGGACCATCCCTGCCGTTGGCCAGTCGATTCTCGAAGCGCTCGGGTTCGAGGGAGAGTATCCAACCCTGACGTAGGCACATCGTGCCCTTAAAAGCACGGAGTCTCTTTGTTAACTCTATGCCCCCTCGGACAACCGAAAAAAGCTATAGGCCACGAGCCTCAGATA
>CAVYHD010000027.1:0-13730 GCA_963768075.1 Terriglobia bacterium
ATCCACGGCAAGATCGAACCGCCCGGCGCGAAGCTTCCGCCAGCTACGCATCCACGCCCCCGGATTGCCGCGCTCGAAGATGGCCACCTCGTCGACGTACGGATTTTGTTCGAGCAACGGCGCCCACTGTGCTTCGATCAACCAGGTGAGATGTGAGCCCGGAAAGCTATGCTTGAGAGAAGCGACAGCGGGCAACGTATGGATCACATCCCCCATCGCTCCCAGCCGCACCACCAGGATGCGCGGGCCGGAGCTATTGCTGGTGGCGGCGCTGGACATGTTGGCTCAGACGCTCGGCGCGAAGAAGGTCGGCCGCTTCCTCCCGTACGATTTCGCCGGCGGTGAAGCGGTTGATCAGCTCCGCGGCTGCGTGCTCCCCGGCCGGCACCACGTAGTCTACCATGGCCAGCGCCGCCACCAATTCGGCGCGGGCCCGCGCGCCCAGCAGGGGTGCGGGCGGATCGAGAACGATGACGAATAGCGTGCCCGGAGTACGGCCAATCTGGCGCACGCGCCGCACATGCTCGGCCACCAGCACATCGAAGTAACCCGTCACCACCTTCACCGCGCCGCCTTGGCCGCGCAATTCCTCCAGTCGCGCGGCTGCACATGCTGGTTCGATGATTTTCGTTCGGGTATCCATGTCGGGGTCAGCGGAGAAGATCGAGCGCCACTTCTGCTACGCGGCCGGCGGCGACGCGCGTCATGCATCGGTGATCGATGGGGCACTCGCGCAATAGGCACGGGCTACATTCCACCGGCTCGCGGACCACGCGGGCCAGCCGGCCAGTGGGCCCCGTGGTCGAGTCATCCGTCGCGCCAAACACCGCCACCGTAGGCACGCCCAACGCCGAGGCAATATGCATGGCGCCGGAATCGTTGGTCAGAAATACACAGCACGCGGCGGCCAGTTCGATAAATTCGCGGAGCGTCGTCTGACCAGCCAGGTTGCAGGCAACAATGCCGCCTGCCCGGATGCCTTGTGCCACCGTCTCACACAACTCCCGCTCGCTCGCCGAGCCGAACAGGGCAACCGATCCCCGTTGCGAACGGGCGACCTCAACCGCGGCTTCCGCGAACCGCTCCGGCAGCCACCGCTTCGCCGTCCCGTACGCCGCCCCCGGGCTGAGGCCGATTACCGGCGGCGCGAGTTCGTGTTGCGCAAATCGCTTGGCGCCGTCGCTCGCCGCGGCTCCCGCTCCTTCAAGCCGGACTTCGCTCGATTCCGCCCCTTCCGCGATCAAGCCGGCACGCCGCAGCATTTCGAGATAGTAAAAGCGCTCGTGACGGGGAATCTCGCCTGGCTGCGGCACGGGAATGGCATCGGTTAGCAGCGCCCCACGCCCGTCGCGGTCGTATCCGATGCGCCGTGGAATACCAGCGAGCCATACTATCGCAGCGGCCTCGAATGCATTCTGTAACAGGATGGCGCATTCGAATTTCTCGGGACGCAGCGCGCGTGCAGCTTGCAGTTTCCGCGCCAAACCACGAAACCCGGGTTTGGCGTCATACGGGATCACGCGATGGACAGCCGTCTCCCGTGCATAGAGATCCGCCACCCAGGGACGGGCCAGCACCGCGATCTCCGCCTCGGGAAAACGCGCGTGCAGCGCGCGGATAGCGGGCAGCGACATCACAGCATCACCTACCCAGTTCGTGGCGCGGATCAGAATCTTGGAAAACGCCACCGGGCCGGCGTGGGCCACTTACACGTCCTCGGCCGGCGGCGCCGCAAACAGAGGATGCGAGGCTTCCTTCGGAACGGGTTTGGGCTCGGCGGGAGACTCAGCCTTCTTCTGGGGCACCCTTGCGGGCGCTGGCGTGGCGGCGTGCCCGTTGCTTTCCGCCGCCGATAGATACTTCGTCTTCTTCAGCACCATGCGTTCGAGCGACGAGCTGAAACCAGTGAAATAGCCTTCCACCTGTCGATCCTGATCCACGAGCGCGCGCATGCATTCCATCTTGGAATCCATGTCATCCAGATAGTGGAACAGCAGTGCTTCGGGAAACTGCGGCAGCTTGGGAGAGCCGAACTCGTATTTGCCATGGTGGCTGACGATCATGTGCTCGACCAGCGTTCGTAACCGCAGCGGAAAATCCGGAAGGTCCCGCAACTTGTCGCCCACAATGCGCAGCCCGATCACCATGTGGCCCAACAGCTGGCCTTCGGCGGTGTAGCCGAAGCTCCGGTCATAGCTCAGCTCATAGAGCTTGCCGACGTCATGCAACACAGCGCCCGCCACCAGCAGATCGAGGTCCGCGTGATAGTGTTGCGCCACCGAACGGCACAACTGGCACAGGGACAGAACATGCTCCAGCAAACCGCCCAGCCAGGCGTGATGAATCTGCTTGGCGGCGGGCGCTTTACGATACCGCGAAGCGATTTCCGGATCCTCTAGAACCGCCGTCACCAGGGCTCGTAAATGTTCATCGGTCATCGCGGATGTGTACCCGGTGAGTTCGCGCCACATCTCCTCGGGATCGCGGGCCGAGGCTGGAAAATAGTCGGCGAAATCGACTTCGCTGTCTTCCAGGCGGCGCATCTTGTGAATGGTCAACTGCGGACGATTGTGATAGATCTGGATAAGCCCTTTGACCTTCACGAAATCGTCCCGCTCAAACGTGTCGATCACCTCCGCCACGTTGTCCCACATTTTGGCTTCGATCTCGCCCGTGCGGTCGCAAAGCGAAAGCGAAAGGTAAGGCTCCCCCGTTTTCTTCTCCCGAATCTCTTTCGATCGGACCAGCAAAGAAGTCGTGAAGTTGCGATTGGCCTCTGCTTCCTTGATGTAAGGAGACTTCATTGCTTCGTGGCTGGGCTCGTGGCTCCCGCGGCCGACGCCGTTGGGGATGCGCTAGCCCCTGTCGAGGTTCCCGACGCCTCCGTGCTCGGGAAATTCGCGTTCTTTTCGGTGCCCGGAATCGGAACGGCCCACAGCAACTTCTTCATGTGGTGGTGCGACGCGACCTCTTCCTTCGTGGTGGTTTCCGGCCGTAGCTGAGCCGGGTCCACCCACGCGGTGTTTTTGCCCGGCGCGGCGCCGGAATCCACGTAACCGGCGCGGACTTCCAAAAACGCGTCCTCGCGCAGTTTGGTGAGCAACTCCCGCACCTTGGGCTGCATTTGCGGCATGGAAAGTTTTTCCATGATTTCGCTCTCCACCGCATCAAGCGGCGCCTGCCCGGCCTCGTAACGCTCCTCGATCTTCAGGATCAGGAAACCGTTGGATTGCTTGATGGGGTCCGTGACGTAACCCTTCTTTTCCTTAAAGACGACGTCCTCCAGCTCTTTCTTCAGTTGGCCCTTGGTGTAAGGCGGAAGCTCGCCGAAATTCTCTTTGCTATCGGAGTCCGAGTATTCTTTGGCCAACTCGGCGAATTTTTCGCCCTTGCGCGCGCGCGCCACCAGATCCTTGGCGCGCTTCTCCGCTTGCGCGGCCTGCTCGGTCGTCTTCCCTTCGGTTGAGATTAAGATCTCGCGCAGGAAGACCTGCTCTTTCCTTACGAATTCCGTCTTGTGCTCATCGTAATATTTCTCGACCTCGGAGTGCGGGACATTGATGCGCGACATCACCTCGGAGCCAATCACCCGCTGCGTGAGAATCTGATCATGGATTTTTGACTTGAACTCCTCAAAGGGTGTTCCTGACTGCTCGCGAATCCAGTCGTGGAACTTGTCCGGGTCGGCGATACCACTCTGTGTCTGGATCGCCGCGATGCGCTTCGTGACGTCGGAGTCGACATTAATGTTGAGGTCCTTGCCATGCTGCACCAGCAGCAGCCGGTCGATCTCATCGCGCAGCGTGTCCCTCTGAAGCTCTTTGATAGCCTTGTCGAGGGCCGCGCCGGTTGCGCCTTGCTGCTTGAGCGCGGCGGCTGCGTCCCGCCGGGCGGTCTCCAGATCGCCGCGAGTGATGATGTCGCTGTTGACCTTGGCCACAATCTCCTCGACCACGCGGATATCCGCGGCCACACCAATACTTCCAAGCACAAATATCCCTGCGCACAATCTGAAACGCATCCTTCTATTATCCCCCATCAAAACGCGGCTGTCAGGTGTGTGCCGGCTGCTCCAGTGTCTCCGTTTCGGCACATCCGATTTGCCGTTCGAACCCACCCGCAATTCGCCAAGCAGTAAGATGGCCAGATGCCAACGAAACCACCCCCACAATCGGGTAGGACGCATTGAAACTGGGTGCGCTCGCCTGGCTGGCATGGCTGGCGGCAGCCGTCTGGCTCACCGGGCCCGGATTCGCTTGGCAGGTGGCGTATTTTCGCAGTCCGGGGCCGCAATTCTTTCGGCTCCTGCTCATCGCTCTAGCCGCTTCGCCGATCGCGCTGGCGGCCTACCAGTGGCTGCGCCGCCCGCGCTTCTGGCGGTGGGAGCTCGCTCTCATCGCCGCCATACCGTTAGCCGCGCTGTTCCTCTATGAGCCGAGAGCAGCGGTCGTAACCCTCGCGGTGGTGCTCGCGAGCTACGCGCTGGGCCGGCGGCTGCGCCAGGCGTTCTCGATTCCCGCCTCCGGGGCCGTCGAAGACATCGCCATTTCCACCGGCCTCGGCCTGGGTGCTTTACACTGCGCCCTCTTCGTCTTAGGTCTGGCCGGCTGGTACACGGTTCCAGTGTTTCTCGGTTGGATCGTTCTTTGCCTGTGGATTGGCTGGCGTGAATTACCCGCGTTCTGGTCGGCACTCGCCCGTCTGCATCACGCCTGGGGAGCCACGACGGAATTGCAGGGATGGGCCGGTGCTCTCATTACGGTGTTCAGCGTCGCATTCGGCGTTTGCAGTGCGATGGTGATGCTCGCGCCGAGTTTGGCATACGACATGGTCCGGGTGCATCTGCCGCTCGTCTACTACTACGCTTCCCAGCACGCGCTGCGCACGCCTTCCTATATAAACTACGGCTATTTCCCGCAAGGCGTTGAGACGCTAATGACCTTTGGTTACGTGCTGGCCGGGAACGCCGCGGCACAAATGCTGCCCACCGTGTATTTCGTCCTCGCGCTGGCGATCGCCCTACGCATCGGGCGCATGTGCGGCATCAGTCTTCTCGCGGCGATCACGGGCATCCTGTTCGCGGCCGCCACCCCTTTACTGCACTGGACCGGCAGCGTGGGCAAGAACGACCTGGCGCTCGCGTTTTTCATGCTCGCCGCGCTCCACGGGTATCTTCGCTGGCGCGACTCCGGCGATTTTCGTTGCGTGCTGGCCGGCGCGTTCTTCCTGGCGATGGGGGCTGGAGTCAAACACACGGTGCTATACGCAGTCCCGCCGCTAGCGCTGCTCTACGCACACGCCGCAATGCGCCAGGCATCACCAGCGCGGGCGATCGCCAAGTTGGCCGTTATATTTCTTGTATTCGGCACCTTCTGGCACACACGGACCTGGTTGCTGGCCGGCAACCCGTTGTACCCGTTCTCGGCAGAGTCAGCCGTCTCGGCGGCCGGTGAAAGTCATGGTGTGTGGAGCGCCGTAATCCGCTGCCTTCGTCTCCCCTGGGACATTCATTTCCACGGACGCGCCTATTTCGAATCACCGCTGGATTACCCCATGGGCATCGTGCTCGTGCTGTTCCTGCCGCTCTGGGCGTTGGCGCGTCAGCGAGTGAATCGCGCCGAAACCGTGTGCCTGTTCTTCTGTGGGCTGTATCTGGCATATTGGGCCGTGGTGCACGGTGTGCCCCGGTTCGCGATCGCGCCGATCCTGATTCTGAACGTCCTCACCGCGGGCCGGCTCATCCTTTTTTGCTCGCGATCCCGGCCGGCGCTGAGCTTCTCGCTCTACGCGGCCTCGGCTTACGCTCTGCTGTTTGGTCTGCTCGGCGCGGCGATCGTGGAGATCAACGCGCCTCAGTTCCGTTACTTCGCCGGGCACATCGACAAGGCCGGATACCTCCGGCAAGCCATGGTGCCGTACCGCGCAGTGGAATTTATCAGAGGCGTGGCGCGCCCAGGCGACGCCGTCTTCAGTTTCAGTAGCTGCCTGCTGGCCTACGCGCCAGACCCGAGCGCGTTCCATTGCGCCTGGCCTGCCGAGTCCACCCCAGACAGGTTCACGGCTGCTCTGGCTCGCCGCGATTATCGATTCCTGATGTTGCCGGCGGCATACACCGCTCTGGTTCCGCCCGGTTGGAAAATGGTGTACGCCGATGAATCGTTCCGGGTCTACAGACACGATCCGCGGCCCTAGGCTGCCGTCACGCCCGCAGTTCGGCAAGCCGCTCACGAACGAACAGGAGCACCGCTCCGGGGGCCGATTGGCCATCTAGCGGCACTTGCAGAACGCCTGCCGGCGTGAACTGCGCCCCCCGCGTGCGGCTCACCAGGTTCATCAGCTTTGCCGGATCGATGCGCGTCTGCTCGTGAAACTTCATTTGCAGCGCACCATGCCGGCGGTCGATCCGTTCCACTCCCAGCGCTTCGGCGGTGGATTTCAACGCCGCGTACTCCAGCAGGTTCTGTACGGCTTCGGGCACCGGCCCATAGCGGTCCTCCAGTTCCTTGGCGATGCGCTCGCGCTCTCCGGCATCGCGCGTGGCAGCCACCCGGCGGTACGCGCGCAGCCTCTGATTTTCATCCGCGATGTACTCGGGCGGAATGCGAATATCGAGCGCGAGGTTGAGGACGGCGTGAATCTCCACCGGCACTTCTTCGCCCTTCAACTCTCGAACCGTCTCTTCCAGCATTCTCACGTACATGTCGAAGCCCACGGTATTGATGTGACCGTGTTGTTCGCCGCCCAGCAGATTGCCCCCGCCGCGCAGTTCCAGGTCGAGCGCCGCGATCTTGAACCCGGCGCCGAGGTCGCTGAATTCCTTGAGCGCCGCCAGGCGTTTGCGCGCGACCTCCGTGAGCTCGGTATCCGGCTGCACCAGCAGATACGCATAGGCACGGCGATTCGATCGTCCCACGCGGCCGCGAAGCTGATACAGCTCGGACAGTCCGTAGCGGTCGGCATTCTCGATAATCATCGTGTTGGCTAGCGGAATATCCAGTCCGTTTTCGACAATCGTCGTGCACACCAGGATGTCGTATTCGTGGCGCACGAACTTCAGCATGGTCTGTTCCAGCTCCGCCTCACCCATCTGGCCATGTCCCACGCCGATGCGCGCCTCGGGCGCAAGCTCCTGGATCATCGCCGCCCGCGCCCATATCGAATCGATGCGGTTGTGCACGAAATAAATCTGGCCGCCGCGATTCAGCTCCAGTTCCAGCGCCGAGCGGATCAGCTCCGGCTGTAGCGGCGCCACCACGGTCTGGATGGCCAGCCTGTCCTTGGGCGGCGTCTCGATCACCGACATGTCGCGCAGCCCCAGTAGCGACATGTGCAGCGTTCGCGGAATCGGCGTGGCACTCATCGCCACCACATCCACCGTCTTCTTGAGCTGCTTGAGCCGCTCCTTGTGCTTCACGCCGAAGCGCTGTTCCTCATCCACAATGACCAGCCCGAGGTCTTTGAACTCGACATCCTTGGAGAGCAGCCGATGCGTCCCGATTACGATGTCCACCTTGCCTTCCGCAACATCGGCGACCACCTGCTTGAGTTGCTTCGGCGGCACAAAACGGCTCGCCATTTCCACGCGCACCGGAAATGCCTGGAAGCGGCGCTTGAACGTCTGATAGTGCTGGAACGTGAGCACCGTCGTCGGCGCAAGCACCGCCACTTGTTTGCCGTCGCCCAGCGCCTTGAAAGCCGCGCGCATTACAACTTCCGTCTTGCCGAAGCCCACGTCGCCGCACAGCAGCCGGTCCATGGGCTCGGCCTCTTCCATGTCGCGCTTGATGTCCGCAATGGCCGAGCGCTGGTCGCGTGTCTCCGTAAATTCGAATGCGTCTTCGAATTCGCGCTGCCAGTTGCTGTCGGCGGAGAACGCGAAACCCTTGGCCATTTTGCGCGCGGCGTAAAGCTTCAGCAGCTCCTCGGCCATGTCGCGCATCTTGGCCTTGACGCGCGTCTTGGTGCGCGTCCACGTCGCGCCGCCCATGCGGTCCAGCTGCGGCGCCCCCTCCCCCGCCCCGCGAAAGCGCTGCACCAGGTCCATGTGCGTGAGCGGCACGTACAGCTTGCTGTCGCCGGCGTATTCCAGCAGCATGTAGTCGCCCTTGGCCTCGCCCTGCTCAATCGAGCGCAGCCCCACGAACCGGCCCACACCATGCTCCGCGTGTACCACGTAATCGCCCGGTTTGAGCTCAAAGGTCTCCGCGGAAAACGTCGCCAGATGCGACTTCCCCCCTCGCGCCACCAGTTCCGGCGTCTCAAAAAGATCTTCCGACCCGAACACCGCGAGCTGCGCCTCGGGAAAGATCGTGCCGCGTTCGATGCCCCCGCGTATCAGATAAATACTCGCCACCGATCCTGCCAGATACGCCCGCTCCGCCAGGTACTGCGGCGTGCCATCGGATTGATCCGTGCCGAGCTGGTAAGCAATCGCGTACTCGTTGAAGATATCGGCCAGCCGTTCAATCTCACCCGCCGAGGCCGCGAAGAAAGCCACCCGCGATCCTCTCTCCACCAGGCTGCGGGCCTCCGCAATCGCCACCTGCATGTTGCCGTGAAACGACATCGACGGACGCGTGGGAATGTGCAGCCCCGCTGTCCCCATCTCCAGCTCGCGCAATTCAATCCGCGGCTCGCTCGCCCGCGCCTCCGCGATCTCCTCCCATCGGTAGAACACTTTCTCGGGCGGGCACAGCGACGTCCGCTCGGGATCCTCCAGCCGTTTCCAGAAGCGCTCCGATGCCGCGCGAATCTCCTCCGGCTCATCCAGAATGACCAGCGGCTTCTCCAGCAGATCGAACAGCGATGCGTTTCGCGGCCGCACCAGCGGCGCCAGCAGCTCCCATCCCGGAAACGTCTCGCCCGGCAGAGCCAGCTCGCGCGCCGGTACGCCGCCCTCGTGCAGCTTTTCAGTCAACTCACTCAGCAGCCCGCGCGATTTCTGAAACTCAGTCAGCGGCAGCAGCGTGCATTCCGGAATCTTCAGCACGGAGCGCTGGGATTCAACATCGAACCGGCGAATCGAATCGATCTGATCCCCAAACATCTCGATGCGCACTGGCTTGGCCGATTCCGGCGAGTACACATCCACAATTCCTCCGCGCACCGAGTACTCGCCCACCATTTCCACCGGGTCGCGTTTCTCGTATCCGATGCTTTCCAGGTGCGCGATCAAGTCCTCGAGTGAAATTTCGTCGTTGCTGCGGAGCGTGAGCGCGAGTTGGCGGTAAAACTCCCGCGGCTCGATGCGCTGCAATGCCGCGCCCACCGGCACGACGCTGATAGGTGCTGCGCCCGTGGCCAGCCGCCACAGCCCCACCGCGCGCTGTTCCAGAATTTCGGCGTGCGGGGACATGCGCTGTGCGGGCGCCAAATCGAGCGCTGGCAGCAGTTGCGGCTCATGCCGGTCGCGCCCCGAAACCAGCAGCCGGAAAAACGTCTGCATGGCCTCGCAGAGCGTTTCCGCCTGTTTGTTTCCCGCCGTGATCACCAGAAGCGGGCGCTCCGTCAACTGCCACAGCAGCACGGAGTAGAGCCCCTTCGCCGTCGTGGTCAGGCCCGAAAGTGCCACCGGCTGCGGCTTGAGCGCCAGGCTTTGCAGCAATTCCTGAAACGCCGGATGCCGGGCGAGCCCCGAAAACAAGTCACGAATCGCAGGATGAATCAAGGGATTAGCGCGCCAGAATGGCTTCGACGATCCCGGTCGTGGAGTAGCCCGGTTCCAGGCTGAGCGCCATTACCTTGCCGCCCGCCGCTTCCACTTCCTCGCGGCCCGCAATCCAATGCGCCCAATCCGCGCCCTTTACCAGAACGTCCGGCAGCACCGCCGCGATCAGTTCGCGCGGCGTGTCTTCTTCGAACAGCGTGACGGCATCCACAGCCGCCAGGCTCAGCGCCACCTCCGCCCGCTCCCGCTCCGGAATCAGCGGTCTCGACGGGCCCTTCAGCCGGCGCACGCTTTCATCCGAGTTGAGCGCCAGAATCAAAATGTTGCCGAGCGAGCGTGCCTTCTCGAGCAACCGGATGTGACCCGGATGCAGCAGGTCATAACACCCGTTCGTTAGCACCACGGTCTTTCCCGCGGCCTTCCACTCCGCCCGCGCGCGCACCAGTTCTTCGCGGCTGTAAAAGTTCCCCACACTCTAAATGTAGGCCAGGCGTCCGTGTCTGTCCATTGCGGCAACCGCGTGTATTACGCTTTGGGTGTTTCTCGGTGCCTCTGCGGTGAATCCTAGTGTTTCCCTTAAGTGACTCAAGTAAACTGTGACCGTTACCGAACAATCCACTCAAAGGAGTCTATGGCGCGCTCGTCGCGCTTACCGCAGCCGACGTTCCTATGCTGTTAGTCGCCGTCACGCTCACTCCCGTGATCCCGCTGGCATTGCCGCTGATATTGAACTGCTGCGCGTAGGTGAACTGGCTGCCGTATTGCGCCGATGCCGCGCTGCTATACCACGTCGCAAAAAGCTGGTTCGCCGTGATGGTCACCGTGGAACTCGCGAGCGTCGTTCCCGCCGCGGCCTGGAAGGTGAATGTGGCGCTGGTCATGTCCCGCGTGTTCGAGAATCCCGTCACGTCCACTTCGATCCCGCCCGAGATTGTACTCACTGTCACATTCGTGATCACCGGCGCCGCGGGCGCGATCGTGATCACCTGCGTGGGCGCCGGTTGCGGCGTCACGTCCTGCCCATTCGCCTCGAACTGAAGGGTCAGCGTGATGGTTCCGGCCACGGTTCCTGTCCCGATAGACAATGTCGCCGTCGGAAAAACAGCGGTCGTCTGGCCTGCCGGAATCGTGAAAGTAACCGTACGCCCGCCCGTCGAAAACTGAATCGTGGGATCGTCCGCACCGCCCGCCGCGGGCGCAAACGTCAGAGTTATTGTGCCGGTGAGGTCTTCCGGAAACGTCTGCGCGAGTTGCACCGAAATTGTCGGCTGTTGGGCCGGCGGCGAAGTGCTGCTCACACCGGTTACGCTGGGCGTCGGGAGCGGCGGCGTGTTGATCGTCAGTTGGTACGCCTGAGCTACCGTCACTTGCTTGGAGTCCGTAACGGCCACTTGAAAACTGAACGCGCCCGCCGCCGTCGGCGTTCCGCCCAGCAGTCCCGAAGAGCTGAGCGTCAGCCCGCCCGGCAATCCTCCTGTGCCAAGCGCAAACGTGTACCGTCCCGCGCCGCCCGTGGCCGTGAGCTGCTGGGAATAAGCTGTTCCCAGCGTCCCCGCTCGAAGAGACGCTGGTGAGATCGTAATCGGCGCCGCCCCAATCACGAGCGTATAGCTTTGGCTGGCCGTATTCTTCGCGCTGTCCGCCGCCAAAATCGTGAATGTGTAAGTATTCGCCGCCGTCGGCGTCCCGCTTAGCGTAACCGCCGGATTCATTGACGGCGCGCCGAGCGAAAGCCCCGGCGGCAGCGTCCCTGAGCTGATGCTAAAACTATATGGCGGGGTCGTCGGCGTCACATTGATTTGTGCCGAGTAGGCAACGCCCACCGCCCCCGTAGGCAACGGCGAGGGCGTGGTAATCGAGAAGTTGGCGGCAATCACCAACGTGAAGGCCCCCGTTGCGGTGTTTTCGCTTTCGTCGGTCACCGTCGCCGTGAAGTTGTACGCTCCCGCTTGCGTGGGTACCCCGGTCATCGACCCATTGAGGGCGAGCGTGACCCCCGGCGGCAGGCTGCCACCCGTCACCGCCCACGCATAGGGCGTGTTCCCTCCGCGCGCCAGCAAGGAAAGCGAGTATCTCGTTCCAACCATGCCGCCTGGCAATAGCGAAGTAGTCGTAATCAAAAGGGGCACCACCGGGTTCACCACAATGGTGAATGTTCCGAGGGCGGTTTGCGGGTCCGTGGAGGAACTGTCGTTTACCACGGCCTGGAAAGTAAACGTGCCCGCAACCGTAGGCTTGCCCAAAATTCGCCCCAGACAGCCCAGAAACATGCCCGGAGGCAGATTAGCGCTGCTCGGCGACGCAGGCCGCACTCTCCCGGAACCAATTAACGCGCGCTGGGTGGCGCCCGGTTCGGAGTTCATAGGGCCTTCCGTGCACGGGGACCAGGTATACGGCGGTACGCCTCCCGTGGCTGAAAGCGCCGATGCGTAAGCTGTTCCCACCGTTCCTTCTGGCAGGCTCGTCGTCGTAATCTGTAGAACCGCGCTGATCCGAATGGTATACGCCTGAGTCGCGGTCAGTAGCTCCGTTGCCACATTATGATCCACCGCTTGAACCGTAAAACCGTACGTTCCGGCGACCGTCGGCGTTCCTGTAAATACCGCCATCGTATTGGAATTCGGCAGCGCGACCAGGTTCAGCCCCGGCGGCAGTTGGCCGACTGTAATGGACCATGTGGTTGGCCCAAAACCATTGGTGGCAATGATGGCGGAAGTGTTGATAGGAGGGTAGGATTGATTTACTATGCCGTCAGGCAATTGCCCGGGAGAAATCGTAAGTAGGCAGTACACCGGAGACGCCAGCGCCAGCAATAGTACGGCCGGCCGCAGCACGCATAGCGATGCCCGCCCGCGCGTCACTTTTCGCCGCTCCGCGCCAATTCAGCCGGTACAAATAGGAAGCGCGGTTCGCTGCCGCCGGCTTCCACCACCCACATCGGAAGCTTCGACATTTCCGTGAGACGAAACACCTCGGTGCCGGCCAGCCGTTCCAGGCCCGTCGGCGTGAAGCCGCACGCGATGTGTGTCGCGGTCGGCTGGGCGGTCAATAGTATCGTGACAAGCGTTCCGGCTTTGCCGTTGGCCACGAAGGCCCGGCTGTTGTCCCGTGAAACCGCTACCGCCACCGGACCGTTGATCCCGTCGTGGGGCCCCGCAATCACATCCGTTTCGATGCTGCCGCCGATACCCTGAATACGGTAAATCTGGTTCCGTCCGCTGTCCGCCACAAACGCCGTTCCCGTCACGGGAATGGTCAGCGACACAACATGGCTGAGTTCCGTCAGGACCGGGACTTCGCTGCCGGCCGTGAGTTGGAACACCGTTCCGCCCACCGCTGCCAGTACCGTGTGGCCGTCATCACTCACTCCAATCGCCGATGGAAACTGACCCGCCGACAAATAAAGCTCGCGGCTAACCTTCGGCACCGCCGGCAGACCCCCGACAATTTCGATGCGATCCTTGTTTTGGTAATAAAGAGCCGCGGCCTCTCCGGTCGGGCTCAAAACCATCAGGTCCGGTCCGCGATCCGCGCCCTGCACCGCAGCCGAAGTCACGGGAGTACGGCCCACCGCGAAGGCGATCACCTGGTTATGCTCGCCCACCACCGCCAGAGCATAGTCTTGAAGCGGTGAAATCAACACACTCCGCAGCCCCGCTCCTTCCGCTCCGAGTCCCAGCGGCTCGCCCAGAACCGCCGCACCCGGAATCCCGAGGATCGGCCGCACTTCCTTGTTCGTGGAATCAAACACGAATCCAAGTTGCGGCCCCTGAATCGTAGCCGCCATAACCAGAGCCGGGGCCATCAGTATCGCAACCGCAACCCAGCGCTTTCGAGCGTTCATCGTTTCCTCCTAGTGGGGAACTCCCACCGTACCGGTGCCGGGAGTAATCGTCGTAGTAGTAGACTGCGCAACCGACTGCGGACTGCTCCCTCCGCCACCGCGTGTAGCAGCGATTATCCCGCCCGCGGCCGCAGCCCCCGCAATGGCGAGGATTATGATCAACTTCGTGGACATCCCGCCCCCCGCTGCCGCTCCAGCCGCCGCGCCAACGGCATTGGT
>CAVYHD010000028.1:0-158466 GCA_963768075.1 Terriglobia bacterium
GCGCTGCTGTGACGTTGCGGTTGGTTTGAGCTTGCCTCCAACTTTGGACCACTTGGCGGCCGGATTCTGTTGCTTCATCGCGCGACCGGCTGGCCGAGTTCGAGAGCGAACTCCTGGCCTTCCCGTATGACCGCCATGCCGACCAGGTCGACGCTCTCCTTCTCTTTCTCGATTGGCTCGCAGAGAACGAGCGCTTTATCACTCCCGTCAATTTCGCCGGGCCCATCATTGTGCGTGTCAGGAAGCCGAGTTGGATCGAAGCCTTGAACGCCACGAATTATCCGTGGTGAACGGTCCCCTGTTATTGTGCAACGAGACCGAGCCGCCAGATCGGCTCGGAGCATCGCAGCCGCGACAAATGGTGTAATCCGGACTAGGCGAAGAACGGGGCTTTCTCGACATCGCTTGCCGTTCAATCGACGACGGTTTTTCCGATGCTGAAGGAACAGCAGACCTGGCGCGCAGCTCGCCGTTCGTCGCAGTTTGACCCCTTCCGGACCTCGTCCCGTCCACGCAGATATCGTCGCCATTCGGTGGATCGCACGCGCGCCCTGCGACGCTTTCAAAGCGGCGAAGGCCCTGGCGCTCGTCGATTAGGGAGCGGCCTGTGTCCGCGTCCTGCCGCTGAGCCGGAGCGCCAGACGGACCAGGCTCGGGACCAAGGTCGGGCGCAGCAGGCGCGGGTCGTAGGGGGCAAGCCGCCGGTCATTCTCGCTGAGGCAGACCTTCATCAGATCGGGGAACGTGATCTCATCGGCCAGCGATTTGCTGCCTTTCACCGTGAAGTTGCGGTCGTGCGGCGCACCGTTGAGACTCCCGCGCGATGCCGAGCCGCTCCCAGATCAGGAAAATCCAGACCGCGATGATCTTCGCTTGAAAGACGGGCTTCCGCCACCAAGGCAGATTGCGGCGATGCCAGGCAGCCCAATTGACGAAGAAAGTGATATGCCGGCCCTCCTCCTGCATCACCGGCTCGAACGTATCGACCAGCTCTGGCGGGAAGAAGCCCGAACGCCGCGCCAGCTCGAACAGGCCGAAGGCGAAAAAACTGTCGATGCATTCGCTATAGCCCGTGACCATGAAAGCCCATTGAGAGGCGCGCGGCGCGACGATAGGGCGGCTCCGGCGCGAGCTTAATGCCATAGGCCGCCACCAGATTAGCCAGCACCGTCTTGTGGCGGCCCTCCTCGAAGCCGTTGAGCTCGATCGCCTGCTTTAGCAGGGGATCGGCGACGGAGTTGGCATAGGTCTTGACGTTCAGGCTCGCCTTCGCCTCGGTCGCGACCGCGATGTCCCAGATCGGCAGGCTGATCAAGCGCTCGCGCGCCTCGGCATCGAGCTGCGGCCAGTCGATGATCGCGGGCTTATAGGGATTGAACGTGTCGAGCAGCATGCGGCTGAAGAGTGTCTTGTGCTCTTCGCTGCCGAGCCGAAACGGCGTCTTCTCCGGACCTCCGGTGTCGGGACCGTCAGGAGCGGCTCTCGACATCGCGCTGATGCTCACCCTTTCGTCCTAGCCATGAGTCTAGCGCAATCGCCGCAATTCGACGAATCGCCACACCAGCAGAAAGGGATGCCGATGGCGATATCGCGTCCTCGGCGCATAAGGGATGTGCCGTGCGCGATCACCCGCCAAGCGAGGCCGAGGACCGCGCGACGAGAAACAGCCAGCCGCACAGCAGGGCGAAGCCGCCGTTAGCCGACCGACAGCATCGCTGCAGCCACCCGGCCGAAGCCACTCCAGCCAACCAAAACGGTGACTGTCAGGCCGCCGGGCAGTGCCAGCTTCAGCGAAAACCCTGCCAGGCTCTTCACGATACTCGATCCTCGCGCGTAAGCTCATGCGGCACTCGGCGATGCGTCGACCGGTCTCGACGGCTTCGCCAGCCCGTGCTATTGCTTAGGGCAACCTAGTGCGTGGTGGAAACAAACAGAACTCCCGGGAACCAAAGGCTTTGGAGCCGCTAGCACAGGCAACCGAAGCGCCCGGAGACGGAAACAGGCCACGCAATGTGTCTAGTGGCGAGGCGCGCCAACGCTGACCGTTCACCGCCGCGGATGGGCCGGCGCCAAATGTTGCAGCTTATCCTGGTCGCGGCCTGCTTGATGCCGCTGCCGGTGGCCGCGGTGGCAGACACGACCGCGGCGATCGGACGCGGCTCACCGGCCCCATCGCCGCGCTCAACGCCGGTCTTCTGGCCCAGATGCAGGCCGGGCGCGCCGTGCCTTTCGCTACGCGCTATGGGCAGCTCGCGCCCGTGATCGAGCGCGTGTTCGATCTGCCCTTCATTCTGAGGGCCAGCGTCGGGCTGCGCTGGGCGGGAGCTGGCGCAAGACGATCAGACCCAGCTGCTGGATGCCTTCCGGAGCCTACACCGTTTCCTCATATGTGGCGAATTTCGACAAGTTATGTCGGTCAGCGCTTCGTCATTCTGCCGGAACAGCCGCGGAGCGTCGGCGAGAAGGTGGTGGTGGCGACGCAGATCGTTCCGGTGACGGGAACGCCGACGCGGATCGATTACGTGCTCCGCCCCGGAGAGGCCGAGGGCGGCGTCCTGTGGAAGGCCATCGATGTGATGCTGGACGGTTCCATCAGCCAGGTTGCGTTGCAGCGCTCGCGAGTTTTACGGCTTGCTCGGCGATGGCGGCGTCGAGAAGCTGATCGCCAGCCTCCAGTCGCAAGGCAGCCGATCTCTCCGGTGGTGCGCTGAGCCCGCCGGCCGGGAACGCCGGCTCGGGGACCTCGGGATGAGCGTGCTGGCGATGGCGTTGGGGTTCGTCGCCGGGCTGGGGCTCGTCCAGTGCCTTGCCGGCTGGGCGGCGGTCATGCGCTTTGCGGCAGCGCCGGCGCCGGCGCCGCGGCAGCTTCCGCCGGTGACGATCCTGAAGCCGCTTTGCGGCGACGAACCGCTTCTGGCAGACGCACTCCTATCGTGCTGCCGCCAGGATTACCCCGTCTTCCAGATCGTCTTCGGCGTGCAGGACGCGGCTGATCCGGCACTCGCCGTGGTACGGGACCTGAAGGAGAAGTTTCCCGAGCGCGACATCACCGTCATCGTCGATCCGACGAGTCCACGGCCGCAACCGGAAGGTCGCGAATCTGATCAACATGCTGCCTTCGGCGCGTTACGACGTTCTGGTGTATCTCCGACAGCGACCTGCACCTTGCGCCGGATTATCTGGTGCGGCTGGTCGCGGCCTTGGAGAAGCCCAATACCGGCCTCGTTTCGACCCTGTATGTCGGCCGGCCGGCGCGCCGCCGGTGGCCGCAACGCCTCGGCGCCGCCCAGATCAATTACAGCTTTCTGCCCGGCGCGTTGCTGGCAAGGGCGCTGGGGCGGCAGGACTGTCTTGGGAGCACGATGGCGCTGCATCGTCGGACCCTCGAACGCAGCGGCGGTCTCGCATGCGCTGGCTGGAGCACATTGCCGACGACAATGTCCTGGGACAGCGCGTGGCGGCACTGGGGCTCGCGGTTGATATCGCCGATACGGTCCCGGCTGCCACCGTGCCCGAGACCGACGTTACAGCGCATTGTGGCACCATGAGATGCGCTGGGCGCGGACGATTCGAGCGCTGGTGCCGGTATCGTTCGGGGCCTCGGCGATACAATATCCCTTCTGCTGGGCGTTGCTGGCCTGCATCTTGTCGCGCGGCGCCTTGCCCTATGTCGTGCTGCTGGGACTTGCATGGGCGGTCCGCGCCGCCGCTGCCCGGGGGATCGACCATGCGCTGAAGCCCAAGCTTGCGCCGCTCGGCCTCGCGCCTGTGGCGCCTGCTTGGCTGCTGCCGTTCCGGGATATCCTCTCGGTCGTCGAGATCATCGCCAGCTATTCCAGCGACCAGGTCGTCTGGCGGGGCATGGTGATGGAAGCCGATGACGGTGTCGCCCGCGCGTTCGGGCGCCGCTCCAGGCCAAGCAATCGAGCAAGGAGGGCGCTCAGCCCTGAGCGGATCTCACGCCGCCGCAGTTGCCTCGGCGCACCGACCGCCGCGAGCAGCGCCGGCACGAAGGCGAGGCTTGAGATCAGCGTGCAGCCCAGGCTGATCAGCAGAAGCCGCCCCATGCTGGCGGTTCCCGGATGGGCCGACAGCGCCAACGAGCCGAAGGCGCTGGCGGTGGTGAGCGCGGAGTAAAGGATCGCCCTGGCCGTGGCAGAGCCCAGGACCGGAATTTGTCCCATCCGCCAGTTCATGATGAAGTAGACGTTGAAAGAGACGCCGACCCCCAGCAGTAACGGGAGGGCGATGATATTGGCGTAGTTGAGCGTCGATCGCAGCGCCACATGACGACCACCGTGGTGAGCGCAGACAGCAATAACGGCGCCATGACCAAGGCTACGTCCACAATCCGCCTCAGCGCGATCAGAAGAATGAGCGCTATCATCCCAATGGCGGTAAGTGCCGCTGTGCGAAAGGCGTGGACGATGGTCGCGCCAGTCGCCACGAAGATGACGGCAGCGCCGCCGGCATCCGGCGCCACGGCCGTCACTTGGTCGACAAAGCGCTTCAGCACGACGCTGTCCTGCGCCTCCGGCTTCGGCACCACCTGGAGGCGGGCGCGTCCGTCCGGCAGAAGCCAGTCGCGCGTGATGTTCGGCGGCAGGCTTTCCGCGGTGACCGGCTCGGCGGTCAGCGCAACCCGCAACTGCTCGATCTGCATCGGCAGGAATCGCGTCAAGTTCTCATCGGCGGCGCGCACCACAGGGTCGGCGGCAACCGATAGCCGGCGTAGATCGCCTGCGACCTGAGTCAGTGGATGATCGGCGGGAAGTTTCGCGAGGCTCGGCTCGATCGCGACGAGGGCGTCCTTGGCGGCCTGCCGGATCGCATCCGGCGAAGGCGCCGGCGCGGAGGGACGCGGCGCCAGCGTTACGTCGAGCAGCGATTTGGCGTCATGGATCAGAGCGAGTTTCGTCGGCTGATCCGCCGGCACGAAACTATCGATCGACAGCACATGGGCCACCAACGGCAGCGTCGCGAGCCGCTGCGCCCTGGCGACGGCATCGGCGACGCTCGGCGCCACGATGTCGATGGTGAAGGGGTTAGTGATCGGCGATGCCATGAGATCATAGAGGGTTTGCATCGCCTCGGTGGTGGGGTCTTTGGTATGCAGCGGGTCGGCATCGAAGCGCAACAGCGGCAACAGGGCCAGGCCAGTGATGCCGAGCAGGGCAAAAATCAGCAACAGCGGCAGACGATGTCGCCGTACCGCCGCATCAAGCGGGGCGGCCCAGCGAAAGCCGATCTCGGCGGGCTCGCCCGCTGGATGAAAGAGCCGTATAGCGGCAGGCAGAAATAACAAGGTGCAGCAGAAGGCGATCAACATGCCGATGCCGGCAATTAGCCCAAGTTCGGCGACGCCGCGAAAATCGGTCGGAACGAAGGCGAGGAATCCCGCCGCCGTAGCCGCCGACGCCACCAGGATTTGGCCGCCGGCGCGGCGTGCCGTTGCGGTCAGCGCGGTGGCAATATCGGGCAGATCGTGGCGGGTCTCGCGATAGCGCACGGCGAATTGAATGGCGAAATCGACGGCGATGCCGATGAACAAGATGCCGAATCCGACCGAAACCAGGTTGAGCGTCCCGACCGCCAGCGTGGCAAACAGCAGTGTGAGGAGCAGCCCCAGCCCCAAGGTGAGAAGGATCGGCACGATCAGGCGCCAGCTGCGCACCGCCAGGAACAGCCAAAGGGCAATCACCGCCACGTGAATCACCGCGGCCCCGCGCACTTTATCGTCTTTCAATGCGTTCAACGCGCGATTCGCTTCCGCTAGCGGGAAAACCTGTACCTCCGTGCGAATCGGAATCTCGGCGGCCACCCGCAGAAAGTCTTCGCCGTCCTGGCGCGTGTTATTGGCCACGCTGCGAACCACCCGCTCGTAATAGAGCAGGTCGTAATCCATGGCGGGGATGGTGCTCATGTGGATTCCGGCGAGCACCAGACGTGCCGCCTTTCTTCAAAGCGCCTAACGCGGCCGGCACCAACTCGCCCGCGGGCGCGAAGATGATGGCGCTATCGAGCGTTTCGGCGGCCGGGCCATTCGAGTAACCCGCCCAGACCGCGCCCAGCTCTCGCGCCAGGTCTGATGCGCCGCATCGCGCGTAAATGCGTAGACCTCGATGTCCCAGTGGCGCGCCACCTGGATCGCCACGATGGCCGCGGAGCCGAATCCGTAGAAGCCGAGCCGCCCGCCGGGTTTGATCGCCGAAAGCCGCAGAGAGCGGAAACCGATGATCCCCGCGCAGAGCAGCGGCGCGGCATCCACGTCCCGAAACGATTCCGGGATCGGGTAAACAAACGCCTCCGGAGCCACGGCATACTCGGCGTAGCCGCCATCCACCATCCATCCGGTGAACGTCGCGTGGTCGCAGAGATTTTCTTTCCCCGCGCGGCAGTATTCGCACACGCCGTCGGTGTGATGCAGCCACGGGATTCCGACGCGGTCGCCCGCTGCGAAACCGGCGCGCGTTCGGCCCATCGCCTCGATCCGTCCCACCACCTGGTGGCCCGGAATCAAGGGCGACTTGTGCGGCGGCAGCTCGCCTTCCACCACGTGCAGATCGGTTCGGCACACTCCGCAAGCGTTGACTCGGACCAGCACCTCGCCCGCTGCGGGCGCGGGTTTCGGGACATCCGCCAGTTCGAGCGGATTGGTCTTCACCGATGCCGGAGCGTGGAGGAGGCAGGCCTTCACCGCTCCATCCCGAGAGCACATCGATATCCCAGTCCGCCTTGTCGCGGACCGTCACGTGTCCGCCGGAATAGATGCCGCGCACGGCGGCGCTCTCCATGGCGCTCCCCGCCGCGTCCACCGTTCCCGCCAGGGTCACCGGCGCGGCGCAAGCGATGCGGCTACGTCCGGGAGATCGGTGTGGCGCAGCAGACTCGGCACGAAGTTCGCGAAACTGCAATCGTAATTCTCGGTGTCCACGATGCTCCGAAACGAAATGAGGCCGCCGGCAAGATAGAGCTCGCTGATCCTTTATTCAGCGCAGCCGCAAACATAGCCGGCACGGTAAGCTTGCCGCGCGCCGCCACCACCACCCGCCGGCCGCTCAGCGCCGGATGTTTTCCGATCCCGCCACCAGCGCCACAATGTCGCTCATGCGCTGCCCAGACAGCGGCCGCCCCAAAATCAGCGAAGCCCAGGCGTAATCTTCTTCGTTTGGTGCTTTCCGCCTGCCCGGCGAGCCGCGCCCGAACTCCGGCGCCAGATCGCCGATCCCGCGGACGTCGGCCACACAAACCGGTATCCTGCGCACCGCCAGCGATTGGTACAACTCGCCTTCGGACCATTGCGTATTGCGGCCCGCGGGATCGAGCGCAAGCACCACGGGCTTGTCGCTCTTGGTTCCGCGCGGCAAAAAGAGCCACGCCGGAACCCAAACTTTGGGGCCGGAAAAACTTCCACCGCTTCGATATCCACCTCGCGCGACGGCACGCGCCGCAGAGTCGCCATCGTGGCGTCGCCGCGCCGCGCCACACCCAGCAAAGCGCTCAAGTCCGCCGGTGTCTTCTCTACCACGCGCGCTTTGTTCATGGCGAACGGAGTCAGCCCGCCAAACGTCCGCACCACGTTGCCGGATTCGGCCACCCACAGAGTCCGGTCCGGCTCGGGAGCCACGGGCGGCTCCTGCGCGATCCCTTCTCCCCGCCCCTTAAGCCACCGCTCGAACCAGTTATAAACTTGGAGCCTCGTATCGTAGGCCAGTTGGTGCGGGAGCGGCGAATCTCCCCACTGCAAGCGGTCGCCATGCCCCAGCGTTTGGTACACCTTCCCTAGCTTTTGGAACTCCTCCCAGCCGCTCGTGAGGTATCGCGGCGAATACGTGCCGAAGAAATCCCTGTCGCTCACCGTAACCAGCAGCGGCTTGGGCGCGAACGGGTACAGAGTGTCCCAGCGATCGAAACCCAGTGGACCCGAGCCGAGGAAATCCTGCTCGGCATCGTCGCTCGATCCAGGCGGATTGAAAGTCGCGGACGCCACGTTCTCCGTGTTCCCGCTGCACACCACCGCGGCGGCCGGCCGGTCGTCCACCGCCACCAGCAGCATCGTGAGCGTGGCGCCACCGGATTGGCCCGTGGCGCCGATTCGCTTGGGATCCACCATGGGCAGCGCGGCCAGATAATCCAGGCTGCGGATCGCGTCCCACAATTGCAGCCGCGTGCTCGTGTCGCCCAGAAGCAGCATCTGCTTGCCCGGAACCGTGTGCTCGTCGTCGGATGACCCGAGACGCGTGTGCGTGCCCGCCGCGTTCGGATAATAAACGCGCTCGCCCTGCCCCATGGGTCGAACGCCAGCACTACGTATCCGAGGCGCGCCAGTCCCTGGCAGCAGCGCTGGTAGAAAGGTACGCCTTGCCGTTGTCGGAATGCCCCATCTGAAACAGCACCGCCGGATAGGGCGGCGCGCCGGCGGTAGGAATGTAGAGATTCGCGGGAATGTAAAACTCGTGGCCGGCTCTGATACAGAATCTTCTCGACGCGATAACCATCGCGGTCGAACGACCCCACCGTTTTGGCCTCGAGGGACGTGCGCTCCGGTTCGCCGCCCGCGATCTTCCAGAGCGTCTCGCGTGCCCAGCGCTGGCGCGCCCGAATCGCTTCCGGCGTCGTCAGTTTCGCGATCTCGCCATTGCGCCTCTCGTAAGCTTGCGCCGCCAGATCGCGAAGATAATCCGGCAGACAACGCGGATAATCTCGATAGGCCGTGCCCGGATAGGGTCTCTGAGAAAACGCCGGCAGCCGCAACATCGCGCCCGCGGCCGGCAAAGCAAAAACTGTCGTCGTGTCATCGTTCAGATGACAGTTTATCGCAGCAAGCGGGACAGGGTTTGGCTCAGCCGTAACAGGTTGACCCCGCGTCGCAACTCTATCGTTCCGCGCCCGCGTAATACCCGGCCCGCGTACGCACCGTTACCGGCTCGGGAGTATTCACTGCCACGCGAATCTTGCGAAACTTGCCGTCCTGCGCTTCGTTCGACGGCGTGTACCCCAGGATGTACTGGTTGCGGATCTCGTGCGCCACTTCCCGCGCGATACCCTCTACTTCCGCCAGTTCCTCCGGATACCAGACCTGTCCACCGGTCGCGAACGTCAGCGCATCCAGCGCCTTCTTCGCGCGCTCCGCTCGCGCGGCTCGTCATCGCTCAGCAGGGCAATGGCGTAAATGATCACGCCGTTCTGCTCCGCCGACTGGATCACGTGGTCCAGCGTCTCCACACTCGAGTTATCTTCGCCGTCGGTGACCACAAGCAGAATCTTCTTTTCCTTCTTGCCGCCGTGCCGCAGGTGTTCCACACCCATGCGCAGCGCATCGCGCATCGCCGTGCCGCCGCGCGAGTTGATCGTCTTCAGAGCTTCTTCCAGCTCTTTAATATTATTGGTGTAGTCCTTTTCGAGCGAAGCCTCTTCGTTGAAGTTCATGATGAAGACTTCGTCTTCGGGATTCGACGCGGCCACCAGCGCGAGCGCCGCCGACGCCACCTTGGCTCGCTTGTCGCGCATGCTGGCGCTATTATCGATGATCAGTCCCAGCGACACCGGAACATCCCCGCGCCGGAAAGTCGTAATTACCTGCTGTGCGCCGTCCTCGTAAAGCTTGAACGCGCTCTCCGGCAGGTCCAGCATCAGATGGCCCTGTTTGTCGATCACGGTCGCGTGCAAATCCACGAGCCGCGTGTCGGTGCGGAACGTGAATGTAGGATCTTCCGGCGCGACTTTGGCGTCAGGCGCCTGCGCCAGCATTGAGCCGCAAACCAGCGCCGCCAGAGAAGCGAATGCACCGAAATTGCGTGACAGAAATCGCATCCCGCTCCTTCTAACTTAGGGACGTCCGCCCGGAAGTGCAAGTTTCTTCGGGTTAATATTCACCCCTGCCAATGGTTAGTGGACCGCCAATCTTCGAGCGCCCCGTTTACCGTTGCTATAATTTCAACTTGGCCGCCGAGACTCGCCATTCCGTCTGCGCGCTCGATTGTCCGGACGCTTGCAGCCTATTGATCAACGTGGACCAGGGTCGCGGCAGCCGTCTGCGCGGGGATCCGGATCATCCTGTGACTCGCGGATTCTTGTGCGGAAAAGTAGCTCGCTACCTCGAGCGCGAGTACTCACCCGCGCGTCTTTTGTATCCGCAGCGTCGAACAGGCCGTAAGGGCGAAGGCCGCTTTCAGCGCATTACCTGGGACGATGCGCTCGACGAAATCGCCGGGCGTTTCCAGACACTCGCGGCTGAGTTTGGTTCTGAATCCATTCTGCCCTACAGCTATGGCGGCACCATGGGCTATTTGCAAGGCTCCGGCATGGATCGCCGCTTCTTCCATCGCCTCGGCGCGTCGCGGCTCGATCGCACCATCTGTGCGGCCGCCGGCGGCGTCGGTCTCATGGATGCCACTGGCTTCAAGTACGGCACCGAGCCCGAGCAGTTCCGCCATGCGAAGCTGATCCTCGCCTGGGGCGCCAACGTGCTCGGCACCAATGTGCACCTGTGGCCGTTCATCGTCGAAGCCCGCCGCAACGGAGCGAAGTTTTACACCATCGATCCACACCGCAACCGCACCGGCGATCTTGCCGACAAACATTTCTTCATCAATCCGGGCAGCGACGCCGCTCTTGCGCTCGGGTTCATGCACGTCATCATCGAAGAGGGCCTCCAGGACGCCGATTACGTCGCCCGCTACACTTCCGGGTTCGATGGCCTTCGCGAGCGCGTTCGGGAATATCCGCCGGAGCGTGTGGCTTCTCTCACCGGCATTGCGGCAAACGACATCATCGATCTCGCTCGTGAATACGCTACGATCCGGCCCGCCGTCATTCGTCTGAACTATGGCCTCCAGCGGAGTGAGCGCGGCGCCATGGCAGTGCGTGCCATTTCGTTATTGCCGGCGCTCACTGGCTCCTGGAAAGAGGTGGGAGGCGGTGCCGTACTCTCCACCTCCGGCGCCTTTCAAGTTAATCGCGCCAGCCCTCGAGTTACCTGATTTGCAGCTCCGGTCGCCGCTCGGGCGGGAAGCTCGCTTGGTCAATATGTCGCAGCTCGGGAGCGCATTGAACAAGCTGACCGGTCCGCCGGTCAAGGCCCTGGCGATCTATAATTCAAACCCGGCCGCGGTGGTTCCCGATCAGAACGCCGTCCTCAAGGGTCTGCGGCGCGACGATCTCTTCACCGTCGTCATCGAGCAGTTCCAGACCGACAGTGCCGATCACGCCGACATCCTGCTGCCCACGACAACCTTTCTCGAGCACACCGACATCTATTTCGCTTACGGCCATTACTACCTGCAACTGGCGCGGCCCGTACTGCCCGCCCCCGGGGAAACAAAATCGAATCTCGAGATCTTTCGCCTGCTCGCCGGGCGCATGGGCTTCGACGACCCATGCTTCCGCGATTCGGAAGATGACATGATTCGCGCTTTGCTGGCATCGAGCCATTCCTTCGTCAACGGCATTACTATCGAGGAGCTCGACCGCGAACATTCTGTGCGCCTGCGCGTCGCCCCCAATGGCGATCCCTTCCTGCCTTTTGCCAACGGTGGATTCGGCACTCCCTCGGGGAAGTGCGAGTTCCACGCCGAGACGCTCACCTATACTCCGCCCGTCGAATCCCGCCATGGCGATGCGGCTTTGCGCGCCAAATTTCCCATCGAGCTGATCTCGCCCAAGAACGATGACAGCATGAACTCCACCTTCGGCTACCGCGAAGAAATTCACCGTCAAACGTCGCAGTTGAAAATCAGCTCCCCGGACGCCGCCGCGCGCGGCATCACGGCCGGCGACCAGGTGCGCGTTTTCAATGCCCGCGGTTCGTGCCTGCTGGAGGCTAAGATCGATGGGACCGTGGCTCCGGGCGTGGTCTGCGCCCCCTCCACGGGATGGGCCAAGCTGTCCCCGGCGTTTCGCAACGTCAACGCCCTCACTTCGGAACGCCTTACCGATAAGGGAGGCGGCCCGACCTTCTACAGTTGCCTCGTGCAGGTGGAAAAGAGTGGCGATTGAAGCCACCCGGCGCCAACTCCTCTTCGCGTCACTGGCACTTTGCTTCGCCGCTTGCCGCAGCGCAACTCCTGATCTGAGCGGTTTCACCGAAGAAGAGCCCCCGCGCTTATCGTCGTCCATCAGCGCCGCTGAGCGGAGCGTGGCTGCACAGTTGGTTTCGGGCTGGGAGAACATCACCGACAACGCTTGGCGCTGGACGGCCCCCCGCTTCACCGCCGTGCTTCGTCCCCCGCCCGGATCCTCTTCGCGCGGTGCTACCTTGCGGTTCCAGTTCTTCCTTCCCGCCGTCGAAATGTCACGGCTCAAAGAGCTAACGCTCTCCGCTTCCGTCCAGGGCTTTCGTCTGGAGCCGGAGACATACCGTGCGGCGGGAGAGGCCCTTTACGCGCGCGAGGTCCCCGCCGTCGTCCTCGCGGGTGATTCGGTGCTGGTTGAGTTCACTGTGGACAAGCCTTTCGTTCCGGTCAAGGGTGATCCGCGCGCGCTCGGCGTCATCGCCAAACTTCTGAGCCTCGAAACGAAATGAGGGCGGCGGCCGTTACTTCACAGGATCCCGCACCCATTCCCACAATCCTTCGGGTCGCCTGTTGGCTCGTACCTCCGCTCTTGTGTTTTGTCCTCTACTGGAGTGGACTGCGCGTTTGGTTCCAGGCCGACGACTTCGCCTGGCTCGCCCTGCCCCTCGAGGTCCATGATGTGCACTCTCTGATGCACGCCCTGTTTGCTCCGAAGGCCCAGGGCTCCATCCGGCCGCTCAGTGAGCGGGCATTTTTCCTGGTCTTCGAATCGCTCTTCGGCGTCAATCCTCTCCCCTTTCGGATTTGCGTCTTTTTGACCCAATGCGCCAATTTGACACTCCTGGCGGCCGTCACCCGGAGGCTCACCGGCTCTCGCCTCGCTGGCTTCTGCGCTGCCATTTTTTGGCTCGTCAACAGCGGTTTAATCGTCCCGATGGTTTGGACTTCCGCCTACAACGAAATCCTGTGCGCCTTCTTCGTGCTGGGAGCATTTTGGTTCCTGCTGCGTTATATCCGGAATGGCCGGACTTACGATTACCTTTGGCAGTGGGTCGCCTTCCTGGTGGGATTCGGCGCCCTGGAAATTAACGTCGTCTACCCAGCCCTGGCAGCCGCCTACACTTTTCTCTGCGCGCGCAAGTATTTCCGCTCGACTCTGCCGCTGTTCTTGCCGTCCGCCCTCTTTGCCTTCGCCCACCGGTTCGTTGCCCCGCAGGGTGCACCCGGTGGTGTGTACGCCTTGCATTTCGATCGCGCCCTGCCAATGACGTTTCTAACTTACGGGCGTTGGGCGTTGGTCTCAGGTTCTTTTCCCCCGGGATTCCACCGAACGGTGCAGATCGTTTTGCTGGCGGTTTTAGCGCTGGCCCTGCTCGGTTTCACTCTCTTCCGGGCCTTCCGGCGCGACTGGCTGCCAGTGTTCTGCCTCTGCTGGTTTGTCATAGTCCTTGC
The DNA here is from genome assembly GCA_963768075.1 of Terriglobia bacterium. Classification (GTDB taxonomy): domain Bacteria; phylum Acidobacteriota; class Terriglobia; order Bryobacterales; family Bryobacteraceae; genus QHXW01. The sequence goes on from CAVYHD010000028.1 coordinate 13,467, forward strand.
GCCGCTCCTTCCACTAAGAGATCACATCTCGGACTACTATCTGGTTCTACCCGCTTTGGGCTTGGCGATGCTAGGCGGGTACGCGCTGGCGCTTGCTTGGGCACAACCCCTGCCATGGAGGTTGGCAGCCCTGGCACTCGCCGCCGCTTATGCCGTGCCCATGGCCCAGCTCGATTGGAAGCTCACACCCTGGTGGCTAATCCGGAGCCTGGAGCTCGAGCGAATGGTTTTTGGTGTCGTCCGGGCTCATCAGTTGCATCCTGATAAAACCATCTTGCTCGAAGGAGTGGACAACACCACGTTTTGGGCCGGCATAATTCATCGCCCCTTTCGGCTATTTGGTATCTCTGGCGTCTATCTGGTTCCTGGATCTGAGGCTTACATTGATTCGCGCCCCTCCCAGGAGTCCGTCTCCGATTTCCTGCTGCCGGGGGGAGTGGCGCTGGAAGCGGCGAAAAGTGACCGGATTGTCGTCTACCATATCGGACCAGACCGGCTCAAAGCCATCACATCCGCTTATGAAGAGGCCGCCTTCCACCGGTTCCTCCCGCAGGTGCCACGAAGGATCGATGCCGGAAGCCCGCTTATGGGTTACCTGCTTGGACCCGAGTGGTATCCTCCTGACGGCGGATCTCGCTGGATGCCACTACGCGCCACGCTGCGGATCGGCGGTCCCCGCACGGCATCGGAGAAACTGCACCTGACGGGATTTGCTCCTTCGGGTCCCGTGCAAACCACTATGCCTCTTACAGTTACGGTGGATGGGATCGCGCTTCCCGAGATCCAGCTCCACCTCGGCCAGCCGGGCTTCGATGTCGTCTTACCCCTTCCAGATCAGTTAGTTGGCAAGCCGGAAGTGCAGGTTTGCCTCCAGGTCGGCCACGCCATTCACGGCCAGGCCGATACTCGTGAGCTCGGTCTCAACTTTGGCATTTTTGAGATTCGCTAGCTTCCCGCTAATGGTTGAAGCAGAATCGACCGATATATCAGCCTCGCTGCAATTTTGTTGATGGCACCAAAAGTGCTCGGGTATACTCGTTGTGCGACACCTAGATTCAACGGCGATGAGGAGTACGGCGAATATATTAGCGGATCGCACTAAGATTTTATGAAATTTTCGTTGTCATCGGGCATCTATTGTTGGCAGACGGACTAGGAGAAGGACCATGAGCAAGAACGAATTGGAAAAATACAGAACGGCTCTGGAAGCGAAAAAAACAGAAAGCGCCGCCAGCCTCAGAAACCGCGACGAAATCGTGATCGAGAAAGCTGCGGATGCCATTGATGAGGTTCAACTTGCGGGTGAACGCGAGCTGGCCATTCGCAATCTTGACCGGGAATCCGTCCTGCTGCGCAACGTTCGAGCGGCGCTGGCCCGGGTTGCGGACGGCAGTTTCGGCACTTGTCTGCACTGTGAAGAAGAAATCAACCCGAAACGCCTGAACGCGGTGCCGTGGGCACCTTTCTGCATTCGCTGCCAGGAAGCGGCTGACCGGCACGAGTTTGAAGCGGGCGAAATTATCCCACAGTTGCTAGCTGACGCCGCCTGACGACGGGTTGACAGAGCCAGGCGCAAAACGCGCCAGCTCAGCGAATTCCTACGACAGAGAGCATGCGGCCCGCGCCCTGGCCGTCGCGGCGGAAGGAATGGAAATCGCGATTGCACAAGGTGCAGATACCAGCCACGTAAATCTGGCCAGAGGGCACTCCGGCACCGGCTGCCTGGAGCCGGTTTATCTCGCCCAAATCGATATGCGCCGGCCGAGTCAAATTTTCCAGACCTGAATCGTATTGGGCAAACTCGGCCGCGACTTCGGGTCCCACTTCATAGCAGCATTTGCCGATGCCTGGACCGATCGCAATATGCAGGTCTTCGGGACGGCTGGAAAATCTGTTGACCATATCTTCGATTGCTCGCTCCGCGATTTTCCGGGCCGTACCGCGCCAGCCGGCGTGAACGGCCGCGACAGCCCGGTGAACAGGGTCCACGATCAGAAGCGGAACGCAATCCGCTGTCTTGACCGCGACGAGCGAACCGGGCGTATTTTCCACGAGCGCATCGCCATCGCCGAGGCAGCCGGAACGGCCACCACCGCCCACGACCGTGCCGGAATGAATCTGGTGGAGAGTCGCCAGGTTGCCGCAACTGCCGAAGCTTTTCGACCAGCGCGTGCCGAAGCCGTGCACAAGCCAGTCGAAGGTTTCGAGCGGACGCACGCGATAGATTTGTTGCGAATCCTTATAAAACACGCGTCGTGAACTATACGGGGTTTTGCACTTGCGCGATCATGACCTGCCGCTTGAAATCCTCCAGCATGGATTCATCGAGGCGGACGTCGGTGGGCCGCTTCACCAGCGTCGTCATCTGGTCGATCTTGTCCTGGAGTTTGAGGAGCGCGTAGAAAAGGTTTTCCGGACGCGGCGGGCAGCCGGTGACATACACATCCACGGGCACGATCTTATCGACGCCTTGCAGCACGGCGTAGGTGTTGAATGGGCCGCCGACGCTGGAGCAGGCGCCCATGGAAATGACCCACTTGGGATCCGGCATCTGGTCGTAGATGCGCTTGAGCACGGGCGCCATTTTGAGAGTGACGGTGCCGGCCACGATCATGAGATCCGATTGCCGCGGGCTGGGGCGAAAAACTTCCGAGCCAAAGCGCGCAATGTCAAAGCGTGAGGTGGAGGAGGCAATCATCTCAATGGCGCAGCAAGCCAGACCGAAGGTCATCGGCCAGATGGCCGACTTGCGCGCCCAGTTGAAGACGTAATCCACCGAAGTGGTAATAAAGTTCCGTTCAAACTGGTTCTGCAGAAAAGACATGTCGATTGGCCGTTATTTTAGCACCCCGCGGCAGGGCCTGCGGCGCGAAGCGTGAAACTTCACAGCTCTTCGGCCTGCGGGAACAATCGCCGCGGCCATGTCTTCCTGATGCGGCTGCACGCCTGGACTCGCTTCGATTATTGAGTTGTCGTAGCCGGTGACAGGATTTGGCAGGCGGAATGCACCTCCACGCGAGCACCCGGTACTGTGATCCAGTTGTTGGTTGTATGGCTATAGTTTTCTCCAGAATCAGGAAGGCTTCCGTGTCACGATTCCGCACACCTGAGTCCAATGCACTACACTTGTGTACGCCTGTCCGCGCGGCGAAACCAAGTGTGGACGAACATCGTCTATCGCTTGCTATAATGAGGAAATCAAAAATTCAATTGGTGCTATTCGAATCATGAGGTATTTTTGTGTCTTATTGCTTTCGGCGTCAGCTTGCCTGGCGATCAATTTCACCCATGGGCAGGCGGCACGCGCGGAAATCGGGCAGCCCTACTTCACAGCGGGCGTGATTGGCGCGAGCCAGACTGTGCTGGGGTCCGCGTCGGGGCTGGCATATGCGAACAACACGCTTGTCGTGGCGGATTCGAACCGGGCCGGCGCCAGTCCCGTAAACAACCGGGTCCTGATCTACCAGAACATGTCCAGCCAGTTTCCGGCCCCGGAGTTCATGCCGCCGAACCAGGGCACGCGCTGTCCGGTTTGCGGAGGCACGGCCAACGTGGTGCTGGGCCAGCCTAACTTCAGCAATACCGACGCCACGGTTTCGCAAAGTGGCATGAGTCTGCCGACGGCGGTGGCCACGGACGGCCAGATCCTGGTGGTGGCGGACACCAACAACAATCGCGTGTTGATCTGGAATTCGATCCCGTCGACCAACAATGCGCCGGCTGACATCGTGGTGGGCCAGACGAATTTTACTAACATGGGCACCGCCGTTCCACCGACAGCAACGTCGCTGCGCGGGCCGCAAGGAGTATGGATTCAAAGCGGCAAACTCTACATCGCCGACACGCAAAACAACCGCATCCTGATTTACAACTCGATTCCCACGTCCAACGGGGTAGCGGCGGACATGGTGATAGGCCAGCCCAATTTCACCACGACCGTCCAGCAGGATCTGACGCAGGGGGAGGAGGATGCCAACGCCAGCAACCTTCTGAATCCGGTGTCGGTGACCTCGGACGGAACCCACCTTTTCATCACGGATCTGGGGTACAACCGGGTTCTGATCTGGAATAGCCTGCCGACGCGAAACCAGCAGCCCGCGGATGTCGTAGTGGGCCAGCTGGGAATGTTCGCGTCCCTACCGGACAATGCCTGGGCTGGAACAGCAGCCACTACCGCGGGCCAGACGGGCCAAGAGATTCCCCTACTCTGTACCGTGCCCGATGGCACGGATGCCAACAACAATCCGACGTATCCCAGTCTCTGCGCCCGAACGTTGAGTTTCCCGCGCTACGCGCTGTCCGACGGCAACTGGTTCTTCATCGCCGACGGAGGAAATGACCGGGTGCTGGTTTTCTACCATGTGCCCACCACGAACGCGGCGACGCCGGACATTATTCTGGGACAGCCAGATGGCGGCACTGACGTCTCCTCCGACGACACAGACTCGCTGGCCACGCCGATGTCCCTGGCGTTCGACGGCAGAAATCTCTACGTCTCCGACACCTACAATCAGCGCGTCGTGATTTACACCATGGACGATCCCATCGTCCCGGTCAACAGCGTGCGTAACGCCGCGAGCCTGGAAGTGCTGGCCGAAGGAACGGTCGCGCTGGGCGGGACCCTCAACACCGGCGACAGTGTAACGATAACGATCAACAGCAAGAACTACGTTTACAAAGAGATCAAGAACGATACCTTCACGAATATCGTCCAGACGCTGGCAAACGCGATCAACAAGGGGGCGGGCGACCCGAACGTTATTGCGGAGCCGGATGCGGCCGCGCAGTCAGTCGATCTGTGGGCCCGCACGCCGGGCGCCGACGGTAACAACGTTACGTATTCCGCGACGGCCTCGACCAACGCCGACATCACGGCTACGGCAGGGGGCGCGAACCTAACCGGGGGAGCAAGCACGGCCCAGGTGGGGCCGGGATCGCTGATCGCGATTTTCGGGACGAGTCTGAGCGACTCGGGGGGGGCGGACCCCGGCACGGGAGATTATGCCCCGACAGAGATCGCCAACACGCAAGTTTTTATCGACGGCAGCCCCGCGCCGCTGCTTTACGTTTCCGACTCGCAAATCAATGCGCAGCTGCCTTTATTCGGCGCCGATAGCGCGAGTTCCAGCCTGTATGTCCGGACCCAGCACGCGGATGGAACGGTGACGACGAGTATCGCGGTACCGGTCAATATTGTGGCGCAGAATCCCGGCATTTTCGCCGGGGCCGGAACCGAGCCGCGCCCGGGAATTGTCTTCCACGGCAACCCGTATGCCAGTGCAGTGGTGTCGGTGGACGGGACGGTGAACGCGGGCGATGTGGGCACGATTACGATTTCGGGCCGCACGTACAGCTACACGGTGCTTGCGACGGACACGCTAGCGACCATAACGACCGCGCTTGCCGCGTTGGTGAACGCGGACCCGCAGGTCACCGCCACTCCCGCGGGGGTGTTCACCCGCATCATCCTGCAGGCCCGGAAGGAGGGACAAGCGGGTGTGGGGATCGTATTCACGGCGACCGTGAGTACCAGTGCGGACTTGTTGCTGACGGCCATCGGGGTAACGTCGGATTCGAACACGATTTTGTGCTGTCCCAACAGCGGCCGAGTGGGCGGCAACAATCCGGCAGCTCCGGGCGAAACGATTATTATTTACGCCACCGGGCTGGGCCTGTTGACCACTCCCAACTCGGGTTTCGCCACGGGGCGGCGGTACGATGGGCCGGTGGCGCAGCCGGTTAACTTTGTCTCTTCGCTCGCCGGCGGAAGCACGGCCAACGTTCTCCTGGCGACTCCGCTGCCTGGGAGCATAGGGGTGTGGGAGGTTAAGCTTCAATTGGATTCGGGGCTGACAACCGACAAGGACACGCAGCTCACCATAGCGCAGGACGTCTACGTGAGTAACGTGATCCGGCTCCCGGTGGAAGCTCCTTGATCAGGCGTCCGGACTCAACTTAGACGTCGGAGAGTGAAGCTGGGTCAGCAGAGGCGCGAGCACCTGGAGCGGGATGTCACGAGAGGCGACCAGGTTTTCGTCCGCCGTGAGCCCGACCTCTTTGCGCATCACCGGCACGTGCTTGGGCGCGCGGATGCCCAGGATTACGCGCGTGGGCGAGGTTTCCAGCACTTCGATCTCGACATCACCGGCAATCACGATGGATTCGCCAGCGCGGCGGCGGATCACGAGCATGGGAAGGCTCCCCCGGCTCGCGCGAGCGGATGGCGGCAGGCGTAGACTGCGTCGTCGCGAACTGCCTGGACGGCCCGGGCCGCGGCGCGGTTGATCACGACCGGAGCCAGCAGATTGACGGTCGCGAGGCCATCCGGGGCGACGGCCACGATGGCCAGACACTGCGCCTCGGTCTCCATAGCGGGCAGGTGATCGAAGCCAATCAGCGCCAGATCCTCGGCGCTCATTTTCAAGCGGTAGGCGGGATCGACCAGAGCGACCGGCAGCGCGAGGAAACACAATTGCGGTCTGTCGAGACTCTGCAGGAAGATCAATGGGCGATGGGCGGAATCGTCCATGGGCAGAAAGCGGCGGCACTGCGGGAAGCCGGGCAATCCGGCGGGAAAAGCGATTACTGACGGCTCGTCATAGCAAACCGTCCCGAAATATCGGGTCTCACATGCCGCCATGCGTGATTCCGGACGAGGGGATGCGCTGGGACGGCGTTGGGGCGCCGGTTGCGCGAGGCGTGGAGCTCAGGGCAGGCACGGGTTCGACGAGGGTCCGGGGGCCGCTGAGAATCACGATATCGACACGCCGGTTACGGGAGCGGCCCTGCTCGTCAAGATTGGAAGCTACGGGGACGGTTTCCGCGTAACCGGCAATGGCTACGCGTTCACGCGGTACTTGAAAGCGGCCACTCAGCAGTTCCAGGACGGCGATCGCGCGCGCCGCGGAAAGCACCCAATTGCTGCTAAAACGTGCGGTGTGAATGGGGTTGGAATCGGTATGGCCCTCCAGGCGCACGGGATTGGGCAACTGGCGGATGGCGATGGCGACCTTTTCCAAGCTTGAATAGGTGGCGGGAGCAATGGCATCCTCCCCAGAGGGAAAGAAGGTGGCCTGCTGCAAGCTCACGACAAGCCCGCGGGCTTCCAGGCTGACGCGCATTTCTCCATTCTGGATCTCCTTTTTCAACTGTTCGTCGAGGTACTTGAGGGAAGGCAGCAGATCGGCGGCTGGCGCGGAGGGCGCGGAGGGCGCGGGGGGCGCGGGCTTGACGTCGACCTTGAGATTTCGCAGGCCCTCACCCGAGTCGTGTTTGCCGCTGAACCTGGAGGCGCCGTGCTCTATGGCATCCTTCACCGCATCGGCGACGCGTTTGACCTTGGAGCGGTCGGTCTGGGAGGACGCGAACATGACGACGAAGAAGGCAAACATCAGCGTGATGAAATCGGCATAAGAAACCAGCCAACGGTCGTGATTCCCGGGCTCATGCGGAACGGGCCGGCGCCGCATGGCTAGGCTTCCTCCGCAGCCGTTTGCGCGGCCATAGAAGGGTTGGTGTCGCCGGCCCCACGGGCGTACGCTTCGAGCTTAGTGCGGATGAGCTTGGGATTGAGGCCCTCAATAATGGCCACCACGCCCTCGAGCATCAGCTCTTTGACCTGCGTGGCGCGATGGACGCGCGAGAGTAATTTGCTGGCAGCGGGAAGGAAAAACAGATTGGCGGAACTCACGCCGTATACCGTGGCCACGAACGCCACGGCGATGCCGCGGCCTACCTCGTCGATATTTTCGAGGTGCTTCATGACCTGAATCAGTCCCAGCACCGCGCCGATGATGCCCACCGTGGGTGCATAGCCGCCGGCCGACTCAAAGACTTTGGCCTCGGCCACGCCGCGATTCTCGTCCATGGAGATTTCGAGCTCCATCATCTGGCGGAGGGTGTCGAGGTCGGTGCCGTCCACGGCGAGGTTGAGGGCCTTGCGGAGGAACGGGTCGGGGACGTTATCGGCGTCCTGTTCGATCGAAACGATCCCGTGCTTGCGGGCTTTGGTGGCGAACCTGATGATCTCTTCGGTGGCCTGGCGGGGCTCCTGAACGCGGTCGAAGAAGATGAGACCCAACTTGCGGGCAGCGCGGAGCAGCACCGAGAATGGCGTAGTTACCATTACCGCGCCGAACGTCCCCCCAAAAACGATGAATGCCGCCGTGACTTGCGCCACGTCCTTGATTCTGCCGCCCTCGAGCACAAGACCGCCCAGGATTCCCGTCAGAGCCACCACCAGGCCCCCAATAGTTGCGTAATCCGGCCGGGAAACGAGGCGCTGTACGTCGACGGGTTTTGGTTTGTTGGACTGCTCGGCCATGGCTTAGGCAATCTCCAATCCGGATGAGGTCTCCTCGGGAGGCCGCTTCAGTATTGGGCAGTTGAGAACGCCGCGGAGAATGGAGCGCCGGAACTCTACGACTCGCTCGACAACTTCGGTGATCCCTTCCAGAACCATGATCTTTTGACCACTCGTCAGAGTAATTACGGTGTCTGGGGTAATCTCAATGTGTTCAATCAGATCCGAATTCAAAACCATCGGAATGTGGTTTAGGCGGGTGAGATGGATCACGGAATCACTCTCAACAGTTGTATCGGCGGAGGCGGGAGTTAAGGTTATGGACCGCGACGGCGCGAGGTACTAAGACAGCGAGCGAGAATGCGAGAATATCAATAACATGCGCGTACCGCCACATCGGGTTTCACGACGGGAAATTCTAGCTGGGGCCGCGGCTCTGGCAATACCTGGTAGTCGTGGAGGCGGGATCCTGCGCGCCGCGCCGGCGCGTATTGACGGCCTCATTTTCGAGGAGGTTCCGGCACAAACCAGCGGGATTCGATGGGTTCACGACAATGCGATGTCGACGGAACGGTATCTGCCGGAAACGTTGGGCCCGGGCTGCGCATTTTTCGACTACGACAATGACGGCTGGATGGACTTGTACCTGGTCAACAGCGGGCCTTGCGATTTCTACAAGCCGAAAATGCCGCTGCGCAATGCGCTGTACAAGAACAATCGGGACGGGACATTCAGCGATGTCACGGAGAAAGCGGGCGTAGCCGCGGGCACCAGTTTTGGCATGGGTGTGGCGGTGGGCGACTACAACAACGACGGCTACGCGGACCTTTTCGTCACCGCGTACGGCCGCACAATTTTATACCATAACAACGGCAACGGCACGTTTAGCGACGTGACCGACAAAGCCGGCCTGCCAACGTCCGGCTGGACCACCAGCGCCGTGTGGTTTGATTACGACAACGATGGCCGCCTGGATCTTTTCGTGTGCAGCTTCGTCGACTACACGAGCAAGCTCTCGTGCGGCGATAACAAGCTGGGGCGGCACTTCTACTGCATCCCGCGGGTGTTCCGGCCGACGCACAGCTTTCTGTTTCACAACAACGGCGATGGAACGTTCACCGATGTTACGAAGGGTACCGACATCGAGCGTGCCATGGGCAAGGGACTGGGCGTGGTGGCCACCGATATCAATAACGACGGGCTAATGGACCTGTTCGTGTCGAACGATACGGTGCAGAACTTTCTGTTCATGAACCGCGGAAAGGGCAAGTGGGAGGAGATGGCGCTGGCGGCCGAGGTGGGCTTCAGTGAAAATGGGCAGGCGCGCTCAGGCATGGGCGTGGACGCCGCCGATATCAATGCGGATGGCTGGGAAGATCTGTTCGTCGCTAACGTGGACCAGGAGATGTTCTCGCTCTACACCAACAACAAAAACGAGTCGTTCTCGGATTCCGCGCACCGGCACGGGATTGCGCAGGCGACGCGGCTGCTCAGCGGATGGGGATTGAAGTTTTTCGATTATGACAATGACGGATTCATCGACCTGATTCTGGCAAACGGGCATCCCGACGATATGATCGACCAGTACTCGCAGCAGGTGAAATACAAAGAGCCGTTACTACTGTTCCACCAGGATAAGGGCCTGCTGCACAACGTGAGCGCGCAGGCGGGGCCGGTCTTCGCAAAGCCGCTGGCGGCGCGTGGGCTGGCCTTGGGGGATTACGACAATGATGGTTTTCCGGACGTGCTGGTGGCGGAAAATGGCGGCGCGCCGGTGCTGCTGCACAACCGCTGCGGGTCGGGCAATCACTGGCTGGGAATCCGGCTCGAAGGCGTCAACTGCAATCGCGACGCGATCGGAGCGCGGCTCACGTGGTCGGTGGCCGGTGTAACAAGAAGCAAGTTGAAGAATAACGGCGGCAGTTATTTGTCTTCGCACGATCCGCGGGAGGTGCTCGGGCTGGGAACCGCAACGAAACTCGACTGGCTCGAGATCAAGTGGCCGCCGCCGAGCGGGCAGGTCCAGAGATTCACGAATATGCCAGCAGACCGGTATGTGAGGCTGGTGGAGGGAAAAGACCCCGCCTGACGGTTATACCTTCCACTTATAGAAATAGAACAGCAGCGGCTCTTTGCCGGTGTTGAGGATGCCGTGCAGCTTACCCGCCGCGCAATACATCATGGTGCCGGGCACGACTTTGGTGGTTTTTCCTTCAACCAGGATTTCGCCCGTGCCTTCGGTGATCACCATGAACTCTTCCTCGGGGTGGGTGTGCGGCGGATGCGGCTCCATACCGGGTTTGAGGCGCAGGCTGCCCGCGGTCATGGAGCCGATCTGATCGGTTGGGCCGGTGAAGTAGATGGCAAGGTCGCCGAAGGGCTCGTGGCTGACGTGGGCTTGGGCTTCGTCAAGCGTGGTGTTGGGCAGCTTGGCGGCGGGAGCGCCGGGAAGGCGTCCGGCAAGGGCCATGGCGGCGGTGAAGCGGAACAGATCTCTGCGTGCTGGCATGGAACCAGATTAAAGCAAATAGCCTGGGCGCGGCATCCGCAAAAGTTCACAATGCTACTTCAGGCCCGCCTATCAAAATTTTCAATCGATCCGATAGAAATGTTCTTTCCCGTGGCCGCCGGGCTTCGCGGAATAATGAAGGACTTGCTCTGTTTGTAACGCGACAAAGGAATCTAGCATGAAGGGTTGGGCGCTGCTGGTGTTTTCCGTGGCGGCCATGGCGCAGACGCCGCAGAGTGTGGATGCAAAACTGGCTGCGCTGGATACGGCTGTGAAATCGGCGCAGAGCGCGGGCGATAACGCCTGGATGCTGACTTCGGCCGCGCTGGTGCTGATGATGACCGGGCCCGGGCCTGGCGCTGTTTTACGGCGGATTGGTGCGGCGAAAGAACGTGCTCGGCACCATGATGCAAAGCTTCATCCTGATGGCGGTGATCACGGTGCTGTGGGCGCTGGTGGGTTACAGCCTGGTGTTCGCGGAGGGCTCGCCCTGTGATCGGCGACCTGCGTTACGCCTTTCTGCGCGGCGTTGGCATCGCGCCCAATCCTGACTACGCCGCCACGATCCCGCAAGCAGACCTACATGATTTATCAGTTGATGTTCGCCATCATCACGCCGGCGCTGATTACCGGCGCCTTCGCCGAGCGCATGAAATTCAGCGGCATGCTGCTGTTCACCGTGCTGTGGGCGCTGATTGTCTACTTTCCCATGGCGCACATGGTGTGGGGCAAGGGCGGATTGCTGAATGCGGCGCTCGGCGGCAAGATTCCCGTGCTTCGATTTCGCCGGCGGAACGGTGGTGCACATCACGTCGGGGGTTTCGGCGCTTATCTGCGCGCTGTATCTGGGCAAGCGGACGGCTATCCGCACGAGCCGATGAAGCCGCACAGCCTGGTGCTGAGCTTCATCGGCGCGTGCCTGCTGTGGGTTGGCTGGTTCGGTTTTAACGCGGGCAGCGCGCTGGCGGCTTCCGGCCTCGCGACCAGCGCGTTCGTGGCCACGCACTTCGGGGCGGCGGCGGCGGCATTGGGCTGGATCTTCGTGGAATGGATACGCACGGGCAAGCCGAGCGTGCTGGGCGCGATTTCCGGCTGCGTGGCGGGCCTGGTGGCCATCACGCCGGCGTCTGGGTTTGTGGAGCCGTTCCCGGCGCTGCTGATCGGGTTCCTGGCGGGCATCGTCTGCTACTTCATGGTGACTGCTGGTGAAGGCGAAATTCGGATATGACGATTCGCTGGACGCCTTCGGCGTGCACGGCGCGGGCGGAACGCTGGGCGCGATCCTCACCGGAGTCTTTGCGACCAACGCGATCAACGGCAGCTTGAAGGATTCGGCGGGGAAGACGCTGCCGCTTGGTTGGGTGGATGGCAATCCCGGACAGATTCTCAACCAGTTGATCGGCGTGGCGATCGCGTGGGGCCTCGCGATTGTGGGGACGTTCGTTATTTTGAAGATCTGCGATGCCGTGACCGGGCTGCGCGTGACGAAGGATCAGGAGATCGATGGTCTGGATCTGAGCCAGCACGGCGAAGAAGGATACTTCTTCGAGGCTTAGCCCGCGGACGCCACAGGAGCATGCGATGAAGAAAATCGAAGCCATCATTCAGCCGTTCAAACTGGAGCCGGTCAAGGAAGCGCTCAAGAATATCGGCATCGACGGCATGACCATCACCGAGGTGCGCGGGCACGGACGGCAGAAGGGCCACAAAGAGATCTATCGCGGCCAGGAGTACAACGTCGATCTGCTGCCCAAGATCAAGATCGAACTGGTGGTGACGGACGGGCGGCTGAACGAAATGATTGACGCACGCTCACAACCGCGGCCCGCACGGGCAAGATCGGCGATGGCAAGGTGTTCGTCTACGACGTCGCCGAGGCCATACGGATCCGCAACGATGACCGCGGAGAAGCTGCGCTTTGATCCCATAGGTGCGCTCGACGAGCGGACCTCGGTGGTCGACGGGCAGGTGCTGAGCGCCTGGCAGAGGCAGCTCGCTTTATCAATCCCGACCGGCGCGGCGCTTCTGGCGGTGGGCGGTTACGGGCGGCGGCAGTTATTTCCCTATTCCGACATTGATCTGCTGCTGCTGTTTGCGAGCGACAAAACCGCGGCGGCGCGCAAGGAGGAAATCTCGGGCTTCCTCCAGCAGCTTTGGGATGCCGGTCTGCGCGTGAGCCAATCCGTGCGCACGCCGGCGGAATGTTGCGAGCTGCACGAGGGCAATATCGAGCTGAACGTCAGTCTGCTGGATCAGAGGTATCTGGCGGGCGATGCGGCGGTTTACGGAGCGATGCTCGCCAAGCTGCCGCGATTCCGTGCACGGGCAGCGCGACGCGCTCGTCAGCGCACTCTCGCGAATGACGCGCGAGCGGCACGCGCGGTTCAACGGCACGTTTCACCATCTGGAGCCGAACATCAAGGAAGCTCCCGGCGGGCTGCGCGATTTGCAACTGGTCTCGTGGCTGGCGCAGATCGCGGGGACAACCCCCAGGCGTTCTGGGGGCCGGTGCGCGTGCCGGAATTGGACGAGGCGCGGCGATACGCTGTTCACGTTGCGCGGCTATCTGCATCAACAGGCCAAGCGCGATTCCAACATTCTGACGTTCGATGCGCAGGAGTGGATCGCCGAGCTGATGGGCGTGGATGAACCCGCCATCATGCGCGGTTATTTCCGCAGCGCCCGCGCGGTGCACCGCTCCGGCGCTGCGGGGCTCTCGAAAGCGAGGAGGCCCGCGCGAGTTCGCTGTTCGCGCAGTTCCGGGACCGCCGGTCCCGCGTTTCCAACGCTGATTTACGGTAGCGCGGGAACGGATCTACTTGCGGGCGCCCCAGCAGCTTGCCGCGGAGCCGGAACTGGCGCTGCGCCTCCTGCAATTCCTGGGGCGCCACGGGATGCGTCTGTCCCTCGAAGCCGAGCAGAAAATGGCGCCGCAGCTCGCCGCCGTGCGGCAGTATTTCACGGAGCCACGGCCGGTCTGGCCGGCTCTGCTGGAGGCGCTTCGCTACCTCACGCGCCTCTGGCGCTGCGCGTGGCGTATGAAACCGGAATTCTGACCGCGCTGTTTCCGGAACTGGAACGCATCGACTGTCTGGTGGTTCGCGACTTTTACCATCGCTATACGGTCGACGAGCACACGTTGGTTGCGATTCAAACGCTGGTCGAGCTGCGCGGCAAGCAGGATCTACCGGCGTCCTCATTTGCCGACCTTGTCTCGGAGATTGAACAGCCCGGACTGCTGATGTTTGCGCTGCTGTTTCACGATGTGGGAAAAGGCAGCCCGAAGGAACGGGCATGTGGATGCCTCGCTGCGGCTGGCGGAAGCGCGCCATGGAGCGAATACAGATGCCGGCGCTGAGCGCGATACCGTTCGCTTCCTGATCCGCCACCATCTCGACATGTCCGCCACGATGAACGGGCGCGACCTGTTCGATCCCTCGACCGCGCGAGACCTCGCGCACGTCGTGGGCACGGTGGAGAATCTCAAGCAGTTGACGCTGCATCACGTACGCGGATATCAGCGCGGTAAACCCGGCGGTCATGACGTCATGGCGCGCCGAGCAGTTGTGGCAGCTCTACCTGCTCACCTACAACGAGCTGACCCGTGAGCTGGAAACCGAGCGCATCGAAGAAGCCGACTCTCCGGAACAGAGCGCGTTCCTGGAAGGCTTCCCGAAGCGTTATCTGAGGACACACACCGAAGCCGACATCACGCGGCATATGCAGCTCGATCTGGAAAGCCGCCCGCGCGGCGTGGGCCTGGATCTGCAGAAATCCGGCAGCATTTACCGTCTGACTCTGGTGACCGTGGACCGTCCTTTCCTGTTTGCGACCGTGGCGGGAACACTCTCCAGCTTCGGCATGAATATCCTGAAGGCCGAGGCTTTCGCCAACCGGCGCGGCACGGTGCTGGACACGTTTTCCTTTGCCGACCCGCTGCGCACGCTGGAATTGAATCCGAGCGAAGTCGACCGGCTGAAGGCGACGGTGGAGCGCGTGGTGCTGGGACGCGCTGACGTGAAGCAGTTGTTGCGCAGCCGGCCGCGCGGCGCGCCTCCCAGCCGGAAAGCGCGTATCGAACCCGCCATCCATTTCGATGATCAGGCGTCGCAATCCGCTACCCTGATTCAAGTCGTCGCGGAGGACCGCCCGGGCCTGCTCTACGACATCGCTTCCACTATTTCTTCAGGCGGAGCGAATATCGACGTAGTGCTCATCGACACGGAGGCCCACAAGGCCATCGACGTTTTTTATGTCACCGCGGCCGGACGGAAGTTGACGCCCAAAAAACAGGAGGAGTTGCAGCAGGCGGTGCTGGCGGCGTTGCGCGGGTGATGTCAGATTTCGTATTCGGGGCGCTTGGGGCGTCCGAAGGGGATGTGATTCCAGATCCGCTCGTGCACAAAATAAAGTCCGATCTTCAGAAAGATATCTAACGCGCCGATGCCGGCGGAAAGCGGAAGGTTGCCGCTAAAAAGGTAAACCACCAGTGCCGTGCCGGCCGATCCCAACACGCGGTAACTAACGGCCTTGGCAAGACTGCGGACGTTCGACTCGGTCATGGGGAACTCGCTTTTCGAATTGTACTACATAATCTCTATGGGGAATGGGGACATTTAGTCGCGGGGGTCTGGAACCCGCTATAATGGTGTTGTGCCGAAGGTTACCTTCCTCCCTCTGGGTAAGACGGTCGAATTCGAGTCCGGCAAGCTGCCCTACAAGGGTCACGGCAAGCCGGAATCGCTACTCGATATCGCCCTGAATTTTGGCATTCATCTGGAACATGCCTGCGGCGGCAATTGTGCCTGCACGACGTGTCACGTGGTCGTAAAAGACGGGGGCGATGGGCATCTGACCGAGGCTGACGAGGATGAGTTGGACCGGGTGGACATGGCCGCGGATTTGACGCCGCACTCGCGGCTTGGCTGCCAGGCGATCGTGACCGGCGACGTAGTGGTCGAGATTCCGGCGTGGAACCGCAACTACATCAGCGAGGGCGGCGCATCTATTCTGGGCGATGGGATCCCTAGTCCGAAGAAGACGCAGCCGGAGACCGAAAAGGTATCTGCTGTCTAACGGGCAGACGCCGCAGTCGCAATTAGTCAGACCAACTTGGCGCCCTTCGAAAGGTTGTGTCGGGCACAGAGCAGTTGCACATTGCTCGCAGTCAGTGAAGTGCCCCCCTTAGAGAACGGCAGCACGTGGTCGAAATGCAACTCGTTGGTGGCTCCGCAAGCGACACACCGCCCTTTATCGCGCTTCCATACCTCGATTTTTACATGAGTCGGAATCAGGCGTCGAGCCGCCGCAAGCCCGTGGGCCAAGCGATCATTCGAGTCATCGTCTCCTGCCACTGCATTCAGTTTGAACTTGAATACACTTCGCCCGTGATCCCGCTCTGACCACGCGTCGACTAGGCTGAACAGCCCGTTATAAGACCAAATACCCTGCTTGATCTTCTCGTAAACCTTGACCCGGCGCGCTGGCCGCAAGCCACGCTTGTATTCGTGCGCAGCTTCGAAGAACCTGCGGTTCTGAGTAGGTGAGCCCGACGAAGCAAATTCTGGCTGGTCGACGGCTTTTGGATCAGGTGTTCTATCACTGCGGGGCTCGTCGTGGCCTTCGTAGATCAGGGTCGCGCCTTCATCCTGTAACCTATCCCGGTAAGGTGCAT
This sequence comes from Terriglobia bacterium, assembly GCA_963768075.1. GTDB lineage: Bacteria > Acidobacteriota > Terriglobia > Bryobacterales > Bryobacteraceae > QHXW01. The sequence goes on from CAVYHD010000028.1 coordinate 29,952, forward strand.
TCGGCCGCACTGACATCAGTATCACGGAATAGCCTCGGCCAGAATCGAAATTCATGCCGCGCTGCAAGCTCATGCATTCGCGCTGGCACATCTCGAGGTAGGAGATGATTTGGTTATCGAGCGACACGGAGAATGTCCGTATTCTATCGAAGCCGCTGTTTCGTTGCCGAAGAGCTATGGCGTTGTAGGTCTCGGCTGTTTAACGGGCAGACGCCGTGCCACACGCGATCCGAGTAAATCAAACAGTTTTTCCGCCAGATCTTCCGGCACTGCGACCGTGATGTTGACGGTGAGCTGCTGCTGATCTACCTTGATTCCATCCAACAGGCTTAGCAGCTCGGGCCGCTTCTCGGGAACGCCAAGGCGGGCGAGTCCTATCAGGCCGCGGGCGGTGTCTCCCAGATTCTTGGCATCCTGCTCGGTACGGCACGACCCCGTGAGATATCCGTTGACGCCGGCGCGCAGGTCGATCGCAGCAGTAGTGTTAGCGAGTGAGTGTAGGATGCGGCCGGCGTTGCCGATGTTGCCGGTGTCGGGAATGCGCGCCGTAAACAAATTGTCGAACCCGTTCAAGACAACCCAGATCTGATTCTGCGCGGGGATCTGGCGCGCGCGACGCAGCAAATCCTCGGGGCGAGAGCGATCGCCGGATTTGTGACGGTCGAGCGCGGCTTTCACAGCGGGCAGAGTTCCGGCAAGAGCCGTAGAGCCGTCGATCAGCGCCACTCCACCTTGGCCGCTTGAGTAGAGCGTGTAGCCCTTGTACGTCTGCTTCGTCAATCCCTCGAAATTATGTTCGCCGAATGTGCCGCGTGCCGCGAGGATCGCGTCTTTCGCGCTCGACCCGATGAGCAGCTCCCGCACGTCGCGGCGCGGATCGAAGCCAGTCTGTCGAGCGAAGTCGTCGAGCGGTTGGAGCAAGTGGCTCGCCAACAGCTTCTTATATAGAGGAGTAGAACGAAGGGACTCCATGCGCACGCCGGCGAGGATGGTGGCATCCGGCGGCATGAGCGCCGCGAGCGTGGAGTCAATGGCCCCGCCCCCGGCTGGTCCGGATCCGCATCCGGCTACCACTGACATCAGGAGAACGGCAACCACGCATCGCGTCATCAGTAGTTCCTTTTCGCAAAAGCATACAATCCAGTACCGAAGACAACGACGCCGAAAAGCGCCGAACTCCAGACGGGCATCCAGTTCCCGACCGGGTCGCCGACCACCAACGCGCGGCAGGTGCGGCCGAGATCGAATACTTTCGGCAGCACGTAATAGAGCGTGCGAACGATGTTGCGCGATGTTTCCGACGTGAGCAGACGTTCGAGCAGCGCCTTCTGCGCCAGGATCGGGCTCACCAGCATGATGCCGAACGTGACCATGGTGGCGATCACCGCGCTCTCCCACAGCACGCCGATCAGCACCACGACAGTCAGCAGGACGGCGAAAACAAAGAGCGTGAGCGCGCTTGACCAGAGAAATCCGTATGTCCAGACACCCGTTTTGAGGCCGAATATCAGCCACACGGTGAAGACGAGGTAAAAAACGTTGACAGCGATCACCAGCAGGTTGCCGATGTAGCGCCCGACGAGGATGTGATAGCGCTCCACGGGCTTGGACAGCAGCAGCTCGATGCGGCCAGGCTCGAAAACCGACGGGATCAGGCCCGCCGACGCGAACACTGCGAGGAACATCCCGGCGGTGAAAAGGAACGCGGCGATGGCGCCATGCGCCTGGCGCACGATGCGCTGAACATCCCGGGCCGGGCTGGTATTGCCGAACAGGGAGACCGTTGCCACTGCGCCCTGAACCACGTCAATCCGGAGGATGAACAGGATGAACAGGATCAGAAGGGTGGAACAGCCGAAGAAACCCCAGAAGATTTTTCGCGAGAAGGCTTCACGGAACGTGTCGCGCACCAGCGCCGCGGTGACGCTCAGGGATCTACTGTTCATGAATCACCTTCACGAAAACCTCTTCGAGCGTGCTGGTCGAGCGAGCAACGGTTTCGATCGCGCAATGCTCGGACCGCAGCCGGTCGACCGCCTGATTGGCCTCCTCGCGGCTAGCCGAATACAAATTCGACATTGCCATTGCGCTGGGCTGACGGCGCGGGCCTTGACGCGGAGTTCGTCCCGCAAGCGATCGGGCACCTGCTCGGCCTCGACACGGTAGCCGCTGCCCGCGGTGAGCTCCTTCACTTTACCTTCGAGCGCGACGCGGCCGCGATGAATGATGGCGACGTCGCGGCAGAACAGCTCGACTTCCGAGAGCAAATGTGAGTTGAGAAAGATGGTCACGCCCTGCTGCTCGAGCCCTTGTAGAAGCTCGCGGATCTGAATGCGGCCGATGGGATCGACGCCGTCAGTAGGCTCATCGAGAATCAGCAGCCTGGGCGCATGCATGAGCGCCTGCGCCAGGCCCACGCGCTGCAGCATGCCTTTGGAATATTTGCCCAGCCGCACGCTGCCCCAGTCCGCGAGACCCACGGTTCCAAGCAGCTCCGGGATGCGTTTCTGGCGCGCGGCCGCGTCCATGCCGGAGAGCGCGCCATAGAAATCCAGCATGCTGCGGCCGGTCATATAAGTCGGAAAACGGTGGTTCTCCGGCAGGTATCCGATGGGGCGGCGTGCTTCGGCGTCGCGCGCGTCGCGGCCGAAAATCGCGGCACGTCCCGCGGTCGGATGGGCGCACGAAAGCAAAAGTTTTACAAACGTTGTTTTCCCCGCGCCGTTTGGCCCGAGCAGCCCAAATGTGGAACCCTGCTCAACGCGCAGCGAGATGCCATCCACCGCGCGCACTTCTTTGTTTGACCAGCGGCTGCGGAAGATCTTGATCAGGCCCTCGGTCTCGATGGCGAAGGACATCCGTTGAAAGGAACGCGCCGGTGAGGAGCGCGGTTCCTTCTATTATGGAGGATGAGGGAGGAGGAGCGTCAGTGCCGATAGCATCACTTACAGAGGCGGATCGCTGTTTATGTCGGCAGTTGCTCCACAATCCGGCGTTCCACCTGGTTTCGTGATGCAGCCGCAGTCCGCCTGACACATCGCCTCTCGTGCGATGTTGCGTGAACTTTGAGAAGCCCCCCGGTCCTGCGCGCATATCCAAAGCTGGATGCAAGCGGCAGTTTTAACAGGCGAACCCTCCGTAAGCGCGAGGTGCTGGTATTTACCGATGAGGTAATCTTCCGGGCTAGGCGCTCCCCGCTGAACCGATCCGGCAAACCTGCTGTTGTCGACTTTGCCTTCTCCCCTCGTCAGCAAGATATCAGCCACAGCATAGGCAATAGGCTCTTGGGGCGCGACTGTGAAATGAGGGTGAGCGCCGCTGTTCACGGCCCGGGTGCATCCGTCCCACCCGTCGCATGCCGTGCGAAGCACGCCCGCATCTCTCCGAAGCCACAAAATGCGGCGGCTTTCGACTCTCCACATACCAAGCGGCTGTGGCCCTTCGAACCCGCCAGCAAACGTGAAGTAATAAACCGCGACGGTTCCGCGACTGACATCACCTTTCAGGACGTTCTCGACCCTCACCCCTAGCCTGCGGAGTTGGAGCGGGTATTCTGGGTTGGAGTGCATGGGAACTGGGCGAAGCACCAGTGTGTCGGACACCAGGACACCCACGATCACTATCGACGCCGAATCTCCTGGATTGCCCTTACTGTCACACTGATCTATCAAGTGCGGGGGTAGGAAGCCAGTCGGTAGCCAGATCAAGGCGCACGCCGCAGCGACAAGCAGAAACGAGGCCGCCGTTAAAACCACAATCGATCTCATTCGCTCCGGCACTGGAAGAGTAGACACCGCAATACTAATTCTTGTTTCAATTTCCGGAAATCGCTGCCTCTCTAACGTCCGTTCCCCTATATCATTGACGAATGCGCATCGACGCCCATCAGCACTTCTGGGACATCAACCGTCTCCAATATCGCTGGATGCCGCCGGATTCTCCTTTGCGCCGGAACTATCTGCCGGCGGATCTTGCGCCGATTCTAGAGCGCAATCGATTTGACGGATCGGTCGTCGTGCAGGCCAACGTCGTGCTGGAAGAAACGCGCTGGCTGCTGGAGCTGGCAGCTCAGCACAAGTTCATTCGCGGCGTGGTGGGATGGGTGGATTTGACTGATCCGCGCGTGGGCGCGACGCTCGATGACTTGCAGCAAAATCCAAAGTTCAAAGGCGTGCGGCACCTGGTGCATGATGAGCCGGACGTCAACTGGCTGCTGCGCGAGGACGTGCTGCACGGCCTGGGAGAACTGGCTCGCCGCGGCATCCCGTACGATCTGCTGTTGCGTCCGCCGCATCTGCCGCTTGTGCCGCGCTTGAGTGAGCGGGTTCCGGACTTGCGCATGGTGATCGACCACATCGCGAAACCGCTGATCGCTACGCAACGCATGGACGGCTGGGCCGCGGACATGGAGTCCGCCGCGAAAATCCCGCAAGTCTGGTGCAAGCTTTCGGGCATGATCACCGAAGCTGATCCGCGCGGCTGGAAAGCGGAGCGCCTGCGCCCCTACGTGCGGCACGTCATCTCGCTATTCGGTCCGGACCGCCTGATGTTCGGCAGCGACTGGCCGGTTTGCACGCTTGCCGGAACGTGGAAAGAGGTGCTCGCGGCGTTCACACAGGCTATCGGGCCGCAACCGGTCGGCGTGCGCGAGAAACTGCTGGGTGAGACGGCGGTCGCGTTTTACGGCCTTGCCTGACTGTTCACCGCTTCTTCAGCGTCACTCCCAGGCCGCCGCCTTCCATATAGAAGATGGTTTCCAGATCCGCGCTTGTGGTAACGGCCTTCACGTAATCGGGAACCATCTCGACGTTGTGCGCCAGAATGAGTCCGCCCGGCCGCACCAGCGGCAGCACTTTGCGCAGATAGTCTGCGTAGCCGTCTTTATCGGCATCGATGAAGGCGACATCGATCGGGCCTTTCAACTTCGTTACGTTCTCGTGCGCATCGCCCTCGACGATGGTGATCACCTGCTCCACGCCCGCCTTTCGAAAATGCTCGCGCGCCATGGACGCCCGCTCATGATCGAGTTCGAACGTGGTCAAGTGACCGCCGGTGGCCCGCAACGCCAGGGACAACCAGAGCCCCGAGTAGCCGGTGGACGTTCCGATCTCAATGACGTTCTTTGCGCCGGCAGATTCAGTTAACAAGCGCAGCGCGCGCCCGTCCACCATTGGGACGCTCAGGTAAGTGTGGTGCGACTTCACGATATCGTCGAGTACGGCGAGAATTCTTTTCTCCGCATCTGATTTGGCAAGCGGCGGAGCCAATGGATCGTATCCACGCAACGCATGCTGTTGGCAGAGTGCCGGGAATGCCGTGACGAGAGTCAAGCTGAGGAACAAGTGGTTCATGGGGATAGCGTAACTCCTTCGATCGTGAAACAATCGGTAGTCATGAAAACACGCATTCTCAGTTGTGCCGTGTTACTCGGCGTGACGATGGTTCCGGTGTTTGCGGGAGCAGCGGAAGGCAAGGCAGTCTACGATACAAAGTGCAAGGGCTGCCACGGCCCCACGGGGCAGGGCAATCCGGCGATTGCCAAGATGATGAAGGTCGAAATGCGCGCGCTCGGGTCCGCGGAAGTGCAGGCGCTGTCCGACGACGACCTGAAGAAAGTGGTTACCGGCGGCAAGGGCAAGATGCGGCCGATTGCGGGTCTCGCCGCGCAACAGGTGTCCGACGTCGTGGCCTTTGTGCGCACGCTGAAGTAAGCGGGCGCGAGTCAAACGAGAGTGAGCGGGCACACGTTTGCGGCGCGGCCCGCTCTCCAATAGAAACTACGCCGTGCGCATGGTTTCTGCCTTGTCGCCTGAGATAGCTGCTTGCGCCGCGGCCAACCGCGCAATGGGCACGCGATAGGGCGAGCACGAAACGTAATTCATGCCCACCCGATAGCAGAACTGCACCGAGCTCGGTTCCCCGCCGTGCTCGCCGCAGATGCCGATTTCGAGATCCTTGCGCGTCGAGCGGCCCAATTTCACGGCCATTTCGATCAGTTTGCCGACGCCCTCCTGGTCCAGCACCGCGAACGGATCGTGCTTGAAAATCTTCGCGTTCTCGTAATCCTTCTGGAACTTCGTGTAATCGTCGCGTGAAAGCCCCATGGTGGTTTGCGTCAGGTCGTTCGTGCCGAAGCTGAAAAACTCCGCTTCGGTGGCGACTTTATCGGCGGTCAGGGCCGCGCGGGGAATCTCGATCATGGTGCCGACCAGGTACTTCAAGCTGCTCATCCCAGCCTTCTCGAGGACTTCCTTCGCAACCTGCACCACGATTTTTTTCTGGTGCTCGAGTTCCTGGACACTGCCGATCAGCGGAATCATAACTTCAGGAATCACCTTCACGCCCTTCTTAGCCACTTGAACCGCGGCTTCGAAAATAGCGCGCGCCTGCATCTCGGTAATCTCGGGATACGTGATGCCGAGCCGGCAGCCGCGATGGCCGAGCATGGGGTTGAACTCGTGCAACTCTTCCACACGCGCCAGCAGCGGTGGCAGTTCCTTCTTCAACTGGCCCACGGGAATCCCGTACTTCTGCGACATTTCCTTCTTGGCCTTGGCATCGGCGTGCGGAAGCCGCGCTAGATCCACCATCAGGTTTTCCCGTTTGGGCAGGAATTCGTGCAGCGGCGGATCGAGCGTGCGGATCACCACCGGGAAGCCGTCCATTTCTTTGAAAAGGCCGGCGAAATCGGCACGCTGCATAGGCAGCAGCTTTAGCAGCGCTTTGCGCCGCGATTTTTCGTCGCGCGCCAGAATCATGGCCTGCATATGCGGAATGCGGTCCTCCGCGAAGAACATGTGCTCCGTGCGGCAGAGGCCGATGCCTTCCGCGCCGAATCGGCGAGCCACCTTGGCATCGCGCGGGATATCAGCATTCGCGCGCACACCAAACGAGCCGCGGAAAGTATCCGCCCATTCCATGAAGGTCTTGAGAACGCCCGACGAGGGATCGGCGTCAATCGTGTGAGCCTGGCCCGCGAAAACCTCGCCAGTCGAGCCGTCGAGCGACAGCCAGTCGCCTTCCTTGAGCAGCAATTTCTTGCTCTTCAAATTGACGGTGAGTTCTTTCTTACGCTCGCTGACTTCGAGCTCGCCCGCGCCAGCGACACACGGAATCCCCATTCCGCGCGCCACCACCGCCGCATGGCTGGTCATGCCGCCGCGCGACGTCAAAATGCCCTTCGCCACTTCCATCCCGTGAATGTCGTCAGGCACCGTTTCAGCGCGCACCAGGATGACGGGCTGCTTAGCCGCCTGCAACACGGCTTCATCCGCCGTAAACACCACGCGCCCAACCGCAGCGCCGGGAGATGCCGGCAAGCCTGTCGCCAGCAGCGCCAGCGTGTTCTTGCCAGCCGGATCGAGCACCGGATGCAGCAGTTGATCGAGCTGCTGCGGATCCACGCGCAGCACCGCTTCTTCCTTCGAGATGAGCTTCTCGTTCACCATATCGACCGCGATGCGCACCGCCGCCGGCCCTGTGCGCTTGCCGTTGCGCGTTTGCAGCATGTAAAGTTTGCCGTCCTGCACCGTGAATTCGAAATCCTGCACGTCGCGATAATGCTTTTCCAGATTCGTCGTGATCTCGCGGAGCTGGTTGTACACCGGCGGCATCACTTTTTCGAGCTGTGCGATATCCAGAGGCGTGCGGATGCCCGCCACCACGTCTTCGCCCTGCGCGTTGATCAGAAACTCGCCGTAAAAAGCCTTTTCGCCGGTCGAAGGATTGCGCGTGAAGCCGACGCCGGTCGCCGAAGTCTCTCCGAGATTTCCGAACACCATGGTCTGCACATTGACGGCCGTGCCGAGGCTATCCGGGATCTGGTTCATACGGCGATAAGTGATCGCGCGCTTGCCATTCCAGGAGCGGAACACCGCATCGCGCGCCATCGCGAGCTGCTCACGCGCGTCCTGCGGAAACGGCTTGCCGGTTTTCTTCTGCACCAGCTTCTTGTAATCGACGATGACGGCCTTCAGATCGTCGGCATTGAGATCGGTATCGACCTTGGCGCCGACTTTCTTCTTGCGAGCCTCGAAAATCTGGTCGAAGTCGTGCTTCTCGATGTCGAGTACCACATTGCCGAACATCTGGATGAAGCGCCGGTAGCAGTCTTGTGCGAATCGTGGATTGCCGCTCTTGCGCTCGAGCGCCTGAACGCTCTGGTCGTTCAACCCCAGATTCAGAATCGTGTCCATCATGCCCGGCATGGAAAACTTCGCGCCCGAGCGCACGCTCACCAGCAGCGGGTTGTCGTTCGCGCCGAGCTTCTGGCCCATTTTGCCTTCCAGCACCGCGAGCGCTTCGCCCATCTGCGATTCCACTTCGGCCGGCACCTTGTTGCCCGCTTCGAAATACAGATTGCAAACCGCCGTTGAAATGGTGAAGCCGGGAGGCACGGGCAGCTTGGCCCGCGACATCTCCGCCAGGCCAGCACCCTTCCCGCCAAGCACATCTTTCATCTTTCCGTCGCCGTCGGCCGTGCCGCCGCCAAACGAGTACACGTACTTCGTCATTCTTATCTCCTATGTGTTAGTTACTATTTCGGAAAAATCCGCGATGGTGGAAAACTCCGCCAGCAGCGTATGTAACAGCGTGAGCCGGTTCTGCCGGATTTTCGGATCCGGCGCGTTGACCAGCACCTTATCAAAAAAAAGATCAACCTTTGGACGGAGCGAAGCAATCGCTTCCAGCGCGGGCCGGTACGGCAGGTTCGCCATGCGGCCGCACACGTTTTGAAACTCGTTGTAGAGATCGGCTTCCGGACCCGGCTCGAGCAGCGACGCGTCGATCGGTCCGCCGTTCCCTGTGAACTGTGCCTGCTTGAGAATGTTCTGGATGCGCTTGAAGCTAGCCGCCAGCGGCTCGAAGTCTTCCGTGGGCCTGACCGCCTGGATCGCGATGAGGCGCTCTTCGACATCTACGAGATCGTCCCAACCGGAAGCCAGAATGGCATTGACCTCGTCATATTGAAAGCCGCGAATATCTTTGAAGTAGTAGCGGATACGATCGAGGAGGAAGTCTTCGAGCTTGGAGTTGTCGGCGAGCAGGTCTTTTAATCGATAACGCAGCTTGCCCTCAACCAGGAGTTTAACTACTCCTTGCGCTGCACGGCGCAACGCAAACGGATCTTTCGAACCGCTCGGGATTAGGCCGATCGCGAAGCAGGATGTCAACGTGTCGCAGCTTGTCTGCGAGCGACACCAGTCGTCCGGCTCGATTCCGAGGGATGGAATCCTCCATGCTGACCGGCTTGTAATGATCGTAGATGGCGGTCCAGACTTCTTCCGGCTCGCCTTGTTCCCGAGCGTATAGCCCACCCACCACACCTTGCAGCTCTGTGAATTCCTTGACCATCTCGGTCGTCAAATCGGACTTCGAGAGATGCGCGGCCCGCACCGCCGCAGGGTCTCCGCCGAAAGCATCGCGTGATCAACGCACTGATCTGTTCCACCTTCCATTTGTAGGTGCCCAACTGTGCCTGGAAGGTGACGTGTGCGAGATCTAAGAAGCGATCATCGAGCTTCTTCTTCTGATCCGTTTCCCAGAAAAATTTCGCGTCGTTGAACCGGGCGCGCAGCACACGTTCGTTTCCGCGGCGGATCAGCCCGTCAGGGTCGCCATCAGTATTCGTGACCGCGAAGAAGCGGTTCGTCAGTTGCCCATTCTCGTACGCCGCGAAATATTTCTGGTGGTGCCGCATTACGGTGACCAGCACCTCAGCGGGAAGCTTGAGGTATTCGCGGTCGAAGCTGCCGGAGATGACGGTCGGGTACTCAGTGAGGTTGACGAGCGTGTTCAGCAGGCCCGCGTCTTGGACTACGCCAGACTCCATCGCGAACGCGCCTCTCCCGCTCTTTGGCGGAGAGGATGACGAAATTCTCGCGTAGTTTCTGCTCGTAGTTGTCGATCGTGACCGCAATCTCAGGAGCGCCGAGAATGCGATGTCCCGACGTGATATTTGCAGACTTGACGCCCGCGATTTCGAACGGTACAACGTCGTCTCCGAGCATTGCGACGATCCAGCGGATGGGGCGGACAAATCGGGGACCGTTCTTGCCGGTCCAGTACATGGTTTTGGGAAACGTAATGCGGAGGATAAGGTTAGGCAACTCCTCGCTGAGGAGATTGATGCTCTTACGTCCTCCGATCGGCTTTACAGCGTAGTACTGCGCTTTGTCACCCGTCCCGTCTAGAACCAGGTCTTCGGGTCTTATCCGCTGTTTCCGGGCGAATCCTGCTACCGCCAGCTCACCCGCGCTCCTTCGTCGGCCCAGGAATCCGGATCTCGTCAAACGGCTCGTGGGCGGGCACCCCGTCTGCATGAAACACCAAACGACGCGGTGTTCCGGCGTCGCTGAGGCCCCAAGTAGCTTCGGGATGCCCATAGAAACCGTGTAACAGGCCACGGAGGAAACCGCGCGTTTGGGACAGCGCCCCTTCGATCATCCAGTCCGGAATCTCTTCCGTCCCAATTTCCAGCAGAAACGGCAGGCTCACTGGACGGCCTCCACGAGGTCGCCCGCATGCTGCTGCGCCACCCACGCCTCGGCCACACCGACCGCTAGTTTGCGCACTCGCGCGATTACCGCAACGCGCTCGGTGACGAGATCGCACCGCGCGCATCGAGCGTATTGAACAGGTGCGAGCATTTCAGCACGTGTTCGTAGGTGGGGAGGAGCGGGAATCGGGCCGCATCCGGCGGATTTTGGATTAAACGCCTTCAGCAGCCTCGCCGCCTCGCCCTCGTGCAAATCGAACAACTTCCACAGCGTCGCCACGTCCGCCATCTCGAAGTTGTAGACCGAAAACTGCAGCTCGTCCGCGAAACGCACGTCACGATAAAGCGCGCCGCCGCCCCATTCGATGTCGTACACACTGTCCTTGCCCTGCAAGAACGCCGTCAACCGCTCCAGGCCGTACGTCAGCTCCGCCGGTACCAGGTCCAGATCAATCCCGCCGCATTGCTGAAAATACGTGAACTGCGTGATCTCGAGCCCATCGAGCATCACCTGCCAGCCAACGCCCCACGCACCCAGCGTCGGCGCTTCCCAGTTGTCTTCTTCGAACTTAATATCGTGCTTCTTCAGGTCGATCCCGATCGCCGCCAGGCTGCCCAGGTACTGGTCAATGACGTCATTGGGCGCGGGCTTCAGGATCACCTGGAGCTGCATGTGCTTGTAAAGCCGGTTGGGATTCTCGCCGTAGCGTCCATCGGCTGGCCGCCGGCTGGGCTGTACATACGCCACGCGATACGGCTTCGGCCCCAAGACGCGCAGAAAGGTCTCCGGGCACATGGTTCCCGCGCCCACTTCCAGATCGTACGGCTCCTGAATAACGCAGCCCCGGTCGGACCAGTATTTCTTCAGCTTGAAGATGCTCTCTTGGTAGGAATCCATGCGCTAAGCAGCTTCCAGCGCGGGCGCGGTGATAAGCCGCCGCTCAATGTGGTGCTCAATCTGCCGGACCAGGAAATGCCGCAAATCGGCGGCGGTCGCGCGCTGCCAGTCCGTGTGCGCCAGTTGCGCAACCGGCGTGTGCAGCATTTCTTCCGCGATGTCTCTAGACGTTATGCTCAATTCCCAGGTCTTCCCCAATTCCGCACCCCTCCGGCAATGGCTGCAATAAAGTCCCGTGCGATACCGGCTGAAAAACGCCTGCTCGCGGGCTTCGGGATTGTCCAGCCAATTCCCGCATTCCAGACAAACGTGCAACTCCGGAAGAATGCCCGCCAGGCGCACGGCCCACAAACTGAAGTAGGTCGCTGCCCGCCAGACACTGCCCTCGGCTCCCGACCGCAGATAATCCAGCACCGCCCCGAGCAGCCGGAAATATCGCTCGTTCGGTTCGCCCGGCGGCAGCAGTTGCTCCGAAATCTCAGCCAGGTAATCCAGCGCCACCGCCGCGCCGTAATCTCCCAGCAGCGCAAACTGGGAGTGAATCAGATCGCAGGAATCCAGATTTACCAACTCCCGCGTTTCGCGCTGAAAGTACGACATCTTCACCTGCGAGAGCCGCTCCAGCCCCGATCCGAAATTGCTCCTGGGCCGCCGCGCGCGCTTGGCGATGCCACGCAGCTTTCCCTGGTCCCGCGTCAGAAAACTCACCACCAGATCCGATTCTTTGAACGGGTAGGTCTGCAAAACGATGGCTTCGCTCACGCGAGCGGGCATATCCGAAGCATGTCTTGAAACCTCCAGGGTAACACGCCCTGCTTAGTGTTGGCCTAAGTTAACGCCTGGACGAGACCTCAGTTATCTTTCTAATAAAAAATCAGTAATTCACCCATGCTGACGATTTTTTACTCACGCTTTTTCCGGAAATTCCGATAAAATTATTGGCATATCAATGGCGCGCGCCCTCGGATTTTTATTGATTATCGTAAGTCTAGGGAATGCCGCACCGCCCACTTCGCGTAACCGCATCACCTCCGGCATACCGGTCGTCACCGAGGAGCGGGCTCAGGACTGGCTGCGGGTTTGGCAGAAGCGCCTGCGGCTGGATGACTGGAAAATCGAAGTGAAGATCGTTAGAATCTGGGAGTTAGAACCCGGCACGCTGGGTCATATCGATTGGTCGACGCCCCGGAAAGTGGCTCTCATCAAAGTGCTGAACCCGGCCGACTACGAACTCCCTCCGGAAAAAATTCCCGCCGATATGGAGCTGTCGATCGTTCATGAGCTGGTGCATCTGCATCTTTCCGTATTGCCGCTGTCGAAAGCATCTCGCGGCGCCGAAGAGCAGGTCGTCACCATGATCGCGGATGCACTGGTGAACCTGGAACACAGCCCGCCGCCTACAGAGTAGCTGGTAGTTGGAAAGAAACAGTCGTACTAACGTCAGATTTCTGAAAACCGCTGTTCACCACCGAGAGTGCGATCGTGCGTTTATAGAAGAACACACCGCGTACGTAGAACTCGCCCCCGTATGTAACGGGAAACCAAAGGCCTTCCATGAACTTCTGGTACGCCACCTTAAATCCCAGGTGCTTGATGTTCGTCCCCAGCAGAATCTGGACGGCTTTCGGCACGTTTCTCGCGAGCCACGTCGTGACCAGCACTGGCTGATATTCGTGAGGGTCGATCAAGGCCTCGCCGGCCCAGCAAGCGCCATCGTCGTCTTCGTCACAGTCAAATAGCGAAGCTTTCTTCGGTTTGAAAGTGATGCGATAGACTTCCTGGCCGCGATAATCCTCCTTACCCTCCAACTGAAACACCAGCTTTGCCTGTTTGTCGGCGGTCAACGCGAAAAGATCGTTGGCGATGCCGTCGCGCGATTCCTTGTCGTTGGCCAGGTCGTCGGCGAGTTCGTTCGCGAGCCCGCCATCAATGTCGACGCCCTTGTATTCAAAACCGGGCTCATTATACTCGAACATTTTTCCGCCTTTTTCATACTTGCCGGCAAAGTGCGTCAGGTCTTTCTTATAGCCTTTTTCCAGAGGCGTGACCGTGTATTCCCGCTGTTCTTCACGCGCCAGCTTGCCGTTGCCGCGCTGGAACCGAATGAGCATGCTCTGGTGATAGACGAACGCCTTGCGCATCTCCTGCGCGCGATCCTGGTTCAGCGCGACCTTCGCCATGATCATGTCGGCCGGCTCCGGTTGCCGGGAGGCGTACCAGGCCAGGACGGCCATGGCAATTACCGAGACCATCAGTCGTTGTCCTTTTTCTCCGCAGGCTTAGGAGGCTTCGGCTTCTCGATGTCGATTTTCGGCACGCCGAGGTTCCCACCGAGTTCGCTGAGCTCGTCCAGGTCAATCTTGCCGACGATGTTGACCACCATCAATTGCTTGGGTTGGGTGCAGATGATCGCCAGCCCACCGGGTTCCTGCCCACCCGTTTTCAGATAAATCTCGGTATTCTCGCGATCCTTCTTGCTCTGAACGCCGACGATGCGCGACCATCCCGGTGCGCGGAGCTGGTTGCGAATCGGGGCGAGATCCGCTTCGGTGTACCCGCCTTCCTGCTGAAACTCGTAAGTCTTTACATAAACACCTTTTAGCTCGGCCACCAGCTTCTTGACTTTGGCTTGGTCGGGATCGTCAGCGGAGAGAAACTTGGCTGCGAATTTCAGCAGCGAACCATCCAGTGTTACGTCGGTGACGTCACTCGCCTTGGCGGCAACTTTCTCCAGACCCTTTAAGTCGAGCTCCTGACCATAGCCGGCGGTGGCAGCCAGAACCAATAATGCCGGAATCCAAAGAATCTTCATAAGCGAGTACCCAGAACTTTCCTTTGCGCCTGGTGCAGCTTGCTTCCGGCTAAGCGAACGGCAAACAGGAGTTGCTCTTTGGCCCGCTCTCCCTCGGCGCGGTATGCGAGCTCCTTCCGGTACTGAACGACAGACACCGGGAGCATGATGCTGACGATCACCGCGAGGGCCACCCATTGCAGGCGCGGCGGCCGTATCAGAACAGCCAGGCGTTCCCCCCACGTGGGTTCCGCAGGCGGCTGGTTCAGCCGCGCCAGCACGCGCCCGGCGAAATCCTCCGGTGGTTCTTCACGCCGCAGTGCGATCCTTAGATCGTCTTCCAAATTGTTCATAATGCAATCTCCCCCATGGTGCGAGCCAACTTAGTCCGCAGCACATCCAGCGAGCGTTGCAGCTGACTTTTCACTGTACCAACCGGCATATCGAGCACCCGCGCGATATCGGATGGGTCCAGATCCTCCTGGTAACGCAAAATCACTAGCATGCGCGCTTTCTCCGGCAGCGAGGCCACCAGTTTTGCCAGCGCGCGCGATAACATGGGGTCGCCCTGCCGCGTTTTGGCCGGCGGCTCCGGAATGTCGTCCAAGCCGAACTTGGGCCAGAAGGCCCGCCGCCGGGTCTGATCGATGCATTTCCGGCTGGCGACCTTGCGTAGCCAGAACAGCAGGTGTTCCGGCGACTGGATGCTGGTGAGATGGCGGTACAACTCCAGAAACACCTCCTGAGCCATTTCTTCGGCCAAGGCGCGGTCGTGCAGATAATGCCAGCCCAGGCTGAATACCATGCCCTGGTGCTCCCGAACGATATCGGCAAAGGCTGGCAACGCCACCTGCGCCGCTCGTTGGGTTTCTTCCTGCACGCGAACCGCTAACCCTCCAATACTACTTGCCGTCACTTCGCGCTTCTCACTGACATACTACGCGCCAAACGGAGTGGAAGAACGCAGAATTCGCGGAAGCCGTTGAATTTACTGATTCAGCAGACTCTTATCGTGACTTATGTCGTAAGATTGAAGGCTATGAGCGCACCCCAAACCCAGTCTCCCAGCCCGATGCTTTTCTTCGAGACCATGAATGCCTACCAGCGCACCAACGCGCTGAAGGGCGCGATTCAGTTGGATGTCTTTACCGCCATCGGCGAGGGTAACAGCACGGCCGCTGCCATCGCCGTGCGATGCCGAACCTCAGAACGCGGCATGCGCATTCTGTGCGATTACCTCGTTATCATCGGGTTTCTGACCAAGGAAGGACAAACCTACCGGCTCACGCTCGATAGCGCGACGTTTCTCGATCGCCGGTCGCCCGCTTACATGGGAACCGTGGAACGCTTCCTGGCTTCCCCAACGATAATGGACGCGTATAAGGACATTGCGGCGATCGTCCGCAAGGGCGGCGAGACGATGAGCGCCCACGGCACCATGGATCCGGAGCATCCCGTCTGGGTCGAGTTTGCGCGCTCCATGGCGCCCATGATGGCCATGCCCGCTGAAGCGATTGCAAAGCTGGTGGGCGCGCCCGGCGGCGCCACATGGAAAGTTCTCGACATCGCCGCGGGTCACGGATTGTTTGGCATCGCCATTGCCCGCCAGAACCCCAACGCAACCATTGTGGCCGTCGACTGGCGGCACGTGCTGGAAGTGGCGCAAGAAAATGCCGCGAGCGCAGGTGTGTCTTCGCGCTTTCAGTCCTTGCCGGGCAGCGCGTTCGATGTCGATTTTGGCGGTGGGTATGACGTGGCGCTCCTCACTAATTTCCTGCACCACTTTGATCCCGCGACGTGCGAAACGTTGCTCCGAAAAGTGAGCGCCGCGCTCAAACCCGGCGGCCGCGCAGTCACATTCGAGTTCATCCCGAACGAAGACCGCGTATCGCCTCCCATCGCCGCCGCTTTCAGCATGATGATGCTCGGCACCACGGAAGCTGGCGACGCCTACACCTTCTCTGAATTCGACCGCATGTTCCGCAACGCCGGGTTTGGGCGCACCGAACTGCACCCGCTTCCGCCATCACCCGGACAGGTTCTCATTTCGCAGAAGTGACTGGTTATCGCTCCCCCGTTACGGTTACCGAGCCGAGCTCCCGTCCCCGGTCGCCGCGGCTGAAGTCATACAACTTAAATACGTAACGGGTCTCGGGCTTAATCCAGGGCGCGCGGCATCGGTGTGTTTCGCAAGACAACGTGTGTCCAAATTCTCTTTCTTCCCAGACATCGCGGCCTTCGGATTTCACGAACACCTTGACGCGGCTGACGCCTTGCGTCGACCAGATGATGTGCGTCTCACACTGCGATTCTCCCGGGCGGACGCGGCAAGGATTCGGCTCCGCCTGGATGACACCCGCGGGCCCCTGGGCTGGTGCATTCACGGGAAGTATGCTCACTCCCAACAGGGGAATCAGGAACAAAAGACCTCGTTTCATTTGCCAGTACTCCTTCTGTATCAGCTTACTCTTTCAGCAACATTTTGCTTTGGAATATTTTACCTTCCAACGGGCATCCGCAAATCGCCGCCATTCCTCGGCGGAATGTGCGCGTCCGTACATCGCAAGGTGCCGGCGGTAGGCGTTCTCGTCGGCTAGTTCGCGAAGCAGGGCCAGAATTAATCTGCCCACGGCCCGCCACCGTTTCATATTTCCTCCGCCTGGAGGCGCGAGAGCACGAACGGAGCCTCCGCCACGCGTGACTCGCGCGAGCCGCGCAGAATACCGGCCCAAACGCGGACCGAATCGATCAGAATCACCGCCACAAGAACCAGGAACATACCGCAGATGACCGCATCCAGCCGCGCATTAAAAATCAATATTCGGGTCTGTGCGAGCCCCGCTCCAGTGATCGCGCCCGAACCAAGCGCGGCCTCGAGCTGCCCGGCCTGCGCTAGAAATCCGATGCGCGGCGCGGGCGAGAAAATCTTCTGCCAGGCGGCGGTGAACGTGATGGTGACCAGCCAGGCCAGCGGCACGCCGGTGATCCAGACATATCGCGTGCGATGCATCTTGATCAGAATGGTAGTGGCGACGCACAGCGCGATCGCCGCCAGCAGTTGGTTGGCAATCCCGAATAGCGGCCAGAGCGAGTTGATTCCGCCCAGCGGATCGCGCACACCCTGGTACAGAAAATAACCCCACGCCACGACGATGGCCGCGCTGGTGGCGATCACGCCGGGCATCCAACTGGTCCGGCCCAGCGAAGGATGCACGTGGCCGAGCAAGTCCTGGAGCATGAAGCGTCCCACGCGCGTGCCTGCGTCGATGATGGTCAGGATGAAGAGCGCTTCGAACATAATGGCGAAGTGATACCAGAAGCCGATCACCGCCTGGCCGCCGCCCGAACGCGCGAAGATGTGTGCCATCCCCAGAGCCAGCGAGGGCGCGCCGCCGGTGCGGTAGAACAGCGTTCGCTCACCCACGCTTTGCGCCAGTTGCTGCATTTCGGCGACACGTCACCGGAAAACCCCAGCGAGCTGATCGTCGCCACCGCGGCCGCCGGCGTCGCGCCCACAATACCCGCGGGCGAATTCACCGCAAAATAAACACCCGGCCGCATTACGCACGCCGCGATCATCGCCATCATCGCGACAAAACTTTCCAATAGCATCGAGCCATAGCCCACCGGCCAGGCATGCTGTTCCTGGGCGATCATCTTCGGCGTGGTGCCGGAGGAGATCAGCGAGTGAAATCCGGAAATCGCCCCGCAGGCGATCGTGATGAAGCAGAACGGGAAAGATTTTGCCGGCGAAGATCGGCCCCGTGCCGTCGATGAAACGCGTGAAGCGCGGGCAGTTGCAACTCGGGCCGCACAATAAAGATGCCCACCGCCAGCAGGAAGATCACGCCCAGTTTCACGAACGTGCTCAGATAATCGCGCGGGGCAAGCAACAGCCACACCGGCAGCGCGCTGGCCAGGAATCCGTAGATGATGATGGCGAACGCCAGCGCCATCGCCGAAAGCGTGAACACGGGCGCCCAGGTGGACGATCGCCGCCACCCACTGGCCCGCCGAAGATCGCCGCCAGCACCAGCACGAAATCCGATGACCGAGCATTCCAGCACTTTGCCCGGCCGCCAGTAGCGCAGATACAGGCCCATGAAGAGGGCGATCGGCATGGTCGCCGCGATCGTGAACGTGCCCCACGGGCTGCCCGCCAGCGCGTTGACCACCACCAGCGCCACCACCGCCAGCAGAATGATCATGATCATCAGCACCGTCAGCAGCGCGACGAAGCCGCCCACCTTGCCGATCTCCTCGCGCGCCATCTGGCCCAGCGATTTGCCGTCGCGCCGCATGGAGGCGAACAGGATCACGAAATCCTGCACCGCGCCGCCCAGCACCGCGCCGATGATGATCCACAGCGTTCCCGGCAGATAGCCGAACTGCGCCGCCAGCACCGGCCCCACCAGCGGACCCGGCCCGGCGATGGCCGCGAAGTGGTGGCCGAACACGAATCCATTTATTCGTGGGCTCGAAGTCGTGGCCGTTGTCGCAGGCGCTCGGCCGGAGTGGCGCGCTGGTTGTTCAGCGCCATCACGCGCGCGGCGATGAACTTGCCGTAAAACCGATAGCCGAGAGCGTAGGTGCAACGGCCGCGAGCACCAGCCAGAGGCTGTTGATGTGCTCCCCTCGGTTGAGCGCGATGCCGCCGAGGCAGAAGGCAGCGACGACGGCCACCGCGGCCCACAGGAGATGCCCAGGATCTTCTTGAATCTCCAGGGAGCGGCTACGTTCGTCGCGGTCGCTTGCGGCATCTTCAGAATTTCTTCAATTCGCGAAGAGTGGAGAGCGTGGTGCCGCCTGCGCGCAGCGCGACGCCGTAGATGGGATTCCACTGGGCATCCATCGCGCCGATATACCGCGCATTGTTGCGCGCATCGCCCATCAGGATGACGAAATAGCCGCGATCGGTATAACGGAGGCTGCGAAACTGTATGGCGCCGGTCTCCGATTGCCAATGGTCCTCGGTGGGCGGGCCCAGCTTCCGCACCACCGCGTGGTAATCATCGGCATGCGTCAGCTGCAAGTAACCCTGATCGCCGGTGTTATAAATCATCCGCGGGCGCAGCGCGCCGTCGCGCAGCACATTCACGGCTACGAAACTGGCTACCACACCCACCAGCAGCGTGAAGCCGATCAGCTTGCCCATGCGCGAGTCCGTCACGGACTCGGTCCAATGCCAATCACCGGGGCGGGAACCGGGATATCGCCCACGGGCTGAGGCGGCCGCGCCGTCTCTCCCACCGCGACAGGCATTTCAATGACGCGCCGCTGATGCGGCCACACGGCGCCGGCCTTGTATTCCAGCTCTTTCACCAGACCGACAATCACGACCGGATCTTCGATTTGTGATACTTCGCCCAAAAACCGGCGCGGAATCCAGATTTCCGCGGCGCTGAGCGAATTCACCACCAGGATTTCCGACCATGTGCTGCGGCGGAAAAACCACTCATTGTGCTCGACATTGAGAATGGGCGGATAGAAGGAAAAGCGCCGGTTTCCAAGGTGTTCGAGAGGCGAAATCGGTGGCAGAGACATGCGCCGCTTCTAATAATAGCTCAGTCGATATTGAGGTTTGCCAAAATGGTGCGCACGTCCGCGGGCGTCAAACGCACGGGCTCGCGCGTGGCCTCGGGAGTCTCGCGCTCATCGAAGGCCTGAAACAGCGCCATCTTGGCGATGGCGTAACGCTCGGTGCCGCTCAGCGTCCTCCCCGTCTCGTCCTGCCAGCCGTCCACTGCTTCCGCGCTGACGAAGACGGAAACATGCGCCGATGTTTTACGGTCGGCGGAAACCTCGAAAACGTATTCGGTGCCGTGCTCGGCGGAAGAAGGACGTTGCCCTTCATAGAAATACTGATACACGTAGCCGCTCTGCGCAGAGTACGTTTTCTTACGCCGCACCTCGGGCGCGCCGCTCAGTGGAGTACTCTTTTTACCAAACCATCGGGACAACATTGGCTTAACGCTTTCCCCTTAATGATCGGCTCCGAACGTTATCTTTTTGGGGCAAGTCTAAGTCATTATCGTAGGCTTTCAGCACTATTGACAACGCGGGGGACCAGGAGCACAATCTCAATCAGGAGCCAGCTCGGTAAGGTTCCTGACCAAATGCGCCGCGCAACACGGCGGCAGGAGGTGACACAAATAGAACCGGGCAAGGATGAGGGCGGTCCCATCCGATTCCGAGGGCAGGCACCGGTAAGAGTGACGAACGATCGGACGATACGCGAGTGAGTTCCCGCACTGCGTATAGCGCGCTCTTGCGCGACATTGATGATCGGCAACGATGCTCTTCGAGTCCCAAGGATGACAAGGTGTGACCGCCCTTTTTCCATTCTTACATTCGTAATTTGTCCTCCGCTCCACGCCATGTGATACTGGTGGGAGTTTTTACCTTACATGTCTCCACCTTCACAGGAAATTGTCACAGCGCACAGTCCGGATTCCGATGATGCGTTCATGTTCTACGGGTTGGCCACCAAGAAAATCCGCTCCCCCTGGTTACGTTCCGCCACGTCCTCGAAGACATTGAATCGTTGAACCGGAAGGCCTTGGAGGGCCAATACGATCTCACCGCCATCTCTTATCACGCCTATCCGCACGTGGCCGATAAGTATGTGCTCATGGCGAGCGGATCGAGCATCGGCGATGGTTACGGGCCCATGCTGGTGTCCATGCGGCCGATGGAGCCGGAAGAGGTGCGTGGCAAGCGGGTTGCCATACCCGGCAAGCTGACCAGCGCCTATCTTGCGCTCAAACTCTTCGAACCGGATTTCGAAGCCGTGGTCACTCCATTCGACAAGATTCTCGACGCAGTGACTGAGCGGGCCGTTGATCTGGGGCTGATCATTCACGAAGCGCAGTTGACCTACAACAAGACCGGGATCCACCGCGTCCTCGATCTCGGCCGTTGGTGGAAGACGAAATTCGATCTGCCCTTGCCGCTGGGCGCGAACGTATTGCTGCGGTCTCTGTCCGCTGAAATACAAAGCGAGTGCTGCCGGCTGATGCGTGAGAGCATACAATACGCGCTCGATCATCGCGAGGAGGCTCTCAGCTACGCCTTGCAGTTCGCCCGCGACATGGATACGCGCCTGGCGGACAAGTTCGTGGGCATGTACGTCAATCACTACACCGTCGATTGCGGGGATGTTGTACCCAAAGCCGCGCAAAAGCTGCTCGACATGGGCTACGAAGCCGGTCTCATTCCGCGGCGCGTGGAAGTCGAATTCGTTCGATAGGTCCTGGGATCCCGCTCGGCGCCAAATAGACACGCGCGCATCCCTGTCCTACATTAGACACATGGGCATAGGCCGGGCACTTTTTCTCGCAAGCGCATATCTGCTTGCTATTTTCTCTCTCTCCGCGCAGGAGACTCTGCGCCCGAAAGATGTCCGCAACCTGGCGAAACAGGGCTCCAGCGCTCTCCCGCGACTAAGCGAGCTGCTGCACAATCCCGATGTCGATATTCGCCTCGAAGCCGTTAAAGCCATCACCGAAATTGGGACGCAAGCGAGCCTCACGCCGCTCGTCCAGGCAACCGCCGATACCGATCCCGAGGTACAGATCCGCGCGACTGACGGTCTGGTGAATTTCTACCTGCCCGGCTATGTCCAGCACGGCCTCGGCGCTTCGCTGAAGCGAGTGGGCACGGGCATCAAAGGAAGATTCACCGACACCAACGAACAGGTGATCGACCCGTTCGTGGTTCCGCGGCCCGATGTGACGCAGGCTATTGGCACTCTGCTGGGCGGCGCGAGCATGGAAGCGCGTGCCAATGCGGCGCGGGCGGTGGGCATTCTGCGCGCGCGGACGGCGGTTCCAAACCTGCTGGCCGCGCTGCGCTCGAAAGATAGCGACGTGATCTATGAATCGCTGATCGCGCTTCAGAAGATTCGCGACGAATCCGCCGGACCCGGAGTTGCGTTCCTTCTGCACGATCTCGACGAACGAGTGCAGCTCGCCGCTATAGAGACCGTGGGGCTGTTGCGTGATATGTCAGCCGTGCCGGAACTGCTCGACGTGCTCGCCAACTCCCGAAATATCAAGGTGAAGCGGGACGCGCTGAGCGCGCTCGCCATGCTTCCCGATGCGCGGAGCCGCGGCGTCTTCGGCCAGTACCTCCACGACAAGGATGACGGCCTGCGCGCGGCGGCCGCCGAAGGTTTCGGACGGCTGAAGAATCCCACTGACCTTCCCATGGTCGATGCCGCCTTCAAAGACGAGGGCAAAATGGCTCCGCGCCTGGCTCTGGCCTTCGCCGAGGTTCTGCTCGGCAAAACCGAAATCTCGGAGTTCAGCCCGTATCAACTCCTCATCAATACCGTGAACTCGGTCGGATATCGCGGTGTCGCTTATGCATACCTGGTCGAGATCGCGCGCAATCCAGCCATCAGGCCGCCGCTCTACCACGCCGTCGACATCGGTACCAAAGACGAGAAAATTTATCTGGCTCGAGTCCTGGCGGCGAGCGGAGGGCAGGATGCCGTGCCGTGCCTGGAAAAGTTAAGCCACGATGGAGACGACCAGGTAGCGGAGGAGGGTCTGCGGGCCCTGCGTACTGTGAAGGCCCGCCTCTAAAACAAACTTACTTGGCTTTCTTCTGCTTCTGCTGGCCGACGCGGACCTTGAAGTGCGCCTGCTTGGCATCCTGAAACGCCTTATGATCATGCCGCGCCACGGCGTCGGTTAGATACTGATCGACGCTCGCTTCGCGCGGCAGCACAGCCATCACCGTGAAGTTCTCGTTGCAGGTTGGGCAGAAGGGCCGGAACCGCTTCACATTGGGAATCGACATAACCCTTCAATTTTAGCACTGAGCCCGTTGCGGTGCACTCGTGGGCATGTCCAAGAACTGGATACGCGATAATGTAGACAGGCGGCGCACCGATACAATCGTGGCGGCAAAGCTGATTATTTTTGCCATTTTGCTGTTCTCGAGTCTGAAGGATATAAGTGCGCAATCGGTGGGCAGCAGGCAAAGCATCCCGAAGTTTATGGGACGCCAAGTGACAATTGCCGAACCTGAAAAACTTGATCCCGATGGCTTCTTTCCAAAAGGTCCAGCGTCGATCTGTGTTGAGGGTCCACCTCAACGACAGTGCTACACCGCCCCTCAGGAGTTTGGAAATAGCCCTGCGGTAACTGTGGTCCAGTTGCAGAAATATCTGCCCGCACTTCTCTTCTCGGCAGCGACTGGCGGTGTCAGCGGCTGGGAAATCCATTTTGCTCTGCTACGCCCGGGAAAAGGAAAGGGCTTGCAAGATCTATTGATGTCAGACGTATCGATTTCCAATCAAGGTCAGTATGTATTTTGGAGCGATCCGTCGATCTCTGATGCGCAGATATTCGTGACAGCCAAGTACGTCTTGGGCCCGGATGAAGGCCACTACGGTGAGCATCGTTACATTATCTCCGCATACGTCCAAGAGCCGTCGTCCATGGTTGACGATCGTTACTACTATCTGGAAGATCAATACATGACGGTTCGCAAGTACGATCTGGAGACGAATGCGCATATCCTCGACGCTGAGAAGCCAGAGATCTTCGCTCGCCTCAGGCGGCTAAAGGCCACGACTCGATCTCAACCGCAAGCCCCCCACTAGAAAGTCCGCTCGATCAACGCTGATCCACCACTCATTCGCCCATCATGCCGCCTGCGGCAGCAGAATGATCAGCTCCATCTGCGGGTTGGGAAAATCGCCGGGCACGTACGCCGCCAGATTCCGCGCGCGCGTCATCGCCTCCCACGCGAGGCCGGTCTGGCTCATGCTGAAGTACTGGTAATTCAATTTCATCGGAATCGCACTGGGCGGCGTGGCCACGTGCGTCAGCGGCACTCCCGGTAGCGCCTGCCGGACCAGGTGCTCGATGTGATTCGCCGAGCATACTTTGATCAGGTTCGGCGTCTTGTTGATCAGGTCCGCCTGGTTCATCTCGGCGCTGACCGCCAGGTACAGCTTCGTGTTCTTCAGATACTTGTCCTGATCGACGGCGCGTCGCATAGATGGACGGCTGCACCAGCTTCAGCGGCAGCGAAACAAAATTGCTCGGCACCACCGTTTCCAGCAGCAGCCGCAGTTTTTCGTCCAGATCCGTGAAGCACGGCCCGAGATCGTCATGATCGTACAGCGGCAGGTCGCGCGGATGAATCTTCAGCGAGAATGTGGTCAGGCGCCGGCCAGCGACAGCATCGCGGAATACAGCTCTTCCGGATGTCCGCCCCGCGTTTCGAACAGGTGCCGCAGCAGCGGGAAGTAGTTGTTGATGGTGTAGAGCAGCCAGAAATTCGCGATGTCCGCGGCCGTGAAATCCGCCAGGCTTTGGTTTTTTTGCCGGCTCATGCCGGACAACATCGCTGCTTCGCGCCGAAAGGATCTCCACCAACCGCCGCGCAATCGACACCAGATAATCGCTGGCCGTGAAATCCACCAGCGGCGGAACGAAACGCGGATTCAATTGAAACGTGCCCGGCCTCTGTGCGCCGCACGCTCCCCACGCGCAGCGACGAGGAAGCCCTCGCGGCTCTCGCCTTCCACCAGGAAGCGGAAATTCTTGCGCGCCACCTGCACCGGCCTCTCCGAGAGGCCCGGTGTTCTCGTCCTTGAATGTCTCCACCTCCGCCCGGTAGCGCGTATCGGCATCCCGCTGACGGCGGAGAGATGTTCAGGCCGCGCTCGCGATACTGCGGAATCGCCAGATACACCGCGACCTCTTCCTGGTCGGTGCCAAAATCTCGACCAGCGGTTTGGGAGCGGGTGCCGGATCGGAATTCGGGATGTCGAACAGCAGGCCGTCCGGAAAGATGCCCGACGCGCTCGAAAGCGCGAACGTTCCTGCCGGCAGTAGCTCCTGGTTCACCTGAAGGTGGCGAAATCCCCACAGGCCGGAACGTCAGGGAATCCAAATGGAATTGCAGCGTGTTTTCCAGGAACCGGTCCTGGATCTGGAGATGTTGCGGCGTAAGAAACGTGCCTTTGGCCCAGATAACCGGCTCCAGTCGTTTCATGCACACCAGTTTACAGGATGGCTGGACCCGGCGAGGCGGCTATTTCCAGTACAATATTTTCACCCCGTGGAGGCCCACCATGTCCGATACGCGACGCGACTTTTTCCGCCTGGCCGCACTGCCGCTAGCCTGGCGCGCCTTTGAGACCAGCCTGCATGCTGCTTCGCGGCTGCCTGACGCCGGCAATGAAGCCTACTGGCAGATGGTCAAGCACCAGTACCCTCTCGAAGACGGCCTGCTCTACATGAATGCAGCCAATGTCTGCCCGGCCTCGCGCCTGGTCATGGACCGCCACATCGAATACCTCCACGATTTCCATGCGAATCCTTCCTTCCAGAATCGCGATAAGTACGTCGCCCTGCGCGAATCCCTGCGCCAGAAGCTCGCCCGCATGCTGCGCGTCTCCGCCGGTGAAATCGCCATCACCCGCAACACCAGCGAAGGCAGCAACATCATCGTCAAAGGTGTTGACCTCAAGCCAGGTGACGAGGTCCTCATCACCGATCACAACCATCCCTCGAATAACGACGCCTGGCGCGTCCGTGCGCAGCGCGACGGCTTCGTCGTGAAATCCCTGCCCGTGCCCATTCCGGCGCCCAACGCCGAAAGCCTGGTGGCCGGTTTCGAGCGCGCCATCACCCCGCGCACCCGCGTCATCGCCATCACCCACGTCACCAGTACCACGGGCATTCGCTATCCGGCGCGCGAAATCGCCGCGCTCGCCCGCCAGCGCAATATCTTCGTGCATCTCGATGGCGCTCAAAGCTTCGGCGCGCTCGACGTTAATCTCGCCGAACTCGGCTGCGATTCCTATTCCGCCAGCGCCCACAAGTGGCTCATGGGGCCTCTCGAGGCCGGCATTCTCTGGGTTCGCGAAGAGCGCATCCCGCAGATTTGGCCTTCCATCGTCACCGCCGGCTGGACCGATCATCTCCAGGGCGCGCGCAAATTCGAAGTCTTCGGCCAGCGTGACGATCCCCGCGTCGTCGCCCTCGAAGCCGCCGTCGATTTCATCAACGTGATCGGCGTGCCTGCCGTCGAAGCCCGCATGCAGGCCCTGGCTACCCGCGCCAAGCTTCAGTTGCAGGACATCCCGGCCGTGCAATTGAAGACCAACGTCGAGCCGCAGCTTTCTGCGGGCGTGGTCAAGTTCCGTTTGAAAAACTTGCCCACCAAGCAGGCCTACGATACCCTCTGGGAAAAGCACCGTCTGGCCATTGCTATGACACCCACCGGCGATGCTGAAGGTCTGCGCTTTTCACCCCACGTCTACAATTCGATGGACGAAGTCGATCGCGCGGTCGCCGCCATCAAGGATCTCGCTGGCTGAGCGCTTCGGTGAGCATCCGCGGCGTAAACGGCTTTTGGAGCGTTGCCACTCGTCCGCTGCGCGGCCCCAGCTTCAGCAGCGACATAGAGTAGCCGCTCGTCGCCAGCACCGCGACTTTCGGGTCCCTCTCCAGAACCTTGGCGATGAATTCCTGTCCCGGCATTCCCTCCAGCGTCAGGTCCACGATCACCACATGGAACCGGGCGCCACCCGCCGCAAAGCAAGCCCAAGCCGAGCCCGCATCGCGAAATGCCGCTACTTTGTGACCCAGCCGCGGTAGATAAGCACGCATGCTTTCCAGCAGCGCTGGTTCGTCGTCAACCAGCAGAATCCTCGTGGCCGAGGTCATAAGCTAGCGCGATTGTACCAAACCGTACAGAGAACTGCCCTTAGCCCGTGGTATAGGCCCGGACTTGACGGCCGCAACCGCGCCCCCGGCATCATTGCACGCTGGCGTATCATCGCACCTAATGACGTTCCACACCGAGCACCTGACGTTCCGCACCAAAAAGCACCGCGAATACATCAACATTACGCCCCAGGTGGAAAGCGCGCTCGCGAAGAGCGGCATCCGCGAGGGCATGATTCTGGTCTCCGCCATGCACATCACCGCCGGCGTCTGGGTCAACGACGCCGAAGACGGCCTGATTGCCGATATCGACGAATGGCTCGAACAGCTCGCCCCCTTTCGCGAGGATTACCGCCATCACCGCACCGGCGAAACCAACGGCGATTCGCACTTGAAAAGTCTGCTGGTTCACCACCAGGTAATCGTTCCCGTCACCGCCGGCAAGCTGGATTTCGGCCCCTGGCAGCAGATTTATTACGCCGAGTTCGACGGCCAGCGATCCAAACGCGTCATTATTAAAGTGATGGGGGAGTAAGAGAGCTGAGTGAGGAACTTCGCCTGCTGAACCGCCGTCCAAGGAGACATGATGCGCCGTCTAGCCTGTTTACTGTTCGTTAGCATTTGCGGTCGCTGGCCGCCGATCTTCCCGGTCCGCGAGGTGGTGCTGTACAAGCACGGTGTCGGCTATTTCGAACGCTCCGGACGCCTGGGCGCCGGCGAATCGGCCCGGCTCGATTTCAAAGCCGACGACATGAACGACGTTTTGAAATCGCTGACCATCGAGGAGAACGGCGGCGGCAAAATCTCCGGCCTGCGCTACGATTCCAGCGACCCGCTGGCGAAAAAGCTGGCGGATTTCCCGTTCTCGATCGGCAGCGACCAGCCGCTGGCGCCATGTCTGGATCAGTTCAAGGGCGCGCGCGTGGAGCTGAAGTTCGGCGCGGAGACGGTGGCCGGTGCAATCGTCAGCGCGCGGCGGATGGTAGGCGGCGCCAATCTAGCCCGCGAGCGCGAGCAGGCTACGTTGATGCTCGATTCCGGCGAGATCCGCACCGTCGATCTGGGCGCCGTCAGCTCCATCCGCTTCACCGATCCCAAGCTGCAGATTGCAGTTCAAGGATTATCTCGCGGCGCTCGCGCAATCGCGCTCGAAGGACAAGCGCAGCGTCTACATCGATTCGACCGACTCCGGCGCGCGCGAGATCGTCGCCAGCTACATGATTCCTCGCCGGTGTGGAAATCGAGCTACCGGCTGATCTTCGGCGATAAGCGCACAACCGACGCTCGAAGGCTGGGCCATTGTCGATAACACCACCGGCGAGGATTGGACCAACGTGCGGCTTTCGCTGGTCTCCGGGCGGCCGATTTCGTTCATCAGCCAGTTGTATGAGCCGAAGTATGTCCAGCGGCCCACGGCGGAACTGCCGGAGAGCATGGCGTCGCGCCGGTGGTGGATACGAGGCGCTTTGGACGATGGGTAAATGGAGGCCAGCCTGCCCGGCGCCGGCGGGCATTCGGCAGAGCTTCGGAAGGCTGCAAGCGCCAGAGGCCGATGGCCGCCCAGCGCCGCAATGTCAGCGGCGACCGCCGGCGGTGTCGTCGGTGGCATGGCGTCGATGCCATTGAGCGTCAACTGCCGCTCCCAGCTCCATCGTCCCAACCGCCTCGCAGCGAACTCGGCGAGCTCTTCGAATACCGCATCTCCACTCCCGTCACCATCCGCAAAGACGAATCCGCCATGCTGCCCTTCCTCCAGCACAAGATCGACCGCCCGCAAGCTGCTGATCTATTCCGATCACAGTTCGGCGCATCCCACTGAATGCCGCCGAACTCACCAACTCCACCGGCAAGACGCTCGACGGCGGGCCCATCACCGTCTTCGATGCCGGCGCCTACGCCGGCGAAGCGCTGATGGAAACCGTGAAAGCCGGCGACAAGCGCCTGATCAGCTATGCCGTCGATCTGGGCACGCGCATCACCACCCAGTTCGATTCCAAAGGCGCGTGGTGCGCGAAATCCACGTCAATCGCGGCATGCTGACCGCGAAAACCGCCGCCGTAAGAGACCAAAACCTACACCATCCACAATGTCGATCAGAAGGCCAAGACGCTGGTGATTGAGCATCCCGCGCGCCCCGGCTACACGCTGCTCAACCAGAAGCCGTCCGAGAAAACCGCCGACGCCTATCGCTTCGAAGTGAAGCTCGCAGCCCGGCGCGACTCGAGAAATTCCCGGTCAACGAAGAGCGCGTCTTCGACAATACCTTCGCAGTTTCCGACCTGACGCCCGACGTTCTGGTCACCTACATCCAGAACAAGGACCTCACCGACGCCGGCCGCCGCCAGCTGCAGCGACATCCTGGATCGCAAGCGCGAGATCGCCGACGAACGACGGCCGAATCGCACCAGACGATCGCGAGCAAATCACCACCATCGTCAGCGATCAGGAGCGCATCCGCCAGAACATCAACAGCCTGAACCACGTCAGCGGCCAGCAGGAGCAGGTCCAGAAATATGCCCGGCAGCTCGGCGACCAGGAGAGTCAGCTGGCCGCCATGCGCGACACGCCAGCCGACCTGAAGCAAGAAAACCGCGCTGCAATCGGACCTGAACACTCTAATCGAGAAGATGGATTTCTGATCGAGGCACCGATCCCTACGGTCGCGGCTGGTAACGTGCTCATCCGCCTCACTGCTTCATGCGGCAATGAACTCTTGCGGCTAGCCCTCATCGGATATGGCAACGTCGGCCGCGCGCTTGCGCGCGCTGCTTCGGCGTAAGCACCGCGCAGTTTCCTTTCACCATCACCGGCATTCACACCGCGCGCCACGGCACCGCCATCGATCCACGCGGCCTGCCGATGGTGCCCCACTTCGGTCCGCGCCGCGACATCCATCGACGATTTCCTCGACGCCGCGCGACGCCGACATCGCTGGTCGAAATCACCACGCTCAATCCCGTCACCGGCGAACCGGCGCATCGATCACATCCGCGCCGCGTTCGCCCGCGGCATGCACGTCGTCACCGCCAACAAAGGACCCATCGCGCACGCCTACGCCGCATCTGCGCGACGAAGCCCGCGCGCGCCAGCGTCGAATTCCGTTTCGAATCCACCGTGATGGATGGCGCGCCGGTATTCAATCTGGTCCGCAACAATCTGCCCGGCGTCAACGTTCTGGGATTCACCGGCGTGCTGAACTCCACTTCGAAAGTCGTCATCGAAACCATGGAGCAGGGCGGCACATTCGAAGAGGGAATGACGCGGCGCGCCGCTGGGAATCGCCGAAGCCGATGCCAGCTACGACATCGAAGGTTGGGACTCCGCCGCCAAAACCGCCGCGCTGGCCAACGTTCTGATGGACGCGCGCACCACGCCGCAAGATGTCGATCGCCGCGGCATCGCGCGCCTGACGCCCGAACGCATGCCGAATTTGAAGCGCGACCGGCAAAACCGTGCGCCTGGTCAGCCGCGCCAAGCGCACCGGCCGCGGCATCTCGCTGCGCGTCCGCGCCGAAGTGCTGGATCGAACCGACATTCTGGCCTGCCGTCCAGGCACCTCCAATCTGCTCCTGCTCCATACCGACCTGATGGGCACCATCGGCACCGTCTCGCATCTCATCCCGGCGTGGAGCAAACCGCCTATGGCGTGTTCAGCGATCTGGTCGACGTCTTCCGCGCGGTCAATTCGTGACGATCACGCGGCTCGGTAATTTTTTGCGTCCGCAAACACCGCGGTTATCCTTCACGGCATCGTGGCGCCCCAGTATCGGCATGTAGAATAGGAGGTTTGCGCACCCAGCAAAACTAACGTTCACGTGAAACTTCTAACTTTTCTACATCACAATCAAACCCACGCCGGAGTACTCACCTCCACCGGCGTCGCACCCATTGCAGAGATCAACCCGAAGCGCGGCACTCATGTGCCGGACGACCTGCTCGAAATCATTCGCTCCGGCGCACAAGACGCGATCGACGCGACCGGCGCCGCCACTTTGCCGCTTTCGGAAGTCACGCCGCGCCTTCCCTACCTCGTGCCTCCAAAAATCTGGTGCATCGGCCTCAACTATCGTTCGCACGCCGAGGACATTCAGGCCGTGCAGCCCGAAGAGCCGGGCAGCTTCATGAAGCCCGCTTCGTGCATGTTCCAGCCCGCGGGCGACATCATTCTCCCGCCGCCGGATCTCTCGAATGACGTGGATGCCGAAGGCGAACTGGGCGTCATCATCGGCAAAACGTGCCGCTTCGTTCCAGCCGGCAACGTCCGCGAAGTCATTTTCGGCTACACGACGACCCTCGATCTCACCGCGCTCGATGTGCTCCGCAAGAATCCGCGCTACCTTACCCGCGCCAAAAGCTTCGACACCTTTTTCAGCTTCGGCCCAGTGGTCGTGACCGCGGATGAAATTGCCGACGTCGACTCGCTCGAAGTGATCACCGAACACAACGGCGCGATCTGCTCGCGCGATTTCGTCCGCAACATGCGCGCGCGGCCCTTCGAACTGGTCCGATTTCATAGCGACTATATGACGCTCCATCCCGGTGACCTGATTTCCACCGGCTGCCCCAAGGGCGCCCGCATTCAGCCCGGCGACCGCGTCCGCGCCCGCATCGAAGGCATCGGAACGCTCGATGCTCGGGTAACGCAAGGCCACCGGTAATGTTAGACTTGGCATGTGCCGGGTTGGCTGAAGCGGTTCATTCTTTGGGACTACCCACGGGCTTCATGGCAGTTCGACGTGATGGTCGGGGTCATCCTGGCGTTCGTGTTTCTCACGCCGCGGGGCTGGTTTCGCGATCAGCCGCGCACGCCGCGGGCCAGCCAGGTGGCACTGCTGGGCGCCGGGCACGGCAACGATCTGTTTTGGATCGATCCCGAACTACTGGCCGGCGTGCCGGAAAGTCAGCGGCCCACAAAACTGGCGGAAATTCTCAAAGGCCGCACCGGGAAAACACTCGCGATTACCCAAGTCGAGCCGATTCTGGACTCTGAGGGAGAGGTCCAAGGCTACTGGGCGTTTACCAAACCCTGAGCTATCCTGTACCCGATCGCAAACCAGCAATCGTCGTTGTTTATAGGAAATCTATGCGTCTTCGAGCAGCCATCTTAGCGGCGTTACTGTGCCCCATAGCCGCACTGCCGGATGCCGCCGATTCGCTCGATGATGTGCTAGCACGACTGGATCGCGCGGCCGCTTCGTTCCGCTCCCTTTCGGCGGACGTGCGCTACGTGCAGCACACAGCCGTGATCAATGAGGACAGTGCAGATACGGGAACCATGCGCCTGAAGCGTGCGAAACGGGACATGCAGATGCTCGTGGATTTCACAGCTCCGGATCGCAAAACCGTCGCTCTGCACGATCACGCCTTCGAGATTTACTACCCGAAGATGCAGGAAGTGCAAGAGTTCGATATCGGCAAGCATCGCGACCTGGTGGACCAGTTCTTACTCGTGGGTTTCGGTACATCCGGCAAGGAGCTCGCCGCCGCGTACGAAATCAAGGTACTGGGCAGCGACACCATTTCCGGAAGAGCCGCGACCCGGCTGGAGCTGGTACCGAAGACGGCCGAGATCCTTAAAAACCTGACCAAACTCGAGTTATGGATTCCGGCGGGTGATGTGTATCCGGTCCAACAGAAGTTTTATTTTCCTTCGGGAGACTACAAACTCGTTACCTACACTAACGTTAAGATGAATCCGTCGCTGACCGACTCGGATCTAAAACTCAGGCTGCCGAAGGATACGAAACGAGTTTTTCCGCAGAGGTAAGCTCCCCCGACCAGATGTCTCAAACAAAACTAACATCCCGGCTGGAGTTCCTGGATTGGGCGCGCGGCTTTGGCGCGGTGATCATGCTGCAGGGCCACACGTACCATTCCCTGTTGCGGCAGGACCTGCGAACTTCGAGCACTTTTGTGCTGTCCGATTTTCTCGGAGGCATGCCGTCGGCTGTCTTCCTGTTTCTCACCGGAGTCACGCTGGCGTTTCTGATGGACAGCCGGGAGCGGCAGGGCGTCAAAACGGGCCAGCGTGTGCTCGCATCGCTCAAACGCGCCGGGTACATTCTCGGACTTGCGTTTCTGGTGCGCCTGCAACTCTGGATGTTTGGTTGGCCGGGAACTGCCTGGACGGATTTGCTGCGCGTGGATGTGCTCAACTGCATGGGCCTGGCTTTGGCCGTCGTGTCGGTGATGGCGGTTTTCCGAACCGTGGACCGCATCCGCCTCTGCGCGATTTTCGGGGTCGCCATAGCGGCTGCTTCGCCGCTGGTTTCGGCGCTCGATTGGTCGGGTGTGCATCCCTTGGTAAAGGCCTACATCGCGCCGGATTACGCCTCCTTCGGGTTCTTTCCCTGGGGCGCATTCGTGGTGTTCGGCGTGAGCCTAGGAAGTTTGATCCGCGTGGCCACGCACGAAGAACTGGAGCGCGCGATGCAATGGCTGGCGGTGATTGGATGCGCGCTGATTGTGGTTTCTCAGCGCCTTTCGGATCTTCCGTCGCTCTACGGGAAATCCGAATTCTGGCTCAACAGCCCGTTCCTCATCCTCATCAAACTGGGCGTCATCCTGTTGCTGGTGGCTTTTGCATTCCTATGGAGCAAGCACACGGCCGGAAAATGGAGCTGGGTGCGGCAATTGGGCACGACTTCGCTGCTGGTTTACTGGGTACACATCGAACTCATCTATGGGCGCTGGCTGGGCTTCTGGCACTCCAACCTGACCATCGGTCAATGCACCGTGGGAGTTGTCCTCATGATTGTCGCGATGGTGCTGCTTTCGCTCGCGCGGACGCATCGCGCGCAGCTGCGTGAGTTTCTGGCCTCGCTACGGCGGCCGCCGGAGCCCGCACGAGTTTCGGGGGATTAAGGCTTCAAGTCGAAGGAATCGATCACGTCGCCGTTGATCGACACGGCCTCGGCGTGGGCTGATTTGCCCGTCACTTTCACCGCGACGAAGTTCTCGATGCTCATCACTTTTTGTGTGATTCCCGCGGGCGGCTTATCCACGTCGTAGAGCGGGGCGCCACCGCCGCCGCTGACGACATAGTGCACGCCATTCTTCAGGTAGTGCTGGTAATTGTGATCGTGGCCGAACAGCGCCGCGGTCACGTGCTCCTTCTCAAACAGCGGCATGAGGGCGGTCATGTGCGGATTGTCCCCCTGACGCCGCGCAACCGCGGTCATGGGCGGATGGTGCGCCGTCACGAAGCGGAAATCCGCCTTCTGGCTGTTGGCGAGATCCTGTTCCAGCCACTTTACCTGCTCGCTCCAAAAGCTGTCTTTCGCGGCTTCATCCGGCGCCACGTTGCCGATGTCGCTGTTCAACACGCTGAAATGAGCTTGCCCCCAATCGAAGGAATAGTAGGGCTTGGCGGCGTCGAAGAACTCGTAGTAGTTATGATTATTGCGTTCGTGATTTCCGAGCGCCGGGAAAAACGCAGTCTGGCGCAATAGCTCCCGTTCGATGTCGAAGAAGATCGGCCATAGCGCGGTGTCCGCGCCATCCTCCACCATGTCGCCCGTTTGCAGGACGAAATCGGGGATGCCGTGCTTCAATAGCTCGGCGACGACGCGGCGGTGCACGTCGTGCCGCGTGCGGTTATCTCCGTACAGCACGAACGAGAAGTCGGACGGATCGCGTGGAGCTGTCTTGAACGAACCGCTCCCGTCGCGGCCCGGCACATCGTAATAGTATTTCGTACCGGGTTGCAGACCCGTGTACGTGGCTTTTTCGGCGCGCAACACAGGCGCCGTTTTGTCGGCCTTGCCGGGCTCCGTGCCCAGCGTAGCCGCGCCCGTCTCGACGATCCAGACCACGGTAGCCGACCGCGGCCCGACGTTCACGACGTACGGTCCGCCAGCTAGTTTGTCGGCCGCCCGGAGTTGGATGCCGATGCCAAGCAGGACGCATGCGAACGCAAAAGGCTTCATGAATTTTCTCCTTGCGGGCACAGAGTCAGTATAGCTACGGCTGTGTGTCGGTTCGATAACCTTGTACAATTGGCCACGGCTCGCATCCGAAGAAAAAAAATGCTCAAGACCGTTCTGCGCTCGGCCGCCATTCTGGTTTTGATCGCGTGTGTTCTGGCCGCTTATCTACTGCGCGGCGGATTCCATCAACTCCACAGTACGCCGTACGAGATTCCGCCCGCCGCATTCGCAAGCTGGAACGACGCGCTGGCGCATCCCCGTGACATTTCCGTAGCCACGCTACAAACCGGCATCATCCAAATGGACGCGTGTCTGAACCTGGATGCGGCGAGCCCCAGGCAAGCCGACTGCGATCATCGCCCGCGCGCCCTTGCCGCGATGGTGCACTGGGTTCACCATCCACGCTTCGGCGACTTTCTGATCGATGCGGGCTTCGACAGTTCCTTCGCGAAACATCCGCCGTACGGCAACTACACCGAAGTGATGCAATTGTTCAATTGGGCCAATGGAGTGACCAACCGCCAGGAGCCTGGCATGGATCTGGCGGCGCAACTGGCGCGGCTGAACGTTCGCCCCAAGGCCGTATTCTTCACACACCTCCATCCCGACCACACCGGCGGGGTTCCCGCGCTCGGGCCTGGCACCGAGTTCGTTTTCGGCAAAAGGGAAGCCAGTTTCCTGGCGCGAGCCGCCGTCGCCAACCATTTCTCCGCCGGGGCGAAATTCAAGACGATCGACTTTTCGGCCGTCCCTCCGATGGCGCCGCTCGGGCCATCCGTGGATCTCTTCGGCGACGGATCGTTCTGGGCGATCTCCGTGCCCGGCCACACCGACGATGACATCGCGTATCTGGTGAACGGCGCGACGCCGGTTCTGTTCACCGGCGATGCGAGCCACTTCGCATGGGCGTTCGCGAACGGCGTCGCGCCGCGCGGCTGGAATGATGCGGGAACCGCTCGCGGGTATGTCAGCCTGGAGCAACTGCGGGCCTTCGCGAAAGCCTATCCGCAAGTGAAACTTGTTTACGGACACGAAAAAGGGAACTCCTAGCAGGCAGGGCCCGATGATGCCTTGAGACATGCGTCCCGGTCCCGTTTCTGAATTTACTTCTTCTGCACGGTGCGGACGATGATATGGACGGCGTGGTTGCCGTCGTCGGCGTGGGTGTAGCGTACGGTCACCCGGACCTTCAACCTCAGCTTGCCTTCCACGCGGGTTTCCTTGGCAATCAGGAAGATGCGGGCCTCGGCAGTCTTGCCGGGCAGATTTCTCGAAACGGTGATCTGATTATCGGCGAGGACGGTGATCACGCCGGAGAAAAATTCACGGTGAGGCTGATCCGCGATGGTAGGATTCTGAGCGCTGAGCGGAACCGGCACGGCGGGAGATAGCAGAACAAGGAGGGCGCCGGCCAGGAGACGAACCACATCTCCAGCTTATGCCAAGCCGATGGAACGGGCATGGCGACAAGAATTAAAGTTCGTTCATCCCCGAGTGTACGGCCGCGTCCGCGGGCTCCGGCGCAGGCTGGGATGCCGACGATACTGGTAAGGTAACGATGAATCGGCTGCCGGTTCCGGGCGTGCTTTCGACCCGGACTGTGCCACCGTGGGCCTTGGCAATCCACGCGACGAAGCTGAGCCCGAGGCCCAGGCCGCGTTCCGGGCCGGAGGGTTCGCTTCCGGGAACGCGGTAAAACCGATCGAAGATATGGGGTAGGTGAGCCGCGGCGATACCGGACCCGGTATCCTGAACGGCGAGCTCCAAGCCTTCGGGCACGGTTTGCAGTGTGACCCGGACTTCGCCGCCCGGCGGGGTAAATTTCATGGCGTTGGAAATGAGATTCGAGATCATGCGCTCGATCTGGATGCGGTCCACCTCGGCAAAACCCGCTTGCAGATCCGCGGTGAGCCGCAGGCGCGCTTCCTCATACGGGATTTGAAACTGATCGACCACGTCGGCCGCCAGATCGGCGAGGTTGAGGCGGGTCTTCTGCAAAGCCAGTTGCCCGGACTCGGCCTGCGAAAGCAGCAGCAGCGCGCGCACGATCTGCGACAGGCGCTCGGTATCCTGGAGCGAATTCAGCATGGCCTCGCGATATTGGTCGGCGGTGGAAGCGGTGAACAGCGCGACTTCGAGCTGGCCGCGGATGGCGGTGATCGGAGTACGGAGCTCGTGGGAAACGTCCGTGGAAAACTGGCGCATCTGGTTGAAGGAGCTTTCCAGCCGCTGAATCATACGGTTGAAGGTAGCGATCAGGTAATCGAGCTCGTCGCCCGCGTTGCGCGACGGGATGCGCAGGCTCAAGTTGGAACCGGAGATGCGGTTGGCGGCCTGGGCGACTTCGAGCACGGGTGCCAGCGCGCGGGCGGCCAGAAACCAGCCGAGCAAGCAGCCGGTGACGATGATGGCGGGAATAATTACAATCCAGGTCAAGGTGAACTGACCGAGGATGTGCTCGTTGTCGGCCAGGCTGCGGCCGATCGCGACATAGAACGGTTTGCGGTCGTCTTCATCGTAAACGACCCCCGAGCGGATGAGATAGGGCACGCCCTTGGCGGTTTTTCGCACTTCCCAATGAGCCTGCTTGGAACTTAAAACGGCGGCAATCTGAGCGGGAGAATCGGGGCCGAGCGACTCGTAAATTTCCGAGATCTGGAGAACCCCCTGGTTATCGGACAGGATATGCCCATCGGCGTCGGTCACCTCATAGACATGCTGGAGGCGCTGGATGAAAAAGCTTTCGTCCGGCTGATCGCGATCGTAGAACCAGATGGCCTTGATGGTCTTATCGTTTTCGATGCGCAGGTAGCCGCGGAGGCCGGCCCACTCCTGCTCGAGCGCAACGCGGATTTGCTCGTCCAGACTGGCGGCGATCTTTTGCCGGAATACGCCCCCCACGCCGATGAGCATGACGCAGAAGACCAGCGCATAGCCGACGGTGAGGCGGTAGCGGAGGGACCGCGTGATACGCCTGAGGTCGCGGAGGCGGGGCAAGCTATACCTGCCGTTCGGCTGCCGGTTCCGGAGGGGCGGCGGGTTTATCGGGGCCTTCGATCATGTAGCCGATGCCGCGGACGGTCTGAATGAGCTTGAGCGGAAACCGGTCATCGATTTTGCTGCGCAGGTGCCGGATGTAGACGTCGACGATGTTGGTGAGGCCATCGTAATCCATGTCCCAAACGTGCTCAACGATCATGGTGCGGCTGAGGGGACGGCCCTTGTTGCGCATCATGTACTCGAGAATACCGAATTCCTTGGGCGCGAGATCAATGGCTTCCCCGCTGCGGGTGACCTTGCGGCGGACGCAATCGACGGTAAGGTCGGCCACTTGCAGCTTTTCGGGCGCGGGCTGGCCGCGGCGGAGCAGAGCGCGCACGCGCGCCAGAAGCTCGACGAAGGCGAACGGCTTGACCAGGTAATCGTCAGCTCCCTGCTCGAGGCCCTTGACGCGGTCATCGACCTGGCCGCGCGCGCTCAGGATCATGACCGGCGGCCCGACCTTGCGGCTGCGGACGCGCTCGAGCACTTTGAGGCCGTCCATGTCGGGGAGCATGAGGTCGAGAATGACCAGGTCGTAATCCGTAGAATGAACAAAGTCAATGGCGGTGGCACCATCGGGGGCAGCATCTACGGCATAGCCTGCGCCCTGGAGACCGCGCGTCAGGAAGTCGGCGATCCGCTTCTCGTCTTCCACCACAAGGATGCGCATCTGCCCTATTTTACGCTCAGCGCCCGCCCGTCGTTACTTTGGGACGCGTGTTAGACTAAAGCCGGCTAGAATACTCGCGCGGGTATTCGAGAGCCGGACCCCGCGGACGCCCGGTGGAATCTGCAAAACCCGGCCGGAAACGGCGTTAACTCCTTCATTTCCCAACTCAGAGTGAGGACCGAATTCCGCCGCCAGGAAGCGCGGCGCAGGTCCCGAATCCGCCTGCCGCCGGCCCGTTGCGGACCACGGCTTAGGCGCGGTGACACGTGTGCGATGACGAAAGGATCCCCCGAATGATAGAAACCCGACACCCCGATGTTCACACGCCGTGGAGAGCGTGGTCTGAAGAACAGGCCTTGCACGTGGCGGCGGCTTACAGCAACCCCGTGCGCTGGGCGGCCAGGCGCGTGCTTCTGAACGATTTCCGCCAGCACATGCAGGCCAGCGCCAATGTGGTGCTGCACGCGGGCGAGCTGGCATACGGCGCGAGGCCGTTCGAGGTGACGGGCGACGATCCGAACGACGTGCAGCTCCGGACCACGCACGAGCTATGGCACAAGGAGAACATACTGAACCTGGTGGTGCAGCGGTTCCCGACGAACTGGCAGTACGGAGCGGTGATCGACGGCGACTTTCACATGACGCGGCGGGACTGGGCGCTGGAGGCCATTCACCAGCTTCAGCACTATGATTTCGTCCAGCTCTTTTCCAGTTACTCGGACCTCTCGCCCACGCATCGCCCGTTCCGGATTATGCCGAGCTTCGCGTACAACTATGTGAACCGGGCGTCCAACTCGGAGTACCGGACGATGCTGCGAGCCGCCGCGGCCGCACCGTACGGATACTACGGCACGCAGCCGGCGGCGGAGCGCGGCAAGCCGGCGGGGTGGTCGGTGGGAGCGACGGGCGGCGCGTGGGCATTTCGGCGCTCGGCTTTCGACGCGGTGGGCGGCCTGCTGGACACGTGCATTCTGGGGTCGGCGGACTGGCACATGGCGTTCGGACTGGTGGGCGCGGTGGATTCAGCGGCGGAATTGCGCTGGTGCAGCAAAAGCTACGTGGAATCGGTGATGCGCTGGCAGGCGCGGGCAGCGGTGCTGAAGCAGAACATCGGATGCATAGACAATCACGCCATCCACTATTTCCATGGGTCGAAGGTTTCGCGCGCGTACGGAAGCCGGTGGAGGGTGCTGCTGGACAACAGATACGACCCGCGCGTCGACATCTCGCGAGACTGGCAGGGAGTCTACCAGTTGACGGGGAACAAGCCGCGGCTGCGCGACCAGATCCGGGCTTATTTTCGCGATCGGAACGAGGATGCAGCCGAGATGTCGGCGCGGGAGAGGCACCTGGTCTGAGCGGCATTTCAACGCAAAGGAGGTGATCCGCGATATTGTAATTGGGATGCCGGAAGGCGCGGCTGATATCGCAATGACGCATTCCCAGGAGCGCTCATGATCCAACTTCACAGCTCCAGCGACCGGACGCTGTACGAACACGCGCTTGGCTTTGCGCGCAGGCAGCTGCGGGGGCTGATCGATCGCGATCCGGATTTCTTTCCGATGTACACGTCGCAGGGCCGGTGGAGACACTCGGGTGAAGCCTGGACGAACTGGTGCGAAGGGTTCCTGCCGGGCATGTTGTGGATCATCGCGGCGCGCGAGCCGGATGACGCCGCGGGGCGGTGGTGGCGCGAGCAGGCGATCCGGTACTCGCAGCCGCTGGAATTGCGCCAGTTTGACCGGGAAGTACACGACCTTGGGTTCCTGTTCATGTCCACGTATTACCGGTGGCGGCACATGACGGGCGATCCGAAACTGCGGGACGTGCTGATTGAGGCGGGCCGCACACTGGCGATGCGCTTCCGCGAGAAAGGCGCATACCTCTGCTCGTTCGCGGGAGAGAATTCCCTGTTCATCGACATCATGATGAACGTGGGGATCATTTTCTACGCGGGCCTCGAGACGCGCGACGCAAAGCTCATGGACATCGCGCTACGGCATTGCCTGACGACGCGGCGGGTCCTGGTGCGCGGCGATGGTTCGACGGCGCATGAAGGGCTGTTCGACCTCGAAACGGGCGCTTTTCTGGGGCAATCCACGCTTCAGGGCTGGCGCAGCGATTCCTGCTGGTCGCGAGGCCTCGCGTGGGCATTGTACGGCTTCGGAACGGCCTACCGTTGCACGAGGGACGCGCGCATGCTGGAGACGGCTGAGACGTGCGCCGCGTTCTACATCGAACGCACCTCCGGCGATGGCGTGCCGCCGTGGGACTACGACGCGCCCGCAGAAAGCCGGGCACTGCGCGACACGTCGGCCGCGGCCGTGGCGGCTTCCGGCTTGTTGCAACTGGCACATCTCACCGCCGACCGCATAAAGGGCCGTTACTATGACGAGGCAGCACGCCGCATCCTGACCTCTCTTTGCAGCCACCACCTGGGGGAAGGCGATGCGAACTGGGAAGGCATTCTCAAAGGCGGCGTTTATCACCTGGCAAAGAACATCGGGGTCAACGAGTCGGTGATGTGGGGCGAGTACTTTTTTGTCGAGGCGCTGGACCTGGCACTGCGGGAAGGGGAGTAGCTTACTGCGCGACCGGCAATGCCGGCAAGTCGCGTTGGCGGTCGCGGTCGTTTCCGTTGGGGAAGAAGCGCCACTCAAACCTGCACCAATAGAGACCGAGGATGTTCAATTGCGCGACGCGGGCTTGAGCGCTGGCGAGCGCCTCGGCGTTACCGGTGACGGCGGCGGTTTCGCGTTCGGCCTCGCGCTCGAAGCGGCGCCAGAGCAGATAGAGCAATACCGGCGTCAGCCATACCAGGAGCGGGCCGCGGATGGCCCAGGGCAGCGTGCCGGCCACAACTGGAAGGTGTGAGAAGCGATAGATGGCCGGAAGGGCCGTCGCGGCGATGGCGACGATGATGTCGTAGTGGTGGCGGCGGTGATGCACGAAGGCGCGCACCAATACGGCTTCGGTTTCGCGCTTCTCGAGAAAGTGCAGCATGGCCTCGGAGACAAAGAGCCGCCGGCCACGGATCATATAGGGGCCGCCCAAGCGCCCTTCGGCCGAAGGCAGCAGATAGACTTCCTTCAGGGCGAAGCCAGCCTTCTGCGCTAATTCAAGGATGCTCGAGCGCAGATCACCCGCAGGCAGCTCGTAACGTCGAAGATCCTGAAACCGGAACCAGAGGTAGAGCAGCACCACCCGGACGCCGTACGCCGCCGCGAGGCAAATAGGACCGAGCACGAACTCATTGTAAAGAGCCAGCGACGCGATTCCGGCCAGCAGAAGCAGCAGCGGCCAGATGTTGACGGGCTCATGCCAGAAAGCGTGCTTCAAGGTGACCGGCAGGACCCAGCGCTGACCGCTCACCCGAGCGAGCACTCCTCCCGAGGCCACGGTGCAGATCAGTTGTACGAGGATGGCGGGCACAAGGAGCATCACCAGCTGCAGAGCCACTGCGTTGGCCGAGCCACCATTTAGCAGAAAGCGCGCGAGCGCATTGCAATCGATCACCTTCGAGCCCTGGATCCACAGCAGCCACGAGGCGAACATGACCCAGCCGAACAGACGCCAATAAGTGAACCAGAGGACGATGGGATCCCAGCTAGCGGAGCGCACCGCGGCCCAGCGCATCACCAAAGTGAGACCGATGGGGCAGAGCAGAAACGCCAGCAGAAGAAAATTTATCAGGCGGTAGCCGAACGCGAGCGGGAGTGCAGCGGGCACGGCGGCAGACGATAACATTTTGGTGTATTCGACTGATTGCGCCGTGGCTTCGAGCGCCCAACCAGCGTCGCCAAATTCCGAGAAAGCGGTGCGCGGATGCACGATGGAAGCGTCGACGGCATCGACATTCGCCTGCTTGAGCACTTCCATCAGCGGGGCGAGCTGGATTTGTCCGGCGACGAGCAGTCCTCTCTTAGAAAGAGCGTGCTCACAATGTGCGGAAAACAGGCGATCGCCTTCGGCATCATTCTCTTTTACGCCGGTGAGGGCGCAGCCCAACGCCTGGCTTATGACAGGGGAAAGCGACGCAGGTAAGATGTGGCCGAAAATCTTCAGCTCGACACTCGCGCCGCCATGAGCATCGATCGTGATTCTGAGTTTTGCCGGCGCAGTGGAATCGCCGGGCTCCTCCTGCGCAAGAACGGCGCAGACGGAAAGGCACAGGCAAAGAATACTTACAAAGTGCCGGGGCGCGGTCTTGTAAGGCAAATTTCCACCTTTCCGAGATAAATTATAACTTTGAATAAGAATTAATTGTAGTTTAACGTTGGTTATTTCGTGGATTTATAGAAATAAATAGCCGGGGGTTAACACCGGTGCGCATGATGTCCTGAGGCGCGGCGCGCGCGTGCTAGCTTGAGGGAATGCCGAATCGCTTCTCGCTTTGCTCGATGGCGGCGATGGTCCGCGAGCGCAAGGTAACGCCAGTGGAGTTGGTGGACGCCCACTATCGCCAGATCGCGAGACACAATCCACAGATCAACGCGTTCGTGGTTCTACTGGAGGAGCAGGCGCGCGCGGCGGCGAAGCAGGCGGAAGCGGCGGTGATGCGCGGCGATGCATTGGGGCTGCTGCACGGCGTTCCAGTTACGGTAAAAGACAGTTTCGACGTGATGGGCCTGCCGACGCTTTGCGGGAGTAAGTTCCGGATAGGGCATCGCGCGGCGACGGATTCGGCGGCGGCGGCCCGTATGCGCGCCGCTGGAGCCATCATCCTGGGCAAGACGAATTGTCCGGAATTTCTCTCAAATTACGAGACCGATAATTACATTACCGGGCGGACGAATAACCCGTGGAACGTGGAATACACGGCGGGCGGATCGAGCGGCGGCGAGTCGGCGGCGATTGCGGCATTCTGTTCGGCGGGGGGTATCGGCAGCGATGGCGGGGGATCAGTTCGCATTCCGGCGCACTTTTGCGGCATAGCCGGGCTGAAGCCGACGCCGGGGCGCGTGTCCGCGGCGGGCCATTTTCCGGTGATCAGCCACCCGGGTGGACTGCTAGGCGTCGCGGGACCGATGGCGCACACCGCGGAGGATGTGCGGCGGCTATTCACGGTGCTGGCGGGATACGATTCGCAGGACCCGTTCTCGGCTCCGGTGCCGCTGCGGAATATGGATGCGACCGGTTTGCGGATCGGGCTGATGGAACAGTTTGGCGAGGCGCCGGTGCAGGCGGAAACACGGGGCACGGTACAGAAGGCGGCACGCGTGCTCGAGCAGATCGGATTCAAAGTGGAACCGTTCCAGCCGCATGGACTGAAGCGCGCGCCGAATCTCTGGTGGTTCTTTTTCGGCCAACTTCCGGCGCCGCTGACGAAACAGTTGATTGAAG
Source organism: Terriglobia bacterium (assembly GCA_963768075.1). Lineage (GTDB taxonomy): Bacteria > Acidobacteriota > Terriglobia > Bryobacterales > Bryobacteraceae > QHXW01. The sequence continues at coordinate 73,817 of CAVYHD010000028.1, forward strand.
GGCGGGAGCAGGATGCGCACTGGACGGGCACGGAGTTTCTCACCGCGGCGATCGAGGAGCACTCGCCGGTGATCGAAGATCTGGTATTCAACCTGGCGACGCGCGATCGCATGCGCGCCAGCCTGCTGCGTGAGATGGAAAGCGTGCCATTGATTCTGGCTCCGGTGTGCGGCGTCCACGCCTTCAAACACCGCGAACGGCAGTGGCCGACGGATACGAAGCCGATCGGCCTGTTCGAGGCGATGATGCCGGTAACGCCGTGGAACTTGCTGGGTCTGCCGGCGGTGACGGTTCCGTTTAGCGTGTCGGACGATGGGCTGCCGATTGGCGTGCAGATCATCGGGCGCCCGTGGGAAGAAGAGCTGATTCTCGAAGTGGCCGTGCGGCTGGAAGAGGCGCGCGGGCCATTTCCGGCTCCACCGGGATTTTCAAACTGACGCGACGAGCGCGCTCCAAGTGCCTTTCGAGTGGGCGGAGCAGAGCTTTCCGCCTGCCTGCCTCGAGCGCCAGTTGCACATCGGCAACTTCGGACGTTTCAAAACCACTCACGATCAGGCGGCCGGGCGCGCGCAGTACGCGGATCAACTCAGGAGCGAGCACGATGATGGTCTCCGGGCTGATGTTGGCGACCGCCAGATCGACGCTACGGGTGCGAATGGCGCCGGCGGTGCCGATGAACGCCAACGGTTGTTTCGCCAGTTCGACGGTGACAGGATCGATATCGCAGGCGATGACAGGGCGCGCACCCAACATTTGCGCCGCCACCGAAAGAATTCCGGAACCTGAGCCGACGTCGAGCACGGCCTGGCCGGGATGTACCTCGCGCTCGAGCGCTTCGAGACACAACTGCGTAGATTCGTGCGCACCCGTTCCGAAAGCCATACCCGGATTCACTTCGATGCGAAAGCGGCCGGGCGGCGGTGCATCGTCGAGCCATTCGGGAACCAGAAAGAAACGAGTGCCCACACATGCGGGCTGGAGCTTGGCGCGTGCTTCGGCAATCCAATCGCGCGGCTGCTCCGCTTCCGAGCGCGCTGACCAGGCAGAGAACTCGAGCACCAAGCCGGGAGCTACACCATCGTCATCGAAGAAGGCGCGCAAAGCGCACGCGCCGGCGGGCAGGTCAACCTCGGTGATGCCGCTCGAACCGCGGTCCCACAGCTCGGCGATAAGCTGGTCTTTTTCCTCTTGCCCGCACTCCAGATACAGCGAGAACATAGTTCAGGGATGAAACTTCAAGGAATCTTCGCGGCGGTCACCACTCCATTCGACCATAAAGGTGACATCTACAAAGTCAAAATCGAGCACAACATCGAACAGTGGAACCGCACGACGCTGGCCGGCTACACGGTTTGCGGCGACGCGGGCGAGGGCGAACTGCTCGCGCACGACGAGAAAGTTACGGTCTGGGAGATGGTGGCGAAGTATGCCGGCACGGAAAAAGTGCTGATCGCGGGCGCCTCGATGCCGGGGTGCACGAGACGGTGTCGCTCACCCGGCGCGCCGCGGAACTGGGCTACAAAGCCGCGCTGATTGCGGCGCCTCGGGGGCCGGCAGATACACAGGTGCTGTATTTTCGTTCGGTGGCGGATCAATCGAGAATCCCACTGATCCTTGATGGCGCGGAGGCCGGCGCGATCGAACATTCCAACGTGATCGCCGTCCTTAATGACGCGGGACGAGGGGCGCGTCCCGGTCTGGAAGCGTTGGCGGGATCGGCGGCCCATCTATGGCCAGCCCTCGAAGGCGGGGCTGCCGGTGCGATTCTCAGTTTTGCCGCGGCTGCGCCGTACGCGTGCATCGCGATCTGGGAAGCGCACCGCACGCGCGAAGACGAGGCGGGGATCGACTGGCAGAACCGCATCGCGCAGGCCGCCGAACTGGTCGGCCCGAGCGGCCATGGAGTGCCAGGCCTGAAACACGCAATGGATCTAAACGCGTACTACGGAGGCCCGCCGCGCCTGCCGCTGGTGGTGCCCACGCCGGAAGCACGCCGGAAAATTGAAGCGGCGTTCAGCGCTTTCAGAGGTTAAGTGAGCCGCAGAGACATGTGCTCTTCGTCCACATAGACATCCCCCAATTTCAGAGCGTCATGCTCGCATCCGAAGGATTCGAAGCCTAGAGAACGATACAGTTGGCGGGCCGCCGTTTGTCCGGTGGCTACCATGAGAAGAACCCTTTCGAGACCAGGCTGCTCCCGGGCTCTCTTTAACAACTCAACCAGCAGTTTTCGTCCCACGCCGGCGCCTCGCCAGGGTTCTGAAACGTAAACGCCCCAGATCTGACCTTTGTGCTGCTCCTTCTCATTTTGCCTACGGAAAAACCCCGCCGTTCCGACCAGGCGGCCATCGACGAAAGCGCCTAAGACGAAGTTGGGACTTGGTTGGAGGCGGGCGCGCGCTTCTTCGACAGACTTGGCCTGATGCTCCGCGGCCGACTCTCCGAATGCCGACGGCTCCCGCTCGAGGGCCTCCAGCCGCAGCGTCCAAAAAGCTTCCGCGTCGTCCGGTGTTAAAACGCGAATCTCCATGCCGCGCTACGTCCCGGCCTTCAGAAAATCGCGGATGTATTGAATGACGACCGCCGGTTTCTCATGCACCACCCAGTGCGATCCCTCGGGAATGCGCTGAATGGTGAGCGGCTTGACGTACTGGTCGAGGCCCTCAAGATTACCGGTGAGCAGCGCGGTGTCTTTCTCGCCCCAGATGACCAGCGTCGGCGTCGTGATGGGCGGAAGCCGTTGAATTGCCGGCGGCGGGGCCGGCGCGTCAGATGGCGCTCCAGTGGGCGCTCGCAATTGTGCCGCGCGATAGTAGTTCAAGCCTCCGGTCAAACCGCCGGGCTGATTCCAAGCTTCCAGGTATTGCCTGCGATCCTCCGCATTCAGCGCCGATCCGAACGCCTGGAACATTCCCGCATAGTTATTCGCGCTCAACACCTGCTCAGCCTGCGGCGAGTTGAACAGGTTGAAATAGCTGCTGGCTTTCTGTTGCGCCGGATTGTTCGCCAACTCACGCGCGAACACCGTGGGATGCGGCGCGTTGATGATCACCAGCTTTTCGAGCATCTCCGGATGCTGCGCGGCAAAGGCCCAAGCAATCACACCGCCCCAGTCATGGCCCACGAGAACGAACTTCTTAGCTTTCAATTCGACGGCCAGCGCGCGGATATCCTCGACTATGACCGGCACGCGATAGGCGTCCACGGGGTCGGGCTTGGCAGAAAGATTGTAGCCGCGCATATCGAGCGCGACGGCATGATGATCGCGGCCGAAATCAGCCAGCAGGTCCTTCCACGAGTACCAGAATTCCGGGAACCCGTGGAGAAACAGAATCAGCGGGCCTTTGCCCTGCTCGACATAGTGCAGGCGGATGCCGTTGACTTCCGCATAGCGATCGTGGCGGGCGGGTGTGGCTGCGGATAGCATAGCGGCACAGGCGAGAATGCCGATTCCCCTATCCCAGCTTTTCCAAAACTGCATCCGTCACCTCCGCGGTACTGCTCCGGCCGCCCAGATCCGCCGTGCGCACACGGCCACCGGCGAGCACATCGGCAACGGCCCGCTCCACCTGCGCGGCGGCTTCGGTGGCGCCTAAATGCTCGAGCATCATACCCGCGCTCAAAATGGTGGCCAGCGGATTGACGACGCCCTTCCCGGCTATATCCGGCGCGGAGCCGTGGACGGGCTCGAACATGGAGGGAAACCGGCGCGTGGGATCGAGATTCGCGCTGGGCGCGAGACCCATGCTCCCGACCAGGATAGCCGAAATGTCGCTTAGAATATCGCCGAACAGATTCGAGCCAACCACCACGTCGAACGTCTCCGGGCGGCGGATAAAATTCATCGCCGCGGCATCCACCAGAAGCGATTCCGTCGAGATGCCGGGAAACTCTGCCGCGACGGCGGTGAACGTACGGTCCCACAGCACCATCCCGAAACCCTGCGCATTGGATTTCGTTACCGAGGTCACGCGTTTTTTCCGGCCGCGCCGCCCGGCCAGCTCAAAGGCGAAGCGCACAATGCGCTCGATGCCGCGCCGCGTGAACACAGCTGTCTGGATGGCGACCTCTTCGGGCTGATCGCGATACACGAAGCCGCCCACCTGCGCGTACTCGCCCTCGGTGTTCTCGCGCACCACGACGAAATCGATCTGTTCCCCTTTGCGCAGCGCCAAAGGAGAGGCAACGCCCTGGTACAGCACCGCCGGCCGCACGTTCGCATACTGATCGAAGGCGCGGCGAATGGGTAGCAGCAGGCCGTTCAACGTCACGTGATCGGGAATCTTGGGATGGCCGACGGCGCCCAGCAGAATGGCGTCAAACGGACGCAGCCGGTCGATGGCGTCGGCCGGCATCATACGCCCATGCTGGAAGTAATGCAGCGAGCCCCAATCGAAATCCTGAAAGGTAAACTGCAGCTGGTGACGGCGGCCGATCTGTTCAAGCACCCGCTTGGCCGGGGGGATCACTTCGACGCCGACCCCATCCCCCGCGATGACGGCAATTTGAAATGCTGGCATGAAGGAATAATAGTAACGTAACCTAGAATCATGATTGTTGAAAAAGTAGTTCCAGGGTGCCGGCTTTGAGCACATTCGAAAATATCTTTTCTCTCGCGGGCAAGACCGCGTTCGTTGCGGGCGCCAGCCGGGGCATCGGCCTCGCTATTGCACAGACGCTCGCCGCGCAGGGTGCTCACACCATTCTGGCCGCGCGTTCTCTGGACAAACTGGAGGCCCACGCCAGACAACTGCCGAATGCGCGCGCTGTTTCTCTGGATGTCACGCAGATCGATTCGATCAGAGCCGCGGTCGAGGCCGCCGGTACCGTGGATATCCTCGTCAACGTCTCGGGCACCAATGTCCGGAAGCGTTTCGAAGACTATACGACGGAAGAGTATGAGCGCATTCTGCAAACCAACCTGCACGGCATCGTTGAGCTGACCAAGCAAATCGGCGTGAAAATGATCGCGCGCGGCCAGGGCGGCAAGATCATCAACATCGGCAGTCTAATGTCGCTGCTGGGCCTGCCTTACCTGGCGGTGTATGCCATCAGCAAGGGCGGCCTGGCACAACTCACCAAGGTGCTCGCCGCCGAGTGGGGCAGGCACAACATCCAGGTGAACTGCATTGCGCCGGGATTCATTTTGACGGATCTCAATCGCGCCATGTGGCAATCGCCCGAGATGGCCGGGTGGCTCCATCAATCGCAGGCCAACCCGCGCATGGGAAGCGCTGAGGACGTGGCCCCTTTGGCCGCCTTCCTGGCCGGCCGAGGCGCGGATTACATCACCGGCCAAGTCATCGCCGTGGACGGAGGCTACAGCACTACCTCGGTGTGGCCCTTCGAGCCGTGAAACGCGGTGTAGGCATTCTTATCTGTTTGCTTGTGGCTGCCCTGCGTGGCCAGGCGCCACCGCCGGAGCCGCAGCCCGCGCCCGTGGAATTCGTGTGTCCGATGGATCCCGAGGTGCGCTCGAAAACTCCAGGCAAGTGCCCGCGCTGCGGGATGACGCTGGTCGCGAACATTCCTGAGCCCGTTGAGTATCCGACGACGTTCTCTTTCACGCCGCCCCAAATACCGGCAAACGGCGAACTGCACATCGAGATTCGCTCGAGCAATCCGAAAACCGGCGCGGCGATCAAGCACTTCCAGATCATTCACGAAAAACCGATCCACCTTTTCATCGTGAGTGAGGACTTGGAGTACTTTGCACACGAGCACCCCGTCCTTGGCCCCGACGGTGTGTTTCGGCACACGACGCTGCTTCCCAAAGCGGGAACCTACAAGCTGCTGGCAGATTTCATGCCGGAGGGTGGTACGCCGCAGATGATCCCGCAGATCATCACGACCGCCGGGTATACCCGCGGTCTGGCTGCGTCGATTACCGAGCCGGCCGCTGATCTCGCGCCTAAGCATGGCGAAAACCTGGACGTTGAGCTGGTAGTGGACCCGCCTCAGCCCCTGGCCGGCAAGAAGACCATGCTGTTCTTCAAACTCAAACCCGCCGCCGGCCTCGAGCCGTACATCGGAGCGTGGGGTCATCTTTTGGCAGCGAGCAATGATCTGATCGACACCATTCACACCCACCCGATCTACGTGACCGACCCCGCGCCAGGGGAAAAGCAGGTGCAGTTCAACCTCTTTTTCCCGCGCGAGGCGATGTATCGGGTATGGGTGCAATTCCAGCGCGAGGGCAAAGTGAATACCGTGGCCTTTACGATTCCGGTGACGAGTTTAAGATAGTCGCCCCACCGTGCCAATATGGTTGTAGCCATGAAGCGGAAGAGTACCGAGCGGGAACGAAAGAAAATTGTGACTATCAAGGGCGGACGTTGTGCGGAGCGCCAGATTCTTATCGCTCGGAAGACCCCGGTCCTCTTCGGCAGACTGAAGGGCACAGGCCGCGTCGTAGGCGATATTCTGTCAACGGGAGCATCCTGGGACGCGGACGCTAGCGCCCGCTGATCGACAGCACCGCAGTTGCCGGCGCAGGAGCGTTGACGACGATGCGCGTTCCGGCCGGGAGGAGCAGCGGGTCCCGGAACCAATACGTGCGCGTCCAGGCCTGGCGATAATTTCGCAACCAGATAAGGTGATCGACTGATCCATCCGGCTCAAGTGCGGTTACTTCCATGGAGGCGCGGTCCGGCAAATCGCGAGGCGTGACCGCTGCCACGGTGATCGCCTGGTGCAAGGTCACCGGCGCCGTAATGCCACCTGCGGCAGGTGCTCGCGGTTGTGTCGTAGAAGAGAACAGGGGCGCCGGGGGCAAGTAAACCGCATCTCCTTCAGGTGCCCCGCCTTCCACCCAGCTCACGAGCATCTCAACTTCGAGGGCCGTCAGGCTTGGGTCGTCGCGATACCCGCGGATTCCCTCGACCGCCCCCCACGGCGGCATGCGCCGCTCGAGCACTTCTTCGCGGATCGCCTTGGCCCATGGCCGCGCATCGTCGTAAGCGATGAGCGAAAACGCCGCACCGCCTTGATGATGGCAACTGGCGCAGCGCTTGTAAATGATACGGGAGATCTCCTGCGTCCAGGTGAGCTTTGTCGTGATAGGGTCGTGAGCCTCCGCGGCTAGGGCGCCGATCAGGCCCGCGAAAACTGCATACGGCTTAGTCGTCACCCGCCTTTTTGTCTTCCTTTTTTTGCTCCGGGAACAAGTGCTTCAAGGGCATGTCGGCGTCGAAGGCGACATCGAAGAAGCCGATCATCATTTCGTCCCAGCTCTGGTCGCCCCAGCTCACTTCCTTGCCCGCGTCCGGGTTGTTGGGATTATTCGGAGAATTATCGAAATGCGCGGTGCACTCGATTTTTGTTCCCTTCGGCAGAACGATTGGCTTCACGGGGAAGTAGGCAAGCTGCCAGCTAAAGCTGTAATTCGGCACGCGCAGCAAGGTTTCTTGCTCGCCGGTGGGATAAACCACGCGGTACTCGAAATCCTTCCCACGTAGATGCATGTGCGGCTGCATACTGGTCAACGTCACCTGCGTCCCCATTTCGAACTCGGAGTCCACCTTATAGTCTGCGTCGCCGGGCGGAATTTTGAATTTCCCGTTTGCGGCTGCCAGTGTGAACACGCGCTGTTTGGGCGGTTCGGTGGCGAAAACGAGACCGAGGCGGCTGCGGTCCGTGCCGGCTTTGCCATTGGCGGTGTAATGCAACTGGAACACGATGTCCGATCCCGCCTTGATCAGCTTCGCCTGTCCGGGCTGAAGCTGCATGGCTAGCATGCCGGGCGCGTAACCTGCCACCGCATCGCCGGAGAACCCGCCATCGTCGTCATCTTTTTTCTTCTTCTTCTCTTTCTTTGGTTCCTCAGGAACAAACGGGACGCCCGGCTTGGCATCTTTGAGCCACTTCGAACCCGGCTCCCGAATAAACGCGATGATGTGATGGACCAACGCTGGATTGCCCGGCCGCGCCTCCGCATATTGGACCCAACGATCTTCGGTAAACCCCGTCGGCACCACAACATACTGATACTCGATGGTGCCGGATGCCGGAATATCAAACGCGTTCGGCATCTGGATCACAACTTCCGGCTGCGGAATCCGCCAGCCTTCGACGAAATGAATTGGAGCCGGTGCATCCTTCGGATCACCCAGCGAAGCGCCTGTGTCGGCCCAGGCTACCAGCGTGTCGATCTCCTTCTGGGAGAGCGACCGGTCGTTGGCGAACTTGCCGTAATGCGGGTCCGCAAACCATGGCGGCATCTTCTTCAGCAGCACGGCTTCCTTCATGGCTTTGGCCCATGGCTTAGCCTGTTCATAAGTAAGCAGAGAAAACGGAGCGGCCTCGCCGGGACGATGGCATCCCTGGCAGTTCTTCTCCAAAACCGGCAAAACATCCCTGGAAAACGTCACCGGCGGCGGGATGGTCGCGGTGGTTGACGCGAGAGCGAACAGGAGCCCAGTGATGGCAGGTTCGAGACGCATAGATCTCCTTCACGCCATTATACGAAGTCACTAGTCGGAAAGTTCTAGCGAAGCGTATTACGCGGTTTCGCCCCGGATAAGGTCCTCGTAGGTCTCCCGCACTCTGATAAAACGCCACTTATCGCCCTCCACTAGCACCTCCGCCGGGCGCCGCCGGGCGTTATAGTTGGACGCTTGTACGAAACCGTAAGCACCCGCCGTGGCGATGGCCAGAAAGTCGCCTGGAGCTGCATTCGCCAGTAGACGATCGCGGGCCAGAAAATCCCCGGTCTCGCAAACCGGTCCCACCAAGTCGGCGACCACGTCCGGACGGTCAGTTTTTCGAAGCGGCAGGATCTCGTGGTAGGAGCGGTAGAGCGACGGGCGGATGAGGTCATTCATGGCAGCATCGACCACCACAAACTCCTTGTCAACATTACGCTTACGGTACAGGACCCGGGTGAGAAGCATGCCGGCCGGCCCGACAATCGATCGGCCCGGCTCAAGCATGACCGTCAATCCCGTACCTTGCAACCTTTGACGGATGCAGTCCACAAAAGAGCGGATAGCGGGGGGCTGATCGGTGGGTTGATAGACGACGCCCAACCCGCCGCCCAGATCGACGTGCTCAATAGTATGCCCGGCGGCGCGCAGCCGTGCGATGAGGGCCAGAACCTTGTCCAGGGCCTCGAAGATTGGTGTTACATCCAATAACTGCGAGCCGATGTGGCAGCTTACGCCGGTTGCTTCGAGATTGGCGAACTCGCGGGCGCGACTGTAGATCGCCTCCGCCTCATGAATGTCGATGCCAAACTTGTGCTGGCGCAAACCGGTGGAGATGTAGGGGTGCGTCTCGGCATTCACGTCCGGATTTACCCGCAGGGAAAATGATGCTCGCACGCCACGCCGCGCGGCCAGCGAATTGATCAGGGCCAGTTCCGGCTCGGACTCGCAGTTGAAACCGTGAATGCCCTTCTCCAGCGCCAAGTCGATCTCATCGGCCGTCTTGCCGACGCCGGAGAATACGACGCGCGCGGAATCGCCGCCCGCCTTCAGCACGCGATACAACTCGCCGCCGGAGACAATGTCGAACCCCGCTCCGGCGTTTGCCAATAGCGCAAGAATGCCCAACGAGCCATTCGCCTTCACGGCGTAGCAGACCATGTGCGGCAGGTCGCCCAGCGCTTGGTCGTACGCGTGGAAGTTCTCGAGAAAGGCCTGGCTGGAGTAGACGTAGCAGGGGGTTCCCGCGTGGTGGGCGACGTCGGCGAGAGCGACCGATTCGCAGTAGAGAGAATGATCGACGTAGGAAAACATGGTCAAGGCAAAAGACAAAAGGCAAAGGGCAAAAGGCAAAAGGGGGATTTGGAAGGGGTCATTTCATTTTTGCCTTTGTCGTTGCCACGCCTTTCGAGAGAATTGCGCGGAGTTGGGTTGATTCATCGATTATATCGGTCAGGCGGTTGTGCGGCATCTGGTCCGACTCAGCGAGCAGGCGCAGCCAGTAGTTTGACTCGCGCAGCTCTTTCACCGCCAACTGCGGCTTGTGAGCGAAATCTACACGTGATTCCGCTCCCTGCGCTTCTAGGTAGTTTGCTCCTACGGCCATCCCGCTTCGCAGCAGTTGATCTCCAATCCGCCGGCACGTCATCGTCTTCTGCAAAGCTTCAACGAGCCTGATGATCCGCGCCCCGTATTGCAACAGGCGTGCATCCAAATCCCGGCCACCCACTCACTTTTGCCTTTTGCCCTTTGCCTTTTGTCTTTTGCCTTCCCCTTACTCCCCCCGGTGCACCGCGTCCAACACGCCATTCACGAAAAGCACCGATTCCTCGGTCGAAAACCGCCGCGCAAGTTCGAGCGCTTCGTCGATCACCACCGGCGCGGGCGTCTCGGTGTGGCGCATCTCGTAAATCGCGAGGCGGAGGATGTTGCGGTCCACCGCCGGCATGCGCTCCAATCTCCAGTGCTCCGCATGACCGGAAATCAGCGCGTCAATTTCGCCGGCTGTCTCGACGGTGCCTCGCACCAACCGCTCCAGAAACTCGTCGCGCTCCGGCGGCGCGGCATTCTCTTCCGAATAGAGAGTGCCGTAAAACGCGCCGATCGACTCATCGACCGGCTGCTTCCGCATGTCCCACTGGTACAGGATTTGCAGCGCGTGCTCGCGGGACCGGCGCCGGGCGGGCATGCTACGCCGAGGGCTGGCGCAAACGCCGCATCAGATTGGCCATCTCGATCGCGCTCATCGCGGCATCGAAGCCCTTATTGCCACCCTTAACGCCCGCCCGATCCACGGCTTGTTCCACGGTGTTGGTGGTGAGCACGCCAAAGGCGACGGGAACGCCGGTCTCGCGAGCTACATCCGCCAAGCCGCGAGCCATCTCCCCGGCGACGTAATCGAAATGCGGCGTGTCGCCGCGGATGACGGCGCCAAGAGCGATGATGGCATCGTGGCGCTTCGCTTTCGCCAGCTCGCTCGCGACGACCGGCATTTCCCACGAGCCCGGAACACGGATGATCGTGATGTTTTCCTCGGCGCATCCCGAGCGCGTCAAAGCGTCAAGCGCACCAGCCAGCAGACGGTCGGAAATAAAGCTGTTGAACCGGCCCACGATGATTGCAAACCGCAGACCCTTGGCCGAAAGATCCCCTTCGATGACGGCGCCCGGCATATTTATTTTCCCGCGAAAGCGGCTTTTCGTTTTTCGAGAAAGGCGCGCGTTCCTTCGGCGCGGTCTTCCGTAGCCGCGGTGAGGCCAAACGCAGCGGCCTCGAACCGCAGACCTTCCTCGAGACCGCAAGCCAGGCCGACGTCCACCGCTTCGATCGCGAGGGCAATCGCCTGGGGCCCGTTGGCCAGCACTTTGTGCAGCCACGCGCGGCTGAACGGCAGCAGCTCGACGAGCGGCGTGACGTAATTCACTAAACCCGTGCGATAGGCTTCCGCGGCGTCAATTGTTTCGCCGGTGATCAGCATTTCAATCGCGCGCCCGCGGCCCACCAGGCGCGGCAACCGCTGCGTTCCTCCGTAGCCCGGCACGAGTCCCAGCTTCACCTCCGGCTGTCCGAACTTGGCGTTCGGCGCCGCTACCCGTATGGCGCAGCTTAGCGCCAGCTCGAGTCCGCCACCCAGCGCAAATCCGTTGACCGCCGCTACCGTGGGCTTCGGCAACGTTTCTAGCGTCCGAAAAATTGCCTGTCCGCGCAACGCGAGCGCCCGTGCTTCGATGGGCGAAAGCACGGCGAGCTCGTTGATGTCGGCTCCCGCAACGAACGCTTTCTCACCCGCGCCCGTCACGATGAGCCCCCGAATCGCGGCATCGTCCCGCACGCGCGTGAAAGCGCTGGAAAGCTCTTCCATCGTGTCCCGATTCAGCGCATTCAGCTTGTCGGGACGGTTTACAGTGACGAGCGCAATCCCGTTCGGAGCCGTCTCGAAACGGATGTTGCTGTAGGACATATGGGATAATTCGTAGGGGACGAGGCGTGCTTCGTCCTTTCAGCATCATACCGCATGGATCCCGAATTCATCCGTAATTTCTCGATCATCGCGCACATCGACCACGGAAAGTCGACGCTGGCGGATCGTCTGCTCGAAGTCACCGGCGCGCTTTCCCAGCGCGAAATGATGGAGCAGGTGCTCGACTCGATGGACCTCGAACGCGAGCGCGGCATCACCATCAAGGCCCACGCCGTGCGGCTGAATTACCGCGCCGACGATGGCAAACTGTATCAACTGAATCTCATCGATACACCCGGCCACGTGGATTTCTCCTACGAAGTTTCGCGCAGTCTGCAGGCCTGCGAGGGCGCGCTGCTGGTGGTGGACGCCTCGCAGGGCGTGGAGGCGCAGACGCTGGCCAACACCTATCTGGCGCTGCATCATAACCTCGAAATCATTCCGGTCATCAACAAAATCGATCTGCCCGCCGCCGAACCGGAGCGCATTCGCGAGCAGATTGAGCAGGTGATCGGGCTGACGCCCGCGGACGACGCGGTGCTGGTCAGCGCCAAACAAGGCATCGGCATTCACGAAATGCTCGAAGCGATCGTCCAGCGCGTGCCGCCGCCCAAGGGTCGCCCGACGCTCCGTTGCGCGCCCTCATCTTCGATTCCTGGTTCGATCCTTATCGCGGCGTCATCATTCTGGTGCGCGTGATCGATGGCCGCCTGCGCATGCGTCAGAAAATCCGGCTGTGGTCGAACGGCCAGGTGTTCGAAGTCGAAGGGCTGGGCTACCAGGCGCCCAAAGCCACGCCGTGCGAAGAACTCTCCGCTGGCGAAGTCGGTTCTTGTTCGCCAAATATCAAGACCGTCTCCGACGCCAAGATCGGCGACACCATCACCGATGACGCGAACCCCGCCGCCGAGCCGCTGCCCGGCTTCGAAGAGATCAAGCCCATGGTATTCGCCGGCTTGTATCCGGTGGAATCGCACGAGCACGGCCTGTTGCGCGACGCGCTCGAAAAGCTGCGCCTGAACGACAGCGCGTTCAGCTTCGAGCCGGAAAATTCGGTCGCGCTGGGCTTCGGTTTCCGCTGCGGCTTTCTCGGACTGCTGCATCTGGAAATCGTGCAGGAGCGCCTGGAGCGCGAGTTCAACATCGATCTGATCACCACCGCGCCCGGCGTGCGCTACCGCATCACCACCACGCGTGACGAGGTCATCGAGGTCGACAACCCGACCAAGTTCCCGAATCCCACCGACATCAAGCAGATCGAAGAGCCCATCATCGACGCCACCGTGATCACGCGCGAGGATTTTCTGGGCGGCATCCTGGAGCTGCTCGAAGAGAAGCGCGGCGTGCAGAAGAAATTCGAGCACATCGGCGCCGGCCGCGTGCATGCTGGTGTACGAGATGCCGCTCAACGAAATCGTGCTGGATTTCTACGACCGCCTGAAATCGGCCTCCCGCGGCTATGCGTCGCTCGATTATCATCTGTCCGGTTATCGCGCTTCTCCGATGGTGAAGCTGGACGTGCTGGTGGCCGGCGAACCGGTCGACGCGCTCACCATGATCGTCCACAAGGATTTCGCCTACGAGCGCGGCAAGGTGCTGATCGAGCGCATGCGCAAGCTGATTCCCCGCCAGATGTTCGAGGTCGCGCTGCAAGCCGCCATCGGGAACAAAATCGTGGCCCGCGAGACCATTCCCGCCATGCGCAAGAACGTGCTCGCCAAATGCTACGGCGGCGACATCTCGCGCAAACGCAAGCTGCTGGAGAAGCAGAAGGAAGGCAAGAAGCGCATGAAGCGCGTCGGCCGCGTGGAGATCCCCCAGGAAGCGTTTCTAGCTGTGCTCCGTGTGAGCGGGGACGAGAGCGAATAAGCGGGTCTTACTTCAACTCCGCCCGGATTCAATCTCCGCGATCATGACATCGATGTCGGCAGTGGGAGCGTCCAGTGACGCGAGGCGCGCCAGTGGTTCCGCGTCATGCGAGCCCCCGCCAAGCTGCCGTTCGAGAGCCTCTTCGAGGGCCTGGCGCACCCAGGCGCCTTTAGATATTCGGCCGCGTTTTGCCGCCTTTTCGATGCTTGCGTCAAGCGGCTCAGAAACCAAGACTTGCATTCTATGGCTCATATCAGGAGTAACAGGGCGCTGCCGGAGCTTCGGCCGTCAGTGCGCCAGCGCGATCTCGGACGCGCCCAGCACTTTGCCGCCCGCGCGTTCCTGAACAAAGGCGACCGCACTCAGGTTCTCCAGCTTCCACTCCGGCGCGAGCTTCACTACTGTTTCTCCGGAGAACGCTTCGCCGGCCTTCAACTTTCCAACCTGGATCAATTTCCGCACCACCGCGGAATGCTTCAAATTGTGGCCGGCATTTTCCCCGCGCGCTACGTCACTGGCCAGTTGACTCTCAGTGATCGCCATCAGCACATCGCCGGAGGATTTCGCGGCGTCCACCTGTATGGCTAACGACGCATGACCAGGGGATTTTTCCCGCAGGGTCAATTGCACGGGTATCTTGGTGCTGCGCGCCGCTTTGGCCAGTTCGCTCAGCGCTGTCCCGGAGTTGTTCCCGACCAACTCGGCGTGCCCGTCAATCACCATCTCGGGCGTGTAGGCCTCCTCGATACGCAGTTGCTGGACATAGCTCTTCTGCCGGCCGGTGAATGCAGGCGACGAGAACGGGTCGCGCCAGCCACCCCGGTCCCAATAATCCACGTGCTCCTCGAGCGCGATGACGTGGACGCCAGGAACAGGCTGTAAGTCCCTGAGTTTTGTCAGAAGGGCGTCAGCGGGTGGGCAACTCGAGCAACCCTCCGAAGTGAACAGCTCCACCACCACGGGAATGCGCGCAGGTTCGCCCACATCGGCAGCCGGGAACAGGGGCATGGCTGATAACAGAAGTGCAAATAGTCGCTTCATGCCTCGGCGTGCCTTTAGTGTAGCGCGGGCTCGCGGGCCAGAGCCTTCGCCAACACGTAAGGGCCTTCGGGAATCACGGCGATACGCGCTTCGCGCGGCAGCCCGGCGGTCAACGCTTCTATAGCCTCGGCCGCGGTAGCATGAGCGCGCCCCCAGAGCGACGCATGATACTCGCGCGGCAAGCCGGGGACATAGAAGAGCACCGTGGCCTTGGCCGTTACGAGAGCCAGCTTCTCGAGTTGCCACTGATCAATCGTCACGGGAGCTTCGGCGATGCGCCGCAGAAACTCGCGGTCCGAGGGATTCTCGCGCAGCATACGGCTGAACTCCGGTGCTCCCGCGCCCTCGTCGCACGCCGCCAGCAGCAGAATCCTGCCGCCTGGCTTGACGATGTGCGCCGCCGCGGTGATCCCTTTGATCGCCTGGTAAAACGTCAGGTCGAGCGGATAGCCGGCCGAGGTCGTGATGACCGCATCCACCGGCTCCTCGAGCGTCTCCAACATCGCTTCCGAAACGAATTCGACGCCACGCCGGTGTGCGGAAACGGGATCACCGGCGAAGACACCACAAATCGGCCGCGCGCCAGGCGTTCCCCGCCCGAGCGCGACATCTACCAGGAAATCGTGACGCGCCATCCGCGCGATCTCCAGCAACTCACGATGCAGCGGATTGTCTTCGATAGAACCTTCCACAGACGCGCGCATCGCGCATGAATTTCGGACTGTGCAGGACCTTGATCGTCTCCTGCGCCGCCAAGCCCGGTGCGATTAGCTTCCGCCCGCCGGAAAACCCGAGCATCAGGTGCGGCTCGATGAAACCCAGCGTCACATGCAAATCGGCCGAGACAAAGCGCTCGTCGATGTGAACGGGCGTACCCGACGCGGTTGTGCCCAGATGGCGGTGCTCGTCCAGTTGTCGCGCGTTGTGATTGACCACGCGGTACTGCTCGGCAACTGCCCCGCCGCAAATCTCGCGAATCTCCGCGCCGGTTGACGGCCGATGCAAGCCAGTCGCGATCAATATCGTGATGTTCGAGCGTGGAATGCCGGCTCGCTCCAGACGGCGCAAGACAGGCGGCAACACCAGGCTGTTGGGCGTGGGCCGTGTGATATCACAGACAGAAATCGCGGCACTCTGCCGCCCTCGCGCCAGTTCGGCGAGCGGCGCCGCCCCGATGGGGGAATCCAGGGCTGCCTCCACGGCCGCTATGGAATCTGGTAGAGGCCGCGCCGACCGGGATTCCAAAATCTGATATCGAAAACGCGCCGGCAGGTCGGCAATCAATCCGGATTTTCCAAATGCAAAATCCAACCGCATAGCGCAAACGTACCATAACCGAAGTACGTGGCAAGCGTTGACCGGTTCGGACACCAAATTGCACTGTTAAAAGGCGGAGGCAGGGTTCTTTATGTGGGTGGCAACAATTCTCGCGGGGTTGGTGATTCTTTGCTTGTTTTTATCCATGATGTCTTCGCCTCCGTCCGTGGGGCGCTGAGTCATCGCGGGAGACAATTTGACACAGTGTCCACAAGTGGCACGCCAAGTTGCCGGAAGGCCAACACCCCCGGTACCCTGTAGTTCCCCAGTTTGCCCCGCCCGCCACGCTGCTCTATACTAAAACCTTAGAGCAAAATGCCGAAAAGAACGTTTCAACCGAATAGACGGCGGCGCGCAAAAACGCATGGCTTCCGGACGCGCATGAAGACCGCCGACGGACGGGCGGTGCTGTCCCGCCGCCGCGCGCAGGGCCGCAAGAAGCTCACCGTCAGTTCCGAAAGGTAGTCCGAATCGCAGGTTTTCCCAAAAGTGTTCGCCTGTTACGCCCCCAAGATTTCCGGCGCGTGTATGACCATGGAGACCGTTATTCCAGCCGGTTCTTTGCGGCGTTCTATGCCCGGCGTGTGGAGCCTGTGGGTCCGTCGCGGAGCGGCGGGCCGAGGATCGGGTTTACGGTTCCCCGGTCACTCGGCGGTGCGGTGGTTCGCAACCGGATCAAAAGGCGTGTCCGCGAGGCCGTTCGCCTGCGGCTCGAGCAACTAAATCCACAGTGGGAAATTGTCTTCAATCCGCGCCGCGCGGCGATGGACTCGCCCTTCCCGGAGCTCATCCGGGAGGTGGAGAAGTTCTTTCTCCGGTGCAGCGGTTCGTTGTGACCTCCTTGCGGCTGTATAAACGATTTCTATCGCCGTGGATGCCCGCGGTCTGCCGCTTTCATCCAACCTGCTCGGAATATATGCGTGAGGCTGTGGAACGCCATGGGGTCCGGCGCGGAACGTGGATGGGCATCAAGCGCCTGTGCCGCTGCCATCCCTTTCACACAGGCGGAGTAGATCTGGTTCCATGAGCGACGATCCGAAGCTCAGCCAACCCGGCTCTAAACCCGAGTTGACCACCGAAACGCGGCTGCTGATCGCGTTCGCGCTCATGGGTCTGGTACTGTTCGCGACGCCGTACTTCTTCAAAACGGTAGCGCCCCCGCCCGCGCCCAAGAAGGCGTCAACCACGCAACGGCAGGCGGCGGTGACGTCACCCGAGGCGCCGGCCGCGCCCGCCGAATCCCCCGCGGCGCCAGCGGAAGCCACGCCGGCGGAGCACGTCGCCGCGCAAGCGGAGCACGTGGCCGCGCAAAAGGAAGAGACCTTCGTCGTCGAAACCGACCTTTACAAGGTTGTGTTCTCCAATCGCGGAGGCGTTGTCCAGCAGTGGATCCTGAAGAAATATGCCGACGACAACGGCAAGCCGCTGGAGCTCGTCAACGCGGCCGCAGCCCCGAAGGCCGGCTATCCATTTCAGCTGTTTTTTGAACAGAAGAAGCCGGCGGTGGACCTGAATACCGTACTTTTCGCCGCCAAACCCTCGGAGGATGGCCTCGGCGTCACTTACGAGTACTCCGATGGAGCATTAACCGCGCGCAAAACCTTCCAGTTTCAGAAGAAGAAATACGTCACGCAGGTCTCGACCGAGGTGCGGGAGAACGGCGCCCTTCTAACGCACCTGATCGCCTGGCGCGGAGGTTTTGGCGACCCGGCCGTCGTCAATCCGGCGGAGCAGCACGTTGTCTATTTCGACTTGAATGACACAAAGCTGAAGACGCACGTTGCCAAGGACGCCAAGAACGGTCCGGTCACCTCCGAAGGCAACTACTCCTTCGCCGGTCTCGAGGATAAGTACTTCGCGGCCGTGTTTCAACCCGCGGGGCCCTCGCCAGTCAAGCTGGTCACGTTTGGCGACACTGTCGTGACCGCCGCCGATCCCAAGGAGCAGCCGCGCGTCGGGGCCGCCGTCGGCAGCCCGGTGCACAATGATTTCGAAGTATTCGTCGGGCCGAAAAACATCGACATCCTCGGGAAAATCAACGCGAAGCTCGTCAATATCGTGGACTTTGGCTGGTTCTGGTTTTTGGCCAAGCCGTTGTTCTTCGCCCTGCACTATGTCGCCGATCATTGGATACAGAACTACGGTTGGGCGATCATCGTCGTCACCATCCTGATCAACTTTCTGCTGTTTCCGCTGCGGCTTACCAGCCTGAAGTCCATGAAAAAGATGCAGTTGCTCCAGCCGCAAATTGCCGCCATCAACGACAAGTACAAGGGCATCGGCATGCGCGACCCGCGTAAGCAGCAGCAGAATGAAGAGGTTATGGCGCTTTACAAGAAGCACGGCGCCAATCCTATGGGCGGCTGCTTTCCGCAGTTGATCCAAATCCCCTTCTTCATCGCCTTCTACAAGGTGCTGTCGGTTTCGATTGAGCTGCGCCACGCGAATTGGTTATGGGTTACGGACCTGTCATCGGCCGAACATCTGCCCATTCACATTCTTCCAATCGCCATGATTGCGACGCAATTTTTCATGCAAAAGATGACCCCCACCACCTCGGCGGATCCCAGCCAGCAGCGCATGATGCTCATGATGCCGCTCGTAATGGGCTTTTTCTTCTACAGTTTGCCCAGCGGCCTGGTGTTATACTATTTGACTGCCAATTTGGTGGGGATCGCACAGCAAGTATTTTTCAACAAGACCGCGACGGTAGCCGACATTCCCCAGCCGCTACTGCCGGCAAAGAAGCAAACGAGAAATAGACGGTGAGCGACAAAAAATATACCGTCACCTCGGTGACTCCCAGGATCGATCAGTTCCTGAAGCCACTCCTCGAAAAGGGCGGCTTTCAACTGCATTACGAGGCTGCGGAAGGGGAGTCGTTGAATCCGGACTTCGAAAATCCCGAGGTAGTGGTGCGATTTTCCGGCACGGACGTCGATCTGCTGCTGGCCAACAAAGCGGAGCTGTTGCTGGCTTTGGAATACATCACCATGGAAGCGCTGCGCATGCCTTCCGAGGACCACTCCCGCATCTCCTTCGACGCGCAGGATTATAGGGCCTTGCGCATCGAAGAACTGCGTCTCAGTGCTGTCGCGGCGGCCGAAAAAGTAAAGCGCACGGGGCAGCCGTTCAAGTTCAATCCCATGAACAGCCGCGAGCGGCGCGTAATCCACCTGGCCTTGCGCAACGAAACCGAACTGCGCAGCGAAAGCACAGGCCACGGCGGATTTCGCCAGGTGGTAATTTATCCGGCGGGCATGGCCAGCTTGCCCGAAGCACCCCCGCCCGCACCGTATCAAAACTCCGGGCGTCCCCGCGAACGCGACCGGGATCGCGATCGTGGCCGGCCCCGCGCCCAGGGCCGCGGCCGCCGCTGAGCTCATCAACCTATCAACACTATCGACACCATCGTCGCTATTTCGACTCCGCCCGGCCGCGGCGGCCTGGGAGTGGTACGTCTCTCGGGCGCCAGCGCGATTGCGATTGCCTTGAAGATCCTGCGTTTTCCACCTGAGCACACCTGGCAATCCTGGACCAGCGCTCTGGCCGAGCTTCCCGACGAACACGGCCGCACCGTCGATCAAGTAGTCGTCACTTTTTTCGCACGCCCCCGCTCCTACACCGCCGAAGATGTCATCGAGATTTCGTGCCACGGCGCGCCGGTCGTGCTGCGGTATTGCGTGGAGCGGGCCATGGCGGAGGGTGCGCGCCCGGCCGAGCCCGGTGAATTCACCCTGCGAGCCTACCTCAACGGCCGTATCGATCTGCCGCAAGCCGAAGCGGTGCGCGATCTCATCGAGGCCACCACGCTTTACCAGGCGCACATCGCCGCGCAACAAGTGGAAGGCTCGGTGTCGCGCCGCCTGGCGCCGGCGAAAGAACAGTTGCTGGAGTTGATTTCGCTGCTCGAAGCGGGAATCGATTTCGCCGAGGATGATGTCAGCGTGGCGCCGGCGGGGGAAATCCTCCGACGGCTCGATCCCATCGAGCGCGCCATCGAGAGATGATCGCGGCAGCTTTGCCTACGGCAAGCTGGTGCACGCGGGCTTCTCACTGGCCCTGGTCGGACGGCCGAACGTCGGGAAGAGCAGTCTGTTCAACCGCCTACTCGAACAGGACCGCGCCATCGTGACCGATATCCCCGGCACCACGCGCGATCTCGTTTCTGAAGTCGCGGCGATCCGTGGCATTCCGGTGAAGCTGGTGGACACGGCGGGCATCCGCGCGAGCGAGGGATTGGTCGAAACGCTGGGCATCGAGCGCAGTTTTCTGGCCATGGCGGATGCCGACCTGACGTTGGTGGTGGTTGATCTGTCGGCGATGGATCCAAGGATCGAGAGCTGATCGACCGCGCCAAATCGCAGGGGCGCGCGCTGATCGTGGGAAACAAATCGGATTTGCCGCATCACGGTGCGCTGCCGGAAGGTGGGATCGCGGTATCGGCTTTGACCGGCGCGGGGATCGAGAGCCTGCGCGAGGCCGTCTTCGAAGCCATCGCGCCCGGCGGCGTGGCCGAACCGGAGACGGGCTTCATCACCAGCCTGCGGCACGAGCAACTGTTGCGCGAATCGCTCAGCTATCTGGTGAAAGCGCGCGGAGCCGTTGCGGACAAGATCCCACACGAGATGCTGCTGCTCGATTTGTACGGCGCGCTGCGGCCCATCGACGCGATCACCGGGGCGACAACGGCCGACGACATTCTCAATCGGATCTTTTCTACGTTTTGTATCGGGAAGTAGGAAGTTTGGGCGGCGTATAATGAAGTTGTGCAGTTGACGCTCGATCTCCCGGAAGATGTGCTGGAAGTGCTGACGAACCGGTGTGCGGACGTGCCTCGCTACGCTCTCGAGGCGCTTGCCGCCGAGGGTTATAGGTCCGGCGTGCTTTCGGAATCTCAAATCAAGCGCATGCTAGGCTACGAGAGCCGTTTACAAGTACATTCGTTGCTCAAAGAGCACGGCGTTCCATATCGCTATGCTGTGACCGACGTCTCCGATGATCTTGACGCTCATCGCGAGGTGGGTATTCTGCCGGCTCGATGATCGTGATAGCGGACACCGCGCCGCTGCACTACCTCGTGTTACTTGAACAAGACGGCTTACTGCCCGCTCTTTATGGCCGAGTGTTTGTTCCCAAGGCTGTGGTTCGGGAGATGAGCGTTCAGAGTACTCCACCGGAAGTCGCAAAATGGTTGGCGGGAAATCCGGCGTGGCTTGTCGTCCGCCAGGTCCAATCGGAGTTGCTCGCACCGATTTCAGGCGACTTAGATGAAGGAGAAAGGGAAGCGATTGCGCTTGCCAAACAAATTGAGGCGGACCTGATTCTAATAGACGATCAGGCGGGCCGCGCGGAAGCCCGGCGATGGAAACTACGGGTCACTGGGACGCTGGGGATTCTCCGTGTCGCCGCAGATCGGGGAATGATCGACGTACCCGCGGTCATTGGCCGCCTGCGTTCCACGAGCTTCTATCTAGACGAGAACCTGATCGCCACGGTATTTCGGGAGTGGTTCAGTCGCTGAGTTGTTCTCACCCAAACACAATCTGCGCAATCACCAATTGCGGCAGGGCCTGATTCCAGCTTTCGGGGATGGTATCGAACGCCAGGCGGAAGCTTTTTTTCTGACCGGGGGCGAGAGGGCCGGTGCGGCTGCCCACGATCGGGACCCGCTCGCGCAGCACGAGTTGTCCATACGCGTCGTAGAACACGCAGTTGATTTCGACTGCGTTCAGCGTGCGCGGCCCATTATTCGTTATATTGCCGACGATCTCGACCACCTGCTGCTTCATGTAGCTTTCGGCGGCCTTCATCTCGACGTCGCTCAACTGAAGATTGTGGACGTAATGCTTGGCTTCAGCGGTCAGTACCGGGGGCGCGGGCGGGTGTTTGCGCGCCCAGTAATCGTAGCCGGTCCACGCGCCGAAGCACAGGATCACGATGACGGTGCCCACCACCACCGGGACGGGGATCGAGAAGCGGCTTTCTTCGGTTTTGTACCTGGTTTATCGCCCACCAACAGTCATCTCCCGGATGAGAAGCGTGGGAGCGGCCGTCGAACCGCGAAACTCCAGGTCCGATCCGATTGCCTCCACATCCATCAACATATGATTCAAATTTCCGGCGATGGTCACTTCCGAAACCGGGAAGGCCAGCTCGCCGTCGCGAATCCACATGCCCACCGCGCCGCGCGAATAGTCGCCGGTGACGATATTGACACCGGTGCCGATCAATTCGGTCACGTAAAAGCCGTTTTTAACGCCGCGATGATCTCATTCTGGCGTGCGTTCTCCGCGCTCCATGAAAAAATTGCCGTGGCCGATGCCGGCGTTGCCCGTAATGCCGCGCGAAGCGTTGCCGGTGGTCTTCATGCCGAGCTTGCGCGCCGTATAAGTGTTCAGCAGATAGCTCTTCAGCACGCCGCGCTCGATGACGGCCGTGCGGCGCGTGGGCACGCCTTCGTCGTCGAACGGGGAGGTGCCGAATAAGCCCGGCGATAGTGCCATCGTCGATCACGGTGAGCGTTTCCGCGGCGATCTTTTCGCCCAGCTTGCCCGCCAGAAACGACGCCTGCCGGTATACCGATTCGCCATGCACGGCCTCGAAGATGTTGCCCAGCAGACTGCGCGCCGTGCGCGGCTCGAAGATCACCGGGACGCGCTGCGTTTCCACTTTGCGCGCGCCCAAACGCCGCAGGACGCGCTCGGCCGCAACTTGCGCCCGACGTGCTCCGCGGCTTCGAGTCCCGCGAAACTGCGCGCCATCGAGACCCAGTAATCGCGCTCCATGGAATTGCCCTGGCGCGCGACGGGAACGGCCGAGAGCGAGCAATAGCTGGTGCGATACTCGCCCACGAAGCCGCGCGAGTTGGCGAAGATGCGGCGGCCCACGCTGGAATCGAACGATGCGCCTTCGGAGTTGGTGATGCGCGGGTCGGCATCGAGCGCGGCGGCTTCGGCGGCGCGCGCCAGATCGATCTTGAACGGCGTTTCCAGGTGCTCGACGTCCGCGCAGTAAAGCTGCAGATCGGTTGAGATGGCTCCGAGCTCCTCCGCATCGGGCAAGACCGGCGTGCGGATCTTCGGTGGTGATAGCGGCCAGATCGATCGCCGAAGCGACCATCCGGCTGATGCCTTCGGCCGAGAGATCCGATGTGTAGGACGAACCGACGCGCTTGCCGATCAGAACGCGCAACCCCGCGCCGCGCGAGCCGGCTTCTTTCAGGCTCTCCACTTCGCCCATGCGCACATTGGCGGAGAATTCGCTGCCTTCCGAAATGGTGCACTCGGCATCGCTCGCACCGCGCTCGAGCGCCTGTTTCACCGTCTCCTGCGGCCAGCTCGGCGAGGTGGTTCTGAGCTCAAGCCGTGCCCCCGACGGTCATGCGGTCGATCGCACCGTCGGGAATGCCGACGCCCACCGGCACGCTCTGTCCTTCTTTGCCGCAAATGCCGACGCCCTCGTCGAGCTTGAGATCGTTGCCCACCATGCTGACGTAGCGCATCGCCTCGGGGCCGTTGCCGATCAGCGTGGCGTTGCGCACCGGCCGCGTGAGCTTGCCGTCTTCGATGAGGTAACTCTCCGATGCCGAGAAAACGAAATTGCCGCTGGTGATATCCACCTGGCCGCCGCCGAAGTTTGCGCAGTAGATGCCTTTCGGCACGGAGCGAATGATGTCTTCGGGATCGCTTTCGCCGGCCAGCATGAACGTGTTGGTCATGCGCGGCATGGGGATGTGCTCGTAGCTTTCGCGGCGGCCGTTGCCGGTGGGCGCGGCGCTTAGTGATACGGCTGGAAAGCTGGTCCTGCAGGTAGCCGCGCAGAATGCCGTTTTCGATGAGCACGTTGCGCTGCGTGGCGTTGCCTTCGTCGTCAACATTGAGCGAGCCGCGGCGATGCGCCGATGGTGCCGTCGTCAATCACGGTGCACAGCGGGCTGGCCACCTGCTGGCCGATGCGGCCGCTGAAAGCCGAGACTTTTTTGCGATTGAAGTCCGCTTCGAGGCCGTGGCCCACAGCTTCATGCAGCAGAATGCCCGGCCAGCCCGGACCGAGCACGACGGTGGTTTCGCCAGCCGGAGCTTCCACGGCGTCGAGTTGCACGATGGCCTGGCGCGCCGCTTCCCGGGCGAAGTGCTCAGGCGTCTTGTCGTCGAGAAAGTACGCCAGCTCAACGCGTCCGCCGCCGCCCGAATATCCGCGCTGCGGAGCCGCGCCATTCTGCTTGGCCAGCGCCGCCACGCTAATGCGCGCCATCGGCTGCCGGTCGAAACTCAAGACGCCGTCGCTGGTCGCGACCATCACGTGGCGCAGGCTATCGGCGTAGGTCGCCTGCACCTGGAAGACGCGGGGATCGTAAGCGCGGGCTGCCGCGTCGGCGCGCTTCACCAGGTCCACGCGATCGAGGAAGGCAGTCTCGTTGGGGGCGGTGAGCACGGGATACAGGTTGCGCCTGTGGCCCTCTTCGAGCGAAGTCTTTTCCACCTTGGCGGGACCGGCGGCGATGCACGCGGCCACGTGCGCCGCCTGGCGGATTTTTTCGGGACTGAGATCGTCGCTATAAGCGTATCCGGTGCGCTCGCCCGCGATGACCCGCACGCCCACGCCGAGCGAGACGCCCTGAGTCGCGCTCTTCACGATCGATTCGTCGATGCTGATCTGGGTGGTGGAGAGGTATTCGAAATAGAGGTCGGCGTAATCCCCGCCCTGAGAAAGCGCCTCGGCCAGATACGATTCCAGATCCCCGCCGCTCATGGCGAACCGTGAAGCGAAGAAAGACTGCGAGAAACCCATGTATCTCTTGAGGTTAGCACGCAGCGGCGGCTTTATCGGCCTTAACGAACTTTAACTGCGCGTTCACCGGAACGCAAGAATACGAAACGTCTCAGTAAGTGAGGGCAACAAGAAGCCCCCAGAAACGGACGGATACAGTCATGAAGAAACTTTCAGCTTTGATGCTCGGGGCCGCGATGCTGCTCGGCACGGCGTTTGCCGCGCAGGAGGCTGCCAAAACCCCCGCGAAACCGGCGACCACGACCAAGGCCGCTACCAAGAAACACACCAAGAAGGCCAAAAAGAGCGCGAAGCCAGTCGCTGCTTCAGCGGCGAAGACAACCCCCGCGCCTGCCGCTGCAAAGTAACAAAACCTGCCTCGGTTTGGCAGGCTAGCGAAGTCTGCCAAACCCTGCTTTTTCCTACCCGGCCCGAAGCCAGATCCCTCTCGATTTCCGTCTGAACTTGCGCTAACGTTGCAGATGCCATGCCACGACCCAGTTCTTTTGCCCAGGTCGAAATCGAGACGGGCGAGAAAAGCGAGCGCATTGAGCAGCCAGAGCCCGACTCCCCGTTTCATATCGCCATCCTCGGAGACTTCAGCGGCCGGGAGAACCGGGGCGTGCTCGACGCCAAGCTTCAGGGACGCAATCCGATTCTCATCGATCGCGACAATTTCGACGACGTTTTTGGCCAGCTTGCGCCCGAACTGCACCTGCACCTGGGCGGACCGGACGGCCCGCGCGTCGCGGTTCGTTTTCGAGAACTGGATGATTTCCACCCCGACCGCATTTTCGAGCGGCTCAAAATCTTCCGGGCGCTGCGCGAAACCCGCGAGCAGTTGCATGATCCAGCCCGGTACGAGGCCGCCGCCGCGCAAGTACGTTCCTGGTCGGGCGCCGCCGCGCCGCAAACGCAGCCTGCAGCCCCGTCCGCGGATATCTCCCGGCTTTCCGCGAGCGAATTATTTGAACAGACACTCAGCGCAACCGAAGCTCGCAGCGCCGCGAGCCCGGCGCGCGCGGGGGATGATTTCCAGGCGCTATTGCGCGACATCGTGGCCCCGTATGTCGAGTCGAAGCCCGATCCTCAGCGGCCGGAGTTGGTGGCGCAAGTGGATGCCGCCATCAGCGGCCAGATGCGCGCCCTGCTTCATGATCCTGATTTTCAGGCGCTCGAAGCCGCCTGGCGCGGGGTATTCCTTCTGGTGCGGCGCCTCTCGACCGGCGAGAACCTGAAAGTTTTTCTGCTGGACGTCGCCAAGCCCGAGTTCGCGGCCGACATGGTCGCGACTTATGAGCACCTGATTGAGCACCCGCCGCGCGACGAGCGCTGGGCCGTAATGGCAGGCTGTTACACCTTCGATCCGACCGACGAAGACGCACAACTGCTGGGCAGGGCAGCCGCGCTGGCCCGCCACGCTGAAGCTCCGTTTCTGGCTGCGGGCTCGCCGCGCATTCTGGGATGCGGTTCCTTTGCCGAGCCGCTGGAGCCGCGCCGCTGGCATCCCGCGACGGCTGATTCCTGGCAAGCCTTGCGCCGGCTCCCGCAGGCAACCTGGCTCGGTTTGGCGCTGCCGCGCTTCCTGCTGCGTCTGCCTTACGGTAAACAAACCGACGCCACCGAAAACTTCGCCTTCGAAGAATTCGGGCAAACCCCACGCCACGATCAATACCTCTGGGGAAACGCGGCGCTCGCGTGCGCATGCCTGCTGGGTGAAGCGTTCTCGGAATCGGGATGGGATTTGCGCCCCGGTGAAGTCGCTGAGATCAGCGGGCTGCCGATCCACACGTATCGCGCCGATGGCGAATCACAACTCAAGCCGTGCGCCGAAGCATTCCTTTCCGAGCACGCGGCTGAAGCCATTCTCGATCAAGGCTTGATGCCGCTGCTCTCGATCAAGGGCAGCGACGCCGTCCGGCTGCTTCGCTTTCAGTCCATCGCCGAGCCCGTGAAGCCGCTTTCCGGCCGCTGGAGTTGAAACGGCTTGCGCGTCCACCACATCCAATTTTCAAGGAGCTTGATTCCATGCCGGAACATCACAGCCATTCGGATAAACACGCGGCGCATCGCCGCCTGATCTCACGCTTGCGCCAGCAGGCGGATGACGTCGGCCGGATCACCGCGAGCCTGGATGAAGCGTCGCTCGCGCAGCGTATTGCTCCTGAAAAGTGGTCGCTCAAGGAACTGGTCTGCCACCTGCATCGAATCCAGGATATCTTCGAACAAAGGGTGGAGTCGATGGTCGCGGGAGAAAATCCGGCCATCACTTCTTACATGCCCGATGGCGATACCGAATTCGAAAAAATGCTTTCCCGGCCCGCCAAGGATTCGATCTCGGCATTTCTCGAAAGCCGCGAAAGGCTGGCCGGCCGCTGGAAGAATTCTCGCCCGCTGACTGGCATCGTCCCGGCAGGCATCCCGATTTCCCACACTACGACGTGCATTTCCAGGTAGAGTACATGGTGCATCACGAGGCCCACCATATCTACCAGATGTATCAGCGGCGGGTGCCATTCGGAAAGCTGCCGCACTAGTGTTCATCGGTCACTTCGCGGTCGGCCTGGCATCCAAGCGTGTGGCGCCGCGCGCCTCTCTGGGGGTTCTGCTGGCTGCGCCGAATCTGCTCGATTTGTTGTGGCCGGTCTTCGTGCTGTTGGGTTGGGAGCAGGTGCGCATTGATCCCGGCAACACCGCCTTCACGCCTCTCGACTTCGTCAGCTATCCGGTCTCGCACAGTCTTCTCATGGCCTGCGCCTGGGGTTTGCTGTTCGCGCTGCTCTATTGGACCGTAACGCGTTACGGCCGAGGCGCCATTGTGATTGGCCTCAGCGTGGTGAGCCACTGGGTTCTCGATTTCTTCACGCATCGCCCGGACCTGCCGCTCTATCCCGGTGGGCCGCGTGTTGGACTGGGTCTGTGGAACTCTGTCGCCGCCACTATCATCGTGGAGGTATCTATTTACGTCGTGGGCGCCTGGCTGTACCTCTCCATGACCCGCGCGCGTGACCGGGTGGGCACCTACGCCTTGTGGACGTTCCTCGCGTTCGGCTTGCTGACGTATGTAGCGAACATCCTAGGCCCACCGCCGCCGAATGAGCACGCGATCGCCCTCGCCGCACTGGCGCTTTGGCTGGTGCCGCTCTGGGGATGGTGGATCGACCGCCACCGCGAGATCACGCCGGTGACGAAGGTTCCATGATTTGGCCGTCCTGCATGTGCACCGTTCGATGCCCGTACGCCGCGGCTTCCGGATTGTGCGTAATCATGAGGATGGTCTGGCCCAGCCGCTCATTCAAGCCGCGCAGGATCTCGAGCACCGCTCCCGAGTTGGCGGTATCGAGATTTCCCGTAGGCTCGTCCGCCAGCAGGATTGCCGGATGGTTCACAATAGCGCGCGCGATGGCTACGCGCTGCTGTTCTCCGCCTGAGAGTTCGCTCGGTTTGTGGCTCAAACGGTTGGCGATGCCGAGCACTTTCAGCGCTTCCTGAAACCCGGGGTCCTCTTTGTGGTCCTTGCCCGCGAGATATTGGGCCAGCGCAATGTTGTCACCCGCGGTAAGATTCGGCAGCAGATTGAATTTTTGAAATACGAAGCTCACCGTACTCTTGCGCATGCGGGTGCGGCCAGCGTCGGACATAGCGCCGACGTCCTCCCCGGCCACACGCACCGCGCCCGCGGTGGGTGGCGTGAGCCCGCCCACAATGTGAAAAAGCGTCGACTTGCCCGATCCTGACGGACCCACGATGGAAAGAAACTCGCCCTTTGCGACGTTGAGGTCCACTCCGCGCAGCGCTTCGACATCAACCTTCCCGACGCGATAGACCTTGCGCAAGCCGCGGATTTCGATGATCGGCGCCTCACTCATAGGCGAGCGCTTCGATGGGATCCTGGCGGGCCGCGCGCAGGCCGGGATAGAGCGCGCCCAACACCGACGCGACCATCACGATGGCGCCGGCGATCGGCCACCAGTCCGTTACGATCGCCTGAGTCAAAGAGGCCGGCACAAGCGTCCGAATCAGCCAGCGAGAAACAAAACTGAAGCCGATGCCGGCTACGGTGCCGCAGATTCCCATAACAACGGCCTCCGCCACAATCAGTCCCAGTACATAGGCGCGTGATGCCCCTAACGATTTCAGAATGCCGATCTCGCGGGTCCGCTGCAATACCGCCATGTACATCGAGAGGCACACAACCGCGAATGCGATTACGACGACGATTCCCACCACCACCTGGAGGAACGTGTTGAAGTAAGGCAGTTTGTCCGCGGAGACAAACGAAAGATACTCCGCCATGGAATAGATTTGATAACCCGGGAGCTGCGCCTTCAGAGAGTTCACGACGGTATCGGTGTTGGCGGTGTCATCCAGTTTCAGATAGATGAAACTCACCTTTCCGGGGTTGGCCGATAAGTCCTGCACCACCGTGATCGGCAGGACAATACGCGCGAGTTTCCCATGGCCAATAATGCCGCAGACGCGCCAATTGTGGTTCATCACGCTGATGGTGCCGCCCACGTGGGCCTTTTTCTCGGCCGCGTAAAAGTCGTCGATTAGGATGTCGCCGGGTTCCTGGAACGGACCGCCCTTCAGGTACTCAAATCCCCCGCTCATTTTTTTGAACTCGTCGAGGTTTATCCCGGTCACGGCCGTAATTCCATTTATCAACTGCAGGATCATTCCCGTTGCAAGAACGACGTGCGGTTGGCGCCGGGCCCACGAAACCAGCGTTTCCGACATCGGCGCGCCACTGAAGCCGATGATTGAGCTGCCCGGCGGCCGGATCATGATATCAGCGCCGATGCTGCTTGTCCGCTGCCTCGATTCCTCCAGCATCCCTTGGCTCATGCCCACGATCGTCAGAATCAGGGTCACCGGAATGGCAATCAACAGCGCGCTGAGCAAGCTCCGCAGGGGCCGGAACCGCATGTTCTCCAGTATCAATCGGAAGGTCAATTGGTCGCCTTCTTCTTTTGCGCGGCCGGTGAGTTCGCCCCCGGGGGCGCCGCGGTTTTGCTTCCCAGTACCTTCAGTTCGGTTCCCTTGGGCTGCTCCAACACAAATTGGCTGTTGTCGATCGGTTTGTTGAATTCGATTTTCTCCAACGTGATCACTACG
Source organism: Terriglobia bacterium (assembly GCA_963768075.1). Taxonomy (GTDB): domain Bacteria; phylum Acidobacteriota; class Terriglobia; order Bryobacterales; family Bryobacteraceae; genus QHXW01. The sequence continues at coordinate 103,817 of CAVYHD010000028.1, forward strand.
CCGTATTCGTCCTGGGGGCGGTTGATGTCAATCACCCGCGGAAACGCCACGCCGCGAAAAACCTTCCAGTCGCTGTATCGGGCGTCGGTGAGAATCTCGCCGTTCTCGTCGAAGGTCATTTGGCGAAGGATATGCAAATTGATCCGGTTGAACCACACATCGCGAACAAAGCGGATGCTCCCGTCCGATTCTTTTTCCACGCAGCGCAGGATATAGGCTGCGTTGTCTTCATCGGTGAAATCGATCGGCTGGCAGATCTGCTTGTTGGTGGGCGGCGGAATCAACAGCGCGTCCAGAAAAAAGCTGGGCCGCAGGTTTTCCATTTTGTTGGCCGATGGCACGGTGACCGGCTCATTTGCTCCCGTGATGAACTGGTTCTTGGAAGGCAGGTATAGGCGAAATCCGGTTGCGTCCGCCACCATATCGAAAGCTGTGTTCCGCACCACGGGATAGAGGCCGATGATGCGAATGTCCACCGGCTTGCGGAAACGAATGTACGCCAGAAAATCCGTGTACTCAGTGATCTTGCCTTTGATCGCACTGCCCACGGACGGGACCATATCGACCGTGGCGCTTAAGGAATCGATCGACTGGGCCTGATTTTCAATGAGCTTCAGCAGCGTCTCTTTATCAGCCGTAAGGAGCGTTTGCGGCTGGGTGGACTTGTTGCGCGTGATCACACGGCGGCGCGCCAGACAGGACGTCAGCAGCAGCACCGGACATAAGAGAACAACAATCGCCGCGACACGGCGCAACTCCATCAACCCATTGTAGGCAAGGAGAAAAGCAGCCTGTCAATCGGAAATGCCCGAGCTACGCCGCGCTTGGTGCGCCAGGAGACTGATTCCACCGCTGGATTACACGCGTTTCGCGCTCGTAGCCAAGCACGCTCAGAGAGGCGGTGTCGAAGGCAAATAACCGGCCCGCGACGGGCGCGAGGCCAAGCCAGGACGCGGTGAGAATTCGCAGAATGTGGCCGTGCCCAAAAAGCGCGACGTCACCGCCGGCGCCGGATGCGCGAGCGATGACGAGACGGGCCCGGGCGCCGACCTGTTCGACCGTCTCGCCGCCGGAGACGCCATTGGTCCAAATGTTCCAGCCAGGCACGGCCTTGCGAATGTCCTTGGACGTCAGGCCCTCATAGGAGCCGTAGTCCCACTCCATCAGATTCGGTTCCAGTTGGGCTGCGCTTCCGTAGCCGGCGAGGCGGCACGTTTCCCGCGCGCGCTGAAGCGGGCTGGTGAGAACGAGCGCAAATTGCCTTTCGCCCAAATACCTTCCGATTGCCGCGGCCCGCTCTTGGCCGGCAGCCGTCAGCGGAATATCGGTACGGCCGGTGTGCGCGCCGGAACGGCTCCACTCTGTTTCGCCGTGGCGAATCAGCCAAAGATTACTTGGGTGTGACATCCACCAGACTGGCTGACGGATCGGCCGCGGCCGCCGATGGAGTGACCGGCCGCGATGTCCCCTTGGCAGGATTTCGCGTCGAACGTGCCCGGGACGCGCGTCCGATGCCGCTATAATCCAAGCCCGCGTTCCGCGCCACTTCCGGGTCGTAGAGGTTGCGCCCATCAACCAAAATGGGCTGCTGCATCAGGAGCGCCATCTGCTCCAGATCCAAACTGCGGAACTCATCCCACTCGGTAACCAGCACGGCCGCGTCGGCCTCCAGCACGGCATCGCGCGCCGACTCGCAATATTGAATCTTGAGCTCGGGATTCTGGGCTTTGCACGCGGGCATGGCGATGGGATCGTACGCTTTCACACGCGCGCCCAGCTGGATCAGACGTTCGGCAATCTGCAGACTGGGAGCGTCGCGAAGATCGTCGGTGTCCGGCTTGAAGGCAAGGCCGAGCAAAGCGATCGTACGCCCCTTCAGGATGAACAGCTTCTCCTGCAATTTTTGGATCACCACCTGCCGCTGGGCGCGATTCACGGCCAGCGCGGCCTCGAGGAATCTGGCCTGATAGCCGTATTCTTCCGCGGTGTGCAGCAGAGACTGCACGTCCTTGCCAAAACAGCTTCCGCCCCAACCTAAGCCGGCGCTGAGAAACTTGCCTCCGATCCGCGAATCTAAACCGATCCCTGCCATCACTTCTTTCACGTCCGCGCCCACGCGCTCGCAAAGATTGGCGGCCTCGTTGGCAAAACCGATCTTTATGGCGAGGAAGGTGTTGGCGGCGTACTTGATCATTTCCGCACTGGTCAGAGTCGTCGTCACGAGCGGCACGCGCTTCATGCCCGCGGGGCGCGGTACGTAGCCCGGCGCCTCAAAGGTCTGTTCAATCATCGGCCGGTATAGCGCGCACAGGGCTTCGGTAGTGGACTCTTCTTCCGCGCCAAGCACGATGCGCTCGGGATAGAGCGAGTCAGCAATGGCGCTGCCTTCGCGCAAGAACTCCGGATTGCTGGCCACACCGAAACGTATTTTCTTGTCTTCCTCCGGGTGCGCCTCGCGGATCCCCTCGCGAACCAGCGTTTCCACCAGATTGCCGCAACCGACCGGCACGGTCGATTTATTCACCACGACGCGAAACCGGCTGGCGTCCATGGCCGACCCAATACTGCGAGCCGCGGCTTCCAGGTAAGAGAGATTCGCCTCTCCGCCAGGGCGGGACGGCGTGCCGACGGCGATGAAAATAACATCACTTGCCAGTGCCGCCGGCGCTAGTTCCGTGCTGAAGTCAATTCCACCACGCACCGCCGCGTCCCGGAGCAATTCCGCCAGGTGGGGCTCGTAAATCGGCATTTCGCCACGCTGTAGCTTGGCGATTTTGTCTTGGTCCAGGTCAACGCAAGTTACTCGATGCCCGAGGTAGGCGAGACAGGCTCCCGTCACTGTCCCAACATATCCCGTGCCGATAACTGTGACTCGCATGACCCCCAATCAAGTGTACCTCGCCCTTACCGTTTTAGCGTGTTTTTGACCGCGCCTGCAAACTTGGCGGGCGTATCGCAACCAATCGGCTATGTAGTGTATATTCCCGGTATACAGCCGGGATATACATTAGGCTATACCGAAGCGGTCATCACTCGAAGGGCGGCCGGGGTACACATTGAATCAGCGATCTGAGCGCGCTGGCCCGCCGTCCGAAACTCATGGAACTCTGCCCTGATGGCGGTTGCGTTATCGGCCGTGCGAACGATGCGGCCGCGTATCACCAGCTTCAAACCGCACGAACCGTGCAGCAGGAATGGCCAATTCAATGCTAATTCGATCGGGCCACTGGTCGGAAGCGAACCGTCAGACTCAAAAAGAACACCGCCGCTGCTGATGTTGAGAGTGCGGCCAGAGCCCAGGCGCTCCACCCGGCGATGTTTCATCAACTTATACTGGACTTCCAAGGCAATCGGATACCGGCGTTTGGAACGCCGATCATTACGTTTCTCTGCTGGTGACGCAACAGCAGGACCTAGGGCGGAGACAACGCCCATATTCCCTCCTCATTCCCAAAAATGGCGCTGGGCCTCATGGCCCTCTTGCTTGCCTACTTGGTACGCAATTTATACTCCACAGGTCAGGTTGCAGCTAACATGCCTGCCTGCAAGAGATTCAGTCGAAGTGTGATAAGTTCGGGCTAGAAACTAAATTCCCAAACCTCGGGAATCGGACGAAAAAACCGGATTTCCATTAGCGAATGTTAAGGTTCTGGGATGGAGTGAGCAGATACTGCGGATACGCGACCAAGACCGAGCCGGCGATCTTCTTGCATTCGGAGAAGAACAGCGTTCGCGAGCCGCGATCAGTCCACCACCTGGAGGGATCATAATGCGCATCGGGCGCTGGCACCGAGATAAAGTGTATCCCGGGACAAAAAAGCCGGAAGACAATGTCCGCGCGGCGTGAGTGATAGGCACTGGTTACCAGTAGCACACGGTGTACGTTGCGTCGATGCAACTCGCCGCACACCACGATGGCTTCTGGGATTGTCGACCGGGCGTGGTGGCCGAATGCCTGAAAATAGCGTCTTGGATACCCTTTAGTCGCCAGAAAGTCGATGGCGAATTCACCTTCGGGCCGCTCCTGCTGATGCGGGTCCAGCTGATAAGGAGGGCCGCTGATGAGCACGAGTGGAGCATACCCTTGCACAGCTAAGTCGGCTCCTTTCAGTACTCGGGGGCCATAGAAATCGCCGCCGAGCACAAGGATCAGATCGGCTTTTTGCGGAGTCTCCGAACAAACCAGAAAGTTGCCGGCGTTCGGCGCGACTGCTAGAGCCGCAAACACAACGAGCAAACACAGAGCGCCCAGGGCCACCCATACCAGTCTGCTCCGTTTGGTTTTACCGGCGCGCAACCAACGTGTTCTCCAGAAAGAGGAATTCGATGCCTGTGCCGAGGAAGGTTGCAATGGCCTGCTGTGGGGTGTTCACGATCGGCTGGCCCTTTACATTGAAGCTGGTGTTGAGCACCATCTCCCTACCGGTCGTCTTGCCTACGGCGCGGAGCAAAGCATAGAAATCCGGATTGTTGGTGGCCGATACCGTCTGTACCCGGGCAGATCCGTCTACATGGGTGATGGCCGGAAGCTGAGCGCGGTGGGCCTCCCGCACATTGACCGTTGCAATCATGTATGGGAGGTCCGTTCCGGGCGCCACATCGAACCAAAGACGAACCTGCTCCAGGGAAACGGCCGGCGCAAAGGGACGAAACGCTTCACGCTTTTTCACCATGGCGTTGATGCGGTCGCGCATTTCAGGATGCCCGGGATCGGCCAGGATGCTGCGGTTGCCTAGGGCGCGCGGTCCGAACTCCATTCTGCCCCGATACCAGGCCAGTACACGCCCGTCCGCAATCAGGCGGGCGGCTTCCGCGCACGTTTCCTCCAGGTTGTTAAATCGGGTGACATGGACTCGATCCGCAAACTCGGCGAGCGCCGCTTCAATGCAATCCTGGGAGTGCTTGGGGCCGAGGAACGGCACGGGCATACGGCGGTTGCTGACGTTTCCAGCCACGGACGCTCGATGCAGGGCCGCACCCAGTGCTGCGCCGTCATCGCCCGCAGCCGGCTGTATGTAGATTTCGTCGAACAGGCCGGAACGCATGAGGTGGCCGTTGGCCGTGCAGTTCAGCGCAACGCCGCCGGCCATAGCCAAACGGCGCAGTCCCGTCGTTTCCCCAAAGTGCTTACAGATATGCAGAACAGTCTGGTTGAGACACTCTTGAAGCGCCGCGGCCACGTCCCGGTGCGCCTCGGTGATCTCCTCTTCCGGACTTCGGCAGGGAATCAAGTTTACCGACAAGTAATTCCGCGTGACCAGGTAGTTCTCGCGTTCTTCGCGGCCGCGATTCAAGTGCAGGATGGGTATGCGGATGGATCCGTTGGGCCGTAGCTCAACAGCTTCGCTGAAGAAATGCCGGAAGCGCTCGGGATTTCCATAAGGGGCGAGACCCATGATCTTGTATTCATCGGAATTGAAATCGAATCCGAGGTGCAGCGTTACCAGCGAATACAAGATGCCGATTGAGTCATTCGCGGATACCTCGCGAAGTTTCTTCATGCCGCCGGCGTTTGCCTCGTAGATAGTGGTACTCTGCACCTCGCCCATGGCGTCGATAACCGCCAGCAGGCAGTTCGTCCAGCCGGAGGTAAAGTACGCACTGGCCGCGTGAGCCAGATGATGGCCCACCTGATGCACGCGCTCCAGAGGGAAATTTGGGAAGCTTCGCCGGACCTGGTCGAGGAGGACGGATTTGCAGAAAACCTCCCGGTATAGCTCCTGAGTGATTGGATCGAGCGAATAGAGCTGCTCATAGGGGGAGTAGTCGAATGCATGCGCGATCTCGTCGACGTCCTCGATGGAAATACCCGCGGTGGATAGACAATAGTTGATCGCCTGGACGGGGAAGTCGCCGGTATGCTTGCCGAGCGAGAAGCGCTCCTCGGCGGCAGCGGCGACGATTTCGCCATCGACGATCAAAACCGCGGCCGAATCATGCCCCTGCGAGATGCGGTATTCCCGGGCCTCCAGCCCGGGCCAATACGCCCGCTTAAATCGCATGGCATTTTCCAGGCCACTGATACCGATAATGCGCATAGGTGGTAAATCCCCGTGAAGGATGCTAACACCACTATGTCATGACATCTGAGTGACTGCTGGCAAGTTGTCCGAGGTTATGGGATTGGCGTACTGGCGCCCAGTGGTACCGCCCCCAAAGTCGGCATCGGTTTTTCAAAGCATCGAAAGATACGCGGGAGATTTATCGCCGTTTCGGGTTGAGACGCATGGGGGTGGTTTATGGCGAAGTACCGATTGAAGGCTCCTGTACCGGCGGTCTTGCACAGGCCCGGAGGCCAGAAAGAACCGGTGATGATTCCGGCAAGCGCTGTGCTCGATGACTCGTCCCGGCATTCAGCGACTCTTGAGGGCAAAGTGGGCGTGTTCTGGGAGGAAAGGCACTACTCGGTTTCCCTGAAAGACCTGCTCACGAAGACCGAGGTGACACGGACAGCGGTGGCATCTCGCCGCTGATAGCTTGAGTTAGCCACGGTTGCGCCTTTGATTGGCTCCCGCGTTTCATGGAAGCTGCAAACTGAGGACGTGAAAGTCCTGGGTTCCGGCGTCGCGCAGCAGCAGGGGCGAATCATCGGGATCCAGTCCCATCCAGTTGCCATCCAGAAATGGCGCCTGGTGAAAGTCCTTCAGGTCCGCTACTTCCTCGAGCTTGTGAGTGCCGACCCTGGCGCGAAACACCTTGGTGGCTCCGGGCGGGTGACCCAGGAAAAAGATAGAGTCTCCGCGGCGCGACCATTGCGGGTAACCAAACGACATTTCGACCAACTCCGTCCACGCCCGGGTGCTGAGGTCGAAGAGCAACAGCCTGCGTCCGTCATTTGACATGGCGGCAATGTGTCCTCCCGTGGGCGACCAGCGTGGCGACCACAGGCCTTGTGACCCCGGCAGAACGGAGACCTGGTGGGTTTGCAAATCCAGTATGCGGATGGCATTCACGCCTGCTGCGTCCTTTTCGGGCACCGCCTGGCCGCCGAAAGCCAGTGAACGTCCGTCGGGTGACCAACTGGGATCAGCTTGGTCGCGCTGCTCCGGGAATGGCCGCTGTACGGCGCCATCCTCCGTGCGAACAAGATACACTTGCCACGGTTTGCCGGTGGCTTGGCCCATGAACGCGATCTGGCTTCCATTGGGGGACCAGCGGGGCATGTACGCCGAGAGGCCCGGGTATGTCAACTGCAACCGTTCGCTGCCATCAGGCCGGCTCCGCCACAAGCTTCCATCCGGGTAGCTAACATAAGCGATCCATTGTCCGTCCCTCGAAAAGTCCACGGCCGACGCTTGCATGCCTGATTGAGCGCCTAAGAAGAAAGGGCGCAGCTCGCGCGACTTCGCATCAAAGCGTACGACTTGCCCGCGCGGCTGGAGGGTCTGGACAAAAATCTGATTCCCGTCCGTGCTGGGCACCGGAGCAACAGTGCTTGTGGGTCCGGACGTCAACTGAACGGGCTCGTGGTTCACTCGCCGCAGCACGCTTCCCTCTTCGCGCATGGCCCAGATGTTCGCTATGCCACCGCGGGAAGACTGGAACACAAAATATTTTCCATCCGGTGTCCAGCTCCCGCAACACTCCGCCGGTGGAGTATTCCAGCCGGCGAGCAATTGTTGGAGGCGGCTTCCATCGGGCGCGATTTCCCAAATGGTGGACCCATTCGGACCGTTCCAGGTGAAACGCACGCGGGTTCCATCGGAAGACCAGCGTGGCCAGGAGACCGCACCGGCTAAACTCACGAGCTTGCGAGGCTCCGTGCCGTCACCCTTTGCGACATAGATATCCTGGCCCGACGCGTACGCCAACTTGTCTTCGTCCGGAGACCACGACGCATCCGTGGCCAGCACGTTGCCCAATCGTCGCGCCGCGCCGCCCAGCACCGGCAGAGTCCAGGCCGCCCCCCCTTCCGGGACGAAGCTGGTTGTCAACACAAGGAGCCGGGACCGGTCGCGTGATATGCCGACGGGAAAAAACTCCGTGGTGGATTGTTGTATCGGGACGATCTCCCCTCCAGCTTTCGAAACCTGGTAGATTTGGCCCGCCTTTGAGAAATAGAGCCTGACACCATCCGTCGCTGCGCCTGACTTTACGTGGCCATCCGTGGTGACCTGTAGCGAGCCGACCACTTTGGGCGGAGGCAATGCCGGCCGCAGAGCAAACGCAAGCGCGCCAAAGGCCGCAAGCGCGCACACAGAGAGCGCAAGCCGCCACCACCCATGAGCGGTCGCGGGGGCGATCGCAGTTGCCGCCGTGGCCCCGGTAACGGCCGCCGCGGTTGCGCCGCTCCCCGCGAGTGTTGCAGCCCCGCTCTGAATCGCAGCCGGCGCCGTGGCCGTGCGGCCTAAATCCATATCCCGCCTCAGGCGCTTCAGATCGCTTCGCAACTCTGCCACGCTCTGAGCGCGCAGTTCCCGGTCCTTTTCCAGGGCCTTGTTGATAATTTCCTCCAGCTTGAGCGGAAGGTCGGGATTCAAACTGGTTACCGGTGCCGGCGTCTCGTGCAGGATCGCGCCAAAAACCACCGCCGAGGTGCTGCCGCGAAAGGGCATTCGGCCCGTGGCCATTTGGTAGAGGACCACGCCGAAGCTGAATATATCGCTGCGCCCGTCGAGATCTTCCCCGCGGGCCTGCTCAGGCGACATGTACGCTACTGTCCCCATCGCCAGTCCAGGGCTGGTCAAGTGATTCGCATCGATTGCCACCGTGGGCGTTTCCTCCACCGGTGCGGATTCCGCACTGTCCGGTTCCGGCGCAGGCGCCAGCCCGAATGTTTTCGCCAAGCCGAAATCCAAAATTTTGGCCTGTCCACGCGGCGTGACGAAAATGTTCGCCGGTTTGATGTCCCTGTGGATGATACCCTTCTGATGCGCCGCGTCCAGTGCGTCCGCCATCTGGATGGCCAGATTCAGGAGCTCGTTAATGCCAAAAGGTCCGGCTGCGATCCGCTGCCGGAGGGTCTGGCCCTCCAGATACTCCATCGCAATGAAGGGCTGGCCTCCGGATTCATCCACCTCATGAATGGTGCAAATGTGCGGATGGTTTAGCGCCGATGCGGCCCGGGCCTCTCGTCTGAAACGCTCCGAAGCCCGATCATCTTTGGCCATGTCTTCGGGCAAAAACTTGAGGGCAACCATCCTCCCGAGTTTGATGTCCTCGGCCTTGTAAACGGTGCCCATGCCACCACTGCCGAGCTTTTCCAGAATGCGATAGTGCGAAACGGTGGTCCCGATCATGCCCTAGAAATGTGGCGCCCAGGAGCCAGAATTTCCGTCCGGGAATCCTGGCGGGCTTTCAATACTACACTGGAATCCCGGTGCTGTCCACGTCCAGCCGGCGGCTGCGGCCGAGCCTGACTACTTCTTGTGGGAACCGCCGTGCGAGTGTCCGCCGCCGCTCGAGTGGCCACGGCCGCTGGAGCGTCCGCCACCGCGGGAGCGGCTGGACGATTTTGCCGCGGAATAATGGGGCGAAGAGAAGCTTCCACGAGAAGAGCGCGGTACGGAGTAGTGGGAAGACGGCGCGGACCGGGCACGGTAGCTGGAGCCGTAGCTACTGTAGCCGCCACCACGCGAAGCACCGGCGGACAGACCGCGATAGGCGTCCATCTGCCGGCTGCTGCTTTGATAGCCGGAGCCAGCGTAGCCGGAGCGCGCCGTGTTGTAGGAGCGGCTGAAATCACTGCCACGGTAGCTTTGGGCGATGGACGCGCTCGCACCGCGGCTGCCAGAACCACCGCCATAGCGAGCGCCGGCATAACGATTCCCATACGGAACACCGAGCCGGTGGCCCGGATTGTGCACCCAGGCGGCGCGCGTAGCATAGCCGTAGCCGCCGTGGAAACCGTAGCCGCTGTAACCATGGAATCCGAAGTGGCTGAAAAACAGGCCGTTCAGGAAGAGGCCGTGGCTCAACCAGCTCAGGCCCCAACCCCAACCGCCGAAGCTCAACAGTCCGGAGAAAAGAGCGCCGAGGAAGGCGCCCGCGGCGTAGGTAATGCCATAGCCGATCGCCGGATAGCCGAGAGGCGGATAGGCGCCGTAGACGGGAGGACCCCAAACGTAGGCGGGATTGTAAACGGGCGGATAGACCACCTGCGGATCGGTGGGCTGAATCACGATCGCGTTCTGGCCGTTCTGCTGTTCAAAAGTGACGCGCTGCTGCGGCGTGTTCGTCAAACGTCCAGTGTTGCGGGCTGACGCGCGGAGCCGCTGGATGGCGTCCATTACATCAGCTTGCTGCGAGAGGAAGGCGTTGCCGAGGTCGGTGGTCCATTGGATGCCTCGCGTGAGCATGTGCATGACGTCCGGGAAGGCCACCAGGGCTTGCACGCTGGGGTCCCAGTTCTGCTGCTTGGCGGCTTCCACGAGCTGTTGGCCCCGCAGACCCGGATTGCGGTCGATCCACTGCTGAGCCTGCATAATCTCCGCGGGATACGTACTGGCAGCGAGAACCTGGCTCAGCAGCAAATCGGGATAGAGAGCAATGGGAGCCACGAGGTTGCTCAGCTCTTGCGCGGACAAACGCGGGCCGTCCGGAGGTTGTTGCTGCTGGTAGCCCGGCTGGGGTTGGTAGCTCCGGGCATTTGGGTCTTCCGGCGGAGCTTGCGCCAACGCAGGCAGGCTCAGACCGGCTAATATGGCGGCGCACAGCAGAACGGCTCGGTTCATAATCACAGCGGGCTCCAATCGCTCTCCTGGACGCATCCGGATCGTATCCGGTCACGCCTTGGGCCATTAATTTTCAATAATACTAAGTTCCTGGCCCTTGTCTTACTTACGAACCTCGAGCCGTACGCGGGTACAAAAGCTTTTTGTGCGGATTGATGGCGTTCTGATAGAATCCCGGCAGAGCTATGAGCAGCCAGGTAGAAGTGCTCGGAGTGGTCGATCCGCCAACGACGCAACCGCCGAGCCGCCAAACGCAGCGTTTGAAATCTCTCGACGTCTTTCGTGGATTCACGCTGCTGGGGATGGTGCTCGTCAACAGTCATCCAGGCGCGATCTACCCCTCGCTGGGCCACGCCAGCTGGAACGGATGGGGTTTCGCCGACCTCATTTTCCCTTTCTTCGTATTCATCGTGGGTGTGGCCATCCCCTATTCATTTGCCAATCGCATGGCGCGCGGAGAAAGCCGCGAAAGGCTGTTCCGGCACATTCTGCTCCGCTGCATGCTGTTATTTGCTATTGGTGTTTTCCTGAACGGCTATCCGCGGTTTGATCTTTCCACGCTCCGCGTCATGAACGTTTTGCAGCGGATCGCGATCTGCTACTTTCTGGCCTCTACGATATTCGTCTACCTTCGCATGAAGACGAGGTCCATCGTGTGGCTGAGCGGGACGATTCTCGTGCTGTATTACGTGCTGATGAAGTTTGTTCCGGTGCCCGGCTATGGCGCCGGCGTACTCGAGCCGATTGGAAACTGGGGGAACTATATCGACCGGCACATAATGCTGGGACACATGCAGCATGACGGCTGGGAAGGCAAGAGCCTCCTGGGCAGCTTCCCGGCGCTGGTGACGATGCTCATGGGGCTGCTGACCGGCGTGTATTTGCGCACGGCGCTGCCTGTTTACGAGAAGTTGACCCACCTGTTTTTGTACGGCGCCATTTGCATGGCGGCAGGGGTTCTCTGGAGCTTCTGGTTTCCGATCAATCAAAACCTGTGGACCAGTTCCCTGGTGCTGTTCATGGGCGGCATGGCGCTGGTGTTTCTGGCCGCGTGCTACTATGCCGTGGACGTCAAGCAGGTCACCTGGTGGATCCTGCCGTGTTTGATTTTCGGCGTGAATTCACTGGCGGTCTGGGTTTTTTCGCAACTGGGCATGAAGACTCTCATGGCCATCAATATTGCCGGTCCGGGCGGCACAGTGGTGAACCTGTGGAAAGCCGGGGGCAATTATCTCGCGTCTTTTCTCGGCTCCGTCAACGGATCGCTGGCGTTCGCTATTCTGTATGACCTGTTTTGGCTCGGCGTGATGGGGATTCTGTACCGGCGGCGAATATTCATCAAGCTATGAGGCATGCCGTGGAAATCAAGGGCCAGGTGTACGGCTTGCGGCCTTGGACCTTGTCTCATTGATCGTTCGCGTCGACCGGGCAACGTACTCACTGAGTGGGATTAGACCGTACCTGGCAATCAGGTCTTCGACCGTGAGACGGGGGTCGAGGGACGCCACTGTGAGCCAATCGCTGTCGTGATACCAGACAACCTGGACCTGCGAACCATAGTCGCGCTGCAGATCCGGAACCTTCGCGGCGTTGTAGTCTGTTTCGAACAGGCGCTTGCCGAGCGGAACGGATGCCCCCACCCATTCCTGATGGACTCCGGTGGAAGCCAGTACTTCACCCGTAATGTCGTAGATGGAGGATGGGCCTGCCATGGTCGAAGAGACGATATAAATCTCATTGGTCAACGCCAGGGCCGGAAGCTGCCGCGCAGCAGGGTACGCCGAGGGCCAGAAGATGATCTTCGCACCGTCCTGTTTCAGATGCTGCCATTGCTCGCGCCAATTCACATCAAAGCAAATCAGGATTCCAATCGTGCCAAAATCCGTGCGGAACACCGGCGGGCCGAAATCCGCTCCCGGCGTTATTCCACTTTCCATTTCCTCTTTCGTAGGATGAATCTTGTCATATTGCCCGACGATCTCTCCGTGCCGGTCGAGAAGGAGGGCAGAGTTGAAGTCTCTGCTGCCCTTCCTGGTCCTCAGCCCGAAAATGACATATGAGGAATTAGCGCGCGCCCAGGCCGCGAGCTTTTCCGTTACGGGTCCGGGAGCACTTTCCGCGTCCCGGTTACTGAACAGTTCGGGAAGACAGACAATATCGGGGCGGAAGGAGCTGGCCTGGTTCAGGCGCTCGAGCGTCGCCTCCAGCAGGTCATTCCCCGGGCGGCGCGTAAGCCCTGCCTGGCTCACAGTGACGACACGGGGGATTGGGTTGGCGCCTGAATCGCCGGCAGCGGCGCTTCCGTTGGATGACGCCGCGAATAAGCCCAGCATCAAAAACGGGAAAGACCTAGGCTTCATGATCATTCCTCCTCCTTCGTCGAATCCAAGTTGCCCGGATCAAAGGGCCCCGTACGCGAGCATGATATAAACGACGCCAGCCAGGTGTCAAAGCATTCACATTGGTTTCGCGCAGACGCTAGACTTGAGATATGAGTACTGCACTTGGTTGGCGGTGGCAATGAGCAATATGGAGATGGCGAAGGAGCCGCCGCGAGGTTTTATGAAGCAGTCCCTGCTGTACGCCCGGAATTCAGCTCATAAATGCGTCTATGTGCCCGCCGGCCGGACATGAGTGCTCTAGGAAATCTGCAGAAAACGATGATCCTGATTGGCTGTGGGGTATGGCTTTCCGGCTTAGCCGCGGCGCAAAGCACGGGACCGGCTACGGACAGCAGCGCCGATCAGTCCGACCAGAGTTCCCAGGCCGCGCCAGCGCCCACGGCGCCTTCGGTCGACGAGAAATGGAATTACTTCATCCACGAAACGGCCTCTGCGTTCACACTGGGAGCCGGCGCGTTCAACGCGGCAGTATCGCAGGTGACCAGATCCGCTCCGCTTTACGGGCGGCATTGGAAGGCGTACCCGAAACGATTCGGCGCATCGGTCGGCGACATGGTCAGCCAGAATTTCTTTGGCGACTTCCTGCTTGCGTCGGCGTTTCATGAAGACACGCGTTATGTGCGGAGGGGGGCTACGCACGGGCTATGGCCGCGCATCGGATATGCGATCAGCCGGGCGGTGATCGTACGCAGGGACGCCGGCGGCGAGACTTTCAATTGGGCGAATGTGCTCGGGACGGCAATGAGCGCGGGGCTTTCCAACGCCTACTATCCTGAGCTGAGCCGGACGGTAAGAGCATCGGCAACGAACTGGGGGACCGGCGTCGGAGGCGCGGGGCTCGGGAACCTAATGCCCGAGTTTTTGCCCGATTTCAAGGCGTGGATGAAGCGGCACAATCCGTTCCGGCATTAGACGCCTTAACGCCGGGCGAGTCATAGCCTCAGCGCCGGCGAGTCAACTTGTCATGGATGTCGGGCCAAAATTCCTGGATGATGTTGCTCGCCCCATCGTTCAGAAACTGGCTCGCCCATCTCTCTAGAGCTTTGCCCACGCCCTGTTCCTGACGCGGGTAATAGTGAGTGGACACTTCCGCCGCCACGCCGCTGCCAAGAATCTCGGAGAAGTTGAACCTTGCGGCGCCCGCGTCATTCCTGGTTATCCATAGGCGGCTCACGGCGTAGTAAGTGCGATGGAAGAACCCTCCGCTATATAGAGTGTAGTAACGCGGGTCTTCGTGCGTTAGCACGGGAAAGATAGCTCCTACAAAATAGTTCTCGATGCCCGCGTCGGCGAACGCGTGCCAGTAATAGCGGCCATAGGCGGCCGCTCCTTCATGAAATTCAGGGTACGATTTGGCCGCCTGCTCAATAGCAGCCTGTATTCCGACAGAGATGAACGACGAATAATCGAAAGTGCCCTCGGTGGCCAGCCAGAACTTTTGCTGGGGAGACAAAGGAGGAAGATGAGTGTTGGCGCTCACCGCCTGAAAGTTCGGCATGATCCCCAGAATTCGCTTCGTTTGCTGACCATCGGAAGTGTCCGGGGATGGTGCGGCGGCGGAAGCGGGCGACGTTCCGGGGGCCTGGGGATTGAGTTCGGTGCTGGCTGGCGGCTGTGGCGCAGGAGCCTGCGCATTTTCCGATTGCAGGTCCGGGGAAGCCGCGGGCGTTCCGGACGCAGTAAGCGGAAGCGGCGATTGCGCCGAAAGGTGACACCCCAAAAATACGATGAGAAGAGCCGATGCCTTGGTCCCACAGTCAAGCGAAACACAACACATGGATAACCATCGGCGGCCGAGGCCCAAGCAGTTCGTCACGATTCACCGCGAGCCATTAACAGAAGCACGAGATTAGCATACCGGGGGCGAACCTGCTGAAACACCCGGCTCGCATCTCGGACTCAAACGCTTCGGATGTGATTGTCTCGTTTGCCGGGCATAGCAGGACGTTGACGACGGCCTCTATTGCACCGCTTGCTCGATTGCGTCTTGTCACTCATTCGTCGGGATGGATGTAAGGGCCGGCCCGTTGGCGCGCAGTCCCAGTACGGCCACGTTCCCTGTCGATACCGTAAATTGCGCTGAGCCTCGCTGCCCGACCATGGCGCTAAGGCCCGGCAGCGTGCGCAGCTCGGCTTCCGTTTTGGAATTGGGCGGTAGCTGGATCGAAGAGGTTCCTATGATGGTCCCGTTCTCGTTCCGAAGCGTGACGGCCACCGTGGTGGCGGCGGAACTTGGATTCACGATCGCCACGGCGGTGATCAAGTTCGTGGTGGTCAAGTTTGAGTCGTCCCAGGTGAGCGTGTTCGAAGTCGCGTTTGCGGCGGAAAACGGCACTACCGCTTCCTGATCGGGAAAGCCTGCGACGCTGTGCCGGAAGACCCCATAGCCGTACACTCCGCTGGGCAGAGTGAATCCCGCATATCCCTGACTCAAATTGCCCACGTTAGGAGCCGCAATGATGGCCGTGCCGTATGCGGCAGGGTCACTTGCGTTGTGGATCCGCCAATGGATGGTACCGTCAATGGCGTGCCTGCATCGTTCACAAATCTCACCTGAAACGCAACCGTTGCCCCGTTGAAATTCGTGAAATACATCGCCGAATACCAGCCCCCGCCAAACGCGAACTGCGGAAGAAGGCTGGGGCCGGAATTCGCTGCCGCGCCGGGCGTCGTGGGGATGGAGGTAAAGGCGGGCCCGTCAAAACGCAGTCCCAGTACCGCCACGTTTCCGGCCGATACGGAAAATTGCGCTGAGCCTCGCTGCCCCACCATGCCGCTGAGGCCGGGCAGCGTGCGCAACTGGCTTCTGTTTTGCGTTGGGCGGCAGTTGATCGAAGAGGTTCCGACGGTGCTGCCGTTCGCATCCCAAAGCGTGACCGCAACGGTGGTGGCGGTGGCACTTGGGTTGACGACGGCCACAGCGGTGATGAGTTCGTGGTGGTAGTCGTCCCAGGTGAGCGTGTTCAAGGTGGCGTCCGGCGTCGGACAACGGCACCACCGCTTCCTGATCGGGCCCGGCCCGGCGCGCTCTGCCGGAAGACTCCATAGCCGAACACTCCGGTGGGGCAGAGTGAACGCCGCGTATCCCTGACTCAAGCCACCCACGTTGGGCGCCTCAATGATGGCCGTGCCGAATCGCCGCCAGAGCTCACTTGCGCGGTGGACCCGCCGACGGACGGCACCATCAACGGGGTCCCTGCGTCGCTCACAAAATTCACCGGAAACGAAACGGCGAGCCGGTGGGGTTGGTGAAATACAGCGCCGAATACCAGCCGCCGCCAAACGCGAACTGGGGAAGGATTGTCGTGTCGGCCGTCACTGTGCCAACCGTGTAGTTAGCCGTGATGGAGGTGAGGCCACCTACCAACACCTGCACGCTTGCGCTTCCGTCTTGCGAGCCGAGCGTGACCGCAGTAGAGGCGCGGCCATTCGAATCGGTCACCACGACGGTTGCTGCAACCGAAGCATTGGTGGGGATAAACAGGACGTTCACGCCGGAAAGGGGTAGCGGCGCGTTACGGGCATCGAGCAACTGCACGACAAGGGGCTGGGGCAGCGGAGCGCTCGGCTGGCCATTTTGATTATTGCCGGAGGAAACGGCAACCGATTCGGGGACGGGTCCGGCGCCCACGTATACGTGGAACGTGTAGCTCACACTGGTACCTGTGAGAGTGGCGGTCACGGTGCCGCTGGTGCTGCCAAGCTTAACAGTAGTTCCGGCGATTCCTACACCGTTTGTATAACCTGTCGCATTTCCGAGGGTCACGCCGCCCGCCGCGGTGAAAGTGATCTGGTAGCCCGACAGCGCCAGTGGGTTGCCCTTCGCGTCCGCCAGTTGCACGATGAGCGGCTTGGGAAGCGCGGCACCTGTGGCGCCCGACTGAAAGTCGCCGCTGAACAGGGTCAGGTTGGCGACACCGACCTGGTACTCATTGAGATTAAGCTGCATGAGCCACGCGTCGCCGCAGCATGCCGCGGTCGAAAGAGCGGTATTGTTTCCTCCATCCGTCTTTTGAACCGCGCCGGCGGTCACCGGGAAGAACGCAGACAAAGTAACGCCGGTGAGATAGGCGAACCCCTTTGAGTCAATCGCCATGGCAGTGACCTCATCCTGGTTTTCGCCACCAAACAACAGGCTCTCCAGGCGTCCTTCCGCCTCGGCGGGGTCTATGCGGATTACAAAAACGTTCTGTCCGGAACCGATGGTCTTGATGGGAATGGGCGAGCCCGGAGTCACGAACGGATACGCGGAGAGGGTAACTCCGGCGACCACGAAATTTCCCTGAGGGTCTAGGCCGCAGCTTTGCGCCCAGTCCTCGTCACTGCCGCCAATGAAGCTCCCATACGTCAGCCCGTTGGCGCCGGGGACCACCGGGTTGATACGCGCGATGAATCCATCGGCGTTAATGAAGCTCGCGCTTAACTCCGACTTCTGCGCACCGGGTTCAGTCCCCTGCATCGCATTCGGCGTTGTGGGGAGATTCGAGAATGCCGCGCCACAAAAAACCACCTGTCCGGAAGGATCCAGAAACAGCTTGTTCACGGTTGAATTGCCGCCCGCGCCGTCATAGAAAGTGGCGTAGGTCAAACCGGCGGTTCCGGATTGCGTCGTATCGATCCGGGCGATGTAGGCGCTTTTCGAAGTTCCCGTATATTTAGACTGGAACGCGTTGCTGGTGATAGGTATGTCAGGTGAACTTGTCGCGCCCCCGATCCAGACGACGCCGGGTTTTTCGAGCGCGACGGAGTAGGCCGCCTGCCCGGTGCTGCCTCCCAAGTAGGTGGAGTACAGGACCTTGCCGGTGGGGTCAAAGCGCACCATCTCCATCGCGGTGGCCGAGTTGTTGGACGGTTGGATAGCAGTCGGGGTGCCCGCCACAGCGCTCGGCCCAGCGGCTTGGCCGACTACATAAATGTCGTCAGCGGAATCCACCGTGACGTCGTTGAAGTAGTTATCGAGTTTGCCGCCATAGTAGGTTGAAAAGATCAAGGTGCTGCCATCCGGCGCGAGTTTCGTCAGGAAGCCGTCCCGGCAGTAGATCTGTGAGCCATCCTCGTTTACGCAAGTGAACGCGCCCCCGAACTGCGCCTGAACGGCGTGGAGCGTCGGGAAACTGGAGTCGCTGGTTGCACCCGCGGCAATGATGTTCCCGCTTGCATCTATGGCCAGGCCATTCACTTGGGCGAGACCATTCGAAACGTTATCACCGAGGAAAACGGTGAAAAGAAGCTGCGTCGTACCCGAGGCGATGGGCGCGAACTTGGTTATGAAGGCCTCCTGGTGAGTCTTCGGAGCTTGTCCGTAGCTGATACTTCCGGGGAAATTGGTGGCGACGGTAAAGCCTCCCACGTAGACATTGCCGGCCGTGTCCGTCGTGATTGATTGGCCCTGATCCAGACCCAGGCCTCCCAGATACGATGTGTACGTGATCACGGGGTCGATCACCAGCGCGCGGGAGTGGTCGTAAGGGCCGGTTTCAAACGAGACGGTGCGGTCGCTGTGGATTCGGAACCGGCCCGCGATTTCCCTGGCGCCCTGATAGACACGCGGGCGGCGCTGGGTGAACCAACCATCCACCAGAAGATCGCCTCCGGCGTTCACGGACAGTTCCCTGGCGCCGTCAAAGCGCATGCGAATTTGGGAAGGGTTGGCGTTCGGAGCGATCAGGAAATCGTACTCAAGGGCCGCCTCCGATCCGCGAAAGACCAGATCCATGCCATCGTAAACGCCGTTGTAGCGCACTTTGCCGTAGTTGGAGACGCCGGTCCTCCAGCGCTTGGGATCGCTTCCCAGGAAGTAACTGGAGGTCGACCTCAGCAATTCGTCACCCTGCGGTTCCGCGCGTCGCGCGCCAACGAGAGCGAGACGGATCACGGGCCGGCCCTCGCTCGCAAACTCGATGCCTGCCGGGGTCAGCCGCAGGGCGCCTCTGGAAACCTGGGCCTGATACTCGGCCGCCTCAAGACCGGGTTCGAACAGAACCGGACGCACCGGTCCGGCCGGCGACGCGGCCTGGAGAACGGCGCAAAGCGCCAGGGAAATGATCAGCAGATTTCGCATGGGTTGTTTTTAGCACTACCAAGCATAGTAGAGATGCGTATTTTTCGCGCGCTTGACATTGCCGAGATCGCGCGGTCGATATAGAGACCGGAAAAAATCGTTCAGACAGGATAGCTGTCCGGCCGATCCGCCAAAAGTCTCCTCGATTTTTCCCGTTCCGTGAGTCGGCCTTAGTAATGGTCGTCGAGGTCTTTGGGAGCGATGGGAAGAAGAACTGATTCGACGCCGTTGACCGTGGCTCCCGCTCCGGAAAAGCTGGGCGCGCGCTTCAGAAACTCGGCAGGAAAGTTGAGTTTCGGCTCAGACAGCTGGTCCAGTCTCTCGATCTGGCCGGCCGACAGCGAAAGATCCAAACCGGCGAGATTGGATTCGAGCTGCTTCATGGTGCGTGCGCTGATGATGGTCGAAGTGACTCCTGAACGGTTGTGCACCCACGCAAGCGCAACGGCCGCGACCGTGCTATTCAGTTCCTTGGCGATCTTTCGCAGCTCTTCGATCAGATCGTAATCCCTTTCCGTGAGCGGCGCTGTTATATGAGGGCCGCGATCGGCCTTCACGTCTGCCCTGTTTTCGCGCGTGAACTTTCCGGACAATGCGCCGCCGCGGAGCGGTCCCCAGGGCGTAACTCCGAGCCCCATCTCCTGGGCCATGGGAATCAGCTCTCCTTCGACCGTGCGCTCCAGAAGGGAATACTCTATCTGCAGGGCGACAAGCGGAGCCCAGCCCCGGAAGTGCGTGATGGTCTGCGCCTGCGAAACTTTCCAGGCCGGAGTATCGGAGAACCCGATGTAGCGCACCTTGCCAGAGGTGACGAGGTCGTCCAAGGCCCGGAGGGTTTCGTCGATCGGCGTGAAAGGATCAAATAAGTGACACCAATAGAGGTCGATGTAATCGGTCTGGAGACGGCGAAGAGACTGCTCGCACTGCGCCATCATAGCTTTCCGTCCGCTGCCGCCACCGTTCGGATCGCCAGGGTAGAGATTAATGAAGAATTTCGTCGCAAGGACCATCCGTTCGCGGCGGGCACGATCCTTCGCAATGAAGTCGCCAAGGATTTTCTCGGAATGACCCTTGGTGTAGAAGTTCGCTGTGTCCACGAAATTGCCACCGCGCTCCAGGAACCTGCTGAGGATCTGTTCGGCGTCGCCGGCGCTCGCGCCCCAACCCCAGTCTTCACCGAAGGTCATTGTTCCAAGACAGAACGGGCTCACTCTCAGACCAGAACGGCCAAGCGTGACATACGAATTCAAAGGCATAAGATAGAGCTCAATTTTATCTCAGGCCATGGATGCTTTCGCCCTGCGCGAGGCTGCGCTACTTACGGTTTCCAGGCCGGTCCGCGGACCACTTTGCCCGGCAGCGCGTTCGTCATGCTCCCGTGTTCGATGACCGGCACGCCGTTCACCAGCACATACTGCATTCCTTCGGATAGTTGGTTGGGCTTTTCGAAGGTAGCGACGTCGGTGATGGTGTCTGGATTGAAGACCACGATGTCCGCCCACATGCCGGTCTTGATGACGCCGCGGTCGGCGAGCCGCAGATGCGAGGCGGGCAGCGCGCTGAATTTCCGGATGGCATCGGGCAGCGTGAGTGCGCCGTCTTCACGCACGTACTTGCGCAGGATGCGCGGGAATGTTCCATAGGCGCGCGGGTGCGGATGCTCCTGGCCGAGTAAGCCGTCCGTCGCCGTGCCCTGAGAATCGTTGCACACGCTGACCCACGGTTGCTGGAGCGCCAGCCGGACGTCGGGTTCGGACATGCCGAAGACGGCGACCTCGGTGGCGGCATTGTCTTCGATCAGGAAGTCGAAGATGGTGTCGAAGGGGTCTTTCTTCCAGAGCTTTGCGATTTCCGCGATGGTCTTGCCTTGCAAAGGCAGCAGTTTGGGGTTCTGGACGACGCTGAGCAGGATCGCTTCAGGGCCCGGGATCTCGTCCCATTCGTTGTCCCAGGTGGTGCTGGGAGTCTGCATGTCTTTGCGGATGCGGGCGCGCATGGCGGGATCTTTGAGGCGTTCGATGAGTTTGGCGTCGCCGCCATCGTGCGCCCAGGGCGGAATGAAGGCCGAGAAACTGTTGAACCAGGCGGTGTACGCGTACGTATTGGCGCCGATTTCGACGCCCGAACGGCGGGCCTGCATCGATATGCGCGACGATCTCGGGCATGCGCCCCCAATTCTGACGGCCCGCCGCTTTGAGGTGCCAGATTTCGACCGGGACATGAGCTTCACGGCCGATGCGGATGGCTTCGTCGATGGCGGGAATGATCGCATCGCCTTCGCTGCGCATATGCGTGGCGTAGATGCCGCCGAGCTTGGCGCCCTCGGCCGCGAGAGCGATCAGTTCTTCGGTGGTGGCATAGGGCGCGGGCGCGTATTGCAGCGAAGTGGATACGCCAACCGCCCCGTCGTGCATGGCATCGCGCACCAGCGCTTTCATCGGTCGAGTTCGGCGGCGGTGGGCGCGCGATCGCCATCGCCGATCACTGCCCTGCGCACCTGCGTTGCGCCCACGTAACTCGCGAGGTTAATGCCCATGCCCTGCTTTTCCAGCCGGGCGAAAAATTCGCGGAAGGTATTCCAGGAGGGGTCGATTTTGTAGTGTTCGTAGCCGGCGCGGTCGGCCGCGCGAATGGCGTCAGTGAGGGGCGCGGCCGATCCGCCTTCGCCGGTGATCTCCGTGGTGATGCCCTGATAGATTTTCGACGGAAGATGCGGATTGACGAGGATCGATTCTTCCGACTGCCCCAGCATGTCGATAAAGCCCGGAGCCACCACCATGCCGGCGGCATCAATGGTCTGTCTGGCGGTGGCTGAATCGAGATGGCCGATGGCCGCAATGTGGCCGTCGCGGATCGCAATATCGGCTGCGTACCAGGGCGAGCCGGTGCCATCGATGATATGACCGTTGCGGATAACGAGGTCGTAGTTCTGGGCGAACAAGCTCAGCGGGACGAGAAGCAGAAGCGTGAACTTCATTCAGCTAATATCCCACCACTGCCGGCCGGGCGTGGGTGCGTATGCAGTCCAGCGCGGATGCAAGTGAGGGCGTGAAGATCGAGCGGAGTTCGACTACCTCAGGCGCTCGACACGCGGCTAAACGCTAGCGTTGGCCTTCCGCGGAAGGACGCGCGGCCGCCGCCCGGCTCGCTGGCTGCTGTTTCTGCTGCAACTGCTGCTGCTCCTGCTGGTGTTTTTGCTGCAATTGCTGCGTCTGTTGCTGGTGCCGCTGCTCGACCTGCTGCTTTTGCCCTTCACCGGCGTTCTGTTTCGCCAGCTTCTGGTGCTCCTGGTCCTGGCTCTTCTGGAGTTTGTCCCGTTCCAGTTGCTGCTTCGCGACTTGCTTGTCCTGCTGCTGCTGGTACTTCTTGTCCAGCTTCGCGTTGCCCGTATTTGAGCTGGTTCGTGCCGGGGCTGGAAGGTCGCGAGGATGGACGGCGGTGCCGGATCCAGCAAGGCTATTCCCGGAACGCCCCTCATTTCCTCCCCGATTGGCTGGAGTATAAGGCGCTCCTGCTTCTTTGGCCGGTACAGCGCCACGATCATTAAAATCTCCGGGCCTGGGCGTCGCTCCGACGCCTGGCTTGCCCAGGTTCGCCGACGCGCGTTGCTGCGGGTTGGCTCGGGCCGCCTGCGCATGTTCAGTTTGCGCCGCCACGGGCGGGATATGTCTCTCACGCGCCGCAGCCTCGTCTTCAGGTCCTGGACGCGCGACGATGCCACCGTTGCCGCCGTTGTAGCTGACGTGGCTCACCGAGGTGTTACGGATGCTTGTGTCGTAGACGTTATGGATTTGAGTCATGTTCACGTTGTTCACCGAACGGTTGTAGAAAAAGTGTCCGTTATCCCAACGCCCGCCATCGTAACCCTCGCCGAAATAGCCGAAGCCATAATTGATCCCGCCGTAGAAGCCTACATGCGGACCCCAGTATCCGTCATAGAAAACAAATCCGTCGCCGCCCCAACCCCAATAGGCTGGAGTCCACAGGAAACCGGCTTCCGGCGCCGTCACCCACGTGCCCGGCACCCAGTAGTAATCGCTGACGTCGTAATCGTAAGCCCAATAGCCAGGTGTCCAGAGATAACCATCGCCGGGACAAAGCGGCTGATCATAGACGGGCAGGGCGGGCGGACCGATGGTAATGGCCACGCCGACTTGAGCAAACGATGCAGCCGACATCGACAGCACGACGAGGGCGAAAACGAGCGCACGAATGAAACGGATA
The DNA here is from genome assembly GCA_963768075.1 of Terriglobia bacterium. Taxonomy (GTDB): domain Bacteria; phylum Acidobacteriota; class Terriglobia; order Bryobacterales; family Bryobacteraceae; genus QHXW01. The sequence goes on from CAVYHD010000028.1 coordinate 127,177, forward strand.
TGCATTGTGATTTCCTTTGCGGATACTCTTTCGCTGCCCCGCCGCTTCTGATACTGCGGGCGCTATCGACGAGGAAGGCCAACTTCTGGGCGAAGGACCCTTACATTAAGGCCGGTAACGAGTGTAACCGTGTTCGGGGACAGGAATCTGTTCACAATTGCTCATGTTCCCTGGACTTACAGCCGACGGGACTTGAAATGGGTTGCCGGGCCGGCAGCCAACATCCGCAGCAACCCGGGGTGTATACTGTCGGCAGATCTTAACTGAGGCTCCATGAGCCTCTACGAAGTGATCCTGTCATGCAGAGAGCGGACGTATTCGGCGTAATTTTGGTTTTTTCGGTTACCGGTGTCATTTGTGCCGAGACGCCGCCGAAGCATCCCGAAAATGCCCCCGCGGCTCTGGAGCGGCTGAACGAGCTTACTTCCGAAGTTGCGCCGAGAACCTCGCACGCCAGCCTCCAATCTGTTCCCATTCGCAACTTTATTGATGAGTTCATCTTCTCCAAGATGCAAAGTGACGGCATTCCGCATGCGGGGCTGAGCACGGACGCAGAGTTCCTCCGCCGCGTCCATCTCGACATTAGTGGAAGGCTCCCCGAGCCGGAGGCGATCCGGAAGTTTCTTGCGGATCGAGATCCGGCCAAACGCGACAAGATCATCGAGTCGCTGCTGGCCACGCCCATTGAAGGCAAGATCGAGAAGCTCGAGACACCGTTTCTGGACAAGTGGACCTACTTTTTTGGGGACTTGTTTCGCAATTCCGCGGGCGAGTTAGGCCCGCGTGGAAGGAATCTGCTGCGGGATTACATTTACGGCGCGCTGCTGCTGAATGTCCCGTACAACGAAATGGTTCGCGATCTGCTGACCGCTCACACCCGGGACAACTTCGTGGACGCCGCCGCCAATTTCCTGCTTCGCGATCACGTGGATGACTTCAATGATGTTTATATCAACCAGACGGATTCGTACGACGAAATGGCGATCAGCACGAGCAAGTATTTCCTGGGCGTGAACCTCGAATGCGTCTCGTGCCACGACGGCCAGGGCCATCTGGAAAAAATCAATCTTTGGCTGAGTCGCGTACACCGGCCGCAGTTGTGGAGGCAAGCGGCGTTCTTTAGCAGGCTCTCAATGAATCGGCCCTTCGGCATCGGCAATGAGTACGAGCTTGTGGAGGCGGACGGCCACTATGATGTCAACGTGCGTAGCGTCAGGCGCATGCCGCGATACAAGGCCGATGTGTCGCCGGAGTTCCTCCTGACCGGTGAGAAGCCTCGGGCTGGGGAGCCTTGGCGTGAAGCCTATGTGCGCATGCTGACCGAGAATCCGCAGTTCGCGCGGGCCACGGTGAACCTGGTGTGGGCGGAACTGATGGGAGTGGGGATTGTGGACCCACCCTTGGATTTCGATCTGGCTCGGCTGGATCCCGCTAACCCGCCGCCCGCGCCATGGACGATTCAGCCCAGCCATCCCGAATTGCTCGAAGCTCTGGCGAAGGATTTTCGCGAGCACCACTACGACCTGCGGCGCCTGATCCGGCTGATTGTCAGCTCCAGCACATACCAGCTTTCTTCGCATTTTGAGGGCGTATGGAAGCCAGCTTACGCGCCGTATTTCGCCCGGCATTTTGTGCGCCGGCTTACGGCCGAGGAAATCGCCGACGCAATCTCGCAAGCAACGGGGGATTTCCCGTCAATTTCAATAGCTGACACGAACCTGAAGGTGCGTTACGTCATGCAAGCACGGTCGTCGGAAGACCTGGGCGGCAAAGACCTCGATGCGCTGCGCCTGGTGCTTGCGAGCTTCGGCCAGGCCGACCGTGACAAAACCGAGCGTGATCTCAGCGGATCGACCGTGCAGGCAGCGGCTTTGCTCAACAGCAAGTTTGTGAAGGACCGGGTTAAAGTGCAGGAAAGCGGACGGCTTCATGACCTGCTGAACCACGATCCGCCAATGAGCAACCAGGAGATTGTCGAGGAAATGTTTCTCGCTTTTCTCGCCCGGCCCGCGCGAGCGCCCGAAATGACCGTTGCCATCCGGACACTGCAGGAGCACCATAACCAAGGCCTGGAGGATCTGGCCTGGAGCCTGATCAATCAACCCGAATTTCTATACGACTACTAACTATGCGAGAGATTCCCGATATTCCCACACTGACGCGCCGGCAGTTGTTTCGCAGCGGCACGGTTACCGCATCAGGCTTTTGGCTGCTGCCTTTGCTGCGGCCGGTCAATGTCGCGGCAACAGAGAATGTGACACCAATGGGTGGCGCGGAGTGCTGTATTTTTCTGTTCCTGAACGGCGGCGCCAGCCAGTTGGATTCCTTTGACCTCAAGGAGGGGAAGTGGACGCCGCCGGATTTCGATGTGCGCACCGTTAAGCCCGGCATCCGGATGCCCTACGGCCTGTTCCCGCAACTGTGCGGGCAATTGGATCACCTGGTCATTGCGCGGTCGGTTGAAGCCTGGGAGAGCGCGCATTCCCGCGCCCAGTACTACATGCAGGTTGGTCATCCGTTCAGCCCGGCGCGACGCAACGAGATGCCGGCCCTGGGCGCCGTCATCGCATCGGAATTTGCCGCCCACCGGAAGGATTCCGATTTTCTGCCGCCGTTCGTCGCCATGAACTTTGCCGGCACCCCGGGCGGCCTTGTGAGGCAAGGCTGTCTGCCGTATGAATACGGACCCCTGCCGATTGAGATGAAGCAGGGCGCGGAATTTGTGATCGATCGAACCGAGAGAGCAGTTTTCGACCGGCGCTGGAAACTGCGTGAAGCGCTCGAGGGCTCGGCACTGGACACTGAACCCTCGCAAGAATTCAACAGTTTCTACACAAGCGCGCTGAGCATGATGACGGCGCCCGGATTGGCCGAGGCATTCACTATTCCGGAAGAGGACCGCGCGCGATACGGCGCTTCCACTCTTGGCGACTCATGCATTCTGGCGCGCAACCTGGTGCGGGCTAATGCCGGCACGCGCTTCATTTCCATCTCGCATAACGGGTGGGACCTGCACGCCGACATGTTCGATCCCAAGAACAAGCGCAACCACTATGGCCTGTCGCGTGAACTGGATGGGGCCTTCGCGGCGCTGCTTACTGATCTCGCCAAGATGCGCGCCAAAGACGGCAAGACTCTGCTCGAAAAGACATTCATCGTTTGTATGGGCGAGTTCGGCCGAACCGGCGGAGATCTGACTGTTAACCGGGGCCGTGATCATAACCGGTCGGCGTTTAGCGCGGCATTTGCCGGAGCCGGAGTCAAAGGCGGCCGGGCTTTCGGTGTCACCGACTCTAATGGTGTCAAGGTCCTGCAGTCTGAGTGGAACGAGAAGCGATCCATTTATCCCGAGGACGTCATCGTTACCATTTATTCTCTTCTCGGCATTGACTGGACCAAGAAGATTACCAACACGCCCTCGGGCCGGGCGTTCGAATATATCGAGCAGCAATCCGGCACTGATTTTGTGCGTTTCCGCGAACTATCGAATCTCTTTGTGTGACAGCTTAGTCCGCCTCATTTCGCAGCGCACTCAGATCGGCGGAGATTTCCGGTGCCAGCACAGGCGAGCGCGCACTCCAAAACTCCGACCACGCGAAGCCGGTCAAGAGCAGCCCAAGATAAAGGTACGGCAGTAACGAGTACGGCGCGGAAGGAACTGGATAAAGGCTGCCGAGAAGCGCGGCTCCCATCGTGAGGACAGCCAAAACTGAAATAGCGATGGCCTGCTTTGTTAAGCGACCCTGCGAGCGGAGGTAGAGTGGCGCAGCCGCGGAAACCAGAATATACGCGGTGACGAACCCGAACGTTGCAAGAGTTCCCGACAAGACCATAGATGTCGAACAAGTTCACTCCGCGCAACGTCATAATCGCGGCCGGCAGGAAGGCGGCGATGGAACTCAGCAGCACGGCGCGATGCGGCGTTTGATTCGCCTCATGCGTTTCGCCCAGCATTGAGTGCAGCGCGCCATGCCGGCCCATCAGAAAAAGTACGCGCGCGGCCGCGGTGATGCAAGCCAGAAAACAGGAGAAGAAGCTGAGGACCGCGCCGAGGTCGGTGAGCGTACCCACCAGGGCGGGAAATCCGGCCTTTTGCGCGAGCACGTGCAAAGGCGCGAGGCTCTTGTCCAGACTTTGTGCTTCGCCCCGAAAGGCCAGCACTTCCGCATACGCGCACAGGAAGAAGAACAGGCCGGCCAGGATCGCGCTCCATTTGACCGCTCGCGGGATGCTGGTCAACGGATTTCTGGCTTCCGAGCCGAGCGAGGTGGCGCTCTCGAATCCCACGGAACTGAATATCGCGAGCACCAGCCCCAGGCGAAGCTTTTCCGGCGTGACGCCCTGCAAAGTGAATTGCCCGACGTCGGGGCGCCATCCGTGCTTGATGATAATGCTGAGCGCGATGAGAGCAATCAGCGCCACCGATGCTGCTTCCAGCCAGAGCATGAGGCGCGTGGAGATTTGCACGTCGCGATAGGCCAAATAGCAGGCGAACACCATGACCAGAGCCGTCAATAACCACGGAAAAGCCTCCACGCCGAAACGATCCCGCAGGATGACGTTGGCATAGTTCGTGACCCCAGCGCTGACAGCCGTCGCCGTGCCGACATAGGCGATCAATAACGCCCAGCCGGCAAGAACGCCGAATCTTGGATGCATATGATCGGTAATGTAGCTGTACAGAGATCCGGGCGAGGCCGAGATCCTGGCGAACTGGTTTATGTTGAGCGCCACCAACAGAATGCTGATGGTGGAAATTAGAAAAGCAATGGCGCAGCCTTGGCCCGCCAACCCGAATACCAGAGGAATGGTCATGACCGGGGCGCCGGTTGGTGCGATGAGAGCTACGGATTGGGCCAAAGTCTCGCTCGGCGACAGTGCGGCGGATTTCAGTCCATAGGAGGTAGATGTTGGAGACTCTGGCGCAGACGGGGCGGCGGGGTTTACCAACCTGGCCGAAGTATTGCCAAGTTCCATCCACTTATACTAGCATCAGATGAAAGCGAGCCGTTCCGGCTTGAACAACGAGTCCACTTTATCCACACTGCTGCGGCGTTTCAGCTCAGTGGCTGAGGAATATTGGCTCATTTTATCGAAAGCAGGAGAGGCGGCAACGTGGCAAAAGCAACCGAGATCCAGCAGGAGATTACGGAGCTTGGGGCAGCGAGGCATCCGCTCGATCCTTTATCCGCCGCCGAATTAGAGGAGGCGGTACGAATACTAGCGCGGGAAAAATACCTCGGCGATAACGTTCGGATTGCATCCCTCGGCTTGATAGAACCCGCGAGGAGCCTGGTCGAGAACTATCGACCCGGGAGCCCGTTTGAACGAAGGGCGCTCGCCGTTGTCCTCGACCGTGGGAAGCCCGCGTCGTTCGAGGCGGTAGTGGATCTGGTGGAAAAGACCGTTGCGGCGGTGACCCCGCTTCCGAGCGGTGTGCAGCCTTCGATCATGCTGGACGAGTTCAGCGGAGTGCGAGCAGGCCGTTCGGCGCTCGCCTCTTTTCCAGGCCGCGCTGCGAAAGCGCGGTGTCACGGACCCCGACCTGGTGATGGTGGAACCCTGGTCGGCCGGCATGTACGGCACCGAATTGCCGGAAGATGCGGGGCTGCGGAGAATGCGGGCGCTGTGCTTCGTCCGGTCCGAGCCCAAAGACAATGGCTACGCGCGGCCCATCGACAGCATGGTGATCGTGGTGGATCTCTACAAAATGGAAGTGATCCGCATCGAGGAATACGCCATCGTGCCGCTGCCGCCTGAGAGCGGCAATTGGGCGCGCGAGTACATTCCCAACGCGCGCAAGGATCTCAAGCCGGTGGACATCGTGCAGCCGCAAGGCCCCAGCTTCACGGTGGAAGGCAACCAGGTGCAGTGGCAGAAATGGAAGTTTCGCGTAGGCTTCACGTCGCGCGAAGGCCTGGTGCTTCACACCATCAGCTACGACGACGATGGTGTAGAACGCCCTATCCTTTATCGCGCATCGATTTGCGAGATGGTGGTTCCGTATGGGGATCCGCGCGAGCAGTATTATCGCAAGAACGCGTTTGACATCGGCGAATACGGCCTGGGCACGCTGGCCAACTCGCTGGCCCTGGGTTGCGATTGCCTGGGCGTGATTCATTACTTCGATTTTCCTCTGGTCGACAGCCACGGCAAAGTCACGCCACTCAAGAACGCGGTATGTCTGCATGAGGAGGACTTCGGCATTCTGTGGAAGCACACCGATTGGCGCACCGGCCAATCGGAAGTCCGGAGATCGCGGCGCCTGTCGGTTTCCTTCATTGCCACGGTCGGGAATTATGAATACGGATTCTATTGGTATTTCTACCAGGATGGATCGATTCAGTGCGAAATCAAGCTGACAGGCATCATGAACACCACCGCGTTGGCGCCCGGCGAGAAGGCGACGTATGGCATGGAAGTGGCCCCACAATTGAATGCGCCGTTTCATCAGCACATTTTTGCGGCTCGGCTGGTGCCGAGCGTGGATGGTCCGAACAACTCGGTGTACGAAGTGAACAGCGTTGGCGTTCCCACCGGCACGAGCAATCCGCACGGTAACGCGTTCGTTGCCGAAGAAACGCTGCTGGCTACTGAAAAGGAAGCACAGCGGAGGGTGAATTCAGCAACCGCCCGTTTCTGGCGCGTGGTAAATCCCGAGCAGAAAGAACCGGCTGGGTCGCCCGGTGGGGTACCGTCTGGTTCCAGGCGAAAACTGCCCTCCGCTGGTGCAGCCGGACGCCGCGGTGATGCGCCGTGCGGGGTTCACGTCGAATCACGTCTGGGTGACGCCATACAGTCCCCAAGAGCGGTTCGCGGCCGGGGAGTATCCGAATCAGCATCCCACCGGAGATGGTCTTCCGCGCTGGACCAAAGCGAATCGAAACGTCGATAATACCGAGCTCGACGCTTTGGTACGTCTTCGCGCACAATCACGTGCCACGTCCCGAGGATTGGCCCGTGATGCCCGTGGCTATGCTCGGATTCCAGTTCCGCCCAGATGGATTCTTCGAGCGCAGCCCCGCAATGGACGTGCCTCCTCCACCCGCGAAAGCTTGTTGCCACTAACCACGACTTCGGCCGGCATATCGGACGTCCGGCTGACGGCCCTCCGCTTGGAGCGGGAGACCACTGACTTCCGAAACTCAGGTTATGCCAAAAGTTCCTTCACTACTTCGCCGTGCACATCCGTCAGCCGGAAATCCCGCCCCTGGAACCGGTAGGTCAGCTTCGTGTGATCGAAGCCGAGCAGATGCAGGATAGTTGCGTGCGAGATCGTGCACGTGGACTTTGTCCTTTGACGACATTGAAACCGAAGCTCGTCGCTTTCCCCGAGGGTAATGCCGCGGCTTTGATGCCGCCGCCGGCCATCCACATCGTGAAGGCGTTGGGATGATGGTCGCGGCCGTCGTTTCCGCCCTGCACCATCGGCGTCCGGCCGAATTCGCCGCCCCAGATCACCAGCGTGTCAGTCGAGCATGCCGCGCTGCTTGAGATCCTTGAACAAGCGCCGCGCAGGCCTGGTCGGTATCCTGACAGTTCTTCTTGATGTCTCTCACCAGATTCGCCGTGCTGGTCCCAGGCTTCATGATAAAGCTGCACGAATCGCACGCCTCGCTCCACCAGCCGCCGGGCGAGCAGACAATTGTTCGCAAACGACGGTTTCCCGGGCTCGGCGCCGTACATTTCAAGTACTGTTTTCGGTTCGTGCGCGACGTCCATCAGCTCCGGGTGCGCTCGATTGCATCCGGAACGCCATCTCAAACGAATTGATCCGCGTAGCGATTTCAGGATCGCCCGTGACGCCGAGACGCTATTTCATTGAGGCGGCGTATGGAATCGAGCGAATCGCGCTGCAGCTCCGTATCCACACCTTTGGGATTCGAGAGATAGAGCACGGGATCGCCGCTCGCGCGGAACTGCACGCCCTGATAGACCGTCGGCAGAAATCCGCTGCCCCAGCATGAGTTGCCGCCGCTCGGCCCTTTTGCTCCGGAACTGAACACCACGAAGGCCGGCAGATCGCGCGACTCGCTGCCCAGCCCGTACAGTACCCATGCCCCCATACTCGGGCGGCCGAACTGCTGCGTGCCGGTATTCATGAGAAGTTGTCCAGGGGCATGGTTGAAGGCGTCGGTTACCATCGACTTCACAATCGCGACGTCATCGACAACGGTTGCAAGGTGCGGCAGCAGCTCCGACAATTCGGCGCCGTTTTTCCCGTACTTCGCGAATTTGAATTTCGGCCCAAGAAGCTTGGAGTTGGGATTAATGAACGCTGCGCGGTAGCCTTTGAGCAGTTCAGGGGGAGGCAGCGTGCCGTCAAACTTCGCCAGCTGCGGCTTATAGTCGAACAGCTCCAGGTGACTTGGCGCTCCGGCCATGAACAGAAAAATGACGCTCTTGGCCTTGGGCGGGAAATGCGGCTTCTTTGGCGCGAGCGGGTCGTCCGGAGTTGCGATCCCCGCGTAACCCGACGGCGCGAGCAGGTTGCTTAACGCCATGGCTCCCAGACCGACGCCGCACTGTTCGAAGAACCACCGGCGGGTGACAGATCGAGGATGCAAATTCTGATAAAACCTATCGTGACAACTCATTGCTATTCCTTGGTGACTGTTTCATCCAGATTCAGCAGCACGCGAGAGACACGGTCCAAGCCGCGAGCTGCACAGGTGTTGAGCCCGCCGGGAGCGTGGGCAAGTGCGCTGCGTCCATCCCGGTCAGGTCCAACGCACTCAGCCAGCCATCGGTCAGCCGCTGTTTCTGCTTGTTCAACAGCCTGAGCAACTCGTCCGACTCCGGTGCGCTGGGTTTTCGCGCCAGGCACCGCCGAAACGCGTAGGTCAGCCGCTGGGCATCGGTAGCGCCGCCTTCGCGCAATGTTTTGAGCGCCAGAGCCCGCGCGGATTCAACGAACAGCGTTTCGTTTAGCGTGGTCAGAGCCTGCAATGGCGTGTTGGCGCGAGCGCGCCGCACGCAGGATATGTCGCCGTTCGGCGAATCGAAAATCTGCAGCATCGGGTACGGCACGGTGCGGTAGCGGAACGTGTAAAGCGCGCGCCGGTAGCGATCCGGCCCAGCCTCTTCCTTCCAAATTTTCGGACCGTAGCTGGCCGGCGGGACGAACAGAAACTCTGGTGCGGGCGGATATACGCTCGGCCCGCCGATCTTTGGATTCAGCAAGCCGCTGGCCGCGAGCGCGATGTCGCGAACGATCTCGGCATCCACTCGAAACCGCGGTCCACGCGCGAGCAAGCGATTGTAAGGATCGCGTTCATACAGCTCCGGGGTCACGCGTGAAGACTGCCGGTAAGTCGCCGAGGTCACAATCAGGCGGTGCATGTGCTTTCATGCTCCAGTTCGCATCCATGAATTCAACCGCCAGCCAATCGAGAAGCTCGGGGTTCGAAGGAGGCTCGCACTGCGTGCCCAAATTCTCGCTGGTCGCTACGATGCCGGTTCCGAAATAGGCCTGCCACATTCGGTTGACGAAGGCGCGCGCGGTGGTAGGCGAGTTCCGGTCGACCAGCCATCTAGCAAAGGTCAGGCGCGTCGCCGGCGCGTCCTTCGGCAAGCGGATTAAGAAAGCCGGAACTCCCGGACGCAACCGCCTTCGTTGGCTTTAGAAAATCGCCGCGCGTGAGAATGTGCGTTTCCCGCGGCTCCGCGCGCGCTGCCAATACTAGCTGCGAGGAGCCTTCGGGATACGCGCGCCATAACTCCGCGATTTTTTCGTTGGCTTCGTGCCACTCCGGGACGGTAGTTCGCCAGTAGCTGAAGACCGCGGCCATCTGCGCCGGCGTGCGCTGCTCGCGCGGAGTGGCGAGAATTTCGCGCACGTTCCGCGGCAGCGGATCGGCGACCGCGCCCGGGGCGGTGGTGATGGACAGCCGGAAGCGGCCGAGGTTCTGATTCTGATTGTCATCGCTATTCCATCCGCCATGCTTCTGGTCCAGGTAGAAAATGAGGATCGTGCCGCCCCGATTGGCGATGGGTGCTTCGGCTGTGAATACGGCTTTGCGCGGCTGATTGCGAAGGCCGGGACCGGCGTCGATTCCCCAAGCCGTGTCCTCATTCCCGTCGATCGCGAATCCTACCGGGCCCGTGACGCGCAGTTTCCCGCTCTTGTCGTCGAAGATCGCTTCCAACGGCGTCTCTGGAGGATTGAAATCCGCCGTAGCTTTGGCGATCTTGATCTTTGTGATCTTGTCGGGTGCGGATGCCGGCCCTGCTTCCACTTCGAACTCCGTCAGCGCGCGGGTCCCTTTGATAGAGCGGCCCGGACCGTCCAGAGGGAGATTCGGATCGGTCAGCAGCTCCAGCCGGAAGGCGGTGATGTTCTGGACATCCGTCTTTACGGTGAACTTTACGCGATGTCTTCGTGGGCGCATAGCCCTGCGCCACGAAGGAACCGTCGTTCATGGGAGAATATCTCTGGCCGCCCGTCGAAATGTCGTCGACCTCGGGCCGCACGACGGTCCACTCCGGCTGATCCGCCTTGACCTTCTCTTCCCACGTCGGCCATGCGTTTTTCCCAGTCCGGATTGTGGTGCTCGAAGCGTGCCTTCGATCTCGCGAATCTGCCGGAAAATGTCGGCGCGTCTTCATTTGTTCTTCAGGCGTATAGACGGCGACGTTCGCTTCGTTCGAGTTGTTGAGAAACGCGAACATGCGGTAATAATCTTCCTGCTTGAGCGGATCGAATTTATGGTTGTGGCATTGCGCGCACTGGATGGTGACGCCGAGGATGCTCTTGCCGATCGCGTCCATGCGGTCGAACATGGCTTCCATGCGAAACTGCTCGGGATCGATGCCGCCTTCTTCGTTGATCATCGAGTTGCGCAGAAAGCCGGTCGCGACGATCTGGTCCTGCGTCGCGTTGCGGAAGCACATCGCCGGCAATCTGGTCGATGACGAACTGGTCGTACGGCAGGTCGCGGTTGAGCGCGTTGATCACCCAATCGCGATAGAACCAGACCTGACGCTGCTTGTCTTTCTCATAGCCGTCGGAATCGGCGTAGCGCGCCGCATCGAGCCACACCCGCCCCCACCGCTCGCCGTAGTGTGGCGAGTTCAGCAGACGGTCGACCTGCTTCTCGTAGGCGTCGTGGCTCTGGTCCTTCAGGAAGCGTCGATTTCTTCGAGGCGTCGGCGGAAGGCCGATCAGATCCAGGCTCAGGCGGCGCAGCAGCGTGACGCGGTCTGCTTCGGGCGAAGGAGGAAGCTCTTCTTTTCGAGCCGCGCCAGGACGAAGTTGTCGATGGGATTCTTGGGCCAGCCGGCGTCCACGACCTTCGGCAGCGGCGGCCGCATCGGTGGAATGTACGCCCAATGTTTCTGGATTTGGACGGCCTGCCTGGTGGGGCCGTCCGGCCACTCGGCGCCGCTCTCGATCCATGCGCGAATGAGCTCGATCTGGGACGCTTCCAGCGCTTTTCCGCCCATGGGCATGCGTGGCTGGTCACCCAAGCCGGCGACGCGCCGATAGAGCGGACTGTCTGCAGATTTACCCGGAAGGATCACAGCGCCGGATTGGCCACCCGCGAATGCCCCGGTTTTTTCGTCGAGACGCAGTCCGGCCATCTGCATTTTCGGGCCGTGACAGCCGTAGCACGAGCTTTCAAAGATGGGCTGTATTTGTCTGAGGAAATCGACTTTGGCGGACGCCACGTCTAACGCTTGCGCCCGCAGAGTCGACCGCGAACTGACAATGACAAATAGTAAGGCGAAGGCGCCTGCACGAATCCGTCGCATAGCTCGTTTATCCCTCATATACTCTACATGGAAGGAGGCTTTGGATTCGTCCCATGATCTCAGGCAGCGGTGCCTGACGTCCAGGCTGAATGTTGAGTGCGAGCCGGGCTAAGGATCTTCGGGAAAGTTTTCCACGAGCATCAGGTCGCTGCCGGATGATTCCCGCTGGGGGAACAACAAGTGACGCTGGTCGGGCGAAAGGCTCAGACCGACGGTCATTTGGCCCTCCGGCTGGAAGAACGGGGAAATCTTTCCGGTATTGGAATCCAGATACTCGATCCCGTCACCTCTGGCAAACAGCACGCCGTTGGCTGTGATGCAGAAGCCGAATTCGTAGACCCGTGGCAGAACTTGTGTCTCTTCGCCGCCGTCCACAGGCACGCGATTGAGCGGACTGTCACCATCCGCGCGGGAATAGTAGAGCCAGCGGCCGTCAAAAGATTCGAACCCGACGTAGCCGCCGTTGCGCGTGATCTGGCGCGGATTGCGGCCGTCGGCTTCCATCTTCCACACCTGGTTACTGCCGCTGCGGCTGGACATGAAATAGATGAACCGCCCATCGCGCGAGTAGCTTGGAACGCCGTCATTGGCGGGATCGTTCGTGAGCCGCTCGGGCGTCCCACCGTTGGCGCGCACGCGGTAGACCTCGAACTGGCCTTCCTTGTTGGAATCGAAAACGATCCATTGGCCGTCGGAAGACCAGCGTGGACTGCCGGTGATGGGGGCGCTGAAGTTGGTGAGGCGAACGATATTCGAGCCATCGGCGTCGGAGGCCCAGATCTCAGAGGCGCCGGAGCGCGTAGAGTGAAAGACGATGCGCTTGCCGTCGGGCGAGTATTGCGCGTTGTAGTCGGTGTGAGTCGAGGAGATAAGGCGCACGGGCGGACCGGAGGGTTTGAAGTCGGGCGTGATGTCGAGTCTCCAGGTGTCCACGCGGAAAATTCTGCCAACGGAGAATGCCAGGCGATTGCGATGCCGGGAAAGCGCGGGTTGATAGCAGGAACTGTCGGACCGAAACAAGAGTTTTGGCTGTCCGCCGGGAGTGAGAGGCAACACCCAAAGGCTGGCGATGTCGTCCTTGATGCCGGAAGAATACACGACGGCCTTGCCATTGGCTGTGAACGCGGGCATCCCCGTCCAACGATGGTGCGCGGTTAGCGGCTCCGGTTCCGAGTCCGAAGTGAAATCGGGTTTTAGCGGGAGACGGTACAGTTCCGAAGTGCTGCCGAGGTCACGATTGAACACTATGCTTACACCATCCGGCGCCACGGCGGCGTCGACATCAGCCCAGTTCTCATACGGCGGTTTCGTCAGCCGGTGCTGTTCGCCGGTGGCTACGTCAATGGCGACCAGCCCCAAGGGGCCGCGGGACGTGATGGGGGAAGAAGCGACGATCCAGCGGTTATCCGGTGACCACGCCAGCGGGCCATCATACTCACCTTCGGAAATAATCCGTTCCTGCCCGCCGATTGGGGGGATCACCAGAATCTGACACTTCCTGGACTGTCGCAGGATCCGCAGGAACGCGATAAAACGGCCATCGGGAGACCAGGATGGCAGAATGTCCGGTTCCGGTCCGCTGGTGAGCCGCAGCCGCGCATCGGAACCAACCATCTTTACGTAGATGTCCCATTTATTTTGGGCAGGACCATTCCAGGCGTAGGCGACCTCATTGCCGTCGGGGGAGAACGTAGGCTGAATCTCCGATCCCAAGTCTGACGTCAGGGGCACGGGATCGAACGTACCGAACTCGGAGCGGCGGGAAGACACCCAGTGCATCACGCCAAATCCGAGGCCCATCACGAGCACCACGCTGACGGTGGTCCATACGGGCCAGCGGGATCGCGAGGCGCTTTGTGGTGAAGGAGCGGATGCGATCTCGTCGACGGCTATCGCGGCCGTTTGACGGTGGCTATCCCACCACGCATCCAGCTCGGGTTTATAGGCGAAGACCGAGCCCGGCCGATCGAGTTCCAGGCGATGAATCGGCAACCCGCTGGATCGCTCCCAGCGCTGCACAGTGCGCACACCGCGCTTCAGGTAACCGGCAATTTCTTTCCAGGAATCCAGGCGATCTTCGGGACCGGGGGTGCGGTGGTGGCCATTGAGGTGACGGGACTGTTAAATAGATTATTACGAGCTTTTGCGCCAACGGTTACGCCGTTAAGAGATTAAGACGAGTTTCCGCGCCCGTTGTTCCGTAGTTTCTTGGCGAGACGCCAAGCCATGCCAATGCGCGCCATGATGCGTAAGTGACTGACGGCATTCATCGGCGCCCACCCACTTGGGATATCCACCGTATAAGTGGGGCATGACCGCCTTAGTTGTTGTCGTAAGCTGCTTGCTCGCTCAGCAATCGGATTGGATCGCGGCAGGCAAGCGCGCGTTGGACAAAGGAAGTCCGGAGGAAGCGGCGGCCGACTTTGCGCAAGCCCTGGATGCACATGTCCGGGCGGGAGCATCGGTGACGGATCTGTTACGTCTGCGGGTCACGCTGGCTACGGCCTACATGGAAGCCGGTGAGTATCGCGAGATGGAAGCTGTGTTGCACGAGGCTCAGAAGACAGCGTGGCAGCTCTCTGATGGCGTATCTCGCGTGGAACTGCTGAATGCATGGAGCGCGCTGCATTCCAAGCTGGGGCAATTGGCGGCAGCGGAAGCGGAGCTGCGGGAAGCCCATCGAATTGTGATGAAACTAACGGAGCCGGTGGATCTTCTGCCAACCGTGTTACACAATCTGGCGGCGATCGAGATGCGCACAGGACGGTATGGCGAGGCGCTCGCCCATGAACAGGAAGCTATGGGCCTGCTGGAAAAGACGCTCGCCCCGGACCATTCCACGCTGATTCGAGGTTGGGCGAGTCTGGCCTCGCTCCAGTACGTGATGGGGCGACCGCAGGAGGCAAGGACATCTCTCGATCGTGCGATTGCCTCTGCTGAGAAAGCCTACGGACCCTCCCATGCATTATTGGCAGATCTGCTGGACAGCGACGGCGTGGTGCTCGATAAATTGAAGCTCAAGAAAGAAGCCAGACTCGCGCGGGCGCGGGCAAAGAAGATTCGCGGGAGCCATGCGCCGGCAACGGCCTGGCAGCCGAGCTGGAATGTTCGCGAAGCGTTGATCCCGGAGACCGGCGTTGCGCTCGTTTCGAAGTAGAGCGGCTACGACGGACACTCTGTAGCGCCGGCAGCGGAGCGGCGCAGGCTACTGCACCTTCCAGGATTCATCGAACAGGCCTGCGTATGCGGCTTCGGGATCGTCAGAGCCTTGCTGGACTTTGAAGATAGCGAAGTCTCCGTAGCGCGGCGTGGGGAAATCTCCGGCCCAGTCTGCCCAGGCGGCGGTCAGGCCGCTGTTCAACACGACGTAATGGTTTGGGCTCAGCGGGTTTGGATAGATCAATGCCGGCACCGACTCCGCAGCCGGGAAGCTTTTGCTGCCCAGCGCGACCTTTTCTTTGGTCCAGTGCAGCGGCAGCTTACCATTAAGTTTTGCGATCCAGCGATTGCTGCCTGGGTCTCCGAACAGCACAACGTGATACTGCGTGAAATCGGCCGCCGTAACGTCCTTGTCGTCTTTGATCCGGATATGGCCCCGATAGGCAAGTGTATACTGCCGGTCGAACCGCTGAAGCATCCGCAGGGCCTGATCATTCGCCGCCGCGTTCCACGGGGTGCCAGTGGGACGAACCACCAAAAATGGTTCCAGGAATGCATCGTCGATCGGACCTTGCAGCCCGTGCTTCTTGCGGATGCCCTTTTCACGACCGCTCGCCGGTTTCCAGTGCTGGTTTGATTTCTCGAAGGTCATCTCGGGCGCGGACTTTACGCGCAGCTTCTGGCCGTCGATGGTGATGGAGGTAGCGCGATCGGTTTGGCGCAGCACAAGGCGAGAGACATTCCGCGTCGTGATGTCATATTGGTTTCGGTCACCGGATCGCTTGGCGTCCACCTCAGCACGCTCGTAATGCTTTTCCAGGCCGTCGAGGGTGACCCAGTAATCGCGGTTGTACCGCGTCGTGTAAGTCACGAAGCGGATGCGATCAGGGATCTGGCGGCCCATCTTGATGCGATCGTACAGGTAGGCATTCAGTACTTTCCGGCTCTCGGGGTGCATGTCATGCCCGGTTTTCGGACCGATGAGAAAAAGGATTGATGGAGCATCTGTCGCTTTCAGGGAGAAAGGATCCCCCTCGAAGTGGATGCCTTCCTTGATTAACTCCTCCTTAGCGCTCGCGTGCTTCACGAGGCTGCGGTCGTTTTCGCCGACATAAGACGCAAAAGGAATATCGTACGCATTGATCGCCCACTCGTACATGTTGTCGAAGATCTTGCACATAGCCTGCTGATTCGCAGGGAGTGTATTCAGGATCGGGATTCTGTGCGACGTGTTGTCCCCGGCGCCGACCTCAACAGCGGCCCACAGATCCGGAAAATGCAGAGACGTGTGCCACACGCCGGCGCCGCCCATCGAAAAACCGCGTAGCGTCACCCGTTCCGAATCGATCTTGTAGGCTTTCTTGGCGAACGCCATCGCCTCGAAAATATCCGCTTCTCCAGGCCAGTGATAAGTGTTCTTACCGCGTCCGAATAAATCGATTTGCAGCGTGCCGGGAAGATAGTCAATCTCGGCCCCATCCCAAGAGTTGAGGGTTTCGACTTCGTAGAGACGTGTAAAGCGGCCATGTTGGGCGACATCTAACGGGACTGCTCGTACGCCGTCATATTCGTCGGGAACGGTGACGCGCACCGGTTGCACCGAGCCATCCAACGCCGAGCGGAAACCGCGAACGACGCGGCCTTTTTGGCTTGTCCAGGGCGATTTGCCTTCCTTCAATTGCGCCGCTCGTTCCAAACCCTTATCCAGGACGCTGAGAGTGGCTGCCACCGATTCCGGGCGAAAAAACTCCTCGGGATATACCATCTTCCAGCGCGCCGCCTCGGCATAGATCTCAACATCCGCCAGCAGGCCGTCATCTGCCCTGGTGGATCGAAGTTCGCGAATCATTCCGTCCAGTTGGTCGATCTTCGCCTGAATTTGTTGCTTCTCGGTATCGGTCGGCCGGTACGGCGGCGCCGCCGGGTGAAAGCGGGTCCACGGCAGGTTCTCCGGGGCCCTCGGTTTCGGTGCGGCCGCAGCCTGGGGCGCGTTCCCCGGCGGGGTTTGCGAAAGCGCCGGAAACGCGGCCAACAGCACAAGATTGACCCTAAATAAGAAGCTGATGATGTCTCCCTTCACTTTTCGCGCCAGGACAGATGCCCATAATATATAGCACGATCAGTGGCAACTCTCACCGCCGGCCGCCGCCTCTGAACCCTCCGAAGCCGGGAGAAAATGTTCGCGGTATACCGCCGCCGATCCGAGATCCAAAACCGCGAAATTCATTCGAGCGGGATTCTCCGAGCGAGCGGGATTGGCGCTGATTTTCGAGCCCGGACTCCGGCTTGGATCGCGAAAAGTTGCCGTTGTCGCCCTGCCGATACCACCCGTTCTGGCGATGTTCCCAGACCTGCCCACTGCGGCCGGCATAAATGTCGCGCGACTGTCCCTGCGATGCGACGCGGCCACCGCCCGCCGGGCGGGCCTCCCTTGCCATGACGGCGTTACCTTGCCAACGGTTGTAGACGTTGCTGTTGTTGTGAAACCGCTCGGCGTCGCCGGGATGCCAGTTGGAATTCCAGTGGTCGCTATAGACGCGATGCATGTACCCGAGATTGTGATACCACCAGTAATTACCAACCGGCCGCCAGAACCATCCACCACCCCAGTAGCCAAAGTCGAAACCGAAGCCCCAGGTCCAAGGCCAGCCGAACCAGTAGTCACCGATCCAGGGCGGATAGATCCAGCCGGTGCCGAATACGACGACGCCGTCATACACGTACGTGCCCAGATACCCGGGTGTATAGCCGAAATAGACCAAGTCGGGCGTCGCGCCGTACACATAGACGTACCGGTCGTGGAACAGCGGACAGCTCGGCGGAATCTGATAGATCTCCGCCGGAATCGTGTCGGCAACCACCCAGGGGCCGTTCGCGGTATCTCCCACGAACCACACGCCGTTGTGGCAGGCGTAGTAGCGCGCTCCGGCGCGAATCACATCGCTGGCGCTGTTCACGGCGTACTCCAAAGACGTGCCTTCAATTGCCCGGAACTGCGGCGCACCGTCGTAACGCACTTCGAGTTTGGCTGCGGTTCGCCGTACCGCCGCGGTTTGCGGAATCTGATTGGCAATCACTGCTTCCCTGGCTTGTTCGGTGCCGGGAATGGATGCCAGCACGCCCGCCTTCGGACTGTTGGGAGGAATCTTCGCGAAATCGCGGGGAATCCGGCTACCCGATACCCAAGTCCAGGGCCCACTCAGCGACTTGCCCTGGTACCAGCGTCCGGACAGCAGCACGTAGTAGTACTGCGTGGGCACATCCAGGAAGATGTTGTTCTCGGTGTTGGTGACGTAGAGAAGCTTGGTCTTCGGAATAGGTGAGAGCTGCGCGGCGCCGCGGGTTACGAGCAATTCCGCCGGCGTGGTGCTCACGAATACCGCGGGAGGCTGTCCACTCGTTGTCGGCGGGCCGACATCCTTCGAGTGATCGTGGGGATCTTTTTCTTCGCCTTGTTCGATCTGGGCCTTCGCCTGATCGAGGCCGGCGGGCGGATTGGCCGCAGCCGTCCAAGGCCCGTCCAGGGTGGACGCCGTCATCCAAACGCCATTGCCGTCGAGATAGTACCGGGAGGCGGAAGTATCGTAGAGCAGCGTCGCCGGCGTGTTGATCACGTGTTGGAACGGCGTGCCCGGTACGCTTCGCAAGACCGGCTGCCCATCGACCACGATTAGCGCGGCAGGCGTGGAGCTGTACAGGATCTTCGGCGGGTCGTTTTTCACGGTAACCGACTCGTTCTCGGCCTCGGCCTGGGTCATAGCCAGGTCCGCAAGCAAGCGATCCAGCGTGACTGTGCGCGGCCATTGCCTGAGATTGTCGCGGATGGCTCGCTCCAGCTCGGACTCTTGCGATTTCGCTGCCGGGAAAGTTACCGAGGAGACTTTGAGGTCTTCCAGCGTGACGATGCGGCTTTCTTTGTCGACATCCGTGCGGGCAGTCAAGGAAACGATGCCGTACATGGGCGTCGAGCTGCCGGACCGGGTCACGGTCACTGCCGCGCGGGCCTGGAGATGGTCCTTCTTCCACTGATCGACTTGGGGCTGGTAGATCACGAAGTGGAAGCCCCCGGCATCCATTTCTCGAGGCCAGCCCAGCTCGGCGTCTGCGGACGTCTGGGCCAGCGCGGCCGGCAAAGTGACCGCCAGGAAACAGCAAAACACCAAAAGTGTGAATAAGACGCGAGTCCAATCCGAGGCTTTGAGCATGATCACACCATCCCGCAATTTAGATTCCGTTGAGACAAGGTGAAAGATACAGGTTTCGCTATGGCCGATCCGGCGCAAAGATGACTTCAATCCACCAGGGCTTCGTAAGCCATCCTCTTGAACTGACCGGCGGCCACGACGTCGCTGCTGGGCAGCACATTGACCAAGAAGACGCCGATCATGTGTTCCTTGGGATCAATCCAGAAACTGGTTCCCGCCGCGCCTCCCCAATTGTATTCGCCTTCGGAGCCAACGTTCGGCGACTTGCCCGGACCCAAATTCACCGCAAACGTCAAGCCAAAACCATAGCCTTCGGCCGGCACGCCGCCGAAGCGTGCAAGGGTGCCCAGGTGATCGCTCCTCATCAGTTCGACCGACTTGCGGCCGAGAATGCGCACGCCCTCGAGCTCGCCGTCGTTCAGCAACATGGTAACGAATCGTGCATAGTCGTCGAGGGTCGACACCGAACCCGCTCCGCCCAAGAGCAGCGTCGGCTTCTTCTTGTAGTTCTCTTGCGCCCCCCCGGTGAAGGGCTCGATGCCGCCACCCTTTTTAGGGGCGTACAGCACCGCCAGACGATTCCATTTTTCTTCCGGCACGAAGAAAGCCGTATCCTTCATGCCGAGCGGACGGAAAATCCGTTCCTCGAAAAACTGGTCGAGCGGCTTACCCGAAACGACCTCCACGAGACGGCCCAGCACATCGATCGAGAAGCCGTAGTGGAACGTCGTGCCAGGCTGGTGATTCAAAGGGGCGGTGGCCAGACGCCTTACCGCTTCCGCCAGATCGAAGGACACCCACCCGTTTCCGCCCTCCACACCCAGCTTCTTGTAGGCAGGCTCGCCGTTTTCGTCTTTCGGTCCCGCGTAGTCGAGGCCAGTGGTGTGACGGAAGAGGTCGCGGACCGTAATGGGATGATCGGCGGGAACGGTATAGTATGTCCGTTTGCCCGCGGCGTCAAACGATTCTTGCGCCACGCTCATCTTCGTGAACTCCGGAAGGTACTTCGATACTGGATCAGTGAGCGAAAACTTGCCCTCTTCGTAAAGAATCATGGCAGCGACGCCCGTGATGGCCTTCGTCATCGAGTACATACGTACGATCGTGTCGAGCTTATACGTACCCCAAGTCTCCCGGAAGATGACCTTGCCGTTGCGCGCGATGAGGCCGGAAGCGCCGTTCAGGCGGCCTGCGGTGATTTGTTCCTGCATGACAGTGTTAATCCGGTTCAGGCGATCGCGGGAGAAACCGGCCTGCTCCGGAGCGGCGGTCGGTAAACTTGCGCCGCCTACTAACGATGCACCCAAACAGAAGACGAGTAGAATCCGCATGAGCGCGAATCTATCACAAAGACAGGCAGCACGTGTGCGCCCAGCCCGGCATTACGCGTCAACTTGAGTTGACGGCATTCTGAGGCGGTGGTCCGACATGTTTTCGAAACACCGCGCCCGGCGGATTAGCGGACAGTCGTGACCCGCTATTGTGCTCGCCGCGCGAGAAGGTAAAGAGTCACCGGGCGCGTTCCCTCTTCTAGAACTTGAAAACCCGCTTCCTGGAGGCGCGGCGTCCACCAATCTGCACCGTGAAGGCTTTGGTGCATCAGCATCGGTCCAAACGTGTATTGAGACCAGGGTTCTTTGGCGACAAGCATCAGGAGGAAATCCCCGCCTGGCTTCACGACCCTGGCGGCTTCGGCGAGCGATTGCTGAATCCCTTCGCGATTGAGATGCTCGAAGACATACGCGCTGACGATGGCGTCGAAGGCGGCCCGGTCGAACGGAAGTTTGCGCATATCGGCGGTCACAATTGCAACCCTGTGCGCCACGCCGGCGGCTTCTAGATTCGCCAGCAATCTCTGCTGCGGACTTCGACTGCGCCCGAAATGCTGATCAAAAGATTCGCCGAAGAGATCGAGCGCGACCAAAGTCGCTTGAGGACGGGCTTTCAGCACCATGATGGACGACCTGCCGGTGCCGGCGCCTATGTCGAGGACTCGTCCCACGCCGGAGCGAAGAAAACTTTGCGTAGGCAATGCCGCCTCGCCGTTGACGTTGAGAACGAAGCGCGCCGCAAGGAACGCAGTGCTTGACCATAACAAGATCGGACTTAAAAGGAAGATCGTCCAGATGGGCCACTTGCGCCAAAATCCTAGAGCCAAGAGCAAACCAGAGCCGGCTACGAGCGGCAGATGGCCATAGCTCAGCCACCACGGATAACCAAAATCGAGATAGGCGTTTGCGATCATGAACCTAAGTGTGCGCCAGTGTTGCTGAACCGTTCCTGAACGCCTTGTTCAGCTGCCGTTCATCTAAGCTGCGCTATAAAGGTGTGATTGCGGGTTCTAGTCGTAGAGGACGAGATACTTCTGTCGCGGCAGTTAGCGAAGGCGCTGGTCGCAGCCGGATACGCCGTGGATCAAGCCGGTAACGGGGAACGGGCGGACTTTCTGGCGCATACCGAGCAATACGACGCGGTTGTGCTCGATCTTGGACTCCCGAAAGTGGATGGGCTCACCTTGCTTCGGCGCTGGCGGGACGGAGGCATTCTGGTCCCGGTTCTCGTTCTGACCGCGCGCGGCAGTTGGCACGAGAAAGTGCAGGGAATCGACGGCGGCGCGGACGACTACGTCGCGAAGCCGTTCCGGATGGAAGAGCTCCTGGCGCGCATTCGAGCGCTCATTCGCCGCGCCAGTGGCCTCGCCCAGTCCGAACTTCGGTGCGGTGCGCTTGTGGTTGATGTACGCAACACGCGCGTCTCCGTCGGTGGGAATCCCGTCAAGTTGACCAGCCATGAATTCCGTGTGCTTTCGTATCTGATGCACCACCACGGAAGGGTCGTATCGCGCGCCGAGCTTACCGAGCACATATACGCGCAGGATTTTGATCGGGACTCCAACACGGTCGAGGTCTTCGTCGCACGGCTCCGGCGCAAACTCGGTGCGCCCTTCATCGAGACGGTGCGCGGACTCGGCTACCGCATGGCGGAGCCACCCGCTGGAGCGGTGCGCTAGCGATGTTGCGATCGCTTCGGTCCAGATGGATCCTCGCCTCGGTTCTGTGGACCGCTGGGATGCTCATGCTGATGCACATGTTCATGATGGCGGTGATGCATGTTTTTCCAGCCATCCGGGGAACGCATAGCGCCATCGCAGTCCTCGTCGGCGTCGTGCTCATGGCAGGAGGAATCGTCGGAGTACGCCAGGGCCTGATGCCGTTTCGGCGATTGCGGGAAAAGTTGTCGGCAGTGCGTGCAGGCGAGGACCGGCGGGTGGTGGGAGAGTATCCCAGTGAAGTCCAACCCCTTATCGATGAGATGAACGCGTTGCTGGAAGATCGCGAGACGGCCGTGAAACGCGCGGTTGCCACTGCGGGAGATCTGGCACATGGACTCAAGACTCCGCTCTCATTGCTGGCGCAAGTGGCGGATCAGGCGGGAGCCGACGGCCATGCCGAACTGGCGGAGAGTATCAGCCGGCAGGTAGAGCGCATGTCCCGCCAGGTGGACTATCATCTCGCGCGGGCTCGGGCTGCCGCCTCGGGAGCCGCCGGTGCACCCCCCTGCCCAGTGGCGGCCTGCGCCGGTGCTTTGGTGCACACTGTTTTGACGCTTTATGCGGGCCGTGGACTGGAAATTTCATGTGGCATCGCGTCAGAGCTTCGCGCGCGGGTGCAAAGGGAGGATCTCGACGAGATACTCGGAAACCTGCTGGACAACGCCTGCAAATGGGCAAAGTCGAGGATCGTGTTGGACGCGTCCCGAAGCGGCGCCATGCTCCTGCTGAGACTTGACGACGATGGACCTGGGCTACCGCCTGATCAACGAAACGTGGTGTTAGAGCGAGGAGTGCGGCTCGACGAGGCTTCTCCTGGTTCCGGGCTGGGCTTGGCTATCGTGCGCGACCTGGTGGAACTCTACGGCGGATCCATCTCGATCGGGGATTCTCCGCTGGGCGGATTGCGTGTCGAAGTCTCACTCCCGGCCCCCTAGGTGGCAGATGACTCCGGCTGTGGAATCCGCCGTTCAATGTGACTGGGGTGGCGGCTGCGCGTCCGTCGTCCCGGCAGGGCTCGGACAGGGGGACGCCGCGGGCTCGTCGACGCGATGCCAGCTTCCGCAGCGCGGCTTCTGGTCGCTGCTGCCGGTGACGTTGGGGCTGGACGGCTGCGACGGCTGATCGACATGCCGGGAGCCGGTCTGCGAAGGCGCAGGTGCGTCTGCCGTCGTGTCGGCCGCCGGCGCTGCGATAGGGCCACTCAACGGTCCTTCTCGCGATCCACCCTCGTCCACAGCCCTCCGGCGTCGCACTACCGGAACTTGGCTAATCTCCGGGGCTTGGGCGGCCCCGTCCGATGTCGCCGTGGACGAGCCATTGACAAGCGCAGGACTCGGGTTGACTGCCCCGGCCATTAACGTCGGCGCAAAATACACCCGCCGGTACCGCAATTCAGCCCCGGGATAACGCTGCTGTGCGCCATCCGCGAGACTCACTTCGATGGCACGCTCCTCACCGGGCTTTACGCCGTCCGGCAGGTTGAAATGCAGCGCGTATCGTTGCCGGAGGCGGGCCAGCGTGGTCTCCAGAGCGGAGGCATCGTCCATTGGCATGCTGTCGCCGCCCGACCGGCGCGCAATCTCGTCGGTACCGGCCGATTGCGTTCGGCTCCCGCCCATGCCGCCAGGTCCCCGGCCACCGCCACGCCGCCCCAGGATAACGCCTCCCAGCGGCCCGCCCAGTCCCACGCCCCCACCGGGCCATCCGCCGCCGCGCCCGCCTCCCATGCGAGCTCGGTTTGCCATCGCGTCGGGCGCCAGCAGGAGGCTCAATACCGCATCCGCCTTGGTCAGTGCTCGTGAAACTCCCTCGACGTCGCGGTTGCTCCCGGTTTGATCGTCCGTCACGATTACAATGGCTCGCCGCGCCTCGCGCCGCCCTTCGCGCGCCACGTAATCGGTCGCGTCAAGCAAGCCGCGGGTGATGTCGGTTCCGCCCTTGAAGGTTTCCTGGTCGAGCAGCGACTCCAACTCACGCTCCGCGTCATCATGGTTCTTGCGAAACGACAGCCGCAGCCGCGTCGACCGATCGAACACCATAACAGCGATACGGTCCTCATCGCGCAGCGCGCGGAAAGCTTCGTGCGCCGCCGAAGCGATGCGCTCGATATGCGGCCGCATGCTCGCGCTGACGTCCAGGAGCAACACCACGTCGATTGGGATCTTTTCGCTTGTGAAATTGCGGATTGGCTGCTGCCGGCCTTGCTCCCGCAGAACGAAATCCTCGGCGCGAAGACCGGTGATGGCGCGGTTGTCGCGGTCGACGACCTGGGTGTCTACCCGCACCAGCGAGACATCACTGCGGAAAACGACTTCGTCCTCCTCTGCCGCCGCGAGGTACATGGCGCTGCCAGTCAAAAGCAGCAGGAGACAAACTACACGAATCTCGGGCACGATCCTACCGAATTGGCTGTCAGTCGAATACACGAAACCTGCGCGTAGGATTGATACGCTGCGCAAGGGCGCTACGTTACCAGCGATTTGAAGTTCTTAGATTCGAGAGATCCGTTGATACCGTTGCGCGGACCGGTCAGACTATGTTCTCGGCTGGCAGGAGAGCGTAAGTCTTTGAAACGATTTGGTGGACCTGGTGAGATTCGAACTCACGACCTCTTCCATGCCATTTAAGAAATATCAATCAGTTACAGGGCATTTCACGACAACACAAGACTTAGCGGAGGGCAAATTGGACGCCGGTGGACGCCACGGCGCAGGTTTCAGGCGTCTGGACTCCGCGCGGACTCCGGAGCATCGCATAGTCAGATTGCGTTGGAGTCCTCGGGCCGCTGAATCAAAGTTTTTGTGGTTGAGGCAACGCGGCCAAACGATCGAGCGCAAGCCTAATCAGTCGATCGTTGAACAGCTTCTGTTTCCGTTCTGCAGCTGCTGGTCCAGCGGGCCAGTGGGCTAGCGCCTCTCGGATTGCCGGCACGTCCGGGCGCAGTGTTCACGCTCGATCAACCAATCGACCGTTGACAACAGTTCCATACCCAATGGTGATTCGAAACCGTCGATCCGCTCAGCAGTTCGATCCAGAATGGCGCGCAGCGGGCCGGAATTTTCTTGTTTGAGGTAAAGGTCTAAAAAACGGCCGCTTCTCTTCATCAAACCAGATGGTGTCAGATGGGCCAGCGTCACTCAACCGTTTGTCACAATGAAGGTAGCTTCCATCTAGGCCATTGAGCAAGTGCCGGAGGCGGTCCGAATAAGGTCCATACTTATCAGCTACAAACCTAAGATCTAGAGGATCGTCAAGCCCAACTCATGGATTGTGCGCTCCAGAAACCAGCACAACTTCTGAACTTCCAAATAGGTACATTCGATCCCAAGCACCCAATATCGGCGGATGATCTCCGCAACGAGAGCGCGAGCCGGAGTCAGCTTCATTCATGCCCGTTCGCTTGGCGACGTTCTGGTACTCCGGCGTAGGCTCAAATACCCAGATGTCCACGTCGTGCAGTTCTCCAAAAACCCGTTCGATTTCCGGGCGGACTTCGCTCCAGTTCAGCCCACCGTTCCCGCAACCCAAGGGCGGTAACGCCATCGAGCGGATTCCCTTCTGTTCAACCACTCGCCCCAAATCCTCCAAGCCCTCCACGATCCACTGCAGCCGTGAAGGTTGACGCCAGTGTTTCTTAGTGGGGAAATTGATCAGCCATTTCGGCCCATCGAAGGTTCGGTTCTCGGTAACAAACATGTGACCGATCCGAACCTCTTTGCGCTTAACTGCGTCCTCGTAGGCGCGGAAATTGTCGGGAAGGCTTCCTTGAACATCAAAGCTATGCCCTTTCCCATCACTCCGACGGTATTGACCGTGTTGACCAAAGCCTCCGTAGGGGCTTCGAGTAAATTGCCTTGGAGAAACTTCATCATCCGAAGTACCAACTTCGTTGTACGGCAACCTTGAACGACAAATCCCGCCGCTCAATCTCAGCCCGGATTTGCTCTTCGACTCTGCGTATAGCAGCATACGCCCTGCAGAGCTGCAAGAGGCACATGTTTCCAAATCAGCGCTTCCGCCTGGTAGCGCTCCTTCTTCCCTGGATCGTCCGGGTCGTGTTTGAAGTCACGGCTTTGCAATAATGGCCAGTCAATCCGATCAAGTTGGTCTAGGTCCGTAAAATACTCTGCCATCGGTGGATAGGCATGCTGGTTTGTGAAGACAAACTGGACGACCTTGCGATTCAACGTGAGGCAGCGATGAGACAAAAATTACAATTTCGTGGTTCGGCACCTGCTTGACGCCATACCCGGTCCTGATGTTGTACATCATGATGGAATACGGTGTGAAATAGAAAGGAACATAATCGCTAAGCGTGCCACCAGGCGCCACCGCAACCGTGCGTCGCGAGCGCTTGTCGATCAGGTCGACATTTCCGATGTTTCGGCAGTTCGGATCGAAGATCTTGCCGTTACGAGCATGCATCCCGTTATCGAGGATCCATGGCACATTATCCCGATGCGTGATCCGGAAGATCAGTCCCTTCTCCTGAGTCAGGATCAAAGCCATAAAAGTGAGGCTCGTCACTGCCGCAATAAGAAGTTCGAACGGTCTAATGTGCGTAACGCAAGTCAGGTAAAAACCGACGGGTTGCACAGCGAGCGATAGCCTCCGTATAGTATAACGTCGCACCGCTAGGTTAGGTGGCTGCATGTATTTGGTCCAAAACGCTTTATCTTTAACGCGCACTGCGGGGTTGAAATAAGCTCTCGAACGTCATGCCATCTTCGGAAATGGTATGACATCAGGTACTTTCCCATCAGAAACCGCAATCGGAACAGAAACACCGGTCACATCCTGGAACGTGGCTGCCGTGAAACGAAGTTCCTTGCACAGGCCGTCAAGACTCAATTCCATTTTCTTCTTCCTAGCGCTTCAGTGCGATATTGAGCAATTCTGGCGACTGGAAGGACGGTTCATAGGGTTCTCCGTTAGTTGCCATCCTTTTGCCGACATATACTTGAATGCCTGGCGATAGCCAACCGCGCCGAGCAATCCCAGTCATAGATCGCCTAACGATTGCGGCGGCGCTCACGCACCACCGTTTCTTCAAGTCGAAAATGTGTGGCCATGAAAAGGGCGCCATCCTGAAATCGCGTGCGAACGCTTTGCGTGGCATCAAGAATGCACTTGCGAATCTGTCCGCCTCTTCTTCCGTCTCGGCGGTTCCGGTTGAGATGCTGTTATGTATTACGAGGTGACCACACTCGTGAGCGATATCGAAAGTCCAGCGAGATGTGCTTGGTATCGCCTGATTCAAGAAGATCATTGTGATTTTGCCGAAGCGTGAGAACGCATCTACTTTGGTCGATTGAACGACGTTTGGGACAATCACCACGCCAGCCCGCTCCAGGACTCTGCTTACCTGCAAAATGGGGCCGTCAATACCTAGACCCCAACGCTCCCGGCCGCGCTCCGCTGCAGCTTCAATCTCCTCCACGTTCTGTGCCAATACGTGCGGGATATTAAGTTCCGGAAACGTCAGAAGTGCCTGAAGGCGCTCGATAACCATTCCAATCAAAGTGGCATGTGCACGGATTTGGTCTTTTAGTCGCTCTGGAGAAGAGCGACGATGTCGGAAGCTGCATTCATTCTCGCGGAAGACATCTTGGACTGGGTGATAAAAAAAAGCCGGCTCGAATCCAAGCACCGAGCCACAGGCTTCTACGAGATCAGCGGCCGGGTCTTTCTTCTTGCCCGTTTCGCAAAGCGAGATCAGTGTCGGGGATGCCGCGACCTCGTCACCGAGTTGTTTCTGCGTCTTGCCGCGGAACTCGCGAGCTAACTGCAGGCGCTCCCCAAAGAAAGAGTCAATTCGCATCGCGCTTCTTGCGCTGCTGTCGTACCTCGGTGACCTTGAGTTCTTCTGCAGTCGGACGAGGCTGAAGCTCCAATCGCGGAAGCTCGAGAGGCCTTGACTGAAGCTGAAGGACGTTGTCCGACTTGAGATCGAACGGAATTTCGTATGTTCTAGTAGCGCTGCCGGTTTCGGAATCCAGTTCAACCAAAACGACCTTCGACACGTTTCGCGTGACGTCCGTGACCACCGCGATCCGAAAGACCTGTCCCGTGAGTTCAACACCGTCGATCTGAAAGGCCAGTTGCTGCTGACCAATTTCCGTGCCTGTCATTGCGCAATAGTGGCTCGGTACTCCATCAGCTTCACCATGATAAAACTTGACTGGAATGAGGCCGATCGCGAACGTGAAGCGGAGCGGTTCCTGTTCCGGGAGAACGGTCAGCCAACTGTATCTTTCAGTAGCTTGCTGCAGCGCGTAGCAAGTCCTTGCATACGCACGGCACCCTAGACTCCACTCATTGTCTCCACGTATTGGGTCATGAAGAAGGACGGTCGCGCGACGGGTGTCACGAACGATATTCGCTACAACCGATAAGCGCTCTGCCGTTAGGGCTGGAGACGTGAACCATGGCTCGAATTCAACGGGCATAAGATTATGCTATACCCAGTGCGGACATTGGCGCAATAAATTTTATGGCAATGGGATTTTTTACGGATCTAGATAAAATTGACGTCCGGTAAGAAAGTTTACGCCCCAGTAAATTTTTAACACCCACTTTCGGATATTTTCTCTTTATAATCAATAAGTTAACTTGGACAGCCGGGGGCCACGGTCGGTGGGTTTAGTGGATCACAGGACCGTCTAGCGACGAGATTTCCCGACCAGCCGTTTGCCCAGGACGGGCGAATCAATCCTACTGCACCGCTGTCTGCTTTTCACCCACGCTCGCCAGTCGTTCCTGAATCAGGCGGGTGAGTTCTTCCTGACGGGTGAGTTGGATCTTCGTGTATTCCTCGGTCATCCGGACCGTGCTGTGGCCGGCGATCTTCGACGCCTCGATGCTCGACCCGCCGACCTCCTGCCGCCAGGTGATATTGGCGCGTCGAAAGGAGTGCGGACCCAGACCAGGGAAATCGCAGCCCTCGGCGGCCGCCGCCCGTTTCAGTGCTTGCCGCACGCCGGAATCCCACAGCGGGAGGCCGCTGCCGTCGGTCCGGACGAAGACCCACTTGTCCGGTTTCGCTTTGTCCGCGGTGGCCTTCACGCGGTAGCGGTCAACCAGGTATCCCAACGTGAGCGGTCGCTTGCTGGTCTTCGACTTCGGGTCGTCGATGTCGCCGCGCCAGTTGCGCTGCACGATCTGGATGACGCCGCTCTGAAGATCGACGTGGCTCCACTTCAGTCCCAATATTTCGGAGATGCGGGCGCCTGTAGCGATTGCGGTTTCAAGCACGAGCAGGTTGGGATCGCTCAGCCGCGCCAGCACCCTTACCGTCTCCTCTTCCGTCAGAATCCGTTCGGGCCGCACACTCCACTTCTCCCCGATCTTGACGCGCGACATCGGGTTGCGCCGCCCCTCCGGCCAGTAACCCCACTCTTCCGCTTTCGTGTAGATGCCGGACATGATGCCGCGCAGGTCGTTCATCATGTGCCAGGAGTCGCAGGTCTCAAAGAGCCACTGCTGAACCTCGTCGGGATTGATCTCGCACAGACGCCGGTCGCCCCATGCGGGA
Organism: Terriglobia bacterium; assembly: GCA_963768075.1. Lineage (GTDB taxonomy): Bacteria > Acidobacteriota > Terriglobia > Bryobacterales > Bryobacteraceae > QHXW01. The sequence continues at coordinate 156,881 of CAVYHD010000028.1, forward strand.
CGATGCGCTGTTCGAGGTGGATAACGTACTTCAGGCGGGTCGGCTTCGCCAGCAGGAAGCGCCCGGCGACTTGGCTTCAACGTGCGCGGCCTTGTACTTCTCGACCATCTTGCTGAAGAGGACCAGATCCGTCGGCGACCTTCTCCTGGATGGTGGGCTTGTTGATCTTCGCCAGGAATTTATCGCGCTCGACTTCGGCCTGCTTCTTCGAGAGCCGGTTTTCGCCCTTGCTCGGGCCGATGACGTGGAACTTCCGCACGGCCTTCGTCTTGCCGCCCGGCTGCAGTACATCGTCCCAATAGCGGAAAAACCAGTAAGAACCTCCGCGGTCGGTTCGCTCGTGAATCCCAGGGTGCTGAATCCGCACTTTCAGTCGTAAACCTCCAGTTAGCGACTGAAGGTTACCTTCGGTTCCGAGCATCATTCAAGTCCACTTGTATGAGCAGGTTAACGTGATTCTTAGCCAACAGCGATTCTGATCGGATGACTATCCCATTTGCCAAACGCGGCGTTTTGGTTTCTCTGGCAGTCTCTCCTGCTGAGAAAACCCGACAAACCCGACAATTGGGGGTTAATCCACTGATTCCGTTAGCCTGGCCCTTGTCGGGTAGGTCAAATTTCCCGCCAGAGAGCCCAACAACGTACCCGACAATTCTCTCCTTCATTCGGCGTCCTCATCGCCATCGGACACCTCCGGCAGGATGGTGCTTCGCCGGAAATGCAAGACACTTTTGGACGAGCCATCTATGTTGAGCTGCCGGGTGAGGAACTCGCGCGCTTCATCAACCGAATCTAGCAGCCCCTTATCGCGGAGCCGTCTCCTCAGCGTGTGCTCGGTGACGGTCAGAACCTCACCAGCGTCTCGGCCGACGAGCTGAACTGCTCGGTAAGTCGCCGTGGGTTCAAGGTAAACGTTGTCGCCCTCCACCCACCCGATGCAGTCGCCGAACGACGCCGACGTGCCAGCGTTATCGCGCCGCCAGCCACAAGGCCCGGGCCGATGAGGTTCGTCACCGTTGCGCGATGCGAGATGCGCACGGCCGGATGTCAGCACGGAGCGTAAAAGGGCCAGGAATCTCGCGGCAGGCTCTGTTGCCGCTCGGCGTCTCGCCTGCGCTGTCGCCGCCACGCTGAGCGCCTCCCAGCACAGACTCGCCAGGCGGTCTCGTTCGGCGGCGTCTACAGCCCCGGACGCAGCGCCGAACTCCAGGTACAACTCGAAGCCGGCCTGGAGGTTGGCGACGATCTCCGGCGTGCGAGCGTGAGCTGTACTGCTCAGGGCAATAGCTCGGTACTCAGAGACTTTCCGGTCGAACGCGGCCCGCACCTCCTCGTAGCGGCCAGCGAACCATCGCACGAAAGCACCCATGGCTTCGGCGTAGAGACCTCCCTCTGCATTTTTCTGGCAGTCGGTGAGATGGCCGGCTTTGATACTGTCTTTTGGAAGCTCCAGAATCAGCAGCCGCGCTGTCGACTGATTGGCCCAGTGGAATTTCTTCGCCGGTGGAAAGGATCAGGGCGCGCGGCGGCTTTTGCTCACGCAACCTTGCTGTGGAGTCCAGGCGGCCGCGACCAGCATGGTTTCC
>CAVYHD010000029.1:0-292512 GCA_963768075.1 Terriglobia bacterium
GATGCTTTGCGCTGTAGGGCTTGCGGTTGACCACAAGCACTTGCTCTATCGCCGGGTGCTCTAAGCATTCGAACAATACCCCTTCTCCGACCATGCCGGTGGCGCCTGTAATGATGACTTTGAGTTTCGACAGATTACTGCGCGTTTCTACCATTCCAAAGCGACTCAAGCCGGATCAATCTACGCGGTTGCGATGATCGCGTCTTCGTTCGATAGAGGCGCCCAGACAGGCAGTTCCATATTATCATCCGTGCCCGAGCGCTCTTCAGCGCCCCGTAGTGCTTTCATGCCTCCGCCCACTGCTGTTTCAGGTATCGCAATGCGCGTCCGAGTGCCGCTTCGGGGTTATCGGTGAATCTCGACTCGATGGTCAGCCAACCGCTGTAGCCCGCCTTTTTCAATTCGCCGAAGCCCGGCCGGTAGTCGAAGGGCAGGGATCCCGGTTCCAGCCGCTTCTCTCCGTCGGCGAGATGGACGTAGCGCGTGTACCGCCCGAATCTCGAAAGAGTCTCGGCGATGTTTGGCTCTTCAATTTGCATATGATAAAAATCGCTAAGAATGCCGTATCCCGGCGAGCCCACCGATTCGATGATCTTGGCGGCCTGGCCTTGCTGGAACATGAAGTGTGTCTCCTTGTGATTGCAAGGTTCGAGCAGGAGAATGACACCGCTCTTTTCTACATCCGCAGCGAGTTCCCGCAGTGCCGAGATCAGCAAGCGTTCCTCGATCTGGCGTGGGTTCATGATCGGAGAGAGGTCCTGAAAGCGGTTCGGTCCGAAGGTGGGCACCTCAATGAGGCATTCGGCTTCGAGGGCTTTGGCCAACTCCAGGCGGCGACGATCGGTCTCGATAGCCTGGTCGCGCTTCTCCGGATCGGTATTCAGGAGCCCGATGGAGCCGACGATGGCGCTTACCGCGACCCCCGTGCCGTTCAGCTCTTTTCGCAGGAACTCCAAGGGTTTGGCCGACCAGTCATCTCCGAGTTCGATGCCGTCGAACCCGAGCCGCTTCACCAACAACGCTCTTTCGCGCAAGCCCACATCGGGCAGGGGAGTGCGAACGCCAAAGCGGACAGGACGAGACGCGGCGAGGGTCGAACGTTTCGCGGCCAGAATGGCGCCTCCGGCATTCAATAGAGTTCGACGTGTCATCCTCATAGCATATATTTCGAGTTGGCGGCTCGTCCTCCAGAGTGCGGGAGATTGGTATCCATCGTTTCCAGCGCGATCACCCGAAGAGGTTCGCGCTGCTCGTCATGGTCCATCGCAGTTCTGATTTGGCCCTGTATACGGCGCCGAAAGACTACGCGTGTCCGTCCGGATGCGGGCAGCCGGGGAGACTCTCCCAAGCTACCTGCCCCGTCCAGCCGAGTTCCTTCATGCCGAATTCTGAAGAGTAAAAGGCCCCGCTTACCCACCCTTTGATGTTCTCGAAGTGGTCGCGCAACGTGAGGGCGGGCTCCTCACTGCCTGGCTTGGGAACCGTCGGCCGGCGCCGTCTGCGACCGCCTTGTCCGGGTGCGGAGGGATCAGCGGTCGAGGCCGCGGTCAAGATCGCGTTCTGCTGCGCTTCGGTGAGATCTGCGAAAGGGCGATCATAACGCGTGATCCCTTCGTGATCGAAAGCGCCGAGTGCGGCCAGGAATTTCTTCTGATTCTCCTGCATGTCCACTGAGATCAGGGTATCGATGAACCGGTTCACTTGTGCCCGGCGGGTTGAATTTGGCAGGATCTGCTCCGCGAGCGCGATCACGGTTTCGTTCTGGTGAGGATCGAAGAAGACCGGCTGCCAATCGGGCTCAGCAGCCTTACGGTCTGCGGCTACCATCGTGTCCTCATTCATCAGGTGGCGGCGGATCGGATGCGCGGCAGCGAGGCCGGGCAGTACCAAGCCCGTACCAGCCGTGCCCAGCAGCCGTTGCATGACTTGGCGACGGCTCAACCCACGCGCTTCCATGGGCTCATGGTTATTGAGGATTCTCAGCGGAGATTGTTTCATAATCGAACCAGTGTTGTCGGAACGTCAACTTCTGCAGTTCGCTCCGATGCTATCACTGCTTCCTGCAGCCGTACAAGACGACGCGGTGAAATTTGGCGTATATTTATCGCTTGAACCGGATTTCGGTGAAGACTTATGGCAGACCAATCGAAGACAGTGTTTGACGTAGCAGTGGTCGGGTCGGGCGCCTCGGGCGGCTGGGCATGCAAACGCCTGTCTGAAGCCGGGCTCAAGGTGGCGCTGGTGGATGCGGGCCGGCCGCAATCGGACGCGAACTTCAGCGAGCACGAGCCCGCCTTTAAATTGAAATACCGCGACCAGGCGGACTCGGTGATTCGCAAAACACGCCCCGTGCAGAAGGACTGCTACGCCTGCATGGAATACAACTACGACTGGTTTGCCAACGACCTCGATGAGCCCTACACCACCGGGAAGGACCAGCCGTTCAGTTGGCAAGGACGCTTGCGCGTCACTGGTGGACGCACCAATGTCTGGGGTCGCGTGAGCCTACGCTTGAGTGATCTCGACTTTAAGGCTGCCTCCTTCGACGGCTATGGCGACGACTGGCCTATCAGCTACAAGGATGTTGAGCCCTATTACGACCTCGTAGAAGAATACGTGGGCATTTGTGGACAGCCTGAGGGACTGGCGCATCTGCCCGACGGGCACTTTCTGCCGCCCATGCCTCTCAACTGCGTAGAGACCCAGTTCCGGAATCGTGTCAAGGCAAAATTGGGCTGGGTGCCGATGGCGACGCGCAGCGCCAACATCACGAAGCCCATCAATGGCCGAGCGGCCTGTCATTACTGCGGTCCGTGCGAGCGCGGCTGCGTCACCCATTCGTACTTCAATGCTGCCTTTACCACTGTGGCCGACGCTCTGAAATCGGGCCATTGCACCCATGTTCCGAACGCCATGGTCTACAAGGTCCTGATGGACTCCGACCGGAACCGCGCGCGAGGAGTTCTTTACATCGACCGCATCACGCGTAAGCCAAACGAGGTTCAAGCACGTGCCGTGGTGCTCTGTGCGCAGTCCCAGGAATCGGTTCGCATTCTCCTCAACTCTGCCAATACTCAGTATCCGAATGGCCTGGCCAACTCCAGCGGAGTACTCGGCCACTACTTGATGGACCACATCATGGGCGGAGGAGCGAACGGCGACTTCCCGGAGCTGGCTGGCAAACCCTTGATGAGCGAACCCCGAAACCCCGCGGGCATGTACGTAGCCCGCTTTCGCAATCTGCCGGGTGGTCCCAAGGCCAAGGACTTCCTGCGCGGCTACGGCTACGAAGGCGGAGGCGGAACGAATTTTAACTGGGGCGCGGCAGGATTCGGGAAAGCTTATAAAGAGGCTCTACTGGAAGGCAAGTGCAACCTCGGGATCGGCGGTTTTGGCGAGTGCCTGGCCCGCAAGGAAAACTACGTGGAACTCGACCCGGAAATGAAGGACACCTTCGGGATTCCGGTGCTGCGCATCCATATGACCTATGGGGAAAACGAATTGAACATGGTGAAGGATATGGCGGACTCCGCCGCCGAGATGCTGGAGGCAGCAGGGGCAAAGAACATTCGCAAGAATGCACACCCCTCCTCACCGGGCTGGGCCATCCACGAGGTTGGGATCGCGCGCATGGGAAATGACCCCCGGAAGTCCGTGCTGAATCAATTCCAGCAGACCCACGACGTCAAGAACGTCTTCGTTTGCGATGGATCGGGCTTCACTTCGACCGCCTGCCAAAATCCGACCTTGACGATCATGACCCTTTGCGTGCGCTCCATGGACTACTTGATGGGCGAAATGAAGCGCGGCAATGTTTGAGTGGTACACCTCGCGAGGTAAGCACACCAATGTGTGCCTGATTTCAGGCTCCTTCAGTACTGCCAGCGATCGGGATGCTCCTCTTTCGGTGCATTTTGGGTAACTGCTGCGGCCATGTTTCTTACGAGTTCCGCATTGGTCGTGGGCTGCCAGCCGTGCCCTTTTAGAGGGCGGCCAAACTCGAATGAGCCGGCGTAATAGGGATCCCGCGTGTTCTCCAGGAAATCCTGAAGCAGATAGAGCGTCAGGTTCAGAAAATTGCCGTCAGACTCGCCGCAATAGATATGCACCTTGCCCACGAGGTCGCGGCCAATTTTCGGCCAGTTGCGCTCCAGATACTCTCGCAGGTCGTAGCCATGCTCGCGTGCGTAGCGCGCCACGTCACGATTTATCCTGCCCGTGCTCTTGTCCCATAGTGGAATGGGATAGCCGTCATCGCCGACCGGGTTCATGACCACTTCGTAGTCGTTGAGCCAGATCGTGGACCGCTCCTTATCACCGACCACGCTCTGGAGGCGGCTCATCTGCCGGACGGTCATCCGTGTCTGGCCGTCAATAGTGCGCGAGGCCAGCCGTTCCTCTTGCAGCCAGTCGCCCCTGGAAATGGTGAAGGCGTTTTCGTCGTTGTATATGTCGATGCCGCCGTTGTAGCGACGCAGGTCCACGGGGTCGGGGTAAAACGTCCAGACGCCTCCAAAGAAATCCGGGTGGTATGCCTGCAGCGCTAGTGATTCCCACCCTCCGGTCGAGCCGCCGGTAAGCGTCCGTGCCCAGGGCTGGGGGATCATGCGGAAGTGCGATTCCAGAAAGGGGATCAGCTCGGTCATGATGGCGTCACCGTAGGGACCTTCGTTCTCGGAATTCACGGCGTAGGAGTCGTCGTAGTAGGGGCTGGGGTGCTGGAAGGTCACCGCAATCATGCGCGGAAAGTGTTCCGAGTTCCAGGCCTGGTAGAACTCATAGCCGGTCTCCACATTTCCGAGGGCACCGTTGTGATGGGAATAGGGCGGCGGTTCGGCCATATTCACGTGGGCGGCGACGGCACGTTCCCTCTCTCTCGCCCAGCTCTTTTCGGCGGGATCGAACTTCGTGGAAAACCCGAAAGGCGCATCGAGGCTAAAGTGGCCTTGCAAGTACATCGCTGGGTAACGGACGTCGGGATGGTCGTCATAGCCTTTGGGAAGCAGAACTGTGGCGCCGATGTAGATGGGGTGGCCCCAGAAGCGGCTAAGGAGCGGGCTCTGCATTTTGAATCGCTTTACCCACGGCGTGTCAGCAGGCACTTCGATGGCTGGGATTTTTCTTGTTAGCTCTAGTTTAATCTTGTAACCAGTGGCCGGGTCGAGATGTACCTTGCGAACTTCGCTGACGAGGTTTCCCGGGGATCGCGTAAAGTTCTGGCCTTCCCACTGGTCCATATGCGCCCAGATAACGTGGCCGTCGGCGCGGTGGAATTCGGTGTAGATGTTCAGCAGCGCCTGAATATAATAATCGCCGGCGGGCACGTCTCTCAGGTTCTCTGGAGGGAAGCCTTTCGTTCTCTCATCGAGAATTGCGGCGACCCCGGGCTTCTGCGCAGTTACGTCGCTCGCAAAGACAGCGGCACCGCCGTAGAGTTGGAGACGCGGTTCGGACCCGTTGGTCTTTGCCAGAAAGACGCACGTCCTTCCGGTGACTGGTTCGGCATGGAGGTCGGCGGGAAAGGAGATTTCGAAACTGGTCGACGGAATCGGTTGGCCCGCGAGGGGTAGCCCCAGCACCAGACTCAGCAGTGCGCGGACCCCACTCAGGAGCCACATAGCGCGCCGGACGTTCGATCTTGGGCAGAGCTGGGAATTCATCGAACAAGGCTATCAACTCGCGTCACGGTTGTGTACCCGAGTTTTCACAACACAACCGTTAACGTGCAGTGTCTCATCGAGCGTACACAATATCGATGATCTGGCGGGTATAAAACGGTGCGACCGACTGCCGGAAAGCGCCACCTGAGCCGGCTAATGCAAGACCTGTGACTTTTCGAAGCTCAGCGGGCGTGTATGACCGCCGGATTGATCTTTGGCCATCTACGGCAACGATCCGGCAGACAAAGGGTGCTACGAAGAGACGAAACAGCGCTAGAGGTAACGGATGCCGGACCACGTCCAAGAGGATGAAGCGGCGGCAGAATCTGCTCACATTGCGGATCAGGTCGACGAGGTCCTTTTCGGAGAGATGATGGCCTAGGTGCATGGAGAACGCCACGTCCGCGTAAGGGAGCGGGTCCCGGACGGCATCGGCCTGGAATATGGGAATAGCTGCACTAATCGTTGGCCGTGGTTTCAAATCGACGCCAACCGCCTCGACGCCGAGCTTGCGCCGAACGTTTTCCAGAACCCACCCGGTACCACAACCCACATCTAGTATCCGGCGAACAGGCATAGGATCCTCGCGGATAGCGCGGATGACGAAATATGTATCGCCCAGCCACCAGTGGATTCGCGCGAGATCCCGGTATGCACGCTTCACCGATTCGTCTGGAACACCATCCCCGTCTAGTATCTCTGTTGCGCTTGTTCTTTTCATCCGCTTGAATTATAGGGCACAAGAACTGCTTCGGTAGTAATTAATGCTCGTAACAATACGCATCGTTAGTCCGGCCCTTGTGGAGTGTGCCGGAGAAACCTGTTCAGCGGCGAGCCAATGCGGCGATAATGAATTGAGGGAGCAGTCGACGAAGGAGATTCTTGTAGCAGGAGGGGGTCCAGCGGGCGCAGCCGCGGCAATCGCCGGGCTGCTGGAGGGGTCATCTGTGCGGCTCGTGGACCGAGCAACAACCATCCGGCATAAAGTGTGCGGGGAATTTATCTCTCCGGACGCCGCGGAAGTACTGGCAGCTCTCCAGGTGTGGAACGACTTCGACGTACTTCGCCCGTGCCGCATCCGCAGATGCATTCTCCACTTTGGGCGTCATGTTAAGCAGTGGAGGCTTCCGGAGTGTGGCTGGGGATTGAGCCGGTTCCGGCTGGACCGGATGCTGATCGAGAAAGCCAGCGTGCTCGGCGCCATTGTATCGCGTGGTGAGGGTGTTGATTGCCGACGGACGAGTCAGGCTGAAGGGCGCGTGATCTTCGCCTGTGGGCGCCCACAGGCAACAGACCAGCGTGACCGGCTCTTCGGCTTCAAGGCTCATTTCGAAGGCGCTTCGGACGACGCGGTTGAGTTGTTCTTTGACACCTTCGGGTACGTTGGCGTCAGCAGCATCGAAGATGGCCTGACCAACGTGTGCGGGATCGCGCCGGAATCATTGCTGCGGAGATATGGATTCGACTTCGATGAGGCTGTTCTGCGGTCGCCTGCCTTGGCTGAGCGCCTCCGGCCTCTGCAGCGGAGAATGCGTTGGATCGTAACTGTCCCCCTGTCGTTTGCACCTCCCTCGACGTCCGATTTTGGAACCGGCGTTTACCCCGCAGGTGACTCGCTCACATTTGTCGATCCGTTTACTGGGTCCGGCATTCTGAATGCATTATTGACGGGGCGGCTTGCCGGCATGGCGGCGGCACGGCGGATCCCGAGTTCAGAGTACGTGAAAGCGTGTAGATCTCTTCTGGGGCGCGCATTCCTGATCTCCTCGGTGCTGCGTCGCTTGGTCGACAGTACGGAAGTCCACTGGTTGGCCCATTACCTTCCTGGCCAAGCTCTATTCCGATTGACGCGTGCGAACTTTGCCGGCGCCTCGGGAACTCACGCACCAGCCTGGAGCCGTTCGTGAGGTGATCCTGACAATGCCTCCGACGATGGGACCATAGCCCGACTCCCGCGCGGTCCGTTTTACGCTCGCCCGTTTACCTGACGTTATCCCGCCGGTCGCGGCTGATGCCGCTGGCCCAGGGAGGCGGAGTGGTTGTGTGGTCCACGGGCCGAGGGTTTCGTGTTAGGATCTTCCAGGAATCGTCATCCAAAGGTGAAATTGGCATCCCTTCTGTTTCTGTTAGCCGCATTGGCGTTTTCCGCCACGTCGGAAACACACGAGTTGCCCCATCGCCTTCCGAAACTCACCTCCGTATTTCCGCAAGGCGCCCGGCCGGGCGAGAGCGTTCACGCGGAAATTCAAGGTGAGTTTCTCGACCGCGCATCGACCGTTCTGTTTCTCGACGGGTCGATTTCGGGTGAGGTTGTCGAGGCCCAGCCATCCAGTCTGAAACTGGATTTCCATGTCGGCGCCGAGGCCAGTTTTGGACCGCACTATTTTCGAGTTCTCTCGCTGCGCGGCGCGTCGAACGTGCTGCTGTTTCGCGTAGGCGATTTGCCCCACATTCTAGAGCGAGAGCCCAACTCGACCTTCGACGAAGCAAACCCCGTTAAGCCGCCCGTGACAATTAATGGCCGTCTGAATTTCGAAGGCGATTTCGATTTCTACCGTTTCAGCGCGGAGGCTGGCCAGACCTGGATCTTCGATCTGCGCGCGGCGCGGAACGGCAATGGCTTAGATGCGGCCCTGATTCTGCTGGATGAGCAGGCCCGTGAGATCACGCGCAACGAGGATTATTTCATCTGGGATCCGTTCATCGAACACAAGTTCGAGCGCACCGGCACCTACACCGTGGTTGTTCAGCCGACGCATACCCAGCTCGATCCCAACTTCGCTTATCAGCTTGATATCCGGACCGCGCCGCACATCGAGACGGTGTCTCCCATCAGCATGCCGCCAGGAGCGAGCTTGAATGCAACGCTCTACGGCGCCGGACTGCTCGACAAGTCCGCAAAGCTTACGTTCACGTGCAGCGGTGCAGTGGCCCCAGGTTTCAGCGGACGCATTCTGGAAACGCGCGATTCAAGCGCGCTCGTCCAGATCGAGGTGCCCCAAGACGCAAGTCCGGGCGCGTATGATCTGGCCCTGAGCACGTCGACAGGCAAATCGGACAGTGCGATTTTCCTTGTCGATCCGACGCCCGTATACCGCGGAGGCGATCCGCTTCAGCCGCCGGTTTCCATCACGGGCACCATGCACTACCGCGATCCAGAGCGCTTCTGGTTTGAAGCCAAGAAGGGACAGGCGCTGGTCTTCGAAGTAAGGGCACACCGGTTTGGCTCGCCGGTCGATTCGGTCCTCCGGATTCTGGATGAGAAGGGCAAAGCATTGGCGGTGAATGACGACGCGGATTTCCCAGGCATTGCGGACAACAAAGACTCGCGCATCTTTCGCACTTTCACAGAGGATGGACGGTACCAGGTGGAAATCCGAAACCTGGTTCGGGTGACCGGCGAGGATTTTCCCTATCAGCTCTTGGTTTATCCACCGGTTCCGCACCCGAATCTGATGCTGTCGAGCGATCAGCCGTATGTCGATGCGGGTGGCGACGGGGTCATCGGAATTAATGTAGAGCGACTCTTCGGATTCGATGGTTCCATCGACCTATCAGTAACCGGTTTACCGGAGGGCGTGGTCGCGGACCCGGCCGTCGTCCGTCCCGGAGAAACTAAAGCCAAAATTCAACTGCATGCCAGGAATGCCAAGGCCGGGGTGTATCGCACCGTGCAGGTGTTCGGAAAAGGCGCGGAGCTTCCCGCCTGGCGATCCGTCAAGATCTCGGGCGGCGATGGAGAAGGTCGAACATTCTTCCGTGTTGACCGCGCTGCTCTGGTTGTGACCGAACGGCCCCTCTTTGTGCTTGAGGCTGAAGTGACTCGCGTGAATCTGGTACGCGGCGGGAAGGTAGACATCCCGTTACAGATTCAACGGGCGAACGATTTTGCGGCGGATATTGACTTTCGCGTTGACGGATTGCCGCCGGGCGTCACTGCCGACCCCGTCATTGCCCACGATGGCCAAAGTAATGTTAAAATTCGACTCATCGCCGATAGCAGCGCCGCTACCGGTAGGACCAAGGAAATTGCCCTCATCGGAGCGGCGCAAGGCCATGTGGAAGAAGCGCCCGCCATCTCGATTCAAGTGGATTAGCGGCATCATTCTGCTGATTTGTGCCGCCGGTTCGGCCGCCGTGAAACCGGTCGGGCTCGCGGTTTCCCCCATCAATCCTTTGCTGTTTGGTGAAGACGCGCACCAGTCGTTGCTCGTAGTGGTCTCTTTCTCCGATGGCACAAGTAAAGATGTGACGGGGGAAGTGCGCTTCGCCTCGGCAAAGCCAAGCGTTGCGACTGTCGACAGCGCCGGGCAGGTTACCGCCCACGCTAACGGTGGTTCGCTGATCCAAGTCTCGTACGGTGGTCTGAGGACTTCTACTACAGTGCTGGTGCAGAAAGCGGAGGCGCCAGTTCCATTGAGTTTCGCGGGCGACATTCTGCCTGTATTGACTAAGTATGGCTGCAACAGCGGAAGCTGCCACGGTGCGCTGAACGGGCAAAACGGCTTCAAGTTGTCGCTGTTCGGCTATGAGCCGGAAACCGATTACGACATGATTGTGCACAAGCACGATGGCCGAAGGCTGACTCTCGCTGATCCGGAAAAAAGTCTTCTTCTGCTCAAGCCCACTTTTCAGGTTCCGCACGGAGGTGGCAAGCGGTTTCCCAAAGATTCTCCAGACTACGTCACGCTACTCAGGTGGATTCGCGACGGCGCGCGACGCGTACCCGGGCAGGAGCGAAGAATGGTGGCCCTGCGCGTCTATCCGCCGAGTGTTGCGCTCTACGGAAAAGAATCGAAGGGCCGGTTGTTGGTGACCGCGCGATACTCGGATGGCTCCGAAGGCGACGTCACACATTTGGTGAGGTTTCAGTCGAACGACGATTCGATCGTCAGCGTGGATCCACAGGGTGTCCTCACGGGACTCGACGGCGGTGAGACCGCGGTTGTGGTTCGTGGACCGGGTGTGACTGGCGTAGCTATTGCCGATGTCGTGCCCGATACCCGCTCTGTGCCGGCGCTCCGGACAAACAACTTTATCGATCAATATGTCGCCGAAAAGCTACAACGCCTGCGCATTCCCTCATCCGAGCCCGCCGATGACGCTACCTTTCTGCGTCGGGTCTTTCTGGATGTGATTGGGGTAATCCCCACGTCGCGAGAAGTCCGGCAGTTTCTCGACGATCGCGACCCGGACAAGCGCGCCAAGCTCGTAGAATCGCTGCTGCACCGGCCCGAATATGCGGATTTCTGGGCGCTCTACTGGGGCGATCATCTAAACAACACCAAGCAGCTTCTCTACAACAAGGGTCCGTACACCTTCACGGTCTGGCTCAACCAGATCTTTCGAAACAATGTTCCCTACGACAAGTTCGTGCGTATGATGCTCACTTCTACGGGCAATACGTACGACGTGCCTGAGGTAAGCTTCTACCCCGAACAGAAGAAGGAACCCGACTGGGCTTCCAAGACCACGCAACTGTTTCTAGGTGTGAGTATCGAATGCGCCCGCTGCCATAACCATCCGCTCGAGCACTGGACGCGGGACGACTTCAACGGCATGGCCGCGTTCTTTTCTCAGATCAAGTTTAAGGAACCATCGGGGCCGCGCAACAACGAAAAGTCGCTGTATTTGGATTTCAAACGGCAGTTTCAGCTTCCGGACACGAAACAGGTGGTTTCGCCGAAGCCTCTCAATGGGCCTGCCGTGGAGTCGGATGAGTGGACGGACCGGCGCGAGCTGCTGGCGGACTGGATCACATCGCCCAACAATCCGTACTTCGCCCGTACGCTGGTGAATCGCATGTGGCGTAACTTCATGGGCCGGGGACTGGTGGAGCCGGTGGACGATTTCCGCGCTACCAATCCTCCGACGAATGCTCCGCTACTGGACGCGCTAGCCAAGGATTTCGTGGAGCACGGCTACGATCTGCACCACCTGATCCGTCTCATCACCTCATCGGCGACGTATCAGCTTTCCTCAATTCCGATCGAGCGGAATAAGCGCGATAAGATGGCCTTCTCGCGTTATTACACTCGCCGGCTGACGGCCGAACAGATGCTCGATTCCATCGTGTTATCTACCGGTGTACCCGAGAAGTTCAGTTCACAGTATCCCGGGACGCGAGCCTCGCAATTGGCTGAACCTGAGATTGAATCCTATTTCCTCGATGTATTCGACCGGCCCTCGCGGCAGCTCATTTGCGAACGCAAGCAGCCGCCAACCCTCAACCAGGCACTCCATTTGATCAGTGGTGACACGCTTCAGAATAAGATTACCGATCCGCGAAGTATCTTGCGGACCACCAGAAACGTAGAGGAAATGTACCTGCGCACGCTATCCCGCTATCCGGACGCCGAAGAGCGGAGCGCGGCAGAGCAGGCGATCGTCAAAGCAGGGGCCCCAAAGCGTGGTTATGAGGATCTGCTGTGGGCGCTGCTGAATTCCAAGGAGTTCCTATACAATCACTAAGGAGGCGCCATGATTTCGAATCGTACGTCGCTGTTCGGCAGGCGTGACTTTCTCCGTATCGGATCGCTCGGTGCATTGGGCGTCAGTCTCGACGGTGTGCTGCGCGCGGGCGCCAAGAGAGATATCTCCTGCATTCTGCTGTGGCAAAGCGGCGGTTGCGGCCACCTCGATACGTTCGACTTGAAGCCCGACGCTCCCATAGAGATCCGGGGCGAGTTCAAACCTATCCCCACAAATGTTCCCGGGATTCAGATTTGCGAGCACCTGCCGTTCACCGCGAAACAGGCCGACAAGTTCACCATTCTGCGTTCGATGAAGTCACGGGAGAACAATCACGAGCGTGCCATCAATTATCTGCTGACGGGTTACCTCCCGCTGCCGACGCTCGAGTTCCCTAGTATGGGTTCGGTGATCTCGAAGGAATTGGGACCAAAGAACGGGCTTCCACCGTACGTTGCGGTACCGAACACCTTCCCCTCCTATGGTGGGGGTTACCTTGGTGGCGCCTACAATCCATTTATCGCCGGCGATCCCAATGTGTCTGGCTATCAGGTGCGGGACTTGACGCTGCCCGCCGACGTGGATTGGACGCGCGTTGCCAATCGTAATTTCCTCCTGAAACAAATGGATGCGAAGTTTCGTGCCATCGAGTCGTCCACGGACATGGCCGCCATGGACTCCTTCTATCAGAAAGCGTACGATCTGTTGAAATCACCAGCAGCACGCATGGCTTTTGACATTGGCGCGGAAAAAGAATCGCTTCGCGAGCGCTACGGCCGAACTCCGGTGGGGCAAGGCGCTCTGCTGGCACGCCGGCTGGTGGAATCGGGCGTGCGCTTCGTCACGGTGGCGAAGGGCTGGCTGAACTACGATACACACGGCGATAACTTCAACATCATGAAGAAGGCTCTATTGCCCGAGTTTGACCGTGCTTTCGCTGGACTCCTTGAAGATCTTCATGATCGCGGCATGCTGGACACGACGCTGGTGATCGCCATGGGCGAGTTTGGCCGTACGCCCAAGGTCAACGCTGCAGCGGGGCGCGACCATCACTCGAAAGCATGGTCGATCGCGCTGGCAGGTGCGGGTATTCCGGGAGGGCGGGTCCTCGGCGCCACCGACCAGAACGGAGTTCAGGTCACCGATCTTCCTGTGGAACCGGAGGACCTTCTCTTCACCATTTATACGATGCTCGGCGTGGACCCTGCGCGCGAATACCAAACTCCGATCGGCCGGCCGGTAAAACCCGTGAACGGCGGACACTTCATTCCTGGCCTATTGAGCTGAGGAGACCGGCCGACGCCGGTGCGGAATGAGGAGCGTCCCGGTGGCGCAACGCTAACGGGAACGCAGATCGAAAGCGTACCCTACTGATAAATCTCGAAAAGCCACTCACGTTCGGGGGCTGCGCGCTACCGGCGCCACGGGTCCATGCGCGGCATGCGCGTAAACAGTGCGAAGCTGTAAGTACATGAGGTCTCTGCTGCATTCCCTGGTGCTGGTATGGGCCGGCTGCACGGTGTTGCGCGCGCAGGGCACAACCGGGCAGTCAGCGGTGCCTGCTCAGGCGCAAACGGCGGCCAGTCAGAGTGGACCCGAGATGGCCACCCGCGATGAGCCCACGGCTTTCCAGGCCAAGGTGAATCTGGTCATGGTGCCGGTGGTGGTGCGCAACACTCAGGGGCGCGCCATCGGGAACCTCAACAAGGAGAACTTTCAGCTCTTCGATAAGGGCAAGCCGCAGGAAATCTCCCGATTCACAGTGGAAAAGATAGGCGCGCCGGGTGGTCCAGAATTGAAGGCAGGAGACAAGCCGGCTGCGATGGCCGTGGAAAAAGAGGCGCCAGTGTCTGTCCCCGAGCGCTTTGTGGCCTATCTCTTCGACGATGTCCATCTCAACTCAAGCGATCTGGCTCGTGTGCGGGACGCTGCGGAACGTCACATGGCAACGCTGCAACCCACGGATCGGGCGGCAGTATACGCCATGTCCGGCGAAGTCAGCCTGGATTTTACAGATGACCAGGCGAAGCTGCACGATGCGCTACTGCACCTGCGGCCCGGGGTCATGGTTCGCACGGGTGCGCTCAGCGACCTGGAGTTGAGAACCCTCTCCTCGCTTGCCAATCTGAAGGCAATTATAAAGAGAATGGCGGTGGCGCCGGGACAGCGCACGATCATGTTTATTTCTCCCGGCTTCAACACCCTAGCGCCGGAGTACATACAGGAGAAGATGGATATTCTGGAGCGTGCCATCAAGGCCAACGTGATCATCAGCGCTTTGGACGCCCGCGGGCTTTTTACCGATCCCGCCTTTGATGCCAGCACCAGCGGAGGCGGTGGATCACTCACCGCGGCAATTATGCGTACCGATATTCTGGCGGAAATGGCCGCCGGAACGGGCGGAACATTCTTCCAGAACAGCAACGACCTGGATGAAGGGTTCCGGCGGTTGGCGGCCGCGCCGGAATATATCTATCTGCTGGGCTTCTCCCCACAGAACCTGAAGCTGGACGGCAGCTTTCACGGTCTGAAGGTTACGTTGAAGAATGGGGGCAGTGTCACCATACAGGCGCGGCGTGGCTATTACGCTCCGAAACATCTGAACGATGAAGCGGAGAGTGCCAGGGAGGAGATTGAATCGGCGCTCTTCTCAAGGGAGGAGATACTCGAACTCCCCGTCGAAATGCATACTCAATTCTTCAAGGCCGGCGACCAGACCGCCAAAGTCTCCGTTCTGGCTCATTTGAATCTGAAACTATTCAAGTTTCGAAAAGCGGAAGGCCGGAACCGTAACGACGTTACCCTGGTGTACGGGTTATTCGATCGCAATGGAAACTACACGCAGGGGGTTAAAAAGGTGTTGGAATTGCGCCTCAAGGATGAAACGCTGGAGCGGCTGGGCCAAGGGGTCACGGTGCGGACCAGCTTCGACGTGAAACCGGGGACCTATCTGATCCGGCTGGTGGTCAGAGATGCAGAGGGACAGAAGCTGTCGGCCACAAATGGTGCTGTCGAGATTCAGTAAACGGCGCCGGCTATTCGGCCTGTAAGGGCTGCGCCTGTCCGAATTGACGGCCGCCTCTCACCAGCCCAGCGCGTATCTCTCGCCGCGAACATCCGCTCCGCCTCGAATGACACCGCTCAAGGGGTCGTATTCGACCATCGTCGGATTGCATTGATTTCCCCATTCGCCCTGCAACTCCAACTTGTGTCCCAAACTGCCGAGCCGGTCCAGGACGTATCCTGGAATCCGATTTTCTATCTGGAGTACAAGCGGGTGGTCCTGGTGGACGTCAAAGGAGCTGTAGTTGGCCGCGGAATTGAAGCGCGGCGCCTCGATAGCTTCCTGCGGATTCATTCCGAACTCCAGAACGTTTAGGAAAATCTGAAGCAGCGTCTGGTCCTGCCCGTCCCCGCATGGCGTGGAAAAAGCCAGCCAGGGTTTCTTGTTTCTTATTGCCAGCGTAGGCGTAAGAGTGATCCTCGGCCGTTTGTGCGGCTGCAATTGGTTGGGGTGCCCTGCCGTGAGCACGAACGCCTGGGCCCTTTGGGAGAGCTGAATTCCAGTGTCTCCCGCGATGACGGGCGGAACCCAGCCTCCGCTCGGAGTGGCGGAAAACATGTTTCCAGCGGTGTCGATCACATTGACGCAGGTTGTATCCGTATGTTCGCTGTTTCGATTCGATAGCCGCGAGCGCACGAACTCGTCGGTCGCCCGGGCGCTCATCCGAATCGGGTCTCCAGGGATGTGACGGTCGGACGCCTTGGCCGGATCGATAAGCGGCCTGCGGATGGCTGCGTATTCTTTCGAAACGAGCTGCCTTGGTATCTGGCTGAACTCGGGATCGCCGTAGTAGGCGTCGCGATCGGCGAATCCCAACTTCATGGCTTCAACGACGAGATGAATATAAGCGGGCGAATTGTGACGCAGGGCGACGAGGTCGAAGCCTTCCAGCAGATTCAGGTTCTCGAGAAAAACCGGCGACTGGCTCCAAAAGCCCACCTTGTACACGTCGATGCCGCGGTACGTGGTGACGAGTGGTTCTTCAACTTTCGCGTGATAGGCCGCAAAATCCTCCTCCCGCAACAGACACCCGGCGCGCCTGCAATACTCGCTTACGCGCCTGGCGATCGGACCGCGGTAGAAGTACTCTCGCACCGCCTCAATTGCCGAGATACGGCCGCGACTTGCGTTTTGCCGGTCCGTTTCGGCCAGGCTCCGGAGGGTGGCTGCCAGGTCGGTCTGCACAAAGAGATCACCCGGCCGGGGCAGCCGCCCTCCCGGCAAATAGATTTCTCTGGCGGACGGCCATTTCTCCAGCACCTCGGTAAAGCGGGCGATCTCTCTTACCAGGCGGTCGTCGATCGGGAATCCCTGCGCGAGTTCGATCGCCGGCTGGATGACATCAGCGAGCTGCATTCTCCCATATTTCTCGAGCGTGACCAGCAGCGAGTCCACAGCGCTTGGCACGATGGCGCTCAGCGGACCATATGCAGGAATGATACCTTTCGAAATGCCGGCAACATCGGTAACCCTGGGATCATCGGGCGCCAAATGCTTGTAATAATCCACGGTGGCAAGCGCGGGAGCGATGCCATCGCCGTTGATTGCGATCACCGCCCCATCCGCGGGCTTGATGAGTATAGGGCACTCGCCGCCCAGTCCAAAACCGTCCATCTCGACCACGGCAGCCGCGAATACCGAGGCAACACCCGCGTCTATGGCGTTCCCGCCCTGGTGCAGGATGCGTAATCCAGCTTCCGCAACCAGCGGGTGCCCGGCGGCCACCACCGCGCGCTTACCCATCACCAATGGCCGGAAAGTCGCGGCGCTCGCGTGCCCTAGGAAAGCAACCGCTAGCAGAAAAACCGTAACAGGATTGGGGCGCGAATGCGTGCCGCCCAGGGGCTCGCCGACGGCCGCGATCTGGCTGCACATAGCTCGATGTACTCTCGTGTGTCTTCTGCCGGCTAGGTTACACGCCATCAGACCACTGAGTCTATCGAAATCTGCGCTTCCTTTGTTAGAGCCTTCGCTCCTTCCGCCCAAAGAGTTGCCGCGGCGGACGTCAGGACCAAAAGCGCGTAACCGCCGATTACGCTGCGCGCGATGGAGGGGAACACCAACTGAAGCACTTGCCGGCGCGTGATGGCCAACGACCGGAACTACCGTTTCGGTCGTTACGAGGTACTTGATGGATCCCTCCGGTGCGAGCTCAAGGCGGCAGAGAGATCGGTTAAGGCCCCGGCTCGTTGAGTGATTATGTATGCGGCTCAGCTGCGAGTCAGCTAACGCCTTCGTTCACGGTCCGGAGAAGATATTGCTTTAATCGCCGTGGCCCTTCTGGTAGCCAGCCTCGTATGCTTTCTGGTCTTCGTCTTTCTTGAAGTGCCTTTTCTTGGAGTGATCCCGGTTATGCGCATGGTCCGCCTTGCCTTCGCGCATACCTTGCTGGTATGTTTTGTTTTTTGAATAATCCGGTTGATCCTGGGCGTGGTCCTGGAACAACGGAGCCCCCACTGCCTGCACAGTGCCTCCACTGGCACCAATACCCACCGCCACCGCTAGAACCCAGAAACCGTGTTTCAAATTCATTCTCATAAACGTTCATCCCTTCATCTTGCGTCTTGTTCGCCGGTTGCTTGCCGAATTCACCCGCGTTGCATGTCGTTGCCTACACTGGTCGACGGCTTTATTGAACGGATGCCACCAGGGACTCTAACTTAGCAAATAGATAGCTTTGTGGTCTGTTCAAAACTGCTCACTATTATTTCTTAGGGCCAACGTTTTTTAGCAGCTTCTCTATTCGCGAGCGAAGGCCGAAAAGCGATCGTCAGAAGTACTTTGGTAATTGTTGGTTATTACAATATTCACTTTTGAGCGGATGCTGCGTTTATATCCGCCCGATAGACGAGAATTTCAATCTTCCCACTTTCCCCGGCGTCGTCAGTTTTGCCAAGACCCATTGTCTTGATGCGTGTGTCGTCCAGGCGGAAATTCTGTACCAGGTAATTGCGAATCACCATCGTTTGCGCCTGCGTGGTGACGCGATCCTTCTCCGAATCGCCCTTCATACTGGCGGCGGCAGTAATCACCACCTCATTGAACTTTTGCGCCTGTAGATATTGCCCGGCCTCTTTTAGCCCCTTCTGATCCTTCAGCTTTGCCGCATCGGGTTTGTCGAAGACTTGCTTCGAGTCGAAGGTGAAGGTTTTTTCCGGCGGCGCGCTGGGCAACCTGGCGATTTCATGCTTCTTCAGCTCGTCCGAATCGACATATCCCCGCTTATTGAAGAAGCCTTTCAGCAGGAAGTTGTGTTTCAGCGCATCGACGTCCTCATGCATCGAAGTGACGGTGGCCGCGGCCTGGTTGTAGATCGTCTTGTCGTTGATCAATGCGCCAACCGTTCCCTGGCCGTGATTGATCTTCGCCGAGATATCGTTGATATTGGAGGCCGCGCCCTGGACATTTTGGAGCGCAGCCTGCGCTGTGTCCAGGATCTGGTTTGCCTTCCCGAACAGATCCGAAATGTCGAGAGGTGCCCGGGAACCGATGGTCTCGCCGCCGCGTAGCTTCACCGCATCCACCGAGCCGAAAGAGACTTCGATGTACTTGTCGCCCAGCATTCCTTCGGATTTGATGTCGGCGACGGAGTCCATCTTCACGATGCTCTGTGTTTCTTTGTCCAGATCCATCAGCACGACAACTTTTCCGTCTGCGCGTTTTGGCAACTGAATGTTTTTAACGGAGCCTTTACGAAGACCGCCTACGCGCACATCGGCCCCTTCGTTCAGTCCCGCTACATTGTCGAAATCGGCTCTGACTTGGTAGCTCGAACGGAACATCGATTCCCGGCTGCCGATGAGAAACACGCCGGTCGCGAGAACCGCCAGCGTGATGATGATGAATGCCCCGAGCCTTAAATTTTGTGACATGGTTGCCTCAAGCGGCGTCGCTCAAAAATTGCGCGACGAACGGATCCTTGCTCTTTTCGAGATCCTCGAAGGTTCCGGCGATCAGAATATTGCCTTCTTGCAACATCACCAGGCGGTCTGAGAAATGATGCGCGGCATGCATATCGTGCGTGACCACGATGGAAGTGACATTCCTCTCCTGGCGCAGTTTTTGAATCAGCTTTCCAATTTCGGCGGCGGTGATGGGGTCGAGCCCCGCAGTCGGCTCGTCGAATAGAAGGATTTCAGGATCGAGAGCCAGGGCGCGTGCCAATCCCACTCGTTTGCGCATGCCGCCTGAGATGTCCGAGGGCATTTTTTCGAGGTCTTTGCTCAATCCGACGCTGAGAAGAAGTGCGCGCACTTTATCGGCCCTTTCGGAGTCCGAAAGCTTGGTATGCCGGCGCAGAGGGAACCCGACATTCTCGGCGACCGTCAGGGAGTCGTACAGCGCTCCTTCTTGAAACAGGAACCCGATCTTCATTCGCATATCGTTGAGCTGATCCATTTGAAGATGAGTGGTTTCCCGCCCGCGAATGGAGATCGAGCCTGCATCCGCCTTTTCGAGGCCGATCAACAATCGCAGCAGGACGCTTTTTCCCGTTCCGCTCTTACCGAGGATGGCCAGAATCTCTCCTTTATCGACTGCGAGATCGATGCCCTTCAGCACTTGCTGCGCGCCGAACGATTTGCGTAATCCTTTGACGACCACCGGTTGCAGTTCCATATTTCCTCACGGAAAAAATACGAGAATCAGGCGGACTAACAGAACGTCCGCCAAGATGATGAACAGCGAGGAGAGCACCACGGAACTAGTGGCTGAGCGTCCCACGCCCGCGGTTCCTCCGCTGGTTCGCATTCCTTGAAAACAAGATACGGTGCCGATAATCAAGCCGTAAACCGCGGTCTTGAGCGTGGGAGGAAGAAAATCGCTGAAGGTGACGCCGTTCATTCCATTGTTGATAAACAGCTGGAACGAGATCGGCTCGGCGAGCGTGTTGGCGACCCAGCCCAGCAGGATTCCACACGCATCGGCGGCCAGAGTGAGCATCGGGAGAACAACGATGCAGGCCAGAATCCGGGTCGCGGCAAGATACTTGTAGGGATTGACCGCGGATGCTTCCATGGCATCGATCTGCTCAGTGACTTTCATCGAGCCGAGCTCCGCACCGATACCTGCGCCGATGCGCCCGCTGGCAACCAAGCCGGTGATGATCGGCCCCATTTCCTTGATGACTGAAAACACGAGCATCGTCGGCAGCATCGACTTCGCGCCGAATCGCACCAGACTGGCCCGCGACTGCAGCGAAAGAACGACGCCGGTGGCCGCTCCGGCGAGTGCGACCAGAGGCAGGGATTTCGATCCTGCCGCATCCAGTTGGTGCACGAACTCCGACCATTCGAACGGAAGCGTGAACAGAGCTTTTGCGACGCGTACCGCAAACACCCCGAGTTCGCCAAACCATTCAATTCCGGCAATCACGAAGTCTGGCATTAGATTCCCAGCCGGACGGACTTCTGGTGTCGGCGTGCTGACCGATGTTGCCATCGTCAACCTATATGCCGTTTTGGTGCCAAACCTAAAGGCTCATACATGACCTACACTTACGAGGCCCAGCTCGAAAACCAACCGGGCAATTCCTGCACCAAGCCGATGCAAATTCAGCTGGAGGCCTCCCGCCGTTTATTTGCCTACCAGTCCTCCTTGACATGACGACAGCCGGTTAACGCGGCGGCCACGCCAAGCATCAATTGGTCGAAACGGGGTTCGTGTGGCTGGCTGTAGCCCAGAACCATCGCCCGTCAACCAGTATCCATGGGCTGCGGCGAAGCAAGACATTTGCCGACAGGTTTCGCACGGGCCTCGACGGCCTCGCTCGCGAGTGAGCTTGTTAACAAATACACATATCGGTCGTCATGGAAACCTTGGTACTGCTCGTGCACTAGGAAAAGGATCGCCAAAGAACCCTGCCGGCAACCCGGGCGAATCGAGAGGTGAGCAATGAGATTGATCAGAGTGGTTACTTGGTCTATTGGTTTTGTATTCGCGTTTGCCACTGTTGCACTCGGACAGCACGGCAACTGGTTTGAACCGATCCCAGCATCGCCGAAACCTATTTTCCGCGAGTACAACGCGCTCGCCGTACCCTTGAAATCCAGCGAGCACAGCCTATTAAGCGGTGCGTTTGACCCGCTGATGGATTCCCTTGACGTATGGAATGCGAGGTTTGAAGCGCGTGAAACCCGGTCCGGCCAGAGTGCAGCTCCGGAAAGTCAGCCCATGCTTCAGCCAGGAATTCTTCAGGCGGCTGGACAGGCGTCGGTCAAGCCCCGGAGCACGGCAAAGACTCCCATCGACACGCTGCCTGCCGGCCGCAGAAGCTGGATTCGCGTGGGACCAGGGTCATTGCCGCTCGCTACAACCATGCAGCCGGATGCCACTGAGAAGTATGGAGCCGATCCCGCAACCCTTCAGATTTATTTTGGCCATCGGCGCTGAAGACCCGGCGGGCGGCTGAAAGAAAAACCGTAATTACGTCGGGCCATCCCCTAATGCGGCTATGGTTGCCTTCACCTCGATCATCGTAGCGACTCCGGCCACTCGTCGATACGACTCGATTCTGTCCGCATGCTCATAGGTGTCAGTAACAACGATCACCTCATCGGCCGCCGTATCGCTTACCAACCTCTCCAGCCCTGCCTTTACTGTCGCATCCGATCCGACAATCGCCGCTCTCAGTTTGTTCTCCACAGCCGCCCGCTCATCGTCCTGCCATAGCGGTTCCATGGAATTGACTGGCGGCAACAGTTCGACTGGCTGGTTTCGAATCAGTCGCAGAAACCGCTGCTGCGGTGTCGTGAACAACCGTCGCGCTGCCGCGTCCGTCTCTGCCGCAATCACCTGCACTGCCACCATGAGGTACGGCTTGCGCAGTACCTTACTTGGCCGGAACTCGTTGCGGTATAGCTGAGCCGCTGCATATAAGTGCTCAGGGGCGGAATGCGCCGCGAACGCAAAAGGCAACCCCAGCATTCCCGCAAGTCGTGCGCTGAAGCCGCTTGACCCGAGCAATATGATCGGTACGTTGCTTCCCTGTCCGGGAATCGCTCTAACCACTTTCCCTGGCCGCTCCGGCCCCAGGTAGGCTTGCAATTCGTCGAGGAGCGCCGGAAAATCCTCGCCACCCTGCTGCAAATCTCTTCGCAGCGCCCGCATCGTTTGAAAGTCGGCACCCGGGGCGCGTCCCAGCCCCAGATCAATTCGTCCAGGATATAGCGCATCCAGCGTTCCAAACTGTTCCGCCACCACCAGCGGTGCATGGTTTGGCAGCATCACTCCACCACTGCCCACTCGAATCGTTTTTGTCGCTGCCGCCACATGCCCAATCAGCAGGGGCGTCGCTGAGCAAGCGAGTCCAGGAATCGAATGATGTTCCGCCAACCAGTAGCGCTTGAATCCCAGTGCCTCCACGTGCTGCGCCAGGTTCACCGATCGTGCAATTGCGCTGCCTGCGGGCTCACTGGCGCGCATGCCCACAAGATCAAGTACTGAAGTGGCTATCTTGATACCCATCTACTTTTAGATGAATCAGCCGGAAAAGCGATGCGACCCTGATGTGAGGACTCAAACAGCCGATCTGTCCATCAACTATGTCTTCCATGGGCGTTGACACGCAGTCATGCGCCGACTAAAGTTGGGGCATGGAACAGCAATCCGCCCTCAATCAGGGATTTGGGCCCGCTTCAATCGCAGCAGAGAACGCCCGGTTCATGAGCCGTGTGTACGGCTGGATGACAGGTGGACTTTGTCTTACCGGCGCCGTGGCGTGGAACGTAGCAGGCAATTCGGACCTGGTGCGAACGATTTTCGGCAACCGGCTGCTGTTCTGGAGTTTGATCATCGCTCAACTGGGGGCCGTCTTGGCGCTGTCGTGGCTCATCAACCGGATCAGCGCACTAACCGCGACGCTCATCTATTTTCTATACGCGGGATTAACCGGACTCACGCTGTCCAGCATCTTTCTGGTCTACACGGGCTCCAGCATCGCCGGAGTCTTCGGCGTCACGGCTTTCGGCTTTGCGGGCCTCAGCGGCGTCGGCTATGTGACGAAGCGGGACCTCGGCCCGGTGGGTTCTTTCTGCATGATGGGGTTATTCGGGCTGGTCGGCTTCGGTGTGCTCTCCATGCTCTTCCCGTCGCTGATGACCGAAGGTGCCAGCTTCGTGTTCTCGATCGTTGGCATCATCGTGTTCGCGGGACTCACTGCCTACGATACACAAAAGATCAAGGGGATGAACGCTCCCGGCAACGAAACAACCGATGCTGGACGCAAGAACGCGATCTTCGGCGCGCTGACTCTCTACCTCGACTTCATCAACTTGTTCCTTAGCTTGCTGCGGTTGGCGGGACGCCGACGGTAGGTTGCCGATGGTCTTGGCTATCGGAAACAGGTTTTTCAGTCGGATCGGCCCGCGACTCGGAAAATAACCACTAGCGGCTCAGCACCACGGTGGAGAATCGCGGTGACGCTTAGCTCCGCGATCTCCTCCTGCTCATCTTCAAGTGAGCCCGACCAACTACCACAGGCCAACAGGGACTTGAACATGGGCGCGATGGCGTCACTAGCGCCCGACCGGAGTGCCTTCAAGAAACTGCTCGGCGTTGACGTGAGGACCATCAACAACCTGCTAGCGAGCTGGGGGCGGATCTTTTCCTCGTGTGGCTTGGACGCCCTTCAGAATCGCGAGGCCCAAAAGAACAATTGCACCTACTGCGATCCAATGCGGAGCGATATGCAGTATCACGGCCCCATAGATCAGCCCGGCAATTAATATCAAGAAGCCGACAATGTAGATCCCGAATGACATGGCAGTTCCTTTTTCACGCCTGTGTTTCGACGCGGAAGCGCGACTCCACCCCCGCTTCGTTCTGGGTTCACTTCGCGGACCCAGTCAAATGCCGAACGGGCGCTACCCGCGCCAACGAGAATATCCCCACCCTCCGCCACCGAGTAGAAACAGAACTAGAAGGACAATCAATATGGTCGGCATTGCTCACCTCTTCTCCATTCAAAATACACTGCAGGTTGGGGACCAACGCTGAATGCACACGAACAAAAGGTGGAATCCCGAGGCGCCCGCCAGGCGCCATGTGCAGGTGCTGCCGTCCAAGGAGGCAAAAAGTGCGGCTTATTCAGGCGAGAAAAGGGTCGAAGCCCAGCGAGGAACTAAGCGCCGGATTGAGGTCACCGAGGTGGGAGAGGACGCGGGTATTCTCATTATTAATACTGACCAAATCATCGCAATCACTGCTGGTCAGAATGCGACCGAGCTCCAGATGGCCGACGGGCACACTTGATGGGTAAGAGAGACTCCTGATGAAGTCGCCGCGTTGGCAAAAGCGCCTGGAGGATCGGCGCGCGTGAAACGACGCATTTCTGCCGCGAAGAAACGAAAGAAGCGTGCCGCCGGTACGTGAGCATGACGAAGGAGTAACTCGCTTGAGTCTAGGCCCTTATGATAGGATGAGCCGAATCATGCACAGCTCGCAAAAAATCATCTTCGGCATATTGCTTCTCGCAAGGCCCGTAGGCGCCCAACAAGGGTTCGTGGCTCTATTTGACGGCAAGGATCTAAACGGCTGGAAGACCACATCAAGTCACTGGACCGTCGAAAACGGCCTCATCGCCCTGAAGGACCGCACTGACAACGAGGAGCACAACGACAGTTATCTGTGGACGGACCGGCAATACGGGGATTTCGTCCTCGACCTGGAATACAAGACACCGCCGCTTCCGGGTGACGCGAATAGCGGAGTCTTCCTGCATACGACTGATACCAGCAATCCG
This sequence comes from Terriglobia bacterium, assembly GCA_963768075.1. GTDB lineage: Bacteria > Acidobacteriota > Terriglobia > Bryobacterales > Bryobacteraceae > QHXW01. The sequence continues at coordinate 24,935 of CAVYHD010000029.1, forward strand.
GTGCCGACCGGTATCGAGGTGCAGATACTGAACACTAAGCCCAACGCTCCGCTTGTCAGGAATAGTCCCGGCTCCATCTATGACCTTGTTGCGCCATCGAAGAATCAGCATCGCGCAGGAGAGTGGAACCGGTACATAATCACCTGCAAGGGAAGCAAGATTACGGTAAACCTGAACGGCGCCGTGGTCGCAGACGCCGACCTCGATCGGTGGACCACAGTCGGCAAGAATCCGGACGGCAGTAAGAACAAGTTTCAGCGAGCGCTGAAAGATTACCCGCACACGGGCTACATTGGCCTCCAGGATCACGGGCTGCCGGTATGGTTCCGCAATGTTCGCATCAAGCAACTCGACTGATGGAATTTTGGAAAGCGGAGAATGGCGGCCGTTAACGGGTATTATCGGTGTCTATTCTGTCGCGAGCTGCACTGTCATCGGTCCGCGGTGAAGGATTCGGCTGTATCTGTGCATTGTTATCTAAAGATGACTGGCACCTCTGTTTGATACGGAATACTCTGAAAGTCGGTCGGGGCGGATGCTCGTTTTTTGCGCCCGCCTGGTGGATTGGCATGGCAGATCCGGATATAGCAATCGTTGCCCTCGTGCTCTTCGTGGTGATTGCAGCTCTCCTGTTTCCCGGGGGCCCCGGTACGCCGCGCCGCATGCGCGTGGAAATATAGCAGCAGAGCCACCTTCCTCTGTCGGCACGGCCTGAGGATTCAGCGTGCTCGAAAGAAGTCTCGCGGATGCAGGCGAATGGCGCCCTAATGTTCTTCCCCGATTCTCCCTGGCGGCTCATTTTACGAAATGCCCGTTTTCTGCCCCGATCGACGGGCCAGCCGGAACTAGCTTTGCACCCGATCACTGGGATCGTTGGGCAAACAGGCTCCGGCGATCTTTGAAACGGAGAGGTATACTGCTCGCGATGTCCAACCAAGGATTGACTGTATCCACAATGAAGGATCCTGTCACGTGGCTTTACCCTCCGATCGAGCCCTACAACACAGGCCGGATCCGGGTCTCACCCGTCCATGAAATCTATTTCGAGGAAAGCGGGAACCCATCTGGTAAACCAGTCGTGTTTCTACACGGCGGTCCAGGCGGTGGTTCCGAACCCAAACAACGGCGATTCTTCCACCCTGAAAAATACCGCATCGTGAACTTCGATCAACGCGGTTGCGGCAAAAGCACGCCATACGCGTCTCTCGAAGCAAACACCACCTGGGACCTCGTTGCTGACATCGAGAACTTGCGCGAGCACCTCCGAATCGAGCGCTGGCAGGTGTTCGGCGGATCATGGGGCTCAACCCTCGCCCTGGCGTATTCCGAGACTCATCCCGATCGTGTTGCGGAACTCGTTCTCCGCGGCGTGTTCCTGCTCCGAAAGCAGGAAATCGACTGGTTTTATCAGCACGGCGCTTCGGTCCTCTATCCGGATGCTTGGGAGCCGTACCTTGCGCACATCCCCAAGGCCGAGCGCGGCGATCTCCTCTCGGCCTATTATCGCCGCCTGACCAGCGGTGACCCGGCAGCGCGGCTCGCCGCAGCGAAGATCTGGAGCGGATGGGAGGGAGTCACCTCTAAGCTGTTGCCCGATGCGGACTTCACCAGACACTACGAAGAAGATGAGTTCGCCCTCGCCTTCGCGCGCATTGAAGTCCACTACTTCTACAACAAAGGCTTCTTTGAAACCGATGACCAGTTGCTGCGCAACGCCTCCCGTATCCGGCACATCCCTGGGGTGATCGTGCAGGGTCGCTATGACGTTGTCTGCCCTATGGAAAGCGCATGGGCGCTCCATCGTACCTGGCCCGAAGCCGACCTCATCATCACACCCGACAGCGGCCATAGCGCATTCGACCCGCCAAACAGTCGCGCCCTCGTCGCGGCGACAGACAAATTCGCCGGGTAGTGCGCCTCTTGAGAACAGAGGTTGTGTAGCGGCAACAACGAAGAAGGTTGAGAGTCTCGCCAAATAAAGAAAGCCATTGTTTTTGGATCAAGCGGATTCGTAGGTTCGCACTGCAAACGTAACTGAGATGCTCCGTCTATGAGTGTAGAGCGATCCAAACGGCAGTACTACAACGACCAATACGCACGATACGACAACACCCAGAAACCAGGCTGGCGACAGCTAATTGAGAGAGTGTGCGGAATCTCACACGTTCGGGGCGGTCTCCTCGCAACGTCGAACCGTAATTCGACGGGAGGCATCCATTGAACAAGGCTTTGAAAGAGCAAGAACTAACCCAAGATGGCTATCGGCCGGCCGGCGCTGAGCAGCGGTTGAAGGAGCTTAGCATTGATCTTCTTGTGCCGCCTGAGCCGTTTGGCATCTATGCGGAAGCGGTGCAGACAGGCAATCTACTTTTTTTGACCGGGATGCTTCCCACCGAGGGCCGCGCAGCAACATTCATCGGGCGCGTGGGCGCGGAGCTCGATGCGGAAGCAGGGCGTAAGGCGGCTCGATTGGCGGCACTTAACGCACTCGCCGTTGCTCGGCAGCATTTGGGATCGCTCGACAAGGTGACGCGGATCATGCGGCTCGGCGTGTCGGTAGCAACGTCCGGAGATGTTCGCGACCAGCCGAAAGTAGCCGATGGCGCTTCGGAGTTGCTACAAGACGTTTTCGGAAAAGAGAAGAACCCAAGCCGCCTGGTATACGGTGTGGCAAGCCTTCCGCTTGGCACCCCGGTCGAGCTGGAAGTCATTTGAGGTCGCGGGGTAAGAGGGGCTACGGCTGCCGGGACCCGCACGCACAAGCTCGGTGCGGCGCCCGACGGAGGTAGCAACCCCAATCGAAGGGGGAAGGGAGACAACATGGCAACCATGAGCGTCGCAATGGCGCCTATGAAAGTGGCGCAGATTAGCAAACCGGGCGGAGAATTCGAGATCGTCGAGCGCGAAGTTCCAAAGCCGGTGTGAGGCAGGTGCGCATCAAGGTGCAGGCCTGCGGCATTTGTCACAGTGACGCGCTAACAAAAGAAGGCGGATGGCCCGGCATTCAGTATCCGCGGGTTCCCGGACACGAAGTTGCGGGCGTAATTGATAAAGTGGGCGAAGAAGTCTCGGCGTGGAAGGCAGGACAGCGCGTGGGCGTGGGCTGGCACGGCGGCCAGGACGGCACATGCCGCGCGTGCCACCGTGGAGATTTTCGCAATTGCCAGAACCTGAAAATCCCAGGTATCAGCTATGACGGCGGATACCAACAATACATGGTGGCTCCGATCGAGGCACTGGTGCCCATACCGGAGAGTCTGAGTGCCGTCGAAGCAGCGCCGCTGCTTTGCGCGGGAATCACCACCTTCAATGCACTGCGGCACAGTGGTGCCATGCCCGGCGATCTTGTAGCCGTGGAGGGCGTCCGGCGGCCTGGGTCACCTGGGAATTCAATTCGCGAACAAGTTCGGTTACAAAGTCGTAGCGATCGGGCACGGCTCCGAAACCGCGGTTCTTGCAAAGAAACTCGGAGCCAGCGTGCACATCGACAGCGAAGCGACCAATGCCGCGGAGGAATTGCAAAAGCTGGGCGGCGCGCAGGTGATTCTGGCAACGGCTCCGAGCTCCAAAGCCATGTCCGAGCTGATCAACGGTTTAGGCCCGAATGGCAAGCTCATCGTGATCGCCGTGGCATTTGATCCCATTGAGGTCGCGCCGGTCCAGCTCATAACCGGAAGTCGAACGATTCAAGGCTGGGCCGCGGGGACGCCGGCCGATTCCGAGGACACGCTGCACTTTTCGGAATTAACCGGGGTGCGTCCGATGATCGAAACCTATCCGCTTGAGAAAGCGGCGGAGGGTTACGCGCGCATGTTGAGCGGCCAGGCACGATTCCGTGTGGTTCTGACGATGTGAGGTTGCCGATCACACTAATAAGGAGGTCAGAATGTCAGTCGCGCTGGCCTCAGGTTTGACAACCGGTACTGTTGGCTTTGCCGGTTCAGCGGCGGTAAGATCGTCGAGGTCGGGGCCTATCTCGATTCCGCTCTGGCGGTTCGACTTTTCCAATAGAATCCGATCGCCGAAGCGAGCAGATCCTCCGGGGACAGTTCGCTCTCGGCTTAGATGGAACAATGATGAGGAACGCAGCGCTACTGCTTTTGATCGGGCTTGCTATCGGCCATCTCGAAGGCCAAGAAAGGATCAAGACACCGGTGTCACAAAACATCTTCTATCGCACGGTGAAGGTTGACGGGCTCTCGATTTTTTATCGTGAAGCGGGGCCGAAGGGCGCGCCAACGATTCTGTTACTCCACGGGTTGCCCTCTTCGTCGCGAATGTTCGAGCCGCTGCTGACACGGCTCGCAGACAGTTACCATCTGGTTGCGCCCGATTACCCAGGGTTCGGACACAGCGACTGGCCGGACCCCAAAACATTCGCGTATACGTTCGATCACTACGCCGAGATCATGAATCACTTTGCCGAAACGCTCGGGCTGTCGCGTTACACCGTGTACATGCAGGATTATGGTGGCCCTGTGGGCTTCCGCATGGCCTTGGCCCACCCGGACCGGATCGAAGCTCTCGTCGTTCAGGACGCTGTATCGCACAACGAAGGCCTAGGCGCGAATTGGAAGACGCGTCGGGCGTTTTGGGCCGATCGCGCTGCTAACGAAAGCGCGCTTCGCACAAATCTTCTCTCGCTCGCGGCCACGCGGACGCGCCATATCGGGAACGATCCCAACGTGGAACGCTACGACCCGGATTTGTGGACGGATGAATTTGCGTTTCTCACCCAGCCGGGCCAGGCGGATATCCAGAGCGACCTATTCTACGACTACCATACAAATGTCGATGGCTACCCAAAATGGCAGGCATGGATGCGCGACAAGCAGCCGCGCCTGCTGGTGATCTGGGGCAAGTACGATCTCTCGTTCGATCCTGGCGAGCCGGAACGCTACCGCCAGGATGTGCCGAACGCTCAAGTGCACGTTCTCGACGCCGGACATTTCGCATTGGATACGGCCGCGGACGAAATCGCCCCAATTGTTCGACAGTTTGTCGGCCGTAGCGCGCTGGCTGCCAACTACTGAGACGATGCGACCTGACACAATTCCCGGGGCGATCTTCCCCGATTACGAGCTTTCTGACCACACCGCGAAGCGCCGCAAGCTATCCGAATTGCAAGGTCAACATCCGATGGTCCTCGTGCTCGGCCGCAAAAGTTTCTGCCCGAAGGACCGGCGGCGGGCCAGGGAAATGCCGCACGGATTGGGAAATCACGACGCCCGAGCTCAAAGCGGCGTGGCAGCAAGGCCGGAAGGAACTCTTGTACCCTTACGGCAAAACTGACAAGCAAACTCTCGGGGAACAGGATTAGGGCATTTATGTCTGACAAGAAAACAGCCATAGTTACGGGCGCATCGGGGGGTATTGGGGCGGGCTTGGTTGAGGCATTTCTGAAGGAAGGTTTTAACGTCGTCGCGACGTCTCTTAATACGAGTCAAACGTTGATCGCCTCGCCCAGTCTGATTCTCGTCGATGGCGACATCGGTCGGCAGGACACTGCCGTCAAGACTGTCGATGCCGCGATTGACCATTTCGGATCCGTCGATGTTCTAGTGAATAACGCGGGAATCTTTTTCACCAAGCGGTTCACAGAATTTACTACCGAGGACTTCAATCGACTGGTCTCCATTAACCTGCTGGGCTTCCTTTACATGACTCAGCTGACTGTGAAACAGATGCTGAAACAGAAATCAGGGAACGTGGTAACCATCTCCGCGGCGCTTGCCGATCAACCGATCGCCGGCGTAAATGGCTCGGTTCCGATGATGACGAAAGGCGGCCTGAATACAGTGACTAAGAGTCTCGCGATTGAATATGCGAAGGAGGGTATACGCTTCAACGCCGTAGCTCCGGGCGTCGTGGATACGCCGCTGCACGAGAATGATCCGAAGGACGCGCTTGGCAGTTTGCAGCCAATGGGGAAATTTGCGCGCGTAAAAGACATTATCGACGCTGTTCTCTACTTGTCGCGGGCAGATCAAGTGACCGGAGAGATACTCCACGTGGATGGCGGCTCTCACGCCGGCCGTTGGTGAGTACCAATTTGGAAGGTACGCTACCGGCGAGAAATCCCCTTCGGCCGCCAAACGACTGAGAGGTCCGGATGTAGTCCATGAATGGAATGTGCGAGTCGTCACTTCCAACAATGCGAGAATCCCATTCCGAGGAATTTGACAATGGCATTGGCGCACCATCTGAAATACTGCCAGGTTGCCAACTAGGCATCCGGCACGAAGCCGAATCGATCACCGCTCCCTCTCGAAGTCTGGAGGTAAAGACTAGATAAAGTCGATTTGGAAGATCCAGCCTGCCGTTGGACTATCGTTGTTGGGCCAGCCCGGATGGATGCCGGCATCGCAACTGATCAGCTTGTCGTCGTGCATCGCAAGCCCGTGCGGGTCGCAGGAGTTCGGAACAAAGTCCACCGTCTCGAGCACCTTGCCGGTCGCGGCTTCGTACCTCACCAAACCAGGCCGGTACTCCCTGTACCGCTTACTGTCGTTGCCGACGACCTGCCAGATGGTCTCGTTGTCCCATGCAATGCCGTGATAACGCACCCTATCGGGAGCCTGGTAGAACGGGATCAGGAACTCTGGTTGCCAGGTTCTAGGGTCGACGCGAAGATTGCCGCGAAGCCGCAACGACGAAATCCACAGCTTGCCGTCGTGCCAGAGGGCGCCGTGACAACCGCCACCATCGTTCTCCGGACCGAGCGGAATCTGATGGTGGCTAACAAGCTGCGAGTTCATGTCCACCTGGAAAACGCCTTCCGGAGGCGCGTTCGCCACCATCCAGATATAACCACCACCCACAGCCATCCCGCTGGTGTTTCGAGAAGGAGTCGTCACCGTCTTCAGCAGTTTGCCATTCCAATCGACAAGCCAGGCGTCTTCAGTAAGAGATTTCGGCTCGGGTAGGTGATACGATACGGCTTCAGCGCCTGACATTTTTTGCTCGCCAATCCACAACCCCTCCGACGTGACGGCTATCGCGTTGGGAAATCCTTGGGGACTTTTGAACAGCTTGGTTGTTTTCGCCGTCCGGGACGGAACCGGCCGCTTCGATTGCCCGACGTCCTTTGGTGTAGCGAACGACGATTGCTGCGAGAATGCAGCGGTACCTTTCGCCAGGGCTAAGCCGGCGCCGATGCCGCTCGTGAGGAATTCCCGTTTGGTCACAATGCCACCTCAACCTGCTGTGCCGCATTGCCAGATGGCCCTGTGCCAATCCAGCAGGCGACGTGGCGAATTATACAACATTTGTTGTCCACGAACCGTTCAAAAAATTGCAAAGGTAAACGGCTGAGAACTCCGGCGCCACTGATTGATGTTTTTCGCCTGACCGTCGGGCTGAGTCCAACTGGTTCTCTGATCCCACAGGCATGATCTACTCGAACGCCGTTTACGGAATCGTGCATGCCCAACGGTCGGAATTCCTCGCGGGTGTTGATCGAATACTGACCCCTTGACAATCTAGGGAGCCAGTGCAATACTTCCCTAGATGATCATAGGAGGTTAAGGCCCGTTGGCGAAATCCCCCTCGCCCAGTCTTCTGCAAGGTACGCTGGATCTACTGATCCTGCACGCCCTTCAGCGCGGCCCGCTGCACGGCTATGCCGTCGCTCAAACGATCCATCTTTTGTCTGATGAGGTTCTAACGGTGGAAGAGGGCTCTCTCTATCCGGCGCTTTATCGGCTCGAACTGGATGGTGCGATCTCTTCGATCTGGGGCCTGTCGGAGAACAACCGCAAAGCTAAATACTACAAGATCACGGGGCGAGGGAAAAAGCTGGTGGCGGAACAGCAACGGACCTGGGATCGTCTGTCCACGGCTGTTCAGCGCGTCCTGGCGAGGTAAAAGCATGCGTCGCATTCTTCTGAAGCTATTCCGCCGCCACAAACTCCATCGCGATCTTGAAGCCGAGCTTGCCTTTCACCGCGAGATGGGTGCAGCGCACAGTAACCCGATCGGGCTTGGCAACGCTATTTTGATCCGCGAACAGGCGCTCGACCTGTGGCGTTTCACGTTGCTCGAAAACCTCTGGCGCGATCTCGTTTATGCGGCTCGATCACTTCGACGCAGCCCCGTTTTCGTGCTGACCGCACTACTCTCTCTGGCGCTTGGCATTGGCGCCAACACGGCGATTTTCAGCGTCATGGACGCCCTGATGTTACGCACACTGCCGGTGCGAAATCCGGGGGAGCTGGTGCTGCTTGGCGACGGTCGTGGATCTGGAGCGACCGACGCGTTTCCTAACGCCCCGCGACAGTTTTTTTCCCAACCATGTTTCCAGGCGATGCGAGCTAAGAATGACGTTTTCACGGACATTGCCGCCGTGGAAAGTATGCCGGCCGAGGTTCACACCCGAGCTGCTGGAGCGGGCTCCGAACTAGAACCCGTCAAGATACGTTTAGTCTCCGGCAACTACTTTACAATGCTGGGCGTTGGAGCGTCAGTGGGGCGCGTACTCACGCCGGAAGATGAAGATCGTCCGGGCGCTAGTGCGATTGCGGTGATGAGCCGGGCATATTGGGAGCGGCGCTTTGCAGGGAATGCCGGCGTAGTTGGTCGCTCGCTCACATTCAATGGAACGGTGTTCACCATCGTTGGTGTCGCGGCGCGAGAGTTCTTCGGGACCGTGGTGGGCGAGTCTCCCGATTTGTGGATTCCTCTATCGATGCAGGCGCAGGTTCAACCGTCGCTGGGTGATCCGCGGGGCATGCTGACCCAGTCGCTCTGGTTGATTGGGCGCCTGAAACCACTTGTTAGCCTCGGCGCGGCCCAGGCGAATACAAACGTCGTCTACCAGGGATGGCTTCACCAGGTGGCTGGAAGCTCGCCTTCAGCGGAACGGATCCAGGACATGCGCAGGGCTACCGTGCACCTCACCGAAGCCGCGAGCGGCATTTCGAGCTTGCGGAGAAGGTTTTCACGTCCACTTGTAATCCTGATGGTGCTTGTTTGCTTGGTGCTGCTCATCGCATGTGCCAACATCGCGAACCTGCTCCTGGCGCGTGCAGCAGGCCGCCGTCGGGAGATTGCGGTAAGGATGGCACTGGGCGCGCCACGCAAAAGGCTGCTGGCTCAGTTGCTTTCTGAGAGCCTGTTTCTTGCCCTCATAGGCGGATCGCTCGGTATTCTTCTGGCACTATATGGAGACCGATGGTTATTGTCCATGGTTTCGACTGGGGCACAACCGGCGCCTCTTGATGTGGCGCCAGGCGGCCGGGTGCTTCTTTTCACCCTCGGACTTTCCTTCCTGACCGGCATAACTTTCGGCATAGCGCCAGCGTTGCGAATGACGAGCGTTGGCACGGCGCTAACGCTACAGGAAGGCAAGGGAATGGCGCGATCCGCGTCGCACAGCCGGCTGGGACAAGGGCTGGTAGCCGGACAGGTGGCAGTGGCGCTATTCCTGATGATTGGCGCGGGGCTGTTTATGCGGACGCTCCAGAACCTGGATCACGCAACGACCGGATTCGACAAGGATCGGGTACTCATGGTGCAGCTTGATATCAATTCAAGCGCAGCGAAACGTGATGCGAGGATAAACGTGCTACAACGAATTGAGGAGCGCGTTCGCTCGTTGCCGCACGTGCAGGCCGCGAGCTTCGCGGAACTGGTTTTCGACGAGGGGCATTGGAGCTCTTCCGTCTGGCCGCAGGGGGTGCCGCGGACCGAGGGGAATGCGACGTCGCAAAGTGGGAGCCACGTAGGCGCCCAGTATTTTGATGTACTTGGCATGCCGCTGGTCATGGGGCGCGGATTTGGCCCCCAGGACACGGCCACGTCACCTCCTGTGGCAGTAGTCAATGAAACCTTCGCCCGGACGCTGTTCTCGGATGTTTCACCGCTAGGCTGCCAGTTTGCATTGGGCGATGGCGGCGAATACGCAATCATCGGAGCGGTCAGGGACGCCAAGTACCAGAGTGTTCGCGAGAAACCTCGTGGAATGTTCTACCTTTACAACGGCCAGTCGCAGGATTCGGATGGATTCAGTGACCTGGTCGTCCGGGCACAGATGCCGACCCGAGGCGCTGATCGGCGAAGTTCGCGCGGCTATTCACGCTGAAGACGCGAACTTGGCGATTGCGCACGTGGGGACACTGCGCGATCAGGTGGATAGCTCACTGGGAGAGGAGATGGTCCTGGCCAAGCTCGCCGGTTTCTTCGGCGTGGTAGCACTACTGCTGGCCTCGATCGGGCTGTATGGTGTCATCGCTTACTCTGTAGCTCGACGGACGAACGAGATTGGCGTACGCATGGCCCTCGGCGCACAGCCGGCGGATCTGATGCGTGCGATTCTGGGCGAATCAATAGTTCTGGTTTTGATTGGCTCTGCCGCCGGTTTCCCAGCGGCCCTGGCCTGCGGGCAACTGGTTTCGAGCCAGCTCTATGGAGTACCGGCGCAGGATCCAGTAACGTTTGCAGCCGCGACCGCGATCTTATTCTTAGTGGGCTCCATCGCTGCTTTCCTACCGGCCCGTCGTGCCGCGCTTCTCGATCCTGTTGCGGCTCTTCGCGAAGAGTGATAGGCAACTCCGGTGCCAAGCGTGCATAGGAAGGCCTTTCCCGATTGCCATCGAATCATGCGGTAACCGGATTGCTGACTCTGTGATGTGCCAGCCCTACTTTTCTAGAACGAACGAGATCGTGTCGCTACCATTTTTAGCGGTTCGTAAGCGGGTGTAATTGATCCAGGTCTCGCCGGCTAGAAAGGTTGAAATGAATCCGAGCCACATCGCTGGCCCAAAGAACTGCTGTGGTGTAAGGCCCGTTAGCCTGCTGGTGGCGAAGAAGACGGCCATGATGGGCCGCGTAGTCGCCGCGCCCAGGGCAACGGCGACCATGCGCGTGGCCCACTCCCGATGCAGTTCCACCCGCCCGTTCCGAATATGCCACCATGCCTTGGCGAGGGCAAACAGAAAAAAACAGCCGAAGAAAAATAGTGGCAGTGCCCTCTGCCAAGCCTCCCACGGGATGGGCGCTCAACCACAGGGCTGAGATGGCCAACACCAAACCCAAAACGACAATCCCGCGACCCGTCCAACGATGCAAGCGCGGGTGACGCTGGCGCAATGACGAAACAAATTGCAGCGGCACGAGCAGCACGAACAGCAAGCTCGGGACAATGTGAATCAGCGTCATGCCGGCCTTGTCTGCGAAGTGCACGTCCAAGACGCCGAAATCAGAAAAGCCAGCGGACGGTGCGGTTCCCAACGCCACGATTCGGCGTGCTGCCGCTGCGGCGCCAATCGCACAGAGGAGCACGAGCGCAATCCAGACACAGCGCCCGCGCCTAGGGGTGTCCTTCCCAAAGGTCCGGCTCGGCCACATAAATACGCCGCTGCTTTCCGCCGTTAGCCTTCGCGCAATGCCACCACTGGATCGACGCGGCTAGCGCGGCGTGCCGGCAGATAACACGCCACAAACGCGATGGCCAATAGGCAGAGCGCCGCTCCCACCACGCTGACTGGATCGCTAGCACCGAATCCGTACAGCATGCCATTTAGCATGCGCCCGACTAGCAATGCCGCGGCGAAACCGATCAGCAGGCCCGTCAGTACCAGAGATATTCCTTCTTTAAGAATCAGCCCGAGCACACTTGCCCGTGTGGCGCCCAGTGCCATACGCAGCCCGATCTCCCGCTTTCGTTGATTCACGGCATACGCCAGGATTCCGTACAAACCGATGCTTGCCAGGCCCAGGGCCAGCAGCCCGAAGACGGTCAGCATTCCGACGCCGACTCGTGCTTGGAATAAGCCCCCATCGACGATCTGGCTCCCTGTCCGGATGTCGATCGCCAGAATCTGCGGCGCGACAGCGCGGACTTCGTGCTGGACGCCAAGGAGAATGGCCTCAGGTGTTCCCTTACTGCGCACATACAGAGTCATCGCGTCTGAATAGTCCTGTTCCAGAGGCACATAAACGCAAAGTTGCGGCGGCTCTGCCCAGGTGGAATAGGTGCCGGTTCTGGCAACTCCAACGATCTTCCGCATCTGGTCTTCGCCGGGCAATCGTATGCGCTTTCCTAACGCTCGGCTTCCCAAGCTTCCACCCGGCCAATAATCCTGGGCCAGCTTTTCGTTGACGATGGCCACTGGAGCTGAAGTCTCTTGGTCCAAATTCGTAAACTCACGCCCGCTCTCCACGACCACACCTGCTGTCTCGAAGTAGCCGAGGTCGACGATGTTGACAATCGACCGGATCTTATCGGCCCGTGAGCGCTGTTGCTGCCCTTCGACTTGCAGTCCGCTTACGGACCGGGCCCACAGTGGCAGGTTCGAGGCCCACGACACAGACGCAACGCCCGCGATTGTCCTTACCCGTTCTCGGGCCTCCTTGTAGAACGCTTTCCCTTGCACCTTTCCGTATCCGGCCTGTCCTGGGCTTGTCATCAACACGGCAAGATGCGCGGTCTGAAAGCCGGGATCCATTTCGTACGCCCGCCGGATACTACGCAGGAACAAGGCCGCGGTCACTAGCAAGACAAACGAAAATGCAACCTGACCCACGAGGAAAGCGTTTGCCACGGTAACCCTCTTACGGCTTCTCCCCGTCGTGCGGGCCTCTTCCTTCAAAGCTTCCGCCACACTCGCGCGCGAACCTTTCATAGCCGGAATTGTGCCAAATACGAAACTTGTTGCCAAAGAGATGAATAGTGCAAAAAGGAATACTGTTGCATCGAGTTTTGGCGTCACAAAGTTTGCCGCCCCAGGCAACATTCCAAACAAGAACTGCAGCCCCGCATAACCGAGGAACAATCCCACGGCTCCGCTCAATAATCCCAGGAGCACGCTCTCGGTCAGAAGTTGACGCACCAGTCTGCGGCGGCTCGCACCCATCGCCACGCGGACCGCCATCTCCTGATGCCGTGCGGCTGCGCGCGCGAGCAGGAGGTTGGCCACATTGGAACAAGCGATTAGCAAAACAATCCCCACAACCGTCAACAACGCAGCGCTGGCAAACAGCATCTGCGTCGATGCGCTACCGAAGAGGGCATCCTGGATTGGCCTTACCGTGACCGTGTGTCCCTCGTTCGCTGTGGGATATTCGCGCGCCAGTGCAGACGCGAGGGCCGCCATATTCGCTTGCGCCTGCACCTGGGTGACTCCCAGCTTAAGCCGCCCCACACACTGAAAAACCGCTTTTCCGCGATCGCTCAACGCATCCCGCATCTCGTTGGGCAAAAACCGTTCCGCCATGGCGGCAGGTATCCACAAATCGGGACCGAAAATGGCATTCACTCCGATGAACCGGGGCGGTGCGACACCGATGACGGTGAAGGCGATTCGATTGAGCCGGAGCTTTTTTCCCACAATATCGTCCGCGCCGCCAAAGCGTGATTGCCACGTTCCGTAGTTCATTACGGCAACGGCATGCACCCCAGGAGTGGTGTCTTCCTCTGGCAGAAAGAACCGCCCTTTGGCAGGCGTGAGGCCCAAGGTCGAGAAATAGTTGCCGGTCACCAGCTCGCTGAACAATCGTTGCGAGCCGCTGCCTTCCTGCCACGTCACAACGCGCGGAGATGTGTACCCTGCAAGGGATCGAAATACTTCGTTCCGGCCTTGATAGTCTTTCAGATCCGCATGCGAGATCGGAAAAGCCGCGCTCGACTTTGATGTGGTCTTGGCATCGGCCGCGGCAACTGCCTCCAATTCGGCCATGTTCCGGACTGGCAGCGGGTTCAAGATAAGCGTGTTGATCACTGTGAAAACGGTCGTGTTCGCGCCGATTCCCAAGGCTAGCGTCAGTACCGCGAACAGAACAAAGATGGGGCTCTTCCGCATCGTGCGAATGGCGTAGCGAAGATCCCTCCAGAAATCCTCTATGAAGTTACCTGGGCCCACATCGCCCACTGGCACATGATCAAATTTCGGCATGCGTTCGTTCCTTTCCAGCCCTTCTGTCAGCGGATACACGTCATCCAGCTCCGAGACGGCATTCTGGTATGCCTCTTTTTCACTTGCTCCGCCGCTGCACAATTCGCGGAATCGATCTTCGAGGTGCAGCGCAAGTTCTTCAGTGAGATCCGACTCAGCCACGGGTGTCAGCCGTAACGGTTTGAGCCGTTCGCGAACAACACGATTCCAATCAGGCATGCTCAATTCCCGTGATGCGGCTGATGACAGCTACGAAATCGCGCCAGCTCTTTTGTTTCGAGCCCAGCGCCTTCCTGCCTTGCGGAGTTAGCCTGTAATATCGTCGCCGGCGCTGCTCGGCCTTTTCCACCCACCGCCCCTCGATCCATCCCTGTTTCTCCAGCCGATGTAACAAGGGGTAAAGCGAGGTGACGTGAAATCGCAACGCCCCGCCAGATCGGATCTGAATCAACTTCGAGATGTCGTATCCGTGACGAGACTGATCCTCAAGCAACGACAAGACCAGAAGCTCTGCGCTTCCTTTTTTCCACTCCGGGTCCGGGAGATTCGGCGTCATATTGTTCAGTCTCTTATATGGGACGAACCAATGTATACGCTGATTTCAAAAAATATGTTCAGTCGAACCAGCAGAATTGCTGTTTCTCCATCCTCGGAGCCATAACTCTCAGAAAAGAAACGAATTACTATATCCTCCTCCGGCCGGGATGGGCCTGCTCATCCCCTCCCAGCCTCAGCATCGAGCTGCTCTTCGAAACGAAGATCTTGACCTAGTCCCCGAAAGTTGAGCCACATAGAATGGGAGTTCTCTCAAACCGAGAAGAGGAGCACGACCGTGAAAAGGCTCGCGACACAACGAAGAGCAGATCATCGCGATTTTGAAGCAGGGAGAAGCCGGACTGGGAACGCCGGAGCTATGTCGGCAGCACGGCATCAGCGAGCAAACGTTCTATCGCTGGAAGGCGAAGTGATCGTAATTGACAACGGGCTGGAATTTCGCGGGCGGGCATTGGCGGCGTGGAGCGAACAACACGGCGTGCGACTACACTTCATCGACCCGGGCAAGCCGGTGCAGAACACTTACGAGCAGAGCTTCAGCGGCCGGCTGCGCGATGAGTGTCCGAATGCGAACTGGCTTGTGAACTTGCAGGACGCGCGAACAGCTCCAGTGCGTAGCGGCTCTATTCGCGCTTCCAACTGCTGCATGATCGGTAACAGTTCAGGATTGCTCGCTTCAGATTTTCAGGTTTGCAACACAACCACACCGAGTTCGTTCCAGCGAGAAAAGCCTCCGCCTGGGCGCGGAAAAATACCGGGACGCCCATCGAGGACATCGCCGCCAAGATCATGAAATCAATCTGACGTTGGAGTGCTGTTCTTCTCGATGAGCTGGCAGATGCGTTTCAGCTTCCGGTTCACACTGAAAAGGAAAACAGCCGCCACGACACAGGCCACGAAGACGCCGAGCACGAGCGAATTGATGGTGCCTACCACCTGAAAGACCCCAGGAGTCATTTGTAAAAACGCTAAAGGTTCCATGTCCCGCATCATAGCACCAGAGCCGTATTAACTTGGGTTATCATTTTGCCCCTAAATCGGCGTATCTCGTGTAACTGGCGGATCACTGACTCCATTCCTTTTTCATGTCTTTCTGTCGTCGAGCCATGCCGTGCTGTGGGAAGAAGGTATGGTCAGCGCCTTCTCCGGCAAAGAAATTATAGCCAAGGGCTATAACGTCATTTCGCTGAGAAAATCCACTAAGAAGAGCATCAGGATGTCGCGAACAAGGGTTCCTCGTCGGCGCCAGACCGGCAGCGTTGCTTGCACCCATCTTCCCTGCATCAATGGTTCCGCCAAAGGGGGGCTGCACCGGTGTAATGGCGTTCCATTGGGACTACCATGGTCCAATGTCCAACTCCGAATCCAGCTCCATCTCGGCCATTGAGGTTCCCGCAGGCGGCCAGCTAATCGGTTTCGCCAATTTGAACATACGTTCAACCGATTGCTCGGCTGCCATAAACCTACTGACGCAGGTTGCTCCTTTGATCGCGTCGATGTCTTGCCAGCTCAAAATACTGAAGCTGCTGAAGCCTTTAATCGAAGTAATCCGCGGGCTACCGAATCCGCCCGTGCAGGCACTCCTGGAATTCTCGGAAGCCGCAGACGACCTGGCCCCCTGCCTTTTGGTTTCCACGCCGTCGAGTGTTTTGCCTTTTCTGCAAGGTTTGCTTTGTCTTGAAGTCAGGAGTCTGAAATGCTTTCTGAGCAACCTTCAAGCGATCACCACTCTTGCGGCTGGTGACCCGAGTGCGGTCACCGAGTCAGAAGTGCGGAGTCTGCTCAACTCGTACCTGCCAATCGTTGGCATCCTTAATCTTGCAAGCGGCCTTTTCCAGCTAGCGGGGTTGACTATTCCACAAGCCCCACCACTCACTGCCGGAGTCGATCCCGATTCACTCAATGTGGATCGAATCAGCGTGGCCACATACACGGCAGCTCTAGAAGCAATGGCGGACGCGCTCGGGGGATGCCAATAGCGGCAAGAAACCAGCTTGTGCGGTGGTGAGCTATTCGGAGCTTGGGGAACTTGTGATATGGGCTGTTGTCAACAGCTATCCGACCTTCTTCCGTTTCATTTTCGCTGTCGTTACGCTACTTGGTACGGCACGGCAAGGGGCCCTTCGCTTGCGCGACTACATCGCCTGAAGCAGCAATGCCCAGTCGTTGTTGTCCGGCGCGGCCGGCGAAGTCCACACGGGGCCATCAGCGGGCGGCAGTTCGATCTTCTCTCCGGTCAGGGCGCTGAGCCATGTGGCGCGATAGCGTCCGGGCTGAAGTTGAACGGTAACCTGGCCGCCATGCGGCAAATAGATCGCGTAGGTTTTTCCGGGATCGGCGAGGCAGTAGCTGCCGTTGTTGACGAGCTCGTCGTGGGGATTTGTCTTCCACCATTCAAAGCCGGTGAAGAAGTCGACGATGTGCCCGTAGCCAAGGAACATGGTCTGGGTGTCGTCGCCGCGGCCGTTGAGCCATCCGCCGCCCATGTCGGGCCGGATGTTTGTTCCGCGGCGCGCTGACTCTCCCGCGGTCTGGTAGCCGCCGGCCATATAGATGTCCCACGCCGTGCGCCGCAGCACGTCTGCCGAATCGGAGTCGGGAAGCGCCCAGAAAGGATAGTGGTCCTCGTAACCATACTCTTCGTTGGTTTGCGGGATGATGCGCCCGGTCTTCTCCTGCAACTTTCTGGACGCAAGGATCAATTCGTGCTGTTTGCGGGACCACTCCTGATAGGAAGTGAAGCCGAACCAGCTTGACGCCCGATCCTGATGATCGTTACTGGCGGCGGGATGGCTGGTTTCGAGGTGCTTGTAGGGATCGAGGTCCTGGATCAGCATGCCTGTTTCATGCGTCCATTTCTCGTCGCGGTATGCATCCAGATCGTCGCCAAGGTCCCAGGTGATATTGGAGAAGGCCGCAAACCGGTTGACGGCATAACGAATGAAGCGATGCTCGTCCTCGCCTCCGGCGACAGGATGAACCTTACTGTCGCCCATGTCGAGAACCACAGAGATGTTCATGTCGCGATCGCGGGCGAATTGCAGCATGCGGTCAAACTTCTGCCAGTAAGGCAGATTGAAGCGGTGATAGTCGAAGCCGGGATGGAGAGGGTCGTCCGCGCTTTGTGCCGGCCAGGCTGCAATGAGAGCCGTCCAGGCTTTTCCGATCATGACGGGCTCGCCGAAGAAGGTTGAGGCCTCTCGGCCGGCGATGGTCACACGCAAACGATTGACCTTGAGCCGATGGAGGCGATCGAGGGTGTATTGAATGGTGTGGTCGTCGCGAAAGCCTACCAGCCAATACGCCGTGGTTCCGTTGAAGAAGTAATGCTCACCGGTTCCCTGCCAGATGAAGTGCCACGGGTACTGGGGATCGACGGCGATGAGGCCGCGCTTTTGAGCTTCGACGGCGCGGAATCTGCCGGTGGAGGATTTTGTGAAACTGCCTTGCTTGTAGGTGACGGAGTACTTGTAATCGCCGGCTAGCGGGGCCATGAAGCGGATGCGGAAGAGGGCGCCGTCAATGGAGTCGCAGAAGCCATCGACGGCCCAATGACGGCTGCCGTCGGCGGTTTCCAGACTTCCCGACAGGGAAGCATCTTCGAACGGGTTTGTGGCGTCGGGCGCAGGGATGGTCGCGGTGATCTCGACGAAGTCGAAACGGGCAACCTCGGCGGCGGGCTTTGTAAACGAAACATCTGCCGGGACAGCAAGCAGGATCGAAGGCGAGAGTACGGCCAGAGCAAAGAGAAAAACGCGGGACATTCGCATGAGCATGATTTCTCTCCAGAAGTTTCTAGCTACCCGGCAAGCTTATCAACCTTCGCCTATGCCTTGTCGTGCCCGTTACGCCGCTTTCATACGCAAACGAGATCTATGTGGATGCCGTTCCCGAATCATGAGAGTCGGATTACTGTTGTGAAATCCCTTTGACACACCACATTCCATGCGCTTAACCTCAGCCGCACCCTCAGGAATCGCGGTGTTCCTTGGCAAGGGAGACGGCACGTTTCAGCCGGAGAAAGTCGTGATACCGGACGTGAACGTGCTGGGCCTGGCAGTGGACGATGTCAATCATGATGGCAAGCCGGATTTGACTTTTTCGTCGTTCCGCTGATATGGCCGGATGCCGTGAATGTCTGCCATCGTATCGACTCTAGTTACTCGACCGGATTCTCTGCAGCCGCCCAGACGCGTGTTAGACTCAGCCGCATGACCGTGCTGGACTGGCTGCTCGATTCGGACCCCGCCATCCGCTGGCAGGTGTTGCGTGATCTTGTCCATGCGCCGTCTGAGGTTGTCACGGCGGAGCGCGCGCGAGCGGCCACCGAAGGCTGGGGCGCCAGACTGCTGGCGTTGCAGGGCGAAGACGGCCAGTGGGCCGAAGGCGCGTGCTTCCCGGCGCGTAGCTTCAACTGGCGCGATGAGAACCAGGGCCAGCCCTGGACCGCCACGCTGCCAACACTCCAACTGCTCTGTGATTTCGGCGTCGACCCGTGCTCTGACCGGGTACGCCGGGCGGTGGCGCTGGTCAGGGATCGCTGCCGTTGGGAGCACGCCGGGCAGCCGTTCTTCAGCGGCGAGGTCGAGCCGTGCATCAATGGCAGGACCGTCTCATTGGGCATCTATTTTGGTGAAGATGTGGAGGCGGTGGTCGTCCGCCTGCTGGGTGAGCAGCTCGAGGATGGCGGGTGGAACTGCGAGGCGGAGAATGGTTCGGTCCGCTCGTCGTTCGCGACCACGATCAACGTTCTGGAAGGACTCATGGCGTACGAGCGCGCAACCGGAGGCTCTGCGAAATCCATTTCGGCTCGGTGAGGAGTACCTTCTCGAGCGAAAGCGAGGAAGGTGACGTTCTGGGCGGATTCTTCTCTAACTCAGGTCATCCGAGACGTATTAGTGAGGCGGTGTTCGGGGACCCAGACTAACGACCCCAGCCTGACGTTAACGGGAAGCTAGTCCGCTCTCCTATAGTTGGCAGATTCGAGTTCTGCCGGGCCACCACCACTTTCAAAGACTTGCATTCCTGCGATGGCGCAGCACCAGACTTCCATTAGCGGCTTCAGGCGAGTTTCGCCGTCACCGAAGACTGAGTTTGGATTTACCTGCCAGCCTCGAAACCCAAATACGGAGGCCTCGGGAAGTTTGTTTTCCTTTGCCCAGTCCCCAAACGGCGAGGCCTGGCAGATTGCGCTGCGCGGCATCTCGGTTACTGTTTCTATCCTGGCCCGTCAGGCGGCCTCGCTTATCGCATGCTACCATCTGATGGTCTGATTGGCATTCCTACAGGCGTTGCTCATCCGAGCGATCAGGCACCCGGGGCCGGGCCGGAAAGTGTGAGTGATTATGTTGCCGACCGATCAATTCCACGTGGGCTTCTCCACGGATTTCCTGAATGAACTCGGCAGTCTGGTTTTCCCGGACCTGGGACTTTCGCTGTTGGACGGTGTCCCCGGTCTTTCCTACGAGTTCCTGAAGGAGTACCGCGGAGAATATATTCCCGAGCAGCTCCGCGATTTGGACGTGCTCATTTCTCTGAAGCCGCGGGTCACGGCCGCCTCCCTAAGGGGCGTCCAACGTCTCTGTGCGATTGGCCGCTGCGGTGTCGGCTACGATAACGTGGATGTGGCAGCCTGCACGGAAAACGATATCGCGCTTTATATTACTCCGACCGCGGTGATGCGGCCGGTTGCCGAATCGATCGTGCTCTTCGTACTGGCGCTTTCTCATAACCTGGTGCTGAAGGATCGGCTCGTGCGGCAGGGTCGCTGGGTCGAAAGCACCCGCAAGCTCGGCGCGGAGCCGCGGGGCCGCGTGGTCGGGACCATAGGCCTCGGAAACATCGCGGGCGAAGCCATCCGGCTCTTGCGACCATTCGGCATCGCGCGGTTCCTCGCGTTTGACCCGTACGCTCCCAAGTCCCGTGGCCCGGAACTCGGCGTGGAAATGACTGATCTCGATACCTTGCTACGCGAGTCGGACTACGTCCTCATCAATTGCGCACTCACGCCGGAGACCCGCGGTCTGATAGGCGAGCGGGAACTGAGCCTGATGAAGCCGGAAGCCGTCATTGTGAACACCGCGCGCGGTCCTATCGTCAACCAGCCCGCTCTTATCCGGGCGCTGGAGACCAGCAGGATTCGCGGTGCGGCTCTGGACGTGTTCGAAAAGGAGCCGATCGAGCCGGAGTCGCCTCTGCTCTCCCTGGAGAATGTCATTTTGACCTCGCATTCCGTCGCATGGACCGCGGAGCTCTTCCGCGACATGGGACGCATGGACTGCGGGGGCGCCCTTGCGGTTCAACGAGGTGAGGCACCCGTGCACGTGGTCAATCGGGATGTTCTCGACCGGCCCGGTTTCCGAAAGAAGCTGGCAGCTCACAAGACTGCTGTGGCCGCGAGGGCGAAATGAGTGGACTGCGACAACGACTGCGCGACGGCGAGGTGGTGTTCGGCCAGATGGTGCTGGAGCTCTTCACGTCGGGCATCGGTCCCATGTTAGCCGCATCCGGAATGGAGTTCGTGATCTACGACATGGAGCACGGCAGTTGCGACATCCCCCTGCTGGCCGAAATGGTGGCGTCTTGCCGTGGCAGCAGCATCGTGCCTATGGCCCGCGTGCCCGATATGCATTTCCAGCCGCTATCGAGAGTGCTCGATATCGGTGTGCGGGGGGTGATGGTTCCGCGCGTGGAAACTAGGGCGCAGGCCGAGGAGATAGTGGCGCAATTGAAATATGCTCCCGCCGGCCGTCGGGGTGTGGCGCTGGGCGTGGCGCACGATCTCTATCGCGCCGGCGGCCCCGAGTTCTTCGCCCGCGCGAATGAGGAGACGGTGGTCATTCTGCTCCTCGAAACAGCCAAGGCATTTGAAAATCTCGACGAGATCGTAGCCGTGCCGGGCGTGGATGTCGCTTGGATGGGCCACTTTGATCTCACGGTTTCGATGGGCATTCCCGCGCAATTTGAAAATCCACGCTTCTTGGAGTCAATGGACGCCCTGGTCGCCTGCTGTCGCCGTCACGGTGTGGCCCCCGGCTTTCTGCCCGCGACGCCCGCCGCAGCGGCGCACTGGATTCGCAAGGGGTTTCGCGCCATCAGTCTGGGCAGCGATATCGGAGTGTTACTCAATGGAGTGCGTACGTTCCGGCAGTCTGTGATCGATACCGTGCCGGAACTGGTCCACCCAGAGGACGGATTGAAAACATGACCTACACCGTAGGCGTTTGGGACCCGGGACCCGAATGATTTAGAAAAGTGCCCCGCCAGTTAACGAACCAGCTCAACAAAACTTATTCATCGGGAGCACCTAGAAAGGTGCAAATCGCTGTCTGCAAAGCGCCGTGCGAAGCTCGAACGTGCTCATTCGGAGGTGCTTACATCCGCATGCTCGCCATGCGCACGGTTTCTGGAGGTGAACAGCCCAGGCGCAACGCCTTGGTCCCGATTGCGTTAACAATTCGGGTGCGCTGCAGAAATCATCCTGGGACCCAAACAAATAATCCCACCCTGTGTTAACGGTGCGCCCCTGTCGGTATGACGTGGTAGCCCCCGATCGGGATGCTCTGGGCCAGTCCAGGCTAGAATGTTCCCCATGCAGCGACGCGATTTTCTTACCCAGATGCTGGGCGGTGCAGCCATGCTGCGACCCCAAGCGTAAGGTGGACGGGAATCAACTTGTGGACCGCCCATAATTGTCCTGCGCCAATCCGCTTCACCGGATCGTGGAGTTCCCTCACGTGTGCAAATAGGCCAGGACCGCCCGGACGGCTTCGTCTTTGGCGGCGGCGAGTGACAGGCGGGCAGGGCGCCGAAGCACTGCGGCGTGGCAGAGGGCTTCGACCATGTGAGTCACGACGAAGACGATCGTGTCAATATCGCGTTGGGCGTTGATCTCATACGTTCTCGACGCGATAGCGAGGCGAAACGCGCCGTGAAGCCGAACCGCAAAGTCCCGCGTCCCCTCCGCCCGGTGAGGCACTTCGGTCGATAACAGTTCATAAAGCTCGGGGTCCGGCATATGGGCGTCGATCATCGCCTCGATCATGGCGCGCATAAGCGTGTCGAGCGGCGACGCTGCATGTTCCATCAGCTTGGCTTCAACCAGGCGATCGATCTCCTGAATGTGGCGTTCGTGCAATGCTGCGAAGATCGCGCGCTTGTCAGGAAAATACTGGTAGACCGATCCGATGCTGACGCCCGCGACCTCAGCGACGCGGTTGGTTGTGACCGCCTCAACGCCTCCGCGTTTGAGAATCCTGACGACGGCGTCGAGAACCGCCTCGACGGTCTCGCGCGCCCGGCGCTGCTGCGGCTCGCGCCGACGATAGGGCTTGTCCGCCTTCCGCTTCATGGAGACGAGGATAGGATAAATGTGAGTGAATGTCTAGGTTAATTCGCATCTATGGAAACGCTGCGGAAGTGCCCGAGTCCGAACACGAGTGGACAGAGCATCAGTAGCATGTGACCCTAAAGATGTTTATGAGCAAGCATATAAGTTATGCTCGAATTGATCTCTGAAGGAGATGTTTCATGGTCTATCTGATTACCGGCGCGACGGGAAACGTCGGAGCGCTTGTGGCCGGACGCCTGATTGCTCGCGGCGACCGGCTGCGTGTTTTCGTCCGAAACACGGCTAGGGCGAGGGCGTGCTATGGCGACCGCGTAGATATCTTTACCGGCGACCTTGCGGACGCGACGACGTTGGCGCCTGCGCTTGCGGGCGCGGACGCGGTCTTTTTGGTCAATTCCGGCCCTGGACTTGCGGCGCTTGACGAACTGGCGGCCAGGACCGCCAAGGCCGCCGGTGTGAAGCACCTGGTAAAGCTTTCGTCCTATGACGCGCGGGAGCAGAATATGGGCACGGGCGTCTGGCATGCGGCGGGCGAGGCCGCGATCCGTGCAAGCGGGATTCCCTTCACCTTCGTGCAGCCCTCCGGGTTCATGTCGAATGCGCTTTATTGGGCGAGGTCGATCAAAACCGAAGGGATTGTCCGCTCTGCCACCGGCGATGGAATGATCCCCTTCATTCATCCAGGCGACATCGCGGAGGTCGCCGTAAAGGCATTGACCGCCCCGGAGTATGCAGGTCAGTCGCTGCCGATTACAGGCCCAGAGGCTCTGAGCTATGCCGATATGGCGGACAAGATCGGCGCTGCGATTGGAAGGGCGCTGCGGTTCCAGGCCATTTCGGATGAAGAAGCGCGGGCGCAGCAGGTCGCGTGGAACACGCCGCCGCCGCTGGTGGAAGCTCGCCTGTCGATCTTTCGTGGGATTCTGGACGGTCGTCTCGCGAGCGTTACGGACACGGTCGAGCGCGTACTCGCCGCAAGCCGATTACGTTCGATCAGTGGGTTCAGGAGAACGTGGCGGCGTTCCAGTGACTACTCCTCTCCGCAGTGAGCGGTAGGCGCTGCGGACAGCGCCAGCGCCTGACAGGCATAGGGGAGTCCGCAAATTCACTGCTCATGAAAGGGCCGGAGGTATTACGGCTGTTCGGGCAAGGGCAGGGACTGAAAATCGTCCGCGAACCGGCGCATCAGATGCGCCAGGTCTTGCAGATCGCTCTTGCTCCACTTCGCAAAAAGCACGGCCGCAATCCGTTCGCGGGCCGCGTCAATGGCGCTGGTCATTTCTTTGCCTTGGCGGTCACGACGGCTTCGCGCACCCGGTTATCCGTTTTTGAGAGACGCCGGGCAATGAGGCCGAGGCTGCCGAGTTTGGTGACTTGCCGGCTAACGGGTCGTGTGATCCCTGCCGACCAGTTCGGCCAATTCCGAGAATGTAGCCATTCGGCTTGTTAAGGCCGAGTCGGCCGCATCGCCGCTCATCAATGCAAGGCGATTGCCAAGGATTAGCTCATTACTCCCTGGCCCGGAACTCTGGTATCGCCTCAAGGGGCTTCCGACGCGCGAAAATGATATGGAGATGGCGTGCAAAGTCTGCGGCGCCGCACGCTGGGTGTCGCAAAGCGCGCGGTAGTGTGTGGCACGCGATTTGGCAGACCGGCTATGCTTTGGTAAGCCGGAAACAAGCCAATTCGAGTGGTGGTACTCTCAACGGAATCCGTAAGCGCAAGTAACCGCCCACATGCTGCGCCTCGACATCGATTCGCTTGCGATTTCCTTAGGAGTCAGATATTCGACGACAGGTTTGCCCGCGAAAGGCGACGCAAGCTGTAAGGCGAGTTGCGGCATGGGATCCGCGCACAAATTGGCCACTCCGATCAGTGCGGCATCCTCCCCATCCCGGCGCAGGGGGAAAACGTTGGGAGCATCCTCGACAAAAAACGGCAGGGGGCCCCGGTTGATCCATTCCAGCATCTTCTTCAGGGCGTACTGCCGTTTCCAATTGCGAAATTCGACCGAGTAGAGGTCACCGTGGGAACCGCTGAGGGGAATAATCCCTGTTCGCCCTCCGGAAGTGTTTTCTGAGAGCACCATTCCCGGGACGAATAGCTCGCGGCAGGTCCGAACATCGTACTCACGACGATAGCCCCTTCCATCAGACCCATTCGGTACTTATCCCCGAAAACGCAAGCCTCGTCGCTATTCAGGAATTTGCCCGCGAAATCCCTATTCACGAATCGCTCGTAATTAGTGCCGCCCACCGGATCACAACTCTTCAGTCCAACTTGCGGGCCGAACCCACGTTCGACGAGGAAATTTGCGGCGGCCCCGTCAATCAGCAGTTTCCGTTTCAGCAAACCTCGAATTTCGTCGCTCCCGCATTCCTCCAAGTAGGATTGGCCGATCAGTTTCACGTCATCGGGAAAAAAAGTTGTTGCGAATCCCAGTAGGTCCATGGTTCCCTCCCAGCATGGGGGAACCTGCAGCGCGGCCATCCGCGCTACGACCGATCTTTCGATGCAGCGGGAAACGATCGGCCCAGAGAATTTGCAGACCACGTTCCTTTTGGCACTCTGTTGCCCACGCAACAACGCCGTTAAAATAGTCATACGAGTCATGTAACACCTTCGTATGGACGGAAACGTCATCAAGATGAGTTTCCACGAAATAGTGAATGTTCAACGTGAGGTCCGGTGGAATCGAAAACAGACTGAGGGCGATTTGCAACCGCGTGAGCTGAGCGGATTTGCTGAACTGCGAATAAGGGAAATTCTCCAACTCAGGCGTGAAGCGCATCTTGTGGGCCAGTATGGTTTGAAACTTCCTCATGGGAGCAAATGCCGCCACTACGTCCCGGTAAGCCGGTTCCCCATAGGACGCGTAGCTTGGGCGGAACACTGGCAGATTGCCGCTCACCGACATAGCATTGGCCATGTCGTCCCAACGCCACCCTTCAACGGCATGGACTTCGGGGATCTCACCCATCAGCCCCATATGAGTTTTGGGAGATGCTTTTTTCACTTCTTCCGAAATGATGCGAATCGCCTCCAAAATGGAATCACCGCAGAGCTTTAGCCATTGTTCGCGCTCCTCGGTAGGCTGGGGTTCAGCAGTGAGTATCCTGCGGACCAGTACCTCTCGTCCTAAGTCTTTCCCCGTGCGTCTCGCCATCTCGTGAAGGTGTAGGGGGCAAAAACAGCCCCAGGAAAGGGGGCTATGGTTGTGGTAGCGGAAGTCATCGTCGATATATATGATTTCGGGCTCGAGCCGAGCGTAAGACCCGTAAAGTTCACCGACATAACTCTTCCATTTCGGGTCCAGGGGGCACGGCGCGCTACGGCTTTCGGTTCCGTCGTCCCCTATCATGAGTTGCCAGGAGAAACGTTGTCTCTCGTCACGGCCGAAATCGCCGTGGCCAATTGTCGCAGTCATGTTAATGCTGGTGTGAAGTTCAGCTTGCCGCAGTTTGTGAAAAACGGGCTTAAGTATGTCCACCCGAGCCCTAGCCTCTTGAAGAGTCGGAAGACTCCACTCCATATCCCAGTTGTTGTCGCTGAACAAGATAACATGACGAACATGATTCTGACGGCAATAGCCAATTAGGTCGTTGGTCTGCTGCGTGGCGGTCTCGGTCCGAATAAAGTATCGCAGCATGTAGTTCACTTCGGGGGGCTCGCGCTGGCCTTGACCGGGACTCTCTTTGTCAAACAAAAGTGCAAGTGTAGGTGCACCAAATGCCGACTGCCAAAACTCTCGTCGGTTCATGGGTACTGCAAGACCTCCTTCACTGCGTGGATATTATCAGGCTGCGCTCAAGTTCTGCCAGTACGGCTATCACCCGCCACGGTGGCCGCGGCCCGTAGGCGTCGATGTGGTCTTTAAGAGAACAAAAATTTAATCTCGGCGTTTTAGATCGTCGAGCATCGTTATCAGATCGTGCAAGCTACGGCCGAATCGGTCGGCCCTACGTGATAGAACACGACTGCTGTCCGTTGACTGCGTGTAGTAGGCGTAGCTGTGATTTCGGTAAGCCTAGCCTTGGTCAAAAGGAAAGTCGCAGCGCAAATTGTATCTGGCGTTCCGCGAACACCGTGCTCGTCGCAAATCCGAATGAAGGCGAGCCGAGAACCCCGCCTGGGATGCCGAATGCGTGCAGGTTGAAGATGTTGAAGAACTCGCTGCGGAACTGCAGCGTGCACTTTTCGGTGATCTTCGTGTCCTTAATCAGCGAGAAATCCACGTTGGTCCAAGGGTTCGTACGGAAAGTGTTGCGTCCTAGATTTCCAGGGGCATCCTGTACGCCAGTTTGGGCCGCACCAGGAGTCGCGAAAAACTGCTGTCCTAAGGTCTGGCCATCTTTTACGACGGCTGTCGAAAAGAACTGCTCTTCGGGATCGCCGGCGGTCCGCATCGTAGGCTGCTGGACAAGGTCGGGCCTGGTGGCCTGAAAACCAATGTAAGTATCCGTTCCATATTCTTTCGTACCGTATGGCGAGGTGACTGTAAACGGAAATCCCGATTGCGCCTGAATGATGCTCGTGACCTGCCAACCCTGACTAAGTCTCTTGGGAAGAGCCCTCCAATGGTCGATCGGGAGAGCGTAGATGAGGTTGGTTACGAATCTCTGCGGGAAATCGAATGAGGCGACGGATTTCTCGCAGCTCCAGCACGTTGGATTATTTTGCAAAATGCCGGAATTCGCGGCCGGTCCGTTGAATACAGAGGTGGCGTTATCGATTGCCTTTGACCACGTGTAGGAAACCTGAAACTGCAGTCCGTGGATCGGTGTTGATCTTCGGAGTTGTGTTTGAAGGCTGTTGTATGTGGAGTGGGCGTGATTGTCAGTCAACTGGAATTCGCCGAAGCCTGGCGTCGCATTGGTATACGGCGTATACTGCGACTCGGCGCCAGTATACGCGTTCGGATATTCGGAAGCGTAGAGTCCCACGGCGTTGTTTGTAACGTAAGCCAGTTGTAGAGCAATGCCTGCTGGCAGCTCCTGCTCAAGCGTGAAATTTCCGGCGATCGTGTACCCGTTGTGAAAGTTTAACGCCGTAAGGTTCACCAGGAGAGGATTACCAAAGTACTTTTCCAGTGGTAGCAGGTTGACAGGAGTGTTCGGCTGCAGGTTTTTGATACTGCCTCCCGGCGGCAAAGGATTGCCGCTATAATCGACAAGCGATGGTGGTGTTATTGGCAGGGAGGTTAGCTGGAAGACAGGATTCGGAATAGAAGCAACGGCATCAGCGCCGGCACCTTGTTGGTCCGCCGTCTGCGTCAAGGGTAAGTTTGTAAAAATCCCGAGTCCACCACGGAGAACCGTTTTGTTGGTCAACTTGTAGGCATATCCGAACCGTGGACCCCACCCGTGGTAGTCCGGAAACCACATCGGGTTCGGATTCAACACGAACTTACGGTAGAGCTGCCCGTTGTCAAAATTCGGCGTGTCGACGATTCCTTGGGCGCGGCCCTCGATCTCGTATGGCACCGTGTTGTATTCGTAACGAAGGCCGAGATTTAAGGTCAGCCTATGCGTCAGTTTGATGTCGTCTTGAAACCACCCGTTTAGGTTGTAGCGGCGGAACACCCAAAGCGGAAAGACCGTGGTAGAAGGAGAAAGCCCGGGGAACGAGAAGGGGCTCTCGTAGTTGCTTGGCGCGCCGGTCATGAAACTGATTAAAGAGCTGGGGCTTGGTGAACCGGCGGCCAGGACGGTTTGTCCGCTGGCAGATGTGATTGTCACGGGAAGGGACTGTCCTGGCTCGAAGAAGTACTGCCCCTGGAGGCCGGTGGTATCGCGGCTTGTATCGTTGAGAAAACGGAACTCAAACCCCATCGACATCGTGTGCTTCCCTTTGATCCAAGTCACTCCGTCGTTGAACAAATACGTGGCGATATGCAGGCTACAGCAGCCGAGACTGGGGCCATAATTGGAGAGACTTCCGTCGGTGAATACGTTTAGAGGCTCATTGCCGGGCTGGCCGGATTTCCACGGGTCATCGGTTTTTGTGTAGGAAAAACGAAAGCTATTCAGCAATGTGGGTGTGAAAATATGCGTTTCAGATGTGCCTATGTTAAATTCGTCGTTGCCGAGCGACGACGAAAAACTATGCTGGAGAATGGCGAGTGACGGGTCCTGCAGCGGGACTTCGTTATTGTCCTTGCTGAACCGGAAAAACAAGGTGTCCTTTACGCCAAACCTTTGGTCGATACGGCTCGACCATTGGTTCGTGTTCTGCGGGACGCTCGTTTCGAAAGCAAAGGTATTAGCACCGAGCGGACCATTCGGTTCATTGGGTAGCGGGTAAGCATTCAGAATCTGCTTCGCATCGGCGTTTAGCGGGACGATCAATTGGTCAGGCTTTCCATTCGCACCGGTGATGGGGACGAGTCCATTGCGCTCACCGGACGTCGGAACCGAAAGTAGGATCGGCTCGCCGAGCACTTGCCGGAATCCGGCGTACTGGAAAAAGAAAAACGTTTTGTCCTTGCCATTGTACAGGTGCGGAATCCGGATGGGACCGCCGATTGTTCCTCCGAATTCGTTCCGTTTAAATGGCGGCACCGTCGTGGCGAAAAAGTTGCGCGCGTCGAGATCGCTGTTTCTGATAAATTCAAACAGACTCCCGTGTAATTCGTTTGAGCCGGACTTGGTCACGATCTGAACGATCGTGCCGGCGCCCCGGCCATACTCCGCCGCATAATTGTTTTGCAAAACGCGGAACTCGGCGACGGCGTCCAGGTTAAAATTCGTGAATTGACCGCCCCCGAGTTCGTTGTCGCTGGAATCCATGCCATCGAGCGTGCTGGCGCCGGTTGTCCCGCGGTTCCCATTGCTTGCAACGAACTGATTGCCGCTCGGGTTACTGGTACTCGGCCATGAGCTGTTGACCTCGAAGTTCACGCCTGGCTGCATCAAGACAAGGGCTGTGACATCGCGGCCATTCAAAGGCAGCGTTACCACCTGTTGCCCGGTTACCAAACCGCCGAGCGCTCCCGTCGTTGTATTGATGGTCGGCGCTACGTCAGATACCTCCACGGTCGATTGGACGCCCCGCACCTTCAGAGTGAAATTGAGTTCGCGGTTCTGCTCGACGTCCAGCGCGACCTCCCTTGACGCTGTTTCAAATCCGGAAATCTCAACGTCAACCGAGTAAGCTCCGACCAACATTTGCGGCAACGTGTAGGTACCGGCGCCTGACGTGATAGTGGTACGAGAGAAACTCGTGCCCTTTTGAATGGCTGTGACCTTAGCGCCCTGAACCGCGGCGCCGGTAGGGTCCTCTACTCTACCCGTGATACTTCCCACAGCCTGACAGTAGAGAAGAGCAGGCTGAAGGACCACGAACGCAATCAGACACAGGAAAACCAACCTAAGCTGCACGTCAAACTTCATAGGAAAGGCCCCCTCTGAATTTCTTAACGCGAACCAACGTCTGCCCTGGTTTCATGCGACAGGCTCTCGCGACAGTTTATACTCGCCCTTCGGGAATTGCAACCCTTAACGGGGGCATGTCTGAGGTGAACCTGATCGTCAGTGGCCATCTCGCCTGAAGCCCTTCCCCTGCTCGCCAACTCGCTCTCGACGAGTCGGCTCAGTCGCTCGCTTATGCGCCGCGGCTGGGTATCCGAGCGCATGACTCGGTGTGGCAAGGCGAGCTGCGGTTGCGCCGGCAACGGGAAGACCACCGGCGGGTTTTGTCCCAGTGACAGCGGCGTCCGGCTGCAGAGGCTTTCGCTCACACCGGGTATGGTGCCTGGCTGGCGCGCCGGCGCTGGTGCGCTTTATCGAGGACAGCAGCCTGCTGCGCAAACTGGCGGAGATCGAAGGTTAGCGCCAGTCCGGGTGGAACGATCGGCTGAGGGTTAGTTGGTTTTCAACTTCAACTATAATCGGTGGAAAGATCCTAATGCAGGCTGCAGACCGACGTGCGCTTCTGAGACCTGCCTGCGGAAAGGTGCGAAACCTCTTCACTTTGAGGGCGCTCCGTGTGTGTCGCGTGGCGTGATGCCGCGTCGGATAAATGGTGGGCGCCGGACGCATTAGAATGAGAATTGCGGCGGGCGCTCAAATAAAGTGCTTTAACGTGCACCGGCGAGTTGCAAGGTGAAGATCGTTTCGATTTGCCGGCGCCTAAGCTCCAGTACTGGGGAGTGGAGTATCCTTACGCATTTGGCTCAAAAGTCGTTGATTGTGGCGGCACTTCTCACTATCCCATTGGTGCCCGGACAGACGACTGCCAGCGATCGGATTCGGGAAGCGAAACAATCAGTTTCCGAGAATCCTAGCGATCCCATGTTGCACTACCGATTAGGTGTGGCCCTATACCACGGCGGGCAATCTGATGAGGCAATCAGGGAGTTTCGGATGGCAATCGCGCTCAAACCGGATCTAGCCGAGGCGTACAACAATATCGGCGTCATTCTGGTGGCACACCAGAAGAACTCGGAAGCGATCGACGAATTCCGCAAAGCAATCACGGTCGGCCCACGATCGCTCGACGCGACGTACAATCTGGGTCTGGCGCTAATTGATGCAGGGAGACCCGACGCCGCCCGACAGGAAATTCGGGAAGGCCTCGCGGAGGATAGCGACTGGGCCGCCGGACACTATGCGCTCGGTTTGGCGCTTTTAAGGATGAACGAACCGGAACAGGCTATGCGGGCCTTCCGCAAAGCACTTTCTTGCGATCCGAAGATGGCGGACGCGTATCGCGAACTGGGGCGACTCTTAATGAACGCGGAAGAGTTCGAAGCGTCTTTGAGAATGTTCGAGCAGGCGGTAGCTTTGAATTCTGAGGATTCGGAAGCCCACTACCACTTGGGTTTGTTATTTGCGCGCAACCGGCAGGTCTCAGAAGCGATCGGCGAGTTTACGAAGACGCTGGAAAAGAACAATCACCCTGTGGATGCCCGCCTGGAATTGGCAAATCTGGAGAATGGTCGCGGCGATCTTGAGAAGGCCATCGAGATCGTGGGCCAAGCGCTGCTGATCCAGCCTGATTCGCCGGATGCGCGAGCAGCAATGGGAGCTCTGTTAAGGCAAAGGGGAGACTTTTCAGGGGCGCTAGCCGATCTCGAGATCGCGGTGCGGACCAAACCAGCGAACTACCTGTTCCACCGGGAATTAGGACTGGCTCTAAAGGCCCAAGGAGACACAAGACGGGCACAGCGTGAGTTTGAGAAAGCCATAGAGTTGAACCCGGCGGACAAGGAAGCTCATTATGCTCTGGCCAGCCTACTCAGAGCCCAAGGCCGAGTTAAGGCGGCTGAGGTGGAGCTCGCGCGCTTTCAGCAACTAAATTCCGAACAACTGGATCGCGAAGCGGCCCTGCAGGCAAACCGGTCCGGGGCGGCGTTAGCCGAGCAGAAGCACTGGGAAAGTGCGATCCGGGAATTCCGAGAGGCGCTTCGACTGGATCCCAGCTTGCGCGATGCTGGGTTTAACCTGGCCGGGGCGCTTCGCGAGCGCGGGGAGCTGGAACAAGCAGCCATTGAATTCGACAAACTGGCGCAAGCACACCGCGAATGGCTGCAACCGCGACAGGAGTTGGCGATTACGTTGGCACGCATGAGTAGACTTACGGAAGCCGCTGAACAATTAACGCAAATTATTGAGAAAGACCCCGATTTCTTCGAGGCCCGCCAGGCATTGGCGGAAGTGCTATTCCTGAAGCACGATCTTCCGAGAGCGGAACGGGAGCTTCGTGCGCTACTCTCGCTTGACGGCCGAAATATCACTGCCCGATTGACGCTCGCGTCCTACTTGTTGTACCAGCGCGAAATCGGAGGCGCCATAGAAGAACTCAAGAAAGTACTCGCGCAAAAACCAGATTTTGCGCCTGCCCACAATCTGATTGGAGTTGCCTACCAGTATAGCGGCGACACTCC
This sequence comes from Terriglobia bacterium, assembly GCA_963768075.1. Classification (GTDB taxonomy): domain Bacteria; phylum Acidobacteriota; class Terriglobia; order Bryobacterales; family Bryobacteraceae; genus QHXW01. The sequence continues at coordinate 57,618 of CAVYHD010000029.1, forward strand.
AGGCGCGGTGCGGGAGTTTCAAGAGGCGCTTCGGCTTGATCCTGATCTTGCCGGAGCAAAAGCGAACCTCAACGCAGCGTTGGCACTTATACACTAGTTTTTTCGTGGGCCATGAGCGCAGAGCAGCCTCGACGTTTTGGCTTATTGCTTGATCAGCCTACTGTATACCCGGTAGCTAGGCCGAAGATAAAATAAACTGCTTTTTGATATGCTAACTATCGCGATTGTTGTGGCTCGCTGGTGATCGCGGGGCTTGAGCGTACACATGCAAAGAGACTGCCCAAAACAAATGAAAAGGATAGTGTCCGAAGCTCGAACGAATGACGTCAGTGGTCTGGGGATAGCATCGCTTCATATCCTTTGCTGCTTCCTGGTTATGTGTACGATTGCCAGAGCGGCGACGGAGCGAGAAATAGCCGAATGGGTGATTCGCCAGGGCGGCCGGGTCATCCTTGACGGCAAGCGCACCGTGGTTAATGACTGGTCACACTTGCCTCCAACCTCATTCTGCATCACCGGACTAGACTTTGTTGGCACAGTCATCGATCCCAAGGATCTAGAGAAAATCAGCAGCCTTGCAGAGTTGCGCGAACTCTATCTTCCTGGTCCGAGTTGGAAGCCCGCTTCAGGGAGTTCGCTGGACGCCAATGACGCACTGAAATACCTTGCTGGGTTGAAAAACCTCGAGCGACTCTACTTCAGCTCGCACTTCTTGCCCACTTTCAACATCCAGGATAAAGGTGTGGCCTATCTAGCCGGGATGACAAAACTCAAGGAACTGCGCCTGGCGCAGTCCCAGGTTGTGAAGCCGAACCTGGCACCCTTCGTGCACCTGCGATCGCTCGACTTGAGCGACTCCACGTTCACCAACGAAGGTATGAAGGTTCTTGAAGGGATGCAGGAACTGCGGCGGCTGTACCTCCGTAATACTAGAATTACCGATGAAGGGCTGGAACACTTGAGCGGCCTCACCCAGCTCAACGAGCTGGATTTATACGGCGTGAAGATCACGGATCACGGACTCGAATCGCTGCGGAAACTGACGGCCATTCGAAAGCTGAATCTGCTCGGCGCCGAAATCAGTGATGCCGGCGTTGAGGTGCTGGCCGGTATGACCCATCTCCGCGAGCTCAATCTGTACCGGAGCCGCATCACCAACGCCGGTCTAGCCAATCTCGCTGCCCTAAAAGATCTGGCCATGCTTGACGTTCGTTACAGCCGCGTGACCGAATCCGGCGTTGAGGAGCTGCGCGCTGCGCTCCGGGGCTGCAATATCGAATTTACGGGTGGATTGGTGGCGCGCACAGCTGGCGCATCAGCCATGCGCCCCGCCGACAAGAGTGAGCAGGCCCTTGCGGATTGGATAACGTCGCTCGGCGGGAAAGCCGAATTCGTCGACGGCAAACTCCGCGCTATTTCTCTCGCTTCAACACAGGTGCGTGACACCCAACTTGCGTATGTAAGCGGGCTGGTCGGCCTCGAAAAACTGGATCTGGCGGCTACCGAAGCGGACGACCTCGGCCTTCGGTCGCTGCAGTCTCTGAGCGGATTGAAGGAACTTATCCTCAACAATACAGGCATCTCCGACAACGGTCTCGCGAATTTGGTAGGCCTGCGGCAGCTTCAGAAACTAGAGCTTGAGGGCACGCTCGTTCGAGGCCCAGGGTTGGCGCACTTGAAAGGCTTAACGTCCATCACTGATCTCGACTTGGCCAGCTCTCCGGTCAATGATGAGGGTCTGCAGTACATCGCTGAGATGGTCGGTCTTGAGCGGCTGCGGCTGAGCTACTCCGACATTACAAGCGAAGGCTTGGCGAGCGTCGAAAAGCTCAGCCACTTGAAGGTCCTCCAGCTTGACGGTACCGACGCCGGCGATGCGGGTTTACGTCACGTGGGGACACTTAAGAGCCTGCGTGAGCTCGCATTGAACAGTTGCCGGTTTACTGACAAAGGTTTTGAGAACCTGCAGGGCCTGGAAAACCTCGAGCGGCTAGATCTAGCGCGCACGGCCACGAACGACGTCACCGTAGAAATGCTCGCAAACCTGAAGAATCTGGCGGTGCTCGATCTGGACTATACCGCGATCGACGACAAAGCGCTCGAAGTGTTAAAGACATTGCCTCGGCTCCGAGAGTTGCGGCTCAATATGGCCAAGGTCACGGATGCTGGCATCGCGGATCTGAAATCGATGCCTGAGCTAAAGGTGCTAAACCTCTACCACACGCTGGTCACCGAGAAGGGATTGGAGGAGATCAAAAGGGCGGTACCCGGCTGCGGAATTATCTTCGACCGCGATTCGGCCCTACCGGCCCGCCGAGGCAATGAGCCGTTCAAATAAGGTGACGCCTATGTTACTGGCAGTGATTTCCATGGCTACTGCCGGATACCGCGGGTGGTGGCGCCGTTAATCTTGATCCGGTTTTCCAAACCAAGCACGTTCCGCCGATCTCATGCGGCTTGATCGGGAGAATGTCGGCTTTTTGCACTTGTGCAGTTTGTGGCATCTGTCCGCCATACCATCTGCATCGGTGTCGAGCAAATAGCCCTAAACAGAGCTTTCGACGGTCTGGACTCGATCCAGACCCGTCTGCCCCTCATTTAGTTGAAGTGAAGGCCCTCAGGCCTTAAGCTCACGTCAGCACTTCGGTAAGTTTTCGGCTGAAAGTCGGAAACGTTCCGATGCCGGCGTTCAGTACTTCGTCGGCCAGGGTCACATAGAGATCGCCAACTGTACCTGCGGTCTCCGTGTGCATACCGGTGGCGAGGCGGCCAGCGTGTCCGGCGACAATCAAGCCCAGTCCGTTGTTCTTGTGCGGATTGGCCTCAGCGTGCTCATGGACGTAGACTAGACAGCAGCGATCGAGCAAAGTACGATCACCCTCTTGGATCGACTTCAACCGGCCTACAAAGTATGCGAACTCAGAACAATGCCACCGGCAGATGTCGCGCAAAATTCGTTGGCCTTCCACGCCGTCGGCTCCCGTCGCTCTGTCCATCGGCGTGCGTGTAATCGTGGTGCCGTGCCGCGGTGTAGCCCAGCCACGGGAAGCGCGAAAGACCCTGGCACTTGGTCAACATATAGGAGGCCACGCGAGTCTGGCGCGTGATCAGTGCCTGAGCCAGCAAATCGCTCTGCAGCTTGGCGATTCGAGGCCAGTCCTTCATGTCCTCGTACTCGGGGGGGTCGATACGGCGGTATTCTGGCGGCAGGCCCGCAATGGCGCGCTCCACATCGCGAACCGATGCCAGATGCTCTTCGACCCGCGCCTGGTCGTCTTTGCGCAGGTTCTTCTTGAGCGCGGCGGCCTCTTCCAGCACAGCGTCCAGAATGCTGCGCTTGCGGTTGATCCAACCTTCTTCGCGGCGCCCGAACAGCCGGTCGAAGAGCCGATCCGGCAGCATCTCGGGAGGCAGAGCGCGATCCGCGCCCGCCCAGCTCATGTTGCGCTGGATGCTCTCGCCGAATGATTCCTGTGCGACGCCGACCTGCAGGGAGCGGAAGCGGGAGCCGCCGCCGATCTTCGGGGCGATGGCCTGATCGATGGAAGTTCCACCCGCGCCGCGGCTCGTGAAGCGCGTGCAAGTCATCAGGCCACTCATGGAGTTGTGGTGGCCGTTGCCTGGACCTGGCAAACCGGCCGCGGAGTTGTCGAGCCCCGTGATCACTTGTATGTCGTTGCGAAAAGGGGCAAGAGGAGAGAGACAAGGAGTTAGCGCGTAGTTTGGACCCGTTTCAGTAGGAATCCAGTACCTCTCGGGGATGCCGTTGCCATTGAACCATAGCACAAACCGGTTCTCAATCGGAGCTTCTGCTACCTTGCCGAGAACTGTTGGTTCCGCTGCATACGCGGTGCCCGTCGAATTGAACATGGAAACTAAGGGGGGTAATCCCACCCAGACACCACCTGACAGTGTGAATCCCTTCAGTAGCCTTCGGCGCGAAAGACTAGCGCGTTTGGTAATTACGTGCGACATGAATGGCCCTTTCTCCTCCAAAAAATTCCCTGTTGCGCACTAGAGAGATTATAAGTTCTCTGAAACTGAACTGTGAATTCCGAAAATCTTCAAAAACCCGTTGGATGACAGCATAGTCAGCCGGTACCTCCATGCGCCCTGCCGCATACCGGAAGTATTGCTTGACCATGCACTCCTGGCACTGCGGTGTCTTCGCCAACACGGCACCCAGCTCTTGCGGCGTCGAAAAGTGTGAGTCGGGAATTCCGGCAACCCAGCCATTCGTGTCCATCATTAGACTTACAGTCTTAGGTGGTGGGGGATTATCGCCAGCATTCATGATATAGAAGAGGAGCGTATATTGGTCCCGCCGGGCGCCGACAGCGTCAAACTTCTCGAAACCGAAACCGATTGGATCGATCAAATTGTGACAGGTAGCACAGAGTTTGTTCGACACGTGCTCAGTCATGCGTTCGCGGTTGGTCTGCGGGTGGTCTTCCGTAGATGGCGCAAGGTTTGTGTTGACCCCTGCAGGTGGCGGAGGCACGTGCTGGCAAAGAAACTGCTCGCGAACAAAAAGTCCACGACCCGTCACCGAGGTGTCATCCGGTTTGGCGGACAACGCCAGGAAAAGAGCCTGTCCGAGCAGGCCGGCTCGCTCCGACTCTGGTGGAAACTCGACGCGTTGGAATTCCTGCACCGGCGTGGCCACACCGTAGATGCCTGCCAAATCCGCATTCACGAAGCCATAGTTCGCCGTGAACGCAGTCATGAAGTTACGGTCGTTCCAAACTAGGTCGGCGATAAACTGCCGCGCTTCCTCGGTCATGGCTACGGTAGTCTCGCGGTTGAACATCGGGTAGAAGATGCGGTCGCGGCTGCTGCTCAAGACGCGGTCGAAGCGTAGCCATTGCGAAACGAACTCATCAAGAGCCTGATGCGCTCTCGGATCCTGCAACATACGACGCGCCATCTTCTCGACCCCGGAGGGCGTCGTTAACTCACCGCGCGCTGCCGCGTCCATCAGGGCTGCATCCGGCATGGTATCCCAGAGGGTATAGGATAAGCGGCTGGCCGTCGCATAACATTTCCACTTCGGGTCAGAAGGTTCCTCCAGTCGGAAGAGGAAAGGCGTCGACTGTAACATTGCCTCGACTACGAGCTGAGCACCCTTAAGGAAATCGTTGTCCAGCGCGAACAGCCCCCTGTAGCGCCTGACCTCGCCGACATCTAAGGGCCGGCGAAAGGCCCGTAGGCCGAAGGTCTGGATGAACTTATCGCGACACTCTGCCGATGCCCTGCAAGGGATCAAGCCGCGTGTGTCTCCGTGCCGGAACGCGTTACGCGCCACCTTTTCGGCCGCAGTACTGTACGCTTCCGCCAGGAGTGGCGACAAGTTCTGTGCGTCGTACTGATCCTTGAAACCATTCGCGAAATCTTCGGGTGGGAACTGATTTGCTGGAGCGGTCTGGTCGCCGAGAAGGTCGCGTACTGTGCTGTTATACTGACTGTGCGTCAGCCGGCGCAGCGCCGCAGTCGGGGCTCCAGCACTTTCAGCCATCAGGTCCTCGTCGCTGTACTTCATGGCTTTTGCCAGCTCGTCGGCGGAAAGAGACGCCAGAACCTGAATCCAGGTTTTTAGAATCGCCTCGTCCGAACTTCCCGGCTTGATACGCAGGCCCCCGGTGTGGGGCATGCGCATGGTGGGCTTCCTCAGGAGCAACGACTCGTCCGGATGATCGCGATCGACTAATTTGACGAGCGACTTGCCGAAAGCTTCGACGCGATCCGACGAGGCGTTTGTATCCGGGAAGTGCAGTCGCGTAGCAGAAGCGACTCCATTGCTGTTATGACAGGCCGGGCACCCCGCGCTGTTCAGAATCGGGTAGAGGTTGTCGGAAAAAACCTTCGTTTGCCCATATGCGACTCCAGCTAGGCAACTCAAACCTATCAAGACCCGCATCGCAGCACTGTATCACAAACTAGCCTCGGTTTTCCACGCGCGGGGGGAATCGCGTAGGCTGGCCGACGAGCTCTGGTGCAAACTCAAGCCGAAAGGGCCCCGCCAGGTAAGTAGTTGCGAATTGGGCGCGAGCGGCCAGGGCCGCGTTCCACAGTTCCGTTATCGTCGCATCGCACGCGCGGAGCTTATCGTCGACTTTTCAAGGCGGCGAAGGATGGCATGTCAAAAGCGGATGCCGAGACGGGCGATCGCGGACGCAAACGCATTCCTCATGGTTCTCTTCAGTTATCCGCGCAACGAAGTAGTGTGCAGGAGAATATGGGAGGTCGATACGGTGAAACCGAGGGGGAACAGCATTTTGCCGGCAAGGATATGGCCGGTTTACTGCAATAGCCTATACGGTGAGCCAACTGATGGAAACGATCGCAGTCGTTATCGGTAGATTGTAGTTTTAATATAGAGAAACATTGGGTACGGCACGAATTCAACCGATGTCTCCCCGGTGACAATCCTGTCGTTCGCCAAAAACGCGTCCGCATACATGTCATTACGCCGCAAGGTGTTCATAACGGTGATACAGGCCACCGCTGCTTAACGCACTTGAATCCTGCGGTATTGAAGTGCTGCCGGTGTGTGATTGCGACGAAGCGCCTGCTTCAATTCGGAAAGCTTATGTTTCAAGACGGAGTCGTAGGGCTGAGAAAAATACGATCAGGGTTGGAACTGGGAGGGCATCACTGACTGTGATAATTTGACTGGGTATGACTTGATTCCATATCCGTTGGCGGGGCGTCACTTGCCAGTGCCGGCCGGGCAGATCGGCGCTAATTCACATGCCCTTCAGCAACCATTGACAACTTCGACCGGAGGAATCGCACACTTCTCGAGAGCCACTCTTCCTCGATCCGAACTGTCTCCTCGATGGTCCCGGCAAATGGCGGCCAGTGCTCCACGATGACGCTGATTCCGCTGCGCCCGCGCCGGCGTAGTTCGGCGAGCACCCAATCGAAATCGACCCGGCCATCGCCCGCCGGCTTTCCCACTACGGAGAATCCCATGCGCGTATCGATCCGCCGAATATCGTAATCCTTGGCATGAAGCACGACCGCGTGCTCGGCCAGGTTTTCGACGACCGTCTGCAGTGTTTCGGGCCGGCCCAGCGAGTTGGCGGTGTCCAGGCAAATGCCCACACGAGGGCTCGCAATGCGTCGGATGATCCCGGCGAACTCCGCCGCGCTGAACGCTTCGTTGTTCTCGAGAGCGAGGGTGACGCCCTGCCGCTCGAGCTGCCGGCAGAACCTGCCGGATTGCGGCCTCGGCCGCGGCCAACTGTTTCGGCCCGCACAGGCTCCCGGACAAGACCGTGCGCAGAACCCGCGCGCCAATCCTATGAGCGATCGCGATGTACCGCGCCAGATGCTCCGGATCGAGGCTTCGCGTGCCGGCTTCGAGCGCTCAGCCCGCGGGCAGCGGCTGCTTCGCGCAACTGGTCCAGTTCCGGATCCGGCAATTCGTGAAGCGGGAGATTATCGGCGATCTGCACCACGGCAACGTTCGCTTCGACGGCCTTTTCCAGCAGCCCAATGGCATCGAGCGGCCGCTGCGGGCGCGGGTATCCCTGCACGCCGATCGACCACGGCACGCTCCAGGATGCGATTCCGAGCTGCATGGGAAAAATTGCCTCCTCAATCATCCGGAATGTTTCTTTCAATGGTCAGAGTTTGCGGAACAACGCGTCCACATTACCTTTCACTTCGTTGGCGAGTTCGCCCGCACCGGTCTCCCCGGGGGCCAGCGGACTATAGAGATCAAGTGAGCTTTCGACGAACTTTCCGTACTGACTTGCGGGCGAAATGGTGCGCAGCGAGCCCGGAGTGATGGTTCTTTCCAGCTCGGCGAGACTCGCACCACTCTGCTTGCCGCGCCTTACCGCTTCGGTCACCTCTTCGATGTACGCGGCGGTCTGAGCGAGGCGGTCTCGCGTATGCTGGACGGGGCCATGACCTCCAACGACCGTTTGAAAGTCGAGTTCTCCGTACTTGCGCAAGGTGGTGGGCCAATCGTCCGGATAGCCGTCGTCTAACCACGGTACGAAACCGTGAAGCTGATCTCCCGTGGCAATTACTCTCTCTTGCGGCGAGAAAACAACCACATCCCCGGAGGTGTGTCCGCGGCCGCGGAAGAGCACATGAATCTCGCGATTTTTGTCGTGAATGACGAGCGAATCACTAAATGTGATGTTGGGCAGCTCAGGCTGGTAACTCCGCATTTCGCGCAAGTAATTCGTCATATCGGCAACCGCGCGTTGCTGGTAGGCGCGTTCGGATTCGTTCTTAGGCGTCTCCTGCCTGAGTTTCTCCAACTTCGATTGTGTCGTTTCCATCGACGCCTTCAGCCTGTCGATCGCAAGACTCTCGATCGATTTGCGCGTCTCAGTGCTGGCGATCACTTCCGCTCGTGGCGCGATACTCCGGTAATACGGCATACCCTGGGTGTGGTCCCAGTGAAAGTGTGTGTTGACGATGTAACGGACCGGTTTCGGGCTTACCTCGCGGCGCACCTGGGCGACGAGCGCGGCGGCGGCGGAAGGCTTGGAGTGGGAATCGACAACCAGAATGTCGTTGAAATTCACGAAAATGGCGGCATTGCAATTGAGCAGCGTTACCGGTTTTGCAATGGCCGCAAATACGTTTTCGCCTAGCTTCTCGATAGTGAACAACGGTGTTGCCGGCGCGTTCAGGGACTGTGCCCTCGCCTTATCGGCCCGAAGGAAAGCACGATCAAGCGCTAAGCTGCAGATTAGAGATTTTCCCAGAAAGTCCCTACGATTCATAATGGACAGACGTGCGCTTTGAGAAAGCGCTTACTCCTTTCCATTTCCACCCCATCGATCGGATCAGATGGCGGCCAGTGCTACAAAATGACAGCGGCTTCCTGTCAGACGTTCAGTATCGCGAAGTTGCGCCGCATTGCGCAATGCCCTCACTGCGAGGTTTTCTTCCATACAACTGGCTCAATTGGCCCGACCACGAACAAGTACATCATGCAGGCGATCAACATAAGCACGGAAGCGACAAGAAATGCCCCAAAGAAGGAGCCCGTTCGGTGCACGACCCATCCGGTAAAGACAGGAGCAGCGAGGCTTCCCAGATTCCCGATTCCGTTCTGCAGGCCAGTCCATTTTCCGACCGCTTCCCTTCCCGCGAGTCGTTGTGTGATTGCCCAGACATTCGATGTGAAGAGACCGACTCCTACAAACGAAACAATCAGAAGAACCATCGAAGTAATGTTGCTGGCAAGCGCCGAGCCTACCAGGGGTAAGGCAGCAAGGAACAAGCCGGAAACCGCGAAACCCTTCCGTACACGGGCGGCGGGACGCCCGCGATCAATCAGCCAGTCCGAGATTCGTCCACAAGTCATCGACGACAGCGCGGCGGCGCCAAACGGAAGCGAGCCGAGGACCGCCATCTCACGAATGCTGTAGTGGCGCTGCGTGACGAGATAAGACGGCAGCCACGTCATGACAAAGAAGTATCCGTAGTTGAAGCAGAACAGTCCGATAGATGTCGCCCAGGACGGTCGCTTACGGAGGATCTGAATCAATCCCGGCGCGGGTTGGCGCGCAGTCGTCTGAACTACCCGCGCGGGCGCGTACTTATACCACGGCAACAGCCAGAGCAGGCTGGCAGCGCCCAATACGACAAAGAGGGGTCTCCAGCCCCACTGGGCCACCATCATGCCACCGAGAAAGGTACCGACGCCCGGTCCGATTTTGCTAGCCGCATCGACGAGCGAATTAGCAAACCCGCGGCGATTCTCCGGAAGGCCACTCGCGAAAATGCTCGACCAGGATGGATTCGCGGTCGATTCGCCCAGCCCCAGAAGCAAGCGGAGTACCAGCAAAGATCCAAAACCGGTTGCGAACCCGGTTAGCAGAGTCGCAACGGTCCAAAGCAGGAAGCCCAGTCCATAAATGAGGCCGGCGCCGTAACGATCGACGAGCAAACCGGTGACGATCTGAAATCCTGCATAGGTCCAGAAGAACGCGGAAAGCAACACGCCCAGCTGGACCGAATTCAAGTTGAACTCCAGCGCGAGGACCGGCGACGCGACCGAGAGGTTACCCCGGTCGATAAAGCTGATCACCGCGGAGATCGCGAGAAGAGCCAGAATGACACGGCTTCTACTTTCCACGCTGACCATCCCGATTACCGAATAGATCCAGCCGTTAATTGGGAGGACAACGGCCGGCAATCCCAGTAAGATCGCGCCACACTCAGCTCGGACGCAACATCACTATCGGCTCCGAGAGCCGCAGTGATCCGGGATATGAAAACTAGTTCTCATGAGCTGCGTTTCCGAAATTGAAGGTATTTGCATCGAGCGGTCCGTTCGGCTACTGCAGGTCCCTTGCTGAGCTTCGTCGTCGCAGACAAACGCCCAAAGGTAAAATGATTCTAGATTTCGGTCTTGGCCTTGTCAAGAAAAAATGGCGAAAAAGCAGGAGGATAGACGCCGCGGACCACAGTCGGGAGGAGAGCGCCTACAACGGACAATTCGCGTCAAGAACGTTGGGAGGGAGTGCTCTCCATAAACCTTTCGGGGACTCTAGTTTGCTTGTGTGGAAATGGGGCTCTGTCGCGGGCATAGAGGACTCTAAACCAAGGAAACCAGATCATGAGTAAACACACTAGCATCTCTCCCGAAGAAGCCGCAGATCGCCTCGTTATCCGGGGGCTTGTCGAGGCCTACGCGCACTGTGCCGATCGTCGCGATGCAAAAGGTCAAATGGCTCTCTTTACACCGGACACTCATTTCGTGGTGTTTATGAACGCCAACGATCCGACACGCTCACAGGAGCTGCACGCGCGCGAGGAACTCGCTCCGGTCTTTGCGGACCTGAACCAGTACGGACACGCCGGTACTGGGTCAGTTTGAAACTGACGGTAGTGACTCAATTTGAACGTTGAAGCGGATTTAGGAACTGGTCCACCCAGAGGAAGGATTGAAAACATGACCTACACCGTGCAGGCGTTTGGGACCCGGGACCCGAATGATTTAGAAAAGTGCCCCGCCAGTTAACGAACCAGCTCAACAAAACTTATTCATCGGGAGCACCTAGAAAAGGTGAAATCGCTGTCTGCAAAGCGCCGTGCGAAGCTCGAACGTGCTCATTCGGAGGTGCTTACATCCGCATGCTCGCCATGCGCACGGTTTCTGGAGGTGAACAGCCCAGGCGCAACGCCTTGGTCCCGATTGCGTTAACAATTCGGGTGCGCTGCAGAAATCATTCTGGGACCCAAAACAAATAATCCCACCCTGTGTTAACGGTGCGCCCCTGTCGGTATGACGTGGTAGCCCCCGATCGGGATGCTCTGGGCCAGTCCAGGCTAGAATGTTCCCCATGCAACGACGCGATTTTCTTACCCCGTAACGTCCAAAAATTCAATCGTACGAGACGACGTGGCTGCAGGCCTACGTGGCCTGATTTCATACCTCGTCGCGCACCACCGGCTCATCGGCAGAGATCAACTAACATGGAATGAAACCTGTACTCAACCAGCGGTTGAAGGTGTCGAAGGTCCGATCGACCGGCCAGGCTGAAGGCACCCGGTACCGGCCATCGAGTTGTTCTTCAAAGATCTGCCTGCAGTACTCTCGCAGATACCCGCGCGCCTCTTGTTCGGTATCGTACTCCGGAAGCAAGTAGATCGTTGGCTCTCGCCTCAGATCCTCCAGGCTCACCGCGGCGCTGGTCGTATCCGCTCGATGCAGCCAGTCAAGAAATGGCCGGGCCGGCACCACTATGACCGCTGTTCGGTTGATCGCATCCATCGCCGTGCACCCCCGTGCCCTCAGGCTGCCTGACGATTATAGTAGTTCAGCATCCCGCCCAGCCGCTGTCGGCGTCGAATGCCCCCAGTGCCAATGATGCGAGGTTCTTCCGGCGTGATCAGCCGGTTGCCAAGCCCCTGGTGGTTCCTCTCAATAATGATAATGGGCGATCAATTCGTGAATCGCCTTGCGCAACGAGCCTTCCCCGAACAGGATCACTCGCTCCAAACAGGATTCCTTAATCGTCCGTACGAAGCGTTCCGCGTGAGCGTTCAGATTCGGAGAACGTGGCGGCAGCTTCACGCTCTTGACGCCGGCGGTACCTAGCGTGCCCAGAAACTCCGCGGTGTACAGCGGATCGCGGTCATGGATCAGGTATCGCTTCCCCATCAAGAAACCCTCCACGTCGTCGTTGAGATTGCGAGCTACCTTCTTGGCTTTGGCTGCTAAGCGTCGGCGCTGGTCGTCGCTGAGTCGAAGCCGTTTGTTTCCGAGCTGCTGCCGGAGAACCCGATTCTCCTCGTGAAGATAGTCAATGACGTCGCGTTGCTGCTGGCCTAGCCAGCCCGCGATCGAAATCAGTAGCAGTCGGAAGGGGTCGAAGGTCGCGGCGCATTTGGTCAGAATAGCAGCCGGCCTACGTGCAAAGGACCTTACAACTGGCGGAAAGTCAGATAAATCGAATTCTTGGACCTTACGAGGTCCTGGATTTCCGGAGCCCAGCCAGGACAGGATTCCGGCCAGCGACCATAGATACAAGCTGCCCGCGGGTTACCGTGTTATGACGACGTCTGTGCTTGGCGGCTTGCATCATGAGTATCGCCTGGTAAAGGAGGCCGCTTAACGACGATTTTTGTTTTTGCGGACGACAGGGGTCAATAACGCCATTCTACCCGCCGTTTGGTATCCGCGACAGATCCGAGGTCAGGGTCGTAAATCCACCGGAGTGAGGCACCGCTCGATCGCGATCCGTCGCTTGCGCGGCATCAGCCTCGGTCAGGAGACATCGCGCACCGTCACTCCGGCGAATGCCGACAGTTCCTTCGGATTGAATCGGAACCCGCGGAGCTCTATCGTTCCTCTCGGACGCAGGTAAACCCTCAGCCTTTGGAGCAGGGGCCTCAGCCACAGTGGCAGCGGCTCCACTGCATGAGGTCGCTTTGGCTTGGGCTGCCAGCCCGCGCTCGGCCCGGTCGGACCGACGATGCCGAGCAGGCTGCCGGTGTTGATGATCCTGACCTTGAACAGGCTGTTGGGTGTCGGCGGAGGCTTCCACGGGAAGGAGTAGCCGCCGGACGCTTGCTTCAGGCCGCCGCTGCCGCCGCTCGACGGCGAGCTCGGCCACCACGGGAGCGAATAGGCTCCCGGCGCCTGCGCCACTCCGCCGCCTGCCTGAGATCCACCGCTCGGAGGGCCCTGCAGTGTCAGGGGCCCGCCGCCAGCGGGCTGCAGCAGCCCCCCACTCAGCGTCAAGACTCCTCCTGACAGGTCGTAGATCTGACCCCCCATCTGATTCGTTGCGGCTCCCAGCGCGGCATCCTGGGCCAAAATCAACTGCATATAGATTGACATACTCAACCTCCTTGCAAGACTGCCGCCTGCCACTGCGGCTAACCAGATGCTCGCGCCGTACGCAAACACATTCGGAACCGCACTATTTAGCGTTCCAACGATCTTGCCGTCAGCATTCTATCAAGAGGCGCGTACGCTTAAAAAGGAGTACGGCTCCATTTCCAACACCGTTTGCGCCACCGCACTCAGCCCGCTGAAACCGCGCCGCCGTGACCACTCGTACGTAGATGAGAAGGCACGCGCTGACCTTTATAGAAGATCTCGATGGTGGCCGGTGTCGAGCGCACTTGCACCAGGCTGTACGGCACGCTGTAGTAGTTCGTATCAAAAGCGATGTGGTAATCGATGTTCACACGGGTGCCGGACCATTGGCTGAGATCAAAGGGCTTCAACGCCGGTTTGTCCATGGCCGCGAACTCGGACGCTCGCGACCCTTCGCGTTTGCGGAATAGCCGCTGATTGATTCGGTCGCGCAGTTCGCGGATGGCTTGATTCAGTTCCTCAATTGAGAAGAACTTTCGATTCCGCACCGCCGCGATAATTCAACGTGGCTTCGCCGCCCCAACTTCCGGATAATGCGGCACCCGGCCGGAGGTCTCGCTCCAAGGAGCATTATCACGATGTTGCTTGAGCGAGCCCGTCGCTCCTCTTTCTGGCTGCGACAAAACCAATTCTGGGAAAGCGATCCGGCACGCCTATTGTGACCGATGCATTCTCGACAGAGCCGACGGGGAAGTGACCCTCGGAAAAACCCATCTGCTTGCTGGTGCTCGATCTGTTGGCTGGTCGGCGGCAGGGAAAACGTCGCTTAGCCAAACCACTTGAAAGGCTTCGGTTCTCCGTCTCGGCAGGCGGGGATGGCCCCAGCAGGCGACTACGACGCACCGGATGTCTGCAGATGTCCGTGTGTCACGCGCTATCGGGGGGAAAGACGCTGGACCGAAACGTCCTCCGCCCGAATGTGCGGGGACTTATGTCACAATTCTCGATGCGGAATGTGCCGATGAATCCAAATCGACGAACTTTTCTTCTCTTCACTGGAGCGGCCGCGGTAAGCCGTGTCGGGCGCGGCCAGTACGTGCTTCCGCCGCAACCGCTGCCGGACGAACGGTTCCCTCCGTCACTCGGACAGCTCGCCGAGATTCGGCGCAAAATCGCGTCTCTCGAAACGCGCCTCCAGAACCTTCGCAAGAAAAATATCCCGGATGACTTGTTGGTCGAAGCCGAGATTTTTCACAAAGCAGCGGTGTGGATCGAACGTTTTAACGAGTACTTCCGCCAAGACGCGGCCGATCAGACACTGACCGTGCTTGACCTCGGCCTAGCCCGCGCCGCGGAGCTCGACCGCGGCACATCGTCGTGGACCACCGCGACCGGACGGGTCACACGCGCCTTCCGTTCGCGCGTGGATGGTAGCGCCCAGCCTTACATCGCGACCATTCCAGGCTCTTATAATCGAAGCCAGCCGGGCCGCATAGATGTTCTTCTTCACGGCTCCAATCGCAGAATGGTGGAGGTGCAATTTCTCTCGCAAACCCACATCACCAACGATGAACCGCAGCCCGTTCCGCCACCCGACTTTCTGCAGATCGAAGTCTTCGGACGCACCAACGTCGCCTATCGGTGGGCCGGCGAAACCGACGTGTTCGAATGCATTGAATCTGCTTGCAAGAATTACGCGGCGGACGAAAATCGCATCACTTTGCGCGGCTTTTCGATGGGCGGCTCCGGGACGTGGCATCTCGGATTACAGCACCCCGATCGCTGGGCGGCGATTGAACCGGGGGCCGGCTTCAACGATACGCAGCACTACGGCCACATGCCCAATCTGCCGGCGTATGAATTGAAGGCCCTGCATATTTACGACTCGAAAGACTACGCGCTGAACTGCTTTCAACTTCCCACGGCGGCCTATACCGGCGAAATCGATGGCCAGCTTCCGAATCTCGCGAACATTCGCGAGGAGTTGGCTAAATCGGGCATCACCTTTGAACCCGCGGGGCTCAATTGGGTCACCAAAGACGTACCTATGATCATGATCGTGGGGCCGAAGACTCCGCACGCTTGGGAACCCGACAGCAGAAAGCGCTGCAACGCATTCATGGATGCGGCCGCGAAAAAAGGCCGCATCGAGCCGGATCACATCCGTTTCGTGACCTATACGACGCGCTACAACCGATGCTTTTGGGTGACGGTGGATGGTCTCGAACAGCATTACGAGCGCGCCGAGGTGGACGCCACGCGTTCCCGGACTGTGGGAACGATAGAAGTACATACCAAAAACATAAACGTGCTGGTGCTGAATGCCTCGGGCGTCCAGAAAATCGAGATTGACGGGCAGAGCATCGCATCTTCCGGGGCAAACGATCTCCGTCTGACCAAACGTGGCGGAGTATGGAAGGAAGGTGGCGACGACAGCGGCCTTCGCAAACGCCACGGCTTGCAGGGCCCCATCGACGATGCATTCCTGGAATCTTTCCTGTGCGTTCGTCCGACGGGCAGTACCACTAACGATCTTGTCGGCCGCTATGCGCAGGAGACCTTGGATCGCTTCACCAACGATTTTGCGAAATATTTCCGCGGCCAGGTCCGAATCAAAGACGATACGGAAGTGACGCCCGCGGATATGGAGCAAAGCCATCTGATCGTTTTTGGAGATCCGCAAAGCAATCAGATCCTGAATCGCATGGCCGGCAAATTGCCGGTTTCATGGGACGCGCGCCAGCTTTCTCTGGGTCGAAAGACGTTCGATGCGGCGCATCACACGCTGGTGATGGTTTACCCCAATCCGCTGGAGCCGCGCCGTTATGTGGTGCTGAATAGCGGTCACTCCTTCCACGCAAACGAACTGGCGGCGACCAATGCTACGCTGTTTCCGCGATTCGGCGATTACGCGGTGCTTCACCTGCGCCAGCCGATCGCCACGCCGGTCGAAAGCGAGGTTTTGACTGCCGGCTATTTCGACGAGGAGTGGAAACTTCCAGAGGCATGAGACCAGATGGCGCCGCCAAGAATGCCGTAGAGGGACAGCTCTCGAGGAGAAATCGGGGTGCCGGGGTCGCAGTCCTCAACCGGAAGCGCCCGCGACCTCATCTAAACTCTCTGGATCGGTTGTTTTGGACAATGTTGCTGCAACTATCTGCCCTATTTTTCTATCGATGACTTCGTGACCAGTGCGAGCTTGCCTAGGTAGTGATCATTGAGTGCGCGTTGAGCGTCGGCGGCTTGATCAAGAGTGAATGTTCGGGCGACTTTGACTTCGAACGGACCGGCGCCGATAAGGTAGTTGATCTTGTCTAAGGGTGGCGGGTTATATTCGCCGTCGTAGCTTTGGATGTTAATGCCAGCACGTTCTTTGGGAATGGGTTGGACACCGTTAGGATAGGCGGCGCGTCCACCCGTTCGTAGAGCGGCCAAAGACTCCTCAGCCGCTTCACCACCCGTCGTTAGAAGCACGGCATCAAGACCGTTAAGTGCGAACTGGCGCGAGGCAGCGAGCACGTCTTCCTTATGTCCATCCACCACCTTGTCCGCGCCAAGACCTCGCACAAAGGCAACACCATCATCGCCCGAGGCCACGGCCAGTACGCGCGCGCCCATGCGTCTGGCGAATTGCACGGCCAAGTGACCGATGCCGCCGCTGGCGCCAAAGATCAATAGGGACTCCCCATTTTTTAAGCCCAGCGTTGTATCAAGACCTGCCAGAGCCGTGACAGCGTCAACGGCCATGGCAGCGGCTTGTGGCATGGTGAGTTTTCCCGGGATAAGGGCTAAACTGGTTTCTTTCACAACGGCATACTGCGCATAAAATCCGCCCTTCGGATTCAGAAAGGAAATTCCGTAAACGCGGTCCCCTTTCTTAAAGCGCTTCACTTGGGGTCCCACGGCTTCAACAGTGCCCGCGCCATCGGATCCCAATACAAGTGGAAACACGGGCTCGATGTTGAACTGTTTCGCAAATCCGCCTTCCCGTTCATAGGGATCCCAAACGCCGACGCCAGCGGCTTCCACATGAACCAACACTTCATCGGCGCCAGCGACCGGGATGGGAAGCTCCTGAGTTTCCAACGTTTCAACTCCACCAAACCGATCAATCGCCACAGCCTTCATCGTCTTACGGAGTGTTTGAGTCATCGAATTCCTCCTTATCCAATAATAGGACCGGCTCCGCGACAGAGGAATTCTTTGACGCTGTAGTTCAGCGCTTCAGTGACAGCGACAAATTGTCGGTCAACTTCCGCTTTTCCCGCCATCGCTCATAGGCAGCATGGTTGAATCCCGCGAGTTCTGGCACCTCGTCCAATGTCCGCGCCAGTTCACGCCCGAGCGTGAAGCGGAATTGAAATCGCTTGGTGGCGGCGAGAATACTCCATTGCGGCCGCGCGCGTAATGTCCAAAAACTCGATCTGCTTGAATTTAATGACAGTTGCTGGATCAATAGTTGCGTCTAATCACGAGAGCTGAAGTGTCGGTCATCAAAACTTCCCTTGTGAATAGACCCAGACAGTTGCAGATTCGAGGAAGTTCGCCGTGGGTCATGTTTAATCGACTTCACCAGCACGATAACTGAGCTCAATCCGCATTCCACGGAAGTGATCCCGATTCAAAAGAAACGCCGGACGAAAAGGAGACCGGTTGGCTCAGATCGCCACTATCAGACTCCTGCTCTGAGGCGGCGCGCCGTTAACCTGCGGAGCGCTAGTTCATTCATTCGGGCACCCGAATGATGCTCTTTCCCCCGGATAGTTAACAAGGCCCGAACCAATTGCATGCGCTGATTGGTCGCGACTAAACGTCCCGGTGGCGACGCTGCAGGCTATTCCAAGATCTGCGCGCTGATTCGGAAACAGGAATTTGCGCGTTTCGAAGTGCTTCCCTGCACCCAAGTGTTGTGACTGGATTGTTAACTATCCGGGGGTTTTTCTGACCCACCCCCAGAAATGAGACAGGAGGTAAGTTGAGACCCAGCCTGTGGAGGTGGTCCAAAGCCCTGTCATTCGGGCGTTCCGTAGCCTAAAGTAACTCAATTGAGCCTCTCAATCAAACCCAGCCGTTCAGAAAGGCCCTTCGCCCTGATTTTAGGATCCGAAGGCAGATCCGCGGGCGAGTCAATGGCGGGCGGTTTTTGCCCGGCGGCCGCGAACCCTTGACGCGCCCGCGGATCTACTTTACCCACCATGGGCAGGGCGAAGGGCCGGCACCCGACGGTCCGGGCGAACTCTTCCGGCGTACGATCGTCCAGAGCGCTGTGCGGGCGTTTTTGATTGTAGTCGCGGCGCCAGTGTTCCAGTTTTTCCCGAGCATCGGCGAGATGGAAAAAGATTTCCCCATTCAAACATTCGTCCCGCAGCCGGCCGTTGAAACTCTCGATGTAGCCGTTCTGAACTGGGCGGCCGGGCCGGATGAAGTCGGGCTTCACCCCAGCATGGTGGGCCCAGGCGTCCATGGCTTGGCCGGCGAATTCGCCGCCGTTGTCCGTCGTGATCGACTCGGGGACGCCCCGCGTTGCCACCAGATGCTTCATTCGCTCGACAACTTTTTCACCCGTCTGTGAACGATCCGCATACGCGCAAAGGCACTCGCGTGTGTACTGGTCGATCACGGTGAGAATGCGAAACCAGCGGCCGTCCGCCAACCGATCGCTCACAAAATCCATGCTCCAGCGTTGATTCGGCCGCGTCGCTCCGCTCAACGGAACGCGCACATGGGCAGCGCGCTTCACCCGTTTCACTCTTTGTATCTGCAGACCCTCTTCCCGATATAGCCGGTACATCCGCTTGGTATTCACCTTCCAGCCCTCGCGCCGCAGCAGAACCGTGAGCCTGCGATATCCGTATCGAACCCGGCTACCCGCCAGATCCCGTAAACGGATGCGCAGTTCCTCCTGCCGATCGTGCTGGCTCTGGTACCGGTTGATCCACCGCGTGATGCCGATCAGCCCACAGGCGCGATTTTCACTGAGCTGATACGCCTGGCGGACCTTGCGCACCAGTTCGCGCCGCGCCGCGGGCTTCAGGCCTTTTTTGATAGCACTTCCTGCAGAATGTGCTTGTCCAGCGTCAGGTCCGCCACCAGAGTCTTCAACTTCCGATTCTCGTCGCGTAACTGGCGCAGCTCGCGTAGCTCGTTCAAACCAAGACCTGCATATCGTCGCTTCCAACGGTAGAATGCCTGCGGCGACACGCCCATCTCCCGGCATATCTCGCTGGCCTTCTTGCCACCTTCGGCCTGCCGCAAGGCGTAGATGATCTGCTCTTCGCTGTGACTTTTCCTCGGCATTCGTCCTCCTTCCGCTTTCGTCCAGAGGACCACATCCGGCTGCCGCTCTCAACTTTCCGGCTGTCTCATTTTCGGGTTTTGGGTCAAGCCTAAATGGGGATGGGTTTTGGCGGGGATATATATCCAGGTGCCTGTCTCCATGCTGGCCCCGTCAGTATTTCTTCGCGGCCAACCAACGCCGAGTGCTCCGGGAGAGATCATCTGGATGATCCTTTTCTGTTTGCTTCCTCCAATGACTCTCTGGATGGCATTGTTGAACGGGATGATTTTTTCGGTGCTAATCGCCACGGTGATACTGCCCTTTCTCGCGTGTTCCTACGCGTGTTCCTAAGGGACCGTGGTTCACGGCCTGGCTCTTCAATCTCGCAGTGAGGCCCTTGCCGGAAGTATTTCCTAGAGAGGCATACCAGCACGACTAGGCTCGCGCCTCCGCTCCTCCAATCCGACGCCGACGGCCATAACCGGTTGATGGAGGAACTGAACCGAAAGGGAACCGAAATATTGCCGTATCCACTGCAACGAGGAGTCGTTAGAGACCTCTCGATAGCGGCGGAGGCGGCGGGCTTATCGGATTCTGTTAACCAGCGAAGGGCCATGGCCCTCAGTGCTGACAGAAACGTCGCGAGGAGCATATGATCCGAGGAAGACGTGGCTCGGCAAGCTAAAGCCGACCTAAATTTTGGCGCCTGCGTGCCCGTTGTTAACCATGGCTCCGGTACATGGTGGTCAGTGATGTGGTGGTGGCGCGTTGAGCAATCAGCGTGTTAGACCCCGATGGAGACAATTCTTTAAACCGACTGCGACCGGGCCGAGCCTCGTCTGAATTCAGAATGAGGTGAACCCATGCCAAAGCAAGACAGGAAGAAGAAGACCCCGCGAGGCAAGCGATCCCATGATTGGGAATCGCTACCACCGCTGAATCAAAATGCGGCGGGTATCGATGTGGGGAACGCAGAACATTATGTGGCTGTGCCGGCGGGACGCGATGCAGAGCCGGTGCAGAAGTTCGGCAGCTTCACCGCGGACTTACACCGCATGGCTCAATGGTTGAAAGCCTGCGGCATTCAAACCGTGGCGATGCAGGCCACTGGCGTGTACTGGGTGGCGCTCTATCAGATATTGGAAGACCACGGATTGGAAGTGAACGTGGTCAATGCGCATCACACCAAGACGCTGCCTGGCAGGAAAACCGACGTTTTGGAATGCCAGTGGTTACAAAAGCTGCATACCTTCGGGCTGCTGAACAATTCCTTCCAACCAGCCGAAGAGATTTGGGTCTTGCGAACCTACATGCGGCAGCGGGAGAAGTTGGTGGCGGGCGCCAGCACGTGCATCCAGCATATTCAAAAAGCGCTGACGGAAATGAACATTC
Source organism: Terriglobia bacterium (assembly GCA_963768075.1). GTDB lineage: Bacteria > Acidobacteriota > Terriglobia > Bryobacterales > Bryobacteraceae > QHXW01. The sequence continues at coordinate 78,593 of CAVYHD010000029.1, forward strand.
AGTTGGCGAACGTGATCAGCGATATCAGCGGCATGACCGGAATGGCAATCCTGCGCGCGATCGTCAGTGGCGAAAAAAACCCACAGGCTTTGGCTCGATTGAAGGGCGAACGGATTCATGCTAGTCGAGAGGAAATAGCCCAAAGTTTAGAAGGAACTTGGCGACAGGAACTGCTGTTTGTGCTGGAGCAGAGTCTAGCCTTATATGATCTCTATCAACAGAAGATCGCCGACTGCACCCTGCGCATCGAATCCCATCTGAAGAACATGGGATCGAAGACAACTGCTGATCCGCAGCCTTCGCCAAAAGGGCGCCACGGGCGGGGTCATCGAAAGCAGATGCCGTGGTTGGATCTGGGTGCACAACTGTATCGCATCGCTGGTGTGGACCTTACCCAGATCGATGGGATTCAGATACAAACCGCGCAGACCGTGATCTCGGAAGTGGGAGTGGATATGAGCCGCTGGAGGACAGAGAAGCAGTTCGCCTCCTGGTTGGGATTATGCCCGGACAATCGCATCAGCGGTGGCAAAGTGCTAAAACGCGGCACCCGCCACGTTGTCAATCGGGCCGCTACAGCCTTGCGCATGGCGGCCTGGAGTCTGTTTCGAAGCCAAAGCGCGCTGGGAGCCAATTTCAGAAGACTGCGGCGAAAACTGGGAGCGCCGAAAGCTGTCACGGCAATGGCTCACAAGCTTGCCAGACTCGTATACCGGATGCTGAAATCTGGCCAGGGATATATTGATAAGGGGATGGAATATTACGAAGCAAAATATCGACAAGATCAGATGAGGTGGCTCGCCAAAAGCGCCGCTGCTTTAAATCTTCAACTCACTCCACTACCGGGAGTTGTCGATTGAGTTTCTGGAGACGTCAGGGCCGCACAGATTATTGGCGAACAACAGGTCGCGATGAGCACGCTTACCAATGCATTACTTGGCCGCCATCGACATTGATAGTCTGCCCCGTTACCTGACTTGCCCGCGCTGACGACAGGAATGTCACCATATCCGCCACATCCTCCGGTTCCTGCCAGCGCCCCGCGGCGTCACCGTGCGGATCTTGTCCGCTGCCCATTCGTCGTAAGTGCGCTGCTTTTCCCTTGGCTGCAACTCATTCCACGCGCGCCATACATTCTGGTTCAGCGGCGTCTTCACCATCCCAGGATTCACCGTGTTGACGCGCACGCCATGCGGGGCCAGATCCTTTGCCAGGCATTGCGCAAAGTTGATATTGGCAGCCTTGCTGGCGCTGTAAGGAGGATCGGTTTGCGACCCAATTTGTCCGGCCACCGAGGCGATAAACACCATGGTGCCCTGCTGCCGCACCACCATGCCAACTGCCAGCGCCTGGGCCACATGCACCATTCCCAGAATGTTCACATCTAAGACACGCCGCCAATCGCCGGGCTCGAGATTGGTGAAGGGAAAGCCGAACTTGCCCGACCCTATCGCCGCGGCATGCACCAGATGTGCCACCGGCCCTAGGGCTCTTTCCGTCGCCTCGACGGCGGCGGTAACTGCGGCAAAGTCTGCCACGTCTACCGCGAAGCCGCACGTGTCAACGCCTAAGTCTGCGGCCACCTGAATAACATTCGGAGCTATGTCCCACAGCGCCGCGCGGCAACCTTCGCGTGCCAAGCCGCGCGCACAGGCCAAGCCAATCCCGCTGGCCCCGCCGGTAATTACCGCCACGTGGCCGTTCAATTTGAAGTCCATAGTAAAGTAGTATCCCGCGAACACTCCTGTTAACAGCAGGTGACTAGGAGGGAAGCGGCGACAACCTCCGCGCGTGTCTGGGCCCGGCCCGGAGGATCGTCGCGAATTTACTACCAGCCTGCGACTCGGCCTCGGCGCCCTCTTGTATCACGCAGGCGTCAACTCGGAGGAAACGTCCACGGCGGTGGCTCTCATCTCCTTGACGCTCGGATGTTCGGCGGTTGGCGGGCTCATCGCCGCCAAGTTAGGTTGTTCCTGGGCGCTTTACTTTGGAAGCGTAATGGCTGCCGTCGGTTTTCTATACTTGGCTTGGCGTGGATTCAACCCGCGCCATCGATTACTTACGTGAGACGTCAGGCCTCTTGGCGTGGCACCGCCCGAGTAAAGAGTTCTTGACGCCATCACCAGAGCAGTGATACGTTGCCTGCAAGAAAGTCCGCAGTCGTGCCTGTCGAGGCCTGCTAGCCGCTTGTCGTTGCATTATTCTTTGAGGTGCCCAGCTAGACTTCCTTGGGTGCCCTCAGCCTCACGGATCTCCGGATCGGGCCAATGGCTACCCATACCGCGCCGGACGACTTGGGAGTCCTTCGGTCTAGATACCCGAAATCAGTCCGCCATCCACCAGCAACATCGCACCACTGATGAACTCGGATTCCTGGCTGCACAAGAATGCGACAGCATGGGCGATGTCTGCTGGTTGTCCCCGCCGCCGAAGGGGTGTGCGTGCCACCAATGCGTCCGACTCCTCGATGGTCGAGGATTCCCAGGTAAGGTCGGTGTCGATTTCGCCCGGGAGGACGCAGTTGCAGGTGATGCCGTGCGGACCCAGGTGGATGGCGGCGCACTTCATGAACAGGTTGATTCCGGCCTTGGTGGGACAATAGTGCGCCTGATAATTCGATCCCACGATAGAGCTCATGGAACTGACGCTGACGATTCTTCCCTGAATCCGGTTGTCGATCATGTGACGCGCTACCGCTTGCGTGCACAGAAAGACGGACTTGAGATTGACAGCGAAAGTCCGATCCCAGACTTCCTCCGTGAGCTCCATTAAGCTTCGCCCTGGGCAGATCCCGGCGTTATTCACCAAAATGTCGATGCGGCCGAACTGCCTGATCACCGACTGCACCATGGCGTCGACTTCGCTCTTCTGCGAAACGTCGGCGGGGTAGGGCATTCCCTCCCGACCGCTCTCACGGAGCATCGCGAGAACCTGGTCGATAGCGCCCGCGTGTTTACCCGTATCGGCCTCCGGAGAATAATTCACCGCCACCCGCGCCCCTTCGCGTGCCAATCTCAGAGCGATGGCACGGCCGATTCCTCCATGACGCCCCTGTAACAATCGCAATCTTCCCATCCAAGCTCATCCCAAATTCTCTTCCTAGCTCTTTCAAGCCTGTGATATCGTATCGATTTGTGGCGAGTCGATCGAAGCAACAGCCAGTTTACGACATGAATTACGAGATTCAATTCCTCAAGGTCGGCGAGTCTGACTCTCCGGCCCTGAAGTCTACTGGATGACGCGATGGTACACCTGTTGTGCATGGCCAACGGTTTTCCTATTGCCGCGCTTTGCGGGAAACGCCATCTGATGGAGCAATTCGTGACCGCTGGCGGAAATGTGTTCTTCGCGGGAACATATAACGGCCACCCGACCGGGGTAGCCGCGGCGCTTGCCACGATAGAGGAATTCGAACGCGTCGCCGTTAATGAACGGCTCTTCCAGACGGGTGATCGATGGAGCGGGAGCTCAGCGCCCTGATAGACCAGTATGCGATCCGCGCCCACGTGGCGCATTTTGGCTCCGTTGTCGTCCCATATTTCATGGAGCCGCCGGTGGAAAGCTACACCGACCTGCTACGGAACAACACTAAGCTGGACCTGCACTTCCGCAGGGAGATGGTAAATCGGGGAATATTCATGCTTCCGGTAGCACTTAAACGGAATCATCTAACCGTCAGCCACACTGAGGAGGACGTGGCCCGAACGTTGAATGCTGCCGAGGATGTGCTCCGGGCAATGGCAAGGGTATAACGGAGTGAAAATCACGAATATCGAGACGATCGTCATCGGTCGACCACCCGGGTTTTCTCAAGGAGCCGAGGGCGAGTTCCTGGTCACACCGTTACATGTCTTTCCCGATTATAAGAAGCTTCTTGGCGAACGTTTTGTCGGCTTACGAGCGGGGCCCGCATATGCGGTTCTAGTGCGCGTGAGCACGGACGAAGGATTGTACGGGGTCGGCAGCGCCGGCGTGGGCAATGGTGCCGCGGCCTATGTGCTCGAGCACCACCTCAAGCCGATTGTGATCGGGGAGAATCCCTTCGACGTTGAGTTGCTTTGGGAGAAAATGTTCCGCGGCACGCTGAACTACGGGCGAAAGGGGCTCGTCGTGGAGGCCATTAGCGCGGTCGACATTGCGATTTGGGACATCCTGGGGAAAGCGGCGGGGCAACCGGTGTACAACCTCTTGGGTGGCAAGACGCGCGATCGCGTTCGTGTGTACGCGAGCCGTTTATACGCGCACAAAGATCTGGACCTTCTCTCCTCGCAGGCGGCATCGTTCGTACAGCAGGGATTTACCGCATTGAAACAGCGTTTTGGATTCGGGCCGCGCGACGGTTACGACGGCATGCGCCGCAATCTCGAGCTGATCAAGACGGTGCGTGGTGCAGTGGGCCCCAGCATCGAACTCATGGCCGACGCCTATATGGGGTGGGACGTGACTTATGCCATCCGCATGATCCGCATGCTCGAAGACTCGGGCGTGGATCTGAAGTGGGTGGAAGAGCCTGTGATCCCGGATGACATCGATGGCTACGCACAAATTCGACGCGCGGTCCATACCCCCATCAGCGGTGGTGAACATGAATTCACCCGTTACGGCTACCGCGAGTTGATCCGCAAGGAGGCCGTGGATATCCTGCAACCGGATGTAAACCGTGTTGGCGGCATCACCGAAGCGAGGAAAATCTGGGCCATGGCGGCAGCGTACAACCTGCCGGTGATTCCGCACGCCGGACAGTTGCACAACTACCATCTGGTAATGGCTCATCTGAACTCGCCCATGGCGGAATATTTCCCTGCGCCCGACGACGGCGGGGCGCCCGACGACGACACCTTGTTCTGGGAACTCTTTGTTGGTGAGCCGCGCGCCGAGGGTGGATTTGTGACCTTGCCCGAAAAACCAGGGTTAGGACTCGAACTCAACGAAGAACACATCCGCCAGTGGCGAATCTGCTGAGCTGGAACCGGGACGTGTACGCCGCCAAATCGTTTCTCCGCAGTGCGATGAAGAATACTCGCGTGCCCAAGAAGATCACTTTGGACGCGTCTACGGACTCGCACCGGGCGGTGCGAGAGATGAAGGAAGACGCTGAGCTTCCGTGCCGCGCCAAAGTTCGATCCAGCCAGCTTGAACAATCTGGTGGAACAGGACCATCGGAGAGTGAAGCAACGAATCCGGCCGATGCGGGGATTCCAGCGAATTCGACAACGCGATCGTTACAATCTCCGGAATCGAGCTAGCAGAGAAGATCAAGAAAGGGCAGTTCAAAACGGCAAACTCGGCGGATGCCATGCGACGCCTGAGGTGCTGGAACTTTTGGCGGAGATCCCTGGAATGACCGCAGTCTTCGCCAACTATGGCCGGACGCATGCGCCCGCGCCCGACAACGCCGGCCGTCCGGTCTTTCGGAGCATCAACCACGGTCCGAGCGATCTTACCTTTACTCCGGAGGGCCGCAAGACTGCCGAACTCTTTGTGATTGGCGAGGTCAAACGCTGAACGCCCGCGCAGCGTCCGGCATTCCTTCACGTGTTTCTTGCTAACTGGTCTAACTCACATCGAGATGCTGGAGAAAGTCTGGGTGAGTCGAGTAATTTGTTGCCCTTCTGAAGCTCGACATCGGTGAAACGAGTGCGAGCAGGTATATTGTTCACCGCAGGAAGCCGCCATCGCAGACTTGGCGGACCTTTCTCGACCATGTCAACGCCCCGGCCCTGGTTCGACTTCTTCGTCGTGCCCACTATCCGGTTTCAGATCCCGTACTTGTGCCTGCTGCTTGCACGTGCTGAAAGACAGCCAAGACATGCGTCTGGACGTATGCCAATCCCATGATGACCGAACGCTGCTGACAAATTCACCGGCTCTACTCGCTCTTGTTAAGATGGATGGGGTCTGCTGAAATACCGAAGGGCATCCGGACTAGGATCGAACCCATGCCCTACCCTCGATGGTGCTACGGCATAGCCGTTCGAGATTTCCACTGGATGAGTTGGCAGGCTATTCCAAGCAAGGTCGGAGAACTCCAAGCGCTCTGTTGAATCGAACGCAACTGCGGCGTGCACACCGATTTCGAATAGGGAATTTCCGAAGATGAGGGGCACACCAAACTCGCGGGCGATATCCGCACAGGCAATGGCGTGATCGATGTCCGCGATGACACGCAGGCGGCTGAAGGCGCCCCGCTCGACAAATCTCCTTAGCTCGCGATAGTCCACAATGTAGTCATGTCCGACGATGTCAATGTCCGTTGTCGCGTTGAGCCGTGCGAATCCGTCTAAGTCCTCGCGCGGCAACGGGTCTTCGACATAGGAGAGCCGGATTCCTTCGTTGGTGAAAAACGTAATCCGCCTAAGCGCCTCTTCGTACGTCCAGGCTTCGTTGGCATCGATGGCTATCTCGATGTTTTCGCCGACCGTCTCCCGCACGAGTTGGAGACGGTGGAGATCATTTTCGGCGCGAGGATCGCCCACTTTCACCTTGACAGCTGTGATGCCCCGGTTCACGAATCCACGGAAAACCGCCGTCGCTTGCGCGTCCGTCAGCGGGAAGTCGAGACCGCTGCCATAGGCCCGGACGCGATCGTTGCTTGAACCCAAAATCTTGTGAAGCGGCTGTTCCTGGTCCTTCGACCACAAGTCCCACAAAGCCGTCCGCACCGCAACGGACTGGTAGGAGGTGTCCGGAAAGAACTCCAGGCGTCGCTGCCACGCAGGCGAAACATCCGATCCAGCAATCAGCGGCCAGACGTGCTGCGCGAGATTTCCGCGAAGCGTCTCCAGGGGTGGCATGGGTTTGATCCAGGGCGCTGGCTTGGTGAAGACGCCCTTCGAAACGGTCTCACCAAAGCCCCATCCGATCTGCCCCTGGTCGGTTTTTAATGCGAGTACAAGTACCTCCAGAGTTTCATAGTGACAAGTACAATCTCCGATCACCCGCCCCGTAGGTAACTCGCATCGCCAGATTTCGTAGTCTTTGATGATCGCTTTCACAATGTTCCCAAGTGTACCTCGCCTCACGCGGCCGAAGTCGCAACCCCGTGGTAATCTCGTTAACTTCGAGGGAGCGCGGCGAATCGAATTCTTTGCGCACCGCCGCCAGGCTGTTTCCGCCGGCCGCGCCGGCTGTGGACTCGACTGGACTGGTACCGGCTTACTATGGGGCTTGCAACAGTTCGACAGATCTCGCGCAAACACACTGGCCGATTCCGTTGGACGATTGTTTGGATCTTGTTTGCAGTGGCGTTCGTGCTCTATGTCGACCGGGTCAACATCACGGTCGCCGCGCCCCATCTGGCCTCGCAGTTTAGTCTCTCGGACCAATCACTGGGCGAGGTACTAGGCGCGTTTCTATTTGGTTATGCGTTTGGCCTGATTCCGGGTGGCTGGCTAGCTGATCGTTTTGGCCCACATCGAGTTCTGGTTGCCGCCGGGCTGAGTTGGGCTGTGATAACGCTGCTGACGGGTGCGATCGAGCGGCGTATGTTTGGCTATCCCGTGAACACGACGATCGTGTTGATCGCCGCGCGCTTTGTGCTGGGGCTTTGCGAGGCCTGCGCTTATCCCACGTTCAACCGGGCACTGGCCAACTGGATGCGGCGCAGCGAGCGAGGCCGGGCGAGCGGACTCATACACGCGGGCTCCGGCTTCGGTGGCGCATTCACACCTGTCTTCATTGCACTGATCATCGGCCGCTTCGGCTGGCGGACATCTTTTCTATTGTCGGCTGTGCTCACCTTCTTGGTCACAATCGTGTGGTGGCGTGTGGCGGCAGACCAACCGTCACAGCATCGTTCTGTATCAGAAGACGAGCTGAAGGCCCTGGCCGCGGAAAGAGAAGAAGGTCACGTCGAGCGGGCCGACATGGCGTGGTACGCGCGCCTGGCCCGATCACAGGACGCTTACATGCTGTGCGTCAGCGAGTTCCTTTACGGCGTGGCCGGCTTTATCTTCCTGAGCTGGTTTTATATCTACTTCACCGACGTCCGCGGAGCTGGAAAGATCTACGGCGCCGTTCTGTATGCCCTTCCTTACGTCGGGATGACTATCGGAGCACCCCTGGGTGGCGTACTCTGCGATTGGTCTTTCAAAAACTGGGCAAGCCCTTGGGGACGCAGGATCGTGCCGCTGTTGGCCATCACTCTTTCGGGCTTCTTCGGTATCATCGCTCCGGCAACTCGCAATAACACTGTTTCCGCCAGTCTGTTCGCAGTTGCTGCGGCGTTGCAATTTATCGCGGCACCGGCGTTCTGGGCGACCGTCATCGATATTACCCGCCGCGGCACGGGTGTGCTGGGTGGGTGTATGAACGGCGCAGGCAACCTTGGAGCGGCCATCGCCACGGTCATATTTCCGTGGTTGATGGCGCGGCTGGGCTGGGACAGGGCACTCGAAGCCGCCGGCGCCACGGCCGTGCTCTCGGGGCTTCTTTGGCTGCTGATCGATTCTTCTCGCCAGATCGACGTTAGGCTAGACGCCGATGTTCGCCGCGCCCCGGGACTTTCGGACTGAACAGTGCAGCCTTCGTAAACGAGACGTGTTGTCCGATGATCGATCAAGTGATATGATCGGGCGGAGTGGTGGCGCTTGGATCGATGGAGCGAAGGCGCGTGTCTCTTCGGTTTCGGTGGTCGTTCTGGCTGTTAGCGGCGGGTTTGGCAGTTGCGCAGACAGTGGATCCGTCGGCGGCAAGCAGCCTGCAGCCTCCCGCGGATGCTCACCATCCCGCGACACCCAAGGCGAGTTCGGATGACTTGGGTCGCCTAACTGAAGCGGTCTCACGGAGCCTTCCATCCACGTCTAAAGGCCCGGTCACGATCAACAACTACATCGATGAGTTTATTTTCGCCAAAATTCGCAGCGAGCATATCCCTCACGCCGAACTCTGCTCCGACACTGAATTTCTGCGGCGAGTGTCGCTTGACCTGACGGGCCGCCTGCCGGAACCGCAGAAAATTCGGGAGTTTGTGCAGGACGCCGACCCGAAGAAGCGAGAAAAGCTAGTGGATGCGTTGATGGCGACGAGTACCAAGGGTGTCACCGTGAAACCCTCCACGCCGTTCCTTGACCGTTGGACTTATTTTTTCTCGGACTTATTCAGCGTGGGTAATCTCAATGGTCCCGGAAGGGTGCTGGCTCACCATTACCTCAACAATTTCCTCGTCACGAATCAACCATACGACGAATTCGTACGCCAAATACTGACAGCCACGACGCGCTCCACATACGAATCGGCTGAAGCAAATTTTCTCGAGCGGTATTACATCGACCAACCGGACCAGAGCACGGTCAACCACGAGGACACTTACGACGAGTGGGCCATTCGCACCGGCCGGATTTTTCTTGGAGTCAATCTCGAGTGCATTTCATGTCATGACGGCAAGAACCATCTGGAAAAGATCAATATCTGGCTTACCGGTCGTAAGCGAGCCGATCTGTGGCGCCAGGCGGCGTTCTTTAGCAAGGTAAAGCTCTACAGGCCGTATGGCGATCTGGTGGATGAGTTCGTGCTGAGCAACGAAGGCAAAGGCTACTACGACACTTCCAGCCACAGCGTGGTGCGCATCCAGCGCTACAAGGCCGACGTAAGACCCACCTTCATCTTGACGGGCGAGCATCCGGAACCGGGTGAGGATCCACGGGCGGCGTTCGCCCGCATGCTCACGACCAACATCCAGTTTGCGCGCGCGACCGTGAACCTGTTTTGGTCGGAACTGTTCGGGGTAGGCATTGTGGATCCGCCTACCGGTTTCGACTTCGCAAGATATGGCGTGCCGGCTGCTGACATTTCAGCGCCATGGACGGCACAGACGATCCAGGCTGATCTTCTGGACGCAATGGCAAAGGACCTTCAGGCGCACCATTTCGATCTGCGGTATCTGATCCGGCTGATAGCGACTTCTTCGGCATATCAACTTTCAAACCGCGTGCAAGGCCCGTGGCGCGTCGACTATGGCCAGTATTTTGCGCGACGGCTGGTGCATCGCATGCCTGCCGAACAGATCTGGGACGCAATTTGTCAGTCGACAGGCGTGTTTGAGGAGTTCAGCGCAGGTGGCGGTGGCAAAATCAAATACGTTCAACAAACCGTTTCGCCTGAAGATTTGCCGGGAAACCTGGCTAAGACGCTGGTGAGCTTCGGCCTCGACGACCGCATCCTGAAGCCCAGGTCGCTCGACCTGTCCACGCTGCAGTCCTCGGTGCTGCTAAACAGTAAGCTCGTAAAGGAAAAACTGAATGCGGAGATCAAAGGCAGCCGGTTGGATGCTCTGCTGAATGCCGAGCCGTCGAAGACCAACAAAGAGATCGTTGAAGATCTGTTTCTGGCCACGCTGGCGCGCTTTCCGTCGGATGGAGAATCGGTCTTCGGAGAAAAACTGTTGGCCGAGCACCACGCCAAGGGCGCTGAAGACCTGCTCTGGGCATTAATAAACAAACCTGAATTCGTATTGAATTACTAGGAGCCGATATGTCCTTCTTTCTTCCTGCAATCCCGACGCTGACGCGCCGCAATCTGCTAAAGGTTGGCTCGGTGGCAATCTCCGGTTTTGATCTCCTGCCGATGCTGCGGCCGCTCAACGCTACCGTGAAGGACAAAGTAAAGCCGCGTGGCACGGCCGAATACTGCCTGTACGTTTTTCTGCAGGGCGGTTGCAGTCATGTCGACAGCTTCGATTTGAAGGAGGGGAAATGGACTCCGCCGGACTTCGAGGTGAAACAGATCGCGCCGGGCGTGAAGATGCCGGCCGCCCTTTTTCCCAGGCTTTCGGAGAACTTCCACAAGTTCGCCATCCTTCGCTCGCTCGAGACCTGGGAGACCGAGCACGAGCGCGCGATTTACTATATGCACGCGGCGCACGGTTTCAGCCCCGCCCGAATCAAGGAAATTCCGTCCGTTGGCGCCATCGTGGCTTACGAGTCGCGCGACAAACGCAAAGACAGCGACTTCCTTCCTCCGTTCGTATCTATGAATTACGGGCCGAACCAGGTAAAGCAAGGATGTCTTGAGGCGAAATTCGGCCCGCTCAATCTCGATACGCGCGGCGGCGATCTCTCTTTTGTCGTTCCGCAAGATGAGAAGGCCCGCTTCGAACGCCGCATTGGCTATCTGGACGAGCTCTCCAGGCTGTCGCCGGGCGCTATAGTGCCGGGAACGACGCCGGTACTGCAGGCGAACTCCTTCCGCGCTGACGCTTTGGGGATGATGGAGTCCCCCGAGATTCCCAAGATATTGAAGTTGCAAGAAGAGGACAAGAAACGCTACGGCGACACGGGATTTGGCGACGCCTGTATCCTGGCGCGCAATATGCTCGCTGCGGAACGGGGTGCGCGCTTCGTAGCCATTAATCACGGCGCCTGGGACTTGCACACCAATATTTACGACAAGACGCAGAAGTCGAACCAGTACACACTGAGCCGGGATCTCGACATCGGCCTGAGCGAACTGATGGCCGACATGGAGAGAACCAAGACCGCTGATGGCCGCACGCTGCTTGAGAAGACGCTGATCGTATGCCTCGGTGAATTCGGCCGGACGCCCGGCTCTCTGACGGTGGGCAAGGGTAGAGACCATCACCGGTTCGCCATGAGTGCCTTGTTCGCGGGCGCGGGCGTTATTGGCGGTCGTGCTCTGGGCGCCACCGATGACGAAGGTGGGCGCGTGGTGAAACCGGGCTGGGCCAAGAAGAGATCCATGTATCCCGAAGACGTGGCGGCCACGATGTACTCTGCTCTTGGCATCGACTGGAGCAAGGAAATCACGCACACGCCCTCGGGCCGGGTTTTCGAATATATCGAATTCCAATCGGGAACCAACTTTCTCGACGTCTCCGAAATCGACGTCTTGTTTTCCTGAAATCCCGTGCACCGACTCGCGCTCGTTGTCATTGCGATCCCGCTGTTGGCGGAACCCGGCCTCGTTTTTCCCGAGCCGCACTACCCCGTCCGCGTAGAAACCAATGTGCGGGTCCCGATGCACGACGGCGTGAAGCTGGCCACTGACCTCTACTTCCCGGAAGGCGCCGGCGAGAAACTGCCCGCGATCATGATCCGCACGCCGTACAACCGTAAGGCGCGTACGGAGGTTCCCCGCATGTTCGCGGGGCAGGGTTACCTGGTCGCCGTACAGGGTGTTCGCGGCAAGTTCGAGTCCGAAGGGCGGTTCACAGTGTCGGCCAACGATACAGCTGACGGATCGGACATGCTGGACTGGATGGCCGCGCAACCCTGGTCCACGGGCAAGATCGGGACCTATGGTTGTTCTTATCTAGGCGAAGACCAGATTGAGTTATCGAAGGTAAGAAACCCGCACCACACGGCGAGGATTTCGTTTCGCATGCTCCCGGCGACCCTTGGTGGGACCACTTCGGCTACGTCGACAAGCGCCACCACTTCAACACACCGGCCTTGCAAGTATGCTCTTGGTACGATTCCGTAGTCAATGAAGCGTTCCTGCTGGCCAAGCTGATGCGGGAGAACGGCGAGAACGCGCGGGCGCGCGACAACCAGTTTGTGGTGATCGGGCCCACCACGCATTGTGCTTTCGATTCCGCAACTGAACATACGGTTGTGGCGAAGCGCGAGATGGGGGACGCACGATTCGATTACTACAACCTCTACCTGCGCTGGTTCGACCGATGGCTGAAGGGGAATGACACTGCCCTGAAATCCGTGCCGAAGGTGCAAATCTTTGTGATGGGGCTTAACAAGTGGCGATCGGAAACCGAATGGCCCCTGGCGCGTACGCAGTTCGCCAGGTACTACCTCCACAGCAGTGGTCACGCCAATGGTCGCGATGGAGACGGCGGGCTCGGCACCGATGGCCCCGGAGATGAGCCCTCCGATCAATTTCAGTATGATCCGAAAAACCCTGTCCCCACGGTCGGCGATGGCGCACAAGACCAATCCCTCGTGGAGAGTCGCCCGGATGTGCTCGTCTACAGCACTCCGCGCCTTAAGGCCGGCATTGAGCTGACTGGACCGATAGAGTTGACGTTATTCGTCGCGTCGAGCGCACGCGACACCGATTTCACGGCAAAGCTTATGGATGTTTATCCCGACGGGATGGCGTTCAACCTTCAGGATGGGATTCTCCGGGCGCGATACCGCGAGGGATTCCACAAGAAGGTCTGGATGAAGCCCGGCGAAGTTTACCAGTTGACCATAGACCTGCACGCCACGAGCAATTACTTTCCAGCGGGACACCGCATCCGCCTGGAGGTTTCCAGCAGCAACTTTCCGCGCTTTGATCGCAACCTGAATACGGGCGGCAACAATTATGACGAAGGTGGAGTCGTGGTGGCTAAGAATGCGGTATGGCACTCCCGAGACCGGGCATCGTACGTTTTGCTGCCAGTAATGCCTTGAAAGGCCCTCCCACTCACCCAGTCTTGCGCCACATCGGGAGGGTGCTAAACCGTCACTGACGCCGAGACGAGCTCGGCAGCGGTGATGAACCGGTGTAGAGCCTCGCGATTCAGCTCCACACCGAGGCCTGGGCGCGTGGGCAGCGGGATCACTCCGTCGCGCATCTCGATTTCCTCCAACAGCAGTTGCTTGCGGAGCGTGGACTCGCACAGTTCCTTGGGTAGAAACTCGATGAACGGGCACTCGGGCGTCACCGCAGCCATGTGAGAGGCCGCTGCCACTGAAATCCCGGTTTTCCAGAGGTGCGGCACGACTTTGAGCTTGCGCTCCGCCGCCAGACCGCACACGCGCATGGTTTCGGTAAGTCCTCCCACACGGCCAATGTCCGGCTGCACCACCGACACACGGCCTCGATCCATCAGGTCCAAAAACTCGAACCGCGTGCTAAGCCATTCTCCGGCCGAAATGGGAATTTTCTGCTCGGCCGCCAGCCGTGCGTAGCCGGCTAGATCGTCGGAGGGCAAAGGCGTCTCGAGGAAGAACAAGTTGAAGTCTTGCCATGTGCGGATGGTTTCGAGACAAGCATCCGCGTCCGGAAACGCGTATTGCACGTCCACCATCAGAACGAACTCCTCGCCTACCGCGCGGCGCACCGCGGTAATCACGCCGCCCATCTCACGGTTCGATGCCTTGAGTCCCTTATGTGCGTATGGGCCGGAAGGCGTGATCTCCAGCTTGGCCGCGCGGAAGCCGCGTCGCTGCGCTTCGAGCGCCCACTCGACCATTGACGATTTGTAGACATCGAAGCTCGAGACGTCCGGCTGCAGCGATGCGTAAGGCGTGATGAACCCACGGCAAGCGCCGCCCAGCAGTTCGTAGCACGGCTTGCCGAGAGCTTTTCCGCGCAGATCGTGCAGCGCTATATCGATGGCGCCTAGAGCATGCACCACCGCGCCGCGACGGCCGTTCATGGCCGACCCGACGTAAAGCTTTTCCCATAGCCCATCGACGTTCAACGGATCTTCGCCCAAAAGCATTTGCTTCAGACCTAGCCCCATGGTGTGGGTCCCGGGTGCCTCGATACAGGCTCGTGCTATCCAGGGGTTTACGTCGCTCTCGCCGATTCCGGAAATCCCTTCATCGGTATGGATCTCGACGACGATATCGTCCTGCGCGGAACTGGTAGCGCCGATGTCGTAGGCAGGGTCCAAAAGAACGTGGCAGTCGACTTTGGTGATTTTCATTGTCTAGTCTTTGTCGGAATCGCTGAAGCGAACGGCGAGGTTTCGCGGGCGCGCCGAACGATTGAAAAGGATTACGGCGAAGGCGTGGTCCTCCAGCGGTTTGGCCCAGACTTCGACTCCATCCTGTTTCACGATGCGCCGCCCTTGCTTGCCCATGTGTGGAGTAGCCGCGACGGAAACGCCGGGAGTTTCAGATGGTGGAGCGCCTGCCGCAACGGCTGCTGGCAAAAGAGGGGAGCTTCCCCATCGCGCAATGGGGCGCGGGAAGGGAAGAGTCATGTTCTCAGGACGAGACAGCGAACCATCTGCGGATCGACGCTGATTCGTACGCTGCCGGCTTCGTGGGCGAGCGGTCCGGTCAACAGATCCGCCACGCTCGAGTATCCGGCAATTGAAATGGACTCTTCGACCGCCATCGTGCCGTTGTTAAAGAAGAACCAGGCGGCCTGCGGTTCAAGAACTCGGCGCCGCCGATTCAGTCTGCCCACGCGATCGGCCGACACACCGTGCCGCTTTAGCAATGCAGTCAGGAAGCGCTCGTTTCGCGGATCGTTATAGCTCATCGTGGCGTGGCCGAGCAAGGTGCCGATCAGGTAAGCACGGCCTTTGCCGAAGGAGTTGACGCAGCCGGCGACCTGGTCTCCATCCTGCAATACCGGCGCCGCAGTTGTAGGATTCACGGTCTGCAGGAAGTACGCCGGCACGACGCTATGGTCGCGAAACTCGCCCACGCCCTGCAAGTCGCGATAGCGCACCGTATCTCCGTAGGAGGCTTCGCGGCCGGTCCAAATCGAGCCATCGTGCGGCTCGCGAACAATGACCAGGTCACGATGCGTGGCGCCGAAGAGCTCGCGCAACGCCGCCGGCATGGCGCCGGGAGCGGCGAATCCATATTCGCTCAGCCGGCCCGGGCATGCTTCGGATATCAACGTTCCGCCTTGTGCGACATACTGGCGCAACGCGTCAATCAGGCCCGGCTTGAGGGCGGCAGGCATAGAAAGCAGCAGGGCCTTATAATCGTTGCCGCGTGCGGCCAGTTGCGTGTCCGACAGAAAATCGACCGGAATGCCCTCGTTCCACAGCGACCTGTGGATCCCACGGATGGTATGGGCTAAGTGCTCGGACGCGCCCGCGTAGTTCTCTTCTTTGAGGGTCGCGTTGAGAAAGATATACAGTTCCTCCGAAATCAAGATGGCGACTTCCGCTTGCGGAACCTTGCCGTCCGTGAACAGTTCGGCGTATTGGTTCACGGCCGTAGCTAGGCGGCCGGCCTCCTCTGCCCGGGCCGTCATCGCGTTGCCTTCCAACTCGAGAAGTCCAAAGCCGAACTCCTCGCGCCAAAAAATCTCAGCGCGATGATTCCAGAAGCTGATTCCTTGCACGCCCGCCGCCAGAGCGCCCAGCACCCATCGGCGGATATCCGCTGCGCTGGGAACGCGCCCACGATGCAACCCACGCACGATCGGCCCGCCCTGAAATTCTGCCGCCCATATTTTGCCGCTAGGCGTTGCCGAGCGAAGGTAGTCGAACCGCAGCAGAATGCAGTTCCACAACTCGGCCTGTTGTCCCGCGTTCGAATCGACCGTACCACCTGGCGAACCTTGGCCCGCGTCCCAGTCCTCGAACGGGCGCCATGCGGGATAGCAGGAGCCCCCATAGAAATCCAGTACTTCTGCGTGACGCCACTGCTGTCCGCTGCCAACGATGGCCTCATCTCCATGCGCGAACACCGCTCGATGCCGCGGATCGCTGGAGCGCAACACCGTGGCCTTCCACTGTAGTACCCAAGGAAGGTAAACGTCGTCCATAAAGTACCGAAAATCCACGTAGGGTGGAAGGTCTTTCGTCAAACGCGGAGGAATCACTTCGTCGAAGCTGCCATAGCCTGACCGCCAAGCTTGATTGACCTTCTCGATCGACCCATAACGGTCTTTCAGCCATGTACGGAACTCCCGCAAGCTATACGGACAGTAGCAGAAGCCCAGGAACCCAGGACGCATGGGCCAAAAGCCGATCTCCTGCCAAACGTTCCATACCAAAATGTTGTCGTATTGCCCGATCTGGCGTCCGATATCCTTCAGGAATTGGGTTGCCGCCCCTCGGGCACCCGGATGATGCCAGCAAGGGCCCGGCTTGCCGTCGGCTGGAATGACATACTGGAGTTGATCGTTATGTGGTTCGCCGGTGTTGTAGACCAGATACGCGTCCGGGAACTTTCGCCAAAACCAGGCTGGAGGCTGCTCCATGGTAACGCCGAAGTAGACACTCAAGCCATTCTGGCGAGCATCGGAGACTACGCGCGAAACTTTCGACAGATCGATAGCGCCCTCTTTTTGTTCGTCGATGGCCCAGGATTCTTGGATCTTGACCATGTTGAAGCCCAGCTTCTTGAGCAGCGGCAGGTCTTCGCGAATCTGTTCCAGCGGCAGGGAAGGCTCTCGGTAGATATGGGTTCCAAAGGGAAACATCTTCGGCGCCGCGTCGCTCGCGCCTGCGATACTAGGGCTGGCTGCGGCGAGGGCCAGTCCCGGTCCGGTGAGCTGAAGAAATGTTCGCCGGTTCATGCGCTGAGTCTGGAGGCCATTTTGTTCGCCCGACGACGGGCAGTCTCTGGTAGGATTATGATCGATCATTAGAATACTTCTACTGGTCGAGCCAGTCAAGGTCTTACGGACCACGTGATGCACAATGAAGATAAAGATGGCGCCGGCGGCAAGAACGCGGAACGGAGGGACTGCATGATCGGAGAGATCGAGCGCAAAGTCCGGATCGTAACGTCAACGGCGCTAGTGTTCTTCACTGAACTGATGCTGACTACGTATGCGTTTGCTCAGCAGCCGGCTGACCCGGCCGAATTCTTCGAGGCTCACATCCGTCCCGTTTTCGCAACCAATTGCCTCGGTTGTCACGGCGATGCACAAACTGCAGGTCTACGCCTGGATTCACGGGACAATTTGCTTAAAGGTGGCAAAAGCGGTCCTGCCATTATTCCCGGTAATCCGGATTCCAGCTTGCTGATCCAGGCCGTCCAGCAAACTCACGAGCGGCTGAAGATGCCTCCGGGCAAGAAGCTGAACGAAACGGAGATTCGGGATCTCCGCGCGTGGGTGAGTGCCGGAGCGCCTTGGCCAGAGGTAAAAGGGACGATTTCCAACGAGCGGGCCATCACATCCGAACAGCGGGCGTTCTGGTCGTTTCAGCCGATTCACAAAGCCACACCGCCTGCGGTGCAAGATTCCTCTTGGGTTCAGTCGCCAATCGATCGCTTCATTCTGGCGAAGCTGGAAACAAGCGGGCTGACGCCGGTCGCCGCAGCCGATAAGCGTGTGCTGATTCGCCGCGCCACATTCGATCTGATTGGCCTTCCTCCCAGACCGGAAGAAGTGAATGCCTTCTTGCACGATTCGTCTCCGGCGGCCTTTACCCACGTGGTAGACCGGTTACTCGCTTCGCCGCACTTTGGCGAACGGTGGGGCCGATACTGGTTGGACGTTGCGCGGTACGCAGAAGATGATACGCGCGGCATCGGCCAAGAGTCCTACCAGAACGCTTGGCGCTACCGGGATTGGGTGGTGAAAGCCTTTAACGACGACATGCCTTACGATCTGTTCGTCAAGGCGCAGATCGCCGGCGACTTGTTGGAGGACAAGGACAGCAATCGCCTCCGGCCGGGCCTTGGATTCTTTGGCCTGGGGCCCTGGTATTACGATATGGCCGAGCCGCCGCAAGCTCGCGCCGACGAGAGGCACGATCGGGTCGACGCACTTACCCGCGGTTTTCTCGGATTGACCGTGGCATGCGCACGCTGCCACGATCACAAATACGACCCCATTTCGAGTAAAGACTACTACGCTCTTGCCGGAGTCTTCGCCAGCTCCGATTACGTGGACTATCCGCTAGTCTCGCGCGACGTAGTCGAGGCTTATCAACGGCAAAAGGAAAAAATCAGCGAACAGGAAGAGGCCATCAAGCAGTACACACAAAAGCTGGCCGTGATCCTAGCCGAAATTGAGGCGCAGAAGACCGCTCTCTATCTGGCGGGAGCGTGGAGAGTCATCGGACCGGAAAAGTTGGCGCCAGAGAGTGCCGTGGGCTCGCAGTTGGACCGTGAAACCCTCGAGCGATGGGTTCGCTACTTGAGTGATCCCGAGAAGGATCACCCCTATTTGAAGCCCTGGTACGAAGCCACGCGCCACGACGCGAGTTCCGGTGAGTTGAGGAAAATCGCGGCTGCATTTCAGGATCTGTCGCTGGCGATATTGCGCGAAAAAGAGGCCATTGACGAGGAAAACCTGATCACCGTGGGCCAGCACAAGACCGTGAGCGACGCACTTGCCAATCACCTGCCCAACGGTTTTGCTACCTACGAAGATTTCTGCCCGGGTTGCAACGTTGTCGTCAAGGCCATCGAGAGGGATAAGTTCGTTCTGTGGAACGACCTGTTCGGCAAAGAGCCGCCACCGGCGCAGCCAGGGGCCGGTCCGACGAGCCCGGGAGCGATCTACCTCTACAGCGGAGATGCCATCGATCGCTGGCTAAGCGGGGAGTGGAAAGCGCATCTCGACGAGATGCGCGCACAACTGAAAGCCCTTAAGGCTGCGCTTCCGCCACAGTATCCGTTTCTCCACGGCATCGGCGAAGCGGCGCATCCCGTTAACCTGAAGGTGAACTTACGCGGCAGTCCCTATAATCTCGGCGACGAGGTGCCGCGGCGGTTCCTGGCGGTACTTTCGAACGGGTCGCCCGCTCCATTCACGAAAGGCAGCGGCCGGCTCGAACTGGCGGAAGCCATTGTGCAGCATCCGCTGGCGGCGCGCGTGATGGCCAACCGCATCTGGGAGCGGCTCTTCGGTGAAGGCATTGTGCGGACACCAAGTAACTTTGGCAAGATGGGCCAGCGGCCAACCCACCCCGAGCTGCTGGACTATTTGGCGTCGGGAATGATCGAGAACCGCTGGTCCGTGAAATCGTTGATCCGTGAAATCATGCTCTCCAACGTCTATCAACTGAGCAGCGACTACTCCGCGAGAGACTACGCCCAAGATCCGGGCAACCAACTCTTGTGGCGCATGAACCGGCGGCGACTCGATGCGGAAGCACTGCGAGACTCGATTCTGTTCGTTGCCGGAAGCCTGGATGAGGCGATCGGCGGGCCGTCGGTGGATCTGGCTACCGACCGGAAACGCCGAACCATTTACGGTAAGGTCAGCCGCTTTGATCTGAATGAAACCCTTGCGCTATTCGATTTCCCCAGCCCGAGCATCACCGCCGAAAAGCGTAACATCACGCTGGTGCCGCTACAACGCCTGTATTTCTTGAACAGTGACCTGGTAATGGAAGAGAGCCGTGTGCTCGCCGCATCGATGGGCGGCCATGACGCCACCGCCGCGATCCGCGAAGTGTACGAACGCCTGCTGGCACGGCCAGCGTCGAATGAAGAAATCAGCATTGCGCTGGAGTTTTTACGCAAACATGACGGGGCGTGGTCTCCTTACGTCCAAGCTTTGTTGGCGTCAAACGAATTTAGTTTCCTGGATTGAGGATTGAGGACTAACATGTTCGTGCAAAACGTAGGCATTCTTCCTCATCTGACACGTCGCGAAGCCCTGTCGCGGATGGGGTCCGGTTTCGGATTGGTCGGCTTGGCCGGCCTGGTGTCCGGGCAGTTGCGGGCAGCTTCAGCGGAACCGGCCGCGGGTCCATTGGCCGTGAAGCCGCCGCATTTTCCCGCCAAGGCGAAGCGCGTCATTTTCCTGTTTCTGAACGGCGGGCTATCGCAGGTCGACACCTTCGATCCGAAACCCATGCTCGACAAGTTTCACGGCCAGCCGATGCCCGGCGGGAATCCGCGCACCGAACGAAAGACGGGGAGCCTGATGCGCTCCCCGTTTCAGTTCAAAAAGTACGGCCAGAGCGGAATTGAAGTCAGCGAAATTTTCTCGAATGTCGGCAACTCGATCGATGACTTCTGTGTGATTCGCTCGATGCACACCAATGTGCCGAATCACGAGCCCTCGTTGTTCATGATGAATTGCGGGGTGATACAGCCGGGGCGTCCGTCAATGGGGTCCTGGATCACTTACGGGCTCGGGACGGAGAACCAAAACCTGCCTGGTTTCGTGGTGTTGTGTCCCGGAACTCCGGTGGTTGGTCCGCCGCTGTGGAATTCGGCGTTCCTGCCTGGCGTCTACCAGGGCACGCACATCGTCAACCACGAAACGGATCCGAATAAGGTCATCCCCTTTCTCCACAATAGCCAGGTTGCTATGCCGCTCCAACGTGATCAGGTAGACCTGATCACTCGCCTGAACCGTTTGCACATGGAAAAGCGGCCGAATGACGCCCAGCTGGATGCCGGCATTCAGTCGTTGGAGATCGCTTTTCGCATGCAGACGGAGGCGCCCGAGGTCTTCGATATCAGCAAAGAGAGCGAAGCGACGCGCGCTCTCTATGGCGAGGGCGATTTCGCCCGCGGCTGTCTGATGGCCCGCCGGCTGGTGGAGCACGGTGTCCGCGTGGTGCAAGTCTACTTTGGCAATTTACAGCCCTGGGACAATCACGACGACATCCTGATACACCGCAAGCTGGCGCGCCAGTCCGATCGGCCCATTGCCGCGCTCATCAAGGATCTTAAGGCGCGTGGATTGTTTCAAGACACTCTGGTCATCGTGGGCAGCGAGTTCGGCCGGACGCCCTCGGTCGAAAACAGTGCGTCCGTCAAGGTCCAGAATGGCCGCGACCACGACTCGTACGGTTTCTCGGTGCTGCTGGCGGGAGCTGGCATAAAGGGAGGGACCACTTTCGGAGCCACGGACGATTTTGGTTTCCGTGCAGCGGAAAATCCGGTGCATATCAATGATCTGCACGCGACCATTCTCCACCTGCTCGGCTTCGATCACACGCGGCTAACATACCGCTATAGCGGACGTGATTTCCGGCTGACGGACGTGCATGGCGAAGTGGTTCGGGGTGTACTAGCGTAGTGGCCTCCCAGGAGGAGACACATGATCGAGCATATAATAGACTATGCCCCTGATCACCGAGAAACTGACCTCCGCCACCCTTCGCTTTCAGACCTCAGAAAAGATCCGTAGCGGAATTCTGCAAGGTTCACTCAAGCCCGGCGAACGGCTGGTCGAACGGGATCTCGCGGAGCAGCTCGGGACCAGCTTAACGGTCGTTCGCGAGGCTCTGGTCCAGTTAGAAACCGAGGGCTTCATCACCAAGCGCCCGAACTCGGCGACCTATATAACGCAACTAGGATTGAACGAAGTCGAGCAAATCCTGGTCGTGCGTCGTGTTCTGGAAGGTTTTGCGTTCGAAGAGGCCGCCCGCCGCGCAACCGATGAGCGCATTCAGAAGCTTGAGGCGCTTCACCTGGAGGCTGCGGCAGCGGCGCGCGCCTCGGATTGCCAGGCTTACATCAAGGCGGATCTGCTTTGGCATGACACCGTCTGGCAAGCGACGGAGAATGAGGCCCTCCGCGCCGCTTTGCGGCGACTGGTTCTACCGCTCTTCGGATTCAGCGCGATCCAGGTGGCTTCCCGGGAGGGATTCGATCTCCGCCAGGACGCCTATTCCCACCAGCCGCTTCTGGAAGCCATTCGAAGGCGCGATCCGGTCGCGACGAGGCAGGCGTTCGAGGTGGCCTTCGATGCCTGGCATGGACGGCTGGTCGAGGCAGAGCCCGTTGCTCCGGTGAAAGCGGCTTCTTAGCGTCGCGCCCGGCATCTTCATTCACTGGGGAGTCTACTTGGTTTCCTACGTTTGCGGTCGCTCACGCGACATACGTGCTGAGAATTGTTCCTGGAGCCTGACA
Source organism: Terriglobia bacterium (assembly GCA_963768075.1). Classification (GTDB taxonomy): domain Bacteria; phylum Acidobacteriota; class Terriglobia; order Bryobacterales; family Bryobacteraceae; genus QHXW01. Next base: position 101,023 of record CAVYHD010000029.1, read on the forward strand.
AAACGCTTTGCGGCATTACACCAGATAAGATATGATCGATGATCTAGAATACAGGAGCTTTCCCAAGGTATGACGATCACGGACGTGATCTGCACAGTGCTCGTAGTGCCGGATTGCAACGCGAGCGCATGTGACTCTGCACAGGACACAATCGTCGTGGAAGTCCATACGGATGAGGGCGTTACCGGTATAGGCGAGACCGATGCGAACCCCTGGGTGATCAAAGCGATGATTGAGGCGCCAGGCTCTCACATCATGAGCTTAGGTTTGCGAGAATTGATCGTCGGACAGGACCCCACTCAGCCAGCAGCCATCTGGGACCGGCTATACAAATTCACCGCTATGACTGGTAGGCGCGGCGCAGGAGTGTGTGCCATCGGCGCCTTGGACATGGCAGTCTGGGATCTTTACGGAAAGGCAACTGGAAAGCCCGTCTGGCAACTGTTGGGTGGCGCCCAGAAGGAATTCATCACACCCTACGCCAGCCTACTGCCCTCCGGAAGCACGTTGGACGATTACCGGTCCAGTCTGCTTAAGAAGGCTCGCTGGGCGCGGGATTTCGGCTTCCAGGCCGCCAAAATGGAGATTTGCATTAAAGGCCCCTACGCATACAATCTGCTGCGCGAGGGCAATGACGCAATCGTGGAACTGGTCCGCCTTTGCCGCGAAACAGTCGGATCTGAAATGGTAATGATGGTCGACGTTGCCTACGCCTGGTCCGACTGGAAAGAGGCGCTTCACGCGATGCGCCAGATGGAGCCGTTTAATCTATTCTTTGTCGAAACGCCACTGCCGTCTGACGATCTCGACGGCTATGCCCGGCTGGCCGATGCTACAGGAATTCGGGTCGCGGCAGGCGAGTGGCTGACCACCCGATTCGAGTTTGCAGAACTGATGGACCGCGGCCGCGTCGATGTCGCTCAGCCCGACATCGGGAGAGTGGGAGGATTGACGGAGGCCATGCGCGTGGCGCAAATGGCGCAGGATCGTGGCAAGCTGATCGTGCCGCACTGTTGGAAGACCGGGATCGGCGTGGCCGCGACCGCGCATTTCGCAGCCGCAACATCGAACTGCCGGTTTATCGAGTTCTTGCCGCCGTCCGTGACCGAATCTGCTTTGCGGCGGGATTTGGTCCAAGACGAGCTGGAGATTTCCAATGGCGCGCTGAATGTGCCACGACGGCCAGGGCTCGGCATCGAGCTAAACTCCTCAGCCTTTCGCCGTTTTGCCAAAGGCGCCGAAGATTACGCCGCAGCCCGGCAGACTTTCTCAATTCCAGAGCTTTCCTGAGATCCAAGCGGTTCGAAGACTCGGTGCCTCAGGGGTGCTGCAGTTCTCCGTTCACGTCTTCCGAAAGTGTTCGTTCCTCACCCTCCCCCTGCTTCTTCAAACGGTCGAATGTGGCCAACGCTTGCGCTGACTTTTCCTTCTGACCCAGTGCGGCTGCCACGCGGGACAACTGATAGTATGCCTGCACGAGGCCGGGTTCATAAGCGATGGCCTTCTCCAGCTCCTGTTCGGCAGTCTGCGCATCGGAATGCGCCAGCAGTTTTCCGAGCTGATAATGCGGTAGCGCATAATCCGGCTTCAACGCGATGGCGCGGTGGAAGGCTTCCTGCGCACCAATGGGATTGTCATTGCGCAGCCGCGCAGCGCCGAGATGTAGCCAATAACGCGCATTATCCGGTTGAATCGCAATGGCGCGCCGCAGATATTCTTCGGCCTCGTGGTTCTTTCCTTGATTGATGAAGGTGACGGCGACCAGGAACAGGCCGCGTGGGGACTCGGGAGCCTGCTTAAGAGACTGCTCGAGTGCGTTGCGTGCCTCCTCATAACGGTGCTCGAAATAATAGCTGACTGCCATACAGTAATACGGTTCCGCCCAGTGCGGTGCCTGCTCTGTGGCCCGGCGGAGGAGTGCCAGCGCGGCATCCTGGCGTCCCTCGGTCTGCTGTATGCGGGCGGCGAGAAGGAGATACCGCGGTTCGTCCGTCTTCTCGCCCAGAGCGGCGCCGGCTTCGGAGTCTGCCTCAGCGAGTCTGCGCTTGACCAGTAAGGCGCTGCCTCTCAGAAAGTGTTCCTCTGCAGTTATCGCGGCCGGGATCAGTGAGAGGGCAAGATCCGGTTGCCGGGATTGCACGTACGCCGAGGCAAGAAGATGGCGCACCTCCGCGGATGCGGGCTGCATCTTCAAGGCGTGTTCGAGGAACGGGACCGCGTCTTGCGGATGTCCCGACTCCAGAAATAGCCCGCCAACGGATCCTTGCCAGGCGGCGTCGGCTGCAAAGGAACGCCCGGTAATTCCGCTCTCCTCCCGCGCGGCGGGCCAGTCACCCGCCGCAAGCTCGGCGCGTATCAGGTTAAATGCGATTTCAGGCCTTTCCGGCTGGAGTGACATTGCTTGACGGAAATACTTGAGCGCCTCGGACGCATTTCCCAGTTCCAGCAGAACTACGCCCAGGTTGTAGACGGCGTCCGGTTGTCGCGGATTCAGGGTTACTGCGCGCTCGAGTTCGTGGCGCGCATCGGCAAGCTTCCGTTCATGCAAGTAGGCCAGAGCCAGATCGTAGTGGCCGACGAAAGAATTTGGAGCCAACTGCAAAGCGCGCCCGTAATGCTCGATGGCCCGGACGGCCTCTCCATTCCGGATCTCAACGCCGCCCAGCATAAGCAATGCCTCGGTCGATCCAGGATTGGCCTTGATTGCCAGATCGAGCTCGGCTTTGGCCTCCTGAACATTTTGCGCCGCGAGAGCTTTTTGGGCATTCGCGAGATGAACTGCCGCCGGGTCGGCGCCGAATGCTAAGAGGCCCGCGGCCAAAAACGCAAATGCGAGGAACACGAGTTCATTATATGCGGCAGTGCTTAGGTGCTCTGCCTTCGAAAAAAGATCAGAACAAGAGCTTAATTGCGATTTGCCCGATCCGGCCGGGACGCGCAGAATTAATGATTCCAAACGACGAGGGCCCCGACGTGATATTGCCGCTCGGATCATAGAACTGCGCGTGGTTGAAAATGTTGAAGAACTCGAAACGGAGCTGGATGCTCGAGCGCTCCGCCAATTTGACGTCCTTCAAAAGCGACATGTCGAAGTTGTTCAGCCCTGGCCCGTGAAAAAACGCCCTGTTGGCGGTACCTTCGAATCCAATCGCCGACGGCGTGAATAGCGCGGTGTTGAAGTAGGGGATGCCGGTGGAGACGTTAGCCAGGCGCGGGTTTTGAAAGTTCAGGTTTCCACCGAGAAAGTCGGGCGTATCGGTTCCTCCACTGTTTCCTAATAGAGAGTGGTCATCGCCTTCCCCCATGACGATGGGAAATCCGGTAGCCAGATGCGTTATGCCCACCAATTTCCAGCCAGAAGCTAGCCGCGACGAGCGATCGTGCGCCAACAAATCAAATGGCAGGAGGTAGCTGTAGCTAGCCACGAAATTATTAGTAACGTCGAAATTCGACAGACCCCTGCTCAGCCGATTATCTAGCGGATTCGGCTGTTTATCTGCAAGATTGGATGAGTCATCAAGTGACTTGCTGAATGTGTAAGCCACAACAAAGGTCATCCGCCCGCTGGTATGGTGCAGGTTGAGTTGCAATGAGTTGTACGCCGAGTTTGCGATAGTAGCGAATATGTCGTTATCGCCGAAATTCGCCGCCCCGAAAGGCCCGCGCGTACCGATAACTTGCGTTCCGTTGGGTCTGGTGAAAACCGCACTCTCAAGAAAGGGTCCGCATGTTGGGCTGCCGGGCGCCACCTCGCTTGGCTGGCTCAGGCTCAAGCATAGCTGCGGGTTCCCGGGATTGTTCGCAATCTGAGTGAGCAGATGGTGGCTCTGATTGCCCAGATAGCCGGCTGTCAATACCGTATTACTGCCAAATTGACGTTGTAAAGTGAGATTATAGGTCTCAGTGTATGGTACTGTCTGATCGATCGGGGGTACGGGGTAACCGCCCAAAGGAAGAGCCAGCGACCAATTGAAGTTCTGCGTGCTATAGGGGAAAGGCGCATGGGTCCCGCCGTCGAGCCGGTTCGTATAGGGAGACGCGAAGACAGCAGGCAACGGAGCCGGGTAGTAGATATCAAAAGGCGCCAATCCAGTTTCGTCGATCTCCAACGCGCCTTCCAGGTTGTTGTAAAACATGCCAATGCCGCCGCGGATACTAAACTTGTCTGCTCCGCCCAGTAACTTACCCAAAATTCCATCGGGCGCGGGCGACCAGGCAAAGCCGAAGCGTGGCGCGAAGCCTTTATACCGCGTAGGGGCGATGGTACTGGGGATCTTGCCATAACCCGGAACTGTATCACCAGGGAAAACGTATCCCTCGGGAGCGCCAGGATGAACCGTCGACTGAACTCCTAAAACAAAGGTGCTGGCCTGGTCGTGCTTCTCGTACCAAGGTTCAATCACGTCCCAACGGAGGCCATAGTTCAGAGTGAGGTTTGGTTTCACGCGCCAGCTATCCTGAGCATAGAGGCCCAAGTAGTTCCGGCGGTTATCCACGTTGAAACCGCCTTCTTCCACAAAACTCGTAGGTGCGCCGATGAGGAAGTCGGCAAAGTCGATTCCGGTCTCTGTGCCGTTGAAGCTGATAAATCCGTTGCCTCCCACTAGCGGCATAGGTTCATAGAAATCATTGAAGGAGTACTTGCCACCCATTTTCAGCGTATGCTTGCCGAGCACCTTCGAAAAGTTATCCGATACCGAAGGCATGTTTTCATACCGGTTGTAATTGACTCCCGCCATGCCGATACCGAAGCTGTTAAACCCGATGGAGGGCACCCCTTCGAACGAGCCGGCCGCATCTACGATGCCTCCGGGTTTATTCTCATTGAAGCCCAGGCTGGCAAGACTTGCGAAACCGTTCGTCGGCTCATTATTGTGATACACGTACCGGTTGTAGCTAAGATTCAGCTCGTTCAGAGTAGTCGGGTTAAATGTTTTCGTGTCGCTGATTGTGTACAGCTGGGAGCGCCCACCATTCAGAGTCGGGAATCCCGGCGTGTTGTTCGTGCCGAAAGGCGTAATGATGGATACCTGATCAATGAAATAGTAGCCTGAGATGGTTCCCCAGCGATCCATGTTAAGGTCGATGCGTCCGCTGCCTAGATCATCTTGCGTGTGTTGGGTATTCGCGCTGCTTACAAACGTGTTACCCAGATTTGGCTGAGGCACATACTGCAACAGGGCCTTCGCTGGCGCTGAGAATGCGGATTGCGGGATAGTGGCGTTGGGAAAAACGCAATTCGAACTGAGAGTGCATCCCGGTATGTAATACGGCTCGCCGTTGGTGACCGTGTATCCCAGTTCCTTGGAAAGAAGACCGGCCCAGTACGACCCGCCAACGGTCCCCGTCAGGGAACTGGCGAGTGCGGAAAAGTCTCCGTCGCGTTCGGCTAGCGACGGCACTGGGACCTGCCCGGTAGCCTGACCTATATTATTTCGGGTTCCCTGGTAATCCATGAAAAAGAATATTTTGTTGCGCCGGATCGGGCCCCCGACGGTTCCGCCAAACTGGTTCTGCTGAAAGGCATTCCGGGGGCCGTCAAAAAAGCTGCGTGCGTCCAGGTCCGTGTTCCGCAAGAATTCGAAGGCGTCTCCGTGGAATTCGTTGGTTCCGGATTTCGTTACCACCGTGACGAGGCCGCCACTGTAGTTCCCGTGCTCCGCATCGAAATTGGCCGTCAGGATGCGAAATTCCCCGATTGAATCGAGATTCGGAACCACGGTCGCCCCGTTGTTCACGGTGTTGTCCACGTTGGCGCCATTGACCGAGAAACCGTTGGACGTCTCGCGCTGTCCATTGATAGAGATGTTGCCTTGTTGACTGGTCCCAAAGTAGTTGCCGTACCCGGTTGAAGCGGTGGACGCCTGAGGGACGACGCCCGCTTGCAGGCCCAGCAAATCGGTGAACAGCCGACCATTGAGCGGCATGCTTTCCATGTGGCTGCCGGTAATGACGTCCCCAAGTTGCGTGCTAGCTGTCTCCACGTGCACCGCGTTGGTGGCTACCTCCACCGACTGCGAGACCTCGCCGATCTTGAGCACCAGGTCGAAGCGCAATTCATCGTTGGTGTTCAGCGAAATGTCCGTCTGTTCGTAGCGCTGGAAACCCTCAGCCTTCACTTCGAGCCGGTAACGGCCGACTGGGAGCGACAAGAAGGAGTATGCGCCCTGGCTATCGGTGACCGTGGTGCTGGTGACGTTCGTGTCGACATTTACGGCCCTAACGTCGGCTTTCGGTATGACTGCGCCGGTAGCATCCTTCACCACTCCGGAGATGGAACCGTTAACCGCGGCCCACGCTGACGTAGACGCCATGAACAGGAGAGGGAACACCCAGAGTCTGGAGCGTCGCATTATGCACCTCACCAAAGTCTTGCTGTATGATCGATCAACATAAGTTACACTAGGACGACATTTGTGTCAACAGCCCAGCGAGGTAAATTCGCTCGTTGCCGACTCCGTAGTTCGACCCCTCTTGGAGCGCGTCAAAACGTGATGGTAAGGCCGCCATCGGCCACCAGCGTGTGACCGGTTACATACGACGCGTCATCGGAGGCCAGGAAAACGGCCGCGCGCGCGATCTCTTCGGGTCGCCCGGCCCGACCCAGCGGAATTTTTCGTTTGCCCACGTACCAGGTTTGGAAATACTCGGTGGTGGTTTCATCAACGCCGTTTATGATCGACATGGGCGTGTGGATGCACCCTGGCGCGATCGCATTCGCGTTAATCCCGTACGGCGCCAGCTCGACTGCGAGCGATTTGGTAAAGCTCACAATAGCGCCTTTGCTGGCAGCGTACGCTCCGAGCGTGGCTTCGGTTGCGATGGCTTGAGTGGAAGCGATGTTGACGATCCGGCCCCAGGCGCTCTTGATCATGTGTGGGGCCACAAGCTTGCAGCCGATATACTGCGCTTCCAGGTTCACCGCCTGAATCTCGCGCCAGTGTTCGAGTGAACTGCTCAGAAGTTCTTCGTAATAGGCAATGGCGGCGTTGTTGACCAGAATATCGATGTGTCCGTGTGCCTCCGCGATGCGTGTCACCAGCTCCGCGTACAACTGGTGATCGGTAATGTCCAGCTGGCAGCCGAATGCTTTGCCTCCGGCCTGGCGAATCGAGGCGCTTGCGGTTTCGACATGCGCGCCTTTGTCGACGCCGTAAACCACGGCGCCTTCTTTGGCAAACTCGCTGGCAATCGCCGCGCCGATTCCCTGCGCTGCTCCGGTGACTATAGCAACCTTTTCCCCAAGCCTCATATCACGCCTTTTCTGCAGCTGACGGGTTCTCCGCGACCGTGATCATAACCGCTCCCGCCAAAGTGATGCCGCCTCCGATCAACATTGATCCGGTTATGCGCTCATGCAATGTCACCGCCGAGATCAAGACCCCAAGAAATGGCAGCAAATAGATGGAGACCGAGGCTTGGCTCACGTCCAGACGGCGGAGGACGAACATCCACAACACCATGGCTAAACCCCAGCTGAAGACGCTCAAGACCAGGACCGAGAGCCAGGTGCTGGTGGTGTAGGAGCCGATAACCGACCATGTCAACGGCTCGGACCAGATCAGAAGCGGAATGCTCCGAACCAACGCCATCGCGTAACCGTACACCAGAATTTCAAGACCGGAGAAGCGCTCCAGGAGATCCTTGGAGTACACGTTGTAAAACGAGCTGCTGGCGCAGGCAAGCAGGACGAGGCCGTTTCCAACGAGAAACTCGGTGCGCACCAAACTTTGCTGCTTGAGGTCGGAGCGCGAGAGCAGCATCACGCCCGCAAGAGAGATGCCGAGGCTCAGCCAACGAATCCGCGTCATTCGTTCGCCGAGAACGATAGACGCGAGGACTGCCGTTAGAATCGGAACTGTGAGATAGATGAGGGCGGCGTTGGAAGCCGTCGAGCGTTCAGTTCCCCACGCCAGAAATGCGGAGGCGGGAACCAGTCCGAAGATACCGATCACGAGGAAACCGGTCCAATCGCGGCGGCTCCAACGGTGCGGCCCGCCAAAACTATTGGAAGCCAAGCGCTCTCTCAACAGAAAAGGCAGGAGGATCAGCGTCGCGAACAAGAACGTCCACGCGCTGACCGTGACTGGTCCCATTTGGCTGGAAGCCGTCTTATAGGCGGCATACTGGGCGGCCCACATTCCGTTCACAACAAGCAGAAGTGCGAAGTTGACTAGATTCTTGGAAGACACGCTACGCCTTTGGCTTGACGGTGCAGTGCACCAGTGTTATACATGATCGAGCATCAGTCAAGAGCGACACACCGGATTCCCTTTCTGGCGTATAGCAAACTGCGCATATTTTATACACCCGCCGGCGGTTCCTCGATCTTTGCGCCGCCCTCGCGGCGGCGTCTCACGATCCAAGCGCACGAGCCTTTCCATTCGCTACGGAGAGTGGGGTCGGCCATCTTGGATCCGCTGTCGCTGGTACTGGACGGGCTAATGAGTACCGGTACGGGATTGGCCCCGGGCAAATCCATGAGAGTGTCGGTGGAACTCGCAAATCCGAACGACCAAAGCATGGCCTACACCGCACGAGTGCTGAGCGGAATCGTACTCTGACCTCTGCATGGTGAACTACTGTAGGATGTTCTCAACCGCCGGTTATTGGAGCGTTGAGCGGCCACAGTCAGCCAATCCAACGGGAAAGCGCTCTTTCGACGAACGTTGCAAGCTGCAGGTCGGCATCCCCCTGGGTACCGCCCCCGATGTCCCCGGCGGACAGTCGATTACGGCTACGCTTCCGAACAATCAGCGTGAGATCCAGTTCGCTTTGAAGTGGAATTTCTGAGCGCAGCGTAATCGCTTCAACGCCAGAAAGATTTTTTATCCTAGGAGAGCCCCTTTCGTCGCGCACCGTAACTGCTACGGCGTGGAATGCGCCTGTCGCAAGATACGCCTGCCTCTTGAGGTGATGGAGTCGTCAGGTACACGAGCAGATCGATCAGTTAAGCCGGATAACCGATTGCAAGGCTTCGGAATACGCGACGCACTTTGTGCTGCAGAAAGTTGCAATACCCCGTGCCGCAACATGGCGTCTCCTGCTATCAAAACGAGCCAAACATCACAGCGCTTCAATCCCACACAAGCAACTTGCTGTTGCTCAAGGCTCGTTGCTCTCGCCCTTGACGAAGAAGGGCTCCATCTCCTTGTACTCCAAAATCTTCACGATCGGCTCCTTGGGAGCGTTGCCCTGTGCGATCGCGAGGAACGCCTGCTCCGACTGCGCCACCATCGCGCGCGCGAGGTCGTTCTTGTGGATCGAGTGGTACTTGGCCGGCATGGCCCAGTCGAGCAGTGGCATGACATAGCCAAGGACGCCCGGCGTGTTGGAGTTGCCGAGAATGACGGCAGGACGGTACACGCCAAGGAAGTCGAACTTGACGGACTCCACAGCCTTCTCCTTCTCGCCGATTATCTTCGCGTACTTCATCCCGGCCTCGGGGTCCGCGCCCGCTGCTGTCATGACCCCGCACACACGAGCGCCTCCAGCCTTGGCGGCGCGGCAAAAGGCCCGCGGGTAGTCGATTTCGATCTTGCGCACCTCCCCCTCGGGCATCTGCGCGCTACCCTTGCCGACGCCGAACGCGGCGAGCGCGACGTCGACTCCCAGGGCGTGCGGCGCAACCTCCTCCTCGAGGCGGTCCATGTTGACAGCCAACTCAGAGACCTTGGGGTGGGCGAAGGCGTCCGTCTTGCGGCGAGTCACCACCACCACCTTCTTGCACAGCGGGTTCTTGATCAGAAGCTGCACGATGCGTCCACCCACGTTCCCCGTCGCGCCCAACACGATCGCCGAGTACTGCGCATTCGCCTCTGTCATCGTTACGAAACCAAAAATACACGCAAGTCCGCGAGCGAGTGAAGTTTTGTTGGGTCGGGCGATTTCCTCACATCATTTCTACTTTCACAGTCTTGTTATGATATTGCGCTCGTTCTGTTAGCTGCTGCTCAAGGCTCGTCGCCATTGACGAAGAAGTCCTTGTACTCCAGGATCTTCACGTTCGGCTCCTTGAGAGCGTTGCCTTGCGCAATCGCGAGAATGCCTGCTCCGTTTGAGTGCTTTCGAGTATCCCGCCGTCTGGAGTCTGTAGAGTAACGACGATGTCACCCACCAAATGGCCCAGTTTAACGAACTTGAGCGGCGGTCGTGAGTGTATCATAACCTGAAGCCGGATGCGAAAATGGAAATTCGTGTTGACCGCTCAATTTGGTTTACCGGAAGGAAGGAGCACCAATGAGACCACCCTTGAATGTTATGCGCATTCGTAGGAATAACAGTCACAACCGTTATGGCAAGGTACGAGTAGGCGGTGCACCATTCCAGGGCGGCTGGAGCCTCGCCGCCCGGCCAATGACTCCCGTGTACGCTGTGGCGGATGGCACGGTTATGTGGATTCAGTTTCTTAGGCAGTATGGTCGTGTGAGAACCGCACAGTCGATGCACGGCAGATGCGTCCTTCTTCAACTAAATGGTCAGCAATATTGCGGTAAACAATTGTTTGCTTTTTACGCCCTCTTATCACACGTGAATGTAGGGGAAAAAGACCAAGTAGTTGCCGGTCAACAGATCGGGCTCACCGGCATAACTGGTTCTTCGCCCCAGTACAGGGAGAACACGGTTAACACAGTAGCTCAGGGAGTCTCCTCTCTCCAAGGATTGGGAAACTCCGGGAATTACGGGCTGGTTCTGAACACTAATCCTTACGCCGACCTCTATCAGGCGCTCCCTACCACACTGATCGAGCCAGAGCTTTTTTATGGACCGGGCTTCAGTACATCCAGTGGTATGGTGCCAAATGCACCGGCTTATCCAACCAAACATCTCAGACCGGGCCTCGATGAGTCATATCTGCATTTTGAATTTCGTACGCTGTGACGCAGCGGCTTCTACGAATCCAAGTTGATGGTTTGTCGCTGACGCGTTCTGGTTCGTGCGTGCTGAGTCCCTGCGAGTAGTCGTATGGCGCCCGTTGTGTGCCAATAACGGTAGCTATTTCTGCCGTCTCCTCGAAGACTTCTGGGCGAGATGATGTCCCAGAACGCGACGCATGGGGCGCGTAGCTGGTGATTTGGGGATCTAGCGCTGCTCATCCGATGCTGAGCTACTGCTTTACCTGAAAATGTATCATCGGAAATTTTCTACCAGAAAGAGGTTCCAATCTCCCCGGCGGACCTGCGTGTACAAAAGCGAACGCGTGCCCCCGCTGGCGACTGGCAACACTGGGAAGCCCCAGGCAGGCTGGACGATGTCCGCCATATGCGTGATCTTCCGGGAAGAGAAGCTCAGAAACTGGATCGAATACCGATTGCCGCTTGATGCCGGAATGAAATAAATCCCCTCGTCCGCCACTGCGAAGTCGTTGAGGTACACCGACGGAAGCACCTCAGTTTCCTCCCCGCCCTCCACCGGAGCCTTCATCAAGCGGCCTGTATTGGATGTCTCGCCGCTCTTCAGGTAATACAGATACTTGCCATCCGGAGATTCGATCGCGTTATACCCGCCGTTCCGAGTCACCTGGACCGCCTTCTTATCTCTCGCATTGGGATCAGCCGGCAATTTCCAGATCTGCGAGTGGCCGCTGCGCTGCAAGTCAAAGTAGATCCATTTGCCATCGCGCGAGAAACTACCCATGTCCCTGGAAAATTTTCCCCAGGACGCATCGGCCACAAGTTTCTTCGGAGTTCCGCCATGCGCGTTGATCAGGAACAGGTCTCGACGATCTTCGGAGTCCGAACTAAACACGATGAGCTGGTCATCCGGAGACCAGTGCGGGGATGTCGAGTCCACTCCGACCAACGAGGTTAACTGGGTCGCGTTGGAGCCGTCGCTGTCGCATACCCAGATTTCAAACCTTCCGGAACGGTTTGACTTAAATGCAATCCGCTTGCCATCGGGGGAATACGACGGATCCTCGTCCGAGTATATGGTCGAAATGAGCTTGTCTTTCCGTACGGCTCCACGTCCGCCGACAGGAGTCTCGATCTTCCAGATTTCGTAGTCCCCGCCCATTCCGCGGACGAATACGAGACGCTGCCCATGGCGGGGAATTGCCGGATGATAACCGTCAAATGGTAGCCGTTAGTCAGACGCCTGGGGTCACCGGCCACGCCGATGATTTTGACATAGAGGGCGTGGTCGTCCCCTGTCTCGGGGATTCTAAAGTAACCACCTGGTTCCCGTCGGGCGAGAAGCTCGGCTGACCTACCACGCCCTGTTCGCTGGTGAGCGGCACCACAACAAGCGGAGCTTCTGGCGCTCCCGGCTTCGAGCGGACGAACCACACTCCGGCAGTGATAACTACTGCTAGCGCGACCGGCAAACCCAAGCCCAACAAGAGCCGCCTCCTGACCATCGCCTTTGCGTGCTGCTCTGCGGTGCCGGTGGACACTCCAGACGGCCGGGATTCGATGGCTCGCTTCAACCGCTTTAGGTCGGCGCGCATTTCGGCGGCGTGCTGGTAGCGCACCTCCCGGTCTTTCTCCAACGCCTTATCGATGATTCGTTCCAGTTCGGCCGGTAGATCCGGCCGCACCCGTGCAGGCAAGACCGGTGCCTCACTTAGAATCGCGTGGAACACAACCGCCGTCGTGTTCCCTTGAAATGGGCGCCGGCCGGTTGCCATCTCGTACAGCACCACGCCGAACGAGAACAGATCCGTGCGCGCGTCCGCTTCTTCACCCCGGACCTGCTCTGGCGACATGTAGGCCGCCGTCCCCACCGCCGTACCGGGGTTCGTCACCAAATCCTCAGTCAACGCCAGGGTTGCCACGTCGGAATGCTGTACACCGGCACTATGTGCTAGCCGGTCCGCGGAAAACTTCGCAAGGCCGAAGTCCATGATCTTGGCTTGTCCTCGATTTGTGACGAAGATATTGGCCGGCTTGATATCGCGATGCGTAATCCCCTTCGCGTGGGCTGCCTCCAGTGCGTCCGCAATCTGAATACTCAGATCGAGTAGCTCATCCACCTTAAACGGTTTTGCCGCAATGCGATCGGCGAGCGTCTGGCCTTCCAGGTATTCCATCGCCAGGAAGCGCCGGCCCTCAACTTCGCCAATATCATGTAGCGTGCAGATGTTCGGATGATTGAGAGCCGAGGCGGTACGCGCTTCCCGCTCGAAGCGCTCCAGCGATTGAGGGTCCTCTGCGAGCTCTTCCGGCAGGAATTTGAGCGCCACCGATCGCCCCAATCTGGTGTCTTCGGCCAGATAAACAACCCCCATGGCGCCCTGGCCCAGTTTTCTCACAATGCGGTAGTGCGAGATCCTTTGCCCCGCGGGTTCGCTGGTGGCGGGCTCGGGGGCAGAAGCAGCGACGGGTTCTTCACCGCTCACGCGTTCCACCGAAGCGAGGAACCGATACCCCCGCCTTGGTAATGTCTCGATGAACTTGGGCTCCTCGGGGGAGTCCTCCAAGGCCTGGCGCAGGCGTTTGATGGCGGCATTGATGCTGCGGTCAAACTCAACGATGGTTCCGTTTGGCCAAAGCTTCCGATGCAGCTCCTCCCGCGTCACGACCTCACCGGGATCTTCAACCAGCATAGTTAAGACTTGAATAGACTGATCGGGAACCTTGACTTTGATTCCATTTCGGCGCAGTTCACCGGCACGTAGATCCAGTTGAAAGGAACCAAAGCGGACGAAACGGACAGGGCGAGCCACGCCCATTGGAAACTCCTGGAGGAGAAGTCTAGCATACCTGGCCCTTCAGGACTTTTATTTTCAATTATCTGACTTGTCACATAAATGTCGCTCACATACCGTCGGCGACTGTATCGGACCGCCGGCGCGCCTCGCTTAACGTTGCCCCACCACGCAACCCGTGGCGGAGGCGCAAATGGGCGGGTTCAGAGAAGTCTCGGTTTTGCTCCTGATTTGTTTTCCATCTTGGTCGCTCGAAAAACCGGAGCCGGAATCAGCATCGGAGCTTCGAGTCATGGTCAACGTATACAACGGCGTCAATCTTTCGTCCAGCGAGCTGAATCGGGCGGAGCGAGAGGCAGAGAAGGTCTTTCTTTATGCCGGAATTCAACTTACCTGGACAACCGGTCTGCTGGACGCGGACCTCAACGACAACGCAGCGAGTGAACGCGGGAATGCCGCTTCTCTCCAGTTGAGGCTGTGGCCGCGCGCTGCCGCTGGGAAACGGCCCACCAGTTCCGAGACAATGGGCTTTTGCCTGTCATTGGAGAATGGCGACGCTGTGGTGCTGGCCGACGCCATCCAGAAGCGCGCGGTTTTTGGCAGCACAAATTTCGCCGATCTGCTCGGACTCGCCATGGCCCACGAGTTGGGGCACCTCCTGCTTCGATCAGCGGTCCACTCGGTAACGGGCATCATGCGAGCCCGGTGGACGGAAAAGGCACTTCGGGACGATGATCGCGGATACTTGCGATTTACGCAAGGCGAAGCCGAATCCATGCGGACCGAAGTCAGGCGGCGGATGGGTGTGGGATCAGCATCCAGGTAACGACAGGTCCTTAGCGAAACGAGATTGGCAAAGTATCCGATAGCCGGTGAACTCCCAGATCACGAGCGATCGGGCTGGCGGTCCGCAAACGGGGGTCGGGGAAACTTCGCAAATCAGCTGTGAAGATCAAAAAGAAGGAAGCGTTGTGAAGTATTATCGGCGTGTATTCTGTCGCGGGCAGTGCCCGCAGCGGTCCGTTTCCGGCCCGTTTGCCGCATAAACTGCGCCGATGCGGCACCGACGCATTTAGCGGGGTCCCGAAACGGGATGTCAAACAGGGTGCAGCAGGTACCGGTTCACCACGGTCAGCGGTTTGCCGTCCACATCGCCGATGTTTAGTGGATATACCGCCTCTTCCGGCAGGTTGGCCCCAAGACCGACAAGAGCGACGATTACCCGCTTCAGATGCTTGGAAGGTTTAGCGTCTTCGTGGGATCGCGATCAGGAGGCCACCGCTTATCCCGATCGAGCGCTCATGCCCTCGCGCGAAGCTGTAATCGTAGCCCGGTTCGAGGAACCAGCCAAAGCGATGCTTCGACGAGGGCCAGAACATAAAGTCCAGTACCACTTCGCCGCCGAGCGAGTTCGTTGTCACGCCATACGCCCTCGTATGTATCCACTCCGGACCAACGCCGAACATGAATTCCACTTTTTCTGAAAGCGTCCAAGGCTTCTTGAATAGAAAGTCCGTATCCCATTCTGTCGAGTGACGGCGGAAGAGCGGCGTAGTGCCTGCTTCAATCTCTAGCCAGTTTTCTATCGGTGTAAACTCAACTGCGAGGTCCCCGCCGAAGCTTGACCCACCACTTTTGAGATCCCGCCCGGCAGCTCCGCCAAGCTCGACGATTGCCGCGGGCTCAAGCTCTTTATAGACCGACTGGGCGGAGACATTTCTCGGGCAGAAAAACATTGATGTGAACAACAGAGATTTTATTGCGTTCATTCGTGTGCTCGTGTCCGAACTCCAACATTTTACGGCGCACAAACGGATTAAGCCGCAACATGCTGACCGTGCCTAAGTTGCAGGTCCGCCAGCGCAAGGCGAATGACGAGCCACGCCCCTTGTAGCGCGAAACATACCATCACGAGGGCAACGAAAGCGTGGATCGTCTTAGCCTGTCGAGGTGGCCTTGCATGTCCACGGCCAGCCTTCCAGGGCACGCCGGGCTGCGGCCCCGCACGACCAAGGTCAACCACGAAATTCTGGCAAGAGCGCGTAGGCGATCCCTGTTGCAATACCCGAAATCACCAACGCGGCCAGTAATGTCTTAAATACTTGCATGACTCATCGAACGAATGCCAGAAACACTATCCGGAAACGCGGTGTAGCTCGGCGAGCGCTAACTGAATTGTGGAATTCGGACGGCAACTAGAAGTGGAAGCCGATAGTAGCCGTGATCGCGCGTGGCGAAACATAGTGAGTGCCGCTAAACGTCGAAAGGAAGTTGTAAAGCGCCTCTTTGTTCGTGAGATTGACCACCGCCAGGCGGGCGCTCCACTTGTACTTCTCGGTGTGGAATAGGTTGTCGTCTCCCACGGCGATATCGAACAGGTTACGCGGCTGAATTCGGGGCGGGTTGTGGTCGTCGTCTTCCGTGCCCGCGGCTGGAATGGATACCAGCGTCGAACCGTACATTGAGGCCGGGCAGAGGCCGGTCGGGCTGATCGGCATTGTCGGTGTTGCATGTACGCTCCCGCAGTAAAGACCCCCCTCAAACTGTTGATCGGGCGTCAGGCCGGAGACGTCCACGATGCTATTGGTTCCATTTGGTCCGTTGGCGCAATCTGAGCCGCCGGCGCATGGCACTGGACCGGCCACCAGACCGCTGTCATAGCGCCAGTTGAAGCCAATCCATGGGAGCTTCTTCGAAGGCTGATATTGCAGGTGCCCGGTTGCATTGTAAAGTTCGTCGTGATCGATGCGGAATACGCTGACCGCGCCGGGAGTTGCGCCAATACCGGCGATTTGCGGACCGAAGAAGCGGGCCGCCACGCTGGATGTCACCATAAAAGCACTCAACCCATGGAAGTTGGGCATCGAGAGGCGGATCGCATATCCGGGGATTTTGGAGCTCTGCCACTCAATCGGATAGGTGATCGGCGTGTTGCCCAGCACACTGAAGTCGAAGGCCTTGTGAGTGTACTTCCAGATGTATTCTCCATCGATAACCAGGTACTTGCCAAACGCCTGTTCAAGCCCTGCGTGGAACTCATTGCGATGGCCTGGGCTCAGCGGCGTAGTGGTCACGCAAGCGCCGCCCGCAACCAGCGTCTGGAGTGCGACGATCGCCGGCTCCGTGCATCCCAGGCTGGCCAGCACGAGATTCTCGTTGAACGGGCTCTCCATCGTGCGGGCATAGGACACGCGCAGAATGGTGCTGGTTGGCTTGAAGTTGTAAGCAATACCTAACCGCGGCTCCCCTTGCGCGGCACTGGTAATGCCATTGTATTTATCGAAACGCAGGCCCAGGTTGAAAGTCCAGTTGTGAACAGTGATCGTATCCATGGCGAAGAAAGCGAATTCCTTGATGTCAGCATGGCCGTAATAGTTCAAATCGCCGCTCATGCTATTCGGACAGCCGTCTGAAGCAGGCAGCGGCGCGGTCCTGGTCAGGTCGTAACAGGCAAGGATCGGAATAAATGCCGGCACCGATCCCTGGCCGGTATTGGGCTGGAGGACTCCGGTGCAGTTAGCCGGGTTGGTTAACAGAGGGTTCGTGTCAGCGCTGCCGTCGGCATTCAGACAAGGCGCGTTCGCTGTGGGATCGACCAGACTGAAAGCATCCCTCTCCGTGAGAAACGTATGCTCATAAGTCGCGCCGATCTTGATGTTGTGCATGCCCTTGACGTAGGAAAGCGTTGCGCGGGCCCCAGCATTTGTCAACCGGCGACTCTGGCCCACGGTGGCGGACTGGAGATCGGGTGTGAAATCGGCGAACGGGTTGTCGCTCGGATAATAGTTGTATTGATCCTGCCGTATAAAACCGCCGAACGTGAAAACGGTATTCGCGTTAAGCACGCGAGTCCAGTTCGGCGCAACGTTAAACGTTCTGATCTTCGACCGCTGATCCTCAACACCAACGGGCAAGCCGTTGGGACCGAGGCCGCCATTGTTGACCACAAGCCCGGTCCACGCGGTCGCGTTCTGCGCATCGTAGGTATTGGGAGTCTGGAACCAGGACCGGGTGAAACTGAGATTCACGTTGATTGTGTCCGCCTGCGAAGGTTTGAAATCCACGCGGTCGAAGAAATTTCCCTCGTTGCCGTGATCGTGGAAAACCTGGTACTCCGGCCCATCGAGGAAACGGCCCGAGTTCAAACCGTTGGCGGAGATGAAGTTTCCCCACTTGTTATTGCCGTACGAGAGATCGAATCCCCCGTTGGCAGTGCCAAAAGCGCCATACGAAGCCGTTAAGTCACCGTGGGGCGTGGTAACTCCGAGCCCTGAGCGGGTGGTTACCACAATCACCAGACTCGTCTTGCCTCCGTACTCCGCCGGGGGCGCGCCTTCGAGCACTTCCATCGACTGGACGGAATCGATCGGCAATTGATTCGAGAAGACCTTGCTTTGCTGGTCCGTAATCGGCTGGCCGTCAATGGAGAAAGAGTTCGAGGCGTGGTCGCCGAGCCCGTGAAAAAGGCCGTTCGAGTCGGCTGCAGCCCCCGGCGTGGCCAAGGTCACGAGAGAACTGAGTGAGGAGGATTGGCTTTCCAGAGGAAGCTTGTCGAACAAATCGCGGTCCAAGTCCGTGTGCGTGTTAGGGTCGTTTTCGATCAGATCCGCGCCGCCTTCCACTGTCACCGTCGTTGTCTCGGAGCCAACTTTCAGGCTGATCTTCAACCCAACCGGTATCGCCGACCGCACATCCACGTCCTGCGTGGCGGTTTGGAAACCAGCTGCCGTCGCTGTCAGGTGATAGGGATTGTAAGGAATGTTGTCAAACTCAAAGTTTCCTTGGCCATCAGCCTTTGTGGTACGGCTATATTGAGATACGGGATTCTGAATCTCGACCGTAGCGGTTGGGAGCGCGGCGCCAGATTGATCCAGAACCGTGCCGTGAATGGTTCCAGAGGACGATTGCGCGTGACTGAGAACACCGGCACCCAACGCGAAAAGTGAGATGACTAACAGTAATCTGCCGAAAGCGAGTGTTTTCACAATGTCTCGTAGATAACATGGAAAAAGAACCGCCCCTAACGGAATCTTGTGCACGGCTGTAACCTCGCCGTGGATGGACTTAAACCACTTATGAGCGGACAGGCTGTCTTGCTCTACCAATGCAATAGGCGGCGAACCGCATGTGCTTGCCGTTTGCTAACAATCAATCCTGCACCGTTAGTAAGCGTCAAGAGCCATCGCTGGCTGCTCATCGGATTGAATTTGCGCACATGGTTCACATTCACCAGCGCATTTCTATGGACCCGCTGAAAGGGTGTGTTCTGCAGCTTACTTTGAATTACGTGCAGCGGCTGCGTGGCGGTGAAGCGGTCCTTGGCTGTGATAATCCATACAACCTCTCCGTCGGCCTGAAACGCGAGTACTTCTTCAAAATCCAGCAATATGTATTCGTCGCCGCGTCGGCCGACGATCTTGCGGATCCCGGCGTTCGAAAGGGCTTTGTCCTCGGCAACGTTTGCAATCTCTGCGATGTTTTCAGCGATCGCCCGAGACTTACCACAAAGAGCCCGCGCCCTGTCCAAAGTCTTTTGGAGCCGGCCTGCACTTATCGGCTTTAGCAAATAGTCGATTGCTCCAGCCTCGAACGCCTTAATCGCATGCTCATCATATGCAGTGACAATGACCACTATCGGAAGGTGACCGCCTTTCAGATTAGCTATTACGTCCAAGCCGCTCATTGCGGGCATTTGTAAGTCCAGAAAGACGAGGTCGGGTTCGAGTGCCAAGATTTGACTGAGCGCCTGTCGGCCGTTCTCAGCTTCTCCGACGATCACAACGTCGTCGATCGTCGCAAGTTCGTCTCGCAGTACGTTGCGGGCTATCGGCTCGTCGTCAACAATCAGTGTCCTCATGCACGAGCTTAGACAATCACCCGAGTTTGCCGAAAACACAAGAACAAACTTACGAACGGCCAAAGCAACGCGGTGGGCGGCCAGACCATTGCCGTGGGCGGATTATTGGCGGCTGGCCTCTTACTGGCTTCCGCTGACTACACGATTTCCGTTCATGGACTCGATTGGATCACTCATGACGAATTAGTCCGCCAATCGGAGGATCCTTTGGAGGATAGCTTTCTCGGCGTGCTTGATGAGTCGCCAGTCGAACGCGAACAAAACCGGCGTCGTGTCCAAAGACGCCGTCCGAATCCTGCTTCTGGCCACCGCCATTGCAGGAGTGCCGAACCTTGGAACGACCTTTGTAACTACAGCGACGAGTGAGCCAGATCTGGCCGAACTGGTACCGACAAATAGCTGCATAGCCAATTACGTCGTTCTGAACTGGTCTGAGCTACTGCGGGACCCGTCGCCTGATCCATGAAAGGCAAAATTAGGGCTTTCCGATAGGGAAGTGCAAGCGCCCGGATACATGTTTGAAGGAGATCGGCCCATCAGCAAAGGCGAGTGGGTCAGGGAATTCGTCTTACTACCCGAAGCCGGAACTTTCATACACCCTGCCCATCGAATTGGTGACCAGGTCATTGCAGTTTCACCTGGAAGACAGCAAGGGAGTTCAATTCTCACCCAGGCTGCTGATTTGGATATGGGCGCAGTTTCCGAGTCTCATCGGAACCGGCAGCCAGCTCCCGGCCTCTTTATACGCTGGAGTAAGCGCGAGTCAAGCTCGCGGATATAGCTGAGATTCCGAGATGCTTCAGATAGGCCTGAACTGCGCGTTACTCTAAATGGTGCGGCCGTGAGAAGCGGGGCAGCAAGCGAGTCGAATTGAGAATGAACGTCAACTCCGAGGATACGTGAACGAAAGCTGCGAACAGCGGGTTGATCATTCCGAGGGCGGCTAGAACAATACCGAACGCGTCGACCGCCAGCGTCCCGCAAAAATTCTGGAGAATCACGCGACGGCACCATCGGGCAGTTTTCACCGTCTCGGCGAACTTCCGCAGATCGTTTCCAATGAGCAGTAGATTCGCACTCGCGTGGGCGATTTCCGTTCCACTGCCCATAGCGATACCCACATGCGCCCGGGAGAGCGCTGGGGCATCGTTGATGCCGTCTCCAATCATGGCGACAATTCGGCCTTGCTGAATCAGCTCATCCACGCGGGCTGACTTCTGTTCGGGCAGCAGGCCGCTTGAAACCTGGGGGATTCCAATGCTTTCCGCAACAGCTCTGGCGGAAGCTTCGGTATCACCGGTGAGAAGCTCAACCTGAAGTCCCATCTGCTGCAGTTCCCGGATGGCTTCAGAGGCACCGTCGCGTACCTGGTCCGCGATGTGAACCGAGCCGATGAACTGGCCCTCGCGTGCCACGAGAACTCGGGCCCCAGCCGTCGCCTTGATTTCCGGCAACGAAATGTTCGCTTCCTCAAGCAGCGCAATATTTCCGACGATGATGGCGCGGCCATCCACCGTAGCGTGTACGCCTTTTCCGGGGGTATAGCTGAAATGAGAGGGCTCGCCGATGGGTAGACGTTTCTCTTGTGCCGCTGCAACTATAGCAAGCGCGAGCGGGTGCTCCGAGTTGCGCTCCGCCGCCGCGGCGATTTGCAGGAGCTGGTCGGGCCGATAGCCATCGGACGGCTCGATCCAAGCGACACACGGCTTACCATACGTAAGCGTTCCCGTCTTATCCAGCAACACGGTATCGATTTTCGCCAGTTGTTCCAGGTACACGCCGCCTTTGATGATGGCTCCCTGGCGGGCAGCCCGGCCGATAGCGCCCAGAATCGCTAAGGGAGTTCCGGCGGCTATTCCACAGGCACCCGCGACGATGATGACCGAAATTGTGGAACGCAAACTGTGAGTGATCAACAGCGTCAGTACCGCGCTGCCCAAGGCGAAGTACACCAGATATCCTGCGAGGCGGTCGGCCGTGCGCTGAATGGGTGCTCGGGTCTGCTCCGCCTTCTCGACCGCTTCGACAATCCGTCCAAAAGTCGTATCGCGGCCGAGATTTTCGACGGCAACCTCCAGAGCGCCTGTCTGGTTGACCGTCCCGGCAAAGACCCGACTGCCTGGAAGCTTGTCTTGCGGCAAAGATTCGCCAGTGATGGCAGCCTCCTCTACGGTCGAATTTCCCGAGACCACGCGGCCATCGACGGGAATTCTGGTTCCTGGGCGAATCAGAACCTTGTCTCCGGCGCGAAGTTCACTTACAGGAATCTCTGCGGGGACTCCATCCTTCACAATCCACGCGGATCGAGGCAATAAGTCAAGCAGGTCGCCGATCGCGCGACGGCCTCTACCTACGGTCAGGCCCTCCAGCACCTCCGCAGCGAGGACGAACGCCGTAATAATGATCGCGGTGAAAAATTCGCCGATTCCAACTGCAGCGAGAAGCGCAATGGTCATCGACAGCTCCATCGTCATTCTTCGTTCGCGCAGGTTCTCGAACGCTTCGTGAAAGATCGGCCATCCGCCAAACAGGACGCCCGCGATACCGATCACACTGACCTGCGGAAACGGTTCCCAAACGCGAAACCAGACAAATCCTGCCACGAGCGAGGTGACCCCAATTCGAATCAGGTCAAAAGGTTCTATGTGGCCGTGTTCCTCGTCTGGTTCGGGTCGCGCCTCATATGCATGTGGATGGACGGGCTCGGAAACGGTCGCGTGCTTCTCTGCGTTCAAATGCTCAAGCGCAATTTTTGGTTCTGGCATCGGTGTCCCTTTTAGCGCAGGTAACTGCGCACAATCTCCATCAATTCATCCGTTGCTTTTTCACGTTCGGTGGGGCGGTTTACATGGTGTCGAATGTGGCCGTCGATGAGCTCGGCCATCAATCCGCCTAGCGCGCCGCGCGCCGCGGCCGTTTGTTGCAAGACCGCGTAGCAGTCATTGCCCTCCGCGATCGCTCTCTCTATTCCGTCGATCTGACCTCGGATGCGGCGCACCCGAGCTAGAAGCTTCTTGCCACCTTTATTCGTGATATGGGCCATCGTTAATTTACATTACTATACTGGGGTATGGTATATAAAAGTCACTGAAGGCCTGGCGGTGTCGCCGCCTTGAAACTCGACTGGCTGATCTAGAACGCCACTTCCAGACACGCGTCAACTTCCGCCGCCCAGCGGCTTTGTTCAAAGGACGATCTAGGAAATTTGCCATGCGGACGCGACCCTTTGGCGACGGGCCTGATCGATTGCACAGTTGCGGCGACGTATTGACTGTTTCGGCGGCACGGAGCGATGGATGTGTCTGGACTGGAACGCGGCGGTTCAGACGAAGTTCCTTAGGCTTGGAAGGGCCCTAGCCTTGGGGGATCTCTGGGACTATAATGCTAACCGACGTCGCACCTATTGCCTCGGGAACGTTCAATGCAACGCTGACTGTTGGTTACCAGGGGCAAACTAACAGTGGCCCGGTTGTCATAAACGAGGTGCTGCAAAGTCCAACCCTTCTTACCATATCGAATTGCTCGACCGGGTTCGCCCCGTTTGTTGGCAGCTTTTTTGGCAGCGCCGCGGCAGAAACCGGCGGAAACTTTTCATTCAACGTCGGCGCATGCGGATCGGGCTACCTTGCGTTTCGAAGCGGCAGCGCGCGGCCACAGCCTCAACTGGAGAGAAGCGGCATTCCCGCGTTCACTCGCTGCGTTGTCGTTGAGGTCCGCGTCCAGCAGACCGGTTGTCCAGGTAAGTTGAATTCCGGCATAAAGAAAGACCTTCTCTGCCTCTCGCTCCGCCCGATTCAGCTCGCTGGACGAAAGATTGACGCCGTTGTATACGTTGACCATGACTCGAAGCTCCGATGCTGATTCCGGCTCCGGTTTTTCGAGCGACCAAGATGGAAAACAAATCAGGAGCAAAACCGAGACTTCTCTGAACCCGCCCATTTGCGCCTCCGCCACGGGTTGCGTGGTGGGGCAACGTTAAGCGAGGCGCGCCGGCGGTCCGATACAGTCGCCGACGGTATGTGAGCGACATTTATGTGACAAGTCAGATAATTGAAAATAAAAGTCCTGAAGGGCCAGGTATGCTAGACTTCTCCTCCAGGAGTTTCCAATGGGCGTGGCTCGCCCTGTCCGTTTCGTCCGCTTTGGTTCCTTTCAACTGGATCTACGTGCCGGTGAACTGCGCCGAAATGGAATCAAAGTCAAGGTTCCCGATCAGTCTATTCAAGTCTTAACTATGCTGGTTGAAGATCCCGGTGAGGTCGTGACGCGGGAGGAGCTGCATCGGAAGCTTTGGCCAAACGGAACCATCGTTGAGTTTGACCGCAGCATCAATGCCGCCATCAAACGCCTGCGCCAGGCCTTGGAGGACTCCCCCGAGGAGCCCAAGTTCATCGAGACATTACCAAGGCGGGGGTATCGGTTCCTCGCTTCGGTGGAACGCGTGAGCGGTGAAGAACCCGTCGCTGCTTCTGCCCCCGAGCCCGCCACCAGCGAACCCGCGGGGCAAAGGATCTCGCACTACCGCATTGTGAGAAAACTGGGCCAGGGCGCCATGGGGGTTGTTTATCTGGCCGAAGACACCAGATTGGGGCGATCGGTGGCGCTCAAATTCCTGCCGGAAGAGCTCGCAGAGGACCCTCAATCGCTGGAGCGCTTCGAGCGGGAAGCGCGTACCGCCTCGGCTCTCAATCATCCGAACATCTGCACGCTACATGATATTGGCGAAGTTGAGGGCCGGCGCTTCCTGGCGATGGAATACCTGGAAGGCCAGACGCTCGCCGATCGCATTGCGGCAAAACCGTTTAAGGTGGATGAGCTACTCGATCTGAGTATTCAGATTGCGGACGCACTGGAGGCAGCCCACGCGAAGGGGATTACGCATCGCGATATCAAGCCGGCCAATATCTTCGTCACAAATCGAGGACAAGCCAAGATCATGGACTTCGGCCTTGCGAAGTTTTCCGCGGACCGGCTAGCACATAGTGCCGGTGTACAGCATTCCGACGTGGCAACCCTGGCGTTGACTGAGGATTTGGTGACGAACCCCGGTACGGCGGTGGGGACGGCGGCCTACATGTCGCCAGAGCAGGTCCGGGGTGAAGAAGCGGACGCGCGCACGGATCTGTTCTCGTTCGGCGTGGTGCTGTACGAGATGGCGACGGGTTCCCGGCCGTTCATGGGCAACACCACAGCAGCGCTGTTTGACGCGATTCTGCACAAGGCTCCTAACTCGCCCGTGCGGTTGAATCCAGAAACGCCGTTGGAGCTGGAAAGGATCATTAGCAAAGCGCTGGAGAAAGGCACCGACCTCCGCTATCAGCACGCGACAGATATGCGCACTGATCTAAAGCGGCTTAAGCGCGATACAAGTTCTAGTTGGTCCGAGGCGCCGCAAGCATCGGCGCCAGTGCGGCGTCGCGCCGCGATCTGGGGCGCCGCGGTGCTGACGATTCTCGCCGCGGCCGGATTTTTCTATTGGCGCAATCGCGCGGGCCAAAGCATCGACTCGCTCGCGGTTCTGCCGTTCGTCAACATGGGCGGAAATGCGGACGCGGATTACCTGAGCGACGGAATCACCGACAGCCTCATCGACAGCCTCTCCGAACTGCCCCACCTAAAGGTGATGTCGCGCAGCGCGGTGTATAGGTACAAAGGCAAGGAAACCGACCCCAAGACGATAGGCCGCGAGTTGGGCGTGCGCGCGGTGCTGACCGGCCGCATTACGCAGCGCGGCGATAGCCTCTCCATCAGGGCGGAACTGGTAAACGTCGACGACAACAGCGCACTGTGGGGCGACCAGTACAATCGCAAGCTTGCGGACGCCCTGGCGGTGCAAGATGAGATCGCGCACCAGATCGCGGAAAGACTGCGGCTGCGGTTGAGTAACGATCAGATGACACGCATGACGACGCGCCAGACCGCCAATCCCGGGGCCTATCAACTCTACCTCAAGGGCCGCTACTACGCGGCGAAATACAACACCGATGACCTCAACAAAGGACTCGACTATCTCCGCCAAGCTACTGTTATCGACCCCAATTACGCGCTCGCCTACGATGGCCTTTCTTATTATTACTACCTCGTCACCGACTGGCTCATGCCAGCTACGGAGGTTGGGCCAAAGCAAGTGGAGGCCGCGCACAAAGCCGTAGAACTCGACCCGAACCTTGTCGAGGCTCACGTCGAACTGGGCAACGCCTACCTTTTTTACTCATTTAACTGGAAATCAGCACAACGCGAATTCCGCCGGGCCCTGGACCTCAACCCAAACTACGCTCCCGCTCACGAATTCAACGCATGGTACCTACTGGCGATGGGACGCCCGAGGGACAGCTTAACCGAAATACAAAAGGCCGAGGAACTAGACCCGCTTTCGGCGGAGATCAGTTCTTACGGCGGCTGGATTTTGTTCTTTTCCCGCCGCTACGACGAGGCCGTGACCGAACTCCGTAAGTGTCTCGACCTGGATTCCGCCTATTGGCCCGGATATTACGTCCTGGCTCAGACCTACAACCAGATGGGACGTTTTCCAGAGGCTCTCGCAGTGGTCCAAAAGGCCCAGGACATCCACCGGGAGAACCCCTCTGCTCCAATGGCGGAGTTAGTCCGTTCCTATGCGTTGTCCTCCAGCCGCGCAGACGCCGTCAAGGCGCTGAACGAACTGTTGGCCCTTTCCAAACGCGTGCAGACCTCCAAGTACCTCATCGCAACCGCGTACGCCGCCCTGGGCGAAAGGGACCAAGCCTTCAAGCATCTCGAACAAGGCATGGCCGAGCACTCCTGGTGGATGCCTTTCCTCAGAGTCGATCCCGAACTCGACCCCCTCCGCTCCGACCCGCGCTTCCAGGAATTGGTTCGCAAGATGAACTTCTCGCAGTAGCAACGTGGAGCGGGCAGCCTGCATCGGATGCGCCTTCCGATTGCCGGCTTCGCACGCGATAGATAGTGATATATCCCCATGTAATGAAGAATGCGGCGCAAACCCGGAACGAAAAGCGGTCTTTCCGGAAATCGGCGATGGAGCGTTAATTCGCATGTCTGAAAACGCTGCGAACGTCAACCTGTTTTTCTTAGTCAACCATTGCACAATTCCGCCATCGCGGATACACTACAAGCGGCCGGAGCGGAGGATAAGCCTCTGCTGCGAAGCAAGCTGAGCGCCGACTCCGGGGCCAGACCAGGCTGGGGCGCGGTGTTGAACTGAGCCCCAGCAACAAAATTATCAACTGGGATGACATCAAAGCGGTGAATCCCAGGGTCTGGGGACAGAGTCCCCAGAGAACTCCCTCCTTAGCTATTGACTCGTTTCGTCGGTTCCGCTCATGTAGCGCGTCATTTGGCCGAGGGCGGCTTGGTGGGTGCTCACCAAGCAGGAGGTTTATCGCGAGCCACACGGCCCACGGCAGCTGGCTCTTTCTTCGACGCACGGGTAAGCGCGGTTAATTCGCTAGCTCTTTGAGGCTGAATAATGATTGCGACACCCGATCAGCGGAATAGCCGCTTCGGTTGTGTGTCGCACCTAACGGAAGGCCGTGGAGTTCCTTGCTGTGGGCAATCCAGCAGGTCTCTGGCTCGAAACCATAGTTCTGCAGAACCCATTTGCGCATCCCCCGGTAAGTGGCGCGTGAGCGTGACATAACGTCCTCGCATGCTACGTCAATAAACGCTGTCCGCTTGAGAACCGCTCCACCCTGCTGAAACCGCGCGCGTTCGATTTCGGAATTGTCAATCAGGCAATTGATTCCCGTCTGGCTCCGGCGACGTTTCATAGAGATCAGGAATCGGTTTTCCCGCTTACGAGATTTCTTGTCCCACAACCGCACGAGGTAACGCTGATTTAGACGACCAATGCATTGAAACTAAAAACCCGAGTCTTGGCATGATACTTGCCACCCGGAGATGTTGGAGGATTCTTAAATGTTCCGATCCATTGCTCGCGTCGTGGTTTCTGTTGGCATAGTATCTGTTTCCGTCTTGGCGTCCGTGGCCAATGCCCAAATCGCGCCGAACTTGCCCAATCCCAGCACGGCGCCGAATCCGCTGACGGCGACTTTATCCATTTTTCGCAGCAATATGCAGGACAAGATCATGAAGTCGGCGGAGGCGATGCCAGAGTCCAAGTACAGCTACCGACCGACGAAGGACGTTCGCTCGTTTGCCGAGATCCTGAATCATGTGGCGGATATTTCCTATTATTTGTGTTCAAACATGAAGGGTGAAGCGACTCCCCCGCCAGCTGCCGCGAGGGGTTCGAAGACCGAGATCCTGGCCGCCCTCAAAAGCTCGTTCGACTATTGCGACGGCGCATTCTCCGGGTTCACCGATGCGCACCTCAACGACCCCGCGGACTTCTGGGGCCACAGGACGAACAAGATGTTCATCTTGACGCAAGCCGGAAATCATGACGCCTTGCATTACGGCAATCTCGTCACGTATCTGCGCATTAATGCCCTCGAGCCGTCCGGAGGCTGGTTTTGATGGCCCAGAGTGCTAAGCCGCTCAACACCCGCATGGACGGAAGGCGGCTCAGCGAAAATCGCCATGTGGCTCAGTCGATGGTTAACCCACTATCAGAATCGTGCCAGGAGCGCTAAGATGAACGGAAGCACTTGAAGCCTAGGAACTTGTTGAAATAGCCCATCCACAGGCATTCCGATTCGAGTTTGTGCGTGGATGGGACATTCTGGCGATGCTTGGTTGGCTCTCCAAGCCGCGCAGTCGGCACCGTTCGCCGCTATGCACTACGCTGCCGCCGGCCTTAGTCGTGGGATTCGCCATAGATTGTATGCGGCTACCGCGTACTGGAATAACCAACTCACTTTTTCCAGTCCGCGGAGCTTGACCTTCCTCATCCCCGCCACCGTTTTCAGCCATCCAAATGCCCGCTCGATGATCGGACGCCGCGACTGGCTCATCGCGTAACCGCGGTGCCGGGTGGTCCGTCCGTCAATGGCGCTGCGGCGATTCTTGTTGTTTTGCGCGACGTGCGGCGTGACGTTCATCGCCTGCAAGGTCGTGACTAAGTCCCGGCTGTCATACGCCTTGTCCGCTCCCAACGTGAAGCGATGGCCACGCCTCTTCTTCCGCATCGCATCCGCCATCAAGATCGCCGCGTCTGCCTCCGCCGTTCCGTCGGCCTGCGTCAGCATCGCCTCCACGATGAACCCGTGCCGGTTCTCGACCATTACATGTCCCAGGTAACTCAACTTCGCTTCGCTGCCGCGCGACTTCTTATATAACCGCGCATCCGGGTCGGTTTTCGAGGCGTGCGTTGCATTGCTGCGCTTGTCCCCGTGGAAGTTCGCGCTACCTGGGCCGTCGTCATCTCTACCATCCTTGCGCTGGAAGCTCTTCTGACTGGCCCAGGCTTCGATCGTCGTCCCGTCCACCGTGAAGTGCTCCGGCGACAGATGCGGTTTGGCTTGCTCCAGCACCTCGCTAAAGAACTCGCGGGCCACCGTCTCATTCAGCAGCCGCTCGCGATTCTTGCTGAACACCGCGTGATTCCATACCGGTTCATCCATCTCCAGACCCACGAACCACCGGAACAACAGGTTGTAATCCAATTGCTCCATCAGCATCCGTTCGCTGCGGATCGAGTAGAACGTCGGCAACAGCAGTGCCCGCAACAAACGCTCCGGTGGGATCGAAGGCCGGCCATTGTCGGCATACATTTTGTCGAACCGCTTCGACATCCTCGCCAGAATCTGATCCACCAACCGCCGGATCGCCCGCAGCGGGTGGTCTAGTGGCACCCGCTCCTCGATCGACACGTAGCTGAACATCCCGCCTTGCTGTTTCTCGTCTCCGCGCATAGCGACAAGACGATTACAACTTCATCAAGGTGTCCTGCTGCCGCGGTTTTTCAACAAGTTCCTAGATAAGGCTCCTTCGCGATCTTGGAGGTGCATTTTGATTCGAGCGCTGACTAAGACTTGGTGGCTGCTGGCAATGTGCGGCGTCTTTGACGCGATGCAGGCGGCCATGAACCTTCTAATGCTGAACCCGGATGGATCATTGAGTTTGCGCAGATTCGGGCTGCCGAACGCAGTTTGGGATATGGGCATGCTTGCGCTGGCGGCGGGAGCATGCGCGATTGCCGCGGGCGTCTGGAGCTCCGGAAGGAATAATTCGTGGCTCCTGTCGATGCATGGCCTTGCGCTGGGCGCGTTCGGGCTGATCGGCGTTTCCCCGCTGGTCAGAGGTCCGCTGAGCTTTCGTCCGGTCTCTCTGCTGTTCGTGGTGATGGCCGTGGGTATCGGCGCGTTTGCCTTGGGAACCGCGCGAACACTGCGGAGCGGTGCTCCGGAGAGGTGGTTTCTGAGCCTAGCCGGAGTGGCGTCGATTGGGTTTGCGTCCTCCTTTGTTGCCGTCGGGTTTGCCTGGGTCGGGCTAGGACCACCGTACTTCTTCTGGATTTGGATGAGCTCTTACTTCGGCTTCTGCGCGATCTTCATGCTGTGGCTGGCCCTGCGCGTGCACAGCCAGGATCTTTCCCAATCAGGCCAGAGGGAAGTCTTACCACCTCTACAACAACCAAGACACGCGCGTTAGAAACTGAGGCTACTGCGACTCCGAACACAGTGAGGCGATCGCCCATCGCGGGCGTATTCGGCTCGGGAAACGGGCTTAGCGGAAATCGGCGCCGGGGCGTTAAGGCGATCGTATCGACGATTGGCGGGTATCTTGGGTCGGCGGCTGGGACAGATGCCGGGTCTTATTCGTCGTGATGGTGGAGAGAGAACACGAGCAACCTGCCGCGCCTGGCAACGCGCGTGTGCCGCACGCAGAGTCTCTTGGCTTCCGGAAATAGACATCGCCCTTAGCGCCCGTGCGTCACGCATCTCCCTGCCTGGCGATGTCCCGCTGGACTACGTCTCTTTCAACTCTTGGCCCTGGCTACTCGCGCGCGCCCACGGTCAAGAATCTCGACCACACTTAAACCAGCGAGGCTTTCCCCATCGTCCTCATAAATTGGGCCCGTTAACTCTCCGCGCTCCCGCGCCTCAGCAACGCGCTGCCGCTCTGCCTTAATCCGCTCGCGCAAGCGCCGCGTGAATTCCGTTTCAACAGGAGGCCCGAAGCGATCCTCAAGCCTGCGCAGTCGTCTGATGATCGTCCTCATACATAGGCCTTACAGGGAAGCTCTCCACAAATCGATCCAGGGCTTCTTCGCTCGGCCGCCCAAGACCCGGACGACTGCGGTCAAGGCGTACTACCTCCAAAAGAGTGCCGTCTGGACAGAGCGTCCTGGTGCACTCTGCGTTTTCTAAACCCGGCTCGCGGTCCATGCAGGTCACCACAATGCGGTCCACCTCTCGTGGCTTACCACTGCTAACACCCGAGCGATCCTCCAGCCGGTCTACCCGGCGCTTCAGCGTGGCGTGCATGGTTAGTGCCGTCCGTCCTTGGAGACATCCGCCGCTCGTTCCAGCTCTGCCACTCGCGCCTCGATGTCTTCCATCTCGATCGCCTTAGTAGCCTGATTGAGAACGGTCTCGGCGCATCGCGCTCGCGTGGATGGTGGAGTTGTCGGATCCAGCATCAACTTCAGCAGAGTCGTGGCTGCCGCCGAAGACCCCTGGTGCAACCGCGCAATGGCTTGCCCGAACGCGGCGCGTTTCGCCGTCCGATACACGCTGTCGAATTCGGGTTCCTTCATCCATCGCAGCAACGTGTTGGGCACCACGCCGATGGCCCGCGCAGCCTCTTCGAGATTGCGGTGGGATAGCAAGGCGGCGACAGCCTCTTCCTTCTCGCGGCCGAATTTTGTGCCGTGTCCTAACATCTGACGCAATCTGAGGCAATCTGGCGGTCGGCCTTGGATTCATCGCCATTCCATCGCTTGGGTGGATTTCTTCCAGAATTCGCTTGCTTCTCCGGGTCAGCCGAGTGATGGATGTGATCGCGGTAATCAACCGCTGAGGAGAAACTACGATGACAACGCTCACCCCCGAAAACGAAGAATCGGCCCAGGCCACAGCCCTCGCCAGCGAGCCCAAAGCCACCACGAAGGCCAACGCGCGGGCACAGAAGCCACGTGTTGCGCCGTCCAAGGGCAAGGCGAGCAAGAAGACCACGTCGCAAAAGAAGGGCGCCAAAGCGCCCAAGAAAGCCAAGTCGGCGAAGGCCGAGAGCGTCCGCGAGGGGACCAAGACCGAAAAGGTTCTCGACCTGCTGAAACGGCCGGACGGAACAACCATGAAAGAGTTGATGAAGGCCACTGGCTGGCAGCCGCATTCGGTCCGCGGGTTCCTGTCCGGGACCGTCGGCAAGAAGATGGGCCTGGCCGTGACCTCTGCCAAAGGCGAGGACGGGGATCGCACCTACTCCGTCAAGGCCTGATCGCCGCCAACTGGACTCGCATTCGCCGCCGGGGTTTCGCCTCGGTGGCTTTTCTTTGTCTGGACGGCGAGCAGCAGCCTGAGTTCTGCTGACCAGTCTGAAAGTGCCAGACATGCACCTGGACATCCGGATGGCCAGCTAGTAGCAGCGATTTCGATTTCCGCTATCTCCTGGCGGCAGCGCGATATTCATGCCGCCTCCTTCTTCCGCGTCTGGGTGATGTCCTCGAACGTTCGCCCGTCGGCCTCGAGGGTGGCTTTCTTGCCACTCAACGCCTGCCAGCGTTGGACGATCACGTCGACGTACTTGGGATCGAGCTCCAGGCCGTAGCAAATGCGCTCGGTCAGCTCCGCGGCAGCGAGCGTGGTGCCGCTTCCGAGGAACGGGTCGTAAACCAGTTCGGCACGCCGGAGTTGGTTCAGGATCGGCCGCCGCATGAGATCGATCGGCTTCTGCGTCGGATGGTCACATTTCTCTCATCGGACCCACCCATGATGAACTTCGGCGAGGGTGAGTCCCAGATAGTCGAGTTCTCGCCGGCCTTGCCATACCAAGGGGCGTTCTTCTTGCGCACAAACCAGCACGGTTCGTGTTGGAACCAGTACAAGGTCCTGGTAAGGAAGGTCCTGCCCTTGTTCCGAATGATCTGCTGGTGATGCAGAAAACCGATCCGCAGTCCCACGCGGCCCATGTCACGGAACGATTGACCATCAGGCGAAATGCTCGGACCTGGGCATCGGTCCACTCGTCGCAGAGGATTACTGGGATTCCAGTGATGTCGCCGCCGGGCCACGATCCCAACTTGCGCGCCGCCTTCAGGCGCAGGTGGCCATCGACGACCTCGCCGTCGCTGCGGGCGAGTACCGGGATTTTGAAACCGAATTCCCGGATACTGCTGCATTATCCGATCTACGGCGGAGTCATTCTTGCGTGGGTTGCGAGCGTAGAAAATAAGTTGGTCAATGGGCCAAGTTTGAATTTTGGAAGTTGGTGTTACCGTAGCCTGTGAAAGCATGCCTCATTCCTTTGAGGAATCTTTCACAAGATGCGCCCGCGGCGCCGGCCCGAGTGAACTGAATCTCTGCACACATTGTAACCGAAGACACTGAATCCGGCGACGTTTATTGGCCGCGCAGATCTGCTAGGAAGGCCGGATCAGCTTGTTTGTGGTGTACTATCAAAGCTGCGGAGAGCAATCGAGTGCCGTGGCGCCAGAGTCCGGCGCTCTTATACTGATGCCTCTTTCGGAGACGCAGACGCCATTCCGACGATCCACACGGCCTCGATCCCGGCAAGCGGGGGTGGCTGGGGCCGTGACTTTTGCATATTTTGCATACAGAACCTGCCATTCTTGAAGATGCGGTCAAGACGTTCCCTTCAGCGAGGGCGCCGGGATGCGCCCAAGGCAATCCAACCTCAGCAAGGTTTTTAGCCCCGAAATGTTATCCCTCGGTGCGGAGTCCACGACCCCGTTAGATCCAGCCGCTGTTCACTAGGGAGTTTGGACTCCATTTGGACTCCAACGGGGGAGCAATTCTACTCTAATCGGCTGCAAGTCTTTGAAAGTGGTGGTGGGCCCGGCAGAACTCGAATCTGCGACCTCTACCGTGTCAAGGTAGCGCTCTAACCAACTGAGCTACGGGCCCGACTGGAAGGTGTTCGTCGATTATAACATGCAGGTTCGTCGCGCCCGTCTCGCCGCCGTGTGTGGTAGAAAGAATCTGATGTCTCTCGATTTCAGCGGAAAAGTTGCAGCGGTCACCGGCGGTGCTAATGGCATCGGCCTCGCCGCGGCGCGTGCTCTCGCGGCCGGCGGCGCGCAAGTCTGGATCTTCGATCTGGAGCGCGAACGGCCGGAAGAGGTCGCGCGATCGCTCGGAGGGCGCGGTTGTCCTGTCGATGTGACGGACCCGTCCTCGATCCATGCCGCGTTCGAGAAGGCCGGCACGCCCGATATCGTTGTGGCCAACGCAGGCATGGGCGTCTGGGCGCCGGTCGACGAAACTTCGGCCGATGCCTGGAACAAGACGATCGCCGTGAATCTCGGCGGCGTGTTTCACACCGTGCAGGCGGCTGCCCGCCGTATGAAGCCGCGGCGCCGAGGGGCGATCGTCATCACCGCGTCCACCAATTCTTACGATGGCGAGGCGACGCTCGTGGCCTATAACGCCAGCAAGGCCGGCATCCTGGGCATTCTGCATACCGCCGCGAATGAACTCGGACCCTGGCAGATCCGCATCAATGCGGTTTGCCCGGGGCTGATTCGCACACGGCTCACGGAACAGTTTTTTATTAATCCTCCGCTGATCAAAGAATATTTCCGCGACATTCCTCTCGGCCGCGGCGGAGCGCCCGATGAGGTCGGCAACACGATCGCGTTTCTCGCGTCGGACCTGGCTTCTTACATCACCGGAGCCACGCTATTCGTCGACGGCGGGCAGATGGCGTCCAAGTTTGGAACCTGGACCGAGGAAACGGCGGATTTCGTCACGGATCGCTGGAAGCTGCGCTGACACGTCACGGCTCGGTGATCGCCAGGATTGTCGCCGGCGCGTTTCCCTCCAACCGGTTGTTAACGAAAAGAAACGCCGTCATCTGCTGATCCCGGGCGATCCGAATCATGTCGCGCAGCGATGCGCGCACTTCCGGGTTCGGGTCTTTGATCTCGGCGTAGGGCGTGAAAAGCTGCACTGCCTCCTCGTAGCTGCGGCTCTGCCGCAATAGCGCCCGGCTCACCAGAAAGTCTGCTGTGAACGCCTCCGGAATCGCCATTTGATATCGCAATTCTGGCATGCGCGACCACGCGTTGAAGACGTGCGCCACGTTGTGGGAGCGTAGGCACCGGAAATACTCGCGCTCCAGGAAATCGGGGTTGCGGATCTCGACTGCGTAGCGGAACTCGCCCGGCAGCTTCGCCAGAAATGGATCCAGCCGCTCCAAGAACTCGCTCACATCGAAAAACCTTTTCTTCGCGAACGACCCAAACTCAAGAATCACGAGGACGGTCCGGTCGCGATACGGCTCGAGCGTCCGGAGGAACGATTGCTTGAGCAGTTCGGCGTCGAGAAACGATTCGTTTTCGCTCCCGGCCAGCGCGCCGTAGCGTGCGTGCCCCGGGAACACTTTGCACGTAAGTTGTTCCGGCGCCTTCAATGCGAAACGAAAGCCCGGCGGAGTTTGCCGGAACAGGCGGCGCCAGAATTCCTCGCTCGGAAACTGGTAGAAGGCAAAGTCGCCGCAAACTGTGGGGAAGGTCTGCGCGTACTCCTCGAAACACGTATCATTGAAAAGCTTCTGTGAGAAGCGGCCGCGCGTAAGATATCGCGACCGGCTGTAGATCTGCCCCAGCCATCCCTCGTATTTCCAGGAGCTACCCCCGATATAGATGTGCTCGGCGGCAAGATGCTTCAGGCGCGCGGCCAGCGCGTCGCGGTCGAAGGACAGCGGATCATCGAATAGAGTATCCACTACCAGGCGCGGGCTTCGCGATAGGCGTAAGGGTCGGCGCCGGCCTCGATTACTCCGTCCGGCGTCACACGAATTAGAACCGGTGCGGCGCCGCTCGACCAGCGTGACCGCGTACCCACGCGATGATGGCGTTCGGCCAATTCGGTAGCCGTCGCGGAATTGATGCGCTCATCGAGCAGCAGGTCGCCCGGGCTCATGGCATGATTATCGAAGCTCGAAACTAGGTGGCGCGTCTGGAAGCGCGGCGCTTCAATCGCTTGTTCAGCGTTCATACCGAACTCAATCACGTCGAGCAGAATCTGCAAGAGCGATTGATCCTGATTGTCGCCGCCCGGCGTCGAGAGCGCCAGATACGGCTTGCTATCTTTCAATACCAAAGTCGGGCTCAGCGTGATGCGCGGCCGCTTGCCGCCCGCCAGCTCGTTGGGATGACCGGGCACCAAGAGAAAACTCTGCGCGCGCTGCGTGAGTGCGATGCCGGTGTCGCCAGCAATGACCGACGGCAGCCACGCGCCCGACGGTGTGGAAGAGAACATGATGCCGTCCTTGTCAACGGCATCCACGCAGGTGGTATCGCGCGCCATGAGAGCGTCATCGATCTTAAAATGGACCATCTCAGCTTCCGAGGGATGTTGCGGCGGGTTCGGCCCGATCTTCCCCGGCCGGAACTCAAGCGACGCCATCGCGCCGATCAGCTTTCGCCGCTCGGCTGCATAATCCTTCGACAGCAGCTCTTCGGCCGGTATCTTCACAAACTTTGGGTCGCCATAGTAAGTGTCGCGGTCGGCGTACGCCAGTTTTAGCGCTTCCACCAGTGTGTGGAGATACTCCACGGAATTCCAGCGCATGCCGCGCAGATCGTAGCCTTCCAAAATGTTCAGAGCCTCAAGCAGCGACGGCCCCTGACTCCAGAAGCCGGGCTTGTAAACCTGATAACCCTGAAACGTCGTGGTGACCGCGTCCTCCGGAGCGAGGTGAAACGCCGCCATATCTTCATAGCGCAGCAAGCCCTGATTCTCGCGGCTGAAGGCGTCGATACGGTGCGCGATATCGCCGCGATAGAAATAGTCCCGCACGGCATCAATCGCAGCGGTGCGGCTGGCACCGGCGGCTAGCGCCTTCTTCTCGACCTCCGCCATGGATCGCAGCGTCCGCGCCAGGTCAGGCTGGCGGAAGATCTCACCGGGGTAAGTCACGCGGTCGTTAGGAATGAAAACGTGCGCCGACGTAGGCCATAGCTCGAAGAAACGCACGTTGCGCTCGATCGCGCCGGCGCGCATTTCGTCGATGGCCAGGCCGTCGGTCAGTTCGATCGCGGGTGCGATCTCTTCGCTGAAGGACTTGGTGCCGTACTCGCGCAGCGCCACCAGCTCCGCATCCACCATGCCGGGAACCAGCGCGGGCATCAGCCCGGCCACCGGCACCATGCCTTTCAACCCGCCTGGCTCCGGCGCCGACGTCAGCTCACCCGGCTGCAAACGCCGCTCACGGAAAAACTCAGCGGTTGCGAGTTTGGGCATCGTGCCCACACCGGCAATCGAGTGCACCTTGCCATCGCGGGTGCGGATGAGGATGGGCGCCTCTCCGCCGAACCCGATATGCGAAAATTCCGAAACCGCCGCGGCGAAAGTCGTGGCCACGCCCACGTCCACCGCGTTCCCGCCTGTGTAATACATGCGCATGCCGGCATTCACGGCGTACTCACTGCCTGCCGCCACGGCGCCATGCGTGCCGCGCGATGCGTGCCGCGCCGGATGTTCGAAGTCGCGGGAGCGCTGCGCGAAGAGGCTGATGGCGGCTACGAAGAGAAGCGTAAGTCTTCGATTCATGCGATACCACCCAAATTCATTCTACGGGATTCCTGCACCATCCAGGCCGGCTTATGGTTCCAGCGCCCAGTAACCCGGGCGCGTCCGCACCTTGGCCTTGGGCCTGCCCGGTACCTTCACGTCAATCAAATGGTAGCCCGCTTCTTCGGATTTGGCAGGCGTGAAGCTGAGCAGGTACTGGCTGTGCAGTTCTACGCCCACGTCGGCAATCGCCTTTTCCAGGCTGCTCTGCCTGGCGAACGTAAGATGCCGGCCGCCGGTGTACCGGGCGAAGGTTTCCGCGGCATTGGCTTTGCCCATCCTCCCGAGCTCCGTGAAGATCGTGAGCAGATTTCCGCCCTCGGGCGGCGGCAGGTCTTCCGGCTTCGCCGTGAAGGCCGTGGAGTACGCCGAGTAGCTGGCAGAATAGATCGTGACGTTCTCACGCTGCGCCGCCTGCATGACCTCCACAAGTTTGCCCTTGCTGCCCCGGTCCTTGGCTTCACTGATGAGCAGGATCACTTTCCTCCGGCTGCTGGGAAGCTGCGCCAGCCGATGCACGGCGTCCGAAACGGCATCGACCATGTGCGCCTGTGTTTCAGCGCTCGGCTGAATCTCCTCGAGCCCATGCTCGATTTGCGACGGGTCGGCCGTGAAATCCTGCACCGTCCAGACCTTTTCGTCAAACGCCAAGACCGCCGCGTCGCCGCGCTCGCCCGTAATCAACGGCTGGATCATGCTCCCTACTTTGTGGAGCTTCGCCACCACTGCTCCGGCGTAGTTGTTAATTTGCACCACAACGACGATCGAAATCGGGATCAGCGTGGCGTCCGACGTATCGAGTTGGAACGGCCTTGGGTTCTGATTGTCGGTCAACAGGAAATCGGCCGCGCTAAGGCCGTCGATGTAGTGGCCCTTGGCATCCGTCACCGTGACCGGTGCCATCACCAGCGGTACTTCGGTTCGAATGGTCGGGGGTTGTTGCGCCGCCAGCCAAGGAAGCAAGGTTAGGATCAGCGTCGCCCGCACGGTGTTGAGACGATCAACTACCGGCAATGGTTGCAGGGAATACGCCACATTGTTGCAAGGGAACCGCTTTCCGCGTTTGTTTCGATGCCTTCGGAACCACCTTTCTTCGCCGTGGCGGCGCCGGGGTCTCCAGCGACTTCAGGTTCTCCTCGATCTGTTTCCGCAGCTCCTCGAATACAGGATGCGGCGGCTCGAGTGCGGCGAGCGCCCGCCGATACAACACAACCGCTTCGTCTTTTTTGTTTTCACCCAATCGTTCGGTGGCTTCCTGCGCCAGTCCGGACGCAAGAAAGTGCGCGCGGATCGCGTTCGCGTGTTCCGCGGCCTCCTGACCTTCGGCCCATCTCTGTTGCTCCCGGTAGAAGATGGCCATCTTGTCCAGGGTAACCGCAACCATGGGATGTTCCTTCCCAGCGGAGCTCTCCCAAAGCGCGAGGAGCCTCGCGTAGACCGGCTCCGCCTCCGCATACTTCTTTTGGCCGAAGCGGGCGTACGCCAGCCCATCGAGAGTTGCCAGCAGGTCCGCATGATTCTTGCCCACTGCCCGCTCCCGAATGACAAGTGCGCTCTGGTATGCCTCCTCCGCCTTGTCGTATTGGCGCAGCGTGATCCGCACTTCACCTAGGCGGTCGAGGTCCGGCAACAGCGCCGGGTGATCTTCGCCATTCAGCTTCTTGAGAATCTTCAGCGAGGCGTCCAGAGCGCTGGCGGCTTTCTCTGGCTCTTTCAGATCGAGATGGATTTGCGCCGCGCGGCTGAAGTCCGCCGCTACGGGAGGGCTGTCGAACCCTTCCGCGCGCATGTGAGCGGTGCGCACTTGCTCAATAATGGCCAGCGCACGGTCGTAATCGTGCATGAGCCGGCATAAGTTCGCGTCTTCGAGTAGGTCATTGAGCGCTGTGGGATCGCTTTCGCCGAATACATTCTGACGCCAGTTGATGGCTTGCCGTAATGCGCTGTCCGCTTCCTCCGTTTGCCCTGCGGCGGCTTCAACGGCGGCCAGGCGCTTCAGAATCTCATAGCGGGCGGGGTCGTTGGGCGCGGTCTCTTCGGCGAGCTTCCAGGCCTGCTCCAACGATTGCCGCGCCGTCGCGTAGTCGCCGTGCAAATAGCTGGTGGTTCCGGACTGCTGCAACAGTTCCAGCTCGGTCTGCGCATTCCCTGCCAGTGGCAGACAAAACAAAGCGGCCCAGAGCCATTTACACCCCATTTAGGCTTTAGACACCGTTTCCGCCGGCGCGGTTTCCGCCCGGCACGGGTCAGCGCTTCGTGTAGGCCGACATGATGCGCCGGTATTCGCCATCGGACTGAATTGAATTCAGCGCTTTCTTCATAGCGGCGCGCACCTGCGGGTCGTCACTGCCCGGGGAATCGAGGATTTGGGTGAGGATTTCCGCCTTTATATCGTCGGAGTTGATCTGGCTCGCCGCCCCGATCACGCGAATCAGCGCCTCCTTGGTCAAGCCGGGCCTCTTAAGCTCTGCTGAAAGAATGTTGCGGCGTTCGTCTTCGGAGCCGACGCTGCTCACCGCGGCGAAGAAGTTGTCTAGAAACCTGTCGTCAGACCGGCTGAGTGCCCCGATTTCCACCAGCACCGCAGCCTTCTCCTCATCCGACCCCATTTGTTTCGCGGATCGCGTGATTTCCAACGCAATCTCGGTGCTGCCCCCCGCATGATGCGCCGCCATCACCAGAACCTTCTTGCGCTCGTCATCCGATCCGATACCGTTCACCGCCTCAAAGAAGGCCGCGCGCACCACCGGACTTTGTAGATTCGCGCTCGCCATCTCGGCCAAAACGCCGGCCTTCTCTTCATCCGAGCCTATGGATTTCGCCGACCGGGCAATATCGGCCAGCGTTGCATCCGTAAGGTCCGAACGGCGCAGCAGCGCGGACAGGACCTTCCGGCGCTCGTCATCCGAGCCAACCGTCGCCGTGGCCTCGAAGAAGGCGCGCCGCGTGATGGCATCTTCCATATAACGGGGGGCGGCTTGCATCAATAGAGACGCCTTCTCTTCGTCCGATCCAATCGCGGCCCCCGACCGCAGCGTTTCGTGCAGCGTCTCCGGGTCCGTGCTCCGGGCGAGTACCGCCGTCAGAACGCGGCGCCGTTCATCATCGGAGCCGATCGTGCCGGCACTGGCCAGGACAGCACGCCCAATCTCCCGGTCGCCCTTGAAGCGCTCGGTGATTTTGAGCAGAATCTTGGCCTTCTCTTCGTCGGAACCGATATGGCCCGCCGTCTTGGCTGCCAGTTTCAGAGTTTCACGGCTGGCTGGGTCGCGTTCCACCAGCGTAGAGAGCGTGCTCTCTCGTTCCTCGTCGGAACCGATCGTTCCCGCCACTTGAAAGATCGCTTCGCGCAAGCCGTCTTTCAGGAAGTAGGGCGCAACCGCGCGCAACAGGCCGCTTTTCTCTTCGTCGGAGCCGATCTTGCGCGCCTGTAGCATGGCGCTCTCCAGGTTCTCGCTGCCCAGCCCATATTTCGTGATCAGTTCCTGGAGGTAGGTGCGCTTGGGTTCATCCGAGTCGATTCTTGAGATCTCAGTCAACGCCGCGCTGGGTCCTCCCTGTCTCACGATGCGTTGCAGTCTCGGACCGGCGCCCAGCCCCGTCCGGCGGATGGCCTCCGGCATGACGCGCATCAGCCACGCCTGACCTTGGCTGTCCAAGGGGCGGACCTGTCCGTGGTAGGTGTATGTACGCGACAGGTGGCCCAGCCCGTCGGCGCTCACTTCGTACCGCTGCCCGTCAAGCACCAGGAGATAGTTCTCCTCCACGCGGAAGTAACCGCCGCCGGAGAGGCCTTTCACATCGCGATCGTCGTCGGCAAACTCCACCGTGCCGCGCGCGGAGACCTCGAACCGTCGCATGCCCTCGGTCCAGCAATATTGGGAATGCGCCGACGCCAGGCTCAGCGAAGAAAGGGCAAAGAGCAAACATGCACCCGTAGTTTTCATGTGGCCGGTTCTCGTTCCTAATCAATTACGCAGCACTGCGGGAATAGTTCGCAGAAGTTATTCAGACTCGCGGAAGGTAGCGTTTTGTTTCTCGCGAACGGCGCTGTCCGTAAAGCTTCAAGTCCTTGCCTGGTGGTTGCCCACCGGCGGCACATCGCATGGTTGGCCGATTCTTTGTAACCTTCTGCAAATGAAGATCTTATTTCGCATCTTAGTGGCGCATCGGCCGTTCGGCATTAACGCCCCGGCGCCGCCGTGGCTTCGGGAGGACTGGACTTGCGCGGCACGCGGTCTTCTAAAGCGTCGCCGAGGGACACGTTGTTCTTCTCGAGAGTCTCGCCGAGTACCTGGTCGAGCGAGACGCGCGCCCGGCTGTACGACGAGAGCGCAGAGACTTCCGCGACGCGAGCCTCGGCCAAACTGCGTTGCACCACGATGACCTCGTTTCTGGTCGATGCGCCCAGCGAGAACTTTCGTTGTTCTTTCTCGAGCAATTCCTCCTGGAGAGCGCGCGTGTCGACAGCCGTGGAATATCTCGCGTGGGCCTGGCGCAGCCCGATGAGCTGGTTGGAAACATCGACGACTATTTGGTTCATGGTTCTGCGCTCGATGAGATCGCCCTGGCGCAACTGCAACTGGTCGATGCCGTAATCGCCTTGCGCCTGGCGGTTTCTAAAAGTCCCCTGAAAGTACACCGCGGCCCGCTCGCTGGGGAAGTCGCGGCGGAAGATCTGTGCGAGGGCGGTGCCAAGGCCGCCAACGAAATAAGGACTGGCGGCCTGGCCGGGAGGCTGGGGAGTAGGGATTCCGGCCAAACCGTTGGAGGTGGTGGAGGCGAGAGCTCCCAAGGTAGGCAGCAGCCCGTTCGCGGTTCCAAGCGCCGAGATTCCAGCGGTCTCGTCGTTGATCTTGGACATGGCAACATCCGGCCTTTTCGCCAGCGCCCTGGCCACCAATTCCCGCAAGGGAGGTAATTCCTCCTGCCCGGGAACCTCAATGCGGTCCAGAGGAATGACTTCGGCGGCGTCGATGAGCGGATCTTCCAGGCCAGTGCGGCTCAGCGCGCTCTTCAGCAGGTTCTCTTGCTGGTGCACGGCAGCCTCGGAGATTGCCGCCTCCCGCTGCCGGGTCGTAAGCTCGGCTTCGGCCCTGTAGATTTCAACCCGTGCAGTCGCGCTCAGTTCGATCTCCCGTTTGGTGTCGTGATAGAACTTTTGCGCGAGAGCCAGAGTCTGCTGTCTGGCCTTAAGCTCCTCGATGTCACTAGCAAGGTCCCAATAAAGGTTCAGAACGGTAGCGACGAGATTGAGTAACTGCGACCGGAAGGTCTCTCGAGCCAGGCCCACGTTCTTTTGGGCCACACGGATGTACCGGCTGTTGAGGGCTTCGCCAAAGCTGTTCAGAAAATTGTGACGGACATAGATTTGACCTACCGGCGTGACCGAAGGGTTGAGTATGTCGGTAGGCGCGTTCTGTTTCAGATACGTTTCATTGGCTGACACTTGCACCACGCCGCCTGTGATCAAGCCCTCCTGGATCACGTTATCGTAAGTGTGCGCCGTATTGACCAGCGCCGATGTCTCGCTAACCACCTGGTTCGGCTGAGGTTGGGTTTGATGTGAGAAGCTAACGGCACTCTGGAGAATCGGGTCGAGATTCGGGGTAATCGGGCCAATCTGCGATACGGTGGCTCCGCCGGCGCCGCCAGAATTACCTCCGCCACCGCCGCTCGTGAGACCGGCAGCCTGCTCGCTTCCGGCAACGCCCTGGCCGGAGGTGACCTGGTTGACCACGGAGTTGCCGCCCTGCACGCCTTTAAGAGGGCCGCCAGCTTGCATGCGCTCCACTAGCCATTCGGCATTGATGGGCCCATAGCGATCTACTTCGAGATCCAGGTTATTTTCAATGGCTAATGCGACGGCATCTTGCACGGTCAGATAGAGTTTGCCTGCCCGGATGAGGTCATGAAGCCGGTCCGAGTTTTTCAACCGGACAGGGGGAGTGGACGGCGCCACGTAGGGGCGCACGAAGACCGGAGCCGTCGGCTTTTCAACGGCGATCGATTCCTGCGCGCGCAGCTCCGAAGCCACGCACATCCAAGTAACAAAGACCGCAACTATTTTCTGCAACTTCATTTCATAGCTTCCGATCACTTTTTCAAATTCGGACCGGGATTCGGTAGCGACGACTGCCGGGCAACGCGTCCCGAACTCGCCTCTTCCATCGAGATGCCGTTCACGTCCAGCGTCTGGCCCACAGCCTCGTCGAACGCAATCTTGGCATGCGTATAATTCGCCATCGACTGGACTTCGGCGCTTTGGTCGGTGGCGAGATCCCGCTGCGCCTGCACCACCAGGGGGATGGTCGATTCGCCAAACTGAAACTTTTTCTGCTCGGCATCAAGGGTTTGCTGGGCGAGGACGCGAGTGGCGACGGCCGTCTCGTGCCGCGCACGGGCTTGCTGCAAATTGATCCCGGCGTTCTTGATGTCCACACGAACCTGACCGATGATCCTCTGCAGTTGCAGCTCGCCCTGCCGCAGAGTGAGTTCGTCCGCCACATAGTCCGCTTGCGCCAATCTATTCCGGAACGGGATATTCAGCGAGAAGCCGGCGGAGTAGTTAGGATAATTCCGGCGGAAGATCTCGCCGAGCAGATTTCCATACCCGCCCACAACGTACGGGTCGGGGACTCCGGCAGTGCCGTTAGCCAAGGCATTTACCGCCCCGGTCAAGCCGTTGTTCGTAAGCTCGAAAAAAGCCTGAAGCGTGGGTAATAGCGCGTTCTTGCTGCCGGCGATGTTGATGACGGTGCTTTGAATATTGATCTGCGCCTGTTCGATTTCCGGCCGCTTTGCAAGCGCTTGGTCGACCAGTTCCGCTATCGGCTTCAGGTCCTCTTTCTCCGGAACCACAATGGAATCCAGCGGGACGATGTGCACGTCATCCAACCAGGGGCTCGCCACGCCATTCCGGCTCAGCGCATTCTTTAGAACCGTTTCCTGCTGCGCCACGTTGGTTTGTGCGATGAGGAGATTCTCCTTGGAGGCGGAAACCTCGGCGGCCGCGCGGGTCACTTCGATGGCCGACAGCGTTCCAATGGCGACTTGTTTCTTGTTGTCCTCGTAGAGCTTCTGCGCTATTGCTAGAGCCTGCTCCTTAATGCGCACGTCTTCGTTGAAGCTGACCAAATCCCAGTAAAGATTTAAGACCGCGGAGACAGTCGTAATCACCTGGTGCTTTACTTGCAGGTCGGTGACTTTCAAGTTGTTCTTGGAAATCCGGATGTAGCGATTATTGACGGCGACGTGGAAACCCTGTAGTAAGTTTTGCGTGACGTAAAGGTCAAGGAAACCATTCGTGTATGGGTTGAGGACGGTCGCGGGACTGTTGAGCGATGTCCGCGTGCTGCCATAGGTAAGATAAGTTCCGGTTCCGGTGACAAATTGCTGCGAGTATCCGATCTGGTATGTCCTGCTGTCATCCAGGAGCGACGAAACCTCGTTCAGAAGCGTGTTGCTCTCCGGGACGGTAGTATGTTGAAACTGCGCGTACGCGAACAGGGAAGGATCCAGATTCGGAGGAGTGGCTCCGTATCCCACCACGATTCCACCCCCGGAGCCGACTCCGGACCCGCTTTCCGCCAAAC
The DNA here is from genome assembly GCA_963768075.1 of Terriglobia bacterium. Lineage (GTDB taxonomy): Bacteria > Acidobacteriota > Terriglobia > Bryobacterales > Bryobacteraceae > QHXW01. The sequence goes on from CAVYHD010000029.1 coordinate 145,786, forward strand.
CAACGGCGCTGACGTTCACTCCCAGGGTGCTGACGCTCGAAGGGCCGGGGTATACCGGCGTACTCGGGCTCCGTATGGCCCCACCACCTTGCGTACGCCGCAGAGCCTCACGCGCCAGATACGGCCCGTAACGCTGAATCGCGATGTCGATGTTGTTTTCGAGGACCAGGGCGATGACGTCCTGAACCGATAGATACAGATTGCCGGCGCTAACCAGGGTTTCCAGGCGAGGGGAGTTGGCCAGGTTCGCTGGCGAAACTACGCGACGCTCCATGTGGAAGGGCCGCATCAGCGGTCCGACGACGGGCACTGATTTCGGGGTTTCAATGGAAATCTCCGGTGTCTGGGCGAAGGCAAAAGTAGAGAGACTAATAAGAAGGGTTGTCGAAAGGGTCCGGTAGTAGCGCATGTTCAGCAAGAATCGGCGTGCCGTAGTGCAATGGCAATTCCCCTTCCACACTTCGGCTGTAACCGGGAATTGCGGTTCCAGCGGTGCGTCAACAGGGAATTGCCAAAGCTTGATCGCTCTGGCGGCGGGAGGGCAAACGGGCGCGATGGGCGACCTAGTGTCCGGTTCTGGGACGGATTGTCCGTTTTTGCCACGATTCACGGCCCCCGGGTCAGTCGTAACCACGGGCGTCCAGTTCTTGTTTCCAGCCTCCGTGCAATGGGGATCGCATGGCCATGCGCAGCTTATCGGGGTCCTTCTCTTGTCCCATGAAGAGTCGGACCACGTCGGCCACTGTAATCGGCTCCGGCCCGCTGCCGACCCGTTCGATCGTGTCTCCCGCACCGAGGTTGCCTTCCTCCACCACGGAAAAGTAAATTCCTGAGCGGCCACTGAGCCAGAATCGCTTCACCATGTCGGCACGGTTGAAGCGAATCCCAAGCTTGTAGCATGGCATCCGCGGCTGCGTCACTTGCAGCACCACCGAACCGATGCGCAACTGGTCCCCGATGCGCACGGATTCCTCCCGCAGGCCGCTGGTAGTTAGGTTCTCGCCGAACATTCCGAATGGCAGCACATCGTCCGGCAGCTGCTCGGCCCAGTAGGCGTAGTGCTCGGAGGGATAGAGGTAGACCGCCTTGTAAGGCCCACCGTGCACCGTCAAGTCAGCCTGCCGGTCGCCCTCCAGATTGTTCCGGCGCAATGTGACCCTACCCTCCACCGCCGACTTGAAAATGGCTGTGATCACCGATTGATCCCCGATGCGCACTTCTCGAGGCGTTCCGACGTTGACTGATATGACGCGACCGGCTTCAGCAAATGTCATACCGAGGATCTATCCTCCCAGGCGGCTCGCTGATGGTGGCGCGGCCAGCGTCAGCGCCAGGCAGCCGCCAGGCAGCCTAATGCGCGGCCTTCAACCGCCGGTACGTGGCGAGACAGCGCTTGGCGGTTTCCATGGCCGGGTAGGCGCTTCCTTCCTGTTCGATCAGGTAATATTCGATTCCCCCAACCTTCTCCGCCGCAGCGAAGATCCTCTTCCATGGCGCTACGCCTTCCCCAAACAGCACGCTGTAACCCTTGGAAGGTTCGGGAGACCAATCCTTGCAGTGCATGGAACGGATGCGCCCCGGATTCTTCATGATCCATGCCACCGCGTCATATCCGGCCTCGAGGCAGGTGCCAACGTCAAGCTGAAGCATCACGCTCTTTGACGTGTTGGCGGCGAGCACTTCGATGGGACGCTTGTCTCCCATGAGCAAGAAATCCGACTCCTCGTTGTGGTAACCGGTGCGGAGACCCAAAGGTTTGATCTTTTCGGTCGTTTCGTTCAGATTCTCGGCCACCCTCTTAAAGCCGTCCACACTGTCCGCTTTCACAGCATCGGCAAAGACGATGAACTTGCTGCCCAGGATCTGATTCAATTCGATCGCGTGCGGGAGACCATTGGCCGTAAACGACTTTGCGTTATTGTGCGTGGAAAGGCAGCGCACTCCAACATCGTCCATCACGCTTCGCATCTTCTTCGCGTCCAAAGAGCTCCACTCGAAGTACGGCGCATAAAACTCGACGATTTCATAGCCCATCGCGGCCACGGCTCTAACTGTTCCATGTGGATCGCGTGCGAGTTCGTCGCGGACGGAATAAAGTTCCAGGCCGACCGGAATATGCCCGCCCGCGGTAGCCACAAGAGGCGCGGCGCTCGCGGTCGCGGCAGCCAGAGACAGGAACGAACGCCGCGAGAGGGTATCGTCCCAGATCATGCTCGCGTGCCGTCTTCCCGGGCCGTCTTTTTCCTTTTTTTCATACGCCTCCGCCGCGTATCCGATCAACCTCCTGATCTTTGCATGTACGCGGGCACTTCTCAAGCCGCGCGTCACGAAGCCCTCATCCCGGTAGTTCAGTTCGAACATGATTGCACACTCGGCGGCCAGTCCTGTATAGTCCCCTGATAGATGAAAGCCATCCGTCGATTGCTCGCACTGGCGCTGCTTGTCTTCGGGGCCTTTGCGCAAGACTCCCTGTTTGAGAAACGCGAAGTGATGATCGCCACACGCGATGGCGTCAAGCTGCACACCGTCCTGTTTACTCCACGCGAGGCCTCCAGCCCTCTTCCGATCCTGCTGGAGCGTACTCCTTACGGGGCTTCCGACCAGGAGAAATCGCTGCTCGCCCGCTATCCGCATTTGGTTGCCGATGGCTACATTTTTGCTTTTCAGGACATCCGCGGCCGCTTTAAGTCCGAGGGACAGTTCGTGATGCAACGGCCGCCGCGCGATGGGAAGGACCCCAAGAGCATCGACGAGGGCACCGACGCGTACGACACCATTGAATGGATGATCCACAATGTGAGCGGCAACAATGGGCGAGTCGGGATACTCGGGATATCCTATGGCGGCTGGCTCACGACCATGGCGCTGCTCGATCCTCACCCCGCCCTCAAGGCTGCTTCCGAGCAGGCGTCGCCGGCCGACATGTTCCTGGGCGACGACTTCCATCACAACGGCGCCTTCCGCCTCAGCTACGGATTCGAGTACGCCGCCATGATGGAAACTGCCAAGGAGGCCAACACCCACTTCGACTTCGATCGCGCCGACACCTACCAGTGGTATCTCGACCTGGGCGCGCTGTCGAACGTCAACGACAGGTACGTGCACGGCAAGCTGCCCACGTGGAACGATTTCGTGAATCATCCGAACTACGACGAGTTCTGGCAGAAGCAGGCCTTCCCGCGCTACATCCATTCCCCCAAGGTTCCCAACCTGAACGTCGGCGGCTGGTGGGACCAGGAGGATTTTTATGGCCCGCTGAAAATCTATGAGCTATTCGAAAAGGACGATCCGCATCACCTGAACTATCTAGTGGCTGGGCCGTGGAACCATGGCGGCTGGGCGCGAGCGGATGGCAGCAAGCTGGGTGAAATCCCACTCGACAGTAGTACCAGCAAGTTCTTCAAGACGCAGATCGAAGCACCTTGGTTCGCCTACTGGCTGAAGGACAAGGGTACGCGCGACTTCCCGGAAGCCATGGTCTTTCAGACCGGCGCCAATAGATGGCAGAAGTACGATTCGTGGCCGCCGCGCTCCGCTCAGCCGGCGAACCTCTACTTCCACGCGAACGGCCGGCTTTCCTTCGACGCGCCCGCCGGCGACGGCTCGGATAGCTATATCTCGGACCCGGCGCACCCGGTGCCGTACCGCCATCGGCCGATCAGTCCCACCTACCCTGGCGGGGGCTGGCCCACGTGGCTGGTCGAGGATCAGCGTTTCGTCGAGAGCCGTCCGGACGTACTCACATTGCAGACTGAGCCGCTGAAGGAACAGATCAACATTGCCGGCGATATTGTGGCGCCGCTATTCGCTTCGACCACCGGATCGGACAGCGATTGGGTGGTGAAGCTGATCGACGTCTACCCGGAATCGAACCCGGACAATCCCTTGCTGGCTGGATACGAACTGATGGTAGCCGATGAAATCCTGCGCGGCCGTTTCCGCGATAGCTTCGAGCATCCCCAGCCGATCGTGCCCAATCAGGTGACTCCTTACCGCATCGACTTGCATAGCAACGACCATGCTTTCTTGAAGGGCCATCGAATCATGGTGCAGGTACAGAGCACCTGGTTCCCGCTTTACGACCGCAATCCGCAGAAGTACGTGGACAATATCTTCCTGGCGAAAGATTCGGATTACCAGAAGGCGGAGCAGACCGTGTACCGGTCGAAGCAGTATCCATCCCACATAGTGCTGCCGGTCGTACACTAGCACGCCCGCGGAGAGAGATTGGCAAGACCACTTAGTCTGAGATCTGTTTACTTCTCACTTGCGGCCACTTCATGCCGCCGCTCTTGTTTTACTGCCCGCTCGTATTCCGCGCGCGCCCGCCGGATACTCTCGATCTCGGAAACCTCGGAAATCGGCACGTCCCACCATGACTCGTATCCTGGCGCGCGCATTTCTTTATCGACTTCAATCACCACCGCGCTGGTACGGTCGTGCCGTCGCATATTCGCAAGCGCGCTCACGAACTCTTCGTGTGTCCTGGCGCGCACCGTGCACGCGCCGAGCCCCTGGCAAATGGCGGCGAAGTCTACGGGAACGTACTCGCCATCCAGTTGGCCGGTTTCGTCGCGGCGAAAACGGTAATCCGTTCCGAAGCCTTCCGATCCCACCGCTCGCGACAATCCGCCGATCCTCGAGAATCCGTGGTTATCAAGCAGAATAATGTTGAGCTTGTATCCTTCTTGGATCGACGTGGTAATCTCCGACGACATCATCAGAAACGAGCCGTCACCCACCATGACGTAAACCTCGCGCGAGGGGTCAGCCATTTTCACTCCGAGTCCGCCTGCGATCTCGTAGCCCATGCACGAGTACCCATACTCGAGGTGATAGCCTTTCGGCTGGCGCGTCCGCCACAGTTTGTGCAGATCACCCGGCAGGCTGCCGGCCGCGCAGACCACGACGTCTTCCGGCCGCGAGAACCCGTTCACGGCGCCGATGATCTCGCCCTGGCTGATGGGCGGGCCATGCCGCAGCCCAAACAACCTGTCCGTTTCCTCCTCCCACTGTTGCTTCCATTGAGCGATGCGATGTGCGTATTCGTCAGCGGCGCGATAGCCCGCAACCGCCGCGTCCAACTCCTCAATCGCCGCACGCGCATCGGCGATCACCGGCAGGCCGGCATGCTTGTAGGCGTCGGTTTCATTCACGTTGATGTTGATGAAGCGCACACTGGGATTCTGAAATGCGGTCTTCGATGCCGTTGTGAAATCGCTCAGCCGCGTCCCGATGGCAATCACCAGATCGGCCTCGCGCGCGGCGATATTGGCCCCCGGCGTTCCAGTTACTCCGATGGCCCCGAGGTTTTGCGAATGATCGAATGGCAACGATCCTTTGCCGGCCTGCGTCTCGCCAACCGGAATCCCCGTGCGTGACGCGAACTGCGCGAGCGCCGCCACGGCATCACTGTAAATCACGCCGCCGCCGGCAACGATGACCGGCCGCTTCGCCGCGCGGATCATTTTCGCCGCGCGCGCGACCACGGCGCGTTCCGGTTCCGGCCGTGCGATATGCCAGACGCGCTTCTCAAACATCTCCGCGGGGTAATCCCAGGCCTCCGATTGCACGTCCTGCGGGAGCGCCAGCGTGACCGCGCCGGTTTGCGCCGGTGATGTCAGCACGCGCATCGCTTCCACGAGGCAGCGCGGTAATTGATCCGGGCGGTTAATCCGGTCCCAATAGCGCGAAACTGGCTTGAACGCGTCATTCACCGAGACGTCCTGGCTGTGCTCGGACTCCAACTGCTGCAGCACCGGAGCCACGTTCCGCCGCGCGAAAATGTCGCCGGGAAGCAACAGCACCGGTATGCGGTTGATCGTAGCCGTCGCTGCGCCCGTAATCATGTTCGTCGCGCCAGGTCCGATCGAAGAAACGCACGCAAACGTCGACAGGCGATTCTTGGCCTTCGCAAATGCCGTCGCAATGTGTACCGCCGCCTGCTCGTTGCGGCAAAGATAGTAGCGAAAATCCGGATTCTGCTGTAGCGCCTGCCCCACTCCGGCGACGTTGCCGTGGCCGAAGATCCCCCACGCGCCCGCAAAAAACGCCTGCTCCTGCCCATCCCGCTCCACGTACTGGTTCTTGAGAAAGCCCACCAGGGCCTGGGCCATCGTCACACGCCGTGTGTTCATTCCATCCCTCCTCAATGCGTGATCAGAGGTACCGCGACAGGTAATCCATATCGCGCCCCCGGTTCGCCGTGAACGAATGCATCGCTTCTTCTACCAGCACTCCATCGTGAATAATCGCGCCCGCGGCCGCGGCCACGGCCAGCGGATCTTCGTCCCCCGGATACAAGACGTTTCTGCCCACCAGTGCTCCGCGAACATTTGGCCCCGCCGCGAGCGCCGACGCCAACTGATTCAGAAATGGCGCTGGACTTCCCGCCGATTCGCCGCCCAGCAAGAGGATCGGCAGCGTGGTTGCTCGCGCCACCATTTCGTATCCCTCGCAATATGGCAGCTTCAGCCACAAATAGCGGCTGCTGTCGCCCAGCGCGGACGCCACACCCGTGATCCGCGCCAGCGCCTCGCTGGTCTTCACCACGGCGTAGCCCTTGTCGTCCTTCGTCACCGGTAGCGGTTCCAGGAACGTGGGCAGCCGCAGAGCATTTGCTTCGGTGATGGCTTGGGCGCTCGCGAGCATGGTCTTCAAGGAGCCGGCCTCGCCATCCGCCACCCGCCACAAAATCTTTGTGCCATCGAGGCGCCATGTTGCGCACGTCGCCGGCGATGGTCCCGTGATCGGATCGTCCATCTCCCAGGATGTCCCCGCCAGTCCGCCGCGGTTCAGGCTCGCGATCAGTACCTTCTCATCCAGTAGCGGCGGTCCGCCCGCATCCCGCAAAAATCCGTCGATCGTGAGCAGGTCCTCCAGGATGTCCATCGTCGCCATCAGCCCGTCCACCCGGTCGCTGATCAGCACCCGCCATATGCGCGCCAGATAGTCGCGGCGGTCCGCCATCGCCAGCGCGTCAGCGCCAACTTTAGTCACTCGCCGTGCCGGATGGTCCGCCGCCAGGATGTTCAGCTTTCCATCCGGCGCGAGGCGCTCCCTTCGCCTGCGGCGCACGGCAGCTCGCAACGCAAAGTCGGGATCGCTAACCCTCGCGTCCACCAACCGAGCAATCACCGCGTCCGAAAGAAACTCCTTGCTGCAAAACATCGTCCCGTCAATCCCCCCGCGTTCCGCGCTGTTCCCGGATAATCTGTTCCACCTCGGGCAGCGTTGGCATGGCCTCTGAGCAGCTCAACCGGCTCACCACAACCGCTGCCGCCGCGTTTCCGTAGTGCAGGCATTCGATCACCGCCAGCCCTCGCACCAGGCCAAAAAGAAAGCCGGACGCAAATCCGTCACCCGCCCCGATCGTCGAAACCACTGGCACCGAGTAAGGCGCCAGGAACACCGGCTCATCTCCTACCCAGACCCGCGTGCCCTTGTCGCCCAGCTTCGAAACCAGCATCGGAACCCGCGCCTTCCGAAGCTTGGTCACCGCTTCGTCCAGCCCGCCCGCACCTGCTACCAGCTTCAATTCGAGATCGTTCCCGATCAGCACGTCCACAAACGGCAGCGCCAGCCGCACGGCCATTCCCGCATCTTCCGGTTTCGTCCACGACATCGAGCGGTAATCCACATCCAGAACCACGCGGCAGCCCGCTTCTTTCGCACGCTCTAGCGCGCGATACGTAGATTCGCGTGACGGCGGCGCGCACAGCGACGTGCCATTCGTGATGAACATCCGGCTCGCCCCGATATAGTTCAAGTCCTCGTCCGTAACCTCCAGCCGCGTGTCGGCCGGATCGCGCCGGTAAAACACCTGCGGAAAGCGATCCGGCGGCGAGACTTCCGTCAAGCACAGTGATGGCAGAAAACCCGGCGCAGTCTGCACACGACTCGTGTCCACTTTTTCCGCGCGGAGAAACTGAATGAGAAATTCGCTCAGGCTGTCGCTGCCCAAACTGGCAATAATCCCGACGCTCGCTCCCAGCCGCGACAAGCCGACCGCCATATTCGCGCTCGATCCGCCCAGATACCGCGAAAACCGCCGCACCTGCGGCAGGGGAACGTGCTGCTCTTCCGAGTAAAGGTCGTAACCGATCCGGCCCAAAATGGTGATGTCCACGTGTGAACCTCAGCAGACCAGCGGCAGCCGCGGATCTTTCGCGTTCCACGTCCCGCGCACCCAGCCATAATCCGGATCATCGCTTGCCGCCATTGACCGCGCCGAACCCGCCAGTACATTGAGGTAATAGCAGTCGTACCCGTGCGCCGCCACTACCGGATGGTAGCCCTCCGGAATCAGCACCACTTCGTTGTCACGAACCGTGAGCGTCTCGTCGCGCCGTCCATCGCGCGTGTAAACGCGCTGTATGGCAAATCCTTCCGGCTGTGAGATTTTGTAAAAGTAGATTTCGTCCAGATCCACCTCTCCCGGCGGATTATGCACATCATGTTTGTGCGGGGGATACGACGACCAGTTTCCGCTCGGCGTATAAACTTCCACCACCAGCAGTCGGTCCGCTGGAAAATCAGGTTTGATGATGTGATTGATCTGGCGCGTCGCGTTCGCGCCGCCTCGAATCTCCACCTCGACCGCCGCAGGCTCGATCACCGCCGCGGGAAACCGCCGGCTCGCGCGAGCCCCGCACACACCCACCTCGCACCAGTCCGTCAACGCCTCGATGTCAACACGCTCGGTGCCAACCGGAAGGTAAAGCGTATGCGGCATTCCGGCGAAAACGTTCGCCCGGCAGCCCAAGCGGTCCCAGGAATGCGTGCCGGCGCGAACTGCGGCCTGTCCGCCCAACATCACCAGCGCCAGTTCCTCACCAGGTTGCGCAAGCACGTGCGCGTTGCCCTTCGCCAGCCGGATCAGCCGCAACGAAATCGTTTGCCACCCGGCAAGCTCCTGCGTCACACGCAAAACCTCGCCGCTTGCTGCCGCGGGCTTCACCACCAAAGGGCTCATCGCCCCTCCTCTCGAAATCGGAATGCCAACCTGCCAGCATAATACGCCGCCCGCGTCTCCGCGGTGAAATTGGTTTTCACGGCAGCCGATTACCCGATGCGCTATCGAAGAAATGCAGCTTCGCCTGGTCGAACGATACCCAGACTTTCGCCTCGATGTCGAAATGCACACTGGTATCCGCGCGCGCCACGATTTTCTCCTGGCCCAGGTTCAGGAAAACGAATGTCTCATTCCCGAGTGCCTCGGTCACGTAAATCCGGGCCGGCGTGCCGCCGGGAAACTCCGCAACCGATAGCGCCACATCTTCGGGCCGAACACCCAGAGTCACGCGCTCTTGTGCCCGCAGCCGCGCCACGACATCCTCTCCCAACGTCAGAGTCATTCCCTGGCTCACAAACTTCCGGCCCGCGTGGTCCACCCTACCGTCCAGAAAATTCATGCTGGGGCTTCCTAAAAAGCCCGCCACGAACTTGTTTGCGGGGCGTGCGTAGATACTCATCGGCGCGTCAAACTGCTGCAGCTTCCCGCGATCCATCACCGCCACGCGATGCGCCAAAGTCATGGCCTCGGCCTGATCGTGCGTCACGTACAGCGTCGTTGTTCCCAGCTCATATTGCAGCCGCTTGAGTTCGCCCCGCATGTAAAGCCGTAGTTTCGCGTCCAGATTCGAGAGCGGCTCATCCATCAGAAAAATTTGCGGCTTCCGCACGATGGCCCGCGCGAGGGCCACTCGCTGCCGTTGCCCGCCGGAAAGCTCCTTCGGCCTGCGCTCCACGAGTTCCCCGATGCCCAGAAGCTCCGCTACTTTCTGCACGCGTCCGGGAATCTCGCCTCGCGGAGTCTTTCGCACCCGCAGCGGATACGCGATGTTCTCAGCAACCGTCATGTGCGGATAGAGCGCATAGCTCTGGAATACCATCGCCACGTCGCGGTCCCGCGGAGGAACCTCGTTGACACAGGTTTCTCCAATGTAAATGTTCCCGCTCGTTACCGCCTCGAGTCCCGCTAACATCCGCAGCGTCGTGGTCTTGCCGCAGCCTGAGGGTCCCAGCAGCACGATAAACTCTCCGGCCTGAATCTGCAGGTGTAGCCGGTCCACTCCCAAAACGGCGCCGTACTTCTTGCTAACATCGTCATACGCCACTCTCATGAATGTCGGCAGAATAGCCCGGATCGGTTCCGCCGGTCAAGGCAGCGCCTCGACGGCCCTTCTGTCTTGCACTCACAATAAACCGCGGATCAACCAGGTTGATATTCTGAGAGTTCCCTGCGTCTCGGCGGTATAACTTGGTTTTTCCAGGGGAGACCGTAGTTGCCGAATAACAACCATTTTCGCCTCACCAAACCCGTTCCCAAGGCGAGCGTAACTCGAAACGATGTTGCGGCGCTCGCCGGCGTTGCGCCGTCTACAGTCTCATACGTCATCAATAACGGTCCGCGGTCGGTCTCCGTGAAAGCCCGTCAGCAGGTCCTCAAGGCCATCGCCAAGCTCGGCTATCACCCGAGCGATCTGGCGCGCAGTCTCCGCACCCGCCGTACCCTGACCATCGGTTTAGTGATTCCCGACATTACCAATCCGTACTACGGCGAGATGGCGCAGGCCGTCGAGGAGGTGAGCTTTGAGCACGGCTACACCGTGATCCTGGCGCACTCCAGCCACCTTCCGGAACGCGAGCTCCGCTATGCCCAGGTATTGCGATCCAAACACGTGGATGGCGCGATTTTTCTGCCGGTCACGCCCGATCTCGAACCGCTTCACGTATTGCAGCAAGCCGGTATCGCCGTCGTGGTTCTTGAGCGCCTTGTACCTGGATATTCCTGCATCGTGGCGGACGAGCACCGTGCCGGCTTCCTGGCTACCCAGCACCTGCTTGATCTGGGCCACCGCCGAATCGGCTGCATCGTCATGGCGGGCGATTCCACCAGTAGCGCCGCCCGCGCCGAAGGCTATCGGACGGCCTTGCTGGACGCAGGGATTTTGCCGGAAAGAAACTTGGCCATCGAGTGTGAATACGGTTACGCCGCGGGCGAAAGGGCGGCTCATCAGTTCCTGCAATTGTCGCGGCGCCCAACAGCGGTCGTCGCCCACAATGATTTGATGGCCATCGGGGCCATGAAGACTTTCACCGGGGCCGGGCTCAAAATCCCCGCGGATATTTCTGTGGTAGGATTCGACGATATTGCCGCCGCTTCCTATGTGCAGCCGCCCCTGACGACCATTGCTTTTCCCAAGCGCCTGATGGGGAAGGCGGCGATTGAATTGTTGCTGAGCCTGATGCGAACCGAAGAACGAGCGATGCCCCGCACGACGAAACTGCCAGTGGAGCTCGTGGTGCGCGGTTCCACGGGAACCCCGTCGTGATTTTTTTTCCGCCTGTCCCGACACGAGTCGCTCACCCCTGCCCGGCTCTCCTATGAAGACAACATCCAGAACCCCGATTCAAGTCGCCTCTGCTCCCGTGAGTTGGGGTGTCATGGAGGAAACCGACACCAGCGTCTGGCCTGCCGCCGCCCGGGTTATCGAGGAAATCGTATTGGCCGGCTACCAGGGCACCGAGCTCGGCCCTGGCGGCTTTTACCCGACCGAGCCTCAACAACTTCGTGCCGCGCTCGACGGTCATGGATTGACCCTCACCTCCGCCTTCGTTCCCTTGCGCTGGTTTCAGCCCGATCGTTTGCCGGCTGACATCGACGCTCTCATGAGCGTGGCCAGTCTGCTCTCCACCCTCGATTGCCCATTCGTCGTGATCGCGGATGGAATGGCGCAACCAGGGGAACCATCTCCGAATGAGGCTGCCTGGAAATCCGCCGCTGCCGCCATGGAAAATGTTGCCCGCCGTTTGCAGCCGCTCGGTTTGCAAACCATCGTTCATCTCGAGGCCGGCAGCCACTTGGCGACTCCCGAAGAGCAGGACCGTCTTTGCGCCCTCACCGACCCGGATCTCGTCGGCATCTGCCTCGACACCGGTCACTTTGCTTACAGCTTCGGCCATCCGCGCGACGCCGTCCGGCAATATGGCACGCGCATCCACTTTGTCCACCTCAAGGACGTCGACCCCGCCGTTCGCGAGCGCGTCGCACGCGAGGGCCTCGATTTCTACACCGCCGTCAGGTCCGGCGTTTTCACCCCATTGGGTCAAGGCTGTGCCGAAATTTCCGGCGTTGTGTCCGACCTCCTGTCCACCGGCTACCAAGGCTGGCTGGTGGCCGAACAGGACGTGTTGATGCCCTTGGCAAACGGCAAAACGCCGCTGGATAACGCCCGCCAGAGCCGCGCGTTTCTCCGCCAGTTTGGTCTCTGATGTTACTAACGGAAACACGAAACGAGTCGCTGGTGAGGCAGATCTTCGGCCTGCCAGGAATTTTAGTGTCTCACGGAGGAGTGATTGGATGGCACGTTTACGTGTTGGAGTAATTGGCTGCGGCGGCGTGGCCCAGATCATGTGGCTGCCCAATCTCAGACAGCTCGATGGGCAGTTTGAGCTGAAGGCGATCTGCGATTTGTCGCCGGGCGTCACCGAATCTCTCGGCAGCTATTACCACGTGGGCCGCCGCTTCCAGGATTACCGTGATCTCGTTGCGGAAGATCTCGACGTCGTCATCGTCCTGACGCCTGGTTCTCATGCCGCCCCCGCCATCGCCGCAATGGAAGCCGGAAAACACGTGATCGTGGAAAAGCCAATGTGCTTCACGCTGCGTGAGGCCGACGCCATAATCGCCGCCGCCAAGCGCCACGGCCGCCAACTGATGGTCGCCTATATGAAGCGCTATGATCCGGGTTACCTCTATGGCCGCGAGCAGGTGCGCTCCATGCGCGGGCTTCGTTACGTCCAGATCAACGTTCTGCATCCTTCCGAGCCGCAGTACTTTGCGCACCACCGCATCAAGCGTTTCAGCGATGTTCCTCAGCCGGTGATCGAAGCCATGCAGGCCGAAGCGGATCAGTTAGCCGTCGAGGCTATCGGCCCCGTCGCGGCGCGGCTGCGCTTTCTGTACCTGGATGTCTTCCTCGGCAGCATGATTCATGATGTCAATGCGCTCCGCGGCATCCTCGGCTGTCCCGACCGGTCCTTGTTCACAACCCTGTGGCCGGAAGACGTGACCTATCCAACCATCACGACTGTTCTGGAATACAAAGACGGTCCGCGTGCCGTCTTTACCTGGTCCTATCTCAGCGAGCTGCGCGACTATTTTGAGGAGCTCGCGTTCCTGGGAGAAGAATCACGCGTCCGAATTCAATTTCCTTCTCCCTTCTTGCGCCACTTCCCGACACCGGTCGAAGTGCAGGGCATGGAAAACGGTGCGGAATACCGCAAACGCGTCAATGTCAACTTCGCCGAGGCGTTCAAGGAGGAGCTTCTGCATTTTCACGACTGCATCCACAAGGATCGCGAACCGCTGACTAACGCGATGGAGGGGAAAGACGACATCGCGTTCCTCCAGAAAATCGTCGCTGCCGCATCCCCGGAAGGATTGGGCGGGGAGGCCGTCCGATGAAGATCGGTCTTTTCACCGACGGCTTGATGCACCTCCCGTTTCACGAGGCTTTGGCGAAAGCCGCCGGCTTCGGCGTTCAAGCTGTCGAAATCGGCACGGGCAATTTCTCTCCGGCGCCGCATTGCGATCTGGATGGCCTGCTGGCGAGCGCAGCCGCGCGCCGGGAATTCTTGGGTGCCATCGCTTCCCACGGTCTCGCGCTCGCCGCGCTCAACTGCAGCGGCAATCCCATCCACCCGAATTCCGTCGTGGCTGGTAAGGCCGCGGAAGTCACGCGCAAAACCCTGGAATTGGCCGGGCTGCTGGGCGTAGAAACCATCGTCTGCATGACCGGCTGCCCCGGGACTCCGCAGGGCGGTGGATATCCCAACTGGGTCGTGACGTCCTGGCCCGAGGATTTTCTCGAGTTGCTGGATTGGCAATGGCGGGAGCGTGTTATCCCCTATTGGAGCGAGATGGCCGTGCTGGCCAAATCCCGTGGCGTTCGGCAACTCTGTTTCGAATTGCATCCCGGGATGAGCGCCTACAACGTGACTTCCTTTAACCGCTTACGCAGCGCGATTGGTCCCATCATCGCCGCCAACCTCGATCCCAGCCATTTCTTCTTCCAGGGAAAGGATCCCCTTGCCGTCATCCGCGCTTTGGGCAGCGCGATTGGCTATGTCCACGCCAAGGACGCGCGCGTCGATCCCTACAACCTGGCCGTGCACGGCGCGCTGGATTTGCAGCCCGGCAAGCCCGTGCGTGACCTCGTCTGGGCCTACCGCACCCTCGGCTACGGCCACGGCGCACAATTCTGGGCGGACTTCGCCTCCGCACTGCGATCCGTCGGCTACGATGGAGTGCTGTCGATCGAGCATGAAGATCCCTTGATGGACGCTGAGGAAGCCGTGGGACGCGCCGTCGATTTGCTGAAGAGCACCGCTTTGTTCGGTCCCCCGTCGGTTGTCCCCGGCGCTCCGCCGCCTTTTTGAAATGATTCGCAGGCAATTCCTGAAAAATTCGCTCGGCGTGGCGGCCGGGGCCGCTCTTTCCGGCTGCGGCGGGAATGACCAGAGAGTCCGCCTAACCTTCGGCAGTTATGCCGATCCTGCCCTGGACATCCTGAAGGATGATTTTCTTCCGCAATTTGAAAAAGCCACCGGCATCCGCACCCAATGGGTCGAGGCTGATTTCTCGGGCTGGTTTCAAAAGGCTCTGAACGATGGCGAAACCAAAGCCGGTGCCTTCGACATTTATGTAATGGACGATCTCTGGGTCCCGCGGTTCGCCGGCGCAGGCTATCTGGCCAACCTCGACCAGTTGGGCTTCCAGGTCGACGCGGATTTCGTCCCCTCCGCGCTGGATTTGGGCTACTGGCCTCCAAAATCCGGCCCCCGTCAGCCCGGCATCGATCCCAAAGCAAAGTCCGTTCTGTACTCGCTTCCCTTCATCAGCGACGTTCAACTCCTTTTCTATCGCCGGGATATCTATACTGCCGGTCCGCCACAAGCTTGGGACGACATCTTGCGCATGGCGCAGCAGAAATCCGATCCTGCCAAGCGCCAGTACGGCTGGGTGACCCGGGGCGTGAAGGGTAATCCCATCATGAACTCGTTTTTCGTGTTGTTACACGATTTTGGCGGCAATATGTTTGGAGAGAACTGGAAAGTGGTCTTCAACAGTCCGCAAGCCGTTGAGGCGCTTGAATTTTACCTCAGTCTGCTGGCATTTGAGCCGGAAGGCGTCGCCGAGTTCGATTCCGACCAGGAGGGCGAAACCCTGTTGCAAGGAAACGCCTTTGCCGCGACCATGTGGACCGGCTGGTGCCACCAGACCGATGATCCGGCAAGATCCCGTGTAATTAATAAGATAGATTTCGCCGTGCCGCCCAGAAAAGTCAACCGGGTCGCGAAGTTGGGTCTGTTCATGGCCGGAATCGCCGCCTCCGCTCCCCACAAAGCCGAGGCGCTGGAATTTCTGAAGTGGCTGAGCCGTTCCGATGTCCAGATCCGGTTCGCTCGGGCTGGCGGAACACCTTTTAAAATGAGCGCTTTCAAGGACGAAGAAGCACGTAAACGTTCCCGTTGGCTCGATGCCACGCTGCAAGCATTGACTTTAGGCGTTCCTTCCCCACGCACCTCGGATTGGTCAAAAGTCGAGGACATTCTGGGCACGGAACTCAACGAGGCGCTGCTGGATAAGGGCAATGCCAAGCAGCATTTAGACGCCGCCGCGGCGGAAGCCACCGCGTTTCTGAGAAGTGCCGGCTATTATGCGGGCTAAGTGGCTGCCCTGGGTCCTCATCGCCCCTACCGCGCTGTTCGCGCTGGCGCTGACGGTTCTGCCGCTGGGGTATTCGCTGGTGACGAGTCTCCAGGAATTCCGCCTGGGCCAGGCACCGCTGTTTGTTGGACTGCAGAACTATCGCAACCTGTTACACGACAGCAACTTCCACAGTTCTTTGGCGACCACCCTCGTCTATACGGTCGCGGCGACTGGCCTGGAGTTCGTACTCGGCTTGGCATTGGCGTTGCTGCTCAAGGAAGAGTTTCCTTTTCAAGGAGTTATCCGCTCCAGCCTCATCATCCCCATGGTGATCGCGCCGGTCGTCGTCGGCATCATTTGGCGTTTGCTTTACAACGCTGACGTCGGGCTTTTCAGCTATGCGGTGCAGACCTTGACCGGCAAGAGTCTCAGCGTGCTCTCCAGCACCGCCCTGGCGCTGCCGGCTTTGATTCTAGTGGACATCTGGGAGTGGACACCGTTCATGTTCCTGATTCTATTGGCGGGAATCCAGTCGCTGCCGCAGGAGCCTTTCGAAGCGGCGCGAGTGGACGGAGCTAGTCCCTGGAACATCTTTGTTCACTTGACTTTACCGATGCTACGGCCGGTCATCGTGGTTGCGATCCTGATTCGCGCTCTAGACGCGTTCACGGTCTTCGACCAGGTTTTTGTCCTGACGCAGGGAGGACCGGGAACAGCGACCGAAGTCGCCACGCTCATGATTTACAAAACCGCGTTTCGCTTCTCGCAATTCGGCTATGGGGCGGCCATGGCGGTCGCTCTTCTAGTGCTGGTGATGTGTTTCTCGGCCGCGGTGACGCGGGCGTTCAAAGGGAGCGCCTGAGATGGCACGGCTACGCGTCGGACTGATTGTTCTGGCTCTGATCAGCACCCTGCTGCCGGTCTACTGGATGGTGAACACGTCGCTCAAGACTCAGGTGGAGGTGTTCACGACGCCTCCGACGCTGTGGCCGCAGAATCCCACGATACAGAACTATGTCGGATTGTTCACGCGCCGGCATCTGGGCGAGTACCTGCTGAACAGCGTGACTATCGTCGGAAGCGCTGTCTTCCTGTCTCTCGCGATCGGGTCGCTGGCCGCGTACTCTTTGGCGCGATTCGCCAAGGATCTGGGGCAACAGAAGCTCAACTTCTGGGTTCTAGCGCCGCGAATGATTCCGCCGGTCGCGTTGGTGGTGCCGATGTTCCTGATTTTGCAGAAACTTGGCTTGATCAACAAACAGCTTGGACTAGTTCTTGTGTATACGGCGTTTAATTTGCCATTTGTGGCCTGGATGATGCGCTCCTTTTTCCAGGAGATCCCCGTTGACCTGGAAGAAGCAGCGATGGTGGACGGAGCCAGCCGTCTGCGTTCCTTTCGGGACATTGTGCTGCCGCTGGTGTCACCGGGCATGGCCGCCACGGCGATTTTTTCGCTCATCATTACGTACAACGAGTTTTTCTTTGCCTTAATTCTCACCTCGACGCCGGCGGCAGCGACATTACCGGTCGGAACAGCCGCGCTGATCGGGAAAACGCAAACACTTTATGGCGAGATGGCCGCGGCGGGCGTGGTGGCGGCGGTGCCGCTAGTGATTTTTGCGCTGCTGGTGCAGCGGCACCTGGTGCGCGGTCTGACGATGGGGGCAGTGAAGTAGGCGCGCAGGCGTTGGTCGTGGCAGGACGATATGATGATCGCATGCAGTCGATTGAAATCGACCCCGAGCTGAACCGCCTGGCTCTCGCGGAAGCCGCCCAACAGTATCCCGAGTTCGCCGAGCATGCCTTGCGGGTTGTAGCGCGGCCGCTGTTCCGGGGATTCGCCTGGCAACTCGAATGGAAGGGAACGCCGCCACCTGGGCAACAAGCGTGGGAGTTTCAAAACACAGCGATCCGGGCGTACAAGAGACTGGCGAACATCGTCGATTAGTCGAGGACCAGTGGGCTGCCAGGAGCCGTAGCGGAAGACTCCTGACGAACTTCTCATAAACCGAGCCATGGACGTGTTTGGACTCCGAAGTGATGGTTCAGAACAGGCGCAAAGGCTCCGGCTCAGCCGATCCGTCCGCTCGGGGATCCGACGCAGCATAGTTAATGTTGGTTTTCGAATTGTGAAGGATGGCTTGACCGCGTCCCATGAAGTACCAGTCGAACTCGCGATGGATGTTTACCAGGTGGCCCCATTCGAAAAGCTGCTGTAGAGCCGGCATTGGTACTCGAGATTCGATCGGGACCGCACACATGTTCGTTCCCCGCCCAGGGGGGCCGAAGCGGGGGGCGTCGATCGCCTGTTGGATGTTCATGCCGTAGTCCACGACATTGGAAACGAACTGTGCGTGTGCCGTTGGCTGTACCGGACCACCCATGATGCCGAAGCCAATATGCTCATCTCCCTCTTCCATGAACGCCGGAATTATGGTGTGGAACGGGCGCTTGCCCCCGGCGAGAACGTTCGGATTCTTGGGCTCAAGACTGAACCCGCCACCTCGATTTTGTAAGACAAAGCCCATTCCCTCAACCGTGACGCCGGAACCAAAAACGCCGGCGACACTTTGGATCCAACTGGCAATATTGCCGCGCTTATCAACAACCGTCAGATACGTCGTGTCGCTCGATATCGGGGCTCCCGGCGGAACGTCGCAATTCGCTTGCGGCTTGATCAATGCAGCACGTGCCTTCGCGTATTTTTTCGAAAGCAGCCCGCCAACGGGAATGTCGGAAAAACGTGGGTCGGCATCATATCGCCTGAGATCGCTGTAGGCCAACTTCATGGCCTCAATACGTTTGTGAAGCTCCTCCGCGCTGAAAGCACCTCCAGCCGATGGCGGAAACACTTCCATAATGTTCAACATTTCCAGGGCGGCCATGCCCTGGCCGTTCGGGGGCAGTTCGAAAACACGCCAACCGCGATAGTCAACGGAGATTGGCTCAACCCATTCAGAGCTGAACGAAGATAGGTCTTCAGCCGTCATGGTCCCGCCGAGCCGTTCGGAGGTCTTAAGAATGGCGCTGGCGATTTCCCCTTTGTAAAACGCGTCGCGGCCTTTTTCAGCGATCAGCCGAAACGCGCGAGCCATCGCCGGATTGCGGAAGAGTTCGCCCACTCTCGGCACCTTGCCCTCGGTCAAAAAGGTCCGTGCCGATTCCGGGTGGGATTGGAGTAACTTGACGTTCCCCTCGTGTGCCCAAACGTCCTGAACGACCTCGGGGACGGGGAAACCTGATTCAGCGTAAGCGATCGCGGCTTGGAACAAATCCTTCCAGGGAAGCTTTCCGTAACGCTGGTGCATCCTGGCCCAACCGTCCACGGCCCCCGGTACGGTCACGCTATGGATTCCCTCGCGCGGCATTTCCTTAAACCCCGCCTTCGCCAATAGCTCGGGTGAAAGGCCGTGCGGCGCGGGTCCAGAAGCGTTGAGCCCGGTGAGTTTTCCAGTCTCCGCATCCCAGAAGAGCACGAACAGGTCGCCGCCCAAACCGTCCATCATCGGTTCCATGACCCCGAGCACCGCGTTTGCGGCGATGGCCGCATCTACGGCTGATCCACCCCGGCCAAGAATCTGCGCGCCCGCTTGCGAGGCGAGAGTCTGACTCGTCGCAACAATTCCTTGCTGAGTCATCACCATGGATCGCCCGTAATTGCGACCCTGCGCAGGTAACATAGCGACGGTGGTCAAAAAAACGACCCCGATACGCGCGGCAAAACCAATGGTGCCGGGAATCATGTGGCTAGTCATTATAAGGTACTAGCCCCCCTCGCGTTTGACGGAGCTTCTACACCTGCGCGTGGCGTTGAAATGGAGTAAGGTATCGACGAGGTGTATGTAATGACTGAAACCAAGGACACCACGTCGCGGCGCGCGTTCCTGAGTGATGCCGGCCGCATCGCCGGGGTTTCGACTCTGGCCGGAATGGCTCTGCCACACGTGCATGCGGCTGAGAACAATACGATTCAGCTTGCACTGGTGGGGTGCGGCGGGCGCGGCACGGGCGCAACCGAGAATGCGCTGGGCATTAAGAACGGGCCCATCAAGCTGGTGGCGATGGCCGACGTGTTCCCGCAGAAGCTGAGCGACAGCCACGGCAAGCTACGCGGCCGCTTTGCCGCCCAGATGGACGTGCCGCAGGAACGCCAGTTCATTAGCTTCGACGCCTACCGCAGGCCATGGACTGCCTGAAGCCGGGCGACGTGGTCATCCTGGCAACGCCGCCGGCGTTCCGGTGGGTGCACTTCCGCTATGCCATCGACAAGGGCCTGAACGTGTTTATGGAGAAGCCGGTCTCGGTGGACGGTCCGACGACGCGGCGCATGATCGCGCTGGGCGAGGAAGCCGGGCAGCAAGAACCTGAAGGTGGGGGTGGGTTTGATGGTGCGGCACTGCCGCGCGCGGCAGGAGCTGCTAAGCCGCGATCCGCGACGGGCAGATCGGCGACATCGTCGCGATGCGCGGCTACCGCATGGGGTCGGGCGGCGGCACGGCGCCGGTCGAAGCCGGAGGGCATCACGCGAACTGATGTACCAGATCAGACTGTTCCACTCGTTTCTGTGGGCCAGCGGCGGCGTCTTCAGCGATTACTACATTCACCAGATCGACGAGCTGTCGTGGATGAAGGGCGCGTGGCCGGTGGAGGCGATGGCGATCGGCGGACGTCATTATCGCGGCGATTCGGTGGACCAGAACTTCGACGTCTACTCGGTGCAGTACACGTATCCGGATGGCACGCGCCTGTTCTTCGATGGCCGCAACATGCCGGGGTGCACAACGAGTTCGCCAGCTACATGCACGGGTCGAAGGGATCGGCGGTGGTTTCGACGAACGCGCACACGCCGGGACGCACGCGCATTTACAAGGGCAGAACATGCCGCGGTGGCAGACCGGCCAGAAAGAACCGGCGCCCGGAGAACCTGGTGTGGGCGTTTCCGCAGCCGGAGCGCTCGCCCTACGACTGGGAGTGGGACGATCTGATCGCCGCCATTCGCGACAACAAGCCGTACAACGAGGTGCAAGCGCGGCGCGGAAGCCAGCCTGGTGGCGTCGTATGGGCCGCTTGTCGGCGCACACCGGCCAGATCATGACGTTCGACCAGATGATGAATCACGACCACGAGTTCGCGCCCGATGTGGACAAGCTGACGATGGATGGCCCGGCGCCGCTGACGCGCGGACCCCGACGGCAAGTATCCGGTGCCGGAGCCGGGCATCAAGAAGACTCGCGAGTACTGACGGAGATGGATAGCCCGGTTGACTCTCCTCGCCAACCGAGCCAGGGATGTGCTTGGAATTCGACGCAGTCCGGCGCACCGGGAAAGAGCCAGGAAGTCGCGTGCTCGTTTACTGGTCCTTGTTCTGGTCCCTGTTCTGGCCCTGTCGTCCGCGCATCTCCTGCCGCATGGCCTCATACTGCTTCTTCTGATCGTCGTTGAGGTTGTCTTTTATTTTCGACGTCGTAGATTCCCGGATGCTCCGCATCTTAGCCATGTGTTCCTCACGCGAGAGCGAGCTGTCATTCCTTACAGATTCCATTTGTTGCCGCTGATCTTCCAGGATGGGTTTGATCTTGCTCTGTTGATCGGAGCTGAGATTGAGCCTATCTGTGAGGCGCTTGACTTGTTGATCGACGCTCGGCGGTTGTCTATTGCCACGCTGAGCAAGCATCACCCCACCGGTGAGCACAAATCCAAAAACTACGGTCAAAGTACTCAAGAGAAACTTTCGTGTCATTTTAAAATCTCCAGTCTGCCTGAATGTTTCGACAGCGTGGCGCGTCAGATGTTACAGGTACGCATGGCGCAACGCGGCCATGTGGGTGCAGGCAATCAGGAAATTGACCGCAGAAGGCGTCCGCGGCGGGTCAAGCCAATTTGGCTCAAGATGCTTTTTCCTGCGCGTAGGCCACGTATTCCTCGTACGGGCCCTTGAAGTCTTCGATCCGTCCGCCCTCGAAATGCCAGATCCGCGTCGCCACTTCCTCGATCAGGTCGTGATCGTGCGTCACCAGCAATACCGTGCCCTGCGTACTTTTGCAGGGCGAAGTTGAGCGCGTTGATCGATTCCAGGTCCAGGTGATTGGTGGGCTCGTCCAGCACCAGGAAATTCGGCTTCTGCAGCATCAGCCGGCAGAAGATCAGCCGCGCCGCTTCGCCGCCGGAAAGCGCATTGGTTGGCTTCAGGGCGTCTTCGCCGCTGAACAGCATCTGGCCCAGCAGGCCGCGCAATTCCTCCTGCGAAGCTTGCGGATCGAAACTCGTGCAGCCACTCGATCGCGGTGGTGCCGTGCGCGATGGAATCGGAATGGTCCTGCGCGAAGTAGCCGACAGCCACTTCGTGGCCCCACACGACGATGCCGGCGTCCACGTCGAAGAGCCGGTCGGCATCCTCGATGAAGCCGGTGGCGCTGCGAACCAGCGATTTCAACAGCGTGGTTTTCCCGGCGCCGTTGCGGCCCATCAGCGCGATCTTCTCGCCGCGAGAGACGCTGGCGGTGAAACCGTCGATCACCTTCAACTCGCCGTAGCCCTTCGCCAGGCCCTTGACCTCGAGCGGATGCCGGCCCGAAGGATGCTTCATGTCAAAGCGAATGTAAGGCCGCTGGATATTCGACTTCGCCAGTTCCGAGGTCTGCAGCCGCTCTACTTCCTTTTTGCGCGACATCACCTGGCTCGACCGCGTGCCCGCCGAAAAGCGCGCGATGAATTCGTTCAACTGGGCGATCTTCTTTTCGCGCTGCGCATTGCCGGCCTCGATGCGCGAGCGGATCTGCGTCTTGGCGAGCACCATGTCGTCGTAGCCGCCGGTGTAAGTGATGACGGTTTCGTAGTCGATATCGGCTACGTGCGTGCAGACGCTGTTCAGAAAATGCCGGTCGTGCGAAATCACGATCAGCACGCCTTCATAGTGGCAGAGATAATCCTGCAGCCAGTGGACCGAATCCAGGTCGAGGTGGTTGGTGGGCTCGTCGAGCAGCAGCGCGGGCGGGCTGCCGAAGAGAGCCTGCGCCAGCAGCACGCGCACCTTTTGGCCGCCCTGCAACTCGCCCATGCGCCGTTCGTGCAGCGCGGAGTCCACGCCCAGGCCGTCCAGCAGCACGGCGGCGTCGGCTTCCGCCGTGTAGCCGCCTTCTTCGCCCACGATGCCTTCCAGTTCGCCCAGCCGCATGCCGTCTTCATCGGTAAGCTCGTCGTGCGGCTTGGCGTACAGTATTTCGCGCTCTTCGAGCGCCTGCCAGAGCGGCGCATTGCCCATGATGACGGTGTCGATCACGCGAAACTGGTCGAATGCGAACTGGTCCTGACGCAGCACGCCGAATTTCTTCGGGCGCGTGACGGTTCCTTTGGCGGGTTCCAGTTCGCCGGCGAGAATCTTCATCAGCGTCGATTTTCCGGCGCCGTTGGGACCCGTGATGGCATAGCGCCGCCCCGCAAGAAACGTGCAGGTGACGTCTTCAAACAGAATTCTGGCGCCGAAGCGCATGGAGATGTTTTGGATGGAAAGCAAGTATCCCTCCATCATAACGTAAGCGGCCCCGGTCTACTCGACTGGAACGCGATCGGCTGACTCAAAGCTACGCGCAGCGGTTGCACGCTCTGATATTCTGTTGATACCGCAAAATTGAAAGGAGTCCGCCCACGCGGCGCGAGCCGTCGGACATGGTATGGGTGTCTCCGGGACTCCTAGTCCGGTCATTCAGGTTTCACGCATCCGCAAGAGCTACGGAACCACGGTGGCCGTTTCTGACGTTTCTTTTGACGTCCGCGAAGGCGAAGTCTTTGGGTTGATCGGACCGAATGGCGCCGGGAAGACAACCACGATGGAGTGCGTTGAAGGAGTGCGCCGGCCGGACGCGGGCCGAATTTGGATCCTGGGCCTCGATCCGTTCCGCGACGTGTATCAGGTCCAGAACCGGATTGGGGTGCAACTCCAACAGGCGCAGCTCCAGAAGAGAATCAAGGTCTGGGAGGCCGTGGATCTCTGGGCCTCTCTCTACCCAAAGCCGGTGGATGGCAACCGACTGCTCGAACAACTCGGCCTTGCCGACAAACGCAACGCTTGGTTTATGACCCTTTCAGGCGGGCAGAAGCAGCGGCTGTTTATCGCCCTGGCGCTGATCAATGATCCGGAAGTAGTATTTCTCGATGAGCTGACAACCGGGCTCGATCCGCAGTCGCGGAGAGCCATCTGGGACCTGGTGCGCGGCATCCGAGATCGCGGCAAAACGGTTTTTCTCACCACTCATCTGATGGAGGAGGCCGAGCGGTTGTGCGACCGCGTGGCGATCATCGAATACGGGAAGATCATCGACATTGGTAGTCCGGAGGAATTGGTGGGGCGGCACTGCCCCACGCGAACGGTGGTCCTGGCCACCGGGAACACCCTCGCCGAGGAACATCTGCGCGCTATTCCACAGGTGGGGGCGTGACTCGCCAAGGCTCCCAGTTTACTATTCAGGGGCGGGGCGACGACTTCGTGACCGAGGTGATCCAGTGTCTCTCCGAGAATCGGATACGGGTCACCGACTTCCGCACCGTCCTGCCCAACCTGGAGGACGTCTTTCTGAAACTGAACGGCCATTCGATCCGCGATTAGAAGAGACACGTCAATGCTGCGTGGACTTTGGAAACTGACCTGGCTGGAGATCAAGATCTTCCTGCGCGAGCCACTCGGGGCGTTCGGATCGATCCTGTTTCCCGTCCTGGTTTTCGTGGTCGTGGGTCGGTTCACGGGAGGTCGGCTGCCCACGCCGGGCTCACTCTCTACCGCCGGATTCTTGCGCGTCGGGCTGCCGGTCTTCGTGTCGGTGCTCATAGCGCTCAGCGGAGTATTGTCGCTGGTCACGATCATCTCGATTTACCGGGAAGGCGGCATTCTCAAGCGGCTCCGGGCCACGCCGCTGCGCCCGCAGACGATTCTCACTGCTCACGTGCTGGTCAAACTGGCGCTCACGGCGCTCGCCATGGCCTTGACTGTGCTGGCGGGCAAGCGCTACTATCCGGTCCAAACGCACTTCCCGGTATTCGGGTTTACGATAGCGCTGCTGATCAGCACGTGGAGTATTCTGTCGATCGGTTTTCTGATTGCGAGCATCGTGCCTACCGCGCGCTTCGCGCAACCGATCGGCGCAGCCATACTGTATCCGATGATCGGCCTGTGCGGATTATTCGTGCCGGTGCAGTCGATGCCACCCGCGCTTCAAGTAGTGGCGCGCGTGCTACCGCTGACCTACGCGGTATCGCTCCTTGAGGGGATCTGGAAGGGCGAAGCGTGGTCGTCTCACATGGCCGACGTTAGTGGCGTTGGTGGTCGTATTTACGGTCTGCACGGTGCTTTCAGCGAAGGTGTTCCGCTGGGAATAGTGCGGCTGCCTTGCCTACCCGACTCGTTTGTTGCCATGATATGCTCTGATTCTTCCGTAATCGCCGGTTTCGCGTGCCGGGCACTGCAAAGGAGGTGCGGATTATGAGCACCGACGAACGCTTCAAGGACAAGCTGCTTGAAAGACTCAGTAGGCTTGGCGAAGATGGCTGGAATGTTCGGACATCGTTAGTCGCATTCGACTACGGTGTTCCGGACGTCCGCGTTCGCGCGATGCTGGTCCAGTTTGCGCAAGAAGGCCTCATCTGGCTAGGTGTCGACGATGGCGCTGCCGTTCGCGCATGGAATGAGTGGGGGAGTACCGAGGAAATGTTCGCGGCCCATCCGGATGGTGGTCAGGTGAGACTGAAGCTGTTGCCACCGGGTGCTGAATATGTCCAAAGCATTCCCAAACGCAAGGCCGCTGCCAAGTAGCCGAACCTTGCGGATCATTGAGCCCTGGGGAGGGATTCAGGCGACGGTGTCAACACTTCGCGTGCGATAGAATCGCCCGGCGACCCGCAGTGCGCCACGAGGTATCCTTCGGGGCGGGGAAGCCAGACACGGCCAGCGTACCGCGCGAGCTGTCCGCTCTCAGAGCGCCCGCGCGGACGCATCGCACTTGAAATAAAGAGAGGAGTACCGGGAGGTGAAACGGCGTGCGTTTCTCGGATTAACGGGAGCAGCGGCGGCGCGACTTGGGATAGCAACTCTGGGAAGTGCTCAGAGCGTGGGTGGACCGGATGCGACGGCGCCTGGGGAATTGCGATTGGCGGGACTGAACCTTGGGGAGTTGCGCCAAAGGCTCTACGATCAACTCTTCCAGGTACTGCTGCCCTTCTGGGACAAGCACGGAATCGACCACGAATATGGCGGCCTCATGTGCAGTCTGGATTACGACGGCACACTCCTCGATACCGGCAAGAACCTCTGGTTTCTGGGGCGCGCCATCTGGGTTTATAGTTTCCTGTACAACCACTTCGGGAATGACCCCCGCTTCCTGGAGGTGGCAAAGCGGACTAAGGAATTTGTCTTCAAGTACGCGCGGCAACAAGACGGCTGGTGGGCGGAAGAGTTGTCGCGGGAAGGGAAAGTCCTCAGGCCCTTCAGCGGCGACACGGAGGGAATGTACCACCTCGCCGAAGGCCTCCACGAGTACGCTGCCGCCAGCGGAGACGAGCCATCCCGTGAGGCCGCCTTCGCCATCCTGAATAAACTCTTCCGGGACTTCGACAGCCCGGCGTTTCGGTATCGAGGAGCGGATTTCCCCTATCTATGGGGCAGCAAGCGGGCCATACGGCCACAGGGGTTGTGGTTTCTGAATCTCACCATCTCGACCCAGATGCTCGCGCGCGGGAACGATCCGCAAATCGCCGCGATCGCGGACCGTGCCGTGGACGCGATCATGAATCGGCATTACAACCCCGACATCGGCCTGAATAACGAAATGTTGTATTACGATTTCACGAGGCCGAAAGAGGAAGCGCAGAAATCGCGCTTCGGCCACGCGGTCGAGGCCCTGTGGATGGTGATGGACGAAGCAAACCGCCGCCACGATGAGGCGCTGTGGAAAACCTGCGCCGAGCGCATCCATCGCCACCTCAACGCCGGTTGGGATTACATCTACGGAGGGCTCTCCCAGTGGATCAACGTGGATCACCCCTACGTATCAATGGCCGGTGGAAACGCCGCCCGGGACCCATCAACAATTACATTTCACCGGCGAGTATGAATATATGAAGTGCCTGTGGTGCCAAAATGAAGTGCTCGTCGCAACTCTGAACGTGCTGGAGCGAACCGGCGCGGAGTGGGCGGCAGAGTATTTTGGAATGGCGTACCGGCTTATCAACGAGAAGTTCTGGCAGAAGGAGCGCGGTTACCCGGCCGGATACATGCTTTTCGCTGATCGCCGGATGATCTTGCAGCCTCACGTCGGCCGCCAGGACAACTATCATCCCCTCCGCCAATTGATGCTGAATATCCTGACGCTAGATCGGATGATCGCGCGTGGCGTGGCCCCCCTCCGGCCCGCGGCCAATGCATAGCAGGACGACCTGATTTCCCAGCTCGTTCATAACGTTTCCTCCAGAGCTACACGCAGATGGCCCTTTGGTCCGAGGGAAGACCCAACCGGCAAGCTTGGGGCGCCGGTCTGAGACGACACTGTGTCAGAAATTTGAGATTCGTTCGTCAGCTACTCAGTTCTGGACGCCGAGGCGGTGCGCTTCCCGGTTCCTTCCCCAAGGAAGTTGACCAGCTCGCGGTTTACTTCTTCCGCGTGCGTCCACGTTATGCAGTGCGGCCCATCCTTTACCACCACTAAGCGTGACCCATTAATCAGTTTGGCGGTCCTTAACCCTGAGGCACTAATAGGTAGAATCCGGTCCGCATCGCCATGAAAGACCAGCGTAGGAACGTCGACGCGAGCCAGGTCGCTGCGGAAGTCCTCGTGCCAGGTCGGGACGCAAGCGAGGCTGGCGATAGCCGAGGCGCTGGCCGCGACATTCCAGCTGGATTGAACGGCCTGTTCACTTACACGCTTTCCCAGCAGAAGATCCGTGTTGTAGAAATTCTTGAAGAACTCGGTGAAGAAAGCGTAGCGGTCCGCGGCGACAGCCTTCTGGATACCCTCGAAGACGCTGCCGTCTACGCCGTCCGGGTTGTCCGGCGTCTTCAACAGGAAGGGCGGCACTCCGGAGATAATTACTGCCTTACTGACGCTCTTCGATCCGTATCGCCCTAAGTAGCGCGCCACTTCCCCGCCACCCATGGAGAAACCGACCAGCGCGAAGTCCTGTAACTCGATCTGCGTAACCAGTTTATGCAGGTCCTCGGCAAAGGTATCGTAGTTGTAGCCGATTGTTGGCTGGCTGGACTTGCCAAACCCCCTCCGGTCATAAGTGATGACACGGTGACCCGCCGCCAGAAGAACCGGGACCTGCTTCTCCCAGGAAGCACCACTCAGCGGATATCCGTGGATGAGGACAACCGGCGTCCCAGAGCCGTGGTCCTCATAGTAAAGATCGACGTTGCCGGAGTTTTCCTTCCCGACTGTGATGTATGGCATTCAGATTCTCCTTTCCGTCTCTGTGCGCGAAGCTCTTAGATGTCGGTGGGCCGCCTTTAGGCTCAGACGCGACGTACGGTTTCGGACGACGCGTAGTCGAAAAGCGTTTGGCAACCGGTCCGATTGCGCCCAAGATTCATTCATACGAAAAATGCTAATCCCGCTCACCTACGAGGACGATACGGATGGAATTCTCGGCAATGATCGGGCAAGCTCAATTGTCGGCA
This sequence comes from Terriglobia bacterium, assembly GCA_963768075.1. Lineage (GTDB taxonomy): Bacteria > Acidobacteriota > Terriglobia > Bryobacterales > Bryobacteraceae > QHXW01. The sequence goes on from CAVYHD010000029.1 coordinate 174,165, forward strand.
AAAATCCGGTGATCCTCAACCTTTGGCATACATTTCATCGTTCCTTTTCGACATACGGGGAATCCACAGTCGTCCGCATGTGGGGGTCACACTTGTAACTCGTGTCGGTGGGAATTAACCAGCCTTTTATTAGTGGGTTAGCGGGGTCAACTCCAATCGGTGGTATACCCTGAAGTCGAGAACCGTTCAGCCCAGTGGACCGCCTCGCCGCAGCCTGTCCGGTCGGCCGGTTCACCCCACAAATTAACTCCAATTAGTCTCGTTCCACCGTGAAAAATGTTGAACTTACCAAAACTATGGCGTATTATCTGTGGCTAAGGGGGGGCCTTTCCTGAAATGACAAAACCCGCGGGGATTCTCGTCATTGTTACAGCCGCTTTAGTAGGCGCGGTTGCGGCATGGGGTCAGGGAGCAACGGGAAACATTACCGGCTTGGTCATGGACGCGACCGGCGCCACGGTGTCTGGGGCCACTGTAACCGCCAACAACACCGGTACGGGTTTCGCGAAAAGCACAACGACTAGCTCGACAGGTGCGTACAACATCGTCGAGTTGCCACCGGGGATGTACGCCCTTATCGTTCTCGCTAAGGGATTCGCGAAGACGACCCTTACCGAGCAGCGGCTGCTCGTCTCAAGCACTCTGCACCTGGACGTGAAGCTGGAGGTGGGTCAACTGAGTGAGAGTGTGACGGTCGAATCGACGGCGCCGCAGTTGAACACCGATGATGCACAATTGGGCCGGACGCTAACCAATATTCCGGATCTCCCCATTCTGTCTGGCAACGGAGGCCGCAACGCGCTCTCGCTGATCGGCTTGCAACCGGGCGTCACGATGACGCCGTCCACCGACGCCCAAACCCCTGGCCCCGCCGTGGGGCCCTTTGAGGTGAACGGTCAACGATCGCAAGCGAACAATTTCATCCTTGATGGCGCGGATGCTAACGACTTGGCGATCAACGTCCCCTCCGGACCGGAAGTGATCTCGCCGAATGCCCTGGGTGAGTTTCGTGTGGTGACCGGTGCGATGAACGCAGAGTACGGACGGAACTCCGGCGCGATCGTCGAAAGCACGATTAAGTCGGGCACCAACTCCTATCACGGCGAGGCAACGGAGATCTTCCGGAACAAGGTGTTGAACGCCAATAACTTCTTCTCGAACGAGGCTGGAATCGCGAACCCCCCGTATAACTTGAACGATTTTGACGCCAACGTAGGCGGTCCGATTATCAAGAACAGAACCTTCTTCTTCGCGTCGTACCTAGGCTTCCGGCGTGTTTATGGAGAAACGAGTTCCGGCACCGTGTTCAGCGACGCCGAACGGGCGGCCATCCTGGCGAACGGTGTGCCGGCCGCGAAAGCTATTGTAAACATTACTCCGCTGCCGTCGCCAGGCTTCACCTTCACGAACTTCAGCGCGCCCAAGGACTCGCTGCGTCGCGATCAAGGTCTGTTCAAGCTCGACCACCGGTTTTCCGATAAGAACAATTTCTCGGTTTCGTTCTTCACCGAGAGGTCGACTGAGAATACTCCATTCTCGTTCAGCGGGCCATCGGTTCCCGGCTTCGGGGAACTGGACCTGAATACGTATTACAACGTCGCGCTGCATGACACCCATACCTTCGCGCCGAATCTCGTGAATGAAGTGCTGGCCGCGTTTCACCGCAATGATACGCCAGCCGTAGTACCCGCGAACCACACAACGCCATCCCAGCTGGGATTCACCGGGATTATTCCGGATGATCCATCCGCGGCCGGCCCGCCGGATATTTTCATCAATAGCCTCAACGTCGGCAATACTTATGAGGGTCCGCAGGCGCGCCGGGACAATACCTGGCAATACGGGGACAGCCTCAGTTGGATCAAAGGGCGCCATTCCATAAAGTTCGGCGTGGAGTTCAAGGCTTACGAGCAGAACCAGATCTTTGACTTTATCAACAACGGATACATGTTCTTCAGTGGCGGCGCCACGCAGGAGGGTCTGGTACCAGCGTTACCTGGTCTTCCTTTAAGCGATCCAAACTATGATGCCGTCAACGATTTCGCCAATGGATATATTTTGGGGCTTTACGATCAATCCAACTCGAATAAGCAGGGCTACCGCGACAAATTCTTCAGCGCCTACGCGCAAGACAATTTCAAGATGACCCGCACCTTGACTCTGAGCCTCGGATTGCGCTGGGACTACGGCGCTCCGCTGACCGAGCTACATGGGCGGGAAGACGGCTTTCGGTTAGGCGAGCAATCGACCGTGTTTCCCACCGCCCCCGTGGGCCTGGTGTTCCCCGGTGATCCGGGCATCTCACCCTCGACGTACCACCGCGACCTGAATAACTTTGGGCCACGAGTGGGTCTTGCATGGGACCCCACCGGAAAGGGCAAGGTGAGCATCCGCTCAGGTTTCGGCGTGTTCTATAACGTTCCGGAAAGCGAGCTGACATTGCAGTTCCTCGGCGCCGTGCCCTATGGCGCACAGGTGGCCATTCCGGGCTCGAGGAACATGGCGGAGCCTTACCAGACGGCCATCGGCGTTCCTCCATTCACGACCAATCCTTTCCCCTTCCAGGCGGCAAAGCCAGGACAGAGTTACAATTTCGCTGCCGACGCTCCCCTGGGCATCACCATGATGGACCCCCATTTCGCCACGCCCTACGCTTACCAATATGATTTCCAGGTTCAATATCAAATCGCCAAGGACTGGCTGGCGGATGCCGCCTATGTCGGCACCATGGGACGGAAGCTGGAGATTCGACGCGATATAAATTATGCTCTGCTCGAGCCGGGCGCCACGAGCTCTAATGAACCGCAGCGCGACGTTTACAACCTTACCAATCCCCAGGACGCTGCCTACGGCGGAGCGGTGTTTGGCAGCATCACCGACCAGTCCACTTCCGCCAACTCGAACTACAACAGCCTCCAGCTAGCGTTGGAAAAACGATTTTCGCACGGATTGCAACTGACCAATGCCTACACGTGGGCGCATTGCATTGACAATGGCTCCGGACTCCGGGCCAATTCGAACCCCATCAGCACCTCCTACGACCGGGGCAACTGCGATACCGATGTGCGCCATCGCTACATCGGCAGCGTCATCTATCAGCTTCCGTTCTTTCAGGAGCAGCGCGGGTTCTTAGGCCATGTGCTCGGTGGATTCAACATTGCCACGGTTGTCACCCTCCAGACTGGGCTGCCGTTCGACATCATCGACACCGGAGACCGGTCACTGACCGGCGGTGGCGATGATCGTCCCGATTACATCGGTGGAACCGTTCAATTCGCCGACCCACGCAGCAACGCGTTCGGCTTGCCCAACGCGTACTTCAATGGCACCGGCGGCGGAACGGCGACCGGCGCGGGCAATCCCTATTTTGCACGCGTGGGATCTGGCCCTTCGCTTGCCGAGGGCGCGGGAACGTACGGTAATTTCGGCCGGAATGTTTTCCATGGGCCGGGACTTCTGAATACCGACCTCTCGATTTCCAAAGCCACGCACATCACTGAGAAGCAGTCGATCGTTTTCCGCGCGGAGGCTTTCAACTTCTTCAACCACACGCAGTTCTTCAATCCGGGGAATGGCGGCAGTCAGGATGACATTGCGTCACCTACTTTCGGCGAGGTCACGCTGGCTCGTGATCCGCGGCTGGTACAGCTCTCGCTACGCTACATATTCTGATTGAGGGATCTTGGGCGGCAGGTTAAGCATCGGCCGGCTCCGGCTCTGTTGTTTGCCCGGAGTGTGCCAGAGCGCCAGTACTAGTACCCGCAAGAGCCTGGGTAATCGCGGATCGTCAGGGGTCGTGAGGTACAATCAAGGTTTATTGAGGCTTCATAGATGCAGGTAGCCGCGATTGCGCCTTCTCGACAGCTGATCGAAGGGGACCAACAGAACTTTCGGGAGCAGTTCAACCGAACGCCATTTCCGGTCCGGCATCACTTGGCAGGTCATCCCCTGTTTGCGCTTCCTCGCCTTATCGAATTTGCCAGGACAGTTGCGGAAACTAACCCGCGGGACGTCCATTACGACAGCGGAGACGTGGGCATCAACCAGCGATGGAGCGAAACGGCCCGCGGCGGTTTGCCGGTCGACGAAGCGATTCGCCGCATCCAGGAGGAAAAGGCCTGGATTTTCTTCAAATGGGCGGAAAAAGACAAGGATTATGGCGCGCTGTTGGACGACTGCCTGTCCCAGATTCGGGAGCTCAGCGGCGTTGACATAGAGCGGGTAATGAAAGTTCGCGAAGCGATTATCTTCATCACTTCACCTCATCGCGTTACCACTTATCATATTGACCGCGAGTGTAACTTCCTGCTACAAATCGCGGGCTCGAAAACGATCAATGTCTTCGACCGGGAAGATCGCGAAGTATTAACCGAGGAAGAACTCGAGCACTTTTGGACCGTCGACAACAACTATGCCCGTTATAAGGAACAGTACCAAGACCGGGCACGCGTGTTTCACCTCGAGCCGGGCGACGGTGTCCATATCCCCGTTAATTGCCCCCATTGGCTGAAAAACGACAATAACGTTTCGATATCCCTCAGCGTGAACTTCCAGTACCCCGATTCCGCGAGAGGCAATCTCTATCGGGCAAACTATGCTTTGCGCAAGCTCGGGATCCGTCCGAGCCCGCCCGGTCATTCCGCGTGGCGGGACGCCGTGAAGAAGTCCGCCGTGGGTGGTGTGGTTCGCGCCCGCAATCTCGTCCGGGCAATAGGACGCCGGGGATAGCCTGGGCCGTCTGCCAATCGAAGGAGTTGTTAGGGTCACGCATCGATGAGGCCGCTCGAGCTGTTGCTATTGGCGAACCTCGTCCTGGCGGCAGCTGTCGGCGCCATCTACTTTCGGCGGCCCTGGCCCCTCTGGCTCCTTCGCGTCGTTCTCATTTCCAGCGGCATCCTGGTAGCAAGTCAAATCTCGTGGGAAGGTTGGCGTTGGCAGATGCTGCCGGCCTACCTGGCGATTGTTCCCCTGGTTTTCTTCTCTTCAGCCAGGAGTCCCATCGCCAAGGCCCTTTCGATCACGGCTTTGGTAGTCAGTGTGTTGGTGAGCGCGGCTTTAGGCTATGTATTTCCTGTCTTCACCCTGCCGAAGCCGCGCGGGCCCTACCAGGTGGGAACATTTGCAAGGCACCTGATCGATAGGAGCCGGCGCGAACGCCATGCTTCCTCGCCGCAAGCTCCCCGGGAGCTGATGATTCAGGTTTGGTATCCGGCCAAAAATGAGACCGGGGTACGTGCCTGGTATCGTGATCCGCGCATGAACACGGCGAAGTCTTATCATTTGCGCTGGGTGAAAACTCATTCTTTTTGGAATCTTCCCGTCGCGGAGGAGCCGCGGACATTCCCAGTCCTTCTCTTTTCGCCGTCCTCGGGAGGATTTCGCAGTCAGAATACTTTCGAGGTCGAAGAACTCGTAAGTCAGGGCTACATCGTCGTTGGGATCGACCATCCCTACAGCTCCTCACGCGTGGTGTTCCCCGGTGGCCGGATAGTCTATTCGCTGCCATGGGTCGATACCTCCAGCCAAGCCGCTTACGAGGAGTCAAACCGCAAAGTCGAGCTGATGGTTGAGGATCATGTGGCGGATGCCCGTTTTGTGTTGGACCAAATGGAACGCTGGAATCGTTTGGACTCAGGTGAACTTCTGGCCGGGCGGATGGATTTGACCAAGGTCGGCGTTTTCGGCCACAGTTTTGGCGGCTCACTCGCCGCTAGCTTGTGTGTGGCCGATCCACGGGTTGTGGCGGGCATCAATATGGATGGCTGGATGTTCGGAGACACTGAAAAGACCGGTGTTGCGAAGCCGTTCTTTTTTATGTATAGCGGTGATGGCCGCGCGCCGGACCGGGCTGAGATCAATAGGCTCCCCGCTGACGCCCGGGTCGAAGGGGAACGAAATCTGATTGATTGGCAATCAATGGAAAACAGTTTGCACCACTTTGGCGGTTACTATCTGACCATCCTCGGATCCGGTCACGGGAACTATTCGGACTTAGTGCTGTTCAAGCGAGTCCCAGTCTTTAGCGGTCCGAAGCCTCTGGATCCTTACCGGGTCTTTGAGATTATCAACGCGTATACTCTCGCCTTCTTCGATCGATATATACGGAATCGGCCGGCGCCACTTCTCGATCGCCCCGGTTCCCCGGGAGTGCGCTACGAAGCATATCCCGCGCCTGCATCAGGCTCCCCGGCTATCGGAGCTGCCAATTAGTCGTTGTCTTCGCTACTTGCCTGCACGAAAATACAGCCCGCTGTAGTTCGGCACGGTTCGATCCGGATGGAACGGAATGCGGCAGTTGAAATCGATGTTAGCCCAGGAATCTACTAATCTATACCCTAGAGATTCGATGGACTGGATAAACTGCTTCCGGTTGAAGATCCGGTAGGGGCAGACGGCAGGCCCTAAGTCCTGCAAGGTAACGAAATCTGGCAAGTCCGTTATGGGTGTCTTGCTAACAATCAAGTTCGTTGGAAGCGCGCCCATGCGCAGCAGCAGATCGGAGAGATTCTGTTCAATGAACTGCAGGGAGCCCGCGGCCAGGACGGTTCGTGGACTCAGTGCGGAACCAATCTCCGCGGTAAACGAAAGACCGCGGCTGTCCTGACGCCTGGCGATTTCTATCCCGGCCGCGGTCACCGCCGGGACATCATTCACGACCCACTGCAGGTTCTCCGGATAGTTCAGGTAGTTGCGATAAGAGTAATAGGAGATGCCCACATACCCGCCTATATCAAGGAGCAGTGGCGACTCCTCCAGGGCTTTTCCCAGCCAGAAAAGCACGGGATAGTCACTGGGCAGAAGAGCGCCGGAGGCCTGCATGAAGCTCGCTGCATCCGGATTGTCGTAGCCTACCGGCTTGCTGGCGGGAGCGGCGCGGATTGCCTCTTCGAAAGTCCCGTACACTCCGCGAAACCGCCGCGCCCATGGGACCACTCGCGCAAACTCCCGTTCATACAGGCGCTCATGGAGGTACCGCAGTGGGGGCAGCCAGCTTTCCGTCCACTCAAGCAGGGCCCGCGTCGCCGGCGAATCCAGCAGCGTCTTGCCAAGCCTCCGGACTGCACTGGCGCCGGACTCTCTGGTTTGTCTACGAACAACCATCGCTTGACTGACCGGATCCATCAGACTCTAGCGCTTGCCCAGCGCCATGCTACCTTGAGCGGCGCTGCGAGCCATTCGGGCGCGTGAACTTCAGGTCCAGTCAAGGCAAGGTCCGCTGAACTCTGCACGATCCTAGGCAACTCGATTCCGCCGAACGGCCCTCAGCGTCTTCGATGCCAGCTTTTTGGCTCCATCGCTGATGCTCGATTCTCCAGGCAGCTTCGGTTTCAGGCCGAGCCTGCGGAGGTACTGATTGAGACGGTAGATATCCGGTACCGTGCGGTCCACAAACCGGAAATTGATACTGATGGAGATCGACACATTGTCGCCATTCTCTACCCAGTGTGGAAACGTGACCGGTATGTGGACGCCGCGGCCAGGAGTCAGTTCGAATCGCCAGGCGCCCTCCTGGGAGGCCTCCCGGTATTGTGCGGCATTGATTTGACCCGAGTAAAAACGCTCTAGCTCTTCAGCCGTCACAACATTGCGATCGGCTCCGTTGAAAACGTAGATCGCCTTGGCGCCCGAGATCTGAAGCAGATAGTTGCAGTCAGCATCCATATGGTAAGGCGTAATCTGATTCGGCGAAGTGATGATGATGCTGATGTTCCGGTCCGTGGTGCTATGCTTCCATTCTCTGCCGCTCGCTCCGTGGACTTCCTCCAGGATTTGATCGAGCAGTTGACCGTACTCGGGGAGGATCTGGACGCCTTTCAGAATCAGCCACGTGTTTGCGGTCTGGATCTGATCAATCGCCTCTTTTGGCGGAACGGCCCGCTGCGTCGCGTAGTCCCATCCGCCGCTCAGGTTCACATTTCCGATCGTGTAGTAGAGCCGCTCCGGATGCTGGCTTGCGTAGGACTGCGCTACCGCGGTCAAATGAGGGAGCTGTAGAAGAGGATTGCCGGAAAGGTGATGCTCCAGGATGAACGGCCGGTGGTTGTAGTTCTCGCGAAACAGAGTCTCGTTATCGCTCGAAACATTCACCACGTCCCGGTTTAAAGACGACTGCGCCGACGCCGACATAACCATGCTTGTCCTTCCATTCGACCGCTGCTTACACTTTTGCCTGCTGCCTGCGGGAGAGAGCTGCGTCTAACTGTTGACGCAATTTCCAGCCCAGAACCTGCACATTTGGTTCCCGGAAAATCGAGCTATGATCGCCGGGAACTTCCACTACCGTTAGCAGATCACCACAAGCGCGCTTCCATCCGAGATCCGGCTTCTCGAGTGCCGACGAGGCGGGAGGGCGCACAACCAGCAACGGAAACGAGACGGGCGCGGAACGATAGTCACTTCTGTACCTGTCGGCAATTCTGCGGCCGAGGCGTTGCACCAGGATTCCCATCGCTTTGGTCACACCGGACATCCTGGCGATCGGGCCTCCGGAGGACGCCGATTTGATAATGCTGCGGAGGCTTGTCATGGTTCTGCCGGCGGAATTCACCAGGCTGCGGGTCTCGCGGTAATAATCCGGGTTCACTGCATCGAAAAGGACCACCAGACTGACACTCTCTCCCAGGTCTATCAGGGCTCGCCCGACCTCATACGCGGTCAGTCCGTCCGCGCACCACCCGCCCAGTAAAAACGGCGTGCCATGATGCTGCGATGCCAGCACGCGCGCGAGTTCTTTGGCGATGGCCAGCCGGGATTTACCAATGTCCAGATGCCGATACTTCAACAGAGGTACTCCCACGAAGGGCTGGTCTAGCCCGATGGACTTGGCTAAAGGCCGAAAGTAGTGATCTCCCCCAATCAGGAAGAATGGGGGCCGCACTCCTTGCGGCTGCACCGGGATCAAGTCCCTGGCATCGGAGTAGGTGACGATGCCGGAAATTACTTCCGCCATGGCCGCGGGCGTCGGATCAACGAAAAGCTCGGACACATTGATCTCCTTGCCAAATTTCTGATGAATAGCGGCAAGAAGGCTCACAGCTTTTAACGAATGTCCACCCAGGTCGAAGAAGTTACTGTATGCTCCGATTGCGCTGGTCCCGAGAACCTTTTTCCAGACTTCGACCACCGCCTCCTCATGCTCGTTCCGGGGTGGCACATAGTTATCCAGCGAATAGGTTTCGCTATGTTCCGCTTCTGCCGGGGGGGTTGGTCGCGGCGGTAAAGGGATGCTTGCGATGCGAACATTTGCCTGGCGCGCAACCGTCGTCAGGATCCTCTGATAACAATTCAGAAAATATTCGCCGGTCTCGATCCGGAATACGTCCGTGTTCACATCCAGGGATGCCCGCCAGCCATCGTCCCTCTCCACCAGGAAAATGTTCAGGTCGACAAACGTGCCCGTTGCCTTGGACGGGATCGGCGTCAACTGAACTCCGGAGCGCCGCCATGGCCGGACGAAATCCCGCTGGAAGATGAAGTTCACCTGAAACGGCGGGTGCCGTGAGGGGCTTTTGGACGGCCGGATGGCTCCCATCAGCCGTTCAAACGGGAGCTGCTGGTAGTCGAATCCGTCCACAACCACCTGTCGCACCCGGTCCACCAATTCTTCAAACTTTGGGTTTCCCGATCCATCGACTCGCAACACAATGGAATTTACAAACCACCCGATGAGCGACTCGAGTTCCACGCGGTCCCGGCCGGCTGTTTGGGTGCGAATCGTGAGTTCGGTCTGCTTCGACTCCAGGTGCAACAACACCACCAGCGCCGATAGCATGGTAACGAACATGGTGCAGCCGCGCTGCTCGCTGAATTCCTTCAGGCTATTTGTAAGCTGCCGGGGCAGAAGTAGGGAACAGATCTTGCTCTGATTGCTCGATACGGATGGCCGCGCTAAATCCGTGGCGATGTTCAGCGGCTGGAAGCCGTCCAACCGGGACCGGATTTCATCCAGTTGCCGGTCCAGCTCTCCGGAGGAGATCCACTCCTGCTGCCAGCAGGCGTAGTCTCCATATTGAATGGGCAGTGGAGACAGTGGAGCGTCGCCTCCCTGCGCCAGGGCCTGATAAATGGAGCCCATTTCGTCGGTGATGATCCCTACCGACCATCCGTCGGAAATGATATGGTGCATGGTGAGCAACAGAACAAATTGGTCATTGTCTGTTTGAATCAACCGTCCGCGGAACAGTGGGCCGCGTTCGACATCGAATCCGACACGCGCCTCCTCCGCGGCCAGACGCTCTGACTCCGCTTCGCGTTCCGTCTGTGGGAGGGCCCGCAGGTCGGTCACCGGGAGAGAGAAAGTCGCGTCAGGCTCCACTAGCTGCTTGGGTTCTCCGTCCTTCTCCACAAAACGAGTGCGTAGGATTTCATGCCGGACCACTATGCTGCGCAGAGCTTCTTCCAGCAGCGAAATCTTCAGCGGGCCGCTCAGCAGAAATCGAACCGCGATGTTATAGGTTGCGGACCCGGGGCTCATCCGGTCCAGGTACCAGCAGGTTTGCTGCACCAGGGAGCAGGGAAACTCGTAGGATTCCGCGGTGGATGGGCCCGCTTGCCCAGCCGGTCTGTTGGTCGGCTCGGTCATTCCCTGCTACTCACACGAAACCGTTCGCGCGAGACAGGTACGATCGGCTTGGTCTTCGGCCTCCGCTCGTTTCGGGCCCCCGCAACGCTGGCCAGGGAAAGCGCTTCGATGGTTGGATTACGCAGCACCTGCTGGACGCTCAGATCCAGCGCGGCACGGTTAGCGCGCGCGGCGATTTGAAAAATCTGAATCGAATCCGCTCCCATCTCGAAAAGATTGTCGTCGATGCTGATGGTCTCCAGATGCAGCACCTCGCAGAAGATGCCGTGCAGTGTCTCCTCCGCGGCATTGCGAGGAGCCCGCCTCGGCTTGGAAGTGCGCGTCGGAACCGGTTCTGGCAGAGCCTTCCGGTCGACCTTGCCGTTCGGCGTCCGCGGGAGCGTAGCCAGCACAACGAAGGCCGAAGGCACCATGTAGGCAGGCAGAGCCGCGCCTAACGCCCGCTTGAGGCTCTCGCCGTCGCAGCTTTGTCCGCTGTCCGGAGCCACATACGCGACCAGCTTTTTCGCGCCGCCCTCGCCATGCGCTACAACCACCGCCTCCTTCACTTCCGGCTGCTGCAGCAGGATGTTCTCGATCTCGCCCAGCTCAATGCGGAATCCGCGGATCTTTACCTGGTTGTCCAATCGCCCCAGGAATTCGAGCGATCCGTCGGGAAGCGCGCGAACCAGATCGCCGGTTCGATACATCCTGTTCCCGGCGCGGAAGGGATCCGGCAGGAACTTCTCCCGCGTCAACTCGGGGCGCTCGAAGTAGCCGCGCGCCACCCCATCCCCGCCGATGTACAATTCTCCCGGGATACCCAGGGGCGCCGGTTGCGCGCAGCGGTCCAGGACGTAGAACTGCGTGTTCGCGATCGGAGGTCCGATTCGCACCGGCGCGGGGCCTTCGTTCACCGGAGCGATCGCGGACCAGATGGTGGTCTCGGTCGGGCCGTACATGTTCCACAATGCGCCCTCGGTGTGCAGCAGCTCGTCTGCTAGGTCTCGCGGTAAGGGCTCTCCACCGCACAGCATCTGGAAACCGGCTGGCGGCTTCCATTCCGCCTCCAGCAGCAGACGCCATGTCGAGGGCGTGGCCTGCAACACGTTGGCGCCTGATTCCCGGATCAGATCCGCGAGCCGTGTCCCGTCCATGGTTGCGTCGTGATCCCCAATCACTACGCGCGCGCCCGAAACGAGCGGCAGCAGAATCTCCAGTCCGGCGATATCGAATGCCAGCGTGGTCACCGCTACCAGCCGGTCGCTCGGCCGCATGCCGAGCTGCCGCTGCATCGACGTCAGGAAATTCACCGCCGCGCGATGCGGAATCTCGACCCCCTTCGGCTTTCCGGTCGATCCAGACGTATAAATCACGTAAGCTAGATCGTTCGGCGTGGCGGCGCTTTTCTCGATGAACTTTTCGCGCGCAATTAGCGCCCGCTCGGAATCCATGCAGATGACGCGCGCCTTGAGGCCCGTCAGCTCGACCGCGACGGTTTCTTGGGTGAGCAGCACCTTCACGCCGGCTTCACGCAGAATGAAATCCAGCCGCTCTTTCGGATAAGCCGGGTCGAGCGGCACGTAAGCGCAGCCGGCTTTCAGCACCCCCAGGATGGCAATCACCATTTCAGCGGAGCGTTCGAGACATACGCCCACCAATTCGCCCCGTCCGGCGCCCTGCTTCTGTAGAAATGCCGCCAGCTCAGCCGAGCGCGCCTGGAGTTCGCCGTAGGTCAGAGTCTGCCGGTCAAACACCACCGCCACCGCATTCGGGTTACTTGCGGCCTGCTGGTCAAAAAGGTCATGCACACAGCAGTCGGGATAGGACGCCTCGGTGCGATTGCGGTCGATCAGCAGCTCTTGCAGCTCGCTCGGCTGCAAGAGGGGAAGCCGCCACACCTGCCGGCTCATGTCTTCGGCAACCGCGGCCAACAGCGTCTCATAATGGCGCAACCAGCGCTCGACGGTCGCCCGGTCGAAAAGATCGGTGTTGTAGTCGCAATCCATCACCAGACCGTCTTCGGACTCCACGATGTTCAGAAACAGATCAAAATTCACGAAGCGCTTCTCGCAGGAGTCCATCTGCGCTTTGATGCCCGTGAAATCCAGGCTGGCGCCTACCCGCTCGAGATTGAACTGCACTTCAATCAGAGGCAGCCGGCTGGGATCGCGCGGTACCCCGAGTTTCCTCACCAGCGTGCCGTACGTGTAGGTCTGATGCTCGTAGGCATCCAGTAGCGTGCGCTTGCCGCGCGCCATAAACTGCGCGAACGTTTCGTCTTCCGCGAGCCGCGCCCGCAACGGCAGGAAGTTGACGCAGTGCCCTACCAGCGATTGGCCCTCTTCGAGCGATTGCGCGGCCGCCGGAATGCCCACGACCACGTCATCCTGCCCCGTCAGCCGGCACAGAAGCGCCTGGAACCCCGTCAACAGCGTCGCAAACAGCGTGCATCCCTGCTTGGCGCCGGATTTTTTCAGGCTCTGATAGAGCGCCTTGCCAATCTTGTGCCGCTCGGTCGAGCCCGCGAAAGTCTTGACCGCCGGGCGGGGCCGATCGACCGGAAGGTCCAGCACCGGCGGACGTTCCCTAAACTGCTCCAGCCAGTACGCCTCCACTTCCGCATGCTTTCGCTCCCCTGCCTGCGCCCGCTGCGCCGTGGCATACACCGCGAATGGCAGCACCGGGTCCAGTTTCGGCTCGGTGTTCTGGCGCCGCGCGGAATATATCTTGGCGATTTCATCCAGAATGACGTTCGTCGACCAGCCATCGCACACGATGTGGTGCGACGTGAACAGCAGCACGTGCCGGTCGGCCGCCATTTTCACTACGCGCGCCCGCACGAGCGGCCCCGCGGCCAGATCGAACGGCGTCTGCGCGTCCTGCTCCACCATCCGATGGAATGCGGCCTCCGGATCTTCGTCGCGCGACAAATCGATCGCCGGAATCTCCACCTTGAATTCTGCCGCGAATTGGACCGTCTTGCCTTCGCCGTCGAAGGTCGCGCGCAAGGCATCGTGCCGGTCGATCACTTTCTGGATCGATTCCCGCAACGCCGCCTCGTTCAAAGCGCCCCGCATCTCCAGCGTGAAGGCTTCGTTGTAGGAGCACGAAGCTTCCGGAGATAGTTGGGCCGAGAGCCAAACTTCCAACTGCGCTTCCGTCAGCGGCGCTTCCCGTAGCGCCTCCACCGGGAGGTTGTTCACTTCCCCGGCGCCGGGTTGCGGGAACAGTTCGTCCGCCCGCATCTCTTCCACGCTTTGCTCGAACGCCTGCACCACGCGATCGATGTCCGCATCACTGTGCGCCGTGGTCAGGAAGCACGGGAAGCCTTCCTGAATGTGCACGCCCTTCTCGCGCAGGTGGTAATACAGCAGGCTGCCAAACCGGAAGTCGCTCGGGAAACTGAAATAAAAAACGCTGCCGAATGTTTCAATCCGCGAGGGCACGTGGTTGCGCTCGAATAGCGCGTTCAGCCGCGCGACCAGCGCCGCGGTCCGCTCCGTCAGCCTCCGCTGCAGCTCCGGTCCCTCGGCCTTCAAATGCTCGAGCACCGCCTTGGCCGCCGCCAGCGCCAGCGGATGCCGCACGAAGGTTCCCGCAAAGAACGTGACACCCACCTCCGGGAATGAGGCATCGCCGTACTGCCACATGCCGCCGTCCAGCGCGTCCATGAACGCCGCGCGCCCCGCCAGCACGCCGATCGGCATGCCGCCGCCCAGAACCTTGCCATACGTCACCAGGTCCGCCTTCACGTCGAACAGCGCCTGTATGCCGCCCGGATGCGAACGGAACCCCGTCACGATCTCGTCGATGATCAGTGCCGTGCCCGACGCTTCGGTGATTCTTCGCAGCTCGTGGAGAAATTCCTTGGGCTGTAGCGCCGGGTGCCGGCTTTGCACCGGTTCCACCAGCACCGCCGCCAGTTCGCCGGCGTGTTGGCGGATGATATCGAGCGATTCCGGCGCTCCGTAATCCAGCACCATCACGTTTTGCGTTTTTTCCGCCGGAATGCCGGGTGCGATCGGCCCCGACCGCAGCGCTTCCGGTTTGCCGATGCGCTTCACGAGCACTTCGTCAAAGGTGCCGTGGTACGCTCCCGCGAATAGCGCGATCTTCTTACGGGCAGTCACCGTGCGCGCCACGCGCAGCGCCGCCATCACCGCTTCCGATCCCGTGTTGCAGAAGGTAACCCGCTCTACCCCGGTCAGCTCGCAGATCAGCTCCGCCACTTCGCCCGCCAAGGGCGTCTGCGGCCCGATCTCGATTCCCTCGTTCAACTGCTTCGTTACCGCGTCCGTCACAAACTGGGGCAGGTGTCCGAAAGCCGTCGGCCCGAAACCGTTCAGCAGGTCGATGTACTCGTTGCCATCCACATCCCACAGCCGCGAACCGTGCGACCGGTTGGTCACAATCGGATAAACCATCTCCTTCCACTGCAGCCTGAATCCCGAGGCCACCCGTGGATCGGCCAAAACTTTCCTGTACTTCTGGGTCTGTCGCTTCGATTCCGCGGTCCGCTTGGTGTAGCTCTCGATCAGCCGTTGGATGTGCGCTTCCTGCCGCGGCGTCAGGCCGCCCGTGGGCCCTTTCTGCACCGGCTTGTAAGGACCAAACGGCTTGAATTCCTGCTCCGGTTTCTGCGCCTCTGCCGCCTGTTGCGGCGCGGCCGGCGCCAGGGCGGTGGTAATTGCGGCCGGCTGCTGCTGGGGGGCAACCGGAACTCCCGCGCCCCGCAGAACATCCAACTGCCGGTTCATCAGGTCCGACATCGCCTGCAGCTGTTCGCGCAGAATCTGTTCGATCCCGCTCCCTGCCGCTTGGGTCGCACCCATGCCTGGGGCGCTCGCCGACACCGCCGCTGGTTTGGCCGCCAACGCCGCCTGCGCCGGTTCCGCCATCTGCTCCGGCGGAAGCTGCTCATCCATATAATTTGCCAGCGCTTCGATCGATGCGAGTTGATCGAGCAGTTGCCGGAACGTGATCTTGACGCCGAATCCGCTTTGCAGCGCCTGCGATACCTGGGTCAAAAATAGCGAGTCGAATCCCAACTCGAGGAACGTCGCCGCCGGGTCAAGCTCCCCGGCTTCCATGCCCGACAGTTCCGCGAATGTGTGGGCCAACTTGGCGATAATCTGGTCTTTTCTGCCTCGATTTTCCCCAGGTGTCATGTCTGTTTTCTCTGGCGTATTCCCGGGTGTTGGCGCCGCCTGTTCGGCCGGCTCCCCAACCGTGCCGTTTCCTTCGGCCGGTTCTGCCCAGTACCGCTTTCGTTCGAATGGATAGGTTGGTAAGGCAATCCGGCTCCGCTGTTCGCCGGAATAAAATTGTCCCCAGTCGACCGGGAGGCCTGCCTCCCACAGCCGTCCTAATGCTCCGTACAAAGTTGCCGCCGCCGAGTTCCCGGAAACCGCCTCCGGCAGCGAAGAAAGAATCATCTGGCTGCTGTCCGGCTGCGCGTGCTGGCGCGCCAGAACCTGTAGCGTTGTTCCCGGACCGGTCTCGAGCAGGATGCCGTTAGGCTCGCCCGCGAGCGCCGTGATCGCATCCGAGAATCGCACCGCCTGCCGGAAGTGCGACGCCCAATACTCCGGATCGGTCGCTTGCCCGTCCGTAATCCAGGTTCCGGTGACGCAGGAAAGATAGGCAATCTGGGGCGCGTGCAGTTTCACTCTCCGGACCGCTTCCGTGAACGGCCCGACGATTGGTTCCATCATCGCGGAATGAAAAGCGTGCGAAGTGTGCAGCCGCCGTGCCATCACGCCGCGCTCTGCAAGCAGGCTTTCGAGCTTCGCCACTTGATCGTGCGGGCCCGATACCACCGTCAGCTTGGGCGCATTCAGCGCGGCGATCGAGAGCTCTCCATTCAGCAGCGGCTGAATTTCCGCTTCGGCCAGCCGTACCGATAACATCGCCCCACCGGGCAGATCCTGCATGAGCTGGCCGCGCGTCGCGACCAGCCGCACCGCGGCTTCGAGCGAAAACACGCCCGCCAGGCACGCCGCTACAAATTCGCCGATGCTGTGCCCCAGCATGCCTCGCGGCTGAATCCCCCACGACATCCAAAGCTTGGCCAGCGCGTACTCGACCGTGAAAATCGCCGGCTGCGCGAGCGCCGTCGCCGTCAGTTGCCGCGTCGCTTCTTCTTCCCCCGCGGCCGGATAAATCATCGCGCGCAGGTCGATGCCCGCGTGCTCCTGGAAAATCGCGCAGCAGCGGTCGAAGTGCTCGCGAAACACGGGCTCGGTCTCGTACACTTCCTGCGCCATGCGAATGTGCTGGGAGCCTTGTCCGGGAAACAGGAAATACACCGCGCGGTTGTCCCGCTGCTGCTGTTCCGCCTTGCGCTTCGCGGGATTCTCGAGCGCTTGGGCCCCTTCCTCCGCGCTGCGGCACACGACCGCTTGCCGGTGCCGATAGTGCCGCCGGCCCAGGTGCAGCGTGTACGCCGCGTTTGCCAGGTCCACATCCGGCTCACGCCGCAGGCGCTCTGCCAGCCGTTGGCGCGCATTCACGAGCGCCTCTTCCGATTTCGCCGACACACTCAAAACCTGGTACGCGCGCCGGCTCACCGGCCGCTCAACCCGCGGCGCTTCTTCGAGCACCACGTGCGCGTTTGTGCCGCCCACTCCGAACGCGCTCACTCCCGCGCGCCGCGGCGCGTCCTCCCGCCGCTGCCACGGCAGGAGCTTCGTGCTCACGTAGAACGGGCTCTGGTCCAATTGCAGTTTCGGGTTGGGACGTTCGAAATAAATCTGCGGCGGAAGCTCGCCATGCTCCATCGCCAGCGCCGTTTTGATCAGGCCCGTCACCCCGGCCGCCACATCCAGGTGCCCTACGTTGGCCTTCGCCGTGCCAATGGCGCAGAATCCCCGGTCCTCGGTGCTCGCCCGGAACACTTTCGTCAGCGCCGCGACCTCGATCGGATCTCCCAGCGGCGTCCCCGTCCCGTGCGCCTCGATGTAGCTGATGGTGCGCGGATCCACCCCGGCCAGCGCTTGCGCCGTGGCAATCACCGCGGCTTGCCCATCGACGCTCGGAGCCGTGAACCCTACTTTCTGCGCTCCGTCGTTATTGACCGCCGAGCCTTTGATCACGGCGTAAATGTGATCGTGATCCCGAACCGCGTCGTCCAGCCGCTTCAGCAGCACCACGCCCGCGCCCGAACCGAAAACCGTTCCCTGCGCCGCTTCATCGAATGCCCGGCAATGCCCATCCGGCGATACCATGCCGCCGCTCTGGTGCAGATAGCCGCGCTTTTGCGGAAACGTGATCGATACCGCGCCCGCCAGCGCCTGGTCACACTCGTAAGTCAGAAGGCTTTTCGCGGCCTGGCAAACCGCCACGAGCGACGTCGAGCACGCCGCCAATAGCGTCATCGCCGGCCCTTTCAGGTTTAGCTTGTACGCCACCCGCGTCGCCATCGTATCGGCGATCGTTCCCAGCATCGTCGGATAGAAGCCCACCTGGTATGCCGATGTGTAGTCGTCCAGGTACTCCCGGCTACCCGCAATCTGGCGCAGGAAATAACTGTTCGGGCTGCATCCGGCGAATACGCCGGTGACCCCCGGATCGCTCGCGGGATCGTAACCTGCATCTTCGATCGCTTCCCAGCAGCATTCCAGAAATACTCTGTGCTGCGGGTCGATGAACTTGGCTTCCTGCGGATAAAACCCGAAAAACTCCGCGTCGAATAGATCGGCGTCGGTCAAAATCGAACGCGCCTTGACGTAACTCGGGTCCTGAGCCAGCCGCGCCGCATCCCGCACTTCCAGTTCCTCGGCGCGGAAATGCGAAATCGACTCCACGCCATTCCGGAGATTGGTCCAGAATTCCGCGGCGTTGCGCGCGCCGGGAAAACGCCCGGCCAGTCCGATGATGGCGATCCCGTCCATCGTTGGTCCTATGTTCCCCGCACCGCCGTACGCGCCCCGCCCATCGCCATTTTTTGCCGGCGCGCACGCTCCTGGGCGTCGGAAACCACGCCCGATTGCTTGCCTTCTCCGCTGAGCCGCGCGGCCAGCGTCCGGATCGTCGAAAACTCGAACAGATCCGTTATCGTGAACGGCGTCCGGAATCGCGGCCTCAGCTCGCACTCCACATTCGCGATCAGCAGGGAATCGCCGCCAACTTCGAAAAAGTTATCGTCCAGTCCGATGTCGCGCGCGCCCAGCACCTTTTTCCAGATCTCCGCCACCGTTTGCTGTGCTTCCGTCATCGGCGTGACCGCGCTTGCCGTGTTCGCTCTCGGCGCCGCCTCAATCGATGGCAGGTTCCGCCGGTCTACTTTCCCGTTAGGAGAAAGCGGCAATGCGTCCAGAAACAGGCCCGCCGAGGGCAGCATGAATTCCGGCAAGCGCTCCCGCAGAAACTGCCGGATCTCGCCCCAGTTCGGCCGCGCCCCCGGGCCGGTTGCCGCATACGCCCACAAGGTCTTTGCGCCCGATGCGTCCTGCCCCACAACCACCGCGCAGTCCCGTACCCCGGGGTGCTGCCGCAGCACCGTTTCAATCTCGCCCAGCTCGATGCGGAAGCCGCGGATCTTCACCTGGTGATCCGTCCGCCCCAGGTACTCGATCACGCCATCCTCGCGATAGCGGGCCATGTCGCCCGTCTTGTACAAGCGCGCCTGTCCCGTCGGATCGAACGGAGAAGGAACAAATCGCTCCGCCGTCAACTCCGGCCGGTTCCAGTATCCTTTGGCCAGGCCGTCGCCCCCCAGATACAGCTCTCCGGCTACGCCAACCGGCGCCGGCTGCATGTTCCAATCGAGCACGTATGCTTGTGAGTTCGAAAGCGGCCGCCCGATGGGTACCGACTTGGCGCCCTCCGGCACCTCCCGGATCTCGTGTGTGACCGAGAAGGTCGTGCACTCCGTCGGCCCATAGCCGTTGATGATGCGTTCGAGAGGCGCCGTTCGCAAAACATGCCGCGCCCACCGCGGCTCCACCGCGTCTCCTCCCACCAGCAGGTGCCGCACCGTGCGAAATGCCTGGGGGCAGCGCGCCGCCATCACATTGAACAGCGAGGAGGTCAGAAACATCGCCGAAAGATGATGTGTCTCGATCGCCCGGGCAAACTCTTCCGGCGACAAAACCACCGCCGTCGGCAGGATCACTAGGCGCGCTCCGTTCAGCAGCGCTCCCCAGACCTCGAACGTGATGGCATCAAACGAAGAGTTCGAAATCTGTGCGAAAACCTCCTCCGGCCCGAAATCCACGTAACTCGCGTTCCTCACCAACCGGACGACGCCCCTTTGCGTCACTTCCACGCCCTTCGGCGTGCCAGTCGACCCGGACGTGTACATGATGTACGCGGTGCTTTCGGCTGCCGTTTTGGGCCTGCTATGACCCTTCTGCGGTGCTGTTTTGAGCGCGTCTTCGAACCGGACCAACGGGACGCGAGTCGCCAGCTCCCGATCGGCGACGATGGCGCTAAGTTGTGTGTCTTCAATTAGAAAGCGCAGTCTCTCGGCCGGATAGCCAGCGTCCAGCGGAACATAGGCCGCGCCGGCTTTCAGGATCCCGATCATCGAAACCACCATCGCCGCCGACCGGTCGAGCGCCAGCCCCACCCGGCTCCCGCTCCCGACTCCGTGCAATTCCAGATGCGCGGCCAGCCGCTCTGCCCGCTCATCGAGCATCGCGTAGGTAAGCTGCTCATTTCCGTCGATTACCGCCACGCGATCCGGGCAACCCCGCGCAACTTCCTCAAACGACTCGGCGATGGATTGTTCCCGCGGGTACGCGGTACGCGTGTCATTCCACGCCACGATCTGCCGTTCCCGCTCCGCTTCCGTCAAGAAACAGGGCTCGGAAATCGGCCGGTCCGGCTGGGCGACCAGCGCGGCCAACAAACGGCTATAGTGCTCATTAAATTGGAGTTTTTCGTCGACGCCAAGCGGCTTCGTGAGCAATTGCCGAAAAGTCCAGTCGGGCGCATTGCCCAAACGGCCTTCGTACCGCAGGGATAGCGCCCGCCGGCCCGCTTCAAGGACGTCTTGGATGCTAACTTGTTGTTGTTGAGCAAGTTGCTGGCAACCGGCGAGAAGGCCTGGCGCGAGCGAGGACGCTCCGGCGGGAAGGGAAGCCACAGAATATAGTGAGAGCTGTCCTAAACTCATGACATTATTGGCGCTGCAGGCCTGCCAAGCTGACTTTTTAGCCTCCCCGCTGGCATCGATCTTATCATTGAGCGTACTGCCCCACGAACCGGCGTTCCACTTAGTGGTACTAGTACCGTAGCCGCAACATTCCTCTGCACTTTGACGATTTTCGGGGCTTGCGCTCGAGAGGGACCGAATTCAGTGTTCGCAGACAGAGACTCATAGGCGGCGCTATGCAGTGAACACGGGCCTACCTCGCACAGGTAGCTCCGGCAACCGTAGTTTTTGAAGCATTGCCCCTACGGCATTTTCTTGCATCATACAATCAGGCAAGGCCGGTGTCTATCCGGATTCGGACTAGGGAGATAACCCGGTTGGCCCGGGTCCGGTGACCGGCTCAGAGGGGCTAAGCAAGGGTGGGTTAACCCCCGTATCGTCGCGCTGGCGGGCCTCGTGCAAAGCCTGCTTAAAGAAGTCGGCCATGATGGTCACATTGGGCTCATCACCCAGGGTGATGTGACTGCCGGGGACTTCATTGACGGCAACGCCTTCGCTTGCCAGGCCGTTCCAGCCCAGGTGCCAATCGAACTGGTCCAAAGGGGGGCGCTCCTTGGCACGGAACACGGTAAGACGGCCACGGTACGGCTTGGGCACGTAATTTACGGCGGCCTCAATATTGGCGGCTTGCAGGACGGCAACGGTTCGGGGCACCGGACGCGAGTCGGCCTTATAGAAGTGGCGGATCAAGGCTCCGGTGGGCAGCTTGAAATAGATGAGCTGCAACAGTTTTTCTTTGAACCTCGCCTTGATCAGGCGGCGGCCACCAGGTTCGGACAGCAGCCTCTTGAGCCGGCGGAGGTACCGCGCAAGCATTTCAATTGAAAGGGAGCTGGCTTCTTTGTTCCGATAGCGCATCTGCCTGGTATCGAACAGGGCCACGAAAGAAACGCGGTGGCCTTGGGCCTGAAGCTGCTGCGCCATTTCGTAAGCCACCAGGCCCCCGAAGGAATAACCGGCGAAGTAATACGGTCCGGTCGGTTGAACCGTCTGAATCTCGCGAATATACTGCTCCGCCATATCCTCAACCCGCGTGAGCACCGGCTGCTTTCCATCCAGCCCTTGGGCTTGCAGCGCATAAACGGATTCCCCTGGACCCAGGTGGCGAACCAGATTGTTAAAACTGATTATGTTGCCGCCGAGTCCATGGACAAAAAACAAAGGCGCCTGGCGGCCCCCGGTCTGTATCCGCACCATGGAGGGCCAGGGAGAAGCTTCCTCCTGATTGTGAGCTACTTCCGCATTCACCAAGTTCGCCAGTGCTTCAATGGTGCGCGCCTCGAACAATTTGGCGAGATTTAAATCCGGGCCATACCGTTTCTTGATTTTCGCGAAGAGCCTCACGGCGATCAGCGAGTGGCCGCCCAACTCAAAAAAATCATCAAGACGGTCGACGTGCGGAACGCCAAGCAGCTCCTTCCACCATTCCTGCAGACTCCGCTCGATCTCGTTTTCGGGAGGATCGTCGTCGGCAGCGGGCCGGGCCGGCGCCCGGCTGGGTGCATGCAATCCGTCCGGCAACGAAACCGGCTGGGTCCCTTGAGCGAGCACACTCATGCCGGCGGGCACAACCAGAACCTGGGGTGTCTGTTCCCCATCCAAAATCCTGACCAGGGCTGCCAGACCGTCGGAAGGCTCGACCGCCGCCACCGCGGGTTGATGGGGTGATTTCGCCACATGCTCCGCCTGGTGCGGAGCGGGGCCGGCGCCGGACAGCATCGCCGTATTCGTCAAGCGCCGGACAACAAAATTTTCAATTTCCGCAATGACGACGCCGGCCTCGTCCGCCAGAGTCAGATCGAAGGCGGCCACTTCCTTTCGGACAGAATTCGCCTGCGCGGATCTGATATGGCAATAGCATTTGCGCGGAAGGCCGGAGAACAGAGTGAACGACCCATAGGAGACGGGCACGTAAAGGTCATGGGTGTGTTCATAGCCCGGGATGGTCAGCATCGCCGATCCGGTGATGGCATCGAGGAACGCCGGATGCGCCCGGAAGATCCCGAGATCGGAGGCAAACTGCTCGGGAATCTCGAGGAAACTCAGGGCCTCATGCGCCCCAAAGTGAATTCGTTTCAGACATCGCCATCGCGGGCCGAACTCGATGTAGCGCGCCTGTTTGGGGTTCTGGTAGTCGGGCCCAAAGGTGAGCTTAGAGCGGCGGCACCGTTCGAGGATTGCGTCAATATCGATGCTTGCCGGCTCAACCGTGCCGAGATAGCGAAGCGACGCAGTCGCGGTGGCCGGGGCCGGCACGGCCTCCGGCCCGGGGCCGGGGGAATCGAGAAAAGTCGAGAACAGAAAGCTGTCGCCTTCCCGGACCAGGCATGTCCGGACCTCTCTGGTATGGCCGACCGCGACGCTCAATGGCGCATTGAACGAAAGACCGCGAAGCTGAATGGCGCCGTCGCCAAAACGCCGCTGCATGGCGCCGCGGGCGAGCTCGACGTAGCCGGTGCCGGGAAATAGCCCGTCCCCCCCGCGCAGGCGGTGCTCGTTAATTATCCAATCCTCATTGAATGTCAGGACCGTCCGGTAGATCAGGGTGCCCGGACTATCCACCAGGCAGGCGCTCAAGAGCGGGTGGCGGCCGCCGGCTTCCGGGTTACCCGCAAGCGGCCCTGGTATGGACTGCGCTCCGGCTGATTGCGCCCCCATTCCCACATCGCGCCATCTTGCCCAATTGATCGAGACGAACCGATTCCGGTGTGTCGATTCGTGCGCGTGGGCGAAGACATCCAGGAAAGCGTTGGCGGCTACATAATCGACCTGTCCGACCGGAGCCAGGAAGCAGCTGACAGACGAGAAAAGCGCAAAAAAATCGAGATCCGTGCCGTGAAGCGCGGCATCAAGCACCAGGGTCCCTTTGATCTTGGGCGCCAGAACCCGGTCGGCATCTTCCCGCTCCTTCAGTTGAATCAGCCCATCGTGCAGCACGCCCGCGGCGTGGAAGACGCCATGAATCGCGCCGAACTTCCGTTGCGCTTCGAGAACCATCCGCTCCATGCCGGCCGGATCCGTGACATCCTCGCGGACCAGCAAGACTTCAGATCCGGACTTTTCGAGAGACTGAATTTTTAGAATCTTCCGCGATACAGCATCCTGGCCGGCATGCGTCTCGAGCCACTCGTCCCAGGCTGACCGGGGCGGCGGGACCGTGCGTCCGACGAGCACCAGCTTGGCCTGCAGGCTTTGGGCCAAGTGCTCCGCGATGACCAAACCCAGACCACCGAGACCACCCGTGATCACGTACACGCCCTGCCGGCGGAGACGGTTCACGTCCGGACGGCGATCCATGCGCATGGGTTCGAGAGCCGGGACCCAACGCTCCTGCCCGCGATATGCCACGAGCGTTTCCGCCGGGGAAGCCAACAATTCCCTGAGGATCTGCTGAATGACCGTGGCGCGGTCGCCGGACGCTGAGCCGCCGCTACGGGCGAATTCCAGGCCGATGTCGATGCATTGCGCGTGGATGTGGGAAAACTCTTTCGGGATTACGGCTCCAGGTCCGAACAAAGCCGCTCTTTCCGTGCGGTGCACCGGTTCGCCGGCGACCTGCTGCAAACCATTCGACACGATCCCCAGCGCGACCGGGGTGGTTACATCCTGCCTCCCCATGGCTTGGGCTAACGCGACCAGGCTGTGAAAGCTCAGCTCCATGGTTTGAGCCAGGCTATCGAGTGCCGGCCGCTCGCGGTCTTCGGGGACCAGGGACCAGAGGTGCAGAATTCGTGAAGGCCAGGAGCGCGCCTCGAGGAGATCCGCGAAAAGATCGTCGTAGTCCGGGCGATACCCGGGGCGCAGGGAATAGGCGCCATTGTCGATCTTTTGAAAGCGCTCTCCCGGGATCAGGGTCACGACCGGATGACCAGCGAGGCGGAGCAGTTCCGCGATTTCAGCGCCCACGCCCATGGCATCGAGAAAGATCAGCCAATGCGCATTGGCAGCGGTATCCGGCCAGGTGATCGCGGGCAGCGCGGAGCGCTTCCAGACGGGGCGATAGTACGCGACCGGGTCCGGCGGCCCGGAAGCGTCTTGGCTGGGGCGGGAAGGCGCGGGATCCACGGGCTCGCGCAACGCGCGATCCGGCTTCGGAGCGTCGATCCAGAATCGCTTCCGCTCGAAGGGATAGGTCGGCAATGCCACGCGCTGCCTTCGTTCCGCGGCGTGGAAGCCGGCCCAGTCTAGTTTGACGCCGGACGCCCAGAGTTGGGCGACAGAAGACATCAAAAACTGAAGGTCGCCGGTGGCCTCGCGCGGATTCCGCGTAGAGCAGAGAACCGTCGGGCGGCCGGATTCTACCGGATGATTCATCGCAAATCCGGAAAGCACGCGGCCCGGCCCGACTTCGAGCAGCGCGCCTCTCGATTTGCTGAACAACTCCTTCAGACCGTCGGCAAAGCGGACGGTTTGCCGCAAATGCTGCGCCCAGTAGGCCGGATTCGTCGCCTCTTCCGCCTTGATCCAGGTTCCGGTGACGTTGGATAAATACGGAATACTGGGCGGCTTCAATTGGAAGCGCGCCATCACATCGATGAACGATTCAAGAATGGAGTCCATCGACGCGGAGTGAAAGGCGTGCGAGGTATGCAGACGATGGCAGAGGACCTCATCGCGGGAAAGCGACGTCTGCAAGCCGGCAATCGCGTCCTCCGGTCCCGAGAGCACGCACTGGCGCGGGCCGTTGATGGCGGCGAGCGAGAGCGCGCCCGACAGCCGGGAGACGGCTTCCGGCTCCGAGAGCGCGACGGCCAACATGGCTCCGGCGGGCGCCGATTGCATGAGCCGGCCCCGCGAGGCCACGGCGGACAGCGCGTCCTCGAGCGATAGAGTGCCGGCCAGACAAGCCGCGACAAACTCCCCCAGGCTGTGTCCAATCATGGCGGCGGGACGAATTCCCCAGGACATCCAAAGCCGGGCCAGGGCGAACTCGATCACAAAGAGCGCCGGCTGCGTGATCCAGGTTTCGGCCAGCCGCTGGCTGTCCTGGTCCGAGGGTTCGCCGGCACAGAACAGAGCCGACCGGAGATCGAATCCAAGCTGCGGTTTGAGCAACTCGCTGCAAAGATCCACCTGAGACCGGAAAGCTGCTTCCTCCGCATAGACGCCGCGCGCCATGTTCACGTACTGCGACCCTTGACCGGGGAACAGGAAGGCGACCTCCGCCTGCTCGGCGGGGACGTGCGCGGTGAAGACACGTTTCGGCTCTTCCGCGCGCACCGCACGGACCGCATTTTCCGTACTCTCGCTGACGACGGCCCGGCGGAACGGGAACGCCTTCCGTCCGCGGTGACCCGTAAATGCAACGTCCGCCAGATTCTCGCCGGGGTGCTTCTCCAGGTGCGCGGCGAGGTTATGAGTAGCGGCTTCGAGGGCCGCGGCCGTCTTGGCCGAAAGGGTCAGAACCTGCCAGGGGCGCGCGGCTCCGGATTTCTCAGCGGCGGGAGCCTCTTCGAGAACGACGTGCGCGTTGGTGCCTCCGATACCAAGAGAAGTCACGCCGGCGCGGCGAGGTCCGCCGGCGGTCTGCCAGTCGGTCAACCGTTGATTGACGTAGAAGGGGCTATTGGCAAAGTCGATGCGAGGATTTGGGTTGGAGAAATGCAGGCTGGGCGGTATCTGCCGGTTCTCCAGAGCCAGCGTGGTTTTGATCAGGCCGGCGACGCCGGCGGCGGCATCGAGATGTCCGATGTTAGGCTTCAAGGAACCGACACCGCAAAAATGGCGCGCTGGCGTAGTCTGCCGGAAAGCCTGCGTGAGCGCGGCGATTTCGATGGGGTCTCCCACGAGCGTGCCGGTGCCGTGAGTTTCGACATAGGAAATCGTTTGCGCATCCACGTTAGCGACGGAGATCGCTTCGGCGACCACGTCTGCCTGGCCGGACACGCTGGGCGCCAAGTAGCCCACTTTGCGCGAGCCATCGTTGTTGACGGCGCTTCCGCGAATCACCGCGTGGATGTGGTCCCCATCCGCGAGCGCGTCCGCGAGCCGCCGCAGGACTACCACGCCGGCGCCGCTTCCGAAGACCGTCCCGGTGGCCGCCGCGTCAAAGGCACGGCAGCTTCCATCGCGCGAGAGGATTTCTCCCTCGCGAAAGAAGTAGCCGGTCTTATGCGGGATTTCGATCGAGACGCCGCCAGCGAGCGCCATGTCGCACTCGTGATTCAACAGACTTTGACAAGCCACATGGGCGGCGACGAGCGAAGTCGAACAGGCGGTTTGAATCGACATGCTGGGCCCGGTCAGATTTAGTTGATAAGAAACCCGCGTGGCGAGCACATCCTTGTCGTTACCAGTCTGCTTCAGCAAGAACAGGCCCACGGAATTCAATAGGGCGTGGTTGGGCAACAGGTTGAATATGA
The DNA here is from genome assembly GCA_963768075.1 of Terriglobia bacterium. Classification (GTDB taxonomy): domain Bacteria; phylum Acidobacteriota; class Terriglobia; order Bryobacterales; family Bryobacteraceae; genus QHXW01. The sequence goes on from CAVYHD010000029.1 coordinate 201,250, forward strand.
GGTACGAGTTCATGCCCGATCCGGCAAACACGCCAATGGTTCCGGGGAATTCATCCGGATTCCAGCCGGCGCGCTCCAAAGCCTCCCACGCGCACTCCAGAAAAATCCGGTGTTGGGGATCCATGATGGACGCGTCGCGGGGACTGAGGCCAAAAAAGCCGGCATCGAACAAGTCGATGTCGTCCAACACAGCGGCTCTCTTGACGAAGGCGGGATCCGACAGGGCCGATGGATCGCAGCCGTCGGCGAGCAACTGGGCATCGCTCAGGGATTCGATGGACTCTACGCCGTGGCAAAGGTTCTGCCAGAAATCGGGAATAGTCCGCGCGCCGGGGAAGCGTCCGGATATGCCCGTTATAGCGATCGCGGAGGGACCGAGGTCGAGGTGGCTGGAAGAGATCATGACGGCGATAAGCGTTAGGGGGAATTCGCGCGGGTAATCCGGATCGCCCGCAGTGATCCTTAGCTGGCAGCCAGTATAGTGACCGGTGGAAATTTGGTCAAGGCAACTTGCGGGCTCAGAGTACTAACCCGATCGGGAGCCGGGGCGGTGATCGAGCGGCGCGAGGAACTGCTAGAAAAACTCTCCGCAATCGCTAACGGTTGTGGTATGCTCAACGAAATAGTCTTAGATGCTTGCGGTTGGGCCCCTGGCCTGATTCAGCATCTATGAACCCCAGGCTAGGCCTGTCGCGCCTCCAGAAGTCTCTCTAATCGCGCTACCAAAAGTTAATAGGTTAGTGCTCTCCGTCAGCAAAATGTCTTTGACCTAGGAGAGTCTAGAAATCAAAAGTTCCGACGGTTAGAATCGGACCTTAATGCATCGCAATTTTTGCCGGTTACGGGTATTCCGACCGTTGCCGCATGCCGATTATGCATATGGGTTCGGCGTAAAAGAGGAGACAACGGGTTGCGCAATCTATTACTGACAATTTTCCTGGTTCAAGGTCTGACGGCGCAAACAGCATCTTCGCCGTGTGACATCAACGGCGACGGCGTGGTGAACGTGGCCGACGTGCAGATTGCTGTAAACGAGGTGCTTGGCCTCTCTGCTTGTACGATGAACCTGGATGGAACTGGCACGTGTGACATTGTGGACGTGCAGCGTGTGATTGCGGCGGCATTAGGCGGGGCTTGTGTGGTCGCGCAGCCGGCGACCACTCAGATCACGCTGCCGGTTGAGGTCATCGGGCTGGACGGCTTCACGCAAACGACTCCTTTCAATATTCCAGCCGGATCAAATCTGTCCGGGACCATGCAGCTTTCGATGCAGATCCATGGACTGCACTATCAAACGCAAGCCAGCGTGCAGGTGAATAACTCCAGCTGGATGCCGATCAGCACCGGCAATGTGACTTTGCTCGGGCTGGCAAATGATTTTGGAGGCATTGGAGGCGGCTTTCACACTTTCCAGATGACCATGAAGCTTCCGGCCGGTACGGTTGCGAGCGGAGCCAACACGATCAGCTTTCGTTTCAACGGCACCAATGGAAGAGTGAGCGGTTTCCGGGTGCTGGGATTCAACGTGCAGGACGTCAGCGGCAATTTATTGATCCCCTCCTCGGTGTTTACCTGGGAGGATCCGACGACTTGGCAGCCGCCGTCTTCCCTGGCCTCCGACATACAGGCCGGCAAGACGCTGTGGTATACGGGAGCTCTCACAGTTCCCGTTGCCGGATCCACTCCAACGCCGATCGTGGCGCACTGCACCGACTGCCATGCGCAGGATGGCCGCGACCTGAAGTACTTCAATTACTCCAATAACTCGATCCAGGTGCGTTCCATGTTTCACGGGCTGACCGCGCAGCAAGGGAATCAGATTGCCAGCTACATTCGCAGCTTGAATATCCCAAATCCGGGGCGGCCGTGGAACCCTCCTTATCAGCCGGGTCCTGGGCTGGACTCGCTACCGGTGAGTCAATGGGCCGCGGGGGCGGGGATCAACAGCGTGCTTGCGAAAGATGCGGACATGCTGCCCTACCTGATGCCAGGCGGCAGTACCGCGAATTGGGCTCCCTCTGCCAACCTGAGCGCTCGCGAAGTCCCGGTGGAAGTGCAACTGCCTGACTGGAACCAGTGGCTGCCCGGTGTGTCTCCCATGGATGCCTGGGGAAGCGCTTTCCTCACGAGCGACGTTTACACGGGCTACCAGAGTATCCGGGCCAACCTGGTGCCCAATGATGCCACCTCCTATCAGAGCCAGGCGGCCAATATCTGGACGTGGAACCTGAGGGATCGGGCCTTCCTCTCTCCTCTTACCCTGCCTGTGACGGATCCCGGTTGGAATAATCCGTACTATGCGGAAACAATCTTTGGCACGCGGATGTGGAACATGGTCAAGCACTGGGAGGTGTTCCAGGAATTTGGGCTAGAGGGGATGGCCCAAGTCGCTTTCGGCCCGCAAGCCGACACTCGCGCCTGGTATACGCAGGAACCGTTTTTTGCGTCACCCAACATGATCCAGACGCCGCAGAACAGCGTCGGCAACGGCCTGTTGATTACCTGGTACTACACTTCCTTTGCGTGGTATCACGTTCAGTTGATATTGAACTACAGTAATAACCGGGGCACGGGCCAATTGCAGTCGATCGACTGGCCGTACGTGCTGGCTCATCTGTCGGAGTTAGCGACACTTCCTAATCCCGGGAGCATGACTCCTAACGGCTCAGCCAGTCCGGCTCCAGGTCTGCTCACGACACTATGGCTCGTCAAAGGTTTGCAGGCCTCGGAAAACGGGAACGGTCCGGAATTCGGTTCCCTCGGTTGGGCCCTGAACGTAAACAACGCCGGCTTTATCCCGTCGTACATGAATGACATGTGGAATAGCGATTTGTCCCCGGCGGATCAACTTAGTGTCATGCAAGGGTATTTACAATACTGGATTGGCAAGGTAACAATGTACCAGCCGTCGCAATACTACGCCGGTGGATGGGCGAGCGCTACCGAGGTCCCTAACGAACAGCTCTTTAACGGCAATGCCGTGAACTGGGTAGCCTACATGATTCCGCAATTGAATTACGTGGGAGTCAGTCCGACATTAACCAACCAAGTGATCGCTTGGGCCCAGACGGTGTGGCCGGCTTATAACTGGAGCTCCATCAATAAGGCGGTTTGCGTAGCCGCACCCGACCGTCAAGCTTGCTCCTGGTAGCCGCTACTCGAAGGGACGGCAAACCGGTCACTCAATAGACCGGTAAGCTCGCTTGCGAATGAAAAACCCGGCGAGGCAGGGACTGCCGAGCGGCGCACCTGGAAAAATGTGAGTCAGTTATTCCCGTACGCCCGAGCGGCATACTTCGCTCGAAAATCCAGCGGCCAATACACGGCGGACGTGTAGAACGGGCGCGCCGGTAGGAGGGCCGGCGTCCCGACTGCGCCGGAGTAAGCTCAAGCAAATCTCAATATACGGCGCGCTTTATCGGTGGCTCTTTGCGCTAGCGAGGTTGCGCGCGCCCGCAAGGTATCAGCTGCGAGTAAGGGACGGGGATAGGCATGCGCGCTGCGGACAAACCTCTCCAGTTCCTCAACCTGTGCTTCCCCATGCAGCACCAGTTCCGCGTACTCGAACGAATTCTCCCAAAAGAGCCACTGTACTTTCTCTTCCTCGCTGAGGCGCCTTTGCACCGCCCTGGGCAGCGAGTATCGCCAGTTGTGGATGCGATGGTACTTCTGCAGAAATTGAATGTGGTGGCCTGTGATGTCGATCAACCAGCGGTGGTGGGACAGACCGGCAATGCCCGGCTCGTAGCCCCGGCAAGTCTCCGAGATCCGGGACGGCACCTCGATGTATCCCGCTTTTCCAATACGCACCATTTCCGCGCAGACCCACAGCGGGTCCCGAATATCCTCAAGAGTATGGGAACAGATCACCAGGTCAATCTCTTTGTCGCGGAAAGGAAAAGGCGCTTTATCGCAGATATCGCGCTGGATCCAGCGCTCCTTGTTAAAATACTCCGTCGCGCCGCCAATCGGAGGAATCGGATCGTGTTTCGCAAAAGTGCGATTGTAGTGGCCGCGGGTTTCGTACGGCTCGCAGTCGATCACATAGTTGGCGCGGTTAAACGGATGCGCCCAGGCGCCAATGTCTAATAGGACGTCGGACGACTTGACCCGATCCATGAGGATCGCCGAGTTTTTTGACAACATAGTTTATTAATTCAACTCCATATTAGTGCATGCGCGCCCATAAATGAGTTAGGTCGCGCCGCTTCCTGCCGGATGACACGCAATGTCTGTTTTCTGATGAGGAGGTTCATACAAACAGACTAATGGACTTAGTTTTGTATGTAGTCAGGGATACCGACCACCTAGCCAGCCGAGCCGCCTACGGGTTGATGCCGGCTGGTATCCCAAACCATCTGCAGCAGTTCTTCGTGCCAGCCGAGTTGGCGATAGAATCGGATGCCGTCCGGGTTTCCGGCTACCACCTGCAATTCAATCCTGGTGATCTGCTGCGCCTGAAACCACTCTAAGGCAAAGGCAAGCAGGCGCCGCCCGATACCTCCGCCGCGAAGAGACTCGGATACAAAGACTTCACTGATGGCCCCAATGGTACCCGAGCCAAAGTAGGGTGGTAAGGTGCGGATGCGGCCGGCCACAAATCCTACGATCTCCCCATCCTTTTCGGCTACCACGACACTCGCGAACCGCCCGAGGAAGGGTATGATCGACTTGAGCCAGCTATCGTACGCGCCTTCGGGCAACTGCAGCAGCATGCCGTGTGCGAACTGGTGCTGATACAACGCGTGCCACAGCGGCTTGATCTGATCCATATCCAGGGCAGTGGCGTGGCGTAAATCAACATGATCGGATGGGGCTGACATGCGCTTAGGAAACTACCGCCTTCATCCCCTGGATCACGGCGTCCGGCCAGTTCCGGTCGTCCACGCCGTGTTGCGCCACAAAGGCAAGCGCAAGACGCTCATAGCCAAATCCTATGCAGCCGGTGTGCGCCGTCTCTCCCGCGATCTGGATTGAGAACGAGCGGCCGAAGAAGTCCTGATGGTAATTAATGGATCCTACCGCCAGCTTCTTGCCACTATACGGCAACGGAGCGAGCAGTTCGAATTTAAGTTCGAAGCCCTGTTGATAGGCCGCTTGTACAGCGTAGCTGTCAACAAAGAACGGGTCGGTGGCCGTGGTGATCTCGTACGCCAGTCCTAATTCGTCAAGGAACTGGGCCGACAACTCTACTAGGATGCGCCGCTGGCCCAGCACATAATCCGCAGGACCGACAAAGATGATCTCGTGCATGGTGAAATCCCAGAGACGCTCCAGCCCGGTGAGGTTGCTGGACTCGTACCGGAAGCACTTACCCACGGCCGTCACGGCGCTCGGCCCTGGCAATTCCGAGTCGCGCAGCCACATATACCAATGGAAGCAGACCGATGGAGACAGCAGGCACTCCACTTCACTCATACCCGCGCGATCGCAGACCAACTGTTGCCCATCCCAGCGGACGGAACGCGCAAACTCCTGCAGCACGTTGTGATCTTCGCGCAAATGGGAGATGAGATTGAGCGAGGCGGGGAAGTTTTTCAGATACCGGCACCGGTCCAGGACATCGGCGCCGATCAGGGAAGGGAACGAGCGCGCGCCCGCGTGGAACTTTGTGGCCATCTGTCGTACCCGCAGCGCGAAATAATCCATCAAGTTCGCCAGTTTTGGGCCAAAGCCGTAACGGCCGCGCCCAAACAATGCGATTTCCCCCAGCTCCGCGAGTAAGGGATGAGGATCGCCGTGAAAAGAAGACGGCAGGCGATCGCGCTTAGCCAGTGTTTTCGAATTGCCCGGCCGGTAATTCAAGCAGAGCTTGCCGGCCACTTCGGAGATGCGTGAAGCGACCAGGGTGGCTTGGCCCTCAAACCCGGGCCGCAACTCAAAGGCGACCTGATGGGCTCCGGGTAGAAGGCGGGCATTATGGATTCCCTCGGAGATGTAAGGGAGCCGTTTCAGAAACTCGTCAACGAGTTCGTCGGGAATGGTGGTACTGAGATCGGCAAATGCGCTCACTGTGGACCTCGTAAAGTTTATTTGGATTGTGAATCCTGGACGGCCTTGGCGATGGACGGAACATCTAGCAACTCGGGCAGGCGGTAGGACGGAAAACTGGTGTGAAATTCCTTCTCCAGCTCCATCACCACCATCATGTGCCCCATGGAATCCCAGCCGGGCGTGGAACCCATTCGCAGCGGCGTAGCCGTACCGGCGGCGGTAAGTCCCAGGGCTCTGCATAGCGTCTGATGAATTCGTTGTTCGATGGTTTTTTCGGCGGAACTACTCATAGATACTCCTATGATGTTTTGTCTACTCCGAGGTTCTAAGCCTCGGGTTTGGGCTTGCCACTTTGGGGCGACCGATGTGCCGCCGGAGACGGAGCGAAGCCATGCTAGCGGAGCGGAGGCGTGGCGGCGGTGTTCATGCCGTCGCTTCCTCCGCCAGTACAAAGTTGGGGAAGTCCTCAAACACCCATTTATTCTTTAGCGTCCGGTAGATGATTCCCAGAAATTTGCGCGCCAGGGCGACGATGGCTTTGCCTGTGCCGCGCCGGCTTTTTATCTTTTCGTAGTAAGTTTTCAGATATGGACTGTAGCGTTGCGCGATCAGGGCGCACTGAATCAGCGTGGTTCGTCCGAGCTTGGTCCCGCGTTTGGTGATCCGTCCGCTATGTTCGGTTTCATTCGAGTGGGACACGCGCGGAACGATGCCGAAATAGGCGGCGAATTTTCCCTCGTCGGCAAAGTCGCGAATATCGCCGATGATCGACAGCAGTATCCCGCCGCTGAGTCCGCCGATGCCCTTGATGCTGGTCAGATTCTTGTGCCCGTCCAGCTTCTGGCCTTCCTCTGCCGATGGCTTCCTCCAACTCGGCGATGCTCTTGTTGAGGCTACGAATCTGATCGATGATGATCTTCAACTCCAGATTCACCAACAGGGCGAACTGCATTCCAGGACGGCCTTCAATCCCTTTTCGCTGGACAGGGATTCGTGGTTGAGATTCACGCCGTGCGCGGAGCAGATATTGTTCACCTTGTTCTTCAGCGCCGTGCGCAGCTTCACCATGGTGTCGCGGGTCTGCGTAGGCATGCGATCTGGGCTTGCGTTTTGTCCTTCATTCTCACCTCCGGCAACAAATCCTTGGCCAGATACAGCGCCAGGTTCCGGGCATCATTCGGATCGGTCTTCTTCACCGAATGCGTGATCACCTGGAACTGGCTCGGATTCACCGCCACCATTCGCTCCACGTACGGCGCCACCTGGTCGTGGAATAGCCGCGTATTGCCGGTCACTTCCACGGCCACCTGGTCGGTGGGCCGCAGCTTGGCGGTGAACTTCGCCATGTCCTCCAGCTTCCATTTCTTCAAATACTCTCTTCCGTTCTCCAGCCGCAGACACGCCGTGAAGCAGTCCCGGTGCAGATCGATTCCGATGTAACGCTTGGCTTCCATTTCCTTCTCCTCGTTTCGCAACGTTGAGAACCAAGCGGAGTAGACGTTCGCTTTCCGGCGGTCACCATTCTCCTATCCAAGGTCCCGAAGGCCTTACGGTGGCGCTCCGGCTCACAGGTCTGACTAATCTCCTTTACGAGGTCGCAAGCGCCCAAAACAAAATGCAGCCTGTGGCCTGTCTACTCCAGAGGTCTCCTCTGGAGCCTACCGCCGAATGAGCGTGGTTAATTCATACCATCTCCTTTTTGCACAGGCGATCCTTCATCGACCGACCAGTTGAAGAACTTTTGACGGCACATACCATGCCGCACAAACACACGTATAAGTGAGGACTCGGGCTGCTACTCGAGTACCGGGGTTCCCCGCAGCGGGATGTGGCCTAGGCGGCTATTGTGCTTGCGCCAAAACATAAAACCGCAAAACAGAAGCCCATGCAGAAAGCCCCACAGGATCCAGTAGGCATTGGTAGCGTGCCATAGCCCGACCAACGTGAACAGGACCATTGTATTAAAGTACACGTTATAGGTTCGGAATCCCCACCGGTTGTAGAAAAGATAATCACGGAACACGTAAGTGGCGGTCATATTCCAGTTCATCCAAAAGGCGGCAATGTTCTCGCGCCCAATCGGGTAATTAAAGCTGATCGGCAGCTTGAATCCGGACGGCCGCCCGAAAACTTCCATCAAAGTGAAATAACCCGCGGTGGTTAGATAGAAGCTGAGAGGGCCGGTCACCAGGATCACTGACCCCTTGCTCCATAGCTGCGCGCTCGGGAAGTGCCTGAATACCGCACCGTGCACCACCGGGAGCGCCAATCCGCCCACCATCTTAACTGTTCCAGCAGCCATCTCGCGCCACCAGCCAGACGACCTCCAGATCGAGCGGTTGACGCAAAGCGTGTTCGGCATTTGCGAATAGCGTAGAACCGGCCCGCACAGCGTAAGCGGCAGGCAAGTCCAGATGAGGAACCCGGAAAGCGATGGAAGCTCCACGGTGCCCGAACCAACCTCCCAAAACAAAGTAACCAGCCGCAGCACCAGCCACATATCGAGACTGTAAAACACGATTGGCACCGGGCCCGGCAGAAGCATTACATGCTCCCAGTGCCAGATGCGGCCTACCGTGAAGACGACAATCAAAAGAACCATTGTGAGACAAGCCCAGCGCCAGCGGCCGGCCCCTTTCCCTTGCCGGCTGAGCCGAAGCAAGGCGGCATAGGAGATGCCGTTGACGGCCAGAAAGCCGGGGAACTCCTGCCAGTGATAGGCGAGGGCCCCCAGTAAGCAGAGCGCGCACAGGTAGCGGCTTTTCTGGAAAGCAGGCGACACCGAAACGGCGATGGAGAACGCCGCGGCAACTGCCACCCCAACCACAAGGTGCGGATCGGCTACATCGAAGAGTAGGGCCATGTTGGGTGGAAACGCCGGCTAAATCACTGTTGCATCGCGTGAGGGCTGTTCATGACGCTCTCGTACAGAGCCAAAATTCGAGACGACATCGCATCCAGGCTGAACTCCTGCTGGGCGCGCACGCGGGCGGCGCCCCCGAGTCTCAGGCGTAGTTCGCGGTCATCCAGCAGTCGATTGAGGGCCTGGGCGAGCGCATCCGGATCGGCCCGGGGCACGGTTAAGCCAGTCTGCTCGTGTAGCGACACATAGGGCACTCCGGAGTCAAGACTCGTATTGACGACGGGTAGTCCCGCGGCCATGGCCTCAATCTGGACGATGCCGAAGGCTTCGCTCCGGGCTACCGAAGCCAGGGCGAATACATCCGCCGCGTGATAGTAAGGAGCCAGTTTGTCTGGAATATTGCCTGCAAAGACAACCCGGTCCTCCAAGCCGAGCCGGGCAGCCAGAGCCTGGAGCTTTCCGCGTAGCGGCCCCTCTCCGATGATCAACAACTTGCCGCGAACCTGAGCCATGGCACGGATTAGATATTCGAATCCTTTGTAATACACTAATCGCCCGACGCTCAGCACCAGACGATCGCCGTACTGCTGGCGCAGAGCGCTCACTTCAAGCGGGTCGCAATGCTCGAATCCCCCGAGGTCTATGCCGTACGGAATCACATCGCAGCGATCCTGGTAGCGGGACAGAGACGGGGAGGTTTGCCGGTAATTGGGCGAACTGGCGATGATGCGCGAACTGCGGCGCAAGGCTGCATGCAAACATGGCTCGAACAGAGCGCCCAAGACTCTCTGCCGGACGGTGTCGCTGTGATAGCTGACCACCAGGCGTCCGCGATGTTTGCTGGCCAGATACGCGAGTATGGCGGTGGGATTCGGCAGGTGAATATGCACGATGTCCGCGTCCGATGCGCGGAGCTTGGCGATCATACCCGGGCAGAGCGGCGCCGAGGACAGCGTCAGCCGCGTGGGCACGCGCGAAACCCTGACTCCATCCAGAATCTCTTCCGTGGAATGCCGGTCGTCACTGGCCACAATCACCTGAAGATCCACCGATTTTGTCAGCTCGCCACAAAGCGCCTGTAAGTGAGTTTCGATGCCCCCCATGTGCGGGGGATAGTACTTGCCCACTTGAAGGACCTTCAGCCGGCGGCTTGTGTTGCTGTGTGAAATGGGCCTAGTGCGGTCATCGCAGGCTAGATCCCGGAGAGGAAGGTTCATATCAGCTGCCCTGTGAGTCCTTCGGCGCCGCTTCCGCAACAATGGAACCGGCCGTGGCCGGAACCAAGGCCCAGCGGGTCCTGAGCCGCCCCATGGCCGCCAGTAGCTCTTGTACCCATGCCGGATTCATGCAAGGCCGTTCGATCAGGCGGAAGTACAAACCGCAGATGATGAGCACCGCCGGTGTCATTAGCAAGAACTGGATAGCCAGCCTCGCGTCGAACGGGTAGTTGCTGAAGAAGCGTTCCGTGAACATCCCCAGCGTGGCAATAAGATAGTTGTGCAATAGGTAGATGGTGTAGCACATTCCTCCAATGGTCGTGATCCAGGGGTTGATGACAAAGCGGTTCATTACGACGCCATGAAATGCGGCAATGCAAAGGAGCAAAATCAGCCATGGAGTTATCCATATTGCGAGAGCGCCGCTTCTTACCAATAGAACGAACAGTATCGGCCACCCCGCCAATGACACCAGGTCCCACAGCCTGTTGTGCTGTCGCCGGTCTCCGCCTGTCAGATAGAACTCCACAAAGAGAAATCCCGCCAGGAAATATTGTATGTAGCCAAGCAGCGACAGCTCCAGAGCTTTGTTGCCTTCCAGAATCTTGCTCAGGCTGGTGGCAGCGAGTATTGAGGCGATCAACACCGCACGGCGCATTGAGGCCCGCCGGATGCCAAAGATCAGCGCGATGACGGGCGCGACAATATAGAACTGCACTTCGATCTCGAGCGACCAGGCGACAAAGTTGATTGCGCTGGGCCGCGCAAAAATAAGATTGTGAGTGTAAAATACACTGGCCAGAAGGCTGGGAAAGAGCTCGCCTGCCGTACCCCTGTGTGCGGCTATCTTGAGAACGAAGAAAAGGAGCAGGCTTAAGATATAAGGCGGCTCGAGCCGGGTAAGACGCCGTAGGAAGTACTTCTTCAACGAAACGGGGCCCTTCTTGCCCAGGTGCGCGGCAGCGAACGGCGCGCCCAGAATGAACCCGCTAATGACGAAAAATAGCGGCACCCCGATGTTCATAACTTGTGTCGCCGCAAACAGCCAATTGGAGTCCAATGACTGGCGATAGTCCGCCGGTGAGTTTCGTAAGACGTCGCCGGCCAGGTGGTACAGGAACACCGAAACGATAGCCAGAAACCGCAGGCCATCGATTTCCGGAATGAACTGACCGGAGGAGGTAATCCGGCGATATGGCTCCAGAAAGCGCAAAGAAAAGGACTGGCCTGCGGTTGCGGTCGGCATTTCTTGTTGTGTTGCGTGCTGCTCGTCAATCACGCGGTACGTACGCGATTGGGCGACGCGCCCTGTAGTTCCCGGCAGCGTGAGGAGATACTAGGCCCTCTTCATGCGACCAGGAATGAACTGTATCCCGGCTTGTTTCGGCCCTTCTTAGTTAGCTAGATTTAAGCGGTGGCTGGCCCCCTATTGGCGGCGGAAGAGTTCAGTCTGAGGTCGGCATCGACCATTTCTTTAATCAAGGCAGAAAAACTGACGTCCGGTTGCCACTGCAGCATCCGATGCGATTTTGACGCATCGCCTATCAGCAGATCCACATCCGCGGGACGGTAGACAGACTCATCTTTCTTTACGTAGTCCTGGTAGTTGAGCCCAACTTGGGCAAACGCTGCTTCGCAAAACTCGCGTACACTATGTGTCGTGCCGGTGGCGATGACGTAATCGTCTGGCGTAGGCTGCTGTAACATCAGATGCATCGCACGGACATAATCCCGGGCATGGCCCCAATCCCGCTTGGCTTCAAGGTTCCCCAGACGTATTTCGGACGCCAAACCTAGCTTTATTCGCGCCACGCCGTTGGTAATCTTGCGCGTGACGAACTCCAAACCACGCCGGGGGCTCTCGTGATTAAACAGAATGCCGCTGGAGCAGAACATCCCGTAGGCCTCCCGGTAATTCATGGTCAGGTGAAATCCGGCCACTTGCTGATGCCGTATGGACTGCGCGGATGGAACGGCGTGCTCTCCCGCTGCGGATGCTCACGGATGTTGCCAAACATTTCGCTTGAGCCCGCGAAGTAGAACTTACAGTTCGGCTGCAATTCGCGAAGGGCGCTGAGCACGTAATGTGTGCCGTTGATGTTTGTCGCGAGCGTTGAGAAGCCGTCAGCGAAGCTCTCGGCCACAAAGCTCTGCGCCGCCAGATGATAGCACTCGTCGAGTTGATTCTTGGCTGAAAACGTGAAAGATGCTGGCGTAACTGTCGAGATTGGCGGCATGGATTTGGATTTTGTCCAGGACGCCTCGCAGTCGGCCGAGACGGTGCTCGGGCTGCTCCAGGGCAACCCGCCGGACCAGGCCGTGGACTTCATACCCCAAACCAAGCAGATGTTCCGCCAGGTAACTACCGTCCTGGCCAGTGATTCCCGTAATGAGCGCTTTTTTCTTCATAATTAGATTCCAATCGCCGCTGGTGCTTTATTAGAAAGCCGCGGATTCTAGATGCTTACTATGGTTAGTAGGACTAACGTTCTGACATGCAGCCGGATGGCAACAACGAGTCCAGCGTCTGCCGTACCTTTGCCGCCAGGACATCGTAGTCGAAGTGGGTTTGCGCAATCGCCACGCTGTCCGCGCCCCGTTTGAGACGATCAGGATATTCCAAAAGTGATCGCACTCGCCCCGCCAAACGGTCCGGATACTCCGTATCCATCGTTCCATTATAAGGCACTAGCATCTCGGGAGGTAGTACCCTGGCTGCCTCTCCCACTTCACTCGCTAGCACGAAGCGGCCGCACGCGAGATAGAGCGGGAGTTTGCCCGTTGTCCGGACCTGTCCGGCGATATCATTCGTTTGCGTCGAGAGACAGACGTCCATGATATTGAGATACCGGGGCAGATTATCGTAAGGGATTCGGCCCATAAACACGATCCGGTCAGCCAGACCACGCGCCAGGCAGCGTTCCTTAAGCTTTGGAAGACCGGAGCCATCGCCGATGATCAGACCTTTCACGGGCCAATCCCGAAGCTGGTCGATAACCTCAATTAACTCCCAGCCGTAGCAAGTTTGCCAACGAGGGTTCCAGATCAGGCTACCCAATAGGCCAATTACTGTAAATCCTTCTAAGTGGCACTCGCGACTCAGTTCTATTTCACTTCGTGGCGAGAATTGCACGGAATCCACACCATCCGGGATGGCATCGGCTTCGATTCCCTCCAAGGCGAGTAACTCCTGGTGCGGATGGCTTCGCACGACCACACGATCGCTGATCGAAAATGCGTAACGCTCCAGTAATTTGGTCAGCCACAGCTTTACGCGCCCACGGCTCCCGGTGAGCCGGCTGAGTTCATAGATCGCGTCTCCGGTGTCCACAACAACCCGGCAGCGCGAGAACGCGCGGTAAAATCCCGCGGCGAGCACTCCCGAAAAAGCCATATCCAGGACATAGCAGATCGCCGGCCGAAGGCGCACCAGTTGCCAGAAAAATCGGAAGATCCCGTATACCTTGTTGCTCGAACGGTACGCGAGGTGGATCTCAAACTGGCTCCGGAGCCGTTGCTCAAAGGACCGGGCACGTATGCCCATGGCGCTCGCCGGGTCTCCGTTCACCAGGAATACAATCTTCGCGAGCATCAGGAATGCGAATGGCGCAAAACTTGTTCATACACGCGCATCGTCGTCTTGGCAATCGCATCCCATGACATCGGCTCAACACTCGTTCGAGCCGCGCGACCCAGAGCAGCCGCCCAATCAGGATCACGCGCCAAAGACCGCATGTGGCCCGCTAACTCCGGCACAGTGGTTACGTCTTCGAGCACCAACCCGTTCGTTCCGTGCTGAATCAGCTCGGATGCTCCGGCTTCGCGGCTGACGATTACCGGGAGCCCGCAGGCCATGGCTTCCGAAACCACCATGGCAAACGCGTCGTAGGGGGTCGGAAGAACCAGGGCATCTGCTGCCGCGTAGAACCTCTCGACACGATCCGTCGGACCCGCGAACAATACACGTCCCGACAAACCAAGCTCGCCGGCCAGCCGTTGGTAGGGGCCGGCGGGAGAACGCGAGACAAGCACCAGCTTTCCCTGATCCACCAGCGAAAGCGCCTGAATGCATAGGCTGGCGCCTTTCCGCATGTCTCCCACGTACAGGAAAACCGTCTCATTCTCCAATAAGCCGTACTGCGCGCGCATGTCGGCTCGCCAGTTCTTCCTGTTCCGCGGGGAGAAAACATCCAGATCCACGCCGTGATGGACCACCTCGATCGGCGCCGGACAGTGATAGAACTCGACCAGGTCGCGCGCCACCCGTGCGGAGATGGCCACCACGGCGCCGTGACGAAGGAAACGATAAACCGAATATTCCAGGGTGCTCGCGACAGCATTGAAGACTCTCTCGCGAACCGTGACCCCGCCGTCCAGCTTCCGCAGGGCCGCATCCCAGGCGCGATTGCAGATGTGCGCGGTAAAGACATTGCCGCGAAAACCGCAGAATCCCTGCGAATGGATGATGTCAAAACCTGGACCAACCTGAAGCGTGGCCGGCACTGCGAAACTAAGAACCGTGGTCAATGCGTTGGCTCGCCAGGCGGGTACCCTGTGAAACTGAATTCCGCTTGCGCGATCGCCTTCGATTCGGTTCGCATAAACGTGAACTTCATGTTCTTTAGCAAACCGGGTTGCTAGCTCCGCCACGTAGCGGCTGTGCCCCCCGGTACGGTGATAGTCATGCACAAGATAGGCGATTCTCACGACATACCGGGCAAACCGTCAGCGCGCATAGGCATCTCAAGCCCTTGCCAAAACGTCCTGGTAGATACGGGCTGTTTGCCGGGCGTTCTCCGCCCAGGAAAAACGTGCGGCCTGGGCCAAAGCGCCGTCGCGGCGAAGCTCCCAGGCGCTTTGCTCCCGCCGTCTTTCCTGGAGCAGAGCGCGCACGGCGTCGGTCCAGGCATTCACATCCGCCACGGGACAATAGGTGGCCGCCGATCCCCCGACTTCCCGCAGCACGGGGATGTCGCTAGCTACCACCGGACAGCCACACGCCATCGCCTCAATGATGGGAAGGCCGAACCCTTCAGCCTCCGCCGTATGCACCAGCAGGGCCGCGCGACGGTAGACCGCCGCCAACACTCCTCGCTCCAGAAAGGGTAATTTCACAATGGCGTCATCCACGCCGAGCTGTGCCGCCAGCTGATGCTGCGCTCCCGTAAAGCTGCCCCCCACGCGCACCAGGCGCGCCTCCGGCAGCTCCTGCCGGATCGCCGAAAAAGCCCGCAACAGGACATCGAGGCGCTTGCGGGGCATGGTGCTCCCGACGTTCAGCAGCCATACCGTGTCCCCATCGTCGCGCGGCAGAAGTCGGGCTGCTATGGCATCGGCTGCCGGGTCCGCTGTTGGTGAGCAGGACGGGTGTACCCCGTTGTGCACTACGGTGATTCGTTCCGGCGGGAACAGACCGTGGCGCAACAGATCCTCTTGAGTGGCTGAGCTGACGGCAATCACGTGCGCCGCCTGGCGGAATCCTTCCAGGATTCGCCGGGTCATGGCGCGAAACCAGCGCGGCCGCTTTTCCCGCCCCGGCTCCAGCAGGCAGCGGAATGTATCCGTATCGTGGCAGGTGATCACAGTGCGCGCCGCGGGCAGACCATGCGCGAGCTGTGCGTAGCTGTGGTCAATAATGTGGAACAGATCAAACTTGGCCGCGTACTGACGCAGGCTCCGGGGATAATCGACGAAACGGTTCAGGAGCCGGTCCGCGTTGTGGCAGCCGGCTCCCAGTAAAGGCAGCTTTCCGAAATGTCGCTGCATGGGCGGGCAAAGCCGCGCCATCGAGAATTCGGCGGAATGCGTTAATTCCAACTGTTGCAGAAGCATCTCCGCTACCAAATCCATGCTCGGCCAGTTTTCTTCGAGCAGATCACAAAGGAGCGCGATCCGCGGCCGTTGGCCGGTCCCCGCGAGAGACGGCGTCGGAAGAGCTTTGCTTTCGAGCGCAGAGCATGTTCCCGGAAGTGCCGATGTGGTTCCTTCCGTCCCGGTCGTTTTTGTCGCGATTTTATACATGGATACCGTCGATCGCGGCGGGCGTGAGCGCGGCCGGTTCCCGTTCCGCGGCGCTCAGAAGAGGCTCCAGCTTGGCCATGTGGGCATCTAAGGTGAAACGGGCGGCCATTTCCCACGCCCCGCGACAAAGCGTTGCGTAGCGCTCCGGATCAGCCAGTGCCCGGACCATGGCGTTGGCCAGGCCATCAACCGTGGGTGGATCGCCCGGCGCCAGCTCTCCCGAGCGGCCCGGACTTAGCCAGTCCGGAATCCCGCCCACGGCATAGCCTGCCGCCGGCAAACCCAGACAGCCGGCCTCAATGCCTACCAGCCCGAACGGTTCCGGCCATAGACTCGGGACCACCAAAAGATCCGCGTCGCGGATAACGGCCACTTTCCGGCTGGTGTCGATCCAGCCGGTGAACTTCGCCTGTACCCCCAGCCGGGCCGCCAGATCCTCCAGTTTGCGCCGCTCTTGTCCCTCTCCGCAGATGGTCACGGTCAGCGGCCGTCCTAGCTTTTCGGCTGCGCGGGGCATGGCCTGGATTAAACGGTCCGCTCCTTTCACATCGGTAAGCCGCCCCATAAACAGGATGCGTCCCTCGGGGTTCTTCCGCGCGGGCGGGACCGCATCGGGGACAATGTCGGTGGTTGGCAGCGGAACTAAATGCAGGTTTTCCGCTCTGACTCCATGCCGCCGGAATTCCTCATGCATGTGCTGGCTGGCCACCAGAACGGCGTGATAGCCCGGCAGCCGGGAGTTGAGCTGCGATTGCCGCCGGAACATCTTCCACATACTTCCGGGGTTCAACCCGCCGCAGCGCCGCGGATAATACATCAGAATACACGCCGCTCCGAACTGCCGGGCACAGGGGGTAGATTGCGGAAAGCTGTGACACTTCCGGCCGCTGATGCAGGTTCCATAATAATTGTGAGCGTAAAGCACGGTCGGATAATCGCGAAGAATACTGTCCTCGAGTTCGCCTGCGTCCAGCCCATGGGAGTAAACCAGGCCGGGCCTCCACTCTGCTACGGCGCGCAGTGCGTCTGCCGCGCCGAGTTCTTGCGCGCACCAGGCCGGTAAGCTCCTGTTAGGCAGATAGCTTTGGAGTTTGGGATCCAGCCGGTATTCATGGAGCAAAGCGATCTGGTGACCCCTATCCAACAATCGCGGAATGAGCGCCTGCAGGTACCTTTCAATACCACCCACCAGAGCCAGGTTTCCGGTTGCGATTAGGATGCGCATGCAAGAATCGCCCGGACGCCGGCCGCGTCCCGGAGCGTCGCGACAACGTGCGAAATGTCGAAGCGCTGCTGATATAACGCGCGCGCCGCGTGACCCATCCGGGCCCGTTCCACGGCGTCCGCTTCCAACCGGCGCAGTAAGTCAACAAAAGTCCGTGTCTCCCCCGCCGGAGCGAGCGCGAGCGCGCCCGTCTCACTCCAGAACGCCTCTGTTAGGTGCCCAGTCGTAGTGACAATTGGTTTCCCGTGGCTGAGGCCTGCCATGAAGCTGCCGCGGCGGCTGCTGACGCCATCCGGATACGGTTGCAGGAACAGGTCGCATGCGGCCAGGTGACTGGAAAGCTCTCGCGCGGCCAGCGGACCAGTCGCTTGAATCATCCCCGCGAGCGATGGATGAATCCGCAGCAGGTGGTCCCGGTATTCTTCGCTGCCTGCCCCCATCAGTAAGATCACGTGATTGGCGGGAGTCTCCCCCAGAGCCAGTAAGATTGGCTCCAGCAGAGAGGTGACCGGCAATCCGTGCGTCCCGAAGTGGCCGATCAGAAAGCCGCCGCCGCCAACATATCGTTCGCGAACCGCCCTTGCTCGATCCGGGTTGTCGACCACTGGAACGTTACTCGGAACCGGCAGCCATTCAAAGGGAATGTCCCGGCCGAGAGTGTAGGGCCGCCACCGCTTTTCCCAGTCCGGAATCGCAACCCACACCCGTTGGGCGGCGCGAAGCAGCAGGATCGTCATTAAGCGATGCACCAGAGCCGCGACATTTTGCTTCCACAATCGCGGATGGAAAGTGAGGTAAGCCTCATGCGCCATGATTTCGACCTGGTCGCCGTGGCGTCTTGCGCGATGCCAAAGCCACCAGCAGAACGCCACGTTCATGGACCGGTACCCGTAGCCGTGCGGCACCCACTGCACCAGGATCCGCCGGGGTCCGGGAAATCGGTTCAGCCGCAGTCCCGCGCGCCGCAAGTCGGCAACCCTCAGCGAGCCCAATTCGCGGTGTACGAACACGCCCTCTGCCTGGGGGGAAGGGTCCGGCCCGGCCGGACACCATACGTGTACTTCGTCGCCGTGCGCCGCGAGGCCGCTTGCCACCCCGCAGGTATAGTCCCCCACGCCCCCCGTATCGGGCGGATATTCGCTCGCGATCACGTGCCACTGGTGCTGCACGGGTTGGTCGTTCGCACCGGAAACGTGTTCAGCAGACCGATCGTGCATCAGATTCGAAACCCTGGGTTCGGTCCGGCAACCCGGCTCACGGCTGTTCCGCCCAGTCGAGACCCGCCCGCAGCTTCCAATGCGCGCGAATCGATTCATAGTCGCCGGGCGCAAGCGGACCCGCCGCCACGATGGCCGCATTCTGCCGACAATGCTCCGGCCGCGTGGTGCCGACAATCGCGGTGTGCACCCCGGGAATCGACAGCGTGAACCGGAGTGCCGTCGCTACCGATCCACCGTCTTCCCCGAGGAAGTCATAGCGCAGCTTGTTCAGCCGTTCCCAATACTCGTGATGGTAGGAGTTCTCCGGCTTGGTGCGATTCCGCCAAACCGCATTCGCGATCGGGCGCTTGGCGATGATTCCCATTCCGCGTTCGGCGGCGCCGGGCAACGTCAGATCGATGCCTTGCTGGTCCGCGACGTTGAGCGAAATCTGCAAGGTATCGAATGCCCCGCACTCAACCGCAAAACGCGCCGCGCTCCCGTCCCCGCTGTAACCGATATAGCGGGCCTCGCCATTCTGACGCGCCCGCTCGAGAACCTCGATCACGTCGCCTCGCCGCAAGATCTCTTCCGGGCAGATGTGTAGCTGCAGCACGTCGATATAGTCCGTCCTCAACAGCCGCAAACTCCGCTCTATGCTCTTCTCGATCGTTCGCCGGTCCCAGTCCAGGTAACCGAACCGGGCGCGCCCGGACAACCCGCGCGAGAATTTGTTGAGCGCCCGCGTCATCAGCCCCGAAGGAAAGCCGGCGGAGTGCCCGCATTTCGTAAACACCAGGCAGTCCTTCCGGCGCCCGGCCAGGGCCCGGCCTATCTTTTCCTCGCTGTCTTTATAGCACTCCGCCGTATCGATGACATTCACGCCCGCATCGAGCGCGGTACCGACGAAGCGGTCGACAATCTCCGGCGGGACACTCTCGAACCCGATCTCTGCCGCGCCGAAGCCCAGTACGCTGACTTCCAGATTCGTCCGGCCGAGAACCCGTTTCTCTATGGTCGAAGTAGGATGCAAGAGTGTCTACGCCGGGTCCCGAATCAAATGATTACCGGATTGCCGTTGGCAATCTGATCGCGGAACCAGTCCACCGTCAATCGCAAACCCTGCTCGAGATTGACCTCGGGTTTCCAGCCCAGCACTTCCCGCGCCCGTGTCGCGTCCCCGTACATCCGCCAGATTTCGTTGGGGCGGTCTGGCAGGGCTCCGATTTCAATGCGCGAGCGGGTCTTCGTGATTTCGGCGATGGTGCGCACTAACTGGCAGATCTTGACCTCGTGGCCCGCCGCCAGGTTGATTGGGCCGTCGACCTTCTCGGGGTGCTCCGCGGCTTGGATCATGCCCGCGGCCAGATCGGTCACGAAATTGAATTCCCGGGTCTGCTCCCCGCGCGTGGTACGGATCGGTTCCCCCCGCAGGCTTTTGATGATCAGCTCGGGAATAATTGCCTTCGTGCTCTGGTAGGGCCCGTACGCGTTAAACGGCCTCAGGATCACGATGGATGTCGGTCCGCCGATTCTCTGCTTCAGGCGGCAGTATAGCTCCCCGGCATACTTTGTAATCGCGTACGGCGACATCGGCCGGGGCTCCATCGTTTCCACGAAGGGGACGCTTTCCTGGTATCCATACACTTCCGACGTCGCAATGTAGACGAACTTTTCGGCTTGATGGCAGCTGTCGAATAGATTCGCGCTGCCCTTGGCGTTTACGTCGAAGCACTCTTCCACTTGACGAAAACTCTGTCCCACGTGATGGTAGGCGGCCAGATGAAAGACTACCTGCGGGCTGAACTCGCGGATGGCTTCCAGGGCGCCGCGGTTGCGGACGTCCGCCTCGATGATGTGGATATCGTTCCAGCATTCCGCCAGACGGATGTTCTTGACGATATTCCCATATCGCACCGTTACGGCCACCTGCGCTCCCATGGCCCTGAGTTTTCTTACCAGGTGTGATCCGATGAATCCGGAACCACCGGTGACAAGTACGCGCTTGTTTTTCATATCGCTTGATAATCCATTACGTGCGCAAATTCGGTCATCTGAACTTCCGCTTCCATACGCTCCTTTTCGGTATTGATGGTGAGATGCCTCCCCTGGTGCTGGTAGGCGGCCAGGGCTTTAGCGGCGGCGAGCGCCGCTGAAAAATTCATCATGTCGCGGTTCCGCTGCAAAAATTGGAAGGCTGCTTTTTCGCAAAGCAGGTATCCGATATTGATCCAATACGGGAGTACGGGCTTCTCGGCAAGTTCGGTAACCTGATTTTGACTGTCAAAGTTGACGATGCCGAAGGGGCTGTGGAGCGGGTAAACCGTAATCGTCGCCAGCGCTCCGCTCGCGCGGTGCGCGCGTTCCAGGGCGGCGAGGTCCACGTTGGCCAGAATGTCGCCATAACAGATCAGCGCCTGACCGGGAACCTGCGGAAGCGCGTCCAGGATGCGGTCCCCCATGCTCGCGTCTCCTGAATTGACACAGGCAACCTGCCAGCCTGGCTCCGCGAACTCCTTCACGAATTGCTCGATGCACTCGGCCTTGTATCCCACGCATAACACGAATCGCGAAATACCCGAAGCCGAAAGGTACTGCATCAGATGGTGCAATAATGGCCTGCCCCGGAGCGGCACCAGGGCTTTCGGCATATGATCGGTGAAGGGTTTCAGGCGCTCCCCTTTGCCGCCGCAGAGGATCACTGCTGTTAGTTCAGACATAAAGTTGAGTTGGGAAAAAGCGATGCCGCATCAGGAAGCTAGAGCTTCGAGCGCGCCGGCGTAATCCCGCCGCAGCTCATTCCTGCTGCGCGATCGCATGGCGGCGCGAGCTGCCTGGCCCATCTCCCGTACGAGCGCGGGGTGCGTGGCCAGATGAGCCAGCCGGTCACGAATCGCTTCCGGATCTCTCGGCGGCACTACATAGCCGCTTTTTCCATCCTCCACAAGATCGGCTGCCCCCGTGTTTCGCGTGACAATCACCGGCAGGCCGCTGGCCATGGCTTCCACGACTACGTAACCGAATCCCTCCGAGAGCGACGGGTGAACGAACACCGAGGACTTTGCATAAACCTCGGCGTAGCCAACCTGGCGAACCGACTCCGGGCGCACCCTGATTCGCGGATTCCGTGCCAGTTGTTCTTGCAAGTATCTGCTTACCGAGCGCGTTCCCGGACCGCCCCACAGCGTCAGTTCGCTTTCCCGCAGGCCTAGGGACTCGAAAGCTTCGATCAGGTAATGAAATCCTTTCCATGGCTCCAGTAAACCCACAAAGCTGATCCTGAACTTCGCCTCTTGGAATTCCGCGGATGGAAACTGGTCTACGTCCACCGGGGGACGCGCGATCATGATCTGCTCCGCCGGGAAGCCTCTTTCGAGAAATGTCTGTTTCGCGTGCTCGGAGAGGACACGGATCAGGTCCGCTTGCCTATACTCCTCCAGCTGCATGAGAAGCGATCGCCTGCTGGTAGCGGGCCGAACATGAAACCTGGCGCATTCGATCTCCTGGTGCTTTTGGAAATCTTCCGCGTGAGTGGTGATGCAGTCCACCACGGTTCGGCACCCCAGAGACCGCGCCGCGCGCAAGCTTTCGCAGCATTGCCCCCCTACCCCCTGAAAAAGCTTCGCCGGATTCAATCTGCGGGAGACGTACCTGTCAAACTGCCGGTCCGCGCAGAAATTCAGCCAATCCCGGCGCCGCCGCAACCCCGGAACACGCCCGATCAGATTGACCCCTCGCGAAGCCGGCACAACCTCGGTATGCATCGCGGGGTAGCTCTGCCGGCAAAAAATTTGAATCTCGAACGTTTCGGCCAACCCTTGCACCATATGGTAAAGGTTCAAGCCCTGCCCTCCCTGTTTGGGTACCGCATTGGCTGAGAGAATGAGTGCTGTCTTCACTGGGGGAAAACTTCGCGTTCAGCTTCGTTTATTGGGCACAAGAAAATCTCCTCCACAAGGGCATGAGGCGAGGAGTGAGATACGTGCCTAGCAGAGACTCCCGGCCAGGCTGAAACATCACGGCGACGTAAACTAGTCCCGTCAGAGCCGCGACCGCCGCCGTCTGCAGCAGATTTGTTGATACCCAGTACCGCCCAACCAGGATTGCCGACGTCCCCAGAATCAGAAAGCGCCAGCACCAGGGCCACAATGGTTCCAGCAGATTGCGAAACGGCATGCCTATCTCCCGGCAGAGGGTCGACAAATACACCGGCAGGCTCACCGCACACACGCCCAGGATAGATCCAACCGGAGCTGCGGTCGGTCCGAAGCGCCATACCAGAAAGTAAACCGCGGTCGCCGTAACGCAGCCGTCCAGAAGGTTGGTGATACAGATGCGCCGTTCGTGGCCGAAGCAGAAAACGCTATATGCCGCCGTGGTGCTCCAGTGCCGTAGGAGCATACTGGTCACTGCCAGAGCGGTGAGGGTCAGGCCGTCGAATTGCGTAGGTCCCACCCACCAGCTCACAAAATTATGGTTGATGGAAACCACCACGCAAGCCACGATCCCACTGAGCATCAGTAACGCTTGCGTGAGCGCTGTAATCACCGACAGCATTCGCTCCCGGGACTCGCCGGTCTTTAGTTCGCTGAGGCCCGGCTGCGCGGCTACCATCAGCAAATTGGGCTGATTGCTTAGCACTGTAATGAGTTTGCAGGTGCACACGTAGGGGACGACGGCGCTCGCCCCGCACAGCTTGCCGATAATCAGGATGTCGGCGCCAGTCAACAGCGGCCCCGCCATCTGCGAAAGCGTGATCCAGAATCCGCGGCTCAGAAAGGAAGTCACGGTGCTCCACGGAAGCGCCGGCAGACGCCGTGGCAACACGGCCGGGAAGCGGCGCACCACGCGCACTGCCGCTATACCCAATAGAAGAAGTTGCGCCAGAGTCCAGCCGACGGCCAGCGCATAAACCCCGGACCCTCTTAGTACCAGTGTGATTATGGCCGCCGTGGAGATCATCCAGCTGATAATTTGGGCGGTGCCGAAAAACCTGAAGTCCTGAAGTCCTTGCAGCAGCGCCTGAAAAATTCGCAAGGGAAACGTTAGGCCAAACGTCACCATGATCAGAGCGATGGGACCGCGAAATTCGTAGCAGCTCTTCGGCATGAAAGTCCAGGCTAAGGCCAATGCCAGAACCACCGCTGGCATCTGGTACAAGATCAGCCTCACCATTTGTCCTACGAGGACCGGCAAGCCCTCGGCCCCCTCCACGCCACCGGCCCGGCCAGTCAAATACGCGGTTTCTCGGGGTAGCAGCGTGAGCACCCCGATGTCGAGCAAGCTCACATACACCAGAAGCTGGGTTCCTACCAGCCACACCCCGTAGTCCCGCTGTCCAATGTGATGCAGCAGAAAGGGCGTCAGCCAGAGCCCGGTCAGCATCAGGATGGCCTGATAGGTGTATCCCAGCCAGATTCCGTCCAGGAAGCGCCTGGTACGGCTGGCTCTCGGAGGGGGAGCGATCATGGCGCTTGACCCGCCATCTGCCGCGTCTCTCAAAATCTCCGTCATCCGCACACCCACTTTTGATACCCGGTCATGCTCGCCTCAAATTTCACTGCCTTTCTTCCGCCTGAGCAACGAACTCGCGCCCCGGCCGGCCGATTGATCACTCGAAGTGTTTCACTTGCCATAGACAGGCCGTAACTGGTGTCGCGGAGTCTGTTTTCGAAACGCCACCATCGGTTGGATCGGTGGTTCCGGTCGCGGAAGTACAACCGCCCAGCCCACGCTCAGAAGGAAGAAGAACGTTTCAGGAATCGCGGTGAGCATGCCCAACCCGATGGCGACACTTACAAAACTGAAGGCATACCAAAACCAGATGAGCCGTCTGGCGGGTCGCCACGGGTGCTCGACAAATGCCGTACGGCGAGTCACGCACCAGAGAATGAATCCGATCCACAGGGCAAATCCAATGAGGCCCTGCTCCGCGACAATCCGGGCATATTCACTCTCGTTGCTCACCGGGTTTCTCACCTGCCCTTGCAGGAAGTACGGCATGCTGGTCCCCCCGCCGCCCAAACCATTCCCCATCGGATATTCCATCAAGATCTCAAGAAAGCTCCGATTGACGCTTCCGGCGATACGATCCATCATCAATTCGGAATCCAGGCTCTTGAAGCGTTGGAATCGTTCATTGGTCATGGCCAAGGCGCCCACAAGCACAATTGCCGCGATCCATACCAAGCGTTTCCGCATGCTGAGACTGCCGCTGAAGGTAGCCGCCAGGACAAACAGCAGCGCGATGACAACATAGGTTCGCGTCGATGCTAACAGGACCCCTACCAGTGCGGCCCCCATACTCAGCAGCAGAAGCTGCTTCGTGCGCGACTTTCCTGGCAGCGTCCACGCGCCGAACAGGTAGGGCAGGGTAGCCACCATCGTGCCCGCGTAGGCATGCGCGCTCGTGAACAGGGATGGTATCCGGTAGTTGCCGCCGGCGACATCCCCGCTGTTGTACATAATGGCGGTGACCTCGCTTCTCGGAAAGAACCTTTCAATTCCGAGAAAGTACTCCGCCAGGCCAACAGCCAGCGCCGCCAGGTTCAGTATCGCCAGGCCATTCGTCAATTTCCTCAAGTCTTCCTCTCTCAGACTGCTGCCGATCAATAGCAGCGGCAGGAAGAAGACATTGCCGCGGAGCCCAACCAGCGAGACCATCAGCGGCTGAAACGGCAGTAAGCAAAGCAAACAGGGCCAAGCGATCAGTATCGCGGTCCACATCCGCAGCTTTGAGGTCCGGCCATGATCCTTGCTGTCGAAGAACTTCGAGCCGTACGCCAGGTACAGCCCGGCTACACTTGCATCGAAGATGAAATGGGAAGCGGCCGAAGTAAAATTCGCGCGCAGGATTCCGTAAAAATAGCCCGTTACCGCAACCGCGATCAGGCCCCAACCGAGCGAACGCTTGGCGGCCCAGACGGTGGCGGCGAAGGCGACAATACAAAGGAGCAGGGCCGACATGATTCCCTATGCGGAGTACAGGCGTAAGCGGCGGAGACCAAGAGCGCGGTGGACCTGCGTTCCCTTAGTCAGTGGATGGCGAGACCCTTCCGGGCACCCCGGCCAAGGCGGTTAGCGCCTGGTGCAGTTGACCGATCTGGTCGGCAGGGTTACAAAGGCTGCGAGCGCGGTCCGGTCCCTGGGAACCCAGAACCCGTCTTTTCTCCGGTGAACTCAGGAGCCGTCGTAGGCAGTCAGCCACGGAACTGGGATCTCCCGGTTCCGCCAAACAGCCGACGCGTTCGTTTACGATTTCAGCGCCGCCGCCCATCCGCGTAGTCACCACCGGAAGTCCGGCCCACAGAGCTTCGACAAACACAATGCCGAAGGGCTCGGGCGATTCATTGGGCTGACAGAATATGTCGGACGCTGCCAGCACCCTGGCCACGTCCGCTCTCTGGCCGAGAAACTGAACCCGATCGCCGATCCCAAGCTGGTCCGCCTCCCGTTTCAGATGGTTGACATACTCACGTTCCTGGTCTCGCTGCGCGCCCCCAACCATCCAGCAAATCCAACCCTGTAGATCTTTCAATTGAGCCAGCGCGCGGAGGTGCAGGGAGTGCCCCTTCCAGGCTTCCATGCGGCTCACTTGAGTAACAATGGCTGTATCTTTGGACACGCCGAGTTCCTGCCGCAGGGTGAGCGCTTCGATGGGCCGCACTTCTGGCGGCGTGACCGGATAGTAGATCACCTTGGTCGTAACCCGGGGAAACAGAAGAGGTAGCGAGCCAGCGGTGAACTGGCTGTTACTGATCGCGAGATCCGGGCGGGCGCGCCGCGCCCAGCGTTCCACCCAGCCCCGGCCAACCGCGAGTCCATGTTGCCAAAACACCAGCGGTTTTCCCGCCCGCTTTACTTCCGGCGCGAAGACGGCATGGTTCCAGGGCATGTGGCAAATGACAGCGTCGCATGAAGTACGGCGCAGCAGGTCCCGCAATGTCCGGCGGGCTTCCCAAACCGTCCAGAAACGGCTTGCGCGCACCTGCCCCAGCGGGTACACCGCGGCTCCTGCGGCGGTTAGCTCTTCGGTGAAGCGGCCCGGAAAACAAGAGGCAAAGCAGGACTCCATCTCAGGACACCGGTTGCCGTGCCGCGCCAGTGTCACCAGGAAGGTCTCGACTCCGCCGTACATTTTCCCGGCGTTGATGTGAAGCACTCTCATGAATTCAACGCGGCCTGCGCTGTTGCCGGCGCCAGTGCCTCGCCATGGCATTCCCGATACACCGCCAGTAATTCGCGCGCCAGCCGGCTACCGGAAAACGATCGTACCGCCGCCGCCCGCGCGGCCTTGCCCAGCCGCTCCCGGAGCGGGACGTCGCCCGCCAGGCGTGCGATCTGCCGGGCCAGCTCCGCGGAGTCTCCTGGGGCATGTCCCAGGGCCGTGCGCTCTTCCTCGAATAGCTCGACCGCTCCCCCGGCCCGGCTCACGACCACCGCCTTGCCGCAGGCCATCCCCTCAATAATCACCATGCCGAATGGTTCCGGCTGCGTGCTTGCGTGTACCACGATGTCGAGCGCGCGCATCACCGCCGGAGTATCGTCGAGAAAGCCCGTGAAGCCCACCCGATCGCACAGCCCTAGCTGGCTCGCCTGCTCGCGAAGTTCGGCTAGCGTCCATTGGCTGCCGCTCGTCCGGTAGATAGGCCCGCCCACAATGTAAGCGCGAATCGCCGGACCGGCAGGTAACTGCGACAACGCCTGCAGGAAAACTTTGTGCCCTTTCCACCTCGCGAACGTCCCCACCAGCCCGACTCTCACCGTCCCCGGAGCGGCAGGCGGGAGCCCTGCGATCGCGTCCAGGTCCAATTGGTTTCCCTGTGGCGCGAACCAGTTTAGATCAATCGCATTGTAGATGGGGCGCAACGGGAGCTTGGGGATCAGGCGGCCCACATCGGCCGCTACGCTATGGGAGTTCACGATCGCGACCGCGCAATGTTTGCCGTGCAGTCGCAGCATTTTGCCCATAAGCGGCCGCGTGCCGGCATAGTCGTGGATGTGCCAGACCAGCGGGATCCGCCGCGGCCGCGTCCAACAGCCGAGCAAATGCATCTTGAACCCGTTGGTGTGTACGAGGTCAGGCTGGATGGCACGTATCGTGAGCGAGAGTTTGCGCGCATACCGCACCGTTCCCACCGCCGCCCGCAGCAGCGACCATATTGCCCCCAGGCGGCCCTGGCCCGTGTCGCCGATCCGTGCTAACGCCTTCGGAAAAGGCAGAACCACCACCTGTACGCCCAGATTTCGTGCGATACCGGCCAGCGGACCGTCTTCCCCCAGCACCAGCCAGAGCTCCCATTCCGGCTCCGCCGCCCGCAGGCTGGCCAATAACTCCCGCAGACTCGTTTCGGCTCCCCCCATCTGCCCGCACGGATTCAAATATACGATTCGCATGCCGTGCTTTAGACCTATCGAGTGCGCCGCAGAGATGCTGTCAATGAGGGAAACATCAATCGAGCGAACCCGATGCAGTCCGTTAGTTCTTTTCCCGGAGCCCCGTGGCTGATCGGCGTAATCAGACGGATCAGGCTGGCGTCCGACCGCCGGTAGCGCAGTAAGTCGGGAAGTAATTCCAGCTTCGCCCAAAACTCCTCCGCCCATACGTTGCGGTCATTCTGGTACCAGTAGAGAACCAGAATGCGGTCGCTCGCCTTCTCCATCACATACTCGTTGATCGCGATGTCCGCCGATCGCCCGGGAACCTGAACCGGCGCAACTTTCGACGAACGAATCAGCCATCCGGCGCCGGGCAAACAGATGCGCGGGGAGTGCGGACCGTACTCGGTCTGAAGCGAGGCGAAATACGCGACAAAAACATTAATCGAAGCCCCCGAAGTCTCGTCCGCATAATCCCGCAGAAGGTATTGGTCCGGCCTCAGCGTATCGAGCAATCCTTTATCGAGAGTTTTTTCCCCGTGCGCTTTCCAATTTCCAAGTTCCAGGGGGAGCGCATGCAGATGCGGCGTTCCAAGATTTCCCTCTTCAAGCGACAGGGCGCGTGAGCCGGCTAGCTGTAAGGTCAAGACCAGGCACGCCGGCAAAAACCAGCCGCCGGCCAGGGATCGCAGCGGTTGCCAAATCTTATGCATGCCGCGAGCGCCAGGTTCTTTGGACGTATAGTGCCACCACGTGCAGCAGGACGCACCCGATTCCCGCCGCGGCGACGCTCAGGTACCCGAGAGCCTCATGCGCCCCCCCTTGCGTCAGTTCCCGGTAATGCTGACTCAGAATCCCGGTGACGATAATCCGGCAGGCGTTTCCCAGAGTGGCGATGGGCACCGACATCACCAGCAGGAATGCCCGCAGGAATCTGCCGTGTACGAAGAAATAGTCGTATGCCACTGTCACGAACACAATGGCCGGCAGGGAGCGAATCCCGCTGCAGGCCTCTTCAATCGAAAGTTTCGTTCCCACCAGCTCGAGAATGTTGCCCTCGCGCAGCACCGGGTATCCGATGGCTTCCAGAAAGCCTTCCCCCAAACGGCTGGCGAGCAACTGGAGTCCCAGGGTTATGCGTTCGTACACGAAAGTAGGTGGCGCAATCATCAGCAGCAGAGTGCCCATCGGATAGGCCAGCTCGCGAAGCATCCGTACGCCATAGCTGGCCGCAATGCAGCCCGCGAGCGATACGATCAACGCCGTGCGGCTCACCCAGGTCCAATGCGCCGCCACACCCAGCATCGCCTGCAGCGCGCCGAGCGCCAGCAGAACGATCCCCCAAACCGATGGCGCCGGGTGAATCTGCCGAAGCCGGCTGCGCTTGCTCCACGCCATGCAAACCGCCACGGGAATGACCAGAATCCCGTGCTCCATGTAGGCAAAGGTGTCGAACCAGCTTCCGTATATCCCCACCACGATCGGCCAAAACGCCGCGAGCAACAACGCGCCGGTGATCGCAGCCTGCAGGTGCGCCGGGTAGGCCGGCCTAACCGGTACCGCGTTACTGCTTTCGACCGTCATCGGCGTAATCGTAGTAGTAGTAGTGCCGCCTTAGATAGGAGTTCGACGCGTCCCACGCCGTCAAAATCGTGCCCAACAGGTGCAATCCATCTTCCCGCATGCGCCGATACGCTTCGGTCGCGCTGGCCTTGCTGGTCACACCCGAGCGTAGGACCAGAATCGCCCCGTCGGCCAGAGGCGCGATGATCCGCGCATCGGCGAGATGCAGGAACGGCGGCGCGTCGACCAGGATCATGTCGTACGATTCCCGCAGCTTTTGGAAGATCGCGCGCAATCGCGGCGAGTACAGCGCCCGCGCGACGTGATTGTCAGTCGGATGATTGGGCAGCAGGAACAGGCCCGGAACTCCCGTACTCAGACCTTGGCTCTTGGCATCGAAATCCGCGAGCGGCGTGTTCTCGCCCAGCAAATCGATCAGACCGCGCTCGTTCGGCAGGCGAAATCTCTTGTGCAGGTGCGGCCGGCGGAAATCGGCGTCCACCAGCAGGACCCTTCGGCCCGTTTCCGCCAGCGCGATCCCAAGGTGCTGCACCACCGTGGTCTTTCCTTCTCCGGGTCCCGGGCTCGTGATCAGCAGCGCGGTATGCGCGCTCCCATCCGGCTGCGCTCGCAGGATCGAAGCCAGAGTGCCGCGGAATGACTCGGCGATGAATGCCGGCCCGTCCCGCCAGTTCGTCAAAGCCGTCGGCCCGTCCGTGCTTCCTAAGACGGTGAGTGCTCCGCCGTTCGGCGCTGTTCCGGCCGCGTGCGCCGGCGGAGCGTGGCCCTCCAGGTACAGGTTCGGAATGACCCCCAGTTCCGGAGTATTCAGGAAACCGCGCATGCTGCCCGGATTCCGGACGCTGCGGTCGGTCCGCTCGCGCAGGAACACAAGAGCGCCGGCCAAAGCCATGCCAAGCATCGTCCCGAAGGAGATATTCAGCATCGGGCGCGGCGTGTACGGGGCGCCCGCCGGAATGCTCGGCTCCACAATACGGATCGGGTTCATCGGCACCGAATTGCTCAGTCCCGCTTGATCTAACTGTGTTTGCAGCGATTGATAGGTCTGGCGCAGCGTCTCGACTTCCCGCTTGAGATCGGCATAGCGCGATGCCTTGCCGGCTTCGGCGCCCACCCGCTGTGACTTACTGGCCCAGTAATCGGTCCGTTGCCGTTCTTCCTTTACCGCGCCCTCGTAGTCGTCCCGGATCTTCCTTACATCGGCTTCTATCTGCTGCTGCATAGCCTTCCGCAGCGGCTCGATCTGGGCATCCAGTTGCTGCACCTTCTCATGCTTCGGCGTGAAGGTCACCAGAAGCGCGGCCCGCTGCTGTAACAGCGTATTGATCTGCTGCTGGTAGCCCCGCACGACCACGTCGCTCTGCACCTCCGCCAGGGATTCCGCCGGATGGCTGGTCGAGAACTCGTATCTGGCTTGCGCGGCGATGCGCTGCGACCGGACATCGGCGAGCTTGTTCTTCGCTTGCGCCAGTTCCACGTCCGCTAGAGTCGCGGTATCCTGCCCCGCGAACAGGTTGCCCGAAGCCTGCGCGAAACCCCGCAGCCGGTCCTCGGCTTCCTGCAGCTTCGACTTGGTTTCTTCGATCTGCCCGGAAATCCACTGGCTGGTTTTCTGGGAACTCTGCATGTGCGCCTGCGAGGCGTCCTCGACGAATTCCGCGGCCATGGAATTTAGAAACTGCGAGGCCACATCCGGGCTGTTCGACTCGCACGTCAATTCGATCAGCCGCGTCCTGTTCACCGGGCGTGCGTCGAATGTCCCGACCGCAAGATCCAGCCCGCGCCTGGCGTTCTCGAGCGGATCCCGGGTCGCCGGCCGGAAACGGTTTCGCAACCGGGAGAATATGTCCCGGCCCATCGGGGTCAGCGGCGGCGCTTCCGACCGCATGCGATCCGCGCCCCTCTTCCGGAAAAGGCCGCCTTTGAGAATGGTGATCTGCGTCTGAATGTTTACATCATTCGCTTCCAGGCTCATCCCGTCCAGGGTGTTCCTGACCAGCGCTTCGTTCACGCTTTGCACCTCGAGCAGCAGCGTCGCCTGATACATCGGCATGTGGTAAACGACCGATGCGAAACCCAGCCCCGCCCCTATCATCGCCAGCGCCACCAGCAGGATCCAGTACCTGCGAACCAGGAGCGCTACGTCGATCGATGAACTGGACGATGTCTCCTCCTCGTCTCGCGGAACATAGGGCGCCTGCCCGCCGCCCCTCTGCGTAGGATTGTTCACGTCGTTCACTAGGCGGATTTCCATAGGTTATTCCTCCCCATGTTGCCGCCGATCGTCGTGGGCCGCCGCGCTAGCGCCGTTGGCCCTTCCATCGGTGGCGCCCGCTCCGGTGGCGCTCTGCCCCTGGAGCAGCGTCGAAAGGACTTGCAGCTGGTCGTTCAGCTCCCGGATCAGCTTCTCCAGCGTCTCCACCTTGGGCGTAAGCACTAGATTTTCCCGGTGTTGATTGCCATCCGCGATTAGGCGCTGTACCGCGCTCCGGGCCAGGTCCGAGACGCTCCGCGCCCCCTCCCGCTCACACACGCTAGTGAACTGGTGAAATTCGTCTTCCGATATGCGGAAGTAAACCAGACGTTCCCTTGGTTTAAGAACGGCCACTGCTTCTCTCCAGACTCCTCATCTACAGCCGATCATTGGGCAGTCCGAACAGGCTACCGCCCTTTTAGTCCCACTTGCCGATCAAAATCCCCGGACCAGCCGAGTAGCTGGCACTTGCTCCGCACTCGGTGGCGAGCGCAGTCATTGACAATTGTCAGATGGGGCATGACAATTGTCAATCAACTGAGTCCCCTAGTTTGGTTTGATAGTACTGGTACTTGAAATAAGGTTAACTTTGGCACTACATACCAACGTTAAAGGTAGTCCGATCGGATGGGGCTATCTTCAGCTTAAATCCATGCAGTGCCATGGGTTGCTCGAACCGGGCAGGGCTGTAGCGGCAAAACAGAGGTGTGTTTGGTTGCGCCCTAGAGTTGTGAACGCGGTGTTCTAGACGGGGCTGGTGTACTGCCGGCGGGGACTGGTTTCACTCAGAAGATCTGAAGTCGCAGGTGTCGTCTCACGTCACATAGACTGCAAATCGCTCGTTGCCAGGACCCTGTTCGTATTGTCCAGATACGTCCACCGCGCATAGACATTTCCTAGCCCCTGGTCCAGGTTGATCACGCAGAGTGTCACGGACCCGCACGCCACCGAGAATCCGTCATCCGGCAAGCTATTCGGGTACACGTAAGCGTACTGTACGAACATCTGCGTGGCGCCGGATGGAGGATCCCCCGCGATCGTTGCCGGAACCACATAGCTGCTGGTGCTTGAGTGGTACAACAAAATCACCGACTCTCCCGCCGCCAAGGTGTAAGTGGTGGTGGTCTGCAAACCGGTCAGAAGATCTGTGTGTAGTCCGGGATAGATGATCCTATACTGGCTGATGGGGAAGCTGCTGATCTGATACTTCGTGTGATCGATAGTAATGGATTGCGAGATTTCGGAAAAATTGGTGCAAGATAGAATATTACCGGCACTCGCTGCGTGCGCTGTGCATTGGACCCACGTGAGCGGGTACTGGCTCACGACCGACAAATTGGGCGACGGAAGGTATGAGCCGAAGTTGAACGGGGCGATTCGTGTCACCAGGGCTGTTGCCTGAGCATTTGCCCACCAACGTTTTTGTGTATCGAGGTTGGCGCGGACATAGGGACTTGCCTGCGTCTGATAGTCCGTGCCGCCAAACGGCCAGAGCGATTTGCGCTCCTGGCTCTGGCTTGTGGAAAGCGGTTGATAGGCGTAATTGCGGTAGGCTGCATAACCCAGTCCGGCTGCGTACACCATTGCCGGCCCAATAGCTTCCGGCTTGTTCATAATCCCGTTCGAGAAGTCTTGCAGCGGATCAAAAAACCCATGATCATCGTTTATCTTGACTGTCCCTCCAGTTCCCGTGCTGTTGGCGAAAGGCGCAACCTCGAACCAATTCACGCCCTGGTCAGTGCGGTAATCGTCGAACGCCCACGTGCCGTTCCAGCAACTTTGAGCGTTCCCGGATATGATGACGTGCTCGCCGGGAGCTAGATTCAATGGAATATTGGTGGCTACGCCGATCAGTCCCACGCTCGACTGCAGCCCGGAAGCGGCAAGATTGTAGTTATAAGTCACGCCGCGAATACTGATTGTTCCGGTTGTAGTTGTGGAAGCGCTGCACGAGAAGTTGCCCGGACTCCATGAGTATACTTCTTGGCCGCCGGAGCCGCACGGAAACCCCAGTAGCCAGTTTGTGTTCATCGTAGAGTCCGAGTTGCCTGAGATCGTCGCGCGCACCCACGGCATGAGGTTGGAGTAATCAGGGATGGCCAGGCCATTGGCGGTCGTGGTCGTCATGCAGGCACCGTTCATGGCATTGATCGTGAGTACTCGACCACCCGGGTAGTAGTCCATCCCGTCACTGCTTCCCTCAATCGATTTCGGGACATCCGGTTGAAAGGTCGCATAGCCTGTGCCGTCCTGTCTCCAATAGGGTAAGTAGGGAAGCGGGTAGCCGTTGAGAGCGTCTGCATTACTCTGATTTGCGATCTCTCCCCATGTTCGGCTCATCAAGCTGTATTGCACGGCCTGGAATGAAGATCCCCAGGCAAACGCCGGGCGATATTCACCGTCTATATCAGGATCGTCCGAAGTGAGGTAAAGCGAGTCATAATCGGCCAGGGTTGGTGATTGCCAGTTGATCTGCGTCACCAGATCGCCTGCCGCCAGAGTGGGCCAGGCCACCGGAACAGCAGCCGTCCGCGCTGCGTTCGTGACTTGCACAAACGCATTATTTCCTAAGGGCGACTCTCCCGAGAAAACCGGGAATTCTGCCGGGTCTCCGTAACATGACACCTCCAGATTTGGATCGGTGGTGCTCGTGTAAGTGCCGTTAGCCGCGGAAGTTGTTACGTCAAACGTGCCACAGGGAGGGTAAGAAGTGAATCCTGACTGGCCGTCGTTGCAAAACGTATCGTGGTGCTCCCAGTCATTAAGGCTGGAGATCCACACCCTGCGTTACCGGCACCACTCCATTAAGCCCGGATGATGTGGCATTGTGAATTTGAACTGAGCCTCCCGGGAACCGGGCCGCACCGCAGTATTGCGAATTGTGCGGAGCGTTATAGGACGTGAAGATCCTCGTGACTCCGGTTCCTGATGCTCCACCCACTACAATGCTACTGAGAGTGCCGTCAGAGAATTTCATGGTCGCAACCGGACCGAATCCCAGTCCACTGTTCACTTCATCCTTCGTCTCCCAACCGCAGATCTTGCCGGTCGCAGAAAGAGTCGATAGCGTAGGCTAGCGGGTTTGGGGTCCAAGACGTTGACGGCCCTCCGGTATAGTCCGCAAGGCCAACGCTCTGCAGAAGCACTTCGCTCCGAAGTACCGTACAGAGGTTCGGCGCCGCTGCCTGAGCGTTGGTGATTGCAGAAAGAAGGCTGGAATTCCATGCGGACTGCCAGGACGACTCAGCGCTATAGTTATAAGGCACCTGGTTGGTGCCTCCCCAGAAATCGCTCTCGAAAGCCGTATATCCGGATTTCAGGTAATGACTAAGAAGAGTCGTACCGCTAACTGGATCGGCCTCGGTCACCAGAGTAATCGGGTCCAGATTGAACATCGACGTGCGGAACACACTTTGTCCGGCCACGTAGTAGTGGAGTATTGCACCGCTCTCACTGAAATGTGGTGGCGACGCATATTTCTGGACGGTCACATTGACATAGGCGATCTTGGCCGAAGCAGTGTCAGTGATGGCAACGACGCTATGCCCTTCGGCGGAGGCTGTAATCAAGCCGGAGGAAGTAACCGTTACGTAGGCTGAGCCTTGGGCCGGCGGCGAAGTCAGGGGATAATTGTTCCCACTCGCGCAGAGGAATGGCCAGTCCGGCCGAGCCGGATCGGCAGGGTTGCACGCATGATCGACGGAGTAAGTAAGGCCGGCAGAGGAGGCCGTCGTATTGTCTGTGTAAGCCAGAACGGGTGCTAACTGGTAAGAGCTGCAGGGCGGCGTCCAGCTTCCATAAGAGCACGCATTCCCAGTGAGGCTCAAAACGACATCTGTGATATCGGGTTTGACTGCCATCACGGTGTGTCCGTTGGATGTGGTTGCAAGGAACTGAACTTGCATGGTCGCGACTGTGCTTGGTCCAACCGCGGCGGGGCTCAAGCTAGCTGCCGTTTGTTCGCTCTTACAGGTAAACAGGTGGGTGCCATTAGGGATTTGCGTAGTATTCCAAATGATGGCGTACGTAGGATTGGTGAAGTACCCAGAAGACTGAAATGCGATCGGCATCCCGTCGACGCTGCAGATAGAGTTCTCAATGTTTGCCGCGTTGATGTTGGATGTATAGTCGATGGTGATGTTGCCGCTAATAGTCGGGTTGGTTTGGAAGTTGGATGGCGAGTTGACTGTCACCACGACCCCGTGGTTTTTGACCGAAAAGTCCACGGGCGAGCTGGAGACGACCACGGTCCCGGTAGCATCCTTGCCGATGGCCTGGATGGTAGCGGGGCCATCCAGCATGAAGCCGGTGCTCCAGTTGTAAGAAAAACTTGCGGAGTGCTGGATGCGAGCGATGAGGTAAGAAGAATTCAAAACCCAGTCCACGGATGCTATGGACGGGGCGCTGGTTAAGGTGAGGGACAGGACAACGGTGCCGGAAACAACTTGATTGGCCGTAGGAGAGGTGATCGTAATGGATTGTGCGGATGATAACGCGACGAACAGCATCCCAGTGGCCACTAGTTTCATTTAATTAGCACCTCCGTTTGCTTTGCGCCAAGGAAGTTGAACAAGCTGGTTTGACTTAGCGTGTCATAGCGAAAGAAGAAACGCTCCGTCCGGCGGCGACGCGAAATTCGACGGCATCGTACGCTGATCCACAAGCTGGCATTACGCTACCAGCGAGTTTTTCCCCTGACGAAGACAAGCAGTGTAAGACACTCTAAGGAAACAGATTTTTATATTAGCATTCGGGTGACCGATCGCTTTTGGGGCGCTACCAGGCGACCGCAACCGCCTTTACCGTCACTACGCCCGGCAGGGTATCGAAAGATCTTGCCGCCAAGTTGTTGATTCACCAAAAGATTGCTTTCGCCAAGGGGAACTCAACAACTAGATTGAATCTGGGGGGCGCCCGTGATGCCACTGAACCGGTTAGGAATTTTGGGGTTGCTTGCTACGTTGCCTGCCTGGGCGCAGGTAGCCAGCGAGCCAATTGCTCCCCTAACGACAACACCGACACCCCAGCGACAGCACGCAACGATGAGGTTTCACAAACTCCGTTCCGATGGCACGATGGAAAGCGAGAACTGGAGCGGCTACGCGGTGACGGGCTCGTTGTTCACGCGCGTCAAGGGGGCGTGGATAGTCCCGACAGTTTTCTGCGGCGCGACCCCGAACAGCTACTCTTCGTTTTGGGTGGGCATCGACGGATACTCCTCCGGCACCGTGGAGCAGATTGGAACGGATTCGGATTGTAATGGCCCTAACCCCTCGTATTACGCCTGGTACGAGTTCAACCCGCGCCCCTCCATCTTCATCGACGGCCTCTCGATATCGCCCGGCAATCGAATCTCGGCAGAGGTAAGCTACAACGACAAGGAGTTCACGGTCACGATCACGAACGAGACTACGGGACAGTCCTACAGCAAGAGGTCGGTTGTCCAAGGGGCGAAGCGATCGTCGGCGGAATGGATTGCCGAAGCACCCTGCTGTACCAGAGGCGGGGCCGCCCTGCCCCTTCCCGATTTCGCACTGGCGTATTTTGGCGCTAACTACACAGGTGTGAGCGGCGCCAATTACGCGACCGACGCCTCGACATCGGGACCGATCAATGAATTCGGCGGCAGTGTGGAAGCAATCACGATGGCCAGCAGCACGGGTGTGGATGAAGCAGTCCCATCACCCCTCGCGTTGAATGGAACGAGTTTCGCGGTCACATGGAAGTCTGAGTGAGGCGACGCGTTCATTGCTTCAGGATTTCTGAGGGAAACTGGCTTGGCCACGGTGGTGAGATCACCCCGGTCGCGCGAACAATCTCGCCCAGCACGAACAGCACGACCATCAGCAGCAAGCCAACGGCTGATATCGTCATCAGCGCCTGGGCCATACGAGTCCTGAAGGAATCTTGCGGCCTTAGCGCGATTTCGAGAGCGCGCAGTCCGATATACCCAGCCACGATCAACATCAGCGGCGAAGGCATGTTGTTTGGAAAGCTGGCGAGGGTTGCCATGAGGAAATTCCCAGCTTCTGGCTGGAGTTTATCTGTGATGGAACGGTACCCATCATTGGCCAGAACCTATCGGACGTCAATGTTTGCTTTCGATAATTCACCCCATCGGCAAGGCGTCACCTGAGGGAATAGAGCGGGAGCCTTTTTCTCGACGGCCTCTCGCGTTCCCGTCACAGAAATCCGGCCTCCACCATTTGCCTGGAGTTCGCTAAAATTGGGAATATGCCCACTTCAACCGATCGACGCCCGCTCACAAACGAGCAGGCAGTGCAGCTTCGTCACGATCTCACGCTGGTGGAAGAGCGACTCCAGGACATCGCCATTCTGATGCGCGTCTGCCACGGCGAGGATAGCCAGGCGGTGATTCGAGCAGACGAAACCACCGCGGCATTGCAGCGGCTCAAATGGGAGTTGGAAAGAACCAAGCTGCGCACGCAGGCGGCCGGTTCAGCCTGAGGGGCGTAAACAGGTAGTAGACCGCCGCGATCCACCAGTTTGCCTTTCCTGCGAGCGAGCAGCCGCTCGCTTCGATCACGGCTCAGAATCCGGGAAAACGAACCGGTGTGTGGAGATCATACGGATTCTGAGCCCCACACCTTTTGAGAGAACACCCATCTAACGAGCACTTCATTTATCTGGCTTTAATGACGGCCATTAGATTGAGGTACCGCTGCGCCCATGACGCCTGCTAGCTTCTTCGTCGACTCCGCCGATGTACCGGGACTTCGCGTCGCCGTTTCGAAGCTTGCCGGCGCCGGATACTCGGAGAGTTTCGCAAGAGAGCGTCTGGGTCTCGCGGATCTTGCCGACCTTCAATGGCGTTCCGTGCCCATATACCGCTGCGAGCGTTTGGCCGGCCGCGACCGGCTGGCTCTCGCGATCGATCTGTTTCTCTTGCAAGGCACTCTCCCGCCGGAGGAACTTGGCCGATTGTTCGCTGCGTCCGAACGCGATTTGTTCGTGAGGGCGGGCCTGCTCGCCATCGATGATACCGGAGTGGCGCGGGCTCGTGCGTCGCTGTTTCCCGTCGGCGATCGTCTGATCTTTTCGGATCACGCCTGGCCGGAACTTCCGCATCCGGGTTACGCTACGGTCCCCCACGATCAGGTCATGTTTGTTGGGCTTGACAGCCGCCACCTTGCGCGCTGCACCACGCGGCGGCCGTTTCGCACGGCCCTCGACCTATGTACAGGTTCGGGCATTCATGCACTGCTGGCTTCGACCCACGCAAAGCAAGTGCTCGCGGTCGATATCAATCCGCGCGCGGCCCGGTGCACGCGCTTCAACGCGCAAGCTTCGGGCGCCACCAATCTGGACGTTGTGGTGGGCGATCTGTACGAATCGGCGCGCGGTGAATGGTTCGATCTAATCACGGCGAATCCGCCGTTTGTGCCCTCGCCGCTCAATACTCTGGGATTTCGTGACGGCGGCCGCTCAGGAGAGGAGATCTTGAAACGGATCGTCGCGGGCTTGCCGCATCACCTGGCGCCGGGCGGCATCGCGCAGGTTATCACGGAACTCGGCGAGCGCGACGACGAGCCGCTGGTCGATCGATTGCGCGAGTGGCTCAATGGCGCCCCGATGGACATGCATGTCCTCCGCCTGGGAGAACACACCGCGATGAAGTACGCCCTGGGACACGCCAAAGGCGATGACTACCAGGCATTTCTAAACTCGGTTGACGAGTGGGCGAGTAATCTTCGAGCCCAGGGCTATCTGCGGGTCGTCTCCCTGGTTATCTCTTTCCAGTGGAGTGACGCAACAGTCGGCGCGCCTTGGGAGCGCGTCGACGAATCCCCACCGCCACATCGCGCCGCGGGGGCGGAGATCGATGCCGCTTTTCTCGCGGAGCGATTGACGCGGCAACCTGATTGGCAAAAGATGCTGCCACATAGCTGGTTGTGCCGCTCCGGCCCCAT
This sequence comes from Terriglobia bacterium, assembly GCA_963768075.1. GTDB lineage: Bacteria > Acidobacteriota > Terriglobia > Bryobacterales > Bryobacteraceae > QHXW01. The sequence goes on from CAVYHD010000029.1 coordinate 240,916, forward strand.
AGCGCTTCTGGATGCGCGAATGCTGGGCAGCGACATACGCGCAAAAGCCAAGGCAACTTTGCTGGGACGCGCTTTGACTATTGAACATCACCTGGATCCGGTCGAGCGAGAGATCCTGGATCGCATGGATGGGGGAATCCCTGTGCCGGATCTGATCCGGATCTTCCGCGATCTCAAAGTGGATGAGCCAACCGTTATGGAGGCGGCACGTTCGCTGCTGCGCCGCCAGTTGGTGCGTATAGACGGGCGCTTTGGCCGGTCTGCCGCAAACGGGACGAGCCGCGATCGCGAAATTGGAGCGAGCAGTTAGCAACGTGGGGTTATCGAAGGTTGGTATGGGCCGGCGGCGGCAAGCGGCGCGTTTCCAACGTGCATCCCGGCTCGGCCAATAAAGCTGTAACCCATCCGATCGCGCGGCACGTCCAAACTGGTAGCCGAACTTGTAAGTATAAGAGGTGTAAGAATGAGGCTTCGTGAGGCTTAATTTGCGGGTGGGCTCAATGGGGCTGCCTGTGCTGTTCCTGGCAGGCGCTTCTTTTCTTGCGGCGCAATCCCGCCCCGCTCTTATCGTCCGCGGGATTGATGAAAGCCGGAGATCGACTCTCGCCGGCAATACACGCCCCGAAGCGACGGCGCGGAATGACGCGGGAGCGGTGCCCGGCGATCTTCCGATGGAGCACATGTTCCTGCAGCTGGCGCGCTCCGCCGCCGATGAGCATGCCCTTCAGGAATACATTGACAGTCTTCATGATCCCGCCTCGGCGAACTACCATCGCTGGGAGACCGCGAGTGAATTTGGCGCCACTTGGGGAGCGGCCGAAAGCGACCGCACCGCCGTCGTCCAGTGGCTCGAATCTCACGGTTTTACAGTTAATTCGATTGCGTCCGGCGGCATGACGGTTGACTTTTCCGGAACCGCCGCGCAGGTGCGCGAAGCTTTCCACACCGAACTGCACTATCTGAACGTAAATGGCGTGCAGCATATCGCCAACATGAGCGATCCCGAGATTCCCGAGGCGCTTGCTCCGGCGGTGGCAGGTATTGTTTCTCTGCACGATTTTTCTCCGCGTCCGTTGAAACGCGCCCACGCCAATTACACGATCACTTCGCAGGGAAGCCCCTATCAGTTGGTGACGCCGGGTGACCTGGCTGTGATCTACGATTTGAATCCGTTGTTTGCGGCGGGCATTACGGGCAAAAACCAAACCATTGCCGTTATCGAAGATGCTGATCTCTACAAGTCCTCCGACTGGACCACGTTCCGCTCGACCTTCGGGTTGACGAAATACACTTCGGGCAGCCTGACGACGATCAACCCCGCGCCTGCTTCGGGTGCGAATAACTGCCGGACGCCGGGCCTCGCGGATGGGGACGACGGCGAAGCCATTGTGGATGCGGAATGGGCCAGCGCGGCGGCCCCGGGTGCGGCCATCGAGGTCGCGGCCTGTGCGAGCACGCGAGCTACCTTCGGCGGCTTCATTGCGCTCGAGAACATGGTAAACAGCAAGACGACTCCCTCCATCGTGAGTATCAGCTACGGCGAGTGCGAGGCGGAAAACGGCGCGGCTTCCAACGTGGCCTTCAACTCCGTCTATCAGCAGGCGGTCGCGGAAGGCATCTCGGTCTTCGTAGCGGCCGGAGATGAGGGGGCGGCGAGCTGTGATTCAGGAGCGCAGGGCGCAACCCACGGGATCGGCGTGAGCGCCTATGCTTCCACTCCTTACAACGTGGCCGTGGGCGGCAACGATTTTGGCGACACCGCGGCGGGCACGAACAGCAACTACTGGAGCAATACGAACTCCGATACATTCGTTTCCGCTTTATCCTACGTCCCTGAGATTCCTTGGAACGATTCCTGCGCAAGCGCGCTGCTCGCCGCGTATATGGGTTACAGCACGGTGGACGGTACGGCGGGATTCTGCGGGAGTTCGGCGGCCGAGAGCAATGGCAACCTCGTGGTTGCCGCGGGTAGCGGCGGACCGAGCGGCTGCGCAACCGGTTCTCCGTCAGCCATGGGTGTGGTTGGCGGAACGTGCAAGGGTTACGCGAAGCCGTCCTGGCAGGCGGATACCGCAGGCAACCCATCGGACGGTGTGCGCGACATGCCGGATGTCTCTCTATTCGCCGCCGATGGCGTTTGGGGGCACTACTACGTCGATTGCTGGTCGGATATAGGCAACGGAGGCTCTTCCTGCGCAGGCGCTCCGAGCACGTGGGACGGAGGCGGCGGCACATCTTACTCCACGCCCATTTTGGCCGGCATCCAGGCGCTCGTGAATCAGAAGCACGGCGGCGCGCAGGGCAATCCGAATTACGTGTATTACAAGCTTGCGAAAAGCGGCACATTTACCTGCAACGCATCGGAGGCGCCCCGCTCGGGGTGCATCTTCCACAACGTGACTGAAGGCGATATCGACGTGAATTGCGGCGGCACAACGGCTTGTTTTGGCGCGAGTCAGAGTACGGCTGGCGGCGGAAGGCATCCCCACGGAGGCTTCGGCTTCGGATTCGGATCGCCGATGAACTTCGATGGTGCGCTTTCAACTTCAGCCACTTCTCTCGCGCCGGCTTACCCGGCGAAGACGGGTTGGAATTTCGCGACGGGCCTAGGCTCGGTGAACGCGTACAATCTGGTCACGAATTGGAATCTGGGAAAATAGCTTTCGAGTCGCTTCTACACAAATTTGTACACGCCGGGAACCGGTAGCGGCATAGGCTCCATCGCCTTGCTGTAATCGAACTCTTTCGGCTGGAGATCCTGTTGGGATGCCATGATCATATCCCAGGTGATCTTCAGTCCGGAATACGCGGACTCGCGCGCCATAATCGCGGTCATCGTGCTCTCGGCCACGCGCATTCCCTGGTTGATGTACGGCCCCTCGCCCGTAATACTCTTGATCATGTCGATGTGCTCCTGCACGTACGGGTTGATTCCCTTTGCTCCCAGATCCATTCCGTTGCTGCGGCCCTTGGTCCCGAGGATGAGATCGCTCACGTTGCGATACAGATCTTTCGGATATTGCCGGCAATGGCTGGAAAGGTGAACCCCGTTCGGATACACGAAATCGGAGGACATGTGGTCATAGATATCTCCGTATAGGGGCTCGCGCGGCCGCCATGCCGCGCCGCCGGAAGCCACCACTTCCGCCGGATGCGCCCCCATCACCCAATTCATGAAGTCGATATTGTGGAAATGCTGCTCGACGATCTGGTCGCCGCAGATCCAGATGAACGAGTACCAGTTGCGGTGCTCCCACTCCATGTCGCCCCACTTGGGATCGCGGGCATCCGCGTGCATTACCGGCCCGCTCAGGTAATACGAATTCAACGCGACGATGTCACCCAGCGCGCCGTCATGGATCTTGTCCACGGTCTGCATATACTCCTGGTCGGCATGGCGCTGCGCGCCGGACATCACCGTCAATTTTTTCTCTTCGGCTTTTTTCGCCGCGGCCATAAAACGGCGTACCCCTACGGGATCGGTCGCAATCGGTTTCTCGGTGAACACGTTCTTGCCGGCATTGACGGCCGCTTCGAAGTGCTCAGGGCGGTAGCCGGGCGGAGTGGCGAGCATCACGATATCGACGTCGGACTTGATGAGCTTTTGGAATGCATCGAACCCGACAAAATGATGTTCCGGATCGACCTTGATTCGCGGTTGGATGGAGGCGACCAGATCCTCGGCGCTCATTTGCACCGGCTTGCCATTGCGCTCCACCGTGATGCCGGCATCGCGCGAGACGTATTTGGCGTTGGTCCGCAAACGGCTCAGCGAGCTTTCCAGATGATCTTCGAAAACATCGGCCATCGCCACCAGCTCCACGTTTTCATTTCCCGTAAGCAGGTTGACCACCGCCTGGGTCCCGCGGCCGCCGCAACCTACCAGGCCAGCCTTCAATTTGTCCTTTGAAGCCGCGCCGCGCGCGAGCGCCATCGCAGACGTCGCAGCGAGAAATGTACGGCGGGACAGGGAATCAGAGGAGTTCATATGCGGGCATCATATAACATCACGAACAGCACCAGATTACCGTGGCGAGCACAACCTGTCGCGACGCAGTTCAATCGACGCCCAGTTGGATGCCTTCGAGTTTCTCGGGGTCGAACCACGAAACCCCGGTGTCAAACCAGACCGTGTTGCCCGACCTTGGATTGCCGGTATCGCGCAGCAGGAAAGCGCAGGGAGCTTCGCCGAAGCGGGTGATGCGGCCGGCCAGCCAGGTACGCGGGTTGAGCGGCGCGGCGAGGATGATGGGCGTGCCGGGAAACCATGCTAGCCGGGCTCCCAGGTGACTGTCGTTCTGCTGCTGCGGCCGCGGCAGCGAGTATGCGCGCCGGTATTGCGCGATCGCGTTCGATAGATTCTTGACGGCGATTACTACCCGCGAAACGCCCGCATACTCCTCGGTGGTCGGCTTGCCGGTCGGATAGGCGCGGCGCTCGCGCGGGGTCAGGTCGTGGATCAGGAAAGGGAATAGCGAGCCGCGCTCGCCCGGACCCGCTCCCGCCATTTCCCACTCCAGGTGGAAGCCATCCGTCAGCATCCGGCCGCTGTGGACCGGCTGGGAGGTGTGAATGCCCGCCGCGGCGAGGCGCCTGGTTTCCTGCGCGAGATCGGGCACGGATACGGCCCAAGCGCAGGGGCCGCCCTGTTGATCCATGAACTTCGACCACGCCTGGCCGGGGTGGGGAGCCGACGCATCGACCCAGGCCATCAATTCCAGATAAGATCCATCGGGAAAACTGATCAGCGCCATCTCGGTGAACCCGGTCGAGTGCTGCCCCCCGTACTCCGAGCGCAGGCCGACGGAATCGAGCATGTCACGCAGGTGTTTCAAGCTGCCGCCGGCAATAGTGGCATGATCCACCTTCCAGTCCGCCGCCAGCATGGCGGGTACAAAGAGCACAAAGACGATCAGGCGTGTGAGCAAAGCCGGGATCATGGAGCACGGATTTCCTTCTCTATTTCGGCGAGGGCCCGGGTCATCTGTTCCGGAGTCTCGACATCGAACACTTTCGGGCTTAGCGGCTTGAGGGTAGCCTCCAACTGATCGACAACATCTTGAGGAGGACGATTGCGGTTCATGGGACCGCCCATGCGCGAACCGCGACCCCGTCCTCCCATCTGCCGTTCAACGGGATTAAAGGGCTGCATTGGGGCGCGGTAGCGGATGTAGACGACACGGCAGTCCGGCAAGCTTTCGAGGGAAATCGGCTCCAGGTCCTCGCCGGACTCAAACTCGACGGGTTTGGTGAGCACGACGAGAACGCTGGGTTTTTCCGACGCGCGGAGAAGGGCACGGACCTGAGAGACGAAGAATTGCGCGTCGTGATGCCGTTCGGAGAGCGAGTGAACGTCGATGGACGCCGTATTCGCTTCTCCCAAAGATGCCTTCAGGCGGGGCCAATCGAGGTCGTGCACATCGTTCTGATGGAACACGGCGCGCCGGCGGGCGAGGTCGAGCAATGCAACGTGCTCCGAAAGCGAGGCCGACCCGGTTTGCGAGATCACTTTGAGGGTAGGAAGCAGAGCCGCCAGATCGCCGCTTTGGGTTCGACGCGATCCTGGCACCGGTACGGAAGGGGCCACGTTCAGAATGACATTGATCCGGGCCGGGGAATGCATCGATGCGGCCCACTGCAACCGGCCGCGGATATCGGGCAGATACCAACTGTCGGGCGATTCCTCGCTGCCGATGAATTCGACAGGCGGCAGATCGCGCCAGGCGTCCGGCAGCAGATCGTGCTGCGGCGAAGCCACGCGAAACTGTACCTGCCGGGTGCTGTGCTCACCGGTGGCGGTATAGAGGATCGCTACGGCGAGCCGGTAATCTCCCGGTAGAACGAACGCGCGCTTGGTGTACTCCAGGTTGGCCGCTTTGATGTTCGCGTCGAGTTTGCTGAGTTCGATGCTGCCGTGGTCCTGATAGCGCGTGCCGTCGCGGTCCGTGATCTGGACAAAGAACACTAGATTCGCCATTGCCGCGACGGGTCTCCAGGTCCCGGCCATCCAATTTGACTTCGACTCGGGCCACGAGCCGCTGGTGAAACGAGAGTTCGGCGCGGGGAACGCCCGCGGTCCAGCGGAAGCTTGCCTGGTCGTGTTCCCCCAGCCACTGATCGAAGGGAATCTTTTCAAATGCCGGATCGACCGTGCCGCGCTGGCCGGACGGCTGGGCCCCGAAGGCAGCGCTGAGGAACAGGAGTGCGAAACCGCGGACCAACCAACATCTTACTGGACCGGCGTTGCCTAAGCCAGGAGAACGCCTCTGAATTCGCAACGTGAATGAAGTATTCTGGGCCATCAGGACAATTACGCGTGGGACAAATTCGGATATTGCTCGCTGATGACCACACGATCATTCGGTCCGGGCTGCGGCTGCTACTCGAGCAGCAGCCGGATTTCAAAGTTGTGGCGGAAGCCGCGGATGGGCGGGAAGCCGTGGAACTCGTGTCCAAACATCATCCGGAGGTCGTGGTTCTTGATATCGGCATGCCGCAACTGAATGGAATTGAGGCGACTCAGCAGATCGTTTCCCTGGAGCCCCGGACGCACGTCGTGATTCTCAGCATGCATTCGGATGAAGGCTACGTCCTTCGCGCTCTCAAGGCCGGGGCCCAAGCCTACATTCTGAAGAACTCCGCGGAGGCAGACCTGATTCGCGCGGTCCGGACGGTGTCTGAAGGGAAATCGTTCTTCAGTCCGGTGATCAGCAAGATGCTGCTCGAAGACTACGTTCGCCAGATACGCGACAAACAAGTTGAGGACAGCTACGATCTTCTGACGCCCCGGGAACGCGAGGTTCTTCAGCTCCTTGCGGAGGGCAGGACGAACAAGGAAGCAGCCAACATCCTCAAGCTAAGCACCTACACCGTAGAGACGCATCGCGGCAACATTTTAGAAAAGCTCAATCTTCACGGTGTTCCCGAGTTGATCCTCTACGCCGTCCGAAAGGGAATTATCCAGTAACAGCAGCCGCGACCGGCAGCGTCACGTGCAACACGGTCCCCTTGCCCGGCTGGGATTGGATCTCCAAGTGTCCGCCAAGTTGCTTAACCCGTTCCTCCATACCGAGCAAGCCCAGTCCGCGTGTTCGTCCAGGGTCAAAGCCGCGGCCGTCGTCTTCGACAGTCAATGCGAGCGATCCGTCCGCCTGACGAACGGTGACGGTAGCGCTTCGAGCGCCGGAATGCCGCGATACATTCTGAAGCGTTTCCTGGACCAACCGGTAAACACACGTCCTGACCGCGTCGGGAAGTGAATCCGGGACTTGATCGGCCGCCACCTTCACCTTGATGCCACTCCGCCGGGAAACCTCTCGCGCCTGCCACTCCAGAGCGGGAATCAGACCAAGATCGTCCAGCATGGAAGGACGCAGCAGGAGTGCGATATCGCGCAGCGAATTCACGCTGGAGTCTGCGAAAGTTCGAATATTGTCGAGGTATCGCCGGCTGATGCCGTCCTCGTCCGGGATCCGTTTTGCCAGATTCGCGGCATCCACCAGCAAAGCGTTCAGCGTCTGCCCTACCTGATCGTGCAGCTCCCGCGAAATCGTGCGCCGTTCGGTTTCCTGAGCCTCGACAAGCCGCGCCGACAGTTGCTGTAGCGTGGTTCGCGCCTGAACGATTTCTCGATAGCGGCGCCCGCTTTGCCGCTCGATGCGCAGAATGTAAACAACGCACGCCACCGCCAGCAGAAGGGCCGCTCCTAGGGCAATGTTCAGCACCCCGCTAAGCTGCCGCCCTAAGTTTTCGAATTCGCTCTGGATCTGGGCCTCCGCTGCGGCGAGCTGTTTGGCGTCGACGTCTTCCACTCGAGTCGTGATTTCGAGAACGGCCGTTCGGAGGGGAACAATTTCGTCTCCGTAGAACGCTGTGCCTCGGCGCTGGCGATCGGCCGGCGACCACCTCATCGCCCGGCTCACTTCCTGCCAGTGCCGTTGCAGCAGATCCTGAAGCTGCTTGACCAACACCGCCTCACCCAACGTGGAGCTATGGTAGCCGGCCAGATCGTTCAACATCCGCGACCATGCGTCCCGCAGTTGAGCCAGATGTTCTTGCGACCTCTGTGCATCTAAATCGAGCAGATAGTCGCCCATATACGTATGGCTGAGCAGAACATACGAGCGGATCGATGCGAGACGGTGGGATCGCTCCAGAGAGGTGTCACGCAGAATCGTGTTTTCCGTGCGCATCGCATGCAGCAAACGCGCTGCGTCGACGCCGGCGGCAAGGAAGATCAAAAGCATTCCCCCAAAACCAACGATCAACGCGAGACGTAACCCCCGAGCGGAATGATCGGCTCCGGTCGAACTGGATTGTGCTTCTCTCGATTCGACAGACGAGGCTTTCACTGGCCTTAGTGTACCGGACCCGGTCTCCCGATGACACGCATCATAAGCACGCCCACGGCGATGTTTTGGCTGGACTTCGGCCGGATACCTGGAGTCGTATCGTCCACTGGCACCGCCAGGCGAATCGCTCGCATGATCGCATCAACCCTCGCCTGCCGCCGCACTGGATCCGTCAGTTCCTGGTGGAGCTTGTGTGCCGATTCCACGCGCGCTAACAAGCCGGCGAATTGGTCATCGGCCGGAGAGAGAACAACGGTACGTAGATCCGGAAACTCCGCTGCCAGTTCGCGAAGCATCTCCCCGCATGGTCCGATGGTTCTCCGGTCGATGAGCACGACGCCAGCACGCGTGATTTTCAGCACAGTCTTGACTTCCGCCAACGATGAGGCATGGTGGACGCGGAGACCGGCAACTGATAGCACACTGGCCAGCTTCGTCGCCCTCCCAATAGACATCGAGAAAAACACCACGGGGTAGCGGCGGTTCGGAGGTCTACGTTCGCCCCAGGCTGGGTTTCCGAGCACCAGCACGTACAGTTTTGTGAAACCCGGTTTCCGCATCCGTGTTCAGTATGAGAGCTTCAAATCTCGGTGGGCATCACTTTGAGCTGGGAAACTGTCACTGGATCGCGGGGTATAGCCACAGAAGAATGGGCCGATGCTGTTCGCGCTTCTACCCTGCCGAGGTAAGCTCCACTACTCAGTCCCGGGTATGGGTCTTCAACCGCTAACGCCCTAACCTGAAATTGGAACCGGCGATGGCTCGGTGGCCTCCGCCGGCCCGCTCTCCCGGATAGGGAGGACGCTACGAGGTGGCAAACATGAAAATCACTTACCTGTACGCCGTCGCTGGCTGGTGACGGCTTCCTTAACTACGGCATTGGCTGCGATGGGTTTCTTTGTAGTCAAGAGCGGCAACAGTCGGACGGCTTCCGGGCGAAAATCCGCCAGCCACGGTCAAAGTGGTCTCGCGGTCCGAGGCCTCACGCGGATATGCAAGCGTTGTGAAGCGAGTTTTACCCGCAGTGGTCAACATTTCGTCATCGAAGGTAGTCAAAAATGACACGAGCGCCATGCGCGGATCGCAGGGCGTGGATCCATTCTTCCGGCAGTTCTTCGGCGACGATTTCTCCCAGAGATTCGACGTGCCGCAAGGAGCGGCGCGAGAAGAGCCTTGGATCGGGCGTGATCGTCAGCCCGGAAGGCTATATTCTGACCAACAATCACGTGGTGGAGGGCGCGACGGAAGTGACCGTCACTCTGCACGACAAGCGTGAGATTGAAAGCTCGCGTAGTAGGCACCGATCCGCGGACGGACATTGCCGTTCTGAAGATCGAAGGATCGAACTTCCCTGTGTTGACCTTGGCTGACTCGAGCAAAGTCGAAGCCGGCGATGTCGTTCTCGCCGTTGGCGATCCCTTCGGCGTGGGTCAGACCGTGACGCAGGGAATCGTGAGCGCGACCGGCCGCGGCGGACTCGGTATCGAAGAGGTCGAAGACTTCATCCAGACCGACGCGCCGATCAATCCCGGCAATTCCGGCGGCGCTCTGGTCGACGACGAAGGGTCATTTGATCGGCATCAACACCGCGATCCTCTCGGGCAACTCGGGCGGCAATCAGGGTATCGGCTTCGCCGTTCCGATCAACATGGCGCGCCATGATATGGATCAGATCCTCGAGCACGGCAAGGTGGAACGCGGCTATCTCGGCATTCTGCCGCAAGATGTCACGCCTGCCATGGCCAAGGCCTTCAATACTGAGCGAACTCCAACGGAGCGCTGGTGGGCGACGTCACTCCCAACAGTCCGCGCATCGCGGGGCAATCTGAAGAAAGGCGACATCATTCTCGAAATCAACGGACAAGCCGATCGCCGACGCCAATCAGTTGCGGCTGAAGATCGGCAAACTGGAGCCGAACACGAACGTGAATCTGAAGGTGCTCCGCGACGGCAAAACGCAGGAAGTTGCGGTGCAGCTTGGCGAGTTCCCCTCCAAGGAAGAGCAGGCAGCGGTCGAGAAGATCACTCGGACAGCGGTCTGGAGGGCGTTAGCGTGTCGAGAACCTCACTCCGGAAACAGCGCAACAGTTGAAGCTGCCGGCGCACGACCAAAGGCGTGGTGGTGGACGAAGTCAGTCCAGCCAGCCGCGCTGCCGAAGCTGGCCTGCAGTCGGGCGACGTGATCCAGGAAGTCAATCATCAAGCCGTGAAAACGGTGAAGGACTTCAGCCAGGCGGTGAGTGCATCCAAGAAAGACGCACCGGTCCTGTTGCTGGTGGATCGCGAGGGTAGCACGATGTACCTGGCGGTCTAGTCGAGCTGCCCCCTCGGGCACAACGGCCGGTTTCAGCCTGATCCTTCGGGGCTGAGCCGGCCGTTGTTTTTTATGCGGTGCGATTTATGCGGCCCCGTTTTCCGTATCTAAAATATCAGGTTCAGCCCGAATTGAATTTGCCTCGACGTCGTCGCCGTGGCCGTGATTAACCCCGCGGACGCTAAGCCGGGTATGAGTGAATCGGTGAGCTCTCGCGGGCCGATGTCTTATAGGTATGGTGGAGCGGTGACGACCCTCAGATCTACTCCTGCGTGCGTTAGCAGACGCGCGTAGCAGCGACGGCCAGACCTTTGTGCCCGGCGCCCGCCTCATCCCACTGTTGCTTCATTGACACCGAATACTGCTTTGTTCCCAGCCTGTCCGGTTGGCTCCGGGCTCAGTGGGTTTCAACCCGCGTTTTCTTTCGGGAGTGAAGTGGAGTGAAGGCGGCGTGTGAGATGCACTCAAATTATTGAAAAAATGGAGCGGGAGACGGGAATCGAACCCGCAACCAACAGCTTGGAAGGCTGTGACTCTACCATTGAGTTACTCCCGCCGGAAAAACGAGCGCCGCTTTCATTCTAGCAGGCTGCTGAAAAATTGATTTGTACGACCTATTTCTATCCTCTCTTGTGTTTCTTTACGGCGGAGGAGGCTTCGAGTTGAGCCCTCAGTTTGCCCGAAGCCTTGCTTCAAGCTCAGCCAGTTACATCCGCCACGTTTAGGCGGCTTGGATCGCAATCTTGTTCAGATTCCGCATGCGCACCAGATTGTAGGCCGCACAAGCGAAGCTGAATACCCAGTCCACTTTGAAAATTCCCCGATGACGAACTTTCCGCAGCAACGCGATGGTCTTCAGCCAGCCGAAACATTCTTCGATTCGCTTCCTCTTGATTTGGCTGATGCGATAGCCTTCATGCTCGGTCGTGCGCTCGTCAATGGCGCTTCCGCCTCGCCGTTCGTGGTTCTGCGCCACGTGCGGAGTTACTTGCAAATTCCGGCACTCAGCCACAAAGTCGAATGTGTCATAGCCCTTGTCCCCACCTGCGGTCACCCGCTTCGTTCCCGGAATCTTCTCCAGCATCACCAGCGCCGCGTAGCGCTCCGCTGTACCGTTGGCCTCGAACACTTCGCTGTTCACGATCAGCCCGTTGCGATTCTCCACTAGCAGGTTCCCGCTATAACTCAACTTGGCCTCCTTGCCTTTGCCTTTGCGTGCCAGTTTGGCATCGGGATCGGTCTTCGATGCATGGGTCTGGTTCGACCGCTTCTCGCCGTGAAAGTTCACCGTCGGATTGTTGGGATCATCCGGCGAAGGTGGATCTTGCTGCCCTTCCGCTGAAAACTCTTCACGCTCGCCCACGCTTCTAGCAACGTCCCATCCACCGTAAAGTGTTCGTCCGAGGTGAGGCCCTTCTCCCCCGCTTGCGCCACCACTTGAGCCAAAAACTCTTTGGCCACCTCCGCCCCCAGCAGCCGGTCGCGGTTCTTCGTGAACGTGGTCGCGTCCCAAACTTCCTCGTCCAAGTTCAGCCCCACAAACCATCGGAACAGCATGCTGTAGTCGATCTCTTCCATCAGCAGCCGCTCACTGCGAATCGAGTACAGCATCTGCAACAACTGCGCCCGCAGCAGAGGCAACCATAGTTAATCCGGTCAAATCGCGCATAAGCTTTTCTGTGCCACGGGGTTAGCGGTTTTCTGAACCAGCGGGGCGCATATGACGTATACTTGCTCAGGAGTTGTGACGGTAGCCATGAGCATTCGTTCGTTCCTCTCAAAACAGTTCATCGATGTTCTTCAGTGGACCGAATCCGAGGATGGGGTGCTGGCATATCGCTATCCCATGCAGGACATGGAGATTCAGAATGGCGGCAAGCTGACGGTTCGCGATTCGCAGATGGCCGCGTTCATCAATCTGGGCCGCATTGCGGACATTTTCGGACCCGGGCTGTACACGCTGAATACTCTGAACCTACCCCTGTTGACCGACCTGATGAACTGGGACAAGAAGTTCGAGTCGCCGTTCAAATCCGACGTCTACTTCTTTTCCACCCGGCTGCAAGTGAACCAACACTGGGGCACGCCCAATCCGGTCACCATCCGCGACAAGGAATTCGGCGCCGTTCGATTGCGCGGCTTCGGCATTTATTCTTATCACGTCGGCGATCCTCGTACGTTCTACACCAAAATCAGCGGCACGCGCGATACGTATCGCGTGGCCGACCTGGAAGGCCAGCTTCGCAACACGATCACCGGACGGATGTCGGATACGTTCGCGGAGAGCAATGTGCCGTTCCTCGACATGGCGGCGAACCAGATCGCACTGGGGCAAAAGATTGGGGAATCGCTCAAGCCGGTGTTCACGGATCTCGGTCTGGTGCTCGATTCGTTCGTCGTCGAGAATCTTTCGTTGCCGGACGAATTGCAGCAACGCCTTGACGAGCGCATCGGCATGAACATGGTGGGCGACATGGGACGTTACACGCAGTTCCAGGTGGCGCAGTCGATGCCCATCGCTGCGGGGAATGAGGGTGGCGGCGCGGCTGGCATCGGTGTGGGACTCGGCGCGGGACTGACGATGGCGCAGAGCATGATGAACGCGATCAAGCCTGGCTCGGGTAGTGCGCCCGGTGCTCCATCGGCGGCAGCATCCGCACCGGCCGCTCCTGCCGGTAGCCAGGCCGCCACCAAGTTCTGCATCAGCTGCGGCAAGCCGATTCCTCGCGCCGCTAAATTCTGCTCCGAGTGTGGAGGCGCCCAGCAGTAGCACATGCACGGGTGCGAGTGGGTCATTGAGGCGCACGGCTGTAACCGGTCCGCGCTCTCCGACTTGGAAACGCTGCGCACGCTGTTTGCGGAGGTGACGAGGGCGCTCGCACTCCATCCGCTGGGCGACACCAACTGGCACCAATTCCCGGGGACGGGCGGCATCACGGGCCTTTGCCTCTTGGCCGAGTCCCATCTTGCCTGCCATACCTTTCCCGAGTATCATTCTCTTTGCCTCAACGTTTTCTGCTGCCGGCCGCGCCCCGAATGGAATTTCGATGCTTACCTGAAGTGCGCGTTTGCCGCCAAAACGGTGAGCGTGCGCCGCATCGACCGGCCCTTTACTTGCGCCTCCGATGAGTCAGCCAGCGGCTAATTGTCCGAATTGCGGAGCGCTGGTGCCATTCCGCTGGTCGGGCGCGGTACAAACCACCTGCGACTATTGCCACTCGATCCTTGTCCGCCGGGACGTCAATCTTGAAAAAGTCGGCGAGGTGAGCGACCTGCCGCGCGAAGCGACGCCCATTCAGATCGGCGCCGAGGGCCTCTACCGCAACAAAGCGTTTCAGGTGGTGGGCCGCATTCTTTATGAGTATGAAGGCGGCGGCTGGAACGAGTGGCACATCGTATTCAATGACGGTACCAGCGGCTGGCTGTCAGACGCGCAGTTGGAATACGACATCTCGTTTCTGACCGGCCCGCCCGAGGCGCTGCCGCCCGCCGATCAGATCGCGCGCGCACGCCAGTTCCTTTGGAGTGGCGTCCGCTACGAGGTGACCGCCCTGACCCGCGCACATTACCGTGGCGTTGCCGGAGAACTTCCGTTTGAATATTGGGGCAAGAGTGACGTACTCTTTGCCGATCTGCGCACTGCCGACGCCCGCTTCGCCACGATCGATTACAGCGAGCCCACACCCCTTCTGTTCGTAGGCGAATTGGTGGAGTTCGACGATCTAAAGCTCAAGAACCTGCGAGCCGAGGATGCTCCCGGCTCTGGCGGCCACGTGGCGAGCGCCCTGCGCTGTCCCGGCTGTGGCGCGCCACTCACTTTAAGCGCGGGCGGGCACACGCTGTCGGTTGTATGCGCCAACTGCAGGTCGATCCTTGACGCCAAAGATCCCAACCTCCGGGTGCTGGAAAGGTTTGCAGCGAAGCAAACCATCCGGCCCGGAATCCCGCTGGGCACTCGCGGCAAGTTGCACGGCGATGATTACGATGTGATCGGCTTTCAAGTGCGATCCACCGATGTCGAGGGCATACCCGACAGTTGGGCCGAGTATCTTCTCTTCAACCCCACCAAAGGCTTCCGCTATCTCACCGAGTATAACGGCCACTGGAACGACGTGAAGACGATTCCGGCAATTCCGGACAGAATCCAAGTCGGCAAGAAGCCGGGCGCGAAGCTCATGGGCCACACCTACGTTCTGTTCGACACCGAACTGGCCACCACTACTTACGTGCTCGGTGAATTTCCCTGGCGCGCTCATGTGGGTGAGAAGAACGGCGTGAAGGATTTCATCGCCGTGCCGCGAATTCTCTCCTGCGAGATCTCCGAGCAGGAAACCGTGTGGTCGCTCGGCGAGTACATGACCGGCGCGCAGGTGTGGCAAGCGTTTCATCTTCCGGGCCATGCGCCACCGGCGAGCGGTATCTTCGCCAACCAGCCGGCGCCGTTTGCGGGCCAGGCCAGTTCCATGTGGCGGGTGTGTCTGAATCTGCTCTCAGCGGCCACTGTGCTGGCAATCCTTTTCTATTTGATATCGGGCCAGGAGAGCGTTTTCCAGCACCAGTACAGTTATGCGCCGCAGTCGGGCGGGGAAGCGTCGTTTGTCACGGACGAATTCGAGGTGAAGGGCCATCCTTCGAATGTCGAGGTGTCTATCCGGACCGATCTGCAAAACAGTTGGGCGTATTTCAATCTCGCGCTGATCAACGAATCCACGGGCCAAGGTTACGATTTCGGGCGCGAGGTCAGCTATTATGCCGGACGCGACAGCGATGGCGCCTGGAGCGAAGGCGGCCGCAATGACAGCGCGATCGTACCATCCGTGGCGCCCGGAAGGTATTACTTGCGCGTTGAGCCGGAGATGGACAAGAGTGCGCACTCCATGCTGTATACGTTGGAGGTCAAGCGTAGCGTGCCTTCGATGGGGTTGTTTCTCATCGCCGGAGCGTTACTATTGATTCCTCCGGTCTTCTCCACCTGGCGCGCGACGTCGTTCGAAGGGAAGCGTTGGGCGCAGAGCGATTTTTCGGAGCGTGAATGAGACATCCACTTTACGCCATATACGGCGCCCTGGTTCTGGCTTTCGCTACCTTTGCCCAATATCAGGGCTGGAGCCTGACGCGGGTGAACGAGGTAAGGAATATTCCCAAGACGGTGCGCGACAATCCGGGCGCATACCGATCGCATTACGCGGGTTACTACCGGTACTTTGGAGGCAAGTGAGATGAACGATTTCCACCCCGCTTACATTTTGAACGCCGTGATTTTTGCCGCCGTCGGGTTGCTGATTTTTGTTGTGGCATTCGTCATCGTGGATAGGATGACCCCTTATCACCTATGGAACGAAATCGTCCACGAGCACAACACGGCGCTAGCTATCCTGGTGGGCGCGATGTCGATCGGTATGTGCATCATCATCGCGGCCGCGGTGCATTAAGAATTTGCCCATTCTCCTTTTTGTCTCCGTCACGCTGATCGCCGCTTGCGGGCTGATCTACGAGCTCGTCGCCGGCACGCTTGCCAGTTACTTATTGGGCGACAGCGTCTTTCAGTTCTCTACCGTCATCGGCAGTTATCTGTTCGCCATGGGGGTGGGCAGTTACCTGTCGCGCTTCGTCGACGCGCGGCCTGGTCGCGCATTCATCTCCATCGAGCTGATGGTGGGCGTGGTCGGCGGATTTTCCTCGGCGGCGCTGTTCCTGGCGTTTGCCTATACGCAGGGCTTCCGGCTCATCCTCTACGCTATCGTGATCGTCATCGGCATTTTGGTCGGCTTGGAGATCCCGCTGCTCATGCGCATTCTCAAGAACCGTCTGGAATTTCGAGAGCTCGTGGCGCACGTCCTCACCTTCGATTACCTGGGCGCGCTCGCGGCATCTCTGCTGTTCCCGATTTTCCTGGTGCCGAAACTCGGGATGGTGCGGTCAGCTTTGCTGTTCGGCATCATCAACGCGGGTGTCGCGCTTTGGTCCACGTATCTGTTTCGCGATCAGCTCGGCGGGCGGCGTCTGCTGCGGTTGGCGTGCATCGTGGTGCTCGTGGCCCTGGGCGCCGGCATGGCTGGCGCCGCGAGGATCACGCAGGCTGCCGACAATAATCTTTACGCCGATGAGGTGATCTTCGCCCGCGACACGCGTTATCAGCGCATCGTACTGACAAAATGGAAAGATGATGTGCGCCTGTTCCTCAGCTCGCATCTACAGTTCAGCTCGCGCGACGAATACCGTTATCATGAAGCGTTGGTGCATCCGGGTCTGGCGGCGCTCCCGGGCGCGCGCCGCGTTTTAGTGCTCGGCGGCGGTGACGGGCTGGCCGTGCGCGAGATTCTCAAATATCCGGACGTCGAATCCATCACGCTGGTGGATCTCGATCCCGAGATGACGCGGTTGTTTTCGACGCACCCATATCTCGTCACGCATCAATCAACATTCGCTTACCAACGCCGCGCGTGCACGTGATCAATGCCGACGCGTTTGTCTGGCTCGATCAATCAGCGAATCGCTACGACTTCATCGTGGTCGATTTTCCCGACCCTACCAACTACTCGCTCGGCAAACTCTACACGACCGCATTCTACCGGCTGATGGCGAAGCATCTGAGCGCGCGGGGGCTGGCGGTCGTGCAGAGCACCTCGCCGCTGTTTGCCCGGCAATCCTATTGGTGCATCGTCGAAACACTGAAGCAGGCGGGCTTGAAGACCTATCCGTATCATCTCTATGTGCCGTCGTTCGGCGAGTGGGGTTTCGTGCTCGCCGGCCTGAACCGATTATGAGCCGCCGCAACGCCTGCCCGAGCGACTTGCGATATCTTTCGCGTGGCCAATGTCCCGCAATTGTTTCAGTTTCGCCAACGATATGTTGCCCGTGCGATGCAGAACCCAACCGGCTGAACGACCAGGTGCTGGTCCGCTACTACGAGCAGCGAATGGCGCGAGATCAGCGCATTGAGCGGCGCGCCGCAGGCAATTCCTGCGGCGCCGGCGCTGATCGGCCTTTCGCCGAAGACCGACCGGCCGATCACCGGCGGATTCGTCGATGACGCGTCACCAGCCGGCCATCGCTTGCGCGACCGCGCGGCGTTCCCGCGCTGCGCGACAGACCATCAAGGTTCCCGATCGTCGATCGTTGGCGGCGGCATCGCCGGACTGTCCGCCGCGTGGCGGCTCGATAAACGCGGCTTCCGCGATTTCGTGCTGCTCGAAATGCAGCCGCAGGCCGGCGGCAACGCGCGCTGGGGCGAGAACGAAGTCAGCGCGTATCCCTGGGCCGCCCACTACGTTCCCGTGCCGGGGAAGAAGGCGGTCGCTCGTGCGCGAACTCTTCGAAGAGCTTGGCGTCCTGCGAGACGGCGAGTGGGACGAGCGGTATCTTGTTTCGCTCCGCAGGAGCGCCTGTTCCTGCACGGCCGTTGGCAGGAGGGCATTGAGCCGGCACCGCGGCCACCGCGCGCGATCGCGAGCAGTTTCACACGCTTCGACGGACGTATCGAAGCGAATTCCGCGCCACGGGCGAGTTCACTATCCCGATGGAGCTGGGCGCGAAGCCATCGCCGCTCGATCGACTTTCCATGCGCGGATGGCTTGAGCAGGAGCGCTTTACGTTCGCCGTACCTCAACTGGTACATCAACTACGCCTGCCGCGACGATTACGGCGCGCTGGCACGCGATACCTCGGCATGGGCCGGCAGTCCACTACTTCGCCTCGCGCGAGCCGGAAGAAAAAGGTCCGCTTACCTGGCCCGAAGGCAACGGTTGGATCGCGCGGCGGCTGCTCGAAAAGCTCGGCGCGCTACGTGCGGACCGGCTCGATGGTCACCGCATCGCGCGCGACGGGCGCAGACTTCGCGTGTCGCCGGCGAGACCGAATACATCGCCGACGCGTCATATTCGCCGCGCCCACGTTTCTGGCTCCTACATATCGAAGGCGCGCCGCGCAGCCGAAGGCTTCGTCAATATTCGCCCTGGCTGACGGCGAATCTGACGCTCGACCGCGTCGCCGCGCGAGAGCGGACGTCGAGACCGGCCTGGGACAACGTGATCTACGATTCGCCCACGCTCGGCTACGTCGACGCCACGCACAGAGCGCTCGCTACACACATCGATCGCACGGTCTGGACATTTTATTGGTCGCTGGCGCGAAGGCTCGCCCGCGGACAATCGCCGCCTGCTGCTCGAAAAGGATTGGGGCTACTGGAAGGAAGCGATTCTGCACGATCTGTAGCGCGCCCATCCCGACATTCGCCAATGCGTGTCGCGCATCGACATCATGCGCCTGGGCCACGCCATGGCGCGGCCCGTCGCCGGGCTTCATGGTCTCGGAGGAACGCGCGGCGCTGGCGCGAAGCCGCCGGCAATCTGCTTTACGCGAACTCCGACCTAAGCGGCTTTTCCATCTTCGAAGAAGCCCAGTACCGGGGCGTGCGCGCCGCCGATCGAGTCCTGCAAACTTTACAATAGCCTCATGCAGAGGTTTTTTCATTTTTTGTTGCTGACGTCTTTGACAATGGCGGTTCGCGCTGAGGTTCATACTCTGACCCTGCGGCAAGCCGTCGATCGCGCACTGCAACAGAACCCGGACATCGCGCTGGCGCGGCTGGATGAGCTGAAGGCGGCTCAGGCGGTGCGGTTGGCGCGGGCTCCGTTCAGCCCAACAATCGGGGCGGGGAGCGGTCTGGCTTACACCGACGGTTTTCCTATGAGCATCGATGGCGCCGCGCCGTCCATTGTGCAGGCGCGGGCGCGGGAGGACATCTTCAACCGGCAGCAGAGCTATGTGGCTGCGGCGGCGCGCGAGAATACGCGCGGAGCAGGCATCGCCACCGAAGCCAAGCGGGATGAGATCGCCTTTCGCACCACAGCGATGTTCCTGGACGCGCAGCGGGCGGCGCGCCTGGCGGAACTGGCTCGCAAGCAGGTGGACAGCTTGCGAATACATCGAGCACGCCGTCGGAGGCCGTGTCGCGGAGGGCCGTGAGCTACCGATCGAATCCAAGCGCGCCACTCTCAACGTGGCCCGAGGACTCCAGCGCGTCGAGCAGTTGGTGACGATCAGGATGCCGCTGAACGCGAGTTGGCGATCCTGCTGGGCTTTCCAGCGGATGATCAGGTTCGCGCGGCGGCGGACGAAGCGGCGGTTCCGTCTCCGCCGGCGAGCGAAGACGCGGCGATTGAGAGTGCATTGCAGTCTAGCAAAGAGTTGCGAAGGCTGGAATCAGCGCTCATCGCCAAGGGCCTCGACGTTCGCGCGCAGAAGGCCGCCCGCCTGCCTACGGTCGATTTGGTCGCGCAATGGGGCCTGTTCGCCAAGTTCAACAACTACGCGGATTACTTCCGTACTTTTCAGCGCAACAACGGGGAGATCGGCGTGTCCATCACAGTTCCCGTGCTGACCGGGCCCGGTCCGGGAGCCGCGCGGGCGCAAGCCGAGGAAGAGGCCGCGCGCCTGCGTATCCAGATGACCGCCGAACGGAACCACATCTCTCTCGAGACCCGGCAGAATTTCCAGACGTTGCACAATGCCGATACCGCGCGCGAGGTGGCGAACCTTGACCTTGAAGTGGCCCGTGACCAGGTTTCCATTTTTCTGACACAAACGAACGAAGGTCGCGCCACGCTCCAGCAGTTAGAGCAGGCGCGCTTCAACGAAGACGAAAAATGGATCACCTTTTACGATGCGCAATACGCCGTGGAAAAAGCCGGTTGGGACCTGCTGCACCACACCGGAAACCTGATCGCCGCGTTGCAGTGAATTAGTGGCGCTGGTACACCAGTTTTCCGGCAAGGTACGTCTGTTCCACCTTTGTCGCTCGAACCTCGTCGACCGGGCACGTCAGAATGTCCTTATCCAAAACGACGAGGTCGGCCAGCTTGCCGGTTTCAAGCGATCCTTTCTCTTTTTCTCCGAACGTCAAGTACGCATTGTTGATCGTGTACAGGCGGATGGCTTGTTCCCGCGTGATTCGCTGTTCGGGATGCAGTGGCTCGTCGGTCCAGCGCGGTTGCCGCGTGAGCGTGATCCACATTCCTAAGAACGGATTGTAGGGATTGATCGACCGGAAGCTGCCGATTTTCTGCATGTGATCGGAACCTCCGCCCACCGGGACGCCCGCGTCAAATAGACTCTTGTAGGGCTGAAAGTATTTTGTGCGCTCATTGCCGAACTGCTTTTGGAGCGTTGCGCCATCCAGCCATAACCAGTCCGGCTGAAGGTCTACCACAATTCCTAAGTCCTTCATTTTCTGTATCATCTCGGCGCTCATGAAGTTGGCATGGGTGATGCATGGGCGTCCGGCCCGGATCGAAAAGTCGTTATTGACCTCCGTGTAGGCGTCGATCATGCCCTGCACCGCGCCGTCACCCACCGAGTGCGCGGTGAATTGCAGATCATGCTGCAAAGCAAAGCGCGCCATGTGATACAACTTGCCGGCTTCGATGTAGCGCATGCCCCGGTAGGTGGGGTCGTCGATCGAATAGACCTTGCTGATGCCCCAGGGTTGGAGCATGTAAGCACTGCCCGTGAGCATGCCACCATCCATATACGACTTCGTACCGCGCACCCACAACATATTGTTGTAAGTGTGCAAAGGGCTGCGAGCCTCCTTCAACATACGCGCTTCGATCTGATCGAGCGGCATCTGCGCATCGACGCTGTACATGACGTAAACGCGGCACTTCAGCTCGCCGGCGTCGCGTAAGCCGCGGTAAATCTCGACGCCTTCGTCGCCCAGATCGCGCTCGGAGATGCTGGTGATTCCAACGGAGTTATAGTCCGCGAGCAGCATTTTGAGGCGCTGGCGGTGATCGTCAGCCGTGGGTTTCTTTTCGCCGGACTGGGTTTTCACGAGGCGCACGCAACCGCGCAAGATGCCGGTCGGCTCACCAGCGGCATCGCGCTCAATCCGTCCCGGCTTTCCGTCCGTGATTTGGAAGTCCTTGTTGATTCCACTGGCTTTGAGGGCGAGCGAGTTCACCGAGGCGTCTGGGCCGGTGCCGAAATAGACCGGATTTTGCGGTGCGGCCGCATCCAGCTCCGCGCGGGTAGGGAAGCGTTGATCGTGCAAACGGGTGACGAAAACCTGGGTCAGCACGATCCAGTCGCCGGGCTTGGAGACGGCCGCGCGCGACCGGATGTACCGGAGCACATCGGCGATGGTCTCCATGGTGGGGACCTCATGATCGAACTCGTACATCGACGCATCGAAAGCATGCGAGTGGCTGTCCATCAATCCGGGCAGGACGGTCCGGCCTTTCAGATCGACCTGGTGCGTCTTGGGACCGGCGAATTTCGCTAATTCTTCCCGTGTGCCGACTCCGAGGATGCGGTCGCCGCGAATAGCAATCGCATCGACGATATGGAACTGCGCGTCTACGGTAACGATCTTGCCGTGATGGAGAATCAGGTCGGCTTGTTGGCCAAATCCGGCAGTGGCCAGGAGGACTGCTAAAGCGGGGATACGCATGGGTTACGGCGCAACCGCGATGATCGAAATCTGCTCGATCGCCGGCCAGCGATCATCGGCGTTACGCTTGCGCTCGACCGGCGGCAGTTGAGCCACGGTGGTTCGCGTGGGTGGCTGCGGGCCGAAGTATTTTGCGTAGATGCCGTTCATCTTGCCGAACTCCTCCAAATTGTCGAGGTAGACGTTACTGGCGACGACATTGGAGAAATTCAAACCGGCCTCTTCGAGTCCATCCAGCAGATTGCGCATCGTCTGACGGACCTGCGTTTCCACGTCCTCGCTGTAAACGCCGGAATTAGGACCTGGAATGAAGGCCGATTTCGCGGAGCAGTAAAAAGTGTCACCCGCGAAGACGCACGGGCTCGCGGTGGGGCTGGGCGGCATGTTCTTGGGACGCACGGCGCGGCGTTTGGAAAGATCAGCAATCGCCACGCCGGTAAACTCGATGTTGGCATCGTGCGGCAGCGAGGAAACCTGGATGGTTGCACGGGCCGGCGTGTTGCCAAATTCAAAATGGCTCGCATAGATGCCGTTCATGATTTTCGCCGGCATCTTGGCGGTCAGGTACGGATTGACGAACACGACGTTCGCATAATCCATCCCCGCCGCGGCCAACACCTGGTGAAAGCGGTTGAACGCGAGCTGGACCTGATCGCCGGGATCGTCAGGGATCTTTCCGCTATCAGGATCGCGCCCTTGCTGTCCGGAGATGTAGAGCCGGTCGCCGGCCTGGATTCCAGGCGTGAGCGGCGCGGAACTCTTATAGCCGGCGGGTATGATTGGTTTCTTGCGCGCCAGATCGCGAACGGCCACGGCGCTGATTTCGATGGGCGTATCGGTCGGCAGGTGAGCGACTCCCAACGTTGCCCGAGCCGGCGGACTGGCCAGAAAGTAGCGCGCATAGACTCGATTCATGGTATCGAAGTTCGCCATGTTATCGAGGTACACCTGCGTGTAGACGACATGCTCCATCGTCAAGCCGGCGGCCTCCACGATAGTCTTTACATTTTCCAGGCATTGCGTGGCCTGTTCTTCAAAGCTGGCGGGTAACTGACCATCGGCGTGCCGCGCGCCCTGGCCCGAGACATACAGAAAATCGCCGGCGAGGATGCCGGGACTGTAAGGTCCCACGGGCTTCACTCCCGGCGGGAAGATTGCGCGCGTTTCCGCGCCGGCGTTCATCGCCACGAATAGGAAAAGTGCCCAACGCAGGTTCATGCCTTGTAGATGCTCCAAAAAACATCACGAAATTTTGCCATATCAGAATCTGTGCCGATGGTCACACGCAGGTAATTGGTCATCGGAGGGAATGGCCTGCCCACGGCGACGCCTTTGGGCGGCATGCCGGAAATAAACTCGTGCGCATCGCGACCCACGTCAATCATGACGAAATTGGCTTGCGGCTCGATGTAGGAGAGGCCGCGGTCGCGCAGCCATTCGCAGAGCTCCCGGCGAATACGGATGTACCCGGCGCGTCGCTCCGGAATGAGGGTCTTCGATTCGCCGAGCGCCGCGAGCACCGCCCGCGCCGTCACGATGGAGATGACGTTATTGCGGAAGGGAACCATCTTCGCGATCAGCTCCGGCGAGGCGCAGGCGAATCCGGCGCGCAATCCCGCCATGCCGTAGATCTTCGAAAAAGTGCGGGTGACCACCACATTGCGTCCCTGGCGAACGTAGCCGAGGGCGCTTTCGAAATCCGGCGTATCGGCGAAATGAGAGTAGGCTTCGTCGACAAGCATGATGGTATTGGGCGGCAAGTTGCCGGCCAGCCATGCCATGTCTTTCTTTGGCGTAATAGAGGACGTGGGGTTGTTTGGATTGCACAGGTAGATCAGGCCGCCGCCCGCCTTGCCGGCCTGCTCCGCCAGGTTTTTTACGTCGGCGGCATACGGCGGTGTGAGCGGAATCTTGATCACCTGGCGGCCTAATCCTCTGCCGGCAAGTTCTACGGGGCCTTCGTAGGTGGGCGCGACGGTAATCAATGGACACGTGGGTGAGGTGAAAGCTTCGATTGCGGCGTGGAGTACCTCACTCGACCCAGCGCCCACCAGGATCTGCTCCGCCGCGAGGTCCTCGCTGTGCCCAATCGCGGCGTAGAAATCGCCGAATTCCTGGTAGTGATACCGGCCCGATTCCGGCAGTACCTTGGCCATGGCTTCGATTGACGATTGCGGGGGCCCGGCGGGGTTCTCGTTCGCGTTCAACCAAACCATGTCGGGCGGCAACGTGCCTTTGATCGCGGCCCGCTGTGCGTAAGCTCCTTCGGGCAACATACGGCCCGCCAGAGCCGCCAAACCGACTCCCGCGAATCCGCGGCGCGTGAGCATAGCTTCCCTCCTTGATGTCGGTCATCATAGCATTCGAATTGAGGCATTCGCCGGTGGGCGGCGCGTGAGGGGCGTGCGGGTCCAAAAGGGCTCATCGAGCCGGCGCAGCATACAGGCGCCAAGATGGATCCGCGAATGGAAGACTGGTTAGTGGCCCGCTGCCCAAGCCAGGCCGTCCGCGCCTTTGCCCGCGTCGATCAGCGCTTCAACTTGCCAGTCAGAAGTTCGGATGGCGGCGACCTTCGCACTGGAATCGCAGGAGACGTATGCGATCTTGCCGTCCGGCCGAACTAGAACCTCCTGAGGGGCCTTGGGCACATCAATCGTGTGCGCAACGCGTAACGTATGGAGATCGATGACTGCGACCTTGTTCGCCGTCAACACGGCGACGACCAGCCATTTCCCGTCCGGCGTGGGAGCCGTGCCGTAACCGAGACCGGGCAAATCTACCCAGCTATCGACTTTGTCTGTTGCCGTGTTTACGACCGCCAAGCGAGGTTTGGTCTGATCCGACGTAAAAACCCTTTTGTCGTCCACCGAAATCGAAATCCGCTGCGTAGTGGACGAGATCGGGATCACCTTGAGCGTCTTCCGCGCATCAAGATCCAGAACCGAGACAGTGCCGGGGCCTACATTCGCGGTATAGGCTCGCCTGCCATCGTGACTGACTACAAACATGTGCGATTCCGATTGGCCGGTCGGGACTGACCCCACCACTTTCAGGGTTTTCGGATCGATGATCGAAATGGAGCTATCCAGCTCCGTGGAGACGTAAAGGAGCCCGTTCTTCGGACCGAACTGAGCACAATGGGGACGGACGCCGTGGCCAAAGTCCAGGTTGCCGACGATCTTTTGGGAAGCGATATCAATCGCCACTATGTTGGCGCCATTGGTGCCCGGCTTCCCTACGCCCGAATCTCCGTAGATGGGGACGTAAGCGGTCTTCCCATCCGGTGAAGCGATCACTTCATGACCGGTTACTCCGTTTTCCGGAACTGCCGCCAACTCCTTGCGGGCTGCGGGATCGATGATTCCGAGAGTGCGATCGCCTTTGTTCGCCACCAGCAGGATGCCGCGTACCTGCTCGGGAGGCGCACTCCAGGTGATCCACGTACTCAGGGCGAAAACGATTGCGAGGGCTGTCCAGCGAGGGTGCATCATAGCGTTCCTCATTTTACATGATGGACCGCGAAGGCGGAACTTGCCGGCATTCCGACGTAAGGCTCGTAGTACGATGGTCCGGAATGAAATTGCTTGCGCTGATCCCCCTGTTTACGGCGATGCTCCAGGCGTTGCCCCCTCCGGGTCCGGAGTCACCACGCGTTGCCGCCGGCCACGCGCTGTTCCAGAAGAACTGCTCGGCGTGTCACGGCTCCGAAGGCAAAGGAGGGCGCGGACCGGATCTTACCACCGGCCGGTGGAAGTGGGGCTCTTCCGATGCCGACATCCTGCGCAACATCCTCACGGGGATTTCAGGAACGCAGATGCCGGCGTTTGCCATACCAGAGGATGACGGCCGTGCCATTGTGGCTTGGCTGCGCTCGCTGCGTAACCTGGGCCCGGAAGAGCGCATCACGGGAGACGCGCGGGCGGGCCGCACTCTGTTTTTTGGCGCCGCGGGCTGTAGCCGCTGCCATATGTTCGGAGGACAAGGCGGCAGGCTCGGTCCGAACCTGAGCCGCATCGGCGAAGAGAAGAATGCCGCCGAACTCAGAAAGGCCATCACGGATCCCAACGAAAGCCTGCGCGAAGGTTATCAGACCGCCGAGGTCCGCACCGCTGACGGCACGGCCATCCGCGGCGTCATCAAGGACGAAGATACGTTCTCGCTCCAGATGATGGATGAGAGCGAGAAGCTGCACATGTTCCGGAAGGCCGATTTGAAAGAGGTGACGCGCCCGCAACGGTCGCTAATGCCCGCGCCGGGTCTCAGCGCCAGTGACGTTGACAATGTGATCGCTTTTCTAAAGACAACAGAACCTTCGGAAATCGGCCCCGGCGCGTGGTCGCCCAGCTCCGATCTCAACGTATCCTTCCAGCGGATTCGTAATGCCCGCGAGGAACCGCAGAACTGGCTCACCTACTGGGGCGACTACCAGGGCACGCATTACAGCCGTCTGAAATCCATCACGCCCGCGAACGTCAGTTCGCTGAGCAGCCAATGGTCCTTTCAGTTTTCAGGCACGGGCGTGGAGAACACGCCGATTGTCGTCGATGGCGTCATGTTCGTCACGGGTCCCCTGAACAACGCCGCCGCTCTCGATGCCCGCACGGGACGCCCGATCTGGCGCTACACGCGCCAGATTCCCAGACATCCACGCGCAATGTACCGTCATGACCAACCGCGGTTTCGCGATTCTGGGCGACCGGCTATACATGGCGACGCTGGACGCGCATCTGGTCGCGCTCGACGCCAAGACCGGCAGCGTCATCTGGGATACCGAGGTGGCCGACTACCGCCAGGGCTTCTCCATCACGCACGCGCCGCTGGCGCTCGACGGCAAGATCATTGTCGGTATTACCGCGGGCGAATGCGCGCTTGCCGGCTTCGTCGACGCGTACGATGCCGCGCACAGGCAAGAGACTATGGCGAACGTACTCCACGCCGCGGAAAGGCGATCCGGCGCGGGCAACCTGGTCGCCGGAATCCTCGGCGGACGTCGGCGGCGGCCCCACCTGGATGACCGGAACCTACGATGCGGAAACCGACACGCTGTTCTGGTCCACCGGCAATCCCGGCGCCGATTATGACGGCACAGCGCGGCTGGGCGACAACCTTTATACGTGCAGCGTCCTGGCGCTCGACCCAGCCACCGGAAAACTCAAGTGGTATTTCCAGTTCACGCCGCACGATGTGCACGACTGGGATGCCACGGAAACGCCCGTCCTCATCGACGCCGCAGTTCCGCGGCCGTCCGCGCAAGCTGCATCATCCACGCCGACCGCAATGCGTTCTTCTACGTGCTCGATCGCGAGACCGGCGAGTTCCTTCTCGGCAAGGCGTTCGCGTACCAAACCTGGGCGAAAGGGAATTGACGACAAAGGGCCGGCCCATCGTGATGCCCAAACACGGACCCGACTCCCAAGGGCACATACGTATGCCCCGACGCTACCGGCGCCACGAACTGGGCCGCGCCATCGTAGGATCCGCGAACTGGCCTGTTCTATGTGCCGGTTCGCGAAGGATGCGCGAATTACACCCGCGAAACCATCAAGCCGAAGGCCGGCGATCCCTTCACCGGGGGCGACCCGCAGGAGGATCACAAGCGCGGTGCGCCCGGAGCCGTCCGCGCCATCGACCCGCTAACCGGCGACGTTCGCTGGAATTTTCCCATGCACGTAGGATCGGCGGCTGCGGGTGTTCTCGCCACCGCGGGTGGCGTTCTGTCTTCGCCGCCGACCCGAAGGCAGTCTCCTTGCGCTCGACGCCCGCACCGGAGCGGCACTCTGGCACTATCAAACCGGGGGCGCAATCCAGAGCTCGCCCATCTCGTACGCGGTGGACGGTAAGCAGTACGTCGCGATCGCGGGAGATTCGACGCTGTTCGTGTTCGCGCTGCCTTGAGTCCGGGATTATCGAACGACGCCTGCCCCAGCCTCGGCCACCGCATGGTCCTGGTCGCCTGATCCGCCGCTGACGCCGATGGCTCCCACTACTTTCCCTTTTTCCTTGAGTGGAATCCCTCCGGCGAAAATCATGATGCGGCCATGATTCGAGGCGTGAATACCGAAAAACTGTCCCCCCGATTGAGAATGTCCTGCAAGATCCTTGGTTGCAATGTCAAAAGCGCGCGACGTGAAAGCCTTGTTTATGGAAATGTCGATGCTGCCGATCCACGCACCATCCATGCGAACGTGCGCGACCAAATTGCCGCCCGCGTCGACGACGGCTATGTTCATCGGCTGTCCAATCTCGGCCGCTTTTTTCTCGGCTGCGGCTATCACTTTGCGCGCGGTTTCTAAATCGATCATGTGTCAGGTTCCCCTCCGTCGCATGAAACCACAAAGGGTCTGATGAGTCAAGGCGCCTGACCGTTAGGCGGCCACGCTCTTGACGCCGCTGTGATTTTTTGATGAGATAACCGGGCATAAATCAATTTCTTTGAAGGAGCACAATCGAAATGGCTTCGAACCGTGGTGTGGCTTACATGGGTCCGGGCAAGGTCGAGATCCAGTCCATCGACTTTCCCAAACTCGCGCTGGGTTCGCGCAAGTGCGAGCACGGCGTCATTCTCAAGATCGTCTCCACCAACATCTGCGGCAGCGACCAGCACATGGTGCGCGGCCGCACGACCGCTCCCAAGGGCTTGATTCTCGGCCACGAGATCACCGGCGAGGTGATCGAAGCCGGTCGCGACGTGGAGTTCATCAAGGTCGGCGACCTGGTCTCCGTGCCGTTCAACATCGCCTGCGGCCGCTGCCGCAACTGCAAGGAGGGCAAGACCGGCATCTGCCTGAACGTCAACCCGGCGCGGCCCGGCGCGGCTTACGGCTACGTCGATATGGGCGGCTGGGTCGGCGGCCAGGCGGAGTACGTCATGGTGCCCTACGCCGACTTCAACCTGCTGAAGTTCCCGGACAAGGCGCAGGCGATGGCGAAGATTCGCGACCTGACGCTGCTCTCGGATATTTTGCCCACCGGCTATCACGGAGCGGTAACGGCCGGCGTTGGGCCGGGTTCGATCGTTTACGTTGCGGGCGCGGGCCCGGTCGGTCTGGCGTGCGCGGCTGCGCTGCCAGTTGCTGGGCGCGGCGGTGGTGATCGTCGGCGACATGATTCCGGAGCGCCTCGCGCAGGCCAAGAGCTTCGGCTGCGAGATGGTGGATCTGCGGAAGGACGCTTCGCTCGGCGAGCAGATCGCGCAGATCGTGGGCGATCCCTGAAGTGGATTGCGCCGTGGATTGCGTCGGCTTCGAGGCGCGCGGCACGGTAAGGAAGCCGTGGTCGAGCGCCCGCCACGGTGTTGAACTCGCTGATGGCCGTCACCCGGGCCGGCGGCGGGATCGGCATTCCGGGCCTCTATGTGACCGACGATCCGGGCGGCGTGGACGACGCCGCCAAGACCGGCAAGCTGAGCATCCGCATCGGTCTCGGCTGGGCGAAGTCGCACGTCTTTCCACCGGCCAGTGCCCGGTGATGAAGTACAACCGGCAGCTCATGCTGGCGATTCTGTACGACAAGATCCATCGCCAAGGCCGTCAACGTCACGGTCATTTCACTCGACGAAGCGCCGAAGGGCTACAAGGATTTCGACAAGGGCGCGGCGAAGAAGTTCGTGCTCGACCCGCATCAGATGGTGGCGTAGCAGGGGCAGTCCTCGGCGGCCGCGCTCCGTTCTGGTAACATGCGAGGAGGAAGAAATTCGACGCCCAAGCGGAGCGCTTACCGAATGGCTGTCTCGTGGACCAATCTCGGGCGCACGGCGATCTGTTGCCTTGCGATCACAGCTCGGGCAGCGCAGGCAGCGCCGCCGGCCGGCGAAGTCGAATTCAATCGGGACATCCGGCCCATATTCTCGGACCGCTGCTATACCTGCCACGGTCCTGATCAAGCCAATCGCAAAAGCAAACTCCGCCTCGATACCGAGGCCGGTGCAAAGGCCGATCTGGGCGGCCATTTCGGCATAGTTCCCGGCGATCCCGCAAAAACGCACAGTCATCCGGCGCATCACGGCGAATGAAGGCCTCCGCATGCCGCCCGCCTGGGCCGGGACCGCCCGCCTCAGTAATCGCGAGATCAGCCTTCTGACCCGCTGGATCGAGCAAGGCGCGGTTTGGCAAAAACACTGGTCGTTCATTCCTCCCGTTCGGCGGGAATTGCCCGCTGTCAGCGATCCGAACTGGCCCAAGAACGCTATCGACTATTTCGTCCTTTCCCGTCTGGATCGCGAAGGGCTGAAACCATCCCCGGAAACCGATCGGCGCACCCTGATCCGGAGGGTAACGCTGGACCTGACGGGCCTGCCGCCGACGCCCGGAGAGGTGGAGGCCTTCGTTCGTGATCCATCGGCCGGCGCATATGAAAAAGTGGTCGATCGCCTGCTCGCTTCGCCGAGCTACGGCGAGCATATGGCGATGCGGTGGCTGGACAACGCCCGCTATGCGGACACCAACGGATATCAAACGGACGGCGAGCGATCCATGTGGCGCTGGCGCGACTGGGTGATCAACGCTTTCAACGGCAACATGCCGTTTGACCGGTTCACCGTCGAACAGATCGCGGGGGACATGCTGCCCGGAGCGACACCGCAGCAGATCCTGGCGACCGGATTCAATCGGAATCATCGCGGAAATGGCGAAGGCGGCATTATTCCGGAGGAATACGCCGTCGAGTATGTAGTCGACCGCGTAGATACAACCTCGATGGTATGGCTCGGCGTAACACTCGGTTGCGCGCGGTGCCACAATCACAAGTACGATCCCTTTACGCAGAAGGAGTTTTATCAGGTTTTCGCCTATTTCAACAACGTTCCGGAGCGCGGCAAGGCGTTCAAATACGGCAATTCCCCTCCAACCATCGCGGCGCCGACGGCGGAGCAGGAGAGCCGGCTGAAAGCAATCGATCAGAAAATCGCGGAGGCCGAGCAGCATCAGACTGAGATGGAAGCGAGGATCGCAAAGGCACAGCGCACCTGGGAAAAGTCAGTTAAGGCATCCAGCCTGGATTGGGCCAGCGATCGGGCCTTGGCTGTCCACCTTCCGCTCAATGGCGATGTGCGCGGCGAAATTCATCGCGATCCGCCGAAGTCCGAAAAATATACCTACCTGATGGAGAATGGGCCTGTCACGGTGGAAGCTGCGCCCACGGCCATCGATCCAGTGTGGAAAAACGGCGAAGCACAATACGCCGATGGTCTTTCCGGCCGCGCCGGATCCTTCGACGGGAAGCGGTTCGTTGAAGTTGGCAATATCGCGGACTTCGGCTTCTATGACGCGTTCACGCTGGCCGCCTGGATCTACCCCACCGCCGGCACGGGAGCGATAATCAGCCGCGCTCAGGACGCAGTCGAGGGGCAGGGCCTGGGCCTGTATCTCAAAGACGGTCATCTCCAGGCCAATTGCGTGCAGCGTTGGTTGGACGATGGAGCACGCATCGAGACCGAAGCGACAGTCGAGCTGAACCGCTGGTCCCACGTGATGCTTACCTACGACGGGTCGCGGCTGGCGCGCGGTATTCAGATTTATCTGGACGGGAAGCCACTCAAGGTGAAGGTGCAACTGGACGATCTGAATCAGTCCTTTCAGGCGAAGGAGCCCTTGAGGATCGGCGCCGGGCTAGGTCCGGAGAATCGGTTCCGCGGCTCCATAGCCGATGTTCGCATCTATCGCACGGCGCTGGCTTCCGAAGAAGCGGCGGTGCTGGCTGTGCCGGATTCGATCAGCCGGCTTGCGCGGATCGCTCCCGCAAAACGAAGTGACGCCCAGTCGAATAAATTGCGTTGGTGTTTCCTCGACCGTTACGCGCCGCCCGCTATGCAGTCCATCCGAAAAGAGATCTTAGATCTGCAGGACCAGCGCAAGGGACTTTTCGGCACTTTCCCAACGGTGATGGTGATGCAGGAGGGTCCGCCCCGCGAGACGCACCTGCTGGTGCGCGGAGCCTACGATCATCCCGGAGACAAAGTCTCGCCTGGCGTGCCGGCCGTGCTGCCCCCATTGCCGGCGGGGGCGCCCAATAACCGGCTGGGCTTTGCGAAGTGGGTGGTGGATCCATCCAATCCGCTGCCCGCGCGCGTTACCATGAACCGCTTCTGGCAAACGTACTTCGGCGTGGGCCTGGTGAAAACGGTCGAGGATTTTGGATCGCAGGGAGAATGGCCGCTGCATCTGGAACTGCTCGACTGGCTTGCCACGGAATTCGTCCGCACGGGCTGGGACGTGAAAGCCATGCAGAAGACCATCGTGATGAGCGCGACCTACCGCCAGTCGTCGAAGGTGACGCCCGAATTGCAGCAGCGAGACCCGGAGAATCGTTTGCTGGCGCGAGGGCCGCGATCGCGCCTGGCGGCGGAGACTTTGCGCGATCAGGCGCTGGCGGTTTCGGGGCTGCTGGTCGGAACGATCGGCGGACCTTCTGTGAGGCCGTATCAACCGCCCGGGCTTTGGAAAGAACTCACGGGCGGCGAGGACTACAAGCCGGACACGGGCGAGGGCCTGCACCGCCGCAGCCTTTATACGTTCTGGAAGAGAACTTCGCCGCCGCCCATGATGATGAACTTCGATGCGGCCGGCCGGGAGACCTGTGTGGTTCGGGAGCTGCGCACCAACACGCCGCTCCAGTCTTTAAACCTGATGAACGATGTGACCTTTCTGGAAGCGGCTCGCGGGCTTTCAAGAAGGATGATGCATGACGGCGGTAATTCGCCCGCCGAACGCATCTCCTACGGTTTCGAGCTGGCCACCGCGCGGCCGCCCAAGCCGCGGGAGAGCGAAATCCTGCTGTCCAGTTTGCGCTACTATCTGGACACCTTCCAGGCGGATCGGGGGGCGGCGCTGAAGTACGTCAGTCTAGGGGATGCCCCGGCGGACTTCAAAGGCGATGCCAGCGAAGCGGCAGCCTATATGACGGTAGCGAACATGATTCTGAACCTCGATGTTACGGTGACGAAGGAGTGAGCATGGTGCCAAACCGAGAGCTTTCGCTGACGCGCCGGTACTTTTTCGGCAAAGCCAGCGCCGGGCTGGGTATTGCGGCGCTGGCGAATCTGCTCGGGCGCGATCTGGCTGCCGCCGAACCCGACGCGGCTGCACCGGGTCCGAGCGCCGGTCTACCTGGCCTGCCTCACTTCGCGCCAAAAGCCAAGCGGGTGATTTACCTGTTTCAATCCGGCGGCCCATCGCAGATGGAGTTGTTCGATTACAAGCCGCGCCTCCGCGACATGGCAACCACGGAGCTGCCGGATTCGATACGCATGGGCCAGCGGCTGACGGGGATGACCTCAACGCAGACCAGCTTCCCGGTAGCGCCGTCATTGTTCAAATTTCAGCAGCACGGGAACTCGGGCGCCTGGGTCAGCGAGCTGCTGCCGCACTTCGCCAAGGTGTCGGACGACATCTGCTTTATCAAGTCCATGTTCACCGAGGCCATCAATCACGATCCGGCGGTGACCTTTTTCCAGACCGGTTTCCAGCTGGCCGGCCGTCCGTCGATCGGGTCCTGGCTGTCTTATGGACTCGGCAGCGAAAACAGAGACCTCCCCGCATTCGTGGTGATGATCTCGCAGGGAACCGGCAATCCGAACGACCAGCCTTTGGCTGACCGGCAGTGGGGCAGCGGATTCCTGCCGACCAAATATCAAGGCGTGAAGTTCCGCTCGCAGGGTGACCCGGTTCTGTACCTATCGAATCCCGCGGGTTTCACGCCCGGACAGCGGCGTAGGTTCATTGATGACGTCGCTCAGTTGAATCACCTGGAACTCGAGGACTTCGGAGATCCCGAGATCGCTACGCGCATCGCGCAGTACGAAATGGCGTACAAGATGCAGACTTCGGTGCCCGAGCTTGTGGATCTGTCGAAGGAGCCGGCGCGCGTTTTTGACCTGTATGGACCGGATTCGCGCAAGCCCGGCACATTCGCGGCGAATTGTTTGCTCGCGCGGCGTCTGGCCGAGCGCGGAGTCCGCTTCATCCAGCTCTTTCACAGGGGTTGGGACCAGCATACGAATCTCCCCAAGCAGATCGCGGGCCAGGCGAAGGACACGGATCAGGCGTGCGCCGGGCTGGTACAGGATCTCAAGGAGCGTGGATTGCTGGAGGATACGCTGGTCGTTTGGGGCGGCGAGTTCGGTAGGACGGTCTATTGCCAGGGGAAATTGACTGCCAATGACTACGGACGCGATCATCATCCGCGCTGCTTCACGATGTGGCTGGCGGGCGCCGGCGTGAAGCCTGGCATCAGCCTGGGCGAAACGGATGACTACTGCTACAACATCGTCAAGAATCCGGTTCACGTGCACGACCTGCATGCCACCATGCTGCATTGCCTGGGAATTGACCACACCAAGCTTACCTACAAATTCCAGGGCAGGGCATTCCGCCTGACCGACGTGCACGGGGATATCGTGAAGGAAATCCTGGCGTAGCGGCCTCGATCACGGGCGCGGCGCGTGCATGCAGGTACTCCGGCCGCACATGATGTCGCCGGGTGTATACTACCTTTACGCAGGAAGGTCCGGGCAAATCAGAAAGCAAGGCGCGTGTCTCGTTATTTCGCGCGATAATCTCGTATGGAGCCACTCATGGAAAGGAATGCAATACTCACCGGTCCGTCGGACGCGGTAGACCGTAGGCAGTTCTTGAAACAAGCGGGCAACGTGCTGGCAGGTTCTGCAACTGCCCTGAGCGCCCGCTCGTATGCACGGGTATTGGGAGCCAACGATCGCATCCGGCTGGCGCAGCTCGGCTGCGGAGGACGGAGCCGGGGTCACGTGCACATGGCACACATGGCTGCCGAGCGAACCCCTCTCGAAGTAGTCGCGGTGTGCGACATCTGGAGCATGGCCCGGGATAGCCGCGCCAACCAGGTGAAAGAGATGTTCGGGTCGGCGCCCGCCACGTACAAGTATTCCGAAGAGATGCTCGCGCGGCCCGACATCGATGGCGTGATGATCGCGACGGGTGACTTTCAGCATGCCAAGCTGTGTCTCGAGGTGGTTCGGGCCGGCAAAGATTGCTACGTAGAGAAGCCATTCGCCAACGTGCTTGAAGAAGCGAAGGCGACGCGCGATGCCGTCAAAGCTTCCCAGCAAGTGGTGCAGATGGGCACGCAACACCGCAGCCAGGCTTATTCGCTGGCGGTGCGTGACATCATCCGCTCAGGCCGGATTGGCGACGTGGTTCGGATTACCCAGGAGTGGAACGTAAACCAGCCCCGCTGGCGCTACATCCGGCGCTTGGATGACGGCAAGACCCCGACGCTGCTGAAAGAAGAGGATACGGACTGGAAGCGCTGGCTCCTCGGCAAGCCGGATCGCCCGTTCGATCCCCACGTGTACCTGGAGTTCCGGCTTTACAAGGATTTCTCCGCGGGAATCTTCGACCAGTGGCTGTGTCACGGGTGCGACCTGGTTCACTTGTGGACCGATGAATCCCACCCCGTGAGCGCCGCCGCCACAGGCGCTGTTCTGACGTGGAAAGACGGGCGCGAGAATCCGGACAACGCCAGCGTGACGCTGCTGTACCCCAAGGGTTTCATTTACACTTACTCGACCACCTTTTCCAACAGCTACCGAAGCTACAGCCGGATTCAGGGCCGCGACGGCACCATTGAGAATTACGGAGGGGAAGGCGCTTCCCTGTTCCTGGTGACCAACGAAGGCGGCAAGCAAGACATAGATCCCGAGTCGGGGAGAGGTCCGACCTACACAGCACCGCCGGGCATGGGTCCGGACATCGACCATCCCGAGATCGTTCGCGTACCGAACGCTCCGGCCCCCAATTCCCATGGACCGAGCGATGACGATGTCGATCACGTGATGAATTGGTTGAACGCGATGCGGGATCGCAAGCAGCCCAACGCCACAGTGGACCACGGCTTCTCGCATGCCATCGTGTGCATCATGGCGGCGCAGTCCCTTTGGTCCGGAAAGCGGCTTTACTGGGACCCAGCAAAGGAAGAGATCGTCGATCACGCCGTGTGAATCGCGCTTCGCGACCCTAGTTGAAAATGTATGCGTCCGTTAGCTAATCGGCGCCATCCATAGGTACGAGGTGCACCATGGCATTTCCCACGGATGATCGTTCGGCGGCTCTTAGCCGGGATTTACTCCATGCGCTTGACGATTTGAACGGTTTACACCCCGGTTTTCGGCCCGCGCACGCCAAGGGTATCTTGCTCGCGGGCGTGTTCACCCCTTCATCTGGGGCAACTTCGCTAACTCGGGCTCCTCACGCAGGACGAAAATCCACGCCCGTGACCGTTCGGTTCTCGAATTCCGCCGGCTTCCCGGCCGTAGCGGATAACGATCCGAACTTCGCGGGTCCACGAGGCATTGCGATCCGGTTTCATCTCGCGGAACACGTGCATACGGATATTATCGGGCACTCGACGGACGGGTTCCCGGTGCGAACACCGGAAGAATTTCTTGAGTTCCTTCGCTCGATTCACTCGAGCGGCCCCGATGCGCCGAAACCGAGTCCGGTGGAGGCTTTCCTCGGTGCTCATCCGAAGGCCTTGGCATTCGTTCAAACGCCTAAGCCTATTCCCACCAGCTTCCTGAAGGAATCTTACTTTACAGTGACCGCGTTCAAGTTCACCGGCAATGATGGCAACAGCCGCTATGGCCGCTTCCGGGTCCGCCCGGAGGGTGGCAATGAATACCTGGATGCGCCCGTGGCAGCCGCGAAGGGCGCTAATTTCCTCATGGAGGAGATTACTGAAAGAATTACGAAGGGCCCGGCGAGGCTAAACATTTCGGTGCAGGTGGCTACCGGTGCGGATACGGTGGATGACTCGACAGTCCATTGGCCGGAGGACCGTCCTCAGGTGGAGTTTGGCGTGGTCGAGTTGAACGGGGTGATCCCGGAGGGCGACCGCGAGCAGCACAAAATCATTTTCGACCCCATTCCGCGAGTGGAGGGAATTGAACCGTCAGGTGACCCGTTACTTGACGTTCGGGCTTCGCTTTATCTGTTGAGCGGCCGGCGGCGGCGAGCAGCCAGCGGAGCATAGAATTTCGTCGGATGTGATCATTATTGGAGGCGGTCCGGCGGGCTCATGCGCCGCGATCCGCTGCGCGCGGCGCGGTCTGCACACCATCCTGCTGGAGCGCGAGCTTTTCCCGCGCGACCGCCCGGGTGAATCGCTACATCCAGGCTTCGAGACGCTGCTGGAACAGTTGGGCGTGCTGGATGCGGTCCTTGCCGCAGGGTTCCTGCGGTTTGACGGAAACTGGGTGGAATGCAAGGGCACAACTTCCTTCGAAGCATTCAAACCCACGCGGAGCGGCGCAAGGCGTGGTCTCCAGGCATGGCGGCCCGAGTTTGATGCCATCCTGCTGCAGCGAGCCAGACAACTGGGAGTCGAGATCGTTCAACCGGGCAGGGCTTTGCGGCCAATTGTGACCGGGTCGCGCGTAGCCGGGGTAGAAACCAGCGCGGGCACATTGGAATCCACCTTTGTGATCGACGCGGCCGGCCGCGGAAACTGGCTTGCCCGCCACCTGAATCTCGAAATACAGACCCGGTCTCCCCGCTTGATCGTGCACTTTGCCTACATGGAGGGAGAGTGCCCAGCCCGCGATGACAATCCCGGCTTCTTTGTCGACAAGACCGGATGGACATGGACGGCCCGTGTTCGTCCCGGTCTTTACAACTGGACACGCCTCAACGTGGAAGACAATTCCATCGACCGGAATTTCACGCCCGCGGAGTTCGGCTCCCTCCGGCCGGTTGGACGGGTGCAGACGGCGGATGTCACCTGGCGTCTGATACCGGAGTGCGCGGGAGACGGCTACTTCCTGTGCGGCGACGCTGCCGCGGTCCTCGATCCGACATCATCGCACGGGGTCGTCAAAGCCGTTGTGTCCGGTGCACACGCGGCGGACCTCATCGTCCAGATAATCCAGCGCGCGGGAGACGAACGGGAAGCAGCAATGGCCTTTCGACAGCTATTTTCGGCGTGGTTCGAGCACGACGTTGCACGGCTGAAGGATCAACATGCCCGGTGGTATGGCGCGCCGCGTTGACGCGCAAACTTTTTGCGCATTGCCAGCCATCAATGGTAACCTCTGATTTTGTTGAGGAGGACGGATGCGAAAGCTTCAATGCCTATTGCTGGCGTCAACCGCCGCGATCTCACTGTTTGGTCAATTCAACCCGCCGAAAACCCAACTCAAAGTCGGTGATGAAGCGCCGGATTTCACTTTGCCGTCCACTACCGGTAAAGACGTCAAACTTTCCGATTTCCGTGGCAAAAAGACCGTCGTGCTGGCGTTCTTCCCGGCGGCGTTCACGGGTGGGTGAACTAAGGAGATGTTGGCGTACCAGGCTGGTATCGCCAAATTTGATGGCGCCGATACTCAAGTGTTCGGCGTCAGTGAAGATTTCACCCCATCACAAAAAGAGTTTGCCGAGAAGTTGAAACTGTCGTTCCCATTGCTCAGCGATTTTTCCAAGCGGAAGGTGGCCCAGGAATATGGTGTGTTGATTCCCGAGCTT
Source organism: Terriglobia bacterium (assembly GCA_963768075.1). Taxonomy (GTDB): domain Bacteria; phylum Acidobacteriota; class Terriglobia; order Bryobacterales; family Bryobacteraceae; genus QHXW01. The sequence goes on from CAVYHD010000029.1 coordinate 279,520, forward strand.
GGGATCGCGAATCGCTCGACCTTCGTGGTCGATAAGGAAGGTAAGATCCAGTACATTGAAGAGGGCAAGACGGCGATCGACAGCACTGGCGCCGAGGCAGCATGCAGCCGCCTGCATCATAAGTAACCCGGTTTAATTCGACTTGTGCGCCGGCTCGCGGAATGAGCGCTCGGTAGCGTCGCGCGGGTCGGTGGACACCGGTTGGTCACGCCATAGCCAGCGCATCATCTCAGGCAAAATCTCGCCGCCCATTTTCGAACCATGCTGATTCATGCCCCAGGCGTAGTTCACTTCGTAGCCCTTCTGGGTTAGAGCCTTCATCAAGCGAATATTCTGGTAGAACCAGTCCTTTGTCTCGTCGTATGTGCCGTCAGGTTTCAGGGAGCGCAGGTCATTGCGGCCGTCCTGGAGAAAGATGCGGATTGGCTTCCGGTCGGTCTTCAAGATTAATTCCGGATAAACGTGTCCGCCGCGAAGGTTTGTGAAACTGCCGACGATGCTGAGCACTTTCCGAAACTGGTCGGGGCGCTCCCAGGCGACGGTAAATGCGGCGATCGCGCCGGAACTGACGCCGCCGATGCCGCGGTTCTCCGGGTTCTTCGAGATGTTGTAGTCCTTGGACAACGCAGGCAGGAGTTCGTCGATGATCACGCGGGCGTAGCGATCGTCCAGTGAGTTGTACTCCGTGGGACGGTTAGTAGTGCGGTCGCCCCACTCGTGCGGATTCGGCTCCGGCTGATCCGGGCGCTTGCCGGGGTTGATGAATACGCCAATCATCACCGGAATTTCGCGCCGGTAAATCAGGTTGTCCAGCACGTTCTGTGCCCGCAGGTCCCCGTCCGGGGCCATGAAAGCTTGTCCATCGTTGAGCACCATCAGGCTGGCCGGCGTGGCCGGATCGTACTGAGCGGGGACGTACACCCAGTAGGTGTGCGAGGTTCCGGGATACGCCTGGCTTGGCAGGATGAATGGTCCCCGCACTTCGCCTTTCGGAACACCCGGTTCGACAAGCGAGTCAGGCCCCAGGTGGTAGTGTTCGTCGGGATTGAGCTTCGGCGCTTCTGACTGGGCGGACGCTGGAATGCAAACAGTGACGGTGAAGACAACCAACAGGTAGCCGGGCCGCGATTTCATATTCGAATTCTCAGGACACTTTTTTACCACAATCACGGCTTCGCGAGGTGGAAATTCGAATTGGCTGTTGAGATGGGATGACCCGTGCCACCACAATGAGAGCATGGGAACGGATCTTCTGACGGATGCAACAGGCAAACTCGATCCCGCGGACTGGCCGGGCTTCCGCGCCAGGCGCACCGGATGCTCGACGACATGGTGGACTATCTGGAGAACATTCGGGACCGTCCGGTTTGGCAGCCGATTCCGGATGCCGTGCGGGCGCATTTCGGGAGCGACGCTTCCCGTAGCGCCCTCGGATCTTTGCCGCGGTTCACGAGGAATTCATGCGCTACATTCTGCCTTACGCAGCGGGCAATGTGCACCCCGGATTCATGGGCTGGGTGCATGGAGGCGGAACGCCGGTGGGCATGCTGGCGGAAATGCTCGCGGCCGGGCTGAACGCCAATCTCGGAGGGCGCGATCATATTCCGATCGAGGTGGAGCGGCAGATCGTTCGCTGGATGCGCAAGATGTTCGGTTTTCCGGAGAGCGCCACTGGCCTGTTTGTTACCGGCGCTTCCATGGCGAACCTGATCGGCGTGCTGGTGGCGCGCGACGCGGCACTGGGGTTCGAAATGCGCTGCGCGGGCGTTGCCGCCAGTACGAAACGGCTGGCGGCGTACGCTCGGTGGCGGTGCATGGTTGCGTCGCGGAAAGCGATGGACATCGCCGGCATCGGCAGCGATGCGCTGCGCCGGATCGCGATGGATCACCGCTACCGAATCGATCTGGGCGCGCTCGCAGGCCGTTGAGGCGGACCGGCGCGCGGGCTTGACCCCGTTCCTGTTGGTGGGCACCGCGGGCACCGTGGATACCGGCGCCATCGACGACCTCGACGCGGCCTGGCCGATATAGCTCGCCGCGAGAGGTTATGGTTTCACGTGGACGGCGCGTGCGGCGCGCTGGCGATGCTGGCGCCGGAGCTGGCGCCGCGGCTGAAGGGCATCGAGCGAGCGGACTCGCTGGCGTTCGATTTTCACAAATGGGGACAGGTGCCGTACGACGCCGGTTTCGTTCTGGTGCGCGACGGCGTGCTGCATCGCCGTGCGTTTGCCGCTTCGGCCCCGTACCTGAGGCGGGAAGATCAAGGGCTGGCGGCGGGCTCGCCCTGGCCGTGCGATTTCGGGCCGGATCTTTCGCGCGGCTTTCGCGCCTTGAAAACCTGGTTCACGCTGAAGGTGTATGGCGCCGAAGCGCTGGGCGCGGCCATCGCGCGCACCTGCGAGCTGGCGCGCTATCTGGAGAACCGGATCGCGCGAAACGCCGGAGCTGGAACTGCTCGCGCCGGTCGAGTTGAACATCGTCTGCTTCCGCTACCGCGCCGAGGAGGCGCATCGCGTGAATGCGCGGATCGCCGTCGAGCTGCAGGAATCGGCGTGGTGGCGCCATCCACCACGGTGATCGCCGGCGGGCTGGCGATTCGCGCCGCCATCGTGAATCACCGGACCGGCCGAGCCGAGATGGATGCCTTGGTCGAGCGGACCGTGGCCCTGGGCCGCGCGCTGCATCAGCGCGCCGTGCAGAGCCAGGCGTCGGAGAGCGGTCCCGGGGCAGACTGGGCCCCGCGGATCGCTCGGGAATCCGCGCTGCGCGAACTGGAAACGCGCATGGCCGCCGATCCGGACGCTGTCAGTTTGCGGTTCGAACGCGCCTGCCTGCTCACCGAACTGGGCCGCACCCTGGACGCCCGGAACGCCTACCTGGAAATGTTGGCGCGCGCGCCTTCCCACCGCCGGCGCTCAACAATCTGGGTACGCTGCTGCATGCCACCGGCTATCGAACGGCGGCGCGAACGGCCTATGCCGAGGCCGCGGCGCGTCATCCCGGATGATGCGATGAGCCACGTCAATCTGGCCAACGTGCTGTACGAAACCGGCGAGTTCCAGCGGCGCGCGAGCACTATGAAGCGGCTTTGCGCTGCAGCCGGATCATCCCGGAAGCGCACCAGGGGATGTCCTACGTGCTGGCCGAACTCGGTGACGAAGCGGGCGCGGCCTGGCACCGCCGCAAAGGGTTTCGAGCATCGCGCGCTGATCACTTTGCCTTATCGCGGCGAGGGGCCACCGGTGTCGCTGCTGCTGCTGATCTCGTGCGTGGGCGGCAACATCCCGACGCGCAATTTGCTCGATGACCGCGTGTTCCAGACCACCGTGGTGGCGCCGAGTTCTACGATCCCCAATGCCGCTGCCCGCGCCATCAGTCTGATCTTCAATGCGATCGGCGATGCGGATCTGGCTGGCGCGGCGCTGTCGGCGGCCAATCCATGCTGGCCCTGACGGCGCGCCAGTGTTGAACCATCCCTCGCGGTGCTGGCCACCGGGCGGGCCGACAACGCGCGGCGCCTCTCGCGCCTGCCCGGAGTGATCGCGCCGGCCACGGTCACGCTGCCGCGTGAAGTGCTGGGTCCGATCGAGGCTGCCAGCACTTTGGCGCGCCACGGTTTGCAGTTTCCGCTGTTGCTGCGCACGCCGGGCTTTCACACCGGGCGCCATTTTGTGCGGGTCGAAAGTCCCGATGGAGCTTGCTGGGGCGCTCGGCGCAACTTCCCGGCGCGCGAATTGACCGCCATCCAATACCTGGACGCCCGCGGAGCCGACGGTAAAGTCCGCAAGTACCGCGTCATGATGATCGGCGGGCATCTATATCCTTTGCACGTGGCGATTTCGAGCCACTGGAAGATCCACTATTTCACCGCCGAAATGGCGGATCATGCCGAGCATCGCGCCGAGGATGCGGAGTTTCTGGAGAACATGCCGGCGGTGCTGGCGCCCGCGCCATGGCAGCGCTGGACCGGATTCAAGCCACGCTGGGCCTGGATTATGCGGGCATCGACTTTGGCCTGAGCCCGACCGGCGAAATCCTGCTGTTCGAAGCCAATGCCACAATGGTGGTCAATCCGCCGGAGCCGGACGAGCGCTGGGCCTACCGCCGGCCTGCTGTGGAACGAATTTTCACCGCTGTGCGCAGGATGTTGCTGGAGAAGGCTGCTATCGGCGACCATGAGCGGTCGTGAGATCCGTCACTTTTCGCTGGCCGGGATCGTGTAATAGTCGTACGTGCTCTTCCAGGTAAATTCGCTCCCGGGCTCTATCGTCATGGAGATATAGGGCTCCATCGCGATTACCGTCCGGATCGACCAGAGAGATTCGCTGGATAGCGGGCGATCGGCGGAGATTTTCAATCCTACGCCCAGTCTGCTGTTTTCAATGCGGATCTCGTGATCTTCCGGGTTGTCACGGAATCCTTCCAGGGGAGTCGCCGCGACGTCGTGCTTATCCAGTGTCCTCACGTAGACGATCTGGTTGCCACGAATTTCTGCCAGCTTTTGGTTGGGCGGCCGCGGTGACCGGATCTGGAAAGGCACGGTAATCACAAAGCCCGGACCAGGCGCCTGCCCGTCGAGCACCAGGAAATTGTGATTGTAGACGCTGGTTTGGATGGGGCGCGTCCCGGTATTTTTCAGACTGTGTTCCAGCGTCATCTCGGGCTTGGAGTTCGTCAAGCGCACGTTCTTGCGATAGATGTAACCATAGCCGGTTGAGGAATCGGTCAGCACTTGCGTGAACTCGACGGAATCACGATTTTTCGTGACTGTCCGTCTCCCAGGGTCGACGATCTCGTAAAGCTCGTAGTTGTCATACTTGCCCGAGCGCGGCTTGCGCAGGGCCCCCACTCCGATCTTCACGAATACGCTTCCAGGTTTTGCCTGATCCCACCCGAGCGGTTGGAACTCGTCAACCGGGCCGGTGATCGCGCTGCACGGACCGGCGACAATATGCGGACCGTCGTACACAAAATCGTGAACCGTGGGATCGGTCTTGTCGAACCATGGCCCATAGTACTGGTGCTGCTTGTACTCCAGGCTGTAAATGACGCCCGACCAATCGAACCGCGTGCCGCGGTAGAACCCGTTAGTTGCATCGGGCAGGTAGATCTTTGCCCGGATCTCGCCATTGGTGATCTCAGCGGTTGGGAACTCGGCCGCCGGAACAATTCCCATGGACAGGCCCAGGCAAGTCAGCGCGATCGTCTTGGTCATATCAGGTATGGATAGATTATCGCCTGTCCGTCATCGCGCCGTGGTAAGTGCTGATTCTACCGGGGCAGGCATGAGCCGCAACGCTTTATTCGTCGTCGCATTAACCAAGGACATATGCCATTTGAGAACTAGACAGTTTTGTCAAGCGGAGAAAGAATGTTTACAGGTGAGACGGGACGAAGGTACTGCTTGAAAACCATGAATGCCGGTGTGGCTGCCGCGAAGAACGGATACAACTTCAGCCGCCTGTCAGGGATCAAATCGTTGCCGGCCTTCCCGGCCGTGGCCTGCAAATTACTTGGAGTGATCTCCAACGACGACGCTGACTTCCGCGAAGTGTCCCGGCTGATCATGACGGACACCGCGCTATCCGGCCAGGTGCTGCGCTTCGCCAACTCCTCGCTGTTTGGCTTCCGCCAGGAAGTGAGCAGCGTGCTGAGGGCTTTGTGCCTGGTGGGTGCAAATCGCGTTCGCGACATGGTGGTCACCCTGGGGCTGAAGGGCTACATGCGGTCGGGGGACAAGGCGCTACTTTGCGGTTGCTGGCGGCACAGCCTGGCTACCGCGCTGTGGGCGGAATCATTGGCGCAATGGTATACCTTCGACCGGCCGATGACCTATACCGCCGGAATTCTTCATGATCTCGGCCGCGTCGCACTGATCATGCTCTCCCCCGACGCCTACACTTCATTTCTGGAAGATACTTCCGGCAGCCGTGGACAGGATTTCAGAGGCCCGGAGCAAGACGTCTTTGAACTGGACCATTGCCAGGTCGGAGGATATCTTAGCGACCTGTGGAATTTTCAGCGGACGATTGGCGATGTCATCGCGCATCACCACGAGCCGGTCACTCCCGAGAGCCCCAAGGTGCGGGTGCTGGTGCAAGCTGCCTGTGCTGCCGCGAGCATGAGTGGTTTCCACACAGTAGGGCTGGCGCGAGAATGGGATCCCGCGGCCATTGCGGATCTGTTGCCAAAGATGGCGAAGGGCATTCGTCCGCCTTTAGACCAAATGCGGGAGACGGTGCTGACAGACCTCAATCTGATTGAGTGCAGCCTGGTCTAAGATCGTTCGCTCCTGCCATTGAACTCCGTGCGGCTGTAAACAAATCGGCGAAATCTTGCATTCGAGAAGGCATTGGGAGTATACTGCGAAGTCTGATGTCGAGGACCTTCGCCAGCTACGGCTTCGAGTACCAATTTTGGTACTTTAGCGGAATCGCGTAGAGTGGCGTTGGTTTAAGAAACAAAGCAGTTCGGACGAAGCCAACCCACTCGATCGAGTGGGTTTTTTATTTTGCCAGGAGGATGGAAGCCATGATTATTTCGATGCGGCCCCACGCTACGCGAGAAGAGATCGACCATGTTTGCGAGCGGATTCGCGAGTTTGGTTACAAGGTCCACTCGATCGAGGGCGAAGAGCGTGTCGTGATCGGCGTAGTGGGGATTGGCGACGTGACGGCATGTCTCGAGTCGCTCGAAGCCACGCCCGGCGTTGAGCGAGCGGTGCGCATCTCCGCGCCTTACAAGTTTGTCAGCAAGGAGTTCAAGAAAGAGCGCACGCAGCTACGGGTCGAATGGTCTGGAAATCGGCGGCGACGAATTCATTGTGATGGCGGGTCCGTGCTCGGTGGAATCCGAGCGGCAGATCATGGAGACGCGCCGAAGGCGTGCGGAAGGCGGGCGCGCGCATTCTGCGCGGAGGCGCTTTCAAGCCGCGCACTTCGCCATACGATTTTCAGGGCCTGGAACTGGAGGGTCTGAAGCTGCTGCGCAAGGCGAGGGAAGCGACCGGGCTGGCGATCATCACCGAAGTGATGAGCGACCGCGACGTGGAAATGGTGGCGGAATACGCCGATATCATGCAGGTGGGCGCGCGCAATATGCAGAATTTCGCGCTGCTCAAGTCGCTGGGCAAATGCGGCCGGCCGGTGATGCTGAAGCGCGGCATGAGTTCCACCATCAAGGAATTGCTGATGTCGGCCGAGTACATGGTGGCGCACGGAAACTCCAACGTCATTCTGTGCGAGCGCGGCATCCGCACTTTTGAAACCGCGACGCGCAATACCTGCGACATCGCCGCCGTTCCGGTTCTGAACGAGATGACGCACCTGCCCGGTGATTCTCGACCCCAGCCATGCGACCGGAAAGCGGAGCCTGGTGTCCCGCGCTGGCGCGGGCCGGCGTAGCGATCGGCGCGGACGGGCTGATCATCGAAGTGCATCCGCTATCCCGAGAAGGCCGTCAAGCGACGGCGCGCAGTCGCTCACGCTCGAGAGATTCCGCGACATGATGCAGCAGCTCCGGCCGTACATCGAGCTGTGGAAAGAAGCGCGCATGGCCGAAACCGCCGCGGCGGTCGTGTGATACTGAGTTCGTGAAACTTTCGAGCCGGGCTTGGGCGGCGATGGCGGTGCTGGCGGCTGTGGGCGGCGCTGCCTGGCTCGGTGTCTACGAACGCGCCCGGATCGCGGCGGCGAGCCCCGCGGGCATGTTGCAGCGCCTGCCCCCGCGGGAAGCCATGGTTTTGTTTGTCGACCTCGACACCCTGCGGCGAGGAGGCCTGCTAAAACTGCTCTCCGCCAAGACGCCCGAGGATCCGGACTACCAGACTTTCGTGCGCGCCACTGGTTTCGATTACCAGACTGATCTCGATAGGGCTGCCGCTTCGTTCAGCAACGATGGCGTCTACCTCGTGGTCAAAGGCCGCTTCGACTGGAACAAACTTCGTGCCTACGCCGAGGCGCAGGGCGGAAGGTGCCAGCGGGGTATGTGCCGAATGTCCGGCAGTACACCGGAGCGCCGGATTTCTTTCTTTCTTCTGCAATCCAATCTGCTGGCCCTGGCCGTGAGTACGGATGGCTTTGCGGCGGCGAAGCTGGCCGAGGGGACGGCCGGCCTCGTGAACCCGCTGGATACTCCGCGCGATCCGGTTTGGCTGTCCATTCCCGCCGAAAGCTTGAAGAGTACGGATCAGTTGCCGGCCGGCACCGCGCCTTTTCGCCACGGTTTTGGCTTCGGCCGACAAGATTCTGTTGTCCCTGGGCCCACAGGGCGAGCAAATGGAAGCGAGACTTGCAGTGACTTGCCGGAACTCCGCGGATGCCGCGGCGCTTGCCGCGCAGTTGCAACGTGCAACCGTATTGGTGCGGAGCCTGATCGCGCAAGAAAACCAGAAACCCGATCCCAAAGACCTAACCGGGGTGCTCACGGCGGGCGTGTTCGAGCAATCCGGCCGCCGCGTCACTGGGCACTGGCCCTTGCCCCCGGTCTTTCTGGAGTCGCTGGCGGGTGGAACGCTCTAGTCGATGTGCTCGTAAGCTGCCAGCGTCATGAAATCCGGAAAAGCGCCGCCGGTGATCATTTGCTCGAATAGCTGGGAAGCCAGATCAAACCTGCGCTCCCCGAAGGCCGCTTTCAGCCGGGTGCGCTCTTCGGCGATGGTTTCATGTACTAGATCCTTTGTCACACTGCGGCCATCGCTCAGCTTGGCGCCGTGCCGCAACCATTGCCAGACCTGCGCGCGGGAAATCTCGGCGGTCGCCGCATCTTCCATCAAGTTATAGATCGGCACGCAGCCGTTGCCGCGCAGCCACGATTCCAGATATTGAATGCCCACGTCGATGTTCAGGCGCAGACCCGCTCGCTGATCTCGCCCGTCGGGCACTTGAGCAGATCCTGCTGGCAGTCACTGGACGTCCTCACGCTTCGCCGCGATCTGATTGGGCTGCTTCATATAGTCGTCGAAAATTTCCTTGGCCACCGGAACCAGGCCCGGATGCGCCACCCAGGTGCCGTCGTGGCCCGCCTTCACTTCGCGCAGCTTGTCCTGGCGGACCTTTTCGAGCGCCTGCTCGTTGGCCGCGGCATCGTTTTTGATCGGAATCTGCGCCGCCATGCCGCCCATCGCGTGAATACCGCGGCGGTGGCAGGTTTGAATCAGCAGATCCACGTATGCCTTGAGAAAATGCGCGGTCCATCGTGACCTGCGCGCGATTCGGCAGCAGGAAGTCCGGGCGATTGCGGAACTTCTTGATGAAGCTGAAAATGTAATCCCAACGGCCGCAGTTGAGTCCAGCCGAATGCTCGCGCAGTTCGTAAAGGATCTCATCCATCTCGAACGCGGCGAGAATCGTTTCGATCAGCACCGTTGCGCGGATCGTGCCTCGCGGAACCCTGACATAGTCCTGCGCAAAGAGAAATACGTCGTTCCAGAGCCGCGCTTCCAGATGGCTCTCGAGCTTCGGCAGGTAAAAGTACGGTCCGACTACCTTTGGCAATCAAATTTCGGGCGTTGTGAAAAAAATAGAGGCCGAAATCGAACAGCGACCCGGAAATCGGCTTGCCGTCGACGAGAACATGTTTTTCGACCAAGTGCCAGCCGCGCGGCCGCACCAGCAACGTGGCGATTCGCTCATTCAGTCGGTATTGTTTGCCTTCCGGGCTGCTGAAAGTGATCGTGCCGTTGACCGTGTCGCGGAGGTTGCTCTGGCCTTCCATATTGTTCTGCCATGTGGGCGAGTTGGAATCCTCGAAATCCGCCATGAAAACGCTGGCGCCGGAATTGAGCGCGTTGATGATCATTTTGCGGTCCACCGGCCCGGTGATCTCGACGCGGCGGTCCACGAGATCCTTTGGGATGGGGGCAACGGTCCAGTCGCCTTGCCGCACGCTGGCGGTTTCGGTCAGAAAGTCCGGAAGCGTTCCGGAATCGAGTTCAGCCTGCCGCACCTGGCGCCTCTCGAGCAGTTCTAACCGGCGGCCTTCAAATTGTTGCGATAACTGCGCCAGGAATTCGAGCGCTTCCGGACTCAGGATCTCCCGGTAGGCGACACTGACTGGGCCGGCGACTTCCAACTTATTGCGAACCGACGGCGTGGCCATCTCAGTTTCGACCGCAGAATCCCGGGTTGCTGCACATCCCGCTCGGGCACGTGGGCGCCGGGCCAGCCTGCGACGCTGAGCCGTTCGCGTGCGCCGCGAAGGTAGAAAATTCCTGGGTGAGATGCGCTTTCCCGCAGGAGGGGCAGTTCAACTCCGCGGCCTCGGAAGAGCGGCGCAGCAGCTTCTCAAATTTGCTTCCGCAATCTTGACACTTGTATTCGTAGATCGGCATAGGCTTTCCTCCGTATTTTCTCAATTCCGGAGCGCTGGGACAACCAGGCACGGCGGCGGCCCGCTACCGTTCCAGATCCCCCGCGATCTCCTCGATCACCCGCGCTTCGTTCTCCAACACCTGCCCCGCGCGTACGAGCTGCTCGTCGGCCTGCTGCCAGTTTTTTTGATCGATGGCCTCCCGCACGCCGGGAATGGTCTTCACGCCGTAACCCGTGTACATTCCGGGGGCGTAGATCTGGTGCTGAAACCACGGCCGTCCCGGCAACCCGTCGGGCAGTGTCAGGGCGCGCTCCGTCTGCGCCAACTTCTGGTTGATGGCCGCCAGGGATTTGACTCCCAGCGCCGTTTTCCGCGCGGCGCTATCGTAATGCTCCGAGCTGCGCCGGAGTTTCTCCAACCCGTTGCGCAGCGCGGCGAAGTTCAGAAACGGCGGTACTCCTTCGGCCTTCGGCGGCACGAGCGTTTTCTTCGGATCGGCGATGGCGACGTAAACGCCTTCCTCCAGTTCCTTGTTGCGCTCCTTGATCTCGTCGCTCTTTGTTTTCCAGAGCTTCTCCAGCTCATCGACGTATGTTCCGACTGTGTCGGCGAAGTCCGTGAAATCGTACGGCAACAAGTCCGCGTCCGCCAGACGCATTACCGCGAGCCCGATGGTCTGCGATAGGGCGCGGCCGTAGCGAAAATCCGTATCGGCAAAGTGGGTGTACCAGTAGAAATCGTCGTAGATGGAATGATAGATGCCGCCGCCATCCTCGCCACCGTAGGCCAAACTTAGCGACGCGATGCCGAGATGATCGAGAAACACCGTATAGTCGGAGCCGGAGCCCAGGGCTCCGATCCGCAGGTCCTCGCGCTTGCGAATTTCGTCGCGAACTTTGTCACGATCTTCGGCGGGCGCGTCCGCGATCTTCTGCAGGCGCAGGCGCTTCCACGCCGGGTAGTCTTTCTCCGGATCATCCACGTCCTTGGCGACGCCGTTCACAAACTTTTCGAGCGAATGTGATCCTTCCATTTGCAGGTAACCGCGGCTGTTGCCGTCCGAGTTGATATAGACAGCGGCGTGCCGGCGAAGCTCCTCGTCGTGCTGTTCGGCCCACTCGGTCGAGCCCAGCAGCCCTTCCTCCTCGCCATCCCAAACGCAGTAAATGATGGTCCGCTTCGGCTGCCAGCCCTGCTTCAGCAGATTCCGCCAGGCCGCGCGCCTCCTCCATCTCCGCGACCGTGCCGGAAACCGGATCTTCGGCGCCATTGACCCAGGCGTCGTGATGATTGCCGCGAACGACCCAGACGTCGGGTTCACCGGAGCCGGGAATTCGAACGATGACATCGTAGAGCCGCTTGGTGTCCCAGTTCGACTTGACCTTCAGATGTACCTTGGCCGGCCCCGGACCCACGTGATAGGTGAGAGGCAGCGCGCCGCGCCAGTCTGCCGGCGCCACCGGTCCCTGGAGCGCCGCCAGAAGCGGCTGTGCGTCGCCATAGGAAATCGGCAGGACTGGAATTTTCGTGATCGTCTTCGCTTCGCTGAGCGGCAGACGCTTTGCGCCTTCGGCTCGCGCCGACACCGGGCGTCAGCGGATCGCCCGGGTAAATCGGCATGTCCATCACGCTGCCGCGCTGCACGCCGTCAGCGGAGCGCCAGGCACCGGTGGGAAATACGTCGCCTTGAAAGTAGCCGTCCTCATGCGGATCGGAGTAGATCAGGCACCCAACCGCCCCGTGCTCGGCCGCGACTTTGGGCTTGATGCCGCGCCAGGAGCCGCCGTAGCGCGCGATGACAATGGCGCCTTTGACGGAAATACCGAGGCGATCGAGCTGCTCGTAATCGTCCGGAACGCCGTAGTTCACGTATACCAGCGGCGCGGTGACGTCGCCATCGATGGAATAGGCGTTGTAGGTGGGGAGTTGCTCACGCTGCTGGTTGGATGTCGGATCGACGCCAACCGGCGGCTCCTCCAGTTTGGCGGTGAAATGTGTGGGCTCGATCAGCTCGACCGCCCGCTCCTTCGGTGACGGAAACAGAACATCGAAATTCTCAATTTTGGCGTCCAAACCCCACTCTTTGAATTTGCCCAGCAGCCACTCGGCGTTGTCTTTGTCGTACGGCGAGCCCACGTGGTGCGGCCGCGCCGACAACCGCTGCATGTACTCGCGCATCCGGTCCGCGTTGGGCACGGCTTTGAGCTTCGACTCCCACGCGCGCTCAGAAGTAGCGGAATCGGGCGAAAAGCCCTGTAACCCGGGCGGATCGGCGGCCGGAATAAGCGACGAGAGAAGGGTGAAGCACACGAACAATCGCGTAGGTGTCATCATTTGGATCCGGAAGAGTCGAGTGTATCGCAGCCGGATGGTTCGTGTGATGGGCCGACGCCAAACCTCGGTCCGCGTCGCTGTCAATCCCCCTATTGCGGCAGGTATTCGTGAGCCAACTCTTCGAATTCGGAGGGAGTCACCAGGTGAAAGCGGATCTCGAGAGAAGAAAATTTCCGCAACTCGTCGTGCATCTGGTCCGACGGCAACTCAGATCCGGCAACGAACAGATGGCCCGCCGCGACCTTGTACGGAAGCACGCGCCAGCGCTTGGCCACTTCCGCGGGCAGGGAGCGGGTTACGGGCCGGGAAATGATTCCCGGTTCGGGCTTTCCGAAAGGAACGTTCTGC
>CAVYHD010000030.1:0-9720 GCA_963768075.1 Terriglobia bacterium
GGATGTAGAATCAATAAGATAGCAACTCTCGCAAAACAAAGACCTTTCCATCCGCAAGCCTCTGAACCCAAAGCAGTTTATCCTTGACATTAGCTGTAATTCGGCGGACACTCGGAGACAAAGCGGACTCACGAACAGACGTACACCAGACGTACATGACGTACATGGGAGGCCGCTGAAGGGAGTCAAAATGCGACTCAATGAGGCGGCAATCGAGGGCACGAAAGCGCCGGGCGCTCGCTCTCCTCCTCGTTATTTGGGAAGGCAGATACAGGCTTCGGCTTGCGCGTGACAGCGAACGATGCGCGCGCTTTCGTCTTGACCTACACGGTGGAGGGCCGACAGCGGCGCCTTACCATCGGAACATGGCCGGCATGGACGGCGACGGCCGCGCGAGAGCGGGCGAAGGAACTACGCCGCCATATCGACAGCGGACAAGACCCTTTGGAGGAGAAGCGGGCCCGGCGCGGAAGCTCCGACGGTCGAGGAACTGGCCAAGGATTATCTGGAGCGGCATGCTGCGAAACCGAAGAGCGGCGGGATCTGCGCGAGTACATCGACCGCGACATTCTGCCAGTTTGGGGGAAGTGGAAGGCGGAAGACGTCCGGCGCCGCGACGTGATCGAACTCGTCGAATGCAAGGCGCAAGACACCCCGATTGCAGGCAACATGCTGCTTGGAGTGGTGCGCGGGCTTTTCAATTGGGCAATAGAGAAGGACCTGCTGGAACAAAACCCCGCGTTCAAAGTGAAACCGCCGGCGCCGAAGAACGCGCGCGACCGCTGGCTCAGCGAAGCCGAGATTCGGCGGATTCTGGACGCGGCTCGACTCGCGGCAATGGAGTCAGAGTGTCGCGCGGCATTGCGACTGATTTTGATCACCGCGCAGCGTTCGGGTGAAGTCCTTAGCGCAGAGCGGGCGGAGATCGATACCGATACTGGCTGGTGGCTGATCCCGGCGGCGAAGGCGAAGAACAAGCTACAGCACGGCGTTCCGTTGTCATCACTCGCGCTCGACCAAATCAAGAAACTGAACCCCGGGCGCTGGCTCATCCGGAGCAGGTACACGTCCAAGGATGCCCACACAAGCGTGGCCGGGCTGAGCAACGCGCTCGCGGCGAACCAGCAGCATTTCGGGCTCGCTCGGTTCACTCCGCATGACTTGAGGCGAACGGCCGCAACGCATATGACGAAAACTTGCGGCGTACAGCGTTTCATCGTGGGGCAGGTTCTTAACCACTCCGAAAAAGTGGCTGCAATCTCCAAGCGGCACAGGCTCTGGCGCGGGGAAAAAGAGCGCGCTCGAAAAGTGGGACCGGGAGTTGGGCGGATCCTGGGAGTCCCCGCAGGAGAGCGAAGGTTGTGGAGCTGGTGAGCTGAGCGCGCGATGGAAACTGAATCTCATAGCGCCCCGTGGCCATGGCTGGAGAGCCAGGAATTCGCATGGTTGCCGGTGCTTGAACGACGAAAGATTCAGGGTAGGCTGCTGATGACCTACTCCAAGGTTCGCGGTCATAATTTGCAGCCCAGCGAGCTACGGTGGAGGACTTGGAGCGAAAGCTTTAATGTCATCTGTGAGGAACTCGAGCCAAGCCGGCCGACTCACAAATGAGTTACTCACCTCCGTTCCCGGGATGGTTTGTAAGGCCTACCGAATCACTGACCCGACTTGCCCGCAGATGAGAAAAGCGTGGGCTGGGCATCGAAACGGTCCGTCATTTATTGGCAGGGACAGTTGCTCACCAACAAGACTGGTAGACGGCCAACAGTCAACCCAAAGAATCCGCGCGGTGCCCCCCGCAAAGCGTCACACAATGTGTTGGTCGAGGCGGCGAGAATGAAAGCAGCTGGCGCAACTAATAGGCAAATCGCCAAATACCTCTACGGCGTAGATAATCCCACCGACAACCAGATACACGCGATTCCGGTGCGTCTCAAAAATTTTGGGGAGACGATGAAACGGCAGGGGTCAAAGAAGTTGTGATTTCTTTGACCCATCAAAAGTTCATTTTTTGACAATTTACTAACCACGGACAGCGTTTCATAGTGTAAGACGTGGGAAGCAGAAACAACCGACTCAAATAACCTCAAATCCGCTCGATGACTATATCGAGCTTGACGACTTCTGCGCTCAACTTGGCGTTTGCAAGCGTACCGCAGATCGCTGGCACGTGCTGCGCACCGGACCGCCGCGGACTAAGGTCGAGCAGAAAATTCTTATATCGTAAGTCCGCTATCACTGAGTGGCTGAAGCGCTATGAACAAACCGTTCAGCCTTCTGTCAGCGGACGCCTCGATGTCCGCGCGTGAGCAGATTATGTCTCCGCGCGGCCCCGCTCGATCCCCTAGCGGATGGCCCGCGGTTGGCCCGTCAGCTCGATCGCGTAAAGGCCCTAATGGCTGATGGCAGCTGGCGTATGCTCTCAACAAATTGTTCACGAGTGTCAGGCTTCGCAGACTGGCGTCAGTGCTCGGTTGCGGGATCTCGCCGGATGGGTTTCGAGGTTCAGCGGCGCCGGACCGCACGCCCCGGAGTTTCGAATATCGCTTGAAAACCGAAAGACAGGCGCCGGTCAACCAGGCGGCCACGACCACGCCCACCACGTTACACGCCGCAGACCCTGGTTGTGTTCACTGTTCTGGGTCAGGCTTTATTTCGTTCACCAGGGCCGGGGCGGACACCGCGGCGCCATGCATCTGCCGGCGGTGTTGATGAACGGCGAACCAGACTTCATTCAGATTCCGATGGCCGTCCTACGTGATCCGGCGCTGAGCCACCCGGCAAAGTTGCTTTACGGCCGCCTAAAGCTATTCGCCGGCAAAAATGGGCAATGCAATCCGCGACACGCAACGCTAGCGACCGAGGTTTGTATGGGTGTCCGCCAACTTCGCCAGGCAATCAGTGATCTCAGAAAAGCTGGGTGGATAGATTGGCGCCGCAGCCGCACCAGCTACTACACCATCAACGAACGACCTGAGATTGGCGGAAAACCGCAGATCTTAAGAGTTGCGGAAAACCGCAAGTCAGAGTTGCGGAAAACCGCGAATCTTTAGAGTTGCGGAAAACCGCAGATAGAAAAGATGTTCTTGAAAATCATCATCAGAAAAGAGGGAAAACATCAGCCTTTCTGCAAGGTTAGAGATGATGGCGAACCTGAACCCGCCACGAAAACCGAACACGTTCCCAAAAAACTGATGATGATGAAAATCCAAAACCAGGCACCTGGGAAGATTTGCGCATACTGGCACCCTCGATGACCTTAGCTGACGACACCTGGTTGCGGAATCAGATGAAGCACAAGGGCATCACGCCGGCGCGCCTGATCGAGCGAGCAGAGCAGAATCCACCCGACAACTGGAAACGTGGACCAGTGGCAGCGTTGAAGTATCTCGTAAACCACTGGAACGGCACGGGCCAAACTGCAGCTGATCACCAGGCGGTTGTGGATGCGCTCCAGCTGAATGTTGAGGTGACGAAGATGACTGAAAACGACAAAAAGCTACCGGCGGCGATCGCGGCGACGCCACACAAGACGGCAGAACGACAGGCTGAGGAAGCGGAGCTTCGCGCGCAACTTGCAAGCTACATCAGGCCGCCATCGAAGCCGGCCGTGAGTGTGAGACAGGCGGAGCCGCGCCGCCGAGAAACTGGCAGATATGCAGCTATGAGGCAGGGGGAATGTCCGTCACCGTGACGGGGTGTGACGCGTCACCGGCGCCGCCATCGATAGGCCCCAAATGTTTCAAGGTACCTAAGACCGGTCACCCTCCTGCGCAGGTTTCGACATGGCGCGATTTTTCTAGCGATAGAAAATTTTCCAGGTTGCCAATTTCGCTGCCGGTCATTAGGCAGTAATGGGAGATCGCAGAACAGCGCGCTAATGCAGGCGCCTGGTCAGATTGTGCAGTAAGGGAGAACCAAAAGTGGATGCCACGGGAGACAGAATCGATGTAGTGCCTGGCACGACGAATGATGGGCGGCGTGGAGTCATGATTGCGATGAGCCAGAGCGCCTTCGTCACCCTCAATGGGGAGCCGCGGTCCGGCGGGATCTTGCACCCGGCGCAAGCCCGCTACGTCGCATACATGTTGCTTTGCTGGGCAGAGTACATAGAAAACGGACCGGCAATACTCCGGCCCGGAAGTTCCTGGCCACAAACGGGTCCCATGCTGCGTCCGACTGAAACACCATGAGTTTTCACAGATTTGCGCGCTTCGGGTCGGTTGTCGCGCAAAAATTTGTCGCTGACGACTCATCATCACAGCGGCAAACTTGAGGGCGGACCGCCTAGAGCTCCTTCTCCAGTGTACGGACGCGGCTCCCTACGAATGCCGTTTACATTCGTTCACGCCGCGGGTCGATGATGTTATGACTTGTCCAAATTGCAGAAAGAAAATCGGGCTCGGTTGGTTCTTGCGTCTTACCTTCGGCGTGCTTGGAGTTGACCTAGGTCCGGCACCGGCACCTAGGTATACGCGGCTGCAGGCCACTGCTATGCCGCAACCGCGGCGGATGGCTCCGCGAGAAGTTACCGCGACAGACCGCGCATGGTTGCGATACCAGCGATCGGGCCGCGGACAACCGACGCCAACTGAAGAACTCTTTGGCCCGCGGGACAAAATCAGGGGAGAAAACCAACCATGGCTCCCGCTGCTGTAGATCATTGCTTCGAGATCGATCGCCAGGCCGCGGCGAGGTCCGCGCGGGAACATCACGTCCGCGTCTCTGTTGAACTCGCCGGCTTCCCGCCGGGAACTGCCGATGCGTTTCTGGCCCGAGGATTCGACACTCAAACCGTTGCGCGGTTGCTCCAGCGCGCACTCAAGACGGAGCAGTAATGGAAGCGAAAGACATCACGATTTTTAACCTGGAAACGCGCGACGATGCAGGTCCACTTCGCGCAAGCTTTTCCATGATTTTGGAAGGCTGGCTGATCATCCACGGCGTGGGCTACCTCGAAAAGGGAAATTCCAGATTCATCAGTCTGCCTGGCAGGAAAACGTATGCCGTCGCCCCCGCACGCCCGGTTCGAATTCCCGTAATTGAATGTGTCGATGGTGACACCCATCGGCGGTTCGAACACGTGGTGCTCCAGGCCCTCGATGCGCTGGCGTGCCGCTCAAGAAGACCCCAGCTTAGTGCTTGCGGCTGGCCAGGACGAAATTCCGGGCATCGGGTGATGGTTCTGGGTGCCATCGGCGCCGAAACATGAACTCCGGGGAATGTTTGGCGGTAGAATGTGCCCAATGGCTATCGATGCCGATGCGATCCAAACCGGAACCTGCCCGAACTGCGGGTTTCCTGGGCCGCATTCGAAATGGTCCCAATGCGTGTCTGTGCTTCGGGACCGTATCGCCATTTTAGAGTTCCAGCGGGGCGGCCGACCGCGGTCCGGCGCCAGGCGCCTGTCTCAACGTCCGGCCGGCTTCGTGCGCACGAATCCCGCGGTTCGTTGCCGGCTGACAGCCTAGATACCAAGATTTTAGGTGGGTTGTCACCCGGCCCGCGCAGGAGATCAGAACGGCGCCTGGGCTAGCGACGTCTGTTTGGGGAAGTGCGCAGGCCGAGCTTGGGTATTATACGCCCGCGGCGGTGGTACCCGCGCGCCGCTGCTCTCGCTTCCACTTCCGGCAAGCCGCGCGCCACATTTCCTCCGTGAAGAGGTGTTGAGCGGTCCGGAGGGTGGCTTGCTCGATAAACAGCGTCCGTATCGGGAAGAGCACGCCGGTAACATGCAAGTCGGTAAGGGCCTCACACTGGACACCTTCCCGGACGACGCAGGCACACAGGAAGCCGCCCCCAGAGGACTGAATCATCAGCACGGGATACGTGAAGGCCTTGGCTGTGACGGCCTCGTTGAGCGCCGCATCCTCCAGTTGACGCCAGAGCGCTTGTCCTTCGGGCGAGTGCGTTTCTAATGGCATCTGATGTTCCTTTCAGGGGCGGGCGCCGAAAATGTGTCCCCAAGGACACAAACTCGGAAACCCGCCCCATTGGGTGGTCAGGCTGTGACCTCGGTCTTCCTGGGTTCCGACAGCGGATAGCGAGACGCCATGAAGTGGGCGCGCTCGATCTCCTCCGGCAGACCCTGCAGGCTTTCCAGTAGCCTTTCGATGTATTCGACAGTCAGCCCCTTTCGTTGCTCGTCTTGCCAGCCATAAGCTTGGACCAGGGTGTGAATAAAATCTTCGATCGGCGTAATACACCCCCTGTCACGTACCTGTATCAGCCTCAAGAACCTGAGGCTCTCGAAATCGGACGGCCTGATCTCATTAAACTCGCCGAGGAACTCCTGGAGCACGGTTAGCAGACGCGCGTTCTCATCGCAGCATTGCTTCCTAATGCTATTCCGTTCGAACGCCGCTTCCGGCTCCTCAGCGCCTTGCGCGGCCGCTAACGCTTCGATGGCGTTGGCCGTGACCTTGGTCGATTCCTCGATGTCGCCAATCGTCTTTTTCATGGCTTCTAATTCCGCCTGAGTGGGTTTTCGGCTCGCTCGCGCTGCCGGCTTCTTGGTCGTTTTCGTTGTGGGCATGTGCGTGTCTCCTCAATGTGTAAATAATATTTGTCCCAATATATGGAACACATGAAACATATAACAGCAATATCAAGCGTTGTCGAATATATGATTTTGTGTTGATATGGTTCTGATGTGGCGAATAAAGAGAAAACTCTTTTTTGAATTTCCTCGTGGGAGTACCGAGTTACTGGAAGACGGTGGAACAGATTCAGATTCTAAACAGCGCTTTCGAGTCTCGCGCCGCGGCTATCAAGTGGCTGTTTGGACCTGGGAGGCCCTGAAACAGAAGGCCGGCTGCCGCCCGGGGGGGGGGGGAACCAGAAGGGGGAGTGATGGCCACTTTTCGGGGGCCTTCCTCCGGACGTACACCAGACGTACACGGGCTCATCACTTCACCGATGAGCTTTCAAAACCCAATAAATATAGGCCTTAGAACGTCTTCGGCATCTCGTCGCTGAAGTGCTCGGGTACTATTTCATGGACGGAGAGTCAAAGGGTTAGTCAGGCCTCTCAGACTTTCCTAATCGCGCGGCGGTGCAAGAGCAGGAACGCCACGGAAGCCGGTCACATCCACAATGTACTCCCTCAGCGATGTCTAAGTTATTGAAAATGAAGGTACTTGAAGTAAAATGCAATAAGCGCTAAACTAAAGACTGCCCCCTGTCGAGGATTAGCGTATATAATCGACATTACAGTCGGCGGGGTACCAAGAAAGGGCAAGCAATCTTTGGCAAAGATAATTGAAGTTCAGTTCGAAGGGAAAACAGTCCCGGCTGAGCAGCTAGATTTTGAGTCCGAAAAAGGAGCCGTGGACGGTCTATAAGCTGGAAGACGGGACGATTTTAAAGCTCAAGACCGTGCTGGCGAACGTGTCGCGATTGGTTGACCGTTACAAGTCAGACGGTGAGCCGATTTACGTACTTGGACTCGCGGGAATTCCGGCGTTAGAAGTTCCTCCCGAATTGAAGCAAAAAACCGCGACAACTAAAGACTAAATAGGGTTTTAGGAAATTGTCACCCTGCACTGCACAAGCACAGATTAATCCGTCTCCAGCAGGCTCCTCTGTAATACGGCTCCTCGCTTGCAAATTTTCGTTTCCCGCATATTTTGGCCAGGATTTTAGTACCGAGAGATGGGCGGAGGTTTATTTCGCGTACGCTGTTGTAGCTGCTACGAGCGGAGCGCTTGTATTTACGGGCCACGTATCGGCGGCTAAAGCGGGGGATTCAGGTATCAGCCGAGGCAGAAGCGCAGCCAGTAAGTAAAACGGACAAGATCCTCGCCCGTATTGCCCAGACCGCAAAGCAGGAAGATGATGACGAACTGCCTCCTCCCCTTACCGTAGTCACAGAAATATCCGGATTAATCACCCAAGCCAGTCACCTACTTACTAATTCTATGCCTGAGGGGATGGACTTACGTTCTACGGAGAAATCAACGTGACGTGGCGGAATGGCAATGATATTGTCAGATTGGCATGTTTTCCAAATCGGGAAAGTATCCTTCAATTTGGCAATCTCGCTCAACCTCTTGGCTCATACCAATCTCAGCCAAATCCCAATGCTCAAAATTTGGCAACGAGGATTAGATGCCTTGACTCGTCAAGCCGTGCGTTAGGAGTAGGCCCATTCCCTGGGAACAGCGTATTTATCGAGCGCTGAAACCAAGTTGGTTTGAGAACGGGCAGCTCACCAATAAGGCATTCAGGCGCCGTCCTAAAGATACGGACGGACTGTCGGTTGCCTGCTCACATGGGGGATCGCCCGACTCTCCGTGGAAAGTAGCGGCTCTCGCGTAACCCACTCTACGACGCCTTTCTGCGTCTGACAACCTCGGACTTGGAAGGAACTAACGCTTCCAGTTCTCTGAGAAGGATGGGAATCTGTTTGTGTCCTTGGACCCTGCGGAATTGCTTTTCCGCTACCAAGAGCCCGGACCCCACCCAGCGCTCTAGCTGATCGCCGGCGTGCCATCGTTTCACGTTGGTGCAAACCCGTTCGACGATCGAGAAGGCGGACTCGATGACGTTGGTGCTGGCCAAGGTCTTTCGCAGTTGGGGCGGAACGTGGAGCCGATGGACGGTCAACGTTTCCTCCAATCCCTCCCCCAGGCTCCGTGCAGCGCTCGGATTCAGATCCATGAGTTCGCGATGCAGCGTGTTCAGCGCTTGCTTGGCTTCGACGTAGTCTTCCAGCGCGTAGGCGGCATTCAGCTTCTTGCCACCAAAGGCTTCTGTCGTCAGTCAGATGATCCAGACACGTTGCGCCGCTTGTGCACTTGACAGCGCTGGATCGGCGCCGATTCGCCCGCGTACTTTTTCACCGCCGCGTGAAGCGCTTTGCCGCCATCCAGAACGTAAAGCCGTGGCTCGGTTAGATCGAGCCCACGGTTCATCAGGTCGCCCAGTAACTCTCCTACCACGGTGGCGTTCTCGGTGGCTCCTTGGCGAATGCCCAAGATCGTTTTCCGTCCGTCCTGGCTGATGCCCAGCGCTGCCACCATCTGCTGCCCGGCAAACGGCGTCGCGTCGATGAGCAGCGCGCATAACCGCATCTTGTCCAGGCGCCGCTCCATCATGTTTTTCAACTTTGCCCGGCTGGCCTCGATGAAATGTTCGCTGATGGTGCTCTTCTCCAAGCCGTACGCTTCGGCGAACTCTCGCACTGCCCGGCCATATTTTCTCGTGCTCAGACCGAGCATCAGTTTCTCCCACACCGTTTCAGTCAGCGGCTCGCCGCGGTGAAACATTTCGTAGCTGCCCAACCGGACTTCCTGATCGTCGGTCGTGCGCACGCGCGGGCGGTCAATCGGCACCTTCTGGCCCATCACCACGCAGTAGCCCCGCTCCTTGCCCCACCGGTTGGCCGTTCGGTCCGGCTGCGGCTGGCTGCGTTCCCCAACCCGTTCCCGTACTTCTTCTTCCATCAGCAGTTCCATCACCCGCAACCCGGCTTGGCGAATCAATGCGCCCACGCCCTGGTGCAGCCAGCCCACCATCTCGGCCATCGGCAACACCATCTGCACCGCCGGATTCCCGTCCGTAGCCATTTCCTCCAGCTGTCTCACCGCTCGCTGCGCTTCGATCTGATATGGTTTCTTCATAGCGACTCTCCTTTTTCTCGCGAAAGAAAATTTGCTCTCAGCCTATCAAGGCTTCGAGCGAGAGTCGCTACTTTCTCCGATCAACCGGGCATTCCCC
>CAVYHD010000031.1:0-4239 GCA_963768075.1 Terriglobia bacterium
GAGCAAACGAAAGGATTTCGGCTCCAGGGTCCGAACCGCGTCGCCTACTGTAACTCTGTGACTCTGTGGATCTACATCCACATTCTCGAAACGGTAATGCCTCCCTGCGGCCGCGCTCACGATTTCCGATTATTATAGCCCTCGCTAAATCGTATTCCGGTAACTTCATCATGTTTCCATCACACCAGCATCACGACTTGTCCGAACGGCCAACCGTATGGTTGACCCATACAAAAAACGCTGGCTGTTCTGCTTTCGACAATTGCCGTTCCCGGGTGCCTGTGGTCCAGGACATGGGGCACGGTTGTGAAGCTGAAGGTTGCGGCTGGCAGCCCCGTAGTGGAAGATGTCTACCTGAACGGCCGCGGTCCGTATCGTTTCCTTCTGGACACCGGAACGGACACGAACCTTGTGGAAGCAAAACTTGCTCGGAAGCTGGGGATCGCGGCGACGTTTCAAAGGAAGCTGATCACGCCTGCGGGAGCGTCCGTGGAGGGTGGTACCAAGGTCGGCCGGGTCAGCCTAGGGCCGGCGGAAGCGACGGACCAGATATTCCTCGTTACGAGACTTGATGGGGTGCACGCAACATCGCCTGACATTCGGGGAATCCTCGGACAGAACTTCCTCTTGCAATTCGACTACATCATGGACTTCGAGAAACGTGAATTGGTTTTCGGGAAGGCGGCAACGAGCCAATCCCCGGTTCCGTTCAGTCTGATTCACAGCCGTATGTCAATCGCGACCAGTGAGGGCAATTTGGTATTGGATTCCGGCATCGGTACACTGTTGCTGTTCCGTGCGTCGGCATGGCCCCCCCGCGCGGCGGTCATCCGGGCGTGTTCCGGCCGTTCTTCTCCAGCCTCCATCGCCAGAGCGCCCGACCTTCGAATTGGCGGACAGGTATATCATCCTGGCACCGCGGTGTTTGAAGCGCGTGAGAGTACGGTTGTAAACGGCCTGCTCCCGGCGAGCTTGTTCCATGCGGTGTTTGTCTGCAACTCGGCGGGTTACGTTGTGATTGATCCATAGAGGCGCCGGCGTGGCAGGGCAAAATGCAATAATCACGATGCACCAACCTCAGGTTGCGGTTTCAACAATGCATGGAGAATATTGCTGAGCACAGCCCTAGGAGAGAAACACCACGCCTTGTGTCGCCGCAGCCTTCTTCACGGCCAACGTCGTTTCGAGTGTCCTTGCGGCCCCCCATAGATCGAGCAGCGGCTTAGTCGTGCCTCTTGCCACGTCGCAAAAGTGACGAATCTGGTTCGTCATTGGATCACTGTGTAGCTGCGAGTGGTTCTGAGTCTCGCCGGGGAAAATGCTCCTCTCCACATGAATTGGCGACCACCAATTTCCACCGTTTCCGTGGTGCCAGACCTCCAGCTGCGGGATCGAGAGAGAGCCCTCCATCCCCGCAATCAGGTAGCAGAACTGGTCCGTGCACGGATAGGCCCCGTTCTCGCCGGAGGTTAATTCCCAACTCCATGGCGCCGCTGCTGCGTCTGAGATGGAGACCGTACCGATGGCGCCACTGCGGAATGTCAGGATTACGCCGGCAGTATCCTCAATCGGAAACCCTCGAGCTGCATTGGACACAGCCGCTCGCACGCTGACAATGTCTCCGCAAAGATTTCGCAAGTCGTCGATCACGTGTATAAGATTGATCATGACGACGCCGCCCCCTGGTTCGCGACGCCACGAAGTCTTGCCCTCAAAGTAGTCCTGGGGCTTAAGAAACCAACCCAGACCATTGACGGCTGTGATCTTGCCTAGACGGCCAGTTTCGATTATCTGTTTGGCCCGTTTGATCAACGGACTGTGTCGCCGATGGTGCCCGACAAGAACGGGTACCCCGGACCGATCGGCTTCTTCGGCGAGTTGCTCGGCCTCTTCCACTGTGTTACAAACGGGTTTCTCTATCAGCGTTGCTACTCCAGCCCGAATTGCAGCCTTGCCGGCCGAGAAATGGGCCTGGTTGGGCAACGCGATCACGATGCCATCTGGTTTGACTCTGTCCAGCATCGTGTCGATATTCGTAGCCCACTCCACGCCCAGCTTGGCGGCCTGTTCTCCTACTTTGGGATCGGTGTCAATGATGCCGACCAGTTCGGCCTCTGGTTCATCTAGAACTCGTTTGAGGTGTGCCTGTCCGATCAGGCCAGCGCCCGCAATTACGATTCGCACTCGTCTGGCGACTTCTATGGTCATGTCGATCAAATTCCTCTGGGATCTCACCCGGACACCCGGCAGGATGCAAGAAACCACCTCGCCCTCGGTCGAACGTCAGGCATCAACGCCTCGATGAGTCCGCCCGGGCCGTGGGCATCTCGCTATTTTACGATGTGGAACACCCGCATCGGCTTCACCGATCACAGAAGACCGACCTGATCGCGCCAAGTCCTGTATTACGGCGCATCCTTCCACTATTCGTCGCCGCCGATGCACCAAGAGTACTGGAAGGGTGGCTAACAATCCTGGAATCGAGCTGCCCCGCGCGGCATTCCATATCTTTCAACGCGAGAAGATGATTCCGTGCGGCAGCCCGGTACCCTTCCACCCATGCGGCCACTCCCGATCGTGGAAGTTAAAGCCAGCGTGCCCGTCCGTATCGCGAAAGGCATCGTCTATCGTGAGGACGCCCGTCGACTGGTCCAGTTTCAGGAGATAAACCCGGTCCTTGGAATAGTTGGAGCTCACGACCAGCCGCTGCGTCTTCGCGTCCCATCCGGTCCAGTGCGGGTAGTAGACATCGCTGAGCTTCAGCCGTGATCCCTCGACGGGCTTCCGCCCATCCGCGATGTCAAGCACGATCAGGCCATTCGTCGCGGGAACGCTCTGAATCAGGTAATGCCCCACGATGGTCGGAACGCCGCACATAGAGCCGGGGAACAAGTGGACCCGGCGCGATTCCGGCTTGTCCGTCAACGGCGGTGATCCGCTCGATTCCGCAACTCAGGGTTTGCACGTAGATCGACCCGTCCGGGCCGAGGCGCGGCTCTTCCGGGCTGATCTGCCCATAGTGGTCCTCGTCCGTATCGAAGTATGCGGTCTTGAGGAGCTTGAGATCGGAGAGGCGCCACACCTGGTATGTAAGGCCGCGAAAAAAATCTTCGAAATGCATGGAAGAGTTCGTGGACACCACCCGGTCCAACTCGGGAAGGACGATCAGGCTGTAAGGCGTCAGCAGCGCGCCGGGAAATGCCGGGTCCGCGCTGCCGCTTGCGCGAATCACTTTGCCCTGATCGTCAATTTCCACCAGACCACCCGATTTGCCCAGCCCCTGGCTCTCGCCGTGGTGCGCGTGCTGGAAAGTCGCGAGCACATGTCCGTTGGGGAGCCGCAGATAGGAATGCGGGTGCATGTAGCCCGCCATATCGCCGAAGGAGGCGGCGACCTTCGGGTGCAGCGGGTCAAGCAGATCGAAGATGAAAGTCCGGCCCGCCATGTGATCGTTAGCAAAAAGCATGCCGCCGGCGGGCATCGTGTACTCCGTGTGATGCACCATCATCGTCTG
This sequence comes from Terriglobia bacterium, assembly GCA_963768075.1. GTDB lineage: Bacteria > Acidobacteriota > Terriglobia > Bryobacterales > Bryobacteraceae > QHXW01. The sequence goes on from CAVYHD010000031.1 coordinate 3,515, forward strand.
CTGATCGGTCGCCACCGTTGTCACCAGGCGGCAATACGATGCCGATTTCGGGTCGGCATCGATCACAGCGAGAAAGTCTTTGCCTTTGTATGCGGCATCGCCGGTCCAGGCAAACATGTAGTGACCCGACGCAGCGGCGTTCTGCCCTTGAAGCCACGCGGGCAGGCTGGTGGCGCAGCAAACCAGCGCAACAGCAAGCAGAGCACGTTTCGTAAGGACCTCCGTTATCAGTTACGAACGCTTTGGTGGAATTGGATTTTACCACTTCATCGTGCGGCGCGAGCACGACTCAGGGATGCTAGAAAAGAGATACAATCATTTTAATCAGAAGACCGATGATTCTTTTAGAACGCGCGCACCATGTGCTTCTTTTCACTTTGAGCGTTGGAATCGTCGCAGCTCAGACGCCCGCTCAAATTGAGTTGTTTGAAAAGAACGCCCGTCCACTTTTCGCTCAAGAATGTCAACCTTGCCACAGTGCCAAGGTGCGCAGCGGTGGCTTTGATTTGAGCACGGCTGAAGGCATGAAAGAAGCGGCCGCCATGGGCATCTTTGGCAAGGAATCGGAACTCGATAATAGCCCTATCCTTCGTGCCCTAAGTTATGAGAATCGCATCAAGATGCCTCCGCAAGGCAAGCTTCCTCCTGAAAGGATATCTGCCCTCCGCGAGTGGATCGTCGCCGGGGCGCCGACTCCCGCAGTTACACCAAGCGCGGGCAATTCG
>CAVYHD010000032.1:0-286425 GCA_963768075.1 Terriglobia bacterium
GCTGGCAGGCACTGGAGTTCGGCCAGTTGCACTGCGCGGAGTAATCACGGACACGGATAAGAACTTCTGGGCTTTCAAACCATTATCTCAAAATGCACCACCGCTACCGCAAGAGAAAGCATGGGCTCTCAACGTAATTGACCAATTCATCCTTACCAACCTCGATAAAAATGGACTGAAGCCTGCCCCGCAGGCGGACAAAACCACGCTCCTGCGGCGTGCGACGTTCGATCTCACCGGTCTACCGCCCACCGAAAAAGAGCTGAAGGATTTCTCGGCTGATAAATCCCCCAAGGCTTATGAAAATGTGATTGACCGGCTGCTCGCTTCCCCCCGCTACGGCGAACGCTGGGGGCGTCACTGGCTCGATGTGATGCGCTATGCCGATTCCACAGGCAGCGATGAAGATCACCGCTATCCTCATGCCTGGCGCTATCGCGATTACGTAGTAGACGCGTTCAACAGTGACATGCCCTACAATCAGTTCGTGCGTGAACAGCTTGCCGGAGACATTCTGGCGGCAGATCCTGACTCTGGCGTTGGGTATCGTGGCATCGTGGCCACTGGTTTCCTCGCCTTAGGCAAGAAAGCTCTGGCACAAAAAGATCTTCCGCTCAAGCGTTATGACGTAGTGGATGACCAGATCGAAGTCACCTCAAAGGCACTCTTGGGTCTCACCGTCAACTGCGCACGCTGCCACGATCACAAGTTTGATCCCATCGCCACCAAAGATTACTATCAGATGGCCGCCATCTTTGCCTCCACTCTAAGTTACGAGAAGGGCGAAACGGGAGATCCTATTCAGACGCCGCTAACTCCGGCCTCCGAATACGATACCTTCTACAAGAGCTGGCAGGATTATAACGACATCCAAGGGAAAATTGGCAAAATTCTGAAATTTGACGACGAAGCGCGGAAGAAGCGCGAGGCCGATCAGAAGCAAATTGCGGAATATATGCTTGCAGCCTATCGTGTGTACGCCAAGCATGAGGCTCTAGACCCGAATCTCGATGCCAAGCTTCTTGGCAAGTGGGTCGCATATCTAGACGACGCGAATCGCCCGGAACTCAACCGTTGGCATACAGCCACCGAAGCGAACCGTGCTGAAGTCGCCGCGCAATATCAGGAAGACTTCCGCCGCAGTGCTTACCAATATGATCAGGACCTCAGTTGGTGGCAGGGAACCCAGGAGAGTTACCCAAAGGCCGGCAAAGTCCCCAGCGCACGGCCATTTCTCTCGTCGGACCAACACGGCTTCTTCGTTGCTGTCTGGCAGAACGGCGGTCCCTTACATCGCACTCGCGAAGAACAACTCGCCACACTCGATCCTACCAAAGCGGAGGAGGTCCGCAAATTCCTCGCCCAGGCAGAAAGCATGGAGAAGTCGCTGCCTCGCAAGGAGATTCCGATGGCCTGCGCGGTCAAAGAAGGCCAGACCATGGAGCAGCATGTGTTCCTCCGTGGCGATTATCACAGCCTCGGTGATCCTGTGGAACGTACCGCGCCAGCCATTCTGCGTCTCAATCTACCGCTCCAGGCGGTAAAGACAAATAGCGGCCGCTTGGAACTCGCCAATTGGATAATCGATCCTCGCAATCCTCTTCCCGCTCGCGTCATAGTGAATCGCATCTGGCAGGGCCACTTCGGCGAAGGCATCGTTCGTACGCCTGACAATTATGGTCGCTTAGGGGACCGTCCTAGCAATCCTGAACTCCTGGACTATCTGGCGAGGACGTTCATTGATGACGGCTGGTCTATAAAGAAAATGCATAAGCTCATCATGCTGTCGAAGACATATCAGATGAGCGCCGCTTTCGACGAAGAGAAGAAAGCAAAAGATCCGGAAAATCGCCTGCTCTCACACTTCCCCCGTCAGCGTCTCAGCATTGAAGAGATTCGCGACGCGTATCTCGCTATGGGTGGCGATTTGGATCTCACGATGGGTGGCACTCTTGATCCCGGTGTCGGCACCGATGGCGAAACCAGCTCCAGCCGCATCAGCATGAATCCGGAAAAGACAAATCGCCGAAGCATCTACCTACCTCTGCGCCGTTCGAATTTGCCGACCCTCTACAGTTTGTTTGATTTTGGCGACGCTACGACGCCCGACGGTCGCCGTAGTTCTACCATTGTCGCCACTCAGGCGCTGTTTGTGATGAACAGTCCGTTGGTGATCCGCGAAGCAAATCATCTCACCTCCAACGTATTGAAGCAGGAAAAACTCGACAAGCGTCGCGTTGAAGAGATCTATATTCGCGTCCTCGACCGCAAGCCGGACCCCTCGGAGATTGATCGCGACCTCACTTATGTGGCGAGCCTGCGCCAGAAGTGGGATGCCATCTCGGAAGAAAAAGCTTGGACAAGCCTCACGCACGTTCTCATGGCCTCCAACGAATTCATCTTCCTTTACTAGGTTAAATATGGACATTTACTCGTTTCTCACCAAACCCCCGAAGCTTTCGCAGTTCTCCCGCCGCGCGATGCTACGTGCAGCGGGCTGCGGTTTCGGATACCTGGGCCTGCAATCACTCCTCGCCGAAGTCGCAAAAGCAGACAGCAGTGTCGACCCACTTGCTCCAAGGAACCCGATGTTTGCCGCCCGGGCAAAGCGTGTCATTTTCCTGTTCATGCATGGCGGACCATCATCGATTGACACTTTCGACCCCAAACCATATCTCGATGCGCACGACGGCAAACCACTGCCCATCAAACAGCCGCTCACCTTCGCCGCCGGCGAAACGGGCGGATTGATGAAATCGCCCTGGAAATTCAAGAATTGTGGTCAAAGCGGCTTACCCATCAGCGACCTGTTTCCGCACATCGGGGAGTGTGCGGATGATCTCTGCGTGGTCCGATCCATGGTTGGCGAAGGTGTCGATCACGGCGCAGCGCTTTTGCAAACCTTCACGGGAACATTTACCTTTACGCGTCCCAGCATGGGCTCGTGGGTGCTTTACGGCCTCGGCTCGGAAAATCGCAATCTTCCCGGGTACATCACTATCAAACCTGCGTTATCGCATGGCGGCGCCAAAAACTGGGCATCCGGCTTCCTTCCGGGCGCCGTTCAAGGAACAGCCATTGGCAATGCAGGCATGCAAGTCGCCGACATTCAAAAAGAGCCCATCGAATACCTGGTCAATCACGGGTTTACGCGCGACCAACAGCGCTATGAACTCGACATGATTCAGGCCATCAACCGGAAGCACCAGGAATTGTGGAAGCTTGATGACGAACTGGAAACTCGCATCCAATCGTTTGAAATGGGTTTTCGCATGCAGGCCGAGGCAGCGAAAGTGTTCGACGTCTCCGGTGAATCAGATGCGACGCGCAAGCTCTACGGCCTTAATGACCCGAGCACTGCCGATTTCGGCTGGCAGTGTCTACTTGCGCGCCGCTTGGCCGAAGCCGACGTGCGCTTTATTCAATGCACTCACAGCTACAAGTGGGATCAACACTCAGACCTATTCGAGAAGCACACCGAAAATGCCGCTGAAGTCGATAAGCCGATCGCCGGCCTGTTGAAAGATCTGAAAGCGCGAGGCTTGCTGAACGATACCCTAGTCATCTGGGCGGGTGAGTTCGGCCGTACTCCTGTTTCACAAGGCGGAAACGGCCGCGATCACAACCCATATGGCTACTCCATCTTCATGGCGGGCGGCGGCGTGAAGGCCGGTTTTGCTTATGGCTCAACCGATGAGTTCGGCTACCATGCGGCGGAAAATCGTATGCAGATTCATGACTTCCACGCCACGGTTCTGGCGCTTTTAGGTTTAGACCATCTTAAGCTGACCTATCGCTACTCCGGCCGCGACTTTCGTCTTACGGATACCGCCGGCAATGTGCATGACGGCATCTTTGCGAACAAAGTAAGCGGATAGCGCAGGAGGTTCAAACAAGAATGCAACGCGGCCTAGAAGTCGTCTTTTGTTGCGACTGAAAGGCGTCATATGTGGCCACCTTTGCGCAGCAGACTGCCATTGGCGTTCCTGATTGGCATGATGGGAATCTAGATGCTCTGAACAATAGCATCGGAGCCAGCAACTTGCAATCACGAAGGCGTTCAAGCATTTTGGGTTACTGTAAACGTCAACTCTTAAGAGCGCAAACCAGGATCGGGGCGAAACAACTAGCGATAATCGCAATTAACGCTCCATCGCCGATTTCCTGAAAGACCGTTTTTCGTTCCAGGTTTGCGCGCCGTGATTCAGGATTCCACCGGGCCTACCGGCCTTCACGTCACCTATACTTAGCTCCAAGGAGGCAGCGTGGCTATAGAACAAAAGCGAACCACTTCTGCGGCGAATGGTAGATTCTGGGGTTCAGCCGCTGCTCATTGGGCGACGATCCAGGAGCAAACCTGTCGCCCTGTCTACACAGCTGCATTCGACCGCGTCGGCCTGAAGGCAGGAAGCGAGTATCTGGATGCGGGATGTGGCGCTGGAATGGCCGCCCAGCTAGCCGCCGGAAGAGGTGCACAGGTCTTCGGCCTCGACGCGGCCGAGAACTTGTTGGCGATCGCCCGTGATCGTGTGCCCAACGGAAATTTTCACATTGGTGAATTAGAGAGCCTGCCTTTTGCAGATGCTTCCTTCGATCTGGTCACAGGCTTCAATTCTTTCCAATACGCCGCGAACCCCGGTGCCGCGCTCGCGGAGGCAAAGCGAGTGGCTAGACACGGCTCACACGTTGTCGTGGTGACCTGGGGCAAACCCGACGGGATGGAGGCCGCGTCGCTTGTCGCCGCGCTGCGGCCGCTGCTGCCCCCGCCACCGCCAGGTGCACCTGGACCATTCGCTTTATCGGATGAAACCGCACTGCGCACGTTCGCATCGGCTGCGGCTCTCGAACCGCTCGAGGTATTCGACATCGATTCGCCTTGGGAATACGTGGACTTATCTACCGCATTACGGGGTCTTCGTTCCTCGGGAGTCGCTGCACGCGCCATCGAGAACTCCAGTGCGGAGGCAGTGGATGAAGCTCACGCTAAGGCGCTGGTAACATTCCGTCGATCCGATGGAAGCTACAAAATCGGCGCAACATTTCGATGCCTCGTTACTCGGGCCTGACGCTCTGCAGCAAGCTTCCCGCAAACGGCGGGTTGGCAAGCGAGAGTTGATACTTCTGAGCGAATTGTCGGCCGCCCTTCCACTACCTGACGCTGTCTGGATGCGCCGTAAATCGGGCACGGGCCGGTGAAAAGGACTAACCGGGCGTTCGCGAGTCGTGGGTAGTGCGCCGAATCTGTGTTGATGGAAATGGCGCACCAGATTCTTCCGCCTCTTCTGCGGTAGCGCAAGAGCGAACGCATAGCAGGTCCAAGTCGGGGCCTGTCCAGATGCCCACGTAGCAGGTGGAAGGCCCTATGAAATTCCAGCAATGCCGGTACCGTTTAGGCCTGTTGCTGCCGAGATACCATACGTCCCGCCAGCCATAGCGATCCATGAGCCATTCGGCTAACATGAATCGTCACCCTGTGGCAAGTTTGCATCAACACAATTTAGCGGACTACCGCCTGCCGGGTAGTGTTGTTATGGTGTGGCGGAGTAAAGCGGCGGCCAGCCTAAAAGTTTCTAGAATCCGCTCCAAACATGTGCTCTGTCGGCTCGGTAACGTGCTTATGGCACTGCTGGCAAAAACATCACTACCCGCCTGCGATTTCGGCCCCCAAATACAGCCGCTCCAGTAGACCTCGGTAGTGCGAAGTCAAAGCCCTATATCCCTCACAGTCCCATTCCCCCATCCACCCCCAACACCTGCCCTGTCACATAATTATCCGGCTCCAGAAAAAACCTCACCGCCCGTGCCACATCTTCCGCCCTACCATAGCGGGCAATCACGCCTTCTTTCAAGTACCGCTCGTACTTGCCGCTCGCGATGCTCGCTTCCGCCATCCCGGCCGCGGTCACTCCGGGGCTCACCACGTTCACGCTAATGTTCACCGTGCCGCGGCATTCCTTCGCCAGGATGCGCGCGGCGTGCACCAGAGCGGCTTTCTGCGCGGCGTAGGCGGTCGATCCCGGAAATAGCGCGGTCGCCTGCATCGTGGCCATCAGGACGATCGCGCCCGGAGTGTCCGCGGCCTTCATGCGTTCCGCGGCTTCGCGCGCCTGTAGGATCGGGCCGAGATAATTCACCTCATGCGATCGCAGCATGGCTTCGCGCGGGTCCGCGCCCGCTGGGACACGCGCCGGGTCGCCGGCGAAGACTACCAGTCCGTATATTCGTGGCGCGGCATTCAGCAGCCGCCGGCGATCGGCCTCGCTCGCCAGATCGGCTTCGATGATCTGCGCCTGCGCACCCAATCGTTCCGCGCGTTCGCGATTCGCGCGATAACTCACCACGAGTCGCGCGCCCTCCGCGGCCAGCAATTGAACCACCGCCGAGCCGATTCCGCCAGCGCCGCCCGCCAGCACGATTTCCCTGCCCCGCAGCGTGTCAGCCAACCGCCGCCTCCTTCTGCCCGGCGAACCCGATTGCCGTGTAGCCGCACGCAATTCCGACCAGGAACATCGTCAGCACTTCGCTGTCACCCAGGTTGTATTCGAAACATCCCGCCACCATGGTGCCGATCACCATCGCCGTGGCGCCGCGTAGAATGAAACGCGCATCGCTCGGCCCGGGCGGCAGCTTGCGCAGCGCGCGCCAAAAATCAACCAGCACTTGAACCAGCAGCCACATCATGAACAGCATCGTCGGGATGCCGCGGTCCGCCGCCCATTGCAAATAAATGTTGTGCAGGTGTCCGTAGTAACCCGTCGGCAGCGGCCGCGGGGTGTCCGGCGGCACGTAGTCATTAAACTCGACCTTCGGCCCGTCGGGCCCGATCCCGAACCACGGATGTTTCTCAATCATGCGCAGACCCGTGCGCCAGGTCACCAGACGGAATTCATTGGAGTCGATATCTTTGCGCGGTCGAAAAAATGATGTGGCGCGCTCCTTTACGGAAGGCGGGCCGAGAAAGACGGCCAGCGCCAACACAACCGGTATGAGTGCGACCACCCACCGTTTCCACGCCCAAATCAGGTACAGGCCCGCCGCCAAGGTGGCCAGCCAGATGCTTCGCGTTTCCCCGAGTACTAACGCCGCCAACAGAAGCCCCGCGCACACCAGCCACGGCCATAATCGCCGCAAACGGCGCTCCGGGCCGAACAGCAGAAACGACCCCAGCATCAGCAAAGCGAACATCTCTTCGCCGCCAAACGTCATCCAGTGGCTCATCGCGCCGGTAATTCGTTCGGACGTGTAGTATTCATAGAACTTTACGCCGAGCACGTGCGCCTGGTGCAGCTTTTGCACAAATTGCACCACGCCCCAAAGAGCCGTGGCTGCGCCCGCCATTCCCCAACTGAGAAACAGCCAGCGGACGGAGACGCGGTCCCGAATGGTCGAGTAGACCAGCGGCAGCATGAGCAAGACGTAAAACTTGCGGACCTGCGGTATGCCCACGGCGGGATGGTCCGCCAGCGCCAGCGCGATAAGCGTGCCCACCATGAACAGTACCAGCGGCAGCCAGACAGGCGGCACGCGGAGCCTGGCACCCGAAAACAGCAACGCTGCAATCGCCAGTGCCAGCAGAGCTTGTGAAACCGCAATGGAAAACAGAATCGAAACCGCTGAGCCGAATGCCAGGTAAAATGCGGCGCGGACTAAGGCCGGCAGCGAGGAAGTCATGTGTTTTGATGAAACAAAGTCCTCAGTATGTCAGAATACTTTAAGGTGGCTATTCGTACCGCCACGGTACTTTTATCAGTAGCAGCTCTTCGCCAACGCGGTGTACGATAGGGGATTACTCCATGAAGGACTTGCTGGAAGCTCTCCAGCCCGGTGACCCGGATCTGGACCTGGCTCAAGCCATCGACCCTCAACGGATGCCGGTGCACATCGCCATCATAATGGATGGGAACGGCCGATGGGCCAATCGACGCAGTCTGCCGCGCGTGGCCGGACATAGCGCCGGCGTCGGGCCGGTGCGCAGTACCGTGGAATCGTGCGCGCGCATGGGCGTCAAGGTCCTGACATTGTACGCGTTCTCTGTGGAGAATTGGAAGCGCCCGCGTGCCGAAGTCGAGACGCTTTGGCGTCTGCTGCGCTTTTATCTCAAAAAGGAACTGCCCGAGTTACAAAAAAACAATATCCGGTTGCAGGCCATCGGCAGGCTGGAAGCGCTGCCGCCGCAGGTTCGGGTGGAGCTGGACAGCGTCGTGGAAGCGACTTCGCACAACCGCGGCCTGCTGGTGAACCTGGCCATCAACTACGGCGGACGCGCTGAAATCCTCGACGCCGTGAACGGCATTATCGAAAATGCCCGGCGCGAAGGGCGGCTGGACTCCCTCTACGTCGATGAAGAGACGTTCGCCTCCGGCCTCTACACCGCGAGTTCCCCTGACCCGGATCTGCTCATCCGCACCTCCGGTGAGATGCGCATCAGTAACTTTCTGCTGTGGCAGATCGCGTATTCCGAGTTATACGTCACCGACACCCTCTGGCCGGACTTCAACCGCACCGAGTTGCTGAAAGCAATTTTGGATTATCAGAAGCGCGACCGCCGCTACGGCGGCCTGAGCAACGGAGCCTACAACGGCGCTCGTGCGCATCGGGAGAAACAACTGATCGAAGCGGTCGTCACTTCGCAATGAAGCGTCTGATCACCGCGGCTCTCCTCATCCCCTTCATCCTTTCGGTTGTCTATCTGAGTCCTCCGTGGGTGCTCTTCGGCGTGACAGCGATCGTGGCGCTCATCTGTTACTCCGAATATTCGGGGCTCGCGGCGGGTTACGGCGTCGCCAAGCCGGGCCCGGTGGGTTACGCCGCGGGTCTGCTCGTGCTGGCCATGAAACCGGAAGACGGCTACCTGATCCTCACGCTTCTGGCGGTCGTGGCGCTGTCCCTGGTTCTGCGTCTCGATGACCTTCGCCAGGCGCTCCCGCAGGCGGCGTTCCTGCTGTTCGGCGTCGTCTATATTTTCGGAACGTGGAAATTCGCCATCCTGCTGCGCGGCGTAAGCGCGCACTGGCTCGCCTATGCGCTGATCCTGAACTGGGTAGGGGATGGGTTCGCCTACTACACCGGCAAAAGCATCGGACGCCACCGGCTCGTTACGCGAATCAGTCCCAACAAGACCTGGGAGGGTTCCATCGGCTCGCTTGCGGGCTCGGTACTGTTTGGAGTCTTGTATCTGAACCGCACACTCGCTGTGCCGCCGCTCGAAGCAGGACTCCTTTCGGCCGTGGCCAATATCGCCGGACAAGCCGGAGATCTCGCGGAATCGGCGTTGAAGCGCGGCGCCAGCGTCAAGGATAGCAGCACGCTGCTGCCCGGGCATGGCGGCCTTCTCGACCGTGTGGACAGCACGCTATTCGCGCTGCCGGTGGTCTATTTAAAGCTCTACTTCAGCTCCCACCCCTATTTTTGACCGCCGACCCACTCCAGCACGGCCTGATCGACCCAAAAGCGCGGGCGCTGTCTCGATAGAAACCCTAGATGCCCGCCGTATTCGGTGGCATGCAGACACACGCGCGGGTTGGCCCGCACTGCCGGATGATCGAAGATTTCGAAGGGAATAAAGATATCGTCCTTGGCCTGGATCAGCAGCACCGGAACCCGAATCCGCTCCAGAAACTGCCGCGATGACTGCGTCTGGTAATAATGCTCGGCGCCTTGGAACCCGAACGCCGGGCCGGTAAACATGTCATCGAACTGCCAGATGGTGCGCGCGGACCTGGTTTGTTCCACCGGAAAGCGTCCGTTGGCGGCCACCCGTTCCCGCATGCGCTTCAAAAACCGCCGCTCATAGATGCGATTTTGCCTCCGGGCGATGGTGCGAGCGCAAGCCGAAAGATCAATGGGAGTGGAAATACCGCACACGCTGGCCATAAACGCCGGCGCCTCATCCCCCAATTCGCCCGCCAGCTTCAGCACCATGTTGCCGCCGAGCGAATAACCAACCACGTGAACGGGCGCGCGGCCCTCGTCGCGCATCTGGCGCAGCACGGATCGCAGATCCCCAGTCAATCCAGCATGATAGAGCGTGTTCGCCAGACGCTCGGTCCCGCCGCAGGTACGGATATTGAACCGGTTGACGGTGTAACCGGCGTCCAGACCGGCTTTCGCCATGGTGCGCATGTAGCCGGCTTCGCTCGAACCCTCCAGACCGTGAACCAGCATCAGTTCCCCGCGCGGCGCGTTCCGGGGCTGCTGCGTAAGCACCAATACCTGAACTTCCGGTTCCGTCTGGTAGAGCCGTGACTCGACCGGATACTGTTCCAGATCGAGCTTGCGCGGCCAGAAGTTGCCCAGAATCGTCAACAGATGTGGATTGGAAACCAGCGGCCGGTACGGAAGCAATCCTTCATTCTATTACCATGAACAGATGCTGAAACTCCTTGCGGCACTCGCGGTTCTCGCTAACCTGCTTTCCGCGCAGACCTTACAGGGCGTCATCGATATTCACGCCCATTGTGATCCGGATGATCGGCCGCGGTCGATTGACGCCATTGATCTGGCGAAGCTGGCGCGAGACCGTGGGATGCGCGGGCTGGTGCTGAAAAATCACTACGAACCGACTGAATCGGTTGCCTATCTGGTCCGCAAAGTCGTTCCGGGGATCGAGATTTTCGGAGGTATCGCGCTGAACCGGACCGTCGGCGGGGTGAACCCGGCCGCAGTCGAGCGAATGGTGCGCGTCAAGGGCGGCTGGGGACGCGTTGTCTGGATGCCCACGTTCGACGCGGAGAACCAGGTGCGCTATTCCAAAGAATCGCGGCCGTACGTTTCCGTCGCCAAGAACGGCGCGCTGCTGCCTGAGGTTCACGCGGTGATGGCGCTCATCGCGAAGAACAAGCTCACTCTGGCCACGGGCCACTCGTCGCCGGAAGAGGATCTTTTGCTGGTTCGTGAGGGACGGCGCGCAGGGATCGCGAGCATCGTGGTGACGCACGCGATGATACCGCCGGTCGGCATGAATGTTCAGCAGATGCGGGAAGCGGCCGGGATGGGCGCCTATATCGAATTTGTCTACAACGCGTTGATCGGATCGACGAAGGTATTCGATATTCCGGAGTATGCACAAGCCATTCGCGCCGTGGGACCGGAGCACTGCATCTTATCGAGCGATCTGGGCCAGGCCGGCAATCCACTGCATCCGGACGGGCTCGAAGCATTCTTCGCGGCGCTGCGAGGTCAGGGATTTACCCTGAAGGAAATTGAGCAGATGGCCAAAGTGAATCCGGCGAAGCTGCTGGGGCTGCCCGTTCCTGAAATCTGATAATCTGATCTTATGGAATCGCGTATCTCCGCAACGGAAGCGGCGCGCAACTTTTCCGACCTTCTGAATCGCGTACGCTATCGAGGAGAGGAATTTGTGGTCGAGCGCAGCGGCGAAGCGGTGTGCCGGATCGTGCCCGCCAGACCCGTGAAACGTACGCTGGCGGACCTGGTACGGATCTTGGATGCTGCCCCGCCGGATCCGGAATATTGGGACACAGTGGAACAAATCACGCGCCATCAGCCTAAACTTGCGAAATCGCCGTGGCGACGTTAATCGACGCGAGCGTGCTGATCGCCGCAGAACGCGGCTTACTGGACCTGAAGCGGATGCTGTCGACCTACGACGACGAAATCGTCCTCTCGTCCGTGACGGCTTCGGAGCTTCTTCACGGTGTTCATCGCGCCGGAAAGCCGGAAATCCGGAAACGCCGTCACCGCCTGGTGGAAGAATTGCTCGTCACTTTTGCAGTGGTTCCTTTCGATTTGGAAATCGCGCGGGCGCATGCGCGCGTATGGGCGGAAATGGCGTCGCGAGGGGTCGCGGTTGGCTCGCACGATCTGCTGATTGGCGCTACCGCGTTGGCCCTGACGGCCCCCGTCGCAACCCGCGACCTGCGCAGCTTTCCGAAAATCCCCGGCCTCAAAGTCCTTCATTGGTAGCGCCCGCGCGGTGGTATCATGTCAGCCGCGGAAATTCGAAGCGAGGAGGCGGCGATGTGGATTCGCAAAGTGGTTCGTGACCATAACAAGGGAGTCGATTCTCCCCTGCCCACGCAACTGGTTTCCAACGAGGAATATCTGCCCCGGCGGCAGACCCCGCAGCAGAAGCAAGTCGAACACCTGATCGGGGCGATGGCGGAGGAGAAATCCAAGAAGCTCGGGATGGATCGCCGCGCGTTCATGGCCAGCACCATGGGCCTGGCGACGTGCTTCGCGGCATCGAATAAGGTCTACGGGAAGGCCTGGGATGTGGATGACCAGGAAACGATGGAGCCCGCCGCGTACCACGAGAAATGGCCCAAGGGCGAGTACTTTATTCTCGACGTTCAGTCGCATTTCACGCACGGGGTGGTGCTCGGCTTCCGCAATCTGGAGTTCATCAAGAACATGGGCTTCAACCTGAAGGAAGACGCGCAGGCTTACAGCTTCAACAACTTCGTCAAAGAGATGTTCCTTGACAGCGACACCGACATGATCGTGATTTCCGGTGTGCCCGGGAAAGAAAAACAGAAAGATGCTCAGGGCAAGACCCTCGAAGGAGCAGCGCGCACCACCAAAGACGACATTCTGCCGAGCTGGCTGATGTCCGACGCCAAGAAAGAGCTTAACGACCTGGCTAGCTCGACGCGCGCGCTGTGCCAGGGCAACCTCGCGCCCAACCATTACTGGAACCGCAAAACAAATTCCCCCGACAAAGCGGCGACGCTCGAGCAGATGGACCGCGAACTGAACCGCTACGGAATCAGCTCATGGAAATGGTATTGCCACACCGATCCGGGCCGCTCCGGCGATGGCTTTCAGTTGGACGACGACAATGCGGCCTGGTTCTATGAAGAATCCCGCAAACGCGGCATGAAAATTTTCAGCGTTCACAAGGGTTATTCGTACCAATCACGCACGCTGGGCCACCTGGCCAATCCGAAGGACGTAGAGAAAGCCGCACTGCGGAATCCCGACCTGAAATTTATCATTTACCATTCGGCCATACAGCACGGCCCGTTCGAACCGGAGTTCAAAGATCCGAAGTATTTCGACCCGACAACCGGCGATTTCGCCTGGCACGACGTATTGATCAACATCAAGAAGCGCAATCCGCAGATGGATAACGTCTATCCCGAGATCGGCAGCTTCTTCGGACCATTGGCCATCGCGAATCCCATCATGTGCATGCACGGCATGGGCAAAAACATCAAGCACTACGGAGTGGATCACGTCATCTGGGGGACCGATTGTCTGTGGTGGGGCTCGCCGCAGTGGGTGATCGACGCATTCAAGCGGTTCCAGATCTCGGACGAACTGTGCGAGCGATTCGGTTACAGCAAGATCACCAAGGAGGACAAGGCGAAGATTTTCGGCCTGAACGCAGCCCGGATTTACGGTATTGACGTGAACGCGAAGCGGAATGCTTTGCCGTCGGATGTGTTGTCGCGCCTCAAAGTGGCTTACTTGGATCAGGGCGGCCAACGCAGCAATGCGGCCTACGGCTGGGTGCGTGCGGACGATTAGTGGCCTGCCGGAACCAGAACTTTAGTGCCGCTTCCTTTGGTCGCGGCCCGGTTGCGCGGCTCGGGTTCCTTACACTTTGCGGAGCTGCGAGTCTGCTCGCGGCCGAAATGCCGCCGGCGCACTTCCACCACATTCATCTGAACTCGACCGACCCCGCGGCCGCGATTGCTTTCTACACCACCAAGTTCGACTGCGAGAAAGCCAAGTTCGCGGGCGAGTGGGATGGCGTATGGGCGCAGAAGGCTTGGATCCTGTTCGACAAAGTTGCGAAAGCGCCTCCCTCGGCGATCACTTCGGGCATCTGGCATTTTGGTTGGGGCGCGGAGGACATGCAAGCGGAATATCAGAAGCAGATAAAATCCGGCACGAAATTTGATACGCCGATAACCGACATCAGCGATCTGGCCAACTTCCCCGGCTTCTACTACGCGTACATTGACGGGCCAGACCACGCGCTCATCGAATTGAATACGGCCAGCCACCATCATCTGGGCCACGTACACCTGTTGAGCGCCGACCCGGTCGCCGCGGGCGAGTGGTATATGAAGTACTTCGGCGCAACGCGGCAGGGCGAGGAACCGCCTTCACGCGAGCCGGCCTTTTACAAGGGCTATCAGGTGGGTCCGAGCATGTCGCTGATGTCCGACAACATCGACATCATTATTTTTCCGATGGAGTTTGCGCGCAAAGCGTATCCCCGCGACTGGAAGGATCGTGCGCGCTTTGATGCGACCGAAGGGCGCGTGGCCGACCACATCGGATTCAGTTTCGAAAAACTCGCGGGCGCTCTCGATCGGATGCGCCAGGACGGCGTGAAGGTGACGCAGGAAATCCAGACCGCGTTCCACGGCAAAGTGAAGTACGCATTCATCGAAGGGCCGGACGGCGTGCGCATCGAACTGGTGGAAGGCCAGGCGCGCAAAGAGTAGAACGTGACATTCCGTATTCCACGTACTTTTGCCTTTTGCCTTTTGACCTTTGCCTTTTGCCTGGGAGCTTTTTCCCAAAAACCGCCCGATCCCGCCGCCTGGGGCGCAAACCACGTTGGCCAGCCCGTTCCGGAGTTCGTTCACGGCGATGAATGCCTGTTCTGCCACCGCTTCAACATCGGGCCGGGATGGTCAAGAACATTCACGGCGTGACGGTGCGACAACACGAGGACGCTCCGGAACTGCAGGCGCTGCTCGATGCGCAACCTGCGCTGGTAGCGGTGGCGCCGCAAATCGACTACTTCCTGGGCAGCCGCCACCGCATCCGTTTCCTGCACAAAGAAGGCTACGGAAAGTTCGCATTGCTCAGCACGCAAGCGGTGCTCGGCTCCGATGGAAAGGCACAAAGCTGGGTCAAGCTGGAAAAGCCGGCCTGGGACAAGGACCGGTTCGCTGACCGCTGCGCCGGCTGCCATTCAACGGGCGTGGATGAGGATCGCCAATTCACCGCGTTCGGTCTCGATTGCTACGTCTGCCATGGCGCGGTCTCGCTCGAGCACACCAAAGATACGAGCGTGATCTGGCTCTCGAAAAAACATCAGAACGACGCGCTGTCGGTAACGTCGATTTGCGCGCAGTGCCACTTGCGCGGCGGACATTCGAAATCCACGACACTTCCCTACCCCAACAACTTCGTGGCGGGCGACAACCTGTTCCAGGACTACATCGCCGATTTCGGCAAGGCGGAAGATGCCTCGCTCAACGCCGGGGACCGGCACGTGCTGCGGAACGTTCGCGACGTGGTGCTGAATGGCGGCACCATGACATGTCTCGATTGTCATCGGGTGCACGAGCAGTCCACTCGTAAGCACCGCTTCGCGCTGAGCGGCCCCATCTGCCTGGAATGCCACAATGCCGACGGGCCGAAGAAGGCCGTCAAGACGTACGCGGTACACAGCGAAATCTGCGAGTATTAGGCGAGGCATGAAACGTGTCGCTCTTGCTCTCGGGATCGCCACTGCGCTAACCGCGCAGGTCTATTCGCCGCGCGTGACGTTGAAAGGCCAGATCGACAGCTCGGATCTCCCCACGCTGGTTCACGGCATCTACGAACAAGCCCACGCCATTACGCCGCGCCAAAAGGCGGAAGCCATCTGGCGCTTCTTTCTGACGGACGGTCGCTACGTCAAGCCCGGCTTCTGGTACCACATCGCGGGTTGGGCGTACGAGGAGCCGGAGGGCGAAGTGCTCGACCCGCTGAAGCTGCTCAACAGCTACGGATTCGGCTTGTGCTACCACATTGCGCCGCTGCTCGAAGCGGTTTACGACGCGGGCGGATTCGAGGACGCGCGCGTCTGGTTCCTTACTGGCCACACTGTCGCGGAGGTTTTTTTCGACGGCGCGTACCACTACTTCGATTCCGACATGATGGGCTACAACGCGGTCGGGGACGGCGATCCGCGGAAGCTTCCGGTGGCTTCGGTGCACCAGATCGAGCAGCATGGCGATATCATTCTCGGCAAGATGAAAGCGCCGCGCGACGTGGATGCCACGCGCGTGGACTATCCCTGGTATCCCGCGGATGTGCGCGAAGCAGCCATTGGCGGACTCGCTGAGCTGTTCACGACGGCGCAGGACAACCGCCTCTTCCCTTTCACGCGCTACTCACCCGGGCACGGCATGGAATTTACGCTGCGTCCAGGCGAGCGGCTGATCCGCTATTTCCGGCCCGAGGAGCCCGCATTGTTTTATCTCCCGTACAAGCGAACCGAAAAGGGATGGGAGGAATTTCCGCAGGAGATTGAGCAGTACCACATCCGCACAGCGGACGGCCCAAGGAGCCAGAAAGACGAGCGCAGTTGGTCAACGGGCCGCATCGAGTACACGCCGGTGTTTTCGGAGTCCAAGGGTCCGGGCGAGGCAGTGTTTTCGGTCGACAGCCCCTATGTCATCATCGATGCGAGGTTTTCACTGCAACTTGAGCTGACCTCGAAGGAGCAGTCGGTCGCCATCGCGACCTCGACCGACGGCGGGAAAAGCTGGACCGGGGCGGGAAGAACGGATGGTCCACGCAGCGGCACGTGGGAAATCGCACCCAAGGTCGAAGCCCGCTCCGCGCACGGAACGTTGACGGCGGTGAGCGGGCAATATGAGTATCTCGTGAAGGTAACGAGTGTGGGGGCCGGGGTGCAATTGAAGCAGATACAGATTGTCACGCGCTTCGAAATGAACCCGCGTACGCTGCCTGCGCTCGCAGCGGGGGTCAACCAGTTAATCTACCGCGCGGGCCCGCCGAACAGCGCTCGCCGGTACCCGTGGTGCTGGATAAGCTCGAACGCTTCGCCTACCACGCCGCGAACATACAGTACATAGCGGAACAGGCCCAGGGATTTCTCGCGCCGCGCAACGCACAGCCGGCGGAGATCATTTTCGAGCTAAGCGCGCCAGGCGACGCGCTTCTCAGCGGCATTGAGGCAGGCGGACGGTTCCTCGACATTCGCAACGGCGAGGCGCCCGACAAGTTAACGGCCGAGGTCCGCAAAACGGCGTACGAATCCGCGGTGCCCCCCGCGGAGAGAACAGCTTCGCTCGGTTGGTCCATCCATCCGGACGGCCCTTACACGGAGATCTGGCGCTACGATCCGGATCTGAAGTGGAAAGACGGCATCCCCATCGACCGTACCTTGCGCTGGCCGGAGGTTTTCCACGAGGTGCGGGGACTGCCGGAGGCAACGCGCCGCTTATACGTGCGGTATCGCCTGCATGGGATGGCGCTCGACAGCCCACGCCTGGCAACGATTTCGCCGGTAGAACTTCGCTCGCGGCTCCTCGAAGTGACGCAACTCTGGCACGAGGGCAAGGAGGCGCGCTCGCACGTCGAAAGCATCAGCGAGCCGTGGCGCGAACACCTATACAGCGTCCGGACCGGAGCGGCAGCTATCACGAACGACGCTCTGATCCTCTACTGCCCGCCGAACGCCGCGCCGTAGTCTTATTCTGGCAAGCGCTACCACCAGCGCTTGGGATAATACCGGAAGGCCAGGTAAGCGCCCGGAAATGTAGCGGCCATGTACTGCACATTCTGGGGAGAGGTCTTGAAATGGAACGCCTTCACCCCCGCGCCGACCTCGTACCGGCCGACCCTGTACGCGACGGACGCGTCGGCATCCCAGAGGGTGGCGTGATGCGGGAAAGCGAACCCGGAGGCCTTTGCTTCGACGCGGATGTGCGACGTCAGAGCTTTTTCGATCTCGAGGCCCAAACTGGGGTAAATGAACCATCTGGTCCCTGTGGCCGTGTTGGAAATGGGATTTCCCGACGCATCGACCTGAATCACTTTTAGCGGCGCATCAATGCTGGTTTGAACCGTGGTGTAATTCACTTCCCACAAGGTCTTCAGCCGGAAACGGGCCGGGTCGGACGGATACGGATACGAGAGAAAATCGTAGGACAGTTTGACATTTTGCAGGTTGTAACGGGTCACCAGATAATCGCCGGGAGCGTAGTCGACGCTGAAGTAAGTAGTATTGGCGGTCGCAAACGTATTTCCGTCGCCCTGAATGCGAAAGTAGGAAAGGCGCACGGTGTTCTCGTGGCCCGCGGGAATGCTGATCTCAGCCCCTGGCGCACGTTTCGCCGCGCCCGGATACTTCAGATCCCCTGGATAGGGACCGACGTTCTGCGCGCCACCGTACAGGTTCGGTGAGGAGAAATCCAGCCAATAGAACAATTGAATTGAAATTTGTGAATCACTGGTGTTTGGAGGAGTCTCGGGTTGCGCCGCCGGCGCCGCGGTGGACGACGGAGGAGATGCAGGTTGTTGCTGCTGCGATGCCGTCTGGCCATGGAGCAGCGTTCGCCCGCAAGGCAAGAACAGGGATAAGGTCAGAAGACCAGTCTGGAGTTTTCTTTTCATCATCGTCAATTAAACGAGTTTACCGGTAGCAGGGCCGTTTCGGGGAATGTGTGGTTCAGGAAGGCTGGAACCGGCTGGAGAAGTGTATCGACGCGGCAGCATAGCTAGGCGTTACACGCACGTGAAGGGCCTAATCCATGCCGTAGTTGATTTCGAGCTGGCGCACTCTCCGCGCCGCAAGGCAAAGGCTCGCGAACGCGACGATCAGCAGGCCGGAGACCGCCAGGTATGCCGGCGTGGGATCACCAAGGATCGCGAGGAATGCAAAGTCGCCTTGGGCCGGCACGGAGATGGGGCTGAGGGATTGTAGATAGAAAATCACACTGAGCCGCTTCAGCAACGCCGGCAGGAACGGATTCGCAGCCTCCCAAATCAGCACCAGTGCCGCCGGCACGATGGGGTTGCGGAAGAGAAAGCCCATCAGAAGAAAAACGCCGCCGTAGCCGATGCAGGCTAGAATCGTCGTGCCGAGGTAGGCCACGATGTGCCCCACACCGCCGCCCGCCAACAGATATTGTTCGGCCGCGGCGCGCGGAACGTGCACCAGGATTGCCGCCAACGTGAGCGCGGTGCCCGTCGAGAAAATCACGGAGGTCGTGATCACGCCCGCCAGGTATTTGCCCGCCAGCAAAACTTCCCGACGCACCGGGGTGAGCAAATAGTAATGCAGGCTCTTCTCCAGCATCTCGCCGCGGAACAGGTTCAGAAACACGCCCACGCAGCCGAAAAAGACCGCGAGGCGCAGATAGAAAAACTGGAACATGGTGGCGAAGATGAGGTTGTCGCGGCCCAGATCGCAGATCCGGTGGTCGCGCAGGTTCATCAAAGCGTGGATCCACATCAGCGCCGCCGGAGCCAGAGCCAGCAGGTAGATCCAGATCCCGCGCCGCGCGAGAAAATTCTTCTTGATCTCGAGGCGCAGGATGGCCGCCACCTGAGCGCGCCACAAGTTCCAGGAAGCCCGATTCATATCGATCCTCCATCCGGCCCAATGAGGTACTCGTAGACCGAATGCACGTCATCATCGGCGGGCGCGACCGACTCGAGATCCACGCCGTCCACGACCAGGCCGTTCAGCATCAGATAGAAGCGATCGGGGTCGCGCGTACGCACCAGCAGACCCTTGCCGTCCCGGTGCACGCACGCCTCCACCACCGTGTCGAGCTCGAAGATCCGCGAAGCCAGCAGGCTGGGTTTGCTGCAGCGGATCAGAATCTGCATGGGGTGCTCCTCGACCTCCGTGCGGACACCGTGAATCTGCCCTTCGGCCACGACATAGCCGCTGCTGAGCAGAACGACTTGATCGGAAATGGCGTCCACTTCGTGCAGGATGTGGCTCGAGATGATGACGTGCAGCCCTTCTTCGGCGAACGAACGGAATAGCGCGATGGTTTCCGCGCGCACCAACGGATCGAGACCGTTGAGCGGCTCATCGAGCACCAGAACCTTAGGGACATGCGCGATGGCCTGGGCCAGCTTGATGCGCTGCCGCATGCCTTTGCTATAGCCGGCGATTTTGCGGTGGGCGGCATCGGTGAGTTTCACTCGTTCGATGGCGCTCCAGGTGAGGTCTTCCGCCACCGCATGCGGCTTGGCGTGCAGGCGCAGGTACGAGTAGATGAACTCATAGCCGGTCATCCCGCGCGGGAACGAGTCGAACTGCGTGCAATAGCCGACGAACTGGAAAAGGCGTTCCGGCTGATCGGGCGCGACGTCCAGCACGCGGATGCGGCCTCGCGTGGGCCGCAGCAGGCCGGTCATCAGATTCATGAGCGTGGTCTTGCCGGAGCCGTTCGGTCCCACCAGGCTGGTGATGCCGGGCGGGATCGAGAGGTTGACCCGGTTCACGCCAAGCACTTCGCCGTAAAACTTCGAAACATTCTCGAAGGTGATGTCACGCTCGCTCATCGCACCACCTCAATGGCGCGTAGTTTGCGGTAGAGCAGCCACAGGCAGGCCGCGCAGATGAGGGCCAGCATGATCCAGGCGGAAGACACGGAGATATCCGAGCCGTCCTTCACGCGGAATAATTCGCGCCAGATCGTCAGCAGCAAATACATCGGATTGAACAACTTGCCCCAGCGCACATCGAGTATTTTGTTAATGGCGTCGGTGAATCCTGCGGTCACGAAGAATACGGCCAACAGCAAAGCGCCCGCCGCGATCCGCCACTTCACCCACGCCGAGAGCGCCAGTGCCATCAGCGAGAGGATGAGAATCCAGATCCACGCGCCGGCGAACAGCGCCCAGGCCAGCCAGAGATTCTGCAGCAGCCATTCGCCGCCCGCGAGAGTCGCCTGTACGCCGAACAGGATCAAGCCGGGAATCCAGGTGATCAGCGAGAGCAGGATCAGGAGCACCGACATCTTACCCGCGACGTACTCGGCGCGCGAAAACGGCCTCGATAGATAGAGTGGCAGCGCGCGGTTGGCGAGGTCGCGCGAGACCAAGCCGGGGCCGACGAAGGCGGTGAAAATGAACGCCAGGGCGCTCTGAAAATTGAGGAAGACGAGAAAAAAGGTGCTGTTGACGGTGATCGGGGAATCGGTTCCGCGCTGGCCCATCAGTTGAGCCAAATGCGGAAGGCTGTGCGACAGGTAGATCAAGAGCAGAAATACGATCGGCGGTAGAAAGGCTCCGACGAAAAACGCGGTCACCATCTTCGATCGGAACAGGTCGCGATACGCGTAGCGCGGGATGATCGCAAAACGCGACCAATCCGCCGTCACCGGCCCGGAGTAACCGTGGTAGGTGCGCTTATAAACGGCCATTGGGCGCCCCCTGCGACGGTACATCGCTCTCCATGGCTTTGAGGAAAATGTCTTCCAGGCTGTCGCGCCGGTAATTCAGCCGCCGGATCTGCACGTTGCGATCCTTCGCTACCTGATATAAATCGCGAATACTCAACACCTTCGGAAAGAATGAGTTTGATGCGGTTACTTGCAGTGATGGCGCAGGCGCAGCCCAGCTTCTCAATGTCGTGAGCAAACGTTCCGTTCGCGCCCACGGTCTCCATTTCGATGAACTTCCGGTTCGCACGCCGCTCCTCTTCCAGGTTGGAGTAGTGAACCATGCGGCCCTGCTTCAGGATCAGGACTTCCTCGCAGGTCTCCTCGACGTCGCGCAGCAGGTGCGAGCAGAGGACGATGTGCATTTCGCCCGATTCGCGCATTTCGCGGATCAGCCGGATCATGCGCTGGCGCGCGGGAGGGTCCAGGCCATTGGTGGGCTCGTCAAGGATGAGCAGTTTCGGCCCGTGCGCGATGGCCTGCGCGAGTTTGGCCAGCTGCTTCATGCCCAGCGAATAGGTGCCCAGCTTGCGATAACGCGCCTCTCCGAGCCCAACGTAAAACAGCACTTCGTGCGCGCGTTCGAGCGCCGCGCCGGATGGAAGCCCGGAAAGTTCCGCCATCAGATGCAGATGAAGGAAACCGCGCTCATGTTGGCGATGAACGCGTCGTTCTCCGGCATGTAGCCGGTCAGTTTGCGGATCTCCCGGATGTCCGTGCGCACGTCGCGGCCGAAAATGCGCGCCGTTCCCGCGGCGGGCTCCAGAAAGCCCAGCAGCGTGTTGATCAGCGTCGACTTTCCCGCTCCGTTCGGCCCGAGCAGCCCAATGGTGGAGGCGGAAAGCGTACACCTCAGATCGTCGAGGATGCGCCTCCCGCCAATATCCACGGCCAGACCGTCGAGTTCGATGACAGAGCTCATTGCGTTGGATGGGGCCGCAAAATCTTTTCGAGCGCGCCCGGGACCTGGAACGGGCCGCCGCCTCCGGCGAGCGAATCGAGATTGAATCCGAAAAAACTGCCCGTCGATGCCAGCTCGATCTGCTGCGGTTCGCCATAAGCATAGATCAACGAAGGCGCGGCGTTGGTTTGCAGGGCCGCAATGGCTTTCTGCTGGCCGGGAGCAATCGCGCTCAGCCCGCTGGCAATGGAGCCGAGGATCGGGCCCAGATTCTGATAGAGGATCGCCGAAAAATTGTTGTAGCCGTCGGGCGCAAGCAGCGCCTTGAAGCCCGCCGAGCCGGTCAGCGTGATGCCGGCGGCCTGCTGGCTGATAGCCTGCGTCAATAGCGCCTGGCTCGCCGCCGCGACCAGGTAGCCATCGACGTAGGTGTAATTGATCGCTACCGGAGATTTCGCCGATTGCAGCGTGTAGTACGTCCGGCCGCCCACCTGCGTCTGGGTAAGATTCAGACCGGCCGCTCCCACGCTGTTGGCCTTAGCGATGAGCGTCTCGATGGTGCTTTCCAGATGCGCGGGATCGTACACCTCAATGGCAAATTTCCAGCTCGGCGTGGGCAGCACCGGCCCATCGATAGCGAACGCGACATCTCCGCCCAACGGCGCAGCCAGGTCATTCAGTACGCTGATGCCGGTCTGCGATTCGAACTGCGCCTCGGCGCTTGTGAAGCTCGGGTCGACGGCCTGGAGCGCCGTGAACAATTCCTGAAGCGCAGCCTGGGGCTGCATGACCACGAACGAGAGCGCGAAACTGGCGTCGGGCGAGACGAAGTTGAGCGCTCCCATGGGAGCCGGCGCCGCCAGCCACGCGGCCATTCCGCGCCTGGGCTGGGAGAACGTCATAATGGCCCGATTCTCCGTCTTGCCGCCGACCTCTCTGCGCTCAACCAGCAGGTGCTGCACGTCGAAAACTCCCAACCGGCTCAAGACTGTGTTTGGCGCCGGCTGTCCATTGTCTCGTACGGAAGCCGGCAGAATTTGTTCCATGTCCACCGAAAGCAGCCAGCCTGCGCCTGCCTGGTACGCGCTCGCGATACGCTGATGGAACGCCGTCTTGCCAAATGCCCCCGATCCGGGCTGCTGGATGCGCGCTGCTACCGCGCGGAGATTCGCCGGGTCCGGCGACACGGCTACCACGCCATTCATGAGCAGCGCGACAGCGCCGTTTTCAGAGGGAGCAGCCGGCAAAGTGGATGGGTCTTCCACAACCGACAAGCGCCCGCCCCCGGCCATCTGGGTCACCTGCTGCTCCAAGTACGGGCGAAAACCGGATTGCGTAACCTGCGCCATCACCACGGGCATCTTGTACTTCCCGGCGCCATCCTTCGACACCGTAATCACCACTTCGTTGCCCAGGTACTTGCTGAATTCACGAACCGTGTCCAGAACCTGCGCGAGTTTCTCCGGATGCTTCTGCGAGGTCCACCAATCGCGCAGCGCCTGGCTCTGGTTCATTCGCTCCTGGAAAATTGCTTGTGCGTCTCCTAGTATGCCGCCGACGTTCGGTATCGCCACATACAGCACGGCGGCATCGGGCACCAGATCGAGCAGCTTCGACGAGTAACGCAGCCCGGGACCTGGCACCTGTTCCAATTGCTTCTGCATCACAGCGAACTCGCTCAAAAGCGCCAGGTGCTCGTTCGCATTCCGGCTCCACGCGATCTCCTCTTTGATCGGCAGCGGAGCCATGGCAGCGCCAGTCGAAACCTGCTCGCCGGGATGCAGCAGTTTCGTTTCGCTCGCTTCCTCGACCCGGACTTCCCCTTGCAGCACCGAGACCCGCGATCCCTTGACGCCGCTATCCACCGCGAAGACCGTTCCCTTTACCGAAACCAGGCAATCGTTAGTTGCGACATAAAGCCGGCCAGTGCGCTGCTTGGCAGCTTGCACGATTACACTTCCGCGTTCCAGCCGAATGGTGGTTCCGCTGCGCTTGCGCGAGAGCGACAGCCCGGAGCGCTCCCGCATCTCAACCAGCGACCCATCCGCCAGCCGCACCACGGCGTTCGATCCGCGCGCCGTGAGAATCTGTTCGCGCTCGTTGAGCTGGGCGCCGGCGGCGATCGGCATGGTTCCTGTATCGGAGACTCGATAAAGAGAACCTTGTACGCTCTCGACAGCGCCGCGCGGCCCGCCTGGCGCGGGGAGCAGGTTATCGCGCATCTGCCAGGCGCCGATGCCCACCCCGATCGTGAGTGCTGCCGCCACGGCCCATTTCCATTGCGGCGCGAACGTCTTATGATTGACGGCGCGGGGCACACGCTCCGCGGCCTTCCCCGAACGCGCGGCTTCGAGCTCTCCGCGGCACGCCGGGCACGCACTCACATGATCCTTCAGCAGCCACACCTGGGCCTCCGGCAGTTGCTTGGCGCGATAGAGCGGAATGAGCGCCTGAAAATCGGCACAAGTGCGCAGCACAAGAGCCTCTCGCGATACGTTGGCCCAGACGCGGCCGGCAGCGTGGTCGATCGTAACCTGGTCCATCTCCTCGGAGCGAATCCCGGCGATGGCCTCATCCAGAATCTGCTCGGAATTGTGTTCGCTGTTCATGACTTTTCTCCCAGGAAGCTCTTGATTTCCTCCTGCAACTGCGTTCTGGCGCGATGCAGGGTGACCCCCACGCCACCCGGCGTGAGATCCAGCACGCCGGCAATCTGCGCGTTCGAATAGCCTTCGAAATAGTGCAGCGCGAAGACCTCGCCCATTCGGGGTGACAGACGGCCGATGGCCCGCCGGGTGAAATCCCGCAGCTCGCGCGCCTCCTGCCGGCTGTCGGCCGGCGCGTCCGGAGCCGCTAAATGCGGAATCTGCGTGTCCAACGGAACACGCTTACTCTCGCGCCGGTCGCGGACCAGATCGAGCGCCGCATTCACTGCGGACCGGTGCAGATACCCCGCCACATTGCCCATGGGCGACGCATCCGGCTGCCGCCGCGCGACCCGCAGGAACACCGTTTGCAGCACATCTTCGGCATCGGTAGCGTTGCCCGTGATCCGGTAGGCCGCACGCAGCACCGCGGCATGATGCTCGCGGAATATCTGTTCCAACTCGGCGGGTGGACCGGCCATCGGCGGTGGGGGCTGGTTCATTACAGCCTGCAAGCTCTCCATACACACATAGGACTGTGTGCGGGCGCGATTATTACATGAATCGCGGGTCAGCCGTAGATGGCACGGACCAGGGGCACGATTTCCGGAGGCACAAGGTGCTCCCACGGCGCTCCCGTCTGAAGGCGGTCGCGAACTCCGCTGGCGGAGATATATCCAATCTCATCATCAATTTCCAGGAGGCAAACGCGATGCCGGATCTCGGCCGGCGGCTCGTAGTGCCCGTCTCGCGGAGCTACCAGCAGCTCAAATCGCTCGATCATCCTTTGGAACGCCTCCGGCTCGCCGTAGTCCCACCCAACGATCCGCTCGGCGGCGTCCCGGCCACAGATGAACAGCAGCCGGACCATCTCGCCGTAAGCTTGGCGGCATTCCTCGGCGATGTCGGTGAACAGGCCGTGTTCGCTCGCCGCAATAGAGAAACGCTCTTCCCCTTGTGTTGCCGCCAGCAACATCTCGACACGTTCGTCGAACGTCGCCCCCTCGTACGGCTTGTGCGGAAACTCGCGTGGCAGCACAAAAAGGGCTTCGTCGACCGTTCCCAGCGCCGCCCGCGCGAGCGCGAGATGAGCGCGGGTCGGCGGATTGAACGCTGCCGGGAGAACCCCCAGCGACCGGGGAGCGCCTGCCGCGCGGCGGAAGAAGTGAAGCGCCACACTACCGTTGTAGTACACTGGGCCTCTCCCAATGCGCGTCCTTCTGCCATTTCTTCTTATCGCCTCATCTGCCTTGGCGCAGGATTTCGATCTGCTGATTCGCGGCGGGCGCCTGGTCGACGGCACCGGCAATCCCTCGTTCCTGGGCGATGTCGGCATCCGCGGCGACCGGATCGTCGCCCTGGGTACGCTTGCGGGAGCCACCGCCAAGCGCACGATCAATGCCGCGGGCCTCACCGTTGCCCCCGGCTTCATCGACATGCACAACCATTCCGACTACACGATCCTGGCCGATGGCAACGCGCAAAGCATGGTCCGCCAGGGCGTCGCGACGATGGTTCTGGGCGAAGGCGGGTCGGTTGCTCCGGTGCGGCGGCAAACAGCCTCCCGCGTCGCGCCGCGTGCTCGTGAGCGGCGGACGCCCGACTGGACCGATTTCAACGGCTACTTCGCGCGCCTCTATGAAGCAGGGCGATTTCGACCAACATCGCGACTTATGTCGGCTCGGGCCAGATCTGGACCTACGTGCATGGCGAGCAGGCCGGCCCGCCTACCGCCGCCGAACTCGACCAGATGCGCGCGCTTGTGCGCCAGGCGATGGAGCAGGGCGCGCTGGGCGTGAGCAGCTCGCTGAGCGGCCCGCCGGGATCGTGGATCGATACCAATACACTCGTCGCTATGTGCGAGGCCGCGGCGCCCTATGGCGGCAGCTACTCCACCCACATGCGCACCGAAGGCCGGGGCGTTTTTGAATCCGATAGCCGAAGCCATCGAGATCGGAAGCCGCGCCCACGTGCCGGTGGACATCATTCACCTCAAGATCGCCGAGCACACCATGTGGGGCCAGATGCCGGAGCTCATCGCGACCATCGCGCGCGCTCGCGCCGAGGGCCTCCAGGTGCAAGCCAACGTTTATCCCTATCGCGCCGGCCAGAACGACCTGGCCAGCATCATTCCGCCCTGGGCGCATGAGGGCGGCACCAACGCCATGCTCCAACGGCTCAAGGATCCTGCCCTGCGCTCGCGTCTCGAAAGCGAAATCCTGCACGGCATTCCCGGCTCCAACTGGTACGACCACTACACGGCAACCGGCGGATGGGAGGGCATGATGCTGGTCTCGCTGTCGAATCCCCAATACAAGAAGTTCGAAGGCATGCGCATGAACCAGGTGATTGAGGCCATCGGCAAGCCGCCGCTCGACGTGCTTTTTGAGCTGCTTGGAGAGTAACGGCGGCTCGGTTCCCACCGTCTACTTTCATCACTCCGAAGAAGACATGCGCTACGCTCTCAAGCAGCCGTTCGTGTCCATCGGATCGGATGGCACGGCGGTGGCAACCGAAGGCCCGCTGGCCGCGGGGCATCCGCACCCGCGCTATTACGGAACTTTCCCGCGCGTGTTAGGCCTCTACGTGCGGCAAGAAAAGGTACTGACCCTCGAGGAGGCCATCCGCAAGATGACCTCGGCCAACGCCGCCAAAATCGGGGCCTTCGACCGTGGCCTGCTGCGGCCCGGCATGATGGCTGACGTAACTGTTTTCGACGCCGAACACATCATTGACAACGCGACATTCGCCAAGCCGCATCAGTACGCGACCGGCATCGAGTACCTCATCGTGAACGGCCGGCTTGTTCTTGACGGCGGCAGCCATACCGGAGCGCGGCCCGGCGTAATTATCAAGCGTCAACACGACGGGCGCTCTTGGCGGTAGATTAGAGGGAGACATGTTCACGTGGATCTGTCCGCAATGTGGTCGAGAAGTTCCGCCAGCGTATAACGAATGCCCGGACTGCACCGGTAAGCAGGCGGGGCAGGCGCCACCGCAGCCCGGCCAAGGCGTCCCGATTGCCCCGCCGCCAGGACCTGCGGCGCCACCGTACAGCCAGCCGCAGCAGTACGCTCCACCACAGCAGTACGCCCCGCCACAGCAGTACACGCCACCACAGCAGTACGCGCCGCCGACGCAGTACGCCCCACCACAGCAGTACGCCCCGTCGACGCAGTACACCCAGCCGCCACAGTACACGCCACCGCCGCCGCAGTATACCCAGCCGCCACAGTATGCACAGCCGCAACCGGTATCCAATACTCCCGCGCCGGGATTCGCGCTACCGCAACCCGCCGGCGGGCTTTCCCTTCCGCCATGGCTGATGACCATCGGCTTCGCGGTCCTGTTTCTAGCTGTCGGTGCGGCCTTGTTTTTCGGGATCAAGCACTTCAGCGGATCGAGCGACGCATCGGCGAACTCGGCTGCGCCCGCCGAAACCGCGCCCGCCGGGGCCGCGGCGAATACCAAGGCCGGCAACAGTACTTTGCAGAAGTATGTGGAAATCGTGGGTATGCGCTTGACGGAGGATTCCAAGAAAACACCGGAAGTACACTTCGTGGTAGTTAATCACTCCGGCGCGGAAATCTCCGACCTCGCCGCCAACGTGAACCTTTGGGCGCGGACAGCTAAGTCCGACGAGGAGGCCGTAGGAACCTTCTCCTTCAAGGTCGCGTCGCTGGGACCTTACGAATCCAAAGATCTGTCCGGCCCCCTCAACACTAAGTTACGGGTCTACGAGCTACCCGACTGGCAGAATCTGACCGCTGAGGTTCAAATTACATCGCCTCAATAGCAGAAAAGTCGCCACCTGCTAGTTAGTAAGTAGGTGGCTTGCCCGATTTACCCTACTACTCCTGAGTTAACAAGTTTCACCGGGCCAGGTTTATTGGTGGCGTTCTTACCTACAGGTCGCTAAGTAACACTTATTAACTTATCGGCTTCATCCGATATCCGCCGTGCAGAACTTACATTTTGTAGCTTCCACGGCGATGGATTCGGTGCATCGCGGACATTTCTTCGATGGCGCCGGGGGTGTCTCTTTGATCAGCGCCTTCGTGATCAGGAAAATCACAAAGGCAATCACGATGAAGTCCACCACGTTGCCGAAAAAGTTGCCATAGCTGATGGCGTTCACTACCGTCTTACCGTCAGCGGCAACTTTGCTGCTTAGCTCCCACTTGGCGGTACGCCACTCGCCGCCGGTCATCCCCAGGCTAATGACTGGCATGAGGATGTCCGCCACTAGCGACGACACCACTTTTCCGGTGGCCGCACCCATGATGAAACCAATGGCCAGCGCCAGCACGGAGTTCTTCAGCAGAAAATCTTTAAACCCTTTGATCATGAATCGCGTCCTCCCGTTGCGTCATGCGCATGGTACTACAACACGCGGGGTATACGGGTGGCCGTCGGCGATACACCGCATCAGGGCGCTCGTTTCGCAATTCTTCTAGATCCGCGCATCGCACAAAAATCGCCCCAGCCGGTCCATCGCCGGCTCCAGAATCGACCGGTCCGCCGCGTAGCAGATCCGCACCGAGCCTTCGCCGCCCGCGCCGAACGCCACGCCCGGCGCCAGACCGACTTTCGTCTCCATCAGCAACCGCCGGCAGAACTCGAACGAATCGGTCAGCCCGTCGATTTTCGGGAAAAGATAGAACGCGCCATCCGGACGCGGGACCGTCACCCCGGCATCTCGCGCAGCGCCGCCAGGCAGAAATCGCGATTCTCTCTCAGCCGCGCACAGCATCTCGCGACGAATTCCTCGCTCCCGCATTCAGCGCCGTTTCGCGCGGCCTTCTGCGCAAAGCTGGGCGCGTGCGAAATGATGAATTCGTTCAATTGCGTCGCCTTCCAGCCAGATCGCGCCGCGCCACCAGCCAGCCCACGCGCCAGCCCGTCATGCAATAGCTCTTCGAGAACGAATGCACCACCACCACCGCATCGTCGCGCGTGGCCTTGCGCAGAATCGACGGCGCCGGCTCACCCAGGCTTGCGCGCGCCGGTCGTAGATAGAGCCGGTCGTAAACTTCGTCGGCCATCAGCCAAAGACCGTGGCGGCGGCAGAAATCGAGCAGCCGCTGCTGATCGTCTTCCGTCGCCACCCAACCCAGCGGATTCGACGGCGACGTGTACAGCAGCAGTGCGCGTGCGCGGCGTCACCGCGCGCTTCGAGCGCGTCGAAATCGATCGGATAGCGGTCGCCGGCACAGCGGATGCGGGATCTCGCTCGGACTGCGCATTCGCCATTGCGATGATCGACGAGCCGTTGGGCCACGCCGGCGTCAGCACCAGCGCTTCATCGCCCGGATCGAGCATGCAGCGGATGGCGACATTCAGCGCCTGCACGCCGGACGCGGTGATGACGATCTCGCGCTCCGGGTCGAGCTCCACGCCGTGCAGCTCTGATAGTGCCGCGCAAGCGCGCGCCGCAGCGACGGCAGCCCGGCGTTTTCGGTGTAAAAGGTGAAGCCGTCCGCCAGCGCCTGCACGGCCGCGGCTTTGATGTAGTCCGGCGTCGGCAGGTTCGACTCGCCGAAGTACAGCCGCAGCACGCCGTCCATCCGACATCGCGATCTCCGCCAGTTCGCGAATGCGCGAGTGCGGAACACTCTCTACCGAATGGGCGAGCGAGGGCATCTCCTGTCATTGTGCCAGAGCCTGCCGTGCAGTATCGTAGGACGGTCGGAGGAGTAAATGCAGGACCTGATTCGCCGGTATCTCGATCACCACCTCGGCCGCCGCGGGTTCTTTCAGCGGATGGCCGGAATGGGTTTTACGCTCGCCGCGGCCAAGGCTTTTCTCGCGCCTCTCGACGCGTCCGAGCGTGTCGAGGCGTCGGCCGGTTCCACCATCGAAGGCACCGGAGGCGAGCTCATCGTGGCCCAGGCCAAGGCCGCGGGCACGGAATACCTGTTCACCAACCCGGGTTCGTTCGAAGTCGGCTTCTACGATGCGTTCACCGACACGCCGGGCATGCAGCTCATCATGGGTCTGCATGAAGGCCTCGTGATCTCGATGGCCGATGGCTATCACCGCGTGAGCCGCAAGCCTGCGTTCGTCAACGTCCACGTGGTGGCCGGCACCGCGCAAATGGCCGGGCAGCTTTATAACGCCAGCCGCGATGGTTCGGCGCTGGTCATCACCGCTGGTCTGTTGGACAACGAGCTCTGGGGCGACGATGTCGCTCTCGCCCCGCGTCCCGGCTTCAACCAAAAAGAAATCGTCCGCCAGTTCACCAAAATCTCGTGGGAAGTGCGCAACGCCGAGAGCCTGCCCCTGGTCCTGCGCCGCGCTTTCAAGGTGGCGGCCACCGAGCCCGGCGGGCCCGTGTACATGGCAATGGCGAACTACGCGCTCGAGTCGAAAGGCGTGAAGGCGCAAATTCTGCCCGCGGATCGCTTCCTGCTCCGCGCGCGCGTCCGGCCGTCGGCGTCGGCAGTCGAAGAGGCCGCCCGCATGTTGGTCGAATCGAAGCGCCCGTTGCTGGTCGCTGGCGATGAAGTCTGGAAGAACGCCGCGCAAGCGGAGCTGCTGGATTTTTCGGAAAAACTCGCCTTGCCCGTATCGCTCGGCGGCGCGGCCTTTCGACCCTTTCCGGTCAAACATCCGAATTACCTTGGCGCCTACGGCCTGGACTCCGTTTACGTTAGACGCGGCGTGGATCTCGCGATCGTAATTGGCGCGCCTGATTTCGGCGGTCGTGCCATGGCGACGTCCCCGATTCGATCGATCGAGCCGCCCGGCGCGCGCATCATGCGCATCGGCATCGATACCGCGGCCATGGGTCGCACCAGCCCGACCGATCTTGCTCTGGTCGGCGACGTCAAGGAAACGCTCGCCGATCTCAGCGCCGCCGTCGAATCGCTGCTCACCAAGGGCCGTCTCGCTGCCTTCGGGGCCGCCCGCTCCGAAGAAGCGCGCGCTATCAGCTCCACCGCACGCGCGAAATCCGATGCCGAAACGCGCCAGAACTTGGGCCGGAACCCCATTCATCCCGATGAACTGGGCGCAGTGCTCGCCCGCACCATTGATCCGAATGCCATCGTCGTCAGCGAAAACCTCACCGCCAAGTACGACGCATTCCCATTTGGTTTCCGCGAAAACGAGCAAATGTGGCTCGGCAACTCCGGCGCCAGCCTCGGCTGGGGCATCGGCGCGGCCACCGGCGCAAAACTCGCCGCGCCCGATCGCCAGGTCATCTGTTCCATCGGTGATGGCTCGGTAATGTACAGCGCTTCAGGATTCTGGACCCAGGTGCGCTATGGCATTCCCGTTCTGACGGTCGTCTGGAACAACCATAACTATCAAACCGTGCGCCACGCCTACGATAACTACAACGGCAAGATGCACAAGAGCGGCCACTACGCCGGCATGTACCTGGGCGACCCCGATATCGATTTCGTGAAACTGGCCGAGAGCCAGGGCGTCAAAGGCGAGCGCGTCACCGCCGGCACGGATCTCGAAGCAGCTCTCAAGCGCGGCATCTCCGCCACACGCGATGGGAAACCGTACCTGGTCGAAGTCGTGATCGCGCGCTACGGCGGCGGCGCCGATTCCACCTGGTACGAAAAATTCAATCTGGCGGAGAAGCGAAAACAGCGGGTGTAGTAATGTTCGAGCGGTACACCGAGGCGGCGCGCCACGCCATGTTCCACGCACGATTGGAAGGGTTAAGGTCTGGCAGCGCCCGCGTCGAGCCCGAGCACTTGCTTCTCAGCCTGCTCAAAGCGGACCCCGATCTCATGAGGCATCTCCTCAAATCGGACGAGGCGACCGGTGTGTTGCGTCAGCGACTCACAGACCCCGAAGGCGCGGAGGCTTCGTCCCGCGACCTTCCTTTCAGTGACGCATCCAAGCGCGCCTTGGCATTCAGCGCGGAGGAGGCTGAACGTCTTGGTGTCGCGTACATTGGGACGGAACATCTCCTGGCCGGCTTCCTGCGCGAAGAAAATACGCGGGCGGCGCGAGCACTGCGCGAGATGGGAGTTGACATCTCGCAAGCGCGGAGGCTTGTGGCGGCCTTTGTTCCGAACCTTATCTCCCGCCCCGCCATGCCGCACACGTTCGAGCACTTTACCGAAAAAGCTCGCCGATGCATTTTCTACGCGCGCTACGAGGCCGGCCTGTTCGGCTCGCCATCCATCGAGACCGAGCATCTTTTGCTCGGCCTGTGGCGCGAACACAGAGGGCGTCTGTTGTTCGGCTCAGCTAAGAGCGCCGCCTTGGAGGACATCCGCAAGGAAATCGAGCAGCAAAGGCAGCGTGTCGCAGTCATCCCTAACTCCGCCGATTTACCCTTTAGCAGAGAGTGTAAGCATGTGCTCCTGTATGCGGCCGAGGAGGCCCAACGGTTCAATCATGTACACGTAGGGACCGGACACCTGTTAGCGGGCCTGCTGTTGGAGGAGAACTCGCTGGGCGCGTCAGTGCTGCACGTGCACGGAATTACGCTCGACGCCGCCCGAAAGAGCCTGGAGGAAGAAGGTTCGTCCGTGTGAATTAACCGTACCTCGTCGAAGCCGCCATCGCGCGCTACGGCGGTGGCGCAGATTGCACCTGGCACGACAAATTCAATCTGGCGGAGAAGCGAAAACAGCGACTGTAAGAAATGTTCGAAAGACCCCCGGCCATTTCACAGCCCAAGCTCACTATGCGAACCTAGGCGCACAAGTTCGAGGCTGTCGTCATCCGGCTTGCGGTAGATGAGAACGAGATCCGGCCTGATGTGGCAGTCGTGGTGATCGTCCCATTCGCCGGACAGTCGGTGATCGAAATTCCGGCGCGGTAACAGCGTGTCGGCGGCCGAGCAAGTTGACGACCTCCATCAGTAGGGCGTCCAGCCTCTTGCTGTGCTGACCGGATTTTTCTCGCCTGTAGTCACGCTGAAAGCGGGTGGTGTATTTAATCTCCCGCATTCAGACTTCGCAGCAGTTTGTCCGGCTTGCCGGCCTTGACGAGCTCGCCTCGGCGCGCGGCTTTCATCGCTGCGACGGTTTCGGCATTGGGATTGAGCGGCTCGAACGGCAGGGCCTTTTCCGCCGCGACGCGCACCAGCAGCAGGCGAAAGGCATCGGACACAGTGAGGCCGATTTTCTTCAGCGCCGCAGCAGCTTCCCTTTTGGTGCGTTCATCGATACGGGCGCGAACGACGGAATTGTCGGTCATTGCGTCAATCTCCTCTGAGCTACATTGTAGCCCACTCACCTCGCTTTGAGGCTTTCCCGCACCCTGCGCCCATACTCCTCACCCTTCGCCAGCACCTGTGCCTCATTCAGCGTCAGCGCCTGCCCGTCGCGCACCAGCGCTCGCCCGTCCACCATGACGTCCTGGACATCGCTCGCCTTCAGCGCGTATACCATCTGCGAATACACGTCGTAGAGCGGCACCGCGTTGGCCCGGTCCAACCGCACGACGATCATATCGGCGCGCTTGCCGGATTCGAGCGACCCGATTTCTTTCTCCATACCCAAAGCGCGCGCTCCGCGAATCGTCGCCATTTCGAGCGCCTGTCGCGCGGGCAGCACCTCCGGATCACCGATCGTGACCTTTTGCAGCTTCGATGCCAGGTCCATCTCCTCAAACATGTCGAGATCGTTATTGCTCCCCGCCGGCCCATCCGGCCCGAGACCTACCGCCAGGTCGAGCGCCAGCATCTTTACCACCGGGGCAACGCCGCTCGCTAACTTCATATTGCTCGATGGACAATGCGCAATCCCCACGTGATGCTCGCGTAAGATCGCGAGATCCGCGTCGTTCACCCAAACCGCATGCGCCGCGACGGTCGTGCCATTCAGAACGCCCAGCGCTTCGAGCGCCGCCGTCGGCGTTTTGCCGCGCTTGGCCAACGCCTCGTCATTTTCTCGCTTCGTCTCTGAAAGATGAATCAGCAGAGGCGCCGAGTGCCGGTTAGCCAGCGCACGGCAATCGCGCAACGTTTCGTCCGAGTTGGTGTAGATCGCGTGCGGTGCTACCGCCGGCGTAATGAGCGGGTCGTCATGAAACCGCGTCATGAATTTGTCCGTCAACGCCAGCGCATCGGCAGGCGTCTTCGAATCGGGTGACGGAAATCCGATAATCGTTTCACCCAGCACCCCGCGCATGCCGCACTCCTTGGCCGTCTCGGCGATCACATCCTCGAAGTAGTACATGTCCGTGAACGTTGTCGTTCCGCCTTCGAGCATTTCGAGACATGCCAGCCGTGTTCCCCAGCGCACGAAATCCGGCGTGACGTTGCGCGCTTCGGCTGGAAAAATATACTTTTCGAGCCAATCTTGCAAGCGCAAGTCATCGGCAATGCCGCGCAGCAGCACCATCGGCGCGTGCGTGTGGGTATTGATCAGCCCGGGAGAAATGATGGCATCCGGCCGGTCGAGCCGCTGCTTCGGCTGGTAGTCGCGATCGATGTCGCGCCTGGCGCCCGCCGCCACAATGCGCTCTCCGCGGATAGCCAACGCGCCGTTTTCGATCACGCGGCGCCCGGCATCCATTGTGATCACGTAGCGCGCGCTCCAGATCCAGTCGACCGGCTCCGCCCACGCGCTACACGCAACCAGCGCGAGCAGGCTACAGAAACGACGCATCGAATGGCCTCGGGAAAAGTTCGCGCAGATGGAGGGTTTCGGTCTTGCCCCGCGGATTTGCCAGGATGAGTTCGATGTCGCCGCAGAATTCCCAAAGAATTTGACGGCACGCCCCGCAGGGCGGCGTCAGCGCATCAGTATCCGCCGCCACCGCAATCCGCCGGAAGTTGCGCGCGCCTTCGGAAACGGCCTTGAACACGGCGACGCGCTCGGCACACAGCGTCAGACCGTAGGTCGCATTCTCCACGTTACAGCCCGTGTGTACACGGCCGGTTTCGTCTTCGAGGGCCGCGCCAACTTTGAATTTGGAAAAGGGCGCGTGCGCATTCTCGCGCACCTGGAGCGCAGCCTGCACTAGAGCGTCCACTCAAATCTCCAGCCGCGGTACCAGTGTCTTCAACAACTTTGCCAGCGTACCGCGCACCGCCGCCCCCGTTTCCAAGACTTCGGCGTGATTGAGCTTTTGCGGCAAAATTCCCGCCGCCATGTTGGTGACGCAGGAAATTCCAAGACATCGCGCGCCCAAGTGATTAGCTGCAATCACCTCCGCTGCGGTCGACATCCCCACCATGTCAGCCCCGATCGCCCGCAGGTAGCGAATCTCAGCCGGCGTTTCATAACTCGGGCCAAGCACGGCGGCGTACACTCCCTCGCCCAGCCGGATACCCAGTTCCTTGGCAACCTGCTTGGCAGTTTCACGGTACGTGCGCGAGTACGCCTCCGTCATATCTGGAAAGCGCGGACCGAGCGCCTCGTCATTGGGCCCCACCAGAGGATTGGAACCTTGCAGATTAATGTGGTCCGAAATCAGCACCAGCGTTCCCCGCTCGAACGCCGCATTAATGCCCCCGGCGGCGTTGGTGAAGATAAACGCCCGGACTCCCAACTCCCCCAGCACACGAACGCCGAGCACCGCGTGCGCCGGCGAGTATCCCTCATAAAGATGCGCCCGCCCGGCCATGACGGCAACTTCGAGCGTCCCCAGCATCCCGAATACCAACTTACCCGCGTGTCCCACGGCGGTGGAAGCGGGCCAATGCGGAATAGAACTATATGGAAACTCCTCGCGCCCGATCAACTCATCGGCGAACCCGCCCAACCCGCTCCCCAGCACCACGGCGACGCGCGGCCGCAGCTTCGTTCGGGCAGAAATCCACTTGGTGGAGTCCGAAATCACAGTAACATTCCCGCGACACATGCTGACATGAAGTTCGCCATCGACCCTACCGCTACCGATTTTAAACCCAGCCTTGCCAAATCCGCCTTGCGATTGGGCGCGATGGCGCCGATTCCGCCTATCTGGATGGCGATACTGCTGAAGTTAGCGAAACCACACAAAGCATATGTTGCGATTGTGAACGACCTGGGAGCGAGGTGCGCTTTTAGGGGCCCCAATTGCAAAAAAGCCACAAATTCGTTGAGAACCAGCCGCGTTCCCAACAAGTTGCCGATGGTGGCGCAATCATCCCAGGCGACCCCCATCAACCAGGCGATGGGAGCAAACAACCAGGCAAAGATTTGTTGCAGAGACACGGGCAGCCAGTGCAAGCCAGGCAGCCCCCGGCCCCAACCCAGAATTCCGTTGGCCATGGCGATCAACGCCAGGAAGGCAATCAGCATGCCTCCAATGTTCAAAGCCAGGTGCAATCCGTCGCCCGCGCCCTGCGCAGCGGCGTCGATCACGTTCACCGCGGTCTTCTCGACGCGCACATCCACGCGCCCCGCGGTGGCCGGTTTGCCCACCTCGGGCACGAACATTTTGGCCAGCATGATGGTTGCGGGAGCGGTCATGATGACCGCGGTCAGCAGGTGCTCGACTTTCACGCCCGCGATTTTGACATACGCCGCCATCACCGAGCCCGAGATGTGCGCCATGCCGCTCAC
Source organism: Terriglobia bacterium (assembly GCA_963768075.1). Lineage (GTDB taxonomy): Bacteria > Acidobacteriota > Terriglobia > Bryobacterales > Bryobacteraceae > QHXW01. The sequence goes on from CAVYHD010000032.1 coordinate 37,142, forward strand.
CATAATGGTGAACAACTCCGATTCCGTCATGCCGGCGATGAACGGCTTGATCGTCAGCGGCGCTTCGGTCTGGCCCATAAAAATGCTCGCCGCGACGTTGAGCGATTCGGCGCCGCTCGCGCCCATTACCTTCTGCATGGCGACGGCCATCACCTTCACGACAGCCGGCATGATTCCCAGGTAATAGAGGATGGAAAAAAACGAGGCGATGAAGATAACGATGGGCAGAATCTGGAACGCGAATACCACACCGAACGGACCGCCCTTGATGCCCAGCGGTCCGAAGACAAAACTGCTGCCGGCCTCGGAGAAGTTGAGCATGGCGTTAACGCCCGCGCCGACGACTTCGAAGATTTTTTGAAAGGGAGTTTTCAGAATCAGGACGGCCAGGGCAAATTGCAGACCCAGGCCCCAAAAAATTATGCGCAGTTGAATGGCGCGGCGATGGGTTGAGAAAAGGCAGGCCGCCGCCAGGATGGCGAAAATACCGAGCAGCCCGGTGTAGCGGCCCATTTAACGCGCGATGCGAGGTTTAGTGCGGCGGGTGGGCGCGGAATTCATCCCACCACCTCAAGAATCAGCTCCCGGTCCTCCGCCTTCTGCGAAGAGATTCGAAATGCTCCTTCCACCAATTCCGAGGCTTCCTCCACCCGTTCCTCGCGGGTATAGTACAAGCGGCAGAGCACTGCGCCGGCATCGACCTTCTCGCCGACTTTGACTTCGAGGATCACGCCAACCGCGGGATCGATGCGATCCTCTTTCCGGTCGCGGCCCGCGCCCAACAGTGTGGAAGCGCGCCCGATATCCTCGGCTTCGATGGCGCTGACGTATCCGGCGCGCGGCGACGCGATCTCGCGCATGCCGGTGGCGTTCGGCAGCAGCTCGAACTTATCGAGCGCCTGGGGATTGCCGCCCTGCGCCTGAATCACCTCTTTGAACTTGCGATAGCCGGAGCCATCCACCAGCTTGCTCACGGCGAGATGGCGAGCCTCCTCCAGCGTCGGCGTAATCTTGGCCAGGAAGATCATGCGCGCCGCGAGCTCCAGACTGAGCCGCGTGAGGTCGGGCGGACCCTGATTCATGAGTGTTTGCGAAACTTCCATCACCTCGAGAGCGTTGCCCACCGCGTAGCCGAGCGGCTGATTCATGTCGGTGATCAGGGCCTGAACCCGCTTATCCACGCGCCGTCCGATGCCCACCATCATTTGCGCCAACCGCCGCGCGTCGACCTGCTTCTTGATGAACGCACCACTGCCCACCTTCACATCCAGCACCAAAGCGTCCAGGCCTTCGGCCAGTTTTTTCGACATGATGGAGGACGCGATGAGCGCAATCGACTCCACCGTGGCGGTGACATCACGCAGGGCGTAGAGTTTGCCGTCGGCCGGCGCCACCTGCTCGGACTGCCCGATAAAAACCAGTCCGATCTCGCTCAACTGCGCGCGCACCTGGTCCACGGTGAGGCCGGTGCGAAAGCCGGGAATGGATTCCAGCTTGTCGAGCGTGCCACCGGTGTGCCCGAGCGCACGGCCCGACATCATGGGCACCACCACGCCCGCGGCCGCGGCGATTGGCGCGACGATGAGGCTGGTCTTGTCGCCCACACCGCCGGTCGAGTGCTTGTCGACCTTGACGCCTGGGACCCCCGATAGATCCACGGTCTCGCCCGAGCGGATCATGGTTTCCGTCAGCGTGCTGACCTCGCGGTCGGTCATGCCGGCAAAAAAAACAGCCATGAGGAACGCGGACATTTGGTAGTCAGGTATGTCGCCTCGGGTATACCCGTCAATCAAATAGGAAATCTCTCCGGAATCCAGTTCCTCGCCGTCGCGCTTCCGTTGGATCAAATCAACTGTACGCATGGAAATAAGACACCTAGGCTAACATCTTAAGGCACTGAAAGTAAAGGAATAGCTCGGTCTTCTTTTCCGGTGCCGGTAGCGTAAGCGCAGCTATTTCGCATCACGCGTCGGAGGAAATGGTAACCTAACAGCGCCCGAACAAAGCCGCTCCATGCTATGGACGCCGCACCTATTTTGATCCGAATTGCCCGTGTTCTCCGGGAGACCGGCCTGGAAGCCGTGATGAGTCGACGTCGATTTTTTGTTTCGAAAGACGCCCACGAACCTGCGGAAACTGAAGGCGGTGGCTCGCGCGTTCGGCGGTGATTCTCCGGCCGTACTATCCGGTCTCGGAGCTATTTCGGTTGGCAGCCGACGACGAGTCCGTCCAACTGGACTTCATGGCGATGATACATGGTGTGCGATCATACAACAGCGTGAAGAGCCGGGCGATTTGTTTAAACATCGGCGGGGAGAAAATTCTGGTTGCGGCGCTGTCTGATATCATCGCCAGTAAGCGGGCAGCCAACCGTCCGCGAGACCGGGCCGTGCTCGATGCGCTCACCAGGACGCTCAAAGAACAGAAAACCGTCGCGCGCCGACAAACTAAAGGCACTGAAGCTGGAAAGTGAATTAGCGCTCCGCGACCAGATTCGCCGTCTTCTGGCCAAGCCGCCTGCAGAGCGCACGCATTTCCTGCGGAAGCGCGTTGGCATTGGCTCAACCTGCTTGTGAGCGGGTTCAGCTCTCTGTGACGGGCACGCGATATTCACCGCGGAAGATATCCGCGAATAGCGCCAGGATTTCGCCGTGCACGAGGCCGTTATCCACCAGGAGGTCCGGGCCGCTGAGCCGATGGGGCTCGCCGCGCATGCCCGAATACCTACCGCCGGCTTCGGCAACCAGCAGACGGCCAGCGGCCATATCCCAGGGATTCAGGCCGAACTCCCAGAAGGCATCCAGGCGGCCGCAGGCCACGTAGGCCAGATCGATCGCCGCCGACCCGGTGCGCCGCACGCCGTGCGTCAGCATGGCCATCTGATGATAGAAGTGAATGTTGATGTTCAAGTGGCGCTTGCGGCTGGGAAAGCCGGTCGCGACCAGCGCGTCGGCGAGCCTCGCGGCCTTCGAAACATGAATGCGGCCGTGGTTCAAGAATGCCCCGGCTCCGCGCTCGGCGGTGAACAGCTCGTCGTGAATCGGGTCGAAGATCACGCCGGCGACGAGTTCGCCCTGCTGTCGAGCGCCAGCGTGACGTTGAAGAATGGGAAAGCCGTGCGCGAAGTTGGTGGTGCCGTCCAGCGGGTCCACGAACCAGCGGTAGTCCGGAGGCGCTTTCGTGTCCGCCGCCTTCCTCGGCCACGATGGCGTGCGAGGGAAAATGCGAGCGGAGCCGCTCGACGATCAGCCGCTCGGAGGCGCGGTCGGCTTCGGTGACCAGATCGGATTCGCCTTTGATCTCGAACGGAATGTGACGCTGCAAAGAAGTTCGCGACCAGCGCGCCGGATTCGCGCGCGATTTCGACCGCCGTTTCCAGATAGCGCATCGCCACTACGCGCCGGCCTCGTATCAGGTACTTGATATCGTGTTTGAAAATGAAAAGATTCGGCTCGCCCTGGCGGGTGATGCGGATGAACGAGTGGTCGTAATACTCGACGATCCCGTTGACTTCCTCGTTGTTGCTCAAGCGCACGCGCACCGGGACCTGTTGCTCGATCAGATGCTTGAGGTATTTGGCTTCCTCAAACGTATGTTCGGGCGCGCGCGGCCCGATTTTCCTCCGCCCTTGGATGCCACGAGTACTCCTACTTTTTGATTTCCGGGGGACTACCGATATTTTATCGCTCGGGTTGCCGGACTGACTGCCTTCCGCCTCCCCATAATAGCCGTTGCGCGCCAGCACCCGCAATCGCGGGATTCGCACGCGCACGTCCAGATCGATGAAAGCGGTTCTTGGTGAGCGGAACATTTTTCGGATAGTAGCGCCAGCAGATATTGCGTGCGCAGATCCTCGATGAGATGCGTGAAGGCCTTGTCCAACTCCGCGCCGAGCGTGGGCAGGAAAACGTGGCCGCCGGTGCCTGGCGAAAGCGTGGTGAGAGCGTTCTCGCCGCCGACGTTTCGGCCCGGCGTCGTTGGGGATGGGAACGACCAGCATCGGATAGATCACGGCGTCGGCCAATTGCGCGGCTTCAAGCGCGGCGTGAAAGTCCTTGGTGCTGGTGGTATCGCCGCCGTCGGTGACGATCACCATGAGCGCCGCGCCGTCGCGGTCTTCCAGGTCGTGCGACGCGAGATAGATCGCGTCGTAAAGCGAAGTTCCGGCCTCGCCATGCAGCAGGCGCAGAGAATGCTCGATGCGACGAGGCATTGCGCGTGAAGTGATGTGCCTGGTCACATCCGTAATTGAAGCTGTAAAGCGCCACGGCATCTTCGGGATTGCCTTCGGCAGAACAGCGCGTGCAGGAATGGCGACCGAATCGACTTCGTAGTTCAGGTCCATCGGCGGTGGAGCCGCTGGTGTCGATCAGCAGCGCGACCGAGAGCGGCTGCTCGGTGTGCCGCTCGAAGACCGCAATCTCCTGCTGCACGCCATTGTCGAGGATGGTGAAATCGTCTTTCAGCGTCCGCCACCAGCTCGCCCGCGGCGTCCTTGACGGTGGTGATGACGCGCACCAGGTTGACATCGACGCGGATGTCGGCGTCTGCTGCGCCGAACGCGGCGAGCGTGGCGCCAGGACAACGAAGCTAAGGATCGAGTCGCAACCGGCGCATTCGGTCCCACTCTCCTTCCACCCAGACCTCGCCGTCCACGAAGTGCTCCTTTTTCCAGATGGGGACCAGCCGCTTGAGCCGGTTGATGCCTTCCAGCGCCGCATCGAACGCCGGCCTGGCGGTGCGGCGCCGTGACGATCACGGCGACGCTGGTTTCGCCGATCTCCATGCGGCCCAGCCGGTGCACCATGGCGATGCGGCCGATGGCGTGCGAGGCGGCGATTTCGCGGCCGATTTCGGCGAGCGTCCGGATGGCCATCGGCTCGTAGCATTCGTAGTCCAGATACAGCGTGCGGCGGCCCTTGCTGTTGTTGCGCACCACGCCTTCGAACGTCACCACCGCTCCGTCTTCGCCGCGCGACGAGGCGCGGTGAGAGGGCGCGCGTATCGACGGTCCGCCGCGTCAGTGCGAAGAAGTGCCCGGCCGGGTCCTGATCTCGTGCGATGTATGCCAATTCGGCCGCCGCCGTCCCCCCGCTCACCGGCGGCAGGAATGCCACCTCGTCGCCTTCACTGACGGGGTCGCCAATCTCTGAGAACTGCTCGGTTGCGCGCCAGCACGATGCTCGGCGCCATCTCGCCCAGGCGGGAAACCGGCTCGCATAATGGTCGAAAATGTTGCGCAATTGCGCGCCATGAGGCACGGTCAAATGCTCCTCGGCGGACCCCACAATGTCCTTCAATACCCCGAAAAACAGTACTTTCACGCGCATTTCCAGATGCCAGTTTATCAGACGCTTACGGGCGGGAAACCGGTTGCGCCGGTTTATAATCGCGCTCATGACACCTCACCAGTCGCGCCTGCGAGTCCGTTATGCTGAAACGGACCAGATGGGGATGGTCTACTACGCCAATTACCTCGTCTGGATGGAGGTGGCGCGGGTGGAATACTGCAAGGCGATCGGATTCCGGTACAAAGACATGGAGCTGGAGGACGGCGTTTGACTGGCGGTGGTGGAAGCAAAGTGCCGGTATCATTTTCCGGCGAGGTTCGATGAGGAAGTGATCGTGGAGACGCGCGTTGGGGAGGCGAGCCCGCGGATCGTCGGTTTGCTACGAGATGCGCCTGGCGGAAAGCGGCCGGAAACTCGCCACTGGTGCGACGCGCCACATCTTCTGCAACCGCGAGATGAAGCCGGTGCGGCTGCCGGAGAAATACCGGGTGATGTTCGGGATCGCGTAGCCGCTTACTTCAGCAGGAATTCCTTGACGAACATCACGGTCGCCGCGAACTGGAAATCCTGGTTCTTCTTCTTGGCGAAGCCGTGTCCTTCGTCATCGGCGATGAGGTACCACACGGGCGCGCCATTCTTGCGGATGGCCGCGGCCATCTGTTCCCCTTCATGCGCGGGCACGCGCGGATCGTTGCGGCCGGCCACGATGAACATGGGCTTGGTGATCTCGCTCGCATGATTCAACGGCGCGATCTTTTCGAAGAATTCGCGGATCTTGGGATCGCGCTCGTCACCGTACTCCACGCGCCGCAGATCGCGACGGTAAGGGGAAGTCGCGCTCGAAGAAGCTCACGAAGTTCGAAATGCCGACCACGTCCACGGTGCAGCACAGCCGGTCGTTGTAATGGAATGCCGAAGCCAGCGTCATGTAGCCGCCGTAGCTTCCGCCGGTGGCGAGATACGGTGGGCATCCAGGCGCGAATCGCCCGCGATCCAATCCAACAGCGCGCCGATATCCTTCACCGAATCCTCGCGCTTGATCCCATTGTCGAGCGCCAGAAACGTCTTGCCATAGCCGGAGGACCCGCGCACGTTCGGAAAAATCATTGCCACGCCGAGTTCGCTCACATAGTAGTTGTTGCGTCCGATGAAGCTGGGGCGCGACTGGCCCTCAGGCCCGCCATGAATGTTCACGATCACCGGGCGCGCCCCCGTGAACCGTTTCGGCGGCAGATAGAGGAAGCCGGAAATTGTGCGCCCATCGAACGATTTCCAATGGATCAACTCCGAGTTCGCTGAACTCTTCCGTATTCAATCCGCCGGTTTCGCTCTCGGTCCAGCGCTCGAGCGCGCCTTTCTCGATGTCAATCGAGTAAACGTCGGCGGGCCCTCGCGCCGCGCTGAGAGTGAATCCGACATCGCGCCCATTCGCGTGCCAGCGCAGACCGCCGATCACGCCGCGCGGAACCGCCGGCAGCGGCACATCCTGGCGCGACCCGGTATCCAGAACGTGCAGGGTGGAAAAGCCGTCTTCGTTCAGCACGTAAGCCAGGTGACGGCCATCGGCTGAGAGCTGGAGTTCGTTCGCGTCCCATTTCTGGACGGGCCGCAGGAAGGTCAGCTCATGCGTCGTGAGGGAGAGATAAGCGATGCGCTCGTATTCGCTGCCCCGGTCCGTCGTGATGTGAAGCCCCCTCCCGTCTTTCGCGAACCGGGCATCGCCGTAGGAACCCTGTTCCGGCGTGAGGAGCTGCTTCGCTCCAGACGCCATATCCACCAGATAGAGCGAGCTATCGTGCACCGAGCGCCGGTCTTCCACCACAATCTTCCGCCCATCCGGCGACCAGGCCGAGGCGGACCAGCCGCCGCCCTCCACTTCGAGCACCTTGCGCGCGCTCGTCGGGTCACTCGGGTCCATCACATAGATGTCGGTGTCGCGCCCGTTGCGCAGCGTGGACGAGTAGGCCAGCGACTTTCCGTCTTCCGACCACAACTCGGCGGTGTTGCGCGAATGGCCGTCGGTGAGCAGCGTGATGGCTTTCGTGCGTGCGTCAAAGCTGTAGAGTTGATAGAACTCGCCGCCGCCGGTGTCTTTGGAAAACACAAAGGCATCGCCCGAGCGCGGCCGGTAGCGGGCGGCGCCAGTGCGGTCCGGGAAGAACGTTAACTGCGTGCGCGCACCGCCGGGCATGGCCACGCGATGAACCTGGGGCACGTCTCCGAATCGCGTGCTGATCAGAATCTCGCGCTTTGTGGGATGCCAGTCGAGCAGCACCGCCGAGCGGATATCGTTGTAGTGGTCCAGCTCCTCCGTGAGCGCGGAGGGAATTGCCGGGATGCCTTCGCCGTGCAGGTTCCCAGGGAGCTCAGCAGCGAACAATCGCCCTAGGACCAGGACGCAAAGAATTCCAGCTCGCACACTGAGATGCTACTACAGCCGGGTTAGATGCCGCGCAGCACGCGCGCCGGAAGAAAGATGATGGCCGTCACCAGCGCGAGCGCCCCGCCGACGGCAATCCCCACCAGCCGGAACGGCAGCAGCACGAGCCACACGATCGGGAACAGGACCAGGGCCACCAGCGCGAGCGGCCAGCACAGTATCGAATAGAATGCAAAACAGCAGGAACTTGACCATGGCCAACGCCTCCTTTAAGGGTTCTTAGGATTGTACGCAAACTTCGGAGAAAAGTCCCGGCGCATCTGCGATTCCCCGCTCCACCTGCTAGCATAAGTTTTTCGCATGCTTCGATTCGAAACCGCGGGCGAGTCCCACGGCGAGTGCCTTGTGGCCACGCTCACCGGGCTCCCCGCGGGGATTCCTATTTCCATTGACGCCGTTAACCACGAGCTCTGGCGCCGCCAGCAGGGCTACGGCCGCGGCGGACGCATGAAGATCGAGACCGATCGCGCGGAAATCGTCGCAGGTGTGCGGCATTCGAAGACCATCGGCTCGCCCATAGCGATCATCATTCGCAACAAAGACTGGCAAAATTGGACCGCGGCCCTACCCGTGGAAGATGCTGAAGGCGCAGAGGATAAGAAGAAACCGGTGACCCGGCCGCGGCCCGGCCACGCCGATCTGGCCGGGGCCATCAAATATAATTTCCATGACGCGCGCTACATTCTGGAGCGCGCAAGCGCGCGGGAGACCACGGCGCGCGTGGCCGCTGGCGCGCTGGCAAAAGCGCTGCTGGGCGAATTCGGCATTGAGGTGCGCGGCCACGTCATCGCGGTGGGCGAAGCCCGGCTGGGCCGCGAAGCTTCCTGGGAAGAGATTGTCGCGCTGCATCAAAAAACCGAGGTCCTGCTGGGCTGCGTGGACCCGGGAGCCGAGCAGCGGATGAAAGGGATCGTGGACGAAGTGTACAAAACGGGCGACACGGTGGGCGGCGTCTTCGAGATCGTTGCGCACAACGTGCCACCGGGTCTCGGCTCGCACATCACCTGGGACACGCGGCTCGACGGGCGTCTCGCGCAGGCGATCGTTTCCATGCAGGCCGTGAAGGGTGTCGAGATCGGTTTCGCGGAAGACGGCGCGGCGAGCTTTGGTTCGAAAGTGCAGGATACGATCGGCTACGATCGCGGCGAACGGAGCTTCACACGCGGCGCGAACCGCGCGGGCGGGATCGAAGGCGGCATGACCAACGGCCAGGATGTGCTGGTGCGCGGCCTGCTGAAACCCATTTCGACACTGCGGCGTCCCCTCGAATCGGTGGATCTGGTGACGCGCGAAGCGGCGCTCGCGGCGTATGAGCGGTCCGATGTGTGTGTGGTGCCGGCGGCCGCCGTCATCGGGGAAGCGATGGTGGCGCTGGTTCTCGCGCAAGCGTTTCTCGAAAAGTTCGGCGGCGATTCCCTCACCGAGACCCGGCGCAACTTCGAAGGATATCTGGAGCAGGTCAAGAATTTCTGAACTATGGTTTATCCCATCGTCAAACTATTCGATCCCGTATTGGAGCGGGAAGCCGAGATGGTAACGGCATTCGACACGGCGGAGTTGCACAAGTTCCTGGCGGACATGTTCGAATCGATGTACGCGGCCAAGGGTGTGGGCCTAGCGGCGCCGCAGATCGGCTTCTCGCGCAAGATCGCCGTAATCGATACGTCGGTTGGTGAGAAGCCGGAAGACAAGCTCGTGCTGATCAACCCGAAAATTCTGAAACTGGAGGGCAAACAGACCGGAGAAGAAGGATGCCTCAGCATTCCCGGTTTTCGCGAGCAGGTTTCGCGCGCCAAGCGGGCCACCATGCGGGCGCAGAACGCCAAAGGCGAGTGGTACGAGATGACCGGCGAGGATCTGCTGGCGCGCGCGTTCCAGCATGAGATCGACCACCTCAACGGCAAGCTGTACATCAAGCACATCAGCGCCCTGAAGCGGGATCTTATCAAGCGCAAGGTGAAAAAGCTCGTGAAAGCCGGCGAATGGAAATGATGCGGGGGAAGGCAAAAGGCAAAAATGCCGGCATCCACGCCCCTTTTGCCTTTTGCCTTTTGTCTTTTGCCTTTTGCCTTCTTAGCTCCTGTCTTCCATGCGTCTAGTCTTTCTTGGCACCCCGTCTTTCGCGGTGCCGACACTGGAATCGGTCGTGGCGGCCGGCCACACCGTCGTGACGGTAGTTACTCAGCCGGACCGCCCAAAGGGCCGCGGCCACGAGCTTTCCGCCTCTCCTGTGAAGCAGGCAGCAACACGCCTCGCAATTCCGGTCTATCAACCCGAACGAATCCGCCGGCCAGAGGCGCAGTCGCATCTGCAAGCCCTCGCGCCTGAGATCATGGTAGTGGTGGGTTACGGGCAAATCATTCCGCAATCGGTCATCGATATCGCGCCGCGCGGCATTGTGAACGTGCACGCTTCCCTGCTCCCCAAGTATCGGGGCGCCGCGCCGATACAATGGGCCATCGTGAATGGGGAAACCTGTACCGGCGTGACGACCATGCAGATCAACGCCGGGCTGGATACCGGCGACATTCTGCTCGCGCGGGAGACGGCGATCGATCCGGAGGAAACCGCGATCGAGCTCGGTTCGCGCCTCGCGCGAATAGGCGCGGAACTGCTGGTCGAGACGCTCGACGGTTTGGCGCGCGGCGTGATTGAGCCGCGGAAGCAGCAAAATGCACAGGCTTCTGTCGCGCCCATCCTGAAGAAAGAGGATGGAGCCATCATCTGGACCGAGTCCGCCGCCGAAATCCACAATTGCGTCCGCGGCCTGCTTCCCTGGCCCGGCGCGTACACGCGCTTTCGCGGTCAAGGGCTGCACATCTGGCGTGCGCGCGTGAGTGGAGAACGAACCACCTTAGCGCCCGGATCCGTTATCGCCGGCCCTGGCTTTCGCGTAGCTACGGGCGGTGGCGGTGTCCTCGAGCCGATTGAATTGCAACTGGAAGGCCGCAAACGCATGACCGCCGAGGCATTCGCGAACGGCCAACGTCTGAATGAAAACGACATCCTGGGAGAACAGCCGAATTGAATCTGCCGCTAGGTTACCGATATTCCGCCACGTATGCCGGAATCCGTGCGCAGCCGCGCGACGATCTGGCTCTGATTGTTTCGGGAGTTCCCGCCGCCGCGGCCGGGGTTTTCACGCAAAATCGCGCGCAGGCCGCGCCGGTGAAGCTCTGCCGCCAACACCTGCGCGCGTCGCGAGGGACGGTGGGCGCGATTCTGGTGAATGCCGGCAATGCGAATTGCGCCACGCGCACCGGTGAGCGCGTTGCCATTGCTTCGTGCCGCGCGGTGGCAAAGCATTTGAAACTGCCGCCGGTGCAGGTGCTGCCCGCATCCACCGGTGTGATCGGCGTCGAGCTGGACTTCGGCCTCATCGAAAAAGCGCTGCCCCAACTCGCCGCCGGCCTCGCGGAGAATCGCTTCAGCGACGTGGCGCACGCCATCATGACCACGGACCTGGTCCCGAAGGAAGCTTTCGCGGAAGTAAAGCTGCGCCGCGGCACCGTGCGCATCGCCGGTATGACCAAAGGCTCCGGCATGATCCAGCCGCGCATGGCGACCACGCTGGGTTTCGTCCTCACTGACGCCAACATTCCCGCCGCGAAGCTGCGCCCGATCCTGACGCGCACCATCGAGCGCAGCTACAACCGAATTTCGCGTCGACGGCGATACTTCGACCAATGACACCCTGATTCTGCTGGCTAACGGCTGCTCCGGTGTGCGGGCCGATCCGAAAGAGCTCGCGGCGTTCGAGGAAGGCGTCGCCGAGGTCATGGAAACTCTGGCCCGCATGATCGCGCGCGACGGCGAGGGGGCGCGCAAGCTAGTCACCATCGACGTAAGCGGAGCGGCCAATGATGATGCGGCCGCCACCATTGCCCGTGCCATTGCCAACTCTCCGCTTGTCAAAACCGCTGTAGCCGGCAGCGATCCGAACTGGGGACGCGTCCTCTCCGCCGCTGGCAACGCGGGCGTGGCGTTCGATCCGGCGAAGGTCGATGTAGAAATGCAGGGCGTGCCCGTGTGCCGCGGAGGCGTCGCCGCCCCGTTTTCGGAAGACGGAGCTCAAGAAGAGGCTCGACCTTCCCGACTGCGCCATTCATTTCCAGATTCGCGGCAAAGGCAAAGGCCGGGCACGCTTCTGGACGTGCGACTTCACCGAGGGTTACATTCGGATCAATGCCAGTTACCGGACCTGATTTCGGGCGGCGAGCTTTTCTGATGGCTCTGGCGGTCCCACTGTTTGCGGACTCCCATCAGGACATGCTCGATTTGTTGGCAACCCTGGCCGCGGCCCTGAGCGAAGGAAACGGCTACGCGTTCCTGGACCACGTCGACCACGCGATTCCGGACTATTACAAGTTCGAGCAGAACATTCTGGCGCTCGCCGAGCAGAACGAAGTGACGGCGATGATCGACATGCTCAAGCAGGAGGGCGACGATCACACACAAACGCTCGAACTCGACTGGTTCCTCGAGATTCGCTCGCGTGAGGAACTCGGCCCGATCGAGCGCCGCCGGGAAATCGTGAAATGCCGGGTCGAGCGTCAAAAAAAGAAATGGAAAATCGTGGCGCTCCAGCCGCTCACGTTGTTTGCACCGCCAGCCGTGCGGTAGAATTCCGGCTGCTATGCGAAGCATGCTGCCCGAATTGATTGCCGAGTTTTTCGGCACGCTGGTCCTGATTCTGTTTGGTAACGGCGTGGTCGCCATGGTGGTGTTGTTCGGCTCGGGAGCGCCGGGTGAAGTGGTGCATGGCGGATTCACCAACATCACATTCGGTTGGGGACTTGGCGTGACCATGGGCTGCTATATCGCGGGCCGCATCTCGGGCGCGCACCTCAACCCGGCGGTGACCATTGCGCTGGCTATCTATCGCGACTTCCCGTGGAGAAAGGTCGGCCCCTACATCGGCGCGCAGGTGCTCGGCGCATTCATTGCCGCGGCCCTGGTGTTCTGGAATTACGCGCCGGCGTTTCACGCCGCGGACCCGCGGCTCGATCACACCGCCGGCGTCTTCACCACTTTTCCCGCGTTTCCCGATTTGCCCGCGGCCGGACTGCTGGATCAAACCATCGGAACGGCGCTGCTGGTGTTGATGGTGCTCGCGATCATCGACGAACGCAACCAGCCGCCGGGCGCGAATTTGACGCCGGTGCTGATCGGCGCGGTCGTGGTGGCGATCGGCATGTCGTTCGGCGGTATGCACGGTTACGCCATCAACCCCGCGCGCGACTTTGGCCCGCGCCTGTTCACTGCTGTCGCTGGCTTCAAGAACAACGGCCTAACCGATGGACCAAAGGTTTTCTGGGTGCCTATTGTCGGGCCGATTTTAGGGGGAATCCTCGGGGCGGCGGCGTACGATTACGGCGTGCGGCGTTTCCTGCCGGCTGGAAAGAGCTAGTCGGCAATCAGCCTGCCCGTCCTCAGCTCTCGCACTGACGAACGCGCTACACTTGGGGCAGGAATGAAAGTCTTTGTTTCCTACAGCACGGCATTGGACCAGATAATCGCCCTCCGGCTCCAGACTATGGCCGCGGTGTATGGTGTGACGACTTACGTGCCACCGGCAAGTACGCGTCAGATGATCGCGTCCGCCCTTACTCCAGAGGTCAGACAGAACTTGCTGGACTCTGATGTAGTTCTTGCCGTTATCACTCACGCTCCGGTGCCGAGCGCGCTCAGCGAGATGAATGAGGCGGTCGCTCAGGGAAAGGTCCTAATTCCCATCATCGGCCCCGGCGTTGCGCCAGAGTACTACATACAATTTCAGCCCTATTTCGTCGTGCAGCCGGCAGACCCGTCACAGACCGAGCAGCAGATCGTCCAATTTCTTGCGCAGAAGCAGCAGGCGCAGACGGCGAAGAATGCGCTGATCGCACTCGCTACGCTCACAGTCGCCCTTTTGCTCTTTGGGTCGCTAGCATCTGAGTCATAATGGACGAGCTAAGGCCTCGCCCCACAGCAACGATCGATACTTCCGTTCTGCTGAGTTTGCAGTGTGCAAAGCTTCTGGGCGCCATTTCCGTGCAGTTCGACCGGGTTCTTGTGCCCTCCAAGGTTCGATCAGAGCTGGAGGGCGGAGGCGAGAGGAACCGGCGTGCCCTCGCGGCGCTAGCCGACTACGCAATCTTTGAAGAGTGCAGCGACTTCAGCCCTGAGTTGGTTCAATTGCTGTTGGACACGCGCGAATCCCTGAAAATCGGCAGAGATCGGGGCGAGGCCGAAGCTGTGGTTCAGGCTTCACAGCGCCGCGTCAGCATGGTTCTGTCAGACGACCGTCAGGGGCGTAAATGGGCTGGTCTTCACAGCCTCGAGTGCCATGGGACGATCTGGGTGTGCAACGAGCTGAGACGCAGCGGCTATCTCACTGAGTTGCGGCCGTATTATGTACGGCTGATCGAACAGGGAAGACGACAGCCTCTCGCCGAAATGAACGCATTCCTCAAAGACTTCGGAGAGATCGCGATCGGTGATGAGGAATACCGAGAGCTTGGTCAAACGTAAGCGGAGGGAGCACAAAGAACTGCCTCATAGCAGCGTAAACTCCGCCTCTCGCGCTATAATGTAGGTTTCCCGGCAGCGCAGGTCAGTTATGTTCCTCAGCATCAAGGAGATGGAAGTAAGGAAGGTACGCTTTGACGAGACCTTCCCGCCGGGCGAAATTGATTTTTCTGGCGCCGAGGTGAGGCAAGCCTCGCCGCTGCATGCGGAAGGCGTAGCCGAGCTGCTGGCCAACACCGAGGGCGAGGTCCGCATCAAGGGCCGGCTCACAGTGACGCTGGAATCGGAATGTGACCGATGCCTGGCCCTGGCGCAGTTTCCGTTGGATACCGCGTTCGATCTCTTCTACCGTCCGGGCGACTCTCTCGACTCCGGGGAAGAGGTGGCTATCGATGAAGGCGAAGCCGAGATCGGCTTCTACGAAGGCCTGGGAATGGAACTGGAAGACATCTTGCGCGAGCAGATCATGCTGTTGCTGCCGATGCAGCGCGTCTGCTCCGCCGAATGCAAAGGGATCTGCCCGGTGTGCGGCAGAAACCGCAACGAGTTCGCTTGCGAGTGCCGCGAGGAGCCGGCGAACGACCGCTGGAAGGCGCTGAGCAAGCTTTCGCATGGATGAAGTAACGGCGCCGCGGCCGTGTGGTGTGGCAAGATCGCGGAAAGATTAGAATTCTGAGGATACAGAAATGCCGAACCCGAAACGACGACATTCCGCCGCCCGCCGGGGCAATCGCCGCGCGCACGACAAACTGAAGCCTGCCGGCCTCTCAGAGTGCCCCAACTGCCACGAGCAGAAGCTGCCCCACCGGGCGTGTCCGCATTGTGGGCAATACAAGGGACGCGAAGTAGTAGAAGTCGAGCAGGAATAGAGTGCCGGCCGTGCCCGAACGCGCGATCTCCAAACCATGCTGACTGTCGCCGTCGACGCCATGGGCGCGGACCAGGCGCCGAAACCGGAAGTAGATGGCGCGATTCAGGCCGCCAAATGCCTGGGAGTAAAGGTGATCCTGGTGGGCCGCGAAGACGTGGTTGCCCGGGAGTTGGAAACCCACGAAGACTATCGCTCGCTTCCCATCGAAATCCTTCACGCGAGCGAGCAAATCACCATGCACGACAGCGCGGCGCGCGCCGTGCGTTCGAAGCGCGATAGTTCGCTGCGCGTAGCCTCGCGGCTGGTGCGCGATGGGCAGGCGCAGGGCTTTGTCTCCGCGGGAAACACCGGCGCGGTGATGGCTACCGCCAAAATGGTGCAGGGCGTGGTGCCCGGCGTCGACCGGCCCGCGGTGGCCGGCGTGTTCCCTACCCTGAGCGGGTCTCCCGTCGTGATGGTCGATGTGGGCGCCAATGTGGATTGCGATGCCCGCATGCTGGCCCAGTTCGCCGTCATGGGCGAGATCTACTCGCGCGTGATTCTGCGACGCGATGCCCCGCGCGTCGGCCTGCTCTCCATCGGCGAGGAGGAGCACAAGGGCAACGAAATCACCCGCGCCGCCACCCCGTTGCTGAAATCTCTGCCCATCAATTTCATCGGCAACGTGGAAGGCCGCGATATTTACACCGGGAAAGCCGACGTGATCGTCTGCGATGGTTTCATCGGTAATGTGGCGCTCAAGGTGAGCGAGGGCCTGGTCGAGATGATCAAGAGCATGTTGCAGGAATCGCTCGAGGCCACCATCACGCGCAAGATCGGTTACGTGCTCTCGAAAGCCGCGTTCACCGATTTCAAGCGCCGCGTGGACTATTCCGAATACGGCGGCGCCCCGCTGTTGGGCGTCAAGGGCGTGTGCATCATCTGCCACGGCCGCTCCAACGCGAATGCCATCAAGAACGCGATTCGTGTGGCCGCGGAGTTTGCGAGCGGCAAGATCAACAATCGCATTGAAAGTGAATTCAAGCGGTGGACACCCGGAAAAGCCGGTGACTAAACGCCGGATTTGTAATCTAATACTCCAAATGCGCGCCGGGCGATTTTCAGTTCTCCTTCTGTTGGCGGCCAGCTCAGTTCTTGCCCAGAAGTACAACCCGGTGACCTGGTCGCTGCGGCTCGATCCGCCGGCCGCCCGTCCCGGCTCGAAAATCCTTGCCCGCCTGGATGCGAAACTGGAGGCCGGATGGCACCTGTATTCGTTAACCACGCCCCCCGGCGGTCCCAACCCCACGACGATTCGCCTGGCGGACAACCCGGCGGTCGCGCGGTTTCGCGTGCTCCAGCCTCCGCCTAAGCGGGCCTTCGACACCAACTTCAATCTCGACACCGAAACCTATGAAGGCGAAGCTGCGTTCCTGATTGAAGTCGAGCTGAAAAAAGACGCCACGGCCGCCCCCACAGAGCTCACCGCGGAGGTTCGCTATCAGTCGTGCAACGACCGTCTGTGCCTCCCTCCGGTGAAGCGCAGCGCCGCCGCAACGCTCTCTATCGACCCCGGCGCGAAAGAACCGGCCATCCCCGTTCCGGCGAGCTATATCGAGTTCCAGACCGGGGCGGCCCAAGCTGCCGCGCCCAAACCCGCGACACCGGCCCCGACGAGCGGCGCCCAGGCGCAGGATCTCGGCCTGTTCCTGCTGACCGCCCTCGGCTTTGGGCTCGCCGCGATTTTCACGCCATGCGTATTTCCCATGATCCCGATCACCATGTCGTTCTTCCTGAACAGGCCCTCCGGATCGCGTCGCGAAAGCATCCTCCAGGCACTCATCTTCTGCCTCGGCATCGTCGTGCTGTTTTCCGCGTTAGGGTTGGCGGCGACGGCCATCCTGGGTCCCTTCGGGATCGTGCAGCTTGGCTCGAACCTGTGGGTCAATGGATTCATTGCCGCAATTTTTCTGGCGTTCGGACTCAGCCTGCTGGGAGCATTTGAAATCACCATCCCGTCGGGAGTTCTGACGAAGCTCGATAGCGTCTCGCAAAAAGGCGGTACCGCCGGGACGCTGATGATGGGGCTGACGTTCGCGCTGGCGTCGTTTGCCTGCGTAGGTCCCTTCATGGGGACGCTGCTCGCGGCATCGGTGCAGAGTGGCGGCGCGCGCCCGCTCATCGGCATGGCAACGTTCGCCACGGGCCTCGCGGCGCCGTTCTTTCTGCTGGCGATCTTCCCTTCCTACCTGAAAAAGCTGCCGAAGAGCGGCGGCTGGCTGGCGCGAGTCAAAGTTGTGATGGGGTTCGTCATCCTGGCCATCATGTTCAAGTACCTCTCGAGCATGGACCTGGTTTTGCAATGGGGCGTCCTTACGCGCGAGCGCTTCCTGGCGCTCTGGGTCGTGTTGTTCGCCATGGCCGGCCTCTACCTGTTAGGGTTCGTGCGGCTCGAAGGCGTCTCGAAAGATGAGCCTTTAGGCCTCGGACGCCTCCTGATCGGAATGACTTTCATCGCATTCGCCGTCAGCCTCATCCCGGGAATGTTCGGTGGCCGATTAGGGGAGCTGGACGCTTACGTGCCACCTCCTGCCGCGACGTCAGCCTTCGGCGCGGGCGGAGCAGAGAACACCACTCTTGCGTGGATGAAGAACCAGCTCCCGGAGGCTCGGGAAAAGGCCCGGCGCGAGGGCAAGCTGGTTTTCGTCAACTTCACCGGTTACGCGTGCACGAACTGTCACTGGATGAAGGCCAATATGTTTACGCGGACGGAAATCCGCTCGGCCATGCAGGGCTTCGTTCTGGTCGACCTGTACACCGACGGAACCGACGATCCCTCCCGGCTGAATCAGGAGTTTGAAGAAAAGACCTTTGGCACCATCGCCATCCCCTTCTACGCCATTTTTGATCCCGACGGCAAGGTGTTGGCGAGTTTTCCAGGCCTGACACGCAACCCGCAAGAGTTCCTGAGCTTCTTGCGCGTATCCCCGGCCACGCCTGCCCAGGGTTAAATCCACGCGAAGCTGCGCGGGGTGATTTGTTCATCTGAATACATTAATCTCCTGATATCCATTGCTTGTCTTCTGGCAGTATCATGCGAAGATTGGGGCATTGGCTCGCGATCGGGCGAGCCACTTCCAAAATGAGCAAGAGCGGGCTGCGACACAACATGTCCTCCTCCGGGGCAAACCGTGTTCCGGCTTGTCAATGGAACTTCGACCGTACACGCTGCTTCCGCTATGTCGGCGGCGACTCGGCCGGCCTCTTCCGCCGTTCAGCCGGGGAGTTGTTGCGCCGCCCCGTAACGATCATTGATGACCCGCAGCGAACGTGGGCGTCCCGTCTGGAGCGCATTTTCTCCGGAAACGTTCCCTTCGAGCAATGGACCGCGTCTATCTCCGGCATCGAGCACACACTGATCCAGATTGCCCTGCCCGCCAAAGACGGTACCGTGATGTACACCGCCGGGTTCGACTACCCGGCTGGAAGATCGTTGCCGGCCGTAGCGGAACTGGAGCTCGCGGCGCGCGCCGTGTTGCAAGCGTTGGAAACCGAACGCACGCGAACCACCCGCTTCCTCCACGATGTCGTGGCCCAGTGCCTGAGCGGCACGGGATTGCAGTTAGAGCTTTTGCAGCTCGAGCTGCCGGCCCGCCAGATGGTCCTGCGGCATAACGTAGCCGAGATTCAGCGCGCCCTTGAAGATGCCCTTCAGCAAGTCAGGGAATATAGCGGAAAAGGATACAGCAGCGCCGCTCATTGAATCGTGAACATTCCGCCCAGCGGTAGCTTGTGATACCGCTTTTGAAGGTCTGCCGAGAGCCGCAGTTTTAGCTCATCGGGATAGCCGTGCGTCCAGAACTCCTCTTCTTCGGTTTCCCGGTAGGTCCCGAAGTGCTGCGGGAAAATGTACGCCGGTTGCAGATGGTTGATCAGAATCATCGAGCGGTCGGTAAACATGTTATGCACGGTCGGAGAAACGAACAGCACATCGATGTTCTTCAATCCCAGCTGCTCTTCGGTAAGCACGGAATCCCCCGGTTCGAAAAAACGCTTTCCCAGAATGTTCCAGACGTAGCCGCAATTGTGCGCGATATTTTCGACAAAGTCCGGCTCGCGCGTCAGCACCGTAAACTCCTGGTTCCCGTGGATCGCGTGGATCGGCTCGACGTGAATCCCCTTGATGTCGAACGGATGGAGCGGCTCGGGAACAATGATGCGGCTCGCCGGAATGCCCAGCCCGGCAACTTCTTTCAAACAGGACCGCGGCAGCACGAACACTGTGCGGCTGCCCGCGGCTAGCGCTTTAATTGTCGGCACGTTGCAGTGATCGCCGTGATGGTGCGTCACAAAAGCAACGTCCAGCTCTGGGGCGAGTTCCCCGGCCGTGATCGGCGGCGGCTGGACTTTCTCTTCATTGCTCAGATCCAGATCGGTGCCGATCAGCAAGTCGTCCGCTTTGATCAGCCAACCGGCATTCCCCACCCACCAGATAGCCACGCCTTTGTGGTGCGATCGCACCTGTTCGAGTACCAGGTGGCCTGCCGGACTCGTCTGCGGCACCGCGACCCGGGCGGCAGCCACAAGCATCATGGCCACGCGCACCGGCATCCTTATAGACCCCGTGCGGCTGCGGGCACGACTTGGTAATTGCATCCTAGACTCGACTTAGTTCTTTAAAAATGCTTAGGCATTTTAGCATGTGCAGCCTCGCCGCTCAGGTAAATACCTGCGTCGGGCGCGTATGGCGATTCTGCTATGCTCGTGGAAGGACCTGCCGGTTCGGATCGATTGCCGATGTCCCTCAAATTACGGATTCGACCGCAACCAGATACGGCGCCGCCCGAGGAAACTGCCGGTTATAGGGTCCGGCCAGGTTCGTTCGCTGCTTCCCTCGTTTTGCATGGCGGGATCGTAGCGCTTCTGTTTTTTAATCCGATGCGGGATCATAATACGCAAAACGCGCTATATCGGGAGATTATCCAGCCCCAGGAGCACAAAATCATTTTCTACAACTTTCGTAAGAAGCTGCCGGAGGTCAGGGCCGCCAGGAAAATCGGCGCGTCTTCGCGCCCCCATGGATTGGAATTATCGAGCCAAGTCATGATCGCGGCGTCTCCTAATGCCAAGTCGAACCGGCAATTTATCTGGCAGCCATTACCGAAGATTGAGCTGCCCCGCGACCTCCAGTTGCCGAATCTGATTGCCCGCGCCAGTACCGCGCTGCCGCCGCCTCCGCCCACCGAAGTCAAGAAACCGTTAGAGCGGCCGGCTACGACCGGGCCGCTATCGCCTAAGCAGAATCCATCGCCCGCGGACGCTAAGGGCGATATCCACCACGCGCCCGAAGCGGCCGGCAGTCCGGCCCCGGAACCCGCGCCCCGGAAAGCCTTCGTTCCCCCTTCGCCCACGCTCCAGGCGCACGCTCCCACACCCGTTTCCATGCTGGATGCTCCTCTGCTGGAGGCGCGGAAAAAAGCGTCCCTTTCTCCGGATGTGCTGGCGGTCCTGAAGCTGAAAAAGACATTTGTTCTGCCGCCGCCCGAGGCGCAGGCCACTCGATCGCCCGGCGCAGCGACCATGCTGGATACGCCGGCCCCCGGTCTTTCGAGTGCCGGAGGGACGAGGTCCACGTTGCCCGCGGGCCTGGGAACGCCGACTCTCTCCGCCGGTATCGCGCCACCGCCTGGCGCGCCCCTGGGTACGGCGGCGAGCACCGGCAACGCCAACGCCGATCTCGCCATAGCCGGTCTGCACGCTGCCGGAGAACTGAAGGGCCCGCTGCCGGATGGCGCGCGCCCGGGCCGTTTTTCCAAGGCTCCGGAGCTCGGTGAGCCGGCTAGCGGGGATGGCGGTTCCGGCGATTTGACCGTTCCCGGCCTCAGTATTCGCGCGGACAGAACCACTCCCGTTCCGCGCCTTCCAAACAACGCCAACCTCCGGGCCATCCTTTATGCGGAAACGGTTCGTAGTATTTCCGCGGACACATTGTCGGTTCCGCTGCGGCCCTCTTCCCGCACCATCCCGCGTTCCATCGACGCCCGGTTCGAAGGCCGGTCGGTCTACACCATGGTGGTTCCTATCGAAAATCTGCCGGATTACGGCGGCGATTGGATTGTTTGGTTCGCCGAGCGGGATCAGAAACCTGGAGATGCCCCTTCGATGCGCGCGCCCATTCCGTTCCGCAAGCTCGAGCCGGTCAACGCCATGCTCGCCGGCAGCCGCATCGAGCGGCGTCTCCAAATCGCCGCGGTCATCAAGCAGGACGGCCGCGTGGATCGGATCTCCCTTCTTCGACGCGCCGCCCCTGCCGTGGAACAGGCCGTGATTCAGGATCTGGAGTCGTGGGAATTCAAACCCGCGACCCGCGGAGGAATGCCGGTGGATGTGGACGTGGTGATCGAAATTCCTTTTAATTTAACTGCCGAACTGGCCAGTACGGGGTCCAAGTGAAAATTCTCCGTTTCGTTGCAATTACAGCCATTCTGGTAGCCGCCAGCGGCTGCCGCTCGTCGCGCGATTATATTGCCGAAGCCGACCGGTTTTTCGCCGCCAAGAAATATGCGGAAGCTGCCTTGGTTTATCGCAAGGCGCTCCAAAAAGATCCCCGGTCGGATGAAGCGTACTACAAGCTGGGTTTGACCCAGCGAGCCGCGGGCAACTACGCCGCCGCCTTCGAGTCCTTCTCCCGGGCGCTGCTTCTGAACCCGTCATTCGACCAGGCCAACGTGGAGCTGGGCAACCTGTATTTGGGTGATTATCTGATCGAAACGGTTAAAAATCCCAAAGTACATCAGAAGATTGCCACTATTGCCGATCGCCTGCTGGCCAAGAATCCCAAGTCCTTTGCCGGTTTTCGTCTGCGAGGTTATCTCGCCCTCAGCGACAAGAAGCCCAACGAGGCGATTTCGTTTTTCCAGCAGGCACGCCAAATCGATCCCGCGCAGCCCGACGTGGTGTTGGGCCTGACGCAAAGCCTTCTGCTGGCCGGGCGGTACCCGGAAGCGCGCCAAACCGCTTCGGATCTTATCGAGAAGAACAAGACCTTCGGCTCGGTCTACGATGTGCTGTACGCCTATGAGATGTCGGCTGGCCATTCCGCCGATGCCGAAGCCCTGTTGAAGTTAAAGATCACAAACAATCCGCAAAGCCGGGACTCCGTGCTGCAACTGGCCGAGCACTATTGGCACGCAGGCAAACCGGCGCAGTCCTTCCAACTCCTCGATGCCGTGCTGCGCGAGGACCAGACACCGTGGCGCTGCTACCTGGCGGCGGTGAATTTTTACCAGGAGATTCGGGAGTGGGATCGTGCGCTCGAGGCGGTTTCTCTGGGCCTTAAGGCGCATCCGGAAGAGAACGTATCCGCTTCTGGCGCCCAGGCCGCAACGTTGGCGCTCGAGGGCAAGCCCAAGCAGGCCGTCGGCGTGCTGGATGACGCACTCCGCCAAAACCCGGCCTCCTCCGAGCTGAGAAAATCTCTAGCCCTGCTGCTGCTGGATTCTCCGGATAAAGCCGACCACGCGCGCGCCTTGTCCGAGCTCGAGACCGTGTCGAAGGCCTCTCCCAACGATCTGGACACAGCGTTCTCGCTGGGCCGGGCGTACTCCTTGCAGGGTCAGACGGACCGCGCCGCCCAGCAGTTCGAATCGGTTATCCGGAAAGACCCAAGGAACGTGCCTGCCCTGCTGGCTCTCGCGGAATTCGCCTCGACTTCCAAGAAATTCGCGCAGACCTTGCAATATTCCGAGCGCGTTCTCGCGGTAAATCCCGCGTCGCACAACGCCCGATTGCTGCACGCCGCAGCTCTGGTCGGGCTCGGGCAATTGGATCTCGCCCGTTCTGAGTACAACCACTTGCTCCGCGACCAGCCCGCGTATACCGAGGCCAAGTTGCAATTGGCGATGCTGGACGTGGTGCAAAAGCGATTCCCCGACGCTGAAAAGCTGTTCCGCGAAACATACCAGCCCAAAAAGGGCGACTTTCGCGCCCTGAAGGGCTTGGTCGAATTGTACGCGGCCGAAGGCCAAATCGAGAAAGCCCTCAGCCTGCTGAACGCGGACCTGGCACGCTACCCGGATTCAATCGCCGTGCGCAGCCTGCTGGCATCCACCGCCGCGCGCGCGGGCAAGCTCGACCTGGCGATTCAGCAATATGAGCAGCTCCGCGAAAAACACGGCGAGGACCCGGAAACCTACACCCAACTGGGCCAGCTTTATCAGCGCAAACACGACCTTTCACGCTCCATCGCCATGTTGCAGCGGGCGGCCGAACTGGCTCCCGGCGATTGGAAGGCGGCAACCCGCCTCGGCGTCGTGCAGCAAGTATCCGGTCTGGCATCCCAGGCCAAAGGAAATTACGGCCGCGCCATCGAGCTGGGCGGAGACGATCCGGACCTTTTCAACAACCTGGCTTATCTCGATGCGGATATGGGGGCGGACCTGGACGAGGCCATGGCGCTCTCGCAAAAAGCCCTGGCCAAATCCCCTAACAATTCTCAATACACAGATACCGCCGGCTTTATTTATTTTAAGAAGGGTGATACCGCCACTGCTTTACAGATTTTTCAGGCTCTATCGCACAAATATCCCAACGATGCCGGTTTTCGTTACCACCTGGCTCTGGCGCTGTTGAAAAGTGGGAATCGGGCACAGGGCGAGCACGAGTTGCGGACGGCCGTCGCCGCCGACCCCTCGTTGGCCGACGCTACGCGCGTCAAAAACCTGCTCGGGCGGAACTGAAAAGGAGCCCTCTTAGTACTAGTACCATTGGCCCTCAACTTGCCTGTAATCCGTTGACAAGAACGGGCGATAACCGTCATGCTAACTATGGTGCAAGACAAAATGAATTTACCAATAGCACCATCTGCAATTTCACGGAGGGCGTACATGAGTTTTAAGCGGTTCAGTCAGACAGCAGCCATTCTTCTCGCATTTTGTGCGGCTATTAAAGCCGGGCCGGTGGTGAATACTTTCGATACCACGAATAACTATAATTTCCAGTTGGGCAACGGCGGCGGCGGCATCCAGGCGGAGCTAAACAGTGCGCCGGTGGAAACGTTTTGCGTCGATTTCGACAACGAAATCTACCTTAATCAGGATTACACCGCGAATTTGACGACGCTAACCCAGGGTTCCAGCCTGACCGATACCCGCTTCGGGAGCGTGACAAACTGGACCACCATCGGCAATCAGGGCGTCTTGACCATGGCGGGCGAAATCAATACCGCAACGGATCTCGGCCGGTATCAGATGGCGGCTTACCTGATCTCGGAATACAATATGTCGGATGGAGCGAATACGCCGTTTAGTGTCGGCGGAAACGCCACCAGCGATAATGGGATTCAGCAAGCCATTTGGGACATCCTGGACCCGAAGGGAGAAACATTCCCCAGCATCGCCAGTTCGGCCTACGCCGACAGCGCCTTGGAGTCGGCCGCTTCGTGGTACTACTCTACCGACGGGAATACAGGCTCAACTGCCCGCAATACGTTTCTGGCCAATTTCCGGATCGTCAGCGATACTTCCCTGACCGGCGTTTGTGCTGGGGCTCTGGTGGGCTGCGGCTTCCAGGAGCAAATCACCGTTGTACCGGAACCCCGTTACCTGGCGCTAATGCTCGTAGGTCTGCTAATACTGGGTTCTGCCCTCTACCGAAGATTTACCCGCACGAGCCGGACCAACGCCTGACGGCCGGGCCTTCCATCTCGGGCTCCCCGCCGCCGTTCAGGCGCAGCCTAGTCCGCTTTTTCAGGGAGCTCCGTGACCCATGGTAGTTGATGCATTAGGGCGCCGAACGCCGGAAGGCTTCGCCGCCCACACACCATTGCCCGCTGGCGCCAGGTCCGGGGGCAAAACCGGTTTAGCCCCCCTCCACAGCGAACAGATTCAGCTCTCCGCCGAAACCACCGCCCGGCTCTGCTCCTTCGCCGCGAAACACGCGCTGGAGTTGCCGTCTATAATTTCCGCCGCCTGGGCGATTCTGCTGAGCCGTCATTGCGGCGAAGAAGATATTGTGTTCGGAATCCGGCACGGCTCTTCGGAGATCGTTCCCGTTCATCTGCAAGCTGGCGGAGATCAACCGTTGCTGCCGTGGCTCGCCAGCGTTGCCGAAACCCTCAAGGCACAGATGGCATCCGGACCGCTCTCTGATGCCCCGTTATTCGAAACCGCGATCATTTTCGGTGCGCCGGAAATCGCTCGCGATTTGCCCCTGGCCCTGTACGTCGACCCGTCGCTCGAATCCGGGTTAAAGATCGTCGCCCGCTTTGATCCCTCACGCTTTCTTGAGGGGGCTCTCCCCCACATTCTGGGGCAGGCGATCACCATTCTCGAAGGGATCGCCGCCGCCGTCAGCGGGCAACGGGTTTCCGCCCTACCGCTCCTGACCGCAGCCGCACGCCGCGACCTTGTCGTCAACTGGAATGACACCCGAACCGATTTCCGGGGCGGCGTTTGCATCGACCGCTGGTTCGAAGAGCAGGTGGAACGCACGCCCGATCGAGCCGCTGTCATCTTCCGCGGGCAGCAACTCAGCTACCGCGAATTGGATGAAAAGGCCGCCCGCCTCGCTCACCGTCTGCGGGAACTCGGCGCGGGTCCGGATGTGATCGTCGGAATCTCGGTGGAGCGCTCCCTGGAGATGATGGTGGGCCTGCTGGGCATCCTGAAATCCGGCGCGGCCTACATGCCGCTCGACCCTGCGTTTCCTCTCGAGCGCAGGCAACTCATGCTGGAGGATTCGCGTGCGCCCATCCTGGTGACGACGGAAGAACTCGCCGCCCAATTCCCCAAAGCGCGCGCCCGGACCGTTCTCATCCGCTCGGTGTGGGATGGGCCTCCGGCGCCCGCAGCCTCGCCGTCCGGAGTCGAAAGCCACCATCTGGCTTACGTGATTTACACCTCCGGCTCTACCGGCAAGCCCAAGGGCGTGATGATCGAGCACCGGCAGGTGAGTAATTTCTTTGCCGGGATGGATCAGGTGATTGGCCCGGAAGCCGGCGTGTGGCTGGCGGTGACCAGCATTTCCTTCGACATCTCGGTGCTCGAATTGTTTTGGACGCTGGCGCGGGGATTCACGGTGGTCCTGCAAGCCGAGCCGGAAAAACTCACTTCCGGGGGCAGCTACTCCTTACCCGCGCAGATACGAAATCATCACGTCACGCACCTGCAGTGCACGCCGTCGATGGCCCGCTTCCTCGTCTCCAATGAAGAATCCTTCCAGTCGTTGCGCGGCCTGCGAAAGATCCTGCTGGGCGGAGAGGCATTGCCGCCGGCGCTGGCCGCGCAGCTCCGCGCGGGCGTCCCGGGCGAGATCTTCAACCTGTATGGCCCCACGGAAACCACGGTTTGGTCGGCGGCGCACCGCATCGCGCGAGAGGAGACCCCGGTACCCATCGGCCGGCCCATTGCGAATACCCGGATCTACATCCTGGACGCACATCTCGAACCAGCGCCTCCGGGCGCGCCTGGCGAGCTCTTCATCGCCGGCGCCGGCGTCACGCGCGGATATCTCAACCGGCCCGAGCTCACCGCGGAAAAGTTTCTTCCCGACACCATCGACGGCAAACCGTCGGATCGCATGTATCGGACCGGCGACCTGGCCCGCTACCGTTTCAACGGCGACATCGAATTCCTGGGAAGAATCGACAACCAGCTCAAGATTCTGGGCTTCCGCATCGAGCCCGAAGAAATTGAAGCCATCCTGGGCCAGCACCCGGGTGTGCGCGCGATCGCGGTGGTGGCGCGCGAGGACGTGCCCGGGGAAAAGAAACTGGTGGCGTATGTGGTGCCGCGCGAGCAGCAGATGGCCGTCAGCGCGCTTCGTGCGTACGCGCACGACCGGCTCCCGGCGCATATGGTGCCCTCGGCCTTTGTCGTAGTGGACGCGCTGCTGTACACTCCGAACCGAAAGGTAGACAAGAAGGCTCTCGCCGCGCTCGGGCTGCCGCGAACCGATTCCGCGGCGGCCGAAATCTCGAGCGCCGGTTTGGAGACAATGATCGCCGGCGCATTCAAGGAAGCGCTGGGCATCGACGAAGTCGGCGTTCAGGATAACTTCTTCGACTTAGGCGCCAACTCCTTGGTGGTTGCCGAAGTGGCCGTCGCGCTTCGCAACACGCTGGGCCGCGACATTCCCCTGACCGACCTTTTCCAGTATCCGACTATCCGCGCGCTGACCGCATACCTTACCCAGAGCCCCGCCGAGCCAACGCTCGCGGAGCGCGGTTCCGAACGTGGGCAGGCCCGCAAAGAGGCACTGCGCCTGCGCCATTCCGGCAGGGAACGCGAAGTCCGTTAACAGGCCAGCGTCCGGAATCTGACATCCGGCGCATGTCCCTGCGTTTGCCGGAGTTAGCAGGATGTTTCGGCGGTCCCGCGCAATCGTCCGGGCATTCCAGCTTGACCTTGCGTGATAACGTGAAGGCGACGAACGGACACACCCCGTAATTCGCAGTATCCCCAGTGTTTTAGAGGCCCCTATGAATCGAAATCGTTTCTATCGAACATCCTGTCTGCTGGCCTGTCTCGGGTCCGCGAGTCAGCCACTGCGCTCGCAGATAAGCTCGGGCGGCGTGGTGGCCAGTCCTTCCGCTGTTGTGGATTTTACCAACGCCGGCCAGACCATTCCGGCTCGCAAGCTGGCGTCCGATCCGTCGACTTGTACGGTGGGAGAACAATACTTCAACACCACGTCGAACGTGCTGAAGGTGTGCACCGCGGCGAACACGTGGACGGTGCCGAGCGGCTCTGTCTCCAGCGTGGCTTTGTCGAGCGCCAATAACATCTTCACGATCTCCGGGTCGCCCGTGACCGCGAGCGGCACCCTGACCCTCACACCTTCCGGCACAAGCGGCGGCATTCCGTATTTTTCGGCGGCCAACGCCCTGGCGTCGTCGGCCGCACTGAGCGCAAACAGCGTGGTAGTCGGCGGAGGCCCCGGCGCCGCACCGAAGGCAACCGGCATAACGGTGGACACTTCGAATGACATCTCGACTTCAGGAACCATAACGACCGGCAACGGGGGCAGCAGCCACGGAAAACTCGCCCTGGGCGAATTACCCTCGAACGGATCCACAACGGTTGGCTGGGAAGCAACCGACCTGGTGACCAGCTCCCTTTCCCTGGTATTTCCCAACACCACCCCGGCCGCCAATAGCTTGATGCTTTTCCCCGCTCCAGCAAGCGGACAATCGCAATGGAGCTGGACGGCGATGCCAGGCTGCCTGGATTCGGGTGGGAACCATTTGAATTTCAACTCCGGAACGGGAGCGATCACGTGCGGCACAACGAGCAGCGGCTCGGCGCAGACCACGATCACGGTTACCAACGCAGCGACTACGGGAACCACCGTCAACACCCTGACGAAGCTTACCGGAACTCCCTCAGCAGCGGTTATCTCGATGCCGGCGACACCGGCGGCGCAGTAGGTATCACGACCACCGGGGCCGGAACGAGCGGTTCGACAACCATCAGTTACATGGGCTCCACCAGCTGCGTGTTCGATGGACCGACAGTCGCCGGGGACTACGTACAAATTTCCTCGGCCACGGCGGGCGATTGCCACGACACCGGATCGTTGAGTTATCCAGCGAGCGGCCAGGTGGTGGGACGAGTGCTCTCGACCAACAGCGCCGGCGGAACCTATACCCTCGACCTGTTCTCGGCGGAAATCAAACTACCGAGCTTGACGGCCGGCGCCGGCGTTACGGTCGTGCCATCGGGAGGAACGGTTACCATCGCCGCGGACACCACGGTGGTGGCGACGCAAAAGCAGGTGCAACAGGGAGCGCCCATCTGCGCTAATGATACCGGCGCGGCGGATGCCTACCTGGTGGCGTTGACGCCTGTGCCCAGCTCCTATACACGCTACCTGACCGTATGCTTCAAGGCGTCCGCGGCGAATGCGACGACGACCCCGACGGTCAATGTCAACAGCCTCGGCGCGAAAACCATCGTCAGCGAAGCCGGCGCGGCATTGTCGCCTGGAGCAATCCAAGCCAACGGGTACTACTGGGCAGAGTATGACGACACGTCGGCCAAGTTCGTGATGATCAGCAACTCCTCCAAGGTCGCCGGCGCCGGCATCCTGCAGGCCCCGAACGCACAAAGCGGTGCGGGGTATACGACAGCGGCCACCGACTGGGGAAAATTACTGACGCTTTCCAATGCCGCGGCGCAGGTGCTCACCTTGCCACAGGCCGGAGCGAGCTTTCCAAACGGCTGGTATGTGGATGTGGAGAACACGGGCACGGGAACGTGGACGATCACTCCGGCCACGTCGACCATCGACGGCGCGGCATCGGTGCCATTAGCGACCAACCAGGGCGCCCGGATCTTTTCCAATGGCGCCAATTACTTCACGCAGCGCGGTGGAGGCGGGGGCGGAACTCTCAACCTTTCGGTCAATGGTAGCTCTATTGCTTCACAACCCGGGCTGAATTTCATCGCTGGAAGCGGCATGACACAAACATGCGTGAACAATAGCGGCGCCAGCCGTGTGGATTGCACACCGAGCCTCAATACGGCGGTAGCGCTGACGAATGCCAATGCCCAGGCCAACAAACCATGGTTCTGTAGCTCCACCAACGGCACAACCAGTTACACATGCAGCCTCAGCGCCGCCGCTGCGTTGACTTCTTATACCAGCGGAATGTGGCTCCTGCTTGTCGTGGACACAACAAGCACGAGCACTCAGCCAACATTGAATGTCGATGGCGTGGGCGCGAAGAGTATGACCCAATCGGATGGTGCCACGGTACCGACTGCCGGGCAGATCGTGGCCGCGAAACCTTATTGGATCTACTACGACGGCACGGTGTTTCGATTGCCGCCGAGCGCGGGCGTTGGCGCCTGCAATAGCACGACGTACCTGCGGGGCGATGGCGCTTGCGCCGCCACCTATGCGCAGCCCGTGGGTTCGGCGCTGGCGTCCGCGGCAACCGTTGCGCCAACCAACTATATTCAGCACATCACGGGCACTACCCAGATCAGCACGATCACAGCGCCCGCGAGTTTTGCCGCCACCGGCATGGGAGGCTGCCTGGTCTTGATTCCGGACGGAGCCTGGACTACGGCGACAACCGGCAACATCGCGTTGGCGTCAACGGCCGTAGTGAGCAAAGCCATAACGATGTGCTATGACAACGGCACCACCAAGTGGTATCCGAGTTACTAGCGTCCACTTTCGAGCTGAAGTTCGCCGCTGCGCGCTGAAGCGCACGCCACGATGTCTAGTCGGCTCGCAAGGCGTCTACGGGGTTTACGGTGGAGGCGCGGTGTGCAGGCACATAGCTGGCGATTGCCGCGGCGGTGAGCAAGGCGGCGGAGGCCGAGACGTACGTCAGCGGGTCGAGCGGGCTGATCTGAAACAAGAACGAAGCCATGATGCGGGTGAGAGCGGCGGCGGCCGCCAGTCCCACTCCCACGCCTATTCCAGCTAGCAACAGGCCGTGGCGAACGACCATGGTTTTGAGTCCGCCCTGCTGCGCGCCGAGAGCAATGCGAATTCCAATCTCACGCGTCCGCTGCGAGACGGAGTAGGAGATCACTCCGTAGATTCCCACGACGCCAAGCAGCAGCGCCATGCCGCCGGCGATGGCCAGCATCACAAGCGTGAAGGAACTGCGCGCCATTGAGCCGCGATAGATTTCCGACATCGTGCTAATTCTGGCGAGCGGCACCTCCTTATTGACGGACCACACGGCCTCGCGGACTTGTTTCAGCAGGCTTTCCGAGCCGGCGCGGCTGGTGCGGATGACAAAAACTGCCTGGCGCTGGATGAATGTGTCGTTGGTCCAGAACTTATTCATGATCATGGGCCAATAGACGGTGGTGGGCGCTTTCTGATCGGCGCCATCGTGATGGACGTCACCGACCACGCCGATGATCTCTCGCCAGGAATCTTTCATGCCCTCGCGGATGCGTTTGCCGAGCGCGTGGGAGGGATCGCGCCACAGCTCACGCGCCATGTTCTCAGAGA
Organism: Terriglobia bacterium; assembly: GCA_963768075.1. Classification (GTDB taxonomy): domain Bacteria; phylum Acidobacteriota; class Terriglobia; order Bryobacterales; family Bryobacteraceae; genus QHXW01. The sequence continues at coordinate 68,211 of CAVYHD010000032.1, forward strand.
TAATCGTGACGTCGCGTACGCCTTGCATGTCGGTCCACGTGTAATCCCGTCCCGCGATGAGCGGAATTCCCATGGTTTGGAAGAACCCCGGCGTAACGAACTTGAAGCGACGGAGCGGCGGAAGTTGTCCCTCGGTATAGACGCGGTCTTCCGCATAGAGCAGATCGGTGCTGTTGTTTCCGTCGGTCGGAACGGCGCCGCCAAAGGCGACCGAACGAACGCCGGGGATTTCGGAAAGCTTCCGCCGGACCTCCTGGAACATCTGGATGACGCGCTGGGGCTCCTTGACCTGACCGTCGGGAATAAAGATGCTCAAGGTCTGCAACTGACTCGGGTTGCTGAAGCCGGGCTGGACCTGTCTGAGTGCCTGGAAAGTCCGGATCATGAGGCCGGAGCTGACCAGCAAGACCACCGCGAGCGCGGTTTGTAATATCACGAGCGTGTTGTGGGCGCGATGCCGTTCTCTACTTTGGCTCAAGGTTCGTCCGCCGGCGCGAAGCGCGGCCATCACGTTGGGCGCCGCATATTTGATCACCGGAATCAGACCGAAAAGCAATCCAGCAAAAAGCGAGATGGCGAGCGTGAACAGGAGCACCAGCGGATCGATCGTAATGTTCTCGATGCGGGGAAGATTGGACGGCGCGATGGTGACCAAAAGGCGCAGCGCCCCGTAAGCGAAACCCAGCCCGGCGACTCCTCCGAGTAAACCGAGAAAGACGCTTTCCGTGAGGAGTTCACCCGCGATCTGACCGGAGCCTGCGCCCATGGCAGTGCGAATAGCGAGCTCCTGCTGGCGCCCTTCAGCGCGGACCAAAAGCAGGTTGGCCACATTGGCGCAAGCGATCAGCAGCACAGCGCCGATGCTTCCCATCAATACCCACAGCACTTTGCCCAGGTCGCCAATCACATCCTGCTTCAATGGGCGCACCTTGGGGAGGATTCGAATGTTTGCGAATATTTTGGCGCTGAAGCCGGGAGGTGGCGGGAATTTCGTGTTCACGATCGGAATCATGCGCGCCAGATCGGCGTTCGCCTGTGCCAGCGTAACGCCCGGCTTGAGGCGCGCGATGGCCTGGTAGCTGAAGTTGCCAAGGGTGGTTTTGGCGCGATTGAATTGAAAGGGGAGGATGACATCGGGCTTCTGCTCCAGGAACCGGAAGGTCCGCGGCATGACACCGATGATTTCCGCCAGCTCCCCATCCAGGTGAATACGCCGTCCGATGATCGCGGCGTCACGGCCGAACCGACGTTGCCAATAGCCGTAGGTCAAGATCGCCGTCTGTGGAATATCCGGACTGTCATCTTTCGCGGTGAACCAGCGCCCGAGCAGCGGCTGTACGCCAAGAGCGTTCAGTGTTCCCACGGTCACCGTCAGGTTCTTCACTTGCTCCGGAGCTTCGACACCGGTGACGCTGACGCTGCCGCTTCCCCAAATCCCGAAATTCTGAAATGTGTGGTTTTCCTCGCGAAAGGTGAAGTAGTCCGATGGCGACGCATTCACATCATCGAGTCCGATGCTAGGGGCCGACTGCCAAACGCTTACCAGGCGTTCAGGATCGGCATAGGGAAGAGGTTTCAGCAAGACGCCGTTGATGACGCTGAAAATCGCCGTATTGGCCCCGACGCCGATACCAATGGTGATGAGGGTCACGACGGTGAACATCGGCGAACGCATTAGCCGGCGGACGACATGTTTCAGATGACTGCCTAACGATCCCATCAAACGAGCCTCCTGGCGCTAAGGAAGTAATACGCTCGAACCCCGTGAGAGGTTCAGAAACTTATGGGCGCTGGAGCCCGCGCGACGCCACGGTACACTATGGCCTATGCGCTGGCTTACCTGGCTGTTGATTCCGATCGCGCTCGCGGGGGCCGATTGGACGCAATTCCGCGGGCCGAACGGCACCGGGGTGTCTTCTTCCAAAGACGTTCCAGAACACTTTGACCAGCAAAAGAACGTCCTGTGGAGAACGGCGCTGCCAGCGGGCCACTCCTCACCCGTCCTCACCGCGGACCACATTTTCGTGACCGCTTTCGAAGGTAAAGCCCTGCTCACGATCTGCCTGGAGCGCGCGACCGGCAAGGTGTTATGGCGGCGGGTGGCGCCGCGTGACCGCGAGGAATCTTATGAACAGACGAACGGACCGGCGTCGCCCTCACCCGTGACCGACGGAAGCAACGTGTATGTTTTCTTTGGCGATTTCGGGCTGCTATCGTACGGTCCGGACGGCAACGAACGCTGGCGATTGCCGCTGGGTCCGTTCAACAACGCAAACGGGCACGGCTCGTCACCCGTTCTAGCGGATGGAAAGCTGGTGCTGATCTGCGATCAGGACACTGGCTCGTACGTGCTGGCGGTAGACCCGCAGAACGGGCGGGTGCTGTGGAAGACGATGCGGCCGGAATGCACGCGCGGTTATGCGACGCCCGTGATTTACCGACCCCAAACCGGGCCGGTGGAGGTGATCGCTCCCGGCTCGTTTGAAGTCTCGTCCTACGCGCTCGAAACGGGCGAGAAGTTGTGGTGGGTGGACGGCACGGCATGGCAACCGAAGACCGTACCACTGATTGACGGCGATCACATCGTGGTTTGCGGTTGGGAAGTTGGCGAAGACCGGCAGCAGCGGACGAAAATCCCGGACTTTGCCGAGATGCTCGCGCAGTATGACAAGAACCACGACGGCAAACTGTCGCCGAGCGAAGTGCCGCCGCACAACGATGCCGACTGGTTTCCCGACAACGATTTGAACCACGACGGTTATCTCGACGAACGCGAGTGGCAGTTCTACCAGATACGCACCGCCGCAGAAAACGGTTTGGTGGCGATTCGCGGCGGCGGGCGCGGGGATATCTCAAAGACGCACGTGCTGTGGCGATACCGCAAGGCTTTGCCGAATACCTCGTCGCCGCTGCTGTACCAGGGAGTGATCTATATGGTCCGCGACGGAATTGTGACGAGCCTGAACCCGGAGACGGGCGAGGCGTACAAGCAGGCGCGCCTTACCGGCGCACTGGGCCGCTACTGGTCGTCGCCCATCGCCGCCGACGGAAAGATTTTCGTGGCGGGAGAAGACGGAAAAATCGTGGTGCTCCGCGCGGCGCAGCAATGGGAGATTCTGGCGATCAACGATCTCGACGACGAGACTTTCGCCACCCCGGCAATTGTTGACGGCTGCCTGTATGTGCGCACGCGCGGGGCGCTCTACTGTTTTCGAAAGCCGAAGGATTGAGTTTGTCCCTCGCCCGGCCAGCCTGCTTCCGGAAGAGTCTCCGCTAATTCAGGAACCGCACGCGGCGTCCAAGCGTAATAGGCTTAGACAAACCGCGCGTGGAGTTTCCATGCACCTGGGCAATGACCTTCGCTACGCTCTTCGCACGATCCGCCGCAATCCGGGCTTCAGCCTGATTGCGATCGCAACGCTCGCGTTCGGGATTGGCGCCAACACAGCTATTTTTAGCGTCTTCGATGGAATCCTTCTCCGGCAGCTCGGCTATGGAGATGAAAGCCGTCTGGTGGCGGTTCACGAAGCTGTGCCCAGGTTCGCCCAAGTGGCACCCATGATTCCGGTGAACGCCATGCACTTCCAGGAGTGGAAGAAAAGCGTGAAGGCGTTCGAGCAGCTGGCGATGATCGGCGGCCTAAGTATGAATCTCACCGGGGCGGGCGATCCGGAGCGGCTGGCGGCGGCGCGCGTTACTCCCAGCCTTTTCCCGATGCTTCACGCGCGCACCCAACTGGGGCGAACGTTCCTGGACGAGGAGGACCAGCCCGGGCGCGATGACGTCGTGGTGCTGAGCAACGAACTCTGGAAGCGCCGCTTCGCCTCCGATCCGAACGTCGTGGGGCGCAAGATTGTGCTCGATGGACGTCCCTATCAGGTGATCGGCGTGCTTTCCGCCGGCTTCCACTTTCCAAAGCTGAGCCAACTTTTTGCAATGACTATCGCTGAGGAGCGGCCCGAGTTGTGGAAACCGTTTGCCGTGAAGCCGGAAGAGCTCGATGACATGGGCGATTTCAATTACGCGTGCATCGGACGCTTACGGCCCGGCATTTCAATGGAGCGCGGGCTCGCGGAATTGAATGCGGTGCAGGCGCATATTGCGAGCCAGTTGGCGGATAAGGTGGACCTCCTCGCCGCGCTGGTTCCGCTGCGGGATCAAATCACAAACCGGTCGCGCACGGGCCTCGAACTGTTGCTGTGCGCGGTGGGGGCGGTGCTGCTGATCGGATCGGTGAACCTCGCGAACCTGCTGCTGGCGCGAGCGACGTCCAGAAAACGCGAATTTGCCATCCGTTCTGCGTTGGGCGCGGGCTCCTGGCGTGTGCTGAAGCAAACGCTGGTCGAGAGCTTGCTGCTCGCGGGAATCGGGGGGGTGGCCGGCGTGATGCTGGCTTACGGTGCGCTTCGCATGATCCTGACGCGCGCACCGGTCGACCTGCCGAGGCTGGATGAGGTGCATCTGGATCTCCGGGTGCTGCTGTTCACGGCCGCGATTTCCACCCTCGCCGGCCTGCTGTTCGGCATTCTTCCCGCCTGGCGCATGTCCCGCACCGATCCGCAGGACGCCATGAAAACGCCATCGCGCGGCTCGACCGAAGGACTCGGCGCGGGAAGGCTGCGCGCGCTCCTGGTCGGGTTGGAGGTGGGCCTCAGTACGCTCTGTCTGATGGCCGGCGGTCTTCTGCTGCGCAGTTTCGTGAAACTGCTCGATGCCGACAAAGGATTCGCCGTCGAGCAGATCGTCACCGTGGACCTGAGTCTGCCCAGGAATCGCTACCCGGACCAGCCACAAACCGTGCCCTTCGCTCGCTCTCTTTTGGATTCCGTGCAGGCGCTGCCGGGCGTCATATCCGCGGGCATCTCGAACCGCCTTCCGCTGAGTGGCGAGGGAGGAAATAACCTGCTGTCACTCGAAGGAACCACCGTGCCGTTTATGGAGCGTCCGCTGGCCGACATTCGGAGCGTCAACGGCGAATACTTCCGCGCGATGGGCATCGCAGTGCGGCAAGGCAGAATCTTCGAATACGCCGACCGCGAGCGCCCGCTCGCCGTGGTGTCCGCGCTGGCTGCCGCGAAGCTCTGGCCAGGGCAGAATCCGCTGGCCAAGCGTTTCAAAATCGGAGATCCCGATGGCCCGTTCATCGAAGTGGCCGGTGTCGTCGGAGACGTGAAGGGTGTCTCTCTCGAAGGCGTACCCACGATGACGGTCTACGTGCCGTACTGGCAGCGGCGCACCGGGCGCGGTCTGTCGCTGGCCGTGAAAACTGCCGTCGAAGGGGCGGCCATGTCCTCCGCGGTTCGCAACGCGATCCACCAGCTCGATTCCGAATTGCCGGTTCCGGAATTCCGAACCATGGAACAGATTGTCGACCAATCAACGGCCGAGCGGCGCTTCCAGATGAATCTGATTCTGCTGTTTGGGTTTGCCGCGCTGGTGCTGGCCGGCCTCGGGATCTATGGCGTCGTATCCTATTCCGTGGCCTTGCGCACTAATGAAATGGGCATCCGGATGGCCCTAGGGGCCCGCATCGCGGAAATCCTGCGGCTGATCTTGCTCCAGGCGATGGCTCCGGTAGCTGCCGGCCTTTTCGGCGGTCTGGTGGCTTCGCTCGCGGCGGGACGATTGCTTTCCGGACTGCTCTATGGCGTCCAGCCGCTGGATGCCGCAACCATCAGCGGCGTAGTCTTTATGCTCGCGGCCGTGGCGGCGCTGGCGAGTTTTCTGCCGGCGCGTCGTGCGACGCGCGTCGATCCCATGACCGCTTTGCGATATGAATAGAGGGGAACCGGCACGCCGAACGCTGCGCGTCAGACCAGCAGTCCCGCCGGAACATCGGCGGGTTCGTACGCGGGCTCACATTGAAACACGACTGTGAAGTGGAAGGTACTGCCGGCGCCGGGTTTACTTTCCGCCCAAATGCGACCGCCCATCATGGCGACCAGCTGCGCGGAAATCGTCAAACCTAAGCCAGTGCCGCCGTATTCCCGCGAGGTGGAAGATTCAGCCTGGCGGAAGGCTTCAAAGATGGTGGCGATTTTCTCGGGCGGAATTCCCAAACCCGTATCGGAGACCGAGAAATGGACGGTAATCGTATTCTCCTGTTGAGCCTCCAGGCGCGCGCCCAGAGCGATCGATCCCGCGCGGGTGAATTTGATTGCGTTGTTGAGAAGGTTGAGCAGGATCTGACGCAGGCGGAAGGGATCGCCGACTACGGTTTCCGGCAACTCCGGCGCGACGTCGAACGTGAGATTCAGTCCCTTCTGATCGGCGCTGATGGCCAGTGTGGCAGCGGCCGCGCCGACGCAATCGCGCAGGGAAAACTCAATGGGGTTCAGCTCGAGGCGGCCTGCCTCGATTTTCGACAGGTCGAGGATATCGTTGAGCAAACCCAACAGCGATTTGGCGGCCTTGCGGGCGTCATTGAGAAGGTCGCGCTGCTCAGGCGTTAGCTCGGTGTCCAACACCAATTCGGTCATGCCCAGGATGCCGTTCATGGGCGTGCGGATTTCGTGGCTCATGTTGGCCAGCAGAAAACTCTTGGCGCGGCTGGCTGCTTCGGCCTGGGATTTCGCGCTTTTTAGCTCTTCTTCGGTGCGCCGACGGAAGCGCCGCTCGGCGAGCGTGGTTGAGGCCTCCTCGGCCAGGATGCGAATCTGCTGGGCCTGCTCCGCCCCCACGCCGTTGGCGTTGTAAACCAAGAGCCGTCCCTCGATGTGGCCCTCGATCGAGATGGGAAGAGCCAGATCGGGACTTTTCAGAATGGGAGAAGACTCCTCGATCTCCCTGGGCACGCCGGCGAAGTCCTGGGCCGTGGCAGAAACCGAGACACCAGGGCGCACGCCTTGATCCACGCATTGGCAGTACCACACGCGCTGGAATCCGTACTGTTTGATGAGATCCGCCAGCAGCGTCTGCCAAAGCATCTCCTCGGAAGCCTCGGTGTCGACACCGCGCAGACCGACGAGGACACACTGAAACGCGACCAGAGCGGAAAGCCTCTGCTGTAAGTCGGCGTAGCTCACGCCCGGGCCCCCTGGCGGCAAGATCCAGAGCCTCTCGCGCATAACGGTACGCCTGTCCCATGCTCTCTCCACGAACGTATTGGTGAACGCCGAAAGCCACTTCCGCGCGCAAGGAAACCTTGGCGCCATTGTTGGACGCGATGTATTTGCCCGATGCGAAGGATACACACACGTTCCGGCATTGCTCGGTGGCGATCCCTGGTACACCTTCCACAATCACCAGGAACTCATCGGCCGCCCAGCGAAACAACACTCCCGCGTCGGAGAACTTCGTGTTCAACAGATGGGCCAGCGCTTGCAGTAACTTGTCGCCGAACTGCGTGCCCTGTTCCTCGTTGATCTTCCGAAAGCCTTCGATATCGAAAAGCAGCAGGCTGATGGGCCGTTCTCTGGCGGCGACTTTTTGCAGGTGCAGTTCGGCCGTCCGGCGGCTGCCCAAGCCGGTTAGCCGGTCAACCCCAGAGTCTTTCCGCGCCACTTCCAGGCGCTGCTCAAAGGCCGCCACATCGGCTTCGAATTGGGAGAACGATTTTTCCCCGTCACGGCGCATCGACTCCACTGATTCGCGGAGCGAGTTCACGTCGTGGCGCAATCTGCGGCGAAGTTCATTGACATCTTCGACACGCAAAGAGCTTCAAATCCATCCGCCAAATTGCTGAGCGTGGACTTGTGGCGTTCCCCATCGCTTTTGAATGCGCTCACTGCCTTCGCCACCATCGCAACTACGTCCTTGACGGCCGCATCGCGGTCATTGAGAGCGGCTTGGTTGGAGGCGCAGATCCGATCGATCTGCTCGATCGCAACACCTCCCGCTGCTCCGATGACTTTGACCGGCGGGCGCCCTTTCAACTGGGCGGTTACCTGCTCCAGTTTTTGTCCGCACTGCGCGAACAGTTCAGGATTGGCGGGCAACGCAACCTTGGGAACTGCCGTGGCCAGTTCCAGAAAAACCTTCAACAGGGCCGCGAAGCCAGCGGCATACTGTTCAGATTCATCCATTTCTTTGCGGATCGATATCAAGACTCAATCTCCATCTTCGGATACACAAATCGGATCACGGCAAGCCTCCACCGGAAACGGAAGAATCCAGAGCCCATCCCGCCGTAGAGACAAGCTCTTCATCGCTAGCCGTTCACTCCGATTGGGGCCGTCCCGAGTCTAGCCGGTCAGAGGTCTCCAGTCGCCTCCCTTCAATTCTAAGACCCCGCCGCGCAGCAGTACAGATATCTTTGGTTATGTCAGTAATCCACCACCTGGTTGAGGCAGCGCCGCCGTTCGAGTCAACCCGAGAGCATCGAATGCGAATGCGAGTCAAGCATTCCGGTAAGGGAATCGTGGCTCAATCACCGCAATTTCCTGATGGCGTTGGTTAGCAACAATGGGGAGAAGCCATCAAAAGATGCTGGCCGGCGGGCGAAAGATACGGTCCGGATCTTCGTTCCGCAATACTAGAATCGAATATCGGTTGAGCCAGAGTGGCGGCTCGCCGAAGGTTGGGCGCCGTGCCCTTGAGGGCGCCCGAAATGCAGGAGGGTTGATGAGCGCACCACAATCAGGTCCACAACAAACAGGCACGGCTGCCGTGCAAGCCCGTACCAACCGGCGTCTACATACCCGCCTGGCGATCAATCGCGAGGTTTGGCTGTGCTGGCAGGACCGCACCGGAAATCATCTCCTACGAGCGCGCGCGATGGACGTCAGCAAATTCGGGATGCTGGCGGAGGCCGAAGGTCCGATTGCGCCGGGAGCATTGGTTTCGGTGGAAGTAAAGTCGACAACACTGGGGCGTGGATGCGTCCGTCACTGCACGCCATGCGGTATAGCCTACCGGATCGGATTGCACATGCCGGATCGCATGACGAGTTTGATGGATTTTCCGCCGGAGGGACCCAAAGGTTAGGGCACCGTCCCGGAAGTCCTTCAAACCGGCTGCCCCGGCGCATTCTCAGCCTCTGATTACCTGCTCGGTCACCCAAGCCGTCCATAGGGCTGAAGCGCCCGTTGAGAGCAGCGGCTCGTCTTCCAGCACGGCACTTACGAAGTTGGCGATGCATGGATAGTGCAGGTTTTGGTGCGCGGGAAGATGCTCGCGCCCGCCGGGATGGACGAGCGCCGGCCCGTTTAGCGGCGTCAGATCCAGCTCGCCATCGATACCGCGAATCCGGAATTCATCGCGCGGAACCCGCGAATGCCAGCGGACATCCACGCCGGCCCTCACGCCGCCCTCATATTCGATAAGCAGGGTGGCATTGTCTTCCACCGCGATGGGCTGAACCAGTGTAGACAGTTGCCCGGTGACTCTGGCCGGCCTGCCGAACAAATAGTTCATAAGGTCGATGCGGTGCGAAGCAATGTCGTAGAGCGGCCCACCTCCGGCGAGCTTGGGATCGGTGAGCCAGCTACGGAAGCCATCGACCGCGGGAAACCAATCGTGCGAAGTGGCCTCGGCAAATACGGGGCGGCCGATCGCACCAGCTTCGATCAACTGGCGCGCCCGGTTCACTTTCGGATAAGTCCGGCGGTAGTAGGCGATGCCCAGGGTGCGGTGGGTCTGCTCGGCCGCGGCCTGCATGGAAGACGCTTCGGCAAAGTCCATCGCCATGGGTTTTTCGCACAGGACATGCCTGCCGGCGCGCAGGCAGGCGATGGTTTGCCGGGCGTGCAGGAAAACCGGCGTCGCGACATACACAGCGCCGGCGTCCGAGGCCGCCAGCGCGTCTGCCAGATCGGTCCAGCCCGGCACACCGTAGCGCTCGGCCTTGGCCGGATCTCGCGTGATGATTCCCGCCAGCCGGCTCCGCGGTTCTGCCAGGATGGCTGGGAGAACACGCTTCGTCGTGATGTCACCGATCCCGACAACAAGCCAGTTAAGCATACTCTCGATCGTACCCCGGCGAAGCTCCCGGCCAAACCGCTACACTGCTTGATGATCGTGATCCGCTTTGACGAAGCGATTTGCCGCAACCTGGACCTCGCCTCGCGCCGCGAGTGGCTGGAGACGAACGGCATCGGCGGATTTGCTTCATCCACGATTGTTGGGCTGAACACGCGCCGGTATCACGGGCTGCTGGTGGCCGCCACAAAACCTCCGGTTGGCCGCGTGGTTCTTCTCTCCAAGATTGAGGAAACGCTGGTGATCGATGGCGAGCGGGTGGAACTGGCCTGCAACCGCTTCCCGGGCGTGATCCATCCATCCGGTTACCTGCGCATGAAGGAATTCCGGCGCGACCCGTTCCCGACCTTTGTTTACGAGGCCAACGGTTTCCTTTTGGAGAAGTCCGTTTTCATGATTCACGGCGAAAACACAACGGTGATTCAATACGAACTTCACGCGCGGCCGGCGTCAAGCCAGGCATGTGCACGCTCGAACTCCGCCCGCTGATCGCCTTTCGCGATTACCACAGCCTGACGCACGAGAATGCCGCACTCAATGCATCGTTGAAGACCGAGGCGGGCACGGTGACGATGCGGCCTTACCCGGACCTTCCGGCGTTGCATGTAGCGCACACTCAGGGCGAAATGCATCCAATGGGTGATTGGTACTGCTGTTTCGAATACACGGCCGAACAGCAGCGCGGCCTCGATTATCAGGAGGACTTGTTTCAGCCGTTCGGGCTCGTTTTCGATTTGAATCAAGATCCGCGCGCGGCGGTCGTGGCATCCACTGAGCTTCGCGCCATCGAATCGATTGCCGCGGCCCGCACGGCCGAGATCGATCGCCGCAACAAGATCCTAGCGGTCGCGCCGTCGAGCGACCCGTTTTTCCAGGAGTTGGTACAAGCCGCCGACCAGTTCATCGTGCAGCGAGGCCAATTTCACTCAATTATCGCCGGCTACCACTGGTTCAGCGACTGGGGCCGCGACGCGATGATTACCCTGCCCGGTCTCGCCCTGGTCACACGGCGCCCCGAAATAGCGAAGAGTATCCTGCTGGCATTCGCCGCGCACGTCGACCACGGCATGTTGCCGAACCGTTTTCCCGATGCCGGCGAAACGCCGGAATACAATACGGCGGACGCTACGCTGTGGTTCTTCGAAGCGGTGCGAGCACTCGCCGCTTATACCGGGGACAGCGAATTCGTCCGGACCAAGCTGTACGCCGTGCTCGCGGACATCATCCGGTGGCACGAACGAGGCACACGTTACGGCATCCGTGCGGACAGCGACGGGCTGCTGTCGGCCGGCGCGCCCGGAGTCCAACTCACCTGGATGGACGCAAAAGTGGGCGATTGGGTGGTTACGCCGCGGCGCGGAAAGCCCGTGGAGATCCAGGCCCTCTGGTACAACGCCCTGCGCATCATGGAAGATCTGGCGCTTGCATTTGGAAATGCCTCCGATCACACCTATTTCAAAGAACTAGCGGGCCGGGCACAGCAGAGCTTCCCCGATGTTTTCTGGAACGGGTCCGCCGGTTGCCTCTACGACGTTGTGGATGGCGAAACGCGCGACGGCTCCATTCGGCCGAATCAGATCCTGGCCGTCAGCCTCCACCACAAAATGCTCTCTCGCGAGAAGGCCAAGAGCGTGGTCGAAACCGTGAAACAACATCTCCTGACCCCGTACGGATTGCGCAGTCTCGCGCCCGGCGACCCGCAATATCGCGGCCGATACGAAGGCGATGTGCTCAGCCGGGATGGCGCCTATCATCAAGGCACGGTTTGGCCGTGGCTGCTGGGGCCGTTCGTCACCGCGTACCTGGAAGTGAATGACCGCTCGCCGGAGGCCCGCCGCCAGGCAGGGCAATGGCTGGCCGAGCTGCGCCGGTACATTGAGGACGAAGGCGTAGGCCAGATTCCAGAAATCTTCGACGGCGACCCACCGCGCAGAAGCGGCGGCTGCATCGCGCAAGCGTGGAGCGTGGCCGAACTCTTGCGAACCCTCGCGGAAGACGCTCCGATACGGGCGTCCTAGCGCCTGCGGTAACGGCAGAGTTTGGCGAACCCAACGCTCATCGGGATTGGTGGAGGCTCTCCGTAATCAGGCGCGCACGTTCCGCCTGTGTCCATTGAAAGATCGCATCCACGTCTGCCGGCGACAGCCTGGCGCCGCGATGGATCAGGGTGTACTTGGGCAGAGGCATTTCTCCATCGCGAACCTGATTGGCGATTTCGGAAAGACACCTCTCGCGCCGCAAAACGGAGTACTCACTCCACTTGGAGAGGTTTAAATGCTCCCGGCCACGGCTCACATCGTTTTCGACGAGCCAGGATACGGGCGCGATGTAGCTGTACCAGGGGTAGACGGTTGCTTCGGAATGACAATCCCAGCAGGACCTTTGGATGACGGTGAATATCTCGGGCGAGATCTGTGCGCCGGAAAATACTGGCGCTCCGGCGCTTTGCGACCTGTGTGGAGGAGTCAGCAGGGATGCGAGAACGATCGCCGCGGCAAGAACAACGAAAATGATCAGAAGCCATCTCCTCACGGTCGAGAGCCATTAGTCATCGCGCTCGGGTGGCGGACAATCCGGGCCGATGCACCAGATTACAATACCGCTTCAACGGCGGGCGGTTTACAGGGATTCAATGTTCAGGTAGCCTGAAGAATTCCGCGCACAGTCGTGGATCCCGCAACACTATGGACATCCGGCAAGTAGCAAAGCGCGCGGGAGTTTCCACTGCAACGGTCTCGCGCACGATCAATAGTCTTCAGCAAGTGCGTCCCGGCACCGCCCGGCGCGTCTGGAAGGCGATCGAGGAGCTGAAATATTTCCCCAATACCCACGCGCGGACGCTCGGGTCCGGCCGCAGCCGGATTGTGGGATTGATCGTCTCAGACATCACCAACCCTTTTTTCCCGGAGCTCGTGAAGGGCTTTGAGGATGCCGCCACCAACAACGGCTACGAAGTCATACTGAGCAACACGGAGTATGATTCCACCCGCATGGCCACCGGCGTGCGGCGCATGATCGAGCGCAAGGTCGACGCCGTCGCCATCATGACCTCCGAGATGGACCGTTCGCTCACGCAACAACTCGCGCATCGCAACATTCCCATGGTCTTCCTGGATGTCGGCAAGGTGGATCGCCAGGTCAGCAACATCCGCGTCGATTACGCTCGCGGCATCGCGCAGGCCGTCCGGCACTTGCTCGAACTGGGGCATCACCGCATCGAATTCATCAGCGGTCCCGGTGACTTGAAATCAGCGCGCATCCGGCGCTCGGCGTTTCTGAAAGCCATGAAAGAGGGCGGTATTCTCGGAAACGACTATGCCATCGAAACCGGCAATCATCGTATTGACGGCGGCTTTCAGGCCATGAGCCGCATCTTCGACGGCCGGCCCCTGCCCACCGCTGTCCTCTCCTCGAACGACCTGACCGCGATCGGCGCTCTGCGCGCCATCCGGCGCCACGGTCTGCGGGTACCCGACGACATTTCCGTCGTGGGTTTTGATGACATTGCTCTTGCCGAATTCACCGAGCCGCCGTTGACCACAGTGCGGCTCTCACGCCAGGAACTCGCGGACAAAGCCTTCCAAGCCCTCCTTGCCTCCCTGAGCGACACATGCCGCATGGGCGTCGAGTACTCGATTGCGCCCGAGTTGGTTGTTCGCGAGTCCACCGCCAAAGCCCGCGCCTGAGCGAGCTTCGAATTCAGCGGGCCGGTCCGAAGGGGTAAAATGACTGTACCAAAAGGGTATCTATGAACCGGCGCCGATTCCTCGCCGCAGCTGCCGCCACTACGGCCGGATTGCGCGCCACGGACTCGAAGATCCTGCTTCCGAGCGATCAGCCCGACGAACGCGGCTTCCGCCTGATGTGGTACAACCCGGTGGCGCCGATTGACACGGCGTCCTGGCGGCTCAAGATTGGCGGGCTGGTGGAGCGGCCGGCCGCGCTGTCCGTCGCGGAGCTCCGCCAGATTCCCCAGGAAACACAGAATTCGCGCATGAAGTGCGTGCAGTGCTGGTCGGCCCGGACAACCTGGGGCGGATTCCGTTTTCCGCATCTGGTGGAGATGGCGAAACCCAAGGCCGGGGCGAAAGCGATCCGCATCGATTGCGCGGACAAATGGTACGAATATTTCTCCCTCCAGGATCTGCTCTCGCCGCGCGTGCTGCTGGCGCTCGATATGGCGGGAGCGCCGCTGGCCGATAAACATGGCGCGCCATTGCGATTGATCGATCCGGGGCGCTACGGCTACAAGTCCGCCAAACTGATTACGGCGATCACCTTCGTCGCCGAAGGCAAGGGAAGCATGGCGTGCGACATCGGTCCCTACTACTCGCCCACCGGGGAAATCCAGTCGGGCTTCGACCATCCCCTCGATCTGGGAGCCAACATCCGCAGAAAGATCACGGGCGGCGAGATCACGGAGTATTGATGCTCGCGCTGACCAAGCGCCGGTTCGTGCAACTCGCCGGGCTTTCCATCGCCAATCGAATTCTCCCCCGCAGGATGTGGGCCGAACCAGCGCCGCGGAAAGCGGATGCTCGCAAGGTCATCCTGGTCACGTTCGGCGGCGGCGTGCGTTATGCGGAGACGTTTGCGCCGGAAGGGCTGCGCAACATTCCGCGCCTGGTGGCGATGAAGCCGCAGGGGCTTTTCTTCCGAGACTGCAGCAATGCCGGTGTGCTCTCGCATTACAACTCCACGGCCAGCATTCTGACGGGTAATTGGCAGCGCGTAGACGATTTCGGTTTCCAGCCTCCCGCTGCGCCCACCATCTTCGAGTACTATCGGCAGCAAACCGGCGCTGCGCCGACCGATGCGTGGATCATCGCGACCAACAAAAGCTTCGCGCAGATCGGCTCGGGCTCGGACCGCACCCTGGGCCAGCCTTACGGCGCCAACGTGGTGTTGCCCAAGCAGCTTCTGCTCGAGGCCGTCGAGAGCGTGGTGAAGAAAAAGCCCAGCGCCGGTGTGGCCGATCGCGAGAATGTGCTGCGGCATCTCGAGACCATCCTCAGTGAAGGCTACGAGGGCGTCGGCTGGACCATTTTCAAAACCGGCCGGCAGTTGGATCAGCACGTCCGCGAAACGCTGACACACGCGCTGGTCGAATACATCAATGGGCCGGAAGCGCCTTCTTCGGGCGACGAACTGACCTTCTTCATCACGCGCGAAGTGATGCGCGAGTTTGCGCCGCGCCTTCTTCTGGTGAATTTCTGGGACATGGACGTGGCGCATTGGGGCTCGTACTCGCTTTACTTGCAGGCCATCACCAAGACTGACCGGTTGACGGGAATGCTGTGGGACGAAATTCAGTCCAACGCCGCCTACAAGGACAAGACTACGATGCTGGTGCTGCCTGAGCTGGGGCGTGACGGAGACATCAATGCCGCCAACGGGTTTCTGAATCACCGCTCGGGCGATGCGTCGTGCCGCAACATGTGGATGCTGGCCATGGGTGCGGGCGCTGCGCCGGGAGAAATCGAACGGCCGGTGTTTCATGTCGATCTGGCGGCGACCGCGGCCGAACTGCTCGGCGTCAGGACCGGGGAACTCACGGGCAAGACCATCGGAGAGATCCAGAGTTGATGGAGGGCACGCCTAAAGTCTCCGCCACGCTTCAGGCGCTCATCGATAAAGGCCTGTTCGACCGCCTGCCGCCCACCTTCTCCACCTTTTTCTTCGAACAGATGCAGGAGTGGGAACTGCTGTTCCCCGCCGAGCGCAGCTACCATGAGCGGTTGTTCAGCTTGCTCGACCGCTCCCAGCCCGAAGTGGTGGATCGCCTTTTCGCGCCCCTGCGCCGCGCGGAGCAAACCATGGGCGTAAATGAGAAGATCTGGCCCAGGCGGCATTTCACGCTGGAGCAGGTGGACTTCCTGAACCGCTCGCCGCATTACCCCGAGTGGCGCAAAGCGGTGGCGGACATTTTCGCGCGGCTTGATCCGGTGCTGGACGAGGAGATGGCGCGCGCGGGCCACGCGCGGTTGGTGGTGGTGACGGCACCGCCGGAGCTGCCCATGGGGGCCGACCGCATGTGGCTGCGCATCCAGCAGCACGGCAAGCGTGTTCCCATTGAGCCGCCGGAGGACGGCGCGGACTACGTGCCGCTGCTGCTGACCGGCGCACCGCGCAAGTCGGGCGCTCCATCCATTGCCGAGCGATTCGCCGGCACGCCACATCGCGAGCTATACGCCGCCTGGACCATCGAAGCGGGCAGCGCGCTCGGCAGCCTGGGAAAAGGCGCGGGCAACGTAGTCCAGCTGAGTTACAGCCAACTCGAGGACTATCGCGCGCGCCTCACCACCGAGGTACGGCACATCGTTGAAACACAGGAAATCCGAGGTCCGCAGCAGCTCGTGGCCCGGCTGAAAGAGCTCAAGATTCGCAACTCCGAAGGCGGCCTGGGCCGCGATCCCCTTCTCGCCGAGTTCGCTCGCGCCGTGCTCTTAAGCGGCAACGGCACACTGCTCATCAACAACACTTTTGTCGAGTGGAGCGCGGTGCAGGCCGTGCGGCGCGCCCGGCCATCGGTGGCGATTGTCTCCTTCGGCATTCGCAACAAGGTCAAGCCTTTTACGAGCCTGCTGATCTATACCAACCAGGACACCGCCAATCCGATTCCAACCCAAATGGACATGCTTGGCTCCTATGTGGATCTCGAAATCTTCTATCAGTACCTCTGGCAGGAGTTCGAGAAATACGTGGAATACCGCCGCAACACGGCTTATCTGTTCGTGGGCGACGGGATGGACGAACTGCTGACGATCGCGCCGCCCGATTTTCCATTGCTGGCCGCCACCGGGCCGGTGCCGTTGACCGAGGTGTTTGGGGCAATGAAGAACTGGCTGAGCGTGTAGTTATGGAAGATCTCCGTATCATACTGAAAAACATAAACTTAGCATAGTAACGGTACTACCAGCCGACTAACTGCGCCAATCGATCCCAAAGTTTTGTAGAATTGTTCAAGGGGTTGGAAGCAGAACGAGCCAGGTGGATGCCCCCTCCGATGCAACCCGTTGGATCTAAATGACTAAAGAGCTTCAGGACGCCCGCCGGCCTCTTTTGTGGTTCGCACTCCGGGTCCGTTCCAACTACGAGCGAATAGCCGCGGTCCATTTGCGCGAGAGGGGGTTCGAGGAATTCTCGCCCTCCTATCAAGTGCAGCGGCGCTGGTCGGACCGCACGAAGACCATGGAGCAATTCCTGTTCCCGGGGTATGTGTTTTCCCGCCTCAATCCTCACGATCGCCTTCTGGCGGTGACGGTACCAGGGGTGGTGGGTCTGGTGGGGTTCGGGAAAGTGCCCTCCGCAATCCCGGACCAGGAAATCGAGAGCATCCGGACGATGGTCCGGTCGGGCCTGCTGATGAAACCCTGGCCGTTCCTGGAGGTGGGCCAGAGGGTGTTGATCGAGCGGGGACCTTTGGCCGGGGTGGAGGGGATTCTCGAGGACGTCAAGGGCAAATTCCGGCTGGTGGTCTCGATTTCGCTGCTCCAGAGGTCGGTCTCGGCGGAGATAGATCGGGCCTGGGTTCGCCCCATATCATCCTCTCCAGCCAAGCAGATTTTGATGGATCGCCCCTGTGCACTTTGAAGCAAAGCGTGCGAGAATTGACAAGCTTCCTATGATTTGCAGCAAATGGGCCGGCTGCCTGCTCGTCGCCGCACTGAGCGTTCCAGCCTTTTCGCAGCAGCCCCAGCCGGTTGCCGGCGGCCAGACTCCTCAAGCTCCGCCCGCGGCCGGCCAAGCGCCGCCAGCGGCAGAACCGGCCGGGGAACAGGTTCGGCCGGACTACACCTTCGCGGCGGGCGACCAGATCCTTATCCGCGCTCCAGGGGCGGATGAAATCAATGAAAAGCCTTTTCGCATTGATGCGGAAGGTTTCCTCAACCTGCCTTTAATCGGCCGCGTGAAGGCGGGCGGCCTCAACATAACCCAACTGGAAGCAGAACTGGTCAAGCGCCTGCGCGAATACATTGTTCAACCCCAGGTGTTTGTGAGCGTCACCCAGTTTCACGGCGCGCCCGTGTTCTTCGAAGGGATGTTCCTGCACCCGACCATTGTTACTCTGCAAGGGCGCCGGACGCTGCTGGAGATGCTGGCTGTGGTGGGCGGACTGCAACCGAACGCCGCACGGCGGATCAAGATCCGGCGGATGGCCGAATATGGCGTAATTCCGCTTCCCGGGGCGGTGCAGGATCCAGAGAAAAAATACAGCGTGGTAGAAATCAGCATGGCCAGCCTGCGGGAAAGCATAAATCCCGCCGAGGATATTGTGCTCGAGCCCTACGACGTAGTCAGTGTTGACCGGGCAGAGTTGATCTATGTGTCGGGTGAAGTCGTGAAGATCGGCGGCATCGAGCTGGGCGAGCGGGATTCGATGTCAATCACGCAAGCGCTGGCTTTGTCCGGCGGCTTCACGAAAGACGCCAACCGGTCGAAAGCAAGGGTATTGCGGCCGGTTCTCAACACCAATCGGCGCGCGGAAATCGATATAAATCTCAACGGCATATATGAAGGAAAAGTAAACGATTTCCCCTTGCTGCCGAATGACGTACTTTTTATTCCGCACTCAAATGAGCGTACGATTTTGACGGTTGCAGGAACCATCGGTATGGCCACGCTCGCTCCATTCATCTATCTGGCGTTGAAGTAAATTTCCGGGTCTTTACGCTATACTGTTCGTTCAACATGAGATCTGAGCGCAAAGGCATGCCAGCCCGCTTCTGGTTGTCTCAGGTTGTATCGGTTCTCCTGGCGCTGCCGCCCAGCGCCGGAGCCCAGCAACCCGCGGCTCCCGCTGAGACCAAACCGGCCGGGCCGGCGATGCAAAGCCTCAAGGTGGTTCCGCTCGCGGGCAACGGAGAGAGCAACGATCTGGAGCGCCGGGTGATGGCTCCGTTAGTGGTCGACGTATTGGATCTTCAGGATCGTCCGATCGAAGGGGCGGAGGTGGTGTTTCGCTTTCCGCTGCGAGGGCCATCGGCCGTGTTTGCCGATCAAAAGAGCGCGAAGACGGTGCGAACAAACGGTCAAGGCGAAGCGGCCGCAACGGGCTGGACGGCCAATAGCGAAGTCGGCAGTTTTCAGGTCCACGTAACGGCAGCGTACGGCAATCAGATCGGCGAGACTACGATCACGATGTCCAACGCGACGCGAGTCGCTGACGTTGACTTGAACCGAAGCGCTAAACGCAAGAGCCTATGGTCTTCGAAGTGGTTCAGGATTGGGCTCATCGCCGCCGCCGCCGGCCTGGTGGTGGGAATCGTGCTGGCGACACGGGGAGGAAAAGGAACCGCTGCCAGCACGGGTACAATCACTGTCACCCCGGGTTCCCCCAGCGTGGGAGGCCCTCCGTAGGACATGCGAGCGGCACTCGTAACGCACGTTTCAACCGGAGAGGATCACCAGTAGATGCTTTCGCGCTGGGCAAGTCAACGCGCAGTGTTCTTTTTGGCGGTCGCGGCGCCGGCTCTAGCACAGCAAACCAATTTCACGTTCAACTACGTGCTGGCGACCACTCAAAATGCCGTGCCGCTGCAGCCCGGGGGAACGATCGCGTTTCCGCCCACGACGCTCAATTCGGTTGCGCAAGCGGTCTTGAACATTACCAACACCAGCGCGGGGGCGCGGATTGACAACATATCCAGCAGCGGCGCGGCGTTTACGCTGCAGGGCCTGCCGGCATTCCCGGACTTGGTCGGCTCGCAGCAGACCCTTCAGGTGCTAATTCGCTATCAACCCAGCGGATCGAGCACCGACGCCGGCCAGATTCAGATCACATTCGATTCAGGCGCGCAGGTGGCGTTCGGGTTGCAGGGCACTTTGAGCGCCCCGAAGCTTGTGTATCAGGTTACGCAGAGCGGGCAGACAGCTACTGTTGCAGCAGGCGGCACGATTGCGATGCCGGCAACCAGCGTTGGATCGACAAGTACGGCGACCATTACGGTGCAGAACGCGGGGAACCTATCCGCCACCATCAACTCGATCATCCTGACCGGACAGAATTTTCAGATCAGCAACACCCCGGCGCTTCCGGAAATCCTGGTGCCCAGCGCGAGCTTTACGTTCAAGCTGACGTTCGCTCCGACGCAAGCCGCGACAGACCAGGCCGCGTTGGCGGTCGGCACCGATTCCTTTACCCTGACAGGGCAAGGACTGGGTGCAAACCTGGTGTTTTCCTACAAGGCGGCGGGGACCACGGTGACGCTCGGGCCCACGGACTCGGTCGTCTTTGCGCCGGTGATGATCACACAAACCGGGCACGTTACTTTCGTGATCACCAATAACGGGACGGTGACGGACAACATATTCAATATCGGAATTGTTGAGCCAAACAGCCCCTTCTCGGTCTCGGGATTGCCGGCGCTGCCAGTCAACGTGGCGCCGAACGGACAATCCAGCTTCACTTTGAGCTTTACGCCGACTACCGAGGGGTTTGTCGGCGGGACATTGCGGGTGGGTAACACAACAATCGGGTTGATCGGTTCGGGTACACCGCCGCCGGCGCTGCCGGCATACACTCTGACCGGTCCTACCGGCAGTGTTTCCGCAATGACTCAGCCGAGCGTGGGCCTCACTCTGGCCAGTCCGTATCCGGCGGCTATCGCGGGAGCATTGACGCTGAGCACGTCGGGCGATCTGCCGAGTGATCCGGCGGTGCAATTTTCAACCGGCGGACGCACGGTCGCGTTTGTCATCGCGGCAAACACCACCGACGCGGTTTTCGCGGGGCAAGGCCCCCAGATCCAACTGCAAACCGGGACCGTAGCCAGTGCGTTCACGTTGACGCCGTCGTTTGCTACGCAGGCGGGCGATATAAGCCTGACGCCGAGCTCGCCATCCACGCTGCAATTTACGGTAGCCCCTGCCGCACCAACGATTATTTCGCTTCAGGCCGGGAGTATAACGGCAAACGGATTTGTGTTGACCGCGGTAGGATATTCTACGACGCGTTCACTAAGTACCCTGGCCGTGCAGTTCACGGCAGGAGCGGGCTTCCAGGTCGCCACCGGGCCGGTGAACATTGATCTGACCCATGTTGCCGCGGCCTGGTTCGCGAGCACAGCATCCGATGCGTTCGGCGGCCAGTTTACGGTGACGGTTCCATTCACTCTAAGTGGAACCGTAGCCGCAGGCCAGACTTTGACTGGCAGTATCGCTTCCGTCTCCGCCACTCTGAGTAATTCGCTGGGTACATCCAGTGCGTTGCAAACAGCCTTCTAAGGAAGATGAGCCGGAAGATACTGCGTTGTAATGCCCCGCGGCAGCCTTTGTGAGAGCCATCGACCAAGCGACGCCTTATCTGTCCGTGGTAGTACCTGCCTACAACGAGGAAAACACGCTCGCCACGGTAATTCGCAAGCTCACACAACTACCGCACTTACGCGAAGTCATTATCGTGGATGACTGCTCGAACGATCGCACGCTTGAGATAGCGCATCAGCTATCCACCGAATATCCGCAGATCAAGGTCGTGCGCCACTCGGCGAACTCCGGGAAAACCCAGGCCTTGAAAACCGGGTTCCAGCATACAACGGGCGAGATTGTGATTGTGCAGGATGCCGACCTGGAATACGATCCCACCGAGATTCCCGCCTTGATTCAGCCCATCGTCGAGGGATACGCGGATGTCGTATACGGTTCCCGGTTCCTGGTCCGAAAGACATCCCGCGTACTGTACTTCTACCACTATCTGGCAAATCGAGCACTTACCTTTTCGTCCAATCTATTTACGAATATCAATCTAACTGACGTAGAAACGGGTTACAAAGCTCTGAGGGGCGATATTATCCGGTCCATGATTATTACATCCACAGGATTCGGGTTCGAGATCGAAGTTACAGCCAAGGTATGCAAATTGAAGTGTTCTATCTACGAAGCGCCGATCAGTTACTACGGACGAACTTACCAGGAAGGCAAGAAGATCAGCGCTTGGGATGGAGTTGCCGCCTTCTGGTATATCATCCGCTATAACCTGTTCTGTAGCGTCAAGTCCAGTTTTCGGAAAGCACCCGGCTCACTGTCCCAAGGCGCGGAATAGATACCCCGCCGGTTGAGATTCCATCAGTTTTCCAGTTTGAACCTTGTTGCCGCCAAACCATACAGCGGCCGCCACAGCAGGCGGTTGACGGTCACCACGACGATCGCCATGACTACCGTCGCGCCCAGCAGGACGGGGAAATTACCGCCCTCGGTAGCCTGGCTGATGACCGCGCCCAGGCCGGTGGTCGAATAGGTCTGTTTCTGAAAACGCAAATATTCCGCCACGATGCTGGCGTTCCAAGCGCCGCCGGATGCGGTGACGAAGCCGGTGATCAGGTAAGGAAAAATCGCCGGCAGAATCAGGCTGCCGCCAGCGCTGCGACCCGGCCAAGGTGGAAGATGTCGCAGACTTCTTTGAGATCGGTCGGAATAGCGCTCGCGCCGGCGATGACGTTAAACAAAATGTACCATTGCGTTCCCAGCAGCAGCAGGACGATGGAGCCGACATCCCAGACCTCCGCCGACGCGAATCAGGACCAGCAGCACGACCGGGAACAGCGCCGTCGCCGGCACCGAAGCCGCGATCTGGGCGATGGGTTGAGCGATCGCGGCAAGCCTCGGCCGCAGCCCCACGAAAACTCCGACCGGGACGGTCCAAAGGCCGGCCAGCAGCAGCGTCAACTCGACGCGCAGAAATGTGGCGCCCGCTCCCCGGAAAATGCTCGTGCACCTCCGGCCGCGAGAGCGCAGCCAGCATTGCCGCCATCTTGCCCATGGCGTAGAGAATGCCGGCGAGCGCCGCAATCGACAAGCCCGATGCGCCATCCATTTCGCGCGAACCGGTGTGGCGCCGGGGCGAGCCACCGCGTGGCGCCCGGCGAAGTGCAGAGTCAGGGCTTCGCGCGCCGGTATCAACGAAACGCGGCCAGCGACGGGAAAGCAGTCTCGACCGGCGCAGCAGTCGAGCACCGGTGAGCGCGGCGTCTGCGGCGGCTTCCACCTGCTCGAATTTGAATTTTTCGCTCCACGCGATGATGGGCCGCCAGATCAACTGGTCCATCAGCACGATCACCGCGATCATGCCGCCGACGCCCCAGAGCGATCGCCCCGCGTGTCGCCCGCATTGGCCGCGGTTTGCAGAGTAGGAACCCAGGCCGGGCAGACGCAGGTCGCGATTGCCCAGCACGAACATCTCGCAGGCCATCAGGAAGAACCAGGCGCCGGCCACCGACATCATGGAGTTCCAGACCAGCCCGATCGCCGAGTAGGGCAGCTCCAGCTGCATGAAGTTTCTGCCACCAGCTCAAGCGGTAGATCTCGGCCGCTTCCCGCATCTCGCGCGGGAATGTTCTTGAGCGAGGAGTAAACGCTGAAGGTCATGTTCCAGACCTGCCCGGTGAAGATCAGCAGAATGGAGCCGAGCTCCACGCCCAACTGCCGTGTGGGGAACAGCGCCACCATCGCGACCATCACGCCGGGGCAGAAAACTCAGAACCGGAATGGATTGCAGGGTGTCGAGCAGCGGGATCAGGATGCGCTCGGCCCTGCGCGTTGTGCGCGGCGACGTAGCCGTAAACCAGCGCCACAGCCAGGCTGAGCAGGTAAGCGATCGCGATGCGCGCGACCGAGAACAGCGCGTATTTCGGCAGCGCGCCGGGGCTGCAGGTCGAATCTCCGGCCTGCGTCGCTCACCGGGCCCGCCCAGTAGCGCGCCAGCGACAGCAGGCCGTAAAACAACGCCAACCCGCCAACGACGATGGGCAGGTCTCTCACCAGCGACGGAGACCGAGCTCGGGAGCAGGCTCCACGGCAGCCCGGGCGCCAGTCTTCGCGGCGGCGGGGCATCAGGGTTGGCGTACGCCCTGACCGGCACTCGCCGGCTTGGCGGGCTGATCGAGCGTCAACCGGTCGGCTTCCGGAATCGTAGGTGAAGATATCGCCGTAGCGGCCCCAGTTCAGCGCCGTTTCGATCTGCCGCTGGGCCTCCTCCTCGGAAAAATGCTCGTCCAGAATGTCGCGGAAAAATTCCAGCGGCATGGCTGTGATCGGACTTGCTCGACAGCGCCTGGTTCATCTGCTGCAGCAGAGCGACGTGCGCCAGCGCGGCTTCGCGGAACAAAGCCCGCTGCGTGGCGATGTCGGCTTCGGCGAAAGCCTTGCCCTGCGGGCGTGATCTCGACGTCGCCCGCGATCCGACTTGGCGAAACCGAGCAGGGTGGCGCCTTCGACGAATGGGCAGCAGGTCGTCCACTTCCATGCGAAGCTCTTCGGCGACGCGGTACAGGTCCTCTTTGCCGCCGCGATCGTTAAGCAGTTCCAGCAACCCCGCAATACCGCCCGGCCGCGCATGCGGCAGCATCTGGTAGGCCGGCTTGGCGGTGTGCCCGGCGGCGCCGAGCGGCGCGGCTTCGAGCTCCGGCTGGGTCATCAGCTTGTAGATGTAATCCACGTACAGCAGGAATTCGGCGGAGTGCCGGTCGCGGGGCTGTTGTAGTGGGATACGGAAATCGGCGCGGATCTTGGCGGGATTCCGGCCCAGAACGATGATGCGATCCGCCAGCAGCACCGCTTCCTCGATATTGTGGGTGACCAGGAAGATGCTCTTGGTCGGGATTTTCTTGTCCGTCCACAGCTCCATCAGCTCACCGCGCAGGTTCTCGGCGGTGAGGACGTCGAGAGCGGAGAACGGTTCATCCATGAACAGAATCTCGGGCTCCACGGCCAGCGCGCGCGCAAATCCCACGCGCTGCTTCATGCCTCCCGAGAGATCTTTCGGGTAGGCCGTTTCGAAGCCCTCCAAGCCGACCGAAGCGAGCGTGCGGATCGCGCGCTGCCGCCGTTCTTCGTGCTTCATGCCGCGCGCGGCGAGCGGGACTTCCACGTTTTCGAGGACCGTGAGCCACGGAAACAGCGCGAAGCTTTGGAACACGATCGCTACATTAGGGCTGGATTCGCTCGGAGGCCTCCCGTGCCACAGCACTTCCCCGCCCGAGGGTGGCGTGAGTCCGGTAAGAATTCGCAACAATGTGGACTTGCCCGAACCGGAGGGACCGAGCAGAGCGAGGATGACGCCCGGCTCGACCGCGAGGTCCGTGGGAGCGATGACCTGTATCTCGCCGCCGTCGGGCCGCGCGAACCGCTTTTCCACCTGCCGCGCCTGGATGATCGGCTCGGCCGGAGCGACGGCGGGTTCAATGGCTGCTCTGACTCCGATCGCGCCCGGCTCGGCTGGCTGCTGCCCGGAGAGCTCGTCCATGAGGCGCTGCCAGGCTTCTTCTGGTAACTCGTCGAAGAATTGCAGCCGCTCGGCGGGGTTCATGTGATCGACGATCGCGTTGATCTCCGCGATCGGGCGCGAATGCAACAGCACGTAGGCGTGGAAATAGGGCAAGATCGCCACAAGTTTGGCGGCGAAGTCGACCGGCAACCGGCGGAACAAGACCTGCTGCTGCTCGAACGGGGCGGTCATGAGCAGGTTCGCCGCGACGGTGGGCTCGACCTGTTGCAGGAGCTCCAGAGCCCGGTCCCATCGTCCCTGCGAGAGACTGGCGCGCAACTTATCCGGTATGGTTTCAGTCATTGGCGCAGCAAACAGGCTACTACAGTTGTGTCACGGAACGGTTAAACGGGAATGGTGCCGGAAGAACAAGCGATGCTCATACTATCTGCCTAACCAACCACCATCCACCACAACGATGGAGCCGTTCACATAATCGGAAGCGCTGGAGGCCAAGAAGACAACCGCGCCCTTGAAGTCGTCCGGAACACCCCAGCGGCCGGCCGGAATGCGGGAGAGGATAGCGGGGTTGCGAACCGGATCGTCACGCAACGCGGTGGTATTGTCCGTGACGACATAGCCCGGCGCGATGGCGTTCACCTGCACTCCCTTAGGCGCCCATTCATTGGCCAGCGCCTTGGTGAGCTGGGCGATGGCGCCTTTGCTCGCGGCGTATCCCGGCACCGTGATGCCGCCCTGAAACGACAGTAGCGATGCGGTGAAAATGATCTTGCCCGCGCCGCGTTGCGCCATCCGTTTTCCGATCTCCCGGCTCAATACAAATGGCGCGCTGAGATTGGTCTCGATGACTTCATCCCAGTACTCGTCGGGATGCTCCGCGGCAGGCTTCCGCAGTACGATTCCCGCGTTGTTCACCAGGATATCGATCACGGGAAAATCGCTGGTTACCTCTTGGAGGAACGCGTAGACGGCTTGGCGGCTGCCGAAATCGGCGGTGTATCCTTTGAACTTGCGGCCGGCGGAAAGTATCTGCTTCTCAACCGCGCTTCCGCCGGCTTCGAGCGAGCGGCTGACGCCGACAATATCGGCTCCCGCTTCGGCCAGCGCCACAGCCATCGCCCGGCCGATGCCTCGCCTGCAACCGGTGACCAGGGCCGTTTTGCCATCGAGCCTGAATTGGTCCAGAACGTTCAAAATGCCCGCCTTTCCCTTCCCTTTTTACAACCAATCATGCCACAGAGGCGCCCACTGACCGCAAAAAGGAGTAGAATTGACCTGATTTCGAACAAGCATCCATCGCCGTGGTGGCGCGGGCGTTATTCTCGTTCCATCGCTCCTGGGGCGAACGAAGAGCATCTCTGAGCCGGAGAACTCGGTGATCCGCATACCCAATCGCGCGTCGCGTCGGTGCCGGCCAGTCCGTTTTCCGCGCTGTTGTCCGGCTGGCCTGCTAGTTTGTTTTTCTATTCTGGCTTACGGACAAGCGCAATCAGAAAGTGAGCTGACCTCGCACGACGCGCCCGCCACATTCAAATCCCGAGTGAATCTGGTGACAGTTCGGGTGGTGGTGCGCGACGCCAGTGAGCACGCCATCGGGAGCCTGCGCACGGGGGAGCCTACATGGTCCGGCTGGTAGTGCGGGATGCCGAGGGGCAGATGATGTCGGCACAGAATGGGGCCGTCGAGATTCAGTAGAGGGAGAAGAAGATGCAATTTAGCCGCGTGATGCTGTTCATCGGGGTTTTCTGTTTGGCCGTCGTGATGGAGCGCGGACAGCGGGCCAGCGCCCAGACTCCGGCGGAATCCCCGGGCGTGATCCGCGCGGAGACGCGCCTGGTGCTGGTGGACACGGTGGTGACAGACAAGAAGGGCGAGTACGTTCGCGATCTCACCATAAAAGACTTCCGTGTCTGGGAAGACAACAAGGAACAATCCATCAAGAATTTCTCGTTCGAAGCCGACCCATCGTCCCCGACTAACTCGCAAAAACGCTATCTGGTCCTTTTCTTCGACAACTCGACGATGCAGCCCGGCGACCAGGTGCAGGCCCGGCAGGCGGCCGGGAAGTTCATCGACAAGAACACTGGACCGAACCGCCTGATTGCCATCGTGAACTTTGGCGGCAGCCTGCACATTGCACAGAATTTTACGTCCGACGCCGAGCGCCTCAAGCAGGTCGTGAGCGGAGTGAAAATTTCGTCGGTTTCTCCCAACGCGCCGGTTGAAGTAGCCTCCATCGGCATGCCGTCGCTCGGAAACGCGGCGGCGGATTTTGGCGCGCGCAGTGTTATGCTCGCCCTGCGAAGCATGGCGAAGAGCCTCGCCTCGGTGCCGGGGCGCAAGATTCTCGTGTTGTTGACCGCCGGGTTCCCGATGACAGAGGAGGTCAGATCTGAGCTGACGTCAACCATCGACACGTGCAACCGGTCGAACGTCGCCATTTATCCCATTGATGTTCGCGGCCTGGTGGCGGGCGGACCGTCCATTACGCAGGTGGCGCCGGCGGCACCGATATTGCATGTGACTTCTCACTTCCCCTCCGTAGCACTGGTGCCGGCGAGCTTCAGCTCTTACGGGGCTTCGTTCCTTCCGCAGCATGGTGGCGGAGGAGCAGGTGGTGGTGGGACTGGCGGCGGTAGCACCGGTGGCGGCGCGGGCGGCGGTAAGGGCGGCAGCACCGGCGGTAGCACGGGTGGCGGGAAGGGCGGCAGTACCGGTAGCACTGGCGGCAGTAGCAGCGGTGGGAAGAGTGGCGCTACCGGCGGCGGTAGTTCCTCGGTCCCGGGCCAGAGCTACATCAACAACCCCTATTCGCAAGCCCGGCAAATTGTTCCCCCCTTTCCGCAGAGCGCGACCACTAATCAGGAACTCATGTACGCGCTGGCTGCGGGCACGGGCGGGTTCGTCATCGTCAATACCAACGATTTATTGGGCGGGTTGGAGAAGATCGGCAGAGAGCAAAACGAGTATTACATCCTCGGTTATGCTCCCACGGACACACCCGAAGGAAGCTGCCACACGATTCGCGTAAAAGTGGAACGCTCGGGCACCACCGTGCGGGCCCGCAGCGGTTACTGCAACGTCAAACCGGTCGACCTGCTGGCAGGAAACTCAACCGAGAAGAGCCTGGAGAATCGGGTTGCCGGTTCGGCGGCCGGGAACATCGGCGCCTCCATGCTGGTTCCGTATTTCTACTCCTCGCCCAACGTTGCCCGGTTGAACGTTGCGATGGAAATACCCTCCGGCTCGATAGAGTTCGAAAAGACAAAAGGAAAATTCCACGCCGCCATCAACATTCTGGGTATTGCTTACCGGCCCGATGGAACTGTGGGGGCGCGATTCAGCGACACCGCGAAAGTCGACCTCGAAAACAAGAAGGCGCTGGAGGCTTTCAAAGAAAAACCGACTCTTCACTACGAGTACGAGTTTGAGGTGGCGCCCGGCCAGTACACCTTAAAGGTTGCGTTCAGCTCCGGCGGCGCAGCCTTCGGCAAGTTGGAAACGCCCCTGACGGTGGATGCCTACGATGGCAAGCAATTCGTCCTGAGTGGAGTGGCGTTCAGCAAGGAATTTCACAAAACGAATCAGCTGGAAACTGGCCTCGACGCGGAATTGCTGGAGGGCCGGACGCCGCTGGTGAGCCGGGGACTGCAGATTACGCCCGCGGGCACGAACCACTTCAAGAAGACCGATGTCGCCGCGCTTTACCTGGAGATCTACGAACCGGCTCTTTTGAGCCCCACCCCGCCGGACATCGGTATTCAGCTCAAAGTCGTGGACCGGAAGACCGGCGAGAGCAAGCAGGACACGGGGATGATGAAAGTGAACGAAGCGGCACGTCCGGATAACCCGGTGATCCCGATTGCCATGAAGCTGCCAGTCGGTACGCTCACCGCGGGTTCCTATCGCGTGGAGCTGCAGGCGATGGACTCGACCGGGCACTCCACCTCATTGCGCTCAGCGGACTTCGAAGTGGAATAACCGTAGTTGGGGCGGCGCTCACCGCGTCGCCCCGCATCTTCCGCTGCCCGCGCCTCATCTTACCAAGTGAACCCTGGCCGTTTTGCCAGGTGTCAAACTACCTGTTCGTGCAGTTCCCGGCTGCGGCGATCTGGGGCACCCTAAAGACATGAGTACGCTATCTGCTTTGTCGAACGATATTGCCGCCGCCGTCGAGCGGGCCAGCCGCGCGGTTGTGGCGGTGCATGGCCGCCAGCACATGCCCTCGAGCGGTGTGTTGTGGCGATCCAATGTAGTGGTCACCGCGGAACACACGCTGAAGCGCGACGAGGAAATCACCATCACGCTGCCGGATGGCAGCACTGTTCCCGCGAGTCTGGCCGGGCGGGATTCCGGCACCGATCTGGCGGTCCTCAAGCTGGAAGCCGGTGCTACCGGCGCAGCCGATCTTGGCGATGTCGCGAGCCTGAAAGTGGGCCACCTGGTCGTCGCACTGGGGCGTTCGGCCGAGCGCGGCGTCACCGCCAGCCTCGGCGTCATTAGCGGACTGAGCGGGGCATGGAGGACCTGGCGCTCCGGTCATGTTGACCAACTAGTGCGGCTGGATGTCGCACTCTATCCGGGTTTCTCGGGCGGCCCGCTGGTGGATGTCGAAGGCCGCGTGCTCGGCATCAACACGTCCGGCCTCTCCCGCGTCATGCCCGTGGCGATTCCGGTCTCTACCGTCAATCGCGTCGTCCAGGATCTGCTGGAAAGGGGGCACGTCTCCCGCGGCTACCTGGGGCTGGGTATGCAACCGGTCCGGCTCCCCGATGGCCGCAGCGGCGTGATCGTCATAGATGTCCAGCCGGACGGGCCGGCGGGTCAGGCCGGCGTCCTGATCGGAGACGTCCTGCTCGCGCTCGACGGGAAACCGATTGGCGACACCGACGACGTTCATGCGCACTTGGGCCCGGCAAGCGCCGGCCAGCGTCTGAAAGCTGCGATCGTTCGGGGCGGCGAGAACACCAGCATCGAGATCACTGTGGGGGAACGCCCGAAAGGAGAGCAGTGAGATGTCTGCCTTTCTGATGGATGGACTATCGGAAGTAGCGGACCGTGTACGGCGGTCGACGGTGCAGGTGGAACGCCGCGGGCGCGGCGCAGGGTCGGGCGTTGTTTGGCGCGCCGACGGCCTGGTAGTTACGAATGCACATGTTCTGCGCGGAGGCGGGGCGCAGGTCTCTCTTTCCGGCGGGCGCCGGCTGCACGCCACCGTCGCGGCGGTCGATAGACAACTCGATCTCACTCTGTTGCAGACGGACGCACGTGACCTGCCGGCCGCCACTATCGGCGACTCGGCCGCCCTGCGCGTAGGCGAACTCGTGTTCGCTGTTGGCAGCCCGTACGGGCACCCCGGAGTTGTAACCGTTGGGATTGTGCATTCCGGCGAAACCCGGCAGTGGATTCAGTCTGACGTTCGCCTCGCGCCCGGCAACTCCGGCGGTCCGCTGGCCGATGCGGAGGGCCGCGTGATCGGCATCAATACAATGGTCGTGAACCGCCTGGGCTTGTCGATCCCGAGCAATATTGTCGACCGGTTTGTAGCGCGGCGCGGCAGGCCGGCACGCCGCCTGGGCGTCACCGTCCAGCCTGTGGACGCCGGGGGATTCGGTTTGCTGATCCTGGAGATCGAGCCGGGCGGCCCGGCCCACAACGCCGGATTGCGCGTCGGCGATGTTCTGACGGGCGCGGCCGGCACACGGTTTCAAGCACCATTTGACCTGGCACTGGCGCTGGAAGCCGCCGGCCGTGGCATAGTCCTCAATGTCCTGCGCGGCGGCCGGCCAATCCATAGCCAGGTGGATTTCGAGCCTCAGCCCGTGGGAGCGGAAGTGGGGTAGTGCGCGTCCTGGTAGCCGCGGATTCCGCCGTCGTGCGAGCGGGTTTGGAAGCCGTTATCGCGCAAGCTCCATCACTGTCTCTGGCCGGCCGCGCGGAGCCCGAAACGCTGGCGGCGCAAATTCGGGAGATCGAACCCGATGTCGTGCTTTTGGAGCAGCGGCATGCCGCGGAAGACCTGCTCGATCCGCTGCTCACCTCCGGGCCGGTCTTCGTGTTGCTCGCCCACAGTGACGATGCCGCGGCCACCGCTGCGAGCCTTCGCTCGGGCGTCCGCGCGCTTCTGCCGCACGATGCCACCGCTCCGGAGATCATAGCGGCCATAGAGGCTGCGGCGCAGGGTCTGGTGGTGCTGCATCCGGACATGCTGGCTTCCCTGCAAATCGCCGGGCCCTCCCGAAGGCCGCCCGCGGATCTCGATGCCTCTCTCACGCCGCGCGAAATCGAGGTGCTGCGCATGCTCGCGGAGGGCCTCGCGAACAAAAACATCGCCTTCCGGCTGGGCATCTCCGAGCACACCGTGAAATTTCACATTACCTCGATCTTCGCGAAACTGAATGCGTCCAGCCGCGCCGAAGCGGTGGCTATCGGTATGCGGCGGGGCCTCATTCTGCTGTGACCCAAATCTGATAGCCTGCTAATGGAAGAAATCCGACAGGAGGCTATCCGTGAACCCTCTCACCCGCAGAGATTTCGCACGAACCGCCGGCGTGGCTACCGCTCTCAGCTATTCCCGCATCCTCGGCGCCAATGACCGTGTGGGCATGGGCTACATCGGTCTCGGCAACCGCGGCGATCAGGTCCACGACGCCTTCCTCGAACACGGCGACTGCCAGACCGTTGCGGTCTGCGATCTTCGCGATGACTACCTGGACCTTGCCGTCAAAAAATCCCGCGCCACTCCGGCACGATACAAAGAATACAAAAAGCTCCTTGAAGACAAGAACGTAGACGCCGTTGTCATTGCCACCCCCGACCACTGGCATGCCCTAATGTTCATCGGCGCCTGCCACGCCGGGAAGGATGTTTACGTCGAGAAGCCACTGAGCCTCACCGTGGTGGAAGGGCGCAAAATGGTGGACACAGCCGAGCGCACCAACCGCGTCACTCAGGTCGGCACCAATCGCCGCTCCTGGAAAACCTACCGCGAAGCCGCGGAATTCGTGCGCTCCGGCGGGATCGGCCACGTGACCGCCGCGCGCTGCTTCCACATCCACAACGACTGGCCGAACGGCCTCGGGCCTGGGTCCGACGCGCCTGCTCCCAGCGAGTGGGAGTGGGACCACTGGCTCGGTCCGGCGCCGAAGGTGCCTTATAACTCGAACCGGGCCTATTACAACTTTCGCTGGTTCTACAATTACTCGGGCGGCCAGCTTACCAATTTCGGGGTGCACTACGTCGATGTGATTCGTTGGTGCCTCGGCCAGGATTCCCCGCGCAGCGTGACGGCCATCGGCGGAAAGTACGCCGGCATCCATGACAATCGCGAGATCCCCGACACGCTCCAGGTCTTGTGGCAGTTCGATGGCCCGACGCTCGTCGCGTTCGAGCAGTACAACGCCAACGCCGCGCCCGGCAACGCCAAGAACTCGGAAATGGAGTTGCGCGGCACCAAAGGGACGATGTATATCCGCAACGCAAACTGGGAAGTGGCGCCGGAGAAAATCGCGGACGCCAACGAGGGATACGACCAGGGCCGGGGTTACGGCAATCCGGTGGATCGCGCCGGAGGCGAACATGCCGCTACTACCCTGAAGGCTGCCATGGAGCCCAAGTCCGTGCAAGGCCCCTCCAGCTTTGACACCACCGGTCACGCGCGCAATTTTCTGGATTGCGTCAAGAGCCGCGGTAAGTGCAACGCCGATGTGCTCACGGGTCACCTGTCCACTATCCCGTCGTTGATTGGCAATATCGCGCACAAAACCCGAACGCATCTCGAATGGGACGCGCAGGCCGAGCGATTCACCAACAACGCAGCGGCCAACGAGTTCCTGCAGTACGAGTATCGTGCGCCATATAAGCTGGGCTGAGGGTTCTCATCCCATAAACTGAAGCCTATGAAACGCTCCTTTGCCGTCTGCGTAACTCTCGCGGCGCTCATCGTGTTCTCACGCGCGATTGTCGGACAACTCAACGAGGCTCGGGGGAACGCTCCCGGCAATGTTCCGCAAACCACGTATCTGGTCCATCAGCTCGGCAACGACCACTCCGAGGGCATCACCACGCTCGACATGAACGGCGACGGCCGGCCCGACATCCTCAGCGGCGCCTACTGGTATGAGAACCCCGGCCCACAGGGTGGGGAATGGAAGCGCCATCAATACCGCACCGTCGAAGTGGTGGGCGAGTTCGTTTCCGATTGCGGCGAGTGGACCGTCGACGTCAATCACGACGGCGCGCCGGATGTCGTCACCGTGGGTTGGATGACCGACGGCCTCTGGTGGTACGAAAATCCCAAGAAGCCGGACGTGATGTGGCAGCGCCATCTCATCGCCCATACGGTCGAAACCGAGGGGGGATGGATGGCCGACATCAACGGCGATGGCAAGCCCGACCTTGCGCTCGCGCACTATGGCCACGCCGGTGTCATGTGGGTCGATTTCGCGGGGCCCGAACCAAAGGTCCACCACGTGGGGACTCGCGATCAGGACGGCCACGGCATCGGCATGGCAGATGTTGATGGTGACGGCAAAATCGACATTCTCATGCCGCATGGCTGGTTCAAGAACATCGACGCCGATCACGATAAGTGGGAATGGCGTCCCGAATGGAACCTGGGCGAGACGGGATTCCCCATCATCGGCTACGACGTGAACCACGACGGCAAAATGGACCTGATCTATGGCCGCGGACATAGCTACGGCGTTTATTGGCTCGAGCAGCAGGGCGATGCTTCAAACCGCCGCTGGGTCAGGCACACCATCGATGAATCGTTTTCACAGGTCCACACCTTGGCGCTCGCGGATATCGATGGCGATGGCGAGATGGAGCTGCTGGCCGGCAAACGCTATCGCGGCCATAATGGCGGCGATCCCGGCTCCTACGAGCCCCTGGTGGTCTACTACTATAAAATCAACCGCCAGACCGGGGAGTTCACGCGCTTCCCCATTTCCGTGAATGGAACCGCCGGAGTCGGCACGCAGTTCATCGTCGCGGACCTCGATGGCGACGGCGATATCGACCTCGCCACCGCCGGCAAGAGCGGTGTGCACTTCTTCGAGAACCTCAAGATTAATCACGTTCCTAAGGAGCAGCGCGAGAAGCAACTGCTGCTGAACAACACCACATGGCCCTTCCCCGGCGAAGGGCAACAGGTGGATTGGCAGCACTGATTTGAGTGACTCCCCTGCCCTTATCGAATTCTGCGAGGTCTCTGTTGTCCGCGGCAACAGGCTGGCGCTCGACAGGATCACGCTCCGCATCGGCGTCGGCGAACACGTGGCCATCCTCGGGCCGAACGGATGCGGGAAATCCACGCTCATCAAAACGATCACCCGCGAATGCTACCCCCTGGTGCGGGAGGGCTCGTCCATCCGGATTCTCGGCCAGGAGGCCTGGAATGTGTTCGAGCTCCGATCTTTGCTGGGCATCGTCTCGAACGACCTCATGAATATATTCACCCGCGACGTGACCGGCCGCGATGTCGTCTTATCGGGATTCTTCAGCAGCGTCGGTATCTGGTCACACCAGCACGTCAGCGATTCCATGCGCGAAAAGGCCCAAGCGGCTCTCGAGCGGCTGGAAGTGGCACACTTAGCGGACCGGCTCACAACAGAAATGTCATCAGGCGAGGCCCGGCGCGTCCTCATTGCTCGCGCGCTGGTCCACGAACCGCGAGCATTGCTGTTTGACGAGCCAAGTACGTCGCTCGATCTGTTCGCACAGCATGAACTGCAACTACTGATGCGACGGCTAGCGTACTCCGGAATTGGTATCGTATTGGTTACACACCACTTAGCCGACATCATCCCCGAAACGGAGCGCGTAATCCTGATGCACCAGGGGCGGATCGAGGCCGATGGCAGCAAAGAGAAGGTGTTGACCGCTGACCGCTTGTCGGCGCTGTTTGGTCTCCCGGTTGAGTTGGCCAAACGCAGCGGCTACTACAACCTATGGTAAGAATCTTCCAGGTTGGAGATGTCACGCCGCGCCTGATCCAGCAGTCGCCATCGGAAGGCGAAATTAGTTGGCGTTGGCGGCAGTGTTGGCCGAGGCCAACTGGCTGTTCGTCGTTGTCCAGATGCCAGTAACGCTGGTGCCGGCGCTCACGAATAGGGCGGCCGACGTCAGGCACACAAACGCCATGAGCAGCGTGTACTCGATCAGATCCTGAGCTTGTTCGTCGCGAATAAAGTTGCTGAGCTGTTCTTTCATTGTTGGCCTCCTTGCCGTTATCCTTCTGCAATTCTCTTTAGGCAACTCATAGGCCAATAGCAAACACCGGCACAACTATCTGTGTCTTCAGCACTTAGCAGTTAGGCGAGGGACTTAGCAGGGGGTGGCGGTGACAATTAGTCACCTTTGGGTGACAGGCAGTCACTGGCGCTGGTTATTAGACGGCGGATAGGGCTGGCGGATCGTAATCGATCGTACCAGCGCTTTACGTTAGTCCTGCGAGGGGCCGGTACTTCTTACCCGGATCGAAGTCGAGGCCTGACTCCATTTGTTGATAGCGCGCGCACTAACGTGCCTGGCATTCGAGGTGCTCCTCTCATTTCCGGCCAGTAAATACTCTGGCCAATTTCATACACAAGGAGAACCAGTACGTATGAATTGGGACCAAATAGAAGGCAAGTGGAAACAGCTACGAGGATCGGCGAAGCAGCAGTGGGGGAAACTCACTGATAGCGACATCGATCAAATTGCAGGGAGGCGTGACGCGCTTGTAGGCAAGCTGCAAGAGCGCTACGGGATGATGCGCGAGGAAGCACAAAGCAAGGCGGAGGAATGGCTGAGAGCCCAGAAGGAAACGGGACTCCCGGACCGACCCTCGTCGCAGACGACCCGGCAGGAAACGCATCAGACAGCGAAGGGATAGACTCGCGCTGAAGCACGAGGCGGCAGGATCGACCTCTCAACCCCTGCCGCCTCGCTTCCTGATTCCCACCGGCGGCTACGCGCCGACGGCCTTGGTCAGAACTTCATGCAGACGCCGCGCAACGATCATGTCTTCGCCGGGCTCAAGCATCCACACCCCCACCACAATCGTGTTCGCGTCGGTGGGCAAACCGGCGCTCGCGCGGGTGCTGCCGGTGGCGGGATTGAGTTCAATGCTGGGCGTGCCCCGGCGCAGTTGCTCTTTCACCTCGACCGGAGAAATCTTCACGCGCTGCTGGTCGTAGCGCAGGAGCAAGTGCGGGACCTGGTTAGCAACGGGAGGAACAACAATCTGGGACTGGAGGGTCGGAATCTTTTTCAAATGCGCGGCAATGCGATCGGCGCGCTGGCGAAATTCGGACTGCATGGCGTCTTCCGATTGGTTGACGAACCAATCGACCGCGGCGACCATGCCGACAATTTGTTCCTTGGCCACCTTCATGCCGCGTCCAACCACGTCATCATTCGGGCTGTTGTTGAGAGTGGCGGCGGCAATCAGGTCCTTCCGTCCTAGCAGGAGGCCGGCGTTCTGCGGGCCGCGAATACCCTTGCCTCCGGAGAAAGTGACCAGGTCGAAACCCATCTGTGTGTAGTTCCACAGGTTGGAGATGGGCGGGACGTCGGCAGCCGCGTCATTGAAGCACGGAACTCCATGTTTGTGCGCGACACGAATCCAGTCCTCGCGGCTGATCTGGCCCTGTTCGGCTGCGTTAAAGAAATGGGTCATGGCCGTGCGATCCGTGAAAGCGGCCTCGTATTGCGCCGGTGTTTCGACCTCGACAAAGCGGATGCCGCAGTTCAACAGCGCGTGGTCATAATCGTAGCGGTGCGCCTTCTGGACGATAACCTCGTTCTTCAGATTAGCCGTTTCGGTAGGCATGTCGTGAGGGGCGGATTGCCGGTTGGCAACCGTGATGCACGCCGCGGTCCCCAGTGTGAGCGCGGAAGCGGCGCCGGCGGTGACCATGGCCGCCTCACAACGCAGCCGCTTGGCAAGATACTCGCCGGCCTTTCGCTGAAGCTCGATCAAGCGAACGGGATGTTTCGCGGCGCGCGCCACGGCAGCTTGCACCGAAGGCGGCATGGTGGAAGCAGTCAGAATAGTGTAAGTACCGGCGGCGTTGATAATTTTGGTGACGCCGAGCTTATCGTAGTAGTCTTCCCCCTCGTCGGCGGGCTGAGTGGGCGCCGGCGAAGCTTTCAGCAGCGTCGTCTGGCTGGCCAGCCCGCCGGCAGCGAGCAGGTTCCGGGTCCACGTAAAAAAGTCTCTGCGACTATTGAATCGATTCATGGGCACACTCCACGGGCAGTTAATTTACCGTACTCTATCACAGCGCCAAAGCATCTCTATCGTCGAAACAGAAGCAGCCACGCCACGAGGCCGGTCGCGCCAGCCAGCAGAATGCCGGCGGCCTGAGCGGGAGTCAGCTTCGGCAGCGTGGTGGGCGCGGGGCCGGTCAAAGGCGAATCCGGCGTCTCCGCGGGCGCTCCTGGCAGGCTTTTCAAGGCGCGGGCAATCTGCTGCTCCCCGCGGCGGTCGGCGATCAGAATGGTTCTCGAATTCATGCCGTTCGTGGAGCGCAGCAGCTTCTTGCGCAACGGCTCGGGGACTTCCCGCACGGAACGATAGACGCTTTCCGTGTCATCGGCGGAAATCAAAATAGTGGAAGTTTTCAACATTCCGGTGATCCGTTCCGGCACCGCTTCGCCGCAGTAAGGGCAGCTCCGCTGATCGCCGTCGATCTTCCGATTGCAGGTGGGGCAACGCATCGCCATAGTTTACCGAACCGCCAGACGCGGCCCTTTCACATTCTCACGCGCCGGCTCGCCGAAGTTTTCCAGCACCACCTGAATGAAGCCGAGAGCCGCTTTCGAGAGGGCCTTGTCTTTGCGATAGATGAGTCCCAGGCGCCGCAACATCGGCTCGGGCGCCAACGCCGCCGATCGCAACTTCCCAGCCGCGATTTCCTCGCGGCAGTTGGACGCCGCCAGAAACGAAATCCCCAGGGCTGCCATGGTGAAGCGCTTCATCATCTCGGTGGAATCGAGTTCCATGGAAACCTGTACTTGATCCTCCACCGGCTCGAACCACGTGTTCAGACGCGCGCGCGTGGTACCGGACTTGGGCAGAAGTAAGGGATACGGCGCGATGTCGTAGCAGGTGACGGAAGATCTGTCCCCAAGCGGGTGCTTCGGTGCAGTGATGACGCGGATCTCATCGCGATAGATGTCCGCCACTTGCACGCGTTTCTCCTGCACGGGCAACTGCGTGAGGCCAAAATCCGCAATGTTCTCTGTCACGGCTTCGACCACGCGGGAGCCGTAGGACCGGTCAACCTGCAACTGCACGCCGGGGAACTGCTTCATATACTCGGCGAAGACCTGCGGAAGGACATAGATGCAGGTCGCTTCGTTGGCCGCGATGACCAGTTCGCCTCTGGGAACGCGCTCGAGTTCGTTGATTTCGTCCTGCACGCGGCGTCGCAGCTCGAGAATCTGCTCGGCATATCCGGTGAACAGGCGGCCGGCAGTGGTGAGCGAAATCCGGCTTCCGAACCTTTCAAACAGTTCCGTCTTCAGTTCCTGCTCGAGCTGGCGAATTTGCGCGCTGATTGCCGGTTGCGTGCGGTAGCACGTCTGCGCGGCCTTGGAAAAGCTCTTCAGCCGGACAATCTCGAGGAACGTGTGAAGTTGATCAAAGTCCATGATGCCCGTGGCACTCTTCCCGTTCGTCAGCCGCGGCTGCACGGCTTGCGAGCCCGTGCGATGGTATACATTGTAACAGACAGCGCCTCGCACCCTATTTGCGCCTGGATCTGGCCTGAAGATAGAGTGATAGGGTGAAAACATTGCCCGCTTTCCTCACTGTGCCCCTTGCAATTGTCCTGCCCGGCGCGATTCTCGCCGCCGGGGGAGTGGAGCGAGGGAAATATCTGGTTGAAGAGGTTGCTAAGTGCCAGGATTGCCACACGCCTCGCGGGGCCGACGGGCAGCTTGACCAGACCAAGTGCCTTAAGGGCGCGGTTCTTGATTTTCAGCCCATGCAACCGATGAAGGAGTGGCACAAGACGTCGCCGGACCTCACGCCGGGGAGCCGCCTTTGGCAGAGGTGGGGCGAGAAAGGGCTGGCGGCGTTTCTCAAGACCGGTTTGGGTCCCAGCGGGCACGCCGCCGATCCGCCCATGCCGGCTTATAAGCTCAACAGTGAAGACGCCGAAGCGATTGTGCAGTATCTAAAAAGCTTGAAGTAGCTCCGTGAAGCTGCCGCTGTCAATTGGGTTTGCCGCCGGGCTGGCCGCCAGCGCTGCGTTCGGCCAGACGGGGGAAAACGTCCTGGTGGTGGTGAATGAATCCTCGAACATTTCGCGACGCATCGGCGAATATTACTTGCACAAGCGCCAGGTGCCCCTGCTGAATCTTTGCAGGATTCGGACCACCGAAGCGGAGGAAATCCCGCGCCCGGTGTATGAGGACGAGATCGAGCGGCCCATCGGGCAGTATCTGAAGGCACACCGGCTGGAAGATAAGATTCTGTACATTGCGACGACACTGGGAGTGCCGCTGAAGATTCGCGGAGCGGGTGAGCGGATGGGAACGGAGTCGGCTTCGGTGGATTCGGAACTCACCCTGCTCTACGGCAAACTGAAGGGCGCGACGTTCCGCAACGCGGGTGTGGTTCCGAATCCTTTTTACCGGAAAATGCAGGCGCGGTTCCAGCATCCGCAGTTTCCCATTTATCTGGTGACGCGGCTGGCGGGCTACGATTTTCACGATGTCGCGGGAATGATTGACCGCTCGGCCGAAGCGCGCAATCGAGGCAAATTCGTATTCGACCTGAAAGCCGGTGATTCCGGGGGCGGCAATGCATGGCTGCTGGAAGCGGCGCGGGCGCTGCCCAAGGAGCGGGTAGTGCTCGACGAAACCAGCCAGGTGCTGTACAACCAGCGCGGAGTGATCGGTTATGCGGCGTGGGGTTCGAACGACCGCGACCGCAAGCAGCGCATGCTCGGGTTTCAATGGCTGCCAGGAGCCATCGTCACCGAGTTCGTCTCGACCGATGGCCGCACGTTCGCCCAGCCTCCGGATTCATGGAATATCACCACATGGGAGGATCACGTGCATTTGTTCGCCGGGTCGCCGCAGACGCTCACGGCGGACTATATTCACGAGGGAGCAACCGGCTGTTCGGGGCACGTCTACGAACCGTATCTGGAA
Organism: Terriglobia bacterium; assembly: GCA_963768075.1. Taxonomy (GTDB): domain Bacteria; phylum Acidobacteriota; class Terriglobia; order Bryobacterales; family Bryobacteraceae; genus QHXW01. The sequence goes on from CAVYHD010000032.1 coordinate 108,505, forward strand.
GCGACTCCGCGTCCGCAATATCTGTTTCCCGCCTACTTCAGCGGCCGAAATCTCGCGGAAAGCTACTATGTCTCGATTCCGGCCTTGAGCTGGCAAAACATCGTGGTGGGAGATCCGCTGTGCAAAATCGGCAAACCGGATTGACTTAAATCCCGCCGGTTCGTTTGAGTTGCTGGTTGCGCTCAATGGCGCGCAACTGAGCGATATCCTCCCGGACCACATCGCGGTCGTCAGCTTGAAACGGACCGCCGCCCACGGCTTTCTCGATATCCTTCACCGCGCCATCCAGATCCCGCTTCGTAGCGGCTTTGCGTAGCTTGCCGGACTGGGCGGCGAGGAGTAACGTCTGCCGGCAATGGTCGAGTTTCTGGGTTTGCTTCTCAGTCAAGGCAGCATGGGCCATCGCGGTCGAGACGTCATCGCGCAACTGGAGAATGGCTTCCCGGCGCTTCTGGGCATAAGTCGGGTGCGCCAGAAGAAGGGGTGTTATGGCGAGTGCCAGCAACCGGGCCACGCGCGGGGATGGCAATGCGGGCCGTGCAGCCCGTTGTAATCCTTTCGAAACCCGCGCCAGCCGGAGGACCAGGTTCATGGGTTCCCAAGAACATACCACGGATGCACTTTCGCGACTAGGCCCCCTGTAAAACTATGTAAAATGCGCCTCCAGCGCCTCCGCCGCATGTTAAATTTTAGCCGTGAAGATCTTGTTGATCGACGATGACGCCGAGTTGTGCTCCCTGCTGGTCGAGCTCCTGTCGCGCGAAGGATTCGCTATCGAGTGCCAACACGAAGGCGGACGCGGCTTGGACCGCGCCCTCCACGGCGGCTTCGATCTGGTGATTCTGGATGTCATGTTGCCGGGCCTGGACGGTTTCGAGATCCTCCGGCGCTTGCGCCCGCAAAGCCGTGTCGCCGTGCTGATGCTCACCGCGCGCGGCGAAGATATGGATCGCATCGCGGGTCTGGAGATGGGAGCGGACGACTACCTTGCGAAGCCTTTCAACCCACGCGAGCTGTTGGCCGCCGGATCCGCGCGATTCTCCGGCGGCAGGATCAGCCGCCATCCCCTCACGGACCGCTCGAGATTAACGGCGTGCGCATTGATCCGGGCACGCGTGAGGTCTCGGCGAATGGCCGGCCGATCGAAGTCACCACCTTCGAATTCGACATCCTCGAAGTGTTGATGCATGCCGCCGGAAAAGTTGTCTCGCGCGACGACTTAATGGAGCACCTCTACAACCGTAAGGCGACGGCGTTCGACCGGTCGGTGGACATGCACATCAGCCATCTGCGTAAGAAGATCGAAAATGGCCGTCCGATTATCAAGACCATCCGGGGCGTCGGCTACCAGTTCTGCCGCACACCGGAGGAGCAGGTAGAGGGTGTTGTGTGAGATCGCTCTTCGCGAAAATCCTGCTATGGCTGCTGGCAACGGTCGTGACCGCGTTTGTCGGTTTCAGCCTCATCGAAGTACGGTTCGACGATGCCATGAGCCACGCGCCGATGGCGCGTGCGTTTCGCTCTCAGGCGCGGGAGGCGCGGGAAGCCTACGAAGCCGGCGGGCCGAAGGCGTTGCGGTGGGACCTGGATCGCGTGAAAGAGATCTTTCAGGCCGACGCCATGCTGACCGACGCAAAAGGGCGCGATCTTGTGACCGGCGACGATCGCAGCCCGTTGATCCGCGCCGGGCGATGGAGTCAGTTTTTCCGGCGGAACCGGTCCGTCATTGCGCGGCAGTCGGAAAACGGGCGCTACTGGTTCATTCTTTCGATTCGGGGCGAGGAGGCCGCACGGGCCTTGGTTCCGCCCGAGCAGCTTTTCGTGCTGGCGGGAGTCCTGCTGCTCTGTTATTTATTCGCCTGGTACCTGACGAAACCTCTGCGCAAAGTAGAGATGGCGATTGAGAAGTTCGGCCAGGGCGATTTCTCCGCTCGCGCGCATTCAACGCGCCGCGATGAACTAGGCCAGTTGGCGGGCACGTTCGACCAGATGGCGGAGCGCATTCAGAACCTGATGGTCGCCGAGCGCCGTTTGCTCCTGGACATCTCGCACGAACTGCGGTCGCCCCTCGCCCGGCTGGGCGTCTCCATTGAGCTGGCACGCACGGGCGCAAATCGCGACGCGGCGCTCGATCGCATTCAAAAGGAATCGGACCGCTTAAATGCGCTGGTGGGGGAACTTCTGCAAGCCACCCGCGCCGAGGTGGACCCCGACACACTCCGGGCGCAAGCCGTGCGGCTGGATGAATTGCTGGCCGATATCGTGAATGATGGCTCGGTGGAAGCGGCCGCGAGGGGCAGCGTGGTCCATCTCGACACGCCCGGCCCGGTCACTATTTCGGGTGACGTGGAACTGCTGCGGCGTGCCAGCGAGAACGTCATTCGCAATGCGATTCGATACGCACCGCCCGAAACCTCCGTGGACGTCAAACTCACGCGCGACTCCAGCGCGGTCCACATTTCCGTGCGCGACTATGGGCCGGGGGTTCCCGAGGAAGCTCTCAGCCGGATTTTCGACCCGTTCTTCCGCGTGGAACAGGATCGCAACCGGACGAGTGGCGGCGTTGGGCTGGGCCTCGCCATCGCGCGGCGCGCGGTCGAATTACACAAGGGGAAATTGCGCGCTCGCAACTCGCATCCGGGGTTGCTGGTGGAGATTGCGCTGCCGGCTTAGATGCCCATTCCGTCCGGCCCGGTCCTACTTGGGCTTAGGAAGGATTTTTATGTCGGAGGGAAGTGTGAACAGGTTATCCGTTAGACCCGGGTTGATCTCCACCGAATCCGAGAACATTTGATAAACCTTCTCCCCATCGCGCTCACGCTGGATGGCGTAGGGCCATTGCACGCCGCTGACCGCGCGAAACTTGGAGAAGCGCGTCACCTCCTCGATGCGGTCCTTGGTTTTGGGGTCGTGACGGTACCTAACCTGCTTGGAGGGCAGATGGGTCATCTGGTTGAAATAAACCTTGACCGTATGATTGTCGGCGTCGGTGATGTCGACGATGTCCACGGGCTGGTTCTCCACGACATCCGACCCGCGTGATTCCAAGATCAGTCCCGGCTCGCCTAGCCGCTGGCGCAAAATGTAGAAGACATTATTCAGTGTGGTTTCCTTGAACCGCTGCAGCACCTCCTCGCTCAGCGGGCGAGCGCCGCGAAACGTGACGTCATAGCCTTGCCCTTCGACAAACAGCACGGCGCTGTCTTCCTTCTTTCCGAATGCCTCGCGCTCCCGCACTCCCAGGAAATCGGGTTCAAGCGGCTCGGGCCGAATCAGATAGCGCGTATAAATCTTGGCGATGGACAATCCGCTGATTTTTTCGCGATAGAACGAATATGCGCGGCCGCTTTCGATACGGTCCTGCATATGCAGAAAATTATCGCCGCCCAGCGCTGCCACGGCCTCATCCACCAGGCGCTTGCCGCCCTCCAGATTCGTTTCCGCTTGCGCCCCCACCAGAGCAGCGAAGCAAACCAAGAACGCAGCTTTCATGGCTTCTTGCTAAGCTCTTCGGCTTTGATTCCGGAATTCAATTTGTAGCCCGTGATATTGATCTCCGCGTACTTGGTGCCGCCGCGGTTGATCGTGATTTTCTTCGGCGCCTGGATGCCGCCCGCGTCCGCGAAATCCTCAAACGTCGCTTCCATGTCCGCGGGAGGCCCCATGGGTCCTTCCGACCGGTAGACCTCTTTCGAGGGTAATCCGGTGTTTTCATCGACAAAAAGCTGGACGGAGTCGCCTTCTTTGTCACTAATCTCGATGACGCCTTTTCGCGGAGAATTCACGGCGCGCTCGGGCATTCGGTCGCTCAACAGAAGGCGGAAGTAATCGCGAAACAACTCCTCGCGGACCTGTTTCAACTGCGCCGCGGGCAAGGGCCGCAGCCCTTGCGGCGTGGACATCCATCCGCTCTTGCCGTCTGAATATACGATCACCTTGCCGAATGGAAGCTGGCTCTCCTGACGGAATTGTCCGGGCTCGGCCCACAGGTTGACCTGCTCGATTTTCGTCCCGCCCTCCATGATCAGATCCCGGGTCTCGCTGACATCCTGAATCGCGGCCAGTTTGTCCGCGCCGCCAACCGCCTGCTGCATGCGCTGCAGCAGCTTTTTCCCGGCCTCGAGGCTGGCGCTGTCGGCTTTGGCCGGAGCCCCCGCCTTTACGCTTTCAGGATCGGGGATGGTCAAATCAAGGGACGTAACCGGAAGCCCGAGCGTTGCCAGGGGCGTGCCGAATTGTTGCGGGTTTCCGACGGCGACGATGGTGAAATCTTTCGGCTCCAGGCGCTCACGAGCAACACGCAGAACGTCCTCGCGGGTCACCGCCTGAATCGCGCGCTGGTAGCGGTCAATGAAATCCCGGGGGTAGCCATAGTAGTCGTAGCGCAGAATTCGATTCAAAGTCTTCGCGGGAGTATCAAAGTTAAATACAAAGCTGTTGGCCACTGTCTGCTTGGCGCTCTCTAGTTCCTCCGCGGTAACCTGGCTCGTTCGAATCCTCTCGATCTCCTCCTCGATCACCTTGATCGTATCGGCAGTGGCTGAGGACTTAGTGCTGCCGGAAACCTGAAACAGGCCGGGATGATCGTAATTTGCTCCCCAATACGCGGAAACGTCGTAGGCATACCCCAGCTTGGTGCGGACACGCTGAAACAGACGGCTGTGAAAACCGCCGCCCAGAATATCAGCCATCACCTCCAAGGCCGGATAATCCTTGTCGCGCAGCTCGCCACCCAGATGGCCCAGGGAAAAAAAGGTCTGGTCCACGTCTGCCTTGGCGGCGAGAAAGATGCCTCGCTCCGCTTTGGCGCTTACGGGAGGAAACGGCGGAACCGGCGGCTGTTTCACGGTCCAGCCGGCAAACAGCTTTTCCAGCTTGGCTCGCATATCCGCGGCGGAGAAATCGCCGATGACCGCGAGCATCACATTCTGAGGGAAAAAATAGCGCCGGTAGAAACCATCCACATCATTACGCGTGATCCGGTCCACGGTCGCGTACTCGAGCTGCCACCCGTACGGAGTATTCCGGCCGTACACCGTGTCGGCGAATTCCCGCTCCACAATCCCGTGCGGATCGTCGTTGCGCCGCGAAATGCCGCTGCGCAATTCGGTTTTAGCCAGGTCGATCTTGTTCTGCCGAAAACCAGGCGAGGTCAGCACGTCATGAAAAACGCCCAGCACCTCATCGGTGTTCTCCTTCAAGCAGGAAAATGATGCCTGGCCGAAGGACTCGTCAATCGAAGCTTCCACCGATGCCGCGATATTCTCCAGTTGCTCGTCGAGCTGGTCGCCGGTCTTGTCCCTGGTGCCACCCGTCCGCATGACCATGCCGGTGATCGTGGCGAGCCCCACTTTGTCCGCCGGATCGAAAAGATTTCCCGTCCGCACCAGAGCGGAGCCGCGCACCAGCGGCAGCTCGTGATTTTCCACCAGATACAGCCGGAGGCCATTGGGCAGCGTAAAAGTGGCCACGTCGGGGATATGGATAGCCCGGAGCGGTGGATACTTCAGCTCTTTGTACGATGGAATCGCCGGAGCCGCGGCGGCCGGCGGTTGGGCCTCTGTTTTCGTCTGCGCGCCGAGCGTGCCGGCTACCAGGAGCGCCATGATAGCGATGCGTTTCATTGCTTTTCTCCTGACTGCGCGGCCGGCTGGCCTGATGGCGCGCCGCTCGCCGCCGGCTGAAAATCAGAGCCGCTGGTGCGCCCGTTGTTGATGAAATACTGCCGCGCCACCCGCTGCACGTCCTCGGCGGTCACTTTGTCGATGTCATCGATGGACGTGAACAGCTTCCGCCAGTCCCCGTAGGCGACGTAATAATCGGTGAGTAGCTGCGCCAGGTCGGAATTGCTGTCCAGACGCCGGACGAGCGCCGCACGCGTCTTGGTTTTCACGCGCGCCAGCGCTCCCGCATCCACCTTCTCGTTCTTGAAGCGCTCAATGAGCTCACCCAGCAACTTGTCGTTCTCCTGAATTGTATGGCCCAGAGAAGGAAAAGCGTAAAACACGAACAAACAGGCGTACTTTGATCCCGGCATGTCGGCCTCGGCCCCCGCCTCGAGCGCGATCTGCTTGTCACGCACCATCTCTTTGTAGAGGATGCCGGTCCGCCCGCCGGAGAGAATGCTGCTGACTACGTCGAAAACAGGATCGTCCTTGTCGTACTGGTCGGGGCGCTTATACGCAATGATTTCGAACGGCTGCGCCGGAGATTGCACCTGTACCGTTCGCGGGCCATCTTGCACCGGCTCAACCGTGTGGACCAGCGGCGGCAGCGGACCACCCGGCAGGCGTCCGAAGTACTTCTCCGCAAAGGCGCGGGCCTGCTTGGGGTCTACATCGCCCACAATCGCCATCGTGATATTCGCCGGCACATAGTACGTCTTATAGAACTGGTCCGCATCGCGCACCCGGAGACTCTGAATATCACTCGCCCATCCAGCCGGAGGGCGGCGATAGGGATGCGCCTCGAAAGCAGCCGCGGTCAGCGCCTCGAGCAGCTGTCCCTGCGGGCTGGACTCCACGCGCATGCGCCGCTCCTCGGCCACCACATCGCGTTCTTTGTAAAACTCCCGGAAGACCGGCCGCAGGAAACGCTGCGACTCCAACAGAAACCACAGCTCGATCCGATTCGCGGGCAGATTGTAAAAAAATTCCGTCGAGTCGGGCGCGGTGAAGGCGTTCAAACCCACGCCGCCGTTCTCCTCAATGATCGTGGGATACAGGTTCGGCACGACGTAGGAATCCGCCTTCTCGACCCTTTCCTTCACCTCCGCTTCGAGCGTCTGGATCTTCTTTTCGTCTGCGCGCGGGCCTTTGCGGCGCTCCTGCTCCAGCCGGTCGTAAACCTCCTCGATGGCCGCCATGGCCTTCTTTTCCTCGGGCCAGTTCTTGCTCCCGATGGTTTCGGTGCCCTTGAAGGCCATGTGCTCGAACATGTGCGCCAGACCCGTTTTGCCTTCGGGATCATCCACCGCGCCGGCATTCACGTAGGTGTGGAACGAAACCACCGGCGCCTCATGGCGTTCCAGAACGATGAAATGCATTCCGTTCGCGAGCGTGAATTCGGTGACGCGTTTTTCGAATTCCTTGAGGTTCTGCGCCGGCGCGAGCATAGGCGCAAGCAACAATAGCAAAGGCAGCTTGGCGGAAAGTGTCACTTTCTCATTGTAATGTGCGATCGGTGGGCGGCGGCAGCGTAGGCCGCGGGTTACTTCTTGGCGAGCTTGAGGTTGAGGAGCACGTCCTTGCGCGAATCGAACGAACTTACGGTTTTGCTGGAGCTGGATGCTCCCTGGTAGTCGGCCCGCACCTCATAATCCACATCAGGGCTGAGGCCGTGGAAATAGTAAACACCATGGTCCTGGGTAATGAAAGAGCGGATCTGTAACGTCTTGGTGTTCTTGAGCTGCACGATGGCGCCGGTCACTTGCGCGTCGCTCGAATCGGAGACCACTCCATGCACGGAGCGTAGGGCGTCCTCCGGATTCTTCTTCTTTGCCGCCAGAACACCCGCGGCTCCCAATAACAGCGCGGCCACCGCCAACGCCCCCGCAAACCGTTTCAGATTCCCAGACAACTTACCCCCCCTTGGACCATCACATGACGGCTGACACACGCCCAATTTCCCGGCAAGCGAGCCGGAATGCCGCGCGCTACTTCCAGTCCTCCTCCTGCTCTTCCTCATCTTCCGGGAGTTCGTCGTCATCCTCTTCCAAATCTTCGGCGGATTCGAGTTCGAGTGGATCGGTACTCACCACCTTCAGGTCGGCGCCGCACTCATCGCAGCCTAACGAGTCACCTTCGTCCACATCTTCCTCATCCACGTCGATTGCGCCATTGCACACCGGACAAGTGACCATAATTCGCTTCTCGTTTCTAGCTTATATCAGAACTTCCTCCCGTCAACCGGCCCGTCTTCCAGCAATCATGCCTGATCACAGGAACTCATTGTAACCGGAGGGCGGGGTGGATTGAAGCCCGCCTGGGCTGCGAGGCGCAGCACGCTCAGCGAGTCCGCGCCAGCAGGCGCACGATGAGCGCCGTCCATCCCGTCTGGTGGCTCGCTCCGCAGCCCCGTCCGTTGTCGCCGTGGAAATATTCGAAGAACCATGCCATGTCACGCCAGTGCGGGCTCTCCGCAAAAATCCGCATGTCGCCTTGCCAGGCGCACCGGCCCTTCTGGTCGGGGAGAAAGATGGCGGACATGCGCCGCGCGAGTTCCGCCGCTACCTGATTCAGGTTCATCATCGTTCCCGAGCCGGTGGGGCACTCGACGCGCAGCTCGTCTCCATAGAAGTGGTAATACCGTTCCAGGGCTTCGATCAGCAGGTAGTTTGTCGGAAACCACACCGGACCCCGCCAGTTTGAGTTCCCGCCAAACAGCGGTTCGGTCGATTCACCCGGCTCGTAGTCCACGCGGCGCTCCTCTCCATCCACCTGCAGGACGAAGGGCTTTTCCCGATGAATCCGCGAAAGCGATCGAATTCCATAGGGCGACAGAAATTCATTGGGATCGAGCAAGTAGCGCAGCACTTGCTCCAGCCGGTGGCGCGAGGGAATCGCCAACAGGCGTTGCGAACGCGCGCTCTGGCCGCTCGGTTCCATGTAGGAAATCTGGCGGGCCAGATCCTTCCGGTTCTTCAGGAACCAGTCCATGCGCTTGCGAAATCCGGGCGCCGCCTCGATCTGCTCCTGGTCCAACACTTCCACCGCGAATAGCGGGACCATGCCCACGGCGGACCGCACGCGCAGCGGCACGCTGAACCCATCGGCGTGGAGTTGGTCATAATAGAACCCGTCCCGCTCGTCCCAAAGGCCGTTTCCACCGAGCGTATTCATCGCGTCGGCAATGGCCACGAAGTGTTCGAAGAACTTGGATGCGATGTCTTCGTACGTGGGATCCTCGCGCGCCAGTTCCAGCGCCATGGAAAGCATAGTCGAGCAGAAGAAAGCCATCCATGCCGTGCCATCCGCCTGTTCCAGCATTCCGCCGCCGGGCAGGGGTCTGGAGCGGTCAAAAACGCCAATATTGTCCAGCCCCAAAAATCCGCCGGAGAAAATATGCTTCCCCGCGACGTCCTTGCGGTTCACCCACCAGGTGAAATTCAGCAGCAGCTTCTGAAAAACGCGGGCCAGAAACAGCCGGTCGCGCTTCCCCCGCGGCCCCGTCATTTTATAAACGCGCCAGCAGGACCACGCGTGCACCGGCGGATTCACATCCGAGAACGCAAACTCATACGCGGGAATCTCGCCATTTGGGTGCATGTACCACTCCCGCAGCAGCAGCACCAGTTGCTCCTTGGCGAAGCAGGGATCGATCTGCGCGAACGGGATCATGTGGAATGCCAGGTCCCAGGCCGCGTACCACGGGTATTCCCAGTTGTCCGGCATCGAGATCACATCGCGGTTGTACAAGTGCTTCCAGTCCGAGTTGCGCCCGCGCGAACGGATCGCGGGCGGCGCCGGCTGCCCGGGGTCGCCTTCCAGCCAATCGGCCACCGCGTAGTAAAAAAACTGTTTGGTCCACAGCAGCCCCGCATATGCCTGCCGCGAGATCGCGCGTCCCTCCGGCTGGCACGTCAGCAACTGGTCATAGAATTGATCGGCTTCCTGGATTCTCTGCTCCACCAGCGAAACCGGCATTTCCGTCTGTGAATCACTTTGCTCGGGCGTCGCGCGCAGCCGCAGATGCCACACCTGCGTCTCCCCTGCCCCCAACTCAACTCTGTAATGCACCGCCGCCTTGGTTCCCACGCCCTCCGGATTCACCTTGTCCGATTGCCCATGAATCACGTAGTCATGGAAAGAGTCCTTCACATACAGCGCGCCGGCGGGGAATCCGAACACCCGCTCAAAATTCGTTTCGTTTTCCGTAAACAGCGTCTCCGAGCCCGGCTCGAACTCCAACTGAAACTTTCCCAGGGAAGCATGCTCGCCAAGGATCTGCCTGTCGCCCGATCGCCAAAGCTTGGGTTTGGGCCAGTAGCCTTCTCCCGAACGTCCCCACGACCACGTATTCCGAAACCACAGTGTCGGCAGCACGTGCAGGCTGGCCGCCTCCGGCCCGCGGTTCGCGGCCGTGATCCGGATCAGGATATCGTCCGTGTCCGCCTTGGCGTATTCGACGAACACGTCGAAGTAGCGATCCTCCGCAAACACCCCTGTATCCAGAAGTTCGAACTCCGGGTCCCGGCGGCTGCGGCGGCGGTTCTCCTCGGTAAGCTGCTGGTAGGGGAACTCCGCCTGCGGATACTTATAAAGCCCCTTCATGTAGGAGTGTGTGGGCGTGGAATCCAGGTAGAAATAGCACTCTTTGACGTCTTCGCCGTGATTGCCCTCGGGCCCCGCGAGGCCGAACAGACGCTCTTTTAAGATCTGATCGCGTCCATTCCACAAGGCCAAGGCGAAACACAACCGGCCCTCGCGGTCGCAGATGCCCACCAGGCCGTCTTCCCCCCACCGGTAGGCCCGGCTGCGCGCGTGTTCGTGTGGAAAGTACTCCCAGCAGGCGCCGAACTCGGAATAGTCCTCGCGCACCGTGCCCCATTGCCGCTCGGAAAGATAGGGCCCCCAACGCTTCCAGTTTTTCTCGCGCTGCACGTCTTGGGCAAGCCGCTGGCGCTCAGCGTTGATCTCTGCATCCGCCATCAATTCTCTCCGCCCATCACGATTATGTTCTTAATCCCGCTCGGCTCGAGGATCGGCTCCCGAAACTCATCGAGCCGGTACCGGCGCGTGATGAGCGAACGCACCGCCCGCGGCCAGCGCTGATAAAACGCGCCCAGATCGAGCACCGCCGCCTCAAACGCATCGCGCCCCGCGTTGACCGTTCCCAGGATCACCTGGTTCTTCAGGACCAGGTTGAACAACAGCCGGTCGGCCCGGATCGAGATCGGCTTGCCCGTGGCGCGGAACACCGGTAAAGCAAAATAGCCCGTCGGCGCCGAGTACCTCGAGCAAGTCAAACGCGGTCTGCGAAGAGCCTATGGCTTCGTAGACCACATCGATGTTGCCCACCGTGGCGGCAAGCTGTTCCACCGATTGCGCCGCGGAGGAGACATACCTTGCGCCCACCTCTGCCGCCACCTCGGCCCGTGGATCCGATGGAGCCTCGCGCGAGTAAATGTATGTCTCGAAACCGGCGTTCACAAGCGCCATGGCGCCCAGCAACCCAACCGGCCCCGCTCCCAGCACCACGGCGCGGCTCGCCCCCTGCTTCCACGGCAGGCGCTGCTGAATCGCCCGGATCTCCAGGAGCGCTTTTTCGGCGATCGTCAGCGGCTCCACCAACACCGCAACCTCCCGCAGTTCTCTTGGCACCGGGTTGACGGACTGCTCCTCGGCTACCACGAAATCCGTCAGGAACCCGTGCGCCTGCTTGATGCCCCGCTCACGAAACCCGCCGGTGTAGCAAAAATCCGGCCGGCCCGCGCGGCACGCCAGGCACGCCGCGTTGCCACACGCCAGGCGCACCATCGGCACCACCAGATCCCCCAGCTGAAAACGGCGCACCTCCCGTCCCGTCTCGATCACTTCCGCCAACGACTCGTGCCCCAGCACCAGAAACTCCGAACCCTCCGGCACCGTTCCATGGTGGAAGTGGCAGATCTCGCGGTCTGTTCCGCAAACGCCAACCTCCAGAATGCGCAGCTTGATTTCCGTTGGGGATGAAATCTCCGGCTCATCCAGCGTCACGATCTCGACTCGGCGAGTCGAGGGAAAAACGGCGCCCGCCTTCATGCGGCCGTTCCTTTTTGAATGGCGCACTGCTCGCACGGGCAAATGCGGCGAAAATGCTCGAACGAATAAATGCCCGTGCCGTGGCCGTCGGTCCACAGAATGCGAATCGCGTAATTGCCCACCGGCTCCACATCCACCATCTTCAAAGTGGGTTTGTACATGGCAAATGGCGATGAGGAAGGCTTCGTTGTGGGCGGCGTCCCATGCGCGCCGGTGCACGTAGCGCACGGGCAGTGTTCCCGCAAATAGTCCAGCCCGTATTTGCTCGCGTGCCCATCCTTCCAGTCGATTGTGATGCCTTTCGACTTCGAGATGGCAATGTGCTCGGGATCGGTAGAGGCCATGGTCAGTTCAGTAGCCGCTCTACGTCGCGAATCCCGGATATGCGGCGCATCGCGCCTACCAGCTTTTCCAGTTGCTTTTTGTCGCGGACGTCTACCGTCATCTCGACCAGCGCTCCATCCCCCGCGCTGCTCTCGGTCCGGGCCTCCAGGCTGCGGATATTGGTGTTCTCGGAGGAGAGCAGGGACGTGATCTGAGCAGCAGCCCCGGCCGGTCGTCGGTGCGCAGAACCATCCTGACGGGAAATGTCTCGACCGTATTGCGCGCCCATTCCACGTCGATTTTGCGCTCCACGTCGTACAACAGGTTCTGCACGTTGGGACACAGTTTGGAATGGACCGCGACGCCCTTGCCGCGCGTGACGTAGCCGACAATCGCCTCTCCGCGAATCGGGTTGCAGCACTTGGCGCGGTAAACCATCAGGTCGTCCACGCCCTTGACCCGGATGACCGCGTCGACGTCCTGCAGCCCCTGGGGCGCCGTGACGCCCGGTGGCTCCGCGGCGCCCGGCCGCGGCAACTCCAGTTGCTCGTCCTTGACTTGCTGCGGGGCCAGTTTTTGCAGCGCCTGACGCGCCGAAAACTTTCCGTATCCGAGCGCCGCGTACAGGTCTTCAATCTTGCTGACCCCGTATTCCCCCGCCACCCTCTCCAAATCCGCGCGCTGCAGCTTGCTCAACTGCACGCCCAAGCGCCGCGCCTCTTTTTCCAGATACTTCTGCCCGATTTCGATGGCCTTGACCCGCTCGCTGGCGTTGATGACATGCTTGATCTTGTTCCGCGCCCGCGACGTCTTCACCAGCGCCAGCCAGTCCTTGCTCGGTTCGTGGCCCGGCTGCGTCAGGATCTCGACGATGTCGCCATTGCGCAGCGTGTAGCGCAGCGGCACGATCCGGCCATTGACCTTCGCCCCCACGCAAGCTTGGCCCACATCCGAGTGAATCGCGTAAGCGAAATCGATGGGCGTCGCGTCGCGCGGCAGCACGATCACTTTCCCGCGCGGGGTGAACGTGTAAACCTCCTCGGGATACAAATCCACCTTGAGCGTGGACATGAACTCCGTGGGGTCCTGCATGTCGCGCTGCCACTCCACCAGGTGCCGCAGCCACGCCATCCGCTGGTCATCGTCCGCCGGCCCCTTCTTGCCCTCCTTGTATTTCCAGTGCGCCGCGATGCCTTCCTCCGCGACACGATGCATCTCTTCGGTCCGGATTTGTATCTCGTAATGCCTGCCCTCCGGACCCACCACCGACGTGTGCAGCGACTGGTACAGGTTCGGACGCGGAATGGCGATGAAGTCCTTGATGCGCCCCGGCACCGGCCGCCATTCGTTGTGGATCACTCCCAGCGCGCGCGTAGCAGTTCTTCACCGAGTCGGTGATGATCCGCACCGCCATCAGATCGTAGACCTGCTCGATCGTGATCTTCTGCCGCTTCATCTTTTGGTAGATCGAATACGGACGCTTCAGACGGCTGTCGACCCGCGCCGGGATGCCCTCGCGCCGCAGCTCGGCCTCGATCCTCTGCCGCATGCCGTTGAGCGATTCCTCGTTGGCGTGCCGGCCCGATTCGACCACTTTCGTGACCTCCTCGCACGCCGCCGGGTCGATATGGCGAAACGCCAGATCCTCCAGTTCGCCGCGTATTTTCCCCATCCCCAGCCGGTGCGCAATCGGAGCGTAAATCTCAATCGTTTCGCGCGCGATGCGTTCGCGCCGCTCGGCGTTCTGGATGAATCCCAGGGTGCGCATGTTGTGCTGCCGGTCCGCCAGCTTGACGATAATCACGCGGATATCGTTCACCATCGCCAGCAGCATCTTGCGGAAGCTCTCGGCTTGCCGCTCTTCGGCGGAGAAGAAATCCAGTTTGCTCAGCTTGGTGACGCCATCCACGCAGCGCGCCACATCCTCGCCGAAGTTCTTGCGGATGTCCGCAACCGTGACGCTCGTGTCTTCCACCACGTCGTGCAGCAGGCCGGTCTCAAGGCTCACCAGGTCCATCCGCATGTCGGCGAGTATGTGCGCCACCATCAGCGGGTGGACCATGTAGGGTTCGCCCGAGTCGCGCGTTTGCAGTTTGTGATTTTCGGAAGCGAAACGGAAGGCGTGCTCGAGCGGCGCCAGATCGTCGCGCGGCCGCACTTCTCGCACCTTGTTCAGCAGCTCGGCATACAGCGTGTCAACGGGGGAGTCCGGTGGTAATGAGGGAGGCAGCACACCGCCCGGTTCCGGCGATACGCCGATGCCGCTGGATTCGGTGGCCACAGTTTAATTGTAGAGGGTGTGAGCTTCCAGGTGCTAGGAGTTAGCCTCCCAGCACCTCAAGCCCGGCGCTTGAAACCTGCTTCCCTTACTGCGCCGTGATGCCCGTGGTCGTAGGTTTCCGGGCCGCCTTGATCTTCTTAGTCTCCAGATTCTTCTGTACCCAACCGTTGGCCGTATCGATGTCTTTCGTGTACTCGGCCGGCGTGTCGTCCAGGTCGGCGCGCTCGCGGATCAGGAGGTTCATGTACGCCATGGCGTCTTCGTATTCCGGGTCGATCGCGAGTGCCTTCTGTAGACTGTCAATCCCGCTGCTGATTACTGGCAGATACTCCTGCTTCAGCTCTTCCTTGACCTTCTTGTCCTTAATGGGACCGGGATCTTCCGGCTTCATCGACAGCTTCGCGCGCGCCGTCCCATAAACCGGGTACCATTTGGTCCACGCGATCACGCCCAGCGTGTAGTACGATTCTTTGGCCTTCGGATCGAGCTCGATCACTTTCCTGTTCCATTGCTCCGCCAGATCCCATTTCTTCTCGTAAAAATAGAGGGAAGCGATGGATTTGGTCGCCGTGTCGTTCTTCGGATCGAGCTCCAGCACTTTCATGAACTGGTCGCGAGCGTGATCCGCCATCTGCTGGTTCTCCGGTGATTCGGCGCCCGGAATGTATTGCATGTAGTACGCCATGGCCAGATAAAGCCGCGGCGGTGGCCACTTCGGATCAAGCCGGACGGCTTCCTCGAACTTCTCCACGGCCTGAGCGTACTGGGCATTTTTGAAAGCCTGCGAGCCCTGGTTGAGGTTGTCGCGCGCCTTCAGCTTGTCGCAGCCCGTCGCGATCAGCGCCAGAGCTGCTACAGCCGTCAACGCGCCTGCCTTGCGGTTCATTACTGTCCTGCCTCCATCTTGGCCGTCATCAGCCCCACCTTGTCGATGCCGGCGCCATGCGCAATGTCGATAGCCCGCGCCACGTATTGATACTCCAGGTCCGGATCGCCCTTGATAAACACCACACGCTCCGCGCGCGTCTTGAAGATATCTTCCAGGCGCGCGCCCAGTTTCTGCTCGTCGGTATCCTCCTGGTTGATCTTCATCGAATGATCTTTGAAAATCTGGACGACCACCGTGCGCTGATCCGACTGGTTTTGCGGCGCATTCGGAGGTGTCGGCTGCGGCACCAGCGCCTCGAGTCCTCTCGGCGTCAATGGCGTGATCACCATGAAAATGATGATCAGCACCAGCAGAACGTCGATCATGGGTGTGATGTTGATATCCGCCTTAACCGTACCCTTACCACCACCAACTGCCATTGACATAAAATTGCTCCTATGACTCTTGCCTTCGTCCCTATTGCCCTGCCGGCGATCCCGCGGCTGGCGTAGACGAGGGCTCCCCTGGCTTTGTCGGCTGCTGTTCTTGAATCTGCTCGGTCAGCAACCCGAGCTGGTCTACACCCGCGGCCCGCAGATTATCGACCACATCCACCACTTTCTCGTACCGGGCACGCGAATCCGCCCGCAGAAACACCATGTGGTCGATGCGGTTGGCCAGCAGGTCCTTTACCTTCGGCGCCATATCCTCCGCCGCCACCTGGCTGCTGCCCAGGTAAGACTTCCCGTCACGCGTCACTGCCACGATTATGGCGTCGGTCTTGTCCGCCGCCTGCATGGCGATGGGATTCTTCGTCCGCACCATGTCCACGCTCACGCCCTTGCTCAACATGGGCGTGATGACCATGAAAATGATGAGGATGACCAGCATCACATCCACCATCGGCGTTACATTGATGTCCGTCACCGGAGGCGGAGCCCCGTGTTTCATCATTAACGACATAGCAAACTCCCCTTTTCAACCTTTGACGCCGGGCGCCTCTCTGCGCGCCCGGTGTCACTTGCAGGCTGATAACTGAACGCTAAAACGCTACTTACGGGCAGCGGCTCCCCGCTGCGAACGCTTGAGGAAATAGTCGATCAACTCCGAGCTCGAGTTCCCCATTTCCACATCAAACGCTTCGATCTTGCCCGTGAAGTAGTTGTACATCCACACCGCCGGGATGGCCACGAACAGTCCGAAAGCCGTGGTTACGAGCGCTTCCGAAATGCCGCCCGCCACCGCGCCCAGACCGGTCGACTTCTCAGTCGAAATCGAGGTGAACGCGTTGATGATGCCAACCACCGTTCCGAACAGACCCACGAACGGCGCCGTCGAACCGATCGTCGCCAGACCGCTGATCCCGCGCTTCAGTTCGGCGTGTACGATGGCTTCCGAACGTTCGAGAGCGCGCTTCGAGGCTTCGATCTCTTCCCCAGGAATCTCCGAGCTCATCTGGTGAGCCTGAAACTCCTGCAACCCCGCCACAACCACCTTTGCCAGGTGGCTCTTCTTGTAGCGGTCGGCAATCTTCACCGCTTCGTCCAGTTTCCCTTCGCGCAACGCGCCCGCTACCGCCGGCGCGAACTGACGCGATTGTTTCCGCGCCGCGCTAAAGGCCATTAGCCGGTCGATCATGACGCCAATCGACCAGGCCGACATTAGAAACATCACGCCCACCACCAGTCTGGCCAGGGTGTGCATCTGGCCCCACATCGACCGGACGTCCCAGCCAACTGCGCCGCCGCCTTCTTGCAATAACCAAAACGCCCAAACCTGCAATGTTAGAAACATAGTTCCTTTTTCTCCTGCGTAAGATGTTTAGCTCTTTGCGTTCAGCTTTCCGTACTCTACTGCTCTCCCTGCTACTGACTCAACGTGAAATTCACGTCAATCACCGTGGCCACTTCCACCGGCTCTCCGTTGAGGAGCGTCGGCTTGTATAGCCATTGCTTGACGGCTTCCTGCGCGGACGGCACCAGCAGCGGGTGGCCGCTGATCAACTGCAAGTTCTGAATCGTGCCGTCCTTCCCGATGATGGCGTTGAACCTCACCACGCCCTGAATACGCGCCTGCTTCGCCAATGGCGGATACATCGGCTTCGGCTGCCGGATCAGGTTCGCCTGCTGCACCTGGCCGCCCACGCGGATGCGCTGCACGACCTGCTTCTTTACCTCAACCGGAGGCGGTGGCGGAGGAGCCGCGCTCGGCACCGATCCGATAATGCCGCCGATCACGCCGCCCGCTGTGCCGCCCGGCACACCCCCGGGAACGCCACCCACCACGCCCGACGATGGCGGCGGCAGCTCCTCTTCCTTAATCATCGCGATATCTTTCGGAACCGACTTCGGGGCCATCAGGCGTCCGGCGTCAAACTGGCGCGGAATCACCTTCACCATCTTCACCGGCGCTGCCGCGGGCGGTGGCGGTGGTGGCGGTGGTGGTGGCGGCACAAAGAACATGCTCGTCAACTGCGTCTTGGGCAACGCATCGAAGTAGATCATCGGAATCAGAATCGCCACGCCGATCGCCAGCAGTTGCCCCAGAAACGATAGCAGCACCGTCCAGGTTTTGTTTGTCTTGCCTACGCCATCGACAAAAGTTTGTTCAAACATAGCCCCTCACCTTTTCCTTCTCGCCGCGCCCTGGCTCTCCACCCTCGCGGACCGCATTTCACTTCACTGCTTTTACCGAGCTCTTGCTCCGCACCGCTTGCTTGGCGGGCCCCAGCTTCGCCGGCCCCACCACCACCGCCGCCCTGTTTCGCTTGTCAAACCAGTTGTGCCAGAACAAAACAATCGGGCTCGCTACGAATACCGATGAGTACGTGCCAATCAGTATCCCCACCACCAGCGCGAACGAAAACCCGTGCAGCACGTCGCCACCGAACAGAAACAGCGCCATCACCGTAAGGAACGTCAGGCCCGACGTCATCACCGTCCGGCTTAACGTCTGATTCACGCTCCGATTGATCACCTGCTCGAGCGGCTCGCGGCGCGAGAGCTTCAGATTCTCGCGAATGCGGTCGAAGATAACGATCGTGTCGTTCATCGAATAGCCGACGAGCGTCAACAGTGCGGCAATCACCGTCATGGTGATCTCCTTGTTGAACAAGGAGAAGAATCCGATGGTGATGATCGTGTCGTGAAAACACGCCACCACCGCCGCCACACCGTAAATCCACTCGAAGCGAAACGCTATATATACCAACATTCCACCAAGCGCGGCAAGCGTCGCCCAAATCGCCCGCTGCCGCAAGTCCGCCCCCACTTTGGGGCCCACCACCTCAACCCGGCGCACCGCAAACGGCGCCAGATCGCACGTCTGTTTCAGCGCGTTAATGACCCCCGGCTTCAACCCCGGCAGCGCCGAAAGCTGATCAAAACTCGTCAGCAGGCCCGAGCGCGGCGGCGTGTCCCGGAAATCCAACAGATCCTTCACCAGTTTTTGCAGATCGGCATCGGACATTGCCCCATTGTTTGCCGCCAGCGCATCCCGCAGCCGGTTCTCCAGCGCCTCGTGGCTCGCGCTATTGAAGTCCAGCTTGCCGCTCGCCGCATGCCCGAACGTCGCCTGCAGCGTCTCGAGGACCACGCGCCGGTTCTGGTCCAACTGCCGTTCGTCCGCCAGCTCGGTCCCGATTGCCACCTCGTTCGACGATGTCTCGAAAGTCTGCACGCTCACTTCGCCCGATACTCTTTTAGACACCGCGGAGCGAATCTCGTCAATCGGGGGCTTACCTGCAAACCTTACGGTCATCACCGTACCGCCCTTGAAGTCGATCCCATATCGCGGACCGCCCTTCAGAGCCAGGCTCGTCAAACCCGCCACCGAAAGCACCAGGGAAGCGGCGATGAACGGCCACTTCCACCCCAGGAAATCGTAGTTTGTATTCTTAAATAACTCCATTACCCAACCGTACCTGGGCCGTACCTGTGCTCATACCTTTGGACACCGCAGGCCCTCTTCTTGTTCCCTGGCCCAGCTTCGCGGCTGGGCCCTCTTTTGCGCCGGAGAGTACAAAACGTATCACAATCCGGTCAAATACTCAAAGTCTGCAATTGGCGCTTCCCCGACAACTCGTAATCGAAGATCACCCTCGATACGAACACCGCCGTGAATACATTCGCCAGCAGGCCGATTACCAGCGTGACCGCGAATCCGCGCACCGGCCCCGTCCCGAATAGGAACAGGAAAGCGCACGAAACAATGGTCGTAACGTGTGTATCGACAATCGTCCACCAGGCTTTTCCGAAACCCGCGTCTACCGCCGAAACAATCGCCTTTCCGGCCCGCAGTTCTTCTCGAATGCGCTCGAAAATCAGGACGTTGGAATCCACCGCCATACCAATCGTCAGAATTACGCCCGCAATGCCCGGCAGCGTCAACACCGCGCCGAAGTACCCCAGCGCCGCCATCAGAATAATCGTATTTAGTACCAGTGCCAGTACTGCGTTGATACCAGATCGCTTGTAGTACACCAGCATCACGACGATCACCGCCGCCAGTCCCGCGAGCGCAGCGGTAATGCCCTCGCGAATCGAGTCCAACCCGAGCGATGCCCCCACCGAGCGCTCTTCCAGGTACACAATGCCGGCCGGCAGCGACCCCGATTTCAGCACCAGCCCCAGGTCCGTCGCCTCCTGCTCCGTGCCAATGTTATTAATCCGGCCCTGATCCGTGATCCGGCTCTCAATCGTCGCCACGCTGCGTATCCGGTTGTCCAGCACTACCGCCAGCTTGTTGCCGATGTTGGCCTCGGTAAACGCCGCGAAACGCTTCGCGCCATCCTGCGACAACGAGAAATTAACTTCCCACTTGCGAAATTCGTCCGTGCCCGCGCGCGCATTGCGCACATCCTGTCCGCTAATCACCGAGGAGCGGCTTACCAGAAACCACTGTTCCGGGTCACCCGGTGTTCGCGGCTGCATTTTTAACAGCCGCGTATTGATCGGCAGCACGCCGCCGTGTTTGGCACGCGCCTCATCATCGCTCGCGAACGGGCCGTCCTTCACTTCCACTATTTCCAATACCGCCGCCGTACCGATGATGTCCTTCACGCGCCCCGGATCATCCACGCCCGGCAACTGCACCACAATCCGGTAGTCCGCGTCCCGGCTGCCTTCCTGCTGCACCACCGGCTCAGTCAAGCCCAGTGCATTCACACGGTTTTCGATCGTCTGCAGGGTCCGCTCCACCGTGTCGCGCTTCAGCGCCAGCATATCCGTCGGCCGCATATTCATCCGGTATTCGGTGAGTCCGGACGCCGTCAATATCCACGGCGCGAAATGGTCCGCCATAATACTGCGAAAGGCGCTGGCTTTGTCCGCCGGAATGCCTTTGACCGTTATCTGGATCGTATCCGCCGTTTCGACCGTCGTCGGATCGTTGCTGTCCATCGACGCGAAATCGATGTTGGCCTTGCGCAATTCATCTTTCAGCCGCTCGATGGTCTGCTGGGCTTCCGCCTTCACCGCGTCCTGTACCTGGACCTGTAACACCAGCCGGCTTCCACCTTTCAGATCCAGGCCCAGCTTGATCCTTTCCGCGACGTTGGTCTTCAGCTCCGAGGCCGATTTCGGTATCCCGACAATCCCGTAAATGCATACCAGGATCGTGAGCACAATCACGATGGTCTTGGTCTTCAGATTCTTCATATTTGCCCTGCCTTACTTCTTCACTTCCTGGGGAACCAGGTTCGAAACCGAGCTGCGCGCCACCTGCAGTTTGATGTTGTCCGGTTTCACGCGCAGCACGAGCGTATCATCGTCGATGGAAACGATCGTCCCGACGATACCCCCGCTCGTCAGCACCATGTTCCCGTTCTTAGATCCTTCAGCATCTTCTGCTGCTGCTTTTTCTGCCGCTGCATGGGCAGGAAAAGGAGGAAATAGAAGATCGCCGAAGATCAGGACAATCGGCAGGAATGCCGCCCAGACCACTGGGGATTTGCTGCAACAGAAATAGATTCAAGTACACGGATGGAACCACTGGCGGACTATTCCACTTCAACCGGCACCCGCCGGACAGCTTTCAAGTATTCGGGGAATTGGCCCAGTACGATAGCGTGCCTGATCTCACCCATGATGTCAAGGTACCGCCGGAGATTGTGCCGGGTCGCGAGGACTGCGAACAGGATTTCCCCCGCCTGAAACAGATGACGCAGGTAGGCCCGGCTGAATAGTTTCGGCAAGTATAGCAACCGCACTGCTCGTCGATCGGGCGCGGGTCGTCTCTGTAGCGGGCGTGCTTGATGACCACCCGGCCCTTCGGACGTGAACAGCCAGCCGTTGCGGGCGTTGCGCGAGGGCAGCACGCAATCCATCATGTCGATGCCGCGCGCCACGTACTCCGCCAGCTCCTCCGGCATCCCCACGCCCATGGCATAGCGCGGCCGGTCGCGCGGCAGAACGGGTTCGCTCGCCTCCACCATCTCCAGACTCAGCGGCCGCGGCTCCCCCACCGAGAGCCCGCCGATCGCGTACCCGTCGGCATCCAGCGTCCAGCAACCGCTCCGCGCACTCGCGCCGCAGATCCGCGAACATGGATCCCTGCACGATCGGGAAACAGCGCCTGCTCGTCGCGCGCCGTCCTGCCATCTCTCGCCGGTAGTGCGCGAAGGCCCGCTCGCGCCCACCGCACCGTCCGCTCCATGGATTCGCGCGCGTATTCATGGCTGACCGGATATTCCGGGCATTCGTCGAGCGCCATCATGATGTCGCTGCCCGAGCGCCAGTTGCACGTCCACCGTCGATTCCGGCGTGAACTTGTGCCGGCGCCATCCAGATGCGATTGGAACGTCACCCCCTCGCTCGGTGATCTTCCGCAGACCGCACAGGCTGAAAACCTGGAATCCGCCCGAATCGGTCAGAATGGCCCGCGGCCAGGACATGAAGCGGTGCAGCCCGCCCATGCGGCGGATCAGTTCATGTCCCGGCCGCAAGTAAAGATGGTAGGTGTTGGCCAGCATGATCCGGGCGTCCAGTTCCTCGGCCAGATCCCGCTGCGTCAGCCCTTTGACGGTGGCCTGGGTTCCCACCGGCATGAACACCGGCGTCTCGATGGTCCCGTGCGCCGTGTGCAGCATTCCCGCGCGCGCCCGCGTTCCGCTACACTGCGCCACTACCTCGAATGTCGCCACTCATCCAAAGTAGGACAGAGAAAACCAGAAGGCAAAAGACAAAGTGCAAAAGGCAAAGTGAATCCGGATGAAGCCATCCTCCACTTTTGCCTTTTGCCTTTTGTCTTTTGCCTTTTGGGGTCTAGCCCCTGCTTAGAACCGAATCCGCCTCGCGTCCGTCAACCGGCAACCCGGAATTGCCCTCGGCAGTTCTTCCGAATCGCGCAGTAAAGTGGAACGTGCTCCCATGGCCCGCGGCGCTCTCCACCCAGATGCGGCCGCCCATCAGCTCCACCAGCCGTGCACAAATCGCGAGGCCGAGCCCCGTGCCGCCATATTTCCGTGTGGTTGAACCATCCACCTGCCGGAAGGCTTCGAAAATCACCGCGTGTTTGTCCGCCGGAATGCCAACGCCGCTGTCAGCAACCGTGAAATGCAGAAGGATCCCCTGTTCGTCCGCCGATTCCACCGCTGTTTCCACCGCAATCCAACCCACGGCGGTAAACTTTACGGCATTGCCGATCAGGTTCAGCAGCACTTGGCGAAGACGGCCCGGATCTCCCAATACGATTCGGGGCAGCTCCGGCGCAACATGCCGCCGCAATTCCAACCCCTTTTGCGTTGCCGCGGCCGTCAGTGTCCGCGCAGCGCCCATCAAGCACTGCTCGATCGAGAATGGGATTCGCTCCAGATCCACCCGGCCGGCTTCCATCTTCGAAAAGTCGAGCAGGTCGTTCAAAATAGACAGCAGCGACTCGGCGGAGGCCGTTAGGTCCTGCAGATACTCCTGCCGTTCCTCAGTCGATATAGTTCCCATCGCGAGTTCCGCCATGCCGAGGATTCCATTCATCGGTGTGCGGATCTCATGGCTCATGTTGGCGATGAACTCGCCCTTTAGGCGATTGGCCTCTTCGGCCCGCCCCTTCTGCACCAGCACGTTCGCTTTCTCGTCCTGCAGCTCGTGAGTCCTCTGCTCGACCGCTGCCTCCAGCCGGCGATGTTCTCTAGTCAGTTTCGCGATTCGCCATATCCACGCCAGGCGCACACACGCTACCAGCAGCGTCACCAGCATCGCGCATGCCCACCACGAGAGCCACCACGGCGGCAGCACGCGAAACGAGAAACTCGCCGCTTCCCTGCTCCACACGCCAGCCGCGTTGCAGGCCATCACTTCGAAGGTGTACGCGCCCGCCGGCAGCGTGTGATACCGCGCCTCCTGCTGGCTCGTCTCCACCCAAGCTTCTTTCGAGCCTTTCAGCCGGTAGCGGAAGTGAACGGCATCTTCATCCACGAAGCTCAAGCCGGCGAACTGCACCACCAGCGGATGGTCCTGATAGTCTACTTTCAGGTCCCGCGACGGCCTCACCAGGCGATCCCCGAATCGAACGGACGTGATTACCACCGGAGGCGGCACGTCGGGCAACTGGCGCATTGGCGGCAGGTAGTGGGAGAGGCCCCGGCTGGTTCCGATCCACATGCTGCCGTCGCCATCGGCGAATAAAGACCGGCCTACACAATCGTCCCAAAGCAGGCCCTGTCCCTGGCTGAAATGCCGGAACTTCTGGCCGTCATAGGCATCCACGCCATCGTTCGAAGCAACCCACAGCCATCCCTGTGTATCGGCCGCGATGGCCGCGATTTCATCCGACTTCAGCCCGTTCCGTTCGGAGAAGTGCTGCCATCGCGGTACTCCGTGCTCGAAGCGCAGGCGCGAGATTCCGATCGAGTCCGTGTACGAAATCCAGATCGCGCCATCGAGAGTTTCCGCCACCGAATCGACCGCGTCGCTGGCCATTCCGTCCTTGGCCGCATACCTGGTCCATTGGCCGTTCTCCATGCGAAGCAAACCGGACGAGCCGGCCAGCCACCATCGGCCCTTCGCGTCAATCAGCATCTGGCCGAATGTCTCCGTCGCCGAGCTGAGCGGCGGGATCTGGCGCTCGAATTCCGGTGAGCCGTCGAGAGCCGTGCTACGAAACAGCGCGCCCTGCGTAGTAACCCACAGCCGGCCATCCGCGTCGATCGCGAATCCCGTCACCAGGCTATCCTCGGCAGCCGTCCCGAGCTGGTAATGGCGGATTTTTCCGCTGCGGGGATCCAACCGCGAAACGCCCCCGGGCGAGCTTCCTACCCAGATGGTCCCATCCGCCGTCGAGGTGATGGCGCGCACTCTCTGGCCGCCTAAGCCGTCTTTTTCGGTCCAAGCCCGCGAGATTTTGCCGTCCGGCTGAAATCGTTGCAGGCCGTTTTCGGTGCCCACCCACAAGGCCCCCTCGCGGTCCCGGTGAATCGCCTGCAGATTGCTGCCGGCAAGTCCCTCCGAGCGCGTCCAGGACTCCCATCGCTGGTACCCTCGCCACCGCGCCAGCCCCGCCCCCGCCAGACCCACCCAGATCGAGCCCTCCCGGTCCTGCAAAATGCAGCAGGTGGCATTCGTCGGCAGTCCTTGTTCAATGCCGATCGTCTCCCACTCTTCGCCGTTCAGAATGTTTAGTCCCGCTTCGCTCGAGGCAAACAGCCGTCCCTCCCGGTCCATTTGCAACGACGCGATGCCGATCGCCGCATGTGCCAGTCCACGATCGCGAAGCGTGAACTCCTTCGCGCCGCGGGGCCGGACCATCGCCTGATTGACGCTACGGAGCCAAAGGTTTCCCTCCCGGTCGGTCAGAATCGCATTCCACAGGTCCTCGGGAGCCCCTTCTACGAACTGTATCCCCTGTGGATTCAACGTGCACAGGGTATTGCCACAACCTAGCCAGACGCCGCCGCCCGGGTCCAGGTGTACACTGTAAACCGCTGAATCGGCGACCTGTTGGGGGTTCGGCAAGTGCTGGAAACTGTATTGCGAACCGGTCGGCTGGCCGACATATAACCCTTTGTTTGTCCCCGCATACAACCGTCCCTGGGCATCGGAAACTAGGCTCGATTGCCCCGTGATCCCCACCCAGCCCAGAGAATCAATGAGTTGCAATTGCCCATCGCGCATCCTGGCGAGCCCGCCGCTGGTTCCCGCCCACAACGTCCCGTCCGGGGTTTCGACAAGCGCTTGAATGAAGTTGGCGATACCGGGAAGCTGGAAGGCAGTAAAGCGGGAGCCGTCGTAGCGGAACAGGCCGGCGGCCGTGCCCACCCAGATAAATCCGGTCTTATCTTGCAGTAAACAATGGACTTCTGTATCCTTCAGGCCGTCGCGATGCGTGTAGTAGCGGAACCGGTGCCGCTGCGCCAGAAGCGAGGCGGGTAGGAGGAGCAGCGAAACCAGCCAAATCAATAGGATCGACCGGGAACCCCTGCCAATGCTGAGTGGTGTACTTGCCACTAGAGAAAGAGTCCGTCTATTCCATTCTTTATGAATGAAGTACCTAAAGCCAAGATTCACTTTGGAAAACGGCCAGGTTAACCACCACCTATGGCTGGTGCCTATCGGGAGACGCCGAAATCTCTGAAATAATTCTCCCCGGCCAGCCGTCTACCCAACGAACGCGAAAGTTTTGGCGTCTAATATTGCAATTCCCCAATTTTTGAAAGGATGGACCCGATGCGCCTCGCTTGGGTAATCGTTGTGTGCGCGGTGGCACTCGTATTGTCAGGCTGTGAGGCCAGGACCGCGCCAATCCCTCCCGACTCACCATCCACCTCGAATCTAAAGAGGATCAAGGTCCGATTGGAGCGTTTACACCGGCAGGTGCGATCGAACGGTACGGTGCAGGCGGTCCATGCGTTCACCATCCGGGTTCCACAGATCCACGGCCAGAGCGGGGACATGACCCTTACGAGGCTGATCCGCACCGGCGCGGCGGTGAAGGAAGGGGATGTTCTGGCGGAGTTTGACCGCGTGAAGCAACTGGACGATGCGCGCGAAGCGCAGGCCAAGTTTGAGGATCTTCGCCACCAGGTGGATCAGCGGCGGGAGCAGCATCGCGCCGATGCGGAAAAGCGCGCAGCCGACCTCCAGCAGGCCCAGGCGGATCTGGAAAAGGCCCAGCTTGAACTGCGCAAAGGGCCTATTTTGAGCGAGATAGACCGGCTCAAGAACCAGGCCAAGCTGGAAGATGCCCAAGTACACGTGGAAAGCCTCAAGGTCTCGCAGCATTTTCACGATGTTTCGGACGTCGCCGATCTCAAAATCCTCGAATTGCAGCGTGACCGCCAGAAACTGGCTTGGGAGCGTTCCCAGAACAATGCCGAGCAACTGGTGATAAAGGCGCCGCTGCCGGGCATGGTGTCGCGAGAGAACTCCTGGCACAACGACACGTTCGGCCCGGCCCAGGAAGGCGATCAACTCTGGTCGGGAGAGCCGCTGCTGCGGATTTTCGATCCGTCACTCATGGAAGTCGACGTGTCGGTGGGTGAGCCGGATCGCTTAGTGTTGGGCGAAGGCTCGCTGGCGACGGTCCGGTTGGACGCATACCCGGGGCAAACGTTCAAGGCGCATTTCGATTCGGCAAGCCCGGTGGCCACGGCGCTCCTGGATAGCGTGGTGAGGACGTTTCCGGCGCGGTTCCGGCTGGACGAGCAGGATCCGCACCTGCTACCGGACCTCTCAGCGGCAGTGGACCTTGAAGTGATTGCAAAAGAGCCGGCGCTGCTGGTTCCGCGAGCCGCGCTGCATTATAGCCAGGGCAAGCCGTATGTTACGCGGATCTCCGGGTCTAACGAGAAGGAAGAACGGGCTGTCGAAGTGGGCGGTTTCGACGACACCTGGATCGAGATCACCTCAGGACTCGCGGCGGGAGACGTAGTCCTCTCGCCGGTGAATCCTCCGGAAGCGAGAGGCTGAGATGGCGCGCCGGCGATCGAAACGAATCGTGGCGGGGTTAGTGGTGGCCGCCGCAGTGGTTGCGGGAGCGGGCGGCCTATACAAGTTGCGCAAAGTCCAGGCGGCGGTGAATCCGCCGACGGCGCGCGCGCGAAAGGGCGAGTTCGCGGTCATTGTGGTGTGCCGGGGAGAACTGTCGGTCAAGCGCTCAGTGCAACTGATTGCGCCGGTCAACGTGCCGGATTTGAAAATTGTGTGGCTGGCGGCGGCGGGCGGGCACATCAAAACCGGCGCCCCGGTGGTTCGTTTCGACCCTTCGAGCGCGCGCCAGCAACTGGACGAAAAAAAAGCGGCGCTAGCGCAGGCTGCGGCCACGGTGGACCAGGCAGTGGCCCAAGCGCGGATTACCGCGGAACAAGACAAGCTCGATCTGGCGAACGCGCGCTATCAGGTGGAGCGCGCCAAGCTCGAAGCCTCGAAACAAGCCATCGTCAGCGTGATCCAAGGGGAGGAGAGCAAAGTCGATCTGGAATCCGCCGAAACCAAACTCAAGGTGCAGGAGGCGACAGTAGACCTGCACAAGGCGTCGGACACGGCCAAGATCGCATCCGTGACCCGGCAGCGCGATAAGGCGCAGTCGGAAGTGGATTTGGCAAAAGAAAGACTGGGGCAGATGGAGATGAAGGCTCCGCTCGACGGCGTAGTCATTTATCAGATGAACAGCTCACAAGGCTGGATGAACCGGCAGCCGTTCAAAGTGGGCGACCATATATGGCCGGGAGCGCCACTGGCGGTGATTCCCGATCTTTCCACGATCCGCATGGAAGGAAGACTGGACGAGGTGGACCGGGGACGCGTGGCAGCGGGCGCCGACGCCAGGGTGCACGTGGACGCACTACCGGAAAAGACGCTCGCGGCGAAGGTGGCGTCAGTCACACCGCTAACGCAGGTGACGTTTGGAGAGTGGCCACCCATTCGCAGTTTTCACGTTTATGCAGAGATCGAAGCACCGGATGAACGGCTGCGGCCGGACATGAACGGCAGCATGGACGTGATCACGAGCCGTATCCCGAACGCCATCAGCCTGCCGGGCAAGGCGATTTTCACGCGCGACGGCAAACCGATTGTTTATGTGGCGCAGAAGGACGGCAGTTACCGGGCAGTGGAAGTGGAAATCGTGGCACGCAACCCGGACGAAGTTGCGGTGCGGGGCATCGAGCCGAATAGTGTCGTGTCGCTTACCGAGCTCAACCTGGGGGGAAGGCAGCCATGAGCACTCCGGCGATTCAAACTGCCACGGCTCTGGCAGGGCCGGAACCCACACCGGTTGTTGCTATCCGCAGGCGGCGCCGCCCGCTTCGCCGCATCCTGCTATGGCTTGTGCCGGTACTGGCGGTGGCGGGCCTCGCGTGGGCCGGAGTGCGTCTGTATCGATCCCTGAACGTGTCCCACGGCGTGGCTACGCCGACGACACGCGTGAAACGCGGCGACGTGGCGCTGACGGTGACGGCTAAAGCGGAGCTGCGGGGCGGCAACTCCGAAGAGGTGGCTGCGCCGATGACGGGTGAAAGCGAGATGCACATCCGGTTCCTGCGCAAAGCCGGCGACGTGGTGAACGAAGGCGACGTAGTGCTGGAGCTGGACACGACCGAACAGGCATACAAGCAGAAGGAAGCTGAAGCCGACCTGGCCGAAGCCGAGCAGCAGGTGATCAAGGCCAAGGCGGATGGCGATGCCCAGCAAGAAGAGAACAACTACTCGCTGCTAAAGGCGCGGGCGGATGTCCGGCAGGCGGAGCTGGATTGCCGCAAAAACCGGATGTTATCAGCCATCGTAGCCAAGCAAAACGATCTGGCGCTCGAATCCGCGAAAGACAAGTTGAAGCAGCTCGAACAGGATCTGGCGAATTACAAGGCGACGGGACAGGCCGGGATCGCGATCCAGGAGGCCGCGCGCAAGAAGGCCGAGGTGCAGGCGGCGACGGCGCGAAAGAACATCGACGCCATGACGATCAAAGCGCACCGCGCGGGCTATGTGGCCATCCGGCAGAACCCCAACATCAACTATGGCTACCGGGGGATGACGCTGCCGCCGTTCCGCGTGGGAGACCGGGTGAGTCCGGGGATGGTGGTGGCGGAGATCCCGGATTTGAAAAGCTGGGAGATGGCCGCCAACATCGGCGAACTGGATCGCGGCCACCTGACGACGGGCGCGAAGGTCGACATCGCGATTGTGGCTTTGCCGTTTCAGAAATTCCATGGGCGCGTGAAAGATATGGGCGGCACGACGGGGCCTCCGTGGGACCGGCATTTCGAGTGCAAGATCGCGCTGGACGATCCCGCGCCGGAGCTGCGGCCGGGAATGAACGCCAACGTGGTGATCAACACCGAGGTTCTGCATAACGCCCTCTGGGTCCCGGGCCAGGCGGTCTTCGAGAGCGACGGGCGGACGTTCGTGTACGTGAAGTCGGGCTCGGGGTTCGCGCCGGCGGACGTGAAGCTGGTGCGTCGCGGCGAGAGCCAGGCGGCGATCACGGGAGTGAAGGAGGGGCAGGTGGTGGCGCTGGCGAATCCGGATCAACAGACGGACAAGAAGGCCGGCGGCGGCGCACTGCAGGCCCTTCCGAAATGAACCCGGCGCCGGTGGTCTCTATCGCGGAACGGACGCGCGGATTTTCCCGGTATCTATCGGACTTTCCACAGGCCGCGGGAAACCTGGCCGCACAGAAATTCCGGACTGCGCTCACCATGCTGGGAATTATGTTTGGCGTGGGCGCGGTGATCGGGATGCTGGCGATCGGAGCGGGCGCGCGCCAGGAGTCGCTGCGCTTCATCGAGCAACTGGGAGTGCGCAATCTGCTGGTGGAATCGCGTCCGGCGACCGATCACCAGGAACTGCAAGTGCGGAGGCGCTCGTCGCCCGGATTAACGGAGCGCGACGTGCGCGTTCTCGAAGCCAATATCGACGGGCTGGAGCTGATCTCGCCGGGCAAGTCCCTGCAGCCGGCGCGAATGCTGCCCAAAGCGCCGCACGATGCACCGGATATGATCGGGGTGCGGCCCTCCTATGCCGCGATTCACAATCTGGAGGCGGTGGAGGGAACGTTCTTTGACGCGCGGCAGAACGCGGCCAGCGCCCCGCTGTGCGTTCTGGGCGAGAGAGCCAAGGTCGGACCTGCTGGGATACGGTCCGGCGGTGGGCAAGTATCGTCAAGGTGAACGACACGTGGCTGCAGGTGCTGGGAGTGCTGGGGCGGCAGATTGACTTCGGGCTCGCGGCGCCGACCCAGGGACAGGATCGCAATAACGTCGATCTACATTCCGCTCAATACGTTTCAATACCGGTTCTGGGACAAGAGCGGCATTTCTGAAAGATGATTTGGATGAGCGTGGATATGCGGCTCAAGCCGGGAGCGGACAGCGTGGAGACGCGCAAAGATGGTGACGGCGATTCTGAATTCCACGCATCACAGCGTGCAGGATTTCAACGTCATGATTCCGGCCGAGCTGCTGGCGCGAGCAGCAGCGGTCGCAGACGATCTTCACCTACGTAATGGTGGCGATCGCGGCAATTTCGCTGCTGGTGGGCGGCATCGGGATCATGAACATCGTGCTGGCGACGGTGATGGAGCGGACGCGGGAGATCGGCGTGCGGCGCGCGACGGGAGCGCGGCGCAGCGACATTGTGCGGCAATTTCTGGTGGAGTCGGTATTGATTTCCGTAGGAGGCGGAATCTGGGGATCGCGTTCGGCTATTTTCTTTCGTGGCTTATCGCGCGCGACGGCGGAATGGAAGACCATCGTGACGCCGTCGTCGATCATGATCGCGTTTCGGCGTTTCGGTCGCGGTGGGCATGATTTTCGGCATCTACCCGGCGGTGAAGGCATCGCGGATCGATCCGATTGAGGCGCTGCGATATGAGTAGGGGCTGGTTCGGCCGAACTGAAGTTGGTCCCGGCACGCTGAAGCGTGCGGTACGGGCGGCGCTCTGCCTGCTGCTCGCTCCGATACTGTTCGCGGCTTCGCTGCGCGACTTCATCACGGATCGTTTTCACGGGCCCAACGTGCAGGTGCGCGAGG
Source organism: Terriglobia bacterium (assembly GCA_963768075.1). Classification (GTDB taxonomy): domain Bacteria; phylum Acidobacteriota; class Terriglobia; order Bryobacterales; family Bryobacteraceae; genus QHXW01. The sequence goes on from CAVYHD010000032.1 coordinate 139,678, forward strand.
TGGCCAAAATTCAGGAGCACGTTTTCGACGGGAAGCTGCACCTGAACGTGAAGGACTTCATCGAGCTTCTGCTGAAGAACAATACCGAGATCAACCTGGTGCGTCTGGACGTGCTGAACGCGGCGGACGGGGTGCTGAGCGCGAAAGCGCCGTTCGACCCGAACATCCAGGCGAGCTTCAACAGTACGCGCTCGGTGACGCCGCAATTCAGCCAGATTGGCGGAGCGCCAAATCTCAGCTCGCTGGGCGAGATCAGCACGGTCAACTACCAGCAGACGCTAGAGTCGGGCCAGACACTGAATTTCGGATTCAACGGGACGCGCAACTCCACGAACAGCGAATTCTACTATCTCAATCCGAATATTTCGACGTTCTTTAATTTTCAGGTGACGCAGCCGCTGCTGCAAGGGCGCGCCAACCTGCAATTGCGAGCGCCGCTGATGATTGCGCGGACCGAGCTGCTGATCACATCCGACCAGAGCGAGACGCGGATCGCGAATCTTGTGGCGGCCGACGCCAGCCAGTATTGGGATGCGGTTCAATCGCGCGACAACATCAAGGTGCAGCAGCAGGCGTATGATCTGGCGCAGAAATCCTACGAGCGCGACAAACTGGCGCTCGACCTGGGCGCGCTGCCGAGCCTGGATATTTTCCAATCGCAATCGCAAGTGGCGCAGCGCAAGGTGGCGGTGATTCAGGCGCAGTTCGCGTACCGGGATGCGCTCGATGGATTGCGGCGGCTGATCGGGGCGGACCTGGACCCGGCGACGCGCAATGTCGAGATCGTGCTGGATGACGACGCAGTGGCGACGGTCGCGCCCGTTGTGCCCACTGAGGAGGCGATCAGCGCGGCGCTGCAAAAACGGCCGGAGCTGACGGCTGTGCGGCGGCACCAGGGGATCAACGATCTGAATGCGCGGGTGGCGCGCGATTCGATGCTGCCGCGGTTCGATTTGAGCGCGTTTGGCGGAGGCAACGGTCTGGGCGGGAATCAGATTTCGTTGACGGGCCCGCTCGGCAGCGCGCCGACGACGGTCGCGGCAGGCGGGCTGGGGGATGCGCTGTACCAGATGCTCGCGTTCCAGGCGCCGTCCTACGGCTTTCGGGTGAATGTGACGCTTCCGGTCCGCAACAGCACGGCCGAGGCCGGCCTGGCCGACGCATTGGTAAGCCGGGCGCGGGACAGGTACACGGAGCGGCAGCTCGAGCAGCAGGTGATTCAGGACGTGAAGCTGGCCGACCAGCCAGATCCAGATGAGCGCGGCGCAGATCGACGCGGCGAAAACAGCGCGCGATCTGGCGCAAAAGAACGTGGAGGCCGAACAACAGAAATACGAACTGGGCGGCGTGACGGCGTTCGAGGTGCTGGACGCACAGTCACGCCTGGCGACGGTGGAGAGCTCGCTGCTCCAGGCGTATGTAGGATACCGGAAGGCGCTGATCGGCTACGAGCGCGCCGTCTGGACGCTGCTGGACGGCCTGGGGATTATTGTCGAGATACCGAAAGTGCGCTAGGACGGATCAGCGGCGCGCGTGGCCGCGCAGCTCGTGATGCTCCACGCGATTCTCGGGCCGGTAGCGCGGGAGGCTGTAAGGGTGGGTGTACACCCCGCGATTCGCGAAGGTTCGGCCCCACGGGTGATTGTTAATAATCACGGTGTGGAGCCCCCAATCAAAATGGACCGCGCCCCAACCCCACGGTGCGAAGGCCGCTCCGATCGCGATGCCCGGGCCGAATGAAATGGCGGCGGCGATCCGGAAACCGGGCCGGGGCGGACCGAAAACAATCAAGGGATCATAGACCGGCACGAAGAAGAAAGCCGGGTTGACGGGCACGATCTCGATTGCCGGGCCGGCCGGGATCACTTGAATTTGCCCGTTGCTGCGCAGATACCCGTAGTCCTTAGCCTTCTGGCGCATCTGCTGGACGGCATCCATGACCTGGTCGTGCTGCGAGAGAAAGGCGTCGCCGAGGCGCCGGGTCCAGTTGGGGTCGCGCGCCATCGCGTCCAGGACGGAAGGAAATGGCAGCAGGGCTTGCACACTGGGGTCCCACGGCAGGTGATCGTCGGAAATCGCGTGGGCCAGATCTTCACCCTTCAGGTAGCTGTGTTCATCTGCCCAACGCGCCGCATCGGGAATCTCCTCGGGGAAGGTGGACGCGGCGAGGGTCTGGGCGAGAAGCGCATCGGGATAGAGCGCAATGGGCGCGACCAGCCGGTCCAACTCCTCCGGGGGCAACGGCGCGGGCGGAGGGTACTGGCCGAACGCGGGAAGGGAGATGGACGCAAGCGCGGCCGCGACCATGAGCATGGGCAAAGGAACTCTCGATGGGATTCTGCGTAACAGGCGCATTCATTGTCTCCTTGGTGTGGTCGAGATTTAGCAGCCAGTGCGAGTTTGCGCCGCCGCCATCACACATAGACGATCCGGAATACACAAATGTTGCGGGCGGTTTCGGGTGAGCTTATCCATATGATTTTGCAATTGTTGCGGGGCTTTTTACATCAGAATTGCGGGTGCAGCCGGGATAATTGAGGGAAGGATTTTACCGAAAAGTGATGTTACATACTGTCCGGACTGGCCGGCCCTGTCAGCGCGGCGCGCACGGGAAGGCTACAGAATGAAGACCCTGGCCGGCGCGTTTTTATTCCCGCTTCTGTTCGCGGCGCTGCCGGCGGCGGCGCAGACGGACTCAGCAAGCGGCTATGTTGGCGGAGAACCGTGCAAGACCTGCCATCCCGACGTATGGGCGAAATTCTATAAGAACCCGCACTTCAAGAGCGTAGCTTCCGGCAAGGAGACGCCTGACCACACCGGATGCGAGGGCTGTCACGGCCGGGCGGAGCGCACGTGCAGGCTCACGGCGGAAAGGCCACCATTGTCGCTTTTTCCCAACTCCAGCCGAAACAGATCCTGGACAACTGCCTGCGCTGCCACGCTGAGACAATTTCCCGCGCGAACATCCGCAGCTCGGCTCACACCGAGAACGATGTGGTATGCACCAATTGCCACTCCATCCATGCTTCGCCAGCGCCGAAATTTCTGCTGGCGAAAGTGCAACGGAGCTGTGCTACGACTGCCACTGCCGATGTTCGCTCGCAATTCTCCATGCCCTTCAAGCACCGTGTCAACGAAGGCGTGATGACGTGCAGCGATTGCCACAACCCGCACGGCTCTTTCCGCCCACCTGGGGGATGGCAAGCGGCTCCGCCATGGTCAAGCGGCGATCGGCAACGAAGAAGCTTGCCTCAAATGCCATGAGGAAAAACGCGGGCCATTTGTTTATGAGCATCCTCCGGTGCGCGTGGAAGGCTGCGAGATGTGCCATTATCCGCACGGGTCGCCGAATTCGCGGCTGCTGTCGCCGGCCAGTAGTATTCACCATGTGCCTGGAGTGCCACAACGGCGCGCCCGGCTTCGGCCGCACCGGACAGGGAGCTCCCGTTCCGCCCCAGTTTCACGACCTGCGTTCGCCGCATTTATCAGAACTGCACCAACTGCCATAGCCACATTCACGGCTCCAACCCGGACGCGTTCTTTCTGAAATGAGGCGGCGAATGCAGAAACCAGTGATCGCTGCTCTGCTTCCTCAGCGCCGGCGCAGCTGAACGCGCAAGCAGACCGTGGCGCCGACACCCGAGCCGGTGGGCCCGCGCGCGGGCGACAACACTTCCGAATACAACATCGTCAACTACCTTCGAAACCGGCTACCGCTGGACTTCGGTGGGCGGCGATACCGACTAATACGAAGCCAGGTGAACTACGATAACGGCGTGCGGCTGCTCGGAAGCTCTTTCAGCATGAACTCGCGCGACGGACACGGCAAGTATTTCGACAACTCGTGCTCACCACCCAAGGGCTGGGAGGCGATCCTTACGAATCCGCCACACTTCGCATCGCCAAGAACCGGTTGTATCGCTTCGATATGACCTGGCGCCTGAACGATTATTTCAATCCCGGCCTGACCGCGGCGGCCAGCAGGGCGGCAACTTGATGGATACCCGATACACCTCTCAGGATGACGATCTGACGCTATTTCCTAAATCCAAAATCAAATTCTTCCTGGGCTATTCGCGCGGGTGCAAGAGGGCCCGGAGATGACGGCGATGTGGACCATCTTGGGCGGCACGATCCCGCGGCGACGCTAGGGTTCATCTCGGTGCGCGACGCGCGCAACGAGTACCGCGTGGGCAATGAATTCAAGGTTTTCGGCTATCCGGTGAACTGGATGCACGGATGGGAGGATTTCAAGGAGGATTTCCTCGCGACCAGCCAGACCGGCGCGAATGGCGACGCCGATCGCTCCACAATTCACGAATCCTTACCACGGCACCAGCCCCTACTGGCGCGTGGGGCTGTTCACGGACAGGAAATGGTTCAGCATGAACGGCCGGTTTACCTACACGGGCTCGCGCGCGGGCTTACGTCAATGAGCTGAGCGGCCTTCCCTGCGGCGTAACCAACTTGGTCCGCTGCAGGATGGTGACCGTAGGGACAGGGAGCGGCCGGAAGGCAACCGGAAACGTGACCTTCAGCCTGTTTCCTACTGCCAAGCTGACGTTCACCAACAGCACCGCCATAAACAACATGCGGACGGAAGGAACTCTCCGAATTCATCCAATTGAACAACGGCACCGGAGCAATTCGTCAGCCAGACATTTCAATATCTCGGGATCCGCACGATATCGAAAATCAGACCAATTTGAAATACCGGGCGTAAAATGGATCGGCTTCTTCGCCGGCTATCACTACTCCGACCGTCTGATCACTCGGCATGCATCGACTCTAGGCCGACGCTTACTACCAGACCAACATTCTGAACGCGGGAGTGTTCGGCGTGAGGATTCGGCCCATTCAGCCCTGACCATCGTGTCGGATGGCGAGGTGGGCCGGGCCAATCAGCCGTTCACTCCCAAGAGCGACAAGGACTATCAGGCGCTCGAGCGCGCGTACAATACAAAAGAAAAGCCTGCCGCTTTCGGCCTATTCGCAATCGAATTACAACAACAATTCGGTTACGTTCACCTCTTACAGCTCCCACGCCAGAACGTATGCCGCCAACGTCTCATGGATGCCGCTGCCTGGCTCTCGTTCAACGCCGATTATGTCGAAGATCCACCTGGATACCCTGGGCGGTTATCGTATTTTCGATGGCGGAGAACCGCTCACGAACGGGTATTCGCTCTACATCAGCAATCTGCAAACGGGCAATCGCGGGAGCGCATTTCACGCTAGGGCGGCGGGCGGACCTGTATCCGGCTACAGCCACATGCAGGATACCGGCGACGGGCGAAGCAATCCGGATGGGACGGGATTCGGCACGACCATTCCCGCGTTCCAGGCCGCGCAGACGTTCCCCTGAAGTTCCAGTCCGCCCATGGCGCGCTTCTCGGTGAAGATCAATAACCGCATTCGCTGGAATGTGGGTTATCAATACTACGGCTATCACGAAGATTTCTTCACGGGTCAGACGACTCCGGATCAGGCGTACCGCGCGCACACCGGATATACCAGCGTGCTGTGGTCGTTCTGAAGGCCCGTTAGCACAGCTTTACGAAGTCTTACAAAACTGCGGCCGCCTACAGGAACTTCCGTTGCGAATCTCTCGTAGTTACAGGCAGGAGGAGAGAAGTACATGAAGACCACATTGCAACTCAAAATGATGGGCGCCGCGATGCTCCTGGCCGCAGGGTGCGCGATGGCTTCCAACAACGACAATCCAGCGGGAGGCGATGCGGACGCACAGATCGCGCAGAAAGTCGTGCATGAGATCCGGATGTATCCGCGGTACACAATTTGGGACAACGTGAATGTGCAGGTGCGCAACGGGGAAGTGGACCTCGAAGGCCAGGTGAGCCAACCGTTCAAGAAAGCCGACTTGGGGCGGCTCGCGCAGCACGTGGCGGGTGTTCGCAGCGTAGCCAACGAGCTTGCCGTTTTGCCGACCTCACTATTTGACGACCGGCTCCGGCTGCAGGTGGCGCGCGCGATTTATCGCGATCCAACGCTTTCCCGCTATGGCATTCAGGCGGTGCCTCCCATCCATATCATCGTGGATAACGGGCACGTAACACTCGAGGGCGTGGTGAACAACACGATGGAGAAAAATGTCGCGGGCATCCGAGCATCGCAGAGCCTGAGCTTCGGCCAGGTGACGAACAACCTGCGGGTGGAGAATGGCGGCAGTAAGAGCTAGTTCGGAATTTTGTGCGAATGCGCCGGAGATCCGCCCGTGGGTCTCCGGCTTTGGGTATTTGGGAGCGTGAGTGCTACTGATTGGCCGGCGAGAAGGACTCGGCGGGAGCGGCACAGGAACGGCGGCTGACCGGCTCCCCGATGCGCATCTCGTCCCAGTTGTAGCTAAACTCCTGACCACAGTCGAGGCACACCACATAAGTTCCGTGCCGGTGAATGCCGGCCGAAACCGGTTTGCGTCCCGGCGTAATCGGGAACGTAGTGCGCCCGTGACCACAACCGAATAATGCGTTCAGCATCGAAGCTAGCATCGCTCAACCTCCTGTTGCCTCTTCACGTTTAACCCGGCACGAAACGTTATGTTGCCGCCAGGCACCCGATGCAATCCGTGAGTCCTTGCTTTTTACTCCCGATACTGCATTCGGTACTACTTCTTTAGCAATCGCAGTACCATACGCGCCGATGGGAACCCGCCGAACCGGCCGATGGTCCATGGACAGCGAATGGGCCGCCAAACACTGAAAATCAACTGGTGTAGCGCCATCATTTCTCCGTTGCACGATTCGGTTAATCTATCCATTTCGTTCAAGGGCTATCCGATTGGATAGCACTCACCAACACAGACACGTATACCCAACGCGACAAAATGTCACACACCTGAGGCGTCCTTGCCCGGCCAGGCGGCTAAAAGTTGGTCGTCAGCGGATTGGGAAACTCCAGACCGATCCGGTACTTCTTGCCACGAACGATGCAATGCCGGACGACGGCGCTACCCATGAGCTTCAGATCCTTGACCTGCACGTAGACGCGCGATCCTGGCGCGACCGGCTTGGAGGACTCGACGCACGCGCCCGCGCCACTCATATCCACGCCGCGCACTTGCATTCGTTTCGTGCGACCTTCGGTATCCTGCCAGGCCAGCGTGACCGGGCACATCATCTTGCACCGGCCGTGGAACCGCGCGTCCCGCTTTGGCTCGCGGGGAGCGGTTGTCTCGTCAGGGCCCGTATCCGGCGCCAGAAGGCGAGACCAATTCAATAACGGTTGCAGAAGTTTCACGGTAGGGGAATGGCAACTTGGCTTCCACATTTCACGCCGCCAGGGCGGGAGCTTAACCCGTTGTTTTAGAATTGCCAAGGGCGCATGGATAGCGCCGCTCCGGCAGCATTGGCGGGAGTGACACTTTGTCCCGAGCAGCGTGCCGGGCGCAAGGGTTGCGGAAAGCGCGTCAACCCGATAGATTGAAGGGAGTCCCGTGCAGATGCGCCCGTAGCTCAGTTGGATAGAGCGTCTGGCTACGAACCAGAAGGTCGGGTGTTCGAGTCACCCCGGGCGCACCAATTCTTTCAGTAGTTTAGCGACTATAACGCGGCCTCGCATTTCGTCTTCTTGGGCAGAGTGTCCCACTGAGCCCAAGCAGTTGCGAAGGAGATCTCCTCGCTCGGATGGGCGCGGATGGATTATGGTGTCCGCCCCCGGCTGCTGCCTAAAGAGCGCGTTATTTATGTATCGAATGGCAAGTCCGGGCTTATAATCGGTGCGAAGGGGAAAAATCCGATGCAGCGATTCTCCGTCGTTTCCTTGGCGTTGTTTGTGGCCGTCGCGCTCGTCACCCCGGCTTCGTTCGCCGATGACAAGAAGAACGATCCCGATGAAATCGGCAACCGCGACGTGGGCAAGGGAGTCAACTTTTACTCTTTCGAAAAGGAGATCGCGATCGGGAAACAACTGGCGCAGCAGGTGGAGCGGCAGGCTAAGATCGTCGACGATCCAGTGATCGCGGAATACGTCAACCGCGTGGGCCAGAACCTGGTGCGAAACTCCGACGCCAAGGTTCCGTTCACGATCAAGGTGCTGGATTCCGAAGAGGTCAACGCTTTCGCCCTGCCCGGCGGGTTTTTCTTTGTCAACTCCGGCCTGATTCTCAAGGCCGACAATGAAGCCGAGCTAGCGGGCGTGATGGCGCATGAGATCGCGCATGTGGCCGCGCGGCACGGCACGCGCCAGGCTACCCGCGGAGAAATCGCGGAGATCGCAATGATTGCCGCCTCGATCGCCATGCCTTATGGCTGGACTGGTTACGCCATCCGGCAGGGTGCGGGATTGGCCATTCCCATAGGTTTCCTGACGTTCTCGCGCGCGTTCGAGTCCGAAGCCGACAAGCTGGGCCTTGAATACATGTACAAGTCGGGCTACGATCCAACCTGTTTTGTCGACTTCTTCGAGAAGATTCAGACGCTAGAGAAAAGGAAGCCGGGAACGATGTCCAAGGTGTTCTCCACGCACCCCATGACGGACGATCGCATCATAGCGGCGCAAAAAAATATCGCCACGATCCTGAAGGCCAAGCCGGAATATGTGGTGAACACTTCCGAGTTTAACGACGTGAGGGACCGCCTGGCGATGCTGCACAATAAACGCCGCAGCGATCCGAAGAACGATGGCAGCCGGCCGACCCTGCGCCGCAACCCGGGTAGCGGGCCCATCGATAATGGGAGCGACGACAAGCCGGCACCTGCGGATCAGGACGAGCGGCCAACCTTGAAGCGCCGAGACGGCGACACTTAGCCCGCGGCCCGCGCATACCGCGAATTCCAGAAGTAGGACCTCGCGCTCACACCAGCAAGAGAACAAGCGTCAAGCGGCTAAAGCGGTGCCTTCCGGCCTCCTGATAATGTGAACAGAAGATCCCCAGGATGCGACGAATGTGACCGCGAATTTTTAGCCAGGAGACTGCGGTGCCGCTTCGACAACCAGGACATAGCGCTTTGATGACCGGTGGGGCCGGGCTGATGGTCGCGCCGGAATCGTTTCCGTCCAGCAACGTATGGATGGCGCCCGCCAAGTACGATTACGAAGGAAACTGGTTGTTTTGCAGCTTTGACAATGCGGTGATACGCGCCGCGCGCATCGGATTTGGGCAAGGCAGATTTCGGTGGGAGGATTACGGCCTGGATCGCATCGAAGGTCCCGGCATTCCTCTGGCATACCGTATTGAGGTGATTGGCCAGTCGGACGTCCAAGCCTGCCTCTTCTCCCGCAGCTACGAGCGGACACCGGTCGAGGCGGGCTCCAATCCGATGCACCTCGGTTTTGTGGATGGGGGCAAGGAGCTTTTCCGGATGGAAGGCTGGCCGGAAATGCTCTGGCGTTTCCAGTCGCGTTGCGGCTCCCTGGCCGTGGAGCTGCATGTCTCACCAAAATGTATGGTCCTATGGCCGGATTCCCTCCTGCCACACAACACGTTTTCCATGTGCATCGGTGCGTGCACCGTGCGCGGCGTCGTGCGTACCGCCGGTCAGGAGATCGAAGTAGCGGGCGGCGGCTTTTACGATCATCCAAGAGTGTTGGCGGAAACGAATGACGTGGCGCCGTTCGGCTGGTATCTGTATGCACCGGTTCGATTCTCTGACGGGACCATGATCGCCGGCTATCACGCCGAAGACAGTGCAGGGCGGATCGATGAAATGTATTCCGCGGCATTCCTCACGGCTCCAGGCGGAGTGCAGCGTTGGCTACCGAAGCTGCGCATCCGCAATCTACGATTCGATGTCCACGAACGCGTCCGGAGTTGGGAGGCCGAGATGAATGGACCGGGGGTGGACATCCGGTACTCCGTCCGGACCGAGCAACTTACTCTGAACCGGTTGTTCCCCCTGGAACCCGGCCAAACCGCCTCGGATCAATATCTCGCCTTCCCGTTGTCGATGGCCGTTGTAGGCGAGTGCACCATTGACGGAATCACTACACGACTCGAACAAGGCTCGGGTATTGCGGAATTCCTGGTCCAGAGAGGGCACCGGCCAGAGTACCCGTGATACCGCTGGGGAATGAACTCTTAATCCAGCCGCTCGTTGGAGTAATTGAAATCGCGTTCCGGAGGGACGGTCTGATCGCGGAACAGCCGGCAGAATTCCACGAGATTTCGAATGGAGCACTCGGCGAATTCTCTACCCTTTTCAGGCGTAGCCAGCAAAGGGTCGCCTTCGACGCCGGTTTCGGTGATACGGCTCCAGCGGTTCACCATGTGCACTGGCCCGGACCCGAACAAGTCATCGTAGATGAACGAATTCGTCAGAGACGGCGTCTCGCGCGGCGGCATTTTATCTTTCTCGACGAGTTCCGGATTCAAATACATGTAAAGCGAGGTCTCAAACTCGCCGGCGTGCGCCATGCCACCGGGGAATTTTGATTCGCGCAGGCGATCCACGGCTTCTTTCGCCAGTGCCCAATGCGCGACTGCGCCCGCCAGAGCACGCGTGGTGTTGTTGATGCGGCGCGCGGCAAGATTGCACAACATCTGGTTGCTTCCATGGCCGTTCACAAACACGATGCGGTCAAATCCCTGGCGCACGAAGGAATGCGCCACGTCGTAACAGAAGTCGATGAACACGTATTCGCGCACCGAGATCGTGCCGGGAAACCCCATGTTGTGTTCATTGAATCCGTAGTGGATCATGGGCGCCGTCAGGATCGCGCCGGTAGAGCGGCGGGCAGCCTCCTCTGTAACATGCTCCACCAGGACATTGTCGACATCGATCGGAAGATGTGGTCCATGCTGTTCGATGGCGGCAACCGGGATTACGATGACCGCGCCCTGACCCGCGCGTTCGCGAGCTTCCGGCCACGTCAATGTGCGGTAGAGGTGCTTGGTCAATGTGCCTTTCTTCTTCCACCGGCTTCATGATGGACCATAACAGGCGGAGCATAACATAGTTGACACAGACGGTGGAACGGCTGATAATGCCCGTCTTATCGCCAAACATCTTGTACGAAATGACGTGAGGAACGGGCTGGAGGTCTGCTTTTCGATATGCCGGATGGTTATTGGTTCATGCTGGTGGGACTCGTTAGCTTCGCTGCCATGGGAGTGATCCACAAACTTGGTGACCGTTATAGTTGTAGCGCCTTAAATATTTCGCTCATTACCATGGTGACTTCGTGCGTGCTCAGCCTTATCTACGCGGCGGTCGCGCAACCCGCGTCGTTATCTTCCTGGCGCCCCCGCGTGCCGCTGATTGCACTTCCCTTCGGAGCGTCCGCGGCAGCGGCTCTGTGGCTCTTCCAGCACGGCCTGCGATATGGCCGCATCGCCACGAGCTGGTTGCTGATCAATCTCTCTGCCGCCGTGCCGACAGCGTTGTCCGTCGTCGTGTACCACGAGCCGTTGAACATGCGGAAGCTCGGCGCGCTGCTCCTGATTGTGATTTCGCTCTTGCTGTTGTGGTGGGATCGCAAGCAGGACCGGTCCAAGGGTGACATTCCGGCCGGAGCCGCCATTTCTGACCCGGTCGCCGGGGCGGATTGAACATGTGGTTCCGGTTCATGATGCTGGCTTTCGTCTTGAACGGGCTGTGTGCCTTCGGGTTACGAATCCTGGCGGGCCTCGGACTGGCGGCGCGCTATACGCCACTTTACCTGGTCTTCTGGTACCTGTCGGGCGGGCTTTTTATGCTGATGCTGTTCTTGCGCGCGGGAAAGCGGCCGGCCCGCTCCGACTTACTCGTCGGCATCGGCCTCGGATTCTTCAGCACCTGCGGACAGTCCTGCATGGGGCTGGCATTATCCAGAGGAATTCCGGGGAACATCGTCTATCCCGTGACACTGGCGGGCGGATTGTTTCTGGTGGTGCTGATCGCGATCCTGGTCTTCCGTGAGCGAATGGGCCCTGCCGGAGTGGCCGGAATCATTCTGGGAATTATTTCGATCGCACTGCTCAGCCTAACTTAGCCCGCCGCTGCACTTCGCGAATCATATCCGCGGTCGACATCGACGGAGGGAGATCCTTGGGCTTTTTTCCCACGCCTTCAAAAACCGCGCTTGCGTTCCACTTCGAGTAGAGAAGGGGCGGCAGCCCGGAATCGGCCTTCTGATACAGGCGCGAAGGAATCTCCGTCCACTCAGAGTATCGGGGTTGATCGCTGCGGGCATAGTAAAGGTGCAGCGTTCGCCTTTGCCGCGAGCCGGGCTTCAGTTTTCCCGCGTGAATGCAGCGGCCGTGAAATATGACAGCCGTTCCTGCCGGGCCGATAATGTCGAACTCGGAGCCGGGCGTGACGTCAGCAGGCTGAAGGTCAACCCGGCCGTAGTGGCTCCCCGGAATGATGCTCAGGCAATGGTCGTTCTCGGATACATCGGTCAGGTAATACACCAGCGACACGTATTCGATTTCCATGCGCCGGTTGTAGTCCCGGGTGGCGTCGCGGTGCCAGAACTTTATATCCTGCGTCCTGGCCGTCGGATCACGAATCAGGATTTCGAATTCCTCTAATGTGATGAGCTCACCGATCAGGCCGCGCAGGATCGCCAGAGTCGTTGGATTTTCGATGGTGAAATCGAAGTCGGCGGTGCGCGAGATGACGTCCGGCGTCTCCATCAGCGATTCATCGAACTTGACCCAGTCCTGGGTATTTTGTTCGAAGTCGTGAAGTACCGCGCGGTTCAGGAGCGATAATTGTTCCGGGGACAGTGCATTAGGGACGACAAGAAAGCCTCGCTCGTGAAATTCGCGGGCCAGCGGCTGTATCGAATCTGGTGTCATAGCTATTTTAGTAACTTACCACTAAGGAATACCGCTCCCGGGCCGGATTTTCAATGCGCACCCACTCCTTCGCGGCATCAAAGTCTTTCCAATCCTGGCCATCTATGGTAACCGACCGGATGGGCTTTTGCTCGGGATGCCGGAAGCGCATCAGAAGGGTGCGCGGCCGGTTCTGTCCTTCGAACCGGATGGCGCCCGTAACCCTGCCTGCAGCCGCTTGACTCTCGATCCGAAAAGAAACCGGACCGAAATACGTCGGCGCTTGTTTCACCTCGATCTTCAGGCCGTCCTCCAGCCACTTGCGCGGCGTGGCCTGTGCCAGAAGCAGAGTCTGATCGTCCACCTCCCGCACGAGCATGTTGCGAAACAGCTCGCACCACGCGCCGTCCGTGCTGGGCGGCCCGAAATACTGGCCGTGAGTCCAGCGGTGCTCCACGGGCTCGAAAACCGAATGGCTGAAAGCGCTGGCCATATAGCTGTAGAACGTGCGGATGGCGGCTTTGGGATCGTCCCGTAAGAGATAGGCCGTCCCTTGCTGGTTGTAGACAGGCTCGTTGGCCATGCCCCAGCCTTTCAGGTACAGGTTGTCTTCATGATCGTTCAGCAGCGAATCAGCCAGTTCCCCGGTTGCCGGCACGGCTTTCAATCGCAGCAGATGCACGGCGCCCGTGTCTACATCGGTGGGATACCACTGATCGAGAATGCGACGGTTAGTGAAGGCCTCGCTCGGTACGTACGGAATCCACGTATGATCGCGAAGTTGGACGAGCGTTGACCGTGCCGCCGCGCCGGCGAAGGCCTGCGCAACGGCGGCGTGGAGCTTTTGGGCCGCTTCCAATGCCTCGCCCGCCCGCGGATTGCCGATGCTTTCGAGCATCTGGCCAAATCGCTCCAGAGCCGCGTACATGTACGCCTGGTTGAAGGCCCAGACTCCGTCCCCTGTGCCGTCGTTCAAGGGCCCTGTCACCAAACCGCGGCCCGGTCCGGAGCGCTGCCCGGCTTCCCGCATTTCTTTGAGGCACCAGTCCAGGGCTTTCAGGCTGTACGGGAGCAACCGGTCCAGCCCCGCGCGATCGCGAAACAGCAAGTAGTCTTGAGCCACGGCATACAGCATGCCCGGTGTGTTGGACACCCAGTTGGCATAGCCGTTTACGTGCCCGTTGAACTCCTGGTTGTTCCGATATTGCGCGATGAGCTCTTCCTCCGCGACGTCGTGGAAGCCACGGAGCCCGTAAAGCATGTAATCCACGTAGACCGCCTGATTCACGGGCCACGGAGTGCCCGTTTGCGAGTAGGCAAAATTGGAATACGGCAAGTCGATCTGCACGCCGTCCTGCTGCGCGCCGTGCCGGCGCGGCAATCTCAGGGCATGCCACAGCGTGGCCCGGAACAAATCGTTCACGGATTGTTCGGGAACCTGGAACTGCGCTCCCCGGTTTTCCCAGGCAGACCAGAAATCCAGAGTGGTTTTGCGGGCGGTGTCATAATCGATGGCTTCAAGCGTTGCCGCGTCATCCGGATTCACCATGGGAGAAGGCAGCTTAACCACGAATTCGCGCGATCCGTTGGCCGGAAGGAGCAAATACACCGTCGCATTAACCCGCTTTTCCTCCCGCTGATAGTCACGTATTCCGCTCCAATCCGCTTCCTGATCGATGCCCTCAATGGCGAACAGAACCTTGTGAAAAGCGCTCTCGCTCAATAACTGGGAGCGGCCGTGCCGCTCCAACGTTACGTCGGTATGCACGAACGCGGGAAACTGGCGCCGGTGCGACATCGTCACCGGAACTGTGCGGGACTTTCCCGTGAGGTCCGTCACCCGCACCTTCTGCAGCAAGACCATGGGAATGTCGCCGCGACGCTCGCCGGGCGGGCCATTCAGCGGATACGCGAACTGCTCCACATCGTAGCGGACACCATCTCTTTCTAAGACCGTAGTGAGCACCGGAAGTCCATCCTTCAGGCTCTGGCTCTTCCATGTGCTTAGGATGCCGGTTGTGAGATCGCCGAAATCGAACCAGAAACGGAAATGGTCGGGGTTGCCGTAGTCGTTCCACACACCGGATCCCCGATCGATGCCGAATTTGGCGATAGCGCTGTCCCAGGTGAGTCCGACAATGTGGCCGGGCGCGGGTTGATTCGGGTGCGTGTAAGCCGGGCTGCCCATGTCCTGCCAGCGCGCCGTGTATTCGGAGTAACTCGCTTCCGGCTCCTTTTCGACGCGCTCCAGAATGCGCTTGCCCTTCCACGCCGCCAGATCATTCATGTGGTCTGAAAAAGACACTGGCGTGTTACCCGCGGCCACGTAGACATGTAGCGACGGCACCCACAGCGCCTTCTCCTCGATCAACTGGCCGGTGCTTACCGTGAATCCTCGCGTACCTTCCCGATTCATAAGCACTGTCAGCTTGGGCGTGTCGGGAAAGAATGCCGGATCGCGACTGAGCCGGCGCGCGCTATCGGCGTCGCTTTGAGCGATCAGGTCGGCCCATATGATGTGTAAATTCTCAAGCCGCGACGGAGGCGTTTGCGGATACACCAGAGTGAAAGTTACGCCGTCAATATCACCCGCACCAGCCGTGCTCTGCCACGCATCGCCCTTGAAGCCTTCGCCGGGTTCCAGTTCGTAGCCCGCGGCATCCCGGATTTCCGCACCGCCGCTTTCGGTCACCAGACGAACGTAGTACGGAGCCGCCACCGCGCTCTCGTGCCCCCAGGAAATCCGCACCTTCAGCTCTGCGCCTACGAGCGTCGAGGCCAGTATCACTCCGCAAGCAATGGCCCTCACGTTCATTTCCCGCCGGCGGACAACACCGCCTGAATCCGGTTCCGGTCACCCCATACCGATTCGGTGTGCACCAGAATCTCCGCCGGTGTGAACCAGAAGCGCTTCGACTGTCTCTGGCTGTGCAGCTTCGCCAGATCATTGTAGTGCGGGGACGAAGGGTGCTCCGATTCTCCATAAGGCAGCAGGCTCCAGATTTCCTTCGGATTCCCTTCGACCACGATCAGCAGGTCGCCCCAACCGTCGTTGCAATACATCTGTCCGTTTTCCTGCTCGACTCCTTCGTCAGGATGCAGCACGTCGTACAGCCCCGTGCCGTCCATCGGAAATTTTCCTCCCCGGGACACCACGTTGATGTCGCCCCAACGCACCTCGGACTTGCCGAACTGCTTCACGATGCGCGCCACCGCTTCGTCGAAGGCCCGGCGGGCGGCATCCTGTTCTTCGGCTGAGCCGAGGTCGATCTTTCTCCTGTTGTAACTAACAAACCGGGAGAACTTATCCTCGGAGACGAGCTTCTGGTACGCGCGGCCCCAATAATATACATACGTGTACGCCACCGAGTCTTCCGCCGATCGCCGGTCCCAGGCTTTGACCAGTTCGAGCGCTCGCGTGACTCGAGTATCATGGCTAGGCTTGGCGGCGTAGGCCCGGTCGAGAAGAGGAACAATCACGTCAGCCGGCATCACCGTCGTATCGAAGGCGAGTTCTTTCATGTCCGCGAGCGTGAACTTCCTGTCCTGTCCCAGAACCTGAAACAATCTCTCGCCGCGCGTGTTGAGCACCTCCTCACCGGCGTCCGGCCTGGGTGTCTTATACAGATAGTACGGCGCCGGGGCCAAAGGATTGAGGCCGGAGTTCTTTGTGGCCACCCAGGGCGGATTGTTGCAGTTCTGCAGGAATCCCGAGGGCGGGTTCGTCAGTTGCGGGTAGACTTCAAACGGGAGATAGGGACCCCACTCGGTCTCTTTGATCCAACCGGGAACCGGCTTCGACCAATCGTACCCTTCAGCCCGCCGCGCCACGTTTCCGTTGTGTACCCAAAAGATGTTCTCGGCGTCGGAATACAACAAATTCCAACGCGGCATTAATTGCCGTGCCACCGCGGCCTTGAATTCGGTCAAGTTCCGCGATTTCATCAAGCCGTACATGCCGGTTGAGTAGTTCACACCGTCATAATTCGGCAGCTTGACCGAGTAAGCACGGTTTTTCTCGTGATCGAAGCTCACGATCGGCCCGTGGTGGGTGTAGTAGAGCGGCAGCGTAACCGATTCCATGCCCTTCGGGCCTTTCACGCGGAACGTCTCCGTATCCACGTGGATGTCGCGCCATTGCCCCTCGTACAGGTACTGGAGGTGATTTTCCGGGTTGATCTTCTCTTCGTACACGTCAGACATGTTGGGTTCGTTCCACGTGGCCGACCAGGTGATCTTGTCATTGAGTCCATCCAGAAAAAACGGGCTCCCGAACCAACTGATGCCCGCCGCATCGAGCTTGCCGGGCGTGATCAGGTGCGCCTCATAGTTCTGAAACCGGTTGGCCCACGGCATGTGCGTGTGCTCGACGTGCATAATGCGTCCGTTCGCCGACTTGAATGGTGCGATGGCCCATTGATTGGACCCGAAATCAGGGAAGTCATACACCTTCTCGGTCATCTTCTGCAGGGCGTCGTGAATGCTGTAGAAGCGCATGTAGTGGCTTCGCTCCAGGGCTTCGATGTCCTCCGCGGTAACCGCATCGATCCAGTCCGGCACCTGCGCGCGATGCTCCGCGATGTAAGCATTCACGCCGCGCGCAAACGCCGCCAGTATCTGGTAGGTATGGGGATCGATCTTGCTCTTGTTCTCGACCACACACTTTTTGGTGCGCAGCAGGCGCTGAAGATAATCGCCGTCCCAGCGATATTCGTAGGGAATGAAGTGCAGGTAGCCGTCACCGAGAGCCGCGAAGCCTTCCACCTCCGCGCGGCGTCCCTGAGCATCGCGATACTGCAGCATCATGCGTTCCAGGTGATCTTCCGCCTGCGCGTACCCGTAACCGAAAAACGTGGCTTCCTCGGTTTCACCTACTATGTGAGGAACTCCGAAGTTATCGCGGTAGATAGTCACTTGCCGCGCAAGAGGATCCGCGGCGCAGGCTACCGTCGCAACAGCCAGCACCAAAAAGGAAAAGCGCGATAGAGGTCGGTGCTTCATAGACTCCTTGAACTACGCGGAATTGTACCTCTAACCATCTCCGGCGAAAACACGGGGCCGCATTTCGTCCCGCTAATCGGACAAAAAGTCGGGCCATGCTCAGTGGACTCGCTTGGAATCGGAAGGAACCAGAAATCTCGTGGCCGCGAACAGTACCAGCGCCGTCGCGACCAGGAGCAGCGACGCGTAGCTCATCATCCTGTTTATCCCGATGCTCTGCTTCCAGGCCCCCACGACGAGCGGCGCAAATCCAGACGTCAGATACGCTGCCAGATTCATGAACGCCACGGCGGAAGCGCGGGCGTCGGCGGGAACTACGTCGAACGCGGAGATATAAAGATTAGCCAGCGCCAGTCCGCTCACCAGCCCAAACGCAACCGCGGCAAGCTTCGTAAACAACAAAGAGTCAGAGTTGCCGATCAGATGAACACAAGGGGCAGCCAGCAACAGTCCGATTGCGATCAGCCAAAACCGCGCCGTTTTTGTTCGCCGGTACCAATAGTCGGCTAAGACACCGCCCGCGAGTATGCCCGCCAGACTCGCGGTTTGCAGGTAGACAGTAGCCGTGTACCCCGCGCCGGCCAGGCTCAGCGAGAACTTCTCGTAGAAAAAATCGGGCAGCCACGTGTAGAGCAGCCAGAGAGTCAGGTTGAAGACGCTGGAGACGAAGCACAAGACCAGGTACGTGGGAATCCGCACCAGCGCTGTGACGGCTAGGGCGCTTCCGGACTTCTTTGTCTCTACGCGGGCCTCTTCGCTGAAGCTCTTCAGGAAACGAAAATAGGGAAAGCAATAAACCATCCCGGCCAGACCCAGCGAATAGAACGCCAGTCTCCACTGAGCCTCCTGCGCCACAAAGCCGCCATACCACCCGCCCAGTACAATGCCCGCCAGTTGCCCCGTCCCATAGAGCGCGAAAGCGCGCGACCGGTTTTCCGGGCGGTGCGCGTTGGCCAGCAGCGCGACTGCCGCCGGCACGAACAGTGACTCGGTGACGCCGGTCAACGCACGGCAGGTCAAGACCATCCCGACCGAATGCGACAGTCCCGTAAGCGCTGTAACCCCGCTCCAAAGCAGTAGGCTCAGGGCCACCAGCCTTCGCTTGGAAAACCGGTCGCCGATCTGGCCGGCAATGGGAGAGCACAAACCATAGACCCAAAGAAACATGGAGCTTGTTAGCCCGAGCTGCGCATCTGTAAAATGCAACTCGGATTTCAGAACGGGGAAAATTGAAAAGATGACTTGGCGGTCGCTGTAGTTCAGACAATAGGCGACCCAAGTAAACGCGACCAGCAGCCATGCCTTTCGTTCGAGGGCGGCGTCTTGGTCGGCGGGGCTCGCAAAAGCACTGCTCATCTGTTGACGGGCTTTCCTCTCAGTACGAAACCCATGAGTGAATCCGAAGATTATATGATGGACCCGCCGGAACAAGCTTTCTTCCAGCATTCTGGACGCTCTTCGAGAAATCTCTTGCTCGCAGGGGCTTTTTGGAGATAGTTGAGATTATGTCGCATCCATTCGCTTCACGCTGGGCGTCGTTCCTCTTGCTAACCGCGGCGTCGCTGACACCGGCGCAATCGCAAGACCGCACCGTGGCACTGCGGTTGAACCTGAGCGACACGGCCGGACCCCTCGAGATCGATCGTTTTGCCCTGGGCCAGGGTGGGCTATCGGAGGAGCCGATGTGGGCCGATCGTGCCGCGGAAATCCTCGACCTGCACCCGCGCGTGATCCGTCTCTTCGTCCAGGAGTATTTTGACCTGCTTCCCGAACACGGGCGCTACCATTGGCAGACGCTTGACGAATCCGTGGACCTGATCCGGAAAACCGGCGCCACGCCGCTCATGAACATCGACTTCAAGCCAAAGGTTCTCTATCCCACCGTTGATCAAAAAATCGTGGATCCCACCAGTTACGACGAATGGGAACAGCTCATTTACAACATGGTGCTCCACTACAAAGAACGCGGCTCTGGCATTCGTTATTGGGAGGTATCGAACGAGCCCGATATCGGCGAAGATGGCGGCTGCCCATATCTCTTTACGCCGGAAAACTACACGCGCTACTACCAGCACACCGTCGCCGCGGTCATGCGCGCCGACCCGGATGCCCGCGTTGGCGGCCCGGCTCTCGCCAATTCCCACTCTCCGATCTTGCCTGCGCTGCCTCGAGTTCTGCGCGGCCGGCAAAGCTCCGCTGCATTTTGTCTCGTGGCACATCTACAACAGCGATCCCACGCGCATTCGGGAAACCATCGACCGCGTGAAAACGCTGCTCGCCAAGTACCCCTCACTCCATCCCGAGACGTTCCTGAACGAGTGGAATATGGCGCTGCGCGATCCGCCTACGAATCCGCAGTTCCAGCCGTGTTTTCTCACCGAAGTCGCCTACCAGATGAAAGCCGGTGGCCTGGACTACTCCTGCTACTACCACATCAAGGACTATCACGTGAAGCTCGATCATTTCGCCGAGTTCATGTCTCCCCGGGGAGCCGGATTCATGGCACGCTGGTGGAACCGCAGTTCGCAGTGGGACGGCCTGTTCGATTTCAGAACCGCGTGCGGCCCTCCTATTTCGCTTTCAAACTGCTGTCGCGGCTCACCGGGGAGCGGCTCCGCCTGGAGTCCAGTGACTCAGCGGTGCACGGCTTCGCGACCTGGGATCCAAAGATGCTCGTCTATAACGTGCTCCTTTGGAATTATTCAACAACCCCGGTGCAAGTGGATCTGGCGGTCGAAGGAGCACCGTCCGATCTCACTCTGCGTCAATTGTTCCTGGATGCCTCTGCTCCGAGCGATGACGAAAACACGCGGCTCCGGCCGGTGCCGTCGCACAAGCTCACTCAGGGGCCAATTCACATCAAGGTCGATCTCGGGGCCTACGGGATCAGCTTTCTAGGTCTCGAAAAGAACCGCTAGAGATTCTCTCAATTCTGCCGGCGCTTGAGCTCCCCCAGATACTCAGCCAAACGTTCGTGCAACTCGGGACGATCATAGAGATACTTTTGCGGAAACGGGTCCGTCAGCGGATAAGGTCCCTTTGCCGGCGGCCGCTTCTGAGGCCAGTTTTCGTCAGTGACAATGAAATCCCCAATGCGATACCCGTACATGTCCAGATGGCGGATACCGAACTTCAGGGCGGCTTCGCAGATTTCGCGAATCTGATCGACCGTTGGATACTTCGCCGGCCCTGGCGCGCGTAATTCCAGAGCGTTTCCCGCCCAGAAGGTATAAATGATCTTCTTGCCGGGTCCGACGGCGGCACGCGTCTTCTCGAGCACGCTCAGTGTCTGCTCGGCGGCGCGTTTGTCCGCGTCCGGCTTGCCGTCCCAGCGCGGCTCCGTGTACGCTCCGACGGCGTCGAAAGCCCTGGCAGTTCTCCCAAAATCCACTCCTGTTGCGTCACGTGCCGCTTGCGAGAGAATGTGCTGTTCATCTTCCAGATAAATCTCGTGCCGGGCATTCGCGTCCACTTCCCTGATGAACCGATTGGTGTCGTGCGCCCAATCCTCCCACCAACGGGCGCGCGCTTCGGTCCACTCCGCCCAATCAGGATCTGAGATTTGTTTGGGTGGAGCTTTGCCGAATCTGCGGCGATCCTCTTCGCTGTAAGAAATGAACCTCTCCGAAGGCGCGCCCCCGGGTCCGCCGATGCCCTTGATTGGCCCGATGCTAAACGAATCGTCGAAAATGTAACCGGCGAAGGCCGGGTCTTGCGCGTAGAGCCTGGCGAGGGTTTGCAGATACTGCTTCCATTGCGTCTCACGCCACTCTACGTTGAAAGTGTCGAAAGCAAAACGCAGCTGCCCCGCCGCGTCAACCTGTTGGAACTCTGGGCTGCGTGGAAGCGAGTTGTGGACCGGATGCCAAACAACGAAGTATGCACCCAGGCCCGCCCGCCGGCAGGTTTGCAGCGCGTATTTCGTATCCTCTACACGGAACGTCCAAGCGGCGGCGTCCAGCCCCCAGCAAAGATCCACGTGTGTAAAACCCAGGTCGGCCATCTTCCGGAAGTCCCGCTCCCACTCGTCACGCGGCGCCGAATTGAGCCAATACCAGGCGCTGATCCGGAGTGGTTGGGCAGCCCCACAAATCACACTTTGCGCGATCCAAAGCGTCAAAACGAGCGATCGAAGCATGTCTGCATTCTAGACGGACCATGCGCGGCCCTCCAGTAAGATTCCAGTATTCTGGACAATCCATTGACACTGGCGGTCCGGAGGCCCAGTATAGTGTAATCAATAAGTTGCGGGGTTCGCCCGGATGCCCGGATTCAAAGCCGTAACACTCGCCGCCTTGCTTCAGCTCGCTGCGCACGGCCAACTCTTTAATAATGACGTTCGCCCTGTGTTCGAGAAAAGCTGCCTTCCGTGTCACGGGCCGCAAACCAAGAATTCGGGCCTCGATCTTTCCACCCGCGACGGGTTGCTGAAGGGTGGCGAGCGCGGCCCCGCGATTGTTCCTGGAGACCCTAAGACAAGTCTGCTCTATAAGTTAGTGTCACAAGAAGCCGAGCCGCATATGCCCTACAAGGGCGATCGGCTTCCGCAGGAAACCATCGACCGTATCGCCGAGTGGATCAAGGCAGGAGCTCCGTTTGAGCCGGCGGCCAGTGCGGATGCGGCTCTGTTTCAATCCCAAATCAAGCCGCTGCTGGAGGCCAACTGCGTCCGGTGCCACAATTCCCAGATCAAGCGTTCGGGGCTCGATCTTTCCACTCGCGAGGCGCTATTGCGCGGCGGCGATACGGGTCCAGTGGTTGTACCGGGCGATGCCAAGTCCAGCGTTCTTTACAAGCGCATCAGCCAATTGGAACAGCCGGGCATGCCGTTCGGGGGGCAGAAGCTTCCCGGCGCGGCTATTGCACAGATCGCGGATTGGATAAACGCCGGTGCTAACTACGACGGGGCTCTGGCAGCGGACAAGGCCGCGGTGAAGCACTGGGCTTTCCAACTGCCGCAGCGGCCGCCGGTGCCCGAA
Source organism: Terriglobia bacterium (assembly GCA_963768075.1). Lineage (GTDB taxonomy): Bacteria > Acidobacteriota > Terriglobia > Bryobacterales > Bryobacteraceae > QHXW01. Next base: position 162,376 of record CAVYHD010000032.1, read on the forward strand.
GTCAACAACCGTGCCCGGGTGCGTAATCCGATTGACGCGTTTGTAGCCGCCGAGCGCGAAAAACGAGGCTTGACGCCCGTGGCCTTCGCGGACAAGCGTACACTTCTGCGGCGCGTCTACCTGGACCTGATCGGTCTTCCACCGGCGCAGGAAGAAATGAACGCGTTTCTCGCCGACAATTCCAAAGACGCCTACGAAAAAGTCGTGGACAAGCTGCTGGCCAGCCCGCGTTACGGCGAACGTTGGGGGCGCCACTGGATGGACATCTGGCGCTACAGCGACTGGTACGGCTGGCGAGCGCAGAACCAGGTACGTTACAGCCAGCGGCACATCTGGCACTGGCGCGACTGGATCATCGAATCCGTCAATCAGGATAAAGGCTACGACCAGATGATCGTGGAGATGCTCGCGGGCGACGAGCTGGCGCCAAACAATCCCGACATCGTGCGCGCCACCGGCTACCTGGCACGCAACTGGTACATGTTCGACCGCAACGTCGTGCTGAAAGACACGGTCGATTACACGGCGATGGCGTTCCTCGGGATCACGCTGAAATGCGCGCGCTGCCACTCGCACAAATACGATCCAATCACCCACGAGGACTACTACCGGTTCCGCGCTTTCTTTGAGCCATCCGACGTACGGACGGACCGCGTGCCCGGGCAGCCCGACCTGATGAAAGACGGCGTTCCTCGTGTCTATGACGATAAGGCCGACACGCCGACATACCGATTCATTCGGGGCGTCGATACGAATCCGGATACCGAGCACCCCCTGACTCCCGGAATCCCGGCGATGTTCGGAGAACCCAACCTCAAGATCACGCCGGAACCGCTGCCGCTTGAGGTTTACTATCCCGATTCCCGGTCCTTCGTGCATCGCGACCTGATCGCGCAGGCCAAGGCCGATATTGAAAGAGCGGAGACCGAACTGCGCAAGTCTCGCGACGAGCTGGTGAAAACCAAAGAGCAACTCGCGCCGGCGGATGACAAAACCGTGGCTGCGCTGCTCAAGGCGCAGGCCGGCGTTGCGTTGAAGGAAAAAGAACTGGCATCCGCGCAGGCGGCCTTGCCCGCTCTCCAGGCACGCATCGCGGCGGATGAGGCGAAGCACGCTGCCGCGGCGCCGCCAAATCTCGAAGCCCTGGAATCGGCCGCGCTTAAGGCCGAGCGCCACGCGAATGTCGTAAAGGCGGAGGAGAACCTGCTGCGCGCCACCCAGGAGCTCGCCGCCGCCAAGCCGGAATCAGAAACCTACGACAAAGACGCCGTGAAAAAGCTGGACGAGGCCCGGGCTCAGCTCGAGGCAGCGGCGAAGGCGTTGCAATCCGAAGATGCTTATACGCCGGTCGGAAAGATTTATCCGGATTCGACCACCGGACGCCGTTTGGCGCTGGCTCGCTGGATCGCCAACAATCAGAATCCGCTGACCGCGCGTGTGGCCATCAATGATATGTGGCTGCGGCATTTCGGCCAGGCGCTGGTGCCTACGGTTTTCAATTTCGGCATGAGCGGCAAGCCGCCTTCGCATCCCGAGTTATTGGATTGGCTCGCGGTGGAGTTTATGGATCACCACTGGAGCATGAAGGCCATTCACCGCCTCATCGTCACCAGCAACACTTATCGCATGCAATCCTTGACGAAGGATTCCTCCGGCAAAAACGCCAAGATCGACCCCGAAAACCGTTACCTATGGCGCATGAACGAGCAGCGCATGGAGGCCGAGGTGGTGCGCGACAGTTTGCTATCCATCGCGGGACAACTCGACACGGCGATGGGTGGACCGGAAATCGACTCCGGCAAGGGCCTCGAATCGCACCGCCGGAGCGTCTATTTCCAGGACACGCCCGACATGCAGGTAACGTTTCTAAAGGTCTTCGATGAGGCCAACCCCAATGAGTGTTTCCAGCGGAACGAGAGCATCGTACCGCACCAGGCGCTTGCTCTGGCGAACAGTACCCTGAGCCTGCAAGTGGCGCGCACGCTTGAGCGGCGCATTACAAAGCAGACCGGGATGGCGGCTGCGGGCGATGCCAGGTTCATCGCGAATACGTTCGACATTGTCCTGAACCGTCTTCCGACGGCTGAGGAACGCGCCGAATCGCTCCAATTCCTGCGGGAGCAGGAAGAGTTATTCCAGGACCCCAAGAAGCTGACACCGATACAGACCGGAGCGGCCGGTGAGATCAAGCCTGAGGTGGATCCTCACCTGAGAGCGCGCGAAGATCTGGTGCATGTGCTGCTAAACCACACTGATTTTGTAACAATTCGATGAGGAAAAATGCATGAAATTCGATGAACGGCGCCCTCTGAAATCTGTTGCCCTGTCGCCCGGCTGTTGCACGCCGAGCCGCCGGGTGTTTCTGGCGGACTGCGGGATGGGCCTCACCGGACTGGTGCTGGGAGCCATGTTCCAGCGCGAAGGCAAACCAGCGACCACTGCCGATGCGTGGGCGCCGCCGGACGGCAAGCCGCATTTCCCGCCGAAAGCCAAACGCGTAATCTGGATGTTCATGTTGGGCGGCGTGAGCCATGTGGATACGTTTGATCCCAAACCCGCGCTGAACCAGTACGCCGGTAAAAACATCTCTGAAACGCCGTACAAGGACACCCTGAATTCGCCCTACGTGAAAGGTGTCCGTGAGTTTGTCAAAGGCGATCACGGCATCAAGCTCACACTTTACCCGATGCAGGTTGGTTACAAGAAGTATGGTCAGAGCGGGGTCAACGTCACCGACTGGTGGCCGAACGTCGGCGCCATGATCGACGAGATCGCATTGATCCGCTCGATGTACACCACCGACAACGATCATGGCGCCATCTTGCAGTTTCATACGGGCCGGCACATGTTCGATGGGTATCTGCCGACGATCGGCGCGTGGGTCCATTACGGCTTGGGCACGCTCAACCAGAACCTGCCGGAATACGTGGTGCTAGGCGAGCCGCCGAGTGATTGCTGTGGCGGAATGGGAACTCATGGGTCGGGGTATCTGGGACCGGAACATGCCGGCGTGCAGTTGGAAGTAAATCCCGATGATCCGCTGCCCTTTGCTTCCCCCGGGAAGGACGTTTATCAGCAGGAGCAGGAACGCGAGTTCGCATTCCTGAAGCGGCTCGACGGGTTGAGCGCGGTGGAGTATCCCGGAGACGTGGCATTAAAAGCGCGCATCAAGTCCTACGAACTGGCGTTCCGCATGCAGATGGCGGTTCCGGAGGCGGTTAGCTTCAAGGAAGAAAGCGAAGAAGTGAAGCGGCTCTATGGGCTCGATCAGGAAGTCACAAAGCCCTTCGGTGAGATCTGTCTCGCGGCGCGGCGTCTTTCCGAGCGTGGCGTGCGTTTTGTTCAGCTTTATCACGGCACGGGAGCCAATGCCTGGGATGCCCACAAGGATCTGAAGAAAGGGCACGGCGAGCAATCCGCCAAAGTCGACAAACCTATTGCTGGATTATTGAAGGACCTCAAACAGCGCGGCCTGCTCGACGACACGCTGGTGGTCTGGGCCACCGAGTTCGGGCGCACGCCCGGCGGTGAAGGAGCCAACGGACGTGACCACAATCCCTACGGCTTCACGGTGTGGATGGCGGGCGCCGGCATCAAGCGCGGCATCGTCCACGGAGCCACTGACGAACTTGGTTTTCACGCCGTCGAGAACCGCCACTACGTCACCGATATCCACGCGACCGTGTTCCATCAGTTGGGCATCGATCCACGGCGGCTGGAAGTTCCGGGCCAGAAGCGCCTGGATGTCGACTATGGCAAACCGATCCAAGAAATTCTGATTTAGGTTTCTTACGTTGCGATTCCGCCGCAGACGTTGAAGGCCTGGCCGGTAATCGCCGCGGATTCGGCGGAGGCGAGCAGCACCGCCATGGGTACAATCTCTTCCGGTTCCAGACGCCTGCCAATCGGCGTAACACGCGACTCCAATTCCGGAATGGATATGCCCAATCGCTTGGCGTCGTACTCGACTCGGCGGTCGTTCATCTCCGTGTGAACCGGTCCGGGACAAATCGCATTCACCGTGATTCCCTCGCGCGCGACCTCGAGCGCCAGAGTGCGGGTCAGACCCAGCAGGCCGTGCTTGGAGGCTGTGTAGGCGGCTGAGTGAACGGAGGGAAGCTTGCCGTTGATGGAGGCAATATTAATGACGCGCCCCCATTTTTTCGCGAGGAGGATGGGAAGCACGGCCTTGGTAAGCAAATAGGGAGCGGTAAGATTTAGCGCCAAGGTCTTGTGCCAGAATGCGTCATCAAAATCGACCACGGGCCGAGGGCTGGAACTGCTGCCGATACCGGCGTTGTTCACCAGGATGTCGATCGTGCCGAGAGAACCTACGGCCTGCTGGACCACTCGCGCCGGGACGGCTACATCGGCAAGATCCGCTGGTATGGCGACTGCCCTGCCCCCGCCCTGCCGGATCTCCTCCTCGAGCGATTGCAGATCAGCCGCGCTGCGGGCTGTAACCGCCACAGCCGCGCCCTCGCGCGCATAACCAAGTGCGATCGCGCGGCCGATACCGCGGCTCGCCCCCGTGATCAAAGCAACGCGGCCCTCCAGTTTTCGTTGGTTCATCGGTTCACACGGCCCCCGTGTGAACGGTATCATAAAGCGCTCTCAACCGTCCCGCAACGCGTTCAAGTCTTGTCGACCGGCAATACCAGATGCGATGGCCGCTGGCGGTCCAGGTAAACGGCGTTTTCCGCGATCACTGTAGTCGTAGCGGTGGCCCCGGATTCTCCTGTTCCGGGGTTAACGTCGAACCGCGGAAAGTTGCTGCTGTTCACCACCGCGCGGATGCGATGACCGCGCCGGAACAAGTGGCTGGTAGCCCAAAGATCGACCGTCAACTCGTACACCCTGCCCGGCTCAAGCAGCGACGGCTGATAATTGGATTCGCGGTAGCGGGCTCGCTGGATTCCGTCGCAGACAAGCATCGACCGTCCGTCCGGCAACACGTCGGTCAGCCGGACTACGAAATCCGTGTCTACGGCACTCGAAGAAACGAACAGCTTCGCAATCACCGGGCCCGTTACTTCGAGGTCTGCGTCGAGGGGCGCGGAAGTGAATGTCAGGCAGTGCTCCTCGATCCTGCTTTGATCGCGCGGGCCGGCCTGGGCATTCAGTTCGTTCCACCCCAATGGTTCGCCCGGCTGCTGCGCCGTAAGAGAATACAGCGTAGCGCCGCCGGCCGTTTCAACCGGCTGGTTCGGATCATGAACGAACCGCGCCGGTGGCGTATCGTCCGCGGCAGGCGTCCACGAAAGGCCCCCGTCATATAGCGAGCGCGCGCAGCCGCTGGGCCGGGAATCAAAATAGACCTGACGATAGACAACAGAATTCGGCGGCCAATCCTCCGAAGTGCGCCAGCGGTTGAGTCCCATGACGAAATACCGTACGGCCGAGCTGGTATCGAAGTCACTCGGCTTTTTCTTCAGCGTGTAATCGAACCACCTCAGCATCTCGCCCTTGTAGTCGAAGCGCGCCTCCGGCCCGAAATCAAGCTCGCCGGCTTTCTGTCCCTCCGGTTCGGAATCCGTTCGCGGCCCGTGCAGCCACGGCCCGATCGTCAGGCGATGCCCCCGCCGCGCCTCTTCTGACGTCGCGGCATTCCGCATGCCGGTGAAGTTTCGCAGGCTGCCCCCCAGGAAAAGATCAAACCACGATGCCATGTGGTACGTGGGCACCGCAAAGGTCTGGTGAAACTGCGCCACGTCAAACTGCTTCCAATAGTTCTGGTCCTCTTGCAGGCGCAGGTAGTCCTTGATCCAATCGAAGGGATCGGAGAACAGCGGGTTTTTCTCGAGCGGCCGGAAGCGGAAGAATTCCAGTTGGCGTTGCAAAGTCACTCGCTCGATTTGTGTGGCGCGATTCCGAAGAGCCTCCAGAGACTGTCGTGCCGCCCACTGGAACAGGAAGCCCAGCTCAAAGGCGCCGCCGCGATAGACCCACTCGTCGCGCAGACTACAAGCCGCCTGGCGCGCAAACATGGCTGCCAGATGCGGTCCCGGACTACCGGCGTTCAGGTACTGATTGAATCCGGCAAAGGAACCGCCGAATGTGCCCACCTTTCCGTCACACCATTCCTGCCGCGCCAGCCACTCGACGGTGTCGAATCCATCCTGTTCGTTCCCCCAGGCCTCGTCGCGGAACGGATACCAAAGTCCTTCGGAGGCATAGCGCCCTCTGGCATCCTGAACCGCCACGACATACCCGTTTGCGGCTAGAAATGCCGGCGCCCCGATGCTCACCATCACGGACTGGTGCTTTCCGTAAGGCGTTCGCTCCAGTAACACCGGGTATCGGCCCGGTTTCGGTGGAAAGTAGAGGTCCGTTGCCAGCCGGGTCCCGTCACGCATGGCGATAGGAACATCCCGGCGGAGTAGATTCGCCCCGCCTTGTTCAATTGGCTTGGACGGTATGAAGTTGGGCGCGAAGTCTGGAGGAATCAGCATGCTGCACGGGCGGCGTCACGAACAATGTTATGCAGATGTCGTGAGTGGGTCAAGGTAAATGACCATTCCGGCGCGTCCGGGGGAGTGATTCTGTCCAAATGGCTGGACACAAAAACAGCGGGCCTATTGTTGATGCATGGCCTTTCCAGTTACCCTAATTGACATGCCTGCTGCCAATAGCCACCCGATACGGTCGGCGGCCACGCCCGAAGATGTTGAATTGTTCACTAACGTGGAGGGAAGCCTCTACACCGCTGTGATTGCCGATTCCCTGGACGAACTCGGTTATCAAAACCAGGCCATGAACGAGTATGTGCGGCCCCTATTCCCGGAGTGCCGGTTTGCCGGCTGGGCCCGCACGATGTCCTGTGTCGATGTGTTCCATGTCCCGGACAACACCTATGCCAAGGAGATTGAGGCGGTGGACAGCATTCTGTCGGGCGAGGTCGTGGTGGTTTCCACTGCAAGCTCGAAACGGAACGCACCGTGGGGCGAATTGCTCTCGACAGCGGCGCGCGCCCGGGGAGCACGGGGCGCGGTCGTCGACGGTTTGGTGCGCGATGTGAAAAAAATAGAGGAACTGGGATTCCCTGTCTTTGCTACCGGAATCAAGCCGGTCGATTCGCGCGGGCGCGGGATCGTGATCGATTGCAACGTCAGGGTTGACTGCGGCGGCGTGTTGGTGTCGCCGGGCGACCTGGTGTTTGCCGATTATGATGGCGTGATTGTGATCCCCGCCGAAGTGCTGCCGGATGCCATCCAACTGGCCACGGAGAAGGCTACGCGTGAAAATCACACGCGCGACGAGCTGCTGCGGGGCGCCCTTCTGCGGGATGTGTACGAGAAGTACGGAGTGCTCTGAAGCCTAGCGGAGTGAGCGCATCGATCACCCGCCGGCAAGCCCTCAAGAGTGCGGGCCTTGCTCTGCCCTTCAGCGTTGCCGCGAGTGACACCGCTCGATTCCGCCACCGCGCATATCTGGGCTGGATCACAGACCTGGATTCCCGGCCCGACGCGCTCGCACCGTGGCCCTCCATGCGATTGGACGCTCCGTTATTGGAAGACTACCGCCGGACATTCGCTTCCATGAAGCACGTGGGCTACAACACCATTGTCATTTGGGGCTTCTATGTCTCGCGAAGTTGGCCGCTGGATATTTCAAGCGCCGTTTCCCCCGAGCGGGGTGCGCTGGTCAGAAGGCTCATAGACGATGCGCATGAACAGGGCATTCGCGTGTACACGGGGCTCGGCGTGTATAGCTGGGGCTTCGAAGAAATCATTCGGGCAAATCCCCATCTCAGCCGTGGAAATCCCAACGCCATGTGCGCCAGCCAGCCGGAATCCTGGGATTGGATGCGCAGGATCATCGACTTCGCGATGACGCGATTCCCGGTCGATGGCGCGAGCCTCCAATCCGCCGACCAGGGCCGCTGCACATGCAGCGAATGCCGCCATTGGACCGACACCGAGTACCACACGCGCCTGGACATTCGCGTCAGCGAGTATATCCGCGCCCATTGGCCAGGCAAAACCGTTGCCGTCAGCGGCTGGGGGATGCGCTTCGACGATCCGGACAGTTTGCCCGCGCTAGTGGAACTGAGCCGCCACATCGACTATCTCATTGACGTGCGGGATTCCACGCGCAACCACGATCCCTCCTGGCGCCGAAAATTGATTCACGCCCTCGCTTGCAGTTTTGGAACGCTCGGTGGCCCACAAGTAGAGCCGCCGCAGCACCTTCCTCGCGACCGCTGGTTCCTTCCCACCGTGCGCCACGACAGCGAGCACATGTCTGAGCTTTACGCCGAGGGTGGCGGCGCGTGCGAATATTTTTTTCACATTCTGGAAAATCCCGGCGATGAGATTTCGTTCCGGGTGGCCGGCAAGACTCTTAGCAGGCCCGCCGTTCCCTGGCGCGGGCATCTGGCCGCTTCCATCGAGGAACTATACCGAACCTCGCGCCAGTCCACCACCGACGCGCTCGCCGAAATCTTCCTTCGTGCCGAGGACTCCTATCTGCGGCATCTGCCGTCGCTGCGCAGCGGCACAATTTCCATTGAGCCTTTGATGGAAGATCACGCCGGCCCCCCGGTCTACATCACCAGGCAGTTAACCGCCGAACAGCGGGCCGCGTATCGGGACGATCTAACGTCCATCTCGGCGGACCTCCGGAAGCTCGCCCCGTCCATACCGGAAGCCAACCGGGTACAAAAGATTCTGCGTTGTTTGGATAATGCACTCGGCGACCTGGCCCGGGCGTAGCGGCTCCGCTATTTTGAAGTCCAACCACCGTCCACGGGAAGCGTCACTCCCGTTACATAAGAAGCTTCGTCCGACGCCAGAAACAGGGCCGCGTACGCCACTTCGCGGGGATAGCCGACGCGGCCGAGAACCGTGTTGTCGCACTGCCACTTGTAGTGAGGTTCGTCAGGCTTGGGCGAAATGCGTGTCTGGATGGGGCCCGGACACAACGAGTTGACCCGGATGTTTTGCGGACCGTAATCGTAAGCCGTGCTCACCGTGTAACCCAGCAGAGCCGCCTTGGTTGCGGCATAGGCGACCGAGGTCATCATCCCCACCATCGCCTGAATGGACACCACGTTCACGATCGATCCCTTCTTTTGCTTGATCATGTATGGCAGAGTTGCCTTGGTGAAGTAGTGCGTTCCAAGCAGCGCGATATTGATACACTTGGTCCACTCTTCTTCGGTAGATCCCAGAACGTCGTGGAACTCCACCCCAAGGTACGCGGCATTGTTGCACAGGATGTCGATGCGGCCGTTTCTCGCCGCGGCCACTTCCAGAGCGCGAGCTACCTCAGCGGTTCGGGATACGTCAGCATGACAGAATTCGGCGGCGCCTCCATTCGCGCGAATGCCCTGTACGGTAGCACTTCCGGCCGCATCGTCGATATCCGAAACCACCACCCAGGCGCCTTCCGCCGCCAACAATTCGCTAATGGCCTTGCCGATTCCATTGGCCCCGCCCGTAACGATCGCGACTTTTTCTTTAACTCTGTCCATGAACGTTCCTCGCGCGTCAGGCGCCGGCTTTGCTGGTCGCGGCCGGCTCTTCGGGGCAGCGAAAGATCCTGTTCGCGGCCCGGTTTACACAACGGGCCAGATCCTCGATGTTTTCTTCCCGTATCTGGCCCACCGTTCCCGCGATGGCTAGTCCGGCCATAAATTCGCCCCAGTGGTTGAAGACCGGTACAGCCACGCAACGCACCTCGAGCTCCTCTTCTTCATCGTCGATGGCGTACCCTCGTCGCCGCACCTTCATCAGTTCTTTTCTCAATAGATTAGGCGAGGTGATGGTCTTGTTCGTATAGTGCGCAAATGATTTCCGGTTGAGAATGTGTTCCTGCTTTTGCTCCGAGGCATAAGCCAGCAGTACCTTGCCGACTCCCGTGCAGTGCAGGTTGGTTCGCTTCCCGATATAAGAATCAAACTGAATCAGTCCCGGTCCCTCGACCTTTTGGATGTACATAGCCTGATCGTCGGCCATAACCGCCAACTGAGACGTGCATCGCGTGACCTCCACCAGCCACTGCATCGGCCGCAGCGCCCTGTCCGGCAGAGTGAGACTCTTCATCAGTCCCCGCCCGAGACCGGATACTTTGAGGCCCAGCGAATACTCCCGCGTGCGGGTATCGAGCGTCAAGTACCCGAGCTGCTGCAGCGTAAGAACGATAACATGCGTCGTACTTTTCGGGATTCGCAGCTTGCGGCTGAGTTCGGAAATGTTCCACCCCCGGCACGATCCGTCCAGAAATTCCAGAATCGCGAAGGCCCGCTCAACCGATGTTGCGTGAAGATCTTTCCTGGGCGTCACCAGACTCTCCCGCGGCCTGCCGTCCTGCCATCATCGCCGCGTCGCCACTCATAATACACCCCGGCCCCGCGCGAAGGCGCGAACTCTCAAGAGTTTTCTTCCATCATTCTGGACGCCGCGGCCAAAATCCCTTGATCCGCTTCCGTCTCCCCAAGTTACAATCAGGAACGAGCGGCGGGCCGAAACCATGCTAATAGATGTTCACAGTCACTTCTTTCGATATCCGGAGCACTTTTCGAAAACCTTCGTCGAACAGGCGCGCCGCGCCAGGAACCAGGAATTCGACCTGACCGTCCGCTGGGAGGAATACCACTCGCGCGCTCTGGGCTGCGACAAAACCATCGTATTTGGCGGCAAGGCGCGGCTTGCCGGCCTTTGGGTGCCCGACCAGGAAGTCGCCCAATACGTGAAGGATCATGTCGGCAACCTCATCGGCTTTCTTTCCGTCGATCCCACGCAACCCGGCTGGCAGGATGAGCTTCACCAGGGCCATCAGGATCTCAAGCTGAAAGGCATCAAGCTGTTGTCGATGTACGCCGGCTTTTACCCTAACGACCGGAAGCTCGATTACTTGTGGGAGTACGCCACGCGCCATAACCTTCCCGTCTTACTGCACACCGGCACTACTTTCGTCTCCCAGGCGCCGCTTGACTGTACCTTCCCGCGCCACCTTGACGATGTAGCCATCCGCTTCCCGAAAGTAAAAATCATCATGGCGCATCTTTCGCACCCCTACGAGGGAGAGTGCACTGTCGTGATCCGCAAGCACCCCAATGTCTATGCCGACTGTTCCGCCCTGCACTACCGGCCCTTTCAGCTTTATCACTCGCTCATGCTGGTGCAGGAGTATGGCGTCTGGGACAAAGTTCTGTTCGGCAGCGATTATCCGTTCACCACCGTTGATGCCAGCCTGGATGAGATGCGTAAGTTGAACTGCATGCTCGAAGGCACGTCCCTTCCCCGGCTGGACATGACTAAGATGGAGCAGATGTTTCAGCGGAATAGTCTGGAGATTCTGGAGATCGACGCTTGATTCACGCGATGCGGTACTTCTCGAGCGTCTTCTCGTCTACTTCGACGCCGAGTCCCGGGCCGCTCGGAACCGGGACGTAGCCATCCACCAACGCCAAAGGCTTCTTGACCATCGCCCGGCTTAATGGCCCTTGCGAAGTATTGAACTCTATGAAAACCGCGCGGCGCTGAAATGCGTTCAGGTGCAGCGAGGCGGCGGTCAACAGGTCCGAACACCAGGAGTGCGGGATCACCAGAACGTTGGCGAGTTCGGCCATGTGTACGATCTTGCGCGCCACCGTGAATCCTCCGCACCGCGTGAGGTCGGGCTGTAGGACATCCACATGGCCTCTTTCAATTAATTGGCGGAAGCCCCATTCGGTGGCCTCCTGCTCTCCGCAGGCGATAAGCGTATCCACGCTACGTGCTACCTGGGCGTAGCCATCATAGTCTTCCGGATGCAGAATCTCCTCGACGAAGAAGGGCCGGAACGGCTCGATCGAGCGAATCACCTGGATCGCTTGTTTCGGCGTCCGCTCGATAAACCAGCCCGTGTCGACCAGCAGATCGTTGCCATCGCCCATTTCCTTGCGCGCTGCTTCCACAAGCCGCACATCCAGATTAGGATCCTTGCCGAACACGCCCCAGCCAAACTTGATGGCGGTAAATCCCTCGTCCAGATACTTGCGAGTCGCCTCGCGCATAGCCTCGGGCGTGGGACGAAAAAGCGTGCTGGCGTATGCCCGCACTTTCTCCCGCCACTTGCCGCCCAGCAGCACGTGCACCGGCTGCTGATAGAACTTTCCCATGATGTCCCAAAGTGCAATGTCGATTGCCGAGATCGCTTGGATGGCTACTCCGCGCCGCCCATAGTAAATGCTGCCGCGATACATTTTGTACCAAAGCCGCTCCACTTCGAGCGGGTTCTCACCGATCACCAGCGAAGCCAGCCCGTCAAAGCACTCTGTTCCCGGCTCGCTCCAGCGCGGCGCGTCCACCGCGGCTTTCGCCACCGAAGCCACGGTCTCCATGTCGGAGTAGCCTGTAATTCCCGCATCCGTCGACACTCGCACAACACCCATGTAAGTAGGGCCGAGCGGCTCTTCGGATCCTTCCGGGTTGTTATACAAACCCGGAGACTTGAGTACCAGCACTTCGACGTTAGTGATTTTCATGCGCGCCCGATCAAACTGCATAGTATACTAACCGTCCATGCCGGAACCCAGAGTTGTTTATGACTCTTCCAAAATAGACTTCGAAAAACCGGGGAAGCATCACTACCACGTTGCGTTCCATCATGATTCCAGTTGGGGATACTCCCTCGTCCCGCTCACAGTCATAAACGGCTTGAAAAAATCAAAGGCGCAGGCGCCCGGAGTGGCCGTCGTCGGAGGGACTCACGGGAACGAATGGGAAGGCCAGGTTACCGTGAAGCGCCTGTGTCACGATCTCGATCCGGCCGAGATCAGCGGCCGCGTCATTCTGGTGCCGCAGTTGAGTGAGAGCGCCTGCAACGCCAACACGCGCCTTTCGCCGCTCGATGGCGTGAACATGAATCGCGCGTTCCCCGGCAACCCGCACGGCTCCATTTCCTATCGCATCGCCAGCTTCGTCAAGACGCGCATCTTCCCCCAGGTACGCGTCGTGGTGGACATCCACGCCGGCGGTAACGAAGGCGGTTTTGCGCTCTGTACTTCTTTTCACCCCATTCCCGATCCCGCGCAGCGCGCCGAAATAACGTTGGTCGCCGCGCTGTTCGATACCCCGTTCATGCTGGTCTACACCAGCGATATGGCCACTGGCCTGCTCCCCGAGGAAGCCGAGAATGAAGGCAAGATCGCCATCGGCGGTGAATTTGGATTTGGCGAATCCGTCAACCTCCAGGGTGTGCGCCACGCCTACGAGGGCGTGAAGAATGTTCTCCGGCACTATCGCATGCTGCCCGGAAAAATTGTCAAGATCGATCCCGGGCGCCGTTCGCCTCCGCGTCTGGTCGACGCCTCCAACCTGGAGGACTACATTCCCGCGCCGCGCACCGGCATTTGGGAACCGCTGGTGGAATTGGGAGACGACGTCAAGAAAGGCGACCTCGTGGGAAGGCTGCATGATTTTTCGGACCACTCTTCGGATCCCGTCGAAATCCGGGCCCATCGCGCCGGCGCGCTCCTTATGATGCACTTCCCCGCGCATATCGCGAAGGGTGTCACGCTGTTCGTCATCGCACACGACGTGGCGCCTTAGCGCATGGCTTCGAAGGCCAGACCGCTCGCACCCGTCCCTGATCACGGCGGTGTCACTGCGCGTCTCGCCTGGGCCACCGTGGCCTTTCTCTGGTTCGCGTACCTGCTGAACTACCTCGACCGCCAGGTCGTGTTTTCGATTTTTCCCGTGCTGCGCTCCGATCTGGGCTTTTCGAACACGCAGCTGGGGCTCGTCGGCACCTTGTTCCTTTGGGTGTACTCGCTATGCATGCCGCTAACGGGACGCCTGGCCGATGTGGTTCGCCGCGACCGCCTCGTCATCGCAAGCCTGGTCTTGTGGAGCCTCGCGACGCTCGGCACCGGGCTCAGCGGCTCCGCTCCGGCTTTCCTATTCTGGCGCGCGGTGATGGGAGTTACCGAATCCCTCTACGTGCCGGCCGCGCTCGCCTCTATCGCCATCCTGCACCCGGGAGCTACCCGTTCGAAAGCCTTGGCCATTCACAGCGCGGCGCAATTTGCCGGTAGCGTCGCGGGCGGCTGGTACGGCGGCTGGGCCGCGGACCACATAGGCTGGCGGCCCGGCTTCGCTCTGCTCGCGTTTGCAGGCACGGCTTACGCACTCGTGCTGTGGCGCGTCTTCCGCGGCATGCCGCACTTAGGAACTCAGCGCGCACGTCAAGCCGCCAAGCCCGCGGACATCTTCAAGTCCCCGTGCTACTGGACGCTGGCCTTGGCTTTCTTTGCATTCTGCACCATGCTGTGGATGCTCAACGCTTGGTTTCCGAGTTTCATTTACGAACGCTATCATCTGTCGATGACCCAGAGCGGCCTTACTGCCACCGTCTACCTTCAGATCAGTTGCATGGCGGGCGTTCTGGCGGGCGGTGTGCTCGCTGATTGGCTGGTCCAGCGGATTCGCTCCGGCCGGTTTCTGATCGCCGCCGTCGGTCTCGTCGCCTGCGCCCCATTCGCTTTTCTCAGCCTGGCGGCCGGATCGCTCACCATTGCCAAACTATCCGCGGCGGCGTTCGGCTTCTTCGCCGGCGTGTTCGTCGCCAACACCTTCGCTGCCTCGTATGACGTAATCTCCACCCAGAACTACGGCCTCGCAACGGGGATTCTCAATCTCGCCGGCGGCCTCGCGGGCGGCGCCGCCATACTCACCGCCGGGCTCCTGAAAGCCTCCCTGGGAATGGCGCCCCTGATGAAATGGCAGGCCATCGCGTCCGCTGCCGGCGCGGTCTTGCTGCTGTTCGTGGTGTTGATGCGGTTCGCCTCGGATCGTCGCGCGGCGCTCGCGAGTGCGGTACCCTAGGACCGCTGCTCGCGGAATCGTTGCTGTAACTCGTAAAGCGATTTCGGCACGCCCTGGTATCTCGGAACCGGGATTGCCTGCGTCCCGAACCGCGCATGCGATAACCGCTCGCCGCGCACCGGCCGCACATGGCTTTCTGCGTGAAGCGTGGTCTCCCCCAGATACACCGGATATGCGTCTGCTGCGCGATAACTCAAAATGAGCGTTCTACGCGGGTTCGGCGATGCGTTCGGCGCCGAAGCGTGCGGCGTTCCCCCGTGCAGGAAGATCGCTGTGCCGGCCCCGCCCTCGATCGCCACCGCTTTTGACGCATCCACCGGCTCCGTAATCTGGCCGCGGAAAAAGCCGTCCCAACTATGGTTCAAAATCCCATTCCGATGGACTGTCGGGATCACCTGCAAACAACCATTTGTCCGGTCGGCATCGTCGAGATAGAACAACACCGCCAGCGAATCCGTGTTGGTCAGGGGATAATACGCCAGATCCTGGTGCCACTCCACCGCGGAACCTATGGCCGGCGGTTTCATATTGATCTTGCTGTAATGAAACAGCAGGTTCTCACCCAGCAGCCGCGCCACGCTGTCGAGCATCTTCGGGCACTCCGATAGCACGCGGAATTCCGGGTAATACGTGCACGGCTCGTAAATCCGCCGTACGCGCTTTCCTTCCGGCGCTTGATCCGGTTCCATCTCCAACCGGCCTGCGTCATGTTGCGCCACCGTCGCGCCGGCGCAAATCCGCTCCATGCCGGATAGAAACACTCCGATTTCCTCGCCGGTCAGAAAGCCTGGAACCGAACAAAAGCCATCCCGCTGAAATTGATCCGCAAGTTCCTTGGACAACATACAGACACCATACTAGCGCGCGGACGGCCCTATCTTCCCAATACCCACTTCTCGAACCACTCCTCGTTCCGGTTCATCAGATCGCGCTGGTGCATCGGCTCGCCAATGCCGTGACCTTCCCGCGGATAGGTCACGTAACTAACCGGTACATGCAAGTCACGCAAGGCCACATACACCTCGGGTCCGCTATCGATGTCCTGTTCTCCGTGCAGCACAAGCGACGGCGTCTTGATGTTCTTCAGGTACGCGCGGGTCGAATGCCGGTTATAGACATCTAGCCGGTCCCACGGTGCGCCGCCAAAGTATTCCCACATGACCTCCGGTGCGCTTTCTTTGTTCGCTATCGACGGCGCGTACCAACTTACCCAATCCGTGCTGCACGCCCCGATGGATGCCGCCTTAAACCGGTCCGTATGAGCGATGATCCACGCCGAGAGATATCCGCCGTAACTCCAGCCCATCACCCCGAGGCGGTCCGGATCCGCGATTTCCTGTTCCACTAACATGTCAATCCCCGTCATCACGTCGTCCATGTCCCCGAAGCCCTGCGCTTCAATGCTTCGCCGCCGGAACTCAGGTCCGTAGTTGATGCTGCCTCGAAAGTTGGGCTCGAATACCGCGAAACCCGCCTCGAGGAACAGCTGCGTCGGATATGTCCGCGGAACCGGAAAACTCTCTAGCGCCGCTCCCGTCGGCCCTCCGTGCAGGCTCACCAGCAGCGGCACGCGCGCCACCGCGGCATAGCGGAACGGCAGCCGCAGCACGCCCTCGATCTCCACGCCATCCTTCGATTTCCACCGCACCGTCCGGGCATTCACGGTCGCATATTCCCGTGCCCGCGGATTGACGTCGGACAAGGCCAGCTCGCGTCCGCTTTCCGAATCCCGCAGATAGACGTCCCCCGGTTCCGTGCCGCTGCTCTTGATCCACGCGATGCGCTTGCCATCCCGGCTTACACTGAACGCCGCCGTGCCGGTCAGAGTATACGCCAGACGCGCCGCATCGCCGGTCGCGGGATTGACCGCGAACAGATAGTTATTCGTCCCCTTCCCCGCCCCGAAGATCAGCCGCGTTCCGTCATTCGACCACCAGAATTTCGTGGCGCCGCCGAATACATCGCCATCCATCCGGTCCGTAACATAGCGAATCGCGCCCCCGCCCGAGGGCACGACGCCGACCTGCCTTTCCCCAAAATAACTCAACGTTCCTCGCTGCGAGTAGAACGCCACGTAGCGGCCATCGCGTGAGTATGCCGGAGCCAGATCCTGCCCGGGCTGCACCACCAGCGCCGTCTCACGTCCGGTCGCTACATCGCTTTCGTAGATATCGGCGTGGAAAACATCCCGGCCCTGTGGCGATTTCTGCGCCGCGTAGACTACCTTCGACCCATCTGGCGCCCAATCAAAGGAAAGCAGGTGCCGCGCGCTCGTCGTCAGCGTACGCTCCTGTCCGCCGCCGGCAGGCATGATATGCAGGCGCGTCGGCGTATAACCCTCGCCCCCGACGATCGCATCGTCGCCCAGCCGGCGCTTTCGCTCGCGCTCCGGGTTTCGGTCCGCAGCCAGGTACGCGATATACCGTCCGTCAGGAGACCACTCGAACTCCGTTATATCCGTCGGCGAATCGGTAAGCCTGCGCGGTGTTGATTCCGGCGTGCTCGCGACGTATATCTGCTCAACCCCGTCCCGATGCGACAGAAACGCCAGCGTCCGGTTGTCGCCAGACCAGCGCGGGTGACTATCCGAGTCATCGGGCGAAGCCAGTCGCCGGCCCGGTCCTCCGGTCGCCGCGACGATCCATATCTCTGAAAAATAGGCGTTCCGGCGAGCCGCTATTCCCCTCACCACGTACGCCACCTGCGACCCGTCCCCGGTGATCTCCGGATCTGACACGGTCTTCAGGTTCATGATTGCGTCCAGCGTCCAGGTTTTCGGGCCGGCCGGGAGCCATGCGCTCCCGAGTAACGGAGCAATGATCGGTAACACCCAGCGCCGCGACACCCGCATAGCCGAACATTGTACGGATTCCCGGCCTGGTAATCCAATCTCGACGTCGCGAAGTTTCGCATGACCCCGCGGACCGTCCATCTCAATGCCGATCTCGGCAGGCGTCCCGTATGCGAAGGTTTCGTCCAGAGCAATGGACGAAACTCACAAACCGCTTTGACATACCTGACGGCTGCACTAATATGCTTCTATTGCGTTGCGATGGTGACTGCTTAACCGGGTTTAATACTCGAGTTTTGAGCAGGATAAACCGAAAGGGGGAAGCTACATGAAGCAGGTTATTTGTCTATTCGCGGTATTTTCGTTGATAACCCTCCCAGGCGCGATGGCGCAAACTGGCATTGAGGGCGCTATCCTCGGCGTCGTAACCGACACCAATGGCGGAGCTGTTGTTGGCGCGACCGTCACCGTGACCAATGTGGACACCGCGATCCAGAAGATTGAGACCACCCGCGCCGACGGTAGCTTCGAGATTGATGCTCTGCCGGAGGGCTCTTATTCGGTCTCAGCGACGTTCACCGGATTCAAAACCTGGACCATTGCGAAAACCGATTTGACCATCGGAGAGCGCAAGAGGGTGTCCCCGGTCCTGCAGGTGGGCGACGTGAACGAAAGAGTTACCGTGGAATCGAACGCTGACCTGCTCCAAACCGAAAAAGCTGAGATTGGTGGTGTCGTCGAAGCCAGGACGATTCAGGAATTGCCTTTGAACGGCCGCGACGTCGTGGAACTCACTGAACTCGTGCCCGGCGTCCGGTATGAAGGCCGGACTTTCTCGACTTCCTGTGCCGACGGTAACACTTCGAGCGTCCAGGGACTGGGGCACCGCGACGATCAGACCGAATTCCGGGTCGACGGCGTTGCCTCGAACGCCGTGTGCGATGAGGGCTCAACGGCAATTCCCAATCCCGATACCATCGCGGAGTTCAGCGTATCCACGTCGAATTTCAGTGCCGAAAACGGCCGCAACCCCGTGCAGGTGAACATGGTCACCAAGTCCGGCACCAACGATTACCATGTCACGCTGTGGGAATTTCTGCGCAACAACGATCTGGACGCGCGCAACACATTTGCCGACAGCGTCCCCGTGCTGAAGCAGAACCAGTTTGGCTTGGCGGGCGGCGGGCCCATCTTGATCCCGAAATTGTACAACGGCAAGAACAAGACCTTTTTCTTCGGTAGCTATGAAGGCACGCGGACCGACCAGTCGCAAATCATCAACACATACACCGTGTCCCCACAAATGCTACAGGGTAATTTCGCCGGTTTGCCAACCATCAAGGATCCCACTACCGGCCTGCCATTCGCCGGAAACCAGATTCCGGAGTCCCAGATCTCAGGAGCGTCAAAATTCTTCTTCCCCTGGATTGTCCTCCCCAATGCTCCCGGCAACATTTACAACGCTCTCGCGCCCACGTTCATAAACAACGACGAATTCAGCGGAAGAGTGGACCACCAGATTACTCAAAACCAGCGGATCTACTGGCGTGTACTCCACCTCAATACGCCCCAGAACATCGTCGGTTATCGTCCCAGCATCACCGGTACGGAAGACACGCATTCCTACAGCACTGGTCTGAGCTACGACTACACGATCAATCCCACCACTTTGCTCAACGTGAGCATCGGCACCGTGAATACGGTGAACACTACCCTCCCGACCTGCCAGGGAAACGGTCCATGCACCGAGATCGGCCAGGAGAATCTCACGGCGGAAGCCGGCATCCAGGGATTCCAGACAGCCGGCCGCGAACAATGGATCGGACTTCCTGACTTGATCTCCTTCGCCGGCTATGGCGATATTTCTTCCCGCGTCGGGTGGGGCACCCCGTCGATCTTTAAGACCCAAAGCATCAACGGCAACGCCAGCCTGAGCAAGGTCTGGGGCAAACACACCGTCGTGACGGGTTATCAATACGATCACCTGTACCTGCTTGCGTCTCACGGCTCCTGCTGCTCGAAGGGCACATTCGATTTCAACGGGCAATACACCGGCAACGGGTTCGCCGATTACCTGCTGGGGTACACCGATAACAGCAACAGGGATTACCCCATCCACACATTCGGGATGAAGGCCAACCCGTATGGCGCGTTCTTCGTGGATGATTCCTGGAAGATCAGTTCGCACTTCACCCTGGAACTCGGCCTTCGCTGGGATTACTGGTTTGCAAAATCCCTTATCCGTGGTGCCGGCTCTACCTTTGATCCGGCTATCGGTAAAGCCATCGCCGGCGTGGATAATGCCGGCCAGGTGGACTTGACCTCGCAACCGGTTGCTCCATTCCTGGGCGCGGCCACTGCGGGGCTGTGGGAATCAGCGTCGCAGGCACACATTCCCTCCGGCCTCTTCGAGCCCTCCGGCTATGTTTCTCCGCGCGTGGGAATTGCGTGGCGGCCTCTGAAAAGTGGCGACTTGGTGGTCCGCGCAGGTTATGGAACCTTCGCCAGCAGCTATCGAGGCAACATCACCGCGTCTCAGATCGTGGGTCCTCCGTATTGGACCTACGAGACCCAATCCTGGAGCCCGTCTCAGCTCCAGCGATGGGAAACCGCATGGCCGGTGAGTCCCAACTCGTTTGTCGCGCCCGGTGTTGCCGCCGCCGCTTATAACGTCAAACCCACGATTGACCACGAATGGAACATCTCCATTCAGAAGACTCTCCCCTTCAAAATGGCCGCCACCGCGTCTTATGTCGGAAGCTCGGGTGATGGCCTCGTCGTTCAAAGTTCCTTAAACGAGGTTCCGGCGGGCTTTTACGCCAACCTTCAGGCCGCCAAACCCTATCCGGCATTCGGTGCCATCGACTTGTTCGACAATGTCGGGCATGAGTGGTACAACTCGGCTCAGTTGAAAGTTGAGCGTAGATTCGCACACGGCCTGTCGTATATATTTTCCTATGCCTTTTCGAAGAATATGTCTGAAAACGGAGCCGACAGCGTCTACTCCACACCCACGCCGTTCGCCCCGGATGGGTACAATCGTGGGCTGTCGACGTTCGATCATGCCAATATCCTTTCGTCTAATGTCATATGGGATGTTCCGATCGGAAAGGGCCACGCATGGGGTGGAAACTGGAATACAGTCACGAATGCTCTGATAGGAGGATGGGAGTTTTCGGGCATATATCTGTATTCTTCCGGCGATCCGCTCACCTTCGCGGTGCCGGGCGCAACGTTGGGCAATGGCTGGGGTACCCGTCCCAATCTCATTGGGAATCCCAGCCTTTCGAATCCCACTGCCAATCTGTGGTTCAACCCCAATGCTTTTGCGGCGCCCGCGCCTTACCAGTTCGGCAACTCGGGCATAGGAATTATGTTCGGCCCCGGTTCGCAGGTGGCGAATCTCAGCCTCATGAAGAAATTCTACCTCCGTGAGAACCGTTACCTGCAATTCCGGTGGGAGGCGTTCAACGCTTTCAATAAGGTGAATCTCCTGGACCAGAACGGGAACCTCAACACCACCATTGGCCAGGGGTCTACGGGAGAGATTTTTGCCGCCGGTCCCGCCCGCGTGATGCAGATTGCGCTTAAGCTAGTCTTTTGAAGATCGCGCGAATCGAAACCATCCCGGTTCAGATTCCCATCAATCCCCAGCGCGCCATTCGCGGCTCGCTGGGGGCGCATACCGTTTCCCCGTTCCTATTAATGAGGATGCACACCGATGAGGGGATCATCGGCCTGGGTGAGGTCTCTTGCACCCCTATCTGGAGCGGCGAGGATCAAGTCACAGCCGATCACTTCATTCGCAATTATCTGGCTCCCGCGCTCCAGGGCGAGGATCCGTTGCAGATTGAGCGCCTTACGGCTAAGTGCCGCCGCCTGCTGGCCGCCAATCCCTTCACCAGAGCCGGGGTGGAGATAGCTCTGTGGGATATTCTTGGTAAGGCCGCTGGACTGCCGCTATATCGGCTCTGGGGAGGGCCGGTGCGGGAATTCGTGCCTACTAAGTTTTCGGTTTCGGGGCTGGAACCGGACAAGGCGGGGGAGCTTGCCGCGTGGGCCGTTGCCAAGGGGTTCGGCGCCATGAAAGTGAAAGTCGGATTGGATCCGGACGGGGATGTAGCGCGGGTCCGGGCCGTGCGGGAGGCCATTGGTCCTAACGTCAGGTTGGGGGTTGACGCGAACGGAGGGTGGTCGCCGCGCGTGGCGATTCAGACGATCCGGCGGATGTACGAATTCGACATTTACTTCGCCGAGCAACCCGTCGCGCCCGTCGACCCGGCCTGGATGGCCGACGTCAGGAACCATGTGAACGTGCCGATCATGGCCGACGAAAGCGTCAACTCAGTCGAGGACGCCATGAGCTTAGCGCGTGCCGGCGCCGCCGATGTATTGTCTCTCTACGTGGGCAAGGGCGGCGGCGTGAGTGCGGCCAGGAAAATCGCCGCCGTTGCGGAAGCGGCGGGCTTGGTTTGCACGGTTGGCAGCAATCTTGAGATGGGCGTTGCCAGCGCGGTCATGATCCACCTTGCCATGGCAACGCCGGCGGTCGCCGCCGAAGAATTCCCGTGTGACATACTCAGCCCGTTTTTCTACGAGGGTGATATATTGGCCGAGCCCTTACCAATCCAAGCAGGCAGGGCATCACCGTTCGAACGGCCGGGGCTGGGCGTGGAATTAGATGAACAGAAACTGGAGCGCTATCGGGTTCAGTAGTTTCATCGCCTTTTCAGTCTTTGGCCAACAGAACTTTTACCAGGAAGCTCTCGAGAAATATCAAAGCAAGCAGTACGAAGCAGCATTACCCCTGGCTGAAGAAGCGCTGGGGCAAGATCGAAATAATCCCGCCTATTTTGACCTATACGGTTCCATCCTGGCAGCGCTCGACCAGTTCTATCTAGCGGAAGAAAACCTGCGCAAGGCTGTGGCGCTGGCTCCTGACCGGCCGGCCTTTGAATACGATCTCGGCGCCCTGCTGCACCGCGAAAGAAAGTACAGTGAAGCAGTGCCGGTGCTGAAGCGCGCCATCGAGCTGGATCCCGGCAATCTCACCGCGCGCCTGATGCTGGCGCGATGTTACGTCTTCAGCTATCACGAACTACAGATTCCAAATTTTGTCGAGCTCACGATGGAGCAATTGAACTACATCGTGAAGAAGAATCCGCGGTTTCCGGGCGTTCATCATCACATCGCCCTGGTCTATATCAACTCGGGGGAACCCGCCAAGGCGATCGAGGAGCTGAACACGGAATTACGGTACAACCCGGCCAATACACAGGCGCGGCTCGAGCTCGGCGAGACGCTGTTGAAGCTGAACCGGTATCGCGAAGCCATCGAAGAGCTGCTGGCGGCCGCCAAACAGGCGCCGCAAATGCCGGCCATTGAGTTCGCGCTGGCGAAGGCCTATAAGGCGGATGGACAGACCGCTAAGGCGCTCGTAGCCGCCCGCAAATGCGTGGAGCTAGCCCCCCGGTTCGCGGACGGCCATTATCTGCTAGGGCAGCTCTACCGCGACGCGGACCAGCCCGACCTGGCCAAACAGCAATTCAGACTTTTCCGGCAGCTCCAACCTAACACTAATCTGCCTTAGCGAAGGAACGTCCGGGGTATGATATCCCGTTAGCCTGAGGTATGTCAGCGATGAGATGTGATAGCAGCTTGATGGGAGTTTGCCTGATGGTTTCGTCCGCTGTCCCCTTGTTCTCAGCGGACGAGCTCTTCGTTGCGAAGCCGTTGACGGCCGAGCACAGCTTCACCGAAGGAATCGAGGGGCCGGCCTGCGACCGTGACGGGAACATCTACGCCGTCAGTTTCGCGCGGACACCGACGATCGGGAAGATTACGCCGGAGGGCCAAGGCGAGGTCTTCATCGAATTCACCAACGGCAGCCTGGCAAATGGAATTCGCTTTGACCGATCGGGAATCATGTTCGTGGCGGATTATGCGAAGCACAACATTTTGCGTATCGACCCGAGAACGCGGGGCGTTTCGGTGTTGGCGCATAGCGACGAGATGAATCAGCCGAACGATGTGGCCATCACCGCCGAGGGCATGCTTTTTGCCAGCGATCCGAACTGGGAGAAAGGCACGGGGCAGATCTGGCGTGCTGAGCGTGATGGACGGCTGACGCGGATCGCTTCAGGCATGGGGACCACCAACGGCATCGATGTGAGTCCAGATGGAAAAACTCTGTATGTCAATGAGACGGTGCAACGGAACATATGGGCATTCACGCTTCATCCGGATGGCAGTATCACGGACAGAAGGCTGCTGATCCGGTTCGCCGACTATGGCCTGGACGGCATGCGGTGCGATGTGGACGGCAATCTGTATGCGGTGCGATGGGGTAAGGGGACGGCAGTTAAGATCTCTCCCCAGGGAAAGGTGATGCGAGAGATCGACGTGCTGGGCACGAAGCCGACGAATATTTGCTTCGGAGGACCTGACGGGCGGACGTGCTACGTAACAGAAGTGGAGCACGGGCGGCTGGTGCAATTTCGGGTGGATCGCCCGGGGCTCGAGTGGGAACGGCAGCGGCGTTAGGAAACTGCCGGCTGAAGCCGACAGCGGCACGCTGAAGCGTGCGCCACGGTTTACGGGCGTAGGACTTCGCGGAGGCGGCGGGTTATGATTGCGGCCTCACCGGGGCGAAGGGCTTCGGGAAACACTACGATTTCCCCGGAGCCGGCAAGCTTTTCAAAGACGCAAATGGGCGGATCGCCTGCCTGCAAGGCGTTGATTACGGCGTGGGCGTTGGCGACGCGGATGACGGCGCTCGGCACTTCCCGGCCGTTCAGCTGCGGATACTGTACGCGAGCGGAGACTCCAGGCAGATCACGGACGCCGGCGGCGATCGATTCCATATCAGCGGTCCAGCGCGCGCGCTCGGCGGTGAAATCGCGGCGCTGATACAGTTCCAGCGCGGTGATGAGACCCACGATCTCCTCCTTGCCTACTTTGAAGCCACGGCCAATTCCGTGATGGGGTGGGCCCGCCAGGGTTCCCTTCTCGACGAGGGAGCGCAAAGGCCAGGTCTCGGGGAAAACATCCATATCCTGGTGTTGCAGCGCGGCGGACAGGATGAGATCACGGCGGCCGCAAAGGATTCCGGTGGACTGCGGACCTTGAATGTGTTTGCCGCCGCTGAAAGCGACCAGGTCCGCACCAGCCGCAATCAACGATTTCAGGTTGGCCGCCGGAGGCATTTCAGCAGCCGCATCAACCAGCACGGGAAGGCCGTGGCGATGGGCGATCGCGGCGAACTCCTCAAGAGGAAGGACACCTTGGTCGGCTCCGGCCTGGTAGTAGAGGCCCGCCGTGCGAACGGTGATGGCCGACTCCACTTCGTAGGCAAAAGTGTAATAGCCGAACCCAACTTCGACGAACTTGGCACCCGCGGCGCGGACAGCATGGTCATAGTCGTTGCGGTGCGCGCGATGGACAATGAACTCGTCGGGCATGCCAGAGGTGTCGGGCAAGCGGTTCATGCGGTTGACATCTAAGAGGGCGAGGCAGGCCGCGGCTCCCAAAGTCAGAGCCGCCGCAGCGCCGCTAGTGATGATCCCGGCTTCCGCGCCGGTGGCCCGTGCGATCACCTCTCCGGCCGCGGCTTGCAGCTCATCCATGCGCACGCAGCATTCGCCCGCCTCGCGCATGGCGTCCAGAACTTCCACCGGCAGCGGGCAGCCGCCGGCCTTGGTGCTGAAGCTGCGGCCGTTGATCAGCGGGCGGACTCCGAGACGTTCGTAGACGTGTCCTTTAGTTTTGTTGGCCAAGGGAATCTTCCTTGATGTCGAGCATGCGCGCGGGATTCGCAACGGTCATCCGATAAATGGCGTCCTCTGACACGCTATTCGCGCGGAGGATCGGCAGGAAGGAGCGCAGCACATGCGCGTAGCCCTTGCCGCCGTAAGCAGAGAGGTGGCTCTTCTGGCAGATGTCGCCGCCGAGGACCACCTGCTCGAGGTGGCCCTCACCGGCCAGAAGGACGACGTTTCGCATGCGGATTTCGTCCGGAGGATAGCCGCTTCCGACATAGCCGATGTTGTCAACGCTAATGAAAACGCCCTCGCGGGCGATTCTGAGCAGTTGCGTGGAGTCATGACGGTCGCCCAAGTGGCTGATCGCGATGCGGGCGGCGGGCACGCCTTCCTCCCGCAGCAGGGCGATCTGCTCAAGAGCAAGCTCGCCGAAGTGGGTAGTGTGAGTCATGATGCACGCGCCGGTTCGGCGCTGGGCGCGCGCCGCCGCGCGGAAAACGCGCTCCTGCGCAGGCGTGATGTGTTTTCGCTCGGTACCGATCTCGCCGATGATACCGGCACGGACATCAGTGCCGTCCGCACCGTGGACAAGATCGGCAACGATGAGATCCGCGAGCGCATTGGCATCCCGCTCATGAACGGCGGCAGGATAGACGGACTCACGATACCAGCCCGAACCCATGACGATGTGGACACCGGTGGCTTCTGATATCCGGCGCAGCGCGAGCGGATTGCGGCCCAGCCCGCCGCTGGTGGCATCGACGAGGCTCGAGCCGCCGGCATCGCGATAGCAGGCCAACTCGCTGATTGCGAGACATTCGTCATCCAAAATACCGTCGTAGCTTTTGGTGAATGCCCAAAGATCGCACAACAGATGTTCATGCGAGAGTGTACAGCCGGCCTGGGAAGCGGAAATCTGTCCGTTGACGGTGACGATAGACATTCCTTAATCCTGATTGAACTCCCATATAATACAATCTCTCGCGGCAATGATACCTGTTTCGGTCGAACTCTTCGCATATCCGTGGGACATCCTGGACGCGGGGGAGGAGCAATTTCTCGACGAGTGCCTGGAGCTGAGGGTGAACCGCGTGCATGTGGCGGTGAGTTACCACAGCGGAAAATTTCTGCTGCCGCGGAACAAACACTCGGTGGTTTACTTTCCCGAGCCGGGAGCTTTGTATTTCCGGCCGGAGGAAGCGAATTGGAAGGGGGGACTGGAGCAGCCAGTGAGCGATCTGGCGGCGACCGGGTGGCTCAAAAGACTGGCTGACGGAGCAGCGTCACGCAACGTTGAATTGTCGGCGTGGACGGTATTCTTCCATAGCTCGGCGCTGGGCGCGCGCCACCCCGAACTCATCGTGCGAAACGCGTTTGGCGATGGATACCCGTTTGCGCTGTGCCCCAGCCAGGCAAGGGTCAGGGATCATGGCGCAGCGCTCTGCCGGTCATTAGCAGGCTTGAGAGTTTTCGCCGGCATTGATCTGGAGACGATTGGGTACCTGGGCTATTCTCACGGCCACCATCACGAGGTGACGGCAGTTCCGCTGGGGCCGGCGGAGATATTTCTGCTCTCGCTATGCTTTTGTCCGGCATGCCGCGCTGCGGGGGAAGCGGCAGGAATCGGGATGCAGGGGTTGGCCGCGGAGGTCCGGCGGATTCTGAGGCACCGGATGCGATTCGACGACGCGGGCGGCGGGCTGGAGGAGCGCGCCGAGAAAGTGGCGACCCTGCTGGTGACATACCCGGAGCTGGAACAGTTGGTTCGAGTGCGCATGGACACGGTCACCGCGCTGGTAAAGCGCTTAGCGGGTGAGAGCGGTAAAACCAAGCTGGCAGCTTTTACATCGAGCTTTGTGGGGTCGCCTTCGAACATCTGGATGGAAGGGATTGCACTTGCAGACCTGAAAAGCATGGTGGAATGTTTCCATTTGCTGGACTACGATGCGGGGGGCTCGGATGGCAACTCAGACCTGGTGTTCTTTCTGGCGATGGCCGGAGATCCTGAGCGGCTCAATCTGACGCTCAACCTGGGGCTGCCGGTGACCGCAACTTTTGATCAGGCGGCCGCTAAAGTCGAGTATGCGCGGCGCGTTGGGGTGCGGCGGTTCTCATTCTTTAACTACGGCCTGCTGGGCGAGAAACGGCTCCGCTGGGTTCAAGAACTGGAGCGCATGGCCCGGAAGCCGGACGCGTGATTCCACTGCGGGTGGGTATTATCGGTTACGGATACACGGGGAAGATCCACGCGCGGGCGTGTATGGCGCAAGCGGGTGCGCAATTGACCGCGATCGCGGATTCGGAAGCGGAGCGGCTGAATGATCTGCCCGCTGGCGTTCGGGCTTACAGAAGCTACGAAGAACTACTGGAGAGCGGCGTGGATGCGGTCAGCATCTGCCTGCCTACCTACTTACATTGCAAGGTGGCCGTAGACGCACTGGAGCGCGGCAAGCACGTGCTGGTCGAGAAACCTATCGCGGTCAGTCTGGCGGAGGCGCAGTGGATGGTACGCGCCGCCAAAACGGCGGGGCGCGTGCTTTACGTGGGCATGACTCACCGCTTCTATCCGGAACTGAGAGAAGCCAAGAAGCTGATCGACGAAGGCGCCATCGGGAAAATTGTAGCCTGCAACGACTGCGCGCTGGAACACGTGGGATTTCTGAACACCCCGCGGTGGTATATGGAAAAGAGGTGCTCCGGTGGAGGGCCGGCGCTGACATCGGGCATCCATCTGGTGGACCGGCTGCGCTGGTTCACGGGCGATGAGGTGCGGCAGGTCACCGGATTGGCGGCGAACCCTTACTTTGGCGCCGATGTCGAAGATGCCGGACAAATGTTCTTGCGCTTCCGCGGGGGAGTTTCCGCGCAGGTGACGGTGGCGTTCCTGCGCGAACCACATCCGTTGGTCTGTGATCTTCAGGTGATCGGGACGCGGGGAAGCATTACGGTCCACACGTGGCGAGGATACGACCTGTGGAACGGATCGGGCCACCGCGAGAAGATCTTTTACACGGACGAGCCGCATGGCGTGAAAGTGCAGGTTGGGATCGAAGGAGAGATGAGCGAATTCTGTAAGAGCATCGCGGAGGGCCTCGATCCATGGCCTTCAGCGGAAGACCACATATGTTCTTTGCGAATCATTCTGGCGTACTACCGGGCGGCTGAAACGGGCGGCGCGATCGAACTTGGAGAAGCCGATGCCGTTTGACTTGCTGCTGGCGGGAGGACGCGTGATGGACCCATCGCAAGGGCTCGACAGGGTGGCGGACGTCGGCATCCGGGACGGCCGTATTGCGCAAGTGGGGCCGGGCCTCGACGGCGCGGGATGCCCGGATGTTCGTGGAATCTCCGGCAAGTATGTATGTCCGGGGCTCATTGATCTGCATGGCCACTGGTATGAAGGGAATTTGTACGGCGTCGATCCCCTCATGTGTTTGAATCAAGGCGTGACCACAGCGGTGGACGCCGGGAGCACGGGATACGCGAACTTTCCGGAATTCCGGCGAACGGTGCTGGACCGCTGCCTGACGGATGTATACGCGTTCGTCCACATCTCCTTCATGGGCCTGCACGCGCCTTATGTGGAGGAGTTGACAGACCTGCGGTACGCGCGGCCCGAGGAGACGGCGGCGGTGATCGAAAAGCACCGGGAACGGGCGATCGGCGTGAAGCTGCGGATAGGAACCATGACGGCGAACCACGGACTCGCCGCTCTGGACAAGGCGCTGGCGGCCGCGGGCGAGGCGGCGGTGCCACTGATGGTGCACATCAGCAGCGGAGCCGAGGAACGAGAAATCCTGCGCCGATTGCGGCCTGGCGACATTCTGACTCACTGTTTCCACGGACGAAGCAACGGGATGATCAACGAAACGGTGGTTCCGGAGGCGCGCGAAGCTCGAAATCGCGGAGTCTTTTTCGACGTAGGCCATGGTTGCGGGAGCTTCTCCTGGGACACGGCCCGCCGGGCATTCGAGCACGACTTCTACCCGGATACGATCAGCACCGACCTGCACCGGTACGCGGCCGCGGAGCCGCTTTGCGTCTCGCTACCGCAGGTGATGTCGAAGATGCTGTGCCTCGGGATGAGCCTGGAAGACGCCATCCTGAAGACTACCGCGGTCCCGGCGCAGGTGTTAGGCCGAGAGCGGGAGATCGGGACTCTAGCGTCCGGCGCGCAGGCGGATGTGCTGGTGTTCGATGTGGAGCCGGGCGATTTTCCATTTACCGATACGCACTTGAAGGTACGCAACGGGAGCAGACGCATTGTTCCCCGATTGGTGGTCAAGAGAGGGCAGGCGTACCTGCCGGGGTCGTTCCCGATCCGCCTCCGGGACCTGTACGAGTCCGATCTGGAAGTATTCCGGGCTATCGGCTGACTTCGAAGACCGGGTGGCCTGATTTTTTTGGTCAGCCGGCTGGACGAAGGTAACGAGCCTCTTTCCCCTCGCTATCGAGCGGCTTTACTATTCAATAATCGTGGTCCACGCTGCCGCGGCATTTGGCAGCCCCGAATAGTCTCAGCACAATGGCAGGAGGTGAAAGATGGCGCTTCGTACGGCTCATTCATTAGCGGTCAGTCCCATGAGAGTTGGCGGCCAAAATCAATGGCGCCGCCGGACGGTCCGCCCATCGGACCCCGGTCGACGAGTGTTTACGGCCGCGCTCCTGCTGCTGGCCTGCCTCGCGCCTGCCCTGGCCCAGGAACGCGGGTCCATTTTCGGAACCATCTCAGATGCGAGCGGCGCGGCAGTTCCGGGAGCGACGGTGCAGGTAACCGCCGGGACAACGAGTGTAACGAGGAGTACAACTACCAATTCCGCCGGCTACTACATCGTCGGCGACCTGATTCCAGACCAGTACTCGGTCACCGCGGAAGCCAAAGGGTTCAAGAAAATCAGTCAACCTCCGTTCAAGTTGGACGTTGCCCAGGCAGCCAGAATCGACTTACAGCTAGTCGTTGGGGATGTAACGGAGTCGGTATCGGTGCAGGCCGCTGCGCCTTTGCTGGCGACTTCGGATGCCACGGTGGGGCAAGTAATCGGTCCCGTAATGATTAGCCAGTTGCCATTGAACGACCGGAATTATCTACAGTTGGCTCTCCTCAGCCCCGGAACCGGCACTTATGGCAAGAGCAGCTTCTACAATGGCGCGCTAACCGACGATGCGGGTTCCATCATTTCCGGAGGCGCGGGCGAGGACCGCAACGCCTTCTCGCTCGACGGAGCCGACATCAAGTCCTACCTGATCAACGGATCGTACGTGCCGTCCATTGACGCCGTGCAGGAATTCAAGATTGAGACGACGCCTTATTCGGCGGAACTTGGCACGAGTCCCGGCGCGCAGATCCTGCTGGTGACCAAGAATGGGACGAACCAGCTTCATGGGTCAGCTTATGAATTTCTTCGTAATAGCGACTTTGATTCGAAGAACTACTTCGACAATCAGAGCCTGCCCATTCCAGAGCTGCGGAAGAACCAGTTTGGGGCCACAATCGGCGGCCCGGTTATAAAAGACAAACTTTTCTACTTCGGGAACTACGAAGGGACGATTGAGCGGGTAGGCGAGACCTTCTTCGGAACGGTGCCCACGCTTCTGGAACGGCAGGGCAATTTCACGGAGATTGGCCAAAATATCTATAATCCGTTCACGACTGTTGTTTGTCCTTCGTGCTCCAACGGGTATTCGAGGTCGCAATTTCCAGGCGACATCATTCCCGCCTCGCTCATCAGTCCGGTAAGCGCATCTTACCTGCAAAGCCAATTCCCCTTGCCGACCTCACCCGGCCTTATCAACAACTATGCCGCGAATTCGGTGGACCGCATCAGCCGGCACCAATTTAACACTCGCGTTGACTATGCACGTCCAAAGGATTCGATTTTTGGCAGGTTCAGTTTCAATGACTCGACGCTTTCGCTCGCGAAGGGAACGTTCAATTCGGGGGCACTACCGGGTTTTGGGGACAACGATGTAATCAACACCCGGGACGTAGTGGTAGGAGATGATCACACGTTCAACCCGACGACGGTTCTGACTCTCCGAGTTTCGTTTTTCCGCCAGTTCTTCAATCTACTGCCGAAGACTCTTGGCGACGATGTCAACTCGAAGCTCGGAATAGAAGGAGTGTTAGGGGCCGAGCCGTTCAACTCGGGCATCGCGGGTATTTCGAATCCGGGTTCTAACCCCTACGATCCGGAATTCCGGGCCGACAACCAGTATGAATATTCCGGCAAGCTGATGAAGATTGCCGGAAGCCACTCACTTACCTTTGGAGCTGAGTTCGACCGCTGGCAAGTCTTCATGAATGCCGCGCCGAGCTTCCCGCAAGGGCAGTTCAACTTCGACGGAACACTGACCGCGGATCCCAACAACCCCGGGGCATCCGGCAATGCTTTCGCCGATTTTCTTCTCGGCTATCCGGAGTCGGCGGAAGTGCAATCCGGAGACAGCGGCGGATATATGTTTCGCAGTAATGCGCGCTGGTACTTCAACGATCAATGGCGGGTCACTCCAAATCTGACTCTGAATCTGGGTATCCGGTGGGAGTATGACGCGCCGTTTTATGAGAAGTACAACCGCCTGTCCAACTTCGATCCCAGTACTGGACAATTGATTATCGCCGGTCAAAACTTTGTCAGCCGTACGGCCGGCGTGCGTTCCGACTGGAATAACTACGCGCCGAGATTCGGCTTCGCCTATTCGCTGCCGGGCCACCGGGACACGGTGATTCGTGGCGGATACGGAATCTTCTACGACGTCATTCAGGAGAACAATACGGAAGGGACGCGGACGAATCCGCCGTTCTCGTTGTTCCCGTTCTATTTCCTTTCGGGCTCGCTGACGGCAGTTCCCACAGTGCCTATTCAGACCGTTTTCGGAGCTAACTCCGGCGCCACCCCGCCAGCCCCTTCCATTGAAGCGTTCGATGAGAACTTGAAAACCGGATATCAGCAGCAAGCGTCGTTTGGAGTCGAGCACCAGTTTGGATCGACCTTTGTCGTCGAAGCCGACTACAACTGGCAGAAGAACACGAAGTTCGCGACGTTCCGGAACCTGGACGCGCCGCTCCAGCATGGCACGTTCATCCTTCCGTATCCGCAGTATAGTTACATCACTTATCTCACTAACATCGAGTATGGGAACTACAACGCTCTGCTGGTGCGGGCGGAGAAGCGGCTTTCCAAGGGACTATCGGCGATCACGGCGTTCACGTGGTCAAAGAATCTGGATAACATCTCGACGGGTGATGCGGCCGGGGCGCCTGGAGATCCGGGTTTCCAGAATCAGTATTGTTTCCACTGCGACTATGGGCCTTCGGCGTCAGACTTTGGACATCGCTTTGTGCAGAGCGTGGTGTACGATCTTCCCTCGCTCGGCCAAAACGCGCTTCTCAAGAATGTCACCGGGGGCTGGGAAGGGTCGGGCATATTCACGTACCAAGGCGGATTCCCGGTGACACCGCTGATCTCGGGCGACAACAGCGAAACTTTGACGTACGCGGACCGGCCCAACGTGATTCCGGGCGCGCCCCTGTACGTTGCGGGAAACCACGACCCCGCGCAATGGTTTAACCCGGCGGCGTTCGAGCTTGCTCCTTTGGGGCAATTTGGAAACGCCGGAAAGGGGATCATCCGCGGGCCTAACCTGATCGATCTGGACTTTGCCCTGATGAAGAATATACAGTTTCACGAGCATTACAAGATTCAACTCCGCGGCGAAGTATTCAACCTCGCGAACCATCCGAATTTCGCGGGACCGAACCCGTACGTGAACACGCCATCCGCAGGTTCCATAGGTTCGACGACCACGACTTCGCGGCAGATACAGATCGGCGCGAAGATGACGTTCTGAAGGCTCGTCAGGTAGACCCCCGGGGAGCTTCCACCACGGTTGCCAGATTCTCATGAACGGCCTCGCCCGCCTTCAAGAGCCATCCCTCTTTTCCCTGACGATGCATGAACCACAGCAGCATGAGGCCGGCAATGATCCACGCGCCGACGAGCACGGGTGCGTAGCGCAAAGGCGCATCCGGCAGCGGAACAATGGATGCCACACCGACCCAGATCAGCGCGGCTGTCGAGAACAGCGGACAGATGAGATGCAGCCAGATGCTGAATTCGCCGCGCTTTTCGCCGCGGTAGAACCGGTACACACCCCAATTGCTGATGCCATAAATAAGAACCAGACCGAGCGTGATGGCGGTGCCCATGAAGTAGAACTCCTGGTCCGGCCCAATCCAAAAGCCCAGTCCCAAACCAACCGCGAGGGTAAGAATCGTCTGCAGCCAGATAGCGTTTGCCGGCGTCAGGTAGCGGGGATGCACGCGGCTCAAAGAATGCGGCAGCACACCGGCCCGGCCCAAGGCGAAAAATACGCGTGTGGCGGCGTTAGTAGAGGCGATCGCGACTGCCAGAATGGAATTGAGCACGGCAATCAAGATCAGAATCCAACCTTTTCCCCACAAACGCCGGGCAAGCACGAAACAAGGATTCTCCGCTGATTTTACGAACCCGCCGATGTCGTGCGTTCCCCATCCGACCAGTACCGCCCATGAGCAGAATAAATAAAACGCCCCGGTGCAGAGAATGGATCCCATGATGGCGCGCGGCAGATTAACGCGCGGGTCCTCGCTCTCTTCCGCCAACGGTACGATGCCGTCATAACCGGTTACGGAAAAGATGGAGAACACGACAGCGAGATAGAGCCCTTTCATGCTGGGGGCCCGCGACGGCACATAAGGCGCGAGATTGATGCCGCCGCGCCCGGGATGGAGCAACCCGAAGATGGAAAGCGCCAGGACGATGGCGATTTCCGCCGCGCCCAGAAAAATGACAGCCTCGGCGGAAGGCGTAATGCCCCGATAGACGATCACGGTCAAAAGCAGCGTCACTACAATGAGAAACAGCCACCATGGGCACCAGACATGGAATTGCGCCTGCATGGTCTTCTCAAAGAAGTAGCCCATGAATGCGATGTTGATGGCGGTCGCCGTCGGGTCATAGAGAAGATAGAGCCATGCGGTGAGAAAACCCGCCCGAGGATGAACCGTGCGGCTGATATAGGTGTAATAGCCGCTCGCCGACGGAAGATGCTTTGCCAGCTGCGTCAGCGAAATGCCTAGCGTGAAAACGATGAAGACCGCGACGGCATAGGCAAACGGAGAGGTAACGCCGGCAAGCGATGTGATGTATTGAATCGACAACACCAGCCCCACGGCGGGCGCGATATGACTAATCGCCTGCATCAGCAGCGCGGGGAGTTTCAAGGCGCCGGGCCGCAACGTTGTCTCGGCAACGAAGGGAATGTGTTTTGATTTCGAGTTACTGGACATGGTCCTCGACAGACGCAGGGCTCGGAAGTTTTTTGCCAAACTTTTTGGAGCCCGTCAGGAGAGGGCCTCTTCGGTCACCTGAACCCGATCGATCGCATGTTGCATATTCCGTTGACGGTTGCCGGGGTGAATGGCGGCGATGCGCATGCAATCTGACGAATCTTAACACGGCGCGGCGCCACGAAACCGGCGCTTAAGGAATTACCGGTAGGGTAATGAAGGACGACCATTTCCCGGAGTGGTGGACTGTATTTTCCGCCACCATCGGCTGAGCCTCATCGTAGTTGTTTCCGCCGGTGTTCAAGTTCCGGTCGAACCGCGGGAAATTGCTGCTGGAGATTTCCAGGCGAATGCGGTGACCGGGCGGGAAGTAATTGCTGGTTGCGTGAAGGTCGATCCGGAGCCGGTACTGTTCGCCGGGAGCCATCCAGACTTTCTTGCCGAAGCCTTCGCGATAGCGCGCGCGCAGGATGCCCTCCTGGAGGTTAAACGCGGTGCCGTCCGGATATACGTCGACCAACTTCGCGGTGAAATCAGTATCGCGAGCGCTCGAGCCCACAAATAAGGTCACTTCCAACGGTCCAGTCACTTCGATTCCTGTCTTCAGCGTCGGCGTACTGAAAACCAGGACATCAGGGCGATCTTCGACTGCGGATTGGTCCTGAGCTCCTCCACCGACGACCGAGGGCACGGGATTTTTCGGATCGTAAAGGAAGCTATCCGCTGGTTCGTCGCCCGGCCTAACCGTGCTCAGAACGCCATCGCCCTGCCGGCCGTGCGCGCGGCCGCTGCTGTGGAGAAAGTACGGCACGAAGACCGTACGTGCGAGCGGCCACTCGTTTTCCGAGCGCCACCGGTTAGCGCCCATGACGAAGATCCGCACCTTAGGCAATGATGCCAGGTCATCCTGCTTCCCCCTTAGCCAATGGTCATACCAGCGGAGGTAAAGGTTATAGTAATCAAACTGCGCATCGCCAAGCTCGCGTTTGCCGACTACCGTGTGTTCCGTAGCGGAATCGAAGCCGCAGTGTGTAGTGGGGCCGACCACTAAAAACTGGTTGTCGCGGGCCTGCGCACTTTCGGCGTTCTTGCGCATTATTCCGGCCAGCAAAAACGCTTCGTTGACGACGGTGTCATACCAAGAACAAATCTGCAGGGCGGGCGTGTTGAAACGGTGACGATCGTTGACGTAACCAAAATGATCCCACCAGGGATCGGCTGGCCCATGCGACAGGTAATCCTCGTAATCGGTGTGGGAAGCGCCAACCATTTTCAGCATTTCGATAAGGGGCAGGGTAAGTAGCATCTTTCCGATATCAACGTTCGGCGGTTCGGGCGCCGGCTCGACCTTACTGCCCCATTTCAAAAACCATGGAGCATTATCCGCCAAATTAATAGCTCCGCCTTCAAGTACATCGTCAAACCGATAGGCACCGCCCGCGGCCTGCGGAATCATGGCGGTGTGGTGCGGATTTCTGAGCTTGGCCATCTCGATCTGAATTGAGCCGGTGTAGGAACAGCCGTAGGTGCCGATTTTGCCGGTAGACCAGCGTTGTGCGGCGATCCAATCGAGGGTGTCCGAGCCGTCATTGCAGTCGTTCGCCGCGACGGTGAAATGGCCTTCTGAAGCGAACTTGCCACGCACATCCTGAACAGCGACAACATAACCCTGTCCGGCGAACATACGAGCGGACTCGGTTCGAACTGTGCGGTTATACGGGGTGCGAATCAGGATGGCCGGCAGCCTGTCTCCGGCACCTTCGGGAATATAGAGGTCAGTGGCGAGCCGTATGCTATCGCGCATGGGGACGCGGACGTTCGTTTCGACACGTACTGAATACCGCGGGCTGGGCATGCCATACCGCGGTTCAGCCGCAAGAGAAGAGAGTAAGAGAAAGATTAGTAAGTAGCGCATAGAAGAGTGGGGAATAACGCGATGCGGCACATCCTACCGGGAGGCCTTGCTGCGCTTCACTTCCGCAAGAATTTCCAAAGACTTCTTTACGTCAGGGTCATTAGGCTTCAGACTCTCGGCGATGCGAAGCTGGCCTTCGCCCTTTTCAAGATTTCCCGAGCGACAGTAGATCAGGCCCAGGTTTTTGTGAAGGTCGCCTTTCGACTGGCAGTTGTTACATATTTTAAGCGCTTCTTCAAGTTGTGACACCGCCTGGTCCCAGTCGCGGGCACTGGCGGCGGCGATGGCGAAATTACCAAGAGTTTCCGCACGATCGGTAATTCGTCGTTTTTCTTGTAGCTCGACGAAGCGGGCCTGATACTTTTTACCTTCCTCCGGATCGGTCTTGTTTAAGTGACGAGCAAGATTGTACAGCGCCTCCGCATGTACTGGATTGAGTTCCACCGCCGTCTTCCATTCCTTGACGGCCCCGGATTCCTGGCCCAGCTTTGCCAGGTCCTGCCCGCGCAGATAATGTGCATCCACGTCCTTGGGATCGATCGCCAGCAACCGCTCGAGAGTTTTGGCCGAGCCAGCGGCATCGTCCAGTTGCTTTTCGGCCATCGCCAGCAAATAGAGCGCGGCCGTATTGCGCGGGTCAATGCGAACGGCACTCTCGAGTTCGTTTCTGGCTTCCTCATTGCGGCGAAGGTCCAATAGCGACCGCCCCTTGTTGTAGTGCACGGTGGAGGAATCAGGCTGGAGACGAACGGCTTCGGAGAACTCCGCCAAGGCGCTTTCCAGATCCAGATGATCGGCGAGCGCGATTCCGAGGTTCAGGTGGGCTTCGGAGGCATTCGGAGTTAGCGCAACGACCCGGCGAAAGGTTTGGATGCCCTCCTGTGCCTGGCCGAGCTTGATTCGAACCATAGCCAGGGCCGTCAGCGCAGCGGCGTTCTCCGGCGTGAGGCGAACGGCGTTTTCCATCTCCTTTGCGGCTTCCGGAAAGCGGCCCTCGCCGGCGAGGATCAGTCCCAAGTTGACGAACGCTTGGGCGTACTCAGGATTGTTCTCGACGGCTTGCCGGAACAGGGCTTCCGCTTCGCGGTTCCTCCCCTGTTGACCGTTGAGCACTCCAAGGTTGTTCTGGGCTTCGGCGTATTGCGGATCAAGCGATAGCGCGGTCTTCAGCCTAGCCTCCGCTTGAGCAAGGTTGCCGTCCTGCAGATCCAAAAGACCGAGCTGATTTTGAGCCAACGCCAAATTGGGGTTCAGCTGAATCGAGTATTCCAGCGCCTGGCGCTCGTTCGAGCGGTCGCCTAAGCGATCCAGCGCGAGCGCGAGATTGTAATAGGTCTTCGCGTTATTGGGGTCGAGCTTGAGAGCTTCTTGATAAGCCTGGACTGCGGTATGTGCGTCACCGCTCTCGAGCAGCTGGTTGGCCGTAGTCGCTTTCACGGAGGCAACGTTTTCCTGAACGCTCTGCTGCTTTTCCGACTCAATCTTGTGGAACTCCTCCCGGGCCCGTTCTCCCTGATGCAGCGCGCGAAGGACGGCCGCGAGCTGAAAACGCGCCTCCGACGAATCCGGACGTGACTCCAGCGCCTTTTGCAGCTGCGGCAGGGCTTCGTCGGGCTTCCCCTGTTTCGCCAGGACAAAGCCGAGGTTGTAGCGAGCGTCGGAGTGACTCGGGTTGATCTGCACGGCGCGCTTCAGTTCCGGCTCAGCCGCACCGTACCGGCCCAATCCGCGATAAACGGAGCCGAGAAGGTAGTGGGCTTCGAAATCCTCTGGCCTGCGGCGCGCATAATCCTGGATCAACGGAAGGGCCGCATCAAACTCCCCGAGGTCCACGAGGGTTTTCACGAGCGAAACGCGTGCGAGATCATTGTCCGGATCGAGACGTAGAGTTTCCCGGTACTCGTCAGCGGATGGGCGGAAGAGCTTTTCCTGGGCGTAGATCGTTGCCAGATTAAAGTGCGCGATGGCGGAGCCGGGCTCATCTTTGAGCAGATTGACCAAGACCTCGATAGCTTGCTTGTTACTGCCATTTTCAGAGTAGGCCGAAGCAAGCGCGATGCGAAGCGTGGGATCTCTTTGATCGATCGCGATTGCCTGGTTGAGATAGCGGATGGCCGCTGTAAACCGTTTTTGCGCTGCCAGAACGCTAGCGAGGTGATCGAGCGCCGGAACCGAATGGGGATCGAGCCCAACCGCGGCCTTCAGCTCAGTCTCGGCGGCCGGCAGTTGCCCCTGCTGCTGCAGAGCTATGCCGAGGGCGGTGTGGACCAGCGCGCTGTCCGGGTTGAGCTTGTTGGCCTGTTGCAGTTCGCTGATGGCCTGTTTGAAATCGCGGGTGTCAATCAGGGCGAGCGCCAGATTGAAGTGGATGTCCCACGCATTCGGCCGCAGGTGGAGCGCGGATCGAAACGCGGGAATCGCGCACGCTAACTGGCTGTGTTGCGCAAACCAGGCTCCGAGGGCATTGTAAGCGTCGGCGGTTGGCTGCTTGGCTAGCGCACTTTCGATTTCGGCGGGGCCGTGGCAATGGGGCGGCGCTTGCGCGAGGGCAGTTCCGGCACAAACCCCAAGGACGATAATAAAATTTGGAGCGCGCCTACCCATAGACAAGATTATACAATTTGTATACAATACAACTTTGCGATGGAGAAGCTAATATACCGGATATTTCATTTCGTAGTCCTGCTCGCGTTCATCACCCGCGTCCAAGCCGCACCCGAACCAAAGGATGAGCTGTTCGAAAAGAAGGTACGACCCATTTTTGTAAACAAGTGCCAGCCTTGTCATGGCCCACAGCTTCGAACGGCGGGCCTCGATCTGATGAGTGCGGCTGGGTTCCGCAAGGGCGCGGACGGTGGCCCGCTGGTTGACCCGGCAAACCTCGACAACAGCCGATTGCTGAAGGCGGTTGGCTATCAAGATGCAATCAAGATGCCGCCAACCGGCAAGTTACGCGATGAGGAGATTGCCGCGATCCGGGAATGGCTGAGCCTGGGCGCGCTGTGGCCGGAAGGCTCAACTGAACCCGCCAAATTCGAGCCGCCTACCAAGCACACTTACGAACGAGGCGGAAAGGACTTCTGGTCGTTTCAGCAGCCGAGGTTGATCCACCCACCGGAAGTCAAGGATCGTGACTGGGCGCGAAATGACATCGACCGGTTCATCTTGGCCAAACTCGAGGAAAAGGGTCTGAAGCCGGCGCCACCGGCCGACAAGCTGACGTTGATCCGGCGGGCAACGCTGGATCTGACCGGCCTCACACCCACCGAGTCTGAGATCCGCGACTTTTTGCACGATGAGGATTCCGGCGCGTTCGCGAAAGTCGTGGACCGATTGCTGGCTTCCCCGCGTTATGGCGAAAAGTGGGGGCGGCACTGGCTTGATGTCGCCCGCTATGCCGACTCTACGGGCGCAGACGAGGACTACCGGTACCCCTACGCATGGCGGTATCGCGACTACGTGATTGACGCCTTCAACCGTGATCTCCCTTATGATCTTTTCCTCAAGGAACAGATCGCAGGCGACCTGCTGCCGGCCGAGGATGGCAGTCCGGTAAACGTTAATGGAATTGTTGCTACAGGTTTCCTCGCCCTGGGCCCAAAGCTGCTGGCGGAATCAGACAAGACCATCGCATTTTACGATCTCATTGACGAGCAGATCGACGTAACCGGAAAGGCATTTCTCGGTCTAACGCTGGCGTGTGCCCGCTGCCATGACCACAAGTTCGATCCCATCTCGACGAAGGACTACTATTCGCTGGCCTCGATTTTCGCCAGCACCAAGCAACTGGCTAAACTGGAGGGCACCGTATCGAAACTCTATTTCGCGCCGCTGGTGCCCAGGGACGTCGCCGAACGCTACGAAGCCCACCAAAAGAAAATAGAGCGCAAGCAGGCCGAGATCGACCGGCTGACCGCGGAGGAGGGCCGCCGCTACCGCAGTCAGCTGGCGCCGCACCTGGCGGCCTATATGTTAGCTGCCCGGAAGGTTTATGCCGAGGGCGCTGCTCCGGCGCAAGTTGCACACGATGCCGCGCTGGATCCCACGGTGCTGGCGCGTTGGGTCGACTATCTGAAGCCGACCAAGGAGCGCCGGGTGCACTTGGAGCCGTGGTACAACGCGAGCGCGGCCTCCCTGGAGAAGGTTGCAAGAGACTATCAGGACGATTTCATTGCCACGGCCGCAAAGCGAGACCCGGCGATGGCGGAGTGGGAGCAGAACGCCGACGCCGCGCTCGGACGGGGCGAGGAAGCGCCGGAACCACCCAGGTTCGAACCAGAAAACCGTTTCTACACGGAAGTCATCGAGGCGAAAGCCTCCGAAGAGATCGTAAGCCCCAAAGGGCCGTTCGCGTTTCCACAGAAAGACAAAGAGAAGTTCTTCACCGAAGCCGCGCAGGCGAAAGCGGCGACGCTGAAAACAGAGCTGGAGCAGCTCAAGACGTCTGGGCCGCCGGAACCCGCGTTCGCCTGTGGCCTGGCTGAAGGAACGCCCATTGAGCAAGCTGTGTTCGTGCGCGGCAATCCGCACGCGAAAGGCGACATTGTTCCCAAACGTTTCCCGGTAGTTCTGGCGGGCGACCAGCAAGCGCCCATTACGCACGGGAGCGGAAGGCTGGAGCTCGCGAACTGGATGGCCGACCCGAAAAACCCTTTACCGGCGCGCGTCATGGTGAACCGAATCTGGCAATGGCACTTCGGAGAGGGCATTGTCCGCACGCCGAGCAACTTCGGAATGGCGGGCGAACGGCCGACACACCCCGAACTGCTGGATTACCTGGCGACCCAGTTCGTGGCTCGTGGGTGGTCGGTCAAAGCGATGCAGCGCCTTATTATGTTGTCGAGCACCTACCAGATGAGTAGTGAGTCCTCGCCCGAGCAGCGTCAGCAGGATCCGGACGACGCGCTGTGGTCGCGGTTTAAGATGCGGCGCCTCACGGCCGAGGAGATACGAGACTCGCTTCTGTGGGTCAACGGTTCGCTGGACCTGACCATGGGAGGGACACTCCTGAAAGGTCTCGGCAACACTCAATTGTGCAACGGATTCAGCGATGACCGTGCAGGTTTGAATCCCGACGAGAGTAAGCGCCGCTTGGTATACCTGCCCCTACGCCGGTCGAACTTGCCTAGCATGCTGAACCTTTTCGACTTTGGTGACGCGACGGCAAGTAATGAGGCCCGCACGGAAACAGATACTGCTCCGCAGGCCCTGTATATGATGAATAACAAGTTTGTCGCGGAGCAGACCAAATCTCTGGCGAGCAAGCTGCTGACCGAAGAGTCCGACGACGTGCGGCGAATCGAGCGCGCCTGGCTTCTGGTGGTGGGCCAGCCGGCGACCTCGGAGGAAGTGGCGGACGCCCGCCGGTACATAGCAGGTTTTCCAGGCAAGCCGGGCGATGGTGGAGTGCGGCTGCTGGCGTGGTCGAGCTTCTGCCGCGCGTTGGTGGCTTCTAACGATTTCATTTTTGTGCATTGAGAGGTGAACATGCGATTTGAGCCAGCTCGTCCTGTTTCCCGGCGCAACTTGTTGCGAAGCTCGGCCTGTGGGTTTGGTTGGCTGGGCCTCGCCTCCATGCTGGCGAAAGATGCCCCGGCGCAGGGGCCGGTGAATCCGTTCATGCCGAAAAGCCCCCACTTCGCGCCGCGGGCGAAACGGGTGATATTCCTATTCATGGCCGGCGGTCCGTCGCACCTGGACACATTCGATCCGAAGCCGCGCCTAACTCAAGATCACGGAAAGCCGCTACCTTTCAAGCAGCCGCTGGCCTTCGCCCCAGGCGAAGTGGGTAATCTATTCAAGTCGCCGTGGACGTTCCGCAAGTACGGGGAGAGCGGCATTGAGGTAAGTGAGCTTTTCCCCAACGTGGCCCGTTTCGTAGATGATTTGTGCGTCATACGGTCAATGGTCGGCGACAGTGTGGCTCACGGCGGGGCCCACCTGCAACTGCATACGGGCTCGATTAATTTCGCCCGGCCGAGCATGGGCTCCTGGATGATTTACGGGCTAGGCACTGAGAATCAAAACCTGCCGGCGTTCCTTACCCTGAAGCCGGGCCTGGAAAACGGAGGGGCGAAGCAGTGGAGTTCCGCGTTCCTCCCCGGGGCTTACCAAGGCACAGCCGTGGGCCATGGCGGTATGAAGCTCGCGGACCTCACTGAAGCGATCGAGAACGTGAAAAACCGCGATCTGACCCCGGAGCAACAGCGTTATGAGCTGGACATGGCGCAGAAAATGAACCGGGCGAGCGCGCGACGCTGGCAGGACGATCAAGACCTGGAAACGCGCATCCAGGCCTTCGAGCTGGCATTTCGGATGCAGACAACAGCGCCCGAGGCCTTCGATATCTCAAAGGAATCCGCCGCAACGAGGAAGCTATACGGCATGGACCAGCCAGAAACGATGGATTTCGGCTGGCAATGCCTGATGGCGCGGCGGCTCGCGGAGCGCGGGGTGCGCTTCACTCAAATTAATCACGAATACGGTCCGGGTAACGAAGTTGGCTGGGACGCTCACCGTGAACTAGTCCGACTGCATACCCGGACGG
Organism: Terriglobia bacterium; assembly: GCA_963768075.1. Lineage (GTDB taxonomy): Bacteria > Acidobacteriota > Terriglobia > Bryobacterales > Bryobacteraceae > QHXW01. The sequence continues at coordinate 205,530 of CAVYHD010000032.1, forward strand.
CGCTGCAAGTGGATGTTCCGATCGCCGGGCTTTTGTACGATCTTAAGGCCAGAGGACTGCTAAAGGACACGCTGGTGGTTTGGGGTGGAGAATTCGGGCGCACGCCGATTTCCCAGGCCGGCGATGGCCGGGACCACAATCCCTACGGATACACCATGTGGATGGCTGGCGCCGGCGTCAAGCCTGGAATGATCTATGGCGCCACCGATGATTACGGCTACTACGCCGTGGAGGACCGCATGCACATTCATGACCTCCACGCCACAATCCTGCATATCCTCGGCCTCAACCACGAACTGCTGACGTACCCGTACGCCGGGCGGAATTTCCGCCTTACAGATGTCTTCGGCAACGTAGCGCACAAGATTCTGGCCTGACAGCGCGGGCATCAAGACCCGAACAGCTTCAGCATCCGGTCGCGCGACATATCGATGTGCTCCGCCATTGCCCGGATGGCATCCGAAGGATTGCGCGCCTCAATTGCCCGCATGATATCCCGATGCTCCGGTATCGCATAGGTATCCCGCTGCGTCGAGAGAACGTCCAGCCGGTGGACATATTCCAGCGTGAGCCTCAACTGGTCATAGATTCTCTGGTTGCGCGCCAGTTCCGCCAGGGCCAGGTGGAACTCCTCATTCGCCTGCAAGAAGTGCGCCATGTCAACCGACGGGTGATTCTCCACCTCGATAATCCTCTTGAGCCGTTCTACATCGGCCAGGCTGGCCTCCTTGGCGGCGCGGTCAGCGGTAAAGCACTCGAGAACCTTCCGGTGCTCGTACACTTCGAGAATCTCGCGCACCGAAATCGCCGGGATCACGTATCCTTTGTGAGGAATCCCGTGGATCCACTTCTCTTGCGCCAGGCGGTTGCAGGCTTCCCGGATCGGCGTTCGTGAGGTCTGGCATTCGTGTGCCAGTTCCACTTCAGGCAAGAAATCCCCGGGGCGCAGCCGACCGCTGAGAATCCAGGACTTCACTAACCGGTAGACGCGGGCGACCTCGCCTTCTTTCTCCACCTTGGATCGGGACAGCGGCATGAACTACCTATTCTTGCCGCAATGTCCCGACTTTTCAACTCGGAAGAATCGTTGGCGGTGGCTCAATTTGAGCATCGGGAAATTTTTAAGCGGATTTTACGCGCGTATTCCAACCAGGAAACGCCTGGCGGCACGCGCATCAGCATAGCCCGATGATGCGCCACAGCACGTGAGCGTTAGCCCCCTTGCCGCCAACCCCGCTCTCCTGTACGCTCTCAGACGGCCCGAAATATCGTGATCCCTTTTTCGCTGGTCAACGCGCTACCGATCGAAGAAAGGAAAATACCATGAGCGAAGATGCCAAGAGGATTGAAACCGAACAGCAGCAACGTCCGGGGGAGTTAACCGGGCAAGAGCTGAACCAAGTGTCAGGTGGGGACACTGTAAAATCGCAGAATCCAGACGAAGGTCCAGAGGAGACCGTTACGTTTGTGTATGGGAAATTGGGCGTTGTATATACAAACCAATAGCTGGCTCGCGGATCAGGGCGCTCTGCCCGGATTCGCTATCTATCGTCCTTTAAGTTTCGCACCGTTCAGCCGTGTCCCGGCTTTTCAACTCGGAAGAATCGTTCGCAGCGCCTCCAGGCATCGCTGAACGTCGGTCCGGTCGTTGTAGACGTGCACCGAGGCTCGCACGCGGCCGTCACCCACCCACGCGACCACGCCGGCTTGTTGGAGTGACGCGCCAACCGCCTCCGGGTCTGTGTTTGCGAAGGCAACAATACCCGAAGCATATTTCGAATCGGCCGGCGTCAGCAGTTCCGTCCCGAGAGCCTGCAACCCGTCACGTAATTCCGCGACGAGCGGGCGCAATTCCTGGTCGATTCGCTCCACACCGATGCTCAGCAAGTACTCAACTCCATTCTTCAGCGCATACATGGCAGGAAAGTTGGGCATCCCGGGTTGCAAGCTGCGGGCACTCTCACTATAAATGAAACGCTCGAAGCGGGTCGGGCTGAAAAGATCCTGGACCGAATACCAGCCGATCGTCTGCGGACGAAGCTGCTCGCGAAGATTCGGGGCGAAGTAGACTACGCCCAGACCGTGCATACCAAGAAGCCATTTGTAGGCGCTCGCGACCAGGAAGTCAACCCCTTCGACTGACACTGGTACCCGCCCCAGGGCTTGCGTGGCATCCACGCACAAAATGCCCCCCGCACGATGCGTGGCCTCGGCCAATTCCCGTAGAAAAGGAATTCGTGTTCCAGATTTATAGCTGACCAGGCTGACCGCAACCACGCGGGTCTTTTCGGTGATGCGCGCCTGAAACTGCTCCAGTTCTATCTTTCCGTGTTCCGTGGGGAGTACATCCAACTCGACCCCCAACGGCTTCTTGCGCAACCACGGCAAGACGTTGGAAGGAAACTCCAGGTCGGTAACGAGCACCCGGTCCCCCGGCCGCCAATCGATCGAATTGGCCAGCAGGTTCACGGGCTCAGAGGCGTTCGCCAGGAGCACAACGTTGTCCGCTGCCGTTCCCAGCAGCCGCGCTACAAGGCACTCGGTCTCCAGTTGTGTCTCGAACAGGCGTTCGTGGCCCAGGGTTCCGCGACACTTCTCGCGCAGGTATGCGCCAATCGCCTGCTCACACCCGGCCGGCGGCAAACCTTCCGCCGCCGTGTCCAGGTACGCTATCTCCTGGGCCAGCGGGAAGCGTGTTTTCCGATTTCCATTCAGCATAATCGTTCAGTTGAACCTCTTCAGAAACCCCCGGTAGAATTCCTCTGCCTGGATGACATCGCCGCACTCCACATATTCAACCGCTGCGTGGGCAAGATCGATGCTCCCCGGTCCAAATATGATGCTGGGCACGCCGTGACGCGACAGCTTGCTCGCATCGCTTCCATAAGGGACACCCACCAGTTCGCCGGACAGGCCCATATTCCGCAGGACTTCTGAGGCAGTTCGCGCCACCATTGCGTCCGGCAGCGTCTCCAGCGCTCCGTCCACCAGCATCGGAGGTTCCATGTGCACCTGCATCTCGCGATTGTCTTCACACAACCGATCGAGCATTGCCTGGTAGCCTGCCAAAACCTCAGCAGGCTCTTCTCCGGGCAGGAGGCGCCGGTCAATTTCAATCTCACAACTGTCGGGCACGAAATTTACCTGGACCCCGCCGCGGATCACTCCGATATTAAGTGTTGCCGGACCCAGCAGCGGGTGGACGTTGCTTTTCAATGCACTGGCGCCTCTCTCAAAGGCCTCGATGACCCGCGCCATGTGGGTGATGGCATTCACTCCCAAATGAGGCTTCGAGCTGTGGGCGGCTTTGCCGGTGGTGCAAACCTTCCAACGCAGTACCCCCTTGCTGGCGATCACCGGCCGTAGTTCAGTCGGCTCCGCTACGATGGCCGCGTCGGCTTTCAGGTTCTCGCAGAGCTTCGTCACGCCTCGAAACGAATATTCTTCGTCGGCGGCCGCTACCATCCATACCTCACATTCGGGTTTGTAGCCAGTCGAATGGAGCGACGCGACTGCATGCATCATCGCGGCCAGGCCTGCCTTGGTATCACAGGAACCGCGCCCATACATCCGGCCGTCACGGATGACCGGGTCGAACGGCGGAATGGTCATTCCCGTTATTGAAGCTGTATCCGCATGCGCCTCCAGTATGACCCGCCGGCCCGCTCTCTGACCCGGCAACCGTGCAATCAGGTTCGGCCTGCCAGGAAAGACTTCCTGGCGCCAGGTTTCAATTCCGCGGTCGCCAAAGAAACGCTCCACGTACGCCGCGATCTCGGCCTCCGGATTCCCGTTCTCGTACACCGGGTTGATGCTGTTGATGCGAACGAGGTCAGCCAATGTTTCGAGAACAGATGCTTCGCTCATCGTTTATGCCTCGACGTTGGTCGAGTGGGTCTCCCATACCTTTCTGGCGGACTGTAACCTATTTGAATCCAGAGATGTGGGCTCGCCCCCCCCCCCCGAATTATGCATACAAGAAGTATACAATGCAGGGTCAGGTCTCATATAATCTTTTTCACAGATCCCGATTGGGAAAGCCGGAACTCCCTCAGCATCGCTGAAGGAATGGCGAGTACGGCCTGGTCTAGCTGCTGTGTTCCCTGCGAAGCTACCTGATCATGAACTACGCCAGTTGGATCTCAAGAGCCGGCAAAGAACAGCTGCTCGGCTGTCTTCCCAAGCAGCCATTCCCGGTCGTGACTATTCAGAAAATCCAGGCGGTCGCGTACAAGCTCAAGTGATCCGGCATAGGTGTGCGGCGCTTGAATCTGAAACGGCGAGTCGGAGGCCCACATCAACCGTTGAGGGCCGAAGGATTCGTAAACACGGCGAATCATCGGCGCCAGGTCAGTGTAGGGATATCGTTTCCTGCCGAGTGCATAAAATGCCGAAACTTTGACGTATACGTTGCGATGACGTGACAGATCACATAGAGCGCGCACATCCGCGTCCTGTACCTTGCCATCGACGCCAATCCTTGCGAGATGATCGATGACGACCGGTGTTTCCGGAAATTTCGTGGACATCCGGTCAACCGAAGGAATCGCGTCTGCCCCGATGAGGCAAGACATCGCGAGTCGATGTTCCGCGCCGCATTTCCACATCGCGGACATTCCTTCCGTTTCCAGCCAGCCTTTGGGATCTGTGCCGGGTGTGATGCGGAACCCGCGCACGCCGTGCCCCATTAGGCGAACCATCTCGTCCCGTACTCCCGCCGAACCTGCGTCTACTACAGCCACCCCCGAAAAGGTCGACGGGTACCGTTTCATGGCATCGAGCATGTAAGAATTATCCGTGCCGTAGAAGCTCATCTGGATCAGGACGACCCGTGAGACCCCGGCGGGCCGAGTATGTTCGAATAGCTGCTCGGGTGTAAAGCTAGCCGGATCGGCGGCTGGTCCTCGATAGCGTGGGTCCCAAGGATAGCGCTTCTTGTCGGGTGTCCAAACGTGCACGTGTGCGTCGATGTAACCGGCGCTTGACGAAGGCTTCGCTACCGCGGCACAGGCCGTCCATGCCAGAGCCAAGAACTCTCTTTTCGTATGCCCAGCACGGTGAATTTCTCGTCCGAAGTTAGATGACATTCCGTTCAGCCCGGAGCCCACTTATTATAGGCCAGATGATCTCTTCCCTTCTCGGCTCCGGCCGCTTCCCTATTTCACTGCGGCGAATTCAATGTCTACCGGCGTGTACGCTGCGGTCTTCCGCCCCGTCGGCGTGAGCTTCCCAGTTTGTGGGTCGATACGAAACACCACAAGGCTGTCGGAGTCCTGGTTGCAGGCGATCAGATAGGAGCCCGTCGGATCGATTCCTAGACCGCGCGGCGTTTTGCCCTGTGTTGAAATTCGTTCGAGCGCCTTAACCGTGCCCGTTGTGGAGTCAATGGCGAAAACTGCGATGCTATCGTGCCCGCGATTGGAACCGTACACGAACTTACCGGACGGATGCACTACGATCTCGGCTGCGCTGTCGTCTTTCGTGATCTTGTAACCGTCCGGCAACGTCGAGACCGTTTGCAGTTCTTTCAAGACTCCCTGCGCGCCATTGTAAGAGAACGTGGAAAGGGTGCACTGAAGTTCATTAATGACGTAGACAAATTTGCCATTGGGATGAAATGCGAAATGCCGCGGTCCCGCTCCAGGAGTTGTCTTGACAAAGGGCGGATGATTAGGCGCCAATGACCCCCGGACGGGATCGAACCGATACACTAACACCTCGTCCAGGCCCAGGTCGGCGGCGAGCACGAAGTGATTGTCAGGCGAGGCGTGGATACAGTGCACGTGCGGCGCCTCCTGCCGTTCCTTGTTCACGCTTGAGCCGGTGTGCTGAATGAACGCAGTTGCATCACGCAAGCTCCCGTCCTCATTCACCGGAAGTACGGCCACGCTTCCACCGGTGTAGTTGGCCACTAACAAATTCTTGCCGGTCCGATCCACTGTGAGATGGCACGGTCCGGACCCACGCGTAGAGATTTCATTCAACAGCGTCAGCTTGCCGGTGGCCGGATTGATCGAGAACGCGCTGACTAGTCCCGCGTTCTGGCCACCCGATTCGTTCCCCTCTTTGACGGCATACACATACCGCTGGCTGGGATGTACGGCCAGATAATCTTGACTGGTAGTTTCGGCCGCGAGACCCATTGGCGTTAGCTTTCCTGTGGAGGCGTCAAAGCGAAATGCATAAATACCCTTACTCTGCTTATCTGTATAAGTCCCGATGTAAGCGATGTATTCTCCCTTACGCACCTTACCTGGGGCACAGGTGAGCAGCAGGGCGAGTAAGGCCGCTGCCCAGCCAAACGAGCTTGCTCTCAGAGTCTTCATCCGTCTATTTGGAACACAACCGGAAGGCGACAATTGAAATATTCAGCGGTCAATCGCGCCGCCATCCGTGGGTTTGCCTCTGTAGCGGCCGTCCGACTGGGAGAGCCCGAGCATCGCCTGCCGAGCCGCGGCCAGGGTTTCGTCGATGTCCGCTTGGCTGTGGGCTGTCGAGAGGAACCACGTTCCGCGCGACGTGATACGAACGCCGCAGTCGAGCAGCGTGTCCACAAACCGGCTCAGGCGCGCGCGGTCGGTTGCGCAATAGCTCCGGTAATCGACTGGTGGTTGTTGACCACCAAAATAAGTGTGGAAGACGGAACCCAAACCCTGAACTACAAGCCCGGCGCCGAGTTCGTCAGAGATCCGCTGCAACCCATCCATTAGAATTCGCCCGAGCCGGTTCATCTGATCGTAGGCGGCTCCGTCTTCGCTTCTGAGCTGATCGAGAGTCGCGATCGCGGCCACGATAGAGACCACGTTGCTGTTATACGTTCCGCCGTGCATCACCAAACCACTTCCGATTAGATCCATCAGCGTGGCCCGGCCGGCGAGGCAGCTAATTGGAAAGCCCCCCGCCATGGCCTTGGCAAACACGGCGAGATCGGGTGTAACGCCCAGCAGGCCCTGCGCTCCGCTCAACGCCACACGAAAACCTGTGATGACCTCATCGAAAATAAGGACGATGCCGTGTTCGCTACAGAGCTCTCGTACACGCTCCAGATAGCCGGGTTTGGGCAGGATGACCCCGGTATTGCAAAGGATAGGTTCCATAATGATCCCAGCTATCTCGGAGGCGCGAAGACTTAACGTTTCCTCTATCGCCGCAATATCATTCCAAGGCAGGACAATGGTCTCCGCGTAAGCATGCGAGTCCTGGCCCTCGGACTCCGGAACTGTGCGCGGGTGGCGGGCATCGCCAGAGCGCCCCGGTTCGGGATGAACACTTACGCAGATATTGTCAAACCAGCCATGATAGTGACCCTCGAACTTGACGATTTTATTTCTCTTGGTATACGCCCTCGCCAACCGCAAGGCGATTTGAATAGCTTCGGACCCGGAACAACCGAAGCGCACACGTTCTGCACAAGCGACCAGGGAAGAGACCATTCGGGCGAGCCGCAACTCCGCCTCGTGCTGCCCGGCGTACAACTGACCCTTCAATAGGCTGTCTTGTACTGCGCCGACGACGCCGGGGGGAGCATGCCCCAGAATAACCGGGCCCATACCTAACGCATAGTCCAGATACGCTACATCATCCACGCTGTAAAGGCGTGACCCACGCCCCCGTTCGAAGAACAGTGGAACGGGTTTGGCGCCCATGCGAAAATTACTGCTAACTCCTCCAGCGAGATACCGGCTGCAGTCGTCGAAGTACGCCATCGAGCGCTGGTATCGGCCGTCGGCGAGCTGGCTGGGAGTTCGGTCGTCCATCGTTGTCCTCCTCTTACAAAGTTAGGCGAATCCAATGCTGCCGACGAGCCGTACAGAACAGGCCGCTCCGAAACCGAGAGTTTTATGCACCTCGACTCGTCTTCGATGTAGTAAGCACTTTTTCGCCGGAAGTCCTGGATCATGGGGATGAAAGCGGCCGGCCGACAATGCTGGCAGAGTCATGCACTTGATGAGAGTGCCGTCAGTTGCATGCTCCACGTACAGAGATCAGACCACACCTATCCGCAGAGTTGCCGCGGATTTCCGCATCGCGGTTAGCTTGAACCGTACCGAGAGAATTGTCAATGCGAAGACGAAAATCGTGTTTCGCGTGTGAAACCGAACTCCTCCGAAATTGTCCGCGCGACTTCTTTTAACCGCGTGCCCAGTTCGTGGATCCGTCGCTCCGACATCCGGCTGCTCGGTACCGATACACTAATTGCCCCGGCGATCCGGGATCTGGCGTCGAAAACCGGCGCGGCCACGCAAACGCACTGTAGTGCTTCCTCCTCGTGGTCGATGCCATAACCCATCTCTTGCGTCCGCGCCAGTTCCAGTAGATACGCCTTCATGGTTGTGATCGTGTTCGGCGTAAAGGTTTTCAGCCCGCCTTTTCCCAGCGCCGACGTTAATTCTTCTTTCGATAAGTAGGCCGCAACTGCCTTGCCTAGCGCCGTCGCGTGCAGCGGAGCTCGCGAACCGACACTTGGCACGATTCGCAGCCAGTGCTGGCTTTCCAGCACCTCGGCATACACCACGTTCGTTTCCTCCAGTACTCCCAGGTTTACTGTCTCCTTGACCTCGCGATTGAGTTGTTCCAGGTACGGTAGTGCGGCCTTGCGCAGCGGATTTCGAGCGTGCACAACCATGGCAACCTCCAGCAGCCGGTACGTCAACCGATAGCTACCGTGCGTGTCCTTACTCAGATAGCCCTCAGAGCGGAGCGTCTCAAGAATACGAAATGCCGACGCTTTGGGAATGCCGCATAGTGAAATAACCTGAGTCAACGCAAGCCGCGGTCCAGCTTCCCGGAACACCTTAAGGACTCTCAGCACCTTCACAACCATTGGCACGGTGTAGGTCATCGCAACATGCTCAAAATTGGGCTTCGGTCCGCCAGCGATAGATAATCGCTCAGCCGGGCTTACCTAGGTTAGGACAGCCTGCAAGGAAGTGTCAAACACGGAAACCGGGAGCGCTCCGTTATCGACCGAATACAAAGGCCGGACGTTGCGTCGGACGGTGGGCGAGATAACAGGTCGTAAGATCCCGCACTCGAGCGCCAGGCTCGTTCTGCGTGCTCGCGGCTTTCCGCGCGCGCCAAAACTGCCAGAGTGCTAACTGCTTTCCATTAGTCATCCGATCTTGGAAGCATTTCAGGTTTCATTAGCGAAACCGATAGGCATGATTGTAATTGACTGCAGAAACCCCCCGCCGTATTAAACCTGTATATAAAAGGGCCGCGGATTCTAAGGACACCCCAGCGCATTATAAGTACGGGCGAGCGATTCGTAAAGTACCGCTGAGTACGGTGACAGCGCGAGGCCGTGCTCCAGGACAGCGATGGCCCGCTCGCGCTGGCCGCTTCGCACGAGAGCCTCGGCGTCCGATACTAGAAAGTCGCGATCGGATTCAATGGCGATCCAGTCCCGCCCGGCATAGCGATTGGCGCGGCTGTCAGTAAAAACTCCCAGCGATGGCGCTGCGCGGCGGCTTCCGCGAGGGCCTCGAGATCGCAGTTGTCAAATATTGGTGTGCCCAAGGCTACCAACATCAACTGGTGAATCGGCTGGGCGACGCCGGCGATGCGGGATGGCATGACATCTGACGCTGCGTCGCTACCGATCATTGCCACATCGCGCTGGTGCAGCCAGCGGACGCATGAGGCATAAAACCCGGCCGAGTGAGCGCCTGCATCCCACGGCCCCCGTGCGGCACGTCGGGCCCATCGCCCCGTCCGCAGAAAAACTACGTCTCCGCTGCCCACACGAATACCCGCCGACCGCTCCCAGGCATCAAGGTCCTCCGGATAAATAGCCACGTCGGGTTCGAGGTACGGTACGCTCTTCAGCCGTGGAATATCAATGAGAATGCCTCTTGTGAAGATTCCCGCCTTGTAATTTGTGACGGCCAGCTTGTTCGCGCCTTTGTATGTGACCTCCATTTGAGAGAAGCCGTTATACATTTTGCCTTCGTAAAACATGTGGCAAAGAGCATCCATGTGGGTGTGGCCGTAGCCGTGGTATGACACTGAGTAGGTGTCACCCGAGAACTGCCCGTCCGCGGGCTTGGCTCCGGTCGCTGTCATCACGTGCCCCCAGGGCTCGGAATTATCCGCGGACTTCACCTGATCGGCATCTCGCGCCAGCGACACGGAAAAGCCCTCACGCACAAGTTGCGCCGCGGCCTTGCGCTTCTCCGGCGTGATCAGGTTCACGGTGCCGGCCTGGTCACCTTTTCCCCAGCGTCCCCAATTCGAGAGCTCCGTCATCCACCGGTCAATGTCGGCTTTGCTTAGGGCTTGATTCGGTTGAGCGGGCGCAGTTACCGCGGGCTCCAACACCAGGATGAGAAGCGACACTCTCATCACAAGTTTCAATGCATCCGGAACACAGAAACGCGACATGATTGAGATCACCTGTCTAATACAAACCTAGCTCGTCGGAACGGAAGCAGTATCTGAAGGTGCCTGGCGAGCGCCTGGGGGCGCTTCCGTCGAAACATCGACGAACCAGGAAGCCACGGCCCCCAGGACAACCATCACACTGCCCGCGCCGAGTCCCCATGACCAGCCGAAGTATTTGGCCACAAGAGGCGTGAGTACCGGCGAAAAAAAGCCTCCGACGTTGCCGCCCGCGTTCATTATGCCGCTTGCCGCGCCCACCTGCTGGCCGCCGATGTCGATCGCCATGGCCCAGAAAGGTCCTTCACATAACGATGCAAACCCGACGGCGAGAGCGAGCAGCACAGACGCGGCACCGCTATCTGCAGTAGCTACTCCGAAGTAAAGCAAGAGTGCACCAACGGTTAGACCGACCAGCGGCACAACACGGCGGCCTAATTTGGGCCCGTAACGCCGAGTCAATTCATCAGACATCCAGCCGCCGAGCGGCACCATCACCATCATCACAAGGAAAATCACGGTCGTGTAGCGGGCGCTTTGAGCGAAGCCGGTATGACGCACTTCACCGAAATAATAGTAGATCCAGTAGAAAAAGATGTATTCGAAGTAACCGACAGTAAAATACGCAAATGTTAGCAGTACTAGATTGCGATTTAGCAACAGCCGGCGCCATGATTGTATATCGGTGTGCCGTCCCGGTGTGTGCTCGACACCGCGGGGCAGCTTTCGCACGTAACGAAACCAGAGCAATGCGAGCGCGGCGGTGGCAACGGAAGCGATGTAGAATGAGCCGCGCCAGGTGTTGATGCGCATCAGCCAGGTGGATAGAATGGGCGAGATCGCTCCGCCGACGCAGGCCCCCGCGACAATCAACGCCTGTGCACGAGCCTGGTGGGCCATCGGAATCCATGCGGAACACATTCGGGCGCACGCCGGATAGAGAGGAGCGCTCACCACGCCGAGCCCACATCGAATCGCAATGAGTATTGGTACCACCCCGAGAGACGCCAGCGCAAAGTGCCCCCCGAGCGGCGTCAGCACGGTGAATACTGCCGCTGCTAACCCCGCCAAGGTAAGAGTATTGCGAGGTCCTAACCGGTCCGTCACCTCACCACCGGGGATCATGAATACGGCGTAACCAAAGACGAAAGCCGAGTACACCCACCCCATTCGCGTCGGCTCGATGCCGAATTCCTTCATAACTTCGGGCCCGGCGATCGACATGATCGTGCGATCGAAATAACTCATCACACTGAAGGCGACCATCAGCGCGACCAGCGAGGCCTGCGTGGCGCCGAACCTGGCCCGATGCTCTTCCCGCACCACAAATGCGCTCAATGACAATTCCTCCAGCTTCGAAATCCTTCGCCGGACAGGGGCGTGAGTTGCACCAGATATCCAGACATGAGCTGGCGCTGCCATCTCTGACGCTGAAGCTTAACATAGAAATCGTCACGCCTATCTGTCCGATTCCAGGTCAGTTTCTGCTGGGGCAATATGGGGGATGCCGCCATGCGCTGCCAGCGGCCGGCCGACAATGCTGGCAGAGTCATGCACTTGATGAGAGTGCCGTCAGTTGCATGCTCCACGTACAAAGATCAGACCACACCTATCCGCAGAGTTGCCGCGGATTTCCGCATCGCGGTTAGCTTGAACTGTACCGAGAGAATTGTCAATGCGAAGACGAAAATCGTGTTTCGCGCGTGAAACCGAACTCCTCTGAAATTGGTCGTGTTTGGCGTAAAGGCTTTCAGCCCTACTTTTGCCTGCACCGGCGTCAATTCTTCTTTCGATAGGTACGCCGCAACCGCCTAGCCTGGCGTCAAGCTCGTTTCCGTATTTTAAGAAACCTTCCCACTGCCCAAAAGTGTCGACCTCCATCGGATTCAGTTTAGAAGCTTGCGCAGCCTTCGCCCAAGTCCTGGCTTAGCCAGCCGCTCTCCAAAGATCAGCAGAGGCCTTGCTAGGTTTTGCCCTTGCGGGTCTGCCAGCTAGACGTTCGCACCACGCCTATGCACAAATGCTGGGGCGGCATCACTCAGGTTTCATTAGCGAAACCGATGGGCATGATTATAATTGACTGCAGAAACCCTTCCGCTGTATTAAACATGTGTACAGAGGGACCGGTCTAGCCGTGTCGCAACATATATGAGGGTACGCGGCGCCGAAGAGCCCTAATCGTTTCCCAGGCTTTTGGGGCGTCCTGTTTCCGGGCAGGCCGCGTTGCGTGCAGCCGGTTGATGCGTCCAAGAGTCGCCGGAGTGACATCGGTTCACAATATTGTCGCAGGTCGCCACGGGTACTTGGGCCCGTCTTTGAGGAGGTTGTACATCGATGAGCTACAGAGTTTCCGAGAGCCGTTCCGCCGCCGTCGACCACATCCTACTGGTGTGCTGCGTGTGGGCTTTCCTACCCTCGGCCCTGCATGCTCAGGTTTCGACAGCAGCGATCAACGGAACCGTGAAGGACGCGGCAGGAGCCGTCATTCCGGACGCTGCTCTTTTGCTACGGAACATCGACACCGGCGTAGAAAGACGGGTCGTGACTAATCAAGTCGGCATCTATGCGTACTTTGACGTGCAGACCGGGAACTACACGCTGGAAGCTGCCAAAACAGGCTTCGTCACGCAAAAGCTAAATCCTTTTACGCTGCTGGTGAACCAGACTACAACGTTTGACTTCACCTTGAGCATCGGTCGGGTTGAGCAGACCATCAACGTGGAAGCGGCCGCTGTACAAGTTGAAAGCTCCACGGCGGAATTAGGCGCGGTCGTCAACGAAAAGCTGGTTACCGATTTGCCGCTAAATGGCCGGAACTTCACGCAACTGCTGAGTCTCACCCCCGGGGTATCGCCGATCAACGTATCACAAAGTTCAAGTGGCTTCGGAGCAACCGTGACCCAAGGAGCCGCTTATACATTTCCAGCTATCAATGGGCAGAATAACAAGAGCAATATCTACCTGCTGGATGGAGTCAACGATCTTGCCGTCTTCACTAACACTTATGCACTGCCTCCGATCCTCGATACGATTCAGGAGTTCAAGGTCCAGTCGCACAATGATCAGGCGGAGTTCGGGTCCACGTTGGGCGGAATTGTGAATGTCGTCTCGAAATCGGGAACCAATGCATTTCACGGAACACTTTGGGAGTTCTTACGAAATAGTGCCCTCGACGCGAGAAACACCTTCCAGTTAGATAAAACTCCCTTCAGGCAGAACCAGTTCGGCGGCACAGCCGGCGGGCCCGTGCTGCTTCCCAAATACAACGGGCGCAACAAAACGTTTTTTTACGTAGGTTCCCAAGGATTCACTTTCCGTCAGCAGGCTAGTACTCTGTATCGCGTACCGACAGCGGCTGAGCTGCAGGGGAATTTCGCCGGCGACCCGTTCCAGATCTTCAATCCCTATAGCACACGGCCCGATCCCGCGAATGCTGGCGAGTTTATTCGAGATCCCTTTCCAAATAACCAGATCCCGGCCAGCCTTCTCAATGCCGGCATGCTGCTCTTCGCCAAAACAACCCTGCCTTCACCTGTTTTCACGGGAGTTCCGAATACCAATGCGATCGATGACAGTCCCTTTGCTCAAAACCAGCGCGAATGGACCACCAAATTCGATCAGTATCTGGGAACTAAAGATACTTTATGGTTCCGTTATTCCCGTCTCGGTCAGGATACGAACAGCTCGGGGGGCCGTCAGGATCTGGGTCAAGTAGACGCGCAGCTTGCGTACAATTGGGGAATCAATTATGTACACGTCTTTAGCCCGACAATGGTCCTCGACGCAGAGTATGGTCATAGCTTTCTGCAGGATAACACATATGATAGATTTAGTAACCTTCCCAGTAACTTCGCCGCGGCAGTGGGCTTTAATCCAGATTATACCAAAAACCGCGAGGGAGAGACTCTGCTGCCAGCCATCGATGTCCCGACCTACTTTTCTGGTGGCGAGCAAGACTTGCTTCATGTGTTCTCAAATGTTCAGCAAGTTAAGGCCAATGTTACAAAAATCCTTGGGTCTCACACACTAAAATGGGGTGGGGAACTAGCGACAAATAACGGCTATCGGGCTCACTCGACTACCAATTCGGTATCATTTAACACTCCTCAAACGGGCAACCCTGAGAATCCAGCCGGCACGGGCAATGAGTTGGCGTCCTTTCTACTTGGTCTTCCCGACTCCGCACAGTACTTCGACAGCGTCGAAAGCTTGCGCTGGGGCGGTGTACTCAGCTTTTATGTCCAAGACCAATGGAAAGTGACTCCGAAGTTAACCGTGAATCTTGGCCTGCGCTATGACCGCACGTTCAAACCCCCGTATGGCAGACCTGGGGATCACAACGAAGCCACCGGCGACTACAACTTACAGGAAGGCGTTTACGTGATCGGAGCATCGCCGGGCCTTTGCTCCCAGGTAGGGGCAGCTCCCTGTATCCCGGGCACGGGTCTTCCTCAAAATGTGCAATATAACGGTGGCCAGATGCTTTTTGATGATAAGAAGAACTTCGGGCCCCGAGCGGGAGTCGCATACCGTTTACGCCAGAATACGGTAGTGCGGGCCTCTTTTGGCATTTTTTATGATAATTGGGCCGGTGTAACACAAAATACCCAGGGCCTGACTGGTAACTGGCCTACGTCACTCGTTAATACTGCCTCCAACCTAAATAACAACTTGAGCGTCAATCCGCTGCCCAATACAACGGCCCAGAACCCTTTCCCCACTCTGGGCACGCTTCCTCCGCCGACCCCATTCAACCAGGAAAACTGGTTTATAGATCCTCACGAAAAACAACCCTATTCGATGCAATGGAACTTCGGTGTTCAGGAACAGCTTAACCAAACCACAGTACTGACTGTTAACTATGTGGGTTCCGGCAGTCGCAGGCTCGTCCTCGGCGGCATTTACAACACAGCTCTCACTCCCGGGCCCGGAGATCCCAGCTTACGGTATCCGTTTCCTTACATTACTCCGACCTACTATGACCGTACATGGGGCCGGAGTAATTACAACGCGCTTCAAGTTCTTTTAGACAAGAAGCTCAGCAACGGGCTTGCTTACCTGGTGTCGTACACGTGGTCCAAGGCCATCGATATCGGTGATTCCGGCTGGTACGGATTGGAAGGATTCTCAATCCAAAACCCCTACGCGTTCAATAATGATCGCAGCGTGGCCGGCTTCGATGTGCCTCAGTTGTTATCTGTGAGTCTGCGCTATGAGCTGCCGGTAGGACCAGGAAAACGATTTAATCCCACTAATCGCGTCTTGAGCCATATCGTCGGCAACTGGCAGCCGAATGTAATCGTTAGCCTTTATTCCGGCGTACCATACAACTTGAGCGTGGACGGCGATATCGCTAATACGGGAAACAGCGAGTACGAGCGGCCGAACTATTTGGGCGGTAATGCCAATCTGGCGAATCCGACTCCGCTAGAGTGGTTCAACACCAGCGCGTTTGCGGTACCGGCACCGTTCACTTATGGCAACGCGGGGCGGTTTATCCTTCGTAGTGACGGAACCGCCAACGTCGACCTGTCGATCTTCCGCATATTTCCAATCAGAGAGTCCACGACTTTGGAATTTAGAACTGAACTGTTCAACGCATTTAACTCGCCGGTCTACGGTGCGCCGAATGGCGACATCTCGACCAGTACTTTCGGGCAGGTCACGAGCACTGCCAACCAGGCGCGCCAAATACAATTGGCGCTGAAGCTCCGCTTTTGATCTAACGAATGACGCGCTCCGCGAGGCAAATGCGGGCACCTGCGACTCCAACCGGCGGGTCGGTTCGCCCATGGTCTGTCTGAAAGCAGCCTCCCGAGGTGAAAAACTGCAGCTCGACAATCCAGGGGTGCTGGTTGCAATCCTCAGGATTCCGAGTCAATCACGGGAGCGCTGCTTCGGGGTTGGATGGTTCTGAAATCTGCACCGTCGAGCAGCGATGCAGCTGCCATCATCGCAACGTGCGAAACCGGGGAGGTCCAGGTTGGATCACCGCCGGCTACGAGTGGTTTGGAAGCACCGCTCGCGACATCAAAGATATAGATCTGTCCTTCCTTGCCATACACCAAGGAACGCCCATCGGGCGACCAATCGGCGCCTTCGGACGTGTTATCCACGAGAGTAGCCGTGGAAAAATCGAACGGCGCCCAATACGGTCCAGTGGGTAGTCCGGCTCTTGGCTGCGCCCAAAATGCGATACGGCCACCTTTCTCGCTGATACCTATTGGATGAAATCCTGCTATCTTAGGGCGGTTCCTTGCCGCATTCTGGCCACCCGTGGAATCGATAACGTACTCGCCACCAATATCGTAGAAGTTGCTCCGATACCACCAAAGAACCATTCGGCCAGCTTTTCCGAAAGCTGTGATTGGGAAGCGGTAGCCGGACTCAAAGTATCTTTCAGGTCCATCGAACGGAATGACCGTAACATGTCCCGCGTGTGCCTCAGCCAATGCGAGGCCATTTGTCACAGACTGCTTGCGAAGCTCGTTTCGAAGCTCCCCTCGATCTTGCTGGCCATAAGCAGACGAGACCAGTAGAGACATGAAGAGTACCCATATCAACCTCATGGCCACCCCGGCGCAGCTGGTGGAGTCCCAGGATTCAGCCCGATGGACCCCGGACTGCTTATCTGATATGCTCCCATCCTTGTTTAACAGCCGCAATTCGTTGGAGGGCAGCATGCTGAACTACCATTATAGGTAGGCCGCCTTTTGCTCGAATCAGAAGCTCTGAAAGACGGAAAACAGGCCCCCGAATAGAGAGTGCTTCTTTGGCGCCCCGGTCCGGCCCGTAAGTTTTTCGGCCAGTTCTCCGACGGCCTTCCCTACCTTGGTGCCCGCCGGTACGGCCTTGCCCTCCATGAGCGCCTTCTGCACGCTCTCGAAGTCGCTGGGCACGTGCTGGAACACCTTCAGCTCAAGCGCGGTTTCGATCATTTCGCTGCTGAGGCCGATCTCGGTATTATAACGGTTGACCACCAGTTTGATCTTGTTCCGGTCGACCCCGCAGGACTCCAGGCAGGCTAGCGTATTCTGGGTCGCATGGACGGCCGGGATCTCGTTGGTCGTCACCAGCAGTAGCTCGTCACACAGCCTGGCCAGCGACAATCCCCACTCGCTGTGCGGCCCGGGAATGTCCAGAATTGCAAATTCGTAAAAGTGCCGCCAATAACTCACCATCGCGGTAATGTCTTCGGGCTCGTAGACCATGTCGACTGCCGTTTCCGGTGAGAGCAGCACGTCGACACCGCGGCAAGACATCACCATGCCGCGCCATAAGGTCTCGTCCAACCGGCTGGCATTGGTCAGGGCATGGATGAAACTGTAGGTGGAACTGAGCTTCAACAAGAAGGCGATCGTTCCGGTCAGCGGGTCGAGATCCCCGAGCAGCACCTTCTGAAAATTCAGCTCCTGAATCTGGAACGCCAGATTGCAGGCCAGGGTCGTGGTTCCGCTCCCCGATTTCCCGCGCATCAGGCAGTAGACCTCGCCACCCGATCGCGCTTGTGTAATGGCGGCTTGGGCGCGTTTTGCCAGGCGAGCCAACGCCTGCCGAAGCTGATCGACGCTGAACGGCGGATACAGGTATTCCGCGGCCCCCTGGCGGAGGCAGCTCAAAATCAGGTCCGGATCGTTCGCCTTATCGAGGACCACCACCGGAATCCCTATCTCGCGCAGTGCCCGAACCAGTGCCAATCCCCGTCCCTGGTCGCTGCCCACGTCCAGGAAACATAGCGTCACCCCGTGCCCCGCCGCCAGATCCCGTACCGCTGGCGCTTCCAGATACCGAGGCGATTCGACGATCGGCTCGGCTTCCGGCATCGTGCGCCAAACCATGCTCAGCTTTTGGGACAGATCCGCGTTGGGGCAAATCAACAGCGGTTTCCAACTGATGCCTGCCGCCGCGTGTCCCTTTACAGACATATTTCCTGGTTCCGCTCCCGTCAACGGGGGCGGTAACTCCATCACTTCTATCGGTCGGACTAGAGAAAACCTTGAGAGTAGTTCTAGGGTCACCGAACTACAGATTCGATCGCAAGCGGCATAGCCCGCTTTGCGGGTAGGAGCACACGCTTGAAGAATACAGTTGTCATTTGTGACACTCAGCCGATCGCCATCGAGGGCTTGCGCACGCTGCTGGCGCAACTGCAAGATATGGTGGTGGTTGGAGAGTCCACTTCGATCATCGCCGGCATGGAACTGGTTCGCAGCCTATCCCCGGCTATGCTCGTCATCGATAAGAGCTTCGGCTTACAGCCAGTTATGGATTGGACCATGAGTCTTCGCGGAAACGGCCGCCGAACTTCCGTCTTGGTCTGGGGCAACTCGGTGAACGAGGCCGAAGCCCTGCGTTTGGTGCAGGCCGGGGCTCAGGGCGTGATTCGCAAAACCGCGCCGCTGGGGTCGCTCTCCGAGTGCCTGCGCGCGGTGGCCGCGGGGAACACCTGGATGGATGACCTGATGTTTCAAAATGCTGAAAAGACATCCGGATCGGGGCGATCTAATCTCACCAGCCGCGAGCAGCAAGTGGCCGAACTGGTCGAACAAGGCCTTAAGAATAAGGAGATTGCCCGGACGCTCGGGATCTGCGCCGGAACGGTGAAAATCCACCTCAAGCATATCTTTGAAAAGACGGGCGTTCGCGGCCGTTACGGCTTGGCGCTCTCGGGTCTGAAGGAACGCGGCTACCTTCCGGCGGCCCGCTACAACTGAGCCCTAACCCGGTTCATGCTATCTTGAACGCAGAGTGAAAATTTTGCGTGTTGCGTGGCTCTTCCTCGCTTTTCTTCCCTTCTCCTTCGCCCAGTCCAAGGTTGTCGGCATCCTCAGCGAGGAACTCGCTCGCAACTTCAGCATTCTAAAGGCAAAGGCCGATCCGCCTCCGTATTTCCTCGGCTATGAGATCACCGAAGAGGAAACGCATCAGGTTTCGGCTACTTTGGGAGTGCTTACCGCCGATGTCAGCGGCCACGCCCGGCACCTGGATGTTTCCCTCCGCACCGGTGACCCCAAACTGGACAATTACCACCGTCTGCGCGGCGAGCGTGGGCACTTCACCTCCGGCGCACGGGTCAGCACGGACGATAACTCGATTGCAATCAAGGAGCAAGTCTGGATCGAGACCGACCGCGCATACCGCGCCGCCGCCGAGCGGCTGATCAAGATTCGCAGCGACGAGCAGGTAAAAGTGGCGGCCGAAGATCCCTCCGACGATTTCTCGATCGAACCGCCTTCGGTGCACAGCGAGATACCGCCGCCGCTCACCTGGCACAACAGCGAGTGGGCGGATCGCGTGCGGAAGCTTTCGCTTGCCTTTCGCCGCTACCCCGAAATCCTGATTTCGGGAGTGGCCGTATCCGGGGAACGGGAAACCAAGTATCTCGTGAATACCGAGGGCAGCCGCCTGGAATACGGGCGCAACTTCGTACGGATTTCGATTTCGGCCGCGGCGCGAGCGGAAGACGGAATGAATCTGGAGACGTACGAGATTTTCGATGCCGTGGACCCGTCCGGTTTGCCGGGGGATGACATACTGACTGCCGGTATCGAGCGCGTGGCGAACGACTTAATCGGTTTGCTGCACGCACCGGTGGTCGAGCCCTACCTTGGCCCGGCCATTTTTTCCGGACGCGCCGCCGGGGTGTTCTTCCATGAAATCCTGGGCCACCGCCTGGAAGGGCACCGGCAGAAAGACGAGAGCGAGGGCCAGACTTTCACCAAGAGCCTGGGCAAAAGCATCCTACCCGACTTTCTTTCAGTGGTTTTCGATCCCACCTTGCACACGTGGCAGGGTACCGACCTGAACGGCTGGTTCAGCTACGACGACGAGGGCACCGCCGGACAGAAGGTGACTGCCGTGGATCACGGGATTCTCAAGGCGTTTCTGATGTCGCGCTCACCAATCAAAGGATTTGATCACTCGAACGGTCACGGACGCCGGCAACCGGGACTGGAAGTGGTTTCCCGGCAATCCAATCTCATAGTGGAATCGGCCAAAACCGTGCCGGAAGCACGGCTGCGCGAAATGCTGATCGAGGAAGTGAAGCGCCAAAAGAAGCCGTACGGGCTCTATTTCAAGGAGGTCACAGGTGGATTCACGACCACTGCGCGGGCCGGCATGCAGGCCTTCAAAGTGCTGCCGGTGGTGGTTTATCGCGTGTATCCCGATGGGAAACCGGATGAACTGGTACGGGGCGTGAATATCGTCGGTACACCTTTGGCCAGCTTTGCCAAGATTCTGGCGACCTCGGATCGTCCCGAGGTCTTTAACGGGTACTGCGGCGCGGAGTCAGGAACGGTGCCGGTATCGGCCATCTCTCCGGCGATTCTGGTGTCGGAAATCGAAGTCGAGAAGACGGAAAAGTCGCAGGATAAGCCCCCGCTGCTGCCATTCCCCAAAGATGCGGAGAGTGCGCAGTGAGAGGGCGCCGGGCGGCGGCCGGGTTACTAGTGATGGGCGCGTGCGCCTTTGCGGCGGATAATTCCGACGTGGTGCTCAAGGCCATGCGCGACGAGCTACGGCATTCGCAGGATCTTAATTCGGTCAATCTCGAAAAGCCCTACTTCTTTTCGTACACCATCGAAGACGGAGATTCATTTGAAGCCTCCGCGAGCCTTGGGGGGCTGATCGGCTCGTCGAGCTCGCGGTTTCGCGTGCCGCGGATTCAGGTGCGGGTGGGAAGTTATCAGTTCGACAACACAAATTACGTGGGCACTGGAGGGGACGTTGGCAGCCGTTTCCCATTCGAGAGTTCGTACATGGTGTTGCGCCGGTATCTCTGGCTGGCCACCGACGAGGCGTACAAGTCGGCGGTGGAAGCGATGGCGCATAAGCGGGCCGCATTGAAAAACATGTCCGCCGGGGAGCCGATTCCGGATTTTGCGCATGCCGATCCGGTGAAGCTGCTGGATCCCCTTCCCGAAGAAACGGTGGATCAAGCTGCCTGGACGGCCAGGGCGCGGTCGCTCTCGGCGATCTTCACGGAATTTCCGCAGGTGCTCGGATCGCATGTGGAAGTACAGGCGGTGAAAAACGCACGCTATCTGGTCAACTCCGAAGGCACGGAAGTACGCACCGGAGGAGATACGCTGTTTGTCCTGGTGAATGCGGCGGGCCAAGCGCCCGATGGAATGCATGTACGTTCCGCCGCGGGGTTCTATGCGCGGGATTTCCGGCATTTAATGGACGACGCAGAACTGGCGCGCGAGACCCGGCAGGTGGGGGAGAACGTGGTCGCGCTGAGCCATGCGCCGGTGGGCGAAACATACAACGGGCCGGTGCTGTTTGAAGGCGCGGCGGCGGCGCAACTGCTGGCTGAGCTGCTAGGCAGGAATCTGGTGTTGACGCGGAAGCCGATCAACGAACCAGGGCGTCCAAACATGGTGCCAACAAGCGAACTGGAGGGGCGCCAGAGCGCGCGCGTCCTTCCGGAGTGGATGGACGTGGTGGATGATCCTACGATCCATGAATGGCATGGACAGCCACTGTTCGGGGCCACCCGGGTGGACATCGAAGGCGTGGTTTCGAAGCCGCTCACGCTGGTGGAGAAGGGTATCTTGAAGAACTTCCTGCTGACGCGCCAACCGGTGGGGAGCTACACGGCGTCGAACGGGCGGGCGCAGTTGCCGGGGGCGTTCGGGGCGGCCCGCGCGGCTATCAGCAACCTGATTGTGACGGCCGCGCAAACTGTTCCGGTGAAGGATCTCAAGAAGCAACTGGTCGAAATCTGCCGGGCGCGCAACCAGGCGTACGGCATTCTGGTGAGGAAATTGGATTTTCCCTCGACGGCGCCGATTGATGAACTGCGGCGTTTGATGGCAGCGAACGCACGGGATGGGAGCGGTGGGTCGCATCCGGTGAGCGCTCCGATTCTGATTTACAAGGTGGACAAAGACGGCCACGAGGAACTGATTCGCGGCGTGCGTTTCCGCGACTTGAATGTGCGCTCCCTGCGCGACATCCGCGCGGCCGGTGACGACATCAACGTTTTTGACTATCTGGAAAACGGCGCTCCCATGGCGCTGGTCGGAGCGGGCTCCTACGCGGCGGAGGCGTCGGTGGTAGCGCCATCCCTGCTTGTGGATGACCTGGAAGTGCGCCGCCTGGATGACGAGCTTCCGAAGCTGCCGATTGTGCCCTCGCCAATGGCGGACTTCAGGCGCGAGCGTTAGCGGCAGTTGGTGTATACCGACTATTGAACCGCGCGGACCTGTAAGGAACATCGTTGCCATTGAGCTTTTAACTGCTGGTATATATACCAACGGTTCTTTCACATCAAGCTTACAAGTTCAACATCAGGCTAACAATTTTCACTCGTAGCCGAAGCTAAGAGGCGCGTTTAATCTATGTAAAGCTATTGTAAAGGTTGTCCTTCTTCATAGGAATGCAATAGACGGTCGAGTATTCTGACTAAGGCGCTATCATAGTTCGATACCGCGCCACGACTAACTTCCCTAACTAAGGAGAACAATCTTGAAAGATCCAGGCGCAGATAAGTTAACACGTCCTACAAACCGTCGCTCATTTATGAAAAAGGGGTTGCTAGCGGGAACAGCAACAGTAGGAGCCGGACTGATTGCGAGTAAGGCGGCCTCGGGACAGGTATCTATAGGCCCCACACCAGGAGACATCACAATTCTCAGATTTCTGGCAGCGGCTGAGTTGATTGAAGCTGACCTATGGCAACAGTATGCGGAACTCGGAGGC
Source organism: Terriglobia bacterium (assembly GCA_963768075.1). GTDB lineage: Bacteria > Acidobacteriota > Terriglobia > Bryobacterales > Bryobacteraceae > QHXW01. Next base: position 228,618 of record CAVYHD010000032.1, read on the forward strand.
CTCACTCCCGGCCAACTCCCCGTTGAGACTGCCCCGTTCACACCGATGAACAGCTACCAGGCGGCCTTTATGAACCTCGATCCCGATGGCCCGCAGTACATCTCGAGCAATACCCTCGATGAGCAGAGCCACGCGACCTTCCTGAATGCATACCTTCAGTCCATTGGCGCGCCGGCCGTGAACCTAGATGAATTCCGTACTTTGCCGAGCAGCCAGGCAGACGGGGCGCAGAATATCGGCCGGCTCACCAATCTCATGAAGCTCACTGTGGACACGATCTGGTATACCAGGTACCGCAGCTCGACGAACCCCGATTTTGGAGTTACCTTTCCACAAGCGCTGACATTGACTAATGTCCCGGGGATTCCCAGAACCAACGCCGACTTTGGACTATCCAATATCCAGGCGATCGCCAACATCGCGGCGTTTCACTTCGGGTTTATTGAGCAGGGTGGTTCGAGTCTGTATGCTACTTTAAGCCAAAAGGTCTCTAGTCCGGAGGCCCTGAAGATCACGCTGAGTATCGGCGGAGACGAAATATGTCACTTCTTGGAATGGGTGGACTTTGCGGGGAATTCGGTGCAGCCGACAGTCGCACCGTTGGCGGCGGCGAACGGGTTGCCGGGGTTCCCAAATTTCGATGTGACGGTAAACCCTCTACTTCAGACTAACCTGATCTTTCCCGTGCCGTGTGAATTTATCAGCCCCAATCTGCCTAAGTGCGCGGTGATACGCCCGACGTCTCCGGGACAGATCGATGCAGTGGGAGCCGTTAACGCGCTCATCGCGGATGGGCTTTTCATTGGCCAGTCGCCGAAATTCATCGGCTTGCTGCTGTCCATGGCAGTGGAGACGGATGCAGTTCAGCGCATAATCCTCTAGAGTGCCGTGCCTCTGATTCATCCCGCTCCATCGTCGCGCAGAAAATGCCGCGCCGGACAGTAGGACGCGATGAGCGCCAGCCTAAGAAGCAACGCGGCGACTCCAGCCGTTATGGCGGGATCGAACGACATTAGCGGGAAAGCCCAGCGAGCAGGCCGACGCCAGCACGGCGGCGCCGGCCATTCAGTTCGCCAGACCAACTGACCGCTAATTCTGCTGCGCGGCGGTCTTGGCTTGTCTTGCGGCGATCTGGGCGCCGATTGCTTTCAACCGTTCGCGCACGCCAGCGACGCGCTTGCGGCCGTCCGGCGTCGCGTCAATCAGCTTTTCAAGGCTCGCGGCAAATTGCGGCCCCTGGACGGCCCGGATTTCGCCGAGCAGCGGTTCGATTTTCGAGAAGACGCCAAGGTGCTCGCCGTTGGTGTCATTGAAGAGTTCCAGGCTGATGGCTCCGTTGTTGACGAGCCCTGCCACCATGTCCCAATAGGACACTACCATGCGCAGATGACCGCTGTGCTCACCAAACATCGCATGGGTGAAGTCTGCCATGGATTGCGGATTGAACTCGCGAAAGTACCAGTCGCGCGCTTTGCGCATGGTATCTTCGCGACGCAGCTCGTACAACTTGAGGATAAGACCGGCTTCTTCTTGTTTCGACATTGAAAGACATACTCCTTATTTACTTGGTCCACTCGCATTGAGTGTAGCAGAGCGATGTGGAATCACGTTCCGCTGACAGTTGCACCGCCGCCCCTGCCAGACATCTGCGCTCGCGGCCACCGGACGGGCGGAATATCGTAACCTGGAAGTTCCAGCATGCGCATTCTCAGCCGGTATGTGTTTCGCGAAATTGTGTCGAGCGCGATGCTCGGGACGGTGCTCGCGACGTTCGTCATCTTCCTGCAAAGCGTGGATCGATATTTCGAGCTGCTGGTGCGCGGGTCGGGGCACACCGAGACGGTGCTGTGGCTGTTCGCGCTGGCGCTGCCTCCGGTGCTGCCGCTGACGGTGCCGTTCGGCGTGCTGGTGGGGATTCTCATCGGCCTGGGGCGGATGTCGACCGATGGCGAGATCACGGCCATGCGGGCGGGGGGCGTATCGAGCCGGGCGGTGATTGCGCCGGTGATGACGTTCGCGTTGCTGGCAACGCTGGTGACGGGTGTGGCGTCGCTGTGGCTCACGCCGCTGGCCATCCGGCAGAGCGTCAACATCCTCAACCGGCTACTGACGGAGCAGTTGAGCGCGGACATTCAGCCGCGCGTTTTTGACGAACAATTCCCCAACACGATTCTGTACGTGGGGGACGTGAGGCCGGGACCGGTGGCGGTGTGGCGAAACGTGTTCCTGGCGGATTTGACGCCGCCCGAGCAGCGCACCATCGGGTTCCGCGACAAGGCGCAGGGAAACCGGATCACGGTGGCGGCCGAGGCCATCGCGATGCCCGACCCGGCGCACAACCGGATCCAGCTTTCCTTGCGCGGCGCGAGCACGCACGAAGTGGACAAGGACGGGGTCGCGGACGACAGTGTTTATCGCACCGGCGAGCAGGTTCTGGAAGCGTCGCAACCCTCCGAGGTGCATTACCCGTTTCGCGAGATGAAGACCAGCGAACTGAAACGCTTTTCGCGGACGGGGAAGGACTGGATCGAGGCCAGGATCGAACTGCACCGGCGCATGGCGTTTCCGCTGGCGTGTATGATGCTTGCGCTGGTGGGGATTCCGTTGGGTGTTTCGTCGCGCAAGGGCGGAAAATCGGCCGCATACGTGACGGCGCTGTTTTTGGCGTTCTTCTGCTACTACCTGGCATTCATCACGATCATTGGGCTGGCCAAGCAGCGGGCGGTGCCGGTGGAGGCGATCTGGTCGCCGAACGCGGCGTTCCTGGTGGTGGGATTGATTCTGATCGCGCGGATTGAGCGGCCGGGCGACCGCGATCTGGTGGGGACGATGCGCGGATGGTTTGCGGCCGTGCTCGGGCGGCTGCGGCCGAAATTGGCTCCGCCGGCGCCGCGCGAGACCAAGCTCGGGCGCGCTCCGTGGCTGCCACTGGTGCCGCAACTCATCGACACGTACGTGCTGAACAGTTTCCTGTTCTGGTTCGTGGTGCTGATGGCAAGCTTCGTGATGATGGCGGAGGTGTATAACTTCTTCGACCTGTTGAGCGACATCATCCACAATGGCATCGCGATGTCGAAGGTGTTCGCGTACCTTTTCTTTCTGGGGCCCCTGCTGATCTACAAGACGCTGCCGACGAGTGTGCTGGTGGCGGTGCTGGTGACATTTGGCGTGCTCACCAAGCACAACGAGGTGACGGCGTTCAGGGCCTGCGGGGTGAGCATGCACCGGCTCGCCATTCCGGTGCTGGCGCTCAGCCTGCTGTTAAGCGTGGGACTGTTCGCGTTCGATCATTTCTATCTGCCGGATGCCAATCGCAAGCAGGATGCGCTGCGCAACGAAATCAAAGGCAAACCGGTGCAGACCTATCTGAATCCGGAGCGGAAGTGGATTTACGGGGCGGGGTCGCACATTTACTATTACAAGTATTTTGACAACGGCAACAACCTGATGGCGGGCGTGAGCGTGTACGAACTGGATCCCAAGACGTTCGATCTCAAGAGGGAGATTTCCGCCGAGCGCGCGCAGTGGGAGCCAGCGCTGCACACGTGGATTTTTCAGAGCGGCTGGGTGCGCGAGATTCACGGCAAGTTCGAGAGGTTTCAGGTGAAGACGTTCCCCGAGTTCAATGAGCCGCCCGATTACTTTCTGAAGAAGCTCGAGCAGGGCAAGCAAATGAATTTTCAGGAGCTGGCGGCGTACATCGCGGATTTGCAGCAGAGCGGTTTCGACACGGTGCGGCTGCGCGTGCAGTTTCACGAGAAGTTTTCGGTGCCGCTGTTTGCGCTGATTATGGCGATGATTTCAGTCCCGTTCGCGTTTTTGGTGGGGAATCGCGGGGCGCTGGCGGGGATCGGCGTGAGCATCGGGATCGCGATGGCGTACTGGGGGATCGGCCAGGTTTTCGAGCAGATCGGGAATGCCAATCAGTTGCCGCCGAGCGTGGCGGCGTGGTCCCCGGATGTGTTGTTCGCGCTAGCGGGCGGGTATCTGCTGCTGCGGATGAGGAGCTAAGGGCGACTCACGGGTGCGGAGCCGCGGGAGCCGGTGTGGGAGTGGCGGCGGGCGGCGCGGGGGGCTTAGGCGGCTTGGGAGTCCAGAAATCCGGGTCGACGGCGGCGAAATCCTTCGAGACGTAACTCAGTCTCGGGTTCAGGGCAAACAGGAAGCTTTCACTGGAGGCGGTGACTTCGGCGGAAGTCTTGAGCGTTTTTGCGGCGGCCTCTTCGCCCAGAGCTTCGCGCATGGCCCTGCCGCGCGCGGGCGAATCATCCATCGTTTTCAGGGAAACCATGGGCGAGAGAAACAGGTAACATGGGCTGGGCGCGCCGGACACCAACTGATAGACGATGAGCGGCTGATCGCTTCCGGATTTTTCGTAGGCGCCCTTCACAAGGCGGACGACCTCGGCAAAGTCTGCGTCGCGCGCCGGCACCAGACGCATCATGACGACGCTCACGTATCGCATCTTCGGCAAATCCTGTGCGAGCCGGTCGCCGCGATAGCTGAGATCGGGTCGATAGATGGCCAAGAGGCGGCGGACTTGGGTGACGGAAGCGCCGGATTGCGCCTCATATTGGCCCAGCCACCATTTGACGGCGGGAGTATTCTCGACAAACGCGGCGGCGGCTTCGACCGAAGCGAAGGAATCGTGCGATTCGACGATCCAGGTTTCGGGTTCGCCGGACATGGAGCTAAGCGCCAGAAAGTTGGCGGGATACTTGGCGCGGGCGAGCGCGCGGGCGGCCGTGGCGGCGAGCTTTTCCTGCTCGGCGACGGCTCCGGGCTTCAGGGTCTGGCGGGTAATGCGGAGCACCTGTGGCGGGCCGGTAGTTTGTGCCAGCGGCGGCGGCTGCGAAAAGAAAAACGGCGAGGCTCTTCATACGGTTTTATCGCGAGCGTAGCAGACCGGCTCGAGCTTGCATTCGGCGCATCGCGGCTTGCGGGCGTAGCAGAGCGCGCGGCCGTGATGGATGATCTGGTGGGAGAACAGAATCCATCTCTCCTGCGGGATGATTTTGACCAGGTCGCTGCTCGATCTTGACGGGATCGGTATTCTTGGTCAGATCGAGCCGCTGAGAGATGCGCTGTGACGTGGGTATCGACAACCACGCCTGAAGCGATGCCGTAGGCGGTACCCAGCACGACGTTGGCGGTTTTGCGCGCGGCGCCGGGGATGGTGAGCATTTCCTCCATGGTGCGCGGGAACCCGGCCGCCGAAATCCGCCAGGATTTTCCTGGCCGCGCCGACGACGGACTTGGCTTTGTTGTTGAAGAAGCCGGTCGAGTGGATGTCGCGCGCCAGCACCTCCGGGCGGAGGGCGGCGAAATCCTGAATCGACGGATATTTCTGGAACAGGCCCGGCGTGACCTGGTTAACCGTCTTGTCGGTAGATTGGGCGGAGAGAATGGTCGCCACCAGGAGCTCCCAGGGCGAGCGATGTACCAGGGCGCAGGTGACGTTGGGATACATTTCGTCCAGGCGGCGCAGGATCTCGCTAATGCGCGCGTGGCGCTCGGCGGCGTTCCTGGGGCGTGGGACGGCTTTCTTGCGCGCGGGTTTTGCGGCTGGAGGCATGAATCTGGGTGCCATGATAGCAGAGCTACCGAGGCTGGTTCGTATGCTAAGTCCTCGGCGGAAAAACCCGGTCGTCCTGCAAGTACTTGTTAGGGACGTTGCGAACTAACGGTTCAGTCCCGTAGCGTTTCCGGTAGAGATAGGCGATGTTGCTGTAAACCTGCTTTTCCGGGCGATGGAACTGACTGTACAGACCACACTGGGCGTAGGAGATGGGAGTGACGTCGAACACGACAGTCTCCCATTCGAATCCGGATCCCCATACGAGGGCTTTGAGGCGGATGTCGAGGTTCGCTCCCGCCTCGACGAGCAACTCCATTACATGCCGGCAATGGTTCTGATTGCTGTTGACCGCGTGAAACAGGGGTGTTTGGCCACCAATGCCGTCTGCGTCGATTTCCGCATGAGCGTCCACGTCAACGCCTGCTTCGAGAAGTACGCGGGCGCATTTCACGGAATTGTACTCGGCACAAACGTGGAGTGGAGAAACGCCGTGCAGGGATGTGAAGGCGCATTCCAGGTGGAATATCCGATCGACACTTTGCGGCGAAGTGGCGAGAAGTGCGCGCAGACGCTCGTCCTCATCGAGTAGCAGCGCTTCCAATAGAGGATCATCCAGCGCGGCTCCCGGCGTCCAGCATCAGACGGACGCCGCCGGGGAATCGGGAAGACCGGAAATACATTTCGATGAGGCAGTCGATGGGGCGCTTGCCGCGGATCAGCGCGTTGGGATCGGCACCGGCGTCGAGCGCCTGGCGAATCCGGCTCGTGGAATGCAGCTCGAATCCGACGAGGAGATCATCGGTGGCGGACATGGACGGCTGCTAATGGCTTCGGTTCAGACCTTGCGCAGTTTGCTCACGCGCCCGACTTCCACCCACTCGACCACGAAAATGTTGCCGGCATGATCGAACACGCGCCGTGAGGACAAACGAATTTCCCGGCAATGAACTTGTCGCGCGGCTCTTTGCGCAGAGCATTCCAGGTGTTCGCGGCGGAATCGTCGCCCAGTTGCGTGATCACCTGGTTGTGGCGGTCGAGCAGTGTCACCCGCGCGCCAAGTCCGGCACGACGACATCCCCATTCTGATCGAAACTGAAATAGCAAGGGAGGTTAGTGCCGCTGATGAATTCGATGTGTTTGCCTTCCAGCGTGAAGGGTTGGATGCGATTATTCCCGCGGTCGGCAATGATCAGGATCGGCGTGCTGCCGCGGAGGTCGCAGATAATTCCGTGCGGGCAGGATAGCTGCCCCGGCTCCTTACCCATGCCGCCAAACGTGGAATTTATATTGGCCCTTGCTGTCGTATACGTTCACGAAGCTGGAGCCGTAGCCGTCCCCCACATAGATATCCCCGTTGGGCGGCGATTGCCAGGTTGGTGGGGCTGTACTTGATCAGCTTGCCATCGGCGCCGGGCTTGTAAGCCTCCGATTGGCTTGGATAGCCGAGTGTAAATACTTCCTCGCCATCCAGAGTGGTCTTCACCACCAGGCCTCGTTTGGTATCGCAAAGGTAGAGGAACTCGGTGCTGCCTTCCTTGCGGATGTGCAAGCCGTGCGCGCCGCCTTTGAACTGCTTGCCCCAGGACTTGATGAACTTACCGTCGGCGTCAAACACCACCATGCTGTCCGAGCTCTCGCTGGCTGCGTTCACGGTGTGGTGAACGTAAATACGGCCTTGCGAATCCTCGCAGACACCGTGGGTATTGCCGTACTTGATGTCGGCAGGGAGTTCGCCCCAGTCGTGCGTGACCTCGTAGGTGTGAGCGCCCTCCCCGAGAACAGGCTTCTTACTATCGGCCTTATCGGCGGCACCGAGAATGAGCGGCGCTCCGCCGCCCACCGCAAACAGAAAACCCCGGCGTGACGTATTTCCCATACATAAAGAGACTACCACAGCCGACGGCAAACTATCTGCGCTTCAGTTCCTCGGGAAAAACGGCAAACCCCTCGGGAGGCGGGTAAAGAGAGTGCAGCAGGTCCAGGCGTTTGCGCAGGTAGCGGCTGGGCATCTGGCGCGGTCCCGTTTCCACGTCGATATCGCAACAGATGCCGTGCAGATACAGGGTCAAAGTATCTTCGAAGGACCGCGCGGCGTACTCGCGGAACAGCTTGGTCTCCCGGCGGGCGTTGGACTGGCGCCGCAGCAATCCCTGCTTCAAGTGCCAGCTCTTCTCATCCACTTCGCCGTGCACTTCGCTACTCAGTTCTTCGCGCAGTACGCGGAAGAAACTCTCCTGCGCATCGACCGGCCAGCGGCGTCCCACGAGCGAAGCGATCGCGTTGTAGAAACAGTAGTGGTAGTCGGAAACGTCCTCGTCCTTGATGGCGAAGACCAGGGCGGCGGTTTCGTCGGACATATAGCGCGACGCCACCATTTGCCGGTTCTCCGGCGGTTTCTCATACGCGACTGCGTCCCCGCTCTTTCCATTGGCCTTTTCCAGGTAGGGCACGAGAAGCAGCCCGACCGGAGGCAGGGCTTCGCAGATGGCGGGCGGCAGCGCGGCAATGGGATCGTCCAGGTATTGCTTGAGGTCTTCCTCGGCCACCGGCATGGCGGTGAAATAGGAAAACTTACCGCCCAGCGGCACCATTTGGTCGCGAAAGCGATTAGCAAGCTCCTCAACCGTGAGTTTGGAACGGTCGGTTTCCGTGGAGGGCATCCGTATGGACTGATTGTAACAGACAGGTTGCTGCGGCCCGCTCGCACGAGGCCAGTCCGTTTGGCACCAGACCGTGCCCTGCTAGACTGCAGGAGTAATGCCGCGCGACATCCTGATTTCGGCAGGAGAGGCTTCCGGCGACCGCTATGCGGCGATGCTGGTGGACGAGTTGCGCCGCATTTGGCCGGAGGCGCGCTTCTTCGGCTGCGCAGGGCCGCGGTTGCGGCGGGCGGGCGTGGAGGCGGTGGTCGACGCCGAGAGCCTCGCGGTGGTGGGCCTGGTGGAAGTCGTCGGACATCTGCCGCGCATCTGGCGGGAATATCGAAGGTTAATCTCCGCGGCACGGGAGCGGCAGCCGCAGTTCGCCATCCTGACGGATTCGCCTGATTTTCACCTCCGCGTGGCGCGGCGACTGAAAAGGCAAGGCGTGCCAGTGGTTTACCTGGTTGCGCCGCAGGTGTGGGCGTGGCGCAAAGGGCGGCTTTCCGGTATGCGGCGGAACATCAGCCGGCTGCTGTGCATATTTCCGTTCGAGGAGGCGTTTTTTCGGGCCCATGGCCTTCCAGCGACGTATATCGGCCATCCGCTGGCCGGTTTGGTCCGCCCGGCGCTCGACAAAGCGGATTTTTTTCGGAAACACAGACTGGCTTCCAGCCGTCAACTTATTACGGTGCTGCCGGGGAGCCGGAGAGGGGAGGCCGCGCGGCACTTGCCGGCCTTGTTAGAAGCAGTGGAACGGATTTACAGGCAGCAGGCCACGCATTTCCTACTGCCGGCATCGGAGACTGCGGGCGCCGCTTTTTTCACGGAACGCATTGGAAGCGCCCCCATCCAAGTGATCGAAGGCGAAACCTGGGACGCAATCGCGCATGCGGACGTGGCGCTGGCTGCCAGCGGGACGGTGACCGTGGAGGCAGCGCTGGCAGGAACGCCGATGGTCACGTTTTACAAAGTGAATGCGCTGAGCTGGTTGTTGGGGCGTCTTCTGGTGCGCGTGCCGTTCTATTCCATGGTAAATCTGGTGGCGGAACGGCCCATCGTTCCGGAACTGATGCAGACTGCAATGACGGGGGAACGCCTGGCCGCGGAAGCGTTGCACCTGTTGCAGGACGGTGACGCGCGGGAACGAATGCGCCGAGATCTGGCGGAAGTGGCGCGGCGGCTGTCCAGTGGAGGACGGCCGATGGAAAAAGCAGCCGCACTGGTGGAACAATTGGTAATGGAAAGACAGACATCAAATGTGGCGTAATTCTTGGATCCTCCTGGCGTTAGCGGCCGCGGCGGCGAGCCTGCCGGCACAGGAAAAGCGCTCGCGAATCGACGTGGAGCACTACGTCATCAACGCCGAAATCAACGAGAATACGCAGATCCTGGCGGCCAAGGTCGCGGTGCGCTTCACCCCGCTCGAAGACAACATCAACAACGCCACATTCGAGTTGAACAACGCGCTCAACGTCGCGCGTGTGACCGACGCGGCCGGGCGGCAGATTCCAGCTTCGCGCTCGCAGCAGGATTTTAGCGTTCGTTTGACGTTTGACCAGCCCCTGGCGAAGGGGAAACCGGAGAATGTGATTTTCGAATACGACGGCCGGTTGACGGGGAGTGAAGACTCGCCGGTTTACGGCATCAAGTTCGCCGCCATTCACAACGACTACGCGTATCTGATGTATCCAGGCGCGCTGGTTTCCGATCAGCGGATACACGACCGACCGCTACTCGGCCGAGATGAACATCACGGTTGCGGCGGGCAATCGGGTGATCGCGAGCGGCCTCGAAACCTCGAAGCCCAATGGCGATAAGACGACTTACAGCTTCCGGTTCGACGAGAATTCTTTTCCGGGCAGCATTGCGGTAATCCGGGGCGACGCCAAGAAGGTGAACTCCGACGGCTTGACCACCAGCATCTGCTTCCGCGGCGCTGAGCAGGCGATGGCGGATGTGTATGGACAGGAAACGGCGAAGATCATGACGTACTTCACGGCGACGTTTGGCTTGCCGCCGTATGCCAATCTCGCGTTGGTCGAGACCGAGGACGGCGCACCCAACGGGTACTCGTCGCCGGGAGTGATCTTCCTGAATCCGCGCGCGATCGGACACGACGTGAGTACCAAGCTGCTGGCCAACCAGCTTTCGCGCCAGTGGTGGCACGCGCTGATTTCGCCGGCAACACGCAACCATCTGTGGCTGACGAATGGGCTGGCCGCTTATTCGGAACTTCTCTACGCAGAGCATACCAACGGTCCGGGCGCACTCGAGACGCAGTTCCGCGACATGGCGGTAGAGGCGTTGACCATCGACAATGTGCCGGTGATCCAGGCGGGACGGCTGGAAGATTACTCGCCGGAACTGTGGGCGCTCACCGCCTCCAAGGGCGCGGCCGTATTGAACATGCTGCGGTTCAACCTGGGCGACGCCAAGTTTTTCGAGACCCTCAAGCAGTATGTCAAGGATTACGCCTGGAAGTCGGTGACGACCGAGGATTTTAAGAAGGCGGCCGAAGCCGTCTCGCAGGAGAACCTGGGCTACTTTTTCATTGAATGGATCGAATCGAGCGGAGCGCCCGAGTTCAAACTGGAATATACGATTTTCCGCACGCAAAAGGGATTTCGGGTGATGGGGAAGGTATCGCAGGATCTCGATACGTTCCGCATGCCAGCCGACTTGAAGATTGATACCGAAGGCAATCCCGAAGAGAAGCGCATCGAAGTGGTGGGCACCTCTTCCGAGTTTTCTGTGGACACGTTCGGCAAACCGAAATCCGTCGCGATCGATCCCAACGGCCGCCTGCTGCGCTACTCAGACGCCATGCGGGTGGCGGTGGCGATACGGCGTGGAGAGCAATACGTCGAAATCAGCGAGTTCGGCGAGGCGCTGAAGGAATATCAGAAGGCGCTCGAGACCAGGAGAAACAGCTCGCTGGCACACTACCGCATCGCGGAAGTTTTCTTTCTGCAAAACAACTACCAGTCGGCGGCGAACGAATTCCGCGAGGTACTGAACGGTGATCTCGAACCCAAGTGGGCGGAGGTTTGGTCGCACATCCACCTGGGCCAGATCTTCGATATCACCGGCCAGCGGGAGCGGGCCGTAAACGAATACCAACTCGCCCAGCGCACCCGCGACAATACGCAGGGGGCGCAGGACGAAACAGCGAAATACCTGAAAAAGCCCTACGAGCGGCAAAAAAGTCCGCTCAACGACAGGCAGTAACCTCCAGGCGTCTTATTCGCTGGACGGCGCTTCGCTAGTTGAGGTCTTGGGGCGCCGTGGAGCACGAGAGCTTCTACGCGGGCGCGCGGTGCGGCGGGCGCCGGACTGCCCGTCGGCGCTGGCCGGTTTTCTCCGGGGCCGGCGCACCTTTGTCACCTTTTCGAGCGGTTGACCCGCGATGGTGGGCGCGGGCTCCTCGGTCGGCTGTTCGTCGCTGAGCACGGGAACTTCCGCCTCGGGTACCGCGGGCGGATGGAACTCCGCCGCCCAGATAAACCATCAGACTCTGTTTCTTCGTCCGGCTCGATGCGCACCACCGTCTTATCCTGCGCGTAGTTCAGGAACTCGCTGAACTCCTGGAAGCCGTACTGCTTCCAATCGAAGTCGGGCGCTTCTTCCTGGACCCAGGCTGCCAGATCGTCGGCGGCCGCGCCTTCTTCCATCTCCAGGCGATGATTTTCCAGCACGTCGCGCAGCGCCGGCAGCGCCTCTTCGGGCCGCGACCGTCTTTTCCGAGCCGGCGCCGCCCTTGCGCTGGATCATGTAGCGGCCTTCCCCGCCCGTCACCTTGATGAGATCCGCCTTGCGCAGCTTCTCGATGAAATCGGTGAACGATCCCGCGCCATAGGCCCGCTCGCTGAAGCTGGAATCCAGCTGCAGCATGGTCGATTTCAGCAACCCCAGCTGCGGCCGCACTTCGCGCCGTTCCAGCACCTGCAGCGCGCGCTCCACCAGCGGCATGGCCTGATGCAGATCGAGCGATGGCGGACGGCGCTGGCCCCTGCTGCTGGCGCGGCTCGCGCGGCTCGCGCGGTTCCCTGCGGCTGCGACTGGGCCGGCGATCGCCCCTGCTGCTGCGGCGGTGCGGTTGCACCTTGCTGCTGCGTGCCGTGATGCTCCCGCGGCCGCGCGCTGCGGCGGCTGTCGTCCAGCACGAATTCGTAGCTGATGAATTCGTGACAGTTCTTCTGCAGAATCGTGACTGGTGAAGGCCTTCCCGCCGACCACGAAGACCGTCTTGTCGTACTGCTTCAGCTTGTTGACCAGCGCCATGAAATCGCTGTCGCCGCTGACAATGGCGAACGCGTTGATGTGGTCGTGCGTGAACGCCAATTCCAGCGCGTCCAGCGCCAGGTTGATATCGCCGCCGTTCTTGTCGCCGCGCGGCGAGGGATCGCGCTGCACCATCTGCACCGCGTATTCCGAGAGCTGGCCGCGTGGAATTTTCCAGCCTTCCCCAATTCGCGTAGGCGATTTTGGTGATGATCTCGCCCCGTTCTTTCAGCGCTTCGAGCACCGAAGACATCGAACTCCCGCTGCAGCGTCGATTTGACGCCGATCTCGATATTGTCGAAGTCGATGAAGACCGCGATCTTGAAGCTTTTCCATGTCCATTTCGCGTGTCTTCTCATCCTTTGTCGTTCCTGACGCGCACTACGCGGGCACGGTCGCCGCGGATGAAGCCGACGATCTCTTCCAGCGAAGCCCCCGGCTGGAAAACGGCCGCCACGCCCTGCTTCTCCAGTCGCGCGGCGTCTTCGTCCGGGATAATGCCGCCGACGATCACTTTCACGCCGGCCATATCTTTCTCGCGCAGCAATTCCAGCACGCGCGGCACGATGGCATTGTGCGCGCCGGAGAGGATCGAAAGGCCGATCACCTGCACGTCTTCCTGCAAGCGCGGCGTTGACAATCATCTCCGGGGTCTGTCGCAAACCAGTATAGATGACTTCCATGCCCGCATCGCGAAGCGCCCGCGCGATGACTTGGCGCCGCGGTCGTGGCCGTCGAGGCCGGGCTTGGCCACAAGACCCGAATCGGGACGTTGACATGAATCAGACGATCGGCTCGTTTCCTGGTACGTGCCGAAGACCTCGCGCAGCGCGTCGCAGATCTCGCCCAGCGTGGCAGTAGGCCTGGACCGCGTCGAGAATGGACGGCATTGTGTTCCCGGCACCTCGGCGGCGCGCCGCAGCGCATCCAGGCAGCCCTTCACCCTCCATTATTACGCTGCTTGCGCAAAGCTGCGCAGTTTCTCGGCTTGGTGCTCCTGCGCGCCGATGGTCGATCTGCAGGATTTCGATCGGCTTTTCCTCGTCCGACTGGAACGGTTCACCCCCACGATGACTGCTCGCCGCGCTCCACTTCCTGCTGATACCCGTAGCTGGCCGCGGCGATTTCGCGCTGCGGGAAGCCCGCTTCGATGGCCGCGAATCATGCCGCCCATCTCGTCGATCCGCCGGATGTACTCGCCGCGCGCCTGCTCCGGATCGAGCGTCAGCCGTTCCAGAAAATAGCTGCCGCCGAACGGATCGGGCGCATGCTGTGACGCCGCTTTCATAAGCGATGACCTGCTGGGTGCGCAGCGCGATGGTGACGGCATGCTCGCTCGGCAGCGCGTAGGCTTCGTCGAGCGAATTGGTATGCAGCGATTGCGCCCCGCCCAGCACCGCGGCCATGGCCTGCAGCGCCGTCCGCACCACGTTGTTATACGGCTGCTGCCAGGTGAGCGAGCAGCCCGCCGTCTGCGCATGGAAGCGCAGCTTCAGGCTGCGCTCGTCGCGCGCGCCGTAGCGCTCGCGCATGGCGTAGGCCCAGATCTTGCGCGCCGCCCGGTACTTGGCGATCTCCTCGAAAAAATCGTTGTGCGCGTTGAAGAAGAAGCTCAGGCGCGGCGCGAATTCGTCGATCGCCAGCCCGCGCTCGAGCGCCCAATCCACGTACTCGATGCCGTCGCGCAGCGTGAAGGCCAGTTCCTGCACCGCCGTCGAACCGGCTTCGCGGATGTGATATCCGCTGATCGAAATCGGGTTGAACCGCGGCGTGTGTTGCGCGCCGAACTCGATGGTGTCGGTGACCAGCCGCATGGAAGGCCTCGGCGGAAAGATGAATTCCTTCTGCGCGATGTATTCTTTCAGGATGTCGTTCTGCAGGGTGCCCGAAACCCGCGCCCAATCGACGCCCTGCTTCTCCGCCACCGCCAGGTACATGGCCCAGAGCACCGCGGCCGGCGAGTTGATGGTCATCGAGACCGTCACCTCGCCCAGCGGAATGCCGCGGAACAGAATCTCCATGTCTTCGAGCGAACGATGGCCGCGCCCGCACTTGCCCACTTCGCCTTCGCCAGGGCATGGTCGGCGTCATAGCCCATCAGGGTGGGCAGATCGAACGCCACCGAGAGTCCCGTCTGCCCCTGCGCGAGCAGGTAACGATAGCGGCGGTTGGTTTCTTCCGGCGTGGCGAAGCCGGAGAACTGGCGCATGGTCCAGAGCTTGCCGCGGTACATGTTGCGATGGATGCCGCGGGTGTAGGGAAACTCGCCGGGCGCGGCGAGATCGCGCGCAGGATCGAAGTCCGCAGATATTCGGGGCCGTACAGCGGCTCAATGGGCACTCCGCTAATGGTGGTAAACTGGCGTTGTGGCAGGCGAGCGGTCATAATGGGACCTTCATCCCACAGTTATTTTAGCGCGGAGCGTTACACTTGAGGCCTCACGCTATACTGCTTTCATGCTCAAACCCACCATCTTTCGCGAATACGATATCCGCGGCATCGCCGACGAAGAACTGCTCGATCCCGGGACATCGAATCTGGGACAAGGCCATCGGCACATACCTGCAGCGCCAGACCGGCCAAAAGATCAATCTCGGCCGCGACTGCCGGCTGAGCTCCACCGCGGCTGCGCGATGCGCTGCTGCGAGGTCTGGTGGCGAGCGGCTGCCATGTGACGGACCTCGGCGTGGTCCCACGCCGCTGCTCTACTATTCGGTATTTCACCTCAAGGCCGACGGCGCCGTGATGATCACCGGCAGCCACAATCCCGCCGAGTACAACGGGTTCAAGGTGGTGTGCGGCGCGTCCACCATTCACGGCGAGGAGATTCAGGAGCTGCGGCGGATGATCGAGCACGGCGACTATGCGAACGCGGCGAGGGCATCGGAGCAACGGCCGACATTGTCACGCCTTACGTCGATGAGATCGCCGCGCAGTTTCAGTTCGCGCGCCGAATCAAAGTGGTGGCGGACGCCGGCAACGGCACCGGCGGGTCCGGTGATGCACCGCATTCTCCAAAAGCTGAACTGCGACGCCACCGAGCTTTTCTTCGAGATGGACGGCCGCTTCCCCAATCACCATCCCGATCCCACGGTTCCCGAGAATCTGGCAGCCCTGGTGGCCGAGGTGAAAGCGCAGGGCGCGGACCTGGGCATCGCCTTCGATGGCGATACCGACCGCATCGGCGCGGTGGACGACCAAGGCACGGTCGTCTATGGCGATCAGTTGATGATCATCTACGCGCGCGAGATTCTGACCCGCAAGCCGGGCGCGACATTCATCGGCGAAGTGAAGTGCTCGCAGACGCATGTATGACGACATTCGCCGCGCACGGCGGCAATCGCCATCATGTGGAAGACCGGCCATTCGCTCATCAAAGCCAAGATGCAGGAAACGCACGCCGAACTGGCGGGCGAAATGAGCGGCCACATGTTTTTCGCCGACCGCTATTACGGTTTCGACGATGCGCTCTACGCCGCTTGCCGGCTGATGGAGATCGTGGCGCAAATCCGGGCAGCCGCTGTCTGCGCAACTGGCGGATCTGCCCAAGACGGTCGCCACGCCGGAGATCCGCGTCGATTGCCCCGACGAGCAGCAAATTCGAGGTGGTGCGCGCGGTCAGCGAGAAATTCCGCAGACGCGCACCAAACCGTCGACGTGGATGGCGTGCGGATTCTGTTTCCGCACGGCTGGGGACTGGTGCGCGCTTCCAATACGCAGCCCGTTCTGGTGATGCGTTTCGAGGCATCCACGCCCGAGCTGCTGGCTGAATATAGGAAGGAAGTGGAGACTGCCGTAGAACTGGCAGCGGCGTGACGGTTTGGTTCAGCTCTCGGTGCGGCCGGCAAGCGCCTTGACGATGGACGCGCCGCAGACGGCGACGCCGGTCTTCGTGAGCGCGTTCAGAAAATTGTAGAGAAGCGCGTAGAGGACTTGCTCGGTGAGAGGCTGCTTGCCCGGCAGCCGGTAGCTAGCCGGCAATTCCTTGGTGATCGTCAGCCGGACAGAGTACGCCTGCGGCTTGCCGGCGCGATCCAGTTGATTGGCGAGCGTCATCGGCGTTTGCATGACGGCTCCCGTGCGTCCATCTACATAGAACTGGCACCGCGAAAACCAACCCAAATTGGCGGGATCGGCGGCATCGAACAACAACAACGGCGACTGGCGGCCGGGCGCGAACAGATCCGCCGAAAGGCTGCGAGCTCCGTCCCAGGCTTTGATTTCAAAGCCCGCCTGCCGGGCGACGTTGCTCACCGTTTCCGTGTCGAGCTCGAGATAAATGAATTTGTGCTGGCCCGCCTGCAATACCTGCATGGAGTAGCCATTGTAGCAACCCTGGGCAAAAAAGCCGGTTGCCCCTTAATACGCCTGGCGATAGAGATTGAGCAGATCCTCGCGGGTGCACGGCCGCGGGTTGAGTTGATGACAGCCATCATGGACCGCTTTGTCCGCGAGCGCCGGTAGAATGGCTTCGGACACACCCCAGTCACGCAGACGGGGTTTGATGGATACTCGACGATTCAACTCACGCACCCGTTCGGCGGCATCACCGCCTCCCAACAACGCGGCAAGCTGGAGAATGCGTTCCGCGGCAGGCGGGCCGGTTGTACTCCAACACGGCCGGCAACAGAATCGCGTTGGTGGTTCCGTGATGCATGCCGCATTCGGTGGAGAGCGGATGCGCCAGCGAATGCACAGCGCCGAGCCCCTTCTGGAAGGCCACCGCGCCCATGATGGCGGCCATCATCATGTTCGAGCGTGCCTCGATATCGTGCGGATGATCCATGACGCGCGGCAGATTATCCCAGACCAGTTTGGTGCCGGCGAGCGCAATGGCGTCGCACATGGGATGGTAACTCTTGGCGAGATAAGCCTCCACGTTGTGCGTGAACGCATCCATGCCGGTGCCGGCCGTGATATGCGGCGGCAAGTCGAGAGTCAGCTCGGGATCGGCAAGCGCGACCGACGGAATCAAATACGGGCTGAAGATGACGGTCTTCCGGTTTGTGGCTTGAATTGTGATCACTGCCGAGCGCCCCACTTCACTACCGGTGCCGGAGGTGGTGGCGATGGCAATGTAGGGCGGTAGGTTGGACGAGATGCGATTGGAACCGTCGAGCATATCATCGTAGCCGGCTAGCGGACCGTCGTGCGTGGCGAGGAGGCGAATAGCTTTGGCGGCGTCGAGAGGAGAGCCGCCGCCCAGCGCGATGACGCCATCACAACCGGCCCTTTTGTACTCAGCCACTCCGTCCTGTACGTTTTGCTCGGTGGGGTTAGGATCGACTTTCGAAAAAACAGCGGCTTCGGGGACGAGCTGCCGCACGCGCTCGAAAACGGCCGTGCGCTGGATCCCCGCATCCGTGACCAGCAGGGGGCGGCGGACGTTGCGCTTCGTTAGCTCGGCAGCGATCTGGTTGACCGTACCGGCGCCGAAGACGATGGTAGTGGGGAAAGAGAATGTCGCGAAACTCATCGGAAAGGCTACGATAGCACGACCCGGCTGAGTTACACCGATTCGAAATACCGCGCCAGTTCCCAGTCCGTCACGGCTTTCTCAAACTGCCGCACTTCCCATTCGCGTGTCGAGGCGTAGTGGTCCACGAACTCGTCGCCGAGCCAGTGGCGGGCCATTGCGCTTTCCCGGAACAGCTTCACGGCGGCTGCCAGTGTGCGCGGCAGCGGAGGCGCCTCACCGGCATAGGCATTGACCGTAGGCGGCGGCAGCGCGAGTTTGCGCTCAATGCCATCGAGCCCGGCGGCAAGGGACGCGGCCATCGCGAGGTAGGGGTTGATGTCCGCACCGGCCAGGCGCAGCTCAACGCGCGCCGATTTGCTGCCGCCTGGAATCGCGCGCACCGCCGTCGTGCGGTTGTCCATGCCCCAGGTGGAATTGATCGGCGCCCACGCCCCGGGCACTGTGCGCTTATAGGAGTTGATGGTGGGGCAGATCACCGCCGCCAGTTCCGGCACATTCGTCACTAAGCCCGCGATGTAATGCTGCATGAGTGCGGACATCCCGCCAGCGCCGGTCGCGTGAAACAGGTTCTTCTGCGTCCCTCTTTCCCAGAGGCTCTGGTGCAGATGGCCGCTCGACCCGGGCAGATCGGGATTCCACTTAGCCATAAACGTGGGGATGAGGCTCTGGCGCGCGGCGATCTCCTTCACCGCGGTCTTGAACAGGGCGGCTTTATCCGCAGCGGGTACGGCTTCGTCAACGGCGATCGCGCCCTCGTAGACCCCCGGCCCGGTTTCCGTATGCAGGCCTTCCAATGGGCAATGGAAAGCGGCCAGTTGATCAATGATCTGCAAAACCAGTGCGGAGTTAGCCGATGCGCGCATCACGCTGTATCCGAACATGCCCGGTGTCAGCGGAGTCAGGCCGCGGAAATTCTTGGCGCGCAGGCTGTCGGGCGTTTCGCGAAAGAAGAAAAATTCGTACTCGGCGGAGAAATACGGGATGTAACCCAGGGCCTCGGCGCGAGCCACCACGCGCTGCAATACCTGCCGCGGCGCGATGGGCAAGGGCTGGCCGTCGCGGGTGACGAAATCCATCAGGAAAAATGCCGTGCCCGGTTCCCACGGAATCAAGCGAAAGGTATCGAGCGCGATTCGGCAGTTGGCGTCGGGATACCCGGTGTGCGGGCCCGTGAACTTGACGTTGTCGTAAAGTACATCGCCAATATCCCAGCCGAAGATGACGTCGCAAAAACTCAGCCCCGATTGCGCCGCCGAATGGAATTTCTCGCTGCTCACGTACTTGCCGCGAAGCGTACCGTCGATATCATACGCACCCAGCTTGATGTGCTTGACGTCGTTCTGCTCGAGCAGCTTTCGCACTTCCTCCAGCGTGATCACAGCGCCACCCAGATGGACTTGACGTTGGTGTACTGGTCGAGCGCGTAGGCGCCCAAATCCCGGCCGAAACCGGACTGCTTATAACCGCCGAATGGGCTGGAGGTGTCGAAGCCGTTGTAGGTATTGATCCAGACAACTCCCGCTTTGATATCGTTGGCAACGCGATGAGCCAGTTGAATGTCGCGCGTCCACACCGCCGAGACCAAGCCGTAGATGGTGGAATTCGCGATCTCTACCGCCTCCCCGGCATCGCGGAAACGCAGCGCGGCGAGTACCGGCCCGAAGATCTCCTCCTGCGCGATCTTCATTTGCGGCTTCACTTCGGAGAAGATCGTGGGCTTCACATAGAAGCCTTTCGCCTTGTCGCCGACGGTATCGCGTTCGCCGCCGCACAAAAGCTTCGCGCCCTCTTCCCTGCCGGAACGAACGTAGCCCAGTATCCGTTCGAGCTGCGTGGCAGAAATCTGCGAACCCATCGCCGTCGATGGGTCGAGCGGGTCGCCGACCTTCATTTTCTGCGCGCGCGCAACCAGTTCGTCGAGAAACTTATCATGAATGTCCGCGTGCAGCAGCAGGCGCGAGCCCGCGCTACAGACCTCGCCCTTGTTCGCGAAAATGCCCCAGAATGCGGATTTAAGTGCAGACTCCATATCGCAATCGGGAAAGATGATGTTCGGAGATTTGCCGCCCAGTTCCAGACTCAACCGCTTCAGGTTGGATTCCGCGGACGCTTTCAGCAGGGCGCGCGCCGTGCGGACGCTGCCCGTAAAGCTGATCTTGTCGATGTCCATGTGGCGCCCCAGCGCTTCGCCGGCGCTCGGCCCGTAGCCAGTCACTACATTCACAACACCTTCCGGAATCCCTGCCTCCATGCAGTATTCGGCCAGCTTGAGGGCGGTGAGCGGCGTCATCTCCGACGGCTTCAGCACCACTGAGCAGCCGCAGGCCAACGCCGGGGCAACCTTCCAAACAGCGATTTGCAGCGGATAATTCCAGGGCACGATGCCGCCAACTACGCCTACCGGTTCGCGCAGCGTGTAGTTCAGGTAAGGGCCGTCCACGGGAATGGTCTCGCCGTAAATCTTGCGCACCCAACCGGCGTAATAACGGAACGCGTCAATTGCCGGATTGACGTCCGCACCCGTCGCCTCGCGCACGGTCTTGCCATTCTCCAAGGATTCGAGAATGGAGAGTTCATCGCGGTTCTTCAGCAGAATCTCTGAAAGATCCCACAGGATCTTTTCCTTGCGGGACGGATCCATGCCACGCCAGCTCTTGTTCTCAAAGCTGCGCCGCGCGGCGGCCACGGCTCGATCCACGTCCGGCGTGCCGCCATCGGGAACCGTCGTGAGCACTTCTCCAGTCGCGGGGTTGACGACGTCGATGGTCTTTCCGCTCGCGGCATCTTCCTGGCGGCCATTGATAAACAGCTTCCCCGGCTTCAACCCCTTCTTCACGGCTTCGGCAAGTGCGATGGGTGCGACGTTCATAGGTTCGATTCTCGCACGACTCCCACGACGCGAACGTAACGCTCAGGCCATTGAGAATCACCCCTAGGGGTCGTGGGGCGCTACAGATTCACTTCTTCTTGGAGTTGTTTACTGATCGCCTTTTCCACCAGCTGTTTGAGCGTGTCGCCGGATTCGGCATAGACAAACGCGGCCTCGACGATGTCCCAGTCGAGCTTATAGCTCCTGGCGTGCGCCGAGACCCAGATCTGACGCACCGGGGTATTAGGGCTAATCACAAATTTCCCAGGCGGCTCTTCGAATTCGACCACCAAGGCGCCGGCATTGAGATCCACGTCGAAGCCGTAATCGTCCGCGGCGCCGATCAACGCGCGATGCAGCGTAGTGAGCGCTTCATCCGCGCGTTTCTTGAAATCCTGTTCGTCAATCATGGATTCTCCACTCAGAGGCTCCGAATACTGATACCCGCCAACGCCAGGGAGAGGCCAATCATAACCACTACCGTAATCCACGATGCCAGGTTATAGAACCGCGAGTTCACCCATTCCTGCATGATGCGCTGATTGTTGGCAAGCAGAATCATAAAAATGAGAACGATAGGTAATAGTACGCCATTAATGACCTGCGAAAACAAGATCATCCGCACCAAAGGAAACCCCGGAATCAGCACCACAGCCGCACCAATCACAATCAGCAGCGTGTAGAGCCAGTAGAAAATGGGAGCTTCGTCAAAACTTTTGTCCACGCCCGATTCGAAACCCAGGCCCTCGCAAACCGAGTACGCGGTCGAAAGCGGCAGGATGCAGGCCGCAAACACAGACGCGTTCAGCAGCCCCGCGCTGAACAGCAGGTAAGCGTACTGCCCGAATGGCAGCAAACCCTTGGCGGCCTCCGCGGCGCTCTCGATATCGCGCGGGCCGTTCGACCAGATCGCGCCGGCGCACGCCACGATGATGAAAAACGCGACCACGTCGGTAATGATGCAGCCGAAAATCACCTCTACGCGCGACTGCACATATTCCTTGGCCGTGATTCCCTTCTCCACAACGGCAGCCTGCAGGTAAAACTGCATCCAGGGCGCGATGGTCGTGCCCACCAGTCCGATCAGCATCTCGATGTAATCACGATCGAGCATTACGGTCGGCTTGAAACTGTAGATCGCGGCCTGAGTCCAGTCCGGTTTCACCAGGATTCCCGAAATGATATACGCCACGTAAAGAATGCACGCGAACAGAAAGATCCTTTCCGCGCTTTTGTAATTTCCTTTGACGATGAGAAACCAGATCGCCACCGACGCAATGGGCACAGAAAAATAGCGGGAGATGTGAAACAGCTCGAGCGAGCTGGCGATCCCCGCGAAGTTGGCCATCACGTTCGTGAGATTGACCAGCACCAGCAGAGACATCACCGTGAACGTGACGCGCAACCCGAACTCCTCGCGAATGAGATCGGAGAGACCCTTGCCCGTCACCGCGCCCATGCGCGAACACATTTCCTGCACCAGGATCAGAGCGACAGTGATGGGAATCAGCGTCCAGAGAGAAAGATAGCCCCAGCGCGCGCCGGCCTGCGAATACGTGTAGATGCCGCCCGCGTCGTTATCGACGTTGGCAGTGATAAACCCCGGGCCGAGAACGGCCAGGAAGACCATGATGCGCGTGCGCCAGGTTTTCAGCATCGTCCATCACTTTTGCCTCAGCACGGAGATGATGTCATCCGCGGTGATCACCCCAGCGATGCGCTTGTCCTCGTCTACCACCGGCAATGCCAGCAGGTTGTATTTGTCGAACAGCTCGGTGACGTCGTCCTGGCGATCGGTGACCGCGGCTGAAATGAGCGTTTCGCTCGCCAGTTGGCGCAGCGGCGTGGCTCCGGAAGCCACGAACAGCCGCGCCAGAGGTACCGCGGCCGTCAGGCGCCCTTCTGCATCCACCAGAAACAGCGAATTCAGATTCTCGAGCTGGTCCTCGTTGCCCCGTAGCGCGGTCATCGCATCTTCCACCGTTGCGCCGTCGTGCAGGGTTATGTACTCAGTGTTCATCATGCCGCCGGCAGTGTCTTCCTCGAATTCCAGCAACTCGCGGACCTCCGACTCCGGCGCCACATCCATTTCTTCCAGGATCTCCTCGGACGTGGATTCCTCCATTTCACTGAGCACGTCCGCGGCTTCGTCGGGCGACATTTCCTCCACGATCTCAGCCGCCTTCTCCGGCTCCATCGCCTCCAGAATGCTGGCTTGCATCTTGGGATCGACCTCCGACAGCGCGTCAGCGGCCACTTCGCTGTCCAGGCTCTCAAAGATGGCGCCGCGCTCCGCCTGGCCCAGTTCTTCGACGATGTCCGCCAGATCGGCCGGGTGGATTCTCTCCAGTTTCTCGTGCGAAATGTTCAAGCGCAGCCGACGCTGCGGGTCGGGCTCCACAATGTTACAGAATTCCCATCGTATGGAATTCGGTGGAATGGGGCTCTGGAGACTGCGAATCCACCGCGGGGGCAGCACACCCTGCACCAACCTCCGGAAAATACTGCGGACGCCGACATCCACCTCCAGAATCCACAGGCAGTTATGGTCGTGCCCGTTGACGCCGTTACCATTCCCGTTGCCGCTCGCGCTCCGCACTTCGAAGGTGACGTCGTTGACCCGGACCACTTTCCGCCCGTTTATATCGATGATCTGCTGGTCGAGCAAGTCCCGCCCAATCCGCAGCATGTATTCGTCGGAATGATACGGGGTGAGGACCTCGTCTTTCAGCCGGATCCCATCGAGGGAAATGGAAGCAACCTGATCGTAACGGATGGTGAGCCAGGCCCAGCCGCCGCCCACGAGAAACCGGTCGATGCGCGCGGGATGAACTAGCGGGACCAGCGCCGCATCGCGCAGACGCCCGATCCGCCGGCCTTTGACATCCAGCACCGGCAGTCCCAACAGTTCCGTGAAAAAGAGCACCGACTCAGCCATGGGCAATGTCCGGGCGCACAAACTTGCCCGAGCGCGACACGGGCGTTGGTACTCGTTTGCCAGATATGATGCGCTCTACATGCAGTTACTGCGCCTGTGTCCAATATGACGCACGCCGGCGCAAAGCCGCAACGTTTTTCTTGTTTTTTTTCGGGGCCCCGATCTCAGTAAACATTGATCGAGTACGGCATGAGCCGCATCATCCCGCCCCGTGCCCACAGGCGCACTTGCCAGGCCTTTAGAACACCCCGTAAACGCGACTCCATCGCCCCTTCAGCGGGCTGTCCGAACAGCAGGTCAAAAATGGTCCGCTTGGGTGGATAGGTTACCAGAGTTACCCTTTCGCTCTTCGGAATCTTGGCCTTTTCCTTGACCAGATCCAGGGCCCGGTCCAGCCCTCCCAACTCGTCGATCAGCCCGTTGGCCTTCGCCTGCGAGCCCAGCCACACCCGCCCCTGCGCAAGCGGCTCAATCTCATCGAACTTCCGCCGCCGCGCCGCGGCCACCTTGCCCACGAAACTCCGGTAATCCTCGTCGATCGCTTGCCGGAGCTTCGCGTGCGCGTCGGCCGAAAGCGGCCCGTAATCCGAATCGATATCCGCGTATCGTCCGCGGCTCAGCAGATCCTTGGTGACGCCCAGCTTGTCATAGAGCCCATGTAGATTGGCCTTGCCGAACACTACGCCAATTGAGCCCGTGAACGTCCCCGGATAGGCCACCACCGGGTCGCCCGTCATGGCGATGTAGTACCCGCCCGACGCCGCCGTGTCGGACATCGAAATCACCACCGGCTTCTTCTTGCTCAACACGTTCATTTCGCGCCAAATGGCATCGGAAGCGAACACCTCTCCGCCCGGGGAATCGATGCGCACAATCACGCCCTTCACGCCATCGTCATTGCCCACGCGTCGCAGGAGTTTGTCGAATCCTTCCGATTCGATTCCGCTGTCGCCTGAAAAATCCGAGCCGCCATCACCGCGCGAAATACCCCCCTCGCCCGTCACCAGCGCAATGCGCTGTTTGCCAACCGCGCCCACGGGCGGCACGCGCACGTAATCCCGCAGCGATACCTTCTTGAGATCGCCATTGTTGAGCTTGGCCTTGACCTCGTCATACATCTGGTCTTCGTAGAGCATGCCGTCAATCAGTCCCTGTTCTTTTGCATGAGGCGAAAGGAACGGGCCCTGGTCGATGGTGGCCCGAATCTGCTCCGGCGTCTTCTTCCGCCCCTCCGCAATCCGTTGCACCAGGTTGCCGTACAGGTCGTCAATGATGCTGGTGAGCACCTCTTTGGTCTCCGGACTCATCGATGCCCGCGTGAACATATCGCCGAAGTCCTTGTACTTACCGGCGTGTTCGATCTCCACCTGAACACCCAGCTTGTCGGCCGTCTTCTTGAAGTACATCAGCTCGAACCGCATGCCCTTGAGGTTCAACTCGTCCTCGGGATCCATGTAGATCCGCGTGGCGGCCGTCGCCAGATAGTATTCCCGCGCGCCAGGCGTCTTGAGGTATGCGTAGATGGGCTTGCCCGATTTTCGAAGATTCTCGAGGTCGCTCCGAATCTCTTCGAGCTTGCCCCAGCCAACCACCAGATCGCGCGGCTCGAACACGATCGCCTTGATGCGATTGTCAGCCGCGGCTTTACGCAGCGTCCCCCAAATGTCGGTCACGGTCGGCGGCATTCGCTGCTCCAGAAAGGGAATCGGAAACTCGACCGGCGCTTTCTCCGGGATTTCCCCCTCCAGATCCAGCACCAGCGTCGAGCCCTCCGCGATCGCCGGGGGCTTTTCCCGCATGCGTGCAATGGCGAAGACGCCGATCACCAGCACCAGGCCCGTCAGGATCACGCCGGTCAATATACCGATCAGAAACTTGCCCATTTCCCGCCGCCTCCTATGCTCCGGTGAGGATCAGATCGAACCGCCGGTTCACTTCGCGCAGATAGGCTGCATCGCCGCCTGGATAGCCCTTCGGAGCTCCGTCCAGCTCCACCGTCGCTGAGCCCTTGTACCCCACCTCGCCCAGCGCCTTGTAAATCTCCAGCCAGTTGATCGAGCCTTCCCGCAGTGGCATCCACTTCGTCATTTCGTTTTCGTACTTGAAATCTTTAATGTGCAATTTGATGATCCGCTTGCCAAGCGTGCGAATCCAGTCCTGCGGATATCCATAGAACACCACGTTGCCCACGTCGAAATAAGACCGGATCCACGGGCTCTTGAACTCATCGATGTAGCGCGGCATTTCGAGCGGGCTCAGCAGAAACTTGTTCCACACCTCTTCGATACCGATGATCACCTTGAGTTCCTGGGCCATCGGAATCAATTTCCGGATCTGTTCCTGCGACCGCACCCAGGCATCGTGGTAGGTGGTTTGCTCGGTCACCACCGCCGGCACCAGCAGCACCGTGTCCGCGCCCCAGAAATGCGCATTGTGAAGACTGGTGTGCATGCCCTCCACGCTCTTCGCTACCACCGCCGGATCGGCCGAAGAAAGCGGGTACTCCCAGTGCG
This sequence comes from Terriglobia bacterium, assembly GCA_963768075.1. GTDB lineage: Bacteria > Acidobacteriota > Terriglobia > Bryobacterales > Bryobacteraceae > QHXW01. The sequence continues at coordinate 254,918 of CAVYHD010000032.1, forward strand.
CCATGTTCATCACGGAATGAATGCGCAGCCCCGTCTTCTCCGAGGCTTTCTTCACTTCCTCCGCCTCATGTTGATCCGGCATTGTCGGGCATTCGATCTCCTCGAAGCCCGCGTCCCGTGCCATTTGCAGCCGGTCGGCAATACTCGCCGTCTTCGGAAGCATCGAGAACTCCACGGCCTTCTTGATCGGCAGCCGCGCGCCCGCCGCGCTAATTCCCCGCCCCATCCATGCTGTTGCTGCGCTCGCAGCCAAAAACGTTCTTCGGTTCATCGCCGTCCTTTCAAGCCAAACTCAGCCCTGTTTCACTCGCCACTTTCATGATGTAACGCTTGCCTTCGTCGTATTCCTCGGCCGTCTTCAGGTGCTCCAGCATCAGCGGCGCATCCACCGGCAGCTTTGCAATCTCGCTCAGATACGTCCGGTAGTCCATCTCGCCGCGGCCCGGAATCACTTCCAAAAAATGTACGTTCAACTCCGGGATCCATTGCAGGTCTTTGGCATGGCACGACGCAATCCACGGCCCAAGCTTGCGAAAACATTCCGCAATATATTCGCTGTTGCGATAAAACTTCTCCGGACTGTTGATCCCGTTGCACACGTCCATGTGGACCGCGAACGCCGGCCGGTCCACCGCGCGCAAAAGTTTCACATAGGAGTCCGGGGAATCCGGCAGACTCCAACCCATCATTTCAATAGTGAATTTCGTGCGCTTCGGCTTGACCTCGTCGATCACGCGCCGGCAATTCTCCACCGTCGCGTCGAAAAACTCCGGCGAAAGATTCTTGGGATGCGGTCCATACCAGACCTTCGGATTATACGAGCCCGCGATATCCGGACAGCAGCGCGCCCCCACCGCCTCCGCCAGCGCCAGCCGCTCCGCAACGTAATGTAGATTCTTGGCGCGCTTCTCCGCGTCCGGATCGAGCATGTTGACCCACGCGCCCACCTCGGCAATCACCACATTTTCCGTGGCAAAGGCTTTCTCGATTTCGCGCACCCGCGCCGTGTCCTCGGCCTTGGCCTCCGGACAGTACGCCGCGCTATACCCCAGCCGCCGGTGCTCCCGCGCCAGTTCCCGCGGATCATCGCTCTTCAGAAATACCGGACCACCCAGCCGAATCGCCTTACCAGGCGCCGCCGCAAGCGCCGCAGCCGCCGCGCCGATAAAGCCCCGCCGAGTCATGTACAGATTCTATCAGTGGCGCACCCTTCAGGTGCCGCCGCCGGCTTCAGCCGGCAGTCAGGCTAGGGAGGCCCGAAGCCTGCCGCTTAAGGTGAATCCGCTAGGGATTTTCACTTCAACCAACTGGTCATTCGGTATGATGTCGGCTCATATGCTGGTGCGTACGCAAATCGGAAAGACGCTGACTCGTTCGAGGAGCGGTTCATAGAAGGTGCACGCGTGTGGACCGCGCGCCGAACGTCCCAAAAAGGCAGCACTGGTACCGAGACCCGTGTTGCCGTTACTTTTCCAGACGCGGGATGTGCGCATTTCTTCCTGGATTCGGCCAGAGAAGAAGATGCTGAGCCGATCGCCGCCTAGCCCAAACCTACCGCCCTCGCGCCCGACAGGGCTCAGGTACCGCTTGCGGCGGCGATTCCGTCGATGGTGGGAAGAAGTGAATGTTGGGGTCGGAAACGCGCTTATCGGAACCAGCGTTGCACCGGGCACGACGGACCGAAAGTCAAACACCGTTCCCCCATCCGCTACACTCGACCCATGCTCCTCTGCCCCGTTCGCCACTGCCACCTGCCCCTGGCACGCGAGGAGCGCCGCCTGTTCTGCCCGCGCGCCCATTCGTTCGACATTGCACGTACCGGCTACATCAACCTGCTCCAGGCGCAGGACCGCCGATCCAAGCAGCCGGGTGACACCGCCGCCGCCCTCGCCGCACGCCGCCGTTTACACGACCGCGGCGTCACCGCTCCGCTGCTAAACGCGATCGGGGAGTTTATCGCCGCGTCCCCCGACGACATCGTTCTCGATGCGGGCTGCGGTGAAGGCTTCTACCTCGGCACGCTCGCGCGCCAGGCCGGTTTTCATGCGCATGGCGTCGACATCTCCGTTCCGGCCGTTGATGCCGCCGCACGGCGTTACTCCGAATGCGAGTGGATCGTGGCCAATGCCGATCGCTTCGTACCCTACGCCGACCGCTCGTTCTCGATCGTCGTGTCGATTACGGCGCGAATGAATGCGAACGAATTCCGGCGCGTCCTGCGCGAGGATGGCCGTCTTCTGATCGCGCTTCCGGCGCCTGATGATCTCGTCGAGCTGCGCGGCGCGGGCCGCGATCGAGTGGCCCGAACCGCCGAGACGTTTGCACCCAACTTCCGGCTCGCCGATCAGCGCCGCATCGCGACGACAGCGGACCTCGACGAAGATGCTGTTCACGACGTCCTGCACTCTATCTATCGTCCAATGCGATCCCAGCCGGCCGAAGCGATGCGAGTGACGTTCAGTTTGGACCTGCTGCTGTTTCGCCCCACGTAGCCGCCTTGGCCCAGGTGCAAACTCGAATCGCCGGCATCCGTCATTTCTAGCCGGCTACAGGGATCTTGATGACCTTTTTCTGGACCGCGTATTGCACCAGCTGGGCTTTGTTATGGATGTCCAACTTGCGCATCAGATTGAACTTGTGCGCTTCGATGGTTTTCACGCTCAAGTTGAACGTGCACGCGATCTCTTTTACCGAATTGCCTTCGGCCAGCATTTTGAGCACTTCTCTTTCCCGCTGGGTGAGTGTGGCAAACCGGGGGAGCCGTTGGGTTGATTTCACGCGGGAGCGGAAATCATCCACCAACTGAGAAAGCATGCGCGGGCTGAGGAAACTGCCGCCGCGATGAACGTCGCGGATGGCGTTGAGCAGCTGCGGAGCGGGGCTGTCTTTGAGGACGTAGCCGGAGGCGCCGGATTCCATGCACTCGACCAGGTAGTCTTCGTCATCGTACATGGTCAGAACGAGAATCCGTGTTTCCGGCCGGTTTTTGCGGATCTGGCGCGTGGCTTCGAAGCAGCTCAGGCCGGTCATGCCGATATCCATCAGCACCACGTCCGGCTTCAACTCCGCGCTTTCGGCGATGGCATCAATGGCGTTGGAGGCCTCGCCGACCACTTCCATGTCCGGATCGGAACCGACTAGGGTCTTGATGCCCTGACGAAACAGCGTGTGATCATCCGTTAGATAAACTCGAATCTTTCCCATACTCGATTTGCGCTCGCGCGACGGGTCCTTTCTGACTTGACTTCGCGATGGGAATTTCCACCGAAATTCTGGTACCGCGCCGTGGACGGCTGACAATCTCCAAGTTCCCACCGAGCAGCGCCACTCGCTCCCGCATGCCGGCCAAGCCGAAGGAGTTCTGCTTTTCGAGCGCTACCTTTACCTCGAAACCGACGCCATTATCCTCGACGTTCAGTCTCAGTAATCCATCGGAGGAAAGCAGGGAAAGGTTTACAGTAGACGCCTGGGAGTGTTTGGCAATGTTGTGAAAGCACTCCTGAACCAGGCGAAAGGCGGCCACTTCGATGGCGCGGGGGATGGCGGCCAGCCGCCGCGGGAAATGCAGGCGCAACTCGCCGGCATAGACATCCCGGAAGCGGGTGGCAAGATGCCGCAGAGCCGGAGCCAGTCCGAGCTGTTCCAGCACGGCCGGGCTCAGGGCGCCGATGATGCGCCGGATCTCTATGATCGTCCGCTCGGTCAGCTCGCGGGTCTCGTCGATCGGCGCGCGCAGGGCCTGGGGCGCGGTCTTGCCCAGCATCTCGAGCTTTAGCCGGACGCACAGCAGCGACTGGCCGGCTTCATCGTGCAGCTCGCGGCTGATGCGGCGGCGCTCTTCCTCTTCGATCTGCATCATATGCTCGCCGAGCTGCCGCACCTGGCGTTCGCGTTGGGCCAGGTCCTCCAGCAAGCGCGCTTTTTCGGCCACGCGGAGGCAGCGCTCGGCGGCGGCGCCCAGCAGCTCCAGCTCGCGCGGTAGCCAGGGGTATTCGCTCGCAAACGCGAGTTGCAGGACACCGGCGACGCGCCCGTTGTCGGCCAGGGGCATGGACCAGAACCAGGGATAGCGCGCGCGCAGTTCGGGATCGAGAATCAGCGCGTCCGCCTGCTTGGCCGGAGGGTACCAGTCGAGGTCTGGCGAGCCGTCTGAGAAGCCGTGGACCGGGCGCATGGCCGGCCTCAAACAACAGCATCCGCCCGTCTTCGGCCCGGCAGAACTTGCGGAGGGTTTGCAGAAACCGCCGCAGCAGGTCCTCCAGATTCTCGGCTTGCAATTCCGCGCGAGACAGGTCGAAGAAGGCCTGCGTTTCGGCTTCGCGCACCTGATAATACGCGTTGTTGAGCGTCAGGATGACGCAGAACTGCAATTGCTGGCGCGCCCAGCGGAAATTCTTGTATTCATCCGGATAAGAAAGCACCAGGACGGGATCGAGAACGCGGTCGTACTCGCGCAGCGCCCGCAGGACGTGGGCTGGGGGCACGTTCAGCTTGGCGAGGCGCCTGCCACTGTACTCAACCAGTTCAAAGAAAGTGTGCGCAGGCGCGCCCGCCGCGAGAACGCGGGCCGCCGCGCCGGTCGTGATGTCGCACAGCGCTTTGATCTGCCGGACATCGAAACGGGCCTTGCGTAGGCGCTGGCGAAACTGGGTGTCGAGGTCGCGGGCATGCGGGCCGAGCACCACCGAAAGGCGTTCCAGGTGAAGACGAAGCTGATCGCTCAGCACATCGGCGGCATCAGCCAGCACGGGCATCGTTTCGGTGGATCGCAAGGGTAGAACTATATGGTGGCTGGAGGGAGCGGTGTGTCTCGGGGAAGTTGAGCCTGGCAGGCGGAGCCACCTGCCAGGTCAAGGTGCGATTAGCCGGCGTAACCCGTTTTACTTCTGGAGTCCTGGAACTACGGTCTTTGGCGTGGACGGCACGCGCAATCGCCTGGCGCTCTGGCGCCGTGCCGACCGGGCGCTTCCACCCGCGGCAGGCGCGCTGTCATAGGCCACTTCCAGCGTGGTCGCCGACGGCCCGTTAATCTGGAGCATCTCGACCAGGGAATACTTCGACCCGCCGTCGACGAGGATCTTATAGAGGTCCGGCGCCAAACCCGGCACCAAATCCGACAGCAGCACCCCGGATGTGCCTCCGGGGCCGTAGGCGCCGCCTCCCAGATTCTCACCGGACGGAATCGTAGGCGTCGTGGCCGTCCCGACAAGGGTTCCTGCGCTGTTGTAGACGGAGACGTTGTAGGTCGTGGACACCGTATCCGCGTTGGCAATCACTAAGGACACCCGGTGCAGCGGAGTGCCGTCATCGTAGCCCACCGCGGACCACTGGGTCCATTCCGAGCCCGCCCATGCGATCGGCACGCTCAGCGACCATGGATAGTCGGGTAGCGCCGAATAGAGCAACTGCGGGAGCACGTCGCCGCAGGTGTTGGCGTCGGGACACAAAAACGCGGCGGAGACCGAGCCCGTGGCGGTGGAACGGTAGTTTGTTGACGCATCGCTCGTAGCGCCAAGCAGGTCGAGTTCCGAGGGCTGATTGGCAAGCATGGAGAAGGCCACATTATTACTGGAGGCGGTGTACGAACCTGCGGTATTGAGCGACTGCTGGGCTCCAGTTGCGTCGTAGAACGAATAGGTGACCGCGATGGCGCCTGACGCGGGCGCGGCCACGCGAATTGCGGTGCCCCACGGCCCGCCCGCCGCGAGCCATACAAACGTCCCAATCACCCAGCATGAATAGCCGAGGGTAGCCTGCAGGGACGGGTCGATAATCTTGATGGGCGTCTCATTATCCAAGCTTGAGCAATCTGGCGCCTCAGTGGACCAATAGATGGGCTGATTCGTGGATTGGCCCCGCAGCGTCGCAGCGGCCAGAGCAACCAGTCCAATAAGGTGAAGTGACTTCATTCGCACAAAGTGTCTCCTCCCGCTTCCTTGGTCGACCATTCGCGACCATGGAAATCAGTTCCGGGGCAATATAGTCCAAATAGGGTTCCAGCGCAAAGGGGGACGCAATTCGGGTTGAGGTTAGACCTTGTACAACGAAGTATTCTTCAGGCGAGCGGAGCTGCCGGCTGGCGTAGCGCTGGATTTGTTGGGAGTGTCTCGGGGAAGTTGAGCCTGGCAGGCGGAGCCACCTGCCAGGTTAAGCTACGATTAGCCGGTGTAACCCGTTTTACTTCTGGAGTGCTGGAAATGCCGTTTTTGGCGCGGGCGCCGGGTGCAATCTCTTCGCGCTCGACCGGTGTCCCGTCCGAGCGCTTGCAGTCCCGGGCGAGGTGTCATAGGCAACCTGCAAGGTGGTCGCGGACGATCCGTTAACCTGAAGCACCTCGACCGCGGAAAGCGACGATCCGCCGTCGATGAGGATTTTGTAGATGCCCGCCGGCAAATTCGGAACGATTTGCGACAGAACCACTCCGTATGTGCCGGCTTCCCCAGTTGCGCTATTGAACCCCGGAATTGACTGTGTCGTGCTCGTCCCGGCAAGATTTCCCGAGCTGTCGTAGACGTCGACATTAAAGGTCGCAGCGTCGCTGGTTTCGTTGTAAATTACCAGGGATACCGCGTTCGCATTTCCATCATTAGTGCCCACAATGCCCTCCGCGGACCACTGATACGATAACGCGTCGTCCCATGCGATCGGTACGCTCAGCGACCAGGGATAGGTGGGGAGCGCCGAATACATCAACTGTGGCAGCACGTTCAGGCAGGTTGTTGCGTCGGGACAGTAAAACGTGGCGTAGACCGAACCCGTGGCGGTGTTACTATAACCTGTTCCAGCGTCGCTCGTTGCGCCAAGCATCTCGAGTTCCGCGGGCTGATTGGCATACAGGGCAAAGTCCACCTCACTGCCAGATGAGAGTGAGCCGTTGTCAATCGTGGTGTCCAAAGGTAGGTAGTTTCCATTTACGTCGTAGAACGTATAGTCGACGCCGACGGGATTTGACGCGGGCGCGGCCACGCGAATCACAGTGCCCCAACTCGCTGGATGATAATTTATTCCGCCCGCGGCGAGCCATACGAATGTCCCGGTCACAGAGCAGGACCAGCCGCCGCCGGCGTTCGGAGGCTGAACGGCCTGGCCAAAAGTGGCACCCAAGCTCGAGCAATCCGGCGCCGAACTCACCCAATACTGCTGGCCGTACAGTGGGGCTAGCGCCAGAGTAATCAGTCCGATGAAATGCAACGGTTTCATTCGCATAAAAAGTTCCTCCATTTTTGTCGGTCAGAATGTTCGCTACCACGTCAGTCTATTATCGAATAGCAGGTCCCAATTGTGATCCAACGGCAACTTCCGCGGGCGTGCCTCTGTGACTTCCTTCACCTTAGCAGAAGGGACGCCGCCGAAAGGACAAACGTTTCCCAAATTGGGAGTGCTGGAGCTGCCTTAGACCTTTTCTGCAACAACGATCTCCACCGGCACCCACATCTTCGTGATGGTGGCGTGTTTGATCGAGAACCCGGCATCCTCAAGCGCCCGGCGGACGAAGATCGGCCGGCAGTCGAGCAGGTTAGGAAAGTGCTGGTGCGTCCACTCATACGCCTCCACGGCAAATCCCACCCGGCCCTCTTTGGTGATCGCGACCACGCCGATTCGCCCGGCCACACGCAGCACGCGCTCGCATTCGGCCAGCACCAGGGGAATTTCAGGCGTGTCGAAAAGTTCCAGCGTGAAACTCATGAACACTGCATCCAGGCTGCCGCTGGGATACGGAAGGTGCGTAGCATCGCCGCACAACAACTCGACCCTGCCGGCCAAATGTTCTTTTTCCAATCGGTCTTTCGCCTGAGTCCGCATCCCTTCGGAAAGATCAATGCCGAGTACCTTGCCTTCCGGTCCAACGGCTTTTGCTAATTGCACCAGGCAGTGGCCGGTTCCATAGCCGATCTCAAGGACACGTTCCCCGGGCATCAGCGCCAACTCATCAAGGCCCGCTTGACGGACCGGTCCTTCACTGCGTTCAGATAGAAGGTCATAGACGGCGCTGATCTTGTCGTAAAAAGCGCGCGTCTCATCCTTGGATTGGAGCACACGAAGCATGTCGCGCGAATCCGGTTGGGGTTGGTTCGATTGCATAGTGCCGACAGCTTGAGTTTAATACCTCTGCGCGCTAAGAGGCGCTCACTTTCCCCCGTGTTCCCGCAACGCCCGTGCCACCTGGTCGAAACCGCTGGCCACGGCGGCGTGGAGCGGAGTGGCGCCGGCTTTATTGGGAAGGTTTGGATCCGCGCCGCGGGTGAGCAACAGCTCGACCACTTCCAGGCGTCCCATGGAGGCCGCGTCGTAGAGCGCGGTGGAGCCGGATTCGGTTTCGCGGGCATCGCGGCCGGCGCCGTGGTCAAGGAGAAAGGCCACGACGTCGGAGTGGCCGCTGAGCGCGGCATCGTGCAGGGGTGTGGCGCCATCGGCATTGCGGGCATTGACCTCGGCGCCATGCTCAACCAGCAGACGCACAATCTCCAGGTTCCCTTGGAGCGCCGCCGTGCCCAGCGCGGTTCCACCGATGCTGGCGTGGCCATCGAGCAAGGTTGCCACGATGTCGGCCTGCCCCTTCGAGACGGCTTGCTCCAACACGCCAGGGTCAGCAGCCGCGCCTTTCGAGAGCAGCAGGCGCACCGTCTCGGGGTGCTGCCCGCGGGCGGCATTCTCGAGCGGCGTCGAGCCGGAGCGATCACGCATATCGAGAGCGGCGCCATGCGCCAGGAGCATTTCGACCACCTCCGCATGCCCATTGGCCGCGGCGGCATTGAGGGGCGTTGCGCCCGAATCCGGATTCTTGGCGTTGACCTCCGCGCCCTTCTCGACCAGAAGCTGGGCTACCGCGTTGTAGCCTTTCCCGGCGGCTTCATCGAGGGGACTCGCGCCCTGGTGATCGCGGGCATTGACGTCGGCGCCGTGCGCGATCAGCAGCGCGGCGATTTCCCGGTACCCGTGGCCGGCCGCCAGATGCAAGGGCGTCGTGCCGGAGCGGTATGTGGCCTTGACGTCCGCCCCGTGATCCACGAGCAACGCCACGATGTCGGGATGGTCTTTGATGATGGCGTAGTGCAGCGGCGTGGATCCGGCTTCGAGGTGCCGCGCGTTCACGTCGGCGTGAGATTCGAGCAGCAGCTCGACGATTTCTCGATTTCCGTTCCAGGCGGCGTCATGCAAAGGCGTGGCGCCGAGAGGATCGCGCAGATTAGGATCCGCGCCCGCGCGCAACAGAGCCCGCACACGTTCGGCGTCATTGGCTTTGACGGCTTCGTGGAGGTCGTCCGGACCCGAAGCGAACAACAGCAGCGCGGCGAGCCACAGTGCGGTCATGGGCGCGGCGCGTCGGGGAAGCCCACGTATTGCACTTCCTCTTCGAGCGTGAGGCCGAATTTGCTCTCGACGCGCGATTTCAACTCAGCGATCACGGTACGCAGAGTCGGCAGCCGTCCCCGCGCCGGCGTTATAAATAAGGTTGGCGTGGTAATCGGCCACCCGGATATCCCCGCGGTGCATGCCCTTGGCGCCCACCTGTTCGAGGAACCAGGCGGCCGGCACCTTGCCCTCGCGCACGGCGGTCTCCGGTACGGCGGCGGCCGCGGCGGGTGGAAGCTGGTCCCACAGCAGGTTCTTGAAAATGCTGCCGGCGCACTTCATGGTGACGGGGAATTTCTGGTTGCGCACGGCCAGAATCTCCGACGACACCTGGCGCAAGCGGGCGGGATCGTCCGGCGCGAGGCGCAGCTCGGTGGAGAAAATAATCCAATCCTTGTGGCGCTTGAAAACGCTCTCCCGGTATTGAAATTCGCATTCCGCGTTGGGGAAGACGCGCACCGCCGCGCCATCGTAGAAGCGCACGCTGACCACGCGTTCGGAGATGGCGTGGCCGTAGGCGCCGGCGTTTCCGTAGATGGCCGCGCCCACCGATCCCGGAATGCCGGCCAGCGTTTCCAGGCCCTTCAGTCCGCGGTCGTTAGCGAAATCCACCAGGCACTGCAGCGACGCGCCGGCTTCGGCGATAATGCGCTGGTTGGCCGCCAGCAGCCGCTCGGCGCGGTAGCGCAGGACGATGCCGCGGAAGCCGCGATCGGAGACAATCAGGTTGGTGCCGCCGCCGATCACCACGGCGGGCAGGCCGCTGGCCCGCACTTCGGCCAAGGCGGCGATAAAGGCCTCGGCGCTGGCGGTTTCGGCGTAGACATCGGCGGGACCGCCAATGCCAAAGCGCGTGTAGACGGCCAGCGGAGCATCCGCCAAAACGGTTAAATTGGGAATTTCGGCGAGGCGCGCCTGCGTCTCTTCCGTAGCCGGCATTACTTCGATTATAGGAGGCATTCGGTGAGCACGCGATTTCCCGGCTTTCCCCCCGAGGCGCTCGATTTCTTCCGCGAGCTGCGAAACAATAATCACCGCGATTGGTTCCAACCGCGGAAAGCGCTGTATGAGGAGCAGGTGAAGCGGCCCATGCGCGAGCTGGTGGAGGCCTTGAACCGCGCGCTGGCGCCCTTTGCGCCGGAGTATGCCACCGATCCGGACAAAGCGGTTTACCGCATTTACCGCGACACCCGCTTCAGCCCAGACAAGACGCCGTACAAGGACCACATCGCGGCCAGCTTCCACCGCCGCAGCGCGGGCGCTCAGGGCGAAGGCGGATTCTACGTGGCCGTATCGGATAAGGAGGCGGCGATCGGCGGCGGCGTGTACGCGCCGGGACCGGAGACGCTGCTGGCGCTGCGGCAGCACATCGCCGCGAAGCACGAAGAGATGCGCAAGCTTCTGCGCGCGGCGGCGCTGCGCAGGCTGTTGGGCGAGATGCAGGGCGACAAACTCAGCCGCGTTCCCAAGGGCTTCGCCTGCGACCACCCCGCGGCGGACCTGCTGCGCTTCAAGCAGTGGCTGGTGTATGCGATGCTCGATCCGAAGCTCGCTACCACCCCGAAACTCCTGCCGGAGGTGCGCCAGCGGTTCCAGGCTATGGTTCCATTCCTGGAGTTTTTGAACCGGCCGCTTGTGCGGGAACGGCAGCGTTCTACACAGTTCTTTGTGTAACGTGTGGTGTAGAATTGAGGAAGGAGGTCTTCTCCGTGCCAACGAATCTCGCGATTGATGACAAGCTGCTCGAACAGGCCAGACGAATCGGGAAACACAAGACCAAGAAAGAGACTGTGAATACCGCGCTCGAAGAGTACATAGCGCGGCGTAAGCAGCAGGAGATTCTCTCGCTGTTCGGCACCATCGATTATGACCCGCGCTACGACTACAAGCGGGAACGGCTGCGTCCACGCAAATGAAAGTGTTGGTCGACACCTGCATCTGGTCGCTGGTTTTGCGGAGAAGGAAGCGCCAAGTGCACACCGCCGAGTCTCTCGCCGAGGGCGAGTTAGCCGAGTTGATCCGGGAAGGCCGGGTTCAGATGATCGGTCCAATCCGCCAAGAGTTGCTTTCGGGGATTTCGCGGGAGCAGCAGTACACGGAGCTTCGAGACCAGCTGCGGACCTTCGCGGACGAGCCGCTTGGCGGCGCGGACTACGAGGAAGCGGCCCGTATCAACAACGTGTGCCGCGCAGGCCGCGTTGCGGGATCGCCAGTGGACTTTCTCATCTGTGCGGTTGCCTCGCGGCGCGGCTGGCAGATTTTCACGAGCGATGCCGACTTCGGTCGCTACGCCAGGCATTTTCCCCTGCCGCTCCGTCGGCCGCGTGTGCGATGACTTGACGGTCACCCGTACTACCGTTCTCCGAAAAAAGCGATAATTACCAGAAGGGCGGTATGGACTTCGTAGCGCAGCTCAAATCCGCGGTCGACATCGTCCATGTGATTCAGGAGTACATACCCCGGCTGCGCAAGGCGGGCGCCTCCCGCTACATCGGCCTCTGCCCGTTCCACAACGAGAAGACTCCGTCTTTTTCCGTGCGCGCCGACCATCAGTATTACTACTGCTTCGGCTGTTCGGCCAAGGGCGACGTGCTGATGTTCGTGATGGAAATGGAGCGCATCAGCTTCTACGAAGCGCTGAAGCTGCTGGCCGAACGGCACGGCATCCCGATGCCGAAGCGTTCGGAGTACTCCGATCCCGAAACCAAGCTGCGGGCGGCGCTCTACCAGATGCACGAACTGGCGCAAGACGCGTTTCGCGCGAATTTGCAGGGCGCCGCGGGAATGGAGACGCGGGCATATCTGGAACGGCGCGGAGTGGCGCCCGCGGTGACGGAGGAATTCGGCCTGGGTTACGCCGAGCGCTCCGGGCGCAGCCTGGTGCGCCTGTTCGAGCAGCACAACTTTACCAGCGCGCAAATGGAAGAATCGGGACTCGTCGGCAAACGCGACGACGGGAGCTTTTATGACCGCTTCCGCCATCGCCTGATGTTCCCCATCCACAACGAGACCGGCAAGCTCATCGCCTTCGGCGGGCGCGCGCTCGACCCCAATGAACAGGCAAAGTATCTCAACTCGCCCGAAACTTCGATCTACCGCAAGAGCTACGTGCTCTACAATCTGCACCGCGCCAAAAATGGCATTCATAAAGCCAACCGCTCGGTGCTGGTGGAAGGGTACATGGACGTGATCGGCGTCTGCGCTTCGGGCGTACATGAAGTCGTAGCGAGCTGCGGCACCGCGCTTACCAACCGCCAGGTGCAGGCCATGAAGCGGCACTCCGACAAGATCGTCGTCAATTTCGATCCCGACACAGCGGGCGCGAGCGCCGCCGAGCGTTCCATCAACATGCTGCTCGACGAAGGCATGCACGTGCGCATCCTCGAGCTGGATGGCGGCCTCGATCCCGACGAGTACTGCAAGCAGCGCGGTGCCGAAGCCTATGCGGCAAAACTCGCCACTGCCAAAAATTATTTCTACTGGCTTGCCGACCGCGCCCGTGGCAAGTTCGACATGAAGACCGCGGAAGGCCGGGTGGCGGGATTCCAGTTTCTGCTGCCGGCGATCCAGCGGCTTTCCGACAAGCTGGAGCGGCTGGCCGTGGTCAACGATGTCGCCGGTTACCTGGGCGTGGACGCCGGTCCGGTGCTTGAGAACTTCCGGAAAGCGGCCGCCGAGAGGCACGGGAAGACCGTCCGGCCGGCTGCCGAGCCCGTACGCCCGGTTGAGCGGATGCTGCTCAACCTGGTGCTGGTCAACGCCGACGCGCGCTCCCACCTCATGCCACGGCTGAAGCGCATGCCGGCCCTGGCCCAGTTTTCGACGCGCCGGATTTTCGAAGCGATCTTCGCCATTGACGAAGCCGGCGAGCCGGTTATGTTCGCCGACTTGGATGCGCGCCTCGAAGAGAACGATCGTAATTTGCTCGCCGCGGCCGTTTTGGCCGATGAGACAGATAGCGTGGTTCCTTTCGCTCGAGCAGGGCGAGGCCTGCTTCAACACTCTGGAGAATGCCCAACGCGACGGCGAAAGGCGCGGAATCTGAAGGCGAAGGTCCGGGCGGCCGAGCGCGGCGGCGACCTGGCGGGAGGCCTTGCGCCTGAGCGCGGAACTGACCCGGATGGACCGGGGTTAACTTCGGGTCAACCAAGCGGACGATTTCGGTGGTGGCGCGTTGTACAATGTGGAGAGATTAGTTTCAGGGCAGTGCGGGGCGTCGGGGGATCCCAGTGGCAGTAGAAGAAAAATACGATCGTCTATCTCACCTGATGACCATGGGCAAGGAAAAGGGCTACGTTCTGTACGACGAAGTCAGCGAGCTGCTGCCCACCGATCTGAGCGGTGGCGCGGACCTGGACGATCTGTTGGCAGGTCTCGATGTGGCCGGCATCGAGATCCTCGAAGAGCCGAAGCTCGACGCCAAAATCGAAGAAACCGACGAGATTCTGGATCTGGATCTCGCCCACCGCCGGCAGCGACAAGACCAACGATCCCGTGCGCATGTACCTGCGCGAAATGGGCGCGGTGCCGCTGCTCACCCGCGAGGGCGAAGTCGAAATCGCCAAGCGAATCGAGCGTGGGCAGACCATCGTGCTCAAGGCGCTATCGCGATCGCCGCTGGTGATCCAGAAAATCCTCGGCATGGGCGAAGAGGTGCAACGCGGGAATCTGTCCGCGCGCGACCTGATTCAGCTTTCCGATCCCCTGATCACCGATGAGACGCTCGAAGAGAAGAAGCGGGAGTTTCTGGCGGCGGTCGAAGAGGTTTCGCGGTTTTACCGGAAGGCATTGCAGGCGCGCCAGAAGCTGCTCGCGGTCCCGCGCGGCATGAAACCGAAGCAGCACCGGCGGCTGCGCTGGGAACTCGGCCGTTTGACCGTGCGCATCGGGCGCCAGGCCCGCGCCATCAAGTTCCAGACTCTGGTGCTGCGCCGTCTGATCGACTGCATTCGTTGCGCCATGGAAGAAGTCCGGCCGGTGGAGCGCGAACTGGCGCGGTTGCAGAGAAAATGGAGGTCGCTCCAGGCGTCTCCTCGCAAACGGGGCGGGCCAACGGGTTCAAGGATCTGCGCCGCGAGCAGCGCTCCCACCTGCAGCGCATGCAGCAGATCGAAGAGCAGTACGGCGCCTCCGCCACCGAACTGCGCCGCACCTACCAGATCATCAACAAGGCCGATCAGCAGGCCGAGGCCGCCAAGAAAGAATTGATTGAAGCCAACCTGCGCCTGGTCGTCTCGATTGCCAAGCGCTACACCAATCGCGGCCTGCAATTTCTTGATCTCATCCAGGAAGGCAACATTGGCCTCATGAAGGCCGTGGACAAGTTCGAGTACAAGCGCGGCTACAAGTTCTCGACCTACGCCACGTGGTGGGTGCGGCAGGCCATCACGCGCGCCATTGCGGACCAGGCGCGCACCATCCGCATCCCGGTCCACATGATCGAGACCATCAACAAGCTGATTCGCACTTCGCGCCAGCTCATCCAGGAACTGGGCCGCGAACCCACCAACGAAGAGCTGGCGGAGCGCATGGAGCTGCCGGTGTCGAAGGTGCGTAAGGTTCTGCGCATCGCGCAGGAGCCGATTTCGCTCGAAACCCCCATCGGCGAAGAGGACGAATCGCATCTCGGTGATTTCATCGTGGATCGCTCGGGCATCTCTCCCTCCGAAGCGGTCATCAATCTCAATCTGCGCGAGCAGACCGCGCAGGTGCTGAAGACCCTGACGCCGCGCGAAGAGAAGATCATCAAAATGCGCTTTGGCCTGGAAGACGGTAGCGAGCACACGCTCGAAGAAGTCGGCCAGAACTTCGCCGTCACGCGCGAACGCATTCGACAGATCGAAGCCAAGGCGTTGCGGAAACTGCGCCACCCCAGCCGCAGCCATCGCCTGCGAACGTTCCTGCAGGATGGAGCGAGGGAAGCGTAGAGGCACCGGTTGTAGACTGAACGGGAGGTGTTGCCTATGCGGCTAATTCTCACCGCCGTTTTCCTTGCTACGGTGGCCACGCTGGCTTCGGCTGGCGACTCCGGCACGCGGCCGCGGCCCACGAGCGCCGACTATCCTGTCAACCGTCCGGCAAAGTCAGCCACCATCGGCGCCGTCCTGGTGACCCCCGATCAGGTAAAGCGAATCTTTCCGGCGGACGTGAACAAAAAATACGTGGTGGTTGAAGTGGCCATCTATCCGCAGGCCGGGGAAGTCGTCGATATCAAGTCTCTCGACTTCGGCCTGAAATTCGGCGCCGACGTCATCCGCTACCCGGCCGCACCGCAAGACATCGCGGCGGCTTGGCGGGAGAGGAACGATCCACTCGCTCCGGGGCACGGCATTGATGTCACCGCGGAATCTGGCGTCGCCTACGGCACTGGAACGGATCCAAACACCGGACAGCGTACGCGCGGCGTGTCGACCTATGAAGGCGTCAGCGTGGGCCGCCCGCCGGACGCGCCTCCGCCTCCTCCCCCGGCCTACAATCCGAACGTCATCGAAGCCGTGGCGCGCGAAAAGGCGCTGCCGGAGGGAAAGACCGGCGATGCCGTCGCCGGGTATCTGTATTTCCCGCTGCCCTCGAAAAAGCACAAGGGCGACGCGCTCGAACTGAGATATTCCAAGGACGGCTCGTCCGTCACTCTCCCCTTGCCTGCCAGGTAGTTCAATAGAGCGACGGAGACCTCTATTCGCCGCCAAATACGCGCCCCATCCACTGCCCCACAACCGGTCCCGCCTTCGACGGAAACCGGTGCCCGCCCTCCATCATGTGGAACTCCACGTCATCGGCGCGAAGCCGCAGACGCTCGGCATACTGGCCGGTGACGGACGGTGGATAGAACTCGTCCTCGGTGCGCGCGATGTGCAGCAGCGCCGCCCGCACTTTCTGGTACGGGCCCTCCTCCCAGTTCTTGGGAACACCACCGCAGAGGCCTAACACGCCCCGCACGGCTTCCGGATGTGTCGCGGCGAACCGGTAATTCATCCCCACCGGTTGTGAGAAGCCGACCAGCAGGCGCCGTTCTGGCGTGATGGACCATTGGCGCTCCGCGCCGTCGAAGACATGGAGCAGCATCTCGTGATGCAGACGCACCGAAGCCTCCGAGTGCTTGTGGGTGGCCCAGCAGTAGCCCACTTCATTCGAATGCGGCGCCAGGAAAAATTGGCTCGGCGCCTGGAGGGCCGCGATTACGTGCTTCCGCCCGAGCAGCGCCTCGGTGAGCCGGAGCATGATTTCCGGATTCGAGCCAAACCCGTGGAGCGCCGCCACAAGGAGCGTGGACGCGTTAACCTCCGGCGGCACATCCACCAGATAGTGACACTCGAGGCGCGCGCTGAATGTCCGGTGCTCAATCGCTTCCGAGTCCATTCCCTGTGTTGTACCATGCCCCCAATGAGCACAGGCCGGCAGGCGTTCTCGATGAGCAAAATCGCGCTGATTAATAGGGAATCGTGCGGTCTCGACTACTTCTTGGCCGCGATTTCGTACAGATAGATGTTGCGTGGCCGGCCCTCGGCTTCCACTTTCTCCACCGCCGTGGGCTTCCACCCGCGGATCTCGAAATCGTGCGAGACCACGCGCGCGCCGGGCTTGAGGTCGCGCTCCAGGTTCGGTCGGAGCAGTTCATTGGCTGAGGTCAACAAATAGATGGTCACGACATCGGCTGGCCTGAGATCCACCTTCAGCAAATTGGCGTGCACGATTCTCACGCGGCCTTCCAGCCCCAGTGCCTTCACCCTTGCGGTTGCTATCTTGCAAAGCTCCGGCGAGAGTTCGACACCTACCGCTCTGGCTTTGAACTGCCGCGCGGCCGTAATCACGATCCGTCCCTCCCCGCTCCCGAGGTCATAGACCACTTCGTTCGGCTGCAAATGAGCCAGTTGGAGCATGCGCTCCACCACTTCCTGGGGGCTAGGGAAGTCCGGCGCCAGAATGTCGGGATTGCCGAACCGCTGAGCGTATAAGGAGGGTGCCCCCCATAGCAGCGCCGCTGGCAAAAGAAATCGGAACACGAACATGGCACGCATAAATATCGGGTGGACCCGCCCCTCACCTACTATACGTCCTGTGGAGACAGCGGATTACAAGAAACTTGCGGGAAAAAATGCTGTTTTGGCGAGAAGTGGCGGAATTACTGCGATCCGGCGGTTGGCCGGGCGACGTGAGATTTGACAATCCGGGACATGATCTCCGACCAGGCGAACCAGAGGTCGCGGGGTCGCGAGATAGTATACTCGTACCCCTTTAAGTACTTGACGGCGTTGCCAATCGCATCCCGCCAGGGATTGGCCTGTGGATTCAGATTGAAATTCATGTAGAAAACGGGATAATCAACGTCCGCCAGGTGCTCCAGGGATTCCTGCGGCAGGCTGTCGTCCAGTATCACCTTCGGGCCGGCGAAAATGACCGCATCGGGATGGTCTTTGGTGTTGTTCACTTCCTGGGTGAGAAGGCCCGTTAGAAATTCCGTTCCCCCGTGCTTCTGGCTGAGCCGCTTCAGATCGACGGTCCCCAAATTGAGGGAATTCAGCGCCTCTCCCAGGGCCGGAAAATTAATCTGATCGGTGCTCTCCTGCCGGTACACCACCCGCTGTTCCTGCATGTTAAACGCGACGATCGAGAACCTCTGGATGCGCGGCTCGCGCGCGATGCTCCGTAGGATCGAGATCAGGGCGTTGGTATCAAGCGGCTGGAGCGTCGCGGAATGCGCATCCTGTGGCGCAAAGTTGACGATCACCTTGACGTTGAGCGGTCCTTCAGTTGGCGGGCGATCCACCGGGGGCTCATCTTTGAACGGTTCCTGCTCCGCCGCCTGTATCACACCCGGCGCGATCATGAGCACCAGTTGCTTATCCCTTGGCGCTAGTTCGGCGTCACTATCCCAATAGAATGAGCAGACGCGCTCGCTCCGGTCCCGCATCAGGAAATCGACGTGGTAGTTCCCTTCGCCAATATCGAATGCACCCTGCAAATAAGCATTTCCCCTGGCGTCTTCTTCGATCGCCGGCACGCTGAGGCGCTGCGAGAAATAGACCGGGTCGTCCTTGCTGCCTTCCAGCGTCACGCGAAAAATCATCGTCAGCAGGTCTTCGGAGCCAGCCAGATCTTTCAAAGGAATACTAACTTCGTACCCCGCATGGAAGCGCAGATCGAAGCCCAGGGTCGGCTTAGCCGGAGTGACCACGCAGGGCAGATCTTTTCGCACTTCCTGGGCTTCGAGCACGGCTGAGTCTGTGTTGAAGATGCGCACCAGGTTCCCGGGCCCCGAGCCCTGCATCACAGTTTGGGCTCCTATTCCATGGACGGAAAGGCACGCCAAGCTGATCCAGGCGAGTAAGGATCGCGTGGCTCCAGCTCCGGATCTATCCATCACCACGGGCTCTGCACCTGAGGTTCCAACCGGAACGGAAACGTGGTGAGGCTCGTTTCCCCATCCGGCCACGATGGTATTATCGGCTAAATTCCTAAAACTGCAAGGAAAACTTGGCATCGGAAGGACTTTCCGCGCTCCCGTGGCGCCCACCACAGTGGTTCCGCTCGCCGCCGCTTTCTCTCCGGGTAAATGCAGCACCGTCTATCCAACCAACCCACGCTGGCCGGCCGCGATTATCTTATCACGCAGGAAAAGGTTTAGCGCTATCGATTAGTACCATTCGCCACCGCGGGCTTTCCGATAGGCCGGCCCGGTTTGCAAATGCAATGCGGAGGTTAACTTCAGTAAGCGATGTTCGGCCGGAACTTGAGAAGTCCGCGCTAATCCCACGCGAGCGTCGCGAGTTTCTCGTAGGTAACTGGCAATTCCTCCGGCAGGACGCGTGTCTCGCCGATGGTGCTCATGAAGTTGGCGTCGCCCGTCCAGCGCGGAAGCACGTGCATATGGATGTGGCCGGCCACGCCCGCACCGGCGCTCTTTCCCACGTTCATCCCCAGGTTGAATCCGTCCGGTTGGTATGCCGAGCGCAGGTTGACTTCGGCACGTTTCGTAAGACGCGCCATTTCCGCAAGCACGTCTTCCGGCGTCTCGGCCAGCATAGCTACGTGCCGGTAGGGCGCAATCATCAGGTGGCCATTGGTATAGGGAAATAAATTCAGCAGAACGAAATTTAGTTTGCCGCGATAGAGAATGTAGTTTTCCGCGTCCTTGTTCTCGGCGGCTTTGATGCAGAAGATGCATCCACCGGCAGAATCGGCGCGGCTAATGTAACGATAGCGCCATGGAGTCCACAGGCGGTCCATGGCGATCCTGTCTAGTGCGGCTGCGGTTGCTGTTGGCCGGCCGGCGCTGGTTCACCCGTCGGCGAGTTATTCACTACATCCTTAAGTTCTTTGCTGGGTTTGAAGTAAGGAATCTTCTTGGCTGGCACCTCAACCCGGGTCCCGGTCTTGGGATTGCGGCCGATGCGAGGTTGCCGCTGGCGCGTGCGAAAGCTGCCGAAACCACGGATCTCGATCTTGTCACCGCCGCGGAGGGCCTTCACGATGCTATCGAAGATAGACTCGACAATGACCTCGGATTCCTTGCGGGTCATTTCCACCACGCGCGAGACCTCTTCAATCAGATCCGCCTTGGTCATGTTCACGCCTCCTTAAAAGCTCCGAAAAACTATGTTCTCTCAACAAATTACAGACCGCAACAGTATTGCGTGCCCAGGCATCCTTTTGCAATGCCCCAGTGTTTGCTAGTTTACCGGTCAGCCCCGGAAAAAAGAGCGCAAATTGAGTCTAACTCTTTTTTTCTTTTACACTTACAACCTCTTCGATGGTTGTCGTAGCGGCGGCGGCCTGGCGCTGGTAATCTTCCAGCCGGGCGCGTTCCTCGTCGTCGCTCACCGCCTTCAGGCTCAGGCCGATCTTTTTCTCGGCCTCGTTCATCTTGATGATTTTAAAGTCTGATTCCAGGCCAACGGCGACGGGCGGGACATCCGATTTCCGGCCCGTATACCCGGGAACCTCGGAAAAATGGCACAGTCCCTCTACCCCTTCGGCCAATTCTACGAAGGCGCCGAATCCCGCCAGGCGCACCACCCGGCCATGCACCATGTCGTTGACATTGTGGGTTTGGAAAAAACGCTCCCAGGCATCGGGCTGTAACTGCTTGATTCCTAAAGAGAGCCGATGCCCTTTGGCGTCGATCCCCAGGATCACTGCCTGCACGATCTGCCCTTTTTTCAACACTTCAGAAGGATGTTTGATGCGCTTGATCCATGACAAATCAGAAACATGCACCAGGCCGTCGATGCCTTCTTCGATTTCGACGAAAGCACCGAAGTCGGTCATATTCCGCACTCGGCCTTCAACCACCGAGCCGACGCTGTAGCGGTCCGCGATGGTAGTCCACGGGTTGGCTTCGAGTTGCTTCAAACCCAGCGAGATACGCCGCTCTTTGGGATGGACATCGAGAATCACGGCTTCCACCTGGTCCCCGGGGCTGACCACTTTGGCGGGATGTTTCATGCGCCGTGACCACGTCATTTCCGTGACATGGATAAGCCCTTCGACTCCGGGCTCAAGCTCCACAAAAGCACCGTAATCGGTGACATTGACCACGCGGCCGACCACCCGGCTATTCACCGAATAGCGTTCCGCCACACCGTCCCATGGATCGGGCGCCAACTGTTTCATGCCGAGCGATACGCGCTCTTTCTCACGATCGAACTTCAGAACCTTGACGGTTACGTCGTCGCCGGGGTGCAGAATCTCAGCGGGATGGGCCACGCGGCCGTAGGACATGTCGGTCACGTGGAGCAAGCCATCGATGCCGCCGAGATCGATGAAGGCGCCATATTCGGTGAGATTTTTGACGACGCCGGTGACGATCGCACCCTCTTCAAGATGCTCTAGAGTGACGGTTTTGCGCTCGATGGCTTCCTGCTCAACGGCCAACTTGCGGGAAACCACGATGTTGCCGCGGCGGCGATTCACCTTAATGATTTTGACGGGAATGTCCTGGCCAATGAACGACTCGAGATTGCGGACCGGCCGCGGATCAACCTGGGAGCCGGGCATGAAGCTCTTGATGCCCACATCGACTGAGAGCCCGCCTTTCACTCGCCCCAGCACGCGGCCAGAAATGATGAGCTGCTCCGCACTAGCTTTCTCCAGGTTGTCCCAGACGCGGATGCGAGCGGCTCGCTCGTGCGACAGGAGGATGTAGCCCTCAACTTCTTCTCCGTGATCGATCATCACGTCGATCACGTCTCCGGGCTGAACCTGAACTTCGCCGCCGGGTCCGCGGAACTGTTCAATGGGAACGAGGCCCTCGGATTTATAGCCGAAATCGACGATGACTTCCTGGGAGGTGACCTTCAGTACCCTGCCGTCCAGGACTTCCCCCTCACCCGGGGGGACGAAGTGGCTATAGTCGTCGAGGAGGTGTTCGTAATCCTCCGTGTTGTTTTGCAGGGGCGATTCCAGCTTCCCGCTGTTTTGGTCGACGGCCATTACCAATCTCCGGAGCCACTGATTCCTTAATAGTTCGCGAGAACGCTGATCGAGCGGTATGCCACAAAAACAAGTAGGTGAACTCGAGACTCCGGGCAGGAATCTCTCCAGCCGAAATCACTGCGTCTCGACATCGACAAACCAATAAAAATCAGTATGTTATGAAAATATAGCGGAGGAATTTCGGGATGCGGGGCTGTAGCGGGCTTCACCTTCCTGGCGAAGCTCGATAGACCTTGATAAGTTGAGCGAAGCCACTCAGCCGATCGCTAAGTGTTGTCGTGATGGCGGAACGGTAAGGGGTGAATCCATCAGTCGTGATCTGGAATTGATCGCGGGACGACAGCTTGGCGCAAGCCTTCAATGAAATACGTCCGTTGTAGCTGGTCACGCTTGCCCATCGTGATATTCAGAACCAATTTGCTGTGGCGTTCGATCCCAACGAACACATAGCAGGTTCCGAGCAGTTCGGACTATCTTCCGGTCGCACGCGTTTTTGCCTTCTTGCCAATAAAGCTCCACACCTCATCACGTTCAACCTCGCGAACCTGAACGTTGCGGACCTTTGGTGGCCATGAGGCGCTCACATTTTCCCCCAGCGATTACAAGGAGTTTGAGAATCGTTGTGCGGTGAATTTCTGTCACCCGTTCTACGCGTAGAAACGGAGTTACCCTGAAGCAGCATACGAAGGACCATTTCGGCCTTTTCCATTGGCAGGTACATGCCGTCCAGCGTGTTATCACGCGGCGTCCAGTGAACAGCTTGCGGCATTGTTCGGCATTGGTAACGCTGGCGGTTCTGTGCGTCTTACCAAACTTGCGTTGCATTCGGTAGGGCAGTTGTGGCTCAACGCCGCCCCCGCGCGCGGAAGCAGAATAAAAGACTCGCTTATCCATCGTACACCGAGCCGGCGCAAACCTCGGCGACCGTGGTGAGCCTGCCGCCGCGCGAGGTAAACTCGCTGAGCGTCGTTTGGGAATCGTGGGGACGCAGGGTTTCAACGGCGTCTGTAACCAGGCTAACGGGCGTACCGGTTGCGAGCAAGGCGAGGGCGGCAAAACGCACGCAGTACTCGGTCACCACACCGTAGACGATGTAGCGGCTAGCTTCCAGGCGCTTCAATAACGGATAGAAGTTGGGCCCGGTGGTGATGTCGAGCTGGTTCTTCTCGAACAAGATCTGCTGGGCCTGTTCGACTGGATATTCACCGGGAGCGATGCCGACAACGGCGCGCTTCTCCAAAAGCGTTTCGGCGGGCTTTAGCTGCCCGGTGGTGCCGGCCACGCAATGGGCGGGCCACTGGCGGAATTCGGGATCGTCCTCGGCGTGTGCGCACGTGCTCGAAACGATAGCAAAACCATGCGCGGCCGCGTAGCGATTGAGGGAACCGAGCGCGGGGATCAGGCGCTCGGCGCCAGGCACGTAGAGGCTGCCGGCTGGAAAAAGAAAATCAATCTGCGTATCAATGTCGAAAAAGACGGGCTTCATGCCAGGTTCTGGCGCGTACGCTCGATCAGCGCGACGAGATCCTTACTATATTCGACGCGACGGGGCTCCGCGTCATCGAGACTTCGCAATGAGGCGGGCAACTTCGCGAGCGATGCGAGCGCACGCGCCCGAGCGGACTCCACGTTGGGAAGCGGCTCAATCAGATTCCCCCCGAGGATCACGGGCCGCAGCAGAGCCTCGGCTCCGGTGCAGCACTCGGCGGCACGGCCTAGCACATCGTGGTCCGGCAGGCGGAAGATTTGTTTGGAGCCCGGCAGAGTCGCCTTGTTTTCGCTGAACTTCGCCGTAAAGCGCTTGATGCCGCAGATATCCACTTCCACGAGTTTGTAAACGGTGCCCATGGATGGCGCATCGGCAGAGGACGCCAGTTCCGTACCAACGCCGAAAAGATCGACTGGCGCGCCAACAGATACGATGTCGCGAATCCGGTACTCGTCAAGATCACCAGTGACCATGATCTTGGAATCGCGCATTCCGCCATCGTCGAGAATGGCGCGAACCTCGCGCGACAGGGGGACGATGTCGCCGCTATCCAGGCGCACTCCCCAAAGCGGCGGACCGAGCTCGACGGCGCGGCGTGCGCCCTCGATGGTATCGTACGTGTCGATAAGCTGGACGGTCTGCGGTCCGAGCAGCTTCTGCAGCTGACGAAAAGATTCCATCTCATTCGAGAAAGAAAGCACCCAGGAGTGCGCGGCGGTGCCGAAGACAGGAATTCCGTATTGGAGACCGGTGAGAGCGTTGCTGGTTCCCAGGCAGCCGCCAATGTACGCCGCGCGCGCGCCGAGAACCCCGGCTTCCGGCGTGTGAGCGCGGCGCGTTCCGAACTCGACGATCCCGTGCCCCGCGCCCGCCTCCACCATGCGCGCGGCTTTGCTGGCAATAAGGGATTGGAAAGTGATGGCGGAGAGCAAGTACGTTTCAGGGACCTGCGCTTCGATCAGCGGGGCGCGGATGGTGAGCATGGGCTCACCGGCAAACAGCGGAGTGCCCTCCGGCACGGCGAAAAGATCACCTGTAAAACGAAAGTGGCGCAGGTAATCGAAGAACGCGGAAGAAACCTGGGCAAACTGCGGCAGGCCGCGCAAGTAATCAATCTCGGCCTGGGTGAAGCGGAGGTTGAGCAAGTAATCGACGCACTGCGCGAGGCCGGCGGCAACGACAAAGTTCCGGTGCGCGGGCAAGCGCCGGATGGAGAGCTCGAAGGTAGCCTTTTGCGTGGCCTTACCGGCTTCGAAATAGCCGGCGGCCATCGTGAGTTCGTAAAGATCAGTGAGGAGTCCGGTCACTGGCATGGCGCATAACACTGCGCATTCCGGGCCACTTACTTTTTACCACTTTTCGGGGGTTGGAATTCTTTGACCTCGCCGGCAGCCTTTTGTAAATCCTCAACGGCTTTGGCGTCGAGTTCGTAGACGGTGGGCTCTCCCTCACGCTTCGCGTAATATTTGTCTGCTTGCTTCCAGATGGAGACTTTCTCCACCCGCTTACCATCATTCGAGGTTACGGTAGCTTCAAAAACCCGTGGTAACGCACCGTCGCCGGAATCGAGTAACTTCGTTGCGGTCAGGTCGCGCAGCTTATCGACCACTGCCTGGATGCTGGGGGCTTCCATCTGTTTCGAGCCGGACATCCACTTATCGCCGCTCTTTTGATATGTAACCTGCGCGGTTCCATTCCGGATCTCTAACTTAGTGGGATCGTTCCAACCGAAGTCGAATAGCTTCTTGTTTCGGAAGTCATCCACGCTCTTATCGAGTCCCTCCCCGAAGTCGCTGATTACTTTGTAAATGCCTTCGACGGCGGAACTCTTGGCGTAATAGTTTTTATCTTTGTCTTTCCTAACTTCGATTTCCTGGTTACCGTTGGCATCGGTGACGGTGGCGAGCGCGACGCGAGTGCCAGTCGAGAAACCAGCCACGGCCTTCTTGGCGTCTTCGTCGGATCCGGAAAGATCCATCTTGACGTCCCTCAGCTTGCGGACCAGCTCATCCACTTGCAGGCCGTCCGCGCGGGCGGGCCTTGGCTTCAGAATCTGCCATTCATTTTGATTGTTCTTGCCGAACTCAACGGTTTGACCCTTCGCAGTTAGATCGACGCGAGTCAACTTATCGGAGTTGAAGGTCAGGAGCCGGCGATCGCGCAAATCTTTAGAAGTTTTATCGAGGCCGGACTTGACGAAGCTGGCGATGGTGAACACGCGCGGGCTCCCGTCCAGCTTGGCGAAGGTTCCAGAGCCGGTAGGCGTGTCGTCGCCGATCAGCAGCGTTTGCACCTTCCCGTCCTTGCGCGTGATCTTGACTTCTTCACTTGGAGCAACAAGGCCATACGCAGACAGGTCAGAAGCCTTCTCTTCGATCAAGCGGTCGGAAGCTACCGATGAAAGTGAAGTTATAAGCGAGTTGACCGAATCCTGATCAGCGGCGAGCGGCTTTGGCTGAACGATCTTCCACTTACCGTCAGCCTTGCTCAATTCCGTAGTGCCACCAGCTTTCTTAACTAAGTCGACTTGCTGGAACTGGTCTTCGGGAATGCTGAGGATCTTCGGTGTGGCATCGGCGGCTGGCTTGTTTGCGTCGGCCTTTTCCTTCCTCTCCGACCACCAGGCGGCGCCACCGAGAGCCGCCAGGACGATGACAGCAGCAAGGAGGCCTCGGAACTTCATCAATTATCTCCTACGCCACCAAACGGCGAACCCGGACAGGACCACGATCAAGGGAAGAAACACCATGCTGGAGTAAAACAGGGCCGACATTTGGCGGCTACTAATATTGAGCCGCCGGTCTTCCGGGTCTTTGGGGCGAATTGAAATAAGATCTTCGTCGGAACTGAGCCAGTTCATCATGTTGAGGAACAGGTCCCGGTTGCCGTTGAAGCGCAGAATATTATTCGTCGTCCAGTTGGAACTGCCAACCACCACAAATCGACCTTCCTTGCTTTTATCACCGGTCGGGCTGTTGTAGGTGCCGGCTGCCGCGAGAGCAAGCGGGCCTTTCTTATCTTTTTTCGGATCAATGCGGATTTCGGCCGAGTTAATCTGCGTGGTGGCATAGCTATTGCTTGACGTAGACAATAGCTTCTCGGCGGTACCTTTATCGCTGGATTTGACATCGAGGGTACGCGCCAACGGAAATGCCGTTGCGACCTCTTTGAGGTCACGCACAATAGGCTGGGACTCGTAGGTGGTAACCAGGGGAACTTCCGGACCTAGCCCGAAAATCTGGCCCACACCGCTGGTATCGAGAGCGAGGTCCTTGTTCAGTGTGACACCCCAGGTCTGGATCACGGCGGCTAGGGCAGGGCTGCCCGAGTAATCGTCGCGACCCAGTTTGAGAGGCGGATCTATCATAAACAGAGCCCGCCCGCCATTTTCCACGTAGGACTTAATCGCGTCGACTTCCGGCTCCGTGTACTCGTATTTTGGACCTCCAACCACCAGGACCGTGCAATCGGTGGGGACTGAAGGCTTGGCCGCATTGGCGGCAGGCGCCACTGCCGGCTGTCCCAGTTTGACTGCTTGCGGCGTAGTCGCCGCGCCAGCGCCGACTTGCAGTAATGAGACGGTTCTTGTCTTATAGTTATCCTTTTCGAGCGCTTCCTTCACCGAAGAATAACCAGCGCGTCCGGTATCATCCAGACTATGCTCGCCGCTTCCGGTCACGAAGCAAACGTTGCGCTCGCCGCTTTTGAGGGAGCGAATCAGGGCGCCGGTGATGTCTTCTTCAGTGAGACCCTTGGCTTCTTCTTTCCGCAGTCCACTGTCGACTAAGATCGTGCCATAAGTCCGGACGCCCGCGGCCTTCGCGAGTTGCGGCTTCTTATCCGGGTCGACATAGTCAATATGCAGCTTGCCCGAGAAATTGTTGTACCGGTCCAGCAGGTCGCGCGCCCTACCAAACTCCGTCGCCTTATCAAAGTAAGTGATGGTGACGTCGCGTTTCAGGCCGGTGACAATCTTTACCGTCTGCTCGGAAAGGCTGAAGCGCTTGTTCGAGGTCGAATCGAAGGATTTGTTGTGCCGGTTGGCGAGCCAGTTAGTGGCTCCCAGAACCGCAATGATGACGACGAGATAGGTAAACAGGTAAGCGCCGTAGCGGGTTTGTCTTGCCTTGAGCCACTCGGAGTTCATTTACGCTCTCCACCGCAGGGATTCTACCGACCGGGTGGTCAGAAACAGGCCGAAGAAAATCATCGAAAGATAGAAAACCACATCCTTGGAGTCGATCACTCCCTTGGAAAACGGCTCAAAGTGCGTGACCACGGATAGATAGGAAACCACTTTGGCCCAGGCTGACTGGTCGTAGGCGCTCACCCAATCGAGCACCCAGAGCATCAGGCACACGGCAAATGTAGCACCGCCGGCGATGATCTGGTTCTTCGTCAAGGTGGAAATGAAGGTACCGATGGCTAGAAGGCATCCACCTTGCAGGATCAATCCGAGATATCCAACCACGATCGGCTTCCAGTCCGGCCGTCCGAAAGCGAACAGGATCGCGAGGTTAATTCCGGAAACTCCCAGGATCGAGATATAAAGCACCAGGGCGGAGAGCCACTTGCCGAGGACAATTTCGATGTCGCGCACCGGCGAGGTCATGAGCAGCTCAATCGTGCCCGAGCGCTTTTCCTCGGCATACAGGCGCATGGTGATCATGGGAATCAGAAACAAGCCAATCACGCTGGCGTTGGTCAGCAAGGGGCGGATGACATACTCGTTGACATCCATGGGCATGCCGCGACCCATCATTTGCATTTGCATTCCCTGCAAAACGAAGAACCGGGTCGCGCTGTAGAAGAAGAATCCAAAGATGACCGCGAAGATGGCGAGCAGCAGATACGCGATGGGGGAAGCGAAGTAGCTCTTCAGCTCTTTCTTGAAGATCACCAGAACATTTCTCATGGCTGTACGTTGGCCTCCGTGGGCTTCTCGTCTTCTTTCTTCTCCTCCACCTTCGTTGCCGCCTTTTCGGAGGCAGTCAGCTGCAGGAAGATATCTTCCAGGCTGAAGCCCACCGGGCGGAGCTCGTTGAGGTCCCAGCCCGCGGTCACGACGGCCCGGGCAACCTCCGCGCGAATCGAGCGGCCCTGCAAACTCTCCACCTCGAACGAGCAGCGCTTATCTTTGGTGTCTTTTAGCACCACGCGGCCCACGCCCGCCACTTGTTCCAGCCGCTGGCGCACCTCAGCCTGATTCAGATCGCCGCTGGCAGCGGCAATCTCGACCGCCACGGACTCGGCGCCGCGCAGACGGTTGGTCAGGTTGGTGACAGTGTCCTGCGCCACAAGGTGGCCTTGATTGATGATGATGACGCGTTCGCAGGAATGCTCGACCTCGGAGAGGATGTGGGTGCTCAGAATGATGGTGTGGTCGCCGGCGAGGCTGCGGATAAGTTCCCGCGTTTCGATGATTTGCTTGGGGTCGAGGCCAGAGGTCGGCTCGTCCAGAATAAGGACATCGGGATTATGCAGGATGGCTTGCGCCAACCCCACGCGCTGCCGGTAGCCCTTGGAGAGCTTGCCGATGATCTTGGCCTTGACCTCGCCAATGGCGCAGCGGTCACAGACCTCGCTGACGCGCTTGGGCAGTCGGCGTTGGAGAGGCCCTTCAGCCGGCCGACGAAGGTCAGGTACTCGCCGACCTCCATATCCGGGTAAAGGGGCGGGGTTTCCGGGAGATAGCCGATGCGTTTCTTCACTTCGAGGGGTTGTTCCACAACGTCGAAACCAGCCACGTGGGCCCTACCTGCGGTGGGCGGCAGGAAGCAGGTGAGGACGCGCATAGTGGTAGTCTTCCCCGCCCCGTTGGGACCGAGGAAGCCAACAATCTGGCCTTTTTCCACCTCGAAGGAGATGTTATCGACGGCGACGGTACGAGCGTATCGCTTCGTCAAACCTTCGACTTTAATCATAGTGAGTCACAACCGGTAAACAGCGGACGTGCCCAAGGGGCATCGGGAGACGCCGGAATAAGGCAACGGTCGCAGAATTAACCTTGAAATCTCATCATATGAACGCCCGCAAGACTTGTCAAATGACCGCGGACCGGTTTGGGGGCGGGCTGGGCTGAGATTTTGATATCTCCCGGCCCACTACGACTTTTGCACCATCTCCGTTTGCTGATCTCCCATGCCGACTGGTGGGTAGCGGTGTGCCTCGTCCCGCTAGCCTGTTGGGTGCTATTGAACGGGCTGGACGATCTGGTGCTGGATATTGCGTGCGCGTGGTCATGGCTGGTGGGGCGACTCTTCAAGCGTGCGCAGTTTCACCAGCCCTCCGAATCGGAACTTGACGCGATCCCCCAGAAGCGGATCGCGGTTTTCGTTCCGTTGTGGAAGGAACACCGCGTCATTCAGAAGATGGTGGAACACAACATCACCGTCAACCGCTATCGCAATTGGGACATATTTATCGGCGCCTACCCAAACGATGCTCCGACGCTTGCCGCGATCCGCGAAGCCAACAAGGAAGTCAAGAATGTCCACATGGCCGTCGCGCCGCACGATGGTCCCACCTCGAAAGCCGATAATCTCAATTGGATCTACCAGCGCATGCTCCTCATGGAGGAGGAGGAGGATGTGCACTTCGACATCATCATGACGCATGATGCCGAGGACATCATTCATCCCGACTCGCTGCGCTGGATCAATTATTTCGCCGACCAATACGACATGGTACAGATCCCCGTGCTGGCGCTCCCAACGCCGGCTCTGGAGCTGACGCACGGCGTCTATTGCGACGAATTCGCCGAGTTCCAAATGAAGGACCTGCGCGCGCGGCAGGTGCTGGGCGGCTTTATTCCTTCCTGCGGCGTCGGGACGGGCTTCAAACGTGAAGCACTGGAGAAGCTGGCGGCAGCGCACTCGAACCGCATTTTCGAGCCGGTTTGCCTGACCGAAGACTACGAAAACGGATTCCGCATGCACAGGCTGGGTTGCCCGCAGTTTTTTGTGCCGGTTTACCGGACCGAGCGCGGTTTCGTGGCCACGCGCGAATACTTCCCACGCCAGTTCAAGGCGGCTGTGCGGCAGCGGACGCGGTGGATCACGGGCATCTCGCTGCAGTCGTGGCAGAGGCATGGCTGGCGGGACACGGCGACGCAGCTCTATTGGTTCTGGCGCGACCGCAAGGGGCTGGTGGGGAACCTCGTGGCGCCACTCTCAAATCTTCTGTTCCTCTATGGCGCGCTGACGTGGTTCTGGAGCAGGCAGACGGGTGTGGCCTGGGGGCTCGGGCGCATCGCGCAGAATCCGCTACTGCGTCTTGTCTTCCTCGGCACTCTGGGACTGCAGTTTTTCCATATGGTGATCCGGGGGTTTTGCAGCGGGCGAATCTACGGATGGGGCTTCGCGCTGGCCGTCCCGTTACGCGCCATCTGGGGGAACTGGATCAACTGCTTCGCGACGGTGATGGCGTACTACCGTTATTTTTCGGCGGTGTCCCGGGGCCGGCCGCTTGTGTGGCTGAAGACCGAGCACGCCTATCCCAGCCGCGCCGCGTTGGTGGAAAACAAGCAGAAGCTGGGCGAAGTTCTGGTCGGCTGCCAGTACATCGATCCGAAAGATCTCGAATCGGCGCTGGCCGCTAAACCCGCCGGAACCAGACTCGGCGACTATCTCATCGCGCAGGGTAAAGTTACCGAGGCCGACGTCTATGAAGCTCTCAGTTTGCACTGATGAGCCGCGCGCCTGGTTTCCAAAGCAGCTTCTGGATCAAGGAACGCCGTTGCCGCAATACCGGCGAGTAAGCCGAAAAATCCGCGTCTATTCATCGTTCCATCCTACCGAAACACCGCGACCGCCGGCCGTGGCGTCCAGTGGCAAATCCCGCCTATGAGTTGCGGTGCCCAGTCGAGGCCGCACTTGGGACACGTCCACAATTGCAAAGATCGCCAGCACGCCGGAACGGGCAGACCTTCGCAATCTCTTTCCCACAGCACGATTCATCCGGTTCAAACGTATCGAGCGACATAAAATTATGGGAGGCATGTTTGCGGTGCTTCCGGTTCGCGCAGCCGGATCGTCTCGACCTGTGACGCGTGAGCCGTCACCGCATCAACGATCAGTTCCGCCTGTTCCGCGTTCTGACACACGCAGACCATGTTGTGGTACGAGTCGTCGAACCTTGCGGGAATCGGACCTACTGAGGTGCCAGGGAATTTTAAGCCGCCTTTCTTCCGCGCCGCGCCTCGATCAGGCGCGCTATCCGCTCGTGCGCC
>CAVYHD010000033.1:0-1203024 GCA_963768075.1 Terriglobia bacterium
CTATGAACGACCGTGCTGAGTGGTTTTGCACTGCTCGCACTCCTGTTGGCCGCGCTCGGCATTTTTGGAGTGGTTTCCCAATCGGTCATGGAGCGGACCAACGAAATCGGCATCCGTATGGCGCTTGGAGCGCATCCAGGTCAGTTGCGATCGATGGTGATCCTCCAGGGACTGCGGATAGGTGGCGCGGGACTGGCCCTCGGCATCATCAGCTCCCTTGCATTTTTGCGAGGCTTATCGAGCCTGCTCTACGGCGTCACACCAACCGAACCTGTAAGCATGTCTGTGGCCTGCGCCGTCCTATTGGCCGTCTGCGCACTCCGCCAGCTACCTTCCTCTCGCCGCGCCTCCCGCATCGATCCTATGGAGGCCTTGAGATATGAGCTAAGGTCGCGTCCTGTCTTGTGGATGCACGTGTTCCAACGAGATCGGCTATAAATTAAAGCGTCGCAGTCCGGCGTTCGCGGAGATCTGACCCGCGGACTGCGGTCTGCCGATCGTGGACTACAACCGGACTTAACCGGCTAATGTCTGCCTATTTTTCGGGTGGGTTGAGTTTGGTGGTTTCGGCGAGAATCTTTAGGATGCGATTGGCAAGGCGATCGAGAAGGCGGCGGACAGCATTGTCGGCAACGTTACGACGGTACATTTCCAGAACGTGCTGAGCAGTCATTAATGAAGCAATCAGGCTCGACAAATCTGGACGTGGCGGGGGACCAGACGAGATGGTGTGAGATGGCACCAGATGCCTGGGATGGGAGAGGGCGAGGTGGAACTCGCGCTGGAGATCCTGTTGGGTGATCTCGAGATACTCCAAAGTCATGTGCGGACTCTTGTGGCCGAGGAGTTTTATAACAGCCGCAAAACTGACGCCGGCCCGCAGCATCTCCGTTCCGTAAGTGTGTCGAAATTGGTGCGGAACGATGCGGGCGGTAATTCCGACCGCCGACACAACCTCCCGCAGTGCAGCACGGAGCCTGCGAACCAACATGTAGCGGCCACGCGGCCGGAACAATAGTAAACGGCCGGTCTTGGGGGCAGTTGGCGGACGCAGAGAACGGATCCGTTCGACCAATTGACAGACCATAGAGTCCACGGGAACCCAGCGTTCGGTTTTGAGCTTGCCCAGCGGGACATGGATGGCCCACTGGTCGGGCCCGAGAGGGCGCAAGCAATCGAAGGAGAGATCGACACATTCGCCGATGCGCATGCCGGTGTGACGGAGAAGTAGCAGGGCATTAGTGAGTAGGTCATTGCGGCGCAGTAATTCCCGCTGGATCAGTTGATCCTGCTCCGGGGTCAAAGGGCGCGGCAGATGGTGTTCCTTGCGGGGAACGTCATCACGACCGAGCAGATGGGCCAGGGCGGGGAGTTGTTGGGTCCAGGCGAGTTCTTCCAGCATACAGCGCAGGTAGATCACACGGTTCGCGCGTGTGATCGTAGCCAGTGGTGGGTGGTGCGACCGCAGAAAGGCCAGCCAACCAAGGATATGGGGATCGCGGCGCAGTTGATCGAGCGACTGAACCGCAGGATATCGAGCGCCGAGATAAGTCAGAAAGAGCCGGACCGTTCCGCGATAGGCGGTGACGGAGGAATCCCCGAGCGAAGTCGTCACCGATTCCGCCGCTGGCCGGAAGAGCTTCATCAGAGGATGTGTGGGGAGCGGAAGACGTTTTCGTTTCATGGCTGCGACGGCGGAACGTGCCGGGTAAGCTGGGCAACTGCGCGAGCGTATTGCTCCCAGACGTCTTGTGGAGTGAGTTGAATGTAGACCAGCGTGGTTTGAATCTGTGCATGCCCCATGAGCTGCATCAGTGCCGGGAGGCTAATGCCCGCGCGGATCATGTCGGAGGCAAACGTGTGTCGAAACCGGTGCGGGTTGGCCTGGGTCACGCTCGTGGTTTGCCGGTGATGACGGAACAGGGAACGCAGACCGGCGGGTGTCATCCGGTTGCCGCGAGACGGCCCTTTGAGACAAACGAATAAAGCCTGCGCCACAGTTTGCCGGCCGTTCCAGGCACAGGTAGTGATCGAGCAGTTCCACGGATTCGCGAGCCAGCGGCAGCACGCGAATCCTTTTGCCCTTGCCCTGGACCCGGATCTGCGCGTCCGGGAACTGGACGTCCTCGCGGTTGAGCGCTAGGACTTCGCAGGACCGCAAGCCATGCAGTAACATCAGACCGACGATGGCCAAGTCGCGCGACGTGCGGAAGCTGGACCAGAAGCGGGCCACCTCCTCAACCGACAACGGCACAACCACGCGTTTGGGCGTCTTCACCCGCAACTGAGTCAGCGCCGGACGTAGCCGCCCATAGCCCAGCCGTGATTGTCGCCAGTACCAGTTCTGAAAGCCGGGCGCAAACAGACGTGCGGCTTCGGGAAACTCACGCCGCATGGCACGCTCAGCGGTTCCTACCCGACGATTGATGCTTTCGGCAGCCGGCGGCGGATTCTGGTTGACCTGGAAGCGAATGTAGTCGAGGAATGTGGACTCGGTCAGGGCCTGTTTGGTGATGGTGGAGGTCTGATGCGCGGCCGCCCACCAGCGGAGGAAATGGAGTAGATCGTGGGCATAACTGCGCAGGGTGGAATCGGCCACGCCACGGACTCGCTGCTGGTCCAGATATCGATTGATCCACTCCACTTCCCGGCCGGTCTGCGCGACCACGCGAAACGGACTGTGTGCGTGGCTCAGTCCGTGCTGTTGAGTGACACGGAATCTCACAGGCAAGCCCGCTCCAACAGCTGGTGAAACTGTTGAGCATTGCCGCCACCGACGAAGAAGCTGTTGGGGTCGTGGCCATCCGGCAGTGAGACCAGGCGAGCCGTTATGCCTCGTTCCCGGAGACTTCGTGAGAGGCACTGCGCTGCCTGTTGGCCACTGCCGTTGGCGTCCGCATCAAAGGTCAGATAGACGGTTCGAGGGCCGTCGCAGAGTTGCCGAAACTGGCGCGCATTGAGATGGGTTCCCAGCGAGCAGGTGACGTTTTGAAATCCGGCCTGCCACAGCACGGCGTAGTCGAACAGTCCCTCGACGAGAATTACTTCCGGATATCGCCGGACTTGCTCCCATGCGTACAAGCCGCCCTTAGCGCCCGGCAAGAAACGGTGAGGCGGCGCCGAATCCGAAATGCTGCGGCCATAGAGATTGCCTTCCAGCGGAAACACGATGCGATGCACGTATGCGTCGTAGCCAGCGGCAGTGACCAAACCGGCTTGACGCAGGGCCTGGAGCGGGTGGCCCAACTGCGTCAGCCAACCTCGCAAGCAACCGCCGGGCGCGTAACCGATCCGCATGTGCTCGATCAGTTCCGGCGAGCGGACTCCGCGTTGATGCAGATAAGCAACTGCCTCGCCGTGGCGGTGTAACTGCATGCGATAGAAACTCGCGGCTTCGTGCAACAACGGCGCCAAACCACGCCATTGCTGCAGCAACGCCAACGCTTGCGGGAACTTCACCTGGTGATAGAGTTCGGCAAAGCGAATCACGTCACCACCGCGACCACAGCCGTAGCAGTAGAACAGGCTCTTGCCGGAATCCACCAGGAAACTTGGTTTGTGATCGGCGTGCAGCGGACACAGTCCCATCCATCGACCGCGGCTGAGTGGCCGGGCCGGCTGCCAATCCTGAGCTTGCAGATAGTCCAGCAGAGGAATCTGCTGTTTCAACTCGTCGAGAGCTTGGCGATTCACGGACTTCTTGCCTCGATCGGCAGAATACGGCAGAGCGCGCCCAGATCCCAGGCAAGAATGGTGGGTGTCCGCAAAAAGTGCTCGCCTTGACCTCCGGCCCGCACCCAACACCACACACTGAGCAGTCGTCGTTGTGCCCATCGACGCAAGGTGGATGGATCGGGCAAGCGTGTCGGATCCTTGCAGTGCGGTGCTGCTTGTTCGGCAGAATCACCGGCGCCGATCCGCTCACAGGCCTGCTGTCGACAATGCAGGCTGTAGTGCCCGGTCGGCGCCAGCCAATCCGGCAAGATCGTGAAGGTCTTGCTGCACGGGTGACAGACTCCCCGCCGCACCCAGATGCCTGCGTGTCGGTCGTCGTGGCTCTGACGGAGTCGCCGGCCGTGGCCGATGATCGTGTTGTCACGGCAGACTGGACATCGCCGCGGCAGAAGATCCAATGGGATCACCATCACCCCGGCTCGATGTTGTCTTTCGCCTCTGGCAGTGCGATAAACAGTATCACGGCTGGCGTGAAGGCCCGCCGCTGACCGTTCTCTGCCAAAGTGTCGATCTGCTGGCCGGGCCTTCACCCTCCGCAAAGTCAGTTTCGAACGAAAAAAGAATACTGCTTTCCGTTAAGAGCCGCGAGCCCCTCACCAAGAACATTGGCCGGTATAAAAGGACTTGCGGACAATGCACCCACTCCTACCGCCCCGGCCGCTTCAAGGCAATTCGTCGCGGTTCAAGTTATTCCTGCCGCAGTGCCTCTGCAGGCTGTAGCGCAGATGCTCGGAGTGCCGGAATGCCTACCGCCACTATCGCGGCTACAAACAGGATGCCCAACGCCAGCGCTAAGGATAGAGGTTCCAGTGGCTTCATCCTGCTCAGCTCTTTCTCTACGTATTTCGCCCCGAGCCAAACAACTGGAATGCCGATAAGCAAACCCGATGCAGCCATTCCCAGCCCTTCACGCAGCACCATAAGGACCACGTCCGTCGGCATCGCTCCGAGCGCCAGCCGGACACCGATTTCGCCGCGTCGCCGCGAGGTGCCGTACGCGATTACACCGTAGAGTCCTACGACCGAAAGAACGAGCGCAAGGATTCCGAACCCATTACACAACGTTGCGAACATCCGCTCGCGCTGGAGGCCTTTCGCGATCTGCTCCTCCATCGTCATCACGTCGATCAGCGGCAGGTTGCGATCCAGCTCGCGCATCGTCTGGCGGATCGCCGGTAGGACCGCTTGCGGCCGTACGCGCGTCCGCACCAGGACCGTTAGCTCTTTACGATCATCATCGATAGGAAGCCACACCGCATAACGGGGTTCCTTGATCGAGGTGGGGGCAAACACCGGAGCGATGCCGACAATCTGGAATTGTTGCGTCTTCTCAAGCGGACTATCACTGGGAAACTCAAGGGTCCGGCCCAACACACCGCTTCCGCCGAGCTTACGCGCCAAATCCT
This sequence comes from Terriglobia bacterium, assembly GCA_963768075.1. Lineage (GTDB taxonomy): Bacteria > Acidobacteriota > Terriglobia > Bryobacterales > Bryobacteraceae > QHXW01. Next base: position 5,142 of record CAVYHD010000033.1, read on the forward strand.
CGCTGATTACCGCCACCTTCGCCGCACTGCTGATGTCGGCACGAGAAATGTTCCTGCCCGCGAGCATGCGTGGAATCATAATCGGTAGATATCCGGGAGTCACACCGTTGATTGAGGCATTGTCAATTGTGTTCTGGCCCACCAGCCGGACGTTCTCCCACCAGCCGCCGATGTTCATGGGTCGATTCGACGCCATCCCTACCGCCGCCACGCCTGGGGTGGCCGCCAGCCGTTGCTCCAGATTGAAATAGAACCGCGGCAACCGGGCTTTGTCATAGCCCGATGTGCCCGGCCGGATACCGAACAGAACTAGATTGCGCCGGTCAAAACCCGGATCGGTGGATTGAATCGCCAACAGATTTCGCGTGAAAATCACCGCGGTCATCACGAGAACAATCGACATCGCCATTTGCGCCATCACCAGCAGGCGACCAGCGTTCCATTTGTGCCTTATTATGCTTTCGAAGTTCCCCACGCCAGGCCTAACCCGGTTCGCTCCAGTAATTCTTGACCCCCGCCAGGCAGGAAAGAGGCCGAACAGCAATAGGGCGAAGAAGGTACTCGCAGCCGCCATCGCCAGCAAGCGGAAATCCAGAGTCACCGCAATCTGCCCTTTATTCTCTCCGGAAATAAATTGGCCAAGCACGTTCGCCGTTAAGTAAGCCACGCCGATACTCGCAATGCCACCGAATACTGCCAGGAGTGTGCTTTCTGTTAGAAACTGGCGCATCAAGCGCGCCTGGCTGCAGCCTAGCGCGAACCGAAGTGCCACCTCTCTTTGCCTCGCGATCCCACGCGCCAGCAACAAGTTCACAATATTCGTGCACGCGATGACTAGCAGCAGGCCTACGAGCCCACCCAAAACAAACAGTGGATTACGAAAATTACTGCGCAGATAACCCAATCCGTGCTCGCCCTCGTCCAGGCGAAGCTGCGGTGCGGCCGCGGCGTCTTTTGGCTGGGTTGACAAACTCGCGCGAAAGAGTGTTGCCATCACGGGCAGCAATTGAGCGTTGCTCACTTCAGGCGCTCGTCGCGCAATCAATTGCGTGCCCCAGAACCGGTTATTACTCAAGGCGTCCTTGCCCTCGGGCGTCTCCTGCCAACCCCCTTGGTGCAACGGGGCATAGATCTCTGTCCCATCTGCTGGATCTAGGCCATAGAAGCTCGGCTCCAGCACACCGACAATCACTCGCGGCTTGTTATTCACGCGCATGATCTTTCCGATGACGCTAGGATGTCCGCCCAGCGCATTGGCCCAGAACCGATGCGAGAGAACGACAGTCGCAGGTGCAGAGTCACTATCGTCGTTGTCGGAAAACAGCCGGCCCACCTGCGCATGAACTTGCAAAGTTGAAAAGAAGTTGCCGCTTACTGCGCGCCGCTGTGCCACCATCGATCGTCCGGCGAAGCTGACGCTGTCGGTACCCGGATCGCTAAATGCCGCCAATGATGCACGGCCGGAAACGCCTTTCCGCAACGTTTGAAAGATGGGATATGAAAAGAAATCGGCAACGTCCCAGCCTTCGTCATTCTGGAAGCTGCTCCCCGATGCACCATCCAACAGCTCTCGTGGAAATCCATGTCCTTGCCAATGCACTAGCACGAGTTGTTTTGGGTTCGGAACTGGCAGATCGCGCCACAGCACTACATCCATCAGCGAGACAATGGCCGTGTTAGCACCGATTCCAAGGGCCAGTGAAAGCACGGCCGCCAAGGTGATCACCGGCGTTCTGCGCATCATGCGCGTGCCAAACGCAATGTCCTGGCGCCAACCTGAGATCCAGGCCCATCGGCGTTCGTCGCGGCATTGTTCTTTCACTTGCTCGCTGCCGCCGAATTCGCATTTCGCCAGGCGCAGAGCCTCGTCGTGACCGTACCCTTGGCGTTGATATTCGGCCGTCAGCTCGTGCAGGTGATGGGCCAGCTCATGCTCCAGCTCCGTTTCCGCTCGATTCCAAGGAAAACGCATAAGCCTCCTCGCTCTAAGACTCCAGCACCATGGCAACCGCACCGGCATAGCGCTGCCAATCGGCCATTTCTTCCTGCAAGCATTTCCGGCCGGTCGCCGTCAGCGAGTAATACTTCGCCATCGGCCCATTCCCGGATTCTTTCCACTCCGACTTCAGCAGCCCTCTACGCTGGAGGCGGTGCAGGGCCGGATACAATGACCCCTGCTGCACCTGCAGAATCTCTTTCGAGGTCACTAGAATCCTTTGCGCGATTCCATAGCCGTGAATAGGCCCGTGAGCGACGGTCTTCAGAATCAGCAGGTCAAGCGTGCCCTGAATGAGATCCGTCTTCTTTCCCGGCATTCGTGATCTAGTATGACACTCGACCTACATAGATTGTCAAGGTACCAAGCCTGGATGAAAGCTCATTGGAAGTAAATGAGCTGATGCGATACAGTCCAGCGACGTCAACTGTGGATACGGCGATCGAGGAAGCTAATCCACCACGGCCAGCATCAACTGCAGTCCGGACTTGAGTTGCAGCTCTTTGTCGGCCGAGACAAATTTCGAGGCGCGCTGCGGTCCGTCATCCACCTCCAACGTGACCCCCGGCATGCCGATTACCGAGCCGGTGTGCGCCGCCACGCCGCTTCCCGAGTTCGCCGAATTTTGTGCCGCCGTCGCCGTTACCGTCCGAGCCGGCGGGACCCCGCCACGTATAGGCCGGTTGCCCGGCATGGCAGCGTCCCGAGATGAACTCTCGTCGTCGATGCGCGTCGCTGCTGCTACCTGGCCCGGCATCATGGCCGACTGAATGGATAGCTTCACTGAGGTCATCTTGCCCTTGATCTCCGCCTGGTCAATCGAAATCGCAAGCGATTTCTCATCTACCGCGCGCACTTCGCCCAGGAGCGTCGAACCCTCCGGGATCGTAAAGCCATTGGGTAGAATAACGGCCTGGACGGCACGAGCTTTGACGACTTCGCCCACCTTGGCCTTCTTCGCTTTGATCGTTTTGAGCAACTCGGCCTGTATGAATTGCTTCGACCCTTGCGCGGATGCCAGCTGCAAACCACAAAGAACCGCCACAACACCACCGAGCAAGCAGCTGCGTAACATGACGGCGCTCCCTCCAGTAGAAATGGACTATACGAATTAACTGAGCAAATGTAAACCTGGCCTCGGCAACAGTTATTTTATTTTTCGCTATGCGCGGAGACGAGAAACAGCAAGGCGGGATGTTCAGCTACGTTCGATCGAGGAGCGGGTGACTAGAACGCTGCGGAATGGCGTTGGTGATCAATTCTGGCGAGATTCGAAGCGTTCAACAATTGAAATGTTCGATGGACTTTTTCGCTCTTTGCTTTACCGATGAGCGACGATTATGAGTTAACTTTTGTTTCGTGAGATGATACTTAGACGCGTTTAGCAGAACGCGAGCGCTCATGACGGTGCCGCGAGTTCTTTAGCGAGGTCTGGAGCAAGCAAACGCATCTTCGCCGGAGCACTTCACGGTGGACGGGACGACGATCGAAGCCTGGGCCAGTCAGAAGAGCTTCCAGCGCAAGGATGGTAGAGATGACGACGGCCCAGGTAGCGCGAACTTCCACGGGGACAAGCGCAGCAATGCAACGCACGCCTCGAAAACCGACCGGATGCGCGGTTATATAAGAAGTCGCGCGGCAGCGAAGCGAAGTTGATTACTGGGACATGTAATGGTCGAGAACCGGCACGGGTTCATCGTGGAGGCGATGCTCGGACGGAACGGCGGAGGCAGACGCGGCGATCTTGATGGCGGATGCGATGCGGAAGAAGAGGCGTGGCCATCGCTTCACGTTGGGAGCGGACAAGGCGTATGACAGCCGGGACTTATCACGATCTTGCAGGCGATGAACGTCACGCCGCACGTCGCGCAAAACAACAAGAATCGCCGCAGCGCCATTGACGGACGGACCACCGGCACCGCGGTTACGCGATGAGCCAGTCGCGGCGTCCGATCATGGAGAGGGCATTTGGATGGCTGAAAACGGTGGCGGGGATGAGGAAGGTCAGCTCGCGGACTGGAAAAAGTGAGTGGGTTATTCCAGTACGCGGTACCGCATCAATTATGGCGAATCACGACTAAGGCCGGCGGCAGCGTAGTGCATAGCGGCGAACGGTGCCGACTGCGCGGCTTGGAGAGCCAACCAAGCTCGCCAGAATGTCCCATCCACGCACAAACTCGAATCGGAATGCCTGTGGATGGGCCTAGAGGATTTCCACAATTGTTTCTCGTAAAACGATAGTCGAGGATCGTGGCGCCGCAATTTGAGGTCATTAGATCGCCGCCGGCGCCCCACATTGCGATCACGCTACCTGCCTTAGCCGGATTGGAAATAGAGTTCCCCGTTTAGAACCGCGGCTCGTTGGGCCGCGGGTCACACCTCTATCGCTCTGATGCCGAATTTCATCACGGTCATTATTCCGACGAGTGACCAAATTTTGACAGTAGCGAGTAGCGTAACCCGCTGATATTACGGGCAGCAGTGAGGCCCATGAATTGCACCAAATCCTGCCGGCGGCTTCTGCTTCCGGGCTTCGCCAAAAGGCTGAACTGAGGTTAATCCAATGGAAAAACTGCTCTTTCAACTACGAAATTTCATCTGCGATGACAATGGCCAGGATCTCATCGAATACACGATGCTTCTCGCATTCGTCTGCCTGGCATCTTCGGCGCTCTTCATTAACGCGGGTCACAGTGTTTCTGGCATCTGGACCTCCGCAAATACACGGCTCGCGGCCGCCAATACGTCGGCCAGCTAATTCGAAGCCAAGTGACGCGCCCAAGCCAATCACGCTGGTGGTTGATCTGGGCAGGGGTGGCGGCCGTCTACTTCTTCATCGGGCTCAACCTTCACTCGCCGGACAGACAGGTGCCCACTGCTCTCTTGGCCGTGGCACTGGCCACCCTGATCGTCGGGGTGTCCTACCGGAGCCTGAAGTAACAATGCTGGGAGGTCAATGCCAGCACCTGGGAACCGGTGGCTGGGGTTTCGACTGTAGCCGCTCGCGCGCAACCGCGGCCCGCGCGGCGAAAGTGTGCGTCATTACGCGATGGCCGGGTGCTTCTGACCGAAGCCAGTCGTCTTCTCGAACGCGTGCGCCATTTGCAGGACGCTGAAGTCTTCTTTGTTGCGACCAACGATCTGCACGCCGACCGGAAGCCCTTCTGACGTGAAGCCGGCCGGCACCGAGACCGCCGGATTGCCCGTCGCCGAAATATACCAGCAGGACTTCATCCAGTCGATGTAGTCATCGAACTTCACACCCGCAATCTCTGTCGGGTATGGCGTATTGACATCGAATGCAGGCAGCTGCGTGGTGGGCAGGACGAAGTATTCGTACTTTTCGAGGAATGCCTGAAAGCGCCGCCAGAGCTGGCCGTGCGCAGTCTCGGCGCGCGCGACATCCACTCCCGTTAGCCGCAATCCCTTCTCGATCTCACCCTTGAGCGTGTCCTTGAAAGCGTCTGGGTGATCATGGAGCCGCGCGCCGTAAATGTTCGCGGTATTCCATGTGCGAAGCACGCGAAAGGCGATCTCGGCAGGGGCGAAGTCGGGCTCCGCCTGCTCGACGATGCACCCGAGCGATTCAAATGTCTTGCGGTGCTCATCCACCACGGTGCGCACCCGCTCGTCAAAAGGCACTCCGCCAAGGTCTTTGAAGCAGGCGACACGCACGCCTTTGAAGCTACGGTCGAGTGGGTGTGCGAAGTGTTCTCCAGATTCGTCGATCGAAAGCGGTGCACGGGAATCGGGCCCAGCGATCGTGCTTAGCGCGAAGGCGAGGTCGGCCACGGAACGCCCCAGGCACCCGAAGTACTCAGCGTTAACCATGCGAACACCGCTTTCGGGTTCGGTACACGACCGATGGAAGGCCGGAAGCCAACCACATTGCAGAAGGCTGCTGGATTGCGTAGTGACCCCCCAGTATCGGAGCCACTCGCGACGGGCACCAGTCCGCAGGCCAACGCGACGGCGGCGCCACCGGAAGATCCGCCACACGTCTTCGTTAGGTCGTACGGATTTCGCGTTGCGCCGAAGACTTTGTTGAACGTTTGCGATCCCGCGCCGAATTCTGGCGTGTTGGTCTTGCCGATGGTGATCGCGCCCGCACGTCGCATCCTCCCGACAACAATGTCGTCCTCGGTGGGATGTTGTCTTTGTAGAGTAGCGATCCGTAGGTAGTGCGGATGCCACGCGTTTCCAGCAGGTCTTTGTGCGCGACCGGCAGACCATGCAGCGGCCCCAGAAGCTCGTTTCGTGCTTGCAAGAGGTGTGGCAGCGAGCCCCAGTAGGGCGTCGCGCCGCGTCGGATGGTCCTCGATTATGCGTGTGAGTCTAACATGCGGTGCTCGCATAGGGCGCCTTCGGGCGGTAGGGGCCTTATGTTCAACTCTGCGTCGGTAATTGTCGATCAGTCCTCGACCCGACCCTGCTTCGCGTCTTCAATCGTCTGCCGCTGCATGTTGCTCGGTCCGCGTTCGCGAGAACAGTTAAATCGGACTGGCAGAGCGCTTGATCGCATTGGTAAGCGAAGCCGAACGGCGGGATTTGCTTACGGGAATCGCGACCTACCTAGCTCCGACGTAGCCGTGGCCGTGACTAGATGTCGGACACGACGCGCGCGCAGCCCGCCGCGGAAACGATCAGAAGGTGAAACGTCCACCGATCGTCGGAGCAAGGTTGGTGTCGTAGATATAGGGGACGCCGGGGCCATGAGGAATGGCGATGGCCAGACCGCCTTTCACGTAGGAAACCGCAATTCCGGCAAAACCGTCGAAACGCGGGGTGAAGTGATGATCTACATAGAGCGACTCTTCGTTGAGGGTGCCCGCGCAGGAAGCGCGGAAACCGGCTTCGGGCGAGCAGGTTGTGGGAACACGAAAGTCGTTCTGCAGCTGATGATACCAGGCCCCGGTGATGTCGGTTTTGCGGTCGATGGCGTATTTCACGCCCGTCCACCAGATCTGCACGTGCTTGGGAGAATCAAGATTGTTGTCTTCGACGCCGCTCAGGATATAACCGCCCTGGTCCAGGGCGCCAACGCCCAACGGGTTCGACGGGTTAGCCTGCCGGATGTACTCGTAGCCGGCGAAAAACCTGAACCGGTCCCACGTATACTTGGCAGCGAACATAATGGCGCGGTTGTCGGTAACGATGCCATATAGGGTGTTGGTCGTTCCGATCAGATTGGCCCCGGTGATGGGGTTTGTATTGATGCTGTTGGTGGTCGACTGATATGGCTGCGTCAGACTCTGCGGCCCCAGCAAGGGGTTCAATACGCTGATCGCCTGGTTGTAATGCTGGAAGACGACGTCGGCGGAGAACTTGCCGTAGTTTCCACCGGCGTCGAATCCATAGGCGTTGTTATGCGCTTGTTCTGGCGTACAGGAGGCAGCAGTCCAGGTTGCGGATGCCGAGTAGCAGCCGCCGGAACCATCGACGAATTTATACATCGCGCCGAAATGGACAGGGCCATAGGCGAGGCGATACTTCAGGGCGTCGTCCCAACGGGCGTCCTCAGTGTCGCCGCCGCCGGCCATCGTCCCGTTATACCCGATGTACGAGAAGGCATAGGCGCCGCCGGCCGGATCGTAAAGGAGCATCGTATCGGTACCGAGCGCACGCTGACGGCCGAAGGTCAGCGTGCCGAGATTCGTGGACGATATACCGGCATAGAATTCGTCATTGAAGGCTTGGCCCGCACGCGAGCCGTCGATGGCTATCGTATAGCTGCTTCTGGGAAGGCCATTATTGGCGGTGTTGGTGGCTGACGCGTTGGCGAGCTGGCCGGACTGCGGATTGATGCCAGTTGAAGCGTTGAACACAACGGACCAGCCAGGCAGAAACTCTTCCTTGCCCCGGATGCCCAGACCCGACTGCTGCAGGTTGTTCGGTGCGACGAGGAATCGATGTTGAGAGCCGTTTCGGTTCACCAGAGATTCGCCTTCAAAGTTAGTGGCGTTTTCCGGTAAGCCGTGGCTGACATAGCCGACGCCGACGTCATACGCACCGTACAGCGTGATGCCGTGCCAGGTCAGCGTGCAATCGGTGGTGGCGAACTCGTGGCCGCTCGCGCAGGCGTCAGGGGTGCTCCGCCGCATCTTAATGTCGACCGGGGCGTCCTGGCCAGCAGCCAAGCTGATTCCCGTGCGCGTTTCATCGGCGAACCCTTGTTTTGCCGCTCGAATGTCGAAACGCCCCGTAGGCAGGCCGGACGCCTGATAGTGCCCCCCGCCGTCGGTTGCGATCGTGCGCGTTGCACCTGTGTCGACGTTCTTGATTGTCACCGCGACATCGGGAACGCCTGCGCCGTTTTGGTCCGTGACCACGCCGGAAACGCTCGCTCCCGTTTGGGCCCACGCCGGGGACACCCCCATCACACACCACAAAAGCAGCAAGAAGGGTTGAGCCAGCAGCAGTGAGGTAGCGGTTGGAAGGTAGCCGGCGCGCGTCAAAGTTTTCCATCGCCTCCCGTACCGGAAGAGGATCTGCGAGCGGTCAGAGCGTTTCACGATGGATCACCTTTTCCTGAGAATCCGTCTCGACGAGGCTGAGGCCCCTACGTAGCTTTCGAGAAATCATAATGTTGTCTTTTTAAAATCCAAGAGTCATTTAAAAGATACCACCACATTCGGGAGATACTTCGGGAACGTCACTGATGCACCGGCCAACAATTCCAGCGGACTGATCCGTGACCGCCCCCGAGAGGACATCCGATACCTGAGCCGAGCTCAACGACGAACCCAGCAGTAGCAAAACACAATATCCGAATGTGCAAAAGCCAAAAGTGTTTTTACAAACTTCAACTGCAAGACCTGCAAGTGAGATTCTCAGTAACGTTAGATTACCATTGTAATGGATAGACAACAAGAGGGCTTCTCGTCCGATTGAAATGCTCCCAATGAAGGCTGCATCGAGCGGATCCGACCAGCGCCGCGGTGAGCCTCGAGGATCTGAGGCGAGAGCCAACCGCTGGGTTGAGTGGTGTGCGACTAGATATGAAATCAGGCCATGTAGGCCCAGCAACCGCGTCGTCTCGTACGATTGACTTTTTGGGCATTACGCCCACTTGCGCCACCGTTCTTCGAACTCGAACAATACATCAAGTCGGTGCCGGCCAGCGTGCGCATCGCCGTGGAATCGCTCGATCTTTTGCTAAAATCGCATAGGGGAACAATGGGCTCAAGCAATTGAACCCAGGTTTTGCGTCGGCCCAACCGTATGTAAAACTACACAAACCAGCGCTGGCGTAGCTCAGTTGGTAGAGCATCTGATTTGTAATCAGAGGGTCGGGGGTTCAAGCCCCTCCGCCAGCTCCAAAAAAACTGAATCAAATCAACGGCACCGGTTCTATTCAGACGCCTGATATGGCTGGGCCGGAATCGCCAGCTTCGGCCTTTCCGCAATCATCAGGTTGTGGAATGGCGGAGGGAATTTACGGTGCCGGATAGGTGAATTAGGATCGCGCCAACCACGCCAATGCCCGTTGCCGATCAGAGAAAAACTCAACATTTAGCCCACGATTCTGGGCGATAGCAACGCCAACCCCGTTCATCACAGGCTCCCTGCCCAGACATGCGATCTTAAGCGATATTAAATTGCTCCGCTGATGGTCTGCTACTCCCTTACCAAGCGTGTGCCTCTCTCGAGGTGAAAGTTCACCAGTTACTGCCGCACAATCGACCAAGATTTTGTTGAAGCCCCTGGCCACCGCTACATCGCAAATCTCCTGGAACAGTTCCGATGTTCTCGTTATGGAGGCGGGTCCAGAAACCGCAGCGAGTAAGAGGCCGTCCGCGGACTCAACCGTCATCACAAGATCAGCAGATGGGTCGGGTGGTTTCGAGGATTTGCCCACTCGGTCCCATTCTAGCAGCTACCGTTGGGCGTTCAGGGAAGCTCGTGTCTATCGCGTGCAATTGCGGGCATGGGGAGTGTTCCCGCAGGGAAACGGCGGGGCCAGGGCAATGACGCTCACATAACTTCTAGCTGGAACCGACACTAGCGCGGCTGAAGCTAGGAACACGAAGGCCTCAGCTCGGTCTTGAGGCGGGAGGACGTTCCTGGATCATCCGATCACCCAAATCACCATTGCTTGCCAGGAACCTGGGCGGAGGTGTGAGAAAATAGAGCCCTCATATACTATGTCTGAGCTGGGCCCCGCCACAGTGCCGCAATTGCGACCGGGATGGATTCCAGCAGCACCTTTATGGCCGGTCGATCTGGCCTCGGACCCAACGTTGCGCCGCTCTTTTGATTTGTTGCGAGGCAAGTGGGGTGAGGTACCGTTTGGACAGTTTGAAAGACGAATGTCCTCAGATCTGCTGCGCCTCAGCGACGCAGAGCTGCTGGAAAAGTGGACCCAGAACTACACCGAAAGCTCCACGGGAAGCGCATTTTCTCTTCGCGGCTGGTATCAAACTCTATACAAAGACGCGTTTCGAGGAAAGAAGATCCTTGACGTTGGTTGCGGCCTTGCAGCGGACACCGTACTGTACGCGGAGCATGGCGCCAACGTCACATCCTTGGACATTGTAGAGTCTAACGTTTGGTTCGCCGAACGCGTCTGCCGCCTGAAGGGAATACAGAATGTGGATTTCTGCTATATGGAGGATCTACTTTCGTTGAATCGCTTGCCGGCGAACTACGACGCTATTTTATGTTGTGGGTCTTTCCACCACGCGCCACTGCAAGTCTCGCGGGTAGAGGCGCAAGCGTTGTTGGCCCATCTTGCCGTTGGTGGGCGGTGGATCGGACTAAGCTATCCGGAGTCTCGTTGGAGAAGGGAAGGCTGCCTGCCTCCGGATCGCTGGGGCGAGAAGACTGACGGAGGCGCTCCGTGGGTGGAGTGGCACGACCTGGAAAAATTAGAATACATCCTTTCCCCGGCGCATTTCGAAACCGTGCTTTACTTTGAATTCCACAACTCGGACTTTAATTGGTTTGACCTGCTCCGGCGTGCCTAGTCCAGATCGCTTGCAAAGCTGGATCAACTCCGGGCTGAAAAGAAATTAATCCTCATGCCAACCAGCACCCCAAGAAAACTTCGCTCCCAGGAATGGTGGACCGGGGCCGCCTACGAGAATTACGCGCGCCGCGCCTGGCTGCGCTCGGAAGGTTTCACCGCCAATGTCTTTGACAATAAGCCCGTCATCGGCATCTGCAATTCCTGGAGTGAGCTGAACAACTGCAACATCCATCTGCGCACCGTCGCGGAGGCCGTCAAGCGCGGCGTGTGGGCGGCCGGCGGCGTGCCACTCGAATTTCCCACCATCTCGCTCGGCGAAATGTTCATGCGCCCCACCACCATGCTCTATCGCAACCTCATGGCCATGGATGTCGAGGAATCCATCCGCGCCAATCCGATCGACGGCGTCGTGTTGCTCTGCGGCTGCGATAAAACCACGCCCGCGCAGCTCATGGGCGCCGCCAGCGCGGACATTCCTGCCATCGTCGTGCCCGGCGGGCCCATGCTCAGCGGGAACTGGCGGGATCGCCGCCTGGGCTCGGGCACCGACGGCCGCAAGCTGTTCGACCTGTTCCGCACCGGCCACCTTAGCGAAGAAGAATGGTCCGAGATTGAAGGCGGCATCGCGCGCAGCGCCGGCCATTGCACCGTGATGGGCACCGCATCTACCATGACCAGCATCGCCGAAGCCCTGGGCATGACGCTCACCGGTTGCGCCAACATTCCCGCGCCCGATTCGCGCCGCCTCGCCATCGCTGAGCTGAGCGGCCGCCGCGCGGTCGAGTTGGTTTGGGAAGACGTGCGCCCGTCGCAGATCATGACGCACCAGGCGTTCGAAAACGCCATCACGGTCGACATGGCGATCGGCGGCTCAACCAACGCCGTAGTACATCTCGTCGCCATCGCGGGCCGCCTCGGCATTCCCCTCGCGTTGAACGATTTCGACGCGATCTCGCGCCGCACCCCGTGGATCGCGAACGTGAAACCTTCGGGTGAGTTTCTGATGGAGGACTTTTTCTACGCCGGCGGCTTACCCGTCGTGATGAAGGAAATCGTCGATCTCCTGCATGGCGATGTCCTCACCGTCACCGGCAAAACCATGCGCGAGAATCTGGAGCGCGCCGAGTGCTATCGCCGCGAGGTCATCCGCACAGCCGCCGAGCCGCTCAGCGCCGAGGGTGGTACCGCCGTGCTTTACGGCAACCTGGCTCCCGATGGCGCGGTTCTGAAGCAGACCGCCGCGTCGCCCCGATTATTGCAGCATCGCGGTCGCGCCTACGTGTTCGAGAACTACCAGCACATGCGCGCCGAGATCGATCGCGAAGACCTGCCCGTGGATGAGACCACCGTGCTCGTCATGAAAGACTGTGGCCCAAAAGGTGCCCCTGGTTTCCCCGAGTGGGGCCACATTCCCATGCCCCGCGCGCTGCTCGATCGCGGCATCGACGATATAGTCCGCATCAGCGACGCCCGCATGAGTGGAACCAGCTTCGGCACCGTCGTCCTCCACGTCGCGCCCGAGTCCGCGGTGGGCGGGCCGCTCGAAGCCGTGCGCACCGGCGACGAGATCGAGCTCGACGTACCCGCGCGCCGCCTCGAATTGTGCGTGCCACCCGCCGAAATCTTCGCGCGCCTGGCGAACTTCCAGCCTGCTCCGCCGCACTACGATCGTGGCTACGGTCGCCTGTTCCTCGAGCACGTCACCCAGGCGAACCTGGGCTGCGATTTCGATTTCCTGCGCAAGTAAGTAGAACAGGCATTCCTGCCTGTGCACCTGATACCCCGGCAGCGGTATCGCATCTATTCGGCGCTCGACAGCGCCTAGTCCAGTTTTAGTGTCACGAGAATTTCGCTTGTAACCGCCAGACGCGCCTTCATAATTCTTGTCAGCTGCATTTGGTCATCTCCAGCATCGTGACTGGTAATTTCTCGTGTGGAAATTCCCGCTCCACTTGCCACCCATTCCGGAGATAGAAATTCACGGCCGATTTATTTGATTTAATGACACGAAGGTGGAATGTTCCACAACCGCGCCCGGCTATTTCAGTTTCACCCTGCGCTAGGAGTCTTTGCCCAATTCCGCGTCCGCGACTTTCTCGAAGCACCCACAGATCACTGATCCATTCTTCGCGTGTCAGCACGATTCCGACGATACACTTGTCAAGGATGGCGGCAAAGGCGGCAGACCAGTCCTCTTCATCGATGGGCAGTGGCGGTTGGGCCCAGAGCCCCCCGTAGATTTCGTCTACAACCGTCTGTACCACCGCTCGAACGGAATCGAGTTCATCGGCCTTAGGCCTCCGTATGAGCACGTCCGTCATCACAACTCCCCGTCGTGACGCTCCCTCACAGCACCACCACCGGATGATAAATGTGCGGCAGTTTCGCCTCGCCAATAGCCAGCAATTCGCCCGCGCCCGATAGCGCTTTCACATACCGCGTGCCCGGTTGCGCGCGGAACGGCGATACCGCGAAATCGCGCCCCTGCCGCACCTGCCCGGCTGTCGCCGCATCCACAATCACCGCCGGAAACTCGGGAAGCAGATCGCCCGCGGGAATCAGCGCTTCCTCCAGCCGCCCTTCAGCCGCCAGCTTCTCCAACTCGCCGATCGTCCGCGCCCGCTCGATCAGGAAATCGCCCGACCGCGTGCGCCGCAAGGCGGATAAATGCGCGCCGCAGCGAAGGGCTTGTCCCAGCTCATGCGCGATCGAACGCATGTACGTTCCGGCCGAGCAATGCGTCACCAGCCTCACCTCCGCGCCTTCGATCCCTTCGATCTTCAGCTCATGCACCTCGACCGGAACCGCCTTCAGTTCCACCTCAACATGCTGTCGCGCCAGCTTGTATGCCGGGACGCCGCGGATCTTCTTGGCCGATACCGGCGGCGGCCGCAGCAGGAACTCGCCGCGAAACGCATCGAGATGCGGTTCCAGGTCTTCGCGATTCAACACCGGATCACTCGGCTCGGACGTCGCCGTGCCCTCGGCGTCGTACGTGTCGGTTGAATACCCGAACCGCACACGCGCATCGTAGACCTTGTCGCAGCGCACGTAAAATTGCGCCAGGCGGGTGGCGCGCCCGATCACCAGCGGCAGAACTCCCGTCGCCATTGGATCGAGCGTGCCCAGGTGCCCCACTTTGCGCGTGTTCGCGAGCCGCCGCATCTTGTTTACCGCGTCATGCGAGGTCCAGCCCTGCGGTTTATCGACGATGATGATCCCGTCCATCGCCTCCGCCGTCGCGCTCCAGTTCCTTGACGGTCTCCGCCACCACCCGTCCCACAATTTGCAAACTCTCCGCGCTGAGCTTATCGACGGTGTCCTTGTCCGTGTGCCAGTACGAATTGTTCGGACCGTAATCCAGGTCGATCACATCCACCGCGTTGACTCCGCGCCGGAGAAACGGAATATGGTCGTCCTCGACGGAGCTGTCGTAGCGGAGAAAATGCTCGCCGTATCCCAGCCGGTCCGCTACGCTCCACACCAGTTCCCGCAATGGGCCCGCCGAACTCATATCTTTCAGAATGTCCAGGTCGCGGTCACCGATCATGTCCACATTGATCAGCGCTTTGATGCGCGCGAGCGTGCCATCCCCCGCCCATCGCTCCGCCAGATGCCGGCTCCCGTAAAGACTGTCGTACTCCGACCATTGCGCCACCGCTTCTTCCCCGTCGAACCACACCAGCAGCACGTCATCTTTGCGCGGCTCATGCGCCAGTATTTTCGCCATCTCGAGCAGGAAACCGGCTGATGATCCACCATCGTTCGCGCCGGTGAAATACGTGCCGGGCATTGACTTGGTGTCGTAGTGCCCGGTGATCACCACCACTTTGCCGGATTTGCCGGGAAAGCGCGCCATGATGTTCTTCATCGGCGTCCGCCCCAGAGGCGTCGCGCCCGTGAAGTCGTCCGTCGTCACGAGGCATCCCACCGCTTTTAATTCGCCGAGAATGTAAGCCTGCGTCTTGCGGATGGCGTCCGATCCCGACGGCCGCGGCCCGAACGAAACCAGATGCTTGGTGAACGCCAGAGCTTCGGCTCCGCTGAACTCCGCGCCGCGTACACTCGCAGCTACCGCCAGCGCGAGCGTCAAGACTGTTTTTTTGCCGTGCATACGTATCCCAGGGTGAAATGCCGATTGCGATCCAGAAAATCGAGAAAAGGGAGAACCAGTACCGGAGGAGCCAGCAATATCGCCGCGGGAAGCCAACCGATCCAACGCCAGCCTCCTTTAAAAAATTGTAGGCCATTGAGCAGACGCCGCGACAGCAGCCGGAAATATCCTCCCACTGGTTCGATGTCCGGACGTTCAAAACCCGCGCGCAGCAGTAAATATTCGAGGCCGTGGCGTGTGTACCGGAAATACTCACGCGGCGCATCGCGTACTTCCCAATCGTGAAGCACAATCAGAAGGAGCGCCCCGCCGGGCACGAGCGCCCGTGACATCTCAGCCAGCGCGCAGCCCGGTTCCGCGATCCGGTCGAGCGCCGCCACACTCAGGCACGCCTGGAAGGAATTCGATCGAAACGGCAGCACCGTGGGGTCCGCAATCGCATCCAGGCCGTGGAAGTTGCGGGCTTGATCGCTCGGCGCCAAGTCGACGCCGCAGTAGCGTTGCGCGCCGAAGAAGTGCCCGTAGTCGCAATCCCCCGCGCCTGCGTCGAGCACCCACGTTCCTGCGGGAGTCTCTCGGGCTAGCCGACCGACCGCGTCCTCAATGGCGCATTCGAAAGGGAGGATGTGGCGCCGCAGGAATTCCGGCAGGTGTTCGGCAATGGCGCGATATCTCATCAGGCGCGATTACAGGCTTCGATCACGAACGTCGTTTCGGCCTCGAACGCGCCTGCGAGCAGTGAGAATGGGAACGGCGCAGCGATGGTTTTCGAAACCGGGAAGGTCGAAATTGCAATGTTGTATTATAGCTGTAGAGGAACTCGCAGTAGGCTATGACCTCAATCGGCGATACGCTCCGCCGGGAACGTCTGCGCCGCGGTTGGGATCTCGAACACGTAGCCGCGGAAACTAAAATCACCACGCATTTGCTGGAAGCGATCGAAGCGGATCAGTTCGATCGCGTGCCTGGCGGTGTGTTTGCCCGTAATTTCGTTCGCCAGTACGCGCGCATGCTGAAGCTCGATGACGACGAGATCATCGCCGCGTTCCGCCAACAATTCGAAGAACCCGCCGAACCGGCCCCCGAGCCACAGCCGGCGCCCGTGGCTTCTTTCCACCTGCCGCCTCTGGAGGATTTCCGGCAGCGGCTGGGGCCCGGTTCGTCGCTTTCCGCGTTCGTTTGGCTCGTCGTGGTCATCCTCGCTTGCGCGGGCGTCTACGGCCTTTGGCAAAGAACCCGGCGGATGGCCGCGGCCGCGCCAACCGTCAGCGCGGCGCCCAAAACCGCGTCTGCGTCAGCGCCATCCGCCGGCTCGAAACAGGACTTCCGTCCCGCCGAAGTTTCCGAAACTGGAACCATACGCGTGCCGCAATCTTCCGCGCCCAAAGCCATGGCCGTGATTCCCACCGAGGCTAACGAACACCCCGTGCCTGCCGCGGCAGCCGTGCGTGTTGCCCTCACGGCCTCCGAGCCCGTCTGGGTATCGATCAAATCTGATGGAACCCACGTTTACAGCGGCACGCTCGAAGGCCGGCAAAGCCGCGAGTTTGATGCCGCCCGCAAGCTGACTTTACTGGTTGGCAACGCGGGCAGCCTCGAGGTTTCCCTGAATGGAAAGCCGATAGGCCCCTTGGGGCCCAGAGGGGAAATCCGTCTCCTGAATTTGACGCCGAAAGGCGCTTACGTGATGCCGCGAACTCCGCCCACTCCGCCGTCCGGCGATTCCAGCGCTCCCCCGGCGCCTGCGCCCGCCGCCATCGACCGCCCCTGACGCATTGCCGCCAGCTTGCGCCTTCGCTCGTTGCGCAGCAGCTCACGCCGCCGCCGCGTTTTGATGCGCACGTCCACCTTGCGCCAGAACTTCTGGAAATAGCCGATCGCGGAAACCACCGCGAACACCACCACCAGCCACATCATCCAGTACGCCACTGTCGCGAGCTGCCGGTGCCGGATGCTCACCAGCAGGAACGAGATCGCGGTCACCTGCGCCACCATCTTGGTTTTTCCCAGATCGCTAGCCTTGATGGTGTAGCCTTCCGCCGCCGCAATGCTTCTCAATCCCGAAATAGCGAACTCGCGGCCCACGATCAGGATCACCATCCAGCCCGGCACGGCATGCACCTGCACCAGCGAGATCAGTGCGGCCGATATGAGCAGCTTATCCGCAATCGGGTCCAGCAGCATTCCGATCGTAGTCACCTGCCCCCAACGCCGCGCCAGGTATCCATCCAGAAGATCGGTCACCGCCGCGATCAAAAATATCGCCAGCGCGAACCACTCGTTGGTGATCGTGACGCCAAAAGCGTGTACGCTGACGTTCTCCTCCACCAACGCCGCAACTAGCAGCGGCACGAAGAAGATGCGGGCAATCGTTAGCGAGTTCGGAAGGTTCATCAACCGGCCACACCCACTATAATCTGGCTCCTGGCCGCCCCACAACTGGCCTCCTAGTGCACGAAGCCGGCGAGTTTGAACCGCACTGACTCGGGAACCTCGGCCTCCACATCGCAGAATTCGCCGGTGTAATGAATATCCACTACGCGGCCCAGCGCGTGCACCAGCGAGATACTCGCGCCTTCCGCCAGCGGAAAGCGGAACTGGACTCGCGCCACCGGGTCAAACGGCAGAATCTCATCAATCTTCCCGAGCATTCGATCGATCCCAGCGCCGCTGAGCGCTGAAATCACCACCGAGGGAGCATTTACGCGGCCGGAGATTTCACGCCCTGGTTCCGCCTCGCCTTCGGGCAGCCGGTCCGCTTTGTTGAGAACCAGCAACTGGGGATGCGGCCGGCTCCGATCTCCCCCAGAACCTGTAACACGTGGGCGGCGTGCTCCGACGCATAGGGAGACGAGATATCGATAACATGCAGAATCAAAGTGGCTTCGGTAACTTCCTCAAGCGTGGCACGGAATGCTTTCACCAGGGTCGTGGGCAATCGGCGAATGAAGCCCACCGTGTCACTGAGCAGCACCCTTCGCCGGGAGGGCAGCGTCGCGCCCCGTACTGTCGGATCGAGGGTCGCGAACATGCGCGCGTCGGTGAGCACGCCGGCGCTGGTCAAGCGGTTGAAAAGAGTGGACTTGCCTGCATTCGTGTACCCCACCAGGGCGAGCGTCGCGAGCGGTACGGCGCTTCTTTGCCTGCGGTGCACCGTACGGGTTCCACGCACCCCCTCCAGTTCGCGCTCTATGTTCTTGATTTTCAGTGCGATACGACGGCGGTCGGTTTCCAGCTTGGTTTCACCTGGTCCGCGTGTACCGATTCCACCGCCCAGCCGCGACATCGCCGCTCCATGCCCCGTCAGCCGTGGAAGCAGATAAGTGAGCTGCGCCAGCTCCACCTGCATGCGCCCCTCGCGGGTGCGGGCGCGCCGCGCAAAAATGTCTAGAATGAGCTGCGTGCGGTCGAGAACCTTAACGCCCAGCTCGCGTTCGAGGTTACGCTGCTGGGTGGGCGTGAGGTCGTGATCAAACAGCACCAAGTCGGCGTTTGTCGCCGATGCCAGCGCCGCCAGTTCCCGCACCTTTCCCGAACCCACCAGCGTGGCTGCCTCGGGAGCTTCCCGAATCTGCAGAACCGCATCGACGACCGTGGCCCCGGCGCTGGCCGCCAGTTCGCGCAGCTCTTCCAACGATTCCTCGGCATCGAGGCGGGGACTGGAATTGGGAACAACTCGGCGGCTTTTCCATTCCACTCCGGCAAGAATGGCTCTCTCGCTCGGTCCGGTGCGCGGGCTTCGCACGGGAGCGGTACTCAAGCGTCCGAAGGTTCCGCCCGGCCGGCGTCAGCGCTGTGCGGTGCGGCCGCGGCGCTATGCGCTACCTGACCAGAGGCCGCATACGCGTGCCCGGCTTTCATAATAACGACCGTCGAGATGGCGTGCTTGAAGATCAACTGCTCCTGGTTGTTGGTCTCCAGAATGAGAGAGTACTTGTCGAAGCTCTTGATGCGGCCGGAGAGTTTCACGCCGCTCAGCAGGTATAACGTAATGGCCGTTTTGTCTTTGCGCGCGTTGTTGAGAAAGCTGTCTTGAATGTTTTGCGCGGGTTTTTCCATAGGGTCTCCCATACGATCGGAGAAGGCGCCTGAAGCCAGGTCGCACGGCTCACATTGTACACCCATCCGTCCTGGTAAACCATGTGTTTCGAAAGGCCCAGGAGATTACCTGAGTTGTGTGAGATGAAGGGCGCTGCAGAACGCGGCGCCCCGTGGTGGCTATCTACCGCTCAGAATCGAAATCGTCGTCGTCGTACTCCGCGGTTTCGGCGCCGATTCTCTCCTGGCACTGGACGCAGAATTTCGCCCAGGGCACGGCTGCCAGCCGCTTCGCGGAAATCGGCTCGTCACAAGCGGCACAAACGCCGTAGGTCGACTGCTGGATGCGGCGCAGCGCTGCCTGCACTTCGCGGAGCAACTTCAGATCGAGCGTATTGCGATTCAGAAAGATCCACTCTTCGTGACTCTGCTGGCTCAAATCCCCTTCGTCGGATGGAACGTCCAGCCGCGAAACCACTTGAGCCACTTTTTGCGCCGACATACTCCGTCGCAGGTCCTCGGCCTTTACCTCAAGAGCCTTCTGGTACTGATCGAACTGTGTTTTGGCTCCGTTCTTGTTCATCGTCTTGTGCATTTCTCTAAATCCTGTCCGTCCTATTTCCGCATCAGCAAAAAATTACTTCCGAGATCACTATGACGATTTCCACGCCGGGAAAGTTTCACAAAAAAGCGGAGAGCGCGCTGTAACGGGTTTCATAGTGTATCGTGACAAATCGAGCCATGTCAAACTTCGATATGTTGGATGCGTGATTTCGCTAAAGGTTAGCCCAAAAGAGCACTTTCCTCCGCTTCGGCGATTCCTAATGGAATCTGGTTACACCGAAGCTGCGGTCTGCCAGCGTCTCGGCCTGACAGACATCGAACGCTCGCTCACGCTCCGTCCCAAGCCCGGCGCGCAGCATTCGGCACAGGACCGCCTAGACCTTTTGGCGCACTTGTTTCTTATCGGCGAATTGGTGGAGCAACGTGAATTGGAAACATGGCTCCCCACGCCGGTTCTGGAAGCCGTTTCGGCCCTGGGACTGGTTGCGCCGTTCCCCGATCGGCCGGGAACCTGCTACGCCACCGCCGCCTTGTACCCGGCTTACGGATTTCATATCGTTTCGGATCGCTGGACCCGGCCGGAATCCGCTCCCATCGAGACGACCATGGACGTGGTTTTTCCGGCGATTAGCGAGCACACCCGTCATTTCATGGAGACGCTCCCCGCGGACCCGTGCGAAAAATTCCTGGATCTGTGCTCGGGCACCGGCATCGCCGCTATTTCGGCCGCGGCCGGCTATGCCCGCCACGCCTGGTCCGCCGATATCACCGACGCGTCTGTGCGTTGCGCCGAGTTCAACCGCCTGCTGAACGATCTGGAGAACGTATCGGTAGTGAAAGGCGATTTGTTCGAGCCGGTCGACGGACTTACGTTCGATCGCATCACCGCCAACCCGCCCTACATGCCCTCGCTCCGGCCCGCGGAGGTGTTTGCCTATGGCGGCGAGCTCGGGGACCAGATCACCCAGCGCATTGTGGCCAGCCTGCCAAAGTTTCTGCGGCCGGGCGGAGTTTTCTATTGCATCACCGCCGGCCCGGACCGCGCGTCCGAAAACTTCGAATTCCGCGTCCGAACCTGGCTCCAGCAAGCCGGTCCGGAATTCGACATCTTTGTGTTTGAGCGCCAGCTCTTCGGCGTGCTCGACATCGCCTACCAGCAGGCCACCAGAAGCCGCGGCGGCGGCGAGCAGGTGGACGAATGGAAAAAACTGTTCGAAAAGCATCAAGTAGACGAATTCTTCTACGGCTCGGTGGTGATCCAACGGAAAACGTCGCCCGGCCGTCCCGTCACCGCAAGGCGTAAGAAGGGGACGCGGCTGGGAACCGCCGAGATCGAATGGCTTCGCGCTTGGGAAACCGCGGCCGTCGGCCCGGAGATGCCGCGGCGCATCCTCGACGCCCCACTTCTGGCCGCCCCAGGTTGGGAACTGAAAGTGACGCATCGCCTGAAAGATCAGGAGCTGGCGCCCCAGGAATTCCGGCTGCAAACAACCCGCCCGTTCACCGTGGAATGTTCGGTGCAGCGCTGGGTGGCTCACTTCCTGCCGCGCTGTGATGGGAAGGCCTCCGCGCGAGAACTGCTGGCGTGGCTGAAGGAAAATGAACTGGTGGCGGCCAGTGCGGCTGAACAGGAGTTCGCCGAATATTTGCGTGTTCTGATTTCCGGCGGCTTCCTCGAAATGGAAGGCTTCCGGCTGCCCCAGCCCTGACATCTGAATCGATCGACAGGCGGAAGGAAGCGCATTCCGCTACCAGGGCAATACTCCGATAAGCTTCATGCCTAGCTCGGAAAGCACCGCCGGGGCTCCCGGTTCAGGATCAACTTGTCCGGGCATACCTCGCCAGTAATCGGGGGCTCGTTTTGTCAGCCACCAAGTCTGCAGCAACTCTCGAAGCCGCGCGTAATCGGTGGGGGGCTGCATCGTAACGAACGCCGCGATTCTTGGGTGGTTTGACAAATTGGTTGCGGTGCCGTGCGGCAGCTTGGTCGACCACAAAATAACATCGCCCGCCTTACCCTCGACTTGTGTCGTCTTCCAGTAATTCAATCCTGGATTGAAAAATCAAAATCGTTGCGGGCCGCGTACCGTTCAAGCCACGCGTCCAGGTTTTGATAAACCTCAGGCAGGCACTGAAAACCGCCCGCATAGCGGCCAACGTCGGTCAACAGTACGACGGCCTGCAACGACGCCGGCCCCTTCGCCCTCGGGTCGGTGTCCCAGTGGATAGTCCCATGACTGATGGTCGGCAGGACTGGATGGACGGGGGGACAAAAAATGCACCGATTGATATCCACCATGAGCCGCGGGTTTCTAAAGAATTCCGTAAAGACCTGGTAGAGATTCGGGCACTGCCGGATGTCCCACTGCGACTGAGCATGGTGCATCGGGACAATGCCGTCGAGCTGCGGTGCGCTGCCATACCATGTCGAGCTGTCAGCAAGGTCGGCGCCAACGAACGCGGCAATCTCACGAACTGCATGGCCAGTTATGTTTGCAGGAACCACATTTCGTATCACCATGTAGCCCTCGGCACGGAATTGCTCCCGGTCACGGTCGCCGATCCATTGACGGACTGAAAGGTCCAGCGTTTGTAGCGAGGACTCTGGACAGCCTGGCATCACAAAGACGAGTCTATTACCTAACTGCCTGCCCTGGATCACAGTGCCTATACTATCCAGGTGGATGGAAACGGCATGACGCGCATTCCAGTTTCGCTGCTCACCGGGAAATGGCTGCGGTGCGTGGACAGATCTCCTTCGAGCCGCAGTCTTTGCCTGGTCCTCTTGTTCGCTCTGTTCGGCGGGCTCGCCTGGTCGCAATCGCTCGTGATCAAACGCGTCACCGTGATCGATGCCACGGATCGCGCTGCCCAGCCGGATGTGACCGTGGTGATCACAGGGGATCGCATCGCCGCCGTCAGCCCGTGGAAGAAGGCCAAGGTCCCGAAGAACGCGCAAGTGGTCGATGGCGCCGGTAAGTTCCTCATCCCCGGCCTGTGGGACATGCACGTGCACGGCGCCGCAGATGCTCGCTCCCCCTGGAGCCACCTTCTTTTTCTCGCCAACGGAGTAGTCGGCGTGCGCGAAATGGCCGGTCCGCCTGACGCCCACGCATGGCGCGCTCGGCAGGCCTCCAACTGATAAACCGTCGCCCACGATTTACCTTGGCAGTCCCATCGTCGATGGTCCGAATCCGGTTTGGGCCGAATCCATTGTCGCCGCCAATGAGGCGCAAGGGCGTGAAGTAGTGGATCAACAGCAGCAGCGCGGCGCGGACTTCATCAAGGTCTATAGTAGGTTACCACGCGATGCTTACTTCGCGATCGCGGACGAGGCCAACAAGCGCGGCATCCCATTCGAAGGGCATGTGCCGGAATCGGTGACCGCAGCGGAGGCTCGGAATGCTGGCCAAAGAAGCATCGAGCATCTGACGCGGGTGGCGGACGGCTGTTCAAAGGAGGAACGGCGATCGATCCTGAACTGCAGAACTTCACCGCAATGTTCCGCGCACCGGACGCGACCATCGAGCGAAAAGATGAGGCCGGAAGAAGCATTACTTCTCCTCAACACGCGCACAGTACGCAACCTATGACGAAGCCACTGCCCAATCTTTGTTTGCACAGTTCGTGAAAAATGGAACTTGGCAGTGTCCGACCCTCACATTGCTCCGTGCGCAGATCGACGAGCCGTTGCCGCAGAATGATCCAAGACTGAAGTATCTGAGCAAAGACGTGCGAGCAAAATGGGATGCCGGTTATTACAGACACTTTCCGCCGGAGCCCGAGCCGCTATGGTCAAGTTGACAAAAGCCGAATTTGACGAATCCGCTGAAGATCGTAGGGCTTATGTACCGGGCAGGGGTTCCTATTCTGGCCGGCACTGACGCAATGAATCCGGGGTGCTTTCCCGGCTTCAGCATTCATGACGAACTCGCGCTGCTGGTCGATGCTGGTCTATCGCCGCTCTGCGCCTTCAGGCCGCCACGCGTAATGCCGCTCAGTTTATGGGACAACTCGACCGCCGCGGAACGATCGAGGCAGGCAAGATCGCCGATCTGCGTTCTGCTCGACAAGGACCCGCTCGCCGACATCCATAACACCCGCTCCATTGAAGCAGTCGTGCTCAACGGCAAGCTTCTGCCGCGCGTAGCGCTCGACGCGATGCTGGCGGAGGCCCAGGTTTTGGCGAGCCGCCCGGATGCCGGCGAGTCCGTGAAGCGAAACTGATCGACGACTGGCAATCTTACTTGCGAATCAGGTACACGGCTACCGCCGCCCGCAGATTGGGCAGCAGGTGGAGTCGGCGCCGGCCGGAGAGAAAATAGTTTCGCTCGATGGTGAAACCTTCGTGGCGCACCATTTGATCGAAATCGTCCACCGTCAGGAAGTGAATGTTGGGGGAATCGTACCACTCATGCGGGAACAGATCCGTCTTGGGTGCGCGCCCGGTGAAAAGCAATGAGAGGCGGACCGGCCAGTGGCCGAAGTTCGGGAAGGCCACGATCGCGTGCCGGCCAACGCGCAGCATGTCGCACAGGACCTTGAGCGGCCATCGCGTCTCCTGCATGGTCTGGCTGAGGATCACGTAGTCGAATGCGTGATCGGAATAGTCTTCGAGGACCTCGTCAATATCTCCCTGGTAAGCCGACACGCCACGCGCGATGGCACGCCGGACTTTCGGGGCCGAAATCTCGACGCCGCGCGCATCCACGCCCTTGTTCTCGGCAAGCCAGGCGAGCAACTCGCCTTCGCCGCAGCCCAGATCCAACACTTTACTGTTCGGTTCGACGAGTTCGCTGATGATGGCGAAATCGCCGCGCCCTAGCAGCTCGCCGACAAACGGCTTGCGGACAGCTTCCGCGGCCGCCGCCATCACGCCTTCTCCTTGTAGGTGCTCTCGAGGAATCCGCGCACCACTTCACTCTGTTCGGCGACATCCACCAGGAAGGCGTCGTGACCGTAATTGGATGGCAGCTCGCAATAGGCTACATCGTGATTGCTGCGGCGGAGCACACGCACGATTTCCTGCGATTGGTAGCTGGGATACAGCCAGTCAGAGCTGAAACTGATCACTAGAAATCGCGCCTGCGCTTTCGAAAACGCGTTGGCCAAGGTGCCGGCGCCGGTGGTGAGATCGAAATAGTCCTCGGCCTTGGTTATGTAGAGATACGAATTAGCGTCGAAGCGGCCCACAAATTGGCTGCCGCGGTAGCGCAAGTAGCTCTCGACTTCGAAATCCACGGAAAAATCGTAACCGAATTTCTCCTTCTCGCGCAGGCGGCGGCCGAACTTTTCGCGCATGGACTCATCGCTCATATAGGTGATGTGACCCACCATGCGGGCGATGGCCAAGCCGCGTCCCGGCGGCCGGCTGACCGTGTAGCTGCCGTTGTTCCAATCGGGATCGGCCATGATCGCCTGGCGGCCGACTTCGTTGAAAGCGATCTGCTGCGGGCTGTGCCGGGCCGTGGTGGCGATCGGGATGGCGGCGATGACGCGCTCGGGATAAGACACTGCCCATTCCAGCGCCTGCATCCCGCCCATCGACCCGCCGGCGACGGCAACGAGGCGCTCAATACCCAGCAAGTCGATCAGTTTGGTCTGGAGTTGCACCATATCGCCGATCGTGATTACGGGGAATGACATGGCATACGGGCAGCCCGTCTGCGGGTTGATGGAGGAGGGTCCCGTAGTGCCCTGACAACCGCCGAGGACGTTCGAACAGATGACGAAGAACTTGTCGGTGTCGAACGCCTTGCCGGGACCGATGGTGTTGTCCCACCAGCCGGGTTTGCCGGTTTCGGCGCTGATGCCGGCGGCGTGCGCGTCGCCGGAGAAAGCGTGGAGGATCAAGATTGCATTGGACTTACTGGCGTTCAGGTTGCCATAGGTCTGGTAAGCGACCGTCACCGGCGCCAGACTCGCGCCGCTATCGAGCGAGATGGAAGCGAACTCCGCCGTCTTCGTCTCAACGGTCATTGCCGGGAATTCTTATGATAGCAGTTACGGATGTTGAGACAGGTTAACAGCTTGGCGCTCCTCGGCGCTCTTGTGGTGCCCGGATACCACTACAC
The DNA here is from genome assembly GCA_963768075.1 of Terriglobia bacterium. Taxonomy (GTDB): domain Bacteria; phylum Acidobacteriota; class Terriglobia; order Bryobacterales; family Bryobacteraceae; genus QHXW01. The sequence goes on from CAVYHD010000033.1 coordinate 30,896, forward strand.
GTTCCCACGCGATCATTTCGAGCATCCGGAGTTTCGCACGGAATGGTGGTACTACACCGGCAATCTGCGCGACGCGGACGGTAAGCGCTTCGGATTCGAGCTGGTATTTTTCCGGCAGGGGCAAGAGCGGGGCGGCGATAGAAACCCGTCGGCGTGGCGTGTCGATGATCTGTATCTCGCGCACGTGGCGGTGACGGACATCGATGAGCGGCACTTTTCCAGCCATGAGCGGCTCAACCGCGCCGGACCGGGAATCGCCGGAGCGAGTTTTGCCGAACGGCGGGTCTGGAATGGCAACTGGCGGGCGGTTTGGCAGGGTGAGCGGCAGGTGCTCGAAGCCACGGCGGAAGAGTTTCATTTTCGGATGGAACTCCAGCCAATAAAGCAGCCTGTGGTGAACGGAGTAAACGGCGTGAGCCAAAAAGGGGATGAACCGGGCGAGGCGTCCTACTATGTCTCCATCACGCGCCTAGCGGTTTCAGGAGAGCTGACCACTGGCGGGAAACGGCACGCCGTGACCGGGACGGCGTGGATGGACCACGAGTGGTTCACGAACCAGCTCAACCGGGAGCAGGTGGGGTGGGATTGGTTCAGCGTGCAGCTCGACGACCAGACGGAGCTCATGATCTTTCGACTGCGGCGGAAAGACGGCACGATCGATTTGCATTCGGCGGGGACTTACGTCGACCGCGAGGGGCGCGCGCGACACCTGACGCACGCTGATTTCTCGCTGACTCCACTGAATACATGGCGGAGTTCGCGAACCGGCGCGAGTTATCCAGTGCAATGGCGGGTGCAAGTGCCATCGTTGGGAATGGCCCTGGACGTAAGTGCGGCTTACGAAGGGCAGGAACTGGTAAGCGAGGAATCGAACGGGCCGAATTACTGGGAAGGCGCGGTTACTTACTCGGGATCACGAACCGGGGTCGGTTATCTGGAGATGACCGGATATGACAAGCCGGTGTCGTTCGAGTGAACCTACAAAGCGTTCACCAAAGTGACCAGTTCCTCTAACTCGCCGGGGTTCAAGTCTGACGCGGCCCAGTAGGTCATACCGGCCTTGGTCCAATGCAGCAGGTTGTAACCCTGACGGGTGGTCTGCTGGGCGGTTGAGTCAGACTCGCCGGACGCGGGCCACACAAATAGATTGATGACGTGCTTGCGCCGCTGATAGACGAGGGCGGCGACGGGCCGGTTCGCGAGGTAGTCGAGCCGGCCGCCAACGAGCGCGAAGCCGCGATCTGGAAAGTCGCCGACGGGCGGGGAAAAGTCGAGCTTTCCGTTGAACCACGGCTTGACGGTATGGCGATCGGAGGAAGGGACGTCGGTGAGATGCGCGGCCATCAGAGAGCGCACATGACTCGCCGCCACTTCTTGAGCTAGCTCACCGCCGGTACGACGGCTGGTCATTACCGTGACGGATAGAACCGCGATCAGGATGGCCGCGGCGATCCCGGCCCATTGCCAACGCCCGAAAAGTCGCGGCGTATCGGGCTTGCTTTTGGAGGCTGCGCGTAACTGCGAACGCAGACGACCCTCGAGGCCCGCTGGGGGACGGAAATAGGGCGCGTCGGTGGTTACGGCGGCGCGCACGCGTTGGATCCTTTCGTGCGCGCCGGAACAGGCCGCACATTCGCGGAGATGGCGTTCCATTTCCAGATTGCGAACTAGATCCAGTTCGCCATCGACATATCCATGGATGAGTTCTTGCGCCTCGCGGCAAATCATACGCGCACCTCGGCGAGGCCTGGTTCCGACAACAGTTTCTGGAGCCGTGCGCGAGCACGAGCCAGCCGGGACATCACGGTGCCCACCGGGATAGCGGCGATTTCAGCGATCTCCTTATAGGACAACCCTTCCAATTCGCGCAGAATGACAATTTCGCGAAACTCGATGGGCAGTTCCTCGAGAGCGCGCTGGACAGATTCGATGCGGGCGGCTGCCAGCAGCATCGCCTCCGGATTTACGGTCGCGGTGTCGACCAGTTGCGCTTCCTCGTCCAGGTCCGCAGTTAGTTCGCCCATGCGATTGCGACGCAGCCAGGTGTAACAGGTGTTACGGACGATGGTCAGAAGCCAGGGCCGGCCATTTTCGCCGCGAAAACCGGCAAAGAATTTTAGAGCGCGCAAGTAAGACTCCTGCACGACATCCTCAGCGTCGTGATCGTTTCCCGTTAGCCAGCGCGCCAGATTGTACGCCGCTTCCATGTGGGGCAGTGCGAGCTCTTCGAATCGCGTGACTACGGATTTTTCCGGCACTGTCGACTGAGTTAGATGACACGGGCCATATTACGGGATACCGCGCGCCGTGTGAATTTATTCCCTTCCAGAAAGTGTAATGGACAAGCCGACGCCGGGAATAAGCAGCGATTCCGTCCAGTACTGATCTATGAGACGGAGATTATGAGCAAAACGATCCAAGACAGACTTTTCAGCAACGACGGAGTGGACCGCAGGGGATTCCTGCAATGCATGGCATGGGCCGGCACGGGTATGGCGTGGGCCATGAAGGGCGGCGTGGCGAATAGCCAGGAGACGCACCAGGGCGGCATGCACCATGACGGCTTCCAGTTCGTGCAGATCAGCGACAGCCATCTGGGATTTAACAAGCCAGCCAACGAAAACGTGATCGCAACGCTCCAAGAAGCGGTGGCGCGCATCAACACGCTTCCAACGCGGCCCGCGTTCCTGATTCATACCGGCGACATTAGCCACCTTTCGAAGCCGGAGGAGTTCGACGCAGCCGACCAGATTCTGAAGACGGTCAAAACGGACCAGATCTTCTTCGTACCGGGCGAGCACGATGTACTGGGCGACAACGGCAAGCAGTATCTGGAGCGCTACGGCAAAGACACCAAGGGCGACGGGTGGTTGAGCTTCGACCACAGCGGCGTACACTTCATCGGTCTGGTGAACGTAATGAACCTGAAGGCAGGCGGACTGGGGTCGCTAGGCAGCGAACAAATGGAATGGCTGAAGAACGATGTGGCGCCGCTGAAGAGCAGCACCCGATCGTGGTTTTCGCGCACGTTCCGCTGTGGGTGGTGTATCAGGATTGGGGCTGGGGCACGGATGACGGGGAAGAAGCGCTCGGGTACCTGAAGCGTTTCGGCTCGGTGACGGTGCTCAACGGGCACATTCATCAGACTTTGCAAAAGGTAGAAGGGAACATGACGTTCCATACGGCGACCTCGACCGCATTTCCGCAACCAAAGCCCGGGGCGGCGCCGTCACCGGGTCCAATGAAGGTTCCCACCGAGCAGCTACGCAGCCTGTTGGGGCTCACGTCGGTGAACTACTTGATGGGGCACCATCCGCTGGCGATTGTGGATACGGCGCTGGCATTGGGCGGCGGCATGACGGGCGAGGCCACGGGCGCCACAGGGGCGTCAGCTAGCGTGACCGCGGGGCAAGCCAACATGATCAACATCGACAATTTCAGTTTCGGGCCGGCGACTGCCACGGTTCCGGCCGGAACCACTGTGACCTGGACGAACCATGACGACATTCCGCACAACGTAATCAGCACTGAGAAGGCTTTCGCTTCGCCGGTGTTAGATACCGATCAGAAGTTTTCGTTCACCTTTGAAAAGGCAGGGACGTACCCGTACTACTGCTCAATTCACCCGAAAATGACGGGAAAAGTCGTCGTGGGCTGAGGCTCTTGAGGAATATGGGCGGTCCCCTGAACTTATCGGGCCATGGCGGAGCCGGACCCGGGGTCCGGCGCGGACGTGGGTGCCCGCCCCACCGCCAGAAAAAGGGCGGGCGAAACGGTCGCGCCGTACGCTAAAATAAGGGTTACTCAATCCCAGGAGGAGAAGCGTATTGAATCCAGCAGTTCTGGCCTTGGAGGACGGCAGCGTCTTCGAAGGCAGGAGTTTTGGTGCGCCCGCCGAGCGAGCGGGCGAGGTGGTTTTCAATACGGCGATGACGGGGTACCAGGAGATTTTCACAGATCCCTCGTACGCCGGCCAGATCGTCATCCTGACCAACCCACAGATCGGGAATTACGGAACCAGCTCAGAAGATAACGAGGCGGGGCGGCCGTACATCGAGGGGCTGGTGGTGCGCGAGTTTTCGCCGATTGCGAGCAACTGGCGGTCGGACGAGCTGGCTCGGACCTACCTGGAGAAGCAGAACATCCCGGTAGTTTCGGAGATCGATACGCGCGCACTCGTGCGGCATCTGCGCACGCGCGGCGTGATGCGAGGCGTGCTTTCGGCGGTGGAAACGGATGGGCGGAAGCTGGTGGAGAAGGCGCGTGGGATTCCAACGATGGCGGGACTGGATCTGGCGAGCCGCGTTTCGACCACCTCACCCTATGAATGGACGCACGCTGTGGACGCGTGCTCACCCTCGGAACTGATTCCGCGCGCGCCGGAGCCACACTTTCACGTGGTGGCTTACGATTTCGGGATCAAGCAGAACATTCTGCGGCGGCTGGCGCAGGTGGGATGCCGCACGACCGTCGTGCCCGCGCTGACTTCGGCCGAAGACGTTTTGGCGCTGCAACCCGATGGTGTTTTTCTCTCCAACGGACCGGGCGATCCGGAGCCGCTCGAAACGCAGGTCGGGAATATTCGGAAGCTGGTAGGGAAAGTTCCGATCTTCGGCATTTGCCTGGGCCATCAGCTTCTGGGCCTGGCGTTCGGCGGCAAGACGTACAAGCTGAAGTTCGGGCACCGCGGAGCGAATCATCCGGTGATGAACCAGGTGACACAGCGCGTGGAGATCACGTCGCACAATCATGGATTCGCCGTGGATCGCGGATTCGCTGAATCCGTCCGATGTCGAGATCACGCACGTCAATCTCAACGACGAAACACTCGAAGGTTTCCGGCACCGGCGGCACCCGGTGTTCTGCGTGCAATACCACCCGGAAGCGGCGCCAGGGCCGCACGATTCACACTACCTGTTCGACGACTTCGAAAAAATGATGGCGGACCGCTGACCCATGCCGCGCAGAAACGACCTCAAACGAATTCTGATTGTTGGCTCGGGCCCGATCGTGATCGGCCAGGCTTGCGAGTTCGACTATTCGGGCACGCAGGCGGCCAAGGCGCTGCGGGCGGACGGGTACGAAGTGGTGCTGGTGAATTCCAACCCCGCGACGATCATGACGGACCCGGAACTGGCGGACCGCACGTACGTGGAGCCGCTGAGCCGGGCGTATCTCGAAAAGATCATCCAGATCGAGCGGCCGGACGCGCTGCTCTCGACCGTTGGCGGGCAGACCGGTTTGAATCTTTCGGTCGAGCTGGCCGAAACAGGGGTGCTGGAGAAATACGGCGTCGAGCTGATCGGCGCAAAGATCGACGCGATCAAGAAGGCCGAAGACCGGCTGCTGTTCAAAGACGCGATGCTGCGCATCGGCCTGGAGACGCCGGAATCGCAACTGGTGACGAACGTAGCGGGTGGGCTGGAGTTCGCCGCGCGCATCGGCTATCCGGTGATTTTGCGGCCCAGCTTTACGCTCGGCGGCACCGGCGGCGGGATCGCGTATCACAGCGAGGACCTCGCGGACATCCTGGAGCGCGGCCTGGCGCTCTCGCCGGTGCATGAGGTCCTGATCGAGGAGAGCGTGCTGGGGTGGAAGGAATTTGAGCTGGAGGTGATGCGCGATCTGGCGGACAACGTCATCATCATCTGCTCGATTGAGAATTTCGATCCGATGGGCGTGCACACGGGCGATTCGATCACCGTCGCGCCGGCGCAAACGCTCACGCGACCGCGAATACCAGATGATGCGCGATGCGCGCGATTCGCTGCCTGCGGGAGATCGGCGTGGATACGGGCGGGTCGAATGTGCAGTTCGCGATCAATCCCATCAACGGGCGAATGGTGATCGTGGAAATGAACCCGCGCGTTTCGCGCAGCTCGGCGCTGGCATCGAAAGCTACGGGATTTCCGATCGCGAAGATCGCGGCCAAGCTGGCGGTGGGATATCGGCTGGATGAGATCCGGAACGACATCACCAAGACCACGCCGGCAAGTTTCGAACCCACGCTCGATTACGTGGTGGTGAAGATTCCGAAGTGGCAGTTCGAAAAGTTTCCGGGGCGGACCCGACGCTCGGCACGCAGATGAAATCGGTGGGCGAAGTGATGGCTATTGGGCGGACGTTCAAAGAGGCGCTCTGGAAGGGCGTGCGGAGCCTGGAAACAGGGAAGAAGTTCGGCTCGGAAACATTCGATCGCACGCTCATTCCGCAGAAACTGACGACGCCAACGCCTGACCGGCTGAATTACATCCGGTTCGCATTTGAGTGCGGGCACACGGTGGAGGAAATCCACGAACGCACGGCTATCGACCGGTGGTTCCTGGAACAGATACGCGAACTGGTGACGTTCGAGGGCAGGTTGAAGAGTTTCACGCTGGAGACAGCGCCGCGCGATCTGTTCGCGACCGCCAAACGGTTTGGCGTTTCGGATGCGCAACTGGCGAAGTCCTGGGGCGCGGACGAATTGGCGGTGCGGACGCGGCGCAAAGAACTGGGTGTGCGGGCGGTGTTCAATCGGGTGGACACTTGCGCGGCGGAGTTCGAAAGCTTCACGCCGTATCTGTACTCGACCTACGAATCGGCGTGCGAAGCGGAACCGACCGGCCGGAAGAAAGTCATGATTCTGGGCAGCGGGCCCAACCGCATCGGCCAGGGCATTGAGTTCGACTACTGCTGCTGCCACGCTTCATTCGCGCTGCAGGCGGAAGGCGTGGAGTCGATCATGGTCAATTGCAACCCCGAAACGGTGTCGACCGATTACGACACGAGCGACCGGCTCTATTTCGAGCCGCTGACGCTTGAGCACGTGCTGAACATTTACGACACCGAGAAGCCGGACGGCGTGATCGTGCAGTTTGGAGGGCAGACGCCGCTGAATCTGGCGGTGCCGCTGAAGAAGCTGGGAGTGCCGATTATCGGGACCGATCCAGAGAACATCGACCTGGCAGAAGACCGGAAGCGGTTCGGCAAACTGCTGGAGGATCTCGGCATTCCCTGTCCCGAGAACGGTGCGGCTACGAGCGTGGAGGAGGCTTGCGCGGTGGCGCGGCGCATCGGATATCCGGTTCTGGTGCGGCCGAGTTATGTGCTGGGCGGCCGGGCCATGGTTATCGCGTACGACGAGGAGACGGTGCGCCAATACATGCGCGAAGCCGTGACTTTCTCGCAGGAGCGGCCGGTGCTCATCGACCGTTTCCTCGAAGACGCCACCGAAGTGGATGTGGATGCTCTGGGCGACACGGAAGATGTTCTGATCGCGGGCATCATGGAGCATATCGAAGAGGCGGGCGTGCATTCGGGCGACAGTTCCTGCGTGCTGCCCGCGATGTCGCTGGCGGCCAAAGACGTCGCGACAATCGAAGACTACACAGTGCGGCTGGCGCTGGCGCTCAAGGTGGTCGGCCTCATGAACGTGCAGTATGCGATTAAGGACGGAGTGGTTTACGTGCTGGAAGTAAACCCGCGCGCCTCGCGCACGGCGCCGTACGTCAGCAAGGCTACGGGCGTGCCGCTGCCCAAAGTGGCGGTGGGCCTGATGCTGGGCCGCAAACTGCGGGATCTGGGGCATATCACGCGAGGGGTTACTTCGGGGCGGTTGCCGGTGCCGCAGAGCTTTGTGAAATCGCCGGTGTTCCCGTTCAACAAGTTCCCGGGTGTGGACCCGGCGCTCGGTCCGGAGATGCGCTCCACCGGGGAAGTGATGGGCGTGGGCGAGAGTTTCGGCGAGGCCTTCGCGAAAGCGCAGCTGAGCGCGGGCACGCCGCTGCCCGAGAGCGGGACCGTGTTCATCAGCGTGAACGAGCGCTACAAAACCGAGGCGGCCCAAGTGGCGCGACGTTTCGCTGATCTGGGTTTCCAGCTAGTGGCGACGCGGGGCACGGCCGCCGCTCTGGAAGCGGCCGGGCTGCGCTGCAAGGTAGTGCTCAAGGTGAACGAGGGCCGGCCGAACGCGGTCGATCTGCTCAAGGCGGGCACTATTCAACTCGTTATCTATACTGCCACGGGAGCACTGTCGTTCTCCGATGAGAAGGCGATTCGGCGCAGCGCCATCCTGTTTCGCGTACCGTGCATTACGACACTCAGCGGCGCCCGGGCGGCGGTGGAGGCGATTGCAGCGCGCAGACGGGAACCCATTCGGGTGTGGAGCTTACAGCAGATTCACGAGGCGAAGCAGACGGCAGTCTAGCGGAACCGAGTCACAGGATCGGGGCGCCCGAAGACGCCCCAGGGACAGGCGCGAAGCCTGTGCCGCGTCGAAAAGGTTTGACCCTGTGCTAGTGACTTCTTGGTCCCCTTCGAATCGGGGCTTCCGCCAGCTTACCACAGTTACAAACACAGACCCGCAAAGCTATAATTGTCAATCTGTTCCGGGTTGACTAATGCAGTTTCACTCCTTCGATGAGGAATATCTTCGGCGATTGCGGGATGGCGACTCCCAGGTGGAGCGGCATTTCGCCAGCTATTTCGGCGAGCTGATTCTGCTGAAACTCAGGCGCAGGGTGCGCTCCCGCCAGTTGCTGGAGGACATCCAGCAGGAAACGCTCCTTCGTGTTTTGAAGACCGTGCGGGACCCAACGGGCCTGCAGGACGCGAGGAAACTGGGGGCGTTCGTACTAGCGGTGTGCCACAACGTCAGCGCGGAACTGAACCGGTCGGAGGGCCGGTTCGACCCTGCTGAGTACAATTTCGACAAACACGCGGCTCCGGGACAGGATCCGGACGTGCCGCTGATCAATGAACAGCGGCAGCGCCAGGTGAAGAAAGTACTGGCAAAGCTGGACGAGCGGGACCGCAAACTGCTCGAGGCGAGGTTTCTGGAGGAGCTCACCGCGGAAGAAGTGTGCCGCCGTTTTGAGGTGCAACCGGATTATCTTCGCGTGCTCATGTTTCGCGCGAAAGCGCGTTTCCGGCAGGAATTCGCGCGCGGAGCGGGGGCGGACGCATGAAACGCTTTGGTGCTGAAGTGCACTATTGCTATGGAGCTAAGGGTTGATGGATCACCAGACTGCGATTCGAATCCAGGCGGCGGAGCGCTATGTCCTGGAAGAGTTCTCGCCGGAAGAACGAACAGAGTTCGAAGAGCACTACTTCGATTGCCCGGAGTGTGCCGAAGAGGTGAGGTCGGCTACGATCTTCACCGCGAATGCGACGCAAGCGTTGCGTGAAGAGCGTGCGCGCGGAGCAGAGAGGCTGTCGCGCCCAGCGGGCCGGCGGTTTTGGTGGCCGCTGGTCGCGTCGGCGGCGTTGAATTTGGCATTGCTAGCGGGATTCGGTCTGGAGCGCCTGCGCCCCAGCGCCGGGGCCGCCGCGATCGAGCCACAGTTCTACCAGAGCTTCGGAGTCCCGGCGGCGGCGCGAGGCTCGCAGCCGGCAATTTTGGTTCCGGCGGGCGCACAGTTTTTCGGCACGCGGTTCGACTTGCCGCCAGGCCCACGGTTTGAGAGTTTTCGCTATCAGATTCTCGACGCCAAAGGCGCTTCCCGGTCTTCGCGATCTCTCGCGGCGCCGGGCGGTGACGACACGGAACTGGAGCTGCTTGTGCCGGTCGCCGCGTTGGAGCCGGGCGATTATGTGCTGGTCTTACACGGGCAACATCAAGGAAATTCGACGGAAATTGGACGCACCGGTTTCCACATTCCGCGATAAGCTAGATCCAGCATGGCCACCAGACTCAGAAACGGCGATAAATTCAAGGGCTACACTTTTCATGCGCATGCCCTGGCCGCCCACTATCGCTTTACCACCGGCAGCGAGTACAATTTTGGGCCGGAGTACGCGCTGGGTTTCCAGGGACGCAAACCCTTCAAACATCGCGAGAGAACCGGCGGGCACAGCCATCCGGAGATTTCGTTCTCCCACAGTTGGGTGCATATCTCGACCAAGATTGAGCGTGGCGGCGCTTATACGACGATCGTGAAATCGGGCCTGAAGGACTTCCGGGTAAAAGGCAAGGTGACGATCGACGAACTCGAGGCCGGCATTATGACGGTTTACCACGAGGAATGGTATCGCGATCCAAACCGCCCCAAGCGCGCGCGAATCCTGCCTCTTCCGCCGGTGCTCAAGAATCTCAAAATCTGCGGCCGGCCTTATCGGCTGGGCAAAGAACTGCGCTTACCGGAAGCATTCAACTTGAGTGACGCGCAGCGCAAGAAATACTTCCTGGGCGAGGGTCCGGAAATCGAGCCGGTGGGAATCCGCGAAACACCCGGTCAGAAGGAAGCGACCGAGTGTGGGGAGATTGCCATCTCCGCCGATACGCGTAGAATCGAGATTCCGGACTTTGGTATCGTGACTTTCGCGGAGTGGAAGTGGCTGCCAGCGGAAATTCATACACATGCGCAAACGGCGCAATGGCTGCAACTGGTCGGCCTGGACCTGAAAAATCCGGGGTCTGGCGGTGGCGGAGGCCTCGTCGGGGGCGGCAGTCCATATACCAAATAGCCGGCAGCCTAGCTGTTCTTCTGGTCCTGTTTGAAGGTTGCGGCCTGAACAAGCACCCCCCTGAGGACTTGTATAGCAGGGCCGATCAGGCGCGTCGCAGCGGCGACCTGCAGACTGCCCTCCAGTACGCGGAGGAAGCCGAGCGCGCGTACGGCAGCATGCGCGATTCCTCCTGGCCGCTCAAGTTCCGTCTCCTAAGAGCTGAAATCCTGCTGACACAGGATCGTGCCGCCGACGCCAGGAATCTGTTGGAGAAACTACCGCCGGACATTCCCCAATCCGCTGAATTGAACGCCCGGCTACTAATGGATCAGGCCGAAGTGCAAAACCAGTCGGGCCAGCGGGATCAGGCGCGCGCCTTGCTGGACAAAGCACGTAAAGCGGCTTCCCAGCCCGCGGCGGCCAACGTGCTGGCATGGATTGAACTCAGGCGCGGGCAGCTCATGACTGATTTCGATGAAGCCGACGGTGCTTTTCATCGGGCGTTGGAGATCGCCCGGGGCCAGCGGGACGAAGCTCTCGCGGCCCGGGCATTGGGCAGCATCGGCTACATTCGCATGGCCCATTTTCAATACGATGAAGCCATCTCGTGGTTCGAGTTGGCCGACGAGGCGGCGCAGAAAATCCCTTCCAAGGTCACTCACGAAAAGAATCTCGGCAACCTGGGCTGGTGCTACTTCCGGCTGGGCCAACTGGACCGCGCATTGGATTTGTTTTCCAAGGCGGAAATGCTCGCCGCGGAGATTCACATGACGGATGATCAGCAGTTGTGGCTCGGAAACATCGGATCAACGTACTGTGTTCGCGAGAACTACAGCAAAGCGGTCTCGTATTACTCCCAGGCGCGAGACCTCGCCCAACAGTTGAAAGACCCAGCCGAAGCCAGCAAATGGCTGAACAATATCGCTCGCGCTTGCATCGATCAATTCAAATGGGAAGATGCGGAGAAATTCAACCGTCAAGCCCTCGCAAGCGCGCCAACTGCGGAGGTAGCGCCTTACTTGCAGCTCAATATGGGCCTGATAGCAACGGCTCGCGGGCAAACATCTGAAGCGGAGACTGCTTTTAACACAGCCATCCGCATGGCGGAGACGACACACCAGCCGAACGTCGCATGGCAGGCCCACTCCGGTCTGGCGGAGCTTTATCGATCGCAAAAGCGCGCCGGCGCTCAAGGCGAATATGCCGCCACAGTGGGTGTACTCGACCGCGAGTGGCTGTCGCTCAGCCGCGACGATTCGAAGATCACGTTCCGCAACTACCAGACCAGCTTCTATCAGGACTACGTCGGTTTTCTTTCCGAAGAGGGCCAGAAGGAGAAGGCGCTCGAAGTTGCGGAATCCTCACGCGCGCGTCTGCTGATGCAGAAACTGGATGGCCGCACTTCGGCGCTACCCGAATTCCGGGTGACGGATGCCGTGCGCCTGGCGCGCGAAAGCGGCACTGTCCTGCTCTCCTACTGGCTGGCGCCAAATCGGTCCTATCTGTGGGCCGTGACGGCCAAGGGCGTTTCGCAGTTCGTTCTGCCAGCGGAGCCGGTAATCAATGCGCTGGTCGAGCAGCATCGAAAGGCAGTGGAGAACCTGCGCGATCCCCTGGAATCGGGGGATCAGGCGGCGCGGCAACTGTACCGGACGTTGCTTGGCCCGGTGGAACCGATGCTGCACGGGGCGGCGTCCGTGATCATCAGCCCCGATGGGCGTCTGCACGAGATCAACTTCGAAACGCTGGTGGTGGACGGACCGAAACCGCACTATTGGATCGACGATTCGACAGTCGCGCTCGTGCCATCGCTTGGGGTGCTGCGGCTTGTATCAGCGCGCGGGCCGAGGCGCCGGCCGCGGCTGCTGGTGATCGGCGATCCCTTGCCGGCGGATCCTGAATTTCCGCCGCTGCCCCACTTGAAAACGGAGATCACCGGGATCGCCGACGGTTTCGCCGAATCGGACCGCGCGGTGTACACGGGCGCGCAAGCCTATGCCGAACGTTTCCGGGAAGCCGCTCCACAAACTTTTTCCGCCATTCATTTCGCGGCGCACGCGGCCGCCAACGAGGAGAGCCCGCTGAATTCCGCGATCATTCTTTCTCCGCACGGCAACAAGTACAAGCTCTACGCCAGCGAAGTTGCCGGTCTGCGCCTGGATCCGGAACTCGTGACCATCTCGGCCTGCCGCAGCGCCGGCTCGAAAGCTTATTCGGGGGAGGGTCTGACCGGTTTCGCCTGGGCATTTCTCGATGCCGGCGCGCAAAACGTCGTGGCCGGCATCTGGAACGTGGACGATGCCGCCGCGCCGCCGTTGATGAAGGAGTTTTACAAGGAGTGGCGCGAAGGCGCAGATCCGGCAGCTGCGCTCCGTGGCGCCAAACGGCAACTGATGCGCGCGGGAGGGGCGTTCCGCAAACCTTACTACTGGGGGGCGTTCGAGGTCTTCACGCGTCAGGCTAATCGTTCCGCGATGGACTTGGCTTGGAGAAAGAGCAGCAAATAGTCCGGGCCGCCGGCCTTCGAATCCGTCCCCGACATGTTGAATCCGCCGAACGGATGCGCGCCCACCATGGCGCCGGTGCATTTGCGATTCACGTAGAGATTGCCGACGAAGAACCGCTCACGCGCTTCGCGTATGTGTTGCGGCGTATTGGAAAAGATCGCTCCGGTGAGACCGTATTGCGAGTCGTTCGCCAGATCAAGAGCGTTCTGAAAATCTTTCGCCTTGGTCACGGCGAGGACGGGGCCGAAGATTTCCTCCTGGAAAATGCGCGCTGTTGACGGCACGTCGGAGATCACGGTCGGTGCGATAAAGTAGCCCTCGCCCGGACTGGCGGCGCCACCGGTTAGCGATTTGCCTTCTTTTGCTCCAAGCTCAATGTATTGCAGAATCGTCCGCCGCGCACCGTCGCTGATCACAGGACCCATGAAGCTCGCTGGATCGTCGGCTGGGCCTACGGTCAGGGCCTCCGTCTTTTTCTTGAGCCGCGCAAGAAAATCATCGTACACGCGCTCATGAACAATCGCCCGCGAACAGGCCGAGCATTTCTGCCCCTGATACCCGAATGCCGAAGCAGCGACGCCATCAACGGCTTTTTCCAGGTCGGCGTCGGCATCCACGATGATGGCGTCCTTGCCGCCCATCTCGGCGATGACGCGCTTGATCCAGCGCTGGCCGGGCTGTGGCTTGGCGGCCAGCTCGTTGATGCGCAATCCAACATCGCGCGAGCCGGTGAAGGAGATGAAGCGCGTCTTGGGATGCTCGACAAGCAGGTCGCCTATGGCGGAACCGCTACCGGGAAGAAACGAGAACGACTGCGCGGGGAAACCGGCTTCGAGCAGAAGCTCGGCAAACTTGGCGGCTACAGTTGGCGTCTCGCTCGATGGCTTGATTACTACGGTGTTGCCGGTAACGAGCGCGGCCACCGTCAGACCGGCAAGAATCGCCAGCGGAAAATTCCACGGCGGGATGACGATACCCACGCCCAGCGGCAGATAGCGCATCTCATCTTTTTCGCCGGGCATCTGAACCACGGGTTGCGGGCCGCTCAGGCGCAGCATTTCGCGCGCGTAATATTCGCAGAAGTCGATGGCTTCCGAAGTGTCCGCATCCGCTTCCGGCCAGGTTTTGCCGGCTTCGTACACCAGCCACGCGTCAAATTCAAATTTGTGCTCACGCAGCAGATGGGCGGCGGCCACCAGTTTGCGAATACGGCCGGCGGCGCTCGTCGCGCTCCACTCCGGGAAATAGGCGTAGGCGGCTTCGACTGCTTGCAGGGCCTGTTGCGGCGTGGCTTTCTGGTGTATGCCCACCACCTCGGAGGGCCGCGACGGGTTGGTCGAACGCAACTTCCCCGGGCTTTGGAAGCGCTCACCGCCGATGAGGAGGTCGTATTCGTGGCCGAACTTCGACCGCACCTCCCCGAGCGCGGCTTCCATGGCCCTGCGGTTGGCCGGCGATAAAAAATCCGCGACCGGTTCATTGCGAAATTCTGATAGAGACAACGCTGATGCGCTCATGAGTTTTTCTCTAGATTAGGACAGGCGCTTCCGCGTGTCCATCTTCCATTGCCGTACAAGGCGCCGCGGCGAACGATTGGCCCGCCTTCTTGATGCGCGCGAATGCGACGTCCGGTTCATGTGCAAAACCGCAGATCCACTGGCTGCGAACAGCCAGTTCCAGCCAACGGGTCTTGTTGTCGATAGCCTCCAGCGGAAACAAATCGAACGCCGCCACCCACGAAGGGGCGACGTGCGCCGCGGTCGGAATGAGGTCGGAAAAGAAGCAGAACGTTTGCCCTTGCGAGCAAGCCGTTACCACCATCATGTCGCGATTATGCCCGGGCGCCAGCTTCATTTCGATTCCCGGCGCGGCCTCGCAATCCGCGTCCAGCAAATGCATCTGTCCGTTTTCTACGAGCGGATCGTAGTTGGCGTCGATGTAGCTCACGCGGTCGCGGACGTGCCGCTCGTGGGCGTGCTCCCATTCGCCGCGCCGCGTGTAAAAGCGAGCGCGAGGAAATGCGGGCCTGACGCCGCCCGTGGAAAGAACCGTATTTCCGCCGCAATGGTCGAAATGCAGGTGAGTGTTGATGACGATATCGATGCTCTCGGGATCGATTCCCTGCCCCGCGAGAATCTGGGGCAGCACAGGAGCGGCGTCCGGCAACTTCATCCGCTCGCGCGCTTTGTGGTCGGGCTTATCGCCCGCGCCTGTTTCGATGAGGATGGAGTGATCGCCCGTGCGGACTACGTAGCAGTTGAACCCGAGCCGCACCCGGTTCGACTCGTCCGCGCCGAAATGGCGGTTCCAGAGAGTTTTCGGGACGACGCCGAACATCGCTCCGCCGTCCCACCAGTAGAAACCCGCGCGGACCAGAGTGATTTCGAAATCACCCACCACCACGCGGGACACCATTTTCAGATTCGCGGATTCGATCAGCCGCGCACGAGCCGGCGGCCGCGCTCGAACAGATCCGCGGCATCGTCGGCGATCTGCTTGCCTTTGTCGTAGATCTCCCGGCCCTTCTCGTAGACCTCTTCGCTGGTCTTCGTCAGAACTTCTTTTCCCTCGCCGGTCTTCTTATTGATGAATTCCCGCGTTTCTTTTCCCGACTTAGGAGCGTACAGTAGCGCCACCGCGCTGCCCAGGACTGCGCCGGCCAAAAACCAGCCGATCTTCCCGCCTTCGTCTTTCTCTGCCATCTCGTTCCCTCCAGAACTTCCTAGGATGTCTTCTCCATTTTACTGTAAGTGCCACTGCGTTATGCTGGAAATTGTACGTCGTGCGCCATTAAACCGCGACCGTTACCCATCGATAACAAGGAGATACCATGCCCCAGGAACCGGAAGCCTTCGAAGTGGACGCGTCGCACGATCTGGATATGGTGACACTGTTCAGTTCCTCGAATCACGATGCCGAGATGGAGGCCAACGCCATCCACGGCCTTTTGGAAGCCAACGGAATCCCGTCGATCGTGGCCGGCCAGTCGCAGCTTCCCGTGCTTGAATTTCGCGTGGAAGTGCCCAAGTCGCGGCTGGAAGAGGCGGAGCGAGTGCTCGCTGAAGCCCAGGATGCCGGACCCAGCGCCGCCGCCGAAGCTGAACGAGCGGGCGAAGAAACCAGTCATTAAAGTCCCGCCTGCGTCCGGACCTCGAAGCGGCGGCCATCGGTGCGGATGGTGACGGCGCCCATCTGATCGGTGCGGAACACCGCGATATTGGCCTGTTGCAAGCGCTCCACCACTTCTCGATTGGGGTGGCCGTAGAGGTTGGCGAAGCCGGACGAAATAACCGCGAAGGCCGGATGCACGGCCTCTAGGAACGGCTCGGTCGTAGAGGTCTTGCTCCCGTGATGCGCCACCTTCAAAATGTCCGCATGGCGGATTAGGTTCGCCGCGACCAACGCGGATTCGATCTGCCGCTCGACGTCGCCGCTCAGAATGAGGGAACGCTCCCGGTAAGTGAGCCGCAGCACCAGCGAATCATTGTTGCGCGGCATCGCGGCAGGCACATAGTCCCCGAACGGCGCCAGCACTTCAAACCGCGCACCGCCGTAGTCGAACTCCCGCCCCTGCGTCTGGCGGACAATTTTCACGCCGAGCTCCCGGGCTTTCCGGCGCAGCCTGTCCCATTCCGGACTCTCGTCCGGCATCGCCCCGATCCAGAGCTCGTGGACATGGAAGTTCTCGAGGATCGCGGGCAGTCCCCCGATGTGATCCTCGTGCGCGTGCGAGAGCGCCACCACATCGAGTCTTCGGATGGACCGGCTCCACAAGTAGGGGGAAACCACATCCTCGCCAATGTTCAGGCTGGTGCGCACCCGCTTGCCGAACGACGCGATGCCGCCGCCGTCCATGAGCATCAGCTTTCCGGCCGGTAGAGCAAGGAAAATGCTGTCGCCCTGGCCGACATCGATGGCCGTCATCTCTAGCGCGCCTGGCGTGACATCCGGCCGGAAGGGGTGCCAGATCATCAACGCCAGCAGCCCCGCCAACACGGCGATTGACGCCAGCCTCAAGGCGCGGAGCCGGCCACCGAATCGGGCCGCCAGTGCGACCGTGACGAGCGCGGCTGCGATGCTGATGGCCAGCCAAAGCGGCGGGCCTGGAATCCGCCAGTTGGGCTCCCAGCGCGCATGCCACGCAGCGGCGGATTGCGAAAGCGCCACCAGCCAGCCCGCGAACCTGGCCGGCACGCTCCAACCGGTGAAAACCGCGAGGAATCCCACCGGCAGCGCGAGCCCCAGTAGCGGCACAATGACCGCGTTCGCCGACAGGCCCGAGAACGATACGCGGTGGAAGTAAGTGGCCATGGGCAGCGCCAGGCCGATCTGAATCATGGCCGAGGTGACCGTCAGATCGTAGAAGAAGATGAGCAGCCGCGCTGGAATCACGACCGCGCCCCGGCAGAACGTTTCCGGCAAGCGCGTCCAAAGGCGCAACGCTTCGATCAGGAGACGCATTTCCACGCGAAATTGCGCGCCGCGAGGTTCCAGATGAAGATCGCGATCCTGATCGGCGAGACCTCGCAGGCCGTAAGCCAACGGGCCCGAGGTGCGTTCCACGAGCGGTACGGCGAATGCCGCGATGAACGCGACCGCGCCGAACGAAAGCTGGAAGCTGGCGTCGAACATTTGCTCGGGATCGAATACCAAAAACGCGATGGCGATGGCCGCCAGCAGGTTCATCGGGCGGCCCCGCCGGTAGAACATGCGCGCGAGCATGAACAGCGTGAAGCCCGACGCCGAGCGAACCGCCGGCGCTTGGCAGCCCGTTACCAGTGCGTAGATCCAAATCGCGGCCACCGTTGTCAGGTTCGCGGCGCCGCGGGGAACAAGGCAGAGGCGCAGCAGAAGAAAAAAGAACGCCGCCAGCACCGCCACGTGTGCGCCGGAGATCACCAGCGCGTGGAAAGTTCCAGTCGAGCGAAACTGCTCGGTCCACGCCTTATCCAGCTTCGACGTTTCCCCGATCAGAATGGCCTGCATCATGCCCGTCTGGTACAGGCTGCCGGAGTAGAGCCGCTCCAATCGGTCGAGCGCCCGCGTGCGCAGCCAGAAGATCGCCCCGCGGAACCGCGAGCCGCAATGCCCAGGCAGGATCTGGATCGGCGCCGCGGCACGCGCCGACGCGGTCCAATAGATGCCCTGGCGCGCCAGGTAGTGCGCGTAGTCGAAAGAACCGGGGTTGTTGAAGTTGTGCGTGGGCCGCACGCGGGCGTCCAACTCCACGCGCTGGCCATAGCGCAAGACCGGCCGCTTCTCACCCTCCCGTACATACAGGCTCACCCGCACCCGCGCGCCCGGCTCGAGTTCCAGGGTGAACTGGTCCCGGTCGGGAGAAATGGCGGAGGGCTCAACCACGCAGCCCGAAAGGATCACCGTCGCCGGACCTTCGGTGTCCAACTCCGGCCGCGGCGGCAGCCGATGCACCCGCTCCACCAGTATCCCCGCGGCGACGAAGGCCAGCAGGCAGCACACGGCGGCCAAAATGCGCGTGCGCCGCCACAGACAAATCAGCGTGAGAATGAGGTACGCCGCTAGGATAGCCGCCAGCTCACGCGCTTCAAACCCAACCAGGCGGGAAAGCAGAATTCCCGCGGCGATAGCCACCAGAGGAGCGACAAGAGGGTCCGGCAAGCAATACAGTGCTTACAAGATCGCAACTTTCTCGAAAAGCCGACGTCAGGGCTTGCCGCCAGATTGCTGCACGCGGCCGTGTTCCTGCGAAGCCGCGATAATTTCGTCCGCTACGGCATGTGGATTGTCGATATTACCTACCGTCAGCCGGCTCGCTTCGCCTGAAGTCTCAATGGAAAGGTTGCCCACACCGAGCATCCGCTGGCCGAGAGATTGGTCCACGCGCACATCCTGCACCTTCGAAAGCTGAATATTGCGCGTCGTCTTCGCCAGCAGGCCCACTTCATAGCGGAGCTTGTCGCCCGAAAGCGTCACTTTCACCGATTGCCGCCGGATATGAGCGCGGATGGGCGCCAGCAGCACAACGGCCGAAATCGCCGGCACCCACCACGGGTATTTGTCGGGGTCAAGGTACCACGCGTAGGCCACTACCGCTGCAACGATCACCAGCAGCGCCAGAACATAACCCGCTTTAATCCGCTTCATGCTCGGACGAATTACTCGATCAGCCATCTTTCCACTCCGCGGCCGGTTCCGCCTTGGCACCATTATATCGGCACGCTGCACCTTTACCTTTTTCCTGCCCTTTGTCTTTTGCCTTCCTGCTTTGCCGTCATCGTATCGCAATATAAATCGCCAGCGGCCATGTTCTAATGTACAGAGGTTCGCCACCAACCCTAGATGCTGAACTTCGATCTGATCGTCATCGGCTCTGGACCAGCCGGACAGCGCGCTGCCATTCAGGGGGCCAAGTCCGGAAAGCGCGTGGCTCTGGTGGAAAGCCGCGAGGTGTTGGGCGGCGCTTGCATCAACACCGGCACCATCCCCAGCAAAACCATGCGGGAAGCCGTGCTCCATCTTTCCGGCTTCTACTACCAGAACATTTACGGCATTAATTACCGCGTAAAGGAGAAGATCAGCATGTCCGACCTCTCCTTCCGCGTGCAGCACGTAATCAAGACCGAGGTTGACGTCACCCAGGCGCAACTGTCGCGCAACGGCGTCGAAGTACTCACCGGCGTCGCCAGCTTCATGGATCCCACGCATGTGCGCGTGATCAATTCGCTGGGGCAGATCGAGATGGAAGCCGGGAACATCATCATCGCCACCGGAACCAAGCCTGCCATATCCGCCAAAGTGCCGCTGAACGGCAAGACCATCGTCAACAGCGACCAGGTCCTGCAAATGGCGGAGGTTCCCAAGACACTCATCGTGGTGGGCGGCGGCGTCATCGGGGTCGAGTATACCTGCATGTTCGCCATCCTGGGCGTGCGCGTAATTCTGGTGGAGAAACGGCCGCGGCTGCTGGAGTTCGCGGATTCTGAAATTGTCGAGGCGCTCTCTTATCACTTGCGCGACCACCGCGTCACCATGCGCATGGGCGAAGAAGTGGAGAGCGTAGAGGAAGCGGCCGGCGGATCCGTCGTCGCCAATCTGCAAAGCAAGAAGAAGATTTCCGGCGATGCCCTGTTGTATGCTGTTGGGCGGCAGGGAAATGTTGACGAACTGAACCTGCAAGCGGCGGGCATTACCTCGGACTCGCGCGGGCGCATCCAGGTCGATGCCGAATACCGCACCAGCCAGCCGCATATTTACGCCGCGGGTGATGTGATCGGCTTCCCCAGCCTGGCTTCGGTATCGATGGAGCAAGGCCGCCTGGCCGCCGCTCACGCCTTCGGCCTGGTGATGCACTCCAACCCGGCGTACTACCCCTACGGCATCTATACCATTCCTGAGATTTCGTTCATCGGAAAGACAGAAGAACAGTTGACCGACGAAGATGTTCCGTATGAAGTCGGCGTGGCCTATTACCGCGAAATCGCGCGGGGCCAGATTCGTGGGGATACGACCGGACGCCTGAAGCTCATCTTTCACCGTGAGACCAAGGAATTGCTGGGCGTGCATGTCATCGGAGAGGGCGCCTCCGAGTTGCTGCATATCGGGCAGGCTGTGCTGATTCTGAAGGGAACGGTCGAGTATTTCGTGGACACTGTTTTCAATTACCCCACGCTGGCGGAAGCGTACAAGGCCGCGGCGTTCAACGGCCTGAATAAGCTGGCGCGTCTGTAGCCTGAGGAGATCTGCGATGGCGAAAATCGTCGGCGTCATGGCGTCGGAACGGATTGTGGCCGGGTTGGTGGAAGGCAATCAGGTCACTGGGCCGGTGCGCCTCTATCCCGAGCCGGGCTCCGACGCCGAAGGGCTCTACGGTGTACCGGCGGCTGAAATCGCGGACTTGATCCGGCGGCAGATCGAGCTGGTGCTGCACGGCGCCGAGGTGGAAGCGGTCGGCATCGGCTTCGCCGGAATTATCCGCGACGGCCGCATCGAAGAATCTCCCAACCTACAACAGGTCAAGGGTTTCCATTTGCAAAGCGCGCTCGGGCCGGCGTTCGAGCGTGTGCTGGTGTTAAATGACGCGGACGCCATGGCCGCTGGTATTGCCGCGACCCGCGGTAAGCTCGAAACCCTGGTTCGCGTGTGGACGCTCGGCGATGGCGTCGGCTACGGACGCTATCCACAGGCCGAAGGCGTGTGGGAAGGCGGCCATATCGTGGTCACGTTAGACCCAAAGGACAAATTCTGCGGATGCGGTGGCGTGGGGCACCTGGAAGGCATCATGGGCCACGCCGCCATGCGCCGCCGGTTTCTCGATATGGAGCCCGATGAGGTGTTCGCCGAAGCCAAAGCCGGCGATGCGCGCTGCGCGGCCTTTGTGAAGCTGTGGCACCGCGCCCTGGCGGCTGGAACCGCCACCAGCATTCACCTCGACGGGCCGGGCAAGTTCTATCTCACCGGCCCAAACGCCCGCTTCGTCGACGTCGAACGCCTGAACATCGATCTCCAGGACATGGTGCGCATGAGCCCCCTGCAAGGCAGCTTGTTCGAAGTGGTTCCCACCAGCGACGAGATCGCCATTATCGGCGCCGCCGTCAGCGCCGACCGCGCGCGTTTCTCGCTATAGCGCCGGAATCGCGCGCCTACTCGATCTTAAACTCAAACACGTCCGTGTTCGTGCTCACCACCACCCGGCCGCCGCTCAAGGCCTTGCCATCGTGAGAGAAGAAAACCGCGCCATCGGTCGACTCTCCCGGGACCAGTCTGGTTTGTACCAGCGCGATCGCCGATGCCGCCGCAGCCGCCTTCAGTTTGGCGGATTGCACTTCCGCCAGCGCCGCCTGCCGCCTCAATTCATAACCGTTTGTCGAGACCATTTTTTGGATGCCGTAGAGGCCCGATTCGTAGGCCGTCACCAGCCGGATCACATCATTGCGCGAACCTTTTTCGAGCAGCATGTTGACCACCTGGTCCGCCGACGATGCCTGCAGCGTCGTTCCATCTGTGTGCACAAACCGGAAATCTTCCGGCCGGATGCTATAGGGCGCCTGCGATCCGTTGGAAATGGCCACTTGCAGCACGGAAAACTCGCGCACGTGCGTCGGCAGGTGGGCGAACATCACCGTAACGCCCCTTCGCGTGAGCGTCTGATAATGCAGCCCACGGTTGTCGAATTCGATCACCTGCCCGAAGGCCAGCAGACAGTATATCGCCCCTAGCGCGGCCAGGCGCGCTCGCGCCCCCATGCTTCCATATTACGATAGAAGCCATTGACGGCCCGCCATGCTGCGCGACTTGACCACTCCCGTGTGGAACATTCCGAGGGGCAAAGTGGCCACCTACGGCGCCGTGGCTCGCGCCGCCGGGCTTCCCCGGCACGCCCGGCAAGTCGCCTGGGCCCTGCGTGCCGCGCATGGCGCGATCCCGTGGCACCGCGTGGTGGGCGCCGGCGGGGAAATAAAGCTGCGGGGGCATCCGGGTATGGAGCAGCGCCTTCGGCTCGAAAGCGAAGGCGTCACCTTCCGTGGCCGCCGCATTCACATGCGCCTGCACGAGTTTCGATTCCAGCGCCCGAAACGCCGGCCCAAACTTACTTGATTTTCGTTCGCGCGTCTTCCAAAATGCGTTTCGCCCGCGAGGGATTGAATACGCCGCAGGAGCAGAATCGCGCCATGTAGGTGACGGCCTGCTCTGGCGTGCGCCGGCCTTCCTTCACCCAGTCGATCATCTTTTTCGCCAGGCTCGTCGATAATCATCCCATGCCCGCACATCGTCGAAAGCGTCAGCACTTGCGTGTTCGGCAGCTTCTCCGTCTTGCCTTCGAAGCCCAGCGAATAGCCCACGCTGTGCCGCGGAATCCCAGCGGCGTGGCAACACTGCTCCGCCCCGTCGACCGAGGTCGAAATATTGATGCTACAGGCCGAGATCGGCCGTGCTGCACCGCCTTGACGAAATCCTCCGCCGCGACCCGGTTATCGAACACCGCCGCAACCGTGGTCGGCGCGATCCACGCCATCGATCACCGCCCGAAAATCCGGCGTCATATCGCGCTTCCAGTGCGCCGAGGGATTCATATGCTGCGACGGCCGCAATGCGCCGCCATGAATCGCGTCGCCCAGATTCACAGGCTTGAACGGCAGCGCCATCTCAAGAAACTTCTTCAGCTTCGGCACGCTGTCCTGATCGTTCTTGCCGTTGCTGGGAATCGCGAAGACAATATAATCGTCGCGAAAGCTTTCCGCGTCCCCGAAACGATGCAGCGTATTGGTCATCTCGCACCGCCTCCCGCTGACGCCGTCTGCTCCTCTACCGCATTCGTAATCCGCCCAAGCCCGATATTGGTCTTGGCCCGCTCCAGTTTGTATCCCAGGCGTTCCAGAATCGGCGCCACGACGTGCTCTTCGCCGTTCTCATCGCAGCGCGTTCCCACGCCCAGCGCAATCACCGTATCCACCTGCTTCTCGACTCCGCGCACCAGCCGGATGATTTCCTCGGTCCGCGCCACCGGCACCTTGATCTCGACGATCGCCGACAGCACTTTCTCATCCAGAATGTCCTCGCGCAAGCGTCCCGGTGGCAACGTCGCGTCATCAGCGAGGTGATCGGGTTCTTCTTCTCAAACGCCACGCCCGCCTGCGCCAGCGCCCAAGTCATCTTCTGGATGTCGCGGAACCACACGCCCACGCCCGGCCGCCCGAACTCGATCGTGAATCCCACCTCGCCTTCCTTCACGCGGCCGTCACGTCGTTGGTCTTGACTTCTTCGGTGCCGCGCCCCTGCACGCCCGTCGATTCATGCGGCACCCGCGGATCGGAGAACGCCCGCCGCACCACGCGCGGCCACTGCAGTTCTTCCGGCTCGAAGGCCGCCGTGGGGCAGACGTCCGGCTCGGGATCGAAGCGCAGGCGCACCAGTCTGGAACAGTTTCCGCATGCGTGCGCACGAGCGTGGGATTCAGGTGCTCCTGGCTCAGCCCGTTGAAGCAGGCATAGCACTCCACGCATTCATCGCGATTGATCGTCGCGCGATTGATCACCGGGTCGATATAAATTGCGCCCATCGGGCAAACATAAGTGCAGTTCCCGCAGGCGACGCATTTATCCGGGTCGATTTTCATAACTCAATCATGCGAGCGATCTTGCGCGCTGGCATCAATCTTACTGAACAGCAGCGCCGCCGCCACGCATAGCCCCGACGCCACCAGAAACGGCACGTTCCAGCCATACGCCTTACCAGATAGGCCAGCGCGCCGGCGAGATCGCGCCTCCTATATTACCGCACATATTCATCACCGATGAGACCGATCCCGCATAATCGCCCCCGATATCCAGCGGAATCGCCCACGACACCCCCACCGTCATTTCCAGCCCGAAGACCGCCACGCAGTGTACCAAACCGAGGCCGTCGGGCTCCGCCGTGAACGTCGCCGGCAGGATCGCCCCCGCCGCCACGAGAAATCCGGCCATCGCCACACACGCGCCGCGCCGTCTTCACATTTCCCGAGCTCTTCGCCCAGCGGTCGGAAGCCCAGCCGCCCAATAGATCGCCTGCTGTCCCCGCCAGCAGCGGCAAGCTCGCGTAAAATCCCATCGCCCTCAAGTCGAATCCGCGATGATCGTTGAGGTACTTCGGAAACCAGTCCAGGTACACTGAAATGCAATAGGCGTAACAGAAGTACATCGCCGACATCAGATACCACAGCGTCCTGCTTCCCAGAATTCGCCGCCAGGGTACCGAGCGAGTCCTCGCCGATCGCCCGCCGCCCAAAGAAGTCTCGATGAGCGTTCTCTCCTCGATATTCACCGAACCGTGTTCCGCCGGTGTGTCGCGATAGTACCAATACCACACCACCGCCCACACTAGTCCTAAAACTCCGAAGACGAAGAACGCGCGCGCGCCAGCCGTAAGCGAGCATCGCATCACGACCAGGCTCGGCGTCAGCGCCGCGCCCAACCGCGATCCCGCGTGCGTGACTCCTTGCGCGAAGCCGCGCTCCGCCGGCAGCATCCATCGCGAAAGCGACCGCGTGGCAATCGGAAAAGCTCCCGCTTCCCCTACGCCGAACAGGAACCTGCATCCCGCCATGGACCCCGCACTCCAAGCCAGGGCCGTCGCCGAAGTGAAGATCGACCACCACGTCACAATCAACGCCAGCGCGCGCCGCGGCCCGATGCGGTCCCCCAGCCACCCGCCGGGAATCTGAAACAGCGCATACCCCCATCGGAAAGAGCTCAGAATCCAGCCCACCGTGACCATCGAGAGCCCCATCTGTTTCTGGATCACCGGAACCGTCGACGCGATGTTGACCCGGTCCATGTACGTGATCATGTAGGCCGCGACCGTCAGCGCAAGCACCACATGCCGCGTCCGCGTGGGACGCTCGGCCACGCGAGGCGGGCTCACTGCCAGCGCTCTGCCCAGTGGATCATCGCTACACTCTATCACCAGGGAGTGGAGGCTCAGTTGCCCAAATTATGCCGGCGCGCGCAGCCCATTCGACTTGGTACAATCGCAGCGTGCATAGTCATGGCCGCTCGAATTGAGATTAATCCTTCGGTAATGCAGGGCAAGCCAGTCATTCGAAATACACGCATTCCAGTGGAACTTCTGCTGCGCAAGCTGGCAGAAGGCGCCACCCCTGAAGACCTCCTAGCCGCTTATCCAAGACTAACGAAACAAGACATTCAGGCTTGTCTCGCATACGCCGCCGATGCGATTGCTCACGAAGACGTCTACAGCCTGAGTTCCGAGTAATTGCTCGCGTGCGATTTCTCGCGGACGAGAGTTGTGATTTCGCCGTGGTCACAGCCCTACGCTCCGCTGGGCACGATGTCCTGGCAGTTTGCGAATTTCAGCAAAGGTCCATAGACCTGCAATTGATGGAGATGGCCCACGCGGAGTGCCGCATCATGCTCACCGAGGACAAGGACTTTGGGTGGCTTACTTTCGTGGGACACATGGACAACCCGGGGGTTATCCTGGTTCGATTCCCAGCCACCGCCCGACTCACCTTGGCGGCATCGATCACGCGTCTGGTGACCGAACTGGGCCCGAAGCTCACAGGAAACTTCGTAGTTCTGCGCCCTGGCTCCGTGCGAATTTCCACAACAATGCCGAATGAATGATTCACGCCAACGGCTGCCGCATTCAATGATTCCGAGCCCTCTACCCCCCCGCCACCACCACCTCTCCCACCTGCTCCACCGGATACCCGCGCTCCACCCATGTGGTGAATCCGCCTCCCAGCGGGCGCACGCGTTTAATTCCGCGACGGTTCAAGCGGAGCGCCGCACGGGCGCTCGAGGCTTCGTTGGGTCAAGTGCAGTAGAGGATGATGTCCCGGTCGCGCGGGATCTCCTCATGCCGCTCCTCCAGTTCGCTAGGGGCCATCAGCAGCGCGCCCGGCAATTTCGCACCCGACGTTTGTACATCCAGTGGATTCCGCAGATCCACGATCATCACCGGCTCGCTCGCATTGAGCTTTCGCACCAGATCTTCCGGCGTGATCCGTGCAATCCGCAGCTTGCGCAAAAACCGCTGCCGCTGCCATATGCGCCAGAGTATGTAGCCCGCAAACAGGGCCACCACACCGATTCCCAGCCACCTGCCGAACCGCGTCGCATATTCCGCCGCCAGCTCGAGCTGCTCGCGAAGCACGAATCCGAGCAGGCTGTAAGCCCCCACCCAAATCGCCGCCCCACCTGTATCGCTTAGAAGGAAGCGCCACATCGGCATGCGAAACAGGCCGGCCAGCGGCGGCGCCGCCGTGCTCAATCCCGGAACAAACTTGGCGAACAGCAGCGAGCCGGCGCCAAAGCGCGAAAAAACATTTTCCGTGCGGCGCACGCATGAATCCGGCTCCAGCGCGATCCGGCACAGAAGGTTGAGCACGGAGTAGCCCCGCTTCCGGCCCAGCCAATACCACAAGCAGTCACCGATCAGGGAGGCTAGTATCCCCACTGCGAAAGCCTGCCAGTACGAAATCTTCCCCAGGCCTGCCAGCGCGCCCATCGCCAATAAAATAGGCGTTGCCGGCAACGGCAGCCCGATCTGCTCGGCTAGCACGAAGACAAACACCACCCCGTATCCGTGCCGCAGCAGAAATGCCAGAACCTGGTTCATCGGCTACCCGCGGCGTTTGAAAATCAGGTGATCCAGCGCTGCCGCGCCCGGCCCGGCCAGCGCCAGCGCTGTGCTCACCCCGCACATCGTGAGGGCGAACTCGTAGCCTTTTGGCAGGTAGAAGCCGCTGGCGAAATGCACCCGGAGCACCGCCACCGCCATTTCGATGGCAAACAGAATCGAGATCCACCGCGTCAGAACACCGCCAATAAGCGCTATACCTCCCGCGAATTCCAGCAGAGCCACGAACGGCCCGAGAATCGCCGGTATCGGCAATCCCAACTGCGCAAACGCCCCCTGTGTGCCGCTGAAGCCGAATACGAACAGTTTCTGCTGGCCGTGCGCCAGGAAAACGATGCCGGCCGTCACCCGCAACACCGCTATGCCCCACGTTTTTCGGGTCTCGTTTTCCATTTCCTTCCCCCCGGCCCGCACCGCTCCCATTCGTTTTGGATGCAGCCGCGTCACCGGCCGATCCAGTGATTTCAAATCGTCAATGCGAGTTTGTCAACTCCGTCAGATCGGACTTGATCCGGTTGGGATCTTCGGATGGCTACTTTCCCGCCACCTGAAAGTCGTCGAAATAGGTCACACTGTCGGCTTTCGTCCAAAGCCCGACCTTACCCGCCTGGGGGAACGCCGCATCCTCCGCCTCGAAAACTTTTCGATGATCGAAATAAACCTCGAAGTGCGATTTCCGGAAGTTCACCTTGAGGATGCTCCACGTGCGCGAGGGAATCCGGTGCCGCACCCCGTACGTCCGCGGCGGCTTTCCTTTGGGCGCCAGCAGTATCCGTTTCCCATCCTGCACCCGGTACATCACGATGTTGTTCTCGAGCGCGTTGGCGCGCACCAGGTAGTAATTATTGGGGTCCCGGTAGCGCCACACCAACCCGGCCGCCTGGTCCTCGCTGCCCGCAACAGTCTTGAACTTGACGCTCAGTTCGCCATCCCGGTAATTCGCGGTGTTGAGAATCGCCATGGGAAACCGGCTGTCGGTTCCATCCGAGGAGACCTGCGCCAGAAACGTTGGGCTTACTGGGCGCACTCGCATCCTGCCGCACCTCCCACTTCGGCGCGCCGCCGTTATGGGTCATCACGACCGTCCAGCCCTTCGGCAGCGACCCGGGCTTTGCCGAATCGAACCGAATGATCTCCGCCCAGGCCGGCGTCGCCAGGGTGCCAACCAACGCGCAAATGGCCCAAGTAGTCCGCATGCTCGAAGTAACGTGATTGTCCGCTATTGTTTGTAACATTCCCCCAGGCAAAATGCGATGACTGCTCCCCTCCGGCCTCAATCCGCCGAGGAAACGGCCTCTTTTGGGCACTCCGGCGGCCCGCGTACTTTCCAACTGGGTGGGTGTGTGTTCTAACGATTACAAAATTCCGCTGCGGTGCGGGCGACCTCGGGGTTCTGGTGGCCGTTTCGATCGGCCGCTAGAGCGGCCTCTGTGCACGCCTCCGCATTCCTTCCCTCCACCCATAGCACCTGGGCCAGCAGCCAGTGCGGCTTGTACCAGTTGGGAGCGCACGCAATCGCCGACCGCAGGCTATCTACCGCATGTGCCACATCGTTCTGGCGGCCGTAGAGCACGGCGAGATTGAGCCACGCGTTCTCGCGATCCTCGGCGCTTTGCGCGGCGTGAAACGCGGCCTCGAGCCCTTGGCGAAACGCGGCGGCCCGGTCGGAGATTTTCCCGCTGTGACCGGCAGCCGCCACCATCGCGCGCGAATACCAAAGCGCGGTCCGCATGCCAGGCGGGCTCCAGCGCTCGACCTGCTGATAAACAGTAGCGGCCTCGCCGGTTTCGCCAACTTGAATCAGGCGGGCCACGCGGGCGAGCAACGCATCGGCGTAAACAAGCAACACCGCAAACCCAACCAACAGGACGGCCAATAGAGCAGCAGCGGCGGCCTTCGGGACTCGCGACCGGCTTGGCGGCAGGCGAACCGGGGCGAATGCCTGCCCTACGAGCAATGCAATTGTCAGATATAAAAACAGCGCGGTCGGAACGGTGAAGGTGGTGAATTGCTGGCTCACTACGAGCGCCGCGAGTGCAGCCGCGAGCGCCCCGGCCAGGATCGTATCGCGCGCTTTCCGCGCCGCGTAGAATCCTAAAGCTGTAATGGCGGCGAGAATAAGGGCGCTGGGAAAACCCTGGTCAACCAACATATCTAGGAAGATGTTGTGCGGCGACTCCTGATAGAAAGTGGGATACTGCCGGGCGAGTTCGGCCGATTGGTACCGCGGAAACCAGATGGAAAACGTCTCGGGCCCGAATCCCATGAGCCAACGCGCCGCGGCCATCCGGATCGAGTCGCGCCACAACAGCAGCCGTGAGCCTCCAGCCGGGTCATCGAGAAACCACAGGGCGCGGTTGCGCAGGAGCCGGCCGGCGGGCGAAAGGTAAAAGCCGGCAAGTAATACGAGCGCTGCCAGCCCCACGGCGACGTAGCGCGACCGGATGCGCGGCCGCAACCACAGGCCGAGGAAAACCGCACCGGCAAGCAGGGCGAGCATGGCGGCGCGGGTGCCCGTCAGGACCAGGGCCGCCGTTCCGGCGACACTGGCCGCGATGCCTACGATCTTCCATGCCCGCGATTTCTCGAGAAGAGCCAGCACGACACCCGCGAAAATCACCGTCAGCAGATACGTCGCGAAATAGCTGACGTAAGCCAGCGTACTGGGAGGACGCACGATCGTCAGCGGCGGTTCGCCGATATGATAAGCGCGCGCGTCGAGTAGTGGGTCCCATCCGAAGTATTGTGCGCTGCCGTACAAAGCGGCGAGAATCCCGGCGGCGGCAATCGCGCGCAACAAATGCCGCACTCGATCGGGACGGCCGGCCGTATGTTGCGCGACGATCCAGGCCAGCAGGAGCACGGCTACTTGCGAGACGAGGCCGAAGCGCCGCCAGCCGCCACCCCCGAACGAAAGGGCCGGGTCCTTCGAGAATAAAGTCGCGACCACGAGCCACGCCGCTTGCGCTCCGAGCAGGATTCCGAAGATACGCAACGCCGGCGATTGCGCACGCGGCTCGCGCAGGCCCAGCAGTAACGCGATCGCCGCGCCGGCCAACAGCACGAAGATTTTCGGCGTTACATCGTAGAAGAGAAGCAGTTGTGGGGCCAAAATTAACGGAAGTAACGTTACGATGGCCCACAAGCAATACGCCATATCGGCTACACTATGCCACAAGCGGGCCGCATGCCGGAGTCTTTCAACTTGTTTCGTTACATCGATCATCTGCGCCAGCGCTGGCCTGTGCTCGCGGTCGCGTGTGGTGCGGCGGTGGGCTTCGCATTTCTGGCGGCGCTGCTGATGCCGTCGCGGTACCAGGCCACGGCCCGCATTTTGATCCAGCAGCCAGCGGCCTCGGACGTGCGCTACGCCATGGCAATGAGCCCGGTGTACCTGGAGTCCCTGAAAAGCTATGAGCTCGTGGCGTCGGGGGACCGCCTGTTTCTGGACGCGTTGAATCACTTCAATCTGGCGCAAGGCCAGTCCATCGGACGGCTCAAACAATCGGTGCTTAAGGTCTCTGTCCCCCGCAATACCCGGATCCTCGACATTTCGGTTACGCTGGGCGACCCCGTAAAGGCGCAGGCGCTGGCGCTCTATATCGCCGAGCAAACGGTGAAGGTGACGCACGAGTATTCGGCCACGGTGGAACGCGAACTCCTGGCCGCGGCACAAAAGCAATTGGACGACGCGGAGTCGGCAGGCGCGAAGGAAGCGCACGATGCGGCTCAAACCTCGGTGGATCTGGCGGTGGAGCATTTAGCGGAAGTGCGCGGAAGCGCGAGCGGACGCATCGAAGAACTGCAGATCGTCGACCCCGGTGTTGTGCCGTCGAAGCCCACGGCGCCCAACGTCCCGGTGATGCTGGCGGCTGCGTTCCTGGTGGCGCTCGCCGGCTCGGTGCTGTACCTGACCTTCGAGTTCAATTACCGCCTGGAACGATTCGCGGCCCCGCTCGCGCGCGTGAAAACCCTCCATGATTGACGCCCAGGCCGGACGGCCGCCGCGATGGATTTTCCTCTCGCTCGGGATCGGCGCGTATGCCGCGCTGATTGCGGCGGCTCCATCGATGGGATCGCGCGCCGTGTGGGCCGCACCCGTGGTGCTCCTGGCGGCGGCGTGGTGGACGCTGGCGAAGGCCCATCGCTGGGTGGGCGCATTCATCGCCTCGGCGATTCTTCTGCCGCCCCTTCCAATTCCCCTGGGGGATTCCGGGCCGCACCCGTCGCTGCTGTTCGCGGCGCTTGGGTTATTCGCCGGTATTTTGCATCTGCGCGATTGGCGCATCACGCCCGGACCGCTAGAGCGCGCTCTGATCTGCCTGTTTTCGGTGCTTGTAGCGAGTGCGGGTTTCGCGGCGTTCTACTCGGGACCAGAGATTGGCGCCGCGACTCTGGCGCGCGTTTTGCTATTTGGAATCGGCGTGTACCTGTACTTTTTCGTGGCGTACGTGAGAGGCGACGGCTCGCCGCCATGGGTCATGCCGCTCTACTGGGGGGCCGTGGCTTCGGCCGCGATCGCCTGCGTGGATTTTTACTACCAACTGCCCCCGCCGGCGGGCTTCGGAGCGCAGTTTGTATGGCTCGATACCGGCGTCGTCCGCCGCGCCCAGGGCATTTTCTATGAAGCCGGCTCGTTGGGCAACTTTTGCGCCTTCTTTCTGGTGATGATTGCGGTTGCCTTCACGCGCGAGCGGAAGGAGGTCCCGTTAACGCGTCCCGCGCTGGTGGCAGGCGGCATGGTGCTGTTCGCAGCTCTGCTTTTCTCCTACTCGCGCTCGTCGATCATCAATCTGCTGGTGGCGCTGGCAACGCTCGCGTGGCTGGATCACGCGCGAATTCACTGGCGGAAAGCCATTCTGCTTCTGGCAACGCTGGCGATTGCCGGCGCGGCCGCAAGCTATTACTTCCTCCCGCAATTGGCGGAAACGGCATGGTTGCGCCTGTCCCAAACAGCGCTGTTCTTCTTCGATCAAACGGAAGCCGTATTTTCAGGCCGCTTCGAAAGCTGGCGTGTGCTGCTGCGATTCCTCAGCGCGCATCCATGGGATGCGGTATTCGGCATCGGCTACAAGACGCTGCCGTACTCGGAGTACATCGGGCAAACGGTGATCGGCGACAACATGTATCTCAGCATGCTGGTGGAGACGGGCGTGATTGGCCTAGGGGCGCTTCTCTGGTTCAACTTTTCGATTCTCCGCGCCGCCTGGCGGGCCGCGCGGCACGCCACTCCCATCGCGTCATTCCTCGGAACCTGGATGTTTTGCTTCTGGACCGGCCAGTTGTTCCAGATGCTCTCGGGTGACTTGCTCACCTACTGGCGCGTGCTCCCCGTGTACTTTCTGGTGCTGGGATGGGCGGTGCGGGAGAGCCGCCGGGCTCCCGGGCTGTGAACCTTCTTTTTCTCGACCAGTTCAGCGACATGGGCGGCGCACAGCAGTGCCTGCTCGACCTCATTCCCGCCGTGCAGGCGGCCGGATGGAACGCAGCCTGCGCAGCGCCGGGAAGCGGCCGGCTGTTCGAAAAACTGCGTGAGCGCGGCGTGACCGTGCATCCGCTGCCGGAAACGCCGCTCTCGGCAGGCGCCAAACCGCTGGGAGATTTTGTTCGCTTCGCATCCGGCGCCCCCAGGCTCGCCCATCACATTTCCCGCCTGGCGCGCGAAAGCCGCGCCGACCTGATTTACGTGAATGGACCACGCGTGCTGCCGGCGGCGGCATGGGTCGCGCGACGGGCCCTCCTTCCGCTGATATTTCATTGCCATAACCATCTGGCGCAGCAGGCGGCGGTGATGCTGGCGGGGCGCGCGCTCGAATTTGCCAACGCGGGAGTGGTCGCGTGCTGCCAGCACGTGGCGCGCCCGCTCTGGCCGTATGTCGATCCCGGACGGCTGCGCGTGATTTACAACGGCGTGGGACCCGCGGCTTCGGTGCGGCAGAATCGCCCGGGCGCTGCTCACATCGGAGTCATCGGCCGCATCTCGCCCGAGAAGGGGCAACTGTTGTTCGTTCAGGCCGCGCGCCTGGTGACGAAGACCCATCCGGAATGCCGGTTCGTCGTTTGTGGAGCGCCGCTTTTCCAAGACCGCGATGCCGAGCGGTACTTCGATCAGGTACGCGAAGCGGCCAAGGGATTGCCGGTCAAGTTCACTGGCTGGATCGAAAGCGTCGCCGCTGTCCTCGCAGACCTGGACTTGCTGGTGGTCCCTTCCTTGCGCGAGCCGGGCGCGCCGCGTGTGATTCTCGAAGCCTTCGCCGCGCGCGTGCCTGTGGCAGCTTTCGTCTCGGGCGGAATTCCGGAAATCCTGCACAATGACGAGACTGGATTCCTGGCCGAGCCACCCACGCCTGAAGCCCTGGCCGCCAGGCTGCAAGAACTGCTGAACGCTCCCGAACGCCTCCGCGAGACCGCAGACGCCGCTCACCGGGTCTGGAAGGAACAGTTCCGGGTGGAACGCTACCAGCGGGAAGTGCTCGAGTTCATCGGCCTCACCCAGACGCGCTCGGCGGCCGGCCGGTCGACATGAACCGATTTGCCGTCGACCTCCATCGTGAGCGCGTCACGATTCGCCGCCGTTATGCATATCGCAGCGCCGGGCCGCACGTTGAGCTTGTCGAGATATTCTAAGAACCGCCGGTCACGTTCGAACACGCTGACCACTGCGAGATGCTCTTCGATCTCGCCTTCATCGAGACGCTTCAAGCCGCGCCGCCGCCGGTCATCCGGCGTATCAACGCCCACGCGATTGCCGTGCGGGCAAGTTCCGCCTTCTCCCAGCCTTTCGCGCAGCTTGTTTTCGAAATCGGCGGATACCGCGTGCTCCAGTTGCTCGGCTTCGTCGTGGACCTTGTACCACTCCATGCCAAAAACTTCCGTGAGCATACGTTCGATGAGGTGATGCCGGTTCAGGAGACGGCTGGCGATGGCGCGGCCCGAGCGCGTCAGAGTAATCTGCCCCTCGCCCCGCACGCGGATGAGCTCATCGCGCTTGAGCCGCCGGATGGCCATGGTGACGGCCGGCGCCGAAACCTTGAGCCAGCGCGCCAGCGTAGCGGCGATGACGTTCTCGCCCTCGGATTCCGCCTCGGCGATGGTCTTAAGGTAGTTCTCCTTCGAGATCGTGATTTTCAAGCTTCTTCGATTTTACCCGTGCTAGAGGCATGGCTGCCGGTGGATTCGATATCCTCGAAGGGAATATGAGCCAGGATCTGATCAACTTGCTCCAAACCGCGAAAGTGTACGACCTCGCGCAGCCTTATTTCGTCGGCATGCCGCACCACCCCGTGCATCCGCCCTTTCTGTTTGGGCTGGTGAAGAAGCACGGCGAATATGTCACGGCGGCGGGCGGCAGTTCGGCCTCGGAGGCGCTGGCGCTCGGCGGCCACGTAGGCACGCACATTGATGCGCTGTGCCATTTCTCGCGTCACGGCAAGCTGCACGATGGCGGCGAGGTGGCGCAAACGTACGCGAGCGGGCTGGAGCGGCTCTCGGTTGATACGATGGCCCCTATCTTCCGCCGTGGCGTGCTCTTGGATATCGCGGGACTCGAACGAACTGACGTTCTGCCCATCGATTTCATCGTCACGCCCGAGCACTTGGAAGCCGCCGCGCGCTCGGAAGGCGTGGAGGTGCGAGCGGGCGACGTGGTGCTGCTGCGCACCGGCTGGGCGCGCTATTGGGAGGACGCCGCGCGGTTCATCGCGCAGGTGCGCGGCCCGGGTCCAGGCGAACCCGCGGCCCGGTGGATCAGCGCGAAAGGCGCGTTCGCAGCCGGTTCCGACACGGTCGCGTTCGAATTCGTTCCCGCGCCCACGATGCCCGTGCATGTGCATTTGCTGGTGGAAAGCGGCATTCACATCATCGAATGCCTGAACTTGGAGCAGCTCGCCGCCGACGGTGTCTACGAATTCGCGTTCGCGGCCGCGCCGCTCAAGATCCGCGGCGGTACGGGATCGCCGATTCGCCCACTGGCCCTGGTTCGATGACAGCACGCATCTCGCGCGCGAAACGCTCCTCGGAAAAACAGGCCGCCCATGCCTGCAATGCGCCGGGAGAAATCTGCGATTCCATCCGCTCAAATTTTTCAATGGCCGCGGCGAGCTTTTCCTCTTCCGGCGCATCGTAAAACACGCCGCCCACGGGATCCTCGATCGGTGTGCTCTCGAGAACCCCGCCGCGTCCCAGCGCGATCACCGGCTTGCCGCTGGCCAGGGCTTCCACCGGTGTCATGCCGAAATCCTCTTCGCCGGGCAGCAGCAGCGCGCGCGCCCGGGCGTAAAGCTCGCGCAGCTCTTCATCGGGAAC
The DNA here is from genome assembly GCA_963768075.1 of Terriglobia bacterium. Taxonomy (GTDB): domain Bacteria; phylum Acidobacteriota; class Terriglobia; order Bryobacterales; family Bryobacteraceae; genus QHXW01. The sequence continues at coordinate 66,253 of CAVYHD010000033.1, forward strand.
TCGCCCGCAGAATTCGACGTTGCCGCGAGCGATTCCGCGCAGCGCGCCATACTCGGGGCCTTCGCCGGCAATGCGCAGACGCCGGCCGTTTTGCGCAAACACGCGGACCGCGGTGTCGATCCGCTTATAAGGTACTAAGTTCGGACACGATCAGATAGTAATCCTCGGGCTCTTTCCAGAAGAACGATTCCACCGCCACCGGCGGATAGATCACTCGCGACTCGCGCCGGTAGGTTTTCGCAATGCGCCGCGCCACATTGGCGCTGTTGGCCACGAATTCGTCCACGCGCGCCGCCGTGCTGTAATCCCACAGCCGCAGATAATTCGACAGCGGCGTCATTAACGCGCGCTTCCACCGGCTCGCGGTCCACTCATTGCGATACGCCGGATAGAGATCCCACAAATACCGCATGGGCGTGTGGCAATAGCAGACATGGCGCGCGGTTGATGGCGTGAGGACGCCTTTCGCCGGCCCCGACTCGCTCGATATGATCAGATCGTACCCGCGCAGATCGAAGCTTTCGAGCGCCATCGGCATCAGCGGCAATAGCGACCGGTAATGCCGCCGCAGCGAATCGAGAAACGACGGCGTCACAGAGCGCGCGCGAATGGTCTCACTGACCTTATCCGGATCGTAGAAAAGTGTAAAAAGATCGGCGTCCGGCAGCAGGCGGCACAGTGCCTCAACCACTTTTTCGCCGCCGCGCATATTCAGAAGCCAATAGTGGATGATCGCCGTGCGCATGACGCCAACCGCAATTCTAGCGATGGCGGGACCACACGAGTGTAAACACTAACAGACCAGGGCTAAAAACACTAAACACTTGTAAATCTTGTGTTTACAACGTCTTCAGACGCGGCTTCGGATGCGATCATGGAGGTGCCGGACATGTTTCCTGACGATCCACTTATGCAGTGCGCCAAGCTTTCGCTCCGCGCTGAATTTTACCCTCTCGGGTTCCCGCTGCGAATTGCGACGAACTCTCCAGCCGTGCTGGAAGCCGCCCAGGAGAGCTGGAGCGGCTGGACCCGTGCGTTCGATCGCCCGCCCATCGACATGCGCGTCATTGTGCATCTCGATGGTCCCGTGCCAGCCGGCGAACCGGTGTACCGGGCGCAGGGCAATCTGTTCAATATCGTCGCCGATAGCGCGAACTTCGCGACCTGCGACGTGGCCAAGGGCTATTGCTTTTCGTGCGTGACTCCCGCGGTCGCGAGTGCCCTTTATTTCCGCAACCACATGCTCGAGACCATGGCGTACTTCACGCTCGACTATCTCTACATCACGATCCTGCACGCAGCCTGTGTGGCCCGAAATGGACGGGGCGTGCTGCTGTGCGGAGAGCCGGGCGCCGGCAAGAGCTGCCTGGCCTACGCCTGCGTGAAACGTGGGTGGACGCTGCTCTCCGACGATTTTGCGGCCCTGCTGCGCGATCCGGGGACCAACGTGGTCATCGGCAGGCCGCAGCGTATGCGCTTTCGCCCCGAAGCTTTCGATCTTTTCCCCGAGCTCTCGGCTGCACGGAGCCAGATCACTCCTTTCGGTAAACACATGTTCGACCTGCGGACCGGTGCGATTCCCAACGCGCATACCGCGCGCTGTTGCCGTGCCGGGAAGCTCGTATACCTCAAGCGCCGCGCATCGGGTGAAGCCGAACTGGTTCCCTTGGATGCCGGCGAGGCGCTGGCCCGCTTCGAGTTCGATCGCCCGCATTGGGATCCACCCGTCTCCGGCGAACACCGCGCGAACCTGCAAGCGTTGTTTGCCCGCGGTGTCCACACTCTGCGCTACAGCGATTTCGACAGCGCCATCCATATTCTGGAGTCTTTGGTTTGATGAGAAAACTGCTTCTGATCGCAACTTGCCTGTTCGCCGCACGGTTGCCCGCGCAGGTCGCCTCGGCAACGCTATTGGGCGAAGTGCGCGATGAATCCGGCGCGCTGGCTCCTGCCGTCACGGTCACGGCGCGGCAGAACGCCACCGGCTTCGTCCGCACTGCCGTGACGAACCCGCAAGGCGCGTATCGCATCGGTGAGTTATTGCCGGGCGCGTACACCGTCACCGCCGAAAAGTCCGGCTTCCGCACGCTCACATCGAAGGATGTCACGCTCGAGGTAAACCAGAAGGCGCGCTTTGACATAGTCCTGAAGCTCGGCCAGGCGCGCGATAGCGTTACCGTCGAAGGGCAGGTTTCGCCCGTGCAAAGCGATGACGCCACGGTGGGCTACCGCCTGGAGCCGGCCGAAATCAATGCCCTCCCGCTGGAGGGGCGCAACGTCGTCAATCTGGTGACCCTCGGTCCCGGCGCGATTCCACGCGAGCTGGGCGGATTCGTTTCAGATCAGATCAATTCCGTGCAGGCCAATCGCGGAGCCACGGCTCTCAATCCGCCTATCAACGGCGCCCGCGGATACATGAACGCATTTTTGCTGGACGGCGCCAACGACACCGACCGCAACACGTTCGCTATCGCCGTCGAGCCGCCCCTGGATTCGGTGCAGGAGTTCCACATGCAGACTTCCGGCGCTTCGGCCGAGTTCTCGCAGGCCGCCGGAGGCATCATGGATGTGGTCACAAAATCCGGCACGCTCGCCTGGCACGGCAGCGCTTTCGAATATTTCCAGAACGAAGCGCTCGACGCCCAAAACTATTTCGCCGACTCCTCGCTTCCCCGCCCCATCTTCCGCCAAAACCAGTTCGGCGGCTCGCTGGGCGGCCGCGTGCCTAAACTCAAGAACACATTTTTCTTCGTCACCTACGAAGGCCTGCGCAGTGAGTCCGGCACACCCATGCTCGCGCTCGTGCCGGACGCCGCCATTCGTACCGGCAACTTCACTGGCCGCAATCCCATCTCCGATCCATTCAGTCTGGATGCCTCGGGAAATCGCCTTCCTTTCCCCGGCAACGTGATCCCGGCCAGCCTCATCGATCCCATTGCCGGCAAGTTCCTGAGCACCTATGAGCCATTGCCCAACACCACCAACCCGAGCGACAACTATCTCAATTCCACCCCCAGCCAGAATCACAACGACACAGTCTCGGGCCGCATCGATCACGAGTTTCGCAACCAGAGCCGCTTATTCGCGCGCTACACCATCAACGACGAACGCAACTTGCTCTCCGGCAACTTTCCGGAGCTGCCCGACGATGAGTTCCTCCGCGCCCAGCAGGCGGCGATCGGCTACACGCAGAGCGGTGCAACCTGGCTCAACGAGGCCCGGCTGGGCTTCACCCGCTTGAAGGTTTTCGATACACCGGAGGCCGCCTTCCACCAGGATCTGGCGGGCCAGCTCGGCCTCCAGGGGCTCTCCGGCAATCCTGCCAACTTCGGGCTGCCTTATTTCCAGATCGAGGATTTCTCTACCGTCACCGACGCGCCGAACCTGCCGCAACTCCAGCGCGACAACCTCTGGCAGCTTTCCGACGGCTTCTCGTTCACGCGCGGTCGCCACACTTTCAAAGCCGGCGTTCAATGGATGCAAGCCGGCGTGAATTATCTGCAGAGCAATTTGCCGCGCGGCGAGTACATTTTCACCGGCGCATTCACTGCCACGAACCCCAACAACACCGCCGCCTCCGGCGATGCGTTTGCCGATTTTCTGCTTGGCCTGCCGCAGGACACCAGCCGTACCGTTGGTTTCGCGCAAGGCTATTTGCGCGACAACAGCTACACCGGCTATTTCCAGGATGACTGGCGTGTCACGCCGGGTTTCACCGTAAACCTCGGCGTACGCTACGAGTACTTCGCACCGTTTACCGACGCCCGCAACCAGCTTCTGAATCTCGACTACTCGACATTGCCGAATGCGCCACAGCTCGTGACCGTTCCTTCCGCCAGCGATCCGAATCACCTGAACTTCGCGCCGCGCGCCGGGCTCGCCTGGACGCCGCGCATGAGCCTCTGGCCGGGACACAAAATGGTTTTCCGCGCCGCCTATGGCGTCTACTATAGTCCCGAAATTGCTACCGAAGCGTACAACCTGGTGCTGAACAACATTCGCATGGAAAATAACGCGACTAGCGGAGTGACGCCTCTGCTAACCATCGAGAACGGATTTCCGCAAACGCCGTCGACCGGCTTCCCTACGCTCTACGGGCTCGATATGCACGCGCCCACACCTTACATGCAGCAGTGGAACGCCAGCATCCAGCAGGAGCTGCCGGCTAATATTCTGTTTGAGGTGGCCTACGTGGGCTCCAAGGGAACCGACCTGGGTCTCTATCGCCGCTTCAACACACCGGCGCATGTCGAGACCGGCCAGGACCTCCCGCCGCGCCCCGGTGATCTCCAGTCGCTCCGCACCTTCCCGGAGCTCGGCCCCATCATCCAGGTCCAGCACATCGCCAATTCGTCCTACAACTCGCTGCAACTCAAGGCCACAAAACGCCTGGGCAAAGGCTTATCGTTCCTCTCGAGCTTCGTGTGGTCCAAGTCCCTCGATGATGCCGACCTGCCCATCGTCGGCCTGTTCGACGCCGCCGGCGCGCAGGATGAGCGCAACCTCCATCTGGAATGGGGCCCCTCCTTCTTTAATGTGGCCCACCGCTTCAGCATCGGCTACACCTATACCCTGCCCAGTCCCGGCGGCTTCCTGCGGCCCATCGTCCACAACTGGCTAACCAGCGGCATTATCACTTTGCAGGATGGCACGCCCGAAAATCCGTTCTATTTCTCCGAGGATTTCGCTAATTCCGGAACGCCTAACCGGCCGAATATCGTACCCGGCCAGAGTGTTTCCCTGCCTGCCGGCCAGCGCACGCCGAGCGAATACTTCAATACCGCCGCTTTCAGCCAGCCCGCGCCCTATACGTTCGGCGATGCCGGCCGCGACATCCTCCCCACTCCGGGCGACGTGGTGTTCGATCTTTCGCTTTCGCGCAGCTTCCACTTCCGGGAAGCCCATGCCATCGAGTTTCGTGCGGAGTTTTTTAACGCATTTAATCATCCCGATCTCGGAATTCCAGGAGGTTATCCTGATTTTGGACCGTTTTTCGGGAAAATCCTTTCCTCAGGCCAGCCGCGGCGTATTCAACTCGCGCTGCGCTACGACTTTTAAGTGGAATAGGCATTCATGCCTGTCGCTACGAAACGCACAATCGCACCAAGCCCCCTCGCGTGGGAGAACCACCCGCGCCTGCCCCGCGGCGTCTGCGCCGTGCTCGCCTCGCTGCGGTTTTCCACTCCCGCGCCGGATCTGTTGCGGCATCTCTCCGATCCCGAGTGGAACACCACGCTGGATTTCTGCGATCGCACCGGATTGACGCTATTTCTCGGCGCGGCGGGTCGCGAATACCTGCCCGCTTGGGTCGGCGAACGGATTGGCCATAACATCGCCAATAATACCGAGCGCATCGGCCGCCTTCGCGCCGCGCTCGTCGAGATCGCGCACACGTTGGGCGCACAAAACATCGACTATCTTTTGCTGAAAGGGTTCTCCCACGAGATCGATTACGCGCCCGATCCGTATCTGCGGGTCGGCTACGATGTGGATCTGTTTGCGCCGCCCGGTTCTCTCGAACGCGCGCACCAGGCCATCCAAGCCATGGACTACGTCCCGATCGAAGGGACCAATGGCGCGCTCGCCGATCACTATCCTCCCTTGATTCGCAAGACCGGCTGGGCGCACCGGGGGGATTTCTTCGATCCCGAGATTCCCACCTGCGTTGATCTTCACTATCGCTTCTGGGACTCGGCGACGGAGCGTTTCGACGCGCCCGGCGTTGAGGCTTTCTGGGGCCGGCGCGTGCCGCTGGATGGCCTTCCCGTGCTGCACGCCGTCGACCGCCTGGGATACGCCAGCCTGCACCTGCTGCGGCACCTGTTCCGTGCCAGTGTCCGGCCGTCCCACGTTTACGAAATCGCTTATTTTCTGGAAACAAAGTGCGGCGACGATGCTTTCTGGGAGTCCTGGAAGGAGCTGCATCCGCAACCCTTGCGGCGTCTTCAAGCGGTCGCGTTTCGTCTGGCGGCGACGTGGTTCGGGTGCAGCCTGGCGCCCGTTCCCGCCGAAGAAGTCGAGCGGCTGGACGGCGACATCCCTCTCTGGTTCGAGCGCTACGCCGCCGCGCCCATGGAAGCCAGGTTCCACCCCAACAAGCACGAGATGTGGCTGCACTTCGCGCTGCTTGATTCGCCTCGCGACCGCCGCCGGATATTTCTCCGCCGCGTGTTTCCTGCCTCGCTGCCAGGTCCCATGGAAGCGGTTTATGTCCCTGGGGATCAGGTGACCTGGGGCATGCGTGTCCGCGGCGGAGTCAAGTACGCCGCACACGTGGCCGCCCGCTTTCTCCACCACGCGCGCGCTTTAACTCCGGCAATCGGGCACGGTCTCATCTGGAAGTCGCGCGCATGGCGCCTTCCCGCCCCGTTTTGGCGCTTTCTGGCGTCCGCGAGTCTTGTGAGTCTGGGAAGTTTTCAGTTCCTGCTGCTCTACAACCTGTACCTACTGGATCTGGGTTATCGCGAGAACGTACTCGGCCTCATCGCCAGTGCGTTTACGGCCGGCAACCTGGCTGGCGTCCTGCCGGCGGGCGTCGTAGCGCACCGCTGGGGCCTCAAACGAACCCTCGTCGCCTGTGCTGCCGGTACCGCGATCGTCTCGATGCTGCGCGCGGTTGTGAGCAGCCAACCGGCGTTGATGGCCGCGGCTTTTGCCGGCGGATTGATGTTCTCCGTGTGGGCCGTATGTGTCTCTCCCATCGTCGCCGCCGTCACTCCGGAAGGCGCGCGTCCCACCGCCTTCAGCATCACGTTCGGTTCCGGCATTGGTCTTGGCGTTCTCGCCGGCTTCGTCGGCGGCCGCATGCCCGGCTGGATCGCGCATGCCGGCTGGGCGGCTTCCCCCGCGCAGTCCAAGCAGTTCGTGCTCTTTGCGGCGAGCGCTTGTGTGCTGCTGGCGCTCTGGCCGGCACTCGGTTTGCGCCTGGAATCCGCTCCGCCTCGGGAATCCCGCAGCTATCCAGCGGGCCCCTTCATCCGCCGGTTTCTTGTGGCCATGGGCGTCTGGAGTTTCGCCACCGGCCTGTTCAACCCGCTCTTCAATGCCTACTTCGCACGCCAGTTTCGCATGTCCGTAGAGGGCATTGGGACGACGTTCTCGATCGCTCAAGGCGCTGAAGCCGCCGCGATCCTCGCCGCGCCCTTCGTATTGCGCCGTCTGGGCCTCACTCGTGGAGTCGCTTTCATGCAGCTCGCGGCCGCCATCGCCCTCGCGCTCCTCGCCGGGGTCCCTGCCGCCCTCGGCGCAGCCGCCCTCTACGCCGCCTTCGGAAGCTTTCAATACATGAGCGAGCCTGGCATTTACAGCTCGTTGATGAGCCGCGTTTTGCCGGAGCAGCGCGGGGGCGCTTCCGCTTTGAACTTCCTGGTCCTGTTTGCGGGCCAGGCGTTGGCCGCAACCGTCGCGGGTGTAGTCGTCGCCCGATTCGGCTACCCGCACATGCTGGCCGGCGCTTCGGTCCTCGCGGCGGCCGCGGCTTGGCTGTTCTGGCGTCTCCCGCAGGAATCGCGGTAGCATAGACCTCACGGTGACTTACTTCCTGGCGAAAACCGACCCTGAAACATATTCCGTCGACCAGCTCGAACGGGAGCACAAGACCGTGTGGGATGGCGTCAAGAACCCCCAGGCATTGCGGGCCATTCGCGAAATGCATCCCGGCGACCGCGTTTTCGTCTACCACAGCGGCGGGGATTCGGCGATCGTGGGTCTGGCGCAAGTAATTTCCGAGCCGCGGCCCGACCCGAAATCAGCCAAGCTCACGGTGATCGAGTTCGAATTCCTCCACCGCCTCGATCCACCCACCACCTTGAAGCAAATCAAGGAGTCCGGATTGTTCGCGGACTGGGCGCTCGTGCGTCAGGGACGGTTATCCACCATGGCGGCGCCGGCGTCGTTTGTCGCCTGGATGAAGAAGCGATATCCCAAAGGGAAGATCTGAGGCGGATGCTGGCTACACTTCCACGGAGTGTATTTCTCCCAAAATCCGAATTCGGTGCAACTAAAAGACGGCTAAGTACACTAGAAGTATAGGATTCGGAATTAAGAAACGTTGCCAGGGCCTGGCAGCAGACGTGCTGTGCCAAGTAAGCTAAAGGTGATGGTGTCCCCGGGGATTGCCGGACCCGCTAAATGTTTCAGGAGCTCAAGTTCCAGCTTTCGACAGCGATTTTGACGCTGCTCACACTCGCTTCGGGTGTGTCGGCGATCATTAATTTCCAGCAGCAGAGCCGCTTCCACCTACCCGAGGATGGAGTGATCTGGGTAGACCGGAGCGGCGGCGTGGAGGCGTGGCAGGTTGCCAGAGGAGGCCCGGCGGCGCGAGTCGGGATGCGCGACGGCGATATCCTGCTCAGTATCAACGGGAACGCGATCCATCAGGCGATCGATGTCCCCAAAATCCTGGTCCGGATCGGGGCCCAATACAAGGCGACGTATGTGGTGCGGCGAAGCGGGGTCGAAGTCACGATCCAGCAGTTGGTGGTGGGCGAAACGCCGCGGGATCTGGCAGTATATTACCTTTATTTTGTTGGATTTACATATCTCATCATCGGGCTGTTCGTCTACTTCCGGCGCAGTACGGCCTATAAGGCACAGCACTTCTACATTTTCTGCCTGGTTTCGTTCATTTTCTGCACCTTCCATTACACCGGCAAGTTGAACAATTTCGACAAGTTGATGTATTGGGGCAACGTTGCGGCCGGCCTTTTGGCGCCGGTAATCTTCGTGCATTTCTGCCTGTCGTTCCCGGAGCCAAGGAAGTGGCTGCGGAGGCGGATCGCAATTGCCGGCTTTTACGTTCTGGCGGCGTCAATGGTTGCGCTTTACCTGCTGGCCAGCTCGGGAATGCTGCGGACCTCGATTCCGTTGATTGATTTGCGGTGGATGCTCGATCGTATGTGGCTCGCGCTCCTCACCGTGGTCTACATGCTCGGTGGGGTAGCGCTCAGCCTGGAATACAGAAAAGCCGAAGACCCGATCGTGCGCCGCCAGCTGCAGTGGCTGCGCAACGGAACCTTCGCTGGAATCCTGCCGTTCGCTCTGTTCTATGTTCTGCCGTACGTCATCGGATTTATTCCAACGCCGCTGATGAAGACCTCGGTGCTCGCGCTACAGTTGATCCCGCTGAGCCTCGCTTACGCCATTGTTCGCTACCGGCTGATGGATGTGGATATTCTGTTCCGCCGCGGATACGCGTATACCCTAGCCACGGTCTGCGTGCTGGCGGCTTTTTACGGCATCATCTTCACGCTGGCCAACCTGGTGCATAAGAATTTCCAGGACCTGGGCAATACGGGCCTCGTAACCATCATGCTGGTGGCGGCGTTTCTGTTCCAGCCGCTGCGCAATTGGATTCAGGAGCGGTTGGACCGGTACTTCTATCGCGACCAGTACGATTACCGGCGGACGCTGGTGGAATTCGCGCGCGAACTGGGCTCGGAAACGGATCTCGGAACCATGCTCCACGCGGTGGCGGACCGGCTCACGCAGACGCTTTCGATCAGCCACCTGGCTTTTTTCCTCAAAGACGACGCGGGGGATGACGAGCCGGAGCATTACCGATTGAAGATGGGGGTGGGGCTTCGCGATCGCAACACCCGGCCCATCACGGCGGAAGATCCGCTGGACCTGAGCTTCCTGAGCTGGAAGCGCGACCAGCCGTATCTGTTCTTCGAGCGCACGCGCAACCGCCTGGATGCGATTTCAGGAGCGTGGGCGCCTTCGGTGCGCCGCACGATCGAAGATCTCGACCTCACCTACTATGTGCCGTGCGTGGCCCACGGGTCCACGGTGGCTTATTTGGGGGTGAGCCGGACCGCTGACGGCGATTTTCTTTCGACGGTGGACGTGGAGTTGATGATGACGCTCTCGGGGTACGTGGCGATCGCCATTGAGAACGCGCGGCTCTACAGTTCGCTGGCCCGCAAGGTAGATGAGTACGAGCGGCTCAAGGAATTCAGCGAAAATATCGTGGAATCGATCAACGTAGGAATTCTGGCCGCCGGGTTGGATGACCGGGTGGAGAGCTGGAACACGCAGATCGAGCAGCTCACCGGGATCCCACGCGACCAGGCGGTGGGGCAACCCCTGGCCGCGCTGTTCCCGGAGGACCTGGCGGAGCAATTTGAACTGGTGCGAGCCGATACCGGGGTTCATCACATCTACAAGTACGTGCTGCAGCCGGCGGCACGAACCATGGCGGCGAACGGCAACGGAACTGCGAATGGGAGCAGCGCGGCGCGGGAAGCCACATTGAACATTGCGATCGCTCCGCTCGTATCGAAACACCAGGAGCACATTGGACGCTTGATTATTTTCGATGATGTCACCGACCGCGCCGAGCTCGAAAAGCGTCTGGTGCAAGCCGATAAACTGAGCAGCATCGGCCTGTTGGCGGCGGGCGTGGCGCACGAGGTGAACACGCCGCTGGCGGTAATTTCGAGCTACGCCCAGATGCTGGCGAAGCAGGTGGCGGAGGACGACCAGAAATCACACATGCTGGAGAAGATCGCGAAATCGACCTTCCGCGCGAGCGAAATCGTCAACGGGCTGCTGAATTTTTCGCGCACTTCGAGCACCGAGTTCGGCGAAGTGAATTTGAATCGCGTGATCCAGGAAACCATTTCGCTGGTCGAACACCAGATGAAGAAGGCCGGCGTAGAGGTGCGCGCGTCGCTCGAGGCGACGCTCGAGCCGATTCACGGCAACGCCGGAAAGCTGCAGCAGGTTTTCCTGAACCTGTTCCTCAACGCACGCGATGCCATGGAAGGCGGCGGCGTGCTCGAAGTACAAACATCGCCGGGAAAAGGCGGCGCCCGCGTGGAGGTGATCGACACCGGACACGGGATCGCCCCCGAGAACCTGCATCGCATCTACGACCCGTTCTTCACCACCAAGAGCGCGCGCAAGGGCACTGGCTTGGGCCTTTCGGTGACTTACGGAATCATTCAAGAACATGCCGGCGCTATTGAAGTATTCAGCCGGCCCGGCGGCGGGACGCGTTTTCACATCGAGCTACCCTGGTCGAAGGCCGCCGCCCGCATGCGCGACGCGCAGAGGAAGCCGGTGAATGCCTGAACTCGCATTTTTGGAACAAACGATAGCGACGGGTCCCAAGAGTAAGATCCTGGTCATCGACGACGAAGGCGGACATCCGGGAGAGCCTGGATGCGCTGCTGAGCCTGGAAGGCTACGAAGTCGACCTGGCGGCGAACGCGGCCGAAGGAACCAAACGCCTCGAATCGCACGTGTACGATCTGGTGCTGCTGGATCTGATGATGCCGGACAGCTCCGGCATGGATGTGCTCAAGGAAGTTCGCGATCGCGATCACGAGACGCCCATCTTCATGATCACGGCGTTCGGTTCGACCGCGACCGCGGTCAGCGCGCTCAAGCTGGGCGCGAACGATTACTTTACCAAGCCGTGGGAGAACGACAAGCTCCTGATCGAGATCAGCCGCACGATCGCGCAGCGGCGCCTGGTCTACGAGAACACGCACCTCAAGCGCGCGCTCAAACAGCGCTACAGTTTTCCCAACATCATCGGCAAGAGCGAACGCATGCTGCGCGTGCTGGACCTGGTGGGCCAAGTCGCGACCAGCCGTTCGACCATCCTGATCACGGGCGAGACAGGCACGGGCAAGGAGTTGATCGCCAAAGCAATTCATGCGCACTCGCCGCGCGCGGATTTCATGTTCGTGCCGGTGAACAGCGGGTCGCTGCCGCCGGATCTGCTGGAATCCACGCTATTCGGCCACGTGAAGGGTGCCTTCACCAGCGCGATCCAAACGCGCAAGGGCTACTTCGAGGTCGCCAACCACGGCACCATATTTTTCGACGAAATCGGCACCATCGGCCCGGAGACGCAGGCCAAGCTGCTGCGCGTGATTCAGGAGAAGGAATTTCACGCCGCTGGGCTCGAACGACACGATTAAGGTGGACGTGCGGATTCTGGCGGCGACCAATGCCGACCTGCGCAAGCTGGTGGAGGAGGGAAAGTTCCGCCAGGATCTTTACTACCGCCTGAACGTGATCAACATTCAGCTGCCGCCGCTGCGCGAGCGCAAGGAAGACATCCCTGCTCTGGTGGATTTCTTCTTCACGAAATACTGCCGGGAGAACCAGAAGTTCCTGGATGGCTCGAACCGGTCAGTACTGCACTTCCAGCCGGAGGCGATGCAAATCCTGATGGACCACAACTGGCCGGGCAACGTGCGCGAATTGGAGAACGTGGTGGAGCGCGCGGTAGTGCTGGCGGCCGAACCATCGGTGCCGCTGGAGGTTTTTCCCGACAACCTGCTGCAAGCGAGCGGCATCCGGCACCGCGCGGATGGCGGGCCGCTGCCGGCGGACGCCTCGCTATTTGAAATTGTGGCGGACTTCGAGCGGGGCATCATCATCGAGGCGCTGGAGAAGGCCAACTGGAGCCAAACCGAGGCTGCCGACAGCCTGCACGTTCCGCTTTCGACGCTGAATCAGAAGATCAAGCGGCTGAACATTGAGATCCGGCGCAAGTCGGAAGCCAGGGGATAAGGGTCAGATCCAGATGCTAGCGAGCACACATTTAGAGATTACTCCACAGGATGTCAAGCAGCGGCTCGACGCGGGGGAGAAGCTGCGTTTGATTGACGTGCGGGAACCGTTCGAGGTGCGGCAGTCGAGCATCGCCGGCGCGGAAGTGATTCCCATGCGGACCGTTTCCAAGTCTCTCGGGACTCTTGAAGACGAAGAGAAGCCGATTATTGTGTTTTGCCATCATGGGATGCGCAGCATGCAGGTGGTGGGGTGGCTGCGAAAGCAAGGCGTCGAGAATTGCCTGAGTATGGCGGGCGGGATTGACCGATGGAGTTTGGAGATCGATCCGCAGGTGCCGAGATACTAGCTTTTTTGTAACTTTCCCGTCAATCCAACGCGCTATCATCCGGAGGATGCTTTTCCGATTCTCCGCACTCTTCCTGATTTCTTTGTGTTGCACTGCGTCCCAACGGGAGACGCGCAACGTGATCCTGGTTACGGCCGACGGCCTGCGCTGGCAGGACCTGTTCAGCGGCATGGACCCCCTCCTGAAGGATGCGAAGGGCACTGGCATGGATGGCGCCAAGGCGCTCAAGGCCAAGCTGTGGCGCGAAACGCCGGAAGAGCGCCGCCAGGTGTTGATGCCGTTCTTCTGGTCGGCACTCGCGCCCCAAGGCGTGGTGCTCGGCAATCTGAAAAAAGGCAGTTCGGTGCGGGTGACCAATTCGTTTAATGTTTCGTATCCCGGCTATGCGGAACTCCTGACGGGCCGCGCACAGGATGCGGCCATTCACGGCAATGACGCCGTTCGTAATCCCACGCCCACGGTGCTGGAGTTTCTGCGGCACAAGTTGGGCTTAGAGCAGTCGCAGGTGGCGCTGTTTGGCTCCTGGGAGATGTTTCCTCTCATCGGCGAGCACCAGCCCGGGTCCATCGTCATCAACGCGGGCTATCGGGATTACGACGGGCCGCACAACTCGGCGCGGATGCGCGAGCTGAGCGAGCTCCAGTACGAGGTGCTTACCCCCTGGACCGAAGAGCGCCACGATTACATCACCCTCGAAATGGCGCTCGAGTACATGCGGCAGGCGCAGCCGCGCGTGATGCACATCGCGTTCGACGAAACCGACGACTGGGCGCACGATCGCAAGTACAATCGCGTGCTCGATGCCATTGGCTACCTGGACCATTCTCTGCGCAAGATCTGGCAGGCGGTGAATGATTCCCCTGAATATCGCGGCAAGACTACGCTCATCGTGACTTGCGACCACGGCCGCGGAGGAACGCTCGAGGATTGGCATTCCCACGGGGAGAAGGTCCCCGATGCCGCGCAGATCTGGGTGGCGTTCTTCGGGCCGGATACACCGGCTATCGGCGAAGCGAGCAACTCGCCGGACGCGTTCCAGCGCGATATCGCGCCCACCATTCTCGATCTGATGGGCCTGGACTACCGCGAGTACGAGGGCGTAGCGGGAAAACCGATCGGCCTGGCGATCAAGACCCGGTAAGCGTTAATGGATCACGGCAACTTCATGCGGACGGTTCGCGGCGGCAGGCCGGCCAGCATTTGGGCCAGCGAAGCCAGGCTCATGACCCAGAGCTGCGCCGGTTCGGCGGTGGCATCAAGCGCTACGGCGCGTTGCTGCGCGACTTTGGCGAGAGCCACGCCTTGGCACAAAATCTCGCCGGTTGCTGATCCGAAGGCCACTTCGCAATCGAGCTCCTGAGTATGCGAGTCGATCTGGAACGCGCGATGGACGGCATCGTCGAGCGCGACAAGATCGGAAGCCGCGCGGTTTCCCAGAGTTTCGATGGAAGCTTGGCCGGTGTCCAATCCTGCGCTGATGCGCACTGGGGCATCCAAACCAAACCGGCCCTCGAGTGCGGCCGCGGCTCGAGCCAGTCTCGCCACGCTTTCGAACGCCGACAATACCACGCTCAGCGGAGGCTTGATGGAACGATGCACCCAAACCGCCACGATGGACCCCTCCGTGCACTTGTGCGTCCACACGCCCATCTCTTCGAGAATCACTCCGGCGTCGCGATGAAACGCGCTCGCAATCTCCGCCATGCGGGTTTCTCCCAGACGCTGTGCCAGGCCGGCGTAGTCGCGGATATCGACGGCCACAACGGTGACCTGCTGCCATTCGGTGGCGGCCTGGGTATCGAGCGACGCGGGCGGCGTTGCCTCCGGAGCTTGCGAACCCTCGTGAACGAACTTCAGTTGATAGAGGCCGACGGTGATGAGGTCGCCGTCGTGCAGCATCGTGGGGGCCGACACGCGCCGGCCGTTCAAGAAAGTTCCGTTGCGGCTCTCGATGTCGTACAAATAGCAGGCACCGGTGGCGGTGAACTGCACCATCGCGTGCGCGCGGGATACTGAGCTGTCGGGAAGCGAGATGCTGTTATGGGGATCGCGCCCGATACGGCAGGGGGCGCCGGGCTCGATCGTGAATTCCTGCTGCTGGTCTCCGATGCTGGCGATCAGGAGTGCGGTGGCCACTTCTCCATACCTACCCAGACTATTCTAATGGCTCTCGGGGCCATTGGAATGGGCAACACACAATTTTCTCCTGATCATCCGTTCCTGCTTAATGAAGAAGTACCAGGTACCAGCCAACTCGTGGTGGGTGGAGGAGGGGAATAAGCCGGTCGTCGAGTCGGCTTACCTAACCACCGGAACCTGATCCCCCTGCGAGAGAGCTTCACCCAGGCGCGCGAGGCCGGCGGCGCCTCCCGAGGTGGGCGTCAAACCGAAGTGGACGGCAAAGCGGAACGTGCACCCCCCGCCCGCCCGGTTCTCCACGCCGATGTCGCCGCCCATCAAGCCGGCCAACTTCGCGCTGATCGCCAGGCCGAGACCCGCGCCGACCTTCGAGTGCAGGATGTCCGCCTGCCGGAACGGCTCAAAGATGAGCTGGAGTTTATCCGGTGGGATACCGGGGCCGGTATCGGAAACGGCGAACACGATGCGCGCCGCCGCCGATTCGCGTTGAGCCAAGCTGACCTCAACGGCTACCTCCCCATGCTCCGTAAACTTGATGGCGTTGCCTATCAGGTTCAGCAGCACTTGCCGCACCCTTGTGGGGTCTCCGACCACGCCGTCGGGCACCTCCTCGTCGACGGTCGGGCGCAATTGCAGGCCCTTCTGCTGGGCGACCGGGTGGAAGGTGCGCAAGGCGCTAGCAACACAATCCCGCAAGGAGAAATGCACGGAATGCAGATCGATACGGCCCGCTTCGATTTTGGATAAATCGAGAATGTCGTTCAGGATCGCCAGCATGTTCCGTGCTGCCGCCAGCGCGTCGTTCAGGTACTCGGTCCGCTCGGTCCTCTCTGGCGTATCGAGAGCCAATTCGGTCATCCCGATGATGGCGTTCATCGGCGTGCGAATCTCATGGCTCATATTGGCCAGGAACTGGTCCTTTAAACGGCTGTTCTCATGCGCCTGCAACAGCAGCCGCTCGATCTGATAGTTCTGCTCTTCCACGAGGGCTTTCTGGCGGCTCAATTCCTGTGTCCGGGTTTGCACGGCGGCTTCCAGTTGGAACTGGCGCTGGCGAAGCACGTTGAGCCGCCAGTTGAGGAGGCCGCGGATCAGGATACCGGCCGCCAGACATTCCAGCGCAACCAGCCACCACCTCTGCCACCACGCGGGCAAGACGGTAATCGAGAGATGCCCGGGCACGGGCTGGGCGTTCCCGGACCGCGCGGTGAATTCCAAATCGTGGGTACCCGGAGGCACATTGGAAAAACTGGCCACGCCGTGCGGTGTTTCCACCCAGTCATCCTGCACGCCGGAAAGCCGGTAACGGAATACGCGGTCCGCTTCGTGCGAGAACGTGAGGGCCGCCAGACCCACCTGGAATGACCGGAATTGATACGGCAATTGGATGGGGCCCGTCAGATCCAGTGTCTGGGATCCGTATTGGACCCAGGTGGCGACCACCGGAAAGGGAGAATCCGCGTGTGACCCCGCGGTTGGGCGGTAATGGGAAACGCCTAGATTGACGCCGATCCACATACCGCCATCGGCATCCGCCATTAGCGCGTTGCCCGAGCAGTCGTTCCAGAGGAGACCGTCCTCGGTCGTGTAATGGCGCCACCGCTGGCCCTCGCGCACATCCACTCCGTTGTCGGTTGAGATCCACTGCCGTCCCTCGGCGTCAAATGCGATGCTGCTTGGGTCTTCGGAGTGCAGGCCGTCCCGCTTGGTGTAATGTTCGACCTTGGAATTCGCGCCGGCCTTGATGTGCCACATTCCGAAGCTATCTTTATACGAGAACCAGATGGACCCGTCCGGCCCCTCTTTCAGGATCTCGACATCCATGGGCGGCAGGCCGTCAGCGCGTTTGAACCCTTGCCACAGACCACCCACACCGTGATAGACGCCGCTGTGGCTGGTGATCCACTGGCCGCCGTTGCGACCGGCCACATAGCGATCGATGGTCTCTCCCGTCACGGGATTGATCGCCGGCTCGAGCCGAAGGGACCGGCCGGTAAGTTTGCCGCGAAACCCAGGTCCTTCACGGGTTGTCACCCACAACGTACTCTCTTTGTCCCAGTAAAGACCAACGACTTTCGTGTTCGTGAGGCCGGTCTCACGCGCGAATATCTGGATCCTGGATGTCTTGGGATCCAGCCATCCGATGCCTCCCGGGCTCATGCCAAACCAGATCATGCCCTCGGCATCCTGGGTGATCGCCCGAACAGGATGGCCGCTGAGGCCCTCCCGAGTACCCCAGGACCTGCCCGGACGGCCGGAACTTGTGAATTGCTGCAGGCTGGTGTCGGTTCCCATCCAGAGGGTTCCGGAGCGATCCCGGTAAATCGATTTCACGGTGCTGCCGGCGAGACCATCGCCTTCGGTCCAATTCTGCCAGGAATCGCCGCCCAACCAACGGGCCAGCCCAGCGCCCGTCAGCCCGATCCACATGGAGCCTTCGCGATCTTCGAGTGCAATGCAGGTATCGCGAACCGACAAGCCGTTCTGTGTGTCGATGCGCTCCCACTTGCCGCCATCCCCGCGCACCAGGCCCAGCCGCGTCGGGATCAGCAGGCGGCCCTGCCGGTCGACGTACAGGCTCTCGAAAGTGCTGGATTCCGGGATTCCTGGGATCGGTGTAAAGCGCCCGCTCGATGGCTCACGAACCAGTAACGCCGCCGCGCTCCGCACCCACAATCTTCCCTGGCCATCTTCCGCAATCGCCCCCCAGTGTTCCGAAGGGACGCCCGCTTCCGGCCCAAACACCTTTACCTCGCCATTCGCCAGTTGGCACAACCTGGTATCGCAGCCAAACCACAGGTCGTGGCGGGCGTCGATATATGCCGAGTAGATGCCGTTCTCGCCGATTCCGCGCGGCAGGACGAACTTCCGGAACTCCATCAACTCCGGGCTCGAGCCTGGATGGCCAACCCATAAACCGACCGACGACGCCAGGTACACTTTTTGATCGGCGGCGACTGCAATGCTTTCCGGTCCCAGAAAATCCCGCATCTCCGGCGGCCCAAGCCTCCGGAACCGCCCTTGCTCACGGATGGCGAGGCCCTCGCGCGTTGCAACCAGCAGCGTGCCGTCCGCCGTTTGCGCGAGCGCGGTAATGCGCGCTGACGGCAGTCCCTCCGCGGCTTGAAAGCTCGCGCCGTCATACCGGTACAAGCCGTTCATGGTGCCCATCCAGAGGAATCCCGTGCGATCCTGGAACAGGCAACTCACCGTCAAATCCTCGAGCCCCTGCTCGTGCGCGTAGTACTTAAAGCTGTAACGCTGCCCGACTGCAATGTGCGGCCCGGCCATGCAAACGCATAGCAGGACCAGGCGGCGCCAGAGTGGATGGCCCATCGAGAACTGAGGTCATTGTAGGACGAGCGCCCTAAGTAACTGTAGCTCTCCTTGGATAGCTATTGAGGTTAGTAGCACTTACAAACAGGTTAGTGACGGGCAGACTTCTCGCTAACTTCCGTTATATACATAAATAGAGGATTGTAAATCACCAGTTGCGGCAGTTAGGATGTAGCTGAGGGAGAGATGTAAATGCAGTGGATGATGTTCGTGGTGACGCTTATATTCCTCGGCTTGGCTGCCGGGTTCGCCGTTCTGTTCAAACGGCTGACCTCGCAGGACCGCGCCACCATGCCTCTACCACTCGATGATTGGGAAGGCATTTTTTCGCCTTCGCGGTACAAAGCCATGGAGCGCCTGCTGGATGAAACAGACCGGGATTTTCTGCGGTCCCAGCCCGGAGCGAATCCCGGCATGGAGACCAAACTGCGGCGGACCAGAGTGAAGCTATTCCGCGCCTACATGCGCCAGCTCTCCGACGATTTCCACCGGATCTGCAAAGCTCTGAAGATCCTGATGATTCATTCGCCCGTGGAGCGCAATGATCTGGCCGGCCTGATTTTGAAGCAACAGTTCCAGTTCACCATAACCATGATGACCACCGAAGTCAGGCTCGTGCTGTACAGCATAGGGTGGTCTGGTGTGAGTGTCCAGGCACTGCTGGAACCACTGACCGCCGTGCGAACGCAGTTACAGGCGCTGGCCGCGGTCGCCAACCCAACTCTCAGTGCTACGCAGGCGTGAGCCGCACCCGGGCGCTCACCGCTTCGATAGCGTAGTTCCGCCGGTGTTGGCGATCCAGATATTTCCGCCGTCGAAGGCTATGCCGGTCGGATCCGGGCCCACCGGGAACGTCCCCAACTGAACACCATCGATGGCGCGCAGCTTGCTAACGCTGTTGGCCCCCTGATTCGTGACCCAGATATTGTTGCCGTCGAAAACAACGCCGGTCGGCTGTAAACCGACCGCGAAGGTCCCCTGCGGCGTTCCGGTACTTGCCTGCAACCTGCTCACCGTGTTGCTGAGCGAGTTGGCAACCCAAATATAGGTGCCATCGAACGCGATCCCGTGCGGGCCGCTCCCCACCGCGTAGGTTCCCACCGGGTAGTTGCCATTGGTGGAAATTTTGGTGACGGTGTTGCTGCCTTGATGCGTCACCCAGATATTGACGCCATCGAACGCGAGACCCGCCGGCGCGGCTCCCGATGACAACCCGACAGTCGCCAGGGTCAACCCACTCTGCTTCGAATTCAACTGGACGACGGCGTCCTTCGACGGAGTAGCGGCCCAAATATTGGCGCCGTCGAAAACCAGCGCCGCAGTCACGCCAGACATGGTGTACGAGCCCAGCACCACGCCATCCCTGGTGCGAAGTTTCCGCACTTCGTTATTCTCGGTGGCCACCCACAGATTGCTCCCATCGTACGTGAGCGATGCCGGATTCGCCGCGTTGGCGCCAATATCGTACGTGCCCAGAACGACTGCGTTCCATGGCTGGATCTTCGTGATCTGGCTGCTTCCGGACTGCGCCACCCACAGGCTCTGCCCATCAAAAGCCAGTGCCGATGGCGCCGCCCCGACCGTCACATCGTCAGCCAGGATGGCCGGCGCCCAGCGCAGCATGGCAATCTGAATGGGGTTGAGCCCAACGCCAGCCGGCCCTTGCGGACCTTGCGGACCTGCTGCCCCAGGCGAGCCTTGAAAGCCTGCCGGACCGACCAAGCCATTTGCCCCAGCAGGTCCCGGAGGACCAGGAGGGCCCTGTGGTCCAGGAGGTCCCGAAGGGCAGCTGCAGGCAACTACTTGGGGTGTCGCGCGCTTTCCATTGACGGCCTTCGGGTCAACGGGTGCGCCGGCCATGAGTGCGACGGCAACAGGCACGGCGATAATGGTGGTAATCCGCATAATGCCTCTACCTCAACAATGTGGTTAGATAACCGTAAACCTCAATCAGGAATTAACCTTCGGGCTACAGGGAGTACTAGTACACCGTCAGACGTTTCTGACCCCGAATGACTCCCGATTTCGCTATTTATTTTTCGTTTAGGATCTCGATTTCCGCGTGCTCCGCTTCGACGGCTACGGCAGAAACGTAGCCGTCAGCCAAGGTCAATTCGCGCACGAAGAATCCCGCCAGAGAGTTACGGGCAGCGTCCAGGCATGTCAAGGATGGCAGGCCGTTTGCATGGAGGTGAACCTGCAAAATGTTAGGCGGCACGGATAAGCCCAGACCGGCGCACTTCAGCACGGCTTCTTTAATAGTCCAGAGCCGATAGAAGTCCAGCAGACGACGTGCAGGCGGAAGCTTTCGCAACCCCTCATGTTCGCTTGCTGCGTAATAACGCCTCGCAAGGTCGTCGACCGGGCAGTCGGCGCGAACCCGCTCGATATCGACGCCTACTTCAACTAATTTGGAACAAGCTATTATGGCATAATCTCCGGAATGTGAAACATTAAAATAAATAGAGGGCACTCCCGGTGGCGGAACCAGATGAGGTTTTTTCCATTCGGCTTCTTCAATAACGAGTCTATCCGCCGGAATCCCGGTTTTTTCCATTAAAATTCGGCGAAGCGTAGCGCGCCCGGCGATGTAGCGCTGGCGGTCTTCGTCAAAATGGTAGCGGTCGGCCCGGCCGCGTTCGGCGGCGGTCAGCCCTTTGAGGGCCGGCGCGCAGTCGAACGTCGCCGTATGAATTTGGAAGATCTGGACTGCGGATGTGATAAGTCACGTATGATACCACCCGTACGTCGTCCTTCCCCAGCGTCCGGGGCACTTCAACGGAGAATGCTATATCTGGCCC
Organism: Terriglobia bacterium; assembly: GCA_963768075.1. GTDB lineage: Bacteria > Acidobacteriota > Terriglobia > Bryobacterales > Bryobacteraceae > QHXW01. Next base: position 87,409 of record CAVYHD010000033.1, read on the forward strand.
CCGGGAGGGCAGATGATATATACTGTGCGCCCGGAGGACGAATGAAAATCTCACATAAGATCGGCTTGGCCGCGCTGATGGCTGTGTCTTCCTCCGTGCTTTCTGCCGGCAGCATAACGTTCACCGTAACCACGACCATCCCGCTGGAAGATGTTAATGCGGTTTTTATCGACTGCGGCGTCCCGATCGGGTCCTGCAATGCCAGTTCCTTTGAAGCACTGATCATTGACGACGATGAGGGCTCCTGGCCGGTTCAAACCGACAAGCCGGACGTGTTCCACAGTATCAACACGGCCGGCTTCGAGTCCGGATACTTTACGTATCTCGCGCTGTCTCAAGCGTCACCCCCGGATGTGGTCGTCGCTCTGCAGAGCGGCGTCCCCATCGCGGGCCAGAACTGGCCGTTCTCGACGCCGGAAAGCACGATCGCAGGCTGGCTGACCACAGGCGACACCACGGACCTGACGAATTTCTTTCTGGCCAACCTGACGGACTTTCCCCAGATAAAGGGAACGACCGGCAATTTTGGCGAGTTCTCGACCGGGGCTGTGGTCGGCTCGGTGTCGAGCTCTGTGAGTGTTCCGGAGCCGGCGTCGGGGGCGCTGATGGCATTGGGACTCGGAATTCTGGTCTTTTGTATGGGCGGCGCAAAGCCGGGCAGGCTGGCGTCGTTTAGCTATCGGCAAGACCAGGGCAGAGTCACGCGGCAAGTCGCCGCGCCCGCCACGCCGGCGCCCTGACGCTTGCGGAGCCACCGCAAGGGAGAGCGGGCTGGCTGACTTTTTTCAGCGGCTCTTAAACTTGCTCTTGTCCTGCCACCCCTGGCCGCCGTATGATACCATTCCGTCCATTTGGAGGAACGGAAACGATGAGGACTCTCCTGCTTGTCCTGCTATTGGCCGGCAGCGCTTTGGCCCAGCGCCATAAGGTCAACATCAATACAGAGACGCCCGAGGGCCAGGCACTACAGCACATTGGCGAGGAGTCGGATGAAGCCAAGAAGCTGGCTGGCTTCGAAAAGTTCGCTCAGGATTACCCGAAGAGCGAAAACCTGGCGTGGGTCTACTCGCAGATGGTGCCGCTTTACACGAAGGCCAATCAGCCCGATAAGGCCATCGACATCGCCGACAAGCTCATTGCACTCGACCCGGGGGATCTCGATACCGCGCTAGCCGCTCTCAAGGCTGCCGAATCCAAAAAAGATGCTGACCTGGTGAAAAAATGGTCCGATACCACGTCCGCCATCGCCCTGAAGGAACTTGCGGCGAAGAAGCCCGATGACGAGGAAGAAGACGACTGGAAAAAGCACCTCGACTACGTCAAACAGGTGAACACGTACTCCGAATACACGCTCAACGCCATGGCGTTGCAGACCACGGATCCCCGCAAGAAGGCCGGTCTGATCGAGGACCTCTACGACCGCAATCCCCAGAGCCAGTACGTGGGCCCGCTGCTGCCTGTCGCGGTGCAAGCTTACCAGCAGCTCAACGACACCGATCACACCATCGCCTTCGCTGAAAAGGTGCTTACCAAAGACCCGAACAATGACGACATGCTGCTGATTCTGGTGAATGCTTACAGTCAAAAGGGGAAGGAGCCGGAGAAGGTAATCGCCTATTCCAGCAAGCTGTCTGACGTCATCAACAGCAAGCCGAAGCCGGTGAGCGTCAGCGACGCGGATTGGGAGAATCGCAAGAAAGTCATCATTTGCCTGGCTCACTACTTCCCCGCAAAGGTCTACTTCGGCCAGAAAAAGTGGGGGCCCGCCGATAAGGAACTGCGCGCCGCACTCCCGTTTGTGGACAGCAATACTGCGCTAAAGCCCGAAGTTCTGTTTCTGCTTGGCGATTCCAATTACCATCTGGAGAACGTGGCGGAGGCCCTGAAGTATTTTCAGGCGTGCGCGGCCATCAAGAGCCGGTATCAGGCCCAGGCCGCCAAAAACGTCACCGTGATCAAGGGTCAGTACCGCGCCGTCAAATGATGATTCGTTACGATCCCCGCTTGGCGGTAAACTCCACCTGTTGGCCGTTGCCGCCTTCGCGCTCGCGCGTGAACTTGATCTCGTCGCCCGAAATCTTGCCTTTATAGATCAGTTTTATCTGGCTGCCGTTGAAATTCATAACCTGGGCAAAGGAAACGTTGTCGCCATCGATCTTCCCTTCGGAGATCGGGGCATCCCCGCGCATGGTAGTGACCGAGCCGGTGAGATTGCCGCCGTCCGCCTTCAAGTTGATCGTGAGCTCACGCGTCTGGCCGCCGCGGCCAGGTATCTGGGCCACCCATTTGCCGCTTGGGTCCGCTGCGAATACGGCCGCGGCCGCCAGCAATAGAAACAGACTCGCGCACAGAAAACGTGAAATCTTCATGGCTGTATGATGGCATACGGCGGAAAAATGTTACACTCCCCATCTCGCCGTGCGTCTTTCACTAGCGGAAGGAGATTGCAATGAAGGGTGTTCCACGCATTTGTATCGTAGGGTTGCTGGCGCTCGGCTCGGCGGTGCCTGGCGCTTCTCAGTACTATCCCCGCCGGAGTCCCGGAACGGCGAATCCTGGCGCCATCCCCGAGGAGCCCCTGGCCACCTTCAGCGGGTCCGTTCAGGATGTCGACAAGAAACTCCTCCGCATCAAAAGCGAGGAGTCCAATACGCTGCAATTCGTTTGTTCGCGAAAAACCCAGTTTTTCGATGGGGATAAGAAGATTAAGGTGACGGATATCAAGCCCGGAGACCGGGTCTCAGTCGACAGCAAGCGTTTTCGAAACGGGGAACTGGAAGCTATCAATGTTCATGTGGAACACCCCAAAACAGAAAACGCCGGGGCGCGGAAAACATCCTGACGTCCCGGCGCTGAAAGGTCCTCTGAGTTAGCTGCTGCTGTCGTCCCGCCGCTTCAAGGTGGGCCGCTCGTCCTGATCGGCCGGAGGCTTCTTATCGTCGCTGCCGTCGTCGATCGGTCCACTGCCTGGGTTGCGGCGTAACGTCGGCCGGCCATCGTCTTTCTTGTCGGTCCGGCGCCGGTTGTGCAGCATCGCCAGACGTTCCTTCACATCGTTGAACTCCGAGGTGTTCACCACGTATTCCGGCTTGGCCTTCAGGATCCGTGCGATGTTTTGCTGCGCCGCCTTGATGCGGTCGTCCGTCATGGGGTGCGTGGAGAAAACCTTCGACATCGTCCCGGGCTTCTTTTTCTCCAGGGTCTGAATCTTCTCGAAGAAGTCGACGAAGCAGGTGGGATCATAGCCCGTCTTGTACATGTACTCCAGGCCCAACTTGTCGGCTTCGGACTCAAAACCGCGCGAGAACGTCAGAAAGCCCATTGGAATGGCAAGGCCCGCGCCTTGGCGAATGGCATAACCGGTCCAGCCGCCCATGAAAATCAGCGGGATGGAAGCGATATTGATGATCTCCCCGCGTGTTGCCTGGCGCGTGCCGTGCCGCGCGGCCACGTGCGCGATCTCGTGCGCCATCACGCCGGCCAGCTCGGCCTCGTTGTCAGCCTTCAAGATCAGTCCGGAGTTTACAAAGAAAAATCCGCCGGGGAGAGCGAAGGCGTTCACTTCTTCGGTATCGAGAACCTTGATCGTGAACGGAACTTTGGCGTCGGAGTTGCGAACCAGGTTCTGGCCCACGCGATTCACGTACTCCGCAATTACCGGGTCATCGATGATCTTCGCCTGCCGCTCGACTTCCTGCGCCAGTTGCTTCCCGATCGCCATTTCCTTCTCGATCGAATAGAAGTTGACGCCCTTGCTGACGTCACGATCCCCAATGGCATCGGGGTCGTCTTTCTTGTCATCGGCAAACGAAACCGGGATCAGGAGCGTCGCAGCCACCAAAAGCGCGGAAATGCGACCAGAGAACCGCTTCATGGACCTTCCCCCTAACTAATTATAAACCGGGACAGACCTGCCGCTTCACCTAAATTACGGCTGCAGGGGCAGTACGGTTTCACTGGCAGCCGAATTAATTTATAAGAGATCTTCGCGACGCTGGAGCGTTGGCCGGTCGTCGCCGTCCTTCTCGGAGGAGTCCGTGCCGTCGATCTTGCCGCTGCCGGGCGCCCGCTTGAGGGTGGGCTTCGCGGTGTCGGCCGAGTCGCGTTTCCGATCGCGGCGCATAGCGATCAACCGTCCCCGCATGTCATTGAATTCAGATGTATTGACGACATATTCCGGCTTCGCCGGCAGCATTTCATTGATGTTCTTCTGCGCCTTCGCGATCCGGTCCTCGGTCATGGGGTGAGTGGCAAACACCTTAGCGACCATGCCCGGTTTGGTCTTCTCGAGCGATTCAATCCGCTCGAAAATATCGATCGAAGCGTTGGGATCGTAACCGGCTTTGTACATGTACTCCAGACCCAGCATGTCCGCTTCCCCCTCAAAAGCACGGGAGAAGCTCAGAAAGGTCATTGGTATGCCAAGTCCGGCACCTTGGCGGATCGCATAGCCCGTCCACCCGCCCATGAAGATCAACGGCACGGTGGCCAGGTTGGCGATCTGTTGCCGGGTCTGCTGGCGAGTGGAGTGCCGCGCCGCCACATGTCCGATTTCGTGCGCCATCGCGCCGGCCAGCTCGGCTTCGGTCCCCGCCAGACGAATCAAGCCGGAATTTACAAACACATAGCCGCCGGGAAGAGTGAAGGCATTCACCGAGTCGGAATCGATGATCTTGAAGCTTACAGGGATCTTGGCATCCGAGTTCCGCGCCAGATTCTGGCCCAGCCGGTTGATATATTCGCTCAGGATTGGGTCATCGACCAACTTCGACTGCTTTTCCACCTCCAGGGCGAGTTGCCTGCCCATGGCCATTTCCTGCTCGATGGAATAGAAGTTGACACCCTTGCCAACATCGCGGTCACCGATCTCGTCGGGATCCTGCTTTTTGTCGCCAGCGATGCAGGCAATTGCGAATAAAGGAATTAGACCGAGCGTGAGGAATCGGCGATGCATCCTGGTGTCCTAGTCAGGCTAGCATACGTGCGCGGTCAGGAAACGGTTACAGCAAAGTTGGCTCAAATGCCCTTGCGCCAATCTTTATCTTTGTTGCTCTTGAGCTGAATCGTCATGGAACCGTCGGGATTGAGCGCCTGCACGCAGGCCCAGCGGATGGGATGGCGGACGCCCGCTTTCGACTCGATTTCGCCTCGCAGGATGAGCTTCTGGCCGTCCATACCCGGCGGAAGAATGAACGACGCCTGGCGTACTTTGCCGGCGAAGGGATGGCCGGCGTCGAGTGAGCCGCTTTGCCGGAAGTTGCCATCGGGACTCTCCACTGTCACGCGTAGGACGCCGGGGATTCCGGCAACGCCGTTGTTCGCAAATCCCACGATCACTTCCGCTGTGCCGAAGCGCTTCCGCTGCCAAACCCAGGAAGGCCACACACGATAACCCAAGCGCCGTTGCAGGGCGCGGAAGCCGTTCGGATAGCGATCGTTGTAGCGCGCGAGATTATCGGCCTCAGTCCAGAGCGCCCAGTAGTTCGCCCCGATGTCCAGCACGTGGAGCATGGAGTTTTCGCGGAGATTCACGCCGGCGGCATCCACGGCGATCGTATTCACGTTGTAGTCGCGGTTTTCCCCATCCTCCAAAACGGTAGCGAGCCATGGGGGACGATTGGCTAGCTCTTCGATCTGACTCGGCTCCTCGACCAGGATGCTGTCGGAGCGCAGCCAGCAGCCGGCGCGCACGGCCAAATCGACGACCTCGCGATTTCCGACACTGCTGATATCGGGCTGCGTGTTCACGGCGAGCGGCACGCGCTTCCAGTTCTCAAGCTGCAGCTTGGTCATGGAAACAAACGTTTTCTCTGCGGTGAGGTAATCCGGGAACGGATTGGGCAAGTCGCTGGTGTGGCTTTCGCCCCAGAAGCCGTACTGCATCAGATCCATCCATTCAACGAGCGGGTTCGCGTCGAACTGTGCCGCCAGCAGCTCGTTCAGATCGCGGAACGCCTTTTGAAATTCCGGGTGATCGTAGCGGGGCTCGATGGCATCGAACTTTTGCCCATTGCGCTCGAGCTTGCCAATTTTCGCCAGCGGCACACGATCATGCAGGAAGTCGGGCAGGGCAATCTTCGCGGGCTGGATCTCGGGATTCGAAAGTTGGATTCGGAACGCGACGCGCAGGCCGCGGCGTTTGGCGGCATCGAAGGTCAGCTTCCAGATGGGATGCAGATGGAGGTGGCCGGGCTCGGTTTGCACGTCGCGCCAGTCGCATCGAATATACAAGACATCGACGAAGGGGAGCGAGGAGAGCTTTTCGACATGCTGCTCAAGGGTTTCCCGGCCGGCGCGGGCGGCAAGCGACGGTCCGTTTTCCTCCCACGTGTAGCCGATTAAGCCGAGCCCCCAATTGCGAATCGGTTGATCAGAGGGTGTGGTGACGGCGATGGTGAACCAGCCCTCGTCCTGATCGACGCCGAACGGGCCTTGGTTGAGGCGGTCAGCGACGGCGGGGCCAGGGCCGAAATCGTAGCCATCCCACCGGTGTGGGGGAACGTCAGCGAGCGCGAGAGCGGGGGAAGCGAGCAGGAGAGATCGTCGGGAAATTCGCATGATGGAAACCTCAGGCATTATATAGAGATCATGAGCCAGCCAACTGTCGAAGGTTCCGCCCTAGCACTCTGGGAACAGTATCAGGGTCAGTTCCCCGTGCGGGAGCACTTGATTTATTTGAACCACGCGGGAGTGACGCCATTGTGCCGGCGGTCAGCGGATGCGATGGTGCGCCTGGCCGAGGATGTGCTGGGCTTCGGCAGCCATCACTATCACGAATGGGTGGCGGTGTACGACGGCCTGCGGCGGGCGGCGGCGAGGCTGGTAGGCGGAGAGGCGAGCGACATTGCGCTGGTGAAAAACACGTCGGAGGGCATTGCGACGGTGGCGATGGGGTTTGACTGGCGCGCGGGCGACAAGGTGGTGGCGTTCGAGGAGGAGTTTCCGGCGAATTACTATCCATGGAAACGGCTGGAGGCGCGGGGCGTGCATGTCGAATGGCTATCGGTTTTCGATCCTCTGGAGAAAATTGACGCGGCGTGCGCGGGCGCGCGGCTGATGGCGGTGAGTTTCGTGCAGTACTTAAGCGGCCATCGCGTAGATCTGGAAGCGCTGGGGGAGATTTGCCGGCGGCGCGGCTGCTTCTTCTTCGTGGACGCGATCCAGGGGCTGGGCGCGTTTCCAGTAGACGTGCGGCGCTGCGGCATTCATGGCCTCGCGGCGGACGGGCACAAGTGGATGTTAGGGCCAGAGGGCTGCGGCATCCTTTACATTGACCCCGCGCTGCGCGAGCGGGTCGAGCCGGTGGAGTTTGGCTACACGAACGTGGCGCGCTACGCCGACTACGGCACGCGCGATATGACGCTGCGGCCGGATGCGGGACGGTACGAGTGCGGGACGCTCAACACCATCGGGTGCTACGGATTGAAGGCTGCGATTGAGTTTGTGCTGGAGGTGGGGGTGGAGCGGATTGCGGCGGCGGTCCAGGCGTTGGGAGATCGCATCGCAGAGGGCGTGGCGGCGAAAGGGTACGAAGTGCTGGGCCGGCGCACCGCGGCAACTGGCGCGGGCATCGTGAGCTTTCGCAAGGCGGGCGTCGAGAGCGGGGCGGTCGTGCATAAGCTCAAGCAGAAACGCATTGTGGTGGCGAACCGGAGCGGATGGGTGCGGACTTCACCGCACTTTTATGTGAGTGCGGAAGAGATTGACCAGACGATCGCGGCGCTACCTTGAGGCGTTGTGGGGCGGTCCCACTTGGAGCGCAAGCGACCCCCGGGTCGTCCACCCCACCGCTGGTCATGTAGTGAAAGTACTGACTTAGGACACCGTGCCACATCGCCGTAATACAATAACGGGGCGATGCTGCTTGGCTGTGTTACTTACAACCTCCTGAAAGACTGGGACCTCGAAACCATTATTCGGAATCTCGAAGAAGCGGGGTACGACGCTGTCGAGCTGCGCACGGGGCACAAGCATGGCGTCGAGCCATCGCTCACGAGCGAACAGCGGAAAGAGGTGGTGGCGCGGTTTCAGAAATCGAAGGTGCGCCTGTTGAGCTACGGCTCGACATGCGAGTTCGAGTCGCCCGATGCGGCGGTGCGCCATCAGCAGGTGGAGACCGGCAAGCAGTGGGTGGAACTGGCGCACGATACGGGCGCGTGGGGCGTGAAGGTGCGGCCGAACGGGCTGCCTGCCGGCGTACCGATGGAGACGACGGTGCAGAACATTGCCGGGAGTTTGCGCGAGCTGGGTGATTACGGACGGCGGTACGGCATCGAGATCTGGATGGAGGTGCATGGCCCGACGACGCAGAATCCGCCGGTTGCGGCAGCGATCATGCAAGCCACCAAGCACGATAATGTGGGCTTGTGCTGGAACTCGAATCCGACCGACGTGGCGGACGGAAGCGTGAAGGCGAGCTTTGAACTGCTTCGGCCGTGGATTCGCAACGCGCACATCAACGACCTCTCGAACACCTATCCGTGGCGCGAGTTGTTCACTCTGCTGCGCGAATCCGGCTACGAGCGCTACACACTGTGCGAGGTGGACCCGCCGAGCAAAGAGCCGGAGCGGTTTCTGCGCTACTACCGGGCGCTGTGGACTGAGCTGAACCGAGCGTGTCCAAAACACCAGGAAGAATAGGCTCCCGAGCCGCCGGTCCCCACAAGGCCGGCGTCGCCCTGCGCTACATCGCCCTGCTGGTTGTATGCAGCTTGCAGGCCGCGGTTCCAACTCCGGCCAGCCATTTCGGCCATGCGATCGGCGTGGATCGCGAACTGCTCGATTGGGACAAGGTCGTCTCATATTTTCGCGCGCTCGAAGCCGCGAGCGATGAGATCCGGGTGGAGGAATTAGGCAAGACGGTTGAGGGACGGCCGTTAATTGCGGCGACGATCGCCGCGCCCGAGACGCTGCGGGATCTCGACAGGTACCGGGAGATCCAACGCCGGCTAGCTGATCCGCGCACAACTTCGGAAGCGGAAGCCGGGGCGCTCGTCGCGCAGGGCAAGACGGTCGTGCTGCTCACTTGCTCGATTCATTCGACCGAAGTCGCGTCCACGCACACGGCGGTCGAGTTCGCCTACCGGCTGCTCACGGAAGACAAGCCGCGCTTCCGGGCCATCCTGCACAACACGATTCTGCTGCTCGTGCCCTCGCTCAATCCGGACGGCGTGGATGTGGTAACGCGCTGGTACCGGCGCACATTGGGCACGGCATACGAGGGCACGACGCCGCCGGAGTTATATCACCACTACGTCGGGCACGACAATAACCGGGATTGGTACATGCTGACGCAGCCGGAAACACGGCTCACCGTCGCTAAGCTGCACAACGCGTGGCACCCGCAAATCGTGTACGACGTACATCAGCAGGGCGAGTATGCGTCGCGCATCTTCGTGCCGCCGTGGCTCGATCCGATCGAGCCGAATGTGGATGCGATTCTGGCGCAGGAAATGAACATGATCGGCACTGCCATGGCTTCGGACTTGACCGCGGCAGGTAAGAAGGGGGTGGCGATTCATGCGGCGTACGATTTCTGGACGCCGGCGCGCCACTATCAGGCGTTCCATGGCGGGCTGCGGATTCTGACGGAATCGGCCAGCGCGAAGCTGGCAACACCGGTGACCGTTCGCCGCGACGAGCTGGACACGAAGGCGTCGGTTACAACGCGAGTGAGCGGAGCTGGAATTTTCTCGAACCGTGGGAAGGCGGCGAGTGGCGCCTCGGCGACATTATCGATTATCAATTGATCGCGTTCGAGTCCTGCCTGTATGAGGCGGCGATCCATCGCGAGGAACTGTTACGAAATTTCTACCGCGTCGGACAGCGGGCTATCGCGCGCACGGAGCCTGCGGCATTTGTCATTCCGGCCAGGCAGCGCGACCCTGGCGCAACCAGAAAGCTGCTCGAGACATTGGCATCAGGCATGGTGGAGATTGAGCGCGCGCCAGATGGGAGCCATGTGATTTCGATGGCGCAGCCTTACAGCAGCTACGCCAAGGCGCTGCTGGAACGTCAGAATTATCCGGATATGCGGCAGTATCCGGGAGGGCCGCCCGTCCGGCCGTATGACGTGACCGCGCACACGCTGCCATTGCTGATGGGCGTGGATGTGGGAACGCTGGACAAACCGCCCGGGGGAGAACTCAGGCCCGAGGATTTTTCGATTCCGGAACAGGCCGAAAGCTTCGCGGCATCGGATACCGGCTCCTGGCTAACCATCAACCGGGTGTGGAAATCCGGGGGCGCGGTGTGGCGCGACCCGGTAGCCGGCGATTTCGCAACCACGCAGAAGGGCGCAGGCTGGACACAACTTCGCAGGCCGCGCATCGGACTTTATAAGAGCTTCATCCCCGCCAATGATGAGGGGTGGACGCGCTGGCTACTCGAGCAATTCGAGTTTGCCTACACGAGCATCGGCAACCAGGATGTGCAGGCGGGCGATCTGCACAATCGCTACGACGTGCTGGTGTTTCCCGACCAGCCGCTGAGCGATTTACTGGATGGCTACGCAAAGGGCGCGATGCCGGAGGAGTTCACGGGCGGATTGGGGGACGCCGGAGCGCGCGCACTGCGGGAGTTCGCGGCGCAACGGGGGACGCTGGTTTTTCTGAATCGTTCGACCGCGTATGCCGCGCAGGCGCTTGGCGTGAAGGCGAAGAACGTTCTGGAAGGCGTCTCGAATCACGAATTCTATGCGCCGGGCGCACTATTGCATGTGGTTCTCGATACGCACCAGCGGCTCACCCTCGGTCTGCCGCGCGAAATCACGATCTGGAGCGAGCACAGCCCGGCTTGGGAAGCCAAAGGGGCAGCGATCGCGCGCTATCCGGATGCACAGATTCTGGCCTCGGGATGGCTGCTTGGCGGGAAGCTACTAGCCGGCCGTGCGGCGCTGGTCGACATGAGTCTGGGGAAGGGCCACGTAATCTTGTTCGGCATGCGTCCACAGTACCGCGGCCAGAGCTACCAGACGTTCAAACTGTTCTTCAATGCGCTCGTGGAGTAGGTTCCGAGGCTTCCTCGCCGTGCGCGGTAACTTCCTCGGCGGGATCGCCCGCCACCATCTGCTGTGCCAGGATTAACTGGCGGGCCTCCGGGCGCAGTTCCGGCCAGCGCAGTCCAAATGCGATGGAACCAGCGATCGCAATCACGCCGCCGGCTGCCACGGTGACCGGCGCTCCGAAGCGCTCGGCGATGATGCCCGCGAGCAGCGCGCCGACGGGAGCCATGCCCATGAACATCATGGAGTAGATGGACATCACGCGGCCGCGCAGACGATCCGGCGCCATGGTCTGGATGAGGGTGTTGGAAGCGCCCATCTGGGTCATCATGGCGAAGCCGACAGGAACCAGACCGGCGGCGGCGAGCCAGAACGACCGCGAGAAAGCGAACACAATCAGGCTGGCGCCGAAGACACCGCACGAAATGGCCACCCAGCGGCCCAGGCCCTTCACCTCGCGACGCGTGGCGAGGGTCAGGGCGCCCATTAAAGCACCCAGGCCCGAGAAACCCATCAGAATGCCGAGCCCGCGGGCGCCGGCATGGAATATTCTGTCGGCAAAGATGGGCATGAGCACGGCATACGGCATTCCAGTGATGCTCACCAGGCCGAGCAGCAGCAGCAACGCGCGGATCGGGCCGGTATGCGCGACGAAGCGAAAGCCTTCGATGATGTGGCTGGCTGCGGAGCCTTCGTGCACGCGAGCCGCGGCCGGAGGGATAGTCATCAGGATCAGGCCGATGATGACGGCGATGTAACTCACGGCATTCGCGAAGAAGCACCAGCCCTCACCGATGGCTGCTACTAGAATGCCGGCGATGGCAGGGCCAATAATGCGGGCGCCATTGAACATCGAGGAGTTGAGCGCGATGGCGTTGATGAGATCGTCGCGGCCCACCATTTCGACCAGAAACGCCTGGCGCGCGGGGATGTCGAACGCGTTCACGATACCGAGCAGCGCGGCCAGCACGAAGATCTGCCAAACCCGGATACTGCCCGTCAGCGTGAGGGCGGCGAAAACGAACGCCAGAACCATGGCGGAGGTTTGGGTGGCGATCACGGTGCGTTGGCGGCTATGCCGGTCGGCGATGAGGCCGCCGAGCGGAGAAATGAGAAAGACCGGAACCTGCCCGGCGAACCCCACCATGCCGAGAAGCGCCGAGGAACCCGTGAGCCGGTAGACCAGCCACGATTGCGCCACATTCTGCATCCAGGTACCGATGAGAGAGATGAGCTGGCCGGCGAAGAACAGGCGGAAGTTGCGATGGCGCAGCGCGCGGAGAGTGGTGGCGAGCTTCGAGGGGTCGGCCATTGTCTACAGCCAGTGGATGTTGATCTCGGAATCGAGGCTGCGGAATTCGGGATCGCCCGTCACCAGTTCAGCATTACGCTGTTTGGCAAGGGCCGCGGCGAAAGCATCGGCGTAAGAGATTTTGTGGCGGGACTTGAAATCAGCCGCCTGAAGGACCGTAGGCCAGTCGATATCAACGCGCTCCAAGCCGATCTGGGCTAACGCGAGTAGCTGCTCATCGGCAAGATCGCGCGAACGCCGTCGGGCCAGTGTATACCAGACTTCTCCAAGATTCATGCTGCTGATCCACCCGTTCTGCAAACGGGAAGATTCCACCAGCAGATTTTCGACCTGATCCGCGGCGGGTTCGTCCTGGGCATAAGCGAGAATGGCCCAGCTATCGAAGACGTGGCCAGTTTTCAATGCGGCGCTCCTCTTTCTCCCGATCGCGAGCCCGTTCCGCTTCGAGTTCTTTTGTCAGAGACGGCCCGCCTTTTACGATTCCGCGCAGCTTTTGCAGCTTCGCCCGTATCAGTTCTGGCGTGAGAGGGCTCAGGATGATGTGATCATCTTGCGCATAGATCTGAATCCGCGTTCCTTTCTTGATGCCATACTTCTTTCGTAGCGCGGCCGGAATCACGATCTGCCCCTTTTCGGTAGCACGCGTTTCAGTTCGTTCAACCATTTACGAAAAGTATAACATTTTTAAAAAGTATTACCCTTGACTTCCAGCACGTGATCTGTAAAATTATAGTGCGGCGAATAAAAGGCGAATATAAATCGCGTTGTCATGGCCACTGCTCTCCTTCAAACCATTGATTTTAAGCTATATGAACGGCAGGCGCCGGATCTGTTGCCCTCTGGAAATCCGGATTTCGATTCGGCTTTCGGCGGCGTTCCGCGCGGGTGCGTGACCGACATTTTCGGGCCAGCGTCGTCAGGACGTACCAGCCTGATGCTTTCTTTGATGGCGCAAGCGACATCGCGGGAGGAATTTTGCGCGCTGGTGGATGCGAGCGATGCGTTTGATCCCACATCGGCCGCGGCGGCGGGGGTGGCGCTTGGGCGGCTGCTTTGGATTCGTTGCGGCGGCAATGCCGAGCACGCGCTCAAGGCGACGGATCTTCTATTGCAAGCGGGCGGGTTCGGCCTGGTGGCGATGGACCTGGGCGACATCGCGCCCATAACCGCCGGGCGGATCTCGCTGGCTTCCTGGTATCGGCTGCGACGCGCGGTAGAAAATACGCCGGCGTCGCTGGTGGTGGTGGAGCAGGCGCCACATGCACGGGCCTGCGCCACGCTGGCGGTCGAGTGCGCGCGCGGCCGTGTGCGATGGTCTGGTACGCCGGGGTGTTCGCAGCTTCTACGCAGGGCGGCGTTCGCGGTAGAGCGCCACAAACCGTTACGGCCCGGCGCCGCCGTGATCGAAGCGCATGCGCTGAGGTGAGCCATGTTTGCGTGCATCCATGCCCCAGGAGAAATCGATCGGCTGATTGCCTGCGCCCAGGATTTTTCGCCGCAAGTGGAGCAGACCGATGCCGATACGGTAACTCTGGACATCGACGGTCTTGGCCATCTTTTCGGTTCGGTGCACGAAATTGCAAGCGCTATCGCGCGGCGCGCGGGCATTCCCGTGAATGTTGCCGTCGCGGCCAATCCGGATGCGGCGTTTCATGCGGCTCGCGGATTTTCCGGCACGAGCATCGTACCTCAAGGCGATGAAGCCAAATTTCTGGCCAGTCTGCCGGTCGCGCTGCTCGCGCCTTCCGAAGAAATTGCGGAAACGCTGGCACGCTGGGGCATCCGAACATTTCGCGATCTGGCGATACTGCCGGATTTAGGCGTCGCCGCACGGCTAGGTGAGGAAGGGGTGCGCCTGCAGCAACTCGCGCGCGGAGAGCACGAACGGCCGCTGGTTCCCGTGGAAGCTTCTCTGCGCTTCGAGCAAGAAGTGGAATTGGAATACCCGGTGGAGCTTCTCGAACCACTGCTGTTCGTGCTGGCGCGTTTGCTGGGCGATGTTTGCCGGCGGCTTGAGGAACGCGCGCTCGCAGCCATCGGGTGGCGCGTGCGCTTGCAACTCGAAAACGCCCCAGACCACGAGCGCACCATCCGCCTGCCGGTGCCGATGCGCAGTCCGCGAGTGCTTTTGAAACTGATCGAGCTGGATTTGGAGAAGCACGCGCCGGCTGCGCCGGTGGTCAAAGTCATGATTGCCGCTGAGCCCGCAAAGCCACGGACGGCGCAGAACGGGCTGTTTATTCCGCTCGCGCCAGAGCCGGAGAAGCTCGAATTGACGTTGGCGCGCATTGCGGCGGTGGTTGGGGAAGAGAACGTCGGATCGCCGGAGCTGGTGGATACGCACCGGCCGGGGGCGTTCCGGATGCGCGGAATCGGTATTCAGGCCTGTAATCCCCCGGCAGAAAAGCACAGGCAGGAATGCCTATTTCACCTCGCTTTCCGCGTATTTCGTCCGCCGCTCGCGGCGAAAATGCAGGCAGACTTCCTCTCTTCACCGGGCATTCGCGGAAAGATCGCGCGGCAAGCTGGGCCGTGGCGCACTTCGGGCGACTGGTGGACTACTGACCCATGGTCGCGCGACGAGTGGGACATTGAACTGCCCGACGGCGCGATCTACCGCATCTACTGTGACGAGCAAACCGGCCGCTGGTTCATCGAAGGCAGCTATGACTGAAACCTACATCGAGCTGCACGCGCGCTCGGCCTTCAGCTTTTTGCAAGGCGCATCGCTGCCTGAAGAGCTGGCACAGACAGCAGCGAACTTCGGTTACCCGGCGATGGCTCTGGTGGACCGCGACGGTGTCTACGGCTCGCCACGATTTCATCAAGCGGCAAAAAAGGCCGGCATCCGGGCGCACATCGGCGCGGAGATCACTTGTACGGACGGTTTTCAATATCCTCTGCTGGTGGAAAATCGCACCGGCTATCAAAATCTTTGCCGGCTTGTGACTCGCACGAAACTGCGCGCCAAGAAAGGCGAGGGAGCGGCTACGCCGGAGGAGCTGGCGGAGTTTGCCGGGGGACTGATTTGTTTAGCGCCGGTGCCAGAAATTCTCGAACGCGCACTCCAAACCTTCGGCCGCGCCAACGTGTTTGCCGAGGTCCAGCGTCATTGCAATCGCGAAGAAGAGGCGCGCAACCAGGCGCAGATAGCGGCGGCGCGACGGTTGCGCGTGCCGCTCGTCGCAACCAATGGCGTGCGTCACGCCACGCCGGCGCAGCGCGAAGCGCTCGACGCGCTGACCTGCATCCGCAATCACGTGCCGCTTGCCGCCGCCGGCCGGCTGCTCGCATGGAACAACGAGCGCCATCTGAAATCCGCCGCGGAAATGTCGCGCCTGTTCGCGGATCTGCCGGATGCCATCGCCAACACGCGGGAGATTTCCGCGCGTCTGCACTTCACGCTCGCCGATCTGGGTTACGAATTTCCCCGCTATCCCGTGCCGCCGGGCGAAACCATGATGTCGTTTCTCCGCCAGCGTGCGGATGAAGGCGCGCGCCGCCGCTACATTCCTTACCACGAAAAAGCGCAGCGGCAGATCGAGCGCGAACTGGCCATGATCGAAAAGCTGAAGCTGCCCGGCTACTTTCTCATCGTCTGGGACATTGTCGAGTTCTGCCGGAAAAACGGCATACTCGCGCAGGGACGCGGCTCGGCGGCTAATAGCGCCGTGTGTTATTCGCTGGGCATCACGGCGGTCGATCCGGTCGGTATGGAATTGCTTTTCGAGCGCTTCCTCTCGGAGGAGCGCGGCGAATGGCCGGACATCGATATGGACCTGCCCTCGGGTGACGAGCGCGAGCGCGTCATCCAGTATGTCTACGAGCGCTACGGCAAGCTGGGCGCGGCCATGACCGCGAATGTCATCACGTATCGCGGCCGGTCAGCGGCGCGCGAGGTGGGCAAAGCGCTGGGATTCGAAGTCGCGACCCTCGACCGGCTTTCGAGCCTCGTTCACACCTGGGAATGGAAAGATCCTCAATATACGCCCGAGCGCCAGTTCCGCGACGCCGGCCTGGATCTCGCGAACCCGCGCATGCGCAAATTCTTCGAGCTGTATCTGGCCGTGCAGGACCTGCCGCGGCACCTGGGGCAGCACTCGGGCGGCATGGTGATCTGCCAGGGCCAGCTCGATTCCGTGGTGCCGCTCGAACCCGCCACCATGCCCGGCCGCGTGGTCGTGCAGTGGGATAAAGATGACTGCGCCGACATGGGCATCATCAAAGTCGATCTGCTGGGGCTCGGCATGATGGCGGTGATCAAGGATTCGCTCTACCTGATCCGCGAGCATTACGGCGAGGAGGTGGATCTCGCCCACCTGCCGCCCGGCGATCCCGCGGTGTATCGCGCGCTGCAGCATGCCGATACGGTCGGGATGTTCCAGGTGGAGAGCCGCGCGCAGATGTCGTGCCTGCCGCGCCTCAGCCCGAAGAATTTTTACGACATCGTGGTGGAGGTGGCGATCATCCGGCCCGGGCCCATCGTGGGCGAGATGGTGAATCCGTATCTCGAGCGGCGCATGGGGCGTGAAGCGGTGGATTATCTCGACCCGTCGCTCGAACCGGTGCTCAAGCGCACGCTCGGCATTCCGCTGTTTCAGGAGCAACTGCTGCGTATGGCCATGATTGTGGCCGGATTCTCGGGAGGCGAAGCGGAAGAATTGCGGCGCGCCATGGGCTTCAAGCGATCCGAAAAGCGCATGAAGGAAATCGAGCTGAAACTGCGCGCGGGCATGGATCGCAAA
Source organism: Terriglobia bacterium (assembly GCA_963768075.1). Taxonomy (GTDB): domain Bacteria; phylum Acidobacteriota; class Terriglobia; order Bryobacterales; family Bryobacteraceae; genus QHXW01. The sequence goes on from CAVYHD010000033.1 coordinate 104,468, forward strand.
GGCATCAAGCCAGACGCACAGGAGCGCATCATCCGCTCCATCACCTCGTTCGCACTCTACGGATTTCCCGAATCGCACGCGGCCAGTTTTGCGTTATTGGCCTATGCCAGCGCGTATTTGAAGTGCCATTACCTGGCGGCATTCATGGCGGCCATGCTGAACAACCAGCCCATGGGATTTTATGCGCCCGCAATTCTGCTGAACGACGCGCGGCGGCACGGGCTGCGCGTGCTGCCGATTGATGTCACGAAATCGGCGTGGGAGTGCACGGTGGAACGGAATGGGATTCGGGATTTGGCAAAACCATCCCTTCGTCTGGGTCTCATGTATGTCAAGGGGCTGCGTGCGGAAGCGGGCCAGGCTATAGTTCGGGAGCGCACGCGCGCGGCGTTTCTTGATATCGGGGATCTGGCGCTCCGCGTGCCGGAACTGCGCAAAGAGGAACTGAATAAGCTGGCCGACGTCGGCGCGCTGAATTCGCTGGAGGCGGCTCATCGACGTGACGCGTTGTGGCAGGCGGGACACGCGGCGCAGCCTGCCGGACCGTTGTTGGACGCGCAGCCCGAGCCGGAGCGCACTTCACCCTTAGCGCAAATGACCCACGAAGAGCGGCTGCATGCCGATTTCTCGGGCACCGGATTCACCATCGGCCGGCATCCCATGGCCTATCATCGCGAGCAGATGAATGCGCTCGGCGTCACGCCCGCCCATCAATTGCCGCACATGCGCGATGGCAGCTACGTGCGCGTGGCCGGGTGCGTCATCGTGCGCCAGCGGCCCGGCACGGCGAAAGGTTTCGTGTTTCTCAGCATGGAGGACGAAACCGGCGTGATCAACGTGATCGTTACGCCGGCCATGTTTGACCGTTACCGGTTCGCGCTGCTCAGTTCCTCGTTCCTTTTGATCGACGGCGCGTTGCAGAATCTGGACAACGTCATTTCGGTAAAAGCAGGGAGAGTGGAAGCGCTATCGGCGCGTGTGGCAGCGGAGGTATCGCATGATTTTCATTAACTTAGCCCTATTGATCCAGAATCTATAGTATTATATATATAGGTATAAAATGCCCCTCAGCATCAAACATCCCGAGGCTGATCGGCTTGCCAGGGAACTCGCCGCCAAAACAGGCGAGACCCTCACCGAAGCCGTCATGAATGCACTGCGCGAGCGGCTCGACCGTCAATCCGGGCGCAAGCGCCCACTGCACCTGCGTGACGAACTGAGGGCCATCCGGGAGCGCTGCGCGAAATTGCCTGTGCTGGACAACCGCACGCCCGACCAAATCCTCGGTTATGATGAGCGCGGGCTGCCTTATGGTCATTGACACATCCGCTGTGCTGGCCATCTTTCTCGATGAACCAGACGCACCGGGATTTGAGTTAGCTATCGAGGCCGACCCTAACCGGCTGATCTCCGCGGCGTCGGTCCTGGAAACGGCTATCGTATTAGGCGCGCGCTACGGCGATGCCGGCGAGCGGGAATTCGATTTGTTCCTACACAAAGCCAAAGTCCAGACGGTTTCGGTCACAGAGGAGCAAGCGGAAGTCGGCCGCCTTGCTTACCGCACCTATGGTAACGGACGCCACCCGGCCGGATTGAATTTCGGCGATTGCTTCTCCTATGCTCTATCCAAAACCTCCGGTGAGCCGCTTCTATTCAAGGGCGACGACTTTGCGCGGACAGACGTCGAGCCTGTCGCGCTGCCGGCGTGAGGACATTTTGGTGACGCAGCCACGCTCTCGCATCTACGCCTGGTGGTATTTGACCATCGCCCTCGGTTTCCTGCTGCTGGCCGTCAACAAGGCTCTTACCGGCGAGAAAGTCTGGCTCGTCGTGCTGCGGATTGTGATCGCGGGAGGTTTCGCGGCACTGGGATATGCCGAATTTCGATCCCGTTCGCAAACAAAGTAAGTCAGCTCTTCGCGTCCTGCATTCTCCCTTTCCACTCACCGCCGCGGCCGGTCCAGAAGCGCATGGCGGAGTGAATGGTCGCGCCGGTGTAGAACACCGCGACCAGCGGCAGCGCGGGCGCCCACAGTGGAGACAGGCGATAGAAACGCAGCGACGGTGTGTATGCCGCTAGCATCAAGATCCAGGCCAGCGCGCCCAGCGCCATCACGGTTGGCCGGCCGGTCAGCAACACCAGCGGCGGCAGTATGTACGTCACAAACATTCCCACGATCGTGCCGAGCAGCAAAACCACGGAGTGCCGAAGCTGCCAGAACGCCGTGCGCGAAATCATCCGGCCGATCCCGCCGAACGTACCGTAGCCTCGGATGCTTTCCGTCTTCGATGTCACTCCGAGCCAAAGTTTGCCGCCCGTGCTTTTCACCGCTTTCGCAAGAGCGCAGTCATCGATGAGTTCTCCGCGAATGGCCGCGATCCCACCAATGCGCATGAGCGCCTTCCACCGCAGCAGGATGCATCCGCCCGCCGCGCCCGCGGTCCTGTGCCGAGCGCTCCCGGTCCACGCCGGAGGATAGAGCATAAAGAAGAAAAAGACAAACGCCGGAATCAGCGCTTTCTCGGCGAACGTCTCGGAGCGCAGCCGCACCATCCACGAGACGAGGTCGTAGCCGCCCGCTTCGGCGCGCGCCACTAGCTGAGCGATGCCGCCGGGCGAGTGCGTGATGTCGGCATCGCTGAACAGCACGTAATCCGGTTGGAACTGTTCCGCCTGGCGCACGCCGTCGGCCAACGCCCATGTCTTGCCGGTCCAGCCCGCGGCGAGCGGCGGGGCGGCCACGACGTCGAGCAGATCCGGCCCGGCCGATGCGCGCGCGATCTCCGCCGTCCCATCCGCGCTGTGGTCATCCACCAGGAAGATATGCAAGGGGCCGGCGAAGTTTTGCGCCGCGAGCGATGCGATCGTCCGGCCGATGGTCTCCGCTTCGTTGCGCGCCGGGATCACCACGGCGACGCGGCGGGCAACCGGCTCGGCACTGATCTCTGTTTCGTTTAGCCGCCAAAAACCGCCTCGGCCCAGCAGCAGGTACAACCAGATCAGGACGGCGCACGCAGCCGCGATTCCGGCGATCACCATCCAACGTTAGGGCACCGGCCGCCGAACCGCAACAACCGTTCAGCTTCGCGAACCGGCGGACGTGGAGTGAGGTTCATTTAGAGCTTGACGCCTCCTGCGGCCATGCACCCAGAACTCTTCCTTGGCGAGCTGGGTGGGCCGCATCAGGTAATACCAGATACCTGGAATCTGTGGGAGCCGCTGGCAACAGGTGTCCCACGCCGCTGCGCCGAGACCCCGCGCTACGGCCAGGCCGGAGGGTGGCGGTGCGCACCGCTGATATCCGTATACCGCCATCCCTTCACCCGCAATCCACTCGACGAGCGCCACCTCATCCGCAGTGAGTTCCACCCGCCACCGGCCTGAGCGCTCAGGCGTCACCGGCTTGCTGGCGAGCTTGGTTCGATCAGCGAGCGGATCTGAGTGAGGTGCCGGTTCCAGGATGGCGGGAACATACTCTTCCCCCAAGTGCCCACAGATGCGGGCTAATTCCCGCTCCGGATGGCTCACCAGCTTCTCGTAATGAACCAATAGATACTCGGGCCGGCGCTGGGATCTCATGGCTGCCCGGTTGTAGGACGCCCAGATCCGCGCATTGGCAACCACACTGTTCGCAGCCCAGGTCATCCGCCGCAGAGAACCCACTACGTCCCGCGGATCGCGCACAAGATGCAGGATCACCGCGCCGGGATACCACTGGCACAGCGTTTCCGTGAAAAGCGCATGGTTTCGGAGTCTTCTCGCCCCAGCGCTTCTTCCCCTGTGATTCGGCGTAGTGTTCCAGAACACTGCGCAACAGCGCCTGGTAGCTGGTAGCGTCACGCGAGAGCCGCTCGGAAAGTGCCCGGAGGTCCAGGCCCCGCCGCTGAATGCGCGCGAGCGAGAGATACTGCGCGACCAGACGCCGCCGGTTCTTCGGATTGCTTAGATCGCCGAACGCCCATCGGCGGGTGTAGACGTAGTGATAAAAGTGCGTTTCGCCGCAGATCGCCAGCGCCGGATGCCGGTTCAGGATGTTGCGCAACAGCGTGGTTCCGCTGCGAGGCGCGCCCACGATGAAGACCGGCGGTTGATCCACGGCTCCGGCCTCAACTCCTATTTCGCGTACGTCTTCTCGTACTTGTTCCGGCTGTTGTAAACGGTGATCGAGCCGTTCGAATCCGCCGAGACGCGCAGCCAATTTCCCGCGTCGTTCTTTTCGTCGACGTTCGCGATCATAGCTTCGGGCACATTGTGATCCTTGCCGCCTTCCACCGCGTAATGTAACTGCCAAAGGTCTTCCAGCCCCGGTGAGGAGTGCACCGTGTCCCAAGCTTCGGGCGATCCACCTTTGCGCGCGCCGTTGTTCATGATGGCCACGCGCGGGTGGAGCGCACGCACGATGGCTGGTGAATTCGATTCCTCGAGGCCGTGATGCGTGGTGAGGTATAGATCGACCGTCCCAATCTTGTTGTTCGGGCATACCAGCTCGTTTTCTTTGTTCCATGTCAGGTCGCCCATGTCGATCATCCGGAAGTTGCCGTACTGGATCAGCATCCCCACCGACTGCGCGTTCTCACTGGGGTCTGCCTCCTTGGGCTTCACCGCGGCGCATGCGGGGTTCGGCTGGCCGGCGCCCGCGAGCGGGCTCGAAATCGAGGCCCCGGCCGCCGTCAGCACCGTCACATCCAAACCTTTCAGCGGAATCTTGTCGCCCGGCTTCACCTCCAGATGGCTGCCGGCGGCGCGGGCCTTCAGGTAGGCGTGGTAGAGCCGGTCCGGCTCCCCGCCATGCTCGACGGTCGCGCCGTGGTCGACGAACGTCTTCACTGGCATGGCAGCGACGAGCTGCGGCACGCCACCCACGTGGTCGCTGTGATAGTGCGTGATCACGAGGTAGTCGATCTGTTTTACGCCGGCGTGCTTGGCCGCGGCTTTAATGCGGTCGGCATCGCGCGAGTTCAGTCCGGGCCAGCCCGTATCCACCAGCAGAGACTGTTTGGAAGGGGATACGACCAGAGTGGCCTGGCCGCCTTCCACGTCGATGAAATAAATCTCAAGCTTTGCCGCCGGCAACGCCTGCGCGGCACACAGGAGCAGGAAAGGTAAAATCGGACGAATTCGCATGGCGGCAATCGTATCACAAGAGGTTGCCGGAACAACCGGCGGTAGCGTAACGTATTGATGAATAGATGCCCTATTGCAGCAGTTGCGGCAACGCGGTCAACCACGCGGACCAATTCTGCGCCAAGTGTGGGGCCCGTCAGCCGGGTGCGCCTACGCAGCCCATCGACCCCTTGGCAGGGATCACGCCGCGCACCGCCTCGATCCTCTGCTATATTCCGGGCGTCGGCTGGATCGCCTCGGTGATTGTGCTGGCGGCCGAGAAGTTCCGCAACGATCGCATCGTCCGCTTTCACGCATTCCAGGGTCTGTATCTATTCGTGGCCTGGCTGATTGTGGAGTGGGTTCTCAGCCCGATCTTCCGCGAGATCCACGAACCGATTTTCCGCATCGACAAACTTTTGCACGTACTGATCCTGTTCGTATGGGTCTTCATGATCGTCAAAACCAGCCACGAAGAGCGGTACTCGCTGCCGATTATCGGGGAATTGGCCGAGCGGTCGGCGGCGGAGCACTAAACTCGCCGATAGGTTTCCGCGGGTGACGACGGTAGTGTCTCGGCGACCAAAGCATTACAACTTGGCGAGTCGTTAGCGTGAAGGCTATGGAGTTGTATAACTGGTACCCGCAGAAACGATCTTTACTCCCATGGCTTTGGCTTGGCGTAGTGTGGAGAAATCCCCCGGATCGATGCCCTTTGGGATGAGGAGCACGACATGAGTTAATCCAATCGCCCGCTTGCTCTCTAGGTATCCAGAAAAACCGGGGCCGAATGGAGTCATAATGTCGATTTGTTCGTCGCGAATATCGTGTGCCTTACCAACTTGTAACTGTGCCACGTCCATCAAATCCCCGATACCGTCGTACAGATAACACGCACCGGCGACTTTGTAGTGAGATTGGAATTTTAAGAAGCGTTGTCCGTTGATTACTACTCGGCACCAGCGCGCGCCGAATGATTGAGAATACCCGATGACGTATGGATGCGGATCTGGGAATTCTGGCAGATCGTCAGGACGAATGAAATACGGGATCCACGAGGACATTGCCAGCCCTACAATCAGAAAGATCGGGCGGTTCCGTCGCGCCCATCCTATTTTTTGTTTTTTGATGGACCCAAGATTCATCGAACGCGCGAGCAAGACTTGTTCACGGGCATAGTAGATCCCAATACCGCCGATAAGAATCGTAATCCCGACCTGAATCCAGAAAGCGGTATCCATGGCGCAAGCCTCTCATTATGAGGATAATAGACAGAGACTCGCGACGTGACTGAATATTTAACCAACGCATCAGTGGACACGACCCCAGAAGCCCCGTAGTATAATTATTCATTGAAGTGAATATTTAATCATGCGCCACCCAGTCGGTATTGTCGGATTTCGCGGGTATAGCGGAGCGGAGTTGGTCTCGATTCTGCGCGGGCACAGGCACGTCGAGCCGCTGCTGATGGAGCACCGGAGCGACGCCGCGGGTGACAGCGGGTTGCGCCATCCGAAGGGGCCGCGGCAACTTGCGGCCACGGCTGATGCGGTGCGCGCCGAGAAGATCGAGATTGTCTTTCTTGGGACGCCGGCGGAAGTTTCCATGGAACTGGCTCCGGTGATGCTTGATGCCGGAGCGCGCGTCATCGACCTGAGCGGAGCGTTTCGGCTGCGCACGGTCGAGAATTATACGCGCTGGTATCACGAACCGCACACCCAACCGGCGCTACTGGCGGAGGCGGTGTACGGCCTGCCTGAGTTCTGCCGCGAGCGGATTCCCGGCGCGCGCCTGGTGGCGAATCCAGGCTGCTACCCGACGGCGGCCAATCTTGCTATCCGGCCGCTGGCCGAAGCCGGGGTGATCGACAGGAGTGCCGGCATTGTGTGCGACGCGAAATCGGGCGTGAGCGGGGCGGGACGCAAGGCGTCGCTGAAGAACAGCTTCTGCGAGGTTACGGAAAACTTCTCGGCGTATTCGATTCTCAATCACCGCCATGTGCCGGAGGTGCTCATGGTCTCGGGGCTCGAAGAGCGTGAACTGAGTTTCACGGCGCAATTGCTGCCGCTCGATCGCGGCATTCTCGAAACCATCTATTTCCGCACGGCGGCGGCGATAACCGCGGAGGAGATCCTCGCAATTTACGAAAAGCAGTACGCCGGCGAGCCCTTTGTGCGGCTCTATCAGCCGGGCCGCGTACCCGACCTGCGCGCCGTGCAGCGCACGAATTTCTGTGACATCGGCGTGACGTTGGACGGGGCCACCGGCAGAGCGGTGGTCGTCAGCGCCATCGACAACCTCACGAAAGGCGCCGCGGGCCAGGCGGTCCAGAACATGAATCTGATGCTGGGGCTCGCGGAGACGGAAGGCCTGCTGTGAAAGTGCTAATCAAGCTCGGCGGCACGCTGGTGGACTCGCCGGAAGTACGGGCAAACGTGGCGTCGCAGATCGCGGCGGCCGGACACCGGGGTATCGCCGTCGCGGTAGTGCATGGCGGCGGCAAGCAGATGACGCGCTTTCTCGAGGAGCGCGGCATTACCAGCCGCTTCGTCAACGGTCTGCGCGTCACGACGCCAGAGACTATGGACGCGGTGTTGAAGGTTCTGGCCGGCAGCGTCAATCAGGAGTTGGTGGCGGCCTTGAACGCCGCCGGCGCGCGGGCCGTGGGGCTAACGGGCATCGATGGCGGCCTGGTGCACGCCGAACAGATGGATCCGCAACTGGGCCTGGTGGGACGCGTGGAGCGGACCCATACGGAACTGCTGGAATTGCTCACGGGGAACGGCTTCCTCCCGGTGGTCGCGTGCGTCGCGGGATCGCGCACAGGGCAAATGTATAACGTGAATGCCGACCAGATGGCGTCGGCTTGCGCGGCGGGCTGGCGCGCGGACCGGCTAATCTTTCTGACCGACATCGCCGGCGTGCTGGATGCCTCCGGAGCTCTGCAAACTACGCTGACAGCCCGGGATTGCGGCCAACTGATTCGCGAAGGCGTAGCCACGGGCGGCATGCAGGCGAAACTGAATGCGGCAACCCAGGCCATCGAGGAAGGCGTAGAACAGATCGAGATCGCGCCTGGCGCTCAACCCGGCGTACTGGATCGCCTCCTTGCCGGTGAGCCGATGGGAACTCGTATTGTACGCTCCCGCGAGGGAGCGGCGTGCCATGATTAGCAGCCTGACGTCCGATTCCGTTCGAGAGAAGGCTCCCGCAGCCGCGCGGATCGAGATCCGCAAAGCGCGCATGTCCGATATTCCGGCGCTGCTCGATCTGATTAACGGCTACGCCTCGCGGGGCGTCATGCTGCCGCGCACGGAGCTGGAAATTTCCGAGAGCATCCGGGATTTCTCGGTGGCGCTCGCGGATGGGCAGCTCGCCGGTTGCGGGGCACTCCATTTTTATTCGCCAACCGTGGGGGAGGTTCGTTCGCTCGCGGTTGCCGAGCGCGTCAAAACCCGCGGCGTCGGGCGCCGGTTAATAGAAACACTTGTCGACGAAGCAGCCGGATACTCGCTCGATGCGGTCTTCGCGTTCACCTACGTACCGGATTTTTTTCGCAAGGTGGGCTTCGAGGAAGTCGAGCGCGGCGTGCTGCCACTCAAAGCCTGGAAGGATTGCCTGCGCTGTCCCAAGTTCCAGTCATGCGACGAAATCGCCGTGATCCGGGTCCTACGGCCTGAACACTGGCAGGGTATACCCCACAAATGGGGTCAGTCGACTCACCCTGATGAGGGTATTGAATGTGTCGTATTTCCGGTCATTTTGAAGCAGTAACGGCAACTGCTGTATTTATCCTCACAATTCTGACCGCACGGGGGGATGGTCCCATCCCCAAATAGGCGCACGAAAACCCTGAGAATTGTTTTTGCACCGGTCGACTACCTCCCTATAATCGGCATCAAACTGGGCGGTTACGCGCGTCACGCCCCAAGCAAGGGGAAGAAAGTCATGAAGGCACAGACCGTGGATGTGAAAGTATCAGGCGGCCGGATCCTATGTTGCACCGTGTTTCGCCCGGGCGGGAAAAAGCTGCTGGCCAAGGGGCACGTGATCAGTGAGGACGATGTCCGCATCCTCGAGTCCGAAGGGATGGACAAGGTGTGGGTGACCGAGTTGGAGGACGGCGAGGTAAGCGAGGATGACGCCGTTTCCGCGGTAGCCAGCGATATGGGGTGCGGATGTTACGAGATCCACCCGGCGGCGGGAGGCCGGGCCAATCTGCTGGCCACCGAGAATTGTTGCGTGCTGGTGGACGACGAACTGCTGCGCCAGATCAACTGCACCGCGAGTGTAGTGATCTCGACCGCGCTCAACTTCAGTTTCGCGCTCGCGGGCCAACGCATTGCCACGGTGAAGAGCGCACCGTTCGCGGTGGCGAAAGATCAACTGGAGGCCATCAGTTCCATTCTGCGCGAACGGGGCCCCATCATCCAAGCGCGGCCCGTGCGTAGTCCTTCGATTGGCGTTCTCTACAGCGACCCGGCGAATGGCGAACGCGCGCGGCAGCTTTTCGAGAACATTACAAAGCAACGCTTGGAGCGCTTCGGACTGAGCCCCAGCTTTGCGCTCGCGTGCGTGGAAGACGAGGGATCGGTCAGCCGCGCCCTGCAGCACCTGCTGCGCTCGAAGCCGGCGTTGGTCCTGGTTGCCTCCACGACGGCTCCGGCCGGGCCCGAGGACGTGATCGGCCATGCCATGACACGGGTGGGCGGGCAGATCGAGCGGTTTCTCGCGCCGGTCGAGCCCGGTAACCTGCTGTTACTGGCTTACAAAGACGACGTGCCGATCATTTCGGCCCCCGGCTGTTTCCGCTCGGCGAAGCCGAATGTGGTCGATCTGATTCTCCCACCGCTACTGGCCCGCTATCGAATTACAAGCTGGGAAGTCGGCTGTTTAGGCCACGGCGGCTTGTTAGGATAGCGCAGGACTGGCGGTCAGGCCAGCGCCGCCTTGCAGTACTCCAGGCACTTCCGGACTTCGACCACGGTGTCGGCTCCTTTATATTCGTATTCGATGTTGGCTGGGATATTGTATTTCTTGCTCTTCAGCAGTTGTAGCACTGGTTTGATCGGCGTATCACCCTGACCGAACGGCATGTTGGGGCCGTGGTTCTTTTTGCGGTCCTTAATATGCAGTGTCACAATGCGCTGATGATGCTGGCTAATGAAATCTACGGGGTCGAAGCCAGCGGCGAAAAAGTGGCCGATGTCGAGATTGACGTTGATATAGGGCGAGCGGCCCGCCATGGCCTTCGCGAATGACTCCGGCGTCGAAAACTCATTAGGATTGTCGGTTTGGTCGTGGCCGTGGAAGCCGACCTTGATTTTGGCCTTCTGCGCTGCCTGATCCACGCGGCCGACTACCGACAACGTCGAAGACGCCGTGATGATCTTCACACCCAGAGCTTTGGCCATCTCGAATCCGCGCGCAATTTCTTCGTCGCTGTAATCATCGCGGAAGCTGTAGTTATACGCATAGAGCAGGATGCCGGCGTCATCAAACTTTTTGCGGACCTTGTGGAACTCGTCCATGGACACCGTGGTGCGCCACTTGTGCAAGTCCGCCGGGCTCATTTTGGGCTCAACATGGCCCGCGAACAGCTCGCACTCGCCGAGCCCGATCTCGACCATGGCTTTGATTGCCTCATCGAGCGAACGGTCGCGAAAGCTGTAAGACTGCACGCCGAGTTGGACGCCATCAACCTTGGAGTCGATGCGAGCGAAAGCGGAGGCGGCCGGTAGCGTAACCAGCGCCAGCCTCGAAAAATCTCTTCTGGAAATCATATGCGGAGTGTACCTCAACGGCTGTCCACTACGCAGCGGAATCCCACCGCCGCGGACCGGTCTTTGCCGGGGGACATGAGAAGGTACTTCCCATGCTCGTTCATTTTGTATGCCTGCGGGAAATACCAGTGCGAGCCTTGCGGCTGATAGTAGCTGCCGCCGCGCAGGATGCCGGCACGCGTGTGCTGGTCGATATATTCGTCGGTCCACTGCCACACGTTGCCCACCAGGTCTTCGACGCCAAACGGACTCGCCCCGCGCGGATGCGCGTTAACATCGTCCGGCCCGCGCATCACGCGGCGGGTTTCAGGCGCCGGGACAGCCGCGGCGTCCCACTGAGCGCCCCACGGATACATGCGGCCATCCACGCCCTGCGCCGCGTACTGCCATTCCCATTCGTGGGGAAGCCGCTTGCCCGCCCACTGCGCGTAAGCACGTGCATCTTCGAGCGAGACCCATGTGACCGGCTTGTTCGCCCAACCCGCCGGATACGACCCGTTGCTCCAATCCTTCAAGAAATTGTGATCGTCCGCGGGACGGTAATGGGCCGCCTCCAGGAACTTCTTGAACTCGGCGTTGGTAACCGGGTGGCGATCCATGTAAAACGCCTTGATGTCGAGCGTTTTCAAATGATGGCGCCGTGGCGAATCCTCCCAGGAATATTGAACGTCAACGCCGATATCGCTATCGCCCTCGATCTCGATTCCCGAAACTCGGAATTCGAATTTGGCCGCTGGAATCTGAACCATTCCAGGCGGCGTGCTCACAGCCGGCGGCGTCTGCCCGATGTCCACGATCTGCTGCGGCAGAAACATCCAGGTGTGCGAGTAAGCCGAGAGCGGTGTACGCGCCAGTTGCCGCATATTCGCGAGGAATGTATCCGGAGCCGCCTCCGAATCGGTGGTTTCCAATACGCCTCCGAAGCCGTGAGACTCCATCGGGAAGGTGAGGATTGCCCGATCACCGCGCACCTCCGGCTCAAGCGCCACTCCGTTCCAAACATCGTAGTAGCGGGCGCCCGCGGTATACGGAATCTCAATCTGCCGGCCGGCGAGATCGTATTCGTTGCGGTTCACTACCGTCCACAACGTGCGCGCGCTGCGCGAAAACCTGCTGGCGAATGCTCCGTATTGCAAGGTGGGAGTGTGCGGCTCCCAATCCGGGCTCACCAGAAGATCGGCGAACTGCCGCTCGATGCGGGCGATGCGGCGCAACGCCTCGGCGTCCCGAGCAGTGATCTGGTTCCAGATGCCCCACACGTTTTCCCAGCTCTCATAGCCGACGCCGTTGAAGTACGCGTACTGGAGGTCGTCGGTCTTATCGCGCGCCCAGCGGCGGCACACGTTCACCATGTGGCGCGGCTCCAGCCACTTCAGTTTGCTGATGCTGGGGATGAATGGATACTCCCAGTAGCCCCACGACTGGTTATTCCAGGCGAGCCGCTCTTCATCGCTGTGGTAGTATTCGGGCTCGAGAACCAGCGGGTGTCCGGTGGCATCAGACGCGTCACGAAACGTGCGCGGCATACCGTTGAGGGTGTCGCCGTTCACGCCGTCGGCTCCGATCTCCGCCATCAAACGCGCCGTCGCCACCCAGTTGGGGACGCCCTCGTCGCGCGTTCCCTGCTCCCAAGGCATCACGGGAAACAGCACGCGAACACCGCGGCGATGAAAGTCCGCGATCATCTGCTTAAGGCCCGCTATGCCTCCGGGCAAGTCGCGCGTCAGATCGTACTGGCTGCGGTTATCGATCCCGACGTTGGGATAAACCGGCCAGATCAACACGCTGTCGATGCCGCCGTAACGCTTCTCGAGATCATCGAGGTAACGATCAACGGTGTACTTGCGGGCGACTGGATCGTAGAAGAAGCGTTCCTCGGCCATCATCTGCGGCTGGATGAAATCGCGCTGCGACCAAGCGAGTTCGGGGCGATCGTACTCCTTGCCGTTATAGCCGATGCGGATGCGCTTCTCGTCGCGCCAATGGCGAACGTCATCGAGCCAGGCGGAAAAGTCAGCCGGTGTGGGTGGGCCGGGAATCTGATCCTGTTGCGGAGGATAGCGAACGTCCTGCGCACAAAGAGCAACACAGAAAAGAAGCAGAGAGGCGATCCGCATAGGAGAACCATGATAGCGGGGTAGAGGCATAGCCGGATTGCAGTGTATGGTGGGAAGCCAGGGACGGCGTCCTCCGAATGGAGAATCCGCAAATCACCGTCCCGCTGGCTGAGATCTTCAGTTAACTGGCGGCGCCTTCGGCTCGAGTGCCAGATCGATCACTTCTTCCACCGTCCGGACAAAGTGCAGCTTCATATCGCCGATCTGCTCGCTTTTGAGATCCTCTTTCACATTGACCTCGTTTTCAAACGGCAGAATGACTTCGCGCACGCCGCTGCGCTTGGCCGCTAACACCTTCTCCTTGATTCCGCCGATCGGCAAAACCTGGCCGGTGAGCGTGATTTCGCCGGTCATAGCGAGATTCGGCCGGATGCGGCGCTCGGTGAGCATCGAAACCAGCGCCGAGGCCATGGTGATGCCGGCGGAAGGCCCGTCCTTCGGGATCGCACCGGCCGGCACGTGAACATGGATGTCACTCGACTTGAACACCTCCGGATCGATGCCGTAACGCTCGGCGTTGGCGCGTACCCAGGTGAGCGCGGCCTGGACCGATTCCTGCATCACCGATCCCAATTGACCGGTCATGATGAGGCCTTTACTGCCGCCCGGCATGCGGCCGGCTTCGATAAATAGCACGTCGCCGCCAACCGGCGTCCACGCGAGGCCTACTGCCACGCCGGGACGGCGCGTACGTTCCGCGACCTCCACGTCCGGGCGGAACCGCGGCGCGCCCAGGAACTCCTCGACGCGCTCCGGCGTGATTTCCCCGCTCTCGGTCTTGCCCTCGGCAATCCGCCGCGCGCGCTTGCGGCAAATCGTGCCGATTTCGCGCTCCAGACTGCGGACACCGGCCTCGCGTGTATAGCGCCGGACCACGTGGTGCACCGCTGCGTCGGTGAACTGGATGCCGTTCTCGGCGTCGAGCCCATTTTCCTTCGCCTGCCGGGGAATCAGATAGCGGAAGGCAATCACCACTTTCTCGTGCTCCGTATAGCCCTGTAGTTCGATGATCTCCATGCGGTCACGTAAGGCTTCGGGAACCGTATCGAGCATGTTCGCCGTGGTGATGAACAAAACCTTCGATAGATCGAAGGGCACGTCCAGATAATTGTCGCGGAACGTCGCGTTCTGTTCCGGATCCAGAACTTCCAGGAGGGCGGAGGCTGGATCGCCGCGAAAATCGCGTCCTAGTTTATCCACCTCATCCAGCATGAACACGGGATCGCGCGTGCCGGTGCGCCGAAGGCCTTGAATGATTTGTCCCGGTAATGCTCCGATATACGTGCGGCGGTGGCCGCGAATTTCCGCCTCATCATGCATGCCACCCATCGAAATACGCGCGAATTTCCGGCCCACCGCGCGCGCAATGGATTTCCCCAGAGAGGTTTTTCCCACTCCGGGCGGCCCGACGAAACAAAGGATGGGCCCCTTCAGCACGGGCTTGAGCTGGAGCACCGCCAGATAGTCCAGGATGCGCTCTTTCACCTTCTCCAGATCGTAGTGGTCCTCATCGAGAATCTCCGCAGCTCGCTGCACATTCACCTTGCCGGCCGAAGTAATGGACCAGGGGAGACTGACCATCCACTCGAGGTACGTGCGCGTGACACCGTACTCCGGGGACGAGGGAGAAATCCGGGTAAGCCGCTTTAGTTCCTTCATGGCCTCGGCTTTGACTTCCTCCGTCATTCCGGCGGCTTCAATTTTCTCGCGCAGCTCATCGGCATCGCGGCCGCCATCATCGGCGTCGCCCAATTCCTTTTGAATGGCCTTCAACTGCTCGCGCAAGTAGAATTCGCGCTGCGTCTGTGAAAGCTGGCCTTGTACCTGCGATTGAATCTTACTGCGCAGCTCGATCAGTTCAAGCTCGCGCGCCAGATGTTTGTGAACATAGGCGAGGCGGGCGCGCACGTCGAGCTGCTCCATGACCGCCTGGCGTTCGGGGTGGCTCAGGCCGGGCAGAACTCCGGCCACCAGGTCCGCCAAGCGTCCGAATTCGTTGGTATTCGCCACCGCCGTCGCGAGGTCGTCCGAAAGGTTCGGAGACGCCGCCACAATCTGCTGAAAGATGGCGACCACGTCGCGCCGCAGCGCTTCGAGCTCGGGCGTCGGTTCAGGCTCCAGTTCGGGAAGCCGCTCCACTTGCGCGCGCAGGTATGGCTCGGTGCCGGTATAACCCAGCGTGCGCATGCGGGAAATTCCCTCGCAAAACAGCAGAATGCCTTCCTTCATACGCACGATCTTGTGGATCATCGCGACCGAGCCGACTTCGTAAAGATCCTTCGGGCCCGGCGAGTCCTCGCGCGGGTCGATCTGCGAGACCATCCCCAGCAGGCGGTTCTCGCCTAACGACGACACCAGAGCCATCGAACTGGGACGGCCGACGTTGATGGGCAGCAGTGCGTGCGGAAACAGCACGGTATCGCGTACCGTCAGGATCGGTAATTCCTCAACCGTCTCCGCCACCTGAACTCCGAGAACTTGTTCTTCAACTTTTTCTTCCACGGGCATACCTATATAGATGTTTGATGGATTCAGTTGGGTCCTTGACGCGCAACCACCTTAATCCCCTTGTGGATAGCAGCCCAGTACGCGCAGGGGATCGGCCAGTTCCCGAAGGTGGCCCAAAGCATTGCGGCAAACCGGGTCGTCCACGCGTCCGATAAAATCCAAGTAGAAAAGATACTCCCAGGGCTTCCCGCGCAGTGGACGGGATTCGATCTTGGCAAGGTTCAGATCCCGCAGGGCAAACGCGCTCAGCGAACGGAACAGCGAGCCGGGAACGTTTCGGGTCGAAAATACGACAGAGGTTTTCCAGGGAGCGCCGTTCCTGGCCCGAATCGCGACACGCCGCGCGTCCCGGGGGTGCCGCAAAGCGAAGAATCGCGTGAAATTCTGGCGGTCGTCCTCGATCGAACGGCGGAGGATTCTGGCCCCGTAGATCTCCGCGGCAACAGCCGATGCGATAGCGCCCGCGTCATGCAAGTCTTCCGCAATCAGCATTTTGGCGCTTCCCGCCGTGTCATAGAACGGCACTTTCTCTAGCTGCGGGTTAGCCGCAAAGAAGTCGAGACACTGGTTGAGCGCCACGGGATGCGAAAAAACGCGGCGGATCTTGCGGAACGGCACACCGGGCGGGGCCATCAGGTTGTGCACGATGCGTACGCTGGTCTCGCCTACGATGGGCAGATCGAAGTGCAGCAGGTGGTCGTAGTTCTCGTGCACCGAACCGTGCAGCGTGTTTTCGATGGGGATCACGGCCGCGTCCGCTTTTCTCCGCTCGAGAGTGCGAAACACGTCTTCGAAGCGGGGACACGGCAGTACGTTGATCGTGGGTCCGAGCAGCTTTCGCGCGGCTTCCTCGCTGAAGGCGCCGCGTTCCCCTTGAAACGCCACCAGCAGACGGGTTTGCGCCGCTTTACGCTTCATTCGTTCACCGCCGGGCCGTCCCATCGCCGCGCCGTCTGGCTGGGCAGGCCCAATAGATCCAGTACGCGGTCGACACTGTGATCCACGAGATCGAGAATCGTCTCCGGGCGGTGGTAGAAGGCGGGCACGGGCGGCGCGATCACTGCTCCCATCTCTGCCAGCGCCACCATGGTCCGCAAGTGGCCCAGGTGCAGGGGGCTCTCCCGGACCATCAGGATGAGCGGCCGGCGCTCCTTTAGCGTGACATCCGCGGCCCGAATCAGCAAGTTGGAGCTGATGCCGTGGGCGATGGCGGACATGGTGTGGACGGAGCACGGGGCGATTACCATGCCGTCCGTGCCGAACGACCCGCTGGCTAACCTGCCGGAGATATCTTCCAGCGCGTAGCTAAATTGTGCTAAAGCCTTGAATTCCGCCACTTTCTTTCCAGTTTCCAGAAATAATGTCTTTTCGCCGGACCGAGTTAGAATCAAATGCGTTTCCACGCCGGGCTGGAGCCGGAGTTTTTCGAGCAGCCGGATGCCGTAAATCGCCCCGCTGGCTCCCGAAACCCCAACCACGATTTTCAAATTTGCCTCCTCCACGGAAATCATGTTCTGAATTCAGAACAAAATTACTACCAAATGGTTGCTCCCGGGTGTTACCGTCGTTATAATTCCCCCAATGGATCCATGATCGATGACTGCGCATCGACTCCCGGCGTCCAGAGACGGAATCATAGCATGGAAGAGGCTGGACAGAAGCTGAAGCGGGCGCGGGAACGCCTGAATCTGCGATATCGGGACGTTGAGGATGCGAGCAACCAGATTGCTACGCGCCACAACAATGACGAGTTCGTGATCGCGCTCAGCCGGCTTTCCGACATCGAGAACAAAGGCACCGTCCCCACGATCTACCGGCTGTACTCGCTGTGCACCATATACCGCCTCGATATCAACGAGGTGCTGGACTGGTATGGAGTCAATGTATCCACCTTGGCGGCCGATTCCGCGGCTATCGAGTTGCAGCGCACGCATCTGATCGGATTCGGCGCGAATGGCTATGGGGACACGCAGATGCCGTTGGCTCTCGACCCCGGCATCGATCTGCGCCGGACCACGTTCCTGAGCCGCATGATTCAGCGCTGGGGCAAGCTGCCGCTGGCGATGCTCAACACCCTCGACGTAAAGAATTACCGTTACGCGTTCATCGGCTCGGAGGATTGGACCATGTACCCCTTGATCCAGCCGAGTTCGCTCGTGCTCATCGACGACAGCCACCGCAAGGTGGTAAATACCGGTTGGGCCAACGAATTCGAGCGGCCCATTTACTTTTTCGAGCACCGCAAAGGCTTTGCGTGCAGCTGGTGCACCCTGCAGGAAAGTCAGCTCGTGCTGCAACCCCACCCGGCCTCCATGTGTTATCCGGAGGTGTTTAATTATCCGACCGATATCGACGTATTAGGCCAAGTAGTGGGCGTGGCTATGCGTCTTGATCAGGGGAAGCGACGGCGTAATCGTACCTAAGCAGTTCCAGCACTGTTTCCAGATCCGTCATGAATAGGTTCCGTTCCACTTCGCGCGCATTTGAAGGCGCAAAGTTCCGGTAGGGCGAAAGGCGGATCCACGTGGCCAGAATAGTCTTCTTATCTTCGTTCAACTCTTCCAAATAATCTTCCAGATCGGTCTTCTGCTGTTCCAGATTGAAGCACAACCAGTCGGAAAACGTCTGGCCATGGCTCTGCCGCAACGTTTGATCCGTTTCGTCGGAGCCGAAGAGCTGCTCCAGACCGTGATGGCGATAAATCCCTGTGTTTTGATCGCGCAGGGAGGCCAAATAGATCAAGCGTCCGAAGGTGGTGGGGATCTGCGACAGCGTGTTGCGCCAAAGATCCGCAGCGGCGCTGCGATCGAATTTCATTTCCGCCTGATCTCGCTCAGAACTTCCAAGTTTTCTTGATTGTACACCAACTGGACGTTGCTTCCCGCGGATTCCAAGCCTCGGTTCGGCAGGAACAAAATCCCGAAGCTTGTTCCGTTCACGCAAAAAAAACCGCCAGCCAAATTTTTTCTGCTCATTTAACCTACGATAGCGTTACCAGACAGCTAACTACCGTTTACTGAGGAGAGAAAGTACCACATGATAAAGAAGATTTTGTTCCTTGCCGTAATCGCCGTTTCATTCTTCGCTACCGCCACACAGAGCAGCGCGCACGATCCATGGCCGGAATGTGGCGACGTACTGCACCCGTGTCCGTTTGTGAAATAGCGCAAGGAATCCTATAAGCAGTTAGAAAAGCAGGCATTTAACTGCACCATCCAAGTGGCGCGGGCAGGTTGGGCACCCCGGCGGGGTTGTGGTGGCCTGTATTACTGCGTTTACTGCTCAAAATTCGTTTGCATTTCGGCGGAAATTCGGGTATTCTCAACTCGACGTGTTGGAGCACGTCCGCTATGAATTTGATACTGATGTCGGCCATCGGTATTGTGGCTTTTCTAGGACTTGCATTCTTGTTCCTGTTCAAGACCCTGACATCCGGACGCCGGAACGAGGCACTGCCCGGGGATTGGGAGAACATTTTCGCGCCTGCGCGATACAAACCCATGGAGCGCCTCCTCGATCCAGTGGATCATGAATTTTTAGCCTCGCAGCCATCGTATAGTTCGCGCATGGGGCGGCGGTTCCGTGCGAAGCGGGTCGCGATTTTCCGTGGTTACGCGCGTTGCCTGGGCCGGGATTTCAGCCGTGTCTCCAGCGCGCTCAAGGTGCTGATGGTGCACGCTTCGGTAGACCGGTCCGCCTTGGCCGGGCTGTTGCTTAAGCAGCGCTTCCTGTTCAGCTATACGATGTTCGCGCTGGAAGTGAAGCTGGCGCTGCACAGCTTCGGTTGGAGCACGCCGACCGTGGATGTCCGCAACCTCGTGGGAGCGCTGGACGCGATGCGTGCCCAGCTCCGGGCTTTGGCCGCCGTCGCCGAACCGACTCTCGCGTAGTCAATCCTTCCTGGGGACGGGTGCTGGCCGCCCGTCCCTTCTACTCCCTGGTTCCTTCTAAAGGCGTCTGAGTATGTCTTTCGCTTCCCGCAGTTGAGGAAATCCCTTTTCCGCCTCGCGAAATTCCCGCGTGTGGACCCTCCGCCGCGCGCCGCGATGATCCACCGGGTATCGCAAATGCAACATTTCATGAAACAGAACATACTCTAGCGCCAGCCGCGGGACCCGGTTCGTGTCGAAAATGCGGCTGATAATGATGGCGTCGTGCGACGGGTCAAAGTGACCCAGCATGGAACGCGCGGGCCGGCGGCTCCAGCCGAGCGAAGGCCGTCCCATCAGGCCGTCGAAAAAACGGACGTTCAAGTCTTCGAAGATCTGTTCCAGGTCATGATGGTCGCCCGCCGGTCCCGAAACATATTTGCGTCCGCGAATCCGCCGCACCGCGTGCATGCGCTGGCGAACGTCCCTGCGGTTCAGATAAAGCCGGTACCGGTGAGAGTACGCCCGAGCCACTGGACGGTGAAAGAGTTTGCCCAACAGGATGTGCGCCAACGCCTCCATAACCGGAGCCGGGGCGCCCTCAAACACGTCGGCGACGCGGACATGAAGACCCTCTTCGGTCAAGCGGATGAAACTGTCGGCATTAGCGAAGGGCCGGAAGTCCACCGAGATCACGGGCGGCTTAGTCCGCGGTTTCAGTTCCCGAAAGACGCGGGTGTAGATTTCCACCGGCGTCTCGAAGAACAGTGTGCTTTGCAGCCCGGAGAGAACCGGAATCTCCGCAAAGCTCTCCTGGCGCGCTTGCATTTCTCTCGAATTTAACATATCAAGGTCATTTGCACCTTCATACACTCACGAGGATTTGTGCGTAAAGTCAAAATCAGCGCCTTAGGCTGCCATGTGCCCGAGCGCGTCCTTACGAATCATGACCTGGAAAAGATGGTGGAGACATCGGACGAATGGATTCTCACCCGTACAGGCATTGCCGAGCGCCACATCGCCGAGCCGGACGCCGCGACCTCCGATCTCGCAGTGGAGGCGGCGCGCCGGGCGCTGGATCAACGGGGTATTGATGCCGCCGAGCTGAATGCGATCCTGGTTTGCACGGTTACGCCGGATATGTTTTTCCCTTCGACGGCGTGCCTGGTGCAGCACCGGTTGGGCGCGAAGGGAGCATGGGGATTTGACCTGATCGCTGCCTGCTCAGGTTTCCTATATGGCTTGACCACGGGCGCCCATCTGGTCGGCGCCGGCACGCACGAAAAGGTTCTGGTGATTGGCGCCGACACCATGAGCCGCATTATCGACTACACCGACCGCAATACCTGCGTGCTGTTTGGCGACGCCGCCGGAGCCATGCTGATTGAACCGGTGGATGCTCAGGATGGCCCGGAAATCGGCTTTATCGATTTTCTGGGCGAAATCGACGGCTCGGGCGGCGATTATCTCAAAATGCCGGCTGGCGGGAGCCGGATTCCCGCGTCGATTGAAAGCGTCGAAAAGCGCCTGCACTATGTGCATCAGGACGGCCAGCAGGTCTTCAAATACGCGGTCCGCAAGATGTACGAAGTTTGTACGCAGCTTTTGCAGCGCAACGGCCTGTCGGCGAAAGACGTGGCGATGCTGATCCCTCACCAGGCCAATCGCCGCATCATCAGCGCCACGGTGGAGCGGCTGGGGTTACCTTGCGATCGGGTCATCATCAACATTGACCGTTACGGCAATACCACCGCGGGCACGATTCCGCTAGCCACGCGCGACGCCATCGAAACCGGCCGCCTGAAAAAGGGCGACCTGGTTCTGTTTGCGGCGGTGGGCGCGGGTTATACCGTCGGAGCCAGTTTGTGGCGCTGGGCGTATTGAGCGACGCCGAGTAGCCCGGTCACTGTGCGGTCACCGACACCGGCGCCGATTTTTCACTCTCGTTGTTGAGTTGGTCGAACGCGGATACAGCGTAGCGGTACACCTTGCCGGAGCTAACCGCGTGATCGCTATAGCTGGGCCCTTCACGAGTCTCTGCCAACCGGGTGAACGGGCCATCCGCCTCGGCACGGTAAATGCGGTATCCCACCAGGTCGGGCGCAATGCTGCGGTCCCAGACCAACGAAATGCTGCCCGCGGAAACCACAGCAGCGAGCGCCGCGGGCACGGGCGGCGGCCACGTATCGATAGGCGTGATTTCCACCTCCGGAGAACGATCGCTCACCTGCCGGATGTCACCGCGGGTGAGGAACCCTTCGACCGAGTAATGGTACGTTTTGCCGTACTCGATCTGCGTATCCGTATAGGCAGGCTGATCTGTTTCGCCGAGGGCCGCTGCCTCCTTGGCGTCCCCGGCGCGGCGATAGACACGATAGTGAGGAGCGGAGCCGTGCCACGTGAGCCTCACTCCTTCCGCTACATCTTTGCGTTCGAAATCCAGGGGCCTGGCGAGAGGCGGCGCCAACGACAACGAGACGAAGGACCATCCGGCCGTGCGGTCGTTGGAGCCGAATACCTCGACTCCAATGAGCACGTTCTTGCCGATAAATTCCGTGACCGGCAGAGAGTACTTAACCACGGGCTTGCCGGTGGGGATGTCCGTGTATGGCTTGGCGCCCGCTTCCCAAGCTTGCAGTTGAAATGGGGCCACCGCAACGCCGACGCGCACCTCAACGGAGATTGGTTTTCGAATTGTCAGCCTTTCCATGGTCGTGGTGGGCAGCGTGAATTGGACCACGATGACGGAGCCCTGCTCAAACGCGGAAAGGTCGGTGACACGCTGAGGAATATGAAGCGCTGGCGGAAGCGGCGAGCTAATGGAAGCACAGCCGATGGAGATTAGCGCGAGGGTCAGCACGCCCCAGACCATTCGCATCAGATCAAAAACTGCCTCTGTGACGAAAGTCCGGGTGCCTGCACGACCATTAGGCTAGCATGCGGCCACGGCGCAGTCGGATTGCCGCCGGTGAAAGATATCATGGTGTTGTTTCATGAAGCGTTCCTCCGCCATCGCCGGGCCCATTCTTCTGTTTCTGATCATCACCGGGTTCTTTTGGAAGCTTCTCACCAAGCAATACACGTGGATGGACCAGCAGGACATGGCTTACCAGGTGCTCCCGTGGTATCAGTTCCAAGCGGATGCCTGGCACCGCGGAGAGCTGCCGCTGTGGGATCCGCACGTGTGGGGAGGCCAGCCTCTGGTTGGCCAGATGCAGCCCGGAGCGGTGTATCCGCCGAACTGGCTACTGTTCCTGCTTCCGCTGAAGGACGGCCACATCGATCCCGTGTGGCTAAATCTGGATTACATCCTCACCCACTTTCTCGCCGCCCTTTTCTGTTATTGGCTGTGCCAATATTTGGGACGCAGCCAGGCGGCTTCGATCCTGGCGGGCGCCGCTTTCGCACTGAGTGGGGTGGTCGGCTCAGTGGGCTGGCCCCAGATGTTGAACGGCGCGATCTGGACGCCACTGGTCTTTCTGTTCCTCCTGCGCTCGATACGCGGCGAGCGGCCTCTGGCTAGCGCGGGCATCGCGGGAGCGTTTCTGGGGGTCGCGTTCCTCAGTGGGCATCACCAGATTCCAACGTTCATCGGCCTGATGGCGGCCGGCGTTTGGATCTTCGAGATTTGGCGCCACCGCCTTCCAGCGCTTAAGCCGGCCGCTTTGTTTATCGTGTTCACCGTGCTGGTCAGCGCGCTCCAGAACTGCCCGCGTACGAGTACGGGACGCGATCGATCCGCTGGGTGGGATCGCAGAACGCCGTGTTCTGGGGCCAGTACGTGCCCTACTCAGTCCACCAGCAGCTAACGCATTCCCTTTTCCCGCTGGGGGTGATGGGCTTGGTGCTGCCCAATTTGAGCCTGCACGATACGTTCGTGGGACTGGCTGTTCTGACGCTGGCGTTGGTAGGCCTGGCGCGCTGTTTCGAGGTAGCGGAAGTCCGCCTACTCGGGGCCATTGGTGTGGGTGGACTTTTGCTGGCGCTCGGAGGCTTTTCGGTTTTCCACGGCCTCGCTTACCTGCTGGTTCCAATGGTGGAGAAGGCCCGCAGCCCGGCGATGACGCTCGTGCTTGTGCAATTTGCGCTGACGGTGCTGGCCGCGTACGGCCTCGATACTCTCCGCAGAGGCGACTTCGGCCGATGGCCGGTGCGCGCGCTGCTGGCGATTGGCATTCTGCCCTGGCCGGTGCTGGCCCTAGTTGCATCCGTGCGAAGCGAAACGTTGCTCAGTATGAGCGTCTGGCGGTTCTCGCGATTGTTGCGCTTTCGCTGGCCGCGGTCTTATACGGCTGGGGCTCACGGCACATTTCGGAAACCTCCGCGATTGGTCTCGTATTCCTCGTGGTCCTGTTTGAACTGGGAACAGTAATCGGGGCAAACTTTCGGAATCGGGAAGCGCCCGGCGGATATTTGGCCGAGCTTGCCAAGAACCGTGACATCGTGGAGTTTCTGCGGACACAACCCGGGATCATCCGTCTGGAGGTGGACACGGATGCCGTTCCCTCCAACATCGGCGACTGGGAGGGGTTGGACCAGTTTCGGGCTTATCTCGCGGGTATCACGTCGAACGTGGCGGAATTCGAGATGGACCGGCTCAACGGCGGGCGCCTCGCGCCGATGCTGTTCGCCCTGAACTACTCACTCAGCCGCCAGCCGATTCGTTCCGGTCAGGTGGAAGTCTTTCGAGGGCAATCGGGCGTGAATGTCTACCGGAATCCGGAGGCGTTCCCTCGCGCCTGGACGGTCCATGAAGCGGTGGCGGTGAAGCGTTCGGAGCTGATCGCACGCCTGCGTTCGGCGGATCTGCGGCAGCAGGTGATCCTTGTCGGGAGTACGCCGGATCTGGCGAACTGCGCCGGGACCGATGAGGCTCGGTTGTTCGAACGGCGCGATTCCCGCATGCTTCTGAATGTCAGCATGTCCTGCAAAGGGATGCTGGTGGCGAGCGAAACGTTCTTCCCGGGATGGTTGGCCACGATTGACGGCCATCCCGCCCCGATTTACGAGGCATATGGGGCATTGCGCGGCGTGGTGGTCGATGCAGGGACGCACCAGATTGAATTCCGCTACCGGCCGGCGACGGTCTACTGGGGCGCCTTGTTAACGGCGGTGGGTGTCTTGGGAGCGCTTCTGCTCGCGATCTTCGGCACGCGCGCCACTTAGTTCCAGTTCTCGCAAAGGCCGCTTTAATCGGTGGCCGGCCGCCTCCGACAGAGGTCCAAACGAGGTCTTACGTTGTGGTGAGGACTGCGTGGGGATCGAAGACCTCGAGGCGGTTGCGGCCCTTGCTCTTGGCGATATACAGCGCCTCATCGGCTTCGCGCAACAAGGCGGCGGAATCAAACCGGGCGGGACCAGAAGTCGCGGTCACGCCGATACTGCACGTCAGGTTAAGCAGACCTTCGGGGATGTGGATGGGTGTGCCGGCGACGGCGGAGCAAATCTCTTGCGCCCGCTCGGTCGCGTTGGCTAAATCGCAGCCTGGCATGATGATGACGAACTCCTCGCCGCCATAGCGGCACGGTGCGTCGTATGGCCGCACACAGGCAGACATCCTTCTGGCGGTCTCCCGAAGAACCGCGTCACCCGCGGCATGTCCGAATTTGTCGTTGACATGCTTGAAGTGATCGAGGTCAGCCATCAGCACGGCGAGTGTTTTCGATTCGCGTTCGGCGCGTTTCAGTTCGCGCGTCAGGACTTCAAACATCGCGCCGCGGTTCAGGAGTTCGGTTAGAGAATCACGCGTGGCCTGTTTGCGCAGCAACTCACGAGCGCGCACCAACTCTTCCTGCAAGTCGATAATGCGGCGCCCGGCGCGCAGCCGGACGCGCAGTTCCTGCGTATTGACGGGCTTGCGAAGGTATTCATCCGCGCCGGCCTCCATGCCTTCGATGAGTTCCTCGGCTGTGTCCTTAGCGGTCACCAGAAGGATGTAGATGTACGGCTCGTGGTTCTGCTCACGGACGCGGCGGCAGACCTCAACGCCGTCCAGGGCCGGCATCATCCAGTCCAGAATCGCCAAACGGGGAGGATCGTCTTTTCTGAGGATCTCCCACGCCTCAAGTCCATTGGCTGCCGTCACTACCTCGTAGCCCCACTTTTTCAGCAGCCTCTCCAGTGCAAGACGGAACCCCGGATTGTCTTCGGCAATCAACGCTTTCAAAGCGGTACTCTTCCCGCGACCGGCTCTGGTAGTCGCCTGGCCTTATATCGGCGGGAATGGCCGTCTTGTTTAGTGCAGTTTTAGTGCAGGGAAGCGGTGGGCGAGGTGTTGACCGCCGAGGGAATTCCAGCCCGGCTCAGATCCAGCGTGATGGGCCGCCGGATCACCATCTCCACCGTGGTTCGGGCGTCCATCCGGACGTCCCTTCCGCGCGTCAGCAAAGCGATCGCCGCGCCCAACGCGCCTCCGGCGCCAGCGCCTATCACCGCGGCGTTGCTTCCCACGGGCAGCCCTCCCAAAATGGCTCCCTTGACCGCTGTATTCACGGATGTGTTCGCTGTAGCGGCCGCTTTCTGGCCGGTTTGGCTGTCCTCCTGAACCGTTCCTTCCGGGTCCTTGACCCCGGTCGTCTCGGTGCCTGGCACTTTATCGATCGCTCCGGGCAACGGTACGGTGTAGCCGTTCGGATACACCAATGACGTGAAATGAATCAATACTTCGGCTCTCCCATGCACCCTGCCCGGGCGTTGGCTGTGAACAATCTGGCCTTGGAGGTACGTGCCCGCCGGTATCAGGACCTTGCCATCTTGAACGAAGGGGAAGGTGGTTTCCGCGTACACCACGTCGCCCTCGCGGGCGCTCTTGGTGGAGATCGCCTGCTTTAGTGCGACGGGGATCTTGGTTCCCGCGGGAACGGTCGCGGCGTTGCCGGTTCCGGGCGCGAAGGCCAGCGGAACCTGGCCGGTAACCCCCGCACAACACGCGGAGAGCAATGCCAGAGTCGGTAACAATCGCATCGGACACATCCTTTCACGGCTCACAATCAAGATGCGAGCGGCGGCGGCACGGTTACGTCCGGTCAGTGTTTCGACTCCAACTCGGCTTTGAGCTGGCGGTACGCGGTTTCCTCGAAATTGAGCTTAAGCCGCTCCCGGCCCTCGCTGCGGGGATCGCCCGGACGCGGACCCTCCTTCTTAATACAGCGTCCAAGAAATAGCACGGCTTCGCTGTCGTCGGGACTGCGGTCGAGCAGTGCCCGGAAACTCTCGGCCGCCCGCGCGAAATCGCCGCTTTTCCAGAGCACGTAACCGATGTTGAATTGATAATCGGGATCGGTGGAATCGCCTTCGGCAGCGCGGCGGAAGTTATCGAGCGCGGCGGCCGAGCGCAGGCGCGACTCCGCCGCTCCCAGATTATTAAGTACCTCGTTCAGCGGAAGCGGCCCGGACACGGTCTCGAAGCTCTTGGCGGCGCCTGCAAAATCGCCGGTGTGGTACCGGCACAGCCCGAGAAGA
Source organism: Terriglobia bacterium (assembly GCA_963768075.1). Lineage (GTDB taxonomy): Bacteria > Acidobacteriota > Terriglobia > Bryobacterales > Bryobacteraceae > QHXW01. The sequence continues at coordinate 131,310 of CAVYHD010000033.1, forward strand.
AAATTCGCCTCGAAATAGTGTGAATCGGCGTGACTCACCTTTTCCAGCCAGCCCGCCGCCACCGCGTAGTCCTTTTTCTCGAATGCCATTTTGCCGAGCTGGAAGCAAGGCTCGGAAAAGCGCGCGTCCAGCCGGACTGCCTGTGTAAACAACTTGTGGCTTTGCTCGGGGGATGGCGAAAGCAGACCGCGGATGTAGCTCTCGATCGCGTCCAGCCGCAGCGTCGGACGGTCACGGCGGAACTCCTCCTCCGACGGCGCGGCACCGGGGGTGAGAGACTTCAAGCTGAGCCAGGCCAGGCGCGTTTCCAGCGAGGCCAGATCCTCCAGCGCGCCGATCTCCCCAAATTCAGGCCCTTGCCGCGTGCGTTTAAGATCGAGAATGCGACCCACGATACGCACCGAATCGCGCGGCGAAACGACCGGCGTGGAATCGTTGGCAGCGGTTGCCGGCTGGGCGGAATTCACCGCCCCGGAATCAGCCGGGCGGGCCACGATTTCGTAGTGTCCGTAGATGACCTGCGAAGCATCCAACGCCTCGCCCAATTTGATGACGGAAGCGTGGGTCAGGGCCGCGTTCGGCCGGATCGACAGGCGGCGGCAAGCCTCCAAGCGATCCTCGCGCGTCAGCACCAGGAGATGTCGCGAGGAGAGCGACTCGCGGATGTTCTCCCCGATGCTTTCGCCGATCCAGTCGATATTCGGCGCTCCCGACTCATTGAAAAATGGAAGGACCAGAACAGTATCGGTGTCCGCCCGTACCACGGGACTGCCGGACAACCAGACACCCATTAACAAGAGGGGGAGCCACCGCACTTCTCTTCAGTTTAGCAGCAGCTCCCCGGGCCAAAAATCGTAGAACGGCGCAGGCGTCAATCGACGCTAACCACCAGCTTCATGTTCGTGCCGCCCAAATGGATCTCCTGAATGCGGTACTTGCCGTCGCCGTTGTTATACCGAACCGTAGTGGAAGAGTACTTGGTGTCGGCGGTTTCGACTTTCACCGCCGCTTCGCTAGACTGCTTGCCCTTCCGGAGGACCACCTTCTGATCCTTCAGCTCAAGCGTGTATTCGCCAGGCTTTAGTTCCGTTCCGCCGATCAGGGAAGGTTCGAACAACGTAATCGAATACGACTTCGCGCTGGCGATCGCCGCCATGCCGAGAACCGTGAACAGCACAAGAATCTTCTTCATGATGGAAACAAGATCTCCTTTTATTGTTGCCAGCGGTTTCCCGGCTGACAGCTAAGCCGGGCGCGGGCATACATGCCCTTAAGTACTGCCAGTCCTAACTGTTCCCCCGTAAAGCCGCTGACGATCTTTTCCTATATTACGGCTCAAAACGGAAAACGTTCCGCTAAATACTATGAGCTAACGGTAAACGGAACAAGGCGCCGGACACCCTTATTCGCGGCTCCTAAGGAGTTCACCTACGCGGTCTACGACGGTCTGCTGGATCCGCTCGTCGTCACCGAACCCGGAAAACCATTCCATGCCGCGCTCCTGCCGGAACCACGTCATCTGGCGCTTGGCATAACGCCGGGTGTTGCGTTGCGCGTAGAAAGTTGCTTCTTTCAGGCTTAATTCACCGTTCAAGAACTGAATGGCCTGGCAGTAGCCATGCGATTCGAAGGGCTTGCAGGACGCGGGAAATCCGCGAGCCAAAATACCGCGCACTTCTTCGATCAGCCCGCTCTGAAACATCTGTTCGCCGCGCTGGTCGAGCCGCCGGTAGAGTTCGTCCCGCGGTGGGGCGAGGCCGATTTTCAGCGGGTGATAACCGCGCAGAGAGTCGCGGCCTTGCTGAAACATTTCGGTCGCCGGGCGGCGGGTTAGCAGGCGCACCTCCAACGCGCGCATTAGCTTGGGAAGATCGTGGGCGTGGATACGCCGCGACGCCGCGGGATCGAAACGGCCGAGGAGCCGGTGCATGGAGCCGGGCTTGCGGCGCTCGCGCGCCTCCAGGCGTTCACGGAGGGGCTGGTTGCGCGAGGGACCGGGAAACAGACCATCCACCAGCGCGCGAAAATAGAAACCGGTTCCGCCCGCGATGACCGGCAGCAGGCCCCGCGCTGAGATCTCGGCCAGGACGGCGCGTGCCAGCCGTGCATACTCTCCAGCGGTAAATACCTGATCCGGATCGAGGATATCAATGAGGTGATGGGGGATATCGCGACGCTCGGCGGGCGGGAGCTTGGCTGTTCCGATGTCGAAATACCGGTAAATCTGCAGCGAATCGCAATTGACCACCTCACCGGCGAATTCCTGGGCGACGCGCAGCGCCAGCGCGCTCTTTCCCGCGCCGGTAGGACCCAAAATCGCGATAACCTTCCGTTCCTCCATGGCGTCTTAGTTTTAGCAGCCTCGCGGTATACAATGGAAAGGGAAGGTCTTCGATCCTATCTGGGCGCGTGGCGCGCGGTGGGCGAAAGAAAGTTTCATCAATGAATCATCCGGTAAGATCGCTACGAGCGGCCCTGAGCCTCACTGTATGTTTTTCGGGTCTGGCGTTCAGCCAGGCTACCCCGGATGCGCCCGGCCAGAACGCATCTGATACCCAAGTTTCGGACAAGGCGAACGCCTATTACAACTTCGCCATGGGACATCTCTATGCCGAGTTGGCGGGCGCGTACGGAAACCGCAGCGACTACACTAACAAGGCCATTGAATACTACCGCCAGGCCATGAAGCTGGATCCGGCGGCCTCCTTCCTGTCGGAAGAATTGACGGATCTCTACATCCAGGCCGGCCGGATCAAGGACGCGGTAACCGAGGCGGAAGACCTCCTGAAGCAGAACCCCGATAATCTGGACGCGCGGCGTCTGCTCGGCCGCATCTATGCGCGATTGATCGGCGACCCCGATCAGCACAAGGTGAACGACGAGATGGTGCAGCGCGCCATCGAGCAATTCCTCAAGGTGACCGAAAAGGACCCCAAGGACTTGGACAGCTGGCTGATGCTGGGCCGGCTCGAGAGCGTGAACCGCAATTCGGTTGAGGCGGAAAAGGCTTTCAAGAAAGTCCTCGATCAGGACGCGAGTAACGAAGAGGCCTTGACCGGTCTGGCTCGCGTGTACGCCGAAGTGGGGGACACCAAAAACGCGATTGAGATGCTGCGCCTGGTGACCAGCAAGAATCCCAATCCGCGAACTCTGGCCGCGCTCGCGACGTTCTATCACAGCAGTCACGATTTCGCGAACGCCGCGGACGTCTGGCGTCAGGCGCTGCAGATGGACCCGGAAAACAACCGCATCAAGCAGCAACTGGCCGAGGATCTGCTGTCCGCGGATCGTTTTGATCAGGCGCTAAAGCTTTATCAGGAACTGGCGGTCTCCGATCCGCGCGATTTCCAAACGCAGTTGCGGCTGAGCGAGATCTACCGGCAGAGGGGTGATTTCGCCAAGGCCCACGCGGCCCTGAATAAGGCCCGCGAATTGGATTCGCAAAGCCTCGAAGCGCGCTACGAAGAGGTGAACCTGCTCGATGAAGAAGGGAAGACGGATGCCGCCGTCACCGCTCTTCGCGCCATGATTACCGACACGGTAAAGAAGAATTACACCGAGGACGAGAAGCGGAGCCGTATCACTTTGTTCGAGAGGCTCGGCATGCTTTATCGCGGCGCGGAAAAGTTCAGCGATGCGGCCGACGCCTTCCGGCAGATTCCCGAGATCGACCCGAGCGCGGCGCCGCGCGCCTCCGCGGAAATCATTGACACCTGGCGGGCAGCCAAGGATATGAAAAAGGCCGAGGCGGAAGCCCAGGCCGCTCTGAAAAAGTTTCCTAAAGACCGCGCGCTGACCGTGGCCCGGGCTTCTCTTCTTTCCGACTTGGGAAAGACGGATGAGGCTGCGGCTCTGCTGCGCACTTGCTGAGCGGTGGAGGATCGGCAACTCCCGCAGCAGGCACGGATGGAGGAGCCGCAGCCGCCGGTACTGGCAAGGACTGGGAGACACAGATCGCTATTGCCCAGATCTACGAAAAGGGCAAGCGGTTCGAGGACATGGGAAAGGCCCTTGATGCCGCCGAGGCGATTTCCGCGTCCAACGAAGAAAAGCAGACGGTGCTGTTCATGCGCGGCGCGATGCTTGAGAGAACCAAGCAATTTGACGCTGCCGAAGACGAGTTTCGCAAGGTGCTGCAAATCGACCCGGATCACGCCGGTACCCTGAACTACCTGGGCTACATGCTGGCCGACCGTAACATCCGGCTGGACGAGGCGCAAAAGATGATCGACAAGGCCGTGGCGCTCGAACCGCAGAACGGTGCTTACCTGGACAGCCTTGGCTGGGTGTGCTTCCGCCAAAACAAGCTGGAGGAAGCCGCCGGTTACCTCCAGAAAGCGCTGCAGCTGCCAAGCGTAGCCAAAGACCCAACGGTGCACGATCACCTGGGAGATGTTTATTTCAAGCAGGGCAAGATCCGGGAGGCCATTGCGCAGTGGCAAAGCTCGCTGAAGGAGTACGAAGCGGGCGCCGGGGACTCTGATGCGGACCCCACGGAGATGGCGCAAGTCGGCAAGAAGCTGGAAAGCGCCCGGGTGCGCGTGGCGAAGGAAGACTCCCCGGAAAAAGAGAAGCGGCAGTAGAATCGGCCCCATTCTAAGGGCGGGATTCCTGCCTTCGCGTTTGGAGGTTCAGATGATCCGCCTCTGGTTTGTTGGTTGCCTCTTCCTTACAGCGGCACAAGCGCAGCGGGACCATGCACTCCCCCCTGAATTCTTCGATACCCATCCGACGGCGCTCGACGGCGCGCATTTTAGCCGCGTGATGGCCAACGAACATGTTGAAGTGATTCGCGTTCGCCTCAATCCCCATGAAAAAACGATGGTAATGGAGATTCCCGCCCACGTCATGACGTGCGTTACCGACCAGAACGTGCGCTTGATTTACCCTCACGGGAAACCGGTAGAGCGCACGCAAAAAGCCGGTTATGCAGGCTGGGTGGCGCGGGACGAGTATGGCGTGGAAAACATCGGGGATAAACCGGTCGAGTGGATCATGATCGTCCCGAACAGTTCCCGCGAAACGGGCTGACGATCGAGAACGCTTTTGACCGGCAGAGTTGACTGCGAGCGTCCCAACCCGATATCCTGAACTTTTCTGATAGAGGTGCGGCGGCCAGTAGTACCCGGGTGTGTGTTTCCGACGAGCATCGGACGCCCGCGGAAAGGGGCCAACCGCCGAAATCGCCCGCGGAGGCTCGTAAGCCGGCGGTTGGGGGGTGCGGATAAGACCGGCCCACTGTCATCTGTTTTCGAAGAACGGATGGAGCGCTATCGGAAGGTGCTAACCGCGCGGCAGGCCGGCCCCGTATCATCGCCTGCACGTGGGCCTGTCTCCCTTCCCTTCCCCGCCCCCATCCAGGAAAGAGTTATGAACGTTTTTGAGCTGACGCGGACACTGGTCGATATCGAGTCAATCACCGGCAACGAAGAGCGGGTGGGAGGATTTCTGTACGGCTATTTGTCGCAGCTCGCGGAGCGCTACGGCGGGCGAGTGGAGCGGAGCGAAGTGGAGCCGCACCGGTTCAACGTGCTGGCGGCGTGGGGCGATCCCGTAGTCACGCTTTCCACCCACATGGACACCGTGCCTCCGTTTTTCGCCTCCCGCGAGGATGAGGAAAACATCTGGGGACGCGCGGCTTGCGACACCAAGGGGATCATCGCGTCCATGATCCATGCCGTGGAAGCGCTGCTGGCAGGCGGCGGCCGGAATCTCGCGCTGCTGTTCGTAGTGGGAGAAGAGCGCAACAGCGCGGGCGCGTATCACGCGGCGGGGACGCCCATCGGCTCGAAATTTCTTATCAATGGCGAGCCCACGGAAAACAAGCTGGCAATCGGCTCAAAGGGCGCTCTCCGGTATGAGATCGTCGCGCAAGGCCGGATGGCGCACTCGGCGTATCCCGAGCTGGGTGACTCGGCGATCGAGAAAGTGCTGAACGCGCTCGAACGCATCCGGCGCATCACGCTGCCGGCGGACGAACTTCTGGGGCCGAGCACCCTCAATATCGGAACCATCCACGGCGGCCGCGCGCCCAACATTATCGCCGATGAAGCGCGCGCCGAACTGATGATTCGCCTGGTGGGCGATTCGCAGTCAACCAAAGAAGCCTTGGCAAACGCGGTCGAGGGGCTCGCCGAAGCACACCAGATGCTGGAGATACCGGCGGTGCGGCTGGGCCAGTTGGAAGGCTTTGAAACCACGGTCGTGGCGTACACCACCGACATTCCCGCGTTCGGCGGCGCGTGGGGCCGGCCGTTCCTCATTGGGCCGGGCACCATCCACGTGGCCCACACCCTTGAAGAGCGCGTGCCCAAGCGGCAGCTTATCGAGGCGGTCGAAATCTATCAACGCATGGTGAAACAGTTATGGAACCAAGAATCGAAGTCGGCATCTTAGGCGCGACCGGCATGGTCGGCCAGCATTTCGTCAAGTTCTTGCAGGGCCACCCCTGGTTCGACGTGCGGTGGCTCGGGGCGAGTGATCGTTCGGTGGGCAAGAAATATCGCGACGCCACCAAGTGGCACCTGGCCGGCGTGATGCCGGACACGGAGGCGGACCTGGTCGTGGAAGAATGCAAGCCCCACCATGCGCCGCGGCTGCTATTTTCGGCGATGGACTCTTCGGTGGCGACAGAGATCGAGCGCGCCTTCGCCGAGGCCGGCCACGTGGTGGTATCGAACTCGAAGAACCATCGCATGGACCGCGATGTGCCGCTGCTGGTTCCGGAAGTCAATCCCGACCATTTGAAGCTGGTGCCGTTACAGCAGCGGCACCGGCCGTGGAAGGGGCAGATCGTCACCAATCCGAACTGCGCCACAGTGTCGCTGGTGATGGGTCTGGCGCCGCTCAAACCCTTCGGGATCACGCAAGTGGTGGCGACGACGATGCAGGCGATTTCGGGCGCGGGATATCCCGGCGTGCCGTCGATGGACATCAACGCCAACGTGATCCCTTTCATCGGGGGCGAAGAAGAAAAGATGGAGCAGGAAGCGCAGAAGATTCTGGGCGATTTCGCCGGCGACCATATAAGACACCTGAACGCCAAGGTGAGCGCGCACTGCAATCGCGTTCCGGTGGTCGACGGGCACCTGGTGACGGTTTCGGTGAAGCTCTCGTCGCAGCCTTCTGAAACCGATCTTATGTGCGCGTTCGACGAATTCACTGGCGTTCCGCAGCAACGGCAATTGCCGAGCGCACCCGCAAAGCCGGTTACCTACATGACGCAGAACGACCGCCCGCAACCGCGCCAGGATGCCGAGCGGGACCGCGGCATGGCGGCTTTTGTTGGACGCTTGCGAGCCTGCCCGGTGCTGGATTACAAGTTTGTCGCGCTGACGCACAATACAATTCGCGGCGCGGCGGGCGCGGCCGTGCTGAATGCCGAGTTGATGCACTCGGAGGGGATGCTCGACTAATGATCGTCATGAAATTCGGCGGGACCTCCGTCGAATCGGCCACCGCGATTGAGCGCGTGGCGTCTATTGTCCGGGCTCGAGTGGCACGCAAGCCGGTCGTGGTCGTCTCGGCGATGGGGAAAACTACGAACAAGCTGCTGGCCATTGCGAACGCGGCGATCGCGGGAAACCGCGCCGATTACATTGCCCAGGTCCACGATCTCCGCGATTTTCACTCACGCGAAGCACGGCTGGTGGTGCCGCTCGCCGAACGCGCGGAGCTCGACCGCACACTCGACGAGCATTTTCAGGAGCTGACAGAATTGGTGAAAGGTCTGGCAGTGCTCGGCGAGCTGACACCGCGGTCGATCGATGCCATTTCGAGCTACGGCGAGCGCCTTTCGAGCTACATCGTCTCGCTGGCGTTCGCGCACTTTGGAATAAAGGCAGCGCACGTGGACTCGCGCCGGGTGATCATAACCGATCGTCGGCACACCCAGGCGGCGCCACTTTACAACGAGACGTATGCGCGTCTTGCGGCAACTATTCCGCCGCTCGCGAAAGACAAGATCGTCGTGATGGGCGGCTTCATCGGCGCGACGGAAGAAGGAGTCACAACGACACTCGGCCGCGGAGGGTCAGACTTCACGGCATCCATCGTGGGGGCCGGAATCGGCGCGGAAGAGATTCAGATTTGGACCGACGTGGACGGCATGCTCACGGCCGATCCCACCATTCTGCCGGGCGGCCATCGCGTCAAGATCATCTCCTTCGCCGAGGCCGCGGAGCTGGCTTACTTCGGCGCCAAGGTGCTGCATCCGGCGACGGTAATTCCGGCGGTGGAGAAAAACATTCCGGTCTTGATTCTGAATTCGCGGCGGCCGGAAGTGGAGGGCACGCGTATCGTGTCAGAGCCGGTACACACGGTGAACGCGGTGAAATCGATTGCCTGTAAGCGCAAGATCACGCTGGTGAACATTCACTCCACGCGCATGCTGATGGCGCACGGATTCCTCAAGCGCATTTTCGATGTGTTCGAGCGGTTGGAAACACCTGTGGACATGGTTGCGACGTCGGAGGTCAGCGTTTCGCTTGACCATCGATAATCCGCGCCGCGTGGCCGAGATCTGTGCGGAGCTGCGCCAGTTCTCCGAGGTCTCGATCGAAGAAAGCCAGGCCATCGTTTGCCTGGTGGGCGACAACATTCGCTACACTCCGGGCGTGGCGGCGCGCGTTTTCGGGGCGCTCGAATCGGTGAACATCCGCATGATCTCGCAAGGCGCGTCGCTGCTGAACTTGAGCCTGGTGGTGGCGGAGGCCGATATGAAACGCGCCGTCGAAGCGCTGCACCGTGTGTTCTTCGCGCAGCTCGATCCCGCGGTGTTCGATAGAAATGGAGCTGCCGATGCCGCAGCCTGAACACAACCTCGCTATCATCGGTTACGGCAAAATGGGCCGGCTCATCGAGCAGCTTGCGCCGGAGTACGGATTCACCGTGGCCTTGAAACTGGACGAATTCAACAATACGAATTACGAAGGCGTCATAGCGGAGAATTTCCGCGGCATCGATGTGGCGGTGGATTTTTCTATCCCGGGCGCCGTGGTGGAAAATGTCGAGCGGATCTCTGCGCTGGGCGTGAACATCGTCGTCGGCACGACGGGTTGGGCGGAGCAACTGGCGAGCGGTGAAGAGCGCGGTTGAAAAGAATGGAATCGGCCTGGTCTGGAGTCCCAACTATTCGATCGGAGTAAACGTCTTTGCCCATCTGGTGAGCGAGGCGGCGCGGTTGCTCGCGGCGCAACCGGAGTACGGCGCCTGGGCGTGGGAGATCCATCATTCGACCAAGAAGGACGCGCCTTCGGGAACGCTGCTCAAGCTGGTGGAAGAGATGAAGCGCGCCGGCTACACGCGCGGCATCGACGTGGGCTCCAACCGCGCGGGAGCGCATCCAGGAACGCACGAAATCGGGTTCGATTCGGCGGCCGACACCATCACGCTGCGGCATATGGCGCGCAGCCGGGAAGGCTTCGCGCGCGGCGCGCTGCAAGCGGCTCGGTGGGTGGTTGGCAAAAAAGGCTTTCACGAATTTCGTGAGATCCTGTTTCACTAGGAGGTTGGCACATGTTCACGGGATGCGGAACGGCTCTGGTGACTCCATTCCGGCACGATCTGTCGCTCGACGAAGCGACGCTGCGCAAGCTGGTCCGGCGGCAGATCGAAGCGGGCATCAATTTTCTGGTTCCCTGCGGCACCACCGGCGAAAATCCCACGCTCAGCCGCGCCGAGCATCTGCGCGTCGTCGAGATCACGCTCGAGGAGGCCAAGGGCAAGGTCCCGGTGCTGGCGGGAGCGGGCGGTTACAACACGCAGGAAGTGATCGAACTGGCGCGCGAAGTTGAGCATCTGGGCGCGGACGGCATCCTCTCCGTGACTCCCTACTACAACAAGCCCACGCAGGAAGGACTCTATCAGCACTTCAAGGCCATCGCGGGTGCCGTGCGCGTTCCGATCGTCGTGTACAGCGTCCAGGGACGCACGGGTGTGAACGTCGAGCCGGCCACGTTGGCGCGCCTCGCGCAGATCGACAACATCATAGGCGTGAAGGAAGCGTCCGGCAACATCGCGCAGATGGCGAATGTGATTCAGCAGGTGCCGGAGAATTTCGCCGTGCTTTCCGGTGACGACGCGATCACGCTGCCGCTGATCGCCCTGGGCGGCCGTGGAATTATTTCGGTCGTGTCGAATGAGATTCCGGCGGAGATGACGCAGCTCGCGCAACTTTGCCTGAAAGGGGATTTCGGCGCGGCGCGCCGATTGCAGCGCAGGTTCCTGCCGCTGATGGAAGTCAATTTTGTCGAATCGAATCCGATGCCGGTGAAGTCCGCCATGGGGCTGATGGGCCTGCTCGATCCGGTGTTCCGTCTGCCCTATGTGTCCGCCCAAGCCTGAGAATCTGGCGAAGATCGAAAAGGTGCTGGAAGCCGCTCGGCCTCCTTGCGGACCGGAGGGCGCGCGTTGCAGGCTGAAATCGAAAGACTCTTCGACGAAAAACCAGAGACGTACACCGAGGAACATTTCCGGACTTTTCCAGGAATTCAAAGATGCGCTGAACGCGGGCGCAATCCGCGCCGCGGAACCGGATGCGCCGTGCAAAAAGCGGCTGGCGCGTGAATGCCTGGGTGAAGAAGGGCATCCTGCTGGGGTTCCGCATGGGAGCGGTGGTGGACATGTCGATCGATCGCGACCCGGCAGCCGTTTTTCGACAAGGCCACGTACCCGGTGAAACACGTTCACTGCGGAGAGTGGCGTGCGCATTGTGCCCGGCGGATCGAGCATCCGCGACGGCTGTTTCGTCGGCCGAGGCGTCACCTGCATGCCGCCGATGTACATCAACGCGGGCGCGTACGTGGGCGACGGCACCATGGTCGATTCGCACGCGCTGGTGGGAAGTTGCGCGCAGGTGGGCCGCAACTGCCACATCTCGGCGGCGGCACAGATCGGCGGCGTGCTGGAGCCGGTGGGCGCGCTGCCGGTGATCATCGAGGATGAAGTGCTGGTCGGCGGCAACTGCGGCGTATACGAAGGGACCGTCGTGAAGCGCCGCGCGGTGCTTGGCAGCGGAACCATCCTGAACCGCTCGACGCCGGTCTACGATCTTGTGCGCGACAGCGTACATCGCGCCACGGAGACGAACCGCTGGTGATTCCCGAGGAAGCCGTGGTGGTGGCGGGCTCGCGCGCGATCACCATGGCCCGGGGAAGGAGTGGGGCATCTCGCTGTACACGCCCGTGATCGTCAAGTACCGCGACTCGAAAACCGACACGAAGATTCAACTGGAAGATCTGCTGCGCTAGACACTTGGGCTAGGCAAGGGCGCGAGCAGGGATGCCGATTTCAACATTTACGCTGGAATCAAAAACCGCGCTGGTCACCGGCGGCGGACGAGGCATCGGCCGCGCCATCGCTGAGAAACTGGCGGCGGCAGGCGCGGCGGTTATGATTAACGATCTGGACCCTGGTCCAGCCGCCGAGGCATCGGGCGCTATTCAATCCGCCGGCGGACGCGCGGCGCAACTGGCCGGCGATGTCACGCGGCCCGAGTTTCCGCGGCAACTGATCGACGCTACCCTCGCCGCGTTCGGATCGCTCGACATCATCGTCAACAACGCCGGCTACACCTGGGACAACGTCATCCAGAAGACCACCGACGAGCAGTTTCAGGCGATGCTGGATATCCACATGGTCGCGCCGTTCCGCATCCTGCGCGCCGCCTCCGCGTGGATTCGAGAGACCGCCAAACGCGAGATCGCCGAGGGCCGCCGGGTGATGCGCAAAGTGGTGAACATCACTTCCATCTCCGGCATGGATGGCAATGCCGGCCAGTCCGGATACGGTTCGGGCAAGGCCGGCATCGTGGGATTGACGCGGACCATGGCCAAGGAGTGGGGCCGCTACAACGTCAACGTCAACTGCGTGGGATTCGGAATGATCGAGACGCGCCTCACGCAACCGCTCGGGCCGCGATGCCGCGGAGATCGAGATGCAAGGGCACAAATCGATTGTGCTCGGCGTGCAGCAGAAGATCCTGGACGCGATGAAAGCGGCGTGCCCTCTGGGCCGCTTGGGAACGCCGGAGGAAGCGGCGGGCCCGGTGCTGTTCTTCTGCTCGCCGCTTTCGGATTACGTTAGCGGCGAGGTGCTCATTTGCAGCGGCGGGCTGCATTTCTGAGGAACTATGTGCAAGCTGCTTCTGGTGGACGACGACGGCCAGCTTTTGGATTTCTACAAGCTCGTCTCGAGCACGCCGGCCACGAGGTACGGACGGCGGAAACCTGCCAGGCGGCCGTCGACCTTCTCACCGAAAGCGATCCCGCGGTTATCATCATGGACCTCCGGCTCCCGGAAATCGCGGACGGACTAGCGCTCATTCGCACTCTCAAAAAGCACCAGTATCCACCAGACCACTGCCCGCCGAAGGTGATCGTGAGCTCCGGATGGACGGACGACCTGCTCCCCACGGCCGAGAAGGATTGGGTTGACCGCGTGCTGCCCAAGCCGTTGCGCATGGAAGTCCTGCTGCAGTCGATCTCCGAACTGGCGCGATAACAAATGGGTATGTCCCGGCCGAGTCCTATAATGGAGAGTAATGCCTAAAGCCAGAGAGCTAGAGATGCGCCTCGAGCGCACCGAACAGCAACTGCGCCTTTTCCAGAAAATCAGCCGCTTCATGGTCCGCGAGATGAGCTTGCAGGATGTTCTGCAGGGCATCGTCACCTTGATCTCGGAGTTCATGGAATGCGACTCCTGTCTGGTTTATCTGCTGGATCATGATGAGCTGGTGTTGTGTGCTTCCGCCACGCCGCATCCCTCCACCATCGGCAAGGTCCGGCTGCGGTTGAGTGAAGGTCTTACCGGCTGGGTGGCGCGCGAGCGGCGCCTGTTGGCGATTTCGCGCGAGGCCTACAAAGATTCCCGCTTCAAGTATTTCGGCGATTTGCCCGAGGACACCTTTGAGGCTTTTCTTTCCGCTCCAGTGATCGCCCGCAACCGTGTGGTGGGTGTCATTAACGTGCAACACCGCGCGCCGCACCCACACACCGGCAGCGAGATGGAGGTACTTTCCACAGTCGGGGAACAGGTGGGATGCATGCTCGTATTGGCCCGCATGGAACCCACTGCCGTCGCCGAAGCCAATCACGTGGAACTGGTGCTTTCTTCCGGGCCCATCCAACCGAGGCGTTGATGCGCGCACCCTGGCAATTCCTCTTCGTTGCCTTGCTCGCGCTTACCACCGTCCGCGGAGCTGACAATAGCGAGCGCTGGCGGGTTCTGTACTCGTACGACGACCTGAACTCCTCTCTGGTCATCAACGATTTCAAATTTCTGACGCCGCAGCGCGGCGTGGCGGCCGGCTTCGTGCTCGATAAGGCCGGAAAGATTAAGCCCACCACCCTGGTCACGGGCGATGGTGGTTTGCACTGGACGCTCTCCCCGCTCAAGGACGTGCCGATCTCCCTGTTCTTCAAAGAAAGCCGCGGGTGGATCGTCAGCGACGACGCCATTTGGCGCAGCGAAGATGTAGGGCGCACCTGGCGAAAGCTCGCGCCTTTGCCCGCCATCGAACGCGTCTGCTTCATCACCCAGGATCATGGCTGGGCAGCCGGTGGCCAAAAGAAAGTCTACGAGACCACCGATGGCGGCAAGACCTGGACCGATCTTCCCATCGCTGCGGAGCCGGAATCCACGCCGGAGCAAACGGTGTATAACTGGATCGACTTTGCCGGCCCCGACGTCGGCATCGTCACCGGTTGGAGCCTGCCTCCAGGTGACAAGCCGCCTGTCATTCCTGAATGGGTGAGTCCACCAAAGAACTCTTCTTCACGCAGGGAGGCTCCGCATCTCTCGATCTTCCTCCAGACGCGCAACGGGGGAAGGACCTGGAACCCACAGACGGGATCGCTGTTCGGCCACGTCTCGCGGGTACGGCTTTCGCTCAGCGGTTACGGACTCGGCGTTATTGAATTCAAGGATGCCTTCGACTGGCCGTCCGAGGTATTCCGCATTGACTGGACCACCGGCCAGAGTTCGCGCGTGTTTCGCGAACAAAACCGCCTCATCACGGACGTTGCTCTGCCGCCGAGCGGGCCCTCCTACTTGGCGGGCATCGAAAAGCTGGACCACATCAACGATAGCCCCGTCCCCGGCAAACTGAAAGTGCTGCGCAGCGAAGACCTGGACAACTGGCAGGAGATGGATGTCGACTACCGGGCCACCGCGCATCGCGCCATGATCTCCGCTCTCGACGAGAAAAATATCTGGATCGCCACCGATACGGGCATGATTCTAAAGCTGGTGCCGCCAAAATAAAACAAGCCATCGATGCCCTGTTTTATCCACCACGAATTCACCGCCTTGCTCCACTAACTCCCTGAAACCAAACCGTCACAAAGCTGAGGAAAATGCTCCCGAAAGTTAAGAATTCGTTTGACCGTTTCTACCATTGGGAGCATTATGTAGAAGGTTCCAAGAGGTTCATGGGACAGTCAACCTGGTGAACGGTAGCGAATCTGGAACGTTGATCCGCTGGCAAACTATAAAAAGGGACGCTGGTGGGGAGCGAAGGGAAATCGGGCCGGGCGCAAAGGTGAACTTTTCGTCAGGTGAGTGGGTCGAACGCTTCGATCCAGAGGGGCCTAAGAACCCCAAAGGGGAGCGGAGATTCAAAAAGCTGGCGAAACTGCTGGATTAAGAGTCGGGCAACGGGTTTGTCGTATGGAATTTCCCGCAGCCGGGGCGAACCGGGCTACGGGGGAGGAGCGGCAGACCGAACGGGTTCGAAGCGAAGTTCAGCAGGGCAGCGAAGGGATAGGCCAGAAACTTTAATCTTCGAATGGTGGTCCGGCAACGGGCAGTCGTTCGGAGGGAGCGAAAGGCCGTTCCGAGCAGCCGGGTCCAATCGGGAAGAACTTGCAGGCGGGCTTCAGAGCGCTGAGCCGCTGTTCCACAAAAGGAGCGGCGGGGAGCAAAGAGGATGACGCCCGGTTCCCTCGATTGCAAACATTCATGCCGTGCATGCCGGCGGGAGTGAGGCTGTTTAGTGAGTCACTTGGAACCATTTCCTTTTTGACCCCCCAATTTTATTGGTGCCGGAGCGCCACCATGGGATCTACCCGCGTGGCTCTCCGGGCCGGGAAGTAACAGGCCGCCAACCCGGCCAGTGACACCACCAGCACTGCTCCCGCGAGGGTAACGGGATCGTGCGGAGATACGCCCCAGAGTTGGCTCGCCAGCAACCGCGTCACCGCGAAGCTGACTGCAATGCCGGCCGCCACACCCAACCCAATCAACTTTCCGCCCGTCTGGAAAACCACGCGAAGGATGTCTGCCTGTGCGGCACCCAGCGCCATCCGAATCCCGATTTCATGCGTCTGTCGCGAAACAGTGTAAGCGACCACGCTGTAGACTCCGATCGCCGCCAGCACCAGGCCCATGCCGGCAAACACGCCCAGCAGGACCAGACTGAAGCGCGGTTCCGCGTACGAGTACTGCTTCAGGTAGTCCTTGAGCGCCCCGATCAGGGTGAGCGCCACATTCCGATCAACGGCCCAGATCTCTCGCCGCGCGGCGTTCACCAGCAGCAAGGGGTCCTGGGATGTTCTCAGCAGAATCCCACGCTGGAAGGATCCGGTGACGGTATACGGCACGAACACTTCCGGCAGCGGCGGTCCCTGGATATTTTGATTCTTCACATCCGCCACCACGCCCACAATTTCGAAAACCGGATTGGGGACCGGCGAATCCAGCCCTGCCTCCAGTCCAGTGAGCTTAATCTGGCGGCCGATGGGATCCTCCGGCCCGAAGTATTTCTTCACCAGTGTTTGATTTACGACCGCTACCTTACGCGCGTTATTCACGTCGGCCTCCGACAGCGCGCGTCCGCGGAGAAAGCGAATCCCCAGCGTGGGAAAGTAGCCTTCGCTGCATAGCTGGAAAATCGCGCCCCACTTCTCCGCGTGAGTTTTTCCTGCTATTTCCACGTCCGTGGGAAGGCCGCCAAACGGCGGCATCCAGCTGGTTTCAGTGGCCGCCACCACGCCGGGTATGGCAGACAATCGCCGCAACAGCTGCTGAAAGAAATGCTGGGTAGCCGCGGCGGATTCATATTGAGCCGGGGGAAGCGGCAACCGGACCACCAGGATATTGTCCGGATTCAAGCCCAACTGCTCGTCTTCGAGCGAGAGGAAACTGCGCATCAGCAGGCCCGCTCCCGCCAGCAGCACTAGTGACATCGCCACTTCCATAACCACCAGAGTGTTTCGGAGACGGTCCTGGCGGAAGCTGCCACTCACACCCCGGGCGCAATCCTTGAGAGGCTCGACAAGATCCGGGCGAGCCGCCCGCAGCGCGGGCCCAAGGCCGAAAAGGATGGCCGTCACCGCGGCCGCCGCGAGGCTGAAGAGCAAGACCGGAACGTTCACCCGGATCATCGCTTCATTCGGAATCAAACCCGGTGGCATTGTCCCCACGATCACCCGGATGCCGCCGTAAGCTACCAGGCATCCCGCAGCCGCTCCGCTCGCCGCCAGAAGAAAGCTCTCCAGCAGCAATTGCCGCACCAGCCTCCATCGGCTCGCACCGAGCGATGCGCGAATCGCCATCTCCTTTTCCCGCACCGAGGCCCGCGCGAGCAGCATGTTGGCGACGTTGCTGCACGCAATCAACAATAGGAAACCTACGGCGGCGGAAAGCGTGAACAGAATTTTGCGGAAGTGGGCGACGGTAGACTCGGTGAGGGTGTCCACTTGGATGGCGAACCGGGCCGGATACCGCTGTGGGTATACCTGCGCTAACCGGCGCGCGATCACCTGCAAGTCAGCCTGCGCCTGCTGCGGTGTAACACCGGGCTTGAGCCGTGCGTTCATGGCAAAGCTCCGGTTCTGCAAGTCCGGATCGCCGCGGTCGAGCGTCACCGGCATCCAAAGCGCGTCCCCCCGGTGGGCGAAGCGCGGCGGCATAATCCCCACCAATGTCCGCGGCCTGCCGTTCAACACCAGGGTCCGGCCCAAAATCGAAGGGTCCCGGTTGTAATTCTTCACCCATGTCTTGTAGCTGATGACGAAAACCGCGGGCGCACCGGGCTTGACGTCGTCAGGCGTTATCTCCCGGCCAAGCAGCGCGGGGACGCCCAGTGTGGGGAAGGCGTTGGGCGTCACCAAGGCCCCGAAGAAGCACTCTGCTCCCTCGCCGCCAGTGTACAGTA
Source organism: Terriglobia bacterium (assembly GCA_963768075.1). GTDB lineage: Bacteria > Acidobacteriota > Terriglobia > Bryobacterales > Bryobacteraceae > QHXW01. The sequence continues at coordinate 148,465 of CAVYHD010000033.1, forward strand.
CGTCTACATCCTGGGTCCCAAACACCTGGTCGAAAACATGGTTCTGCTCCTGATAGTCCAGAAACTCGGAAGGTAGAAAAACCTCGCGCGCCCGCTGCTCACGATGGGCTAGATCGCGCACCTGGATGACCACGATTCTCTGCGCGTCGGCGTAGGGAAACGGATCGAGCAGGACGTTGTCGATCACGCTGAAGATCGCGGTCGCCGAGCCAATCCCCAGCGCCAGCGCCGCGGTCGCCAGCAGGGCAAAACCCGGTTCCTTGCGAACACCCCGCCACCCGTAGCGCCAGTCTTGCCAGAGCGAGTTTAGTAGCATATTTGCCACAAATCCTGCCGCGTTCTCAACGAGCGCAGCGGGTTTATCCGGAATTCTGCGGGTTTTTCCTTACCAATTTTAGCGCGCTTGCGCCGGAATGGTCCGGTGCCCGGCGACGTACCGCTCCACGTATTTTGAAAACTCGGCTTGCAGGGCGTGCCGCGCCCGGTCACCCTGCTTCAGGACTTTGCCTTCGATCTCGACGACCGGCAGCAGGTCTCGCGTTGTTGAGGTGATGAACACTTCGTCGGCGCTTTCCAGGTCCGTCGGGGTCAAAAGCTTTTCCCCGATTTCAAAATCCGGCACATGCACCTCCGACAGAATCAAGCCGCGCGTCACACCCGGAAGACAGCCCGAGCTCAGCGGCGGTGTCCACACGCGATTGCCGCGCGCGATGAAAATATTGGCCGACGTGCACTCGGAAACCTCTCCCCATTCGTTCAGCAGGACGGCCTCATCGAAGCCTCTGGCCTGCGCCTCTTCCACCCACGTCAGATTCATGGCCCAGGAGAGGATTTTCGCGCCGGCGAACTTCGAAGCCGCGTGCCGCGCCTGCGGAATCAGCGCCAGCTTCACGCCCCGGTTCCAATCGTGGAGATCCGAGGTCAGGGCGATCAGATCGCTGCGGCGTTCGGAACCGCTCGTCCACACGCTCCCGTCGTTGCGCACCACCACCACGCGCAAGGATGCGTTGCTAGCCCGGTTTGCCTCCACCAACTGGAGCAGCCCGCGATGGCCTTCCTCGGCGCTGCACGGCATGGGAACGTGGAATAGCGCGGCGTCTTTGGACATGCGCGCCCAGTGCCGCTCGAAGGCGAACAGGACGCCGTCCAATACCCGAATCGTGCTGAACACGCCCCATCCTGCCAGCAATCCCACCTGGCCGGGAGCCAGCAGCTTCTCCGAGGAGTCCCGTACCTGGCCGTTGAACAGGATGTGCGGATGGATCACCGTTTCATTGTAGCCGAACGAGTGGAATCTGCATTCTCGTCTCTGCTTTGCCTTACGATAGTGTTATCCATGTCCTCCCCCTTCCTCGACACCATTGTCATCGGCGGCGGCATTGTCGGCGCCTCGGCCGCCTGGAAGTTAGCGCGCGCCGGGCAGCGCGTCACGCTCGTGGATGCCGGATCAGTGGGCGGTGAGGCCAGTTGGGCCGGCGCGGGCATGCTGGCGCCCGGCGGCGAGATCGTGTCGCACGAACCTTGGCTGGATCTGGCGCTCGAAAGCATGCGCGCCTACCCGGACTTCGTAGCCCAGCTTCAGTCAGAATCCGGCGTGGCGATCGATTATCGCGTCTGCGGGGGCATCGATGTCGCTTTCGATGACGCCGAGTGGCAGGCACTCTCGATCCGCGGCGAAAAGCAGCGCGCCCTCGGCATCCATTCCACCGTCCTGGACCGGCAGGGCCTCAGCCGGCTGATTCCGCTCTTAGACCGCGAATTCGCCGGCGCTCTCTACTACCCCGATGACGCTCTAATAGATCCTCGTGATGTCATGCGCGCCCTCACCATTGCGTGCCGTTCCGCCGGCGTCGAAATTCGCGAAGCCTGGCGCGCGTCCGCGATCCATGTTACGCAGCATTCGGTGATGGTCGCGGGTCAAACGGAGAGGCTGCATGCGCTATCCGCCGTTCTTTCCGCCGGCGCCTGGTCGACAGGTATCACCATCTCCGGCGCCGCCCTGCCGCCCCTCCCGCTCGCCTTTCCCGTCAAAGGGATGTTAACCGGTTACACGCTCGACCCGGGCGTGCTCAACCCCATCCTGCGGTACGGACACACCTATCTGCTGCAGCGTTCCACGGGTTTCACCCTTGCGGGCACAACCTCGGAACAGGTGGGCTTCGATCGCGCGGTGGACACACGTTCGGTAGACGACATCACATCGCGCGTCGGTGACCTTTGGCCCTGGCTCCGCCAGCACACCCCGGACGCCGCATGGGTGGGTTTCCGTCCCGGCGCCGATGCGCCCGGCCCCGTTATTCGCCGCGCCGGGGATTCCGGCCTGTGGCTCTCCTACGGCCATTTCCGCAATGGCATTCTGCTCGCGCCCGTTACCGCCCGCCTGTTAACCGAGGGGATCTTGGCCTCCGCTCACCCGGCTCCCGTTGAAAACCCGTAACTTTCAAGCTTCCGAATGCGAACTGTCATTATGTAGGGCAGGTCCTGAGGGCGAGGCGCCGGTTTCTGGAATAATTGGGAGGGCCGATCTCTCCCGTGCCAGCACAACCTACTGAGGATCTAGACTCGCTCATGGCCGCCTACCAGCAAGGGGATCACGACGCTGCGACCGCCCTTATCGAGCGAGTGAGCCCGATGTTGCACCGTTTCTTCCTGGCTCAGGTAACGGACTGGCGCTACGCCGACGACCTCCTGCAAGAGACCTGGTTGCGTGTTCACTCCGCGCGGCACAGCTATCGTGCGGGGGAACCAGTGCTGCCATGGATTTATGCCATCGCCCGCCACGCCAAAGTGGACAGCTACCGGAAGGTCCGCCGTACCGAGATCCGCGAGCAGCAGGTGGATGTACTCCCGGAGGTGGCGGCACCGGCCACGGCTTCGTCGCAGGGTCCCGACCTCGAATCGCTTCTCCGCATCCTTCCAGAGAGCCAGCGCGAAGTAATCGTCATGCTGAAGGTTTCGGGAATGACTTTGGAACAGGTGGCGCGCGCCACTTCGTCAAGCGTAGGATCAGTGAAACAGAAGGCGCATCGTGCGTATGAAAAGCTGCGCGAAGCTTTGCAGAATTTGGGGTTTGGTAAGATCGCGCCGGGTGGGATGGACTGAATGACGCCGGAAGAGATGGATCGCATCCTCGCCGAAGCTGCCACGCGCCTCGCGCCGCGCGGCTTGAGCCCCACCGCGATCGAACGCGCCAAAGCCGCCTTGCCAGAAAAGCTTGCCCCTGTGCGCCCTCTCGCCTCCCCTTGGGTGTTTGCGTCGGTGCTCATGGCCGTGTTAGCAGCCGTCTCGATACTCGGCGCTGCGTTGTTGGGACTCGGTGGCTTGCGCGTGTTGAGTGAAGTCCAGCGCGCCGTCATTTTCCCGGTGCTCTTCGCGGCCGCGGGAGTCGCAGCGGCAGCCTGCGTTCGTGAGATGAGGCCCGCGGGCGGAAGGCGCATTGGACGCTTCGCGCTGGCGGTGAGCACCATGGCTTTACTCGGCGCGTTCGCCTTACTGCTCCGTGGCTACGACATGCAGAACTTCGTGGCCCAAGGTGTGCCCTGTCTCATCGCCGGACTGGCTTGCGCGGTTCCGGCGGCGGCGCTGATCTATCTGTTGCTGCGCCGTGGATTCGTGCTCGACCGGACGGCGGCCGGGCTCTCGGCAGGCACTTTGGCCGGACTCGCCGGCATTGCCATGCTGGAGATGCACTGCGCCATCCTCAAGGCTTCGCACGTCATGCTCTGGCACGTGGCGGTAATCCCGGTGTGCGGAATTGGCGGCCTGCTCATCGGTGCCATAGCCCAGTCCGTCCGCCGAAACCGGTTGTAAGAACGCTAACCGGGCTTGACGAATCTCAAGGCCGCGGAGTTCATGCAGTAGCGCAGGCCAGTCGGTGGCGGACCATCATTGAAGACATGCCCCAGGTGCGCGTCACACTCGCGGCACAAAACTTCCACACGCGTTTCTAACAACAGGCTGGTATCGCTCTCGGTGCGTATGTTTTCTTCAGCAATTGGCGCCCAGAAGCTCGGCCAGCCCGTGCCGGATTCAAATTTCTCCGCCGAGCGGAACAGGGCGTTCCCGCAGCACACGCACCGGTACAGCCCTTTTTCATGGTTATCCCAGTAGCGGCCTGTAAACGGACGCTCCGTGCCCTTCTGGCGCGTGACGGCGAACTCCTCCGGCGATAGCTGCTTTTGCCACGCGGCTTCGCTCCGCAGCACTTTCTTGACCGGCGCCGTAGCCTTTCGTTTTCCGTCGTCCGCAAAGATCACCAGATTGACTTCCGATCCCGAGCCTCCCTGGGCCGCATCCGGCAGCGGGCGTTCTTTGCGGTAAAAGAGCGCAAGAAGCCCGGCGAACGCGAATGGCGTGATGAGAAACGCCCGGCGTGAGATCCCCTCCGGCTCGACGGATGCGAATGGATTCATCGTCCGGTCCTAGAATCCAGCGTAGTAGTCGTAGCCCCGCTCCGCCCAATAATCCGGAGGCCGGGAGCTGCTGAATGCAATTCGCCCAATGCGCTTGAGATTCTTGATGCCGTACTTGACCGGGATTACCAAGCGTAGCGGCGCCCCATGCTCGGGCGCGAGCGGCTGATCATTCATCTCATAACAAAGCAACGTTTGCGGATGCAGCGCCGAGGCCAGATCCAGGCCGACATAATACTCGCGGTCCGGTGTTTCAAGCGCCACGTAGCCATTCTGGCTCGCTTGGCCGGGCGCATATTTGGCAACGAAATCTTGAAAGCGCACCCCGCCCCACTTCAGAACGCGGCTCCACCCTTCGATGCATTTCAGCTCTGTGATCATTTCGATCTTCGGCAGCGCCTTGATCTCAGCCACTGTCAGAGACAGCGGCTCATCAGCGTCCGCGATCCCATCCACGGTGAGCTTCCAGTCCGGGTCCACATCATCGTCCAGACCGGCGCTGCCGTTCGGCCGCGGGCTTTCTACGCTACCGGGAGCAAACGTCCGCGCCAGACGATTCCGCCCGAAGAAATCGCGCCAGAACTGCTCGTTGGTGCGCAGCCCGATGCGCAGCGGCCAGGGAACGCCGTCGTCAAGCCGGCGCGACCTGAGCCAACTCCACGCGCCCGTGCCCGCGAGCGCCGCCACTCCACCCACCAGGAAGGCGCGGCGCGTCTTGCGCGCCATCTCCCGATCCATGGCAGCCTCATCGGCTATTGCCTTCGCCGCAGCCTCCTCCGCCGCGGCATCTGTCTCTTCCGGCGCCTGTGGAATTTCCGGCTCGAGCGGCGCGACCGGCTCCATTTCGCTCATTGCGCCGCCTCATCCACCACAACTTCGTATCCCGTGACCATCGCGCGGAAATTATTCCAGCCCGCGCGAATCACCTGCGCAATATGAATTAGAAAAAACAGCACGTAGCCGACGGTCAGCAGAAAGTGTTCGACACGCGCTGCCCGATACCCTCCCAGCAGCGCGACGAGCCAGCCAAACTGCACCGATTTCCAAATCGCGAGACCCGTGACCAGCGATCCGGCGCCCATCACAATGATGCTGGTATACGCGAATTGCTGCGCTCCGTTGAATTTCCGGCGCGGCGGCTGCGTCTTGCTCAAGTGCAGGTCGTACAATGTCACCTGGATCGCTTCCCGCAGGGAGTTGCGGTTGGGCGCCAGATAACGCCACTCGCCGGAAACGATTGTATAAGCGACGTAGGCCACTCCGTTGATCGCGAACAGCCACGCAAAGGCAAAATGCCACGCCATGCCTTCTGCAAGACGGTGGCCGAAATTGAATGTCTTGTAGACCCAGTCCGGGAAAAAATGGAACAGCGTCAACCCGCCCCAGCCAATGCGATAAACGTCATTGGCCCAGTAGATCAACATGCCGCTCCAGATCATGATCGCGAGGAGCGGGAAGTTGATCCAGTGGAACCAGCGAATCGCGGCCGGATGTTTAGATTCAAGCCGTTTCATAATTGTGAATTCGCCGGAGCGCCCGGGAAAGTTACGGGTCCAGTATAGCGAAGCGATGCCCTTCCACGTGGTCAGTCCCGCCAATTCACGAACGGGCTCAGCTTCGCGCGCCGCGCATCGCGAATCAGATCCGGAACACGCTTTCGGCGGCGCATCAGTTTTTCCAGCATGCGGTCGAATGCGTCCTGTTCGCCTCCGAGCCATTCAAGCGGAACCTGCTTCGAGGCCAGGTCGACTACTTCCTCGGGAAAGTGTGTCACGCGATCGAGCCACGGCTCGAACGGATCTAGCGAAGTCACATCTTCATAAACCAGGTTGCGAGCGTACAAGCCCTGCGTCGGAGAATCCACGAAATCCCACTCCGGCCCGTTGAACGCGAAACCCTGGTCAATCATCAGCGCCACGAAACCCATTGTGAGCGGATGCGCGTCCGCCGCAAGGGGCACCCATTCCCGCACGCGTGCCCGAAAGAACACCGCCTGGCGGCCATCCGCGTTTGATACCCACTTGTCGAACACCAGCGCGCCCAGAAAGTCAGCCAAGTTTCGCACTTTGTGCAGCAGCGAATCCGGGACAAAATCGTAGACCGCCACTCTGGCCGGGTCACCCGGGTACAGCGACCCGAATTGCCACCCGGTTGCCACTGGTATTTTGCTGGCGCCCCGCTCGATGCAGGCGCCGGGGTTCTCGCGCACAAATTCTTCGGTTACTTCGACTACTGCAAATTCCGCGCTGGAAATCTGCAGGTACCGGAGAAACACAGAGGCCACCAGTTCGTTCACCAGAACGCGGCGATGCTGCGGATTATTCTGGAACTTTACGATGTAGAACCGGCCGTCGCTGGCCTCCAGCAGTTGGGCTTGAGCGCCGCCACGCATCTTGCGAATATGGCGCCGCGCCGTAAGGGGCATTGGAAAATGCAGTACGCTAAAGAGGTCGTTGAAAATCGCCTGCTGGCCCGCAGTTCACGGCCAGGCTTTTCGACAATCTGCTAGAGTTGTATCACACTTTCAAGGAGAGCCCCCATTATGGCGGAGGAACCCGCAGTGCCGGCGGCAGTGGCGGAAGGCCATGGCCGCAGCAAAGACGAAGTCGCCCTGGAGTTGATGAAGTTCATCGCCGTGACCACCGGTTATGGAAAGGTCTCGGGTAGCGGAGCCGGTTTCTCAGGGAAACCCACGCGCTCCGCCGAGGAGTACGCCGACTCCTTGCTCCAGCTATTCGAGCGTTGCCGGGCCATTCTTGAAAACGACCCGCCAAAATAAAGGCGCCGGGCAAGTCCACCGCGGAGTGCGGCAGGCGGCCCGGCGCCCTAAGTTTAATGACGGCTCGGCTTACTTCTTGCGCTTCTTGGCCGCTGCCTTCTTTTTTGGCGCAGCCTTTTTCGCGGCGACTTTTTTCGCGGGCTTCTTGGCCGCCGCCTTCTTCGGAGCTGCCTTAGCCGCTTTCTTGACCGGAGCTTTCTTTATCGCAGCTTTTTTGGCCGGAGCCTTTTTCGCCACGGCCTTCTTGGCCGGAGCCTTACTCTTGGGAGCAGCCTTCGCCTTGGGCTTAGGGGTTGCCTTCTTGGCCGCTGGCGCGGGTGCTACCGGAGCGGCTGCGGGAACGGGCGGACCGGATGCCGGAACGCCAACCGCAGGCGCTATGCCTTCGTGGTGCTCTTCGTCTTCCTCTTCGTCTTCGATCTCGCTGTATTCGTCCAGCTTGGCGCCTACTTCTGTATTCTCGTCGTCGTAGTCACGAAAGTCGTCCATCTCGTCCTCGTCCCTAGGAGTTAAGTAATAACCATCAAACATTCCGAACGCCTCCTGATCCGGTCACGATCAACAGACATAGAATACCTCGTTTTGGTTCAGAGGCAACAGGGAAAAGCAAGAAAAATGGCGGAATTCCGGGGTTTACGAAGTGCCGCTAGTGAACGTCCGACGAGGCTTTATTGCTGCCCGCGAGCCAGTTTACCGGATGCTTGCGGAAATCCACTAGCCCGATGGGTCTTGCTCTTGGCAGAGGTCTGCCGGTGAGCGACGGTGTGCTTTCGGTTCTTCGCCGAAGCAGTGTGCGGCCGTTTCGCGGCGACTGTCCGCGTAGGCGCCGTTTCGTGGTACGCGGCCGGAATCAGCAGATGGTCGCCCACCGCGGGCGACTGGGAATTCATGTTGTTTGCCGCGGCGATTGTGCCCGCCGTGGTCCGGTAACGCTTCCCGATGCTGGCCAACGTTTCCCCGGTCTCGACCGTATGCATCCGCCAGGAAGCGCGCCGCTCAGAGGGCACTGTTTGCAGGGCTGCCATCAAATAGCTACCCGTCCCCTTAGGCACATGCAGCGCGTAACCTGCTGGTGCTAAACCCTTTAGCAGGGCTGGATTCATCGCCTGCAACTCACCCGCCGTCACGTTGGTAAGGTCCGCAACCAGCGCCAGGTGTGTGGGAGAGGTGACTTCGACGCTGTCGTATTCGAGCGGCGAATCCGGAACGATGCCTTCCAATCCATACTCGGCCGCATTCTTGCTCATGATCGTCATGGCCAGAATAATGGGCACATAGTTGGTGGTTTCGAGTGGCAGAACTCCCCGCGCGCGCAGCTCGAAAAAGTCCGCATAGCCCGTGCGCTCGACCGCCCGCTCGATAACTACCGGCCCACAATCGTATGCGGCCATGGCCAAATACCAATCCCCAAACTTCTGATAGAGGTCCCGCAGATGCCGCGCCGCGGCCCGCGTGGCCAGCTCTGGATCGAGCCGGTCATCCGTGTACCGGGTCTGATTCAGGCCATATTCGTGTCCACGCCAGCTTACGAACTGCCACATCCCCGCCGCAGCCTTCCGGGACATCGCTCGAGGAAGAAAACCAGACTCCGCCTGAGCCAGGTGAATCAATTCCTGCGGAACGCCCTCTTCATCCAGAACCCGCTGCACCAGCGATCGATAGCGTCCGGAACGGCGCAACCCGGCAATCAGCGTGTTCTTGCCGCGGCCCGAGAAGTAATGGATATAGCCCAGAACCGCGTCGTTTTCCGTCAACGGAAGCTGCGAAACCGTAGCCAGGACCTGCTCGCGTACCTTGATTTTGAGCTTCGGATCGACCGGAAAGGTCATGTGCAGGATATCTTCGAGCGGCGCCTTGTCGTATTGCGGCTCATCCACGCTGGCGGCGCTTCCCAGACCCGTGAGGTCATCTCGATGAATCTCGTCGACCCACTTATCCAGCGTCGATTCATAAAGCTGACGGTCCGATGGACTCTCCGAGGCATCCAGCATCAGGTCGATCGCCTGATCGAACTCGATCCGGGCGTGGTCCGCATCCTTTTCCTGGTAATATCTCTTGCCCTGCTCGAAGTGCTCGCGCGCCTTCTCCATTAACAGATCGGAATGGGATAGGGGTAATTGGGGTGCAACTGAAGTCAGGGTTGGAACATCTGCTAGATAGAGGTTTGGCGGTTCAACCGGAGGTTCCGCTACGGCGGCTTCCATTACAGCCGCAGCCCCGCGAGGTGTCGGAGGCAAAAACGCGTTTCGGAACCTCTGCTGCTGAGGAGTAATTCCGCACCCACAAAGGGCGAGGGCCAGCACCAGAGGAGCTACGGGGCGATACGCCAAAAGTGAACCTCGATCAGAAAATGAACCGCACCTACAACTGCTATTTCGGCTACTTCGGTCGGGGCGCTTAGGCTTCTGCGCGCGCGAACCTTGAACTCTATAACGAACGGGCTAAGGTGTCAACCGGGTTGTCGCACGGTCGACGCAACGACACTGTAACAAATTATACCCTAGCCGGTCCTCAGTTGCGACCAGGCCAGTACTGTACGGGGGGATACCCGCTTTGGCCCAAATTGTAACCATAATTTAATCAGTGACTTAACCGGAAGACTCAGTCCTCTTCTTCCTCTTCGCCCGTTTTGGCGGCCTTTGCCGCCGCAATGATTTTTTCCGCTTGTTGGCCTGGAACGAAATCGTAATGGTCAAATTCCATGGTGAACGAGGCTCGTCCCTGGGTCATGGAGGTCAAGTCGTTCTGATAGTTCAACATCTCAGCCATTGGCACCTTGGCGCGAATAATCTGGGTGGCGCCCTTGGTATCCATGCCCGCGACGCGGCCACGGCGGCTATTGAGATCGCCCATCAAATCGCCGGCATATTCCACCGGTGATTGGATTTCCACGTTCATGATTGGCTCGAGCAGGGCTGGCTTAGCCTCCTGCATGGCATTTTTGAATGCTTTGCGGGCAGCGAGCTTGAACGATAGCTCTGAAGAATCCACGTCATGGTACGACCCGTCGTACAGTACTACCCGGAAGTCGACCATCGGATACCCGGCTAGAAAGCCATTCTCGGCCGCCTCGATGATCCCTTTTTCCACTGCCGGGATGTAGTTCTTGGGAATGGAACCGCCAAAAATGTCGTTCACAAACTCGAATTTGGCGCCGCGCGGCAGAGGCTCCATGCGAATCCAGCAGTCACCGAACTGGCCATGGCCGCCGGTCTGCTTCTTGTGGCGGCCCTGGACGTCGGCTTTGCCGCGGATGGTCTCGCGATACGGGATTTTCGGCGCCTTCAAGGCGACATCCACGCCGTAGCGCTTCTTGAGCCGGCTGACCACAATCTCGACGTGCTGCTGCCCGGTACCGCCCAGCAGGAACTCCTTGGTCTGCGGGTCGCGGAAGAAGCGCAACGACTGGTCCTCCTCCAGAATGCGGTGGATGGCGTGCCCCATGCGATCCTCATCCTGGCGCGACTTGGCCTCGATCGCGAACGCAATCGAGGGCTCTGGAATCTTGACCGCCGGATATTCAATGGGAAAACCCTTGTCATCGAGCGTGTCGCCGGTAAGCGTGTCCTTCAGTTTGGCTACGGCGCCGATGTCCCCGGCGTGCAGTTCCGTGACTGGTGTTAATGTCTTGCCCAGGGCGCACGAAATATGCGCCAGACGTTCGGCACTGCCTCGCTGCACGTTGGTCAATGTCGCATCATTCTTCAGAATGCCGGAGTAGACCTTGAAGAACGTGATGCGGCCGGCAAACGGATCGGCCGTGGTCTTGAACACAAATGCGGAGACGTGTTCGGAATCCGCGATCTTGCGCTCCACCTCGCTGCCGTTCTGCTTTCCTTTGACGGTTCCACGTTCCGTCGGCGCCGGCACATAGTCGACGATGAAATTCAGGATCTGGTCCGAGCCGATGTTGTGCAGCGCGGAGGCGCAGAGCACGGGATAGATGCGCCGTTCCTGTAGAGCGGTCTTGAGGCCATCAACAATGTGTTCGACCGGCAGCGTGCCTTTCTCAAAGAATTCTTCCAGTAGAGCGTCATTGCCCTCGGCCACCATCTCAACCAGCGCCTCGTGGGCCTTCTGCGCGGCGTCCGCCAGCTCGGCGGGGATGTCGGTTTCCTTGCCCTTGCCGTCACCGTCCAGCGTGTAGCTGTAGGCTTTCATACGCACCAGATCCACTACACCTTTGAAATCGCGCTCGCTACCCCAGGGGAGTTGGACAGGAACGGCGGTGCGCCCGAAAAACGATTGAATGCTCCCGAGCGTCCGGTCGAAGCTGGCGCGTTCCCGTTCGAGCTTGTTAATGATCAGCGCGCGCGGGAGATTGAATTCGTTCGCGAACTCCCAGACCTTTTCGGTCTGCACCTCGACGCCGGCGACGGCGTCGATCACGACCAGCGCTGAATCGGCAGCCGCCAGGGCCGCGCGCGTATCGTTAATAAAGATGTTGTAGCCGGGCGTATCCAGGAAATTGATCTTGGCCCTCTTCCATTCGACGTAAGCCAGAGCTGTGGAAATGCTGATCTTGCGCTGGACCTCCTCGTCATCATAGTCGGTGATGGTATTGCCTTCATCGACCCGCGTCAGCCGGCTGGTCGCACCGGCAGTGAACAGCAGGGCCGCGGTGAGCGAGGTCTTGCCGGAATCGCCGTGGCCCACCGCACCAACGTTCCGAATGTCCTTGCCTTCGTAGGTTTTCACTGAGCGACTCCCAGAGTGAGGATTTAAAAACCGGATCTTAACACAACTAAGAGCGGCAGGCAGCCATGCCGCCAAAAGTGCGTGCCGGTCTGAGCTTCTCATTCGGCCGGGTGAGCGGGCGCGTTATGCTGGTGGAGTTTGTTCGAGCTTCCGCATGTTTTTTGGGTGGGCGTGTCGATTTCGAGGCGGCCCGATCGACCATATAGCGAGGCTACTCGGGCGAAGGGACCGTGCGTCACGGCCCGCAGCTCAGGGAAGGAGTAACGGCATTGAGCAACGTACGAGTACTGGTAGGCACCCGGAAGGGCGCGTTCGTCCTGGCATCGGATGGAAAGCGGGAAAAGTGGGACATCAGCGGCCCCCACTTTGCGGGCTGGGAGATCTACCATGTCAAGGGATCGCCCGCCGACCCGAACCGGCTCTATGCGTCGCAGTCCACCGGCTGGTTCGGGCAGTTGATCCAGCGCTCCAACGACGGTGGCAAGACATGGGAGCCGGTAGGCAACAAGTTCGTGTACGACGGCGTCCCCGGCACGCACCAGTGGTATGACGGCACGCCGCATCCGTGGGAGTTCAAGCGCGTCTGGCATCTGGAACCATCGCTGACCGATCCGGACACGGTCTACGCCGGGGTGGAGGACGCCGCCCTGTTCCGCTCGACCGACGGCGGGCAGAACTGGCAGGAACTCTCCGGACTGCGCGGCCACGGCTCAGGGCCTCACTGGCAGCCGGGCGCCGGCGGGATGTGCCTGCACACCATCCTGCTGGATCCCAGCAACCCGACCGGATCTTCATCGCCATCTCCGCCGCGGGCGCATTCCGGACCGACGACGGCGGCAAGACGTGGCGCCCGATCAACCGCGGACTGCGCTCCCAACACATCCCCGACCCGACTGCCGAGGTGGGCCACTGCGTGCACCGCATCGCCATGCACCCGTCGCGGCCAGGCGTGCTGTTCATGCAGAAGCACTGGGACGTTATGCGCAGCTGACGATGCCGGCGAGTCGTGGCAAGAGGTCAGCGGGAACCTGCCGACCGATTTCGGGTTCGCCATCGATGTTCACGCGCACGAGCCGGAAACCATCTACGTGGTCCCGATCAAGAGCGACTCGGAGCATTTTCCGCTCGAGGGCAAACTGCGCGTGTACCGCAGCCGGACGGGCGGAAACGAGTGGGAGGCGCTCACGAAAGGTCTGCCGCAAAGGGACTGCTACGTCAACGTGCTGCGCGACGCGATGGCGGTCGATTCGCTCGACGCGTGCGGCGTCTATTTCGGTACGACGGGCGGGCAGGTGTACGCATCGCCGATGCCGGAGACAACTGGGCGCCCATCGTCCGCGATCTTCCGGCGGTGCTGTCCGTCGAGGTGCAGACGCTGCCGTGATCCGAGTGGTGCTTCCCGCACATCTGCGGACGCTGGCGCACGTCGAGGGTGAAGTGAAGCTCGACGTCCCTGGTGAGGTGACGCAGCGGTCGGTGCTCGACGCGCTCGAGGCCTGCTACCCGATGCTGCGCGGAACGATCCGCGACCACGTCACGCAACAGCGGCGGCCGTTCGTGCGGTTCTTCGCCTGCGAAGAAGATCTTCCCATGAACCGCCGGACGCTCCGCTGCCCGATGCCGTCGCGACGGGGGCCGAGCCTTTCCTGGTTGTTGGAGCGATTGCGGGAGGCTGAGGATTGGCGGTTTGCTAGATATCGGGGTTCCAGATTTCGGCCAGATCGAGAACGAATCCGGAAACCGGACCTTCGCCTTTCAGCGATGCCGGGGCGACCAGCTTTTCGGGCTCGCGCCGCGGCCGGTAGATGTATGCCGTGGGGCGATCCGCGTCCAGCAGCCAGCCGAGTTTCACACCGTTTGCGATCCAGGCTTCCATCTTCTTGCGCACAGCTGAGAGGCGATCACTGGGCGAGACCAGTTCGACTACGAAATCGGGAACGACTGGCGGGAATTTGCGCTTCTGCTCTCGAGTCGAAAGAGGCCAGGCGCTCGCGATCGATCCAGGAGGCATCGGGTGACAAAGCGGAGCCATCAGGCAATAAGTACTCAGCGTTGGAATCGAACGCACGGCCGCGTTTGTCTCGCCGGGCCCAGTTATGCAACTGGGCGTTGAGATCGCTATTGCGATAACTGGTTTCGCCTCCGGTGGGCGGCATAACGACGATTCTTCCCCCCGCAGTAAGCTCCATGCGAACATCGGGGTTGGCTACGCACAAATCGTAAAACTCGTCCTGGCAGATCCGGCGGTGCGGATGAATGCGGAACGGCGATTGAAATTCGATGTTCTTGAGCACCAGCTCCATACGCCTTCTATCTTCCCACCACACCCGCCATGGGGCTGCTCGCGCTGGCGTAGAGCCGCTTCTGCATTCTGCCGGATTCGTAGGCCAGGCGGCCGGCTTCGACCGCCAGCTTCATGGCGCGCGCCATTTTCTCGGCGTCCTCGGCTTCCGCGATGGCCGTATTCATGAGCACGCCATCGGCGCCGAGCTCCATGGCAATCGCGGCGTCAGACGCTGTGCCCACACCGGCATCCACGATCAGCGGAACGGCGGTGATGACTTCGCGCAGAATGCGGAGATTGGTCACGTTCTGTATGCCCAGCCCGGAGCCGATGGGCGCGGCCAGCGGCATCACCGCAGCGGCGCCGGCATCCACGAGCTTGCGGGCGTTGACCACGTCATCATTTGTATAGGGGAGGACCACGAAGCCGTCTTTCACCAGCGCGCGAGTGGCTTCGAGCAGGCCTTCGTTATCGGGAAAGAGCGTTTTTTGATCGCCGATCACTTCGAGCTTGATCCAGTTCGAAAGACCAACTTCGCGGGCCAGATGGGCAGTGCGGATCGCATCGTCGGCTGTATAGCAGGCCGCCGTGTTCGGCAGGATGAAGAACTTCGTACGGTCGATGTAATCGAGCAGCGACTCTTTGGATTTATCGGTCAGGTTTACGCGGCGAATCGCGACGGTGACCATATCGGCGCCGGACGCCGCATGGCAGCGGGCCATTTCAGGAAAACTGCGATACTTGCCGGTGCCCACGATGAGGCGCGAGCGAAACTCACGGCCGGCAATAATCAGGTTGTCTGGCATGTCTCTATTCTATTCCCGGCTCTTCGAGCGGGCGGCGGAACGGATTAAAGTCGGTTAAGCGATCGAAGGTGTCGACGTCTTCGCGCCGCTTGAGAAAATTGACGATCTGATAAGTCAGGGGCGTCGCCAAAACTTCATAGACTACCTTGAAAAGGTAACCCCAAAAAACGAGGCTCGCAATCAACGAAGGTGTCAGCGATCCGCCGAAAGCGAGTGTCATGAAAACGGTGGTGTCGACGGCCTGCCCCACGACCGTCGAGCCTACCGTGCGTGTCCATAGATACTTTCCCTCTGTCCACAGTTTCATCTTGGCCAGGACGAACGAATTGGCAAACTCGCCGCACCAGTAGGCAATCAGGCTCGCGGCGACCATGCGGGGGACCTGATAGAAGACCGTCCGGTAGGCTTCCTGATTGTTCCAACCAGGAGCCGGCGGCAGCCAGACCATAAATACACACATCAACGAAAGCAGCCCGGACGCGAAGAATCCGATCCAGATGGCGCGGCGCGAGGCCCCGTAGCCGTAGACCTCCGTAAAGACGTCGCCAAAAATGTACGTGAGGGGAAACAGCAATTGCGCCCCACCCACGCGGACCGGCCCGATGGCAGTAATCTTCTGGCCAACCAGATTCGAGATCAGGAGAAGAACGACGAAGATGTGGACCAGTAGGTCGTAGTAGTGGAACTCACGCGCCTTCATCCGGCGGCGTTGCCTTCCCATTTGACGCTGTGATCGGAGGTTACGGCCAGAGTCTCCCGGGGCGAATCGATGCGGAAGTAGGACCAGGGGCCTGGGATCCAGGGATAACGATCGATGATCGACTCGTTGATCTCGATGCCGAGACCGGGCTTGCGCGGCACGATGAGATCGCCGTGATCGATCTCGAGCGGCTCTTTGAAAATCTCTTCGGCCAGCGGGAACGGATACATCCCCTGGCGGACCTCGCTCGAGTAACAGGGGTACTCCAGCCACTCGACCACCATCTCGGGCCAGCAGATGCCAAGGTGCGCGGCAGCGAGCACCTCGAGGGCCGTGCCCCAGCTATGAAAGGCAAATTTGAGACCTTCGTGCGCGATCTCGCTGAAGAGGCGGCGGGCCATGGCGTAGCCGCCCTGGCAACAGACGTCCATTTGTACGTAGTCGACGCACTGCGTCAGTACCAGGTCGAGGTAGCGCAATTCGCTGGGCTCGTGCTCCCCGCCGGCAATGGGCAGCAGGTCCTCCTGTTTCAGGCGGCGGTAAGACTCGTGATCATCGGGCGGCAGGGGCTCCTCGAGCCAGGCCACGCGATGGGAAGCCATCTCCTTGGCCATCTGTTCGACGGTATCGAAAGCGTAACTGCGGTCGCCCATGCGCCACCACGTATGCGCGTCCACCATCAAGTCGAAGTCGGGGCCAACGGCTTTGCGCATCAGACGAACCGTCTCCAGATCTTCGTCGGGTCCAAGCCCGGGGCGCATTTTATAGGCGCGGAAACCGAGATCGGCAATGGCGCAGGCTTCCTCGGCGTACCGTTCTGGAGGCATATACATACCCCCGCTGCCGTAAAGCCGTATGCGGTCGCGCACCCGGCCTCCGATGGTTTCCGAGAGCGGCGCACCAAGAGCCTTCGCCACCAGATCGTATAGTGCAATCTCCACCGCGCAGTACACTTTGGCCAACTCCGGGTTCTGGCCCGGGCCATCGAAGAACTGCACGCGCAAGGCGTCGGGGTCGGCCAGTGCACGTCCGGATAGAAACGGCGCGATGGTGGTTTGAATGGCCGCCTGCGCTTTTTCGCTGCCCGGGCCCGGCGCATAACCGATGAGACCGTTATCGGTGTCAATGCGGATGAGCATGGCGTCGCGCTTGAGAATGGTGCGCTCGCCGCCGTAGAACGGGAGCTTCAACGGTTCTTTGAACGGATAAGAGAGCAGGAACGAACGGACGCTGGAGATTCTCATTGCTGGCAGATCGTCAAGGGCGCCGGCAGTTACCGTAGCAGAACGCGGAGCACGCTTGCGATTTTCACCCGGTCACACCAGAATAGCAAAAGTGCCCAAAAAGGTCGCGGTAACGCATGAAGACTTGAAGAAGGCGGAGCCGTACGCCGCGGCGCTGCGGCTGGTGGGTCTGGAACCGGTGCTGGTTTCGGCCGAAGACGCACGGTCTCTGGTCGGCCTGGATGGATTGTTGCTGACCGGCGGCCGGGATGTCGACCCGAAGCGCTACGGCCAGGATCCAGTGCGCGAGACGGAACCGCCCAACCCGGCGCGCGATCGTATGGAAATTGGCCTTTTGGGAGAAGCGCTGGACCGCGACCTGCCCGTGTTGGGCATCTGCCGCGGCTTTCAATTGTTCAACGTGTACCACGGCGGCACGCTGGTCCAGCATCTCAAGGGCGATCCGCACCGGACCCTGCAGCGGCCGAAGGATCGCTCCAAGCCCATGCATGCCGTCAGCGTCGCGCCGGATACCCGGCTGGCGGCGATTTTCGGCGCGGGCCAACATCCAGTGAATTCACGGCACCATCAAGCCGTCGATAAGGTGGGGGCTCATCTGCGCGTGTCGGCGAAGGCAGTGCCGGACAATATCATTGAAGGCCTCGAATTGCCGGAGAAGGAATTTGCGGTCGCCGTGCAGTGGCACCCCGAGGACCAGGTCCCGGGGGACGAAGCGCAAGTCAAGCTGTTTCGAGCCTTCGCGGACGCGGTGGGCAAACGGGGCTGACGGACAGATCGAAACAACGTTTCAATTCTGTTTCGTTTTATAGACTGGATCTACTGCAGGCGGGGGCGCTTCTGTTCGTTCCAAACCAAGCCGTCGAAGATGGCCAAAACTTGCTTGCGGTAGGCGTACACGCGATGCAGGGACTCGCGGAACGACTGTTCAAAGTCCCTTGCTTTCAGCCATTTATCCAGCATCGCGGAAGGCACATCAATGTCTTGACGCAAGGTCTCAACCGAGTGGCCGCGCAGGAACAGGCCGTAGAAGAACGCCGCTTCCCGTTGTGGAGCTAGTGGGTCGAAATCGTCTCTCGCCGTCATAACAATCTCAGCGAAAATGTCAGTATAGCGGTAGGGACCGCCTGCGATCAAGTAGTTTCGAGGCTGCTATTATTGATCGCTAAAGACCCCATGCCAACCCTCATTCCCCGGCCTATGCGCGTCGAAGCAGCCGGCAATAAGCCCAAGCTCATTGATGAATATATCGGCCGTGCCAATTCAAAAAGTGAGGCGGTCAGCGTCGCGCACATGCGGAGCCCGGGCGAATGGCAGGAGCCGGGGCAAACACCTGAGTTCGACGAGTTCACGGTTGTGCTCAAGGGAATGCTGCGCGTGGAATATCGCGGCGGAGTGATGGATGTGCGCGCCGGACAGGCGGTGATTGCGAGCAAAGGCGAATGGGTCCGATACAGCACGCCGGAAGCCGATGGCGCGGAATATATCGCGGTATGCCTTCCGGCCTTTTCGATGGCGACGGTCCGCCGGGATGCAGGCTAGGCATTCAGTTTCACGCCGGGAAACCTGCGAGTGCGCAAATGCATCGTATCCGTATGGATGAAAGCTTTCTATCCTCGTTCGAGTCGCTGGGCAAAAGTGCCAGCGTGAAATCGGTCTACGGTGACGCGGTCTTGGCCAACGGCAAGACCATCATTCCGGTGGCCCGTGTGGCCTACGGTTTCGGCGGAGGCGGAGGAAGAAAACAGAGCGAGGGCAACCCGCAGGAGGGCGAGGGCGGAGGGGGCGGGCTGTACGCCGTGCCGATCGGCGTAGTGGAGGTGACCGATACCGACACCCGGTTCATTCCCTTGCACGACAAGCGGCGCCTCGCGGGAGCGGCGCTCGTCGGATTCTGCCTCGGCGCGTGGTGGGCCCGGCGCAAGCGCTGAAGTGCGGCTGCGCTGAATCCGCGTATTAACAGAATTTATAGAAGTACCCTCTTGCATTTACAATCCTCTCCACGGTACACTCGATTTCAGCAATGTTCGAAGGTCCCACAACGCGGCCCGTCAGTCCCGAATCTCTCGTCGTCAGCATTATTATTATTCTGGTCATCGTATCCGGCCCCGCTTGAGGCCGCTCGGGTAATTATCCGAGGCCATCAGCGGGGAGCAAGAAACCGGCTGATGGCCTTTTTTGTTGTTTGGACACTTTTTTGAGGCGAAGAAGATTATGTCGAATTTGATGAGCGGCGCCAAAATGCTGCTGGAATGTCTGGGGCGCGAAGGAGTGGATTGCTTCTTCGGTTACCCGGGAGGCGTCACATTGCCGTTCTACGACGCCATGTACGACCACCACATCCGCCACGTCCTGGTGCGTCACGAGGAGAACGCGTGCTTCGCGGCCGAAGGGTATGCGCGCGCGACCGGGAAAGTGGGAGTCTGCTGCGCGACTTCCGGGCCGGGCGCGACCAACCTGGTCACCGGACTGGTCGATTCCATGATGGATTCAATTCCCATCGTGGCTATCACCGGCCAGGTATCGACCAAGCTCATCGGCAGCGATGCCTTTCAGGAAGCCGACACGTTCGGCATCACGCGCTCCTGCACCAAGCACAATTTCATGGTGAAAAACCTTGCCGAGCTGCCGCAGATTGTGCATGAGGCGTTTTACATCGCCTCCAGCGGGCGGCCGGGGCCGGTGCTCGTGGACATTCCCAAAGACATATTTCAGGCCCAGGGACATTACACGCCGGTCACCAGCATTCATCTTCCCGGCTACAAAGTCTTCACCGAAGGCCATACCGGACAGATCAAACGCGCCGCGCAAATGATTTGGGATGCGGAGCGGCCGTGGGTGTACGCGGGCGGCGGCATCATCGCGGCGGGCGCTTCCGGCGATCTGCGCGAGATGGCGGAAATCGCGGATGTTCCGGTGGTCTGCACGCTCATGGGTTTGGGAGGCATGCCGGCGGGGCATCCGAATTTCGTCAGCATGCCCGGTATGCACGGCAGTTACGCGGCCAACATGGGGATGTCGAATTGCGACGTCATGATCGCCCTGGGAGTGCGTTTCGATGATCGCGTGACCGGCCGCCTCTCGGCCTTTGCGCCGCATGCCAAAGTGATCCACGTGGACATTGACCCCGCGGAGATCGGCAAGAATCGCGCGCCGGATCTGCCGATCGTGGGCGACGTCAAGCGGGTTTTGGAGCGCCTCAACAAAACTCTGGCGGAAGCGACGCCGGAACGGAAGGCCAAGAACGCTCCCGCGCGCCAGGCTTGGTGGAAACAGGTGCGGGGCTGGAAGCAGGAGCATCCCCTGGCGCCGGTTTACTCGGACACCGAAATCAAGCCCCAGCACCTGATGGCGGAGATCGACCGGCTTTCGGGGGGGCAAGCGATCGTTTGTTCCGATGTGGGCCAGCATCAGATGTGGGCGGCGCAACTGATCCGCTTTAGCGAACCACGCCTGTGGATCAACTCCGGCGGCCTGGGCGCCATGGGGTTCGGCGTGCCGTCAGCGATCGGTGCGCAGTTCGCACGGCCCGACAAGCTGGTCTTCGCGGTGGTGGGTGACGGCGGCTTCCAGATGTCGATTCCGGAGCTTTCTACCATCGCATCGTTCGGCCTGCCCATCAAGATCATCGTGATGAACAACGGCTACCTGGGCATGATCCGGCAATGGCAGGAGCTGTTCTACAACAACCGTTTGAGCTCGGCGGAGCTCGATTGCTTCCCCGACGCCGAAAAACTAGCGGGCGCGTACGGATTCAAGGGCCGCACGATCGAGAAGCCATACGAGCTGGCTTCGGCGCTCCAAGCCGCGGTGGACGAGCCGGGGCCGTATCTGCTCAATGTGAAGGTTTCGCCGTACGAAAATGTGTACCCGATGATTCCCGCCGGGGCGGCGGTGAACGAAATGGTGATGGGGCCGCCCGAGCCGGTGGCTGTTCCGAAGTAAAAGGGTGACTTATGCTGCAAGTGATCTCGCTGTTACTCGAAAATAAACCGGGCGCTCTGATGCGTGTGACCGGCGTGCTGACGGCCCGCGGTTACAACATTGAAACGCTGACGGTCGCGCGCACACTCGATCCCGAGGTGTCGCGCATGAGCATTGTCGTGGACATTGATCCCGCGCTGCGCGCGCAGGTGATCAAGCAGATGAATAAGCTGGTGAACGTACTGCAAGCGGTGGACCTTACCGATTCGCACGCCGTGATCCGCGACATGGTGCTCATTCGCGTGCGGGCGGTACTCGAAATGCGCACCGCGATTCTGAAGGAAGCCGAGATCTTTGGCGCGCGCGTGGTTGATTCGTCCACCGAAGGGTTTGCCCTCGAAGCCACGGACGATCCCGAAAAGATAGACGAATTCATTCAAGTGATGCGCAGCTACGGCGAGATCGAGGTGATCCGGTCGGGCGCGGTCGCGATGTCGCTCGATGCAAAGAAGCTGCGCTTGCAGCCGCCCGTACCCGCGGCGCGCATCCGGCAGGACGGAAACACGGTTGTCGAAGTGATTGAGGAGAACTAAATGGCCAAGCGCTATTACGAAAAAGACGGAAATCTCGGGAATTTGAAGGGCCGGACAGTGGCCATCATCGGCTATGGCAGCCAGGGACACGCGCACGCATTGAACCTGCGTGATTCCGGCGTGGACGTGGTCGTGGGCCTATACCGCGGCAGCAAGTCGTGGAACAAGGCGGAGGCCGCGGGCCTGAAGGTAATGACGGTCTCCGATGCCGCGAAAGCCGCGAGCATAGTGATGATCCTGGTTTCGGACCACCTGCAGGCGGACCTGTACACCAACGAGATCGCGCCGCACATGAGCGCGGGTAAGACGTTGATGTTCGCACACGGGTTCTGCATTCACTTCAAGCAGGTTGTTCCGCCGGCCGATGTGGATGTTTCGATGATCGCGCCCAAAGCTCCGGGGCATCGCGTAAGGGAGCTGTTCACTGAGGGCGTGGGCGTTCCGGCGCTGGTGGCAGTCGCGCAGAATCCCTCGGGCAAGGCTCTCGAAAACGCGCTGGCATACGCGCTGGCGCTGGGGTGCCTGAAGGCCGGCGTAATCGAAACCACGTTTCGTGAAGAGACCGAGAGCGATCTTTTCGGCGAGCAAGCGGTGTTGTGCGGCGGCGCGAGCGCATTGATCAAGGCGGGGTTCGAGACCCTGGTGGAAGCAGGCTACGCGCCCGAGATCGCCTACTTCGAGTGCCTCCACGAGCTGAAGCTCATCGTCGACCTGATTCAGGAAGGCGGCCTGAGCTACATGCGCTTTTCGGTCTCCGATACGGCCGAGTACGGCGACTACACGCGCGGGCCGAGAGTCGTGAACGACGCTGTGCGCGCCGAGATGCGCAAGATCCTGAGCGAAGTGCAATCGGGTGAGTTCGCGCGGCAATGGATTAACGAGAATAAGACCGGCCGCAAGAATTTTCTCGCCATGCGCGAAGAAGCGCGCAACCAGAAGGTCGAACAGGTGGGCCGCGAGCTGCGCGAGATGATGACGTTCCTGAAGAAGAAGAAGGAGGCAGGCGTACCGGAAGACCAACCGGCGCTGGCAGCGCAGAAATGAAGGTTTTCACCTTTGACACCACGCTGCGCGATGGCACGCAGGGCGAGTCGGTCTCGTTCTCGGTGGATGACAAGCTGGTTATCGCGCAAAAGCTCGACGAATTGGGAATCGACTACATCGAGGGCGGCTGGCCGGGCTCGAATCCCAAGGACAAGGAGTTTTTCGAGCGCGCCAAAGACGTGAAGCTGCACCACGCCAAGCTTTCCGCGTTTGGTTCGACGCGCTTTGCCAAGAACCCGGTGAATGAGGACCGCAATGTGGCGGCGCTGCTCTCGGCGGGCACGCCTGTGGTGTCAATTTTCGGCAAGAGCTGGGAACTGCATACGCAGCGCGCGCTCGGCATCACCGAAGACGAAAACCTCCAACTGATCTCGGACACCGTCGGCTACCTGAAGGAGCACGGAAAAGAGGTCGTCTACGACGCCGAACATTTCTTCGACGGCTACCAATCGAACGCCGCCTTCGCGCTGCGTACGCTCGAAGCCGCGCAAAAGGCCGGCGCGGATGTCCTGGTGCTTTGCGACACCAATGGCGGCACGCTCACCGGCCGTCTGGCCGAAATTGTGGCCGATGTCCGCAAGCGCTTCGATGGCGTAATCGGCATCCACACCCACAATGATTCCGAGGTCGCCGTCGCGAACGCCCTGGCCGCTATCGACCAGGGGTGCACCCATGTCCAGGGCTGCATGAACGGATACGGGGAGCGCTGCGGCAATGCGAACCTGTGCTCCATCATTGCCAACCTGGAACTGAAGCTGGGCCACTCGACCATCGGTCCGGAAAAGCTGACCAGCCTCACGACCGTCGCCCGATTCATCGCCGAGCTAGCCAATTTGCCGCTGCGCGGCGACCAGCCGTTTGTGGGCCACAGCGCGTTTGCCCACAAGGGCGGTGTGCACGTGAGCGCGGTGTTGAAAGATTCTGCGACCTACGAGCACATCCAGCCGGAAGCCGTCGGCAACCGGCAGCGCGTGCTGGTGAGCGATCTTTCCGGCCGCGCCAACGTACTCTACAAGCTCAAGCAGCACGGTCTGGCCGACCGCCTGAACGAAGACGCGCGGCGCGAGCTGCTGGATCGCATCAAGGAGATGGAGTACCTGGGCTACGAGCTCGAAGCCGCTGAAGGCACGTTTGAGCTGTTGGTGCGCGAGGCGCTGCATCCCGGCCTGCACTTCTTCGACGTCGAAGGCTACGAAGTCACCACGAAATCAACCGGCGCTGTGGGCTCGCGATCTACCGCAACCGTGAACCTGCGCGCGCAGGATGGGGTCCATTCCGCTACAGCCAGCGGCCAAGGGCCCGTGCACGCCCTCGATCTCTGCCTGCGCAAGTGCCTCTCGACGCTCTATCCGCGCATTTCCGACGTTCGTCTCACCGACTACAAGGTGCGCGTGCTCGAACCGCGAAAAGGGACGGCGGCGCGCGTGCGCGTGCTGGTCGAGTGGTCGGACCATCGCAAGAGCTGGTCGACCGTCGGTGTCTCCGACAACGTGATAGAGGCAAGCTGGTCGGCGCAGGTGGATGCCATCCGGCTCGAACTGATGCGGCTCACAGAGCAGGATGACTCGGTCGAGCGCGCCGTGGAAGATTACTGCTGGGGCGTGTAGCCCGCATGGCAGCTTCGGATGTCAATCTCTGGTCCTCGCCTGAACACGCTCTGGATTACCTAAGCCGCGCGGACAAAATTCCGCACCGCACCGAAGGAGAAGCCGTGCTGCTCGACTGCTTGCCGCGCCCGCTCGGCCGTGTCCTGGACTTAGGCAGCGGTAACGGCCGCCTTCTCGCGCTGGTGAAGCTCGCGCATCCCGAAGCGAACGCCGTTGCGCTGGATTTCTCCCCGACGATGCTGGACGAACTGCGTCACCGTTTCGCCGGGGACCCGAGAGTTCAAGTCATCCCCCACGATCTGGATAAGCCGCTGCCGCCCGTGGGCGCCTTCGATGCGATCGTTTCCAGCTTCGCCATCCATCACCTTCCGCACGCGCGGAAACGCGCTCTATATGCCGAGATCTACGCGCTCCTCGCTCCGGGCGCAATATTCTGCAATCTAGAACATGTCGCGTCACCTACGGAAAAGCTGCATCTCCAGTTTCTCGCCGCGCTCTCAACTCGCCCCGAAGAGGAAGATCCCTCCAATAAGCTGTTGGACCTGGAGACGCAACTGAACTGGCTGCGCGCGATTGGATTTGAGGATGTCGATTGTCGCTGGAAGTGGCTGGAACTGGCTCTGATGACGGGGACGAAAGCTGCGGGTTGAGCCGCACGCGAGCGCTTCGCGTACGATTCCACTCTGGTTAACGTTTCCCAGCCTACTGCCCCCACTTCGCTTAACGCTTTTTAACTCTCCTCCCCCGAAACTCTCCCCCTCAACCCGGTTTTGACTGTGCAGGAAGCAATGCTTCCGAGATTTAGAAAAGACGGCAGGAGGAGAAGACAATGTCTAAATTCGTACTTTCCACCATGATGGCGATCGCCCTTACAGGTGGCGTCTACGCCCAAGAGATCAAGGATCGCGAAGTGAATCAGCAGGACCGCATTGCGCAGGGCGTCAAATCAGGCGAGTTAACGCCTCATGAAACCGCGAAACTGGAAAACCAGGAATCTCGGATCAATCGCGAAGTGCGGAATGACCGCAAAGCCAACGGCGGCAATTTGACCAATAAGGAAAAAACGCAAGTCAACCGGCAACAGAACCGCGAGAGCGCGCGGATCTACAACAAGAAGCACAACGCCGCCAAGAACTAAGCCGCTGGCATCGCGACACCGCTCCAAGTTCGCCGTGGTCCGGAGGACGCGGCGTCCCAGCCCGCGCGGCCCAGCCGTGGCCCGCGGGCTCTCTCGCTAGTAGGCGCCCCTGGGCCACAGGACAGCGCGAACCGTGCGCGCCAGAATGTACAGGTCCAGCCACAGCGACCAGTTGCGGATGTAGTAGGTGTCCAGCGCTTCCTGCACTTCCAGGTCGCCATCGGCGCGATCGGACACCTGCCAGAGGCCGGTCAGGCCCGGTTTGACGCGGCCCCGTAGCGCACGGAAGCGCGATCCAAACCCTTCCAAATGATAGCGAGGGAACGGGCGCGGGCCCACCAGGCTCATTTCCCCTTTCAGCACGCACCACAATTGCGGAAGCTCATCGAGGCTGGTTCTCCGCAGGAAATTGCCGACGCCCGGCAGCACGCGCGGATCTTTCTTCAGCTTGAAACACCTGGCCCACTCGGCCCTCGCCTGTGGCGACCCGGAGAGAACACACATTAACAGCGCTTCCGCATCCATGTGCATGGTGCGGAGCTTGAGAATCTGGAGGCTGCGCCCGCCTTCGCCTTCGCGCTCCTGCCGGTAGATCAACCCTCCGCGGCAGGTCAGCTTGATCCAGAGAGCCGCGGCGGCGAGGACCGGCAGCGCGAGCGCGCCAAGTATCAATGCGCCCGCGATGTCGACAGCGCGTTTCGTCCATCGGTTCAGCGGCACCAGCAGGTTCTGACGCAGTTCGAGCCCCAGAACACCGCCCAGGTCGCGTGCGGAAACCCACAGACTCGCGATGCCAAACAGATCCGGGATCAGGATCACATGACGGAAAACCGTGCCCCAGTCATCCAACATCCAGACCAAATCCTCGCGGTCCACTTCCGGCATGGCGACCAGTACGTGACGAATCTTTAGAGCCCGTGCGAGCGCGGGCGCCATCGATAGCGGCCCGGCAACGGGCACACCCGCGCATTCCCCCTTTCCTTCCGCCTCGTCATCCAGGCAGACTACCGGACGCAGGCCCATTTCCGGATGGCTATGCAGCCGGGCGATCAACGCCTCCGCCACGTCCCCCGCCCCCAGTACGATGACCGGAGTGCCCCACCATCGGCGCGTGGCGAACAGACTTCGCACGAGCGCCCGGACCAGCGGGACCGCGGCCGCCGTCAGGCATCCGGAAAGGATCACCAGGCCTCGCGAGTACGGTCCCGTATGCTGCAAGAAAAATACCGACGCTGTGAGCACCAGGCACACGATGGTAGTTCCCGCCACCACTCGCCGTAGTTCCTCAACCGCGCCGAAAAGGCCGCCGGAGTACAATCCGAGCGCCGCATAGGTCACCGCAAACAGTACGAGCGATTGCCAGTAGCCGAGGAAGTTCGGCAGTCCGATGGCGGGGTGAATACAGTTCCACAGGACCAGGGCGATTGCCCGCGCCACAACGATGCCCAGCACGTCGGTGGCGGCCAGGACCAATGTTGTGGCCCAACGCCGGGCACGCGGCCCAAGCGCCGGCCATGCCATCGGGACCGCGCGGAGCGGAGTTTCGAGGAATGCAATCTGCGCGCGCATCTATCCCGCCTGGCCCGCCTTCCACCCAAACTTGCGGAAAAATCGGAACGCACCGGTTAACTGCGCGCGCCCCGCGCAACTGAACGGGCGCCGCACTCCCACGCGCCGCTGTTCGTGAATGGCGCGGGCTTCCGCCACGCGATGCACGCTCCATCCGGCCCGCCGCATGCGGTAGCACCAATCCAGATCTTCCCAATACATGAAGTAGCTTTCGTCCAGTAAGCCCACAGTTGTGATCGCGGCGCGCCGCACCATCATCACGGCGCCGGTCACCCAATCCACTTGTGCGGAGACCGCGGGCTCCCCGTACATCAGGTACCGGCGCACAGCGTGGCTCTTCCAGACGACGTCTACGTGCAGAGCCCGCATAGCAAGCGTTGCCGGAGCGGGAAATCGCCGGACGTTGGACTGCATCGTGCCGTCGGGGTAATACAGCTGTGGCGCCGCAATCGCGGCTTCCGGGTGCGCATCCAGGAACCCCACCAGCCCGTCCAGCATACCGGCCAGGCAGATAACATCGGGATTGAGGAGCAGCGTGTAACGGCCCTCGACCAGCGTATTGATGCCGGCGTTGGCATTGGCTGCAAAGCCGCGGCACACCGTGTTTCGCCAAACCATCACCTGCGGGAAATGCTCGGCCACCC
The DNA here is from genome assembly GCA_963768075.1 of Terriglobia bacterium. Lineage (GTDB taxonomy): Bacteria > Acidobacteriota > Terriglobia > Bryobacterales > Bryobacteraceae > QHXW01. The sequence goes on from CAVYHD010000033.1 coordinate 175,904, forward strand.
ACTCCCCCGCACCGTCGCCACCCGTATTGTCAATCAGCATCACCTCGAAGGCAGCCCGATCTGGCAAAGAGTAGAGCGATTCGAAGCACTTCTCGATCACCCGGCGGTGATTATGACTGATGACCACGACAGACACGTCCATGGCCGTCACTCCATCCGCACACATGCGATAAAGTCCCTGGCAAAACGCTCCAGTTCGAAGCGGCTGGCAAACGATCGTAGGGCATTCACTTTCATTCGACGGCGCTCCGTTTCCCCTAACTGAAGCCATTGGTCGAGCAGCAACGTGACCCCATCCACATCCGCCCGCCCTACCAGGCCGGCGCCGGCCGCTTCGATCTCGCGCCAGATGTTCACGCCATTCGAAATCAGCACCGGAACCCCGCACGCCAATGCCTCGACTACCGTGATGCCGAAATTCTCGATGTGCGAGGGAAGCGCCATAACCTCTGCCGTGCGAAGCGCACCCCACTTCAGTTCGCCGTAGAGCGGGCCGGTAAATACGACGCGGTCGGCCACCGGAGACCCAGCCACCGAGATTACTCGAGCTCAGCCCGCCAGCCGCACTCATCCGGACCGGTAATAACCAGCCGAAGCAACGGATCACGAAAGGCCACGCGAGCGAAAGCTTCCATCAACAGATCACAACCTTTCTTGGGATGAATGCGCCCAAGAAACAGAACCATCCGCATACCGGCAAGCTGCGGTTGTGTATCCAGAAATGCCTTCTTCTGCGCCTCGGGATCGCCGGCCGGCTTTGCAATCCCCAAGCCCACGACGCGTTCCCGGCATGCGTAGGGACGGAAGGTCTGCCGGGCGCGCAGGCGCTCTTCCTCGCACGTAAATAGGACACCACGTGCATCGCGGACCACGCGGGATTCCGCCGCTAGCCAGCAAACTTTTTTCTGCACGTGCTTCCACCGGAAGGCGCTCTTAAAGTAGGGATCGAGCATGCCGTGCGCGAAAACAAAATACGGGACCTCGCTCCGCCGCAACGCGAGCCAGGCGCCCACGCTCGTGTACCGCCACAGGCCGTGGATGACGATCGCATCGAACTGCCCGGCATGGCCCGCCATCCAGCTCGCGAGACGTGGACTGTAAAGATAGCGCGTCGCCGCCGGTCCCGCGCAGTGTACCGCGCCTTTCCATCCGGCGATCCATTCCGGTTGCGGCCGGCGCACCGTGACCAGTTCGGCGCTATGCCCCAGGCGGTGGAGCGCATGCGAGAGCTGCCGTGCGCCTTCTACGCTCCCGCCCAAGGCCGGGTCAATGTCTCCCACGCACTGCAGAATCTTCATTGGGGTTTGCGCAGCAGGTATATGTCCTGATTGCCGTTGCCCGCTGCGGCGCGAGGCCGGGCATGGACGATCGAGAAGTTCCCGCGCAGCTTGAGTCGTACGTACGATTCCGCCTGATACACGCTGCACAGATTCGTGCCAGCAGCTTGCCCGTAGCGCACGACGATCTGGCCGGCGAAATAACGGGCCCGCTCGGTATCCGTCAATTTGGCTAGGTATTCGTCTCCTTGAGTCGTTATGAGGAGATGTCCGCCCGGCCGCAGGACTCTCCAGAGCTCGCTCATCCACGGTTGTTGTAAGTCTTCCGGCATATGCGCGAAAACTGAGAGTGCATATGCAAACTCAAACTGTTGATCGGCATACTTGAGCCGCGGCTCCAGGGTGTTTGACTGGAATTTGGCAAATGGGAGATGCCGGCGGCACCACTCGATCAGGTCCGGATTCTGATCTGCGCCGTGCAGGGCGGAGCTGGTCAACGGACTCCAGTAGCGGATCACGCGCCCGCAGCCGCAGCCAAAATCGAGGATGGTATGGAATGTGTTAACTTCCAGGCCACACTTCCGCAAGGTCTGGCGGATGCTCTCTGCCCCCAGCTTTCCCCCCTCGGTGTACCACGCGGAATCAGCGGAACCAGTCACAAGAACAATCAATTTGGCGGGGGGGAGGGGAAAACCGTCCGCCGACGGCGATGGGTGGCGGCCATGCAACAGACCACGCCACCGTTCGCGCAAACGGAAGGCCAGCGGCGCAAGTCCCAGATGATTCAGTCTGTCCTTGATCCAGTTATGCATAGCTTATCGGTATTGACCAGGCAGATGATGGCCGCCGCCAGAGCAACGTCGAGTCGCGCCAAGCCGGCGAAAGGACTAAAAAGCAGGTGCCAGATCGCCCGCAGCAGAGAAAAGGCGAACAACACAGAAAATGCGTCCACCCGCCGGCGGAATACGCAGAAGTGCAAAGATTCTAATAACTTCCAGCCAAGATAAACAAAAAATACCGTGCCGAACACGCCCGCTTCGAACCACGCCTGGAGGATTTGGGAGTGCGGTGAGAATGTCGAGGTATCCGTTTGCTGCCCGCGGTAACGCACCCCGGTGCGGTCGGCGAATATCGAGTCGTAGCGCGATTGGAGTTCGAAGTTGTTGGCTTGCGAACCGTTTCCGAGCCACGGCGATTCCGAGATGGCGTTGGCAGCGGTGATCAGGGAAGCGGTGCGCCACGCATTCGAAAAGGTGCGGCGCTGGCTATACTCCTGATCTGTAACCACATAGTCCCAAAGAAAGAGACCGGTGCCGGAGACCGCGAGGAACCCCAATACGACCCACGAAAATGACCTCCAGCGCAGAAGCGAAAAACCGCGCGCGGCGAGCAGACCACCGGCCAGCAGACAATTCCCGCCGATCTCGCGCGAGTCGAGTACCAGGTGCAGTGCTCCGACCGCCGCCAACGCCAGCGACCCCAGCAAAACACCTCGTGGTACTACCAGTGGCACCAGGCACGCTAGAAGGATGGTTACCGGCGCCGAGGCGCCAAATTTCCAGTCTTCCAGCAGCCGCCCGTTGAAAGCCAGGAACGCGAGGGAGGAGGAGGCGGCGGCGATAGCGTAAATCAAGATATTAAAAGGGTTACGACGGCAAAGAAAGTACAGGCCGGCAAAATTGCTGCCAAGAAACAGGGGCCGAGCCCAGCCGCGCATCAGGTACCGCGTTTCCGTGGCCAGCGCCAGGTCCGCCACGATATACGCGAGCATGGTCACGCCGAGGAGAGCGATTAGGCGTGTGAACGGGGCACGCCAGAACTGGGCGTCCGAGAGGCGCGTGAAGAGGGCCCAAACCGCCACCAGCGCCAGCAGCGCTTCGCTCGCGTAGAGGATGCCTCCCCACTCTAACTGGAACGGAGTTGCCAGGCCGATGACACAAGCGGCGGTGGCGTAACCCAGCCGATTCTGGCGGTCGAACGCCATCTATCGCACCACCATCGAAGACGCACCCGCGGCTTGCCCCACAAACTGCCGGAAGGATTGGGCCGTCCAGTCCACCATGGCATCGGTCAAGCCGGGATAGACGCCGACCCAAAATGTCCGTTGCATGACGGCATCGGTATTGGCCAGATCGCCCGAGACCCGGTAGTTGACTCCTTCAAATACCGGCTGCCGCGCCAGATTGCCGGCAAACAGCATGCGCGTGGCGATGCGGCGGTTTTCCAAAAATTCCACCAGCGCACTGCGCTCGAAAGGCGCGTCCTTCCGGAGGGTGACGGCGAAGCCGAACCAGCTCGGACCGGCCTCGCCGGAGGCGCGGGGCAGGATGAGGAACTCTTCGAAATCGCTCAGAGCCTCACGCAGCCGGTTCCAATTGCGATTGCGCGCCTCGATAAATGCCGGCAGCTTGCGCAATTGCGCCACGCCGATAGCGGCCTGCATGTCCGTGAGCTTCAAGTTATAGCCTGCGTGGGTGTAAATGTACTTGTGGTCGTAGCCGAGCGGAAGTTGACCCATTTGACGCGTAAAGCGTTGGCCGCAGGTATTGTCGGCGCCGGTTTGGCACCAGCAATCGCGCCCCCAGTCGCGGAAAGACTCGACAATGGTTTTCAATAGCGGCTGGTCGGTCAACACGCAGCCGCCTTCGCCCATGGTGATGTGGTGGGCGGGGTAAAAGCTCACGGTCGCCAGATCGCCGAACGACCCCGTGCGCCGGCCGCGCCAGGTTGCCCCAAGGGCATCGCAGTTATCCTCGATCAGCCAAAGGCCATTCCGATTTGCCAGTTCGACGATGCGGTCGAGATCAAAAGGATTTCCCAGGGTATGGGCCAGGACGATGGCGCGGGTGCGGGACGTAATGGCTTCGGCGACGAGGTCGGGGTTGGCGTTGTAGGTGCCGAGATCGACATCGACGAAGACCGGCACCAGGCCGTACTGGATGAGCGGAAACACGGTAGTCGGAAACGCGGCGGCAACCGTCACCACTTCGTCACCGGGCTTGAGGCGGCGCGCGCCGAGTTTGGGCGACGTCAGCGCCGCGACGGCCAGCAAGTTGGCCGAAGATCCTGAATTGCAGAGTGTGGCATGGCGCACGCCCAGGAATCGGGCGAACTCGTATTCAAACCGCGCGGCGTAACGGCCTCCGGTGAGCCAAAAATCCAGCGCGGCATCGACCAGATGCACGAGCTCCTCGGCATCGAAAGCGCGGCCGGCGCAGGGCACGGGCGTCACGCCAGGCACGAAAGTCTGTTCGGGAAAGGCCGCGGCATGGTATTGGGCAACGCTTTCGAGAACCTGGTTGCGCAATGCGGTATGGATCATCGGCTGGCCTCCAGCTCCTTCCCCGAAAAAAGATACGCCCAGTGCCGGCGCGGGCTGAACTTGTACAGGGTTTTCATCACCCGCACCTCCAGAGTGGACGCCGGCGCTACTCCGGCGCTCAGAATCTTGTCGCGCATGTGAATGCGGTCATTCCGCAAGGCCGCACGCAGCCGGCCGGAACCTGTAATCGATCCTCCATAAATGCGGAAATCACCAAGAATCTGATTGGTGTAGCCGAACCGGCAACCGGCGAGCGCCATATCCACCACCAGCTCTGCGTCCCACGCGGTTTTGCTCGAAACATTGAACCCGCCGGTTTTGAGAAATGCCTCGCGGCGGAAAAAGGTAGCCTGCTGCCAGAAGAAGCAGGTTTCGTATGCGTATCTTCGAAGGTCGATGCGGTCGGGCGTACGGCGGCGGAACCTAGGCCGGCCGTCCTGGTCGATGATACGGATCGCGCCGCAAAGCACGTCAACCTCCGGGTGCTTCTCAAACTGGCAGAGGACGTAGTCGAGCGCGCCAGGAGCGAAAGTGTCATCGGAGTTGAGATAGCCTAGTATTTCGGCGCTGGTTTGGGCGAAGCCCTTGTTCAGGCCGTCCGGAGGGCCCTCGTCCGGATCGAGGATGACGCTGCGGAACCGGCGGCGGTAGCGCTCGATCACCTCCCGCGAGCCATCGGTCGATCCCGGGTCGACGATCACGTATTCCAGCCGTTCGGGGTCCGACGCTGTTACCGACTCGATGGCCTGGGCCAGGTATCGCACCTGGTTGTATGAGATCGTTACGATGCTGATCCTCATGCGCTCCAGTTCTCCATGACCGGCGGCAAAAAGCGGTCGGCAAAGGAACCGGGACTAACGGGTCGCCGGCGCTGCTTCATGGTGCTCAACCAGGCGGCGGCCAGCGTCGAGGCCAGGGTCCAGCGCCCCTGCGTGTGCGCGGCAAACCAGATGCGGGCCTGGTGGTACGCGTCGGCCAGCCGGAAATCGCCCGAATGCGTGATGGATCCCTCGTGCGCGCGAAAGAACACCAGCGGGTGGGCTACATAGGCCACCTCTTCGTAGCGCGCGGCCGTCATCAGGTAGAGCAACAGGTCGATGCCGGCGCCGTGCTGTTCGAAATCCGCCATCGTGGGCGAGGGGATGCTGAGTTGAAGGCTGCCGCGCAGATCGCTGACGCGAAATAGGGCCGCTCCCGGCGAAACGGGAACGCTCCAGCCAATGAGCGCCCGGCGGATATATTCGCGGCGCGGGAACCTGCCGGTTGGCTTGTCGAAACGATACGCCAGGCGGCTTTGGCGCGGATCGGACCCCACCATGGCCATGGTAAACACGAAAGCCACGTGCGGATCGCGCAGCAGCGGCAGCGTCTTTTCCAGGTAATAGGACGACAGCACATCGTCAGAGAACAGCAATTTGCCGTAACGGCCCTGAGCCTCGCGAAAGCAGCGCTGCCAATTGCGCACGGGGCCGATATTTTCCGCATTGCGAAAGATGCGCACCCGGGAATCATCCCGCGCAAACTCGCGGCACACCTCCCACGTGCCGTCGGTGGAGGCGTTGTCGACGACCACGACCTCGAGATCGCGGCAGGTTTGTGCCAGCGCGGATCGGAGGCAGTCAACCAGCAACCACCGCCGGTTAAAGACGGGCACCATGATGCTGACCAGTGGCGCGCTCATGCGGCGGCCTCTGAGAGCCGCGCCTCCCGCTTCCAGATGAGCGCTTCCACGGTTACCTGGTAGCAGATGCCTGTAAGAATGTTAGCTATGGCGAAAGCCCAGGCAAACTTGATGAGCGTCAGGCCGCTCATTGCGAATGCGCCGAGGAACGCGACGTTCACGAGAGCATTCAACCCGTAGAACAGGGTGTTCAGCCCGGGACGGCCCATGCCATTGACCACATGAAACGGCGCGGGCGAGAGAGCGAGAAAGAAGTAAGCCAGCGCGAAGATGGGAATGAGCGGCGCCGCCGATGCCGCGACCGGCGCCCCGAGCCACCAGGTGAGCAGCGGCCGGGCGAGAATCACCAACACGGCGAATCCCGCGAGCGCGGCGAGCGCGCTGGCACCGAGCATGCGCAAATAAGTTTGGCGGAGCGCGGCGCGGTCGCCGGAACCGCTGGCCAGCGGGAACAGCACTTCGCTAGCGGCATTGACGGCCGCGTGGAGCCTGGATGGCGCAGCCACAGCCGCTTGATAAACAGCGACCGCGGCCGGGCCCAACGCCAAACCCAGAAGAAATTTCTGGATCTGGAAAAGGAAGAAGCCCGCCACTGAGTTCACCGTAAGGACCCAGCCAAATCCGAACATGCGGCGGAAGGCGGAAGGTCTCGCGCGACCCAGACGGATCCCGCATGCGCGGCAGAGCCGGAGACTGTCGAGAGCGATCAAACCCAGCAGCTCGACATTGGCCACGACCGCATTCGTCATTGCGCCCGCCAGACCTGCGCCCCTGAGGACCGCGACCATGGCGCAACCATACGTCGCGATCGAGAGCAGCGACATATAAAGAGCCGCACGATCAAACTGCCCGGCAGCCTTCGCGACATTGACAAACACCATGGCCAGCAAGTAGGCGGCAAACTGGAGCCCGGCCAGACGGAAAACGACTAGGGCATCGCCTCGAAGGTGCGCATCCACTTTGAAGAGACCACCCCATACGGGCGCGAGCGCGGCGATCACGAGGCCGCCGGCCACACCGGCCGCTCCGTAGAAAGCCAGCGAAGTCACAACCACGTCGGCAGCCGCTTGCGTTCGTCCCGCGGCCAGATCCTGGGCCACGAAGCGCAGTGTCGCGGCGGAGAATCCCAGGTCGAGAAACATCATGGCGCCGCTCATCGACACGGCCAGCAGATAGACGCCGAACGCGGCCGGGCCCAAGTGATGCAGCAGCACGGGATAGCTCGCGAACACCACCACGGCCGGCGCCACGAATCCGGCCAGGCCGTGGATGGCGTTGCGCGCGACCTTCATGCCGCCCACCTAGCTTTCGACCACCCGACCAACTCCGCCATCCCCTGGGCGATCCCGACCGAGGGCTTCCACCCGAGGTAGTCATTGGCTTTGCGCGTATCCGCGATAAATACCTTCTGATCTCCGGCGCGCGGCGGGCCCGCCGTGTACTGCATCGGGAAGCCGTACTCGCGTTCGAGCAGCGCGAACAACTCCACGAGCGAGAGGCTCGCCCGCGGCCCGCCGCCGAGGTTGAAGGCCTGGCCGAACACAAGGCTTTCGCGCGGGGTGCGGGCGATGGCCCGGTAGCACGCGATCAGGTCGGACACATGCAGCAGATCCCGCACCTGCTTGCCGTCGCCCGAGATGCGAAACCCGCGCCGCTCGATGCCCATCTGCACGAAGTACGATACCCAGCCCTGGTCCACCGACGCATATTGCCGGCCGCCATAGATGCTCGATTGCCGCAGCGCCACGGTGCTCAGGCCGTACATGCGGTGATAGTCGAGAACATACTGATCGGCGGCGCCCTTCGAACACGAGTAGCCGCCGTGCGGACTGATGGGCAGGTCCTCGGCGAGGCCTTCGGGAAAATCGGGCAGGCGATGGCGGGTGGCGTCTTCCTTGGTTCGCAGGCCGCGGAGGCCGCCGTAGACTTTGTTGGTACTGGCGTAAATCAGCCGGGCTTCGGGCAGAAAGCGGCGAGTCGCTTCGAGCACATTGAAGGTGCCGAGAGCGTTGGTGTCGAAATCGTAACGCGGGTCGGCTACAGATGCGACGAGCGATGCCTGGCCGGCGAGATGCAGAACTACGCCGGCGTCAGCGTGCGCCTGCCAGTAGGCATTCACGTGATCGGGAAAACGGACATCGAGGTAATCGACGCGCAGCCCACAGCGCTCCCGCAGATACTCCTGGTTGTACTGGGCTCCGGACCGGCGGAAGTTGTCGGCCACGGCGCAATGCTCGCCCCCGCGCACCAGCGCTTCGGCGGTATTAGTTCCGATGAAGCCCGCGCCGCCGGTGACGAGCCACTTCACGCGGACATCTCCTTGACCGTGACGGTGGTCTTGTACGCGTCGATGGTACGCGCCAGGCCTTCGGCGAGACTGACGCGCGGACGCCAGCCCAGTTCGACGTGCGCCCGGGTAGGATCGGAAACCAGATACGGGGGATCGCGGCGGCTGCGGCTGGCGCGATCGAACCAGCACAGGCGGGGCGGAGCGCCCATCAACTCGAGAATCTCTTCAACCAGGCGCCGTACGCTGCACGCTTCGGCCGGGCCCGAGCCGATGTTATACACGCGGCCGACGGCCGACGGCGCTATGAGCGCCAGCCGCACCGCTTCCACCATGTCCTCGACGAACACGTAATCACGCACCTGGCTGCCCAGCGTCAGCCGGATGGGCTCGCCGGCCAGCGCCTGCAGGATGGTGTACGGAACCAGCTTCGCCGGGCCCTCGCCGGGGCCGTAGATGCTGAACGGCCGGAAGGTGACGAGCGGCAGCCCTTCCAAGCGGTGGAGCGCGTCCAACAGAATCCAACCCGCGGCCTTCGACGCGCCGTACAGGTTGGGCGCTTCGAGCGGCGTGGATTCATCCATGGGGTGCGCCTGAGGCCGGTACTCGAACCCTGTGCCGACGTGCAAAAAACGATCGACGCCGTTCGCCACCGCCAGACGCCCGAGCGCCGCGGTGGCCTCGATGTTGACCCCGGCCAGGGCCTCGAAACTTTCGGCGTCGGCGGACACACCGGAAGCGGCCAAATGAATCACCGAGGAGAAGTGAAACTGGCGAAACAGCCTTTCGAGCGCGGCCGAGTCGCCAAGGTCCAGCCGGAAGTGGCGCTTGTCCTCCTCCAGGCCGCTCTTGTGGAACACGCTCACCACGTCGTAACCCTGGCGCACGAGCGCCCGCACCAGGTGGCCGCCCACAAAGCCCGACGCACCCGTAACCAGAACCGGATTCATGCCGCCCTCCCGAAAAATTCGCGATACCAGGCCACGCTGCGCCTCGAGGCCCATGTCGAGCGAGTACCTCGGCTGCCACGCCAGCTTGCGCCGCGCCTTTTCGGCCGACAGATATTGATGGCGAATCTCGCCGCCCGCCGCATTGCGAATGTCCGGAATGAGGTCTTCGCGGCCCATCAACCGCTGCAAAGCGCCGACTACGCCGCACACAGTGCGTGGTTCGGATGGTCCGAAATTGAATGCCTCGCCGCGGATGCCGGACTGGTCCAGCATCTCGGCCAGCCGGAGATAGGCGGCGACTGCGTCCTCGACGTAAACATAGTCGCGGGTCGAAGCGCCATCGGAACGCACGACGGGCCGCTCGCCGAAATGCAGGCTGCGGATTGTGCCCGGCACGACGCGGCTCCAGTTCAGGTCGCCGCCACCGTAGATATTGCCGCAGCGCGCCACGCCACCGGCAAGCCGTAGGTCTCGTGGTAGGATTGCGCGATCAGATCCGCGCAGGCTTTCGAGACATCGTACGGATAGCGGCCGCGCGGCGGCATGGACTCGGCGTAGGGCAGTTGGTCGCTTGCGCCGTAGGCCTTGTCGCTCGATGCGACGACGACGCGCTGGATCGGTCCGGCTGCCGGCGGCAGGCTTCCAGCACGTTGTATGTCCCGCGGATATTGGACTCGAAGGTGGCGAGGGGGCTGCGGCGCGCCGCGCCCACAATGGTCTGGGCGGCGAGATGGAACACAGTGCCGATCTCGTGTTCGACCAGGGCGCGTTCGATCGCGGCGAAATCTTCCACTGCGCCGTGGACTACGCTGGTACGCTCAACCGTCCCGCTGCGGATGAGCTCGCTCCGGGGTCCCAATCGCGGACGAGCACCGTCACATTGGCGTCCGGCGTCCACCAGCTCGCGCACCAGCCACGACCCGACTAGGCCTGTGGCGCCCGTAACGAAGACACGCCGCTCGTGCCAGAAGCCGCTCATTCCCAGATCTTCCACGGCGCTTCGCCCGAGTCCCACAGCTTTTCGAGCAGCATCTTCTCGCGCATGGTGTCCATGGGCTGCCAAAAACCATCGTGATAATAGGCCATCAGCTCGCCTTCCCGAGCCAGCGCTTCGAGCGGTTCGCGCTCCCAGACAGTTTGATCGCCGGCGATGAAATCGCAGACCCCGGGCTCGAGAACAAAGAATCCGCCGTTGATCCAGCCTTCACCCGCCTGCGGCTTCTCCGTGAACTCGACGATCTGGCCGCCGCCGTTCCGCCGCAATCCTCCAAACCGCGCCGGAGGCCGGACGGCCGAGACGGTCGCCAGTTTGCCGTGCGAGCGATGGAAATCGAGGAGATCGCAGATGTTGATGTTGGCCACTCCATCGCCATAGGTCAGCAGAAACGTCTCATTTCCGATCCAGTCCCGCAGCCGCTTAATGCGGCCGCCGGTTTCGGTATCGAGGCCGGTATCCACCAGATGTACTCTCCATCCGGGCTGGCGATTGCGGTGCACGACGGTCTCGCCGCGGCACAAGTCGACGGTCAGGTCATTGTTGAGCGCGTAGAAGTTGAGAAAGTAATCCTTGATGCACTCGCCCTTGTAGCCCAGCGCGACGATAAACTCGGCGAACCCGTGCGCGGCATAGATGTTCATGAGATGCCACAACATAGGCTTGCCGCCGATCTCCACCATGGGCTTCGGCTTCACCTGCGTCTCTTCCGCCAGGCGCGTGCCCAGCCCACCCGCTAAAATCACCGTCTTCACGCGTACGTGCTCATGTGCCGGTCTTCGCGCGCTGTTCCTGCTTGTAGTACTTGGCGTAGTGCGCGTAATAGTAATAACTCTCGCTGGAGTCTTGCCGGACTTCATTCAAAACAACGCCCAGTGTGTTGGCGCGCAGCCGCGCCAGAATTGCCAACACCGCCGCCGCCGCCTTTCGCGGCGTCTCGCCGGCGCGCGCTACCACCACCACCCCGTCTACCGCGGTTGCCATTTCCAGCGGCTCGGCGAAACCCAATAGCGGCGGAGCATCCAGCACGATCAGGTCATATTCGCCGGCGGCCTCATCCAGTAATTGCGTCAGGCCTTGGCCCATCAGGTCGGCAGCCACGCGCGAGGGCGGACCCGCGGGCAGAATATCAAAATGCGTCATGCCTACCGGCGTCAGGACCGCATCGCGCCACGGCATGCCGGAGACCAATACGCTTGATAACCCGACCGAACCCGGCAACTGGAACCGCCGGTGCACGCTCGGCCGGCGCATGTCGCCGTCGATCAGGAGCGTCTTCTGCCTCTGCGCCGCGTGCGTGAGGGCCAAGTGCGCCGCGATGGTCGACTTCCCTTCCCCGGGCGAGGCGCTGGTAATCAAGATCGAGTGCACGCGGCGATCGAAATCAGCCAGGAGAATCGAATTGCGCAGCGCGCGCACGGCTTCGCGGTAGGCGGTCGAAACCGGATCCCCATCGGCGCGCACGAGCGACGTGCTTGTGCCGCCACCGTTCGCGCTCGCTGTTACAGCTACGGGGCTGATCCGCGTCCGCCAATGCTTCACCAGGGGCAGCGACCCGATGACCTCAGCATTCAACAGCCGCGGCACCAGGTCGGGATCGCGCACGGTTTTGTCGAGCGAATCGCTTACGACCGCCGCGCCCGCGCCCAGCGCCGTCGACAGTAACAGCGCCACCAGGAGATTCAACCCCAGGCGGGGAAAGACCGGCTTCATGCCCGGCCGCGCGGCGTCGGCGATGCGGATCGAGCTGTCCTGAAAACTGGCGTTGATGCCGGCTTCCTTGATCTTGCGCACCAGCTCGTCGTAGACCTTCCGGTCGTCCTCCGCTTCGCGCTTGAGCGATTGGTAGGCAAACGACCGCGCGTTCAACTGATCAAACTGCGTCTTGGTTTCCGCTACGGTGCCGGCCAGCATGTGCTCGCGGTTGGCGGATTCCAGGTATTCCGATTGCACGCGCAGCGCGATGTTGGCACGCGCGCTCTCAATTTGTCGCGACGAGCTCCGCCACCTGCGCTGCAGCTTTTTTGTATTCAGGATGGTTCGCGCCGTAATGCCCTTGCACCTCCGCAAACCTTTCCTGCACTTCGTTCTGCCTTTCCTGCAGTTTCTTCAGCGCTTCGCCCTGCGTCGAAACTTGCGCGGCCGCAAAGCTCCCGCCTTCGACCGAATGGAACGCCGCTTCCTTGCGCACGCGATCCGCCTGCGCGTTCGTGTATTCGGTGTTCAACTGCAGCAGGCGGGCCGAGATAATGCTGGTTTTCTCCTCGGGATTGATGACGTTCAGCTCACGCTCGAATTGGAACAGGCGCTCGGTCGAGGCTTCCATCTTGGCCTTCAGCTCTTCCAGTTCCTTTTCCATGTAGGACGCCAGATTCGTGGCAGAGCGCACGCGCAAGGTGTAGGCGTGCTGCAAATAGGAATTGGCGATGGCGTTGGCCACATCCGCCGCCAGGTGCGCGTCCGGCGAGCGGTAGCTGATGAGCAGCAAATACGTGTTGGGGGGGCGAGCCACTTTAAGGCGGCGGAGCAGGATGGGTGCGCCCTCCACCTGCTCGGTGCTCAATTGGGGCAGATCTTGGAATTGCTGCTCCCGCTCCAACAGCTTGTATTTCCGCGCCACCGGGCGGAGCACGGCGTCGGCTTCGATCAGCCGGATTTGCGTCGCCAGAAACTGGTCGGAATCATTTCCGCTCGATCGCGTGGCGGCGTCTCCGATCACGCCGGCCGGCGCTTGCCGGTCGATATCGATCACGGCGGTGGATTCGTAGATGGGGGTTACGCGCGAAGAGACAATGAGCGTGGCCAACTCGCAAGCGGCAATGAAGGCCAATATCCTCCAGCGATGCCGCCGCAGGACCCAAAGGTGATGCGCAAAGGGAGGGGCGCCGTCGTGACCTTCCGGATCGGCTGGCCAGTTCGGAAAGGCCGGCGTCCGGATATCCACAGTCGGCACGGGTAGATTGCGGTTCATACGTTAGTGCCAGATCAACACGCCGGAAGCGGTGGCCGCTCCGAAGCCGGCGATTTTCTCGAGCGCGGCCGCGCTCAGCCGCCGCCCCTTGTCGTCGGGCACATAAAGGATGTCATCCGCCTGCAAAACCATGTCCGGCGCCTTGCGGCCGACAATCCGGCTGAGCGGCACGGGAATCTCTTCCTTGGTCTCAGTGCCTGGTTTTGCGCGGTAGATATATGCCTGTTTCGAGGCGAACGGCACCAAGCCACCGGTTAATGCCAGCAACTTCAGGACGCTGGTATCCTTGCCGTCCTTAAGGGCGAACGCTCCGGGATTTTTGATGCTTCCAGCCACATAAACTTTGGCCGCCTCCGGCACCCCGATCTCCTCGCCGCCGGTGAGGCGCGGATTTAGCTCGGGATGCCCGCCATCGAACAGGGCTTTGACGGCGATATGATCCGTGACGGCCTTGCCTTCTGCGGTGGTGTGAGTCAGCACGATTTCGGAACCTGCTTCGGGCGCGAGGCCCTCGGCGCGCGTCAAGGCGTCGAGCAGGCTCACGTTGCCGGACGCCTGGAATGTCAACGGCCGCTTCACCGCGCCGGCGACGCTGATGGGACGGCTCCGATATTCCGCCACCGTGACCGTGACGACTGGATCGATCAATATCTGCTCCGCTCGCAGCGCATCGGCGACGGCGCTCTCCAACTGGCGCGGCAGCAGGCCCGCTGCTGGTATGGCGCGCTTGAGCATGGGCAACCGGATCTGGCCTTCTTCACTCACCCGTACCGTAAGGGTCAATTCCGGCGAGTCATAAACGGCGATGGCGATGAGATCGTCCGGCCCGATTTTCTGGGCGGGTAGGTTGGGGTTCGCTGGTTGCGGGCCTTGATCCGCCCGCAATCCCACGAGCGCGAACAGGCACACGAACGCTACCCACGCCCCGCAAGACATTTTCATAGTTGCTCAAATCACTAGTGCAGACGTTTCCGGACGGCTCTCATTCAAAATGCGGAACCGGGCCGGTTGCTCTGGGCACCCGAGCCGCCAGCGCGCCCATTACCGCGAAAAACAACGCAGCCAGCGCTGGCTCACGCAATGGATAATCGACCAGACTGTGCACAAAGATTACGGGCACGCCGATTCCCCAAAGGGAATCCAGGGCTGGCCGGACACTCCACGATCCGCCGCGTTATCTGTCAGCAGGATTTCAGAGCCCGCCTCGATCCAGCGGTTACGGGGGCGGAGGTACCGCAGCCGTCCCATCGGCGTGGCGGGTGCAGTGAAACTGCCGCCGACATTGTTCCGTGCTCTGCTCCGCCCGCAATCCCACGAGCGCGAGCAGGCACACGAACGCCACAGGGGCCCCGCGAAACATTTTCGTAGTTGCTCAAATGACTGGTGCCGCGTCTGAGGGGTGGCTCTCAAGCAAAATGCGGGGGAGCGTGCGGGGGTTACTCGGTCGGTAGTTTTTGGCAGGCCGGTGGATTACCCATGGTGCGTCAACTACCCTCGATAGCGTCCATTTACGGGATCAGCCTAAATCGACGGACGACCCTAAAGAGCGATCTGCTCATAATCGATCGGTAGGGAAAACCTTTTCTTGAGTCGGCGCAGGTACTCTACCGCGTCATTATCGGGTTTGCCCTCTCCTACCACGACCAGGCGGCTGGCATTCTGGCACCCTGGCCAAAATGCGTATTCTAATAGTTGGCCAATTGCTTCGCGGAGGCACAACCGTGGAGAAGAAGCGGTCTTAATCTCGTAGAACCAGTATTCGCTTCCCTGCCACACTGCCACACTGCGGCATCAACAAAGGTTCCAACGCCCGTTGGGTGTTCGGTACGGACGCTCTCTTTACCGTACTGGGATACTAGTCGACGATACAAGGCTCGCTGCAGCTCGTTTTGCCTAAGAGCGATGTCGACTTGTCGCTGGACGAAATTCGCGACGGCCGACGAGGCTTTGACTGAGTATCCTGGACGAAACGGGGATCGGGACGCAACAGGAATCGAAACTGGTTGCGATGCCCCTTTACTCTCAATGTATATATAAAGGGGCAGCAGCCTGTCCAGATCACACAGAATAGCCTCGTAGTCGATCTTCTTGAGCGGTTGTCGCTTTCCCAAGAAGGCGAACACGCCCTCCTTAACGCGATCCTCTGGAATGGGGCCTGGAATGTAAGGGCCCGAAAGCTTAAGTGCCCCCTTTTCGAAATGCCACATTTGCATGTCAGCGAAGTCCTGCGCATTCAGATCCATGTATTGGTTGAATAGAAGTACTTTGGGCTTCAATGCATCAATAGGTAAAGGAAGGAATTTGCTCCGCTCGAACGAGAATGCTACTCCAAACCTAAACCCCCGAGGGTCAGATATCTCGCCGATATTGAATTGAAGCTCGGGCCGACCACCGTGATGAAATGCCCAGCGATCAGTCGTTGTCTGCGCGCTGAAGATATTGTGACCAGGAGTGCGCGACAGTCCTTTCAAGGCGGTCCGGAGTTTCTGAAGGCCCCCGATCGCATGCGTGCGCGATCTTGAGTTTAGCTCTGCGGCTATCGTGTGAATGTCGGGTTTCCCCATTCCGTTTCCCTCTACTGGGAACTATACCTTTATATCGGGATAGACAGGTGGCAATGGCAACGGCAGCGATCTGAGGCTCTTAGTCGGCCCGCGCCGCCAACGCGCCCATTACCGCGAAAAACAACGCAGCCAGCGCTGGCTCACGCAATGGATAATCGACCAGACTGTGCACAAAGATTACGGGCACGCCGATTCCCCAAAGGGAATCCAGGGCCGGCCGGACACTCCACAGGGCCAGAAGCGCGAGGAGCGCTAGAAACGGCACACCACCCTCCGCGGCCCACTCGGCCCAGTCGTTGTGCGCGTGATTCGCCACGAGACCGTTGTCAAACCGGGCGTACGCCGGGTAGACCACCGGCCACGTTCCCAGCCCGTAACCGGTGAGCGGCTGGTCAGCCGCCATGGCGATCGTCGAAAGCAGCAGCTCGCGCCGCACGCGATACGGTTCCGGCTCGCGAAACTTTTCGAGCGTCACCTGCCAACCCACGACCGCCGCCAGCACCATGCTGAATCCCGCGGTCCAGGCGAGCCTCCGGCGCAAGCGCGGCCCGGAAATCAGCCCGCGCCGCCAGGCCAGCAACACGATCACGAGCAGTTCACCGATAACCAGCACCGTTCCCGCACGCGAAACCGCCGTGATGACAGCGGCGAACATAGTGGCGGCCATCGAAATGTAAAGCAGCGAATCGCGATCATCCACCAGCGACTGATACACCGCCAGCGGAAATATCAGCTCAATGAACGCCGCGCACGCGTTCTTGTAAAGGAAGGGACCGAGCACGCTGACCTTCCCCGCCGGAGAACACCCAGAAAACTTTCCCCTGTGAAGTGAAGTATTGAACCATCACCAGCAGGCTCGCCAGCGACCCGAACCAAAGCAATCCGCGCAGAAAGCGATTCCTGGTGAGAGAGGCTGTGCAGGCGGCCCGCGCAGCCAGAAATACGGATGCGTTCGCCGCCCAGTACAGTACCGCTTTTCCGGTTTCCAGTCGATATACCGTTCCGCCACCGCCGAACTGGCCGAGGCCCCAAACTACGGTTCCAGCGAGCGCGACAACAGCCCATCCCCCCCTGATCGGCTGGCGGGTGACGAGCACCCAGCCGAGCATGACAAACGCCCCCACCTGCACCAGCGATACCGGCCAGTACCCCGGCGCCCAACAGGTAAGAATACCGATGACCAGCAGCACTGTAACCAGATCGGCCAGCCGGCGGTTCATCGATCAAACTCCAGCGCGATGGCCGAGACCGCCACTCGACCTTCGATCCGAACGGTGCCAGGCGGTCGACGGTAAGCTAGCGCCAGACGCACCAGGCGGACATCGGCGGGGATGCGGAAGCGTACCGTGGCCGCTGCGTCCTGCTCACTTGCCAGATCCGCTGCGTCGGATTCGAACTCCGTCTGGCCCGCGACGTCCATCAGCCGCCAACGGACGCCGGATGGCGGAGTGAGGCCATCGGTCTGATAGCGAAACCGAAGCCGGTATTTGCGACCCGGCGCGACCGCGAGCACCTGCGCCGCCAGATCGCAGACCTCGGGCTCGTGGCCATCGAGTGTAACCCGCAGCCGCGGAGGCAATCCAGCGCGCTCCACGGTGACGCCTTCGACCGCCGGCATGCGCCAGTCGAAGCCGTGCTCGACCGGCGCAGCGGAAAAGTCAGCGTTGGTGAGGGAAACGCCGGCGTCCGGCGCAAGCGGCTGGTAGCCGCGTAGGGTGCGCCAACACAGGGCGTTCCAGGCGTGAATGGCGCGCTCGGCGTCGCCCTCCGCAATCAGCCGGTCGCAATATTCGTATACCGCGTCCAGGTCGCCGTCGCCGCTCATCGCCACCACGCGCTCCGTCACAGCCTCCGCCGCCGGCGCAAGATTCTGCCGCACAAGAAATTTCAGATACCGCGCCTGGACAGCTCCTACGTCTGGAATGGCGCGGGTCAAGATGGTAACGGGATCACGCGACAGCTTCCAGCAGAGCCGGAATAGCGGCACCGGATCGTATGCGGCAACATCGCCCACGCGCAGTGCCCGCCGGGTTACGGGCCAGAATTCGACATTCCGGCTGTGCCGAAAGTAGAAATTCGCCAGTGTCCACAGGGTCGAATATCTGCGATCATTCCGGGCTGCGCGCACCAGATCGTTTTCCGCCTCCGGTAACGCGCCGGCGTTTTCAGCGCGCAAGCCAAGCTCGATCCACGAGCTCGCCATCCGCGGACTCGCCGCGATCGCCTTCCGCAGTTCCGATTCCACACCAGCGCCCCCGCTGCCATCGAGAATCGCCGCCAGCCGAGCATGGTACTCGGCATTGGACGGCACGAGGCGCACTGCCTCCCGGACGGAAGCTTCCGTGTCCCGCCGGAACAAGGTATCGGCCCACGCCAGGCGCACCGACCAGTACCCGCCCACCGCGAGCACAACCAGGAATGCCGGCGCCACAAGATGCCGCGGAAGGGTTCGCAGGTTGACGATGGAATACGCCAAAAGATACAGTAGAAATGTCTTCCCGTTCTTCTCCGAGGTCCCCATCGTCTAGCCCGGCCTAGGACATCGCCCTTTCACGGCGGTAACGGGGGTTCGAATCCCCCTGGGGACGCCATCTAAACAAATGAGTTAGCGGTGTCTGCGTTCCAACGCCAGGAATCTGGTGACCTATGGTGACGTAATGGGCCTCACGGCACCCGCGCGTGCTCAGCAGCCAGGATTCGATGGATCCTGAAAAATGGCGCTTGATGTAGAATGACTAATAACCAGATGGCAAAAGGGGGCTAATCCATTGCGAGGGCTTCTCGCTATTGCTGTTTTAGCGGCTGCGCTACCGGCGCTTGCCGCTCCGACCTGTCCCGCGCCGCAGGTGGCCCAGGGATTCAATTGCACCCTCTCAACGACCTTTGGCTGGGCCACCGCCGGCCTGGGGACGCAGAGTATCCTGACTTTGTACGTACCGCCCACTTCGACCACTCCCATAAGCTTCCAGCTGACGGCGCTGAGCTCCAGCCTGGGAACCTCTTATACGGGATATTTCGGAACCGTTAGCGGCCAACCCGGACAACCGGGGGCGCAGCATACGCTTTCGGAATTCAGTGGCATCAAGCTGGATCCGGGCCAATTGTTTCAGTCCGTGATCACGCAAGTGTGCTGGGACCCGACCTGCACAAGTGCCGCACCCGCTGGCGCAATAGCGAGCATGTTCAGCGGGCAGATCACGGCTACCTCTCCCAACCCCGCGGACCTCACCCTTACACCGAGCCCACTGCTGACAATACAGTTTCTCAACGGCAGCCAGGTGACTTTCGAGGAAACAGAAAGCGCCCAAATGAGCGGCCCGAACAATTCCTATATTCCCGGCATCAATATTGGAGCCGCACCGGCGGGACGGTATGTCTACAGCGGCGCTGCGGTGGAACAACCTTTCGACGCGCTCTCGGTGACAAATCCCAGTACAGCGGCAATTAGTGGAACTGTGACCATCGAGGATAGCAACGCGAATACCATCGCTACGGCGCCGATCCCGGCAATATCGCCCGGCGGCGCGGCCGGCTATCTGGTGATTGGCAGAACTCCGGGCGATAGCTTGGGGCTGTTTCCTTCCAGCACCGTGCTCCCGGCGGCCTCTGACGGGATATTCCACGGAACGCTGGTCGTGACCATGGACGGGCCGAACATCACTCTGGCGCAGGAATACAATGGCAACGCCATGCTCAACTTACTCGTTCTCCATTGAACGGTACCCTTGCGACCCTCGCAGTTTCAATGCTGGAACCAGTGATGCGTTCGAACGGCTAACGTGAGCCCAGGCTGCTAGAGCAATCCCTCCGAAAGAAATAATCGAGGGATGCCATTGAAAAATAAGAACTTGGAGCAGGTACCGGGATAAAAGCTCCGCCGCAGATATCCAAAGAGTACGTTGATTGTTGAATGCCTGGGAGTCAGGATGTTAATAACGCGTCTTCCCAGAGTTGGCCATGAGCGTACCGCAAAAGCAAACAGGTTCCGCGGCTGAGGGGAAGGGCCCCGGCAAGCGGTTGCACGAGCGCCTTTCCGTCGAACGGCAGGTTCACCTCTGTTGGGGGAACCAGGTGCTCCGGGCGCGTACGCTAGACATCAGCCGATTCGGATTGCTGGTGGAAGCGGAACGAGCCATTGCTCCAGGGACGGTCATTTCGGTCCAGACAAACTCGACGATGCTCGGCAAAGCGTGTGTCCGGCACTGCACACCGAAAGGCGCAAAATACAGAATCGGCCTTCATCTGCCGGATCGTATGATGCGCAATCTCTAGCTGGCCTATCCATCAGAATCGATCATTTGCCAGCCTGGCACTGTTCCTTCTGGTAAATCCACTGCGGACCGGTGCTGTCCAGCCGAAGCATCTCAACCGGCGGCCCAACGTTATCCGGAGCGCGTAGGATCTCTGCCTCGACGAGTTTCTTTGCGCCTTCGACCTCACCTTCCCCCCAAAACCCGGTCATCTTACTGGCCTGCTGTGCCGCGTCGTTACCGCCCAGCAACCTGACGCCGTACCCGTTTGGGCAGCCGCTGCCGGGACACTCGTGACTATGGCTCTTGACTCTAACGGGGGTGCCGGGACTACTCTCGATGGTGAAATAAATCACAACAAAAGCCGGCGCAGGGCTTCCCCGCATGAAAACAACCTGGAGCGGCTGGGGCCCGAGCTTTACGTATCTCGCGTAGAAATCAGGATGTTTACTGCGGAGTTCCTCAAGTGCATTGGCAAAGGGAGCGAGGGCCATGGAGCTGAACAGCCGGGCGCTGCTCTTTACGTCATAGGCTCCTTGTTGGATAGCTGTTTGAGCGATGGTGCTCACTTTAAAACCGGTTCGATCATTCTCGACGATGCCGGCGTTGGCGAAGTACACCGCCCCTTCATGCATGATTTTGCAGCCCATTTCGTGACCGTATTCGGTGCGAATCATGCTGTCAGCCGCAACAGTAATGTGATCCGGGGTTCTGATTATGACAATCGAAGTTGCATGGCTGAAAGAAGCGCACAGCAGAATGAGGATCGGTTTCCGGAGGGCAACGTGAGGCACGTATCCAAAGTTTCCCATGGTGTGGTGGCCGGTGTCGCGGCAAAAGCCTACCCAGCCATTATCCCGTGACCCCTACCCTATCCGTTTTGTACCGGCCCTATCTGATTGGATAGGTTCCAGGCCCACTCGCCACTGTCCGTCAACCTGGAAATCTTCTGCTAAGTGATTGTATACATGAGTGTTACTTCATCCACCAACCCCCCGTTAACGATTGGCTGACAGCTTGCATATATCTAATGCGAAGGCAATAGGCCATGAAAGTCCAGACAAACATTAACGACACCGAGTCAAGGTTGAGGCTGGACATGGCTCTGTGGCTCCCAATCGATCAGGCAACTGACGCGCATCGAACGTTGCGCGCTTCTTCGGCCCGTGCGGGCTCGGGGGAGAAGAAACTCGCGAACCTTGCGGAACAGCCGATCGAACAGGGACGGTCAATCCAAGCAGGACAGATGCAAGACAGGGAGATGACGATCATGGCAACACCAGTTGGCCCCAGAGTTGAGAACTCGCTTTTCGTTGACCGCGACAGAATCGTTCGCAGGCTCGATGAGTTCCCGGATTTGAACAAAGCTCTGCGCACGGGCGACGTCTCAACGGGCCGCATGCTGTGCGCGCGGCTTTTCAGCCTGGAAGGGCTGCAGGCTCTGGCCTTGGCCGTCCGCTCCAAGGCAGCGTAAGAAGCGCCGGCCGCACTAGCGCAGATCAACCAGTTCCTCGCGCACTTTCGGAATCACCTCGCCATACTGAACAGGCGGCGCTTTGGCTAGAAACGCCTGGAAGCATGCGCGCGCGCGGGCACGATCGCCGGCATCCTTATAGATGATCCCTAGATTTAGTTGCGCCTCCACCAGGTCCGCATCCAGCGCAACGGCTTTCTCGAAATATCCGCGAGCGGCTGCGGCGTCCTGCCTTTGAATGGCGACCACGCCCAGGCCGTTATACGCCGCCGCGTAGCCCGGGTCTGTCGTGAGCACCCACTTATAGACGCGCTCCGCGTCACCCAGGCGGCCTTTCTCCAGGTATGCCGTCGCCAGGTTCGCCTGGCTTTCTGCATCGGCCGGATTCAACTGCGCGGCCTTTTCGTACTCGGGAATGGCTTCGTCCTTCTTGCCGGAACGCACAAGAAGGTCGGCAATCCGGGAGTGCAGGCGCCCGCTCTCGATACCATTGCGTATCGCGGTCGAGTACAGCTTCATGGCTTCGCCGTAGCGCCCTGCTTTTTCATAGTTGGCGCCGAGCAAATAATAGAGGATCGGATTGGTCGCGTCCTCGCTCAGCGCCTGGCGTAGTAGATCGATGCGCTGCGAAACGGGAACACCCGGCCGTTCCCCGGCAGCGTCCATCAGCTTTAGAATGCCGCGACGATCCTTTGGATCGGCTCCCTCCCCCGTCAAATCGTAGGAGCGCGCCGTAAACCCGGAGGTATAGCCCAGCGACTGCAACTGGTCCAGCGTCCGCTGATCCACCATGGCGGTCTCGACCTTCTCCGCGCCGCCGGACCCGATCACAGCGCGCAGTTGCGCCTCGAACCTTTGCACCTCCGCGGCATGGCTCTGGATGACGTTGCTGGTCTCGGCCGCGTCTTGCGAGAGATCGTACAACTCTGCCTTCGGCGCGCGGATGTATTTCCAGTGATTGGTGCGAATCGCGCGCAACTCGGCCCAACCCATGTTGATCTTGGGATAGAGAGTTTCGGCGTACGAGACTGCCGTGCCAGCGTCTTTGCCCTGAAAATACGGCGTCAGGCTTGCGCCCTGAACGGACTTCGGCGCGCGGCCTCCCATCAGGTCCAAAATCGTCGGCAGGAAATCGATGGCCCTGGCCTGCTCCTTGACGCGCATGCCTGCTCGAACTCCAGGGCCGGCGAGGAGGAATACAATCCGCAGCGTCGAGTCGTACAAGAACACGCCGTGCGTATACTCGCCGTGCTCGCCCAGGCTCTCCCCGTGGTCCGAAAGGATCGCGATCAGCGTCTGATCCGCGGGAGACTTCTTGCGAATCGCGTCAAACAGGCGGCCCAGTTCGTGGTCGGCATAAGCGATCTCGCCGTCATAGAGACGATCCTTGTACTGTTCCTTGTACGGCGAGGGCGGCTGATACGGAGCGTGCGGATCGTAAACGTGGACCCAAAGGAAAAACGGTTTGCCGGATTGCGACGCCAGCCAACCGAGCGCGTGGTCGACTGTGTCCCCTGCGCGCCGTTCGGCATCCTCGATGAATTCGTGGCCTTTTCCGGGCTTGGGCATCTGATCGTCGTAGACCGCGAATCCCTGGTTAAAGCCGAAAAACTTCTTTAAAACCGCGGAGCTGATGAACGCGGCCGTGTCCCAACCCTGCTTCTGCAAAATGGTAGCGAGTGTGGTGGTCGAAGATGGCAGGACAAATCCGCCGGTATTCCGCACGTGATGTGCCGTGGGGTTGAGGCCCGTGAAAATGCTGGCGTGCGAAGGCGGCGTCAGCGGCGTCTCAGTGACCGCGTTCTCAAACAACACCCCGGTCCGCGCGATCCCGTCGATATTCGGTGTCTCAATCTTCTGGTAGCCGTAGCAATGCAGATGGTCCGGGCGCAGAGTGTCGATCGTCACCACCACCAGATTCAGCGGACGAAGACGCGAAGACTGCGCGGCATTGGTCTCAGGTCGTTTGCACGATGCCAAGGCACTCAGCGCCAGAACACACACATATACCCTCTTGCGGAAATACATCTTGTACGCTCAGGATATCAGGCGCGGCCTGCGGAATAGGCGCCCCTCCGGAGAGCTGGCGCCTATTTTTCATCTTGCGCTCAGAACGTGAATCGCCCAGCTAACTGGATCCGTCTCGGCCCCTGACCTGGGTTGAGTATTCTGCCAAACGTTGAATCGCTCAGGTTCGTATCCGGATCACCCAGCCCCGCGCGGTTAAACGCGTTCAACATGTCGCAGCGGAGTTGGAAATACATCCCCTCACGAAAGTTGAAATTCTTGAAGAAACCGAAGTTCTCGGTTGGGTTTCTAGGCCCGCGAAGGTTGCCCATGTAGTGAGGCGCAGTGCCCGGCCGCAGCACAACGCCATCCGGTGTTGTGGGCGGCTCAGCGAACGCTGCGGGATTCAGATACGCTATCCCGGTCCCCCCGGCGAAATCGAAGGCACCCGTTGAAGGGACTCTGAGCGGCACTCCGGTCAGCACATCGCCGCGAACGTCTCCATTGAACCAGTAACCGGCGCCACTCAGTCCGGACTCGATATAGTAGCGGATCACCGGACTGGTAGATCTGGATTCCTGTAACCGTCCATCCGCCCAGTGCCTGGTTCACGACCCCGCCGCGATTCAAAAATTGCCTGCCCTTGCCGAACGGGAGCTCGTAAATCCAGGTCAGCTTCAAAACCTGCGGGCGGTCGAAACTGGCAACCGATTTCTCCAGTTTCCGGTTGTAAACGTCCTGCGAGTAGCCGTAGTAAGCCAGAGCGGCGTCAGTATTCGTCAATGTCTTCTGAAACGCATATGCGACCAGGAAGCTGAGCCCCTTCCCGGTGCGATGCGTCAACAGTAACTGCCCCGAATCATAATGCGATGTCCCCCAATACGGGAATTCCGTAGTTACGCCGCCGCCGGCATATTGCGGATACGGCAGCAGCGCCTGCGCGACTGTACCGGTAAAGCCGGCATAGGGGAGCGGGACACCCGGCGCGCACGGCCCGGTTGCAGCACAATTATTCAGCAGCCCGTCTCCCAACGCCAGATATTTTGGATTGAGCTGGTTCAAATTATTAAATGGCTGCGCGTCCAGCCGCGTGCCTTTGTTCCCCACATAATTTGCCATCAGGGTGGTGTTCTTGGGCAACAGGAATTGGAAGCCCAGGGTATAGTTCTGTGCATACGGCTGCCGGTTCGAGTTGCCGGCAACGTAAGTGATACTGCTGCCATTGTCCAGGGTTGGGTCGGTATCCGGCAGTGTGTGGGTGTATGCCGGATAGCCGTTATCCCAGTAAAAGACCGGATTGAGAGTGTTGGTCGGAAAGTTGTTCGCGCCGTTGTAGCCGTCGATATTCGCTAAGCCGAAACCGTTGGAAATCGGCGGTGAGTAATTGATTCCGTAGCCGCCCCGCAATACCATCCACTGACTGATCTGGTATGCGAAGCCGACGCGCGGACCGAACTCCTTCCAATCCGTGTTCTGGAAAGAGTTGCGATGGAGTTGGCTCAGGAAGACCAGCGCGCCGGGATAGCCATCCGCGCCTGGATTGGGCAGAGTTGGGTCGAAGCCCGAGGACCGGTGGTTGATCTCGTACAACCCGCCGATAATGTCCCATCGCAGGCCAAGATTGAGCGTCAGCCGCCGGCTCACCTTCCAGTCATCGGTTACGTAAAATGCCGGATTCCACCATCGTGACTGCGGCAGAACCGGAGAGATACTCTGCGAGGTAGCGGCGGGCGCACCTAACAGGAAACTTGCGAACGCAAAACCGGTCGACTGCAGGTTGCTTGGGTCCCCCGTCTGGGCGGGACTGAACGTGAAAGTGCCCGTGGTGTTTCCAATCGGGTCTTGATTATAGAAGTACTTGCGGACCTCGGTTCCGAACCGGAAATTGTGGGTGCCGTGGATCCAGGTTGTATCGTTCTGCGCGATGTAGCTGCCGTTGGGCTCGCTACCCCCGTTGCTGCGGCCGAGGGGAACCATCGAGCCGCCCTGCACCGTCGTTCCTGCGAATTTCACCTCTGGAAAAGTCGTCTCGGCCACGCCCGTGAGTCCAAGTTTGCTCGGCCAATTCTCGTCCAGCGAAATCGAGTTATTGGAATTCAGGAACCGGTTGAAGCCAAAGCCGAAATGGTTCAACCAGTGCGGCGCGATGGTCCAGTCTTCCGTTGCGCGCACCATGGTCCCGTGGATGCGTTGCGCCGCATAAGGCCCGGAAGCGCTTCCCGGTATCGGCTGATACGCATTACCAGCGCCGTTGTACCTGTTTCGCTCGTTGGAGTTGACGAACAACGCGACCCGGTGCTTGCCATTGATCACGTGGTCCAGTTTCCCGCCGTAGGTGTCCAGTGTGAATAACGGCTGGCTATCGATTCCGGGTTCGTTGCGAAAGAACGTGTTCAGGGCCGGATTCGGAATGGGCGCCTGCGCCAGGATCGCCGCCGAAACTTTGCTGATCTCCGACGCCGGGATAATGTTGCCCGGAAATGGAGTCCGCACGTAGCTGCCATTCCCCAACGAAGTGGTGCTATGCGGGTCGAAGATCTCGCCGAAGCTTACCGGGTTCCCGGCGGCATCGTTGCCAATCACCGTGCCGGAACTGGGATTGCCCGTGAAGGCAGGATCGAGAAGACTCGAAAAATTGCCATCCTTAAAATCCTCCGTGGGAAGGGTCTTCAGGCTGGAGATGCTCTCACTGGTCTCGCGTGTCCCTTCATAGTTGAAGAAAAAGAAGGTTTTGTTCTTGCCATTGTAGAGTTTCGGAAAGAACACCGGCCCGGCAAAATCGCCGCCAAAATTGTTCTGCCGGAATGGGCTGGCGTTCCTCGATATTCCAAACGCGTTGTTGTCAAACGAGTTGGCGTCGAGCGCGGTGTTGAGGATGTAATCGTACCCTGTGCCGTGGTATTGGTTGTTGCCGGATTTGATATTGAAGTTGGCGACTGCCGTCAACCCTCCGCCGTACTGGGCACTGAGCGCGCCGGTTTGCAGAGTGAAATCGCTGACGGCGTCCACACTCGGCGTGTACTCCGCGGTGTCGCCCGCGATGTCGGCGCGGCCGATCGATATCCCGTCGATCAAAACCTCATGGGAAAAGCTGGGACCTCCATTGATCGATCCGTTGAAAGAACATCCGATGGTGCCTGGCAGGCTGTTGAAGATGAAGGCCTGAATCTGCCGTTGGCCGCAGTCCCCACTGTCGATCGGCCAAGCGTGGAATTCCTCGGGCGATACCGAGTACCCGACCTGTGAAGTCGAGGTGTCCAGGTGCGTGGATTCCGCGCTGACCGTAAGGCTCTGGGAAACATCGCCTATTTGCATGGAGATGTTGGCCGTGACGACGCCCGACGCCGCCACCTCTACCGGTTCGATGACGGCCGTCTTGAACCCCGCCGCTGTCGCCGTTACTCGATAGTTGGCCGGTGGCATGTACGGAATGCGGTAAAGCCCCGCTGCTGTTGTTGTGCCCTTAAACTCGGCGCCGGTCTTTACATCTATCGCCATCACCTCGACGTTGGGCATGGCGGCTCCCGTCGAATCCGTGATTAATCCCGTGATCGCTCCGCGTTCCCCTTGCGCAAAAAGAACGCCCAACGCGGTCAAGGTCAACACCACTGCTCCGAACAGGACCTTCATAACTTTCCTCACTTTCAGACCGACGAGACTTAGTATTTTGATGCTATGTCCACACGTTCCACGGATTTTGCCGTGCTTTCGCAGTTGATTCAAGGGGAACTCACCGTGAGTTTACGGTGAGAGCCACCGCTGTCTGCTTTGTTACATAGCTTGAGCGATTACGTAGCAGCGCTGTGGAGGGCTTGAGCCTCTGCCGTGTTATACTCGCGAGCACGGCTCAAGCTTACAGTAATCTCACGGGGCATAGCCCTAAAATGAAGGAGGTAGCTCCTACACCGCTTACCGCCGGTTCCCTCACGGATCCCCGTTGGGAACTGGCTCAGAGAGTCGCCGGCACTTCGAGTTTCCGAAATTGCCCGAAGCTCCGCGCATTCCTCCTCTATATTTGCGAGAACTCGCTGTTGGGCCGCCTCGAGAACGTCCGTGAGCAACCGATCGGGACTCGCGTCTTCGGCCGTCCGGCGGACTACAATCTCAACGAGGACAACATCGTTCGCGTCGAGGCGCGGGAACTTCGCAAGCGCCTGGAAAGCTACTTTGCTGGCGTTGGCCGGAACGAACCGCTCCTTATCGAGGTCCCAAAGGGTGGTTACGTGCCGGTTTTCAAGCCGCGTGAACAGACGGCACCCACTGTCGCCGCGCCGGCGGTAGCGGCTCCAATCGAACCTAAGCCGCATGCGCCCAGCCGCCAGAAGCCAGTTGTAGCTGCAGCGCTCGCCATCCTGACCACGGCGGTTTTGTGGCTCGGGGTAGAAAACTGGCGATTGCACGGGCGCCTCGATCCGCGGCCCACTGTCCGCCCGGCCGCTGCTGGCGAGGACTACTCATTGTACGGGGAACTCCTCGGCAAATTGGGAGCGACTCCCAATCGCGAGACCCTTCTGGTTCTCAGCAACCCCAAGCTAGTCCTTTACTACGGCAGGGCGTCCAACCAGCCAAACCCGACTCTGCCCGGCCACACCATCCCTGCGCCCAAAGAACTCAAATCGAATTTCGATGACGCCCTGAACAATATGGACCGCAACCAGCCCTTTCACTTCCTGCGCGTCACGCGCGAAGACTACACCGGAATGGGCGAGGCGGTCACGGCATTCCACCTCGGCCGCTTGATGCAGTCTTTGCAACGCCCGGTTCGTCTCACGCAGGGCCGCTTCCTGAGCTGGGACCATGTTCAGAAAGGTGACCTGATTCTACTTGGCGGGCCGCAAATCAACGATTGGACGTCCGCCAACATCGTCAAATCGAATTTCAATTTCGACGGCAATGGTATCGAGAATATCAAACCGCTCGGCGGCGAGCAGAAAAGTTACGTACTGCACGCCAACCGCGGGGACGTAACCGATTACGGTGTGATCCGCATGGCCGCTTCGCCTTACGGCTTCAACATGCTGCTCTTGGCCGGCTGTTCGAGCGCCGGTACTGCCGGCGTGGGCGAGTTCTTCGCGAACCCGGAAAAAATGAAATTGGTCTACAACCGGATTCGCACTGCGGCGCCTGGCCGGCCCTTCCCTGCGAATTGGGAAGTGCTTGTCCAGGTCAATGTGCGCGATGCCCTGCCCGTGGAAACGATGGCGGTCGCGATACGCCCAGCTCCCGCGAAAAACTAAATATTGCGCGCCCACATTTTTCGCTTCACGCTGCTAATATGGGCCTGGGACGCACGCGATGAAGCTGCTTTGCCTGGCGCTTGTGGCGTCGGCTCGTGCCATAGCCTCCGACTGCCCACCCGTCGATCTCAATTCGCCGGACACCCGCGAGCGCTTCCACGAGTTAGATAAGAAGGCTCAAGTCGAGTTCCGTCACGGCAATTACGCGCAATCCGCCGAAGACTTTCGCGAAGGCGCCTGCGTGGCTCCCGACGACCTCCGTCTGTATTACACGCTCTACGGTAGCGCCATCGGCGCTTTAGCTGCCGGAGATGTCCCGCACGCTATCGACTTGCTCAAAGAGGCCGATCGCCTTCGTCCCGATTACCCCCTGCCGCTGGCCATGCTGGTGAAAATCAGCTTGGAGTCGCCGAATCCCGATCAGGTGAAGGAGTTCCTCAGGCTGGCAGCGGAACGCTTCCCGCGCGCTGGAAAGTTGCACGCCGAGTTCGTCAAGGATCTCATGCACCAGAATCGTCCCGATCTAGCACTGGCCGAGGCGCTGAGATTCGAGCAAACCGGAGTTCCGGATATCGAATCCGCACTAACGCTCGCGGTCATTGAGAACAACGCCGGCGCTTTTGCCGACGCCGCGCGGCACGGCGAGGCCATTGAGCAACAATCGGAACTGCCTGCCGACGTGCGCGCTTCCGGTGCAACAGTCGCCGGCTTGGCCTATGAAAATCTGAAGCAGTTCCCGCAGGCGATCGAGCATCTCAATCAGGCCATAGTGTTTGCTCCCACGCGTGAAGATCCCTATCTGTACCTCGCGCGCGTATACGGAAAGCAGCAAAACGCCCAGGCCGCGGTCGATGTCCTGGAACAGGGCAGAAAACAGATTGCCGGTTCGCAAACGATCCTGCTGGCGCTCGGCACCAATCTGATCGCCGTGGAGCGCTACGCCCAGGCAAGCCAGATCCTTTTGGAAGTGATTCGCAACTCACCCGACAAACTAGACGCCTATCCTTCGCTCGCCGATGCATACAGCAAAATGGGCCAGCCCAAGCTTGCTACGGAAATTTTGCGGAAGCTCGCCGCACGCAAGCCGGATTACCCTATGCTGCATGTCGCGATCGCGCAATCGCTGTTGAACGATGTACCGGTTGATTCCGCGGCTGTGTTGGAGGAACTCGCCCTGGCTGAAAAAATCTCACCGGAGGATTACGACGTCTGGTACCTGCGGGGCAAAGTCTACGTCGGCATGAACAAGGTGCCGGAGGCCATCGCCAGCCTGGACCGCGCTATCGAACTGCGCCCAGCGGATTCAAGCGCCTACTACCAGCTTGCCCTTGCGTACCGCAAATCAGGACAGGCGGCCCTCTCGAAGCGCCAGTTTGAGATTGTGGAATATCTGAAAAGCCAGCAGGCAGCCGACTCGCCCCCGCCATCAGCGAAATGACTGTCTCACATTGGCGGCAGTTTTCATCCCACCGAACAGCGAACCGGTAAGCAGTAATTCATCTCATACCCGTCTTTGCGCGCCGGGTCGCGTTTGAGTGGTTGCTGCCGGCCTGCGTCATCAGTGGCGCGGCTCATCAGCACGTGCTCACCCGGCGCAGCGCTCCACAAATACTTCCAACGGACCCAGGTAAACGCCTTCGGCGGCGCTTCGAACTCCACGGGCGCCCACGTGCCGCCGGCGTCCGCGCTCAGGTCGACGCGACGCACCAGACCCACGCCCGTCCAAGCAAAGCCGCGAACCACGTGCCGCCCGGCAGGCAGCTTGGAGTGATCGGGTGGCCAGGCTATCGCGGACTTCACCAGCACTTCGCGCAGTCGCGTCACGTTCACCTCGCCGCTCGGACGCTTCACCAGCCGGTTGTAAAGCTTGCTCATGCCACTCGATTCAAAGTTGGGAGCTGTGTCACCAGGACCAAGTACCACTATGCGCTGCAACCATTTCACTGAGTCCATCCCATACCAGCCCGGGAACAGGGCACGAGCCGGAAAGCCCCCGCGGCGCGGCAGGAACTGGCCGTTCTGGCGAAAAGCCAACAAGCTCTCGGGCTGCAAACATTTTTCCAGGGGAACCATCTGACAATACGGAAGCTGCGGCGAATTCTGCATCAGCCGCCCGGAATCCGCTCCCTCGAGCAGCACCGTTCGTGCGTCGTGCGCCACCCCAGCCTGCTCCAAGATCCGGGCCAGCGGCACCCCCTCCCACACCGCGGTCGCCGCCGCCGTGCCGTCGGCCGGGCCTCCGGCGCACTCCAGCAGGGCTTCCATCTCTTTCGTTGGGGATTCGAGAATATCGGGCAGCGTCAGCTCGATTGGCCGTTCGACCCTCCCTTCGATCTTGAGCCGCCACGTGCTCAACGACAATTCCGGTTCGCGGAAATGATCGCGCGCAAAAAAACGATCCGGGGGAGTGATAGACCCGCTGACGCCCTCCATTGGAAACGTGAAATTCTGCGGTTCTGAAGAGGAGAGCACCTGCCCGAACATCGAAGAGGCGGCAGATAGCAGCAGCAATTCTCTGCGGGTGATGGGCGGCACGTTTTCATCTTAAGGCTAACCGATCCGCTGACGGAGCCTAAAGGGTAGGCTAAACGGAGCTGCTCAGCACGCGCCACTCGCCCATCGGGATGAGGGGGTAATGGGGTAGACGAACGGGGGACTTCACCCAGGTTCTTGACTGCGGCGTCCATCAGTTAGTACCATCGCTCG
The DNA here is from genome assembly GCA_963768075.1 of Terriglobia bacterium. GTDB lineage: Bacteria > Acidobacteriota > Terriglobia > Bryobacterales > Bryobacteraceae > QHXW01. Next base: position 207,624 of record CAVYHD010000033.1, read on the forward strand.
CGATGAGCCGGCTCCTTCTGTTCTTCTGCAGCGCGCTGTGCCTGGCGCAGAGTATCGTCCCGCCAGTTCTTGCCACGTGGCCGGGGGATCGTACGGCGGCCATCTCTCTGACGTTCGACGACGCGATGGCGACGCAGCTCGACAATGTGGGTCCCGTCCTGAAAAAACACGGGATCCACGGAACGTTTTTCGTCACGACGGGCGCCGAGGCCTGGCGAAAGCGCGTTGCGGAGTGGAAAGGGCTGGCGTTACAGGGAAACGAGATTGCCGGCCATACGGTGAACCATCCGTGCCTGTTGCCGCAAATCAACCCGCACGCCCAGAACTACACGCCGGCGATGATGGAAGCGGAAATTCGCGATAGCGCCCAGACGATCCTGGACGAGATCGGAGACCGGCGCGGCCTGACCTTTGCGTACCCTTGCGGCAATATGAGTTTTGGCCCGCCGGCGGAGCAGACCCGCAACGCGGCGCTCTATCAGCGATACATTGCGGAGCATTTCTTCACTGCACGCAGTTATGGATGGGTTGGCACGGTGTCGGCGGAGGAGCTGAGCATCCTCAGCGTACCGGATCTGGGTTTCACCGCCGATCGTGATTTCCGGGGCTTGCTTGAGATGGCCGAACCCGCGTTGCGTACCCACCGCTGGGGCGTCTTTACCTTTCACGGCGTGGGAGGCCAATGGTTGTCCGTCAGCACGGATGCGTTGGATGAGCTGGCAGCCTACCTGGCGCGGCATCCCGAGATTTGGACGGCGACGTTCGGCGATGGAGTCCGATACATTCAGGAGAGCAAGGCGTTGGGAATCCGGACGGTGAAGTCCGGCGAGCGGGAGGCACGATTCGATTTGACGTGGCCGCTGGATGCAAAGACTTACGATTTGCCGGTGACGCTCAAGTGGGCGCTGCCGGAAGGCTGGAGTTCGGCGCAGGCCGACATAGGGGATAAACCGGCACCAAATACGAGGCAGGCTGGCAAGTTTCTGCTGCTCGACGTCCCGCCGGGTGCCGCATCCGTGCGGTTTATCGCGAAACCGTGATGGCAGCGGGGCTCAACTGGTAGCCGTCGTCCTGGGCGACTTGGACAGCCATTGACCGGAGACTTTCGTCATCCGCGTCGCGAGCGCTTTTGAGTCCGGGACGTTTGATCACCTCGCCGCCGATCTGGAGGCGAATGACCCAGTGTTTTTTGTCCGCGTCCCAAGTCACCGCCGCGTTGTTTACTTCCACCATGGCAGGTTCCTCCTTCAAGAAGGTTGGCGCATGTGATTTTCTCTGAAGGTATTATCGGCCGATCTGGTGTCCAATTCAACCGTCTTGTGCTGGTCGTGCGCTGTGCTCAGGGCTTCAGCACGAGCAATCTGCGATCAGAGTGCAACGCTGTGGTGAAGGGGATATCGGCGCCGTCGCTGTCGCGCACGGTAAGCGGGTTCCAGCGTGGGCCGGAATCGATGGCCAGCGTCAAACCCCGCGGCAACTTGGCGCGCGGCTGGTTCAGGCGGATCTCGATGTGATCGTCTGCGGCGAACGCCGAGACCCGGACCGCAGCGCGGGCGCGCGCGAACAGGCCGAAGCGGGTGACGCTGCCGATCCAGATGGGCTGGTGGCGGTAAGCCTGTAGCAAGCGCTCTTCGGCGTTCAATTTATAAGTCGTATCGGTCGGGTGAACCAGCAGACAGGTGATGTTGTTGTTCTCGGCATTCGCCGCCACGATGTTGGTCCATTGAGCGACCGCTTTATCGACGGTGGTGGGTGTCAGGTAGCCCATGGAATCGTCGAGGGTGACGGGGATCTCGATCATGCTGCTAACGGGTGCGCCCAGGTGGGCTTCCCGCAAGGGCCGGTACGCGGAGTTCGTCAGCGTATTGCCGGCGGCGCGCGTGGAATCCACCAGGTAGCCCGTGGCTTCGAGCGTTTCTATGAGCTGCATGGGGTGGCTCAGCTCGCCGGCGCGAAAGGCAATCGTATGCAAGCCGGGAACGTCGCGATCCAGCAGTTCTTTGCTCACGCGAACCTCTCCGAAAACAGTGGGCGCCACGCTCGGTCGATAGGTTGCGAATCGGACGGACGGATCACCGAGCGGGAATCGCACGAAGTTTTTCAAATGCGAAACGGTATGAGAGCCGACGTCAAATCCACGCGCCAGCAATTCGCGCAGGTACGCGCTATTGGCGGGTGTGTAATAGCCGATGTCAGTCTCGTCGGTGAAATACTTGGTGGTGGCGAAGAAAGTGCTGGTGACGCCGTACCGCTGCTCGAGCGCCGCGAATACTACTGAGTTGGGGTACGATTCACGCGCGTCGATATCGTGGCTCAGCAGCAGAGCGCCTTCCAGGCCATCCGGCACCGTATTGATCAGAAGAAAGGGATGCGCGTTCGATTCGTAAATGGCACGCAGCAACATGCGCAGGACGTCACCGGAAGGCGCGAAGACGTTGGCCCATTCGGGCTCGGCTTCATAACTCTGGCCGATGGCGAGGCGAAGGGTGGAATCGCTGAACGACAGGCCGAGCGAGTAAGCGATGCCGCGGCCGTAGTAGTTGCGCACAAAGGCGGCTTTCCCGTTCCCGAATTTTCCGAGGATGCCCGCGCCTGCAACGTCATATTCGGTGGTCCAGTTGAATTGCTGGTAACGCTTGGGATCGCCGAGCAAGACGTCGCGCTCTTCGGGCCGGTTGATGTAGCGCAGAGAGGGATCGGTGGAAGGTTCCGCCAACCGCACGCTGGAATTTTCCCGGCTGAAGTTAAAACCCGCGATCCCGAACAATGGGAAGTACTGGCTGCCCTGCACATGAGTGGCGAATAGCACGCCGCCCGACTCAACATATTTGTAGAGCAGCTCCCGGTCAGCCGCGGGTAGGGCGATGTTCGTGAGAGTGCCGGCGAGCACGATCATGGGCGATCGCACAGCCTCGGCAAAGCTTTGCGAGGTCTCAAACGGCACGCCTAGCATTTCGAGATCGCTCGCGACGGCTGTCACTTCGCCGGCATCCTTGGCCGAAACCGCCAGCACGGTCACGGTGGAGGGCAGCTGTACCGGCGGCGTGGACCCGAGGGCAAACGCCAGATAGAATGCGAACGCGGCGAGCTTCGATTTCATTTCCAAAACTGCTCCGCAACGGGATTGCCCTTCAGGGCCTCGGCCAGAAAGACGAGCCAGGCAGCCCCGGCAACGCTGGGGGCGTCAGTCATCTGGTGCGGCACCGGCCGCGAACCGTAGCGCATCCCGCCCGCTCCGACCCGCAGGGTCCGCAGACCGTCGATGATCTGGCGCGCACGATCGGCCTGGCCCATGCGCAAGTAAGCGAGAGCCACGCCCAAGGAACCTTCCGACCAGACCAGCGGTAACTCGCGCCACTGTTTGCGAGGATTCTCGGGAAAGTAGAACTTGCCGACTTCAAAGCCGGGGAAAATATGGTCGTCGAAATAGGGGCGATAGCCCGCGGCAGAGCCATCGCGTGAAGCGTAGTACTGGTCGATGTGGCGAAGGGCCTGCTGCGCTTTCCCAGTCTCGCCGATGGCGATCAAGAAGAGCGTGCCCCAGGAGGCGCAATCCAGTGCACGGATGGAATCACGTTGGCCGCCAGGCGTGAAGCCTTGGTCGAACTGGCCGAGGTCCTCGTCCCACGCGACCCGCAAAAGAGCGGCGCGAATGCGGTCTGCCGCTTCAGACCAGCGCGAATCGCCCGTCACTTGACCGAGAGTGTGCAGGAAGAACCAGGAACTGATGTTGTTCTCAGTGCTGAAGCCACGCGCGGGCACGTCCTCATAGTCTTCGAGAACATCGTTCTTTTCCGCGTGATAAACCAGCCGAATGTTTCCATAACCCTGACGCAGAAGGCCGTGAGCGGGATTTTCGGGCTCGGTGGCTTCGAGAGAAACCAGGTAGGCCGCCAGACGCGCCGCGGCCGCTTCAAGGGATGCTCTTTGACGGACACAGCCGGAATTGTCCGGCGCACAAGGCGGCGTATGCGCCAGGTAAAAGGCAAATGCGTACCCCACCCACCCGACGGCACCGGCGCGGACCATGGCGCTATCGTGATCGGTCTCGTCCGGCCAGCTTTCGGTCGTGCTGTAGGTAAACCAGAGACTGCCGTCGGCGCGGATGAGGCGCGCCAGCGCATCCAGTGTGTAGGCCGCGGCGTCCCGTTCCCCGCTCATGACAAAACTGATGGCGCCGAGCGCGTCATCGTAGGTGTACGAATGGTCCGATTCCTGATCCGTGTTTTCAGACCCGCTGCCGTAGCTGACCAGAAGCCGGCGGCGCGTGGCGTCGGGAGCGAGCACGGCGCGGTTGGGCGTCACCTGCGCTTCGAGCCATCGCTGACTCGATATATCCCAGTCCTCGAGCGTTTGTGCGGCGCACGCCGGGAAGGCGCACGTGGCCAGCGCAGCCAGCCAGAGGTTACGCGGCCTGGACATGTTGGTCAAAGCCGCGACGCTCCATGGCGCCCCAGCCGCGCTTGCCGCGAAGCCCGTCCCAGACGCCCTCGAGTCTCCATAACGTGAGAAGTTGACGATAGCCGAAATTTTCCAACACGGCGGCGGCGAGCAGCCGGGCGAGATCCTTAACCGAGGGATAACGCCGCATAGTGAACTCTTCGAGCACCACGGCGCTCATTGACAACAGAACGCCAAACAGCACCGAGACTACGAAGAACAGCACGGCGATCTTCACCGCTACGATGCCAAGGAAGATGCCAGCCGCCGTGAACACATATCCTGCCATTTCGACCGCCGGCCCGAGCATCTCGAACACCACGAAATAGGGCAAAGAGAACCAGCCGGGCCCACCGAACTTCGGATGGAACAACATCTTCTCGTGTGCCATCAGGCTTTCCACGGTTCCCCGCTGCCAGCGATTCCGTTGCCGGTGCAGTACCTTCCAGCTTTCGGGGACTTCGGTCCAGCAGACGGGTTCAGGGACAAAGACGATGAGATAGGGCGTCTTTCGCTCGCGCGAAAGGCGGTGCAGGCGCACAACCAATTCCATATCCTCGCCGACCGTGGAGGTCGCGAACCCACCCGCCTCGAGGATGGCCTCCCGGTCGAAGACTCCGAAAGCGCCGGAGATGAGCAGTAGCGAATTGAGAAAGCTAAAGGCCACGCGTCCACCCAGAAATGCGCGCAGGTATTCGATGGTCTGAAACAGCGGAAGAACGCGGCTGGACGTCGCTACGCGGACTACTTTGCCGCGCTCGACACTGCAACCGTTCACGACGCGGATGATACCTCCGGTGGCCAGCACCTTGCCTGGGTTCTCGACGAACGGCTCGACCACATGCAGCAGAGCGTCCTCCTCGAGCAGGGAGTCAGAATCTACCGCGGCAACCAGCGGCGAACGTGCGATGTTTAACCCCGCGTTGAGCGCATCCGCTTTCCCGCCGTTCTCTTTGTCCACCACAGTCAGACGAATGGGGTCCCGTGAACGGTAGACCGCGCGCACGGCCTGAGTGATGGCGTTTCCTGAGCGGCACGTGGACTTATACAGGTGGAACTCATCGATCAGAACGCGCATGGTCTCGTCTTTTGAGCCGTCGTTAACGACGATCACGTCATAATGCGGGTAGTTGAGATCGAGCATGGAACGAACGCTCTGCGCGATGGTGAGGGCCTCGTTGTAAGCCGGGACGAGGATGCTGACCTCGGGGAGCAACGGAGAATTAAGCAGAACCGCGCGGGCTTCCGGATTCTGCCGCGCGCGATGGCTGCGCAGCGCGAAGAATCCGAGCACCATCAGAAAAAAATAGATGGCGTTGCTGGCGCTCATGTAGAAAATCATGGACCACTCGAAGGCGTTGTAGAGTGGTTGCGCGAGTGAAAGGGGGGCTGTCACACGGCCACCGTCTCGGTGGGAGCGGTTTGGACCAGTTGGAGCGCCTCGAGGGCGGCTGAAGCCGCCAGCAAAGATCCGGTGAGCATTTCCTGTTCGAGGATGCGGCACCCATCCGCGCCTAACTGGGCCAGCGCGTATGCTGCGGCCGCCGCCGTTCGAGCATCCTGATCGTGGAGGCAGCGCGTAAGCTGGGGCATTGCGCCGGAGATATTGAGAGTGGCAGCGGTGCGCGCTGCGGCCGACCGTACCTCCTCCACCGGATCGTTGAGCGCATGCAGAATTTCCGCTTCCAACTGCGGCAGCCGCGGCACCAGAGGCACGATGTCCAAGGCCGCGACACGAACGGTGGCGCCGGCGTGACGCAACAGAGGATAGACCTGCGGCAGAGGGAGAAACTTGCCCCAAGCACGAAGCACCTGGAGCGCGGCGAGCGCTGCTGCCGGGTCCCCGCCGGCGAGCACCGCCGGAATCGCTTCTTTGGCCAGTTCGAGCGCATACGGCCGCAAATCTTCGGCCAGAACCATGCGAGCGACGAGCGAGCCGTTGACCACCAACGCGAACACCTGCGGCAGTTCACCGGGTTCGAGATTACTCACCATGTGACGGGCCGTATGCAGCCGCACGGATTCGTCAGGATCCGAGAGCGCTTGTTGCAACACGTCGCCAGCGAATTTGCGCTGGACTAGGGCGAGGTGTGCGACTGCCTTTTTGCGGTGCGCAAGGTTCCTGGAACGGAACTGGCGCTGCCATTGCTTGACCAGCCGGAGATCAAACGCCAGTTGGGCCAGCGCGTGGCGGCCTCCGCCTCGAACCATCCGCAGAAATTCCACCAGGCATTGTTCCACCTCGCGCGGGTACGCCACCTGAATCTGCCGGATGTCCTCAAGGTGATTGCCTCCGGCGGCTTGCAGCGCCAGGAACTCGCGAATCGCCGGTGACACGCGGGTCGCGCGGGATTCCCGAACCTGCCGGGCTAGCTTCTTGCAGAACGAGAATGCCAGCAGGACCGATATTGTGGCACACTGCACGAAAGCAATCGACATGGCCAGGGATAGCTCACGCGAGGCAACGCGCGGGTAGAGATAGAACCGGTTGACCGACACAATGGCCAGCAGGTAGACCATGCCGAAAGCCAGTGTTTTGGACAACACCGCGATTCGGTCGCTTCGTTCGAGGGTCACTGTTTTGCCGTGAAGTTGACGCCGAAGCTGGTCTGATGCTCGTGATCTGATCGCGTCTGATACGAGCAGAAGAGCTCGGCGGAGTACCCGCGGGTAATGCGAAACTCCGCGCCCGCGAGATAAGTGTCGGCGAGAAAGACCCCCAGGCGATCAACCGTGAGCGCTTCGAAATCCTCGCTGCCGCGCGCGAAACCAACATGCAAAACAAGCGGTTTCGCCACCTGCTCGTAGTATTGCCCGACCCAGGAGTGGTTCACCTGTCCGGGGGTTGCACCGGTGCGCCATTCGGTCCAACCGTTGTCATACGTCGCCGAGAGCCACACGGGCTTTGTGAAATAGTAAGTCAGGACGGGACTCGCCACGTGCACGTCCGCCGCGCGGAAGCGCATCAACTGGTAATCCAGATCCAGGGCGAAGTGCTTGGGTAGGGCATGAGAAGCTCCGGCAGTGTACTCCTGGCGGGGCACCACAACGGCGCCAGGTCCATTCATCGTGCCCGCTCGCAGCCACCACCCGTCCGCCAGCTTCTTTTCGAAATTCAGGCCCGCGCGCCGCGTTCGCTCGCCGAAGAGGCTCCATTCTTCGTATTGCAGCGTGATCTGGTTACTCTCTCCGATGTAGCCGGCGCTGACGAAGCCCATGTTGCCGGGAGTGGTGAAGGAGAAGCGGTCCTGGTTGAAACCCAGCTTCACCTCCACCGGACGCGGCGGATCGATCTCTCCTTTCAGGTCTTGCGCTTCGGAGTTGTTGGGATCGAGCTTGATTGCGCGTGCAACGTGATCCTTAGCCGCGCGTTCCCGGCTTTGATAGTGGCACAACCTTGCCAGCGCCATCTCGACGTCGACGTCCTCGGGCGAAAGCTTCTTAGCCTGCGCCAAGAGCTCCTCGGCCGCCGGGTAGTGGCGCTGCCACATCTCCACGTACGCCTTGCCCACCAGCGCCTCGGCGTTGCGCGGCTCCCGTTTCAGAACCCGGTCAAATATTTCGGTCGCCGTCGCGTACTCCTTCATCCACGCAGAGAGCCTGCCGATCTGGTTCAGATAGTCCACATTGTCGGGATCGAGCTTCAACAACCCCTCATATGCGGCGCGCGCCTCCGCGAATTTCTGTTCAGTGACCAGCTTGCGCGCGGCTTGTTCCTCGTCCTGCGCCAGGACCGGCATTGAGAGCAGCACGACGGCCAGGATCGTCCATCCGAGGCGCCATATCATGCGCTTTTCCCCAATAATCGCTTCATCCGGGCAACCAGTTCCATGGGACTGAAGGGCTTGATCACGTAGTCGTCAGCGCCCAGGCCAAATCCGCGAATGATGTCGGTTTCCTGCTGCCGCGCGGTTAGCAGGATCACGCGAATTTCACGTGTCAGTGGATCGTTTCGCAGTGCTGAGAGCACCTCAAAGCCGCTGCGGTTCGGCATGTTGACATCGAGGACCGCCATGTCGGGCTGCCAACTGCGAATGGTATCGAGCGCCACACCGCCATCGGTGGCCACGCGACACTCGAATCCGGCGTTTCCCACCGCTGCTTCCACGAGCGCGCGAATCGTCGAGTCATCGTCCGCCACGACCACCCGCCGCCTTCCGCCCACCGTTGGAGTCGCCTGCGCCGTGCGCCCTTGCGCAGCGCGGGAAATCGCGAAGTAAGCACGCAGGATGACTTCCTCGGTGGTCCAGGGCGCGAATAGAAAATCTTCCGCCCCGCTGTGCACCGGCTGCAGGCCTACCAACACTTCCCGCGGCCCGATAATCAGAACCGGCTTGTTCCACGAGGGAATGCTTCTGACTTCGGCGGCGACATTTAGCACCACGACGTCGAAGGGCCGCACCGTTTCCGCATCAGGAAGGACGTCAGCTCCCAGGTCCCGGGAAAACGCCTGGCAGGCATCCAGCGCTTTTGCCAGCCGGGTCGCATCTTTCGGCTGGAAGCCGGCCAGTGCGAACCTTTTGCCGGAAAGAGCGGAGAGCACCGCCGGAGCAGGAGTTTCCTGGCGTGCCGCCAAAAGCCCGAGCGCGACGTCGGCCGGTTCCTTTTCCGTCAATTGCTCTGCGAGTTTATGAGTACGCCGCTGCAGATTTTCCCATGAGTCCGTCTTCGGTGTGACCGTCGCGCCGGGTGGTCTTTCACTTGCCTCGCGTGCCGCGGCGAACATTTGCGTCAGCCGCTCCAGCAGCTCGCGCGCTCGCTCCGTTGAGCCGGAGCCGTTCTGCTGTAACACAGTCTCCAGTTCACGCGCCGTTTGCGTAATCTCCGGATAGCCTACCGATCCCGCCGAGCCCGCCCAGCGATGCGCGGTCACGAGCGCCTCCGCAGGATTAAAGGCTGCGCCAAGCATGCCCATAAGCCGGCCGCTCTGCTGCACGCCGTCCGCGACGAACTCGCGCCGGATCTCGCGGAGAGACAGACCTAGCTCCGCGGACTCCGCGGCCCCTTCGAGCGCCGCCTTGGGAGCATGCTGGAGGTATTGACGGATTAACGTAGGGAAGGTGCGGGTATCGATTGGTTTTGTGATGTAGCCGTTACAACCGGCCTCGTACGCTTTCTTTTCATCTCCTCTCATGGCGAATGCGGTCAAAGCGAGTACGATAATGTCGCGCGTGGTCGGATCGGATTTCAACTTCCGCGTCAAATCCAAGCCACTCATGCCTGGCAGTTGAACGTCCGTCAGTATCAGCTCTGGCCGAAACTGCCTGAGCACTTCCAGGGCTTCCTCCGCGGTACTGGCGGTGCGTACGTCAAATCCATGCCGGGACAACAGGATCTTGACTACCTTCAGGTTGACGGGAGTATCCTCCACGACAAGCACGGAATCATTCGGCATTCGAGTTGCTCCGGCGGACTAACTTACTCAGGCGTTTGTCTCAGTGGCGGGTGGCAGTTACCATCCAACATGGGACGGAAGATAGCCTGAATCTGTTTCGGTAACCACTTATGAATCGCCATCTGCAGAGGCTCCACACTTAGCGCCAATTCAGTGTAGGGAGATACATCGAAAAGTAACAAGTAAAAACGCATGATTTCTAACGGTAAAAACGTTCGTGTTTTCCCTAGGAATACAATGCAATTTACTTTGATTAGCAGTAGACACAGCACTGTTGGAATACTTAACCTGCCGCATTGATAACTTGTCCGCGAAACACTAACTTCCGTCAACTTGCGGTAACTGTCAAAGCGATGCCATGCTCCGGGATGGGGCGTTGTCGGTAGCATGGGGGTGGCTTGACCATGGTACCGGCTTACTGAAACCCTTCCTCGTTCCATTCGCATGAGCTTACGAGGCAATTTCAGAAAAATGAAATCGCAGAGAGCTCTGCCGAGTTACGGTTTTCTCACCAGCGTCCTGGTCCTGTGTGCCGCTACCGCCGCCCATGGGAAGCCGTTGGAGCACGCGGCGCAGATCAGGCAGCTCACAGCATCCGAAGCGGCGAAAAGCCTACCCGTTCACTTGCGCGGCGTAATCACCTATTACGATCCCACGGTGCCCGACCTTTTCATTCAAGATGAGACGGCCGGCATCTATATTGCCTGCAACGTTGCCTGCGACGCGCCTACTCCCCTGGAGCGAGGGCAGCAAGTCGAACTGACCGGAGTCACCGGGCCGGGCGACTTCGCCCCCGTCGTTCGCCTGCCGCGCATTCGCGTCCTCGGCCGGGGCAGACTGCCAAAACCCGTCCACCTGTCGCTCGCGGAACTTTTAACGGGACGTGGCGATTCACAGTGGATCGCCGGTGAGGGTGTCGTGAAGTCCGCTGTCCTGGCCCACAGGCATCTCAATTTGTACGTTGCATCGGGCGGTGGCCAAATCAAGCTGATCGTACGGGAATTCCCGCAAACTGATCTCCAGCGCCTCGTAGAAGCGCATATCGAATTTCGGGGCGCCGCCGGAGTCACTTTTAACAATAAGAGGCAGTTGACTGGGCTTCTGATCTTTACTCAAAGTCTGGAAGACATAGCGGTTGTGCCACTTGTGGATGAGCCCACGCATAGCATTCCCTCCCAATATCCATTGCGAAAGCCGGACACACTCTTGCAATTTTCAATCGCCGGCGATGAAAGCACTCGGGTGCGTGTGCGCGGAGTGGTCACACTCCAGCAGTTGGGACAGGCGCTCTTTCTGCAGGATGGCGATCAGGGCCTGATGGTGCACACACACCAACTGGTTCGCGTCGAGCCGGGAGATCGAGTGGAAGCTCTGGGATTTCCCGCCCTTGGCCAATTCGCGCCAGTCCTACAGGATGCCGTCTTCCAAAAAATGGGGACCGGCCCGCTGCCCGCGCCCATTCATGAAACGGCTGACGACATCCTTCGGGAAGGCGACCAGGACGCCAGCCTGGTGGAAATCGACGCCCGCGTGCTCAGTCGCACCCAGGATGTGCATGGAGACTCGCTCGCGATGAAGTCCGGAGATCGGATTTTCAGCGCACGCATCGAGCAGCTTGCCCCCCGCGCCAATGGTGCGCTCGAAGAAGGCAGTGATCTCCGGTTGACGGGCATCTGCCGGGTCGAGGCCGGAGGCGAAGGGAACCAGCCGCAATCGTTCCACCTTCTTCTCCGTTCCCCAGCCGATATAGTCGTGTTGCATCGGCCCGGCTGGTGGACGCTATCCCGCGCCGTCTGGATTCTCGGGTTCTTGGGGATCGGCGTGGTAGCGGCTCTGGCGTGGGTGATCCTGCTGCGGAGGCGCGTACAGGCACAAACCGCGGAACTGCGCAGCGGCAACCACCAACTGTCCGCGGCGTTGGAGTCTGCCGAGCGGGCCAGGAAAATGGCGCAAGAAGCCAACCAGCTCAAAAGCGAGTTCCTCGCGAATATGAGCCACGAGATCCGCACTCCCATGAATGGCATTCTCGGTATGACGGGCCTCGTGCTCGACACCGCACTCACGGAGGAACAACGCGAATATCTCAATGATGCTTGGAAATCCGCCGAATCCCTCCTGGCGCTGCTGAACGACATTCTTGATTTCTCGAAGATCGAGGCAGGGCGCATGGAACTGGCCCCGGTTGCCTTCTCCCTGCGAGACTGCTTGCGCAATGCCGCGAGCGCTCTCACGATCAACGCGGAGCAGAAAGGTCTCAAGCTCATGGTCGACGTCGCGCCTGAGGTGCCGGATGCCCTTACCGGGGATCCCTCCGGCTCCGCCAGGTGCTGCTGAACCTGCTCAACAACGCTGTCAAATTCACTCATGCCGGATCGGTCGAAATGCGCGCGGATCTTTACGAGCGCCGTGATACGTCCTGACGTTGCATTTCTCAGTGAGCGATACCGGGGTTGGAATCCCACCGGACAAGATTGAAGCTATCTTTGAAGCCTTCCGCCAGGCGGATGGTTCGATCACCCGTCACTATGGCGGCACCGGACTGGGGTTGACGATTTGCTCGCGGCTGGTCAACCTGATGGGGGGCCGCGTCTGGGTAGAGAGCGAACCCGGCATGGGCAGCATCTTTCATTTCACGGCGGTGGTGCAAGAGGCGGATCACTGCCCCATCACCCTGGAAATTCCTCAAGCGAACTGCCGATTCGCCCGTTGCGCATTCTTCTCGCCGAGGACAATGCCGTCAATCGAGCGATCACCTCCCGGATGCTGGGTAAACATGAACATTCCGTCACCGTCTCGGCCAACGGGCGCGAAGCTTTGGCGTCATGGGAAGAAAATGAATTCGATGTCATTCTCATGGACATCCAGATGCCTGTCATGGATGGCCTGGAGTGCGCCGCTGCCATTCGTCTGCGCGAAGAGCGCCGCGGCGGCCATACCCCGATCATCGCGCTTACCTCTCACGCCCTGGAACAGCATGAGCAACGTTTTCTCACGGCAGGCATTGACGGTTATCTGGCGAAACCGGTGCGGTCGCAAGATCTGGACGCGGCTATCGCCCGCGCGTTGACCAGCCGGGTACCCAATTCGCAACCCGAAGCCGTTCCGGTAACCCCGCAGCCCGCAGGCTAGACACACCCGCCCGGCGCGAATCTTTTCATTCTCACCTCGGCTTCGAAGCCTTAACCGCGGCAGCGGCATCCAATGAGGTAGGATATTTCCGCCGTGTTCGAGAACATTCTCTGCCAAATATCCGGCTACGAGCCGGAAGCCGTGCTCCCCCTGATCGAGTTGGCCATCGAGATCGCACGCGAAGGGCGCGAGGGCCGCCGGATCGGCACCCTGTTCACGTTCGGCGATGATGCAGCCGTGCTGGCCCGATCCCGTGCGTTGATTCTGGACCCCCTGGCGTGCCATCCCGAGGAGGCCCGCCGGATGACGGACCCAAACTTGCGGGGCACCATCAAAGAACTGGCGCAGTTGGATGGGGCGTTCGTCGTGAATAGCAGCGGCGTTTTTGTATCGGCGTGCCGGTACTTAAATAGCGCGGCGGGTCCGGACCTGGAGCTTCCGATGGGGCTGGGCAGCCGTCATTTAGCCGCCGCCGGTATCAGTGCGGTCACGAATGCCGTTGGCATTGTGGTGTCGGAGAGTTCAGTCGTGCGGATTTTCTGTCACGGCGCCATGGTGGCGGAAATCATCCCGGAACTTTGGTTATTAAGTAGGGGATCGGTGCAGATGCGCGGCCCTGTCGCCCAGGAACGGATTCGCGACCTTGCTGTGATCACTCCGCAACGGCGGCCCGGCCAAAAGTGATCCGCCTTACTCTGACTCCTCACGATTGCTCGTCCTTGTCGATTTGTTTCTTGCACAGGCGGCGCCATTCCGGAACCCGGGCAGCCAGTCCCAGCATGGTCACGTAGTTCATGTCCAGGCTCGCCCGTCCCGAGAAATCCGACCAACCGGTCAACTCGTGTTCCAGGGCGTCTGCCACATGAATGGCCGCCGCTCCGGTGAACGTGGTCGCTGAGTAGCCTCCCGGATTGTGGTGAAACGCGACGGCCTTGCATACCAGATCCGGCAGCGCCCACAGGTACAGCAGGTAAGCTCCGATCTCGGCGTGGGTAGCCCCGAACATCTGGTGCTCCACTTCATAACAGGGCGCGCCGTCTTTCTTCACCGTATTCAGCACGACTTCATACTCCTCAGGGCAGTTCGCAGCTAGAACCAGTTTGCCGACATCGTGCAACAAACCGCCCACCAGACTGCTGTCGCCAACCTTTTTGGGAAGGCTCTCCGCCTTGGCGATGGCGCTGGCCACGAGGCCTGTTGTCAGGCTGTGTCTGTGCAAATCGGCGAGCAGGGATTGCGCCGAGCCCATGCTCTGAAACGCGGAAAAGACGCCGGTGGAAAGTGTCAAAGCGCGCAGCGTATCCACACCGAGGTAGACGGCGGCTTCGGTCGGGCTGGCGACGTAGCGATACAAACCAAAGAACGCCGAGTTGGCTATTTGCAGAACTTTCGCCGACATGGCCACGTCCTGCGCAATAATGTCGCCCAGTTCGCGGCTGGACATTTCCGGATTATCCAGCGACGCTATCAACTGCGTGTGTACCGCAGGCAAACTGGGCAACGAGACAATCCGGGAAATCAACTCCCTTAGGCCAGGGAGCGCTAGCATTTCCCGGATGTTCAGCGCCCGATCCAGCGTCGATTTCAATGTCGCGGCGTTGCAGGACTGCAAAAGATATTGGTGGGCGGTAGCCGCCGAACCAATAATCAGGTCGTGCTCGACGGTATCGGAGATGACAATGCGCACAATATCCGGATAGCGCTGAATCACTTCGGTCAACAAGGCGGCGCCGCCCATACCGGGCAAGTTCATGCCGCTGACGATGACGTCGAAGGGGCCGGCGGCGAGCTTCTGAAGCGCCTCCTCCCCACTCCGGCTGAAGTCCATTTGCCACTCCGCGCGCATACCTTCGAGCGTTTGCCTTAGGCCGTCAAGAACATTTTGGTCGGCGTACACGAATAAAATGCGTTTCGTCGCGGTATCCGTAGCGCGGGTTTCCTCACCCGGCAAAGAAATGCGGTCCTTCATAACCGCCTGTTATCGTCTTTCATAGCGCTACGCACCATTCTATATCGGCCGTGACGCACTGTCCCTGAAAAATGGTCGCGCGGAAATTTCGTGCTACAGCCCGGCTTGGCTGCGCACGTAGCGCGCCACCTGTTCGTGCGTGGCGAACCAAACATCCGGGCGCGAGCGCATGTGGGCGATCAACTGGTCGAGCGCCGCGGCGCGCGAGCGATGGCCGGTGATGTGGGGATGCATGGTCAGCACAAACAGTCCGCCTTCCTCGTAGGCGGCGTCGAATTCCGATTGGAAGATCTGAAGCACCAGGCCGGGCGACGGCAGCGTGCCGGCGTTACCGCCGAAATAAGCATAGTCGTCCAGGATCCAACTGATAGGCACTTCGACCACCCCGGTCGGCTGGCCCGACACCAGCACCTCGTAAGCGTCGTCACTTGCCATCAAGCTGCTGTCGTAAAGAAAACCCGCTTCCTTGATTTGCTGCATGGTGTATGGGCTGAACGCCCACGACGGCGCGCGATAACCGACCGGCCGCTTCCCCATCGACTTGGTCAGGCTTTCGATCGCGTCGTGCAGCAGGCGCCGTTCTTCGGTCTCGTTATTCAGCGCCGGAAGATCTTCGTGAATCCATCCGTGGATGCCGATTTCATGCCGCCCGCGCGCCAGGATGTCGCGAACCATCCGCGGATGCAGCAGGTCGCTGACGGCCGGAATGAAGAATGAGGCGGGCACCTGATATTTGTCCAGTACTCGAAGAATGCGCGGCAAACCGTCGATGGCGCCGTATTCGCCGACCGAAAGCTCGTTGGCGCCGAGGAGTCCGCGCGCGAGCGAATGGGTGGCGTTGTCGACGTCGAAGCTCAATGCCACCGCGACCCGTGCGCCGTCCGGCCAGGACTTGGGCTTCAGCCGCTTGCCCGCGCTCACGCGCAAAAACTGCTCTCTGATCTGCCCTACACTCAGTTTCACCCCCGGCAGAGGATCAGGCGTAGGCTGCTGGGCCGAAGACAAGATCGAAAGTGCAAGCATCCCGGCGATCGTCAAAATTGCTTTCATGGTTGGTTGGACTCCTGGCTGAAGATCTTATCTCAAGCGCGCTGTAGCGCCCGGGCTCTTCGCAATGGTATCGAATAAGGATATGGATTACGTCAATCTCGGATCGGCCGGCTTGCAGGTCTCGCGGATTTGCCTGGGCGCCATGACCTACGGGTCGAAGCGTTGGAGACAATGGGTGCTCGAGGAGGAAGACGGCCGCCCGTTCATCCGGCGCGCGCTTGAGCTGGGCATCAACTTCTTCGACACGGCCGACATGTATTCGACGGCGTCAGTGAAGAGATTCTGGGCCGCGCATTGAAGGATTTCGGGCCGTCGCGCGATCGTCTCGTAATCGCCACCAAAGTATTCAATCCCATGGGCGACGATCCGAACCAGCGAGGCCTCTCGCGCAAGCACATCATGCACGCCATTGATGACAGCCTGCGCCGGTTGGGAACCGATTACGTCGACCTCTACCAGATCCATCGCTTCGATTACCGGACGCCCGTCGAAGAGACGGTCGAGGCGCTCGACCGCGTGGTGAAAAGCGGCAAGGCCCTGTACATCGGAGGCTCGTCTATGTTCGCCTGGCAGTTCGCGAACATGCTCCACAAAGCGGATGAGAACCACCTCGCTCGGTTCGTCACCATGCAGAACCACTACAACCTGATCTATCGCGAAGAGGAGCGCGAGATGATTCCGCTGTGCCGCGCCGAGGGTGTGGGCGTCATTCCGTGGAGTCCGCTGGCCCGCGGTTTTCTCGCCGGCAACCGGAAGCAGGAAGGTTTTGGCGAGACGATCCGCGCGAAAACCGACGACTACGCCCAGAGGATGTACTACCAGCCGTCGGATTTCACAGTGGTAGAGAGGCTGAGTGAAATCGCTGGCAAGCGCGGCGTGCCGAATGCGCAGGTCGCGCTGGCGTGGGTGCTCGCGCAGCCCGGCGTCACGGCCCCCATCGTCGGTGCCAGCAAAATGCAGCATCTGGATGACGCCGTAGCCGCCCTGCGCGTCAAGCTGGATGAGGCGGAGCTGACAGCACTTGCCGAGCCTTACCGGCCGCACCCCGTGCTCGGGCATTTGTAGGTGAAATGCCGCTGGACACGCTGTCTCTGGCTGAGGCGCGCCGCATCGCGCCCGCCGCGCAAGGCCTTGACCGCCCGCGGCCTCGTAGAGTAACCGCTAGTGACCTGCGCCGTACCATCCGCCGCTGGCGGTTGGCTGACCTGGCCCTTTCTGTGGCATCGTAAAGGAATCTATGCGGCACTCATTACTCGGCGGCATTAACCGGCGGGAGCTGTTTCTGCGCAGTGGAGCGCTCGCGGCAGCTGCGGGCGCAACTCGCGGCAGCGCCGCGGCTGCTCCGGGCACGCTCGATCTCGGCCCCAACATTTATCAATCCATTGGCGTCCGGCCCATCATCAACTGCATGGGCACCTACACCATCATCAGCGGCTCGCAAACGCTGCCCGACGTGAAACACGCCATGGAGGAAGCCTCGCGCCACTACGTCCATCTCGACGAACTGATGGCCGGCGTAGGCAAGCGCCTGGCGGAACTGACCGGCGCGGAATGGGGCATCGTCACCGCGGGTTGCTGCGCAGCGATTACGCACGTCACCTCGGCGTGTATCGCGGGCGCCGATCCCGAACGAATGCAGCGCCTCCCGTATCTGCAAGGATTGAAGAGCGAAGTCGTCATTCCACAATACTCGCGCAACGTCTACGATCATGCCGTGCGCATGCTGGGCGTCAAGATCATCACTGCGAACGATAAGGCGGAATTCGAGGCGGCCCTCAATGAGCGCACCGCCATGGTCTACATTTTGGCCGGACCCGGCGACACTGGTCCGATGGGCACCGAGGTGTTGTCCGCGATTGCGCGCCAGAAAAGCGTTCCCGTTTTCGTCGATGCCGCCGCCGAAGTGCTGACGATTCCCAACGTGCACTTGCAGCGCGGGGCCACCGTCGTCGCCTACAGCGGCGGAAAATGTCTGCGCGGGCCGCAGTGCGCCGGTCTGCTGCTGGGCGAGAAGAACCTGCTCCAAGCCGCATGGGCCAATAGCGCTCCGCATCATGCGTTCGGGCGGTCGCTCAAAGTCGGCAAGGAAGAAATCATGGGCATGCTGACGGCGGTCGACGCCTGGACCCGGCGCGATCACGAAGCCGAATGGGCGCAGTGGACCGGGTGGCTCGACCACATCTCGAAGCGCGTAACGCAAGTCGAGGGTGTGACGGCGGAGATCAAGCAACCCGACGAAGGGCTGTCGAATCGCTCGCCCAGTCTCTTAATCCGCTGGGACGGCGCGCGCGTGGGAATCACCGGCCAGGAACTGCACAAGGTGCTGCTCGACAACGATCCGCGCATCATCGTCGATGAGGCTCGTGGCTCCCGGCCCCAGCGCATGGACAGCCAGATTTCGATTGTTGCCTACATGATGGCGTCCGGCGATGAACAAGTCGTCGCCGAACGAGTGCATGCCCTGCTTTCGAAGCCCCCAAAGTTCGAAGCCCCCGATGCCCCGTCGGGTGAACCCGCCAACGTCACCGGTCAGTGGGATGCGCACGTCGAGTTTCTGCGTGGCTCCGCTCAACATACCCTCGTGCTGGAACAGAAGGGCGCCAGCCTGGCCGGCACTCATCACGGCGAAATTCTCTCCGGCGACCTCCACGGCACCGTAGCCGGCAACGAAGTGCAATTCCGCACCGTGCATCGCTACGAAGGCACCCAGCTTTCCTACGCCTTCACAGGCAAAGTCAACGGCGATACCATCGAGGGCAAAGTTGGCCTCGGCGAGTACGGCGAAGCCAAGTGGACAGCCAAACGGCACAATTATGCGTAGCAGGAACTCGCGGCAGCGCTACGCCTCTCGCTTCGTTCGTGGATAATGACCAAAAGGAGTTCTCATGAATCGCCGTCTTCCCGCCTTTACACTCATCACCGCATGCCTGGCCGCCAATGTGGCTTGCACCTCGCGTTCCATTGCCGGTTCGACCCTCCCGAACCGCACCATCACCATCGCTCAATCGGGAAATGCCGACGTCATCGGCGCCGATAGCACAGCGCTCCAGAAGGCCGCGGACATGCTTCGCTCCGGCGACACACTCGTCATCGGTCCCGGCACTTATCAGATGGACGCCAGCCTGCTCATCCCCTCGAACGTCACGGTGCGCGGCACGCCGGGCCAGACGATTCTGCTGAAAACCCGCGGCATCGAGAGTGCACTGATCGAAGACGGCGACTTCGGCGAAAGCTACCTCTCCGTCGCCGATCCCGAGAAGTTCCATCCTGGAACAGGCGTCGAGATCCTCGACGACACGCTAAAGGACGGCTGGGATGTCACTATCTCTAAGGTCGTAGCCGTTCACGACCACATGTTGCAAATCAGTCCGCCCACCGTCCGCGATTATGATCTCGGACAAAAGCACGCTCGCATTCGCAACACCTACCCGATCCTCTGCGCGATGAATGCGGAGAACGTGACCTTCGAAGACCTCACCGTGGACGGAAACAAGACTGAGAACTCCTATCTCGACGGCTGCCGCGGCGGCGCCATCTACATGTACAACGTGCGCAACGTGACCGTGAAAAACTGTGTCGCCCGCAACTACAATGGCGATGGCATTTCGTTTCAGATCTCGGACCACGTCCACGTCGTGAATAGCGAGTCCTATGGTCAGACGGGTTACGGCCTCCATCCCGGCACCGGCAGTGCAAATTCGGTGGTCGAGCATTGCCATCTGCACAACAACGGCGATATCGGCATTTTCCTCTGCTGGCGCGTGCGCCACGGCCAGTTCCACGACAACCTCATCGAGGATAACGGCCACTACGGCATTTCCATCGGCCACAAGGACACTGATAACGAATTCACTGACAACATCATCGCGCGCAACGGCGTGAGCGGCGTCTATTTTCGCGAGGAGACTCCACTGAACAGCGGCAACCGCAATACGTTCCGCAATAACAAGGTGTCGGACAACGGAAATGCCAAGGCCGGTTACGGGTTCTATATCGCCGCGCATGTGTCGGACACAGTCATTGCCGGCAACCGGATCTCCGATACGCGCCCGAACGCCACCCAACGCTACGCGGTGTACAAAGCCAGGGACGCCGGCTCCGTTCGCCTCGAGAACAATACCATCGAGGGCAAAGGCGCCGTCGAGTAGCCGCTACTGCACCGAATTCAGATACGCAATCAGGTCCGCCAACTGCTGCGAGTTGCTAAACCGCGGCCAGCCGATGTGGGCTTCCTGCATCCGCGTAAGCATCTGCGGCCCGTGCCCCCAGAGCGCCGATATGATCGTCACCTCGGAAAACTTACGGGCCTGGCCGGGCAGCGGCGGCGCGCCGTGTTGTCCGCTGGCATGGCAATCCACACAGTGCTTCTCGGCGAACACTTGTTTTCCCCGCCTTTCGCTGGCCTCCGGGTAGACAAATTGCCGCATCCACAGAAAGCTCAGCAACTGCCGCATCTCGTCCTCGGTCAATGAGGGCGGCGGCTGAATCATTCTCGGCGCGTGGTTCCACATGTCCACGGCAATATCGGTGAGCGTCAGGTTGTGCAGCCGGTCTTCGAGCGCTAGCTTCCCCGTGTGGCATTTGATGCAGCCCTTCGCTTGGAACAGCGCCTCCCCACCGTTTCCCGATGTGTAGGCGAACCGCGACGCCAGATGCTGCGCCTCGGGCACGGTGCGCAGGTACACCAGCACGTCGCTCAGTTCCTGCGTCGTCAGCTGTTGCCACGTGATATTCCGCCGCGCAAAAGCGTCGTGCATCCGGGCGCTGTGATTCCACATCTGCTGCACCAGCACGATCGGCTGACCCAACGATTCCCACTTCACCACCGGCGGCGCGCCCTCCGCCCGCGATTCCGTGATCCCGTGGCAGTCGCCGCAGTGCTTCGCCGCGAATAACTGCTTGCCGCGCCCGGCGTCCCCGGGCTTATCGAAGAATCGCGAAGAATAAAAGAACGCAAACAGGTCGGCCGCTTCCTCCGGGCTGAGTTTCGGCTTCTCGATCCCCGCGCCTTGGATGGCAGCCCACATTACCGGCGCGTGGTTCCACATCGCGCTGGCCAATTGCGCCGGCGTATAGCTGCGGTCAATCTGCTTGCCCAGATCCGGAGCTATCTTGCCACCCTTGCCCCCGACGCTGTGGCATTGAATGCACCGCTCACTCTCGAACAGTTTTTCCCCGCGCTCGGAATCCCCCGGAACCACCGGAAGCGTCGCGGCGCTCAAGCCTAGAAACACCGCTCCACAGATGATCAGCAATCGCAACACCATCTCACCCGATGTCCAGTATAACCGCTCCTCCGTGCGGACGCGCTATAATCTGCCGGTATGCTGATTCTCAAGGAGGTTCACGTGCGGTGTCTGGTACTTCTTCTGGCGGCCGTTTCCGCCGCTTCTGCGCAAACGAAAAAGATTGTGGTGATGGGCGGGGACGACCTGGTGAAGGAGTTGCAAAGCGCCGCCCCGCAGGCGCACATCGTTCCCGTCACGCATGCCAACGTCCTCAAGGAGATCGCCGATGCCGACGGCTTCGTCGGTGACATCCGGCCCGAGGAGGTGCGCGCGGCCAAGAAACTCCAATGGGTGCAAGTGATGAGCGCCGGTGTGGAGGGCGTCCTGTTCATGTCCGGCGGCAATGATCTGCGCGACAGCAACATCGTCGTCACCAACAACAAAATCGTGCAAGGTCCCGAAATCGCCGATCACGCCATGGCCATGTTGCTCGCGCTGACCCGCCGCTTGCCCAGGTACATGGCTGAAATGCACGACGAAAGCCTCGACCGCCGGCCCTTCGACGGCATCGAATTGCGCGGCAAAACCGCCGTCATCATCGGCGTGGGCGGCATCGGCATGCAGATCGCGCAGCGCGCCTGGGCCTTCGGCATGACCGTCCTCGGCGTTGACCCCGAAGACAAGCCGTTCTCGCCATTCCTCGCCAGCGTGGTGAAGCCCGATCAGATCGACGAAGTGATCCCGCGCGCCGATGTCGTGTTCATCTCCGCCCCGCACACCCAGCGCAGTCACAAGGAAATGGGCGCGCACGAATTCGAGCTCATGAAGCCGCACGCGTACTTCATCGCGGTCAGTCGCGGTGGCGTTTACGATATGAACGGACTCGTGAAAGGCCTCGACAGCCGAAAACTGGCCGGCGCCGGCGTCGACGTCACCGATCCCGAGCCTCTACCCAAAGGCCACCCGCTCTGGAAATTCGATAACGTGATCATCACCCCGCACATCGCGGGCCGCTCCGATCAGGACAGCACCCGCATGGTCGGAACCGCCAAGGAGAACGTCGCCCGCTTCGTGGAAGGCAAGCCTCTCGTCAACGTCGTCGACAAGCAGAAGGGATATTAAAATCGTGGCGCACGCTTTCGGGCGTGCCGCCGCTGGCTTCAGCCGGAAGTCGGGTCCGCACTCACTTCCGCGCGCGCGCCATCCAGATGTTCCCAGTGGTCTCCGCCAGGCTGAACAGCAAGCCGTCGCTTGTCACCGACAATCCCACCTTGCCCGGGCTGCCCAGGCTGGTCAACGATTGTTGCGAATGGTGGAAATGATATACCGGGAACGGCTCGCCGACCGGGTGCTTGGTCTTGCGGTCCAGCCGCTCGGCCCAGATGCATCGGAATCCGTCGCGCTCCGATAAGAAATACAGCAAGCCGCCGTCTGGTGACCATTTCACTTCCCGGTCCATGTGGTTGCCGTCGGTAACCTGCGATCCACGTGTCCGGCCCTCCCACGTGCCCGTCGCCGCACTTGGTGACGTAGATGGTCCGGCTGGAATCGTTGTCCACCGGCCGCGCCTGGAACGCGAGCCACGCTCCATCGGGAGAAAAAGACTCCGGATAGAGCGCCAGCTTCGGATGCCGGATCATTTCCTGCGTCTTGCCGCGTGCTCAAGTCAAGCAGTCCCACGCAATACGGCGAGCACGATTTGGCTTCGAACAATAGCTTCGTTCCGTCAGCCGAAAAAGCGCGCGGAGGGCCAGCCGTTCGGGTAGACCCTTCCTCCGCTCCAGCTCGACGAGACTACATGGATGGCCCAACCCGGGCTCGCAACCGCATACGCCACCTTCGACCCATCCGGCGTGATCTTGGGTGAGTCGAACTCCGACGAACTGGTCCGCCAGCAGCGTGTCCTTGCCCACCGCCAGATCCTTCACCCAGATTTCCCGCTTGCCGGACCGGTCGGCGCTGAACGCCAGCCGCTGGTTGGCTGAAATGGAGGGGAACACTTCGGTGGAAAGGTCGCGCGTCACGCGTTCCAGGTTGCCCGTTACCTTGCCTTGCTTCAGATCCATCGGAAGGCGCCACACGTTGGTGCTAGCCGCCGCGCTGGAAAAAACCAGGTTGCCATTGGATGCCACCGAAGGTTCGCCTTCCTGACCCGTTCCGAAAGTCAGCCGCCGGGGCTGGCCGCTGCTCATGCCGGTCCGCGACGAGATGGTTGTTTTCCAGAGATTGGTGGTGTCGCGGCGGGCCGAAAAGTAAACCTGGTCATCCACCCACGCAGCCGGCCCGCCCGCCAAAAGATTCTGGCGCGCGAACACCGCGAAAACTCCCGTTTCCACCGGTTCCCCTCCGTCCACCGGCGCAACCCACCAGTCCGGAGCGGAGGATTCGCTGCGCTGGCCCCAGAACAACAGGTGTTTTCCATCCGATGACCAAACCGCATCGTGCGCGCCGTAGAATCTCGGCTGCACTTGCCGCGGAGCGCCTCCCGTGGCCGCAACGACGTAAACTTGGGTGCGCACGAAATAGGATTCCCCCACCCAATACACGATCCGTTGGCCATCCGGAGAAAAGCGCGGCCCGCGGCCTCCCTTGGCGATAAGCTTCAGATCGCCGCCTAATATCGCCACTGTGTAAATGCCGCCGCCCTCACGGTCCGAGCGGAACACCACTTTGGAACCGTCCGGAGAAAATGAAGGTTCGTCGTCATCCGCCGGGTCCGAGCCATGACGCGCTCGATCGCCCGTTGCGATGTTCTGCACCCAGATGTCGCGGTTGCCTTCCCCGCTCCGGTCCGACGCGTAAGCCACCAGTTTTCCGTCGGGCGAGATGGCCGGCTCGGCGGTGGAACCGCTGTCGTACGTGAGCTGCGTCAGCGCGAAATCTTCCGGGGCGTCTCGCCGCAACCAGATCCATGTCGGCACAGCGGCCAGGCACAAAGTTGCCGCGCCAGGCCGAAACCACCCAACGCCACGGAAACTTTCGCCGCTCGCTTTGCGGGAACGTCATTCCCGCGCGGCGAGAAAACAGGAACGAAGGTCGACCCCAGACTGATGACCAGCGGATCATCCTTCCCCGGGCCCTCGTAGTAATCCTTCAACCGCTCCCGCAGCCGCCGCTTCTCCACGCGGACCACGGACTTCTCACTCGGTGTGAATTCCTGTTGATTGAAGACCTTTTCGGCGATGTAGGATTCCGTCAGCCGGTCCCCCCGCCCTTCCAGTGTCTCCATCACGATGAATTGCAGGAACTTGACCAGTGCGGGCGAAAGCGTATTGCTTGCACGATGCGCTCCAGCTCGCGGTAACGGGAATTCCAGCGCAGCAGGGCTTTCTTCAACGCGCATCCGCCAAGCCGGTCGGACTCTCCGGCGGGCGCAACTGAACTGGTTGAGGTGCACTCACCGAGGCTTCACTTTCTCGCTACTTCCCGATGTTAACAGACCCGTAACACCCATTCTAAGGCACCGTACACCCCGCGTAAATCGTTTAATCCCCATGCGCGCACATGTTTAACATTCTCGTGAGGTAATTAAGGAAGCATATTCATTTCGGGCTTCAAATCCGCAATCTCATATATTTGACCACTGCGCTTGCTCGTTTTTCGTTTTAACTTGCGCTAAGTAGGGTACGTAACAGCCGTCAGGGACTTACGAGTCGTAACACGGTCGTAACAGCGCCACGAAATCATGTCTCAATCGGTAGCAAACCACTCAATTCAAAGCAGATCTGATGCCTAACGCCGCTCGTGACAAAGTTTAACGTTGCCAGACATGTCGGACTAGGGCGGAAGATACTACCGCTCAGGGAAAGTCTACGGTCAAGATTTCGGCACAAGTCGCAATGGTTATTCGGCGGCGGAATGCAACGCATCGCTTTCCGAAACTGTATCGTAGCTTAACGATTTGCACAGGGAGGTTTTGTGAAAAGGATTACTTCGCTAGTTTTGTTCGTCGCAATAGCTGGCTGTCTTGCGGTTTCCGCTTGGGGCCAACAGGTGACCGCTGCATTCACCGGCAAGGTAACTGACCCACCGGGCGCCGCAGTTGCGGGGGCCAAGGTTACGGCTACTGACGCGGACCGCGGGACGCCGTGGACCACCACCACGAACGGTGAAGGCGCGTTCAATATTCCCCGCGTTCCGATCGGCACCTACAACGTGAAGGTGGAAAAGCAAGGCTTCTCCACAGCCACCCAGTCGCACATCACTCATGGAAATGAACCAGGTGGCGCGATTGGATTTCCAACTGCAGGTTGGGAGCCTCTCGCAGACCGTGGAGGTGACCTCAGCGCGAGCCGTTGCTCCAGACTCAGGCCACCCAGCTCGGCGAGAACATCGACGCGCGCACTAACGAGGATCTGCCGCTGGCAACGCGCAATTACGTGCAGCTGACATTGCTCGCGCCCGGCAGCATCCATCCCGATCCGTCCGGCTTTCAAGAACGGCCTGACCACGATGAACAGCGGGCGGCCCAACGTGAACGGCAATCGGGAACAGGCCAACAACTTCATGCTGGATGGCTTGGACAACAACCAGGTGTCCGAAAATGATGTCGGTTACGCGCCCAGCGTCGACGCCATCCAGGAGTTCAACGAGATCACCAACAACGCCCCGGCCGAGTTCGGCAACTTCATGGGCGCCATCATCAGCACCACCACCAAGTCCGGCACCAATCAATTCCACGGAAGCGCGTTCGAGTTCTTTCGCAACAACGTGCTGAACGCCAACGATTGGGCGAATAATTTCAACGGCGCCCGCGCGCGGCGGTTCGCTGGAATAATTTCGGCGGAACGGTGGGCGGCCCGATCAAGAAGGACAAGCTCTTCTTCTTCGTCGACTACCAGGGGTCGCGCGACGACACGCCGACCAGCATCCAAACCACTACGGTGTTCACCGCGGCGGAACGGCAAGGCAATTTCTCGCAGCTCCTGGCGCTAGGCCGAGCCCGATCCAGCTCTACAATCCGTTCTCGGTCAACGCGGCGGGAATCGCGCGCCATTCGCCGGAAACATCATTCCCTCCTCGCTATTCAGCCCGGCGGCGCAGAAGATCCTGACCTCGTCAGTATTATCCCGCAGCCGATCAACGGCAACCTGCTGAACAATTATCAATACGCGCAGAACACCTATATCAACGGCGACCAGGGCGACGTCAAAGTCGACTACAACATCTCCGACAAGGACCGCTTCTATCGTGCGCTATTCCGAGAGCAGCTACAACAACCCCGTCGATCAACACCTTGCCTCTGATCTACAACAGTTTCGCCACTACCCCCACCCACACTGGAGTGATCGACTGGACGCGGACCATCAGCCCTTCGCTGGTGAACGAAGCGCGCTTTGGCGTGAATTACGTCTTCAATGCAAACGGCGCCGCAACCAGCACCCTCAGCGATTTCGCCCAGACCGTCGGCATCCCAGGCGTGCCCATCGGCTTTCCTGCCCGCCATGAGTTTCAGTGGCGGCAATGTCGTCGAGCTTCGGCAATAGCGACATGTATCAACTCTTCGCCGACACGGTGATCCACTATGAAGACACGATCATTTACACCAAGGGCACTCACACGATGCACATTGGCTTCCAGGGATACCGCTACCGCATGGATACCTTCTACTCCGGCAATAACGGCGAGGCCGGGACCATCAACTGTTCAACGGCCAATACACCACCGCGTCCACCACCACGAAATCCGGTAGCGGCAGCGGCATCGCCGAAGCCGATTTTCTGCTGGGCCTTCCCGACTGAAATTCAGGGAGGCGTCAACGGCGGCACCTGGGGCCAGCGCTCGAATTCTCTCGCCGCGTTTTTTCAGGACGACTGGCGCGTGACTCCGAACCTGACCTCAATCTGGGATTGCGCTGGGAATTGCACACGCCCTGGGAGGAAGTCAAGAATCGCCAGGCGAACTTCAACCTCGTGACCGGTCAGGAATACCTCTCCGGACAGAGCTTGTCCATACAACAATTGCAATGCCCTTTACAACCAATACAACGGCATTACCAATTTCCAGCCGCGCATCGGCGTCGCCTGGACTCCTGGTGGCGGCAAGACTGGTGGTCCGCGCCGGCTACACGATGTCGAATTATCTGGAGGGAACGGGCACGAACCTGCGCTTGCCCATCAATCCGCCCTTCGCCGAGGAGAATGACGACCAGTACACGCAATTCCGGCATCTACGGCGTGAAGCCCGGCTCGACCCTCGATCAGGGCTTCCTGCCTTTCAGCCAATGCGTGCGAATCAGTTGATGGCGCGACACTGCGCGTTTGGGATCCCAACGTCCGTCCGGCGGTGTCGAATCAGTGGAACCGCGAGTCTGCAATATCAACTGAACTCGAGTACCACTGTTCAGGCCAGCTACGTAGGACAGCGCGCCACGCACCTGATGGTGCCCATGCCTTACGTCCAGAAGGTACTGAATGCGAACGGTACCGTGTCGCCCACCCAATACCTGGCGGGCAATCCCACGCTGCTGAGCGAGATCGGGCAGATTTCAGGTACAGCCTCGATAGGGAACCAGGACTACGACGCGCTGCAACATGTTGGCGAAAAGCGCTTGGGCGCGGGCCTCGAATACTCGGTGGCCTACACATTACTCCAAGTGCATGACGAATAATATGGGCTACTACGGCCAGGGCGGCCAAGCTTCGCAGAGCAACTGGTACTACCAGAACATCTACGATGCGGCGGCGGAATGGGGCCCATGCGATTATGACGCCCAGTCGAATTTCGTTGCCAACGCAGTTTACGACATCCCGTTTGGCCGCGGCCGCACGTTCGGCAATGGGATGAACAAAGCCCTCGACGCAGTGGCGGGCGGCTGGACACTGGCCGGCATCCTGAGCCTGCATACCGGCTTCCCGTTGACAATCGGGGCTAATGACGCTTCGAATACCAGATCCCGCGGCCCGCGCGCGGATTGCATCGCTCCCGCGGACATATTGGGCGAACAGGACGCGAATCCATCAGTGGGACTGGTTATCAATGGTTCAACCCCAGCGCTTTTGCGCAACCCGCCAACGGCACTTTCGGAAGTTGCGGCGTCGGTACGGTACGCGGGCCGGGCTTGACGACGCTCGATTTCAACGTGTCGAAGACCTTTAAGATTACCGAGCGTCACGCCTTCGATCTCCGCGCGGAATTCATAAACCTGGCAAACCACCCGATTCTGAACGCTCCCAATACCGGCGTGGGGCCGCAACTGGGGCTTGCTGAATAGTTCGAACTATTTGAGCGGCCGCGAAGTCCAATTCGCTGTGAAGTATCACTTCTGAGTAGGGCAACCGGTCGCTTACGCCCGCGGTTCCGCGAAAGCTCTGTCCCCGAACCGCGACCGTGAGGGAGCCGGTGCCTTGGTAGGTCGTACAATAAAATCGTGATACGGTTGATTCTGGTCAGTGGGCTAATGGCCTTGATCGCCGCCAGCTCAGGCTCCGCCTGCTAAATCCGCAGTTTCTCCCGAGCAGCTCGCAGAATCGGGCCATTGCCGCGAAGCGTTGCCGTTGTTGAAGACCGCTGCAGCGCACGCAACCGATCCTGAAACCAAGAAGCGTCTGGGCCTGAGCGGCGTGCACTGCGGCATGGCGCTCCACGACCTGGACAGCGCCGCTGGTTTCCTCCGCAGCCTCAACAGCGCATTCCCCAACGACCCGGAAGTTCTCTACTTGACCGTGCATGTTTACTCCGATCTTTCCATCCGTGCCTCGCAGAAGCTCATGGTTACGGCGCCAACGCGTACCAGGTTCGCCTGCTGAACGGAGAAGCGCTCGAGGCACAGGGCAAATGGGACGAAGCTATTGCGGAATACCGGGAGGTGCTGAAGCGAAATCCGAATCTGCCCGGCATTCATTACCGCGTCGGGCGGCCTGGTGCTTGTCCGGGCCCAAGACGGATGAAAACAAGAAAGCGGCCCAGCTCGAGTTTGAGGAAGAGATCAAGATCGATCCCTCCAACGCCGGCGCCGAATACATATTAGGCGAGCTGGCGCGTCAGGATCAGCAGTTTCCCGCGGGCAATCGAACATTTCGAACGCGCCACGAAGCTGGATGCCGGGTTCGCCGACGCATTCATCGGGCTCGGCCGGTCTATGCTCGAGGACGGGCCGCAATGCGGAAGCCGTCGCGCCGCTCCAGACGGCTGCAAAACTCCGGCCCGACAATCCGGCGGCCCACTTGTACTTAAGTACGGCTTATCGCCGCACCGGGCATCTGGAAGAGGCACAGCGCGAGTTGGCTCTCCACGAACAAGCCTCCGAGAAGGTCCGGCAGATGAAGCAAGAGATCGAGACCGGAGCCTGGCCCACTAACCGTAGGGCCGAAGTCTCCGGCTTGCCTTCGGCAGGGCATGGCACACTCACTTTCCTTCGACGAGGGTCACATAGCGGTCAATCGGCAGATCCGTAAACCTCTGCACCTTCCCGCTGGGCAACGGCCACTTGATTTCCAGCCAATCGATCTTCGCGGCCACGCCTAATCCCAGCACCTCCCGCGGATCGTGCGACGAAAGATAGCTTCCGCCGCTGTTTTTCAGCTTCGTTCGTATTCACTCCGCCGGCTGACCAGGTAAGCCGGGCGCCGATCGCGTCACGGTTGCAGTTCGTCCCCACCAGTCTTACGCCTAACCAGTGGTTGCCGGAACCACAGCGATTGTGCAGCAACACCGGCGCGCCGCCGTTAGTGCCCACCAGCACGTCCAGGAAGCCGTCGTTATCGTAGTCGCCCACAGCCAGCCCGCGAGCGGCCAGCGGCTTCGAGAAGACCGGCCCGGCATCGGCAGTGACATTGTGCAGCAACCCTTGCTCCTGGTGGTAAAGCAACAACGGCTCCTTGTACTTCACCCGCGCGTAGTTTGACTCGATGCTGTCGTCGGGATGGCCATTGGCGAGTATCAGGTCCATCAGGCCGTCGTTGTCGTAATCGAAAAATTTCAGCCCCCAGCCGCTGAGCAGGCGCGTTTCCTCGCGCGACTCCGTGCTTGTGCGCGGCATCGAAAAAGGTTTCGTTCTTGTTGTTGGTGTAGAGCGAAAACATCTCGTCATTGATATTGGATACGAACAGGTCCTCCCAGCCATCGCCGTTGATGTCGGCCGCATCCACGCCCATGCCGGAGCGCGCCCGGCCGCTTTCGCTGTAGGCCACTTCGGCCATGAGCGCAATCTCCTCCCACTTGTTGTTCCCGCGATTCACAAAAAGAAAGTCCTGCACGGTATCGTTGGCCACGAACAGATCCATGCGCCCATCGTTGTTGATATCGGTGGCCACTACGCCCAGGCCTTTCCCATGGCGCGCTCGATGGCGGTGCCGCGTGTCACGTCGGTGAAGGTGCCGTCGCCGTTGTTGTGAAACAGGAAGCTGTGGGTGGGCTTGAACAGGCGCGGGATACAGTAATATCGCTGGCCGGCCTTGTTGACGCCGCAGGAAAGTTTGTTCGTGTAATCGACGAAGCTGCACACGAACAAGATCCAGGCGGCCGTCGTTATCGTAATCGAACCATACCGCGCTGGTGGTCCAGCCGGGCACGGTCAGCCCGGCTTTCTCGGTGACGTCGGTGAACGTCCCGTCGCCGTTGTTGTGATAGAGAATGGAGCGGCCGTAGGCGGTGACGAACAGGTCAGGGTAGCCGTCGTTGTCGTAGTCGGCCGCCGCCACGCCCATGCCGAAATTAGCGCCGGCCGCTACGCCGGCTTTTTCAGTCACGTCGGTGAAGGTGCCGTCGCGATTGTTTTTGTACAAGGCATTTCGCAGCGGTTTTTTCGGCGTGTAGAAATCGGACGGGCCGCTATTGACCAGGTAAATGTCCATCCAGCCGTCGTTATCGTAATCCAGGAATGCGCAGCCGGGACCCAGGCTTTCCGGCAGATAACGCTCCGGCGACTTGGCGTTCTCGTGCACCCACGTTATGCCGCTGGTCTCGGGCGGTATTTCCTCGAAGATGGGCCGCCTAGCGCGGGAACCGGCGTGCCGCGCAACAAATTTCCGGCGCGGCAGATTCCCCCCAGTGCGGCGGCCGCCAGAAGCCTTCTACGCGAAAATCGAAGGTCCAACAACTCAGTATAGTCGATCAGTCATACCAAGCCCGCGGAAAGGGCGCAGAAATTCAGACTAGGGCGTTACCACCAGCGGAATTACCTGGGGCACGGCACGTGGGTTCTCGAGAACAAGCGCGGTCTGGCCGTTACTGGGACTGAAAATCTCCATAGTGGGGACGACCGAGCAGGATGGAGAACCAGCCGACGTTGAGCCCGGCGTAACCGTGAAAGCCACCTGAACGGTCCCGCGAATCTCGACCGACGCAGCGGCGGCGGCCGGAAGCGTCGGATAGTCGAAGTGAACCGCCTGGTCCTGGTTTACGGGCAAAGTGGTACGAGCCAGTGTGGCGCCCTGATCGTTGAGGAAGGTAAATGTCACCTGGCAGGAGCCTCCCGCCACCAGCGGACCGCCCGTGGGAATGAGAAAAGCGTTGAGCCGCGCTGACTGTCCCTCCGCCATACCGACCATTCCGAACGTGACATACTGCGAGCTGGACAAGAATCCCGGACCTAGTTGTGCGCGCAAATGCGCTGCGGGATAGAGCACCAGGCCGGCCACTAAGGATGCAACGGCGAGCGCAACAGCCAAAGTTAGTTTCATGGTAAATACCTTTCTGATAATTCGATGGCGCGACTCACGCCAGTAACCTCTTCGCTTTTCGGATGCCGGCGAGCTGCTCTGCCGTTGGCTGCGGGAATTTAAGGTGGAGATCCCGGATAGCGGTGGTCAGGATCTCGGACACAAGCGCGCGGGCGATCCACTTGTGGTCGGCGGGGATGATGTGCCAGGGGGCATGTTTAGTGCTGGTGGCGCCCAGAGCGTCCTGGTAGGCTTCCACGTAGTGATCCCAGTAGCCCCGTTCGGCGAGATCTGAAGGGGAAAACTTCCAGTGCTTGTCGGGATTTTCGAGGCGCTGGAGCAGACGGCGCTTTTGCTCCTTCTTGGAGACGTGGAGAAAGAACTTGAGGATCACGGTGCGGTTTCGGGTCAGATGGCGTTCGAAACCGTTGATGTCGTCATAACGCTCCCGCCACAGAGAGCGGCCCGGCTCCAACTGCTGCTTTTCGAGCCATTCAGGATGGACACGGACCACGAGGACATCCTCATAGTAAGAGCGGTTGAAGATCCCGATGCGGCCGCGTTCGGGGAGGCACTTCGCGTGCCGCCACAGGAAGTCATGCTGGAGTTCTTCGCCGGAGGGTTGCTTGAAACTGAAAACCTGGCAGCCCTGGGGATTGACGCCGCTCATCACGTGCTTGATCAAACCGTCTTTGCCGGCAGCGTCCATGCCCTGCAAGACGACTAACAGGGCGTACTTATCGGCGGCCCAGAGCAGATCCTGAGCCTCTGAAAGGCGCTGCAAGTTGCGCTGGAGGATATCCCGAGCTTCCTGTTCGAGATGGTCGCCCTTCAGGTGGCGGAGTTCTTTTGCGCCGGACCCGGCGGTGTCCCAATCGCGCAACCGGACTCTGGCATTGGGCTTCACGCGAAGTGCCTCGGAGTAGTTATTTTTAGCCATAGTTCACCCGGAGGATACACTTTTATCCTACTGCAAGCGATTCAGGAAGCGTCGGAACGCATGTGGCCGGTAACCTGCTCAATGCGCGCATAGATATTACTCCTGGCTGTAGCGCCTAATCGGGCGAGGAAGGTATGGTCATGGTACAACCGACTGCGCCGCGGCGGAGTAAGCACTCTCGTTGCTACTCGCATCCACTGCCGTAGCCGCGTAGTAATAAGTGCTGCCGGACTGGGCGGTAGTGTCGGTGTAAGTGGTTCCGGTGATTGGAGTCGCAGTTAGCTTCGTAAAGGGTCCATCTATCGCACTCGCCCGGTAGACATTGTAGCCGGCCGCCGTGCCTGACGTACTAGCCGTCCAGCTCAAGCTCACGCTGCTTGAGGTTACCCCAGGCCCGGTTACACATGGTTCACCCAAGGCGGTGTTGATGATCCTCTGAACCACTACGACATTACAAACTCCACTTCCATCTATATTGGCCGTGCAGGTTGTCAAACCCAGAGCCATATCGATCGCCAACTGCACGTCTTGAACGTTCACTGTCCCATTGCCATTGAAATCACAAGGTTGTGTACCACCACCGACGGAGCCGGCGCTCAAGGCGGTCGGCGCCAACGGTGCCGCGTGCAACAAGCCGAATACGCCCACGCCAGTGGTCGTCCCGACGTATACCTTGCCGTTGGCAATGGTCGGTGTGATGAACTTATTACCCGCACCAAACTGATCACGACTACTAGCCGCCTGGTTGGTGTTATACAGCTCGGCCAAGCTCGCCGCATTGTAAGCATGCAAGACTGCGGGATTGGTATTCTCGGCGGCCCATACGATGCCGTTGCTAGTATCAATAGCTGAGACACTAGGTATGGTTCCGGGATAGCCGAAGCTATTGCTCGTTTGCGCGGCGGGCGAAGTCAACAGTTTGGCGTTCGAGAATTGGAATGCAAACAAAGGATGGCCAACCGGCCCATAATAGATCGAGCCGTTGAAATACGCAGGCATGGACCAAATGCCTCCTGGCAGCGCTCCAGCAAGCTCTTGATAGATACTGTTATTACTGGAACTGAACTTCCCCATGGAATCACGGTTCACTAAGTAAAGATTGGTATCCTTGCCTGCGCCGACAGCCAGCTGCCAGACGGTTCCCGAGCTGTCAGTCTGGTCGGGTATGACCAGCGCGCCCCCTGAGCCTAGGTCCGTGTCATTCCCGTTTTCCGTGGATTCGTTGTCCATCTCGAAGTAATCCGTGACAGCCAGGCTGCCCGCAGTGGATACCTTGAGGAACGCATTGCCGTAGTCGCCGTTTGCCGGTGCACCGGAGCTATTCAGGGTTGTATCGAAGGCACCATTGCCATCAAGCAGAAAGATGTTCCCTGAGTTATCAGCCGCAATTCCAGCCCCAGCCATCCAAATTCCACCTTCTGCACCGTTGGGAACGAGGTTAAGAACGGTAGTCTGCGCAAGCGTATCGGCGTCATAGCCCATAACCCAGCCTGTATAGGGTTGAATGTCGCAATGGGATCCCCACGCGGTGTAGACGATACCATTCATCAATAACAGGCCCGGCCGCTCCTTGTACTGCTTGGGATCGAACGTCACCACGCCGCCGGAGCTATTGTCGCCAGTCCCGGGAAAGGTCGCCTGCACATTCATGGGACCTCCGAAAAGTTCCGCGCCGGTAGTCAAGTCCAGAGCGTGCAGACGCTGGAAGTAAGTCGAACTGTTCTTCGACATCGCAACCACGTAGATGGCGCCGTTTGGGCCGCGCGTGCGATCAATCACGGGCGTTGCGGTGATGCCAATCTCAGGCGTTACTTGACTGCACGAACGCGTGTCGGATGTGGTTTCGCCGGACTGCAATAGAGAGACTTGCCAGATTTGCGAGCCGGTATCAGCATCGAATCCATAAGCACTATCATGTTCCGTGACTACGATCAGAAGATTGTGCGTACCCTGCCCCGAAATCGGCACGTTCGAAACGTACAACGGTTGTGCATCGACCTTGCCATCTACCGAAAGGGTAAAGAGCTTTCCGAACGAAGTCGAGTTGACATTGTTCGGTGCGAGGATCGTCTCGGTCAGGTTTTGTCCAGTGCGGGCGATGTCGTTGTGATAAGTGACGACGTCCTGCGATCGGGCAATAGGAACCGCTGCCGACCACACACAAGCCACCCAGCACGCTGCCCTGGCAACGCGCGGCGCCAACACCGCCGGCACGTCTACTCGCATAATCACCTCACAGGATCTGGTGGCGCTGGTGACCACAATAGCAATTTTCGCTTCCCTTAGGTGTGACTCAATTTCTGCGCAAGAACAAGACTGCCATAGGTTAGAAGCGTATGACTAACCACGTCTGCCAACCTCGGTCGCGCTGCGTCCATGCAACCGAATTGGTTTTTCGTATGATAAGGTGCGAGGGCAAACCATGAGCACAAGCAGGCGTCACTTTCTCCAATCCACGGCCGCGGGCCTTTTGGCTGCGCAAAGGGTTTCGGCTAATGACCGCATTCGGATCGCACTCATCGGCGCCGGCGGCATGGGTTCCGGCGATACGCACTACCAACTGTCATACCCCGGCGTGGAACTGGTGGCGGTCTGCGATATCTACGACGGCCGCCTGGCGCGCGCCAAAGAGGTCTGGGGCGATCATGTGTTCACTACCCGCGACTATCGCGAGATTTTGGCGCGCAAGGATGTCGACTCCGTGATCATTGCCACGCCCGACCATTGGCACTCGCGCATCACCATCGAAGCGCTCGACGCCGGCAAGGATGTCTATTGCGAAAAACCGATGGTGCACTTCGTCGACGAAGGCAAGGGCGTGATCGCAGCCCAGCAGCGCAGCGGGCGGATTCTCCAGATCGGCAGCCAGTACGTCAGCTCACTGGTCTATCAGAAGGCCCGTGAATTGTTGCAGGCGGGCGCCATCGGCCAGCTCAACATGGTGGAGGCGTGGCTCGACCGTAACACCGCCATCGGCGCTTGGGAATACTCGATTCCTCCCGACGCCTCGCCCGCCAACATCGACTGGAACCGCTTCCTCGGCAACGCCCCCAAGGTGCCCTTCGAGCCCGTGCGCCTGTTCCGCTGGCGCAATTACAAGGACTACGGCACCGGCGTGGCCGGCGACCTGTTCGTGCACCTGCTGAGCGGTCTGCACTATGCGACGCGCTCCACCGGCCCCACACGCGTCATGGCCACCGGCGGCCTGCGCTATTGGAAGGATGGCCGCGACGCGCCTGATGTGATGCTGGCCCTGCTCGACTACCCCAAAACGGACATGCATCCGGATTTCACCCTGGCGCTGCGCGTCAACTTCAAGAGCGGCGTGCCCGAGGAGCGCTTCGGTTTCCGGTTTGTCGGAAGTGAGGGCGTCATGAATACAAGCCCTGCCGGCGTCACCATCAGCACCACGCCGCCCGAAACAGAACCTGGGTACACGATCGAAACCTTCCCGAAGGCGGTGCAGGAACGGTTCCTGGCTGAATATCACGCGAAGTATCCACACACCAACCCAACAGCCGACGCCATGCGCCCGGAGAAAGAAGACAAATACGTGCCGCCGGAAGATCACGATGCGCATCGCGAACATCACGGCGCGTTTCTTCAATCGGTCCGTACGCGAAAACCGTCCATCGAAGATGGTGTCTTTGGTTTGCGCGCGGCTGGTCCCGCGCTGTTGAGCAATGTGTCCTATTACGAAAAGCGCATTTGCAACTGGGATCCCCAAACGCTGACGGCGTCTTGAGCTGACCTAGGTCAGGAAAATGATGATCGCCGGCGTGCCCACCGCGGTGTATTGACCGGTAAAGCTGAGCCTGCCGGTACTCCGGTTGATGCGGAACGTCGTGATCGCGTCGCCTCTCTGATTGCACGAATATAGAAAATTGCCCGTAGGGTCGATGTTGAAGCTCCGCGGATAATCGCCGCGCGTTTGCTCCTCTCCGGCAAACGTCAGCGCCCCGTTGTCCCCAATGGAAAACCACGCGATGCTGTCGTGAAGCCGGTTCGCCGCATAGACGAACTTCGCGTCGGACGAAACCATCACTTCTGAAGTGAAGTTTGTACCGCCAAAGCCTTTCGGCAGACTGGAAACCGTTTGCTTCGCCGTCAGCCTTCCGCGTGCGGCATCGTAATCGAACATCACCAGCGTTGATCCCTCTTCCTGGAGCGAGTAAAACCAGCGGCCATTCGGATGAAACGTAAAATGGCGCGGCCCGTCACCGGGCGGGAGCGATACGAACGGCGGATCATTCGGCGTAAGCGTGCCCTTTTCGACATCGAACTTCCAGATCAGAATTTGGTCCAATGCCAGGTCGGCCCATAGCACGAAGCGTCCCGCAGGATCGGCCTGAATCATGTGCGCATGCGGCTTGTCGTGACCGCTGATGGCGAAGCTCCCCGGAGGCGCACTTGCCGCGTGCACCGGGCCAAGCGCGCCCTGATCGTGCTTCACCTCAATCGCAGTGCCAACTGAGCCGTTCGGCAGAATGGGAATCACCGCGGCCGTCCCACCAGCGTAGTTGGCGACCAGCACATACTTGCCGGACGGATGAACACTCAGATGCGCCGGCCCGGCGCCTTCTGAGCTCACCGTGTTGAGCAGCGTCAGATGCCCGTTCGACCGGTCAATCGAGAACGCACTCACTGAGCCCGAGGCGCCTCCCTGAAAAGTCGGCGTTTCATTCGCCGAATACAGATGCGTTCGGGAAGGATCGAACGCCAGCCACGCCGGGTTCGAACCATCCGCGAATACCTCGCGTTGCGACAACGCACCAGTCGAGCGATCCACAGCAAACAGGTAGATGCCCTGCCCGTTCCCTTTGCTCCCTTCCGGGCCTTGCGGCGAACTGTACGTGCCGACGTACGCCAAATGGGGCGCACCGCCCTGCGCGAGCGCCGGCAGAGTCGCGCCTAGAGCTCCTGCACCCGCCAGGAACGTGCGGCGAGTGGTCTTGCCGTGACAATCGTATTTCCGCTGTATCTCACCCCGCGCCATCCGAATGCTCCTTATATGAGTGATTGATCAAGCAATGACAGCTTATGCATTGGTAACTAGCAGGGCCACTTCGGTTCGAGCCGGCGAATCCCGCTCACCAGGCCCGCCCCTTACAGCCTCCGAATCAGCAGTTCTCGCTCGTAAATCATCTCTGGCGGCAGGTGATCATGCAGGTCGATGAACAGCCGTTCGTGCCCGATCACTTCATCCCTCCATGCCGAGCGATCGATCGCTTGTAGCCGGTCGAATTTCTCCTCGGGATAGTTAAGACCCTCCCAGTCGATGTCTTCGTGCCGCGGCGTCCAGCCGATGGGTGTCTCCTTGGCGCGGGCCCGCCCGTGGACCCGGTCGACGATCCACTTCAGCACCCGCATGTTCTCTCCGAACCCCGGCCACAGAAACCGTCCGTCCTCGTCCTTGCGGAACCAGTTCACATGAAAGATTCTCGGAGTCTCGCTGATGGAACGCTGCATCCTCAGCCAGTGGCGAAAATAATCGCCCATGTGATACCCGCAGAACGGCAGCATGGCCATCGGATCGTGTCGCACGGTGCCTACGTTTCCGTTCGCGGCCGCGGTTGTCTCGGAGCCCATCGTAGCCCCGACGTAAACGCCGGAGGTCCAGTTGAATGCCTGGTAGACCAGCGGCATGGTGTTCGCGCGCCGCCCCCCGAAAATGATCGCGCCGATCGGCACGCCGTCCGGGTGCTCCCAGTCTGGGTCAATCGTCGGGCACTGCGCCGCCGGTGCCGTAAAACGCGCGTTCGGATGCGCCGCATGGACGCCGGTCCGTTTTGCCAGCTCGGGCGTCCACAAGTTTCCTTGCCAATCCAGGCATTCTGCCGGAGGCTCGTCCGTCATCCCCTCCCACCACACTCCTCGTTCGGGTGTCAGCGCGACGTTGGTGAAAATCGAGTTCTTCGCCAGCGTGGCCATGGCGTTCGCATTCGTTTTGACCGACGTTCCCGGAGCGACACCGAAGAAACCTGCTTCCGGGTTGATCGCGCGCAATAGTCCGTTCTGGTTGGGCCGGATCCACGCGATGTCATCGCCCACCGTCCACACCTTCCAGCCCGCGAAGCTCTTCGGTGGAATCATCATCGCGAAGTTTGTCTTCCCGCAGGCGCTGGGGAATGCCGCGGCGACGTAAGTCTTCTCGCCCTCCGGGCTCTCGACTCCGACGATCAGCATGTGTTCCGCCATCCAGCCTTCATCCCGCGCGATATTCGAAGCAATTCGCAGCGCGAAACATTTCTTGCCAAGCAGTGCGTTGCCGCCGTAGCCCGAGCCATATGACCAGATTTCACGCGTCTCCGGGAAATGGACGATGTACTTCTCCTCGTTGCAGGGCCAGGGAACATCCTTCTGCCCGGCTTCCAGCGGACGGCCGACGCTGTGGAGACACGGCACCACGCGCTTTTTGTCCTTGTCGATTTCCTGGAACACCGGCAGACCGATGCGCGCCATGATGCGCATGTTCGCGACTACGTAGGGCGAATCCGTAAGTTGGACCCCAATCTGCGACATCGGTGATCCCACCGGACCCATGCTGAACGGCAATACGTACATCGTCCGCCCGCGCATAGAGCCGGAAAACAACGCCTTCAGTTTCCGGCGCATTGGGAACGGGTCTTCCCAGTTGTTCGTAGGCCCGGCGTCGTCTTTGGAAAGGGAGCAGATGAACGTGCGATCCTCAACCCGCGCCACATCGCTCGAATCTGAACGGGCGTAATAACAGTTCGGCCACAAGTCTTGGTTCAGCTTGGTGAGGGTCCCCGCCGCTACCATCTGCTCGCAGAGCCGGTCGTATTCAGCCTGCGAGCCATCCACCCAGTAAATGGCAGCCGGTTTCGTGAGTTGGGCGGTCTTCTGGACCCACCGTATGAGGTGTTCGTTGCGACACAAAGGTGAGGCGTTGATCTGGTCCACTATCCCCCTCTAATCTAACCGATCAGGAGCTCCAGTAGTGGCATTCCAGCCAGCGTCTATACTGAGATCGTGCAAAGTCCATGGGGAGAAATCGACGTCAGCGATGCGCACGTTCACTTCCTTTCTCACAATTTTTTTGCCGCCCTGGCCGCTCAGCAAACAGCTCGAATCGGTCAGCCAGCAAGTGCCGAAAGCATCGCGGCGGCTCTTGGCTGGCAGTCGCCGGCGCCGGAACCCGAAGCCCTGGCATTGACCTGGGTGCGAGAATTGGACCGGTGGGGTGTGCACCGCGCGGCTCTGATTTCGAGTATTCCGGGCGACGAGGCCTCCGCTGCCGCGGCGGTTCGCTCCCATCCCGATCGGTTTTATGGCTATTTTATGGTGGACCCAACGGCTCACGGCGCCGGCGAACGGGTTCGCACAGTACTCGCAGGAGGCCATCTCCGCTGCATTTGCCTATTTCCGGCGATGCACCGCTACTCTATTCAGGATGAGCGCGTGCGGCCGTTGCTCGAGGCGGCCGAGGCGCACCCGGGCGTCGCTGTATTCGTCCACTGCGGTGTCCTGACGGTGG
The DNA here is from genome assembly GCA_963768075.1 of Terriglobia bacterium. GTDB lineage: Bacteria > Acidobacteriota > Terriglobia > Bryobacterales > Bryobacteraceae > QHXW01. Next base: position 247,874 of record CAVYHD010000033.1, read on the forward strand.
GCGTGCGCGCGAAGCTCGGACTGCCATCACCGTTCGACATGCGCTTCTCCAATCCCATCGATTTGCATGCCGTCGCGCTGGCGTTTCCGAAACTGCGGTTCATCGTGCCACATTTCGGCGCGGGCTATTTCCGCGAGGCGCTGATGCTGTGCGACCTCTGCCCCAACGTACACCTGGACACCTCCAGCAGCAACGGCTGGATGCGCTACCAACCAGAATTCCCCAGCCTGCCGGACGTTTTCCGGCGTGCGTTGGACGTTGTGGGACCGGAACGGCTGCTGTTCGGTTCTGATTCCTCGTTCTTTCCGCGCGGCTGGCACAAGGCGATTTTTGATGCCCAGGTGCAAGCTCTGTCCCATATTGGGATTTCCGGCGCGGATGCCCGGCGCATCTTCGGAGGGAATCTGGAGCGAATCCTGCGGCGCCAAGTCGAGTGAGAGATTCGTGAGGAATCGTACACTTCATCTTTGAATCACCTGATAGTCAGTTGTTGTGGAGGCAGGCGAGGCTGGGATTTTACACCTGGCCCGACAGGGACCAACAAAGACAATCGATGAGACTCATCTTAAGATGGACCTGCTCACAGGCCGGTCACGGGGCGGACGTGCGCCTGGCGAGATTCATACGGGTTTTGCGCGCTGCGCAGCGCACCACCGGTTATCTACCGCTTCTGGAAAGCGCCGGGCTGGCGACGCCTGAGGCGCTGGCCTCGGTTCACTCGGTGGAACAGACACTCGAACGTCTTCCTGCCATTGATCGGGACGAGTTCTATGGTTCGCGAGCGGCATTTGAGAGCCCAGGGAGCACGCGGCCCTCGCCGCAGCCGTTCCGCTCCCCGCTCGAATACACGCCCAAGACTGCGATCCTCATGGCCGGGTTCCAGCCGAACTCCGTTATCAAGGTCATGGCGCAGAACTGGACGAGAGGCCTGAAGCAATTTGGCGCCAGCGCTCTGGCGGCGCCGGTGAGCGTACTGCGATCGTTGGCGGACACGATCGAGGCCGGGCGGCAGGAAGCACCGTCGCTGCGCCATTTCGTGGTGTCCTTTACCGGGGGGGAACAAGGCGAGCTGGCGGAGGATGACCGCGAGCGTTTCTGGCGCGTATTCCGAGTGCCCGTGTTTGAGCAACGGTTGGGATTCGACAACCGGGTGATCGCTTATGAATGCGAAGCGCACCATGGTCTGCACATCTTGCCGGAGCGCGCTGCGCTCGAACAGACGGCCGGCTCGGAGCTGCTCCTGACTTCGCTGACCGATCTGCGTTTTCCCACGCTCCGCGTGGGCACGAGGCTCTCGGCTACGATTCACTCCGATTGCTGCGATTGCGGCAACGCCGCGGCGCGGTTGGTCGGTGCGCGGCCGCTCGTCGCCGCTGCGTGCTGACTTACAAGCCGCGCGTGATGGCGGTCACGATCAACGCCGACCGGTACTCGCACAGCCGCAGGCACTGTTGTTCGATAATCGACACCAGCCTGTCAGCCTTCTCCGTGGCGCGATTCAGGCGATCCACAATCGCCTGCTGTTCGTCGAGCGGCGGCAGCGGAACGGCGAAATTTCCGTATCGTTCCGCGCTCACGTTAGCGATCGTTGCCTGAACCGTATTCACCCGGACTTCGTGCCGGTAGCCGGGAGACTGCGTGTAGTAGTAAAGGTAATCCGGGAAGATTTTGCGGCGGTCCACGCGCAGCCGCACCAAGTAACCGGCGAAACAGGCGCGGCCCCATTCCTTGCGATAACGAAACGCCTTGCCCACGGTAGCTCCGCTGCGTGCCAGCAGAAGGTCGCCGTCCCGGAGGAGATAGGGAGCGGCCAGAGGTTCCGGCAATGAGTAGAAGGTGTCCTCGCGCAGTGAGCCATCATCGTTCAGATCAGTAATGCGGATGTAGCGCGGAGCATCGGGATCGCGGCTAACGGCAGGCTCATTGGCCCCATAGAGCAGGGCGCCGGAACGGATGAACTTGAGCCGGGTGACTTTCCAGCGATCCGCGCCGATGTTTTGGGTGACGAGTGCTTCGCGCTTCTCACGCAGTGCATTGAGCAAGCGCTGCTTCACGCGCACCAGATCGTCGAGCAGCGCGGTTTTACGGCCCAGCAACGTCGCGATGTACTTCTGCTCCGCGCATTCCGGCACGCGGACGATTTCCTCCAGATAGGACTTGCAGTCCAGGTTCTGAATCCCCGTGGTCTGAGAGATGGACCGGCGATTCACTCCAAGGTGGTAGAGCGCGGCATGCAGATAGCAGAGATAGCGGGCATCGAAACCCGGGGCCACGGGCATGCGTGCGATGAAGTTGGAGCAGACGGCCGGGGCCTGGCTCCCGTATATCACTACCGCGCCCACCGGCTGCCCGTCTCCTCCGCCCGATTTCTCGAGCAGCAGGTCGCCTGCGGCGAGCATTCTTCCCCGGCGATACCCGGGCGGGATGAAGCGCAGGGTGGGATCGCGCAGATCCGCGCATAGGCCCAGCCGGTCGAAATCAGCCACCCGCACACAGATCACGTCTCCGGAGCCGCCCCGAGCCTCCTCACCCCAAACACCGGTTGTGCATGCGATGGCAGTTTGCTTCAGGCGCACCGTTCGCCAATGGGCGGGTGCATCGCGAAATGCCGCGTTCATGTGGCGCCGAGCTGCTGGAGTAGAGCTTGCGCCTCGCGATCGAGATCGCGGATTTCGCGATCGATCTCCGCCAGCGGGCGTACTGTCTCCGGCTCGAAGAAGAAGCGCGCAAACGGAATGGCGTAGCCGATGCGCGGCTCGGCGCTGGCAATCCATGCGTCGGATGCGTGCGGAAGCACCTCGCGTTCGAACCAGACGGGCACATCCTCAACCAATGGAATCTCCTCATGATCCCGAAGATCGGGGTCCGGCTGCGGGCGGCCCTCGGCGTCGCGATATATGGCGGCGGTGTCATCCTGATGCGCAACCGCCTCGCGAATGCGGCGCGCCAGGGTACGTCCGATTTTAATTCCGGCGCGGGCGAAGGCGTCTTTGAGCGATGCGTCAAAGGCGGACTGCTCGATGTATACCGTCCGCGGATCCAACTGGCTGAGTGTGTCGATTACGGCCGGCGCAACTTTGTTCCGAAGGGCGCCAATGCGCTCCGGCAGCGGCTGGAACTGAAGCCGCAGGGGGCGCTCGACCGTAATCCGGCGGTGGCCGAATTCCTCATTGCGCAGGATCTTTGAGTATGGACCCTCGCGAAAATCGCGTTGCAGCTCACAGATCCGATCGACCTGCGCGGGCGGAATTTCATGGCGCTTCGCTCCGAGCGATCGAGTCATTTTGCCGGCAAACGTCGCGGCGTTGATCAATTGCACTTTGCCTTGGCGCTCGGGTAGTTTGCGATTCGTGAGCAGCCAGATATAGGTTGCGAGGCCGGTGTTGTAGAAGAGCTGATCAGGTAGCGCGACAACGGCTTCGAGCCAATCGTTTTCGAAGATCCACCGGCGAATCTCGCTCTCCCCCGAACCAGCGTCACCGGAAAACAGGGGCGAGCCGCTGAAAACCACCGCGATGCGCGTGCCCTCAGGCTTCATCTTCGACAGCATATGCTGGAGAAACAGCAGCGAGCCGTCGTTGACGCGCGGCAGCCCGGCGCCGAATCGGCCCTTGAAACCGAGCCGCTCGTGCTCGGTACGTACTTGCTTCTCGACCTTTTTCCAATCAACGCCAAACGGGGGGTTACTGAGCATGTAGTCGAATCTACGGCCAGCGAAGCCATCGTGGGTGAAGCTGTTGCCAAGCACGATGCAACCGGCATCGTGCCCGCGGAGGATAGCATCGGCCTTGCAAATCGCGTAGGACTCGGCATTCAGCTCCTGGCCGGCGATGGCCAGCCGCGCGCCGGAACCACGCTCGCGCGCGTACTCCTCGGCTACCGCAAGCATGCCGCCGGTGCCGCAGGCAGGGTCGTAGAGGCTCTTCCCCGCTCCCGAGTCGTCTTGAAGAACGAGCCGGACCATGAGCCGCACGACCTCGCGAGGTGTGAAGTGCTCGCCGGCCGTCTCGTTCGACTGCTCGGAAAACTTGCGGATGAGCTCTTCGAAGATGTAGCCCATTTCGTGATTCGAGACGGCCGCGGGGCCCAGATCGATTTCGCCGAAGCGCTCCAAGACGATCGGGAGCAGGCCGGCTTTGTGCAGCCGCGCGATGGACTCGCGCAGACGGAAGCAGTCGAAGATTTCACGGACTGCCGGGGTAAGCTTTTTCAGGTGGTGCTGCAGACCGCTCGCAGACTCGGGTAGGGCACAGAACCGCCGCAGCACCGTGAACGGCAGGATGACCTTGCCATATTCCGACTTCTTGTAATCGCCGCGCAGGAGGTCGGCGATGCTCCAGATGAAATTAACTTTCTCTTGAAACCCGCTCACGCGAAGCTCATCTTGCCGTGCGACCGGCCTACCTGGCGTTCACTTTGCTCAAGATGCGGTCCTTGATCCAGTGCTCGTCCCACCACTCGATCGGATTCATCTGCACGCCGTCAATCTGCATGCTGAAGTGCAGGTGATCGCCGCCGGCGAGGCCCGTTGTGCCGCTCTTGCCGATCGTCTGGCCCTTCTTCACCATGTCGCCCGGCTTCACGTCGATCTCGCTCATATGGCCGTAAATCGATTGCAGGCCGTAGCCGTGGTCGAGGACGACGCAGTTGCCGTAGATGCCCAGATTGGCGGCCCAGACCACGCGGCCGTCATTGGCGGCCGGCACGGTCACGTGCTGGGCGTCGCAGCAGGTCGAAGCCCAGGTGCACCTGCTGATCCACTTTCTTGCCGTTGTACATGTAGTTGCGCATGTCGGCGAAATCGGATTCCTCCGCGGCATTCGTAGGGATAAACGGGCCGGTCCAAAGGAAATGATCTTCCGTCTTGAAGCGCAGGTCGGCAAGCTTCTTGTTGTTCTTGCGGCGCATCTCGCCGTTGATTTTGAGAAAGCGCGAAAGCAGGTCGCCCGAAGCCGCCCGGATCGATCTGGTTCACCACCTTTTCCATAAATGCGTCGTCAATGGCCAGGTCGCGCGCGCGGAACTTCTTGGGGAACAGCTTGAACCAGAACGTGCCGGTGGCTTCCGTGCCGGCCGGATTGCGCGCATAAGACCACGGGCACCACGTCGGGCGGCAGGTCCCACGGATAGGCGAACAGGGAAAAACGCTGCGCCCGGCTGCCCGGAAGTGGAAAACTGCGGAACTTGTACTTGCCCACGCGCACGCCGGCCTCGGTGACGTATCCCGAAGGCGTGAACGTGACCAGTTCCAAGCCGCCCTGGTTGATGTAGTGCTGCGCGCCGTCGGGGATGACGCGCGGCGGCTGGCGTGACGACTGACATCGGCCTCGGCCGAATCCGTGCAGCCACGCAGATCGTTCGACTGTCGCCTCCACCATGAGCCGGGCCTTGCCATCGTGCAATCGCGGCGCTTGTTCTTGCCGGCCTCGAAAGGCCGGATGCGGGCCCTGGTGCCTGCGCCAGAACGCAGGCGATTGCGGCGCGCTCTGTGGAGTACCGTATAGCGCGTACCATTCTGCTCCATGATGCGCGGTCACGCGGCGCACGCCGTGCGGATTGGCGATCCGCACCTGAACCGGCGTGCTGCACCCCGATGGCTGTCACCGGCGGATCGATGTGCAGAGTAGTGCCGTTGGAGAACACCACGCAGCGACAGCGACACCGGCGCAGCAATACAGCACCAACGATGATAATGAGGAGTATCTCACTTTTTCGTCCAGGAATCGATCCAGTCGATGAAGTTCTTGTACCAGAACAGGGTGTTCTGCGGTTTCAGCACCCAGTGGCCTTCATCGGGAAACACGATCAAGCTTGGACGGCACCTTCTGCATTTGCAGGGCGGTGAACAGCTGCAGGCCCTGCGTGTAGGGCACGCGGAAATCCAGCTCGCCGTCGATGACCAGCGTGGGAGTCTGGAACTCCTTCACGAAGTGGCTGGGCGACCAGCGCGGCATAATCTCCGGATTGTCCCACGGCATGCCGCCGAACTCCCAGAGCGGGAAACCACAGCTCTTCGGTTTCGCCGGCTTCGCTGCGCAGATCGTAGACGCCGGCGTGCGAGATCAGCGCTTTGAAGCGCTGCGTGTGGCCCAGAATCCAATCGATCATGTAGCCGCCATAGGAACCGCCGGCGGCCGCCATGCGGTCGGCATCCACGTAGGGGAGCTTGGCCACGTAATCGGTCACCGCCATGATGTCGTCGAAGCGCTGCCGCCCCAGTCGCCGTTGATCTCGTCGATGAATTTCTGGCCGTAGCCGGTCGACCCGCGAGGATTGGGCATCACCACCACATAGCCCGCCGCGGCGAACACCTGCGCGTTCCAGCGGTAGGTCCAGCTCTCGCCCCAGTCGCCTTGCGGTCCGCCGTGAATCAGCATCAGCACGGGATACTTCTTCCGCGCATCGAAGTCGGGCGGCTTCACCAGGAAGCTCTGCACGCGGGCGTCATCGGCGCCATCCACCCAGAACTCTTCGAGCGGCGTGAGCTGGTAGCCTGAGCACGGTCCGTCGTTCAGATGCGTGAGCGCTGCCGGCGCCGCCGCCCGGAGGCCGCGCGAAAGATCTCGACCGGGCTAGACGCCGCTCTGGCGCGTGTAGACCATGGTCTTGCCGTCGGGGGTGAACTGCATGTCGTCGAGGTCGCTATCGCCGCTGAGCGCGATGGGCGCGGCGCCGCCGTTCACGGGAATGAACTGGATGGACTGCCGGCCGCGGTCCTGATGGTGAAGAAGAGGCCGCGACGAATCGGGCCTCCAGGTGAAGCTGTTCACCCAGCGGTCGATGCGATTCGGTGAGATTGGTCAGTTTGCCGGTGACGCGCTCGAGCACCATCAGGCGCCAGCGGTCGCTCTCATACCCGGCGCGGAACTGCGCGCGCTAGGCGAGGTACTTGCCGTCGGGCGAATACTGCGGCGGTTGTCGGCCGCCGGATTGCACGGTGATCTTCGGCGCGGCTCGCCGCCGTCGATGGGGACCGCGAAGAGATCGGTATTGGTGCTGGTGGCGGGCACCTCGTCGGCATTCATGGCGTAGCAGACTTCCTTGCCGTCGGGCGAGATGGCGTAATCGTCGGGGCCGCCGAGGGAGAAAGGCGGCACGTCGCGATTGCCGGGCGTGAGATCCCTGGCCGCGCCCGCCTTCGACGGAAACCGCCAGCAGATGGCTGCGGCGGCGCGGTCTGCCAGGCGGTCCAGTGGCGGTAGAGCAGGTCGGTGATAAACGCGCGCTTTCACTTTGTTGTCCTTCTCGGCGTCGAGGTTCTGCTTGTTGCAGGCGTCGTCGGCGCCGCACTCGGGATAGACCTCGCTCGTGAACACCAGGTTCTTGCCATCGGGCGAGAACAGCACGCCGTCGGCTTCGGTGGCCAGATTGGTGATCTGCTTTGGGTTTGCCGCCATCCGGGTCCATGATCCAGATCTGCGAGGAGCCGCTGCGGTCGGAGACGAAGGCGATGCGTCTGGAATCGGGCGACCAGCGCGGGCGCTCGGCGGCGTCGGCGATCTTGCGCGGCGCGCCGCCGGCCAGCGGAACGATCCAGATCTGCTGCGGCTTGCTGTTCTTCTCGACATCCATGGTCTGCGTGGAAAACGCCACCCAGCGCCATCCGGTGAAAGTTGCGGATCGCTGATGCGCACCAGCTGCATCAGGCATTGGCGTCGAACGGCTGCTTTTGCGCGGAGAGCGCGGAAGCCAGAAGCACGGGCAGCAGAGCCCGCGCCGCTTTGATGTGCATATAAACCCGATTGTATCGCGGCATGTTAGCATGGTTTTCATTCCCTCTGTTTCACAATAAGGACGAAACTTGATTCGCGCAGTCAAAGGAACCAGGGATTTATTGCCTCCGGCCACGGCGGTTTGGAACCACGTGGAAACGGTCGCGCGCGAGGTGTTTCGGGCGTACAACTATCACGAAATTCGCACGCCGATCCTGGAGGAGACGCAACTTTTCGCGCGCGGCGTGGGCGCGGAAACCGACATCGTCACCAAGGAAATGTACACCTTCGAGGACCGCGATGGCAGTTCGCTAACGCTGCGTCCGGAGACCACGGCGTCGGTGATGCGCGCGTACATCGAGCACCGCCTGGACCAGAGGCCCGGCGTGCAGAAGCTGTATTACATCGGCCCCATGTTCCGGCGCGAGCGGCCGCAGAAAGGGCGTTACCGGCAGTTTTTCCAGATCGGCGCGGAAGCCATCGGATCGGAGTCGCCCCTCGTGGATGCGGAAGTAATCGAGATGGTGGTGGAGCTATTGAAGCGGGCGGGGCTCGGAGGGTTCACGCTGCTGTTGAATTCGGTGGGCGACTCAAATTGCCGGCCAGCGGTACATCGAGACGCTGCGGGAAGAGCTGGAGAAGGTCGCGCCGAAGTTGTGCGAGGATTGCCAGCGGCGCGTGACTACGAATCCGCTGCGCGTGCTCGATTGCAAAGTGCCGGAGGATCAGCCGATCATCGACAAACTGCCGTCGATTCTCGATCATCTCGCGAGGTTTGCCGGCGGCACTTCGACACGGTGCAAAGTCTGTTGCGGGATCGCGGAATCCCGTTTGAGGTACGCCCGCGGCTGGTTCGCGGGCTCGATTACTACATGCGCACGACTTTTGAAGTAGTGCACGGAGCCCTGGGCGCGCAGAATTCGGTGCTCGGCGGCGGGCGCTACGATGGCCTCGCGGAGTCGCTGGGATCGAAGGTGCCGGCGCCTGGAATCGGCTTTTCGATTGGCGAAGACCGGCTCGTGATGACGGTGGAAGAGAGGCTGAACTCACAACCGCTCGATTTGTTCGTCGCGGCGCTGGGCGAGCCCGCAATGCAACAAGCTGGGCTACTCGCGCGGGACTTGCGTCAGTCTGGCCACTCCGTCGAGGTCGTGGCCGACGCCAAGTTGAAACGTGCCATGGAACTGGCCAACAAGTTGGGTGCGCGCTATACGTTGATCGTGGGAGAAAATGAAATCGCCGCCGGCCGCTACGCCCTGAAAAATATGGCTTCCGGCCAGCAGGAAGAAGTCGCGCGCGAAGAGATCGCGCAGCGGCTCCAAATTACTCACTGATATGCAGACTGTACCGTTGGATTTTCTGGGCCAGTTGCGCCGCACCAATACTTGCGGCGAACTGCGTTCCAAAGATGCGGGCGCCCGCGCCTTGCTGATGGGATGGGTGCACCGCCGGCGCGATCTGGGCGGCGTCATTTTCATCCACCTGCGCGATCGCGAGGGCGTCACGCAGATCGTCTTCCACACCGACGCCGACGCGGAGATTCACGCGAAGGCCGAGCTGCTGCGCTCGGAGTATGTCATCGCGGTGGAAGGCAAAGTGAAGCAGCGCTCCGCCGATACGATTAATCCGAACCTCGCCACGGGAGAAGTAGAGCTGGTGGCCGAGAAGCTCTGGATCCTGAACGAATCGCGCACGCCGCCCTTCCCCATGGAGGACGACGTCGATGTTTCCGAGGATGCGCGGCTGAAGTTCCGCTACGTGGACCTGCGCCGTCCGCGCATGCAGCGAAATATTATCCTGCGCTCGCAGATTTCGTTCGCGGTGCGCGAGTTTCTGGTTTCCCAGGGATTCCTGGAAATCGAGACTCCCTTCATGACGCGCTCAACGCCTGAGGGCGCGCGCGACTACCTGGTGCCGAGCCGCGTGCAGCCGGGGACCTTTTACGCCCTGCCGCAGTCCCCGCAGATTTTCAAACAGCTCCTTATGGTGAGCGGGTTCGAAAAGTATTTCCAGATTGTGCGGTGTTTCCGCGATGAGGATCTGCGCGCCGACCGCCAGCCGGAGTTCACGCAGATCGATCTCGAGATGTCGTTTCCTCAGGAGCAGCGGATTTTCGAGGTGATCGAGCCGCTGGTCCAGAAGATCTGCGGCGTGGCGGGCTACCAGGTGTCGATTCCCTTCCCGCGGCTGACTTACGCTGAAGCGATGCGGAGTTATGGGAGCGACAAGCCGGATCGCCGCGTACCGCCGATGTATCCGGTGGAAGATTTGTTCCCCGAGAACGCGCTCAGCGGTCACCGGCTGCCGCTGGTGGCGATTCACATTCCCAAAACGGGCGCGCTTAGCCGCAAGGAACGCGACGAACTGAAAGCATTTGGCGTGGAGCGAGGGCTGCGCGTGTTTGACGACGCCAAGCGTCTGGACCGCGATTTTCCCGATCCGATGGCCCGCGTTCGTGAGCGCACCGGCGCAGCCGAAGACGGCCTGCTGATGCTGGCTTGCTGGGCGGGCGATCCGAAGGGCCATCGCCCCGAGGAAACCGTGTATCAGGCTTGCGGCCAGTTGCGCCTGTTCGCCGCGCAGAAATATAACGACCGCCACAAGCTGCTCGATCCGAAGCGATTCGAATTTCTCTGGGTGCTGGATTTTCCGATGTTCGAATGGAACGCGGAGGAGAACCGCTGGGAGGCCGCGCACCATCCGTTTACCTCGGTGCATGACGACGATCTGGAGAAGCTTACGGCGGATCCGGCGCGGTGCCGGGCGAAGTCCTATGACATCGTGCTGAACGGCGTGGAGCTCGGTTCGGGCTCGATCCGTATCCACCGCCGCGATGTGCAATCGAAGGTTTTCAGCGCGCTGGGGTTCAGTGAGGAAGAAGCGCGGCGGCGATTTGGATTTCTCCTGGACGCACTCGAGTACGGCGCTCCTCCGCATGGCGGGATCGCCCTGGGTCTCGACCGGCTCGTGATGATCCTCGCGGGCGAAACCTCCATTCGCGACGTCATTCCGTTCCCCAAGACGGCTCGCGGCACGGATTTGATGTGCGAGGCACCGGCGGAGGTGCCTGAACGCCAGTTGCGCGAACTGGGTATCGCCATACGCAAGCCCCAGTGAGCAGGCCGGGCACTGGCGCCCGCGCGCCCGATAGCCGCAAGCCGGCACGCATGCCTTGCCTCATGCAATCTGGTATCCTCTAGAATTGAAAAAGGTAAAGTTTGTTCCCCAGCCGTGAGGCCGGGCCTTCCTGAGGTATCCATATGTCAGGCCATTCCAAATGGGCGACCATCAAGCACAAAAAAGCCGCCCTCGACGCTAAACGCGGAAAAAGTTTCACGCGGATCATCAAAGAAATCACCATCGCCGCGCGCAACGGTGGTGATCCGGATGCGAATCCGCGGCTGCGCACCGCGATTCTCGCGGCCAAGGGTGCCAGCATGCCCGCCGACAACATTAAAAAGGCCATCATGCGCGGCACCGGCGAACTGGAGGGCGGGCAAATCGACGAAGTGATGTTCGAAGGCTACGGCCCGGGCGGCGCGGCTGTGCTGGTGAATGTGGCCACCGACAACCGCAATCGCACGGTCAGCGAGATTCGCCACATGTTCTCCAAGAACGGGGGCAACTTGGGCGAGCAGGGTAGCGTGGCGTGGATGTTCGAGCGCAAGAGCCAGATTCTGGTTCCTCAGGAAAAAGCCGGCGAAGACCAGTTGATGGGCATCGTGCTGGACGCAGGCGCCGACGATCTCCGTGCGGATGGCACTGATTGGGAGATCCTCTCCGCGCCGGAAAGTCACGACGCCGTCCTCGCGGCGCTCGAGAAGGCCGGTATCGGGCACGATTCCGCCGAGGTCGCCATGGTTCCCAAGAACCTGATCAAGCTGGAGGGTAAGACCGCCGATGCCATGCTCCGCCTGAGTGAGGCTCTGGAGGAGCACGACGACGTGCAGAGCGTCTATTCGAATTTTGACGTGGACGAGAAAGAGCTCGAGGCCCTGGCTCGATAGATGCGCGTCCTGGGCATCGATTGCGGAACCGAGCGCACCGGCTACGGCGTAATCGATAGCGATGGGCGAACTCACAGCCTCGTCTCGGCGGGTGTGATTCGCACCAAGAACAAATCTCCGTTGGAAGCCCGCCTGCAAGAGATTTCCCGTGAGCTTCGCAATGTGATTGTGCGTGACGGCCCGGATGCCGCGGCAGTCGAAGAAGTCTTTTACTCCGCCAACGTCAAGACGGCGCTGAAATTGGCTCACGTGCGCGGCGTCGCGCTGCTGGTGATTTCCGAAGGTGGCCTGGCTCTTGGTGAATACTCTCCGCTGGAGATCAAGACCAGCGTGGTCGGATATGGGCGCGCCGAAAAGAGCCAGGTGCAAATGATGGTGAAGTCGCTCCTGCGGCTCGACGAACCTATCGAATCGGAAGATGCGTGCGATGCGCTCGCGGTCGCAGTGTGCCACGCCACGCATGACACCATGCGCAGAAAGCTGGAAGGGGCACCCGCATGAGGTGGGCCTTGGCCCTGGCGGTGGTTTCGCTATTCGCCGCGGATGCGCCGCGCGTGGTGTTTTCGAAATCCTTCCCCGGCAGCGCGCCGGCGTACGTGGAGATCGCTCTCGACCACGACGGCAACGCCACGTACAAGGAGGCCGTGGACGACGATCAGCCTCTGAAGTTCCAACTGGCCGAGAGTGACGCCAGCGAGATCTTCGCGCTGGCCGACAAACTGGGACGCTTCAACCATCCGCTCGAAGCGCCGGTTAAAGTGGCGTTCATGGGGATGAAAACTTTTCGATTCGAGAACGGCGCCGAGAAACGCGAAGTGAAATTCAACTATTCAGAAGACCTCGACGCGCAGGCGCTGCTGGACTGGTTTGAGCGCATCTCGGAAACCGAACAGCATGTGATCAACCTGGAGCGCGCCGCCAAGTACGATAAGCTCGGCGTGAACCAGGCGGTGCTCCTGGTGCAGATTGCATTCGAGCACAAACGGCTGGTGGCCGCGCAGCAACTGCTGCCCATCCTGGATCGCGTCGCGAAAAACGAAACCTACATGCACATGGCCCGTGAGCGCGCAGCCGGCCTGGCGGATGCGATCCGCGCGTCTAAATGAAGTTCTGGCTTCCCCTCATCATTCTGGCCTCCCTGGCGGCCGGGCAGCAGACGGATCCCAAAGCCGAAGAGAAAGAATTGAACCAGGCACTCGCGGAAGCGGGCAACAGCCAGGTTGATTTCGTCCGTGCGCTTGAAAATCATCTCGCTAAGTATCCGGATTCGTCCAAGAAACCGGAGATGGAGCGCGCTCTGGCAAGAGCGTCCATCGAATTGAAGGACGACCGGCGAATCATTCTGTATGGCGGATGGGTCCTGGATCATGAAGCCGGGGATGCGCAAATTCTCGACCGCGTCACCCGCGCCCTGCTTTCGAGCGACTCCAAAGAGACCTCCGCGCGAGCGCTCGAATATGCCAAACGCTACGTGGATCAGGTGGTCGCGCTGCGCAAGGAGCCTCCCGCCGGGCATTTCGGCGCCACTGACTGGAAAACCGAAATCGATCGCAGCGTGGCGCGGGCCATGGCTCTCGAGGCACGCGCCACCGGAAATCTGGGCAAGTATCAAGAAGCCCTGGCGTTGTCTGAGAAAGGCTACGCTGAGTTTCCCACCGCCGAAGGCGCGCGAGAGATCGCGAAATGGCTGATTAAGCTGGGGCGGGAAGCTGATGCCGTGCCGCACCTCGCGGACGCATTCACGATCTCCGACAGCCACAACACCGATGCCGCCCGCGCGCAGGACCGCATCCACGTGGGCGAGTTGTACAAAAAGCTCAACGGATCGGAGAAAGGTCTCGGCGATTTGATTTTGGAATCGTACGACCGCACCACGGCGCTCGTTGCCGGGCGCAAATGGCAGGCCGGCGCAAGCGATCCCAACGCCCAGGCGGTTTCTTTGATGGATTTCACGCTGCCCGGCCTGGACAACGGTTCGCTGAAACTCGCATCGCTGAAAGGCAAGACCATCGTCTTCGATTTTTGGGCGACTTGGTGCGGGCCGTGTCGCGCCCAGCATCCGCTGATTGAGCTGGTCAAGCGCCGCTTCGAGGGGAACCCCGATGTTTCGTTCGTATCGGTGAATGCCGATGAGGATCGCGAACTGGTGCAGCCATTTCTGAAGGACAACCAATGGAGCACTTCGGTCTACTTCGAGGATGGCCTCACGCGCCTGCTGCAAATCACGTCGATTCCCACGACCATCATCGTGGACAAGCGCGGCGAGATCGCCAGCCGCATGAACGGCTTCAACCCGGATCGCTTCGCCGACCTGTTGACCGAGCGCATTCAACAAACGCTGAAGGACTGAAAACTGCCTCGATGAAGAAACTCCTCGCCCTCAATCGCAGCGAGATTGCAATCCGCATTATGCGCGCCGCCACCGAACTGGGCCTGCGCACAGTAGCCATCTTTTCCAAGGAGGACCGGCTGAGCCTGCATCGCTTCAAGGCGGATGAAGCGTACGAAATCGGCGAGAACAAGGGCCCGGTGGAGGCCTATCTCGACGTCGAGGGTATCGTCGCGCTCGCCAAGGAAAAGGCGATTGACTTGATCCATCCCGGCTACGGCTTCCTTTCGGAAAATCCCGCCCTGCCGCGGGCCTGTGAGCGCGCCGGGATCACGTTCGTCGGGCCGGATGCGCGGTTGCTTGAGCTGCTCGGCGACAAGCGTGCCGCGCGCAAGCTTGGCGCAGCAGGCCGGAGTTCCCGTGGTGCCCGGCACCGAGCATCCGGTGACTGACGCGCGAAGCCGCGCGCAAGTTGGCCGCCGAAATCGGCTTCCCGCTCATCATCAAGGCGGCATTCGGCGGCGGCGGCCGCGGCATGCGCGTCGTCGAAAAAGCGGGCGATTTCGCCGGGCGCTTGGAAGAAGCGCGTCGTGAAGCCGGCGCTGCGTTCGGCAACGATGCGGTGTTTCTCGAAAGGTACGTCCGGCGGGCGCGCCACGTCGAAGTCCAGATCCTGGGTGACCGGCACGGCAATATCGTGCACCTGTACGAGCGTGACTGCTCCGTGCAGCGCCGTCATCAAAAGGTTGTCGAAGTCGCGCCCGCGCAGGGATTGGCCGACGACATTCGGAAAGCTCTAGCGGATGCCGCCGTGCGGCTGGCCCGTGCGGCGGGCTATTACAACGCCGGAACCGTCGAGTTTCTGGTGGACGCCGAAAGCGGCGAGTGGTATTTCATCGAGGTCAATCCGCGCATTCAGGTGGAGCACACGGTCACAGAGATGGTGACCGGCGTTGATCTCGTGCGCTGCCAGATTCTGGTGGCGCAGGGCCATTCGCTCGACAGCGCGGCCATCGCCCTGCCGTCGCAGGACAAGATTCCGCTCTACGGGCACGCCTCCAGTGCCGCATTACTACCGAGGATCCGGCGAATCATTTCGTGCCGGACTACGGAAAAATGCACACCTACCGGTCGCCCGCGGGCTTCGGCATCCGGCTCGATGGCGGCTCGGCGTACAGTGGCGCCATCATCACCCCGTTCTACGATTCGCTGCTGGTGAAGGTCACCGCATGGGGGCGCGAGTTCGATCAAGCCTGCAAGCGCATGGACCGCGCGCTGCGCGAGTTTCGCGTCCGCGGCGTCAAAACCAATATCCCGTTCCTCGAAAACATGGTCAACAACCCGCAGTTTCAAGCGGGCCAGGTGACAACCTCCTTTCTCGACCAGCATCCCGAACTCCTTCGCTTCACCCCGCGGCGCGATCGTGCCACCCGGCTGCTCACATATCTGGGAGAGGTCATCGTTAATGGCAACCCAGAGGTGGCCGGCAAGCCCCGGCCGGAGCGCATCCCCGCTCCCGTTGTCCCCGCGCACGATTCTTCCCAGCCGCCGCCCGGTACGCGGCAACTGTTGGAAAAGCTCGGCGCCGAGAAATTCGCCCAGTGGACGCGCGATCAGAAAAAGCTGCTGCTGACCGACACCACGTTTCGCGATGCGCACCAATCGTTGCTCGCCACCCGCGTGCGCACGCACGACATGCTGTCCATCGCCAACTTCGTGTCGCACCGGCTATCGAATCTGTACAGTCTTGAAATGTGGGGCGGCGCGACGTTCGACGTCTCCATGCGCTTCCTGCACGAAGATCCCTGGCAGCGTCTCCGGCGCCTGCGCGAAGCCATTCCCAACATCTGCTTTCAGATGCTGCTCCGCGCTTCCAACGCCGTCGGCTACGCCGCGTATCCCGACAACGTGGTGCGCGAATTCGTTTCCGAAGCGGCCTTGCAGGGCATCGACATCTTCCGCGTTTTCGATTCCCTGAACTGGCTGCCCAACATGAAGGTGGCGATGGATGCGGTCCGCCGCACCGGAAAGATCTGCGAGGCCGCTGTCTGCTACACCGGCGACATCCTCGATCCCAGGCGCCAGAAGTATTCGCTCGATTACTACATTCGCATGGCCAAGGAGCTCGAGCGGATGGGTGCGCACGTGCTGGCAATCAAAGACATGGCTGGGCTCGTGAAGCCCTATGCGGCGGAGAAACTTGTGAAAGCGTTGCGCGAGGAAGTCGCCATTCCGATTCACTTTCACACTCACGATACCAGCGGTATTAATTCGGCGTCGGTCCTCAAAGCTTCCGATGCGGGTGTGGATGCTGCTGACGCCGCCATCGCCTCCATGAGCGGCCAGACCAGCCAGCCGAATCTTAATTCTATCGTCGCCGCGCTCGCTAACACGCGTCGCGACCCGGAAATGGATCTCGATGCGCTGAACGTGTGCGCGGACTATTGGGAAGCCGCGCGAGCCTGTTACGCGCCTTTCGACACCGGCCCGCGCAGCGGATCAGCCGAAGTGTACATCCATGAGATGCCCGGCGGCCAGTACACCAATCTCAAGGAGCAGGCCGAAGCCATGGGTCTGGGCGCGCGCTGGCGCCAGATCGCGCGCACCTATGCCGAAGTGAACCTCGCCTTTGGCGACATCGTGAAGGTGACGCCTTCAAGCAAAGTCGTGGGCGACATGGCGATCTTTCTCGTGACTCACGGGATGACCATTGAGCAATTCGAGCGTCTCGGGCCCGCCCATCATCTCTCAATTCCCCATTCCGTGGTCGAGATGTTCGCCGGTGCGCTGGGCACGCCCGAAGGCGGCTGGCCCAAGAAACTGCAGCGCGTGATTCTACAGGATCGTTCACCGGAGCGCGGCCGTCCCGGCGCGCGGTTGGCCGCGGTCGATTTTGATGAAACTGCGCGCGCCCTCGAAAAAAAGATCGGCCGCCCGCCGCGGCACGACGAGGTACTTAGCTACCTCATGTACCCCGAGGTCTTCCTCAAATTCGCGCGCGCCCAACAGACATGGGGCGATGTCGAAGTGCTCCCTTCCGCTCAGTTCTTCTTTGGCATGCAGAAGGGCGAAGAGATCACCGTCGATATCGAACCCGGCAAGCGCCTGGTCGTCAAGTTCCTGACCACGAGCGAGCCGCATCCCGACGGGCGCCGCACGGTGTTTTTCGAGTTGAACGGCCAACCCCGCGAGGTCACCGTCCGCGACCGCTCTTTGAAGGCGAACGTCGCCGAGCGCCTGAAAGCCGATCCCAATAATCCCGGCCACGTTGGCGCGCCCCTGCCCGGCATGATCACCAGCGTCGCCATCGAACCCAATCAGGCCGTTCAAAAGGGCGATCGCGTGCTCGTGATCGAAGCCATGAAGATGCAGAGCACCGTTTATGCGCCGGTCGCTGGAAAAGTAACCGCGATCCACGCGCAACCCGGCCAGCAAGTGGAAGCGAAAGACCTCCTGGTGGTAATCAGCTGACATGGGGCGGTCCCCCCGGACCGCAGCCAGCGCCCCCGTCGGCTCCCGTTTCTACTTTGCCTGCCCCTGAATATCGATCGAATGCCTTTCGAGCGTCTTGGCCGTGGCGCACTTCAGTTCGCCCGGTTCGTGCGCCAAGTTCGACGACTCGGTAGTGGGCTAAAAGTTGGTTGATGGGTTTATTGTCTATGCCGGCTAATACCGCCGCCGCACACGTGTAGAGGGAGCACGACGTCCAGAGTTTGCTTGCATTTCTCCGTGGGTTTCACAACTGTGATTGGAGACTGGACTTGCATATAACCTGGCATCGACGCGCGAAGCAAGTAATCTCCTGCCGCCACTCCTTTGAAGTCGAATCTGCCGTCTGATCGGCCTCGATAGTTACGAGTTCCACTTCGCCTTTTGGAAGCGTTAGCCGGGCATTTGAGACTCGTTCATCCGCCTGATTCATCACAAGTCCGCAAACTTGCCGAACAGGTGTTAGCTTGAACGGCAGAAGGATGCACGTATCTGCGAAGGAACTACTGGCCGAAAACAAAAGTAGAAATCCAGCAAGCCCGTTGATGAGCAGTGATTGCATTCAATCCAATGAGAACGGACCGACCGGGAAGCGGGCGGTATTGATTTTATCAGCACCTGATAGCGGTCTAGCCATTATCACGACGACAACCCAGCCCTTCCGCCGCACAGTAGTAGAATAGTAAGATCGGAGTCAGTCGCCGAATGAATAAACAAATCGCCGCGGCTGTAGTCATGCTCGCGGCTGCGTCGCTTTGTGGTTTCGGTGGAGAGTTAACCCCACAGCCTCCCCGTGCCGGTAAAGTCGAGATCATCAGGTCCTCAGAGCTGCGTCCGGGCATGAAGGGCGTCGCCTGGACGGTGTTCCAGGGCACTCAGCCGGAGTCGATCCCCGTCGAGATCATCGGCCTCTGGAAAAATCAGTGGGGCCCCAATCAGGACATCATCCTCGCCAAGCTCGGCGGCAAAGCCCAGCGCACCAACGTCGCCGGCGGCATGAGCGGCAGCCCCGTCTATATCGATGGCAAGCTGGTCGGCGCCATCGCGCTGCGCCTCAGCGTCTTTTCTCCCGATGCCATTTGCGGGATCACGCCGATCGAGCTGATGCTCGAGATTAACGATGCCGATCAGTCCCGTCCCATGGAAGCGCGCACACCCGATAAGGCCGCTACCCGCGAGCAGGTGAGCATTCCCAGCGAGTTGCTCGCCCAGGCCGTCGCCGCTGGCGCCTCACCCAACCTGCCCCGCGAAGCGCCGCTGATGACCCCCATCGACACGCCCCTGGTCTTTTCCGGCTTTCACGAGAATGTTCTCGAGGAGTTCGGGCCGCTGTTCGATCGTTTGGGCATCCACGCCGTGCAAGGCGGGGCCGCGAGCGCCAGCTATACCGCCAAGCCCGATCCCGGTTGGAGAGATTCTTTGAAACCCGGCGAAGCCGTGGCCGGCGTTCTCGTCTCCGGGCGACATGAGCGTCACCGGACTCGGCACCGTCACTTACAACGATGGCAAGAATGTGCTCGCGTTCGGGCATCCCTTCTTCAATCTCGGTCCCGTGGATATGCCGATGAGCAAAGGCGAAGTGCTCATGATGCTGGCCTCCGCGTACCAGCCGAACAAATTCGCCAACGCCACCGAAATCGTCGGCGCCCTCCATCAGGACCGTCACAGCGGCATCATGGGCGTGCTCGGCGACGAAGCCCAAATGATTCCCGTCACCGTGGCCGTGCGCTCGCTCGGCGAGAACAATGCCGTGCGCAGCGAGAAGGATTTCCGCTTCAACGTCTTCGAGCAGCAGAAGTGGACGCCTTACCTGATGATGCTGACGCTGTTCAATTCCGTTTCCGGGCTGAACGAATTCAGGGACGAAGCCACTTACCGGCTGAGCGGAACGGTCGACCTCGATTCCGGCGGCAGCCTCTCGCTCAACACCATGCAGGCTTCGGGCGAAATGCCCATGCCTGCGCCCATGCTGCTGGCCGGCTGGTGGGGCGACAAGTTCAACCGGCTGTACCTCAATGCCGTGAAGACGCCGCGGTTGAAGCGCGTCAATGTGACCGTGGATCTGCTGCCCGAGCGGCGCGTCGCCACCATCGAAAATGCGTGGATCGCCAATAGTGAGGTGCGCCCGGGCGACGATGTGCCCGTCAAGGTTTTTCTGCGGCCCTATCGCGGCGAGCGCATCGAACGCGATCTCCAGGTGCACGTGCGCGAGGGTTTGAGCAAAGGCGAGCACCGCATCCTGCTGAGCGATGCCGATACGCTCAACCACATGCAGAGCATGGCCGGCTATTTGAACCGCTACATGGACGTATCCGAGACGGTGTCGCTCATCAATCAGGAACGAAGCAACAACAAGCTCTACATCTCGCTCCTGGAGGCCTCGCCCACTGCTTATTACGACGACAAAACCATGCCCAGTCTGCCGGCTTCGGTGCTCAATGTGATGCAGGCGGGACGCGCCTCCAGCCGGCCCATCATTACTTCGTCCGAGAGCGCCTTTGAGCAGTCCTCCGTGCCGTTTGACTACGTGGTTAGCGGCAGCTATTCGCTCAAAATCACGGTGAAGTAGTCTGACGAAATACGCCATCCCATCATGAAAAAAGTCGCTGTTTGTGTGGCCTCTCTCGCCACGTTCGCCATCTGGGCCTCGGCCGGCCAGACTCGCACCTGGGTCGAAACCGATTACTCGGATTTCGAGAAGGGCGTCATCAAAAATCTGTCGCTGCGCAGCGATGGGCGCCTGACGCTCGGCCCCCGGTTCGCTGAGCTGTTCGATTCCTCCTCCGCCTACCTGTGGGCCCTCGCGCGCGATTCCAAGGGAAATCTCTACACTGGCGGTGGTCCGGGCGCGAAGCTCTACCGCATTTCGCCCAGCGGCGAGAACAAAACTCTGGCGGAATTCCAGGCCATCGAGATCCACGCGATCGCCGTAGACGCCAAGGATCGTGTATTTGTGGCGACCGCGCCCGATGGCAAGGTCTATAAGGTTTCCGCTGACGGGAAATCGGAAGTCTTCTACGATCCCAAGGCCAAATACATCTGGGCCCTGGCATTTGATGAAAAAGGGGACCTGTTCGTGGCCACCGGCGATGAAGGCCAGATCCATCGCGTGACGCCCGATGGCAAAGGCTCTGTCTTTTTCAAGTGCGACGAAACCCACGTGCGCTCAATGGTGGTGGATGGCCGCGGCAATCTCATTGTGGGTACCGAGCCCAACGGGCTGATTATGCGGATTTCTCCGGCTGGGGAAGGCTTCGTGCTCGATGAGATGGGCAAGCGCGAGATCACCGCCGTAGCGGTTGCCTCCGATGGATCAGTTTACGCCGCGGGCGTGGGCGCCAAGCAGGCCGTCCCGCCGCCGCCCGCCGCTCTGCCAGCTCCGCCGCCCCCAACTCCCGCCGCGCCGGCCGGAACGGCGGCCGCTCAACACACGCCCGCCCAGCCACCGCCATCTTTCGGATCGGGTGGCGCAAGCATTCCGGGAGGCTCCGACCTTTACCACATCCATCGCGACGGCTACCCGGAAAAAATCTGGAGCGACGCGCACGATATTGTTTACAGCATCGCGTTCGATGCCGCCGGCCGGCCGCTGGTCGCTACGGGAAACAAGGGCTTCATTTACCGCATAGACGCCGACGAACTTTACACAGCCCTCGTAAACGCCGCCCCCACGCAGGTTACAGCTTTGCTGCCTGGACCTGAAGGGAAGCTATTTGCGGCCACCGGTAATGTGGGGAAAGTTTATGAGCTCGGACCGGGCCTCGAGCGCGAGGGGTCTATCGAATCGGACACCTTCGATGCGGGGATTTTTTCGCAGTGGGGCCGATTGTCGTTCAAAGGAGCGGCGAACGGCGGGCGCATCGCTATCGTAACGCGCAGCGGAAATCTAGACCGCCCGCAGAGCAACTGGAGCGCCTGGTCGGGCGCAATCACTACTGAAGATGGCGCGCGCATCACGTCGCCAGCGGCTCGGTTCGTGCAATGGAGAGCCACGTTTTCGAGCGGCGCTCCACAACTGGATGACGTTGAGGTCGCCTACCTCCCCCGGAATGTCTCGCCGCGCGTGACCGAAATCGAAGTGACTCCCCCGAATTATAAATTCCCGGCGCCTTTGGTTTCCCTCAGCACGCCGCCCACTCTAAGCCTGCCGCCGCTTGGCAAGCACAATCATGCGCCGAGCGCCCCCACGCTCGATCTATCCACCTCCACCCCCTCGCTGCAGTATTCCAAAGGCGCGATTGGCGCCCGCTGGACCGCGGCTGATGACAACGGCGACACTCTCATCTATAGCATCGAGATTCGCGGCATTCACGAAACCACATGGAAGCTGTTGAAAGATAAGCTCAAAGAAAAGTATTTTGGTTGGGACTCGACGGCGTTCCCGGACGGAGAATACAAGGTCCGGGTGACGGCGTCCGACCTGCCCAGCAACACCAAGGAAGACGCGCTCACGGGCCAACTGGAGAGCGATGTTTTCGTTATCGATAACACGCCGCCGCGGATTACGGAACTCGCGGGAACGAGCAATGGCAACAAGATCCGAATGCGCTGGCACGCCGCCGACGCGCTGAGCATTATCACCGAAGCCGAGTACTCGGTAGATGGCGGGGAATGGACAGTGGTGGATCCGGTGACCAGGCTGTCGGATTCCCGCGCGCTCGACTACGATCTGGAACTGACCGACGTCAGCCCGGGAGAGCACACCATCGCGGTACGAGTTGAGGATGAGTTTGACAACCAGGCCGTCGAAAAAGTCGTGGTGAAGTAAGTTTGAAGATTCAGGTACGCAATCTGACTCGCGACGCCGTATTGGCGGACGCGGCCGATGTGGCCGATACGAGCGCGAAACGGCGCACCGGGCTGCTGAAGCACACAGGTCTCGCGCCGGGCGATGGACTATGGATTGTCCCGTGCGAATCCGTGCATAGCTTCTTCATGAAGTTCACGATCGACGTACTGTATCTCGATCGTCAGCACCGCGTGAAAAAAATCAGGCCGGAGATGGTTCCCTGGCGGATGTCGGCCTGCCTCACGGCGCATTCGGTTCTCGAATTGCCTGCAGGCTCGATCACCCGCACCGGAACGCAGAAGGGCGATCAACTAGAAATCAAGAATTTGCCTTAACCAGCATCCGGCGGTGCTCTTTGAGGATGCAACGGTCCATCACGACTTCGAGGCCGGCGGCGCGGGCTTTTGCGGCGGCTTCCTCGTGGACAACACCCTCCTGCATCCAGATGGCGCGCGCGCCCAGCCGGATGGCCGTTTCCACGACCTCCGGCACAAACTCGGATTTGCGGAAGATATCGACGATATCGATGCGGCCGGGAACGAGCGACAGCTCAGCATAGGCCTTCTCCCCCAGCACTTCCTGTTCGCCGGGATTGACCGGGATGATGCGATATCCGGCGCTCTGCATGTACTCCGCGACACCGTAGCTGGGCCGATAGCGCTTGCTGGAAAGCCCGATCACCGCGATAGTGCGACACGTACGGAGTAGTTCCGCAATATTCGCCATGATTTCAACGCCGGGACGTGGCAGCGCCAACCGGGGCCACCGGCTTGCCATTTCGCGTGGTGTCCGCGGACCGCCGCTGAACCGCCTTCTGGAGTTGCGCCACCTCAGCTATGGAGAGATGCCGAAACTCGCCGGGTTTGAGCGGACCTAGATTCACCGGGCCGATCTTTACCCGCTTGAGCTTCTCCACCAGGCGGCCAAAGTGTTTGAACATCATGCGGATCTGGTTTTTGCGGCCCTCGAAAAGCCGCACCTCGTACCAAGGGTTCTCGGCGCGGTGCGTGAGCTTTAAACCGGCCGGCGCGGTGCGTTTTCCTTCGATGGGGACGCCGTCGCGGAAAGCCTGTTCCTGCTCCGCCGTAAGCGCGCCATTCACCTTCACGAGGTACGTTTTTGGGAGATGGCTGGCCGCGGAGGTGATGGCGTTCGCCAGCGCGCCGTCATTGGTAAGCAACAGCAGGCCCTCGCTGTGATAGTCGAGGCGCCCGACGGGATAGACGCGGTCCTTGAGGCGTTGCAATAGCTCCATGACGGTGGCGCGGCCCTGTGGGTCGCTGACCGTGGTGACACAGTTGTTGGGTTTATGCAGTGCGACGTAAACCAGCCGCCTGGGACCTTGCAACAGCTTCCCATCCACGCGGATGTGATCGCGGCTGAGATCGGCCTTGCTGCCCATTTCCGTAACCACGGCGCCGTTGACGGCAACGCGGCCTTCCAGAATCATCTGCTCGGCCCGCCGGCGAGAAGCCGTGCCGGCAAAAGAAAGGATTTTTTGAAGCCGTTCTTCCGCCATTTCAGGCCTCTTTGGCCGATGCGTTTTCGGCCGGCGCTTCCTCGGCCCCTGCCGCCATAGTCCCGGCCGGCTCATCGGCGACAGCCAGACGGCGGATCTCGTCGAACTCCTTGAGCGTCGGCAGCTCACTCAAGTCCTTCAAGCCGAACTGCACCAGAAACTCTTTTGTGGTCTTGTACTGCATGGGTTTCCCAATAACGTTTTTCCGGCCGGCGTTGGCAATCAGTTTGCGGTCGAGCAAAGTTTTCAGCACGCCCGCGCCCTGCACGCCACGGATCTCCAGAATTTCCGGCGCGGTGACGGGCTGTTTGTAGGCGATGACCGCGAGGGTCTCGAGCGCCGGCAGCGAAAGTTTGAGCGGCGGCCGCAGGCTCTTGACGAACGACCGGACGCGCTCGTGATGCTCGGCCTTGGTGCCCATCTTGTAGCCGCCCGCGACCTCACGGATGGTGACGCCGTGCCCGGGGCGGTCAAATTCCGCGACCAGGCTTTCCAGGATCTTTTCGACCCGTTCGCAAGGCTCGCCTAGAGCTTCGGCGATCTGCACGGCCGAAAGCGGATCCTCGGTCACATAAACGATGGCTTCGAGCACCGCGCGCAGCGTGGCGTCCTCGGTCGAAAGCTCCGCGGCGGGTGCGGCAGCCGTGGCTAGCAGCTCATCGGCGGAAACGGTTTCCCGGGTTTCAGTCTGAGTGGTTTCTTGCATTCCCGATTAGTTGTAGTCTTTCTCAATTGCCGGCACGGTCTCCGTGGAGGCGAAAACCGCGTCGAACTCTTTCTGGCGCCGCAGCGCAATTTCCCCGAACAGGTCCTTCTGCACGACTTCGACGGCCTGCATCTTTATCATTTCGAGCACCGCCAGAAACAGCGCGATCATGGCGCGGCGGCTGCGTTGCTTTTCAAAAAGCTGGATGATGAACACCGGCTCATCGTAACGCGCGGCCTCGAAGATGGATTTGAGATACAGCACCATGTCCGCGACGCTGACCTCTTCGCCCACCACTTCGTACACCGGGCGGCTCTTGACGCGCTCGAGCGCCTCGCCGAAGGCCTTCACCAAGTCAAAAAGCGTGGCCGTAACGCCGGGGTCTTCGTCTTCAGAAATAAAGGCTTTTAGCTGTGGATTGGACCAGACGTTGTCCTCGATCAGGCGCTTTTGCTGCAGCATCTCGGCGGCGTTCTTGAACTGCTCGTGCTCGATGAGCCGGTCGACCAATTCCTGGCGCGGATCTTCGTCGCCATCGCCAGAGGCCAGGGCTGGGTCTTGCGGCAGCAGCATCTTGGACTTGATATAAATCAGCGTGGCGGCCATGAAGACGAACTCGGCGCTGAGATCGATATCCATCTGGCGCGCCTGCTCCATGTACTCGAAATACTGGGCGGTGATTTTCGCGATGGGGATGTCGCGGATATCGATCTTCTGGCCGCGAATAAGATCGAGCAAAAGGTCGAGCGGGCCGTCATACTGCGGCAGATGAAAACTGAGGGGCGATGACACTGCAGGAACTACGATAGCACGGGCGTGGAACGCGGAGGCAAAAGTCGCTTGACACGGTGCTCCGGACACATCAAACTGTTTAGTTTCAATGGTGTGGTTGCGTACAGATGTTTCTTCCGCGGAACGGCTAACGTTTCTTCGGCGCGGACCGTCTTCATCGTAGATCAGCGTAATCGGGTTGGCCGGCGTCTAATGTAACGGGAGCGCCACGCCACGTCAGTGAATGCCACTTCAAAGGAGTAGGGGCTCAGTTCCGCATCGAACGCGCAAGGTCCTGGCGGGCGTGGTGTGCCTGGCGGGTGTTGCGTGGGTTGCCAGGGAGTTAGCGGGCGCGAAGACCGCCACCCAGGAAACCGTGGTGGTGCGGACGGCAACCATCACCACAGGCGACCTGGAACGAACCATCCGCGTGAGCGGCGTAGTGCAGGCGGAGCGATTCGCGGCCCTCATGGCGCCGCGGCTGCGCGGAAGCCGGGGCGCTTCGGGATCGTACGGCGGGGGAGGCACGAAGTCGCTGGTCACTAGCAGCGGTTCCGCATCAGCCACCACCTCGGCTGCGACGGCGGCGGCTTCGACGAGCACAAATACCGCGGTAAACAGCACGGCAACCACGCCGACGACGACATCCAGCCTGGGCGCAATTCGGGGCACGCAAAACCGGTTTGGCGACCGGCAGGCGGCCACGGCGACGGCAAGCGCGAGTCAAACACCGGCAACGGGCACGACCGCGGCCGCGACTACGAGCACGGCGCTCGGGACTAACGGACTTGGAACAACGAGCAGCGGCCTGATTGGATCGGGCGGGACCGGCGGGCCGGCGGGAACACCGGGAGGGTCCGACTTTGCCCTGGTGTTAACGAAAGTCGCCGAGCCGGGGAGCCATGTGAAAAAAGGCGAGGTGGTGGCGGAGTTTGACCCGCAGTACCAGTTGAATCGCCTGGACGATTACAAGGCGACGGTGCTCCAGCTGGAAGCGAATATCAAAAAGATGCATGCCGACCTGGCAACGGCCAAAAAGGCGCATGACCAACTGGTGGAGAGTGCGAAGGGGGATTGGGACAAGGCGGTGCTGGACCTGAAGACGGCAGAAGTACGGTCGGAGATTGAGGCGGAAGATCTGAAATTAGCGGGGCGGGAAACCGAGGCGAGCTATAAACAACTGGCGGAAGAGGCGAAGCTGCTGGAAGCTTCCCAGCGGGCGGACATTCTGGCATCGGAGATTGAACGCAGCCAGGCGAAGCTGGAACTGGACCGCGCCACGGTGAATTTGGACCGGATGGTGGTGCGCGCGCCCATGGACGGCATCGCGGTAATGCTGCCCATTTGGCGAGGCGGAGATTTCGGCCAGGTGCAGCGTGGCGATCAGATATGGCCCGGCCAGTCATTCATGCAGATTGTGGACCCGAGCTCCATGGTGCTGGCGGGGAATCTCAACCAGGTGGACGCGGAGTCGGTGCAACTGGGGCGGAGGGCCAAGGCGCAGTTGGACGCGTACCCGGGGACGGAGTTTGCGGCGCGGGTGGTCGGCATTGGCGCGATGACCAAGCCCGGGTTCTGGCGGCCGAACTTCATGCGCGAGATTCCGGTGCGTTTGAAACTAGAGCAGGTTGATTCACGGGTGATTCCGGACCTTTCGGCGAGCGCGGACATCATGCTGGCGGCGGAAAAACATGCGACCATCGCGCCCCTAAGCGCAATCTTTCAGGATGGCGGCGCCAAGCCCTTTGTGTTTCTGCGAATGGGTGCGACCTGGAAACACCGGGAGATTGAAACCGGGATGCGCAATCGCGTGGCCGCGGTAGTGCTCTCCGGCGTCTCACCGGGGGACGTAGTGGCAACCGAGCGGCCGGCAAACGGAAAAGCGCCCTCGTAACGGCGGCGGGCGCGAAATTCTTTCATGTCCAAAGATCTAAAACCGAAACAGAAACTGGGGCGCTCGCGGCTGTCATTACGACAGCGGCTGGCAGTGTGGAGCGCCGTGGCGGCGGTGTGCGCCGCGGCCGGTTATGCTTTTCTGCACTACACGGGAACCACGGAGGTGGATGTCGCGGTGGCGCGGGTGCGGCGCGGCGATTTCGTCGTGAGCGTCAAGACGCGCGGCGAGATCCGCAGCGTGCGCTCGGTGGTGCTGACGGCGCCGCAGGTGCCCGACCCGCGCATCGTGAAGCTGGCGGAAACTGGCCGGCCGATCAAGAAGGGCGACGTGGTGGTGGAGTTCGACGGCGTGCAGCAGGAGCAGAATCATCATCGAAAAAAGCACCGGACGTGCGTACCGCCGACAGCGAGATCGTGCAGACCAAGGCGCAGCACAAAATGGACGACGAGATGGACGGCATGAACCTGATGCAGTCCGAGTACAACGTGGAACGCGCGAAGCTCGAAGCCGGCAAAGCGGAGATTCTGTCGGAGATCGAAGGCGCCAAGGACCGCATCGACGTCGGCGTATCGGAAGGCGCGCTCGGCCAGGTGAAGACCGCAGATGCAGTCGCGCAAGGTGTCGCACTCGGCGGACATGGAGCGGTTGGACCAGAGGAAAGACAAGGCCGTGCGCGATACCGAACTGGCCAAGGGCTATATCTCCAAAATGGTGATGCGCGCGCCGAACGATGGCATCGTCAACATCCTGCCGAATTTTCGGGCGGGCGGATCGTTCGGCCAATCGCCGCCGCCGTTCAAGGAAGGGGACCGGGTGTGGACGGGCGCCATGATCGCGGAGATTCCGGATCTTTCGGAGATGCGCGTCGAACTGAAGCTGGAGGAAGTGGAGCGCGGCAAGCTCCAACTGGGCCAGGCCGTCCGTGTGCGCGTGGACGCGGTTCCGGAAAAGGAGTTCGACGCGGAGCATGGACTGGATCAGCCCCATCGCGCAACTGGTCTTTCGGGCGTGGCCGCCGGAGAAGCTGTTTCCGGCACGCGCCACGCTGAAGAAACTGGACCCGCGGCTGCGGCCGGGCATGAGCGCGATCGGCGGAAATCATCGTGGAGCGCGAGCCAAACGTACTGCTGATTCCGGTGCGGGCCAGCTTCCAGAGGAACGGCAAGCCGGCGGTCTACATCCAGAAGGGCCAAAAATTTCTGTCGCGCGAGCATAGAAGTGGGCAGGCGCAACGACGAGGACATGGTGGTGCTGAGCGGTCTGAAGGAGGGCGAGCTGGTGACGCTCGAGATGCCGGAGGACGCGGCCAAGCGCGCCAGGAAGAAACTGTGAAGCGACATTCTGTTCCGTTCCGTTGTCCTGCTGTTCGTGCTGGGCGCCGCCTGGGGCGCGTACCTGGTGGTGAAGCAACTGCCCGAGCGGCAGCAGCAAGTGCCCACGGCAAAGGTGCTGCGCGGCGATGTGGTGATTCGCGGCATACACGCGGGGAGAGCTGCGGGCGGTGCGGTCGGTGACGCTCATCGCGCCCAACCTGTTCGGCACCGTGCAGGTGACCAAGATCGCGCCGCTGGGCGCGCTGGCGCAGGAGAAGGACCTGGTCGTCGAGTTCGACGATTCCGAGCGGCGCGCCTCGCTCGAAGAGACGCAGCTCGAAGTGGAGCAGATCGACGAGCAAATCAAGAAGGCGCAAGCGGACCTGACGATCAGCGACAACCAGGATCAGGTGGATCTGCTGAAGGCGCGGTACGCCGTGCGGCGGGCAGAACTGGAGGTGCAGCGCAATGAGCTGCTGGCGGAGATCGACGCCAAGAAGAATCTGCTGAACCTGGAAGAAGCCAAGCGCCGCCTGCAACAACTGCGAGAGCGACGTGAAATCACGCCACGAACAGGCGGTGGCGCAGATCGCGGTGCTGGGCGAGCAGCGCAACAAGAGCGTGATCGACGTGGATGCGCGAGAAGATGCGGATCGCGCAGACCAAACTGCTATCGCCCCATGACCGGCCTGGTTGCCATGCGGCAGAACCGCGCCCAGGGGTTCTTTTTCCCCGGCATGCAGATTCCCGATATTCGCGAGGGGGACACGCTGCAACCGGGCATGCCCGTGGCGGACATACTGGACCTTTCCGAGTTTGAGGTATTGGCGCGCGTCGGCGAGCTGGACCGCGCGAACCTGCACGAAGGGCAGGATGTGACCATGCAGCTCGATGCGGTGCCCGACCAGCACTTTCACGGAAAGATCAAGACCATGAGCGGCACCGCCAGCGCCAACATCTTCTCCGGCGACCCGGGCAAGAAGTTCGACGTGGTATTTTCCATCGATATGCCGCAACTTCTCACGGCGCTGGGCGCCAAGCCGGCGGATGTGAAGCGCATCCTGGAGACCGCCGAGCACAACGCCAAGAAGGCGCCGCCCGCCATACCCGAGCCAAACAAGGGCGCGGATATGGCCAAGATGGCGACGGAGCTTCCGCCGGAATTCGGCACGGAGGAGGAACGGGAACGCGCCCAACTGCCGCCGTCTCCCGAAGAGGACTCCCAGCTACAGGTCTTGTTACGGCCGGGCTTGCTGGCCGACGTCGAGATCACCGTCGAGAGAATCCCCAACGCGATTCACATTCCGGCACAGGGATTTTTGAAAAGGATGGCCAGCCGGCAGTGTGGGTGCAGACCGGGAGGCGCTTCGAACAGCGAGTGGTGAAGCTCGCGCGGCGCAGCGAATCGACCATGGTGATTGACAGCGGGCTCAAGCCGGGCGAAGTAATTGCGCTCTCGGACCCAACCGCCAAACCCAGTGACAAGAAGACCGGCAATCCGGCGACTCCGGGCGTTCCCACCGGCGGCGCGAGTGGAGGCGGTTAAGTGAATCCGATCTCGGGATACATTCCCGAATTGAAGATGGGGCTGTCGAGCCTGCTGGCGCACAAACTGCGCAGCCTGCTCACCATGCTGGGCATGATCTTCGGCGTGGGCGCGGTGGTGGCGATGCTTTCCATCACCGGCAGGCGCGCAAAAGCAGATGATGAGCTTCATCGACCAGCTCGGCGTGAACAACATCATCGTGGAAGCCCACGAGGCAGTCGATCGGAACGAATTGCAGCAGGTGCGCGCGATATCTCCGGGGCTCACTTTTCGCGACTTCCGCGCGATTACGGAGAACGTGCAGGGCCTGGAGGCCATCACGCCGCGGAAGCGATTCAAGCCGCAACGCGTGCTGCCGAAAACCGCGCAGGAAGCGCCGCAGCTGATCGGCGTTCTGCCAAATTTCGTCGAGATCAACAGTCTGAAGCTGATGGCCGGCCGATTCTTCGGCGAGGAGGAGAACCTGCGTTCCGACGCCGGTGTGCGTGCTGGGCGAACGGCGAAGGTGAATCTACTGGGTTACGACGACGCCATCGGAAAGTACATCAAGATCAACGATGTCTGGCTGCAGGTGATCGGCGTGCTGACGCCGCAGGCCAGTTCGGACACCGACGTCGAGGGCGTACAGGCGCTGAACCGCAACAACCTCATCATCGCGCCGCTCAACACAGTGATGCGGCGATTCGAGGACAATACCAGCTAGCTGAAGGACGAGATCGACGGCATTTATATGAAGGTCACGGCCGGCACCGATTCGGTCGAGACGTCAAATGTCGTGCGCGCCATCCTCTCGGCGACCCACAAGGACGCGGGCGATTTCACGGTGATCGTGCCCGCGGGCTTGCTGGAGGAGCGGCGCCGCACGCAGTTCATTTTCAAAGTCGTGATGATCTGCATCGCCGGAATTTCGCTATTAGTGGGCGGCATCGGCATTATGAACATCATGCTGGCCACGGTGCTCGAGCGCACGCGCGAAATCGGTATCCGGCGGGCGATCGGCGCGCGGCAGGCCGATATCATCCGCCAGTTTCTGACGGAGGCAGTGATGATTTCAATTGTCGGCGGACTGATCGGCATTGGCTTCGGCTTCGCGCTGTCGCGGATGATCGCCTCGGCGGCGGGTTGGTCCACGGTGGTCACGACATCATCGATCGCCATCGCTTTCGGCGTGTCGGTATTTATCGGGCTGTTGTTCGGGATCTATCCCGCGGTGCAGGCCGCGAGGCTGGACCCGATCGAGGCCATCCGTTACGAATAAAAACAGACTATGTTATCCAGATTTTTCGTTCTCCTAGTGATCGGCGCACCGAGTGTGTGCGCCCAGATTTCCGCATTCCCGAGGCCATCCTATTTTCATGAAATCTTTGCGCGGCCCGTAACCCAGGTACAGCTGCAGGCCCCGGCGCGCCTGCCGGATTACCTGGTGGAAGGCAAAGACGGCAAGAAACTCGAGCTGTCCCTGAAGTCGTATCTAGACCTAGTCATGGCCAACAATACCGACATCGCGGTGTCACGACTGACCATATCGGTCGCGCAGAATGCCATCACCCGTGCTTTTTCGCCGTTCGATCCATTCGCGAGCGGACTCTTCACCAGCACGCAGTCAAAGACGCCATCGAGCACGGTGTTGCAGGGCGCGGCCACCCTGGAGACGCTGACGCAACCGGCCACGTTTTCATACAACCAGTTGCTGCCGACGGGCACCAGCTACTCGGTCTCTTTTTCGGGAACGAAGACTTCCACCAACAGCGGCTTCCAGGATTACAACCCGGTCATCACTTCGGCTTTGCAATTCAGTTTTACGCAACCGCTCATTCGGAATCGCGGCACCGAGGTCAACCGCCTGCCCATCATGATCGCGCGCAGCCGGCTGCGGGTGACCGAATATAGTCTGCGAGATTCCGTGATGCAGCTCGTCATGAACGCGGAAAATGCGTACTGGGATCTGGTGCAGGCACGCGACAACCTCAAAGTGCAGGAGAAGGGGCTGGAGCTGGCCAACGAAGCGCTGAAACGCGCGCAGCGTGAACTGGAGCTGGGGGCGATGTCGCCGCTCGACATCTACCAACCGCAGCAGAATCGTGCGACCGCGGAAATCTCGGTGTCGCAAGCGCGTTACGCCCTCGAGCAGTCCGAAGACGCTCTGCGCAAGCAGATGGGCGCCGACCTCGATCCGGCATTCCGGCATATTTCAATTGTGCTGACCGAGGATACCGGGGTGCCCACCGACATGAGCCCGCTGGACGCCGAAGCAGAAGTGCAGCGCGCATTGCAGTACCGTCCGGACCTCAAGGCAGCCAACCAGGTGCTGGACGTGGATGATCTGCAGATTCGCAGTGCCAAAAACAGCATCATGCCCGATCTGTCTTTAATCGGCCTCTACAGCTCGCAAGGGCAGGGTGGAAACTTTTATCAACTCCAGAATGTTTTCGGCAGCGGGGCGCAGGTCACGAGCGTGACACCTGGCGGCCTGGGCGACGCGCTGAGCCAGACTTTTGGACTCGGCTTTCCGGTGTATGAATTCGGCTTGCAGTTGCGGCTGCCGATTCGCAACCGCGCCGCGGCAGCTGATCTTTCCGATGCCACTGTGTCGAAACGGCGCGACTCCCTGACGGTGCGTGGCGTGGAACAGACGGTGCGGCTGGACGTGCTCACCGCGGCGAGCCAGGTGGAATCGAGCAAGAACAGCGTGAAACTGGCACATGTAGCGCTCGACTTCGCGCAAAAGTATCTGGCGGCCGAACAGAAAAAGTATGAGCTGGGCACGAGCCAAATCTATTTTGTCCTTCAGGCGCAACAGTCGCTGGTGAACGCCGAATCAGCGCTGGTGCAGAATTCCATCGCATATAAACGTTCCATGCTGAACTTGCTGCGGCGCACCGGCGAACTGCTGGATGAGCGCGGGATACAACTACAATAGGTGGCAAGTGCAAGTGCCAGCCGTTACCTGGAACCTGGCACCTGACACCTTCTCATGGGCCGCATCCACGTGCTTCCCGATCAAGTCGCGAATAAGATTGCCGCTGGCGAAGTGGTGGAGCGGCCCGCGTCGGTGGTCAAGGAGCTGCTGGAGAATTCGCTGGATGCCGGCGGCGAATCTTTTCGCATCGACATCGAGAGCGGCGGCAGGCGCCTGATTCGCGTCGCCGACGATGGCTGCGGCATGCTGCGTGACGATGCCATGCTGGCGTTCGAGCGGCACGCAACCAGCAAGCTGCGTGACGTGAAGGATCTGCTCTCGATTGCGACGCTGGGCTTTCGCGGCGAGGCGCTGCCCTCGATCGCTTCGGTATCGCGCCTGCTGCTGGAAACGCGTGCGCCGGAAGAAGCCACTGGCACGCGGGTCGAGGTCGCGGGCGGGAAAATGCTGCGCTCCGAGGAAGCCGCTCTCGCGCCGGGCACGACGATCACGGTGCGGGACCTTTTCTTCAACGTGCCCGCGCGAAAGAAGTTTCTGCGCTCGGACCAGACCGAACTGGCGCACATCGCGTCGCTCGTGACGCACTATAGCCTCGCCCACCCGGCAAAGACATTTCGCCTGGCGAGTGAAACCAATGAGCTTCTGCACGTTTCGCCCGTGGCTACTTTGCGCGAGCGCGTGTTTCAAGTGTTCGGCACAGGCGCGCTCGATGAGCTGATCGAATTGGGAGCGTGTGAGAAGCGGCTGCTTCTGCCGGCGCCGGCGGTCGCGCCTTCCGAAGCGATTGCGGAATTCCTGCGCGAGCCCGAGGAATCATCCACCAGACTTTTTTGTTTAAGCGGATTCGTTTCGCGGCCGCAAGTGCAGAAGGGCAACCGGAACTCGATCTTCATTTTCGTAAACGGCAGGCTGATCCGCGACCGTCTGCTGTTGCACGCGCTCTCGGCGGCGTATCACAACCTGATTCCCCACGCCTCGTTTCCCTTCGCGCTGCTGTTTCTGGAGTGCGGCTACGAAGAAGTGGATGTCAATGTGCATCCCTCGAAGACCGAGGTCCGGTTCCGCCATCAATCCTTCGTACACGATTTCGTGCGCGATGCGATCCGCCAGCGGCTGATCGAATCGAGACCGGCGCCCGCATTTTCCGCTTCGCCCGCGCCGCAGCCTGCTGCCCGGATGCCGTACTCGGAGTTTTCGCAGATGATGGAGAACGAGGCGGCACTGGACGCCGCGGTAGACGCACCTTCGCAGCCGGCGCCGGTGGAGATGCGGCCCGCGGCCGGCGACGGCGGCACGCACGACTTTGACCCCACCGCGCCCGAATTTCAGCTACGCCCCCCACGCGCGCCGGAACCGCGATTCGATTTTGGCGGCAGCTCGATTCCATTGACGAGCCAGCCGGCCCCTTCCGGTGTGCGCCTGCGCGTCCCGGACACACACGGGAGTTTCCCGGAAGGCGCCGAGCCACCGTCCTCGTCGCTCTCCGCACTTTCCGACCTGCGGCCGCTCGGCCAGCTCCACGAGAGCTTCATCATCGCGGCGGGCCGGGACGGGTTGTGGATCATCGATCAGCATGTGGCGCACGAACGCATCTTGTTCGAAAAGGTGCTCAACCAGCGCGCGGCCGGCAATGTGGAGGTACAGCGCCTGCTGATGCCGCTGGTTTTGCAGCTCACGCCGCAGCAGCAGATCGAGTACGCGCGCATCGCTGACGAACTGGCATTGATGGGGCTCGAGACAGAACCGTTCGGCAATCGCACCATCGCCGTGAAAGCCGCGCCCGCCGCCATCGGCCCCGCGGATCTCGAAAGGGTGATGTTCGAGGTCCTGGAGACGGCCGAGGGCGAAATGCGCGGAGTTTCGCTCGATGACATACGGCGCGCCATCGCCGCCTCCATCGCATGCCGCGCTGCCATCAAGATCAACATGCGGCTGGATCAGAGCAAGATGGAATGGCTGCTACGCGCGCTCTCCGCCACCGATTACCCGATGAGCTGCCCGCACGGCCGGCCCATTGCGCTGCAATATTCCATGCGGGAGATCCTGAAAGCGTTCCACCGGATTTGAGCGTATACTCGCCCTATGCAGAGAAACCGCACCGTACTCCTCGCCGGGATTTTGCTTTCGCTCGCCGCGGTAGTGGCCGCGGCCGATGTCGCCGGCAAATGGAAGGGACAAATCGAGGGCGCCGAGCACGAAACGGTCTTCACCTTGAAGGTGGACGGACCGGACATCACGGGTACCATGACGGGCCCCGAGAGCAAGGACTTTCCGCTCAAGGGCACGATCAAGGGCGATAGCATTTCGTTTACCGTGGATGCCGAGTGGCAGGGCAGTCCGATAAAGCTGCTACTCAAGGGAACGGTCGCCGGCGACGAAATGAAGTTGGATATCGCCAACGAAAGCGGCGAGTGGAGCAGCTCATTCACCGCGAAACGCATATAGCGTCCGGCCACCGAGCCAATGCTATGCTCCGAAGGTGACGCCTCGCTTCACGCGCCGCCGCTTGTTTCAAACCGCCGCCGCGTCCGGTCTCCTTTGGTCCGCACCGCGATGCCGCGCGTCCGCGCCGTTTCCCGTCCAGTTTCGCAAAGCCAGCCCATGGGACGCGCTTCGGCCACAAATAGAGCCCGGGCACGACGAATTCGCCGTCGAGAAGGAAGCAGCCGACGTCACGGCCCGTTGGAACCGCCTGTTCGAAGATCGCTCGGCCCCTCTCGCAGCCGATTTTCGCGGCGCCTCGCCAATGCCGGCGCGCTACAAGACGATCGCGCACGGAGTGTTCGAAGCCGAATTTGACGGCGCCCAAAAGGATTTCCAGGCCGGTCTCGAAAGCTGGATGGCGAAACTAGGCCGCATTCGCAGCGCCCGATTCTTCGTACTTCCCCGTGGCCGCGTCCGTTATGAAATCGCCAGCACGTCCGATAGTTTGCTGAACTACCGCGTCGGGCTCTGGAGACAGGCTTGGCGCGACGGTAAGCTCTCTGAATTCGAGCCGCTCGAAGAAACGCTGGTGACCTCGCCGGCGCCGTTGTTTCGCGACGTCACAGCGGAGTTATTCGGACAAAGCGAGACATATCAAAAACAGCTTCTGCGTGGAACGCCCTACTGGCGCGCGCGTCTGGACTCCGCTTCCGGCATCGATGTCTATGGTAATAACGGAATTGCCGTGGGCGACGTCGATGGCGATGGCCGCGATGAAGTCTACGTTTGCCAGCCGGCCGGTTTGCCCAACCGGCTTTACAAACTAAGTGGCGCTGGCGTAATTGAAGACGTCACGGAGCGCTGGGGCATCGGACTGCTCGATGATTCCACGGCGGCGCTGTTTCTCGATCTCCGCAACTCCGGCCGGCAGGATCTGGTGGTGCTTACTACCGGCGGGCCGCTGCTGTTCCTGAATGACGGAACCACGCTGCGTCACAAGCCCGGCGCTTTCCGGTTTCAAACGTCTCCGCAGGGCACGTTCACCGGCATGGCCGCCGCCGACTACGATCGCGATGGCCGCATCGATCTCTACCTTTGCTTGTTACGTCTACTTCCAGAGCGAGGACCAATTCCGCTATCCCGCTCCCTACCACGACGCGCGAAACGGCCCGCCGAATTTCATGTTCCGCAATCAGCTCACGGCCGATGGCGGCGGCCACTTCGAAGATGTGACAGCTACCGTGCGGGCTCGACGAGAACAATAATCGCTATAGCTTCGCGCCCGCCTGGTGCGACTACGATGGCGACGGCTGGCCCGACCTCTACGTCGCCAACGATTTCGGCAGGAAGAATCTGTACAAGAACAATCAAGGCGGCAACTTTCAAGCGATGTTGCCGCCGAGGCTGGCGTTGAAGATATCGGCCCCGGCATGAGCGCGGCATGGTTCGATTACGATGGCGACGGCCAGGCCCGACCTCTACGTGATCGCAACATGTGGACTGATGTCGGGGAAAAGGCTAATTGGTGATCCGCACTTCGCGCCCGTCGCAGAAAAACGGCCTGGCCGAGGCGTATCGCCGCCACACCAAGGGCAATTCGCTCTATCGCAATCGCGGCGACGGGACGTTTCGAAGAAGCCGGGCGCAAGAAGCACGTCGAAATGGGCCGCTGGGCGTGGTCGGCGGATGGACACGATTTCGACAATGACGGACGCGCCCGAGATTTACATCACCTGCGGCATGCTGACCAACGAAGGTCCGAGACGGACGTCATGAGATTTCTTCTGGCGCCAGGTGGTGGCGAATGCGCCGGCGACGCCAAGCCGCCGCGGCGGCCTACGAGAATGGCTGGAACGCCATCAACCAGTTCATCCGTGAAGACTGCAGCTGGAACGGGCGCGAGCCGAATGTCTTCTATGTGCGGCACGATGGACGATATGTCGATTATCTCCGGCGTGAGCGGGCATCGATTTCGCCGAAGACAGCCGCGCCTTCGCGGTGACAGATTTCGATGGCGATGGGAATCTTGATATGGTTCTCAAAAGCCGCCTCGGTCCGCAGGTCCGCGCACTGCGTAACGAATGGGGAATCGGGCGCCATGCGTTGTCCCTGCATTTGACCGGCACGCGATCGAACCGCGACGCTATCGGCGCCTCCGTCGAGTTGCTGCATGCTGGCGGGCGCACGGTGCGCTTCGTCCAAGCCGGCTCCGGCTATCTTTCGCAACACACCAAGACATTGCATTTCGGGTTGGGCGATTCTACACGCGCGGAAAGAATTCTCATTCGCTGGCCTTCCGGGTCAACGCAGGAGTTCCACGCACTCGATGCCGGGTTTCGCTATTTCGTCAACGAAGGATCGAGCGATCTTCGCCGCGAACCTTTCGCTGCGCGAAAACCGTTGCCGGTGGCTGCGCCCGTCGTGCCCGACAATCGGCCGCCGTTTGAAGAAACATGGTTGCTTCAGCCCGTGCCAATCCCTGACGACCGGAAGGGCCCCGGTTTCGTGCTCCTCACGGCCGGCCAGGAGACGGCGCTTCCAGCCGGCATTTCCATTCACGTGCTCGACCTGACTCGCGAATCGCCCGACGTGGCCGCGTGCTATGCACTGTTCCGGCGGTATCTGTTCGACTACCGGACGAGCCTTCTGCTCCCCATGCTGATCCTCATCGACGAGCGCGGCCTCGCGCACAAAGTCTATCCCGCGGTGCCCGCTGAAAGCCGTCTGCGCGAAGACTTGCGCCTGATGCACGACCCCGATCGCCAACGCCTCGCGCTCCCTTTCAGCGGCCACTACTACAATCCGCCGCGTCGCAGTTATTACCGTTTGGGCGCGGCGTTTTTCTGGGCAGGCTATCCTGACCAGTCGCTCGTCTACCTGAACGAGGTGATCCGCGACCAGCCCGAGAACGGCAGAGCCCATCTCGCCATCGGCCATATTCACCTGGAGGCCGGGCGTGAGGCGCCTGCGCGCGAGCACCTGGAGCGTGCCGTCCAATTGCTCCCCGAGTCGCCGGATGCCTGGACCAACCTCGGCACCCTGGAAGTCGCGGCGAAAAACTACCGTGCGGCACTCGCCGATTTTGAAAAAGCGATGGCGCTCGATCCAAGAAGCGCATTCGCTCTGGTGGGCGCTGGACAAGCGCATGCGGCCCTCGGAGACGACGTTTCCGCTGAGGTTCTGTTCCGCCGCGCCCTCGCCGGCGATCCTAAAAGTGCCGATGCCGCCAACCAACTCGGACTGGTTCAGGTGCGCCAGAACCACCTCGACGAAGCCCGCGCCTCGTTCCAGCTTGCGATTGCCGCCCAGCGCAACCACGCCTCGGCCATCAACAATCTGGGTGTCCTGTACATGCAGATGCAAAAGGTGGATGATGCCGTTGCCGCATTCCGTTACGGCATTGAAGTCGCGCCGGACGAAGAGATGCTCTACATGAACCTGGCGCGCGTCTACGCCCGCGCCGGCGATCGCCCTCGCGCGCGTGACGTTATCCAGCAGTGGCTCGCGCGGAAACCGAACAGCGCCGTGGCGCTGAAGGCGTTGCGGGAATTGGGAGAATAGCCTCTAAACCATCAGAAACTCAACCGGCTTGCCCTGCGATAGCTTGATCGGCCGGCCGATGTTGCTGATGTATTCCTTGTTGTAGTCGATTCCCAGCTTCTTGTAGATGGTCGCCACCAGGTCCGGCACTTCCACGGGATGATCCTTGACGAACATGCCCTTCTCGTCAGTTTCGCCCAACACCCGGCCGCCTGTGATGCCCGCTCCGGCGAGCGCCAGCGAGAATGCATTCGGCCAATGGTCGCGGCCGCCCATGGCGTTGATCTCCGGCGTGCGCCCGAATTCTCCGGTAACAATCACCAGCGTGGAGGCGAGCATACCGCGTTGATCCAGGTCCTCAACCAGCGACGAAAACGCCCGATCGAGTTCGGGAAGAAAATCGTTGGACAGCAGCGGGAAGATGTCTTTGTGATGGTCCCAGGTATTGAACCCGCGCGACACCGTCACGAAGCGCACACCGTTTTCCACCAGCCTGCGTGCCAATAGCGCCCCTTGCCCAAGTGACGTCCGCCCATACTTCTCGCGCAGCGCGTCCGGCTCCTCGGAAATCTCAAACGCCTTCTTGGCTCTCGCCGAATGCATCAGGCCGAAGGCGGTTTGATAGTACGCGTCCATGCTGGCGCTGATTCCGGTCGTGTCCAGCTTGCGGAATTTTTCATCCACCACCGAGAGCAGCGACCGGCGATGGTCCATGCGCGCCCAATCCACGCCCATGGGAAGGTCCATGTCCCGGACCTTGAATTTATCCGAATTTGGATTGCCCGCGTTGAACGGATTAAATTGCGGTCCGAGAAATCCCGACTTCTCCCAACTGCCCGTCGCGCCCGGAATGGAAATCGCCGCCGGCAGTTCG
The DNA here is from genome assembly GCA_963768075.1 of Terriglobia bacterium. Lineage (GTDB taxonomy): Bacteria > Acidobacteriota > Terriglobia > Bryobacterales > Bryobacteraceae > QHXW01. The sequence goes on from CAVYHD010000033.1 coordinate 287,710, forward strand.
TTGCGCGGCCCTAGCTCTTTGGCAAGCACCGTTTGGAGCGATGGATGCTGAATCGTCGGCAACGGGTCATGTCCGCTCAGAATCAGATTGCACGCCGCTTCGTGCGCCGCCTGCTTGTGCGTCATGGAGCGGATGATCACGAATTTGTCGGCCAGCAGCGCCGTGCGCGGCAACTTCTCCGACACGCGAATTCCCGCTACTTTTGTCGCAATCGGCTTGAACTGCCCGCGGTAGCGATCGTCGGCGTCCGGCTTGGGATCGAAAGTATCGAGCTGGCTCATGCCGCCAGTGAGCCAAAGATGGATGATCGAGAGATCGCGCGGAGCCGGCGCCGGCGATTCCGCGCGCAAGCGCAGTGCATCGCCCCAACCCAGGTAGCCAAATACGCTAAGCGAACCAACTTTCAGAAACGATCGCCGGTCGAAGTTCGTCATATGCGCCTCAATGATTAAACAGAAACTCTTTCGAGTTGAAAATCGTCCAGAGCACGTCTTCAAATGCTTCCCGGCGCGCGGCGTCGCCTTTCGCCTTCAACGGCAACAGCGCCACCTCGATCTCGCGATCGTCCGGCTCACGCACCACCGACGCCAGAAATATCCGCTTCAGAACATCCTCGTTGCTGAGCGAAGCGTCCGCCAGCCACGCGTCCAAGTGGCCACCCTTAGCCGTGGTCTGGCGCATCAGCGTTTCCCCGCTGATCAGGTGCATGGCTTGCGCCATATCCGGCTGCGAGTCACGCTCGCAAATCACTTCGCGCTTTGTCATGCGGCCGAAAGTCGCCAGAAAATAAGACGGCGCCCCCTGTGGAATGGCCATCGCCCGCGTGCCCAGCATGTAGCCGGGGTATTTTTCCGGCACGCCGGTCACCTCAGTGATTGAATCGGCGAGTTGCTCGGCCATCAGCCGCTTCACGTAGTAGCGCGAGTAGTTGATCTGGTCGCCGCGATTCGTTTCGTTCGGCTCGCTGGCTAACTGGTACACGCGCGAATTCAGAATCAGCCGCGCTGTGCGCTTCATGTGATAGCCGTTCTCGACGAAGTCTTTCGCCAACGCATCCAGCAGCGCTTCGTTAGTGGGCGGATTCGTCACGCGGAAATCGTCCACCGGTTCCACGAGGCCTCGGCCCAGGTAATGCTTCACCATCCGGTTCATGATGGCGCGCGGAAACCAGGGATTCTTCGGTGACGTGATCCAGGCCGCGAGCTTTTCCCGAATGTCCTCGTCCGGATGCTCCGCTTCGCTCGGCCCATCCAGATATTTAGGCGAAACCGCCTGCTTGGTCTTCGGATGGATCACTTCGCCCTTCACCTTCAACAGCACCTGGCTCTCGTCGTTTTCGTAGGTGTCCTTGATTCCCATCCGGCCGAAGAACGCCGCGAAGCCCCAGAAATCGTCCTGCGTCCATTTCTCCCAGGGATGGTTGTGGCAGCGCGCACATTCCAGACGCACGCCCAGGAACACCTGGCTCACGTTGGTTGCCAGATTTTCCGGCTCGGAGAATTCGGTAACGTAATAGAAATTAGCCGTCGGGTTGAACTTCAGCTGGCCCGATGCCGTCAACAGCTCCGTCGCGAACTGGTTGTACGGCTTGTCTTCCATGACTGCTTTGCGCACCCAGTTATACATGAGCCGCCCGCCCTTGTAACCCTGGTCGAGCAGCCCCGTGCGAAACAGATCGGCGAAACGCGTGGCCCAGACTTCGGCAAACTCCGGCCGATCGATGAGCTGGTCGATCAGCTTCGCGCGCTTGTCCGGGTCCTTCGATTCCAGAAACGCCTTGGTCTCCTCGATGGTCGGCAGCATGCCGGTTGTATCCAGCGAAACACGCCGCAGAAATTCCTGGTCCGAAGACAGCATCGAGGGAATAATGTTCAACCGCTTGAGCTTGGCAAACACCAGCTCGTCGATGAAATTGTTGCGCGGCACATCGGGATAGTTCGCCATCGGCGGTTGTTCCACCACGGCAATACGCGCGGCCACGGCCTTTCCCAGAGTGCGCACCATGATCGCCGTTTCCCCGGCGCGCCGCGTCTTGATCTCACCCAACGGGCTGATTTCCACCACCGATTCGTCATTCGCCGTGTACTGCACCTTGCGCGTCAGGTCCTCGGTCGACCCGTCCGTGTAAGCTCCCATCGCCGTAAGCTGATGTTTCGTGCCGATGCCGATCAACGTAATCTCTTCCGGCGTCACGCGCAGCGTTTTCAAGCGCGGCGATCCGGCGCTGTCGTAGGTGGCGCCATCGCGAATCCAGTCCAAAATGGCGTCGTATTCGAGCGAGCCAATTTTGAACCGTTCTCCGCCGCCATGCGGAATGCTGAACGTCGGCTTCAGAAGGATGAGGCTCTTCGCCGCATCGGTTTTGTTGATGCGACGCCCATCCTGCGCCTTCACGATGGCGTCGTAATCCAGATCCGGCTCGTAGCCGAACAGCGACAGCTTGAAACCCGCCTGGCCACGGATGGACCCGTGGCAGTTCGAATTCGCGCATCCCGACTTAGTGAAGATCGGGACGATGTCTTTCACAAAACTGAGCTTGGGTTTTTCTCCTGCTGCCGCCGCAAGCGCGGCTGAGAGCACTAGAACCAGTACGCGAGCCGTCATCGGGAACTCTCCTCGGTGCTTTCCGCCTTCAACGCAATCGCGGGCGAAACCGCTTCCCCCGCCCGCAGCCGGAATGACTTCGCCGTTACCGGGCCAGCCGCGCTCACGCGCAACTCCACATGGCTGGACCCCGGCTCGATCACGTTGTTTTCAAATTTTACACCGGGAAGGGCCGGTTCGGGCTCAATTTTTAGAGCCTCCTTGCCGCCATCGAAGCGCTGCACCACGACTTTCAGGCGCGCTACCTGGCCTGGGCTCAGCGCGACACTCTCCGGCGTATCGAGCAGAACCGCCGGCAGGCTGGTGACGGTCGACACTACTTGCTGATCTTCCGTCGGACCGGTGACTTTGCCCACCGATTCCCACAGATAAAGGATTTCGGCCGTGTGCTCCACCGTTTTGCCGTCCATCGTTCCGCGGGCGTGCAGCCGGATGGGACGGCCTTCCGCCCGTGCATCCGCGGCCGCCTGCAACGGCACCAGCACGTCGGTGCCATCGAGCTTGCGCTCGAGCGCACAATTGTCCTTGACGATCGTGTCCTTCGGCTCCGCTATTTTGTGGGCGCTCGTGACACCGGGACCGAGGTCCTCGGCCCAGACCTCGATCGGCTGGTCCCATCCGCCCAGCCGCCGCACACGCACCGGCAACAGTCCGGTTTTGCCACGGTAGAGAGTAATTTGCGGGGAGAGGCCCTTCATATCAAAATCCGGCTCGATGGGATAAATCGCCAACCGATAGATGTAGTTAGGGCTGCCGCGTTCCGCGGAATCGCGGATCATCGCCACGTACCGGCCGGCCTTCTCAAACTTGTAGATCAGATATGGATCGAGGTTCGGCGGCTGCGAACCGTTCTGCTGTAAACGGTCATCGGCGGAGGCCACGAACTGGCCATCGGCGGTGTATACGACTACCACCGGATCGTCGAGATATCCGAGTTTCATGGAGTCGACATCGAATGCAAGCCGTTCCCCCGCCTGGACCTCGAAGCTGAAGAAATTTTCGGTCCGCTTGTGATCGATCGATCCGTTCACGGCCACCGGAACCGAGACCGGTTGCGGATGGTCGCGAGTCCGCGCCGGCGTGGCGAGTTTTTCGTCCAGATCCGATACCAAAATTGGAATCGTGAGAGGGGCTTCCTCCGTCCCGGCATAGGCGTGCAACTCATAACGCCCGGCGGCGACCGACGACGGTACGGTGATCCGGAACGTCACCTCTTCCGGTTGGGCGGAAATAACCTTACCCTCGGCCAGCGATTCACCCAGTACCAGCCGGTCCACTTTCCCCAAATTCAAGCCGGCGATACGCAACTCGGTGGTAGCGCCGCGCTTTGCTCCAGCCGGCAGCATGCGCCAGGCATACGGAACGGCCCCGGCAATCAGGCGGTAACTGCTGTATTTTGAGCCCTCTTCCTCGGAACCGGCAACGCGAACGAAGTAATCGCCGCTCTTCGGAACGCGAAACTCCAGGTGCGGGTCTTTGTGGATGTAGTAATCGTCGTTGAAATCAAGCTCGTTACCGCGCTCGTCGAGAACCCCGAGAGTCGCGTCGAGCCACGATCCGGCGCGGCGGGCCAACAAGTCGAAGATCAGAACCTGGCCGGCTTCGGCATGGAAGCGGAAAACATCGTAATCGGCCTCCTCCACGACCCCGTCCACGATGGTGGGCAGCGCAATCTTCTGCGCGTGCGCCAGGTCGTTATTGGGTTCGATCTCGCGTTGTGCGGCGAGCGAGCTGACATGGAAAACTCCGACGTAAGTCCCGGAACCGGTACGGACCCGGTAGTCGTGCAGGCCCGTGGGAACGTTTGGTCCCACCGAAATCTTCGCCTTGACGGAGTAGAAATCCGAGGAAAGCACCTCCGCCCGAATGTCTTTGCGGGCGAACCGAACTTCGATGACATCGTTCAGATTCCGGCCGAGAAATTCGGCCTCTACCGTTCCTCCGGCCCGTGCGCCAAGGGGGAAGACAGAGCGAACAGACGGTGCGAGGTCGGGGAGGGGCGGGTCAGAGGCTAGGACCCTACCGAATGATACTGTAGCGAAAATGGCACAAACCCACCGGCAACAGGAGGCTGACACGTACACCACACTAGGTTACATCAATAGTCCCTTTATAGTATTTTTCTTGTGTTTTTTCTAACCAAAATGGGGGGAGATCAGATACAATCGACGAATCGGGAGGGAGTTTCATGCAAAGGTTGTTGATTCTTGGGTTAGTGCTGTGTCTGATCGTGGCAGTGGTGCCGCTTGGCGCGCAAACCACTGCAGGTTCAATAGTTGGAACGGTGACGGATCCTAGCGGCGCCATCATTGCGGGCGCGGCCATCACCATCACCAACATGGGTACGAATATTGCGGTCAAGACCACAACAGACTCCTCAGGCGAATACGTACGTGACGCCGCTCGAAGTCGGCAAGTATTCGGTAGCTGTGGAGGCTACGGGATTTAAGCGTTCGGTACGGCCCGATATTCAAGTCAACGTGCAGGACCGCGTCCGCGTCGACGCGAAGCTGGAAGTCGGGCAGGTAACCGACACGGTTCAGGTGGAGGCGGCGGCTCCGATCCTCGAAACGGACACATCCTACCTCGGCGAGGTCGTAGACAGCCAGCGAATTGTGGACCTGCCGCTGAACGGGAGGTTCTTTACGCGCCTGGCGGTGCTGACGGCCGGAACGGCGCCGACGCCCGCGGGCGCGCGCGATGAGAATACGGGCGGATTCAGCGCGAACGGCGTGCGGCCTTATCAGAACAATTACATTCTGGACGGCGTGGACAACAATAGCCTCTCCGAAGATCTGAGCAGCCAGACCAGTTTCGTAGTCGGGCCGCCGCCGGATGCCATTCAGGAGTTCAAGGTGCAGACCAACTCCATGAGCGCGGAATTCGGCCGATCGGGCGGCGCGGTGCTGAACGTGACGATCAAGTCCGGCACCAACGATCTGCACGGAACCGCGTATGAGTTTCTACGCAACAGCGACCTGGACGCCAATAATTTCTTCAATAACGCCGAACGGGGCTCCGATTGCTCCGTTCAAGCAAAATCAGTTCGGTTTCAGCGTCGGCGCGCCCATCTTGATCCCGAAGGTTTACAACGGAAAGAACCGGACGTTTTTCTTCTTCGATTACCAGGGAACGCGTATCCGCACGGGGCAAACGTAGTTGGCCACTGTGCCGACGGACGCCATGCGGCAGGGTAATTTTTCAGCCCGAAAATGGGGTTGCGTTCAATACGATTTACGACCCAAATACAGGCACCATCAACAGCTCAGCGGCGATGCAGTCGGACGCACGCCGTATCCCGGCAATGTGATTCCGCAATCGCTCAATGGAATCCGATCGCGGCAGAAGCTTTTGAGCATGTTCCCCGAGCCGAACACGGCCGGTCAGGTCAACAATTTCGGACCGGCAAACAATTATTTGAGCAATCCCGTCGAGCCGAACAATACGAATCAACTCGATCTGCGCGTCGACCATAGGATTTCCGATTCCGATTCGATCTTCGGGCGGTTCAGCTGGTCAAACACCAGGGACGTTCCCCCCGGTGACATTCCTCCTCCGTTGGACGCGGCGTCGTTTTCCTCAGGCGTGTTCCTGCAAAAGCCGCGCAACGTGGTGCTGAGCGAGACGCATATTTTCACTCCGCACCTGATCAACGAGTTTCGCGCGGGATACACGCAAGCCGAGTCGGATCGGCTGCAGTTCAACTCCACGGTCAATGAGTCCGCAGCAGCTTGGCATTCCCGGTATTCCCTTCGCTTCCAACAACGGCGGGTTGCCGCAGTTCGGCGTTAGCGGGCTCAGCGGCATTTGGCAGTTCGGAATATCAGCCTACGGTGGAAAAACAGGCGATCGAACAGTTCATCGACAGTCTGACACTGATTCATGGCCGGCACACCATAAAGTTCGGCGCCGAGTTGAAGCCACGGGTGGACTTTTCGATCCTGCAGCCGCCGGTGCCCCGCGGATATTTCGGGTTTGGCGGGACGTACACGGCGCAAAACATAGAGAACGAGTCGACCACCGGTCTGGGTACGGCCGACTTCCTGCTCGGCAGCGGTGTCGGGAGGCGCCCAGATCTCCTCGTTCATCAACGATCAATTTCAACAGCCGGGCCAGTTCTACTACGTCCAGGATGACATCAAGGTAAACCGGAAGCTGACCTTGAATCTTGGGCTGCGTTATGAGTTCGTCGAGCACGCTAAAGAACGCGTACAGCGCCGAGGCGAATTTCAACGTCGATACCAATACGCTGCAGATCGCGGGGAACCGGCAGGACCCTCTGCCGCCGAGTTTCTTCCCGGAGATCGCGGTCACTCGGGGTGCGCCCGCCAGCCTGGTACCGAACGAGAAAGGATGATTTTGCGCCCCGAATCGGCGTGGCCTACAACTTGTTCAGCAAGACAGTGCTGCGCGCGGGGTACGGGGTTTTCTACTCCTCCTATGAGGCGGGACCGCTGAGCATTCCAAACCCGGGGAATAACCCGCCATTCTTTAACCAATCGAACTACAACGTGCTGGGCCCCCTGGTTCCGAATCCGATCGTCAGCAATCTTTCGCAGGGATTTCCGCTCGAACGCTCTGAGAATCCATCGGCGCCGGCGCTGTTTGCTCTCGATCCACACTTCACCAATCCGAACGTGCAGCACTGGCAGGTCAGCATCCAGCAGGATTTGGGATGGAACACGATACTGGAGGTGGCTTACGCCGGGTCAAAAGGAACGCACCTCTACGAGTTCCGCAACCTCAACGAGATCCCGGCGTCCACCAACCCGAGTGCGAATTACAACGACGAGCGCTTGCGCCCATATCTGGACAACGACCTTACATTCTGGTGCTCGTGCGACAGCTCAACCTACAGCGCTCTGCAAACTAAGCTGGAAAAGCGCCTCTCGAACGGCCTGAGTTTCCTGACGGCGTTTACGTACGGCAAATCGATCGACGAGCAGTCCCAGGCTTCGCTCGGTTTCCACAGTGGCGGAGGCGTTCCGCGACAACAATAATCCGGAGTGGGAAAAAGGGCCGTCGGATTACGACCAGAAGTACCGGTTCGTCAACAGCTTCTCCTACTCGCTGCCGATTGGCCAAGGCAGGGCGTTTTTGGGCAATTTGCACGGCGTCGGGGAACGCGCTGATCGGCGGTTGGGAGTTGCAGGGCATTCAATCCTGGTCGAGTGGGTTGCCGTATACGATCACGGAGGCGGATTGATCAAAACAACAATCTCGGCGATACGGAAGAGCACCCGGATAGAGTGGTGGGTGTGCCGTTGTATCCGTCGGGTCCGGCTGTGAGCAGTGCGTACAACCCGGCGGCCTTCGTGCTGCAGCCATTCGGCACCTATGGCAACTCGGGCCGCAATATCATTTGGACTGCGCCTCAATTGCAGCTTGATACTTCACTGTTCAAGGACTTCGCGATGAAGCGAACGCACGAAAGTGCAATTCCGGGCGGAGTTCTTCAACATGACCAACCATGCGAATTTCCGCAACAACAGCCTGATCAACAATTTCGATTCTCCGGGCGCGGGGTCGTACACAGCGGCGCAGCCAGGGCGGCAGATTCAGTTCGCACTGAAGTTCATTTTCTGAGGTCGTAAAGAAAAACCGCTCCCTTTGGTCGCGGCTCAGTCAGGCTGGGCCGCGCACAGGGCTTGGTCCTACCTGTACAATTCAACAATGAATCGACGCCAGTTTCTTGGGACCGCGCTCGCGGCAGGCTCGGCCGGTCCCGCCCTGTTTGCGGCGAATGAGCCGCATATCGACTTTCCCGCCGATCCCCGCGCGCGCCTCGGCGTGTCTTCTTATCCGTTTCGGGCTTTCATCGACGCTCCGCACAACCGGGACCGCGACAAGACCAAGCCGGGCATGACGCTGATCCAGTTCCCGGCGATGGTGCGCGAACGATTCAACGTGCGCAACGTCGAGCCGCTGAACTCGCACTTCGTATCCCTTGAGCCGGGGTACCTCCATGAGCTGCGCGAAGCCGTGGAGAAGGCGGGGATGCACGTGATCAACATTCCGACCGAGGTCGGCGCGAGTTTCTACGATCCGGCCGAGGCCAAGCGCAAGATTGCTATCGCCAACTCGAAGAAGTGGGTGGACGCGGCGGTGGCGCTGGGATCGCCCAGCGTGCGGCTGGGTGTGCGTGGAGTGCGTGGGGTGGCACCGGACGTGGGGCGGGCGGCGGAGAGCCTGCGCATCGCCGCGGAGTACGGCGCCGAGAAGAACGTCGTCATCAATCTGGAAAACGACGATATCGAGACCGAGGACGCATTCTTTCTGGTGAAGGTGATCGAGGCCGCGCACCAACCGTATCTGCACGGGCTTCCTGACTTCTGCAACTCCATGCTGAAGGGCGACGAGAAATTCAATTATGACGCCGTCACGGCCATGTTCCAGCACGCGTACAACATCTCGCACGTGAAGGACTCCGAAGTGGACGGTGGGAAGGTTTATCGCGTGGATGTGGGCAAGACGTTTGCGATCGCCAAGGCGGCCGGCTACAAAGGCTTTTTCTCGATGGAGTGGGAAGGCCAGGCAGGGCCGTATGAGGGGACGCAGCAAATGCTCGATGCCAGTATGAAGTACCTGAGCGCGTAACGGTAAGCTGGGAGCGGGGGCGCCCGGCGACACTGATCGGCCATTTGGCGGATGTTACGATGAATAAATCCCCATATGGCGTTGCGCTTCTATAACACACTGTCCCAGAAGGTTGAAGAGTTCCAACCGCTGGAAGACAACCTAGTCCGCATGTACACGTGCGGTCCGACAGTGTACGACTACGCGCACATCGGCAACTTCCGGACGTTCACGTTCTACGATCTTTTGAGGCGATGGCTCGGTGCGCGGGGGTACCGGCTGGACCACGTGATGAACATCACCGACGTGGAGGACAAGATCATCCGCAATGCTCTGGCGCAGCAGAAATCGCTGAATGACTACACCGCCACGTACGAAAAGGCATTTTTCGACGACTGCGCCGCGCTGCGGTTGCAACCTCCAGAGCGGTGGGCACGCGCGACCGAGCACATCAACGAGATGGCGGACGCGATCGGGGAACTGGCCCGGAAAGAGTACACGTACACGACCGAAGGTTCGGTGTACTTCCGGATCGCGAAGTTTCCGGAATATGGCAAGCTCTCGCACAACGATTTCAGCGGCATCCGAACGGGCGCGCGAGTGGACGTGGATACCTACGAAAAGGCCGACGCGCGCGATTTCGTGTTGTGGAAGGCGCCGAAAGACGGCGAACCTTTCTGGGAAACGCCGATCGGGCCAGGGAGGCCGGGCTGGCATATCGAATGCTCCGTGATGGCGATCCGGTATCTGGGAGAGACGCTGGATATCCACGCGGGTGGTGTGGATTTGATTTTTCCGCACCATGAGAACGAGATCGCGCAGTCGGTGTCGTTGACCGGAAAACCATTTTCGCGGTACTGGCTGCATTCGGAATTTCTGCTGGTGGACGGGCAGAAGATGTCGAAGTCGCTGGGCAACTTCTATACCTTGCGCGAGGTGCTGGGGCGAGGCTACCCGCCGGAGACGGTGCGGTATTTGCTGGCTTCGGTACCGTATCGGAAGCAGTTGAATTTTACTTTTGACGGGTTGAAATCCGCGGCGACGGCGGTGGACCGTCTGCGCAATTTTCAACTACGGCTGGACAAAGAGAGATTTCGCGCGGGGATCAACGAGAAGATGGCGATGCGCACGGCGCAGGCCGAAAAGCAGTTCTGCGCGAGCCTGGATGACGATCTCAACACAGCGGAAGCGCTAGGGGCAATATTCGAATATATCCGCGACGCCAATGTGGCCATGGATGCGGGGGAGTTCGGCGCGGAGAACACCGTGGCTGCGAGAGAGTTTCTGGACCGGTTCGATTCGATTTTCGACGTGTTGCGGGCGAGCGGGCAGGAAGGCGCGCTTTCCGATGCGGAGGTAGAGGCCAAAATCGCGGCGCGCGGCGCGGCCAAGAAGGCGCGCAATTTCGCCGAGTCGGATCGTCTTCGCGACGAACTGCTGGCCCAGGGAATCATTTTGGAAGACACCAAGGACGGAGCTCGATGGAAAAGAAAGTGAAGCTGCATACCAAGGCGGTACACGCGGGGGACCGCAAAAGGGACGGACGCCACGTTCCGGTTGCTACGCCGATTCACACCGCGGCCAGCTTTTTCTACGAGAGCATGGAGAAGCTGGACCGGGTGTTCGGGCGCGAGGAGCCGGGATACAGCTACTCGCGCTACGACAACCCCACCAACGCGGCGCTCGAGGAGCTCTGCGCATCGCTCGAAAGCGGGCATGGAGCGCTGGCATGCAGCTCAGGGATGGCGGCGATCCATGTGGCGCTGCTGACCGCGCTGACCGATCGCCGGAAATCGATTGTAGCGGCCAACGCTCTGTATGGAGCGACCGTGAGTCTGCTGATGAAAGTGTTAGAGCCGCTGGGAGTAGAGGCGCGGTTCGTGGACATTTGCGATCTGGCGGCGGTGGAAGAGGCGATTGGGGCCGCCAAGCCAGGGTGTGTGCTGATGGAGACGGTTTCGAACCCACTGCTGCGAGTGGGAGAGATAGATCGCGTGGCCGCAATGGCGAAGGCGGCAGGAGCGGCCCTGGTGGTGGACAACACGTTCGCCACGCCGCTGCTGGTTAGGCCGATGGAGCTGGGGGCTAATCTGGTGGTCCACAGCCTGACGAAGTTTCTATCGGGCCACGGCGACGTGCTGGGCGGCGTGGTGATTTCCGACACGGCGCACTACGACACGCTGCGCACTCTTTCCCGCGCGTTCGGGCCGGTGCTGGGGCCCTTCGAGAGTTATCTCGCGATGCGCGGCATCAAGACATTCGCGGTGCGCGTGGAACGGCAGTGCGCGAATGCGCGCCGGGTGGCGTCATGGCTCAAGGATCAGCCGGAAGTCGGCCGCGTATACTTTCCCGGGGACGCCGGTCATCCGGACGCCGCGGCGATCCGGAGGCTGCTGCCTGACGGGCTTTATGGGGGCATCGTCAGCTTCGAATTAAATGAAGCTGGAAAAGAAGAGGTGTTCCGCTTTATGAACGCGCTGCGGCTGGTGGTGCCGGCGACCTCGCTAGGGGACGTACACAGCATGATGCTCTATCCGGCCATGAGCTCGCATCGCGAACTGTCGCCAAAACACCGCGAACGCATGGGGATTCGCGACAGCCTGGTGCGGCTTTCGGTGGGGATTGAGGCGGTGGAGGACATCATCGGCGACCTGGCGCAGGCACTGGAGCATTCCGGAGTGGCGGCGCAGCCCTCGCACGCTAGCGCCTAGAAACGCCCTTTATTTAGTGCAGGATGTGCGCGGGTGTGAAAAACAGGATACACGTTTTAGGGTTACCTACGTCTGATTAGAAAGAACATTGATTTCGGAACACGAATTGCTACGCGAATAGTGCCATGCGGATCACCAGCCAAGGGTTGTGCTCGATCACACTGCTGACGGGAGTGTTGTGGGGGTGCCTTCTGGTCGAAAAGGTGACCGTCGTACACGCGCGAGCGAACGCCGATCGCGCGCTCAGCGAGATTCGGGCACTACAGCTCAAGAAGCGCATTCTACCCGCAGCGGCCCCCGTCGAGCGGCCACGCGCTACCCGGACGGCTTTGGGCTAGGGGTGATCTCCGGAAAGCCCGTGGGAGTGCTTTATAATGCGTAGCTGGGATCGGCAGCAAAGCCAACGTAAACATGGAAGGCGAAATACAGACCCAGCTCTCCCGCTCCGGGCTGTCCACGGCGCTTTCCTGGATGCGCGATCTGGCGTTCTCCGTGCTGCTGGCCGTGATTCTGATCGTCTTCATTTACCAGCCAGTGAAGGTAGAAGGAACGAGCATGATGCCCGTCCTGACCAACAATGAGCGAATCTTCATCAACAAGTTCACGTACCGGTTTGGCGCGGGAAATATCGATCGCGGCGACCTGGTAGTCTTTTTCTTTCCGCTCGACCGCAGCAAATCCTATATCAAGCGCATCATCGGCATTCCGGGCGATACGGTGCAGATCGACAACGGAACGGTTTACGTGAATGGCCAACAATTAAATGAGCCTTACGTTCCCGACGAATACCGGGATCGCCAGTCTCAGCCGGCATTGACCGTGCCATCCGAGCACTACTTTGTGCTGGGGGACCATCGCACGTCGTCGAATGACAGCCGGGCGTGGGGCACGGTGGAGCGGAAGGACATTTACGGGAAAGCCGTTTTCGTTTACTGGCCGCTCGAGAAAATGGGCCGGCTGAAGTAATCACCTCCGGTTGAAAAACCACATCAGCAGAGTCAGCACCGCGCTCACCAGAATGCAGGTGACGACCGGAAAGTAGAAAGTCGTATTGTTTCTGTGGATGTAGATGTCGCCGGGAAGCCGGCCGATGCGGAACGGAAGCCGCGGGGAGTACTCGATCGCCAGGCCGATGACGACCAGCAGGATGCCGAGCGAGACGAGAGTGCGGCCCACGGTTAAAGTTTACTTCCTTGTCTGGGCGGCGGATAAAGCCGTAACGATCGCATCGACGTCAAACACGCAGCCGCCCCACGTGCCGCCGCTGGCGTTCTGCAGGGCCGCCCAGAGGCGGGAGTCGTCGGGCAGTCGCGGATCGGGCGCCAAGTCAGGACGCGGCGGGCGGGCGGCAAGCACCCGGGCGCCTTCCTCTTCGCCGAAGATCACGCCACCGCGCCGACCAAATCCACCGAGCCATCGAGAGTCGCGCGGTCGATGGTGATGCGGATCATGTCGCCATCGAGCACTTTGCCGATCGGGCCGCCCGCCAGCGCTTCGGGGTCGACATGGCCGATGCACGCGCCGGTGGAAACGCCGGTGAAACGGGCGTCGGTGACGACGCGCGATGTGCTTGCCGAAATGGCAAATAGCGCAGCGCGGAGGTGATCTGGTAAGATCTCCTCCATGCCCGTGCCCAGCGGCCCGCGGCAGATCAGCACGATGACGTCGCCCGGCTGGATGCGATCGGGCCCGTGGCTCTTGATGGCGGCGATGGCGGCGGCTTCCGTCGTGAAAGACGCGCGCCGGGCCGAGTTTGCGATAAACGCCATCGGCATCGACCACGCTCGGATCAATGGCGGTGCTCTTGATGACCGAGCCTTCGGGGGCGAGGTTGCCGCGCGGGAAAGCTGGTGTGGGCGTCAGGCCGCGCTTGGCTGCGCCGGCGGGGTACATGATGACGTCGTCCGGATCCACGCCATCGCGTTCGCGCAGCAATTCGCGGAGCGCGGGTGCGGCGCTCGGAATGTTCCCACCAGTCGAGCATCCGCCCAGGGTTTCGCCGGTGGCGGTGAGGACGTCGAGTCCAGCAGGCCGGCGCGGCGCAGATGCAGCATCACTTCCGGCACGCCGCCCGCCAGAAACACCCGCACCGTGGGATGAGAGCGCGGGCCGTTGGGCAGAACGTTGACCAGGCGCGGCACGTGGCGGTTGATGGCAATCCAGTCGTCCACCGTGGGGCGTGCGCAAGCCGGCGGCATGGGCGATGGCGGGAATGTGCAGCATCAGATTGGTCGAGCCGCCGAAGGCCGCGTGAACGATCATCGCGTTGCGAACGCTGGCGTCGGTGAGGATGTCGCTCATGGCAATGCCGCGTGCTTCGAGTGCGAGCAGCGCGCGGGCGGAACGCCGGGCCATGTCCAGCCAGACCGGCTGTCCGGAGGGCGCCAGCGCCGAGTGCGGCAGCGACAGGCCGAGCGCTTCGCCGACCACCTGCGAGGTGGCCGCGGTGCCGAGAAATTGGCAGCCGCCGCCGGGCGAGGCGCAGGCGCGGCAGACCGAGTTCCGCGGCGGCTTCGCAGGGTCATCTGCCGTGCGCGAAACGCGCGCCGAGGGATTGCACCGTGCCGGCGTCTTCGCCCTCTTCCGGCGGCAGCGTGACGCCGCCGGGGACCAGCACGCACGGGAAGATCGCGCAATCCGGCCAGCGCCATCATCATGGCGGGCAGGCCTTTGTCGCAGGTGGCAATGCCGAGCACGCCCGGCGCGTGCGGCAGCGAGCGGATCAGGCGCCGGAACACGATGGCGGCGTCGTTGCGATACGGCAGGCTGTCGAACATGCCGGTGGTGCCCTGCGTGCGGCCGTCGCAGGGATCGGAGCAAAAGCCGGCGAAAGGGATCGGCGCCAAGCGGCTGCAATTCCTCGGCCGCGGCCTGCACCAGCAAGCCGATTTCCCAATGGCCGGTGTGATAGCCGAGGGCGATGGGCGTGCCGTCGGGCGCGCGAATGCCGCCCTGCGTGCTGAGAATCAGAAATTCTTTGCCGCCCAGGGCTCGCCGGGTCCCAGCCCATGCCGGCATTTTGCGACCAGCCGAACAGGTCGCCGGAGGGTCGCGACAGCAGCATCTCCGGCGTCAAGGGAAGCGATCCCTGCGGGCCGGGCGCTTTGGAGCGGACGTCGTAAATCGAGGCGTCGCCCGAATCGATGATATTCTCGAATGCTATGACCATAGGAAATCCTGATCCTACCACCCGCAGGACCTTCCTGACGGCGCTCAGTGCTGCTTCCTACACGCGCGTCCTGGGCGCCAATGACCGCGTGCAGGTGGGCTTCATCGGTTACGGGCTGATTGGCAGCCAGCACGTTCGCGATTTTAAGAACCAGGCGGATGCCGACCTGGCAGCGATGTCCGATGTCTACCAGCCGCGGCTCGAGCAGGGCGTAGCGGCATGCGGCGGACATGCGAAAAGCTATAGCGACTTTCGCAGGCTTCTGGACGATAAAGATATTCAGGCGGTCGTGGTCTCAACGCCCGATCATTGGCACGCTTTGATAACCATCATGGCCTGCGCGGCCGGCAAGGATGTCTACGTCGAAAAACCGCTCACGCTTTTCATCCGCGAGGGCCACTGGATGGTAGAAGCGGCGCGGCGATACCAGCGCGTAGTGCAAGTGGGGACACAGCAGCGGTCGGGCAAACACTACCAGAAGGCCGCGGCGATGCTGCGAGCGGGATACATCGGCAAGGTGATGAGCGCGCGGATAGGAGCGTACCGCAACGTCATGCCGGGCTTTGGTGATCCCGCGGACGGCTCGCCGCCAAGCGATCTGGATTACGAGATGTGGCTCGGGCCGGCGCCAAAGCGGCCGTACAACCCACACCGGTCGCTTTACCATTTCCGGTGGTTCTGGGATTACTCCGGCGGCCAGATGACGAATCTGGGGGCGCACGATATCGACGTGGTGCAGTGGGCCATGCAAGTGAAAGGACCGGCGGCGGTCTCGTCAAGCGGAGGCCGGTTTGCGCTCGAAGACAACGGCGAGACGCCCGACACGCAAGATGCGTTGTTCGAATATCCGGGATTCACGGCGTTGTTTTCCATGCGCGAGGCGAGCGCGGGACACCGCGGCGAGGGCAAGCTGGCGTTTTTCGGAAGCAAGGGGAGTCTGGACATTGACCGTGCCGGCTTTGAAGTTTATCCGGATATGAAGATTGATCCGTTCAACGCGATTCCCGTGTTTGCGGGGCAACCGGCGGGCGGTCCGAAACGTTCCGGCAGCACGCCGGAGCCCTGGATTCAGCCATACAAAATGGAGGGATCGTCCGCGGAGCAGCTCAATCTGCACGTTCGCAATTTCCTGGATTGCGTGAAGTCGCGCGAGCGGCCCATCGCGGACGTCGAGCAGGGAAACCAGGTGACCACGGCTTGCCACCTGGCGAACATCTCTCTGCGGATGGGCCGCAAGATCCGGTGGAACCCGGAGACGGAGGAGATCATCGGGGACGCCGAGGCGTCGAAATGGCTCGAGCGGCCGTATCGCAAGCCTTGGGACGAGGTGCTGCGGAGTTTCCATTTATGACGCGAAGACAATGGTTGCTCGGCGCTGCCGCGGCGGCCACGCCTGCATTCGGCGTTCCGCGCACGACGATGGGCATCGCGACAACGTCATTCATGACGACGCGCGAGCACGACACTTATGAATTTCTCGAGTACTGCCATGCGCTGGGTGCGGGCGGCATTCAGGCGTCACTGACCTCGCTCGAGCCGGCATATCTGACTAAGCTGCGGGCGCGCGCCCAGGAATTCGGCATGTACCTCGAAGTGATGGCGGAGCTGCCGAAGGAAAACGATGCTGGGACATTCGAGCGCACGGTAACGGCGGCGAAGACCGCGGGTGCGTTGTGTATTCGTACCGCGGCATTGGGCGGGCGGCGCTACGAAACGTTCTCGCGACTTAGCGATTGGCAGGAATTCGTTACGCGAAGCATCGCTGCGATCGATCGCGCGCTGCCCATCGTGACGAAGCAACAAGTGCCGCTGGCGGTCGAGAATCACAAAGACTGGACCGCGCACGAGCTGGCCGCGCTGGTGAAAGACCGTTCGAGCGAGTATCTTGGGGTGTGCCTGGATACCGGGAACAACATCGCGCTGCTGGACAACCCCATGGATGTGATCGAAACGCTGGCGCCCTATGCGATCTCGACGCACTTCAAAGATATGGCGGTGGAACCTTACCCGGACGGTTTTCTGCTCTCGGAGGTGGTGTTGGGCGAGGGCATCGTGGATCTCAGCGGTGCGGTGGCGGCGGTGCGGCGCGCGCGGCCGAAAACGCGGTTCACGCTTGAAATGATCACGCGCAATCCGCTGCAGGTTCCGTGCCTCACGGACAAATACTGGGCGACATTTCCGGATCGTAACGGCAAATACCTTGCGGACACGCTGCGGATGGTACGCGAGGCGACGGGCCGTCTACAGCATCTGCCGCGCGTCGATGGGGAAAGCCGCGAAGGCCTGACGCAGCTCGAAGAAGACAACGTGAAGCAGTGTTTGTATTACGCGCGGACGCGGCTGGGAATGTAAGAGTTTCCGAGCAATGATCCGATCATTTGATAGCTCAGAACTGCTGCGGGGGATTTCCAGAGATCAGTGAAGAGTTGGCAAAAAAAAGCAGGTCCCCGCAAAACCGGCGTCGCCCTGCGCTACATGGTTTGGCTGGCTGTCGTTTGCTGGCTGTGCGGTCAGGAAAACTCCACCCGTCTGCATCAACACAAAGTCACCTCCAAGAGCAGTCCTGCTCCGGAACCGGGTGCGGAGAGCGAACTGATCCCGTCGCTGGTTGAGGGCCTGCATTCGCCGGAAGACTGGTATCGCAAGAAGCGGCCCGAATTCTTAACCCTATGGACCCATATCGCCGGCAAGATCGAGCCTGACACTCACGACAAGCAATGGTTTGGCGATATCCGCAAGGCCGTGATCATTGGACGGCGCGAGCTGGAGAACTATTCGCGGGTGGAAGTCGACTTGCCGATGGAGAAGGACTTCTACCAGCACCACCTCCTGCTGCTGCCGAAGAATCAGGGCCACGGTCCGTTTCCCGCCGTAATCTGCTGGACCTCCTCCACACCGGATTACACTGCGCCGGAACAATGGTGGGGCGCGTGGCTGGCCGAACACGGTTATGTGGTGCTGACCAGTTGGTCGTTCATTCGCCACTACCGTGATGACACGACTTACAACACAGGCGCGATTGAGAGGCTCTACGAGCGGTTCGGGCACTGGAGCGGACTGGGCAAGATGGTTTACGATGCGCGGCGCGAAGCGGAATACCTGCGCTCGCGAAAGGAAGTGGACGGCCAGCGCCTGGGTTTCATGGGGTTTTCGCTTGGCGCGAAGGCCGCGGTATACGTGGCCGCGTTTGCACCCGAATTCAAAGCTACGGTCGCGCTCGATCCGCACATCGCGATCAACGGCGGCACAAACTGGTACGATCCCTGGTACCTGGACTGGCTCCGGCCATTTCCTGATATCCCGACGGCCCAACATACGGTGTTGAGCCTGCTGAATCCGGATCCGGCGCGTCCCGGATTCGAGCACGACCATCATGAACTGATGGCGCTCACGGCG
The DNA here is from genome assembly GCA_963768075.1 of Terriglobia bacterium. Taxonomy (GTDB): domain Bacteria; phylum Acidobacteriota; class Terriglobia; order Bryobacterales; family Bryobacteraceae; genus QHXW01. Next base: position 306,166 of record CAVYHD010000033.1, read on the forward strand.
CCGAGAGCGTTCCTGCTGATCGGAGGCAGCCAGTCGGAAGACCACGGCGGTGATTCGGACGACCTTGAAAGCTGGGGCTACGTGAATCGCGCGCGGGAAGTGTATCAACTCCTCGGAGTGCCAGACCGCATACAGTATGTTTCCACCGGCAACGGGCACAAGCCCAACGGCCCGGACGTCGACCCGGCTTGGCGGGCCTTCTTCGAACGCTGGCTGAAACAAACACCGATCCGCTAGGAAGTCTCCACAGTCCGGGGACGCGGCTTGAAGCCTCCGATTACAATGCCCACGGCGCTGACGGCCGCGCCCACGATGGCCCACGGCGTCAGCAGGGCGTGATCGATGAGAAAGCCGGCGATGACCGGCGCCACAATCTGCGAAATGGACATGAGGGACTGCGTCAACCCCAGCACGACGCCCTGTTCCTCGCGGCCGGCTCGTCGCGTGATGAGGCTGGTCAGCGCGGGCCGCAACACGCCAGTGCCGAACGAGGCAATGCTGCTGGCCACGAGCAGGCCTGTCAGATGGTACGTGAAACCGATGAGCGAAAACCCGACCGTGGCAGCCACGAAGCCCGACGCCACCAGCTTCTCCTCACCGAAACGCTTCACCAGACGGCCGATGAGGCCTCCCTGGAGTATGATTCCGAGGAAGCCGACATAGGCGAAGATGTAGCCGACCTCTTTCGGGCCGAAGGGATGGCCGTTCCAGGTGTAGCGGCGCTCGGCGAAGAGCGCGAAACCGGATATGAAGGTCGCGAACGTGAACGTAAAGGTGAAAAACTGCCAGAGTAATCCGGCCAGCACGGGACGCTGGAAGTAAGCGGCATAGGTACCCCAGTCGAGCACGCGCAGACGGCGCCCGGCGGGGAGCGGAGGGCCGTCCCGCTTGTCAGCGTCGGGGACGACCGGCGCGGAAGGCAGCAGGAAGTAGGTTGCCAGGATGCTTGTGGCGGATAGCGCCGCGGCGGCGAATACGGGGTATTGATAGCCGAACGTGGAAAGGAAGCCCGAGATAGCCGGACCGATGAGGAACCCGACGCCGAAAGCCACGCCGATCATGCCAAACGATTTGGCGCGTTCCTCCGGCCGCGTGACATCGGAGATGTAAGCTTGCGCGAGCGATAGGTTGCCGGCGGTGAGACCGTCGATAACTCGCGAAAGAAACACCATCCAAAGCAAGCCGGCGAAACCGGCCCACGCGAGCATCAGAAAACCGATGAACGTGCCCACTTGGCTGACCAGCAGCAGGGGCCGGCGCCCGACACGGTCGGACATCTGGCCGAGCAGCGGCCCGGCCACAAGCTGGCAGGCCGCGTAGGTCGCGACCAGCAGTCCGACCACGGTGGGGCTCGCGCCCAATCGTTCGGCGTAGAACGGGAGCAGAGGCAGAATAATCGTCAAGCCCAGAACATCGACCATGACGATCAAAAAGATCGGCAGTAGCGGCGACCGTTCCCGCGAGGCGGCTTCCCCTGTGTTCGCCGTGCTCACGACGGGAAGGTCACGATTTTTGCGAAAGAAGCGGCGTCGAGGCTCGCACCGCCCACCAGCACGCCATTGATCTCTTCCTGCGCCATCAGACTCTTGACGTTATCCGGCTTCACGCTTCCGCCGTAAAGAATACGAAGGTTCTGGGCAGCTTCACTACCATAGCGCGTGCGAATCTCGCGCCGGATGATGCGATGCGCGTCCGCGGCGATTTCGGGCGTCGCGGTCTTGCCGGTGCCGATGGCCCAGACGGGCTCATAAGCGATCACGATCTGGGCAAACTGCCGTGCGTCGAGGCCAGTGATGCCTTTGAGACACTGGTCGCAAAGCACGGCTTCGGTTTTCCCACCTTCCCGCTGCTCCAAAAGCTCTCCCACGCAAACGATTGGCGAAAGGCCGGCATCGAGCGCAGCTATCGTTTTTTTCAGCACGGTCTCGTCCGTTTCGCCGAAGAACTTGCGACGCTCACTGTGCCCGATGATCACGTGGGTAGCTCCCGCCGCGCGGATCATCGGTCCGGAGACCTCGCCAGTGAATGCGCCTTCCTTGGCCCAATAAAGATTTTGGGCGCCGACCTGGATGTTGGCGCCGCCAGTTGCTTCGACGGCAGCGGCGAGATCGGGAAACGGCGGGCAAATCACGATTTCACAATGCTCGGCCGCGCTGACGAGAGGCCGAAACGTCTCAAAAAAGGCGCGGGTTTCCGCGGGCGTCTTGTACATCTTCCAATTGCCCGCCATTACGGGTTTGTTCATAGGTTGCGTGTGTGACGCAGTGCCGCGAGTTAGCAGCAGTCACAATTCAGAGGGTAGCAGATGCGAGCCGCGTTCTGAGCGGGACCTAGGCTGGGTGGTCCGCGCGTTGGACCTGTGGTCGGACCGGGCGCGGGCGCCGGCGGAACGGCTTGCGCGGAGCGACCGTTCGGGAAGCCACCAGCGTGGCAAAGTCTTTTTCGCTGAGGACGGCGCTGGCGACGTTGGCCTTCGGCTCGGGCGAAAGCTCCAATTGCGCCGATAGAGCTTGGACGCACAGGGCCGGGCCTTCCTGAATTCCCACGTGGTACTTCTGAAAGAGCCTCACATCCCCGGTGACTACGTAATCTCGCGTCTGCTCGCCGGAGATAATGCCTTGAAAACGAAAAGTGCGGACGAAGCCGGATTGATCGAAACCGACATACCGAAGCTGCATTGCTTCTTGCGCCTTCTCCTGAGTGCGCGAGGTGTGGTGGCGATCTTCGAACAAATGGACATTTGCGGCCTTCGGCCAGTGGCCGCTTTGCAGTTCGAAGCTCACCGCCTGACCCACGGTCAGCAACGGAAAGTCGTGCTCCCACACCGCGGACCCCGCAAAATAAACCGTCTGGCCATTCTCCGCCTGGATAAAGCCGGAGCGGTTGGTGGCACTCAGGTTCTTAATTCTTCCAATCATTGCGTTTTTGGCGCCTGATCTGACCCGAATGCAGGAGAAATATCGCGCAAATTGCCGCGCCGGGTCGTTGGCTGGCTAAGGCTGCAGGGTTCAGGTGGTCTGACTTAGTTCAGACTACCCGATGAGGGGAGCGATAGTGCCCGGCTCATCTACCATGGTCGGACAATTCACTGCTAAAGTCAATTTTTCCTTGGGCCTACACGACCAAAGACAGGAAACTCGTGCCGCGGCTGATGGCCGTTCCGAAGTTCTCCGCCACGGTTTGCCCAACATCGGAGAGCGTTGACCGCAGACCCAGATCCACCCCGGCGCGCGAGTTGGGACCATGAACAAGTAACGGAACATACTCGCGGCTGTGGTCGGTAGAGGGCGTGGTGGGATCGCAGCCGTGGTCCGCTGTGAGGATCGCCAGGTCGCCTCGGCCATTTCTCGAGAAAGCCGGCAGCCAGGCGTCGAACTCCTCGAGCGCGCGAGCGTAACCTTCCACGTCGTTGCGGTGGCCGTACTGCTGGTCGAAGTCGACCAGATTGACGAAGATCAAGCCGGCTCGCGGTCGAGTCCATGGCTTCGAGCGTTTTGGCCATGCCGTCGTCGTTGTTTTTTGTTTTGACGTGATCCTGGATGCCGCGGCCGAGGAAGATGTCGAAGATTTTCCCGACGCTAGAGACCTCGACGCCTCGCTCGTCGAGCCGGTCGAGCAGCATGCCCCTGGGTGGCGGCACGGCGTAATCGTGGCGATTGGGTGTGCGGGTGAATGAGCCGGGCGAGCCAATGAACGGGCGCGCAATCACGCGGCCCACCTCATGCGGCGGGCGCAGGATCTCGCGCGCCGTTTCGCACATTTTGTACAGCTCCCATAGCGGGATGACTTCTTCATGCGCGGCGATCTGAAAAACGCTGTCGGCGGAGGTGTAGACAATGGGCGAGCCGGTGCGCATGTGCTCCGCGCCCAGTTCTTTGATAATTTCCGTGCCGGATGCCGCTTTGTTTCCCAGTGCGCTCCGGCCGATGCGCCGCTCGAACTCATCCATAATCTCGCGCGGGAAGCCATGCGGATAAAGCGGAAGCGGCTTTTCCAGATGGATCCCCGCCATTTCCCAGTGGCCGGTGGTCGAATCTTTTCCCGGCGAGGACAGCGCGCATCGGCCATATGCGCCGGCGGGGAACGCCGCGGGGTCGAGATTTGTGAGGGGCTTGATGTTGGCGAGCCCGAGGCGGCACAGATTCGGCAGGCGCAGGCGGCGCAGGCGCGCGATGTTGCCGAGCGTGTCACTGCCCACGTCGCCGTAATCGGCGGCGTCCGGCATGGCCCCGATTCCCAGGCTGTCCAGCACGATCCAGATCACACGGTGGAACACAATTCGAGGGTATCACCCGGCACTGCACGCCACCTGGGTCCTATAATCGAGCGCGCTGACGTCCGGGCACCTGACATTCCGTCGCCATGTGACAAGTTGTCCAAGGTTGTCACAATAACTTCGGTTAATGCCAAAACCGCCGGCCATTCGCATCTGACTGAGAAATAACGTACTCAACTTGCCACGCGGATGGCAATCAAAATGTAACCAAAGAGGACCATGAGAGTCCGACTGGTGCTTCAATTGAACCCCCCACCAAGCCCCCCTTCGGTGGTTGCCGCCGCGGGCGCCACGCCGCGGTCGGAGCACCGCAGTGCCAAGCGACTGCCGGTGGATTACCGGTTCTCGATCTATTCAAACGAGCAGGCCGGGCAGCGCTACATTCCCGCCCGCGGTGTCAACATGAGCCGTTCGGGCGCCCTGGTGGAAGCGGAAGAACCCGTGAGTATCGGCAGCATTGTTGCCGTAAAGATCAACAAGCTCGGTCTGATGGGCAGCGCTTCGGTACGCCACTGCACGATTAAGAGCGGGCGATTCCGTATCGGTCTGCACTTCCCCAACCCGCTGACGCAGTCTCAATAACAGCCCGAAACTTCACCCCGGCGATTCGCGTCAAAGGTTCATGAGGCGCGCGCGCTCACTGGTCCTGGTGTATCTTGCTGCGCTGTTGCTAATGGCGGCGGAGGGCCTCACGCTGACCATCCCGCCTGTCAGGATGTCGTTGAACATCCAGAATCAGCCGATCGGCGTTACGGTCTCGGGATTTGTTTCCGGTGTTGCGGCCGCTGGCGATTCAGCGGCATTTCAATTGAGTCTCAAGGCCGATCTCAGCGACTTGCAACAGAACATCACCCCCCTGCTCAGTTCACAATTGAACCGGTCGGAGAAGTGCGGGGAGCGGCTCACCATTAACCGCGCCACGCTGGTGCCGAACAGCCCGGCCGGCATCCTGACGGCTGATCTGCGCTACGAAAAGTGGGCCTGCGCCAAGGTGTTCGGCAAGGAAGTAGTCAAGCGGCTTGTCGCCGGAAACGGGACCGTCACGGTACGGCTCACGCCAGGGGTGGAGGAGAATCGCACCGTGCGTCTCCAATCGGAAGTCGAGTCGATCCAGGCGGACGGGTCACTGGGGGAGGCGCTCCGTTCGGGATCGTTAGGCCCGACGTTGCGGGACAAGATCCGGGCAACGCTGACTTCCGCCCTGGATAGAGCCAACCTGCAAGCCACCATTCCCGCCGAACTTCAACCGGTCACTGCCATTCGCAGCGCCCGGTTCACGGGCAGCGGCGACCGTTTGTCTCTCGAACTGGCGGGCGACGTGCGAATTTCTGCGCAACAGCTCCGGCTGCTGATCGATCACAGACGGGCCAGCACGTCAACCCATTGAATCGCGCCGGGCCTGCTACGGCAGGGTCTCTTTGGCGATCTTCTGCTTCTGCTCATCGCGGAAGCGATGCAGTTTCGCGCGAAGCTCCGGACGGCTGTTGGCCAGGATCGCGATGGCCAGCAGCGCCGCATTCTTGCGCCCGCCTTGCCGATGGCGAGCGTGCCCACCGGGATGCCGGCGGGCATCTGCACCGTGGACAGCAGGGAATCCATGCCTTTAAGCGCGGCGCTTTCCATCGGCACGCCCAGCACCGGCAGCAGTCGTGTGCGCCGCGCGGACGCCCGCCAGATGAGCCGCGCCGCCCGCGCCCGCGATAATGACTTCATGCCGCGCGCTTCGGCGCTGGCGGCGTATTCGGCCAGGCAGTTCGGCGTGCGATGCGCGGAAAGACGCGGATTCGTGGGGTACGCCGAACTCGGTGAAAGTTTCGCTCGGCGTGGCGCATGGTTTCCCAGTCGGACTTGCTGCCCATGATCACGCCGACCAGGGGCTTGGAATTCTCGGCATGTGCGGATAATTTATTGTCCCTGCGCCAGCGTGTAGCCTGGCTTGCCGTCGAAATTGCGCAGGCTCTCGGTCTTGACGATTTCGAGCCCAGCCGCCGCGACGCGTTCGAGCAGCGCGATGATTGCCGCGAGGCACGGTCGCGCCGGCCGCTGGTGAAAGCGGCAGCGGAAACTGTCGGTGCAGAAGGTCTCGGGCGAAGCCGTCGGGCCACACTTTGACGCCGCGATTGGCGATCATGTGCAAGCGTCAGGCCATCGCCGGCGACGGCTTGCCGCGACTTCGCCAGACGGTTGGGGTTGCGCGACGGCCACTCGACGATAGACGTCGATGCCGACGAGTTCTGTCTTCGGTGGACCGGCGGCCGCAGTCTTCCGCCTGCCGCTTCCGGCGGGCTTCGGCGGATAACTGGACGGTCTTCAAGGTCTCCGGCTTCTTGCCCAGGCGCGCGACCACCGCGTCCGCGAATTCCTTCGTGCCCACTTTCTGCTTGCTGATGCCTTCCGTGAAAATGTCGTAGGTGTGGACGCCGTCCTCAATGGTGCGCAGCCACGCGTTGTGCACGCGCTCGGCGACTTCCGGCTGGCCGATGTGCACCAGCATCAACACGCCGCCCAGCAGCAGCCCGGAAGGGTTCGCCAGATTCTGTCCCGCGCGCCGCGGCGCCGAGCCGTGAATCGCCTCAAACATCGCGCACTGGTCGCCGATGTTCGCCGATCCCGCCAGACCCACCGACCCGGCGATCTGCGCGGCCACATCGGACAGAATGTCGCCGTATAGATTGGGCATCACGATCACGTCGAATGCTTCCGGCGTGTCGGCCATCTTGGCCGCGCCGATATCGACGATCCAGTGCTCGTTCTCGATGTCCGGATACTCGGCGCGCAATCTCATCGAAGACTTTGTGGAAGAGACCGTCGGTCATCTTCATGATGTTGTCTTTGGTGAAGCAGGTGACCTTCTTGCGGTTGTGCTGCCGCGCGTATTCGAAGGCGTAGCGGACGATTTTTTCGCGAGCCCGGCCGCGAGATCAGCTTCAGGCATCGCATCACATCGGGGGTGAGCCGGTACTCGATGCCCGCGTAGAGATCCTCTTCGTTCTCGCGAACGATCACGACGTCCATCTGTGGTGTTTGGTTCGACGAACGGATAGTAGGAAACGCACGGGCGCACGTTGGCGTAGAGGCCGAGCGTCTTGCGGGTGGTGACGTTGAGGCTCTTGAAACCGCCGCCCTGCGGGGTGGTGATGGGCGCCTTCAGGAATACCTTGGTGCGCCGCAGAGATTCCCAGGAGCTGGGTTCGATGCCCGCGGTATTGCCGCGCAGATAGACTTTTTCGCCGATTTCGATGGTTTCGATTTCGATCGCGCGCCCGCCGCCTCCAGAATGCGCAGCGTGGCGTTCATGATTTCCGGGCCGATGCCGTCGCCATGCGCGACGGTTATGGGAATTTTGGCAGCCATAAGGGTGGACTACCCAAGATAAGGAATTATTGGAGCGCGCGCAACCGCGTATAGGATAATGAAGGCTCCCGGTCACACCATGCGGATTTGCTATTTGGACGCCTTTTCCGGCATCAGCGGCGATATGCTGGTGGGCGCGCTGGCCGATGCCGGCGCGGACCCGTCTGCCATCGCCGACGGGCTGCGCTCGCTGCAAGCGGCGCGTCCGTTTCCTTTGAAAAAGTGAAGCGCTGCGGCATTGCGGCTTCCAAGTTTCACGTGCGCGTGGACGAGCCGCACAAGCACCGCCATCTTTCGGGAATCCTCAAGATGATCGAAGCACGCCGTCACTCCCGGACCGCGTGCAAACAGAACGCCATCGCCGTGTTTCAGCAGGCTCGGCGAGGCCGAAGCCGAAGTTCACCAGGTGCCCATCGAAAAAGTCCATTTTCACGAAGTCGGCGCGGCCGATTCCATCGCCGATATCGTCGGCGCGTGCCTGGCCTTCGAACTCGCTCGACGTCGAGGCCATTTTCTGCTCGCCCCTCAATGTCGGCAGCGGAACCGTCAAGACCGAGCACGGCGTGCTGCCCGTGCCCGCGCCCGCCACCGCGGCCTCCTCGCCGGCGAGCCCGTCTATTCCCGCGGTCCCGCCGTCGAACTGACCACGCCCACCGGCGCGGCGGTCGCCGCCACGCTGGCTCGGAATGCTTCGGCGTGATGCCGCCGATGAAAATCGCGCGCATCGGCTACGGCGCCGGCGGCCACGATTTTCCCGAGCAGGCCAACGTGCTGCGCGTCATCGTCGGCGAGCCCACTGGCGCCGCGGAAGCCACCACCGTCTCCGTGATCGAAGCCAACATCGACGACTTCAAGCCCGCAGGTGCTGGCCTACGCCGTCGAGCGGCTACTCGAAGCCGGCGCGCTCGACGTCACGCTCGCAGCCATCTGACATGAAGAAGGGCCGGCCCGGCAACCTTGCTGCGCGTCATCGCCACTACCGGAAGAGCGCGAAGTGCTGGCCGAGATCATTTTCCATGAAACCTCAACGCTCGGCGTGCGCATCTATACCGCCGAACGCCGCGTGCAGGCGCGCACCTGGGTCGAAGTCGAGACCCCGCACGGCAAAGTGCGCGATCAAGGTTTCCGAGCGACGGCGCTTTCGCGCCCGAATACGAAGACTGCCGCAAACTCGCGCGTCGCCACCGGCCTGGCGCTCAAACACATCATCGCCGAAGCCAATTTCGCGTATCTGAAAACCATCGATGAAATACTACCTCACCACCCCGATCTACTACGTCAACGCGGCGCCGCACATCGGCCACACGTACACCACCATGGCCGCCGATACTGATCAAGCGCTTCAAGCGCATGCAGGGCTTCGACCGGTGGTGCTGACCACCGGCACCGACGAGCACGGCCAAAAAGTGGAACGCTCCGCACAGGCGCGCGGGCAAAACGCCGCAGGAGTTCACCGACGCCATCGCCGCAGAGTTCCAGCGGCAGTGGCGACGACTTCGGCTTGGGCATCGACCATTTCGTCCGCACCACCGATGCCCAGCGCATCGCGAAACCGTGCAGTGGCTGTTTCAGCGCTGCCTGCAGAACGGCTGCGTCTACAAAGGCAGCTACACCGGCCAATATTGCGTCTTCGACGAACTCTACGTCAACGACGCCAAGCCCGGCGATCCCTGTCCGGATTGCGGCCGGCCCACCGAAACCGTCACCGAAGAGAACTACTTTTTCAAACTCTCCGCGTTCGCCGGACGCCTGCTCGAGCTCTACGAAGAGCAGCCCCGACTTCATCCAGCCCGATGCGCGCCGCAACGAAGTCATCTCCTTCGTCAAGCAGGGCCTGAACGATCTTTCGATCAGCCGCACCATCGATCAAATGGGGCATCCCGGTGCCGGCCGAAGGGAAGCACGTATTCTACGTCTGGTTCGACGCGCTGACCACTTATCATGACGCGCCGTGAGGGACGACTGGCCTCTGGCCCGCCGACCTGCATTTGATCGGCAAGGAGATCGTCCGCTTCCATGCCGTTTATCTGGCCGGCATTTCTGATGGCCGCCGACCTGCCGCTTCCCAAGCACATCTTCGCGCACGGCTGGCTGCTGTTCGAGCAGGACAAAATGAGCAAATCGCGCGGCAACATCGTGCGCGCCGAGCCCATCCGTAAAGTGATGGGCGCCGACGCGCTGCGCTACTTCCTTCTGCGTGAAATCGTCTTCGGACAGGACGGCAGCTTCAGCTACGACGCGCTGATCGGCCGCTACAACTCCGAACTCGCCAACGGTCTGGGCAATCTGGCCAGCCGCACGCTGACGATGATTCATCAGTATCGCGGCGGCGTGGTTCCCGCCGGCGGCGCGGAACAGATCCGGACAGTCGCCTGCGAAACCATCCGCGCAACCGCTGACGCCTTCGACAATTTCGAATTCTCCAAGGGCCTCGAAGTCGATCTGGGCGCTGATCTCCGCGGTGGATAAGTTCATCGTGGAGCAAGCCCCATGGAATCTGGCGCGAAAAACCAGGAAACGGAAATGCAGGCAAAGCTCGATGCTGCGCTCTATGCCTCCGCGGAATCGCTGCGCATCGCGACAGCGCTGCTCTATCGCCGGTTCTGCCCGAGTCCTGCGCGAAGATCTGGGAACAACTCGGCATGACTGAGCCGCTGGACTCCATACGTCTCGAAACGCTTGCCTGGGGACAACTTCGCGCGGGACAAAAGATCGGCCACATCGCCGCCGTCTTCCCCCGCGTCGACGCGAAGCCGGCCATCGAAAAAATGCGCGAACTGGAAGCGCAGGCCTCGGCTGAGCAGGCTATCCTGATGGGCAAAACGCCGGCTCCAAGCGCTCAGCCCGCCACTGCGGGTTCACAGATCACCATTGACGATTTCTCGAAAGTCGACCTCCGTGTCGGCCAGGTGCTTTCCGCCGAGCGCGTCAAGGGTGCAGACAAACTGCTGCACTTGAAGGTGGATCTGGCGGAAGCCGAGCCGCGCTCGATTGTTGCCGGTATCGCGGAAGCTTACGCGCCCGAGCAACTCGTCGGCCGCAAAGTCGTGATCGTCGCCAATCTCGCGCCGCGCAAATTGCGCGGACATGACTTCGAACGGCATGATCGTCGCCGCGTCGCTCGAAGGCGGTAAACCCGTGCTGGCCGGTTTTCTCGAAGACATCCCGGTGGGTGCGCGGCTGAAGTGAAGCTGGTCGATTCCCACTGCCATCTCGATGACGAGAAGTTCGCCGCCGACCGCGATGCCACCATCGCCCGCGCTCGCGAAGCCGGCGTCGAGCGCATGATGGCGATCGGCACGGGCGATGGCCCGCCCGATCTCGAAGCCGCTGTCCGCCTGGCGCGCGCGCACGAATTCATTTACGCCACCGTCGGCGTACATCCGCATGACGCCGCCAAGGCCACGCCCGAAACATTCGACCGCCTGGCGGAGCTGGCGCGCGAACCCAAGGTCCTGGCGATCGGCGAAATCGGCCTCGATTACCACTACGACTTCTCCCCGCGCGACGTGCAGCGCGAAGTCTTCGCGCGGCAACTCCAACTCGCCGCGCATGCGCGCAAGCCCATCGTGATCCATACTCGTGAAGCCTGGGACGAGACACTGGCCCTTATCCGCGAGCACGGCTTGCCCTTCGGCGGCATCATGCACTGCTTCACCGGCGGCGCGAAAGAAGCCGATCAAGCCCTCGAATTGGGCTTTCATCTCAGCTTCGGCGGAATCCTGACATTCCCAAAAGCGGACGATATTCGGCAAGCCGCCGCGCGCACGCCCGAGGATCGTCTGCTGATCGAAACCGACTCGCCCTACCTCGCTCCCGTCCCGCATCGTGGCAAACGCAATGAGCCAGCGTTCCTTGCCGAAACCGCGCGGCGTCTCGCGGAACTGCGCGGCGTGACCCCCGAAGACATCGCCCGCGCGACCGCCAGCAACTTCGACCGTCTGTTCCGTCTCGGGTAGGTTTACATGTGCGCCGAAGGTCTGAGTTGCATTCTGCGCGCCGTTCGTGCATTCTAATAGGTTTTCATTCTTCGCGACGGCATGCGCATTCGGATTCTCTATCACGACCACTGTTTCGACGGCGCCGCCTCAGCCGCGTTTTTCAGCCGGTTCATGGAGGGCGCCTTTCACCCCGGCGCGGAGTTTGCCTTCACCGGCATGGCGCACAAAGCGTCGCAGATTTTCGAGCCTGAGCTCTTCGATGGCGACGTGAACGCGATTGTCGATTTCAAATACTCGAGCGACCCTCATCTCACCTGGTGGTTCGATCATCATCAAAGCGCCTTCCTGACTCCCGAGGACGCCGAGCATTTCCGCCAGGATCGTAGCGGCAAGAAAATGTACGATCCTTCCTTCAAATCCTGTACGGGTTTCATTCGTACCATGGCTGAGCGGAAGTGGAATTTCACCGCGCCGGATCTCGATCAGTTAGTCCACTGGGCCAATATCATCGACGGCGCGCAGTATCCTGACGCGAAGACCGCCGTGGAGCTGGGCACGCCGGCCATGAAGCTGACGCTGGTTATCGAAGGATCCAAAGGTTCGGAGATGGTCCAGAACATCATTCGATGGATGCGTCACCGCGCTCTGGAGGAAATCGTGGCCGAGCCCGGCGTGCGGGAGTTGTTCCAGGTCCTATACAAGCGGCATATCGACTCCGTGGAGATGATCCGCAGCCGGGCGCAGAACGAAGACGGTGTCATCTTCTTCGATCTGACAGGTTACGACCTGGAAGGTTACAACAAATTCATTCCGTACTATCTATTTCCCGACGCCACTTATACGGTCTCAGTAAGTCCGTCGAGTTTTCGGACTAAGGTTTCGGTGGGATCTAATCCTTGGGCGCCCCATGAACCTAAGCACAATCTCGCATCCATCTGCGAACGTTACGGCGGCGGCGGGCACCCCCGCGTCGGCGCCATCAGCTTCGAACCGGGCGCTCTAGATCAAGCCCGTACCGTCGCCGCCGAGATTACGCAAGAGCTGAAGAGCTAGGATAAACGCATGCCCTCCCGAACGCTCGTTTCGGTGGATGAATACCTTCACACCATCCCGACCGCGATTAGTCCATCCGCACACACATTACGCCTGGATCTACACCAAAGACGTCGCTCACGAATGCAAAAACGGCATTCTACGCACTGAAGATCCGGCCGTCGAGTTACCGCTTCCCGAGATATTCCACGCTCTGGAGTAACTTCTCCACGTGCTTAGCCAGCACGTCGCACTCCAGATTTACCCGGCCACCTACCTTGTAAGTTCCAAGCGTAGTGACCTCATAAGTGTGCGGAATAATAGTCACGCTCAGCACATTATGTTCGATCGAAGCAATCGTCAGACTGATGCCATCAACGGCAATCGATCCTTTGAACACCAGGTACCGGTCCAGTTCGGCAGGCACTCGAATTTTGAGCCACCAGTTTTCATCGCCGACTGAATCAAGCGATAGAAACTCGCCCGTCCCGTCCACGTGCCCTTGCACGATGTGCCCGCTGAGGCGATCGGTAGGCAAGAGCGGCCGCTCCAGGTTGACGCGCGAACCCGTTTCCAGGTCGCCCAGGTTGCTGCGGCGCAACGTCTCTGGCGCCAGATCGGCCGAGAAAGACTTCCCATCCAGCGCGACGGCCGTCAAGCACACGCCATTCACGGCGATGCTCGAGCCTTCTTTCAGATCCTGCAGCACGCGCACGCATCGTACTCGCAGCCGCGCGCCCGCCGTCTGTTTCGCCAGCTCGTCTACTGCGCCCAGTTCTTCAATGATCCCCGTGAACACGTCAACGCTCCTTCCGAACGTAACCTTCCACGGCGAACTCGTCCTCGGCCACGGTGTGTACTTGAATGCCGTGAAGCCGGATGGCATCCATGCGCCGGCGACGGCCCGTACCACCGGCCATGGGCAGAGACTCGGTGCCGCCTAGAATCTTCGGAGCGTAATAAAACAGGACCTTGTCTACGATCCCGCTGTCGAGCGCCGCCCAGTTCAGCATGCTTCCAGCCTCAATGACCAGCGACAACCGCTTGTCTTCGCCCAGCCACGCCACCAGCCGCCGCAGATCAGTTCGTCCTCCCGGTCCGTCGAAAGTGAGTACGCGGACGCCCAGGCCCTCCAGCGTCTTCCGCCGCTCGGCCGACGCCGCCGAAGTCGTGGCCATCGCCAGATCTTCCTTCGCGCTCGCCACCATCTTCGATTCGAGCGGGATTCGAAGCTGCGAATCGGCCACCACCCGCAACAACGGGCGGCTGCGCGGCAAGCCTGTCCGGTCCGTCAGCAGGCAATCGTCCGCCAGCACCGTCCCCACACCCGTCAGGATTGCGTCCGCGTTGTGCCGCAATAGCTGCACGTCCGCGCGTGCCAGGTCGCTCGTGATCCATCCTCGATTGTCGTCCGGCGCCGCGATCTTCCCGTCCAGCGTCAACGCCGTTTTGAGAGTCACCAATGGCCGGCCGGTCCGCATGAAGTGTACGAAATCCTCGTTCAGCCTCTCCGCCTCGGCCGTAAATTCACTCGCCAGTTCTATTTCCACGCCGGATGCACGCAGCTTGCGAAATCCCTCCCCGGCAACCCGCGGATTCGGATCCTCCATCGCGCTCACCACCCGGCTCACACCCGCGGCAATCAGCGCTTCCGCACAAGGCCCCGTGCGGCCCTGGTGGGAACACGGCTCCAGATTGATATACAGCGTTGCCCCGCGAACCCGCCCCGCGGCCTCTTCCAGGGCACGAATTTCGGCGTGTTTCCTGCCGCTGTACGTGTGAAACCCACGCCCCACCACTTCCCCGTCCCGCACAAGCACCGCGCCTACCATGGGATTTGGGCTGGTCTGGCCCTTTCCTCGGCGGGCCAATTCGAACGCCTCGCGCAGAAACGAAGGATTCATTTTTCGAATAGCGACTCGATGAATTTTTCCGGATCGAACGGGAGCAGGTCGTCTGCCTTCTCGCCGATTCCCACATAGCGTATGGGCATGTTCAATTCATGCGCGATGGCGATCACCACGCCGCCCTTGGCTGTGCCGTCCAGCTTCGCCAGCACGATCCCCGTCACGCCCGAAGTCTCCGTGAATCTCCGCGCCTGCTCGAGGCCGTTCTGTCCCGTAGTCGCGTCGAGCACCAGCAGCACCTCGTGCGGGGAACCCGGAATGACGCGCGCCGCGGTCCGCCGCATCTTCTCCAGCTCGGCCATCAGATTTGTTTTGGTCTGCAAACGCCCCGCCGTGTCCACGATCACGTAATCCGTTTTGCGCGCGCGTGCCGCTTGCAACGCGTCGAATAACACCGCGCTCGGGTCGGCGCCCGGCTTCTGCCGAATCACTTCCGTGCCGGTCCGCTCCCCCCAGACCTCCAGCTGCTCGACAGCCGCCGCGCGAAACGTGTCCGCCGCGCAGAGCAGCACGCTCCGGCCTTCCGCCCGGTACCGGTGCGCCAACTTTCCAATGCTGGTGGTCTTGCCCGCTCCGTTTACCCCCACCACCATCACCACCGCGGGCGGCGCGTCCACGTGCGCCAGCGGCCGCTCCGTTGCTTGGAGAATCTCCAGCAGATGCTGGCGAATCAATCCGCGCAGCTCTGCCGCATCCCCCACCAGCCTGCGGCCCACTTGTTGCCGGATGCGCTCCAGAATCTCGTTCGTGGTTCGCACTCCGATGTCCGCGCTGATCAGCGTGTACTCCAGCTCCTCCAACAGGTCCGCGTCGATTTCCTTCTTGCCGGCAAGCGCGTCTTCCAGACGCGAAACCAGGCCCGCCCGCGTCTTCTCCACCCCGCTCTTCAGCCGTTCCAGCAGGGATGGCTCTTGTTCCACCGAGCCGAATAGAGTTTGGATCATTTTGATTTATTGTAACAACCGGCCGAAAACCGCCATCTCGCGGGAAACGGTACAATCCACCAAGATCACCATGGAACCCGCTCCTCGCGAGACTCCGGAAGTGCCGCGCCTCCAAACACCGGAAAGGCCGGGCTGGATGGCCATCGCACTCATCGCGGCCTTCGTCCTGGCTGCCGTGGGGATGTTTCTCATCGGCGCTCGTCTCGTTAAGCGGACGCCCGGGCCTGACCTTTCCGCCGTCGCCGTCGTCCCGTTCGCCGGCCAACCCCTCGGCCCTCTTTTCTCGGCTGGGCTCGCCGCCGCGCTGGCAGGCAATGGAGGCCTGCGCGTTCTCAATCCGCCAGGCGCCGGCACTGTGATCGAAGGCAGTGTTCAGCAGTCTGGAGACCGTGTGCGCGTCGCGGCCCGCCTTGTCCGGGCGGCCGGCCGGGATGTGCTGTGGGCCCACACATACGATCTCGCGATGAACGACCTGCCCGCGGTACAAGTGGAGATCGCTCATCACGTTGCGGCCGTGCTGCGCATGTACCAGCAGGTGCCGCAGCCCTGATTTCTTCGGGCATTTGCCTTTTGCACCTTTTCTTCGTGTTAACTAAGGTATACACTACAGAAAATGCCACAACGGAATCTAGAAGAGGCCATCTTCCAGTTGCAGAAGCTCAACACCGAAAACGGTGTCAAACAGCTGGTGGAAGAGGCTGCGCAGTTGTTTTCCAAGGGCCGCCACATCGAAGCCGGCGCTTTGCTCGAAAAAGCCGAGGCTATCATTGCCAATTCCGGCGCGCCGCACGCGGGGAACCGCCACTCTTCGGTTCCGGTTGGCCATTCGGATCAGATTAAGGTGGAGGAACGCGGAAAAGTGGACGATCGCGCCAGGGTTGACGAGCAGGCGATGGCAAACATGGCGGGCAAGCTGGCGGACGGCTTGTCCAAAATCTTAACCGGTGCTTTTCAGGAGTTGGAGCGCCACATCATCGGCGAAAGCCACAAAATCAGTGCCTCTCTCGAGGAACAGCTCCATCGGCTTGGAGCCACCATAGACACGCTCGTGCAGCTAAAGGTCAAGTTTGAACAGTTGACCGAAGCGGTCACGGAACAGAAGCTGGCCAACGCAGCCATCGCTCAGAAACAAGACCAGGCGTCGGGCAAGGTAATCGCGCTCGCCGAAAACGTGGCGCGCCATGAAACGGAACTGGGTGCGCTGCGTGGCGAGACCACAACACTACGCGCCGAAGCCGCAGCGCTCCGTACCGAAACCGGCACATTGCGCACAGAGGCAAAGGATTTCTCGACCGTGACCGCGCAGCAGATCGACGGTGTATCGGCCCGGCTGGGTCTGCACCAGGATGAACTGACCGGATTGAAGTCCAACGTATCGGAGATCTCCCGGAAAGTCGCTGGTATCCTCGATCGGCTTGACCGCCAGGCGGAGGTCATTCGATCCTTAAACGAAACCCAGGTGCGGCGCACCGCGGCACTCGACGAACTTCTCGGTGTGCTGACGCGCCTCAAAGCGCCTGCCGAAACGATGATGGCCGCAGCCGCGGGCCAGCTGTAGAACCAGGCCCCATCGGCCGCGCCGCGCGTAACGCGAGGGGAAGCCGAACCGTGTACCACGCAACGCTGGTCCTAGCCGTCGCTGGCAGTCTCCATGCGGCCCGGCACGCCTACGAACTGCGTGGAAGCATCGTGCCCGAGTCGCCGGCCGCGGTCTCGCTGTTCGGTGCCACCACTCCCTTTCACACCGCGACAGTCGCCAGCCAGCACGGGAGCTTCCGCTTCCGGGAGCTCTCGCCCGGCCAGTACACCATCGCCATCTTCCTGCCGGGCCGCGGCGAAGTCCGGCAAACCGTCGAACTCGGCCCCGGAACCGCCGACGCAAAGGGCCGGCTCTTCGTTACCATCAACGTCGACGATTCTCATCTGATCTCTGGGGAAGTAATTGGCGCTTTCAGCAAGGTCTCCACGAGTGAGCTATCCATTCCGGAAAGCGCGCGCCATGAGTACGAAGAGGCTGAGAGGAGGCTCGCCCGTCGCGACGTTGCCGTCGCCATCGCCCATCTTGAGAATGCCGTGCGTACGGCCCCCCAGTTCTCCGCCGCGTGGAATAGCCTGGGCACCATCGCCTACCAGACGCGCCAGTATCCGCGCGCGGAGGAGTGCTTCCGCAAAGCACTCGAGGAGAATTCCACCGCCTACGAACCCCTGGTCAACCTGGGCGGCGCCCTGCTTACCGAAGGCAAAGCGGACGATGCCTTGCCGTACAACCGGGATGCCGTACGCAGCCGCCCCAACGACGCCTTGTCCAATGCGCAACTGGGAATGAATTACGCGGCGCTCGGGAATTTGGATCTGGCCCAGCACTATCTCGAAATCGCCAAGCGCATCGATCCCAGCCACTTCTCCTATCCGCAGCTCACACTGGCGCGCATCCACTTGAAGAGAAATGAGCGCGCCGCTGCCGCCGAGGAGCTTCGTGACTTTCTCGCGCGCCATCCCGACTCTCCGCAAGCAGCTCAAGCTCGCAAGCAATTGCAGGAATTAGGAGGATGTTGAAAAAAGGCCGGAAAAGGAGGCGCGCTCCGGCTTACGGCAGGACAAAGAAGCCCGATTCCACGTGTTCGCCGTGGATGCGCGTCCACACCACGCGGGCAGTCCTGGGAGATGAGTCATCGAACCGGCACCGCACCACTTGGCCGCAACTCAATCCGGCGAAGGTGTGCTCTACGCGGAAGCCGTTCGCACTGTGGTCGACGAGGCGGCCGCGCACTTCGCTCGGGACGGCCTTTGGTCCGATGTCGGCGAGCATAAGGCAGATGGCGCCCTCACTCGCCTGGCGGGCTTCACCGCGTTGGTCCGTACACTCGCTGGCCGGGGGCGCAGCCATGGAAACCGATGGCTTCATCTCAAACAAATTATGCCAGGATATTCATCTGATGTCGATAATAACTTCATAACTACCGGACCGCAGTTTTCTCTAACTTTCGTTTTATAATAATCTATCACTTACCATCACTTACAATGCCTCATCAACCAGCGTTAGTAGCGTCGTTATAACCTTAGTTATCAAACCGTTTACAAGGACAACATCCGGCGTATCCGTGCATATACTTAATTTAGGCATTGCATTGGATAGATCGGTCAGCTATTCTGTGTTCGGTGAGTTAGTCCGCCATGAATATTGTATTGATGGCCACGGCGCTGTTCCTCGTATTACTGGGCGTTGGGTTTGGCATGCTCTTCTCGAAACTGCTGGCGCATGAGCGCATGATGCCAGCTCATGAAGATTGGGAAGATGTTTTTTCGCCGGGCCGCTACAAAGCCATGGATCGCTTGCTCGAGGAAACCGACTACCAATACCTGGCCGCTAAGTCTGGTGACAACAAGAAGCTGCAGAAACGGCTGCGCGACCGCCGAGTCGACATTTTCAGCTCTTACTTGAACTGCCTGTCGCAGGATTTCACGCGCATCTGCAACGCCATCAAGAAAATTATGGTGGATTCCCAGGTAGATCGTCCGGATCTTGCCGGCTTACTGATGAAGCAGCACTTTATCTTCACACTCACGGTTCTGTCCATCGAGATCCGTCTCGTGCTGTATAACTTCGGCTGGGGTGCTCCCGATGGCCGTAGCCTCGTTCGCTCTCTCGACAACATGACCGCCCATCTCCGTACGCTCTCGCTCGTCGTAAACGCCGCCTAATCGCTCCGCCGTCCGTGCAGTCTACTAGCCGCCTGCTGTATCATGTTTAGCTCCCATGAAACGCGCGCTATGTCTGCTCTCCGGTTTTCTCGCCGCACCGGCTCTCTGGTCCCAGGGACTTGAGTACGTTAAGGCGCACTATACCAAGTACGAATTCGAGATCCCCATGCGCGATGGTAAGAAGCTGTTCACCGCCGTATACGATCCCAAAGACACCTCGCAGCCCTACCCGATCCTACTCTCGCGCACGCCTTACAGCGTCGCGCCCTACGGCGAAGATGACTACCGCACCAGCCTCGGTCCCGCCGAAATCTTCGCCAAAGACGGCTTCATTTTTGTCTACCAGGATGTGCGCGGCCGCTGGATGTCGGAAGGCGACTTCGCCGACATGCGGCCGATCAAAGACAGGAAAACCGGCCCCGCCGACACTGATGAAAGCACCGATACCTGGGACACCATCGACTGGCTCATCAAGCATGTTCCCAACAACAACGGCCGCGCCGGCATGTGGGGCGTCTCGTACCCCGGCTTTTATGCCGCCGCCGGCATGATCGACGCACATCCCGCGCTAAAGGCGGTATCGCCGCAGGCGCCCATCACCGACTGGTTTATCGGCGACGATTTTCATCACAACGGCGCGCTCTACCTCCCCCACATGTTCCGCTTCTTTTACGGCTTCGGCAGGCCCCGGCCCGAACCCATCGTGGAGGAGCCGCCCTTGCCCGGCGCCACTCACAATCCCGATGCGTACGATTATTTCCTGCGCCTCGGCCCTCTTTCCAGCATTGACGAGAAAGTCTTCAAGGGGAATGTCGCTTTCTGGCGCGAAATGGTCAAACACCCCAACTACGACGAGTTCTGGCAGGCTCGCAACCTGCGCCCGCACCTGAAGAACATCACCCCCGCCGTTATGACCGTCGGCGGTTGGTTCGATGCCGAAGATCTGTTCGGCGCCCTGAATACCTACAAGTCCGTCGAGCAGCAGGGACCCGCCGCGCATAACCGGCTCGTCATGGGCCCCTGGTACCACGGCGGATGGGGCGGCGATGGAGATCACCTCGGCGCCGTTTCCTTCGGTTCAAAAACCGGTGAGTTCTTCCGCGAACACATCGAGTTCCCGTTTTTCCAGTACTATCTCAAAGAGCAAAACACCGTCGATCTCCCCAAAGCTTACGTTTTCGAAACCGGATCGAACCAGTGGCGTAAGTACGAGGAGTGGCCGCCCAGCAACGCCCGGGTGCAGTCGATTTACTTCCACCCCGGAGGAAAACTTTCCTTCGAACCTCCCACCGAAGACACTGCCTTCGACGAGTACATCAGCGACCCGGCAAAACCGGTGCCCTACATCAGCGAAACCTCGCCCACCATGACCCGCGAACACATGGTCGAAGACCAACGCTTCGCCTCCACGCGTCCCGACGTTTTGGTGTATGAGACCGAGCCGCTCACCGCTGATGTAACACTCGCCGGACCGGTCGATCCGCGCCTTTTCGTTTCCACCACCGGCACCGATTCCGATTGGGTCGTCAAGCTGATTGACGTCTACCCCGACACCTTCCCCAACCCCGATCCCAATCCCACCGGAGTCAAGATGGGTGGCTACCAGCAATTAGTGCGCGGCGAGTTGATGCGCGGCCGCTATCGCCACAGCTACGAGAAACCGGAACCCTTCACTCCGGGCAAACTCGACCAGGTCGACTACACCATGCCCGATATCAACCACACCTTTCGCCGCGGACACCGCATCATGGTCCAGGTGCAAAGCAGTTGGTTCCCGCTAGCCGACCGCAACCCCCAAAAGTTCGTGGATATCTATAATGCCAGGGCGGCTGACTTCCAAAAAGCCACCGAGCGCGTCTACCGGTCGCGGACGGCGGCATCGTCGGTTCAGGTGCGAGTTCTCCCGTAATTTTTCTGAAAACCTTGCCTCCCGTTCCGATAAGTTAACTGTGGGGGCATTTCTCGATGACGCCGAATCGATTCTGCAAGCCGCCGAAGCTGCCGCCGAATCGGTCTCCAACCCGGCTAACGTCACCATCCTGATCAGCCAGCAAGGCGGTATTCACATGGTTTCCGATTCCGACTGGCCCCTTGCCTCCCTGGAGGCGCACCACGGTGCCCGGACCGCCTACCGGGTGAGCCAGGCGAGCGGCCATGTCACGGTAGAAGGGCGCTCCGGAAATCAGCGATGCCGGCTGGAAACTGAACATCCACAAGCAGTTGCACGCAGGCTCCTGGCCGGCCCAACGCCGACTCTCCCCTGCTTCCATTGAGACTATTTCCCTCTGGGCAACACTCCTCCATCTGAGCCAGCGGTAAGTGAAGAGTTAGGGCGCAAGGTTGACAGGCAGTCGGTCGATATTGCCAGTGACGTGGAGCGGCTGCGCTTCGTGCGCGACTCGATCGCCAAGCATGAAGCCGCGCTTAGCCGCCGGTCGATGGAAATGCGGCGGATGCGCCTGGTATTGCATATCCTATTGACAGCATTAGTGTTCTCGATCATTTCGACGCCCAATATTGCTCCGGTTCGACCGAAACCGCCCGCCTCGCACTTCCGTGCCACCGCCGCAAGCTGCGCCAGCGATTTCGCGACTGGAAGCCGGATGTGGCCTACGCCGCCGCGGATGAGCATCGGGCGACCGCTAGGCAGTTCACTCCCACTCGCAGGAGTGCGAAAATGGAAAGATGCGAGTGCGTCTTGTTTTGGCCGCGCTATTAGTGTGCGCTTGTGCCCTGGCGCAACAAAGCCTAACCCTCGAGCAGCTGCTTTCCTTTGTCCGGTCTTCAGTGAAGATGAAGATGCCGGATAAGGAAATCGCCACCTACCTAGCCAAAGTCAAGCTTTCCGAGCATCTGGACGAGCGGACCATAGAGGATCTACAAGGCGAGGGGGCAGGCCCCAAGACCGTGGCCGCTCTGGACGCTCTGGCCAATGCAACGGCGTCGCTGCCGAAAGCGCAACCGAAGGCCGCCCCACCCCCTCCTCCGCCGACAGCGCCGCCGCCTTCATCGGAGGAACAGCAGGCCATCATCAGCGAAATCCGCGACGAGGCCATGAACTACTCGAAGCACCTGCCGGATTTCATTTGCACGCAAGTGACGCGAAAGTACATAGCCCAAACGGGTCAGGACGATTTCCATCCCCACGAGACGGTACTGGAACACCTGACGTACTACGACCAGGAAGAGCATTACAAGGTGACCATGGTGAACGATCACGTGGTGGATCTCTCGCACGAGGCGGTGGGCGGGGCCAGTTCAGCGGGGGACTTCGGCACGATGATGAGGGTAACGCTGTGGCCAAAAGCGGACGCGCTAATCGAGTTCGACCACTGGGGCACGCTGCGGGGCAATCTGTGCTATGTCTTCTCTTACCGCATTACGAGCGGCAATTCGGACTACAGCATCGAGTTCAACCGTTCGGATCGGATCGTGGTGGCATACAAGGGCCTGATCTACGTGGACAAGAAAACCCACTTGATCCTGGACCGGGAAACGCACCCGATCCTGCGCCTCACCCTCGAAGCTATCGACATTCCACCGAGTTTTCCGGTGCAGGAAGCAAGCGAAAGGCTGGACTACGGCTACCAGAATCTAAGCGGTCACGAGTTCCTGCTGCCGTTGAAGGCGCAGGTGTATATGCGGCATAGCCGGGAGCGCAGCCGGAACGATATCGAGTTTCGCTTGTATCAGAAATACTCCGCCGATGCCGTGATCCAATTCGATACGGAGACGCCAGCGCCCCTGCCGGACGACCAGACCAAGGAACAACCGGCGCAGCCCAAGCCGCCACCCAAGTAACGAGCGGAGAAGTGTTCTGATTTTGTAACGCCGCCGCATGTTACAATTCGACGTTTGATGTCCCTTAAGGCCCTTGCCGCAGGCCTCGCCGACGGAACCCCGCAGAAGACGTATCTTCCATTTCCACGAACAAACGCCGGTAAAATGGCTAAAACATTTGACGGCGGGTGTATACCTCGAACGAATCGTTGCGCCGTATGACTATGCTCGAAGCTTACGCGCTATCCGATGTCGGAAGGGTCCGAACCAACAATGAGGACTGCGCCCTCATCCTCCCGGAGATTGGACTGTACCTTCTGGCGGATGGCATGGGAGGGGCGCGGGCCGGGGAAATGGCTTCGCGGCTGGCCATTGATACGGTAGCGGAGGTAGTGCGGCAAGCCTGGCAGAGGGACCCGCAGGTGCTGCTGAGCGCGGTGGAGGAGGCCAATCGGCGCGTGCTCGAAGCTTCGAACAGCGATCCGCAACTGGAGGGCATGGGCACGACGCTCGTCGCCGTGCTCGAATCGGGGGAAGAACTGGCGATCGCGAGCGTGGGCGACAGCCGCGCGTACCTTCTTGACGAGGCGGGTTTTCGTACGATCACGGAAGACCAGACATGGGTGCATGAGGTGGGGCGGCCACTGGGCCTGGACGAAGAGAGCCTGCGCAACCATCCCATGCGTCACGTTCTGACCATGGCGATCGGAGTGGGCGGCGCGCTATCGATCCACTACTACGTGGTCCGGCTGAATCCCTCGGCGCTGCTGCTGATGTGCAGCGACGGGCTGCACGGGGTGGTGGAGCCGTCGGTCATCGAGAATATTCTGCGCGACGATTCGGGTGACCACGCCGATCTCGAACACAAGTGCCGGTCGCTGATCGAAGCCGCCAAAGTCGCGGGCGCACCGGACAACGTGACCTGCATCGTGCTGCGCGGCGCGCCTACGTGGCCATCGCCGACAGATCATCAATACTGAACGAAGGTCCAAAATCGCAGGCGATAGAGGACTCTACGGTTCACAACTTCTTGCGCCGCCATGATCTCGAATCTGGGTTGCCACTTCGCTGTAGCCGTTCTCAACAGCAGCCTGGTAGGGACTCTTGCGATTGTTGCCACACAAACTTGGATTTGCCCCCCGGCTTAGCAGCAGCTTTACTACCTTACCCTTCCCGAACGCTGCCGCCGCATAGAGGGCCGTTGTCCCCGAACCACTGTTTAGGCGATTCACCAGAGCACCGTGGTCGAGCAGCATGCCGACGATGGCGTCAAATCCTTTGAGAGAAGCATCCTCCAGCGGGGCAGTTCCGTTCCGGCCGCTGATGTTTGGATCGGCATTGTTGTCTAATAGGACGCGCACCACATCGACCGACCCCGCGGAGGCAGCCGCGTCGAGAGGTGTGGAGCCTGATGGCAAAAGCTCGTTTCCGGGGGCTCCGTGCCGAAGAAGAGCCTCTACCAGAAGGGGCTGCTCTTTTCTGATGGCAGTATCCATCGTTTTCCCGAAGAATTGAGGGGTCTGCTGCTCTTTCGGCTCCGCTTCCAGCAACAACATAGCGGCATCTTGTTTCCCCATTCGTATGGCATTGTCCAAAGGGCTGTAGCCCCGTTTATCGGGAATCCCAAGGTCCGGATGGAATTGAAGCAGATATCGAACAAACGGAGTATAGCCCAGGAAGGCAGCTTCGTTGATCGGCGTGGCGCCGGTTCGGGTATCCGGTTCGTTCAGGCGCGCGCCATGTGCCAGCAGAATAGCGACCGTGTCGATAGACCCATGCCAGATAGCGTCATCCAGTGGACTGGCTCCTTCGGTATCGCGAACGTTGACCTCTGCGCCCTTCTCGATAAGCATCTGGATCGCGTCCAGGTGACCCTCTCTTACCGCGTAGTACAACGCCGTGCGCCCTGTTGTCCCTTTCGCGTCGACGCGAGCGCCAGCCTCGATCAATCGTGAAGCGATGTGAATGTTGCCTCCTTGAAGGGCAAGTTCAAGGGGCGTTGCAAAAAACGGAGGGGGCACGACCCTTGCGTTCGGATCCGCGTGCGCGGCGAGCAGCAAATCAACAACGTCAGTCCTGCCACACGCTACGGCATACCAGAGGGGTGTGTACCCGTAGCCGTGGACCGGCCCGCTGGGATCAAAGCCGATGGAAAGGAGGGTCTCGATCGTTTGCAGATCGCCATCCTTCGTCGCCTTCACAAACATTTGCCCGGGGGTCACCTCGGCTCGCAAAGGTTGCAGGGAAAGTACCAACAGGAAAAATATCCACTTCATGCGTGTGATCTCCCCTTTCCGGCAACCCACTTTCAGCGGCTGCACTGGACATCGGTAACGCATCGCCGTTTCCAGCGGATGATCCGCGGGTTCAAAGTGACGTCCGCAGTCACTAATATTTTACAGAAGCGGTAAGACGGCCAGATGGGATTGGATCAGGCTACCGCACTTATCTCTCCCCGGCTCTCAACCTTCGACAAACGACTTTAGTCTGGACAGTGCCTGATCCCATTGCTCGGAGACGAGATCGAGGTATTTCTTGAGTCCGTCAATCGGCTCCGGATCGAATTCAAATCGGCTCTCGCGACCCGTACGGACACTGTGCACGATTTCTGCCCTCTCCAGCACTCGAAGATGCTTGGTGATCGCCTGCCGGGTAAGCCTGGATCCCTCTGTCAGCTGAGAGATCGAACGCGGCTGCCCGCCACAAAGCTTCGCAACCAGCGCTAGCCGCGTCTCGTCGCCCAGCGCGGCAAAGACGGGTGCGTAAGCCTGCCGTTTAGCGCTGATGCTGCTAGGGCTTTTGCGCGACATAGCTTTCAATGTTCTTCATTTGCTCTGTCCAGCCGCCGTCATTCATGCGGAATGCCTCGAGGCGGCGGTCGCTCGGGACGTTTTCGAAACCGGACTCCGTAAGCAGAAGCAGCGTGCCGCTCGTGGTCTTCTGCAGCTTGAATTCGACGAGCGTGGGCGTCTCCTTCGAGTAATCTATTTTTGGATCGACGGAATAGGGATGCCAGGTGAAGGAAAAGAGCCGTTCGGGCTCCATCTTCTGCACAACGGCCTCCCATTTGACGTGCTCGTAGCCAGGGTAGGTAATCTGGCCACGCGAGGTCTGGCCCGCTACGAACGGGCGCTCCAGCTTCACACGAAACCACTCGCCGAACTCACGGTGATCGGTCAACGCACGCCAGATCCGCGAAACTGGCGCCTTGAGTTCAATACTTTTCTCGATTCGATGGTCCACTTTAGGCAACCTCCAGGTTGCATAATAGCACGGCCTGATGGAAACAGCAACCTTTTTGTTGCTCTTTCGATGGCAGGACTGCCGGGTGGAGTACTGCGAAGCCGCGTTAATTTATGGTCCATCGGTTGCATTGAACCATGGGCGCAAAATATGATACCGCCATGGCAATCGCGGCGCTGCGTATTGGCGGCACGGTGGCGGCGAGATCGATGAACGACCGCGGGCTTGGCGACCGGCTCCGCGACGCTGCGAGGTACGTGAGCCAGGGGACCCGCCAGGCAACAGCAACGTAGGCCTGACCGGCGGGCGTCATGACAATCCTGCGGTTCCGTCGCTTCGCTCTACCAGCCGCTGCCCTTCTATTCACCGCTTTCTTTTTCGTCACCACGTTTCGCATGGGCTGGACGCGATCAACCACGGACTTCCCCAACTACTACACGGCCGCGGTGATGGCGCGGAAGGGCCTTCCCCTGCGGCACTACTACGATTGGACGTGGTTCCAACGCCAGATGAATTTCGCCGGGATCGAGCCTCAACTGGGCGGATACATTCCACAGACGCCCGTAACCATGCTGCCTTTTATCCCGCTTTCCTGGCTCCCGGCGCAGGATGCCAAACGTGTCTGGCTTGTACTGAATCTCTTTTTCCTCGCGGCAGCGCTGTGGATGCTGACAAGCATGACGCGCCTCTCCATGGCGGAATTGGCAATCATCCTGTACCTGGGCTACGGCGCCGTTCATATCAACTTCTTCTACGGCCAGTACTACATTTTCCTGCTGTTCCTGCTCACTGGAGCCATCCTTTGCTTCGCGCGCGGGCGCGTTTTCTCGGGCGGCGCAGTGCTCGGGAGCCGTGTTCGCGCTGAAGCTCTACGGTGCTCCTTTCCTCGTCTACTTCGCGTGGAAACGTCAATGGCGAGCGCTTGCCGGGATGCTCGCCTCCGGTGCCGCCTTCGCCGTTGTCTCCTTGCTGTTGTTCGGTTGGGCGGATAACGTATATTTTCTGCGCCATGTTCTGCCGCGCGCTCTGGAAGGCATGACGCTCGACCCCTTCAACAGCGGAACGGGAACGTTCTCCACACTCCTGCGCCGAACTTTCCTCGCCGAACCGGAGCTCAATCCCAACCCTCTGCTCAATCTTCCATTCCTCTATTTTTTCTTACAGCCCTTCTTTGCTTTGACGGTTCTGATCTTCGTGCCAATTCCCCGCGGCGAATCACTCATTACTAAACGCGATCTGGCGTGGTTCCTGGTTGCGACGCTTCTCATTTCGCCGAACACCGCCACATACACGTTCATACTTCTGCTGCCGGCCGCTGTGCTGCTCGAACCCGCGGGATTTTTCGTGGCCATCTATGTTCTGCTCTGCGTGCCTCTCTACCCGGCGTGGAGCTGGTGCTTTCCCAGGGCGTGGCTGCTTCTGGCGGCCTACCTCGCCGCCGGCCGCGAACATTGGCGGGCGCTGCGGTTGCAATCCGCGGCCATCGCGGTTGCACTCGCCTGCGCCATCGCGATTCCAGTGGCCCTCTTTCGCCAGCGCGATTATCAGCGCGAACCGTCGCATCAATTCGCACGTCTGGTCATCCAGAAGGGAGCTATGTACTCGTCCAGTCCGGCCGCGACCGTCCAGGGCGTTGCCTACGAATCGATGGACCGGGGACGCTACATCCTGAACTGGCTGCAAGGGACGGATCGACGTACGTTCCGGTTCGAGGGCGAAGCGTTTCATCCATCGAGTGCGCCCACGGGCGGGCCAATATACTTCGAGTTAGTTGCGGGCGGGCATTCCAGAATCATGGCCCTCGACTCCGCGACCGGCAAATCGGAGGCGGTGGTTACCCAGGATCTCGATCCTACCAGTCCCGCAGTCTCTCCTGACGGGCGATTGATCGCTTTCGTGACGCGAGGCGTGCTCGGCATTCGCCAGGCCGGAGCGACGGTCACCCACATCCTGCCGGGGACGGTCCGCGACGCGTCGTTCTTTCCCGATAGCGCGCGTAGTGCGGTCTCAGCGGGGCCGGAAGGACATGCGCACATTTTCATTTTGGACCTGATTTCCGGGCGCACGGACCAGGTTACGAACGGAGCGGACGAGGAAATCAATCCCGCAGTATCGCCGGAGGGTGGCCGGCTCGCCTTCACGCGGAGCCGCGATGGAACCGAACAGATCTGGGTGCGGGATCTTTCAGCGGCGCGTCGAGACAACTTACCGGGGGGCGGTGCAACAGCTTTTCGCCGGCGTGGGAGCCGGGCTCCGGAGCGCTGATCTTTGCGAGCGACTGCGGCCGGGGTCTGGGGCAGCCCGCCCTCTATCGCGCACCGTTGCCTTAATCGGCGGAGAACTTTCCCGGCGCCGGTTCACTGTGTCTTTAAAGACAGGAACAGCAGGTGACCAAAACTTTCAAAACAGGGCGCTGGACGTGTGTGTTGACGGTGGTACTGCTCCTCGCGTATATCGCGGCGGCGCAGGACGCGGTACTGCACATCAAGATTGTGGCGGGAGACGGCGGGGCGCACGCGCGGATCGCACGTGGGGAAACCGCTGACGGTGGAGGTGACGGACGCAACGGGCCAGCCGGTGGCCGGAGCGCGGGTGAGCTTCCAGGTGCCCGAGGAGGGCCCGGGCGGCCTGTTCCCCAATGGATTACGGACCGACCTCGCGACGACGGATTCAAACGGACGCGCAACAGTGCGCGGCTTGCAACTTAATCGCATCGCGGGATCGTTCAACGTTCGCATCACAGCCGCTAAGGAGCAGGCACGCGCGGGAACCATCGCCAGGCTATCGATCGGCGGCGCGGGCGATCCGGTGGAGAGCGCGGACCGGACGACGGCACCCTCAGCCCCGGCGAAAACGGAGCCTGCGCCGGCAGCAGCGGCAGCACCAGTGCCTGCAGCCGCGTCAAACCTGAAGGCGGCAGCAACGCCCAAGCAGAGTGCGCCGGCAACTCCAAAAATCACCTTGGCAGCGGCCCAATCGCAAGCGGTGGCAAGCGAAACGAGGACGTCCGCACCGCTGCCGGGAACCGTGCCGACGATTATCGTGACGCAGAAGAGCTCGCAGTCGGCCACGGAAATCGGCGGCGGCGGCAAGTCGCACAAGAAATGGATTTGGATCGGACTTCTGGCCGCGGGAGGTGCGGGCGCTGCCTTTGCAGCATCGAGCCTGGCCGCGAGCGCCGCGCATAACAGCGCGAGCAGTGCAGCGGGAATCGCCGCGGGGCTGTCGTCCGCGGTCACCATCGGCTCACCCACCATCACGATCGGAAAGCAATGAACCGAGCAATTTTCGTCGTTTTGCTGTGCGGAGCGACAGGCTTCGCGCAAACGAAATTCAGCGCGCCGCTGGTCGGTGTGGTTCGCGATACGGAGCAGCATTTGCGTCTAGTTAATGGCGTGGCTGGAAACTTTGTGTTGGGCGTCGCGATCAGCGCTGGCGCGATCGACTGGGCGTTCGGTCCGAATGGCGGGCTGCTGAAAACCGATGCCGAGTCGGTGGTACTTGGCGCGCACGGCGTGGTGATGCGAACAGTCCGGCGCCGCGGGGCAGTGCGGTGCTAAGCACGACGAACGATTTTTCCCGGCGACGAACGAATTGTGGAGGATCAGCGCAGAGAGCAATCAGCAGATACCCATCGATGCGGCGGCCATTGCTGGAAGTGTGATCGCGCTGGGACCGGGAGATGCCCGCACTGCGGAATTGGCGGTCTGCCGGGCGAAGCAGCTCTGGCTGGTCTCCGTCGATGGATCGAGCGGAGCCATCACACATGCGCTGCCGGTGGGCGGAACGATCGGCGAGCAAGCTTGTGTTTCGGGGCGCGTTGACTCGCTCGTGGTGCTCAGCGATCGATTGCTTCTGGCAGCTTCTCAGGAGTTGCTGGTCCAGACTTTAGCCGGTGTGGAGCGCCGCATTCCGATTTCCACGAGCCATGACGCAGCGCCGGTGCTTCACCAGGCGGGGGACCAATGGGTCCAGGTGGAGAGCGCGGGCGCAACGGCACTCATGCTGCGCGCCACCATGGAAGGCGAAACGTTGTATCAATTGCCGGCGGCGAAGGGGAGCAAATGATCCGGCGGCTCTTGGTTCTGGCGTGCCTCGGCGCGGGTTGCCTGCCCGCGCAGCTGCAACTGTTCATCCTGCAGCCCGGCCAGGCCAGTACGGAAGCCCCGGCGCCACAAAACTACAGCTTCGGCACGGTCTCAGTCCTCGACGCGCGTGATGTGGAGTTCAGCCTGATGAATACGGGTACCGCGTCCACTCCGCTCACGACGCTTTCAGTGGGAGCACCATTTCTTATTCTGGGCTTCGATCCGACGACGCTGCCACAGAGCGTGTCGCCGGGCGCCTCAGTGAGCTTCACCGTCAGCTTCGCGCCGACCGAGCCAGGACAGTTTAGCGCGACCCTGGCGGCGGACGGCGTGTCGGTGACGATGACGGGAACGGCGATATCAGGCGTTGCGATTTCAGTCAACAGCGGAGGCGGCGCGCCGGCGCAACTACAGGCGGGAGCCGCCATCGATTTCGGTAGCGTGGCGCAAGGTTCCACGGTGACGCAGCAAGTGGTGATGACGAACCCGCTAGAGAACGCAATTACGGTTCAGAATGTGGCCGTGATAAACCTACAGGGGGCGTCGTTCCAACTGGAGACCGCATGGTCGCCGGTTTCGCTCGCCCCGGGCGCGACGGCGACTCTAACAGTGGGTTTCACTCCCACGAGCGATGGGCCGCAACAGGCCGCGCTGGAGGTGGACCAGCTCAGCATTCCGCTCACCGGGGTGGGGCTCGATCCGCCGTTTCCACCGGCGATGATGGCGTTCAGCAACGCGACCGCGGCCAGCTCTCAACAGGATTCTCTGACGGTCACCCTGTCGGCGCCTGCGCCAGCGAACGGAATCGGCCAGATACAGATCACGTTTCAGCCGAATTCGCCGGGCACAAACCAGGACAGTGCCATTATGTTTATTCCCTCCGGCAGCCAGAGCGCGCCGTTCAGCGTGAATCAGGGTGACCCAGCGGGCTACTTTGGAACCGCGAACAGCATTGCGTTTCAAACCGGAACGACGGCGGGAACCATCACGTTCACTCTGACCCTCGGCGATGTGACCGCGATCCAGACGTTGACCATAGCGCCCGCGGAAGCCGACATCACCTCGGGCCAGGCGCAGCGGACCTCCGGCGGACTCGATGTGCAATTCCAGGGATTCGACAACACGCAATCGGCGTCGACGGTTACCTTTACGTTCCTGGACGTGGGTGGCGCGGTCCTGAGCGGAGGCGCCATCGCGGTAGACGCGGCGGCGGATTTCCTGCTGTTCTTCGCTTCTTCCGATGAGGGCGGTTTGTTCGCTCTGGATGCATTCTTTCCAGTGACGGTGGGAACTCCTTCGCAGGTGGATTCGGTCGAGGTCCAGGTAGTGAATGCCACGGGAACCACGCCTACCACCCGGCTGTACTTCACTACACCGTAAACATTCCGCCGTTGATCTCAATAGTCTGGCCGTGAATGTAACGCGCAGCGGGCGAGCACAGGAAGACAATGGTGTCGGCGACTTCCTCGTTCGTGCCCAGGGCGCCCGTGGGCGTCGCAGCGACGGCTGAGTCCAGGATTTGGCGCGTGGAGAATTGGGCGTGGAAATTGTTATCCACGGTCCCCGGCGAAACCGCGTTGACGCGAATGCCGTGCGGGGCCAGTTCCTTCATCATGCCTTTGGTCATGGCGGATACCGCCGCTTTCGCCGCGGCGTAGACCGTGGCGCCGATGCCTCCGCCGTTCCGCGCGGCAATCGAGCTGACGTTTACGATGAAACCGCTTTTCTGCGCGATCATATGCGGAGCAACGGCCTGCGCGATGAACCAGGCGCTCTTTACGTTGAGTGTCAGGACGCGGTCGAACAGATCGGGAGTGAACTCAGTCAGCTTCGCGCGTTTGACCAGCGACCCGGCATTGTTGATCAGGATGTCGATTCCGCCGCCGGCCGCCTTCAAACCGCTAAGGAAGGAATCGATGCCGGAGCTGGTGGCCAGATCCGCCTGAATGGCCGCGGTTTCGGCTCCGGCGCTTTTGACTGACGCTGCGACGGCTTCGATGCCCGGTTGATAGGAGTTGTAATGCAGAACCAGGCGCTTTACGCCATGGTTCGCGAGAGCGATCGCAGTCGCCGCGCCGATTCCGCGTGAAGCGCCCGTGACAAGCGCGGTTTTCCCTAGAAGTTCCTGGTCCACGCTCTTGAGTATAGATCGACGGCGGCTGGCCGCGTCGTCAGGCGCTCGGCTGCCGGAGCCAATCTTTCATCGCGTCGCGATAGAGCAAAATGCCCTTCCTCGAATAACGCAGATAACCCTGGCGCCGGAACTGGTTCATATAATGCGTGACGATCTCGCGCGAGGTGCCCACGTATTGCGACAGCAGTTCGTGGGTAAACGGCATCATCTGCACGGAGCCGTCCTCGCCGTTCTGGCCAAGCCGCAGCGAGAACCGGATCAAGGCGCGGGCCAGGCGGCGGGCGATGTTATCCACCGAGAAGCTCTCAATGCGATGCCCGAACTCGACCGAACGCTGGACGAGAATTTGCAACAAAGCAATCGCCAGGCGCGGACGGCGCACTACGAGATCTTCGATTTCGGCAGTGCTCCAGGTCATGGCTTTGGTGCTCTCCAAGGCGACGGCCTGTTCCTCCCGCGCGGCCGAACTCAAAAACGCCGACTCCCCGAAGAAGTCATCCGGCTGGTAGATATCTACGACGACCTGGCGTCCGTCCTCGGCCATGCGACAGACCTTGACTTTGCCGTCGATGACGAGATAAAGACTGCTGGACGGTTGGTCCTGGTTATAAATGACCTGGCCTTTCCTGTATTCCAAAATACTGGAGCAGGGGAGGTGCGCCAGGGGGTCTTCCAAGGTGGTCTTTTGAGGTACAGCTAATGTGGTAGGGCTGGTTACCATAGCTCTCTCCATTCTAACTCCGCCGTCAGTAAAGGCGGCCTCTGGCTGTGTGATCAATTGCTGTTAGACGCAGCCGAAATGGAAGCATGGGCCTAATCGAGCAAGTGAACTCCTTGCTGATTGCATGTATTGTGCCAAATGTTACGCTTTCTCTCACGGAAATGCAATCGCTATGGTTCGATAACAGTAAGTGCAACATAAGGGGTGGATTAGCTGGTTAAATTCGATATCCACCGGCGCACACGAATCGCGCTCGCGCGAGTGCAGGAAACGTCTAAGCCTGTCCGTTTTTACATAGTGGACACGCCGATTCGACATCTGCTGGTAAGCTGACTAACATCCGGGATGAAGTGGATAACTCTTCGCTGGCTCGTCATTTTCTGTGCCGTTTGCGTATCAGCGGCCGAATATAGCGCACCCGCGGGGACCAGACCAGCGATCAGCCGGCGCGGATTACCGAGCATTCTTCCGGGCGGCCGCATCATCGTACCGGCGGGGAAGCAATATGTTACTGGACCTGGGCCGTTCGGTTTGGCCATCAGTCCGGATCACAAGACGCTGCTTTCGGTGAACAGCGGCCCTGAGCGTTTTTCCATCACAATCCTGGAGCGCGACAAGAAAGGGGAGACGACCACGCAGCACTTCGTGGCCATCACTCGGCATGGCAAGGAGGGGCGCGAAGACGAAAAGCAATGGCGCAGCGTCTTCATGGGAGCCGCCTTTTCGGGGAATCACGCGGCCTACATTTCGGAGGGGAATTCAGGGCGCGTGCGGCTGATGGATCTCGCGTCCGGTAGTCGCCGCAAGGTCTACGATCTGAACCAGAAGGGATTCTCCGACAGCTATACAGGCGATCTGGCGTTCGACGCGGACCGGGGATTGCTTTACGTACTTGATCAAGCCAATTTTCGGCTGGTGACCATCGAAACGCGCAAGGGGCAGATCGTGGCCTCCCTGCCGGTGGGGCGCTTGCCATTCGCAATCGCGCTATCGCCGGACAAGCGAACGGCCTATGTCACCAACATCGGTGTGTTTCAGTACAGTCCGATTCCGGGTGCGGACCGGAAACACCCACAGGAGACAGGACTGCCGTTTCCGGCATTCGCCTTTCCGTCGCCGGAAGCCGTGAATGGGGCGAGGCGCGATACGGCACACGGTCCGGTGGACGTGCCGGGGCTGGGCGATCCGAACGCGCGAGAATCGAATTCGCTTTACATCGTGAATTTAGAGGACCCGGCCGCGCCGCGCGTAGAAAATGTCATTCGGACAGGAAAACCGTTTGGCGGAGGCGTCGAGGGCGGCAGCAGCCCGTGCTCGGTGCTCGCCACCAGCGATCGGGTGTTTGTCTCCAACGCACACGACGACACGGTTACGGTGGTCGATGCGAAAACCCGGAGCATCGTGGGTGAGGCGGCGATTCGAATTCCGGGCCTGGAGACGTTTCGCGGGGTGATGCCGGTAGGGATGGCGTTGGATGCCGAGCATGAACGGCTGTTGGTGGCGGAGGCGGGCATCAACGCCGTGGGGGTCATCGATACGCATGACCTGCGCGTCGTGGGCCACATTCCGGTGGCATGGTTCCCGACAAGAGTGCTGCTCGACGAGGACACCGTTTACGTGACCAACGTCAAGGGGCACGGCACAGGGCCCAATATTTACCTCAACCTGAGCGAGCGGGAGCGCTTTGCGGACGTGATGCGCCGCGGCTCAATTTCCGCATTTCCGCTGCCCGATGCGGCTGAGCTGGCAAAGAGCACGGCCATAGTTATGGGGGCGAATGGTTTTCGGCCTCGGCCGACCACCGCGCTTCCGGTGCCGCCGGAGATCCGCCATGTGGTGCTCATCGTCAAAGAGAATCGCACGTTCGATGAAGTCTTCGGAGATATGGCACTCGGCGCGAACGGCCTGGTGGCAGGTGTTCCTGTATTGGCCCGGTTTGGGATGCACGGCTTCGCCAATGGAGGGAAAGCACGCTTCAGCGTGAAGGACGTTCCGGTGACGCCCAATCATCACCAGATCGCCAAGCGCTGGGCGTTTAGCGACAACTTCTACGCGGATTCGGAAGTGAGCGTTGATGGGCACCACTGGTTGGTTGATGCTTACCCGGACATCTGGACGGAAAGCTCGCTCATGGCAGCCTACACGGGAGGGAAAGATTACCGGTTCCCGACTACCGCCCCGGGCAGATTATTGTTCGCGGAAAGTAATTCATCGGTCCATCCGGAAGAGCAGCCGGAAGGCGGAACGCTGTGGCACCACCTGGAGCGGAACGGCGTTACGTTTCGCAACTTCGGCGAAGGATTTGAACTCGCCGGGAACGAGGAAGAGCCGGGTGAAAAACCGACCGGCGCGCGCTTCCTGACGAACGTACCCATGCCTGGGCCACTGTACCGAAACTCGTCGCGCGAGTACCCGGGATTCAACACGAACATCCCGGACCAGTTTCGCGCCCATCAATTCATTCACGAAATTCAGGAGAGGTACATCAAGGGAGGCGAGCCGTTCCCACAGTTCATTTATATACATCTGCCCAACGACCACATGGCCAGGCCCCGGCCGGAGGACGGCTATCCCTATCAGGCTTCCTATGTGGTGGACAACGATTATGCACTCGGGAGGATCATCGAGTTCTTATCGAACTCACCGTGGTGGAAGGAAATGGCGGTCTTCATCACCGAGGATGACGCGCAGGGCGGCCGGGATCATATCGACTCGCACCGCACCGTGTTGATGGCCGCGGGACCATACATCAAGCGGAACTATGTTTCGCACATTCACGCCAGCTTCCCCGGCCTGCTGAAGACTATTTTCCGCACCTTGGGAATTCCGCCGTTAAATCTCTACGATGCCACGGCGTCCGATCTGGCGGACTGTTACACTGCTTCGCCGGATTTCGCTCCGTACCGCGTTCTGCCGGTGGATGAGCGGCTGTTCGATCCAGCCACCGCGAGAGAGCCGCTCGATCCGAAGCCCTCGCCGCGCATGGACGATCCGGCGGTCATCAAGGAGCTGCAAAAGTAGCGGCGGTTACTTGTTGATGCGCCCGGTTCGCTCGATCCAGTTGCGAAACATCCGGACGAAATCGGTGGCTTGTTTGGCGGAGTACAGTTCGTCGATGCGGAAATGCATCTTGCGGCTCCAGTTGGGATACTGCCAGGTGGTTCCGGGAAGGTTCTGCTGGGCAATCTCCTTGGTCAGGTCTTCCTGATTGACCAGAAGCTGCATCGGCGGGTGTGGACGCCAGAAAACCAATGACGGCGTTGTGCAGCTCGCCGGTCAACTCCGGGATGTCGGCGGCGTTGCGCGGAAACCCGGGCGGCAGCAGCCCTTCGGCCAACAACACGTCCAGCATCTTCTGCTTTTCGGCCGCGCGAGCGGCTAACTGCGCGCGATAGCCGGCCTCATCGGGCAGGACACCGGCGCGGCGGCGCTGCTCGATATCCTCGTGCATCCAGAATCCGGCCAGCGTCGGCAGATCGTGGGTGGTGGAGGAGACCAGCGCCTGCCGCGGGTAGTCCGCACTGCTTGCGAAAACTCGCCGTTCCCGATCCTTTTCGAAGTACAGCAGCCGGTAGCTCAGGATGCCGAAGCGCGCCAGCGTCTCGCGAACTTCGGGCTCCACCGTGCCCAGATCTTCGCCGATCACGACCACGCGATTGCGCACGCTCTCCAGCGCCAGGATGCGAACGAGATCGTCCCAGTGGTCGCGCACGTAGGCGCCCTGGGTGGCGTCGACGCCATCGGGAATCCAGTACAGGCGGAAGAGCCGCATCACGTGATCGATGCGCAGCGCACCACCGTGCCGGCAGTTTTTGCGGATGGATTCGGCGAACAGCCGGTAGCCGGCCTCGCGGTGCCGGCGGCGATTGGGCGGCGGAAAGCCCCAGTCCTGGCCCTTGGGAGAGAAATCATCGGGCGGCGAGCCGACGCGGCAGCCGGCGGCAAAGAAGGACCGGTGCGCCCACAGGTCGGAGCCGAAGCGGTCGGTGGCCAGCGCCAGATCGTGATACAGGCCGATGGAGAGACCCTTGTCGCGCGCATGCTGCTGGGCGGCCGCAATTGGACGTCGATCTGCCACTCCAGGTACTGGTAAAACATCACCAACCGCCAGTGTTTTTTCGCGAATGCCGCGGTTTCCGCCGAATCCGGGTCGCGATACGGCTCCGGCCAGTGCGGTCCACAACCCAGATCTCGGGATGGCGGCGATGGATCACTCGTCGAGCGCGCAGTAGGTGGCGAAACGTCGCAGCAGGTCTCCTTCGCGCTCCACGATACTCCTGAAACTGGCGGGCGCGCGCGCGACCCGGACCGCCACTCCCGCAGGAATGGCGAAAAGCAGCTTCAGCAACCGCAGCTTGAGCGCGGGGACGCGCTCGTATTCCACAAACTCCGAGGCCCGCAGCGACTTCGATTTCCTGCTGGACTTCGCGGCTGCGCCCAGCAGGCGCGCACGCGCGGGCATGCGGCAAAATCCTCCATGCCTTCCACATCGAGATACAGAAAGTTCTGATAGAAAGATCCAGTTCGGCAGATACGGGCTGGTGTTAAAGGGCCGGCGGTTGTGGATGGCGTGCAGCGGGTTCAGCGCCACGAAGCTGGCGCCCATTTCCTCCGCCACCCAGTCGATCACTCCAGCAGGTCGCGGAAATCGCCGCAGCCCCAGTTGCGCGCGGAGCGAACGCCGTAGAGGCGATGGCGATGCCGGCGCGCCCGCAGTCCAGCGGCAGATAGGCGCGGTCGGGAGTGACGATGTGCCGCATCGAAGCGCCGGCGCTGCCCACCAGGATTTCGACGTCGTGATAGCCCAGCGGCAGGGATCCGGCAGGGGACCTGCTTGCGCACGTACTGCGTGCCGTTGAACTCCGCGGAAGTCGATGACGGAATCTCGCCAAGCGCCACGTGATGGTTCTCGGCGGCGCCCGTCTCCGGCTTCAGGGTCACGCGGGCTTCGAGCGCCGCTATCGGCGGGCAGATTGGCGGCAAAGTCCCTGGGGCGCTGGCTCCACTGATCACCAGGCTGGGCGGAACCAGGCGCTGCCATTCCCGCGCGACGCTCACGACCGCGGCAGCGAGCTCTTTGATCCCATCCTGCATGCCCAGCGATTGGAGGATGGCCTGCTTGGTCTCTGGCGGTGTGATGGCGTTTGCCCCAGATATCCCAGTAGTCCGGCTGGATTCCCCACTTGGCAGCGGCCCGGTCCAGAGCTTCAGACGTATTGCGGAGGGCATCGGCACGCGGCTATTTCGATTCTAGCGCGGTGTGCCGCGAAACCGCTTTCGCTGCGTGCGAAAATGAAGGTATGGATAAGCCCTTAGCCAGCGGCCCCCCGGAGCTATTCGCGCGCATCGAAATGAATTATGGAGCGGCCGGCGCCGTCGGAGGGCGTGATTGACCACGCTGGACAATGCGGTCAACTGGGCGCGCAAGAACTCCATCTGGCCCATGAGGTTCGGCCTCGCCTGCTGCGCCATCGAAATGATGTCCATGAGCGCGTCGCGCTTCGATATTGCGCGTTTCGGCGCGGAGGTGTTCCGCGGCTCGCCGCGCCAGAGCGACCTGATGATCATCGCCGGCCGCGTCTCCAAGAAAATGGCGCCGGTGATCCGTCATCTGTACCAGCAAATGCCCGAACCTAAATGGGTGATTTCGATGGGCGCCTGCGCCACTTCCACCGGCGTGTTCAACAATTACGCACTGGTGCCGGTGAACCAGGTGATTCCGGTGGACGTGTTCGTGCCCGGCTGCCCGCCGCGTCCGGAGCAGTTGATTTACGCGCTGATGATGCTGCAGGAGAAAATTCAGGGGCAAAGCGGAACCTCAGGCAGGTTTTGAATCTCGCCTGAAGCTCAGTTGATGCTTCGGCTGGCAGGGGGTGGGCGGCCGCTTTGACATATGCCGGTTCCAGCCAATTTTGATTTGCGGCAGAATGGCCTCGGCGGCGAGCTCGCCGGCCTTGATCATTTCTGCCCCGCTCTCGAACCCATCCCAGGCAACGCCTGGCACATCGGGTGAAATGATCACGTCGGAATACTTGCGCCAGCTCTCTTCGGCGCGGCTTTGCAGGATCTGAAAGCACCGGTTCACGACTTGCAGCATGTTACCGGGCACCACGGCCGGACCTTGCATGGGCAGGCAGGCCGAAATCACGTGCGTCGCGCCCATCTTCCGGGCAAGCTGAGCCGGAACCTCCATACGACATGGCGCCGTCCACCAGCAGCCGGCCATCGTGCCGGATTGGTTGGAATAAACCAGGGTAGGAACAACTGGCGCGAATCGGCAGGATGACGTCGCCGGTGTCCCGGAACGATACGGGCTCTCCGGTTCCCAGGTCGGTAGCGATTATGCCGAGCGGAATCCGCATCTCTTCGAAGGTGAACTTTCTGAGCAGACGCTGCAGGAACGCGGCCATGCGATCGCTCTCGACCAGGCCCAGGCGGCAGAGTGTCCAGCGCGCGACATCGTTGAAGCGCATGCCGCAGCCGATCCTGCCGATTTCGTCCACCTCTGTTCCACTGGCGTAAGCCGCGGCCACAATGGAACCCGCGCTCACGCCGGTAATGCAGTGGATGGGAATGTGCTCCCGTTCGAGGACTTTGAGCATGCCGACGTGAGCGACGCCGCGGGCGAACCCGCCACCCAGCGCAAGGCCGATTTTGGGCGGCGCGAACGGCTGAGGCGCGACCAAAGGCCTCGGCTTTGAAGTTGCCCATTGCCGCCACATGGCGCGAAGCGACCGTGCTAGCCGAGAACTCATGGGCGATACCTCCTCCGGCAACCCGCCCCGAATGGTCTACCATTATCTTCGATGAGCATTTTTCAGGCCAGGTTTCTTCGCCGCTATGCCTTTCTGTTAATTCCGCTTGCCGCCCACAACCCTCTTATCGGCCCATTGCGCGCGCAACGTAACCTCTCCGGTACGCCGGAGATCGAGCTGGCCCTCCATAAGCTGAACGTTCTAGGGAGTGTCCTGATGATCGCCGCCCATCCGGACGACGAAAACACCGCCCTATTAGCCTATTTTGCGAGGGGGCGATCGGTACGCACAGGTTACCTTTCGTTAACGCGCGGCGAAGGCGGCCAAAACCTCATCGGGCCCCAGCAAGGCGACCTGCTGGGTGTCATTCGGACACAGGAACTGCTGGCCGCCCGGCGCATCGACGGCGCGGAGCAGTTCTTCACACGCGCCATCGACTTTGGTTACTCGAAGACGGCCGACGAAACCCTGGCCAAGTGGGGCCGCGAAAAAGTGCTCTCCGATATCGTCTGGGTGATCCGAAAATTTCGGCCGGATGTCATCATTTTGAGATTTTCCGGCACGCCACGTGATGGCCACGGGCACCACCAGGCCTCGGCGATTCTAGGTAAGGAGGCTTTCTCCGCGGCCGCGGACAAGAATCGCTTCCCGGAGCAATTGCGCTACGTCCAACCGTGGCAAGCCAAGCGCCTCGTCTGGAACGTATTCAGTTTCACTCCCGAGCAGGAGAAGGAAGCCCAGGCAATACCACATAAAGTGGAGGTAGATACGGGCGAGTTCAATCCCATGCTCGGGAAGTCGTATGCGGAAATCGCCGGCATCAGCCGCAGCCAGCATCGCAGCCAGGGAATGGGTGCGATGGAGCGGCGCGGTCCATCTAAGAACTTCCTGGCAACCGTCGCCGGAACGCCCGCGGACCACGATGTGTTTGATGACGTGGACACCACGTGGAGCCGCGTGCCGGGCGGCGAGCCCATCGGACGCATGCTGGCCGAGGCCGAGCGTACGTTCATCCCGGAACAGCCGGAGAAAACGATTCCGCTGCTGCTGAAAGCCCGACCGTTGATCGCAGCCATCGATGACCCTTGGGCGAAGCGAAAGCTGGGGGAACTGGACGAGACGCTGGCGCTTTGCAGCGGACTTTGGGTGGATGCGACCGCAGAGCGTTACGCGGCGGTGCCGGGTTCGACGTTGAAGATAGAGCTGGAGGCGATCAACCGGTCGCACTATCCGGTCAAACGAACGGGTCTGGCACTGTCCGGACCTGGCGGTGGTCAGGGCACCAGGGTCAACGACGTGCGGCCCTTGGCATACAACGAGCCCGTTCGGCAGGAGATGACATGGACGATTCCCCCTGATACTCCATACTCGCAGCCTTTCTGGCTTCGCAAGCCTCCGGTGGGCAACACGTACGACATTGCCGATCAGGAATTGATCGGACTGGCCGATTCGCCGCCGGAATTCGTGGCCCGCTTTACGCTCGACTTTTCCGGCACGAGTGTGACGCTCCGACGGCCGGTTTACTATCGCTACGTCGATCCCACCGAAGGCGAGTTGACCCGCGCGGTGGTGGTCGTGCCGGCGGTGGCGGTAGATCTGCCGGAAAGCGTTGCTCTATTCCCCAGTGAAGCGGCGAAGAAAATTGAAGTGCGGGTAAAGGCGAATACGGCGAATATGGCGGGCGATCTCCGATTGGAGCTCCCGGAAGGCTGGAAGACCGCACCTGCGTCTCAAGATTTTCGGTTGGTCCAAACGGGGGACGAGCGGACATTGACGTTCGCCATGACGCCGCCGCGCGAAGATGCGCACGGCCTGCTCCGCGCGGTGGCGAAGGTGGACGGAATAGAGATCTCTTCGGGCGAGACCGTTATCACTTTCCCGCACATCCCGCCGCAGACTCTGTTTCCGGATGCGACGGCAAAGCTCGAGCGCGCGGAGATCAAGCTGACAGCGCACAAGATCGGCTATGTGATGGGAGCGGGCGACCAGGTGCCCGAGGCGCTCGGGCAGCTCGGGTGCCAGGTTACGCTGCTCGCGGCACGCGATCTCGCGGAATCCGACTTGTCCGCCTTCGACGCCATCGTCACCGGCGTGCGGGCGTACAACGTACGGCCGGATTTGCGCGCCAACCAGCAGCGGCTGCTCGACTACGTGAACAACGGCGGCACCATGATCGTGCAATACAACGTGGCCGAGGGCGGACCGTTCGGGGGACGGCACACGGGCCAACTGGACCATCTCGGGCCTTATCCCTTGACCGTCGGCCGCGGACGCGTGAGCGTGGAGGAAGCGCCGGTACGCTTCCTTGAGCCTGACAATCCTCTGCTGGTAACGCCCAATCACATCTCGGAGCGCGATTTCGACGGCTGGATCCAGGAGCGCGGCCTCTATTTCGCCTCCGAATGGGATTCGCGCTACCGCGCGGTGCTGGAAACCCACGATCCCGGCGAAAAACCTCTGGAGGGCGGTATGCTCTACGCGCGCTACGGCAAAGGCGTCTACATTTTCAGCGCGTTTTCCTGGTTCCGGGAGCTGCCCGCCGCCGTTCCGGGTGCGTACCGCATCTTCGCCAACATGCTCAGTGCCCGGGGATCGCACTAACTTCGTTCGGCATAGTGCTTAGGGTTTTTGCTCGATTGTTGCTCGAGGCGTGGAATCCATACACTGAGGTTTGATTAGTCAAGAGACGCCTCAACCCACCCCCAGAGCAGCCGAACGACATCGCGTCCGCTGCTGGTTAACTCTCTCTGTAAACCATCGCAAGATCCTGGCGCGAGCGGTCAACCTGAGCGGTTCGGGCGCCACGGTCGAGTCTTTGTTCCCCGTCGCCGCCGGATCCCAGGTACAGATCCGCTCCGGCATCAGTCTGCTGGCGGGAAGCGCGCACGTGCGGTATTGCCGGCGCCGCGGCCTGGTGCACCGGATCGGGCTCGAGTTCAGCCGCCCTTTTGCCGCGCGCTTCTGAGCCTGCGCTTTCCCCTCCTCCGGCCGTCGTAAAATATTGCGCAGTAGTAAAGGAGACGTTCATGGCCGCTACGGCGCAAAACTACGCGAATCATACCCGTCTTGACCCTTCGTTTCACATGTTCCTGCTGCCGGTGGCAGCC
The DNA here is from genome assembly GCA_963768075.1 of Terriglobia bacterium. Taxonomy (GTDB): domain Bacteria; phylum Acidobacteriota; class Terriglobia; order Bryobacterales; family Bryobacteraceae; genus QHXW01. Next base: position 349,150 of record CAVYHD010000033.1, read on the forward strand.
CTCAACATTCTGGCGGCCGCCTGGCACCTGTTCCGGCACCCCGGGCTGTGGCCGGCATGGTTCTTCATCCTGGCGTTAGCCGGAGCAGCAGCCATTGTCAAGATCCGCACGTATGCCTTGAAGGTTCAGGACCGCGTGATCCGGCTGGAGGAGCGTCTCCGGCTGTCGGGATTGCTCGCCGAACCATTGCGCGGCAGGATCGGAGATCTGACCGAACAGCAGCTGATCGCACTGCGGTTCGCTTCCGATGCGGAAATTCCGGCACTGGTGGAAAAGACGCTCACCGGGACCATGCTCCCGCGAGACATCAAGAAGGCGATTGGCAGCTGGCGTCCCGATTACTTCCGGGTTTGAACGGCAGCGAGCGCCTTAGACCTTTTCCGGTACCACGAACGGCTCGCGGTATTTCCTTCGGAACATGGCGTTGGCTTCCGCATCGCCCACGCAGGAGTAGGAATCCGCATCGAATTGCAGAGTGCGGCCCAGACGATATGAAATGTTGGCGAGGTGCACCAAAGTGGTCGAGATGGCGCCTTCCTCGATCGGAGCGTTCAGGTCCGAGTGCTTTCGAGTGCGCAGCGCGTCAATGAAGTTGGCCCAGTTGTTGCCTTGATCGTGGCCCGACGGTCCCGGTTGCTGCTCGCGGCCCAGGAACGTGTAGTAGGTCGCGTGATCTTCGTCGGTGACCACCATGTAGCCTTTCGAACCGTAAAAGATCGCGCCAACGGTATTTACCTCTTTGCCCGCTCCGGTTTCGTTGATGCCCCCTTCGTGATTGGTGATCCAGTGGCGCACCTCGAACTCCATGAACTTCTTTTTACCGGCGACATCAAATTCATAGCTGGCGGCTATGGTGTTCGGGGTCTCCTGGTCGTCATCGAACATGAAATGCCCGCCCATGGCGCTGACTTTGGTGGGATATTTCACGCCCAATCCCCAGCGCGCCACATCCACCTGGTGAATGCCCTGATTGCCCAGATCACCGTTGCCGTAGTCCCAGAACCAGTGCCAATTGTAGTGGAAGCGGTTGCGCGTGAAATCGTGCAGCGGAGCGGGACCCAGCCATAGATCGTAGTGCACGCCCGCGGGCACCGGTTCGACCGGCTTGCGGCCAATGGTATCACGCCACTTGAAGCAGAGCCCGCGCGCCATGTACACGTCGCCGATCACGCCCTCACTCAGTTTCTGTACGGCCTCGCGGGCGATGCCGGACCGGCAATTGGTGCCGTGCTGCACCAGACGGTTGTACTTCTGAGCCGCCGCCACAATCTGCCGCGCCTCGAACATGTCGTGCGAACACGGCTTCTCGACGTAAACATCCTTGCCCGCCTGGCACGCCCACATCACCTGCAACGTGTGACTGTGGTTCGGGGTGGCGATCGAAATGGCGTCGATGGACTTATCTTCCAGCAGCTTGCGTAAGTCGGTGTAAGCCGCCGGACGCTTTTTGCCCATTTTTTCCACATCGCTCAAACGGGCATTCAAAACCGATTCATCGATATCACAGATGGCCGCGATCTCAACATTGGCCATCTTGCCGTAGTGCGCGATATGCGCTCGGCCTTGGCCACGCACACCCACGCAAGCCACGCGCACGGTGTCGTTAGGACTAGCGAGACTGCTCGAACGGAGAGCGGCCGTCCCGGCCGCGACAGAACTCATTAGAAAATGGCGCCGATTCATACTCCTGCATAATATCGCAGATGGTGGCTTACGCGTGTTACACGGGGGGTCTACGATCCCGGCGCCGCCTGATGGATCTTGTCGGCGAGGCCCGCGGCCAGCGCCACCCGGATGAGGCCCGCTACATTGTTCACGTTCAGCTTCTTCATCATGGTCTTGCGGTAACTGCGCACGGTCTCCACGCCCAGATCGAGCATCACGGCAATTTCCTTGCTGGCTTTGCCCTCGACAATCAGGCCGAGCACCTGAAACTCGCGCGGCGTAAGCTGGGAGAGCAGCGGGTGCCGGGAAGCCGTATCCGCATCGCCGCGCCGGATCCTCGCCAGCAGCTGTTCCGATACGTGTGGGCTCAGATACGAGCCCCCGCGCGCCACCGCGCGTAACGCATCCAGCAAATCCCCCGCGGAAGCGCGCTTGACGACGTAGCCGCGCGCCCCAGCCCGAATGGAACCGACCACAGATTCCTCGTCGTCGTACATGGACAGCATGATGATCTTCAGACCCGGGCTGTGACGCAGCAGCTCGGTGGTGGCTTCCACGCCATTCAAGCCCGGTAGTCCGATGTCCATTAGAACGACGTCCGGCCGCGTCTCACTGCAGAGTTGCACCGCTTCCGCGCCACTTTCCGCGTCGCCCACAACGGCGAATTCGCCGCTTTGATCGAGTAAAGCGCGGATGCCGTCCCGCATGATTTTGTGATCCTCGACAAGAAGCACCGTGTAGGCCATAGCTTGCCCTGTCGGCATAAAGCAGCGCTACCTTATACCATGTCGCCGCACGCGCAAGCAAACTGGCCAGGGGTAGAAGACTGCTGTCCGGCGCAGAACTGCTACTGATGCGACGAGTACTGAGCCTGGGGCGGATTCAGCTTCACTTCGATAGTCTTTGCTTCCTGGTCGATATCGAAGGTTTGGCCGAACGTCTGGTACCCTTTGGCAATCACCTGGACAAGAATCGATCCTTGCGGAATGGGGGGAATTTTCGCAAGTCCTTCCTGGTTGGTACGCGTTTCCCACTCCTTCCGGATCTTGGTTCCGAGTTTCGCCTTCGAGCGGCCTTTCACGAACTTGACGATCACGCTGGCGTTGTCCACCGGGTTGTCGTAAGGACTTTTCACCGCGACGGTCAGCGTGGTCAAGTCCGGTGTCGCCGCCAAACCGGCAGTCACGATGATCAGACCTGTGATGAGCCTCCAACGATTCCGCATTCCTCGATTATCACAAACTAAATCCGGCCGTGGCCGGCGGCATGAGCGGGTGGCAGAGATTCGGTGCGCAAATCTTACGTTCTGAAGTGGTAGATCTTACAGGAGGGCAGCTTGCAAGATTGCGGAACTGGCGCAGAGCCAACCCCCACCTCTAATGGCAACGAACGTGCGGGCGATGCCTCTCTTAAACACAGAAGTCGGAGACACCATGTTTAATAAACGCGAAGAAGTAACCCCCAGTGCGCCCGGTAGCCAGCCTATGCAAAGCCAGCCGCCGCGGCAGAACTTCACATCGCCCATAATGCCCGTCCCACGCGACATCCCGAAGGAGCAAACCTCGGGCTCCGTGGCAGCGATTGGAGCTTCCATGATCATCAAGGGCGATATCGTGAGCCGGGAAGAGTTGTACGTGGACGGAGAGGTCGAAGGCAAACTCGAGTTGCAACATCGGCTGACCATCGGACCGCGCGGAAAGGTTCGGGCCAGTATTAAGGCGCGGGAAGTCATCGTTCAGGGCAGTCTGAATGGCAACGTTGACGTTTCCGACAAAATAACCATTCAGCGAAACGGGAGCCTCATCGGCGACATCAAAACCGCGGGAATTATCATTGAAGATGGGGCATATTTCAAGGGAAGCATTGATATCATCAAGTCGCCACCCATTATGAAGGTCGAGAATGTAAAGGAGGAAACTGTGAAGGCGGAGCCTGTGAAGACGGAGCCCCTGAAGGCGGCGCGCGCCTCCGTTGCCTGAAGATTCGCCTCGCGATCACAAAAAACGCCGAGTATGCCGGATGGGCTCAGTCTCTGCATGATTGTGAAGGACGAAGAGCGCAATCTGCCACGGTGTCTCGATTCGGTCGAGGATTGGCCCGGGAGCTGATTGTCGTCGATACCGGTTCAAGCGACGCCACGCCACGGATCGCGGCACGCTACGGGGCTGAAGTGATTCCGTTCGATTTCACGATTGTCGATTTTGCGGCGGCTCGCAACCAGGCCATCGCGCGCGCTTCTGGCCGGTGGATCCTGATGCTCGACGCGGATGAGACCCTGGACCGGGCGAGCGCGCCCATGATCGAAAAGCTCGTCGCTGGCGACGAAAACGCGGGATATTTTCTCGAGCGGCACAATCACTGGTCGGATTCTTCAAATTCCACGACGGATTACGTCGTGCGGCTCTTTCCCAACAGGCCGAACTGTCGGTACCGCGGCCGCGTTCATGAAACCATCGACGCCTCGATTCTGTCCGGAGGCGGGCGCTTGCGTAAAACCAGCATCCGCATCGACCACAATTTTGCTTCTGACCAGGAAGCCCGGCGCCGCAAAAACCACTGGTATCTCGAGATCCTGAAGGAAGAGATTGCCGCCGACCCGAGCGACGACTCGCGACTCGATTTTCTCGCCGCGGAATATCACCAGCTCGAAATGTTCGATGAAGCCGTCGAAATTGCCGAACGCATCGTGCGTTGAGGCCGCTGGACGCGAGGGCGCATTTGTTTCTGGGCACCTATCATTTGCTGTACAAGCCCGATCTGGTGCGGGCGCGGGCTGATTTCAACCACGCGTTGAAGCTCCGCCCGGGCTATGCCGAGGCGGAGGCTTTCCTGCGGCGTATCGACGAGCAGGAACGCGCACAATGTGCACAAGCGACCACGGCTCCGAAAAACTCCCCCTTATCGTGAAGAGCCTCGATCTATAGTTGGTGACGCCCGCCGCATCAGCGCTGGCTTAATTGAGCGCGCGCGTTGCCAGTCTCTTCTCCATTTCTTCCAGCGTGACTCCCTTGGTTTCGGGATACCAGGCCGCTACGACGAAGAGTTGCACCACCATCATGGCCGAGAAGAAAACGAAAGGAGCCGCTTTCGAAGACGCCGCGACGATCGGGAATCCCCACGAGATCAGAGCGTTCATGATCCAGTGCGTGGAACTGCCCAGGCTCTGGCCTTTCGCCCGAACCGCCGTCGGGAAAACCTCGCTGATATACACCCAGATCACCGCGCCCTGCGAGAAACGCGAACGAGGCGATGAACCCGATCAGCAGCCAGACAAGCAAGCCCTTCGTGCCGGCCCGTCCAGAAGATCACCGCCACGCCCGCCAGGCACAGCCGCCGTGCCCATCGATCCGATCATCAGCAGCGTCCGCCGTCCCACCCGATCGATCGATCGACATGGCGAGCATGGTGAAAATCAGATTGGTCGCGCCGATGGCCACGGCCTGTAAGTCGCCCGAAACTTTGTTGAATCCCGCGCGCGCGAAGATATCGTTCAGGTAATACAGAATCGCGTTGATTCCCGAGAGTTGATTGAACATCGCGATCGAGACCGCCAGAAAAACGGGGAACCGGTTCCTGGCTGCGAACAGGCGCTCCTGCCCGTACTGGTGTTCGAGTTGCACCGCGGCGGTCATGTCTTCGATCTCCGCGTCGGCATTCTCCTCGCCGATCAGCTCCAGCACCGCGCGTGCCTCCGCCGGACGGCGCTTCTGCACCAGCCACCGCGGGCTGCGTGGAATCAGGAACAGCATCAGGAAAAACAGAGCCGCCGGCAGCGCCGCGACGCCCAGCTTCCATCGCCACTCCACCGCGCCCAAGCCCCATCAGCCCGATCACGTAATTGGAAAAGTACGCTAGCAGGATTCCCGCCACGACATTGAACTGGAAACACCCCACCAGGCGGCCGCGCCATTTCGCCGGCGCGATTTCGGCAATGTACATCGGGCCCCAGCACCGAGGATCCGCCGATCGCCAGCCCGCCGACGAACCGGAACAATACCAGCCAATACCAGTCCCAGGCGAACGCGCAGCCCAGCGCCGAGATCAGATAAAAAATGGCCATCGACGCGAAGACTGTCGCGCCGCCCGTAGCGGTCGCCCGGGAAACCGGCGAGCAGCGCGCCCAGCACCGTCCCCCATAGCGCGATGGCGACCGTCAGGCCCAACCCTCCGGGCGTCAGATCATAGAAGCGCGTCAGCGCGCCGGTGGTTCCCGCGATCACCGCGGTATCAAAACCAAACAGCAGTCCGCCCAGCGCCGCGACAACCGTGCTTTTCACCAGTGCCGAATTGAGCGTCATTTGTTTTCGCGCGCCAGCGCCGCTGAATTCCCATAGGCCTGCCCGGCGAGGATCAGGGCGCCGAGCACGCCGGACCGGTTGCCAAGCTGTGGCGGCGCCACGTAGTGTTCGATATCGTCTCGCAGCGCGCTCGCCCGGACATATCCGTTCAGAAGCCGTGCCAGTTCCCGCCGCACCATGGGGAACAGGTGCTGGTGCTGCATCACGCCGCCGCCAATCACGATGCGCTGCGGCGAAAGCGTGCAGACCCACGTCGCCAGTCCTAGCGCCAGATAGTTCGCCTCGAGCGCCCAGCCCGGATGATCCAGCGGCAGCTCCTGCGCGGGCATACCCCACCGTGCTTCCATCGCCGGACCCGAGGCCAGCCCTTCCAGACAGTCCTGATGGAACGGACACCCGCCCGGATACGGGTCCTTGGCGAGGTCATGCGGAACGCGAATGTGTCCCATCTCCGGGATGCACCAGGCCGTGGACGACGTTCCCCATGCACCATCGCGCCGCCGCCGATTCCCGTGCCCACCGTGAGGTACAGAAAATCCGGAAATGCCCTAGCCCGCGCCCCAGCTCGCCTCGCCGAGCGCCGCCGCATTCACATCGGTGTCGAAACCCACAGGCACATTGAGCGCGCGCCCCACGCTCCCGCAAGATCGTAATATTGCCATTCCAGTTTCGGCGTCGACGTGATGTAGCCGAAGGTTGGCGACCCGGTATGCAAATCCACCGGACCGAACGACCCAATACCGACCGCGCTCAACTCCGCGGCAAGATCTCCAAAGAATGCTGCCACGCCTTTCGATCGGGCCTTCCGGCGACGAGGTCGGGAACAGCCCAGTTCAGATCGTCCGGACCGCTCCCTACTCCGCAGACGAACTTGGTCCCCCCTGCCTCAATGCCGCCAAAGACGCTCACGTGGCACTCTCGCTCCAGCAAGTCTTTCACAATTGTCCGGCAGGGGTAGCGGTTACTTCGCTTCGCGCAACGCCGTCAGCAATTGCTCGCTCAGCACCGTCGGCGCCCAGTATTTCTCGATGTGCTCGATCACCAGCTCCGTGCCCTGCGCGTGAGGAACAAACGGGCGGGCCTTCGGGTTGTACATGGCATCGGTCAGATCGCGGACCAGGATGCAGTGTTCGCCCCAGTTGGTCATCTGTTTGATCGCGAACGAGCGGTTCAGTATGCACATGTTCGCGTGAACGCCCATGATGAGAAGACGATCGATGCCGCGGCTTCGCAGGAAACTCAAAATTTCGGCGCCGTTGTCGGAGATCACATCTTGGGGAGCGATGCGCAGCCCCGCATTTTCACGCGTCCAGGCTTTGTAGAACTGATCTGAAGTGTCGCAGCCCCCGTCGGAATCGTCGATGGGCAACGGAGGATCGGTCAGACCCAGCGCGGCGGGAGTTTCGGCTTTCGGAAGCGCGAGCATGCGCAGCCGCTCAGGGGCGTCCTTGTAGAAGTCCATGGTTTCGGAGGGCGCGTGAATGATCTGCACCCCCGCCGCCCGCGCTTTTTCAATCACCGGATTCATTTGCGCGGCCAGGGCGTCGACACGGCGGCTGGCGCCCGAGCACCAGTGTTTGTCCCACATGTCGCAAATCACGATCGCGGTGTGCGAGACCGGCAGGTCTTCCATGAAATGCACCTCTTGCCATTGCCCGCTCCCTTTGAAAGCTTCTACCCGCGTGCGCAGATTCAGCCGCAGCGTAGCAGTATCGTCAGCCCGTGCAGCAAGGCATCCGAGAATCGCGCAAAATGCCAGCCGGCGCTTCATTTTTCGATTGTCGCTTTCTTGATGTAATCCAGCTTCGGAAATTCGCGCTCAAAGTAGGCGTTGCCCTCGGCTTCGGCGCGATCTTGCGCCGGACCAGCCCCACCAGGGGCGCCCTCGCCGTATCCACTGTAGAGCTGGTTCACAACATCCAACCCTTGGGTCACTTCGCCGAATGGAGCGAAACCGTCGTGATCCAGCCGCGCGTTGTCGACGAGATTGATGAACACCTGGGTCGTGCGGGTATTCGGGCCGCCAGTAGCATATGTAATCGTTCCGGGCCGGTTCGTCTGGGTCACGGGGTCATCCGTCAGATTCGTATCGCGCCATTTCGCCGTCACCGCCGGATCGGCTGCAATGCCAAACTGCACGACAAAACCGGGAAGCACGCGGAAGAATCTCGCGTCATCGTAGAACCCGCTCTTCACGAGCGTGTAGAAGCGGTCCGCGCCCACCGGTGCCCAACTCCGGGTCACACTCAGGACGAACGCGCCCTTGCTCGTATCGAAACGGACCTTGTAAGTATCCGGGGCGTGCTCCGAACCTTTGGCTGACTCGGGTTGCTGCCGCGAGCATGCGCAAAACGCAACCACGCTCAGAACCAGTGCTGCGATTCTCGTGCGACACCGCATGTCTCGAGCGACGGCGGCGGACGGTGATGTCATAGTGGGATTTTAGCGCATGTTCCGGCGCCGCTTTTGCCGGCGCTATATTGGTTGTGCGCGTCTGGAGCATGGACGCACGAATTCAGAGGCTTGTCCGTGAATCGAAGAACGTTTTTCGGAATGATGGGAGGAATGGGAATGCTGGCAGCGGCCCGCCCCGCCGGGGCAGCCGGTGAGAAACGCACCGGATTTTACGTGCTTGAGACGTACTACTTGCAGCAGGGCGCCCAGGTGGCGCGCATGCACGATTACTTCGGCAAGATCGCTTTGCCGGCCTTGCAGCGCGTGCACCACTCGGGCCCCGTGATTTTTTTGGAGGCGCTGGTGGCGCCGCACATGCCGCAGATGGTGGCGCTCTACGGCTTTCAGTCGTTCGAAGAGATGTGGGGCGTGCACACCCGCATCCACCAGGATGCCGAGCTGGTGAAGAATTTCGCCGATTGGGATTCGGGCGAGCCCGCGTTCGATCAGCAATCGAACGTCCTTTTGCAGGCCGCCGAATACAGTCCCGAGATGGTCACGCCCGCCGAGCCGCAAAAAACCTCGCGGATCTTCGAGCTGCGCGTCTATCACTCGCCCACCTGGCGGCAGCTCAAGGCGCTCCACGAACGTTTCGCCGGGCCCGAAATCCAGATCTTCCACCGGGTCGGCGTGAATCCCATCTTGTACAGCTCTACGTTTTTCGGCCCGAACATGCCGAACCTTACCTATCTGATTCCCTTCGAAAGCCTGGCGGCGCGCGAAAAAGCCTGGGAAGCCTTCGGCGCAGACCCCGAGTGGATCAAGGTCCGCAAGGAGTCGATCGATAAACACGGGCAGATCTCGGCCGTGATTCAGATTTCGCTGTTCCGGTCCACGCCGTACTCGCCCATTCGCTAACTTCAATCGTGCGCCCTCGCTTCAGCGCACAGCGGCGATCAGTTCGACGTGCCCCGCCCTTGCCCCCGCCGAGCGCCTCAGTCTTCGCTCGTGAAAATATCTGTAATCGCGCTCAGCGGGCTGTGTTCATCCGCGCTGGTTTTGCCCGGCGCTAGTTCCCTACGCAGCTTGTTGATGGTCATGCTCTGCACGATCACTCGGCCCGGCCCGGTCATATTCGCCAGAAACAACCCCTCGCCCCCGAATAGCGCCGTCTTGATGCCGCCCACGAACTGGATGTCGTAGTCGACCGATTCATCAAACGCCACTATGCACCCGGCGTCCACCTGTATCACCTCGCCCGCATTCAGTTTGAATTCGACGAAGTCGCCGCCCGCGTGGATGAAGACGGTCCCCGGGCCGGTCAATTTTTCCAGAATGAAGCCCTCGCCCCCGAAAAACCCCGCGCCTAACTTCTTCACGAAGGCGACATTAAACTGCACGCTGGTTTGGGCGAACAGGAAAGCGTCGCGCTGCGTCATGATGCTCTGGCCCGCCGCCAGTTCGAACGCTTGAATGCGCCCCGGATAGCTGCCCGCGAAGCCGACTTCGCCCGGCCCGTCGCTGCGAAAATAGGTCAGGAACAAGGATTCACCCGTGATGGTGCGCCGCAGCGCGCCGAGCAGTTTTTCTCCCAGCGTCTCGCCGCTCATGCGCGTTTCCCAACCTACGTTGGCGGTCTTATAAACCATCTTGCCGGCTTCCGCATAAATCTCCTGCCCCGGCTTCAGCCGGATGCGCGCCACTTGCAGGTTGTCTCCTTGAATCGTGTAATCGAGAGCCTTAACCGCCGGCGCGATGGCTCCCGCCACCGGTCGTCCGCAGCTCGCGCAAAACTTTGCCTCTTCTCCGAGCTTCGTACCGCACGCTACGCAAAACGCCATAAGAGAAAAGTATAGAAATTCACGCGCGGAAATCAAAACTGTCGCAAAATGGGAAAGTGCTTCGAGATCCCGCGCTCATCCCGCTTTCGCAGCAGCACCACAATGGTCTGGCGCTATGCGTCCTCACCGAGCGCGCCTTGCGGGCCGACCGCTCCCCCGCGACGATCCAACACCTCGCGACGCAAGCCATCAACCGCTACGAAATCGAACTCACCAATCACTTCGCCATCGAGGAGCAGCTGCTGTTTCCGCTCATCGAGCGTGAGCTGGGTAAGATGGCCATGCTCGACGAACTCATCGCCGATCATCGCGCACTCGAGAGCATGATCGGCCGGCTATGCACCGCTCCCTCCGCCGAGTTGCTCGAAAGTTTCTGCGATCTGCTGCGCCGCCACATTCGGCGCGAGGAGAACGAGCTGTTTCAGGACGCGCAGCAGCGTCTTTCTGCCGAGTCTCTCGCCGCTGCCGGGAAAGAGATCGACGCGAAGGCCATTCGCGTCTGCCTGTGAACGCCTCTATGCGAATCGCACTCATCCAGATGAACAGCCGCACCGCCGCGCGCGACGGGAATGTTGAGCGCTGCTGCCAGTACATTGCCGACGCGGCGTGCGAGAAGCCGGACCTCGTCGTTCTGCCCGAATTCTTCAACAACGAGTACTTCCCGCAATATCGCGACCTCCGCTACATGGATTACGCCGAGGCCGATGACGGCTACACGCAGACGCGCATCAAAGCCGAAGCCCGCCGGCACGGCATACACATCGTTTCCACGATTTTCGAGATCGCACGGCCCGGGCTCTACTACGACACCGCCATGCTCATCAACCCCGCGGGCGAAATCGCCGGCAAGTATCGTAAGGTTCACCCCGCGGCGCTGCTGAGCCTCGAAAAGATTTACTTCCGCGGCGGATCGAGCTTTCCCGTTTTCCGCATCGGGGAGTGGACCGTCGGTTTCTCCATCTGCTACGACAACCTGTTCCCGGAATCGTGCCGCTGCCTCGCCCTGCAGGGCGCGGAGCTGATCATCGCACCCTACGCCACGCCCATCGGCGACCCTTGGGAAAATTTCCTCACCACGCGCGCGCTCGAAAACGGCGCATTCCTCGCGGCCTGCAATCACGTGGGCCCCGAGGGCGATTGGCAGATGTCCGGCAAGAGCATGGTGATTGATCCGCTGGGCAAAATCATGGTGAAGGCCAGCGACAGCAGTGAAGAAATCGTAACGGCGGAATTCCATCGCGACCAGGTGATCGAAGCGCGCCGCCGCTTCCCGCTGTTCCGCGATCGCCGGCCCGATGCCTACGGTACGATTAGTACCATCACTGAAAATCTCCCTCGTTAAAGACCGTTGCCTTTGCGGAGTTTTCCCAGTATCATTTTGGGTACCCCCGAGTAAAACTGAAGGTATCGTGGAATCCATACAGGAAACAATCATTCTAGAGACCAGCCTCACCGGCGTCGAACGCTTCTCCCAGGGAAAAGTGCGCGACGTGTACCGGCTGGGTGATCAGCTTCTGATCGTCGCCACGGATCGGATCTCGGCATTCGACTGCGTGCTGCCCACCGGCATTCCGGACAAGGGCCGCGTGTTGAATCAGATGTCGATCTTCTGGTTTGACCTTTTGCGCGATGTGACGGCGACCCATTTCCTCACGGCGGACGTGGACTCGTACCCGTCTGAATTGCGGCCATTCCGCGCGCAGATCGAGGGCCGGTCGATGCTCGTGAAGCGCGCCGATATGGCGCCTATTGAATGCGTGGCGCGCGGCTACCTCGCGGGGTCCGGCTGGAAAGAGTACCGCGCCGGCGGAACCGTGTGCGGCATTCCACTCCCTAAAGGATTGCAGGAAAGCAGCAAGCTGCCGGAACCGATCTTCACGCCTTCCACCAAGGCACAAACCGGGCACGATGAGAACATCTCGTTCGAACGTATGGTCTCCGTGGTCGGCGAGGACACCGCCCGGCAGCTCCGCGATCTCACGTTGGCCATCTACACGCGCGCTGCAGCCTACGCCGAAACGCGCGGCATTATCATCGCCGATACGAAATTTGAGTTCGGCTTCATCGACGGAAAGCTGGTGCTCGGCGATGAGGTCCTGACTCCCGATTCCTCGCGGTTTTGGCCGCTCACCGAATACGCTCCGGGCCGCGCCCAGAACTCTTATGACAAACAGTACGTGCGGGATTATTTGGAGAGTATTCACTGGAACAAGCAGCCACCCGCGCCCGCGCTGCCACCCGAGGTCGCAAATCGCACCAGTGAGAAGTACCGGGAAGCCTATCGGCTGCTGACCGGCAAAAAACTATGAACTGGCTGGACATTGTCCTCGTCATTCTCATTGCGCTCTCGATCATATCGAGCATCCGGAAGGGATTCTCGCGCGAGCTCATCGGCCTCGTCTCAGTGATCGCGGCGCTGTTCTGCGGGCTCTGGTTCTACGGTTCCGCGGGCGCGTTTCTCGAACCCTATGTCGCCTCGAAGGGCATCGCGCATTTCTGCGGCTTCCTCATCATTTTCGTCGGTGTGCTGATTGCCGGCGCCATCGTTGGCATTCTGTTCAGCCGCCTGGTGAAGGCCGCCGGGCTCAGTTTCTTCGATCGCGTTCTTGGCGCGGGTTTCGGCGCCGTCCGCGGATTGCTGATGGCGGTTGCACTGATCGTGGCTATCGTGGCCTTTACGCCCGCCACCGGGGATGCGGCTCCGAACGCCGTAGTTCACTCGCGCCTGGCGCCCTACGTCATCGATACCGCGCACTTGTTCGCCTCGATTGCCCCTCGCGAGCTCAAGGACAGTTTTCGCAAGCACTACGGCCAGGTCAAAAGCATCTGGCAGGATACCCTGAAGAACGGAGTCCACCGGCTTCCTGATTCCGACGCATAAAGCCAACCCGCAATGAAGGAAACATTCGAAAAACTCGTCGACCATCTGCTCAATAATGGATTCTTTATGGAGGAGGCCGTCGAGATTCTCGAGAAGACACTGATCGCTCGCGCCGTCGAGCGTACCGGTGGAAACCGCTCCGCCGCAAGCAAGCTTCTCGGCATACACCGCAATACGCTGCAGCGCAAACTGATGGAGTACAAACTGGGAAGCAAGCGGCCGCGTCCGAAGCCCGTGCGTCGCGCGCAAGCCCAGCGCCGCCGCCTCAAGGCCGGGTAAAACGGCAGCGTCCCCACAGCCCGCGATGGACCTGGTGATCTTTGACCTCGACGGCACTCTCATCGATTCCAGCCGCGACTTGGCCAATTCCGTAAACGCCACGCGTGCGTCTCTTCGTCTGCCGCCGCTCGAAGACAAAATCGTCTACTCGTACGTGGGCAACGGCGCGCCGGTGCTCATCCGCAAGGCCCTCGGTCCGGATTACTCCGACGATGAGGTGCAATCCGCCTTGCTATACTTCCTCGCCTACTACCGCGAGCACATGCTCGACTACACCGTGCTCTATCCGGGTGTGCGCGACGTTCTCGATCGCCTTCTTGGCGCCGGAATCACCATGGCGGTCCTCACCAACAAGCCCGTGCGCTTCAGCCAGGCCATCATCGACGGTCTGGGCTTGGCCGGGCATTTCCTGCGTGTCTACGGTGGCAACAGCTTCGACCAGAAAAAGCCGCACCCGGTGGGAATTGAGACGCTCATGGACGAGTGCGGCGCGGCTCGAGAAAACCATCATGGTGGGTGACAGCTCGGTCGACGTCCAAACTGCCCGCAACGCGCAAGTGACCGCGTGCGGCGTCACCTGGGGCTTTCAGCCGGAGACGTTCGCTGGATACCCGCCCGATTTTCTCGTCGATAGGCCTGAAGAGCTGGCCACCCGGATCATCGGCCGTGGCTGATCCCGCGGCGGGCTGCGTTTTCTGCCGGATTGTTGCCGGAATTGTGCCTGCGCCGGTCGTCTTCGAAGATGATTCCTCCCTCGCGTTCCTCGACCATCGGCCCGTCTTCCCCGGCCATACCTTGCTGATTCCCAAACAGCACTTCGAAACGCTCTCCGACCTTCCTGCCGCTCTGATCCAGCCGTTCTTCTCCGCTACCCAACTGTTAGCCCGCGCCATCGAGGCCGCGCTCGCGGCCGACGGCACCTTCGTGGCCATCAACAACCGCGTCAGCCAGAGCGTCCCACATTTGCATGTGCACATCGTGCCCCGGCGCAAGAAGGACGGCCTGCGTGGTTTCTTCTGGCCGCGCCAACCGTACAAGACCCCAGAAGAAATGGAAGAATTCCGGAAAACCATCGCTGGTGCTGTGCTCCGGTTGCGCGCCGGTACATAATGGTGCCTTATGTGGCCGCACAACTATACACCCGTAGCCGGCAGCCTAGGCCTCTCGGCGCTCGTGGCAGCCTTTCCGGTTTTCGTCCTCCTCTTCCTGTTGGGAGCGTTGCGCAAGCCGGCATGGCTGGCGTCGCTGTACGGTCTGGGCGGTGCGGCTGCGGTCGCGCTCGGTGTTTACGGGATGCACGCGGACACGCTTGTCAGCGCCATCGGCTACGGTGCGGCATTTGGACTTTTCCCCATCGGCTGGGTCGTGTTCACCGCGATTCTGCTCTATAACATCACCGTCGAAACGGGCAAATTCCAAATCGTCAAGGACTCCGTCGGCAGTCTCACCGAAGACCGCCGCCTGCAAGCCCTGCTCATCGCTTTCGCATTCGGCGCGTTTATCGAAGGCGCCGCGGGATTTGGCACGCCTGTCGCCGTCTCCGCCGCCATGCTCACCGGCCTCGGCTTTTCCCCCTTCTACGCCGCGGGCATTTGTCTACTGGCCAATACTGCCCCCGTCGCGTTCGGCTCCATCGCCACCCCCATCCTCACCCTCGCCGGCATCACCAACCTGCCGCTCGATCGCCTCAGCGCCGGCGTCGGCCGCATCTGTGCCCCAGTTTCGCTCATCGTCCCCGCTTACCTCATTCTGGTCATGGGTGGCTGGCGTGCGCTGCGTGGTGTCCTGCCCGCGGCCCTACTCTGCGGAATCGCTTTCGGCGGCACGCAATTCTTCATTTCGAATTTCGTCGGGCCACAGCTCACCGACATCCTCAGTTCGCTCGCCGCCATCGGCTCCCTGGTCCTGTTATTCAAGCTCTGGCAACCGAAGGATAAATTCCAGTTCGACGAGCACAGCTCCGCCCACGTGAAGCCGCCGGACCATTCGACACGTGAGCTGCTCATGGCGTGGGGCCCATACATCCTGCTCGTCATCTTCGTGCTGCTTTGGGGTGTCAAGCCGCTCCAGGTGAAGTTGAACGCGCTCTCACTCACCTTTTCTTGGCCCGGCCTGCACAATACGATCCTGCGCATGCCTCCCGTCGTCGCCAAACCCTCGCCCTACGCCGCCGTCTATGCCTTGAACTGGCTCTCCGCGCCTGGTACGGCTTGCCTGTTCGCGGCGTTATGCTCTGCCATGCTGCTCGGCATGCCGCTCGCGCAATTCTTTCGCGTGTTTCGAAAGACCGTGAAACAACTGCTGCTCGCCGAACTCACCATCGCCGCCGTACTCGCGCTCGCGTTTCTCATGAATTATTCCGGCGCCACCATCACGCTCGGACTAGCCTTTGCCGCCACCGGCGCCCTGTTCCCATTTTTCAGTTCCTTGCTCGGCTGGCTGGGCGTGTTCCTCACCGGCAGTGATACCGCCGCCAATGCCCTGTTCGGCAACCTGCAAGTGGTCACCGCCGGACGGCTGAACATGGACCCCGTGCTCATGGCCGCCTCCAATTCCGCCGGCGGCGTCATGGGCAAAATGATCAGCCTGCAAAGCATCGCCGTCGCTTCCGCCGCCACCGCCATGAAAGCGTCCGACGAGGGCCGCCTGTTCCGCTTCACCATGCGCCACAGCATTCTGCTGGCTTCACTCACCGGTTTGCTGGTGGTGTTCTACACCTACGTCGCCCCGCAGCTCGCGCCATAGCGTGTGCGGCAGCCGATCTCCCGTTACAATCTGACTGTGTACCGATCCGGCGCTTTCCTGTTCACCGCTCTCCTCGCCCTCCCCGCCCAGGCTCAAAAAAAGCCTGTCACCATCGACGCCATCACCGCCGATCGCAAAGTCACCGGCTTCGCGCCCATCCAGTGGGCGCCCGATGGCAAGCGCTTCGCTTGGCTTGAGGGAAAAGAGCTTTGGTCATACGATGTTGCCTCCGGCCAGCGCAAACTGCTCGTCAATCTGTCCGATCTCGAAGCCAAGGCCGTCAAGCCCGCCGGCGCCGATGCCTTCGATTGGCAGAACCGCCGCGTCACCGAGCAAGCTTTCTCCTGGTCCGATTCCGGTAACGAAATTCTGATCGCGGCTGAGGGCGACCTGTTCCTGCTGCACGTCGGCACCGCCAAATGGGACCAGCTCACCGCCACCGTCGAATCCGAGCGCGACGCCAAGCTCTCCCCCGACGGCCGGTTTGTTTCCTTCCGCCGCGGTCACGATCTCTATTCGCTCGAAATCGCCTCCGGAAAAGTTTCGCGCCTGACCCACGACGGTTCCGACACGCTCCTGAATGGCGAGCTCGATTGGGTCTATCCCGAAGAGCTCGAAATCGGCACCGCATACTGGTGGTCGCCCGACGCCAGATCCATTGCTTATTTCCAATTTGATATTCACCGTGAGCCCGTCTTTCCCCAAGTGGATGCGCTTCCCTTGCACGCTCTCGCCGAGCCCGAACGCTATCCCCAAGCCGGCGACCCCAATGCCGATGTACGCGTAGGCATTGTCCCCGCAGCCGGCGGCGAAACACGTTGGATGGACCTCGGCGAGCCTCGCGATAATCTTCTCGCACGTCTCGTTTGGCTCCCCGATAGCCACGCCGTGGCGGTAGAGAAATTCAACCGCATTCAGAATCGCCTCGACCTGCTTCTCGCCGATACCACCACCGGCTCCGCGCACACCCTGCTGCACGAGGAAGATGCCTACTGGATTAACGTAAACAACGATCTGCAATTCCTCAAGGATGGCAAGCGATTTCTCTGGGGCAGCGAGCGCGACGGTTTTCATCACCTCTACCTTTATTCCGTTGAGGGCAAGCCGCTCCAGCAATTGACCGAAGGCGATTGGGAGGTCACAAGCGTGGATGGTGTCGACGAAGCCGCCGGCGAAGTCTATTTCACCTCCACTGAACAAAGCCCCCTGGAGCGCCAGCTCTACGCCGTGCGGCTCGATGGCAAGCGACGCCGCCGCATCTCGACCGAAGCGGGCACGCACGCCATCTCCCTCAGTCCTGATTGCCATTCCTATCTCGATACCGCATCGAGCCTCGCTTCCCCGCCCCGCCGCACCGTTCATCGCGCCGATGGCACTCAGATCGCCGTCTTCCGCGAGCCGGATCCCGCCGCGTCCGGCGAGTACGACATCCTGCCCACCGAAATCCACAAAGTAAGAGCGGCTGACGGCGCCGTGTTATACGCGCGCCTCATCAAGCCCGCGCACTTCGCGCCCGAAAAGAAGTACCCCGCCATCGTCGTCGTCTACGGTGGCCCTGGAGTGCAAACCGTGCACGATGCGTGGCCGGAGTTAGGCTGGGATCAGGTTCTGGCCCACCGCGGATTTGTTGTTTGGCAAATGGACGGCCGCGGCTCACTCGATCGCGGCCACCGGTGGGAGTCCGTAATCTTCCGCAACATGGGCGAGCACGAGCTGGAGGATCAGAAGCAGGGCGTCCAATACCTGGCATCGCTCGGCTTCATCGACACCTCGCGCATGGGAATCTACGGCTGGAGTTACGGCGGCTATATGACGCTATACACCCTGACTCACGCTCCCGGCCTGTTCCGCGCGGGCATTGCCGGAGCCCCCGTCACGCACTGGCGCAACTACGACACCATCTACACCGAACGGTACATGGGATTGCCTTCGGAAAATGCCGCCGCCTACGAACGCGCCTCTCCCCTCACTAATGCGGCGCAGCTGAGCGGTAAGCTACTGATCGTCCACAATCTCGAAGACGACAATGTGCACTTTCAGAACACCGTGCAGATGATGGATGCGCTCGAGCGCGCTGGCAAGCATTTCGAGCTGATGCTTTACCCGCAAAAAGCGCATGGGGTTACCGGTCCCCTGAAAAAACACCTCTACGAGACACTAACGGATTTCTTCGAAAAGAACCTGCAGTGACGCCTTACTTGTGCCCGCCACCACCACCCGAGTGCCCGGCCATGCTCAGCCCGGAGGAAGCATGCGAGGACGTGCTGCTCGCGAACGAAGGACTGGAGCCCGATCCGCCTACGCGTCCCGATTCCCCGGCCGTTGCGTGCGCACGCGTCGCGATCGCCATGGACTGGCGGGCCATCACGGCTGGCGTTACGCCGCCCGGTAGCCGAATCGGCGGGCGCGCCCCGTTTCCAGGAGCGATACCGCCGCCCACCGGCGAGTAGTACCCGCCGCCGTAAAACGGCAGCGTATTCAGATAGCCATAAACCGAGAACGGGCTAAAGAACCCATAACCGAACGGATTCGTGTAGAACCCGCCCATCCCGTACCCGGCTCCCGGAAGAAACGTGTACATGTCATAGTACGGGTTGAAGTACCAGCTGCTGGTCCCGGCGTACGCACCGGAATCCGCCACCTGCTTGGCAGCCGATACGTTCGCCATGGAGATGTATTCGGAACGTTGCACCTGCCACCGATACAGTTCGTCGACATCCTTTTTGTCAAACGACGCCACTTGCAGCGCCCCGTCCATCGTCAGCGCGTGGCCTTCTTTCACTTCCTGCGTTTTGCCGTTCAGGTCCACCAACGCCACTCCGGAGTAAACGCGCAGCCTGGCCGCCTCGGAATTGAAGCTATACGAGCCGCTCTTCTGGATCCGCACCGCATAGTCCTTATAAACGATCGTGACCCCGTTGTCCTTGAGCAGCTCATCCGCTTCCACTACCGCCTCGCCGGAAAGCAGTTCCACCCGCGTGTCGATCAGCCGGTTGGTCACCATGCGGATGGCGCCATTCTCCCCCAAGCGCAGAAAGACGCCAGGCGTAAGTAACACCTCTACGCGGCCTTCTTCCGTGCGCAGTTCCTGGTTTTCCTTGATGTCCGGGAATTGGCCGAACTTGGTCTCTACCAGCTCATTGTTCAGGAAAACCCGGCCTTGTACGTAGTGAACTATTCCGGACTTCGCCGAGATCACCGATTGGGCCGAAGCGATGTAGCTCGTTGCCCCTGCCAACGCCGAAACTCCAACAGCGAACCGAATTAGGGATTTCATGGGGCTGCCTCTCTGTTAGATAATGCTCCTATATTATTGGAGTGTCAATGGGATGCTCCTGAGCTTAACTCTTCTGAACGCGCCGCCTTAGCCTTTCCCGCCCCGGCCAATGCCGCACCTTTTACAAGACCTCCGCTACGCGTGACGGCAGCCGCGCAAAACACCTGGTTTCGCGATAGTAGCCGTGTTCGCGCTGGCGTTGGGAGTCGGCACCGCTTCCGCGCGCAGAGCTACCCAAGTGGACCCGATGATTTCGTTGCGCTGCGAATAACCAGTTAGCCCGTGGATGGCGTCGGAGTCAACAACTCGCGTACCTTCCGGTTGAGCTCATCGCCCGTGAACGGTTTAGACAGCATCGGCCGGTCATAGAGCTCGCGCCGCACGCTGCGGTCATTGGCGCAACCGGAAATGAACAGGATCCGGATTTCCGGCCACTGCGCCGCAATCCGCTCCGCTAGATCGAACCCGTTCATTCCGGGCATCGATACATCCGTCACCACTAGCTGTACAGCGCCTCTTTGACTTTCACATACCGATAGCGCCTCCACAGCACTGGATGCTTCCAAAACATCGCAAGCGCTGCTCCCTAACATCTTTTCGATCATCCGCCGAATTGCTTCTTCATCGTCAACCACCAGAATGGTGGCACGCTCGGCGTCTCCGGGGGCCGAAAACGTACCTCTTATCGTCATAATTTGCTCTGCTTTGGCGGTATGCCGGCCGTTTATTTGTCGAAACAGCGCTGTTATCGGAACACTTTTGAATGTGAGAAGTAGCGCGGAAAGCGTTCATAGGCCGGTCAGATCGCATTTTTTTAAGGCGCGATTGAGAGGGGATCTCTCTCAGATTAACAGTATTTTATGTTACAGAGAATAGAAATCTCCGCGAGTTTACAAACTAGGTTTTAGGGCGCTACAGTCGAACGATCTTGGGGGATGTAATTCCCTTGAAGGCGTTCCGCGTATCGACAATCAGCTTCGCCTGCTCGGCGATTTTGTGGTAATCGAATGCGGCGTGGTCCGTCACCACCACCGTGCAATCGGCCGACGCCACTACGCTCGCGTCTTGCGACTTCAGGCGCTCGCCCTCGAGTTCGAGCACAGGCACATGCGGATCGGAGAATGTCAGTCGCGCACCCCGCCGCTTGAGCAGCATCATAATGTCCAGCGCGGGCGATTCACGCACGTCCTCAATATTTTTCTTGTACGCCACACCGAGCACGTGGATATGCGAGCCTTTCACCGGTTTCGTGTGGTCGTTCAGCGCATTCTGGATCTTGTCGACCACGAAATGCGGCATTTGCCCGTTGATATAACCCGCCAGCTCAATGAAACGCGCTTCAATTCCCGCCTGCTTGGTTTTCCAGGACAGATAAAAAGGGTCGATCGGAATGCAGTGCCCGCCGAGACCCGGCCCTGGGTAGAACGGCATGAAGCCAAAGGGCTTAGTAGCAGCCGCTTCGATCACTTCCCAGACATTGATCCCCATGCGGTCGCACATCAGCGCCATCTCGTTTGCCAGGCCGATATTGATCATTCTAAAGGTATTCTCCAGCAGCTTGACCATTTCCGCCACCTGCGTCGAGCTCACCGCCACCACGTTCTGCAACGCCTGCGCATAAAACAGCCGGCCCATTTCCGAACACACGGGCGTCACTCCTCCTACAACCTTAGGAATGTTGGAGGTATTGAATTTCGGATTGCCGGGATCCACGCGCTCTGGCGAAAAGCACAGAAAGAAATCCTTGCCAACCTTCAAACCGCCCTGTTCCAGCATGGGCAATACCAGCTCGTCCGTTGTGCCAGGGTAAGTCGTTGATTCCAGGATCACTAGCATCCCAGCGTGGAAAAACTTCGCAATTTCGCCACTCGCCGACACAATGAAACTCATGTCTGGGTCTTTGGTTTTTCGCAGCGGCGTCGGCACGCAGATGTTGACGGTGTCGAGATCGCGAATCGCCGAAAAATCCGCCGTGGCTTTCAGTTTTCCCGATTGGACCAAGGGCGCGAGCGTGGCGCTGGCAATATCGCCGATATACGAATCGCCCGCATTGATCCGATTGACCTTAGAATCGCTCAGGTCGATGCCGGTGACGTCGAACCCAGCCTTGGCAAACTCTACCGCCAGCGGCAATCCGACGTAACCCAGCCCAACGATTCCAACTTTCGCCTGGCGCGTGCGAATCTTTTCATCCAGCAGCCGGGCGCTTGCGGGGGTCTCAACTTGTATCGTGCTCATTGGTGCCTATTCTCCCAGATAGAACTCGCCTGCAGCTATGATCTCAGCCGGACCGACCAAGTACAAATCAGGATTTCCCCGTATCTCGAGAGGCCCTGCGGGTGTATGAACGGTAACCGGGCTTTCCACTAAGCCGCGGCTGATGGCGGCCGCCACGGCACCGGTGGAACCCGTTCCGGAACTGCACGTTTCACCCGCACCCCGCTCATAAAAAAGGACTTCGATCGAATGCCGGCCAGTTGCTCGAAAGAAGGAAACGTTGGTGCGATCGGGAAAATGCGGGTGCGATTCGATTTCCGCTCCAACCTTTCGCCAGTCGAAATCAAAATTTACCACGGGTACGGCGCATTGTGGATTTCCAACCCAAACTAAGATGACATCACGCGCACCGCCGGTCAGCGGGAGCGAGAAACGGGCGGCGCGGATCTCCGGGGTCCCCATGTTCATTTCAAAGATGAAGTGAAGTCCGGTGCGGTCCACCAACCGCAAGTGTTTGACTCCCGCTCCGGTCTTGATGCGGACTTCGTTCGCGCGGAGGCCATGGTAAAGGAGAAAAGCAGCAGCACATCGAGTGCCATTGCCTGAAATCTCGGCGGCGCTGCCGTCCGCATTAAAGAGGTAGATTTCGCCGTCGGCATCCGCACTGCCCGGGCCGACGTGCAGCCAACCATCGGCGCCAACGCCGGTGTGGCGATCACAGATGGCGCGCGCGACATCGGGCAGCGAGACACCCGCTGGGACGCCAGCCACCGGAGTCAGCAGAAAATCATTCTTCGCGCCGTGCGCTTTCAGGTATGAAATCTTCATGGATGGGGTGAAGCCAGTCGGTGGGTGCGGCGTGCCGCTCGTATACCTCGAGGACCGGCGCGCTTTTCACGATGATCCGCCGCATGAGATCGAAATTGGGCCCGCGGCGCCGCGCATGATTGATGGCCGTTTGCACAGGATCGCCGCCCATCACCACCGCCCATTGTTCCCATAAGACGAGGTCGGGGCGCAAGCGGGCGGCATCGAAGGCCAAGCCGTTGTCGGCGGTCAACGTGTCGCGAAGAGGGATGCCGGCCAGGCGGAAGATGCCGGTCATGTCACTGAAGGAGGTGAAAACGCCGTCGCCGGGGTGGTAGCGGGGCGCCAGGTAATCCGCCGCCTGCTTGGTCCACGCACGCCGCGCGACCGAGTTGTACTGCGACTCTTTCCATGTGATCCAGGCATCGGGGTGAGGATTTCCGAGCCAGGGCGCGACGGCGATACCGATGACAGCAAAAGCCAGGGCGCGTTGACCGATGCGGTTGTCGCGCGCCAGCGCCACGAGCGCGGCGCCGCAGAATGCCAGGAGCGGCAGGGACGCCAGACCGTATCGCGTGTTGTAAATGCCGTGCGGCGGAAGATTGAATAAATGAATCGGCGTGTCACCAGAGTGCAGATTCAGCACATAAAACGCGCCGGGAAGGGCCAGCAGCAGGAACGGCCAGAAGGCACGCTTCCACAAAGCCGCGAGAACACCCACGGCACCCACAAAGAAGAGCGGCGCACCGGCGCACGCGCGCACGGCCCATCCGTAGTAGAGCAGCGCGAGTTGCCAATCGTCCTTGCCGGGATAAGGAAGCCCGCGCTGGATGGCCTTGGCCGACGCCGCGCCGTTATAGAATTCGAGCGCGTTGTCGAAGACCCAGGCGTTAAATGCCAGCCACAAAATCGGGCCGATGGAGGCGATCGCGCCAAAGACGAATGCCGCGCGGAATCGACGGCGCGCCGTGAACAGAAAATATGCGGTGACAAACGGTATCAGAAACCAAGCGTCATAGCGCGCGAGAGCACCGGCAGAAACCGCAATGCCAGCGCCCACGACGCTCCCGAGCGATTGCGTCTCACGAAATCGCACGCTGAAATAGAGCACTCCGGCGAGAGCCGCGAAGAAGATCTCTTCAGTCATGGGAATGGATTGCAGATAGAGCGCGTTGGGATTGAGCGCGTACAGCGCGGCAGCCACGGCGCCAGCCGCGGTACTCGCGAAAACGCGGCGCACGGCGGCGAATAGAAACGTGACACCGGCGATGAAGCAAATGGCTGGGGGAATGGCGCCGGCCAGACCACTGCGCCAGAGCGCGTCACGCGCCACAAAAGGCAAGAGCAGAATATGCAACAGCGGAAGCCAGGAGGTGCCGAGCTGCTCATAGCCCGGGGTGCGCGAATCAATTACCCGGCGCGCGATATTGAGGTGCGACTCGGCATCGCCATAGTAGAGCGTCCAGCCCTCTCGCCACACGAACCACGCGGCTGCAGCGCTCAGAAGGCTCGCGAGGACGCCAATCCAGGCAACGGGCAGCCAGCTCCGGGCGGGAGCAGCGGGCTGTGTTTCAGAAGTCGGTAAAGGTTTTGAATTCTCGATAGCGGGCATCGATTTCCGCGCGGGTCAGGTTGCGAAAGCGATCGGGACCGAATTTCTCGCAGCAGAAGCTACCCATGACCGAGCCATAGATCACGGCGTGGCGGAGATCCTGATGGTCCATGTGGCGACGTGGGTCAATGGCGCGCTCCGCCAGGTATCCCATGAAGCCGCCGGCGAAGCAGTCGCCGGCTCCGGTGGGATCGAAAACGTCATCGAGAAGAAATCCGGGCACGATAAAATGCGCCCCGCCCTGAAACAGGATGGCGCCGTATTCGCCGCGTTTGATCACCAGCGTGTGCGGACCCATGCGCAGAATCTTTTCGGCGGCGCGGAGCAGGTTATGCTCACCGGCGAGCATGCGTGCTTCGCTGTCATTGATAAGCAGGAAGTCCCATTGCCGGATGGTGGCCAGAAGTTCGTCCCGATAATCACGAATCCAGTAGTTCATGGTGTCGCCGCCGACGAAGCGCAGGCCGTTCATTTGCGCGCGGACGCTGCGCTGGAGCGCCGGCTGAATGTTGCCCAGCAGCAGATAGGGCGCCGAGCGGTAAGAGTCCGGCAACTTGGGATCAAAATCGGCAAAGACGTTGAGATCGGTGGTGAGGGTGGTGCGGTCGTTCATATCCGCCGAGTATGCGCCGGCCCAGAAAAACGTTTTGCCGGGAACACGTTCCAAGCCTTCAAGATCGACGCCGCGGCTCTTCAGGAAATCGACATCTTCCTGAGCGAAGTCATCGCCCACAACGCCCACGATCTTCGCCCGCGTAAAGAAACTCGCCGCGAGCGATATATAGGTACACGAGCCGCCGAGGATGCGATCCACTTTTCCATGCGGCGTTTCCAGGCCGTCATACGCGACCGAACCGACTACGACGAGTGACATCAGAACGATTGTAGCGGGTGTGGAAGACGGGGTGCCGGGGTGGAAGGCGTAGGTGTGGGGAGCTAGGAAATGGGAAGGGCGGGCACTTTCGAGGCAGAATCTCCAGAATCCATGGCACAATGTGACGATGCCTGAACTCCAACGGATCGCTCCCGAACTACCGGTAAACGATCTCCGCAAATCTCTTGAGTATTACGAGGCAAAGCTGGGTTTTCGAACGGTCATGAAGATGCCGGGTGGAGACTACGCCGTGGTCGAGCGGGATAACGTGGCAATCCATCTATTCCGGGCTGGCAAAGGCAGTGCACCCGGATCAATTCACATCTTTACAGATGGACTCGACGATCTCCAAAAGGAAATTGAAGGGCGCGGCGCTAAGATCCATCAAGGTATCGTACGAAAGCCCTGGGGCAACCGGGACTTTCGGGTCATGGATGACTCGGGAAATGAACTCAAGTTCACTGAGCCTTTGACTGAGGGTTGACTCCTCCGCGTCCCTGGCACCGAAAAATTGAGATTCAAGAGTGTTTGGCACATCGACTCCAGCACTCAGAAACGGCCGAGGCAGATCTAGGCTAACCTTACCTGATGACGCCAACAATCAGGAGAGTGCTCGAAGCCGTAGTGTGGTTCGTTTTAGGTCATCTCAGCTGCGCGGTGATGCATCATATGCACAATTTCACATGGAGGTAGCTGGTCTTAACATTGACGGGGGCGATGGCGACCGCTTACCAGCGCGGGAGCCCACAGTTGGAAGTGCACGCCTCCTGCCTGCGGGCGTTCGTGTTAAAAGGATTAGTATCTTGTCCCGGCTCGGTTATCTGTCGGCTGTAATGCTGGCATGCGCCAGCGGCCACGCCCAGCCGCCCACGCCGGTCATCCTTATCTCCGTTGACACGCTACGTGCCGATCACCTCGGTTGCTACCAAGCCACCCGAGGGATCACACCGCACATCGATTCGATCGCAAGAAACGGCACAGTGTTCTCCCAGGTGAACTCGCTCGTGCCACTGACTTTGCCCTCGCACGTCGCGCTGCTGACTTCTACGTATCCTTTCGCCAATGGGGTCGAGGATAATGGGGCGCCGTTTGGCCGGGACAACGCTTGCGACCGTTCTGAAGAACGCGGGCTACCGTACCGCGGCGTTCGTGGGCAGTTTCGTACTGGACCGGCGTTTCGGCCTGAGCCGCGATTTCGATGTTTATGACAGCCCGTTCGATCTACACAACAAGACCGTCGCGGACGTGGGTGACCTCAAGCGGCCGGGCACCCAAGTGGCGGCCGCGGCCATGCACTGGCTCGATCAGAATGCCAACTCGCCGTTTTTCCTGTTCCTCCATTTGTACGACTTACATACACCCTACGATCTTCCGCCGGACTCGCGCCGGCCCGGCAGTGAGGCGGGTTACGAAGCGGAGCTGGCTTATGTCGATCGGGTGCTCGGAGATTTTCTTGCATTCCTCAAACGCCGCGGTCTGCTGAATAAATCGCTGATCGTGTTCACCTCCGATCACGGCGAGGGACTCAATGAACACGGTGAGAGCACACACGGCTATTTCGTTTATGAGAGCACACTTCATGTGCCCCTCATCTTTCACTGGCCGGCGGGGGGAAAGCGTGTTTCGCAAGAGCGCATCGCTGAACCAGCCAGTCTGCTGGACGTCGCTCCGACGGTTCTCGACGCGCTCGGGCTATCCGGATCGAAAGAGATGAGGGGCCATAGCCTGATTGCGGGAAAGGGTACCGGGGAGATTTATTCAGAAAGCCTCTACGCGCGCAATCACTTTGGCTGCGCAGCATTGCGGACTCTGCGGGTGGGCCGTTACAAGTACATCGACGCTCAAAACCCCGAGCTGTACGATCTTTCGAGCGACCCTCACGAATCGCAGAACCTTTACACGGCGCAGCAGTCAAAGGCACTCGATCTGCGAAAACGAATGATGGCGCTGCTGGCGGGAGTGCCGGCCGCTAAGCCGCGGACGCCCTCGCCAGATACCGTGAACGCCCTACGCTCGCTCGGGTACTTGAGTGGGTCCACAACGTCCAGCCGGGTGGAGTCGCATATCGATCCCAAAGATCGAATCGGTGCGTTTGAACTTTATGGCCGCGCACTCGCGCTCGCTTCCGCGGGCCGGCTGGCGGAATCCAACAGTCTGCTGCAGGAACTCGGCGAGCAGCTGCCGGACGTCGTCGACATCCGGATCAGCCTGGGCTTGAACCAGCAGCAGTTGGGACACGAGGCGCGGGCCGCTCAGGAGTTCAAGCGCGCGGTCGAGCGCGAGCCGCTGAACGCCCGGGCGCATTTCGATCTCGCGCTGTGCGAGTTCCGCCTCCAACGTACCGATGAGGCCGCTAATGAAATCCAGGCTGCGCTCGCGATTGAGCCGTGGTACACGCGCGCCGAGGAACTATTGGCCAATATCTATCTGCAGAAGAAAGATTATGTGCGGGCCCGAGCGCGGCTCGAGCACCTTTTGTCGGTGGATCCCCGGAACTATACGGCGCACTATAATCTCGGCGTTCTCGCAGCAATGGCCAAAAACTGGAGTGAAGCTCAACGGGAGCTGCTCTCTGCTCTGGGCACCGATCCCGCTTCCGCCGAAGCGCACAATACGTTGGGAAGTGTGTACCTGCAGCGCGGCCAACTTGAACAGGCGCGCGGCGAGCTTGAAAAGGCGATCCGCTTGCAGCCGCAATTCGCCCGGGCGCATTACAATCTCGCACTGGTCTCAAAGAAGCAAGAAAAAACAGATGAGGCCACCCAAGAACTCAGGGCAGCCCTGAAAGCCGATCCGCAATTCCAGGCAGCGCGCACGGAACTCGATCGCATCGAAGCCGCTACGAAGCCGTAGGTGTTGCCAGACGCCGAACTAGCCGAACCGTTCTCTAGAACACAAACCGGAACCCGATCTGGCCGTGCCTCGGGTTGTTGTACTGGCTGCTGATTACGCCAAAGGTATCGCTGCCAAACGTCGTATTGGGCATGCCGAACCTGGGCGTGTTGAACGCGTTGAAGAATTCTCCGCGAATCTCCAGGAACTTGCGTTCCGTGAACTGCACTTTCTTGGAAAGTCCCAGGTCTATGTTGCTAATGCCCTGATCGCGGCAATCGTTGATGTAACGGCCCATATTGCCGGGGGTCTGGTCGGCCGGTTGGGAGAAGTTGGCGACGTTGAAATAATTTGCCGAGCCATCCACGACGGACATTATGCCTGCGCCGGAGCAGGCCTTGCCGTCAATGTTGGGCCGCTGGTTCGGACTGTCCGCAAGCGTCTGATTGCTGGCCGAGAACACCAGTGGGTTACCGCTCTGGAAGGTAACGAAACTATTCACCTGCCAGCCACCGATGGCCCCATTCAGAATCCGATTCATGTTATTCCCAAAGGTCCGGCCGCGGCCCACCGGCAGCTCATAAATTGCCGCGAAGGCCAGCCTGTTCGGCACATCGTTGGCGCTGACGCTCTTTTCCGCCCGGAGATTCGTCAGATCCTGCGGCGCTCCGATAAATCCGAGGTTGCCAATCCAGGCGTTGCCGCCCGCGTCGGAATAGTCCATGAACTTTGAGAAGGTGTAATTCCCTTCGATGCTCAGCCCGTACGCCAGCCGCTTTTCAAAACGAACCTGGAGGGATTGGTAATCGGAGTCGGCCACAAACTCCGGAAAACCAGTGAAGTTTCCCGGGAATTGCGGATACGGCCGCAGCAGGTCGATCTGCGGAACGGTCGAGAAGTTATAGACGGAATTGGGATCGTTAATGACCGGAGCAGGTTTTCCCGGAACCTGTACGAACAAGTATTGGAAGGGATTGGGAACATCATTGTCCAGCCCCGCGGTGCCGTATTTCAAACGGTTCGCCGCCGAGATGTAATTGCGATTTTCCGTGGAGTAGTTCCAGGGCAGGTGTACCGAGTGGTTTGCGGAATAATTCACATCGAGCAGCCATAGTCCTGGCAACTCGCGCTGAAATCCGTAATTCCATTGGTAAATCTGGCCGTTTGTGAACGTCTGGCTGGTGTGGTTGCCGTTCCCTTCTCCCCAAAGAGTCAGTGGGCCATATTTCCCCTCTTCCGGTTCGACGAAGCCCCCCGGGAACGGGTTTTCGAGGGTCGCGTACCGGGTGACATAATTATTCAGAGTGGGGATAAAGTTGAGCTGATATTGCCAGGCCGTCCCTCCATACTGCCAGTTGGTGGCGAAGTTCATTCCGTAGTAGATGCCCGCGCCTGCGCGCATAACGGTCTTGCTGTCAATGCGGTAAGCGAAGCCGAGCCGCGGTCCGATGTTATGGTAAGCGGGATTGGCATGGCGCTCGCTATTCGAAGCCAGTATCGTGGTTCCGTCGAGCTCCCCACCCGCAAAATTCGAGCCGGGCATGGCCGGGATGGTGACGCCGCTATTGCAGGTGAAGCAACTGAACTGTTCGCGATTGTAGCGTTCTTCGTACGGCGTGCTGA
The DNA here is from genome assembly GCA_963768075.1 of Terriglobia bacterium. GTDB lineage: Bacteria > Acidobacteriota > Terriglobia > Bryobacterales > Bryobacteraceae > QHXW01. The sequence goes on from CAVYHD010000033.1 coordinate 378,495, forward strand.
ATTCGTAACGCAGCCCCATGTTTACCGTTAGCCGGCTGCTTACTCTCCAGGTGTCCTGTACAAAGAAAGAAGTCTCGTTCGATTTATTCGCCACCGACGGCAGTTCGCCCAGACCGCTGTTGCTATCGAAAATTCCAAGCAACATGCTGGCAAGCCCGTTCCCCTGGAGCGCGTTGGGAGAGACGTTGCTTTGCATGGTCTGGTTTGGGCTAAACTCGAACCCGCCGTTGGTGTCGCTCGGTTGGAAGTAGTTATTCAGGAAGATCCGCCTCTCCCCTCCGAACCTCAAGTCATGAGAGCCGTGACTTTTGTCCACCACCGAGCTGAATGACCACTGCGTGTCTGTTTCGAGCGATGTGGTGCAACACGCATCCGTGACCAGACCCTGGTAGCCGGGGACCGAAATGTCCGGGAGGGTTTTCGGGGTCTCGTACCACGAGTTATCAATCAGGGATTGCGGGAAACCGACGCTCGCGGGGCTCACCGTGGGCGTAACACCGAATACGTTGTAAAACCGGTGAAGGTTCAGCCGGTTGGTCCACACGGTCGACGGATTCAGGGTCCAGGTATCCACCACGGCCCCTTCGTTGACGTGAGTGTAGGAAACCTGCGGAGCCAGGAAATCATCGGGTGTGTAGGCGGTGCTAATATTCCCGGCTGTAGCGGGCACTGATGCGGTTGCTGTCGGAAAAATTATGGTCGATTTTGATGTCGTACTGGTAGCTGGGATTCGGGTAGATATACTTGGCCGTGAAGTTGTTGAGGCCTGTAACGGGGTCGCCCGTCGTGTTTGACGAAGGATAGAGATTGATCAGATTTTTGCCGATCGTATCCATCATGCTGGCCGGGACGATATTGCCCGGGAAGGGCTGCCGCGTACAGACCTGGCCTGCGGTACAGGTCTGAGAGAAGGGATTGAAGATTTCTTCCAGGCTGCCATCTGGGTTGAAAGTCTGTGAGAAGTTCCCCTGCTTCTGCAAAGCAGTTGGCACGCTCGTGGTTGAAGTCCCCGGGGCGGTGTTCCGGTCCTTTTCGAAATCGAAGAAAAAGAATGTCTTGTTTTTCTTGATTGGCCCGCCAACCGTACCTCCCCACTGGTCAATGTCGTAAGCCCCGATGGGCTGGCCGGCCGCGTTCGAAAAGAAATTATTGGCATCCAATTCCGGCCGGCGGAAAAACCAGTAACCGCTGCCATGAAACTCGTTCGTCCCGGATTTCATGATCATACTCACCACGGTGCCGCCGTTACTGCCGTACTCCGCCGAGAAGCTGTTATTTTGCAGCTTGAACTCTTGGATAGACTCCACCGTGGGCTTGTATTGCAGGTTGGTGGTGCCGCCTTCTCCGCCCTCGGGATTGGTCTGCAGGCCGCCATCCAACCGAAACTCCGTGGTTGCATAGCGCTGGCCGTTGGAGGCGAAGCCGGTGCCGCCCAGTATGCTCCCCACCGTGCCCCCTCCCGCCACTTCGGTTGTGCCCGGAGCCAGGTAGACCAGCGATGAATAATCACGGCCTTCCAGCGGCATGTTTATCATGTACTGGCCAGTGACCTCGGTGCCGAGCGATCCGCTCACCGTATTCAACAACGGCGATTCGGCGCTGACTTCGACTCTTTGACTGATCTCGCCGACTTCGAGAGTCAGATCGAGGTCAGTCTGCTGGCCCACACGGAGCACAATATTGTCCTGAACACGCGTCTTGAAACCGGTGGCTTCGACGGTCGCCGTGTAGGTGGCAGGCTTCAGGTCGGTAAAAAGATACCGACCAGCCGAGTCCGTCGGCCGCTTTTCTGAAACGCCGGTGGCCACGTTCGTCATGGTGACCATTACGTTGGGGATCACGGCCCCGCTGGAATCCTTGACCGTACCGCGAAGCAGGGCGGCGTCCACCCCTTGTCCACGTAGCTGGACGGCAGAAGATAGCACCACGAATGCCACTATCGCATTGCTAATCAAGATCTTCCGATGAACTTGTCGCATGATCTCCCTCCCCACGTATGCCGAATGGCGACCCAGAAGCACTAGTAGGTTTGGAGTATTACACCTGAGCGACGGGGTCTTGTCAAGAAAAAATGTGGCCCGCAAGGGACTATTTAGCGGTTTGGGGAGTCACGCCTGGCGGGATACCCCCGGCATCAGGGTAAGAAGCGGCGTCTTTCTCCTTTAGGGCCTGGAAAGCCCGGACTTCGCGCTCCGCATCCGCGGTCCGGCCCAGCTTTCGGTAAACCTGCGCTAGACCGTAATGGTTCTTACTGCCGTTCGGATCGAGCTTGACCGCGGTCTCCAATTCACGCACCGCATCCCGCAGGTTGCCCTCGCGCAAGGCCAGTTTGCCCAGATGATAGTGCGGCTCTGAAAGGGAAGGATCCAATGTTTCCGCCTGCCGCAAAAGCTGGAAAGCGTGTTCCTCCACTTCGTTGTTTGCTTTCCCCTCCCCCCAAAGAAGCATCGTCGCATAGGCCTGATAAATAACGGCCGCGCGCGGCAGCCGCCGGATCGCTTGCTTCAACGTCTGCTCTGCCTCGGCCGTCTTCCCGATGTCGAGCTGGGCCGTAGCCAGCCCCACAATGGCGTCAGTATCGGAGGGATTCAGCTCCACGGCCCGGGCGTAAAACGACTCCGCATCGTTGACGCGACCTCGCTGAAATTCGATTTGCGCCCGCAGGCGCCGGCCGCCGGAAGAACCGGGCGCAACTTCGATGGCTTTTTTCGCTGCCGCCATCGCTCCATCCAGCCGATGGTTCTTGAGCAGTATGATGCCCACGTCCAGGTAGTTCGATTCGTCCGCTGGATCCAGGGCGATGGCTTTGTCCAGAGCCGCGACCGCTCCTTTGGCATCGCCCTCCTTGTAAAGGCACCAACCGAGCAGATTGTAGATCTCGCTGGACTCATTGCCAGTGTCGATTGTGCGGCGCAGGGTTTTCAGGCTGTCCGGAAGCTTGCCCGCACGGTATTCGACGCGCGCCAGCGCATAGCCCAATTTCCCATGATCGGGATAACTGGTCCAAAGCGGTCGAAGCAGGGTTTCGGCAATTTCGAAATCGTACAATTCGGCCGCCACCAGGGCGGCGACGAAAACACTCTCAGGGCCGGCCGGATGCAAGGGAAGCTCTTTGAGGACCTCGTGCGATTTCCGCGGCTGCCCGGTGTAGTAGTACGCGCGTGCCAGAGCCGCGAGGGACTCAGGCCGCTGGCGCACTTGTTCCGGTACCGATGCCAGCAGCTTGAGCGCGCCCGCGTACTGCTGTAATTCTTCCTCGACCATCCCCAGCACCAAAATGGCGGTGGAGTCCTGAGGCTTTTCTTTGAGAACCTGGGTTAGGTTGGCTTTCGCCTGCGTCAACTGGCCCAGCTCGAACTGGTTCCAGGCGAGGTTGCGACGCGTGGCCGAATCGTTTGGATCGATTCGCAGCGCCCTCTCGAGATAGGTATCCGCTTCCTGCAATTTCTGCTGCGTGCCCAGCACCACGCCTAACAGGCCCAGAACCTCGGCGTCGTCGGGAGACAACTCGACCGCACTGCGAAGCTCCCGTTCCGCGGCCGGCAGATCCCCGTGTTCGAGGAGTTCCCGGCCCTGCTCGGCGTGTTCCTGAACCGTTGATATCTGCGCTGTTCCAGCAGAAAGGCGAACGGCTGCGGCGATTACGACAAGTCCTAATAAGGCGCGCGCACGGGCGGGCGCTGATGGGATTTGCGCCGGATTCACAAGACTCCAGCTTAGCTCCTCCCCGAAGGGACTTCACGCTATAATGCGAAATCCATTCGGCAGGATCAATCGGGATGCTTCGCAGCGCTTTCGCGATTTCGCTTCGTTTCCTACTGTGGACCGGCGGCCGGAAGGTAAGGCGATACAACCGAAGGTCGTTCTTGAAACACGCGGGACTCCTTCGCAACGGCGAAGCCGTGGTCGAAACGGTGGCCCAGATCTAGTATGCGGCCCACGGTGCTGCGGGCGTGCCTTCTCCTTGCATTGTTTGATACCGCCGCTCTGGCCTCGGGCCAGCCCCTGAACGTCCTCGAGGACGCGTTCGGCGTCCGGACACTCGACCAGAGCCCGCTGCTGAGTCCGCAATTTCCATCCTTGTCGCTGCTACTCGCGAACCGCAGGGTCGAGGTTGACGCCCGGCGCAGCGCCAACGGCGTAGTCCTTCACGCGCCTGGCTCACAAGTCACATTGATGGCGCAGTTCAATCACGAGGGGGCATTTGACATTTGCCGCATCCGGCCCGAGCCAGGAGCCCCCATCCCCGCCGAAGAGTTGAAGCTGATCTGGGCGTTCCCCATGGAATTCAACGAATCGATGACACTCGATGCGGGGGCGCTCGAAGGGCATCCTTTATATCTTCCGGACGGCACAATTCCGCCTTCGCATCTTTTGAATTGGGGAACTCTGTTCTACGATCGCTCCGACAATCTGGCGCTTGGGACGGTGCTCGAGGGCGCTGTACCCGCTGCCACGCGCTGGGGCCGCCGCACCGGACCAACCGGCCCCACACAACTGCACTTCTGGACACAGACCGGGAGGCCGGACCTCCGCCTCACGATTTTCGCCTACCGGCCGCGCGATCAGCGCCTATGGTGGGCCGAATGGTACCAGGATCAGGAAAAGCGCACACCCGGGATTCACCCGGGCCTTTTTCCAATTCTCAGCCCGCTCGAAACAAGCTGGGCGCCCGGCGAACAAGAAACAATCCAGATCGTGCCGCCGCCCACGGAAGCGGGAAAGGCGATGGAACTCGTGCTCATTGATGATGTGAGCGCGAGCGTCGTGTCCCGCCGCGGATTCGTGTACGAGCTTCCGGTCACCAACCTGAGATTCGAGGCAGGCGACTGGCCTACCGGTCTGTATCGAGCGATCGTGGTGCCTGCCGGCGCCATGTTCGATCCCGCCGTGCGCCGCCTCGACCAAAAGAACCTCTCGCTGATCGTGCGGCCGAGGCAGCCGCGCGGCCCCGTTCTCTTCGTTGCGCCCACGGATATGTGGCGCGCGTATGCCAGCAATGGCGGCCACGCGATGACGTCCTGGCGCGACGATTACCATTACACCAGCGTGGGATATTCGCCCACTGTCCTGAACACAAGATACCGCCGCACGAATCATTATTACTATGGGCTGTACGAGCGCCACTCGGACATCCTTCATTTTCAGTTTCTCCGCGAATTGGCACGGAAGGAAGGCTTGCAGATTGACTACTGCACCCAGGATGACATCGCGCTGGACAGGGTTCGCCTGAGCGATTATCGCCTCGTGCTCGTCGGCAGCCACGCCGAGTTTACCACCGCCGAGACTTATCTTCGTTTTCGCGATTACCTGGCGCGCGGGGGAGCGGTGATGATTCATGGCGGTGATTCGTTCGCGGTCATGGTGGAATATCTGCCCAGCCTGGGAGATCGCCGCTATATCTGGCAGAGAGACCACATCTGGTGCCACTTGACGGATCAGCCCGACAGTTTTATGCCGCCGCAGTTGCTCCCGGCCGATGCACCCGCAACCGCACCCATTACCGCGCCTGTCGCCGGAGATGCCGTCGATTATCTGAATGTGTTCCATGTGACCGTTGGCTACTGGCCCGAGGGAAGCCGCGCCGTGGTTTCCAATGTGGATCATCCCGTTATGCGGGGGCTTGGTTTGAAAATCGGCGATCCCGTTCCTGGGGTGTGGGCCGGCGAAGCAGATATCGCCTATGAGCCCCGCGCCTGGGACATTCTTATCCGTTCAGAAAAAGCCGTTACCGAAGCCAACGAGAGCGGTCTCGATCGCGTCCAGCAGCCGGCGTTTCATCACACCGGGTTCATGATTCATAAGAATCTGCGGTTGGCGGTCGTATCGAGTGAAAGCTTCACCAACCGGTTGACCGATCCGGAGAGCAAATTATTTCGGGAGCTGTATGTGCGCACTTTCCATTACTTGCTGGATTCCGCGGTGGACCTGCGCCGCGCCGAAGATGTCCCGCCGCAGCAAGGAAGTAATAGCGCCGAGTTCGCCTGGAGTGCGCCCGTCAAGCTGGCCGCCATCCAATACGAACTCCCCGATTTGATCGACTACAACGATAAGCTATGGTTCCGCAAGCCGGCGCCGTACGCTCATTACCTCGTGGAAGGTTCACGAGACGGCGTGAACTGGATAGTGCTGGCCGATCGCACGGACGGACCGTGGCGAGGCCTGCAGACCGACTTTTTTTCCACGACGGCCCTCAGTCACATCCGCTTCCAGGGCACTCTTTCCAATGGTCAGCCGTTTCAGGTGAAGAGCGTGAAAGCCTTCCGTGCGAAATCAAACTTGTAATAAGGTTGTGACGCTGCTCGCCCCTCTTCCAGTCCGAGCCGTCCCGTTCACAACGCAAAGCATAAAATATTCGGCCCCGCCGCCACCGCCACGTACTGCTTCCCCCTGACCTCAAACGTCATCGGCGATGCCTTCATCCGCACATTCGTCTCAAACCGCCACAGCGTCTTTCCATCCCGCTCATCCACCGCCTCGAATCCCCCGTTCGGCTGCCCGTAGAAAACGATGCCGCCCGCCGTCGCCAGCACCCCTGACCAGGTCTTGGCCCTCGCCGCCCCCGGTTGGGGTACCTCCCAAACGATCTTCCCCGTCTCGATATTCAGCGCCCGCAGAAACCGATGTCCCGTCTGGTCGGGATAGCCCAGCGGGCTCCCCGTGCACTCCTCCAGCGCCAGAAAGTAGAACAGCCTGGTTACCGGGCTGAATGCGGTCGAACTCCAGTTCGCCGCATCATCCGGACAGCCTTTCGCGTTTGTCACCCGAGGCCGTCCGTCCGCCCCGATCTCCGTAGCCCAATCCACTCTCCGGAGGAACGGCTTGGCCAGCAGCAACTCTCCGTTGAGGCGGTCCAGCACGTAGAAGAAACCATTCCGGTCCGCGTGCAGCAGTAACTTTCGCGGCCTCCCGCCGATACTCCACATCCGCCAGCAGCGGCGGTTCGGTCGCGTCGCGGTCCTTCAGGTCGTGCGGGGTGAACTGGTAATGCCATTTCAGCTCGCCCGTATGCGCATCCAAGGCCAGGATGCAGTTCGTAAACAAATTGTCTCCGCCCCGGTCCGTATCGTCGCCATCCGGGAAAGGATTCCCCGTCGGCCAGTACAACGTATCCGTGGCTTCGTCATAGGAGCCGGTCAGCCATGTCGATCCGCCTCCCCGCAGCGGCTCGCTCCCCTGCCACGTCTCCGATCCGCGTTCGCCCTTCCGCGGCACCGTCCAGCGCCGCCAAAGTAACTCCCCGGTCTCCGCTTTATAGCAGGCGATGAATCCACGGATCCCCTCGTCCGCTCCCGAAACCCCCGCAATCACGGTGTCTTTTACCACGAGCGGAGCGAGCGTCCCCCCGTAGTGCTGAGGCTCCTCCGGCATCGTCTTCTCCCACAGCGGTTCGCCAGTCGCGCGGTCCAGCGCCAGCAAGTGCGCATTGTCGGTCTCGTAGAATACTTTGCCATCGCGAATCGCCACTCCGCGATTTGTCCCCAGAGAAGCATCGCCGTCCAGTCCGAGTGTCTGCGGCCGCGAGTACTTCCAAATCTGGTTCCCGGTCAAAGCATCAATCGCAAATACCTGGTTGGGCCCCGTGACATACATGACTCCGCCCGCTTCGAGCGGCGTCACTTCCAGCCCGAAGGAAGGAATCGGAAAGATCCACTTCAGACGCAGCCCGGCGGCATTCCCCGCGTGGATCTGTTTCAGCTCGCTATACCGGTTCGCGCTCAGCTTCCCGTTGTAAGTGAGCCAGTCGCCCGCTTCCGGTTTCCCCACGTGATCGGTTTCCCGGACGGCGGCCCAACCGTCACCCCGGCGTTTAAACTCCGCACATATCTGGCGACCGCATTCAATTCTTCCAGCGGCAGATCGAACGCCGGCATTCCCGAATTCGGAAACCCTTGCCGCACCACGGCCCGCAGCTGCTCCACCGATTGGCCGCTCAACCGCGGATTCCCCGCGAGACCCGGCCCCTTTCCGCTTCCCCGAGCGTCCGTCCCATGACACCCCACACATCGTTCGCGAAACACCTTCCTTCCATCGGCCGCGCACACCGCCGCTGGGAAAAGAAGCAACACCGCCGCCAGTTTTGTTGTCTGCAAGATCATTCAGTCTGTGAGAGCAGGCCTCGCCGGTTTGCCGCACCAGAAACAACAGTCGCGGTCCTCGCGGCGTCCTGCACGCGCAGAGGGATGGGAAGCGGGTCTCCGGAGAGTGCGCCGGGAAGCAAATACGGCATCCCGGAATTATACGCCTGCGAGGCGCCACGGACGCGATAATCCGTCTAATAGGCTGAACAGAGACTGGGCTCGACCGTTTTCCCGTCCAGTTAAAGGCCTGCGGATCCGACCTGGACTGGGATGAAACCCAGCGCCCCGGAAATGTCGGCCGCGGCTTGCCGAACCAGTTCGCCGAAGTAGGTGAACTCTTCACTTTTGATCTGAGCCGTCGTGCCCGCTACGCTGATAGCCGCAATAACATTGCCGGAGTGGTCGAACACTGGCGCGCCGACGCATCGGCATCCAATTTCGCCCTCCTCGTCTTCGATCGCGTAGCCGGCGTTTCTGATTTGCGCCATTTGCTGTTTCAGCTTGCGGATGGAGGTGATCGTGTTTTCGTTGTTGCGGGTCAGGCCACGATCCCGGACCAGGCGCAGAAACTCGGTTTCCGGCAAATAAGCCAGAAGACACTTGCCCACGGCCGAGCAGTGCAGGTCCATACGTTTTCCCACCCAGGTGGCTAATCTGACAAGTCCGGTCGGCTCGATCTTTTCGATCAGAACCGCTTCGTGGCCCTCGATGATCGCCATGTGTACCGTCAACCGTGAACGCTGCATGACCAGCTGCAAAAAACTTGTGGCATTCTCCCGCAACTCGACCGCGCTGAGCGCCATGTTCGCAATCGAGAACAACTTGAGGCCAAACATATAGCGATGGGTTCTGTTGTTGCGAAGCAAATAGCCCCGCCGCTCGAGTGTGACGAGTAGACAGTAGGTCGAGCTCTTGGGCATCCCGAGCCGCCGGCTGAGTTCCGGCAGAGTCAGACCACTCCTCGTCACCGACAGCAGTTCAAGAATTGATAACGTCCGCTCCACAGCGGGAGCCGATGGTGTTCCGCTAGCGCTCATCGATCCGTCCCTTCGACGGCCCGCTTTGCCGGATTGTAGCAAAAAGTGGCGCGCGGAAACGAAGCCTACTGGAAAAGTGTTCAGCCTATTGGACAGTGAATGGGAAGCCAGCATATTGCGATTGTGCTGTCTTTACCGCTGGCGTACGATAGGCAGTTCGATGCGGCCGCAGCTATAAGAGGTCCACAAGAGGAAATGGCCGAAACCGTCACCGCGCCGCACGCGATCCGCAGGCGGCCCCCAATCCTGTACTTTCTGATTCTGGTGCTGGTGAATCTAATGTGGGCTTTTCAATTCTCCGGCGCCAAGATCGCAACCGAACGGCTCGGCCCCATAGCAGTTGCCTTGATTCCGCTGGCGCTCGCAACCGTCCTGTTTGCACCGCTCGTGCGCATAAGCCGGGGCAAGAACCCGCGGCCGCGGTGGACGCCCGTGGTTTGGCGGGACCTTTTCCTCGCTTCGACGCTTGGCATTATTCCAGCGCAGCTCGGCCTCACCTGGGGTGTACAGCACTCGCTCGCAAGTAATGCATCCGTGCTCACGTTGACTATTCCGGTCTTCACCGCAATGATGGCGGTCATGCTGCTCGGCGAAAGGATGACGGTTGTGCGCTGGATTTCCTTCGCGCTTGCGATTTTCGGCGTGCTCATGGTTTCGGACATCGATTGGAAGTCCGTGTCGATCTTCAGGGGCGGCTATCTGCTGGGCAATCTTCTGATTCTTGCGAGTTGCCTTGGCAGCGCATTCTACAACACCTACACCAAGAAACTGCTGGAGACGTTTAACCCGGTCGAGTTACTCGTGTACAGCTTTCTGCTGACGGACATCGAGCTTGCAGTGCTGATGCTCGTATTTGAACGCCCCCGGTTTGCGGCGTTTGCATCCTTGGGCGTCGGCGTTTGGGCCAGCTTGCTTACCATTGCAATACTTAGTCTGAGCGTCTCGATGCTGCTATATTTCTGGGTGATCGAGAAGATCGATGTGACCCAGGCGTCGTTGTCAATCTACTTATTACCGGTGTTCGGAGTCTTGCTCTCGACCGTAGTCGTCAAGGAAAGGATCACGTCACAGCTGGTATTCGGGGGCCTCCTGGTATTTGCCGGGACATTTCTCGTCACGGTGTACGAGGAACGAAAGCGCATGCGCGAGGCGGCTGCATAGGTAAAGGAGCAGGAATGTCAAAGGCGAACGAGTTTCGTATAAACGGAATTGTCCCGATTATTCCGACGCCCTTTACAGTCGAAGAACAGGTCGATTGGCCTGCGTTGCGGCGGCTGGTCGATTTTGCCTGCGCCGCGGGCGCTTGCGCCATGTGTCTGCCGGCATATGCCAGCGAGTTCTATAAACTCTCCGAGGGAGAGAGGTTGCGCTTGGTTACGGAGGCCGTGCGCCAAACCGCCGGCCGCATTCCCGTGTTCGCCCAGGTTAACTTCGTTTCCGTAACGCAAGCCGTGGAGACTGCCCGCGAGGCCCAGAAGACAGGGGCATCAGCCATTGCCGCCGCCGTCCCGCGCATGCTGGCATTTGGAGAACCCGATCTCTACCGCTACTTCGACCGGCTCCTCTCTTCGATTGACATTCCCCTGCTCATTCAGGATGTCAACCCCTCGGGGCCGACCGTGACCGCTCGTTTCGTATCCGAGTTGCATCGGGCTCATCCCCATTTTCGATGGATCAAGCTCGAGGAACCGATGATGTCATCGAAAGTCACCGCGATTCTGGAAGCAACCAGCGGAGAGGTCGGAGTGCTCGAAGGCTGGGGTGGCATGTATATGCTGGATCTGATTCCAGCCGGCATCTGCGGAGTCATTCCGGGCCTCGCCGTGTCGGATCTGCTCGTAAAAGTGTTTCAGCTCGCCACTAAGAACGACATGTTGGGCGCCTATAACATTCACACAGCGCTCCTGCCGCAGGTTGTGTTCGGTCTCCAGCATATGGAGCTGTTCCATCATGTCGAAAAGCGCTTGCTGGTGGCTCGTGGCCTTTTGCATGATGCTGTTGTCCGCCAGTTAGCTCTCAAGTTGGACGGGCATACCGATAATCGTATCTCGTTCCTCAACGGGCAGATTCTCGCCTTACTCGACCGGCTTGAGCTTCCGCACAACCCGCTTCTCCCGGCCATGGCCGGGCAGCCAGACTGAATTTGCCACGCGGGCGATAGGAACTTATGTCGAAAAGGAGCTTTCGGGGTATGAAAGAGCAACCCGTCCCGGCCGGTGTTGTCGGCCTCGGACTTATGGGCACCAGCATCGTGACCTGTCTTGTAGCCGCCGGTCATCCCGTCGTCGGGATCGACAAAGACGCCGCTCGCAGGCGCAACCTGAAACGGCGCGTTTCTTTCCTGCTCCGCGACATGCGCCGCGAGAAACTGTTATCCACTGAGCCTGCCAGTTTGCTGAAACATCTGAGCACTGCGGACGATTTCGGCGCGCTCCGGGGCTGCGGCCTGGTAATCGAATCGATCTTCGAAGATCTCCGCGAGAAACGCGCGGTCCTGCGCAAAATCGAGGACGCGGTTGCGCCCGGCGCGCTGATCGGAAGCAACACTTCGGCTTTGCCGGTGACGGAACTGCAGCGCGGCGCCCTCCACCCCGAGCGAATTCTTGGCGTTCACTGGGGCGAACCCGCTCACATCCTGCGTTTCCTGGAAGTGATCTGCGGTAAAGAAACCGACCAGCAGAATGCCCTGAAGATCATGCGGCTTGCAAGTCGGTGGAACAAAGAGCCGACTCTTGTTCGCCGCGATGTTCGCGGTTTCATAACCAACCGAATCATGTACGCGATGATGCGCGAGGCGTTTTATCTGGTTGAGAATGGCTACGCAACCGTGGAGGATGTAGACCGTTCCGTACGGAACGACATGGGATATTGGATCACGATGGCTGGTCCGTTCCGCTACATGGATCTGACCGGAATTCCGGCCTACGCCGCGGTGATGCGTGATCTGCTGCCGGACCTCTGCTGCTCGAAAGACACGCCTAAACTCATGAAGGAGGTCGTGGCATCCGGTGCCCGCGGCACTTCCAACGCGGCGGGATTTTATCGATATACGCCGGCGGAGGCGAAACGCTGGGAGAAGCGCTTTCTCAGTTTCAGTTATGAGATTCGCGCACTGGCGCTTAAATATGCTTCCAAGCCGGCTGAAGGGTCTTGACCCGCGGGAGAGATTCATGCTGCTGCATGCGAGACTGCTGATTTGGGCCATTTGCTGCACAAGCATGGCGGCAGCACACTCTCCGTTGCTGCCGAAGCCGCAACAGATCCAGTACGGGCCGGACCGGCTGCCGCTGCGCGGTTTATACATTCGCCTGGCCCGCGACGCTGCCGGCGAGGACCGGTTCGCGGCCGGCGAGCTCGCCGCCATCCTGTCGGCCCACTGCGCGACTCCGATTCCAATCGCGGAGAGCCCGGATGGTACCGGACCTTCCATTGTCTTTAAGCGCACAGGGCCCGTCGCCAGCCTTCCCGTACCCGGCGAGCGGCCCGGCCCCGGCTCGCGCGAGGCGTACCGGCTGAAGATTACGCCGGGCGGCGGCGAAATCGAAGCCATCTCGTCGGCCGGCCTCTATTACGCCGTTCAAACTCTACGGCAACTGGTCGAAGGCGATGGCTGCGGCGCACTCCCTGAGGTCGAGATTCATGACTGGCCAGCTCTCGCATACCGCGGCACCATGGTCGACATGAGCCACGGCGCTCTGCCCACAGAGAACGAAGTAAAGCGGCAAATCGATTTTCTCGCGCGCTGGAAGGCCAATCAGTACTACATCTACAGCGAAGGCGCCATCGAGCTGGACGGCTATCCGCTGCTGAACCCCGAAGGCCGGTTCTCGAAAGAGCAGATCCGGCGCATCATTGCTTACGGCCGCGAACGCCACGTGGATGTCATCCCGTTCCTCGAACTCTACGGCCATTTGCACGACCTGCTGCGCATCGAGCTCTACTCGGGCCTCGGCGCTTTCCCGCATTCCGTGGAGCTAGACCCGGCTAACCCCGACGCCATGCGTTTGCTGGCAGACTGGGCCGGACAAATTTTGGACCTGTTCCCGAGCCCGTTCGTGCACGTCGGATTCGACGAGACCTGGCGCATCGAGGATGTCGCGAAGAAGCGCGGCAATACCACGCCCGCCGCCCTGTTTGTCGAGCAGCTTGGCAACGTAGCGAAATTGTTCAGCCAGCATGGGAAGACTGTAATGGCGTGGGCCGATGTCATGGTGAAGTATCCGGATACTATCGATCGCCTGCCGCAAGGCCTGATTCCCGTCGCGTGGGCTTATGAGGCGCAGCCGGATATTAAGAAATGGCTGGATCCCCTGGTCGCCAGGCATCTGCCCCATTTCATCCAGTCAGGAATCGCGAACTGGGAGCAAATTGCGCTCAACTTCGACATGACCTTTTCCAATATCGACAACTTTCTGGCCGCGGGGCGGCGATCGGGTGCGCTCGGCATGATTAACTCCGTTTGGACCGACAGCGCGCAAACCTTACTGCGCCTGACATGGCCGGCCATGGCTTATGGCGCCGCCGCACCATGGCAATCCGCGCCTATGGATCGCGACGGCTTCTTTGGCCAATACGCCACGTTGATGTACGGAGGTGCCAGCGCGCCGGAGGTGGCCGCGGCCCTCGAGAATCTCAACAAATCCGAGTTAGCCGTCGAGAGAGTGTTTGGAGAAGCTTCGATTCACGAAATGTGGGGGGATCCGTTTAGCGCTGCCAATTTGAAGCGGACGGCCAATCACGTTGAAGATTTCCGGCAGGCGCGCGTGCTCGCCGAGAAATCGCAAACGCACATTTATCAAGCGATGAAGGACGGCGCTGATGCGTCTGCGCTTCAATCTTTACTCCTCGCCGGGCGCATGCTCGATTTCGCGGGTTACAAGTTTTTGAACAGCCTGGAGATCGCTGACCGCTGGCAATCTTTCGGTTCTTACAACAGTGACCGGTACTGGAACGAGATCGGGTCCGAGGTAGTGTACCAATCGCACGGCCGCTTCGCGGACATGATGGATGACGCGACGCAAATTGCCGCGTCCTATCGGACCGCGTGGCTCGCGGAGTATACGCCGTACCGCCTCGCCGCGGCCGCGGGCCGGTGGGATAACGAATATAGTTACTGGCTCAGACTTCAAAACCGGTTCCGGAGCGTCGCCGGCGGACTGAAGGAAGGTAGCAGTCTGCCGCCCCTGGATACTGTAATCGGTGTGCAATAACTCGAAGAGGATGCCCGTATGGTTGCTTGGCTGGAACTGATAACTCGGACCCTTAAGTGATCAACCTGGTTCTTTCAATAGAATGCAGGGTAACATCAAAGGTGACCGGCAAATGAAATCGAGACGAGAATTCCTGGGCGCGGCGGCGCTGACGGCTGCCGCATCGAAATTGCGTGGAGCGAGCGATTACAAAATGGCCGTGATTGGCCTGGTGCACTCCCACGTCTGGGGGCATCTGGGAGCGATGCTGAAGGGCGAGCACGCCAAACTCGTGGGTATCGCGGAAACCGAGCCGGAGCTGATCGCCCAAGCCAAGAAGCGCGGCGCGGATCAGGTGCCGTTCTTCAGCAACTATCACGCGATGCTGAATGATGTGCGCCCCGATTTCATTTGGGCCTTCGTCGAGAACAACCGTCACTTGGAAATCGTGGAGGCGTGCGCGCCGAAGAAGATCCACGCGATTTTCGAGAAGCCGCTCGCCGCTACCTACGCGCAGGCGCTGATCGTGCGGCGCCTCGCGCAACAGCATGGTATGCAGGTGATGACTAATTACCAGATGGCGTGGTGGCCGGCCAATTACGCGGCCAAAGCGGCCGTCGATGCCGGATCGCTTGGCCAGGCGTGGCGCCTGCGCGGCATCGTTGGGCACGGCGGCCCTGGCGGCCCGCAAGGTCTCAATAAGTATTTCTTCGACTGGCTGACGGACCCGGAGAAAAACGGCGCCGGGGCGCTTATGGACTTCGGCTGCTACAACGCGTTATGGTCGCTCTGGTATTTCGGCCGCCCCGACAAAGTGTACGCGCAGGTAAACCACCTGCGTCCGCAAGAGTTCCCCAAAGTGGAAGACAACGCGGACCTGCTGCTGTCGTGGCGCGACAGCGTCGGCATCTTCGAGGGAAGCTGGGACCTGCCGCGGGGCTTTCAAGATCTCGAGATTTTCGGGCGCAAGGGCAGCGTATACATGAAGGACGGCAGCGTGGAGTTGCGCGTGGGACGCGACGCCACGCAACTCACGCTCGATCCATTGCCGCCGGAGCGCGCCGAGCCCATCGCCTACCTGGTGCACTCGCTCCAAGCGAACAAATCACTCGAAGGATTGACCGCACTCGATATAAACGTCGGCGTCGTTGAAATCGTCGAGGCCGCGAAGAGATCGGTCGAAAGCGGGAATTCGGTATCGCTGCCGCTCAAAGCATAGGGGCCGGGACCCCCGGCGACGCTCATTCGTCGACTTTGTAGATCGTCAATCCCGAAAGTAGCTTCGGATAGAAATCCGTGGACTTCTGCGGCATCACGCCACCTGAAAATGAAATGCGCGCGACGTCCTCGATCGCGCTGGGACGCAGCAGAAACGCAAGCTGCGCTTCGCCGCGCCGCGCTGCGTCGATGGCTTTGTCGAGGCCACGCACATAGCGCAAGTTCTTTTCCGCGCGTACGGCTTCTTCTGTAATGCCGAGCACGTCGCGCAACAGCAGCTCGTGCAGGATCGGAACATCCAGATGGTCCGCGGCGGTGCGCGGGCGCAGTAGGTGGATCTGGTCACCGATTGCCGCGCCGATCGCGCCGCGGCCGGCGCCGGCCCAGAGGGCCTGCAACTGCTCCGGAGAAGCAACTGGCTCAATGCTGAATGTGGAGCCGGCTCGTTTCAGGAACTCAGCCGAATTGAAATTCGCAAGTCCGTTCACCAGGCGATGCGTTGCCAGAATTTTCAGTCCCGGCGAATGCATGTTCACGAAGGTCATCATCACGCGAGAAGCGCCCGGCAGGTTCGGATTCTGGTTGCGAAATGCCAGTGCGGTTTCATAGCGGTGGTGCCCGTCGGCAATCAACAGCTTTTTGTCGTCCATCAGACGGCGGATGGCGTCGATGCGGGGGGCATCGGAAATTTTCCACAGGCGATGCTCAGCTCCATATTCATCCGTAACCGCTGCCGTTGGTTGCACTTGCGCGGATTCTTCGAGAAGCCGATCGATTTCCCGCTGGGGATCAGGATACAGCATGAAAATCTGCCCGAAATGAGCATGCGTGTGGCGCAGAAGTTCGAGCCGATCCTGTTTTGGGCCGGAAAGCGTCTGCTCGTGACGGTGGACGACGCCAGCGCTGTAGTCTTCGACCGGCCCTAAGCCTATGAATCCACAGCGCGAAAGCCGTTCGCCGGTATCCGGCACCGAGAAATCCTGAAAGTAAGCGAACAGGCACGGCTCCGGATCTTGGGCGAGAACGCCGCGCCCGGTCCATTCCCGTAAGAAGGTGGCGGCGCGAGTATAGACATTGTGTGCGGCGCCATCGGTTCCAAACCGTTCCCCAAGAATGATCCGGACCAGGTTGAACGGGCTGAGAGCCAGGTACCGGGCCTGCATTTCGGGCGAAATCTTGTCGTACGGCTGAGTTACGAGCTTCGCAAGCGGTCCGGCTGCCGGACTGTAGCGATAGGCTTGAAAAGGGAGAATTTTGGCCATCCGGGCGGAAGCTCAAGCATAGCAGAATCGACTTAGAAGAGGGGCACAGGGGGCGCCGCCTTCGACCCCCCGCTTGTGCCGTTAGAATTCCACGATGGGCGCTTCCAGCCTGCGTGGAATAAGGGGCAGCCAATCTCGCCCCGAAAGGAGCATTCTTTAGCGTGAGAGTGGCGTTTGGGAGGGATTATTCTCAAGATTTTTTACTTCGCCGGCGCCACCGGAGGGGTGGCATTCCACCATTTGGGGAATGATGCCAAAACGTTCGTGATAGGCGTATAAAATTTCCTGCCGGAAGCGGTCCGCAGCGCCTTGGCGCAGCAGATTTACAGTACAGCCGCCGAAACCTCCGCCGGTCATGCGCGCACCCAGAACGCCTTCGATTCCAATGGCGGTGTCAACGAGGAAATCGAGCTCCGCGCAGCTCACTTCGTAATCATGCTGCAGGCTGAGGTGGGATTCGATCATGAGCTGGCCCATGCGCTCGAGGTCCCGCCGGCCAGCCGCATGGACGAACAAACCAACGCGCTCGTTTTCGGTCACCACGTGCCGCGCACGGCGGCCGATCACGCGGGGCAGCGATGGCGCAGATTTTTGGAGCAACTCGGGGGTGACATCGCGGAGGCTGGACACGGCGGGATCCAGCTGCTGGATAGCCTCGACCGCGGCGGCGCACTCCTCGGTGCGCTGCCTGTAAGCGGAGGCTCCCAGAGCATGCTTGACCATGGTGTTGACGGCGAGGAACTCGACTCCCTGAGGAAGGTCCACGGCCTTGCCCTCGAGGCTACGGCAATCGATAAGGAGCGCGGCATCTTTGCGCGCGAACAAGGAAACGAATTGGTCCATGATGCCGCAGGGGGTGCCGACAAAACTTCCCTCGGCGCGGCGGCACAACTCAGCCAAGCGCAGAGGCTCGATGGTCTGATCCCCCAATAGGGCCAGGGCGCAAGAGACTTCCAATGCGGCCGAAGAGCTTAAGCCGGAACCTTCGGGAACGGTGCTGTGAATCAGGAGCGCCTTAGGATCGACCTGGTAGCCGGCGCGAACCAGCTCGCGAGCTACGCCAGCGGGATAATCGCTCCAATCGTGCGCGGGGGCCAGATCGCTGATTGCGGTCGCCGGCCACGCTCTCAATTCCCGTTTTTCCTCAGAGTACACACGCAGCTGATCGTCGGAAGAAGGCGCCATGGCCACAAAGCAAGCCAGATCGAGCGCCACTGGAAGGACGAAGCCGAGGTTGTAGTCGGTGTGCTCACCGATGAGATTGACGCGGCCGGGTGCGCGAAAAACGCGAACGTCCTGATCGGTTCCGTACTGACGGCGAAACGCCTCGCGGATCACGGTCGCTTCCGCGACGCCATGAGCAGCATAAAGCCGCCGAACGCCAGCATGACGATCCCGCAGTACAGATTGACGTTCAGGGTGGTTAGCGAAGCCCGCAGCCCGGGGGAAAAGACGCCCAAACCGAGCAGAATCACGCCCAATATGGAGAAGAACCAGCCGGCCGGTGCGCGGAGATCGAGCATGGTTATCGGAACCAGACGTTCAGCAGAATCAGCACTGCAATAACCAAAATCGCGACGGGCGCCGGCCTCCGATACCAGCTTACGCCAGTCTCCTCCGGAAGTTTGGTCAAGCCGTAAACCAGCCCGTGCAGCTCCTCGGCAGGGCGTGGTTTAGTGGCGAAGCTAACCAGTGCGGTGACAACAAAGCAGGCGCTGAAGGCGAAGATGGCGATCCAAAAGTTTTGCGCCATAGTGGAAGGCAGAGTAATTAAAGGAGCGATCCAGCCTCCCTTATGCTCGGCAATGGTCAGGCCGTGCGTCAGCGAAGCCACGACACTGCCGGTGAGCATGCCGGCAAAGGCGCCATGTCCAGTGCTACGGCGCCAGAACATGCCGAGCAGGAATGTAGCCAGCAGCGGCGCGTTCACAAATCCGAACACCAACTGGAGGATATCCATGATGTTGTTGTACCGCTGCGCCACGTAAGCGGCGCCGATCGACAGCACCGTGCCAACGACGGTGGTAATACGTCCGACCATCAGATAGTGCTGGTCGGGCGCGCCTTTGCGAATGTAGCTTTGATAAATGTCGTATGTCCAGACGGTATTAAACGCAGTAACATTACCGGCCATGCCCGACATAAAGGACGCCATGAGCGCGGTCAGACCAACGCCGAGCATGCCCGAAGGATAGAACTGCGCCATGAGCGTGGTGAACACCTGGTCATAATCGTAAGTGTCTCCCTTGAGCGGCAGAACGTAACCGACGCTCATCTTGGCCAGCGCCAAGGCCGCGATCCCAGGAATAATCACGATGAAAGGCATTGCCATCTTAGGGAATGCGGCGATGAGCGGCGTGCGGCGCGCGGCGGACATGGACTCAGCCGCCATAGCGCGCTGCACGACCAGGAAATTCGTACACCAATAACCGAACGAGAGCGTGAAGCCGAGACCAAAGATCATGCCGAAGACTTCGACGCCCATGGGGTTCTGGCTGGCGCTCGACATGTAACGCCAACTGTGGGTCATGACGGGGGGCAACCGGGATTGGATCCCGCTCCAGCCGCCCGCCTTCATGACCGAGAGGATGGCGAGCGGCGTGAATCCCAGAACGATGAGGAAGAACTGAAGCACCTCATTGTAAATGGCGCTGGTGAGGCCGCCCAGAAAAGTGTAGACAAGAACGATGGCTGCTGAAAACAGCACCGATGCCGTGAAGCTCCAGCCGAGCACGAGGTGGAGCAGCAGGCCGAGGGCGTACATGGAGATGCCGGACGAAAACACGGTCATCACGGCGAAGGTAATAGCATTCAGCCCGCGCGTCTTTTCGTCGAAGCGCAGCTTCAGGTATTCGGGCACCGAGCGCGCCTTGCTGCCGTAATAGAACGGCATCATGAAGATGCCGACGAACAGCATGGCGGGCACGGCGCCGATCCAGTAGAAATGCGCGGTCATGATGCCGTACTTCGCGCCGGAAGCCGACATGCCGATGACTTCCTGAGCGCCGAGGTTGGCGGCTAGAAAGGCGAGGCTAGTGATCCAGACGGGGACGGAGCGGCCCGAAGTGAGGAAGTCGCCGCTGGAACCTACGGACTTCCGCAGCCGCCAGCCGATGCCGAGGACGAAGGCAAAGTAGACGCCGAGGATGAGATAGTCAACCCAGTCGAGTTTCACCTCTTGACCCGGAAGCCTCCCCGAAGTGGAATTGGAACCGTGAGTGTATCGCGGCGGGAGAGTGGAAGGCAAATTGGGCGGGCATGAAAGCGATTACATCAGACGGTTGCAAACAGGATGGCAGTCAAACTGTCAGCGCTTCTTTCGGTGGTTCTGGACAGCGCTCCGGAGAGGCTGAGCTGCGGTCCGACGCTTTTGCCCCGACTTTGCATTCTTCTCGATCCGTAGCGTCCATGCCGTGCGCAGTGCGCCGGTGAGAACATCCTCGGTGGCCGACGCGAGCCTTATGTGGGTCATTCCCATCCTTCCCCAACCGCCGGCAATTGGCACGAAAGTCTCGGGCAGTTCCTCGACGAACGCGGCCTGCTGCTCCGGAGTAAGCATCAGGTTCCCGTAGCCCTGACGCTGGGAGGCGAGGGTGGCAAATATCCTGCCGCCCACGCGGAAATCCGGCGCGCCCATGTGCGAGCTCTCTTCAGCGCCTTCCAGACTCAGAGCAATCCGTCGAAAGTCTTCCGCGTTCATTCCAGGCATCGTACGAGTTTCCCCGCGAGTATCCCACATCGGAAGCCAGGGACGGACGGTCGCGGGCGAGATCGCGTCCCTCATCTTTCTGAGGTAGAATCTCCGGATGCCTTGCCACCAGATTGCGCAGCTCCTCCAGAAAATCCGCGGATGAAAAAAACTTTCGGGATGCTGATTCTTGGCGCTCTCGCGCTGGTTGCGGCAGACGATCCATTTGTCGGAACCTGGAAGCTCAACGTCGCCAAATCCACCTACAGTCCGGGCCCGCCCCCGCAGTCGCAAACGGTCACGATTGGCGCAGACGATCCACAAGAATGGGGGAGCCGGCAAGAGGTCGCCGTGAGTGAGGTGGATGGCAAAGGGCAAACACTGAATTGGTCTTATTCGGCCACGCCAGGGACCATGCGGCACGGCTTGTTAGTGGGCACGGCAACGATCGCTGGTGTGGCCGGTGCCAGCGTACTAGAGACGCGCAACAGAAGAAATTCGGTGGACCACGAGTGGAAGATGGGTAAGGCAACGCGGAAGGGACACGGTGTGATTTCCAAGGACGGGAGAACCATGACCTACACTCTGAAGGGGACCGGTGCCGACGGCAAGAAGGTTAGTAACAGATCGGTTTACGAGAAACAATGAACCTCTTGGTAGATTATTTGCGAGGCATGGCTGGGAGTGCGAAGGTCGGAAACAAGAGCTGCACGATGACACGGAACCCGCGACGAATCCAACTTACTCCCAGCCAACTGATTTTTGTCTCGATACTATCAATTGTCAAGAGACTAGCGCTAGGAAACGAAAGATTATATGTACGCCACCGCGCAGTGATATCCGAACGTTAGCGTACTAAGAATGGCATTTAGTGCTAGAGTAGAGAGCCGGGCAGAATGGAACGGTATGCCCGTATGGTGGCTTGATAGCAACCGCAGGAAACGGATTCCAGGCCACGCCGATCGATGAGCGTCACGCGCCCGCGCACGTACCGGATAAAACCGGCCTTCTTCAACATCCCCGTAGCCACATTGACCGTCGCTCTTCGAACGCCAAGCATGTGAGCGAGAAACTCCTGTGTAAGGGGAAACACATCCTGAGCGGCACGATCGTGCGTCATGAGCAGCCACCGGGCGCAGCGCTGTTCCATGCTGTGCATTCTGTTACAGGCTGCTCCAAAGAGTACTTGCCGCATTAGCGCAAAGAGATGGCGATGCATCAAGTCGTGCACCCGTGGCCGGCTACTCGTTACTTTCTGGAAGGCGTCGCGGTCGATCCGTGCGGCATTGCCAGGTAATTGGATGATGCTCAGGCTCATCGCTCCTTGCTTCTGAATGAGCTCTGAAGCTCCGATAACCCCTTCCCGGCCGACCGTAGCCATTTCCATCGACGGCTGATCATTAGTGGTGACCAGCAGGGAAACCATGCAAGTTATGGGGAAGTAAACGAAATCGATAGGGTCTTCCTGACGATACAGCCGTTTGCGAAACTTCAGAGGAACCACTTTGGCCCCACGCATCAGTTCCTCGTAGTCTGCCGGCTCCAAACTGGCGAGGAGAAGGTTCTTCCTGGGGTCAGAATCACGCTGTTTCTGAGTCTGTAAGGACATGCCGCTCCGAGCCGTGCATGGTGGGACACAACTCCCATGCAACAAAAAAGCCGTGTCACGACTTTTCAGGAGCGCTGCTCGGCGGGATTGTCGGGCCGACGATTCTGGAAAGGGGTACGAATTAGGTGCTGTCTTTAGTGTTGCACAGAAACGCGTTCGAGTATGTGGGTAATCAAGCGCGGAAGCGGCCGTCGATCTCGACCTGATAGCCGCTGGCCAGGCGGTTGGTCTCGTTAGCCATTCCGACGATGGCCATCAGCTCGGCCAGCATGCCATCGGTCATGCCGGCTTTGCGCGCGGCCGCGGTATGGGAGGCGATGCAGTAGGGGCACTGGTTGGTCGCGCTGACGGCGAGATAGATCATCTCTTTGGTGACGGCGTCAATCGCTCCAGGCGCCATGATCTCCTTGATACTGAGCCAGGTGCGGCGCAGGGTTGCGGGATCGTGCGCCAGCGCTTTCCAGAAGTTATTGATCCAATCGGTGCGGCGCGTGGCCATAATGTCGTCGTAGATGGCCCGCACTTCGGCACTCGCGTTTTCGTATTCGATCAATCCCAAGGTGGCCATACGGGCCAATCTATCAGATAACGAGGGACGGAGCCCTCATTTCCTCTAGAACTGAATGCGCAGCGCGATCTGGAGCAGGCGGGGATCGTAAGTGGCGCTGATCGTCCCAAAGTTACCGTTCGTCGGCTCCAATAGATTGCAGCTCGTGACGCCATTTACACCCGGGGCGCAACCCGGATTGAAGAACTGAGCGTGATTGAAGACGTTGAATGCCTCCAAACGGAGCTCGGCCTTCCACTTTTCCCCGAAATTGAAAGCCTTAGCGAGAGCGATATCCAGGTTGGTGCGGTCCGGCCCACGGAAGGCATTGCGGGGCAGCGTGCCGTAGGTGCGCTGGTCGGCGGTAGGGATGGCGTCGCTGCTGAACGAAGCCGGAACCACAAAATCATTCGGATTGAACCAGTAATTTCCAGTGACGCCGTTGATGGTTTGTGTCTGGCTAGGGTTCAGGATCTGGACCTGGGAAGTTGTGAGGTTGGGCCGCACGAGATTTTGGTCACCCGCCCCAGAGGGGCCGGGAGGTCCGAGCGGGTATACCTGAAGGCCGGCGTTCACATCGAGCGGGAAGCCCGTGCGGAAGCTGAAGATCGGATAGAGGCTCCAGCCGCGAGTCAGGAGCTTTGGCCCGCCCACCCAGCGATCGAACGGAATGTCCCAGCCGGCACTAAAGGAAAGGCGCTGGCGGACGTCCTGATCGGAGGACGCGCGAAACATATTTTCATCATAGTAAGGAACCTGGGAGCTACGCTGGCGAAAACCGGAGGCGTCGTCGATACTATGCGACCAGGTATAAGCCAACGTGAAGAAGGTATTGCCCACGGCATGCCAGTCCGCGTATTGCCGGGTCACGCTGGCCTCGAGACCGTTGTATTCCTGGTTGGCGACATTTTCGAAAGTGTCCAGGCTACCGAATCCGTTCGCTGCGGGCAGCCCATACTCGACGTTGAGCAACCGGTTATCGGTTCCGAGGATCATGGGATTTTCGTCGACAAGCGAAGTCAGCTTGTGAGCGGAACTTCCCACGTAGGTTAACTCGCCGACCAGGCTATGCGCCAGCTCCTGCTGCACGCTGAAACTATAGTCGTAGACGTACGGCGTGCGCAGGTGGGGATCCACAAAGAAAACCGAACCGCCGCCAAATGGCAGATCGCCGGCGTCGGCGAAATTGATATTCTTGGATGGCGGTTGCGAGGGGAATGGATCGGGGGCGCCCTCAGCCCCAAACGGATTCGACAGATAGTTGACGGGCCCGGCGGGATTGGCGGAGAGCGGATTGAACCCCAGGAACCCGACGCCGAAGAACGGGGCCTGCCCGTTGAACTGGAGGTTGTCTTCCCCTTTGAGGATGTCGTAGAAGACGCCGAAGCCGGTGCGGATACTGGTCTTGCCGTTGCCAAAGACATCCCAGGCGATGCCTACGCGCGGAGCCCAGTTGTTCTTGTCGGGAAAGTTCGCGCCACGCGGCGCGCCGGGGTCGCCCGGAAACACCAGCCCGATCGGAGCATTCACGAAGCGCTGAGACTGGTCCCCGGGAATGATGGAGAACGTGCGGCCTTGGGTATCCAGTTTGGGGGAAGCATACTCATAGCGAATGCCCAGTGTGAGCGTAAGGTTCTTTCGCAAGTGCCATTCGTCCTGAGCGAAGAAATTGATTTGCTTGCTCCGGATATTGGAGGGGGCGGCTCCGTACTGCTCAAAATAATCCGGAAGGCCGAACAGGAAATCGGCTAGAGAGTTTCCGGAACCGATTCCACCCGAGGTGCCGGAAAACCCGAACAGTCCATCGACCAGGAAATCATACACGGTGTTGTTTTGATAGGCCGAGAAATCCGCGCCGAACTTCCAGTTGTGCCGGCCGCGAATCCAGGTGAACGTATCGGCATACGCGTAAGTAGTGTTGAAATATGTAGTCGGGCCTGAGTAATCGAATCCCGTGTCGAGGCCGGAAGCGAAGCTTAACAGCGGCGGCCCTGTGGCATGGTCGGAGGGGATGTTCATGCCAAGCTGCGAAGCTGTCGGAAGTGTGGTGGCCGGCTGCGCCTGCAACGTGTCGGACCGCTGGATGGTGATGCGGGCTTCATTCAGGAGAGTGGGGGAAAAGGTCTTGGCATAGACCACGTTGCCGAAATACTGGGTGAATTTCGTAATGTCCGGATAGCCTGCCACATTGGCGCCGAAGGTGAACGGACTCAGCTGCGGATTCCTGTTCCAGCCCAGCGTCGCTGATACCCGGTCATTGGGTGTGATGAGATAGTCGATCTTGCCGGTCAGCTCGTCGCGATTGTCGGTGGAGGATGCCTCAGGAAACAGCGTGCCGGTGGAAGAGCTGGGAAGCAGACCAGCCTTGATGTAAGCCTGCGCCACAGGATCGATGCGGGCGGGGTCAATAATAGCCTGGGACGCCAGGTTTGGATTGGGTTGGAAATAGGGAAACTGTTGCAGGAAGCTGGACACCAGGGGATCCGGGCCGCCATTTACGGCATGCGAGAAATCGCCCGTCAACTCAGCCGGCGTGTATACCGAAACTCCGGGGTTGGTGGAGACGGCCGACTGGCGCTGGCCCTGGTAGCCGACGAAGAAGAAGAGGTGATCGTGCCCGTGGATGATCTTTGGAATCGTGACCGGCCCGCCGAGAGTGCCACCGAACTGTTCCCGTTTCAGGACAGGTACCGGCAGGTCGTTTATGTTATTGAAAAACGAGTTGGCGTTAAAGGCGTCGTTTCGCACGTAGTCGAACAGGCTGCCGTGGAGCTGGTTCGTGCCTGATTTGGTGACCACGCTGATGATGCCGCCGGCGTTGCGTCCGTATTCGGCGGTGTAGTTGTTCTGGAGGACCTTGAACTCGGCGACGGTGTCGGGATTGGGGTTATACACGACGCCGTTATCGAGCAGGTCGTTATTCATCCCGCCATCGAGCAGGAAAGTGACGGAATCGGAACGGCCGCCGCCAACGCTATAGGTGCCCGCTGAGTTGGAATCCGGATTCGTCTCAAGCACACCAGGCAAAGTGAGCGCCAGATCGAGCACGTTGCGGCCGTTCAGCGGAAGCTCTTGCACGGGACGGCCGGTCACGGACTGGCCAATGGTGGAGTTGACGGTTTCCACGTTGAGGCTTTCGGCTTCTACTACCACGGTTTCAGTGGTCTTGCCGATGGCCAGCGGGATGTCGACGCGAAGCGTTTGGCTAATGAGCAATTCGTGGGGATCGGTGATCACCTTGCTGAAACCGGGACTTTCCGCGGTGACCCGGTACTTTCCGATGGGGAGGTCGAGAACCTGGTAGGTTCCATCCGGACCGGAGACGGTTTGCCGCTTCTCATTGGTGGCAATGTTCGTCACCGCGATGCTTGCCCCGGGAACGACAGCGCCCTGGGGATCGGTGATGACCCCGACGATGCGGCCGTTCGTGTTTTGTGCAAATCCACACGCCGCGACACAAAAAAGCAGAAAAAGATACAGAAAGACGTTTTTCATAAAACCCCGACTTTCCGCTCAACCAGGAGCTAATCCGTAGAAATTAGCTTGCCAAAGGAGAGGTCGTTTACGCAACTGTAAGGCGGTGCCTAAAAAGTCACAATCGCGCTGTGTCGAGACGGCATTTTTTGGGGGTTAGTGGGACTTCGGTGGATTAGACCGATGCCAAATGTTACAAAAGGCTACACTCGGTATGGTTGAGCTCCAGCACAACGGTGTCCAGCAGATGTTCGTAGTCAGGTCCGGACTCGCCGTGCCCCCTGGGCATAAGATCGTCGATGCCGGCTGGGTCCCATTCCTGAGTGGAGCCTACGGTATGAAAACCACTGATACTGGCGGCTGCGCACGCTGCCTGGACCAGCAAGCGTGACGCTGGCGTCGCGGGCGTGACTTCCTCATGGTGGTGGGCGATTACGTCCACTAATGCAGCGGGGAAATTCCAGGCGGTGGAAAGACTGTGCCCGATCTGGCAATGATCGGCGTCGCAGAGTTTGCGTTCCACCTCCCGTTTGTCAAAGCCGCCGGTTTGAATATGGTCCAGGAGCGCCACGTACTCGTCCGGGAACAGCATCAGCAGCGCGATGCGGCCGATATCATGCAGCATCCCCGCGGTATAGGCGGCGGACGGGTCCAGATCGCAGTATTTGACGAGTTTCTCGCACCAGAGAGCGGTAGCCAGATTGTGCCGCCAGCAGCGGCGCAGAAAAGCATTGTCGTTTTCGCCCAGGTAGTTCTTCATGGCAATCGTAACGGCGATGTCCCGCACCCGGTCCGCCCCTACCACCACCACGGCTTGCAGGATACTCGCAATCCGGTGTCTGCAGGCAAGCAGTGCCGAGTTCGCGACACGAAGCACCTGGCTCGATAAGGCGGCATCTAAAGCGAATGCCCGGGCGACTTCGCGAAAGTGTACCTGCTCATCGCTGACGAGCTGGACGAGCCGGCAAGCAACTGGCGAGAAGGGAGGCAGAGACTGGACTCGGGCCGCCAGCCCGAGGTCAATTGGCGGAGGGGATGCGATCAAGCTAACTCCTAAGGATCTAATCGGCCAGCGCCCTAAGGACCTTTACGGCATTTCGGTATGCGGACGACCCCGAGGTGCGATTCTCGCAGCCGCGGGAAGCAGGCATGCCGTTGTCAGTTTGCCTGTGCGACAGGCCGAAACATTTTCTCGTAATAACCGGAAAAACCGGGTGGCCGTCTGTTATCTCTGTAGCAGAGCGTCGTGAATGCAAAGAATTTCTGCAGCAGACGGGCTGTCGCTGGAGGCGCCGGAGAGCGTGCTGGAGCTCGAATCCCCGAATGGCTCGTGCGGCGCCGAGACGGATCCCAAGCGGATCGCGAGTTTGATTTTCGAACAGCAGCGCGTGCCCGTATGCCGCTACCTGGTTTCTCTCGGGCTTCGCCCGGCGGTTGCCAGCGAGATCGTGCAGGAAGTTTTTTTTCGGTTGTACCGGCACCTGCAGTCGAAGGGCGGCAATGAGAATCTCCGCGGTTGGGTGTTTCGCGTGGCGCACAATCTGGGGGTCAACGAATTGAAGCGCACGGGAACCGCCGAAGCAGAACCAGGGGAGACGGAAGCAGACCCAGGAGGCGATCCCGAGCAAGCGCTGTTGCGCAAGGAACGGATCAGCCGCATGCGGGCCGCCATCCGGGCGCTGCCGCGCCGCCAGCAGGAATGCTTGCACCTTCGCGCTCAGGGATTGCGGTACCGTGAGATCGGGGAAGTGCTGAGAATCGGGGTTTCGAGCGTGGCCGAATCGCTGCAGCGCGCCATGGAAACGCTCGCGAGGTCGTGCCATGAGTGAATTCGATCGCAAATGCCTGGGAGACACCTTGCTGCTGCGAGCGCTCGACGAGGAGTTGGCGCCGCGGAAGGCCTGGCTGGTGAAACTCCATCTGGATCACTGTGAGCCTTGCCGGGCGCGGCTCGAGGAAATGCGGCGGATCACTGCGCAGGTGGGGGAATTGCAGCAAGTTGCGCTGCCCCCAGACGATGTCCGGACTTTCGCGGCACGGCTGGAGTGGGAAGCGTCAGGGGAGGCGCCGCAGCATTCGCGAACACGGTGGTTCACGCCGCCGCGGGCGCTCTGGCAGCAGCTTGCCTGGTGCGGCGCGCTCGGGTTCCTGATTCTTATAAGCGTGAAATTGTGGATACCGCGGACGGGCAGTACCGTTTCACGCGTGGCGCGGCCGGCACAGGCGCCGGCACCTATTCCGCAGCAACTCGTGGCGAGTAGGACGCCGACGAAACGTGTGCGCCGGGCGCGCCGGTTTGTGGAGAGGCCGGCTCCACCGGCGGCGGTGGCGTCCAAAGAGGTGGTGACGCCGTTCTTCCCGCTTCCGTTTTCCGACGCGGCTTTGCCTCTGGATGAAGCCTCGGTGATTCGGGTGGATCTGCCTCGCTCGGCGCTGGAGTTGACGGGCCTGCCGGTGGAAGAAAACCGGCGCAACGAGCGTATTCGCGCGGATCTGGTTTTGGGCGCGGACGGCCTCGCACGCGCGATTCGTTTTATTCGATAGATTTGAGAGAAGGGAAACGCACCCACATGAGCATTCGATGGCACTATACGTTTGTACTGACGGCGGCGCTGTTCCGCTGTGCATTCGCGCAGGAAAGCGCCAACGTCACAGTTCGACACGACATCCAGTACTTCCACACGGAGATCGGTCCCGGCGATAAGGTCGTCAAGAGTGCACCTTACACCGCCGAAGCTGTCACAGAGACCGTGCAAACACTGGCTAATGGCAACCGCATCGTGCACAAGAGCACGGCACAACTGGCGCGCGACAGCGAAGGCCGCACCCGCAGGGAGCAGACGATGGACTTAGTGGGGCCGTGGGCGGCTGGCGGTGAACCGATGAAGCTGATCACGTTGAACGACCCGGTGGCGGGAGTCACTTACCACCTCGACCCCAAGACCAATACGGCGACGAGATTTTCTTCCGGCCACGGGGCGGTGCCGCCTCCACTGGGTACAGATGCAGGGCCAACGTTTTTCTTTCAATCTTCGCCTGACGGACAGGCAGTCGGTGGCGGGGCTGTTAAGACCAAAGCGGAGGCCGTGGCGACAGTCGGCTTCGCCGGGGGGGCCATTACGGCGGGTCCTAGCACGGTCATGAGTTTCAAAATGAAGGATCCGGGCGAGGTGACGAGCGAGTCTCTCGGACAGCAGACCATTGAGGGCATCCCGACGACGGGCACCCGTACGACGCGGACGATTGCGGCGGGCGCTATCGGCAATGAGCAGCCCATCGAGGTGACATCGGAAACCTGGTATTCGCCCGACTTGCAGATGGTCGTTATGAGCAAGCACAACGACCCGCAGATCGGCGAGACCACATACACGCTCACAAATATCCAGCGTGGCTCGCCGCCGCAGTCGCTGTTCGAGGTGCCGGCGAATTACACCGTGCGCGAAGAGAAGCCGATAGTTTTTGATGCGCCCTCTACCAGCGCGCCTTCCAAGTAGTTCCCCCGCGCATTCAGATGATGCTTCGCCTGTAATTCTGATAACATCGGCCACTCTCATGGAGTGCGGCCGCAACTAATGCCGGTGAACCGTGCGGATATCGCCGTTGTTGGCGCAGGCATTCTGGGTCTGGCGCATGCCTACGCGGCGGCAAGCAAGGGCCGCTCGGTCGTAGTCTTCGAGCGCAGCCCGAGAGCCGAGGGCGCGTCGGTGCGAAATTTCGGCATGATCTGGCCGATTGGCCAGGCCGCCGGCGCCGCTCACCTCATGGCGCTGCGCAGCCGGGAGATCTGGCTGGAAGTGCTGCACCGCGCTCACCTGCCTTACTTGGGCACGGGATCTCTTCACGTAACGTATCGAGACGACGAGGCGGCTGTCGCGCGCGAGTTCAGCGAAATTGCCCCAGCCCATGGATATGAATGCCAGTGGCTTTCCTCGGAGGCCGTGCTGTCGCGCAGCCGGGCCGTGCGTGCGGAGCATCTGAGGGGCGGCTTGTGGAGCCCGATCGAGCTGACCGTCGATCCCCGCTCCATCCTGGCCACGCTGCCCCTGTTCCTGGGCGAGCAAATGGGCGTACAGTTTCGTTTTGGCTGCGCCGTGCATGCCATTGACCTGCCTAGGATCGACGCCGGGGACGAGCAATGGGAAGTCGATTCCGCCATCGTTTGTAGCGGGCACGATTTCGAGACGCTCTACCCCAGCCTGCTGCGAGATTGCGGTCTCATGCGATGCAAACTGCAGATGATGCGGACCGCCCCGCAGCCGGATGGATGGCGGCTCGGGCCGTCCCTGGCGGCGGGTCTCACGCTGCGCTTTTATCCCGCGTTCGAGATTTGTTCCACGCTTCCCGCGCTCAAGCGCCGCGTCGCCGCCGAAACACCCGGCTATGACCGCTGGGGAATTCATGTCCTCGTCTCACAAACCGAACCGGGTGAACTAACCCTCGGCGATTCCCACGAGTACGGCCAGGCTGTCGACATTTTTGACAAAGCTGAAATCGATCGTCTGATCCTCGACTACCTCGGCACTTTTTTCCAAGCGCCCGACCTCGCCATTTCCCGGCGCTGGCACGGCGTGTACGCTAAACATCCCACGCAGCCCTTTCTTTCGATATCGCCCGCCCCCGGAGTCCGTATCGTCACAGCCACCGGTGGCTCGGGCATGACTTTATCTTTCGGTCTGGCCGAACAAACCGCGTCGGAGATGGAGATGTGACTTACCGGCTAACACCACTTTGTCGGGGAAAAATGTAACCAAGTTACAACCAAAGATAATAGTTCCATACTTACTATCGTTGTTACAGCCGTAAGTTTTTTACGGTAACAATACGTTCTAAATGGCGTTTACAATTCGCAAATCACACCCTATTATTGAGTTGTAAAGTTTTACTGGCCCGGTAGATTCCGCGAGCATTCGAGATTCTGGCGAGCTGGTTCTTGAATGATGTGACTATGTCAGCCTTTGCTGAGCAGGCCAATACTTCGAAGTTGGTGGCGATTGTTGCGAATCAGCAAGTCGTCGAAGTTTGGCAAATCCTGTGCGACCGCACAGATTATCGCGAGCGCGAAACCGTTGTGCCGGAAGAGGTGATGAGTCACGTGGTCGGCGGGCGCCGGCAACGCCAGGTGATCCAGCGCCACCAAGTCTCCCGTCAAGAGTGGGGCCATTTCCTCATTCGCAGATTTCACGCCAGGCGCACGCAGCCCTGGATGTCTTCCCTGGGTTTGACGACTCTGGTGCCGGGCGCTCTGTTAGCGGCTGGCTCCGCGAACCAGGGCGTTGCCACCGTGCCGACCGGCATGCTTGTTTTGCAGGGCGCCATGGTGGTCATGGGCAGCTTGATGGCCCTTACCGCCGCCTGGAGACTGATCACCCGCCGCTGGCTTTCCGCCACCGGACAGCCTCTCGAATCGCTCGGCGTCTCCGCTCACGCGATGGGCTTCCCCAAAGATGTGCTGGCTTGCGAGTCTGTACCGAGCGGCTACGGGCGCGGGCGATTCAAAGGCTTCGTGGAAGTCGAGCTTCCCTTGGGCGAGTGGGAGCTGGTGGAAAACAAAGTTATCGAGACGCCAAAAGTGCGCTGGTAGACACTCCGGCGACTTTACGCTTTTTTCCCTGCCGCCGCGTTGCCTCGTCCCAGCTTCTCCATCTCGTTGAAATAAACCTTGCGGCCTTCGTCCATCGCCAGATTGGAAAGAATCACCGCTACCGAATCAGCCATGCCGACCTCCAGATCGGCCAACGGACGTTTTCCGTCGCGGCAATTCTGGAAGAAACTCTCAAGTTCCACGTCGACCGGGTTGCGCTGCTCTTCCTGAAGCATCACTCCCTTGGAAGTAAGCCACCGCCGCGCGAATTTCATCTCGCGATTCAGAAAGCCTTCCTGTCCGGTAAATTCCAAGTCGTTGGTCATGATCGGAATAGGCCCGTTCGCGCCGCCGGACGCTACCATTGTTGCCCCCGCGACAAACGTTTCCTTCTTCTTGTCGTCCGCCTTGGTCACCGTGGTCGTCCTCGGTGGCTCGCGATACCACCACGCGATCGCCGGATGCACGTCATCCCCCACCGTGATCTCTACAGTTCCATCCGTGCCCATGATGATCTCGCCCATCTCTGGCCGGTTCCCGTCAAAGTACGGCAGAAACTGGTTCGTGCTGATGGAGGAGTAAGTCAGTTTCTGGCCTTGCGGATACTTATAGATAAGTTGGATGTTGTCATAGACGTCACGGCCGTCCTTCAACATATCCAGGCTTCCCAGACCCATGACAAACTCCGGCGATGAACCGAACATCCAGTCCGATACGTCGACCTGGTGCGACGTCAATTCCGCCGTCAGCCCTCCGGACATTGACCGGTAGAGCCGCCAATTCGCGATGTTGGATTCGCCGCCCGGCTTCATGGTCCACAAGGAACTCGGCTTGTTGATCATGTTACGGTGCCATTGCGCGTGGATGTGGTGCACGTTCCCCAAAATGCCCTTGTCTACCATGCTCTTCACGGTCTGATAGAAGTAGCTGTACCGCCGCTGGAGCCCTGTTTGCAGGATTTGCTTGGGATGTTCGCCCGCAAGCGCGCGCAGTGCGTGCACCTCTTCCGGTTTGAACACGAGGCATTTTTCGCAGAAAACGTGCTTACCAGCGGTCAAAGCGTCGCGTGTGATCGGAAAGTGCACGAACAAGGGCACCGTCACGAAGACCGCGTCAACATCCTTCTCCACCAGCAATTCACGATAGTCCTTGAAGGTCTTCGGATTGTTGCCGATGGTTTGGACCCCATGTTCAAGGTTCGCCTGCTGGATGTCGCAGAGTGCCACGCATCGGCCGTTGTCGATGCTCTTCAGGTGCTTGAGTAGATAAGAGCCGCGGCTTCCGGTCCCGATCACGCCGAATTGGATCTGATCGTTCGCGGCCTTCACCGTCTGGATGCCGGGGGCGCCTTCGAGTTTTCGCGTTGCCGCGATGACCGTTGCCGCTCCCGCGGCCTTCACCACGTCGCGCCTGGTCAAGTCTTTTTCCTGAGCCATAATGGATTCCTTGTTATCGTGGTTTGGAGCTTGATTTTCCAGTGTATCCGGTCGGCGGAGGGGGCACAACGGCAGCGCAATCACTGCTTGTCAGAGTATGGACATGGCTGAACGTTTTGTAAGCGAGCCGCCCGGTCAACCGGCGGTCCGCGGTTTTTTGCATCGGCCCAAAACTGGCGCCGGCACCGCGTTGGTTCTTACCCATGGCGCGGGCTCGAACTGCGATGCGCCCCTACTCATAGCGGTGGCCGAAGTTTTTGCCGGCGCCGGGATCACTGTCCTGCGATGCGATTTGCCATTCCGGCAGTCGCGTCCCCACGGGCCGCCCTTTGGAAACGGCAGCATCGACCGCGCAGGACTGCGCCGTGCGCTCGAAGCGCTGCGCGAGATCGCTCCCGGGCCCATGTTTCTTGGTGGTCATTCTTACGGTGGCCGCCAGGGAAGTATGCTTGCCGCCGAAGACCCGAACCTTGCCGCCGGACTCCTGCTGCTCTCGTACCCTCTCCATCCGCCCGAGAAGCCAACGCAACTCCGGACCGCGCATTTTCCCCAACTGCACACGCCTGCCTTGTTCGTGCATGGTTCCCGTGATCCCTTCGGCTCGCACGAGGAAATAGAGGTCGCGCTCCGTTTAATTCCCGCGCCGGTCGAGTTGCTCGCAATGGAAGGCGTTGGTCACGATCTGGGGCGCAAACACGAGGCCGTGGCCCAGCGCGCACTGGCCGCTTTTCTGAAGCTCGTCCCTCAAAACCCGCCGCATCCGTAAGGTGTCACGGGTTGAGCACCGGCTCGCCTAATGCAAATGCCATGTCTTCAACCAAGCCCGCAGCGGATGGATCATCATCATGTAAAACCGATAGGCTCTCGAGCCCATTATCACCTGCACGGCCGTCGAAAATTCCTTGTCCCGCCCGTATAGAAACCGGATCTGCATGTTGCGCCGCACCACTAGCGTGCGTAGCGCGTCCACATCCTCCTCGCTCAGCGTGTACCCGGCCTGGATGTGCGCGGGAAGCGGCCGCGGGACGTAGATCGTCGAGTGCGGCAATCCGGCAGCATCGGCGGGGCGCCGCTTCGTGTAGTAGTAAACCGCAATAGACCGCCGCGACAAGTGTCTCTTCTCCGGCGGCAGGCTGATCCGATTGAACCCATGCCAAGAGACCTCAGACGTTTCAAACACGACGGCGCGATTCGCAACCGGCACAATCGTCTTCAGCGGATTCTTTTCGGCCGGCAGCCAGGGATTTACATGCAGTTCCAATACCCCTCCCCACTCTTTTCGCCATTCCGGATTCAGAAAAATGATCAGGTTGAGCCGCCGGTAAAGGTATGTGTCCGGATGGTAGTTGAAGTCAACGTGCGGATCCAGATCCTGGCCATCCAGATTTTCGTGCGTGCCCCCGCCAACGTACTTCCGATCATAAAGCAGGTCAGGAATGCCGGTGATCCGCCCCATAAACGACAGAAATTTGCGGTTTCGGAGCATCTTATCCAGTACCGAATACGCCGGGCCAAGCTGCGGCAGATTCATGAACACCGCCTTGCCGCCCACCTCGCCGAACTCATTTCGCGCTTTCTTCGGGTCGAAGGGCGGAAACTCTGCCATCAATTGCCCGCAGAACACGGGTGTCAGAAAGTCATCCATGACCACATGGCGAAATGGCGTGGCAGATTGAAACTCGCCGCGCAAAGCTTCTGCGCGCTCACGGACAGCAGCAGAAATGAATTCGAGCACGGTGAATATGTCATTGTACTGGGCCCGGGATGACGTAAACTGGACCTTAATCCCGCAAGACCGGTGATCAGACATGACGCGTAAAGAATTCTTGCAACAGGCCGCCATCGGCAGTATCGGCATGGCCGCTTCAGGCGGTTCCGCGGAGCCGCCCGGTGTGTACCCCGTCCCGCCTCTCGCGCGGAAGCGCGATACCCGCCGATCTCTCGATTTCGTCCAGAACGAAAAAATTCTCCGCCACCTGCAAAAACACGGGATCATCAACGTGGTTTACGGCGGCAACGCGTTTCTCTACCATGTCACCCTGGCCGAGTATCAGGAGCTCATCGAGTGGGCCGGCGGTTTTGCGCGCGATCTCTCCATCGTTCCAGGCGTCGGGCCATCCTACGGCCGCGCCATGGATCAAGCGCCGCTCATTCGCCGGCATCGATTCCCCTCTGTGCTGGTATTGCCCTGCGGCGATCCGCGCGATGCCGCCGGACTCGAATCTGGTCTGCGCGACATCGCTGAAGCGTGCGGTGTTCCTCTCTCCATCTACATCAAACACGAAGCCGACTTCGGGCCGGATCGCGACGCGGGTCTCGACGCCGTCGGCCGCCTGATGGATGCCAAAGTCTGCGGCTCCATCAAATACGCCATCGTGCGCAAAGATCCGGCCGACGATGCCTATCTAACCGGCTTGCTGCGGCGCGTTCCCGCCGACCGCGTCATCAGCGGTATCGGCGAGCGGCCCGCCATCGTGCACCTGCGCGACTTCAAACTCAACGGGTTCACTACCGGCTCCGGCGCTCTGGCTCCGCGCCTGAGTCTCGATCTACTCAATGCCTGTGTGCGAAAAGATTACGCGGCCGCCGAGGAAATCCGCCGTGCCTTTCTCCCCATCGAAGATCTGCGCGACGCCTGGGGCGCAGCACCCGTTCTGCACGCCGCGGTGGACGCCGCCGGGCTCGCCGAAACCGGCCCCATCCCCCCGTTCGTCTCCGCCATCCACGCCGCACAAGTCGACCAGCTTCGGCCCGTCGCCCGCGCCCTGCTCGAGAAAAACGGATGAGACGCCGCGAGTTTCTGTTTTCTGGGCTGGCGTCCGCCGCATTTGCCGCGGCGCCGCGGAATTTGAAGATCGCCACTGTCAAAGTGATCGTGACCAACCCGGCGCGCGCACCGTTGGCGAACTACGTACTTGTAAAGATCGAAACCAATCAACCGGGTCTGTGGGGCTGGGGCGATTGCACCTGCACCGGCAGCGAACTGGGTGTGGCGAAGTTTCTTGAAGAGCATATGGCGCCCGCGCTCCTGGGCCGCAATCCGATGCAGTTGGAAGACCTCTGGCAGACGCTATTTTTCCTGCCATACTACCGGTCCGGCTCCGTGCACATGTCCGCCATCAGCGGTATCGACATGGCGTTGTGGGACATCAAGGGCAAGGTGGCGGACCTGCCGGTCTACGAACTGCTGGGCGGCCGCGCGCGCCGTCACCTGCTCACTTACTCCACGGCCAGCGGGCGCAATTTCCAGGAAGTCGAGGAAAACGCGCGCAAGCTGATGGCCCAGGGATACAAGGTCATCAAAGCGCAGGTGCTAACGCCGGGGCTGGAGAGTGGATACTCCGTGCCGCAGTCGGAAAAACAGCGCGCGGCAACCGACAAGGCCTATGAAGAAGGCTTCCCGCCATCGGAAACCTGGGAGCCCGGGGCCTACGTGCGCACTGTCCCCAAGCTATTCGAGCATCTGCGCAAGACCATTGGCGAGGATATCGGACTGCTGCACGACGTCCATGAGCGCGTCACCCCCAATCAGGCCGTAGCCCTGGCGCAGGATCTTCAACCATACAAATTGTTCTACCTCGAAGACCCCTTACGCCCCGAACATCTGGATACGTTTCGCCTGATTCGCCAGCACGCGAGCACCCCGATCGCCATGGGCGAGGTATTTGTCGGCCCTTGGGAAGGATTGAACTTGATCGAGGAGCACCTGATCGACTACATCCGCAACGATCTCGCGCATTGCGGTGGCATTACCACGGGGAAAAAGATCGCCACTGCGTGCGAGCCCAAAGGCATCCTCTCGGCGTGGCATGGCCCGGGTAACATCGCGCCCATTTCGCACCTGGCCAACGCGCACGTCAGCCTCTCGATACCGAATTTCGGGATCCAGGAATGCGCGGTCGATTGGCCGCCCGCCGTACACGAAGTATTTTCCGCCATGCCAACGTTCGAAGCGGGCTACGTCAACGTCACCGATAAGCCCGGGCTGGGCGTGGAAGTCAATGAAGCGGCCGCGGCGAAATACCCCTACCTGCGCCGGTTTCGGCCCACGATCCGCCGCGACGACGATACCGCCTGGCCGTATTGAGTCCTGGCAACTGGAACCTGCCTCCTCCGTAGCCTATGCCGCGCCCCGACGTGTGTCTCCCAACGTCTTCCGGCATGTTGATTGAGTCCTTCTGGCCGGGTTTCGTTAAAGTATATGTCGGAGCACACTATGTTCATCTCCCGCCGCGAAATGATCCTCGGGTCCGGCGCCGCATTCGGCCATGCGTTGCTGGCCGGCCCGCAAAGCGGCGCGCCTGCTCCGTGGTACCAGACCATGCGGCGCTGTGGGCAGGTGAACTTCAACGAGCGCGATCCAATAGAGCTGAACATCGGTGAGTGGCTGGATTACTGGACCAGCCTGAAGATCAACGCACTGCTGCTGAATGGGGGCGGTATTCTCGCGTTCTATCCCACGCGTATCCCCTATCACCACAAGAGCCGGTATCTCGGCGACCGCGACCTTTTCGGCGATTTCACCAGGGCGGCCAAGAGCCGCGGTCTTCGCGTGGTGGCACGCATGGACTGCAACTACGCGTGGGAAGAGGCGTGGAAAGCGCATCCGGAGTGGTTCGAGCGGGAAGCGGACGGCGCGCCGGTGCGGCATGATCAATCCACGTGGCTCTACAAGACGTGCATGTATTCGACGTATTTTACAGAGCAGATGCCCGCGATCCTTCGCGAGATCAACTCGCTTTACGACGTGGACGGTTTCTTCACCAACGGTTGGCCGGAAACGGAAGCTCCGTCGCCCTGCCACTGCGCGGAGTGCCGCGGCATGGGAGACCCCGCCAGTCCCGAATTCCGCGACCGGCATCTCGCGCGCGTGATCGAGATCTGGAAATTGTGGGATGCGACCGCGAAGCAGAAAAAGTGGGATAGCGTCTATGTCGGCAACTTGGGCGGCGGCATTCGCGCCTCAACAGACCTGAAGCAGATTGCCAGCATCGCCGGCTGGTTCAACGCCGATCACCAGGGGCGCACCGGCAACACGCCGATCTGGGATTGCGCGCAGCAGGGGCGGGTCGCACAGTGCGTGATGAAGGGCCGGACGATCACCAATGTCACCGGCGCTTACGCCAACAGCCATCCGCTCTGGCGCCACACCGCGAAGGCGCCCGAGGAAGCGACGATGTGGATGGCGCAAACGACGGCGAGCGGCATGGTGCCCTGGTATCACTGGCTGGGCGGGGCGCCGAAAGATTTGCGCTGGCGCGAAACGGGACGGCAGTTCTTCGATTGGATCGCCACGCACGAACGGCACTTCGTCAACCGGCGATCCGTGGCTAGTATCGGCGTAGTTTTTTCCGAGCCTGGCAATGCGTTCTATAAACCGCCGGGCGGAACCGACCCGTCAGAATTCCTGCAAGGGCTGTACTACGCGCTTCTGGAGACACGGTATCTGTTCGATTTCGTCCATGAGGATGACCTGGCCGCGGAGACGCTCGAAAAATACGCGGCGCTGCTGCTGCCGAATGTGGCGCTGCTGAGTGAGCCGCAATGCCGCCAACTGGAGGCGTTCGCGGCGCGCGGTGGCTCGCTGCTCGCAACTTTCGAGACCAGCCTTTATGACGAGCGAGGTAAAGCGCGTCCCGATTTCGGCCTGGGAAAACTGTTCCAAGTGAGTAAGGCGGCTGCCGTCCAGGGCCCCAAGGGAAATGCTTCGTACGCGCGCATCCTGCGGAGTCATGAAATCCTGCGCGGGTTCGAGAATACTTCCCTACTGCCGGGCGCAGAATTTCGTGTGCCGGTTCGCGCGGGCGCGGCCGAACCGGTCCTCGCGGCGGTGCCGCCGTATCCCGCGTTTCCGCCCGAGATGGTTTATCCGCCGTCCGAACCGTCGTTGGAACCCGCGATCGTACTTGGCGAGCGCGGCCGGAGCCGGCTGGCGTACATTCCCGGCGATCTCGATCGCAGTTTTTGGCGCTCCGGCAACCCCGACCTCAGCCGGCTGTTGAAGAATACGATCGGCTGGCTGGTGCACGATCAACTGCCGGTGACGGTCACGGGTGATGGGATTCTAGAAGTATTCGCTTGGGAGACCGATCCGGGATTTGCGCTGCATTTGCTGAACTACACGAATCCCAACATGCTGCGCGGCTGGTTTACCGCGACCTACCCCGTGGGTCCGCAAACGGTGCGCGCGGAATTGCCGGAAGGAATCGGCAGCAGTCGTGTCGATCTGCTGCGAGCGGGAACGTCCGTTCCTTTGGAACGCCAGGGCCGGAATATCGAATTCACCGTGCCCGCCGTGCGGGATTATGAAGTGGCCGTGATCGCCCGCTGACTGGGGTGAAACGGTGTGATATCGTTTTCTACGATGGGGTCGCCGCATTCCTTCTCTCGCCGCTCGTTTCTAGCGCTGACCGCCGCAGCTCCCGCGGTGCCGGCTTTGGCGCTGACCAAGCGCATTCCGATCGGCTTGGAATTGTACTCCGTGCGCGACGAGCTGAAGCAGGATCTTGCGGGTACGGTTCGCGCCGTGGCCAAGCTCGGCTACGAAGACGTTGAGTTCTATGCGCCCTACTTTCAGTGGACCGAAGCGCAGGCCAAGGATGTAAGAAAGCTGTTGGACGATCTCGGCATTCGCTGTCTGTCCACCCACAACGGACCTCCGTCTTTCGAGGAGGGTGGTATTTCGAAAGCCATCGAGCTCAACCAGATTATCGGCAGCAAGTATGTTGTCCTCGCGAGTGCGGGCAAAGTGAACGGCCTCGATGGCTGGAAAGCGGTTGCCGAGCGCCTCAACCATGCCTCCGAGAAATTCCGGCCGCTGGGACTCCGCGCCGGCTACCATAACCATCTGGCGGAGTTTAAAACCGTCGATGGCCAGCGTCCGATCGAAGTGCTCGCCGCCAACACCAAGAAGGATGTCATGCTCCAGCTCGACGTTGGCACGTGCGTCGAAGCCGGTTCCGATCCGGTGGCCTGGATCAACCAGAACCCCGGCCGCATTCGTTCCCTCCACCTTAAGGACTGGTCGCCGGACGCGGGAAAAGGCTACAAGGTCCTCTTCGGCGAGGGCGTAGCTCCGTGGAAACAGATCTTAGATGCTGCCGAAAAAACCGGCGGCGTTGAGTACTACCTCATCGAGCAGGAGGGCAGCGCCTATCCGCCGCTTGAGACGGTCAAGCGCTGCCTCGCGACGTACAAGAAAATGCGGGGCTGACAAATGAAAATTCCGTTCGCTTTATTTCTGCTATCTCTCGCACCGGGCGTTTGGGCTTTTGCCGTGGAAGAGAATCCACCCACGCTCGCGACAGGGGCTTCCGCCCCGGATTTCGCTCTCCCCGGCATCGACGGGAAAACGTACCACCTGGCCGACTTTGCCGGTAGCAAGGTTTTGGCTATCGTCTTCACCTGCGATCACTGCCCAACGGCCCAACTCTACGAAGACCGCATCAAGAAGCTCGCGGCGGATTATCGCGATCACGGCGTCGCCGTGGTGGCAATCCAGCCGAACGACCCGAAATCCGTTCGTCTCGACGAAATGGGGTACACGGATCTTTCCGATTCCTTCGAAGAAATGAAGATTCGGGCCAAGCAGAGCCACTTCAACTTCCCTTACCTATACGACGGCGAGACGCAGGCCACGGCTCGCAAGTACGGCGCCACCGCCACTCCTCACGTCTTCGTGTTCGACGGCGAGCGCAAGCTGCGCTATCAAGGACGCGTCGACGATAGCTCGCGCATAGCGCTGGTGAAGCGGCACGACATCGAGACGCGATCGATGCGCTCCTGGCCGGCAAGTCCGTGGCGGAACAGAAAGCGCCTACCTTCGGTTGCTCTATTAAATGGGAGTCCAAAGAAGAGGGCCGCGCGGCTGAGATTGGCGGAGATCGAACGGGAGCCGGTAAAAGTCGACCTTGTGGATGCTGCTGGATTAAAGGCTCTGCGCAAGAACGCCGCAGGCAAAGTGGTGCTGGTGGATTTCTGGGCGACCTGGTGTGGCCCGTGCGTGAAGCGATTTCCGGAATTCGAGACCATGTTCCGCATGTACCGGCATCGGCCTTTCGAGATGGTCACCGTGGCCACCAACTACCCGGATGAGAAGAAGGGCGTCATGGCGGAGCTCGATCGTCAGCACGCCTCCAGCAGGAATCTCCTTTTTGCCACCACAGACAACTATGGCTTGATGGCTGCGTTCGATCCCAACTGGAACGCCGGCGTCCCGTACACCATGCTCATTCGTCCGGACGGCTCGGTGGCGTTTCAACATCAGGGGCCCGTCGATCCCATCGAGTTGCGCCGGCTGATCCTGGCCAAGTTGCCCGACGACGATTACATCGGGATCAAGGCCCACTGGAGCAAACCGTAATCATTCCATCTCCGTGACAGACCAGCCGCACCTGTTCTCGCCGCTCACCATTCGCGGTGTCACGTTTCGCAACCGCATTGCCGTCTCTCCGATGTGCCAGTATTCGAGCGATGACGGCTTCGCCAACGATTGGCATCTGGTACACCTCGGAAGCCGTGCCGCGGGCGGTGCGGCGCTCGTCGTCGCCGAAGCCAGCGCGGTCGAGGCGCGCGGACGTATCAGCCCCCAGGATCTCGGTATTTGGAAGGATGAGCACATTGAGAATCTCGCCCGCATTGCCGCGTTCGTAAAGGCGCGCGGTGCGGTGCCCGGAATTCAGATCGCTCACGCCGGCCGCAAGGGCAGCACGCGCGTGCCTTGGGAAGGTGGTGCGCCGATTTCTCCCGAGCAGGGCGGCTGGCAGACCGTCGCTCCCAGTCCCGTTCCGTTCCGGGCCGGCGAACCGGCGCCCGCGGCGTTGAGCCAAGCTGAAATTCACACCATCGTGGACGCTTTTGCCGCGGCCGCCCGGCGAGCACGCACGGCGGGATTCGAGGTGCTAGAGATCCACGGTGCGCACGGTTATCTGATCAACGAGTTTCTCTCGCCGCTCGCGAATCACCGGACCGACGACTACGGTGGGCCTTTCGAGAATCGCGCCCGCGTGGCCCTGGAAGTAGTCGCGGCCGTGCGGGCGGCGTGGCCGGAGAACTTGCCGCTGTTTATGCGCATTTCAGCAAGCGATTGGGTGGACGGCGGGTGGACCCTGGATGATTCCGTGGCGCTGGCCAAGCGTGTTCGCGCCCTCGGAGTGGATCTGGTCGATTGTTCCTCCGGCGGCAACTCTCCCGATGCCAAAATCCAGCTTGGCCCCGGTTACCAGGTGCCATTCGCCGAACGAGTCCGCCGCGATGCGGGAGTGCTCACCGGTGCGGTCGGAATGATTACTGATGCTCGCCAGGCTGATGAAATCGTCCGCGCCGGCCGGGCGGATCTGGTGCTGATGGCGCGTGAATTCCTGCGCGACCCCTATTGGCCCCTGCACGCGGCTCCGATTCTTCAGGCCCAAACCACGGTTCCCGTGCAGTATCTCCGCGCGTTTCCGAAACCCTGAAGCGGCTAGCGCACCTCGTTCAACTTGCCCGTGGCTACGTCGTAAATGTAGCCATAGACCGCGACACTCTTGGACACCAGCGGATGTGATTGTATGCGGTGCACATCGTCGCGCACGCTTTGTTCCTGGTTGTTGAAGGTCAGCCACTCGATGTACTCGCCAGCCCGCGATCCGGGACCTTTGCCCACGTCCTTCCAGGCTCCGTTTTCGAGCGCGGCCGTGTCCAGGCTGTGGGCCAGCAGGTCGCGCATAATCTCATTGGTGAAAAACATCATGCCGCAGTTGGTGTGATGAATCACGAACCACTCATTGGTCCCCAGTAGTTTGTGCGAGATCACCAGAGAGCGAATGGCGTCGTCACTCGCGCGTCCACCCGCGTTGCGGATCACGTGCGCGTCGCCTTCCGCCAGGCCGGCATATTTGGCGGGGTCCAGGCGCGCGTCCATGCACGTCAGGATCGCGAATCGCCGCGCGGGCGGTGCCGCCAGCTTGCCCTTGTCGCCAAACTGGGCGCTATACTTCTGATTCGCGGCAAGAATTTCCTCTACGATTCGACTCATGAACTCTCCTTCGAGATTTCAGGCTATCATACCAATCCCTATCGAGATTGTTACAATCGTTGCGGAGCCGCCTGATGACTAATCGCCGCAGTTTTCTACTGGCCGCCGCGGGCGCTTTGGCGCCGATCGCGAAATCCGCCGCCAAGGTTACTTCGAAGGAACGGGTGGACCGCGCCCTGAAAGGTGACCAGACGCTGGACCGGCCGCCGTTCAGTTTTTGGCATCACTTCGGCCTGCAAAACCTGCCGCCGGAAAATCATGCCCGCGCCACGCTCGCATTTCATCGCGAGTTTCACACCGACCTCGTCAAGGTGATGAGCGACTTCCCGTATCCCAAGCCCAACGGTAAATGGTATGAGCTCACCGTGCAGGACAATCCGTTTCCCGCTGAGCTGCGCGCGTTGGAACTGATTCGCGACGGCCTCGGCGGCGAGACCTATTTCGTCGAAACCATCTTCAATCCCTGGAATGTGGCGGAGAAGCTCTCGTCGCCCGCCGACGTCCAGCGGCTGAAGCAGGAGAATCCCAAGGCGCTCGCAAATGCGCTGGAGGTGATCGCGGAGTCGGAGGCGAATCATGCCGGAAAGGCCATTGCCACCGGAGCCGCGGGAATCTTCCTTGCCATTGCCAACGCGCAGCCGGAATTCCTGAGCCAGGAAGAATACGCGAAGTGGAGTGAGCCCTACGACCGTCTGATCCTCGATGCCGTGAAGGACGCGCCGCTCAACATTCTCCACCTGCATGGAGACCACGTTTACTTGAATCACTTCACCAAGCCGTGGCCGGCGCGGGCCATCAACTACTCGGTGCAAGGCACCGGCGTAACTTTCCAGGAGTTCCGAAAGAGCTACCAGGGAACGCTCGTCGGCGGCCTGGAC
Organism: Terriglobia bacterium; assembly: GCA_963768075.1. Classification (GTDB taxonomy): domain Bacteria; phylum Acidobacteriota; class Terriglobia; order Bryobacterales; family Bryobacteraceae; genus QHXW01. The sequence goes on from CAVYHD010000033.1 coordinate 422,510, forward strand.
GAGAAAAACTTCCGCTCGCTCGACGAGAAAGAGCTGAAAGCCGAATGGCAGCGCGCGCAGGAGCAGGCCGGTGCGCGTTTCATCCTGGCGCCCGGATGCTCAGTGCCGAACGATTCGACCAGCGCCGAGCTACGTCGATTGGTGACCGTAATCGGCGCGTAACCCTATTCTGTGCGCAGCGCCTGCATCGGCTCGATGCCGGCAGCGCGCCGCGCGGGCACCAGTCCGGCGATCAAAGCGCAGGCCGCAAGCAGAACGGCCGCGCCGCCAAGCACCTGCGGATCGTAGCTCTTCACGCCGTAGAGCTGACTGGCCAGTAATCGGCTGACCGCCAGCTCAGCCGGGACGCCGATTGCTAATCCAACAGCGATCAGCACAAGGGCATCGCGCAACACCATGGCCACCACCTGGCCACGCGCGGCGCCAAGTGCGATGCGGATACCGATTTCCCCTGTCCGCCGGGCCACCGAATAAGCCGTGACGCCGTATAGTCCGATACAAGCCAGCAGCAGCGCCAGAATGCCGAAGGCGGACGTCAGCCGCGCAATCAGCCGCTCCTGGTTGAAGTTGAGGCCGACGAGTTCCTCGAACGGGAGTATATCGATCACTGTAAGATTCGGTTCAATCTCCGCGATGGCCTTCCGCACCATAGCTGCGAGGTTTGCCGGGTTTCCCGCGGCGTGAAGTTCGATAGATTCGATATAGTTCGAGCCCGAACTGTCCTGCCATTCCTCAGGCGATTCCTGCATTAACGGCAAGAAAAACATGGGCCCCGGCGGTTCGTAAGGGTCTTGCCACTTTGCATCTTCGACAACACCCACAATCTCGTAATCCAGATTTTGCTTCCCCGAACCGAAGTGCCGGCCCAGCGGGTTTTCGTTCTTGAAATATTTCCGGGCGAAGCTCTCGCTGATGACCGCCACGTGACGGGAAGCCGGCGTGTCGTGCTCATCAATCCAGCGGCCGCGCTCGAGGCGCTGGCCGATGGTTTCAAAGTAGTGCGGGCCCACGCGGACCCAGGACGAGGAATCGCGGTCTTCCTGCCGGGCAGCGAGAGGGCGGCCCTCAAACGTGATCCACTTTTCCCAGTTGTTTCCGCCCATGGGGGCATAGAGCGAGAGACTGGCGCTCCGTACCCCGGGGATCTGCTCCAGGCGTTCGCGAAGCTGGCGGTACATAGCCGCGATTCTCCCTTGCCCGTACCCCCTGAAATCCGGGTTCACCTCCACGACCAACCGGTCTTTCGTTTCAAAACCGAAGCGCTGATCCTCGAGGTTGCGCAAATTCTGTAATGACAATCCCGCGCCGCACAGAAGAACCAGAGACAAAGTGGCTTGCAGCACGACCAGAGACTTCTGCGGAAACGTGGCGTGGGCGCCGGTGGTGCGGTTGCCCCCGCGCAAGGCGTCCACTGGGTCGGCGTGAGATGAGATCCATGCGGGTAAAGAACCGAACAGGATGCCAGTTACTAGCGAAAGCAGAAAAGCGAAGCCGAGCACGGGCAAGGAAGGGGTCGCATCGATCGGCACATACTTGGCCCCGTGAAAGGCAAGGAGCAGGATAGCGCGCGTTCCCGCAAATGCCACAGCCAGTCCCGCCAATCCGCCAAAAAGCGCCAGCAGGACGCTTTCGGTGAGGCTTTGCAAGATGAGCCGCCTGCGCGGTGCGCCAAGGGCCACGCGCACTGCATTCTGGACGCGGCTGGCGTTTCTGCGCGCAAGCAACATGGTGGCCAGATTCGCGGAAGCAATCAGCAGCACCAGGCCGGAAGCCACCAGCAGCAGCTTGAGGCTGGTAGCCGCGTCCCTCTGCATGCGCATGATGCCTCCGCCGCCGGGCGTCAAACGAATGTGCTGCCTGGCAATGGCTTTCGTGTCCTCTACACTGAGTTGCGAGCCGCCCTGAGCGGTGAACCAATGCTTCAGCTCGATATCGAGCTCGGATCCCACCGCTGCCGGGCGCGCGCCGGGCTTGAGCCGGCCGATGATATACAGCCAGTGGTCGCCCGCGTTCTTCCATATCGAGTTCTGGCCGCGCAGGAGCGGCTCCGCGGCCAGTGGGATCCAAAAATCCGGAGGATCCTGACGTAGGGTGTCTCCGAAGAATCCCGGGGGCGCGATGCCCACCACCGTGATCGGCGTGCCATCGATCACAAAGACTGAGCCAATAACGGATGGGTCCAAAGCGTGGCGCTGCTGCCACGCGCGATAACTCATGACGGCGACGGGAGGCGCGCCCGCCTTATCGTCCGTGGGCTTGATCGCGCGGCCCGCATAGGCTGGCACTCCGAACATCTGGAAATAGTTTCCGGAAACGAATTGGCCCATGAAAGGTTGGGCAACCGCGGAGACGCCGCCCTGGCGAACGCTCATCATTCCGTTACCCGCCTGGAACGCCGCCATCTCGACGAATTCGGGCGTGTGATCCCGCAGATGCTCGTACAGCGGGTACGAGAAGATACTGAAATTACCTTGATAGCCACCCAAATCGCAGCAGTTCTCACCATCGCCCACACTGTACAGCGCCTTCGGATCGCTCACCGGCAGCGACTTCAGCATCACCGCGTGCACCAGCGTGAAAACCGCCGTGTTCGCCCCGATGCCCAGCGCCAGTGTCAGAACGCAGACCAGCGTGAACGCCTTGTTGTTGCGCAACTGCCGCGAGGCGTAGCGGAGATCCTGCCAGAGATGGTCCAGCCACATCCAGCGTCCGGCTTCGTAGAAGCGTTCTTCCATGCTCATGATGTTCCCCAGGTTCCGGTGCGCCATCGTGCGTGCGGTTTCATCGCTGAATCCCTGCTCGCGCAGGCGCTCGGCCTCCAGTTCCAAATGCACGCGCAGTTCTTCAGAGAAGTCCGCGTCAGGCCGTTGGCGTCGCCCGAACATCGCTAGCCCCGCGTGGTTTCCGGCCCCAGCACGCGTCCGATGGCCGCAGCCATTCTGCGCCACTGGCTGGTTTCGTGCGCCAGTTGCTTGCGGCCGTCTTTGGTGAGCGAGTAGAACCTTGCCTTCCGATTATTCGAGGAAGTCCCCCACTTTGCCGAGATCCATCCCTTCGTTTCCAGGCGCTGCAAGGCCGGGTAAAGCGCCCCGTGATCCACGAGCAGAACGTCTTCGGACTGCTCCTGGATGGCCCGCGCAATGCCCTGCCCGTGCTGCGCCCCAAATACCAGCGTGCGCAGAATGAGCAGGTCCAGTGTGCCCTGGAGCAGAGCGATGCGGTCTTTCTCTTCTCGGGTTAACATTCAACCCGAGTATGCGCCTCTTTGGGTTACGTGTCAACCCATCGGCATCAAGGGCTAGCGGCTGATCTGAAACTTCACCACCGCCCGCCCGAGCTGAATCTCATCTCCTGCTTCGAGCTTGACGCCGCGCGCGTCGCGGTGCACTTCCTGGCTGAGCCCGTCGCGGATGATCCACAGCCCGCAGTCGCCCGCCTCCTTGTTGCCATGGTGGTACCAGCGATCGTTATACAGCCGGTACTCCCCGGTCTTCTTCGAGTACACAATGTGCGCATGCTCGCGCGAGACCGTGCTGTTGTCTTCCGTGAACGCCAGATCATTGCGCCGTGACGGCCCCTCGGCGCGATACACCTCCACCGTCCGCCCAATGTTGATCCGCTCCTTGTTTAGGAGGATCTCGGCCGTGGCAGCCGTTCCCCTCATCACCACCAGCCGCGCCGCCCGGCGAGCCGGCCCAGTCGCTGCCTCCTTCTTCGGACGCGATTCCGTCTCCACTCTAAGCCACTCGTCCGGCGCGCCCGGCAGCTCCACCGTTGCCTCGAATGCCACTTCCAGATCGTCGGGGAACCGGTAGTTCACTCGCGCCAGGCGCTCGCGGATCTCCTGCTCAAAGTAGCCTTTCAAAAACTCACTTCTGAGAAAGGCCGCCTCTTCCTCGCTCACGCCGCGGACGAAAATGCGCACCAGGTTGAACGGGAACACCATCCTCCCGCCCACCCGCTGGCCCTTTTTCAGGATCTCCTCCAGCACAGCCAGGCGAATTTCGGCCAGCTCCGGAGCGTCTTTCGGCGCCAGTGCGGCGTCAAACGGCGCTTCGAAAATCGTCTTGCCTAGTCTTTCGATCAGGTCGGATAGACTCATGGTTCCCTCTGCGGGGGCTGCGGCGGCGGCGTAGGAATGATTCCCAAATCCGCCGCGGCCTCCGCGATCTCCCTCGCGATGGGCGCCGCGAGCGACCCGCCGTATCCGCCGTGCTCCACCATCACCACGAACGCGATGCGTTTCGCCGCGTCTCCATCGTACGGCGCGAATCCCGCAAACCAGGAGTGCGGCTGCCCCTCGCCTAGCTGCGCCGTGCCGGTCTTACCCGCAATACTCACCTTCGACGCTTTCATCGCGCGCCGCGCCGTTCCGTCCGTCACCACACTCCGCATGGAATCCGCCAGGAATCCCGCCACGTCCGGCGGCACCACCGTGACCGGGCTCGTCGCGCTCGCCTGATCCTCAATCCACCGGCCCGTGGGCGCAACGCCGCCATTAGCGATCGCCGCGCTCACCCGCGCCATCTTGAACGGCGTCGCAAGAATCGGCCCTTGCCCGTACGCCGCGAACGGCAGCATCGCTTGCAATTCGGCAGGGTCCGCATCCGGCAGCCCCAGCAATGCGAGCGTGCTCCGCAGAGCCGCGGCTCCCACGTTGAACACACCGAGCTGCGCAAAGTAAGCGTTGCAGGAAACCGTGATGGCCTGCCGCATATCCAGCGTGCCGTGCGCCCGATCGCCCACATCGTCCTTAATGATGCGCCGCCATCCCGGAATCAGCGTGCCGCCGCGGCCGCCGCCAACGGGTCTGCACGTAAACGTTTTGCCGGTAAGCTTCGGATCGATGCGCAGCGCCGCGATCGCCGTCACCAGCTTGAAAGTCGATCCCGGCGGATATTCACCGTACCGCGCGCGATCCAGAAGCTCATCGGCTGATGCAGGGCCGGCCGCCGCCGGCGCGGGAAGACTCACCAGCGCCAGCACGTCCCCCGATCGCGCGTCCATCACAACCACCGCGCCTTTCTCCCGCTTCGCCAGCCGCAAACGGCGCTCGAGAATTTCCGTGGCCCGCACTTGTAGACGGATATCGATCGATGTCCGCACGTTCCTGTCCCGGCTGCGAAGGCGCGCCATGTCCGCGTTCCAGGGGTGGTGCCGGTAGCGCACCAGCGGAACCAGCTCGCTGTAGTCCCGATACCCCTGCAGCTTCTCATTGGCATCGTGCTCCACGAGCGACGCGTTCGTCGCATGAAAATTCTCGCCCGTGCGCCAGTCTCCCAGAAAATGCGCCGCCAGCTCGTGAAATGGATAATGCCGGTTGTCGAGCCGCGAACACACATCATCCAGCGACATTCCCATCTGCTCGTATTGGCCGCGATACCGCTCCAGTTCCTTCCAATCGCTCGTGGCCAGCAGCACGCCGTTGCGATCGTAAATGTTCCCCCGTGGAATCTCGCGCGCCATGGATGTGAGCCGCGGGTTGTGCTGCGCCCGCTTCACCCCGTCGCTTTCAAAAATTCTGACGTCGCGCGCCAGGAAATCCTGGTCGTGCAGCACCTGGAAATACGCCGACCGTGCCACCAGTATCAGCGCGCACGCCCCAAGAGCCGCCGCCACATAACCCAGCGGCCGCGCGAACGGCTCGGCGATCTCAGGCCGGCTGGGTTCGTTCGAAATGGAAAGAATGACCGCGAACAGGAAAAAATTCGCGAGCATCGCCGTGTTGCCATAACTGAGGAACGGCGAGACCACGCCGGAAAGCGGAATCACACCCAGCACGCCGCCTGAGATCAGCAGCATCTCCAAAGCCAACAGGCTGGCGAAACCCAGCACCAGGAACATCGCGTATTCCGACGACGCCGCGCGTGCGATTCGAAACGAGCGCTTCACCAGAAACGCAAACAGCAGCGCGATAGCCGCGACACCCGCGAAGCCCCACTCTTCTCCAATCGCCGGCAGAACCAGATCCGTGTGGCCGGCGGGAATCAGCGCCGGGTCGCCCCAGCCCGGGCCCGAGCCCCACACTCCACCGGTCGATAGCGCCCAGATAGAATGCGCCAGTTGATCGCCGCCTGAAACATCGTTGTCCCATGGAGAAAGCCACATCGAGACGCGCTCCACCACGGTCGCCGGATGGCCGAACTGGTAGCCGACGGTCACGCCGGCAACCAGAATCACGATGCCCGTCACCGCGAGCCCCGCTTTTCCTCGCGCCACCGCGAACATCACCATGAACAGAAAGCCCGTCACCAGCGCCGGCCCCAGATCCTTCAGCAGGAAGAATAGAACCAGTGCGCAGCCCGCCCCGCACATCACCGGCAACGCTTCGGAAAAGCGCGGCAGGTGCAGCCAACCCAGCGGCCCCGGCGCCAGGCGCTTTTCTCGCAGCTCACGCAAGTGTTCCCACTTTCTCGCGAAGTATCCGGCCATGAACAGCACCAGCAGCAGCTTAATCACTTCTACCGGCTGAAATGGGCCCAGGTTGACCTTCGAATCGCTCCCCGTCGGGCCCGATCCCAGCGTCAGCAGCAGAACGAACAGTAGAAAACTCGCCAGCAGCGGCGTGTAGATCCACTTCGCAAACCGCCTGTAGTCGAAGGACCGGAATAGCGGCAGCAACAGTGTGGCGCAACCCAGTGCTACGCCCCATGCGAACCTGCTGAACTCCAGCGTGTCGCGCAGCGGATCGCGCAAGCTGACCGCCAGGATCAGCCCCAGCCCGCTGAGAAGGTGCAGCGCCGGCAAGATACCCGGATCGCCGCGGAACCCTCGAAGCCGCCAGAGATAATGCACGGCGTAAAAACTGACCAGGTAAAGCGCCACCCAACCCGCAAACGCGAGCCGGAATTCACGCGGCGTGCGCACGGCCAGCAGCGGCTTTAGTTTTGCCACCGGCGCCAGCGCCACCCGGACTTCCCCCTTGTGCGGCTTGAGTTGCTGCGCGGCCAACTGCTGCTGCAACTGATCCCGCAGCATGTGCCACCTCGGCTCGCTTTCGATTTCCCGCCGCCCCACTCGCAACCGCGCCAGCGCCCCCACATTCGGCAGTGGCCCGCGCGTTCGAACGTAGTTCGCGATTCTCTCCGCTACCAGTTCCCGCTCGGCGGGATCGGTATAAATCTGGAGAAACGGCAGCAATTGTTCCGGCTTCGTCACCGCGTTGAGATTCAACATCTCGCCGTGGTCCAGCCGCGCCGACAACTCCGAAAAGTTCGCGGTCTTGGCGAACAGAACCAGTCCCAGCCCCGCGCACACTAGCACCGAAGCGCTCAACAGCCACGGCAATTCGCGCCGCCGCTCCGCGGGCGCCGTCCTCTCCCACGGCCCCACCTGGACGATGACCCGCTGCTCCCAACTCTTGGTCACCGCCACGTGGGCAACCTCCCATAGCGCTTCCGTGGAGCGCTGGCCTTCTCATTTCTCGCTTGCAGTAATTGGAGCTGCGCCCGGTCGCTGTATAGCCGGTCGAGGTTTGCACCAACATTGGAGAATCCCTCGATGGGTTCGTAGAGGTTCACCGCTCGTTGCAAATCACCTTGGGCCCGCGCAGCATATTTCTTAGCTTCCTCCGATGACGGTTTCGCCTTCTGCGCCTGCCGCAACGCCTGCTCCGAGCGAAACAGATATCCATCCGCCTGCTGCTCGAATTCGCGCGGACCCGCTTTGAAGCCCAGCCGCTCGGCAACCGACATTTCCGCCACAGCGCGGCCCACATTGTGCAGGTTGTACACATAGATGCGCGCCAAGCCCAAGTGCGGGTCCGGCGAGCGCCCCAGATCGGCAGCGGCTTCCTCGAAACTCGCTTTCGCATGCGCAGCCGCCTGGGTGGTTTGCGGATTTGGCACAAGCGCAATGTATCCGTCACAAAGGGCCAGCTTGCCCTTCACGGCCGTGCCGTTCCCATCCAATTCCGCCGCGTGCTGCAGGCAGACCCGTGCTTTCTGCCAATCGAAATCGCTGATCGATGGATCGGAACTATTCCGGTATCGCTCAATCACGTCGTCCGCCGCCGCCAAATAACCGGCGCGCAGCGAGTCTGTTAACCAGACCACCGGAGAATACTTGCCGAGAGGAAGGTTGCGCTGTCGTAGTTGCTGGTACAGGCTCCAGTCGGCGTTGATCTCCGGGATGCTGCTCTGTGCGTAGTCGCGATGCCCCCGCAGCGGTCGGCTGTCCGCCCAGAAACGGTATGCGTAGGCGGACTCGATATAAACCAGCGCGCCAATCAGCAATCCCACCGCAATCGCAGCCGCGGGAATCCAGAGCTTTTTGATGCGGGGCAAAATCGCCAGGACCTGTGCCGCGATTCCGGACGCTTTCCTTTGGGACGCCCGCGGAGAAGTTCGGTCCTTCTCCACCGTCGGATTCACTTCCCACGCTCGCTGCTTCTCGGTTTCCGCCTGCGTGGGACGATTTGCGAGAAACAACCGCAGATCCTGCTCCAGCGCCGAAGCCGTCGGATAACGATTTTCAATCTCGCCCGCGAGCGTCTTGCGAATGACCGCCTTCAAGGGAGACGGGCAATCCTCCGGTAGCGCGCGCGGCGGACGTTTCGACCGGATCAGCTCTTCCAGCTTCTGTGTGTTTTGCGCCTGATACGGCGGAAAGCCCGCCACCATCTCGTACAGCGTCGCACCCAGCGCCCAAAGATCGGAATGCGGATCCACCTGCGCACGCCGCAGCCGTTCCGGCGAACAATAGCTGGGGCTGCCCAGGTTGTGGTACGTCAGGTGGTGCGTGAAGGTGATGGCCTTCGAGATGCCGAAATCCAAAAGGCGCACGCCGCTCGACGTGCAAATCTGGATGTTCGACGGCTTGATATCGCCATGCACCACCGCGCGCTTGCGCCCCTCGATCTCGATTTGAAACGAGTGCAGCTTATCGAGCTGGTTCGAAACTTCCGCCGCGTACTCCGCGGCCCGCGTTGGATCGATCCGCTTTTCGCTTTGCAGAATCTCCGCCAGGCTCTTGCCTTCCACGTACTGCATCGCCACGAAGTAGCAGCCGTTCAGATCACCCGAGTCGTAAACTTCCAGGAAGCGCGCGTCCACTTCGTGAAGCTGCTTTTGGATCACCGCCCCCCGCCGCTCGGCTTCGAGGACGATCTGCGTCCAGGGGTCCGGCGACTGCTCGACAATCTTGAGTACAGCCCGCCGGTCAGCGGCAGGGTCGAGCGCCAGATAGACATCCGTCATGCCCCTGCCCAACTTGGACAGGATCTCGTATCTGCCGAATTGCTTGAAGTGCAGCATTCGAGCCGTTGAGATCTACTACGTTAGCTGTGCTCGGAAGTTTCGCCCGGAGCTGGTGGATTGAGCGGATTTAATGGCCGGAGCCGTCTAGTAGATTACCCACGCGATTAAACAACCGTCGCCACCAGCTCCTCACCTCGCGAACCTGCGTGGTCGAATTCCGCGTCCTGGCTTCCGCCATCGTCTCGGATTGGTCCCCCAGGAATTCCGGGCCGGCCACGAAGATAACGCTGATATTGTCCTTTCCCCCCATACGGTTGGCGGCATCGATGAGTTCCTGGACTATCACCGTCGCATCGCCCGAATATCGCTGCACAATCTCATTCATCTGGGCCGAAGTCAGCATGTCGCTCAGTCCGTCGGTGCATAGCACGAGGGCCGCCCCCGGCCGGAACGGAAATGACCGGATGTCGATGAACTCCTCTTCATCGGCCTCCCGCCTCCGCGACCCGACGTCGCGAAATACCTCGTTTCGTTTGGGATGCGCGATCGCCTCCGCTTCAGTCAGCTCGCCCCGGTCTTCCAACTCTCCCACCAGCGAATGGTCCGCCGTAACCTTGCGCATGGTACCGTTCCAGATCAGGTACAAACGGGAATCGCCCACGTGCCCGAGCGTAATCCGGTCCTCGTGCGCCACCGCTAGCGTGAGGACGCAGGCCATCCCGTGCCATTCGTCGCGCTCCTGGCCCCGGCGGTAAATTTCGTTGTTCGCCGCCGTGATCGCCTCGCGTACCCGCTCCGCAACATCGCTTTCGGAGCCCTTCAAATGCCGCGGAATCACCTCGATGGCAGTCTGCGCGGCCATTTCACCGGCGGCCCGCCCTCCCATGCCGTCTACCACCAGGAATATCCCCGCCGATTCATCGGTATACACCCGGTCTTCATTGTTGTCCCGCAGAAGGCCTGGATCGCTGGCGACACTAGTCCGCCAGCCAAGAGTGACGTTCATAGGCGCGTTTGGAAGGAAAGCGTGAGTACTTGCGCGACCCCGATGGTGGCCCGGTCGGGCACCACTTCCTCCGCCCCTTTCTTTAACTTCTTTCCTTCCAACCAGGTACCGTTGACGCTCTTGTCCAGGATATAAAACCGGCGGGTCGCGGGGTCCCGGCGCAGTGCGAAATGCTCCCGCGAGACCTCGTCGTTGGTGTAAAGCGCAAGGTCCATGGGCTGGTCATCTCCACCCCGGCCTACCCGGACTTCGTTCTGCGAAATGAGATAAAGCTGCGGTCCGGAATCGTCTTCGTACCGAATCTCCGCGTAAACCGTCTCGGAGGTTCGCCGGGTAACCGCTGCCGGGCGGGGACTTGTCACCGACGGTTCACGGCCCATGAGCGTGGTTTTGGTGCCACGAAATCCGGGCTGGGCGGTTTCATTCAACTCGGAGTGAATCTCCACATCCCCGATCGGCACGGTTCCCTCGGTGTCCGGCAGAAACTCCAGAATCCAATCCCTGCCCGCGATCCTGAACTCCTTGGTTTGCCGGCCCGGCCGCTTGACGCCGAGAATCTTGGGTTTGCCGTTCAACTGCGCGACGCGGGCGCCGAGAGCGCGTTTTGCGTCCTCGACGATCAGGTCGAAAACACCTTCCAGGCGTGCGTGGTCGTCGGGATGAAGGTAAAGGCTGAAAACACAGGGCAACAGAACGCTGTAGCCCATCTCGAACTGGCCCAACTCCGTGTTGCGGATGAGCTCGTTGATGATGGCTTGGCCGCTGAGTTTGCCCGACGGTGGCATCGCATCTCTCTGGGCCATTTGGTTCCCCAGAGCTTCGACGTATTGTAACAGGGCGGGTTTCTGGTTACTTGGGATTCGGATTTTCGACGTAAGCGGCTACAACGAGAGGGTCGCTCAAACGGTAGATTTCAGCCTTGTGGTAGCGCGAACCGATCTCGTCGAAATAGCGAGCGCAGAACTTCTTGGCGCCATCCAACGTGCCGTAGTAGGGAAGAGGGTCGCGAATCTCTCTATGCCCTTCTTTATCAACAAAGTAGATATCATGGCGCTCGAACTCTTCCATTGGTTTGTTCCGTATTCAGAACAATTATTCATAGAGTGTGGCCTTTAGTCAACAACTTAAGCATATTATTTTCAGTGTTTGTTCTGATTTCAGAACAAGAATGCCCGTCAGAAAATTCCGATACTTTTCCGGCGAGCGTGTGTTTGCTGAAAGGTGCAACGGAAACAGATTGCCAGCGTTTTGGCCGCCGTAGCTTTGATGGCCCGCCCGGATTCCGCCCAAACTACTGGAACGGCATTGCTTAGCGATCACGCCGCCGCGCGTTTTTTGGACCAGGCGACCTTCGGGCCGACGCCCTCCTCGATCGCCCAGCTCCAGCAAGTGGGAATCAGCAGTTGGCTGGCGGCCCAGTTTGCTTTGAACACGTCGAATCTGCCCGATCAGCCGATTCTCGCGGCCGACGGAAAGTTCAACCATGATCTGGGTCCGGTGCAGGCGGCGTTCTTTCAGAACGCGGTCAGCGGCCAGGACCAGCTGCGCCAACGGATCGCCTTTGCGCTGAGCGAAATCTGGGTGGTGTCAGCACAGTCAGGAGTGCATCCCGCGTGCGCATTTCCTCCTTATTGGAGGGTTCTCCGCGACAACGCGTTCGGGAACTATCGGGACATCATCAAAGCCGTGACCCTCAACCCTGCCATGGGGCGTTATCTGAACATGGCGAACAACAACAAGGCGAATCCGGCAAAGGGAACGGCGGCAAATGAGAACTATGCGCGGGAAATGATGCAATTGTTCACGCTGGGCTTGAATCAACTCAACTCCGACGGAAGCCAGATTCTGGATCAGAACCACAACCCGGTTCCGACTTACGATCAAACGGTCGTCACCAACATGGCGAAGGTGATTACGGGATGGACGTATCCCGCTGCTCCTGGCGCGGCCGCAAAGGGCGACAACCCGGAATATTTCTTCGGCCAGATGTACGCGGTGGAACAAAATCACGACACCAGCCAGAAGACCATCTTCGGCAATATCACGATTCCCGCCGGGCAGACGGCGGAACAGGATCTGGAATCGCTACTGGATGCGCTGATGCAGCAACCGACGATGGCGCCGTTCGTGAGCAAGCAATTGATCCAGCACCTGGTGACCAGCAATCCGAGCCCGGGTTATGTGCAGCGCGTATCGAATGTATTTCTCAATGACGGCAACGGCATTACCGGCGACATGCAGGCCGTGATCACCGCGATTCTCACCGACGCGGAAGCGCGCGCGAACGACGATCCGAACGCGCAGGTGAACCCCAGTTTCGGCCATATGCGCGAGCCGGTTCTGTTTCTGGCGAATATTTTGCGCGGCCTGAACGGCACGCTGGGGGCGAGCAACAACATCAACGTTTACGCGAACGAGATGGGACAGAGCCTATTCAATGAGCCCAGCGTGTTCAGCTACTTCTCCCCACAATACCGGACCGAGGGCGGATTGCTTGGGCCGGAGTTTCAAATCTACTCGACAGCGACGGCCGGCGATCGCACCGATGTCGTAACCGGCGCGCTCTACGGCACTCTGGACAATAGCACCACGATCAACTTGAGCCCGTTCTTAGAGCAGGGCAGCGGCGTGGCGGGGATGCTGGACTATATGAGCTACGTGTTTCTGCACCACGCGATGCCGGCCAACCTCACACAGGCTGCCACTTCCGCTGCCAACGAGGCCAAGTCTCCGAAGGCGCAAGCGCAGGCGGCGCTGTACACGGTGCTGACGTCGGGCGAGTACCAGATTATTCAATAAGGAAACGAAAATGTTCACACGTCGCGGATTCATTCGCATCGGTTCAGCAACGGTCGGGTCGTTGGCACTTCGGCCGTTCGGCCTCTTGCCGGCCATGGCGCAGAGCGGTCCGGATTATCGTGCGCTGGTGTGTGTTTTCCTGTTCGGGGGCAATGACTCGAACAACTCGGTGATTCCCATGGACGACACCAGCTACCAGGCGTACCAATCGCTGCGCGCGGGCCTGGCGCTGACGGGCAGCGAGCTAACGCCGACGGTGATCAGCACCGCGGGCGCGCCGTACGCCTTTCACGCGAAGCTGGCGGAGGTGGCAAGCCTGTTCTCGAGCAAAGAACTGGCGGTCGTGGCGAACGTGGGGTCGCTCGTGCAGCCGTTGACGCGCGATCAATACCAACAGGCGCAAGCGCCGATCCCTTCGAACCTGTTTTCCCATTCCGATCAACAATTGCAGTGGCAGACGTCGGTGGCGCAAGGGAACGGCTCGACGGGCTGGGCGGGGCGCGCGGCGGATTACATTGCGTCGCAGAACATCAATGCACCCGGATTGCCGGCATTCGTTTCGCTCGCCGGCAACAGTTTGTTGGGAACAGGGGTGGAAACGCAGCCGGTGGCGATCACGCCGGGGCAGTCATTGGAGTTGAAGGGCTTCAACCAGACGGCGGCATCGCAGGCGCGCTGGAATGCCCTGAACAGTTTGCTCACTCTGGAGAGCGGGGTGTCGCTCGTGCAAGCGGCGAACGACACGCTTTCGCACAGCATCAGCGACGCGGCCGCGCTGACCAGCGCACTGGCAAAGGCCACGCCACTCAAGACGCAGTTTCCCAAAACCAGCCTGGGTACGCAGTTGCAGCAGGCGGCGCAGATCATTCAGGTGCAGGCCGCTCTGGGGATGCGGCGGCAGATTTTCTTCTGCTCACTCGGCGGATTCGACACGCACACCAACGAGCTCAACACGCACAACAATTTGTATCCGCAGTTGAGTCCGGCGCTGGCGGCGTTCTATCAGGCAACGCAGGAAATGGGTGTGGCGCAGAACGTGACCACATTCACCGAATCGGATTTCAGCCGGACATTCCAGCCGACCTCGGGCGGCGGCAGCGATCACGCGTGGGGCAGCCACCATTTCGTTCTGGGCGGCGCGGTGCTAGGCGGCCAGATTTTCGGGGCGTTCCCAACATTCCAATTGGGCGGACCGAGTGACGCCGATGTGCGCGGGCGATGGATTCCGACGACATCGATCGACCAGTACGGGGCCACGCTGAGCTCGTGGTTCGGGATTCCGGACAGCGCGCTGGGGAGCGTGTTTCCTAACTTTGCGAACTTTGGGTCGGTGAAGCTGGGGTTTTTGGGGTGAGGGGAGGGAACGGGAATTCACGCGAATGAGAAGGGGCGTTATCGGCGGGAGTGCCCGGACGGGCAACCAGCGCGACGCCTCTATGCTATGAGAGGCACTAACTGCTTCACCAGGCGACAGTCGACACGTCGGGTCCACGCCTCTCGCGCCAGCGTTCGCTCATCCTCGGTTATCAGGACGCACTCGTGTCGCAGTGCCAGCTGAATCAAGGCCGTATCAGTGACCCCAATTTCAGGTAGGCACCCTCGGAAGCTGCCGTCGGCCGCGAGGTCGATCAATCGAATAAGCTGTTCGTCCATGTCCCACTGGACCAGCAGGTCGATACTCGTTCGCCAGAAGTCCAGTCGGACGTGGCCATACAGGCCCAAACGTGTCTTTTCTAGACCGTTCAATTCACCTATAACATGCGATGTCGTGAGTTTTTCTCTGATGGAACCCACTAATTCTAAAAAGCGTTGTTGCGCGATTGTATTTCGAAGCGGGTCCGCGAGCACCCGCGCGAATCTGGGCGACCGTCCGTATCCGACCTCGCGCAAATCGTAGTTTAGAATCAGTGCACTAAACAGTGCGCTCGAATCGATTACGGCCTTTTGAAACATCTCTAGGCGGTCAATTTATTCCGATCGGTGACAACATATGGAACATCGTAGCCAAGTGATAACTCGAGACGAAGATCTTTGATCTGACTTAGCAGCGTCTTGCTTACACTGCCGAGCTGCTCGCCGACCTGTGCCGTCGAGGCGTAGATCTCTCGCACGTTGGGCAATGTCAAAGCCTGGAGCAACCGCTGCCGATTCAGATTCCAGAACTTGGCTGTCGAATAATGCAGGGGTAGCTCACCGACATTATTGACCACGTTCTGCGCTATTAGCTTGATCCGGTCGTCCGCCGGGTATGCGCCAAAAATCTGACGCCAATCCTGGATGCCAATTTCAAGCAGCCTCTCTGGCGCCATTAGCGAGTTGCAGAGATCGTCAAAATCCGGGTTTGTCGCTAGCGCTCCATGGAGCGCGGTTACGGAGTTAAGCAAGGTGCCCACAACCGCATCGTGTGTCTGGGTATTCGCCGCCAGCGTTACGTTCACCTGCAGGACCTGCTCAAGGTTTGCCTCAGCCTCTTCACTCAGGTATCCGCTTGCCGGCCTGATGAGGTCCAGCCTAAGCGAGGCGAAGGAGAAGGTCCAGTTTCGTTTTCCCAGTAGGCCGAGTTCGAGTTCCAGAGACGGGATCAGCGGGTTGAAAACCGTGTCGAACCAAGCGCGAACAATCCGCGGGCCGACCCGCGGCTCTACCTGCACTTGAGCGGATCCTGTCGCGGACAGTTCGCTCAGAACCCGCGCGATAGTCGAATAGGGAACATTTTCCCGCGCTAGCCAGTTTCCGACATCCTGGCTCGATAACGAATGGGATGTCTCTGCGGCTCCGGATTCCTGGCCATACCGGCCGGCATCGACGATGTCGTACCTTGGATCGGTCTGTGAACTCTCAAGATTCCTTTGGATGTGGGCAATTCTCAACACCAGCACAATCCTAGCATAGGCATCCTTCCAAGGAACTGGTGGCGTCCACTGGACGAACTCTGTCTCAATCGGCCTGTTGAGCCGGAAGGCTCACACGCTCCTTACCGCGCTAGTTCAAGCTGCCATCATGCCAAACGGCTGTAAAGCGACCAGTTCGGAGGCTGACCCGATAGCGACTTCTGCGCTTCGGTGCTCCATCTGCCACACTGGAAAAAGGCGATCGCCAGGGTGACACTCTGGCGGTGTGCGACGTCCTATAAGAATGGCGGCGAGCCCGAACGGGAAGTGGATCTATCCTCTGGATGAGTTTTACGCGCAATCGGGACTTCCGTTGCCGGTGGTTGACCTGGTGGGTGGGGATGAGGTTCCCGAGCCGTATCGCAGCCTGCTGGTGCACACGCGGGACATGACGCCGACGCTCGAGAGCGCGTACGGCGGCAACATACAGCTTCGCGTGCTGCAGGCGGGCCTCACGGGCCAGGTACTCTCGCGCGAGGTGGTGCTGGCGCCCGAGGGCTCGACCAAGCCAGTGGCGTTCGGGGTGATCAAGATCAACCTGGAACATCTGCCTGAGGCGGCGCGGCGGCTGGTGCTCGAAGCCAGGCGGCCGTTGGGCGCGGTGTTGCGCGGCGAGGCCATTGCGCACACGAGCCATCCGGACCGGTACATTCGGGTGGCGGCGGATCCGTTGATTCTGCGCGCGCTGGATCTGAACCAACCGTGCGTCCTATGGGGGCGACGGAACCTCATTGTCGATGGGGCGGAGCGGACGCTGGCTCACGTGGTCGAGATTCTGCCGCCATCGAACGGAATCAAAAAAGCTTAAGACGATCACTTCGCTCGCGGTGCTGCGGACAGGCGGGCCAGGAATAATTCGACGAATCCGCGCGCATCCACCTGGCGGGATACGAGCGTGGTGGGGTGCGCATCAGGCGGCAAGCGGTCGGCCGGCGTAAACAGGGTGATGCCGTTCGTCAGAGCGCCTGAGGTTTCGACGTGCACGCTTCCCAATTGCGTTTCGATGAGATTCGGGTGCATGGTCACGGCGACAGCCAAGGGATCGTGGAGGATCGGGAACTGATCGGGGCGCCCGTTCTGCCAGAGCTCGATGAGGCGGACCAGAAACCGGGAAGCGGGGTTGCCGGCGGCGCGCAGGCGATCCATGTCCGGAGCCGTAAGTTTGCAGCGCATGGTCACGTCGAGGCCCACGGCGGTGATGGGGACGCCGGAGCGAAACACAATTTCGGCGGCGACGCGATCGCGTTCGATGTTGTACTCGGCTTTGAGGAGATCAAAAGCGCCTCCCATCAGCACGATGCGCTCGATTTTGTCTTTGATGCGCGGCTCGCCTTTTAAGGCGAGAGCGATGTTCGTCAGGGGACCGACCGGGACGAGCGTGATCTTGCGCGGCGACGCAAGCAGCGTTTCGATGATCAACTCAAACGCGCGGCGGTGCACAGTGGAGGGAAGGGTGTCGGCAGCGGTGAGGACGGAGAACTGAGGGGCGCGGCCGGTGTGGACCGGATCGAGGAACGGCTCGGGCGCACCGATGCCGAGAGCTACGTCGCGACGCCCGTAAAGGCCTAGCTCCTTCCACGCCAGACGCGCGCGGCCTTCAGTGTCGTCGGTCACGGTGGTGACGGCGCGAACGTCCAGCTCGGGCGATTGGAGCGCCAGCGCGAGGGCGAGCGCGTCATCGATATCATCGCCGATATCGGTATCGAAGATGACGGGGATAGGCTGTTGCGCCGAGGCAATGCCCTGGAACACGAGCAATGCTGCAAACAGAAGGGGTTTCAAGCAATTACGCATGCCGTAGCATTTTACTCCACCGCCCGCGCGTCCGGTTCCTGTAAAGGTTTGTAAGAGTTAGCCGCGTTCAGGAACGACGCGGGGCGGGGGGGCATCTGATTAGTTGGAAGTGGAAAGTGAGGCAGCTATGAAAGGGCTACGAACCAATATCGGATTGGCGACGGTAGTTCTGCTGGCTACGGCTGCGCTGGCAGCGGCGAGAACAACGTCCATGGCCGTGCCGGGCACGGTGAACTACGTGGAAGGGCAAGTGGCGCTGGATGGGCAGGGCCTCGCGCCGAAGCAGACGGGCTCGACACTGCTCGAGACCAATCAAGTTCTGGAAACCGGGCAAGGCAAAGCGGAACTATTGCTGACCCCGGGCGTGTTTCTCCGTTTGGGAGACAACAGCGAAGTGCGGATGGTATCGCCGGGCCTGGCGGATACGCGGGTCGAGTTGGTGAAAGGATCGGCACTGCTGGAAGTGGACCAACTGTTTAAAGAAAACGATCTGTCCGTTGTGGTGGACGGATCTACGACGAAGATCGAAAAGCAGGGATTGTACGATTTTCAAGCGCAGCCCGGTGCGGTCAGCGTGATCGACGGGGCAGCGATAGTGTACGAGGGTAACACGCACGTCACGGTGAAGAAAGGGCATGAAGCCTTTCTAGCGAACGGACAACCGCTGAAATCGCAAGGTTTGAACAAGGAAGCAGTGGAGTCTGATCCGCTGTACCGCTGGAGCAAGCTGCGGGGTGAGTACGAGGCGGATGCTAACGTGAATGCGGCCTACATGGTAGGCATGAACGGCGGATGGTATGGGCCTGGCTGGTACTGGGATCCGTTTTGGGGATTCTATTCTTTTCTTCCGGGCAATGGATTCTTCTTCAGCCCGTTTGGCTGGGGCTTCTACTCGCCGGGGTTTGTATTGGGGCATCCGAATTACCGCTACGGGGTAGTTGGGCAGGCGGGATTCCGGGCTGCTTCGCCGGCTGCGGGACACATTGCAGCAGCGCGCATGGGCTTCTCCGGTGGCGGCTTTCACGGCGGCGGATTCGGAGGACGCCGGTAAGGGCTGAGCGGAGCCAGGTTGTCACAGGGGTCGCGTGAAGAGCGCGACCCTTTATTTTTGTGCGGCGTCGGGTTCCGATGGATAGTTCTTGCTGTACCAATCCGTATGCATGTTGGTGGGGACATCGAGGACACGAATGCGCGTGAAACCCATCTCTTTGAGCGCGCGGTAAGCGGGCCGGATGTTGGGGCAGCGCTCCATCGGGCAGCACCCGCAGTAGATCACAATGTCCGCGTCCTTCGCTAGACCAGCGACGGCCTGCTTCAAGACCTCAATACCTTCGGGCTTGGAGCCGGGACCTGCGCCCACCGCGTGCAGGATGCGTTTGCTGCGATATAAAACGGGGAACGCCACGCATACGATGGTGGGAGCCTTGGCGGATTGAATCTCATGGGCGAGAGCGGCCGGCTCGAGGAGATCGGGCTTGGGCCAGGGGTCAGCCGCATCCTGGCATAAGCAAAGGCCGGCCAGGAGAAGCAGCCAAAGAGCGGAAGTAGGAAATCGCACGGAGACCAGCATAACCGATTGCGAGTGGGTGGTACCGCACAGTTTCTTAAGATTAATATCTTTATTGTTTTAAATGACTTACAGGAATATCTTGTCACTCGATGCCAGAGTGTGCTAATACTAGTCTCCGGAGTCGAGTGAACCTCGGCTTCAATACCTGACCAATAACATAGATATTTTTCTGGAGGTTGAAGCATGCAAATTCGACCGCTTTACGACCGCATTGTGGTGAAGCGCATTGAGACGAAAGAAACGATGCAGGGTGGCTTGTACATTCCCGACTCTGCAAAAGAGAAACCGCAGGAAGGTGAAGTAGTAGCCGTTGGCAAGGGCAAGCGCCTGGAAGACGGCAAGGTAGTTTCGCTCGATGTGCAGGTGGGCGACCGCATCCTGTTCGGCAAGTACTCTGGCAGCGACATCAAGCTGGATGGCGAAGAGTACATGATCATGCGCGAGGACGAAGTTCTCGGCATTCTGGATCAGCAGCCGAAGGTAGCGAAGAAGGCTAGCTAAGGCTGGCTGAGGAGGAAAAGGAACAAACATGGCAAAACAGATTGTATACGCGGAAAATTCCCGGCAGGCCATTCTTCGTGGTGTGAATCAACTGGCTGATGCCGTTAAAGTCACGCTGGGCCCGAAGGGCCGCAATGTCGTACTGGAAAAGAAATTCGGCGGGCCGAATATCACCAAGGACGGTGTGACGGTGGCCAAGGAAATCGAGCTGAAGGACCCGCTCGAGAACATGGGCGCGCAGATGGTGCGCGAGGTGGCATCGAAGACCTCTGACGTAGCGGGCGATGGCACCACCACGGCAACGATTCTGGCGCAGTCGATCTATCGCGAGGGCGTGAAAGCCGTTGCGGCGGGTGCGAACCCGATGGCGCTGAAGCGCGGTATCGAAAAGGCCGTGGAAGTGGCAGTCGAGGAAGTGAAGAAGCTGTCCAAGCCGGTGACTGGCGAGATGATCGCACAGGTGGGCACCATTTCCGCCAACAGCGATCACACGATCGGCAACATCATCGCCGACGCCATGAAGAAAGTGGGCAAGGACGGCGTAATCACGGTGGAAGAGTCGAAGACCATGGTCACGGAACTGCAGACCGTGGACGGCATGCAGTTCGACCGCGGGTATCTGTCGCCCTACTTCGTCACTGACGCCGAGCGGATGGAATCGGTTCTCGAGGATCCGTACATTCTGATCCACGAGAAGAAGATCAGCAATATGAAGGACCTGCTGCCGCTACTCGAGCAGATCGCGCGCGCGGGCAAGCCGCTGCTGGTGATCGCGGAGGAAGTGGAAGGCGAGGCCCTGGCCACTCTGGTGGTCAACAAGCTGCGCGGAACGCTCAACGCTGTCGCAGTAAAAGCGCCGGGCTTCGGTGATCGCCGCAAGGCGATGCTGGAAGACATCGGCATTCTCACCGGCGGCAAGGCGATCATGGAAGAGACCGGGATCAAGCTCGAAGGCGTACAGTCTCGAGGACCTCGGCCGCGCCAAGCGCGTGACGGTGGACAAGGACAACACCACGATCGTGGACGGCGCCGGTAGCCAGAAGAGCATCGAAGGACGCATCAAACAGCTCCGCGCGCAGATCGAGGAGACGACCTCGGATTACGATCGCGAGAAGCTGCAGGAGCGGCTGGCGAAGCTGGCCGGCGGCGTGGCGGTGATCAAGGTCGGCGCGGCCACCGAGACCGAGATGAAGGAGAAGAAGGCTCGCGTGGAGGATGCGCTACATGCCACTCGCGCGGCGGTCGAGGAAGGTATCGTTCCGGGCGGCGGCGTGGCTCTGCTGCGTGCGGCGAAGGCGCTCGTTGACCTGAAGTTCGCGGGCGACGAGCAGATTGGCGTGAACATCGTAAGGCGCGCTTGTGAAGAGCCGCTGCGTCAGATCGTGCAGAATTCGGGCACGGAAGGCGCGATCGTGGTGGACACGGTTCGGACCAACAGCAATCCGAATTATGGATACAACGCCGCGACGCGACAAGTACGAGGATCTGGTGCAATCGGGCGTGATCGATCCGACGAAGGTGACTCGCACGGCGCTACAGAACGCGTCGTCGATCGCTTCGCTGATGCTGACCACCGAAGCGATGATCGCCGAGATCCCGGAGAAGAAGGCGGCACCGATGCCCGGCGGCGGACACGGCGGGCCTGAGGGGATGGACTACTAAGAAGTAGCCATACCAAACTAAGCAGTCAAGAGCCGCGCTCCTCAAAAGGGGGCGCGGCTTTTTTTATTTGCGGACGCCAGCCGAGGCTTATAACGGTTTCGCGGGACGATACGCAAAGTCCGCGGCGAAGTCTTTACCGTTGTCAGCGCCTTCGACATGCCCGGTGAGAGTACCGTCGGGATTCTTGCGATAGATAATGCGCTTCAAGTGATCGGCATGGCCGGGATTTACAAATACGGCTGTCTGCCCTTCGAGGGTATCCAACTTGAAATCCACTGGTGGGCGGCCTAGCGGCTGCGCGACATAGTAAATCCCGTCGGCACGCTCCTCGAGGCGGAAGAACTCGAAAAACACGATCTTTTCGTCTCTGACCGAGCGGCCCAAGCCCAGCATCATATTTCCGGCGGGGCGCGTCCAGTACTCTTCGCTATGTGTCGGGCCATGATCCGTTTCCCAAGCGCCCGAGAACCAGGCAAGCTCTTCGATGCGATGGGCGGGAGCGGCGGCAGGCGGGGCGGATTGTTGCGCCATCCCCCAGAGCATGATGCAGGTGATCGCAATAAACATGGACTAGATCGTATCATCCTGGATCGGGACAGCCGGGAAGTCACGGGCGGCTTCGGCGGGTGTACATTTCGGCGGCAACGGTTTTGGCGGCGTTGATCATTTCCGGGTACAACCCGTCGACGACGGTCGAGAAACCGATGCTGTAATTTTCGCCGTCGCCGGGCCGGCCGGTCAGGGGTTCATCGGCGTACTTGAAATAATGGCAGCCGACGAACGCGGGATTGTCCACCACGCTGCGGACATAGTCCATGAACATCGCGGCTCTCGCCGCCTGATCCTGCGTCCTCACCAGACCTGGATGGAACATACCGCGGTCGACGGCTCCCATATGGAACTCGCCGACGATCACGGGTTTGCCGAGGTCGCTTAAGAAGCTCCATTGCGCGGGTTCCACGCGGGGGCGGTAAATGTTGAAGCTAAGCACGTCGCAGAATTCCGCGCAGGCCTCCACGCCTTCCCGCGTGTAGCCGGCGAAGCGAGTCCCGAGATATAGGTGATTGGGGTCGTACTTCTTCAGGGCGTCTCGCACGGTGCGAAAATACTGCGCGGCCAGCGCTCTCACGAAGGCGCTCATATCTTCCCGCATTGCCTGACTGAGGTCACCGGTGGGGCGAAATGGTTTTTCCGTGAGGGCCGGCCAGTCCGCGAACTGAGTGGCCCACGCGGTGTTGAGATCCTGGACGCTCGCATAGCGCTTCTGAAGTTGTTCGACGAAGGCACGCTTCGCCGGCGACGCAGCGTCGAGCGATAGGGCGCCGAGAGCCAGGCCGTAGCGGCTCTTATCGTCCCGCATGCTGCCCCAGGAAAGCTCGTTATCCACGAAGTATCCGATGCACCATGGGTCGCTGCGGCGCTGCTCGACGGCTTTGCGAGCGCTCAAATCCGCCGCCTCTCCAAACGCCGGGTCGAACGCATCGGACATGCGCTTCCAGTAATCGGTACCGCTGGGAACCTCCGCAAACCTGCCTTCGATATCCAGCGTGGCGGTGTAAGGCACGCGCCTGGCTTCATAGAGCCGTCGGTCAGACCAGTTGCCAATCGTATTGAATCCCCAGGCGGGCAGCCGCTGTAACGTGATCGACTTCCATTTTTCCCACCAGTCCGGACCATACTTGCGTTCGAGATTGGCACTGTAGAACTGGAATGTCCGGCCTTGCGCGAACTTGATGGCGAGCCCGACGGGTGACGGCCACCGGTCGACACCGTAGTATTTGGCCAGCGGATCATCCGGCGCCGGGAGCCACTGAAACATCTGTTCCCGGCCCTCGACCACGGTGCCGCCCTCGCTGGTGTTGATGGCGTTGAACCCGAGCGAAAAGAAGAGATGTCCGCTGGGGGTAACGAGCCACCATTTTCCCTGTTGCCGGATGGTGCGGAAGTAACCGGTCCCTTCGAGTTGAGGACCCGATGCCCAGCCGCCGTACTCATCCCGGTCCGGCAACGCGGGGTGGGCTGTTAGCTCCGCCTCTTCCCTGGCGCGCTGCGTGGCCAACGCGGCATCGCCGGTCAATTTCCCGGGCCACTTCTCGCGTGCGTATTGACCAAAGGCATCGGCGATCTTTTCGTAACTCACGCCGGGCGCGAGACGGATATTATCGAAAACCAACGTGCGCGGCCTTACGGGCTTTGCGAGGAAGATTCGAACCGTGGCCATGCGGCTGAGGTCAACGGGACGATGATCCTCAGCCATCAGATGGAAACCGGGAATTGGCGGCTCGCCACGCATCCCCATCTCGGTCGGCGGGGGCGAGTTCAAGGGTAGCGCGTAACTTCCGGATTCATGGGGGTGGAGATCCACCACCGTGCACGCAGTGGATTTGCCGCCCGCGGCGTCTTCCACTTCGAGCAAGAAACCCAACGGTTCTTCCGAGGGGTTGGTGACATCCAGCCCGAGCGCACCTAGCGGACGCCAATCCGCTCTGATCGCCGCGACGGAAAGCTCGATCCGCGGCTGCTCGACGGCTTCAAAGTCCACCTGCAAAGCGTAGTGCCCTTCGGTGGCGAAATTGTGCAACCGGGTGACGCGGGCGTGAGAGGTGGTGATGCCCCGCAGCTCTTCGGCTCGTTCGAAGGACCACAGAAGACCGGCATCTTTCTCGCGGGCCGCGCACAGGTAGACGACGCTCGCGAGACAAAGCACACTCACGGTACGCATGATCGGCTCTCTGTGAGCGGAGTATAACAGGACCACTCGCGCTGTCGCCGCGGAGGCAACGAGCGAGCGTCGGCTATCATGGGAACGACATGAGTCTTGATTTTTCCCTTTTGGAAGGCGCCTATCTTCGTGACCTGCTGGATGAGCCACAGGTTCTTGGCCGCACGCTGGTTGGCTTCGAGGAATCCGCCGCGCTTTCCGAGCTGGCGCGGGATTTGGAGCGCGGCGCATTTCGGCGGGTGGTGCTGACGGGCATGGGGGCCTCTTTTTTCGCCCTGCATCCGCTGTACCTGAGCCTCAACAAAGCCGGCATCACGACGTTGATGATAGAGACTTCCGAGCTGCTCCACTTGATGCAGGAGATTCTCGATGCCGCCACGCTTTTGATCGTCGTATCACAATCCGGCAAGAGTGTGGAGATGATCCGGCTGCTTGATTTGCGCAAGCCAGTGCGCATCCTGGCGGTGACCAATTACGCGGACTCGGAGCTCGCGCGGCGAGCAGATGCAGTGGTGGTCACGCAAGCGGGCGACGAATCCTCGGTATCCTGCAAGACCTACGTCGCGATCCTGCTCGCTCTGCAGTGGCTGCGCGGCGTGCTGTGCCGGAGAGATATTGCACGCGTGACAGAAGAACTATCGGGAGCGGCGCCGGCGGCGGAGCGATACCTGAAGAATTGGCGGGATCATGTAAGAGAATCGTGGTCCGAAATGAAAGATGTGAAGCATCTGTTTCTGGCGGGAAGGGGCGAATCGCTGGCGGCGGCCGGAACGGGAGGGCTCATTTTGAAAGAGTCCGCCAAGTTCCATGCCGAAGGGATGAGCAGCGCTGCCTTCCGGCACGGGCCGTTTGAAATGGTTGGCGCGGGAGTCTTCGTGCTTATATTTGAGGGTGCGAATGCCACTTCCGCGTTAAACAAGAGCTTGGCTGATGACGTCCGGAAAGCCGGCGGCCGCGCCGCCCTGGTTGGCCCGGACGCGGAGTCCAACGTCTACCGGCTGCCAGGACCATGGAGCCTCATCAGCCCGATTCTGGAGATCCTGCCCGTGCAGATGATGTCGCTCGCGCTGGCGGGGCTGGCGAACCGGGAGCCGGGCAAGTTTGCATTGATCACCAAAGTGACCACGATCGAATAACCGTGGCTGCTAATCCGGAACACGCGCGGCTGGCTGCGGTATTCGTTCCTCCACGCGGCGCAAGACGGGAAACAGCCTGGCCCAGATCGCGACGATCGCAATGGTGCCTACGCCGCCCAGGACCACCGCGGGCACGGTCCCGAACCATTGCGCGGTAAGGCCGGATTCGAACTGGCCCACCTCGTTTGAGGCGCCGATGAAAACCGTGTTCACGGCGCTCACTCGGCCGCGCATTTCGTCGGGCGTGCCGAGCTGGATCATGGTATGGCGCACGATGACGCTCACCATGTCGAACGAACCGGCCAGGGCCAATGCCACCAGCGACACGGCCACATTGTGTGAGAGCCCGAAGACCACGGTCGAAACACCGAAGCCGAGCACGCACCAAAGCATGATGGCCCCCGCACGGCGCGGCAGCGGCCAGTGAGCCACGAGGACTGCCGTGATGACGGCCCCGATTCCGGGCGTGGCGCGCAAGAGCCCTAGACCGGAGGCGCCGACTTTCAGGATCTCGCGCGCGTAAACGGGTAACAAAGCCACCGCGCCACCGAGCAATACCGCGAACAGATCCAGCGAGGTGACGGCCAGAATGAGTTTATGGCTCCAGATGTACCGCAGACCACTCAGCAGCGCGCCGGCGGAGGCAATGGTCCGGGGCCGTTCGCTCGTCCGAATATGTATGGCGGACATCGAGAGTAAAGCGGTGAGATAGCAGACCGCGGCGCAACCGTAGACCGGAACCGGGCTTCCGGTCCAAGCATAGATGATTCCACCGGCACCCGGGCCGAGGATGGTGGCAGCCTGAAAGATCGAGGAACTCCACGCTACCGCATTGGGGAAGTGCTCTTCCTCGACAACCAGCGGCAGGAATGCCTGGCTCGCCGGCCCGTTGAAGGCGCGAATGACACCGTTGAACAGCAAGGCGAGATAGATCGGATATACGGCCACGAGGCCGCGCACCGAAAGAGCCAGGAGCAGAAGCGAGCAGAGCGAGAACGCAGCGTAACAGCTCTGCAGAATTCGCTTCCGGGGCACACGGTCCGCCGTATGGCCGGCGGCCAGAAACAATAAGACACCGGGCAGAAACTGCGCGAGACCTACGAGACCCAGGTCGAGCGGACGGTGGGTCAATCCGTACACTTGCCACGCAACGGCGACGGACTGCATTTCCGACGATGTTGTCGTCAGAAAACGCGCCATCATGTGATACCGGAAGTTCGGGTAGCGAAAAGCGGTGACGGCCGAGATGCGCGAACCGCTCACACTTCGTTGGGCACTACGTATGGCTCACGGTAATTGCGCGTAAGCAGCGCGTTTGCCTCATCGTCTCCAAGAAAGCGGCCGCTCGATTGAGCCATCCGCAAAGTACGTCCAACCCGGTAGCTGATATTTGCCAGGTGGCAAAAGGCAGCGGACCGCGCGCCGATTTCGATGTCGGCATGAAGAAGTTTGTGATCGCGGGCGCGTACGGCGTCGAGAAAGTTCTTCATGTGTACCGCGGTTGAGTCAACTTTCTCGCCGGACTGTTCATCCGCGACTTTCTCGTACTTCTCCGCGCTTCCCGCGCCAGCGCCTCGGGCGGCCTCGCCACTAACGCTCGCAGCGGTGCTCTTGTAGATCTGGAAGCCCTGGTCCAATACCAGAAATCCGCCGTCACCGAAGAAAATGTTGCCGACGTAACTTGATCCGCGCATGCCGCCCAGGCCCTCCGGGGGCGTGGGGAGGTTGCGAACATCGAAGGTGATTTGGGCATCACCGAAATCCAAGGTGCTCTGTTCGGTGTTGGGCGTTTCCTGGTCGTCCTCCCAGACAAACTTACCGCCGGCCGAAGACACCGACACGGGCCAGCCAGTGCGCCCCAAGCCCCAGGCGCAGATATCCATCTGGTGCACGCCCTGGTTGCCGATGTCGCCGTTGCCCGTGTCCCACATCCAGTGCCAGTTGTAGGCAAATTTGTTTTTGCTATAAGGCTTCCACTGCGCGGGACCAAGAAACATGTCCCAGTTGAGCCCCGTGGGTACGGGCTCATCTGGCGTATGGCCGATCGAGAAGCGCCGCCGGAAGCAAAGCCCGCGCGCGTGATAGACCTGTCCGATCGCACCTTCCTGCATCATCTGAATGGCCCGCATCATGTACGGCATGGAACGGCTCTGTGAGCCAACCTGCACGATCCGGTTGTACTTGCGCGCAGCCTTCACCATCTGGTAGCCCTCGAATATGTTGTGACAGGCCGGCTTCTCCACATATACGTCTTTGCCGGCCTGGCACGCCCAGATGGTGGCCAGCGCATGCCAGTGATTTGGGAGCGGCAGAGAAACGGCGTCCACATCCTTCGAGTCAAACAAGGCTCGCATGTCCGTGTATTCCTTGGACTCATAGCCCCGTAATTTGCGGACAAGGGCAACCGCGCGCTCACGGGCGCTCTGGTTGACATCGCAAAGAGCAGCGATGCGGGATTCAGAATCGAGCGACGAGTAGGATCGGATATGGTCGGTGCCGCGGCCCCCGAGGCCGACGATTCCCACATTAATCCGGTCATTCGCGCCGAGAATCGGAAACTGTGCCGTAGCAATAGCGGCAGCGGCCGCTTTCACAAACTGTCGTCTGGCGGGGTTCGGTTCCATGAGGATCTCCGGTGGATCATTTTATCGCAGCCGGAGGCCCAACATTATTTCGCTCAGCGCGTTTTGCCGCCAACCAGCAGGGCTAGCGTGGCGTAGCTGGTAGCGGCATCGCGCATGAATAGCTCGGGCATGGAACCGTCTTCGTACTTGTGGTTCATCGAGTCAGCGGCCCAGTAGCCTGACTGACGGTCCTGGTGCACCCGGAGCCAGTTGAGTGCATGAGCGACGGCCGGTTCCGATGGCTGCACGCCAGCCTGTTGAAGGGTGAACGCAACCAACCCGGTAGCATAGCTGCTGGAACCGTTGGCCGTTGGAGCGCCCGGCCGCTTCTTCCATGCGCCGAGGGACTCCATCGCCCAGCCGCCATCGGGCTCCTGCTTCCGGAAAACTTCGTCGAGTATGCTTTGCCGCTCGCTCTCAGGCAGCAGATCCCGCAACTTCGTGGAGGCCCAGAGCAGGATCAACCGGTTGTGCAGCGGCTGCGTTTTCTGTGTGCCGCGCAGATAGGCCGTGAGGGACGAGACATTGTCCCGGATGTCCGGCCGCGACTGATAACCAGCCGGAGCCGTGCCCGTCGCAAGCGCGCCCAGCGCCGCTCCGTAAAATGCCGAGTCTGGCGTCTCCCATGGATCGAGATCGAATTCCGACCAGTACCACGCGCCTTTGGCGTCTCCGACCGGAATCTGGACCGACCACATGCGCTGGAACGCGGCATCCGAAACAGCGCTCAACCGGCCGCGCGGAGCGTCATCGGTAGCTAACAGGAGTGCCGCAAGCACCGCCTGCGCTCCGAACACCCGGTCGGCGGCAGGACCCTTCAACTCGGGAAACATAGCCTTCGCATCCTTCTTGAAGACCGTGGCGCGCACGCCATCGAGAAGTTCGGCCTCGTACAGTGTTGGCGAAGTCTCGCCGAGCGCCTGGCGCAATGCCGGCCGGGCCAGCAGATACGGCACGCCCGTGTGGCACGAGATGCACGCAACTCCCTGAGAAGTTGCGGGCGGCCAGGCAAACCAGGCCTTCTGGCGGGAGTCGAGATACTGAGCCGCCAAAGACGAGTTCCAGTCCCCGCAAAACGCGGGCAGGGACGAGAGAACCAGGCAGGCGGCGATCGATGCGTACGCCAGGCATTTTTGTTTCAGTGAAACGTTCATCTGCAGGTCCTTGGTACGCGTAGTATACATCGAACAGGGCCTCGATCTACCTAGAATGGCCGCCGATCTACGGATTGGCAGAACCGGGATTAATGGGCAGCGGCTCAGCCGGCAGGTCAGAATCAGGAACGCCGCGTACTAACTTGAATGTCCGTTCCCAGCGTGTTCGAGTGAAGAAGTGCTCGCCAAGATCAACAAAGTGGGTAAGCATGGAGTCCGCGGTTTCTCCAGTCAACTCCTCCGTGGATGCCCTGTAAGACCAATAGATCAAGAAAGGCTTGCCTATGATGTTCTTTCTCGGAACAAATCCCCAAAAGCGGCTGTCTGATGAATTGTCCCGATTGTCTCCCATCGCAAAGTACTCATTGGCTGGAACCACCACCTCGCCGGCGACGACATTCTGAGTAAGCATCTCGCGTTGCGCCTGTTGCGCAAGGTTTTCCTTTACAGGGAGGCAACATGCGGTGGGAAAATTGTCGAACATTCGGTCATACGCATACTTGTGGTACACGTACGGTTCGTTGAGCCTGATTCCATTTCTATAAAGAACACCATGGTCGATTTTCAGGCGGTCGCCAGGCATTCCAATCAGTCGCTTGACTAACGTCGTATTGATCTCAGCGGGATAGCGGAAGACAATAATGTCACCATGTTTTGGATCTTCATACGGCAGCAAGTGCTTAGTGAACGGACCGGCTGGCGCATAGGCCAATTTGTCCACTAAGAGGTGGTCGCCTATAAGAAGCGTGTCTTGCATGGAGCCAGTTGGGATGACAAATGCCTGCGCCACAGTCGTGGTTCCGAATAGAAGCATGACGATCGTGACGGCCCACTCCGCGATACTGTTCCGCGTTGGCTCCATCCGCGAAGTTCTTTGAGCTGTTTTCGACATCTGTTTGCGTGCCGGCATTGGATATCCCTTTATTATCGCCGACATCTACACGCGGCGCATTGCGGCAAGCCACCATTTGCGATAGGCTGACGCTGAAGGAGCGGCTCGATGCGAATTTCGCGACGCAGGTTTCTGGGGACGACGGGGTTTGGGGCGCTGGCGGCTGGCACGGCGATCGGCGCTGAGATTGGCAAGACGGGCTCACTGCCCAAACGTACGTCTGGGACGCACGGGCGCACAGGTCTCGCTTCTCGCGATGGGCGGCGGCAGCCGGTTCCTCATGTATAAAGAGGAGGACAAGGCGCTCGAAGCCCTGAACCGCGCCTTCGACCTCGGCATCACTTACATGGACACGGCCTACGGCTACGGCAATGGGCTGAGTGAGACGCGCGTCGGCAAAGTCATGGCCGTGCGGCGCGAACGGGATGGCATTTTCCTCGCGACGAAGATCGAGGCGCGCAAGGGGGACGATGCGGCGCGCGTGATCGAGGGCAGTCTCAAACGGCTGCAAACCGATCAGATCGATCTGATCCACATCCACTCACTTGAGGATGAAGCGGACCTGGCGCAGATCGAAGCCAAGGACGGCATCCTGAACCGGCTGCTCAAGCTCCGCGATGAGAAGGTGACGCGGTTCATCGGGATTACTTGTCACAATGACCCGACGGTGCTTGCCACCGCGCTCGACCGGCATGATTTCGACTGCACGCAGATGGCGCTGAACGCCGCGATGGTAGGGATGAAGAACGGCCATGGCATGGAGATCAACGAAGCCATGAAGACCAGCTTTGAGACCGTCGCGCTGCCGGTGGCGAATCGCAAGAAGATGGGCGTGATCGCGATGAAGGTTTTTGCGCAGGAAGGGCTGTTGGGGCAGGCCCCGCCGGAGAAGCTGCTGTATTATTCGCTCTCGTTGCCGGTCTCGCTGGCGGTGGCGGGGATGCCTTCTCTCGACTTCATCGAGCACAACGTGGCGCTGGCGCGCGCGTTCAAACCGCTGCCAAAAGCCGAGATGAAGGAGTTGTCCGGCCGGTTGGCGGCGAAGAACAAGATGGCGCTGGACCTGCGGTTCGCCAATCACGTAGACGCGTAGCGCCGGTCGCGCGCATCAGCCTGATACTCAATTGACCAGCTTGCCGCGCCGCAGGTACGCGGGCGTATCGAGATCGTCCGGATCGTACGCGAGCGCCGGCGCTCCTGCGGCGGCGGCAGAGGCAAGAGCGGGCTCGTAGGTCTCGACCGGCTCCTCGATCAGCGGCTCTGGTTCCGGCTCGGGCTCGAACAGGGGTTCGATGGCGCGCGGCGGCTCGGGAGCGGGATGCGCCACGATGCGCGCTCGAGAGCAATGGGCCGCTCGGCAACGGGCGCGCCTTCCGGCTGAAATCCGGTGGCGATCACGGTGACCTTCACCGCATCGCCCATCGATTCGTTCGGGATCACGCCGAAGTTGAACTGCACGTCGTCGCAGTCGGCGGCTTCGCGGATGATCGAGCAGGCTTCGTTCACTTCATGCAGGCCGATGTCGCTCGACCCGGTGATGTTGATCAGGACCCGCGCGCGCCTTTGATCGGTGTCTTCGAGCAGCGGGGAGTTGATGGCCTCGCGCGCCGCTTCGACCGCCGCGTTCTCGCCCTGGCCACCGCGGTGCCGATCATGGCGTAGCCCATGCCGAGCATGGTGGCTTTGATATCGGAGAAGTCGAGGTTGATCAGGCCCGGCGTCAGGATGATATCGCTGATGCCCTGCACGGCCTGGCGCAGAATATCGTCGGCCATGCGGAAGGCTTCGAAGAAGCTGGTGCCCGCGGGACGAGTTCGAGCAGCCGATCGTTGGGAATGGTGGTCAGAATGTCCACCGACGAGGCCAGGTCGGCGACGCTGCGTTCGGCCTGCCGCATTCGCGCGCCGCCTTCGAAAGCTGAACGGCTTGGTGACGATGGCGACGGTCAGCGCGTCCAGTTCCTTCGCCAGCGTCGCGACGACCGGCGCGGCGCCCGCGCCGGTGCCGCCGCCCAGGCCCGCGGTCACGAACACCAGGTCCGCGCCTTCGAGAAGTTCGAAGATACGCTCGGTATCTTCGAGCGCCGCCTGCCGTCCGATCGCCGGATCGGAACCCGCGCCCAGGCCGTTGGTGATCTTGGCGCCGATCTGAATCTTGTTCGGCACCATGCGACGCCTCGAGCGCCTGCGCGTCGGTGTTCATGACGTAGAACTCGACTCCGTCGAGTCCTTCCTCATCATGCGGGCCACGGCGTTCGATCCGCCGCCGCCGACGCCGATCACTTTGATGCGCGCGCCTTTGCGGGTCTCTTCCTGCAGTTCGTATTTGAAGTGGTCAAACCCGAGTCGATCAGTGCCGATCGTCCATTTTTCCTTCCGCTAATTTGCAACTACCGCAGAATCCGTCCCAGCATCCCACCGATTGCCGCTCCAGATCCACCTGGCTGCGAGCGCGCCGCATACATCGCGAGTCCGGCCGCCGTGGTCCAGGATGGATCATCCAGTTCTGGCCAATCCTCGAACCCTTGGGAAGCCCGATCCGCGCCGGGCAGTCAAGAACGCGTTCCGCCACGTCGCAGATCCCGGGAAGAAGCGCACCGCCGCCCGCGATCACCAGGCCGCCCACCAGCGCCCGCTGCATACCCGCGCGCTCCAGTTCATCCGCGCACCATTCTCGAACAACTCCCGGCCCGCGATTCCAGAATTTCGTTGATCAAACTGCGCGGCAGCTCGCGCGCCGTGTCGTCCCCGGGCGAAGGCACCTCCACCGTGCTGTTGCTCGGCCGTTCCGCGGCGGTCGCGCCGCCGAACTCCTGCTTCACGATGCCGCTGCTTCGAAGCGGATGCGAAACGCCATGGCCAGATCGCGCGTGAAATGATCGCCGCAGATGGGCAGCTGAAGCCAGCTGCGCTCTCGCCGTAATACAGACCAGTTCCGTCGAGTGCGCGCCGATGTCGATAAGCGCCACGCCTTCGCGGCGATCTTCCGGCAGGACGCAGGCGAAATAGCGCGGCGATCGCCTCGTAGACCGTTTCGTCGACCGAGATGTGCGCCCGGTTGATGGCGCCGATCAGATTGTTGTGCTCCTGAGTCGAGACCGTGACCAGATGCGCGTTCGCTTCCAATCGCTGAGGCCAGCATCTTGCGCGGGTCGTGGAAGCCCGGATGATCGTCCACCACGAAATCCTGCGGGAGCAACTGCAGCACCATGCGGTCTTCCTGCAGTTGGACTGTCCATGCGCGGTCCATGGCGCGGTTGACGTCGCGCTGCTCGATTTCCCGGGGGCGGCCCAGATCCATGCGGCCGCGGCTGTTCGCGCCGCGCGCGGTAGAGCCGCCGATGCCCACGACGGCTTCGATGGAGGTCTGCGCTTCCGATTCGCCTCGGCGCAGCCGCGAGCACGCAGTCCGACACCGCCTGCTGGTCCGCGATGCGGCTCTTGACCCAGCCCCGCGAGCGCACGAACCGTAGCCCAGCAAGCGCAGGCGCTCGTCTTCCAGCAGCGATATGACGCAGCGCGTCTGCGTGCTGCCCGCAGTCCAGACCCCCGTCGCGAGAATATCGGTTTCGTGTCATTGCCCTTCCATTCCCTGCCAGTATCCGGTCGTCCAGCCGCAAGTCGAAACGCTCGTCGCTCGCCCGAGTGCTTGCGGATCTCGTCGATAGTGCTTCAGAAAATGCTGATAGCGCGCGCGAAATTGCTGATCGCCAGATCCACAGCTCCACGCGCCGTGGCCGTCGATCTCGGTCACGATCGCGATATTCTCGAGGCGCGGCCGCGTTGATCTCGGAGATGTCTTTCGCCTGCGGACCCAGATCGTCAGCAGGTGCTGCATGGCCTTCACGCGCAGGCGGCGGTCCGCTTCGCGTCTGTTCTTCCGTCACGCCGCTCAGGACCGGGAAAAGGGAAGTGCACTCGCGGCGGCGGATCGAGCAGTACGCCCTCACCGTCGATCAGCGGCACACGGTAGCCGTGCCGCCCGCGATGGGAAGTTTGGCGAACGCCACCGGGTTGCGTTCCGTGATGCGCACCGCGATCCGATGGGCCAGACGCGCGAGATGGAGGCGTCTGACCCAGTCGACGGCGAGCAGCCGCCGCCGCCGCTCGGCCAGCGGCATGTGAAAAACACTGCGCGCCGAAGTCCGGCGCGAAAACGGACAGATACGCGCGCGGTTGGCGTAAACCACGCCCTGAATCGTCGAGGCCGGCCCCGCGGTCGTCGCGGACCTGCCAACTTGAAGCGCGGATCGCTGCAGGAGGAAGCGCGGACTTCGCCGCCCGCCTAGCGCGACGACCACGAGCATGCCGCCCACAAGCAGCCACGCTGAGCCACAGCCGCCAGCGCCATTTTCCGTTATTCTGCTCAGTCGCGCCTGGCACTGTTGCTCTTCCGACTGCGCCGACGTCAATGTTCTCCAGAATCTTTTTCTCCCCGCCTGCGACACGCTGCCCGCGCCAAGCGTCAGAATCATGTCGCCTGGCTCGCACTCCGCACGATCATTTCCACCCCGGCCGATCGTGCCCGCGTATTCGGCCCGCGATGGCCGAACTGCCGCATGCGATCCACCAGCGCTTCCGCCGTGACGCCCTCGATCGGCTTCTCCGACGCCGCATAGATATCCAGCACAAGCACGCGGTCCGCCTGATGAAACGCGCGCGCGAAATCGTCCAGCAAATGAAACGTCCGCGTATAGCGGTGCGGCTGAAAGAGCACATGAACGCTGCGATAGCCCGCCAGCCGTCGCCGCCGCCAGCGTGGCGCGGATCTCGGTCGGATGGTGGCCGTAGTCGTCGACCACGGTGATCACCCGCTTCCAGCCGCGCACTTCGAAACGCCGGTCGACGCCGGTGAAGTTGCCCAGTCCTTCACGAATCACATCCGGCGCGACGTGCAGTTCGAGCGCCACGGCAATGGCCGCCGTCGCATTGAGCACGTTGTGCTCGCCCGGGAATGTTCAGATGAAATTCGCCCAGGTCCGCCGCATGGCGAGCGCAGCGGAAAAGCTGTGGAAGTCACCGCACTCCGGATGTCGCGCGGCTCGATAGTCGGCCTGCGAGTTCCGGCCGTAAGTGATGACGCGTCGCCTCACCGCCGGCAGAATGCTCTGCACGTTCTCGTCATCGAGACAGAGGATCGCCGCGCCGTAGAACGGGACTTTATTGACAAACTCGGTGAATGCCGCGCGAATGGCGTCGAGCGATGACGTAGTGATCGAGGTGCTCGCGGTCGATGTTGGTCACGATCGCGAAGATCGGCGAGAGCTTGAGAAACGACCATCGCTCTCGTCCGACTTCGACCACCAGAAAATCGCTCTTGCCGACGCGCGCGTTCGACCCGCCCATGGCCGCACCTTGCCGCCGACCACTACCGTGGGATCGAGCCCGCGTGGCTCAGGATGGTCGCGATCATCGAAGTGGTCGTCGTCTTGCCGTGGCTGCCCGCCACCGCGATGCCGTATTTCAGCCGCATCAGTTCGGCCAGCAGCTCGCCGCGCGGGATCACCGGAATCTGCAGCCGGCGCGCTTCCTGCACTTCGGGATTCGATTCCTCGACCGCGGAACTGACCACCAGCGCCTTCGCGCCGGCCACGTTTTCCGCGTCGTGACCCTCGTAGATGGCGGCGCCCAGCTTGGCCAGGCGATCGGTCGTCGGCGAGAGCTTCAGATCCGAACCGGAGATGGTGTAACCCAAATTCAGCAGCACTTCGGCGATACCGCTCATCCCGATTCCGCCGATTCCCGCAAAGTGCAGATGCTGCCGTGAAAAAAACATTTTAATAATCTATTGTTTCGGCTTCCCGGCGCGTGTCAATGATTTCGAAGGCTCGAGTGCTAATCGCTTGGCCACTTCCACCAAAATTTCTGCCGCCCGCCGCGCCGCGCCCGGGATGCGCCAGACTTCCGCGCCGCTTCGCCCATGCGCTCCAGACGCCTCCCGGTCTCGCATACAACTCCCGCACGACCTCGAAAAGCTTCGCGCCGTTCCAGTCGCGGTCGAGCACCAGCTCGCCGCGCCCGCCCGCTCGAATGCCTCGGCGTTCCTCAACTGGTGATGGTCGGCGGCGAACGGGAAACGGCACCAGCACCGAGGGCTTCCCCGCCGCCGCCAATTCCGAAACCGCGCCGGCGCCCGACCGGCAGACGACCAGATCGGCTTGCGCAAACGCGCCGGGCATATCGGCATAAACGGCTGCACTTCGCCGTCCAGACCCGTCGCTGCGAAATCCGCGCTGAAGCGCTTCAAACATCCGGCTGGCCGGTCTGATGAATCAGCCGCACCGGAAAGCCGAGCGTTGCGGAATAGCGGCCAGCTCTCGCGCGCGGCGCAATTCAAGCGTGCGCGAACCCTGGCTGCCCCCGTGATCAGCACCGTGAAGTACCTCCTCGCGCCGCTTCGGCGGCAGTTGCGAAAAACTCCTCGCGCACCGGAAGCCCGGTCAACTCCGTGCGGCCCTGCGGGAAAAAGCGCGCCGTTTCCCGAAAGCTGATCAGCGCGCGCGTCACCCAGCGGGCGATCCGGCGGTTGGTGAATCCCGGGACGGCGTTCGGCTCCATCACCACCACCGGCATGCCGGCAGCAGCGCCGCCAGCACCGGCGGTCCCGCCACATATCCGCCCATGCTGAACACCGCCGCCGGTCTTCCTTCGCCGAAGCGCGCGATACTGTGCGCAGTGTGCTCAGCGGCAACTGCCCAAGCGTCGCCAGTCGCGTGCAGCATGCTCACGCGTTTCGATCCGCCCACGCGGATTTTTTCCAGCGGAAACCCGGCCGCCGGCACCAGCCGCGCCTCGACCCCGCGCTCCGTCCCGACAAAAAAGACTTCGATGCCCCCGCCGGCTGCAGTTCCCGCGCCACCGCCAGCGCGGGAATCACGTGCCCGCCTGTGCCTCCGCCCGCCATCACGAACACCTTCACCCCGCATGCTCGGAGACATTCAGCAGGATTCCCAGCGATGCCAGCGTGACCAGCAGCGAACTGCCGCCGAAGCTGATCATCGGCAGCGGAATGCCTTTCGTCGGCACCATCCCCAGCACCACGCTCATATTGAAGAAGGCCTGGATCACCAGCATCGTGGTGACTCCCAGCGCCAGATAGCGCCCGAAATCGTCGGGGATCAGCACCGTCGCGCGAATCCCTCGCCACAGGATCACACAGGAACGCCGAGCAGCAGCGCCAGCGATCCGAAAAGGCCGAATTCTTCGCCCACCACCGCGTAGATCATGTCGGTGTGCGCTTCCGGCAGATAAAACAGTTTCTGCCTCCCCTGCATCAAGCCGACGCCCAGACGGGCCGCCCGAGCCGACCGCGATTTTCGCCTGCTCCGCCTGATAATTGGTATCGCGCGCCGTGAGCGAGTTACTGAGGTACGCCTTGATCCGCCCGCGGGTATCGATCCTATCGACGATCCTGAAGTTGGGATCGAAGTAACTGCACGACGCGCGCCAGCCGGTAGGGTTTGGCGGCCACCAAAGACGATCACGCCCATGCCGCCAGCGACAGCGCGATCACGAAATACCGCCATTCCAGGCCCGCGACGAAAAACACCACCGCCACCGTGCCAACCAGCACGATCGCCGTGCCGAGGTCCGCTACCCCCACCGCCAGCCGTGACCAGCCCAACCGCCAGCGCGGCCGGCAGCAGCGTGTATCTGCTATTGATGGCCCGCGAGCGCAGCGCGATAAAAAACGCCAGAAACAGCGCCAGCGCGGGCTTGGCGAATTCCGAAGGCTGAATGCCCAATGGCCCGAAGCGAATCCAGCGATGCTGCTCGCGATCGGCGAAGTAGACCATCAGCAGCAGAATCATCACGAATCCCATCGCCGCAAACGCCACCGCCGGGGTGTGCAGTTTGCGGTAATGCGAACGCTTCAGAAGCATCATCACCCCAATCGCCACCGCCATCCAGGCCAGCTGGCGATAGGAGAAGTGCCAGGAGGAGCCCAACTTGAGCTGCGCCATCACCGATGACGCGCTGTAGATCATCACCGCGCCGAAGAACACCATCAGGACGACGGTGGTGAACAGAATCCAGTCCGTTTTAAGCCTTTGCGCCATTATTTTTTCGGCTCCAATTGGGCCACCAGCGTCCTTGAATACCCGGCCGCGGTGTTCGTAATTGTCGAACTGATCGAAGCTCGCGCAGGCCGGCGACAGCAGTACGGTATCGCCGGGCCGCGCCAGGTCGTACGCGTCGCGACGGCAATGTCGAGCGTTTCGGAATCGTAGAGTGGAACTGCGCCTTCAATCTGTTTGCGGATCTTCTCCGCCGCCGCGCCGATCAGCATGACGGCACGCGCCTTTTCGGCGAGTGGAGCGCGCAGCACCGTGTAATCACTGCCCTTGTCCTTGCCGCCCAGAATCACCCAGAGGCCGCCGGCGAATGAATCCAGCGCCTTGAGCGTCGCGTCTACGTTGGTCGCTTTCGAATCGTTATAGAAATCCACGCCGCTTACGTTGCGGACGAACTCCAGGCGATGTTCGACGGCGCGAAACGTCCGCACGGCCGCGGCAATTCGCGCTGGGCTCGCGCCCGCCAACCGGCACGCAGCGGCTGCCGCCATGGTGTTCTCGACATTGTGGCGGCCGCGAATGGGAATCTCACCGGAGGGCATCAACCGCTCGCCGTCGAGCCAAAGTGCTCCCTCCCGTAAAGAGATGCCCGGGCTCACTGCATGTGTACTGCTAAACCAAACCACCGCCGCCGGGGTCTTCGCGGCATAACTGACACAGACGGGGTCATCCGCGTTGAGCACTGCCCAATCGCCCCCCTGTTGCGTCTCGAACAATCGCCCTTTCGCCATTGCGTAGTTTTCAAACGAGTGGTGGCGATCCAGGTGGTCGGGCGTGACATTCAGGGCAACTGCAATCTGTGCCCGGAACCGGCAAATCGTTTCCAGCTGAAAACTGGAAAGCTCGAGCACATTCCATTGGTCCGGCCGCGACGAATCGATCATGGCTGTCACCGGCGTCCCGATGTTCCCGCCCACCTGCACTGGAATCGCCGACTCGTGGAGAATGTGCCCGGCGAGAGCCGTGGTTGTGGTTTTTCCATTCGATCCGGTGATCCCGATCACCGGGCCGCGCAGGAAGTAACTGGCCAGCTCCACTTCCCCAATCACAATCGCACCGCGCTTTCTAGCTGCCTCTATCGGTTCCAGGTCCGTGGGCACGCCCGGCGAAAGAACGATCAGATCGGCGTGGTCGAAAACCTCCGGTGCTTGCACCGCGAAGGGCGTGCGCAGCACGTCGAGCTCATGCAGTACCTCGGGCGCAGGCGCCTGCGAATCCGTCGCGCGCACCTCAGCTCCCTGCTTCGCCAGCAGTTCCACCGACGCGAGCCCCGATCTCGCCATTCCAACCACCAGCACCCGAGTGCCGCGGAGTTTAGGATTTGGGAGTTGGGAGTTAGGATTTGGCATCAGGTTATCCAGCCTTGGGTAAAGCGTTGCGCAGCGAGTGCAGTTGCCGGGCCAAGGCAGACCCCTGCTGATCGATGACACTCGCCTGCTCGGCTGGCACATATCCGGGCCGAACGGCGATTTCGAGCTCAGTTTGCAGTTCAGCTAATGAACCCAGCGCGATCGATAGGCGATTCAGGAAAGCCTTTGCCTGCTTGCGAATATGTCCCTCCGCAATGTTTGCCGGCACCGACACCGCTGCCCGTCTCATCTGGCTTGAGAGCGCATACATCTCGTATTTCGGAAAAGCCTGCGAAACCCGATTCACCTGCTCAACAAGCTCCACGCCCTGTTGCCAAACGCGCAAGTCCCGAAAGCTGCTGACATTCGTCACTGCATCACACCCAAATCCCAAATCCCGTCTTTCTCACCGTAATTTCAGCGTCGTCAACGCAAACAGCGCCAGCACCAGCCCCGCGATCCAGAACCTGGCGATGATCTTCGATTCCTGCCAACCCAGTGCCTCGAAATGATGATGCAGTGGCGCCATTTTGAAAATCCGTTTCCCACGCAGCTTGTAACTTCCCACTTGCAGAATCACCGAGAGGGCCTCGATCACGAACACCCCGCCAATGAAGATCAGCAGAATTTCCTGCTTGATCAGCACCGCGATCACCCCATTGCGCCGCCTAACCCAAGCGAGCCCACGTCGCCCATGAAGATATCCGCCGGGTGCGCGTTCTACCAGAGAAAACCGAGGCTCGCGCCGGTCATCGATCCGCAGAAAATCGTCAGCTCGGCAGTGCGTGGATTGCGCTCCAGCTGCAGATAGGCCGCCAGCTCGCGATGGCCGCCGGCATAACTGAGCATCGTCAGCGCTCCCGACGCAATCACCATCAAGCCGATGGCCAGCCCATCCAGGCCGTCGGTTATATTGACGGCGTTCGACGCACCCACCACCACAAAGGCCACGAACAGGAAGAACGGCACGAACGCCAGCGGGTAAAGTGCACGGATTTCCCATCAGGAATGCATCGATCAGCAGATCCGGCTGCAACTGCTTGAGAAACGGCACGTTCATAGCGGTGCGTATAAGCGCCATAGTACTTGCATGCAGCAGCCAGCACGCCGGCCAGCACGAACGCCACCAACATCTGCAGAACACAACTTCCGCCGCGCCGGTCAGCCCGAGATTGCGCTTCTTCATTACTTTGGCGTAGTCGTCGACAAAGCCGATGGCTGCGAATGCCACCAGGCTGAACAGCGCGATCCAGACGTAAAACTGGCGCAGGTCGGCCCACAGCAGCGTCGGGAATCACAATGGTGATCACGATCAGTACTCCGCCCATCGTTGGCGTGCCGGCTTT
The DNA here is from genome assembly GCA_963768075.1 of Terriglobia bacterium. Taxonomy (GTDB): domain Bacteria; phylum Acidobacteriota; class Terriglobia; order Bryobacterales; family Bryobacteraceae; genus QHXW01. The sequence goes on from CAVYHD010000033.1 coordinate 463,227, forward strand.
CTTCTGGTGCGACTTCGGGCCTTCTTCGCGAATGTGCTGGCCGATCTGAAACTCGCGCAGCCTCGCGATCAGCCACGGGCCCAGCACGATGCAAAGGAACAGCGAGGTCAGGCTGGCAAACACGGTGCGGAACGTCGTGTAGCGGAAGACACGAAAACCGCTGACGTAAGGGATAGAGTTTCTCGTAGAGAAGCCAGTAGAGCATGAATTAACGCGCGTTCCCTAAACACCGATCACCTGGCGGCGGCGCCTATCCCAGAATCCGCTCCAGCGCCCGTTCCACCTTGACGCCGCGCGAGCCTTTGAACAGTACGGCATCGCCCTGGCGTAACATGCCGCGCAGGAAGTCGCCCGCCTCAGGCGGGATCTCAAAAAAGTACGCGGCGCTGTCCGACAATCCCGCTCGCACGGCCTCCTCGACCATGAAGCGGGCAGCGCCGCGTACGCCAAGCAGCACATCAATCCCCTGCTCCGCCAGGTACTTTCCGACTTCGCGGTGCAGAGGCTCAGTCGACTGACCAAGCTCGAGCATTTCCCCCAGCACGGCGATCCGGCGCCGCGCCGGCGTCTCCCGCAGCACATCCAGCATGGCGCGCATCGCCTCCGGGTTGGAGTTATAAGCAATCGTTCCAAATAATCACCCCGTTGCGTTCCAACCGTTCGCCGCGCATTTTTCCGGCCGACAGGCTGCGCACCGCGTCGCGAAGTCCGTCCGGCGCGATCCCGAATGTTTCCGCAACCGCAAGACCCGCCAGTACGTTCGAAAGCCCATGCCGGCCGACTAGAGGGCTCTCGAATCCCACACCGCGGTGCCGGAATCGCACGGTGTCCACTCCAAACTCGATACCTTCCGCGCGGACATCGGCGTTCTCCGCGAGCCCAAACGTCACCACCCGGCCCCGGTGCGCCGCGCGAAACCCAGCCACCAGCCGGTCGTCCGCATTCAGCACCGCCACGCCATCCAGGGGCAATTCTTCAACCAACTCGCGCTTGGCTAACGCGATGCCGTCGATCGAACCAAAAGCCTCCACGTGCGCGTACCCCACGTTGGTCACCACACCGACATCCGGTCGCGCCAGCCGTGCGAGCGCGCGAATCTCGCCCGCGTGATTCATCCCCATTTCGAGCACTGCCACGTCACTCTCGTCCGGCAGCCGCAGAATCGAGAGCGGCAGACCGAAATGATTGTTCAGATTCCCGATGGTCTTCCCGACTTTCTTCTCCACCGCGAGCAGGTGCGCAATCGCATCCTTCGTAGTTGTCTTGCCCGCGCTGCCCGTAACCCCCACCACTCTGCCGCCCCATCGGCACCGCGCCCACGCCGCCAGCCTTTGGAGCGCCGCCAGCGTATCGTCCACCACCAACAGCGACGGTTGCCCCTGATCGTGATCAACTACCGCGCCGGCCGCGCCCTTCTCCAGCGCCGCGGCTACATAATCGTGACCGTCATTTTGTGGGCCGCGCAGAGCAAAAAACAGATCACCCGGCGCAATCGTCCGCGAATCTATGCTCCATCCCGAAATCTTCCGCCCCGGAACGCTGGCCGCCGCCGTCCCCATGGCCACCGCTACCTCATCCCAATCCAGAATCATCCTGAAACGTCGGGGCGCCGCCGGTACCCGAAGCCTCGAAGCACTTCCCGGGCCACTTGGCGGTCATCGAACGGAACCGTACGGTCCTTCACAATCTGATAAGTCTCGTGCCCTTTTCCCGCCAGAATGAGGATGTCGCCCGGCCGCGCCTCCTCGATCGCCCGTCGAATCGCAGCCGCCCGGTCTGGTTCTACCAGACACGGCGTGTCCTTCCGGCGAATTCCGACGAGTACATCGTTCATGATATCGAGAGGATCTTCTGAACGAGGGTTGTCACTCGTTAGCACGACCACGTCGCTCAACTCCGCGGCCACCTGGCCCATGATCGGACGCTTGGTGCGGTCCCGGTCACCGCCGCAACCAAATAAGGTCACCACCCGTTTCGGCTGAAGGCTCCGCGCCATCGAAATCACGTTGCGCAGAGCGTCGTCGGTGTGGGCATAGTCCACCACCACCACGAAGGGCTGCCCCTCATCCACTCTTTCGAACCTGCCTGGGACCGCGCGGCAATCGGCAATTCCGCGCGCGATGATTTCCGCCGGCAAACCATAGCTCAGCCCCGTACCGCACGCCGCCAGAATATTGTAGACGTTGATGCGGCCAATCAAGGGCGATTGCACGGCGAAGTGCTTGCCTTCGTTCTGGATCTCGAATCGCAAGCCGTCGAAGCTCGAAGAAATGTGCCGTGCCCGCACGTTCGCATCTTTGCCCAGCCCGTACCACAGCACCGTCGTACTGGCGCTGGTCACCATCTTCCCGCCATATTCATCATCGCGATTGATAACGGCGAACGGCGGAGGCGGCGCCCCCGCTCCACTGAATAGCATCTGTTTTGCGGCGGAGTAATTTTCCATCGTCTGGTGAAAATCCAGATGATCGCGCGTGAGATTGGTGAACACGGCGGTGTGAAAGTGCATGCCGTAAATCCGGCCCAGCGCCAATGCGTGGGACGACGCTTCCATGGTGGCGAAGGTCCCGCCCATCTGTTCCAGCTCGGCCAAGAGCCGGTAGAGGTCCAGCGATTCCGGCGTCGTGTTCACCGCGGGCAATACCCGGTCGCCCAGATGATATTCAATCGTGCCGATCAGCGCCGTGGTCTTTCCCGAGGCCCGCAAAATGGAATCCACCAGATAGGAGGTAGTCGTCTTGCCATTCGTTCCCGTAATGCCGGTTAGGCCGATCCGTTCGTCCGGGCGGCCGTAGAAGTTTCTCGCCGCAAGCGCCAAACCGTGGCGCCCGTGCTCCACCTCGATCCAGGTGCCATGGAATCCTGCCGGCGCAGGCAACTCGCTCACTACCGCGACGGCGCCGGCGTTCACCGCTTGCTCCGCGAAACTTCGTCCGTCGGCCCGCGCGCCGGGGAAGGCGAAAAATAGCCAGCCCTTCCGCACACGCCGGGAATCGTAAGCCAGGCCTTCCACCATTTTTTGAGCAGGCTCCGCCGCTAGCGGCTCCTTTAACCGCACTCCCGCGAGGACCTCAGCGAGGTTCATTGGTGGCGCCATCTGAATTCCAAACCAGCCCGGCTTCAACGCGCAAACAGCACGCGTACCCTCTCCCCCTCATGTAGCGCGCGGCCTGCTGGAGGCGCTTGCGCGCGCGCAGTCCCGCTGCCATCCAGCAAAACCGGCAATCCCATCGCCGCCGCTTCCTCCAAAACCGCCCGCATCGTCTTTCCGTGGAAGTTCGGAACCTTGGGACCCGTTTCGGCAGCCTCTGCCGCGTTCTGCGACGCCAGTTCCTCCATCACGTTCGGCTCCGATGAACCGAGATCGGCGATGGCCAGATCATTCCCGTCATCGGCCGGCGCGGCTTCCTCGGGCTCCGGCTCCGCGTCCGGAAGGTCCCTCGGCACATCGAGCACGCGCAGAGCCTCGGTAGCAACCGCCTGAAATACGGGGCCAGCCACGGCGCCGCCCATCCCCCCGTTGCCAGTGGTTCCATTAAGCGTGACCGCGATGATAAATGCCGGGTTCGTCACCGGAGCAAATCCGATGAACGACGCGTTGTACAAATGCGTGTAGTGGTGCGTTTTGAGATCGAAGATTTGCGCCGTCCCCGTTTTGCCACCAGCGGTATAACCTGCCAGACGCACGTGCCTGTGGGCTGTGCCATATGGACTGATCACCACGCCCTCCATCATCTGGCGCATGGTGATAGCCGTCTGCGGCTTAAGAATGCGTACTGGCGGCTCGGTCGGCGTCAGGCTGTCGCCCTCTTTGAGAATCAGCTTGGGTTTGACCCGTAACCCCCCATTCGCGATCGCCGCGCATGCGCGTGCGAGCTGAATGGAGGTCGTGCTGACTTCGTGTCCCATGGAAATGGATGCCAGCGACGTCGTGCCCCACCTGTCGAGGTGTCGAATCAACCCGCTGGATTCCGCCGGCAGACCGACGCCCGTGGATCCTCCGAAACCGAAGCGCCGCGCATATTCGTACATGTTTTTGGCGCCTACCCGAAAACCGATCTGAATGGCGCCGATATTGCTCGATCTCTCCAGAACCTCGTGCATCGGAATCACGCCGAACCCCCGGTGGGCCTCATGAATCACGCGGCCGGGCAGCCGCAGCACGCCGTTGTAACAGTTGATGGGCGAATCCGGCACGAGACTGGTAGTCTCAAGCGCCGCCGAGAGCGTCACTACCTTGAAGACTGAACCCGGCTCGAACGGCACCGCAATCGCAAGATCGAACCGGCGGAATGGATCCTCACCAGGCTTCGGCGCCACATTCGGATCGAAAGTCGGATAGTTGGCCAGCGCGAGAATCTCTCCGTTATACGGGTTCATCACGACGACGCTGCCGGTACGCGCGTGGTGCTCCGCCACGCCTTTCGCCAGTTCCCGCTCGGCGGCGAACTGGATGCGGGCGTCGATCGTGAGAGTGAGTGGTAAGCCGGCATGCGGACGCGCTGAAAGCTGTGCCTCAATGCCCCGGCGCTTGACGTCGGTCAGCATCAGCTCCTGCCCGGCGCGCCCTCGTAGTTCGGGGTCCAGGCTCATCTCGATGCCCGCGTTCCCTTTCTCATCATGGTCCACGGAACCGAGCACGTGCGCCGCCAGTTCGCCGTTGGGATAGTGGCGTTGGCTCTCAGTCTGGAAATCGATCCAATCCAGGTGCAAGCTCCGCAACTGCTCCGCTTCAGTGGGCGCGATCTTGCGTTTGACCCACAGAAAACCGCGCTGGTGCTCATAGGCCCGGCGCATATGGTCGCTCAGTTCCCCGGCATCCAGGCTCAAAATGCGCGCCAGTATCTGGGAAGCGACACCGATGTCCGGCACCCGCAACGGGTTTACCGACACCGACTCCATGGGGATGCTCATGGCGAGAGGCTGCCCCGTGCGGTCGAAAATGGGACCGCGCGGGGCCGGGATCTCGACCTTGAGCTCCTGCTGCTGCTTCGCTATCCGCGCGTATTCTTTATGTTCGATGACTTGCAGGAAGATGACCTTGGCGAAAATCAGCCCGGCCCAGAGAAGTGCTCCGCCAGCCAGCCAGGTCAGGCGCCTGGAGTAGGCCAGGCATTCCTGCCTGTCCATTAGTACCGTTCTGCTCGTTAGCCCCTGGACAGGCAGCATGCCCGTCCTACTTGGCGAGATTCATGGCCATTGAGCCGTCCGCATGCGGATCGAGATGGATCACCTGCCCCGGCCGGGGCTCTAATAGCTTTTGCGCCTTGGCCAGCTTCTCCAGGCGCCACGGGCTGGTCAGCGCCGCTTCTTGTACCTCGAGCGTGCTGCGCTCATCGATTAGCCGCTGCCGCTCCTGTCTGAGGGCTTGCAGCTGGTAGCCGGCAAACGTACCCCAGACCGTGGGCGCCAGCGCACCCGCCAGCAAAACCGCCAGCACGGCGAAAGCGCCGATCGCCGACCAGCATTCCCGCGCCGCGCGCGGATCCCTCTGCTTCAGGATGCGTGAGTTATCGATATGCTTCGCGGAGAAGTACACGTCTTCGTTCGGCAGGGCGCGCAAACGAAATCGCTCTGCCGGCCGGGCGGCCGCACGCCGGACCGGAGTCCGGAACGCGTCCTCGCTATAAATCACCGACTCGTCTTTCCTGAAGTGTGTCGCCAGCGTTGCCATGGCTTCTTGCTTTACCTCATTACCGCATCTCAACGGCCCGCAGCTTGGCGCTGCGCGACGCCGGATTCTCTTGAGTTTCTTTATGAGAAGGCGCCATCGGGCGCTTCGTCAGCACCTCCGCGCGTCCTTCCCGCCCCCAGCTTCGAAACTTTTCCTTCACCTTCCTGTCCTCCAGCGACATGAAGGAGATCACAGCGATCCTGCCTCCGGCCGCGACCAGGCCGGGCGCCAGATCCAGAAACCGGTCGAGCTCACCCTGCTCGTCGTTCACCACCATCCGCAGCGCCATGAAGGTGCGCGTGGCGGGGTGCAGGTGGCCCGTCCGGGGCACGGCCCGCTCCACTACACCGGCCAGGTGCAGGGTGCTCCGTATGGGCCGCGCCCGAACGATTGCTCTGGCTATCCTCCGCGCCCTCCTTTCTTCGCCGAGTTGGTAGATCCAGTCGGCGATTGCCTTTTCGGCGGCAGAATTGACCAAATCTCCGGCCGTCATGCGCTGGCTTTGATCCATGCGCATATCGAGCGGGCCATCGGTCAAGATCGAGAAACCCCTGTGCGATTCGGTCAACTGATAGCGGCTCACGCCGAGATCCGCCACCAGGCCGTTCACTCGGTCGATTCCCTGCTCCCGAACCGCATCTTGCAAATCCGAAAATGTTCCCTGGTGCAAGCGAACGCGATTGCCGAACTCGAGCGTGTTCGCACGCGCAAATTCCAGCGATTCCGCGTCCCTGTCGTTCGCAATCACGAATCCAGTGGTCAGCCGTTGCGCGATTTCGCGCGTGTGCCCGCCCAGACCGGCCGTGGCGTCGAGATAAATTCCATCGGGGCGAATCGCCAGATACTCGATCGCCTCGGCGCGGAGCACCGGATAATGCATACGGCATCACTTCAGTCCCGCCCGCTCGAGCAGATCCACATTTTCCGTGGCGGCCTTCGACGCCCGCTGCCGCCGCTCTTCGTAGAGCGCGTGCGTCAGCACCTTGACGTGCCCGCGATAGGCATATAAATGGAGCTGCTGGCCTTCCAGATCCAACTGCTCACGCAGCGCCGTATTAAACAGCACCCGCCCTTGTGAATCCATATCCGCGTCCGCCCCCAGGTCGTTCGCGTTAAACGCGACATCCTGCGCTACCTGAGGGTTGTCCCTAAAACTCTCAAAAAACTTTTCGTTCTCCCGCCACACCGTAATCGGGTATATTTGGGCTATGCGCCGGTCCAGACTGGTCACGAAGAGCCCCTTCTCTGTAAGCGAATTAATGAAGTGCTGGAACTGCGCCGGCAACTTGAGACGGCCCTTGTCGTCGAGACGGCAGTCGTACATCCCCCGAGGGGGCTCGGCTGGCTGCGTTTCCCGGCTTTGATCGTCGCTGGCCATCTATAGTCCATTTTCGGCCATTTTCGGCCACAACCGATTGTGTCAAACAAAATCTTTATTTTCAAGAGAATTCTTGAGGAAATCTTTTGCTGTTAGCGAGTTATCGGGGTACTACTGAAGCTACGGCGAGGGTGCAGTACCACAAGATGTTGTTTTTATGGCGAACAGCAGGCGAAACCTACAGGCCGTCGATCAGGTGGCCCATCTTATCCTTTTTGGTACGAAGATAGGCTTCCGACGAGTCCTCAGGGTCGGCCAGGCAGGGGATGCGCTCAACTACTTGGACGCCGGCGCGCTCGGCGGCTTCTACTTTTTCCGGATTATTCGAGAGCAGCCGGACCTTTGTCAGCCCGAAGTAACGAAGTATGGCGCCGGGCAGCTCGTAGTTCCGCAAATCGGCGTCGAAGCCAAGTTGTTCATTTGCTTCGACGGTATCGGCACCGTGATCCTGTAATTCATAGGCACGGAGCTTGTTCAGGAGACCGATGCCCCGGCCTTCCTGATGTTCATAAACCAGCAGGCCGCGCCCCTCGTTAGCGATGCGCGCCAGCGATAGTTCGAGCTGGGCGCGGCAATCACAGCGCAAGCTGTGGAAGACATCGCCCGTAAGGCATTGCGAATGAATGCGAACCAGCGGTGCGGGCTCCCCGGCGAGTTCACCCATCTGGAGCACCACCGCTTCCTCGACCCGGTCCGCGTAATGCCCCGCGAACCCAAAAATGCGGAACTGTCCCCAACGAGTTGGAAAGGCGGCTTCGGCGACCTTCTCGAGCCGAAACATAGCGGTTGCAGGCATTTTGTCGTGGCTATTAGTCAGATTCCTTTTATTATAATGGCTGCGAGTGGATTCGCTCCTTCTAACGCTGCTGGTCAAGCTCGGTGTGGTAGCATCGCTGGCCAGCATTCTGGTTCGCCCCAACGCGGTGCAGCGCATGTTGTTGCGCGAAAACCGCACGCTCAATCAACGGCTGCAGCTCGCTCTATGGTTCTCGGGAGTTTTCGCGACCGGGGTAGCAACAAGGGTTCTCACGGGATCCTATACTGCTGTCGATCTGGGATTAGAAGGCAGCTTGTTGGCCGGGATCTTAGGCGGTTACGTTAGCGGGCTGCTGTCAGGAATTCTGATCGCCGTTCCGGCCATGTTCGGCCACCAGCCCCTGAGCATGCCGTTATTCGCCGCGATCGGCGTTCTGGGCGGCCTGCTGCGCGACGTGGCAACCGATACGGAAGATATCTGGCGCTTCTCTCCCTTCTTCGACCTGAACGTTTATCGCTACTTCAAGCAGCGGAATTACCGGCGAGGCGCGTTTCACCTGTTGTTTCTTGCGGTGATTCTGGCCGCCGAGTTTCTACGGCAAATGCTCGGTCCAAAAAATGTTTTTGCGCTCCAGCCCGCCGGACCGCATCCGAACGCCTGGCTGTATGTGGCACTATACGCCACGACGCTATTCGCCGTCGGATTGCCGCTCAAGATCTGGAATAGCACGCGGAACGAGAACAAGCTGGAAGAACAACAGCGGCTGTTGATGCAGGCACGGCTACAAGCGCTCACCAGGCAGATCAACCCGCACTTTCTGTTCAACACTCTGAATTCGGTCTCTTCGCTCATCCGCACCGACCAGCAGCAGGCGCGGCTGATTGTCCTGAAACTCTCCCGCATCCTGCGTCGCCTGCTGCGTAAGCACGAAAACTATAGTTCGCTGCGCGACGAACTGGCTTTCATCGAGGATTACGTCTCCATCGAAGTCGCCCGTTTCGGCGACAAGCTGCGCTTTGAGAAGGAGGTGGAAGCGGAGAGTTTGGATATGCTGGTTCCGAGCATGCTGCTGCAGCCGCTGATTGAAAATTGTATCAAGCACGGTCTTAGCAGCAAGATTGAAGGCGGGACCATCTGGCTGAAGACGCAGCGCAAAGACGGAAGACTGCACCTGGTGGTGGAAGATGACGGTGTCGGGATTCCCGAGGCGGAGTTAGCCAAACTGCTGGAAAAAGGAATCGGTGTGAGCAATGTGAACGAGCGCCTGAAGGTGCTGTTCGGCGCCGATTACCGTATGTGGATCGACAGCCACAGCGGAAAGGGCACGCGCATCGAGATCGAAGTTCCCGAACTGCAAACGGAGTGGGCGGCGGTTTCGTAGATTGCCGAGAGAGGACGAGTTCTTGAACAAGCTTGAATATACGATTGCCACGTGGCCGGTGAACGGCTTACCAGCCACCCTGGCGGAACGCACACGCCGCGTTTATGACCGCCTGGCCCCGGTATACGGAATCCCTACACAGTTATTTCATTCGCGGGCGCATCGACGGGCGCTCGATATTTGCCAGCTTACGGACGGCATGCGCGTACTGGAAGTGGCCACAGGTTCGGGCGAAATGTTCCGGCGGCTGGTGCGCACGAACCGCGGCGGATCAACTCTCGGGGTGGACCTTTCACCCAACATGGCGTGCCGGACACAGCGCCGCGTACAGCGTGAGTTTCCGTCGTCGCGGACGCAGTGCCATGCCGTGGACGCGCGGCACATGCCCTTTCGCGACTCCGCCTTCGATGCTTTATTCTGCTGCTACATGCTCGAACTGCTCTCAGGCGAAGATATCGTTCGAACGATCGGAGAGTTCCATCGCGTGTTGCGACGGGGTGGCCAACTGGTGCTGGTTCTGATTGGCCAGAAGACGCCGGCGTTCAACGCCATTTATCGCGTGGCCGGCAAAGTCGCGCCGGCGTATTGGGGCCGGCAGGTAGAAGAGCGAGTTCCCGAACTGGTAGAGGCCAGCGATTTCCGCATCGAGGGGGACGCATTGGTGCGCCAAACCTTCTATCCGTCGCGGGTGTTGGTGGCGCGGAAGACCGCGGGATAGCCAAGGTCAGGGCTGACGTTCCAGACAATCCGAATACACGCGGCAGTCCGTTTCCGTGAACAGGACGAAAATTACCTCGCGGACCTTGCCACTCTCCCGCTGTAAGTGCCTCTTAACTTCCGCGAGTGCGATGGGAGCGGCTTGGCGGATGGGAAAGCCGTATGCGCCGGTGCTGATCGAAGGGAAACTGATGGTTTCGATCTCCCGTTCGTCGGCGAGTGTGAGGCAGGTTCGATAGCAAGAGGCCAACAGCTCCGGTTCCCGGTGGTTCCCATCGCGATAAACGGGGCCCACGGTGTGAAACACGAAGCGCGCAGGCAGCAATCCGGCGGAAGTCACGACGGCGCTGCCAGTTGGGCAGCCGCCAGTTTTCCCACGAATCTGATCGAGTTCCCGCATGATAGACGGGCCGCCCACACGGTGGATGGCGCCATCTACACCACCTCCGCCGGCGAGCGCGGAGTTGGCGGCGTTCACAATCGCATCGGCGGGCGCGCGCGTGATATCGCCGACCATGACCTTCAGGAGTTTCTCGCCCGGAAATTTCCGCTGCATCGGCGCCCGGTTCAGGAAACTTCCAGGATCGGTTCGCGCCGGCAGCCGCGGAGGTCCATTTCGTATTCGATGCTCTCGATGGGCGGCCGCGCATAGTGCCAATGAATGCCGAGGGACGCGGCTTCGCGCATGGCAGTCAGGATCTCGCGTTCCAGGAACGGGTGGATGTCGTGGATGGTGTATACCTGGGTTGCGGTCACCTGTTTCCAACTCACGTTCAGCCCGGCCAGCCGGGCGGACATCAACGCCATCACGAATCGCGCTTTTTCCTGAAGCGCGCCGGTGGAAATTTCGCCGCGACGGATTACCTCGTGCGGATCGAGCGATCCTTCGGGCAGCTCACCGGAACCGGCAATCACAAATGAGGCCGGCGCGTTTTCAGCGGCAACTGTAATGGAGAAGCCGTACACCGAAGGCTCAGCGGGCGCGAGAAGATGGGGCGCAACATTGGTGCGCGCCACGGGGTTCGCGCCGTCCAGCAGGAGACCCCAGCGCTGCAGAATCTCAACATAGCGTTGGTTGAAATTCTGGAATCCCTCAAATGTGAACGCGCGCGGGGAACGCAGCTCGACCGCACACAGCGCAGGTTTGGGGCGGCCCTGAGACTTCAGGTAGCTTTCGATGGCAGCGAAACCGCGATCGAGCGGGATCGCCTCCCTGAAGCGCACGTGCAGGATTTCGAAGCCGGACAGGGCGGCGACACCACCGGAATATGGGCTGATGCCCTTCAGAAACGAGTAGCCGCCGGCGTGATTTTCAATTCGCATGGGTTCGGTTAAAGGTGCTCGGTCAGAGGGGCAGGGGCCGCGAGTTTGCCGAGATGTCTTCGGGTCATATATTTTCTGTTGTTGGTGGAGATAATTATAAACCGCAGTGGACTCCTCACGAGGTGACAGAGGCCGACGTGGGCCGTCAGCCCTACCACAATTAAGAAAGTTTACCGCGGTGTTAGCCTGGGCCACGCGACCTCCACGCCCTGGGCTTGAATCCAATCCTGAAATTCACGGAGTAATTTTTCATTGTCGCGGATGCGCCGTGGCGGCGTCTTGAGTTGCACTGCGCGAGCGGCTAACAGTCCCGCCGATTCACCGATGTTCCACTCGACGGGATGCAGGCGATAGCAGCCGTTAGTGATGTGCGTAACCCCAAGGTCCTTCGCGGCGGCCAACAGATTTTCAACCCTACGCGGAATCAGCGCGCCCATGGGAATTTCGAAGGGCAGGCTGCTAATGTCAATATAGTTATCTCCGCCGGACGCGGGATGGAGATCGATGCGATAGCTGCCGACTCCGACGGAGTCCGGAAAATGTTCGGCCGCAAGGTCCCCGGAATTGCGCGCGCTGAGCTTGCGGCGCGCATCAGTCCCAACGTGCTGCTCAAGCACTGTGAACTCGGCGCGGATTCGACGCGACTCCCGAATATACGGGTACTTGGCAAGGCCGTCCTCGGTGCCGGTGATATCAGGCCGAAGACGCAAACCCCGCCAACCGAGCCCGCCATCGGCGTGCGGCGCTTCGGTCTGCATCCAGTAGAGCAGCGAGAGACTGAGCTGCTTGGCCCGTGCGCGGTGGCGTGAGCCTTCCTCCTCGCCGACATCGCAGATGTTCCCCAACCAGTAATCGTTTTGCGGCCAATTCACAAGGCAAATATCACTCGCATAAGCGCCGGAGATGAAATTCGCGCGGTCGGCAATCCGGCGGTAGAGCCACAGGCCGCCATCAGCGTGATGTGCCTCGGATTCAGGATCGAAAGCGAAGGTATGCGGTTGGATCTCGATCGGATCCGCGATGGTCCAACTGAGCAATTTTCCCGGCCATGGTGGCCTTAGCTCGGGGACGTAGTCACGCCAGAACGCATACTCGGCAGGCTTGTCGATCGTGTGGTCCTCGCCGGGAAGGTGATCCATGGCGAAGCAATAGGTGAACGACTGAATATCACGCGGCCGTGCTTGCGGAGGGGCGTGGGGCTCGCCGGTTTCCTGTGCGGATTCCGCGCCGGTGACATACTCGACACGTGCGAGTGGCAGCAAATCGCCCTGCTCGGTAGCATCCAGAAAATAGGGAGCGGCAATGGTGCGGTCGCGACCTGTTTCGAGATCGCGCAGGGTAACAGAACGAACGGAATCTCGCTCGATATCCGCGGCTACGGGCTTGTGCCGCAGGAGCACGGTCAACTCGCCGCCGCTCGCGAACGGAGCCAGCATCTCCTCCAACACGGCCAGCGAGACGCGGGGCTCGTGGGTGAGGCGCGAGACGCGGCCGTTACCCGGGTTCAGATCCGGGCGCCGGCGCGCGGCTTCGGTCAGGGGATAGTTGCGGCGGTAATAATCGCGCACGCGTTCGCGATACTGGCGGTAACAACTGGTGGCGCCGAAGGACTCGATCCAGGCGTGCTCGTCGGGTGGAACTGCTTGTGAAGTAAGCTGACCACCCAGCCAGTCGGTCTCATCGCTAAGGATGACGTGCATGCCATTTCGGGCGGCGGCCAAGGCGGCCGCACATCCTCCAACACCGGCCCCAATCACGGCGACGTCACAGCGCAGCTCGCGCGCGGAAGCGAAGGCCGGGGTGACGAGGAGCGCGCCCAAGCGGTGCAAGAACTGTCTGCGGCCGTGCATTGTGGAGTGCCTCCGGAATCCGCGTGATAAACTGAACGAAGTTATATCAAATCCAGAGGCTTTTCCAGCATGAAATCATTTGGCAGTGTGATCACCCTGTTTGTGACGATCGGCGCGGCACAAACACCAACGCCCCCAGCGCCGAAGCTCGCGCCGGACGCGGTGATCGCCGAGTACGGTGACGGCAAGAAGCTCACTTATGGCGAACTTCAGAGATTTATGGGCGTTCTATCTCCACAACAGCAACAAAGCGCGCTGCGGAGCCGCAAGGAATTCGTGGAGCGGTACGTACTGATGCGGCGGCTGAGCGAGATTGCGGAAGAGGAAAAGCTGGCGGATACAAACCCCTACAAGGAGGCGCTGGAATCCTATCGCATGCAATTGCTCATGCAGGCGGAGATCAACAAGGTGGTGAACGGGTTTACGATCGCCCCAGAAGACGCGCAAAAGTTTTACGACCAGAACAAGAACCGCTTCGAACAGATCAATCTGAAAGTCATCTACATTTCGTTCGGCAATTCTGCAAGCGCGGCAGCGGATGGCAAGAAACGTCTGAGCGAGGCAGAGGCGAAGACCAAGGCGGAACAGCTAGTTAAGCAGATCAAGGCCGGCGCTGATTTCGTGAAGCTGGTGAAAGAGAACTCGGAAGACGCGACGACAAAGGCCAAGGACGGCGACTTGACGATCTCGCGGACTGACAATCTGCCGGAAGCGATCCGGTCGATCGCGTTGGCTTTGAAGCCCGGCGAGCTCAGTGATCCGGTGCGGCAGCCCAACGGTTTCTACATTTTTCGCGGGGAATCCGTTGTAGCGAAGCCGTTCGCCGAAGTTCGGAACCAGATTTTTGCGGAGCTGAAGGATATCAAGATGAAGAACTGGCTGGAGTCGACTACAAAGAGCTTGAACATCAAGCTGGAAAACGATCAGTTCTTCTCGAGCGGGGGGCCGAGCCCGCGTGCGCCAAGCCTGAGCGCGCCGCCGCACACCAACTAAACTGCCGCCAAGGGGTGCGAACGACCGGCTGGCTTACGGCGTCATCGGCAGCGGCGGAGCGCGGAGCCAATCATCAAGGGCAAGCAGCATCGGCAAGCGCCGACGGGAAAGTGACGTGATCGTCAGGCTTGCGTTGCGGGTGCGGCTTCGCCGGTGAGATTCTCGAAACGCTCCGGAGGATTGTAATAGAGAATGCGGCTGCAACTTTCACATTGCATCACTTCGTCGCCGCGTTTCAGGTCCTGGAAAAACTGCAAGCGCAGCGCCATGTGGCACTGCGAACAGCGTCCATCAAGGGCTTCCGCGATGGCGATGCCGCGCCGTGACTTGCGAACTCTCTCATAAGCCGCCAGCACATTGGCCGTCATCTGGCTCGATATTTTGCGGCGTTCGGCCTGCAGTTCATCCAACTCCCGTTGATCGTGGGCCGTACGCTCCCGCGTCTGCTGTTTCTCCGCCTCCACTTGCGCCTTTTCCTGCTTCAAAGCGGCCTCGGCGGTTTTGACGTTGCGCTCGAGCGGTTCGGAGGCGCCCATCAATTCCAGAATTCCGTCTTCGGAGCTGCGAATTTCCTTTTCGCAGTACTCGATCTCATGCTGAAAGGCGCGGTATTGATCATTGGTCTTGGCCTCGAGCATCTGATCCTTGAGCTTCGAGATTTTTTGCTGTTGGGTCTGGATTTCGCCTTCGAAGCGCTTGCGATCCTTCTGATTGGCCGCGACCGCCGCACGGTCCGCCTCCAGTTTGCGCTCGTGCGCTTCCAACTTTTTCTCGATTTCCGCGATGTGTTTGGGAAGAGCCGAAATTTCTCTGGTCAATTCAGCGGCCCGGCTGTCTATATCCTGCAACCGGATCGCCAACTTAAGGTCTGGCAGCATTCTATGCTCAGATTTTAACACGGCCTTGTCCGAGCCGCCGCGCAAGGGGAACGATCAGCGCGCGCCGGGCGGCCTCTAGCTCAGGCAAACGAAACAACTTCGCGGCTCCGAGAAAAACAATCAGGCCCAGTGGAACCGACACGGCGAGGTCGGCAACTCGCGCCACGCGGGAGACGCCCATCCAGTGTTGGATCGAGCGGCTGGCGAGTGCACAAGCGGCGCCCATCAAAGCGGACGATACGAGGATTTTAAGCAAGCCTCCCGTGAGCCGGCGGCCACCGAGCCGGCCGATGCGGCGGCGAATCAACTCGAACAGGGCGATCGAACCGAACAGAGCGACCAGCGACGTTGAGAGCGCCAGTCCGGCATGTCCCAAGCCGGCGAGCTTGACCATGGTTGAGGCCGCCGCCACATTCACCAGGATGGACGCCACGCTCACCAGCATCGGAGTGCGCGCATCATTGAGCGCGTAAAAGGCGGGCGCCAGTACTTTGGTCGCGGCGTAGCCGGCGAGGCCGATCGCATAACACGAAAGCGCGAGGGCGGTTTGGTGCGTGTCATAAGCGCGGAATTTCCCCCCCTGATACACCGCGGCGATCATGCTATTACCGAGGACCGCCAATCCGACCGAAGAGGGAATGGTCAACAGGAAGATCATGCCCAGCGAACGCGTCAGCGTTTCCCGAAACTCCTCCATATTGCCGGTAGCTGCGCTGCGCGACACCGAAGGCAGCGTCGCGGAGGCAATAGCGACACCAAACAGTCCCAAAGGCAGTTGCATGAACCGAAATGCATATCCCAGCCAGCTCACCGGCCCGTTGATCACGTGGCCCGCGGCGTCGGTGATGCTGGAAGCGAAATTCGTGTTCACCATCACGTTGACCTGCACGGAGGCGTTCCCCACGATGGCAGGCCCCATCAACTGCAGAATGTTGCGGAGGCCGGGATGGGAGAAGTTAATCCTTGGCCGGAACGCAAAACCCGCTCGAACCAGGCTCGGAACCTGCCAGAGCAACTGTAACGCACCGCCGAAAACCACGCCGTATGCCATGCCTTCGATGGCGCTGATGCCGATGTGCGGACCGACTAGGAATCCCAGTGCCAGGCCGAATGCCAGCGAGCCAATATTGAAAAAAGTGGAAGAGGTGGCCGGCACGCCGAACTGATTGGAGGCGTTGAGTACGCCCATCGCCTGCGCCGCTAGCGCTACCAGCAGCAGAAAGGGGAACATGATGCGCGTGAGCTTCACCGCCAGTTCGAACTTGCCGGGAACGTCCGCGAAACCTGGCGCGAGCAGTTTGACCAGCAATGGGCTGAAGATCATACCAAGCACGCACAGCAGGCCTACTACCACCAGGAGCGACGTCGCCACAAGATTCGACAGCTCGGCCGCTTCCCGCTTCCCTTTGGTCGAAAGATACTTCGTGAAAATGGGAACGAACGCGGACGATAGCGCACCCTCGGCAAACAGATCGCGCGTCAGGTTGGGGATGCGGAAGCCCAGTAGAAACGCGTCGTAGATCTGTCCGGCGCCGAATAGCCGCGCCATTGCGATCTCGCGGACCAGCCCCGTAATGCGGCTAAGGAAAACGGCGGCCGAAACCACGCCGGCCGAGCGCACCAAACTTTCGTGTTTTGAGTCCGCGGACTTGGAGACGGGCTCGGCGGGAACCATGTGGCTCACTCCACCTGCCGCACGTCCACTTGCTGGTAGACTTCCTTAGTCTCAGAAAGGTTCGCGAAACGCATACCCGGCAACCGGGCCGAAGCGGTTCCACATGCAACGCCCCAGCGGAGAGCATCGCGGAAATCGCCTTTCTGTTCCATGGCCCATACGAACGCGGCCGCCAGGGCATCGCCGGAGCCGATCGGCGCGATGGCATCCACGCGCGGCGGAATGACCTCGATCATCTGGTGGTCGAACGCCCCGACTGCGCCTTGCGTGCCCAGTGAGAGAATGACGGATTCCGCCCCCATCTTCTGAATTCGTCCCACAGCCTGGAGGAAGTGCGTATGTGTGAGTAGCGCAGTCTTCAACAATCGCTCCGCTTCAGGCTGGTTCGGCTTAACCACGGTCGGCTTGGCCGCGATGCCAGCCTCGAGCGCGTCGCCATCCGTATCCAGCAAAGTCTTGACTCCCAGTTTGCGGGCCATCTTGATGATTTGCGCATAGAAACGTGCGGGCACCCCCGGAGGAAGGCTGCCGCAGATCATGAGCCAGCTTGCCTTTTCCAGCTTGGCGCGAATCTCTTTCTCCAGCCGCGCCAGCTCCGGCTTTTCCAGAACGGCCCCGTACTCGTTCAACTTGATCGTGAGGCCCTGTTTATCGGTGATGATCAGATTGTGGCGCAGACCGCTGCGCACCGGCACGACCACCAACTCAAATCCGCTGGCCTTGACCAGATCCTCAAACTGCGTGCCAGATTCACCGCCGGCCGGCACGATGGCCATGGTCTTGCCACCAAAGCAGTGGATCACAGAGGCGGCGTTGATGCCGCGCCCGCCGGCGGACTCCCGGCTCGAAGTAATGTAAGCCCGATCTTCGAACACCAACCGGTCTACGGTAACGGTGCGATCGATCGCGGGATTCAGGGTTAGGGTGACGATCAAGAACCCATTCTAGCGGAGTGCGCGATGCTACCCTGAGATTTGCCTATCCCCTCCGCGCTTCGAGCGTATCTGGCTCTGGCGGCAGTGTGTTTTTTTTGGGGAACGACATACCTGGGAATTCGCATGAGCCTGGAATGCTTTCCGCCGCTGGTGCTCATTGCGGCCCGGTTTCTGATCTCGGGATCCATCCTCCTGGCGGCAGCGCGCGCGCGAGGTGCGCGGTTGCCGAAGGGCCGGGAACTCTGGCACGCCGCCTTGAGCGGAGTTTTAATCCTGAGCATTGGCAACGGCTGCCTTACGTTTGCGGAACTGCGAGTAGCCAGCGGGCTGGCGGGTTTGATTACCACATTATCGCCCTTCTGGCTGGTGGGGATCGAAGCGTTGATGCCGGGCGGCGAGCGGCTCCATCCACCGACGATTTTCGGCATGATCGTCGGATGCACCGGCGTGGCCCTGCTGGTATCCGGGGGCCTGGGAGCCGGCGGATTCAGCCGTACCGCGCTCGAAGGGTTCCTCATCCTACAAGTCGGAACGGTTTCCTGGTGCTTTGGATCGATCTACCAGCGGCAGAGAAACGTGGCGGCACACCCCGCCGTGGTGGGCGCGGTGCAGCAGGTGGCCGCTGGACTCGCCGCTCTGCCATTTGCGGTTTTCGCGAGCAGCCATCACATCCAATGGAGCATCCGCGGCATCGCGGCGTTGTTCTATCTGGTGATTTTCGGGTCCATCGTCGGCTACAGCGCGTACGCGTATGCGCTCGACCGGCTGCCAGTAGCGGTGGTATCTATCTACTCTTATGTCAATTCCGTGGTAGCAGTGGTTCTCGGCTGGTGGTTTTACCGCGAGCCGTTCAGCCTGCGGGAGGGCGCCGCGATGGCCGTGATCTTCGCCGGAGTCGCGCTGGTGAAATGGCAGAGCGGCAAGGCTGTGCCAGTGAATCTGGAAATAGAGGCTTAGTGCGAACCATCATCGGTAAGCGAAAACTCCGAGCCGCGGTTCCTGCGTCACGTCAGCGCCGGGTTTCGGCAGATATAATTGAGTTCCGCGATGGCCGTCAATTGGTTCCCGTTGTGGCTCAGCTTGCGCGTGGCGGCGCTGGCCACGCTGATTTCAGTCGCTCTCGGACTCTGGATCGCCTACGTGCTGGCGAATCGGCGGTTCCGCGGCAAAGAGTTATTGGACGCCGTGATTACGCTGCCACTGGTGCTGCCGGCCCCAGTGCTCGGATACTATCTGCTGGTGGTGCTCAGCCGGTCAAGCCTTTTGTTTAGCGTGCCGCTGGTTTTCACGTGGCAGGCGGCGGTGGTGGCATCCACATTGCACGCAATTCCTTTGTTAGTGAAGTCAGCGCGTGCCACGTTTGAAGCCGGCGACCGGCGCTACGAAAGGGCCGCTCGTACCCTTGGTGCATCCGACTGGCGCGTCTTCTGGCGCGTGACTCTGCCGCTCTCACGCCGCGCGATTACCGCGGCCAGCCTGGTGGCTTTTGCCCGCGCGCTGGGGGATTTCGGCGTTACCCTGATCGTCGCCGGAAATATTCCAGGCAAGACGCAAACCGCAGCAGTTGCCGTTTACGATGCGATCGAACGCGGGAACACGCTCATCGCCCGCGTCCTTGTGCTTGTGCTTTCCGCGCTAACGATCTCTATCGTTTACGCGGCTAATCGGCTGGAACAGCACCCGGTGTCCGAATGATGGAAGCGCGGATCGCGAAACGCACCGCACCGCGGCCGGGCTCGGCTGGATTTTCCCTGGAGATCGAGTTTCAAGCGCGGCCCGGTATCACCGCCCTTTTCGGGCCAACGGCCGCGGGCAAGACGCTCACGCTCGATGTGATCGCCGGATTCGCCCGACCTGACGCGGGCCGGATCTTGCTCGATGACCGGATCCTGTTCGATGCCGCGTCGCATGTGAGCCTGCCGCCGCGCCTGCGAAACTGCGGCTACGTTGTGCCGGGGGATGCGCTATTTCCCCACATGACCGTGCGGCAGAATCTGATTTTCGCGGCCCAGCAACAGCCGAGGCTCGAGCGGCACCGGCGCGTCAATGAGATGCTCGAGCGCTTTCGCCTCACCAGCATCGCGGACCGCCGCCCCCAGGAAATATCGCGCGGCCAGAAACAATGCTGTGCCGTCGCTCGCGCACTCAGCAGTTCCCCGCGGGTATTACTACTGGATGACCCGGCCCGCGGTCTCGACGTCACCTGGCGCAGCGAAGTGCATCGGATGTTAGGCGAAATTCGAGCCGATCTCCAGATACCTATTGTCCTTGCGACTCCGGATATCGAGGAATGTTGCCAGCTCGGAGATGAAATGCTGATCCTGAACGAAGGCCGCATTTTGCAGAGCGGCCGGCCCCGGCAAATTCTGGAGCAGCCGGCGAACGTTGACGTTGCGCGGCTGCTCGGGATTTCGAACCTGTTCCAGGCAGAGATCACGGCACTCGATCCGGGACGCAATACCAGCCGGGTCCGTTTCAGGGACCAGGAGTTAACTGGCCCGTACTTCCCGGGACATCTTCGCGGCGATCGTGTTTGGCTGTGTGCGCGCGCCGAGGATCTCCGCGTCATACAGCCCGACGGCGCGCGGCCGGAGGCCAATCAGCTTCCTGCCAGTTTGTTGCGCGTGTCGGAAAAGTCGCGGTCCGTGCGGATTGAGTTCTCCGGAGACATTTCGGTGGAGCTGCCCCACCAGGAATTCGAGCGGCTGAAAGATAATAAAGACTGGCTGGTTGAATTTCCGGCCGCCGCCCTGCGAGTGTTGTCGTGAAGTCTCTTGAGGAATACGTCGATTTAGCCGCACAGGCGCACGGTCACATGTGCGCCGGGCAGATCCTCGGCCTGCGCATGGCGATCTACGGAATGAAGCTTCTTGGCATCGAAGACCCCACGGGCCGCGACCGTAAACGCCTGGTCACTTTCGTTGAGATTGATCGCTGCGCTACCGATGCGATTCCCGTTGTTACCGGCTGCCGTTTGGGCAAGCGGGCGCTGAAATTTCGCGATTTCGGAAAGGTGGCCGCCACCTTCTGCGACCTGAAGGAGGATCGCGCGGTGCGCGTAGTGGCGCGCGAGACCTCCAAACAGCGCGCTAAAGAACTCTATCCGGAGATCACTGACAAGAACCAGCAGCAGATGCGCGCCTACCGGGAACTCACCGATGCGGAACTGTTTTCCGAACAGTGGGTGCGGGTTGCGCTGGGCGCGGAGGAATTCCCCGGATACAAGGGCGAGCGCTGCGTCTGCGACGAGTGCGGCGAAGGCATCAATTTCAAGCGCGAAGTCGTGCGTGATGGCCGCGTGCTGTGCAAGGCCTGCGCCGGCGAGCGCTACTACACCCCATGTAGTGCTGCGTTATTACATCACTGATCGTAAATCCCTCGGCGGCATCGAACCGCTGGTCGATAACATCGCACGTATGCTTGCTGTGGGAATCGAGCGAATTCAGATCAGGGAAAAAGATCTGCCCGCGCGGGAACTGACGGCGCTCGTACGGCGAGTGCGTCAGCTTCCGAATCCGTATAAGACCGAGATCCTGGTGAGCGAACGCTTGGATATTGCGCTGGCGTACGGCGCTCACGGCGTCCATCTGCCGGCTGCATCGATCGCACCCGCCCGGCTGCGCGAGATAACGCCCGCGGGATTCCTCATCGGCGTGTCCTGCCACTCCATCGACGAAGTGAAGCGCGCGGAAGCCGAAGGAGCTGATTTCGCGGTCTTGGGCCCGGTTTTCTTCACGCTGTCGAAGGCCGCCTACGGTCCGCCGCTTGGACTGGATCTGCTCCGCCACACAACGCGCGCCGTGCACTTGCCGGTGTTCGCGCTGGGCGGCATCACATCGGAAAATGCCCACCTGTGCATAGACTCCGGCGCCGCGGGTGTCGCCGGCATTTCGATGTTCCAGCGAACCTAGCCCGCCGAGGCCATTTCCCGCGTCCGCAGGTCTTTGATTCGGTCCCGCAACTGCGCCGCTTTTTCGAACTCGAACTTCTGCGCCGCCGCGCGCATTCTCTCTTCGAGTTCCGCAAGGAACCGCTTTCGCTCCTCGGGCTTCATTTGCTCGACGTCTTCGTCAGCCTCCACCGGTACCGTCACGTAGTCGCCCTCGGCGATGGCCACCAGACTCATGTCAATCGGCTTGATGATGGACTGCGGCGTGATGCCGTTGCGCTCGTTGTACTCCACCTGCACGCGCCGGCGGCGGCTGGTCTCGTCGATCGCCCGCCGCATGCTGTCGGTCATCACGTCGGCGTACAAAATCGCGCGGCCTTCCAAATGGCGCGCCGCACGGCCCATGGTCTGGATCAGCGATCCGCTCGACCGCAGAAAGCCTTCCTTATCGGCATCGAGAATCGCCACCAGCGAAACCTCCGGGAGATCGAGACCCTCGCGCAGCAGGTTGATCCCGATCAGCACATCGAACTCGCCGCGCCGCAAATCCCGCAGGATCTTGATACGGTCCAGCGTCTCCACCTCGGAGTGCAGGTACCGGCAGCGAACGCCCGCTTCGGAATAATATTCCGCCAGGTCCTCGGCCATCCGCTTGGTCAGCGTCGTCACCAGTACGCGTTGGTTCGCGTTCACGCGCTTGCGAATTTCGCCAAGCAGGTCATCCACTTGCCCCTTGACCGGCCGTACCTCCACTTCCGGATCAACCAATCCCGTCGGCCGGATGATCTGCTCGACAACCACTCCCGCCGATTTCGTCAGCTCATACGGTCCCGGCGTCGCCGATACGTAGACCACTTGATTGACGCGGTTCTCAAACTCCTCGAACGTGAGCGGCCGGTTGTCCAGCGCGCTGGGGAGCCGGAACCCGTGCGACACCAGCACTTCCTTCCGCGAGCGGTCCCCATGATACATCCCGTGCAACTGCGGAATCGTCTGGTGGCTCTCGTCGATAAACATAATCGAGTCCTGCGGCAGATAATCCAGCAGCGTCGGCGGCGCTTCGCCCGGCAGCCGGCCCGAGAAATGCCGGGAGTAGTTCTCAATCCCGTGGCAGTATCCGATCTCACGCATCATCTCCAGATCGAACATGGTCCGCTGGTAGAGGCGTTGCGCTTCGATCATCTTGCCTTGTTTTTCGAGCTCCTTCTTCCACCATTCGAGTTCCGTCCGGATGCTGGCCATGGCGGTCTCTTTGGTCTCATCCGACATCACGTAGTGCGTCTTCGGATAGATCGGCAGCCGCAGGTAGTTTTGCCGCACCTGCCCGAGCAGCGGGTCGATTTGCGAGAGGCTCTGGATCTCGTCGCCCCAAAGCTCGATGCGGTAGGCATAGTCGTCATACGTCGGATAGACTTCGATCACATCGCCGCGCACGCGAAAGGCGCCGCGCCGGAAGTCCATATCGTTGCGCTCGTAGAGAATATCCACGAGCCGGGAGACGATGTGGTTCCGCGAAATCTTCTGGCCTTTCTCGAGCATGAGCAGCATGCCGTAGTAGGCTTCAGGCGAGCCCAGGCCGTAAATGCAGCTCACGCTGGCAACGATCACGCAATCGCGGCGTTCGAACAGCGACCGCGTCGCCGACAGCCGCAGCTTGTCCAGCTCGTCATTGATCGTGGCTTCCTTCTCGATGTAAACATCGCTCGAGGGGATGTACGCTTCCGGCTGGTAATAGTCGTAGTAGCTGACGAAGTACTCGACCGCGTTCGAGGGAAAGAACGACTTAAATTCGTGGTAGAGCTGCGCGGCCAGGGTCTTGTTGTGCGCCAGCACCAGCGCCGGCCGGCCCAGGCGCTCGATGACCTTCGCCACGGTAAACGTCTTGCCGGATCCCGTCACGCCGAGCAGAACCTGGTGCTTCTCGCTATCGTCAATACCGCGCGAAAGCTCTTCAATGGCGGTCTCCTGATCGCCACGCGGCCGATAGTTCACCGTTAGATGAAAAGCCATAGTCTCAGCGTAACACCGGCTCCGGCGGGAATCGGCGTTAACCCGCGGCGTCGCGCAAGGCCTCCAATGTCAGGCGCGCCGTGGTTTCCCACGAGAACCGGGAAGCGCGTTCCGGACCTTTCGTCGAAAGCTGTTCCCGCAGCCTCTCATCAAGGGCAAGCCGTTCCATGGCGTCCGCCATGGCGCCCTCGTCATCCGGATCGAACTGCAAAGCCGCATCCCCTGCCGTGCTGGCCAACGGTTCAATCGCTGAGCAAGCCGTGGGGACACCCGCGGCCAGCGCCTCCAGAACGGGCAGTCCAAAACCTTCGAACGTGGATGGATATAGAAACGCGTGTGCCCGGGCGTACAAACCATACAGTTCCTCGCGCGGAATCCATCCCGTGAATTCCACCACGTCCGCAAGCCCCAACGCATCACGCAATCGTTCCAGATTCGCGGAGTCAAATCCGCGCAGCCCCGCGATCACCAACCGGAACTCCGGCCTCCCCCTGTGAAAGACGGCAAACGCGCGGAGTAGGCGGTCTAGATTCTTGTGTGGATGCAGCGTCGAGACCGACAGTAGCAGCGGCTCCGTCTGGCGCGCCCCCGCAATCGCGAAGAATCTCGGATCAACACCCAAAGGAACGATGCGGACCTTTCGCGGCGCCAAGCGATAATACCGGTCGAGATCCGCTCCGGTTGCCTCCGAGTCCGCGATCACAACACGCGCAAGATGCGCCGACCAGAACAGCAGAAATCTCCAGAAGGGCAGATCGAACCAACGAAAATGCTCCGGGTGTCTCTTGTGCTGCAAGTCGTGAAACACGGTCACCTGCGGGCAGCCGCACACGAGTGGACCCGTAAAGCCGGGGTTCAGTAGAACGTCTATCCGCCGAGCCGCCACCGCCAGGGGCAGCACCGTCTGTTCCCAGACGATCCGCGCGGGCCGGGACACTGCCCTCACCGCCTGCTCAACCACATGGAAATTCGGCTGCTCGGGACCCAGACCAATACCGGTCTCACGGTTGGTGAACAGGAAATATTCGTTTGTGCGGTCGATCTCGCCCAGCACCCGCAACAGGTTGCGCAGATAAATCTCGGTGCCGCCGACCCCTCCCGGAACCAGGTACAGCGCGTTTACGCCAATCCGAAGCGGGCGCATGCTAATGGCGATGCGCCAGCGCGGCCTCCACGTTCGCCAGCGATTGTGCGGCTGCTTCGTTTTGCGGATTGATCGCGAGCGCGCGTTTGAAATTAGCGGCGGCCGTGGCAAGATCGCCCATGTTTTGGTAGACGCCGCCGAGGTAAAGGTAAGTAGGATCAAAGTTGCGATCGAGCTTCAAAGCCTGCCGAAGCACTTCCAGCGCCTCGGCGTTCCGGCCCTGCTTGCCGTAGGTCATTCCGATCTGCGAATAGGCGATCGCCGTGGGCTTGATGGCTAGCGCCTGCTTGTACTTCGCCAGCGCCTCCGCGGGCTGGTTGAGACAATCCCCGTACGCCAGACCCCAGTCGAGAAACAGCGTATCGTACCAGTCAGAGTGCTTGCCGGTCGATTCGAGTTGCTCGGTCCGCTGATAGTGCGGCAGGGCCTTCGCGCACTGACCTTCCTCCCGGTAGGCTTCGGCAAGCTGAAATTCATCACGCGCCAGCATGGGCGACTTCGCGACCGTGTCCTCCCACAGAATCACGGGATCGCTCCAAACGATGCACCGCTGGTAAGTCCCGAACGCGGCTACCAGCAGCACGCCCCCGAGAGCCGCCATCCACTTGAACTGCTTCACATCGACTCGCCGCAGGAATTCCAGCACGATAAATAGCAACCCCATCATGGATAGGTAAAGCCGGCGCTCCGCAATCGGATCCTTGATCGGCAGGAACGAGGAGGTCGGCGCCATCAGGATGATAAATGCGAACAGGCCGTACGCCGCCAGGGGATACCGCCGCCGGAAGTAAAACGCTGCTCCAACCGCGGCGAGTATCGCCACCAGCCCGACCAGCGAGCCGTGATCCAAAATCGTGCGCGAGATCGGGAAATCGTAGTCGACCCGCAAACCGACCGGCAGAAGAAACAAACGGATATAGACCCAGAAGGCGCGGCACTGGGTGAAGAAATACTGATACCAGGTGAAGTCTTTGAGGCCAAACCCTGCGTTGCCTGCCCCGCGCATGACTTTTGCCAGATACACCGCCACCAGAATGATGCCCCCCACAACCGGCACATAGAGCCTCCAGTTGCGGCGAATCCCGCTAATAGAAAAGCGCGGGTTCCAAAAATAGTCGGTGAGAAGAAGTAGCGCCGGCAGCGCAATGGTGTGCTCTTTGACCATGACCGCCAAGCCGAACAATATCAGCACCACCGCCGAACGGATCCACGTCATTTCCGGAGCCCGCCGGTATAGGAATAGCGCGAAGGCGCCGAAGAACAACAGTACGCTCAGGTCCTCTGCCCGCTGCGCCACGTAGCTCACGGCTTCCGTATTGACCGGATGCAGCAGAAACAACGCACCCGCGAATCCCGCCAACACGTCGCGCCGTGCGCGATCCACTTCCGCGAGTTCCAAAATCTTGCGCACGATGAAGAACAGCAGAACCGAATTCATCGTGTGGAAAACAACGTTGAAGGCGTGATAGGAATAAGGCTGGAACTCGGACAGCCGGTAGTTCACCCAATAGGTCCACATGAGTACGGGACGAACTCCCTTCAGCCACGCCATCATCGAATCCACCGGAAAATTCGAGACGCCGAACGGCAGGTACCGGTCGTCCCAAATAAACGGGCCGTTGAGGGCCGGCCCGTACACCCAGAAGGCCGCTACCAAAGATAGGAAAACCCCGAGAAAATAAGGCCAAAGCATCGCTCGACGCGGCTCGGCCGCCACCGCCCGCTTTCCTGCCCCGGGCCCGGCCCCTTTAATATGTTGCTTTTTCCCTTTCATTCGTGATTAGCCTGTTGCCCAAACGCAATGTTGCAAGTCTGCGGAGGCTCAGCGGCTCTTTGCTCTTCCGCCTCCACTACCAGCCTGCCGCCTGGTTTTTTAGCGTCTGTAAGTGATATTCCAAAATCGCCACACGCTGCGCGAGCGCGATGTTATCGTCCTTCAATTGGGAGATTATGAGGGAAAACCGGTAGAAAATCAGCAGAAAGACGCAGCCCACCAATAGCATCAGCGCCAGTGGCGGATAAGTCACGCCCAGAAGATCGGCGATCGAGCGCAGCAGTCCCCGCGCGCGCGAAAACCCCAGCAGCGCCGCCGCGCCCACTAGCCATGCCACTGAGTACTCCACCCGTATTCGTGCGCGCCGCACCGAAACCAAAACCATCAGAATCAGCAGCACGCTCAAACCTGTCGTCACGTTCAGGAGGCGTTCCAATTCATGACCTCCGAGATTGTTTTGGAGTCCGCCGCTCGTACTTCAGCACATTCACAAACACACCAAGCAGCACATGAACAATATAGTAAATGGATTTGATAGGTGTGATCGACGAGCGGCCGGTCCGCCGCGGCAGCATGCGGCACGGCACCTCAACAAAACGGAAACGGCGCCGTTGCAGCACCACCAACGCCTCGATCTCCGGGTACTCCAAGGGAAAGCTGCGGCTGAACACTCCCAGCGCGCTCCGGTTAACGCCGACGAATCCGGACGTCGGGTCGTGAACCTTCCTGCCGAGAATCGGCCGCAGCACCGCGCGGAAAAATCGGATGCCCGCCGCGCCGCAATGAGCTTGTGCCGCCGGCATTCCCGTTCAGGTAGCGGGAGCCGATCACCATTTCACAGCCCGACGACCGCAGCGTTTCGTAGACCTGCGGAATGTCCTGCGCATCGTGCTGCCCGTCGCCATCCACGCGGATCACGAAGTCGTAGCCCAGTTCGAACGCCAGCTTGTATCCAGCCTGCACGCATCCGCCTAGTCCCAGATGGTGCGGCAGCGTCAGCACCTCCGCGCCCGCGCTCCGCGCCACGG
This sequence comes from Terriglobia bacterium, assembly GCA_963768075.1. Taxonomy (GTDB): domain Bacteria; phylum Acidobacteriota; class Terriglobia; order Bryobacterales; family Bryobacteraceae; genus QHXW01. Next base: position 490,633 of record CAVYHD010000033.1, read on the forward strand.
TCACGGTGCCGTCCTCCGAGCAATCATCCACCACCAGAATCGGCACTCCCGGCATCACCTCTTTCACGGCGCGCACCACATCGCTCACGGCGCCCTCCTCGTTGAGAGCGGGATCAGGATCAGGAGTTTGGAGTCGACCATCCGCAGTCTTCACAATTCTGCCACCCTCCGCACGCCAATGGAGTGTGCCCGGAGCAACTGCCGCAAACTCGCCAGCCGAAAGCCTGGCGCTCCCACGGATCTCCCGGCGCTTCCGCAATAGCGTGCCCGCGTGCCGTAACAGGCGCCAGTGGGCGCGAATGGCAATCCAGCGCCAGGCGCCAGGCCTCGTTTCCCTCCCGCCGGAACTGCGCCGCTGTCCCGCGTCCTAGAGCCATGGTACCGGGCGTGCCACCAGTATCGCGCCAGTGTGGCCAACGGAGCCGCCCAAAGCATTCCGCGCTGGAAAATTCTTCGCGACCACAAACAGCCGGTTGCGCTCCACGTAGTACGCCTTCAGCGCGCGATGCGCGCCCCGCCGAGTGCGAATAGTGATGCTCCACCACCGCTTCCGGCACGTAAAGGCACTTCCAGCCGGCCCATCGCGCCCGCAGGCCGAGATCGGTGTCCTCGCAGTACAGGAAGAAATCCTCGTCGAACAGCGCCGATCTCGCTCCAGCATGGCGCGCCGGTAGAAGCGCCGCCGATGCGCTGGGCAGCAGCACTTCCTCTTCGGGATCGGAAATCCTCCGGCGGACAGCACGTGTCCGCGCTGTTTGCTGCTGCCGTCGCGGCGCGATCAGCATGCCGGCCGAATCCAGATGCTCCTCGCCGAAAAACCGCACCTGCGACGCGAACATCCCGGCATCCGGATGCGCCTCCGCCGCCACCACCAGCGCCTCGATCCAGCCGGCCCGGGGCGCCGCATCGTCATTGAGCGCCGCCAGATAGGGCGCCTGGCTGTTCGTGAAAACCCAGGTTGATCGCCGCGCCGAATCCCACATTGCGCCCGGATTCGATAATTCTGCGCGCCCCGCTTCGCCCGCTTCGCCCCCCCGTACCAGCCCTTGCCCGCTGTTGTCGACGACGACCACTTCGAAATCCCGCCGCGTCTGCCTCCCCAAAGCGTCGAGGCACTCCAACAGTCTTCGGTCGGCCGAAAGCGTGGGAATCACTACGGTCGCAACGGGGTCTGGCAAGTTTCGATTCTAGCAAGGTACTGAAAATCGGGTGGTTTGGAGGTTCTGAAGTCTACCGCGTTCCCAAATTCTCATACCATTTCAGGTTGGCCGTCGCCGACCCGATGCACGCCACGTCTTTGCGCCCGTCGCCGTTCAGATCAGCCACGGCGCACGCGGCCGCCGCAATGCCGCCGTCATCCAGCACTTGCTTCGACCACCCCTCGCCATCCGCATAGTACACAAACACGCCGTGCTTTCCGCCGCGAAACCCAGCCACTATTTCATCATTGCCATCGCCGTTCAGGTCCCCCGTCCAGATCGTATGACCATCCACTAGCGAATCATCGATCACCCGCCGCTCCCACGCCGGGCCTTTCGCGCGATACACCACAACTTCGTTCCCGTGCCATGGCTCGATGGCCGCCAGGTAGCGCCTCCCTCCGGCGCGCCCCACCGCCACGTCGCTCGACCCGCCTTTGGGCCACGCGGCTGGATCCCCCTTGGCAATCTCCATTCGGCTCCAGCGCCCGTCCTTGCCAAATTTGTACAAGTCGATCCCCACGAAGCTCGCCGTCAGAATCGCATCGCGCCCGTCGCCGTCCCAATCAACCGGGTAGATTCCGTGCACCACGCCCTCGTTCTGTTCCCCGATCAGCTCGCGCTTCCATGCTCCCGGCCGGTAAAATACCAGCGGCGTGTGATCGCGATACTCGGGCGCTTCCGCGTGCGCGCCCGTCAGCGGCGCGTTGATCAGCACCTTCTTCCCGCTGCCGTCAATATCGGCCCAACGCAACCGGTGGGACGTCGTCAGCCGGTCGATCTCCGTCACCTTCCACGGCCCCCTCGGATCGCCCTCATGCCGCAGCACGGAAACAATCCCGGCGCTATTCTTCGCCTCATTCGCGAACCCGCTCGCCAGCGCGATCACGGGTATGCCGTCGCCCTCTACATCCCACACCGCGCAGTTGATCATCCGCGAAAATCCGCCCGCAAGCACGTGCCTCTCCCACGTCGGATTCTCGTACCACACCAGCTCCGGCATTCCGCTCGCGAGCGCGATCACATCCGGCTTGCCATCGTGGTTCAAATCCGCGATCACCACCTGGTAGCCGCCCTTCAAACCCGTGGCAATCGTGTGTTCCGCAAACCGCGCCGGCCCCGCCGCAGCGAGCGCGCAGCACCAAAGGAAAAATACGGCGTGACGCACGCCCCAGTATAGAATGAAGCTAAATGCCCATCCGGACCACCGTTGTCGGCAGTTATCCCGTGCCCAATTGGCTATTGGGCGACAACTCGCGCGTCACTCTGCGTGACGCCATCATGGTCGTGCTCAAGACCCAGGAACTCGCCGGCATCGAGGTCATCGCCGATGGCGAGCTGAACCGCTTCAATCCCAGCCATCCGGAAACCAACGGCATGATCGACTATTTCGTCAGTCAAATGGACGGCATCGCCACCCGCTTCTCCATCAGCGATCTCGATCGCTTCCGCGCCGACGCCGGTCTCTCTTATCGCGCCGAGCCCGCCGGCATCGTCACTGGCGAAATCACCGAGGGCTCGCTCAACCTTCCGCGCGATTATGAGCTCACTCGCGGGCTCACCTCGCACCCTATCAAGTTCACCTCCACCGGACCGCACATGCTGTCCAAAGTACTCACTGACCGCCATTACGGCAATCCCGCGGATCTCTCCATGGCCATCGCCCGCGTGCTGCGCCGCCAGCTCGAGCGCATCAACGCCGACGTTATCCAGCTCGACGAAGCCAACATTAGCGGTCACCCGGAAGATCAGGAGTGGGCCGCAGCCGCCATCAATCACGTGCTTGACGGGCTCCGCGGCGAGCGCGCCGTCCACGTTTGCTTCGGTAATTACGCCGGCCAAAGCGTGCAGAAAGGCTTCTGGTGGGATCTCATGCCCTTCTTCAATCAGCTCCACGCCAGCCATCTGGTGCTCGAGTTCGCGCGCCGCGGCTACGACGAGCTGGAAGCCTTCCGCGATCTCGACCGCCGCATCGGTCTCGGTATGGGCGTTATCGACATCAAGGATAATGCCATTGAGACACCCGAAGTCATCGCGCAGCGCATCGAGCGCGCGGCCAAAGTGCTCGGCCCCGACCGCGTCCACTACGTCCATCCCGATTGCGGCTTCTGGATGCTCCAACGCACCATCGCCGACGGCAAAATGCGCTCGCTCGTCGCCGGTAGAAATCTCTATGAAGGCCGCCGCTAGTTTACTGGCTGCCTGCCTGCTGGCCCACGCCCAGTCTCCGCACCTCTCCAACATCCGCGAGCTCACTTCCGGCGGTCAAAATGCCGAGGCCTACTGGTCGCCCGACGGCAAGCGCCTCATCTTCCAGTCCACGCGCCCACCCTACGCCTGCGACCAGATGTTTCTCATGAATGCCGATGGCTCCGGCCTGCACCTGGTCTCAACCGGCAAAGGCCGCACCACCTGCGGTTATTTCCTGCGCGACAACAAGCACATCATCTACGCTTCCACCCACGAGGCTGGCGACGCTTGCCCCACCCCGCCCGATCGAAGTAAAGGCTACGTGTGGGGCGTTTTCCCCGGCTATGACATTTATCTCGCGACCGACACCGGCAAGATCCTGAAGAAACTCACCACCGCGCCCGGCTATGACGCCGAAGCCACCGTCAACTGGAAGACCAACCGCATCGTCTACACCTCGCTCGCGTCGGGCGATCTCGATCTCTGGACCATGCGCCCCGATGGCTCGCACAAGCGGCGCCTGACCACTTCGGTCGGCTACGATGGCGGCGCCGTCTTCTCGCGCGACGGCAGGAAGCTCGTCTGGCGCGCCAACTATCCCGCCACTCCTGAAGCCATGGAGCGCTACAAATCCCTGCTCGCGGCGAACACCACCGCGCCCATGAAAATGGAGATCGTCGTCGCCGATTCCGATGGCTCGAACGCCCGCACCATCACCAGCTTTGGCTGCGCCAGCTTCGCTCCCACATTTACGCCCGATGGCAAAAAGATCCTGTTCGCCTCCAACAAGAATGACTGCGACACCCGCAAGTTCGAGCTCTTCCTCGTCAACCTTGATGGCACCGGCCTCGAGCAGGTCACCGATTTCGGCGGCTTCACGTCTTTCCCCGAGGTGTCCCCCGACGGCAGCCGCCTCGTCTTCTGCTCCGACCGCAACGCCAAAGAGCGCTACGAGTTCAACATTTTCGTAGCGGATTGGCGATGAAAACCGAGTTCCGCAAAGCTATCCCCGCCACCGAGATCCGAAGCCTAATGGCCTTCGATCGCAGAGTCTTTCCACCGTCCGATCTCTTCGACGCCGATTACTGGAAAGCCTGCGTGGTCTACTGGTTGATTGTCGATGGAGTCAAAGTCGGCTGTTGCGCCTTCGAGGAGCACGTGGATTTTCAAGAAGATCTGAGCGGAGTAAACAGCCCTCGGAAAGGCTCACTCTACATCGCCTCAACCGGCATTCTCCCGAAATTTCAAGGCCAAGGCCTCGGCACCCTCCTGAAATCCTGGCAACTCTGCTACGCCCGCCATCACCGCTTCAAGCGCATCGTAACCAACACCCGCAGCCGCAACACCACGATGCTCATACTCAATCAACAATTCGGCTTCCGCATCATCCGAACCACCCCCCGCTATTACTCCGACCCCAGCGACGCGACAGTGGTCATGGAACTACGGTTTTCCGAACCAGCATCGCGCCGATCCAACCCGCCATCGAAACTCAAAAATTGAAACAAGTTTGCCAATTCTCGCAAAGAATGGGAAATGGTAATCGAGGAGCCTGCCGTTTGCTTTTCTCTAAATGACAGACAAGAGGACGTATAGCGTAAGACCGGCACTTTGGTAGGTCAGTTGCATAAGGGAGTCCAACCGAATTTAAGTCTGGAGGTAGTATGACGCGCCATCTAACGCTTGGAGCTCGCACCCTGTTGACTGTGGCCTTGCTGGTTGTGTGGCAAGGTGGCACAGCCGCCCGAGCTGACACAATCCTCGGGGTGTTTAGTGACCCTGTTCTGACCGGAAGTGTACTCAATTTTCCGTCTCTCGGAGCTATGACATACGAGAACAATACGACCACGGCCGATGTTTCCATTTCCCCTGACGGCAGCACTATTACGTGGGGAGTTGATCCCGGCAGCGGCCTCCCCGCGGGCGAGCAGTATAGCCAACTGAGCTTCTCCGGCACATCTGGGTTGGCAGTCCCCGGCGGGCCGTACGAAATAGGAAACATTTCGTACCTGAATGGGACCAGTGCTCTCAATTCGCTTATATTCGGTGCAACCCTGAGTTTTTACGACAATACGGTTAGCCCGGCGACCTGGCTCGCATCCGACAGCGTCATCATCTCGACCACATCGAATCAATACTCCGGGTTGGGTCTTTCGCAGGACCAGCTCAATACGGACGCGGACTATATCAACATCTGCGGGAACGCGAGCAACATTTGCGGGAGTTCGCTGGAAGCGTATGAGGATTCCGAGGGCGGAGTCGGCGTAGTCGCCGATCTTATCGGCACGATCGACGGTTTAACCCTTAATGGCATTACTCTCGATGCGAACCAACCATCCGGCGGCGTGAACGGCGCTATCGGCAATGAGCTTCCGCTTGGCGAGGTTCCGGAACCCTCAGCCTTTGCGATGCTTTCGACGGTCTTGGCCATCTGCATCGGCGGTCTAGCCCGCCGCCGGACGCTGCGGCGCGCCCTCGAACGCTAGCGCACCGCGCAATTCTGCTTAAGAGAAAGGGCCAGCCTTAGAGCTGGCCTTTTTTCTGCCCGCGGTCGCCCTTTTAACTTACCGCCTTCCCGTAAAACTTCTTCAGCCCTCCCACAATCAACCCCGCGTCAATCACCAGCAGCGCGCCCGCCACCGCCGCAATCGGAATGTGCGGAACCTGTGGCACCAGCGCTCCCCGCAGCCCCTCGCTCGCATACACCAGCGGATTTAGCAGCACCAGCTTCTGTAACACCGGAAACTTGTTCAGCGCGGTCCAAGGGTAGTACACGCACCCAAAGAAAATCATCGGCGCCAGCACCAGGCTGAACATCAATCCGATCTGCGTCTGCCCGACGCTGCAGCCCAGCAGCAGGCCGCCTGCCGCCGAAAGCAGCGCCACCAGCACCATCACCGCCGCGAACAGCAGCGGCCGGTGGAAATTCAACCCCACCTCGCCGCCCAGCACCAGCCACGCCGCCAGCATCACCACCGTGCCGGATATCAGCGCCTGAATCATGCCCGCCAGAATCTTTTCCACCGCCAGCCATTCAATCCGCATCGGCGCAAGCAGCCGGTCTTCGATCTCGTGCGTAAATTGAAACTCCGCGATCAGCGGCATCGAGACCGCCTGGATGCCCGTCATCACCATGCTCATGCCCATGATCCCCGGCGCCAGCATCCCTTTGTAACTCGCCGGCATCATTCCCGCGCCCGTCATCACGCGCCCAAACACGAATGTGAATAGCAGCGGCTGCAGCATGGTCTGCGTCAGCAGCGCCCAAATATTCCGCCGCGCCACATGCGCGTCGCGCGCCAGCATCGCCAGGAAGGTTTTCGCGTTCATGCCCGCAGGCTCCTCCCGGTATGGTGCAGAAACAGGTTCTCCAGGCTCGGCTCGGAGATGTGAACGTCACACAGCTCCGTGCCCGATTCCCCCACCGCGGCCACAATCGCCCCAATCAGCGCGCCCCCGCGGTCCGCGTACAGATCCAACGCGTTTCCGTCCGCGCGCACTTCCGTCACTCCCGGCAGCTGCTGCAGCCGCTCCACTAATTCCGGCGATCCCTTCCCCACCTGAACCCGCACCAGGTACCCGCCCGGTATCGCCGCTTTCAGTTCCGCCGGCGTCCCCTGGGCGATCACGCGCCCGTGATCCACAATCGCAATCCGATGGCACAACGCATCCGCTTCATCCATGTTGTGCGTGGTCAGCATAATGGTCTTTCCATTTTTGTTGTATTCGCGGATGATCTCCCACAGCAGCAGCTTGGTCTGCGGATCGAGTCCCGTGCTCGGCTCGTCCAGAAACAGCACCTCCGGATCGTGCATCATGGCCCGCGCGATTGAAAGCCGCTGCATCATGCCGCCAGAAAATCCGCGCACCATGTCGTCCGCGCGCGTAGTCAGTTGGAATCGCTCCAGCAGCTCCGTCGCCCGCCGCGCCCGCTCACCTTTCGCCAGTCCGTAGTACGCGCCATGGAACTGCAGAATCTCTCGCGCGGTGAGCGAAAAATCCAGATTCGGCCGCTGCTGCACCACTCCGATCAGACGTTTGGTCTCCACCTGCCGCCGCCAGACGTCGTAGTCCCCAATCCGCGCCTCGCCGCTCGTCGGCCGCACGCGCGTCGTCAGAATCCCAATGGTCGTCGATTTCCCCGCCCCGTTCGGCCCCAAGAGCCCAAAGTTCTCCCCAGGCTGGATCTCGAGCGAGATCCCGTCCAGCGCAACAATCTCAAAAACTTTCTTTTGCTTCGGAGCAGTCCCGCGCATGCCCATCAGGCTGAACCCCGCCGCTCCAGCCGCCATCGGCGGCGGCGTCGTATAGACTTTGCGCAATTCTTTTATGGAAACCCCAACACCCATTCGCCGCCTAACTTTTGCCCTTTGCTTTTTGTCTTTTGTCTTTTGCCTTGAAGTAGTCCGGCGCTTCCGGCACCGCCGCCCCGTCCTTGCGCGGCGAGGACGCCCCGTAATTCACTCCTGTAGCCGAGTCGTGCACCACTGCCTGGCCGCCACCCATCCAGCTCGAAAAATCCCCCTGCACATCCAGCCTGTGCCCACGGTCCGCCAGCTCGCGTCGCACATCCGCGGGCGCCCGCGCCTCGATCATCACGTCGCACCCGCCAAAATTGAGCTTCGTAAACCGCGGAGCCTCGAGCGCCGCCTGAATGTTCATCTCGTGGTCCACCATGTACGACACGAACTGTGCGTGCGCCTGCGCCTGGTTCAGCCCGCCCATGATGCCGAATCCTATATGCACCGGCCCCTTCTCCATAAAGGCCGGAATGATGGTGTGGAACGGCCGCTTTCGCCCCGCCAGCGCGTTCGGATGCGAGGCATCCATCTCGAAGAGCCCCCCGCGATTCTGCAAATGGAATCCATACCCTTCCACGACCACCCCAGACCCGAACGCAAGATAGACGCTCTGGATCAGTGACACGATATTCCCTTCGCGATCCACCACCGAAAGATAAATCGTATCGCCCGCATATTGTTTCGGATCGCCCGCCTGCGGCTCGCACCGCGCGTGCTTCAGATCTATCTCGCCCGCGCGCTTCGCCGCGTACTTCTTCGACACGATTCCCGCCACCGGCACCGTCGCATACCGCGGATCAGCCAGATACCGCTGCAAATCCGCATACGCCAGCTTCTGCGCCTCCATCTTGATATGGAACGCATCCGCGCTCAACGGCCCAAACGACCCGAGCGGAAACCGCTCCATCATGTTCAGCATCTCGAGCGTCGCCATTCCCTGCCCATTTGGCGGAAGTTCGTAGACCTTCCAACCGCGGTAGTCCGTCGAAATCGGCTCCACCCATTCGGATTCGAATTCGCTCAGATCCGCCGCCGCCATCGTTCCGCCCTTCTTGTCGGACGTCCGCAGAATGGCTTTGGCGATCGCCCCGCGATAAAACGCCGCCGCACCCTCGTCCGCGATCAGCTCCAGCGCCCGCCCCACTTCCGGATTGTGAAACATCTCGCCCGCTGCCGGCGCACGCCCATGCGGCAGGAAAATGCGCCGCCCGTTGTCATCCATTTCGAGCGTCGCCGTCGCGCGTCCCCACCCGCCCGCGATCATTTCCGTCACCGGAAATCCGTTCTCCGCGTAGTAAATTGCCGGCTGAAACAGATCGCGCCATGGCAGCTTCCCGAATTTCGCGTGCAGCTTCTCCCACCCGTTCACGCATCCCGGCACAGTCACCGATTGAATTCCGTTCTGCGGCATGCTACTCACACCCTTCGCTCGCAGATATTCGATGTTCATTGCCTTCGGCGCCCACCCGCTGGCGTTGATCCCCGTCAGCTTGCCCGTCTTCGCGTCCCAGTAAATCGCGAACAGATCTCCGCCGATGCCGTCGCTCGCCGGCTCCACCACCCCCAGTACCGCGTTCGCCGCAATCGCCGCATCCATCGCCGTCCCGCCCCGCGCCAGAATCTGCGCCCCCGCCTGCGAGGCCAGCGTCTGGCTCGTGGCCACAATTCCCTGGCGCGAAATCACCATGGACCGCGCCTGCGTCCTGTCCTGTGCGTCAATATTCATCGTGATAAATAAGATGGCGCCACACCAGGCGCACCCGCGTTTCCAGCCAGTCGTCATGGACGCAGATGATATCACGCTGCCTCTCGCGCCCTCCGCCTACTGCTTCGCCCCGTCCTTCTCTACAATCTGCTTCCGGAATGTCTCAATGAGTGCGAGCATCTGATGCTTGTCACTCTCGGCGATATGCGATTTATCCAACGCCGCGGCCATGCACTTCATATTCAGAGCCCAGTCTGACTCCGTGATCCCCAGCCCGCCGTGCGCCGTTTTCATGTCCCGCCCGACATAGACACACGGGCCGCCCGTGAGCGCGCACAACTGGTCTTTCAGCAACTGGCGTGCCCGCACCAGCGAGTCCGTGCTGCGCCCGATAAACCGCGCCAATTGCGGGTCCGCTCGCACCCCCTTCAGGTAATCATCCGCAATCCTGGCAATCCCGTCATACCGGCCCACCCGCTCATAAAGCGTCGTGCCAGGTTGGTCTTGCCCTGAAAGGATCACGCTGATGCTCAGTCCGGCAAGCAACAACCAACTTGCGATTCTCATACGTTTCTGGAGCCTCCTGCTATGGACGCAGATCATAGCACGACACCCACGCTTGTTGACGATCCGCGAGCGGCATATACTTGGTGTCGATAAACTCCTCTATCGTGCCCGGATGACCTTCAGAAGTTTTGTGGTCCTCGCCGTTGCACTCGCGCCGTCCGCGGCGTTCTCACAGGATCTTGCGCCCGAAGTGCTCATGCTGGCGCGAATCAAAGCGCACATGCGCCATGAGATCGTTCAGATCCCTAACTTTACTTGCGTCGAGAACCTCGAGCGTTACCACAAGGATGCTGGATCGAAAAGCACCATGAGACCTCTCGATACGTTGCAGCTCGAGGTCGCTCACATCGGGGGCCGCGAGCTGTTTTCCTGGCTGGGCGACCGCAATTTTAAGGAAGAAGACCCCGCGAAGTTCGTTGGAGGCGGCATGATCGGCAATGGCGTCTTTGTCGCTCACGTGCGCAGCGTGTTCGTGGACGACAACGGCGTTTTCCAATATCGCGGCCAAGTGGACTTGAATGGCCGGCGTTCCGCTTGTTACAGTTTTCAGATTTCATTACGCATGAGCGCCTTTGAGATCACCCTCAATGGCGCAACCGGAACCGTGGGCACGAAAGGCATGTTCTGGGTGGACCCCCAGTCGCTGGACTTAATACGTCTCGAGATCCATGCCGATGAAATCCCGCCCACTCTGCCTCTTGTCGACGCCATCACTACCATCGATTATGCCCGCATGCGAATCGGAACAGCCGACGTACTCATGCCGCAAACCGGCGATATGCGTCTAATCGAATTCTCGGGCGAAGAAAACCGGGATGTCATCGAATTTACTCACTGCCGATCCTTCAACACCGAGTCCAGCATCAGTTTTACCGGCGTGGACTCGCCTCCCGCCGTGGCATCGTCCGCCGAACATGCCCCCACTCAGCCTGGCGTACAGGAAACCGTTCCCGGCGGTCTCCTGGTATCGCTCGTACTTAATACTCCCCTTACCGACCAAGCAGCAGTCGGACAGGTGATCGAGGCGAAAGTGTCGGGCAATGTCCAATACAAGGGCCAAATACTGATCCCCGATGGTTCGGTTGTGCGGGGCCGTGTGCGCAGGCTGGAACGAAATTCGGAACCCGAAAGTTACTTTATCGTGGCCCTCGAGTTTAATGAAATTCAGGCCGGCGCCTCATTATTGCCCTTCTACGCGGATTTGCAGAACATCCAGCGGGCGCCGGGCGTCGAATCGTTCCTCTCGTATTCCAACAGTACACGCACCCCATCGACCCCCGTTCGCTCCTCCGTCAAGGTCACTAACGAACAAATCCGCCTCTTGGACTTGCCCGGCGTGGGTTCGTTTTTCGTTCGCGGTGCGCAGTTCAGCCTTCCCAAGGGTCTCGTCATGACTTGGAAAACACGCGCGCTGAGCCGTTGAGCCGTCGCCTCATAGCTTAGTTCTGTATGAGTGCTGCCACCGATAAGGCGTGATTCATGCCCTTACCCCGCAGATACTCCACAGCGCGCATCGGAAACACCGTGCTGTGCTGAAATGCTTTCGTAGAGGCTTGAATGACTTTGATTACATGCTCTAGCCCGAAAGCCGACTTATGACAAGCCGCCATCCCAATGCAAACTGTCTTGATGATGGAGTAATGAGTAATCATCAACATATACTGTGCACAGATTGAATTACTTATATGATGCAGCCCGGCCCTTCGATTATTCTCCAAACGGTCGAACGGAAATACGCTCCGGTAGACGTAATTAAGAAAATACCGCTCCATCACGTGCTCATGCTGCTGCATCAGCGGTGCATAGTATTCGGAGTAAGCCGCCTGATAACGGCTTACAAGATCACTCATCATGGATTCCTCCGTCCATTGCAGGCCGGCCATAAACTCCTGATAACAGTCCTGGAATCTACGGACCGTAAAAGTCGAAGTTATGTGGTTAATAATCAATTCTGACGTGGCCTCGAATTGCACCGCCGGTCGAGCTCTGAGCTTGTTTAAAGCATCATCGAATGACCTATGCTGGGTGGCATCCAGGTACCCTTGAATAATCTTAGGTACGTCCTGGTCATTGCCTGCCTCTGTCATTTCGTTCAACTTATCGCAGAAGTACGCCAGGATTACCAGACGCTGCCACAAAGGGTAAATGCGCTCCTGCATCAGGGTAACAACGAACCATCGGACTTCCCTAAAGTATGGGTAGGGCCTGTCCGCGTATCTCGAGTTAGGCGTATCCGGCGTCCACACATTGCCCACTCGAAAGCTTTCGTCCGTAATTTCCTTTTCCTCGAACCGCAGCGGACTCGGATCGAGCAGAGCGATCCGTGCCGCCTCGGGGCAAGACAGATCTAACGTTCTTTCAAGGACATCGCCCACCATGGTCATCACGCGAGGGTATGTGGCGCAAGTATTGGATAGGTAGTCTTCGCCCAGTTTGGTTTGAATAGAACAAAGGCCTTGCGCCAGAAATGGGCAGCGCGGTTCGGAGAGTTTAATAGTAGCGTACTCATCGTCATTGGCCGCATTGGCATTGATCGTAATGAGTTCGTGTAGCGAAGACCGTAATTCCGGATCGCTGCAATTCTGATACTTGTCGTAGGTATGCCGGTCCACCGTAATGCCCCAGCCATAACAACACGTATCTTCGCAGTCCGCGCCAATGCACCGAAAGGTCTCATAATGCCGCGCTTGCAGCAGCCTCACCGGCCGTGACATTGGTCCAGCATATCATTTTGCCTTTTTTCCTTTTGTTTATCCGCCACTCCAGTCCGATCACCATCTCCCACGCCGCCTCGTGTCAATGTAAAATAGCGATGCTTGCTTCTGAATTTGGAAAATGAGGAAAATGATGTCGCTGAAAGCGCTTCTTGCATCGCTCACCCTCGCGGCCGTGGCACTCAACCCTCACCGCCGATGACCAAAACTCCACGTCATGGAAGTCACCGCCACGGAAACTTCCGTCCGCGGGATCCACACCGTCTACGTACAAGGCTTCGTAAAGAAGTGACTAGACGCTTCTGCCTGGCTGCTTCGCTCGCTGTCGTGTTGGCGTCGTCTGGCTGCAATCGCGACGCGCGCAAACGCATCGCCGTTATCCCGAAAGGCCAGGCCCACATATTCTGGCAGTCCGTGCATGCCGGAGCCGTCGCGGCTGCGCGGGAGAACAATATCGACGTCGTGTGGAACGGTCCCGCGTCCGAAACCGACTTCACCGGCCAGTTGCAGATCATCGACTCCATGATCACCCAGCGGGTCGACGCCATCTGTCTCGCCCCCATCGACAAAACCGCGATGGTCAGCGTTGTCGACCGCGCCACCCGCGAGAATATTCCCGTCGTCATCTTCGACTCTCCGGTCGACACACAGGCGTTCGTCGCCCAGGTCGCCACCGATAACTACGGCGCCGGCGTGATGGCCGCCCAGCGCATGGGCAAAATTCTGAATGGCAAGGGAAAAGTCGGGGAAGTCGCCGTCGAGCCTGGCTCCGCCTCCACCATGGCGCGAGAACAGGGCTTCGAGGACGGCATAAAAAAGGATTTTCCCGGGATTCAGATCGTCGACAAGCGCTACGGCTGGGCCGATCGCGCTAAGTCGCTCAATGTCGCCGAGAACATGATGACCGCGCATGATGACATGGTCGCGATGTTCGCGTCGAATGAATCCAGCGCCGTCGGCGCCGCACAGGCCATCAAGGGCCGCAACGCCAAAGTCATGCTGGTGGGATTTGATTCCAGTCCGGGTCTGCTGGACGATCTGAAGTCTGGGCTCATCGACTCGCTGGTCGTGCAAGACCCGTTTCGCATGGGCCACGACGCCGTTACCGCCGCCGTGGAGAAATTGAAGGGCGGCACTCCGCAGAAGATCCAGAACCTCCCGCCGCGAGTGGTGACCAAGGAGATGCTCAACGACCCGGAGGTGCAAAAGCTGCTCCACCCCGATCTCGATCAGTATCTGAAGTAGCGCTAGTGCGCAGGGTAGCGCACCACGGTGAAATTGGACAGTGTGATTGTATCCGTGGTGGTCTGCGCCATCTTCATCTGAAAATTGATGGTCAGCGTCCCGGCCACGCTGTCCGTCGCGTTCCCGACCGATGCCGCGAACGCCAACACCGTTCCCCAGCTCTCCGCTCGCAACTGGGACCCGGCGCTATAGACGGCCGCTTCCCCTTGGCCGGCGATCCTCACGTCCCCGCTGCCGGCCACTCGGTCCGTCAACACAGTGGCGCCCCAGAGTACTTGGTACTCAAAGCCCGAGGTTGTGCCGGTATGGGCCAGATCGAAGCGAATCTCCACCCGGTCGCCAATTTGCAGCGTGCTCGCCGGGAAGGTGCAACTGCCGAGCGATGTAAAACTGGCGCCAGAAGTGCTGGTGCCCGCGGCACTACAGTTGATCAGGGGACTGCCTAGCGCCGGCGTTCCGGTTGAGCCGGCGGGTAGCCGGTACCACGCCAGCAGCGAATCGCCGGGCTGCGGAACCGCTCCGGTCAGAAACTGCACCGTCGATCCGGTTAGCGAGTAGTCCACAGTGGCTTTCTGTGCGATGCCATTCCGGAACAGCTCCAGGCTGGGTGCCGGACTCGGCGAGTTCGCAAGCGTGAATGTGGCGTTGGCGCCATTGATCGTACCGCCCGGAATTTCGCCGTCGGAGTATTGAACGCCCCCCCCAGTGCCGCACGGGCCCGACGATCCGTCCACGAAAACGCAGTCTGACGGATTTCCCACCACGGCATCGATCCCTCCATCCGAGTTGATCATCGCCACACTCCCGGTGTTGAAGCCCGAACCCTTGACTGGCCGCAGACTCAAGTCGCCAGTCAGTCCAATCACCGCGCTCTCCGGGATGGGGGTCTGGGAGCCGGCCTGCACGGAGCCGGATGTTTGGGTTGTGTTGGAGGTGCGGACATCGCTGATTGTCAATGGAGTGGTTGAAACAGGGACCACCCAGGTCTCCTGAAATTGAATCTTGCCGTCGCTGTTGTAGGTGACGGTATAGGAACTGGGTGGATTCGCATCCGCGGTTGGCACCAGTTTTACTTGAAAGAGCCCCCCGACTACCTGCACGGTGATGCTCTGCGAGACGATGTTGGCCTGGTTGTCCGCCAGGAAGCTATTCCACGAGATGACCAGCAGTCCGTTGAATAGAGTGCCGTCGGCCTTGTAAAGAGTGTCCTGGATGGTGGTCAGCGGCGGCTGGGCAAAGGCCGCCACCGCCGTCAAAACCAAAGTTGCCAACTTGCCCAAAGCTGTCGGTCGCACCTGGCCACAGTCTAGCGTTGGGGGGACGAGACGCTGGCTCGTTGCGAAAACCCAGAAGCTGCTAAGTCACCATTCCACGTGAATTTGCGGGGTTGAATTTTCTTGCGAACGGTTGTGAACGGGAATGGCTACCGGTAGAGTCGGTGCTCGGAGATGTATGCCAGCACAGATTGTGGCACGTCCACATGGTAGTCGCCCGCAGCCAGCCGCCGCCGAATCTCGGAAGACGACACCGGGAGGCTGACGCCCTCGAGGGGGTGAACGCGAGCGCCTTCCGGCACTTCATAGGCGCCTCCGGGACGGCTGACCACGATGAAGTCAACCGACGCAATGACTTCGCGCCATCGCCGCCAGGTGCGGATGTCGGCAAACGCGTCGGCGCCGATCAGAAAATATAGCTCGTCCCCAAATCCGAGCGACGCGCGCACGCGCTGGATGGTTTCGATGGAGTAGCTTTTCTCTTCCCCCTCCTCGATGCGCGACGCTTCAAACATCGAGTGACCCGCGCAGGCGAGTTGCACCATCCGGTAGCGGTCGTCGTATGGAGTACTCGTCACGGCGGATTTGTGAGGCGGGCGAGCCGCCGGAATGAACCAGACGCGATCCAGCGCAAACTGGCGCGTGGCTTCGCGGGCGATTTCCAGGTGGGCGTTGTGAATGGGGTCGAAGGTACCGCCAAATAAAGCCAGCTTCAACGCGAGCTACTTCAATTCCTTGATACGAATGTTACGAAAATAGGCTTCCATGGGGGGGCCGGCGTGGAGTTGCAGCGCGATGATCCCGCTGAGCCGCAGGGAATCGTGCAGGTCGGCGGTCTTCACACCGTTCAGCTTCAACTGAATATGGTCGCCGTCACAGGAGATTTCGTAGTCGTTCCAGTCCTTGAGATGCACCACCCCTTTGGCAGTCTGCCAGCCATCCACCATGGTTCCACGTGTGCCCTTCTCTTCGTAGATATTGCCCCAGTAGTTGTTCTCTCCCATGTCGGCCTGATAGCCGCGGCACACCCACTCGGGCAGGGCCTCGCTGCGAAACTGGATACCGCTGTTGTGATTGCGCAGTTTGCACTCGGCGCGGAGAACGAAGTTACCGAAAGACTGTTTGGTAATCAGGAACTCGTTGTGCGGGAGCTTGGCTTTCTCGGTCGAGCCGACGATGATGCCGTCGCGAACACTCCAAAAGCTTGAGTCGCCGTCCCAGCCATCCAGGTTCTTGCCGTTGAACAAAGGGCGAAAGCCGTCTTCGGCGAAGGCGGCGAAGGAGCACAGGAGAACGAGCAGGGCCAGTTTCCTCATGGTGTCAACTCCTATGATGTTTTGTCTACTGTCATCTGGTTCTCGTCTTTCGCAAGACGAAGAAACTGCTCTGTATCTGGTTCCCGGCGGAGCCGTCCGTCGCGAATGATCCTCAGGCACGACGGCGCGCAGGGGGCAAGGGCGCGGCGGTGTTTGCCGCGGCGGAGCGGACCCTTGCCGCCGAGCACCGTCGTGCGACCGCCAGCTCGACGACGGACGGCGCAGCGGGAACCAGATACCTGGATTCCCGGTGGTGGGCTCCCGAGCGTCTTCATGACTCCTCCGCCAACACAAAGTTCGGGAAGTCCTCGAAGACCCATTTGTTCTTCAGGGTTCGATAGATGATCCCGAGAAACTTGCGCGCCAGCGCGATGATGGCCTTGCCGGCTCCACGCCGCGCCTTCACTTGTTCGTAGAACCGCTTCAAATACGGGCTGTAATTGGCCGCGATCAGAGCCGATTGCACCAGCGCCGTCCGCCCCAGCTTGGTCCCGCGTTTGTGAATCCGTCCGCTCCGTTCGGTTTGGTTCGAGTTCGACACCCGTGGCACGATGCCGAAGTAGCTCGCCAGATGGCCCTCGTCAGGAAAGTCGTTCACATCCCCGATCACGCTCAGCAGGATCGCGCTCGTGATCTTGCCGATCCCCTTGATGCTCGATAAACCCTTGTGACCTTCCAGCTTGGAACCTTCTTCGCCAATCGTCTTCTCCAACTCGGCGATGCTCCTGTTCAGACTCCGGATCTGCTCGACGATCACGCGCAGTTCGATGCGCACGATCTCGTCGAAGGGCAGATCCAGAACCTCAGCCAGCTTCTTCTCGCTCGACAGTGCTTCCTTGGCCAGGTTCAGCCCCCGCGCGCTCAGAATATTGTTCACCTTGTTCTTCAGCGCCGTCCGCAGTTTCACCAGTGTGTCCCGGGTCTGGGTCAGGCTCGCCAGCTGCCCGTGCTCTTTATCTTTCATGCGCACCTCCGGCAGCAGTCCCTTCGACAGATACAGCGATAACAGTCGCGCGTCGTTGGGGTCGGTCTTCTTCACCGACTGGCTGATGACGCGAAACTGATTGGTATCTACCACCACTATCCGCGCCACCTGGGGCGCCACGGCGTCGTGAAACAACCGCGTGTTGGACGTGATTTCTACCGCCACCTCGTCGGAAGGCCGCAGCTTCTTCACAAACCGCGCCAGATCCTCCAGCCTCCACTCGGTCAGGTAGGTCCTCTCGTTTTCCAGCCGAATGCAGCAGGTGAACCGGTTGCGGTGTAAATCGATTCCGATGTAACGTTTTTCCATTTCTCTCTCCTGGCCGAATCTCCCAGGTCGAGTAGACTAACTTTGCGGCGGTCACCACACTCCTATTCGAGGGCGCTCGGCGCCTCATGATGACGTTCAATCCACAGGTCTGACCAATCTCCTTTACGAGGTCATTCGCCTCAAAACAACATGCAGCCTGTGACCTGTCTACTCCGGAAGCTTCCTCCCGGAGCCTACCGCCGATCGTCGGACGATAAGACATTCATCTCATCTCCTTTCAATTTTCAGCGACCGGATTTGCACTTCCTTCTTGGGCCGATCCTGCGCGCCACGCGGCATTTGGGAGATTTTTTCCACAACGTCGTATCCCTCGACGATCTCACCGAAGATGCTGTGCTTATTATCAAGCCAGGATGTCGGCGCAACGGTGATAAAAAACTGGCTGCCGTTGCTATTCGGCCCGGCGTTGGCCATGGAGAGAATGCCGGGCTTGGTATGTTTCAGCTCGGGATGAAATTCGTCGGCGAATTTGTAGCCGGGGCCGCCGCGGCCGGAGCCCTCCGGGCAACCGCCCTGAATCATGAAATCGGGAATCACGCGGTGAAAAATGAGCCCATCGTAAAAGGGCTTACCGGTTTTCGTCCCTTCGGCGAGCGAGACAAAATTCTCCACGGTCTTGGGCACACGATCGGCGAACAACCGCGCCTTGAAGGAGCCTTCGGTGGTATCGAACACGGCAAAAACTTCGTTGGGCATGAAGGTGATTGTAGCAGCAAGCGGCAGATGTTCGGAGGCAGCACGGATTCCACTTTCAACCATTCCACACATTTATGTGTGTTACACTCAATTATGTGAAGGTCGGAAAAAAACGCAATCTCACGCTCAGCCTTCCCGCTGACCTCATCCGCGAGGCCAAGATCCAGGCAACGGAAAGCAACATATCCCTGAACGCCTGGGTGCAGCAGGCGCTCGACCACAGCTTGCGGTTTGACCGCGGCTACATCGCGGCAGGTGAGAAGATCCTGGCAGCCGCGGAGAAGCACACACTGAAGATTCCCAAGAAGACATGGACGCGAGCGGAACTATACGACAGATGAGCGAGCTCGCGTTTTTCGACACGAACGTACTGATCTATATGCACGACACCCGCAATACGTATAAGCGCGACGTCGCGATCAGCCTATTCCGGCGCCACCTGTATTCGAAGACGCTGGTGATCAGCACTCAGGTGTTGCAGGAATTCTACGTTGCCGTGTCGCGCAAACTGGAAAATATCCGGTCCGGGCAGGCAAGGGCGCTCACGGCGGAGTACGCACGGCTGAACGTTTTGACAATCCGATCGGAACACGTCATCGAAGCGATTGATCTCCGGTCCCGATACGAGATCTCGTTCTGGGATGGTCTCATTCTTGTTAGCGCGAAGGCGGGCCAAGCCTCGATCGTGCTCAGCGAAGACCTCGGCCATGGACAGAGTTATGACGGAGTCCGCGTCGAGAATCCCTTCGTGACGCACTGAGGCGCGCGGCAGAGGTGAGGACAGCCACCACTATTTTTTCGGGAGCAGGAACTCGCCCGACGGTTCCTTTTGCTTGAGTCCCTTGACCTGTCCGTCCTGCACCACGAATTCAAAAGTCAGATCGGAGAAGCGCGGCGTCCGGAATGTCAGGCCCTTCACCTGGCTCAACGGCAGCGCGGGCTGGCCGGGAAAAACGAGCGACAGGCCCCCGCCCGGCGCCGACGCGACTTGAATCTTCACGCCGCTGGGCGTTTCGTAAGCGCCTGGCAGTTGAGACACCAGCTTCGGGTCGATGGCGCCGGGCTTACGCACGAATACGGCTTCCGCTTCATCCAAGGACATCACAGCCTGATCGATATCGCCCTGGGGATTTGTGCGGAAATTCACCGACCACTTGCCGTCCTGCTCATCATCGGGGGTGTCGAAGCGGTCGTAGTGGAAGTGGGTCATGGGGAATCGCATTTTATGGAAGTCGAACTGCAGCTCGCCGTCTTTCAATGCGATGGTCATCACGCCGTAAGCGGGATTTTCATAAGCGCCAGCGTAGTCGGCGAGGGCGTGGGAGGGCTTCGTATCAGGGACCCGGCCTTGGTTGGCTTTGGTTCGCGCTTCGGTGTCCGCCTTCTTGTTCTTCAGCCGAATCTCGAGCTGGCGGTCGCTCCAGGGCGTCTGGCTCATAGCCTAGTAATCGTTCGTACACGTTGTAGCTGACGATGTTGTAAAGCGGCTGGCTATGATTGCCAATTTCAAAAACGATGACGCCGATGTGGTCCTGCGGCATGAACGAAACCTGCGTGTGGAAGCCAGGTAAATCACCGCCGTGAAAAGTGATGAGGTGGCCCCGGTAGGAAGCGGTCTCCCGCCCCATGCCGTATGCCGCATTGAGGAGTTCAGACCAACCTCTGGTTTCGAGAGCCGTGTTGGGCAGGGCCATGGCCGGCTGCAAAGTGGCCTTCAATACTTCCGCCGGAAGCACCTGTTTGCCGTCGTATTTCCCCTGGTTCATCAGCGCGATCAACCAATGAGACATATCCTCAATGTTGGAAACGATGGCTCCGCAAGGGGCGACGCCGGATATGTCCTCGTAGTATGGAATTCTGTACAGCTCAAAGGAATCGCGCCTCTCGGTAAATCCGACGCCGAATTCCGGACGCTTCAACATGTCGGCAATGCTGTAGCTGGTGGAGTTCATCTGGAGCGGATCTAAGATCCTCTCCTTGACGAACTGCTCCCAGGTTTTTCCGGACTGGAGCTCAATCAGATACCCGACCGCCGCAAACATCAGGTTGTTGTACAGGAAGGTCTGGCGCATCGGTTCCTGCGGCTCCATGTAGACTAACTTCTCGAAGAGCTGTTTGCGCGTAAAGTCGGATTTGTACCAGATGGTGTCGTGCCGCGTGATTCCGGTGCGGTGCGACAGCATGTCGCGCAGAGTCACGCTATTGTTGAGCTGGTCATTGTAAAAGCGGATGGCCGGGACGGATTCGCGCACCGGCTTGTCCCATGACAGCTTCCCTTCCTCGACCAGCATGCCCGCGGCAACGGCGGTGAACAGTTTGGTATTGGACGCGATGGGGCTCATGGTGGCGGGGGTGAACGGGAGTTTCTTTTCATAATCCCGGTAGCCGTAGCCCTTGGCGAAAACGAGTTTGTCATTGACGACGATGCCGACGCCTACACCCGGCGCATTCCAGTCCTTGAGGGTCTTGGCCATGTAGGCATCGAAGCCATCGAGCCTCTGTGTGACATCGATACCCTGAGCGGCGGCGCTCCAGGCAAGGGTGAAGAGGAGCAAACCGGCAGCGGCCAGCCGCCGGCAAACCACGGTGATGGAGAGGGGAGTCATCGGACGCGTCCTTTCGGCAGCGAGATGCCGTTCAGTTTGGATTTCGCTTTCCAGCGTGGCCGGAGTCCTCCGGGGCGTCGATAACGGCCAATACTTCGCTGCGCATGAGGGTGATTGTAACAGCCTGGAAATAAGCCGGACGCGGATTTCGAATTACAAGGATTGCCGCAACTCGTCGATGACGTGTTGCACGCCGATGTGTGGATCGCCCTCGCCTTCAAACTCGATCGAGTACACGCCCTTG
Source organism: Terriglobia bacterium (assembly GCA_963768075.1). GTDB lineage: Bacteria > Acidobacteriota > Terriglobia > Bryobacterales > Bryobacteraceae > QHXW01. The sequence goes on from CAVYHD010000033.1 coordinate 512,005, forward strand.
AAGCCGGCGCTCTTGGATATTTTGACGCATTGCGGGAAGTCGAACGCGGTTTCGATTCCCCTCTCGTTGAACTTCAGACCCTTGGCGTGGCAGACGGCGTGAGCGAAGGGAAATAGAACCTTGAGCCCCTTCTGCCGCGTGGCTTCGTCGGGGAAATTTCCGAAATCGGGGAGCGCGCCGCAGTACTTGCCCACGGCTTTGAAGAGCTCGACCAGTTCCTCGGGATGTTCCGAGCCGACGCCACCATGATTCTCAATGATGACGAAGATGCCTTTCGGCGCACCGTAGGCGGCGAGCGCTTTATAGGAAGCGACGGTGGGTTTGAGGTCGGCGGTGTTGATTTTTCCGGGATCGCAGCGCACGGACTTTGCGCCGAGATCGTGGGCGACATCGATCCACTTCTTGCAGGCGGCGATGATTTTCGCAGTGAGCTTGGTATCAGGATCGGACAGGCCGGCGCCCATTTCCAACTCCTGAATGTCGACCGGGATGTTGACGAGATGCGAGTGCGCGCGTTCGAGGCGGCTTTTCACTTCCTTAATATAGGAAGGCGCGATTGAGGCGAAGTGCGGCGCGACCATCTCCATCTCATGAATGTGATAGTGATCGGCAATCATTTCGGGATAGTCGAGGAGATCCCACGGCTTGCCTGCGAGCGGCGGCGCGTTATCGTCCCGCGTGGTGGTGAAGAAATTATGAAAGCTCCAGGTGGAGATGCCGATGCGGGAATCGGCGGGTGTCGCGCCTTTCATCAGGGTGGTACCGGCGGCCGCGGAGGCAAGGAGAAACCGTCGACGATTCATACAAGATTCCTTTCAGCGGCGATTATCCCCTGAAGATGGAGGGCCCGACAACCGAGCGAGTTCGGCGAGATCGAGACGCCCGGTATAAACTGCCATGCCGAGCGCGGCATGCACATTCATGGCTAGCAGCGCGCGAACTTCGTCGAGGGTCGTGATGCCGCCGGCAGCGGTGATCTCGAGGCTGGTGGCGGCACGCAGGCGGCGAAACCAGTCGAGGTCGGTGCCCTGCATCATGCCTTCTTTGTCGACATAGGTGCACAACACGCCGGAACAGTAGGGTTCGAGCTGTTGGAGCACTTGCTCGGCTTGCAGATCGGTCGATTCACGCCAGCCTTTGATAACGATCCGGCCGCCTTTGGAATCGAGCGCGATGATCAGCCGGTCGCGGCCGATGGCACCTACCAAGGCACGCAGAAAATCTTCGTTGACGCCGTTCTGTTGAAATGCAGCCGTGCCGACGATCACCTTGTGGGCGCCCTGATCAACGAGGATTTTTGCCCGGTCGACCGAGCGGACGCCGCCACCCACGCGGGACGTGGCGTGGGACGTGACCTGCCGGACCAAATCGTCGTTAGATCCGCGGCCGATGGCGGCGTCGAGGTCGATCACCTGAATTTCCGGGAAAGCTTTGAATCTGTCCAGCATCACAAGCGGACTGTCGGCCTCGAGCGCTTTCTCGCGGCCTTGTACGAGCTGGACGACCTTGCCGTCCATAAGATCGATGCAGGGAATAATCATTTGCGGACTGGGATTCCGTGGCGGTCCAGATACTCTTTCAAGCCGCTGATGGTATGGGTCCCGTAGTGAAAAATGGAGGCAGCAAGGGCGGCGTCGGCCTCGCCTTCAGTGAGCACGCGCACGAAATCGTCGGGCTGCCCGGCGCCGCCGGAAGCGATGACGGGAATGTGGGTGGCGCGGGAAACGGCGCTGGTAAGAGCACAGTCGAAGCCCTTCTGCACACCGTCGGTGTCCATGGAGGTGAGCAGAATTTCGCCGGCGCCCAGCGATTCCCCGCGCGCGGCCCACTCGACGGCATCCATGCCCTCATCATCGCGGCCACCGCGCGTGTACACATGCCAGATGCCCGGAGCGCGGCGGCGGGCATCGATAGCGAGCACCACTGCCTGCGAGCCAAATTCGTTGCTCAGCTCGGTAATTAACTCGGGACGGCGTACAGCCGCGGTATTCACCGTGACTTTGTCCGCGCCAGAGAGCAGGATGCGGCGCGCATCGGCCACGGAGCGAATACCGCCGCCCACCGCCAGCGGAATGAAAACTTTTCGTGCTGTGCGAGCCACGACATCGGCCATGATGTCGCGCGCATCGCTCGACGCGGTGATATCGAGAAACACCAACTCGTCGGCGCCCTCGCGGTTGTAGCGATCGGCGAGCTCGACCGGATCGCCGGCATCGCGCAGGTTGACGAAGTTGACGCCCTTGACCACGCGGCCGCCGGTGACATCGAGACACGGGATGATGCGTTTTGCGAGCACTCGTTACAGATCCACAAAATTCTTCACGATTTGCAATCCCACGGGGCCGGATTTTTCGGGATGAAACTGCACGCCGAAGATATTGCCGGAATCGAGTAAGGCGGTGTAGGGGACGCAGTAATTGCAGGCGGCGGCCGTAGCGGCGTTCTCCGCCACGTAGTAGCTGTGGGCGAAATAAACGTACGGCCGGGCATTCAGCCGTGCGAGCAGGCGAGACGGGGAACGCGATTCGAGTTCGTTCCAACCCATGTGAGGGACGCGCGCGGTATGCGGGAACCGGCGCACCTTGCCCTCGAAAATGCCGAGACCTTGCACTTCCGGCGCTTCGTCGCTCGAGTTGAAACAGCGCCTGAAGGCCGAGGCAGATTCCAAGAAACGGCACGCCGGCGCGGATGCTTTCGGTGAAGGCCGTGCGCACTTTCATCGCGTCGATCGCGCGCATCATCTGTCCGAAATGGCCCACTCCGGGGAGGATGATCTTAGCGGCTTGGCGCAGGCCAGCGGCGTCGCGCACCAGCGTGTAGCCCGCGCCGATTTCGTCCAGCGTATTTTGCACGGATCGCAGATTACCGGCGCCATAATCGAAAATGGCGATCATAACAGGCCTTTCGTCGAGGGCAACTGGCCGCGCAGGCGCTTGTCGGTAGAGCACGCGTACTTCATCGCACGCGCGAAACATTTGAAAATGGCTTCGATTTTGTGGTGGTTCGATCGTCCATAAAAGACCTTGGCGTGCAGATTGGCGCCGGCATGGTTGACGAAGCCGCCGAAAAAATCTTCCACGAGCTCGGTTTGCAAATCGCCCACCATGCCGCACGCGCACCAGATCCTTGTACACAAGCGCGGGCCGGCCGCCGAGATCGAGCGCCACGACAGCGAGCGTTTCATCCATCGGCAGCACAAAGTAGCCAGCGCGATTGATACCGCGGCGATCGCCGAGCGCTTTCGAGAACAACTGGCCCAGCACGATGCCCACGTCTTCGACAGTGTGGTGCTGGTCGACGTCGAGGTCTCCCTTGGCAATAAGCTGAAGGTTGAACCCGCCGTGCTTGGTGAAGAGTTCCAGCATGTGGTCGAAGAAGCGGACGCCGGTGGAGATTTCGTAGCGCCCTCGGCCTTCGATAGACAGCTTCCCGCGGATTTGGGTTTCTTTCGTATTGCGCTTGATGGATGCCGATCTCATGCGTTCACCACCGCCTCGAGCGGATTGATATTGTCCAGAACGGCGATCGCATTTTCGGATTTGAGAAGCTTCACCAATTCCTCGTGGCGCGGACTCGCGGGAGCCGCGATGCCGATGAACGGCACCTCCGCCCGGCGCGCGCATCGGGCGTCATCCACCGTATCGCCGATATACCAGCGCTGCTTCGCGCTCGACTCTTGGCAAATTTTTAGGAGTCCTTCGGGCGCGGGCTTGGGGCGGGTAACGTCGTCGCTTCCGATGATGGGCGCGAAAGACAAGTGGGGCGCGCAGCGCTGGAGCGTGAGCTCCGCCTCCCAGCGAAGCCTGCCGGTGAATACGGCCATCTGAAAATGCTCCGAAAGCCGTTCGAACAGGCCATCGGCCGCGATCCAGCGTTCCCGCAAAATCAGGCCGTCCGACCCGTTGCCGTGAAAAATGGAATTGAAATAATCGACCACGGACTGATACTCCACGTCTTCTCCCGCGTCGCGAATAAGAGCGTGGGAAAGCGCCCAGTCGTCGTTCCAGCCGCCTCGATTTTTCCAGTCCTGAATGTCCGCACGGCTAAAGCGGCGGCCGGAAAAGTGTTCGACGGTGCGTTGGATGGTCTCGCGATAGGATTCCGTAACGTCCACCAGCACGCCGTCCATGTCGAATACCAATAGTTGATCGCTCACCAGATCTCCTCGAGTGCCGCCAGTAATCGCCGGGTCTGCTCGCGCGTTCCCACGGTCATGCGGACGTGACCGGGAACTTCGTAACTGCGATCACGCACCAGAATCCCGCGGGCGCGCAGCGCGTCGCGCACGGCGACGGCACGCTGGCCCAGGTTCGCCAGGACGAAATTAGCTGAGCTCGGCACGTAGGTGATACCGAGTTTTTCGAGGCCGACACACAACAACTCGCGGGCCGCGAGCACTTCGGCGACGTAATTCTCGATGTAGCGGTGATCGCGCACGGCTTGCTGGACGGCGAGCGCGGCCAGAGCGTTTACGCTATACGGCGATTGCGCTTTGTGCAGGAACGCGATGTTGGCGGCATCGGAAAACACGCAGCCGAGACGCATGGCCGCCATGCCATAGACTTTGGAAAACGTGCGGCTCATGAACAGGTTCGGCGAGCGCTCAACGAGAGGCAGGGCCGTGACGCCGCTGAATTCGTAGTACGCTTCGTCAATTAGAACAGCGGCCTTGCGGGCACGTTTGAGAATGCGCTCGATACCCTGCAGATGCACGCCGGTGCCGGTAGGGTTGTTGGGATTGGCGAGAATCACGGCGCGCGTAGCGGGAGTGATGGCGTGCAACAGATCGTCGAGCGGAAATTCCATCCGCGGCGGCTGGTACTCCACCTCGCGGATAACCGCGCCCGCCACTTCCGCATAGAAGCGATACATGGCGTATGCGGGACGCAGTACCAGCACTTCGTCGCCGGCGTTTACGTACGTGTTGACAAAAACCTGAATGGCTTCGTCGGTGCCGTTGGTCAGCAGCAACTGCTCCTCCGGCATGTGAAAGAAATCGGCGAGAGCCTGTTTCGCTTCGCCGTACTCGGGATAAACCGCGAGAGCACCCGCGCTTAAACGCTGGCGCAGAAACTCGATGACGCGCGGCGAGCAGCCGACCGTGTTCTCGTTGAAATCGAGGCGCAGCTTGCCTTCGCGGCCCGCGGTTGGCGGCGAGTAAGGCGCCATTTTCAGAACTGCTTCGCGCGGACGCACGATGCCTTTCGGAATCCTCGCGCGCTTCGGGCTAGCCACGCGTCCGCGCCTCCACTGAGCGCGCATGCGCTTCCAGGCCTTCGGCGCGGGCCAAAGTCGTGATCGCGGGCGCCAACTGGGCAAGCGCATCATTAGTCAAATGTTGAATGGAAATCACTTTCAGATAATCCATCGACGGAAAGTCCGCCGCGCAGCCGGGCTGCGCCGCTGGTGGGAAGGACATGATTCGGCCCGGACGCATAATCGCCCGCGGCTTCGGGACTGAACGGCCCGACGAAGACGCTCCCGGCGTGAGTCACTTTTTCCAGCAACGCCGCTTCAGGAATACTCAGATGTTCGGGCGCGAAGCGGTTGGCGATTTCCATGGCTTCGTCGACGGAGCGGCAAATGACGATGGCGCTGTTGCGGCGAAGAGCTTGCCGCGCTACCGGCGCGGTCGGGAGTGTTTTCAATTGCTCTTCGAATCTCCTTGGCAACAGCGAGCGCCAGGCTTTTCGACGTCGTGAGTAAGATTGCCGAAGCGTCCGCATCGTGTTCGGCCTGAGCCAGCATGTCGGCCGCGAGAAACCTCGGGATTGCCTTCCACGGCGATGATAAGGATCTCAGTGGGACCGGCAACGAAGTCGATGCCCACTTCGCCGGCCAATAGCTTTTTCGCCGCGGCGACATAGATGTTGCCGGGGCCCACGATGCGGTCGGCTTTGGGAACGGTGCGCGTGCCAAATGCGAACGCCGCGATCGCCTGCGCGCCCCCCATCTGAAACACGTCGCCGACCCCGAGCAACCGCGCGGTGCCGAGAATCTCCGGAACGGGTCTGGGACAGGCCACACAAACGTGGGGCACGCCGGCCACTTGCGCCGGAATCACCGTCATCATGAGCGTGGAAGGCAAGGGATAACGGCCCGCCGGGATGTACGCCGCGACGGTATCGAGCGGACGCACGATTTGGCCCAGCCACCGGCCGGGAGCAAACTCGCTCGATTGCTCGACGGGCATCTGCATTTCGGCAAACGTCCGAATATTATTCGAAGCCGTTTCTACGGCGTCGCGGAATGCGGGCGCCAGCTTTCCACAAGCGGAGCGCCAGGCTGCGGGCGGGAACGCGCACGCTTTTGCGATCGAGCCCGTCGAACTTGCGCGCGTACTTGAGGAGAGCTTTGTCACCCTGCTTGCGCACCGCTTCCAGGATCGGACGCACCACAGCCTCGGCCTGGCTCAAACGCGCGCCGCGGCGCGTGAGCAGCCGGCTGATCTGATTGGAGGCCAGGATGCGAGTCATATTTGCGTCACATTACGATCTTGTTTAGCGGATATTCGACAATGCCCTGCGCGCCGGCCTGTTTCAACCGCGGGATGATGTCGCGCACCGTCGATTCGTCGAGGATCGTATTGACCGCGAGCCAGTCTTCATCACTGAGATGCGAAATGGTAGGCCGTTTCAGCGCCGGCAACACTTGCAGGACGGCTTCCAGGCACTGTCTTGTGAACGTTGAGCATCAGCCCCACCTTACCCAGCGCATTGATGGCGCCTTCGAGCAGCATGCGCATATCCTCCAGCTTGCGCCGCTTCCAGCGATCCTGCCACGATTCCAAATTGACGATGAGCTGGGTGTTCGATTCCATCACGGTGTCGATGATCTTGAGGTTGTTGGCGCGCAGGGAGGAGCCGGTTTCGGTTACCTCCACGATGGCGTCCGCGAGCACGGGCGGCTTCACTTCGGTCGCGCCCCAACTGAACTCAACTTTCGCGCTCACGCCGTTGGAGGCGAGGTACCGTTTGGTGGTGGCGACAAGCTCGGTTGCGATGATCTTGCCTTGCAGGTCCTTCACGGTTTGAAATGGCGACGTTTCCGGCACCGCCAATACCCAGCGCACTTTTCCGAAACTCTGCTTGGCGTAAACCAGATCGGCGATGGCTTCCACTTTCGCCTCGCCCTCTTCCACCCAATCGCGGCCGGTCAAGCCGGCGTCCAGAATGCCGTCCTCAACGTAGCGGGCCATCTCCTGGGCGCGGATCAGCATGCATTCGATTTCAGGATCGTCGATAGCGGGAAAATACGAGCGTGTGCTGATGGTGATGTTGTAGCCGGCGCGGCGAAACAGATCGATGGTGGCGGTTTCCAGGCTGCCCTTGGGAAGACCCAGTTTCAGTTTCACTTCTTGCCCCCATAGACGGCGTTCGGATCGTAGGCGCGCGCTTCCGATTCCACCCAGCGGCCGCTCTCCAGTTTCCGGTAGAAGCAGCTCTCATAACCGTTGTGGCAGACGCCCGGACCCAGCGCTTCGACCCGCACCAGCACGGCGTCCTGGTCGCAATCGGTCGCGATCTCCTTCACCACCAGCCGGTGTCCGGAGGTCTCGCCTTTCAGCCACAACTTGTGCCGCGACCGGCTGTAGAAGGTGGCGAATCCCGACTCGACGGTTTTACGGAACGCCTCTTCATTCATGAAACCGACCATCAGCACCCGCCCGGTCGCGTGGTCCTGAATGACCGCCGTCACCAGCCCATCTGATTTTTGAAAATCCAGATCCATATACCCTTCGGCCAATAAAAAAGCCCGCCAGAACCGCGGCGGGCGTCCTTTCCGATTCGCTTTGGAATTCTTAAGAGCGCGCCCGTCGCATTGAGGGGTTCCGATGATGGTGACGATGAGCCCGGGCGACGGAAGCAGGATTCATAAAGAAATTACTATAGCAGAATCGGTCACTCCGGTTCCAGATCGAGATACATCAAGCGGCCGTCGCGCTCGATTTGCAGGACCGTCGGATCGGTCGTCTTTCGCTTGTCGAGAGCCTGCCGGAGTGCCGCGACCGAGGTGACCGGCTCGTTGTTGACCGCATGGATCACATCGCCGGGGTCGAGCGTGGTCGAATACGGAGAGCCGGCGGCGCGCGCCGCCACCACCACGCCATAGGTCATCCGCAGGTCGGGCAGCATCTGCGCGATGCTCTTATCTACATCAATCCCCAGGATGCCCAGCTTGGCGACGATGTTTTTCTGCGGATCCACCATGTCGGCGAAGCGCATGCGGATCGTCTTCGCGTTCGATTACCGACATGGAATGTCAGCGTCTCGGTCGCCGCGCAAGACGTCCACATCCACCTTTTCGCCCAACGAGTAGCGATAAAGGCTGGTCTCAAGCTCGCGGGCGTCTTCCATCGGCTTGGCGTTCAAGGCTCAGCAGGATGTCGCCGACTTCCAGGCCGGCCTTATCGGCGGGACCGTCCGGGGTCACGTCGGAGAGCACCACGCCCCAGTCGCGCGGCAGGTGCAGGCCGGCGGCCAGACGGGCGTGATGGTCTGGGCGAATACGCCGATCTGTCCGCGGTGCACGTGCCCCTCCGTGCGCAACTGGTGGTAGATGTTCCGCACCACGTTGCTCGGGATGGCGAATCCCAGCCCTTCGCTGCCGCCCGATTGCGTGAGAATGAAGGTGTTCATCCCCATCACCTGGCCATCGGTATTCACCAACGGTCCGCCGCTGTTGCCGGGGTTGATGGGCGCGTCGGTCTGGATGTAGATCTGGTTATCATCGGGCTTGATCTGCCGCGCCACCGAACTGACCACGCCCATGCTGACGGAGTTCTCCAGGCCCAGCGGATTGCCAAAAGCCATCACCAATTGCCCCTGGAGCAGGTCGGAATCGCCCAACGGAAGAAAAGGCAGGTTGTGCGATCGATTTTGATCAGCGCCAGATCGGTGTCGCGGTCGATGCCAACGACTTTCGCATCTATCTTGGTTCCCAGGGGACGAATTATCGAATGACCTGGCAAGCGTTCCTGCGAACCCGCGAGTTGAACCTGGATCTGGCGTCCCCCCTTCACCACATGGGCGTTGGTGACGATGTAGCCGTCCGCGCTGAGGATCACGCCCGAACCAGTGCCCTTTTGCTTGGTGAGCAGGGCAGCGTCGCCCGAGTCCTCTTCCTCATTTAGGGCAAAGCCGGTCGAAAACACCTGTACGACGGCCCGGCCGGTCCGCTCGGAAAGGCCCTCCAGAGCCGTGCTCAACTCGTGCAAGGCGTCGGGAGGCTTGTTTTCCGGAGCCTTCGCGGTCTCTTGGCTCGCCGCGAGACCGGCGAAGAATAGGAGAACAGCCAGTGCAAAACTCAGCAGACGCATGCGATCGGCCCCTCAGGTCCTATGGGGTTAGATGCTTTGATCCCGCCGAAAGGTAACACTTTATTCGTCTTCCAGCCGGATCAATGGCAGCCCAGGCTACGAAATCGCCGTCCGTGGCGGGCGGCGGCTGCTCATTTCCATAACTCTCCAGTGTATGGAACTCGCCGCCGTTTTATCATAGGGGGCATTACGATGAAGCGAACCCTGTACACATTAGTCGTTGCATCCGTGGCATTCGGCGCTGACGACACCATGGAGCGTGCCCGCCGCATTCAATCCGAGGTCATCGGCATCGACAGCCATATCGACACCATGCAGCGTGTCCTGATGGAACATGTCGATCTGGGCCGCAGGCTGCCGGATGGCGAAGTGGACCTGCCCCGTCTACGCGAAGGCGGCATGCACGCGCCCTTCTTTGCGCTCTGGGTGCCGACTATTCTACAAAGGCGCGGAAGCCGTGCGCCGCACCCTCGATCTGCGCGACGCCATGCAAAGCGTGCTGGATCGCTACCCGGACCAGATCGAGCTGGCCCCACCGCGGCCGACGTCGAGCGCATCGTCAATGCGGACAAGATCGCCGCCGTTCTGACCATTGAAGGCGGCCACCAGATTGCCGATGATCTCGCCGTCCTGCGCATGTACCAGCGCATGGGCATCCGCTCCATGACGCTGACGCATTTCCGCAATAACAATTGGGCGGATTCATCCACCGACAAGCCGCAGCACAACGGCCTGACCGAATTCGGCAAAGAGGTCGTCCGCGAGATGAACCGTATCGGCATGATCGTGGATATCTCGCACGTCTCGGACAAGACGTTCTACGATGCGCTGGCCGTCACCACCAAGCCGGTGATCGCGTCTCATTCCTCCTGCCGGCGCTCTCCGAGATTCCGCGCAACATGACCGACGACATGCTGCGGGCACTCGCGAGGAACGGCGGCGTGGTCGGCATCAACTTCGGCGGCGGATTCCTCAACCAGAAGGAGGCGAAGAACTGTAATGGTGCAGCGATATCCATGCGTCGGCGGACGGAGCCGAATCTGACCGGCAAGGCCCTCGACGATTACCCGACGAAGATTACATTGAAGAACGACTGGTCGCACCCCCGCCCGGCCGCAGCCACGCTCGACGACGTCGTGGCGCACATCGATCATGCGGTGAAGATCGCGGGCATCGATCACGTCGGCATCGGCAGCGATTTCGATGGCATCGCCGGAGGTCCCACAGGGTCTCGAAGACGAATCCAAAATGCCGGCACTCACCGCCGCACTGCTGAAGAAGGGATATAGCGAAGCCGACATTCAGAAGATCATGGGCGAGAATACGCTGCGCGTGATGCGCGAAGTGGTGGGAAAATGAGAACCATTCTGTTTCTGGCGGCAGCGCTGCGGCTCGCCGCCGCCGATCGCACTGTCGACCCGACATTTCTGCACCGCTACCTGCCGGATGTGCGCGAGCAGAAATCCGAAGTCTCGACCGCCACGTGCCACTACAAACCCGCGTTTGGCGCCGGCGATGCTCAGCCTCGCGTGCCGCGTGGAGTGGCGCGCTTCGCCGAAATCGATATTGACGCCGGCGGCAACTGCGCTCCCGTGGCGTATCCGGGTGAAGAACAGGTATACGTGGTGCTGGATGGAGGCGGAAGCCTGGACTACGCGCGTGAGAACGTCACTTTGCGCAAGCACGATTTTCTCTATCTGCCACCGAACGTGAGCCACGCCGCGGCCAGCGCGTCCGGCGCGCGAATCATCGTCATGGGTTTCAAGCTGCCCAAGGGCACTCCCGTGACGCCGCCCGCCCAAACCACTCGTCGCCAATTTCGATGACGTCAAATGGCAGCCCGTCTCGGGCCATCCGGATTCGGTGCTCTATCAACTCCTCATGGGCGATACCCAAAGCAAGCGCGACAAAATCGCCGCGGGCCATGTGCTCATCAGCCTGTTCATCATGGAATTTGAACCGGGTGGAACGAATTTTCCACATCACCACGAAAATGCGGAAGAAATCTACTTGGTGCTCGACGGTTCCGGCGACATGGTAGCCGGCGGCGGCACGGACGGTATCGAGGGCCGCCATCCCGCCCGCGCCGGAGACGCGTACTTCTTCCGTCTCAACTGCACTGTGGGGTTCTATGCGTCGAAAGACGCCACGCCGAAATCGCGCATCCTCGCCGTGCGATCGCTTTATCCCTTCTCGCCGCAGGAGCCGTAGCCGCCCACGGCCCGCCCCAATTGTGGAACACTGAGGAGCTATGCTGACGACTCCGTCCGGTGGGACGGCGAACGCAAGTGCCCCCTGGTACAAAGCCCTCAATGGATATCACTGGTGGGTTCTAATCATCGCTTCACTCGGATGGATGTTCGACACCATGGATCAGCGGATTTTCGTCCTGGCGCGCGGGCCGGCGATGAAAGATCTGCTGCCCGCGGGAATGGCCGCGGCCGATGTTACCTGGTACAGCGGTCTGGCCACCGCGATCTTCATGCTCGGCTGGGCGTCGGGCGGCCTTTTCTTCGGCATTATGGGCGACCGCTGGGGACGCGCCAAAACCATGATGCTCACGATCCTGGTCTACTCGGGTTTCACCGGTCTCTCGGCGCTTTCCCGCAACCACTGGGACTTCATGGCCTATCGGTTTCTCACCGGACTAGGCGTGGGCGGCGAGTTTGCGGCCGGCGTAACGCTGGTGGCCGAGGTGATGCCCGAAACTGCGCGCGCGCATGCGTTGGGCATGTTGCAGGCGCTCTCCGCCATCGGCAACGTGATTGGATCGGCAATCAGCTTCATCGTGTTGCCGCTGGGCTGGCGATGGATGTTCACCGTCGGAATCCTGCCGTCACTGCTGGTCGTCGCGGTGTTCCGCAAGATGAAGGAGCCGGAGGCCTGGCAGAAAGTGCGCGACTCGGTCACGAGCGGCGGTGACAAAAAACAGCTCGGCTCAATTTCGGATCTCTGGAGCAATCCACGATGGCGTAAGAACACCATTATTGGCTTACTGCTGGCGATATCGGGGGTCGTGGGTTTGTGGGGTATCGGGTTCTGGTCGCCAGAGCTGATCCGCGAAGCGCTCAAAGATTTGCCCATGGATAAACGCAACTGGTACGTCAGCATGGGCACACTGCTCCAGGACATAGGTGCGTTCCTGGGAATCTCCGCGTTCACGGTGGTAACGGCCAAAGTCGGCCGGCGCCCCGCGTTCGTCATCTCCTTCCTGCTGGGCATGGCGGCGACGGTCATGACCTTCGGCCTCTTACACAAACCTTCCGACGTGCTCTGGATGCTCCCCCTGATGGGCTTTTGCACGCTGTTGGTGTTCGGCGGTTACTCCATCTACTTTCCGGAGTTGTATCCGACGCGCCTGCGCAGCTCTGGCGTCGGCTTCTGCTATAACGTCGGCCGCATCGTCGCGGCGCTCGGACCGTTCACGCTTGGCGGCCTCACGGTGTTCTTCCGCGATTCCGGGTTTACAGCGCCCTTCCGGGCAGCCGCTATCGCGCTGTCCAGTGTTTACCTGTTGGGCGTCGTCACCGTGCTGTTCGCGCCCGAGACCGCCGGCCAACCGCTGCCCGAGGAATAGGACGGAGCCGTCGTGCTTCCTCCGGCTGTGGCACAATTCCAAACATGCACTCTTCCATCTCCCGGCGGCAGTTTGCCGGCGCCGCGGCATTTCTGACCGCCGGCGCTTACTCCCGCATTCTCGGCGCTAACGAGCGCCTGCACATCGGCGTGATCGGCGCGGGCGGCATGGCCACTGCGCACATGAAAGCGCTGCTCGGCATGAAGGATTCCGATAACGTCGAAATCATCGCGGTCTGCGACATTTACGACAAGCGCCGGGATGCGGCGGCGAAACTCACCGGCGGCAAGCCCTACAAAGATTACCGGGCGCTTCTCGACAGCAAAGACGTCGACTACGTTGTCATCGCCGTGCCCGAGCATTGGCATTTCCAAATGACCATGGACGCTCTCGCTCGTAGCAAGCACGTCTATTGCGAGAAGCCTATGACCAAAACGGTCGAACAGTCCAAGAAAGTGATCGCGCGCGTCAAGCAGGCCGGCGTCAAAATGCAGGTCGGCGTGCAGGGCATGTCTGACGACTCCTACGAAAAGGCCCATGAGTACGTCCAGCAGGGCGTGCTCGGAAACGTCGTCATCGCCCAGATCGACTACTCGCGCAACGCCATTGGCGATTTCTTTACCAATCCGCCGGATCCCGACGTGCGGCCCGGCGAAAATCTCGATTGGAATGCCTTCCTCGGTTCCGCGCCCAAGCGCCCTTACGACGCAGATCGTTTCTTGAGCTGGCGCCGCTATTGGGACTACTCGGGCGGCATCGCAACCGATCTCTTCATCCACCGCGTGACGCGCATCATCAAAGCGCTGGGCCTCACCTTTCCCGAGCGCGCGGCGGCCACTGGCGGCAAGTACGAGTTCCGCTCGAGCGCCGCCGAGATTCCCGATACATTCAACATCACGCTGGATTATCCCGGCGGGCCCTCGGTCATCCTGATCTCGTCGATGGCCAACGATACGCCCGTTGAACACGTCCTCCGCGGCCACAAAGCCACGCTCGAATTCACCAGGACCGGCTTCACCATCACCCCGCAAAAAGAGTTCGCGAAAGACATGCAGGTCATCACGCACCAAAAAACCGGCTCCGAAAGCCTCACCCTGCACCACCGCAACCTGCAAGCCGCCATCCGGTCCAATGAGCCGCTGAAGTGCGACTGCACGCTGGGCTACTATGGCGTGGTGGCGTGCGAGATGGGCGTGCAATCGTACCGCAAGCGAAAATACATGGCCTGGGATAAAGCCAAGGAGCGCATCGTCCGTGCGTAGCCTGCTCTGCCTGCTGATTTTCAGCTCCGTATCCGCCGCCCAGTATGATCTTCTACTCAAGGGCGGCCACGTGATCGACCCCAAGAACGGCATTGACCGCCTCATGGACGTTGCGATCGCTGGCGATAAGGTCGCCGCCGTCGCGCCCGAAATCAGCGCATCGCAAGCGAAGAAGGTGATCGATGTGCACGGTCTGTACGTCACGCCGGGGCTGGTAGACATTCACACGCACCTGTTCCATACGACAGGCATGGCCGGCGCGTGGGCCGGCGATTTGAGCGTTCAGCCGGACGCCTTCAGTTTTCGCACCGGAGTCACCACCATGGTCGACGCCGGCAGCGCTGGCTGGCGCGCCTTCGAAACCTTCCGGCACTTCGTGATCGACCGTGCCCAGACGCGCGTCTTCGCCTTCATCAATATCTCCGGGCTGGGCATGTTGTCCGATGCCGCCGAGCAGGAGGCCAGCGAATTCCAACCGGAACAAGTGGCCCGGCTCGCGAAGAAACATCACGATGTGGTGGTCGGCGTGAAAACGGCACATTATCAGAAACCCGATTGGACTTCCGTCGATCGCGCCATCGAAGCTGGCAAGCTCGCGGGGATTCCGGTGATGGTCGATTTCGGCTGGTTCCTGCCCGAGCGTCCCTACTGGCAACTCGTTACCGAACATCTCCGCCCCGGCGACATCACCACACATTGCTTCCGCGCGCCGGTTCCGTGGGTGGATGAGCACGGGAAGCTCTACGATTACCTCCGGCGGGCCCGTGCGCGAGGCGTGATCTTCGACGTAGGCCACGGCGGCGGCAGCTTCGTCTTCCGCAACGCTGCCGCGGCAGTTGAGCAAGGCTTCTATCCTGACTCCATCTCCACTGACTTGCACGGCACCAGCATGAATGCCGGCATGATGGATATGCCCACAACGATGTCGAAATTTCTCGCCTTGGGTGAGCCGCTGGTGGAAGTGATCCGCGAATCGACCGTCAATCCGGCGAGCGAGATCCAGCATCCCGAGCTGGGCCATTTGACGCCGGGATCGGCCGCCGATGTCGCGGTCTGGGACCTGCGCTCCGGCGATTTCGGCTTCGTCGACGCAGCCGGCGCTCGGCTGGCCGGCAAACAGCGCCTGGAGTGCGAACTGACCTTGCGCGACGGGAAAATTTCCTGGGACCGCAACGGACGTGCCGGAGTGGATTACCACACGCTAGGCCCGGCCTACGGGGTCCGCGAAATGGACCACGTCGTTCCGCCGCCAAAGTGACCCCGCCGGATTCGCCTCGCGACCCTTCCGTCGGCCTCTGCGCCACATGCCGGCATGTGCAGCTCAACCGCTCCGATCGAGGTTCCGTTTTTTACTTCTGCCAACGCTCGGCCGATGATCCACGCTTCCGCAAGTATCCTGTGCTCCCGGTTCTTGTCTGTCCGGGCTACGAACCCGTGGCCGGCGTTGCGAGCCGCGCTACGCCCCCGCTAGAATAATTCTTGAGAGCGCCGCTGACCGTCCTTGCCTAATCCTGATTGACATGAGTCCGGCCGCATTCCGCGGCCGATGTCAGCCAGTCTAAGTGTCAAAAAAAGGATTAGGAAATGTCCCTCGAAAAACTGGGATGGAACTCGTATTTCAATAGTGAATTTTTGCGCCTGTCCGAGCCCGCCGCCGAACCCGCGCGCGTAGCAGCGGTGGACCGGGATCGATTTGCCGTCTGGACCCAATCGGGCGAGCGCGAAGCCACCGCCGGCGGACGCCTGCGCCATCTTTCGAACGATTGGCCCGTGGTGGGGGATTGGGTCGTTCTCGAAACCGGCGGCCGGATCGCCCACGTCCTGCCGCGTCGGACGGCATTCTCCCGCAAGCAGCCGGGTACATCAACACGTGAACAGGTAATCGCGGCCAATGTCGACGTCCTGTTTATCGTCAGCGGATTGGATGGCGACTTCAGCCTTCGCCGCCTGGAACGCTACCTGCTGTTAGCCTGGGAGGGCGGCGCCAAACCGGTCGTCGTTCTGAACAAAGCGGACGTCTGCACGGACGTCGCCGAAGCTGCGGGAAGCGTCTCAGCACTGGCTTCCGGCGCGCCCGTTCTCGTCATCAGCGCCAGGGAAGGCTGGGGGTGTCCGGCTCTTGAAGCCCATCTGCAACCCGGGCTCACTGCCGCGTTCGCGGGCTCGTCAGGCGCCGGCAAATCCACGCTCGTAAACCGCCTTCTGGGCCGTGAACAGCAGCGCGTGCAGGAAGTCCGCGCTGACGACAGCCGCGGACGCCACACTACCGTACGCCGCGAGTTGTTTCTCGCGCCCGGCGGCTGGCTGCTCATCGACACTCCCGGCCTGCGCGAACTGCAATTGTGGGCCGGCGCCGACAGTATCGACGCCGCGTTTTCCGACATTGCCGCGCTCGCCGTGCACTGCCGCTTCCGCGACTGCCACCATCAAGGTGAGCCCGGCTGCGCCATAGCAGCTTTTGGATTCGACCAGGCCCGCCTGGCCAATTACACCAAGATGCAGCGCGAACTCGCTCATCTTGACCGTAAACTCGATCAGCGCGCCGCCCAGGAGGAAAAGCGCCGCATCAAGCGCATCCACCGCGTCATGCGCGGCCGCTACCGATTTTGAAGCGCTACACCACCGCCGCGCTAACGGGCTTCGTGCCCACAGGAATCATGGTGAATAGCGGAGCCGTCTTGTTGCGCCCCGGCTGGATCGCCGCCACGCGAATCACCGCCAGGTCTCCCGACTGGTGATTCACCACCAGCGCGAACTGGCTATCCGGAGTGAACGTGATGCAGCACGGCTCCTGCCCCACTTGCACCGCCGCGAGCACGTCGCCGGTCTCCACTTCGAGCACGGTTACATCGCCGGCTTCGGGATTCGCCGCGAACAAGTACTCCGGTGACCGCGAAATCGCCATGGTCCCCGGAGCTCTCCCCGCCAGCCGCGTCTCCGCGATTTCGGTCCGATACGGGTACACCACTACCACCGCATCCATGCCCTTCCCGGTGATGTAAACCTCGCCGCCGTCGGCCTTCACGCAGAAATTCTCCGGTTCCACCGGGAGCGGCAGGCGAACCAGCGTGGCGCCGCTCTGACAATCCAAAACCGTCAGCATGCGCGTGCTGCGATTGGCAACCAGAACCTGACGGCCGTCCAGCCGGAAACGCACCGCCCGCGGATCGTCGCCGGCCGCAACCACCCGCGTCGAAGCCTGCATCCCGAGCTCCAAAAGGCCCACCGCCGGCATTTCCGGAAACACCACGGCTGCCGACAAGCCGTCGGTGCTCAGATCGAAGTCCACCGGATCATTGGGCAACCTCAGCCGTGCTGCCACCTCGAACTTGTCCAATGCGACCCGAACCAGCGTGTGCGGCGATCGGCAAAGCACCCACAAGAACGCTCCTCCAGGCGCCAGCCGCATGGCCACCGCGGTCGCTTTCAGAGATAATTTGCGTTTCACCCGCAGATCGACGGCATCGATCTCGTAGATCGTCCCGGTTTGCGGCGTAACCACATAGACGGCTTGGCGCTCGGGATGTGCCACTACGGCCGACGGCGCCGAGTCGAGCCGGATCTGCCGCACTACCGTGAAGCTGGTCAGGTCCACGGCCGCCACCGACTGCTCGCCCGAGTTCGCCACGAATGCGTAGCCGGGGAATCCCGTGGCGCGCCGCCGGCCGCAGGCAAGCGCTGCAACCGGACCAAGCACGAACGCGCGGCGGCTGCTCCGCATTCCCGTGGAATCGCCGCCCCGTGTTATCGAATATTCATCCATTTGCTACTGCATTTCCGCATTGCTCGCATTCGTTAATCCGCGCCAGATTTAAGAAGCGCTTTTCCAGAATTATGCTAACATTCCCTTTAGAGCTGCTCCGACCTGGTCTTTCGTAGTGATTCTCACCCATGAATCTTCGCTCTCTGTTTAGCCTGTTTTCCTCGGATCTTGCCATTGATCTGGGTACCGCCAATACACTCGTATTCGCGAAGGGTAAGGGCATCGTCGTCAATGAGCCCTCCATCGTCGCGCTCAACAAAAATACTGGCGAAGTGGAAGCGGTCGGCAAAGAAGCCAAAGAGATGCTGGGCCGCACCCCCGGCAATATCGTTGCCATCAAGCCCATGAAGGACGGTGTCATCGCTGACTTCAAGGTCACCGAGCGCATGCTGAATTACTTCATTCAGAAGGCGCACAATCGCAAAATGCTGGTGCATCCGCGCATCGTCATCGGCGTGCCCTCGGAAATCACCCAGGTGGAAAAGCGCGCCGTCATGGACTCGGCCTATCGCGCCAAAGCCAGCGAAGTGCACCTTGTTGAACAGGCCATGGTTGCCGCCATCGGCGCCGGCCTCCCCATCACCGAGCCTTCCGGCAACATGGTCGTCGATATCGGCGGCGGCACTACCGACGTCGCCGTCATCTCGCTTTCCGGCATCGTTTACTCACGCTCGGTGCGAGTCGCCGGCAATGAGATGGACGACGCCATCATGCAGTACCTCAAGCGTAAGTACAACCTTCTGATAGGCGAGCGCACCGCCGAGGCCATCAAGATCGAAATCGGTTCCGCCTACCCCCTCGATAAGCCACTCACCATGGAGATCAAAGGCCGCAATTTGATCGAAGGCGTGCCTAAAACCATCACCATCGATGACAGCGAAATTCGGGAGGCGCTTTCCGAGTGTGTCGCCACTATCTTGAATGCCGTGCGCGTCGCCCTGGAGCGTACCCCTCCCGAGCTTTCGGCCGATATCAGCGATCGTGGCATTGTGTTGACGGGGGGCGGCGCACTGCTTAAGAATTTGGATAAAAGAATTCGCGAAGAGACCGGCCTTCCGGTGTCTATCGCCGACGACCCGCTGGCCTCTGTGGTTCTGGGAACGGGCAGGATGCTGAGCGACTTCAGGCTTCTGCGCAAGATCTCGATCGACTGAGGGACCTTCCCGCGGCAAGTGCCCGCCTCACGGCCATGGAGACCCTGCTCAACCGCTACCGCAATATCACGGTTCTGCTGCTGGTAATCTTTGCGCAGCTCATCCTGCTCGCTTACCAGGTTAAGAACGATAGCGACGTTCGCCTCATCCGCGTATGGGCCGTGACAGCCGTCACCCCCTTGGCGCGCACCATCGAAGGCGCTCGCGGAGGTACCGAAGGCTTCCTGCAGAATTACGTATTCCTGCGCGACACCCACGCAGAAAACGAGCGTATGCGCGCTGAGTTGGGCCGCCTGAAGCTCGAAAATCAATTCCTGAATACGGAACTCGCCACCGCGGACCGCGCTAAAGCCCTTCAGGCGTTTGAACAGCGCTCTCTTTCCAAGATGATCGCGGCCCGCGTCACCGCCACCGCTGCCGGCGCTTCGGCCAGCGCCGTCTTCGTGGACCGCGGTTCCTCCTCGGGCGTGGAGAAGGGCATGGGCGTCGTGACTCCCGATGGCATTGTCGGCAAAGTGCTGGCCGCCTATCCCACCGCTTCGCTGGTTTTGCTCGCCACCGATCCCAGCTTCGCCGCCGGTGTGGTTTCGCAGAAAAACCACGTGCGCGGCATTTTAAAAGGACTGGGCCACGGCAGTTGCCGTGTGGATTACGTGCAGAACGAGGAGAAGGTCGACACCGGCGAGTGGTTCTACACTTCCGGAGACGATCGGATCTTCCCGAAAGGAATGCCGGTCGGCCAAGTGACCGCCGCGCGCCCCGGGAACCCTTTTCAGGAGATCAGCCTGGATCCCGCCGGCCTGGCGGGGGGCGTCGAGGAGGTGCTGATTGTCTTGCAGGGAGTGCACCAGGAAATTCCCGATTTGAAGACCGCCTCGCAGGCTGTCTATGTCGGCCCGCCGCCGCCCGCCAGCCCGAGTGACACCCAGCCCGCGTCGGCGCAGGATGGCTCCAACACCGCGCCCGCTTTGGCCACCGACGCCGACAAAATCCGCGAGCATTACAAAGACCTCGGCGACGCCCAAGGCCACAAGTTCGGCGAGAATCCCCCAGGCTCCAAGCCCGTCGATTTCAACTTTCAGCTCAAGCCGGGTGACAAACCGGTCTCCACCACGAAGGCCAACCCAACGGCCAAGGCGCCCGCCCCTCCCGCGGCCAAGCCGGATCAGCAATGAGATACTCCGACGAGCATTCGCTGCTTTACGGTCAGCGGGAAACGCAGATTTCGCGTTTCAAGCCCCGGGTGTTGCTGATCGTGCCGCTCGCCGCCATCCTGTTTCAGGTATATGTTCCGCTGTTCTTCCAGTTCCTGGCGTATCTCGAGCTGCCTCTGATCGTCACCGTATACTTCGCGCTGATGCGCCGCAGTCCCATCGGCGGCCTGCTGGTGGGCGCGTTCGTCGGCCTGGCCCAGGACTCCCTGTCTAAGAATCCCCTCGGCATGTTCGGCATCACCAAGACCATCATCGGCTACGTCGCCGCCTCCGTCGGTTTGCGCCTCGACGTTGACCATCCCCTCATCCGGCTGATCCTCGGCTTCTTCTTCTTCGTCCTCCATCAGTTCATCTTCTGGGCGCTCTCCCGCGGCCTCCTCGCACAGCAGGTCCCTTTCGAAACGCAGCGGACTCTGGTGCTGGGCCTGCTGAACGCCATTGTCGCCGTCTCGCTATTTCATTTTCTCGACAAGCTGAAAGAGCGTTCCTAGCTCGCGGCAGAGCAAACTCTCGCCGAGCGATGGGGAAATGCCTTTTTACTGGAGCGTGTTGTTCAGCACCGCCGCCAGCCGGTACCCCGCTTTCGCGAGTTGCAGGCGAACCGCGTCGAGGGTGGCGACGTTGTAAAACGTAGTCAGGTCCACCGGAGGTTGGATATGATAAAAGTTCGGCGCCTCGGTGGCGCACCGGCTCACGCTGACGTTGAGATACGGTCTGGGCTCGACACCCGGCAGCGCGCCTCGCTGTAGCATCGGACCATACGCCGCGTGGAATGCCGCGTCGCGCGATTCGAGCGCAATTTGATCGAAATCGATGAGGCTCGCCACGCCCGTAAACTGGCTCGCGAACTGCGCATCGAGCGCGGTTGCCAGGTCTTGCTCGCTCATCTTATGGCCTTGGGCATTCTCGAATAATTGCGTCACCAGCCCCGTGTCCCACGTCGCGTGAAGCTCATTGGCATCAAACCCCCGCGTCGCGAGGCAATTTCCGCCCGCGTCCGCGTTGGTGGCACAATGCAGCGGCTGGTGCAGATCGCCCATGAAGTGGATCACAAAGTCGAGTTGCTGGCTCAGCGAGTACGTATTCGAGCTATTGGTAAGGCTTGTGCCCGCTTGCAGGTTGGCCGTCATAATCTGCAGTTGCGCTGTCACGCAATCATTGTTCGGACACCGCTGGCTCAACTGCCCTGCTCCGTCGGTCGCCGCAAGGTCCAGAAAATGCCAGCTATCCGTGCCCGCTCCAAGCGCCTGGCCCTTGATCTCGTCGGCCCAAGTTGCCACTGCTGCCATGGCCGTCCCCAGGTCGGAGCCGTTCGCCAGCAGGGGTCCCGCTTGCGCATCCGCCGCCAGCAGCACCCGGACGCGCGCCTGCGCTTGGGGCGATAGATGGCTGGCTGCAATGAGCGCGATCACCCGATGTCCTTCCGACCCCCATCCGAATGCACTGTTCACGCACGCCAACAGCGCCAACCCGATGCCTGTCATGTTTCGCACGGCGTAATTAAGGTGGCCCGGTCAAAGCAAGTATTCTCGGGAATTTGTTTTCCAAATGACACTGTCTCATTGGTGCGCATTTCGGCTAGACTATAAGCAGAAGGTCGAGTTCCAAAACCTGCCGTGACGCTCCTTCCGATCGAGCCGGAGACGCAGCATCAGGCTTCGTCGAAACCAGTACTGCGCGATGATCCCAAGTTCGCCTCCGCGCGCATTGCCATCTTTCAATACGCCACGGTCGCCATTTTTCTGTTCCTGATCTCCGGTTTCTGGGACCTGCAGGTACGGAATCCTGAGCTTTATAACGAACTCGCCGAGCGCAACCGTATCAAATCCCTGCCAATTATTGCGCCGCGCGGGAAAATCCTGGATCGGGATGGGCGGGTTATTGTCGACAATCATTTGTCCTGGAGCGTCATTCTCTCCCGCGAGACCTTCAAACCGGAGCACTTACGGCCCATCGCCGAAGGCCTGCACGTCGACTATGACGACCTGCGGCTCCAGCTCAGGCGCTACCAGTCGCGCCCCAAATACGAGCCCATCATCATCAAACAGGAGCTGACCCCGGCCGATATCGCCTTCGTCGAATCGCATAAAGACATTGATTTCTTTCCCGAGCTGGAGTTGATCCACGCGCAACGCCGCATGTACCCGCAAAATGGGTTCGCGGCTCACGTCATCGGCTATACCGGTGAAATCAGCGAATCGGAACTCGATGAGCCGGAATTCGCCAAGTACGAAACCGGCTCTGTTATCGGCAAGTTCGGCCTGGAGAAACAATACAACGACAGCCTGATGGGCGTAGACGGGCAACGGGAGGTCGTGGTCGATAACCGCGGTCGTGAACGGCAAGTACTTGGAATTAAAGAGGCTATCCCCGGCAGGAACCTCCAGACGACCCTCGACCTGGACCTTCAGGCCGCCGCCGAACTGGCTCTCGACGGCCGCAAAGGCGCGATTGTCGCGCTCGATCCCCGCAACGGGGAAGTGCTGGCCATGGCTAACCGGCCCACTTTCGATCCCAACAAGTTCTCGATCCGTATTAAGTCCTCTGATTGGAAGGAGTTACTTGATAACCCCGACCATCCCCTGCTGAATCGCGCCATTCAAGCCCAGTTTGCGCCCGGTTCCACGTTTAAGCCGCTCATCGCGATCGCGGGTCTCGAAACCGGCACGATCGACGACCAATACACGATTCATTGCACCGGCGGAGCAACGTTTTACGGCCACTACTACAAATGCCACGAAGTGGACGGCACGGTTTCTCTCCACAAAGGCATCGTGAAATCGTGTGACGTATATTTCTACAACGTAGGCAACAAACTCGGCATCGACCAGATTGCTCGATTCGCCAATGAGGCAGGGTACGGCCATGTCTCCGGGATCGATCTGCCTGGCGAAGCTGCCGGTATAGTTCCGTCGTCGGAGTGGAAAATACGCAACTTCCGGCAGAAATGGTACGCCGGTGAAACCATTTCCGTGTCCATCGGCCAGGGTGCCACCACGGTGACGCCGATCCAATTGGCGCGCGCTATCGGCGGCATTGCAATGGGCGGCATCTGGTACAAGCCACACCTACTTAAGTCCGCCAAACCGGAGCCGCCACATCAATATCCCTTTAATCCCGAGAATGTCGCCAAAGTCGTTTCCGGCATGTGCGGAGTAGTGAACGAGGGGGGAACGGGAGTTCGTGCCAGGATCCCGGGCATCGAGGTTTGCGGCAAGACCGGTACGGCACAACTCGCGTCGAATGCGTTCCTCAAAAAGGGCGGCAAGGCGCCAAAGGACAACGCCTGGTTTGTCGGGTTCACACCGCCCGAGCATCCGGAAATCGTGGTTGCGGGGCTCTGGGAGGGCGGCGAGAAGAGCGCCTACACGGCGGCCCTCGTGCGTGAAGTGCTTAAAGCATGGTCTGACAAGAAGATACGGCTCGGGCAAAGCCTGATGGCGGCCAAGCCGCCGGCACCCGCCGCTCCCCAACAAGAGGAAAAAGCGCCAACGGAGACCGAATGAGCGGTTACCTCAACCTTCGCGATATCGACTGGGGCATGTTGGTCATCGTGCTCATTATCTGTGCTTTAGGGGTGGTCCAGATTTTCAGCGCAGCGATCGGAACCCAGTGGCAGGACGCCTGGTGGAAGCAGATTATCTGGGTTGTGGCGGGTCTGGTGCTCATGTGGATTTGCACCGCCATCGACTACCACGCCCTCATGACGCGCGTCTGGGCGTTGTATGTGCTCTCCCTGGTCCTGTTGATCGCGGTGCTGGTTGCCGGGAAGCAAGCATTCGGTTCCACACGCTGGATCCCGCTCGCGCCGGGGTTTCATCTTCAGGTATCGGAATTCGTCAAGCTGGTGATAATATTGTTGGTAGCTCGTTTCATGACCGAGCTGCGCGGCGACAACCTGGAAACCCGGGATTTGTTGAAGATAATGGCTTTGATCGTGGTGCCGATGCTGCTGGTCATTAAGGAGCCGGATCTCGGAACGGCTCTGACCTATCTCCCCATTCTGGCGGTCGGAGCGGTTCTGGCGGGCCTCAACTGGCGATACCTGGTGATAGCGGGCATCATTGTGGTTTTGGTGCTGCCGGTTGGCTACCATTTTCTCCAGCCGTATCAGAAGGCCCGGTTGGTGAGTTTTCTGGACCCTGACCGCGACCCGCGGGGAACGGGGTATCAGGTAATTCAATCCAAGATCGCGGTCGGCGCAGGAGGGATGTGGGGGAAAGGGGTGGCGCATGGAACGCAGACACAACTGCGGTTCCTGCCGGTGCCCCATACCGATTTCATCTTTGCCGCTTTCGCCGAGGAGCATGGGTTTGTTGGAGTTGTGGTGGTGCTGGCCTTGTACTTCATGCTGCTGATGCAGATTGTGAAGAACGCGCAAACGGCGCCTGACAGGGCGGGAATGTATATCTGCATGGGCGTGGCGGCGTTGGTGCTGTTCCATGTCCTGGTCAACGTAGGAATGGTGGTGGGCCGTCTGCCCGTCACCGGGATCCCGCTGCCGCTGATGAGCGCGGGCGGCTCGAGCATGCTGTCGATTTTCCTCATGCTGGGGCTGGTGAACAACGTTCGGGTAAGGCGTTTTGTCAATTGAAGTTTTGTTGAGGAGAAGAAACCGGGCGGCCGGAGCCGCCTGAGAAATTTTTGTTGGGGACCTAACAAGGACTCTCGGACCGGTTGGCGCTCCATGGGAGAGCGCGGTTTCGAATGAGGAGCGGGTTCCCCGGCCGGCGGCGGGTGTAGAGAGCAGTTTCTCCA
The DNA here is from genome assembly GCA_963768075.1 of Terriglobia bacterium. Taxonomy (GTDB): domain Bacteria; phylum Acidobacteriota; class Terriglobia; order Bryobacterales; family Bryobacteraceae; genus QHXW01. Next base: position 537,052 of record CAVYHD010000033.1, read on the forward strand.
CCGGCCCGGCAAGCGTGAGCTTCTGTTTATCGTAGGCGGCCGGCGCGGCAGTTTCCCGCCGGCGCATCGCGAAACGCACGCGGGGTGTACACGTTCCTCCCGGTTCAGATCCTTTGGACCCAACGGAGGAATGCAATGTCCAAAGAGCTAGTGGTATCTTCCACGCGTCATGAGACACGCGTGGCTCTGGTCGAGGACGATCAGGTAGTCGAGATTCATTATCAGCGCGAGAAGGAGTACTCGCTCGCCGGCAGCATTCATAAGGGGCGGGTAACACGCGTCCTGCCTGGCATGCAATCGGCGTTCGTAGACATCGGTCTGGATCGCGATGCCTTCCTGTACGTTTCCGATTTTTTCGAAGACAACGACGAGTACGACAAAGTCGTCTCGATCGTGGAAGACAAGGTACTGAAGCTAGAGAAGGGCGACGCGGCGGCACTTCCGGCGTCCGCTCCGGCCGCGGGTGAACCCGTGGCGGCTGAACCGGCCGCTTCGGTGGAGCCGGCGCCGCGGGTGGTGAATGGCCAGGCAGCCGTTTCGGCACCTGAGCCACGCACCGGGGAGCGCGATCCGCGGAGTGATCCACGCAACGACGGCCGGGGCGACCGGCGCGGCCATCGCTCGCGCAGGCGGAGGCCCCGGGGAGGGCGCGGCGGACTTCCCGAGTCGAAGTATTTTTCTCCGCGCACGCGACCAGAAGGTCCGCCGGCCGAAGTGGCTGAAGCAGGGCAGAGTAGCGAAGAAGAGTTCCCGGTTCTGCCGGGAGAATCTCTCGCCAAGTACGGTGCGAATGAAGGCGCGGAACCCACTCCCGCGGTTTTTGACGAAGAACCGGATGCCGAGCGGGCTGAAGCCGTGGAACCAGTAGAGGCGGTGGCGGCAGAGCCTGACGAGGTAGCTGAGGCAATCGCAGCCGTTGTGGTAGCGCCGGAGCCGCGCGAGCTTGACGCCGCGGCAGAGCCTCCCGCTGACGAAGTGGAACCGGTAGTTGCGGCCGCGAGCGAAGAAGTGATCGAGGAGATTACGGAGTTCGAAGCGGGCGCGGAAGAAGAGACCGCCATTGGAGATGGCGGCGAGGCCGTGCCATCGGAACAACCTCCGCTTGAAGAGGGAGTGGAGCCGGCCCGTATTCCGACGAGTCTGACCGCCACCCTGCGAGAACAAGGCCCGCGCTTCCTGCACCGCATGTCGCGCCGGATGCGCCGCAAGATGCGGGGCGGCGGACCAGCACCCGCGGAGGAACTGCCGCCGGCAGCCGCGCCTCGCGAAATACGAGCGCCGGAGGTTCGCAGCGAATCCCGGCCGGATGCCGCGCGTGTGCCGGCACGGGCGGAGAAGTCCGCGCCGCCGTCAATCAGCGATCTGCTGCGCGAAGGGCAGGAGATTATCGTACAAATCGCTAAAGAGCCGCTAGGCCAAAAAGGAGCACGCATCACTTCGCACATCGCGCTACCGGGGCGGTTCCTGGTCTACATGCCGACGGTCGATCATGTCGGCATCTCGCGCAAGATCCCGAGCGAGGAGGAGCGGTTGCGGCTCAAGCGCGTGATCCAGGCGAACCGTAGCGGGATGCCGGGGGGATTCATTGTGCGGACCGCGGGCGACGGCCGCACAGAGGACGAGCTGCGGGCCGACATGCTGTTTCTGTACAACATGTGGCTGGACATCCGGCAGAAAGCGGAGAAGCGATCCGCTCCCGCTCTGATTCATCACGATCTCGACGTGGTGGAGCGCATCCTGCGCGATCAGCTTACCTCCGCGTTCAAGACCGTTTGGGTGGACAACGAAGAAGTTTACGAGAACGTGCTGGGTTTCGTGCAGCGATTTCAGCCGGCGCTCGTGGGGCGCATCAAGCTCTATACGCGCAAGACGCCGATCTTCGACGAATTCAATATCACGTCGGAGCTGGAGAAGGCGCTACGGCCGAAGGTATGGCTGAAGTCCGGCGGACACATCGTCATCAACCAGACCGAGGCGCTGGTGGCGATCGACATCAACACTGGAAAGTACGTGGGCAAATCCAATCGTCTCGAGGACACCATCGTCAAGACGAACACCGACGCAGTAAAGGAGATTGTGCGGCAGATCCGGCTGCGAGATCTCGGCGGCATTATCGTGGTCGACTTCATCGACATGGACGAGCGCAAGAACCGGCAGAAAGTAATGCAGGCGCTCGAAGACGCCATGCGCAACGACCGCGCCCCGTACAAAATTCTCCAGTTCAACGATTTTGGGCTGGTGGCGATCACCCGGAAGCGGGTGAAGCAAAGTCTGGAGCGCACGCTTTGCACGCCGTGCCCGTACTGCGAGGGCGCCGGCTACGTAAAGAGTGTTTCGACCGTCGTGGGCGAGATCCTGCAAGAGGCGCAGAAGGTGGCGGGCGTGCTGGAAGGCAATGAGATCACGCTGCGTGTGAATCCCGAAGTGGCGAAACTGCTAAAGTCGAACAAGAATGATTACCTGCTGGAGATCGAGCAGGTGCTGGGCAAGACGGTACTGGTGAAGAGCGACCAGTTGATGCACCAGGCGAAGTTCGACCTGACTTAGCAGCGGCGGACCGCGGGAGGGCGCACAAGGATGTCCAGGATTCTCAACCGGCGCGTCAGAATGCGCACAGGCACTCTCATGGTGTGCGGGAGTCTTTGCCTCTTTGCCGCGCTGACGGCTACGCGAGCGTTCGGGCAGCGGGAGGTGACCTACTCCAAAGATGTCGCGCCCATCTTTTTCGAAAAGTGCGCGACTTGTCACCGCCCGAACGATATCGCTCCGATGTCGCTTGTTTCCTACCAGTCGGCGCGTCCGTGGGCGAAAGCGATTCGCGAGGCAGTGCTGAGCAAGAAAATGCCGCCGTGGCACGCGGATCCGGCCTACGGCGAGTTCAAGCACGACGCCCGCCTCACTGCCGCACAAATCGAGACGATACGAGCCTGGGTGGACCAAGGGGCGAAGGAAGGTGATCCGAAGGATTTGCCGCCGGTTCCTTCCGTCACGGACGGGTGGAGGATCGGTAAGCCGGACGTAGTGATCTCCATGCCGAAGGAGTACACCATTACCGCCGGCGGGCCCGATGACTACGAGAGATTTGGCGATATCCCAACGAATTTCAAAGAGGACGTCTGGGTTACCGCGGTGGAGCTGCGACCCGGCAACCGGAAAGTCGTGCACCACGCCCACATTTACGTGTCTCCGCCAAAGACGGCGTCGAATGGAGAACAGCGGCTCTCGCTATTTGAGAAGTACACCTACAAGGAAGGCACCGTGTTGCACATGCGGCCCGAGGCTCCGGTGGTGGACGATGCCTGCCGCGACATTGGCGAAGGCGGGCTACCCGACCAAAAGTTCCACGAAGAGGCCGAGGAACTGGCCACCTATGTGCCAGGCCGGGCGCCCGAAATCTACGCGGATGGCTACGCGCGGCTGATTCCCGCCGGCTCGACCATCACTTTCGAAATTCATTACACGAAGATCACGGGCAAGGAAGAGAAGGATCGATCGAGCGTCGGGTTCGTCTTCGCGAAGCAACCGCCGCGAAAGGTGCTGCGCCGGCTGGACATGGACGCATACCTGTTTCGGATCCCGGCCGGCGCTCCAAATCATGAAGTCACGTTTTGTCACGACTTCAAAGAGGATGTGAACCTGCTTTCGTTTACGCCTCACATGCATCTTCGAGGCAAGGATATGCGCTGGGAACTGGTGGGACCAGACGCGGTGAAACATACGCTGATGTTTATTCCGCATTACGACTTCAACTGGCAGATGGAGTATACGTTGAAGAACCCGGTGCCGGCTCCCAAGGGGAGCAGGCTCGTGATTACGGTACACTTCGACAACTCGGCGAACAATCCGTACAATCCCGATCCAAGCCGGGCAATTCGCTGGGGAGAGCCGACGAAAGATGAAATGGCGGCGACTTGGGTGATGTACGAGTTGGCCAACGAGCGGCTGCCAGCGATGCAGCCGAAAACCACTGCGTCGGCTTCGATACTCCGGTAACGCGCCGATGGGCGTTATGAAGTTGTAACACAGGCCCGCGTGACAATTCAGGTTGCTGGCGCCTGCTGGTTACCCTATTGACACCTACGCTCACCTTCTGATATACCAGCGACAAGGTCTTCAAATTCAGGGCGACGTAAGCTCAGCTTGCCGTGTGCGAATGCGGCTGCCCACAGAGGAGCACGAGCGTATGTATACGAGTAAAGAGCGGGCTAGGATTTCGCGGGCTATCGAGCCAGCGTGGGCATCATCCAAACAATTCCGAATTGCCAGCGGGTTTCTGCTGGCGTTGATTCTTCTCCTCCCCACGACAATTTGGGCGCAGGCGACGGGTGCCATTGTGGGCACCGTCACCGATCCCAGCGGCGCCGTGATACCCAATGCGAAGATCACCGCGAAGCGCACGGAAACCGGGGTTTCGCAATCCACCGTGACGGGCAACTCCGGGACATACACGATTCCGAATCTGGTAGTGGGCACCTATAGCGTTACGGCGGAGGGCAGCGGTTTCAAGAGCGCGAATGCCCCCGGGATCACGCTGGATGTGAGCCAGACGCGCGTAGTGGATTTCAAGCTGACGGTTGTGGGAGTGGAATCCACCGTGGAAGTGGATGCTACACCGCCGCTAATCAACACGACGGATGCAACGCTCGCCGGCCTGGTGTCGGAAGAGCAGGTGCAGACGCTGCCGCTCAACGGCAGAAACATAACGGGACTTATCATGATGCAGCCGGGCATGGTCCAGGACACGGGTTCCATGGGCTGGATGGCGCCAGCGGGGCAGTGGATCGCCAATGGCAATCGCGGCGAGACCAATGTCGGTACTTTGGATAACGCGGACATCAGCGACGCGGAAATGGGTACGCTCCAGTTCACGAATTTCAATCTGGACGCCATTGCCGAATTCAAGATCCTACAGAACGATTATTCCGCCCAATACGGGCAGGGCGGCGGCACCATCACCGAGATGGTGAGCAAAACCGGCACGAACGGATTTCATGGCAGCGCGTTTGAATTCTTGCGTAACAATGCTTTCGACGCGCGGAATTTCTTCGCCACGTCCGTTCCGCCGTTCAAGCGAAACGAATTCGGCGACGACGTTTGGGGGGCCGATCAAAAAAGATAAGACCTTCTTCTTCTTCGAGTACGCCGGCCTCCGGCAGAGGCTGGGCGAGCCGGATATCGTTGCTCGTCCCCACCGCAGCCGAGAGACAAGGCATCGTCGACGTGAACGGCTTCACATACCAGGCGCCGCTGAACCCGGTTGCCAGCCAGGTCCTCGCTAAGTATCCGCTGCCTAATCAGCCCGGCGGAATCTATGGGGCCAACACCTTCAACTTCATGTTCTCTCAGCCGATCAATGACGATCAATGGTCCGGACGCGTAGACCACCACTTCGCAAACGACACTCTGTTCGTGCGCGTCTCTCACGACAACCACAGCGCGTTGGAAACGGATCCATGGGCCGCGACACTCGGTGGCTCGAATTTTTCCACGAGTCCAATATTGGCGATGCGCGTAATTACTCGGTCAGCGACACGCACCTTTTCTCGCCCACGTTGCTCAATGTCTTTACGTTTACCCTCAATCGAGGCATCGAGGGCGTACCCGAGGCTCCCGCAGAGGCCAACACCACCCAACCAGTTTCCTGGATGGCAGCCTGCAATCGTGGGGGCCGGACACATTCGAAACTCAGTACAACGTCACCTTGTTCGACCCCAAGGATAATGTCAGCTGGACCCATGGACGCAACACCTTCAACATCGGCGGTGAGTTCCGCCGCGAACGGGACAATGGCACGGGCGTGACCTCAATCGGCCCAAGCGGCGTATTTCAATTCACCGCCGGCACAGCGCTGACGGGGGCGCTCAGCCCGTTAGATGGGGGTCCTGGCATACCGGCAGGCGCGGCCAGTCCGAGCGGCCTCATCAGCATGATGGAGGGCGATGACCAGGACTATGCGCGCGCGACCACGGTCCCGGTTATGGTCCTCCCGGAGGCGGCGAGGTGTGGTGGGGATTGCGTCGTTGGACGCTCGCGGGATACGTGCAGGACGATTTTAAGATCAGCTCGAAGACTTACGCTGAACCTTGGTCTTCGTTACGAATACGCATCCGTTCCCACGGAAACTGGCGATCGCTTCGCCGGTCCCGCGGATTACGGCAGCCTTTATGGCCACTTTGTGGTCAACCCGCAGCCGTTGTGGAAGCCGGACTATGTTGCGGGCAATTTTGACCCCCGATTGGGTATGGCGTACAACCTGGGGAAAGGCACGGTGCTGCGGGGTGGGTTCGCCACGTTCACGAATATGATTCCCACGGTTTATCCGGACCAGGCCTTAGTGAATTTTCCGGTTGCCTCTCTAAATTTCCTGCCACATGCGACGTATGGTTTGACACCGCAGGCAGTTTCGCTGCCACTATTGACGAGCACGTCGGGCCAAGTGCTGGCCGCCAATGGAAACTCGAAAACGATTCCAGCCAATACCCCAGTGAACATTGAGCCATACGCGAAAATCCTTGGCCCGCTGGGCGGCGATTACCCATCTGACGGGATGAGAAACGGGTACACGATTAATGGCAACTTCACCTTGGAACACGAGTTTGCCGGCGGAATTGCCACCCAGGCCTCGTACATCCTGAACAACGGTGTTGCGCTTTACAATCAGACCTACCCCAATGCGTTTCAAGGGGCAGAAAAGCAGTACACTCCGTACAGCAATATCACTCCGGGGTTGGGCGAACTTCAGGTGTTCTACAACGGCGCGCACTCCACGTACAACGGCCTACAGTTCCAGGTACGCAAGATCTCGCCGAGTCACGGCTTGCAATTTCAGGCCGATTACACGTTTTCAAAAGTCATGACCGACGCCGACGCTGTGTGGAGTTCCGGCGGGATTGGCGGTGGGGGTAGTCAGAACAATCCTGAATGCGTAAGTTGCGAGCGCGCCCCCGCGAGCTACAGCGTTGCGCAGCGGTTCGTTGCCAACTTCGAATACGACGTGCCCATGGACCGTTGGCTCTCGTCAGCTCCCAAGCGCCTGACTCAGGGATGGGCCCTGCTCGGGATCGTGAGCGCGCAATCGGGGTTCCCCTTCACGGTGGCTACGCCGTACGGGAGCCTGCAATACGGCTTTGACGGCTTCGACGGCTTTGGCGCCAGGCCGTTCCTGTTGCAGACACCCACCCGGGCCCCCAGCGGCGGCCCACAGTATTTCTCGAATGCGGTGATTGCGAATGGCGGAGTCGGTGATGGGTTCTTTGCTGAGCCTACCGTCACCAGCCCAGTGACCGGGAACCAGGTACTGCCCACTCCTGGCAATTTAGGACGCAATACGTTCATTGGCCCAGGCTGGTCGAATTTTGACTTTTCGGTGATCAAGAACACGAAATTCACCGAGCAAATACAATTGCAGTTCCGCGCGGAATTTTTCAATATTTTGAACGAGGCCACCTTTGCCACGCCTGGCGCAGGAGCACTCACTTTCTCACAATCCGGTGGCCAGCTACTTGGCTCACCGAGTTTCGGTCTTTCAACGGCCACAGCCACCGCTGAGCGGCAGATTCAGTTCGGCCTGCGCTTCATGTTCTAACGGGACTCGCGAAGTAATAGCCTGGGAAGGCTCATGGGGGCCTTCCCGTTGGCACAGGCTTCTGGTATGATCCGCACGGAGCTTCTGAATGATCCTGGAGCGCATTTCTTCCTTGCGGCTGAGCGAAATCGAAGCGGTTTTGCGCCGTGCCGCGCGCCGGCGAAGAGCCAGCGTATCCGCGGTTGAGCCGCTGGGCGCCGCCCTCGTCTACACTCTCCTGCAGCCCGATTTATATGCTCAGCTTCTGGCGGCGGACGTGCGTTTTTCCGCGTTCCTGCCGCTCCGGATTTCCGCGTATGAACAGGCTGCCGGCGCGACGCTGTTAGCCGCATCGCCGGTGGAATTCGCCCAGGCGCTGGATCGCCCGGAATTGGCTTTACTGGCCGCTAACCTGGAGAACCTGGTGAACGAGTTTCTCGACGAAGCGATGCGGCCGAAGGCGATGGCCGCGGGGCCGGGCGGACATGCCGAATCGGCGCTGGGCGCTACCGAGGACCAGATGAACATGCGCGGAACAGTGCCGCAGCGCATCGACGGCCACGGCTCGAAAGTGGAGGAAATGGCGGGAACCGGCGAACAGGATTCGCCCGGCGGCTAGTCAGACGGCTCGCACTTTTGTGCGCGACAGCAGTTGTTCGGCGCGATCAAGCGCCTTTTTCTCCGCCTCTTCACGTGTGGCGCCGGTGGTGCGGGCCAACGCCGCGCCGGGCGACACGTTATCCGCCTTACAGTGGTAGACGCTGCCCAGACGATAGCTGGCCAGATTGACCGGCCACCCGGCGACTTCGGTTTTGCGCTCCTGATATTCTTCGACTTTCATGCGCTTAAGCGTTGGCCTTGGCCACCGCGCCCTTTTCAACCGGCGCGCCCACCAGGTTACCCCACTCGGTCCACGAGCCATCATAGTTGACGACTTTATCGAAGCCGAGCAGGTACTTCAGCACAAACCAAGTGTGGCTCGACCGTTCTCCGATGCGGCAGTACGCGATCACCGGCTTCGACCCGTCCACGCCTTCGCCGGCGTATAACGCCTGCAATTCGTCAGCGGATTTGAACGTACCATCCTCATTGCAGGCCTTGCCCCATGGAATGCTGCGCGCGCTGGGAATGTGCCCGCCGCGCTGGCAAGTCTCGGGCAATCCAGGAGGCGCCAGAATCTCTCCCGTGAACTCCTGCGGGCTGCGCACGTCCACGAAGGCATAGCCGCCGCCTTCGAGCGCCGCTTGCACTTGCGGCAAGTAGGCGCGTAGCGAGTGGTCGGGCCCGGACGCCCGGTAGGTGACGGTCGATGGCTTGGGCGGTTCGAGCGTGAGCTCGCGCCCTTCGGCCAGCCACTTTTTGCGGCCACCGTTCATCAACCGTACGTCCTTATGCCCGTAGATCTTAAGCTGCCACAACGCCCAGGCCGCGAACCAGTTGTTGTTGTCGCCGTAAATCACCACCGTGGTGTCATTCGAAATACCCGACGATCCCAGCAACTGTTCCAATTGCGCCTTGGGCAGAATGTCGCGCCGCACGGTGTCGCAGAGCTGCGAATTCCAGGCCCAACCGATGGCGCCGGGCACGTGGCCTTCATCGTAAGCCTTCGTGTCCACATCGACTTCCACAACCCGGACGTTGGGATCGGAAACATGTTGCGCGACCCAATCGGTGGAAACGAGAGTTTCAGGATGAGCGTAGTTTGCCATGGCGATGCTCCTGTGGGATGTAAACTACCTAAACTATATCGACAAACAGGGCATTGTCAAGCGCGCCTCATTCGTGGCGCAGCGCGACCATCGGATCCACCTTCGTTGCGCGACGCGCCGGAAGAAAACCGGCGAGAGTTGAGACTGCCAGGATGAAAATGAGGGCCGCGCCAATGCCCGCCAGGTCCACTGGTGGTGTGCCGAACAGAAACCTCTTGATCCAACGTGTTGCGCCTAGAGCTAGGGGCAATCCAAAAGTAAGTCCAAGGATTACCAGTGCGACCGCTTCTCGCAGTACCATCCAGAGCACATGCGGGCGCTGTGCGCCCAGCGCCATGCGAATGCCGATTTCGTTGGTCCGGCGCATCACCGAATACGCGATGGTCCCGTAGAGACCGATCGAGGCCAGGAGGAGCGCGAGCAGCCCGAAGAAGCTGCAAAGGTGGGTGATCATCCGCTCCTGGTACAACGAACCGTCGACCTGTTCTCGCAGTGTTGTGACGTTGATGATCGGGAGGCGGCTATCGAGTTGGTGGATGGCCTGCCGCACTTCCGTGGCCGCTCCCGACGCATCATGGGAAGTCCGGATCAGCAGTTCCCCTACGTATGCTTCCCAGCCCCCGGATTGCCACGCGGAGAAATACGCCATCGGCTTCGGCTTCTCACTCAGCTCGTAATACTTGGAGTCCGCCGCTACTCCGATGATCTCCGCGCCAGGTGGTTTGAACGGATCGCCCAAACTGAAGTGGCGGCCAATCGGATTCTGTTTGGGCAGAAACTCCTGGATGAAGGTCTCGTTGACGACGGCCACCGTCGGTGAAGCCGGTGTGTCGCGAGGCCCGATGGCACGCCCTAGTACGAGCGGTGTCCCTAACGTCTCAAAAAATCGCGGGCCGACCTCTACGGAGTATACGGTCGTGTCTTTGTTGGCTGGTGGCGAGTACCCCTGGATCGAGCAATTACTTGAGTTACTGGTGTTACTGATCGGACTATACTGGGCGATAGCCGCGGATAGCACGCCGGGCAGTGCATTGAGGCGTTCCTCCAGTTGCTGGTAGAGCGCGACGAGCCCTGCCGGTTGATATCCGGCCAATCGGGCGTCGGTTCTCACCAGCAGCAGATTGTCGCGATGGAATCCCAGATCCTGGTTCTGGAGATTGAGCAGGCTGTGAGTAAGCATTCCCGCCCCGACCAACAAGACAGACGACAATGCGACTTGAAGGATCACCAGGACATGTGCCGGATTGGCGCGTGAAAGTCCGAAGTCTGACGATCTTGTCGCCCAGCCCATCTTCTCCGCCGTGCGGCTCGACCGGAGTGCCGGAACCAGGCCGAACCCGATTCCCGTAACAACGGAAAGAGCGAGTGTGACACACAGAACAGCGAGATCCGGGTTGACATTTACCACCGAAGTTACCTTGACCATCGATGCCAGGACTTTAACGCCCCACCACGCGAGTCCGATTCCTCCGGCGCAACCTAGAAGAGCGAACAGGACGCTCTCCGTGAGTAATTGGCGAACCAGCCGGGCTCGCGACGCTCCCAGCGCAAGCCGCGCAAACATTTCCCGGTTTCGCGCGGATGCACGAGCCAGCAAGAGCGTGGCGACGTTGGCACAGGCGATCAGTAGGACCAAGGCAACGACCGCCATTAACACGTGCAACGGCTCGGAATATTTCACCCGCATCCAGGAAATGCCGCGCGCACCTGGCTTGAGTTCAACGTGAGCGTCGTGAAGCGGCCTCAGCCTCTCCGGGGTAACGTGAGTCCCGGCCTCAGCCGTGTAGAACTGCTGTAGTTGGGTATTGACAGTGGCTTGGGCCCGCTCGATCGGTATCCCCGTTTTGAGCCGTCCCAGCAGGTTCAGCCAGTGGACGTCGTGCCGCGGCAGCCAGGACTCACGCTGCAACACCTGCGGCTGCGTCGAGAGCGGCAACCAGAAATCAGGAGGCGAGGACACTCGCTCACCAAAGAATTCCTGCGGAGCGACACCGACGATGGTAAACACGGTCCCGTTCAGATCGACAGGCTTGCCGATCACCGAGTTATCGAGGTTGAAACGCCGGCGCCAAAAGTTATAGCTGATGACGGCCACGTGCGGGGCAGCGAGCACATCATCTTGCGCGGTCAACACCCGGCCGATCGCGGCCTGCACACCCAATACAGCGAAGTAGCTTCCGGAAACGAGATGCCCGTCCGCCTGCTCTTTGGGGCCGGAGTCAGAGGAACCGGCCAGATGCATCACCAGACGATCCGATTTTTGTCGAAAGGCACACAAGCTCCGGAAGGATTCGTTGTGATCGCGGAAATACTCCCAGGAGGGGTAAGAAAAGATGTCGCCCGGGAAACCGTCGCCGGTGTTCACGCCGCTGTCGATGCCGTCGTAAAAAAGCACCAATTCCCCCGGGTTTTTAACCGGCAGGTTTTGCAGCATGACCGCATCGATCAGCGTAAAGATCGCCGTGTTTGCGCCGATACCCAGCGCGAGTGTCACAATGACAACCGCCGCGAAAGCTGGCGTCTTGTGCAACATGCGCCCCGCATAACGCAGATCCTGCCATAGCGTCTCCAACCAGCGGATCGTGTCCATGTCCCGCGTCGTTTCTTTGAGTAGTAGTCGGTTGCCGAAGAGGCGTTGCGCGCGGTGCCGGGCCTCGTCCAGCGTCATCCCGGCGGCGATGAACTCCTGAGTCCGCATCTCGATGTGGAATTGAAGCTCGTCATTGAGGTGATCTTCCAGCTTCTCCTTGCGCAACGAGCCGAGCAGGCGGTTGATCCAGGACATCGTTCTTCCTCAGGCGAACCGGAGCACTTTGGCCACGGCCTGCGTCAGCCGGCCCCAATCCTCCTCTTCCCTGGCGAGCTGTCTACGGCCCGCAGCGGTCAGGCGGTAGTACTTGGCCCGCCGGTTGTTATCGGAGACGCCCCACTCGGAGCTGATCCAGCCGGCCTGTTCGATGCGGTGCAGGGCCGGGTAGAGCGATCCCTCCTCCACGCGCAGCGCTTCCTCCGAAACCTGCTGAATGTGGACGACAATGCCGTAGCCATGCTGCGGCCCGCGCGCGAGCGTCTTCAAAACCAGCAGATCGAGAGTGCCCTGCAACACGTCAGGATTGGTTTTGCCCATGATTCCTAGATGTCTAGGTAAGTATGCGCGGAAGACGCGATCGTGTCAAGCGGGTTCCGCCAGGTATACGCTGGAGGCATGGCAGGTTCCCCACATGGTGGCCCGTCGCACCACGCGCCGCGCGATTACGCCCGGACACCGCTCAATATCTACTGGGAAACCACGCAGGCGTGCGCGCTGGCCTGCCGGCATTGCCGCGCCGAGGCGGTTCCGGCGCCGCATCCTATGGAGCTCAAGTTCGAGGAGGGGGTTGCCTTTCTACGCCAGATTCGGGAGTTCGGCGCCCCCTTGCCGCAGTTGATTCTGACGGGGGGCGATCCGCTGGCGCGCGCTGATCTCTTCGAGCTGATCGACGAGGCGCGCAAGCTCGGCATCGGCGTCTCCATCACACCGGCGGCCACCGGGGCGCTGACGCGGGAAGTGCTGGTACGACTGCAACGGCACGGGGTGGAAGGGCTGGGCCTCAGCCTGGATGGCTCAACCGCCGAACGGCACGACTCGATCCGCGGCGTGCCTGGCACGTTCGATCGCACCGTGCAAGCCATGCGTTGGGCGCAGGAACTCCAGATGGCGCTGCAGGTGAATACTCTGGTGGCGGCCGAAACGGCTGCCGATGCACCTGCGATCTACGAACTTCTGAAGCCGTTGGGCGTAACGCGCTGGAGTCTATTCTTTCTGATCTCGGTGGGGCGCGGGAAGGTATTGCAGCCGCTTTCGCCGGAGCAAGGCGAGAAGCTCATGGGGTGGATCTTCGACACGTCACGTACGGCTCCGTTCACTGTGGCTACGACGGAAGCGCCGTCCTACCGGCGAGTGGCGCTTGAGCAGATGCGCGCGGAAGGCATGACGGGCGAGCAGGTCAAACGCAGCCCCGCGTATCGCAGTTTCGGCATCCGCGACGGCCACGGCATCATGTTCGTTTCGAATACCGGCGACATTTGTCCCGCGGGTTTCCTGCCGCTTACGGTGGGCAATGTGCGCAAAGACCGCGTAGCCGATATCTATCGCAACGCCCCGGTGTTCCAGGCATTGCACGATCCCACGCAATTCGAAGGACGCTGCGGGGTGTGCGAGTACCGCGCGCTCTGCGGCGGCTCACGCGCGCGGGCTTATGAAGCCACCGGCAACCCCCTCGCGTCGGACCCATTTTGCCTGTACGAACCGGAATAGCCGCGCTACACACCATCAGGCTGGCTCGGATCGCGCTTGACCCAGCGATAGGCAGCGACCGAATTCTTCCAGAAGTATTTTTCCGCTACGTCCCTGCTCTTCCCCGAAACGTATTCGCGGACGACGGCCAGTACTTGCGCATAGGAGCCCCATTGATCGCTGTTGGGCCAATCGCTGCCATAAAGCAGCCGGTCTTCGCCGAAAATGCTCCAGAGTTCGTCCAATCTCGGCCGGTAGAAGTTCAGATCGGTTGGCACGCGGCCGTCCACGCGGCGTAGCACCTCGGAGATCTTCACATACACTTGCGGGCGCTTTCCGAGCTCCCGTAAGTCGGCCTGGTAGGCGCGGCGCGCAGCCGGCTCCGCCGGTGGATCGAGCTGCGGCAGGTGATCGATCACGACGCGTAGGTGGGGAACACGGTCCGTCAGCCGTACGACGGCCGCGATCAGCACGGGATCTTGATCCGCGGTGTCCAGCGCCAGGCCCGCATCGGCCAGCACCTTGAGATCGGAAATGAACTCGGGCTTGGACAGCTCAGCGCTGAGGTTTCGCCCCCAAAGATTCCCATAGCGAATGCCGCGAAACAGCGGGTTGCGATGAAACCGTTCCAGATTTTGCGGAAATCGGGCTTACCGGGTTCGAGGTCTCCGACGGTGCCAACGATGATCGTGTCCTTGGCGGCGACGTCAAGAACCCACTGGTTGTCCTCCAGCCAGGGGCTGGCTTCCACCTCGATCGCGCCTGTGATGCCGAGCGGCGTGGCGATCTTCCGGTACCGCTCGGGCAGCGCTGGATGGTACAGGACGGCGTCGTTTTTTTCCGGCCAGGGCACGCCTTGCGGGCGCGTGGGATCGAACAGATGGATGTGCGTGTCGATGATGGGGATGGGCGTAGGTTGTGCGGCGGCATCCGCGACGGCGGCGGTTGCCATGGTAATAAAAGTTCTGCGATTCACGCTCGTATTGTATCGTTGAGCCGCCCAGGTCCGAGTGGGATCATGAAGATTACTCATGCTCAAGATCCTGGCCCTCTTTTTTCTTACGACTCTTCTCATACTGCCCGGCCAATGCGCCAATGTGATCTTCAGCCGGCGCGTGTACGCTGCGCGCGGGCGGACGTATCAGCAGATCTGGACGTTGGACACGAGGACCCGGCAAATTGCTCAGGTTACCAATACGGAGCGGCGGCACGAACTGCCCGTATGCTCGCCGGATGGAAAAGGCATCTGGTTTGTCTCGGGAACCTTCGGCAACCAGGACGATAACGAACTGTGGTGGTTCGACCGGCGGACCCGTGCGGAGACGCTGGCCACACGATTCAAGGGTGGCATCACGGGCTTACTGGGCGGCACCGGGACACGTGCTTTTTTCACCGCGTATGAGGAGAACAAGCCGGGGCTTTACCGGTGGGACGGTAAGCTCACGAAGGTCAGCCCTATTGACGATTCGCCGGCGGCCGCTGCGCTTTCACACGACGCGCGCACTCTGGCGGTGCAGACCGGGAAAGCGG
Organism: Terriglobia bacterium; assembly: GCA_963768075.1. Classification (GTDB taxonomy): domain Bacteria; phylum Acidobacteriota; class Terriglobia; order Bryobacterales; family Bryobacteraceae; genus QHXW01. The sequence goes on from CAVYHD010000033.1 coordinate 552,131, forward strand.
AATCGGTGACGATGATGGATGCCAGCGGGGCAGCGGGACGCAAGCTCGACCACTGCACATCCCCGGTTTGGTCACGGGATGTGCGGAAGCTGGCGTGCGTTGCAGGCACGAGGGTGCGGGTATTGGATGTGACAACTGGAGTCGAGACCGCGCATGCAGATTTCACACAGCGGCCCACACCGCCTTCGATCGCCGATTTCTCACCCGACGGAGCGCGGTTGCTGGTGGAAACCATCGGCGCCGAGCAAAACAGCACAAACCCACAGTCGGATTACTGGGTTCTGGAGTTGGCGAGCAGCAAGTGGGAATTTGTCGGCCCGGGCCAGACGGCGATCTTCGTTCCGGGCGGGGTGCTGCTAGTGACGCCGCGCGATATGGCGCAGATGAGCAAGCTGCATGAGTGGGTGTCGCAGATTCTTTTCGTTGACCCGGTGAAGCACGCGCAGACGCCCGTAGTGGCGGGGACAGCGTACAACGTGACGCCGAGCCGGTGCGCGGGGCCTTGATTACTGGCGCTTCCAGTGGCGGCCCGAGTCGGAGCAGGTCTGTTCTGGGGGCTGGCGGATCGAGAATCGTTCCCACTCACTACTGCGGCGCCGGCCGTGCGCCTGCGTTATCCTGCATCTTAATAATGCAGAACGCCGTGATTGACTCCCGCGATTCCGGCCTGATTCAGATTGTCGACGCCGCGATGGCGGAGGCCGCCCGCCGCAGCGGGCCTTGGCTGGTATGCAAGCTCGGTTGCACCCAGTGTTGCATCGGGCCGTTTCCCATCACTCCACTCGACATCCGCCGGCTCCGGCGCGGTCTGGCTGAACTGCAAACGAGCGATCCGGAGCGTGCCGGCCGCGTAGTTAGGCGCGCCCGCGAGTACGTTGCTCGCGTCTCGCGCGATTTCCCGGGCGACCCGGCTACAGGCTGGCTCGGCGAAGGCGAGGAGGCCGAACGGCGATTCGCCACTTTCGCCGACGACGAGCCGTGTCCCGCCCTGGACCCGGAGACCGGTGGTTGCGAACTCTACGGTGCGCGTCCCATGACCTGCCGCACCTTCGGCCCGCCAATGCGCGGCGACGACGGTCTGGTTGTCTGCGAGCTGTGTTACGAGGGGGCGAGCGAATCCGAAATCGAAGGCTGCGAAGTCAACCCGGACCCCGATGGCGCCGAGCGGATGCTTCTTGACGAGCTGGAGCAAACCAACGGTAAAACCGGCGAAACCATCGTCGCCTTCTGTCTGGCCTCCTAAGAACGCTGTACCATTGCAGTAGTTCGGGAGGAAACGTGACCGCCCAAATTCTCGGCGTTGCTTTGCTCAGCATTCCCGTATTGGCCCAGAGCAACGGCTTAACCGCCCGGCAAGTGATCGAGCGCATTCAAAAGAATGTCGGCGTGCCTTGGAGAACGCCAACCGTCGACACCTTCAAGGCCGGCAATCCCGACACACCGGTGACGGGCATCGCAGTGACTATGATGGCCACGTTCGACGTTTTGCGCCGCGCCGCCGCGTCCGGAAACAACCTGATCATCACGCATGAGCCGACGTTCTACGGTCACCTGGACCAAACCGGCGACCTCAGCAAAGAACACGATGCCGTGCTCGCAACCAAGCAGGCGTTCATCGCGGAGCATCACATCGTTGTTTGGCGCTTTCACGACCATTGGCACGCGCGCCGGCCGGATGGCATTCGAAGCGGAATGATCCGCGCCCTGGGCTGGGAGAAATTTCAAGTGGCGAATCAAGACAATCTCTTTGTGGTGCCGGAGATCACGTTGCAAGACCTGGCCGCCGGCATCAGGAAGACGCTTGCCATTCGAACCCTCCGCGTGGTTGGCGACCCGTCGATGCGCGTGACTAAACTCGCCCTCAATCCCGGCTACCCTGGGTTCTCGGGTGAGCGCCACACGCTTCAGCGCGACGACGTGGAAGTGCTCGTGATGGGCGAGGGTCTGGAGTGGGAGACGATCGAATATGGAGCCGACGCCGCGGCCGAGGGCAAGCACAAAGCGCTGATCATCCTGGGCCACATCCCGTCTGAGCAAGCCGGCATGGAGGAGTGCACCCGCTGGTTGCGCACCTTCGTAACCGAAGTCCCGGTGGAGTTCGTCCCGGCGGCGGAGCCCTTTTGGGCGCCCCAGTAGCGCGTCTCAGGTTTTCCAGGATCTCATCCCGAGCAGCCGTTCGCCCAGCTCGGTTAATTCCGCGCGCCCGTAACGTGTTTTCTCCCACTCGCGCGGATCGCCAGGAAATGCAGGCTCGTCGGGGATCTCCCGCTCCCGCCACGACCGGATCCGCGTCTCCCGGACACGGACGTTGGCCTCGTCCGCCGGATACATCGAAAGGTATTGCGCCATGCGCACGCGGTCCTTGGAGACATTCGGCTTGATCCCGTGCGCCAGCAGCGTGTTCCAGATCAGCAGATCACCCGCTCGCAAAGGGACGAATTTGATTTCGAATCCCGAGGTATCCGGGAAGAACGGATGGCGATCCGGCGGCTGCGAGGCGATCCAAGGCTCCATCGTGCGGAAAAGTTCCGGAACACATTGAAATCCACCCACCTCGGTATCGGTATCCACTAACGACAAAACACCCTGCACGTTCACCGACAGTGGTCGAAGCTTCGTATCGCAATCCCAATGGATAAAGCCGCCAAATGCCCGGGCGCCGCGGTTCGGTGTATTGAGATTGGCCCGGTCAAGGGTGACCCACAGATCCTCGCGGTCCCAGACGTCGACGAACGCGTTGTAGACGCGCGGCTGTTGGCGGTTGTCCCACAGGCACTGGTGATTGTAGATTTCCACCATCCCGCTATTGTTCAGTTCCTGCATCTGGTGATCGCGTAGCTGCGACTTGTCCCACGTCGCCGGATTCGCCGGGTCCATTTCCTGAAACTCCCAAAGCGTCGCTTTCAGCCGCTCGACGTTCTCCGCGGGAACGGCGTTGGGCACGATCACGTAGCCCCAGCTCGTCCAATGCCGCCAGTCCTCCAGCGACAAGACACGCAGCGGCAACTGCTTTTGCAGGTCCTTCAGCGGGACGTTGAAATTGAGCGATTGATCGCCTTCATGGTCGTAGACGATAGCCGTGTCTGGCATCGCAATTCTCCGTCGAAACAACTGGATTTCGGCCCAAGTATCGCAAAAATGAATAGGCCGGCGCAAAACATTCACACCCCGGGATCTTCCGGAAGTCGCTGTCTCCGCAGGATTTGATCATCGATCGAATTTCGTCGTCGTCGTTTGGCCGCTGAAGCTTTTCTGATCCCTTGGCACAGAACGGTATCGGGCCCATTGAAACTTTCTATTGGACGTTCCCCAATTTACGGCTCTACCCTCAATGGATGGAACCCCACTACGCGCAAGTCGACCTCCTGCACCAGACCAGCCGGATCGTCAGTTCCGGCTTAGCCCTGGATGACATGCTGAAAGAACTCATCCGTATGTCGGTTGAGGTGACGGGTTGCGATGCATGCCTGGTTTACCTGGTGGCGCCCACGGGCGATGTCGTGTTAAGGGCGTCCCAATTGCCGCACTCGGCCGAGATCGGAAGTATTCGCCTGAAGTTGGGCGAGGGCGTGACCGGCTGGGTGGCGGCGCACAAATCGGTCGTAGCGCTCCCGGACAAGGCTGCCTCGGACAAGCGATTCAAAAGTTTCCCCACATTAGTCGAAGACACCTTCGAGGCGTTCCTTTCGGTACCCCTCGTGAGCGGTGGAGACACCATCGGAGTTATAAACGTCCACCATAAACAGCCTCATACCCATAGCCCCGAACAGATCGCGCTACTCTCCTTCATGGGAGAGCAGATGGGGGGCGCGATCGCGCGTTCGCGCGTGATGGACGAAAATGCGCGGCTGCAGGAGGAGGCACTCGCCATCCGGCGCCAGCTAGAGGCCCGCAAGTTGGTGGAGCGCGCCAAAGGCATCCTCCAGGCCAAGTACAATTTGACCGAAGAGCAGGCTTATCTTCGACTGCGGGGCGAAAGCCGGCGGCTGCGGCGCCCCATGCGCGATCTCGCGGAAGCCATTATTCTTGCCGATGACGTGATCACGAGTGCCTCCACGCCCGTGCCCCCCGTATTGCGGGACTTGGATCTGGTGGATGGCGCGGAACAATACTCGTCGATGGCCGGCTAAGGTGTCCTTCAGGGCTGGCGGCTAAGCAGTCCGCTTTGTTGCGCCTTGCTTTCGGGCAGGTTTGCCTCTAGATAGTCAATGCCGGCGGGCGTGATGACAAAATCGCTGTTCTCCGCCGAACTCACGTAGTTCTTGCTCTGCAAATACCACAGCGTGAACGAAACGAACTCCTGCGGACACTTGGTAACCTGCTCGAGTTCCAACAGAGATAACCCTGACCTGTCCGCATTAGTCTGCCGCTGCTTATAGAGGAGGCACAAGATGCCCACACGACGGCTGAGCTCCGCATCCACGCCGGTCGCAAATTCCACCGGCTCGACCGACGGCAGAGGTTGCTTGACCCGTGCAATATATTCCGCATCGTAAGCAGCTCTGGCCGCCGCATCAGAGAGGATCTCGAAACCACGCCGGAGTTGGAGGAATGCCTCCGCGTCCCCCGTCTCCAGATTGTCCGGGTGCAGGCGCGCGACCAGCATCTTGTACACGCGCTTGATGGCTTCCAACTCAGCCTTTGGGCTGACTTGCATAAGATCGTAATAGTCGATGAATTGGCCTTGGGTGGGCATGCGGAGCGGAGCGTGCCGCTTGCTCCATTCTAAACGTCAGGCAAGAGCACGTCGCTACTAACCAAAGTAAGCGCGGGGGGAAAACCGCTAAACCGGCCTAACCGGCGGGTGTGGGCGTCGTCTAAAGGATGCTGGATGTAACCTTCCGTTTCCTGGTCAGTATTAGTATCGTGAGCAGCGGTGTCCAATGCCTCACGAAAGAGGGAATTAGTGACCGTTCCGACCATTGACAGCATTCGGCAAGACCTTCGCTACACATTCCGCGCTCTGGGACGTGATCGCGCGTTCACCACGTTTGCTGTTCTGATTGTCGGGCTGGGAATCGGCGCGAGCTCGACCGTGTTCAGTATCGTAAATACGCTTCTCCTTCGTCCTCTTCCTTTTCGCGACCCCGGACGTCTCGTGTGGATCACCAACCACAATAGCGAGGACAGCGACATGTCGGGTTCGACGACACAGGTGGATCACTTCCTCGACTTTCGCGAGCAGAATCAATCCTTCTCCGATGTCGCAGCGTACTTTGCTTTCTATGGTGTTGGTGACAACAAGCTCACCGGTGAAGGCGAGCCCGAGCGCCTTAGCGGCGTGCCGGTGTCGCAAAACTTTTTCCAGTTATTGGGCGTCCAACCCCAATTGGGCAGATTGTTCACAGCCGAAGAGTGTAAATATAACGGGCCGCAGGCCGTGCTGTTGGGCCACGGTCTTTGGGTGCGGCGCTTCGCTTCCGACCCCGGCATCGTCGGCCGCTCCTTGAGGCTGAACGACCAGCCGGTCAGTGTCATTGGCGTCCTGCCGGCCTCGTTCGATTTCGCGTCCGTTTTCACCCCCGGCAGCCACATCGATCTGTATTTTCCTTTCCCCATGAGTCGCGAAACGAACCGCTGGGGAAATACTCTGGCGATTGTCGGCCGCTTGAAACCCGGTGTGGCGCTCCCCTCCGCTCAGGCGGAGGCGACGATTCTCTCGAAGCATTTCACGGAGGCTCATCGCGAAAGACCGCAATGACTTTGCGGCGAGGCTCAGTTTTCTCGGAGACCACGTGCGAGGCCACGTTCGTCCTGCCTTGATCGTGCTCGCGTGCGCGGTTGGCGTCGTGATGCTGATTGTCTGCGCGAATCTCTCCAATCTGTTACTCGCCCGGACCGCAACGCGTCAGAAAGAAATCGCCATCCGCACAGCGCTGGGCGCGGGCCGCGGACGCCTCATCCGGCAGATGCTCACGGAAAGCATCGTGCTGTCTTGTTGCGGCGCGGCGTTCGGCATCCTCCTCGCGATGGGAGGGACGCGGGCCATGACTCACTTAAAGGCGATCAGCATCCCGCTCCTCGAAAACGTCCGAGTGGACGGGACCTCCCTTGGCTTTGCGCTTCTGACGGCAATTCTGACCGGCCTGATTTTCGGCCTGGTGCCGGCGCTTCAAATTCCATCGAGTGGGCTGCACAATGCGCTGAAGGATACCAGCCGTAGTTCGACCGCGGCGAAAGGACACGCTTGGGTCCGTAGCATGTTGGTCGTGTCCGAGATCGCTTTTGCATGTGTCCTGCTGGTAGGCGCGGGCCTTCTAATTCGCAGCTTTCTGCGAGTGCTCGACGTAAATCTCGGATTCCAGCCGGAAAGGGCGGTCGCGGTGCGTGTGGATCCAAGCCAGGACTATAAGACGCGGGCCCAGAAAAACGCCTACTTCGACGAAGTGCTGCGCCGCGCCCGGGAGATTCGCGGCGTCGCCGCCGCCGGCTTGACCGATGCGCTCCCGCTGGGCCGCAACCGTAGCTGGGGCGTGCGCGCGAAGGGACATACGTACAAAGATGGAGAGTATCCTGACGCGTTTGTGCGCATTGTGAGCGACGGGTATATTAGAGCTATGGGAATTCCGCTGATCGCCGGGCGCGATCTCACCGAGCGGGATACGCCCTCGACCGAGCAGGTCATTCTCATCAATCAAACCATGGCGCGCACGCTTTTTCCCGGCGAGAACGCGATCGGTCAGATCATCAGCGCGGACAACGACCGGCAGGTCGTCGGAATCGTCAGTGATGTGCGGCATCTCGCGTTGGAGCAGGGCTCGGGATCGGAGATGTACCTTCCCATCCGGCAGTGTCCGGACTGGTCTTCCGCTGATCTGGTGGTCCGGACAACCGTGCCGCCCGCGCAGCTCGCTTCCGCGGTGCGCTACGCTCTCAAACCGATTGCCCCTGACCTGCCGGTGAGCGATTTCCGGACCATCCAGCAACTGGTTGATAAAGCCGTCTCGCCCCGCCGCTTCATCGTGATGCTCCTCGGAGGATTCGCGCTGTTCGCATTGATTCTCGCCTCGCTCGGGATCTACGGCGTGATCTCGTATTCGGTCAACCAGCGAACGCAGGAGATCGGAATTCGCATGGCGCTGGGCGCATCCGCTGGGGATCTGCAATCCAGCATCATCCTCCAGACGCTCGGTCTCGCCGCAATCGGGATTGCGGTCGGTTCCGCGGTGTCGTGGATACTCGCACGAGCGCTCAGCGGACTCCTTTTCGGCGTTACTCCCGCCGACCCCGTGACATTCCTCGGAATGCTGGTCGTCCTGACCGCTGTCGCCGCCCTGGCCGGCTATCTACCGGCCCGCCGGGCGTCGCGCATCGATCCCATGGTGGCTCTTCGCGCTGACTAAAAGTTCCTGTGCATATGGTGGCAAAATGGCTGCTACGATATGCCAAACCTGGAAGGAACAACGGCGCTGATCACTGGCGGCTCGCGGGGCATCGGACGCGCCATTTGCCTGCGGCTTGCCTCCGAAGGCGCGCACATCGTCTTGCACTACCACCGAAATCGGGCCGCTGCCGAAGAGGTCGCAGCTTCGATCGGCCGCGAAGTACGGCTGATGCATGCGAATCTGGCCTCGCCAGACGAAATCCAGGAGATGTTCCATGCGTTGCCTGATCTCAGGCTCGACTTCCTCGTCAACAACGCCGGCATCTGGAAGAGTACGCCGATGGGCTCTTCCCCAGCCCAACTCATCGACGAAATCATCGACACAAATCTCAAGGGTCCCTTCTGGGTGACTCAATGCGCGCTGCCCCTGCTCAAGGACGGCGGCCGAATCATCAATATCTCTTCGGTAGCCGGCCGGATCGGTGTGGCGGGGGGACGCAGTCTCTACGGAGCTACGAAGGCCGCCATCGATTCGCTCACGCGAAACTGGGCCCTGGAGCTCGCCGCCAGAAGAATCCTGGTCAACGCGGTAGCGCCCGGCTATGTCACGACCGATATGACCGCGGATCACTTCTCCGACGTCGCCACATTCGAGCGCGCCGTCGCCCGCCACCCGCTCGGGAGGCTCGGCACGCCCGAAGAAGTCGCCGATGTGGTGGCCTTCTTGTGCTCGGACGGCGCGAAATTCATCACCGGTCAAAGCATTAACGCCAGCGGCGGCTTCGTGATTTGATTCCGGCTTCTAGTCCTTGCTGTTCCGATCGCCCGCCGCCATATGTGAGAAAACTCACAAAATCTCCCGCGGCACTTCCAGCGCCCGATCAGGGGACGCTAGGGGGCGGCAGGATCGCGGCGCAGCGTTCTGATGCCCGCCGGTCCTCCTACCACCACTTGAGACGTCAGTCCGACAAACAAACCGTGCTCCACCAGTCCGACGATCGCGTCCAACTGGCCCTGCAAAGAGGCGGGAGACTGGATCGGTCCAAACCGGCAATCCAGAATGTAGTGGCCGCCATCGGTCGTGTAGGTTTGGCCGTCCGGCCGGAGCCGCAGATTGGGATCGGCGCCCAGCTTCCGAATCCTGGCGGCCGTCGCCTGCCAGCCAAAGGGGACCACCTCAACGGGAACCGGTTCATGCACGCCAAGCTGGCGCACCAGCTTGGTTTCATCGACGATGATCACTAACTGCACGGTAGCGCTGGCCACGATCTTCTCGCGCAGTAGTGCTCCGCCGCGGCCCTTGATCAGGTTCAGGGTGCCCAGCTCCACTTCATCGGCGCCATCAATGGTCAAATCAATTTGAGCGTGTTCTCCCAAACTGGACAACGGAATACCCAATTCCCGCGCTTGGCCGGCCGTCTGCTCCGAGGTCGGAATACCGATGATGCGCAGCCCGTTCTTCACTCGCCTGCCAATGGCGGCGACCGCCAGTGCCGCGGTGGACCCGCTGCCGAGACCGACAATCATTCCGAACTGGACCAGCTCAGCCGCGGATTCGGCGGCAGCTTCCTTGAATTGACTCAAAGCGGCGGCACTGTACATGGCAGCTCTTCATCCATTGTGATACAGCGGCGCCGGGAGCGGCGGCAGAATGTACCGCCAGCGTAACGAAGCCGTAACTAATGGCACGGACCAAAAGAAAGATTCGTGACCGTGAGGCGTACTCAAGCATCCATAGGAGTGAGGTGGTGTGCTTAATGGCGCGCTACTCTAGGATCAAGACCATAAGATCCAATGGAAGGGTGGAATGACGATGACAACAGACTCCGCCATCGCGGCAAGGAACCCGGTTCTGCAACTGCAGGATTTCGGACAATCGGTTTGGCTGGACTACATACGACGCAGCCTGATCACCAGCGGGGAACTCAAACGGTTGATCGCCGAGGATGGACTGCGTGGGGTGACCTCGAATCCATCCATTTTCGAAAAAGCCATCGTTGGCAGCACGGACTACCAAGATGTCCTCGACGATCCTCAATCGCGGCGGCTCGATGCGAAAGCGCTTTACGAACGAATCGCGATCCGCGACATTCAGGATGCCGCCGATATTCTCCGTCCGGTGTACGATTCGACGAAGCGGGCCGATGGGTACATGAGCCTCGAAGTGTCTCCGCTGCTGGCGCACGACACTGACGGAACACTGGAAGAAGCGCGCCGCCTCTGGAAGACCGTGGCGCGGGAAAACCTGATGGTGAAGGTTCCGGCGACCCCGGAAGGTATTCCGGCCATCGCGCGGCTCATCAGCGAAGGCATCAATGTAAATGTCACGCTGCTTTTTTCTCAGCAGACCTATGAGCAGGTCGCCGAAGCTTACTTACTGGGTTTGGAAGAATGGGTAGCGCGCGGCGGAGATGCCGGCCGCATTGCCAGCGTGGCGAGCTTTTTTGTGAGCCGTATCGATTCCGCCATCGACAATCTCGCGAGCGCAAGAATCAAGGCCTCGACCAACGCCGGCGAACAAGCCATGCTGCGCAGCCTGCTCGGCAAGGTGGCGATTGCGAACGCCAAGCTCACCTACCAGCAGTACGGAGTCCTTTTTTCCTGCGAGCGCTGGCAGAGGCTTGCCAGCAGGGGCGCGCGGCCGCAACGGCTGCTCTGGGCCAGCACGAGCACGAAGAATCCCACCTATCGCGATGTCATCTACGTGGAAGAACTCATCGGCAAGGATACGGTGAACACCATTCCGCCCGCGACGTTCAATGCGTTTCGCGATCACGGCAAGCCGCGTGCCAGCCTAACCGAGAACGTCGAAGCCGCGGCCGGCACAATGAAGACGCTGGCCAACGCCGGTATCTCGATGAAGGAAGTGACGGACAAGCTGGTGGTTGACGGCGTGCAGCAGTTCGCGGATGCCTTCGACCTGCTGCTGAAGGCCACGGGCCAACGATCCGGGAGCCGGGCATCGGTGAAGATCGAACGGCAAACCTACCGGCTGCCGCAGGAACTGGATTCCAAGGTTAAAGCGACGCTGGATGAATGGCAAAAGGCCGGCAAAGTGCCTCGCCTGTGGCGCCACGATGCGTCGTTGTGGACGGGCGCGGACGAAGCGAACTGGCTCGGCTGGCTCGACATTGTGGACGACCAGCTATCGCATATCGAACATCTGAAGAACATTGCGGAAGAGGTGAAGGCGGCGGGGTTCAAGTACGCGTTGCTGCTGGGCATGGGCGGGTCAAGCCTGTGTCCCGAAGTAATGCGGATGACCTTTGGCAAGGTGGCGGGGTATCCGGAGATGCACGTTCTGGATTCCACCGATCCGGCGCAAATCCGGGCGCTCGAAAAGCAGATTGACCTGGCGAATACGATTTTCATCGTGTCGAGCAAGTCGGGCAGCACCCTCGAACCGAATATCTACAAACAGTATTTCTTCGAACGTGTGAAACAGGTTGTGGGCGAAAAGCAGGCCGGCGACCGCTTCCTCGCGATTACCGATCCTGGTTCGAAGATGCAGCAGGTGGCCGAGAGCGACAAGTTCCGCCACGTGTTTTTCGGCCTGCCCAGCATTGGCGGTCGCTACTCCGCGCTTTCTAACTTCGGTATGGTGCCCGCCGCCGTTATTGGCGTGGATGTGCCGAAATTCCTGAACGTCGCCCAGGAAATGGTGCATGCGTGCGGCCCGACGGTGCCGGCTGCGGACAATCCCGGCGTGGTTTTGGGCGCGATCCTGGGAGTGCTGGGAAACCACGGGCGCGACAAAGTCACGATCATTACATCGCCGGGTATCTTCGATCTCGGCGCGTGGCTGGAGCAGTTGATTGCGGAGTCGACCGGCAAGCTTGGCAAGGGGCTCATTCCGGTGGACCGCGAGTCGATCGGGGCGCCGGAGGTATATGGCGCCGATCGCGTGTTTGTGTACCTCCGTCTCGAATCGGGCGCCGACGCCGCGCAGGACAAAGCGGTCGACACGCTCGAGCGTGCAGGCCAGCCGGTAGTGCGCATTGCGGTGCAGCAGACTTACAACCTTGGCGAGGAGTTTTTCCGCTGGGAAATCGCCACTGCCGTCGCGGGTTCGATTCTCGGCATCAATGCATTCAATCAACCGGACGTCGAAGCCAGCAAAGTGGCGACGCGCACGCTGACCTCCGAATACGAAAAGAGCGGCAAGTTGCCTGGCGAGACTCCGCTGTTTGAAGCAGCCGGAATCAAACTGTTCGCGGATCCGAAAAACACAGAAGCTTTGAACCAGGCTACGGCGGGAAACCGGACACTCACGGGCTACCTGAAGACGCATTTGAACCGGCTGGGGGCGGGCGATTACTTCGGCGTGCTGGCATACGTCGAGATGAATGAGGCGCACGAGAAGCAGTTGCAGACCCTTCGGCACGCGGTGCGTGATGCCAGGCGCGTGGCTACTTGTCTGGGCTTCGGGCCGCGTTTCTTGCATTCGACCGGCCAGGCTTACAAAGGCGGGCCGAACAGCGGTGTGTTTCTGCAAATCACCTGCGATGACGCGGCCGACCTGCCCGTGCCAGGCCAGAAATATACCTTCGGGATCGTTAAGGCGGCACAGGCGCGAGGCGACTTCCAGGTGCTGGCGGATCGTGGAAGGCGGGCGCTTCGCGTTCACCTGGGGGCAGACGTGGATGCGGGATTAGAGCAGCTATCCGCTGCAATCCGCCAGGCGCTCAGCTAGTTTTCTTTTGCTCCTCGCCCGGCTCCGGCTTGGCGCGCTCGATCACGATCTTGAACTTCGCCGCCAGCGCGGAGATGGCGCCGACCGCGGCCAGAACGGGTGCGAAGATTGCGCCCACCGTGGCCACGGTCACAGGGATCTCGACGAAAGTGTTCCCTTTGTCATCTTTGATGATGATCCGATTCACATTACCTTCGTGAATCAGAGCCTTCACTTTTTCAACCAGATCCCGGCCCAGTACCTGAATCTCTTCGACGAATTGATCGATGCCCATGAAGGCCTCCCGAGATATTTCCGATTTGCACATCAAGCCAGGTTCCAACCCATTTGGCGCAGCAGTTGCGCAAAACGCGCGGTGTGGCGCAGGCGATCAAAACGGGGATCGACTTTCAACCAGATCAACCAAACGTCCCGCTCTTGAAAAGCGGTGTCCAGCCAGTCCAGCGCCACCTCTTCGTCTCCCAACCCGCAATGTAGGATGCTGTGCCAATAGCCGGAGACATATCTCCATTGCGACATCTGCTCGAGTAGGCGCAGCATCTCGGCGGCTTCCTCTCTCCTGCCCGCGGACGCAAATGCATGACCCAGAGCCGACACCATGGCCGGGTGGTTATCCGAACAGGAGCGGGCGTTTTCCAGTTCCACGAGCGCTTCCTCGTACATACTCATTTGTTCGTATGCCAGGCCGAGCGTATGTTGAGCCGCCGCAAACCTCGGCTCCATGGCCAGGGCCTTCCACGCCTGTTCCTCGGCTCTCTTGAAGTCTCGCGACACAAAGCAGGTCCAGGCCATTTGCATGTCGATGATGGGCGCCAGAGGCTCGAGCTGTTGCGCGAATCGCATCTGCTCCATCGCCTCCTCCGCTCGTCCGAGGGCCGACAGAAGATCGGCGTATCGTTGATGAGCGCCCGCATGACTGTGGTTCAGATCGAGTGCTGTTAGAAATTCCTTTTGCGCTGCATCCCAATCCCACTCGTACAAAAAGTTCACGCAGGCGAGAGCAGTATGCGCTTCCGCGAGCTCAGGATCGAGCGCCAGGGCTTTCTCAGTGAACTTCTTCGATAGAGCATGCGCGTCTTTCGACTGGACGATCCCAAAGAATGCGAACAGATTATAGGCGTCCGCCAATCCCGCGTTGGCCGGCGCATAATGCGGAGCCTGAGTGAGCGCTGCTTCGAAATACGCAATGCTCTTCCGCACATCTTCTTCACTCATCCTGTTGCAGAACGAGCGCCCCTTTAAATAGTCCTGGTATGCGCCAAAATCGGCGTTGCTGTTAGCGAGTTGGCTCCGCCGGTTCGCCGGCAGGTTCAGCTTCCTGGTAACTTCCCTTGCGATCTCCTTCTCGATCGTCAAGGTATCGTCCGTCGCGCAATTGTACTCGTTACCCCATAATCGATAGCCCGAGGCGACATCGACGAGCTCGACGCCCACAACTAACTCCGTTTCGCGGCGCGCAACGCGGCCCGTTATTACTACGCTCACTTTCAGCGACTGGCCGGCGGATTGAGGTTCCATGTCCCGGCCCCTGAGACGAGAGACCCGGCTGCGAGCGATCACCCGCACGTGATCGAGCGTCGAAAGGCTTGTTATCAGGCTCTTTGCGATCCCTTCACTGAGATGCGTCAGCGCGGGGTCTCCATCATTCTCGAAGGGGAGAACGGCGATCGAATCGATGGCGCCTCGTTCGGCAGCCGCGCTCGCTTTTTCGCCCAGCGGCGCAACGGGTGCGATGAAGCGATATCCACGGCCCGGCCTCGTCTCAATGAAACGCGGATTCCGCGGCGAGTCTCTCAACGCCTGCCGCAAGGAATTGACCGCCGTATTCAGGCTCCCATCGAAGCGCACGTGCAGGCCGGGCCACAAGTGCTCTGCCAGTTGCGCTCGCGTCAGGAAGGCGCCGGGGGTTCGGAGCAGCATGCCCAATATCTGAAGCGGCTTCTGCTGCAGCTTGATTCTGATCCCGTGCTTGCGTAATTCACCTTCTTGCAAGTCGAGTTCGAAGGCTCCGAAACGGAACTTCTGAGCCGCCTGAGTGAGAGAACCGGTCTGTGATGCGTTCATAACGTGAGTCGAAAACTGACCTTGCCAAACAACTTCTTTTGAATCTTCGTCGTGCGCCATAACCGAGAATTGATCTTCTGCTGACGGGCCAAACTCTGGCCATCCTCGTATGTCTAGTAGGACGAATCAATTAGTGAAAGAGTTCATTCTGGGAGCCAACAAAAGGAGATTTATATGAATTTTCAGCTGAATCGCGCGTTTGGTCTTACTCTGCTTGCCGGTGCCCTCACCTTTGGAGCCTCGCAGGTTAAAGCAGAGGTCTATAAAGGTACCTTCGACCTGCCGGTCGAAGCATATTGGGGCGGCGCCGTCTTGTCGCCGGGCGAATACACCATCCTGGTTGACAAGGGGCTAGGGACGCCGGTTGTTCGCGTCCGCGATAGCGCCCGTCAGGTTGTCTCGGTCCTCGTCGGGCCGTCCGTGGCCGAAAAGGAGTCTCAGGGAGGCCGTCTGACGTTGGTACAGATCAACGGCGCCTATGTAGTGAAGAAATTCGACGCCGGATTGATCGGCAAGTCCTTTTCATTCGCGACGCCCAAGGCGGTTCGCAACCGGCAACTCGAATCGAAGGCGACATCGGAGATCACCGTGGTTGCAGCCGCCACTCACTAACTCTCACGGAACAGCAACGCGATGTCTTTTCGAACTATACGGCCGGGTCGCACGAACTTGAGATGTGGCCTGGCCGTTTCCTGTTCCTTCCACACCCATTCGCATCCCGGTGCCATGAATTCCCGCGTTTGTAATAAACTGCCAGAATGCGAAGATTTCCGCTCTGTCTACTTGTTGTCTGCACGCTCCTGATTCCAGCCTTCACTCAGAACCAGAGCAACCCGTTTGTCGGACGGTGGGATTTCAACATTGCGGGGCCCGGCGGCGAGCGCGCCGTTTGGCTGGGCGTACATGAGAAGGACGGCAAACTGGACGCGTGGTACCAACCCGCCGGCGGCAACGTCTACGAAGTGAGAAATTTCAAGGTGAGTGGTTCGCACCTGACCCTCACGCTTGCTCCCGCGCTCACCTGGGACCTAGATGCCAGCGGCGGCAAGCTCACCGGTGTTCAGAAGCACGGCAACAACACCCTCGATCTGAATGGAGTTCGCGCGCCCGACCTGAAGCGCGACGCTCCCAAGGCTTGGACCAATCCCGAGCCGCTGTTTAACGGCAAGAACCTCGACGGCTGGGAGCCAATAGGCAACCCGAGCCACAGCCATTGGACCGTGCAGGACGGGCTGCTGGTAAATCTGGATCATGGCGCGAACTTGAGAACCAAGCGCACGTTTGACGATTTCAAGGTGCACTACGAAGTGAATTGCCCCGACAATGGCAATAGCGGCTTCTACCTGCGTGGCCGGTACGAAGTTCAGATCGAATACGAACCCCTTAGCGAGAATCCGCCGGAGCGCCGCATCGGATCGGTCTACGGGCGTATCGCGCCCACGCCTGCGCTGCCGCGAACGCCAGGCCAATGGGAGACTTTTGACGTCACGCTGGTGGGCCGTACCGTAACCGTTGTTCACAATGGGGTCACCACGATTAACCACCAGGAAATCGAAGGCATCACCGGCGGCGCATTGGATGCCAACGAAGGCGAGCCCGGACCCTTCTACATTCAGGGTGACCACACCGGCGGCTTAAAATTCCGCAACATCACGGTTTCGGTCCCGCAGCGCTGATTTTCCGGCGAACAGGGAGTTCCAAGCTCCTGGCATTAGACCTGAGAATCCCGTTCGATGCCCGCACTATCTGAGGGAACACCTCCTTGGATGGACTGACGCAACCCGGACGCCGTTTGCCAACTCTCAGATGCACGAGTATCCGAAAGATCCAACCCTTCCTCAACTCTTCGAACAACAGGCAGCCAAGACGCCTTATGCCATAGCGGTATCGTTTGGCGCGCAAGTCCTGACATACTCGCAACTAAACCGGCGCGCGAACCAGCTCGCGCGTTATCTGCAAGCTCGGGGCGCTGGACACGGAAGACTAGTTGGCATCGGCGTTGAGCGTTCGCTGGACATTGTGGTCGCGCTTCTCGGGACATTGAAGGCAGCGTGCGCTTACATCCCGCTCGATCCGGCGTATCCGCGGGATCGCCTGGCTGGCATGATGGAGGACTCCAAAGCTGTCTTACTGTTGACCCAATCGGAGCTTATGGAACGGTTCGCCGGATGTCGCGGAACCGCGGTGTGCCTGGATCGCGAATGGCCGGCGATCTGCAACGAGGAAGATGCAGACACGCCGCAGGCCGTCAACCACCGGGAACGGGCTTACGTGATGTACACCTCGGGATCCACCGGCGGGCCCAAGGGAGTGCAAATTGCGCACCGCAGCGTCGTCAATGTCTTGCATTCACTTCGCGCGAAGATCGGGATGACCCGCGATGACGTTCTGGTTTCCGTGAGCAGCATGTCATTCGATATCCATGTCCTGGATGTCTGGATGCCGCTCACGACCGGCGCGCGGCTTGTGGTGGCGGACACGAACGCATGCCGGGACGGCGCGGAACTGGGCAACCAGATCCGGGCATCCGGTGGAACGGTCATGCAGGCAACGCCGTCGACCTGGCAGCTTCTGCTCGATTCCGGGTGGGAGGGATCCTGTCATCTCACCGCCCTGTGCGGTGGTGAGGTCCTCTCGGGCGAGCTGGCACGGCGCCTCCGGGAAAAGACCAAGGCACTGTGGAATGTTTATGGACCGACGGAAACTACGGTTTGGTCCTCCGCTCACCTCGTCGGTGCGGAAGACGACATTGTGCCGATCGGCCGCCCCCTCGCAAACACGCAATTCTATGTAATGGATGGACACCAGCTGCCAGTGCCGCCGGGCGTACCTGGTGAACTTTACATTGGCGGCGACGGCGTTGCGCTGGGCTACTTGAACTATCCCGGCCTGAGCGCGGACAGGTTCCTGCCGAATCCCTTCGACCGTTCCGTCGGCTCGCGGCTCTACCGCACACGCGACCGCGTTCGCCAGCGGGCCGACGGGAGCTTCGAGTTCCTCGGCCGGCTGGACCATCAGGTGAAACTCCGCGGCTATCGCATCGAATTGGGCGAGATCAGCACAGTGCTCGGAAGGCATCCCGAAGTAAAAGAAGCCGTAACAACGTTGTGTGAACGCGACGTAGCCCGGAAGCATTTGGTGGCGCACGTCGTGATCGCTCCAGGCAGTTCCACGCGCGCTGTGAACTTGAAGAGCTTCTTAAGAACCAAGGTGCCGGATTACATGCTCCCTGCGCGCTTTGTGTTTTTGGATGCCCTGCCGCGGCTCCCAAGCGGGAAAGTCGATTATTGCGCTCTGTCCGAACCAGCCTTTTCGGAGATCACACCCGGCGAAGATTTCCTGGCTCCTCGCGATGCCATCGAGCAGGGGTTGGCGGGGATTTTTGAGGAGTTGCTGAAGAAACACCCGGTCGGCGCGAGACAAAGCTTTCTCGATCTGGGAGGAGATTCGCTTCTTGTCGCGAGGTTGCACCGCCGCATCGAGCAGACATTCGGCAAAAGGCTGCCAATGGCCAAGATACTCGAAGCGCCCACCATCGAGCAGTTGGCATCCATTCTTCGGAATCACCTCGGCCCGCCCTCGTTGCCGGGCGTCATCCCGATTCAGACTGAAGGCTCCCGTCCTGCGTTCCTGTGCCTCGGGGCCGGACCCGCCTTCCTGCCTCTTGCCCGTCTCGTGGGGGATGACGTGCCATTCCTCGGTTTGGACCTCGGGTTACTCGATCCTGCTGAGCTTGTCAGTCCGTACAAATTGGAAGATGTCGCCGCACAGGTTGCCGGGAGGATTCGAGGACTACAGCCAGAAGGCCCATACTATGTTGGGGGCTGGTGCCGCTTTGGCGCGCTCGCCTATGAAACGGCGCGTCAGATCCTGTCGCAAGGCGCGGAAGTGGCTCTGCTCACCCTCATCGACAGCCCGAATCCAGCGTATTATCGGGCGCTCCCGGCCGCTGTCAAAGTGCAATTGCGCCTGCAGAGGCTGAAATATCACCTCGCGAACCTGCGCCGGGCCAAAACGTCGCAGGTCCCTCAGTACATCCACGACCGCTTGAGCGTAATGCGTTACAAAGTGGGCAAGCTCCGCGTGCGGGCGAGCCATGGGCTCGGTCTTGAAGCGCGCGGAGGAATGGCGGGCCTCGAGAGCATCCTGCACGTCGCGTCCAGCGGTTATCTCCCTCCACCGTATCCGGGGCGGATGATTCTCTTCCAGGCGGCGGAAAGACCGCACGGACCGCACTGGGACCTGCGTTTCGGATGGCGCGAACTGGTAAAGGGAAATTTGGAAGTCTACGACGTCCCCGGCGGCCACGAAGGTATGTTCCAGGAACCGCACGTCCAAGTCATGGCGGGCCGCATCCGCGAGTCCCTATCCGTGGACGGAGTGCGGAACTGGCTCGCCCGCTAGCATTCGCCAACAGCCCCCCGGTCCACGCGCGGAATAGCGCAGGTCACCGCTCCGCGGCCACCAGCACGCGCACGGGCTCCGCGATGCCGGCCCTGGCGGCGAAAGCGCGTAGACGCCCAAGAACGGAAGGCGTTACCTCCTGTCCTTTCGCCATCAGCAGTAAGCCTGTTTTGGTGAGAACGTCCTGATCGACCACCATGCGCGGGCGTAGCTCAGCGGACTTGAGAACCCGCGTCTCCATGCCGCTTCCTGGCGCGACCAGAGCAGCCAGCGCCTCTAAGCAGGCGGGATCGTAGTCCCGCGCCCGCTGGCGCATCTCCGAGAGCGTTTCGTCTTGAGATCGGTTACGCGTAATCAGCCGGTCGAAATCAATGGCCGCGCGCAGCAAATGCGATCCCAGCATCACAGTTTCCGGCGGCGCTCCCACGCAAACGGCCGGCGCGTCGCCGAAGGCGAGGTTCTGGCTGGCGATCATGCACGCCACCGCTTCCAGCCGCGGGATGTGCGCCAGCAGTTCTCCACCAGCCGCGGGATGCGCCGCGAACATCTGCTTTTCCTCGATTGTCATTTCGTCTCCCGTATAAATGCGGTCGAGCGCGCCCGGTTCGAGCGTGATGCAACCCACCTGCGAAAGCAGCGCTGCCACCTCAAACTGCCACGCCTCGGGCAGCTTCCGTACCGCCGCCATGTGGCGCACATACCGGTGTATACGGCTGGCGCGGCTGAAGGCTGCCGGGTGCACCAGGCTGAGGACCTCGGTCAACACCTTGACGCTCGCGTGGAGCGTATTCTCCAGAAGTCGGCGCTCCGCTGTCAGCAGGCGATGCTGTTCCAAGGCGGCCGTGAGCGTGTGCGCCAGCTCCTCCGGCGAGCAGGGCTTGGTGAGAAACCGGAAGATATTGCCCTGGTTCACCGCGGCAATGGCTGTCTGCATGTCGGCCTGGCCCGTCAGCATGATGCGCACACTGTCCGGCGAAAGTTCCTTGACCCTGGCCAGTAACTCCAGGCCGTTCATCCCCGGCATCTGCAGGTCCGAGACAACGACGGCGTAGTGGACCTCACTCTGTATCGCTGCCAGCGCTTTCTCGGGATGGAGCGCGCCGTCGATGTGGAATTGCGTGCGCAACTGACGCTGCAGTAAGAGCAGGGCGTCCAGATCGTCATCGACGCACAGGATCATCTCATCCATAGGGCAGTTCCTGGGAAGCCAGCACTAGGGCAACGCTGGTTTAATCGTCAAATTGAGGCAAATACAACAGGGTCTTGACGCGCTCCCCTTTCTGGACTATATATAGTCTGGACAGGGAACATGCACCCAGCACCCGAACTTCTACCTGGAACACTCTATCTGTTGATTCTAAAAACCTTGGCGCGGGGCCCGTTGCACGGTTATGCCATCGCCCGCCGCATCAAGGATTCCTCTGACGAGGCGCTTGAAATTGAGGAGGGATCGCTCTACCCGGCGCTAAATCGAATGCTGGTAAAGGGTTGGCTCACTGCCGAGTGGGGCATATCGGAGAACAACCGCAAAGCGCGGTTTTATAGCTTGACGCCCGTTGGCCGGAAACAGCTCGAAATCGAGTCGCGGCAATTCGATAAATTGATCGAAGCGATTCAGCTCGTAATGAGGACTGCCTAGCCATGCTTCGAAAATTGTTGTATCTATTTAAAAGAAAAAGGTTTAACGCCGAGCTGGACGACGAAATCCGGTTTCATCTCGAGATGGCGGCGCAGGAACGGGGCGAGGCCCAGGCGCGGCGCGAGTTCGGTTCCACGGTCCGGATGCGGGAAGACAGCCGGTCGGCATGGCAGATACGCTGGCTGGAGGATCTCCTTTCCGACCTGCGATATGCGGAGCGAGCGCTCCGGCGGAATCCGGGGTTTGCGGCGGCGGCGATTTTCTCATTGGCGCTCGGAATCGGGGCGAATACCACGATTTTCAGCTTGACCATGGAGTTTCTGTTCAGCCAGCCCTCGTGCCGGGACGCGGAGCGGCTGGCCGAGATGCGGATCGGTGGCAATAGCCATGCCTCTATGCCTCAATACCGCTTTCTGCGCGATGCCCACCTATTTGACGGGCTGGCCGGCAGCCGCGAAGAAGCCGAATCTAACTGGCGGTTTGGCCGTGACACGTACCGGCTGCAAGTGATGCAGGTGACCGACAATTTCTTCCACGTTGTCGGCATACCGCTGGCGATGGGTCGGCCGATCGAGCCAGGCGACCGCGATGTCGTGGTGCTCAGCGACCGTTTCTGGAAAAGCCGGTTGGCTGCTGATCCCAACGTGATAGGCAGGGCGCTGATCATCGACGGGAGGCCGTACACCGTGGCCGGAGTGCTTCCACGCAATCATCGGACAGTGGTCGGATTCGGCTTCGCGCCGGAACTGTATTTGCCCGTGTCGAAAGAGAGCGACCAGGTGGCGTTGATCGCACGTCTGCGGCAGGGGATGTCCGTGCAAGGCGCGTACGCGCGGCTCATTTCGGCCTGCAAACAGTTGGACAAAGTCTACCCGCCGGCTTTGGGCGCCAATTCCTCGTGGGCGATCAATACCGAGGTCACGCCGGTGGTTGGATGGGAACGGCTGAAATCACTGAACATCGCTTTTCTAGCGGCTTTTTTTGGCATTTTGATGGTGGTGGTGGGCTTGGTCCTGCTGATCGCATGTGCCAACGTTTCGAGCCTGTTACTGGCACGTGCTTCCGCGCGACGGCAGGAACTCGCAATCCGGCTTGCTATTGGTGCCGCGCGGGGGCGTATTATTCGGCAGTTGCTGACGGAGAGCCTGCTGCTGGCTGCCTTGGGTACGTGTGCGGGGCTGGTTCTAAATATCGGGCTCACGAGCTTCATGAACCGTGTGCAACTTCCGCTGCCTGTCCCGGTGCGCCTTCTGATCCAGCCGGACTGGCGATTGCTGTTTTATTCGATCGCGGTTGCAACCGGGAGCGCACTGGTGGCCGGGCTGATGCCCGCACTCCGGGCCACTCGCGGCGGAGTGAGCACCGCTTTAAAGCTGGACGAGAGGCAAGTGGGGGGCCGGTGGACCCTGCGCAACGCGCTGGTTGTGGGCCAGCTTGCCGTTTCGGTGGTGCTGCTCGCGACGGGATTTCTGTTTGTCCGCAACATGACCAAGTCCATGTCCATGAATCCCGGGTTTGACGCCGAGCACGCGGTATGGGCACAAATGCGACTCGTTCCCGAGAAGTACACGACCGTGGAGCAAACGCGGAGCCTGATCCACACCGCTCTCAACCAACTCGCCGCGCTTCCCGGCATCGAAGCAACCAGTATTGCGCACGTGGTCCCCTTTAATGCGAATTCGGTGTGGGGTACGGAGATCCGCACGGACGTGAGCGACCAGCCGATTCACGTGCAGTTCCATCAGAACAGTGTTGCCCCGGAATATTTCACAGCGATGGGAATTCCAATTCTCCGCGGACGGGAATTTCTGCCATCCGACCGGACGGGCGCCCCGGCGGTTGCAGTGCTTAACGAGAATCTGTCGCGACAGCTCTTCGGCGATCGCAACCCAGTGGGCCACACGTTCCGGTATAACGGTCCCACTCCGAGTGCTCCCGTGACCGTAGTTGGCGTAGCGAAGAACAGCAAATACATGACGCTGGGCGAAGAGGGTGCGCAGGCGCTATACGCACCCTACTTCCAGGAAGAAGAGGTGCTCCCGAACCTTCAATTTCTGATGCGGACACAGCGGCCGCGGGATGTGGTCAAGGAGATTGACCAAACGCTGGGGCGGCTGGATTCGTCGGCGGCGATGGAGGTGAAGCCGATGCGCGATGCCATGGGGTTCGCATTTCTGCCGAGCCGCGTGGGCGCCGCGCTGCTCGGGAGCATGGGACTGCTGGGCCTCGCGCTGGCATCCATTGGGCTGTACGGGGTGATGTCGTATTCGGTGGCGCGGAGAACGCGAGAGATCGGACTGCGGGTGGCTCTTGGCGCGGATCGCGGCGCGGTACTGCGCATGGTAGCGCGGGAGAGCTTCGGGCTGCTGGCGATTGGGGTTGCGATCGGCCTGGGCATTGCGGTATTCGCCACGAGGCCGCTGGCGATGTTTCTTGTGCCGGAGCTGAGTGCGAACGATCCTGCGACGTTTCTGACCGTTGTGGCGGTGCTTGGCGGCGGTAGCGTGTGTGGCGACGCTGGGACCGGCAATGCGCGCGTTGCGCGTCGATCCGATGACGGCTTTGCGATATGAGTGATCCGATGGGCCGCAGGTGACCGCGAACGGCGCGCGGCCCTGCGCTACAGGTGGTGAGATCGAGGCGCTGGCCGGGATCGGATGCGCGTTCGGATGTATGCTGGGCTGGAGGGTGTTACGGCTCATGCGACATCAGATTTGGGGCGTAAACCCGAGCACACTGCGGAACGAATGATCGAGGACCTGGTACAAATACGGATTCTTGGCGAGAAAAAGCGGCCGGAGAACGAGCGCTTCCGGCGCCACCTGAAGGTACACGACCATTCGGAGCGTCGCATGCGGCGCATCGGGGAGGAGATCGAAGGGCAGATCGACTGCACCGTGTGCGCGAACTGTTGCCGCATAGCGACTGTTCGGTTGAACGATCGCGATATCGAGCGGCTGGCCAAGCATTTCAGCATCCCGCGCGCGCAATTTCTGGCGAAGTACACAACCGAGAGTGAAGATGAGGGGCGCATTCTGCGGCGGAGCGAGGCCACGGGCTGCGTATTCCTGGAAGGCAAGGCGTGCGGGGTCTACGAGGCGCGGCCGGAAACGTGCTCACGTTTTCCGCACCTGGTGCGCGGGAACGGGTCGATCGCGAGCCGGATGTGGCAGCTCATCGATCGCGCGTGCTATTGCCCGATTGTGTATAACGCGCTCGAAGCGCTAAAAGACGAGACGGGGTTCAGGCGGTAGCGGCCGTCATTCGCCCTGGTTGTACAATCGAGGACGGCCAGGAAGCCAAAATGGAAAATCCTGGTTCGCACAGAACCAGACATGGTACAGAACCCGAACCCTCTTGACGCCCTTAAGACCGAAGGCGACCTCAACATCTCTCCGAACCGCCAGGCGTGGAGTCAGGCCCACATTGATGCCGAAACGCGGAGCTGGCTCGAGAAAGACGAGAAGTTCTTCCTGCGCCAGTCTCTCTCCACGCCTTGCCTGAACGTTCTCGCCCGTGCCGAGGGCATTTATCTGGAGGACCTCGAAGGCCGCCGGTACATGGACTTCCATGGCAACGACGTTCATCAGGTGGGCTTCGCCAACCCGCGCGTGCTCGCAGCCGTGCAGGAGCAGATGCGCGTGCTTCCGTTCTGCACCCGGCGGTACACCAACATTCCCGCAATCCGCCTCGCAGAGAAACTGGCAAGCCTCGCTCCAGGCAACTTGAACAAGATCCTGCTGGCGCCGGGGGGAACGACGGCCATCGGCATGGCGCTCAAGCTCGCGCGCGTGGCGACAGGACGCTTCAAGACGATTTCCATGTGGGAGTCCTTTCACGGCGCCTCGCTGGACGCCATCTCGATCGGCGGCGAAGCGCTGTTCCGCTCGGGCATCGGGCCCCTGCTGCCTGGGACCGAACATGTGCCGCCTCCCAACGCCTATCGATGCGTCTTCGGCTGCAACGGATCCTGCAATCTGCGATGCGCCGACTACATCGAATACGTGATGGAGAAGGAGGGCGACGTCGGCGCGGTGATCGCCGAAACGGTGCGCAACACTGGCGTCATTCCGCCGCCCGATTATTGGAAGCGTGTGCGCGAGGCGTGCGACCGGCACGGAGCGCTGCTGATCCTGGATGAGATCCACGGGCTGGGGCGCACCGGGCGGATGTTTAGTTGCCAGCACTACGATGTTGTGCCCGACATCCTGGTAGTGGGCAAGAGCCTGGGCGGCGCGCTGTTCCCCCTCGCTGGAATCATCGCGCGAGAGGATCTCGACGTGGCTCCCCACATCGCGCTCGGCCATTACACGCACGAGAAGAATCCGGTGGCATGCGCGGCTGCTCTGGCAACGATCGAGTGCATCGAGCAAGAGAACCTGGTGGAGCGGTCGCGGACCATGGGCGCCTGGACTCTCGAACGCCTGCGCGAGATGCAGGCCCGCCGGCCGCACATTGGCGACGTTCGCGGACTGGGCCTGCTGATCAACGTGGAACTCGTGGAGGATCGCGAGACGCGAGTCCCCGCGAGAGAACTGGCGGAGCGCGTCATGTACCAGGCTCTTTCGCGAGGCTTGAGTTTCAAGGTGACCATGGGCAACGTCATCACGCTTGCGCCCCCGCTGGTAATCACCCGGGAGGAGATGGGCCGCGCTTTGGAGATCCTGGAGGAGAGCCTGGTAGCGGCTGAATAGAGGCGAACTTCCGTCCGCTGCTTTTACGGCGCGAAATACCCAAAAATGTCCAGCACCAGATGCGTGGGGTTAGACGCGTACGCGCTGATGGACCCATTTGCCGTAGGTACGATTGCCATGTTGTTAGTAATCGCGCCATCGACCGCGTTCAACGTCGATACCACCGGCTGCGGCTCTCCCTGCGGCCACATGGTCAAATAGCCGAGGGCGGCAGGCGGCACAGCCGTCGCGTTGAACACGTAGGCTTTCGCCCCGGCAGCCACGCCACAGGTTTCGCTGACGTTCACATTGCGCATTCCATCGAACGGCTTGGCGCCCGCAGGCTCTCGCGTATCCAGCACCCGGCACGGCACGAGATTGTACAGGGATAGTCCCCCCGATGCAGGCGCCGCGAAGTAGCCGTTGGCGTCAATCACCAAATCGGCGTTGTTCGTGGCAAACACGTCTACAGCACCGTTGGCGCCCGCGGGGACAATCACCGCATTCGCCGTAATGGCGCCCGTTACCGCGTTCAGTGAAGCGACTACGGGCTGCGTGAGCCCCGCCGGCCATGCCGTCAGATATCCCAACGGGCCATTCGGCACCACGGCGAAGTTCAAGGAGTATGCTTTTGCAGCCGCTGGCATTCCACAAGTCCCCTGGATGGGGAACGAGCGCGTCTTCTGACCCGCCAGACCAGGCCCTCCCAGCGGGCCATCCGTATTTCGCGTGTCCGCAATGCGGCACGGCGTCAGCGGATAGAAGGCTAGTGCAGCCGTGTCCGTCGCCTCGACGAAGTAGCCGTTGATATCGAGAATCACTTGTGTCGTATCGGTTGCGTATATGCTGATGGCTCCGCCTGAACCCGCTGGTACGATGGCCGCGTTCGACTTGATGCGGCCATCCAACGAGTTGAGCGTGGCCACCAGGGGCTGGGGCTGGCCGGCAGGCCACATCGTCAGGTACCCCAGGGTGTGCTCGGGAACCACAGCCACGTTCAGGGAGTAGGCCGCCGCCGTGGAAGGAATGCCGCAATCCCCACCCGGCACCACGAAGTTACGGGAGGCGAGGCTCTGGATTGCCGGCCCTCCGAACGGGCCATTCGCGTTCCGGGTGTCGGCTACGCGGCATGGAGTCACCGGCACAAAGCGCAGCGCGGGGCGAATGGACGTTGGGCCGTCGATCGTCAGCGCCGCCCCATTGGCCTCAATGGGAAAGCTCTGGCCGGCCATTGAAGCGCCCACCACTTTGCTCAGGCCGATGGTCGAAGTAGCATCGGTGGCCGTGGGCGAGATCGTGACCGTCACAACCGCCACCACGCTGCTCGGAACCGTGCCCCTTGAAAGACTCGCGAGCAGGCAAGTCATAGTGGCCGTTTGGCTTGCACACGACAACGTCTGGCCAACCGAAGCCGCTGCGGGGCTGATGGCGACCTGGATGGCGGAAATATCCTTCGTCGAGTAGCTCAACGTCCACTGCAAAGCCGCCACGGTCGTCTGGCCCGCGTTCAAGGTGAGGTTTAGCAGAATTGTAGAGCTGGGCTCCGCGGGGCCGGATTCCAGGCTCAGAACTTGACCGAACCCAGCGTCGACTAAAAGAAAAAGCAACAGCAGCGAGCGGCTCGCCGCTCCGAGGTAGGCTGGCACCATGGTAGGGATCCTGATTTGCTTCTCTGCTTACCTCCCTCAATGTTACTGCAACGAACTAGTGAGCGCCGTCGAGACTTCTCAGTGCAAAGGCATAGGCCCCGATGGCGATCGCTTCGCTTGTGCCCAGCCGTGAGACGCCTACGCCCACGCGCTGCAAGCCGTCGAACCTCACTTTTCGCCCGCCGCCCGGCACCGCCAGTTCCTTTGTTTCGCCACTTAGAAACAACTCGCGTTCCGCCGCGTCCTCCAGATTGAATGCCCGCGGGATCAGCCGACGGAAGCGTTCTCCATTGGGCGCGGCATAGGTGGAGTTCATCTCATGGATGATGGCCGGCAAGAACCGCCGGTGGGCCGCGGCAATTCCTCCGCCGATGACGACCAGGCCGTCAATCAGTGTGATCGCCAGCGCAATGGCATCCCCTGCAACTTCCCCCATGCGGCGGAAAGCCTCGCGCGCCGCGTCGCGATCGCCCTGGGCGCGTTCCTCGGCGATCTCATAAATTACCTTCGGCTCGGGCGCATCTTCAAATCGCAACCCCGCTCGTTCCGCGTAAACCCGCCGGACCGCACGTATGGACGCGCCCTCCTCGGCATTCATGTCGGTCTCGAACTTATGCCTCATGAGCCACATCTCGCCCGCCACCGAGTTATCGCCAATGAAAAGTTCTCCATCGCGCACGATCCCGCCGCCGAGGCCCGTGCCCAGCGTCACACCCAGCAGGTTGCGGAACCGCTTTGGGCTCCCGGCCTTTTCCAGCAGCCCGTTCACGTATGGCAGGAACCCGGCCACCGCCTCGCCATAGGCGAACAGATCCCCATCGTTGTTGATGAACGTGGGCAGGCCGAAGGTGTCCGCCAGCATCGGTCCCAGCGCCACGTCGCGATAGGCCGGCAGATTTCTCGGCGCGACGATGATCCCGTTGAAATAATCCGCGGGCGCTGGAAACGCGAAACTGATGGCCACGGGCGGAGCCGGAAGCCCGGCCTGCACCCGGCGAAATCCCTCCACCAGTGTCTGGAGAGATCGCTCGAGATGATCGGCGTTGGATGGCAGCGCAAAGCTCGGCACGATCGGCTGGTTGCCCTGCCTGGCCGAGAACACGAAATTCGTTCCCCCGGCATCCAGCGTCATCACTGCCCGAGGATCGCTGGCGTATTTTTGCACTGTGGTATATAGAATCGCATTCGCATCCCGCGAGATGCCGGGTGCATCTTTCACCTATCAACCAGTGAAACAATAAATTGTTATGGACAAGCCGACCTTCGACCCGGGCCTGACACAGAAGTTTACCGTGCCGCTACGGCGCGCGATCAACAAAGACGGCAGCTTTAATGTGCGGCGTCGCGGAACCACTTGGCGCGACGTCAACGGCTACCTGTACTTGATCAACATGCCATGGCCGGGTTTCTTTGCCTGCGTGCTGGTGGGCTATTTCGTGGTGAACACGCTGTTCGCGCTGGCGTACTATGCGCTGGGCCCTGCCCAGTTGCATGGCGGCGCGGAGGCCTCGACCAACCTGGCTCACTTTCTGAATTCGTTTTTTTTCAGCGCGCAAACGCTCACCACCGTGGGATATGGCAGCATCGCGCCAAGAGGAACCGCGGCGAATATTATGGCGGCGCTCGAAGCGATGACGGGGCTGATGGGCTTTGCGCTGGCGACGGGACTGCTGTTTGGGCGGGTATCGCGGCCATCCGCCAGGATCGGCTACAGCGAACGAATGGTGATCACGCCATACTTGGACGGCACCAGCCTGCAATTCCGTGTTGTGAATAAGCGCGCCAATACTCTCATGGAGCTGGAAGCCAAGGTGATGCTGATGACCGTGGAAGGCTCGCCTGGGGAAAGGAAACGCGACTACAAGGTGTTGAAGCTGGAACGCCACAACGTCTACTTTTTCCCGCTGACGTGGACGATTGTGCACCCCATCGATGAGCACAGCCCGTTCTACGGGAAGAAGGCCGCCGATTTGCAGCGCCTACAGGCCGAGATTCTCATTCTGATCAAAGGATTCGACGACACCTTCAGCCAGACGGTGCACTCGCGTTATTCCTATCGATACGATGAGATTGCCTGGGGGGCACGGTTTGCGCCGGCATTCGATGTGGATGCGGCGGGCGATATCGTGCTCGAAGTGGATAAGGTGGGGATGTTGGCGGGGGGTTAGGCTGAGCGATGTTCTTATTTGGGCAGCCCGAAGGCCACGTAGCTTCCGCCTGAAGGACGTCCGGATTTGCCGCCGCCTGCCGCGATCACTACGAATTGGCGGCCATTCGCTTCGTATGTCGCCGGGGTTGCGTTGCCGCCCGCAGGTAGTGTCGTCTCCCAGAGGAGTTTTCCGGTTGACTTATCGTAGGCGTGGAATTTGCGGTCGTGGTCGGTCGCGCCGATGAAAAGCAGGCCTCCGGCGGTGACCACCGGGCCGCCGTAGTTCTCGCTTCCCGTGTTGCGGACACCTTGGGCCACCAGTTCCGGAATCTCGCCGAACGGAATTTTCCAGGCGATTTCGCCGGTATCGAGATTGATGGCGTTGAGCGTGCCCCACGGCGGCTCGACGGCGGGATAGCCGTCCGGATCGAGAAACTTGTTGTAGCCATCCATGGTGTATTTCAAACCGAACGGCCACGGGCTGTCCCCCACGCGCGCCTCCACGCTGGTGTCGGTACCGGTGAGCAGGAAGTGGACAAGCGCGTGCATCTCCGCGCGCGACAGATCGGCGAAGGCCGGCATGCGCCCGCGCCCTCCGCGAATCAGCGAGCGCATTTCATCGTCGGACAACCTGGCGCCGACGTCCACGAGCGACGGAAAGTCCGGCGGGCTGCCGCGAAGGTCCTTGTGATGGCAACTGGCGCACTTGGCGAGATAGAGTTCGCGGCCGCTCGAGTGCTCCTGAATCCTGGGCCGATCAACCAGGCGAAGAATCCACGCCATTTCGTTGGCATTCACATAAAGCAAACCACTTGCGGGATCAAACGCCGCGCCACCCCATTCGCCGCCGCCATCGAAGCCCGGAAAGACCACCGTGCCCTGCAAACTGGGCGGCACGAACTGGCCCGCGCTGCGAACTTTGCGAAACACGTCGAGCACAGCCTGGTGCGCCTCGGGCGTGCGGCGCGTCAGCATGTCTTCGGTGAGGATTTGGCGCGAGAACGGAGGCGGTTTCACGGGAAAGGGCTGTGTAGCCGCAGCGACCTCGCCATCTACATCCGAGCGCGGCACGGCGCGATACTCGATGGGAAATAGCGGCTTGCCGGTTTCCCGTTCGAAGACGAACACCAGGGCGGATTTCGTGATCTGCGCTACGGCATCGATGAGTTTGCCATCGCGCTCGACCGTCACCAGGTTCGGCGGAGCCGGAAAGTCGCGATCCCACAGGTCATGCTTGACGGACTGGAAGTGCCAGACGCGCTCGCCGGTCGCGGCCTTGAGAGCGATGAGCGTGTTGGCGAACAGGTCGTCGCCGAGGCGGTTCGCGCCATAGAAATCGAACGCCGCAGATCCGGTGGGAACAAAGACCAGGCCACGCTTCTCATCCACGCTCATGCCGGACCAGTTGTTGGCTGACCCGCTATACTTCCAGGCGTCTTTCGGCCATGTTGCGTAGCCGAACTCGCCGGGGTGCGGGATGGTGTGGAAGCTCCAGCGGATTTTTCCGGTGCGTACATCGAAAGCGCGGACGTCGCCGGGCGGCGCGGGCAGGTCCTCGGCCATCAGGCCGCCAATGATGAGCAGGTCCTGATAAACGATTCCGGGCGAGGTGGCGGAAATGGAGATGTCACGCGGATCGCGCCCGAGGCCTTCGCGGAGATCCACGCGGCCCTTTGTCCCGAAGCTAGTTACCGGCGTGCCAGTGCCGGCGTCGAGAGCGTAGAGCCATTGGCGGGAGACGAACAGAATGCGCTCATCGCGGCCGTCGGTCCAATAGGCGACGCCGCGGTTGCGCACGGAATGCGTGATCTTCGCGCCTTCATTGGGATCGAAACTCCAGCGCAGCTTGCCGGTGGCAGCATCTAGCGCGACGACGCGCAGCCTAGGGGTGGTGGCATAGAGGGCGCCGTTGACGACAATCGGATTACACTGCATCTCCGAACCCTCGAAGGCGTCACCGGTGTCGTAGGTCCAGGCGACCTCGAGTTTGTCGACATTACGGCGATTGATCTGATCGAGATTGGAGTACCGGATACTATCGGAGCCGCCGCCGTAGACCTGCCAGGAGCGGTACCCGGAGGGCGGCTGGCGGAGTTCCGCTGCTGGCAGCCGGGTGAGGGTTGAGAGCAGCGCACAGACGGCGGTAAGGGATGCGAGGTGACGGTTCACAATCCCCCAAATCTCCGCTCAGAACGGCACGTCGTCGTCCGTGATCTCCTGATTCATCGACTCCGCCGGCGCCGCGGCTGCTGGCGCTTGCCGCTGGGCGCCGCGGGGCATGGAGACTGTACCTGAGGCGTACTCGCCTCCGCCGCCCGCCGGGGCCTCGCCGCCGCGTCCACCGAGCAGGATCACATCCTCCGCCACCACTTCGGTGAAGTACTGCTTCTTGCCGTCCTTGTCGTCGTAACTGCGGGTGTGTAGCCGGCCCTCCACGTAAACCTGCTTCCCCTTGACCAGGTAGTTGGCCAGGTTCTCGGCGCGCCACAGCACCACGTTATGCCAGTCGGTCTCCTCTTTCCATTCCCCCGATTGCTGGTCTTTCCAACGCCGTCCCGTGGCGATGGTGAATTTCGTGACGGCTGCGCCGCCAGGGGTGAATTTTGTTTCGGCGTCCTTGCCGAGGTTCCCCACCAGAATCACTTTGTTGACGCTTCGGGATGCCATAATACCCTGCACTTTAACACATCCCGGTTTGCTTGCTACAATCGCAGGAATGCGCGGTCACGATGAGATCCTTAAGTACCTGAACGAAGTGCTGAAGGCGGAGCTTACCGCCATCAACCAGTATTTTCTCCATGCCAAAATGTGCGAAAACTGGGGCTATCAGCGGCTGGCGGCTCACGACCGCAAGGAGTCCATTTCAGAAATGGTCCACGCCGAGAAGCTGATGCAGCGCATTCTGTTCCTGGAAGGCACGCCCAATATGACCGAAATCGGGCCCATCAAGATCGGCGCCAATGTGAAGGCGCAGCTCGAGAGCGACCTGGAACTCGAACTGGATGCCCTGCCGCGGCTGAATGCCGGCATCAAGGCCGCCACCGAACTGGGCGACAACGCTTCCCGCGAGCTATTCGAGCAGATCCTGATCGATGAAGAAGAACACGTCGACTATCTCGAAGGCCAATTGCACGTCGTCTCCGAAGTCGGACTCGACAATTATCTGGCGCAGCAGATCCACCCGGGCGAAGAGAAGGACTGACGGGCTCGCGCTACGCTACTTGCGGGGATCGCGCTGAGACTACCACGAATGGCTTCCACTGCAAGTCCGGCTCGAATGGATAGCTCGGCACCCGGTACTTGTTCTTCGGCAGATGCACGATATCCTGGTTTACCGCGCCATCGGTAAGCGCCATCAGATTGGGATTCGCGATCTCGGCAATCGGCGGGACCAGGTAGCCAGCCTTGACTACTACAATTTTGAAGCTCGTCGGATTGAGTCCGAGTGAGGTGAAATCGCGGATCTCGTGGAACGGGCGGCGCCGGGCCGTCAGCACCACTGAGATGCCCCTAACGTCAACCACGGCCTGGCGCTCCGGTAGATCGTCTGTGCCGAGCAAAAAGACAACTTTGGCTTTGACTTCCACGGGCTGACTCCCTTGCGGGTCAAGAGTGCCTCCAATTTTGAGTGAAATTGTTGCACCCACGCCCGCCCTGTAGCAGGCTTCGGTCGCGGGACGGTCTACAATGCCGGCGATAACGGCATCTTGAACGCTGTGCCGCAGCAGTTCAGCCAGCGCGTCCGCACGGTCACCGGATCCGCCCGCTGTTGGATTGTCTCCGGAATCGGACAAGACCACCGGCTTGGTTTTCAGAGACACGCCTTTCTCAATACACTCTGAGAGACTTCCAGTCGGCACGCCGAATTGGAATTCCTTGCGCGCGTCCCAATATTGCTGCGCCAGCGAGAGTGCATCTCTCTTTAGCACGTCCGGTTTTGTGCCAGTGAGGACAGCGCTAGCGGTAGCGCGTGGTTCGTCCGCCCAAACATACCCAACCAACAGCGACGCGTCCAGCACTCCTGGCTCGGCATTCATGGCGGGCAGTTGTGCCCAAAGGCGCTTGGCCGGCTCATACAGCGTACTGCTGCGTTCGCCGGGCATCAGTACCGGAATCGGAGCCCAAACCATTGTGGGCCGGACATGCTGATCCAGACAATGAACCAGCATGTCGCACGCGCGCTGCGTGGTTTCTATGTAGTCAATGTGTGGAGCGGTCCGATACGCGGAGAGCATGTCCAGGTTATCGATGCTTCTCTTACTCAAGCTCCCATGTAAGTCAAAGCTCGCGGTAATCAGGCAATCTTTTCCCACAACGTCGCGAGCGGCCACGATCCAATCCCCGTCGCCGTCCTGCATGCCCTCCACATACATGGCTCCATGCATGGCCAGATAGAGGCCATCCAGTGGAAGCAGGGCACTGACTCGATGCAGGAACTCAGCCTTAAGTGCGTCATAGGTCTTCCGTTCAACCGGCCCTCCGGGTACCGCGCCAGCGATAAGAGTCGGCTGAAAAGGATATGGATAATTCTTCAAGACGCGATAGGCTGGGTCGTCAGCCAGCGCCTGGTCTCTCCGCACGGTAAAGTCTTCCATCCTCGCGCGGATATGGCCATAAGTGCTGCACTCAATCCGTATGCCACCGAAGGCGATACGCTTTCCTGCCGCAGCCTGGCAAATTCCCGAAACGCCAGGGTGGATGAGCGGCGATGCCAGTGCCGCTGTGGTTGCATTTCTTAAAAAAGTTCTGCGTCTCAAAGGTTTCTCCTTTAAGAGGATGATTGAGTCGACAGACTCTCGTGAATGACTTCGCCTATACCGAGGCCGGGCTCTTGCCGTACTCGATCCGCACCTCGCGCCCACCGTGGAGGATGGATTCGCGGCCCGCCTCCAGAACCAGCTCATTGTAGGCGCTATTGGCCGGCGTGGCCATGATGCCCGCGGCGTCGATCTCCCGCAGTAGCGTCTGGCGCGCTTCCAGACTACCCGCCGAAGCCACGCGAATGCAGTTCCCGATGATATGTTCGACGGACCGGTAGCCGTAGCCGATCGGCACAAGGCCAGGACCGCCCATGTCCACATACTGAAAATAATCTGGGCTGGGCTCGGCGTAGATGGTGGCGCCGTCCCCGGATGGCTGCTTGAGATAGCTGTATTTCAAGCCTCGGAATTGGTCGTGATGCTCGATTAATCCGCCTATATCGGCGCCGCTGCAATAGAGCATCATGCCCTGCGTATTCGTGCCGGGCGCGGCGTCGGGGAAGCCGAGACCGTTTTGCACATTCAAGCACGCGCCATTCGACCACAGGACGCGCGCATCGGTCCACAGAAATCCTTCCTTGCCGTTGGGATAGTGGTCGCGGATGCCGAACAGGCTGATGGCCGTTGGCAGGAGGCCGGTGATGTAGTGCACGATGTCCACATAGTGGCACCCGATGTATGTGAACGCATCGGAGTTCTCCGTAGTCAGCCAGTTCTGGAAATTCGAATGGCGGTAGTACCACTTCTCAAAGAGGCGCGCCGTTCCCAGCCGGAACTCGCCGAATGCTCCTTCGCGATACTTGCGCCGAGCCATGAGCGACCGGTCATCGAACCGTTTGTGATATTCGATACCCACGGCGAGGCCTCGCGAAAATGCTTCGCGCTCGATCTCAAGGGCCTGCTCGTGCCGCAATACCAGCGGCTTGACCGTGCAGACGTTCTGGTTGTTTCGCAGCGCGGTCATGATAATACCGTAGTGCAACTGGT
Source organism: Terriglobia bacterium (assembly GCA_963768075.1). Lineage (GTDB taxonomy): Bacteria > Acidobacteriota > Terriglobia > Bryobacterales > Bryobacteraceae > QHXW01. Next base: position 586,473 of record CAVYHD010000033.1, read on the forward strand.
CGGGCACCGCCGTCACCACGATCTGGTTCGGCGGCATTGCTTCGATCACTTTGCGGGAAATGTCCGGCTGTACGCTGTCGGCATCGCCGGAGTCGGGATACCCGCGAAAGGAGCGATCAGGGAAGGCGCGAACAATATCCTCCGCTTTGGCCAGCCCTTCCACGGCGCGTCGGCGAGCATCGCAAACCGTGATGCGGCCGATCCGTCCCAGCCGCTGCAGCTGATACAACGATGGCAGGATCTGATCGTGCACGATCATCCCCGCGCCGACGATGGTGACTTCGGGTTGGTGGCTCATGGCTCTCTATGGTTACACGGTTGCGGAATTGGCAACCAGCGACTCGGCGAACGCCTCTTCGAGCGCCGACACGCTGTCGTCGATCGCGGCTTGGGTGATCACCAGCGGCGGGCTGATCTTCACCGTCCCTCCGCCGAATCCCACCGGGGCGAACATGAGGACGCCCTTTTCGATCGAGCGCCGCACGACTTCCCACGCCAGGTCGGCGTCGGGTTCTTTAGTGCCTGGAATCACGCAAGCTAGGCCGGCAACCAAGCCCTTGCCATCCACCGAGCCGATCTGCGGTGTGCGGGCCTGGAGAGCCCGCAGCTTTTGATGCAGGATCGCGCCCATTTTCCGGGCGTTCTCAGCCAAATTCTCTTCGAGCACCAGGTCGATCGACGCGAGCGCGGCGGCGCAACACACCGGATTGCCGGTGTGCGTGGAGGTCATGCTGCCGGCGGGGTGCAGATCCATTACATCCGGCCTGCCGGCTACGGCCGCCAGCGGCAGCGAGCTGGAAATACCCTTGCCGAAGCAGGCGAGATCGGGCACGACGCCGTAGTGCTCGAACCCCCACAGCGTGCCCGTGCGCCCAAATCCGGCTTGCACTTCGTCGCACACCAATAGCGCCTTGTGGCCCGTGCACCACTCGCGCAGATCGCGCATATACTGAGGCGGCGCGAATGCCGCGCTGCCCCCCTGGTACGTTTCGAGAATCACGCCCGCGACATTCGAGGGTTCGACCCCATGCTCGGCGAGCGCCCGCTTGAACCCATCGAAGGAAACGTCGGTGGTGCGGAAACCATCCGGAAAGGGAATCTGGACGAAGCCCGGGTCGAGGTTGCCGATCCACTCTTTGAGCGACGGGATTCCACCCGCCTGCTGCGAGCCCAGCGTCCGGCCGTGAAACGCCTTTTCGTAGGAAATGATAACGTTCTTCGATCGCCCGCCGGCCTTCATGCCGTACGTGCGGCACAGCTTAATGACGCACTCCACTGTCTCGGACCCTGTGGTCAGCAGGAACACTTTCTTTAGAGGCTCCGGCAGAATCGAGGCGAGCTTTTCCACCAGTCGCGCCCGAATCTCGCTGGGGAAGCAGTAGTTCGTGAGCAGTTTCGACTCTGCCTGTTCCACGATGGCGCGCACCATTTCCGCGCGGCCGTGCCCCGCGTTCGTGATGAGCACGCCCGAGGACCAATCGATCCACTGGTTGCCCCACCGGTCATAGACCTGGAATCCCTCGGCGTGATCCCACACCACCGGTGGCTGGCCGCGCATGGCGATCGGTTCGTAGCGATACAGGGTTTCGAGGATCGGAATGGACTCCGGAACCGGCAGCTGCGTGACGATCCGGCGAAAAGGCGTCTCGACGCGTGGGACGCGGGCGGGGGTAAGGCTATAGTCTCTGGCCATGGTTTTTTTGGACGAAGTTCTATTGTCCGGTATTATTTCTCTCGGAGGCAACCGGGTAGTGACCCACGCCCGAAAGACCGAAGACGCGCTCGAAGACCTGCACCGGCTGCGCCAGAATTTCTCCGCGCCGGCGGCCGCCGGGGAATTGCGTCCTTATCTCCTTTACAAGTCGAACCTGGTGGTTGCCAAGGCTGCCAAACTGGCAGGCGAATTCGAGGTGCATGAGCTCGAGCCCGACCTGGCATCCGCCTTTGAGCGCTTCATGCGCGATCCTGTGAGGACAGACCGCGGCTGTTCGGCGAAGACGGAGATCGCCCGCGCACTCGAAGCGCTCGGCGCAGCCCAAGCAGCCGTATTTCTGAGAGGCGTTCGTCACGTCCAGATGGAAGGTTCCTTCGGTCCGTCGATTGATACGGCGCCCACGTTGCGCGCAGCCAGCGCCATGGGCCTGGTGCACATGAACCATCCGGATGCCGTCCTTGAAATCGTCACCTTATTAATGGACCGCGAGGCTGACGCCCGCATTGGCGCCGTACGTTCGCTGGCCTGTTCCGGGCGGCCCGAATCCGTGCCGTTGCTTCGTCTCAAGGTGTTGCAGCCAGATCCTCTTGCTGAGGTGATGGGCGAATGCTTCACCGCGCTCCTGGCACTGGCACCGGGGACATCGGTGGATTTCATCACTCCGTATTTGGATGCTCCTGACGCCGCCGTCGCCGAAGCGGCGGCTCTCGCACTGGGAGAATCCCACCACTACGCCGCCATCGAAGCCTTGAAGTCCAGGTGGCGTCCGTTTGTGCCGGAGCCATTGCGCCGCGCGCTGCTGGCAGGCTTGGCGCTGGCACGCACGGAGAGCGCTTTTGAATTTCTGTTTTCCGTGATCGAAACGTCGAGCGAAAAAATGGCTGCCGAAGTCATTTCCTCGCTCGCCATCTACCGGCATGATGACCGTATCGGTGGCCGCATCGCAGCGCTCGTCGCTTCACGCCAGAGCAAGGTTTTGCAGGCAGCTCTCAACGCTGGGTTTGCTCAGCCGTAAAGCCCTGACCCACTTCCTCCGATCACAGCTTTAGCCAGGAGGCTCTCAGTCCATCGGCAACCATGCTTGTACCAGCCGTTCACCCCAGTACGGGCGCGTTAAGCCGCGTGCCCCGCCTGCTCGTGCCTTCTCTCTCGGACTTCCTGTTTCTCGCAGTCCTTCTCTGGAGCTTCGGGGCGGAAAGCGGTTGGAGCGCTCTTCTAGCCGATGGCGATACCGGATGGCACATCCGCACCGGCGATTACATCCTGGATTCCCATTCGGTGCCGACGCACGATCTTTTTTCCTTTAGCAAGGCCGGCGAACCGTGGTTCGCCTGGGAGTGGCTGGCGGACGTCGCCTTTGCCGCCCTCCACCGTATCTGGGGTCTCAAAGGGGTCGTGGCGTTCACCGGGCTGGTGCTTGCTCTGGCCGCGACCATGCTTTACCGCTACACCGTGTGGCGGGGCGCAAACGTATTGGCGGCCCTGCTCGCCACACTACTGGCGACCGGTGCGTCAACCGTACATTATCTGGCCCGGCCTCATATTTTCACCATCTTGGGGCTAACGGCGACGCTTTGGATGCTGGAACGGGACCGCCGCCATCCAACCCCCGCCGTATGGTGGCTGGTGCCGCTGACAGCGCTTTGGACCAATCTGCACGGAGGCTTTCTCGCCGGAATCATTTGTCTTGTACTGGCGGCAACAGGCTTGGCATGGAAGGCGGCGCTCGATCCGCCCGGTGGGCCGAACCGCTTCAGCGCCCTTCGTCGCTATGGCCTGCTAACCGCCGCATGTTCGCTTGCTACACTCGTGAACCCCTACGGCTGGCGTTTGCACCGGCACATGGCCCAATATCTGACGTCGGACTGGATCCGCCAGGTGGTAGAGGAGTTCCAGTCACCTCGCTTTCGCTCGGAGAGCATGTTGCAATTCGAAATCCTGCTTTTCGCCGGTCTGGCGCTGGTCCCTATCTTATTCCGGCAAAAGCAGTTCGCCGCCCTTCTCACTATAGTGTTCTGGGCGCACGCGGCACTCGTTTCGGCGCGCCATGTACCGTTGTACGCGATCGTTGCCGCGCCGGTGGTCGCAGCGGAGGCCAGCCGATGGTGGTCCCGGTCGAGCGCCCGCTTCAGCCGTCGTTCGCTCGGCGGAACGCTCAGAGATTGCTTGAGTGACTTTTCTGCTGGTCCTGCACGATCCAGCATTTGGGTGCCGGTTTTGCTCTTTTGCCTAGTGGGGCTCCACTGGTGGGAATGGCCGCAGGATTTCCCATCCAACAAGTTCCCGGTCGCCGCAGTCGCTAAATATGCGGATGTGATTGCACCTTCTGGGGTTATGAGCGGGCGCATCCTGACCACGGATCAATGGGGGGACTATCTGATCTACCATCTCTATCCACATGCTCGAGTCTTCGTGGATGGCCGGAGTGACTTCTATGGACCAGCGATCGGCGGCCAGTACCTGGATTTGCTGAATGCCAGCCCCAGCTGGGAGAAAACACTCAAAGCAAATGGCTTCAACCTAGCACTTCTGCCGATCGAGTGGCCCCTCGCGCAACTAATGATGGGTCATCAGGATTGGCGCGTGCGGTACCGGGACGGTCAAGCCATCCTTTTAGAACGTAAAGACACACCCGGGCTAAACCAAAAATCCGATTCCACCGAAAGTATACATGGGGGGCAGAGCGAGTGATTCCGAAGCAGTTCGAACGACCGTCCGAAGCTCCACGAAGCAGGGCGCGACCCAAAGCGAAAAGGCGGCGCAACCGCGGTCACAACAATTGGTGCCTGCCGTCAGGCGCGAGACTGGCCGAGTTTGCACTGGCCTCCGGGTTTCTAGCGCCACTGCTGATGGAAAACGATCGGCAACACGGCCACGGAAGGAAGAACGACCTGTGACGACACCGGGTTTAGTCACGATTGTCGTTGGGTGTGCCGCAGTAGTCGAGGACATCGCCCGACGGCAGGTCTCGAACTGGACCTCGGGAGCCGCCTTGGCTTCGGGTTTGGCCCTCCACTACAGCCAACAGGGATGGCGCGGAGTCGCTGCCGCCTCGGCTGGAGCTGCCGTGGGATTCGCCGTGTTCTTGGTTTTCTACCTGCTAAACGGCATGGGTGGCGGCGATGTCAAATTGATGGCCGGCTTTGGCTGTCTGGTCGGCCTTGGCACAATCCTTTGCGCCGCCTGGATCGCGGCCGTGGTTGGCGGATTGATGGCCATGACCCGTGCCGTCGTTTTGGCGGTGCACCCCACTTCGGAAAACCGGCGGGAGGGTGGGCGGACCGACGCCATCCCCTACGCGCCTGCCATCGTTGCCGGTGTCTGGCTAGCCGAGATTGGCCGGGGGTAGAAATGGAAAACAACGAGTAACCTATGGATCGAAGATTCTTAGCCGTCTTAGCCATGAGCATCGTGCTGGCGCTGGTCGTTTCGGCGGTGTTCTATCAAGTGTCGGCTCACGCCGGGCATTCCAAACCGAAGCAGATTGAACTCCGCGACGTCGTGATGGCCGGCCAGCCTCTGTCTGTCGGCACCACCATCCGTCGAGAAGAGCTGAAACTTGCCAAAGTTCCGGCTGAACTGTTTCCGCACGGCGGTTTCTCGAAAGTCGAAGAGGTGATTGACCGGCCCATAGTCAGCAATATCCTCATGGATGAGCCTGTGCTCGAAGGCCGATTGGCGGCTCGAGGCAGCGGCCTGGGCTTGGCACCCATCATTCCGCCGGGCTTGCGTGCCGTCTCGGTGCGCGTCAACGACGTGGTGGGAGTGGCGGGATTCGTTCTGCCGGGAATGCGCGTGGACGTGCTGGTAACCGGCCGGCCGCCAAACTACAACGGAACCGTCACCGCCACCGTTCTACAGAACATCGTGGTGCTTTCGGCCGGGCAGACCCTGCAACCTGAATCGCGCGGCCAAGCCATCAATACGCCAGTGGTCACGCTTCTAGTGACGCCGGAGCAGGCCGAGACTCTAACGCTTGCGGGCAGCGAAGGCCATATTCAACTGGTCCTCAGGAACGGCGCTGACCAGGCAACCCCGAAAACCTCAGGACGCGAGACGGCGGAGCTGTTCGGGTTCCGGAAGAATAAACCAGAACCTTCCGAAAAAGCCGTGGCGCGACCCAGATCTGCCGCGAAGGTGGCATCCGCCCCGCCCGCGCGGCCAGTTGCTGCGACCGACGAGATCGTCGTAATCCGCGGAAATCAACGGACGGTGGAAGTCGTGGGCGCGACGAAATCCCCGGAAGGAGCCAATTGAGCACTTCGATGAATCGAATATTTCGGCCAAAAATCCCGTGTATGTCTGGCCGCCGTCTCCCGGCGTTGTCACTGGCGTTCGCCGTAGCGCTTGCCGCCCAGAACCACACTGGTCACTCTTCGGCCGAACCGATGGCCCTGAGCGTCGGCCGGAGCCTGGTGCTCGACCGCGCGGCCGATGTGGCGCGCATCTCGATCAGCAACCCAGATGTGGTGGATGCAGTTGCGGTCACCTCTCGCGAGATCCTGGTCAACGCCAAGGCGCCTGGGCTCTCCTCCTTGGTCATTTGGTCCAAGGTGGGCGACCGCAATATATATGCGGTGACGGTCGAACAAGATTTGGGGCCCATCCGGCGGCTCTTGAAAGAAACTTTTCCAGACGAAGCCATCGACGTGCGCGCGGACCGGGACTCGTTGGCTTTGGTCGGGCACGCCAGCAGTCCGAGTGTAGCCGAGCGCGCCATGGCGCTGATTGCTCCGCAAGGGAAGACGGTGGTCAATAACTTGCAGCTACTGCCGCCTCACGCCGAGAAGCAGATCCTGCTTCGGGTGAAGTTTGCCGAGATCGACCGTACCGCGGCGAATTCGTTCGGGATCAACCTGCTGTCGACGGGCGCGCTCAACACAATTGGAAGTATCGGTACCCAACAGTTTGCGGGCGGTACCCCGTCCGCGGTCACCGGCACCATCGGCGGTCACCTTACCGGTTCGACCTCCAGCTTCTCTCTTTCGGACGCGCTGAACATCTTCGCGTTTCGCCCTGACTTGAACCTGGGTGCGGTGATTCAGGATCTAGCGTCGAAAGGTGTGCTGCAGATTCTGGCGGAGCCCAACTTGGTGGCAACCAACGGCAAAGAGGCTAGTTTCCTGGTGGGAGGAGAGTTTCCCGTGCCGGTTCCACAATCGGGCGCGAACTCGGGCGCCATCACCGTGCAGTTCCGCGAGTACGGCATCCGGCTGACCTTTACCCCGCAGATTACCGCGAACAAGACCATCAAAATGCATGTCAAACCCGAGGTTTCGACCATCGACTTGTCCAACGCTGTGGTGTTGAACGGTTTCACGATCCCCGCCCTTTCTACTCGCCGTATGGAAACCGACATCGAATTGGGCGAGGGACAGAGCTTTGTGATTGGCGGCCTTCTAGACGATCGCGTGACCGAGAACCTGTCTCAGATTCCCGGGCTGGCACATTTGCCCATTCTGGGAGCACTGTTCAAGAGCCGGTCTCTGACCAGATCGAAAACCGAATTGGTCGTCATGGTCACCCCGGAGAGCGCCAATCCTCTGGCACCAACCGATCCCAAGCCGTTGCCTCATATGCTCAAGGAATTTCTGCCGGACGAGCCGACTGCGCGCGCCCCGCTTAGTCCGGCGGCTAAGTCTTCCGGGGATGAGAAGTCCTCCGAAGCAGAGAGCCGACGCTGAGCGCCGCTCGCATGGAAGGTAACTGCTGCAACTCAAACCGCTCAGGCAGGCCGCTCAAGGCCGTGGCCATTCTGCCCAACCGCACTCTGGCACAGCAGTTTCTAAGCGCGCTGCCTGAAAGCCGCGCTTTTCAGATCGACGCCGAGTGGACCGGCTACCCAGCATTGGCAAAGCTTGAATCGCAACTGCGACAGATGGGGCCCGATGTGGTTTTGGTTGACATCTCCGCGGACCTTTCGCGAGCCACGACTCTCATCGAGGCCGTAGCCAGCGGCGCGAGGCCCGTTCCGGTCGTCGCGCTTCACGTCGCAAACGATGCCGGCCCCCTCCTCGAGTGCTTGCGCGCCGGCGCGGCTGAGTTTCTGTACGCTCCATTCACGAGTGAATTGCAACGCCAGGCTGTGGCGCGAATCGCCAGTCTCCTTCCTGGTAAGCAATCAGCGGAAACCCGGCGTGGACGTCTAGTGGTGTTCTCCAGTGCTAAGCCGGGGTCCGGTGCTTCCACGCTTGCCGCGCACACAGCCTTTGCCTTGCACGAGGTGACAGGGCAGCGCATTCTGCTCGTCGATTTTGCGCTCTCTAGCGGCACTACCCGATTGTTGTTCAAGCTCCCCGCGTCTCCCTCTTTGACAGACGCGCTGCAATCCCTGGACCTCAACGTCCTAAGTGCAACACCTGAGGCGTGGGCTCCGCTCGTGCAGCGCAAAAGTGGTATTGATGTGCTGCCAGCGCCAGACGCCGCCTCGGTGGTCAGCCCGGATCACTCCAAGCTGCGGAGGATTCTAGAGTGTGCACGGCCAGTATATGACTGGGTCATTGTGGACCTGCCCCCGGTTTTCGAACGCCTCAGCCTCTTGATGCTGCCCGAGGCCGACGACGGGTTTCTGGTTACGACTCCCGAACTGCCTAGTCTGCATTTAACACGCAAGGCGGTCTCGGCGCTGGCACAGATCGGCCTGAGCTTGGAGAATTTTCGCGTGCTTGTGAACCGGGCGGGGAGAGCCGATGACGTCACTCTGGAAGCTATGGCGAAGATCTTCAAAGCTCCGGTTTACGCCACCTTTCCCAACGATTACCTTTCGCTGCACAAGGCGCTCAGTGCCGGCCAGCCGATTGGACCGTGCGCACTCGAGCGCGCGTTGTGGGAGTTTGCGCGAGCGATCTGTTCCCAACCACGCGGAACGGGCGCACTAACGGCCATGCCAGTCTTGGCGAGGGCGGTTTGAAACCATCACAGAGAGGGGATTGCATATGTTGAGCACCGACCTGAGCCAGAGACCTGCGACGGAGCTGACCTGGGATCAGCGCTTATTGCGAAACTCTGGCCGCAACAAGACCGTCCTGCGTCCTGAGTATCAAGAACTGAAATTTACGCTACATCGCAAGCTGCTGGACAAGATCAATCTGGAGGCGCTGGCGACTATCGACAATCAGCGGGTTCGAAGCGAAGTGCGGCAGGCAGTGATCGCGCTGATCGACGGGGAACCGACGCTTCTCAGCTCACTTGAGCGGCAGCAGATCTCCGAAGAGGTTCTGGACGAAGTATTCGGCTTGGGTCCTTTGGAACCGCTACTTCAGGACCCGACTATCTCCGACATTCTGGTGAACGGGCACAAGCAGGTGTACGTCGAGCGCAAAGGCCTGCTGGAGCACACCAATGTCTGCTTTCGCGATGACGCTCACCTCCTGCGCATCATCGACAAGATCGTATCGCAGGTGGGGCGGCGAGTGGACGAGTCCAACCCCATGGTGGATGCCCGTCTCAGCGACGGCTCTCGAGTCAATGCGATCGTGCCGCCCCTGGCCGTGGACGGGCCGCTCCTCTCAATCCGCCGCTTCGACACCGACAAGCTAATGCCTCAGGACTTGGTGGAGAAGAAGGCCCTCACTGCGGGAATGATGGAACTGCTCGAAGTGGCGGTCAAAGCCAAGCTGAACATCATTATCGCCGGTGGGACCGGCGCCGGGAAGACCACTCTGCTAAACGCGCTATCGGCTTTCATCTCGCCCAAGGAGCGAATCGTAACCATCGAGGACGCTGCGGAGTTGCAACTCAAGCAACCGCACCTCGCACGTCTAGAGACCCGTCCCGCCAACATCGAAGGTCAGGGCGCGGTGCGGCAGCGCCAACTGCTCGTTAACGCCCTGCGCATGCGACCGGACCGCATCATAGTAGGCGAAGTACGCGGGGAGGAAGCGCTCGACATGCTGCAGGCGATGAACACGGGTCACGACGGCTCGCTGACGACCGTGCACGCCAACAGTCCACGTGACGCAATTTCCCGGCTCGAGGTCATGGTCTCACTGGCCAACGCCAATATGCAGTTGGTTTCCATCCGGCAGCAGGTTGCTTCCGCGGTTCACGTGCTGGTGCAGGCCGCTCGACTGAGCGACGGCTCGCGGCGCGTAATGAATGTCACTGAGGTTACAGGCATGGAGGGCGACATGGTAACCCTGCAGGACATCTTTGTGTTCGAGAAGCGGGGAGTCTCCTCGGAAGGCAAGGTTCTGGGCCGTTTCTCGGCGACAGGGATTCGGCCCAAGTTTAGTGAGAAGTTGCTGGCCGCGGGTATCCGTCTCTCTCCGGACCTATTTGACCAGTCGCTTGAGATCTGAAGGCATGATTCTGGTTCTCTTCATTTTCGGTGTGGTCGTGCTCGCTACAGCTGGCGGCTATTTCTTACTTGATAACCGCATGCGGCGATCGGATCTGGACAACATAAGGAGCCGGTTGCTGGGAACAGCGGCGAAGGCAGCCAAGCACAGGAACGCGGCACCGGCGTTATTCCGGGCCGAGGACGCCCACGCGGACCGCATGGTATTGGAACTGCTGCGCCGCCTTCAACTACGCCGTCGGTTTCAGGAACTGCTGGAGCGGGCCGGCCTGCGCTGGCCCGTGCCCCGCCTGGCCCGTCTCATTCTCGCCGGTTGCTTGGGCGGTTTCGCCGTGCCCTGGTACTTGCTGCCGGCGCCGCTCAACCGCGTGGCTCTTCTCACGAGTCCTCTCGTAGGCGCAGCACCTTTGCTGTACGTGTGGCGCCGGAGTAAGCGTCGGCTAGCCAAATTTGAGGAGCAGTTTCCTGAAGGGCTGGAGTTCGTGGCGCGGGCCATGCGCGCCGGGCACGCGTTTTCCGTCTCCCTGGAAATGCTGCATCACGAATTCGACGAGCCTCTGGCCGGTGAGTTCCGGCGCACTTTTGATGAGCAGAACCTGGGGCTACCGCTGGAGGTGGCGCTGGAGAAACTCGCCGCTCGCATGCCGTTGCTCGACGTGCAGTTCTTCGTCTCCGCGGTGCTGCTGCAAAAGCGCACAGGAGGTAATCTCGCCGAAGTCTTGGACAAACTCGCGTATCTGAACCGTGAGCGGTTCAAGCTGCGGGGGCGAATTCGCGCGATCAGCGCCCACGGCCGCATGACAGGTACGGCGCTTTCCATGATTCCAGCCGCGGTGGCAGTGATGATGTTTTACGTAAACCCAGAATACGTGATGTTCTTCTTCCGTGATTCAACCGGGCACTGGATGATCGGTGGCGCGGTCGCTCTCCAACTCGCGGGATACGCGGTGATCCGGAAGATCGTTTCGATTGAGGTCTGACGCATGTTGCTGGCAACTCTGTTCGTTTTTGTGATGATCACGGCCATCGGCGTCCTACTCGGGCTGCATCTGTGGGCCCGACCGAAGGCGGCGATCGATCGTGTCACGGCAACCGTAGAAACGCCGGTTGTGGTGGGACATCCCAGCCTGGCGTGGCGCGAGTTAGTCAGGAAACTGGGGACTTTGGTGCCGTCAGCGCCCAAAGACTCAAGTGTGATGGTACGGCGTCTCATGCGCGCCGGCTTTCGTGGCCCAAACGCCCTCAAGATGTTGTATGGATCGAAGGTCATACTCGCCGTTGTTCTGCCAGTGGCGGCTCTGTTGGTGACAACAAAATCGGACTCCGACCCAAGCAACAAGATTTTGTTTGTGGCGGCCTCGTTCGCGGTCGGATTTTTCGCGCCCAACGTCTATGTGCGCCGCGCCGCGCGAAAGCGCCAAAAAATGATACGGCGTGGATTGCCGAATGCTCTGGATTTGATGGTCGTGTGTGTGGAGAGCGGCCTGGGTCTGGATCAGGCCATCGTGCAAGTTGCCAAGGAACTGCAATTCGCCCATCCAGAGGTCAGCGAGGAGTTCAGTTTAATGAACCTGGAAATGAAGGCCGGCAAGCGACGGGCGGATGCATTGCGCAATCTGGCTGAACGCACGGGTGTGGAAGAGGTAAAGAAGCTGGTCGCGGTGCTGGTGCAAGCGGACCGGTTCGGAACCAGCGTGGCTCAAAGCCTCCGGGGCCATTCCGAATTCATCCGCGTGCAGACACGCCAGCAGGCTGAGGAGAAGGCGGCCAAACTGGGCGTGAAACTCGTCTTTCCGATTTTCTTTTGTATTCTGCCGTCGCTGTTTGTGGTTACGGTGGGGCCCGTGGTGGTGCGCATCGTGCGTGAACTGATCCCCATGATGGTCAATATGTACGGGTTTCAATAGGAATCGCAGGGAAAGGAGAGCCGAAAATGCATACGCTCGATGATTCGCCTCGTATGTGCGCTGTTTTGGCGCTGGTTTTTTTGGGCGTGATCGTGTTGCGCCGTCGTAAAAGCGCCGAATAACTGTAAGACCATCGCCGAGGCAAGGCGCGCGGGCCGGCAGACACGTCCGCGCGTCTTGCCCCGTGGAGTCGCGGAAAATGATGAAACCAATCTCAGGATCTTGCATGAAACGGGCGAGCCATGCTCCGCCGCTTGCTGGCGGCGCTGGCCACTGCGCCGGTTACGGAGCCACCTTCGGCACCGTGGTGCGTATAGGAGGAACACTGCCGACATGGCGCTCGATGAGCCCGGGGGTCCTCTATGTCGCAAATTTCGGCGCCAGCCGCATGGATGTTGTTTCGCTCGCAACTCGCCAAGCGGCCAACGCCATCGCGGTCCCTCCCTACCCAAGCTCGCTGGCTCTCTCTCCCGACGACCAATTTCTGTTGGTGGCGCACTTCGGCAACTTTCAGGCGCCCAGTTCTCCCGCCAACGCCCTCACCGTGATCGATCTGTACCACTGGCGGCCTACAGACCTTCACTCTGGGCGATCTGCCGCTGGCGGTGGCTTTCGGGGCCGACGGGCTTGCCTTGGTTGTGACGAACGACCGAGTTCCTACTATTCGACCCGGTTACTCGGGCGGCATGCAGGTCTCAACACGATTGCGGGAGTCACGGCAAACACGCTCCCCGTTCCGCCAGCCACCTTCCCGCCGCAGATCGTAGCGGCCTCGGTCGGCGTGTCGGGCGACGGCCGGTGGATTTTTGGGCTGACCAACACGATTTATTTCCGCTACGACGTTTTCAACCATGCTGGTGACCTCAGTCAGTTACAGCTCAGTGCCGCCGCAGGGCCCGAGCGTGGTGAGTGTCAGCCAAGACGGCTCTTACTTTACCGCGGGTTGGGGTTTGTTCAACGCCTCCGGGCTCCTGATTTCCGAGTTCGCCAACCCTTCGGGGCAGCTTAACATAGGCAGCCACGTCATCGATTCCGTAGCCGGCGTCATTTACGCACAAATCCCACAGGCACAGTCGCAAAGCGGCACTTCGGGGTCCTCCGCCACCGTGGGTTCCCCGGTGCTCATGGTGGTGGACGCGGACAATCTTACCGTCCGTGACCAGCTGCAACTCCCCGAGAATCTGACCGGCAAGTCATTGCTAAACAAGGCTCGCAATACCATGTATTCAGTGTCGGAGAGCGGCGTGTCATTTTGCCGGTGGGCTCGCTCCAGCAAGCACACCAGCTAGTGGCATCGCGGGAAGACGTGCTCTTCCTGGGGAACTACTGCCAACAACAGGCCTCCACTCAGAATATCGTGATTTCAGATCCGGGCGGCAATGCGACAGATTTCGCCATTTCCGCGCCGGCCGGCATCATCGTGGCGCCGGCTTCCGGAACAACTCCCGCGACCGTACATGTCACAGTCAACCCGCAATTTTTCGCCAGCCAGAGTGGCACTGTGGCAGCTGTGCTGCAAATCAGCTCACCGTCGGCGGTGAATATTCCCCCTGGTGTTCGAGTTCTCATCAACAATCGTACACCGTCCCAGAGCGGCACCGTCATCGACGTGCCCGGAACCCTGGTGGACATTCTGGCCGACCCCATGCGCAACCGTTTCTACATATTGCGCCAGGATAATAACCAGGTCCTGGTCTTTGATGGAACCAGCTTTCAACAAATCGCGAATTTGCGAACCGCCAATACGCCTACTCAGATGGCGATCACCTTCGACCAGAGTTCCCTGTTGGTCGGGCACGACAACTCACAATTCGCATATGCCTATGACTTGAACACGTTGCTACCGCTTCCGCCAATTGCGTTTCCACAGGGCCACTACCCACGATCGATTGCCTCTTCCGGCGACGCCACGCTCGCGGCTTCCCGCGTGGCCGGATCGGTACATACGATCGATCGCATCGACTTGGTGGCTCGCACGGCCTTTACTCCCACAACTCTTGGACCATATGAAAACAGCATCAATATCAACACCGCATTGACTGCGCCCGCAAACGGCGCCTCTATTCTGGCAGTCATGCCTGATGGGACGGTAATGCTTTACGACTCCACCGTGGACTCTTTCGTCGCATCGCGGCAGGATTATTAGGCCCTTGCCGGCTCCTACGCAGCCTCGAACTATGGCTTCTTTGTCGCTGACAATCACCTTCTCAATGGTTCCCTGGTGCCGATTGGCGATTTCGAGAAAGTCGATCGGGATCATCCTCGGGGTTCGTGTTCGTCAATCAGACCGGGGTCCGAACGGCCGTGACTGGTGCCCAGTTCCCAGGCACAATCGAACGGGCCGATCCGAACCTGGTCGAGACTCTCCGCCCTACAGCGACCGCCGAAGCGCCGCTCGACGGGTAACCCGGTTTTGCGTTCACCCGAACGCTTGTCGCGCTTTCCAGCGGGAACGCGTTCGTTGCGCTCACTGTCTCCGGATTTACCGCCTTCGCCTCGAACTACGATGCTTCGGTCGCGCGTCCGACGCTGAAACAGGTCGTTAATGCTGCCGACGGCTCTGCTGCGGTCGCGCCTGGCGGCTTAGTGACAGTGCTGGGCGGTCACTTGAGCCCAGTCAATATCGCCAGTAGCCAGATTCCGGTTCCTACCGCGCTTGGAGAATCATGCCTAGCTGTCAACGGTGCTCCCAGTGCCCATGCTGTTCGCGTCTCCGAGTCAGATTAACGCTCAGTTGCCATTTGAAGTTTCGGGCGACGCGACGATGGTTCTGCACACGCCCGGAGGCAACAGCAACCCCCTGAGCTTCACTGTTCTGCCCACCGCACCCGCCGTCTTTCGCAGCGGTGTAGCCGGTCCTCAAACCGGCATCCCAACCGTGGTGCGAGTCACAAACAACCAACTGGTCACGCTGTCGAACCCCATTCATCGGGGCGACACCATCGTAATTTACGCTACCGGTCTCGGCGCCACTGTACCAGCGGTCGCGACCGGTTTCGCAGGGCCGACGGTGCCGCTGGCAGTAGCCGCCGTTGTGCCCGGTGTCGCCCTCGGCGGTGTCAATTTGCCGCTGTACTATGCGGGACTCGCACCCGGCGAAGTGGGTGTTTATCAAATCAATGCACTTGTCCCGGGCTGGGTGCCAGTGGGGATGCAGTTGCCGCTGACGATTACACAAGGATCTGTCTCCACCACGTTGACGGTGAGAGTGATCAACTGAGCAACAACAAGAGGAATATGAAATTCATCGCCCGAAATTTTTTGGCCGCGCTGTTTGTTTTGGCCCTGGCTGCTTGGCTCAAGAGTGGGAGGTTGGGGGCATGGTCGGTGGCGGCTTTTCCAATGACCTGACAGTTTCGAATCCCATCGGGAGCGCCGCCGCGGGCTTCGCTAACGGTCTTGCCGCTGGAGCGATTCTGGGCCACGATCTCTATTCACGGGTCAGCGGTGAACTGCGTTACACGCTCGATTTCAGCGATCTGCGGATAACTGATGCGGGCACGGCGGCCACATTCGAAGGTCAAACTCAGTCAATTCGACTATGATATTTTAGTTCACGTCGGATCTGCTCGCTCGCGCGTGAGACCCTTCGCTCTAGCAGGTGGCGGTATGCGCGACTTTCGTGGCGTTGGGACGGAGTCGTCCTATCAGGCGCTCAGCAACTTCGCATTGCTGACCAAAACCAGCCAGTGGACTCCTGTGGCAACGTTCGGCGGGGGCGTCAAATACGCCATTTCGCATCGCGTGTTGCTTCGCGTCGAGATTCGGGATTATTTTAGCCGGTTTCCGACGCAAGTTATCGCACCAGCGCCCGGGGCGCACTTGTCCGGATGGCTGAATGACCTGGTCCCCATGGCTGGGATCACGTACGTATTCTGAGTTCTGCGTGGTCGTACGAGCCGATGTATTTTCAGATCACGCTGTTCAACGGCGTCACTTTGTTGCTGCTGGCAGCGACACTGCTGATTGCGGTGAAGCGATTCTCGGGGCGAGTCGACGGGAACTGGCCTTTGACGTACTATGGCCTGCTCCTCGCTTACTGGCGCGGTAACGCCTACACTCTGGACGACTACTGGGTGCTGAGTGGAGTGCTGTGTGGACTGTTGCTACGTTTCGAATTCCTCGGCGGTGCAGTTGAAAAGCTAATTCGCTTGTTCGAACTGCTCGTATTTCTCTACGTTGCAGTGCGCTGCGTCAAGCTGATCCTGCAGTGCTGATCCTACCGCTCCACTGGCATTCCGGCTTGCTGCCAAACGCGCCAGCCGCCGTCCAGTGAAATCACATTGGTATATCCCATTTTCTGCAAGGCATCTGCCGCCAGCGCCGAGCGAAAACCACCGCCGCAATACAGTACCATCAGGGCGGTTTTGTCAGGCACCTTCGTCTCGATATCGCGCTCAATAATGCCTTTGGCCAGGTGGACTGCACTCGCGGCGTGGCCCGCCGTCCACTCGTTGTCTTCCCGCGTATCGATAAGCAGCGGCTTTCGGCCGTCAGCTAACATCTTCTGGTAACCGCCGATGTCGATCTCCTGAATCCGTGATTTCGCGTCATCGACGAGCTTGAGAAATCCGGGATTGTGCGCCATAGATAAGGTTGTCTGGGCTACTCAACACGCCTCACCTGCGCGCCGACAGCCGCTAATTTCTCCTCAATTTTCTCATACCCCCGGTCGATGTGGTACACCCGATCGATAACGGTTTCTCCTTGCGCCACCAACGCCGCCAGCACGAGAGAAGCACTGGCCCGCAGGTCGGAGGCGATAACACCAGCGCCGGTAAGTTGCTTGCGGCCCGCTACGATCGCTTGATTCCCCTCGAGCCGGATATTGGCGCCCATGCGGGCCATCTCCTGTGCATGCATGAAACGGTTCTCGAAAATAGTCTCGGTAATGATCGCGATCCCTTCGGCCTGGGTCATCAGCGCCATATACTGCGCCTGGAGATCCGTAGCAAAGCCGGGATATTCCGCAGTGGTCGCGTCAGCAGAGCGCAGCGCGCTCCCAGAACTTACACGTAGCGTTGAACCATCGACTTGGGCGACGTCGGCACCGGCAGCCTGCAATTTTGCGATGAGGGCGGCATTATGCTCGGGTACGCACCCGGTTACAGTCAGGTTGCCACCGGTTATCGCGCCGGCTACGAGGAACGTGCCCGTTTCGATGCGGTCCGCGATGATGCCGTGATCGGCGCCCCTCAACCGCTCGACACCCTGAATCCGGATGGTGGAGGTTCCGGCCCCTTCGATTCGTGCGCCCATCTTCACAAGGAGTGCTACGAGATCAGTAACTTCCGGCTCCCGGGCGGCGTTTTCCAGGATAGTTTCGCCCTGCGCCAGCGCGGCGGCCATAATGAGATCCTCCGTGCCAGTGACAGTGATACGCTCGAACCGGATGGTCGAGCCTCGCAACCCTTGAGGCGCAACGGCCTCAATGTATCCATGCGCCTGCTGGATCTGCGCGCCGAGTTGCTCGAGTCCGGCGAGGTGCAAGTTAATCGGCCTGGCGCCAATTGCACACCCGCCGGGTAAGGACACGCGGGCGCGACCAACGCGCGCTACCAGCGGCCCCAGCACCAGGCTTGAGGCGCGCATGGTTTTTACCAGTTCGTAGGGCGCTTCCGGCGAGCGCACATCCGCCACCTGAATCCGCACGCACTCGCCATCCACATCCGCCTTCGCACCGATATCTACCAACAGCCTCTGCATCGTGCGAACGTCGCGCACGCGCGGGATGCGGCGCAGCACCACTGGCTGATCCGTGAGGAGCGTGGCGGCCAGGGCCGGCAGCGCCGAATTCTTTGACCCGCTCGTAGCGACCTCACCGCGCAACGGAGATCCACCTTTTATGACGAACTTATCCATGGTCTGATTTCCGCAACGCCTCCGAAATACGCCCCCGTGCCGCCTTCAGTCGCTGCTCCGCGCTCACTCGATCAACACCCGCGCGGGCCATCACGATGGCCGTGCGAACGTTGTGGCCGGCGGCAGCAAACAATCCCCTGGCGCGCTCCTCTGAGACCTCCGCCGCCTGCGCGACAATCCGCCGCGCGCGGTCCGCCAACTTCGAATTCCTGGGCTGCACGTTCACCATCAGATTGCCGAAAACATATCCCAGCCTGATGAAGGTCGCCGTCGTCAACATGTTGAGCACCATCTTGGTGGCGGTGCCCGCCTTCAGGCGTGTCGATCCTGCCACGACCTCGGGCCCCACAAGCAACGTGATGGGAAGCTTCACCGCTTGTGACAACTCTGAATTCGGTGTGCAGCTAATGCCAATTGTCAAAGCACCCATGCTATTAGCCTGCCCAATAGCGCCCAGCACATAGGGAGTACGTCCGCTCGCCGCGATCCCTACCAGCACGTCGCTGGCCGAAAAACCACTTTGCACCAGGTCGCGCACACCGATCGCGGGATCGTCTTCCGTGGTCTCCGTCGCCCGAACTAGCGCTGCATCTCCCCCGGCGATGATCCCGCGCACCATTTCCGGCGCAACATCAAAGGTGGGCGGACACTCTGCTGCGTCGAGTACGCCGAGTCGCCCGCTGGTACCCGCTCCTATGTAGAACAGCCGACCGCCGCGCTCCAAGGACTGGACGATGCCATCGACTGCGCGGGTGATGGCAGGCAACTCCTGGGCAACGGCATCCGCCACTTTGCCATCCTCACGGTTAATGATGCGGAGAATTTCACCGGTTGGCAGCGTATCGATTCCCTCGGACGCGGGATTCGACTGCTCGGTGAGTAGATGTTCCAACATGACGCCCGTTAGGATACCCCCGCCTTCCTCATCACTTCACGTGCAGTTTCCAGGCCTAGGCGGGCGCCCTCTTCAGGCGCGAGTTTCTTCAAGCCTCGCCCGAAAACCTCAGGGCTGACTCCGTCGTCGTAGCCCGTCGCTTTTACTGCGCGGAAAAAGCCGACCAGGTCAATGACTCCTTCACCCGGCATCAGTCTCTCATCGTCTCGGATTTCCTCCGGCGGCAGAGGCGGTGAATCGTTCACCTGCACGTTGATAATGTTCTCTTTTCCGGCCGCGATAATGTCGTTGGCTGTTGCGCCGGCGTGATGCCAATGCCAGGAGTCCAGCTCCAGACCCACATTCGGACCCACCTCCTTGGCGAACTCCAGCATCTCGTCCATGCGCCAGATGAATTCGTACGGCAACATCTTGCGCAGATGCAGCGGACCGAGGAACTCAAGTCCTAACCGCACGTGGGAGCGGGCCAGTACGTCTGCCGCGGGGCGAAGGCGGTCCTTATAGATCTTGCGTTGTTCGGCCTTCGGCCGCTCCGACGACGACAGAAGGTATGTGCTCATGCGCGGGCAGCCGATGGCAGCTACAAATTGGGCGGCCGCCTCAAGGCTTTCCAGGTCGCGCCTGAAGGTCTCGTCATCCTTGCGAAACTCGACGGGGAAGCCGGCGACGGCGGGAGTAAGTTGGGTTTCCTTGAGCAGCGAGCGCGTCCGATCCATGCCTTCCTTGATGGCACCGGAAGTGGAGACATCCACCCCCGGGAATCCCACCTTGGCCGCCAAACGCGCAAACTCAGGCCAAGGCACCCGCCCAGCAACGAGCGTGCTGTTCAGCGAAAGGTACATAGATTCTTGCGCCGCCGCGAGAACGACGCATCAGTAGTTGCGCGTCTTCTCAATCCGCGGCCGCTCCGCCCGGCTTAGGGATTTCACGCCTGCCAATTGTGCATCGGCGCCTTGGAGCTTTGAAATGTTCGACACCACTTTGTGTATCGCGCGGGCGATATCTTCTACGTCCGCTTCGTCCCCGAGCAGCAGGAATTGAGGCAGCCACACCGTCTCGTCATACGCCGCGCGCTCCGAGACCGGGCAGGAACAGTCTCGATAGTCCACCTCTTCTCGCCCGGACTTGAGTTGGGGAAAAGCCACTGGATCCACGTGGAACAAATCGCTGCGGTAGACCGGTTCGTAAAATCGGCCGTCGCATGGAATGCCTTCCTTATCGAGTGCGGCCACGAAGATGTCGCGCGACACTTCGGGGCGGCGATAACGAAAGACGTAGTTGTAGATGGCCTCGCGGGTGAGCCCCGGTTGCGGAGGCAGGGGGCTGATGCCTTCGATTTGCGAAAGGCGCCGGGATAGCAAGGTGGCATTCCGAACGCGGCGTGCGGCAAACTCGGGCAACTGTTCCAATTGGCCCAGCAGGATAGCGGCCTGAAATTCCGTGATGCGGTAGTTCGAGCCAAGCACCCGTTTCTTATACTGATCGGTAACGCTGGCGCGTCCGCAGTTCACCAGGGATTGCACAACCTCGTGGCAGTCCAGGCGCGAGGTAATGACAATTCCGCCTTCGCCAGCCGTCATAATCTTGCTGGATTGAAAACTGAAGCAGCCAAGGTCACCCATAGAACCCGCGCCGCGGCCCTTGTATTGCGCGCCGTGGGCGTGAGCACAGTCTTCGATGATCAACAGTTTGTGCTCGGTCGCCAGCTTCATCAGCGCATCCATCTCGACAAACCTCATGCCGAGATGCACCGGGATGATGGCGCGCGTACGCCGCGTGACCACACGACGCACGGATTCCACATCGAGACAATAGGTATCCGGATCGACGTCCGCAAACACCGGCACGCCACCGGCAAACAGCACCGCAGCGGCTGTGCCATCCCAGGTGTATGCCGGAAGGATCACCTCGTCGCCGAACTGGATTCCCGCCGCCTGGAGCGCGACCACCAGCGCAATGGTCCCGTTGACCACGCAGCAGCCATATTTCGCTCCGTGGTATTCGGCGAACTCCTGCGCGAATTCACTCGCAAGCTGGTTGGGAAACGGATATCCGCCCCAATTGCGGCTCTCCAAAACGGTTTGCAGGCGAGCCAGGTCGCCGGGCGCGTGTTGCGGCCAAAGCGGGAAGGGGCGGGTTCGCACCGGGGCGCCGCCCAGGATTGCAAGATCACTCATATGAAGTTCCTATCATAGAACGTATGCATAGCATATGCCGGTGAAGATCCGCGCACCGACCGTCCCGCTCGATCGGCGCCGGCTATCGCATGGTTTGCAGGTACAGGCCCGTGGAGGCATCGACAAAGATGGAGAAGTTGCTTGTGCCAACGCTCTCGCCCCATATGACACGCCACGCCGGGTCGGGAAACTGATCGGTTTTTTCGAGCAAAAATGAGATCGGTTTGTCGGGGTTCTTCTTTTCGTAGTCGGCGGCTTTCTTAAGCGCAGTCTCATAAACCTCATCCGAGTCAGTTTTCAGAGCGGCGATGAGGAAAGGTGTTGATCCTCCGTGCGGCCCGGACCAGTTCTCTTCCAAGCCTGCAAACACGCCTTTGTGCAAGTTTCCTTCCGCTTCAATGACCGAATATGTATAGCTGCGCGCGTGGCCGCGCTGTGGCGAGACGAAGTACGCCTCCCAAGCCGCCGCTTTGCCGCGTTCGCGTTTCACGTCCGGAAGATCGATACTGTGCAGCCGCAAGACCTGGACGTCCGGCGCCCACCCGCGCGCGGTATTGTACATCTGGTAGAGTGCCGAACGCCCTTTGATGGGCTCGGGTGGCGCGACATCCTTCTTCTCCTCCTTTTGCGGCGCTTCGGAGCAGCCGCACACGAGTAGGAGCGTTAGAGTGGCGCAGATGGTCAAAGGAGATCTCATACGTGGGACTCTTATTCTATCGAACGCGCTCGCAAGGCGCTACACTCTCGCGCGCACTAAGTGTCGCGTTGCGCGAAGACATTGCTGATTGGAATCTCTTCAGGCGGCAAAAACCTAGTTCCGGGCGATCTGGTCCTTCGGCGTGGACAGATACCCGGCGATTTTGTCCTTTTGTACCGAATTCACGACGATCTCGTACGGCTGCTTCGCCTTCAATACGTAGAACTGCACCGGCTCGTTAATCGTACGATCTTTCTTCTCCGTCGTTTTGTCGTCCGCCAGAACCTCAATCGTGTATTTATTCCGCTTGGGATCCGTCTTCTTCAGCGTGATGCTGATGTCTCCCACGCGCTGCGGCTTCTTTGCCTTCCCCAGATTGAACTCGAAGATGTTCCGCTCGCCCAATCGCTTCAGCGTTGCGATTTCAGTGCCATTGGTAGCTATATAGCCGCTCTGCACGCCCAGATCGCCCGTGACTTTTTTCAGATCGGTCACGGTTTTTTGCAGCTCCTGCTGGGTCGTGCCGAGCTGCGACTTCACGCCGCTCACGTCGGTGTTTACCGCCGCGAACTGGTTGTCCGCCGCCTCCTTGACCTGGCTGAACTGACTGGCCACCTGTTGCTGCTGCTTTCGCTGCTCGGCCTCGAGCTGCTGCTGGATCTGATCCGCCTTCTTGAGCGCCTCAGCCTTGGCTTGGTTGGCCATGGTGCTGGCCTGCCGCCGGGTGTTCTCCAGATCTTCCTTCAAGGAATCGATATGCCGTCGTGCGGTCTGATTCGTTACGGACGACGTTTCCCGGAGATTGGTGATTTCCGTCAACATCGATTCGCGGAACTTCACCATATCCGTCCGGAGCCGGTCGAGCTGAATGTAGAGGTAAACATTCGCTGCTAGCACGGCCACGATGGCGCCGGTCAAAATGGCGGTTTTCATTCCGCCGGAACCGCCTGGCGGCGGGGCTTGATAGGTTGCGTCTCCCACAGGCACACTCCTGAATGTCGAAATTCCCGGTGTCTCCGTATTATAGACCGATCCAAGCCGAGATACGTTACCGCCAAGTTCAGGAGCACTGGCCGATCGGTCCAGGCGTTGTTACAATGGTCAATTCCTTAGGCTGGCGGGAGTTTTCACCTCTACATTTTCGATTCCCGGGAGAACATAAGAATGCGATTTGTAACGTTAGAGCGCAACGGGTCTGCCGAACCAGGAGTAATATCCGGCGACAGCGTGATTAGTTTGAGAGGCGCCGGATTTTCGACCCTGCTCGCGATCATCGAAGGCGGGTCCGAGGCCCGGCGGCAGGCTGAAAAGTGGCTCGAGAAACCGCCCTCCGGCGCCGTTGCTCCCCTCGCCAGTACCCGTTTGCTGGCCCCCATACCACGGCCGCCGAAAATCATCTGCGTGGGCCTCAACTATCGCGATCACGCCATCGAATCCAAGATGGAAATCCCCAAAGTGCCGACAATCTTCGCCAAGTTCACCACTGCGGTAATCGGCCCAGGGGACGCCATCGTGCTCCCGAAGAATTCCGTCAAGCCCGACTACGAAGCCGAATTCGCGTTTGTCATCGGCAGGGGCGGCCGCTACATTCCGAAAGATCGCTGGCAGGAGCACGTCTTCGGATATACCAATCTCAACGACGTCAGCGCCCGCGATTACCAGATGGCCACCACCCAATGGATGATGGGCAAGACCTTCGACACCTTCGCCCCCTTCGGACCAGCCATCGTGACCGCCGACGAGATCCCGGATCCCCACGCACTCGACATTCAGATGATCATCAACGGCGAGGTCCTGCAGAACTCCAACACCTCGCAGCTCATCTTCCGTATTCCGGAGCTGATCGAGTACCTATCAAGTGTCTGTACGCTCGAACCGGGAGATATCGTCTCAACGGGAACGCCGTCAGGGGTGGGGTTCTCCAGGAACCCACCGCGCTGGCTGCGGCCGGGAGATGATGTGGTGGTGAAGATTTCGGGCCTGGGCGAGCTAAGGAATCCCGTCCGGGCCGAGTAGCGCTTACCGGCCGGCCGGCGGTTCGGGACCGAGCATGATCTGGGCAAAGCGGCCCCACAGGAACGCTAGTCCATTCACCAGGTGGAAGCAAGCGAGCAGCAGCACCGCACCCACCATGCAGCAGACTGTGGCTTCGTCCTTGGTGTCGACCTGCCAGAAACCGAAATCCATCGGCACCGTGCGATACAATAGCGGCGCCAAAACCAACGCCCCCGATACCGAGAAGGACGTGACCAGCACTACAAACGCCGCAATCCCGAACGGGAACTTCAATACCAGATAGCCTAGGCTCTTCCAGGTGGCCGTATCCCCGAATAGGGCCTTCAGCTTACCCAGAAGTCCGGGGCCCGAAGGCGGAGACGGCGGCGACGGGATGTTCAGGTGAAGCATGGATCGCGCCAGCAACCGCTCGAACGCTCCCAGCCCCAGGCAGCCGATGAGGACGCCGATCAGAATCGGTATCCCGATAAAAACGATCAGCAGGCTGGTGCCCATGCTGAAGCCGGCAACCAGGAACACAAAATACGCTATGCCCAGTGGAAAACCCAGCAGCAGATACAACAGGTTGAGATAGGTTTGGCCGGCGGCCGCCGGACCGAAGATGACGTCTAGCAGATCCCGCTCCGCCGCTTGTGAAGTCTCTGTCATGGCCGCCATCCAACAAATTATACGCGGCGGCGGGTCGCTATGTTCACCCCGAATTGCCCGTTATGGCTCCAATTGGAAGTTAACGGTTATCGTTGTGGCCGTTTCGATCGGCTCGCCGTTGAGCAGCGATGGCTCGTAGCGCCATTCGTTCACGGCTTTGATGGCTGCCTCGGTGAGTTGCGGGTCTGGCGATGAGACGGAAGTTAACGAGAGCACCGTCCCTTTCAAGGAAACCACCGCGCGAAGGACCACGTCCCCTTGAATCCCGCGCGATCGTACGTCTTCCGGATATTCCGGGTCGACTTTGTAAACCAGTTTCGCCGGGACCACGTTGCCCCCCACGCGAACCCGATGCGGAACGGCGGAGGCAGCGGCCGCTGTGCCCTTGCCACGCACTATGATGTTTTCCTGGATGGCGCCGACGTCGAGCGTGATGTTGAAACGGTTCCGATCGACTCTTTGAACGTTCCGGGCGAACCCGGGCGCCTCAACGGAGATTTGCCAGATTCCCCCGGCGGGCAGCGGCCCGATAGAGAAATTCCCCTCCTGGTCCGTGCCAGTGGTGAGCTTCTGGCCGGTATCAGTTCTGGCGGCGGTGATGCTCGCCCCCGGCACGCGCGCTCCTGCCGCATCGTAAACCGTGCCAGTAACCGTCCGCGAATCAACAGCCTGAGGACGCATGGCAGCCAGCGGCAGCACCAAGCACGCAGCCACCAGACCCGCCGCCCAGCCCGACGCAGGATTGAACGCCCGGTTCACGTTCGGATTCAAGATCGCGCGCAGCCGCGATTCAAGGCCCGGTGCGGCCATGCTGACGGCTGCCTGGGAAAACTCGGAAGACTGGAAGGATCTGGCGACGGCCAGCAGGTGCGCCGCGTAGTCCGATGGCCGTGTCCCAGTCTCCAAAACCAGGTCATCACAAGCGCGCTCCCGCTCCGCGCGAAGGCGGCGCAGAGCCAGCCAGACCAGTGGATGGAACCAGTAAATACAAACGGCCAACTCGCCCAGAGCCTGCATGAGGCAATCCCTTCTCCGGATGTGCGCCATCTCGTGGAGAAGTACGACGCGCAGGCGCTCGCGCGACCAGCCAACTGCCCCCGCCGGCAACAGGATTGCGGGCTCTCCGACACCCGCCGCCAATGGTACCGTCTCTTCCTTGCTCCGCAACAGCAGCACGGTGCCCCGCACGCCGATCCGGGTGGCGGCCTCTTGCGCGATGGAGTCGCAGTCTGCCAGAACGGCTGCCTCCCGACGCATTCGCGAAACCTGCGCGCTCCCAACTCTCCACCGGCGAATGAAAAGCAAAGCTCCCACGGTCCAGACGGCAAAAGCTGCCAAGGGAAGGGCATCGCGCCGCGTCGCGGGAGCCGCCCGGTGCGAGACAGTGATCGTGCTCATGGAGCCGGCGGAGCGCGTCGCCGAGATCGCCTCCGTGAGGTGGAGCGCAGGAGCCAGCCGCCAAGCCGGCAAGACCGCTTCGAACATCGGCATCACCAGAAGACTGCCCAGCGCCAGCATCCAAATCGTATGCCGGGTCGCAGCCGGCGCGCGCCAGAAGAGTAAGTTCGCCATGCACGCCGCCGCCAGCACCACGGTGCCCTTCCACGCAAGATCCACAGCAATTGCCCACCAGGCTTCGAACATTTTACCGGCCTTCCTTTCTCGCTTGTGCGATCAACTCCGCCATGCGGTCCAGCTCCGCCTGTGACAGATCACCCGCTGAAACGTCGAGCAGCGCGGCCATGGCCTGCTCCGGCGAGCCGTCAAAGAACGTCTGCATCAAGTGAACCAGCGCCGACCGCCGGGCTTCGTCGCGCGGCACCTTGGGCGCGTAAAGGTAGCGCGTTCCTTGCTCCTGATGCTTGATGTGACCCTTCTCCTCCAGAATGCGCAGCAGCGCGCGCACCGCCGAGTAGCTCGGACCGTTCGGGATTCCCGTTTGAATCTCAGCCGCCGTCGATGGGCCGCGCCGATAGAGGACATCAAGGATTTGCCGCTCCCTGCGGCTGTGCGCCGGGAGCTTCCTGGCTCGCATGCTAAAAATTTAGCACCATCGGCGCGGGCAGTCAAGCCCTTATGCTAAATTTTTAGCAGCCTATCGGGCAATGGACTTCTGTAGCGGGTTCGGGCGCGCCAGATACAGCGGAAGTGAGGGCAATCTTTACGGCTGGCATGGCGCCGGGGCTGTCGCACGCCGCGGCGGCGGGCGTTCCCTAAGTGGGTGGGACCTTGGCGGCCATCTTCCGCTCCACGGCGGCCATCAGCCGGGCATGACATTCCGGCGATATGGCAACCGGGTCCATGCCCTTGTATATCTGGATGGTCTTTTCGGTGGTGTCGGCGATCACCCAGCAGTTCGGGCACTCGGTGATGTGCTGTTCCAGCTTCTGGCGCGGAGCTCCGGGTCGGTCGTTTCATCCAGATAGTCGCTGAGTTCCTGGAGAAACTGCTTTACATGTAAGCAAAGGCGTCATCTCCCTTGCGTTTGAAATAGCGGGTCAGCTTCTCGCGAAGTTGCAGCCGCGCACGCAACAGGCGGCTCTTCACAGCTGGTACCGAGAGGTCCAGCGCTTCGGCCGTCTCTTCCGTCGAAAGCCATCAATATCCCGCAGCACGAACACCGAGCGATAAATCGGTGTCAGGCCATCCACCGCACTGGTCAGAATCCGATTCAATTCTTCGCGCGAGAACCGTTGTTCCGGATTCTCGTCCCACGCCGCAATCTCCCGCCCGATCGTGTCTTCGCCGGTATCGATCGTGCTCATCGAGCGAAACCGACCGGTCGGTCTTGCGCTTGCGCAGCTTCATCAGTGCCTGGTTCACCGCGATGCGCACAATCCAGGTGTAAAACTTCGACTGTCCCTGAAACTGGTCGAGGTGCTCGTAGGCCTTCATAAACGATCTCTTGCAGCACATCTTCGGCGTCCTCGCGGTTCTGCGTAATGTGCTGCGCCAGACGGAAGATCTTCCGTTCGTAGCGTCGCACCAGTTCGTTGAACGCGGCGGCATCGCCCTCGCGCGACTGCGCTACTACGGCCGCTTCCTCGTCGATTTCGATAGGGCTGGTGCTCATAGCGGACATCTCGATCAGGGATGCTTTTTTCCAGGGATTCTCTTATGATAGCGCGAGACGCACGGCAACGAAACCGGCCGCTGGAAAATCCCCTCTGCTACGCTGAAAATTCCCTATGAGCAACATCGAGATTACTCTGCCCGACGGCAGTAAGCAGTCGGTCGCAGGCCGGTACGAGCGCCGATCGATATCGCCAAATCCATCAGCCCGCGGCTGGCGGACGCCGCCATCGTGGCCAGGGTCAACGGCGAGCTGTACGACCTCACCCGTCCCATCGAGAAGGACGCCGACCTGCAGATTCTCACCACCAAGGATCCGGAAGCGCTGGAGGTCTACCGCCACTCCACCGCGCACCTGCTGGCCGCGGCCGTGCTCGAGCTGTTTCCCGAAACCAAGCTGGGCATCGGGCCGCCCATCGAGAGCGGCTTCTATTACGATTTCGACCGCGCCACGCCGTTCACTCCGGAAGACCTGGAAAAGATCGAGAAGAAGATGTGGGAGATCCAGGCGCGCGCACCTGCCCTACGAGCGCGTCTACACCCGCAAAGAGGAAGGGCTGCGCAAATACGCCGACGCCTGGATGAAATGCGAGCTGATCGACGAGCGCGCCGGCGAGATCTTCACCGAATACACGCTGGGGCCGCATTTCATCGATTTCTGCCGCGGGCCGCACGTGCCCAACACCTCGAAAATCAAGGCGTTCAAGCTGCTCTCCATCGCCGGCGCCTACTGGAAGGGCAACGAGCACAACAAGCAGCTGCAGCGCATCTACGGCACGGCGTTCTTCACGCAGAAGGACCTGGAAGAGTACCTCAACCGCCTGGAAGAAGCCAAGCGCCGCGACCATCGCAAGCTGGGCAAGGAACTGGAGCTGTTCACGGTGAATGAGGCCGTGGGCGCGGGCCTGCCGCTGTGGCTGCCCAAAGGCGCGACCATGCGGCGGCTGCTCGAAGAGTACATTCTGGAGCGGGAGCGCGCATCCGGATATCAGCACGTGTACACGCCCGACCTGGCCAAGGTGGAGCTCTACAAGCGCTCCGGCCACTGGGAACATTATCAGGACGACATGTTTCCGCCCATGGACCTGGAAAACGAGCAGATGGTGCTGCGGCCCATGAACTGCCCGCACCACATCCTGGTCTACGAATCGAAACAGCGCAGCTATCGCGACCTGCCGGTGCGCATCGCGGAGCTGGGCACCATGTACCGCTACGAGCGCTCGGGCGTGCTGAGCGGCTTGAGCCGCGTGCGCTGCATGACCCTCAACGACGCCCACATCTTCTGCACACCCGGAGCAGATCAAGGAAGAATTCACCGGCGTGATGAAGCTGGTGGAGCAGGCCTACCGCGACCTGGGCATCACCCAATACCGCTACCGGCTTTCGCTGCGCGATAAGGCGAACAAGGAAAAATACGTCGACAACGACGAGATGTGGGAGCTGGGCGAGCGCGTGCTGCGCGAAGCCATGGATTCGCTCGGCCTGCCCTATGTCGAGGCGCCCGGCGAGGCGGCGTTCTACGGCCCGAAGCTCGACATCCAGCTTGCCGACGTGATGGGCCACGAAGAAACCTACTCCACCATCCAGGTGGATTTCCACCTGCCCAACCAGTTCGAACTGAACTACGTCGGGCGCGGATGGCAAGGAGCATCGCCCGGTGATGATCCATCGCGCCATCGTCAGCACCATGGAGCGCATGATCTCGTACCTGATCGAGCTGTACGCCGGCGCGTTCCCGGTGTGGCTGGCGCCGGTGCAGGCGGCCGTGCTGCCCATCACCGACCGCCAGACTGGAGTACGCGCGTCAGGTGCAAAGCAGCCTGGAGGCCGCCGGCATCCGCGCCACCGCTCGACGAGCGCAACGAGAAGGTGAACCTGAAGATCCGCGAAGCGCAGTTGCAGAAGATTCCGTACATGCTGGTGGTGGGGGATCGCGAAGCAGCAGAACGGACAGGTGGCCGTGCGCAATCGCAAGCACGGCGACCAGGGCGCCAAACCCCTCGCCGAGTTCCTCGCCGCCATACAAAAGCTGATCGATACTAAAGCGATCGAAGAGTAGACTCCAACGCAATAGAGCGAAGGGGATGTTTGCAGACACAGGCACGGGAACGCTGCGGTGGTTGCCTGCGAGCCAATAAATCCGTCCGCGTTCAGACCGGCGTACCCGCGGCGTTCAGCACCTCGCGCACCTTCTTCGTGAGCTGCTGCTCGGTGAACGGTTTCGTCAGTAGAGCGCACCCCTTCTCCACCACGTAGCGCTGGACCACGTTCGTGTCGCCGTAGCCGGACATGAATAGCACGCGCAGCCCAGGCTGCAATTCGGCCAGCCGGTCCGCCACCATTGGCCCGCTTAAGCCCGGCGACACCACATCCAGGAGCACCAGATCTATTGGTTGCTTGCTCCTTCTGAAAGCTTTGATAGCGCTCTCCCCGTTGTCGGCGGTGAGCACCTTATAGCCATTACTCGAAAGCATCGTGGCCACTAGTTTGCGCACGTCGGCTTCATCCTCGAGAACCAGAATGGTCTTACTGGGGCCGGCTGGCTGACGCGCGCCTCGGCTGATCGACATGTATTTTCTATGGATTCTAGGCTAATCAGCGCACAGCAAGCAAATGCAGAGGGTATCAAGGATCACACGTCTCCGCCCCGGCTAGATGTTTTAAACCGCTCAGTTACAATCTGAGTGTGACTCTTGGGTTCGCCACAGCGCCCGAGGCCTTGGCCGAAAAGCTTCTCGGCCTCGCGACCGACGCCCAACGCGCGTAGACCATGCCTGAAATCCCGGTGGCGGACGCTCTTCCGGTGCTCGACGAAGCATTGGAGCGGGTTCCTAACCGCCCAGCCGTCTTCCTCCTATGGCCGAAAGAAGGCGCGCCCTACCTCGGCAAGACCACCCTGCTCCGCCGCCGCCTGCTGCGCCTGCTGCGCGAGCGCGAAACGCCCTCGCGCCTGCTGAATCTCCGCCATACCGCGCACCACGTCCAGTACTGGTTCACCGGTTCGAAACCGAGTCCGCCGTCCTGATGTATGACTTGGCGCGGCGCCACTTCCCCAAAACCTACCTCGATGTGCTCCGCCTGCGAATGCCGCCTTACGTCAAACTGATCCTCACTAACGAATTCCCGCGCAGCCAAGTGACTACGCACCTGGGCCGCGCGCCTGCCAATTACTTCGGGCCATTTCGTACGCGTGCATCCGCCGAGCGCTTCGAGTCACAGTTTCTCGACCTGTTCCAGATGCGGCGCTGCCAGGAAGACCTGGTACCTTCTCCCACGCATCCCGGCTGTATTTACGGCGAAATGGGCATGTGCTTGCGCCCCTGCCAGCAAATCGTCACTGCGGAAGAATACCGCCACGAAGTGGAGCGCGTCGTCGATTTCCTGCGCACCGATGGCCGCTCGCTCATCGACGCCACCACCGCCGCCCGTGACCGCTTCAGCGCGGAACTCGATTTCGAGCAGGCTGCACGCCAGCACAAGCGCGTCGAGAAGATCCAGGAAGTGCTCATCCTGCGCGACGATCTCGCCCGCGACATCGACCATCTCAACGGCATCGCCGTTACCGCCTCCGCCGAGCCGCAGGCCGTCGAACTCTGGTTCCTCTTGGGCGGTGCCTGGCAGGGGGCGCGGCGTGTCACCTTCGAGGTGGTGGAAGGCAGACCCGTGTCCCTCGACCAAAAGCTGCGGGAGGTGGTCAGCGCGCAGTCTCTCGTCACCCAGTCTATGCGCCAACGCCAAGAGTACCTCGCCCTACTATCCCGCTGGTATTACTCGACCTGGTGCGACGGCGAATGGTTCCCCTTCGACCGTATTCAGAATTTGCCCTACCGTAAGCTCGTACACGCCATCTCTCGCATCGCACGAAGCGCCGATTGAACCGGAGCCCGCCTCGGACCGGCTCAGTTCCAAGTTAACTTCTGAGTCATTTCATCTGGCATTTTTCGTCTAAACTCGAAGTGAATGTCCGGTGTGGTGCCTCCCGCCTGTTTGCTTTTCTCACTGTTCTCCTTACTCGCCGCTCAAGCTACCGGACCGCAATTGCAACCGCCGGCGAGTTCGTCTGCCGGGCATCCCAATCAGCCGGATCTGGCACTGGTTGAGGCGCGGTCACTTTTGAACCTGGGCAAATTCACTGAAGCCGAGGGCGTAATGCGGCGTTATCTGGAAGTCCACAAAACCTCGGCGGAGGGGCACTTCCTGCTAGGATACGTGCTGTTTAAAAAGGAGGACGCGAAGGATTCGCTGGCGGAATACACGGAGGGCGCCAAGTACCGCGTGCCGGGAACGGCGGATCTGAAAGTGGTGGCTAGCGATTACGTCCTGCTGAAGGATTACCCGGACGCGGACAAGTGGTTCACGAAAGCGGTGGAATGGAATCCGGCGGATGTTCTGGGATGGTACTACCTGGGTCGGACAAAATACAACGAAAACCGGTTTGAGGAAGCGATTCGGGTGTTCCAGCAATGTTTGAAGCTCGATCCGCACAACGTCAAGGCAGAGGATAATTTGGGGCTGTCGTACGAAGGGCTGAATCGGGGCGAGGAGGCTCTCGCGGCCTATCGGACGGCCATCGAATGGGAAGCGCATGCGCCGGAAAAGAACTCTGGGCCGTTCCTCGATCTGGGCAGCCTGTTGGTAGAAACCGGGCACGCGGAGGAAGGGCTGCCGCACCTGCTGGAGGCGGTCCGGCTCTCGCCCGAGGATTATCGAACGCACCGGCAACTGGGAAAAGCCTACATGCGCCTAAATCAGTTGGACAAAGCGCGCATCGAATTGGAAAAAGCGGTGGCGCTTGCGCCGCAGAACGCTCCGGTGCACTTCATGCTGGCCCAGGTTTACCGGAAACAGGGATTGATGGACAAGGTGAAGCTGGAGACGGATCGCTACACCGCGCTAACGGGAACGCGGTCGGCGCCGGACAATTAGGCGTTGGATATGGGCGCTGCGCTTCGCGCGATTTTCATTTTCTAGCTTGTGCCGCAGCGCGGGTGTGCGCTTCCTGGCACCCGAACGGCTCATCTCTTCAAGTATCCGTGCTATACACTGTAACGGTAAACATGAGACTGAGGAACCCGCGCCGGCGCGCTACGGTCAAATGGCCGCGCGGGGGAACCCAAGCCGTGCGTGATCTCCCGTTGAACCGGTACCCCACGATCACGGAGTCAGTCACACCTTGATTCTAAGGGCGCGATGGATGCATTGGTTCCGCGTTCTATGTATTTTCTGCGGGCTGTGCTTCGCGACCGTGCAGGCCTGGCAGGTGGCGCGCAACACGCCGGGTAATTTTGTCGATATCACGACGGCAGCTGGGGTCCGTTTTCAACACATCGCGACACACACTTCCAAAAAGTACCTGCTTGAGACGATGGGCTCGGGTGTGGCGCTGTTCGATTACGACAATGACGGCCGGCTGGACATCTTTCTGGTGAATGGCGCGCCGCTCACCGATCCGACTCCTAAAGGGACCATCCCGCAAAAACCGGGGCCGAAATACTGGAACCGTCTTTTTCATCAGAAAAGCGATGGAACGTTTGAAGATGTGACGGAGAAAGCGGGGTTACAAGGCGTTGGCTATGGCATGGGAGTGGCCGTGGGAGACTACGATAACGACGGCTACGAGGACCTTTTCGTCACGGCGTATGGCGGCAACAAGCTCTATCACAACAACGGTGACGGCACTTTCCGCGACGTGACGGAACAGGCCGGCGTGGGTGGAAGCGGCTGGTCAACCAGCGCGGCATGGGTCGACTTGGATAATGACGGCCGGCTGGATCTGGTGGTGCTGCGCTATGTCCAGTGGGACTTTGATGACGTCTGGTGCGGGGAACACAAAGAAGGCTATCGCGCGTTTTGCCATCCGGATGTGTTCCAGGCGATCCCACCGCTGGTCTATCACAATGACGGGAACGGCCGTTTCACCGAGGTCGGGAAGAAGCTCGGCCTGGCGGTGCCGGGCAAGTCCCTGGGCATCGCGATCGCGGACTACGATCTGGATGGCCATATCGATATCGTGGTGGCGAACGACTCGATGCCGGAGTTCCTCTACCACAACAAAGGGGATGGAACCTTCGAAGAGCGCGGCCTCCTATCGCAAGTCGCCGTGGACGAAGACGGCCGCACCTACGCCGGAATGGGCGTGGACTTCGCGGATTTCAACAATGACGGTCTGCCGGATATTGTGGTGGATGACCTCGCGAATCAGATGTACGCGCTCTATCAAAATGCCGGGGACGGCACTTTCAACTACATCACCAAGACTTCTGGAATGGGCCGCATTTCGATGCTGCACTCCGGGTGGGGGCTCCGGTTCCTCGATTATGACAACGACGGCTGGAAGGACCTGCTCATCGCACAGGGCCACGACCTCGACACCGTGGAGCTGACGAATCCGCAACTGCACTACCGGGAGCCAATGCTGCTCGCACGGAACACGGGCCGCGGATTTGTGGACGTTTCGGCAGAATCGGGCAGCGCATTTCACCAGGCTTGGGTCGGGCGCGGTCTGGCAACGGGCGATATCGACAACGATGGGCGCATCGATGCGGTAGTCTCCACCAATGACGGCCCTGCCTACGTGGTTCATAACGAAACCAAGACCACCAATCACTGGCTGATTCTCAAACTCGTGGGCCACACGAGCAACCGGGACGCCATTGGCGCGCTGGTGAAGGTGGTTACGTCCCAAGGCCCGCAATACACGACAGTCACCACCGCCAGCAGCTACCTCTCCTCGAGCGACAAGCGCGTGCACTTCGGCCTGGGGACGGATGCCGCGGCGCAAACCGTGGAGATTCGCTGGCCGAGCGGCATCCAACAAGTGCTGAAGAATGTCCACGGGGACCAGATTCTGCAGGTGGAAGAACCGGCACGGTAAGCGACCGATATACTGTCTTGATGTCGCCTATCCGCGGGTTGCTATTCTCGTGCGCAGTTCTTGGCGTGCTGGGCGCCGCCGACTGGCCGCAGTTTCGCGGTCCGAATGCTTTCGGCGTGTCTGACACGACGGATCTTCCCACTGAGTTCGGCCCATCTAAGAATGTAATTTGGAAGACGGCTCTACCTGCCGGCCACTCTTCCCCGGTGCTCTCGGCGGATCGGATCTTTCTCACGGCGTTCGATGCGGATCATTTGTATGTCATCACGCTCGACCGTGCGACGGGTAGGATCTTGTGGCGGCGTGAGGTGCCGCGGCCGCGCAAACAGAAACTGCACAATTCCAATAGCCCCGCCTCCCCTAGCGTCACCACGGACGGCCGGAATGCCTATGCGTTCTTCACCGACTTTGGCCTGGTCTCCTACGGGTCGGATGGGGAGGAGCGCTGGCGCGTGCCGCTGGGACCATTCAATAATCCTTTCGGCCTGGGGGCATCGCCGGTACTCGCGAATGGAAAACTGATCCAGGCATGTGATTCCGAAACCGGGTCATTCGTGATCGCCGTCGATCCGAAGACCGGGGCGACCGTCTGGCGCGTGGAGCGACCGGAGATGACGCGCGGCTTTTCCACTCCGGTCCTTTACCAACCGAAGGACGGCCACTTGCAGGCGTTGCTCGCCGGGACAAACCGGTTGATCGCCTACGACGTGGAAACCGGTAAGGAAGTATGGTGGGTCCGCGGCCTGACCTGGCAGATGAAGCCGACACCCATCGTGGATGGCGATACGGCCTATGTGCTCGGATGGGCGGGTGGCGCCGATCAAGGAAATCAAACCGCGATACCCTCATTCAGCGAAATGCTAAAAGTCGCCGATGCGAATCACGACGGCAAACTGTCAAAGGCCGAGCTTACCGAGCCTCAATATCAGCAGGACTTCGCGGATTCCGATCTCGACGGCGACGGCTTTCTCGGAGAACGGGAATGGGAAAAGTACCGGGAGCGGCGGTCGCTCGTGAATTCGCTGATGGCCGTCAAGCTCGGCGGCAATGGGGACATGACGGAGAAAAATATTCTTTGGCGATTCTACAAGTCGCTTCCGAATGTTCCGTCGCCGCTGCTGTACCGGAACGTCCTCTACCTGGTGAAGGAGGGCGGCATTGTTACCGCTCTAGACCCCGCCACGGGCACCGTCCTGAAGCAGGGCCGCCTCAAGGGAGCCCTCGATTTCTACTATTCGTCTCCGGTCGCGGCGGATGGCAAGATCTTCACGGCTAGCCAGGATGGTCACGTTTCGGTGATCCAGGCCGGCCGCGATTGGGAAGTGGTGGCGGTGAACGACATGGATGATGAGGTTTTCGCCACGCCCGCGCCGGTAGATCACCGCTTGTACCTGCGCACCAGGAGCGCGTTGTATTGTTTCGGCAAAACACCCTGACATGCCGGACTCGCCCAAGGTGGAGCGGTTCCGTTGTCCGGGTTGCTCGGCGGATATGGAGTTTGATCCGGAATCGGGCGGCATGAAGTGCCGGTTCTGCGGACATACCGAAGCGCTTCCGGTGGCATCCACAGGCGAGGTCAAGGCCCACGCACTCCAGGACGCGCTCACCGAGACCGAGGGCAGCCACGCGAAACCGCTCAGCGATCAGGCGCTCGAAGTACGTTGCGACAGTTGCGGAAGCGCCGTCGTCTTCGAGCCTCCCGAAGTGGCCGGCGCATGCACGTTCTGCGGCGCGGTGATCGTCGCAGAGCCGAAAGCAGCCGATCCGTTGATCGCACCGGACGGGGTGCTGCCTGCCAAGATTCCAAAAAATACCGCCCAGGCGGAGGTGAAGCAGTGGCTGTCCACACGGTGGTTCGCGCCAAAATCGTTGAAACGGATGGCGCAGCAGGAAGGAATCGGCGGCGTCTATCTGCCCTTTTGGACTTACGCGGCAGATACCCAAAGCGATTACACCGGCCGCCGCGGCGAGCATTATTGGGAAACGGAGTACTACACGGAAACCGATAGCCAGGGCAAGACCGTAGAACGGTCGCGGCAGGTGCAGCACACCCGCTGGTATTCGGCATCCGGACACGTGGCCCGCCATTTCGACAACGTGCTGATCGCCGCCACGCGGGCCGTCAAAGAGTCGCGATTGAATGGACTCGCGCCCTGGGATCTGCAAGCGCTTCGTCCCTACGAGCCTGCCTACCTGGCCGGTTTTCGCGCCCAGCGATACCAGGTGGAGTTGCCCGAGGGTTACGAGAAAGCCAAGGAAGTGATGGCGGCGACGATCGAGCACGACGTGAGGCGGGACATCGGTGGGGACGAGCAGAGCATCGATCGCGTCGAGACGTCACGTGCCAACGTAATGTTCCGGCACCTTCTGCTGCCGGTATGGATGGGCGCCTATCGGTTCCAGGGAAAGGTGTATCAAGTAGCCGTCAACGCCCGGACGGGCGAAGTGCAAGGCGAACGCCCGTACAGCACTTGGAAGATCGTGCTTCTTGTGGCTGGCATATTGCTCCTGGTGTGTCTGATCGTGCTGTTGGCGCGACGGCGCTGAGCCGCAATTCCCCAAAAAACTTTGAAACTTTGGTGACCTCCAAGCGTATTGGTCCTTAGTACAAGCCGTCTCAGGAGGGTGCCTCATGCGTTCTTTCCTCAACGAAGCGCGGCCGGTTATGCGCAGACTCTTGCGCTCGCCGATGTTCACCGCGGTTACACTTCTTACGCTCGCCGTCGGCATTGGCGCCAATACCGCGATATTCAGCGTCCTGAGCGGCGTGCTTCTGAAACCACTCCCGTATCCCAATCCCGACCAGCTCGTCGGAGTCTGGGAAACGGCGCCGGGTCTGGGCATCGGCAGACTTGAATGCTTCGCCCGCGACCTACTTCACCTTTCGCGAGGAAAGCCGAACCTTCCAGGATATCTGGCCTGTGGCGCAACGACTCCGTCAACGTCACCGGCATCGGCGAGCCCGAACAGGTGGATCGCACTGGACGTGACCGACGGCCTGCTGCCCATCCTCGGCGTGCGGCCGATCCGCGGCCGATGGTTCACGCGCAAGGACGATTCGCCCGGCAGCCCCAAGACCGTGATGCTCGCCTACGGCTACTGGCAGCGCAAATTCGGCGGCGATGCCATCCGTGATCGGGCGGAGGATCATCGTCGACGGGGAGGCGCGCGAGATCATCGGCATCATGCCGCGGAGCTTCCGCTTCATGAATCGCAACGCGGCCCTGATCCTGCCGTTTCAGCTCGACCGCGGCAAGGCTTTCGTCGGCAATTTCAGCTTTCTGGGCAGTCGCGCGCCTCAAGCCTGGCAGTAGACACTCGCCCAAGCCAATGCCGACGTCGCGCGCATGCTCCCCATGATGCTCCGAAAGTTTCCTCCGGCCCCGGGCATCAGTCTCCAAAATGTTCGAAGAGGCGCGGCTCGGGCCCGAATGTGCGGCCGCTGAAAGCGGATGTCGTCGGCGATATCGGAAAGGTGTTGTGGGTTCTGATGGCCACGGTCGGCGCGGTGCTCTTCATTGCTTGCGCCAACGTCGCCAACCTGTATGCTGGTGCGCGCCGAAGGGCGGCAGCAGGAACTCGCCATCCGTGCGGCCTTGGGAGCGGGACTGGTCGCGCATCGCCCGGGAGCTTCTCGATGGAGAGCGTGGCGCTGGGAGCGCCAGGCGGCGCCCTTGGGGTTGGGGCTCGCCTATCGCCGCGCTCCGGCTCCTGGTCTCCATGGGCCCGTCCAATCTTCCGCGGCTCGATGAAATCTCCATCGATCCGCCCGTCCTGCTGTTTACCATCGTCATTTCGCTGGTGGCCGGCTTGCTATTCGGTCTGATCCCCGTGTTCAAATACGCCGGGCCGCGGCTGGAAGCGCCCTGCGGCAAGGCGGCCGCAATTCGAGCGATGGCCGCGAACGGCATCGGGCGCGGAGCGTGCTGGTGGTGGTACAGGTTTCGCTGGCGCTGGTTCTGCTGATCAGCTCGGGGCTCATGATTCGGACGGTGCGGGCGCTCAAGCAGGTGCAGCCCGGATTCACCGATCCCGACGCAGATCCTCACGCTGCACGTCTCCATTCCAGATGCGCAGGCGCCGAAGCCCGAGCAGGTCATCCGCACCTATAACAACATTCTGGAGAAAATTGCGGCGATTCCGGGCGTCGCATGCCGTCGGCCTTACCAACTCCATCACCATGGACGGCAACAACGATAACGATCCCGATCTTCGCCGCGGACAAGACTTACGCGCGAATGGCAAATACCGGCTCTGCGGCGCTACAAGTTCATCTCGCCCGGCTTTTTCAAGACCATGGGCAACCCCTTGCTGGCCGGCCGCGACTGACCTGGACCGATATCTACGAAATGCGCCCGGTGGTTCTGGTTTCCGAGAGCCTGGCGCGCGAATTGTGGCACGATCCCGCCGCCGCGCTTGGGCAAGCAGATCCGCGAGAACCCCAAAGCGCCGTGGCGCGAAGTCATCGGCGTAGTCGGGAACGAGCGCGACGATGGCGTGAACCAGAAAGCCCCGACCACCGTCTATTGGCCCATGATGATCAAGAGATTTTTGGGGCCAGACCGCTGGTCGCGCAGCGCGGCCAGGCCTTCGCCATCCGCAGCAGCCGCGACCGGGTCCGCCGAGCTTTCTGAACGAGGTGCGGCGGGCGGTGTGGTCCGTGAATCCGAACCTTCCCATCGCCAACGTTCGCACGGTCCAGGAAATCTACGATCGCTCCATGGCGCGCACTTCGTTCACGCTGGTCATGCTCACGATCGCTGGCGGCGATGGCGCTGTTGCTCGGCATCATGGGCATCTACGGAGTCATCTCGTACTCGGTGTCGCAGCGCACGCGGGAGATCGGCATTCGCATCGCACTCGGCGCGCCGCAACAAACCGTGCGGCGAATGTTCGTCCGCGAAGGGCTCGCTGCTGACAGCGATTGGCGTGGGCTGCGGGCTCGCCGCCGCGCTGGCGCTGACCCGCCTGATGAGCGTCCCTGCTGTTCGAAGTCAGCCCGCTCGACCCCATCACGTACGCTGCCGTATCCGTCGATACTCGCCGCCGCCGCGCTGCTCGCCAGCTACATCCCCGCGCGGCGGGCCACCAACATCGAGCCAATGGAGGCCTTGCGCGTCGAGTAGCGCCGGAACCGTATTTCTCCGTACCTTTGACTTGCCTCGCGCACCGCCGCACAATGGTCTGAGAGGAGGGTCGTGCGATGCAAGACCTCCCGTTCCGAGACCGCGCCCACGCCGGTCAATTGCTCTCCCATAAACTGAAAGCCTATGCGGATCGGCACGATGTCCTGATCCTTGCTCTGCCGCGCGGCGGTGTGCCCGTGGCTCGTGAAATTGCGCGGCTCCTTCACGCTCCCCTGGATGTCTTTCTGGTGCGCAAGCTCGGTGCACCGGGCCAGGAAGAACTCGCCATGGGCGCCATCGCCTCCGGCGGCGTGCGTGTCCTCAATGACGAGGTAGTTCAGGCTTTGCGAGTCTCTTCACGCGTCATCGATTTTGTCACCGCCCGGGAATCGCAGGAACTGGCGCGCCGCGAACACCTCTATCGCGACGGCCGCCCGGCCGCCGAGATCGCTGGAAGAACGCTTATCGTCGCGGACGATGGCCTCGCCACCGGTTCCACCATGCGGGCCGCCATCGCCGCCTTGCGCCAGGCCAAGCCAACGCGCATCGTGGTGGCCGTTCCTGTCGCCGCCGCGCGCACCTGCGAGGAGTTCGCCGGGGAAGTGGACGAGCTCGTCTGCATTCACACGCCTGAGCCTTTCTACTCCGTGGGCTTCTGGTACGAAGATTTTTCGCAGACCGGCGACGAGGAAATCCGCGAAATGCTGGAACTCGAAAAGGTGTGAACCGCCCCGGCGAACAAATCGTCGAGCTCACGCTCGGTTCAGTAACCCTCGAAGGGGAACTCGTGATTCCCTCCGGCGCCACCGGAATCGTTCTGTTCGCCCACGGCAGCGGCAGCAGCCGCCACAGCCCCCGCAATCGCTACGTCGCCGAAGCGTTCCGCCAGGGCGGTCTGGCCACCCTGCTCATCGATCTGCTCACTTCGGCCGAGGAGCGCGAAGACAGCCGTACCGCCCGCCTCCGCTTCGATATCAATCTGCTCGCCCAGCGCGTCGTCGCGGCTACCGATTGGCTCCGGCTAAACGACGCCACCGGCCATCTTCCCCTCGGATACTTCGGCGCATCAACTGGTGCCGCCGCCGCGCTGGTGGCCGCCGCCGAGCGCCCTGACGATGTCGGCGCCGTTGTCTCCCGTGGCGGCCGGCCCGATCTGGCCATGCCTTTTCTAAGCCTGGTCAAGGCGCCCACCCTGTTGATCGTCGGCGCCCGCGACCTGCCGGTAATCGAGATGAACCGCGCAGCCTTGCCGCATTTGCGGGCGGAAAAACGCCTCGAAATCGTGCCCGGAGCCTCACATCTTTTTGAGGAACCCGGCACGCTCGACCAAGTTGCTCACCTCGCCCTTGAGTGGCTTCTAACCCACCTCAGGCCTTATACTGAACGATAATTGGAGGTCCCGAATGCTCCTGCGGCCGGTACTAGTCGGGGCGAGTGCCGCAATCCTATCCTTCGCGGGCAGCGGTCCTGCTGGCGTTACCTTCAACAAAGACGTTCTGCCCATCATGCAGAAGCGTTGCCAAAGCTGCCATCGTCCGGGCGAAGTCGCGCCCATGCCGTTCCTCACATATAAGGACACGCGGCCGTGGGCCAAATCCATTCGCGAAGCCGTGCTCACGCGCAAAATGCCGCCATGGTTCGCCGATCCCCATTTCGGCAAGTTCGTCAACGACCGTTCCTTGAGCCAGGCCGAGATCAACACGCTGGTCGCCTGGGTGAACGGTGGCGCCGTGGAAGGCGATGCCAAAGACGCGCCCGCGCCGGTCCAATGGGTAGATGGCTGGACCATCCACAAGCCCGACGCCGTCTTCGAGATGCCGCATGATTTCGAAGTGCCGGCCGCTGGGACCATTGAGTATCAGTACGTCGTGATCCCCTCAGGCTTTACGAAGGACACCTGGGTGCAGGCTGCCGAAGCGCGCCCCGGAAACCGCGCACTGGTGCATCACATCATCGCCTTCGTGCGCGAACCCGGTTCCAAATGGCTGAGTGAAGCCAAGCCCGGTATCCCGTTCGTTCCCGAAGAAAAAAAGGCCGACGAGAAGAAAGACCCCGGAGCCAAGAAAGACGAGGAGCCGGACGATAGCGCCGCTTCCCCCGAACTCCTCATCGGCTATGCACCCGGTCTTGTTCCGATGACGCTCCCGCCCGGCCAGGCCAAGATGGTCAAAGCCGGTTCCGACTTCGTATTCCAGTTGCACTACACCGCAACCGGCAAAGCCGGAACGGACCGCAGCCGCATCGGCGTGATCTTCGCCAGAGAACCGCCGAGGGAGCGTATCTTCACCGCCAACGCATTGAATTCCAAGTTCGTGATCCCGCCCGGCGACCCGGCCTTCAAGGTCACTTCCACCATCACCTTGCAAGCACCCGCGCGTCTGGTCGACCTCATGCCGCACATGCACTTCCGCGGCAAGGATTTCGAATACCGCCTGGTCTACCCCACCGGTGAAACCCAGACCGTGCTAAGCGTTCCGCACTACGATTTCAACTGGCAGCTTTTCTACTATCTCTCTGATCCGATTGCGCTCCCCAAGGGGACCCGCATCGATTGCACCGCCCACTTCGATAACTCGCCCAACAATCGCTACAATCCCAATCCGAATGCCGAAGTGAAATGGGGCGATCAAACCTGGGAAGAGATGATGATCGGCTGGTTCGACGTCGCCGTCGATGCCGGCAAAGATCCCGCCGAAGTTTTCCGCGAAAGAAGAAGAGCGAAGATAGAGCGGCACTGTAGACTCTTCTCACATCCGTCTCATCAACCTCTTCACCCCTTCCCGAAACGTTTCCACCGGCGTCAGCAAACTTAGCACCAGGTACGCCTCTGCTTCGAAATCGTAAAAAAATCCCGGCTGCACCAGCACTTTATCTCGCTCCAATAGCTCCAGACACCACTGCTCTTCCGTCTTCGTGCGCGGCACCCGCACCGTCGCGTACCACCCGCCCTCTACCTTTAATACCTGTGCCGGCGAGCCTGCACCGACCACTTCTCGCAGAACGTTCAGGTTTTCCCCCACCCGCGCCGCAATCTGCTTCTGCACAGCCGAGCCCGCGTCAATCAGCCGTGGCAGCGCGTGCTGCACCGGAGTGCCCACCGATAGATAGGTGTCCGCAATCAGTTCCAACCGCTCAGCCGCCTCCGAGCGCAGCGCCGCCGGCCCGCCGGTCACGATCCACCCCAGCTTCATCTGCGGCAGGCCGCAAATTTTCGAGAGGCCGCTCAGGCAAAATGTCAGGACTTCGTCGATCCCGGCCAGCGACGGCTCACGCTCCGGATCGGCCGCGAATTGGTAATCGGCAAAAACCTCGTCGGAGATCAGCGCCAGTCCCCGCTCCGCGCACAACGCCACCAGCGCTTTGAGGTCGCGCCGCTTCA
Source organism: Terriglobia bacterium (assembly GCA_963768075.1). GTDB lineage: Bacteria > Acidobacteriota > Terriglobia > Bryobacterales > Bryobacteraceae > QHXW01. The sequence continues at coordinate 629,139 of CAVYHD010000033.1, forward strand.
CAAAAGAGCCGGTCGGATTGTTCGGATTCACCAGCACGATGGCTCGCGTCCGCTCTCCAGCCGCGGCGGCCAATGCATCCAAGTCGATCACCCAACTGTCGTCATAAACCAGTGGGTACTGCGCCACGCGCACCAGTTCCATCTGCGCCAGAAATTCAAATAACGGATAGGAAGGCCGCGGCACCAGCACTTCATCGCCGGCGTCGGCTAGCAGCTTGAACAGCCACCCATAGGACTCGCTCGTGCTCGCGGTGATGAAGATGCGCGCAGGGTCAACCGCAAAGCCCCGCGCCGAATAGTAGTCCCCGACCGCTGCCCGGGCAGCGTGCATTCCCGCCGGCTCCGGCTCATAAAGGAGCGCCCGCGCGTCGCTCAGCGAGCTGAGAATTTGTTCCGCTGGATATGAGAACCCCGCGCGGGTGGGATTCGATTCTGTCAGGTCGAGAATCTCGGTGCCCTGGCGGCGCGCTACTCCCAGCACCTGCGCCAGCCGGTTGGGCCGCAAGTCCCAGTAAAGACGGGACGAAAACATTCGGTCTCGTCATTCTAACGGAACACCCGGATAATTTGTACGCCGCGCGTTCCTCGCAGGTGCCCTAAAGAGCCGCGCAGATCCTGCCGATTAAACACCCGAGGATTGCAGATGGTCAACCGGATCGCTACGGTGCTTCCCTTCAACCGCCCTCGCTTCTGGGCGGCGGTAGCCTGGTTTCTCTTGTCAGGATTCCTCGTCCAGCCCGCCAATGCGGGCTACGGCCAGGTTCCCATGTATTTCTTCGAGAACCGCGGCCAGTTCCGCTCAGAGGTTCGCTATGCGGTTCGGGGGCCACAACTGACCGGCCAATTCGGCTCGAGCGAAGTCGAGGTAACGGCCGGCAGCAGCACTTTTCAGGTTCGCTTTCCCGGAGGAAATCCGGCGCCGTCGATCGAAGGCATTGGACCATCGGCGGGGCGCATCAACTTTTTTGTCGGGGAACGCGGCCGTTGGAGGACCGACGTTCCGGCGTGGGGCGCGGTCGCTTATCATGACATCTTTCCGGGCATCGATTTGATCTATTCGTCTTACAACAATCGCTTGAAATCGGACTTCATTGTGGGTCCGGGCGCTGATCCCGGCCAGATCCACTTGCGCTTTGACGGCGCCGACGCGCGTATCGACGCAAATGGAGCATTGGTGCTGCCGACTGCGGCGGGTGAGTTCCGCGAGAATGCACCCGTGCTTTATCAGGAAATCGGCGGCAGTCAAAGGCCAGTGGAAGGAGCGTTCCACATCTACCGGGATGGAACAATTGGATTTCAAGTTGGGCCCTACGACCGCGCCTGGCCGCTCATCATCGATCCTGTGCTCAGTTATAGCACATTCGTTGGCGGCAGCTCGCTCGATGCGATTACGGCGATTGCAGTCGACGGTGGAGGGAATGCTTATGTCGCGGGCTGGACCACGTCCTCGAATTTTCCCACCGTGAATCCCATACAAGCGCAGGAGCATGGCAGCGTCAACGTCATCATCGCCAAGCTCGGCCCCGGCGGAAACAGCCTGATCTATTGCACGTATCTAGGCGGGGCGAGCGATGATCGTGCGTTTGCCATTGCCGTCGACCCCTCAGGTAACGCGTATGTTACCGGCTGGACGACTTCTTCGAACTTTCCCACCGTATCGCCGGCGCAATATTCGCTTTCCGGCGGCAGAGATGCATTCGTGGCCAAGTTGAACCCGGCGGGCAATAGCCTTATCTACAGCACCTACCTGGGGGGCGCAGCCAATGACAGCGGCAACGCCATCGCGGTCGATTCGTCGGACAACGCTTATGTGGCCGGGTATACGTACTCTTCGAACTTTCCCACGCTGGGCGCCTATCAGACGTCGAATCACGGGCCGCAAAATGCCTTCGTCACGAAGCTTGGTCCTACCGGAATTGTGGTCTACAGCACATACCTGGGCGGCAATGGAAACGATGCCGCTGCGGCCATCGCGGTCGATAGTACGGGCAACGTCTACGTTGCCGGCGGTACCACGTCCACGAATTTTCCCACGGCATCTCCGGCTCAGGCAGCCAGCGGCGGCGGCCAGGACGCCTTCATCACGAAGCTGAATCTATTTGAGAACGTGCTCCTCTATAGCACGTACTTGGGCGGATCTGGCGGTGCGGCGGGCTCTATGGAGGCCGCGACGGCGATCACCGTGGATGCGACCGGCGCAGCCTACGTAACCGGTGTCACCAACTCGACAAACTTCCCGGTCACTTCCGGCGCCCTGCAGACCACGAACATGGGCGAGGGGGATGGCTTCGTGACCAAGCTGAACCCGGCGGGCAGCGCCTGGGTCTACTCGACCTACCTCGGGGGAAGCAGCGTCGACTATGCGTCCGGCATCGCCGTCGATTTCCTCGGCAACGCCTATGTCGCCGGGTACACCGCCTCCCCTGACTTCTGGAGCCTGAATGCTGTCCAAGCCGCCAATGGCGGCCTTTACAACGCTTTCGTAACGAAGCTGAATCCTGCCGGGACCGGTTTGCTATACAGCACGTATCTGGGAGGAAGCAGCAGCGATTCCGCCGCTGCGCTCGCCGTTGATTCGTTGGGCAACGTCTTTGTCGCCGGCCTTGCGCAATCCACCAACTTTCCCGTGCTGAATGCCTTCCAGACAGTGAACGGAGGTTCCTATAGCGGCTTTGTCTCCAAGATCTCTCCCGGCTGGGTCGCGGCCGTTTTTCTCAATGGCTCGTGGTACGTCGACCGGAACCGCAACGGCGGCTTCGACGGCACCTTGGCCGGAGACCAGATCTTTACGTTCGGACAAACCGGTGACGTCCCGGTGGCTGGCGACTGGACTGGATCCGGCACCGTCAAAATTGGCGTCTTCCGCGGCGGCCAGTGGTTGCTCGATTGTAACGGCAACGGCGTCTGGGATGGCGCCGCCGGCGGAGATTGCCTCTATACCTTCGGACAAGCTGGGGACATCCCGGTAGTCGGCGATTGGAACGCTTCCGGCAAAACCAAAATCGGAATCTTCCGTTCCGGCTACTGGATGCTCGATGTCAACGGCAACGGCGTCTGGGATGGTACAGTGGGCGGCGACAACGCATATTGGTTCGGGAATTCCTCATACAAGCCTGTGGTGGGCGACTGGACCGGGTCCGGAACCGCCAAAGCCGGATTGTTTATCAATGGCACCTGGTATCTCGACACGATTGGCAATGGCCAGTGGACGCCCGGTACCGACAAGACGGCCTTCTTCGGCCAGGCGGGCGACATCCCGGTGGTCGCTGACTGGAGCGGCTCAGGCACGGCCAAGGTCGGCGTTTTCCGTACCGGCTACTGGATCGTCGATATGGTCGGTAACGGCGTGATGGAGGGCGTCGGCATCGGCGAGAGCGCATTTTGGCTGGGAAATTCGTCGTTCACACCGATCGTCATGCATTAGTTATCCGTGTATCTTCCTGCAAAATAAGCGCTGTCCTCTTTAGACCGCCTTCGTCACGCTTCCCCGCGGGGTAAAATGATTGGTACGTGACGGCTAAGACCTTCTACATCGAGACGTTCGGCTGCCAGATGAATGCCCATGACTCCGAAAAAGTCATCGGCACGCTGTTGTCCAGGGGCTACCTGCAAGTGGGAACCGCGGAAGCCGCTGAACTGGTGCTCTACAATACCTGCAGTATTCGCGACAAGGCCGAACAGAAAGTGTTTCACCGGCTGCAGCAGTTCAAGCGCGAGGCCGGTAAGGGCAAGGTGTTCGGCGTCCTCGGATGTGTGGCCCAGCAGGAGGGCGAAAAGATCTTTGAGAAAGCTCCTCATGTGAGCTTGGTCGCAGGCTCCGCCAGCTATACCAAGCTACCCCAGATGCTGATCCAGCTGGAATCGGGCGCCCGTCGTGTGACCGGCTTGAGTCTGGATACGGACGAAACCTTCGAGACCCCCTACACGCGCCGCGACAATCCGCATCGCGCTTACATCACGATCATTGAAGGCTGCGACAAGTCGTGTGCCTACTGCGTCGTCCCGTTCACCCGCGGACCGGAGCGCAGCCGTACGAGTGCGAGTGTGATGGAGGAATCCTCCCGGCTGGCCGGGACAGGCTACAGCGAGATTCAACTTCTCGGACAGAACGTCAACAGTTACCGCGATCCATCGCCGGCCGGCTGGGATTTCGCCACGCTGCTCGCGCGCGTGGGCGAGGTGCCGGGAATCCGGCGCGTGCGCTTTACCACCTCGCATCCCCGGGATTTTGTGAAGGCGATCGTGGATGCGATCGACGCAAATCCGGCGTTGTGCAACCACGTTCATCTGCCGGTGCAGTCGGGATCGAGCCGTCTTCTGAGCGTAATGGACCGGCTCTATACGCGCGACGAATACATGCGCCGCATCGAATGGCTGAAAAGCGCGCGGCGAAATATCGCCATCACTACCGACATCATCGTGGGCTTTCCGGGGGAAACGGAGGAGGATTTTCATCAGACGCTGGCGCTACTGGACGAGGTCCAATACGATTCCCTATTCAGCTTCAAGTATTCTCCGCGCCCGAACACCGCGGCTCTGAAGCTAGTTGACCAGGTTCCCGAGGACGAGAAGACCCGCCGTCTCATGATCCTGCAAGAACGGCAGCGCGCCATCCAGATCCGCCGAAATTCTGAAGCGATTGGCAGTGTGCAGGAAGTACTGATCGAGGGGAAGAACTCGGCGCTCGGGCAATGGATTGGGCGTACGTCGCAGAATCGCACCCTCAACTTTGCGCGCGCGGAGTGTGATGACGAAAATCTGATCGGCCGGTATGTTCCCGTGCGTGTCACGCGCGTCGGCCCGAACTCTCTAGTGGGCGAGAGTGTGATGTAATGGTTGCGGAGGAGGTGACGGTATGGAAGTTGAAATGAAAATCCGCGGCTTGATGATGGATCCAGCCTCGAACATGCCTATCGTCATCTTGAAGGACATCAATAGCAGTACCGTGCTTCCGATCTGGGTCGGCATTTACGAAGCGAACGCCATCGCACTGGAAATCGAGAAGGTCTCGACTCCCCGTCCGATGACCCACGATCTGATGAAAAGCGTGCTTCTTGGTTTGCGAACCGGGATTCGGAAAGTGGTAGTCAACGAGTTGAAGGAAGACACGTTCTATGCCGTGATCTGGCTGGAGCGCGATGGCGAGCTGATCTCCGTGGATTCCCGGCCGAGCGATGCGCTAGCGCTTGCGCTGCGGCTCGATTGTCCGATCTTCGTGGAAGACGGCGTACTCAAGAATTCCAAGCTGGCCGCCGCCACTTCCGACAAGATCAATAACGAAGAGTTGCGCCGCTGGCTCGAGGGCCTAAATGACGAAGACCTCGGCCGCTATAAGATGTAGCATTCCCGCCCAACTTGGGACAGCCAAACCTAGCAGAAGAACCGAAGGCGGCATCGCTCGCGGACCTGGTCGAGTGTCTTGAGTTGATGGGCCGCCGGCCGCTGAAGCTCATTGCGGAAGCGGTTCAGCCGGCGTTCAAAGAGTCGGCGTGGATCGAGCCACGGTGGAAGTTCGCTCGCGATGGCGACTCCATCGCGGACAGGCGGCTGCTAGCCTTTGCGGAAGATTCCTTTCAATTCTCCATCGCCAATGAGCAATCGAGACAGGATTTTCACCTCCACGAAAAGGTTGCGGAGATCTTCGTCTCCAACTTTCCCTTGGAGCTTACGTATCGGAAAAGCGGGCGGGAGGAGACGTTGAACGTATCTTCCGGGGTACTGATTGTCCCGCCTGGGATCGCTCACCGAATTAAGCTACACGGCTTGACGTTTGTGTTCCAGGCCGCCACGCAAGGCGGGCGGGTTCACAATGACAAGGTCGTCGAACCATGAAGCCCGTCATGCTCCCCAATCAACAGGTTCCGCCGTAGGCACCTGCAGCCACCCCTCGTACGGAAGAGTGCCCAGCGGCAGGCCACCGCGCCACATCGAAATTGCGAATTGCAAAGGAACTCCGGCTTCCACGCCGATAGCGTGGAAGGGCACCGCGATCTCGAGCACCTGCCGCAGCGCAACTTTGATATCCGCCGGCTCCGCTCTTACCGCGCCATTCTCCAGATGGACCATCACGGTTACTGGATTGGCACCCGGCTTCAAGACGAAGCGAAGATGCAACTCGAAGCCGCCGGCGATCTCCTCCGGGCGCGACTCGAAATCCATACGAAGAAAAACGGCGGCGCCATCAGTGCCGTAGTAAATCTCGCGAACCAGCAGTTGACGGCCGTGCATGGAACCGGAACGCGGATCGGCACGATATAAGCCCGCACCCATCCACTCGAAGTACGACGTCACCTCGCCATCGATCACGGGATGAATAAGCCCAGACGGCGTCTGGCGGAACTCCTCGGCGGCGACTTTCAGGATCGGCCGCGAGAGGTATTCGGGGGGATTCTGGCCGAGCGCGCGGTACACATTCGCCAAGTGGCTGCGGTACAGCCGGTCGAAATCCGGCCGCTCGGGCGAGTCATGCTCGGGACCATACCACCAACACCAGTCACTGCCTTCCGCGATCAGCAGTTCCTCGAAAGCCAGACGCCGATTCTCTTCGGCGACCCCTTGAGCGGCATCAAACGCTTCACGTGCCGCGAGGAGGAACTCCCAGGCCTGATTATCTTCTTCCGCGCCAATCCAGACATCGAAGTTCGCGTTGATCCAAGAACCGGGAAAGATGTGATCGAGCGGGTCGGCGTCAATCCGTCCAAGTGCTTCGCTCACGGTTAACGCGGTCATATCCGACGCATCTGACACCCGCTGGTAAAGCTCGCGCAGAAACGGCCGTCCATTGCGGTCGTAGTATTCCCACGCGTTTTCCCCGTCAAGGATGATGGGCACGAGCGCATCCCGACCGCGCGACAAAATCGACCGGCAGTTCTCGCGAATGCGCGCCAGAAAATCCTGCGCAGCCTCGCGGGCCTCCATGCGCGAATAGACGAATCCGATGAGATCGCTGAGGAAATGATCGCGGAAAATCACGCGGATTTCGCGGTCCTGCTGCTTCCAGCGGTAGGGCCGGTACAGACCTTCGACTCCACTGGCGCGCTCCAGAGTGCGGTCCAGCACACCGCTGTCGGTGGCGGCCCACTGAAAGCCCGCCTCCGCCGCCAACCGGAAGACCTCGTCAGAGACCGAGCCCTCCGACGGCCACAAGCCAACGCTGGTGCTTTCGAACTCAGCGGAAATGTAGTCGCGCGCCATCCCGAGTTGACGCGCCGCGTCCTGCGGGTAACGGAAACGCCGCGGGAGACTGACGTCGGGGTGAGCGATCGAGGCGATATCGGAATCGCACAGCAGAGGGAGGATCGGGTGGTAGTAAGGCGTCGTCGAAATCTCGATTTGTCCGGAGCGAGCGGCTTGGTGGTAGGCCGGAATTACCAACCCCAGAAGCTGCTTCTGCTTTTCCAGCATGAGGGCCTGATCCGACAAGTTGAAGTCGCGCCCCTTGCGGACGAGCTCTCGAACCACGGTATCGTTTTCCAGAAAATCTTCGTCGAACCAAGCGATCTGTGAAAGGACCTGCAAGTCGCGGAACTCCTGCGCCGCGAAAGCCAATTTCGCAAATGACGAGTCCTTTTGTGCGCGGCGCGCTTCGTAAAGTTCACCGTATCTTGGAAAGCGATGGATCATGCGCTCCGGATTCGCGTGGAAAAAATGCTCAAGGATCAGATCGCGGTCGGCGTCGGTAAGCGCGTCCGCCGGCTTGGCCGCGCATTCCAAAAAGGGATCGCGCGCATTGCCGGCGGCATATTCGGCTACCTGAACCATCATCGAGGGCACCAGGTTGAAGGTCTGATGGACTTTGGGAAATTCCTCGAGGATATGCACCATGCCGTAGTAGTCTTTGAGCGCATGGAGCCGCGTCCAGGGCAGATTATATTGGCCGCGTTACTAGATCCTTGTAAAACGGCTGGTGCATGTGCCAAAGAAAGCACAAATAAATTTGCGACATGGCTATCGGGCGAAGTAGCTGCGAGTGGGAGCAGGGGGAGCCGAGCTCCCGCGCACGGCCAGCCATAGAACATCGTTCAGCTCGTCATCATCGGCCCGGTCTTCCTGGCTAAAATCGAGCTTCAGGGACCTCGCCGCAGTTGCCGAGGCGGCTGGGTTTCGCACATCGAGCGCGATGCGGGGCTTCTCGACGGAAAATGGCGCCGTGTCCGGCACCGTTTGAAACGCCGCGTTCATGGGCCGTGACGCGGCATCAAACTGCGTCATCGGATTGAGGCCTAACAGCAGCTCCATGGTCCGCAGCATAGACGTTGTGTTGTACATGCTGCTGTCCACTGCGTGGCGTTTGACGTATGGAGAGATCACGTAGGCCGGAGACCGGTGCGAGTCGACATGATCCGGGCCATTCTGTGCATCGTCTTCCAGCACAAAGATGGCTGTGCTGGGCCAGAAGCGGCTGTGCGACACGCCTTCGACAATCATGCCTAAGGCGTAATCGTTGTCCGCCGCGGAAGACAGCGGAGCGATTTTTCCGGGCGTGGTGCCGGAAGTATGGTCATTGCCCAAACGCATCACGAGGAGGCGCGGCATTTCGCGGCCACTTTCGAAATCGGCGAGATCCCGCAGAAAAACCTTGGCGCGCTCGACGTCAGGATAATCGAGATCGAAGCCACGGTAGTGCATGTTGGTCATCCCGCGCAAGACCGGATCGCGCACGGCCTCGACTTGTGTGCCGTCTGGCGCGGGCGATTTCAGGTTGGTGACGAAGTAGCCGTAGTTTAGGAAATCGATTCCAGCGGAAGCCGCGTTCGTCCACAAGTATCCAGCCGGCGGCACGGCAGTCGGCTCCTGGCCTTCGTAATCGTAGAGTTTGCGGCGGCCGGCGTAACTGTTGGGCCACATTTTTTGCACGTAGTCCGGAGCGATGGCGGCAGTCGACCAGCTATGCCCGTCCGCGCTGACGTCGGAGTTCACGTAGAAGTTGTCCAGCAGCACGAATTCGCGGGCCAGTTTGTGCTGGTTGGGTGTAATCTGTTCACTGAACAGCACCAGGGACGCATCGCCATTGCCTTCCTTGATGTCACCGAGCACCTGATCGTACGTGCGGTTCTCCTTCACGATATAGAGGATGTGTTCGATGGGCGAATGCGCGCCGGGGTGATTGGGAATCGGACCGGCGTTCCCGATTCCGGCGTCATCGAGCCGCGCGTCCCGATACGGTGAATTGGTCAGGGCGATGTTCGAATACTGGCGCAACTGGCTGTCAGAGACGGGATCTATAAACGAGGCGGTTCCAGTCTGAATATGGGCGACATACTCCGGCGCCTTGACGCCTTCGTGCGCGGGCTCGGGACGGCGCGTTGGATTGGGGCCTTGCGGATTGGGAAAAGAGCGTACGCCACGGCCGTTCAAGACCACGAGCCGCCCGTTTGCCAACGAACGCGCCGCGGTCGGATACCAGCCAGTGGGGATAAATCCAAGCACTTCGCTACGATCTTGCGAAACGTCAACGACGGCCAGCGCGTTTGCATCCGAACAGACGACGTAGAGACGCTTGCCATCCGCATTGAGAGCCAAGGCACTGGGCGTCATGCCGACGGGCTGGCGGGGCAGCATGGCGACGTTGATGGTCTCGACCTGCCGCAGCTCGTTGGCTTCGGTGACACCGACGGCATATACATTGTTTGTGTTGGCGGCCGAAACGAAAAGCCGCGCCACCCAAGCGGGCTCGCCTTCGGCGGCATCGTTCTTTCCGGCGCGCCAAACGATGTCCGTGGGATGCGGCGCGAGCGGCAGCGCGCTCATCAAGGCGCCGTCCTGCGTCTGGTACTCGCTAATGGAACCGTCTGTCCAACTGGTAACGAAAAATGATTTGCCGGCGGGCTCGAAGAGAATCCGATACGGGCGGCGGCCAGTTTTCACGCGATCAATCACGATCCCTGATTGCGGATTGATGACCACCAGCGAATCATGATAAAGGTTAGCGGCGTAGATGAGGCGGCCGTCCGGAGTAGGCGCGACATCTCCAATGAAGTCGCGGTTGGTTCTTTTCCCTTCAGGGACCACCACAAATGTTCGGGCGGGCTGCAATGTGCCTTGAGAGAACGTAAACTCGAAAACGGAAGCCTTCGAGCCGCCGCCGACATAGACGCGGTCGCCTTTGGGTGAGAATGCCAAGCCCAGCCAGGCGTCTGCTACAGGAACGCGCGCGATTTCCCGAGCGCCGGCAGTGTCGAGTACGCTGATCGAGGGCGGATTGTAGCCACCGTTCAGAACCAGTAAATAGCGGCCATCGGGCGACAAGGCGGACGACATAGGAAAGGTGTCCAGGGGAACTTGTTTTCCCGCGGGCGCGAGCCGCCAACCGCTATTCAAGAGAAAGCTTCCGTCGGCCAGCGGACCTACTCGTTCAGGAGGCGCCGGTTGCGATACCAGCGTTACCGTGGCGAGGAGTAATGCCGACAGTGCGCAGAGCGGCCAGTGAAGTTTCATGTGAGCCGGCTGCATTCCCGGAGATTCGCTGCTTCGGTCGCGAGTTTCATCGAAATTCTATAGTGGCACAGGCGGGAGCGTAGATCATTCGCAGATCACCCGCCAATGGCGTACATGGGGCGGGGCGGGGGCACGAAGCGGGTGCTGTTGATCTCGTGCCCGGCCCATTTCTCTCGCACATTGCAACGGATTAATGCGGCCAACTCATCGTCGGTAGCGTCGGAGCGAAGCAACTCTTTGACGTTTGCTTCCTCGATCGCGAATAGGCAGTAGCGGATCTTGCCATCAGCCGTGAGGCGGAGGCGGTTGCAATTCAGGCAAAAGGGACGCTGACAGATGCAATAAAGCCGACGTGTCCGCCGCCGTCGGCATAGCGAATTCTGTGGCAGGGGCGCGGAGGTCGCGATCGGGAATCTCGATCAGCGGCGAGACTTCGCGCGAAAGATCGCGGATAATTTCGTCCGCGGCGAGAACCCGCGTACGATCCCACAGATGCTGCGCGTCGAGAGGCATGAACTCGATGAATCGCGGCTCAATCCCGCGCTCGCGGCAGTAGTGCGCGATCGGCACGATGTCCGGCTCGATCAGCCCCTTCACCGCGACGACATTGAGCTTGATGGGGCTGTAACCCAGGCGCACGCAGCCTCGATTCCGGCGAGCACGCGAGGCAGGTCGTCGCGGCGCGTGATGTGTTTGAACCGCTCGCGGTCGAGCGTGTCCAAATGAATGTTGAGACGGCGCAGACCGGCTTCATAGAGCGGCGCCGCCATTTCGAAAGCAGCACAGCGTTGGTGGTCAGCGCGAGATCCTGAATGCCGGGAATCGCCGCGAGGCGTGCGAATGAGCACCGGCAGATCGCGCGGAGCAGCGGTTCGCCGCCGGTGAGACGCAGCTTGTTAATGCCCAGCGAGCGGCGACACGCACGAAACGCTCGATCTCTTCGAAGGAGAGGATGTCCTGGCGCGCTCGCATGAACTCCACACCATCTTCCGGCATGCAGTAGAAGCAGCGGATGTTGCAGCGATCGGTCACGCTGATGCGCAGACTGTCGTGCAGGCGGCCGAAATTGTCGATGAGTGGCCGCTGTCCATAGCGGCTCACTTCACGTCCAGCATCCGCTGGATGGGGAGCAGCGCGCGGCGCATCAGGTCGTCGCTGCAATTCGACGCGCGGTTCGAGATACAGCAGCGCATCGCGCAGTTTCTCGAGCGTGTTCAGCCGCATGTAGGGGCACTCGCTGCAATTACAGTTCTCGTTGTTGACGTAATGGAATTTCTTCGCGGGCGCCGACGCGTCGAGCGAAAAGTTGACGCCGCTCTCGGTCATGACGATGAACTCGGGCGCGTCGGCTGCGCCGCGCAGTATTCGACGATCGCCGAGGTGGAGCCGATGAAATCCGCCATGTCGCAGCACCGGTTCCGTGCACTCGGGATGGGCGACCACAAGGGCGTCCGGGGTAATCCGCCCTGGCAGTCGAGCAGCCGCCGCGCCGGAAAGGTCTCATGCACGACGCAGGCACCCTGCCAGATCTTCATGTTCTCGCGGCCGGTCTGCTGCTTGACGTAGTTGCCGAGATTGCGGTCGGGGAGGAAGAGAACGGCTTTCTCCGGCGGGATGGAGTTGACGATTTTGCACGGCGTTGCGCGACGTGCAGAGGATATCCGATCTCGGCTTTCACTTCGACCGAAGTATTGATGTAACTGACGATGACGTGATCCGGGTTGCGGCGCTTGAATTCGCGGATGGGCTCGACCGGGCAGCCTTCGACCAGACTGCAGCTGGCATCATTGTCGGGCACGATAACGACGCGCGAGGGGTTCAGTACCTTGGCGGTCTCCGCCATGAACCAGACGCCGCAGAAAGCAATGACATCGCCCTCGGCTTCACGAGCTTTGCGGGCCAGTTCCAGGCTGTCGCCCACCACAGTCCGCCAGTTCCTGAATCTCGGCGTCCTGATAGTGGTGCGCGAGCAGGATCGCACGGCGGTCGTGCTTAAGGTCGAGAATTTCCTCCGTTGATGTTTTGGTGGCCAACATGGATTGAACCCTTCTATTGTAACAATTCCGTTTATATAGGGTGCCGGGGCGATAATGGAGTTCACTTGTTGAAAGTTGTACTGATTTCCACCTACGAGCTCGGGCGTCAGCCTTTTGGTCTGGCCTCGCCGGCCGCATGGCTGCGCGCTGACGGATGTCAGGTGACGTGCGTGGACCTGGCTTATGGCGCTCTGCCGCGTGCGGAGGTATCGGAAGCAGACCTGGTGGCCTTTCACCTTCCGATGCATGCCGCGACGCGCTTAGCGGTGAAGGTCATCCCAAAAGTCACGGCCATTCATCCATCGGTTCACGTTTGCTGCTACGGATTGTATGCACCGATGAACGAGACGTACCTGCGGGAGCTGGGGGTAGCGACGGTGCTCGGTGGAGAATTCGAGCAAGGGCTGCGCGATCTGGCGGCGCGTATCGCCCGGAGGGATGAGGGCCCGCAGCGAGAGCCACTGGTCTCGCTCGACCGGCAGACGTTCCTTCTGCCGGACCGGTCCGGACTACCGCCGGTGGCGCGATACGCCAAGCTGGTGATGAATGGTGAAGAGAGACTCGCTGGGTCGACTGAGGCGAGCCGGGGATGCAAACACCTGTGCCGTCATTGCCCGATCGTGCCGGTCTACAACGGGGCATTCCGCGTGGTGCAGCGTGAGATCGTCATTGAGGATATCCGGCAGCAGGTCGCGGCCGGCGCGCGGCATATTACGTTCGGCGACGCCGATTTCTTTAATGGCCCGGGACATGCGTTGGCTATCGTCGAAGCCTTGTACGCCGAGCATCCCGGCCTGACATACGATGTCACGATCAAGATCGAACACCTGTTGCGCCACCAAGATCTCCTCCCGGTACTCAAGCGGACGGGCTGCTTGTTCGTGACGAGCGCGGTAGAGTCGATCGACGATGCGGTTCTCACAAAACTGGCCAAAGGCCACACGCGTGCGGATTTCATCGAAACAGCTCGGGTTATGCGCCACATTGGCCTGATCCTTGCGCCAACGTTTGTTACGTTCACTCCGTGGATAACTTGGCGGGGATATCGAAACCTGCTCCAACTGTTAATCGATCTGGACCTGGTGGAGAATGTCGCGCCCATTCAGCTGGCGATGCGCCTGCTGATTCCAGCCGGCTCGCGGATGCTGGAGCTGGCCGAAATTTGCGAGATTATCGGGCCGTTCGATCCCGCAGCACTTTCGCATCCCTGGCGGCACAGCGACGAAACGCTTGACCGGCTCTGCAACGATCTTCAAAAGCTCATCCAGCGGGAGGAGCACCGCAAGGCCACGCGCACAGAGATCTTCGGGAAGATCTGGGCACTGGCGCAGGAAAGGCCTCGCGATTTTTATCTGGTTTCGCGCGCTACGATTCCGTACCTGAATGAGCCCTGGTATTGTTGAGCCGAGCCCACTGAAGAGCAGGTGGCTCTTGTGTAATAGGTCGTGAAATCGTGCCTCGTGTCCTATTGGTAGCGGCGACAACCGGATATCAAACACGCATGTTTGCGGATGCGGCGCGCCGGCTCGGGTTGGACTTGGTTCTTGCCACGGACCGTTGCCACGTGTTGGAGGATCCTTGGGGCGATCACGCGATCCCGGTGCGCTTCGAGGATCCTCGCGGCTCGCGCGACATCCTTGCCGCAGCGGGGCCGTTCGACGGGATCGCCGCCGTTGCGGACCGGCCGACACTTGTCGCAGCGCTCGCGGCCGAAGCACTCGCCATTCGCTATCACTCGCCGGACGCGGTGATCGCGTGCCGCGATAAACACCTCGCTCGCCAACGATTTCAATCCGGCGGACTCCTAGTTCCAGAATTCTTTCGCGTGCCCGCGGACTCCGCGCCCCGGGAGGCAGCGAAGCGTGCGCCTTTTCCTTGTGTGCTGAAACCGCTGGGTCTTTCGGGGAGCCGTGGCGTGATTCGCGCCAACGATGAGGGGCAGTTCCTGGCGGCGTTCGATCGAATCCATTCGCTGCTCAACGGCACCGATGTGGCCGCTCTGCGCGAGGAGGAGAACCGCTACATACAGATAGAGAGTTTCATTGAAGGCCGCGAGTTTGCCGTCGAAGGCGTCGTCACCCGCGGTGAGTTACAGGTGCTCGCAATTTTCGATAAGCCTGACCCGTTGAACGGTCCATTTTTCGAAGAAACGATTTACGTGACTCCATCGCGCGAGAGCGAGGAAGTGCAGAAATTAATGCTGCAGACTACCAGAAGCGCCGTTCGCGCTCTGGGGCTAACACACGGACCGATCCATGCCGAACTGCGCGTGAACTGCAAGGGCGCGTGGATGCTGGAAGTGGCCGCACGGCCTATCGGCGGACTCTGCGCCCGGGCGCTGCGCTTCGAGGGTGGGATGCCGCTAGAGGAACTGATCCTGCAGCACGCGATTGGTAAGGACGTCAGCGCCGCCAGACTTGTTGATACGGCGAGCGGCGTCATGATGATTCCGATTCCGATGGCGGGCGTTTATCAAGGCGTTGAAGGTGTGGAGAATGCCGCGTCAATACATGGTGTGGAAGACGTGATCATCACTGCTAAAGAAGGGCAGAAGATCCTGCCGCTCCCTGAGGGATCGAGCTATTTGGGGTTCCTGTTCGCGCGCGGCGAATCGGCGGAGCAGGTCGAGAGCGCGCTTCGGGATGCTCACGCTTGCCTGGATTTTGAGATTGCCACTTTCCTGCCGGTGATCCAGCGTTAGTTTTTTTGCTGCGGCGGCACGTAATCGGGCGGGAGCGCGGCACCTTGACCGAAGAAATACTCGTCCATCTGCTTGAGGAGAAATTCCTGGGCCTCTTGCGTTCCCAGGTTCAGCCGGTACTCGTTCATGAGCATCTTCATGTGTTCCAACCACATTTTCCAAGCTTCTTTGGAAACATTCTCGAAGATCTTCTGGCCGAGCGGATGTCCCTCGAAGGGAACTTCATCCAGCCCCTGCATCTGGCGTTGAAACTTCACGCAAAATACCTGACGAGCACCAGGTTGAATTTCAGCCGGAATTGGAGGCCCGCCGCCATGACCGCAGCCCATGATTAATCTCCTCGTTTTAGGATACTACCTTTGAATGCGCCTACCACCCGCGCGGCTTCAACCATTGGCTTTGCTTGGGCGTTCGTCCGCTCTCCAGCGGAGCACGGGGCGGCGCGCCGCGGTGACCTCGTCTACGCGGCTCGTGCGGGTGCCATGCGGAGCCGCGCGCACCATTTCGGGGTCGGTCTCAGCCTCGCGCGCGATCGAGATCATCGCGGCGGCGAAGAGGTCCAACTCCCGCTTGCTTTCTGTTTCGGTCGGCTCGATCATGAGCGCACCGCGAACAATGAGAGGGAAGCTTACGGTGTACGGATGGAAGCCGTAATCGATGAGGCGCTTCGCGATATCGCCGGTGCGGACGCCAAGCTTGGCTTGCCGGTCATCACTGAACACCACTTCGTGCATGTTGGGCGCATTGTAAGGCAGATCGAAATGCGGCTCAATCTTTTTGCGCAGGTAGTTAGCGTTAAGAACGGCGTCGACCGTGGCGTTACGCAGACCGTTGCCGCCGTGGGCGAGAATATAGGCCAGCGCGCGAACGATCACACCGAAATTTCCGTAAAAGGCGCGGACACGGCCGATAGAGCGCGGGCGCTTATAATCGAACGTCCATCGATTGCGCACGTGCTTGAGCCGCGGCAACGGCAGGAACGGCTCCAGAATCTTCTTAACGGCTACCGGGCCGCCGCCGGGGCCACCCCCACCGTGGGGCGTCGAAAAAGTCTTGTGCAGGTTGAGGTGCATGACGTCGACGCCGAACTCCCCGGGCTTGGTGATCCCCACGAGTGCGTTCATGTTCGCACCGTCCATATAGAGCAGCGCGCCCTTCTTGTGCAAGACCTCCGCGATGCTCTTGATGTTTTGCTCGAACACGCCGAGCGTATTGGGATTGGTGACCATGAGCGCAGCAACGTCGCTGTCCACGATGCGCTCGAGCTGCGCTAAGTCCACCGTTCCTCGTTCGCTCGAACGGATATTTTCCACCGCATACCCGGCGATCGCGGCGGTGGCGGGATTGGTGCCATGCGCGGAATCCGGGATTAGAACCTTTTTACGGGGATTCCCGCGCTTTTCCAGCAGCGCACGAACCAGCAGTATGCCCGTGAGCTCGCCGTGTGCTCCCGCGGCGGGCTGTAGCGTCACGGCATCCATTCCCGTGATCTCGGCCAATGCGGCCTCCAGACGCGCCATGACTTCCATCGCTCCTTGCGCCAGAGCTTCAGGTTGGTAGGGATGCGCCCACGCGAGACCATCGAGCCGCGCTACCAGTTCGTTCACACGCGGGTTGTACTTCATAGTGCAGGAGCCGAGCGGATAGAGGCCCAGGTCAATGGCGTAGTTCCAGGTAGACAGACGCGTGAAGTGGCGAATGATCTCAACTTCGCTAACTTCAGGGAAAGCCGGCGATTTCGAGGCGCACGTTGCCAGCGCCCAGCGCGGTTGCAGCGTCGACCGGAGGAACGTCAAGCTCGGGCAGCTGGTAGCCCTTCTTGCCGGGCGAGCTCTGTTCGAACAGTAAGAGCTCGTTTTGCGTGAGATGAGAGCGGACTTTTTCTATCATGTGGTCTGTGAGGAGGGCAAAAATGCATCTCCCACCTCATCCATATGCTCGCGCTTCGTTATCTCAGTCGCGCAGAGTAGCACGCATTCCTTCAATTCCGGATACCAGCGCGTGAGCGGGAGACCGCCGATAATTCTCTTCTTGAGCAGCGAGCGGTTGATCACGTCCGGCGAAACGGCATCGGCTAAGGCGACGAACTCATTGAAAAACGGGCCAGTAAAGCGCTGTTTCAGCTTGTTGCCCAGGTAGTGCGCTTTCGCCAAATTCTTTTCGGCGAGTTCGCGTAATCCCTGCTTGCCGTAGACACTCATGAACACCGTGGCCATGAGGGCAATGAGCGCCTGGTTGGTGCAGATGTTCGACGTCGCTTTCTCACGGCGAATGTGTTGTTCGCGCGTGGCCAGCGTCAGGCAGAATGCGCGGGCTCCACGGGAATCGAGCGTTTCGCCCACCAGCCGGCCGGGCATCTGGCGAATGAAGCGTTCTTTGGTGGCGATAATGCCGGCGTATGGCCCACCGTAGGTCGGCGCGATAGCAAACGATTGGAGTTCGCCTGCCACAATATCGGCGTCCGTTGCCGGCTGGAGAATTCCCAGCGATACGGCCTCGGTGAATACGACGACGAGTAAAGCGCCGAGCTTGTGCGCGATCGCGGCAGCGGCCTTTGCGTCCTCCACGATTCCGAAGAAGTTTGGCGACTGAATGATCACCGCGGCCGTCTGGTCATCCATTTTGGCTTCCAGATCTTCCAGGTCCAAGGTGCCCGAGTCTGTCGCATAACCAAACTCCTCGATGGACAATCGCCCGTGCCGGGTGTAGGTGAGCAGAACCTCGCGGTATTCGGGATGTACCGTGCGCGCCACGAGAACATGATTCCTACCGGTGATGCGCGAAGCCATCAGGGCGGCCTCCGGAACCGAGGTTGAGCCGTCATACATAGAGGCGTTCGCCACATCCATGCCGGTCAATTGACAGATCATCGTTTGAAACTCGAAGATCGTCGTCAGTGTGCCCTGGGAAATTTCCGCCTGATAGGGCGTGTAAGAGGTGAGAAACTCGCCGCGGGAAACCACGGTATCGACCATTACAGGACGATAGTGCGCGTAAACGCCGGCACCCAAAAACGACACGTATCCGTTCGCATTCTCCGCGGCACGCGAACGAAAGTAGTCGACGATCTCGTATTCGGATATACCCGGCGCCAGCGCCAGGGGTTCCTTAAGGCGCACGTCCTCCGGCAGATGGGCAAACAGATCTTCGGCGGATTCGAGGCCACACGACGCAAGCATTTCGCGGCGCTCGGGATCAGACTTCGGAAGGTAGCGCAACTAGCTTTCCGCCCCCACGTAGCCTTGATAGTCGGCGGCGGAGAGCAGACCTTTCAGCTGATCGGGAGCGCTTAAGCGAATCTTCACTAACCAGGCAGTAACATGCGGGTCCTGGTTCAACTGTTCGGGCGATTGGCCCAGGCTTTCGTTCACTTCGACGACTTCACCCGAAACCGGCGAGTAAATGTCAGACACTGCTTTCACAGACTCCACCGACCCGAGGGATTTTCCCTGCTGGACGACCGTTCCCAGTTTCGGAAGATCGACGTATACGATGTCACCGAGTTCCTCTTGCGCGTGATTCGTGATGCCGATCACGCCGAGATCGCCCTCCACACGCACCCACTCATGTTCCTTGGTGTAGCGGAAATTCTCCGGATACGTCATGCCGTTTTCGCTCGCTTATAGAACGGGGTCCCGACAGTTTCGGCTTCCACTGGCTGGTTGCGTACCATCACTTCGAGGCGGCGCCCAGGCCGCGCTTCGTTAGCCGGCAAGTAGCAAAGACCGATGTTCCTGTTCAGGCTAGGCGACGGGGAGCCGCTCGTGACCCAGCCCGCGGGCGAACCGTCCAGTCGCACTTCATAGCCATCGCGACCGATGCCGCGCCCACGCATTTCAAAGCCCACCAGCTTGCGACGCACACCCTGCTGCTTCTGTTTGGCGAGCGCGGCGCGGCCCGTAAACTCGCCTTTATCCAGCTTCACGATCCAGCCCAGATCGGCTTCATACGGCGTGATGGAGGCATGAATTTCGTGGCCGTACAGCGCCATCGTGGCTTCCAAACGCAGGGTGTTGCGTGCACCCAGGCCGCAGGGTTTGATCCCGAACTCGCTACCGGCTTCGAGCAGTTGGCGCCAGATACGCAAAGCCTCGGCTGGCGGCACGTAAATCTCAAAACCGTCTTCGCCGGTGTAGCCAGTGCGGGCGATGCGCGCCGGTGCGCCGGACACCGTGCCGTCGGTGAACCAGTAATACCGGATTGACGCGAGATCCGCCGCGGTCAGCTTTGCGAGCGTGCGCAAAGCCAGCGGCCCTTGCACGGCAAGCTGCGCGTAACGGTCGCTGGCAAACTCAACCCGGGCGTTGAAACGGTTCGCCCGGCGGATGTGCTCAAAGTCCTTCTCCTGATTCGACGCGTTCACGCAAAGAAAGAAGTGATCGCCGGCCACTTTGTGCACCAAAATGTCGTCAACGAATCCACCGTGCTCGTAGAGCAGACCCGAGTACTGCGCTTGGCCCACGTGCAGCTTCGAAACGGCATTCGTGGTGACGCCGTCGACCAGACGCAAAGCCTCCGGCCCGCGGATCTCAATTTCGCCCATGTGGCTTACATCAAACAACCCGACGGCCCGTCGCACCGCCAAGTGTTCGTCTACGATCCCGGAATATTGGACGGGCATTTCCCATCCCCCGAAATTCACCATACGGGCGCCCAAAGACACATGCGCACTGTGTAGCGGAGTACGCTTCAGACAAACAGATTGCGCCATGGAAATTACCAAGCTAACAGGGGTGCGGCGGGGTGTCAAACCAAACGTCCGCGCAGGCCAATCCGCCTTTTTCGATTGCCAACAAGACGCTAGGGTCTTGGGCCGTCCGAAAGATTCAGACAAAACGATCCCAATCGGAAATGCGGGCTCACTGGGGAACGTTCACACCCCCACAGACCTAGTCTACCGGCAAGACGGAAGCGTAGAGCTTCTCAGGGCGCCGGATCTCGATTTTGGCCTTCTGTCCAATGGACAGATTTCCGGTAACCGTGAGCGTGTAATGGGATCGCAGGGCCCCGAAGATGCGTGGTCCGGGCGGCTCGTCGGACGTCTTCTTCATGTTTTTCAAATTGAACAGCGCCCCGCCAGTCTGTCCCGCCAGCAGTTCGAACATGTATTTTTCGTAACCCATGACGTATACAACGAAGATGGAGACACCATTGCGACGGGCCAGACTGATGATTTCACTTTCTGTGACCCGGCTGTTCCCCTCAATTCCGGCACTCAACAGCAGGATCACCCTGCGAAATGTGCTGTTCTGGAATCCGCCGTCGATGGTGGCATAGAGCGCGTCAAGAACGTGTGGTGAGTTGCCATATTTGACCTTCCCGACGGCGCGGCTGAGTAGTTCCTTGCTGGAGGTGAAATCCTGGATGAGGTCGGCTGAGGAGTGAAAGGAGATGACAGCCATCTGCTCTCTCGGCTGGAGCTGAGCGATCATGTTTTCGGCGGCAGGCTGGACCATGGGGCCGAGCAAGCTGGTATCGAGCAGCAGGACCACATCGAGAATGCCGCTGGAATATTCGGCGGACTCGACCTGATGCGGAGTTTTGTCATCCAGAAAGATGAAATCCTCGGCCTTCAGATCAGTAACCGGCTTGCCGGATTTCTGCTCCACCACCGTGACCAGAAGCTTAGTCGACCCGGCCAGTGAACAGGCGAGAGTTAGAAATAAGACCGCAGCGATCGGCTTGTGACGCATCAGCCCACAGTCTAGCGCAGGCGAAAGGCGCTCAATCGATCAACTCACCCCGCAGCATGGTGACGGCCTGGCCACCCAGAAGCACGCGATCTCCGTTGAGCCGGACTCGCACCACGCCGCCGCGCGGTGAAGCCTGATAAGCAAGAAATTCAGTTTTCCGCATGTGCCTGGCCCAGTACGGGCCGAGGCAGCAGTGCGCGGAGCCCGTGACCGGGTCTTCATTGACGCCGGAGGCGGGCGCGAAAAATCGCGAAACGAAATCGAAGCCAGGGGTTTCGGACCGTGCCGTTACGATGACTCCGCGCACGGGAAGTTCCGACAAGAGCGAGAAATTTGGTTTCAGGCTTCGGAGCACGGCTTCGGACTCCAGTTCGGCGATGTAGTCGAGCTTGTTCCGGCCCACATATTTCGGCTCGGCACCCAGCGCCTCACGCAGGCGCGGCGGTGCGTCGGCGGGTTCCTCGGGTTTCACGGGGAAATCCATTTCGATCCAATCGCCTTTTTGATCCGCCGTAAGAAGGCCGCTGTGGGTATGAAAGCGAGCCTGCTCGCCCGGCTTCAAATGCCCGCACTCCCATAACGCGTGGGCGCTGGCAAGCGTCGCGTGACCGCATAAAGCCACCTCTATAGAAGGCGTGAACCAGCGCAAATGAAATCCATCGACCTGCCGCACCAGAAACGCAGTCTCCGAAAGATTCATCTCGCGCGCCACGTTTTGCATCCATGCTTCGTCGCGGGCCGCGGGCAATACGCACACGGCCGCCGGGTTGCCGGCAAAGGGCTTACTCGTGAAGGCATCCACCTGGACAATTGCCAGAGGCATAAGAGACTCGAGTTCATTGTCGCATTGCGTAACGAGATTCCAGCCGTGCCTAACCGTTACCTGGACTGGGCGGACTAGAATGGAACACATGAAAAATCTCGTTCTTGCGGCGCTGGTGACATTTTCGTCTTTCAGCCTGCGCGGGGCCGATCTGCAGCTCCAAGCGGGCGTGGCCAAGGTCGAAATTACGCCGTCCTCGTTCGGACCGATGTATGGCTACAACAACCGCAAATGTGGTCCGGCGACCGGCACGCACGATCCGCTGTTTGCCAAGGCACTGGTGCTGGCGGCGGGCGAGTCGCGGATCGCCATCGTGACGCTCGACCTCGGCAGCATCGTTTCCGAAAATCTCCGGCGCGACGTTGCGGCCAAGCTCGGAATTCCAGCCTTGCTGCTGGCAGCGTCGCACAGCCACTCGACCCCTTCATTTCTGCCGTCGGAAGGCAGCGTGCGCGGGGTGACACCGGCATCGTTTGAGCCTTCCCCGTATCAGCTGGAGATGGAGAGGAAGGTTTTCGACGCTGTGCAGCGCGCGGCGTCCTCGATGTTCCCCGCCCGGTTGGGCGTGGGCCGCGGCTCCCTGCAGCTAGGTTACAACCGGTTGCTGCTGCGTGACGATGGCCGCGCCCGCGCCCTGTTTGACAATCTCGAGCGAGTTCCCTACGGGCCAGTGGATCCGGAATTCACGCTCTTGCGAGTAGAGGACATGAGCGGTGCGGCTCGCGCGCTCGTGGTGCATTACGCATGTCACGCGGTTGTGCTGGGGCCGACGAGTTGCTTATATTCCGCCGACTATCCCGGCGCTATGCAGGCCAAAGTGGAGGCGGCGATCCCAGGCGTCCAGTGCATGTTCGTGCAAGGCGGCGCCGGCGACATCAATCCGCTGTTTGAAGGCCGCACGGGGAAAGAAGACGAGGACATGGCTACGATGCAGAAGATGGGCGAGCTCCTGGGTGACGAGGTGCTGCGCCGTGTGAGCAGCATTAAGCCCACGTCTCCGGTCCGGTCCCCCATCCAGTTTGAGAGCGAAACGATGCGGTTTGCGGACCGCTGGGAGAAAGACAAATCGCTCGAAGTGGGCATCACGACGGTCCTGATCAATCGAGAGATCGCCATCGCTGCCGTGCCTGGCGAGCCGATGCACAGGTTCCAAACCTACTGGAAGCAACACGCCGACGTGCCGTATCCGCTTTTCTACGGCTACACTTTTAGCGCCGCGGGGGTCTGGCCGGGTTACATTCCCGACATACGCTCAGCCGCGTACGGCGGGTATGGGGCGGATGTGACCACGCGGATCGAAATCGGCGCCGGCGAGACCATCATGCAGCACCACCTGATCAACCTATATAAGATGCTGGGCATGTGGCGGGACAAGCCGGGCCAACCTTGATCAGTGGCCGCGCTCGCAACCTTCCGCGGCGATGCGCACGTAGATCGTGCGAACCTGCCGAAACAAAGCGGGAGGCTTAAGGCTCAGCGGCGTATTTCTGGTACGCCTCGGCGATGTTCGCCGCATGGTAATCGCCGTGATGGATGATCACCCGGTAACGAAAGGTCAGCGATTTCCGCTCGGGAATCGTCCAGCTTCCGTCCTGATTCGGATCGCGCGTAAAATCGCGGAGCCCGAACGGATTGGCGGCGAACAAGCCGTATCCGCGCGCGTGCCAGGTGGTGGGATGCCGGAAGCTCCTGGGATGATCGAAAACCGCGATGCCCACGTCCTCACCTTCCACTGTGCCGTCGTAGTTCACCCAGTCGGCACGCTTGCCCCAGATGGCTTTCTCGCCTTCGGCGCCTTGTGAGTTCACCATGTGGCTGGGCGGAGAATCGAGCTGCTTGACCAAGCGGATGCCGAATGTTCCCTCCTTCGAATCGCCAAAGGTCAGCGGACCGTGGGTCGCGTGGACGGTGAATTCACAGTCGATTATGCGTGTGTGATCATCGCCGCGGAACGTGAAAGCCTGCGTTTCGTCGCCGATCACAAGGCCGCCCGGACCTTCGAGCGTGAACTCGGCGCGAATGACTCCCGCCTCGCCCCCGCGTGCTTCGTCGATCTTTTGCATCACCATGTGGCCATAATTCTGTTTGCCGTGATCATTGTAGTACTTGGCGAAGGCTTCCTCACCCCAGAAATCGAAGCCGTCAATATTTCCGTGCGCAAAGTACAGGGGGCGCTGGTGCGGTTCGAAGCTGGGATCATGCTGGCTCCCGGCTGGCACCTCATTCGCAACAGGATAGCCGCGGGTTACGATGATGCCTTGCGCGCTCCGCAGCGGCATCAGATAGGGCTTGGCGACCTTCGGATCGAAATAGTAGGTAGTAAATGGCTTGCCTCCGATCGTCACTTCGATCTGGCTGCCGTTGCGCTGGACGTCGACAGCCTGCTGCGCACCACACGTGAAGGTGCACAGCAATAACGTCAGGGAAAGTTTGCTCGTCTGGTTGGTCATTGTAGGTTTAAACGTTTTCTGGAATTACAAAAGGCTCGCGATGCGAACCACGCAGGAGGCGGCTGGCCTCTTCATCGCCCAGGACCTGCTCGGTAGCAGGGTCAAAGTGCAGTGTGCGACCCACGCGGTAGGACGCGTTGGCCAAGTGAAGCAGGGTACACGAAATGTGCGCCTCCTGAATCGGGGCGTTTAACTCTTCTTTCTTCCGGCTGCGTACACAATCGATGAAATTGGCCCAGTTGTTTCCGCGTTTTGAGTTCCTCGGACCCGGTTCCTGTTCCTTGCCGAGCCAGGTGCGATAACCCTGATAATCTTCCTCGTTCGTGACGGCCATGTAGCCCTTCGAGCCGTAGAAAATATCGCCGACCGTGTTGCCGGCCATGTTGGGCGTCTCCTCGTGACCCGGAGGTCCGAGAAATCCGGGCACAGGGTCGCCGCCAAAGCCCGGAGTGCCGATGCGTGCTTCGTGATTGGACATCCAGTGGCGCACCTCAAATTCCAGCATCTTGCGCTTGCCCACGCCATCGAATTCGAACGTACAGTACAGGACGTTGGGCGTCTGCTGGTCGTCATCGAACATGAAGTGCCCGCCCATGGCCGAGGCCTTGACGGGGAACCCGACGCCTAATCCCCAGCGCGCCACATCAATTTGGTGGGAACCCTGGTTGCCGATATCGCCGTTGCCGTAATCCCAAAACCAGTGCCAGTTGTAGTGGAACCGGTTGCGTGTGAACTCGTGCTTGGGAGCGGGGCCGGTCCACAGATCGTAATCCACGCCAGCCGGAACGGGTTCCACCGGCGCTCGACCGATGGTGTCGCGGTGATTGAAGCAGAGCCCGCGCGCGAGATACACATCGCCGATCAAGCCCTCGCGTATCTTGCCAATGCCTTCGATTACTGCTGGATTGGAGCGGCTGTTGGTGCCGTGCTGCACGATGCGGTTGTATTTCTCGGCGGCCCGCACCATCTGGCGGCCTTCCCACCAGAAATGCGAGCAGGGCTTTTCGACGTACACGTCCTTGCCCGCCTGGCAGCCCCAGATAGTGATGAGCGCGTGCCAGTGGTTGGGTGTGACGACCGAGACCGCGTCGATGGACTTATCATCCATCACCTGGCGGGGGTCCTTATAGATCTTAGGCTTGGGCAGTCCCAGGAGATCGATGTCCGCCAACCGCTTGCGAATGATATTTTCGTCAACGTCGCAGATCGCCGCGAGTTCCACGTTGTCGAGGTGCGAATATTCTTCGATATGCGCGAACCCTTGGCCGCGGATGCCACACACCGCCACGCGAACGCGATCGTTTGCTCCGGCCACGATTCTCCTCCTGGAAATTGCTAGCCTATCACAACTGCGCCGGCGGCTGAATCGGCCCTAGGACAGGTAGTGGATTGTGGCGTCCGCCAGTTTCTGCGTGTTCTCAAACGGATTGCCGGGCATATCGGCCTCCATCGAGAAATAACCTTTATATCCGGCTTGTTTCGCGATGCCGAACAGCCTGGCCAGGTCCACCTCGTAGACCTTACCGTTCTCCGCGGCGAATGCGCTCTTGACGTGCGCCATATTGAATACGTGCCGGAACATGGCGGCCACAGCTTTGTAGTTCCACTCGGCATCGCCCGTCGGGTTCATGGAATTCGCAAAATCCGGCAGGCCGCGCAGGTACGGGCTGCGCACCTT
This sequence comes from Terriglobia bacterium, assembly GCA_963768075.1. Taxonomy (GTDB): domain Bacteria; phylum Acidobacteriota; class Terriglobia; order Bryobacterales; family Bryobacteraceae; genus QHXW01. The sequence goes on from CAVYHD010000033.1 coordinate 654,957, forward strand.
CTCGATCACGGCCACGAGGAAGAACGGGTCTTCGCATACGGGAACATCGTTTTCCAGGTTGATCACGATGCCCTTCTTCTCGCCATATCCGGCTACCTCGCCAAGAGTCTCAGCCGCAAGATTGACATCCGATTTGCCGCCCGGCGCACCGGTAATGTGCTGGCGAACGCTGGGCGAGCCGATGAGCAGCGCAATGTCGACGCCCTTTTTCCCAAACGCAATCGCCTGCTGCCGCTTGGCGGGATCGGGATGATAGAAACTTCGCCCGCCGTGGCCCAGATCGACAATATGCGACCCGGCTTTGGCGACCGAAGCGCGCAACTCTTCCAGATACGCGGGCTCGGTCGACCGGAAATGCGAGGTCAGGGGATTGATGTTGTGGATATCGAAGCGCTCCACTACCATCGCGGCGAAATCCTTGGCATCGATCCGATGCTTGGCCGGGTCGCCTTCGTGGTTGCCGATGTCCATATACTCACGGAACGGCCACGATGTCACGGACAGACGGTCGCGCGGATTCACCGGGAATGTTAGCTGCGGCTCCGACGCCGGGAGCATGGCCGTTCCAGCGGCCACAAGCGAAGTTGTTAGAAAGTGCCGGCGCGACAGGCTCATTGCACTCTCGCCGGCTGGAAGAGCGAGAATACCGCGCCCTGAGGATCCGCGATCACCGCAAAGCGTCCCACGCCTGGAATATCGGTGGGACGCACGTGAACGGAACCGCCCAGATCCCGCGATTTCCCTGCGCTGGCATCGCACCCAGTGACGAAGAAGTACGGCATCCAATGCGAGGGAATATCGCCCAGCTCGGCCGCCATCTGCATAATGCCGCCGATGGCCTGAGTTTCATTCCAGATCTCGGTGTAATCCCGCGGACTGGCCAGCCCCGCCTTCGCGTTCCACCCAAACAGCTTGGTATAGAACTCTAGACTCTTGGCCGTATCGTTGGTGACCAATTCGGACCAGCACAGCGTGTGCGGCTCGCCGGTGATCCGGGCACCGATGTTCCGGTTGGGCTGCCAGATGGCAAAGACAGCGCCGGTGGGATCTTGGATGACGGCCATGCGCCCGGCGTCGAAGACGTCGAACGGTCCTTTCATGACCGTGCCGCCTAGCTTTTTCACCCGCCCCGCCGTGTCGTCGGCGCTGGCCACCGCGATGTACTCAAGCCAGTGGGTTGGAATTCCCATGCGGCGCATTTCGTCATCCATTTCATACAGCGCGCCGATCGCTTTGCCATCGATCTGGAGCATGGTGTAGAACTGATCATTTCCCATGGGCATGTCGTCGGGATGCCAGCCGAACAAACCTCCGTAGAATGCCTTCGCGGCCTTGGCGTCTGTAGTCCCCAACTCCACCCAGCAGAATGAACCAGGGCGGTGCTTCTCGACGATGCTCATAGAAGCGCTCCTTTCGGATTCTGTGGAGTATACCGCAAGGAGTCTAATCCTCGTCCGCTACCGGCGCGAAGCCTCCCGCCAGATCCTGCGGCTTCACTTTTTCGGTGTTGAAACGGGCCGCGCGATCGCGCATGGTTTCAAGCACTTTCTCAGCGGGGGGCACTTCACCCTGGATCCACCGCAGCGGATTGATTCGCGCCACCACGAAAGAGCGCAAGTACGGGCTTTGCAGGCCTTTCGCTTTGAGCTTCACGACCACCGCAGCGACCTGTTCTTCCAGTTCCTGAAGTAACGCCGCGCGGCGCGCATGCGCTTTCATGGCCGCACGCATTGGCTCATCGGAAAAGGTCTCGACCCGGCGCAACACCGGATGGTAGGCGCCACCGCCGAATTTCGGCTTCTGTTCGTACGCCATCCCCAGCGTCACAAGCGATGCGTCCTCCAGGTAAAAGGCGAAGCCCGATTCCGGCTCATTCGGCGATTCCTCAACCAGCCCGTGCGAGATGCGCACTACTTCCAGCGCCCGCTCCTTTAGGTTGTGCGCCTTCTCCGTATTCAGCGCCAGGATCTGCCGCGCCACGTCGCGTTCGGGAACAATCAGGGCGGTGATGGACCGCGCGCCGAGCCGACGCATCGCTTCCAGACGATGCAGTCCGTTGGGTGTCCAGAAGCCATCTTTCGGCGCGGGAACGGCGATGACGGGATCGAGGAAACGGCCGGTTTTTTCGATCACGCCGGCCAGACGCTTGTGATGCGCCTCGGAAAGGTCCCGCTGGAATGGCGTCGGCTGGATGCGATCGATCGGTAGCACCGCGAGCATCAGGGGGTGCCCGCCTAGCGGATCGCGATAGCTGGCGAGTACTACTCCTCCTGCGTCCGTGACACGATCCGCAACCTCTGTCAATCCATCACGGATTTCAATCCTGGTATCCGCGGGCGAAAGACCCGTGGTCTGCGGCTTGCGTTTACGAGGAACCCGGCGCTTTCGTGTCTTCCCTGACGTCGGTTTTGCCATCTGGTTGTGTCGCGCTCTTGGCCCGAGATTTTTTGCGCGAGTGGGCCGCTTTGCCCACTACCACGGCCGCGGAAATCGCCGAGCCCCACAACAAATATCGCATTTTTGACTTGGTTCGAAATGGGACTTTGACAGAGGGAGGCGCCGCGACGGGCGCACCGTTGGAGATATCGACGGCGCCGCCAAGGCGCATGTTCTCCCAGTCGTAGACGAACTGTTTACCGCAGTCCAGGCAAACTACGTAAGTCTCGGCGTGCGTTTCGCTCGTTGCCCCGCCGGTCTTTGTGCGGGCCGGAGTGAAAGGGAAGGTCGTTCTCCGGTGCCGGCACCCGACCAGAGCGTTCCATATCGAATCGATCACCGGCATGCAGCCCAGGTACCAATGTAGCATTCAGTCTTATGTGGCCAACGTGCGCAACCGCACACCGCCACGCTACACTGGCAATCGTGGCCGCACGCAGCAAGACCAAAGCAGTCGCCCGCAATCACTATATCCTCATCGTATTTGACAGCTGCCGTTACGATTCCTTTCTGGCCGGGCATCCACGTACCATGCGCAAGCTCGGAAAGGTGGAGCGGCGGTGGTCCTACGCTTCGTGGACGGCGCCTTCGCATTACAATCTTTTGATGGGCTTGATGCCTCACACGAGCCCCAGAAATGTTTATGCTTCGGAGTACTACAAGAACGATTTCTTCAAGTTCAATGAACGCCTAGGCGAAGGCGGCATCGAGTTCCGGAGTTTCGTGCCGCGCTTGTCGCTGCCGGTGCTGCTCCGAAATCTCGGCTACCGCACCAATGCCATGGTGTCTCTCCCGGTATTGAATCCCGCCACGGCAATCAATACGGGCTTCGACAGCTACCGGCTGATGGAAAAACACAACGATATGCGAGCCATGGTGCGCCAGATGACGTTCCCCGAAGATCAGCCATCGTTCTATCTGCTCAATGTCGGCGAGACGCACTATCCCTACGCGCTTCCCGACGAGTCGGAGGACGAATGGCCGCGCATCAGTGGCGTGCACGGCGTGTTCAAGCACCTGGACGAGGCCATCGTGGGCGGAAAGCTGCGCAGCAGCCGCGCGAAGATGTTCGACCGGCGCAAACTGGAGATGCTGCGCCAACGCCAGATCGACGCCGTAAAATATTTGGATAAAGTGGTAGAAGAGTTGTTCGATCTGGCTCCCCAAAATACCTACATCACCATTACGTCGGACCACGGCGAACTGTTCGGCGAAGAGGGCTACTTTGGCCACGGCCCGATCCATCATGAAAAAGTCCTCGAGGTGCCCTTCCTCGAAGGCAAGCTCCGATGAAACGCCGCGATTTCTACCTGTCGCTTTGCGTGCTCGCTCTCTTCGTGCAACTCGTCAGCCATCCGCACGGAAATCTGCAACTCGCCTACATCGGCCCTGGCGCCGGATTTGCGTTTCTCGGCTCGTTCCTCACGCTGCTCACTTCGCTCGTGCTGAGCGTCGTCTCGCTTCTCGCGTGGCCGTTCCGCATGCTTTGGCTGCTCGTGAGACGAACGCAGGGATACCGTAAAGCTCGCGTGAAGAAAGTCATCTTTCTCGGGCTGGACGGTTTTGACCCTGGCCTTGCCGAGCGCTTCATGGCCGAGGGCAAGCTGCCCGAATCTGAGCCGCCTCAAAGAGCAGGGCTCGTATACGAAACTCCGCACAACATTCCCTGCGCTCTCGCCGGTGGCATGGTCCACGTTTGCCACGGGCGTGAATCCTGCCAAGCACAATATTTTCGATTTTCTGAATCGTGATCTGAAGACGTATGTGCCGGAGTTGGCATCGTCGAAAGTGCGTCCGCCCCATCGCGTGCTCAGCCTCGGCAAATGGCGTATTCCCCTGTCGCGGCCGTCAGTCGAAATGCGCCGCAAGAGCGAGCCCTTCTGGAAGATTCTTGGCCGGCACTCCATCGGCTGCACGATTCTGCGCGTGCCGATCACGTTTCCGCCCGACGAATTCAATGGCCGTCTCCTTTCCGCTATGAGCACACCGGATCTTCGCGGCACGCAGGGGAGTTTCTCGCATTTTTCGACACACGTGCAGAGCGGCCACGTCGAGGGCGGCACTCGCTATCCACTGCGGCGCGCGGGGGATTCCCTGGAGGGCGACCTGCAAGGCCCGGAAAATTCGTTCGTTGAGGACAGCGGCGCCATGCGCATCCCATTCCGCATCCTTCACCCGGAAGATCCCGAACGCGCGAGCATCGAGGTGCAGGGCGAATCCTACCGACTGCGGCCGGGAGATTACACGCCCTGGGTGCACCTGCGGTTTCACGGCGGCCTTGGTGTTTCCGTTCACGGCATCGCCCGGTTCCTACTAACCGAAACCGCGCCTGAGATCTCGCTCTACTGCACACCGATTCAAATCGATCCCGAAAGCCCCGCGCTGCCCATCAGCCAGCCCGCGTACTACGCCATCTACCTCTCCAAGCTTCTCGGCACGTACGCCACGCTCGGCATGGCTGAGGATACCTGGGCACTCAACGAGGGCGCCATCGACGATGACGCTTTCCTCCAGCAAGCCGAATTGATCAAGTGCGAGCGCGAATCCATGTTTCTCAGTGCGCTGGAGCATACCCGCCGCGGCTTGGTGGCGTGTGTGTTCGACACTACTGACCGTGTACAGCATATGTTCTATCGCCATCTCGACGCGGGCGATGGCCGGGTGATCGAAGCTCTGTACCGTGACATGGACCGCCTGGTGGGCGAGACAACGAAGTACGTGGACGACCACACCGCTTTATTTGTTCTCTCTGACCATGGTTTCTGCTCGTTCAAGCGCGGCGTCAATCTGAACTCCTGGCTGCACCAGAACGGTTATCTCGCGTTGCTCGATGGCGCGCATGAAAGCGGAGACTACTTCGAAGGCATTGACTGGAGCCGAACCCGCGCTTATACATTTGGGCTGGGCGGCCTGTACTTGAATCTGAAGGGCCGGGAAGCGAACGGCGCGGTCGATCCAAAAGACGCCGCCGCGTTGCGCCAGGAACTGATCGGGAAGCTCACCAACCTGCGCGACGAAGAAACCGGTCAGATCGGCATCCGTAATGTCTACGCCTCGGGAGCGCTCTATCAAGGTCCGTATCTGAACGCCGCGCCGGATTTCATCGTCGGGTACGCGGCGGGGTACCGTACCTCCTGGGAAGCCGCGGTCGGCAAAGTGGCTGCGCGCGTTTTCGAGGACAACAAGAAAGCCTGGAGCGGCGACCACTGCGTCGATCCGCTGTTGGTTCCCGGCGTGCTATTTTCCAACCGCAAAGTCCAGGCAGAAGATCCGGGCATCGAAGATATGGCGCCCACGGCCCTCGATTTGTTCGGAATCCAGCCGCCCTCCTGGATGGAGGGTAAGTCCGTTTTCCGCTTTGCCTGACGGTCCGCAGAAAATAGTTTTCAGGAGTCATGCATCATGAAAACCGCTGTCAAGCTCAATAAAGCCTTGGTCCAGAGAGCCTCTCGCATCGCCGAGCATGCGGGCTATAGCTCGGTTGAGGAGTTTATCGAGCACATCATCGAAAAAGAGCTCGCGCACTTCGAGGATTCTGATTCGAAAGAGGAAGTGGTCAAGAAACTCAAAGGGCTGGGCTATCTGGAGTGACGGACATCGACCTCGGCATCGCGGCGCTCGCCAGCCTCGTCCCGATTAGCGTTCTCGCCGGCATCGGGATGCTGCTGGTATTCCGCCACGCATCCGATCCGGTAGCCGTGCGCCGCGCCAAAGGCATCGCTCAGGCGCACTTGTTGGAATTCCGTCTCTTCATGGACGATCCCCTGCTCATCTTGCGGGCTCAGCGTGATCTGCTGGCCGCCAATCTTCGATTCATGAAACTGATGCTGCGCCCGTTCCTGTGGATGTTGCTCCCCATGGGTTTGCTGCTCGCCGGTCTTGAGGCCTTCTACGGCCATGCACCGCTCGCCGTGGGTCAACCTGCGATTATTACCACACAAGTAAAGGATGCTGCCGGCCCGTTCGAGCTTAAAGCGCCCGTGGAGGTTGCCGTCGAGACGCCTCCCGTGCATGTGCTGGCCGAAAACCAGGTAACCTGGCGCATCCGCCCGCTGTGCGTTGCCACTGCCGAGTTACAAATCACGCACAATGGTAAGTCGTTCGGCAAGAGGATTTCCGCAGGCCACGGTTTCCACTTCCTTTCGGAACGCCGGGGATCGCTCCTGAATCTCTTGTTGTACCCCACCGAGGCGCCGTTGTCAGACAATGAGATCGAATGGATCGAGATTCGGTACCCGGAAACAACGATCCTGCATCTCCATTGGCTCATCTGGTTCTTCGCCATCTCAGCAATCACCGCGCTGGCATTGCGCCGGCGGTTTCACGCGGCATTCTGATGCCGAAAACAAGCGACGCTCAACCTTGCTCCTGGTGAGCATAACGCGCCGACTACTAACACAAGAGGCCGGAGCGAGTTCCGAGCTGACCAGTGGCTGATTATAGGAGGCTGCGTCTGGCGGAGAGGGGGGATTCGAATCCGTTTCCGAGCTGAGCTGACGCTAAGTTACAGATTATGAGTTGCCGGGTCTCCCAGTAGTGCCACGGCTGCGGCGCGGTCTTGCACGATATTGCACGACAGAGGCAGCCTGGATTCCTAGATCGACCACGCCATTCGTGCTGGTAAGCTAGGTAGCGATGACAAGCAATGCGTAAGCGACGAGGGTCGAACAAGACGGAGAGATACTTCCTTTGCCTGGCCGACGCCCCCACGCCCAACTTGCAAAGATGCCGAGACCAGACACCGCCTCGTCCAACAAGTGGTTTGTCCCGTGAGTCCTCGAGTGCCTTTCGGATAATCAAACCTGCGATAGCTTCTGTCCATAGGTGTAGCCGGGGGCCTTCGAAGGCAGGACATTAAGTACCGCCCAATTCGACGACTCTCCGCGGCAGGATCTGAAGTCGGTTGAAATTTCCCTGGTCGGCGTCGGAGAGTTTTCGGGTGGCCTCGGCTGAGTCCTGAATGGATCCAGGATGGGCAGCTTCACTTGCCCAAAGAACCGACACGGCCGGGCATCTTCCTGAGGCAGCGTACGTCGCAAGGAACCAGGACGTGAACGTCGCTGTAGCGTTGGGAGCTGGCCTAGTGTTCACATCCCGGAAAGCTGCCGCGCACGTGCCCACCTTGATAACCCAATTCGTGTCTAAGTCCAATTTCGGATGTGTAGTAGCCTTCGAGGGTTATGCGCCGCATATCGGCAAAAAAGTGCTCCGCGGGGGTGGAAGGATCGTCGGCTTTGGCCGCGAGCATTGCGAACTCCTCCGAATCTGTCGCTTTCGGCACTGACTGAAATGCCGTGAGGCGTGTGCGCCACAAAGCCTGGGTTTGGGCCGAACTGTTGGCGACTACCAGATCAATGTAATCGGCGACGCGTACCGCGTGGGCGCCGGGAGAGTGGCCGTCGCCGGGCAGTATCAGTTCAGCCACTTGGTCAATTAGGGCGTATTCGCGAGGTTGGAAAAACTTGGAAACGTACTTGTCGGGACTGACGGCAATTTGATGCAGCTCATGTTGTGCTTCGAGCAGGCGCCCAGGGACAACTCCGGCGGCCAGAAGCGTAAGTACCTGTCTGCGGTCGAATGACATGGATTAAAGCTCTCCTTTCTTCATTTGGTCTGCCAGATAGTCGGAAGCGCGCCACGAGAGCGCCATAATCCACGTTGTAATCCCATGCGTTCCGGGACTGGTGACGAAACAACTGGCATCGGTCACAAATAAGTTCCTCACATCATGCGACTGGCAGAACGGATTCAGGACACTGGACTTCGGATCCGTCCCCATGCGGCAGGCACCCGCCTCATGGGTCGCATCGCCCATCGGTTCCACGAACTTCTTGTATGGCAGGATCTCAGCGTCACAGGCGCGCATCACCTGTTCGATCCAGCCATACGCGTCGTCCATCATTTTGATGTCGTTGTCGCTTGTCGACACGTGAAAACGGACTTGCGGAATACCGAAACGATCCTTGTTGTTCGGGTCGATTTCGAAGTAGTTGTTAAAATCGGCGAGCCGCTCGCCGTAGCCGCGAAAGGAAAGGGTCGCTCCGTAGTCTTGGCGGATCTGTTTTTTCAGGGCGGCGCCCCATGTGGTAGCACCACCCGAACTCGAAATGCCACGGCCGAAGCCGGTGCCGCCGAGCAGAAAATAGCCGCCATAGTAATCGTTCTTGCGCCGATAGTTGAAGCGGGGAATGGTGACATGACCACCACCAGCGCCATCTTCATCGACTCGTTTGCGATTTCTCATCAGCGGCATTACGCCAGTGACGGGACCCGACTTGGTGGTGTCCATCAGGAAATGGCCCATGAGGCCGCTTGAATTGCCAAGACCATTCGGATGCTGCTGCGATTTGGAATTGAGGAGAATGCGTCCGCTTTCGACAGTGCTCGCAGCCAGCACGACAGCCCGGGCATTTACTTCGTTATATTGCTGGCTTAACGTGTCGAAGAACGAAACGCCGCGCGCCAAGCCTTCATTGTTCGTGAGTACTTGATAAACGGCCGCATTCGTGCGCAGGGTGAAGTTGCTCTGCTTCAGGAGCGTGGGGATCAAGACATCGAGAGACGAGAATCGCGCCCGAACGTCGCAGCCGTTGCCGCATGCGCCGCAATAGTGGCAAGCCGGACGGCCGTCATATGGGACGCTCAGCACTGCGGTGCGCTCGTGCAGCACGGGAACGCCGACCTTCTTGGCGCGTTCCATCAGCAACAGTTCTCCGCAGCGCAGGTTATGCGGCGGGCCGCAATACACGCCGTCGGGCATGTTGTAGTAGTTGTCTTTGCTGCCGACGATCCCCACCAGGCGCTCGGCTTTCTCGTAATAGGGATCGATATCTTCGTAATCGATGGGCCAGTCATCCGCGTACCCTTGCCGCGTCTTGGATTTGAAGTCGAGCGGACCATGACGGAAGCAGCTGCGGCCCCAGGTGTTGGTGCGCCCTCCAACCGCACGTAGACGTGTCCAGTGGAACTTGTCTATGGATTCGTACGATTCCTTCCTGGGATTCGTGTACAAGTGTGCTGTATATTCGTTGATCTTCCAGAGCCCATCGTATTCGCCGGGTTTCCCATGCCCGCGAAATGGTAGTTCCCAGGGCATGGTATGTGTGAGAAAGTCTTTGGGCGGATTCAGCATGCGTCCCGCTTCGAGCAGGAGCACCCTCATTCCGTGGTTCACCAACACATAGGCGGCAGTGGCTCCGCCCGCACCGGAACCGACCACGACGGCATCGTAGGTTTCTTTTGTCTGGGCAAGGTAAGACACAGGTTTCTTGCATTCTACACGGTGCTGGCACGCTGCAATCTACGTCTCGGGGCATTCTTTTCACCGTGAAACGAACCTCGAACCCACGTATTGCAATTCACCTTTGCTGGCCGTATAAAGAATGCACCGCCAGAGGTTGCACGGCACTTTGGGAGGGGACCCTGTCTGTTCATTGCCTCGAAACATACGGAATTTGTGTCGGCATAAGGAGACCTAACATGCTTCACTGGATGCGGCTGATTTCTGCGATTGCTTTCTTTACGATCTTTGCCGGCTCAGTTTGGAGCCAGCAGCGGAACACGGCGGGACTGTACGGCCGTGTCACGGATCAGCAAGCGGCCGGTGTCCCCGGCGCTACCGTTACGCTTCTTCAGGTCGAGACTGGCGTCGCGCGCACTGCTGAGTCCAACAGCATCGGCGAGTTCGAGTTTCCGACTATTCCCGTGGGTGTGTACAACCTGACGGTGCGAAAACAGGGTTTCACGGCAATCGAACAGAAAGGAATCGAATTGCAGGTCAACGACAATCGCCGTGTGGACCTTGCGTTGGCGGTCGGCGAGGTGAGCACCACGGTCAACGTAGACGCACAAGCAGCCTCGGTGGAAACGAGTGGCGCGACGTTGAAGGATACCGTGGACACGCAGCGCGTTGTAGATCTGCCGTTGAACGGCAGAAACCTCGCCGATCTGGCTTTCCTCGTCCCGGGAGTACAATCGGCCTCGGGCGCCGCCGGCGGAAGTGGGGATGGCGCCAAAGCGCCGGTCACTACCCGCTATTTTTCCGTCAACGGCTCACGCCAGAACGTTTTGAAATATACGCTCGACGGCGGCGATAACGAAGACACCTTGCAAAATACCGGCCTGCCGTTTCCCGTTCCCCGACGCGGTTCAGGAGTTCAGCGTCGAAACAGCGAACGCGAGCGCGGAGTTCGGACGGGCATCGGGTGGATCCGATCAATATCGTAACCAAGAGCGGCACCAACCCTTTCCACGGAGATGCGTTCTGGTTCGTGCGCAACACGGCTTTCGACGCCAATAACTTCTTCTCACATTCGCCCGATCAACTGAAACGCAACCAGACCGGGGGTACGGTCGGGGGTCCAGCCATCAAGAACAGGCTGTTTTTCTTCGGGGGCTACCAGCAAACCTGGTTGCGGCAGCAAAGCGGCAGCGGGACAGCTCTGAGCATGCCGGCGGCCTTTCGAACCGGAGATTTCTCCAGTCTGTTAGCCGGAGCGAACCCCGTCGTGTTGACCGATCCGACAACAGGCCAGCCGTACCCCAACAATCAAATTCCTCAGTTCGCAGTTATCACCCGCCGCACAAAACCTGCTTAAGTACGCACCCGTGCCCGGTCCGGATGGATTCGTTCACTTCGCCCTACCATCACAACAAAATGCGAAAGAGTGGATTGCGCGCGCCGATTACCGCGTCAACGACCGGAACAACGTGTATGTCAGGCTCTATCACAACGTGAATCAATCGCCCGCGGAAATGGACGCCGGCAACATTTTTTCTAATCAGAGGGGCGTCACCGGCACGACCGAAACCGGGACGGTGGCGGAAACTTTCACGGCGTCGCCCAACCTGGTGATCGACACTCACTTCACCGCCAACCGCTTCGGCGGCAACCGAACCAACGACTTTCCAGGCAGCATTCAGACCCTGGGTGTAAACATCAATCCCTCATCGAGCGAAATCGCCGTGGCCATCGATGGAACCAGCAACATCAACTTAAGCAGTGCGCGACCTGCGGTTTTCGCCCGCGCAAACTTCGAACTCACCCACTCGTGGCAATGGGTCAAAGGCAGGCACAGCGTGATGTTTGGCGCTGAGATTGAGGATTCCCGCTACAACGAATACAACACCTTCCTCGGCTCGGGACAATTTCAGTTCAACGGGCGCTGGACCGGATTCGACCAGGCCGACTTCATGATTGGCGACATGTCCGATTTCCAACAAGGCAACGGCGAAATCGAGTTCAAACGTCTTCATTATTTCGGCTTCTACGCCGGCGATACCTTCCGCCTCACGCCGCGCCTCACACTCAATTACGGTCTGCGGTACGAACCGTACTTCCCCATGACTGATTTGAACGACCGGATCGCGGTGTGGGAGCAACAGGCATATGCCGCAGATTTCATTTCGCAGCATTATGTCAACGCGCCGCCGGGCTTGCTCTTCCCAGGCGATACCTTTGGGGGTGAAACAATTCCGCGAGGCGGCTACGCCAGTCAGTTGAAGGGGGTGACACCGCGGGTCGGCTTCGCCTATGACGTTTTTGGCGATGGCAAGACCAGTGTGCGCGGCGGCTACGGAATCTATTACGATACGCCCGAACTGTTCCAGCTAAACAACATGAACGATCAGGCGCCGTTCAGCTTTACCGTCGAGTTCCTCAACGGCTCCTTCGATAACCCGTACGCGGGGCGGCAACAATACAACATCTTTCCGTTTTCGGGAGATTTCAGCAAGAATTCGCCGTTTCCACTTCCCGATGACGCCGTCGCGCTGCAGCCCACCATGCCCAGAGCTTATTCGCAGAATTGGAATCTGACCGTCGAGCGTCAATTCCGTCAAGACTGGATCCTACGTCTGAGTTATGTGGGCACAAAAGGCACCCATCTTTGGGCGGATTACGACACCAATGCACCGATTTACAACTTCGGTGAATCTCTGAGCGCCAATCAGCAGACCTATGACCCACGCCGGCCGCGTCAGCAATACGAAAGCATCGATTTGTTATTTGCGGGCCTGAACCAGTCCTATAACTCACTCCAGGTCTCGCTGAACAAGAGATTGCAACACGGCCTCAGCAATCAGCTTAGCTACACCTGGTCGAAGAACCTCGACTACATGTCGTCCAATTTCGAAGCCACTTCCAACACAATTCCCGACCCATTCGATCCTTTCCGGTTCCGGGGCCCATCGGATTTCGATCATCGCCAGCGCTTTGTGGATTCGTTTGTATGGCAGATTCCCGACGTGGGGCAAAGAATGAAATCGCAAGTCGCCAGCGCGATTCTGCGCGACTGGCAAGCCGGCGGCATCATTACGCTCCAATCCGGCAGCCCGTTCAGCATCTATAGCACAGACGACGCGGTTGCCGGCGCCGGGACTGCCAATGCGGATGCCCTTGGACCAGTGGCGTTATCCAGCTCGCGGAGCCGGGGCGCACAGATCGCCGAGTTTTTTAACACCAGCGCCGTCACACAGGCTGCACCGGGCACTTACGGAACTTTGGGGCGTAATTCTCTGGTCGGCCCCGGATTCGCGAATGTGGATTTCACCGTTTCACGCGCCTTCCCGCTTCGATTCCTGGGAGAAGGCGGCAAGCTGATGTTCCGCAGCGAGTTCTTCAATTTATTCAACCGTCCGAACCTCGACAATCCGGGCGATCCGAATCTGAACAATCCTGGCAACCTCATCGGCACGGGTAGTTTCGGACAAATCACCGCTACTGCGAACGACGCGCGCATTCTCCAGTTCTCGCTGAAAGTCTTGTTTTAAAACTCAGAAGTCCTGTAGCAATCCTTTTGGGTCCGGCTGCCCAGAGGATCGTACCAGGGTTACGAAGACCAACGTCGCCAGACATGGGATGATCGCGGCGCCCACAATCACCGGGGCGAACGAAGTTGTGTCAGTAATACGACCGATCGCGTAGGTGGAGATCATCGTACCAATGCCGGCTCCCGTTCCCGCCATCCCGGCTACCGTGCCGACGGCGCGGGAGTGAAACACGTCTGTAGGCAATGACAGGAACATAGTCGAGCATGCAGCGTAGGCGAACGAGGCATAGGCGAACAGTACCAGCGCGAGAAAGTAATTCGACGTATAGAGAACGAACGCCAGCGACACCATACTCGGCCCAAAGATAACGAGCACCGTCCGGCGCGCCCTACCGGCTGGCCAGCCGCGCGAGATCCAGTAACTGGAAAGACCGCCGCCGGCGAAATTTCCGAGATCGGCACCCAGAAACGGCATCCAGAATCCCAGGATGCTGAACTCCAGGCGGAACCCTTTGCTCGCAAGATAAAGAGCGAACCATTCAGCGATGAAGAACCAGAACGGATCGAGCAGAAAGCGCCCAAGCACGATGCCCCAGGTCTGGCGGTAGCGCATCAGGTCGCGCCATCGCGGTGCCGAGCCGGCTTGCGGCTGGCTTGAGCGCCCATCTTGTATGTACGCCAATTCCTCAACCGATACCCTCGGGTGGCTCGCGGGATCGCGATAAAAACGCAGCCACACGACCAGCCAGATGAGCCCCAAGCAACCCGTAAGCGCAAACGCAGGCCGCCACGTCCCCAGGAACTTATAGGCGTAAAGGACGATGAAGGGCGCGACCGCGCCGCCGATGGAGGTTCCGCTGTCGAAAAGCGCCACCGCCCAGGCGCGTTCGCGGCTCGGGAACCACTCGGCAACGGTTTTCGCGGCCCCTGGAAAATTCGGACCTTCGCCCAGCCCGAGCAGAAATCGAAAGATCCGAAAACTCGCCAGTCCTTGGGCGAAAGAGGTTGTCATGGCGACCACTGAATAGAACGCAACCACGAGGGCAAAACCGAGACGCGAGCCCAGAACATCGATCAATCGGCCGCCGAGCCCTTGCATGATTGTGTACGCCAGGCGAAAGGCGATCAAAAGAGAAGCGAAGTCGGAGTTGGTCCAATGAAAATGGATCTTGAGAATCGGAGCGAGCGCGCTGAGCGTCTGGCGATCGATGTAATTTATGACGCTGGAGGCAAATAGCATTGCCCCGATTGACCAACGGACTCTGAGCGGCGTTTTTCAGTATCGGATAGCGCCACTCGTCACCGGCGCTCGGAGGCCGTTGGCCGTCGCGCCATATGGCACGCAACTTTGGCTATGGCAAACGCAATCTCATCGACATTTTGCTCGGTGTAATTCTCTGTCAATTCCAATGTCATCCAGCGCGAAAAGGCGTCCTCGGCGACTGGGCACAGGCCGCCCGGGTAGCTGCGATCTGTCCCAGTGTCTTGTGACTGAAACGGATAATGCGAAAACGGGTACGCCGAACGCCTCTGAAAAATGTCGTACAAATAAACCGGCCGCCCTCCGGTGAGTAAGTGGGCTTTGGCGTTTACACCCTCGCGCTGCAGTGCTGCGGCAAACTCCTCTGCCGAGCAGCCCAGCGCCTCCAAATCCAGCTTGAACAAGTACAAGAAGTACGAATGCTTCGAGCCGGCAGCGATCGGCTGCAATGTGATTCCATCGATTTCCGCCAACTGCTCGGAAAGCCGCGTGCCCAGCATCCGGCGGCGCTCGGTGAATTCCGCGAGGCGCTCCAGTTGAGCCAGGGCGACGGCCCCTTGCATCTCTGTCATCTGGTAATTTGTCGCCAGGAAGAAAGGATTGCGAATGCCCTCTTCGCGCTGATAGCACTTGTCGAGAAACAATGACGCATAGTAGCGCAAGCGATCGTCATCGGTGAGGATCATGCCTCCGGAACCTGCCGTAATGTGCTTGAAATGATTTAGCGAAAAACACGAAATACAACCGCGCTTGCCGACCAGTTCACCCGCGTACTCGCATCCGTAGGCTTGCGCGCAATCTTCGATTACGTGAATTCCGGTTTCCCGGCCGATTTCCAGAAAGCTGTCCGTATCGGCCGCCAGTCCGGCGTGGTGCACGACAACGATCGCCCCGGTTCTGGGGGTAATGGCGGCACGCGCCGAACCTGCGTCCAGGTTGAGTGTGTGGGGATTCACGTCCGCGAACACCGGCACCAGGCCCTGATAAAGCATGCCTGTGAGCGTTCCCATGTCGGTAATCGGCGACGTAATGACTTCAATGCCAGGCCGAAGTTGTAAGGAAGCAATCGCGATGTGCACTGCCGCAGTGCCGCTGGCGCAGGCGACGCAGTACTTTTTTCCGTACATGGACGCAAAGCGGCGTTCCAACTCCCGGACTTTGGCGCCCAGATAGAAGAACAGAGTATCGGAGTCGATCACCTCGTTGAGGTACCGCTTTTCGAGGTCGCCGTGCCGTTTCCGGGGCGGGATAGGCGTCTGCACGGCCGCTTGGCCCCCGTCGATCGCCAGCCTTTGTGTTACGTCAAATTTGCTATTGGCTCGATTCATAGAGGATTCAATGCGCGGCGCCTTCCCCTATCCACATCGCTCCGCCAGGTACTTCCGGAGACTCTTGGATCGGTTGCCGCGCCAACCGAAGGTCGTTTCCGCGCAGCGCAAGATCACGGCTTTTTCCCCCTAGAACGCTGAGAAAGACATCCGCCGCGGAGGAAAGGCGGTTGCCGTACAGCAGGGCGCCAGCTACATTGTGGAACAATAGCATGGGCTGATGGGGTGGCACATTCGTGGAATCGAATGCGGAAATTTCCAGATGCGTGACATCGTCGAGCACCATGGCCGGGCGTCCGTCCGGCTCCGCAGCGTGAACCTTCACGTTGCGAAGCGTAAGACCGTCGACATGCCTGCTGTACAAGGCTAACGCCGGCAAATCTCCAAATAGGTCAGGGTCCGGATACTTCGCGTCAGCCTCCGGAATGTTGATGTCGCGGGCTGCGACGCCGCCGGCGGCGGTGATGTTGAAGCCATCAATAGTTACATTCTGGATGCGCCCGCTCTCGATTCCCGTGATCGTGCTGGCAAGCGAGGCGCCCCGTGCAACCACGTTTTGAATCGAGATGTTGTTGATGGATCCGGGGGCTGGCGATTTCCATTCCCCGTCCGCGATTGCCCAAGCGGATGAAAATCGGAGAGACTACGTCCTCCATGGAGATATTTGAAATAGCCACCCCATCGACGTTCGAGCCGTCGACAGACTCGATCGCGATGCCCCCTAGACCCTTGCGCCCGTCTGGGCGGCGAAGCATCACACAATTTGTGACGGACACGTCGCGCAGGTCGCCGGCGGTTTCCGTGCCGAATTTAAAGTGAGCGCACGAAGTGCGCAGGACGCAGTTCGCCACAACCATGTGCTCCGTGGAGCGCGGTTTTCCGAGAGCCATACTGGCCTTGGGACACACCGCATCGTCCCACGCATCAATGTAGCAATTGGTGATGCGGATGTAGCGGCAGCCATCCGTGTCAACCCCGTCAGCATAACCATTGATCAGCTTCACGCCCTCAACCTCGATGTAATCGCTCCCGGCGAAACTGATGTTGTAGTTGGGCGCGTTGCGAATCGTGATCCCACGGACGGAAATCCATTCGGAATTCTTGATGGCGATCGGTTTCGGGCCGCCACGCCGGGGGCGGTTGCCATCGATCGCGCCAGTGCCCTCGATGGATACGTTGTGAACACCGTCGCCCGAAAGAAGCGCGTAATGAAAGTAACTCGTCTCGGTATCATCCCAGGCCGGAGGAGCCGAAAGCCGCCTGCGTTCGGGAAGCGTCCGAGCCACGAAGCTGACCTGCGGCTCCACTTTCTTCGGCGGCGCCTCTATGTGATAGGGCAACTCTTCATAAGGATCGAAGTCTCCATCATCCGGGCTGAACATCAATGTGGCGCCCTGCTCAATCCGCAGCGTCAGATTGCTATGCAGGTGGATTGTGCCACTCACGTAGCGTCCCGGCGGAATCACCACGGTTCCCCCCGCCGCAGCCGCCTTATCAATAGCCGACTGGATGGCTTTGGTATCCTTCGTGGTCCCGTCGCCTGTGGCGCCGAAATCGCGGACATCCAGAGCGCGCTCCCACGCATGGCCAAGCCAGCAGGGCCAACAGGGTCGTCTTTAGGGCAACGTGCTTCCCTTTTCGAGAGTAAATATCCGAGGAACAGCTCAATCGTGACTCCAACCGGCACTCGTGCCGGAAACCTGCGACGACACTCATTAGAAGGCCGACTTCTGCCTGATTTCAAGAGCCACCGCGAAGATTCCTTGCAGGTTGAAATTAAGACGTAGAAACGAACAGCGCGCGCTGGATGAATTCCTTAGCCACGTCCAGCGAAGCCAGAAGGGCGCAACCCACCGGCGCGGCGTCTTTCCGAAATGGGGCAACCCGAATTTCAAGATTTCGGATGACCGTTTCAAAGCATTGGTCGTGAACCGCTTTGGTAACGGCTTCGAGAAAGAAATCGCTTGCGGCGTTCGCGAATTTTCCGGCGAGCACCACTAATGACGGATTCAGCAACTGTACGGCATTTGCGATGCCGATTCCCAGAGCTTCGCCGGCCTCGGTCAGGGCCGTCCGTGCCAGCGGATCGCCCTGCCGGGCCGCGGAAACAATCAATCCGGCGTCAACTGTGCAGGAGACTTTACCAAGTCGGCCAGCAAGTCTTAACGCCCTTTTCGAGCCCCTGGCGTACACGGGCCATAGTGGCGCCGAGCGACGCAAATGCTTCCACACATCCTCGCCTTCCACACGCGCATAAGGGTCCGTTGCGGTCGATGACGATGTGGCCGATCTCACCACCCGCCAGCGTCGCGCCCCGAAGCATCCTCCCGTCGACGAAGATGCCGGCGCCGATTCCAGTCCCGATTTGAACGTAGATGGCCGAGCGGTGACGTCGATTTTCCGGCCAAAGTAGGTGCTGGGCCAACGCGACGGCGCGCGCCCGATCATCGAGAGTGATGTCGGTGTCGAAGGTCTCGCGCAGAGCGTTCAACAGATTGACGCGGCGCCAATGCGGTACGCCCTCCCATTCCACGCATACGCCGTTTTCGACATCGAGTGTGCCGCCGAGCCCGACACCGATACGCGAGATCGCGACCCGTCCAGCGTCTGACAGTGCGATGCGCATGGCCTTTCGGCAGTCCCGGAGCGTCTTACCTACCGGGTTGCGCGCACTGGCGACGAGAGCTCCCGGCCCCGCAGGTTCCCCGCCATATCTGTGACCACCGCCGTAATCCTGTCTCGATCGATTTCAATCCCCGCTACGTGGGCGAGTTCCGGATTCAACTGCAGGAGCGCCGGCCGCCGCCCACGTGACGCTTTCGTCGCGCCTGTTTCCACGATCAAATGCTTAGCTAATAGAACGCCGGCGGAGCGGGAAATGGTAGCGGCGCTGACGTCGAACAGACGCGATAATTCAGAGCGCACCACCTGATGACGGTATAGGATTTCCCAGAATAAAGATTCCTCGAGATTCCTCATGCGGATGCCTCAGGGACCACGCCGCCTGGACAATGCTTAGATTGTCGCAATTGTTTGCAGACTGCACCAAAGTTCCTTTGGTCGTTCGGCAATTCGGGGATAATGGCAGGCAGGCAAATCGAAATCGATGAACGGACTAGCGCTCCTCGCAACCTTGTGGTTCGCGGCCGTATTGGCGCCTGCGCAAGAGATTTCAGGCGATTGGCATGGTTCGGTGGAAGTGCCCAACGATGCGCCTCTGCGTCTCGCCCTGCACATCGCGAATCCAAACACAGCCCGTCTCGACAGCGCCGACGAAGGGGTAACCGCCTTGCCGGTTGATTCCATCCGCGTGGACGGGGCGACGTTGCAGTTCGAAATTAAGGGAATCGCCGACGTCTATCAAGGCAAGATTCACGCCGATGGCTCACGCATCACCGGAACCTGGAGGCAGGATGGGGGCGTGTGGCCGTTGGACTGGGAAAAGGGACAGGAACCCGCGAATACCACGCGGCCCATTCCTGACGGGGAAGCCAAGCAAAGGGGGCGAGCCTGTACCCAATGGTTTTACGAAGGGAAACTGAATGACGTGTGGCTGAAACTTTCGCCCGTGCTGCAGCAGGGCTTCGGAAGCGAAAGGCAGCTAGCTGAGTTCCGGCAGCAAACCCTCCGCCGGCTGGGAGCGGAGATGCGGATTCTCAGCGAAAGCGTCACGCCTGCCGGAGAGATGCGAGTCTACCGGCGCACAGCGGAATTCCAGAAGGTCAAAGATGGCGTTGTGATACGGCTCGCCTTTGACCCCCACGGCGTCATCGCTGTGTTCTCTATTGACGCGGTCGCGGTGACAGGTTCCCACTAGCGCACGCGCAGGGTGCCAGTCGTGGTAGAAGATAGAGCAGCCTTCGGTTGGTCGAGCCGCCGCCTGAACGCCGATCCTCGCAAGCGCTCACCGCGATTTATTCGAGAATCGCCTTGTAGTGCCCGCTGTACTCATCGCCTGCCCCCGCCGCTGACCACCATCATGCATCCCCAGACAGTCAACACAGAAGTCGGGGACTGGACGTGAAGAGCGCCACCTTGATTATCTCGGAAGTCCAAGAACAACAACGTGTTACAACTTATGGCGGAGAGGGGGATTCGAATCCGCTTCCGAGTTGAGCTGACGCTAAGTTACAGATTATGAGTTGCCGGGTCTCCCAGTGGTGCCACGGCTGCCGCGCGGTCTTGCACGATATTGCACGACAGAGGCAGCCTGGATTCCTCGCCGGTTCCCGAAACACCGCGCCGCGACTATCCAGGGCCTGGTGACCGAGGGCGTCGCGCTGGGCAGTGCAGTTTCGCCGGCCCTCTTCTCTCGCGGGATCTCCGATTACGGCTGGCGCATGTCGTTCGTGATCGCCGGATCGGCAAACGCGGTCTTATCCGTGACTTGGCAGGTCATCGCTGTCTGAGCGCTAGCCCCGCATAGGGTGAACCGCGAGCCGGGGAGAAGATGACTGGCCCACGCATCGCCAGTTTGGGCATTGCCATTGCCGGCGTCCTGATGATTTCCGAATTTCATTGGAGCGAGGTCAACCTGGCCGGGCACTATCTCTTCCGTAACTGTTTGCTGTTCCTGGGGACCCTAGGAAATGCCATTTACGTCGTCTTTAGCAAGAAATTGCTGGCGGTGGCCAGCGCCATTGCGGTTCTATTCTGGGGGCAGGTTCTGGGACTGCTGGCGTCGTTGCCATTTCGCTATTTCGAGCCCACCGCAATTCGGGACGTCTCCGGACACACTGCTCAAACATGGTTCTCTCTGGTGTTTCTCGGCGCCGTCTATTTCACCGCCACCATGATCGTGTTCTTCCGCATCCTCACCCGGCTCGATGCCGGACAAATCATGGTTTCGAATTATCTGCAGGCCGTCTTTCGGGGTGCTCGCTGCCGCGGCGCTCCTCCGCGAAAAGATCACCTGGAACATGGTTTCGGGTGGCCTGCTGGTGCTTGCCGGCACTGCCATGGCGACGTTTGAGGATCTGTGGCGAGCCCGCGTGCCACAATTGCGTCACCGGAAACCGCCGTCGAAGGACAAAGACCCGGTAAATGACAATGGAAGTGCTTAGCGACGGCTTGGAAGGCGAATCTTGATTCTAGGTGTTTGGCTTTCAGCTTTACGGTTTCCGACCTGGAGCGTTCTCTGGATTTCTACACCGGTCTGCTCGGTATGAAATTGGTGCACCGCCAGGACCAATCGAGCGAATATACACGGAAGCTGGTGGGCTACCCAGATGCTGATCTCCTGGTTGCCTTGCTCGGTTTTGGGGGGCCGCCGAGCGGTCCCTCCGGCCACGTTCTGGAGCTGATCCAATACCGTGCGCCGCTGCGCCCACCTCACCCCGCCGGCACCCCATTTCCGAACTCAGCTCATCTGGCATTTGTGACGGAGGATGCCCTGCACGAGTACCAGCGGTTATGCGCCGCTGGCGTTCAATTCCGATCGGAGCCCGTTGCCATCACCTCGGGAATCAACAGCGGGGGCTATACAGTGTACTTTCTCGATCCGGATGGCATCACCCTGGAATTGGTGCAGCCACCTCCGCGAGCGAACTCGTGACTCAGAGGCCGCAATCGGTGTCCGTTCAGGCTGCATCTGAACTCGCGCCTGCGGTGCTTTTCAAACTTTACTCTTGGCTGCATATTATCCGCGTGTTTGAGGAGGCAATGCTCTCATTGCAGCGGATGCTGGCCAACGTACAGAGGACACGGGCATGCGATCGCAAAAGGCGCGCCACCACGCCCTGCACGTCGTTCAGGCGGAAGTTCCTGCCGCTATACGGGTACGTCAGCTTTTGGTGATCCAGCCCCAACAGGTAGAGAATCGTGGCGTGGAGATCATGGATGTTCCTACGGTCCTCGACGTCGTGGAAACCGAACTAGTCAGTAGCTCCATAAACTATCCCCTTCTTTACCACGGCACCAGCCATCCACATCGTGCATCCGTAAGTATTGTGATCGCCTCCTGTGATCGCCTTGGAAGTCAAAGAAAAAACACGCGTTACCGGTTATGGCGGAGAGGGGGGGATTCGAACCCCCGGTAGAGGTTTCCCCCTACGACGGTTTAGCAAACCGCTGCTTTCGACCACTCAGCCACCTCTCCGTGTCTATCGCACCTGATTTCAGCGCTTTAGGGTCGATGTCACTACATTATACTGCGATCTTCACTTCGTTGGGCCTGTCAATGCTTTGTCACCGTTCCAATTTTGCAGCGGGAATCCCACGCCGCAGCACTCCCGATCAGGCCCAAGGACTTCAGGACCGCGGTTGTGTACATCCACGAGATGAACGTTGGCCGACCAATCGATACCCCCAGCTTGCGGTGATGCGCCCGATGCTCCAATCACGGACTGGAGGGATCGGTAAAGACCTCACCCGGGCGCTTAGCGGGAGTCTAGCAGCAGCACCCAGTCGCTATCGCCGTCGTGGTTTTTTGCCAGCGGAGTGAATTGATGGCTGGCGTCGTTCGCGAAGGGACTGCCAGCAACATCCTGGTAGGCACCGATTGTCGGATCGAACCATCGCGCACGCGTTGAGCCCCGTAGGGCTCCTGTTGATGTTGATGGTGATGGTTCGGGCAGTCGGCATGTAGACCACCAGAACGCTTCCGTCCGGCGTTGCGGCCGCCGTGGCGTAATCACTTTCGCTTACGCGGGTTTGGAACGTCCCGTAGGTCCCGAATCCAGCCACAAGAATCGAATGGTTCTGGTCCGGAACAAGGCCCTGCCAGGGAAGAGCGGTAAAGAATTCCTTCCAGAGTTTGAGTTGTGCGACTCCGGGCGTGTCCAGATGACTTTGCCAACCGTCTTTGAACGACCAAGTGTAGGCGTTGCCGTAGAACTGCCCCACACCACCAGTCAATACCGTCCAATATTCCTCGCGGCGTAACACGTTGGGAGTTCCGAGATCGGGAGGCTTTCCGACGTTTTCCAGATCGTAATGCGCTTCCACCAGGTAGGTCGGGGTAACGGGTTTCTGGTTGTAACTGTGAAGCATCTGCATGTAGGTCGGAGAATAAGCATAGGTGCTATTTAGATCGCTGAGTGGGATCCAAGTCGGATCGTCAAGTGACGAGCTGTTGAATACGTTCAACTCGACGGTTTGCAGTTGGTCCGGATCGACGGAATGGATACCCTTCGCCACAGCTTGCACCAGCGCATCGTCGGTCGAATTCTTCCAGGTATTAAAGTCGTTGCCATTCAGCCAAAGAACATTGGCAAAGCGTTGGTAGCGTTTACCCAGATATTGCCCATAGGCAAAAGCCGCCTGGACTCCGTTGTTGCGCAAAGTGGGCAGCCATCCGATCGTCTCCATCGGATCCAAGAAGACGGCTTGATGATGATTAGCCGCGATCTGCACGATATGGTCGAGACGAGCGAAGTACGCCTCATTGGGTTCGCTGAGATCGTAGTGCTTGAAATCTGTCCCCCGGGAACAAATCCCAGGAACGGCCTCAATCCGTCAGGAGTCGTGGCATTGACGTTATCGGGATAGTCATGACCAGCGCACGTTACGTCAATCCAGCCCGCAGTGTTGAACCCTTGCGCCTCACGATCGGCAAAATAAATCTCCGCATCATGCTCGCTCAACCTTCCCATCAATCCCTGGGGAGTATCGCCAACGATGAGAAACGGTACGTTCTTTTGGTCAACCAGATACCGCCTGTTGCCGCTCACCTTAAGGGGAAACGCCGGGGCGCTCGACGCGGATGAAGCAGCGGTCTGCGACATCGCTGGGCCGGCCCCGATGGCTGTGAATGCGAGGAGCGCGATGAACATCCAACGGATTCGGCAACTACCTGCCGGTTGCTGGTCCGCATGCAGTAATCTGCCCGAATGTCGAATTGAGGGACGTGTTGTCTGTTTGCCGCAATCGCGTCCGAAATGCATCGAGGTAAACGGCGCACACGCTGGACGGCACATAACCCCCGAGCATACCTCAACTCGTAGTCTGTTTGGTCTGGTCACGAAAGGGCTCCAACCACCATTAAGCTGGGATCGTCATTCTTGACGTATAGTCTATTGCGAAATACTCCACACTGGTGCATACCGACGTATGCCTTGGGTCCAGTTTTGCTTCACTCGTTGCGCCATCGAATAAGCCGTCGAGAACAAACGGAGCGTTATCGGAGACACTTTCGCCCCAAAATCTCCCCATCCCGGGTGAACAGACCCAGTCTCATACGGCGTTTCGGACCCAGTGTAATTGACTAGTGGGTCGAGCGGGAGCATGATGAGGGGTCACTGACTGAAAGAACAATTGCTGATGGACTCGTTCCGCGGTTGGTTCTTCCTTCGATAGAAGTTGACGAGCCGTACAGCCGTCTCACGAGCGTCTACTCCAAAAATCAGATACCAATCTCCGCGAGGTATTCGGACGTTCAGAACTCCAGGCGCGCCTGGAACGCAATCATACGGGGTGAACTGTCACCGCCTAGCCCGACGCCCAGCAGTCCTGTCGGCGGCGAAGTCGGGTAGCTGAGCGCTCCGAATCCAGTCTGCGTGGAAGGTTTGCCCGGAATGCCAGCGTACCCAAAAACTGGAAGGCCAAAATTCGGATGATTGAACACGTTGAAGAATTGACCGTCGATGCGCAGCTTGACACGTTCCGTCAACTGGAACCACTTGGTCAGATAAAGATCGCTCCAGAAGAATTCAGGCCCGCGTAATGCATTCCGCCCGAGGTCGCCGAACTGACAATTCTTCGGACTATCACCGCCCGCACAGGCTCCGGTACTCGGATCGACCGCGGAAACAAACGCATCCGGGTTGAGCCACTGGATCGTTCCCGGTTGAGTGACGCCAGCGATTGGATTGTGTTCGTACAGCGGCACGCTGGGAATCACGCTAGCGTACTGCGGGCCGCTGCCCTGAACGATGCCCTCCCCGTTCGCGGAATACGGCGCGCTCAAAACCGAGAACGGCAAGCCGCTGTGCCGGAACACGGTGCCAGATACCTGCCATCCGTTCAGCGCCCGCGCCAGCATCTGATTACGGAAATTGACCGGCAAATGATAAACATACTGCGCCGTGAAGTTCTGCCGCACGTCGTAATCGCACGGACCGTATTGCCGGCCCAGCTCGCCCGGCAGTGGAGAAAGAATCGCGCCGGCGGCGAATGGCAGGAACCCGCCGTTTGACACCGTGTCCATACATCGGCTCCATGTGTAATTCGCCTGGACCTCCAGTCCGTGACCCAGCCGCTTCTCTACCGTCAGCTGCAGGCCATTGTAGTGGCTGTTGGCCCCCGTGTTCAATTGCGTCACCGGCCCGAAACGCGGATCAATCGGCTTTCCGTAAGGCAACGGCGCAAAGCAGCCCTCGCACACCGTTTGATAGCCATTCACCTGTGTCTCGTAAGGCTGGTTAACAGCGCGCGTCCCCACGTATTGCGCCCGCGCATGAATGGAATTGCCAATTTGGCGCTCCAAGCCGAAACTCCACTGCATGAAATAGGGCGCATGGAGCATGCCATCCGGAACGGCGGTGATCGAAATCGGCGGGAGGCACGCCCTCGGATTTGCCTGCGGCGATGCGCAGGAAAGTTCCCCCTCGGCGAAACCGGAATTGAACGATAGATTGGCGGCAATGGTCGCGTCTACGGCGCTGTTTGGCACACCCGGCGCAATGGCCGCTCCACCGGCGGTGCCCAGCAGCCCCCCTTGAAACGTTTTTGAATACGGCGGGTTCACTCCCACGAGATCGGCAACGCTCCCCGGCAAGATATCGCTGAACAGGCCAAATCCGCTGCGCAGCACTGTCTGCGGCGCGAACTGCCACGCAATCGCGGTCCTTGGTTGCAGGATTGCCAGCGGTGTCGCAGCAAACACATTCGAGAGATGCGTCTGGATCACCGCATCGAGCGGCTGATTCACATCGTGCGATATGGAATCAAACGACCCCACGAGGCGCGCCACAGCGTCATGCGGATTCAGGGGATTTGAATTGTACGTATCACGGATGCCGAACGTCCATGTCAGGGTCCGCGTCAACTTCCAAGTATCCTGGGCGTAAAAATCCAGATTGAGAAAGTTGTATGGCTGCGAATCAGCCAGTGGGAAGGTTTTCGAAGCCGTCGACGCGACCCCGTAGATGAATTGCGGAAGGGTCGTGTAGGTGACCAGCGGAACCACGCCCTCACCGAAATCATAGTCATTCAGGCGGAAGATCCGGCTGTTCGTTCCGAACCGGAATTCGTGCGCGCCGGCCATCCAGGCGAGATTGTCATTGATAAAAAAGCGGGTGGCGCGCCGTCCCTGCACCCACGTATTGTCCAACCCTCCGAGCGTGGTGAACGGAGCATTGGCGCCGCTGCCTTGGAGGACGATGGGAAACGCCGCTTGCGTCTTCTGAAAATCGGCTGGCCCGAACAGGCTCTCATACCACGAGAACGCCGGGTTGAAGTAATTCACCAGGCGCGCGGAGAACACATGCGTGTAACCCGCGGCGAATGAGTAGAGGGGCTGCGGAGAGAGGGCGTCAAACAGCGGATTAATTGGATCGGTATACGCCGCCTGAAGTCCGGTATCTGATTGAAACCGGAACCATGCCGTGTTGTTGGTGTCGATGTTGTAGTCGATGCGAGCTGTCTGCACCTGCTCGCGATCGTCGCTTGAATGCGATACACTCTGGCGATTCGCGCAACCATTTCCGTTGGGCGGATTACCGCCCGCGGTGGTTCCATCGCTGTTGAATGGGCAGCCCAGCACCGCGAGCGGCGTCCCCGCCGTTTTGCCATATAGCGAAAAGAGCTTCTGGTAGAAC
Source organism: Terriglobia bacterium (assembly GCA_963768075.1). Taxonomy (GTDB): domain Bacteria; phylum Acidobacteriota; class Terriglobia; order Bryobacterales; family Bryobacteraceae; genus QHXW01. The sequence goes on from CAVYHD010000033.1 coordinate 681,508, forward strand.
GGCACAAGCTGTGGCGCTGGCTGATAAATCGATCCTGTTATCGCGTCCACACCGCCGCGCGGTAGTTGCTGTAAAACATAGTCCTGAAATGCCGGCGTGGGCACGGTAGTGGCAGTCACAATCGGGAGCGCGATCCGCACCCATTCGGAATCGAAGAAGAAAAACAACTTATCGTGGAAGATCGGGCCGCCGAGACTCCCCCCGAAATGATTCACCGTGGAGCGCGGTTTTTGGTTTCCCGCAGTGGCGTTCGTAAAGTAATCTGCGGCACTAAACTTAGAGCCATCCCATAACTCGTACAAGTTTCCGTGAAACCGATTGGTCCCGGATTTCGTGACATAGTTGACCTGAGATGCCCCGTACCTGCCCTGGTCGACCGCGTAGGAAACCGTGTTCACGGTCACCTCCGCAATCGAATTCAATCCGAGGACCAGATTGGTTGAAAGGCCGCTGTTCAGATTTGTAAGCGGATCGTTGGTCTCCAGGCCGTCAACAATATAGCCGTTCGAAAGCGATGGCAGTCCATTGAACTGCACATTGCCATAACCATTCGTGCCACCAACGAAATCGTTCCCGCTTCCCGCTGTGTTAATGAGCGCACCAGCCGCAAATTGCAGCGGATACGTCATGTCGCCGCCCGGATTCGGAAGGTCCTCGAGAGATCGGGCGGTCAGAGTCGTCGAAGTATTCGGGTTCTCCGGGTTGATCTGAGGCGCCAGTTCCTGAACGAGAACAGTCTCGCTTGCGGATGCGATGTTGAGCTTGAAATCCACCGTTTGCTTTTGTCCAAGTCCCGCGGGCACGGCGTTATTCTGCTGAGAGGCAAAGCGCTCGGCCTCCGCTTTCACCGTGTACAGGCCGGGCGCAAGTTGCGGAAAACTAAACCGCCCAGAGTCGTCTGTTTTCACGGATCGCTTGAGGCCATTGTCGATATTCGCGACGGTCACAGTGGCGCCGGGGATCGCCGCATCGGTCGGATCGGTAACCGATCCCACAATCGCGCTTGTCGTCTCGCCCTGGGCCATCGCCGAAACCCGTATCGCCAACATACAGGCGAATAATGCCAGGAACCGTGTCCCTAATTTAGGCATCCCTAAATAATACTGATATTGTCCTCTTCCCGTCAAGCCAGAGGACTAGCGCTACTAATAAGACGCCATTGCTTATCGGCGGTGGCGCGCCTATTCTGATATTTAGTGAAACCTAGAAAGCTTGGACCCTACACCACGGAATCTGTAGACGACTACCTGAAAGGCATCCTGGAGCTCGGAGGCGCCGAAGAAGAACTGGTCAACAGTAGCGCCCTAGTGCAGCATCTCGGCGTCCGTGCTGCTTCCGTTACTGGAATGCTCCAAAAGCTCGCAGCGCAGAAGCCACCGTTTGTGAAATACGAGAAGCACCAGGGTGTGCGTTTGACTGTCATGGGGAGGATGCGCGCTTTGGAGGTTCTTCGTCACCACCGTTTGCTGGAGCGCTTCCTCCATGATTTCCTCGACTACTCGTGGGACGAGGTTCACGATGAGGCAGAACGGCTGGAACACTTCATCTCGGAACGGCTTGAAGATCGCATCGCGGCGAAATTGGGAGATCCCGAAACTGATCCACACGGGCACCTGATCCCCGAGCGAAGCGGCGCGCTTCCGGCTCGGGACGAAGTACCGTTGTCGAAATGGGCGTGTGGCATCCCGGCTGTAATTAGCAGCGTGTCAGACCGTGACCCTGCCGCTTTGCGTGAGATGACACGACTCGGATTGAAGCCCGGCGTTGCAATCACGGTGGAAACCGGAGCGCGTAATGCCTCTCTGCGCGTCCGAATTGGCGATCGAACAGATTCAGTGCGCTTGAGCCAGGTCCTTGTCTCTGGAATCTCGGTAATCGCCAACCCAAATGTTCGCATCCGTTCGGAGAGGGACTCGGGATAATTCTACGACCGAATCTTAAGAAAAGTCCGGGATTGGTGAAGCACATGCAGATTCGGGTTAGCGGCATGAGCTGAGGCCCAACCGGACTACACGCCAAATACACTACAGCGTTTACCACCCTACTTGACTGCGGCTTGGCGGTTGGGATAAATGCCGATTCTTCTTCGTCGTGAAGGTGGTAAAAGAGCGTGCTGTCGAGTACCGGACGCGCATCATGAGGCCGGCCTAGCCCCGGAGTGAACGTCAGTCGGTACTAAATCTTTTTCTCGAAAAGCGAATTAGTGGCGGCGGTCATTGAGGAGATTTCGCCACATTTCCATTGGTGCGTGGTTCGGATCGTTCTTGGTGTCCCAGTTCGCTCCGATGATGTCGATGTCTCCATCGTGGTCCACGTCGGCTACGCGTATATTATGCGAACCTGTGGTCGCAACGACCTGCAATTTCCAACTCTTGCCTTGGCCCTGGTTCAAAAAGAATCCCACACGTTTGTGCACGGAATCCTGCATTTCCGCGAATACCACATCGGGCTTCCCATCATTGTTCATGTCGGCAACCTTGAACGTGTGGACATAATCAACGTGGTCCTGAATGAGATGCTCTTTCCACGTGCCACGAATGGCGTTCATGGGAGCCTCAAACCAAGAAAGGCGGCCTGCCGAATCCGACGCGGAAAGCAGGACATCCGGCGTGCCATCCTGGTTGATGTCAGCGACTGTGACCCCTGCCCGATCCGGCCAACCATGGACGAACCAGTGTTGCTTCCATTGGCCATGGATGGGGTCCTTCGGATTTTCGAGCCACCAACCAGCTTTGACAATATCTACTCTCCCGTCGCCGTTCAGATCGGCAAGGCAAGTGCCCTCCCCGTAAGTGTTCGACACGACCACCGGAGTCCAGGAGTCCGGGTTGTTCTGGAAGAAGACAACCTGCTCGGGCTGGTTTGACGGGCGGGGGAGTTCCCACTTCTGGTTGGCGATGACGACGTCTACCTTACCATCCCCGTTGAGGTCCGCAACTTCGACGTCATGCGCTTCTTCGAAATGAAACCTGGTGTAGCCGCCAATCACGTGCACCTTCCAGGGATCGGTGCGGGGGTCGCCGTGGGGCCGGGGATTTTCGTACCACCTGACTTCCTTGGAGCCGTCCTCAGGGACCACGATGTCCAGATCTGCCGTCACCGTCCACGTCAACCAACTGCATGTCATCGGCAAACGTGCCGTCGGCATCAATCGTATGTTTCGCCCATGTAGGGTACTCATACCAGTAGAGACCGGCATTCGCCTGACCGGCTCCACGATCCAGAGGCCCTTCTCCCGAACTAACGACATCTACTTGCCCATCGCCGTTAATGTCCCCGACGCCGATGGCCCACTGATTGAGCGGAGGGCGGCCGTCGATGATCACGTGCTCAAACGGAATGTCTGCAAATGGGTTCTTGCCCGAGGAACGCGCAGCGATCCCTGCCATTCCCCAGGCCAGGACAACTCCTGCCAAAAGCGAGATGTAGACCGTGTTTCGCATTCTGCTCCTCCTCCAGATGTTTCACTTCAACGGCCATCTTGGATCGGCCTCAATTCTATAGTCAGTTTTAGCCATCGGGCAAGAGATCCAAAGTGAACATCGGCACCGCGTAGAATCTAGTGTTATCAGGTATTATCGGTAGCGGTTTCGAGTGGAGAGGGCTCAAGTCCCCAAACCTGACATCCGGCTCGCATCGACGAGTGCAAAAGTACGAGTCAGGCATTATGCGTCAAGGTGACAGGACCGCGACTTCACGAGCGTAATATCCTACAACGCCGTTCGGAGACCTCGAACGGCACAGGCCGGCAATGGCGACAGACCAGCCAAGTGGGACGGCGGACCCTTGTGCGTTTGCGCGGACCAATTTCGCGGAGTTATTCTGATGACTCGCCGTTGGCGGAACGTCAAAGTCGATCACGGCGTTGCGGGAAGCAGAACGTCATGAGCAATAAATGGTACGCGCGGCCGGTGCTATTTGTAGCGGACATCGACAGGTCCGTCGATTTTTACGTGAAGCAGCTCGGGTTCACGCAAGCGTGGCGATTTGAGGAGGACGGGAAGGCGTGGGTCGCGCAGGTCGACCGGCATGGCTGCGAGCTCATTCTCTCTTCTCAATGGCCCAATAAAGTGGGCAAGGGCCTGATGTTCATCTCGCTCGATGTCAGCGTGCTGGACGCTTTGCGCGCAGAGCTGGAAGGGCGCGGCGTGGATGTCAAGGACGGGCAGTGGGGCTACCGGCTCATGGTCATCGCGGACCCGGACGGCAACGATCTCTACTTCCCCTATCCGGCGTCGCTTGCCACCAGCCCCCTCGGCACGTCAAACGCCGAGCAGCCGCACTGATGGCTGGCGCTCTGCCCCCAAGTCTATGAATTCCCGTTCACGTCAGCCTAAGCGAACGAGGCCAGTCAGTCGGACGAAAAGTCGGCATCGAAACTGGAACCGTTGAGATGTGATGCTGCGGCGATCACCGATCAACCGCACATGTCCATGTGAGCGGGTAGTCGCCAACGGGTCATTGTGCCAGCCGCCGCAGCGAAGCGGTCCGTATATCGGGTCAGGCGTTTTTCATCCAAGTGGATAGCTTCCGGATGCCCCTGTAATCGAGGACCCATCCGCCTCCCGACCGAGTACACTTAGTGAGTTGTTCTCGTGCTGCTCTCTGCGGGAACCTGGCGCGATGCTGGTTTGAGAATCGGCGTAAGTGCAGCACCGATAATAGGGGTAGAGGCTATGCGACGACTCCTGTTGATGGTTCTGATGGTCTTCCAAGCCATCCCGGTGACCTTGGGACAACCTCGTGTCGATTGGGAGAAGCAGAAAGCAGAAGCGCTTCAACATTTCCTGTCGCTGGTGCGCATTGACACGAGCAACCCTCCTGGTAATGAAACCAAAGTGGTGGAATATCTAAAGAAGGAGCTGGAAGCCGCGGGTATTTCTACCCAGACCTTTGCTCTCGACCCGAACCGTACCAATCTGGTTGCCAGACTGAAGGGCAACGGAAGCAAACGGCCGATTCTGATACTGGCGCATACCGACGTCGTGCCAGTGCAACGCGAGAAATGGCCGGTGGATCCCTTCGGCGCAATTCTCAAGGATGGCTACATTTGGGGACGCGGGACCGTAGATGACAAAGACGTCTTGACGGCGAACTTGATGGTGATGCTGCTGCTAAAGCGCAGCGGAACGCCACTTGACCGCGATGTCATCTTTCTCGCGGAATCCGGCGAAGAGACGGATCCGACGGACGTGGGTATTCGCTTCATGGTGGAACAACACTTCGATGAGATCGACGCCGAGTTCGCGCTCACCGAGGGCGGGTCCACTACGATTGAGAACGGGCGAGTTGCCACAGTTCAGATCGCGACCACGGAAAAGGCGCCCCGGCGAGTCCGCCTGGTGGCAAACGGTACTTCCGGGCACGGCTCGGTGCCTCGCCTCGATAACGCCTTGGTCCATTTGGGGGGCGCCGTTCAAAAGATAGGCAACTGGGAAACGCCCATGCGCCTGAATGACACGACGCGGACCTATTTTGAGAAATTGGCGAGCATCAGTACTCCGGAAAAGGCCGCGCGCTACAACGGACTCCTGGATCCGCAACGCACAAATGAAATTCAACGATATCTGGCAGAATTTGAACCTTTGCACTATTCGATGTTGCGTACATCTGTAGTGCCAACCATGTTGAAAGCCGGCGTGGGTGCCAATGTGATCCCGTCCGAGGCAGAGGCCACAATTGATATCCGCGTCCTTCCGGACGAGGACGTCACCAAGTTCTATGACGACATGCGCCGTGTGATTGGCGACCCTGCTGTGCGAATCGTACCTATCATTTCTTCCCGCCCCCTAGCGCCGCCCTCAGGCTCGGACACTGAAATGTATAGAGCACTTGAACAGGCGGGAAAGCGCGAATACCCAGGGTCAACCGTGCTGCCGGGGATGCTGAGCGCCTATACCGATATGGCACTACTACGCGCTCGGGGTATCCAGTCGTATGGGATCGGGCCGGCCCTGACCAGCAACGACAGCACAAACTTTGGACCCCACAGCGATGTCGAGCACATACCGGAATCGTCGCTCTACAAGTTCGTTGAGTTCACGTGGGACGCGGTTACCACGGTCTCAGGCCACAAATAGCTGGGCGAACCATCCCGTTCGTTGGCCAGAAAGGGGCGTTTGTGTGCAATTAGCTGCAATCTAGCTATCGCCCGCCTATCGCGAACAGATGGTTGCGACCGCGGACATAGAGCACGTTGCCGGAAATGGCAGCGCTGGCCATCACGGTTTCGCCGATGTCATTTTCGCCGAGCAGCTTGTATTCCGCGCCCTTGGCCAGAACGAAAGTATGGCCGTCCTCATTGGTGATATAGAGCCGGTCCGTCGCGGCCACAGGCGAACTGGTAAATCCGGTCGTTCCACCGAGACGCGTTTGATACAGCTTTTCGCCAGTTGATAACTGGTAGGTAGTGAGCACGCCGTTGTCGAAACAGAAATATCCAATGCTCTTGTCCAGCAGGGGTGTCTGCATGTAATTTCCTGCTCTGTCGATCGACCAGGCGAGCGCCGTTTTGCTGCCGGTGATGTCGCCTGAGGCATCGGTGCGGATCGCGTAAATCGGGCGGCCGGAGCCATGAGCGTTGGTGATGATGATCAGTCCATCAGCGAATACCGGCGTGGGCACTGGAATGTCGCCGCCGCCTTTGAGCATCCACAATTCTTTTCCGGTCTTGAAATCGTAGCCGCCAATGTGATGCCACCCGTTAACGACCACCTGCCAACTGTTCTTTCCGCCCGCGGTGTACGGTACGACGGCTGGCGTCCCGAAGGTCGGTACATCGTCGCGCGGCGTGCGCCACAACTCCGTCCCTGTTTTGACATCGAACGCGCCAACGAACGAATTTTTCTGCACGTCCGCCTGGATGATTACTACGCCCTCGTGAATCACGGGTGAGCTAGCGAATCCCCACTGGGCATCGGGAACCATGTAGAAGCCGGCATCGAGCACACCGAAATCCTTCTTCCACAGTAGGGTTCCGCTCAGATCGTATGCGAATAAACCTTCGGAGCCGAACGAGACGATCAAGTGCTTCCCATCAGTGGCGGGCGTGGGGCTGGCGTGTGTCGACTTCGGATGGCGCATTATTTTCGGGACGCCGCTCGCGGCGGTGCGCTCCCATAGGACTTTCCCACTCTTGCGATCGAGGCAGTAGACGTTGAATTTTTGGGGCCCTTCATCCTTGACGGGCGCGATATCACCATATAAACCCGTCCTGAGCCTGGATTCACCCTTTTCGGCCACGGCGCTGGTGACGAAAATGCGATCGCCCCAAATAATCGGGCTGGAGTGGCCGAGGCCAGGGATCTCGGTTTTCCATAAAATGTTTTTGCCTGATTCTACGTTCCATTCGATCGGTGGAGAGCCATTGGCGACGCCGCTTGCCGCGGGACCACGAAATTGGGGCCAATCCAAGTCGGCAGCGAACGCCACGAGAGGTATCAACCATAGGTAGACGTGCATGGCTTACAGTGTATCGATTTGTGTCGGGGGGTTAAGGCCGCGCAGTTCGAGTCATTTTCAGTAAGGATCTTCGGCTCTTTTGCCACTCGAGTAGAATCTACCTCGCATACCCCAACCCTCCGCGAGTCCGGTGACGGTTGAGGAGACAGTTTGGCAGATCGGGCGCCAAACTCCCTGAATACGGCGATCCAGTCAATTGGCGGTCAGCAACAATTTGGTTGTGGAGTCACAGAGTGACCGATTGCTAACGGTGCGGCGTTGCTCACGGGCAACTCTCTGACCTACCACCTGAATAGCGGGCTGTCGATGGGTCAGCGCCTATTCGCTTCGAAGCGTCTCCATTGGGTCCACGGAGGCCGCTTGGCGGCCTGGAACATAGCTAGCCACCATGACCGCCGCGGCGATGACCGCGCCCGATGCAATGTAGGTGAGCGGATCAAGCGGCGTGATGCCAAAGAGCAGGGAAGAGATCCATCGTGATAGACCTCCCGCTAATGCCAGTCCAATGATGCCACCGACGCAGTTGAGGATCAGCCCTTTGCGAACGAACAACCATTTGAGCGCCCTGGGCTCAGCACCCAGCGCAAGGCGGATGCCAACCTCACGCCGACGCTGCCCGACAGCGTAGGCAAGGACGCCGTATACTCCGACAATCGCGAGGGCCAAAGCCATCGCTCCGGCGATTCCAAGCAGAACGAGCGCGAAGGATGTGCGCGCCATCGATCGTCTGTAGACATCGTTCAGAGTCCGCACTTTGGCCAACGGTAAACCGGGATTCACGGCGTGGATCGCAGCGGCGACTTCCCGAAGGAACGCTTCCGTGCCCGCGCGTTCACTTCGAATCGCAAACGTGACGCCACGGCCTCCCGCGCGGAAATAGACCGTGGCCGGCGCGGGCAGATTCACACCGTCCGCGCGAACATTCTCCGCTACGCCCACAACTTCGAGCCAGGGGCTATCTTTGCCCTGCCGAATCCGCTTACCAAGCGCGTTGGCAGGCTCGCCCCAATTCTCGCGAGCCATGTTCTCGGATACCAGCACGACGCCGCGGTGACCGCGAACATCCTCCCAAGTGAAATCGCGCCCGGCTACCAATCGCGTACCTTGCGCCGCAAGGAGGCCGGGTGAAATTCTCTTGACGGCCCGGTTAGGAGAGATCTGGTCGACCGAAGTCTTTCCTTCAACGTCGATGAGGACACCATTCCGGTACTCCGATTCCATCGGCAAGCCGCTGGCGAAGCCGGCCGCGGTGACTCCAGGAATGGCGGAAAGCCTGGTTAGAATTTCGGATTGCATGCGGATTGCCCGCTCCGGATCCGGCGTCCAGCGGCTCCGGGATTGCAATACGTACCGTCTGAATCCACTCAGGATGGGTAAACCCTGGTGTTACGGCTCGCAAGGCGAAGAAACTCCGAATCATCAACCCGGAGGCCACCAGCAGGACAAATGCAAGGGCCACCTGCGTGACGACCAGCGCATTCTGAGCGCGGAGCTGTTGGGTCCCTTGGGTCGCGCCTCGTGCGCTTTGAATTCGGCCGGGGATGCCGGACCTGAGGACCGCTCCCAATCCGAACAGCAGGCTTGTCCCGAGCGAGCATGCCAGACGCGAATAGCCAAAGCTGTTCCGTCCATCGATATCTCCTCGAGCCTGGGAAGAGTGGCGGGTCCCTGCGCTGACCAGCACCTGGAGGCCCATGTAGGCGAGCACCACGCCGAGGGCGCCGCCGAGCGATGCCCAGGGTCAGACTCTCGACCAGCAATTCCCGCGCAATCCTTCCCCAACCGGCGCCAAGCGCCGCGCGAATCGCAAACTCCTGCCGCCGGGATTGCGCGCGCACCAGCACGAGGTTCGCCACGTTTGCGCAAACCAGCAACAGCACCAGCCCGAGCGCTCCCATAAGAACGCTCAGGACCGAGCCCACGTCTCCCACCACATCCTTCTTGAGCGGGCGCAGGTTGGGCGTGATATGGAACGTCTCGAGCGTTTTGGCCGCCCCCTCCGTTTCCGCCCAGATCTTCCAAACACGCGCCAAATCTTGATTCGCCAACGCGATCGTAACGCCCGGCTTGAGCCTTGCGATGCCGGTATAGCTGAACTCGTCCGGTCTGGAGCGCCGCTCTTGGGAAAGCGCTGCGGCAGGAGCATGTCAGGCGCGAAGTTCACCAATCGAAAGTTCCGTGGCATCACTCCGATCACCTGGTGTGGAACGAAATCGATCACCATCGTGCGGCCCAGCACCTCGCGATCGCCGCCGAACTTCCGCTGCCAATATGCGTAACTAAGGATCACGGTCTGCGGGGAGCCCGGGGTGTCGTCTTCGCTTGAGAACCATCGGCCGATATACGCCGGTACGCCCAGCGTGGGCAGAACGCCTTGCGTCGCGGTCACCGTCACCAGTTGCTCCGGATCTCCCATCCCGGTCACCGTGGCGGCGCCGGAAGTCCAAACGCCGAAGCTTTCGAAGGCCCTTCCGTTCTCCTTGCAGGCGGCGTACATGCCGGGCGATAGCTCCGCGTCTTCGAAGACCTGTCCTTGAATCACGAACCTGTTGAACACGCCCACCAGCGCATCTGATCCCGGGTAGGGCAAGGGCCGAATCAGGACAGCGTTCAATACACTGAAAATTGCGGTATTTGCGCCGATGCCCAAAGCCAGCGAAAGCAAAGCCGCCACGCTGAATCCGGGCTTCGTTCGGATCATCCGCACAGCATGGCGCGCATCCCGTAGCAGACCTTCCATAAATGTGAGCGTGTTCATGCGATAAACCTCCTCGCGGATCAGCGTCGTGTTTCCGAGCTTTCTTCGTGCCGCGGCCCGCGCCGCGGCTGGCTCCATTCCGCGTTCGATGTACTCCTCCGTCGTGATATCCAGGTAGAAATCGAGCTCCTCGCGCTGTTCGGCATCGGCTTCCTCACGGCGGAAGAATCGCCGCCAGTTCATTCCTGCTTCTCCGTAACCGGATTCAGGATGCGGCCGATAGCCCGCACTAATTGTTCCCAGCGGGAGGTCTGTGCCGCGAGCTGCCTCTTGCCCTCGGGCGTGAGCCGGTAATACTTAGCTTTGCGGTTGTTCTCCGATGTCCCCCAGAAGGCGGCAATCCAGCCCCGATTCTGCAGACGATGCAACGCTGGGTAGAGCGAGCCGTGTTCAACTTGAAGGACTTCGTCCGAGCCCCGCTCAATGGCGTGGGCGATCGTCTGGCCATGCGCGGGACCAAGGACGAGTGTCTGAAGGATCAGCATGTCCAGGGTTCCCTGAACCATCTCGGATTGGAGCGGCGATGCGCGTCTCGGCATATAATCGTGTCGATGATCGACTAGTGCATATTTACCTGTATTATACGTATCGCATGAGAAAAAGTTAGACGTCTTTGAGATGATCTACAGGAGAGATGCCGAAGCGAGCGGTGACTGGCAGGGCGCACTTGCTGCCTGAAAGTAACGATTAGTCGCGCAGTGTTTAGGAATGCTCCATCGCGACGATGGCCTCCACTCCCCGGATACTGCGTTCGCGGAGATCTGACGCGCGAAGAGAATTGCAGGCCGAGCGTGGACTACAACCGGACTTCTCGGGTGCCCGTGCGTCGACTTCTAAAAGGCCGACTTCCACAAACGAGTGCGGCGCTGCCATTTCAGGCCTTTCAGTTTCGGTTCGACTCATGCCTCCGCGGCCTTCAAACTACTTTCCCAGCAAGAAGAGAATCACGGCCAACAATACCCCACATGACAGTAGGATGCTCTTAAGGTCCAGCGACAACGGCAAAATTTCGAGTTTCTGCCAGTATGTCGGGATCTTGGCGACTTGAGGACGGTCGGTGACGGGCGGGAATACCAGCCGAAGAGTCGCGACTAGTAGGAGGCTCACTGCGCTCCCCCAAGCGAAGACTGGCGCGGGAAGCGCCCAACGCTTAAGCATGGACTGCACTATGAAGGCGAATGCGAACCCGAGGGTCGGAGCAGCGACCGCCTTGAGCGGCCAGCGTTTCTGGGGATTGCTGTAGGCATCGCCAAGGATCGTTGCCGCCAGACAGATCGCTGTAGGAATCGCGAGACGCGTGAAACCGCGCTGGTCCGAAAGCAGCGCGCGATCGAGCGACCACGCAGCTATCACAAACGCTGTATACATCGGGAGCGCCTTCATCAGTGCCACCGCGGCGTCTGTGGTGCGGCAAATTCGGCTATAGATTACGCATGGGATCACTTGCGCGGCTTCGAGGAGATATGGTGCCAAGCGCTGGTGGCGTTCGCGCATATCGCCGAGCACTTCCTCGCGGCAAGCAGGAGGGACCAGCCATCTCGCGATGGCCTCACTCATTTTGGACGGACCGGACTCCATTTCGGACGCCTCCTCACTTCTTCAGCGAGATCTCCCCAGATTTCGGTAACAGCGTCCCAGACTCGCTTGGCAGTAGCGGCCGACTCCTCAAGCGCTCGCTCGCCTAGGGCTTCCAGCCGATAGAAACGTTTGGAACGGCCACCTCGTTCGGGCGTGGGATCGGAGAGCCAGGAAGAAATGAGGCCCTTGTCTTCCAGACGGTCGAGCGTAACGTAGACGGCGCCGAGTGAGATACTCTTTGGCGCGGCGAGTTGGACTGCTTTTTCGTGAATGGTGACGCCATAGGCCTCATCACGCAAACTCAGGATGGCGGTGAGGACGAGCTGTTCAAACCGGCCGACGGATTCCGACATATTTCACTAACAATGTATGGCAAATCCGCCTCGCCGTCAATCCTCTCGCGCTCTCGTCATGGATGTTGCGGAACTATGGAGTTGCGATTTCTAATCCGGTAGCTTTGAATGAGCGTCTGGCCCCTATCAGTCCATACTCGTGTCCACACTTCTGAGGAACGCCACGGTTGACTGTTGCCGCTGGCGGACTCAAACAGCGATGTCGGATACGGCACCGTTACACCCGCTCCCTCACGCCCGCAGTGCTCCATCCAGGAGCTGCCCTGCAGCCCGCTCGGCTTCGGTGATTGCCGTTTGATGATTGGGATCGCCCGAGAGATCCGTATTAGCGAACGCAATTCGGCCGAAACTGGATTGGCGCAGAATGTCGCGCGGCGCGGGTTGGCCATTCTTGCCGAAAAAAAAGCCGGGTTGCGGGCTACCGTAGGCATGGCCCCAGCGGTTGAGGATAATGCCCGCTATGTCGCGCCGAGCATCGAAGCCTGAAGCTCCGAACATCTCGGTCAACTGCTCGCGTAGTTGCAGCTCGTATTGCCGAAACGGGGTGTCCAGCATTTCCGCGCGGCCGCGATCGCCCTGCTCCTGGATCGGCAGGCCCGGGCGGCAGAACAGTACCTTCAGGTCAGCACCACGGGCGAGTCCGGCCCGATGGTCTTCACCGGCGTCGAGAAGGTGGGCTGTTTGCGGACTGCCGCGAAACATCCCAAGCCCTCGAACCAGTATCCGCCGGAGATTCCCGAGCTTGTAGAGGAAACGCCAGTTGCGCAGCGCGATATTGGCGATCATACAGGGCGAGCGGTAAAACCGACTATATGCGTCGCGGTGTGTCACCGGTAAATCGAGCACGATGTGCTTGGTGGTCCAACTTCCGCCGGCCATCACCACCGCGCGCGCCTTCAATCGGTAGAGCTTGCCGCCGCGCGTATAGGTGACAGAGACCAATGCGGAGTTTGCGGCATCGCCTTCGTGCTTTACGCCTACCACAGTGGACCCGAGCCGGATACGCATCGGCTGTCCTGGCTGGTCAAGCGCGGCGAAGTTGATGCGGCCTAAGCAGATATTAGCGAGTGTGCGCGAACCCGGAATGGCATCGGGGATAAGAGTTTTCACCATGTGACGCGCGATGCCGTCGTTGCCGCCTGGAAACGAGTGGCTGTGCGTGCCCAGCCCGCGGTTCATGACGCCACCACCCCAGCAATAGGCTGAGAGCACATCGGGACCGATACCATAAGGATCACCGGGGCCGGGAGTAAAAAACGTGCGGATTGTTTCGCGGCTCAAACCATATTGCTTCATCATGAAGGTTTCCATGGTGATACTGTCCATCTCCGGAGGGTGCACGGAGCCGGTTCCAGGCTCGCGAATGCAATCTTCTGGTACTGCAGCAGCTCCGCGCGCGTTGCCTCCGGCAGGGGCGCGCCCGCCAACTGTTTCACCCATGGATTGATGAGCCATATCCCGGGTCGCTGTCCGAATTTCGCGCCAAAGAAAAACCCGTAGGGGTTCTGGATGAATTCGAAACTGCGCCCAACCGCAATCTCAGGCGAGCTGCTGTCCCAACCCTGATATTCAAACTCAGATGGGTCCACGCCAATGCGGTCGTAATATTCCGCGAAGAAGGAGCCGGCAGACGGCGTGCTGAAATGATCGGAGCCCTGCGGCGCCGCCAGATGCTGACCCTGCACGATAAATTCGTTGCGCTTGGCTTCGCCGCCGAAAATCGGATGATTTTCCAGAATCAGGCAACTCAGTTTGGCGTTGCGTCGATGGAATAACAACGCGGCTGCCAGCCCGCTGATGCCGCCGCCCACAACGACGCAATCGAAGGTCTCGTTCGTCTCGGCCGGCGTGTCGCGACTTCCGGCGAAGAAACCATCGCGGATCTGATGGCCGGCATGGACGATTTCATAGGTATTCCCATTCGACCTCGCATAATCGCCCACACCCGCGTAGCCCGTCCAGTCCTCCTTGGCCAGCAACTGCCGTGGCGTCAAGCTTCCGAGCAGTGTTCCCCCAGAGCCGAGCAGCGTGGAATTCATAAAATCTCGGCGGAGAATGCGTCGGTTCATCCCCAGCGGCTCATCGGGGATCTGTGAATTTTTCGGGTCGGCCATGGAATTTCTCGTCGTCCATTTTGTCACGAACCGTTTTGAATCGTGGCGGCAGAGAAGCGTCTTTCGACTGCTCACGGCTTGGCAGCTGTTTCATCATTTGGTTAACTTGATGACGTTCATATGGCTCTTCCTGCTCGGTTGGGCGAGGATTCCCACGCGTAGAAGGCGACGGCGATCACTTCCGAATTGATGCAATCGCCAGGAATCTCGGATTGAGCGCTGGGTTACAGGCAGACTCCAGTTTGCAGCTTCTACTGGGGACGGCTACGATAGGTTCAAGTAGACTTGGGCGACAAATGGTGTCGTTAACAATCATCGTGGCTGGGCGGACAGGCTTTTGGTGCTGGAGACTCTGGGAGCCTTGGATGAGAAGACTCCGGACAGGTCCCATCGCAATACGCTCACGGCGATGGTTGCGTTTACCGGATTCTGTGCTGCAGACGCCTTCCGAACGAAGGGAGTTGGGAGATCATTCCAGTGGGTGAGCCAATGGTGGATGGCCTTTCTAATTCTTCCGCGCTGTGAAGTAGCCTTTTTAACCGCGACAGAAATTTTGCAACAAAAAAAGGGGAAACAAGTGGTTCGAACACTCAATTTGTGCGCCATGGTGCGGTATGGCTTGCGGGGGATGGCGCAGGACCTGCTCGCTCTGTCGTCCGCGATGCTGCTCCTCTGTGCACCCGGGCTGGGGCAAGACCACACCGTCCGCACGGTTGTCGATATTCCTCCCGCGAAGTCCGTCCGCCTGACACAAACGGATAGCGCAGCTGCCGATAGCGCAACCCTCAGTTTGGCGGGCTCGTTGGCGCAGATCGCGTCGGCCGACGGATGGGATACGTCGCTCACGCTGGTCAATCTCGGCTCGGCGGCGGGGGAAGCGAGTTTGAGTTTCTACGCCAACAACGGGAACGCATTGTCGCTGCCGTACACCTTCCCGCAGCAGCCCGCGTTGGGCACCACGACCGGCTCGAGCATAACCGAAAATCTCAACGCCAACGCCATGCTGGTGCTCGATACGACCGGCCCGATCAACCAGGCGCTTGCCGTCGGTTCGGCGCAACTGCTCACAAGCGGGAACATCAGCGGTTACGGGATTTTCACGTACACGCCAAGCGGGCAGGCGGCTGTGGTGCCGCTCGAAAGGCGCAATGCGATGTCGTATGTACTCGCGTTCGACAACACGAGCCCGCTGGCCACGGGTCTTGCTATCGCTAATCTCGCCAGCGTTCAGGCGAGTGTCGGAGTCGTCATTCGCGACGACACCGGTAAACAAATCGGCACGGGCACGATCATTCTTCCGCCGCAAGGCCATAATTCCTTTCTGCTGACGGACTCGACCTTGGGCTTCCCGATCACGGCAGGTAAACGGGGCACCGTGGAATTCGAAACGCCGCTGGGCGGCCAGATCAGCGTACTCGGATTGCGCGCCAATGGGAGTGCGCTGACGTCGGTTCCGCTATTGGCAAATGTCGGGAGTGCGGGCGGTACGATGCCGCACCTGGCTTCCGGCGGAGGCTGGCAGACCCTTTTCACACTGGTGAACACCGGCGCAACTTCGGCCAATGTGACGCTGAGCTTCTCGGCCGACGACGGCAGCACGCTCTCGCTGCCACTCATGTTTCCGCAGACCGCGACTAAGACGACAGAATCATCCGTCACTCAGGCGATTCCCGCCGGCGCGTCGCTCTTGATCGTCACGCAAGGGCTGATCTCCGCCAGCGTCGTGACCGGCTCGGCGCAGCTCTCGACCACCGGCAACGTCAGCGGCTTCGCCATCTTCCAGTACAGCGGGCAAGAGGCCGTGGTGCCGCTCGAAGCGGGTAGCGCCAACTCCTACACGCTGGCATTCGATAATACGGGCGCCCTGGTGACAGGTATCGCGCTGGCGAACAGTTCGGGCCAAGCCGCCGTTGTACCGGCGACGTTGCGCGACTCAAGCGGAGCGACGCTGGCCTCGACAACGATCAACGTGCCGGCCAGCGGGCACAGTTCGCAGATACTGACCGATCTGTTCACGCAGGCCAAGAATATTCGCGGCACACTCGAGTTCGATACACCCGCGGGGGGGCAGATCGGCGCACTCGGCATCCGAGCCAATGGCGGCACATTTACAACGATCCCGGTGATGACTACCGGGGTAACTGGCAATGTGGTGGCTGAACGGGAACTGGCGCAGACGGGGCTGGCAATTGGCCTGGCATCCACCGTGCTACAAAGTCAGCTCGCTATTCTCGACACGACCCTTGTCGACGACACTTTCTGTGTAGCCCTCAGCGGCGGCGGCAGCGTGCTATTGGTTCCAAGCAGGGGCACCGCAACGGTCTACTACGGCGCCGACTGCACAAAGCCTTATCTCGTTGCCAATCTTACTGGGTCGCTGGAAACGTCCGGCGAATACGGAATTAACATTTCCGAGACCGCCACCTATTACGGTCTCAACGGAACGAGCATCGGAAGCCTAAGCCTGAACGAGACGGCTCTGGTCAACGGCGGCGCGATTAATGTGTATGGACTGGGGGTCTTCACGCCGGCAAGCGGCGCACAAACACCCGTGCAATTAGGCCTGTATTGTGGGTTCGCGTCCACCACGGCCACGACGGCACGGTGCGGGGGTGGCATAGCGCAAGACTTTCCGGCGCTGGGGATGGCCATCGGCGCAGTGACTCCGCTTACGTTGACTCTGTCTGCCGCACCGTCGCTTCTCCAGGTCGGAAACGCTCCCGCCGGTAGCGTGACCTTCACCGGCGGCGGTACCGCCTACACTGGTCCCATCGGCTCGCTCACACTGACCAACCCGGAACCAGCCGCGCTCAATATCCGAGGCGGCACGGTCTATGCCTCCACCACTGCCAGCGGCAGTGCCGCCGCGTTCTCACTGTTTCCACCGACGCCGACCTCGTGGATGCTCACCGATTCGGCCCACGATCAGCAACTCCAGATCTCCGTGGTAAGCAATACGACCCGTAACCTGACTCTGACGATCACACAAACGACTACGGGCAGTACGCTGGCAACTGGCGCACTCGATCAATCGGGTTCGGGGACCATTACCTACTCCGACGGCAGTGTCGCGGTGATCACGAATTGGACACTGGCGGACTGATGCGGGATGGACGGGTGGCCCGGTCCGAACGAATCTGAGATCCAGACCCGCAGTGGCGCACGGTGCCCGTTAACAGGCTGCCGAATAGCCACACGTTATTCGGAGCACAAACCGATGATCGGGTCCGTCTGGACCGCGCGCCCGGTCATGCTTTCTGCTCTGCCTCGCGCTTTCGCGCGGCTTCTTGAGGGTCGGTTATTATGTCGATCCACTTCGGTTCAGGCGAGGCCTCGGCTTCGTAGTTGTCGTGCCAGTTCCACCACTTATACGGCGGGGTCTGGGGGTAACCCTCCGGCGAGTCCTCCCAAGTCTCCTGACGGCCGAGCGGCGTGATGTCGAGGTAGCTCCAGGTGCTCCCCATCGCCTCGTCGCCGCGGCTGTTGATGAAGTATGTGCGGAACACCTTGTCGCCGTCGCGGAAAAACACGTTGTGGCCGTGCCATTCGTCGACGCCGAAGTCCGCGTCGAAGCTGTCTGTGATGGTGTACCACGGCATCTTCCAACCCATTCGTGCCTTCAGGCGCTCGATGTCGTGCTGGGGCGCGCGCGAGGCGTACGCGAGCGTGGTGTCGCGAGCGTTCAGATGGGCCAGGTGGGCGACCTGATCGGCGCCCAGGGAGCAGCCGCGGCAGGCGTGCTCGGGCCAGCCGAACACCCCGGGTTCGAAGAAGGCGCGATAGACGATCAACTGCCGGCGGCCCTCGAACACGTCGAGCAGGCTAACCTTGCCCCGCGGCCCCTCAAATTCGTACGCCTTCTCGACCGACATCCACGGCGTCCGCCGGCGTTCGGCGGCCAGCGCGTCACGGGAGCGGGTCAAGGCCTTCTCCTTCACGAGGAGTTGCTGGTGCGCAGCCTCCCACACCTGCTGCGACACGATCGGGGGTGCGTTCATCGCGAGATGCCCTTTCCCGTGTTCCTTGTCTCTCTCTTTGCTTGTTGCCATCTTATTTCTCCTTTGTTTGCTGAAACAGACCGGGATGACTCGCTCTGAAAAATTTTCTGAACTTGCCGATGCATACCGCCAGAATTCCTCCCGTGGATTCGGCTCCGGCCACCATTACTGCTGTCCTTGCGATGCATGCTGAGCACATATGTCCCTCCTCTGAATTTCTAAGTTGTATCTTTCCTCTCGATGGCTTGCTGTGTTTTGCGATCGGCGGCCAAAATCGTTCGCGAATACGGACCCTTTCCGGGGGCCGAGAGAGTGCATGGCGTCACCTATGACGGCCGGCAAGTCTGGTTTGCCTCCGGAGACAAGCTGAACGCTTTCGATCCGTCGAGCGGCAAGACGCTTCGATCGATCGATGTCCCCGCCCACGCTGGAACGGCTTTCGAGGGCCAGCACCTGTTTCAGATCGCCGAGGATGGAGAGCCTTGGCACGGCACTTGGGAAGGTGATGAAAGCGATCTGAGGCGAAAAGATCCTCGGACGGGTGAGGTCCTGGAGCAGCTCGATATGCCGGACGGTGCCGGCGTGTCGGGCTTGGAATGCGATGGCCGCGATCAATTCTTTTGCGGCGGAGGAACTAGCGGGAAGGTGAGGGCCGTCCGACGGCCCAGGTGAGGCTCCTGACGGTCCGCCCCCCGCAGTTTGAATATCGGGCACTCCGTGGGGCTTGTACACAGTCAAATCCGCATGAGTTTGTTCAACTCGGGTGTTGTTACGCACCGGTCGAGGAAACCGAACTGGCCTGTGTCTTTGACTTCGCACGCAGCGTCGAGAAGACCAGTCATTGCCGCGCGATAGAGTGAGGTCGCAAGGCTGATGCGCCTGACTCCGGCCGCCGCGAGTTCACCCACGGAAAATGATTTTCCCTTGATTCCTACCATGAAATTGACCGGCTTCGACACGGTTGCACAGACTGCGCCTACCGCCGCAAGGTCAGGCAGGCCGGGGGCGAAAAGCACATCGGTTCCAGCTTTTTCGGAGGCTCGAAGGCGGCTGATGGTCTCGTCCAGACTCGGAGCGGCATACAGCAGATTGTGTGCTCGCGCAGTCAGAGTAAAGGGAAACGGGAGTGCGCGTGCCGCCTGCGCCGCTGCCGCAATTCGTTCGGCAGCTAAGCGAACTTCGTAAAGAGGATTCACCTGGTCACCAGTCGCATCCTCGATCGTGCATCCAACGAGTCCCGCCCCGGCGGCAAGCCGGATCGTTGCCGCCACGACTTCCGGCGCGTCCCCAAACCCCCTTTCCAGGTCCGCGGAGACAGGCAAATCCGTCGCATCGACGATTAAGCGCGCGTGCGCCAACGCTTCATCTCGCGTCAGCCCGCCATCCCTTCGACCTAGGGCAGACGCGGAGGCAGCGCTCGATGTGGCCAATGCCTGGAAGCCAAGCCCGGCGAGAATACGGGCGGAGCCGACATCCCATGGATTCGGCATTACGAAGGCGCCGGGGCCATCGTGAAGCGCGCGGAAACGAGCCGCCTTTTCGTTCTGGGTAGAACTCATAGGAGTTACCTCGCGTGACAGATCTCCACATTCTACTTACGTCTATAGCGACACGAATGTAATGCGGCTATTTCGGACGTGTGCCTGGCTCGGGGCCCGAAACGGCGATCTCGTGCCTTGGCACACTCCTCACGAAGTCGCTTCAAGCTGACGAGATCGCGACTCGCTCGGTACATCGTCCTTGGCATCCTGGAACTATACAACATGCCGTATCCGAAGCCGTCGAAATCAAACAGGTGAGATCAAACCAACTGTAAGTCCATGGCAGGCAAGGGGTTCTCTTTGAGCTATGTCGGACTTACTGAGCCGGCTGCCAGCAGTTCAGCAAACCCCTGCTTTCGACCACTCAGCCACCTTGGTACTATATCGTACGGTGATTTTCTTCCAGTGCCTCTCGGATGAAATAGCCATCGAACTTGACAGGCAATTGAGAACTCTCGCTATGCTCCTTCGAGCCTGGGTGATTGCATGGGAGGAGAACAGCAACGGACGCGCCCGGCCAATACTGTTCTAAATCTCACAAAACGTAGCGGGCTGGATTATCAGATGGGCTAGTACGGCCGGACACACTGTTAAATTGGAATGAAATGACGCTTCAGAATGGCTCACCCCTCGCATCATACGTGCTTCTCGGCACGGCCCTTCTCGCTCTTGCTGTTCCTGATGCATACGCGCAGGCCGCCAAGACCGAAGCCAAGCCGGAGCCCGACGTGCTGGTTTTTACCGACGGCGAAAAACTCATCGGCCATCTGGTGCGCTCCAACGGAGACAAGGTCACCTTCAAGAGTGACATGGCGGGAGAGATCACCGTCGAGTGGAAGAAGGTTCAAGAGCTTCACTCCTCCCAACGGTTTGCGGTCATCGGAAAGAATGTGCAGCTCCGCCATCGCGAAGAAGATGGAATTCCAACGGGTACCATCGCGATGAAGGATCAAAAGATTGAAGTGAGCCCCGGAGGCGGGCGCCCGCCTCAAACCGTGCCCGTGGGTGACACGGCTAACGTCGTTGATGAGGCGGCTTTCCAGAAGGCCCTGCACCGCCCTGGTTTCTTCGAGGACTGGAAAGGTGGAATCACTGGCGGCGCTTCTCTGGTGGAAGCAACTCAGGACAGCACGACTCTGACTGGCAGCGTCGCTCTGGTGCGAGCCGTCCCAGCCGAGGGCTGGCTCGAGCCAAGTGACCGCACCCTCGTCGATTTCAGCGCTGCGTATGGAAAAGTCACACAACCCGGCACGCCCGGCGTGAAGACCTCCATTCTCCACGCCGATGCCGAGCGCGACGAGTACTTCACATCACGCGTCTATGGTTTCGGACAACTCGCGTACGATCACAATTTTTCACAGGGCCTGGACCTCCAGCAGGCTTACGGAGGCGGTGTGGGATGGACTGTCATCAAGACTGCGTCGGAAACGCTCGACGTGAAGGCCAGTCTGGATTATGTGAGCCAGAGATTTCAGGAGTCCGCCAGCAACCAGAATCTCATCGGCTCTACCCTTGCCGAGCGCTATAACCGCATGCTCCCGCACGGTATCCTGTTCACTGAGCAGCTTGCCGCGAACCCCGCGTGGAACAACATCGAGCGTACTCGGCGGTTGGCACGGCCGGGCTGACTCTACCGGTCTACAAGCGCCTCAGCCTGGCGGTGAATAGCGCGGACACGTTCTTGAACGATCCGACGCCCGGGTTCAAGAAAAATTCGTTCCAGTTTACGGCCGGCGTCACGTACACTCTGCCCTAAAGGCCTCGGGAACGTCACATCAGCGTGAGTGGATCGACATCGATCACTAGCGCTGTTGCGGGCCATTTATTCTGTAGTGCGAAATCACGCACGCGCCGCAATTGCTCGTTGAGAATCTTGCGGCTCGCGGATTTGATCAGCATCTGGTAGCGGAATTCGTTCTTCAATCGCGGCACGGGCGCCTCCGCCGGGCCAATCACTTTGATGCTAGCCGGCGCGGGTGTGAGCAGTTGCCCGAGTTCCGCGCTCAGTCGCAGCGCCCCCTCCTGTTTTTCACTCCGCACCAGCAGGTTGGCCAAGGCAGTGAACGGCGGGTAATGCATCATACGCCGGAAGTTGAGCTCCTTCTCGTAGAACGCCTGGTAGTCATGTGACGCCGCCATGCGAATGGCGTAGTGATCGGGATTGATGGTCTGGACCAGTACGGTGCCGGGCAGATTGCCGCGGCCCGCACGTCCGGCCACCTGCGTGAGCAGTTGGAACGTGCGCTCGGCGGCGCGAAAATCCGGTAGGCCCAGGCCCACGTCGGCCGAAACCACGCCAACTAAGGTCACGTTCGGAATGTCGTGGCCCTTCGCGATCATCTGCGTGCCCACCAGGATGTCGTAACTGCCTTCGCGAAACCCTTGCAGGATCACTTCGTACTGCCGCTTGCCCGTGACTGTGTCGCGATCGAGCCGCGCGATACGCGCGCGCGGAAACTCGCCGTGAAGGTCGTCCTCTACTTTTTCCGAACCAACACCGAGAAAATAGATATGCTCGCTATGGCATTTCGGACACACCGAGGGCACGCGCTCGGCATAACCGCAATAGTGGCAAAGCAGGCGGCGGTCGCGGCGATGGTATGTCAGCGTGACCGAGCAGTTCCGGCACTGTATCCGCTCACCGCACGCGCGGCAAGCCACGAAGCTGGAAAAGCCGCGCCGGTTGAGCAGCAGCATGGTCTGCTCGCCGCTATCCAGCCGCTGGCCGATGCCTTCGACGAGCCGCCGCGAGAATGTAGCCTGTTTGCGCGTTTCCAGAAACTCCTCGCGCATGTCGATCAGCTCGACTGTGGGCAGCGGCCGCTGTTCGATGCGTTCCGGCAGTTCCAATAACGCGTACTTGCCGCGCTCCGCGTTGTATCGGCTCTCCAGGCTCGGTGTGGCCGAACCCAGCACGACGCATGCCCCAGCGGCCTGCGCGCGAACGATAGCTACATCGCGGCCGTTGTACCGCGGCGTTTCCTCTTGCTTATAGCTTTGGTCGTGCTCTTCGTCGACCACGATCAGCCCGAGATTGCGTACCGGCGCGAAAACTCCGGAGCGTGTGCCGACCACCACTCCCGCCGCCCCGGAGCGAATGCGGCGCCATTGATCCGTGCGTTCGGTATCGGTGAACGCGCTGTGCAGGATGGCCACGCGATCGCCAAACCAGGCGAAAAACTGGCCCGCTACAGCCGGCGTCAACGCGATTTCCGGGACCAGCAGCAGTGCGCTGCGTCCCGCCGCGAGCGTTGCTTCAATGGCGCTCAGATAAACCTCGGTTTTTCCCGACCCGGTTATTCCATGTAACAGGAATGTGCGGAATTGTTTCTCCCGAATGGCCGCCTCGATCTTCGCAAGTGCTTCCTGCTGTGCGGCGTTGAGCATGTGCCGCGCGCGAACAGGACCCGTGGTTATGGCGGACACCGGTTCCCGCGTCACCTTCAGAATTCGCTTGCGGGCCAGCGACCGTGCGGCCACGCTCCCGTTGCGGACCTGCCGTTCGACGTCCTTAAGATTGTGGGAACCCGGATGCAGCATCAGAAATGCAATCAGCTCACGTTCCGCCTTGGGCAGCTTGCGTTCGCCCGGTTCGTGCTCCAGCTCAACCCGCAATCTCTCCGATGGCGCGCGCAGTGGATCGCGCTCGGAGTGGTGCTGTTCCGCCACCAGGAAGCCCTTCCGTTCAAGCGAGCGAATCACCTTATCTGCGAGTGGGAGTTTTTTGGTCAGATATGCGGCCGACAGCGGGCGTTTCTCCAGCATTCGCAACACGGCAGCTACGGGATCTTCCGGCCCGGCATCGAGCAGCAGTTGCCGCGCGGCATCGAGACCGGACTCGGTCAACGAATAAACCTTGCCTGCACGCACTTCGCTCGCGAGCGGCAACATCGCGCGCAACACCTCACCGAGTGGAGCGCAATAGTATCCGGCGATCCACCGTGCCAGGGATAGCAACTCCTCCTCGAGCACTGGTTCGGAATCGACAAGGCGCAGAGCGTCACGCGCCTCAACCGCGGGCTTTTCGTCGTGACATCGCAGGGCCACGCCTGTCAGCTTGCGGGCTCCAAACGGGACGATCAGCCGGCACCCCGGCCGCACGCGGTGCCGCAAAGTCTCCGGAAGCGAATACGTGAACGGCCGGTCGAGGGGCACGGGCAGACTGACATCGCAGTAGCGGAACGCGCCTTCCGGCATCGGCGGCTACTTCGACTTCCCGGGAAGGCCGGCGGGATTCTCGTGAGTGCGCTCGCGGAACCTGCCTCGCATGCTGGAAGCGAGCGAAACCGCCGATTCGCCGTACTTGTCGCGCAGCCGATCGGCCGCCGCCAACGCTTGCTCCCACCGTTGGTGCTTGTCGTCGCCGAGCAAACCGAGCTGCGACCCGGCATGTTCAAATGACGCCGCGTGCACACCCAGCAGCCGCACCTTCGCGCCCTTTTTCCAATTCGTGCGAAACAGCGCGCGAACCTCCTCGAAGATTTCCGTGTCTACCTGCGTGGGGCGAGCCAGCGTGTGCGCGCGCGTGATGGTTGAGAAATCCTGATAGCGCAGCTTGAGCTGGAGCGTCCGCGCGTGCAGGCCATTCTCACGCAGGCGCCGTCCCACCATCTCCGAGAGCCGTGCGAGGGTCGCTTCAAGCGAGTCGGCGTCGGCGGTGTCCTCGCGGTAGGTGTGCTCGTGGCTGATCGATTTCGCTTCGGTATCGGCGCCGACTTCGCTATCGAACCAGCCGCCGGCATCGAGCCCGCGCGCCTTGCCCGCCAGCGCCAGGCCCCACTTGCCAAAATGGTTTTCCAGATATGCCTCATCGAACCGCGCCAGGTCGCCGACTTTGTGAATACCGAGCGCGTTCAGATTCTTCTCCGTCACTTTGCCCACACCCGGAACCTTGCGCACGTCGAGAGGAGCAAGAAATTGCACTTCCTGGCCGGGAAGAACCCACAGCACTCCATTCGGCTTGGCCTGGTCGGAGGAGATCTTCGCCACCAGCCGCGACGTTCCGATCCCGATCGAGCAGTTGAGCTGCGTTTCCGCGCCGATGGCCTCATGCAGCGCGTGCGCAGCGCGCAAGGGTGGACCATGCAGCCGCTCGGTGCCGGTCATGTCGACATATGCCTCATCAATCGAAGCCATCTCCACCTGCGGCGAAAAATGGTTCAGCACAGCGAAAACGCGGTGCGAATAATCGCGATACCGCTCCGGATGGCCGTCCACGAAGATCGCGTGCGGGCACAGCTTGTACGCCGTGCGCAACGGCATGGCTGAATGTACCCCAAACTTGCGTGCCTCGTACGACGCCGCCGAGACAACCCCGCGCTCGTTCGACCGCCCGCCCACCACCACGGCTTTGCCCTCCAGGGAAGCATCAAATAGCTCTTCCACGGAAACGAAGAAGGCATCCATGTCGACATGGAAGATGGTGCGCATCACCCCCGGCGCGCCGCCAGCACGCGCGGAATGCCAGCCAGGTCCGGTACGTCGCGCACATCTTGCCAGTCCGGTCCGAACATGTCCATCACCCGGTCTCGACTATTGTAGCCAAGCTCCATAACCATCCATCCGCCGCGGCGCAGCACCCGCGGGGCGTCATTCACTAGGCGCTCGTAGATTTCGAATCCCGTCGGACCCGCGAACAGCGCCACGCCGGGTTCATAGTCGCGCACCTCGCGCTGCAAACCTGCCCGATCACCAAGCGGCACATACGGCGGATTCGAAACCATCACGTTCACTGAGGCATCAGCAATCGCCGACGTCAGATCACATCGCAAAAATTCCACGCGCGCGCCAAGTCGCCGGGCATTGTCCGCCCCCACAATCAACGCCGCAGCCGAGATGTCGGTGCCCCAAACCCGCGCCTGCGTTTCCAGCGCCAATGTCACCGCAATGGCCCCCGACCCGCACCCGACGTCCACAATCTGTTTCGCGTCGCGAGCGACATCGAGCACAGTCTCGACGACCAACTCCGTCTCCGGCCGCGGAATCAAAACGTCCGCCGTCACCCGGAATTCCCGCCCGTAAAACTCCTGCCGCCCCGTGATGTACTGTGTTGGCTTGCCGTTCAGACGCTCGTGCAGATAGCGCCCAAAGTGGATCCACTCCACTTCCCGCAATTCACGCTCGGAATGCGCGTACAGAAACGTCCGGTCGCTATGCACCGCGTGGCAAAGCAACACCTCCGCCGTGAGCCGCGGCGCGGCGATGCCGCCCTCCTCCAAGAGCTTTGTGCCTTGAAGCAGAGCTTGCTGGAGCGTCATGACGCTCCTTAAGAGGCTTGGCCTTCCTGTTTGAGCTTCTCGGTTTGATAGTGAGCCGTAAGGGCTTCGACGATCGGACTGAGCCGCCCATCGATAACGATATCGAGCTGGTGCAGCGTCAGCCCGATGCGATGATCGGTCACGCGGTTCTGCGGGAAATTGTAGGTGCGAATTTTCTCGCTTCGATCGCCCGTTCCCACCATGCTCCGCCGCTCCGCGCCTAGCTGCTCGCGCTGTTTTTCGAGCTCGACCTCATAAAGCCGCGATCGAAGGACGCGCATGGCCTTGGCCCGATTCTTGATCTGTGACTTCTCGTCCTGGCATGAGACAACCAGGCCCGTGGGCAAATGCGTGATGCGCACCGCCGAGTAAGTCGTATTCACTGATTGCCCGCCCGGCCCCGAAGAGCAGAACGTGTCGATCCGAATATCCTTCGCCTCGATTTCGACCTCGACCTCATCTGCTTCAGGCAGCACGGCCACCGTGATCGCCGAGGTATGCACCCGCCCCTGCTGTTCTGTCACCGGAACTCGTTGCACGCGATGCACGCCGCTTTCGTACTTCAGCTTGCTGTACACGCGCTCCCCGCTCACCAGCGCGATCACTTCCTTCAACCCGCCGACTGCCGATTCGCTCATCGACGTGATCTCCACGCGCCAGCGCTGCGTTTCGGCGTAGCGCGAGTACATGCGGAAAATCTCCGCCGCAAACAGTGTAGCCTCATCGCCGCCCGTGCCGGCTCGGATTTCGAGCACCACGTTCTTTTCATCGTTGGGATCTTTGGGCAGCAGCAGGAACGTCAACTCCTGCTCGATCTCCATTAGCCTGGGCTCCAGGCCCGCGATCTCTTCCTGCGCCATCTGCTGCATCTCGGCATCGGAGTCCGAGAGCATGGGGCGCGCCTGCGCGAGCTTGCTGGATACTTCCTTCCACTCGCGATACTTCGAAACGATCTCGGATAGCTCGCTGTGCGCCTTGGCGGCTTTGCGGTACTGGTCGGCGTCGCTAATCACCGCTGCGTCAGCGAGTTGGTGCGTCAACTCCTCGAAACGCACTTCTGTCTGATCGAGTCTCGGAATGAATTCCATGTGCGGTTAGGCGATGACCAGTTCGCCGCCCTGCGCCGTTTCGAGGGCCATGGCGTGGTCGAGCGCGCAGATTGCTACTTCGGCCTGCTCGTTGGAAGGCGGCTGCGTAGTGATGCGTTGCAGCCACAGACCCGGCGCGGTCAGCAGCGCCAGGAACGATCCGCGCCGCTTGGCAGCGAACCGGATCAGCTCATAGCTCAACCCCGTGATGACGGGCAGCAAAAGGACGCGGCACAGCAGCTTCATCCCGAAACCCTGAAACGGAATCAGCGTGTAGACAATCATCGAAATCACCATCACCACCAGCAGGAAGCTCGTTCCACAACGCGGGTGAAACGTCGTAAACGCCTGCGCGTTGTCCACCGTCACCGGCTTGCCGGATTCAAAGTTGAACACGACCTTGTGTTCCGCGCCGTGATATTCAAAGACCCGCCGGATATCCTTCGAACGCGACATTAAGAAGAGGAAGCATAGGAAAATCGCCAGGCGGATCACTCCGTCCACGGCATTGAAGGCCAGCCGCCCATTGACCGCCGGATACGTTTTCCCCAGCCAGGTCGCCAGATACAGCGGGACAACTTTGTACAGCAAGATGAAAAAAAGAAAGGAGAATAGAATCTGAAGAGCCATCGCCGAAGAGGAAACTTCCTTCGGCTTCACTTCAGTCGTGCCGTCATCGAGTGCCGTGCTGGACGAAAAACGCAGCGCCTTGATACCTAGCGACATCGCTTGCCCCAGAACCCCCAGCCCGCGAATCCCCGGATACTTGAAAATCTTGTATTTCTCCGACATTCGCGGCACCGGCATTTCGTTCGTAACAATCTCGCCCGAGGGCTTGCGCACGGCAACGCAATAACTGTGCGGCGCCCGCATCATCACTCCTTCAATCACCGCCTGCCCGCCGACGAGCGTCTCCTCGCCACTTTCGAGCACGGGCATCATCTGGATATGCGCGGCAAGCCGCAGAAGCGTCCGAAGCGACACAATACTCCTTTCCAACCATTATACGGCGAAATCCTGGGTTTCCCGAGCGCGAGCGTGCCCGGAGGCGTTTTATTGGCATCGTCTCCTGCCGACCATTGCAGCGTTCCGATCCTTGCTGTATTCTCTGGTGAGGCGGTGGAGTTCGCCAAACCGTCGCTCTTCAAGCGGCCAATGACTCCTACGGCAAGAAACTGCTGTGGGGGCTCGGGCCGAATCCCTTACAGCCAAATTTTAATATCGGAGACCGGCATGGAACAGGTCTGGTTTTCAGCGGCGCTCTGGCTCATCCTGGCGTTGATCGCCACGCTGATTTCGATTTGGTTCAGGATCTCGACAGCGCTCTCCGAGATCGTAGTTGGCACGGTTGCGCAGCTTATCATCGGCGCCTTGATCGGCACCGAAGTGCTGGGGGCGAAATCGGCATGGGTCGGCTTTCTGGCCGGGACGGGAGCCATCGTGCTCACGTTCCTTGCGGGGGCCGAACTGGATCCTGGAATTTTCCGGACGAAGTGGAAGGAAGCCATGGTGGTGGGACTGGTCGGTTTTTTCGCACCATTTCTGGGAGCCGCGGCTGTGGCGCACTTTCTGTTGGGGTGGTCCCTTCCCGCAAGCTGGCTGGCGGGCGTTGCCCTGTCCACAACTTCGGTTGCCGTCGTGTATGCCGTCATGCTGGAACTCGGCTTGAACCGGACCGATTTCGGCAAAGGCATTCTCGCGGCTTGTTTCGTGAACGATCTCGGAACCGTCATCGCGCTGGGCCTCATCTTTGCCCCGTTCACCATCCGTACACTGATCTTTGTCGTCGCGAGCGTAGTTGTCTTCGCGGCGCTGCCGTTTGTCACTCCGTGGTTCTTTCAGAAGTACGGGGGGCGCGTTTCGGAGCTCGAAGCAAAATATATTCTGTTTCTGCTGTTCGGGATGGGCGGCCTATCGGCCTGGGCCGGTAGCGAGGCCGTTCTGCCCGCGTACATCATCGGGATGGTCCTGGCCGGAACGGTGGGAAAGGATCACGTTCTCATCAGGCGTCTGCGTACCCTGACCTTTGGACTGCTAACGCCCTTCTACTTCATTCGTGCAGGGTCGCTAGTCTCCGTCCCAGCTCTGTTCGCTACACCGCTCGTTTTTCTGGCGCTGTTCGCGGCCAAAATGGTGAGCAAGATGATCCCGCTCGTCCCCACCGTCCGGGCATTTAACCACGAGGGGCACCAGGGATTCTATTACTCGCTCATGATGTCCACGGGATTGACCTTCGGGACGATTTCCGCACTGTTCGGATTGAACCACCAGATCATCACCTCTGCGCAGTACTCGCACCTGGTGGCGACCGTGATCGCCAGCGCCGTGATACCAACGGCAATCGCAAACGCCTGGTTCATGCCCAAACACTTGCTACCCAAAGCGGAGGCGGCGGTTCAAACGATGCCTACCATGATCGAAGGCGCCGGCGAATAGTTATGATCGACCAAATCCTGATTGCACACGATGGTTCCGATAGCGCGCGAAAGGCATTCGATTTCGCCGTCGAACTGACAGCCCGTCTTGGCGCGCGCCTTCGCATGATTTGCATCGAGGAGGAGATCCCACGCCACGCCGAGGTGATCGACGAATTTCGCGAAGAGAAGGATCGCGCAGATAGCTACTTCGGGCAGCTTGCCGAGCATTGCCGGGCGCGGGCGCGGCTGCATTCCGTGGACATCGAGACCGTGATTGTGCCCGGACATGCCGTCAAGGTAATTGGCGATTTCGTCCAGCAGAATGCCGTCGATCTGCTGGTGATCGGCTTTACCGGACATTCTCGGATATACGAGCATATTTGGGGTGGCACGGCCCACAACCTGACATCCACCGTGCTCTGTAACGTGCTCGTCGTCAAGTAGTGGAACGCCTTGATGGAAGCGCGACTTCCTTTCGTAGGGATGGCGAAGGAGATGCAACGCCTGCGGTTGGCGTTTCGCGTTGGCGACCCGCTGTTACTGCTGGGTCCTGCAGGGATGCGGCAAAACCAGGCTCATTCAGGAAGCGTCCGCCAGTAATAACCGCATGCTATACATTGCCTGGCCGCCGACCCTGCATGCCTTCCTGACATCAATGGCTCGTGCTCTTATCGCGGCGCGCCATGCTGGTTTCATTAAGCTCGCCAAACTGGGTGCAGACCCGGAGGCCTGGCTGGCGGTTCAAACCAGTATTCATCTCAAAGGGCTCCTATGGACCGCAATGGAAGGCTCGCCCTTGCCGATGATGCTCGATGGGATCGCGGGCGCCAGCTTCCCGGCATACCGTTTCTTGCAGCGAATCTACCATACCCCCGGTTTGGCTCTTTTCGCGGCATCGCGAGACACCTTCGGTTTGGGAGCGTTGGCCCGGCTGTTCTGGGATCCAACGAAGGCACTGACCATCCTGCCGCTGCCTGAGCGAGACGCCGAACAACTCTTCGACACGGCCGCCGGTCATTTCAAACTCCGCAGCCTGGACCTCGATGTGTTCCGTAAGAAAGTGCTGCGAAGCGCCCGCGGGAACCCAGGGCAGATCATCGAGATGTGCCGGCTGGCAACTCAGCCGCAATACCATCACGGCCGCTATATCAAGTTCTCTCCGCTTCGCATCGATACTGCAATGAAGTTCAAGCTATAGAGGGACTTGATTCTGCTTCTGATGAATTTCCAGCGCCGCCGCGAAGTCTTTCGCGACTTGCTCGCTTTCAGACGCGATCGGAACCTGCCAGGCGGAACCGCTTTTCAGGTCCACTTGGAGAATTTGTCCGCCTCGGGCCTGATGTCAGACCGATGCCGTAGCACGGCGTCTAATCGAGCATACGAAGCGATGCTCCCGTATCGCGAATATGATCCGCGCTCCCGGTCCTAATCCACAACAGCCGCCTGCCGGTCAGCGCCAGCAAATCGCCTGCGATCCAGCCGGCGGCGCGGAAACAACCACCTTCTCGACCTCACCTCGGTCGGCGGTTGGAAGGCCTGCCTCAGAACACTTTCTCCGGAGTCCAGTTCCGGCGCCAAGGCATTGGCGAATTTCATATCGAGGCCGGCGCCGGAAGGAGCCTCTGAAGCGCCGTGTGGCTCCGCGCTGCGCAGCCACTCCTCCCGGAAGCGGCGCATGAACCGAAAGACCGATCGGAAACCGCGGGTATTGTAGCGGACGGTGTAGTCGAATCCGCATCCGCTGAAACGGAGCCACCCTTTCAGAAGCATATGTCCCGATTCGACCGACGAGATCTGCTCCAGTGCCCATCGGCAAGGCGGCTCCCCTGTGCTCGGGTGAGAAATGATGTGACAGCGCACTGCCCTTCAGAAGCAGGACGCGGGGTGGATATGACGATCGCCCGAACCAATCGGGATCGGCGCGCGGCAGGAAGAGACCGGTTTCGAAGCCAGCCAGGGTAGGCGGCAAAACAAAATCGGCCGGCCAATCGTCTGGCGAGCGAAGCTCGAGAGCCACGATGTAGTCTCGGGAATCGATTGCCGGCCACTCTCCCATGATTTCAATGCCGGCTCAAGCCGCAGTACCCGGCGCACTTTGTCGCGCCGCGTTTTCCGGAGCGGCCGGCGCGGAGCTCCAAGATCGTCTCGTAGAGCCTGCTCGTCCTCAACGCCGGTCTTATTTGGCATCAGGCGATCCAAGTGCGCCCGGTACGCGTCGGCGTAGCTGTCGAAACTGCTCCTGCAATTCGGTGAAGGTCTTGCGCACCCAGGCCTGGAGCACGCGCGCATAGATCCCAACGGCGTCCGTAATCTGGTTCCCAGCTTGAGATCTGATCCGCCGCTCCACCCGTGCGGCCGCCCATCGGCGGCCTAATAGTGAGGCCACCGCACTCGGACCGGCCTCAAGTTCGAGGTTGCCCAAATCGAAGCGCGGCATATTCTTCAGCACATCCAGTAACTCGTCCTGCTCCGGCCTGTTCTCGAGTTCGAGCGCCGTGGCGGTTTTCGCAAGCACGCTCCCGGCGTTACGGGCCACCTCCTCGATGGCGGATGCAATCTGCGCTGCTTTTTCCGCGGCAGCCTGTTCCAGCTTGTTTTTGATACGATCTTCGCCCGTTGCGCTCGGCGCCCGAGTCCCAGGCGTCAATCAGATTGTTCGCGGCTGTCCGAATGAAGCCATCCGCGCATTCGCGAAGCGCGTCGGTCATATCGACGCACTCCGTCCGCGCCTGCGCAATTTTGCCGGCGGCTGTTCTGAGCTCCGTCTCCAAATCCCGCAGCTTGCTGATATCGATCCCGGCTTCGTTACGCTCGCTAGCCCCGAGCGCTTCAGGCGCGCCTTGAGCGCCGCCTCCACTCCGAGCCGAAGCGCGCCGATTTTCCGGTTCAGCGACTGCCGCGCGAGTTCCGCGTGCCGATCGTAAAGTGGAAGGATCTCGGTGTCGAGCCATTTTTCGAGCAGGCCGCTGTACTCGGCCTTAATGCTGATCGCATGCACCGGCAGTTCAAAACCCAAATCCGAACGGATATGGCCGGCCACGTATTGAAGCGCGCGCTCCCGATCCGCCGGCGCCAATAAATCCGCCTTGCTCAACAGCACGGATGCGGGGATGCCGGCATCATAGAGCGTCTGAATCGTCGCCAGATCGTCCTGCGTTAGAGTTGACCCGGCATCGATCAGCACGACGCCCAAATCGCACCGGGGAAGATAGGCCTTGGTTTCGGCAGCGCCGGAAGTGGCCAGCGACCCAAGACCCGGCGTGTCCACGTAGACAACGCCTTCTCGAAGCCGTTGACGCCGGCAGCTCCACCACAATTCGGGTTACGTGCTGGACGTTTCGCGGGATTGTGCTGCTCCGTAACGAATTCCGCCAGCCGCTCAATGCCGAATTGCTCCGGCTTCCGGTCGGCGAACCAGGCAGTGGCGCGCGGCTCTGCGCCGTAAGCCAGGCGCGTCGGCACCGCCGTGATCGGGTTCACGCCCACCGGCAGCAGATCCTGCCCGACAATATGGTTCAGTAGAGACGATTTTCCCGAACTGACTCTGCCAAAAACGGCGATTTCGAACGTATCCGTTTCTAACCGGTCGATGATGGTCCCTAATGCCGGCCGAAACTCGACCAGGCCGTGTTGGTTGATCGCTCGTTCGAGCGCTTTGACCAGCGCGATGTCGCTGCCTGCCTCCTCCAAGCGCCGCAACCGCTTCTCTAGATCGGCGGACTGGCCCTGCGCCAGGTACGAATTCAACCTGGAAATGATGCCCTGCATTTCATCCACGAGCCCGGCGATCTCGATAGCGGCGCTGTCCGCCAGTTCTCCGTACCCGGCCATCCGCTTCGGGCGGCACTCATCGAAGGCAATATCCACAAATCCGAGCGTCACCCGAACGGAGTGGACCGAGCCGATGTGCGGCGCGGGAATCGGAACGCCTTGACTATCCAGGATGCGAACCAACTGGGCGCGCATCCTGGCGATGTAGTCTTGGACCACCTTGGCTTGCGCTGGCGAGATATCCGGCTTGAATTTAGGGAATGGAGACTTCGACTGCGATGCGAGCGAGAGTCGCCTCAATTTCCGAAAGCAGCTTGTCGGCGTACTGGCAACTCGTCAGGAGATGCAGTCGCTGCGACGGATTGAGGTGACCGCATTGCCGCGCTTCGTCCATCGTGCTCACAACCAGGAAGTCCTCTCTGTAGGAGTCATCTTCCCCGAGGGGCGGTTGCGGCGAACTCCAACGCCTGAATTCATTATGTCCAAAGCAGGATAGCGGGTCAACGGAGAGCACGCTATAATCTGGTTTAGACCGTTGGTGATGGAGCCCGCCATCAACCGTCTCGAGCCAGCCTCGGGAATGATAGCTCCTACTCGTAAAGAGCTATGATTCTGACGAACGCAAGACATCCACCCCGGAACGATCTCCTCCAATTCCACCCGAACGCGTGCGCAGTCTCCGCTACAGCCATCCCTGGACCTGGCAGCGGAGTTGGCGGCGCGGTACGAGATTTCCGCGCTTTCCGGTCTTCTCGCCAGCGCACAGGCGGCGGCGGTACAGGACGAGATCAGCGTTGCCGTGCTGGGACGCTTCAAGGCCGGGAAGAGTAGCTTCCTGAATCATTTCATCGGACGCAGCATCCTTCCAGTCGGTGTCGTGCCGGTCACGGCCGTGGTCACCGAAATCCGCTACGGCGCGCGCGAAGAGGCGCGAGTTCGCCACCGCGATGGCCGCGATCGCGAGGTTCCGCTCGACCAGATTGGCGGCTACATCTCCGAAAAGGAAAATCCGGAGAACACCAAGCAAGTCGACCTGATTACCGTGGAACTGCCGGAACTGCGGCGATTTCCGCGGCCTGAAGTTCGTCGATACGCCCGGTCTGGAGAGCGCGCTTTCTCACAACACGCAAACATCGTTGGACTGGCTGCCGAATGTGGGGCTCGCGTTGGTGGCGGTCAGCGTCGACCCGCCCCTTTCGCAGCGTGACATCGACCTGCTGAAGAGCCTTTACCAGTACACGCCGAAAGTCGTCGTCCTGCTCACCAAAGCCGACCTCCTGAGCGAACAGGAGCTGGACGAAGTGGTCGAGTACGTACGCGCCCAGCTTGCCAAACACTTTCCCGCAGCGCCTCAGGTCTTCCCTTATTCCACGAAGCCGGGCTTTGATCGGTTCCGCCAGGCGCTGGAAGCAGAGCTTTTCAGCGGAACATTGGAGCGTTTCGCCGAAGAGCGCGAATCCATCCTCAGCCCGGAAAATGGATACCCTCCTGCGGGAATGCGGGGACTACCTGGCGCTGAGTCTCAAGTCGGCTGAAATGGTTCAGTCGGAACGCCAGGCGCTCAAGCAGCAGGTAATCGGCGAGAAGGAAATCGTCGACGAAGTGAAGTCGGCAGTCCGGCTGGTGGTGCAGCACTGCCGCGGCTGCAACCCGGTCCATGGTCGGCAATCAGCTCGAAACGCACCAGGACGATCTGGAGCGCACGCTGCTCGAAGCCTTCGAGAGCGAATTTCCGAAATGGACTAAGAGCCTTGCCGCGATGCTTTGCTCATTCGAAGACTGGCTGGTCAGCTCCTTGCGCGGCGAGCTTGCCGGGCTTTCGATCCGGGAACGCAGTTCGTTCCTGGCGCCTCTGCACAAAGTCCGGAACCAGGCATTCCGCGCACTTCAACAATTCCGGGATCGCTTGTCGGACCGCACCATGCGGGCGTTCGGCGTGCCGTTGCGAACGACGGAAACCGAAATCCACGTCGTGGAGCCCAGTACACCCGATATCAGGATCGGACGCGTGTTCGACAGGAACTGGGAACTGCTGTCGCCCGTCCTGCCGGTTTGGATGATCAAGGCGGCCGTTCACCGCCATTTTGCGCGCACCATTTCCTATGTGCTTTATCAGAACCTCAGCCGGCTCGGCGCGCAGTGGGAAGAAAGCATCAATGGCGCGCTGTGCGGGTGTCGAAAAGGAAGCCCGGCGGCGCCTGGATGAATTGATTGGCACGGTCGAACGGCTGGTAGAGAGCAGCAGGAGTGAACGGGCGCCGCAACTCCGCGCTGACCTCGAGCGCCTGGAGAAGGCGCGGAAATCTCTGTCCGCGGAGACCGGACCTTGATCCGGCGCCTGAACCTTACATCGCCGTACGGGATGCTCAACGTCGCTCGAAGCATTATGCTAGGCTACGTAGCCGTCTGGCTAGGGGCGCTGTTGGGCCTGCGTTAGTGGGTGCGGGAGGAGTCGCTATGCTCCGGAAGGGCACGGCAAAGAAGGTCACGATCTTCGTCAATGAGGACACGCAGCACCACTTTGGTTCCCTGTGCGACGCCATTCTGACGTTCCTGCTTCACAAAGGCGTGTCCGGTGCTACCGCCACGCGCGCGATGGCCGGCTTCGGCGCCCACCACGTGATGCACACGACGAAGATCGAGGTGCTCACCGAGCACCTGCCGATTCGCATCGAGTTCATCGAATCCGCTGAGAAAGTCGATGAGCTCATGCCCACCCTCTACGACATGGTTACCGACGGCGTCATCGAAGTCCAGGATACGAACGTTGTCAAGGTTGCCAACAAGGAACGCCCCTCTCCCGCCAAGGGACCGCATACGGAAATGAGAGGCAAAGCCCGTTTGATGCGGATTTATATGGGCGAGTCTGACAGGTGGCAGGGGGAACCCCTTCATGAAGCCATCCTCAAGCGTTTGCGCCTGATGGATATTGCCGGGGCGACCGTGTACCTGGGCATTCTCGGGTACGGGTTCAAGGGTCACACGCACAAGAGCGGACGCCTTCCGTTCTCGCACGATCTGCCGGTAATGATTTCCGTCGTGGACACCGGGGAGAAGCTGGCCAAGGCCATAAACGAGATCGAGTCGATGATGCAGGACGGGCTTATCGTTCTTTCCGAGGTGGATGTGATTCGCCTCGTTCACAGCCGCCCGGCAGAGGAGTCTTCGCATGCGAACAGTTAAGAAAGCCAAGCTCCTTCGTCTTCATTTTGGCGAAGACGACCGGTACAATGGGAAACCTTTGTACGAAGCGATCGTGAATCGCTGCAAGGAATTGAAGATCGCCGGCGCCACGGTGTTTCGCGGCCTGGAAGGCTATGGCGAGACGGCAGAAATCCACCGCCATCACCTCATCAGGAAGGATCAGCCCATTGTCGTCACGATTGTGGATACGCTGGAAAACCTGATGCGGCTGATTCCCGAGGTCGAGCAGATGATGGACACAGGTATGATCGCCACCTCCGATGTGGAGTACATGCGCATCGAAAAGCCGCCAACTGCCGGAGATTAAATCGATAGCCCGTTTGTCTTTTTCTCTTCTCTCCCAAACCCTCCCCCGCCCGGCGTCTCCACCCGTAGCACGTCCCCAACCCCCACTAGGAAGTTCGCCTTCCCCGGCACATGGATGCGCCTCGTTCCGCGCAGCAGCGTGTTCCGGCCCGGCTTCCCCGCCCCGCCGCCACCCAGGCCATACGGACCGCGCGTTCGCCGGTCGGAAAGAATCGTAACATCGCACGGCGTGAGAAATTCGATCTCCCGCACAATGCCGTCCCCACCTGCGTGCTTCCCCCTGCCGCCCGATCCGCGCCGCACTACGTACCGCCGCACCCGCAGCGGATATTGCCGTTCGAATGCCTCGATTGGCGTGTTCCAGCTGTTCGTCATGTGCGTGTGAATCGCGCTCTCACCCGGCCCCGCCGCCGACGCGCCCATGCCGCCCGCTATGGTTTCGTAGTATGCGAACGCCCGCTCCCGCCGCGCGTCCCAGCCACCCAGCGACAGATTGTTCATTGTCCCCGAACTGGCCGCCGGGATGCGGTCCGGCGCGGCCTGCGCCAGCGCGCCCAGCACCACATCAGTGATGCGTTGCGATGTCTCCACATTTCCCGCCGCCATCGCCGCCGGTGGACCCGCATTCACCACCGTCCGCTCCGGCGCCACGATCCGGATCGGCCGCAGCAGTCCCGCCGTGTATGGCACATCGTCCGCTACCAGGCAGCGAAACACATACATGGTGGCCGAAAGCGCCACTGCGAAATTCGCATTCACGGGTCCGTCCACCTGCGCGTCCGATCCCGTGAAATCCACCTCTGCCCGTTCGCCGTGAATCGTGATCGCCACCTGAATCTTCACCGGCCTCGCCCGGAACCCGTCGCCGTCCAGATAGTCCGTAAAGCCGTAAACACCGTCGCGCAGCTTTCCGATGGCCGCTCGCGTCATCCGCTCGCTGTAGCTTTGCAGGTCGCCCATGTTGCGCTCCACGCGCCCCAGCCCGTATTTGCCGACGATCTCGCGCAGCCGCTCCTCGCCGCGCCGGTTCGCCATCATCTGTGCGAGTAGATCCCCTTCCCGTTCTTCCGGCGTCCGGACGTTTGCCAAAACCAGCCGCATCAGGCCGTCGTCCACAACGCCGCCGCGCACCAGCAGCACCGGCGGAATGCGAATCCCCTCCTGGAAAATTTCCCGCGCCAGCGGCATCGATCCTGCACTCATGCCTCCCACATCAGCATGGTGCGCCCGGTTCGCGACATAGAAGGTTGGCCGGCTGCGTCCCTTAAGAAACACCCCCGCAACCGCCGTGATATCGGGAAGGTGCGTGCCGCCCTGAAATGGATCATTCACAATCGCCACATCGCCCGGGCCCAACCGCAGCGTGTCAATGGCGTGCCGCACCGAAAGCGGCATCGCGCCCAGGTGCACCGGCATGTGATCCCCCATGGCCACGGTCTCGCCGTGAGCGTCGTACACCGCGCAGGAATAGTCGCGCCGCTCTTTGATGTTGGCCGAGTACGCCGTCTTGCGCAGCACCACACCCATCTCCTCGGCTATGGAGACGAACACATTCCGGAACAGCTCCAGCTCGATCGCACCAGTCCGGGCCGCCCCAGTGGTAGCTTTCATTGCTTCGGCCGCCGGATCTGCAAGCTCGGCAGGCTCTCCGGCTGTGCCGGCTGCGCTTCCGGCGGTTGTGCCGGCGCGGCGCGGGGGACGGGCTTGCACGCTCCAATCCGCACCAGAAAATCCGCCACCGCGCTCCAGCGTTCCTCCTTGCGTCTTTCGATGACAAATGATTTCGAGTGCGCGTCGGCGCGGATTCTCCAGTCACTACCCGACGCGTCCGGCGTAGCCCGTGGGATCGTAAGCGGCTGCTCGCTCGTCCGCCGGATCATCCACGTTTCGCCGCCATTCGGCGTCTCGTACCACTCGTAACGCGACGACTCGGCCGAGTGCATCCGATCCAGCACCAGCGCGCCGCTCGTGGCCGAGTCGAAATGGAATTGCTGGATCGTCCCGCCAATGCCATCGGCCACCACCGGGCGCAGCCGCCAGCTCTTGCCTCCATCCGACGTGATCAGCAGAAACGGATCTCGCGACACCGGAACCAAAGTCTCGCCGCCGATCCAGCCGTTCTGAAAATCGATGAATTGGATGCGGTCGACTCCCACACCCCGCATCCGCTCGTACGGCTCCTGCCACGTGGCGCCCGCATCTTCACTCAAGAGCACCACGGAATAGAGTGTGGTCGATTCGTTGTGAATGTTTCCGAGCACGATCAGCCGGTTGCCCAAGGTAGCGAGCGCCGAAAGCTCCACATACACGGGACAAGGCTGTTCTTCCGAACAGGTCATCCCGGCCCACTGCATGTCATCGTCCGTACAGGCAAATGGAATCAGCATGGGCTTGCCGTCGTTGTGCAACAAAGCCGGGGTCTCCGCCTCAGCCCCCGGATTCGGTGTGGGCGCCTGCGCCTCCATCACGCAAACTAAAAGGAGTGCCGCCGCAAGTCTCATGCTGCGAACGATTTTAGCTTAGGGGCCTAATCGGATTGAAACCCGCATCGTCACCACGTTAACCATTTGTTAACTTGCCGGTGGCGATGCGTGCGTTTTTGGGACGTGAGGGACACCTTGCAGGCTCGCACCGGATTACATTCCGCACAACCGAAAAAAAATTTGGTCTGCCCGGAACGAAAACACTCGCGCGTTCGTCTTACTAGGCAATCCCCGTTACGACAGCGGGCGCACTCACCCCTATCACCCAATAATGCGCCCGCTTATTTTCTCGTCTCGGGTTG
The DNA here is from genome assembly GCA_963768075.1 of Terriglobia bacterium. Lineage (GTDB taxonomy): Bacteria > Acidobacteriota > Terriglobia > Bryobacterales > Bryobacteraceae > QHXW01. The sequence goes on from CAVYHD010000033.1 coordinate 721,139, forward strand.
CGCGCTTCCCGCGTGCCGGCGAGTTGGTTTGCTCACTGCGTGAATGCACCGCACCTAGTCCTCGAAAACTCCCTCGAACAGCGGGCTGCTCAGATATCGCTCGGCCGCGTCCGGCAGCACCACCACGAAGGTCTTTCCCTTGAACTCCGGCAATTGCGCCAGACGCACCGCGGCGGCGGTCGCTGCACCGCAGGAAATCCCCGAAAGGATGCCTTCCTCTTTCGCGAGCCGCCGTGCCATTTCAATCGATTCCTCGCTCGTCACCGTCTCCACGCGATCCACCATCGACAGATCCAGCGTTTCCGGAATGAACCCCGCGCCGATCCCTTGAATGGCGTGCGGGCCGGGCCGCAGCGGTTGGCGCTGCAGTGTCTGCGATATCACCGCACTGGTCGTAGGCTCCACCGCCACCGAGAGTATCTTTTTACCCATTTGCTTCTTGATATACCGGGAAATTCCCGTGATCGTGCCGCCCGTCCCCACCCCCGACACCAGCACGTCGATCGCACCGCCGGTGTCCTCCCAAATTTCGGGACCCGTGGTTTTGAAATGGATCTCCGGGTTGGCCGGATTCTTGAACTGCTGGAGCAGCACGTATCGGATTGGATCTGCCGCCACCATCTCCTCGCAACGCTGAATCGCGGCGTTCATGCCCTCGGATCCGTCGGTCAAAATGAGCTTGGCCCCCAGCGCTTTGAGCACCTTCCGTCGTTCCAGCGACATCGTCTCAGGCATGGTGAGCGTGATCGGATAGCCCCGCGCCGCGGCTACGAATGCCAGCGCGATCCCGGTGTTGCCGCTCGTCGGTTCGATTAGTTCCTTGCCCGGCTTCAACAGGCCACGCTTCTCGGCATCCCAGATCATCGAAGCGCCGATGCGGCACTTCACCGAATACGCCGGGTTGCGTCCCTCGATCTTCGCAAGAAGAGTCGCCGCCGCGCCTTGTCCCACACGGTTCAGTCGCACCAGCGGCGTTCGGCCAATGCTCAGTGAATTATCTGCGTAAATCAAGCTGGTTATATCTCCCAATTCGGTACGAATTTGGCACGTTTGTCTTTCCAGGCCCGCCGCAGATCGGCAAATGAAGTCTCGTCCACAATCTCCGAAACCGCCCGATTCACCCTCTGCCACATGTCCGAAAATGGCGAATCCGCGGGCCGGCGCACGCGGGACTTCTCGTCGCGTGTTCCTTCAATGAAATGCAGTACCTCGCCCACCTTGATGGCGTCTGCTGTGCGCGCCAGCAGATATCCGCCTTCGGCGCCGCGCCGCGATTCCACAAACCCGCCTTGCTTCAGGCTCGCCAGAATCAATTCCAGGAATTTCTGCGGGATCTTTTGCCTCTTGGCAATGTCCGCAATTCTCACGGGCTGGCCAGGGGGTTGCGAGGAAAGGTCAAAAACCGCATGCAGCGCGTACTCACCTTTGACAGAAATGTTCATTGGGTGGAACTGTGTAATCTACCGTGTCCAACTAGAGATTATGCGATGTAGCTTCGAGTGTCAATTCTGGAGGGGAAACCTGCAGGGACAAAAAACCGGACTGCCGCATAGCCAGCACCTACCGGCTACGCGGCGATCCAGAAAAATTACGAATCCGCGAGCCTTACTTGGTCTCAGTCTTGGTGGTGTCGTTCTTCTTGCTGGCCTTTTTGCCCTTCTTGGCCTTCTTGGCCTTCGTTTTCGTGGTGTCGTCCATCTTGTCGTCCTTAGCAACCGACAGGGTGGCCAGACCGGTCATCAGCGACAAACCAAGCAGGGCAGTCATTAGTTTCTTCATTTGTGCAGTTCTCCTTTTGGGGTGACGATATCTCGTCTCAGCGTATGATATCGGACTCGACATGAACTCACCCTTAATCAGCTATTAAAATAACTTCATAAAGCTGTATTGGCGTTCACAACCCTCGAGCCTCACTCCATCGAGCGGCGAAACAGCCTGATTTCAACGGCATACTTTCCGCCACACAACATCGCACGTCCTCCCCCGCGCTCGGTCGTTGCTAGCATGAAATCGGCATGAAAAAGCCGGAGTTGGCAACGCGGCTGGCAAAGCAAGCCGGGGTCTCGCAAGCCGAAGCCGCCGACCAGTTGGACCACCTGGTCAGCCAGATCATCGCCAATCTGAAAAAGGGCGCAAGCTCCCAACTGCCGGGCTTGGGAAGGTTTACGCCTGGGCCGAGGTTCGAGTTCGAACCCGCTCAAAAAGGGGGAAAAACACCTGGGCGTCGTAGTAAACGGTAGCACAACTTCGGCCGTCCGGGTGGCTCGCATCGTCCGCGAGTGCTTGGAAGAGGGCAAGACCGTAGTCATCGACGGCCTGGGCGCGTTCCGGCCTCACGGTAAGCGCGGTTATCGCTTCGTCGCGCGTTCCGCCCCTTCGGTCTTTCTGGCTTATGTTCAAGAAGATACGCGCCATGTCGAACGCCTCTACGATGCGCTCGAGGTGCGCGGGTTCGACCCCTGGTTCGACCGCCGCAAGCTGCTTCCCGGCCAGAACTGGCCGCGCTCCATTGAAGACGCCATAGAGGCTACTGACTTCGTGGTCGCGTGCTTTTCAAAGCATTCTGTCTCCAAAAAGGGCGGATTTCAGGCCGAGATCCGCTATGCGCTGGACTGTGCCCGCCGGATTCCGCTGGATGATGTATTTTTGATCCCGGTTCGCCTCGACGCCTGCTCGGTGCCTTCCAGTATCCGGCGTGAGATTCAGTACATCGACCTGTTTCCAGACTGGGAACGCGGGCTCCGGCGGATCGTCGCCATCCTCACCCGCCAACATCGCAAGCGGCCCATTCCCGCTTAACGCTTGTCCTTGGGAATCTTTTCCAGTCTCTTTTTAGCCTCCGGGGCGCGTTTGTCATCGGGCGCCAGCTCGAGGAATTTTTCGTAGGCCTCCCGCGCCGCCTTCCAGGACCGCTGCTTCTCTTGCGCCTCCGCTAAACGCAGGTACGGTTCCGGAGCGGTCGGGTTCCAGTTGGTTGCCTCGATGAAACGCAATGCCGCCGCGCGGTAATCTCCCTTGTGAAAGTAGAAATTGCCGACGCGCATTTCCTTCTCCGCCTGGAGAGGATTAAAGGAGTACACTTTCGGCTTCTCCGCCTCGTCTTCTTCCGGCGGCGCTTGCTGCTGTGGGGCCGGTTTCTTCTCCTGGCCCGCTGCGAAGGCGCCGGTGATGAAGCAAAACAAAGCTGCTCCCAGCCAGCGTGACATAATCAAATTATATTGCCTGCGGTCGAACTCCGTGAGAAAGCTGCGCAGTTGCCCCTCGATCCTGGGGTGTATCTGTACAAAGACGGCGCCGGGCGGGTGATCTACGTCGGAAAGGCCAAAAGCTTGCGCCTGCGGGTGCGCAGCTACTTTTCCGACGACCGTATGGCCGATTCCAAGACCGGCACGCTGCTGGCGGAAGCGCGCGATATCGACTACATTCTGGTCGATAACGAAAAAGAGGCACTGGCTCTCGAGAATAACCTGATCAAGCAGTGGAAGCCGCGGTTCAACATTCTGCTGCGCGACGATAAGACCTATCCTTACGTCAAGCTCACGAGCGAAAAGTATCCGCGCGTTTACGTGACGCGGCGGCTGCGCAAGGACGGCTCGACTTACTTCGGCCCGTACTTTCCAGCCAACCTGGCTTACCGGCTGGTGAACTTCATTCATCGCAGCTTTCTGGTGCCGTCGTGCAAAGTGGACCTCACGCGCTTTCATCCCAAGCCCTGTTTGCAGTACCACATTCATCGTTGCCTGGGGCCTTGTGTCGAAGGTCTCACGACGGATGACGCTTACTCCGGGGCGGTCAAGAACACGAAGTTGTTTCTCGAAGGGCGGCACGCGGACCTGGCGAAAGGCTTGCGCGAGCGCATGCAGCAGGCGTCGGACGCGATGCGTTTCGAGGAGGCCGCGGCGCTGCGCGATTTGCTCTCGACGGTGGAAGAAATGGCAGAGCGGCAGAAGATGGCGGCGGTCCGCGGAGACGATATCGACATCTTCGCGGCCTATGCCGAGCCTCCGCTGGTGGCGCTCAATCTTTTTCATTTGCGCAATGGGCAGATCGTGGACCGGCGGGAGTTTTTTTGGGAAGACCAGCAGGACTTCGACGAGCCGCAGTTTTTCTCCGCGCTAATCAAGCAGATTTATATCGACCAGCAGCACATTCCGTCCATCATTCACGTGCCGGTGGATTTCGAGGATCGCGAGACGCTGGAAGAGCTGCTTTCGGAAAAGCGCGGACGGAAGGTGGAGATCCATACGCCGCAGCGGGGGCAGAAGAAGGCACTGCTCAACCTGGTGGAGACGAACGCCAAGCACAGTTTCGACCAGCGCTTTCGCGTGATGCGGCCGTCATCGCGCGCGATCCAGGAAGCCTTGCAGGACGCGCTGGGACTCCCGGACGCGCCCAAGCGGATCGAGTGTTTCGACATCTCGCACATTCAGGGCACCGACAAAGTGGCGAGCATGGTGGTGTGGGAAGAGGGGCGGATGAAAAAGGCGGACTACCGCAAGTTCATCATCCGCGACGTGGTGGGAAATGACGATTTTGCGAGCATGCGGGAAGTGGTGACGCGCCGCTACTCGCGCTTGCAGGCCGAGAACCAGGAGATGCCCGGCCTCGTGCTGATCGATGGCGGCATCGGGCAATTGCACTCGGCGGCGGATGCGCTCGAGGCGATCGGCATCATCAACCAGCCTCTGGCTTCGATCGCCAAGCGCGAGGAGATTATTTATGTTTACGGGCAGGAGAACGAGCCGGTGGTGCTGGACCGGTTCTCGCCGATTTTGCATCTGATTCAATCCATCCGCGACGAGGCGCACCGCTTCGCCGTCACGTTCCACCGCACGCGCCGCAACGCAGCGCGGCTGACCTCCGAACTCGACCAGATTCCGGGCGTGGGCGAGAAGACGGTGCAAAAACTGCTGCGGCATTTCGGCAGTTCGGAGCTGGTGCGCGGCGCGTCGGAGAATGAGCTGACGAAAGTGGTGGGCCGGGCGGCCGCGCGGCGGGTAAGGGAGTTTTATACGCCGGTGGTGCATCCGGAGAATCCGTGACGGCTTCCGGGCCGCCCACGTTTTTGCATCGCGGCTCGGCAAGCGTCTTGCACTGTGAAGCTGGTGTCGGTGGCGAGGAGCGTCGACAGGTAGTGTCTGAAATCTGCGTTGATGGAACTTCTTCGAACTAGCGCCGCACGCGCCGAGGGCTCCCAAACGAACCGCGCGGCATTGCGCGTTCAAGCGGCCTCGCGCGGCTGCACGGTGCGCTCGATTTCGGCGAGCCGGGCTTCAGCCGCTTTTGGCCAGTTCGTAAGACGCCTGGAGGTTGAGCCAGAAGCGGGGCGTCGTATTCAAATAGCGCGCCAGGCGCAACGCGGTGTCGGCGCTGATACCACGGCGGCCGTTGACAATCTCGGTCATGCGGGTCGCAGGCACCCGGAGTTCGAGCGCCAACTTGTTGATGCTCATCTTCAGCGGCTTCAGATAGTCCTCGCGAATGGTTTCCCCGGGATGGGGAAACGGGATGCGATCGGGGCGTTTGCGTCTCATTGACTCAATGATAGTCGTGACTTCCCCATTGATGCACTCGGATTGTGAGTCCGCGTATCACCGTCGAAGCCGGCAAGCGCGTTGCACTGTGAAGCTGGTACCGTAGCGAGGAGCGTCGACACGCAAACTCCTTGAAATACTATATCCTGAGAATATGAAGGGTTTCGCGCATGGGCGTCGATCGGACTGATTTACACGCGCTGTTGGACCGCGTTCCGGAAGCTGATCTCGCTGTTACGCGCAAACTGCTCGAGGCGCTGGCGACAGATTGGGACGTGGCGCCCGCCGAATCCGAAGGTCCATTCACCGAGCAGGCCCGGCACGATGTAGAGGCTGCGCAGGCCTACTTCGATCGCGGTGGCGAAGGCGTTCCCCACAAAGAGATTCTCAAGGAGTTCGACATCGCCTGATGGCGCGGTTCGTTTGGGAGCCCTCGGCGCGTGCTGCGCTTAGGGGGATTCCGCGATTACGGGCACGGCAGATCCTCATCGCGCTCAGTCAATACGCTGATTCAGCACGTGGTGAAGTGTCAGCTATGAAGGGAGGCGCTGCGGGACGTTTGCGCCTTCGGTGTGGGGACTATCGGGACATCTTTCGGAAATCGGGCAGCGACGAATATCAAATTCTCAAAGTCGGGCATCGGCGAGAAATTTACAGAGACGAGTAGTCACCGTCCCACCGCCAGCCGGTCAGCCAGCACGTCGGGCAGTTCGGCGTTGCGGATTTTCTCCTGCGCGGTGATGATGTCGTAGGGAGTGCGGCGGTATGTGACGAATTTATCTTCGGGATTGTAGAGGACGTAGGCGGAGCGCGGGTCGGCGTCGCGGGGCTGGCCAACGGAGCCGGGATTGATGAGATAGGCGCTATCGGGGTCAAATTCGAGGACGGATTCCATTTCGCCGGACACGGGACGGGGGATGACGCGGACGCGGCTGTGGGCCCACTCGAAGCCGCCTTGCAAGTGCGTATGGCCGAAGAAGGCGAGCGAGCTTTCCAGATAGGGGAAGGCCTGGCCGGCGTCGGAAGGCTGCACCATGTATTCGTCTTCGTCGAGCAGCGAGCCGTGCATCACCTGGAAATCCTCGACGGCGATGGGGCCTTTGGGGAGCGCGGCGATGTATTCGCGGTTCTCCGGCGTAAGCTGACGGTGGGTCCATTCGGCGGCAATGCGGGCCACCGGATTGAACCACGCGAGATCGTCCAGGCCGGCACAGGCGCGGTCATGATTGCCGCGAACCACGACGGCGGCGTTGGCGCGCACCCAATCGGTGACGGCGTTGGGATCAGCCCCATAACCGACCAGATCGCCGAGACACAGAATGCGGTCGTAGGCGCCGGCGGCGGACAGGAGAACGGCGTTCAGTGCCTCGAGATTGCCGTGGAGATCGCTGAGAACGAGATAGCGCAAGAGCGGCGTCAGGCCTTTCGCAAGCGCAACAAGGATATCTCAGGCGGCGCGCCGATGCGAGCGGGCATTCCGATGGTGCCAATGCCGCGCGTGACGTAAATGGCGGACCCCCCGGAACGGTACAGGCCGCGGACGTAGGGCGTATAGAACCGGGCAATATTCAGATTGTGATGCAGAATCTCGACGTTGACCTGGCCGCCGTGGGTGTGGCCCGCGAGGGTAAGGTCCCAACCCTGGCGCGCCGCGGTGGGGAAGACGTCGGGGTTATGTTGCAGCAGAATGTTCAGCGAGCCGGGCGCGAGTAATTGCTCAGCGCCCTCCAAGTAGTGGTCCGACCAGCTCATTCGCTGGTAATCGGCGCCCGCGACGTTGATTTGCGCATTGCCGAAACGGAGCTGGCGGGCCCGGCCGCGGAGAAAGGGAATGCCGAGGCGCGCACCCTGCTCCGTGGTGTAGTCCTCGACGCCGGCATACATTTCATGATTCCCCAGGCAGCCCAATGTACCGGCATCGGAGCGCAAGCGTGCCACTTGGCGCAGGCAGGCATCCAAAGGGTCGCCGTGAACGGAGATCAGATCCCCCGTCACAAGCACCAGGTGAGGACGAAGCTCGTTAGCCATGTCCACAGCACGGGCAAATTCCGTTTGGCTCAGAAACGGGCTGAGATGAATGTCGCTGAGCTGAAGCAGGCGCAGCCCCACGAGGTCGGGGTGGAGGTTGGGGATGGGGACGTCGACTTCGAGGACCTGGAAATTAGTTCGCTCAATGACGGCGCCGTATCCGACCAGCGCAAACGGCGCAGCCACGGCAGCACCGCCAGCGGCGAGTAGAGCGCGACGTACGGGATTGATGGCTTCCGGCCGAGGCTTGCGGAAGCGGAGAAGCCGGTAGACCAGCCAGGCCGGCGCAGAGGCAAACCCCCAGATCAGGACGACGCCGCGAAACCAGCCGAAGAACCATGCGGGCAGCGGCACGTCGTTGGCGGTTGGCAGGTGCAGGGCAAGGCCGAAAATTACCACGGCTGTGGCCACTACGACGGCGTAGCGTGCCACACGGGCGTATCGAGCAGGTAAGTGCTTTACAATGAATGAGATGGCGGAGCGCGCCATCCACCATTGGACCGCCCCCAGGGCAATAAATAGCAGCCCCTCCGAAGCCGTGCCGAAATATTGACCCATGTACCTTCCTCTATTGTAATCGGCCCTGCGGGACACTTTCAGGAGGCTGTCATTCGCGTCTGGCTGAGGACGGCAATGGCGGCGATCGCGGCGGTCTCGGCGCGGAGAATGTTGGCGCCGAGCGAAACAGGTGCCCAGCCGCCTTCGGAGGCCAGCGCGCGCTCGCGATCGGTCCAGCCCCCTTCGGGGCCGGTGAGGATGGTGAAGGCGCCAGTGTCGGTAGGAAGTACTGAGAGCAGCGATGGAGCACCGGGGTTCTCCTCGAGGAAGAATCGGTGGGGCGAAGGCTTGGGGATAGTTTCCGCAAAGGTCTCGGGCAGTGAGATTTCGGGAATCGTTACGCGGCGCGCTTGCTGGCTGCTCTCGCGGGCGATTTTGCGCCAGCGCTCGACGCGTTTCGGGGCGGCGGAGGCCAGGCCTTTTTCGGCGCGATCGGCAATGACCGGTACGATGCGCGCGACACCGAGCTCGGTGGCCTTCTCGATGAGCCATTCGAAGCGATCGAACTTGATGAGGGCGGCGTAGAGCGTGATGTGCGGAGACGGCGGCGGCGCGGGGAGCGGTTCGAGGACATGGAATGTCACGCGGCCTGCGGTGACGGCGGAGATTTCGGCGAGGTAGGCGCGGTGATTGTCGGAGAGCTCGTAGTGCTGTCCGGGCTCGGCGCGAAGGACGCGGGCGAGATGGCGGGCGTCATCGCCGATGAGCTCGGCGAGATCGTTGTGGATGCGGTCGACGAAGAAGCGGCGGCGGGCCAAAAGACATGGTAGGCCGCGAATGCGCGCGAATCAACGGGAATACGATGGCATACTGAAGCCTATGATCGCGGTGCTACGGGGCGTGCTGCTGGAGAAACATCCGAACCAGGCGGTGGTGGATGCGGGCGGCGTGGGGTATGAGCTGCACATACCCATCACCACTTACACGCACCTGCCCGAGGCCGGGGCGGAGGTGCGGCTGCGGGTGTACACGCACGTTCGCGAGGATACGCTGGCGCTCTATGGGTTTTTGTCGCAGGACGAGAAGAACCTGTTCGAGAAACTGATAGGGGTAAGCGGGATCGGGCCGTCGCTGGCGATCAAGGTGCTGTCAGGCCTCGAGGCGGGGGAGCTGATCGCGGCAATTCGCAAGGGGGAAGTGGAGCGGCTGGTGCGGATTCCGGGGGTCGGAAAGAAGACCGCGGAGCGCATGGTGCTGGAGCTGCGCGATAAGCTTGCCGCACCGGTGGGAGAGAGTGCGGCGGCTCGTGTTCCGAGTCTGAGCGAGATAGAGCAGGATGTACTGTCGGCGCTGCTCAATCTGGGATGCGCGCGTCCCGCGGCAGAGCAGGCAGTGCGGAAGGCGAAAGCGGCGGGAGTGGCAGGGGAGTTTGAGCCGCTGTTTAGAAGGGCGTTGGAGTTGGTGAGGTGAGGGAGGAGGCGGGGCCGCAGTCTGGACCGCTCGGTCTGCGTGTCGGAGACAATGGGTAGGGAGATGGCTTGAGCCACTATGCGCGTCTATAAATTCCTCTCCGCCGATTACGCTCTGAAAGATCTTGACGAGAAAAGAATCAAACTTTCTGAATTTAAGGACATGAATGACCCTTTTGAACTGCTGGGATCCAAGTGGTCCGACCCCACAGTGGATAAGCTTCTGACGTCCCACCCCGCTGTAACATACGGGGCCTTGTGCTTCAGCACGAACTGGAGCAACCCGCTCCTCTGGAGCCACTACGCGGACAAGCACAAGGGGATTTGTCTCGGTTTCGACATTCCAGACAGACCCGACGCTGTACAGACACCGATTTATGTTGACGGCCCAGAGATGCAAGACCCAGAAATACTGTTCCAGGCCCTTCGAAATCGGAATTTTTGGATCGCAGAGGCACCTATCATGCGGAAGCTTCTGCTGAAGTACAAAGGTTGGCGGTATGAGGACGAAGTCCGCCTTTTCGCGCGCCTTGACGGAAAACCCGGACAGTACAGTTACTTTGATTTCGGTAAGAACGAGGACGTGACCCTCCGCGAGGTGATCATCGGAGTCAGGTGCACCGTGTCAGGGAAGGATATTGAGGAAAGGCTGCGAAAGTACGCCACGCCGGTTAAGACTCTCAAGGCGAGGTTGTCGTTTGAGTCTTTTCAGGTTGTTAAGGACCCAAATGGGCTGGTCAGGTAAGCGGAGACGGTGGGTCGGCGCAGTTCCACTTGGTGCTTGATGTCGGTCGTCGGCTTCGCAGCGCGAAGACTGCGCGTGGGAATGAAAGCCAGGGCCCAGATGCCGTCCGCTTTGGCCTCAGGTATCCTATGGACATGGAGCTGATCTTCGAAGTTCGCGACGCGGAGGAAGGCGGTTATTGCGCGCGCGCCCTAGGTCATCCTATCTTCACGGAAGCGGATACGTGGGAAGAACTCCGTGCCAACGTTCTTGAGGCAACGGCGCTTCACTTCGAAGATGGGCCGGTGCATCCGCGTTTGGTGCAACTTCACTACACAAAGGACGAACTGATCCCGGTCGAAGTTGCATGAAGCTGCCGCGCGGTATATCGGCAGATCGTCTGATCCGCGCATTGGAACGTCTCGGATACCGGGTGCTTCGTCAAAAAGGTAGCCACGTCAGGCTGAGGCATGAAGGACCTCCGGCCCACGCAATTACCGTCCCCCTGCACAATCCGCTGAAGACTGGGACGCTTCATGGCATTCTCTCCGAGGTTGCGCAGACGAGGTCGATCACCATCGAATCTATTGCGGAATTGCTCTGAAATTTCCGATAAATGCAAGCAGCCGCGTCGTCTGAAAGAATGTGGTCATGAAGCGACCCTTCACCGTAACTGTCTGGCGCGAGGGAAGCTGGTACGTCTCGCAATGCTTAGAAGTCGACGTCGCCAGCCAGGGCCATTCCGAAGAAGAGGCTCTCGCTAATCTGAAAGACGCGCTCGAACTTCACTTCGAACCGCCGCTCGCCTCGCGCCCGTCACAAAGAAAGTACGTTTGATCGCTCCCTGCGGTCGCGGCTCGGTAAGTGGCACGATTCACACTGAGCGCCCACGTCGCAGCTAAGCTATAACAGATAGCTGAGAGCACATGGATCCTCGCATAGTTTCCGCGTCGCCGCAGGAGGATGAAGCGCAGTTTGAGGCGGGGCTGCGCCCGCGGCGGCTGGCGGATTTCACCGGGCAGACGAAGCTCAAGGAGAATCTTGCCATCGCGATTGAGGCGGCGCGGCGGCGGAGCGAGGCCATGGATCATGTGCTTCTCTACGGTCCTCCGGGGTTGGGCAAGACCACGCTCGCGGCGATTATCGCCGAGGAGTTGGGGGTCGAGTTCCAGCAGACCTCCGGGCCGATCCTCCAAAAGAAGCTCGATCTCACCGGCATCCTGACCAATATCAAGGCGCGGCAGGTTTTCTTCATCGACGAGATTCACCGGCTGCTGCCGGACGTGGAAGAGATTCTCTACGCGGCGATTGAGGATTTTCGCGTGGACATTCTGATCGGGGCCGGACCCGGGGCGCGCACGCACTCGATCGAGATCCCGAAGTTCACGGCCATTGGGGCTACGACGCGGCAGGGGTTGGTGAGCGGGCCGCTGCGCGGGCGCTTTGGCCTTGTGCTGCGCCTCAATCATTACGGCGTGGCGGAGCTGCACCAGATCGTGAAACGGTCGGCGCGGCTGCTCGGCGTGGAGATCGACGAAGAAGGAGCGGAAGAGATTTCGCGGCGCAGCCGGGGGACGCCGCGCATCGCCAACCGGCTGCTGCGGCGCGTGCGCGATTACGCGCAAGTGCGCGCCGACGGGCGGATCACGCGGGCCGTGGCCGATACGGCGCTCGATCTGCTGGATGTGGACCGGTTCGGGCTGGACGAAATCGATCAGAAGATCATGCTCACGGTGCTGAAGAATTACAGCGGCGGCCCGGTGGGCGTGAATACGATCGGGGCGTCGATCGGCGAGGAGCCGGAAACCATCGAGGAAGTCTACGAGCCGTACCTGATCCAGCTCGGATTCCTGGACCGCACGCCGCGCGGGCGCGTGGCGACGGACAGCGCGTTTGACTACTTCAAGGTGCAGCGGCGGTTTCGCACGGGCGAGCAGCCAGGGTTGTTTTAGGCGCCAAGCGCGACGTGCTATCAGACGAGCGCGGCCAGACTCTTGGGAGCAACCAGCCGGTAGCTGCCCACCACCAGTTCAGCCACTTCTTCCCAGTCGATCTCGCCCACATCCAATCGCAGCGCCACCCAACCCTTTGATGCGATGTACGCGGGCAGGTAGAATCTCGCGGGGTTCGCCGCCACTAGCGCCGTATTATCTCCGCGGATTACTTTAGCAGATACGGAAACGATGCCATCGCCGTGATGGTCGTTGAGAAAATAAACAAAGGTCTTTTTCCTGACCCGGAAGCCGGCGTGTAGACCGTGGCATTGCCTCGTGGTCTCCGGAAGGGCCAGGCAGATCTTCGTTAGCCGGACCAGACGCCGTTCTTCCAGGGAAGGCTTCTTCATGGCAGTCCGAGGTGCTAACGCTTACGCTCTCAAGGTATCATGCATGGTCGGAATCGTCGCGAATACGAAAATATGCCCGCCCACCACCAGCAGGACCCGCACAAATGAACTGCCCCGCTTTTCTTTTGGTCACCGCAGCCAGCTCGCGGATCTCCGGACTCGACTGGTTCGCGATTGCTCTCTACTTCGGCATTTTGCTTTGCGTTGCCTGGTGGGTGGTCCGCAAAGCCAAGGACTCTGCCACGGACTATTTCCTCGCGGGCCGCAACCTGGGCTGGTGGATCATCGGCGCTTCGATCTTCGCTTCCAACATTGGATCGGAGCACATCGTCGGCCTCGCGGGCTCCGGCGCCACTAGCGGTGTGGCCATGGCGCATTACGAGCTGCACGCCTGGTGTCTGCTCGTGCTGGCGTGGGTATTTGTCCCGTTCTACATGCGCTCCATGGTGTTCACGATGCCGGAATTCCTGGAACGGCGCTTTAATGAACAGTCGCGCTACGTCCTCTCCATCGTTTCTCTGATCACCTTTGTCATCTCGAAGATCGCGGTGGGCATTTTCGCCGGCGGCGTGGTGTTCGCCACGCTCTTTCCGGAGATGCGGCTGAATATTGCCGGCGCCTCCATCGACAGCTTCTGGATCGGCTCTGTTCTTGTGATCGTCCTGACCGGACTCTACACGACTCTCGGCGGCATGCGCGCCGTCGCCTACAACGACGCCGTGCAGGTTACCGTCCTCATCGTTGGATCAGCTCTGTTAACTGGCTATGGATTGATACGATTAGGGGGCTGGAGCGAGCTCCGCCACTGGTGCGGTTCCGACATGTTCAACCTCTGGAAACCTCTCATACCCGCTGGGGTTCAGGGCACTTGGGCACCCGTGATCGAGACCAATCAAGCCGGGGAAGTGGTCAAGCAGGCCTGGTATTTCAACGGAAACTTTCCCTGGCTCGGAATGCTCTTCTGTGCGCCGATCATCGGCCTCTGGTACTGGTGCACCGACCAATACATCGTGCAGCGGGCCTTGGGTGCGCCTAACGAGACGGTGGCGCGCCGCGGCAGCATCTTCGCCGCCTTTCTCAAGCTATTCCCCGTATACCTGTTCCTTATCCCTGGCCTAATCTGCTTTGCCTTAGCCCGGAGCGGAAAAGTCCCCGAACTGGCCCAGATGATTGGCCCGGATGGCCACGCCATTCCTGCGGTTTCGAACGGCGCTTTTCCCATGATGGTTCAATACCTTCTGCCATCGGGGATTCGCGGAATTGTCGTCGCCGGGCTGCTTTCCGCGCTGATGGGCTCGCTGGCAGGAGTTTTCAACGCCTGTTCCACGCTGTTCACGGTGGATCTTTACGAAAAATGGAACAAAGGAGCGTCCCAACATCAGCTTGTGCGCACCGGCCGGATCGCCACTGTATTCATGGTACTGATCGCCCTGGCGTGGATTCCGGTCATCAAGAATGCAAAGGGCCTTTACACGTATCTCCAGGCAGTTCAAGGCTATCTGGCCCCGCCCATTTTTGTCGTGTTCTTTTTCGGCGTTTTCTTCAAACGCCTGAACGGGCACGGCGCACTTTGGGCGATGATCGTCGGCTTTGCCCTCGGCCTGTTCCGTATGGTCGTCGACACACCGGTAACCCTCGGACTGGCAGGCTTCCAGAACGGATATTCGCCCGGATCTTTCCTTTGGATCATCAATAATATGTATTTTCAATACTTTAGCGTTCTGATCACAATTGTTTCGGCGGTGGTGATGGTGGCGGTGAGCTACATGACCGCTCCGCAGGCCGACGCTACGATCCAAAGTCTGACTTTCGGAACCGCGACCGAGGACGATTACCGCCGCACTCGCGCCAGCTGGAGCTGGCGGGAGGTGGCCGCCTCGGGCGCGGTTTTGGTGTTCATCCTCGGCGCGTATCTGTATTTTCGAGGTTAGCTCGGGTGACTGTGGCGCCAGTTCCAATAGTCTTTCTGCTCATCGGGGCTGCGTTTTTTGAAGTCACGATACGGTTCGTGCCGTTCACTTAGGTAGGCCCTGTAGGCGCGGTCCTCGTGGTCGTCCCAGTGGTGGTAGTCCCGATGTTCCACGTCGTAGTAGCGCACGTGCACGGCACACCCGATAGTCGCCGCCGGTACAGTGATCGCGGCGATCAGGAATAACGAACGAAGCCAGCGTTTGGTTTTGTACATGTCGCGATTCTCCTGCCCTGAACGAAGCAAACGGAGCTCCATCGCGTCAATTTACTGAAAAATAAATATTTTTGAGATTCTGCTCAGAAATTTTTACGCAATGATCCCTTTGCGAACGGCATACAAGATCAATTCCGGCACGCTATGCAGATTCAGCTTTTGCAGAATGTGGGTGCGATGGGTCTCGACGGTGTAGATGCTCAGATTGAGCATGACGGCGGCTTCTTTGTTGGATTTTCCTTCCGCAAGGAGTTGCAGGATCTCCCGTTCCCGGGCCGTGAGCAGCTCATAAGTATCCTCTACATGCTGCTGCCTCGAGCTGGCGCATGTAGTCTTCCACCAGAATACGGCTGATGGCGGGGCTGAAGAACGATTTGCCCTCGGTGATGGCGTGGATGGCGGCGATGAGATCGCCTTCGGCGGAATCCTTGAGCAGATACGCTCGCGCGCCGGCTTTGAGCGCGCGGATCACGTAGCTCTCATCGGAATGCATGCTCAGAATCACGATCGCGGTTCCGGGGCGGGTGTTGGTGATCTGGCGCGCCGCCTCGATACCGTTCAGATTGGGCATGGCGATGTCCATTACGACAACATCGGGCAATACGGCTTCGGCGACACGCACGGTCTCACGGCCGTCCGAAGCTTCACCCACCACGGTGAGGTTCGCCTGGCGCTCGAGCAATAGCCGCAGGCCATTGCGCATTACGGTGTGGTCATCGGCCAGCAGGATGCGGATCGGATTCATCGGATTGCTCAAGCGATCCGCACCGCGCGCACCGTCTCCGCCGGCGCCTGGACATTGGGCAGCGGCAACTCCACCATCAGCAGGGTGCCGCGGCCCGGCTCGGATCTCACTTCGAAGGTTCCGCCGAGATGATGGACGCGCTCCTCCATGCCGACCAGGCCCAGGCCACGGACGCGCCGTGCGTCAAATCCCTTGCCATCGTCCTGGATCGAGAGTACGATTCGGCTTTTTTGCTGGTGAACGCCAATGCGCACTGAGCGCGCCTGGGCATGGCGCACGCAGTTGTGCAGCGCTTCCTGGACCACGCGGTAGACGCAGGTGTTGTGATCATCCGGCAGATCATCGGAGAGCTCGCCGGCGTCGACAGTCACGGCCATGCCGCTGCGTTTGGAAATTTCGCGCGCCTGCCACTCCAGAGCCGGGACGAGGCCGAAATCATCCAGCATGGAGGGCCGCAGAAGCAGGGACATATTGCGCGCCACCTGCACGCTCGATTCCGCCAACTTGCGGATGGATTCCAGGTGGCGCTGGAGCGGCTCGAGATGGCGCGGCGCCACGGCCGCGAGGTTGCCCAGCTCCATCAACAGAGCGCTCAAGGATTGCCCCACCTCATCATGCAGCTCGCGAGAAATCGCGCGGCGTTCCTCCTCCTGCGCCTTCACCAAACGCGCGGATAACTCTTTCAACTCGCTCTGCGCGTGCACCACCAGCCGGTATCGTACGGCGGATTGCCTTTCCAATCGCAGAATATGCGACGCGGCCACGGCCGCCAGTATCAACCCGCAGCTCAGCGTGGCCGCCAGCATCACCAGCAAGCGGTGGCGGAAGCGGCCGAAGGTTTCCTCGAGGCGCTCATCCCCACCGTTCAGCTCCTGCTCATTGAGCGCAGCGATCCTGTCGGCAAGGTCCAGCACGGTGGCGCGCCGCGGCAGCAACTCACGTTGCACAAAAATGTAACCGCGCTCCCGCCGTTCCCGCGGCGACCATTGCAGCACAGGTTGGAGCACGGTCCAATACTCGGCGAGGCCAGTCCGCAAAGCATGCACGGGCTCCGCTTCCCCGGTGCTAAGGGAAGCGGCATACAAGTTCATCGCGGTCCCCATCTCGCTCTTGAGCCGCTCCAGGTGCTGCAACTGCTCGGCTGCGGCGGCCGGCTCAGGGTCGAGAAGGTAGTCGCGGACGACGGTTCCCGACAGATAGAGCGACGAGCGAATGTCCTCGAGCGCACGATCCCGGGAGAGGAACGACTGGCGGATCTGCACATTGCGGGTCTGGATCTGCCGCAGCACCTGGATGGCGTCGAAACCGCCGACCGCCATCAGAGCGAGCAGCCCTCCGAAACCCACCAGCAAGACAAGCCTGGTTCTCGATTTCGCCGCTAGTTCGGCTGGCACCATGCCGTCAATGAGTTCGTCCGCTATGACATCAGTCTATAAGAACGCGCCGTAGCTGGGGAATTCAGTGGGTGGCGCTCGCTGTCCCGTGCGTGCTCATGCCGGCCACCCAGTTATAGAGCCAGGCAAACAGGATACCCGCAATCGCGCCATCCGCAAGCCCGTATACCGTGCCAACGATCACTTCCCCAGCCGTGCGGGTGTCGTGAAATCCAGGGTAAACCGAGCTCATCATGCGAAGAAAATCACCGCCGTAGGAAGGTGCTCCAATATTGATGAGCCCGACCAAGAGCATGCACCCTCCCCAGAGAAGCGCCGGAACAACGGCCATGACTTTGACTGATAACCTTGCCATGTTTTTGACTCCTTTCCTGATTTCAGGATAGGAAGGCGGGGCGGAAGGGCGATATACCGGTGGTGCTGTATTTTTGGGGGTGGGGTCATTCAACGGGATGGCGACTATACGTCCATGTGAATCCCCAATATCCCCTAACGGGACTCCTAGCTAGACGGGCACCGCAAGCTTCCGGGAAGAAAAAGCCGAGGAGCCAACTCCGTCAACCATTCCATCCAGCCTTCCGCAGGCCCTCCATAATGTGATCCCGATCGTCCGGGGATGCGTTCCATTTTCGCAATTCGACGGGTGCCGAAAAGTTGGGTTTGACCTCAAGTATCCGCGACAATGCCTTGCCGGCATCTGGGCGTCCCAATTGACCTTTGGCGGCTGCGTCCAGCAAATGAGTCCAATAGAAGTGGGGTAATCCGACCTTCTCCACCGACCTTATTGTGCCCTCGTACGCCTTTCGGTTGTAGTCGTGACGGGCAAAGCTGAAGTGGTACCAGCCCGGATGCAACGGATTGAGTTCCTGAGCGCGCCGCGAGAGTTCAACACCCCGTTCAAATTCGCCCATGAACGCCAAATAGTGGCCGACGTCGGCAAGCGTCTCTGGGTCATTGGGATTCAGTCTCAAAGCCAACTGCGACTCCGTCTCGAACTTCTCGTTCTCACCGCGGAAAAAATGTACGATTGCGAGCCAACATCGTGCATACGCGTTCCGCGGGTCAAGCTGTGTAGCTCGCAACGCATGTGTCAGCGCGCGGCCGATGGGATCGGGGCGCGGGTTCATCTCAAAACGATGCTCGGCCAGATAAACGTTGGCAAGTAGCGCATGCGCGTCGGGTGAAAGCGGATCGAGTTCTACAGCCCTTTCGAGCAGATCCCGCGCCTCGGCATGCATCTCCGCGCTCAAAGCCGAAGTGTACCTGCGCGCCCGCAACACGCAGTCATAGGAATCGAGTTCCAGCGGTCCTTTGGCCATCGCCCGTTCGAGGGAGACGTCCTGCAGTTTCACGCCGAGTGTGGCCGCAATCCTGCGCGTCAGCTCGTCCTGCAAGTCGAAGATGTCGCCCATCTCGCGGTCGTAGCGATCGCCCCACAACTGTACGCAGCTGACTCCATCTATGAGCTGGACCGTAATGCGGACCCGGCCGGCGGCACGACGCACGCTGCCTTGAACCACGTAAGCAGCTCGCATCTCCCGGCAGAATTCGAGCACATTGATCGAGCGTCCCTTAAATTGCAGCGTAGACCCGGCGGCGATCACGCGTAGGTCGCGGAACCGCGACAGATTGGTAACAATGTCTTCCGTTAACCCGTCGGCAAAGTAGTCGTCCGTCTCCGCGCTCTGATTTGCAAAAGGGAACACCGCCAATACCGGCCGTGGTGCCGTTCCGAACGGGGAGACGCTGGCGCCGAGCGGATGGCCTGGCAGCGAAGCCTCGTTCTTGACGTCTCTTTCCCTGGGGTGCTCTTTTGTTTGCTCCCGCGAAGAATTGCTACCCGGCTGCCCATCATCCAGTGCCGTTACCGGTGCGGCAAATTCGAATCCCCTTCCCCTCACCGTGCGGATATAACTCTGGTTTTCACCGCTATCTCCGAGGATTCGCCGTGCTGATTTGATACAGCCATCGATCGTAGCCTCGGAAACCAGCCGACCTTGCCAGACCTCATCAACGATTTCGTCGCGGCTAACCACACGGCCAGGATGGCGCGAAAGGAACTGGATGAGATCGAAGACTAACGGCTCGACGTGCAGCACGATGCCGTTTTTCCTCAGCTCATATCTTTCCGTCGCGAGTTCAAAATCGCCGAACTGATACCGCATTCCAGCCCCGTTCGCCGATGGCATCGTCCTGCCAGACGCCGGCACAAATATTACTTATGGTAGACCGAAGCCACCGTGGTTTGTGGGCCAGTCCCCCGCTAATCCGCAGGTGTTCCCCAACCACCGCCCTAGCAGCGGGTGACTAAACGAGTGAATACTTCTCGATGGCGGCCCTAAGTGGTGCCTGAACAACAAACTGCGCGGAGTTGTGACATGACCTTAACGCAAAAAAACAAGCTGTTGCGATTCGCCTTGACTGCCTTCGGGGTCATCTTCTGCCTGATCTACCCCGTTGGCATGGTATGGCCCTCTGGTTGGGTGTGGCACGGAGGCCACGGCCAATATTATCTGCAAATGATCTGCGGTGTCTATGCGGTGCTAGGCATTTTTCTCATCGCCGCGGCGCGGGATCCTGACAGCAACCGCAGCCTGATTTCATTCACGATTTGGTCGAGCGTGGTTCATGCCGGCATCATGGCGGCGCAGGCCATCTATGACGGGCACGAACTCGGGCACCTCACCGGCGATGTACCCGCCCTGCTTCTGGTCGCCGCCGTGCTGTGGTTCCTATCTCCCGTAAGCGCGCACAGGAAAAGCGGGTTAGCCGAGCAGTCGCATGCATCCGCACAGCCGACTCTGTGAAGTGCCGAGTACTCTCGATGCCCGGAAATCGTTTTTGGATCTAATCGGTTTAGCGCCCTCTCCTGCCTTACCCACAGCAAAATACAGTCCGGACAGTATATCCGCAAACCCTTATTTTCCATCTAACTAGTTGTAGGCGGCCACTTACAGAAAAGAGAGGAATCACTATGCATGTATCGCACTATCTAAAACTGGGCGGCTGTTTGTTTGCCGCGGCGCTGCTTTTGCCCGCCGCCACCAAATCAGAGAACCGCTCGTGCGCATTGGGCACGGTGACTGCGGAGTCCTATACGTGGAACTTTCCGAGCGAGGCGCAAGGGCTGCTTAGCGACATTGCCTTGGATGCCCGCGTAGCACGTAGCCACGCCGATACCCTCGATCGCATCGCAATGGTCCCCGATGCCGGCTGGGAGTTGGACGGCGCAGAACTAGACGCGGTTCGTGACGCGGTCAATGACATGGGGACTAAGCTATGCCGGCTCGAGACGATCCGGCGCGTGAGTACGCCATGGGAACAGAAAGCCATCAACGAGGCAGCGCCCCTGATCGCGGAGATGGCAAACGAAACGCAAGCCGCGATTATGTTTTTGAACGACCACCAGTCGAACGTGGTTGGTATGACCTACGAGGGCTACACGGACGGGTTGTACCAACGGTCGGACAAGCTGGCAAACCAGATGGACGAATTCGAGAAGTTCAGCAAGGTGCATCACGAGGATCTGCAGCTGGAGAAGTCATTGGGCCTTAGCAAGAGAAGTTGACCGAACCCTGGGGGGCCGCGGCTGCCGCAACCGGTGGACGCCGCGGCGTATTTTCATGAGCAACGAAGGAGTTGAAAAACAATATGACGAAGCAAAAAATCAGTTACCTTGCGGTGGGATTCTGCTTTCTTCTGTTCGCAGCGGCTTGTTCGAAGAAAGTAGCGACCTTACCGCCTCCGCCGCCACCACCAACTACGAAAGAGAGCGCGCCACCGCCTGCCAAGCCGCTGATATCGAGTTTCACGGCGTCGCCGTCTTCGATTGAGAGGGGACAATCTTCCACGCTGCGATGGTCAGTCGAGAATGCGACCAACGTAACGATTCAGCCAGGCATCGGATCGGTGCAAAGTGGCGGGAACCGGCAGATATATCCGGGTTCCACCACCACCTACACACTGACGGCAAAGGGGCCGGGAGGGACCGCCGAGGACGTCACTTCGGTGAATGTCACGGTACCCGCGCCAACGACAGCGGCAGCGCCGGCCAGGAAATCACTGGGTGAGCTATTGAGCGCGGAAACCAAGGACGCCTTCTTCGACTATGACAAGTCGAGCCTGCGAGCCGACGCACGAGCAGCTTTATCGAGCGACGCCACGGCATTGAAAGATATCTTCCAGAATTTTCAGGGCGCCAAGATCACGGTGGAAGGCCACTGTGACGAGCGCGGATCCGCGGAATACAATCTCGCGCTGGGCGACCGGCGCGCGACCGAGGCCAAGGATTATCTGGTGGAGTTCGGTGTACCGGCCTCGCAATTGACAACCATCAGTTACGGCAAGGAACGGCCGCAATGCACGGATCACACCGAGGAGTGCTGGCAGAAGAACCGGCGCGCGCACTTGTCCGCCTCCGCAGGGCAACCGGGCGGGCAGCAGTAACGATCTCCTCCGCGCCGAGCCAGTGACAGCCTGTTCGCGAGCGGCGGTAACGAAGACGCCGCCGGCTCGCGACTGGCTACACTGGGGGGATGCGGATTGGCCAGAAGGTCGCGCTCGCGGGCATGATCGTGAGCAGCGGCCTCGCGGTGGTGAAGATCGTCACGGGTCTGTTCGCAGGATCGACTTCGGTGGTCGCGGACGGGCTGGAATCGGCTGGCGATGTTCTGGCGTCCGGCTTCGTCTTCCTCGGATTGACGCTCGCGGCCAAACCGGCCGATTCCGACCATCCCTATGGCCACGGCCGCGCTGAAACCTTGACCGGCTTGCTGGTGGGCCTGATGCTGGCGGCCGCCGGTATCGCTATTTCTTTCCATGCTATCCGGATGGTGGGGGAGCCGAGCCTACCGCCGGCAGCCTACGCGGTTTGGCCTCTGATGGGGTCCATCGCCGTGAAAGCCGTTCTGAGCGGAGTAAAATACCGCATCGGCAAAACCATCGGGAGCGCCGCGCTGGCAGCGGACGCCTGGAATGACGCCGTGGACATCGTCTCCGGCCTCGCTGCGCTGGCCGCGGTGAGTCTCACGCTGTACGATCCTCAACGATTCCTGGCCGCCGACCATTACGGCGGCTTCGTGGTGGGAGTGATCGTCATCTTCACCGGGCTCCGGGTGGCGCGCGATACCGGGCTGCAACTCATGGACACCATGCCCGACGCACGCATGATGCGAACCATTCGCGACGTGGCGCAAAAGGTCTCGGGCGTGGAAGGCGTGGAGAAATGTTTCGCGCGGAAGACGGGACTGCAATATCACGTCGACCTGCACCTGGAGGTCGACCCCGATATTAGTGTGCGGTCCTCGCACGACATTGCCGAGCGAGTGCGCCAACGCATCCGTCAGGATGTGAATTGGGTGGCGGATGTGCTGGTGCACGTGGAGCCCTCGCCGCGCAATCACCGAATGAACGGAATGTAAGCGCGCACGCGCGAGCGGTATGCAGGGAAGGACTGCTGGAAACGCCCGGCCAGCAGGCGGTCCTCCGCGCGCACGCGAATCTCGGTTCCCGCGACGAAGGCGATCACCGCAGCAACAAACATGGGCCACCATGTCCACGCGAAACCCGTGGCCAGGAGCATGCCGAACATCGAGGCGTAAATAGGATGCCGCACCCAGCGGTACGGACCTGTCTGGACCAGTTCGTGATCTTCGCTAAGGGCCGCTTCGAAGCGCCATTGCTTGCCAAGATGGCGAGCGGCCGCCCAGCCGAGCGCGACGGATAGAGGGGCAAGAATCATGGAAGCGATCAAGGACGGAACGGATTTTTCAAAGCCCACCGGCCGAACGTAAGCCCAGATGAGCGCGAAGCCGAGCATTTCCAGCAGAATGCCCCACTTCGAGGCGGGCGCTCTGACGACTGCCTTGCGCCCGGCCGCCTGTTTGCGCGGCCCAACGAACCCGAGGGTCCAGACCACCCAACAAATGATGAGTTCGCCGAGCGCGAACAGAAGGAGCATATCGTTAGGCGATATCTGCATGAGATATAATAAAACTATATCAGACACACATGAAGACCATCTCCTTAAACCTGCCGGAAGACGTGCTCGAAGCCAGCCGCAAAGCGGCTAACACGTTACAGCTTTCCCGGGCCGCGTACATCCGCCAGGCAGTCGAGCGGATGAATCGAGAGATCGAAATGCGGCAGAGAGCGGAGCGCATGGTAAAGGCTTCCCTGAAGTGCCGCGGCGAAAGCATGCATGTGAACGCTGAGTTCGCCGCGATTGAACGAGATCCGGATGCTTAAGCGCGGGGAGGTGTGGCTGGCCGATCTCAATCCGCCGCGCGGCACCGAGGCAGGCAAGACCAGGCCGGTGCTCATCGTGCAGTCGCAGTCGCTGCTGGACGCAGGCCACCCATCCACGCTCATCGTGCCTTTAACGACGAAGTTGATCGAAGACGCCGAACCGCTGCGGCTCCGCGTCGGCCCGTCAGGCAGGCTCACCCGGAAGTCCGACGTGCTGATCGACCAGCTTCGAGCGATCGACAATCGCCGCCTCGCCGGAGGTCCCTTGACCCGATTGGGAGAGCCGTTGATGGGCCGGATCGGGCAGGCATTGCTCGAAGTTCTGGGCCTGGTCATATGATATCCGCGAACGATTTCCGCAGCTTGTAGAACCAAGCGTGGCCGAGGACGAACACCGCCGCGGCAACAACACACAATTTCCAATACGATCCGAAGGCGGGCGCGCGGCCCTCGAGCAGCGCATCGCGATAACCGCGGACTAAAACGAGCATGGGGTTCTTCGACAGGATTCGCAGCGCGGGGGCCGGCAGCGAGCCTTCGGGGTAACAGATCGGCGTCAGGAAAAACCACAGCGTCAGAAGGAATCCGTTGATCTGGGCCAGATCGCGAACGAACACACCCAGCGCGGCTAGAAACCAGCAGAGACCGGCGGTCAACAGAATCTGTGGAATAACCAGTGCAACCAGCCAGACAATCGAGGCGTGAACGAAGCCGTGCGTCAGGTAGAAGCCGGCGAGAAACAGCAACACACCAAAAACTTCGCTAACCAATCCGGCGGTCACCAGGTTGAGCGGCAGCGTCTCCACGGGAAAAACCAGCTTCTTGACGAAGTTGCGATGTTCCAGCATCACGGTGGGCGCGCGTCCGGCGGCTTCACTGATGGCCAGCCATGGCACCATTCCGGCGAGGAAGTAGAGCGCGAAACCGGAGCGGCTGGGATCGTTGGGGAACTTGGTCCGCAGCACCACCCCGAACACGAAGAAGTACGTCAGCATCAGGATGAGCGGATTGAGCACGGTCCAGAAAGCGCCGCCGAACGAGCCACGATAGCGGCCGAGCACGTCGCGCCGTACCATGGTGCGGATCAGGCTGCGGTTGCGGAAGGCGCTCTCGAACGGCAGCGTGAACGCGCGGCGGACGGAGCGCAAAGCCCGCTCGCGCCGCACGGTGCCTTGAGTGGCCACGCGAAATCTCTCGATGGTAGCGCGTTCGGCCTCAACCACCGCGTCCACCAGCAGAAATTCCGCGCCGCGCTCGTAAAACCAGTGGCTGTGCTCCTGCATGCCGGAGAAAAAAATGCGATAGCGGCCGGGCTCTGGAGGCAGGTCCAGGTGCAGCTCGAATGGGCGCATTTCCCCGGGCGCGATCTCAGCCTGGAGCTCTGTGCGCGGCCCATCCACCACGAGCGTGCCCGTCGCGGGATCGAAAATGTGGTACCCGACGGCGAAACCTTCGGCGGCACGCCAGGCGCCGGTCGACAGGTTTTGCACTTCGAACCGCGCGGTAATAGAACGGCCGCCGTCCGCCCAGACCTGCGCGTTGGCAAGACGAGCAGTCACGTGTACAACCAGGCCGGATAGCGGTCGCGCACCGCGCCGGTTTTGCGGCCAACCGCGTAAATGCCTTCGCCGCGAAGGCTGGTATCGAGATGGTAGCGCTCGAGCAGGTGGCGGACCCACGCGAACTCGGGCGCGGGTTGCTCGCGAAAAGGGCCAGTTTCGAGGCTGGCCACCTCGAATCCGGCGTTCTGGAGCAGCAGGCGGATCTCGCCCGGCGTGTATTCGCGATTGTGGCGGGCATCGGTTTCATCGCCGTCCACCGGCCGGAGGTAAGCGTTAAAAAATCCGGGCTGATAGCCCTGCAGAATGGCCGAAACGGCGCGCACCGACGCGACGTTGGGAGTGGTCAGCACCAGGTGGCCGCCGGGCTTGAGAATGCGATTCACCTCCGCCATCAGGTGCATAGGGTCCTGGGACAAGTGTTCGATCAATTCGCAGCAGAGCACGGTTGCGAAGCAGGCATCTGCATAGGGGAAGAGATCCTTCTCGGCGTTGAAATGGTCGATGTCGCAAGCGAAGCTCTCGCCGTCCTCGGAAGTCACGCTGCGGTGGTCGATGCGTCCTGGTGGGCCATAGTAGCAGCCTCTTACGTTGCCATAACCCAGCTTAGTGCGCAGCGCGGGCGTAATTTGCAAATACGCGCCCATTTCGAGAATGCAGTCGCCGGGTCCGCCGGGCGGCGTGATCTCAAGCGTTCGCGCCAGACGCGAGTGATGCGCCTCGAGATACTCACGGGCCGCCGGCTCGACGGACCAACCGGCAATGTATTCCGGCGCAACCGGCTCGGCGGTAAGCTCCTCCGGGGCGGCGCTGACCTGTGGCTCCTCCCACTCGCGGCCGTCTTTCACCGCGTACAGAAACGAGGCATAGCGCTCGGAGACGACGTCCCAGTTGCATTCCCGCTCCACATAAGCGCGCGCTCGCTCGCCCAGCGATTGGGCCAGATCGCGCCGGGAGACCAGAAGATTGAGGTATTCGAAGATGAGATCTTCTTCTCCGGCGCCCACGGGCACCTTCAGGCACAACTCGTCCGGCAGTTCCGCAAAAGCGCCGACCTCGGAGACCAGCACCGCGCGTCCCAGGCCCAGCGCCCGCAACAGACTGCCGGACGTCTCGCCCAGCGTGGGATAGCGGAGATTCAATACGATGTCGCTGGCCGCGATGAAACCGGCGAAATCTTCGATGGGCGTGAAGCCAAGCACGCGCACATCCGGCGAGAGGCCGAGCGTCCGGATCAGTTCCTCCACCGGAAAGTCGGGGTGCTTCTCACCGGCGAGAATCATCTTGGCGCGGGGCTCCACCCGCACCAGCCGGACGAAGGCACGCAGGCATTCAGCAATGCGCTTGTAGGGCTTGAGATATCCGAAGATACCGATGAGCGGAGTATCTTCGGCTAGACCGAGCCGCTCACGGTACATCTGGCGATCCACCTCCGGAATCCAGGCGCCGTGCGGGATGCGCGCAATTGGGCCGGCAAATCCGGCCGCCCGCATCTGGCACCGCATGAATTCACTATGTACGATGAGGCCTCGCGCGGATTCCAGCAATCGGCGGGTCATGGCGAGGCCGTCATAATCGGGGCCAATCTCTCCCGCCATCACGCGTTGTGCACGCGCCACAGCCGCCGCGCCGCCGTTATATTCCGCTTCGCGCAAATACCGGTCCCAATCTCCGCGCCGGATGGTGATGTCAGCCATCAGGTGGTGCAAGTTGGATTCGTGCATGACGACCACGCCGGGATGGCGCAGCGCGGCGTCGTAAACAAAATCGTGGTGTGGATTGTTGCCGATCTGGTAGAGAGCGAGGTCGAAATCCTCGGGATGGAATTCATGGGCGGCATCGGCAAAAACACCGAGCTCAACCAAACGGCCGAGAGGCTGAAGCAAGGCCTGGGAATAATCCGCAATGCCGCTACGCGAAGGCGGCAAGGGAGTGAAAAACGCCACGCGCATGATCCAGCTTAGCGCGCCAGTTCCGCCCGCCACACGCCCGGCAAGCGGCGCATCACAGGGAAATCAACGCCGCGGCAGCAGCGCGGCGCACTGGTTGACGCTGCTCGACGACGCTGCGATACACCTCCAGAGTCTCCTGCGCGGTCTTCCGCCAACTGAACTGCGTGGCGCGGTGCAAGCCCAACCTTTGCATGCGAACCTTCAGCTCCGGAAGAAGAATCAGGTCCAACATGGCGCGAGTCATCTCCTCGGCATTGTAGGGGTCGAACAAGAGCGCCGCCCCATCCGCCACTTCCGGAATGGCGGTGGTGTTCGAGCAGCACACCGGCGCGCCGCATGCCATGGCTTCGAGGACCGGCAGGCCGAACCCCTCGTAATACGAGGGGAAACAAAACAGCTCACACGCGTTGTATAGCTGCAGCAAATCGTCATCGGAAACAAAACCCAGGAAATGGATCCGGCCGGCAAGACCGGATTCCTTGGCGGCGTCGTGTACACGCCGGGCAAACCATGTTTCTTTCCCAGCCAGGACAAGCCGGTGGGGGAGGTGTGGGTGACTGCGAATAAGGCCGGTGAAGGCCTCAATCAAACCCGTTTGGTTCTTGCGCGGCTGGAGGTCTCCCACCGAAAGGACAAACGGAGCCGCGAGCCCGAACCGCTGGAGCACCTGGGCCAGCGCGGCGTCACGGCGGACCGGATGGTAGCAGTCCGCGGCAGCGTTGGCAACCACCGCGATGCGCGACGGATCGAGATGATAGGCGCGCGCGATCGCATCGCGGGAAAATTCGCTGCCGGTCAAAATGCGCGCGGCTTTCTGAATGGTGCGGCGCACGGTCATGCGCAACTGCAGGGAGCGATAAAAAGGAAAGTAGTTCGGATGCTCGAGGAAACTCACATCATGCACGCTAACCACGATCGGCACGGGACAGGATAGCGGCGCGGTGTATTGGACGTGCAGAAGCCCCGGGCACTCCCTCCGAAGCTTCAGCGCAAAATCACATCCCAGCCGGACGAACGGATTGACAGAGATACGCCGCACCGGAAATCGCGCCGGCACCCAGGATTCGGCGTCTTCCATCGACAAATACGTGATGAATTCCGAGTCCTGATCCAGACCTGCGAAGCCGTTCAGCAGGCTCCGAACGTAAACTTCGTTTCCAGTAAGATGACGGCCTATCGCATGGGCGTCAACAGCAAACCGCATTCAGAATCAACCAGTATAGCGATACCGCGAGCACTTATCCTGCCAGTCTCTCATAGCTCCAGTTTTTGCCACGCGGTTTCCCATGTAAACTCTGACTCAAATAACGTGCGTCCGGTTTCGCCCAATCGGGCGCGTAAAGCGGAGTTAGTGAGCAATTGTGACACGCTGTCGGCAAAACGCCACGCATCATCGGCGATGAGCAGGTTCTCCCCGTTCCGGGCCAACAGACCCTCCGCGCCGATCGTCGTCGAGACTACTGCCCTTCCGGCCGCCCAAGCCTCAATCACCTTGAACCGGGTGCCACTCCCGGCGAGCAACGGAACAACCACGACCTTGGCGGCCGCCAGTTCGTCAATCGCGCTCTCTACCGGGCCGGAGAGCTCGATGCGCGGGTCGCCATTTGTGTGTTGCCGCACAGCTCCGGGATTCTTGCCGATCAACCGCCAAACCAGCGACGGCCACCTCTCTCTCAAAATCGGCCAGATTTCCTCGCGAAAATAACGGACCGCCGAGACGTTGGGGTGGTATTCCAGGTTGCCGGAAAAGGCCACGATGTCGCGTTCGACCACCGCCGGCCGCGGAACGAAAGGAATGGCATTCGGGTAAACCGTGACTTTGGTCCCCGGGGCAATCTCGACTCGCGATCCGCGCGTCCTCCGCGGAAGCGGTCAGCACATGTTCATACCGCGGCAGCCAGGCCTCTTCCAGATGGCGCGCGGCCCGCTGAAAAGTGCTGTGCGCCAGAGCCCGCAGGCCGCTCTCGCTGTCCGCGCATCGCGCATGGAGGACCGATTCGATATTGTGCAGATTGAGCACCGTATTCCGGCTCACCGGCGCAACCTGGTCCCAGTACGGCGCGCACCAGAAGTGCTCGATGACGGCAACCTCGTAATGGCGGTCCCGCGCAAAGACCGCTATGGGAGCCGCGAAGCCGCTGAAACGGTCCACGAGAGGCGGTACTTCCCGCGCCAACCGCACGGCGTTGCGCACGGCACGGGAGACCGGGTCCTTGCGGTGCCACGGCAAATCCAGTACGCAAATTTCACGCGCCATCCCGGCGGGAAGCAGCAGCGCGGGATCAGGCGTGCCGGGCTCGCGAAACACGATGACGTCTACCTCGTAGCGTTGCGCCAGATACGCCAGGACTGAGGCGGACCGCAGCGCACCGCCGCCCTGGGCAGGGTAGGGTGCTTCGGGAACCAGAAACAGGGCGCGGCCTCGAGGCATGTTAGAAAGCAAAGCGCCGCCGCGCCTCTTCGTAGACCTGGTGCGTGAGCCGCGCCGTATGCGCCCAGGAGAACTCGCGCGCGCGAGCCGCGGACGCTCTCCGGCGGGCTGCGAGCCATTCCGGACTGGTTGCGGCCACGCCCATTGCCTCCACCCATGCGCCCGTTCCTTCCAGGCTCAACCCGGCCTCGCCTGCCACTTCGCGGAGCGCTGCATCCTTTGAAATGAAAACGCACGCGCCACACTGCATGGCTTCAAGCACCGGCAGGCCGAATCCCTCGTAGTGCGAGGGGTAAACCACGGCCAGAGCGCCGGAGTAGAGCCGGGCGAGATCCGCGTCGGACACCTCCCCAGTCAGTTGCAGACCAGGCTCAGGCGGTGGTTCGGCGAAATCCGCGCGCCTCCGGCCCGCCAATACCAGATCCACCCCATGCCGATCGCGCACCGCGCGCCAGGCTTCAATCAACTGGTAAAGATTTTTCCGCGGTTCGAGCGTACCCACGTAAAGAAAGTAGGGCGGCCGATCCAACGTCTCGACCGGCCGGAACACATCTGACGCGCCGAGCGGCACTGCTACGATACGGGAAGGCGAGACTCGAAACTGCTCGATCACCTGCCCGCGAATCGCTTTCGTGGGAGTGATGATCATCGTCGCGATACGCAGTCCCAGTAATGATGGTGCGCGCCGGCGAACACGGCCGGCCGCGTAGTGCCAGTCCGGATTCATCCAAGGCGACAGATCTAGCACGGTAATGGCGCTCGGGCGCAATGGCGCGTACGGCACCTCAAAGTTGGTTCCATGGAACAATTCACAGTTCAGACGGCTCATTTCCCGCTGGACTCCCCAGGTCCACCATCGGCGCTCGAAAATATTCCGTGGCAGTCGGCCGCTGCGCAGGTTTCGCCGCGACGGTTGCGGCATCGGAAATGCCTGGGCGCTAATCAGCGCGAAATCATCGTCCCCAAAGTTTTCGGCCAGCGCGACGCTCAGTTCCGTGGTGTAGCGGGCCAAGCCGCCCGTTGCCAGCACGAGTGGTGTGGCATCCAGGGCCACGCGCATGCGTCAGGCTTTCAAACGCACGGCCAAATTGCTGTTGCTTGGGCCGGCATTAAGTGTTGATGTTTTCCAGCAGCCGGGAAGCCGCCTCATTTTGCTGCCGGCTCTGCGCCACCAGATTCCCCGCGCGCAATAGCGAATCGAAGGTTCCGGCATCGGTCCACCAGCCATCGAGAAAGGAGAAGGTCATCTTGCCTTCCGCGATGTAGGCGTTGTTGACGTCCGTAATCTCCAGTTCTCCTCGACGGGAAGGCACCAGCGTTTTAATCTTGTCGAACACCGTCGCGTCGTACATGTAAATGCCGGTGACCGCGAACTCCGACTTCGGCCGCTTGGGTTTCTCTTCGATCCCGGCGATGCGATTGCCCACGATCTCGGCCACGCCGAATCTTTCCGCATCGGAAACTTTCTTGAGCAGAATGCGCGCCCCTGCCGATTGCTTCCGGAATTGCTCTACGGCGCCGCGAATGCTGTCCTGGATGATGTTGTCGCCGAGAATGACACAGATCTTGTCGCCATCCGCAAAGTGTTCCGCGAGCATCAGCGCATCGGCAATGCCGCCTTCGCCCTCCTGATAGGTATAGCCGATATGCTTGAGGCCGAAGTTCTTGCCATTCGCCAGCAGCCGCAGAAAATCGCCCGCGTTCTTTCCGCCGGTGACGATCAGGATGTCACGGATGCCGGCATCCACGAGCGTCTGGATAGGATAGTAAATCATGGGCTTATCGTAAATCGGCAACAGGTGCTTGTTGGTTATTTTGGTGAGCGGATGCAGCCTGCTCCCCGTGCCCCCGGCCAGTACGATGCCCTTCATGACCCTCATGATAGAATACCGGTCGCTATGAAGCTTTACAACTGGGCCGAGGTTCCGGAGGAACAGATGAGCCCCACCGTTTCGCGACAGGTGATCCACGCGGAGCGCATGACGGTCGCCCGCATTCGCATGCAGAAGGGAGCCGTGGTGCCCCTGCATCACCACA
Organism: Terriglobia bacterium; assembly: GCA_963768075.1. Lineage (GTDB taxonomy): Bacteria > Acidobacteriota > Terriglobia > Bryobacterales > Bryobacteraceae > QHXW01. The sequence continues at coordinate 752,285 of CAVYHD010000033.1, forward strand.
TCAACGAACAAATCACCGTGCTAGAGCGCGGGAAAATGCGCTTTGTGATTTCAGGTGAGGAGCAAATTCTTCACGGCGGCCAGACGCTTGCGATTCCACCCAACGCGCCGCACTTGGTTGAGGCCCTGGAAGATTCGCTGGCGACGGATTTGTTCTCGCCGGTGCGGGAGGACTGGATTCGGGGTGACGATGCCTATCTCCGAGGGCAGAAATAGGGCAGCTTGTTTACAACAGCCGGAAGTTCACTTCGATGGTCGCCTGCACAGCTACCGGCTGCCCATTCTTGACCCCTGGGCGGAATTTCCACTTGTTGACAGCTTCTATGGCCTTTTCGTCCAGGCCCAAGCCCAAGCTGCGCACCACGCGGATGTCCCGCGCTTTGCCGCTGGCGTCCACGATCAACTGTAAGACCACGGTTCCAGAGTATTTAGCTTTGCGGGCCTCTTCCGAATACTCGGGATCCACTTTGTAAAGCACCATCGGGGCCGAAACGCCGCCGCCAACGCGAAATACGCCGCCGCCGACGCCGCCGCCTTCTCCCGGACCGAAACCGCCGCCCTTCCCGGAGCCCACGCCTCCGCCGGAACCGCTTCCAATCCCGCCGCCCGAACCAGGTCCATTCGAAGGCGGTCCCATCTTGGCCAGCGGATCACCCCACACCGGCATATTTACATTCGGTAGGGGGGTATCGGGAGGCGCGATGATCGTCGGATCCATCAGGAGCTTCGGATTGGGGTTGTTAACCACCGCCATGGGTGGCGTGAACTGCTTCAGGGAAGGCTTCGGTAAGCGGCCTTTGCTGGCAGGCGTAGGGGAACGGTCGCCACCACCACCACCGCCCTGCATTTGCTGCTTCTGCTCCGCCATCTTCGGAACATACGGCGCGATATCTGGCGCGATCAGCGAAACTACCTGCTTGGCCTTGTCCTGCACCGCTTTACTCGACGCCACAGTGAACAGCAGGACGATCACGGTCACATGGATCGCGAGCGACATCGCGCTAGATTTCTGGTCCTTGCCGTAGAGACCCCAGATGTCCTTGACCGCAATCGGCTTAGAGGTCACCTGCAAGGGCGGCAACTGGGGGGGATGGATCGTCTCCCGAATGCTGTTGATTAGCGAGCGATACCAGGGCTCCTCAGCGGTCGGGGAGTACAGCCGGGCCAAGTGGTCATCCAACTCGGTGGCCGTTTTGATTTCAGAGTCTACTCGGGTTCCCGCCGGGGGAGGAACGTTTTGTAACAGTTCAGGCATTGGCAATCCACTGGCGTTCGCGTATCCCGCTACTAGCCTTCGACGCGAGTGGCCGACTCAGAGTTACAGGTTTTGGAAACCGGCAAAGCTGAATCTCTGAGCGAGTGTACCACAATCCACTTTGCTCGGACGGTAAGTCTCGGCAACCGCGCGCAAACTTGCCAGTTGTTAACTGCCGCCGGGCGATTCCAATTCTGGAATTTCCCGACTGATCGTCAATGTGGTAATAAGACTCCATGCTCACTAGAGATACGGCGCTCGAAATCCTGCATGAGTTTACCAAATCCGAAAGCCTTCGCAAGCATGCACGCGCGGTCGAAAGTTGCGTGGCGGCTTATGCACGGAAGTTTGGGGAGGACGAGAACAAATGGTCGGTGACCGCTCTGTTACATGATTTCGATTACGAGATGCATCCCGAAGCGCCCGACCATCCGATGAAAGGCGAGCCCATTCTGGCCAGCCGTGGCGTCCCCGAAGAGATCCGGCGGGCGATACTCTCTCACGCAAACTATAGTGGCGTGCCCCGCGAGTCGGCTCTGGAAAAAACATTATTTGCCTGTGACGAGCTGGCAGGGTTCATCACCGCGGTTTCGCTGGTTAAGCCCGGCCGTACCGTCCATGAAGTAGATACGAAATCGGTGAGAAAAAAGATGAAGGACAAAGCCTTCGCGCGTTCCGTCAGCCGTGAGGACGTCGTGAATGGGGCAGCAGAGTTGGGAGTAGATCTCGACGAGCACATCGATTTCTGCATTCGCGCGATGCAGGAGCGGGCGAAGGAACTGGGATTGGAAGGTACCTCACGGAATCAGGTTTAGCGGGCGGTTGCGAGAGAGCCGATAGACACTGAAATCGCGGCGATCCAGCGTGAAAATCGTGTGCAATCCTTCGCGCTCAGCCAGATGCACTAGACCTGCATCCGCCAGTTGAGGCCGCAGGCTGGCGTACGTTTGGAGGATTCGCGCGATCCCGGGCAGGTCAGCTTCGTCCAAGGTTGCTAATCGGAGCCATCCATCCTCCCCAAAGCTTCGCAGCAGACGCTGAATCGCTTGCGGCCGGTCGCGCAACATCCAAAAAGCCTCGGTTAGAACCGGCCAGGAAGTTAACATGGGACGGTCAATTGCGGAAAGGTGACTGACACATTTACCGTGATGAGCGTCCTGCGCCGAAAAAATCGCGACGAGCGGCCCGGTATCCACCAGTACTCCGCTACTCACCGAAGCCTTTGAAGTATTTCTTGTTTGTACTCAAATCGCGAGGTAGGCCCTTTGCGCTCCCGATAATTCCCAGACGCACGGCGGCGGCGTAGCAGGTTTCGTTGGCAGGATTGCGATCGAAGTAGGTCTCCAGCGCGACGCGAACGATCGTGGACCCACTCTCGCCGCGAACGGAAACCTCTCTCTTCAACTTATCAGCCAGTTTGATAGGCAGGCGGACAGAAATCCTGGGAGCGGTCTTTACGCGTTCGCCGGTCATGTGTGACATTTTACCATGATTGTCTGACACTTACACCACGACCACATGAATCTCGCCCGGGCCGTGGACGCCGCGAACCAGGATCTGCTCGATGTCGGCCGTGCGGCTCGGGCCGGTGACCAGGACCATCGAGCTGGTTTGTTCGGCGGGGCGCGGAAGGACGGTCAGGAGCTCATCCAGACTGGTGAGCAGGCGCTGGCGTTCGACGATGGCGATATAGACGGGTGGCAGGAGCGAGATCATGCGAGCCTCCAGCTGGCTCGAGAGCAGGACGAGCGTTCCAGTGTCGGCCAAAGCATAGTCGGCGCCAGTGATGCCGACGGCAGCGGTGGCGCACAAAGCGCGCAGCTCCGCGCGATCGGTGATTCCGGTCCGCACGCCGGGTAGCCCGGTGATGCCGCTTTCGCGCAGGATGGTGGCGTTCGAAGCGATGGCGGTGCGGCCTGCGATGACTCCGGCCGCGTATTCGCGAGCCTCCTGGGCCGACAGCGCAACACACGTCTTCCCCGCCAGCGCTTCGATGCGCGTTCGGAAGGATGCGATCCGCGCTTCTATATCGACGTCGGGGATGCGCAAGCGAACTGGCGGCGGCTCTTCGATCGGCTGGCCGGCGTTGCGGCCCAACGCGGTCCTCACCTTATGCAGCACGGTCTCGCGCGACATCAGCGCTCCCGCCACATTTGCCGGAAACTCTTGGCCGCGGCGGGAGGCAGATCCCGCTGGCTGAGCCACGCCCGCAACGGACCGACGTTCATCGGCACACTGCGTACCCAGCCTCCGTCTCCGGAAGGCGCGAGTGACGCAGCGGCCATCCCCGCAATTTCGTAAATGCGCGGGTGACGCATCACCCAGGCCCACGCGCGGAATGCCAGCCGCTCGATCCGGTTCGTGCCCTCGCGCGTCTCTGCTTTTTTCACTTCCGAGCGCAGGTCGAGCAGAATCTGCGGAATATCGATCTTGACCGGGCAAACCTCCGCGCATGCTCCGCACAAGCTAGACGCGAAAGGCAACCCCGGCTCGTGCCGCGGGCCGAGGAACTGCGGCGTCAGGATCGCGCCGATCGGTCCGGAGTACACCCACGGAAAACTGTGGCCGCCAATCTTGCGATAAACGGGACAGTGATTCAGACACGCGCCGCAACGAATACAGTAAAGCGACTGCCGCTTTTCGCGGTCGGCTAAGACCTTGGTGCGGCCGTTGTCGAGCAGTACCACATAGAATTCTTCGGGGCCGTCGATCTCATCCTCGCGCCGTGGGCCGGAGAGAAACGATGTGTAGACCGTAAGCCGCTGCCCGGTGGCGCTGCGGCCCAGCAGCTTTAGAAATACGGCCAGGTCCTGCGCGCGAGGAATCAGCTTCTCAATGCCCGCGACGGCGATGTGAATCTGCGGCGCCGACGTGGTGAGGCGTGCGTTGCCTTCATTTTCCACCAACACCACCGCCCCCGAGTCCGCCACCAGAAAATTCGCGCCGCTAATGCCGATGTCGGCCGTTAGAAATTTCTCCCGCAACACGGCTCGCGCGATCATCGTCTGCTTCTCGATGACAATTTCGCGGGGGACACCGAGTTTATCGGTCAACAGGTCGGCCACCTGTTCCCGCGTTTTGTGCAGCGCCGGCGCCACGATGTGATAAGGCCGCTCGTGCGCGAGTTGGATGATGTACTCGCCTAAATCGGTCTCGACCGATTCGAGATGGTGATGCTCCAGACGCTCGTTCAGATCGATCTCTTCGGTCGTCATGGACTTCGATTTCACAATCAGCTCGGCACGCCGTTCCTTGGCGAGCGAAAGCACGAAATCAGAGACTTCCTCGGCGTCCCGGCAGAAAATGACCTTCCCGCCGTGCGCTTCGACGTTGCGCGCAAATTCTTCGAGATAGTAATCCAGATGCTCGATCGTGTGCCGCTTCACGGCATTGGCTTGAGTACGCAGCTCCTGGTAATCCGGACAGAGATCCGGCTCAATGCGCTTTGCGGCGCTCTTCGACCAGACGGCCAGTAGCCTTATAGATCGCAAGCTGGAGCTTGGGATCGGCCATCGTGTCGTGGATCTTTTCGTCGAAGGCGGTAGACATAGGTCAGCGGGAGGCGAGTACTTCGGCCAGATGCATGGTGCGAACCGGAAGGCCGGCGCGCGAAAGCGCTCCCTGCAGCTGCATCAGGCAACTGGAATCGAGCGAAACAACCGTGGAGGCGCCCGTACGCACAATGGAATCGATCTTCGTGCGCGCCATGCCGCCCGAGACTTCCGCGAACTTCACGGAGAACGTTCCGCCGAAGCCGCAACATTCCTCGGCCGCATCCATCTCGCGCAGCTCCAATCCCCGCACATGCCCAAGCAGGCGCCGCGGGCCGTCTTTGATTCCCAGCTCGCGCAGCGCGTGGCAGCTGTCGTGATAGGTGACGACCTGTTCCAACCGTGCCCCTACATCTTCCACTTTTGCCACCTCCAGCAGAAAGCGAGAAAATTCGAACACCTTGGACTCGATCGCATGCGCCCGCTCCAGGTATTCCGGCTCCTTCTTAAAGATGTCCGCGAAGTGATGCGCGATCATCGAGGTGCAGGACCCGGACGGGACCACGATGTAATCCGCGTCGCCAAACACGTTTAGAAAGTGGCGCGCAACCTGCCGCGCTTCTTCGCGATACCCGCTATTAAATGCAGGCTGGCCGCAGCAGGTCTGCTGTTCCGGAAAATGGACTTGATAACCGAGCCGCTCAAGCACGTCGACCACCGCCATGCCCACTGTGGGGAACAGTTGGTCAACGATGCAGGTAACGAACAGCGAGACGCGGACGGCCATGAGGGAGACAGACAGATTGTAGCGCCTTCCTCGCGCTAAAATAAAATATATGCAGTTGCTTCGGCTGCTGGCCTGCGTACCTCTTGTGCTGGCGTGCCTTGCGGAATCACCGAAAGCAGTCAACACGACGCCAACCATTGTCCGCGGCAAGTTGGTCCAGCGCGATAACCAGCCACCTGCCATCGAGACCGTGGAACATAAATGGATTGTGCTGGATGGAGATGGAACTACCGAACACGTCCTGCACGATAAGCGGTTGGCCGGCGACGATATCGAGGTTCTGGGACACTTCACGAGCGGGGACCACTTTCAGGTGGACCCGGCCTACACACACGCGCTTCACATTTTGAAAGACGGCAAGCGCTACATGGTTACCTATTGGTGCGATGTCTGTTCCATCCGCCAATACGAGCCAGGCCCCTGCATGTGCTGCCAGCGCGAAACCAATCTCGACCTGCGCGAGCTGGACGCGCAATGAAGAAATTAGTCTGGGCGCTCCTACTTCCCATCATGTCTGAAGCCGCAAATTACTCCGCCAAAAAGGCCGTCGCCGACGGCATTGAGATTGTACAGCTCGCCGACCGCGCGCATGCGACCGAAGTCTCTATCGTGCCGTCGGTCGGGAACATCGCGTACGCGATGATGGTGCACGGGAAAAATGTTCTCTGGTGGCCCTTCAAAAGTGTGGCCGAGATGAAGGCGAACCCGGCTCTCTGCGGGGTGCCATTCCTGGAGCCGTGGGCCAACCGGCTGGATCAGGACGCGTTCTACGCCAACGGCAAAAAGTACCTGCTCAACACCGGACTGGGTAACATCCGCCGCGACGGCAATCAAAAACCCATCCACGGGCTGCTTTTATTTTCGCCGGATTGGAAGGTGGTCAAACTGGAGGCGGATGGCAAGTCCGCACGCGTAACCAGCCGCCTGGAGTACTGGCGCTATCCCGAATTGATGGCGCAATTCCCGTTCGCGCACACGATCGAGATGACGTATCGCCTCGCGGACGGTGCACTCGAAGTCGAGACCGTCGTGGAAAATCAATCCAGTGATCCGATGCCCGTGGGCGCCGCCTACCACCCGTATTTTCAATTGCAGGACGTGCCGCGCGACCAGTGGAAAGTGCACGTGGCGGCGCGCGATCATCTGGAGCTTTCGACGCTGCTGATTCCGACGGGCGAGCGGAAGCCGGTCGAACTGCCCGATCCGGTCTCCCTCGCGACCACGCAGCTCGATGACGTGTTCAGCAGTCTGGTGCGCGGGAAAGACAACCACGCGGAGTTCTGGGTGGAGGGAGGCGGCCGGAGAGTTTCCGTGATCTACGGGCCGAAATACACGGTCGCGGTAATCTACGCGCCACCGGGCAAAGATTTCATCTGCTTTGAGCCCATGTCGGCCATCACCAACGCGTTCAACCTGGCGCAGGCGGGGATTTATAAGGAGCTGCAAAGCATCCCTCCCGGCGGCACGTGGCGCGAGAGTTTCTGGATTCAGGCGAGCGGGTTCTGAACGGATTACTCGGTGGCGCGGACCTGAGCAAGGCGCTGGCGCAACGGTTCCGAAAGCTGGGCTTCGATTTCGGGCGTGATCAGGCCGACGCCGTCCATATCGCGCACGTGAACGCGATCCTTCTCTCGGAAGCTGGTTAACTTCATCTTCAGGAGATCGGCTACGGGGGCTACCAGCATTCCATCCTCCGTCGGCGCAACCGGGGAAAAATCAGGAACGGGTTCGAGATATTCAGGCCGCACCTTCTCTCCCACGAAGACCAGATGCACGGCGTTGCGGGCTTTGGGATCGGCTGTGTCGACGAGCATATCCACGCCAGCCGCGTGGCGATGAGTGAACCCGAACGGCTCGGTCGCGCGTGCGATCGCTTCCACATCCTGCCTGTTCACAGCCACATCGATGTCGTTCGTCAGCCGAGCAGCCATGGAATCGCGCTCGCTGACGCGGAGAAGCACGGCCATGCCTCCAATAATCCGGTATTCAATTCCTGCGCTAGACAGCGCGGCAGTAAATCGCGTGAGCCTGTCGAACAGTTTTTCCACGTATCTGTCGTACGTAGTGAGGCCTAGCATGAACTTCTCCCCGATTATCTCACCACCGTTACCCGGCTGAATCCTTCATCCAGCGCCGGCGGTACGAGCTTCGCCGCCATCTTGCGCATGGCCTCTTCCGGCACGATGCGGTCGCGTTTGATGTTGCGTTCGAGACAAATCTCCAGCGGCACGTCGAAAAACAGCGCTTCCGCGCGGGAGCCGGTTTGTTGCGCGATCTTGATGTACGGCCGGCGCTCGCGGGGCGCGAGGTGAGTCGCATCGACGTATGTCACCGGACGCCCGATGGCCAGCCGCTGCCTCACCAGATAACGGACCGTGCTGAACACCCGGCCGTGAATGGTTTGATCGGTCGCGTCGTCGGCGAGCAACTGGCGAATCGCATCGGAAGAGATTGGCGTAATGCCCCGACGGTCGAGATAGGTCGACTTGCCCGAGCCCGGCAGTCCCACCAGCACAATAATTCGCTGCGTTCTAGACGACGTAGCGTTCGGCATCAATCAGCCGGCCCGCAATCCGCCGCCGCAGCTCGATGGCATTCACCGGCTCATACTTGGCGAAGCGGCGCAGCACCGCCAGGTTGGCCCGCAAGTTGTCGCCATCCGAGCACGCCGCGAGCACCGTGCGCGCCGTCACTTCGATGTGCGCCATCGCGTCGCGAACCAGCACTGCGCACATGTCCGCGGCCTGCGCCCCTTTCCCCTGCGCCGCGAGCCTGCGCGTGCGCAGCAGGGTCGATTCCGCCGCGAACACATCCATCACCACGTCGGTGATGCCGGCCAGTATTTCCTGTTGCTTTTCGAGGTCCATGAGGAATCTCTGGTAAGCCACGCCCATTAGCAGCAGTGCGATTTTCTTGGCGTTGCCGGCCAGTTTGGTCTCCTCGGCGAACGGGCCGTCGCCCGAGCCAGCGGAAACGCTCGGCCCGCTCAGCACTTCGCTGAGCACGCCCTGCGCCGCCTTCACCAAACCCAACTGCCCGCGCGCGGCGCGCTTAAGAAGCATGCCGGTCACCAGCATCCGGTTGATCTCGTTGGTTCCCTCGAAAATCCGGTTGATGCGCGAATCGCGATACGCGCGCTCCACCGCGTAGTCCTGGTGGTAGCCGTAGCCACCGTGGATCTGCACGCCTTCATCCACCACGTAGTCGAGCACCTCCGACGCGTAGACCTTGATGATGGAGCACTCGGCGGCGTACTCCTCCACCGCCTTGAGCATCGTCTCGGACGCGTTGGGCTGGCTCCACGAGAAGCCTTCGAGTTGCGCTTCGATCTGCCCCACTACGCGGTACGTCATGCTCTCCGCTGCGAAAATGCGGATCGCCATCTCGGCCAGTTTGTGCTGGATCATGCCGAACTGCGAAATGGTGGTGCCGAACGCCTTGCGCTCTTTGGCGTACTTGATGGAAATGGCCAGCACGTTTTTCGAGCCGGCCACGGCGAATGGCCCTAGCTTCAGGCGGCCGACGTTCAGAATGTTAAAGGCGATGATGTGCCCGCGTCCGATTTCGCCAAGGACGTTCTCGACTGGCACGTGCACGTTGTCCAGATAGACCGCGGTCGTCGAGCTGCCCTTGATTCCCATCTTCTTTTCTTCATGCCCCGAACTCACGCCCGGGAATGCGCGTTCGACAAGAAACGCCGTGAACTTTTCGCCGCCGACTTTCGCAAACACCGTAAACAGATCAGCCGCGCCGCCGTTGGTGATCCACATCTTCTGGCCGTTGAGGATGTAGTGCCGGCCATCGGGACTCAGGTCCGCGCGCGTCTTGGCCGCGAGCGCATCCGATCCTGCCTGCGGTTCGCTGAGAGCGTATGCGGCCAGCAACTCGGCTTTGGCGAGCCTCGGCAGGTAGCGCTGCTTCTGCTCCTCGGTGCCGAAATACAGAATCGGCAGCGTGCCGATGCCGGTGTGCGCACCGTGCCAGCCCGAGTACGAGCCATCCCGCGAAAGCTGCTCGGCCACCACCATAGCCGAGGTCAAGTCCATTTCCATGCCGCCGAATTTCTCGGGGATCAGGATCGCCGTCAGGCCCAGTTCCGCCGATTTGCGAAGCACCGCAAGCGCCACGCCCGGCTTGTGCTGCTGGATGTCCTCGAGATTCGGTTCCACCTCCTTGCGCCAGAACTCGTCCGCGGTGCGCGCGATGGCCCGATGCTCCTCGGTGAGATCTTCGGGCGTGAAAATTTCCTCGGGCGCGCGATCTTCGATCAAAAACGCCCCGCCTTTGGTTTTGGGAAGTGTGGCTGCCGCAGTTGCCATGTGCTCTAAATCCTTTCAAAAATTCCTGCGGCGCCTTGACCGCCGCCCACGCACATCGTAACCAGGCCGTACTTCGCTTTGCGCCGTTGCATCTCACGCAGAATGGTCGCGGTGAGCTTCGCGCCCGTGCAGCCCAGCGGATGCCCCAGCGCGATGGCGCCACCGTTGACATTGACCTTGTCGAGATTCAGCCCCACCCGTTGAATCACCGCCATCGCCTGCACGGCGAACGCCTCGTTCAGCTCGATCACATCGATATCGTCCAGCTTCAATCCAGCTAGCGCCAGCGCTTTCGGAATCGCCACCACTGGTCCGATTCCCATAATCTCCGGCGGCACACCGCCCGCCGCGAAACTCACAAAGCGCGCCATCGGCTTGAGCCGCAGCTCCTGCGCCTTTCGGTCCGAAATCACCAGCGCCGCCGCCGCGCCGTCGCTCGTCTGCGAGGAATTACCCGCCGTCACCGTCCCACTGACTTGAAACACAGGTTTCAGTTTGCCCAGCGCCTCGAGCGACGTATCCTCGCGTGGGCCTTCGTCGCGATCGAAGATTTTGGTCGTCACGTGAGTCTTGGCGCCGTTGGGAGTCACGGTTTGTACGACGAACGGAACGATCTCGTCGTTGAACTTGCCTTCGGCCTGCGCCCGCGCCGCGTTCTGATGGCTGCGGAGAGAGAAAGCGTCCTGCTCCTCGCGCGAGATGCCATACTTGCGCTGCAACTGCTCGGCGGTCAGTCCCATGTTCATATAAATCTCGGGGCGATGGTCGACAAACCAGGGGTTGGGCGCGATTTTGTTGCCGCCGCGCGGAATCAGGCTCATGGATTCGCTGCCGCCCGCGATCACGATGTGCGCGCCACCCGAGCGGATGCGCTCGGCGGCCATCGCGATGGCCTGCAATCCCGAGCTGCAAAAGCGGTTGATGGTGACTCCCGGGACGATGTCGGGCAGACCCGCGCGCAACGCGGCCTGCCGCGCCATGTTGTTGCCGGACTCGGCTTCCGGCATTGCGCAGCCCAGGATCACGTCATCCACTTCTTCCCTCGGGACCTCGGGATATTTCTCGAGCAACGCCCGGATGCACGCCGCCGCCAGGTCATCTGGACGCGAATTGCGCAGCGTGCCCCGCGGCGCCTTTCCCACGGCCGTGCGTAAACAATCAACAACAACAGCTTCTTGCACTGTGCATGGACATCCTGCCGCTCTAATTCCTGAGCGGCTTTCCCGTCTTCAGCATGTGCTGCATGCGCTGCCTGCGTTTCCGGCCTGCCGCACAGGCTCAAAAACGCCTCGCGCTCCAGATCCAGCAGATACTGTTCGGAAACCGTCTGCTCGCCGGTCAGCCGTCCGCCGCTCAAAACGTACGCCAGTTTTTCGCCAACCACCGTATCGTACTCGGTGATGTAATGGCCCTGCCGCGCCATGTACAGCGCCCATCTTCAGCAGCGCGATATGTGCTTCGCCGCCAACATTGATATCCTGCCGCGGCACGCCCGGCGCGTAGTTCTCGCGCCAGCGACGAGCGCTTGCGCTTTGGCGTCCGCGATCAGCCGCTCCGGATTCATGGAAACCGCGTCGCCATCGCGCAACAGGCCGAGCATGGCGCGCTTCCTCGGCGCTGGTCGAAACCTTGGCATAGCCGATCAGCTCGAAAGCCCGCTCGGCGTCTCCCAACCGCAGCAACGCTCCTTGCAGCCGCCGCCGCCTGGAATCACGCCCACGCCGGTTTCCACCATGCCCGATGTACAGTTCCGCCGAGGCCTGCACCCGCGCCGCATGCAGCGCGATCTCGCAACCGCCGCCCAGCGTCATGCCGAACGGCGCCGCAACCACTGGCTTGGGCGCGTATTTCAGCGCCATATTGGCTTGTTGAAACGCGCTGACAGCGGCGTTCAGGTCGTCCCACTCGCCCTCTTGCGCGGCCAGCAACACCAGCATCAGGTTCGCGCCCACGCTGAAATTTTCGCCCTCGTTCGCGATAACCATCGCTTCAAAATTGCGCGTCAGGCTCCTCGAGGCCGGCGTGAATCATGGCGACATGATCGCCGCCAATCGAATTCATCTTGCTGTGGAACTCCAGGCACAACACGCCATCGCCGATATCCACCAGCGATGCGCCCGGCGTTCTTCTTCACCACTCCCCGCGCCCGCTTGACGTCAGCGAGTATCAGTATGCCGGGCCGCTCTTCGATCTCGTCGATAACTCGCGCGGCACAAGTCAAAATATTCTGTGTGAGCCGCGCCATCGTGGTCCGCCGGCCGGTAAAAGGATTTCGCGCCCGAAGACAGCATGCGTTGCACGTTCTCCGGCAGTGCCCGCCCTTCGCTTTCGATGCGCCGCGCTGTCCCTTCAAAGCCCAGTGCGTCCCACACCTCGAACGGTCCCAGCTTGTTGGCGTAGCCCCAGCGCATGGCGCGATCGATCTCCACCACGCGATCGGAAATCTCCGGCACCACGCTCGCGGAGTACAGAAACAGATCACTCAACAGCTTCCACAGAAACGATCCCGCGCGATCCGGCGCAGCCACCAGCATACGCAGCCGCTCGCCCAGGTCCTCGACATTCTTGGACGCATCCAGCGAGGCGAAGCGCGCCTTGTGCACCGGGTGATACTCCAGCGTCTTCCAATCGATGGCCCAGATCTCTTTGTCCGCGCCCTTCCCCACCCGCTTGTAAAGGCCTTGGCCGCGCTTCTCCCCCAGCCAGCCCGCGCTTCACCATCTCATCCAAAAATGGCTGCAGCACGAAGCGGTCGCGCCACGGATCGTGCGGCGCCATATCATGCAGGTTGCGCGTCACGAGGGCCCACACGTCCAGCCCCACGATGTCCAGCAGCCGGTAGCTGGCGCTCTTCGGCAGCCCGATCGCCGGCCCGGTCAGCGCGTCGATTTCCTCAACGGTGTAATCTGTCCTCCACCGCAATATTGTGGACGGTCGAGCCGAAAAACGTTCCGATGCGGTTAGCGATGAAGTTTGGCGTGTCTTTGCAAAGCACCACGCCTTTGCCCAGCCGCCGGTCGCCGAACTCGCGCACGAATCCCAACACTTCCGGCATCGTCTCCGCGCCCGGAATCACCTCCAGCAAGTGCAGATACCGCGGCGGATTGAAAAAGTGCGTGCCCAGGAAATGGCGGCGGAACTCGCTGTCGAAGCCTTCGGCAATCGCGGCCAGCGGGATGCCGCTCGTGTTGGTGGAAATAATGGTGCCCGGCGTGCGAACGCGATCGAGACTTTGGCCATCAGCTCGCGCTTGATGTCCAGGTTTTCGGTCACCGCCTCAAGAACCCAATCGCAACCGCCGGATGTCCTTGAGGTTGTCTTCGAAGTTGCCCGGGCGTGACCAGCTTCGCCGCGTCCGGCGTGAAGAATGCCGTCGGCTTTTGTTTGCCGCGTTCTCGATCCCCGCCAGCGCCGCCGCATTTCGGTTCGGGTTTCCCGGGAGAACAATATCCAGCAATAGCGCCGGAATCCCCGCATTGGCGAAATGGCCCGCGATGCGCGAGCCCATGGTCCCCGCGCCCAGCACGGCCACTCGTTGGATTGGCTTCACAGGGGGAGTTTACCGCGAACCGGGCCGGGCGAGGAACTGGCCTGTGATACTGCTAGCTAATCGAAGTCACCGTGATGGTGTCGCCGTTGAGCACGCCCGAAACCTTGGCACGAATCGGCTTCCCGGCGGTGAGGTCCTTCGCCCATCCGCTATTCGACTTGAGTGCTTCCGCGGCGCGCGCGCTACCGACCATATCCAACTTCATTACCGGACCGCCGGCAGTCTGGAGAGCAAACGCGCTGGTCGATGTGTTCACCGGGCAGCTTTGGGCTTGCACGCTGTCCTTTTTATGGCCCTTCTCGGGCCGCCCGGAATCCACGCTGCCACTTTTTGCCGTGTCGGTTGCGGCCTGCGACCCTCCGCCGCTGGCGCAATTGGCATCCACTAGAGTCCCGCGCCAATTCTGGATGGCCACCGGACTGCTGCCCGGCGATCGTTCCGCTGGCTTGCTAGTCGCGGCCGCCGGCTGCTGCGTATCCGTCTGCGCGAGCGCCGCACCGGATAGGAACACGAGCGCCGCGAAAGACCCTGCAATTTTTACCATAAGCACACCTCTCTGCCTTCAGTAAGCATTTTTGCGGCCTCTGTATGCTGGCGTACCCGGCGCGCTCGTAACCTCAAATCCTTCAGCCGGTCATGACAGCTGGCGACCGGCTGGTATCATGTACATTTCGGAAGTCCTACCTGGCATGGAATCCAATCCAGCGAAACCCGCCCACCGAAAGTTCCCGCGCTGGCTCGTCGTTGCCCTTACATACGCCATCTCCATCGCCAGTCTGCTGTGGGCCTTGCGCGGTTACGACTTCTCCCAGATTCAGGCCGCAATTCTCTCCGTAAGGTGGGGATGGGTGCTGGTGGCGGTGTTGCTCGAGCTCGCCGCTTACGTCGTCCAAGCCTGGCGATGGCTCACACTGCTCCGTCCCATCGAGCGCATGGGCCTTTGGGAAACGGCGCACGCCATTTTCATCGGCCTGTTTGCCAGCAACGTGCTGCCTTTGCGGCCAGGGGAGCTGATCCGCTGCTACCTGCTGGCCGTCTGGGGCGCGATCCCCATCTCACTCACCCTCACGTCGGCAGTCATAGAGCGCGTGCTCGACGGCATCTTCCTGGTCGCTTCATTCTTCATTTGCGCCTGGTTCGTGAACATGCCGCGCGCTCTGATCGATTTTGTCCAGGTTCTTGCCGTGGGCGTAGCTGCTTTTGCGGCGCTGTTCTTATACATCCTGTTTCACAAGAAGCACGCCCATTCGTTCCTCTCCAGCCAAACTTGGGGTAAGAAGTTTCTTCAAGTTCTGGATCAAGTTCATCAGATGGGCAATCGGCGCACGCTGTCGGAAGCTTTCGGCATCACAGTTCTCTATTGGCTGTTGCAGGCTATTTCGGTATGGGCGCTGCTGCGTAGCTACGAAATGGATCTCTCCGTGTTGCAAGCCTCGGTGATAATGCTGATCAAGTCGATCGGTACCTCGATTCCCAGCGCTCCCGGCAATCTGGGTGTATTCCAGTCCGTGGTCCGAATGGCGCTGACATTATTTAACGTCGAACCGAGCGTCGCCGTGGAACTGTCGGTGTTGATGTGGGCGGCCATGACCCTGCCGCTATTGATCGTCGGATTCATCGCGGTCTTCCTCACCGGTTCGAGCCTCCGCGACATCCACCACCACGCGCACACGCACCGCCAATCTCGCTGATATAATTCCCCCGTCATGTTAAAAATTACCCTGCTGTCCTTTGTCTGCGCCGCCGTGTTGTTGGCCCAGGATTCCGACGGCAAGCTCCGCATCATTGCCTTCGGAGCGCATCCCGATGATTGCGACATCCGCGCGGCCGGCACCGCCGCCCTGTTCGCTCAGATGGGCCACCACGTGAAGTTCGTGTCCGTCACCAATGGCGACGCCGGCCATCAAAGCGAAGGTGGCGGCATGCTCGCCAAGCGCCGCCGCGCCGAAGCCATCGAATCCGGGCGCCGCCTGGGCGTACCTACGAAGTGCTCGACAATCACGATGGCGAACTGCTGCCCACTCTCAATGTGCGCCAGCAGATCATCCGCGAGATCCGCCAGTGGAAGGCCGACATCGTGCTCGCGCCGCGCCCCAACGACTACCACCCCGACCATCGCTACACCGGCGTGCTCGTGCAGGACGCCGCCTACATGGTGGTCGTACCTAACGTCTGCCCCGACACTCCGCCGCTGCACGATAACCCCGTCTTTTTCTATTTCGAAGACAACTTCCAGCGCCCCAACCCCTTCCGCCCCGATATCTCCATCGCCATTGATTCCGTATTCGAGAAGAAGATCTCCGCGCTCGACGCGCATGTCTCCCAGGTCTACGAATGGCTGCCCTGGGTGGATCACACGCTGGACCAGGTTCCCAAAGATGTGGTCGAACGCAAGCAGTGGCTGGCCTCCCGCCGCGAGCCGCCTATCAGTCCCGCCGTGCGCAAGGCACTCGAGAAATCGTACGGAGCCGAAAAAGCCGCCAGCGTAAAGGTCGCTGAGTCGTTCGAACTCTGCGAGTACGGCAAGCAGCCAAGTGACGACCAGTTGCGCCGCCTCTTCCCCATGCTGGGGAAGTAAGACGATCGCCCATACTGAATTGTATTCTTACAGTCTCTCTTGTATTCTGGATGAGAGGCTGTATGAAGAGCACCGTGACCAGTCGAGGTCAAACGGTCGTCCCGGCGGAGCTGCGGCGCCGGTACGCGGTCGAAGCCGGTACCACTCTGGAATGGGTCGATACCGGTCACGATATCCGGGTGATTCCGCTCCCCGCTGACATCATCGGAGCACTGCGTGGCAGCGCCAGGCGTCAAGGGCTCGTTTCGAAGCTGCTGAAGGCCCGCCAGAAAGA
Source organism: Terriglobia bacterium (assembly GCA_963768075.1). Lineage (GTDB taxonomy): Bacteria > Acidobacteriota > Terriglobia > Bryobacterales > Bryobacteraceae > QHXW01. Next base: position 768,538 of record CAVYHD010000033.1, read on the forward strand.
TCGCTTGCTTGAAAAACGGCGATAGCCAAAGCCAGGGCGCTTCTTACGTCTTGGACAGCTCGGCTCTCCTCACATTGATTGAAGACGAGCCCGGAGCGGATCGCGTTGAGCAACTCCTCCGCAAGCATGCAGTACTCCTCCCGTTCGTGGTTCTCCTCGAGATCTTTTACATTAGCCTCCAGGAACAGAGTGAGGAAAAGGCCAACGCTCGCTACGCCATGCTCAAAGCGTTGGACGTCACCTTTCTCAACGAGGTCACGGAGCCTGTACTGCTCCGCGCGGCACAAATGAAAGCGTACACGCGGGTTTCTTTGGCGGACTCCCTCATCGCCGCCTTTGCGGCCGAGAAGGGAGCTGTGCTGGTTCACAAGGATCCCGAGTTTGCAGCCCTAAAAGACCAGCTGCGGCTGGAGGCTCTTCCATACAAGGCTCAAAAGCGCTGAGTGTGCGCCAGCCTCGGCTTCTACTCGCCGCCACGCGGATGAAACAAATCCACGCCCGCTGACTGTGGCTCCGGACTTTCGATGTCCAGATTGACCACCACCGGCTCCTGCCCGCTCCGCACCACCACGGCCTCCACCGGCTCGTCCCGTCGCGCGTTAATCTCCTGGTGCGGAACGTACGGCGGCACATAGATGAAATCGCCCGGGCCGGCTTCGTCCACGTACTCCAGCTTCTCACCCCAGCGAAACCGCGCACGCCCCCGGACGATATAGAGCACCGTCTCCAGTTCGCCGTGGTGATGCGCTCCGCTCTTCGCGTCCGGCTGCACCACCACCGTTCCCGCCCACAGTTTTGACGCGCCTGTCGTCGCCTGGGTGATTGCCGCCACTCGCGTCATGCCCGCTGTCTGCGGCGTATTCGTGTCCAGTTCGCCGGCGCGGACAATCCGGATTCCGTGCGCCTTCCAATCGCCTCTCTGTCCGTCCATTCCGACATCCTACCAGCGCTCCGCCCCAAAACCGCTGCAACTTGCCGGCGCGCCGAGCGTCCAATTCCTCTGTGCGTACTCTTGCCCTCGCGCTCCTCGTGGCCCAAGCGGTAGCCGGCGAACAGCGCGGCGGCTCCAATTACGCCTGGTACCAGCTCGATCCCGAATGCCGGTTCAGCCCCTACGGCGTCCTCGCCAACTACCACACGGCCAAGTCCGTGATCGACCACCAGCTCCGCGCCATGTATGCTAACGGACAACGGCGCCTGCGCATTCCTATCTATCATGGCCGCGGCCTCAAGGGCGGAACCAATCTCGAATCTGTAACCGGCAACCTCACTCCGCAATGCCGCGAAAATCTCACCAACCTCCTGGCCGAGATCCATAACATTGGCTTCTCGGAGATCATCGTCGGTTTCTTCCCCCAGGGCTACAACCAGCCGTTCCGCTGGACCACCTTTCAGCCGGACCTCTACGAAGAGAATTGGACCCTGATCCGCAATCTCCGCCCTTTGATCGCCGCCGCCGGCATTCCCTATCGCATCGATCTCGCGAACGAGGCCAGCCCGAGTCCCCACCAACCCGTCGCCCTCGAGTACTGCCAGCGTCTTTGGAACCAATACGCCGCCTCCTACGGAACCACCGACACCGTGGGCTTCTCCATCATTCCGGATGCCGCCCGTCTGCAATTCCTCCCAGCCCTTTATGGCGATAGCCCGTTTGGTAATCACGGCCCGCCGCTCGTGTTCGATCTGCACTTTTACAAGGACCCGGCCGCGCGCTTCGAAACCGCCGTCTCCATTCTCCACGCCGCCGGCTACCGCCAGCCTTGGATCCTCGGTGAGTCCTACTGCAACGATGCCAATGAAGCCCAATCCCTCCGCCAGGCCATTCGCGCCACCAGCCAGCAGGTGCTCTTTCTGCTCCAGTGGCCGCTCACCAGTGGGGCCTCCTGCCGCGACGTCAGCCTCGACGCGCCAGTCGATTTCGATCAGTACATCGCGTACGGATTCTGAGTTCGCAAACGTGACATAATCTCTGCCGAGAGTCCTCGCCATGAAAAATAATTCTTCCCGTCGTGAGTTTTTTCAGAACAGCGCCATGGCCGCCGGTAGCCTGATGGCGGCTAAGACCGTGCTGCTCGATCCGCTGGCTCTCAGCGCGAAGCCCGTCCCGGCCAGTGATCGCGTGCGCTTCGGTCAGATCGGGATCGGCATGCAGGGCTCGGGGCTGCTGCCCAACCGCAATCACGATTGCCAGGCATCGAATGCGTCGCCGCCGCTGATCTCTACGACGGCCGCCACACGCTGCGCCAAAGAGATTACCGGCAATCCCAGCCTGCCCACCACGCGCCGTTATCAGGAGCTGCTCGATCGCAAGGATATCGATTGCATCGTCGCCGCCGTTCCGGATCTCTGGCACAAGCGCGTCGTCGTCGACGCCTGCAACGCCGGCAAAGACATCTATTGTGAGAAGCCCATGTCGCACACTGCTGAAGAGGGCTTCGAAATGGTCGGAGGCCGCCCAGAACAACAGCCGCATCGTACAGATCGGCTCGCAGCGCGTCAGTTCCGTGCTTTGCGCCAAGGCCGAGCGAGCTCTATCAAAGCGGCGCCATCGGCGAAGTGGAGATGGTCGAGCTCACCCTCGGACGCAACGATCCCAACGGGGCCTGGGAATATCCGCCGCCGACCGACTGTCTCCCGCAAACGGTCGACTGGGATACCTGGCTCAACGACGCTCCGAAAATTCCCTTCGACACGTACCGCTTCGCGCGCTGGCGCTGCTGGAAAGAGTACGGCACCGGCGTCGGCGGCGACCTGATGGTCCACCTGATAAGCGGGATGCTGTACACCCTCGGCTGGAATGAGCCGCCGCGATCTGCTCAGGCTCTAGGAGGAATTTTACGCTTGAACGACGGCCGCAACATGCCCGACCTGCACGTGGTGCTATTCGACTATCACGGCATTCCCGTTTACGTTCGTCTCGATCTGGGCTGCGAAACGCCCGAACTCGCGCGGTTCATGGGTCCGAAAGGCATCCTGGACGCCGGCGGAGTGCGAACTCCGCGTACTCGCCGCAGCGCGGCATCGACCTGCGCCCCAGCTATTACACCAGCAGCTTTCCGGCGAAAATGCGCGAGGAGTACGTCACCGAATGGCACAAAGAGCACGATCCCCAGCCTGGCCAGGAGCCGCTGATCACCGAGAAGTCTATCGCGGCAACGACTGGGACGACGTGCGCCCGCATCTCTGGAACTTCTTCCAGGCCGTGAAATCCCGCAACCAGGTCACCGAAAACGCCGTCTTCGGCAACCACGCCGCGATCGCCTGCCACATGGCGAACGAATCCTACTTCCGCAAGAAGCCCGTCTACTGGGACGCGGAGTCGCACAGCATCAAGAGCTAGTCAAGACAAGGCATCTCCTTTGAGGTCACAAACTGTGACCTCAAACCGCTTCGGCGAAATCAGATTTGCCGCGTCACGCTCGCCAGCTATCGGGCGCCGATTCAGAGCCGCGACTGCAAGGAGCGGTTGTCATAAGGACTAGTGACGGAGACCTTCGTCTCTGCGTGCGATACTTGCCGGCTTTCTTCCCTCACACCCGCTCCACCTCCACCTCTCTTCCCATTTCCTCCGCCGAAACGTACCCCGCGTAAATCGTCAGAGTCACATCGAGCGCCAGTTCCAGATCGCTCTCCGGCGTCCGCCCCTCGCGCACGCACTCCATGAAGTTCCGCAGCTCGCGCCCGTAGCCCAGGCTCCATCCCTCCTCGGGCGACGCCGGAATCCAACCTTCGTTCGAGCTGATCTTCTCCACCAGGTAGATGTCCTTGAACTGCTCGTGCCGCGGGTTGTAAACATCCAGCACGCTCACCGGGCTGATGCGGCACCGCGTGCGATGATTATTCGCGAACACCTCCACGTAGTCATAGATCCCGCCCATCACCAGTTCCGACGCCGTTACGTCCGCCACCGTGCCATCTTCGAACGTCACGTGCAACAGCGCGTAGTCTTCGGTGTCCTGGTATTTCGTCCGCAGAAATCCGCGGTCCTCGAATCCCGGAATGCTCGTGATGGAGTGCGTGCGCGCCGAAACCGTCGCCGGCCGCAGCGGACGTCCCAGCCGCGCGAGGCCCTCCTTGCGCTTCAGATATAGAATCGCGCCCAGCGGATGGCACCCTTTCGCAATCAGCGACCCTCCGCCTTGCACGCTCCAGATCCCATACACCGGCGAGTGCGACCCGTTGTGCGACTCCTCGCCCTGCATCCGCAGAATCTGAGCCCGCGATTTTTCGATGATTTCCCGCTCCTTCTGCACCGAAGGCGCGTAGACAAAATTCTCCGCGTAGCCCAATGTGATCCCCGCACCCTGCACCGCCTCGCGCAGCTCGCGCCCGGCCGCAATCACCGCTTCCAGCATCGCCCGCTTATTAGTCTTCTCCGGCGATCCGTAGAATCCCGTCAGCGGCTTCTCCACGATCACGTGCTTCCCCGCCTGTGCCGCCGCGAGTATGTACTCCTGGTGCGAGGACGGCGGCGTGCAGATATCCAGCACGTCGATCTCGGGCAGCATCTCTTCCACCGACGCGAACGCCCGCATCTTGTGCTTCGCCGCAAACGCGTCCCTGGTTTCTGCGCGCACCGAAGTCACGCCCACAACTTCCACGCCCGCTTCGGGCAGATTCTCCAGGTGAAACCGGGCAGCAAACCCCGCCCCGGCAATTCCGAGTTTCAAAGTCTTCATTGTTGATGGTGGGGCGGACCCCCCGGTCCGCCGCCGGCGCCCTCGTCGGCTTGCTCCGTTTGGATGCGAGCGGCCTTTACCCCCGCAATTTCAAAACGGTCTGCGGCCTTGGGAAAACCAAGTGGCATGGGGTGCTTTCGCCAGCCCGGTGCTTTCTTCAGGAAGCCTTGCGGCCGGGAGCTGGCTGCCCCGCGGGTCTTCCAGGTCCGGCAGGTCTTCCGGGCCCGGCCTGTCCCGCAGGTGGGGGAGGACCGGCAGGCCGAGGAGGACCGGGAGGCCTCCCTGGTCCCGGAGGCCGCCCTGGGCCAGCAGGTAACACCGGTTCCACCGGCGGTGGCGGCGCCGGCTTCTTCCGCGTGTTCAGCCGCGCGACAATCAGCTCTTCTTTCAGCTTGAGGTACTTCGGCGTGCCTGGCTTGCCTCCCGCTTTTTCGACGTCTGCATCCGTCACTTCCTGCGCCGTAGGATAGTACTTTTGCAGATAATTCCGGATGCGGTCCTGCACCGTGCGTTGCTGCGAACGGTACAGCAGGAACAGCAGTTCGTCACCCGGCGCTTTGATTAGTGTCTGGTACACCTGCGACGGCTGCTTCAATCGAGCCGATTTCAGCGCCTGCTCCAGTTTTTTCGCGCGAGGCTCGAGTTTCTGCCACAAGTCCACTTCCGTCTTGTGCATGTCCAGCGTCCGCACCAGATCCGTCCTCTCGCGCGCCGTCAGTTTTTCCGTGAGCACGAACAGAAACGGCCCGGCGCCCGCTGGCCGTATGCCGTTGCCCGCCGGCAGCAGCTTGCGTAGTTTTTCCAGTTTCGCGATCGAAACCACGCTCAGCTTCGGCCCCGCCAGCGCTTCCGAGAAAATCACCAGCAGCCGCGCCTGCTCTAGCTCGCGCATGATCTCGCCGGCATTCGGTTCTTCGGCTATGTTGCGCAGCTCTTCGAACAGCGTCCGCCCTGGAATCAATTTCTCCAGCCCCGCCTCGCGCGCGTTCTCGTATTGCCGCTGCGTCCGCTCTTCCAGCGTGAAGCCGAACCGTGCGCGAAACCGGATCAATCGCAGCAACCGCGCCGGGTCTTCATAGAACGCGTAGGAATGCGTCGCCCGGAGCTCGCGCGCCGTCAGGTCCGCCAGCCCGTTCGTCGGATCAATCAGCAGCCCTCGCGCACCCCGGTTGAGCGACAGCGCAATCGCGTTAATCGTCAAATCGCGTCTGCGCAAATCGTCCTGAATGAATGCCGGTGTCACCTGCGGCTTGCTTCCGGGCTTAGTGAACTTCTCCGTGCGCGACATCCCGACTTCAGCCGTCACTGCGCCCGGAAAAATCAGTTCCACCACGCGCCGGTTCTCATCGATCGAAACAATGCGCGCGCCCGCTTTCTCTGCCGCGGCCTTGGCTACCTTGATCGCGTTGCCTTCCACCACAAAGTCGAGGTCGCGCAGTGGAAACCCGCCCAGCATGTCCCGCATCGCTCCACCCGCAAGGAACAGGTTCACGCTGGCGTGGTTGGCCGCTGCCTGCAACTCCGCCACCACGCGGTTCTGGTCCGCGTTCAGGTGGCTCTCCAACATGAACATGTAGTCGCTCATGAAATTATTCAGGCTCGGGGATGGTGCTCATCCAGCGTTTTCCGTAGGCGGGATCGCATCACGTGTGTGTAGATCTGGGTGGTCGAGATATCCGCGTGCCCCAGCATGGTTTGCACGCTGCGCAAATCGGCCCCGCCTTCCAGCAGGTGCGTGGCAAAACTGTGCCGCAGCACATGTGGCGTCAAGTTGCGAAAAATGCCCGCTCGCTTGCCGTGCACCAACAGCAGCTTCCAAAAAGCCTGCCGCGTCATTGCCCCGCCGCGCGCCGTAACGAATAAGTAACGGCTACCCTTTCCCTTCAGAATCTTCGCCCGTCCGGCTACGAGATAGCGCCTGACTGCCTCGATGGCCGACCGCCCAACCGGTACCACCCTCTGCTTGTTCCCCTTCCCCGTAGTCCGCAAAATCCCCATTTCGAGATTCAAATCGGAAAGCGCAACTCGGCACAGCTCGGAAACGCGCAATCCCGTCGCGTACAGCAGTTCCAGCATCGCCCGATCACGCACACCGGTCGGCACGGATGCGTCCGGAGCCTGCAAAATCTGATCGATCTGGCTTAGATTCAAAAACTTAGGTATCGTTTTCCACTGCTTAGGGCTGCGCACATGCTCCGTCGGATCACCCTTCACTTGACCCTCCCGCAGCAGAAAGCTGTAGAAGTTGCGTAACGTCGCCAGGTGGCGCGCAATCGAACGGCTGCTGAACTTCGACCGGTAGAGCGTGCTCAAATACTGATTTACCGTATCTGTATGATTCCCGGAGAAATAATCGCCAAAATACGCACTGTACCGCTCCAGGTCGGCCTGGTAGGCTGACAGCGAGTTTACGGCTAACCCCTTTTCTATCTTACAGAAATTGAGAAACTGTACGATCTGGTTGGCGAGTGCCGCATCGCCCACCCCGGGCGTGGCGGTTGTTGAGCCGTCAGGCATTCTGCCAATGATACAATAATCGCGAAAATGTTTGAAACAGTTTAGTTACAAGGTGACCATTGGCGGGCTCCACAACCAAGAAGGTTCTGATCCGGCGATTCGACCGTGAGCCACTCACCGGCTTCGTCAATCCCCAGGCCTACCTCTCGCCCGGTGGCGTCGAGCTGCTGAAAACCGAGGGGGCGGTCACCATCATCCCCTATCGCGAGATCAAGACCGTTTGTTTTGTTAAAGATTTCGACGCTCCAGAGGCTTCCCCCGAGCCGCGCGTCTTCCACACCCGGCCCAAAATGGACGGTCTCTGGGTGCGTATGCGCTTTCGCGACGGCGAAATTATGGACGGCATCCTCTCCAACAACCTCCTGCAACTCGATCCCTACGGATTCACCTTCGTACCCCCGGAACCGTACTCTAACAATCAGCGCATTTTTTCCCCGCGCGAGGCGCTCAGCGAGTTACACGTCCTTGGAGTGGTCGGTAGCCCCTTAACCCGCCGCCGGCGCAAAGAAGTCCCCAAAGAACAGATTGGGTTGTTCGAGCAGGATCAGTAGGCTACGCCTCCCCGGCCAGCTAAGTCAAATCAAGTGAATACCTTAGGCCCGGAGAATTTCAGTGGCAATTGTGAACAAAGTTATGTCGCTTACTTTCTTATGTTTACGAAAGAAAACTATTGCAATTGCTGGCGAGATCAGTTATACCTTATGTCTATCGGAATTAACTGGTAAGGAGGATCGGAAAAGGACGTATGCCACGCGCACGAGTTGAACTTGAGGATTCCATTGCTTCCGCACTAGGAGCCCTCTATCAAAGGAAGGAGCGCGGGACCACATTGATCCGCGTTCTGGAAGATTACCGCCGCTTCAAGGAAAGCCAGAAACCCGGCCCTCAGCTTGCCCGGGTGTCTTCTCACTGTGGCCCGTTGGGTCCACATCGCGAGCTCGCCCGACTGCGCATGCGCCGGGCCGCTGTAGACCAGGTCATTCGTTCCATCGAAGCCTACTCCGCCACGCAGTTGTCGGCATAGGCTCGCGGCCAACCACCGCAGCCCACGCGCGTTGAGCCTGGGCTGCGGTGAGGAGCCGGCTCTCCCTCAATACCCTCCACGTTCCCCACCATCAACCCCGCCGCGCCGGAGTCCTTACTGCCCGCACGCCCGCCGACGTCAAATGACGCCGGCGGCGGAAGCGGGAACCGCGAAATCCGCGTGCAGAATCCGACACAAAAAGTGCAATCTTTACTGCGCCCGCCCTGTCGTCAAACCCGCATTCCACGGCAATTCCACCTGCGTCACCGTTTTTGACTCAACGGCACCGCGCGTGCTCTAGCATAGCCGGCTGCGCTTTTAATAACGGTAATCCCTGGGAGGAAATCATGAGAATATATTCAACTACCATCACAGGAGCGGTCCTGACGACCCTCCTCTTCGCGTTCTCCGCCTTCGCGCACGACCATAGCGCGCTGAACGGCACCTGGACGCTGGTGCCCGCCAAGAGCGATTTCGCAGGCCAGCGCGTCGTTCAAACCGGCACCGTGACGATCAATGAGCGGGAAGGTAACATCACCGTCTCCCGCAGTTTCATGTATGAAGGCGCCACCGAGACCTTCTTCTACAGCGACATCACCGACAGTCAGAACAGCGCGACGATTCACAGCGGCAAAGACGTCAAGAGTAAGACCAGGTGGGATCACAACGTCCTGAAAGTAACGACCACGATATCCGGTGTGACTACTCTCGAAAGCTACACTCTTGCCGCGGATGGCACCATGATGGTCAGCGTCGACAGGCCGGAGCACAAGCCGATCACGCTGGTCTTCCAGCACAATTAAGCCACCGGCCGTGCCGTTCTGTTCCGTGACTACACTCTACCGCGAAGGCGGTCGATTTTTCGGCGGTCGCGTTTCGAGGGCTTGCCTTCCCGCGCTTCGAAATGCGGCATGGCTTTGCGCTCTTCCGCCAACTTGAGCCGCAGCTCGCGGCTCGTCTCTGTCTCCCGGTAGAGCGTCTGCGCAACCGTTGCGGGGCCGCGCATTTCACTGAGACCCAGGACCTCCACCTGAAACTCGCCCCCGTCGTTCTTCACTCGCAATAGGTCGCCGATTCGGACCTCGCGCGCAGCCTTGGCCGCTTGTCCGTTGGACTCAATCCTGCCAAGTTCACATGCGCGCGCGGCGAGTGAGCGCGCCTTGAAGAATCGTGCGGCCCAGAGCCACTTGTCCATTCTCACGCCGGCCATCATCCTATTCTCGTACCGGGACCGGAATCCAGGTATGCTAAGGCCGATGCCGGCACGCTGGCCACTACCAAAGAGCATCACGAGAGCCTGCGCCGCGAGTTCCCAAACATGCGATCCATCCAGGTACTCGGAAAGAAGATAACGGGTTGGCAGGTCCTTCCGGCCGATGCGCCGGATTTCGAGGAGGCGGCGCTGCGCGCTTGCGAGCTGATCGCGGCCGGGGATCGCCGAATCGGCAAGGTACCGGGTGCTGCGAGGCGGAGGGCGGGATAGCGAAGAAACGGAGAGCCCACAAATGTTTTCAACGCAGCCGATCGGTTACGCCAGGAGTCCTTACAAGAATACTCAGGAGATTCCGAAGGGATTAGGCGCGAAGCATGAGGCAGAAGGCGTCCTCGAGATCCAGGCCGAATTTGCGCTTGGTCTCACGGATATCGAGGGTTTTTCCCACCTGATCGTCATCTGGGAATTCGATCGATCCGAAGGATTCAGCCTTGTAGGAAAGCCGCCGAGCGACGATCGGCCGCACGGCGTGTTCGCGACGCGCTCACCGCGACGTCCCAATCCGATCGGGTTGACCGTGGTCGAGCTGCTGGGCCGGGATGGCACGGCACTCCGCGTTCGCGGAATCGACATGCTCGACGGGACTCCGATTCTCGACATCAAACCCTATCTATCAAGCGTGCCTCCGGAAAGACTACGCCGCGGGTGGCTCGCGGAGGCCGAAGCGCGCGCCGGGGAGAAACCGTAGTGCGATCCGGCCCTTTAGGAACGAGCGGGCCAAAAGCTGGCGGAAAACCTATGGACGGTTAGACGACGTAGCGCCTACTTCCCGTTCCTGATCCGAGGCAAGTACCCCAGAACGCTGTTTCGAGGGATGAAAAGCCGCGCTTCAACCTAGGCCAACTGCACGAGCGTAGCGTCTTCGATTTCGAGTGCGTGTTTAAGGCGCAGCAGTGTAGGCAACGTTGGGTTCTGCACTCGCGCGGGAAAACCATCGTGGGTCCGGCCCCGAAGCGTCCTGCCTGCCGCCTTCTTGCGCACGCCGCCCCACTGTTTGAAGAAGAATGGAACGTCGGCGGCTTTGCACTGTTCCCGAATGGAAAGAACCCACTCCTCTTTCATCGGCCGCGCCCCGGGTCCGCTTTCGCCTCCGACAATGACCCAAGAGATGCCATCCAGCGGGAGATTTCCGACGTCTTCCAGAAGCGGTTCCACGGAGAGGAAACGCACAGCAGCAGGCGTTGCTTGGAGGTCGGCGATTCGTGGCAGACCGTACCCACGGTCCTCCACTGACACACCCCACCAAATATGAGCATCATTTGCGGCTGTCCGAAGCGGCCCGCAAAGCAGCTCCCGCAGGCGCTCGGAGCGCTTCGTGAGCACTTGGTAGGTGTGCCAGTTCGCAAGCCGCATCGTCGCTGCCACCTTCTCTATATGCGTAAGCGGCACGCCTTCGTGGAACAGATCGCTCATCGAGTTGACGAATATCATCCTCGGCTCGCTCCAGCGCAGGGGTTCACCAAGCTTCTTTGGAACGAGACGCAGATCGAAGCCTTGCTCGAAGGGATGTCCCTTCACTCCGCGGAAACGCTCGGCGAATCTTTCCGCGTAGCAATGCTTGCAACCAGGACTGATCTTCGTGCAGCCGCGAACCGGGTTCCAGGTTGCGTCCGTCCACTCGATTTTTGACAGCAGCGACATCGGACTCAATCCCAAAGGTTCTTTTGATCCGTGCTGTACGTGAGCACATCGTCCCAGAATTTGAAGGCCGTCTCACTCCGAGAGAATAGCGCAAGGTAGTAAAGTGGCAAGTTTCTCTCTGCGGACCGGACCAGCTTCATGCGATCTAGCGGCTTCTTGAGGTAATCGAGGGATTCCATGCTCCTGCAGAACTCGCCCGCCAAAAACGGCCTGAACTCGCTCCTCCTGAAACCGACCGCCTTCCATCGTTCCCGCCATTCCCTATTGCCAAGGGCCTCGTCAATCTTCGTGGAATCGCCCTCAACGTAATGTTCATAGTTACGATTCGCATCCATGCCGATGGCAAGCAGGACGACAAAATCCATGAAGACTGTGGAAAGCTTGCGCAAGGTCTCGAACTTGAGCCCGAAGTCGAACGGGTCCACGAGACAAAGGCTTAGTACCTTGTTCGTGGATGACCCCTTCGGAATGTGTTTGTAAATCTTCTCGATTTCAGCGTCACAGTTGCCGAGGATGTACGCTACATTGGTTTGAGGCTCAATCCGCGTCACACGCGCCTTCAAGGCGTCTAAGAGATCTTCGCGTCCCTCGCAGAAGATGTATTTGTCAAAAGGGTGAGTAACCGTCAGCGCGATCATAGGAGACGCCTTCAGGAATTTGTTCGTTCCCTGGATGCGGCTGTACCCCGCCCCGGCATATAAATCAAGATAGACTCGCTGATCCCACTTGTTCTTCATGCCGGTCGAGAACAACTCGTCGTACAGGGCCAAAAGGCGATACTTCGTCTCTGCCCAGCCGCCGACTTCGGGACTCAGAAGGCCGTCATCGTCCACACGGAGACTCTCCGAACCTGCCATCACCTCATTTATAAAACATTTGCGCTCTGAAATGAATCGGTTACCTGACGTCCTTGTAATCGACAAACAGCCGACGGCCGGCACGAGAGCGAAGGACGGTGGGCTGCCGACCCCCGGCGCAGCTTGTTGGTATCGCCGAACCGGGCTCCTGCCGTGACGTAGTCTCAGACGGTCGTCGCCGGAACACCCTGCTCCTTACCACAATAGCTTCAACCCGAACTGAATCTGCCGCGAGGTGGTTGAGGTCGAGGTGATCACGCCGGCGGTCGGGGAGATGCCGGAGGTGGCTGATGTGTAGACCACCGGATTCGGTGTGTTGAAGTTCGCGTGGTTGGCGATGTTGAAGAACTCGGCGCGGAATTGCAGCTTCACTTTTTCCGTGATGGCCGTGTTTTTTAGCGCGGAGAAGTCGATGGTCGCCGTACCGGGACCGATGAGCGTATCGCGCCCCACGTTTCCATAAGTGCCGGTGAAGGGTACCTCAAACGCGCTCGGATTGAAATACTCGTTCGGGCCGCCCAGAATTACCGGGCCTTGGAACGCGGGATTCCACGATGGGCGCACGGGGTCGCGCGTGTCGCCATTGTTGGACGGATTGAAGCCCAACTGCGGGGTGAACGGGAAGCCCGACTGCACCGTGGCGATGCTGCTGATCGACCAGCCGCTGGCCAGCTTATCCTGCCAGCCGCTCACGTCGCGGAGAAATGTGCGGCCGCGGCCAAAGGGCAGCTCGTACGTTCCGTTGATGATGCCCGAGTTGCGGACGTTGAAAGTGGAGAGTCCCCAGTCTACTTTGGGGTACGCGGGGTAACTGACGAAGCCCGGCGCGTTGGCGCCCACGCTGGTGTTTAGCGTCGCGCCATCATCCAGGCTCTTGGCGAAGGTGTAAACGCCGCGCAGTTGGATGCCGTGGCTGAAGCGGTGATTCACGTCGGCTTCGAGCGCGTTATAGTTGCTATCGCCGGTGGAGAACCAGCTCACGGTGTTGGCGAGCAGCGGGTTGGCCAGCTTTGCGCCGGTGGGATAGTAGGCCGTTCCCGCGGCGAGACTCGCCGGGCAGGGGGCTGTGGGGCAAATGGTCGGTGTCGGCTCATTGGCATCCAGCGAGAGGATCTCGTGGTAGCCCTTCGACCCCACATACCCCACGGTGAGCGAGGTATTCGGCGCAATCTTCTGCTCAATCTTGAACGTGTACGACTGGATGGTGGCCGTGCGCAGATCGGGCTGCGCGCCGCCTGGAGAAATCAGACCGCCCGTGGGAAGCGGCGCACCGGGAACCAGGTCGATGCTTCCAATCGGCACCTTCTTCAGCGACAGAGTCGTGTTGAAGGGCGCGTCTTGATCCAGGCGGTAGCTCAGGTCATCCAGCAGATTGTGATAGATCCCGTATCCGGCATGAATCACGGTGGTGCCCTTGCCGAATGGATCCCACGCGATTCCCACTCGAGGCTCCGGCAGAAACATCGCGTTGTTCGTGGTCAATGCGGAATTTCCCACGTTCGGCTGAGTCTCGATCACACCGTTAGAGTTGTACAGGTAGTTTGAGGCCCGTCCGTGCACTTCGTTCCATCCGTTGGTAGATTCGAAGCGGAAGCCGGCGGTCAATTCCAGCCGGGGCGATAGCTTGATCGTGTCCTGCACAAATGCCGCCGATTCGAGCGACCTCCAGCCGAGCAGCGTCGGACTGGGAACAGCGGTGAATGTGTTTACGGTTCCGGCGAGGAAGCTCGACAGACTGCTGAACGATGCCTGCCCGTTCTGCGCCTGGGCCATGTTGTCGTTAGCCTGAACGCGCTGGACCCAAACACCAACCTGCAACTGGTGGATACCGCGGGTGATGCTGATATGGTCCTCGGCTGTAAACAGATTGCGGGCGGCGACGAGGTTGCTGCCGGCATTCGTGCCCGCCTGCGTGATTTGCGCAGCGCCGTTGGAGGCGGTGCCGCCGCCAATGATCAGGGTGCCAATGGGTTTGCCCTGTACCCATCCCGGGACATCTACCAGCGAATCTCCGTTGAAAAGGTAGGATGCCCGCGAGAAGCCGAATCGCGCCGTGTTGAGAAGGGTGGGTGAGAACACGTGTGTTTCTTCCACGCTCGCTACCTGCTCGCGCAGGCTTTCGACGTCGAGGCTTAGCGGATTGGCGGTGGGGGTGTTGTCCGCGCTGTCATCGATGGTGTAAACGCCAAAGAGCGTGTCATTCGCGGAAAACGTGTGGTCGATGCGCGCGGTGCCGAAATCTTCCCGGATGGTCTGCAAAGGATGGCTAAAGGCTTCTCCAATGCCCGCGCCTAGCGATGGCCCGTTTTGCACCGGCCACAAAGACAGGAGCGGTTCGACGGCGGGCGCGACGCCTACGTAAGCCAACTTCCCGCTGGCGCTGGGCAAATAACCGTTGCGCGCGCTGTTATCGGGGACGAGGGTGACGTCGCTCAGACCGAGATGCTGGTCAAATCCTTCGAAGTTGCCGAAAATAAAGGTTTTGTCCTTCTGGATCGGTCCCCCCAACGCAGCTCCGTATTCGTTTCGCTGGAATTGCGGGATGTTTCCCTGGTCAAAGAAATTGCGGGCATCCAGATCGCTATTGCGCAGAAATTCGTAGACGCTGCCGTGCAGTTGATTGGTGCCGGACGCGGTTACGATATCGACCTGCGCGCCGGGACGTTTTCCATACTCCGCGCCATAGGCATCGGTGACGACGTTGAATTCGCGGACGGCGTCAACGCCCAAAAGCTGGCCGCTCGCACCACCCGGCGTGAGATTGATCTCGGAAGCGCTGGTGTATTCTATCCCATTGAGCAGAAAGAGGTTTTCCTGCGGCCGGTGACCCGAAACAGCGAACATGTTGCCAACGGCGGAGTTTGATACACCGACGCCCCCGGACCGCTCGGAGGTGTAGTTGACGATGCCCGGATTCAGGTTGACGAGCTCGTCGTAGCTTCGGCCGTTCAGCGGCAAGTCCTTCACCTGGCGTTCGCCAACCAGACCGGAAGTGTCTTTGGTTGATGGGTTTACAACAGGCGGAGCCTCTTCGACTTCAACCACCTGGCGCAACTCACCCACAGGGAGCGTGAGATTGACCTCGGCGTGCTGCCCGACCACCAGCGCTATCCCCTTCTTTAATTGGGAGTTAAAGCCAGTTTTTTCGGCTGAGACCTCATACGGGCCGATGACCAGCGAAACGGCGGCGTAACGCCCGGCATCGTCGGTCACGAGGGTGCGGACAGCACCGGTTTCGGTGTTCTTGATTCTGACGGTCGCTTCGGGGAGTCCAGCGCCGGTAGCGTCCAAAACAGCGCCGGAAATCGAGGCATCCACCTGCCCCCAGGCGATAGAGGCCAAACCGAAGGTGGCGGTCAGGAATAATGTGCGAATCATAGCAATGTCTATAGAGATTACTATAATTGCCGGGGGGGTGCAACTTTTCTGTTATTGAGCCGGGGTTCGGACTTCGACTCGGGCGTTATCGCGGACCTGATCGGTGGGATTGAGGACGACCAATTCTCCGGCGGCGACGCCCGAATCGATGTCCAGATCGGCGCCGAAATCGTGCGCGATGTGGATACGGCGCATGTGGATTATATGATCCGGAGCGACAACGGCGACTCGCGGGCCTTCGCGGCCGAGCAGCAGGGCATCACCAGGCACGAGCAATCCGCTTTTATCTCCCGGGAACGAAAACTCCACTTGCGAGTACATACCGGGGAGCAAAGAAGCGCGAGGGTTGGGAGTTTCGAGAATGGCCAGCATGGTGCGGGCGTTGGCATCTACGGAGCGCGCGGTTCGCTTCACGAAGGCTGAAAATATCTGGCCGGGCAGCTCCTGCACGCGGAGCTCGGCGCGCAAACCATCATGGACCAGAGGCGCATAGGCCTGCGGCACATTGACGAAAATGCGCATGGTCTCGACCTGCGCGATGCGGAACATTTCCCGCGTGGGACCACCGTTGCCGGAATTGATGAGTGTTCCGGGATCCATGCTCATGTTCCGGCTGATGACGACGCCATCGAAGGGCGCGACGACGCGGGCGAACGCTTTCAGATCCTCCAGGCGGCGAACATTGGCGGCGGTGGCATCGACCAATTTGTGCGTGGCTTCCACGGTGGCGACGGCGGCATCGACGTCGGCTTTGCGGGCTTCGAAGGCCGACTGCTTCTCATCAGCATCCTGGCGCGAGTAGACGCCTCGATCGGCCAGGCGTTTCCAGCGGCCCCAAGTAACCTGCGCGAGGTTGAGGTTGGCGCGCGCCTGGGCCAGATTCGCTTGGATTTGCACGAACGACGCCTGCGATTGAGCGAGGCTCGCCTGCGCCTGGCTCAACTGCTGGTCGAGTTCGGGGGTTTCGAGTTCCGCCAGAAGCTGGCCGGTGTGGACGTGGTCGCCGATATCGACCAGACGCGTGCGCATGTAGCCATCGGCGCGGGCGAAGATGGGGGACTCGACATTGGCTTCTAAATCGCCGGGCAGTTCCAGCTCGGTTTTGGCCGGGGACTGGCGCACGGGCGCGACATGGACCACAGGCAAGTTGTCTTCCACCGCTTCGGAAGCTGCCGCCAGCGCCTTCTCGCGCGCGAGGCGGGGGCGCAATCCGAGTCCGATAGCCACAACGACGACGACCGCGAGAACCAGAAAAACGCCGAGAAGCGCGCGACGGCTGGCGTGCCGCGGCGGCGGTCTGTTTCCTCTCCGAGACGATAGGTTCGCTGATGGCCAATCAATCTCCTAAGACTTCCGCGTCGACTTCCAGTTCATCGAAGCCCTGAGGCGGTTTGCGCCGTAGCACGCTATAAACCACAGGGACGAAAAACAGCGTCGCAAACGTGGCCATGAGCAAACCACCGATGACGGCGCGTCCAAGGGGCGCATTCTGCTCGCCGCCTTCACCCATTCCGAGCGCCATCGGCACCATGCCCACGATCATGGCAAGAGCGGTCATGATCACGGGACGGAGGCGGGTGAAACCCGCTTCCAGAGCGGCTGTGCGAGCGTCTTCGCCGGCGCGGCGCAGATCGTTGGCGAAGTTCACCAACAGGATGCTGTTGGCGGTGGCCACCCCAATGCTCATGATAGCGCCCATCAAGGACGGGACGCTCACGGTGGTCTGAGTCAAGAAGAGCATCAGCAGGATACCGGAGAGCGCGCCGGGAAGAGCCATCAGAATAATGAACGGGTCGAGCCACGACTGGAAGTTCACGACCATTACGAAGTAGACGAGAAGGATGGCGAAGAGCAACCCGACGCTCATGCCGACGAAGGAGGTTCGCATGGTTTCGACCTGGCCACGGGTCGAGAAAAAGCTGCCGCGGGGGAGCTTGGGGCGGAGCTCGTTGAGAACGCGATCGACCTCGACAGCCACGCTCCCGAGGTCGCGGTCCTGCACGCCGGCGTAGACGTCATAGACCGGCTGCACGTTGTAGTGATTGACTACGGAGGGCGTGGTTCCGCGATCGAGCTGGGCCAGATTGCTCAAAAGCTGTGTCGAGCGGTTGCCGGCGGTGTGCACGGGAGTGGAGAGCAGCGCTTCGGTGGAATCGACACGATACTGCGGCGTCTGGACGGCGACGGGGTAATCGATCTGGTTAGCGGGATTGATCCAGTAGTTCGGAGAGACTTGCAGACTGGAGCTGAGCGAGACGAGAAGACTGTCGGCGACGCCGCGCTGCGTGAGACCCAGTTGCTCCGCGCGCGTCCGATCGACGTTGAGCCGCAATTCGGGGACGTTGAGAACCTGGTGCACGTGGACGTCCACGGCACCCGGAATGAGCGCCAGACGCCGCTCCACCTGTTTCGCGATCAGGTAATTGGCCGGCGCGTTGGTAAGAGGCCCGGCCACCTGGACATCGATGGGCGCGGGGAGGCCGAAGTTCAGCGTTTGGCCAACGATGTCGGCTGGCTGAAAGAAGATTGTTAGATCGGGATATTCGGCGTGCAGACGACGGCGCAGAGTGCGGATATAACCTTCGGTCGGGCCGTGTTCTCCGGGCTTCAACGAGACCAGAATTTCGCCATCGAAATCGCCAATGATGCCGGCGTCGCTAAACGCGACATTGAAGCCGCTATAGGGAAGGCCGATGTCATCGAGGATGTCAGTCAACTCGTCCGCGGGAATCACACGGCGGATGGTTTTCTCCACACGCGCGTAAATTTGTTCTGTCTCTTCGACGCGCGTGCCGGCGGGCGCGCGCACGTGCAACCGGATCTGGCCGGCATCCACCTGCGGGAAGAAGTCCCTGCCGATGAACGGATAAAGCGACGCACACGCGAGAGTGATCAGGAAAAAACAGAACGCGACCAGCTTGCGATGACGCAGCGCCGTGGCCAACAAACGCTTGTACCCATCGCGCATGCGCTCGAAGCGGCGATTGAAGGCGTGGTGTACGTCCCAGAAAATGCCTCCGCCGTGCTGCTCACCCTCGGAGACGCGGTAACGGTCCACCTCGCCACGGACGAGGTACTTCACCATGGTAGGCACGAGCGTTCGCGAAAGGATGTAGGAGGCCATCATGGCCAGGGCGACGGCCAGCGCAAGGGGTGTGAACAGATATTTCGCCGCGCCGGTAAGGAAAACGACGGGCACGAAAACGATGCAGATACAGAGCGTGGAAACGAACGCGGGGACGGCGATTTGCTGTGCACCGTCGAGAATGGCGCGGACGATGGGTTTTCCCTGCCCGAGGTTGCGGTGAATATTTTCGATTTCGACGGTGGCGTCGTCAACCAGGATGCCGACGGCGAGCGCGAGGCCACCGAGGGTCATGACGTTGATGGTTTCATTCATCAAATGCAGGATGGCGAGCGAAGTCAGGATAGAGAGCGGGATGGAGATACAAACGATGAGCGTGCTGCGCCAGCTACCCAGGAAAAGCAAAATCATAAGGGCGGTGAGAAGGGCGGCGATAATGGCTTCTTTGACAACGCCGTTGATGGCGGCGCGGACAAAAATAGATTGGTCGAATAACAGGGTCACGCGCAACTCCGGCGGCATGGTGGATCGGATGCGCGGCAGGATTTCCTTGAGACGCCGCACGATTTCGAGCGTGGAGGAGCCGCCGCTCTTCAATACAGTGAGCAAAGCGCCGCGCGCTCCATTGTGCCTTACGATGTTGGTCTGCACAGCATAACCGTCACGCACGTGGGCCACGTCGCGGATATAGACGGTAGAGCCGTTGGTCTGCTTTACGGGCAGATTGTTGAATGCCTCGACGACATCCGGGCTGCCGTTCAAGCGAACGTTGTACTCGCGGGTGCCGATCTTGGCGGTGCCGGAGGGGAGGATGATATTCTGCGCGTCGATGGCGGAGGCGATATCCGACGCCGAGAGCCCCTGCGCGTAGAGCGCCCGCGGATCGATATCCACCATGATTTGGCGCGGGCGCCCGCCGAACGGCAGCGGAAAGCTCGCGCCCTGCACGTTAGCCATTTGCGTCCGAATGTAGTTGTAGCCGTAATCGTAGATAGCCTGCTCACTCATGGTGTCGCTTGAGAGGCTCAGTTGCAGGATCGGCACACTGGAGGCGTTGTAACGGAGAATGGAGGGCGGAAAAATACCCTGGGGCAGCGAATGCAAAACCGACTGCGAACCGGCGGCGAGCTGCGCGACGGCGGCCTCGATTTTGGCGTTGGGGTGGAAAAAGATTTTGATAATGGAGAGTCCGGGCAGCGACTGCGATTCCATGTGCTCGATGTCATTCACCGAGGTAGTGAAGCTGCGTTCGCACCGGATGGTGATGACTTCGGCAACCTCTTCGGCGAGAGACCGGTGTAACTCCAGATCACACTGGCCACCGGAATATCGATGTCGGGAAAGATGTCGGTGGGCATGCGCAGGACGGCCAGCGCACCCAAGATGACGATCATCATGGACATCACGACGAAGGTGTAGGGACGTTTTAGGGCGAGCCTTACGATCCACATAGGGCGGCGATTCTTCTCTTACATGCTAACGCAATGGTAAGTGTGGAATATGTAACTAATCCAGGGCGAACACCACGATGGCGCTGCCGGCTGCGACGGCGACATATTGCTTGCCTTCGCTTATGTAAGTGACGGGGGCGGCCCAGACGGCACCGCCAGTCTGCAGCCGCCAGAGCAGTTTGCCATCCGCTGCGTCAAGCGCAAAGAAGTTGCCTTCCATGTCGCCGGAGAAAACCAGACCACCGGCTGTGGAAAGAATGCCGGACCAGGGCGGCGTCGGCAGCGGAAACTCCCATTTTTTCTCACCGGTCAGGGCATCGAGCGCACGCAGCGCGCCCCAAGGCTCTACACCGGTCAGCGAGCGCCGGCTCGCGCCCAGAAACTGACGGCCGGGTATGTACGGCGCCTCGGTTAGAAAGTAAGTTGCGCCTTTTTCCCGGCAGTTCTGATAGAAGAGTCCGGTGGTCGGATTGTAGGATGGACTGAACCAGTTCGTGGCGCCGTCGTCATCGGGGTACACGGTAGCGCCCTCGGGGCTGGGGACAGTCGCCGGATTGTGGATGGGGCGGCCGTGCTCGTCAATGCCTTTCGCCCAGGTTTGCGTAGCGAACTGCTTCGCGAGGAGAAACTCACCGGTGAGGCGGTCGAGAATGTAGTAAAAACCGTTGCGATTACCGAACAAAACTAACTTACGCGGCTTGCCGCGGAACTGGGTATCAACTAACACCGGCATTTCATTGGCATCGATGTCATTCACATCGTGCGGAGTAAATTGGTAGTGCCACTTTAGCTTACCTGTGTCGGCATCAAGCGCAAGGAGACAGTCGGAGTATAAGTTATCGCCCTTGCGCAGGTCGCCCGCATAGTTCGGGCCAGGGTTACCCGTGCCCCAGTAGAGTAAGTTCGCTTGGGGATCATAAGATCCTGTAAGCCAGGTGGGAGCGCCACCGTGCTGCCAACTGTCTCCGGACCAAGTATCATTGCCGGGCTCGCCGGGTCCTGGAACGGTCCAGAATCGCCAGACCCGCTTGCCGGTCTTGGCATCGTACGCGTCCAGAAATCCACGGATGCCGTATTCGGCGCCGGCGATTCCGACGATAACTTTGCCGTTGATGGCCAGGGGGGCGAGGGTGATCGAGTTTGCCAGCTTGTAGTCGGCAACCTCGACATCCCAGCGCACGCGGCCGGTCTTCATGTCGAGAGCGACCAAATGCGAGTCGAGCGTACCGATGAATAACTGGTCATCGAGAGCGGCCACGCCGCGGTTGACTTCGCCGCAGCAGACCGGGACTGGCGGAATAGTACGGCGATAGCTCCAGATGGGCCGGCCAGTGCGAAGGTCGAGGGCAGTAACATCGCTCGGAGGCTCGCTGATGTACATGACGCCGTCGAACACCAGGGGCGAGGTCTCCACCTTGTGCAGGGCTTTGATCTGATACATCCAGGCAATCTTGAGGCGGTGCACATTGGCACGCGTTATCTGATCTAACGTGGAGTAACGCTGCGAGTTATAGTCGCCGGAGTAAGTGAGCCAATTCTCAGGCTGAGCGGACGAGTTCAGAATTCTCTCGTAAGGTACCTGGGCGTTCAAGCATCCCGCGAGCAGAATATACAAGGCCGCCCGCTTCATGGATTACCTCGCAGAGAATTGAGATAGGCAACCAGATCATCCAGTTCGCTGGAAGTAAATACGCTTTTATAACTTGGCATGGGTGACTTACCGGGCTGTTTGTTTAGTTCCTGGAGTTCACTTCTGAAAAAGGAATGAAAGTTGCCGTCCAGGTCGCGAATCTGGATGGAGAATGTATCTTCGTTAACGCGGACTCCCGGGATCCGGCGGCCGGCACTGGTGAGCAATTCCACTTGCAAGAAACCATCGGGCACGGCAGCCTCCGGCTCGATCAGCGACTCACGCAGGTAGGACGGGCTGCGGCGGGCGGCGATGTCAGTCAAGTCGGGCCCCAGCGCTCCGCCACGGCCGTTCACGGTGTGGCAGTGCGAGCAGGCGCCTTTGCCGGCATAGAGCGTCCCGCCGCGCGCGGGGTCGCCTGGAATCTTCTGCGGAGGGATGCGGCCCAAACTCTCGACAAAAGCCACAACCTGCCAGATTTCGCGCGGCGTGAACCAGTGGCCGGGCATCTCCGTGCCGGGAATACCTTGTTCGATGACCGCAAACAGCGCCTGGGCATCCGGCGCATGCAGCAGACGCGGGCGCGCCAGCGCGGCGCCGCGCCCTCCTTCGCCGCGGGGGCCGTGACAGTAGCCGCACTGCGTGAGGTAAAGACGCTTTCCGGCCGCGAGATCCCCGGTTGTGACTGGCGGCCGTGGGATGTTTTCGGCAGTGCCCTGCGCCGAAGCCAGGCAGACGCCGAACAACACACCGGCAATGGGCTGGATGATGCGCATCGAATGGAAAGGCAGTATATCACTGGCAACGCGGTCATCGCGTATGCTGGCAGAGTGGCGCCTCGCCGAAAAGCAGTCACGCTAACGACTAAGCGGCCGCATCGCTGGCTTCGCCGCCTGCTCTGGCTGGCCATGGGGCTGGTTCTCGGATTCTACCTGGTGGCCGCGCTGGCGCTGGCCGGGCTGCGCTCGATCGACCCGCCGTTCACCGCGGTGCAGGCGCAACGCCACATCGAAGCGCGCCTGCACAAGACGCCCTATCACAAGCGATACACCTTCGTACCACTCGACCGCATCTCGCGCGATTTCCAGCACGCCGTCATCGCCGCCGAGGATGCGCGCTTTTACCAACATCACGGGTTTGATTGGGATCAAGTGCAGATCGCGATCGACGAAAGCATGGAGGGCGGCCGGACGCGTGGCGCTTCGACGATCACGCAGCAGCTTGTGAAGAATCTGTTCCTGACGACGAGCCGTTCAACCATTCGCAAGGGCATCGAATTCACGCTGGTGCCGATGGCGGAGTACATCCTCGGCAAGCGGCGCATTCTGGAGCTTTACCTGAACGTGATCGAATGGGGTCCGGGAGTTTATGGCGCGGAAGCAGCGGCACAGTATCATTACGGGACGAGCGCCGCGCGAGTGAATCGGGAACAGGGAGCCCGGCTGGCAGCCATCCTGCCTTCGCCCCTCCGGCGCAAGCCCGCCCGCATGAACGACTACAGTACGCGCATCCTGGAGCGCATGCGGCAGATGGGATGGTAAGCGGGCGCTTAGAACGGGAAACGGCGCGCGGGAATTATGCCGGAATTTTTCTTATTGGGGGATGGACCGTTGTCGGAAACCTGCACCGGCTGTATGGGGCCGAAGTTCAGCTCGCTATCCTGATAGTGCAACTGGCGGTCCAGGATCATCTCAATCGTGCTTCCCTTGGCCAGCACGGCGTCCGGTCCGCGCGTGAGCAGAACTCCCATGAGTCCCGCGGCCGCGCCCGCGGCGGCCCCGATACCCGCGCCCATTCCGTAGTGTCCCGTGGCCGCGCCCGCGATTACGCCAACCGAAGCGCCGGCGGCAGCGGTCTCAGCGACCGTGCGCGCATCGCCGCTCTTGTTTCCTTCGCTCTTGATTTTGCCTTCCGCACGATCAAAGTCCTCGTTCGCCTGCCCGTCCATGGTACCGATGCGCGCCCGAAAATCGCGCGTGACGCCGTTCGGGAGCGTGAGCGAATCGAAACGCAGAAACAGCTCGCCGCGGCCCTTCACTTTGCCTGGACGCTTGACCTCGGTGACGGTGCCGGCGACGTAACTGCCGGGAGGGATCACGATACGGCCATTCGCCATGATGGGAAATACGGTCTCGAGGTAAACGCGGTCGCCTTCGGCGGAATGCTTGGTGCTGACACTGTTGATGAGTGTAAGGGGAACCTTGGTTCCGGTCTCGATCACATAATCATTGGCTTTCGCCGCTTCCGTTTTCGGCGGGCTCTGAGCCGGTGCGACGGCATCCTGCGCGAGCAGACTGCAAGCGGCCCCTGCCATCGCTGCGAACCAGATGGAAAACCGCATAAAACTCCTTCTCTACATTCTAGCCCAACCGCCTGGACATGGCCGCGCGATCCGCGAGTTACGGATACTTTTCCCTATTGTACGGGCAATTTGAGACCCGCCGGGCTGGACTGGCTGCCAATGGCAATGCGGATTTCCGGATTGGAGGTTACTGACTTGGGTAATTGGAATATAACTTGATAAAGGCCGGGCCATTGCGGCGTTGATCCGGCGTAAAGAATACTTGCGGAAGGCAGTGGCGCACTGTTGACGAGCACTTGAAACTCCGTCAGGTCGGCGAGTGGCGCGGGGGATGCGGTGGCCTGGCCACTGATGGCGGCGGGTGTGGTTTGCCCCCAGCCTGTGCCGTAAATCACCACTGTTTCGCCCGGCTGCG
This sequence comes from Terriglobia bacterium, assembly GCA_963768075.1. Taxonomy (GTDB): domain Bacteria; phylum Acidobacteriota; class Terriglobia; order Bryobacterales; family Bryobacteraceae; genus QHXW01. The sequence continues at coordinate 792,790 of CAVYHD010000033.1, forward strand.
CTGGATGGTTGGCCATGATCGCGCTGCCGTTGCCGTGGGTCGCGGAGATAAATCCCGGCTCGAACTGAAAAAGCCCGAGGCCGATTGCGCCGATCGTGATTGACACCTGCGGACCGGCGGTTCCGTCTCGCGCCACGAAACAATCCATGGTGCCGGGACGGAGGTCGGCGGGAATCAGGAAATTGATCTGCTGCGGCGAAACGTAGTAGAGACTGGCGGTGAGTCCTCCCACGTATACGTGCACTCCCGCCAATTCGTCCGGCAGGACGTCAATCGCGCCACCGGGAAGGCCGGCTGTGTTGAAAGACAGGTTCGTTCCGTAGATGCTCCCGATGGCATTGGGCGCCAGCGCACCGGGAGTGGAGGTTGCGGAGTTCACGAAGCTGGCTTCGGTGTAGGCCGGTGAAGTGGAGCTTGACGAGCTCTGGGCGCACAACGGGAGCGCGCAGGCCAGGGGCGCCAGCAATAGGAAGGCACGATGCATAAGAGTTTGTGGTCTCAGCATTAGAGTGCCGGCGAGGGAATGAAATTCTCCTGCCTGGCCCGCGCTTAGGCCGACGCGCGCTGGGAGCTGTTCGCCGTCACCAGCTGAAGAGCCTTGCGGGCGATGGTAGAGAGCGGAATCCGGGCGAGCAGGCGCGTCCGCCGCCAAAGAAAACCCTTGGGGACGTTCGGGATTGTTCCCGTCAACACAGCGATGGTGTAGTAATGGTGCGTGATGGTGTGGCGAAATGATCCCAGGGTTTCACCGGGACTCCAGCCGGGCAGATCTTCCGGCGCCGGTAGTTCCCAGAATCCGCCCATGAGCGCTTCCGAGGCGGCACGACGGCGCAACAGAACGCTTCCATTTTTCTCGACAACGGCTACCGTCAGAGCGATGCGCCGCGCGGGCGGTTTGCTGCTCTTGATGGGAAGTTCCCGCTGGCGGCCGGTCTCTCGCGCCCGGCAGAACTGCGCGACCGGGCAAGCGGAGCAGAGCGGAACGCGTGGCAGGCAGACGGTTGCACCGAGTTCCATCATGGCCTGATTGAATTGCCCGGGATGCCGGCGGTCCAACAAGCCGTTCACGATTTCCTGGAAGCGCGCCCGCGTTCGGGCCGATTGGATGTCAGCGGGATCATCCCGGAGGCGCGAGATCACGCGCAGCACGTTGCCATCGACGACGGCGTGCGGCGCTCCGAAAGCAATGCTGGCTACCGCGGCGGCTGTGTAGGGTCCGACTCCAGGCAGCTCCCGGATGGCCTCGTGGTCGCGGGGAAATCCTCCTTGGGCCGCAATCACGAGAGCCGCACGTTGCAGATTGCGAGCGCGCGAGTAGTAGCCCAGGCCGCTCCAGGCCGCCAGCACATCCGCCTCACGCGCCGCGGCCAAGGTTTGGACGTCGGGAAACCGGTCAAGGAAGCGCTGGTAATAGGGAATCACGGCTTGCGCGCGCGTCTGCTGGAGCATCACTTCCGAAACCAGGATACGGTAGGGATCCCGGGTGGCGCGCCACGGCAGCTGACGATGTTCGCGCTCGTACCACGCCACGAGCGCCGCCGCGAAACGGCGCGATTGGTTTGGCTGGTTGCCGGTTGCCTGGATCTTGGGCAGCGTTACTCCAAAACCTGAACGAATTCGGCGATTACGCGGGCTTCGCCTTCTTTCAGCTCGAACCCCTCGAATTCCGGATTCAGGGGCTCCAGCCGCACCGAAGCGTGCTCCCACTGCTCCTCGCCGGACTGCACCTTCCTGCTGGTGTACTTCTTGATGGTGTATCGCGCACTGGTCTCGGTAGTTCCAAACCGCTCCACCAGCAGCAGCTTACCCTGCCGGGAACCTACCACGCCGTGACGGAAAACACACAAGCTGCCATCCGGAATACGCGGCTCCATGGAACGGCCCACCACGCGCGCCACGAACATGTCCGCCGTTAGCCGGAGCCTGGGCGGAGCTTGCACCCAACCCTCGGCTTCCACTTCGAGGTCCTCGCCGAACTTTGTTGCCGCCGCCCGGAGCGAGAAAAGCGGGAGGTGCGTGACAAATGGCTGCACCTGCCCTGCCTCCACGTGTTCCTCGTAAAGGCGGGCAAGAGTACGGGGAAAATCATCCACCGCGACCGCTGTGCGCTCACTCAACCGCAGTGTGTTGGAGAGGGAGTCCTCGAGCTGCCGCAGAAATTCGTCGCCACCCAGCTCGCGGATCTTGGCCTTAAAATCCTGATCGAGCGCTTTGAGCAGCTCGGCCTCCTCGGCATCGGGAATTTCTTCCCAATGGCCACGAATCTTCGGGTAGACTTGGCCCGTCTCGGAATCGCGTAAAAGCACACCGATGCTCCGCGGCGGTGCATCCGGCAGCGCCAGCTCAAGCAGCAGGTATTCGCCTTGCCGTTGGGGGCGCGGCCTGCGCCCGGTTGCGATGGAGATGACGGAAGGCATTCTTCCTTCTTTTCGGCCGATTCAGGGGATTTGTGAGCCGCTCGCCGTAGGGATGCCCTGCGGGTAGTACCCTTTGCGCGCCCGGATCTTCACGTTTGCCAGATTCACCGCCACCCGGATGTTGCGGTAGGGCTTGCCCTCGGTTTTTGGGTCCACGGAGGGTATGTAGCGAAGAATGTATTGCGTGGTCACTTCCCCGGCGATGTGCGCCACCGCGCGGAAAATGCCGCCGGAAACTTCGGCCGTATACCCGCCCGTGCCCACCTGAATGGCGTAGTTGCCTTCGTCGGAAGGCGTGGATAGGTAGCCCGAGATATCCGAGTACAAGCCCTGGAGGGGATACTCGACGCGGCCGCCGGTGGCCTCCGCCAGCCGGATGAGGTTCTCGTCGCCTTCGTTGCTGAAACCATAGGCCACCGTGCTCATCCCATAGATGGTAACCAGGTTGCGCTGCGCAATCTCCAGCACCTCTTCCAGAGTCTTCTTGCTCGCGCTGTCATGGCCGTCGCCGATGATGATCAGGATGCGGCGGGGATCGTAGGGCTCGCCATTGACGATATGACGCTTCTGGCAAGCCAGGTAAATCGCGTCGAACAAGGCCGCACCGCCGCCTGGTTTCACCTTTTGGAGTCTTTGAACGATGGGTTCCGGGTCCGTGGTGGTATCGACCGCCAGTTCCGCCTCATTGCCATAGGTGACCAGATAGCCACTGAACTTGGGGTCACCCGGCAGCATATTCAGAGCCATCTCGACGGCCGCATCCTGAAAGTTCTTCCAGTGGATCCGGGTGGCGTTGCTCAAATCGAGCAGGAAGCCCACCACCACGGGTTGATTCCGTTCGCGGCTGAAGAACTGCAGCGTCTGTTCCTTACCCTCGTCAAAAACCCGGAAATCATTGGCGTCCAGGTTGGACACGAACCGGCCTTTTTCATCGGTCACGGTCACCGGGACGATGACCTCGTTTACCTGCACCTGAATGGGCTTGGGCGGCTCGGCCGCGTTGGCGGGTTTCTGCGGCTCGGCGGAAGCAGCCGGCGCAGCCTGCTCCGGAGCCGGCGGTTTCTGCCCGGTGCTTTGAGAAAAGCCCAGCGCCACGAGCGCCAGGACGATCGGAAGACGGCCCACCATAGGATTCGCTTTGCTGTTATTCTAACCCACGCGCGGTGCGGGCTGTGCGCTCCGGTCGATTAGCGCTGCACGCGGCCCGAGCCGCCGCCCTTCACCAGAGCCTGCACTTCATCCACGCTGAAGCGGTTGAAGTCGCCCGGAATGGAATGTTTCAAACAGGAGGCCGCCACCGCGAACTCCAGGGCTTCCTGGTGGCTACCTAGCGCCTGCAAGCCGTAAATCAGGCCGGCGGCGAAACAATCTCCCCCGCCAACCCGGTCGACAATGTTGGTGATGTCGTAGTGGCGGCTGGTAAGAAATTCCTTGCCGTTCGCGAGGCAGGCCGACCATCCGTTGTGCGAGGCGCTGAACGATTCGCGCAGTGTGATGGCGATCAACTTCAGATTGCCGAACTCCCGGAGCACTTTCTCCGCCAGGCCGCGGTATTGTTCGCGATCCAGTTTGCCCGAGTGCACATCGACATCCGCCTGGATGCCGAGCGCCATCTGCACGTCTTCTTCATTGGCAACGGCGACATCCACGAACTTGACCAGCTCGCGCATCACTTCCGACGCCGGTTTCCCATACTTCCAGAGGTTCTTGCGGTAGTTCAGGTCGCAGGAAACCGTTAGCCCTTTCTCGCGCGCCTTGCGCACGGCTTCCATCGACAGCTCCGCGGCCGAAGCGCTCAGAGCGGGCGTGATTCCGGTGATGTGGAACCAGCCGGCGCCATCAAGGGTTCGATCCCAGTCGAGATCGCCGGGCTTGGCGAGCGCAATGGCGGCGTTGTCGCGGTCGTATTGGACTTTCGAGGGCCGCTGATTGGCGCCGGTCTCGACATAATAGACGCCCATTCGCCCTTTGCCCCGCACGATCCGCGACGCATCCACGCCAAACCGCCGCATCTCTCCGATGACGGCGTCGGCAACGGGATGATTTGCCGGAAGCACCGTCACATAAGCCGCCGGCCACCCGAAGCCCGCCAGCGCCACGGCGACGTTGGCCTCGCCGCCACCGAACGTCGCCACGAACTGCGGCGATTGCAGAATACGCTCAAAGCCCGGCGGCGCCAGGCGCAACATGATTTCTCCAAACGTAACGGCTGTTTTTTTCATTTATCGACTCGTGACAGCAATAGCGTCCACCGCAAAACTTGCATCAAGCGAGGGCAAGCCCTCAAAGGGCACGAGCGTGCTCGCCGGCGGCCGGGCGGCATCGTAATATTCGAAACGGATCTTGCGCACCTTATCCGCCATCGCATTCGACAACGGATAAATACTGGACCACGCGATTTCCTTGATGGATGCGCCTACCCCCGCCAGTTCCTTTTGGAGGCGGCCAAAGGCCAGCCGCACGTCCGCATCCTGGTTTCCAAATGCGACCTGTGTACCGGTGATCGCCACACGCGGCGCGCCGACGAGGGCGATCTGCGAGTAGTTGGGCGATTTCGCGAGGCCATCGGGATTTAGGAACTCGATGGGCTTATCGATTTTGACGCGCGCGCGCGCCACGGCCTCGCACTCCACCACCGCATTGGGCGGCTCCCTCTGGATTTGCACGAAATTCCACACCGCGCCGTGGTACTCCGCATCCACCAGCTCGCGCACCTTCGCGAATCCGTCGAAGGAGCTCAGAAAGCAGGTGCCGCGCAGAACATCCCCGGCTTCGGACCCCGAGCCCCGTACCGCGGTCCGCAAACCCGCCAGCGCTTTTTCCGCCAGAGGCAGGACCGGCTCCAGGGGACTGGGAGCGGAAGCCTGCTGGCCGGCGATGAACACCAGCCCGTTCGGATTCACATCTTTCTTGGCCACCGAGATGGCCTCCAGCACAACCTGCGCACCTTCCAGGGGCAGCCCGCCGGCCTGGATCACGCTCAGCGCCGGGAGCGGCTGATGGCGGTCCGTGAAGGTCTCGCTGACGATGGCCTGCACGCGGCGCAGATCCCCTGAACCCGCCACAAACGCACGCAGCTTCACTACTGTGGCGCTGCCTACGCTGTGCTGCAACGCCTTCAATGCATCGCGCACCTGCGGCGAGAGCAGACCCTTGGAGGAAAGCGGCGAGACGTGGAACACCAGGCGCGCGGTCTCGGCCACCACGGCGCTCGGGGGATCCTTCGGCAGTTGCAGGACCTGAGTGGCGTCGTCGTCCGATTTCTTCTTCTTGTCAAAGGGCCCGGCGTGGGCAGCCAGTGCGCAGAGCACCAACACGCCAATCTTTCTCATAGCGTAAGCATCAAATTCTAACAAACGCTCACGTGAGCGCCGCATCACCGCTCGCCGGCCACGCGCGGAAAGTATCCCGAATAGTTGGGCGCGGCACTCTCGCTGCCGTCACCGATCGGCACTGACCCAGTCGATCCAGGGCTGCTTGCCGGTTCGGTTGCGACCGCAGTCAGACGGTCCGGCGGGGCCGGCGTTCGCCCCTTGTACGGATCGGCCGAACAGCCTGCCATGGCGACCGCGCAAGTAAGAATGAAACCGAGTTTTGGGATATGCAAACGAACTCCCTTCTCTCTAACCATACTCGAAACCCGCGGTCGCGAAGACCAAGGCGTCATTGTTGCCCAGGGGCGCCCGATCGTTGCCACCGGCCAGCGTCATTCGCACCAACTCTCGCGCGCGCTCGAATCCGAACTCGCGAGCGATCCGGACGGCGTCGCCGTTCCCCGGCAGGATGTCCCAATAGACGCTCTCGGCGGCATGCTTTTCGAGGAACCAGGCGAGCAGATCGCGCGCGACCTCCGCTGAACGCGCCACGCACGGTCCGAAGTACGCCGCCCGGGACCCGGCTCGTCCCATCGCGAATCCGGCCCCGGCGACGGATGCCGATTCAATCCCGGCCAGAACGCCCAGCAGCTGCGAACGGTCCGCGCCGAACGCCTCCCGGTCGAGCGCTGAGTCGAGCACAAAGGGATCCGGTAATTGGCCGCGCATTGGCAAGGGCCGCGGCGGTCGAATCCAGCGCTCGATAGCGGTCTCCTCCTGGAAACCGAGGCGCGCATAGAGAGGCCGCCCCATATCGGTGGCATCCAGCTTGATCCAATTCACCTCCCGGCGCCGCAGGTACTCAATCACATGTTCCATCAGACGGCGGGCAAGACCCTGGCCGCGATACGCCGCGCCGGTCAGCACCATTCCAATCCACGCCAGCTCGCGCCCGAAACAGACCGCCGTTGTGGTCGCCCGGAGGTCACCATCGCATTCGATCCCGAAGCAGCCATACGGCGCCAACCTCAGCACGTTTCGCCAATCCGTCTCTGTCTGATTCCAGCCGGCGGCTTCTTTGAGGCGCATTCCGGCGGGGATATCGGCGGTGGAGAGAAGGCGTGGGGCTAACTCATCGGCCGGAACCATTACGCTTTCGGTACCGGCACGGACGCCCATTTCTTGCCCACTCGAATTATGTGCCTTCCGTGTGCAAGGAAATGGGTTGGCTCTTTGACACGTGCATCGTCGATGCTGACCGCTCCCTCCATGCGTTTGCGCGCCGCGTCACTGGTAGATTCCGCCAGGTTGGTGCTCACCAGTAATCGGTCGACTCGAACGGTAAGCCCATCTATGTTTGGAGCACTTGCAACTACCGCATTCTGTGGTACCGAATAGCTCACAATGGACGCTGGTGCCCCACCCTGCCTCACGACCCGCGCAAATTCCTGAGCAGCCTCCGACGCTTTGAGCTCTGAGTGGAAGCTACTCACAATGATTTGGCCCAGTTCGATTTTCGCGTCCATGGGATTCATCTCGCCCGCCGAGGTCCGCCGCTTCAGCTCCGCGATCTCCGCCGCGCTCCGGTCCGTCAACAGCTCCCAGTACTCCCACATCAGATCATCGGAGATCTGCATCACCTTCCGGAACATGATCTCGGGTGGTTCGGTGATGCCAATGTAGTTATTCAGCGACTTCGACATCTTGTTGACGCCGTCGAGGCCGCGCAGGATCGGCATGGTCGCCACGATCTGCGGCGGCTGCCCGTAGTCCTTCTGAATCTCACGCCCAACCAGCAGATTGAACTTCTGGTCCGTGCCGCCCATCTCGACATCACACCGCAGCATCACCGAATCGTACGCCTGCGCCAGAGGGTAGAGCAGCTCATGCAGGGAAATCGGCGTGCCTTCTTTGTAGCGTTTCGAAAAATCGTCGCGCTCCAGAATGCGCGCCACGGTGTAATGCGAAGCCAGCCGCACTACTTCCTGGAATCCCAGTGGATCCAGCCACTCGCTGTTGTAGCGTACCTCGGTCTTTTCACGATCCAGGATCTTGTAGACCTGCTCGAGATAGGTGGCGGTATTGGCTTCGATCTTCTCGCGCGTCATCGGCGGCCGCGTCACGTTCCGCCCGGTCGGATCGCCGATCATCGCCGTCGTGTCGCCCACGAGAAAAATGACAGTGTGGCCCAGGTCCTGAAAGTGCTTCAACTTGCGCAGCAGAACCGTGTGCCCCAAGTGTAGATCGGGCGCCGTCGGGTCAAACCCGGCTTTTACACGCAACGGCCGGCCCTGTTTCTGCGTCTCCACCAGACGCTCGCGCAGATCTTCTTCGCGAATTAGCTCCGCCAGCCCTTTTTTTATGTAGGTAAGTTGTTCGTCAACGGACACAGTTCCATTGTACGGGCCGCGCACGAGTGGAGTGAGAAAAGCGAAGCGAGTGAGGATCGGCCCACCCGCCCCTGGAGGGTCACACGCGGTATGACACGTCTTACGACGTTTTCCTCGCTGAATATTTATCCAATATTGAATTCAGCTTCGCCGCCGCGGGTGGCGTGGCCACCTTTCCGCTCAGGATGTCCCGGTTCTCGTAGGCTTGGCCGTAGAGCTCTTTGTTGTCGTCCAGATCCTGGCGGAGGGTCGCGCCTTGCAATGAGATTCCAGCGAACACGCCTCGAGTGCGGGACCACGAGAGGATTTCGGCGTTCATCAGCGCGTCGGTCTGGGCACCGGCGCTGCGGCCTACCGGCCCACCGGCAACTTCGCCTTCCGCGCCCATGGTGAACTTGCTGGTGAGCAGCTTTTTCATGCCGCCTTGATTCATGATGAGCAGCACGACGTCGGTCTCGGCGCCGCCGATCTGAAATCCGAAGCTGCCTCCCTCGACGCGGATGGCGGCCGGCGCAGTCCATCCCTGCCCATCTTCCTTTCGGCAGTTCACGAAGCCCTTCCCGTACTTGCCGCCGACGATGAACGCCCCCTTCTTCAGGCCCGGGACAATGATTATGCACTGCGACTTATCCAACAGATCTTGCGGGATGCCCTTATCGGGGGTATCCATAATCTCGGAAATCACGGAAGCGGCGTCGTCCAGGCGGTCCGCGGTCTTGTTCTTATCTTTGGCCAGCGCGATGGAACCGGCGGCCAGCGTTATCAGTAGCGCAACGTGCAATCGCATGTATTTCACTCCTTCGAAACTTGTGTGTGTCCCCCCATCGTGGAAGGACTCCCTGACGGTTGGGTGAATTTCCAGTGTAGCTACATGTGCCCCCGGTTTGGCGCCGTGGAGTCACTTTTCTCCGGGAAAACGTAAGGAACCGAACCGTAAAGACGGACGAACCCCACGGCTCGCGCCGGGCGCATTACACTGGTAGAAGTTCCCCTAATTATGAATATCGAGGTTTTCCTCACCGAGGCCGAAATCGCGCAGGAGTTCGTGGAATCGATCGAGGCGCGCGATTTGCCGGAAAAGTTCTTCTACTGGTTTCCGCGCTCCGTCCGGGCGTGGCTCGATCTCGCGCAAAACTCCGTCACGGCCGGTCTCCGCCAGTGTTGGGAAGGTCTAGGCAACAGTGCGCTCGGGCTCGGCGACGGTCCTGTTTCGGTGATCAGCCTCGGCGCGGGCGATGGCGCGAAGGACCGCACGCTCATTCAACTTCTGGAACCCGAGCGGCGCGCCGTAAAGTATTTCCCGGTGGACGCCAGCCAGACTTTGCTCGAGCTCGCCTGTTCCGCGGCGGAGGACGCGGAAATCGAAACCATGGGGATCAAGGCTGACATTTCGAGCCCCATGCACCTGGTGCTGGCGGCCGACGCCGCCGAGTCTCCGAAGATTTTCGTGATGGCGGGTAATACTCTGGGGGGCTTTGATCCCCTCGATCAGGTCCGGCATCTGGCGGAGTGCATGCACAAGGGCGATCGGTTGATCATCGACGCGGAGATTTCTCACGAGGCGGTGCTGGCGCGCGGCGAAGATCCGGCGGTACGCAAGTTTGCCATGGCGCCGCTGGCCACCGCGGGAATCGCGGAGGAAGACGGCGAGCTGCGTTTTGAGCACAAACGCGACGACCGTCACGCGGGGCTGCATTTGATTACGCGCTTTTTCCGCGCGGATCGCGATCTCACGCTGGCGCTCCCCGGCGCGCACACCTTGCCAAGAGGAGAACGCATTTTGCTGAACTTCCGCTACGCCTGCACGCCCGAATCATTCCGCTGGCTGCTCGGCAAGCACGCGGGATTGAAGATTCTGGAAGAGATCCGCGGCGCGGACGGGAAATCCATCCTCGCCGTCTGCTCGCTCTGAACCGTGCTCTAGCGCCCGCCGGCTCCGGCCGCTGGCGTCAGCCGGCTGCGGATCTGGTTCATGACGTCGGAAGCCAGAAACGGTTTGCGCAAAACCGGGAAATCGTGCTCTTCGCAGAGCGCTTCTTCTTCGGGCGGCAACACCGAGCCGGTCATTACAATCACCTGCATGCGAGGCGCGTTCTGCCGTAACTGCACTCCCAGCTCCACGCCGTTGCCATCGGGCAACATGTAATCCAGCAGCGCGGCGTTCGGCTTTTCCGAATTCAGCAGCTTGCGGGCGCCGTTCGCGGATTCGGCTGTGAGCAGCTTCCACCCCGCCTCCGCCATCAGCCGCTCGAGGAAATGCAGCAGGTCGCGATTGTCGTCGACGAGCAGGACCGTGGGATGCGCCGGGATCTCGGCTTCGTCCAGGCCGGTAGTGCGCAGCACGAGCGATTCGCCGTCTTCGGCCGCTTCCACGCGCACGCGCGAACCCGGATCCACCTGGCCCGTCGCCACCATCGTGGCCAGCGGTTGGGTGAGGTTACGGTGAATCGTGCGATTGAGCTCACGAGCGCCGTACTCCGGGCTGGTCCCCTTGCGCAAAAGCCACTGCCGGGTCTCGAAGGGAACCTCGATGTTGAAACAGCGCGGTCCCAATCTGGTGTTGACGTGGTTCTGCAAATCGGAGATCTGATGGTCCAGAATCGCCGACAACGATTCCGGCGTCAGCGGCTGGTAAGTGATCACGCAGTCGATGCGGTTCACAAACTCCGGCGAGAATTTCTTGCGCACAGCCACCAGCGCGATGTTCTGCAGCTTGTGGGTCAGGTCCGGCCGCTCCATGCCCGCGCCCGCTCCGAAGCCGAAATCGGGATTGATCTCCTTCATCATTTCCCGCGCACCCAGGTTGCTGGTCAAAAATACGAGGCTTTTTTCGAAATTGACCGTCGAATTATCGCCTAAACGCAAAACACCTTTGTCTAGTACGCCAAGCAGCAAGCGGGTGAGTGACGGCGCCGCCTTCTCGATCTCGTCGAACAGCACGAGCGACAGGCCGCAGCGGTCGCTCGTCACCCCATTCAATTTCTGTTGCGTCAGCATGGGCTGCGTCTCGCGGTGGCCCAAATACCCGGGGGAGCGCCAATTAACTTGGCCACCTCGTGCTCCATCTGGAATTCGCCGCAGTCCACCTTAAGAACGTTCTTCTCGCTGCCGTGAAGGATCTCGGCCAGTGCTTCAACCGTCTTGGTCTTTCCGGTTCCGGTCGGCCCCAGCAGCAGGAACACGCCCACCGGTCTCCCTTCGGGCGCGAGGCCGGCTTGAAACATCTGGATGTACGGAACGATGACGCGCGTGGCCGCAGGCTGCCCAACCACCTTTTGCGACAAAATCACGGTCAGGTTCTCCGCCGGCTCTACCGGTTGCTTCTTGGGCCGTGCAGGAGGTTGCGGATTTTTGGTTCGGTCCACCATAGCGCTGTTCCTATTATATCGGGCTGGTGGGTCCGCGCCCTTAGGGTGATCGCCGGTTATTGACATTTTGGAACTTAATTTATCTCTGTTTAACTTCGAAGAATGAATGGATTGCATCGCCAATCCGAGAACTCGCGTGCCCGTCGCCATAGGGATTGTGAACGCGCGAACGTTGTGCGTATTCGTACGGATTATCCAGCAACAGTCTGGTTTCGGCCACGATTTTCGCCGGGTTGGTGCCGACCAGCTTCGCCGTCGCGGCCTCGACGGCTTCGGGCCGCTCGGTTTTATCGCGCAGTATCAGGATCGGCTTGCCGAGCGAAGGCGCTTCCTCCTGAACGCCGCCCGAGTCGGAAATCAGAATGTAGGCGCGACACATCAGATCGACGAAAGGAACGTAGTCGAGTGGCGGCACAAGAAAGACATTCGCCAGATTTGCCAGATTCCGGCTAACCGGATCGAGAACGTTCGGGTTGCGGTGCACGGGATAAACGATCTGCACGTCGTCGCGCCGGGCCAGTTCGGCCAGCGCTGCGCAAATGTTCTCAAAGCCATCCCCAAAACTCTCCCGGCGATGCGCGGTCACGACAATCAGCTTCTTCGCGGGGTCCAGTTGCGGCCACTGCGCTCCTCGCAGCGTTCCCTTTTCGAGACCGGCCTTGACATGCAGCACGGCATCGACGCCGGAGTTACCGGTGACGTGGATATGGGCCCGCCCGACGCCTTCGCTCTCCAGGTTCCGCGCGGCTCCCTCGGTGGCGGCAAAGTGCAACTGCGTCATGCGCGTGGTCAGGACACGGTTCATTTCTTCCGGAAAGGGCCGCCAGGGATCGCCCGTGCGCATTCCCGCTTCCACGTGGCCCACGGGCACCTTGCAATAAAACGCCGCCAGTGCGCCGCAGAGCGTGGTTGTGGTGTCGCCCTGCACGATCACCATGTCTGGCCGCTCCTCGCCGACCACGGGTTCGAGGGCCGCCATCATCCGGGCGGTCGATTGGGCGAGCGTCTGCGCCGGCTGCATCACGTCGAGGTCGTATTCCGGGGTAACCCCGAACGCCTCCAATACCTGGTCCAGCATGGAACGGTGCTGCGCCGTGACGCATACGCGCACCTCAAAGTTCTCGGTCCGGCAGCAGCGCATGTGAAGCAAAACAGGACACAATTTGACAGCTTCCGGCCGGGTACCCAGAACAAATAAGATCTTCGGCATATTGGAGAACCGCCAAACTGAGTAAGGCGGGGGCCGAATCTTTCTCAGAATTTATGGGGGTAGGTGAACGGGACGCTATCGGTGACGGAAGGTGATACGACCCTTCGTAAGATCGTACGGGGAGAGCTCAAGGGTGACGCGATCGCCGGCCAGCACGCGGATGCGGTTGCGCCGCAGGCGGCCGGCTAAATGCGCCAGCACGACCCGGTTATGATCGAGCTGCACGCTGAACAGTCCGCTGGGAAACTTCTCCAGCACTACTCCGGTAACTTCAATGTTGTCTTCCTTGCTCATCCAATCCTTTCCGATGTTTCGGAACCGGCGAGCGCGCCGCCCGCCGGCTCATACGAACTTGAGGAGGGACCAGCCGCTCAGCCTCCTATCGTCACATTCGCCGCCTGCAGCCCCTTCGGACCTTTGGTCACCTCGAACTCGACTTTCGCGCCTTCTTCGAGACTGCGATAACCGTCGGATTGAATGGCTGAGAAGTGCACGAACACGTCCTCGCCATTCTCGCGCTGAATAAACCCGTAGCCCTTGGCTGCGTTAAACCACTTCACTGTGCCTTTTTCTTTCATGTGCTTCCTTTTTCCACTGTATTGCAGTCGGAACTCCTAGCCGACGTTCAAAAAAGAAAAGGGGGCCGCGGTTACACACGCGCAACCCCCGTTCTTGGCTTGGCTGAAAGACGGTAAGAGTCAAATGCCCATTCATTATACCCAAAACGCAACGGGGGTCCGCTAGCTGGCCGGAAGGTATACTTGGAGGACGTGAGGTTCGAGTTTTTCCGGCTCCGCTTCCACTTCCAAGCCGTCGACCCACTCTCGTTTCCGTCCGAAGGAACCGGCAACACGGTGCGCGGGGCGTTTGGGTACGCCTTGCGGCAAGCGGCCTGCCGATGCGCTCTGGGCACACACCACCGGGGTTGCGTCTATGCACGGATCTTTGAACCACGCGCGACGGCCCGCCAGGGGCCCAGCGGATTCGCGGAGTGGCCCCGGCCGTTCGTCTTTCGGACGCGCCACCTGAATGGGCAGGTCATATGCCCGCGGAAGCGCTTCCACTTCGACATGCACTTGTTCGATACGCAAAATCCCGCATTTCCGTATTTCGCGCAGGCCATCGCGCTTATGACGGACAAAGGGATCGGTCCGGGCCGGCGGCGGGCCAAGCTCACCGCGATCGAGCAGTTGGACTCGGATGACAAAGTTCTGGGCCGCGTCTCGGATGGCAAGAAATGCGCGACCCTGTTCGAGCCGGCATCGGTGGCGATGGCAGGCAAAAGCGCAGTCTCCTCCTTGCGCATTCAGTTTTTGACGCCCACCGAACTCAAGTGCGAAGGGGCACTGGCCTTACAGCCCGCCTTCCCCCTGCTGTTCGCGCGCATCCGCGACCGGATCAGCACGCTGCGGACGCTCTATGGCCCGGGACCGCTCGAGATCGATTTTCGCGGCATCGGCGAGCGCGCCAGCAGAGTCGTCATGTCCCGCTGCCGGTTGGAAGCGGCACACAGCGAGCGCCGATCGAGCCGCACCGGCCAAATGCATCCGTTGAGCGGCTTTACCGGTGAGGCTGAATACCAGGGCGGCTTGGGCGAGTTCCTTCCCTATCTGCACGTCGCCCAATGGACAGGTGTGGGGCGCCAAACGGTGTGGGGCAAAGGCGAGCTTGCGGTGGTGGGGTAGAGGCAGCGTTGACAGTCGACCCTCGAGACCGCCCGCAACGTCCATTTCTCCTGCTCTACGGGGTCGTAGCGCTTATAGCCGGTCTATTCGTTCTCTATTCCCAGACCGTTGCCTTCGCCTGGGACGAAGGCTTCCATCTGGTGGCCGCGCAACTGATCAAAGGGGGATACAAGCCCTATCTGGATTTCTGCTTTTCGCAGACACCTCTTAATGCGTATTGGAACGCGGCCTGGATGTGGGTGTTCGGGGAAAGCTGGCGCACCGCTCACGGCGTGGCGGCAATTTTCTCGGCGGGCGCGGTGCTGCTGACCGCGGATTTCATCCTCTCTCGCTTTCCGGCGCCGGACTGGCGACGCGCGGGTGCGTTAGTGGCTGCCGTGCTCGTGGGCTTGAACACGATGGTTCTGGAGTATGGAACGATCGCGCAGGCCTACGCGCTGTGCCTGTTCCTCATCGTGGCGGCATTTCGCCTGTCCGTTGTGATTCCGGACCGCACCGGGTGGCTGGTTCCGGCAGCGGCCGGCTTTCTGGCCTGCGCCGCGGCAAATGCCTCGCTTTTGACGGCCACGGTGGCTCCGGTTCTGCTGGCCTGGATCCTGATTCATAACCGCGCCGGAAGCCGATGGATCAAGTTCGCCGCCTTCGCGGGCGGCGGAGTGGTTGCCTGCCTGCCGCTCGCGTGGCTCTTCGCACAGAATGCCCGCGCCGTGTGGTTCGGCATCTTCGAATACAATGGCCTTTACCGTCAAGTCGATTGGCCCGGAGCTACCCGCCACAATTTCGAAGTTCTCATTGCCTGGATTGACTCATCCCAAGCCCTGGCGCTGGCCCTGCTGGCGGCGCTTGGCGCGTTGTTCGTCGCGAAGAGCGATTGGGATCGCGCGC
Organism: Terriglobia bacterium; assembly: GCA_963768075.1. Lineage (GTDB taxonomy): Bacteria > Acidobacteriota > Terriglobia > Bryobacterales > Bryobacteraceae > QHXW01. The sequence goes on from CAVYHD010000033.1 coordinate 808,059, forward strand.
GACGCGCCGAGTTTTATCTGTGCGGTTGGCTGGCCGTGGCGACGGCTGCCGAGCTTTGCATCGCGCGTCCAACCTTTCAGCGCTACTTCCTCTTTGTGGTCCCTTTTCTGGCGATTCTCGCCAGCGCCGGATTCTACGCCGTTATCTTGCGGATGCACAATCCGGACCGGCCGTTGTGGCCGGTGCTGCTGTTGACGGTTCTGACTGTGCTGGGCCTTTCCAAATCGTTCTACGACAGACGGGACGTGTATTCGTGGCGAGACATGGAAGACGTCGGTCGCAAGGTCAACGAAGTGACACCCGCGCGGGGAACGCTGTGGGCGGACGAGCAGATCTATTTTGTGACTCGACGGCGTCCACCTTCCGGCATGGAGCTGGCGGATTCCCACAAGCTTGAGTTGCTGCCGGCCAAGCTGGCGGCATCACTGCACATTGTGCCCAAGTCGGAGCTGGACCGGCGAGTGAAGGCAGGGGAGTTTGACACTGTCGCAACGTTCGAGGATGCGGATGTTATGGACGAACTCGGCTTGCCGAAAACCTACGCGAAGAAGGCATCGGTGGGTGATTGCGACATTTTCTGGGATCGTGTGGCCAGCCGCGCCACCAAGAGCAGCGAAACCGAAACATCTGTTACATCTTCCGAGCCACGGGGCGGGCCGGCCAAAAAAGACTAAACTCAAACACAGACCGGATGAAACGTAGCTGGAACACTCTCTTGTGGTCGGGGTTTTGTACTACACTGGCGGCGATCCTCAGCTACTTTCTGATCTTCGTGCGTTTTCCCGTCACGCGGGATATCCCTTGGGTGACGTTTGCGCTTTTTGTGCCGGCCGGCTGGTTGCTGGTGACGGGAATGAAACGCGCCTTCGGACAACCGGAACGATATCGCGGAAAGGTCGCGGGGCCCATTTTGAGCACGGTCAGTGTGGCGCTCATGAGTGTGTTCGGCTATTTCGCATTCGCGCTCACCAAGGATCTGCCGTCCGCCAGCGCGGCGTTGCACGCCGGCCAGCAGGCGCCGGATTTCACGCTGGCCGATGCCGGCGGAAGGCCGGTGATTCTTTCCGAAATCCTTCGGAAGAATCGCGGCGCTGTGCTGATTTTCTATCGAGGCTACTGGTGACCGTTCTGCAACTCCGAGTTACGGGGCTTTGAGAAGCGCCTGCCGGATTTTCGGGCGCGAGGCGTCGAGGTCGTCGGCATCAGCGTGGATTCATGCGAAGACTCACGCAAGCTTTGCCAAAGCCAGGGGTACACTTTCCCCTTCTTGTCCGATCCGAAGGCGGTAGTCATTCGCCAGTATGGCGTGCTGGACGCCCACGCGGGCATGAACGACCAGGATATCGCGCGCCCCGCCGAGTTCCTGGTGAACGCCTCGGGAACGATCCGCTGGGTCAACCTGACCGACGATATCCGCGTCCGTGCCCGGCCGGAAAACGTACTGAGAGCCATTGACACTTTAATGCCGGCTGCGGTATCAAACCCGTAGTACATCGTTATGGATACAACTTCGGTTTTCGCTTTGGCATTTGCCATCGGTGTCATCGCCGGACTACGGGCGCTGACCGCACCGATGGCTGTGAGTTGGGCAGCGCGCCTCACGTGGCTGACCGTCGCCGGCACCTGGGCGGCGTTTCTAGGCGCCGCGGAGACTCCTTATATATTCACTCTGCTCGCTATCGGCGAGCTCGTGAATGACAAACTCCCCAAGACACCCAGCCGGAAGGCGCCTCCTTCGTTTGCTTTTCGGATCGTCTCCGGTGCATTCTCGGGCGCCGCTCTCGCCACCGGAGCCGGCCAGTCGGCTGCGATCGGAGCTGTGTGCGGCGGCTTAGGCGCAGTAGCAGGCACTCTGGGCGGCTACGAGGTACGGACACGGCTGGTGAAAGCGCTGCACGTGCCGGACTTGATCATCGCTCTGGTGGAAGACGCGGTGGCGGTAGGCGGCGGATTTTTCCTGGTGTCCAGATTCTAAGCGCCGGCCAAACGCATCGGACTTCGGAACGATATATTGATCGTTGTGTTGATTCGATCGCTCGTCTTGCTGTGCGCCCTCGCGGCCGCGGCGTTCGGCGCACCCGACGTGCATGTGTGGGAGAAACAGGAACTCGCATTCGAATCGTCCCGGGCCTTCGCCAACCCGTACACAGACGTCACGGTGTGGGTGGATCTCACAGGGCCCGGTTTCCAGAAACGAGTTTACGGATTTTGGGACGGAGGCAAAACGTTCCGCGTCAGGCTACTGGCGATGACGGCGGGCGACTGGACATGGCAGAGCGGGTCGAATCCTCGCGACCCGGGTCTCGATGGGAAGCGCGGCGAGTTCCACGCGGTGGATTGGGGCGAGCGGGATAAGCAGGCGAACGCGCTGCGCAGGGGCTTTCTCAGAGCGACAGCCAATCAGCACGCCGTGGAGCTGGCCGACGGCACTCCTTTCTTTATTCTTGGCGACACCTGGTATTCCGCGGCCACGAACCGGTTTCGGTGGTACGACGACGATCGCGAGCGGCCGCTCGGTCCACAAGCCGGTTTCAAGGACTACGTCCGCTACCGCAAAGCCGAGGGCTATAACGCGGTGGCCATCATCGCGATATTTCCAGCGTGGGCCACGGATGGCGATCCGGTGGACATCTTCTTGAACGACGCCGGCCACACCTGCGTGCGATCCGCGTGGACCGAATACGGCACCAAGAGCGCAAAGAACATGGAGAACGAAGGCGGCCGGCCGTTCTTGTTCCCGGGCAAAGTGCCCGGTTACGAGAATCTCTATCCCGACGTCAATCGCCTAAACCCCGACTATTTTCGTTTCATGGACCGGAAGATCGACTATTTAAACGAGCAGGGGTTCATTCCGTTCATCGAGGTGGCGCGCCGCGACGTCAGCATGTGCTGGAAGAAATACTACGGCTGGCCGGACTCCTATGCGCGCTACATCCAGTACGTATGGGCGCGCTACCAAGCCAACAACTGCGTGTTCAGCCCCATCCATTTTGATATCGACGAGGACACTATCCCAGCGGCCGACTTCAATAGCGCGGTCGCCATGGTGATGGAGAAGTTCGGTACGCCGCCTTACGGTACGCTGCTCTCGGCGAACTCCAATCCATCTACTTTGGTGAACTTCGGCGAGAACTCCTGGGTCACGCTGCACCAATCGGGCAACGAGCGGGAGCACGACTTCTACTGGTACCTGACGGAAATCTTCCAGTCCTTGCATCCTAAGCCTGCGCTGAATGGTGAGCCCTACTATGCCGGGTACAAGGACGAATTCGGCCTGGGAGAGGGCGGATACAAGTACGGAGCCGAAGGCGGATCGGAGAAGGACAACCAGTTCGTGCGCTCGGCCATGTACGGGAGCTTTCTTTCGGGAGGCTTGGCGGGCCACATTTACGGCGCGGAAGGCATTTGGGGCGCGGATATCGAACCCGCGTCGCCGGTGAAGATGTGGGATGCGTTCCAATGGCGCTCAGGCGCTGAAATGCAGCACCTGCGCGCATTCGCATTCTCCATTGGCCGGCATTTTCAGGATCTCGTGCCCGATGCGAACCTCGTAACTCCCAGCAAAACACATGTCACACACGGCTATGAAGGCTGGGCCTACTGCGCGCGCACTCCCGATAAGACGCTGTTCCTGGCTTATTTCGAAAAGGGCTGCCCGCGGAGCCAGATTCGCTCCGCCCAGCCAATCAGCTTGTACCGCGCGCAATGGTTCGATCCGCGAAACGGAACATTACGCAACGCGGGCGGCGGTACGGTGCAATCGAACTCCACCGGCGTTATCCACCTGCCCGACTTTCCTGATGACGCCGATTGGGGACTGCGACTGGTGCGTGTGGGCCCGGCGCCGAAGTCGGTGAGACGCTAGAACCCGCCTATTTCGTTGGCGGGTTTTCGGGCGGCGGGGTCGTGGCGGGCTCCTCAGCTCCACGGTGGCAGGTGTAGCAAGTGACATGCATCTTGCCATCCGGGAATTTGGCGTTTACCTCCCGCGCCAGCAGGATCATGTGGCGCGCAATTTCCTTGTGCGGATTCTCATCGCTAGCGAAGTCTCCCTTTATATGGCAGAAATCGCATTTGACGCCGAGCGCCGTGCGGAAGGCATGCATGGCACTCATGACCTCGTCGGGCTGCAACAATTTCAGATTCTTGGGGGCCGGCATCTTGTGGTCTTCGTGAGGCGCTTCCGGCGCCTGAGCAAACAACGGCGAGAGGAATAGCAACAACAGACAGGTGCGCATGGGTAACTATTATGCAGCAGCCCGCACCGCGGAGGCAACAGGTTAGTCGAAAGTCGCCGGCTGATCCTGAGTGCGGTGGAATAGGCCCTTCAACGTGCCTATTCCACGGTCCCGTCGTCACGCCTTGGGAGACTTCGTGACAACCTTCAGAGCCTTGTCGTCCCAATATAGGACGCGGCCTTCGCGGTAGGATTGCACCGACATCGAAATGGTCACCTGCGCGCGGAACGCGGTATCTACATCGAGCACCGGTTTCTGCCGGCTGCGTACGCAGTCCAGGAAGTTCTGCATGTGGGACCACTCCGGCTTCTCGGTTACCGGAACGGTGATCTTGTCATCCCCCCACTTGGCTTTGTAGGCGTCGTTGATGACCCGCTTCTCGGGAATCACGGTGATGTGATCGGTTTGTCCTTCGAACTTGCCGTGGTCCACCATGATGATGGTGCCTTCGTGCCCGCGAATCAGACCCGGGATGTGCTGCGAATTGGCCATCGAAGAGCTCAGCACCAGGGTGTGCTCCTTTTCAAAGTCCGCCATCAGGTTGAAGGTGTCGGGCACTTCGCGCTCGTCTTTGAAAACGTAAATGCCGCCCGAGGCCATCACGCGATGGGGGAATTGCGGTTCCGGCCAGCAGATGTTCAGCGGCGCGACGACGTGGAAGAAGAGATCGGTCGCGATGCCGCCTGAATAATCCCAATACTTGCGGAAGCGGAAGAAGCGATCGGCATTGAAGGGGCGCTTGGAAGCGGAACCCAGCCACATCTTCCAGTCGATGAAGTTGTCGCCCTTGCCATCCGGACCGGCTTCCGCATCGATGGGCCAGTTCCACTCGCCTTCCACGGAGTTGCGATGATAGGACCCCTGGCTCATGAGCATCTTGCCGATCATGCCGTCGGCGATGGCCTTCTTGGCTTTCCACCATTGTTCGGCGGAAGTGGTTTGCGAACCGACTTGCAGCACGCGCTTGGTCTCATGCACCGTGCTGGCAAGCTGTTTGGCTTCTTCGATGGTGTGGCACATGGGCTTTTCTAGATAAACGTCCTTGCCGTGGTCCATGGCCTCGAGCGCGATCTTGGCGTGCCAGTGGTCCGGTGTCGCAACCACGACGGCATCGATTTCGGGCTTGCTGATCACCTCGCGGTAATCGAGAAATCCCTCGCATTGCAGTTTCTCGGCCCTTGCCCGCTTGCGCTTTTCATAAACGTCGCAGACCGCAACGACCTTGCAGTCGTTGGTGCGTTCGCCGATGCCGGCAAATGTGTGGGCCAGATAGGAGCCTCGGCCGCCCACGCCGATCACGGCAATGTTAATTCGGTCGTTGGCGCTCAGCACTCTTCCGGAAGTAGTCTTGGCGGTCGGACGCGCGAACGCATTGGCGGCAACTCCCAACGTCGCTCCTGCGCCTGCCGCCTGTTTCATGAAATCTCTGCGATTTACTCCTGCATCGTTCTCAGCCATGTTTGTCCTTTTCTGCCGGCGTGCCGTCCGGCTCCACAACAATCCTCTCTACCGGATAAACCTTAAAGGATGAATGAATGTTAACCAGTCCAATTCTACTCCCCCACCCCGACGGGGAGAAGGGCCATCTAATTGCTTATTCAAGCGCCGGGAGGTCACTTCTATGAAAAAATTTCTCGGCGTTTCTATGGTTCTGACAGGGGTATTACTGTCAGGAGGTTGCGCCACAAAGAAATACGTACAACAGACAGCGGCGCCGATCCAGACTAAGGTCGATCAGGTCGCCGACCAATCGAACAAACAGGGGACGGAAATTGATGCAGCAAAGAAAGATATAGAGCGCCACGAGACCGGAATCAACGCCGCCAAGGAGCGCGCGCTTTCGGCCGAAAACCGTGCCAACGAGGCGATGACGGCGGCCAACAAGGCTGACCAGGACGCCGTGGCGGCGCAGAACGCGTCTAATCAGAACGCTCAGGCGATCACGTCGTTACACGACTCGGTCAATACTGCTCTGGGCAACCTGGATGACTACAAACTCCAGGCGGAAACTGTGGTCCCGTTTGGCTTTAACCGGGACGAACTGAGTGTTGAGGCCAAGGCGCAGTTGGATCAGTTCGTACAGGAGCATTCCAATTCGAAGCGCTACTTTATAACCATCGAAGGCTTCACCGACAAGACCGGCGCGAAGTCCTACAACGATGCGTTGAGCCGCCGGCGCGCCGAACGCGTGATGGCCTATCTCATCACGCAACATAGCATTCCGGTATTCCGTGTTCAGGACATCGGTTTGGGGAACGAACAACCCGCTGACACCGGCCGGAACCGCGCGGCACGCGCCAAGAACCGCCGCGTGGAAGTGCGTATGTTCAGCGCCGATCAAGCTCTGGCGATGACGCAACCCACGACCCAGGCACAAGCAAAGTAAGGAAGCAGACGCAGGGGCGGGGGTCTCCCGCCCCAAGAGGGGTTGTTCCCGCCTGAAGACTGCAATTTTTCCCTGCAAAAATTATCTAATGTGTTAAAAGGTGACGTTTCGCACCCGCGGCGGCGCCCGTTTGTCGGCAAGATCCCCTAGGAAATTCCCGTACTGCGCCGGCGAAAGCACCTACTCGACGGGCTTTGGACCTGGGCGTGCACCGGCAATTATTCCATAGCAAGGTAGCGGCTTTACCTCAGCAGCTCCCGCCGCTCCACCTACGACTGTTTCTTATGCCCGCCGTGTCCCTGTTTGGCCGTCACCGGTTCTTTGAGCAATGATTCCACGAGCGCGCGGATGTTCTTCTCTTGATCGTTGAAGAAAGCGTCGTTGCCCGTGTACTGGGCGCGAATCTGGCGATTGCGGTCGATGAACACCAACTCCGGGACGTAGGTCGGCTTTCCTGGCGCGTGCTGCAGATACTCATTGACCTGATCGCGGCTGGCGTATCCGACTGGAAATGCCGGCCGGAATTGCACCACGAAATCGGGGATCAACTGGGCCGCGTTATCGTTGAAAAACGACCCGACAATTTGCAGGCCGCGGTCCGCGTAATCTTTCTGTATCCCGCTCAAAATCTGAGAAGTGTGTTGACAGTGAGGACAAGTGGTGAACATGAACGCCAGCAGAACGACCTTGCCGGAGTATTGGCTCAGCAGAATCTGGCTGCCGTCGGTCGCGCTAACAGCGAATTCGCCGGCGCGGCGCGGTACTTGTTGCGCCGATGCCGCCACAACCAAAAAAAGCGAGAATACAGCCAACGAATTTCGAAGTCGCATAGAGCCAGTGTAACGCAGCCGAAGCGGCGAGTTGGTGGGTGCTATTCTAAAGAAATCCGTCCATCCGGCAGGGGCGAACCATGCGCACGCTACAGTATTCGACGCCGCACGGCATCACGGTCACGCGCACCCGTTCGAAGGCCAGTTACCGCAAGGGCCTGCGGCATTTGCTGCGCGAATTGGATACATACCGTGGTATTTACTTGTCCTCCGGTTACGAATTCCCGGGCAGGTATTCGCGCTGGGACTTCGCTTCCACGCGGCCGCCGCTCGAGATCCTGGCGTTCGATCGCCGGGTGGAGTTCCGCCCGCTCAATGTGCGCGGAGAAATCCTCATCCAGATGCTGCGCGCCGTGCTTGGCGAACATCCGCACTGGGACTCGTTCGGGATGGAGGCTGGCGGAGTGCTGGCGGGCATTCTGCAGCCGCTGCCGAAGCTCTTTCCGGAGGAGGAGCGCAGCAAGCAGCCCTCGGTCTTCACAATCCTCCGCGCGCTGACCGAAGAGTTCCGGCACGGGCAGGACACACGGCTCGGCCTGGTTGGAGCATTCGGCTACGATCTGCTGTTCCAGTTCGACCCGATCGAGAAGCGCCTGCCGCGCAGCGGCCAGAAGGATCTGCATCTGTTCCTCTGCGACGACATTTATTTCATGGACCGCAAGAAAGAACAGGTGGAGCGCTACCAGTACGACTTCGACTACCAGGGACTCTCGACGCTGGCGCTAGCGCGGACTGCCGAGCTCGTGCCGGCGGCTCCCGAGCTTCCACCCGGCCCGATTGAATCCGACCATACGCCGGCGGAGTACATGGCGAACGTGGAGACGGTGCGCGAGGGCATGCGGCGCGGCGATTATTACGAAGTAATTCTGCGACAAAGCTTCAGCACCCCGTACTCGGGCAAGCCCTCCGATCTGTTCGAGCAGATGCAGCGCGCCAGCCCCAGCCCGTACGAATTTCTGCTGCAATTCGGCGACGAGCAGCTCGTGGGCGCTTCGCCGGAGATGTTCGTTCGCGTGGAAGGGCATCGCGTCGAAACCTGCCCCATTTCCGGCACCGTCCGCCGCACGGGCGACCCCATCCGCGACGCCGCGAGTATCAAGGAACTTTTGGACTCGGCCAAGGATGAGTCTGAACTGACCATGTGCACGGACGTTGACCGCAACGACAAATCGCGCGTCTGCGAGCCGGGTACCGTTAAAGTGATAGCGCGTCGCGTAATCGAGGCTTACGCCGGGCTGTTCCACACTGTTGACCATGTGGAAGGATTCCTGAAAGAAGGATTCGATTCCCTGGATGCGTTTCTTAGCCATATGTGGGCCGTGACCGTGGTGGGAGCTCCCAAGAAAGCCGCGGCCATCGCGATCGAGGCGTTGGAGAAAGCGCCGCGCGGGTGGTACGGCGGCGCGATTGGCATGTTGTCGCTCTCCGGCGACATCAACACGGGCATTCTGATTCGCACGACGTACTTGCGGAACGGAAGAGCGACGTATCCCGCGGGCGCCACGCTACTCTTCGATTCCGTTCCGGAAATGGAGGAGCGAGAGACGCGCCTCAAGGCCACGGGCTTCTTTCGCATCCTGGGCGCCCAGCCCGAGAAACCACGCGTAGAGGTTCGGGAGGCTGATGGCGCGGGCGTGCGGATGCTCCTGGTGGATAATGACGACTGCTTCATCCACACACTCGCGAACTACGCGCGCCAGACGGGCGCAGAAGTGGTGACATACCGTGCGGGATTCCCGCCGGAGATGATCCGCCAGATCGCGCCCAGCCTCATCCTGATTTCCCCGGGACCGGGGCGTCCGGCGGATTTCGGCGTGCCCGAGCTGGTGAAGAACGCTGTGCGCCTGGGTGTGCCGGTTTTTGGTGTTTGCCTGGGATTGCAGGGAGTGGTGGAGGCGTTTGGCGGGGAACTGGGCGTGCTCGAATACCCCATGCACGGCAAGCCTTCGTGGATCACGCACAACAGTAAGGGCGTGTTTGAAGGGCTGCCGCAGCGTTTTCAGGTGGGACGCTATCACTCACTGTTCGCGCGGCGCGAAACGTTCCCGAGCTGTCTTGAGGTGACGGCGGAATCCGAAGACGGCGTGATCATGGGCCTGCGCCACAAGCATCTGCCGGTGGAGGCGGTGCAGTTCCACCCGGAATCCATCCTGACGCTCGAAGGGGGCTGCGGGCTGCGCATGATCGAAAACGTGGTGAAGTTGTACGGCCGGCTGCGCGCGGGAGTCACCGCCTAGTTCCCGAACACATCGAGGGTGGTTACGGCCGCTTTCGGTTGCTCGCGGTATATCAGGCCGGCGTCTACCGGCGCAATCTCGTTTCGGAACCGGCGCAAAACATCGTATGCGGCCGCCGCGGCTGGTAAGAGCCAGAAGAAGCGCAACGGCTGAAGCATCATCCAGTGCTCGATTTCAGAACCGCTGCCGGTAAACACAAAATAACCGATCACACCCAGAACGGCCAGCATCAATACATTGTTGCGAAACGGCGGGAACGAGCACGTGAACGGAATCTTACGAAAGCCGACAAGTAGTCCCTCGGTCAGCAATAGCGAGATCCCCAGCAGATAGATCGTTTGCAAAATCGCGATGCGCCAGCTCCACGCCGCGGCGAAGGCAAACAGCGCCGGCACAACGATGCCCGTGGTAACGACGGTCAGGATGACATTCCGCGCAACAGCCGCCGATTCGTGCTTGTCAGCATCCAGCACAACTTGAAACATCCAGTTCGACTCCAGCTCGACCGGCATCTCGAAGACGAACCGCAGCCCGCAGATCAAGAAATACGCCACGATGAGAGGGATCGACAGGGTGTCTGCGTCGGGCGTGGCCAGCTTGGCTCCCGCGAGCGCGGAGAGTGCAGTTTCGGAAGCAGCCACCAGGCCCATTCCCGCAAAGCCGCCAAAGAAGATGCAATGCTTTTCACTACGCAGAAGTGCGCGCATCGCAAAACCGTAACACGCGCGCTGGAAATAACTCGAAAGGAGCGCGAGGCGGGTAGGCAACCGCAGGAACGCGCGGCGGCGGAAGAGCGGACCTCCCGTAGACTCGGAGATTCGCATGAAACATCGGCGGTAACTCAGGGAGCAAAACAAAAGAGCCGAACCCAGCGCGATCCCTACCGCGCGCACACCCACTCCACTCAGTCCGGCAAGCTCACGGCTGGCATGGCCCTGGATCGACTGATATAAAGCCAGGAACCAGACGGGAGGTAGCAGCATGATCCGCGGGTGCGCAGACAAGCTTCGCAGCAGATCCGGCACCGCGAAACTCGTCGCCACAAGCGCCACGAGGGCGACGACGATCCCAAGGCGAACATATAGGGAGATGCGGCGGAAGGTGCGATAGGGGACAAGTGCCATCAGCGCGCTCATGATCGAAAAGCAGGCTAGAAACGTAAACAGGCTGGCCAGCAGGACGCAAAAAGCGTGCACGCCGGCGAAGCGGGCCAGTTCCCCCAGAGAGCCGCGGTTGCCCACCACGGCAATTGGGTACAACACTACGGAGGCGGCGTTCACATCGACAGCGAACACCAACGCCGTGATCAGAATGGCCAGCAGATTCGCTGCAAAGATGCGCCACGCCGAAATCGGAAGCGGGGCGAGATTCGCGTAATCCCGCCGGCCAGGAAGGATGCGGTCCCACTTCAGAACCGCTACCGCTCCAGTGATCGCCATCGAGAAAACGATGAAGAAGTACTTGTCGGGTACGGACTCGTTGTAGATATTGAAGTTCTTGATGCCGCGCATCCAAAGCAGCAGCGTAGAGTATTTGTCGAACAGGAGTATGGAGAGGAAACCGCTCGGCACGGCCAGCAGCGCCAGCAGGCCGCCTACCCCGAATTCGACATCTTCGGCGGCCGACTCCCCTTCGAAGATGGTAGCGGCGAAGTGACCTACCAACCGCGGAAACGGCCGGTCAAGCGTTGACCGCAGCCAGGATGTTCCGGGCCACTGTGTCGGCATCCATTTGCTCCGTCAGATGAAGGAAAGTGTCTTCGAGCGCAGGCATCAGCGTGCCTGAGCGGATTTCTTCGATCGAGCCGTGTGCCACCACGGAGCCGCGGCGCAGGATGAGGAGATGCGAGCACACTTTGTCCACGACCTCCAATACGTGTGAGCAAAAGAAAATGGCCTTGCCCTGCGCTGCCAGCAGCCCGATCACCTTGCGAAGAAGGAGCGCGCTAATGACGTCGAGGCCGGAGAATGGTTCGTCGAGAATGACAATTTCAGGATCGTGCATCAGCGCGGCGATCAGCAAAATGCGCTGGCGCATGCCCTTCGAGTATGCGGAGATGGGGGTGTGCCGATTCGGGTAGAGTGACAGCCCTTCGAGCAGCGCCGCGATCTTCTGTGCAAGCCGCTTTCGATCCATGCCGCGAAGCGTGCCGACCAGATCCAGGTATTCCCAGCCGGTCAGGAACGAGTACAGATTCGCCTCTTCAGGAACGTAGCCGAGCCGCCGTTTGTACGCGACAAGATCGTGCGCAATGCGTTCGCCACGAAACAGGATTTGACCGCTCGAGGGAGACAGCAAGCCGGTCAACATCTTGACCGTCGTGCTCTTCCCGGAGCCGTTTGGCCCCAGGTAGCCCAGAACGTCGCCCGCGCGGATCGAGAAGCTCACGTTGTCGACGGCGGGCCGACCGGCATATGTCTTGGAGAGATTCTCGGCCGTCAATAACGCATTAGGCTGGGTCGGAGACATTGGTTCTTGATGATTAGACACGGGGGCAGAGCGCTGAGTTCCCGGATACGGGAAGAATTCTATTGTGCCGGCGCGACCGGCGATAGCACTAACCCCGAGGGCAAATCCTCGCCGAAGATGCGGCCGAGCGCGCGCTCGTCACGCTGACCTTCGCCGTCGAAGATAGCCAGGAGTTGCTCCGAGCGCGGCATGGCAGCGAGCTTCTGACGAACGGACTCGCGGGTAGCGGGAGAGAGGTCACGAGTGGGATCGTCACTGCGGCGTGCGAGCGAGGCCAGAGCTTCTGCGGCGGCCGGCGCAGGCAAAAGCGCTTCCACCCAACGAGTGACCGTAACGGGCGGAAGCACCAGGTTGATTGGCCCGTAAAAAAGCTCTCGTGCGCCGAGACGGGAAATGCACCAGATCTCGGATTCGCGGGCCGCCCCCGCCTTGACCATGCGGACGAGCGCGTCGCCCAATTCGGTCTTGGTTTGGATCGGCAACAGCTCGAGGCTGGCAGATGCGCGCCACATCTCCCGCGCGAGGCTGCTGTTCAGCCGCGGCGCTTTCTTGGCCCCGCGCGGCAGCAGCATGGGCGCCAGGCGCTGATACAGGTCCGTCTGCTGATTTCGGTTGAGGCCGCCGGCGATGCGGCCCCAGAAAATCCACCAGTCGATCTCGCCCTGCACCTGGTTGGCGTATTGCAAGCCGCTCGCGTAGATGCGGCGCGTCTGCTCAATTCGGAAATCGTCTCCGGGAAAGCCGAAGCCGGGCCGCAAACAGAAACCGCACAAGTTGAACCAGCGGGCCTCGAAGGCCGGGCTCTTTTTGCGGCCGCCGGCGCATTCGAGGAACACGTCGGCAAGGTGGCGAATGGCGGAAAGCGGCCAGGACCCGCGGCCCAAGGCGAGAATCTGCTCCAACCTGGCCGGCAGTTCTTCCGGCGCGATCTCCGCTTTGGCAGTCGATGAGAAAACGTTGCGAACGAGCTCGGTTGCCTGGCTGAGCGCCTCCTCGCTAACCACGGTGGCGGGCCTGGCCTTCTCCGGCTCGGCGGCGCGTTTGCGCAGCTCGAATTGCAGCCGCCAACGGTGGTCGCTGATTTTGGATTCGCACCAGGTTTCTAGGGTGCCCACTTCGGTAAGCCGCGCGCCCACCTTCACAGGAATCTGCCGCTCCCCGGTTTTTCCGAATCGGAGGACTGCGTGGAGAGGCGCGTGCGTGTGCAGGCTCTCATCGCCCGCGGCGAATTCGACAACCTCACCCGGGCGATCCTCGGTGCGGGTGAGCGAACTATACAGGCGGAATGACACGGGCCGGTTGGCGATCAACTGCAAGTCGTCGCGATCGATCTCGAGCGTTGAGCCTTCTTCCGCGCCACGCGGAACCAGGCACACTGCCGCGACCTTGTCTTCCGCCGGCTGACCAATCCCGAGATAATACGTGCGCGGCAACCCGCCGCGAACCAGCACACCGCTACCGGTCGAGCGAACATAGGAATAGTACGCCGCACCGGTCGCAACCGCTAGGTCCAGATCGCGATTTTCGAGAATCTCGGGCCGTTTGCCGTACCAATGTCCGACAACATCAGCCACGCGCTGGCGGCATAACTCGGGAATGAAGAAGCCGCCGTTGAAGAGGATAGCGTCGGGCTGCTGGCCGGCGCTTTCGAGGAACGCGTTCAGGTGTTTCGTGATGGCTGGGTCGGTGACGTAAGGCAGGCCGAGTTCGCGGAACAGGCTGCGCTTTTCGTCTTTGGGCGCGTCGCCGCGCTCGCTGACCGGGAGAAAACCTTCGAGCGTCAGCTCCAGCGCCTCTTCACGGAGAATCTCAGTCTTGAGAGCCCCGCCAACCAGCGATGCCCCCGCGCCCAGGACGGTAATTTCAACGCTTTTCAAATTCGGTTCGCTCAGCAGGCGCTCTTTGGCGGCGGTGCATTGGCGCCGCAAGCCGCTGCGCTGGCGAAGTGAGAGCGGCTTACCGAGCTTAGTTTCGACCAGCCAGGCGAGCGTGAGATCGAGGTTGTCGCCGCCGAGCAGTAAATGTTTGCCCACCGCGGTCCGAGTGAAATCGACGCGATCGCCTTCGCGGCTGACGCGGATCAGGCTGAAGTCGCTCGTGCCGCCGCCCACGTCGCACACGAGCACGACCTGGCCATCGTAGAGCAGCTTACGCGATCGCTCGAAATTGTTGGCGATCCAGGAGTAGAAAGCCGCCGCAGGCTCCTCCAGCAGCGTGAGTTTTGAGAGGCCGGCTTCGCTCGCGGCCAGCACGGTAAGTTCTCGCGCCTCTTCGTCGAACGACGCGGGAACCGTCAGAACGATGTCCTGGTCCGCGAGCGCCGACCCTTGCTTCTGATCCCATGCTTCGCGGAATTTCTTCAGAAAGTCCGATGAGACTTCGACTGGCGACAGCACGCGCCCGGTTTCCTGCGAATCCCAGGGTAGGATCTTCGCGGTACGATCGACATCCGGATTCGAGAGCCAGGATTTCGCCGAGTGCACCAGGCGCGTCGGCACCAGCGCCCCCTGCTCCCGCGCGTAGACGCCCACCGGACGGCCATCCTCGAGAAACATGAACGAGGGCAGGGTGCGCCGCGCCTCGATCTTTCCTGGCGCGACCAGTTGCGGCACTTCGAAGATATGGATCGGCGGGAAGTTGAGATCTTCCGCTTCGCTGGGATCGACCCAGGCCAGCGCGGAGTTCGTGGTTCCCAGATCAATACCGATCTTCATGAGGCGATGCGCTCGCGGACGTTGAACTCCAGCTTCCAACGGCGCCCGTCGCGCGCCACGCACCACAATTGCAGGACGCCGGTTTCGGTGACGACCGTTTCGAAAGAAACCGGAACCGTACCGGTTACCTCCGCGGACGTAAGATTCACTTCGATGGGCGAGAGTTCCTGGAGATCATCGCTAAGGTCTTCGATCAACGCTCCGGGCACATCGTTCTTGCGCACGGTGGATGAGAAAAACCGGAATTCGGCAGGCTCGCCGACGATGAGACCGAATTCGCGGCCTGGAATTGCCACTGCTGTCCCTTCCTCCATGCCAAACGGCGCGACGGTGAGCGCTTTGAGCGGCGCCGGAATACCGGGGACAGCGGGCATGGCGCTTTCGATTCCAACATAGTACGTGCGCGGCACCCCACCGCGAATGCGCACGCCTTTGCCCTGGAGCGCAAGGCCGTGGTAGGCCGCGCCCCGCGAGACTGCGTGCATGAGATCCTCACCCGCGAGCAGATGGACGGGGCTGAAGCCTTCCTCGTCAAGCCACGCGTTAAGAACATCGATAAGCCGATCGCGTATGAAGCGCGCGTGCAGCACGCCACCGTTGAACAGAACATGCGTGGGTACAGCCAGACCGGACGCGCCGCGACGAACGCGCGCGTGCTCGGCGGAGGAGGCTTGCTGCCGCAGGAACTGGGCCAGGTGCTTGGTCACAGCGGCATCGGCAGCGTACGGCAAACCGATCTCTTGCAAGCCGAAGCGGCGCTGGCGCAGCGGCAAATCGGAACTGGCGGTGCGGGGAAAGAAACCCTCACCGAGGACGCGGTCGACATCGTCGCGCGTTACCGCCGCCTTGATGGTTCCGCCAACAAGTCCAGTGCCTTTGCCGAGGATGGTAACGGGCTGCTCCTTGGATTTCGCGCCCGGGGCGAGCAGCCTCTCTTTGGCAACGCGGCAATTCTGCCAAAGCGCGTGGAGCTGGAACGTATCGATGCGCGTGCCTTTTTGCGCCAGCTGTTCGGCGACCATGCGGGCCAGCGCCAGATCCATGTTGTCGCCGCCCAGCAGAATGTGCTCCCCGACGGCCATGCGCTCTAGCGCGAGTTCGCCCGCCTGCTCCGTGACGGCGATGAGCGTGAAATCCGTAGTGCCGCCGCCAATGTCCACCACGAGAATCAGATCGCCCAGTTTGACGCGCTCGCGCCAGTCCGGGTGGCGTTCGATCCATGCGTAGAACGCAGCCTGCGGTTCTTCGAGCAGCGTAACGTCGCGGTAGCCCGCATGCTTTGCCGCTTCAAGCGTCAACTCGCGCGCCACCGCATCGAACGAAGCGGGAACGGTGACCAGAACCCGCTGTTCGGTGAACGGCGCGTCCGGCATTTTCGTGTCCCACGCGTGGCGCAAATGTTCGAGATACTGCGCGGATGCATCCACTGGGGAGACCTTACGCACACCGTCCGGCGCGTTCCACGGAAGGATGGGGGCGGTGCGGTCGACACCGGAGTGCGAAAGCCACGATTTCGCCGACACCACGAGACGCCCTGCGTTTTCGACGCCTCGCTTTTGCGCGAGCCGGCCAGTGACGAACTCCGGCTCCGGATTCCAAGGCAGCCCGAGCGAGCCCGCGGGAAAATCCGACGCGCCGGGAATGTAGAGCGACGACGGCAACAGCGCCTCGTCGCGCACCTCGCCGGGATTGACGAGCTGCGGAATCTCCATTAGCCGCACCTCGGGCGCGTCGAAACGGTCCGCATCCGGTTTGATTTCGGTGTAAGCCAGGGCAGAGTTTGTCGTGCCCAGGTCGATGCCGATGACGTACTTCATTATTCGATTTCGATCTCGGCTGGGGCGATAATGGAGGCGTCCTGCTTGGGATTCAGCGCCGGAAGATCTATTTTCCCGGCGCGCCAGCCCTTGTGCCGCAGCAAGCCGCCGGCGGGCTTTCCAGCCGGCACGTTGCCGATGAATTTGACGGCAGCGGCATCAGATACCCCGGGCTTGGTGAACGTGCCCTCTACGCCGTCGATCACCGGTTCGAGCTTGACGTAGCGGCTGAGCGACTCCCGGGCCTGATCGTGTAGACCGCGCACAGCAGCACCCACCTGATCATCCGAGTAGCCCGCG
The DNA here is from genome assembly GCA_963768075.1 of Terriglobia bacterium. GTDB lineage: Bacteria > Acidobacteriota > Terriglobia > Bryobacterales > Bryobacteraceae > QHXW01. The sequence goes on from CAVYHD010000033.1 coordinate 825,050, forward strand.
ATGTCTTCCATGACGAAGTCGACCAGACGGGAATCTCGCTGCAGGATCGAGAGGATCTGCAGTGCGCCGTCGGAGGCACGTGGCGCAGCGGCCGCAGCAGCAGGTGTCTGTGGCTTAGGGGCGGCACGGCGGACGAGCCCGAGCTGCACGAGCGCATCGTCGGGGAGAGCCCCTCGAAAAAGAAGCGAAAAGAAGCCACGGATAGCGAGCCAGATACGTCCCAATGATTACTCCAGTCCTTCAGGATACAATCCGGCGCGCCTTTGAGCGAATTCCACGGCGTCATGCTACTCCGAACAGGCCTGCGCTACAGTGATTACGGAACCTGTGAGGACACCGCTGCGTGTAACATTCCGGCTGTTGGGATCGGTGGCTCTGGTGGGCGCCGTTATTTTCGGTTACTACCGGATCGTGCCGGCTAACAGCCTAACCGTCGCTTTGACGTTGGTGCTCGCCATCCTCGGTATCGCAACGTGGTGGGGCTTTACCGAATCCATTGCCGCCGCTGTCGCCGGGGTGCTGGGCCTGAACTATTTCTTTCTTCCACCGATCGGTCAATTCACTATCTCCGATCCCGAAAACTGGGTGGCCCTCGCGGTATTCCTGGTGACGGCCATCACCGTCAGTGAGCTTTCGGTGCGCGCGCGGCGGCGTGCGGCCGAGGCGATCGCCCGCAGCCGGGAAGTGGAAAGACTCTATGCGCTGGGCCAGGCTTTGCTCCTCAGCGGCAGCGTGCGAACGGCCGCGCGGGAGATTGTCAACAGCATTATCCGGACTTTCGAGATTCCAGCGGCAGTTTTTTTTGATCCATCGAAGAACGAATTCTTCCGGTCCGACGAACACACCGCGCCCATCTCGGACGAACAATTGCGGCGTATCGCGGAAAGCGGCGATCCGCTCATTGACCCGAATCACCAGATCGCCATCATCCCCGTTCGCCTGGGCGGCCATGCGCTTGGCAGCTTGGGCTTCACCGGCTGCACACTTTCCACGGCTGCCTTGAATGCCCTCGCGTACTTGGTGGCGATCGGCATCGAACGCGCGAAGTCGATCGACGAGGCCAATAAAGCCGAGGCATCGCGCCAGAGCGAGGTCCTGAAAGCCACGTTACTGGATGCGCTGGCGCATGACCTTAAGACACCTCTCACGTCGATCAAAGGCGTGGTTACGCACTTACTCACCAAACACCGTGATGTGGAGGAAGAAGAGCTGCTGACCATCGCTAATGAAGAAGCAGATCGGCTGAACCGGCTCGTAGTCGAGGTGCTGGAGATGGCGCGCATTGAGGCGTCGAAGCTGCATCCCGATCGGGCGCCGCACAAGATCGATGACATCGTGCTGGCCGTATTGCAGGCGCACGAAGAAGCGCTCAGGGGCCGGAAAGTCAGGCTGCAAGTCCCGGCAAAGCTACCGGCGGCGGATGTGGATTTCGAGTTCATCCAGCAGGTTCTGAAGCAGCTCCTGGATAATTCGCTGAAGTACTCGCGGCCCGGAACGCCCTTGACCATTTCGGCCGAACTGGCCGGGGAAAGGATTGTGATCAGTGTGGCGGATCAGGGCCGGGGCATCCCGGTGGCCGAGCAGCACAAGATCTTTGACAAGTTCTACCGCGGCCTGGCGTGGCGCGATAAAGTGCCTGGCACCGGCTTGGGTTTGTCGATCGCGAAGGGAATTATTGAGGCGCATGGAGGCAAGATCTGGGTTTCGAGCGAGCCGGGCAAAGGAACCGTGTTCAGTTTTGCCGTGCCCATGTTCAAAGGAGAGCTTGTGCGATGAGCGGCGCAAAGATTCTGGTCGTCGACGACGAACCGCAAATTCGCCGCATGATGCGCGCCACACTCACATCGAGCGGTTACCAGGTGGACGAGGCCAAAACCGGAGAGGAGGCGCTCGAAAAATTCCGCGCGTTTTTGCCGGATCTGATTCTGCTGGATCTCAACATGCCCGGCATGGGCGGACTGGAGGCGTGCCGGTCCATGCGCGACGGGTCCGAAGTGCCGATTATCATTCTGACCGTGCGCAATACCGAGAAGGAAAAAGTGGAGGCGCTGGATGCCGGCGCGGACGATTACGTGTCCAAGCCCTTCGGCATGCAGGAGCTGATGGCGCGCATTCGCGCCGCGCTGCGGAGAGCCCCTAGTTCCCCGCAAAGTGGACCGCACGGATTCTCATCGGATGATCTGGAAATTGATTTCGACCAGCGCCGCGTGCGCGTCCGGGAGAAAAGCGTGCGGCTCACCCCCAAAGAGTTCGAGCTGCTGCGCCATCTGGTGGCGCACGGCGGCCGGCCGGTGCCGCACCGCGAGCTGTTGCAAGCCGTATGGGGTCCGGATTATGGCGATGAAACCGATTACCTCCGCGTCTTCATCAACCATCTCCGCAGGAAAATCGAGCCCGATCCGTCGCGGCCCAAATACGTGCTCACCGAACCGTGGTTGGGCTACCGATTCGCCATTCCGGAAGAGCCGTAATCTGCCTGCGTCGGGTAGCCCAAAAAACCTCCGTTGGAATGTAAACTACTACATAGTGCAGCGTTCCAGCCCTGTGCCATCGCATGTCTGATTCACGTCCCAGCCCTGAAGAATTGCTTCGGCGCGTGGAAGCCGAAGAGAGGCAAGCCAGCCGGGGGCGGCTCAAGATCTTCCTCGGTTATGCTTCGCGCGTGGGCAAATCTTTCCGCATGCTCGATGAGGGCCGGCGCCGCAAACAGCGCGGCCAGGACGTCGTCATCGGCTTCATTCAATCCAAGGTCGGCCCCGAGGTGCAATGCCTTCTCGGCTCACTCGAAGTCATTCCAGGCTTGAAGCTGCGGACGGACGGAACAGAAGTCGAGGTTTTGGACGTCGTCGCCATCTTGAAGCGGCACCCTCAAGTGTGCTTGGTGGATGAACTGGCCCGCGACAACCCGCCGGGGAGCCGCAATCCCAAACGCTGGCAGGACGTCCAGGAACTGCTCGACGCCGGGATCACCGTGGTTGCCGCCGTCAATCTCCAGCACATCGCCGAGCGTCAGGACGCGATTGAAAAGATTACCGGCAAGCGGGCACAGCAAAACGTGCCGGAAGCGTTCATTCGCTCCGCCGATGAGATCGTGATTGTGGACGCTCTGCCCGAGGATTTGCAGCATCGAGAGCCGGGAAACGCCGCCGATACGCGCCGCCTCTCCGAGCTCCGTGAGCTTGCGCTGCTGATGGCTGCAGAGGTCGTGGACGAGCAACTGCACCAATGCTTGCAGCTACAGGGCGTGGAGGTGTTCCTGGGAAGCCAGGAACGCATCCTGGTCTGCATCACACCCCGCAGCAATGCCAAACGCATGCTGGAGAGCGGGCGGCGGAACTCCGAACGGTTCCACTGCGGCTTTCTGGCGGTATACGTACGGCAAGCCGGGCTGGCGCCAGCGGATGAGGAGTTGGTGCAGAAGTATCTTGCGCTGGCGCGTGAGTTCGGCGCGGAGGTACATATCCTGGAGGCGACAGATTCGGCACAGGCGATTTTGGATTTCGCGCGCGCCCACGCCGTCACCCAACTGTTCGTGGGCCACAGCCTCACCAGCCGGTGGCGGGAGATGCTTTTCGGCAATCCTCTGGATCAAATGATTCGCGCGGCCGACGCCATGGACGTGCGCATATTCCCGCATCCAGCATCCTCATGACAACCCCAGCAACGCCGGTACGGGGAAGATTCGAAATTTTCTTGGGCTACGCCGCCGGCGTCGGCAAGACCTACCAGATGCTCGAGGCGGGCCAGGAGTTGCGCCGCAAAGGCGTGGACGTGGTTATCGGGTATTTCGAACCGCACGGGCGCAAAGACACCATCTCGATGACCGAGGGCCTCGAGTCCGTGCCCCGGCGCAAGCTCGAATATCGCGGCACCATTTTCGAAGACATGGACACCGATGCCATTCTTCTGCGCAAGCCCGAGGTCTGCCTGGTGGACGAATTGGCGCACACCAACGTGCCGGGGTCGGACCGCGTCAAGCGCTGGCAGGATGTGCACGTGCTGCTCGACGCGGGAATCACCGTGATCACTTCACTGAACATTCAGCACCTGGAGAGTTTGAACGATCAGATCTGGCAGATGACCGGTGTACGCGTCCGCGAGACCATTCCGGACTGGGTGGTCGATCAGGCAGATGAAATCGTGGTGGTAGACGTCACCCCTCGCGCTTTGCGGCACCGTCTGGAGCGGGGCGTCATCTATTCCCGCGAGAAGGCCGGCAAAGCCCTGGAGAATTTCTTCACCGAGCAGAACCTCAGCGCCCTGCGGGAAATTGCCATGCGGCACGCGGCGCACGAAATCGAGGAAAAGCTGTCCGCGCAACAGGACCTGGCCCCCGCGGAAGGCACAGCGCCTTCGCCCGTGGCGGCAGACGCTCCGAGGCGCAAGGAATGCATCCTGATTTGCATCGATGAGCGGCCTGCCTCGATCGTGTTGATCCGCCGCGGGCGGCGGGTGGCGGACTATCTGCGGGCCGAGTGTCTGGCCATCTACGTAAGCCCGGACGCGTCGCTCGCCGGCCTTTCGACAGAAGACCGGGAAGCTGTTGAAAGGCATTTGGGCTTCGCCCGCAACCTGCGCATACATACCGAGATCGTCGAGGGATTGGATCTGGCTGCTGGTGTAGTGCAGTTTGCCCACGAGCACGGCGTCACGCAGGTCTTCATGGGCCGTAGCGTTTCCCGCAACTGGAAACAGCGCCTGCACGGCACTACGCTAGAGCGCGTGGTGCGGTTCGCGCGCGATGTCGAGATTACGATCGTGGCAGAGCGGCGGCGCTGACCGCTCTCGTGTCTTCCTGGCCCTCTACTTCTTCATCGCGTCGTTGGAGCTTCATTTAAGCGGAGCTTCGCCCGGTTTCACGCAGACGAAATTGGAAGCGTCGTCCGTACCGCCGCTGCCTATCCACTTGGCCACTTTCGGATAGGCACAGAGCGGGCGCGTCCGCACGACCCCGCTCGCGGGATCGGAGCCCGTTCTGTATTTTGTGGCAATGATCTGGTCCGGCGCGACGCCTTCCTCCACCCAATGCTCCAGAGCAGCGTCCATGTCATGCATCGGATCGCTATTGGCTCCGCTCCCCTGGCCGAAAACGTTTGGCCCGGGCCCGCCGCCGCAGTGCTGCATACCCGGCACCATGTACAGGCGCAGGAACGGCTCGCTGTTCTTCGCACCCATCTTCGCAATTACGCTTTGGTAGTAGTTGATCGCGTTCACGGGAGGAATGGCGGCGTCGCTCCACCCGTGATAGAGGATGAGCTTTCCCCCGCGCTCCCGGAAGCGGTGCACGTCCGCGTCTGTCGCGTTCAACACCGGGGCAAGCTTGTCTTCCGCCGTTTTCAGATCGCGGTCAAGGTTGAAAGTCCGGAAATCCCACCCAGGGTTGCTGTAAACCATGTTTTCGAAAAACTGCGTCCCGAAAGCGAACTGCAAGCTCTTGCCCGGCGCCGGACCAGTGATCCATTGCCCCCAGCCGCCCGGCCCGCTCTCGCCGCCGGTGGAAAAACCGGGCATCACCTGGCGCCCTTTCGAGTCTCGCGGTCCCGCGTGGATTTTTTTCAGCGCGCCGACCTGTGCCGCGGTGAGACAGCTCTCAGTCTCCGATCCCTTGCAGAGCAGAACTGACGGATCGAAGTGGCATTTCGTCGGGTCATCGATGACACCGTCTTTGACACCGTCAACTGAATCACAGGCGGCCAGCGCTGCCGATTCGATCGCCGGCATTTTGCTCGCGGGAAAGTAGCTGGCTGGGTCTTGCATCGTGGCTTGTATGTCCCACACAGCCTGTGTGAGCAAATGCGTCCAGAAGTTCGCGGGAGCGCCGGCGATGATGCCGTCGTAGTCTTCGGGAAAGCGCTGGGCTTCCATCAGGGCCTGCCGCCCGCCATTCGAGCAGGAGCTGAAATAAGACCGCCTGGGCGCTTCCCCGTAGAACGCGTGGATGATGGCCTTGGCCTGCCTGGCGGTTTCGTGAATTGCCCGATAACCGAAGTCCACAATCTTCTCCGGGTGCCCCAGCGCCCAGGTGGCGTCGACACCGGTTCCCTGATGGCCAGTGTCGGTGGAGGCAGTCGCGTAGCCGTGGGTGACCGCGTTGGCCATCCCGCCAAAGCTGATCGACCCCGCGAAACCGCCATTGCCAACGCCCTGAAACTTGCCATTCCACTCTTGGAGTGGCATCCACACTTCAAATTGGATATGGGAATCGCTCGCCGGCTTGATGACCCCTGTCACCCTGCAGAACGCGGGCAAATTCGGGATGGGCTTGCCCTCCGGCGGATTGAACGTACCCGCAGCCACCGGCTGCGCCTCGGTGATCGTCGTTGCCGGGAGCGCGAGCTTCGATATCGCCTCGCAATTTGGCGGCGCAGCCTGCAAGGCCCCGGCCAGAACCGCCAGCAGCGGGAGAAGGGGAATCGCCCGCGCCATCACATCCCGCAACCCGGCGTTGCGCGAGGCCGGTCTTTGCTCTCGTACTTGGTGGAATCTCATCACAACCCTCCGAAGGCGATTTCTATTATGCCGCTGATTTATCCTATGGTCCGGATCGGCCGCCCGCTGGATTGCCGGTGCGCCCCTCCCGGCAGTGGCATCATATGTGAATGTCTCGATTCGCTGTCGGAGTGTCCGTTGCGCTTGTCATTTTCCTGGATCGACTGCCCCTTGCCGCGCAGAACCACAAAACATGGAGCGACTACGGAGGCGCCGCCGATACCGCACAGTACTCCGCACTGGCACAAATCAATCGATCGAACGTGAGCAAGCTCGAAGTTGCCTGGACCTATGCGACCGGAGACGACCACAGATACTTCTTCAATCCCGTGGTGGTCGATCGGATGGTGTACGTTCTTGCCAGGAACAATTCGATCGTCGCACTGGACGCGGTGACGGGCAAAGGAGATCTGGACCCATGCCGCCGAACCCGGCACGACCATCATCACGGACCGCGGGATTAACTACTGGGAAAGTAGAGACCGGTCGGAACGGCGGTTGTTGTTCGCCAGTAACCATTCGCTGCGCGCGATCGACGCCGGAACCGGAGCCTCGATTCCGTCGTTCGGCAACGGCGGCCGTGTCGATCTGAAGGAAGGGTTGGATCGCGATCCCAAGTCCATCAGCCTGGTGCAGTCCACCACACCGGGGCGCGTGTTTGAAGATCTGCTGATCCTGGGTTCCGCAACCAATCAAGGTTATGGCTCGCGCTCCAGGTGATATTCGAGCTTTCAACGTGCGCACGGGGGCCCTGGTTTGGACCTTCCATACAATTCCACGTCCCGGCGAGTTCGGGTACGACACCTGGCCGAAGGATGCATGGAAGCGCGTCGGCGGAGCCAACGTCTGGGGCGAACTTTCGGTAGACGAGAAGCGCGGCATCATTTACGCGCCCACGGCGAGCGCGAAATACAACTTCTATGGCGCGGATCGCAATGGCTCGGATCTGTTCGCCGATTGTCTGCTGGCGCTTGATGCCCGAACCGGCAGGCGCCTATGGCACTTCCAGATGGTTCATCACGACATCTGGGATTATGACGATGCGACGGCTCCGAAACTGCTCACCGTGAAGCACGACGGTAAACTCGTCGACGTTGTCGCTCAGGTGACCAAGCAGGGGTTTGTTTGGGTGTTCGACCGTGTCACCGGCGCGCCGCTCTGGCCCATCGAAGAGCGGCCCGTGCCCCATTCCGACATGCCGGGAGAACAGACCTGGCCGACGCAGCCGTTTCCCCTAAAACCGCCGCCGTTCGCGCGGCAGAAGTTTACGGTAGACGATCTGAGCCCGTATCTGAGTCCCGAAGACCGCGCCCGCTTCCGCGACGAAATCCTGAGCGCGCGGAATGAAGGATGTTTACACCGCCAGGACAACGCAACACCGTCGAAATGCCGAGCAATAATGGCGGAGCCAATTGGGGCGGCGCGGCCGTAGACCCGTCAAAGGGCACCCTGTTTGTGGTGTCGAAAGATCTGCCTGCGATGCTGAAGCTGACGAAAAATGCATCGGATGAGCAGGCGCCCGCGACATCCATCGGCGAGCGCTACTACAGCGGATTTGGTTTCATGATCGCCAGCGACGGGCTGTCCCCGATCGCTCCGCCATGGACCTCTCTGACGGCTTACGACCTGAACGACGGGACCATCCGGTGGAAGATTCCGCTGGGTGAGGTTCCGGAGCTGGCGGCCAAGGGCATCAAAAACACCGGGATCGCATTTCCCTAAGGTGGGTCCGGTGGTGACCGCGGGCGGATTGATCTTCACTGGCACCCGCGACCGCAAGGTTCGTGCATTGGATGCCACAAACGGGAAGGTTCTGTGGGAGCACGAATTGGATGCCGCGCTCGAAGGCATGCCCGCTGTCTACGAAGCTGATGGCCGCCAATACGTCCTGTTCTGCGCTGCCGCGCCGGTCGAAACTCTACGCAACGCCACCAGAACAGATACGCGGCGCTTACGTGGCGTTTGCTTTGCCGAAGATGGCGGCGCCAGCGTCCAACGCGCGCTAGGTTGGTGCTGGATCAAAACGTGTAGCTTACGCCAAACAGAGGAGTGAATTGCTCAAAGATTCCACGGGCTGTATTGTGCGGAGCGGGAACGATCTCCTGTCTCGGAAACGTCGTGAGATAGTCCCGGAATTCTGCTCTCAGAACCATGTGCGGGATCAAACGGACTTTCACGCCTCCGCCTGCACTGAAAACGACCTTCCATACATCATTCGTTGTGAGACTGGCAAGTTGAGGAATCGGCTGCGGGAACGGCGCCGGACCGGCGATGACATATTCTTTCGCTCCCGCGCCTCCAGCGAGGAACGGCCGCCAACGATGTCCGCGCGGCTTGAAGTGGAACAGCAACCCACATGTCAACGCGTCCGAATTGCCCTGTATGTCGGATTTCACTCCGGGAGCCTGAAGGAAAGGGTGACCGTCGTGATAGAGGTAGTCAAACTCAGCCGAGACATAGCTGGAAAATTCATCGGCTAGAAGGATGCCGGCCGCGAAGCGGTTTCGAATTCCTGCTTGGGCCGTTCCGGAAGCCGAATAGATGGTGCCGTCCCGGTAGACCCCGTAGCCTGTTGTCGCCCCGATTTCGTACTCCTGCGCAAAGGCCACACCGGCGAAAAGAATCACGACTAAATACTGGAGCATCGTGCTTCTACCCTTATCATAGCGAACCGGCCCTGTTTGGGCCCGGCGCAGCGCAGACTACAACCCGGATAACTCCGCCTGGCTTATTGAAATATGCTGGTGCTGGAGGAGGGGGTCGAACCCTCATGACCAGTGAAGGCCGCGGGATTTTGAGTCCCGTGCGTCTGCCAGTTCCGCCACTCCAGCTTTGGATTTTGCAATCCAGTATAACATCGGCGTTTTTCGATATACTTGTGAACGAACCTTCCACCATGGCGCTGTTCAAGACACGCAGCGCCGCCGTATACGGCATCGATGCTCATCTGATCGATGTCGAAGTCGACATGTACAAGTCCGGCATCGGCGCGCGATTTCATCACGGTCGGGATGCCGGACACAGCGGTGCGCGAAAGCCGCGAGCGCATCAAGTCCGCGCTGCATCAATTCCGGCTTCGGCTATCCCAACAAAGCGGTCACCATCAACCTGGCGCCGGCCAACGTCCGCAAAGAGGGCGCGGGATTCGATCTGCCCATGGCGCTCGGCATTCTGGGCGCCATGGGTATGGTCTCGGCGACTGGATCAGCATCTGCTCGTCGGCGAATTGTCGCTCGACGGCGCCGTGCGGCCGGTGCGCGGCGCGCTCTCGATGGCGGTGTGCGCGCGCAAACAGGGAATCGCCAATCTGGTTCTGCCGGCGGAAAACGCCGCCGAGGCCGCCGTGGTGGAGGGCGTGCGTGTCTTCGGCGTGCGGCACCTGGCGGAAGTGGTCGCGCTGCTCTCGCGGCCGGAGGAATTTTCACCCGTGGTGCCGCAGGACTCGCGCGCACGTTCGCGCCCGACATCCGCGCCCGATTTCCGCGACGTGCGCGGCCAGACCACGGCCAAGCGCGCGCTGCAGGTGGCGGCCGCGGGCGGCCACAACGTGCTGATGATCGGGCCGCCGGGTTCCGGCAAAACCATGCTCGCCAAGCGGCTTGCGGGCGTCCTGCCGCCGCTGAGCTTCGCCGAGGCGATGGAGACGACCAAAGTCCACAGCATCGCCGGCATGCTGCCAGCCGGCGCGGGATTGCTACGCGAGCGGCCGTTCCGGGCGCCGCACCACACCATCTCGGATGCCGGGCTCATCGGCGGCGGGCCTGGCACGCCGCGGCCGGGCGAGGTCAGCCTCGCGCATAACGGCGTGCTGTTTCTCGACGAGTTCCCGGAGTTTCCGCGCAACGTGCTGGAGATGTTGCGGCAGCCGCTGGAGGAGCGTCAGTGACGATCGCGCGCTCCACCATGACGCTTAGCTTTCCCGCCAGTTTCATGTTGGTCGCCGCCATGAACCCGTGCCCATGCGGATTTTTCGGCGATCCACGCGCGAGTGCCGCTGCACGCCGGCCATCATCCAGCGCTATCTGGGCAAGATCTCGCGGGCCGCTGCTCGACCGCATCGATATCCACATCGAGGTGCCTGCCGTGCCGTACAAGGAGCTGCGCGGCAACGGCGCAAGCTGAATCTCGGCCGACATCCGCGAGCGCGTGGAGCGGGCTCGCGCCATCGCAACTGGCCCGCGGCTTCGTATAACGCCCGCATGCCCGTCGCGCATGATCCGCAAACAATGCGCGCTCGATGAAGCCGGCGAGCGCACGCTCGAAATGGCCGTGCGGCGCATGGGACTTTCGGCGCGCGCGCACGACCGCATTCTGAAGGTCGCCCGCACCATCGCCGACCTCGGATCGAGCCGAAACGGTCTCCGCCAAGCATCTGGCCGAAGCCGTGCAGTATCGCAGTCTGGACCGGAACTATTGGACCTGAGCGCGAGTTAGCCAAATCGACTGGCCGGTTTTTACTTCTCGCGCGCCAAACGTCGCGAAGATGACTGGATTAGCCTCCGGGACAACGTTATTCCCGCTACCAGCGCCGCGGCCAGCAGCCAAATACTCGAGGGCTCCGGAATTATTCCGCTGGACGGTGTGCTGCCTATAACGTCAAAAGCCGGAGTAGGGACTTCGGTCCCGAACGGGATCCAGGAGGATGTTCCTGAATTGCGAAACGACACCCCGACAAAGCCCTGGTCATTCCAATTCCATCCGAAATCGCTGCTGGCCGCCGTGGACAGAACCACCCAGTAAGTAACGCCGGCAAGCAACAGTGGGTGCGATGTCGAGTCGACAGTCAGAACCGTCGGCACGCCGGGCACACTAGCCACCTCGAATGTCTCGATTGGCGCACTTGGAGATGCGGGCGAACCGGTACTATCGGCAATTTCGACGGTTAGGGGATCGCTGCCCGAGAAAAGCACAGCCGCAAAATCAATTGCGTCCAGGCTGAAATCTTGGGTTGGCGCGAAAGATGCAGCGAATTCGTCTTTCTCAAAACCACCAATGGGCCAACTACTAACATTGTCAAAGCTCTGGCTGGCGCCAAAGGTTGTGAAAATCGTATCAGCACGAACGGTCGTTGCGGCGAGCAAACAGAAGACAAGAAGTGGTATCGCAGACTTCATGCGGTGAATTCTAGCACTATTCCAAATTAAAGAGAATAGTTTTAGTTCACCTCAGATGTAATAACGTGGAATGTGCCGCTTAATCTCCGGAAGTTGTGCGGATAGACCGAGCGGCGGCGGCTTTCTTCGCGTCAAAGCAAATGCCAGAACCGGCCGCGCTACCGCGCCGCGCCCTGCATCAGCTCGTCCACCAGCTTCTGCGCGCCGTAGAGCTTGCGCAGCGCCTCGGTCATCGCCGCCGGTGTGCACGGCGACGGCGCGATTTGTCCCGGATCGTAGACGAAATCGCCCACCAGGGACTCGATGTTGCCGTCGAAGATCAGCCCGACGATCTCGGCGTTGCGGTTGATCACCGGCGAGCCGGAGTTGCCGCCGATGATATCGTTGGTGGTCACGAAATTCATCGGCGTGGCAAGGTCCAGCTTGGCGCGTCCTTCCTTGTAGCGCGAGGGCAGATCGAACGGCCCCTCGAAATCGAAGCTGGCCGCGCGGTCGTACAGGCCGTAACAGGGTCGTCTTGTGACGGCGCTTCGGTTCCGTTCATCGGATAGCCCTTCACCTGCCCGTACGACAGCCGCAGCGTGAAAGTCGCGTCGGGGTACATGGTCTTGCCGTAGGCGGCAAAGCGCGCTTTGCCGAGCTGCTCGCCGGCCTTTTGCTCCACGCTTTCCACGTTGTGTTCGGTCCATTTGATAAACTCGCGCCGCATCGGATCGAGCTTGCGCGCCAGCACGATCATCGGATCGGTGGATGCCGCCACGGCGGCCTCGCCGCCTCGATCAGTTTCTTGCGCACGGCCGGATCGTCCAGCTTGCTTCCGTTCACCAGTCTCCGTGGCAACGCTCTTTCGGCGTTTTGCCGTTCAGCACCATCTTGACGAACGGATCGTCTCGTCCCGCCTCCGCCATGTCCAGCTCGAGCGCGCCGGTCATCCTCGCAATTTCCATCTCCTTGTAGATCGGTGCCGCGCGAAGCCAACTCGGAACCGCAGCGAATCGAGCTGCGCATCGTGAAAGCCGGGGAGCCGCTCGCCATCCGGCTTCTTGATCTCGGCCACGTACTGCACGATGGTCTGCGCCAGATTCGCCAGCTCCGAATCGAGTCCGTGGAAGAATCTGCTCCTTGCGCGCGCGACGGCCATTTCTTCTCCGCCTCGGCGATCGCCTGCCACGCGCTGCCGTAGGCCGCTTTCCATTGCGGATTCGCCATTACTTGCGCCTGAAACTCGTCTTCTTCCTTCTGCTTCTTGGCCATGACGGCCTGGTTCAGCAGGCCCTGGTAGCGTCCTTCGAAGGCCTTGCGCGAATTCTCCAGGCCGAAGAGTCATGCAGGCGGCCTGCCTCGCCTGCTCCGCCGCCTCCGCGCGGAAAACTCTTTCAGCACTGCGATCCGGTGCCGGATGAGCTTCAGGACGTTGGGCTCGACGATATCCCGTTCGAACGTCAGTTGCGCCATCGTGTCCAGCCGCTGCGTCGACCCGGGATGGCCGGAGACAAATACCAGCTCGTTATCGCCCGCGCCTTTTGGGTTCCATTCAGAAAGTCTTTGCTGTCGATCGGGCTTGCCGTTCTCGTAAACGCGGAACAGCGCCATGTCCAGGTCGTAGCGCGGATAGGTGAAGTTATCCGGATCGCCGCCGAAAAACGCGATCTGCTGCTCCGGCGCGAACACCAGCCGCACATCGGTGTACTTCTTGTAGCGGTAGAGCCAGTATTCGCCGCCCTGATAGAGCGTCACCACGTCGGAACGGAGACCGGTCTTCTGCTGGCTCTCCCGCTCGATGTTGGCGATCGCCGCTTTGCGCGCGGCGAACTCTGCTTCGGCGTCTTGGCGTTCTTCAGGGCCGCCAGCACCCGCCCCGTGACGTTCTCCATCGAGACCAGAACATTCACTTCGAGGTCCGGCGACTTCATCTCCTGGTCCGGCGTCGCCGCGTAGAAGCCGTTCTTAATGTAGTCGCGTTCCGGGCCTCGAGTTCTTCTGCAACTGCCCCCGCGCCACGTGATGGTTCGTCAGCAGCAGGCCGTGGGGGCTCGACGAAGGAGCCCGAGCCGCCGTCGTTCAACCGCACGCTCGAAAGCCGCACATGATCGAGCCACTCCTGGGTCGGCGTGAAGCTGTATCGCTCTCCGAGCTGTTTGACGGGCGGGTTGTCGAAGGTCCACATCCCTTCATCAGCACGTGACTGCACGGGATAGAAAAAGGCGCCACAGCCAAGCAACGCCAGTGTTGCGCGATAAAGCCGATTCTGATTCATTGCGAAAACAACTCCAATTCCCGTTAGACGCATCACACCACAATTCGGTTGTGACTCGATGATCACAACTGCCGCAGCAGCCACCTCACCGCATTCTGCTGAATTTTCACGTACTCAGGATTCCAAAGTGCGCTGATCAAGTGGCCCGGCGCCAGATAGCAGACTCTGCCCTTCCCGTAGTCGTACGCCCAGCCCGCCGGCGACGTCGTCCCCAGATCCTTCCACGTCTTGCCGTCTTCGTTCACGCTTTCCATCAGGAGGTCCTTCGGGTTCTTTTCGTATTTGACGAAATGCTGTTCGTCGGTCACCACGAAGTCGCTGACGCCTCGCGTGATGGGATGGTTTTTGTTCGTGATCCTGACCTTAAATGGACGTAGCGGCGGGTGCTCCTCCGTTACCGCTCCCAGAACATCGCGGAAATCCGCGTTGTGTGGACTTATGTACGTGGTGTTGTGGTAGAAAAGTGCGCCGCCGCCATTTTCGACAAACGCTCTCACCGCCTTGCCCTGCCCCGCCGTAATCCAGTAGACCTCGTTCCCTTCCCAATGCGGCACCGGCGGCTCGCTCACGATCCCTCGCAGCCCTCCACCCGCCTGCCCCGGGCCGTCATCCGAATATCCGTTCGGCCAGATCATGCCATCCCGGAAGCCGATAAGCAGCTTGTAGTCTCGCAGATTCTTCGCGTCGAGCAAGCTCAGCTCATCGGTAAAGTCAATCCGGATCCCCAACTCCCGCACCAGCGTTTTCCCTAGCGCCGTCCGAATATAGTCGAGATTGTGATACCGGTCTCCAGCCAGCGCAAAGGCCGTAACCTGCCCGGTGCCATAAATCGACGCGAGTGCCGGAGAAGCGCCGATCGCTGTCAGAGCCGTTCGGCGCGAAATGATGTGGTGCGTTTTGTCGAGCATGAGAATGGATACATTCTCTCTCCGCAGCTCGCCGGAAGGAAAGTTCGCTCATGATAAAATCTCAGTTGACTCCCATCTGATGGATTTCCTCCAAGGGCTAAACCCTCAACAGCGCGAAGCCGTCGCCTATACCGAAGGTCCGCTTCTGATCCTCGCCGGTGCCGGGAGCGGTAAAACGCGTGTGATCACGCACCGCATCGCGCACCTCGTCAGCCACCATCACGTTCCTCCCTCGGCCATTCTCGCTGTCACGTTTACCAACAAGGCCGCTGATGAAATGCGCACCCGCGTGCGCGTCGCTCCTCGCGGGCGAGAATCTGTCTTCGGCGCCCAACGTCTCCACGTTCCATTCGTTTTGCGTGCGCCTCCTGCGCCGCGATGGCGACCCGTTGCAACAGATCCGCCCCGGCTTCACGCGCCGGTTTTCCATCTATGACGACGATGATCAACTCGCCATCATCAAGGCCTCCTATCGCCGCCTCGGGCTCGACGAGAAATTCATGCAGTACCGCGCCGTGCTCTCGCGCATCAGCCACGCCAAGAACCTGCAAGAAGGCGCCGCAAGACCTCTACCAGGAAGCCACCGAGCCGAACCTCGACCAAGATCGCCGTTATTTTCGAAGAGTACGAAAAGGCCCTGCGCCAGGCCAATGCGCTCGACTTCGACGACCTCCTGCTCGAAACCGTGCGCCTTCTTTACTCACGACCAGGCCACGCGGCGAAAGCTACAACCGCCGCCTGAGTTACCTCATGATCGACGAGTATCAGGATACCAACCGCAGCCAGTACGAGCTCATGCGCCTGCTGACCCAGGCGCACAAGAACGTCTGCGTCGTCGGCGACGAGGATCAATCCATCTACAGTTGGCGCGGCGCCGACATCCGCAATATCCTCGACTTTCGAGCGCGATTATCCGAACGCGCGGACCATCCGCCTGGAGCAGAATTATCGCTCCACCAAAAACATTCTCGAGGCCGCCAGCGCGCTCGTGGCAAATAACAAGGAGCGTAAGGGCAAATGGCTATGGACCGACTCCGGCGCCGGCGAGCCGCTCGGTCTCTATCGCGGTTTCGACGCCGAGAACGAAGCGCTCTTCATCGCCGATACCATCGAGCGTCTCCTGGCCGCAAATCCCACCGGGCGCGTCGCCGTTCTCTACCGCACCAATTTCCAGTCGCGCCAGATCGAGGAAGCGCTCCGCCGGTACGGGCGCAAATACGTCGTAGTGGGCGGATTCAGCTTCTATCAACGCGCCGAAGTCAAGGACATCGTCTGCCTATCTCAAGCTCGCGCTCTCCCTGCGCGATTCCATCAGCCTGCTGCGCATCATCAACACTCCCGCGCGCGGCATCGGCAAAACAACCGTCGAGCAGATCGAACGCTACGCTCTGCAGAACAGCCTCAGATCTCTGGGCCGCCATCGGCCGCATGCTCGACGAAAGCCAGTTCCCCACACGTGCGCACGCCGCGCTCGATGCTTTTCGCCGCCTGATCCAGGAACTGGCTGAAGCGCTGCCGGCCTTGCCCCTGCATGACGCTCATGCGATTTGTCGAGGAGCGCACCGGCTATCGCAAGATGCTCGAGCAGGAAAACACCACCGAGTCCGAAGGCCGCATCGAAAACTTGGACGAGCTGGCAAGCGCCGCGGCCGAAGCCGCCGAGCGTGGCGAAACGGCCGCGGATTTCCTGGATCATGCCGCCCTGGTCGCCGACGCCGACTCCGTGGACGAGCGCGCCCAGGTCAATCTGCTCACGCTGCACAACGCCAAGGGTCTCGAGTTTCCCTTCGTATTTCTGGCCGGCCTGGAAGAAGGCCTGTTCCCCCACAGCCGCTCCTTTAACTCCGAGGCCATGATGGAAGAAGAGCGGCGGCTTTGCTACGTCGGCATGACGCGGGCGCGAAAAACGCCTCATCCTGACCTTGGCGCGTTATCGCCGCCGTTTCGGCGGCGGCGAGCAGGAGCGCTCCATCCCCTCGCGCTTCCTCGGCGAGTCGCCGGCAAACCTGGTCGTCAAGCCTGGGCGGCGACGACACCCGGCTCATCAAGTCGATCTCACTGCCGAGCGTTACGAGGTCCGCGAGAGCGCCAAGCGAAACCTCTTCACGGGCAAGACGTACAACTCGCTGGAGAACATTTCGCAGTTCTTCGCCGAGCGCGGCGTTCCGCTTTTCCGCCAGCCAGCCTCTGCCGAAGCAGCCTCCCGCCAGTTCGAAGCTCTGCCCCAGGCGCCTCCGCCTCCCAAGAAGCCCGCACGCACCGGCATGACCGTGGAGCACCCCAAGTACGGCACCGGCACCGTGGTCCGGCGCGAAGGCGAGGGCGATGATGCTAAGATCACCGTGAGCTTCCCCCGTTACGGTTTGAAGAAGCTCGTGGAAAAATACGCCGGATTGAAAAAGAGCTGAATGAACACCAAGAAAATCACCGATAAAGTCGAACGCAAAAAAGTGAAGCGCGCCGCCGCGCAAGAAGGCTGCGCCGAAAGCCAAGCGAGCCGCCGGGGTCGCGCGCGGTTCCATGAAGAGGAAAGTCAAGAAAATGGTGCAGGGCCAGCGAAAACGGTAACCGCGTACGCCTTTAGGCGTGCCGCCCATGAATCAGCTCCTTCGCACCAAGAGCATCGACGCGCTCATCGCCGGGTCCGAAGACCCGGCAGTCCGCCTCCGCAAGTCGCTCGGCCTCTGGAGCCTCATGGCGCTCGGCATCGGCGCCGTCATCGGTTCGGGCATTTTCACCGTCACCGGCACCGCGGCGGCCGGCGAGCACTTCATGGGCAAGTCCGATTCTCAAGGCGCCCGATCCTCGATCTGCTGCTGCACGGTGGCAATGCCGCTACGCTCACCGGACGCGCCGGCGCCGGGCCAGCCATCTCGCTCTCGTTCGTGCTGGTGGCCATCGCCTGCGGGTTCGCCGCACTTTGCTACGCCGAGCTGGCCTCCATGATCCCCATCGCCGGCAGCGCCTACACCTACGCCTATGCCACGCTCGGCGAGATTTTCGCCTGGATCATCGGCTGGGACCTCATTCTCGAATACGCGTTCTCCAACATGAGCGTCGCCGTCGGCTTCTCAGCCTACTTCAACGATATCCTTGACAACCTGTTCGGCTTTCATCTGCCGAAACAACTGTCCGAGCCCGCCATTGTCGAAGGCCAGTTCACCGGTAGCTGGTTTAACGTGCCCGCGCTCCTCATCCTGCTTGCGCTCAGCTATCTTCTCGTGCGCGGCGTCCGCGAAAGCGCGGAAGCCAACAACACCATGGTCATCATCAAAATTGGCGCGATTCTCTTGTTCGTCTTCGGAGCCGCCAGCGCCGTCAACACCGCCCACTGGCATCCGTTCATGCCCAATGGATTTTCCGGCGTGCTCACCGGTGGCGCGATCGTCTTCTTCACCTACATCGGTTTCGATTCCGTCTCCACCGCGGCCGAGGAATGCAAGAAACCGCAGCGCGACATGCCTTGGGGCATCTTCGGCACGCTCGTAATTTGCGCCCTGCTCTACGCCGCCGTCGCGCTCGTTCTCACCGGCATCGCCGATTGGCGCTCCTTGAATAACGATGCGCCCGTCGCCAACGCGCTCAAAGCTCTCGGCATGAACCGCCTCCGGCTGATAGTTACCGCCGGCGCGCTGCTCGGCATGCTGTCATCTCTGCTCGTGTTTCAGTACGGCCAGGCGCGCATCTGGTTTGCCATGTCGCGCGACCGCCTACTGCCACGCTTGTTCTCACGCGTTCATCCGCGGTTCCAGACCCCGTACGTCAGCACATGGCTCGCCGGCATCCTCGTCGGAATTCCCGCCGGCATCTTCGACATCAGTTGGTTCGCCGATCTCTCCAACATCGGCACCCTCTTCGCCTTCATCGTCGTTTCGCTGGGCGTCATCGTCCTCCGCAGGAAACAGCCCGGCCGTCCCCGCGGATTTCGCGTGCCTTGGGTCCCGTTCACTCCCATCGTGTCCATCATTTGCTGCCTCGTTCTCATGGTCAGCCTGCCGCTCGAAACCTGGATCCGCTTCTTCGTCTGGCTCCTCATCGGCCTCGTCATCTACTTCGTCTACGGCCGCCACCGCAGCACCCTCCGCGAACCAGCAAAAACCGCGTAAAATAGGGGTAATGCCCAGTCCATCAGACAATTTCTATCGCATCCAGAAGCTGCCCCCCTACGTCTTCGCCGTCATCAATGAGATGAAGGCAAAAGCGCGCGCGGCACAGCAGGATGTCATCGACCTCGGCATGGGCAATCCCGATGGCGCGACGCCTCGCGCGGTCGTCAATAAACTCGTCGAAGCCTCGCGCAATGCCAAGCAATCATCGCTACTCCCAATCGCGCGGCATCGCCCGCCTCCGCGAGGAAATCGTCAAGCGCTATCAGCGAAAATACGAGCGTCACGCTCGACCCTGACTCCGAAGCCATCGTCACCATCGGCGCCAAGGACGCCCTCGCGCACCTGTTATTCGCCATCATCGGTCCGGGCGACATTGTGGTCTCGCCCAACCCGGCGTATCCCATCCACCAGTACGGCGTCATCATGGCCGAAGGCCAGGCCTGCATGCTGCCCATGCCCGACGCCGCCACTTTCCTCACCGGCCTCGAAGACGTCTATCGCTCCGGCTCGCGGCCCAAGGTGATTTTGATTTCGTTCCCCCACAACCCCACCACCACCTGCGTCGATCTCGATTACCTCCGCGAGATCGTTCGCTTGGCCCGCCATCACGGCTCTTATGTCAGTGCACGATTTCGCCTACGCCGATCTCGGCTTCGACGGTTACCAGCCGCCCAGCATCCTCCAGGTCGAAGGCGCCAAGGACGTCGCCGTCGAAATCTTCTCCATGTCGAAGAGTTACAACATGGCCGGCTGGCGCGTCGGATTCTGTCTCGGAAACGCGAAGGTCATCGGCGCCCTCGCCCGCATCAAGAGCTATCTCGATTACGGCGTCTTCCAGCCCATCCAGATCGCCTCCATCATCGCGCTGCGCGAGTGCGACGAGGATACCGAAAAGATCCGCGCACTCTACCAGCATCGCCGGGACGTGCTCATCGAAGGCCTACATCGCGCCGGCTGGGCGGTCGATCCGCCTCAGGGCACTATGTTCGTCTGGGCGCCTGTGCCGGAGCCCTATCGCGCCGAAGGCTCGCTCGAATTCGCCAAACTACTCATGCGGGAAGCGCTGGTCGCCGTTTCGCCCGGTATCGGCTTCGGCCCGCTCGGCGAAGGCTTCGTGCGTTTCGCCCTGGTCGAAAACGACCAACGCACCCGCCAGGCGTTGCGCTCCATCAAGCAGTTCCTTGCGCACAAACCCGTGCTCGCCGGGCGGTAGTCTAGCGGACGTCCACTGGCAGGTTCACGTCCACGGTTTTCGGGGGAAAGCACATGGTGTCGTTACAGGCTTGGTACTTCAGCTTGCCCGCCAGAATCGCCTGACCGCCCGTGGCATCCGCCGGCACTTTGAATTTCGTCGTGATCTCGAAACTCCCGGTGAATACCGAAAGCGGCTGATCGGGCGAGAACTGGTACTTTTCGTCGTGCGCCTTCGGGTAGCTTACCCCTTCTACTGCAAGCGGCGCAGCCGTCCAGTTCAGTTTGAGTGGAATCAGGTACGCTTCGTGCGGCGCATCGCTGTTCACGTGGTAACCCGGCCGGAGCGTCACGGCAACCTTCGCCGTCACCTCGGAGTCTCGCTTCGCCACCACTTTTTGCGGTGGCGCCACCGTCAGAATCGCATTACTTTGTGCGAACAAACAGGGCAGGAGCGGAAGGATCGCTAGGAGCGTCGAGCAGTTCTTGTATGCCATCTTCGAATTCATTTTTACCCGTCAGTCCCACGTGAACGGACGCAATGTTCCCATGGCGATCGATCAGCAGCGTCGTGGGCATCGCCTCAACTCCGTACTGGTCTTCGACCGCATCGTTGCCGAGCACCAGCCGGTAGTTGATGCCGCGCTCTTGCGCAAACGGCTTCACGGCTTCCCACCCTTCGTCGTCCATGGCCACGCCGACTACCGCGAATCCCTTGTCCTTGTTCTGCCGCTCGAACTCCTGGAACCACGGGATCTCCACCTTGCACGGTCCGCACCACGTCGCCCAGAAGTCCAGCAGAACCACTTTGCCGCGGTAATCCGACAGATGCACAGTCTGCCCGTTCGCGTCCTTGAGCGCAAAGTCCGGAGCCTTCTTGCGCTCCTTGCTGGGCCGCAGCGAAGCCGCCCTCACCGTCCTTGGCGTACTGGAACAACCCGACCCAACCAACAGCGCAACAGTCATCACCGCGCTCACGCGAGCAGCGTACACAGAATCTCCCCTCCCTATATTATAGACGCCCCGGCCGGCTCGTTCGTTAGTCCACGACCGGCTTCGGCCGGCAGTCAAACTTCCAGAATGAATCCCTAGATCGCGATCCCCCCGTCCATCCCCGCGAACCATTCCCCCCTAGCCGCACGCGCCGCCGCCACAAGTGTAAATTCCTCGTGCCCCTTCACCCCCGCATAGCGCCACGCCGCCGTGTCACAAAAGCTTTCACAACAATACTCACGCCACCGGCGGGTGCGTTCCTTCCAATCGCGCGCCGCTAACTTTTTCTTGCGCCACTCGGCCGACCATCCCAGTTCCCCCCGCACGCCCCCGCGCAGCTCCCGCCCCACCACCCGCTCATACGAG
Source organism: Terriglobia bacterium (assembly GCA_963768075.1). GTDB lineage: Bacteria > Acidobacteriota > Terriglobia > Bryobacterales > Bryobacteraceae > QHXW01. The sequence goes on from CAVYHD010000033.1 coordinate 846,477, forward strand.
CGCCGCTTTTGATTCCCCAGCCGCAGCCACACGAAGTGAAACAGCTCGTGCACGAAGATCCGCGCGAAGTCTTCCGCATCCGCCATCAGCGCCTCTTCAATCACCATCCGCCGCTGGCGCAGAAACGTCGCCGCGTGCGCCGCCGCACCCGTCGTGTCCAACACCGTTCTCTGGAATTCCACGCTCACCGGACGCCCCGTCACCGGAGGGATGGTTGCCGGCCACGGGCTCCCGCTATTGCCGTAGTTGGGAAAGAACACTCTTCGGCACCTTGGCCACTACGTTCACTTCCGGGTCTACCACCTCAGCGATGTCGTAGCGCATCGACGTCCCCAGCACCATCGCCACTTCGTTGGCGCTCAGCTTGTAATCGCGCTCCAGCCACTGCGCCAGATTCGTCGTCGCCGTCTGCAAAGCGTCCGTGAGCGAGTTGCCGATGCCCAGCGCCATCAGATACTCGCCGTTCTCCGCCCGCGGCATGTCCGCCGATTGCCCTTCGATTACGTCCACCGTGAACTCCACGTCCATCGAAGTCTCCAGCGCATCACCCGTTAATTCGCCATCCCCTTCCACCGCGTGCCCGTCGCCTACGAACAGCAGCGCCCCCGGATGATACACCGGAAAATACATCGTCACGCCTTCCCGAATCTGGCTGTAGTCCAGGTTGCCGCCGAAACTGCCCAAGTGGCCCGACCGCAGCGCGTCGTGCCCCGGTGGCGCCACTCCCACGCATCCCAGCATCGGCGAGAGCTTCACAGAGAAGTTCTTGAGCTTGTCCGTCGGATTCTTCAGCGTCGCAATCCCGTGCTCGCGGTCCAACTGCCACGTGCTGTCGAAATTCTCCGCGCCCTTCAGATCTTTGAAATAGTACGGATCGAGCGCGCTCCCGACAATTCCGTCGCCGCTCTCCGCCGAATCCCGATTCAGCCGGATTCGCGTAAATCGCACCACCAAAGTATCGCCCGGCCACGCCGTCTCCACATAGAACGGCCCTGTCAGCGGATTCCCTCCCAGCGACCGCCGTTTGCCGCTCGCATCCCGTCCGCCCGCATCGACGGTCGACGTGCTCACGCTGTCGCCCGGAAAAATTCGCAGCGCCGGCTCAATCTCGCTCGAAAACTCCCGATGGAACGTGCGCGCCACAAACCGGTGCGCCTCGGGCTTACCGCCGGGCTTCACGAGCCTCTGCGCCGTCCAGCTCACTGCTTCATCGCCCATCGTCGCCGTGCCGATCAGCACGCCCTCCAGCATCGTGCCTTTGAATTCGCCATGCTGTTTTCCATCCTTCCGCCGCACAGTGAACGTCACGGTATCGCTCTGCGCCGTGCCCTCGATCGTCATGTCCCCCGACTCGCCCGTCAGCTTTTCCCCGCTCGTGTGCAGCGTGACGCGCTGGTACTGCGGGACCCCAAACCGCGTAATCGTGACTCCCCATACCCCATCGAGCGTAGCCGCCGGCGCCGCCACCGCCATACAAAACACCGCGCACAAACCCGAAATTCGCATGCCTGCCATTTTCCGCCATTTCGCGCACCCGTGGCGCGCGGTTCATCGCGCAGGGGCGAACTTCAGCTCGCCGTGCCGCTGGAATGCCGCATCAAAGATTAGTCGCAGGCTGGGAGAGTAACTTGGCCGAAACGCAGATCGAATCCGCCGTCCGAGATTCCTATTTACGCTTCTCTGGCACGAATCCGATAGGGCGTTTCGGAAGCTCGGGTGGCTGTTCTGTGAGCTGCTTAAGGATATCGAACACAACTTTAAACCGCTGGTCGTACTTCTTCTCCATCGCGATGAGCCGTCCAGCGAGCTCCCTGTGCGCCGCCAGAAACTGGCGGAGCCGCACGAAGGTGCGCATGATCGTGATATTCACGGTGATCGCGCGCTTACTCTTCAGGACGCTGGAGAGCATGGCGACGCCCTGCTCAGTGAAAGCATAGGGACGTCTACGGAGGCCCATCTTTCCGGCCGAATTGGACATCACAATTTGTGATCTCCAATTTTCAAACTCGGCTCCGTTCAGCTGGAACATGAAATCTTCCGGAAAGCGCGCGGGGTTCCGGCGCACCGCCTGATTCAATGCGCCCGTCGGCACCTGGTAAAGCGCGGCCAGGTCTGCGTCGAGGATTACCTTGCACCCTCGCATGAGGAGAATGTGCCGCTCAATGGCCTCTACGGGCAAAAGATCTTGGCTTGGCGCTTTTCGTGTGGACATAGCTGGTTCGTTTTAAGAATAGGCCTTTCCGGTGTAGTGTCGATATAGGCCAGCCACGGCGGAAGGGTACTCGGCGCCGCCCCGTTCGCCGCATCCGGAAATAGTCCATAATGGAGATATGGCGAGAGGCTGGGAAAGTAAGTCGGTCGAAGCGCAGATCGAGTCCGCGGCCGGCAGAGAAACCGCCCGGCGAGAACCAGAGTTGACCCCCGAACAAATCCATTTGCTGCGCGACAGGGAAAATCTGGAGCTTTCGCGTACCCGAGTCACACGAGAGCTGGCCGCCAGCACGAATCCCCGCTATCACCAGATTCTGCGCAAAGCGCTGGCGGATCTGGAAGCCAAGCTCACGCGCCTGGAACCGGTGCGAAAAGCGTCAGCCGGCGCGCGATAATTTGTCTGGCGAGATCGCAGAAGTAAGACTCAACCACGGCTTCGAGTAGTCGGCGCGCTACTTCCGGGAAGATCAACTGGTCCGCCTGAGGTTCCGCCAAAGCCTGGTGCACTACGCTCGTAATCCACCCCTTTGCCTCCTAACGCGGCGCGATCTTGTCCGCCGTCACAAACACTGGTTCTATGTCCGTGGGAATGTCTTTCAGCCGGTCGAGCGCCCGCGCGAGTTCCGGCCGTAAAACCCCCCGCTCGTCCAACATCTTCTTCGCGCCCGCGTAGTCGCCCGTGGCTTCGAGTGTCAGCAGGTCGTGGTCCAGTTCTTTCACGGCCGATTTGATCTTCCCGAAGTTCACCTCGTAGGTGCCGCCCGGTCGCGCTACGAACGCTCCCCGGTCAACCAGATAATTGAACTGCACCGCCTGGCCTTTTCCGTGGGCTTCGTGCAAGCCAAATCGTAGCGACCGAAACGCCGAAGCAAGATACGTGTTGTAAAGCTGGCGCTCCCTAGCCTCCCCGCCGGGAAGCAAGCCGCGGTCGAACAAATGCTGCACCATGTAGAGCCCGGTTACATCCGCTTTGGCTTCTTCAATCGCGCTGTAAAGCTCTTTCAGCTCCTGCCTTGGGGTGGTCGCGCGCCGCGCCACTTCGATCTGGTGCGGCCCGATCCCGTGCGACATCTCGTGCGCCAGGATGTGCGTGAAGAACAAGTCGAAGCTCAGGTCCCCCTGCGCTTCCGCCGCCAGCATGCGTTTCGAAATCGGAACCAGTATGCTTTGAAACTTCGCTTCCTGCACGTTCTTCAGCATCACGCGCTTCGATCCCTTTTCCTGCACCACGCGCTCATCGTTTGGCAGGTTATACGCGGCGGTTTGCACCCCGTGGTTCCCGTCTCCGGCGGAAAAGATTTCGTTCACCATGCGGATGGGCGCGGCGGCGCCGATCTTCGGATTCCGAAACCGCGGCTCGATGGGCAGGTTGTCCTCGATCTCCTGCATATGATCCGCGAAAAATTTCAACTTGGCGGATTCCTGCTCGTCCCTCAGATTGACGTAGGATTCAAACGCCGCCTTGTAACCGAAAACCTCGTCGTTGTACGTCTCGTACGGCCCGATCGTGACGTCGATCGGCGCGTCCAGATCCATCCAGGCCAGGTCGCTCGCGTAGTAATCGTTCGAGAGGAACGCGTCGGCGCGTAACCTGAGAAAGCGCCTCAGGCTGTCGTTGCCGGTCGCCGCCGCGGCCTCGCGCAGCTTGCCAGCGGCCCGCTCCAGGTCAGTCCGATACGCTTCGCTATACGGCACCTGCCGCAGATGCTTGGCGGAATCCCGCATGATGACCGAAAAGAAGCCCTGTGCCGCCGTGTTGTTCCCGGCTTCGAACTCCTCCTTGGTCATATCCGGTGGATAGAAATTCGCGCCCGGCAATTTATTCGGCGGCACGCCCGGCAAAAACGCCGCGTGCCCATCCAGGTCCGACCACGGTCCCTTGTTGATCACGAAGTAGTGCAGCCGGGCTTTACCCAACGGGGACTGGTCCTTCTCCAGGTCGCGCAGCAGGGCGTGATTCCCGCTCCACAACTGCGTGAGAAAAATATCGTCGATGATCCGCGAGGCTTCGATCAGTTTCACCAGCGCTTTCTGATCCCCGGCCGAAAGCCCCGATGTGTCTACCCGTATCTCGGTGCGCGCGAAGCGCGCAATCATGCGGTTCAACTCGGGAAGCGTCGGGGTTTTGGCGTCCGAACCCGCGCCGGCAACAGCCAGAATCAGAGGCAGCATCTTTTTCATCATTTCATTAATTGCCGTTCACTCGCAGCCAACAATTTTAATCCCTTGCGGCTCAAGCGCATCGGCCCGGCTGCTTCCGTAGATGCCTTCCACTCCAGTCAGCATGGAATCGGCAATGGATGAGCATGTGACCGTGCAAAAACCGGGGGGAGAGCCGGAGCTGGAACACGAACTCCGCAAAGAGCAGAAACTCGAAATGATGGGTGCGCTGGCCGGCTTCATCGCCCATGACCTCAACAACGAGCTGACGGTAATTCTGGGGAACGTCGGTCTGGCGCTCGATTCCGTCGACGAGGATCACCCGCTGCACGAGGGCCTGATCGAAGCCCAGCGCGCCTGTCACCGCTGCGTGGACATGACGCACGCGCTGCTGAGTTTAGGGCAGGGCGTGAAACCTGAGATCAAGCCCGTCGAGCTCGATCAACTCCTGAAAGGAACCGAGCGCATTCTGCGCAAAGTCCTTCCTTCTACCCTTCCCACGAAGTTTGCGAAACACACCCATCTGCCGGCAATCATGGCGGATGCGACGCAAATCCAGCAGGTAATCATGAATCTTGCGGCGAACGCCAGCCGCTACATGCCGGAGGAGAGTCTGCTCGAGGTCCAGGCCAGGAATGGACCGAAATTCGTAACCATTCTGATTTCCGTCGCGATCGTAAGGCGGCTGCCGGATAACGCTAAACGCCTGTATGTGCCGCTTTCCGCTTCCAAAGCCAATCACGAAGCCAGCACCTTCGGCTTGGGCCGGGACATCGAAATCGTGCGCGCACACGGGGGATCGATCGATATGGCGCGCGACGAGACTTCGGTGACTTTCCGCGTTTCTTTGCCGGCCAACGTCCGTGAGCCGGCCAAGGGCAGGATGAAAACGGTCGCGGAAGGGTCGGCTTGCGTGCTGATCGCCGACGACGAAGGCCCGGTGCGGCGGGCGGCCGTGCAGATTCTACTGCGCAAAGGCTACAACGTCATGGAGGCTGGCGACGGCGAAGAAGCGGTGCGCATTTTTCAGGAAAACTTGGACGCCATCGATCTGGTGTTCCTCGATATGACGATGCCGGGTCTTTCGGGAATCGAGGCGCTGGAGCAGATGCGCGAGATCCGGCCGAAAATCAAGGCGCTGGTGGCAAGTGGTTACCCGCAGGAAGTCGCGACAGCGCATTTCCTGCCGAAACCCTACTCGCCGCTCGACTTAGTGCGGCGGATTCAGGACGTTCTGAACGGTAACGACGAGCCGGTAAGCGCATAATGAAGGAAAGTGCGCATTCTGGGCATCGAGTCCTCTTGTGACGAGACGGCCGCCGCGGTTGTGGACGACGGCGTTTCGATTCTCTCCTCAGTGGTTGCTTCCCAACTAGCCACACATGCGCGCTACGGCGGCGTGGTTCCGGAACTGGCGTCGCGAGAGCACCTGCGCGCCATCGTGCCGGTGGTGCGGCTGGCGCTCGACGAAGCGAAAAGCGGCTACTCGGATCTTTCGGCAATCGCGGCAACTATCGGGCCTGGCCTGGTGGGATCATTGCTGGTCGGGCTCACCTTCGCAAAATCCCTCTCCTTTGCGCGCGGCATTCCTCTCATTGGCGTCAATCACATTGAAGGGCACATTCACGCCGCGATACTGAACGCGCCGGTCGAGTTTCCGGCGGTGGCGCTGATCGTGAGCGGAGGCCACACGCACCTTTTCGAAGTGAATCCAGGTTTCTCGTACAGGCTGATCGGGAAGACGCGCGACGATGCGGCGGGGGAAGCGTTTGACAAAGTTGGGAAGCTGCTGGGATTTGGGTATCCGGGCGGGCCGGTGATCGATCAACTGGCGCCCTATGGAAATCCAAGCGCCGTGAAGTTCACTCTGGCCAAGATGAAGGGGAACGCACTCGATTTCAGCTTCAGCGGGCTGAAAACCGCGGTGTTGCGCTGGACGCAGGCGCGGGACTTGACGGCCGAGATTCAGGCGCGGAAAGAGCTGCTGGCGGCCCATCCACAGCCGACAATCGAGCAGTGGCTGGCTGTGACCCCGCAGACGACGCACGATGTGCTGGCTTCATTTCAACGCACCGTGATCGAGGAACTGCTTCGGCGCGCGGCGGCCGCGGCGGAATCAATCGCAGCGCGAGCCTTGATCATCTCGGGTGGGGTCGCGTGCAATTCGGGACTACGCGCGGCGGCGCGGGATTTGCATCTGCCGTATCCTGTTTACTTCCCTTCCCCTGCTTTATCTACCGACAATGCGGCGATGATTGCCGCGGCGGCATTCCCCAAGCTGAAACGCGGCGAATTCACGAGTTTGAACGTCGCTGCTTCGGCGAACCTCACACTGGCTTAATCGAATCAAGGCTTGCAATCCGGCATCAAGGCGCGCATACTTCCCCTAAAGGACTTATGGGTGTCTTACAAGTGACGCTCGACGTGGCCGAGCACATTCTTGCTTGGTCCGGCGATGTATTGCGCGTGGAGGGTCTACCGGCTGAGGGCGGCGGGGCGGAAGCAGTTGGCGGCGGAGTCTTCGGAGTGGACACGCATGAGTAGCGCCGTAGCACGAGTGATGGAGGCGTGATGCACGAGTTGCCGAAGAAACTGCGGGCGTTGTGGAAGCGGCGGCAACTGGAGAAGGATCTCGAAGATGAGCTCGCGTTTCATCTGGCGATGCGGGAAGAAAAGAACCGGCACGCCGGAGTTCCCGCGGGTGCGCGGCGCGCGTTTGGGAATGTAGCGCTGGTGAAGGAGGATTTGCGGGACCAGTGGACGTTTCGCGCGCTTGAGAATTTCTGGATGGATTTGCGGTATGCGGCGCGGATGCTGCGGCGCAGCCCGGGGTTTACCCTGGTGGCGATTCTATCGCTGGCAATTGGGATTGGGGCGAATACGGCGATTTTCAGCGTGGTGGATGCGATTCTGCTGAAGTCGCTGCCGGTGAGGGATCCGGAAAAGTTGCGGGTAGTGTTGTCGACAGGAAAGCTGCCTTTCGGCGGCCATAGCGGCTATCACACGAGGAACCGGTCTGGCGTCGAGGTCTCCAGTTCATTCCCGTACTCCACCTACCAAGAGTTCCTCAGCAGCGTGCCGCAGCTTTCGGAGCCCGTCGGATTCGCGAACAGCGATGTGACGGTGATCGCTGGCGCGGCAAGCCACTATGCGGACGCGCAGCTCGTGACCGGGAATTTCTTCTCCAGCCTAGGTATAGCCGCGCTGGCTGGAAGGACTCTTACACCCTCAGACGATCGCGCTGGAGCGGCGCCGGTAGCGGTGATTAGCTATCACTATTGGGAGCGGCATTTGGGACTGAACCCGGAAGCGGTGGGACGAACGATTTTCGTCAATGGGAGTCCCGTGACGGTGATTGGCATCACGCCGCGGGCGTTTCTTGGAATCTCGCCAGGACGCGTGACAGATCTTTTCGTGCCCATCAGCCTCACCACGCTTGTAGGACCCACCTGGTATCGGCTCGATGCCGACGATTCGGCGTGGGTGCAAGTGATGGGGCGGCTGCGACCCGGCGTTAGCGACCAACAGGCGTTGGCTGGAGTTGGTGCGGTGATGCAACGGGTAGCCGGAGCCGCCAATAGAGAAAGTGCGGGAACAGATGAGCAGTGGCGGCCGGTGCTGGAAAACGGCGCGGGGGGAATTCAGCTTTTGCGAGATCAGGCATTCGGCCCACTGCTGATATTGGGCATCGTGGTGGGTCTGGTGCTGTTGGTCGCGTGTGCGAATCTGGCGAACCTGCTGCTGGCGCGAGGGGTGTCGAGGCGGCGGGAGATTGCGGTGCGGCTTTCGATCGGCGCGGGGCGATGGAGGCTGGTCAGGCAATTTCTCACGGAGAGCCTTCTGCTTGCCGGGATTGGAGCGGGAATTGGTCTGATGCTGGCGGCTCCTCTTGGAAAACTTGTTCTCGGGATGACGGGCGGCGAGGACGCTGTCGTTGACGCACACCTGGATTGGCGAGCGCTGCTGTTCACGGCCGGCGCCACGGTTGTTACGGCTTTGCTGTTCGGGCTGGCACCGGCTTTTCGGGCGACGCGAGTGGATCTTACTCCGGCACTGAAGGACGGTGTGGGCGGAGCGGGGGGAACGAATCCGAAGTTGCACGCGAGCCGGTTGTTGATCGCCGGTCAGGTGGCGCTCTCTACGCTGCTGCTCGCGGGCGCGGGATTGTTCGTGCGCACACTGATGAACATCGCGAGCATCGATCCGGGCTTTCAGACAGCACGCCTGCTGCTGTTCAATGTGAACGGATCACGGAGCGGATATCAGGGAGACAAGTTGCTGGGGCTTTATGAGCGGATTCGAGAGAAAGTTGTGGTGATTCCAGGCGTGCAGTCGGTGACCATGTCGGATCTTGCGCTGCTTTCGCATAGCACGGGCAACAGCTTCATAACGATTTCCGGATACACACCGAAGGACGGCCGCCGGCCGTTGCCTTATCTTGTGAATGCGGGCAGCCATTTTTTCTCCACGATGGGGATTCCGATACTCCTGGGAAGAGCACTGGATGATCGGGACGGTCCGAAGGCTCCTAACGCCGCGGTCATTAATGAAACATTTGCGCGCAGGTATTTAGCGGGACGGAATCCGATTGGGCAGTATTTCTCCTTCGATGACGCCAAGACTCCGCGTCCGGAGGATCGGATCGAGATCGTTGGGGTGTGCAGAGACGCTAAGTATGACGATCTGAAGAACGAAATCTCTCCGACTGTGTACCTGCCGTACTTGCAGAACCGCCATTTCAACAGGGGTATGACATTCGAAGTGCGCACGGCTCTACCGCCGATGGCGATTGCCGGGGCGGTGCAGAGGGTAATGGCGGGGATTGACCCGAATGTGCCGGTGGCGGAGATGCGTACGCAGGAAGAGCAGATCCGGATGACGCTGGGAACGGAGCGCATGTTTGCGGGTGTGGTGGGATCGTTCGGGGTGATTGCGGCGCTGCTGGCGGCGATCGGACTATACGGCGTAATGGCGTACACGGTGTCGCGGCGGACGAATGAGATTGGCATCCGGCTGGCGTTGGGAGCGGGACGCGGCGACGTGCAGTGGATGGTGCTGCAGGAAAGCTTGTCGATGGTGGCGGCGGGGATGTTGGTGGGGATTCCGGCGGCGCTGGCATTGACGCGGCTGGTTCGGCAGGCGCTGTATGGGATTGAGCCGAACGATCCATTGAGTTTTGTGGCGGCGGGTATTTTGATGGCGGCTGTCGCGGCGGTGGCGGCGTGGATTCCGGCGCGGCGGGCGGCGCGAGTAGATCCGATGCGGGCGTTAAGGTGCGAATAATCTGGCCGAGGAGGTCGCCGGCTGCGGACCTGGGGGTCCGCCCCACGAGTTAGAGATAGGCGGCGTGGTTGGTGACTGCGCCGGGTGCGCCTTTTTCGAGGGCGGAGCGGAGATCGGCGGGTAGGGGCGTTTTGCGAAGGGTGTGTGGTTCCACGAACACGTTGACGGTTTCCGCGGTGGCGATGATGCGTTCGTCGCCGGCGATGCGGATTTCGGTCGAGAGCGTGAATGATGTTGTACCCAGATGCTTCGTCGCGACAGAAAGTTCCAAGACCTGGTCGTGGCGCGCGGGGCCTTTCCACTCAATGAGGAGCTTCACCAACTGATAGTCGAGCACTTCGCCGAAGCCGAGGGCGCGGAGGTATTCCGAGGTCGCGAGATCGATGTAATCGGCATAGCGCGCGTTAAAGACTACTTTCTGGGCATCGCATTCGCCATAGCGGATGCGGAGGTAATAGCGGAAGGGGTTGGGCACGTCCCGTTATTCTATTCCGAGCGGAGGGCGGCGATGGGATTGATGCCGAGGGCGCAGCGCGCGGGCCAGTAGCCGGCGAGAGCGGCGACGGCAGACAGGAACACCGTTGCGGCCACGATAGTGAAGGCGTCGTGATTTGAGACGCCGTAGAGTTGTGAGGCGACAAAACGCGACAGCGCCCATACGAGAGGCAAAGCAACGCACGCCCCGGTGACAACGAGCGCGAGGACTTCCCGCATCACGAGCCAGACCACGGTTTGCGCTCCCGCACCCAGGGCGATGCGAATGCCAATTTCGCGCGTGCGGCGCGTCACGCTATAGGCGATGAGCGCGTAGACACCGACGGCAGCCAGAACGGTGGCCAGGAAACCAAACGCGGCCGCGAGGCTGGCGACCATCTGCTCACGAATGAGCGTCAGATCAGCCTGTTGCCGTAGCGTGCGGAGGCCGAAGACGGGAAGGTTGGGATCGAGCTGCTGCACGGCGCGGCGCAGGACGGCGTTCATCTGGCCGGGATCGAACTTGGTTTTGACATAGATGGTGGCTTGCTGGATGTCTTCGTTCTGGTCGTCGTCCAGAAAAACCTGCGAGCGAATTTCGCTGCGAACGTCATTGTACTTGGCGTCTTTCATGACGCCGATGATTTCGATGTCGGTCTTCACACCGGGATCGCTGCCGAGACCCAGGCGGTGGCCTATCGGATTCCCACCGGCGAAATATTGCTTAGCGAAGAGCTGGTTGACGATGGCGACTTTCTGTTTGGAGGCGGCATCGGCGGCCGAGAAGTCGCGGCCGGCAAGAAGCGGGATGTGCAGCGTGGAGAGATAGCCGGCGGAGACGAGATTGAAATTGGGGTCCTGGGCGTCGGGGGATCTGGCGCCGCCATCCACGGTGATGTCGGTGTCCCACGAGTCGTCGGATAACATGCCAATGGCAGCGGCGGAGGCGGACTCGACGCCCGGGATGGCGCGGACGCGGTCGAGCAACGTGCGATAAATCTGCCGGCTTTTCTCTTTGCCGTAACCGTTCAGGCTGGGATTCACGCTGAGCTGGAGGACGTTTTGCGTTTGCAGGCCGAGGTCCAGCGTGCGCAGGTTGACGAGGGTGCGCAGGAACTGGCCGGCGCCAATGAGGAGCACGGCGGAGAGCGCGACCTGGGCCACGACCAACGCGCGCCGGAACCATCCCTGGCCGCCAGCGACGCTGCGCGCGGTTTCCTTGAGAGACGCGGCGACGTCCACGCGCTGCGCCAAGAAGACCGGAGCCAAGCCAAACAGCAGGCCGGTAGAGACGCAGACGGCGAGAGTAAAGGCGAGAATGCGGAGGTCTGGCGTGGTGAGCAGACCGATGGGCTCGTCGCCGAGGGTGAGAAAAGAGATGAGAGCGGCGTCGGTCCAGGCGGCGAGCAGGAGGCCGGCAGCTCCGCCTAACAGAGCCAGCAGGAGGCTTTCCACGAGCGACTGACGAACGACGTGAACGGTTTTTGCGCCGAGGGCCAGGCGCACAGCGATTTCCCGGCGGCGCCCGGCGGCACGCTCCAAGAGTAGATTAGCCACGTTGGCGCAGGCGATGACGAGGACGAGAGCGACGATGGCCATGAGGATGCGGAGAGGGTCGTCGTAGTCATCGCGCAGATTCGAAGGACCACGCGACGCGGGTTCGACCTGTAGATGTCCCTTGAGAAATTGCTGCTTGGCGATGGCGGTGGCTCCCTCAAATCCCTTGCTGCGTAGCTCCATTTCCAACATGGAGTGGAACATGGGCTGCAACGATGCCTGCGCTTGCTGCGGCGTGACGCCGGGACGGAGGCGGCCAAATACTTGCAGCCAGAATGCACGGCGGTTTTCGAGGTTGAAGTAATCGGAGAAATACCCCTGGGTCATTTGCGCTTTCATCGCGACGGGAATCCAGATTCTGGGCAAATAGCCAAGTTCGACGCCCTCGAAGCCTTTTTCAGCCACGCCGATAATGGTCAGCGAGAGGCCGTCGACGGTGATGGAGCGGCCAAGAATGGCGGGGTCGTGATGGAACCGCGAGTTCCAGTATTTGTAGCTGAGCACGGCCAGAGGATGACCGCCGGGGACGCGGTCGTCCTGGGGACTGAAGACTCGTCCGATGGCGGCGGATTTGCCGAGCAGGTCGAAATAGTTGCCAGAAACCAGCTCCCCATCGACGAGCTCGGTTTGTCCGGGATAAGCAACGCTGAGGGGCACGCGAAAACGGCAGAGGACGCCGCTAAAAACCTGGTTACGGTCCCGAAAGTCGCGATAGGCGGGATAAGAGAGCGTGTCGCGCCCCATGTTGACGCCGTTATTCTGGCCCTTCCATGCCAGGCGCACGATTTGCTCGGGATGGGGAACGAGCAGGTTGCGCAGAAGGAGTTGGTCGAGCAGAGTGAAAATGGCGGTATTAGCGCCGATTCCGAGGGCGAGGGAGACGACGGCCGCGGCGGTGAATCCGGGACTCTGGCGCAGCCGGCGCACGGCATATCGGATGTCTTGCCAGAGCATCATGCGTGTGGACCTTGGAAGAATTAAGCAAGTCGAAGGCCAACCGGGACGGCGGGCTCCGGGTTGATTTAGCGCCAATTGCCGGCGCAACGCGGTGACTGGGTGTCCGGCAATGGGAAACGGCTGTTCACAAGGGAGACGGGGCAATTGACCGCGGAAGGGGAGCGGCCAACTTTTCCGCGACTTGCCAGAACCGCGAAGCATCGCTAGAATCAAGGGTTCACACAGATCCAGGAGGAATCATGGCCGTTGAGCAGAGGGTCAAGCAGATCATTGTGGAGCAGTTGGGCGTCGACGAGAGCCAGGTGGACAACTCCGCTTCGTTTGTGGAGGATCTCGGCGCCGACTCGCTCGACATCGTGGAACTGGTTATGGCCTTTGAAGAAGCGTTTGAGATTGAGATTCCCGACGAGGACGCCGAGAAAATCACCACCGTCAAGGAAGCCATCGATTACATCGAGGCGCGTACAGCCAAGAAGTAGCCAGCCGCAGTTAACCAGGAGTATGATTTGTCGCGCAGAGTCGTAATCACAGGTGTGGGCTTGGTGTCCCCGCTCGCCATCGGGACGGAGGAGACCTGGCAGGCGGTGCTGCAAAGCAAGAGCGGCATTGGCCCCATCACGGCATTCGACGCCACGGAATTCGCGTGCCGGATCGCCGGTGAAGTGAAGGGCTTCGACCCGTACCAATACATCGAGAAAAAAGAAGTCAAGAAGATGGGGCGCTTTATTCAGTTCGCCATTGCGGCGAGCGAGTACGCGCTCGCGAGTTCCGGGCTGAAAGTGGACGCGGAAAACGAAGAGCGGGTGGGCGTTTACATTGGCAGCGGCATCGGCGGGTTTGAGGTCATCGAGCGGGAACACAAGAACCTGCTGGAGCACGGGCCGCGGCGCATATCACCGTTCTTCATTGTTGCTACCATCGTCAACCTGGCGTCCGGGTTTGTTTCCATCCGGACCGGCGCGAAGGGTCCGAACTCGGCTACGGCGACGGCTTGTACGACCAGCGCGCACTCGATCGGCGATTCCTTCAAGATCATCCAGCGCGGTGACGCGGACGTGATGATCTGCGGGGGTACGGAAGCCTGCATTACGCCGATGGGAGTGGGCGGATTCGCGGCCGCGCGATCGCTGTCCACGCGCAACGCCGACCCGTCAGCATGCTTCGCGCCCCTGGGACAAGGATCGCGACGGCTTTGTGGTGGGGGAAGGCGCGGGAATTCTGGTTCTGGAAGAACTGGATGTGGCCAAGCGCCGCGGCGCCCGCATTCTGGCCGAAATGGTGGGATATGGCATGAGCGCGGATGCGTTCCACGTGACGGCGCCTTCGGAAAATGGCGACGGCGCATTTCGCGTGATGCGCAACGCGCTGCGGGACGCGGGCCTGGAACCGGCACAGATCGACTACATCAACGCGCACGGAACATCGACGGCGATGGGGGACCGGATCGAGACCAAGGCCATCAAGCGGTGCTTCGGCGACCACGCTTACAAAATCGCGGTGAGCTCGACGAAGAGTATGACGGGGCATCTTCTGGGCGGCGCGGGCGGGTTGGAGGCAGGTTTGACGACGCTGGCGATTCGCGATCAGATTGTGCCGCCAACGACGAACCACGAGGTGCCCGATCCGGAATGCGATCTGGATTACGTGCCCAACCATGCACGGCCTCTGCACGTTGAGTACGCGCTATCGAATTCGTTCGGATTCGGCGGCACCAACGGCGCTCTCATTTTCAAACGCTACTCGGAGTGACTCCGATGAAAATCGTTGTTTCGATCAAGCAAGTGCCATCGCGCGATTCGCTATTGCGCGTGGACGCATCGGGCGCGTGGATTCAGGAAGGAGACCTGAGCTACGAGATCAACGAGCCGGACGCGTATGCTCTTGAAGAAGGCCTGCAACTGAAAGAGAAGCACGGCGGCGAGGTGGTGGTGATGTGCGCTGGGCCGGCGCGCGCCGCGCAAACCATTCGCGAGGCGCTGGCCAAGGGCGCGGACCGGGCGCTGCACATCGAAGAAGAAAACCTGGGAGCGTTCGATCCGCTGAGCCTGGCACGGCTGATGGCCGGAGCCTTGCAATTGGAAAAGCCCGACCTGGTGCTGACGGGGCTGCAATCCGACGATTTGGGCTACGGCCAGACGGGCGTGATCCTGGCGGAGGTTCTGGGCCTGCCGCACGCCACGATCATCATGCAGGTAGAGAAGCAGGACGGCGGCATTCGCGTGAAGCGCGAGCTGGAGGACGGCTGGTTCCAGCATGTGGAGATGCCGCTGCCGGCGCTGCTCACGATCCAATCGGGCATCAATAAGCTGCGCTACGCAACGCTGATGGGAATCAAGAAAGCCAAGACCAAAGAAGTGAAGCGGCTGACGGCGGCGGAGCTGGGCGTGGCGCCAGCGGCGTCGATTCGGTTCTCACGCGTGTACCTTCCGGAGAAGAGCAAGCACACGCAGATTCTGGAAGGCTCGCCTAAAGAGGCCGCGGCGAAACTGGTGGAAAAGCTGAAATTCGAGGTGCGCGTGTTATGAGCATTCTGGCGATTCTGGAACAGAGAGCCGGCGCGTGGCACCGCATGTCGTGGGAGGCGCTGGCGGCGGCACAGCAGTTGGGCGCCGACTTGCAACAGCCGGTGAGCGCGGCCGTGGCGGGCAGCGAAGTTGGTGGGCTGGCGGCGGAACTGGCAGGAAAGCAGCTTGAGCGCGTGTACGCAGTGGAGCACCCGTTATTGAAAGACTACACGCCCGACGGGTACGCGGCGGCGCTGGGACAGCTTCTGGCGGTGGCGAAACCGCGGCTGGTGCTGTTTCCGCACACATACCAGGTGCGGGATTTTGCACCGAAGCTGGCCACGGCGCTGGGTCGCGTGCTGGTAAGCGACGTGGTGGCGCATCGGGTGGAGGACGGCGAACCGGTTCTGGTGCGCCAGCTCTTCCAGGGAAAGATGAATGTCGATATTCGCTTCGTGGGCGAGCCGCCGTTCTTCGCCTCGGTGCAGGCGGGCGCTTACAGGGCGGACCGGGTAGCGGGGGGATCGGCAACGGTGGAGCAGTTTCAGCCGGAACTTTCCGCGGCGGCGATTCGGACCAAGCCCCTGGAGCTGTTCCGGGAATCGCAGCGCGCAGTAGATCTGACGGCGGCGGAAATTATCGTGTCGGTGGGGCGCGGTATCAAAGAGGCGGAGAACATTCCCATCGTGAAGGCCCTGGCGGAAGCGCTGGGCGGGGAACTGGCGGCATCGCGGCCCATATGCGACAACGGCTGGCTGCCGATGGAGCGGCAAGTGGGGAGCTCAGGACAGACGGTTTCGCCGAAGCTGTATCTGGCGGTGGGGATCTCGGGAGCGATCCAGCATCTGGTGGGGATGAAGGGATCGAAGACGATCGTGGCGATCAATAAGGACGCGGAAGCACCGATTTTCGAGGTGGCGGATTACGGGATTGTGGGCGATCTGTTCCAGGTAGTGCCGGCTTTGGTGGAGGAGATCAAGAAGGCGAAGGGGTGAGGGGCGTGGCGGCATCTGCATGAATCATGCATAATGATATGCATGAGGACGACACTGGACCTGGATGAGGAACGGCTGCGCCGCGCCCAAGAGATTACCGGCATTCGCGAGAAAACGGCGCTGATTCACGCCGGTCTTGATGCGCTCGTATCGCGCGAAGCAGCACGGCGTCTGGCAGCGCTGGGCGGCACGGAACCGAACCTGAGACCTATTCCCCGGCGCCGTCCAAAGCGGGTGAAGTGATTCTGGTAGATACGTCGGTCTGGATTGAGCATCTGCGTTGGCAGCTGCCTGATCTTAGGACTCTCTTGGAGCGGGAGTTGGTCTTGAGCCACCCGTTCGTGCGCGGTGAACTCGCGTGCGGCCAAATTGGCCAGAGAGGGGCGATTCTGCAGATGCTGCAGGAACTTCCAGCCTGCTCGTTGGCAAGCCATGATGACGTCTTGCAGATGATCGAGGACCGGAAATTGTGGGGAAAGGGTATCGGCTTGGTCGATTTCTACCTGCTCGCCTCTGCCCTTATCACTGGTTGCCAATTCTGGACCAATGACCGGCGGCTAGTTGAGCTGGCTCAGGAGTTCAAACTGGACTGGCGGCCGAAGGTCCACTAATCCTCAGTGCGATTCTTCCTTACCGGCATACAGCTCGTCGATGTGGTCGCGGAAGTTTTCGAGCACGCGCATGCGGCGGACTTTCATGGTGGCGGTGAGTTCGCCGTGCTCGATGGAGAACTCACGCGCGATGACGCGGAATTTTCGGACTTGCTCGAACTGCGCGAGCTGCTTGTTCACGCGGGTTACGATGCGCCGCACTTCGGCCTGCACGGGAGGAGCTTCGGCGATCGATTCAGGAGAGCGGCCCGGGTGATCCTTCATCCCGTCCAGCAACTCGGCGATGTTGGCGTTGATGGTGAACAGCGCGGTCAGGTACGGCAGGCGATCGCCGATGAGGATGACCTGGCTGATGAGCGGCTCAAACTTAAACAGGCTCTCGACGCGGGAAGGATAGATTTTCTTGCCGGTGGAAGTGACGATGAGTTCTTTTTTTCGGCCGGTGATGAACAGAAAGCCGTCCGCATCCATGGAGGCAATGTCGCCGGTGTGCAGCCAGCCATCGCGTAAGACTTCGGCGGTGACCTCGGGATCCTTGTAATAGCGGGAAAACAGGCAGGGGGTTCTGATCAGCAGTTCTCCGTCGTCCGCAATGCGCACTTCGACTCCCGGCAGAGCCTTGCCAATGCTGCCGGGCTTGGGGTCGTCGACTGGATTTAACGAGACCACACCGCCTTCGGTGAGGCCGTAGCCCTCGACCAGCGGCATGCCAGCGGCTTCGTAGAACTCGGCCAAATCGGTTCCGAGCGGAGCAGCGCCGGAAGCCGGAATTGCCATTCTGCCGCCGAAGCGCGCCCGAACCTTAGCGAAGACGAGACGGTCGACGATGGCGAGGGGAGCACGAATCCTCCACGGCACGCGCTCACCGAGACGGCGATGGCGCATCGCCGCCAAGCCGAGCCCCAAACCACCCCAGAAAAGTTTCTGAATGGCGGCAGGCTTCTTTTTGAGCTCAGCGCAGATGGTAGCGTAGATCCGTTCCCACAGGCGCGGGGGCGCGAGGAAGAACGTGGGCCGCACGATTTTGATCTCCTGCGGCAACTTGATGAGGCTCTCGGTGAAGTTGACGGGCACGCCGCAACGAATGGGCAGCAGTTCCATTACGACGCGCTGGGCGATGTGTGCCGAGGGCAGGAAGGCGACGGTGCGATCCTGGGGGCCAACCGGTAGCGCGATGGGCGCCATATCGATGTTGGACACCAAAGCGTGGTGGGTGACCATGACCATTTTGGGCTCGCCGGTGGCGCCGGAGGTGAGGTAGAGAATGGCATCGTCGGTGGGCCGCACTTCGGCGCGGATGGTGCTGAGCAGCGTGGGATCGCGCGCAATAGCGGAGCGGCCGAACTCGCGAAGCTGGTCGAGCGTGATGGCACCGGGAGCATCGCCGGTCAGGAGGAAGCGTTTCTGAATGGAGGCGTCCTTAAGCTGACCGAGCGTCTTGGGGTCCTCCGCGAACAGCGCCTTGGCATCGCATGCCTGGAGGGTGCGAATCGATTCCTTAACCGGATAGTTGGGATACAAGGCGGCGGCGATCGAGCCGTTGGCCAGGATGCCGAGATCGGCCAGATAGAATTCCAGGCGCGTTTCGGAATTGAGCGCGACTACGTCGCCCTTCCGGATGCCAAGCGTACGCAGGCCGGCGGCAATCTCTTCAGCCGCGGTGCGGTACTCCACCCAATTCAGCGTCCGCACCTTTCGGCTGCCGTTTTCGGCGTAGGGTTGGTGCAGGGCGGGAGCGTACCCAAATACTTCAGCGGCTTCTTCGAGGACGCGGAAGACTGTGCGATCGGCCATCGGAAAGATGCTACCACGGAGGCTTCGAACGGCCCACCAGGGCGCACTACGGGGCAGTTCGGCGCGGCAGCGATTCCAGTTCTTCGAGCGTGCGGGGCCAATCTTCGCGCAACAGGCGGGAGAGAGCACGGTCGGCGAGGAGTTTGCCGCCGGTCTGGCAGCGCGCACAGTAGTTGGTGTCGTTGGAGGCGTACCGGATGCGCTGCACTTTCGCGCCGCAAGCTGGGCAGGGCTGGCCATAGCGGCCGTGGACGGCCATGCCTTCCCGGAAGGCGGTGACTTTCTCGGGGAATGCGCCACGAGCATCCGCGCTCAGGCGCTCGACCCATTCGGTGAGGACGATCTGTGTGGCATCGTACAGTCGCTGGATTTGCTCGGGTGCAAGCTTCTGGGTAAGGGCGACCGGGGATAGCTGAGCGCGATGCAAGATCTCGTCCGAGTACGCATTACCAATGCCGCTGAACAGGCGCGGATCGGTGAGTGCGCGCTTCACAGTGTGGTTGGCCGAGGTGAGAGCAGCCGAAAAAGCAGCGACGCCGGAACCGAGAACTTCAATGCCTCCGGCGTCGAGCAAGCGCAGGCTATCGGCGCCGCGCATGACGTGCAAGGACGCGCGTTTTTGTGAACCGGCCTCGGTGAGCACCAGCGTCCCGTTGGAAAAATCGAAGGCTGCGGGAGCGTTCTTACGCGGAAGCCTGGCGCCAGGCTCGCGCCAATGCAGGCGGCCGGCGATCATGAGGTGCAGGACGAGCCACAAATCGTCCTCCAGTCCGATGGCGATGCGCTTGCCGACGCGGCGGAGGGCGCGGACCTTTTTCCCGTGGACGGCAGCGAGCGGCGGGTCGACGGTGCGCAGCAGGAAAGGGCTGGCCAGGCGCACGCACTCGAGAACCTGGCCCAGTATGCGCGATTCCAACGCTTCGATGTAGACGGTGACGTCGGGAAGTTCGGGCATTGGCGACGCTCAGCCGACCGTCAGACGCTCCAAGTGCTGTGAAGCGTGCAAGCCAGTGTACCTGGCGATTATGTCGAAATCTCTATCCTGATGCCAGACGGGTACTTTATTCTCGATGGCAATAGCAGCGATCAAGCAATCTGCTGAAGAGCGAATGGTATACCCCTTCTGCCACCCCCGCCGATAGATATCGGCCGCTTGCAGAAAAAGACTGCATGGCAGAGGGTCGCTGAGGCGGGGAATGGCAAGGAGGCTATCACGAAAAGAGTCACTGGCAGGGACCTCGCGGAGACCCTGGACAACCTCCTGAACAATCTGCCCGCAGGTCACAAATTGGAAGAGGAGATCACCAGCGAGCCGCATGCCTAACCGGCGGTTCATCAGCTTGATCCAAACGGATGTGTCAACCAGTATCAACGGCCCTTTCGCCGTTTTGACGAAGATGCCGGCCGGCGCGTACGAAGGGGATGGTCTTCGCGCATCTCCGATAGATCGCCTTCCCAGAGGCCCGTGCCGAAGAATCCAGAAAGGCGCTGAATTCTTCGCATGCGCAGAACTTCCTGAAGTGCGAGATTCACGGTGCCTGAGTACGTCTTGGTTTGGAGCTCGCGCATGGCAGTTTCAAGCAGGGGCGCATCCAACACAAGATTTGTGCGCTTCATGTGTATAGTGTACTTCAGGTCACGGCATAGCGGGGCGCGGAGTCTCTAGCGGGGCCGAAGCCTCTCCTGCCAGTTCGGCAACTTGCCGGGCTACGATTTCGGTCAATTGCGCGCGAGCGTGAAGCTTCAAGCCACTAGTCGGAATCGGGTCCCCGATGTTCAATACCACAGGGCCGCCGCGCACGTAGTTGGATCCCACGGGCAGCACGTCGCGAGTCCCTACCAGGCCCAGCGGCACGATGGGAACGCCGGCCTTAATCGCGATGTAAGCGGCGCCTTCCTTGAACTCACGCATACCGGCGATCGAACGGCCGCCTTCGGGGAACAACAGCATCGAAATCTTGCTCTCCTGAATGAGACGCGCGCCCAGCGTCATGCTTCTGACGGATTCGCGAGCATCGCCGCGCACCACGGGAAGGTGGCCGGCGCGCTTCAAGTGAGTGCCCATGAATGGAATCAGAAACAGGCCTTTCTTGGCGTAGAATCGGAACTCAACCGGAATGGTAGCCAGGATCGCGGGAATATCCATGTAACTGCGGTGATTGGCCACAAAGACGTAACTCTGCCCAGGATCGATTTTCTCGAGGCCGTGAACCGTGAGCCGTACGCGAGCCACGCGCAGCAACCAGCGCCCCCAAGGACCTTCGAGCTGGTTCGAGCGACGGCCGGTTGCATCGAAAACGCTGATGATGAATGAGACTGTGCCGAATGCGATCGTGACCAGCACGATGAGAGGATCGGTGAACAGGAGCGACCGCAAGTGGCCAAAAGACATTGCCGGTGAGAGTATTTTACCCGTTCATCAGGGTGAGGGCCTCGCCCACCAGGAAAAGCGATCCAGTGATGAAGATGGGGCGGTCGCGAGCGCCTGAACGCGCCATCTCCAGCGCCTTTCCGAGATCCGGCGTGGTACGCAGGTTGGGGTGCCCGGACAAGGCGCGGATGGTCTCAGGATCGACGGCGCGGGTTTGCCGCGGTGCGGTCGCAATGACTTCCCGCGCGTGCGGGAACAGGATGCCCGTGATTTCCTCGACGGCTTTGTCCCGCATGGCGCCGTAAATCATGACGACGGGGCGCGCGGAGTAAAAGCGTTCGATATACGCCGCGAGCGCGCGGGCCCCGGCGGGGTTGTGAGCGCCATCCAGGATGATCTCGGGCGATTCCGAAACGCGGTCCAGCCGTCCGGGCCAACGCGCATCGGCGATGCCGCGCTCGATCACGGCTGGAGCTATGCCCAGGCGGTCTAAAGCGGCAACGGCAACGACGGCGTTGGATACCTGGTGCTCGCCGGCCAGGGGACAATCGATCCGCATCGTGGAGCCATCGCGCAAAGTGAAGCGGCTGCCGCGGGCAGAATACTCGACGTTGTCTACTCGCCATTTCCCCGGCGCGTGGATTACCTCGATCCCCAGCTCCGAAGCGCGGCGTTCCAAGGTCTGCTGCGCTTCCGGCCGCTGCGCGGCGAACACGGCGGGCACGCCCGGCTTCAGGATTCCGGCCTTTTCTCCCGCGATGGCTTCGAGGCTCTTGCCCAACAGCGCCTCATGATCGAAATCCACGGGCGTGATGACACACAGCTCCGGGCGAACGACATTCGTCGCGTCCAGACGTCCGCCCAGACCGACTTCGAGGACCACCACCTCGGTCTCCCGATCCTGAAAAAGCAGGAAGGCCATGGCGGTGACGGTCTCGAAGTAAGTGGGGTGGAAGTCGATGGCGCCTTGATTGAGAAGCTGCTCGGCGCACGCATGGACACGGTCGAAAACAGCGCTGAACTCGGCTGCCGGGACTGGGCGTCCATCGATGCGAATGCGCTCGGTGGGCTCGACCAGATGCGGCGAAGTGAACAAGCCGGTGCGCAAACCAGCGGCGCGGAGACCGGATTCGATCATGGCGCAGACCGAACCCTTGCCATTAGTCCCGGCGACGTGCACGATACGCGGCAACCGCTCGGGGTTTCCCAGCCCCGCAAGCACCGTAGTGACCCGCTCAAGCCCGTACTTGGCAGTTTTGACTTCGTTGCCGAGGGAGTATAGGAACCGGACCGAATCCGGATAGGTCATTACTGTACCGGGCCGCTGAAAAACGTCAGAGCTTTGGAAATGTAGGTCTTGAGCTCCACGCGCGGCACCACGGCATCGAGCATGCCATGCTTCAGCAGGAACTCGCTTCGCTGAAAACCATCGGGGAGCTTCTGGCGGATGGTCTGCTCGATGACGCGCGGACCGGCGAAACCGATGAGCGCGCCCGGCTCGGCGATATTGAGGTCGCCCAGCATGGCAAGGCTGGCGGTGACGCCCCCGGTGGTGGGGTCGGTGAGGACGCTGATATAAGGTACGCGCGCTTCGTCGAGGCGCATGAGGGCCGAGGAGATTTTGGCCATTGCATAAGGCTGATGGCGCCCTCCTGCATGCGCGCGCCGCCCGAAGCGGAGATGATGACCAACGGCTGGCGCGAAGCGATGGACCGTTCGATGGCGCGCGTGATTTTCTCGCCCATTACGCTGCCCAGGCTGCCGCCAATGAACTTCGGCTCCATGGCGCAGATCTGCACTTTACGGCCGTTGATGGTGCCGGCGGCGGAGATCAGCGCGTCGGCAAGAGATGTAGCCTCCTGCGCGGTGGCCAGGCGCTCGCGATAGGAGCGCTGGTCCACGAACTCCAAAGGGTCGGACGAGGACAATTCAGCATCAAATTGTTGGTAAGGGCCGTCGAGAATCAATTTCAGCCGCGCTACGGCGTCAATCCGAAAATGCGCGCCGCACTTCGGGCACACACTGTGGCTCTCTTCGAGGTCCTTCTTCCAGATGATCTCTTTGCAGCTTTCGCACTTCTGCCAGAGACCTTCGGTTTTGACCTTCCGCTCGCCGTCGCCGGGCTTAGATTGTTTTCTCTCGGGGCCGCCGCTTTCCCGCTTGAACCAGGACATGAACCCACCTACCTTAGCGCGGGTACGGATGACCCCGCAACGTGGTGAACGCCCGGTAAATCTGCTCCGAGAGCATGGCGCGGGCCAGTTCGTGCGGAAAAGTCATGCGGGAGAGCGAAACGAGGAGATCGGCGCGATCGCGCCAGGCAGGCGGAAGGCCGTCGGCGCCACCCACCACAAACAGCAGATCGCGGCCCTCCATTTCGGCCTTCTCGACCAGTGTGGTGAACTGGCGCGAATCCATTTCGCGGCCGGCGGGATCGAGAAGGACCTTGCGCGCCGCGGGATGCCGCGACCAGGGATCGAAACGATCGGGCCGGATTTCGCGCATCTCGCACGGAGTATACCGCGCGCTGCGCTCGATGAAATCCGCGGCGATTCGATTGGCTTCCGGATCGCGCGCCTTCCCGATGTAGTAAAGAAAAACCTTCACGCCGCGGGGATGTCGAGGCTTTTGGCGTTGCGCCAGAGACGCTCGAGATCGTAATAGCCGCGGGCGTGCGGCGAGAAGACGTGGATCAGAAAATCACCGTAGTCGAGCAGCACCCACTCGGCCTGATCGTAGCCTTCCACACTCAGCGGAAACTCGTCGCGTTCCTTGAGTTCGAGCCCGATCTCGTCACTGATGGCCTGAATCTGCCGGTTATTGCCCCCCGTGCAAAGAACGAAATAGTCGGTGAAAGAGGTGATTTCGGTAAGATCCAGAACCTTAATGTCAGACGCTTTTTTCGATTCGGCGGCACGGACTGCCGTGAGCCATGCGGGGATTTCGTGATGGGTTCGTTTGGTCCTGCTCAGAAGTGCTCCTAGACGGTATCGTACTATAGTTGCGGCCCGCCATCACGGAATACGCCCGGGTCGCGATGAGTCTGCCCTTCCTGCTGCCGGCGGACACGCGCGCACTAACCGCCATGAACCCGCTTCTGGAGCGACTCGGTATTCAGCATCCCATCATCCAGGCTCCCATGGCGGGAGGCAGCGACACACCGGCGCTGGTTGCGGCCGTTTCGAATGCGGGGGGTCTCGGATCGCTGGGAGTTGGTTATTTGACGCCGGATCAGATTACGGAGTCGATTCGGGAGGTCCGCGCCAGGACCGGCAGGCCCTTCAACGTCAACCTTTTCGCCCGAGCCCCCGAGCCTGATTCGCAAACCGATCCGGCACCGATGCTGGCTGTGCTCGCCGAAATTCACGAGGCGTTCGGATTGCCGGCTCCGGTGCTGCCGGTTTTGCCAGTGGACCCGTTTCCGGACCAGTTCGAGGCTGTTTTGGAAGCGCGGCCCGCGGTCTTCAGTTTCACTTTCGGGATACCGAAACAGGAAGCGACGGCACGCCTTAAAATGGCAGGAATTGCGGTGCTCGGCACGGCGACAACTGTGGCGGAAGCGCGCCTGCTGGTGGACGCCGGCGTCGACGCGGTCGTTGCGCAGGGTGCCGAGGCGGGAGCGCACCGCGGCACGTTCGCAGGGACGTTTGAGGAATCGATGATCCCGACACTCGATCTGGTACGTGGGATCGGCCGTGTGGTGGAGACGCCGGTGGTCGCCTCGGGCGGCCTGATGGACGGCCAGGACGTGAGGGCGGCGATGACGTTCGGAGCATCCGCGGCCCAACTCGGCACCGCGTTTCTCACTTGCCCGGAGTCGGGCGCGCCCGCGGCGCACAAACACGCGATTATGGCCGCGAGCGCGGACACCACCGTGATCACGCGGGCCTTCTCCGGGCGGCCGGCACGCGGTCTGGCCAATGCATTCGTTGCGAAACTGGCGGGGAGGGAGCATGCCATCCTGCCTTATCCCTTGCAGAATGCTCTCACTCGGGCCATGCGCACGGCCGCGGCCAAGCGAGGCGACGCGGGATTTCTGTCCCTCTGGGCCGGGAAAGGCGTGGCCCGATCCCGCGCCATGCCCGCGGCCACGCTCGTCGAGTGCCTGATCGACGAGATGAATCGCTGACCGTACCCCCTGGGTACTGGTACACTTTGCCCGCCCCTAGTCTTGTGCCTCCGATGCACCCGAGATATCGTAGCCACAGATGCCCAACAGGCGCCGCCGGTTCACGCGCGTCTTATTGCCTCTGGTGCTCCTCGCCGGCTTCCTCGCGCCGGACCGGGCGCAAGAAACCGTCGCGCGGAGACCGCCTGGTTCTCTCGCAACAAGCCAGGACGTGCAGTCGAATTTCCGCGTCGACAGCAACGTGGTACTCATTCATGCCGCCGTTACCGATTCGCATGGACGTTTCATTACCGGTTTGCAGCGTGAAGATTTTCGGGTCTTCGAAAACAAAACTGAGCAGCATTTGCGCTACTTCTCCGCCGAAGAAACGCCGGTTTCCATCGGATTGGTGCTGGACTTCAGCCGCAGCATGTCCGGCAACTTCGTACGGCTTCAGGAAGCGGTCGCTCAGTTTCTGGCGACCACCAACCCGGAGGACGAGTTTTGCCTGGTGGAGTTCCGGGATCGCGCCGAGCTCACCATCGGTTTCACCACGGTGCCTGAGGAGATTCAAAATCGCGTGGCCCTGGCCCGGCCAGCCGGCAGGACAGCACTGCTCGACGCCGTCTATCTGGCCCTGCGCCAGATGAAGAAAGCGCGCAACACGCGCAGGGCGCTGCTCATCGTTTCTGACGGCGGCGACAATCACAGCCGCTACAGCGCGCGGGAACTCGAGGGTCTCGCGCGAGAGTCGGATGTCGAGACCTACGCGATCGGCATCGGGGCTCAGAGTTCGCGTGCTCACACGGAATATGAGGCCTCAGGCGCCCGTTTGCTGGACGAAATCAGCGAACAGGGCGGCGGGCGGTGCTACCAGATCGATCGCTGGCGGGATCTGCCCGCCACCGCGGAGAAGATCGGTCTCGACATCCGCCATCAGTACGTGCTGGGTTACACCTCCACCGACCAGGAGCGCGACGGCCGGTACCGAAGTGTCGCGGTAAAGGTTCTGCGATCGCCAGGCCAGCCCAAGCTGTCAACATACTGGCGGCGTGGTTACTACGCCCCCGGAGATTAAGGCGGCGGGTTTCTGCGAAGCTAGAAAGATCAATGAAGGCTCTCGTCAAGAAACTCGCACAGCCCGGGCTGTGGCTGGAGGACGTCCCCGAACCGAAGATCGGCATCAACGATGTACTCATTCGCGTGAAACGAGCGTCGATCTGCGGCACCGACGTCCACATCTACAACTGGGACGCATGGGCGCAACAGGCCATCCCGGTCCCAATGGTCATCGGGCATGAATTCGTGGGAGAGATCGCGCAGGTCGGCTCCAACGTTCCCGATTTTTTCCCGGGCCAAATCGTCAGCGGCGAGGGCCACGTGGTCTGCGGCCACTGCCGGAACTGCCTGGCCGGACGCCGCCACCTCTGCGCGCACACTAGCGGCGTAGGCGTGAACCGGCCCGGCGCCTTCGCCGAATACATCGCGGTGCCCATGAGCAACGTCTGGGTACATTCCCCGCATGTGGATCTCGAAGTCGCGAGTATTTTTGATCCCTTCGGCAACGCCGTCCACACCGCGCTCACGTTTCCCGTGCTGGGCGAAGACGTGCTGGTCACCGGCGCAGGGCCTATCGGTCTGATGGCCGCGGCAGTCGCTCGCCACGCGGGCGCACGCTTCGTCGTGATCACCGATGTCAATCCCTTCCGCCTGGCGCTCGCGTCAAAGCTGGGCGTTACCGGCGCCGTCGACGTACGCTCCAGGAAGCTGGCCGACGTGCAGCAGGAGCTCGGCATGAAGGAAGGTTTCGACATCGGCCTGGAAATGTCAGGCAACGCCGCTGCGTTCAGCGACATGATCGCCAACATGAGCCACGGCGGCAAGATTGCGATGCTCGGCATTCCCTCCGCGCCCATGTCCATCGACTGGCGCACCGTCATTTTCAGTATGCTCACTATCAAAGGCATCTACGGCCGCGAGATGTACGAGACCTGGTACAAGATGACGGTGATGCTGCAATCCGGCCTCGACATCAAACCGGTGATCACGCACCGCTTCCCCTACGCGGAATACGAGCAGGCTTTTGAAGTGATGCGCAACGGCGAATCGGGAAAAGTGATATTGAACTGGGAGGGATAGCTATTCGGTTGACAGCTTCCGGAGCAATTGAGCCGTTGTGTACCGCTCCACTCCAGTCCCTTCAAAATCCCGGTCGTTCGACCAGACCGGTGCCTTCAAGTGAAGAGCCAGAGCGAGGACATCTGCGTCCTCGGAATCTCGCTGACCAATCCGCCGCTGCGCCTCAGGCAGAAGATTCGCGTACACATCCCGTTCTACGACGGTCACAGGGAGCGTAGCCGTCGCCAGCAGCACGGTATCCTCGGAAAGCCGCCTGGCTCTAGCGAGTTCTACCGCGTATTCCTGAACCTCGCCAAGCGTGAACGCGGTAGTGAGGATCTCCTCAACTCCCAGGTGCCCGAAGACCAGCTTGGCGCGTCCTCCCAGCACCGCCGAGAGCAAGACGTTAGCGTCCGCGATGAGTCTCACGCCGGTTCTTCCGCCATGACTTGAAGTCGCGAAGAACGTCTTTCTCGGATACGCGCCGTTTCTTCAGCTCGCGCGCGACGTCGGAGCTCAGCACCGAAAACAGTTCCCGCTTGAGCTCGATCGGCAGACTCTGTTCCGGCCGCGGAAAGAACACCCCAGCCAGGCGCCCGCGCCGCGTCACAAGAATGGGGTCTTTAGACCTTAGCAGGCCGGTGGCGTTGTCCCGAAACTCCCGCACGGTGCTGATTCTCATGTGGGCACCACGGTGACCATTATAGCGCTGAGCGATTCCGAGAAAACGCATGTAGTCGATTGACTGGCAAACTTCACTGCGGTCCCGATACTGTAAAAATAGTTCGCAAATGAAAACCAACGCTGCGCGGCTGCTGGACACACTCGGAATCCGTTACGAACTCCGTGACTACGAAGTGGACCCCGAAGACCTGGACGCCGAAACCGTCGCCGCCAAGATCGGTCTGCCCGCCGAGCAGGTCTTCAAGACCCTGGTGGCCCGCGGCGACCGCAAGGGCGTTTGCCTCGCCGTGGTGCCCGCCGACGCGCATCTCGACGAGAAGGCGTTGGCGCGGCTCACCGGCGATCGCAAAGTGGAACTGGTACCGCTGAAAGAAGTGCAGCTGCTGACCGGCTACATCCGCGGCGGCGTCACGGCGCTCGCCTGCAAGCGCACCTATCCTGTCTACCTCGATGAGACCGCCGAACTGTTCGACGTAATCTCGGTATCAGCCGGTGCAAGGGGAACGCAGATATTGCTCGCACCGAAGGATTATTTGGCGGCGGTGGCAGGGAAGGCGGGAGCGATTGGAAAAAGTAAGGCTTGAGCATACGGCTTTACTGGAGCGCACCATCCGGTGCTGAGGCTATACCTACAAATACTTCCCCGTCCAAGACCCCTCCGCCTTCGCAATCTGGTCCGGCGTGCCTGTCGCCACGATGTGACCACCCCGTTCCCCGCCCTCCGGTCCCAGGTCGATTACCCAGTCCGCCGCGCGGATCACGTCGAGATTGTGCTCGATCACCAGTAGCGATCCGCCGTTTTCAATCAGCCGTTGAAACGCTCCCAACAGTTTGGCGATGTCATCGAAGTGCAGCCCCGTCGTAGGCTCGTCGAAAATGTAGAGCGTTCCCGCGCACGATGCCTGCGAAAGGTGCGCCGAGAGTTTCACCCTCTGCGCTTCCCCGCCCGAAAGCGTCGTCGCCGATTGGCCCAGCCGCAGGTACCCCAGCCCGACATCCGACAGCACCTTGAGCTTAGAAACCAGGCGCGGCGCCCCGTGAAAGAAGCGGATCGCCTCGTCCACCGTCAATTGCAGCACTTCGTGAACATTCAGTCCCTGGTAGCGAATGTCCAGAATACTGCTCTTGAAGCGCGTGCCCTTGCATTCCTCGCAAATCAGCTCCACATCCGCGAGAAATTGCATCTCCACCGTCACGGTGCCGTCGCCTTGACAAGTTTCGCAGCGCCCGCCAGGAATGTTAAATGAAAAGTGGCCGGCCGTGTAACCGCGCTTCTCGGCGTCCTTCGTCGACGCAAATAGCGAGCGAATCAAATCGAACGCCTTGATGTACGTCACCGGATTCGAGCGCGGCGTGCGACCGATGGGCGATTGATCCACCAGCACCACCTCGCGCAGCCGCTCCGCGCCGTCCACGCGACGGCAGGTCATCTTGGCCGCCAACGACTCCAGCGCTTCATCCGCCGCCAGCACCTCGTTCGCTTCCGCCGCCTCGGCTTTTTGCAGAAGCGCTTCGAGCGAGCGATACACCACGTCATGCACCAGCGTCGATTTGCCGGACCCCGACACACCCGTCACGCACACCAGCATGCCGAGCGGAATTTCGACATCGATGTTCTTGAGGTTGTGAAGCCGCGCGCCCGAGATACGCATCATGCGCCTGCGATCCACGGGCCGCTTCTCCTGCCGCGCCGCCACGCGCATTTCCCCGCGCAGATAGCGGCCAGTCAGCGACCCATCGCCATCCCGCAGCAGATCGCTGTACGAGCCCTGGAAAATGATCTTGCCGCCGTTCTCGCCCGCACCCGGCCCTAGATCCACAATGTGGTCCGCCGACCGCATTACCTCCGGATCGTGCTCCACCACCACAATCGTGTTCCCCAGTCCGCGCAGCTCTTCGAGAATCCGGATCAGCCGGCCCGTATCACGCGTGTGCAGCCCGATCGATGGTTCATCCAACACGTAGCACGCGCCCACCAGCCGCGATCCCAGGCACGTCGCCAGCTGGATGCGCTGCGCTTCCCCGCCCGAAAGGGTCGCCGCCAGCCGGTCGAGCGTCAAGTAGTCGAGCCCCACATCGTTCAGGAATTTCAACCGCTGCTGGATCTCCACCAGAATTTTTTCGGCGATCGCCTTCTCCTCCGGGGTCAGGTCCAGAGCCTCGAAAAACGACTGCGCCTCGGCAATGTTCATGCGCACTATGTCGCCCAGGTTCTTACCGCTCACACGCACGTACAGCGCTTCTTTGCGCAGCCGCGCGCCGTTACACTCCGGGCAGCGCGCATAGCCGCGATACCGGCTGAGGAACACGCGCACATGCAGCTTGTACTTTTTCGTTTCCAGGTAATTGAAAAATCCGCGAACACCAGGGAATCCCGGGCCGCCCTCGATGACGCAGGATTTTTCCTCGTCCGTCAGGTCGCAGAACGGCACCGTCATCCGCACCTTGCGGCCTTTCGGCGATGCCACGGCGCGCTTCAGCTTCAATAGCCACTCGCGCCCCTTGGGCTTGGTCCAGGGCTCCACCGCGCCTTCTTCGAGCGACAAACCTTTGTCGGGAATAGCCAGGTCCATGTCGTAGTCGATGGTGTTGCCGAATCCCTGGCAGCGTGGGCAGGCGCCCGCCGGGCTGTTGAAACTGAACAGGGCCGGCTCCGGTTCGGTGAAGGCGATCCCGCACGTCTTGCACGCGAATTTCTCGCTGAACCGCAACCTTTCTCCCGACGCGGCGTTCTCGAAAATCACTTCGCCCGCCTCGCGATAGCTAGTCTCGGTCGTGTCTACCACCCTCTGGTGCAGGTCCGCCGCAATCGCAATCCGGTCCGCGAGCACATACAGCGGTTTCGAAAAATCAATGTCGAGCAGCGATTCCGGGGTGGAGAATTCGAAAACCTTCCCTTCTTGAAAAAGCCGGCTGAAGCCTTTCTTGCGCAGCTCGAAAAGATGATCGCGCAATTTCTGCGTATCCGGCTTCTGCGCATGCGTCACTGGAAACAGCGCGTACCACCGTGAACCTTCCGGCTGGGCCAGCATCTGCGCCGCCACTTGATCCACCGTGTCCTTCTCCACTCGCCGCCCGCACTGCGGGCAGAACGTCCGGCCCACGCGTGCAAACAGCAGCCGCAGGAAATCGTAGCATTCCGTTGAGGTCGCTACCGTCGAACGCGGATTGCGGCTCGTGTTTTTCTGGCGTATCGCGATCGCCGGCGCGATGCCGTCAATCTCATCGACTTCCGGCTTTTCCATGCGCTCCAGAAACTGCCGCGCATAAGCCGATAGCGACTCGACATACCTCCGCTGCCCCTCCGCATAGATGGTGTCGAATGCCAGCGAGGACTTTCCGGATCCCGAAACGCCCGTAATGACAGTCAACCGGTTGTGCGGGATGGCGAGCGAAATGTTCTTGAGGTTGTGGACCCGCGCGCCGCGGATCTCAATGGATTCTTCCACGAGCGATCCTACTGCTTGAAACTTTGGGGTGGGATGAATCTTTTAGTATACCAGGGGATGCGTGTGCTCCTCATCACAAACGAGTAATATAGATGAGACCCATGTCAGGCTGTACAAATGGGGCGGAGCGGATTAACCTTTTCGCCCTCGTAGTTTATATTCCAGATCCTCTCGCGAAATTCCTGGATGATCTGCGAAAAGAGTTGGCTCCCGGCTGCCTGCCGCGCGCGCATGTGACCATTCTTCCCCCGCGATCCATCACCGTCGGCGTGGGTGTGGCCACCGAGACCGCGCGCGCCGTGGTTTCCGGCTTCGCGCCTTTCGACATCGTGCCGGGTGAGGTCGAAATCTTCCGCGCCACCAATGTGATCTATATCGGCATCAAAGAAGGCGAACGCGAGCTGCGCGAGATCTACCGCGCGCTCCATAAGGGTCCGTTGGCCTGCGCCGAACCATTTCCGTACCATCCACATATCACCCTCGCCCAGGGTCTGACGCCCGATCAGGTCCAGCCGCTCTACCAACTTGCGCGGAAGCGCTGGGCCGCCTTTCCGGCTTCGCGCCGTATTCGCGCTGAGCGCGCCTGCTTCGTCCAATCGCGCGCCGATGCCGCTTGGCTGGATCTGGCCGAGTTCCGCCTCCAGGGCGTCACCGTGGGTTAATGCGAAACCTCCACCGCTAATCCGCAATAGACGCGGAGCCTGCGCTCCCGCGGTCCGCCATTCATCCTAAAATCAAACCACGCGAATCCTATGCGCAGAATCCGTTGGTTCGTCTATCTCAACTTTTTCGCCGTGCTGCTGCCGGCCGCCCAGCAGCCTGCGTTTCGCAACACCGCGCCGCTCGACAAGCTTGTCCGGGACACTGCGGGCGCCGCCGTCGAGCGGTTCGGCAAGGGTGGGCTGACCGCCGACAAGATCGCCATCACGGTGATCGACCTGTCCGATCCGGGCAGCCCGGCGCGAGGGTCGTATCGCGGCGACGCGCCCACCTATCCGGCTAGCGTGGTTAAGCTGTTCTATCTCGCGGCGGCACATCATCAGATCGAAACGGGAGCATTGACGCCGGCTCCGGAGTTCGAGCGCGCGATGCACAACATGATTGTCGATTCGTCCAACGACGCTACGGCCCAGGTCGTCGATTTGCTGACCGGAACAAGCGGCGGGCCGGACCTCGAGGAAGCCGCATTGCATCAGTGGATGGAGAAGCGGAACCTCATGAACCGTTACTTCTTGTCGCTCGGCTACGAAAGCATCAATGTCAATCAGAAGACCTGGTGCGAAGGTCCGTACGGACGCGAGCGGCAGGGACTGGGCCCCGACTTCGAGAACCGGAACCGGCTGACCACCGAAGCCGTCGCGCGCCTCTGGTACGAGATTGTTGCCGGACGCGCCGCCTCGCCCTCCGGCACGCGAGAGATGCTGAACCTGCTGCACCGCGACCCGTGGGTGAAATCCGAGGACCCTGACGACCAGGCAACCGCGTTTTCGGGAAAATCCCTGCCGCCGGGTTCGCAGTACTTTTCGAAGGCCGGTTGGACCTCGGAGACGCGCCACGACACATCGTACATTCGTCTGCCCAATGGCGCGGAGTACATTCTCGCGGTGTTCACCGTCGGGAACAGCAAGCAGCCGGACATCATCCCGTTCGTGTCCCAATTGGTGGCGCAGGAGTTTTCGAAAGCCGCGCCGAAGGCGGATCTGGCCCTGATCAACGGCCGTGTCTGGACGGGGAATCCCGCGCAACCGTGGGCGGAGGCTGTGGCCTCGCGGGGCGAGCGCATCATCGCGGTGGGGATGAATACGGAGATTCAGAAGCTTGCTTCCGGCGCCACGCGCGTGATCGACCTGCGGGGCAAACTCGCGCTTCCTGGGTTCATCGATGACCACACGCACTTCATGGCCGGCGGCTTCCAGTTGCGCTCGGTCGATCTGCGCGATGCCGCAACAGAGGCAGAGTTCGCCCACAGAATCGGGGAGCAGGCACGCAAGCTTGGGGCGGGACGCTGGATCACCGGCGGCAGCTGGGATCACCAACTCTGGCCGGGCGCGCCACTGCCAACGCGAGCGCTGATTGACGCCGTGACGCCACAGAATCCGGTGTTCGTCTCACGGCTCGACGGGCACATGGGCTTGGCGAATTCGGTGGCTTTACGGTTGGCCGGCATCACACGGGATACGCAGGATCCGCCCGGAGGAACGATTGTACGCGATCCCAAAAGCGGCGAACCGACAGGAGTGTTGAAGGACGCGGCGCAAAGTCTGGTTGAATCGGCGATGCCAAAACCAAGCCAGGACGAGTATGACGAAGCGTTGCGGGCAGCGCTGGCGGAGGCTGCGCGCGTGGGCGTCACCTCCATTCAGGACATCACGCTGTGGGACCAGTACGAGGTCTACAAACGCTTTCGCGACGCCGGCCGGCTCACGGTGCACATCTATGCGCGCACGCCCATGAGCCAGTGGAAACGGCAGGCGGAGCTGGTTGGGCGGCAGGGACCGGGCGACTCCTGGCTGCGCCTGGGCGGGCTCAAGGCGTTCATGGACGGCTCGCTCGGCTCGACCACGGCGCTGTTCTTCGACGTGTTTAACGACTCTCCCAACACCGCCGGACTCATGGCGAGCGACAACCTTCCCGAGGGCAAGCTGGAAAAAGATATTCGCGATGCCGATAAAGCCGGCTTGCAATGCTCCGTGCACGCCATTGGCGACAGAGCGAATGATCTGCTGCTGAATTATTTCGAGCACGTGGAAAAAGACAACGGCCCGCGCGACCGGCGATTCCGCATCGAACACGCACAGCACCTGCTGGCGGCGGACATTCCGCGCTTCGCGCAGCTCGGCGTGATCGCCTCCATGCAGCCGAGCCACGCCATCGACGACGGCCGCTGGGCGGAACAACGCATCGGACCGGTGCGAATCAAGACCGCGTACGCGTTCCGCTCGCTGCTTGACTCGGGTGCACGGATCGCGTTTGGGACCGACTGGCCGGTGGCTCCGCTGAATCCGCTCATCGGCATCTACGCCGCGGTAACGCGTGAGACCACGGACGGCAAGAACCCGCACGGATGGGTCCCGGAGCAAAGGATTAGCGTCGAGGAAGCGGTGCGCGCCTACACTACAACCTCAGCCTTCGCCGAATTTGGAGAACGTGAGAAAGGAACCCTCGAACCCGGCAAGCTGGCCGACATCGTCGTGCTTACGCAAGATATTTTCCGGATTGATCCGGAGGAGATTCCGAAGACGAAGGCTGAACACACCATCGTGGGAGGAAGACTCGTTCACTAAACGCTTGCCTTTTCCCTTTTCTTCGCCCACAATATTCCCATGGCACTCACCAAGCGGCAAAAGCAGGCCATGGATTTCATCGCCCGGTTTGTCGAGGAGAACGGTTACAGCCCAAGTTACGAAGAGATTGCGCACGGATTGGATCTGGCGTCGCTGGCTACGGTCCATAAGCACATTCTGGCTCTCGAAACCAAAAACTACGTCAAGCGCGGATTCAATCGCAGCCGTTCGCTCGATCTCGGTCCGAAATATTTGCAGGAACACCGCCGGCAGCGGGAGATGGAAGTCCCGTTACTCGGAAGAATCGCGGCCGGCCGGCCGGTGGAAGCCGTGGAGCAGCGCGCGACCCTTAGCTTTGCGGATTTCGCCGGACACCGCGACACCTATGCACTCGAAGTGCGCGGCGATTCCATGATCGACGATCACATCTGCGATGGCGACATGATCCTGGTGGAGCGCACCACGGAAGTGCGCGACGGGGAGATCGTGGTGGCGCTGATTTCCGGGGCCGAGACGACGCTCAAGCGCATCTATCGGGAGCCGGGTGGAAGGGTGCGCCTGCAACCGGCGAATGCCTCGCTCCAGCCGATTTACGTGCAGGCGTCCGAGCTCCAAATACAGGGAAGACTTCTAGCCGTCCTCCGCAAGTACAAGTAAGTTGGAGGCAACCGCCGCTTGCGGTTCGGGCAAGCTATACGGCGGGGCTTGCCGCGTGGTGGTTGCGAATCTCGCCTTCGGCTCGCAGCCAGTCTTCTTCTGGCGATCCCCCGATGAAACCTCGCGCTTCCCAGTACGAGTAGGCAAGGCGGGCGACGGCATTGCGGTCAACGACCAGCTCTTCAGTAACAGCGCGTCCGGAAGCCAGGGAGGACGTTCCATCGACCAGCGGCTCCGCACGCTTGGCACGCGGTGTGCGACGTTTTTCAGGGCTCGCAGCGGCCGCGGCACCGGTGGGATCGGAGTAAATTGCGTGATGCTTTTTTGGCATTAAACTTTCCCCCAACTGAGTGTCATGGTCTATTTTATCAGAGCTCGCGCGGGCCGTCTGCAAAAAACGTTTCTATCCGTACGATAACTTCTGGCAACCTCGTCGGTGAGGGTGTTATACGCCCGCAATAAATATCAAGCGGCCGGCGCAAACGGCTGCTCGGCGCTCTTCAGCTCCCAGGCGAGATGGTTGAGATAGAACAGCAGCACGGGCTCGGGATACGACCCACGGAATTTATCGAAGGTACGTTGCGCCCAGCCTTCCGTCAAATATTGGCTGGCGTCGAGGTCTTTCTCAAAGAATCCGCTCTGGTTCGGAATACCCAGAGAGTCTAGGACGGCCGCAATCAGATCCAGATGCGAAACCAGCACCGCCTGGGCGAAGTCTTTGGCGAACTCTTCGTCGCCTTCGGCAATCCGGGCCCAGAGCCGCGGGGCCGCCTTGCGCAGATGCTCGGTGTTGAGCTTTGCCATGTGCGCGCGAGTCTTCAACGGATCAAAAAGCTGGTACGTTTTGAGCTTACCCATGGAAATCCCGCGCACCAGTTGAGCAAATCCGTCCTCTCCGAGCTTCTGATAGACGTCGCAAAGCTGCATGATCGCAGCGTAGCACAGCACGGCGCGGGCCCCGGCGCGCTACAATGATCGGGTTTGGGCATGAGCAACATTATTATTCTCGGCGCGCAGTGGGGAGACGAAGGCAAGGGGAAGATCGTCGATCTTTTTTGCGATCGTTTCGACATCGTCGCGCGCTATCAGGGCGGCCACAACGCCGGCCACACAGTACTGATCGGCGAGAAGAAATTCGTTCTCGAAATTGATCCCGTCGGGGATTCTGCGCCCGGGAAAACGCGCGGTAATCGGCAACGGCCTGGTGATCGATCCCGGCGGCGCTGCTGAGCGAGATCGCAATCGCTCGAAGCCCACGGCATCAACGTGGCGGCGCAGCTTTCCATCAGCAACCGCGCGCATGTTTTGTTCCCGTACCATCGCACGATGGAAAAGCGGATGCTGGCAGGCCGATTCCATCGGCACCACTTCGCGCGGCATCGGTCCGTGCTATGAAGACAAAGCCGGGCGCCGTGGGATCCGCGTGGCTGACCTGTTGGATGGCGACCGTTTCGGCGCGCGATTCGAGGCTGTAGCCGCGAGAAAGATCGACGGTAGCCCGCGCCTTCGGCATTGCCGAAGAGCTCGACCTCGCGCGGATCCGCGCCGAGTACGAGGGCTTCGCCGAACGCATCCGCCCCATGGTGTGCGATACGGCGCGCCTGTTGAACGAGGCCATCAACGAGGGCAAGAGCGTGATGTTTGAAGGCGCGCAGGCGACCATGCTCGATTCGGACCACGGCACCTACCCGTTTGTCACATCTTCCAGCGCCACCGCCGGAGGCGCCTGCACCGGCACGGGCGTTCCGCCCACGCGCATCCACGCCATGCGTCGGTGTGTCAAAAGCCTACATTACGCGCGTAGGCGGCGGTCCGTTCCCCACCGAAGCCCTGGATACCGCCGGCGACCAGATCCGCGCAGCGCGGCAACGAATTCGGCTCAGTGACCGGCCGGCCGCGCCGCTGCGGCTGGTTCGACATTCCGCAGGTGCGCTATGCGGCCGTGCTCAATGGCCTCGATTAGCTGGTCGTCACCAAGCTCGACGTGCTGGATGAGCTGGAAAAGATCCCGGTCTGCGTGGCCTACCGTGCCGGACGCCGCGAGGTAACCGAGATGCCCGCGACCGCCGCCGGACTTGAAGCCATCGAGCCGGTTTTCGAATGCCTGCCGGGCTGGCGGACCTCTACCGCCGGCATCTCGTCCTACGAAGACCTGCCGCAACAGGCGCGGGATTATCTGGCGTACCTGGAGAAACGCACGGGCGTGGAGATCGGCTGCATCTCGACCGGACCGGAACGAAACCAGACCATCGTCCGCCACGAATCGCGGTTTGCGAAACTGTTCGGGTAGGCGTCACTACCTGTTTGCCTAGGCTGCGGCCTTTCGCTACTCCGTCAGAAAATACCGGTTCGGCAGCAGCCAATAAACCAGCGCCGTCGAGAGCGGGTGCATCAGGCCGCACAGGAAGAAAACTGGCGCGTAGGAGAAGTGCTGGACGACGTACCCTGTCCCGAGGTTCGCCAGAATGCCGCCGATCGCGCCGCCCATTCCGGAGAAGCCCGACGCGGTTCCCATCTCGTGGCCGGGAAATAGATCCGCCGGGAGCGTCTGGAGGTTGGCCGCGAAGAACGCGTGACCCACGGTGATGAAGCACGTCGCGGCGATCGCGAGCCCCGCGGTGGGGACCAGCGGAGCCAGGACCGCGGCCGGCATCAGCAGCGCGCCGATCAGCAGGCCGAATTTGCGGGCATTTGGCAGCTTCCAGCCCGCCTGCATCAGCCTTCCCGAAAGCCAGCCGCTGAATAAATACCCCACGCCGGCCACGGTGAACGGCACCCAGGCGTAATCACCCACCATTTTGAGATCGAAGCCACGCTCTTTGCGAAGATATTCCGGCAGCCAGAAGATCATGAAATAAAGCACGGGATCGGTGAAGAAGCGCGCCAGGATCAAGGTGTAGCACTGGCGCATGCGAATCACTTTTCGCCAGTCGACGCGCGCGGCCGCGGAGGCTTCCTCGGGCGAGTGAACCTCGTCTTTGATCTGGGCGTACTCATCCGCGCGCAGCCAACGATTCCGATGCGGCGGCTGATATAGAATCAGCCACGCGACCAGCCAAAGCAACCCCATCGACCCGACCGCTACGAAGGCAAATCGCCACCCGAAGCGCAGCGTCAGATACGCAACCATCGGCGGCGCAATCGCCGATCCCAGCGACGAGCCCGCGTTGAAGATGCCGACACCCAGCGCCCGGTGTCTGGGCGGAAACCATTCGGCCACCGCCTTGGCTGCGGCCGGCCAGTTGCCAGGCTCACTCAGGCCCAGCAGAAATCGGACGGCTCCCAGCGACCAGATTCCAGTCGTGAGCGCGTGCAGCATCGCGGCAATCGACCACGTGGAGATGAAGAGCGCAAACGAGCGCCGCGTTCCCAACCGGTCTACCAGATACCCGGAGCCGGCGTACATGATCGCGTAGGCCACGAAAAACGCAATGATGATGTAGGAGTAATCCTGCTCCGTCATGTGGAATTCGGAGCGTATGTCGCGCGACACGATCGAGAGCGCCAGCCGGTCGGCGTAGTTGATCATCGTGGACAGAAACAACAGGACCGCGATGATCCAGCGGAGTTTGGGAATCTTCACCGGCCTTCCAGCGTATCGTTTGCCCTGCTACATTCTCAAGCGCCTCTGCCATGCTCCCCGCTGGGCATCATAAAATTGAGGAGGTGTTCATTACATGGCATTTCGTTCCCGGACATGTCCTTGTCCTCGTTTTTGCTCTTGGCGTTTACCTGATAGCGCAGATTGTCGCGTCGCCCCCCGTGGCGAAGCGCGTCGAACATCAGGAGGTCCGTCACGGCGCGACGGTCGTCGACGACTACTTCTGGCT
This sequence comes from Terriglobia bacterium, assembly GCA_963768075.1. Taxonomy (GTDB): domain Bacteria; phylum Acidobacteriota; class Terriglobia; order Bryobacterales; family Bryobacteraceae; genus QHXW01. The sequence continues at coordinate 885,524 of CAVYHD010000033.1, forward strand.
GCGCGAAAAATCCAATCCGGAGGTCATCCAATACCTCGAAGCCGAGAACGCCTATACCGAAGCGATGACCAAGGACCTGCAGCCCTTTCAGGAGGCGCTCTATCAGGAAATGCTGGGCCACATCAAGCAGACCGATCTGAGCGTGCCCCAGCGGCGCGGCGAGTTCTTCTATTACTCCCGCACAGAGGAAGGTAAGCAGTATCCCATCCAATGCCGCAAGAAAGGCAGTCTCGAGGCGAAAAGAAGAGGTGCTGCTCGACCTGAACGAGCCTCGCCCAGGGGAAGCAGTTCGTGGGTCTCGGCGCCTTCGAGGTCAGCGACGACAGAACCTGCTGGCCTACACGACCGACTACGCGGCTTCCGCCAGTTCAGCCTCCACGTGAAGGATCTGCGCACCGGCGCGGAGCTGCCCGATACGGCCGAACGCGTGATAACGTCCAGTGGGCCGCGGACAATCGCACGATCTTTCTCACCACCGAAGATGCCGTGACCAAACGCTCGGACCAGCTGTGGCGCCACACCCTCGGCGACAAGGCATTCGAACCGGTCTACCAAGAAAAAGACGAGCTCTACCGCATTCGGCTCAGCAAGACGCGCGATAAACAGTACTTGTGCTCGACATCACGAGCTCCGACACAACCGAGGTCCGCTACCTCCACGCCGCCGAGCCCCAGTCGCACTTCGCCGTTTTTCTCCCGCGCGAAAAGAAACATCGCTATGAGGTCGACCATCGCGAGGGCCTTTTCTATATCCGCACGCAACAAGGACGCCAAGAACTTCCAGATGATGACCGCGCCCCAGGCTGATCCCAGTCCGAAGAACTGGAAAATTTTCGTCCCGCACCGGACGACGTGCTCGTCCAGGACATCGATCTGTTCCAGGATTTCGCGGTGTCCTCGAAAAGTCGCAGGCTCTGAATCGAATGCGGATTCACGATTTCAGATCCGCGGCCTGGCACAACATGACATTTCCCGAGCCCGTCTATTCGGCGTTTCCCGGCGGCACTCCCGAATACGATTCGAAACCTATCGCTACAGCTACCAGAGCTTGATCACTCCGCCCAGCGTTTTCGACTACGACATGCAGACAGGGACGCGACTTTGCTGAAGCAGCAGGAAGTGCTGGGCGGCTACGATCCAACTCAGTATGTCTCCGAGCGCCAGTGGGCCACGGCGCGCGACGGCGTCAAGGTGCCGCTGTCCATCGTCTACAAGAAGGGATTCCACGCGCGATGGCCGCGCCGCTCTTCCTCTACGGCTACGGATCCTACGGCGTCGGCATGCCGGCGACGTTCTCCAGTTCGCGGCTTCGCCTGCTCGACCGCGGGCATGGCCTACGTCATCGCTCACATCCGCGGCGGCGACGAAATGGGCGAGCCCTGGCACGACGACGGCATGCTCATGAAGAAGAAGAATACGTTCTACGACTTCATCGACAGCGCCGAATATCTGATCCGGGAACAGTGGACGTCCAAGGACCGTCTGGTGATCGAGGGTGGCAGCGCCGGCGGCTTGCTGATGGGCGCGGTCGTGAATCTGCGGCCCGATCTTTTCCACGCCGTGCACCGGCGGTGCCGTTCGTGGACGTGATGAACACCATGATGGACGCCTCGCTGCCGCTCACCGTCGGCGAGTATCTGGAGTGGGGCAACCCCAACGAGAAGGCGGCGTACGACTACATGAAGACGTACAGCCCCTATGACAACCTCGAGAAGCGCGCGTACCCGGCCATGCTCGTCACCACCAGCCTGCAACGACAGCCAGGTGATGTACTGGGAGCCGGCCAAGTATGTGGCGCGTCTGCGGACGCTGAAGACCGGATCGCACCCCGCTCCTGCTCAAGATCAACATGGACCCCGCGGGCCACGGCGGCGCGTCGGGCCGCTACGACCGGCTGAAGGACCAGGCCTTCGAATATGCGTGGCTGCTCACGCAGGTGGGAATTACCCGTTAGCCGGTGGCCTGAATTCGCGGCGCGACATCGCTAACGAACCCAAAGGCCCTTATCACAATCCCAAAGATGCGCTTGTCCGACGCATCGTGAAACGGGGGCCTTGTGCGAAACCCAACCTTCACCGTGCCCGCGGGGCCGGGTGGTAGCGGCCAGCGCAGCGTCACACATTCCGGTGCGGCGAACATACGATGTCCAACTGGCTGGCCGTCAAGCAGAACGTCGAAATCTACGGTTCGCAAAGCGCTGATCTGTCCCTTTGACAGACAGGCCGTCACTTCGAAACTTCTGGCATCGCTCGGCCGGGTAAGCACGGACACCGCATCTGGTTGCGCCCACCGCGTATTCCAGTCGAGTCCATACCACCCGGAAATCAACTGGCCCCCAGGCATGTCTTCATCCATCGTGATGTATGGCGCCGGTTTTGCCAGGCGTGCGAAGTGGACCACATCCACGCGCTGGAACACCTCCATCCAGCGCAGCCACACGGCTTGGCCCGATTGGAGCAGCGCTTCTGTTCCCGGTTCGTCGATGAACCTCGTCGTGATGTCCGTCCGGTCGTATATGCACGCCAGCGCGCCGGAAACTCCCCAGTGCTGAAATCCGTCCGGAAGATGGTCCCACACAAACACGCGCTCCTGCGGGTTTGCCCGCGCGAACTTTTCGATCGACGCCACGTACTCGCGATACTGCTGCTCCTGCCGCTGAATGACCCGCCGCGCTTCTCGGAAATGCAGGAAGTCCCACGGAATCCAAAGCACCAGCAACCCGGCTACGGCGGCCGCACCCCGCCGGCCTTCCGCGCCGCTCGCCAGCATGATCGCCACGCCCAGGATCGGCACGTACCAGTAGACGGCGAATAGACGTCCGGGCAGCAGCAGCAGCGGAGCCATCAGCGCGCACGTCGTCGCAAAGCCGAACCAAACCTGCCGGCCGCGAATCACGAACGGCAGCGCCAGCGCCGCGAGGCCCGCGTACGGCACGAAGAAGAGCTGTGATGCGTAATAGCGGACGGTTGCCGCCTGCGCGCCCCATCCGAGCTGCAGTTGATAGTCGCCGCGCTCCGGTCGCATGAGCAGCGCTTCCATGCCAAAAAGCGCCGAGATGGCAAAGAAAGGGATCAGCCGCTTCCAGCGTTTTCCGCCAAACCACACCTCATAACCAGCAAGCACCACGGGCAGCGCGATGGCCAGCTCTTTTGACTTGAATGCCAGCCAGAAGGCAATCAGGCTGAGAAACCAGCGGTCGTACGCATAGAGCAGCAGGGCGAGAAGCAAGAACGTCCCGCAAAGAACGTCGAATGCGTACATCGGCTTCCACCAGGCGTCGATCAGCGCGGCGTGGAAGCCGAAGAAGAACGCACCGGCTGTCGCGGCCAGCGGGCCCATCCCGAGCTTGCGGATCAGCAGCCACACCAGCCAGATGTTGAGCAGATGCAGAGCATGTAACGGAACCAGGTAGTTCGGAAAATCGCAACCGAAGCTACGCACCATCGCGTGATAGTAAAAGGCCCCTACCGGCCGGAAATTGGCTGGAGGCAACTGCTGCGTGAGCATCCACTTTACAAAATCACTCCCCCGCGCCCATCGCGCCCAGCTCATGGTGTCGAGGTCGTCTGCCTGAAAGAAGCCCTTGTAAGCGGGACGGTTGAGGACGAAGAACAACACGGCCGCTCCCAGCCACAGAGACCATCCCGCCCGCTTGCTCATCACACTATTGTAGGCGGGCTGGCGCTTTCAACTGCCTGGCGCTCGGACCGCTATAATGAGCAAATTATCCGAAGCATGTTCCCCGGAACAGTTCTGCTCGAACCCGCAATCCTGCCGGATCAGATGGCCTTCCTCGCGAAGCTGCCTAAGCGCGTGGCATGATCGCCGTCTGCCTTCTCAGCGGTGGCCTCGATTCCTCCACCACCCTCGCTCTCGCCCGCCGGGACGGTTTCGATTGCTATGCCTTATCGTTCGATTACGGCCAGCGCCACCTTATCGAACTCGAGTCGGCCGCGCGCGTAGCCCGCAGCCTGGGCGCCGCGCAGCACCTGGTAGTCCGCATCGACCTGCGCGTGTTCGGCGGCTCCGCGCTCACGAGCGACATTGCCGTCCCCAAGGGTCGCTCCCCCAGCGGGATGACCGCTGGTATCCCCATCACCTACGTGCCCGCGCGCAACACCGTGTTTCTCTCCTTTGCCCTCGCCTGGGCCGAGGTCCTCGCCGCGTCCGACATTTTCATCGGCGTGAATGCGCTCGATTACTCCGGCTATCCCGACTGCCGCCCCGAATATATCGAAGCCTATCAGCGCATGGCCAACCTCGCCACCAAAGCCGGCGTCGAGGGCCGCACGCACATCGAAATTCACACGCCATTGATCCGGCTCTCAAAAGCTGAGATCGTAAAGCTGGGGGCGGAATTGGGACTGGATTTCAGGCTGACCCACAGTTGCTATGATCCCGGCCCCGCCGGCCGTGCCTGCGGCCAGTGTGATTCGTGCGCGTTGCGGCGAAAAGGTTTCGAGGAAGCAGGGATGGTCGATCCGTGTGCTGGCATCTGAAACCTGTTTCACAATGAAAATCGCCGAAATCTTCCACTCCATCCAAGGCGAAGGCTCTCTGCTCGGCGTGCCGTCAATTTTCGTCCGCACCAGCGGCTGTAATCTGCGCTGCTCCTGGTGCGACACACCCTACACCTCTTGGGAGCCGGAGGGTGAGGAACGCTCGCTCGACCAGATTCTCGAACAGGTCGCGTCGTACCCCGCGCAACATGCCGTCGTCACGGGCGGCGAGCCCATGATCGCCCCCGGCATCGTTCCGCTTACCGAGCGCCTGCGCGCCCGCGGCCTGCACATCACGATCGAAACCGCGGGCACGGTCTTCGCGCCGGTCGCCTGCGACCTCATGAGCATCAGCCCCAAACTCGCCAACTCCACCCCGCAGGGTTCGTGGGCCGTGCAACACGACCGGCTCCGCTTCCGGCCTGATGTATTGAGGCGGTTGATGGACGGGTACGATTACCAGCTCAAGTTCGTGGTCGCCGAGCCGCGCGATCTGGATGAAATCCAGCGCATGCTGGACCAACTCCGCGCCGATCGCTCCAAGGTCATCCTGATGGCCGAGGGTATCGAGGCTTCGGTGCTCCACGAACGCGGCGCCTGGCTCGCGGATATCGCGAAGCGCGAGGGCTTCCGCTTCAGTCCCCGCCTGCACATCGAGTTATGGGGCCACCGCCGGGGCATCTAGCCCTAACGCTCTGAGTCCCACGAGCCGATCCTAACTACGTATGCAAGATCGCCGTGCGGAACCGCGGCTGTTGTGCGCCGACATCGTGGAGGTCTATTGGACGGATGAGTCGGGCCAACCCCAACAAACCACTGCCCTTCTCGACGATATTGCAGCCTCCGGCGCGTGTCTGAATCTGGACAACCCCCTGCCCCTGGGCACCGCCGTCGTGATCCGGTATCACGAAGGACGGCTGGAAGGCTCCGTGTCCTACTGCTTTTTTCAGGATATTGGGTATTACATTGGCGTCCACTTCAAACCCCAAACAAGGTGGTCGCCGCGGCAGTACCGCCCTAAATACCTGCTAGACCTGAAGAAACTGCTCCTGGAGCGGATTCCCGCTAGGCGCAGGACGCCTCAGTAACGCGCCAGCCACCGCGCCCGTTCCACCACCTTCGCGGCGTTCGGCAGGAATGCCTCTTCGAGAGGTGGACTGTAAGGTACCGGAGTATCGGGTGCCGTCACCCTCACGATCGGCCCATCCAGATACTCAAACGCCTTCTCGGAAATCCGGCCCGCCAGCTCGCCCCCAATTCCTCCGGTCATCACATCCTCGTGCAGCAGCAGCACTTTTGAGGTCTTGCGCACACTCGCCAGCACCGTGTCTTCATCCAGCGGCGCCAGCGTCCGCAGGTCCACGATTTCGACCGAAATCCCTTCTTTTTCAAGCACTTCGGCGGCTTCCAGGGCGACGTGTACCATGGCCCCGTAAGTAATGATCGAAAGGTCTCGGCCCTCCCGTATCACCGCCGCCTTGCCAATCGGTACCGTGAACTCGCCTTCGGGCACGTCTTCCTTGACCCGCCGATACAGCGCTTTATGCTCGAAGTACAGGACCGGGTCGTTGTCGCGGATCGCCGACTTGATCAGCCCCTTGGCATCCACCGCCGTCGACGGCGCCACTACCTTCAGTCCCGGTGTATGGACGAACCACGCTTCCGGATTCTGCGAGTGGAACGGCCCGCCATGAATCCCACCGCCCGATGGCGCTCGGATCACCATGGGCACGCCCGCGCCCCACCGGTAACGGCACTTGGCCGCGAAATTGACGATCTGGTCGTAGCCGCAGGTGATGAAATCAGCGAACTGCATCTCTGCCACCGGCCGAAGTCCCATCAGGCTCGCCCCGATGGCCGCGCCCACAATGGCGGATTCCGAAATCGGCATATCGATAACCCGCTTCTCGCCGAATTCTTCGAGCATCCCGGCCGTTATCTTGAACGCCCCGCCGTATACGCCGATGTCCTCTCCCATCAGGAACACATCCGGATCGCGCTGCATCTCCTCGCGAATACCCTGCCGGATGGCCTCGAGATAGGTCAGCTGCATCGGCTAACTCCGTTCATAGACGTTGTCGAGCAGTTCTGAAGCATCCGGATACGGGCTGTTCTCGGCCCACTCAATAGCGGCATCTACCTCTTGCCGGATCTCTTCGTGCATCCGGTCGATTTCGTCTCGCGACGCCCAACCCTCGCCAATCATTCGCTTCTCGAGCCGCGCTATGGGGTCTTTCCGCTCCCATTCCTCGCGCAGCCCTGGCGGCACATAGTCCGCCGCATCGTGCGCGGAGTGGCCCGTCATGCGGAACGTCTTGCACTCAATCAGGTATGGCCCGTTGCCCGCCCTGGCGTGCTGCGCCGCCCGCTGGGCCGCCTGGTGTACGGCGAGCACGTCATTCCCATCCACAATCTCCGCCGGAATCCCGTAGCCTGGCGCCCGATCCGCCACATTCGCGCACGCCATTTGCTTCGAGACCGGCGTCGAGTACGCGTACTGGTTGTTGTTGCAGACGTAGACCACCGGCAGCTTCTGCACCGACGCCAGGTTCAGCCCTTCGTGCCAGTCCCCGCGGCTGGTCGCGCCATCGCCAAAAAAGCAGTAGGCAATGTTCCGCGTGCCCCTGTACTTCAGGGCCAGCGCCGCTCCCGCGGCCACCGGCACCGACGCCGCCATGGCGCTAATGATCGCGATGATCCGCCGGCTCATATCGCCCATGTGCATGTTGCCGTCTTTGCCGCGCGTCAGCCCGCCCACGCGCCCCATGTACTGCGCGAAAATCTGCCGCGGATGTACGCCCCGGATCAGAAACAGCGCCATGTCCCGGTGCGACGGGCACAGCACATCGTCCGGCTCGGCCGTCAGCCCCACCCCCACCGGAATGGCTTCCTGCCCGCGCCCCACATACACCCCGCCCACGATTTTGCCCTGCCGGTAGAGTTTGCGCTCGATGCGGTCCTCGACCGCCCGCATCATGGCCATGTAGCGCAGCGATGCCACGGCCAGCGCGCGATTTGGTTCCACCCCTGCCTCGGATTGCAAGATTGCCGGAGCACTCATAGGCCGAATCCTCGCCGAAGCCGTTAGTATACAAGGGCCGTCATTCCGGAGCTAGCGGGTATGCGCCCGATGCCTCCTATCGCGTTGCGGCGCCAGGGGCTCAAACGGTACTTTTTGATGTTGCAGGCGTTCGATTTGCGCTATATTTCTGTCCAGTGGATTGTAGCCTCGAACTCCGGGATCTCGCCAAACACTACCCCGGCCATGTGGCGGTCACCGGAGTTTCGCTCCGCATCCCCAAAGGCGGCTTCTTCTCCCTGCTCGGCCCTTCCGGCTGCGGTAAAACCACCACCCTCCGCATGATCGCCGGCTTCGAGGAGCCTTCCTCCGGCCAGGTCTGGCTCAACGGCACGCTCGTTAACGGCCGCCGCCCGTATGAGCGCAACGTCAGCACGGTTTTCCAGAATTACGCGCTGTTCCCGCACCTTACCGCGCAGGAGAATATCGAGTTCGGCCTGCGCGAGCGGGGTATCCGTGACCGCGCGTCACGCGTCCACGCCGCTCTCGAAATGGTGCGGCTGGCCGGTAAGGAATCGCGCTACCCCTCGCAGCTTTCCGGCGGCGAACGCCAGCGCGTGGCCTTGGCTCGGTCACTGGTGATCGAACCAGAAGTGCTCCTGCTCGATGAGCCGCTCGCCGCGCTCGACCCCAAGCTCCGCCACGAAATGCGCGTCGAGCTAAAGGAGCTCCAGCGCCGCGTCGGCATCACCTTCCTGTTCGTCACGCATGACCAGGAAGAAGCCATGTCCATGTCGGATTCCATCGCCGTCATGAACCAGGGACGCGTGGAGCAGGTGGGCACCCCCGAAGAGGTCTACCTCCGGCCCGCCACCCGCTTTGTGGCCGGATTCCTCGGCGCCGTGAACTGGATCGATGGCGTCGGCGTGCGCCCCGAGACCACGCGCCTCTCGCCCATAGGCTCCGTCAACGGTTACCCCGCACGCCAAGCCACCATCACCCGGACCGTCTTCCTCGGCAACTGCATCCATATCGCCGCTCGCCTGGAGACCGGCGAAGAAGCCGTAGCCGAAGTCTCCCGCGAAGAAGCCCTGCGGAATAACGGCGCCTACCGCGTCGGCGCGCCCATCCACATCTGGTGGAAACACGACGACGAAATGCGATTCTGAGAAAGTGAGACTATCCCCTGGCGATCGAGCCAACAAGCGCGGGTCACTCCGCATTCTCGCCCGACGTGCGGGCATGTGCGGCCTGACTGCCGAACCCGCGCTAGTCATACCACTGAGAGTCGAGTTTCGTCAGTGACCTGTTTGCAGCCGCCCGATAACGTCCGCTCCATACTTCTTACTTAGCCGGCGAATGAACGCAGGTTCGACGGAGTTGACGTAATTAAGCATCCCGCGTAGTCGGGGGATCTGGTCCATTTCCAACCGGTTGGTCACAAAGTGATGCACCCAGGCCCGAATGCGACGCTTATCTTCTCGGCCCAGAGACACTTTGCGATCATTTGTCAAAACGAGCCCGGTTACACGACGCGCATCTCTCTTTGAGACCCTGACGGTCTTCTCTTGGTTGATGGTTAGCACTGGGCTTTTCAGGCGGCCGCATAAGTCTGAAACAGCTTTCTCCACCAGCGCGAGCTGATCACTGTTATCGGCAGAGAAAGAAAGATCGTCGGCATACCGCGTATAGGTCACACCGTTGGCGGCGCAGAATGTGGAGACTCGCCGGTCAAACTCCTGCATTAGAATATTCGAAAGCATTGGGGACGTGGGCGCACCAATCGACAGGCAAAGGTCCTGGGTGCCCTTTTGCATCCAGAAGAGAATTCGGCAAAGCGCTTCGATATTGGCGCCGTCTAGGTCCGCCTTGTTCCTCCGCAGAAACAGTCGGAAGTCACGCGCTTTCAGTGACGGAAAGAAGTCCTTGAAGTCCATTTTCAAAAGAAATCTCCAGCGTGCGTGAGGTCTCGCGTTGTGGAGGGTCGAGCGGCCGTCACGGTACCCCGTGGCAGCAGGGTGCACTTCGAACTGGCAGAGCAGGTTGCGCATGACCCAGTACTGCAACGCCTTCACCTCTCTGGCTGGCTGCGCAATGGTGCGGAACTGCCCTGGTTTTCGCTTTGGTATCTGATACACTTTGTACCGGTAAGGCGCAGACCGAATAAGTCCCATCAGTTCATCCTGGGGAAGAAGGACGGCAGCTCCGAGCCTTGTCAGCACGTCAGACATTGGGCGCGTCCTTCCTAGGCGGCTTACCCAGAAACGCGGCAAGAATCTTCTTTCGAATTGGATCCAGCGCCTCGCGCACGTCAGTCTTGATCCGCTTCGGATCGTTCAGCGCACCTGGCTGGTATGCATATTGAATGAAGTGCTTGGAGGGGACACTTACGTAGAATTCCTGGTTTGAACGCCGGGCTCGTTCGATGAAGGACATGCTTTCCAGCAGGGAGAGATAACGGTCCCGATTCTCACGGTCGAACTTGCATCCGAGCTCCTTAAGGCAGTCTGTGATTTCGGTACTGGTCGCCACTCCTGGAATCCCGATGAGGTCCGCAACCAAGAGGAGAACGTGGCCAGGTTTTTCTTTGTCGAAGCCCTGCTCGTTCGGGTGGGATTTGTCGCGCTTGACTAAGAATTCCGTGAGGTCCTTTGCCATGTCCCTGAACTCCTTCTTGGTCGCAGGCGAGTTCAGTCGCTTTCGATCCCACGTGTAGTAATAAACAAGTTGGCTGTTTTCATTCTTGATTTTTTGAACCGGTCCCTCCGAAATGAAGCTCCGGTCAGAACAATAGGAATTGTTGAGCACGGCAAGCGTCTTCGGGCGAAGCGCGTCAGATGCAGCAAAGGCACCAAGCTCTGCAATCGATCCCGGGCTCTCGACGAATAGTACAGTTACGTCGGCGAGATCTGCCAGATATTTCTCCAGCTCGAGTAGGTCCGGAAAGACATCCCGGTGAAACCAAGCGTTCACGTCCTCGGCGAGTTTGACTCGCCGCGCAATATTCGACTGCTTGCTTAGGAGATGTCGGTAAAAGAAGTCCCGGGCGGATCGATGTCGGCCCGTTTTGCCCGTCTTACCGCCGCAGAGAAAGATGAGGTTGGGTGTGTTCCGGATCTTACAGTTATCGACTCTGAGCGACTTCGCGAAGTCGACGACAGAATAACCCATCAGGCGCGGGCTCTTTACCGTAGAGCGAGGCACGTGGGTTGGAATTCTTCACGTGAATCGCGTATGCGATGACCCGAAGGGCACGTGAAGAATTTCAACTCACGTGCCGATAATCCCTACCAATCAAAACTAGGTCCGGCGAAACGCCGGACACAGAGACCTGAAAAGTCCCCAAACGCGTAAAGAGCTGGAGTCAGTCTAAGGCTTGGTCCAAGAAATGTCAATGACGAAGCGCCGTCGAGGAGCCGGAACCGGAGGTGGGCCCAGCGAGTGGCGCTGAGAAGCGTGACTCGCACACCGGAAACTGCTAAATTGGGACCCCTCAGCCCCTCTCTTGCCCCCCTCCCCGCTCCGTCGTATAGTCGACTAATCTTGCAACCAGCCCGAGTCGCTCCATGACCCGTCTCCGCTTCTATTTCCTGCTCCCCACGCGCCTCTGGTTCGTCATTCTCTTCTTCGCCCCCCTTGCCATCATTTGCGCTTACAGCCTGCTCACCCGCGGCGTCTACGGCGGCGTCGAGCAACCCTGGACCCTCGAAAACTACCGCCGCCTCATTGATCCGCTCTACGGCGCAATTCTGCTGCGCTCCATCCTGCTCTCTGCCGCGGCTACCGCCATCTGCATCATGCTCGCGTTTCCGCTCGCGCTGTTCATCTCCCGCGCCACGCGCCGCAAAACCCTCTACCTGCACCTGGTGATTCTTCCCTTCTGGACCAGTTTCCTCGTCCGCACTTACGCCTGGATGTTCCTGCTGCGCGACACCGGCCTGGTCAACACCACGCTCATCGGCCTCGGCTTTTTGCGCCAGCCGCTGCCGCTGCTCTATAACGAAGGCGCCGTGCTGCTCGGCCTCGTCTACGGATTTCTGCCCTTCATGGTCCTGCCGCTTTACGCCACGCTCGAGCGCATGGATCCCGCGCTGCTCGAAGCCGCCGCCGATCTCGGCGCGCGCCCCTGGGCCACGTTCTTCCGCGTCATCGTCCCGCTCACGAAACCGGGCATCTGGGCCGGCGCGGTCCTGGTCTTCATTCCCTGCCTCGGCTCCTACCTCACGCCTGACCTCCTCGGCGGCGGCAAGTCCGTCATGATCGGCAACCTCGTCCAGAACCAGTTCACGAACGCGCGCGATTGGCCCTTCGGTTCGGCCGTCTCGCTCACGCTCATGCTCCTCACGCTCGCTGCCCTGGCCGCCGTCTATCTTCGCGGACCCAAGGAAATGTTGTGAAGCGCGGTCTCGCCATTTACGCGGCGGCGGCCTACGCCTTTCTTCACGTGCCCCTCGTCACGCTCGTCGTCTTCAGCTTCAACGCCTCGCGCTTCACGCTCTGGGAAGGATTCTCCCTGCGCTGGTACCACATCGTCTTCACCGATCCCGAAATGGCGGACGCCGCCTGGAACAGCGTCGTCATCGCCATCGTCTCGACGATCATCTCAACCATCGCCGGCACTCTCGCCGCGTACGCGCTCTGGAAACGCGGCTCGCGCCTGATCTCCGGCTCGCTCTATCTATCGCTCGTGACGCCCGAAATCGTCACCGGCATTTCGCTCCTGGCGTTTTTCCAGTGGGCCTTCCGCTGGCTCGGCTGGCACCTGGGACTCTACACCGTCATCCTGGCCCACATCTCGTTCTCCATCGCCTACGTCGCCATCGTCGTCGCCGCGCGCCTCCGCACCTTCGACCCGGCCCTCGAAGAAGCCGCCATGGACCTCGGGGCAACCGAGTGGCGTGCCTTCTGGCGCGTCACAATCCCCGCTCTCGCCCCCGGCATCGTCGCCGCTGCCCTACTTGCGCTTACCATTTCCTTCGACGATTACGTCATCACCAGCCTAGTCGCCGGCGTCGATTCCACCACGCTGCCGATGGTCATCTACGCGCTCGCCCGCCGCGGTGCCAATCCATCCATCAACGCCATTTCCGCCCTGATCGTCGTGATCTTCGGCGCGCTCATCCTGGTCTCCGAGCGTATGAGAAAAGCATGACCCGCCGCGCGTTCCTCTCCGGAGCCCTCGCCGCCACCGCCTGCCGCCTTGACCGCCGCCCGCGACTCAATGTCTACAACTGGTCCGCCTACGTCGCGCCCGACACCATCCCCAATTTCGAAAAGGAATTTGGCGTCCGCGTCCGCTACGTCACCTACGAAAGTAATGAGGAGATGCTCGCCCAGGTCATCACCGGCAATTCCGGTTGGGATGTCGTATTCCCCACGCACAACCGCATTCCGCCGATGTCTGCCATGGGCCTGCTCGCGCCCCTTGATCACGCGCGTCTGAAAAATCTCGGCAATCTCGAAGCGCAGTTTCAATCGCCATCGTGGGATCGCGGCCTCCGCTGGGGCGTTCCCTACATGTGGTACGGCACCGGCATCGTCTTCAACCGTTCGGTCGCGCCGGCGCCGCGCTCGTGGTCCGATCTCTGGAGCCAGCGCTTCAAAGGCCGCCTCACCATGCTCGATGATCCCGAAGACGTGATCGGAGCGTCGCTATTGAAATTGGGCCTCCCGTTCGATTCCACCGACCCCATGCAGCTCCGCCAGGCCCAGCACGCGCTCGTCGAACAGAAGCCTCTCGTGCGCGCCTATCTCAACGCCGAAGTGCGCGACCAGCTAGTCTCCGGCGACGTGCTCGCCGCCCAGTTGTGGTCGACCACCGCTGCCCAGGCCCTCGACGCCGCCCCGTCGCTCGATTTCGTTTTCCCCGCCGAAGGGTTCCCGCTCTATTGTGACAACGCCGTCATCCTGCGCGAAAGCCGCCGCCAGTCGCTCGCCCACGTCTTTCTCGATTACCTGCTGCGCCCGTCCGTCTCCGCCGCCATCGCCCAATCCACCCTCACCGCCACCGCCAACGCAGCCGGCCGCGCGCTTCTCACCGATAAGATCCGCAATAGCGCCGCGCTCTATCCACCCCCTGATGTAATGCGGCGCGGCGAGTGGCCCGGAACCCTGCCCGCACCGGCGCAGCGCTTGCGCGACCGCATCTGGACAGAGATCAAAGCCGCGTGAACGTAAAACGGGGACTGACTCCTGTCTTCCAAACGCACCCCGCCGAATCTTGAATGGAAGGCCACGCCGTGGACACAGCAGTTTGTCCCCGTTTCGCGTGCTTGTCGTACATTGAAGATATGTTCCTCGCCCTCCTCCTCACCCTATCCGCACCGCCGGACTGGGTTCCCGCGCGCTGGCGCTGGCTCGAGACGAAAAGTCTCGATCTGCTCCGCGGCACGCCCGTCAACTGCCTCTTGGTTGACTGGGATTCGCAGCAAAAGGCCCAGGCCGCCATCTTCGCCGCCGCCGCTGCCGAAAAAGGAATCGCCACTCTCGCCGTCATCCGCCCCGGCGTCGATCCCTCCGAGCCCGCCCGCGATGCCATCCACGCCAGGCTCACCGGCGTGGTCCTCGAAGGCGATTTCGCCAAAGAGGCTGCCGACCGTGTCAAAGCCGCCATTACCCCCGCGCCCATCATCGAACTGACTCTGCGCAGCCGCATGCCGCTCGGCACTGACGCTCCCGTGATCGGTACTTTTCAAGGTGTTTGGCCCGGCATCCCTGTCATGGAGGATGGCGCTGCTAAAGCCGGCCCCTCCGGTTCACCCTGGATCAACACCAACGCCGGTTTTCTGCGCGCCGCCCGCGCGTTCGGTTCGAGCACCGTTTGGATCGCCAATCTTCCGCCGCCCAAAACCGTCATCCCCGGTGATAACTACGCGCAAGTCATCGGGGACGCCGCCATGGTCGGTGCGCGCTGGGTCATTGCCCTCGATGACGATCTCGCACGCAGCCTCCATGAGGGCGACAAAAAGGCGCTCGCCGAATGGGCGCGCATGACCCACCAGCTCGATTTTTACGAATCCCATCGCGACTGGCACGCCTTTCGCCCTTACGGCAAACTCGCCGTCGTCCAGGGCATCGGCGATGGCGCTCTTCTCTCCGGCGGAATTCTCGACATGATGGGCGCGCGTCACACGCCCGTCCTGTTCGTTCCGCCCGATCGCCTGCACCCTGGCACCCTCACGGGCGCATCCATGGCCGTGGATGTGGACGCCGCTTCCCTCACACCCGAGCAGCGTGACACACTCAAAGCCTTCACCCGCGCCGGCGGCACTCTGCTCACCGGCCCCGCGGACTGGAAGGAAAACGCCGCCACCGCACCCGACCAGATCACCCTCGACGACAAGCAAACCAAGCGCCTCGACGACATCTGGCACGACATCAATTCCATGATCGGCCGCGGCAATCTCGGCGCGCGCCTCTTCAATGTTTCCTCGATGCTCTCAAACCTGCTCGTTTCCCCCGATGGCAAACAGATCCTTGTCCATCTCGTCAACTACTCGAACTACCCGGTTGACTCAGTCACCGTTCACGTCCTCGGCGACTTCCATCAAGCCACTCTCTACCGCCCCGAATCCCCGGACAAGAAGTTAGAAACGTATAAAGCCGAAGACGGTACCGGCGTCGACATCGACCTGGTCACCGTCACCGCCACTCTGCTCCTGGAATAGAGTGGGTTTGAGAATCACAATGTCGTTCTCGATTCCGTTTCGAAGCCCGCTGCAGAATTGAAAATAAGCCGGGGCCAGAAAATGGGCAAGTCGCTCCCCCGGTCTTCGGGAAAGCGGGACGAATTGGACACCCTGGGCTTGTAAAGTTAGCGGCGTGGCGTTATAAAAGCAACTGGCCAAAGCCATTTATCGCTGGAGCCCCTGTGTGCAGGCCTAAGGAGAATTGACCTTGGATCTTGATAACATCGTGGCCAAGCTCAACGAACGCAAACAGCGGGCCACCTATGGCGCGGTCGCCGGTCTCGTCGGTGTTTTGCCTAGAGGACTGATGGCTGGCCGTCCGCGAAACCACAAATATTCCTGGGTGGTGGCCGCTACCGGAGGTCGGCGAGGTTGGCCGACGGGCTATACGAGCGATCAGATCCACCCCGACTGCCTCCGCCAGATCTGTGACCGCCTTGTCAACGTAATCGAGGACTCCGCGACGCTCCGGCGCTGGCTTGGTAGCTGATTCATTATGACCGCGATCCTACACGCCACCAAGTTTCCATAGACACCAGACCCCATGAAGGATCAATATTTTGGAGATGTTAATGACTTCCGCAAGTACGGTTTACTGAGGGCGATTGCCCTCCGAGACGGCATGCGCCTGGGCGTCTGTTGGATGCTGACCGAGCCGGATGGCAGGACCGACGGCAGTTCTCTCGCATATCTCGGCAAACCGACGATGTATCGCCTCTGTGATCCCGAGCTTTTTGACTGGCTGAAACACGTCATCGCTATCGAGCGGGATCGTCGGACTTCCCGAATTGAGCAGTCAGACCTCTTGGGTTCCGCATCATTTCAGTCCAGCATCCTGACGGATCGCGAAAGCGATCGGAACAATTATTTCGCCGAGTGCGCAACGCTGCTTGCAGGGTGTGACTTAGTATTTTTCGACCCTGACACCGGCCTAGAGACAAGGTCGACTTTGCGCGGGCGCAAGGACTCCCGCAAGTACCTCTATTGGGACGAGATCTTTGGAACGTTCACTGCTGGCTCGTCGGTACTAATCTATCAGCACTTCACCCGTGAAAAGCGGGCCGGATTCATTGCCCGGATGGCAGATGAACTGCAAGAGCGTACACGCGCCGCTAGTGTGTTCTCGTTCAGTACCCCGCACGTTCTGTTCCTTTTGGCATCGCAAGAAAGCCACCTCGCTACCTTTCGCGAACGGCTGGAAGTCGTCCGTTCAGCTTGGGCTCCCACCCAGATCTTGGGGCTCGAACATCCCCACCGTAGGTTAAACTAAAGCATATGACCCGACGCGAACTGCTGGCGCTCATCGGCTCGACGCCGCTGCTCAAGGCTGCGCCGGATGCTCCCACGGCTCCGGTTTCGATTGCCAAGTGCGCTTCCTATAACGACGATGTCACCGCGACGCTCGCCACCATGTTTGATCAGATCGGCGGCCTCGATCGCATCGTCAAAAACAAAACCGTTACCATCAAGCTGAACCTCACCGGTAGCCCGGGCCTGCGCCTAAAGGGCCGCCCGCTCGGCGTCACGCATTACACGAATCCGAAGGTCGTAGGTTCAACCGCGTACCTGATGGGCCGTGCAGGCGCAAAGCGCATCCGTTTCGTAGAAAGCGGCTGGGCGTTGAGTGGTCCGCTCGAAGACTATCTGCTCGATTCCGGTTGGAACGTTCGCGCGCTCGTCAGTGCCGCCCCCGGCGTCGAGTTCGAAAACACCAACAACCTCGGCAAAGGCAAACGCTACGCGCGCTTAAAAGTTCCGGTCACGCCTTACGTCTATCCGGCCTTTGACCTCAATCACGCGTTCGAGGAAACCGACGTCTTCGTCAGCATGGCGAAACTCAAGAATCACGAAACTTGCGGTGTCACTCTGTCGCTTAAGAACTGCTTCGGCAACACCCCGGCCGCCATCTACGGCGATAATGCCGGCACGGACGAGCCAAATGAGAAGCCCACCAGCGGCCGTGAGGCCGTGTGCCATGAAGGTAAGCGTCAGCCCTCGCGCTCCGCTCCGCAAGAGATCAACTTCGGTACGAATCACGATCCCGGCTATCGCGTCCCGCACATCGTTGCCGATCTCGTGGCCGCGCGTCCCGTGGATCTCGCTATCATCGACGGCATTGAATCCATGGCCGGCGGGGAAGGTCCTTGGATCCGCAGCAAACCCCTGCGTCTCGTGCAGCCTGGTGTCCTGATTGCCGGCACGAACCCCGTCACGACGGATTCGGTCGCCACCGCCGTCATGGGCTATGATCCCCGCGCGCAGCGTGGAACCACGCCCTTCACTACTTGCGACAACACGCTCCTGCTAGCCGAGCGCCACGGCATCGGCACCACCGACCTGAAACGTATCGAAGTTGCCGGCGTTCCCATCGCCCAAGCTCTGTACAAATACGAAGTGTAAAACGGGGACTGACTCCTTTGTCCCAAACGCACCCCGCCCAATCTTCACCCGAAAGCCAAACCGCGGACACAGCAGTCTGTCCCGGTTTGCCTAAGCGTCTTCGCGTCTCGACGTTGCATCTTCTCCTTCTCGCGTTCCCTCTGTCTGCCCAGGTCCACCGCACCATGTTCCCGCCCGTTCGCGGCACGCATGAAATGGTGGGCGCCGCCAACAATCTCGAAGTCGAAGCCGGTTTCCGCATGCTCACCCAGGGCGGAAATGCCATCGACGCCGGCGTCGCAACGGTCCTCGCTGCGGCGGTCACCGAGCAATCCCGTTTCGGGCTCGGTGGCGAAATGCCGCTGCTCGTTAAACTCGCGGGCAAACGAGTCATCGCCGTGAGCGGCATCGGGACCGCTCCCGCCAAAGCCACCGTCGAGTTCTATCAGAATCGAAAACCGGAATCCTGGGAAGAGGAAGCGCGTGTGCCGCCCATTCCCGTCCTCGGCATCCTTGCTGCGCCGGTTCCCGGCGTCTTTGATGGGCTGATTCTCGCGCTTTCCCGTTACGGCACGATGTCATTCGCGCAGGTCGTTGCGCCCGCGATCGAATACGCCGGCGGCTTCCCCATTGCTGAAGAATTTGCGACGTTTATTCGCGGCGACCAGCGATTCCTGGAGTTGTGGCCCGCCTCGAAAGCCTTCTTCCTACCCGGCGGCGTCGCGCCCGAACGCGGCACGATCTTCCGGGAGCCGACTCTCGCTAAGACGCTGCGCACGCTGGCCGCTGTCGAAAGGAAAACGGCGGGCAATCGCGCCGCCAAACTCCGCGCTGTGCGCGACTATTTTTATAAGGGAACGTTGGCCCACCAGATGGCGGCCTTTTCCGAGCACAACGGCGGCCTCATCACCTACCGCGATCTCGCCGGTTTCCACGCTGAGACCGATACTCCGCGCAGCACTATGTATCGCGGCTATGAGGTGGTCAAACCGGGATTCTGGACGCAAGGGCCGGTCATGCTTGAAGCCCTGAATCTTCTGGAAGGCTTCGACCTGCGTTCCATGGGTCAAAACTCACCGGAGTACCTGCACACTGTGGTGGAGGTTGTGAAACTGGCCTTCGCTGACCGCGATCGCTATTACGGCGATCCCAAGTTCTCACACATCCCGGAAGAGATTCTGCTTTCGAAGGCTTACGCGGCCGATCGCCGCAAGTTGATTGATCCCGCCCACGCGTCGATGGAACATCGTCCCGGCACGTTCGGCGCGCCCCTGCAAATGGAAAAGGTTTCCACGGCATCGATCATGCCCGCGCACGACACCACCTGCGTAAACGTGGTCGATCGTCACGGAAATGTCTTCTCCGCCACGCCCAGCGGTGCATGGCTGCCTTCCGTGATTGCCGGCGATACCGGCGTTCCATTCGGCACGCGCATGCAGTCGTTTGTTCTCACCCCCGGCCATCCCAATCAGGTCGCGCCCGGCAAACGTCCGCGGGTCACGCTCAGTCCCACGATCGTTTTGAAGGATGGCAAGCCGTTCCTGGCGCTCTCGACGCCCGGTGGCGATAATCAGGACCAGGCCCTACTGCAAGTGCTCCTGAACATTATCGAGTTTGGGATGTCGCCCCAGGAGGCGGTCGAAGCGCCGCGATTTCAGACCGAGCATTTTTACAGCTCTTTCGGCAATCACGAATTCACACCCGGAAAGCTCAATCTCGAAGGCCGTATCCCCAAATCCACAATTGACAAGATGATAGCTTTGGGTCATTCCGTGACTGTCGCTGGAGATTGGAGCAACGCCTCCGCCCCGACCGTGATCAAAATCTCGGATGGCGTGCTGGATGGCGGCGCTGATCCGCGCCGCGCGCGCTTCATTTTTGGCAGGTGACTTAGTGCATAACGGTGGCTTTGAATGATTCAGCCGCCGGGGTGAGTGTCGCGCCAGACAGATTACAGAGGCGCACGGCGATGGTGTTCGACGAGGTCACGATCATAACGCCGGTAAGCCCTGACTCCAGCGCTGTCGGCCACCCCGGCGCCACAACGTCGCCCGGATTCGCCCCGGTCAGAGTAAACGTTAACTGGGCGCACGCGGCCTGAGAGATCGCTCCAAACGAAAGGGATGCCGAAGCCGAAAGAAACGCCGGCGTCGTGCCGCCTCCGCTCGCGTTGACCACGCACGAGCCCGATTGCGAAGACGCAAACGTCACTGTCAGGGTGTTGGCATTTGTGACAGCGACCGACTTGGGCAGAATCCACAGCGGGGGAGTGCTGTTGTCAAAACATGCGAAGACAACCCCGGTGGAATTCAGATTGTGGGCAAGAGTTACAGAGGTAGCGCTGGTGAAGGCTTGCTGAAAGTTGGGGCCGCCGCCACAGGCCGCGCCGCCATCTACGACATCTCCATTTGCGTCAAACCGGGCGCAATCCCCCGAAGTGGTGCTGCCGCTGACAGTTTCCAATTTCGCCCAGTTGTTGGCGGTCGGGCAATAGTACACTCCCGCGCTATTCAGATAGAACATCTCCCCCGCGGTACACGTGCCTGGCAATGAGGCGGCGCTCCTGGCAGGTTTAGTAAGGGCCGCCCCGGTGAAATCGACCGACTTACTCTGCGTGCGCAAGTCCACTTGGGTCTGGGCCAACAGCCCGGACACGCCAACCGCCATCACGAGGACTTGGTGCGCCTTCATTCATCCCGATTGTAAGGACCGGACACGAAGCGCCTGGGCGTCGTGCGCTTAAGTCTATGAAGGGAAAAGAGTATAAAATCGGGGGACACTGTGAACGCACTAAGTGACGAGTCGCGAGTGGAATGAAATGGCGGACGAGTCAGCAAACCTGTTACCCGAGAAACTGGCGCGCATGGAGCGCGAGCTGGAGTATTTGAGCGGCGGTCTGGGATTGCTCGGCATCAAGGCGTGCACGTGGTGCCGGAAGTTCTTCCGGCTCTCGGACCCCGGCGCACTTTTCGAATGCGACCAACTGGTTTGTTACGCCTGTCTTCCCGACTGGTGGCTCCATCGAAGCCCGGAACTTAGCGTGAAAGACCGGCAGACGATCGAGCACAAGCTCATGCGGTGGCTGGTGAGCCAACACGACGCCGTGGTGATCCCGCAAACCAAGAGCCTGCCCGAACCTGAGCCGCATGAACTCCGGATTGTAGCAGCGTGCCAGGAATGCGATGCCACGGGAAGCCAAGGGGGGAGCCGCTGCCACTTCTGCAGCGGCGGCGGAACGCTGTGGGTGGTGGTGCGAAGCAAAAGTGCGAGCTGAAGACGACGGTAACTACGCGCGGATTCCTCCGTGCGGCAGCGCGATATCATTGTGCGGTGGATTCCTGGAAAGCTATGCGAACAATATTACCGGTAATGATCATGATGCTCTGGGGAGCGCCGGCCCCGGCACAAAAGCCGGCGGCGGCGAAGGTGGAGTTGCTGTGGCCGGGGGGCGCGCCGGGTGCGCTGGGCAATGAAGACGCGGACCGGCCGAACCTGACGATTTATCTGCCGAAGGCGAACGGAGCGCAGAGCGGAGTGGTGGTTTGTCCGGGCGGCGGGTACGGCATGCTGGCGGTGGACCACGAGGGCAAGCAGATTGCGGAATGGTTGAATGCGCGCGGGGTGGCGGCGTTCGTTCTGCAATACCGACTGGGGCCGCGCTACCATCACCCGATCGAACTGGGAGATGCGCAGCGGGCTTTACGATTTGTCCGGTATCACGCCGGGGATTACGGGATTGCGGCGGACAAGATCGGTATTTGGGGATTCTCCGCGGGCGGACACCTGGCTTCGACGGCGGGCACGCACTTTGACCCGGGCCAAGCGGGGGCGCCGGATCCCATCGACCGCGTGAGCTCGCGGCCGGACTTCATGATTCTGTGCTATCCGGTGATTTCGTTCGTCACGCCATACGTGCATCGCGGCTCCATGCGGAATCTGCTGGGCGACAATCCCGATCCGCAGCTTGCCGCGAGCCTCTCGAACGAGACGCAGGTGACCGCGCAAACGCCGCCGACTTTCTTGTTCCTCACAAATAGTGATGCGAGTGTACCGGCGGAAAATAGCGTGCTGTTCTATCTGGCTCTGCGCAAGGCCGGCGTGCCGGCGGAGATGCATATTTACGAACAAGGGCCGCATGGCGTGGGGCTGGCGCTGTTTGATCCGATACTCTCGGCATGGTCGAGGCAGCTCGAGCCGTGGATGAGATTGCACGGATGGACGCGATGAAAGAGCGCCGCGGGTGCGCTGCGATTCTGGCACTAAGCCTGGCGCTCGCGGGTTCTTCGGCGGGCCAGGCGAGCAAGCCGCCGCGGTTCGAGATTGTGTTTCCGGCATCGGTGCGGGAGGCGCCCGTGGATGGCCGCGTACTTCTGGTTATCTCGACGAAGCGCGATCCGGAGCCGCGGTTCCAGCTGGGTGAAGCACTTGACACGGCTCAGTTTTTTGGGACTGACGCGGAGGGCCTGGCGCCGGGACGCGCGGCGGTGATTGATGAATCCGCTCCGGGCTATCCGCGCAAGAGCCTGCGCGAACTTCCGGACGGCGAATACTACGTGCAGGCGGTGCTCAGTATATACGACACCTTTCACCGCGCCGATGGGCACACCGTGAAACTGCACATGGACCAGGGCGAAGGGCAGCATTGGAACTCGTCGCCGGGAAACCTTTATAGTGAGCCGAAGAAGGTGCGGATCGAGCGATCGAGCGGAAACACGCTCGGTGTGGAACTTACTAAAGTCATCCCGCCGATCGTGCCGCCGAAAGATACAAAGTACGTGAAGCATTTCCGGTTTGAGAGTAAGTTGCTGTCTAAGTTCTGGGGGCGACCAATGTATATCGGCGGCGTGGTATTACTGCCGGAAGGATTCGATGAGCATCCCGAGGCGCGCTATCCGGTAGTGTACTATCAAGGGCACTTCACGCCAAGCTTCGCGACGCCGGTGGAGTTTCGCGATACGCCACCTGCGCCAGACTTAAAAGGCTATGAGCGGACCGAGGCGGAGTATAGCTATAAGTTCTATCAAGATTGGACGGCGGGGCGGTTGCCGCGGATGCTAATCGTAAGTTTCCAGCACGCCAATCCTTACTATGACGATTCGTACGCAGTGAACTCGGTGAACATAGGGCCCTATGGCGACGCGATAGTTAAGGAATTCATACCGCACGTAGAGAAGACGTATCGTGCGATCGGCGAGCCATGGGCGCGGGTGCTGTACGGCGGATCGACGGGAGGATGGGAGGCGCTGGCGCAGCAGGTATTCTATCCGGAAGTGTACAACGGCGCATGGTGCAATTGCCCCGACCCAGTGGATTTCCGGGCGTACCAGACAGTGGACATCTACAAAGACAAGAATGCGTACTGGTTGGACAGCCCCTGGAAAATGGTGCCGCGGCCTTCGACGCGAGAGACCGACGGGATGCTGGTTTCGACGATGCGCGACGATGCGAATATGGAGGCGGCGCTAGGAAGCCACGGCCGTTCAACTGAGCAACTTGACGCCTGGCAGGCGGTGTACAGCCCGGTTGGCGAGGACGGGTATCCAAAGGCGATTTTCGATAAAGCTACCGGAACGATTGACCATGAAGTAGCAGCGTACTGGAGGGAGCACTACGATCTGCGCTATCTCATGGAACGCGATTGGAAGACGTTAGGGCCGAGATTAACGGGTAAGTTACATATCAAGGTAGGGACGCGCGACACTTACTATTTGGATCGCGCGGTACACTTACTCGAAACCTTTCTTGAAAGTACTAAGTATCCCGGGCGAGGACCTTACTATGGGGGCGATTTTGAATATGGTCCGGATCAGCCACATTGCTACGGAGGCGATCCTTCGGTGCCTGTGAAGATTTCACGCCTGACCATCAATCAGCGATTCATGCCGCAAATGGAGGCGTGGATGCTGAAGACAGCGCCGAAGGGAGCGGACGTCAAGAGCTGGATGTATTGAGGGCTACGCTAGATGTACAGGGCACCCACTTAGCCGGAAGGTCCGTGATCGTGCCATTATGAACGCATGAAAAACAGCACCTTAATGATCTTGGCGGTTGTAGCAGCGCCGCTAGTAGCGCAGGACGTGGCCGGTGTGAAGTTTGATACACCGGAGGCGCGCGTGATCGAAGTGGTGAATTCGCCGGGCCAAAGGAGCGCACTGCACGAGCATAAGACAAACCGCGTGCTGATTTATCTCGACGACGGGCACCAGACGCTGACTGATGCGGGGGGTCACGTAGAGGAGGTGCGCTGGAAGGCTGGGGATGTGCGCTGGAGCGCGGCGGGAGCGCGACATATCAGCGAGAACGTGGGCGCGACCACTTACCGGATCGTAGAGGTGGAGTTAAAGAACGGCCCGGGCACGCTGCCAGCTAGCGATCTGGATCCGGTGCGGGTTGCGCCGGATCATTACAAGGTGGAGTTCGAGAATTCGCAGGTGCGGGTGCTACGGGCGCACTACGGTCCGCGCGAGGCGGGACCGGAGCACGAACACATTCTCAACCGCGTGACGGTCTACCTCACGGACGCGAATGTCAAAGTGCCAACGCCCGACGGGAATGTGCAGATCATGCGAGCCGCAAGGGGCGATGTGCGCATGGGAGGGGCCGCCAAACACAAGGAGGAGAACCTGAGCCTGTTGCCGTTCGAGGTTCTGGCAGTGGAATTTAAGCGATAAAATTACGACAGTCGTTGAAGATTGGAGATGCTCATGGCGAATTCGTTTGTGAATCTATTTGAACGCTATGTGGGCACGGTGAGCCGGCGCGATCTTTTTCGCACGGGCGGCCTGCTGACGCTTCCCGCATGGTTGGGCAATGGCAAGGCGGCAGCGGCGTCTGTGGCGCCGGGGCTCAAGGTGGGCCCGGACATCTACGAATCGGTGGGCATACGACCAATCATCAACTGCCGCGGCACTTTCACGGTGGTGGGGGGATCGCTGGAACTGCCGGAGGTGCGCGCGGCCCAGGAAGCCGCCGCTCAGCACTACGTGCAGTTGGACGAGATGATGGCGGCGATTGGCGGGCGGCTGGCGGAATTGACGGGCGCGGAATTTGGTGTGGTGACTTCGGGGTGCGCGGCGGGGCTGGCGCACGCGACGGCGGCTTGCGTGGCCGGAGGGAATCCGGATCGTCACGTCAGGATTCCGGATTTGACTGGATTCTCGAAGGACGAGGTGGTCATCCCGAAGCACTCGCGCAATGTCTACGACGCCGCGGTGCGATCGATTGGCGTGCGGATTGTTGAGGTGGGGACGACGGAAGAGCTCGAAGCCGCGCTGGGGCCGCGCGTGGCGATGGTGTACGTTCTGGCGGGGCCGCGGGCGGACAGCGGGCCGCCAAGTTACGACGACATCATCAGGCTGGCGAAGCAGAGGAACATTCCGGTGCTGGTGGACGCGGCGGCGGAAATGCTCACGATCCCGAGTGTTCACTTGCAGCGCGGAGCAACGCTTGTGGGATATAGCGGCGGCAAATGCATTCGCGGGCCGCAGTGCGCCGGGCTGTTGCTGGGCCGCAAGGATTTGATTCAGGCAGCGTGGGTTCACAGCGCTCCGCATCACGGCTACGGGCGGACCATGAAGGTCGGCAAGGAAGAAGCCATGGGAATGCTGATGGCGGTGGAGATGTGGGTGAAGCGCGACCATGAGGCGGAATACAAGCAATGGATGTCGTGGATGGAGCACATGGCTGAGCGCGTGTCGGCGATTGACGGCGTGAAGGCGACGGTGCGCGAGCCAAGCGGGTTGAGTAATCACAGCCCGGCACTCTCGATCCGGTGGGACACGGACAAGATCGGGATCAGCGGAGAGCAGGTCTCGCACACACTGTTCACGACAGAGCCGCGGATCACGCTGGCCGGGGGAGGCGGGTTTGGCCGGGGCAACTCGAACGCTTCGCCTACCGAAACCGGCGTGAGCATCCTCGCGTACATGATGCAGCCCGGAGACGAGCGGATTGTCGGAAACCGGCTCCATGAGGTTCTGTCGGGGGCGCCGAAGAGCAAGCTTGTGAAGGAGACCAGGGCACCGGCGGCGGATCTGAGCGGCCAGTGGGATGTCCACATTGACTTTGCGGCCGGCAGCTCGACGCACACTTTGTTTATTCGACAGGAGGGCGGGCGCATTGAGGGGACACACCTGGGCGATTACACCCCTCGCGAATTATCCGGCTCCATCAACGGCGATGCGGTGGAAATGACCAGCCGAATCGGCGAGGAGCATGGCGCGGCGCTGACCTTCAAGTTTTCCGGCAATGTGCGGGGGGACAGCATGTCGGGCAACCTGGACATGGGCGAATATCTGGGAGCGAAGTGGAGCGCGGCCCGGCATCCGTTCGGGCGCAACGATAGGCAGGGTTAACTCCTGTTGCACTCGTCGAAACATTGGTTTTGGCTGGCGTTGGCGGCTGCCGCAGGTCTTCACGCCCAATCGCGCTGCGTCGTCACGCGCCCAACCGCCAGCATGTCCGTGCCTCACGTGAAGAAGCCGCGTGAGCTGAACACCGATCCGAAGTCAAAAACATGGTCGAAATCCAGGACGGTCTGGATGACGAAGGACTGCTCCAAGACGCTGGATTATCCGAATTTGAAAACGGAGATTCGCGGCTTCTGGAGTGACACGGATCTCTATCTGCTATTCATCTGCCCGTACGAAACGCTGAATCTTTTTCTGCCGCCGGAGCCGGACAAACCGCGCCACAAACTCTGGGATCGCGATGTGGTCGAGATGTTTCTGGGCGACGATTGGGAAAACATCCGGCATTACCGCGAATTCGAAATTGCTCCGACGGCGGATTGGATCGATCTGGCGATTGACCTGGATCATCATGGACTCAACCGCGACTGGCGCTCGGGCTGGCATGTTACGGCGCGTATGGATGAGACGGCGCACGTCTGGTATGCCGCGGCGCAAATCCCGCTGAAATCAGTGAGCGCGACGGCCGTGAAGCCGGGGACGCGTTGGAGGATGAACCTGTACCGTATCGACGGGCAGGGCGCCGACCCGCAGCGCCACTTCCTCTGCTGGCAGCCCACCTGCGTCGTGAATCGCGATCCCAATCACGTTCCCGAGAACTTCGGTACCCTGATCTTTAGCAAATGAAGCAACCCCTGTTGGTTTTGTTTATGGCGGCGCTCCTGCCGGCGCCGGGAAGCGCGCAAGATATCGCAGCGGGCGGGAGGCAATTTGCATCACGCTGCGCCGGCTGCCACGGCGCGGATGGCGGCGGCGGCGAGTACGGTCCCAACATTGTGGACACGCGGCGGTTCGGGCAGAGGTCCGGGCGGGACCTTGCGGATGTGATTAAGAATGGCATCCAGGATTCCGGCATGCCCGCATTTCCACTACCACAGCCAGACATTGATTCGCTGGTAGCGTTCGTGAATTCGCTGCGTGCTCCGGCGGCGGACCACCCTGCGCCGGGAGACATGGCCGCGGGCGAGCGCTTCTTCTCCGGAAAAGGGAATTGCGCGAATTGCCACATGGTGAAGGGCCGGGGCGGCAATCTGGGCCCCGACCTTTCGAATCTCGGCCGCGAGCCCAGGCTGGCGCAGATCACGCAGGCGCTGCGAAATCCGGGGATGCTACAGAACCGGGATACAATTTGGTCGCATTGCACCTGAAGGACGGACGGCATTCGAGGCTGGTAAAAACGAAAGCAACTACGATTTGCAACTGCTGGGCACTGGACGGAAGTTTGCGCCTGTGGAGCGGGAACAGATCGCCGACGAGACACGAGAGCCAGCACCCCTGATGCCGGCGGTAAAAGCGACAGATGAAGAGATGCGCGACCTGCTTGCGTTTCTCAGCGGCTTGCCCGGATCGGTCGCCCGATGCGACGCTGGCGGGAGGGCCGAGTACAGACGCCGGTGCGCCATTTGCCGCGATCGCCGATCCAAAGCCCGGTGAATGGCCCAGCTATCACGGCCATCTGAGCGGCAATCGATACAGCCCGCTCGAAGAGATCAATACGGAAAGTGTCGCGCGCCTGGCAGCGAAATGGATGTTCCCGATCGGCAACTCGAAGCGGCTGGAGGTGACGCCGGTGGTTGTGGACGGCGTGATGTACGTAACCACGGCGAACGAAGTTTATGCGCTAGACGCGCGCTCCGGCCGGCAAATCTGGCACTACGCGCGTCCGTTGACGAAGGGCGTGATTGGCGATGCGGAGTCGGGCATCAACCGCGGCGTGGCGGTGCTGGGCGGCAAGGTATTCATGGCGACCGACAACGCACACATGATCGCACTTGATCGAACCACCGGCCATCTGCTCTGGGATACCGAGATGGCCGACTTCCGCAACGGATATGGCGCGACATCCGCGCCGCTGGTGGTTAACGATCTGGTGCTTTCGGGCACTTCGGGCGGAGACGAGGGCGCACGAGGTTTTATTGCCGCGTTTCGCGCCGACACAGGACAGCGCGCGTGGCAGTTCTGGGCCATGCCCGCGCCTCGCGAACCAGGGTCGGAAACCTGGGTTGGGAGAGCCATCGAGCACGGATGCGTGACGGGCTGGCTCACCGGCACGTACGATCCAACGACCGGTCTGGTGTATTGGCCGACAGGCAATCCCTGCCCGGATTACAACGGTGACGAGCGCAAGGGCGACAATCTTTACTCGAGCTCGGTAGTGGCGTTGGAGGCGAAGACAGGAAAGCTGCGCTGGTATTTCCAATTCACACCGCACGATCTGCACGATTGGGACGCCGCCGAAACGCCGATGCTGGTGGACGCGGAGTTCCACGGCCAGCCGCGAAAACTGTTGGCGCACGCGGACCGCAACGGATTTTTCTACGTACTGGACCGCGTGACCGGCGAGTTCCTGCTCGGGCAGCCGTTCGTCCACAAGCTGACTTGGGCCAGCGGACTGGATGCGAAGGGGCGGCCGCAAGTTCTTCCCGGCTCGGAGCCGAGCCTGCAAGGAGCGAAGGTCTGCCCGTCGGTGATTGGAGCCACGAACTGGAATTCGAGTGCATATAATCCGGCGACGGGTTTGTTTTACGTGATGGCTCTCGAATCGTGCGCGATCTACACCAAGTCGTCCGCCTGGTGGGAACCAGGAAAATCATTCTACGGTGGCGGCGACCGCCACGTTCCCGGCGAGACGAGCCAAAAGTTTTTGCGCGCGATCGACCTGCAAACGGGAAAGGTTGTGTGGGAGGTTCCACAGATCGCATCCGGCTTTGGCCTGGCGGGCGTGCTCACGACAGCCGGCGGCTTGGTGTTCTTCGGCGATGATAGCGGCGCGTTTGCCGCGGTGGACGCGAAGACGGGCAAATCGCTGTGGCATTTCCACACCAACGAATCCTGGCATTCCTCGCCCATGACGTACGCGGTGGGTGGGAAGCAATATCTCGGCGTATCGGTGGGGTCGAATATTGTCGCGTTCACTTTACCGTGATAGAGGATCCACGATGATGAGTCAGATTTCCCGCGGAAGGCTGCTGTATCCGGCGGTCTTGTTTGCCGGAGTGTTGGCGGCGCAGAGCCTGGTGGTGGACTCCACGCCGGCCCACGAGGTGAACTCGTTCAGCCCCGTGCAGGCATTGGGAGCGGGCGTGGACAGGATCGCAGTTGGTCTGGCGGACAAGATGCTGGTGGAGCCCAGACTCAAGGAAATTTTATCCGCGGGCTGGCAGACGGTAACCTACCGGCAAAATACGGAGCTTTCGGCGGAGGCGTGGCATTGGAACCCCCAAGGGACCTGGAGTGATCCGGCCGGAAGAGGTTACTTCGTAGGGAACGCAACGCCAACGGAGACACTGCGGCATTCCTTCGGATACACGCTACCGCATCGAGGTATGACACGGGGCGGAACGGACTCGCTCGACTACTCGCGCCTGACAGACGGCGATGCGAGCACGTACTGGAAGAGCAATCCTTACCTGACCCGTGCATTCACAGGCGAGGACGATTCGCTGCTTCCGCAATGGGTGATGGTGGACCTGGGCAGCTTGCAGAAAGTGAGCGCGGCGCGGATCGCCTGGGCGGAGCCGTACGCCAAAAATTTCCGCATGCAATTCTGGACTGCCGGCGAAGAAAACCCGCGGAGAAATGCGACGAAGGGCACCTGGCAAACCTTCCCAGCAGGAGCGGTGGACGACGGCAAGGGCGGCGAGACGACGCTCCGGCTGACGGCTTTCCCGGTGTCTGCCCGGTACATTCGCATCTGGATGACAGAGTCATCCAACACGTGCGACACACATGGCCCGGGCGACCGCCGCAACTGCGTGGGATATGCCATTCGCGAACTGTACATTGGCAAACTCGCCGCGGATGGCGGGTTTGAGGACTTTGTGAAGCATGCAGCCGGCGGCGGGCAGAGCCACACGATCTGCTCTTCGGTGGATCCCTGGCACGAGTCTTCCGACATTAACGAGAAGGCCGGAGAGCAGGTCGGGTTCGATTTCTTTTACACGAGCGGAATCACGCGCGGCCTGCCGGCGATGATTCCCATCGCGATGCTGTACAGCACGCCGGAAGATGCGGCGGCGGAGATCGCCTACATCGAAAAGCGCGGCTACCCGATTTCCTATGTGGAGATGGGCGAGGAGCCGGATGGCCAGCGCATGGTTCCGGAAGACTACGCGGCTCTTTACTTGCAGTTTGCCACGGCCATTCACAAGGTCGACGCGAAACTGAAGCTGGGCGGGCCGGTTTTCGAGGGAGTGAACGAAGACATCGAGGTGCCGCCGACTCCCGACGGCCGCGTGTCGTGGCTGGGCCGATTCGTGGATTATTTGAAAGCGCACGGCAGACTCAACGATCTGGCGTTCATGTCCTTCGAACACTATCCGTACCCGTGCCAATCAAAATGGCCGGTGCTGTACAAAGAGGCGGGATTGATCACCCACATTATGGAAGTGTGGAGAAATGATGGTTTGCCAGCCAATGTTCCGCTGCTGATGAGCGAAGGAAACATGTCGTCGCGCGATGGCGGAATGTTCCTCGACATCATGGGCGGATTGTGGCTGGCGGACTTTGAAGGAGCCTTTTTGACGGCAGGCGGAACCGCCAGCTACTTTTTCCACTACATCCCGGAGCCGATGGGGCGCGGATGTGACGGCGGTGGCGGCACATTCAGCTTTATCAACACCGATCACGAGTACCGCATGAAGGACCGTTTGTCGCAGTTCTTCGCGAGCCAGTTGATTACGCGCGAATGGGTGCAGCCGGTTGACGCGATCCACCGCGTGTTTCGGGTCTCGAGCGATGTGCGCGATGCGGAAGGAAATACGCTGGTGACGGCGTACGCGGTGCTGCGTCCGGATGGCCAATGGTCGCTGCTGGTGGTGAACAAAGACCACGACAGCCCGCATCGCGTGCGCGTTTCGTTCCGGGAATCCGACGCAAAAGGCGATCGCCTGTTGTCCGGGCCGGTGACTCAGGTCACGTTCGGCGCGGCGCAGTATCAGTGGCACGCCGATGGCGCGAACAGTTGGGCCGATCCGGATGGCCCGCCGGCGACGTCTACGATCCACGCGGATGCACAAACGCTGTTCGAGCTGCCGAAGGCGTCGGTTGTCGTAATCCGGGGCAAACTCGGCGAGTGATTCCACCTTCCGTCCTACGGCCGCATATGCCAAATGGCTGGCGACCATTGGCCCGTTCGGGTCATCAAACAGGAAACCGATTGTCCGATAATAGACATTTAACTCTGCCGGCCGGCGCTGATCAGGTTACGAAGACGGTAAGGCACTGATTACGCTGAAGTTTTGAACTGACTATGTGGATTGTCCGACTAGCCCTTCGCCGGCCATACACCTTCGTGGTGATGGCGGTGCTGATCGCGATCCTGGGTGGGGTCGCGATTGTCACCATGCCGGTCGATATTTTTCCCTACATCGACATCCCCGTAATCAGCGTGATCTGGAACTACTCCGGCATGTCGCCCGATGAGATGGAGAAGCGTATCGACACCATCTTCGAGCGCGCCATGACGACGACGGTCAACGACATTGAGCACATCGAGACGCAGGCATATAGCGGCGTCTCGGTCACCCGCGTCTACTTTCAGCCCAACGTGAAGGTGGAAATGGCGATGGCACAGGTGACGGCGATATGCCAGACGCTGCTGCGCATCTTTCCGCCGGGAACTTTTCCGCCAAGCATCATCAAGTACGACGCCTCGAGCGTACCCGTCCTGCAACTGGGGCTGGAAAGTAAGACGCTCAGCGAGCAGCAGATTTTCGATTTGGGCTTGAACTTCCTGCGCACTCAATTGGCCACCGTTCAAGGCGCCGCTGTGCCGTTGCCGTACGGCGGCAAATTCCGCCAGGTGATGGTGGACCTAAACCCCGAGGCGCTCTATGCGAAGCAACTTTCCCCAACCGATGTTTCCAACGCGCTGGCCGAGCAAAGCCTGATCCTGCCGGCGGGCGATGTCAAAATCGGGGACATCGATTATCAGGTGAAGCTGAACAACAGCCCGATAATCCTTGACCAGCTCAACGACCTGCCGATCAAGATTGTCAACGGCGCCACGGTTTACATGCGAGACGTGGCCCAGGTGCGGGATGGCTACGCGGTGCAGACCAGTATCGTGCGGACCAACGGAACGCGCGGCGCGCTGGTAACGGTCTTGCGCAACGGGAAAGCATCGACGCTGGACATCGTGCAAAAGGTCAAGGCTACTCTGCCGAAGATCCTGGCGGGCCTGCCTCCGGAGCTGAACGTCAGACAGTTCTTCGATCAATCGATCTTCGTGCGCGCGACGATTGCGGGCGTAGTGCGTGAAGCTTTGATTGCGGCTTTCCTTACGGGCATGATGATCCTGTTGTTCCTGGGAAGCTGGCGCAGCACAATCATCGTCTGCATTTCGATTCCGCTCTCGATCCTGACGTCGCTGATCGTACTCGACCTCACGGGCCATACGATCAACGTAATGACGCTGGGCGGCATGGCACTGGCGGTGGGGATTCTGGTGGACGACGCTACGGTCGAGATCGAGAACACGCACCGCAACATGGCGATGAAGAAACCGCTGGTGCAGGCGGTGCTTGACGGGGCGAGCCAGATCGCGGTTCCGGCATTCGTCTCGACGCTGGCGATCTGCATCGTGTTCGTGCCGGTGCTGATGCTCACGGGCGCCGCCAAATACTTGTTTACGCCGCTTGCACTGGCGGTGGTTTTCGCCATGCTGGCGTCATACCTGCTCTCGCGCACCTTGATTCCGAACATGGTCCACTATTTGCTCAAGCCCGAGCTGAAGTTGTATTTGCAGGGGGAGGAGGGGGAAGCAGCGGGCGGCAGCGGCATCATCTGGCGCACCCATCATGTGTTCAACCGGCGCTTCGAGCAGATGCGCAGCGCGTATTCAGGCCTGCTGGACTGGGCTTTGCAACATCGCGGCCTGGTGCTGACGATCTTTGCGGTGTTCGTCGTGGTCTCGCTGTGCCTGGCGCCGTTCGTGGGCCAGGATTTCTTTCCAACCGTGGATTCCGGCCAGTTGCGCCTGCACGCCCGCGCGCCCGTGGGCACGCGCATCGAGAAGACGGAGCTGATCTTCGCGGACATCGACAACGAGATCCGGCAAGTTATTCCGGCAGACGAGATCGATACGATCATCGATAATATCGGGATTCCTTTCGGCGGCTTCAACCTCGCGTTCGGGGATAATACGACGATCGGGAGCGACGACGGCGATATTCTGATTTCGCTGAAGAGCGAGAAGCACGGTCCTACCGCCGAGTATGTCACTCGTTTACGCAAGCGTCTGCACGAGAAGTTTCCGGGCGTCACGATCTTCTTCGAGGCGGCCAACATCACGAACCAGATTTTGAATTTCGGCCTTCCTGCTCCGGTGGATGTACAGGTAGTAGGGCGGGACGCCGCGGTGAGCTACCGGACCTGCCGGGAACTGGAAACCCGGATCGCTCAGATCCCGGGCGCCGCCGACGTGCACATTCACCAGGTGGTGAACTATCCGGAAATCCTGGTGAATGTGGACCGGAACAAAGCGGGACTCGTGGGACTGTCCCAGCGGGATGTCAGCAACAGCCTGCTGATCTCGCTGAGCTCGAGCGGGCAGGTAGCTCCCACGGAGTGGGTGAACTGGGCCAACGGAGTCACTTATAGCGTAGCCGTTCAGACTCCTCAGTACCGCCTGGATTCGCTGAGCGCAATGATGCGCACGCCGATTACACCGGTGGTGAATGCGTTGAACACCAACACGGCCTATTCGCTATCCGGGTCGGCGAATGCCTCCAACGCCTCCGTGGGGACCGCGCCGAGCCAGGCTTCGCAGGCGTTCGGAAACCCGGGGGCGGCGCCGGCAACGACCCAATTGCTGTCGAATCTCGCCTCACTCCAGCGCGGCGTCACCACCGAGATTGTCAATCACTACAACGTCCAACCGGTGTTCGACGTTTACGCGAATGTGGACCGGCGCGATCTGGGAAGTATCGGTGACGCCGTGGAACAGATCATGAACGACGTGGCAAAGCGGCTGCCGCGCGGGACGACGCTGGCCTTGCGCGGCCAGGTGAACACTATGCGGACCTCGTTCCTCCGCCTGGAACTGGGCCTGATCTTCGCGATTGTCCTGGTATATCTGCTTATGGCGGTGAACTTCCAGTCGTGGGTGGATCCGTTCATCATTCTGATGGCGCTGCCGGGAGCACTGGCGGGCATCGTCTGGATGCTGTTCGTCACGCAGACGACCTTTAGCGTGCCGTCACTGATGGGCAGCATCATGAGTATCGGAGTGGCCACAGCCAATAGTATCTTGCTCGTGGTTTTCGCCAACGATCAGCGCGCCGAGGGCATGGGGCCGCGCGCCGCGGCTTTGGCGGCCGGTATCACGCGCATTCGCCCAGTCACCATGACGGCGCTCGCGATGATCATCGGCATGCTGCCGATGGCGCTGGGATTTGGCGAAGGCGGCGAGCAGAATGCGCCGCTGGGGCGCGCGGTGATCGGCGGCCTGCTTCTGGCCACGGTGACCACCCTGTTTATCGTACCCTTGGTCTACAGCTTGCTACGGACCAAGGCGCCGATCGATCATGAAAAGGAGCTCGATGAGGAGGCGAAACAGAGCGTCGCCGACATCCTCAGGCTTGCCTGACCGTTTTCTATGAACCAGACGGAGAAAGAACTCAGCACGGAAGAGCGTTTGCGAGCCGAGATCGAAGATCTCAAGCGCCAACTGGAACAGCAGCAAGGCCAGCTGCACCATGCAACCGCAACGCCGCCGTCGCGGTTGACTCTGGGTGCTCTGTCGGTCGTGGGCCTGATCGCCGTGGTAGTCTTCTTCTTCGCGGGCTATCTTCCGCACCAGAAGCGCGAGCGCCTGCTGGTTGCGGAGGCCAAAACGGATTCGCAGGCGCGACCCTCGGTAACCGTAGCGCCCGTAAGACGGGCCACGGCCAAGGTGGAGTTGACGCTGCCGGGCAACATCCAGGCAGTGACCGAGGCGCCGGTGCTGGCGCGCGCCGATGGATATATCAAGAAACGGTAT
This sequence comes from Terriglobia bacterium, assembly GCA_963768075.1. GTDB lineage: Bacteria > Acidobacteriota > Terriglobia > Bryobacterales > Bryobacteraceae > QHXW01. Next base: position 920,559 of record CAVYHD010000033.1, read on the forward strand.
GTGGACATTGGCGATCGGGTCAAAGAGGGCCAGCTTGTGGCGGAACTGGAAGCGCCCGAGCTCGATCAGCAGGTGCAGCAGGCACGGGCGGCGGTGGATCAGTCGCGATCCGAGCTGGAAGCCTCGAGCGCCAACCTGGACCAGGGCAAGGCCAACGAGGAACTGGCGCGCGTCAATGCGGCTCGCTGGAACAATCTGGTTGTGAAGGGGGCGGTTTCGCGTCAGGAGAACGATCAATACCAGACGCAGTTCAAGGCTCAGTCCGCCAGCGTCCAGTCCTTGCAGAAAGCTGTCGCGGCGGCGCGCAGCACCGTCTCGGCCGCCGAAGCCAACCTGGGGCGATTGAGTGAATTGCAGAGCTATGAAAAGGTGCGCGCGCCCTTTGGCGGCGTGATTACGCTGCGCAACGTCGACGTCGGCACGCTGGTAACCAACAGCAGCACGCTGCTCTATCGAATCGCGCAGACCAACATACTGCGCACCTACATCAATGTCCCGCAATCGGACGCCGATGCGGTGCGAGTTGGCCAGCCAGCGATCCTCAGCGTTCCAGACCTTCCTGGCCGGCAGTTCCACGGCACCGTAACACGCACTGCGAATGCGCTGGATCCCGCCACCCGCACACTGCTTGTCGAGGTGCAGGTACCCAATCCCGAAGGCACGTTGTTGCCCGGCATGTACTCACAGATCACCGTGACTGCGCCGCGTAGCAACCCTCCGCTGTTGATTCCCGGCGACACGCTGGTGGTTCGGTCGGACGGGCCGCAGGTGGCTCTGGTGGGGCCTGACCAATCCGTCCACTTTCAGCGCATCAAGCTGGGGAGGGATTACGGAGACCAGGTCGAAGTCCTGGACGGATTGCAGGATGGCCAACGGGTGGTAGTAAACCCGGGCGATACGGTTCGCGACGGGGTCCAGGTGAACCCCATACTGCTAAAAGAAAAGGCGCAGACCTCCTCCGTTCTTGGAGGCGGGCCCCCTTCTGCGGGACACTAAGAAAATACGTGACGGTCTGATGTTTCGAGCCACTCTGAGCACTCTTCTTGCGATTCTGGTTACTGCCGGCGAAGGCATGGCCGCGCCCGGTGGACAAGTTCCGGAAACACCACCGCCCTCTGGATCCCCGCAGCCCGCCCCAGCGGGGCCGGCCGGCCGGTCCCACGCGGATTTCACCAACTCGCAGCGCTTTCACGATCTGCTGCGCGCCGGCAACCTGTATCTCTCGCTTTCCGACGCGCTGGCGCTGGCGATCGAAAACAACCTGGACATCGAACTCGATCGCTACACACTGCCGATCGCCGATACCGACGTCCTCCGCGCCAAAGGGGGCGGTACGCTGCGGGGCGTTCTGTTCACGCTCTCCGAGACTCCGGCGGGCGTCGGAGGACCGCTCAGCCCGCTCGTCACCAATGCCGCGACTTCTACTTCGGTGACTCCGGGGAGTTCAGTAGCGAGCAACGCTCTCGAGCTCGGCGTGCTGGGCGAGGCGCAGACCAACTTGTCGGTGCAGGGCCTGATACCACAGTCAACCGGCACACCGGTACCGGCGTTCGACCCAACGCTGACAGGCCTGGTGAATTGGGCCCACCAAAGCACGCCGCAAATCGATTATTTTTCGTACGACACTAACGCGCTCGTCACCAACACAACCACGGCCAACGCTACCTACCAGCAAAGCTTCAGCACGGGCACGCAAGTCAGCTTGGCTTTCAACAACAGCCGCACCGGCCTGAACGCCCTGGACACGTCCTACAACCCCTTCACCGCCTCCTCGCTGGGCCTCACCGTTACACAGCCGCTGCTCCGCGGTTTCGGGATGAACCTCAACCGGCGTTTCATTCGCATTGCGTACAACCAGCAGAAGATCACGAGCCTGTTGTTCCAGCAGCAATTGATCGAGACGGTCTACGGTGTCATCCGGTTGTACACGGATCTGGTGGCTCTGACCGAAGACGTAAAGGTGAAAGAGGAAGCCGTAGCTCTGGCACAGAAGCTGTACGACGACACCAAAGCCCAGGTGGACGAGGGGACGCTTGCGCCGGTGGAATTGACGCGCGCCAACGCCCAGGTGTTCGCTACCCGGCAAGATCTGATCAACTCGCGCGGATTGCTCGAGGAGCAGGAAGCGATCCTCAAGACAGTGCTCACGCGGCGCGGCAATCAGGATGCCGAGGTGGCTGGTGCACACGTCGTTCCGACTGACCCGCTGGTGGTCCCGGAAAAGGAAGAGGCTCGCCCGATGCAGGATGTGCTTTCGGCGGCGGTCGCAAATCGGCCGGATCTGGGGCAGGCCCGCCTGCAAGTCGAGAACTCGCAGATTGGCCTGGAAGGCTCGAGGAACCTGCTCCGGCCAGAAGTCGATCTGGTCGGCGTGGCACAAAATAATGGCCTGGCAGGTATGACGAATCCGCTGTCACAAGCTCCGAGCATTCCTTACGCCGGCGGATACGGCGATGTGCTCGACCAAATATTTTCGCGCAAGTTTCCCACCTACGGGATCGGCGTGCAGGTGACGCTACCGATACGCAACCGGGTGGCGGAAGCGGATGTGGCGCGCGACGAGCTGCAAGTACGGCAGTCGGAGGTGCGCGTCCGGCAGTTGCAAAATCAGGTGCGGCTGGAAGTGGAAGATGCGCTGATCGCCATGCGCCGCGCGCGGTCTTCCTACGAGGCGGCGGTCGAGACACGCCTGCTGCAGCGGGAATCCCTGGAGGCCGAGCAGGCCAAATACGAAGTCGGCGCCTCCACCAGCTTCTTTGTCATCCAGTACGAGAGCCTTCTGGCCCAGGCGCGTTCCACTGAAGTGGCCGCTAAGAGCGCGTACGTGAAAGCGCGGGCGGCTCTGCAACGCGCCACTGGAAGTATTCTGTCGGACAACAGAATCTCACTAGACGCCGCGATCAAAGGGCGAATGTAGCGCCGCCGCTCAACGCTGCCACAGGATCTGTGAGGCTTCAAGCGGCACGAACGCTTCCTCTTTGAACGGGACGACGCGCGGCGTGTAATCCCCGGCCGGGCGAGTCGCCGGCACTGTGGCCGTATAGAGGTAGCCGCCGGCGGAGCCAATCAGCGGCTGGGCGCGTGTCATGATTTGCCGCGAGGGCTCCTGGGGGCCGCGCGGATCGGAGTAGAGTTCCACCCGCACGGCTTCGGGACCCAGCTCATCGAGGTAAACGTGAACTTCGAAGGAATGGCGCTGGTCGCGCGTCTCGACTTTGAAGTCGCCGAATCGGACGTTGGCCCAGTGAGTGGCTAGCGCGCGCTGCCATGCGAGCAGATCGGCGCCGAACTTACCATCCTGGGAACTGCGCTGGCAATACGCAGCAGCGGCCGGCAAATAATGCTCCTCGGTGTATTGGCGAACTGTGCGGTTGGCTGAGAATGCCGGGGTCAGCCGAGCCATGCTCTCCCGCATCCTCGCCACCCAGCGCGGCGCGATACCCTGCTCATCCCGGTTGTAGAACTCGGGAACCACGTCGCGCTCGATCAGATCGTACAGGGCTTCGGCTTCCGCCCGGTCCCAGGCGGGATCGTCTCCGTGCTCTTTGCCGTCACCCAGAGCCCATCCCAGATCCGCTGCATACGCTTCCACCCACCAGCCGTCCAGCTCCGATAGATTCAAACCGCCGTTCACCAGCACTTTCATACCGCTCGTGCCGCTTGCTTCCCATGGCCTTCGCGGCGTGTTGATCCAAACGTCCACGCCCTGCACCAGTTGTTGCGTCAGCAGCATGTCGTAATCGCTGAGAAACACGACGCGGGAACGTACTTCGGACCGGCGGATGAATTCGTTCCACTGTTTGATCATGGCTTGACCGCCGAAGTCCTGCGGGTGCGCCTTGCCCGCCAAAATCAATTGAACCGGGCGCTGCGGATTGTTCAGAATCCGGATCAGTCTTTCGGGGTCGTGCAACAGCAAATTGGGTCGTTTGTAAGTGGCGAAGCGCCGGGCGAAACCCAGAGTGAGGATGTCGACATCGAAAATACGCGCAGCTTCGGCAATCTCCTCTTCGGAGGCGCCCTGTGTTCCGCGCTGGCGAGCCAGGCGTGTGCGTGTGTACTCGATGAGACCCTTGGTGGTACTGGTGCGAAGCTGCCATAACTGCGCGTCGGTGAGCTTGCGGAAATCCGTCTCTACGCTTTCCATCGCTCCCATCCACCGTTCGTCGCCGCACACGCTCGCCCAGAGCTTGGTTGCGTCCGGCGATTCCCAGGTGGGGACATGCACGCCGTTGGTTACATAGCTTATAGGCACCTCGCGTTCGGGCCACCGCGGAAAGAGCACCTGGAAGATTCCGCGGCTGACCTGCCCATGCAGACGGCTGACGCCATTCACCGCGCCGCTTCCCCGCGTAGCGAGATACGCCATGTTGAAGGGTTCGGAGGCATCGTTGGGATCACGCCGTCCCATCGCGAGCAGATCATGGAGCGAGATGCCGAGAAGTTGGTCGGCATATCGTTTGAGATACTGCTCTATCAGTTCGGGCGAAAAGCGGTCGAAGCCGGCCTCGACTGGAGTGTGCGTCGTGAAAAGATTCCCGGCACGAGTCGCCGCCATGGCCACGTCAAACGGTTGCTTATGATCCTTCATGTAAGAACGCGCCCGTTCTAACACGGCAAAAGCGGCGTGGCCTTCGTTCAGATGGCAAACTTCGGGACGCAGGCCCAGCCGGCGCAACAGGCGCCATCCAGCGATGCCCAGAATGATCTCCTGTTTCAGGCGCAACTCCGGGCCGCCGCCGTAGAGTTCGCTGGTGATGCCTCGATACGCTGGTGGATTCGCGGGGTCGTTCGAATCGAGCAGGTACAGTTTCGCCCGGCCTACCTGAACCTGCCAGGCGCGGATCCAGAGCTTCAGGCCCGGCAGGGCGATGGGCAGGCGCACCCATTCGCCATTGGCCTCGCGCAGCGGCGTGATGGGCAGCTGGCCGGGATCGTTGAATGGGTAGAGCGCCTGCTGCGCACCCGATGAGTCAATCTCCTGGCGGAAATAGCCCCGCTGATAAAGCAGACCCACAGCGGCCACCGGCACTCCCAAATCGCTGGCTGTCTTGAGCTGATCTCCAGCTACGTTGCCAAGACCTCCCGAATAAATGGGCAGCCCCTCGCTCAACATGTATTCCATGCTGAAGTACGCTACTAGCGTCAGCTTCGAATCCGGATGCGCCTTTTGAAACCAAGCGGGAGAATGGACTTCTTCGCGCTGCTGCCGCAGCAGTTCGTCCACTCGGCTACGGAAAACGGGATCGTCGCATGCTTTTTGCAGTTTCTCCCGCGAGACAGTCTGCAGCACGACCCAGGGATTCTCGGTGAGTTCCCATAGCTCGGGATCAAGCTGCCCCCATAGCTCGTTCGACGAACGATTCCAGGTCCAACGGAGGTTGAGAGCCAGCTCCGCCAGCGCCTCGGAATCAGGCACCTCAGCGTGAGGGTTGGTTGTCTTCGAATCGCTCATAATTCCTCCTCAGGCAACAGCGGTGGCCGCGGCGAAGGCGTCGCCGATGATGGCTTGCGCCTCCGCCTGGATGCGCTCCAGATGAGCTCGGTCGCGGAAGCTTTCAGCGTAGATTTTATAGATTTCTTCAGTACCGGAAGGCCGCGCGGCAAACCAGCCTCCTTCCGTGATTACTTTGACGCCGCCGATGGCGTTCCCGTCTCCGGCCTTGGTCAGTATTTTCTGGATTTTCTCGCCAGCGAGAGACGATGCGTGGATGTGCTCGGGTGAGAGATTTTCCAGGGCGGCTTTCTGCTGCGCCGTGGCGGGCGCATCGATGCGTTCATAAACAGGCGTACCAAATTCCTCCGTCAGTGCCCGATAAATTTCACCCGGATCACGTCCCACTCGTGAAGTGATTTCAGCCGCCAGAAGCGCCGCAATCAATCCGTCTTTGTCCGTGGTCCACACCGTCCCATCCAAGCGTAAAAAGGACGCGCCGGCGCTTTCTTCGCCGGTGAAGCCCAGCGAACCGTCCAGTAAGCCATCCACAAACCACTTGAAACCGACCGGTACCTCATGCAGCCGCCGGCCCAGTTTTTTCGCCACGCGGTCGATCATGCTGCTGCTCACCACCGTTTTTCCCACAGCCGAGTCCTGCCGCCACTTCGGCCTGTTGCTGAACAAGTAATGGATGCACACGGACAGGTAATGATTCGGCGGAAGCAGTCCGGCGCTTTTTGTAACGATTCCGTGACGATCGTGATCGGTATCGCAAGCCATGGCGAGGTCAAACTTGTCTCTCATGTCGATAAGCCGCCGCATGGCGTATGGAGACGAGGGGTCCATGCGGATTTTGCCATCCCAATCCAGCGTCATGAAACGAAAGGTCGGATCGACTGCATCGTTCACCACGGTGAGATTCAAACCGTAGCGCTCGGCGATGGGGCCCCAGTAGTGCACTCCCGCGCCCCCGAGCGGATCCACGCCGAGTTTGAGGCCGGCACCATGGATTGCGCCCATATCGATCACGTTCCCAAGATCCTGCACATATTCCGCTACGAAGTCATGCGCGTGCGTACCAGAAGCGCGCAGAGCCTTCTCGAATAACACCCGTTTCACACCGCTGAGCCCGGCCACCAGAAACTCGTTGGCCTTCGATTGCACGAAGGACGTGATCTGGCTGCTCGCCGGTCCGCCATTGGGCGGGTTGTATTTAAACCCGCCATCGGGAGGCGGATTGTGCGAAGGAGTGATGACGATTCCGTCCGCCATTCCGCTCTTTCGTCCCCGGTTGTAGTTCAGGATGGCGAGCGAGACCGCCGGAGTCGGCGTGTATTCCTGCCCCTTCGAGATCATGACCGGAATATCGTTGGCCGCGAGGACTTCCAGAGCGCTGGCAAAAGCCGGGTCCGAAAGAGCGTGGGTATCCGCTCCCAGGAACAACGGGCCGTCGATCCCCTCTTGTTTGCGATAGAGGCAGATGGCCTGCGTGATCGCCAGAATGTGCCACTCGTTGAAGGAGCCGTCAAAAGCGGAGCCGCGATGGCCCGACGTGCCAAAAGAGACTCGTTGTTCCGGAATGCCGGGATCAGGGCGCTGCGAGTAGTAAGCGGTCACCAGGCGCGGGACGTTGACGAGATCGGAGGGAGAAGCCGGCCTTCCGGCGGCGGGGTTGGTGGGCATGACTCCAGCGTATCCTGGCCGCACAGGCTTTAGCAGACTGTGCGGTGATGCAGCATACAATGGGCGGCCTAGTCCGCCCCGCGGCGTACTATGGCCCCGGTTAGCTCTTAACTGGTCAAGAGACGTAAAATGAATACTAGTGAGCACTGCGCGCGCCCGGATCCTCCGGTGGCTGGTTTCGTTGGGAGGCGCCTTCCTTGTTTTGGCGCCTATGTACGCGCTCGATCCCTCTCTCGCCCTCACGCAATACATCCACCGCATTTGGCAGGTCACGCAAGGGCTGCCGCAGGCCGCCATTTACTCGATCTGGCAAACGCACGAGGGCTATCTGTGGCTAGGCACGCAGACTGGCCTCGTTCGCTTCGACGGCGTTCGCTTCACTACGTTCGACAACCCCAACATGCCCGCACTCAAGAACGCCTGGGTCGGGAATCTGCTCGAGGACCAGCAACAGAATCTCTGGATTGGCACCAACGATGCGGGTCTGTTCCGGCTGCACGATGGCGTGATCAAGCGTTTTTCATCCGCGGACGGATTGCCCTCGGATAGCGTGCACTGCCTGGTGCCCGGCCGAAACGGCGGCCTGTGGGTTTGCACGTCGCGAGGCTTGGCCCAGATCAATGGCGACAGAATATCTGCTTATGGACCGGCTCAAGGACTTCCCGCCGATGCCATTCTAGCCGCTGCTCAAAACCGTGACGGAACACTTTGGGTCGCCGACGAGCACTCGCGCCTGGGCATCTGGGATGGAAGGCACCTGCGGAACCATCCATTGAAGTACTTGCCCGAATACGGCAGCGTTCGCGCCCTGCTCAGCTCCGGTGACGGCGCCGTCTGGGTCGGCACGACGGACGGCCTCATTCGCATCCAGTCGGGCCAGGAGCACCTCTTCACGGTCAAGGATGGCTTGGCGGACGACGGAGTATTCTCGCTCGCCCAAAGCCGGGACGGAAGCCTTTGGATCGGCACCAAGAACGGTTTCAGCCGGATGCGTCAAGGCGAAATCGAAAGCTTCGGCACCAACCAGGGTCTGTCCCAGAGCACGGTGTTCGCGCTGCATGAAGATCAGGAAGGCGGACTTTGGGTGGGCACGAAACACGGGCTCAACCAATTCCTGGACGGCCGCGCCGTTCCGTTCACGGCGAGCGAAGGGCTGCCGAGCAACGAAACTGGACCGGTTTTTCAGGATCGCCACGGGGCCGTTTGGGTTGGCACGCTGGATGCCGGCCTGGGGCGGTTCGACGGCCGCCGGTTCACGGTCCTCACTACCAAAGACGGCCTGGTCTCCAACTCCATCTACGCGCTCGCCGAAGACGCAGCCGGCGACTTGTGGGTGGGGACCGGGGGCGGCCTGAGCAGGCTGCGTGACGGCCGCGTCGCCGAAACTTTTACGCCAGCGCGTGGCCTGCCCGCCGGCCGCGTGCAATGCCTTTATCGCGATCACGGGAACCGGCTTTGGATCGGGACTTCAGCCGGTCTCGTCGCGCTGCAAGACGGCCGCCTGATAGCACCCGCTGGCGGGCTTGGCGCCATGGGCCTATCCATTCTCGCCCTCGGCGAGGACAGCGCACGGCATCTTTTCGTGGCCACCGAAGGCGGCGGCCTGCGCGTTCTGGAAAAGGGACGTCTGCGCGAGTTCGCCCCCGATGGTACCCCCGTGCGCGATGTGGATGCGCTTTACCAGGATCCTGACGGTTCGTTATGGATGGGAACTCTGGGAAGCGGATTGCGCCTTTGGAAAGACGGAAAACTGTTCAGCTACGGCGTCAAAGACGGCTTGTTCGACGACGAAGTCTACGGCATCGCACGCGACGCGCAAGACCGCCTATGGATGGCGTGCAGTAAAGGCATTTTCGGCGTGAACCGGTCGGATTTGCTGCGCTTCGCCGCCGGCAAAATCGCCAATTTCCAGAGTACGCCTTACAGCCCGACCGATGTTTTGCGGACGATTGAATGCAAGGCCGGCGTGCAACCCGCCGTGTGGCGGATGCAGGACGGCAGTTTGTGGTTCTCCACCATCCGCGGCCTCCTGGTCATCGATCCGAAGAGTCTGCTGCACAAGTTACCGCCTCCCGAAGTCGTCATCGAAGAGGTCACCGTAAACGGGCAGAGCGAGCCTCCCGCGGAAATCGATCAGCTACCCCCAGGTCAAAAGAACATCGAGTTTCGCTATACCGGCCTCGCCTACCGGCTGCCGGGCCGCATTACGTTCCGGCACATGCTGGAGGGGTTCGACAAAGGCTGGATCAACGCCGGAACCCGGCGCGAAGCCTATTACGCCAATCTGCCGCCTGGCAAGTACCGGTTTCGTGTGACGGCGTGCAACATTGACGGCACCTGCAATGACACCGGGAGCACAGTTGCCTTCACGCTCGCGCCGCATTACTACCAGAGGGCTTGGTTTTGGCCGCTCGTGGCGCTGGCGGTTGCGCTCGGCGCGTGGCTCGTCTATCAGGTCCGGATTCAGGCGCTCAAAGAGCACTTCCGGATCATTCTGGCGGAGAGGAATCGCATCGCGCGGGAACTTCACGATACCTTGATTCAAGGTTTTTCCGGCGTCACCATGCAGATGCAGGCGCTGGCCGCGCGGTGGCCGGGTTCCGGCGAGAGCAAGGTTTTGGAGGAGATTATCCAGGACGCGGGCACTTGCCTGCGCGACGCGCGCCGGTCTGTCGCCGGCCTGCGCAATTCGACCGGGCCAAAGTCCGGGCTTTCGTCCGCCATTGCCCAAGCCGCGCGGCAAATCACGGAAACCGGCGATGTTCATCTGCACCTGAACCTGGATGAGGGGCCCTCGGACCTGGGCGCGGAAGCCGAGTACAACCTGCTGCGTATCGCGCAGGAAGCCGTCACCAACTCCGTCAAGCACTCCGGCGCCCGCACTATCGAAGTAGCTTTGCAATCCGAACCGGATGCTGTGCGTCTATTAGTGAGGGACGATGGCACGGGCTTGCCCTCCGACGGCGGAGTTCGCACCGCGCCCGGCCACTACGGGCTTACGGGAATGCGAGAACGGGCCGTGCAAATTGGGGCGCACCTCCAGTTGGATAGCACGCCGGGCGAGGGAACCACGGTGTGCGTGGTGCTGCCGGCTGCCAAGGCCGCCGGCGACATTGATTCATAGATGGCGGAAGAACATTCAGGGCCAATCATTCGCGTTCTGTGCGCCGACGATCACCCTCTCGTGCGCAAGGGAATCGCCTCGATTTTGGCCAATGAGGCCGATACGCGGCTGGTGGCCGAAGCTTCCAATGGCCGTGAAGCCGTGGAACAATTTCGCGCGCACCAGCCCGATGTCACCCTCTTAGACCTTCGCATGCCGGAGTTGGACGGCGTCTCCGCCACTAAGATGATCCTGCAGGAATACCCCGATGCCCGCATCATTGCCCTCACCAGTTATGACGGAGATCAGGAGATCTATCGCGCGCTTGAAGCCGGCGTGCGTGGATATCTATTGAAGGAAATGGTGCACACCGAAGTGCTGCGGGCCATCCGCCGCGTCCACGCGGGTAAGCGGCTCATCCCGCCTGAGGTTTCCGAGCGGCTGAGCGAGTACTTCCCTCAGATCGCCCTGACTCCCCGCGAAACCGAGGTGCTGGCGTGGGTTGCCGAGGGTCTGGGCAACAAAGAAATCGCAGACCGGCTGGGCACGGCCAGCGGCACCGTCAAAAATCAGATCCAAACCATCCTCGGCAAACTCAAAGCCGCCGACCGCACGCAAGCCGTGACCATCGCCATCCGCCGCGGCATTCTCCACCTCCACTCGTAGCCTTACCTGTTCGCCGCCATGACGTCGGCAACAGTTGGCAACTTCGACGTGTCCCATCCTCCGCCAAGCGCTTCGACCAGGAGCACGCTCGCGGTCATCCGGCGTGTGAGTAGATCGATCGCGGCCTTTTCCTCCGTGAGCCACGCAGTCTGTGCCGTGATTACCTGAAGGTAGGCCACGATTCCACCCTTGTATTGGTCGGTGGATATGGTCAGCGATTCCTGGGCGGCTTTCACCGCTTCGTCTGTGACGTCTGCCTCTTCGGCCAGGATTCGCAGGGCAACCAGGTTGTCTTCCACCTGCTGAAACCCGGTCAGCACCGTTTGGCGGTAATTGGCTACTGTGGCATCATACGCGGCTTCGGCCTGTGACACCTGCGCATGGCGTTTGCCGGCGTCGAACAGAGTTTCCGCCAATTGCGGTCCCACGGACCAGAAGCGGCTCGGCCAGGTAAACCAATTCAGGAAGTCTGCACTTTCGAGCCCGGCCGATGCACTCAGCGTGAGCGCCGGATAAAAGGCCGCCTTCGCAATCCCGATCTGCTCGTTGGCAGCGGCCACTTGCCGTTCCGAGGCGGCAATATCCGGTCTTCGTTCCAGCAAAGCGGTTGGAACTCCGATAGGAATCGGAGGCGGTGGCGTTTTCAGGGTAACCAGGGGGATCGAAAAACCCGACGGTGGTTTGCCGGTGAGGATCGCGATCGCATGTTCAAACTGCGCCCGCTGCACACCGACGTCGACTAGCTGCGCGCGCGTAGTCTCGAGCTGAGTTCTCGCCTGCGCCACATCGCCCAGCGAGGCGATGCCGCCGGCGTACCGGTTCTTTGTAAGCACCAGAAATTCCTCGTAAGACTTCACAGCGCTCGCGAGCAGTTCCGCGTCACCGTCCAAGCCGTGGAGCTGAAAATAGTCCGAGGCCAGGTCCGCCTGATAGGTAAGCCGGGCATTCTCCAAATCGGCCGCCGACACTTGGGCAGAATTCGCGCTCGCCGCAATGCTGCGCCGGATGCTTCCCCAGAGATCGGCGGTGTATGACAGATCGAGGGGGAGGGAATAAAAACCGTGGGGGGCAGCGCTGGAGCCGGACGCGACGCTACCTGTCACCTGCGCCGGCGTTCGTGTGCTGGTGATGGACGGCGCCGCGCTGACCGTGGGGAACAAGCCGCTCCTGGCGATCCGCACCGCATCTTTCGCCTCGCGGTATTGCGCTTCGGCCATCAGCACGTTCTGGTTGGAGATATTGACCTGCTCCTCAAGGGCATTGAGTTGTGGGTCGTTGTAAATTTCCCACCACTTGCCCTTAATCGCGCCATCACTCGGCTGCGCCTCCTTCCAGCCCGGCGGCGGTGGCTCCTTGTAGGTGGATGGCGCGGGAGCGGTGGGCCGCTGATACTTCGGGCCAACCATGCACCCGCTCGACAACAGCAGGATTCCGGCAAGCGGCGCCATTGCGGCCGCGCGATGGCGGTGGAACATGTCACTCCTATGATTCATGAGCACTCGTCTCTTGTGATATCCAATGTGCAATGTATCCCGGACAATTCACCAGCGCGATGCCGCGCTTCTGCTGCCGGGCGAAGAAGCGCACGGCCGTGCGGTCCATCAACGTCACTTCTCCCATGTCCAGCACCACCTGGCTCCGCGCCTGCCGGACATCCCTGATGAGCCGGTCAATTTCCGGTACCGCGTCGGCGCTTACGCTTCCCGCAAGTGCAAGCGTCCGGCAGCCGGTCGGATTGGGGTGCACCGTGATGGTAAACATGAAGCTCGCGCTACGCCTCCGAGGGCACCGGGCCGGCTACCCCGTTTTCTACTGCGGGTGACCGCCCGAGGCGCACCTGCAAGCGGTCCAGGAACAGGTACACCACCGGCGTCGTATAGAGCGTCAGCAACTGGCTGACTATCAAGCCCCCGATGATCGTGATTCCCAGAGGCCGGCGAAGCTCCGACCCCACTCCCGTTCCCAGCGCAAGCGGCAAAGCGCCCAGCAGCGCCGCCATCGTGGTCATCAGAATCGGACGGAAGCGCAACAGGCAGGCTTCGTAGATGGCGTCCCGCGAGCTCTTATGTTCATTGCGCTCCGCCGCCAGCGCAAAATCGATCATCATGATCGCGTTCTTCTTTACGATGCCAATCAAAAGAATGATGCCGATTATGGCGATGATGCTCAGATCCATGTGGCAGATCAACAGCGCTAATAGCGCCCCCACCCCCGCCGACGGCAGCGTCGAGAGGATCGTGATCGGATGTATGTAGCTCTCATAAAGGATCCCCAGCACGATGTACACCGCCGCCAGCGCCGCCGCGATCAGCAGCGGCTCGCTGCTCAACGAATCCTGGTACGCTTGCGCCGTTCCCGCGAAAGCCGTATGGATCGTGGCCGGCACCCCGACCTTCTGGGCGGCTTCCAGGATCACCTCCACCGCATCTCCCAGCGCCACCCCCGGCGCCAGGTTGAACGAAATCGTTACCGCCGGAAACAAACCCTGGTGGTTTACCGCCAACGGCGCCGTGGCGGACGTGTAACGCGCGAGCGCGCTCAACGGCACCTCTGTTCCGCCCGGAGCCCGCACATAGATCTCGCGCAAGGTTTGCGGATCCTGCCAAAACTGCGGCGCCGCCTCCATCACCACGTGATACTGATTCAGGGGCGTGTACATGGTCGACACCTGGCGCTGCCCGAAGGCATCGTAGAGCACGTTGTCGATCAACTGCGGGGAGATGGCGAAGCGCGCCGCCGCCGCCCGATCGTACCGCTCCACCGACTGCAAGCCGTTGTTTTGCTGATCCGTGTTGACGTCGGTGATCTGCGGGATCCGGCGCAGCGCTTGCAGCATGCGCGGCCCGTACACCGTCAGGTCCTGCAAATTATCGCCGCGCAGCGTGAACTGATACAGGGCGCTGCTACTGCGTCCGCCGATGCGCAGATCCTGCGACGCTTGCAGATACAATGTCGCTCCTGGCACCACCGCCAGTTTCGGGCGCAGGCGCGCAATGATGTAGTCCGAGGTGATCTTGCGCTCTTCGAGTGGCTTCAGGGTGATATAAAGTCGCGCCGTATTGGTCGTGACGCCTCCGCCGCCGGTGCCGCCGGTGAACGCGTTCACGATGTAGACTGCCGGGTCCTGCTCCACGATCTTGCTGATCCGCTTCAGCAGCACATCCATCCTCTGGAAAGACGTATCCTGGTCGGCCTGTATCTGGCCCGTCAGACGCCCGCCGTCCTGCTGCGGAAAGAACCCCTTGGGCGTGCGATAGAAAAGGTCGAGGTTCAGAGCAATGGTCGCCAACAATACCAGCAGCGTGATTGCCGGGTGCCGCAGCACCTTGGAAAGCGTTCGTCCGTACAGGGAGATGACCGAGTTGAAGCCGCGCTCGCTCGTCCGGTAGAGCCAGCCATGCGTCGCGTGCTCCCGCAGCATGTGCGCGCACATCATCGGCGTCGTGCTGAGCGAAACCGCCAGCGAAACCGTGATCGCCACCGACAGCGTCACCGCGAATTCCCGGAACAGCCGCCCCACGATGCCGCCCATCATCAGCAACGGAATGAACACCGCCACCAGCGAGACGCTGATGCTGATCACCGTAAAGCCGATCTCCCGCGCCCCGCGCAGCGCCGCCGCCATCGGTTTCATTCCCTGCTCCAGATAGCGCGTTATGTTTTCGATCACCACAATGGCGTCATCCACCACGAACCCCGTCGAGATGGTCAACGCCATCAGCGACAGATTGTCGATGCTGTACCCGAACAGGTACATCACCCCGAACGTTCCGATCAGCGATACCGGAACCGCCACGCTGGGGATGATGGTGGTGCGCACGCTCCGCAGAAATACGAACACCACCAGAATTACCAGAATCACCGAAATCAATAGCGACTTCTCCACCTCGTGGACCGAAGCGCGAATCGTGACGGTCTGATCCACGCTGACGGTCATGTCGATCGTCTGGGGAATCTCGGCTTTGAGCTGCGGCATGATCGCGCGGATGCGGTCCACCGTGTCGATGATGTTGGCGCCCGGCTGGCGGAAAATGACTAACAGCACCGAAGGCTTGCCGTTGGCGTATCCCGCGTTGCGTAAATCCTCGACCGAGTCCACTGCGTCGCCGACGTCCGAGACCCGTACCGCCGACCCGTTCCGGTAAGCCACCAGCAGCGGTTTGTAATCGATGGCCTTGAATATCTGGTCGTTCGCGCCTACCTCCCAGATTTGATGGCCGTCCGAAAAATGGCCCTTGGGTGTGTTCGAGTTCGCGCCGGCCAAAGCCGTCCGTACGTCCTCCAGTCCGATCCCGTAATTGTTCAGGGAGGTCGGATTCAGCTCAATGCGCACGCCGGGCAGCGCACTGCCGCCCACGAACACTTGCCCCACGCCCTTCACCTGCGCCAGCTTCTGCGCCATGATCGTCGAGGCCGCGTCGTACATGCGGCCTTTGTCGAGCACGTTAGAGGTCAGCGAGACCATAAAAATCGGGGAGTCTGCCGGATTTACTTTCCGATACGTGGGATTGCTCGGAAGGTTCGCCGGCAGGTAACCGCGGGCTGCATTGATGGCAGCCTGCACATCGCGCGCCGCGGCGTCGATACTGCGGTTGAGATCGAACTGTAGCGTAACCGTGCTCACACCCAGGTAACTGGCCGAGGTCATCTCCGTCACCGCGGCGATGCGGCCGAATTGGCGCTCAAGCGGAGTCGCCACCGACGAGGCCATGGTCTCGGGGCTCGCGCCGGGCAAAGACGCGGTCACCGAGATCGTCGGAAAGTCTACTTGCGGCAAGGGCGATACCGGAAGCAGCCGGAAAGCGATCGCACCCGATAGCGCCACCGCGACGGTCAGCAGCGTCGTGGCCACCGGTCTATGGATGAATGGCTGCGAAATATTCATGCCTTAGTCCGCGGGCACTAGCTCCGGGCCGTCGATGCTCTCCGCCGGCCTGCGGAATCTCCGCGCCAGCCGGTCGAACCACAAGTAGATCACCGGCGTCGTGTACAGCGTCAGCGCCTGGCTCAGAATCAGCCCTCCCACCATCGTGATGCCCAGCGGCCGCCGCAATTCGGACCCGACGCCCGTTCCTAAAGCCAGCGGCAAGCCCCCCAGCAGCGCCGCCATCGTGGTCATCATGATCGGCCGGAAGCGTAGCAAGCACGCCTGATAGATCGCCTCCTCGGGCGGCCGCCCCTCTTTGCGTTCCGCCTCCAGTGCGAAATCGATCATCATGATCCCGTTCTTCTTCACAATGCCGATCAGCAGCACGATGCCGATCAGCGCGATCACGCTGAAGTCTTCGTGGCAAATGTATAGCGCCAGCAGTGCGCCCACTCCCGCCGAGGGCAGCGTGGAGAGGATCGTGATCGGATGAATGTAGCTTTCGTACAGCACCCCCAACACGATGTAAACCGTAACCAGTGCCGCCAGAATGAGCACCGGTTCGCTCGCCAGAGAAGCTAGAAACGCCTGCGCCGTGCCTTGAAACTCCGCTTGAATACTGGCCGGAAGGCCGATCTCCTCCTTCGCTCGATTGACCGCATTCACGGCATCCCCTAGCGACGCGTTCGGCGCAAGATTAAAGGACAACGTCACCACCGGAAACTGTCCCTGGTGGTTCACGGTGATGGGCACGGTGGTCTGCTCCAGGTGCGTAAATGCGCTCAGCGGTACCTGGCTTCCGTTCGGGTAAGCGTTCGTCGACGCTGGCGCGGACGAGAACGCGGCACTCGCCGCGGAACTCGATGCGCCGCTCGTGGTCGTTGCGTTTACACCCGTCGACACAGTCGAACCAGGAGCTAGAGAGGTCGATGCCGATGAGCTCGACGGCCCAAACAATGTCGTGGTCGCCGATCCTCCCGAGACCAGCCCCGTGGATCCCGTCGAACTCGCCGACGAGCGGATGTAGAGGTGGCGTAAAGACTCGGGATCCTTCTCGAAATCCGGCCTCACCTCCAACACCACGTGATACTGGTTTAATTGCGTGAACATGGTCGACACTTGGCGCTGCCCATATGCGTCGTAGAGCGTGTTGTCGATCATGGACGGTGTGATGCCGAGCCGCGACCCTGTGTCGCGATCGTAGACCACCTTCACCCGGAGCCCCCCCACCTGCTGGTCGCTCGCCACATCGCGCAGCTCCGGCAGCTTCTTTAGCGTCTCCAGCATGCGCGGAGCAAAGGTGTTCAGCTCATCCGCGTTCGGGTCCTCCAGCGTGTATTGAAACTGCGTCCGGCTCACCCGGTCTTCCACCGAAATATCCTGCACCGGTTGCATGAACAGCGTAATGCCCGTCACCTGCTCCAGGCCCGGCTGTAAACGGCGAATCACATCGGTCGCGCTGACTTTGCGCTCCTCGAGCGGCTTGAGGTTGATTTGAATGCGGCCGCTGTTCAGCGTCGTGTTGGTTCCATCAATTCCGATGAATGAAGAAAGGCTCTCGACAGCCGGATCTCGCAAAATCACCTGGCCCAATTCCTGCTGCCGTTTCGCCATGGCCTCAAAGGATACGGTCTGCTCCGCCTCGGAAACTCCTTGAATGACGCCTGTGTCCTGGATGGGGAAGAAGCCCTTGGGGATATGGATGAACATGATGATCGTCAACCCCAGGGTGGCCGCCGCCACCAGAAGCGTGATCGTCTGAAACCGCAAGACCCACGTCAGCGTCTTGCCATAAAACGCAATGACACCGTTGAATGCCCGCTCGGAGGCGCGGAAGAAGCGTCCCTGCTGGGCCTCCGGCTTGTGCTTCAACAGCTTCGAACACATCATCGGCGTCAACGTCAGCGAAACCACGGCGGAGACCAGAATCGTCACCGCCAGCGTTACCGCGAATTCGCGGAACAGCCGGCCCACGATGTCGCCCATGAACAGCAGCGGAATCAGCACGGCAATCAACGAGATCGTCAGCGAAACGATGGTGAATCCGATCTGTTCCGATCCTTTCAATGCCGCTGCGAGCGGCCGCTCGCCTTCTTCGATATATCGCGTAATGTTTTCGATCATGACGATCGCGTCGTCCACCACGAAGCCGGTCGAAATGGTCAGCGCCATCAGCGATAAATTGTTCAAACTGTAGCCCAGCAGATACATCACCCCAAACGTGCCCACCAGGGACAGCGGCACGGCAACGCCGGGGATTATCGTTGCGTAAAAGTTGCGCAGGAACAGGAAGATCACCATCACCACCAGGGCCACGGTGAGCATGAGTTCAAACTGCACGTCCGCTACCGACGCTCGGATCGTGGTCGTCCGGTCCGTCAGGATCTTCACCACAATCGAGGAGGGTAGCGAGCTCTGAAGCTGCGGCAGAACGCGCTTGACGCGATCTACGACGGCGATAATGTTCGCCCCCGGCTGCCGCTGGATGTTCATGATCACGGCGGGCGTAGCGTTCATCCAGGCGGCTTGGCGAACGTTCTCTGTGTCGTCGAAGACCCTCGCGACGTCCGTTATCTTCACTGGTGCGCCGTTGCGGTACGCAATCACCAAAGCCGCGTAGTCGGCGCTGGTCAGGATTTGATCGTTGGCGCCGATGGTGTACGCCTGGTGCGGCCCGTCAAAATTCCCCTTCGCCTGATTCACGTTGGCCGATACCAGCGCGCTCCGCAGATCCTCCAAATTTAACCCGTAGGACGCCAGCGCCGTGGGATTCGCCTGAATGCGAACTGCCGGCTTCTGTCCACCACTGATGCTCACGAGGCCGACGCCCGGCAACTGTGAGATTTTCGGCGCCAGCCGCGTATCCGCCAGATCCTCTACCTTCGAAAGCGGAAGCGCATTGGAACTTAGCGCCAGCGTCAGGATGGGCGTATCCGCGGGGTTGATCTTGCTGTAGATCGGCGGCGTGGGAAGATCGGCCGGTAGATACGTTCCCGACGCGTTAATCGATTGCTGTACTTCTTGCTCGGCGACATCGATATTCAGACTCAGATTGAACTGCAGCGTGATGACCGAGCTTCCATCCGAGCTGGTTGAGGTCATCTGCTGCAGACCGGGCACTTGGCCGAACTGCCGCTCCAGCGGCGCCGTTACCCCCGACGCCATTACGTCCGGGCTGGCGCCAGGATAAAACGTGACCACCTGGATGGTTGGATAATCCACCTCCGGTAAGGCCGACACCGGCAACTGCAGATAGGCCACCCAGCCCACCAAAAGAATGGCCACCATCAACAGCGAGGTCGCTACCGGCCGTAGGATAAATGTCCGCGAGGGATTCATTACCTGGCGCCCCCGCCTTGCTTGGCGCCTCCGCTCTTCTTGGCGGCGCCTTGGTTTGTGCCGCCGCTTTGCTCGGCGGGCGCACGCGTCGTCACCTTGGTCCCTTCCTGCAGCTTGTCGACTCCGTCCGTGATTACTTCTTCTCCCGGTGCCAGGCCGGCCACGATCTGCGTTTTATCCCCTTCCTGTGTCCCAATAGTCACCGGGCGCACAGTCACGCTCCGGTCTGCCTTCACCACCCAGATATATGTAGACTGCGAGTTCCGCTGAATCGCCGCATTGGGCACGACCGTCACGCCATGCTTTTCTTCCACCAGCAAACGCGGGTTCACCATCTGATTCGGGAACAACGCGTCATTCTTGTTGTCGAACAACGCTCTCAGTCTTACCGTCCCGGTGGTCTGGTCGATTTGATTGTCGATGGTTTGCAGAGTTCCCGTCGCCAGCGTCTTGTGAAGAAGGTTGTCCTGGGCCTCGACCTTCAAGTGCTGTCCCGCCCGCAATCTCTGGATGACCGCTGGAATGTCGCCCTCGGCGATCGTGAAGATGACGCTGATCGGATCGACCTGCGTGATGACTGCCAATCCATTCGTGTCGGTCGCGTGGACGATGTTGCCCGGATCCACCAGCCGCAAACCCACCCTGCCGGTTATCGGCGCAGTGATGCGGGAGTAGACTAAATCCAGCTTGGCGGCGTCGATCGCCCCTTGGTCGGACTTTATCGCTCCCACCGCCGAGTCCACCGTGGCCTTCTGCGTGGCGAGCTGCTGCTCCGGAATCGCATTCTGAGCCAGCAGCTTCTGGTAGCGGACCAAATCCACCCGGGCGTTGTCCAGCGTCGCCTGGTCCTTGGCCAGTTGTCCCTCGGCCTGTTCCAACATTACCTGATAAGGCCGCGGATCGATCTGCACGAGCAGGTCGCCCTGGTGAACCAGTTGGCCTTCGTTATAGAGAACCTTCGTGAGCTCGCCATCCACGCGGGACTTCAATGTAACTGTGTAGACCGGGATCACATTCCCCGACCCTTCGATGTACACGCCGATGTTGCCTGTTTGCGCCTTGACCGCGACCACCGGTATCGCGCCGGCACCCCGCCCCTTCCTGCCGGCGGCCGCCGGCGCCGTGCCGGTCGCCGCAGCCGGATTGCCTTTCGGCCAGTAGTAGTAGGCGCCTGCGGCCAACGCCGTCAAAAGGAGCAGCCAAACCCAGCCCCGCGAGGATCGGCGCGGTTTGCTTTCGGCTTGTGGCGGTGACGAGGGCCGCTCGGGAGCGAGCGTGGTGGGGGTTGAATGGTCCATGAGTTTTCTCGGTTTGTCTTTCAGTATGAGGAAATGGCCCTGCGATCAGCGAGTGCCGAATGACCACTTCTCGGCTAGGCCGTTCGGCACATCAGCCTTTGGGAAGACCGAGAAACGACCGCGCATTGCCGTAGCAAATATCACGAATCATACGGCCGGAAAGCTCGAGATCGTCGGGGAGTTCGCCGCTCTCCATCTCCGAGCCGACCAGATTGCACAGCACGCGCCGGAAGTATTCGTGGCGTGGGAATGAGAGGAACGACCGGGAATCGGTCAGCATCCCGAGGAATCGGGATAGCAGTCCGCAATTGGAAAGCGCGTTCAACTGCCACTCAATTCCCTCTTTTTGATCCAGAAACCACCAGCCACTGCCAAAATGCACCCGCCGAAAGTTGCCCGCCATCGTGGCAAAGGCGTAGTTGTCCCGCGGATTGACGTTATAAAGGATCATCTTAGGGAGTGCGCTTTCACGTTCCAAGGAATCGAGAAACTTTGCAAGTGCCTGAGCCTGCTGGAAATCGCCGATGGAATCGAAACCCTTATCGGGCCCGGCCACGGCCAGCATACGCGAATTGGTGCTCCGCAGCGCGCCCAGATGCAGTTGCTTGGTCCAGTTCTTGGCGGCGTCCATCCGTCCCAGGTGAATCATTAAATAGGAGGCAAACTGCCACTGCTCGGTTTCGGATGCGGCTTCGCCCTGGCGCGCCCTGCGAAAGATCGCGACTGCCTCTGCTTCCGTGCAATCCGCTGATGGACAGTAGTTTAACCCATGATCCGAAAGCCGGCACCCCATCGCATGGAAGTCGTTGTGCCGCGTTTCCAGAGCATCGACCAGAGCCGCTAAGTTGTTGATTTCCCGGTGAGCCGCTATTTCCAGGCACCCCAGCCACTGGTTCCAACGGCCGGGCAAGTGGACTTCGAATACCCGGTCGGGCCGGAAGGCGGGATAGACCGCCACGCTAAACCCTGACTTTGCAATGGCTTGGTGGTACTTAAGCTCGTCCGCCGGGTCATCCGTGGTGCATAGCGCCGTGACACGAAACCGGCGCAGAATGCCGCGGGCGGTGAGGTCGCTACCAGCCAGCATCTCGTTTGCTTTCATCCAGATGTCGGGAGCCGTCTGCTCATTCAGCAGTTCATGGATGCCGAAATACCGTTGCAGTTCCAGGTGGGTCCAATGATAAAGAGGATTGCGCAAGGTGTAGGGCACCGTTCGCGCCCACGCCAGAAACTTTTCATACGGCTCGGCGTCACCGGTGCAAAACCGCTCATCGACGCCATTGGCGCGCATTGCCCGCCACTTGTAATGGTCGCCTTCGAGCCAGATTTCAAAGAGGTTAGAGAATCGCCGATCCTCGCTAATTTCCTTTGGGGGCAGATGGTTGTGGTAGTCGAGGATCGGCTCCGGTTCCGCGTAGTCGTGGTAAAGGCGCCGCGCGGTTTTGCTTTTCAGCAGAAACTCTTCGTCGAGAAAACTCATAAGAACTGCGGCTAGGACTGCTCTTTGCCCCGTGGGACAAAGTTCAGCGAAGCCGAGTTCATACAATAGCGCAAATGTGTGGGAGGCGGGCCATCGGTGAAAACATGCCCCAGATGTGCGTCGCAGCGGGAACAAAGGACTTCCTCGCGGCGCATTCCGAAGGTTGTATCCTCATGTATCGTAACGTTTTCCTTCGCGATTGGCTGCCAGAAACTCGGCCAGCCAGTGCCCGATTCGAACTTGGTGCGGGAATCAAACAGGTTCGTGCCGCAACAAATGCAATTGTAAAGGCCGTCCTCGTGGTTGTTGAAATACTTCCCGGTAAAAGCCCGCTCCGTCCCCGCGCGCCGAGTCACCTCGAACTGCTCCGGAGTGAGCTGTTTTTGCCACTCGGCGGCTGATTTTTCGATCTTTTCCACCTCGACCGTTCCTTTTCTGGCGCCCATCGCGTTAAACTCAACTATTTTCAGTATCTTACCGTCGTGCTTGCCAGCGGCCAGCGCTACGCCGCCAACGAGACCTAGAAACGACCGGCGGTTCATTTCCCGTCTCCTTTCACCAACTCCGGGAACTCCTTGTGAAGGTTCCGGACTTTTGGCGCATCGTTATACACAATGTAGGGGTAGTTCGGGTTGCGCGCCATGAAATGTTGATGGTGCTCCTCGGCCGGATAGAACTTCTGGAGGGGCTCCAGTTTGGTGACGATTGGCTTGTGGTAGACCTTGGCCTGGTCGAGCTGCTGGATATAGGCTTCGGCAACCTTCTTCTGCTCTTCGTTGGTGTAGAAGATTTCCGAACGATACTGGGTACCCCAATCGGGTCCCTGCCGGTTCAACTCGGTGGGGTCGTGTGCCACGGAAAAATAGACCTTGAGCAGTTGACCGAATGAGATTTTCGACGGATCGTACTTGATCTGGACTGACTCGGCGTGTCCGGTGTTGCCGGTGCTGACGATCTCGTAGTGCGCGGTGGCCGCGCTGCCTCCCGAATAACCGGAGACTACGGCGGAGACGCCCTTGAGCGATTCGAAGACGCCCTCCATTCCCCAGAAACAGCCACCGGCTAATACGGCGGTTTCTGATTTCCCGGCCCCAAGGGGCGTATCCACCGTGGGATCAGGAAAACTGGCGGCAGTCAGGGCGAAAGTCAGGAATGCGACGGCCAGGGCGGCCTTCGACAGCCGCCGGGGCAAAACGGTGAGTCGGTTTGTGCTTACCATACGTTGTGCTCCAAAAACCTTTCCTTCATGATAGTGCTACTGTTGGCTTTCGTTAAGGGTATTCGCTTCCTTTCCGTCAGAAGTTACGAATTCGGGCGGGAGGGCGGATGAGCGATATAGTGGATCAGGAATCGCCCGTGGCAATGCCGTGGATTGTTCGCGTGGGGCTGGTCTTGGTTACGGCCGCGGCCAGCGCCAATGCCCAGGTAACACTGAGCGGCCGGGTGGTGGACGAGAACGAAGCGCCGGTGGCGAATGCGCATGTCCGCGTACACAAAGGCGAGCAGGCGCCGGCGGATACTTTCACCGGGCCAACAGGCGCCTTTCAGATTTCTCTGCCCGAAGCCGGCGATTATCTGGTAAGCGTCGAGAGGCCGGGCTATTTCCGGCTAACGGACCGGCCCGCGCACGTGGAGAAGGGCGAAGCCGAGTTGACGCTGGTGCTCAGCCCGGAGCGGGAAGTCTTCCAAAGCGTCGAGGTCGGCGACTCGCCGTCACTTGTAGACCCGGCGCGCACCGACAACGAACAACGCCTGAGCGGGACCGAGATCAATAACGTTCCTTACCCCGCCAGCAACAGCTTGCGCAATGCGTTGAAACTGACGCCAGGCGTGATCGAGGACGCCGCAGGCGGCGTACACTTCCACGGCGGCGCGGAGTATCAAACCCAATACACGCTGGACGGCTTCGACATAACGGATCCGATCAGCGGGCGCTTTACGACGCGGTTGGCGGTGGAGGGAATCCGCTCTGTTGACTTGACCTCTTCGCTCGAATCACCCCAATACGGGCGGGGCTCGGCAGGGACGCTCGCGATCAGCACGGAAAATGGCACGGACCAGTATCACTTTACGACGACGAACTTTATCCCCGGATTCGATACGCACAACGGAATCGCGCTGGGCGACTGGACACCGCGCGCCGGTTTTTCAGGACCGCTGGTGAAAGGCCGGGCCTGGTTCTCCGATAGTTTCGACGGAGGATTCAACGACGGCTACGTTTCCGGGTTGCCTAAGGGCGAAAACACAAACCCGTCCTGGGCCGTGGGAAACCTGTTCCACACGCAGGTGAACTTGACGGCTGCCAACATCCTATATGCGGACTTCTTAACCGATTTCACGCATCAGGCTCACTCCGGGCTGGGCGTGCTGGACCCGGACTCAACCACTAGCGGCGTGAGCACGAACGAATGGGTGGCGGCGGTGAAAGACACGTACTCGTGGAACAACAGCACGATGCTGGAAACCGGATTTGCCTGGCAGAGAGTGTTCTTGAGCTCGGTTCCGGAAGGCACCGCACTTTACCTGCTGACGCCGGAAGGGGCCAGTGGAAACTACTTTGTGGACTCGAGGGAGCACGGGGGGCGAAAACAGCTCTTCATGAATCTGTTCCCAACGGCTTTCCACTTTGCGGGCCGGCACCAATTGGAGGTTGGAGCTGACGCACAACGCCTTAGCTTTTCGGCGCAGTTTCACCGCACTGGCTACGAAGTAATTGGGCTCTCGGGGCTGCCTCTTTTCGAAACCATGTTCACCGGGAGCGGCGACTTCCACAGGCCGAACCTGGCGTTGGCCACGTATATTAACGATCACTGGCAACCCGTGCCGAGGCTCGTGATCGATGTGGGGGTGCGCGAGGACTGGGACGAGCTGGTGCGGCGCGCGTCGTTCGGGCCGCGCGTGGCAGCCGCTTATGCGCCCTTCGCGAACTCACATACGAAGATCGTGGCAGGCTACAGCGTCATCTACGACGCAACGAACCTGGCGCTGTTCAGCCGGCCCCTGGATCAGCAGGCGATCACTACGCCTTTCTCCGCAGAGGGAGTGCCCGCAGCTCCGCTCACTACCACCTTTGTCGCGGGCCACGGACTCAGCATGCCCCGGTATGACAACTGGAGCGCGGGTGTGGAGCAGGATCTGGGCCATCGCATCTACGCGAAGGTGTCGTGGCTCCGGAAACGCGGGACGGACGGTTTTGTTTACATCCCGGAGACCGGAGAATCCGTTATTGTTCAACCGCAATCGCTGGGCTATGGGTATGGCGGAACGTATGAATTATCCAACCTGAGGCGCGATTCCTACGACGAAGAAGCGGTGACGGTGCGTCACAATTTCGGCGATCAGTACGGCTGGATGGTGAGTTACGTGCGTTCGCAGGCGCTTTCCAATGCGGTGCTGGACGTGAGCGTTGACCAGCCGCTGCAAGTAGGCAACAATCTAGGCCCGATGCCATGGGATGCGCCCAACCGGTTCCTCAGCTGGGGATACCTGCCGCCACCATTGCAGCGATTCCGGAAAAACTGGGCGATCGCGTATCTGTTGGATTGGCGGACGGGCTTTCCTTATTCGATTGCGTACGACACGGGAGTCGTGCAGGGTGCGGCGGACTCGCACCGTTTTCCTTCTAACCTCGATCTCAACCTGCACGTGGAACGCCGGTTCACATTTCGCGGCTACCGCTTCGCCCTCCGCGTGGGGGCCAACAATCTGACGGACCATCGTAATCCGACGGCGGTGAGCAACGTGATTGGCTCGCCGACGTTCGGGCAATTTCTGGGTGACGAGGGCCGGCACTTTGTGGTGCGCATCCGGATGTTTGGCAGGGCGAAGAGCTGAGCCCTAGCGGGGCGTGCCGAAAAACTGACCGCGGTAGCTTCAGGGCGCGGCCGGAACTTTGCCAAGCAGGGTTGGGGAACCAATATCCTCTATCCTCAAAGCATGTCGTTCGCAGGCTTCGCCGGAATCGTAACGGCACTGGCGCTGTTCGCAGTTCTGTGGTTCATCGTTTTTCTGAGGACCAAGGGGGAATCTTTCACCTTCGATCCCGGCGGCAACGATGGCGAGTTTGGTAAGAGCCTGCTTCCGATGTACCTGGACATTGCAAAATTTGTCTTAGGATTGGCGGCAGCGTCGATCGTTTTCTGCTTATTCGGGTCGGGGAATCTCGGCCAGTCAAACACTCACTCTCTCAAGTCCTTCGCGTCGCCGCTGCTTCTGGTGGCAATGAGCATCATCTACGGAGTGCTTTTCATGATCTTCCTAGTGCTCAACTACGAGGATCATCGAAAACGTCCTACCTCGAATTCCTATACCCGATTCAAATACACGCGAAACCAGGCATTTGGGTTCAGCGCTCTCGCCTGCTTCTGTCTTGGCTACACCTGGCTGGTGGTCGCCGCGACGCGATGAGCCGTTCGACGTGTCTTGTGGGAGTGTCTTCGTCATGGCGTGGGCCCGAAGGTAGTGATCGCCGATTTGGGATTCGAGCACCCCGGTCTGCCACAGGCTGGCGGCGATCAGGGGATAGCATGGCGGCTCGCCCGGTCCGCTGATAAGATCGAAGCATGTCGACGCTGTTGGAGAAGGCGCTGGAAAAAGTCGTCGCGCTGCCCCAGGATGAGCAGGATGCGATTGCGTCCCAGATCCTTGCCTCGCTAGCCGACGAAGACGCCTGGAAGAAGCGTTTTGCCGAGAAACGCGATGTGATCCGCCGTATGGCGCGCGAAGCCCTTGAGGAAGACGAGAGGGGCGAGACGCTGCCGTTGGACGATCTGCTTTGATGCAGTCCCGGACGACCCGGCGGTTCTGGCGTTTGTTTTCCGATCTGCCCTTGGACGTTCAACGGGACGCCAAGCGCGCCTATCGTCTCTTCCAGAGCAATCCGGCGCATCCCAGTCTGCAATTCAAGAAACTGGAAGGCGAGGATAACATCTATTCGATTCGCGTTGGTCTTGAGTATCGCGCCGTGGCTGTGATGAAGAAAGACCACATCGTCTGGTACTAGATCGGCTCTCACTCCGGATACGACCGTCTGGTCTGAGCTAGTGGGCGCTTGCACGCATCGCCTATCCAAAACTGAGCCGCCGCCAAAACCGATTATGATCGAAGTATGAAGCGGCGCGCGTTCTTGCAGGCGGCAGCTACGGTTCCGGCGGCTCTGGCGGCGAGCCTGCATGAGGACCTACCCAAGTATCGAATCGTGAGCCGCTTCTCACCGGCGGCGGATCCTGGCATGCCGGGACCTTATACGGGCGTGGTGGCGCGGGTACACGCGGAGAATTCGATCGACGAGACGACAGAAAAGGTGGACGTGCCGACGGTGCGGGAAATGGTCGCACAGGGAATGCGTGCGCTCACCGGGGATTCCGACGCCCGCGACAGCTGGGCGCGCTTCTTCAATTCCGCCGACGTGGTGGGCATCAAAGTGAACTGCTCGGGAGCGCCGGGGATCATGTCCACTCCCGAGGTGGTGGGCAGAATTGTGCGGAACCTGGGCGTAGTGGGAGTAAGCCGACGCAGATTTGGATCTACGAGCGTTTCCAAAACCAGGTGGACAGCGTGCACTACGACCGGTATGTGCCGGCGGGCGTACATATCTGGACGGCCGAGCACCGACCGGGGATCGATCGCGGGCTACGATCCGAGCGACTTATGTGGAAGTGAACTTCTTCGGCGAAGACGACACCCGATCGAATCTGGCGCGGCTGGTCACGGAGCGGTTCACCAAGATCATCAACGTGCCGAACATGAAGGATCACGGCGCGGCGGGGGTTACCGGCTGCCTGAAGAACATCGCCTACGGGATTTTTCCAACGTGGCGCGATCGCATTCCGGCTACAAGACCAACACCTATTCGTTCATCGGTACGCTGGCCAGCGTGGAGCCGCTGCGCTCGCGAACCGTGCTCGCAGATCATGGATGGCTTGCGCGGCGTCTGGCACGGCGGGCCGTTTTCGCCGAATCGCAAGTTCCGTTTTTATCCGAAGCAAATGATGTTCGGCACGGACCCGGTGGCGATCGACAGGCTGCTGCTGGACGTGATCGAGGACAAGCGCAAAGCGGAGCACGCGACGTCGGTTTGGGATCGCTCGATGGCGCACATCAAGAGCGGCCGCGATTACGACGACAATCCGAGCATCGACCGGTTCATTCGGGAACCGGGACATATCGAATACGCGTCGACCCTGGGGCTGGGAGTCTACGATCTTGACAAGATTCAGGTCAGGAAAGTCGAGCTGTGATACTCGGTTTTTTTCTGGCGGCCCTGCTGCCGGGACTGTATTGGGACCAGAGTCCGCAGACGGCGGACGCGGTGAAGAAGGCCGGCGTGGAGCGAGTGTACGTGCCAGCGGGCCAGGAGGCAGCATGGAAGGCCGCCGGGATTGAGGCGCAGGCATTCGATGCGGCGAAGTTCGTCAAACTGCCGGCCCCCGGAGTAGAGCGCCGAATGAACGTCGCGGCGGCCACGAGCATGCCTTGGGTAGACGCGAACGGTTGGCGATTGGGACGCGGCGGGGGGCACTCGTACTACTACGACGTGCCTTGGCGGAAGGCGGCTCTGGCTGCGGCGGAAGCGTACATGTATGGCGTGGATGCGGTGGTGCACGCGGAGGCGCGCGATCTGCCGGCCTTCGGCCAGATGCTCGGGTTTCTGCGGAGCATTGACGGGCCGGCGCTGCCTGTCGAGGCGAACATCGGGATCATCGATGATGGATCAGACGAAACTGGCGAGGTGCTGAACCTGCTCTCGCGGAAGAATCTGCTGTATCGAGTTATTCCCGCACCGGATGCGAAATACGACCTGAACGTGGAGATCGGAACGAAGGAGTTTCCCAAGGAAGAGGCTGCCGACCCCGCCGGCTTCGCGACTCTGGTCCGGCAGAAGTTGACGGACGAAAAACGGCTGTTGCGCATCTATGGGAGCGACGTGGTGCTCGGGAGGCTGACCGGAGATGATCGCGAGCTTCGTGTGTATCTGATCAACTACGGCGGCGGGAAAGTGGACGGATTGCGCGTGCGTGTGCGCGGCGAGTACCGGCACGGGAAGCTAAAGGCGTTCGCTGCGACGGATGCAGCACTGACGGATTACGTGGTGGCGGATGGCGGGACGGAGTTCACGATTCCGCAGATAAGCGTCTACGCAGTAGTGGATTTGGAGAGGTGAGTGATGGCGATTACCCGAAGAGAATTCATCGCCGGTGCGGCAGCCGCGCCTGCCGTGCTCCAGGCGCAGCGCCGGCCGAAACTGGCGGCGGTCTGCACCATATTCTTTCGCTATTCGCATAGCCAGCATATCGTCGACCGGTTTCTCGATGGGTACGGATGGAACAGCACGCATCACCATCCCGCGATGGATCTGGTTGCGCTGTACGTAGACCAGGTGGACAAAGGTGATTTGAGCCGCGAACGGGCGGCGCGGCATCCGGAGATGAAGATTTATCCGACGATCGCCGAAGCGCTGACGCTCGGGGGCAGCAAGCTGGCCGTGGATGGCGTGGTGCTGGTGGGCGAGCACGGCCACTATCCGCAAAACGAAAAGGGGCAGACGAAGTATCCGCGCTACGAATTCTTCCAGCAGATCGTGAAAGTGTTTCGCGATAGCGGGCGCGCGGTGCCGGTGTTCAACGACAAGCATCTCTCCTGGAACTGGGACTGGGCGAAGGAAATGTACGACACGTCGCGCAGCATGGACTTCGCGTTCATGGCGGGATCGAGCTTGCCGGTGACTTGGCGTACGCCGTCGGTCGAAATGCCGGAGGGGGCGCGCGTTCGCGAGGCCCTGAGCGTGTGTTACGGCGGCGTGGATAGCTATGACTTTCACGGCCTGGAAACGATTCAGTGCATGGTGGAGCGGCGGCACGGCGGGGAGCGCGGCGTGAAATGGGTGCAGGCGTTTCGCGGCGAGAATTTCTGGAAGGCGTACCAGGAGGGAGTCTGGCCGCACGAGTTGATGGAGGCTGCGCTGTGCCGGAGCCACACGCTGACGCCCGCGCGCGCCGGTTTCAACGACATTTTCCCGACATTCGATGACATGCGCCGGCTGGTGAAGGACCCGGTGGCATACCGCTACGAACATGAGGACGGGCCGAAGTGCACGATGCTACTGATGAGCGGGCTGGTAAAGGACTTCACGTTCGCGGCTAGTCTCGAAGGGCGGGCGGAACCCTTCTCAACGCAAATGTACCTGCCGATGCCGGATGGGCGGACTACGCTGGCGAATTTTTTCAGCCCGCTGGTGAACGGCGCGGAGCAGATGTATTTGACGGGGAACCCCACGTATCCGGTGGAGCGAACGCTGCTGACGACCGGATTGACGGCGGCGGGCATCGAGAGCCTGTATCGGAACCAAACGCGCTACGAGACGCCGCATCTGGCCATACGCTACAAGCCCACGAAAGAATCCACCTTCTGGAGAACTTAGCCGGCCATGCAACGGATTGCGGTTATCACCACGGTTTACAGGTACCTTTCGCACGCGCAGCACGAGGCGGACAGGATTCTGGTGGGCTATCCGCGCGACGGGAAGTGGCACCGGCCCGACATGAAGATCGTGTCGCTCTACGTGGACCAGAAGCCGGAGGGCGATCTGAGCGAAGCACGCGCGCGCGAATTCGGATTTCGCGTGTACCCGAGCGTAGCGGAAGCGCTACGTTGCGGCGGGGACAAACTGGCCGTCGATGCGGTCATGATCATCGGCGAACATGGCGATTATCCGCGCAACGACAAGGGCCAGATTCTTTATCCGCGCTACGAGTTCTTCCACCAGTGCGTCGACGTGTTCGAGAAAGACGGAAGGACCGTTCCCGTTTTCAACGACAAGCACCTCTCCTACAGTTTCGAAAAAGCCAAATGGATGGTGGACGCTTCCCGGCGGCTGGGATTTCCGATGCTGGCCGGGTCGTCATTGCCGGTGACGTGGCGGCTGCCTGACGTGGAATTGCCGCTTGGCTGTGAAATCGAGGATGCATTGATGGTGGGCGAAGGCGGCTCGGATGCAATGGATTTTCACGCGCTCGAAGGCCTGCAGTGCATGGTGGAGCGGCGGAAGGGCGGCGAAACCGGGGTCAAAGCGGTGCAGTTGGTGGAAGACGACGCGGTCTGGAGAGCCGGGGAGGAAGGCCGCTGGTCGAAGGAATTGCTGACCGCGGCGCTTTCGCGGAGCGACACACCGCTCGGCTTGACCGTCAAGGATGGGCGTACCCAGGACCTGGTACACAACGGCGAGTTGCCGAAGCTGGCGAAAAACCCGTGGGCTTACTTCATTGAGTACGCGGATGGATTGAAAGCAACGCTGTTGATGCTGGATGGAGCGTTGCAGGATTTCAACTTTGCGGCACGCGTGAAGGGACGAGGTCTTGTATCCACGCAGTTTCTGCTAACGCCCGTGCCGAACGTGACGTACTCGGCCCGGCTGATCGGCAAGGTGGAAGAGATGTTCGTCACCGGCAAGGCGCCCTACGCGGTGGATCGCACGCTGCTGGTGAGCGGCGTGCTGGAAAGTTGCCTTACCTCGCGCGTCCAGGGCCACCGGAGGCTAGAGACGCCGCATCTCAACGTCAGGTACCAGGCGAAAGCATAGCTGTCCCAGGGGGGTGCCACCGGCTGACGCTAGGTGTACAATGGCAGGCCATTATGGGAACAGGAACAGCTGCCGTGCAGTCCGAACCCGGCGGACAACCCGCCAAGATGAGTGAGCTCGCCCGCCTCACTGGCGTCCTGTGGGAGCCGGGTGGAGCTTTTCGGGACATCGCCGCGCATCCGCGTTGGTGGCCACCGTTGGCGCTCATTGTCATGCTGAGCTTGGTTTTTATTTACATGTTCAGCCAGCGCGTGGGCTATGAGCGCTTTTATCGCCAGCAGGCCGAGACGAACTCACGCATGCAGAAC
This sequence comes from Terriglobia bacterium, assembly GCA_963768075.1. Lineage (GTDB taxonomy): Bacteria > Acidobacteriota > Terriglobia > Bryobacterales > Bryobacteraceae > QHXW01. Next base: position 952,317 of record CAVYHD010000033.1, read on the forward strand.
ATGGATCCGGCTGGCCGGGAGCAGACGATAAATGTTCAGGTCAAAGTCGCACCCTATTTCTTCTACGGCTTCGGTGTTATCGGCACGCCGGTGACGGCGTTGATCGTGGCGGCCGTCTTTCTTCTCATCTTCAAAACCTTTCTGGGCGCGGACGTCTCATTCCGGCAGGTCTACGCGGTCTGCTGTTACTCGCTGGTCCCGCTGATCTTTTCCACCATCATGGCCTTGGCTGTGATGCTGCTGAAGGAGCCGGATCAATTTGACCTGCAAAACCCGACACCCACCAATGTGGGCGCATTCCTCGACGCGGTGAGCACTCCCAAGTGGCTTTACAGCCTGGCCAGTTCGGTCGACGCCTTTACGCTGTGGGTCATCGCGCTGCTGGCGACGGGTCTCTCGGTCGCGGCCCGTAAGATTTCCTGGGCGACTTCGATTACGTGGGTGTTGGGTTCGTGGGCGGTTTGGGTATTGCTCAAGATGGGCTTGGCGTCGGCGTTCGGCTAGACGCCGGTTTCTCTCTTGATTTCCGCACCACGCAAGCGATAGGATAAGCGTCCTGGCCAGGAAAACGGACACTTTATGATGAGACGACGGATGTGGGTTCTGAGTACCTTCGCGGTTCTCGCCGCGGTGGCTTTCTTCGTAGCCGGTAGCGACGCGCAGCCAGGCACCGTGAAGCAGATTGTTCCGGGCGTCTGGTTCCGCGAAGGCGACTTGGAGAACCTGGGTCACTGCAACAACACCATCATCGAGATGAAAGACTACCTGATCGTGGTGGACGCAAATTTCCCGAGCGGTGCGCGGCTCACGATGGAAGCAGCCAAGAAAGTTTCGGACAAGCCGGTGAAGTACGTTTTCGACACGCACCATCATGGCGACCATTCCTATGGCAACGCGGTGTGGACGATGGCGGGCGCTACCACACTGGCGTACAAGGGTGTGAGCGAAGAGATGAAGCGCTATGAGCCCGCGCGGTGGCAGGCCACGGCAAAAGAACGCCCGGACGTTGCCGACATGCACAGCGCTAGCGTCGAACCGCCAAAGCAAACCTTCGACAAGAGCCCGTTCGTTCTCAAGGATGATACACGCGAAGTTCGCTTTTACTTCTTCGGCTGGGCGCACACGCGCGGCGATGGTTTCGTTTACCTGCCAAAGGAGAAAGTGCTGTGCAGTGGTGATGCGGCCGTGAACGGGCCATACAACTACACCGCGGATGCGAACGTCGGCAATTGGCCCAAGGTAACCGCGGCCGCCGCGAAGCTCAGCGTCGAGCACGTGCTGCCCGGTCACGGCGGTGCGGGCGGCAGGGAGATCCTGGAGGGTCAGGGCCGATTCATGACGGAACTGCACCAGGCGGTGGCGGCGGCGATCAAGCAGGGCAAGAAACTCGATGACATCGTGAAAAAGAACGGAACCAAACTGTCCACCAGCATCCAGTTGCCGGACAGTGTGAAGAACTGGGTTGGGGACGGGCTGGGCGATCAAGTTCGCGACACCTACGAGGAAATCACACAGCACAAACCGCACGGAGACATCCCGCATCCGTAAGCTAAAGTGATGGCGGCTGCTCCGCTCTGCTACGATGCTGAGTCGTGCGCATCGGTATTGACACGGGCGGGACGTTCACGGACTTCATCGTGCTGCGGGATGATGGCGCGATCGAGACGTTCAAATTGCGGTCGAATCCAGCTTCGCCGGCGAGCGTGATTCTGGAAGGCCTGCGCCGCGTCGCAGCGCCCGCACACACCGAAGTGGTACACGGATCAACCGTCGCCACCAATGCGCTGCTCGAACGTAAAGGCGCGCGCACGGCTTTCGTCACGACCGAAGGTTTCATTGACCTGGTGCGCATCGGCCGGCAGAACCGGGCCCAACTCTACAATCTCACTCCTCCGCTGAAGCGCCACCTCGTGCCGCCGGCGCTGTGCTTTGGCGTGAACGAGCGGGCGTATTTCGATGGTTCGATTGCCAGGCGTCCCGCGCGCGCCGAGTTGATGCGGCTGAAAAACCGTTTGCGCCGCGCCGGCGTGGACTCAGTGGCGGTTTGCTTCCTGCACTCGTACGCCAACCCGGAAAACGAACAGTCCGCGGCGCGCGTGCTAAAAGGGAAACATTATCTCTGCTGTTCGCACGAAGTGTCACCCGAGTTTCGCGAGTTCGAGAGGGCTTCCACAACTCTCATCAATGCGTACGTGGGGCCGCTCATGGACGCATATCTTTCCGAACTGGAGCGGGGCACACGGCACCGCGTCTCGGTTCTGCAATCCAATGGCGGCTTCATTACGATGGCCGAGGCGCGCCGCCATGCCGTGCGAACGATCCTCTCGGGGCCCGCGGGAGGCGTAGTTGGCGCGGGAGCGGCGGCGCGGTGGAGTGGTTTCGAGCGCGCCCTTACCTTTGACATGGGTGGCACGTCCACCGACGTCAGTCTTTGGGACGGCAAGCTCCGCCTGACGACCGAGGCTTTCGTCGATGGACTTCCCGTGCGGGTGCCGATGCTGGACATCCACACTGTGGGCGCTGGTGGAGGCTCAATAGCCCGGATCGATGAAGGCGGTCTCCTACGCGTGGGTCCCCGGAGCGCGGGCGCCGACCCGGGTCCGGCATGCTACGGGACCGGCGATCAAGCCACCGTCACGGATGCGCACGTGTCTCTTGGGCGCATCACGTCCCACCAGTTCCTGGGCGGAGAAATGGAGATCGACGCAGCTCGCGCCGCTGCGGCGGTTGATCCAATTGCTCGCATTCTGAAGCGCGACCGCATCTCGACGGCCGCGGGGATCGTGCGCGTGGCCAATGCCAATATGGAGCGTGCCATTCGCGTGGTCTCCATCGAGCGCGGCCACGATCCACGCGATTTCCCGCTGGTGGCGTTCGGCGGCTGCGGCGGACTGCATGCGTGCGAAATGGCGGAAGAGCTGGGCATCCGGACAGTAGTTGTTCCGCGCTTCGCCGGAGCGCTTTCGGCGCTGGGCATGGTGTTGGCGGATCGCGTGCGCGATTATTCGGCGGCGGTATTGGATGCGGCGCAGATCGAAAGCCGGTTCGCACGGCTCGAACGGTCAGCGCGGCGCGATATGACCGGCGCGAGGCTCGAGCGGATGGCCGACGCGCGCTATGTCGGCCAAAGCTACGAGCTCACCGTTCCGTGGGGCGCTTCGTTTCACGAAGAGCACCAGCGCATCTACGGTTATTGCGATCTGAAGAGACCCACCGAAATCGTCGCGGTAAGAGTGCGTGCCACGATCGCGGCAGCCAAGATTTCGGCGCCGGGGTGGGCTCGCTTACGGTCGAAAAGAAAGCCCGAGGTCCGCCGCGTTTGGACCGCCGGCAAGTTCCGGCTCGTGCCAGTGTTCGTAAGAGAGCAGGTCCGCGAGCGTGAATCAAAAGGTCCGGCCCTAGTTGTGGATTACGGCGCAACCGCGCTCATTCCGCCCGCATGGCGATTCCGTGTAGACAGCGCGGGGAACGTGATCGCGCGCCGTTAGATCAATACCAGTACTTGGTCTTCTGCGCCCATTCGGAGTTGGGGTACCGTTTGTGCAGGAGATCGAACGCCTGCTTGGAAAACGGCGTTCTTTCCTCGGAGCACCCGTAGCGCGTGGCGCGCACGGCGAGATGCAATGCCTCCGGCGCGCGCGGATCGCCTGCGTTGCTCCTTACATATTCGACTGCCTGGGCCGCGAGGTAGTCCGGAGCAGAGGGCAGCTTTTCGAGCTCTGACCATTCGCGTTGCCCGCGCGCGGTCTCATCCGGAGATAGGAATTGCGCCCGTGGCGCACCGTTCCTGTAAAGCTCTCGCAGGGGTTCGACCATGATCGAGGCATTACGGTAGTAGCCAGGCAGGGGGGCATTTGGCCCGGCAAACGAGCACCACCAGTTATCGCGAAACCCATCAATCCTGTTCACCGCAGTAGTGCGTCCGAAGCCCACTTGCACATAATTCCGCATCCCTGGATTGCGCAGAATCAAGAACACGGCCGCAAAGCCACGTGCACGGGAATCGGGGGCGTCCAAATACGCCTGTAGCTCGGGCCTCAGTTCCGGCGCAAGATCCTGCAACACCGGTGCGAACGACCTGGCCGCCTTCTCATCCGAAAGCAGGATGCCTCTCACCCAGCCGGCCATGGCGATTTCGCGGCGCATCGGTTGGGGCAAGATCTCACGGCGCGCGGCATCCAGCAAGAGATTTACCGGCACCTGCTCGTTTAGGATTCTGGCCGCATCCACATCGAACCCAGGGCGGGGCTTGGTCTGCGGCGGATGAGGCTCTTCCATATCGGGCTGCGCATCACCGGCATATTGCGTGAACGCAACCGCCGAGCCTACCGACATGCGCACCGAATACTTGAGGAACTCGCTCCAAGCGGCCGCCACTTTCATTCGCTCCGCGCGAAACAGGTTGAGGGACGATTCAGGGATAGCGGAAGCGCGGCGGGCCAGCAGCTTGTCCAGTGCGGCCCGCGCTTCCACCGTATGTTTCGATTCCTCCATCAGCCGGATCGAGTGGAAGGCAACCGTCGCATAGGCAGGCGAGTCCGGCGCGACTTTCTGCGCGGCCGCGATCAACTCGCCCGCGGCCGCATCGTCCCCGCTAGCCACGGAAAGCGCAGCAATCAGCCACGGCATGGTTCCCTTGTCGCGCCATTCGCTGAGCGCCTTTTTCCGGTTGTCGTTGTCGCGCGATTGAAACGCGAGGATCCAGTTGGTGAGATCGTCGCCGGCCGGGAGTGCTTTTCGCCCGCCGAAATTCCCGCTCTCGAACTGGTCATAGAGAAATTGGAAGTCGATGGAGGTTTGCTGAATGGTTGCTTGCGCGTCCTTGCGGACAAGGGCTTCTGCCAAAGTGTGCATTTTTTCCGCCGGACGGAGCCGCGTGCCAACGTAATCGAGCAGGCCGCGCGCCGCGGGATGCACGGCGCTCTGCGCCGGATCGTTCAAGATCGACTGCAACTGGCTCTCGGCCGCGGTGAGGGACTCACGATCGAAGCCTTGCCCCTTCGTGCTCAACATGCCCTTGCGGACTAGCGATCGCGCCACCAGGTAAGGCGCTATCCCGCTCCACGGCGAACCGTGGTCGTCCGCAATCGAGCGAAACATTTGTGCCGCGACGGCATGATCGCCTGCGTAGAAGTGCGCCGCGGCAATCTGATACCTTCGATCCGCGCGCAGGAGCGGCGAGGCCGAGCCTTCAAGTGGCGGGGGTATCGAAGGACCGTCGGAGCAATTTGCGAACACCTGATCCTGTGCGGCCACCCAATCCTTCACTGCGGGACTCTGGAGACCAAACCGGCGAATCCGATCGTCCAGCGTGCGGCTCGCGTTGAGGAATGCATCGTTCCCGCAATTCAGATAGTTGATGTAGTAGCCGTCTCCGCTGACACTCTTGAACATGGTGATTTCCCGGTGCGCGGCGCCACCCGCCACGCTCGCGCGCGCGGTCTGCCATTGCTTGACGGCCTGGGGCTCTTGGCCCGACCAGGAGATCTCATACTGCGGCTGGGGCGCGAACAAGGCCGTCCGCTCGCCGGCATTCAGACCAATTCCCGCCAGGTACCGGTAGGCGATGATCAGATAGAAGCGCGGAAAGCCGGGTTGTATGATGCCCAGCTGCCCGCGTGCGAAACGGCCCGGCGGGTCATCCGGTATTCTCCAGAAAGTGAAGGCGGCCGTGGGAATGAATGGACCGCAGCTCGACAAATCTGGCGGATTCGAGAGCAGCCCGGCAAACAGGACCAGCAGCAACGCCGCGCGTCTTATCCTTATTGCCATCGCCGGACCTCCTGAATGGCGGCCCGAAATTCCTCGCGCGACCAGCTTCGTGGATGAAAGATGTAGACGCGCCGCCCGTGGGGGAACTCGGTAAGCGGCTCGTCGGTCGAGATGCCCACGCTCGACCGGCACTTGCCCTCGAGCAATTCGTCACTCGGACGATATGGCTCCGCGCCCATGCGAAACAGCATCGGTACGGCTTCACTCACGGGAAGGCCGGAAATCCAATCGTCACGCTCACACCACGAAGCCAGAGCTGTGATCGAGAGCGGCATGGAGGCCGGCAGCACGCGGTGCAGGTCTTGAATGAGGCCACGGTAGAAATCCCGCTCGGATGCCTTGGCATCGTAATCCAGTTGCAATGCACCGACGCCACGAAGTTCTGTGGCGTCAAGGATAGCGTGCTCAACGTCGATGCGCGCGGAGGGTTCCGGTCTTTGGGATTCGATCCGAACCACAGCCATCATCACGGTACCCGGGGCGACCACGAGCGGCTGCAATCGCGGGCGTACCGCAACCGACCTGCCGTGCACCGCAATGGTCCGGGCCAGAAACGCCACTCCGGCCTCGCGCGGATTGATGAAGTCCAGCTTCTCCGGCCGCTCCCAGGCCCAAATCATGATGCGTGGAAGCTCAGGCATCGGGTCGCGCCGTGATTGGCGCGTTAGTGCCACCAGCGCCGTAGCAATCAGCACGATCGCAGCTATGCGCACTTCGGGCCTCCTATCTTTGGTAGATCTCGATCCACTGGCCGTGACGTGTCCATCGTGCCACGCGGTGTGCGCCCAGCAACACGTGCACTTCCTCCGGACTCACCGGCGGGCTGTATCCGTAATACTTTCGGAGAAACGACGTCCACTGCCGGTTTTGCATCAAGCCCAGAGGGTCCCATGCCACGGAATAGAGCACGAGCACTGCCACATCCTCGCGAGCCAGCTCTTCCACGTGAGCAACGGAGAAATCTTATACTTCACGAACCCGGAGCGAATGCCGTACATAGCCGAATTCGGGCCGCCGCAACGCGGAAGCAAAGGGAAAGATGGTCGCAATTCTGGCTTGAGGAATATGCGTTTCCAGGTACTCCGCGGCTTGCGGCTTGAAGCGTGACGAAATCGGTGAACGCGAGGTTGTTCTCCAATGGAAACGGATACAGGGGGTTTACGAAATTCCCCGCGATCAGAGCCGCGATGAGGGCGCCTGCGCTCATGATCCGCCAGCGCATTCGATATTGCCAGAACGCCGCCGCAAACCCGAGGTAGAGCAGGGGAAGCACGGGGACCAGATAACGCTCGAGAACCGCTCCGCCCAGCACGCTCACCATGAGCACATGCCCTGCCATGAGCCCGCCTGCCACGCGCCAGGCGCGAGTGTGAAAACCTTGGTATTTCGCAATGTCAGGATGACGGCGATAGTCCCGATCCAGTGGCCCGTTCCGATGAACAGGTAATACGCCGCCGTAGCAGCGCCAGCGGCAGGCGCACCGGATGAAGCGGATACCAGATATTGTACTGCGTGAAGGCCGCGTTGCCGAACAAGCGGCCAGTCCCGCGGTCGAGCACAATCAGCCAAACAAGCAGCGGCAAGACCGGCAAGAGAAACCACAGCGCTTCTCGCCGGCGGCCTTCGATCCATAACCACAAGCCAAATAGGCCGGCGTAATAGTCCCGTTTCCTTTACAAGCACCAAAAGTACCGAGACCAGCGCCGCCGCGATGATTCGATCCTCCAGAAAGAGCAGCAGCGCGAGCATCAGGAAAACCATCGCCGGCAGGTCGAGTTGCGCCATCATCGATTGCGCGAAAGAGAGCGGCGAAATGCAGAGAAACCCGCGGCCAGGACTTGCGGCTCCGGCGGGAAGTCCCATTCGAAGTCCCAGACTGAGCGTGACCATCGCGCCCACCGTTGCCAGGGCAAGCATCGCCAGGCGAGTCGCGGCGACGAGTAACCGGCCACTGACCATATGCCGCAAGGTAGGCCATCACTCCCGGCGGATGCACGTTGGGCAGAGTGGAGCGGGGAATCCAGGCGCCCTTTGAAAAATATCGAGCGCCGCCGGAACGAACTGGCCGAGTTCATCCCAGTAAAACGGCAGCCTCAGAAAGGGCAGATGGCTGGTGAAAACGAATGCGCCATGGCCGCTGGACGTCAGCAGGCAGATTCGGCCGGAGACATTCGCGCCGCCCGCGCCGCGTCATCGGAAGTTACTGCACGAGAGCCCGCGCCGGCGCGTGGGCTCGAGCTTGATTTCGCCGAATGCTGCCTCATACTGGTCACGTTCTGCTGCAGCACGTTGAGCAGCGCCTTGGCTTGTTGCGGGCTGAGGTAGATTCCCTGAAAGTTCTGGATGTTCACCAGGTCGGGAGCCGTCTGGTTCACCAGCCCGAACAGGAGGAGGAAGTCCCAGAGGTTGACGCGAATCTGCACACTGTTGGCGTAGCCTTCGCGGTACTCGGGCGTGTGATCAGGTGGATTTTCGGCTGCTGTTGCGGGGGGTCATAGACCTTAACATAGTGAATCACGCGCGGGCGTGCTCGTCAACCGCCGCGCCCGCATCTCGCTCCTTATCCTTGTAAATAATGTCTCGCATGCTGGAAGAGATTCGGCAACAGCCGGAGAGGCTGGAGCGCACACTGCGCCGCGAGCTGAAACGCGTGGAGCGGTTCAAACGGCTGGTGGAGAAGCGGAGGCCAAGCCTGGTGGTGCTGGCCGCGCGCGGCACCTCGGACAACGCCGCTCTGTTCGGACGCTATCTTCTCGAAATCACGACTCGAATTCCCGTCTCGCTCGCCGCGCCTTCGATCTATACGCTCTACAACGCGCGCGTCGATTTCCGCGAAGCCCTGGTGATCGCCGTTTCACAATCCGGCGAATCCACCGACACCAATCTTATTTTGTCGGAGGCCCGACAGCAAGGCGCTCTACCGTCGGCATTACCAACGAGCGCTCCAGTTCCCTCGCGAAGCTCGCCGAGCACGTCTTTTTCGTTCACGCCGGCAAAGAAAAAAGTGTGGCCGCCACTAAAACTTACACTGGCCAGGTCCTCATGCTCTATTTGCTGGCGTACGCGCTGGGCGCCAGGATTCGGCCCGACGACCTGGCGCGCATTCCGGAGCGCGCCGCGCTCCGCGCTCCGCCTCGAGGCGGAAATCCGTGAACTCTCCGAACGCTACCGTTTCATGGACCATTGCGTGGTCATGGGCCGCGGGCTGAACTACGCCAACGCCTTCGAAATGTCGCTGAAGTTGATGGAGACCTGCTACGTGATAGCGGAGCGCTTTTCGTCGGCCGATTTCCTCCATGGTCCCATCGCGATGGTGGAACCGAGTTTCCCGGTGTTCGTATTCGCGCCGTCGGGCGTCACTTGGAAGCCGGTTCGCGAAGCCATCGAGAAGCTGAAGTCGCTGCAAGCGGAAACGGTCATCATTACGGACGCCGGCAACGCTCCGGCGGCTGAAGTCGGGACGCGCGTCATCCGGCTTCCACAGCGGCTGAGCGAACTCTACACGCCCATTCCCTACATCATTCCAGCGCAGATATTCGCCGCGTGCCTGGCCGCCCAGAAGGGTCTGGATCCGGATCAACCCCGTACGCTCACCAAAGTAACGCTGACACTATGACGCCCGCGCCAGACTGTCCGCTGCGCGGCCGAGCGTCAGCAGCGCGCGGTCGAGCGCATCTGACCACCGGTATCCGCAACTAATGCGGATGTAGTTGCTGAACCGGCCGGTCGTGGAGAATATCGGACCGGGCACGATGCTGATATTCGCCGCCAGCGCCGCGCGAAACAATTTCACCGCGTCCACTTTCTTCGGCAGCTCGACCCACAGCAGATATCCGGCATCGGGCCGCGTGATGCGCGTGCCTTCCGGAAAATACTTGGCCACAGCCTGGCTCATGATGCGCACCTGTTCCGCAAACGCGATGCGCAGCCGGCTGACGTAGCGATCGAACCCGCCCGATTCCAGAAACTCCGCGAGCACAAACTGCGGCAGCGACGCCGTCGCAACCGTATTGATGAATTTGAGACGCTCGACTTCTGCCTGATAGCGGCCCGCATGCATCCACCCCACGCGAAAGCCCGGCGCCAGGACTTTGGAGAAAGAAGCGCAGAGCAGCACATTTCCCCTGCGGTCGAAGGCCTTGGCGACTTTCGGCCGCCGCGCCCCAAACGCCAGCTCGCCGTAAATGTTGTCTTCGATCAGCGCCACATCATGCCGCGCGGTGAGCTCGGCCAACTCTTTCTTGTAATCGTCCGACAGCACGTAGCCCAGCGGGTTGTGACCGTTCGTCATCGATACGCACGCTTTGATGCGATGCTTGCGAATGGCGCTTTCCAGCCGGTCGAGGCTCATCCCCTCGCGCGGATGTGTGGGAATTTCGATCGCGCGCATGCCCAACGACTGAATCGCCAGGAGCACGCCGAAATAGGTTGGGCTTTCCACCGCGATTACGTCGCCCGCCCGGGCTACCGCGCGAAAGCTCAAGTTGAGCGCCTCCATGGCGCCCGAGGTAACGACGATTTCCGATGGCGGCAGATTGCATCCGTAGGCCAGCGAACGGCGCGCGATCTGCCGGCGCAGACTCTCTACCCGGGCGGGAACGCATAGCTACTGCTGTGGCAGGGGTCGCGCCGGATCTCGCTCCGCAAAATCCGGTTCAGCTTGCCGCTCGGCAGAAGCTGCGGATCCGGCAGCGCGCTGCCCAATGGAATACTGCCAGGCTGATTCGCCGATCGTACAACTTCGGCCACAATGTCGCCGGCCCGGAAATTCGCCGGCTTGGGTTCCGGCGTCTGAAACCTTGGCTCGGGAATCGATTGCGCGAACGCTACGCGCACGAAAAACCCGGATTTCGGACGCGATTCGATGGCGCCGCGGTTCTCGAGCCAGATATACGCCTCCAGCACCGTCGAAATGCTCACCCCTTGCTGCCGGCTGAAGGAGCGCACCGACAGCAGGCGGTCACCCGGGCGCAACACGCCCCGCCCCATCTGCTCTTCGAGAGACCTGGCCAATTTTAGATAGAGCGGCGTCTTGACCGCCGCGAGCATGGGCATCAGACTTCCGATTCTACAACTGTACCGGTCACATTGCAACGAATCTGCATCTGTACTTATTCGCCGTCTGGCCGTACGATGTGGGAAGCTCGATGCCGCCGCAAGCCCATCCTCAGCTCGATGGAGAGCCCTTGATCGCGCCGCCCGCGATCCAGTTCGTGACCCGCCTTACCAGCGGCCACATCGAACAGCTCTGGCGCATGTACCAGAAAGAATGGTGGAGCCGCGACCGGAAGCTGCACGACGTCCGGCGCGCTGTGTATCACTCGGACCTGGTCTTCGCTTTCTGCGATTCGGATGCCGGCAGCCTCGTGGCCTTTTCGCGCGTTCTCACCGACTTTGTTTTCAAGGCCCTCGTCTTTGATGTGATCGTGGCGCGTTCCCATCGCCACCTGGGTCTCGGGCGAATGCTGCTGGATGCCATTACGAGCCACCCCGCGCTACTGTTTGTCGAGCACATCGAACTCTACTGCCGTGACGAGATGGTTCCTTTTTATGAAAAGTGGGGATTCACCGCGGACCTCCCCGCCCTCCGCTTCCTGCGCAAAACGCAGGAGCCGTTGTTGACCGGCGGTTCGAAAGCACAGGCCAAGGCGGCGGCACGCGCCAAAGACTAATTGCAGACTGGTGATTCAGCAACACTTCCGCGCCGTTCTGTTTTTTCCACGCGCGTGCTCAATTTTTCCACTGGTATCCCACGCCCACGCGCCGCTAAACAGATGAAATCACACGATAAAGATCTTGAGGAAAATGTCATCTACGTTACAGATTTCCTTTGACGCGAACGAGCTTTGGGAGCATGATGACTAAGGTTCCAAGAGGTTCACGGAACAGTCGAACCTGGTGAGAAGTAGCGAGCCTGGAACGGTGATCCGAAGGCTGATTGTTAAAAGCGAACGGCCAGCGGGGAGCGAAGGGAAATCGGGCAACTTAAGCAGGCGGGCTTTCGAGCGGTAGGCTGCGTCAAACGCTGCGATCCGTAAGGGGAAGTAAAAATCCCTTGAGGGGAGTGGAGATACAGTGGCCGCAAGACGCGCTGGAGCGAAGTCGGGCAACGGGCTCATCGCGATGATCCTGCCCAGTACGGGGCAAACCGGACCGGGTGGAGGAGCAGTGAGTGGAACGGGCTCGATGTAAAGATCAGCGTGACGTTGGAGAGAGTAACCGGGAGCGTTGACCTTTTCGCGGCAACCTGGAAACAGGAAGTTGCGGGAAGTGAGCGAAAGGCCTTTCGAAACGTCGGCTCCGAGCAGAACGGCGATGCAGGTGGAGCTTTTAGGCGTTAATCCGTTTCGCGAGAAACACGCGAAGCGGGGAGCCCGGGAGCAAACGCCCGGCAGTTCTGTTTGCGGTGTCTTCGACCGGGCATGCCGGGGTGGAGCGCGGCTGAGAAGTGGGTCACTTGGAACCTTTTTTTGTTTTTCCCTTCCCTTCAGAGTGGTCTCCCCCCGCACCGTGAAGACTGATTCCGAATAGGATAAACTAGTCGCCTTCCGGTGCTCTTAGAGCTCAATCACATCGAGAAGCGATACGGCGGCGTCGCGGCCCTCTCTGATGGCGGTCTGGCTGTCGACGCGGGCGAAGTCCATTTGCTGCTTGGCGAGAACGGAGCGGGTAAGTCCACGCTCATGAAGATCATCGCCGGAATTGTCGAGCGGGATGGCGGCCAGATGATCTGGCAGGGCCGCGAAGTGCATCTGAAAACGCCGGCGGAAGCGGCCGCCATCGGCATCTCGATGGTCCATCAGGAAGCGCTGCTAGCCCCCCACTTAACGGTGGCGGAAAACCTTTACCTGGGGCGGGAAGAGCGCCTGCCATTCGGCTGGGTGAGGCGGCAGCGCATGATGGAGGCCGCTAACCGGTTGATTTCAGACCACCAGTTTCCGCTTCGGGCCGAGTGGCGCGTGGAAAAGCTGACTCCCGCCGGCAAGCAGCTAGTCGAAATCTGCCGGGCGATCCTGCATGGCTCGAGCCTGGTAATCTTTGACGAGCCGACTTCGTCGCTCTCCGGGTCCGAGGCCGCGGAAGTCTTTCGTATTGTGAAGACTTTACGCGAGCGAAAAGTGGGCGTCATCTATATCACCCATCGGCTCGATGAGTTGCAGTCGGTTGGCGATCGCGTCACTATCCTGCGCGACGGCCGAACCGTCCACACCAGTCCACTGGCGGAGCTCACCACCAGCCGGATTATCCAACACATGGTCGGCCGCGAACTGTCGGCCATCTACCACCGCGACTCGCTGCCGCCCGGTGACGAGCTCCTGCGCGTCGAACACCTCAATCAAGAGGGGCAATTGCGGGATATCTCGTTTTCGCTGCGAGCGGGCGAAATTGTGGGGATGGCCGGACTGATCGGCGCCGGCCGCACCGAGCTGTGCAGGGCCCTGTTCGGCGTCGATCCGATTGATTCGGGGAGGGTTTGGGTTCGCGGGAGGGATGTAAAGATCCACTCGCCGCAGGAGGCGGTAGAAGCCGGCATCGCCCTGGTCACCGAGGATCGCCAGGTGACGGGTCTGGCACTGCGGCTTCCTGTCGCGCACAATATCACCCTCGCTAACGTGCGTGGAATCAGCCGCTTCGGCTTCCTCGACGGGGCCGCGCAGAATGCTGCCGCCGCGGATTTCATCGGACGCCTGCGCATCCGGGCCGGCTCGCCGCGCCAGTTGTGTGGACGCTTGAGCGGAGGTAACCAGCAGAAAGTGGTCATCGCCAAGTGGTTGTTCCGCCAGGCGCAAATCTTCCTGTTCGATGAACCGACGCGTGGCATCGACGTGGGAGCAAAGGCTGAAGTTTTCAACGTAATGCACGAGCTGGCGCGATCCGGCGCAGCTATCCTTATGGTGAGTTCGGAAATGCCGGAGTTGCTGCAAGTGGCGGACCGCATCCTGGTGATGCGCGAAGGGAAAATCACGGGCGAGTTGCCGGGGCGGACTACGCAGGAAGAGATCATGCGATATGCGGCGCTGGAAACGGCAACTGAGGAGCTGCGATGAGCCAGCCGGCGGTGGAGCGGGTCGAGACCCCGCCCGTGCCGGCGAAAAACCGCCGCGACGGCATCGTGCTCCAGCGGCTGCTTCCTTTCCTCAGCCTGATTATTCTATTTATCGCTCTGGCGATCGCGTCCCCGCATTTCCTCACCGCCACCAACCTTTCGAGCGTGGTTCGGCAGACGGCGGTGATCAACATCATGGCGCTGGGCATGACGATGATCATCATCATTGGCGGCATCGACCTTTCCGTGGGCGCCATCCTGGCGATGGGCGGCTTGATCGGCGCGATGGCCATGGAAAAAGGCTTCTCGATACCGGTCGGAGTTCTGGTGGGGATTGCACTGGCCTTGCGTGCGGACTGGCGAACGGCGTGATGATCACCCAACTCCGCGTTCAGCCGTTTATCGTGACACTCGGCACACTCGGCATATTTCGCGGACAGCGCTAATCATCTCGAATGGACTGCCAGTGCATCGCATCCCGGAACAGTTCTCATACCTGGGGGAAGGAAACCTGCTCGGGAGTGCCGTTCGTGCTGTGGATCCTGGTGGCATGCGCGGTGTTTACACATATCATGCTCGAGCACACGCGGCTGGGCCGTTACACGTTTGCGATTGGCAGTAACCGTGAGGCTGCGGTCTATGCCGGAATCCCGGTGAAATTTCACATCACGACGGTTTACGCCATAGGCGGGATGTTGACCGGCCTCGCGGGAATGATCGAGGCTTCGCGTTTAATGACCGGGCAGCCCACGGCTGGCCAGGGCTACGAATTGCAGGCCATCGCCGCGGTAGTCATCGGGGGCGGAAGCTTACAGGGCGGAGAAGGAAGCGTGATCGGCACGTTGATCGGCGCGTTCATCATGGGATTGCTATCGAACGGCAGCGATCTGCTGGGCGTATCGCCCTATCTCCAGCAGGCCATCATCGGGGCCGTCATCATTCTGGCGGTGACGCTGGACGAAGTGCGCAAGCGGCGAACAGCGGCAGCGTAGAGTTTACTCTTTATTTCGTCGCCCCTAAAATCACTTCTCGGGCCGATAGCCCGGACTGCTTCGCACTCTCCAGTTCTTGGCTACGTCCGGCACAATTTCGATTCTGATCTCGCGGAAACCCTCGTTGTGGTTCGAGGGATCAGGAAAATAGGTAATGGTGTAGGAGTTGTCCAGGTCTCTACGGATGGATTCGGAGGCATCCACGGCTTGTAGATGCTGATCCTGGAGTCGTCGTTGAATCGTGAGGTCGAGCCCCGGTTTGCCGAGTTCGCCTGCCCTGGGATCAGCCAGCGGCCTGGTGGTGCCATCATCGTTCACCAACAGCGAAGGCTTGGTACCTTCAGCGAAGGTAGTGATTTTTTGCAGAATGCCGTCTTCGAAGACGCGGAAATCGCTGGGAACCAAGCTGTTGATGTAACGCGTACGACTACTGAACGTTTCCACGTCGCGCCACGCAACACGTTCGGTCACAGTGACACTTAGCTTGACCCAAAAGACCGGCCGCTGAACATCCTGCGCGAGCAACCAACCGGCCGAGGTCAGACCCGCCGTCATCCCAAAAAAATCTCGTCTGGAGACCATAAGTTCCGCCTCCTGCACCGCTCACACGCTTCGGTGTACACCTAGCCTGGCAACCTTGATCCTGGATGAAGTGCGCAAGCGGCGAATGATAGCGGCGTATAGCTCCCTGATGCTGAGTCAGTTGGCGGCGGTTCGCCTGGAACGCGTCTACTTTTCGATAGCCAACGTCTGTGCTATTACCGCCTCCGCATGAACGGACACAGGTAGCGGGCTCCTACAATCAGGAGGCGACGTTTACTTACCGGCAACGTCAAAGGCGACGGCGTTGGAAGCTGTACAGGGGCCGGCATGCACGCCGCCACCGTACCCAGCTAAGAACTGGTACGCTCCTTTCGGTAGATCAAAGATCACCGACGTTGCCCGTTCCTCGCCGGACCGTAGCATAAATGTCCTCGGTAGACGGCCGCTCGTGTCTACTCTCCATCCCCATGTCTGTCCGTCGACCATGTTCTTTCCGTCAGGGGCGCTTGCACTCACTCGCGTGATCACCGCACACGACGTTCCGTCCCCTGGGCAAAGAAAGAAAGGTTTGTCGTGAGCAATCACTGCAAAGCCCAGCGCATCGGCGCCTATTGAAATATCTTCGGGGCCGGTGTTCCGGATTTCGACTGTCGCCCTCACATGACCATCTGTGCTGGAGACGATAGCGCTCAACAGGACCCCCTGGACGGATTCCGTTCTAGGATTGGCCTTTGAATCGCCGAGCACCACGAACTTCGTGATCAGCGCATCACCGGGGTTCATCGGTTGGAGCACTTCCTTAGCATCGATCTCTATGGACCGCCCGCTATACGGTCTCAGGGTTTCTTTCACTGTTTCAGAGACATACATCAGATACACACCGCTGAAGAAGTAGCAGTTGTCCCATCGGTCGTAGAAGACCACTCCGTTGTACTTGCCGGGGCCCCGTATTCCCGCAAGGAGCATCGGAGCCACCGCCGCCGCAGCGAGGATGCCAGCGCAAAACGTTGCCCTCAGGGAACGGCTCATCAATGCCATTGTCGCTCCCAATTAGGGACCAGACTCATAAAACGGGCATTTCGGAACTCGGCCAGCCGGGACGCTGCGCGGATAACCAGTACAGCATTGTTATCAACGGGCCTAGTTATCACGGTCTCGCCACGTACAACTCCGCGAATTCAATCTGGGCGCCTCGGATCTGGGCTTCGAGGGCGGTGTAGCGGACCAGGCGAGCGGCGTTCCTGATTTGTTGGGCCTCCGGCGCGCCGAGTTGCATTTGATAGATGTCAGCACGGTCGCGGTAAGAGTAGCCGGCGTACCGGGGATTGCCGGCCTCGGCGATTGCCATCAGCAATTCCCAAAAGCTTCTTCGGCGCAACAGGCGGGCAATGACGCCCCGGCGAGCGCCGGCTTCGCGGGGAATCGTGATGGGTTGGCGAGGCCCGCGCAAGAGCACGCGCGTGCACTGCGTGGCACTGAACGGGCGCGCGGGGTCGGGATCGGGAAAATGGGCGAGAAGTGTATGGATACTCTCCGCGTCCGCTTCAAAACCGGTCCAGCGGAACCGCGATGCGCCGCTGACCAGCGTGCCGCGCAGCAGAAGGTCGCGGATGCGCGGTTCGTCTTTGCCGGTGATGCCGAGCATATGCTCGACCAGGTCGCGCACCGGCATCTCCTGCACCACCACCGGCGTCAACGATACGTATTCCGCGGCTTCGGAGCTGAGTTTCACGCGAATGGTGCCGGGTAGTGGCATGCGCCGTTTTCAAGCTAGCATAGAGGCTGCGGGCAAGCTTAATTGAAACCGCTCCCTTTGGTCGCGGCTCGGCAAGTTGCTGTAAACACGTTATACGTGCATGGAGACACCGGAGAGTCCATCGCTGGCCAAAGTCCGGGCGGAGCTGGCGCGTTATGAGCACGCGCTGGTGGAATTCTCCGCGCGCGAGAAGAACGGTGCAATCGAGCTGGTGATCGAGCTGAAGAATCGCAATCTCGGGCTGCACACCTACTACGCTCCACTGCACCTCGCGACATCGATCATCGCTCAATTCCCCTGGACCCTGCAGCGCTATCTTTATGATTGCCTGCATGACTACCTGGTCGAGATGTTCGTCCGCACTCCGCAAAGCCGAGTCCATGACGCCACTCGCGGAAATTCTGCGCGACGAGATCCGGCGCGTGGGGGCCCATCCCGTTCCCGCGGTTCATGGAGGCGGCGCTGTACCACCCGAAGTTCGGGTATTATCGCCGTCCGCGAGATCCGTTCGGGATTCACGGAGACTTTTTCACGGCGGAACAGCTTCAGCCGGTGTTCGGCATTCTGATCGCCGAGCGGATTCGGCGGCTGACGGACCCCATGGGAGCGCCGGAAGATCTCATGGTGGTGGAACTGGGCGCCGGGCGGAGCGAGATGGCGGGTGCATTGCGCGAGATTCGCTATGTGCCGGTCGGATCGGGGGGAAGATGCCGGACGGGCATTCGCGGCGTCGTCTTCTCGAACGAATTCTTTGATGCCCTGCCCGTGCACGTGGCGGTCGTACGGGCCGGTGCGGCGCGAGAGCTTTGCGTCGGGCTCGCGAACGACCGTTTCGAGTGGCAGGAGGCCGGTGAAGCACCGGAGGAAGTGGACTGTTATCGAAAGACATACCTCGGCGCGCTTGCCGAGGGAACTATTTTCGAGGCGGGCCTGGAAGCGCTGGCGTGGATGGAGCAAATCTCGAAAGCGCTCGAGGCCGGTTATGTTTTTAGCATCGATTACGGCTATACGGCGGCCGAGCTGACTCGTTTCCCGGGAGGGACTCTGATGAGTTATCGCCGCCACCAGGCATTCGAAGACGTGCTGAAAGACCCGGGTGAGCAGGACATCACCGCGCACGCCTGCTTCTCGGCCCTCGAGGGGTTCGGAAAACGAGTGGGGCTCGAAACCGTTACGTTTGAGTCGCTGGGGCACACTCTGATGGAGGCCGGGGAGGCCGATCAGTTCGCCCGTGCGCTGGCGGCAGACTCGCCCGCGGAGGCGCAGCAACGCAGGTTGCAGTTGAAGCAGCTCCTGTTTGGGATGGGGGAGACGTTCCGTGCGTTGACCCAACGGAAGGCGGGGCAGAAATGAAAACGCCCAGTAAATACGGGGCGCAAAAGAAAAGGCCCCGAAAAAGCCGGGGCCTCAAGTCGAACTCGTTTGGTGTCCCGCTGCGGGACGCCGCCAGACTACTTTTTCTTCTTGGGGGCGGCTTTCTTCTTCGCGGCAGCTTTCTTGGTTGCGTTCTTCATCGATTGATTCTCCCAAATCGAATTTGCGATCAAAAAAATCGCAGCGTGATTCATATATAAGGTGGTTCGAGAATGTCAAGAAAAAAATGCATTTCGCCGTCCCGAAACCGAAACTCGCACCCTCCGTCGCGCGTACAATCGAACATGCGAGTGGCGATTGCGGTCGCGTTCGCGGGCATCGCAGCGGCACAGACACCGGATGCACACGAAATCGTGCAGCGATCGGTGCGGCGATGCGATGAAACTGGAAATCGCGCGCAACTACACTTTTCTGGAGCGTAGGAGGAGCGGCAGCTGGATTCGGCGGGCCGCGAGAAATCGAAAGAGGTAAAAACCTACGACATCACCTTACTAGACGGTTCGCCATACCTAGGCTGGTGGAGCGCGACGACCACCCGCTGCCGCCCGCGGAGGAAAAGAAGGAGCGCGAGAAGCTCGCGAAGAGCATTGCGGAACGGCAGAAGGAAACGCCGGCCGAGCGGCAACGACGCATCGATGAGTACGAAAAGGCGCCAGCGAGCCAGCGCGAGACATGCAGGAGGTGGCCGAGGCGTTCGATTTCAGCGTTGCCGGACAAGATCGCATGGAGGGACGAGACGTCTGGATTCTCGACGCCACGCCGCGCCGCGGCTATAGCCCGCGCAGCCAGGATGCGAGGATCCTGCCGCACGTGCGCGGGAAACTCTGGATCGACCAGCGGACCTATCACTGGGTGAAGATCGAGGCGGAGGTGATGGATACGGTGTCGTGGGGTCTGTTCCTGGTGCGCCTGGATCGCGGCGCGTGCATCTCGTTCGACCAGACGCTGGTAAACGATGAGGTCTGGCTGCCGAAACACGTTTTCATCACGGCTTCCGCGCGCCTCGGGGTTTTCAAGAAGATTCGGGTGCAACAGGACACCACATTTCGGAACTTCCGCAAGTTTCAAACGGATTCGCGCCTGATAGCGGTGCAGTAGGCGGAACAGGTTCGCCAAAGTTAATAGCGAGGAACGTGACCCGATATATGGCGGCGTCTGGATTGCGCCGGGCAGCCCGGGGGTGTTGGTTAGTTTTGAGGCGCTGCGTAATAGCCCGGAGACTGATTCTTCAGCGTTGGGCCTTGGCGCTTGGTTCGGGATGCCAACGAGTCAAGCAAACGCCGGCTCGCAGCCGCAACTTCCACGACCGCGAGTTGGAAAGCCTCCTGATTGGCTTCGGAGGGGTGACGATACCCACTGATCTTTCGTACGAACTGCAGCGCGGCGGCGCTCAGTTCCTCCGCGGTTGCCGCCGGCGCTCCCGGCTTTCGCAAAACTTTAATACTTCTGCACATGGCTACCTCCAGGCTCAATCGTCATTGAGTCTCGCGTTCCAATCGTCCCCGCCGCCCGGCGTGAAAGCTTTCTCGCCTCTCAGAGGACGAGCCTCTCTCGAGTTCAAGAAGTTCGACGGGCAGGAGTGTAAATTCACGGCTGGGGATTGCCTATGCCACACTGGTAGATTATACCCATGGATGAGAAACTGGACGTCCGCGAAAAGGGCGGCGTCCGCAACGGGGTTCCACAGGTTTCCGACCGCAGGCTCTTCATGCAGCTTCTGGCCTTCGGTGACGCGGAGGATACAGGATCACTGGTGCGCGCCCTCAGTGCGGAGCGGCTGCCCGGTGTGCTCTACGCCGATGCCAACGATCCGCGCGGAATCGGCCTCATGACCTGGAGCGAGGATGCGAGCTTCTTCGTCGGCCGTTTGCGCGAGTTCTTGCTGAAACCCGAATTCGCGGCGCTCACACCCAAGCTGGAATATTCGATGCTGGGGCGCACCTACGCTCTGGGGCACGAACCGGATCTCGAGGACTGGCTATTCGAGAAACCCAAGAGAACTGTGACTGATCCAGCATGGCCCTGGGCGGTCTGGTATCCGCTGCGCCGCGCTGGCGCGTTTTCCGCGCTGCCGCCCGAAGAGCAGACGCCGATGCTGCGCGAGCACGGGAAAATCGGGCACGCGTTTGGCGATGCCGGCCTGGCGCGCGATGTCCGCCTGGCTTGTTTCGGGCTGGACAAGAACGACAACGATTTTGTGATCGGGCTGATCGGCGCCGAGTTGTTCCCGCTTTCCGCCTGCGTGCAGGCCATGCGGAAGACCAGACAGACGTCGCAGTACATCCAACAGATGGGACCATTTTTCGTCGGAAAGGTGGTATGGCAGGCTCAACTATGAAAAAAACTATCGTTCTGTTCGCAGGCGTGGCCCTGACTTTGGCCGCGGCCGCTCCCAAAACCCTCACCGGTGTCATCACCGACGCCATGTGCGGCAAGGATCACGCCATGATGGGCGTCAAGCCGGATGCTAAGTGCGTCGCGGAGTGCGTGAAATCAGGCTCCAAGTACGCGCTGGTTGTCGGCGATGACGTCTACGAGCTGAGCGACCAGAAAAGCCCGGAGAAGTTTGCCGCCCAGAAGGTCAAGGTGACCGGCACGGTGAACGGCAAAACCATCCAGGTCCAGTCGATCGTCGCGGCCAAGTAGGGGCGGTGTGATATAGTGCCTTCCGGCCATCAGGCGGAAGTGTACGCGTCGCCCAGCCCTCAAGCGATCGGGGGCGTTTGATCGATGATTCAGATCCAGCACCTCACCAAGATCTTCCGCGATAAGAAACGCGGCGAGCGCGCGGTCGTGGATCACATTTCCTTCGAGGTCCGCGACGGCGAGATCTTCGGTCTGCTCGGACCCAACGGCGCCGGCAAAACCACCACCTTGCGCATGCTGGCCACGCTGCTGAAGCCTACGTCCGGCCGCGCCACGATGAATGGGTATGAAGTTACTACCGCCCCCGCCGACGTACGCCGCCGAATTGGGTTCCTTTCCGGCGACATGGGTCTCTATCATCGCCTGACGCCGCGCGAAATTCTGCGGGTGTTCGGAATGCTGAACGGTCTCGGCGAGGAACGCCTGCGCGCCCGCATTACAGAGATGGTGGAGATGCTGCACATGGAGGATTTCGCCGACACCAAGGTGGACCAACTCTCGACCGGCATGCGCCAGCGCGCCGCCCTGGCCCGCACGTGGTTGCATGACCCTCCCATCCTGATCCTGGACGAGCCCACCTCGGGACTCGACGTGCCCACCTCGCGTGTGATCGAAGAGTTCATCTTGCAGGCCAAGCGCGCCGGCAAGTGCATTCTCTACTCCACCCACGTAATGGAGGAGGCGGAGTTCCTGTGTGACCGCATCGCCGTCATCAACGACGGCCGCATTCGCATTACAGGAACCATGAGCGAGCTGAAAGCCGCCACCGGCCGGGGGCGTTTGCGCGAGATCTTTCTGGATCTGTTGGACAACAAAGTCTTCGGGACGGCGCTGGCATGAATTTCCGGATCGTCCGCGCCGTCTATGCCAAAGAGATGCTCGACCTGCGGCGCGACCGGCGCGCTCTCATCAGCATGATCGTGGTACCGCTAGTGGCCATGCCCGGCATTTTTGCGGTGATGCACTACTTCACGGAAAACCTGGGTAAGAAAGCGCAGCAGGAATCCGCGCGCATCGGCGCTTCCGCCAAGATCAGCCAGCCGGCCATTCGCGAGGCGCTCAAGAGCGCCGGGTTCGACCTGGTACCAGTGACGAATCCGCGAACGGCGGTGGAGAGCAAATCCGTTGCCGCGGCTATGGATGAAGATCGCGGCCCGGCCAATGAAGACCGGGTCGTGATTTTCGTCGATCGGACGCGCGAGGCATCCTCGATGGCCGCGGAAAGAATCACGGCGGTACTCGAAAGGCTGAAACTGGATCAAGTCAAAGGCAGCCTGCGCGGGCTGGGAGTCTCGGAGCGCGTTTTGAACCCGTTCTCCGTCACCAGCTCCAATGTGGCGCCGGAGAAGAAAATGGCAGGCTTCATTCTCGGCGGCGTGCTCGGCTATACCGTTCTGCTGCTGATGTTCACGGGCGGGATGTATCCCGCCATCGACATGACCGCGGGAGAAAAGGAGCGTCACACGCTCGAGCCGCTGCTGGCCTCGCCCGCGAGCCGGGAGGAAATCATTCTCGGCAAGATTCTCACTACCACGACCGCCAGTTTCCTGACTGCGCTGCTCACCATCGGCAGCTTGCTCGTTTCGATGCAATTCCTGGGTCTCGGACAAGGCGGTGCCGACATGGAGCATCTCGTGAGCCGGGCCGCACCGGACGCCGGCACGGTGTTTCTGGTGCTGTTGACGCTGCTGCCCACGGCGCTGTTCGCCGCCTCCGTGATGACCGCCGTCGCGCTGTTCGCTCGCGGCTTCAAGGAAGCGCAGAGCATGCTGACGCCCGTGGTCATGGCGGTAGTGATCCCGGCGGTAGTGAGCTTACTTCCCGGTCTCGAGCTCAACGTGGGCCTGGCGTTGATTCCAATCTTCAACGTGAGCCAGTTGATCAAGGAAATTATACTGGGAGAATACTCGCGCTTGAGTTTTCTGACCGCCTTTCTCTCAAATGTCGTCTACGCGTTGCTCGCGTTCTGGATCTCCGTCCGGATCTTTAAATCCGAGAGCGTGCTTTTCCGCAGCTAGATTCGCATGGATACACCGCCGAAATTCTCCCAGGAGGCATCGCACTAATGCATCCCCGCCGCTCGGGCGTCGTCATCCTGATGGTGCTTCTCAGCGTGATGACGTACATTGACCGCATCATCATCACCATCGCCGGCCCAGGCATCATCAAAGAATACTCCGTCTCGGAGACGCAGATGGGCACGGTATATTCCGCCTATCTGTTCAGCTACGCGATCCTGATGATTCCCAGCGGCTGGTTCACCGACGTGGCCGGACCGCGTGTATCGCTCGCAGTGATGGCGTTCGGATCAGCCGTGTTCACCGCGCTGACGGCGCTAGGCGGTTCGCCCGGACTCGGGGCATACATCGGCATTGTCCCGTCATTTCTGGCCATTCGGCTGGCCATGGGCATCTTTGCTTCGCCCATGTATCCGGCCGCTGGAAGAATGAGTGCAAATTGGAATCCGCCCCCGGCCAGGGCGCGGATTTGGGGCTGGATTGCGTCCGGCGCAGGCATCGGCGGGGCCTGTACCCCACTGCTGTTCTCCTGGATGCGGGTCCACTATGGCTGGCGTGGATCTTTCTGTCTCGCCGCGGCGGGCAGCGCGGTCCTGGCGGGCATCTGGTACTGGTATGTGCGCGACTACCCGGCGGACAGCGAGCATCTACGAACGGATCGCCCGCCGACTCCCTGGAAAGAGCTGTTCGCCAACCGGGATCTCATGTTGCTCACCGTCGGCTATGTCACGGCCAATTACTTCTCTTACATTTTCTTCTTTTGGCTCTACTACTACTTTGGCCAGATCCGTAAAATGGGGATGGAACAGAGCGCGATTTACACTACGCTGATGTGGCTCGCCTGGATGGTGATGACACCCATCGGCGGATGGACGTCGGATCGCCTGGGCGCGCGCTTCGGCCTACGCAATGGCCGCCGCATGGTGGTGGTTGCCAGCATGACCATCAGCGCCATTCTGGTCTATATCGGCTCGAACGTCACCGGCACGCTACCCACCGTGGTTTTGCTCTGCCTTTCGCTCGGCTTCGTCGCCGCTACCGACGGGCCGTTCTGGGCCGCCGCAATCGACGCCAGCGGCAAGCACTCCGGTACCGGCGGCGCGATCTTGAACACCGGAGGGAACATCGGCGGCATGCTGGCGCCCACGCTGACGCCGCTTCTCGCCCACTGGTTCGGCTGGTCCGCGGGGCTGTATTTCGGCGGCGCCTTCGTCTTGCTCGGAGTCACGGTATGGTTCTTCCTGACGCCCCAACCCGCCCTGCACCGCGAAGCCGAGGTGGCGCGATAGCAAGTTACAATGGCGGCGGAGGTTCGTCCATGAGTTCGCCATTCCGCGATGCCCTGCTGGCCGGTAAAGTAGCTTTTGTGACGGGTGGCGGCAGCGGCATTTGC
The DNA here is from genome assembly GCA_963768075.1 of Terriglobia bacterium. GTDB lineage: Bacteria > Acidobacteriota > Terriglobia > Bryobacterales > Bryobacteraceae > QHXW01. Next base: position 976,858 of record CAVYHD010000033.1, read on the forward strand.
CTCCGCATCGCCGAGCGTTTCGCGCAGCAGGGCGCCAAAGTCGCGCTCGTCGGGCGCACGCAGGAAAAACTCGATCGCGCCGCCGCGGGCATTCGCCAGTCTGGTGGCCAAGCCGCGGGATTCGCCGCCGACGTGCGCGACTACCAGGCCCTGTCCGTTGCGCTTCAGAAAACGCATGACCTGTACGGCGAGATCGACCTCCTTCTTTGTGGCGCGGCCGGCAACTTCCCCGCGCCCGCCCTCGGCATGTCTGCCAACGGTTTCAAGGCCGTGATCGATATCGATCTGCTCGGAACGTTCAACACCTGCCGCGCCGCGTATGAGCATATGCGCAAGCCCGGTGCGTCCGTGGTCGCCATCTCCGCCACCCACGCATTTCGGCCCATCCCGATGCAAGCGCACGTATGTGCGGGCAAAGCGGGCGTCGACATTCTGATCAAGACTCTCGCTGTCGAATGGGGTGGCGCAGGCGTGCGCTTGAACGTCGTGACACCCGGCCCCGTCGACGATACCGAGGGTATGCGCCGCCTGGCGCCCACCGAAGAGATCCGCAACCGCATCGCCAACTCGATTCCCCTCCGCCGCTTCGCCACCAAGGATGAAATCGCCGATCTCGTGCTCTTCCTCTCGACCGGCGCTGCAGCCTATATCACGGGCGGTGTCTTCGTCTGCGATGGCGGCCAGTCGTTGACCGGCTCGAGCTTCGCGTCAGTAATGCAATCGGCCTAGCCCGGACGGCGGTAACGCGCCGTCGAGGCCCTGTGCCACAATGAAAACGACAAATGAAACAACGTATACGCTCCACGACGGTGATCTGCGTCCGTCGTGAAGGCAAAGTCGTCATGGCCGGCGATGGCCAGGTAACCCTCGGCCAGGAAGTACTCAAAGGTTCCGCCAAGAAACTGCGCCGCCTGTTCAACGACAAGATCATCGCCGGATTCGCCGGCTCCACTGCCGACGCCTTCGCGCTGTTCGCGCGCTTCGAAGCCAAGCTCGAGCAGTTCAACGGCAATCTCTCTCGCTCCGTGGTGGAACTGGCCAAAGACTGGCGCACCGACAAAGCACTCCGGCATCTCGAGGCCCTTCTGCTCGTTGCCGACAAGGAAAGCATGTATCTGGTGAGTGGTAATGGCGATGTCATCGAGCCCGATGAGCCCGTCGCCGCTATTGGTTCCGGCGGCCCCTTCGCTCTCGCCGCCGCTACAGCGCTCCTGCGCAATACCAAGCTGTCGGCAAAGCACGTGGTCGAACAGGCCATGCAGATCGCTGCCAAGATCTGCATCTACACCAACGACAGCATCACCTATGAGGAGTTAGGCTAGCCATGGTGATCTATCTTCCCAGCCAGTCTGTCGATTCCGAGCCCATACTCGATGAGCTGACGCCGCGCGAAATCGTGCGCGAGTTGGACAAGCACGTCGTGGGCCAGGCCGACGCCAAACGCGCCGTAGCCATCGCCTTGCGCAATCGCATCCGCCGCCAGAAACTCGCGCCCGAAATGGCCGAAGAGGTCATGCCCAAGAACATTCTCATGATCGGGCCCACCGGCGTCGGAAAAACCGAGATCGCCCGCCGCCTCGCGAAGCTGTCCAATTCTCCTTTTCTGAAGGTGGAGGCCAGCAAGTTCACCGAGGTCGGCTACGTGGGCCGTGATGTCGAATCCATGATCCGCGACCTGGTGGATATCGCCATCGATATGGTGCGCGAAGAGCGCCTCGAGGAAGTTGCCGACCGCGCCGAAGCCAACGCTGAGGAACGCGTGCTGGATCTGCTGATGCCTCCGCAGCCAGAGACCAGCGAGAGCGCCGACCGCACGCGGGAAAAGCTGCGCGAGCGCTTGCGAGAAGGCAAGCTCGACGACCGCATCGTGGAGCTGGAAGTGAAGGAGCGCGGGCCCACGATTGAACTCGCCACCTCCGCCGGCATCGAGGAGATGGGTATCAACCTCAAAGACATCCTGCCTAGCGTCTTCGGCCAGCGCAGCCGCAAGCGCAAGATGCGCGTCAACGAGGCGCTCGACTATTTGGTCCAGGAGGAAGAACAGAAACTCATCGACATGGACCAGGTGACGCGCACGGCTCTCGAACGCGTGGAATCGAACGGCATCATCTTCCTCGACGAGATCGATAAAATCGCTGGCCGCGAAACCGGCCACGGCCCTGACGTCAGCCGCGAGGGCGTGCAGCGCGATATCCTGCCCATCGTCGAAGGCACCACGGTCAACACGCGCCATGGCTTCGTGCGCACCGACCATATCCTCTTTATCGCCGCCGGCGCGTTCCACGTCTCCAAGCCCAGCGACATGATTCCGGAGCTGCAGGGCCGCTTCCCCATCCGCGTCGAGCTCAAATCTCTGTCGATCGAGGATTTCGTCCGCATCCTCAAGGAGCCTAAGAACGCTCTGACCAAACAATACGAGGCATTGATGGAGACCGAAGGCATCAAGCTGGTGTTGACCGACGACTCCCTCGAAGAGATGGCAAAATTCGCCGCGCAGGTCAACCAAAGCTCCGAAAACATCGGCGCACGCCGCCTTCACACCATCATGGAAAAGGTCCTCGAAGAGATTTCCTTCGCCGGCCCCGACCTGAAAAAGAAAACCGTGAAAGTCGACGCCGTCTACGTCCGCAAACAACTCGCCGACATCGTCAAGGACCAGGACCTAAGCCGCTATATTCTGTAGGGTGAGAAGAGTTATGTCATTCTTGCTCCAATCCGCAATTTTTCTTCCTTGCTTCGGTGCGGCATTTGCACTCAGCTCATTTGTTGATCGCATCCTCAAGCGCAGCATGTCGCACCTCGTCCGCGGGATATTCACGTTCATCGTGGGTTTTGTTTTTGTCGAAGCCGTATTTGTGTCTGTGTTGATGATCGCGTGTACTTTTTCGTCCTGTGATGTGTGACTGTAGCGCAGGGCCACGCCGCATTTGCGGGGACCTGCGGATTTTAGCCCGTTCTCCCGGGACTACAATATCGTTTCACTATGCCCCACCGCCGCCACTTCCTCACACTCTCGGCTACGACTCTTGGCGGCCTGCTCGTCTACACGCTCGATCGCCAACCCAGCCGCATCCACGCGCAATCCGGCGCCCTCAAAATTCCCCTGCGCTTCTTCACCGAAGAGGAAGCCCTCGCCATCGCCGCCGCGGCCGCGCGCATTTTCCCCAGCGATGAGTCCGGCCCCGGTGCGGACGAAGCCGGCGTCGTCATCTATATCGATCGCCAACTCGCCTCCGCCTACGGTCGAGACTACTACCGCTACACCCAGCCGCCGTTTGAGCAGGGCGTTCCCGAGCAGGGCTATCAGGGCCAGGAAACACCGCGCCAAATCTATCGCGCCGGCCTGAAAACTCTGGCCCGCTTCCATCTCCTGACGCCCGCCGAACAAGATGCAAAGCTGCGCCAGATTGAAACCACTCCGTTCTTCTCACTGCTCCGCACGCACACCATCGAAGGCATGTTCTCGGATCCCATGCACGGCGGCAATCGGGACTTGATCGGCTGGCAGCTCCTCGGTTTCCCCGGCCCGCGCATGAATTACTCTGACGATGTCGACCAGCACTACGGCGCGGCATTCCGTCCTAAACCCGCCAGCCTGGCGCAAATTCTCGGCCGCCCCGTGAAACCGCGTGAGGACGCCGACCTGTGAAGACCCTCCCGCCCGTGGACGTTGCGATCATCGGCGGCGGCTGGGCCGGTTTGACCATGGCCAAAGAGCTCGCCACGCGCACCGCACTGAAGATTCTGGTTCTCGAGCGCGGCGGTCCGCGAAAGACTCGCGACTACTTCGACAACATGGACGAACTGGACTATGCTGTCCGCTTGCGCATGATGCAACCCATCCGCGACGAGACCGTTACGTTCCGGCATACGCCGCGTGATCGCGCCCTGCCCGTCCGCCAGTACGGCTCGTTCCTGCCCGGCACCGGCGTCGGCGGCTCGGGCGAGCACTGGAGCGGCATTTCCTACCGTTACTACCCGCATGATTTCCGCCGCCTTTCGCAGATGGTCGAAAAGTATGGCCGCAACCGCCTCCCGGACGATTCCACTGTGCAAGACTGGCCCCTCACCTACGACGATCTCGAGCCGTACTACGAGCGCGCCGAGCGCCTGATGGGAATTTCCGGCAAGGCCGGCAACCTGAACGGCCGCAAGATCGAAGGCGGCAACATTTTCGAGGGCGAGCGCCGTTCCGAGTACCCCACGCCACCCATGAAGATGCCGCATCTCGCGGCCCTGTTCCGCGATGCCGCCGAGTCGCTCGGTTACCATCCATTTCCGCTGCCGGCCGCCACCACGAGCGTTGCCTACACTAATCCGGACGGCATTGCGCGCGCCGGCTGCTCCTACTGCGGCTACTGCGAGCGCTTCGGTTGCATGATAGGCGCCAAGGCCCAGCCCACCAATACGCTGATGCCGGTGCTGGCGCATCGCCCAAATTTCGAGCTGCGCACCGGAGCCTGGGTGCGCCGCATCGCGGTCGAAGGCGGCCAGGCACGTGGCGTCAAGTACGTCGATTCGAATGGGGAAGAAATCTTCCAGCCCGCGGATCTCGTGTTTCTGGCGTCCTGGACACTCAACAACACCCGGCTGCTATTGCTCTCTCAGATTGGCGAGCCGTACGATCCGGAAACCGGCCGGGGCACAGTGGGCCGAAATCTTACCCACCAGGTCACCATTCCCGCGGCGACGGTCTTCTTTGAAAAGCCGCTGAACGGATTTATGGGTGCCGGGTCGGCGGGTGTCGCCATCGGCGATTTCGACGCCTTGGATCACTCCAAGCTCGATTTTTTAACCGGCGGCGCTCTATACACCGTTTGTTACGGGACCCGCCCCATCGCTAACTTCGGTGTCTTGCCGCCCTGCGCCCGAGCGCCAAAATGGGGGTCGGAATGGAAGAAAGCGGCTCTCCATTATTACGATCGCGCCGGCTTGGTCCGATTCTATGGCGAGCACTTCGCTTATCGCGCTAACTATATGGATTTAGAGCCAGTTTACAAAGATCGATGGGGCGATCCCCTGCTCCGTCTGACCCTAGACTGGCACGACAACGAGCGCCGGATGGTCGACTTTGCCACCCACCGCGCCGCGGAAGTCGCGCGAGCCATGGGAACAGCGGAAATCGCGGCCTTTCCCGGACTGAGACGGTACGATGCCACGCGGTACCAGGGCACACATATCCAGGGTGGTACGATTCTAGGTGCAAACGAGACCGGTTCTGTGGTAAATAGGTATTTGCAGCATTGGCGGGTCGCGAACCTGTTTTTGCTAGGCGCCTCGGCCTTCCCGCAGAACCCCTCCGGCAACCCGACGTTGACTGCGGTAGCTCTCACATATCGAACGGCCGATGCGGTGGTCCAAAGGTATCTGAAACACCCGGGTGATTTAGCATAAACCAGCTCGCTCAGCATTACCTCAAGGAGCAAAACTCAACTTCCCCATGGATAGTGATCGCAAGTACCGACAGCGGGGCTACCAGGATACCAACCGTCCGGACAACCGTTCCGAACGAAACGGCGACGATCGGCCCAAGCAACCGGGCCCGCGTCCCCCCATTGATGTTACCGGCCCGCGGCTCCCCCGCCTGGTCCAATCCGTGACCGCGTCCCGGTGCTACAACTGCGCCACACAACTTCCCAATGGAACCGACTTCAACGGCAACTGCCCGAAGTGCGGCGCCGCCCTCCACTGTTGCAAGCAGTGCGCCCATTTCGAGCCCTCGACGCGCTTCCAATGCCTGAAACCAATTCCGGTGCGCATCCCGGTGAAGGACAAAGCCAATGAGTGCACGCTTTTTGAGCCGCGTGTCACCGTTGCCCGCGACTCCTCTCCCGCCGCTCCGCCGCCGGCCGTAACGCCCGTCAACAATAACAATCAAGGCCCGCGCAGCTCGAGCGACGCGCGCAATGCCTTTGACGCGTTGTTTAAGAAGTAGGGACGATTCGCAATCCCGTTCCAGGCTTACCGGCCGTCTAAAGTCTCCGCGGCGGTGCGCAGCAATCGGGCTCGCACACATCCGCAGTTGGCCCTAAATTTCCCAGCCAGCGCGGCTTTGCTTGGCCCATGCGCTCGCCTGCCAGCTCGGCGATCATGCTGACGAATGCCGGGTGGTTGCCCACCGTTGCCGCGCGCACCAGATTCAATCCCAATCCCTCGCAAAGTGCCCGCGCTTCCGTGTCGAGATCGTAGAGCACTTCCATGTGGTCCGAGATGAAACCAATCGGCGCTATCACCACGTCGCGTACCCCCGCCGCGTGCAGTTCGCGCAGGTGTGCGCCAATATCCGGGCCGAGCCACGGCTGCGAAGGCGGTCCGCTGCGGCTCTGATAAACCAGCCGCCACTCCGTGCGGCCGGCACGGTCCGAGACGAGACGGCAGGCTTCCCGCAGCTGCGCCTCGTATTGCGAACTCGCTGCCATGGAAGCTGGAATACTGTGCGCGGTATATATGAGCGCCGCGCCGGGCCGCTGGTTCTGCGCCTCGCGCACTCGCTCCGCCATCGGCTCGATGAATCCAGGGTGATTGTAAAACAGGCGCAGCTTGTCGATCTCCGGAACCCCGGGCCCGACAGTTTCCCGCGCCCGGGCTATATCTTCCAGATACTGCCGGCAGCCGGAGTACGAACTGTACGCTGACATCACGAATGCCACAGCGCGCCGCACGCCGTCATCGCGCATTCTGCGCAGCGTGTCGGCCAGCATCGGATGCCAGTTGCGATTCCCCCAATAAACCGGCAGTTTCGGCCCGCGCTCGCGCAATTCGGCTTCGAGCAACGGGACGAGTCCGCGCATCTGGCCATTGATCGGGCTCACGCCGCCAAAATGATAGTAGTGTTCCGCGACTTCGAGCATGCGCGCGCGCGGCACATTCCGGCCCCGCAGCACATTTTCGAGAAAGGAAGGACATCGGCGGGTTGTTCCGGCCCGCCGAATGCAATTAGCAGAATCGCGTCGTAGGTTTGCACTCAGCCACGCGACCTAGCACCTGATCTTACGCCGGCGCGGGGCGCTCGCCATCAGCCAGGCCGGGAACCCGCCGCCCGCCCTCCGGCCGGAGCACTTGTTGCGTGTGATCTTCGGAGTCTTTCGGCTTGACCACGGCTCGCGGCGCGAGCGGTATACCCTCGATGATCTGCCGCACCTCCGCGCCGTCAAGCCATTCACGCTCGAGCAGCGCCTCCGCGACGCGGACCAGCGCATCGGACTTGTCTTCAATCACTTTGTGCGCGCGGTCGTAGGCATTCTGGATCAGCTTTTTCACCTGTTCATCGATCCTGATGGCGGTGTCTTCGCTGTAATCGCGATGCTGCGCGATCTCGCGTCCCAAGAAAATCTGCTCTTCCTTTTTGCCGAAGCTCAGCGGTCCCAGTTCGCTCATCCCCCACTCGCAGACCATCTTGCGCGCCAGGTCCGTCGCGCGCTCGATATCATTGCCCGCGCCGGTGGTCATGTGACGCATGTAGATTTCTTCAGCGATGCGGCCGCCCATCAGAATAGCCAACTGATCGTTGAGGTAGTCCTTGCTGTAGGAGTGCTTGTCGTCAATCGGCAACTGCATGGTCACGCCCAGCGCCATGCCGCGCGGAATAATCGAGACTTTATGCAAAGGATCGGCGTTGGGAAGCACCGCCGCCACAAGCGTGTGGCCGGCCTCGTGATAGGCCGTGTTCCGCTTCTCCGCGTCGCTCAGGATCATGGACTTTCGCTCGGCGCCCATCAAAACCTTGTCCTTGGCCAGCTCGAAATCCACCATCATGACGACCTTGCGGTTCTGCCGGGCTGCATTCAATGCGGATTCGTTCACCAGATTGGCCAGGTCGGCTCCCGCGAGTCCCGGTGTTCCACGCGCCAGAACGGAAAGATCCACATCATCGCCCAGCGGAATCTTTTTCGTATGCACTTTCAGGATCGCTTCGCGCCCGCCCACATCCGGACGCCCCACTACCACGCGGCGGTCGAATCGCCCGGGCCGCAACAGCGCCGGATCGAGTACGTCCGGCCGGTTGGTCGCCGCCACCAGAATCACGCCTTCATTCGATTCGAACCCGTCCATCTCCACCAGCAACTGGTTGAGGGTCTGCTCGCGCTCGTCGTGCCCGCCGCCCAAGCCCGCTCCGCGATGGCGGCCCACCGCGTCGATCTCATCAATGAAGATAATGCACGGCGCATTCTTCTTGCCCTGCTCAAACAGGTCGCGCACGCGGCTTGCGCCCACGCCGACGAACATCTCCACGAAATCCGACCCGGAGATCGAGAAGAACGGCACGCTGGCTTCCCCGGCGATCGCCCGCGCCAATAGCGTCTTGCCCGTGCCCGGCGAGCCGATCAGCAGCACGCCCTTCGGAATGCGGCCGCCCAGCTTTTGAAACTTCTGCGGCTCACGCAGGAATTCGATGATCTCCTGCAGCTCTTCCTTGGCTTCCTCCACGCCCGCAACATCCTTGAAGGTCACCTTCTTCTGTTGTGTCGAATGCAGCCGTGCGCGGCTCTTACCGAAACTCAAAGCCTTGTTCCCGCCACTTTGCATCTGCCGCATCATGAAGATCCAGAATGCCAGCAACAGGATGAACGGCGAAGCGTTCACCAGGAGCGAAACCCAGTTGCCTTGACTGGGCTCCTTGAACTCCATGGTTACTCCCTTTTCCTGGAGGGTCTTGTAGAGATCGGGGTAGTTCAGAGGCGATTGCGTGTGAAATCCCTCGGCTACATCCTTGTAGTCGCCGTGCACCTCGCTGCCGCTGAAAGTCACCTGCTTGACTCTTCCAGCTTCTACCTCCGCAAGGAACTGGCTGAAGTTGATCTGGCGGTCCGGACGGGTTTTGCCTGACTTGACGACGGTCCACAACAGAACCGCGACACAGATCAGCACCACCCAGAAAATCGCCGTCTTGATATTGGAATTCACACTACCTCCCTGCAGCGGGAACAAATGCCCCTACTGTTATGGACGCAATTCACATGGCGATTGATTCCAGCTTTCACGCCGCCGTCTCCTGAATTCTCAGGAGTACTCGACTTTGTGAAGTTGCTGCCCGGTCCGCAGCCGGCCCGAAACGCCGTGCCCAGATGATTTGGTCCTGGCTGGTGATCACCGGCCAGCTACGCCGCTCCCATAACGGGATACGGCCTTGCTGAAACAGCAGTTTGATTTTTTCTTCCCCGGATCGGCCCACTGGCCTGTATTGGTCTCCCGGCCTCCAGTTACGCACTTCTAGCGCCCCGGAAATCCGGTCCCAATCCAAACAATTCACATCCCTATTATATCTGGATTTTGACAATTCGGTTACATCTGTATTTTCAATAAGTTCCAGCACGATCAGAGAAGTCCCGCCTGGCAAAGACACATTTCCCGGCACCGGAGCCGGAAAGCGGAAATTGCGATTCTCCAGATTATCCATACCCGGCGGCGCGAGGCGCAGCCACTCGAAGGACCGGTAGACGTCCACTCCCGGAACCTGAAGCCGCCCATCGCCTTCCGGCTGCGAGGCGAGCGTAAGCACCGCCGCAATGTGGGCGAAATCGATGGCCCGGAGATCGCCCTTTATGACTTCGATTGCCCGGCGTGCCAGGCGGCGGGCGGCGGCAGAGGGCAGGTTGCGCAGTTCCTCCGCCCGCAGGTACACTGCCGGCGCCTTCACGACCAGAAGCCGGCTCGAGAGCCGGTCGATCTCGGCTTCCCAATAGGACTCTTCTTCGAGCGCCCAATCCGCCGTATGGGACAGCATTTCAGTGATGGCCGGGTTCCACTGGCGCTGAAGCGCGGGCAACAGCTCGTGGCGGATTCGATTGCGCGCAAAGTCGAGACTGGAATTCGTCGAATCCTGGCGCCACGTGATCTTGCGCTCGCGAAGGAATTGCTCGATCACTCCGCGCTCTGTCCCGATCAGCGGGCGCACCAGGCCTTCTTTCGTCACCGGTCGGATGCCCGCCAGACCCGCTGTGCCTGAACCACGCAGGAAACGGAACAGCACGGTCTCCGCCTGGTCGGAGCGCGTGTGACCCACGGCGACGCGATCGAGCGCGCCCGAGCGCAGGAACCCGCTAAAGAACCGGCGGCGCTCATCGCGGGCACATTGCTCCAGGTTTTCACCGCGCTCGCGAGCCAGGCCGGCAATGTCCATTTCGGCGACTGAAAAAGGGAGGCCAAGCTCCCCGGCCAGCCGCTCGACAAAGCGGGCATCCTCGCGCGATTCCTCGCCGCGCAGCCGATGGTCGAGATGCAGAACGCTGAGATGCAGATTCCAATGCGGCGCGAGCTCGAACAATACATACAGCAGACACACCGAATCAGCGCCGCCCGATACACCCACGCCGACGCGCTGGCCCGTCTGGAACATGCGAAAACGCTCGATTGTCTCCAACACGCGCGCGATCACAATGACGATTCTAACAAGTTAGCGCTAGCGTATCGCCACTTAGCTAGCTAGACTTAGTCGATTGGACTAGTTACAATCGCATTGTGGCGCTGACGGTGAATATGCACGAAGCGAAGTCCCAACTATCCCGATTAGTTTCGAAGGTGCAGGAGGGCGAAGAAGTCCTCATCGCCAGGGCCGGCAAACCCGTTGCGCGGCTTACACGAATCGAAACGAAAACGGAGCCCCGCCGGTTTGGTACTGCCAAGGGAAAAGTGCGGATTGGCAAAGAGTTTGATACGCCGGTACCGGGTTTTGAAGAGTTCTACCGGTGAATGTCATCCTCGACACCCATACCTTTCTTTGGGCGGTAACCGATGACCGGCGGTTGTCCGGGACGGCCCGCGCGGTGATCGCGGACGGCGCCAACCAAGTGTTTCTGAGTGCGGCCAGCATGTGGGAAATCGTGCTGAAGGCCGGGGCTGGCAAGCTGCATTTAACGGGCGGCGCGGCACGCTTTTTGGAGTACGAGATCCGGCGAAACCGGCTCTCCCCCCTTCCCATTCAACCTGCCCATGTCCTTCGCATGACGTCTTTGCCGGCCATTCACAAAGATCCGTTTGACCGTTTGTTGATCGCGCAGGCACAAGTCGAGAACCTGCCACTGATTACTTCAGACGCTGAGATCACGCGGTATCCTGTGCAAGTGATCTGGTAACAAGTTCCGTGGAGGAGACTTCCATTGCCTGCTGATGTAAACCAGCTTGCTTCGAAAATCAAGCTGTTGCTGATGGATGTGGATGGCGTCATGACCGATGGCCGGCTTTACAACGTTCCCGGTCCGGACGGCAACATGGCCGAGACCAAGGGTTTCGATTCCCAGGATGGCATTGCGCTGCAATGGCTGAGCTGGAAAGGAATCAAGACCGGCCTGATTAGCGGGCGCGTATCTCCGGCGACGGCCGAGCGCGCGAAGCAGACCAAGTTCACGTACGTTTATCAGGGCTACATTGAAAAGATTCCGATTCTCGAGGAGATTCTTCGGGACGCCAAGGTGGATCGCAGCGAGGTAGCATACATCGGCGACGACCTCACCGATATTGTGGTGATGCGCCGCGTGGGCCTGCCCGTGGCGACCGCCAACGCCCGTCCGGAAGTGCAACGGCAGGCGCGCTACGTCACCGTGCAGCCAGGTGGTCAGGGAGCCGTGCGCGAGGTGATCGAGCTGATTCTGAAATCCCAGGGCCTGTGGGACGAGATTCTGAAAAAGTACGAAGCGGAGTAACAGCGGCTCTGTTACAATTTTTCCGTGGATGCGGAGACTCCTACCGAAGATGGGATGTATGGCGATATCGAGGTAACCCGTCAAGGGGAGCCTGATCGCGGTCCGTTCCGTGTTTTGTTCCGTCCCTATAACCAGAGCGTTGTTTCCACACTTGGCCAAACTGTGGAAACTCAGGCGGCACTCCATACCGTGCTGCACGGCCTCGGCCTTTCCGACGCGGACGTATCCAAGCTGTGCAACGAGGTGCGGGGTTCCGTTTCCGGCGGTGTCCGAACGCTGGTTTCCACGGCCAAGCTGAAGCAGAATCGGCTGATCTGACTACAGCTTGAACCGGTATCCCAAAATCATTTTCACCAGCAGGTGATCGGTGCCTTGTGTCATGCCGATGCCGACGCCGCAGTTGAACTCCCAGTTAGGGGAGAGGTTGAGGTCGATGGCGGGAAAAATCTGTTGCTCCTGCTCGCGCAAAGGGACGAAGCCGCTGACGGGGCCGACGGCGCCATAATACTCGAAGCCGCCGGTGATCTTCGGCGAGAAATCGTAGCTGGCTTTCACGCTAGGCGAGAATGCTAGCCCTTGGTTCACGCTCGGGCCGTGAAACGAGCGTTCGAGGGCAGGATTGACCGCCCAATACCAGCGGCCTTTTTTCTGGTCGACAATGGGCCGGATCTCCCACGTCCAGGTGTCGGCGGAGAAAACTCGCCGTTGATACCCAATTTCGGTAGACAGGCTCACTCCGACCGGCCACTTCCACTTCTCGGGTACGCGTACGCGGGGGCGGATATGGTCGCCCACCCACTGGTAGCCCTGCCCGGGGGCGGCGCTGGTAAAGATGTACCAGCCGGTTTCGAACCAGTCCGTAAACCCATGAGTAATCTCGATCGTTTCATGCCACTGGTGCTCAGTGGGATAGGTGCCGTCGGTGGTGGTTTTGCTGCCTTCGACCGTGAAGTTATTGTGGAGTTCCACCATGGTGTTGCCGGGCTCGACGGTATCCGACCCGTAAACCTGGATTTCGTAATTCCCTTGAGCGAATAGGGGCAGGACGAAGAAGAGTAGAAAGATAAAACGCAAGCCCGATTGTATCTTGCGCAAAGGCGAATAAAAGGCGAAAATGGATGAATGCTGTTCGTTATCGAACCGGCTCCGCGCCTGGTGGGTATCGCGAAGCTGGCGAGCCAGAGCGAACGGCTGGAGGCGAAGAGCCAGGTCGAGTATCTGGAGATTGCCACGCGGAGTGTTCTGAATCGCTGCAAAGCGGGAATGCCGTTCCGGTGGACCATCAACCCTTATCGTGGCTGCGAATTCGGATGTAAGTACTGTTATGCCCGCTATACGCACGAATTCATGGAGCGGGATGTCAACGAATTCGAGAACCGGATTTACGCAAAAGCGGCGGTGGCGGAGATTCTGAAGAGCGAGTTGCCGAAGATCGACAAGCGCGAGGGCATTGCGATCGGGACGGCGACCGACCCTTACCAGCCGGCCGAGCGGCGTTTTGGGCGGACCAGGTCCATTCTGGAGGTCTTCGCACAGGAGCGGGGCTGGCACGTCTCGATCACCACGAAATCCGATTTGATTCAGCGTGACGTGGCGCTACTCGCGGAGATCGCGCGAGCCAATGTGCTCGACGTAAACATGACGATCACCACACTCAAGGCCGATCTGGCGCGACTGCTGGAACCGCGAGCGCCGAGGCCGGATCTGCGGCTCGCGACGGTGCGAAAGCTGGCGGACGCCGGAATCTGCGTAGGGGTGTTTCCGAATCCGATTTTGCCGCTGATTACAGATCGTGAGCGCGATCTTGACCGGTTGGCCAAGGCCGCGAAGGACGCTGGGGCGCAATATTTCGGGGGCGGCGTGCTGTTCCTGATGCCATCGGCGCAGAAGGTGTTCTTTCCGTTCCTGCGCGAGCGGTTTCCACACCTGGCGCGGCGGTACGAAGAGCGATACAGGAAAAGCCCGTACCTGCGGGGATCGTACATAGACGACTTACGAGTGCGGGTGCGGAAGATCCGGGAGCGGTACGGACTGGCATCGGCGCCAGTCGAGTACCGCCCGGAACTGTGGGAAGACGAGCGGCAGGGGGAACTGTTTCCGGTCGATTAGTAGGCGAGCGTGAATTGCACATCGACGACGGTGGCGACTTCCACTGGGTCGCCATTCAGCAGCGTGGGCCGGTAGACCCATTGCTTGACGGCCTCTTGTGCGGCGGTGACTAGCAGAGGATGACCGCTGATCAGACTGGCGTTGGTGACGTGGCCGTCCTTCCCTATGATCACGTTGAACCGCACCAGACCTTGGATGCGAGCCTGTTTGGCGAGGGGCGGATAGAGGGGACGGGGCTGCTGGAGGAGATTACTTTGCTGGACTTCCCCTCCGACACGAATGCGATGCGCTCCACCCGAGGAAGGATTGGCGAGCGAAGCAGGCGGATTCTCGCGCGCCGCGTGAAGCCTCGCGAGCGCGGCGGGCCACTCCTGATTATCAGGTTCGAGAGATTGAGCGCGATTGAGCAGATGCTCGGCGAGATCGCTCTCAGCCAGCTCCGGCAGGCGGCCACCGGGAGGTCCACTGGCCAGGAATTCGCCGACGGTACCAACGAGGCTGGCGTCGGTTGACGTCTCCATTTCGGCTTTTGCCGCTTCAGCGAAGGCCGGCTCCACGTGAGGGACCACAGGCATTTGGTTCACGAACGAATGGAAAATCGCGCGCGTCAGCAGGTCCGCGAGAAGCTTGACGCACTCCGGATTCGAGGGCTCAATTTGCCGGGCGCGCTTGAGCAGGTTTTCCTCTCCAAATTGGTCAGCGTCGCCGATGTAACTGGCAGCATTGACAAGTACTTGCACGTTTTCGGGATGCGCCGCCGCTTCTTGTAGCCAGAGAGTCTTGACGTGTTCCGCGTCAACGGACGAACCAAGCTGCAGTTTCGAATAGTAAAGCGCGACTCGTGACTCCGAGTGCTGCTCAATGATCTTGTAGACCTGCTCCCGGAAGGCATCGGCCATGGAGTGCGCATGATAGTAGGAGATGAGCTTGCCACGTACGGCGAGATCGTCGGAGCCGCGCGCAAGCTGCTCCTCGAGTTCGTGAGCCTCAGCGGCGGATAGGCTGCTGCCCTCCGTCAGCATCTGAGCCACTCCGGGATGGGCAGCGGGCTCTGTGCCGGGTTGAGCCACCTGCATCGCCGCAACGGTGTAGACCAGCGGCAGAGCGCAGGCGAGGACCGCGACCCAGGCGCTGTTCTTCATGATTCCGGGCCCGGGCTTTCGCAGTTCGAGAATGCGGTCGATGCGGCGGGTGACTTTCGCGGTGCGAGCCATGGCTACGCCATAGGCCAACCGTCGGCCGCCTTGGAGAGCGCTGGCGAATTCGAGAACAGTGCAGGCGTAACGCGTAGGGTCGCTGACGGATTGCAGGGCGGCTTCGTCACAAGCTTGCTCGGACAAAGCGGACAGATGGCGCTCCAGCCACCAGGCGAGCGGATGGAACCAGAACAGACAGCGGTTCAGACTGGCCGCGACCGTGACCAGCCAATCAGCGCGGCGGATGTGCGCCATCTCATGAGCCAGCACCGCATGGAGTTTCCAGCCGTCCCAGGCTTGCCAGGCTGCCGGAAGAAGGATGACGGGATCGCGCCAACCGATGGTCACTGGGACTACGAGGGCGTGGGAAGCGCGCACGCGCGGTAAGGGCCATGGCAGCGCCTGAGCGCCAGCGAGATCTTCGATGAGTTTCATGGGGTGCGCATCGCGAATGAGTTCGGACTTTCGCACCAGGGAGAGGGAAAGCCGGTAGGCAAGCAGGAAGCGCGTGAGTAGAGCGAACACCATCGCCAGGTAGACGCACGCGAGCAGCGTGGCCCAAAGCGGCTGCTGCCGTTGTTGAGGGAGCGGGAGGGACGTCGTGCGGGAAGTGAAGCGTGCCATGGACCCGTGCGGGACACTCCCGTCGAAACCACGGAACGGCGGAGCATACCGGGTGAACAGCGAGGAGTGCATCGGGGGAAGTACCGGCGCGAGTATGGGCAGCGCCAGCATTCCGGCCAACAGCGCGCACCAGATGCCGTGACGCGCGGCGGCGGTACGGACGAGCTTGGACGCGGGCCAGGCGATTCCGGCCAGAAGTATGACGCGAACCGAGACATCGGCGAGGCGCTCCAGAATTTGCATAGCGATCGGGGACATACTCAATTTCCTTTCTCTTTTCGACGGGCGATCTTCTTGGCCAGGACTTCGAGCTCGCGGCGGTCAATGACTTCGTGCTCGACCATGCCGACGAGGAGCTGCTCGACCGAGCCGCCGCAGAGGCGGTCGATGATCTGGCGGACGGCGCTGGCGGCCACGTTGTGTGGGCGCTCGGCGCCGGCGTAGATGTAGGTGCGGCCCTCGACGCGATGAGTCACGTAGCCCTTCACCTCCAGGCGCCGGAGGACCGTCCGGACGGTGGCGTCCTTCATGGGGTGCCTGGCGGCCAGGGCTTCGCGGACCTGCTCAGCGGTGGATGCGCCGTGGGACCAGAGGAGATCCATCACGACGTGTTCCAGCTCGCTCAGGGCTTTTCGGGTTGGTTTCATGTCGTTACGCATTGTAACGTTACAATTTGTAACATAAAAACACAGAGGGCGTCAAGCCTTTTTTCAGGGCGCGCTACAGTGGTGCCTGAATGCGGGTTTCGGATTTCGATTACCACTTGCCGGAGGAGCTGATCGCCCAGAAGCCGCTCGAGGATCGTGCCGGGGCGCGCATGCTGGTTCTCTATCGAGACGCCGGGCGGTGGGAAGACCGGATGTTTCGCGAGCTGCCGGAGTTTCTGGGCGAGGGCGACTGCCTGGTGTTGAACGATTCGCGCGTCTTTCCGAGCCGCTTATATGG
This sequence comes from Terriglobia bacterium, assembly GCA_963768075.1. Lineage (GTDB taxonomy): Bacteria > Acidobacteriota > Terriglobia > Bryobacterales > Bryobacteraceae > QHXW01. The sequence goes on from CAVYHD010000033.1 coordinate 993,371, forward strand.
ACATCGCGAGGGAGTGCATGCGGCGCCGGTGGGAAAAAACAACGTCAAGCTGCGAGAGAACCTCAGTGGGAAGGTGGAGGTGCTGCTGTTGCGCCCGGTTTCGCCGGATCTGATGGAGTGGCAGGCGCTGGTACGGCCCGGCAGAAAGATGCGCACCAGGGAGCGCATTCGTTTCGATGACGAACTGAAGGCTGAGATCACCGCGCGCGGAGAGTTCGGCGAACGAACGCTGCGCTTCGTAGCGACGGGCGACATCTACGACGCGCTCGAGCGGATCGGCCATGTGCCGCTGCCGCCGTACATCAGGCGTGTGGACACGGCGGCGGATCGGGAGCGGTACCAGACGGTGTTCGCGCGAGAGAAAGGGTCGGTGGCCGCGCCGACGGCCGGTCTGCACTTTACGCCAGAGGTCCTGGAACGCTGCCGGGCGGCCGGGGCCGAGATCGCTTATGTAACGCTGCACGTCGGGCTGGGGACGTTCCAACCGCTTCATAACGAAGTGCTCGAGCAGGTGCGGTTGCACCACGAGGCATACAGCATCACGGGCGAAAACGCCGCCCGAATGAACGGCGCGCGGCGGCTGGTGGCGGTGGGAACGACCAGCGTGCGCACCATGGAAAGCGCGGCGCAGGCGGGCGCGCTGGGCGGTGAGACGGAACTCTTCATCTATCCGGGCTACCGGTTTCAGCGCACGGGAGCGATGGTGACGAACTTCCATCTGCCGCGCTCGAGCCTGCTGCTGCTGGTATGCGCATTCGGCGGCACGGATTTCGTGCTAAACGCTTACTGCCACGCCGTAGAGCAGCGCTATCGCTTTTATTCGTACGGGGATTGTATGCTGATCCTGTAATGATGGACTGGCACGAGATTCGCGATCCGCAGGACAGGGAACTGGACCGCCTTGCCGAACGATACCGCCTGCATCCGCTACACATCGAGGACTGCCGCCATGGCAACCAGAACGCGAAGGTGGAGGAGAGCCGCGGCTATCTTTTCCAGGTGTTGAAGATTGTGTCAACGGAGAAGGACGGTAAGCTGCGGACATCGGATTTGGATGTTTTTCTGGGCCGCGACTTCCTGATTACCGTCGAGGAAAAAGATTGCGCGCCGGCACGACAGGTGCTGGAGCCGGTACGGAGCGAGGCTTCCGGGCTGCGTGCCGACCAGGTGTTCTACCGCATCACCGACGGCGTGGTGGATTCGTATCTGCCGGTGCTGGACGGTTTCAGCGAGATCATCGACGGGCTGGAAGACCAGGTGCTGAATCGTGCCGAGCCGGAAACTCTCGAGCAGATCTTCGAGACGAAACGCAACCTGATCCTGATTCGGCGCGTGCTGGTGAATACGCGAGACGTGGCGGGGCACTTGCAGCGGACGGAATCGGAGCTGATCCACCGGGAGATGTGGCCGTTTCTCCGCGATGTTTACGATCATGTCTCGCGCAACCTGGACCTGGTGGAGATGCAGCGCGATCTGTTGACGGGGTCGCTGGATATCTATCTTTCGAGCGTGGCCAACCGCACCAACCAGGTGATGAAAGTGCTGACGGTGTTGGGCACAATCGCGCTGCCGGCGCTGGTGATCTCGGGAATTTACGGCATGAACCTGAAAGGGCTGCCGTGGATCGATTCGCCGCACGGAGCCGCGATGGTAAGCGGCGTTATGGCAGTGACGACGGTCGTGCTGCTAGCGATTCTGCGGCTGATGCGCTGGTTCTAGCGGGTTTTTCGGGCTCGGCGCAAAAGCCTCCTTCGCGTGATGCAACCTCTCTACGCCACTTCAATCGGCGTGACCGGGTCCATGAGCAGCCAGAAAAAGCTGCCGCAGAAATAGACCGCGGCCGAAACATAGAAGGTCGCGTCCCAGCTATTGTGGGTCCAGCGGAGAATCAGGCTGATGGCTGTGGGGGAAACGGCTCCGCCCAAGTTTCCCATCATGTTCATCGTGCCGGAGAGCGTGCCGGCGTATTTGCCACCCACATCCATGCACGTTCCCCAAGAGCCGGGCATCACCAGATCGTTGCAGAAACTCGCGAAACCCATGGCCACCATGGCGGCGACCGGGCTGGCGAGGTGAATCGAGACGATCAGCAGCACACTCGCGCCCGTAAATCCGATGCAGGCCATCAGCTTCCGGGTGCGCGCCACACTGTTGGTCAGCCGGGTCAAGGGCCCCGACAGGAAGCCGCAGGTTACGCTGCCCAGCCCACCGAGAAACAAGGGCAGCACGCTGAGCAGCGCGCTCTTTCCGATGGCCACACCACGAGACTCCTGCAAATACGTTGGCAGCCAGGTGATGTAGAAGTACCAGCCGTAGGATAGGCAAAAATACTGGGCGCACAACAGCCACACGGTCCGCGAGTGCGCAAACTTGGCCCACGGCACGTGGCCGTGGGTGGCAGCCAGCGCCCGGTTTTCCCGCAGCAACTCCAGCTCGGCGGCGTTGACCTTCGAGTTCTGCTGCGGATCGTCGCGGAACCAGCGGTAAAAGAAGGTCGCCCAGACTACCCCAATGGCGCCGAACGCCACGAAGGCCTGCCGCCACGTCATGACTTTGAAGATCAGAAAAACCAGCGGTGGCGTGAACGCTCCGCCCCACCGCGCCGCCAGCCACATGATCCCCTGCGCGCGCACCCGCTCGTTGCGCGGCAGCCAGGTGGTGAACGCCTTGGTCAGGTTCGGGAAACAGCCTGCCTCGCCCGCGCCGAACAATGCCTGTGTGCAGAATAACGATGTGAAGTTCCAAACGCCGCCGGTTAGCGCCGTGAATGAGGACCACCAGATGACGATCCGCATCAGGACCTTGCGCGGACCCATCCAGTCGCCCAGAAAGCCGCTCGGAATCTCGAACAGCGCATACGCCGCCACGAACGCCGAGAACGCCGTCCCCATCTGTTGCTTGGTTAATCCCAGATCGCGCGAGACCGAGGGCGCGGCAAAGGACATCGCCACGCGGTCGATGTACGTGATGACCGCAAGCGTCACTGCAAAGACAATCACCCAATAACGCACGTGCGTGGGTTGATCGCTCGCAGTCGCGCGGTCCGGGGCTTGCGTGGCCATTGTTTCGCCATCAGATCACGGCGGAATGGGCGAACGCAAGTTGGCGCAGGCTAACCACCCAATAGCGCTGCGCCCGCCCGGGCTTGAGAAACGATACGGCCCCACGGCGCACTATATCCAACGAGGCAATGCCGTGGACGTTTTCAAGTTTGCCTTCGAAACCGTGGTGGTCGGACTCCTGGCCTTGCCGTGGCTCTTGATTCTGGCTGACCTGCTCTCTCCTGGCAGCCTCACCAACGGGCACGAGAACGGCTCGGCGCTGCTCGCCAGCGTGCCCGAGGTTATTCGCCAGCCGGCGGTGAGCGCCTTGTTGTTCGCGGTGGTCTATGTTTTGGGATCCGCCGTGTCGCCATTGGCGAAGGACGCCCTGGATGACGATGATTTGACCATTTTCAACAGAAAGCTCCCAACCGAGAGCCGTATTCGGCAAACGGTATATTGCGACCATAGCCAATCGCTACCCTATGCCGCAAAGTGGTTGCCGGCAGAGGGGAGTTACGGGGACAACCTGTGTTCCGCCGATGGAACTGATGCATCGACGGAGGTCTTCCGCGCCCAAGAGACTGCCGTTTTGCTGGAGGGAGCCGGCGAATCGCAGAGAACCAGGCAATTGCACGAACAGATAATTGTGCTACAAGGAGCGGTGTTTAGCGCACTGCTCTGCTTCCTGCTGTGTGTATTCGGTTGGGGTGCCACCAGGTGGCCCAAGTCCATTCGTGCCGGCATCGCCCCATTATTGATTCTGGCGTTTGCCGGCTTTTCGCTTTACCATCACATCGAACACATTGTGCAATGTAAGAAGTGTTTCTGGTTCGACGATCCACCGCTGATGGAGTTAATGCTATTGCTCGCAGGGTCCGCCGGAGTCTGGACGGTCTTCTATGCTCCTAAACCACGCAAATTCGGCACCTGGGCGCTAGTCGCTTTGGTCCTGGGACTTATCGCCTATGGAGGCTGGTGGTGGACCCAGATCACCTATTACGAGCATGTGATTCACTCCTTCGCCGCACCGACCGCCAGCAAGCGCTAAGGCCCGCATCCTGATAAGAATCGCTTTAACCAACGTGGCAATTTTCGGATCGAACTTGGCCAGAAACGCGGCCAGTTGCGCCTGCGGAGATTTGCCTTTCATGGCGCCCGTCATTTTAGCGTACCGGACCGAATCATCCCTCCGCCCTCGGCCACAACGCGCGATACTGAGTCACGGTGGATTTCCGGACGGTCGAGGAAAACCTGCGCCAATCTTTCCGGCTGCTGGCGTCTTCGCGAGCGCCCGGGGAAGTGCGCGAGGCGGCCGGCGTCACCATCGCCTCCGCCGGCGTCACGTTCCAAATGTTTAATGCGGCTTTCCTCTCCGCACCGGTTGTGGGCGAGCGTGATCTCGACAGCCGCATCGCCACCGCCAAGGTGCATTTCGCCGCTCGCGGCTTGAACTGGTCATACTGGGTATGTGAGAGCTGGCTAGACAAAGCGGCCCGCCGCCGCGCCGACGACATCTTCCGCAGGCGCGGGCTATACCTGACCACCGAGCTTCCCGGCATGCTGGCCGAGCGGCTCCGCAATCCGGTCCACGAGTTGCCGCGGCTCGATGTGCGCCCCGTGGCGGATGACGCCACCTGGCGTGCATTCTGCCAGATCGGTGCTCAGTGTTTTAAGGTGCCGCTGGAATGGTTCCAGGAGGTTTTCGAGGACTCGCGGGCCTGGGACAACGGCTTCCACGGCTATGTCGGTTACGCCGCGGGGGAACCGGTGTCAACCGCCGCCACCGTCATCGCTGGCGGCGCCGTCGGGGTCTATAACGTAGCCACCGTTCCTGACCGTCAACGCGGTGGCTTCGGCGAAGCGATTATGCGCCAAACACTGGACTTGGCCCGTGAGCGGTATGGCATCGAGCGCACCGTCCTGCAGTCCACACCCCAGGGCTTCGAACTCTACCGGCGCATGGGTTACTCGGTGGTCACCAGCGTCGCCGTCTACACGTCCTGAGTCTCCGGAAGTTGCCTAAAGTTCTCCCGAAGCCCCGCCGATCAACCCCCAGTAGAGAATCGAGAAATGGATGAGTGCCCCGAAGGAAATGCAGCAAACCACGCGCCCTTGGGCGTTGAGTACCCCGCCGCCTTTTCCGGCGATTGCCATGAAGGTTTTGGAACTGCTGGGACATGAGGATTCTGTCGACGTTCGCGAAGTGGTGCGATGGCTCCAGGCAGACCCGGTCTTTTCGGGCGAGATGCTCCGCGTCGCCAACTCCGCGCTCTATGGACTCCGCACCGAGATCCGCAGTGTCCACCAAGCCACCATTAATCTGGGCCTGGATTTTGTCAAAGCCGTGGCCATTACGGTGGGGCTGCGCGCCTGTGTGAAATCCGCCGTCAAGGCGCCGATACTTCGCCGCTGTTGGACGCACAGCATGGCCTGCGGCATCCTTGCTCAGGAACTTGCCACGGCTTGCTTCATGAAAGGCGACGAAGCCTATACCGCGGGCCTGCTCCACGACATCGGCCGCATGGGGCTCCTGGCCGCCTACCCGCTGGAATACGCGAATGTCCTGAGCGTCGCGGTGGAATATTCCTTCGACGTCCTCCATTGTGAAAAAGAACTGTTCGACATCGATCACTGCGAGGCTGGGGCGTGGATGGTGGAACAGTGGAAGCTGCCCGCCATGCTCGCTAACATCGCCGCGCACCACCACGACGACCTCCCCCCTGCGCCCGCGAAACAGAAACCCGATCTTCTGACCATTGTTGAGTTAGCTTGCCGTTTGGCCGATTCGCTGGATTTCGGTGCGATCAAAACGACCGGCGACGCGTGGCCCCCGGAAAAAGTCGTCAGCTACCTGCCCGAAGCCGCCCAGCAGCGGTTTCCCAAGGACCTGGAAGCACTCAAAGCAAGGGTAAACGACCGGGTTCAAGCCCTGGGCTGACCAGCGCACGCCGGAAGTTCTCTACGAGTTTGCGCCGCTTTGTAACGCGCCCGAAGGGGCACGCGACGAAGCGCTAATCGTAGCGCAGGGCGACCATTGGGTCGATGCGGGTGGCGCGGCGGGCGGGGATGTGGATGGCAGCGAGTGATACGACTAGCAGGATGGCGGGGACGGCCAGGAAGGTAACGGGGTCAGTCGTGGTGACCTGATAGAGCAGGCTCGAGAGCACGCGGGCGGCACCGGCGGCGGCGGGCAGGCCGATGGCGACGCCCAGGATAACGGGGCGCAATGCGCGGCTGAGAACCATACGCTCGACGGCGCCGGCTTCGGCGCCGAGGGCGATGCGGATGCCGATTTCGGCGGTGCGCTGGCTGACGGCGTACGATACCACTCCGTAAATCCCGACCGCGGATAGCAAGAGCGCGAAAGCGGCGAGGATGGCCAGAAGCAGCATTACGAGGCGGCGCTGCGCGAGCGAATCGGCGAGAAGCTGTTCCATTGTGGCAATTCTGTACACGGGCAGATTGCGGTCGAGTTCCCGTGCGCGGGCCTGGATTCCCGAGATGGCGGTGAGCGGATCGCGAGCGGTACGGACCACGATGTGCATGAACGGCACCGGTATCTGGAGAGCGGAGAAATAGCGCAGCGGCCGCGGGTCCTTGATGAGACTTTGATCCTTCACCGCGCCGACGATGCCGATGATCAAATACGGATCGTTGCCTTTGAACGTGATTTGTTGGCCGATCGCGTCGCCTTTGGGAAAGAAGCGGGTGGCAAAGGTCTCGTCGACCACAGTGACCTTCGGGGCGTCGCCTGCATCCTGATCGGTGAACGTTCTGCCCTGCTTGACGGGAATTCGCATGGTTTGAAAATAGGTTGGACTGACAATGCGGCGCCGGACGTCGGGTTCAGGTTCAGACGCTGGCCACGGGCGGCCCACGATGCTCGAAGGACCCTCCGCCACCTCCGGCGCTGCTGAAGGGCAGCCCGTCGACAAAATCCACGGAGGTGACACCAGGCAGCGCCGCCATGCCTGATCGCAGACGCGAATAGAACGCCATCACATCCGAAGGCCGGCTGTATTGCAGAACCGGCAGGCTGAGGCGCGCGGTGAGCAGGTGATCCGTCTGGAAGCCGGGATTCACGCTGGCGAGGTGCTGGAAGCTGCGGACCAGCAGACCTGCGCCGATGAGCAGCACCAGAGACAGGGCTACCTCGGCAACCACGAGGAACCCGCGCAAGCGTTGGCCATGCCGGCCTCCTTGAAGGCGGCCGATGCCGGCTTTGAGCGCCTCATTGAGATCGATGCCGGAGGTGCTGATCGCGGGCGCGAGCCCAAAGATCAGGCTGGTAGCGAACGAGAGGCCGAAAGTGAACGCAGCCACCAGCGTGTTGATCTGAAGGGCCTGCCCGCGGAAGAGGTTGGCCGGTCCGAAGCGAACGAAGAGATCGAGCATCCAGGCGGTGAGGAACAGGCCGACTCCGCCGGCGAGGACCGCGAGCAGAACGCTCTCGGTCAGCAGTTGAGCAATAATCTGGCGCCGCTCCGCGCCGAGGGCGGTGCGAATGCCGATTTCCTTCTGCCGGGAGGTGGCGCGCGCCAGGAGCAGGTTGGCGACATTGGCGCATGCGATCAGCAGCACGAATCCGACAGCGGCCAGAAGGACTTCCAGCGGTCGACCCATGTCGCCGGCGACGGATTCCGCGAGGGGATCGACATCGATGCTCCAGCCTTTCGGGTACCACTTGGGAAGATTGTCGGTCATCTGGGCAGCAACCACTTTCACTTCGGCGCGGGCCTTCTCCAGAGTGACGCCGGGACGGAGACGGCCCAGAACTTCGTAGCGCTGATGGCCGCGAGAGTCCGGATCGAGATCCTGCGGAGCAAAGACTAGCGGGGCGTAGAGCTGCGAGGTTTCAAGGAACTGCAAGACGGGTTCGACCACACCGATGACGGTGAATGTTTCGCCGTCGAGCTCAATCTGCTTCCCGGCGATGCGCGGGTCGGCGCCGAAGCGCGTCTTCCATAGGTCCGCTCCCAACACAACGACGTGGTGACCGGGCTGCTCCTCATCGGGCGTGAAGAAACGGCCGAGAACAGGCTGCACACCGAGCATTGGAAACAGGCTGGCGGAACACTGGAGGCCGTAGACACGCACGGGTTCCTGATCGCCGGTGAGGTTGACGCTATTGATGTCGAACGCCGCCATATGGGAAAACGATTGGCTCAGGCGGCGGTAATCCAGGAAGTCGAGCGCGGAGGCATCGGATTTCTCCAATTCGAACATGGGCATGTTCTTCGTGACTAGCGCCAGTTGATCCGGATCTTTGTAATGAAGTGGATGCAGCAGAATGGCGTCGACGGCGGAGAAGATGGCAGTGTTTGCGCCAATGCCCGCGCCGAGGGTGGCGATGGCGACGAGTGTGAAAAGGGGATTGCGTGCCAGCAGGCGAAGCGCGAAGCGGAGGTGGTAAGGAAGGGCGATCATGAGCTTGAGCGGTGGATTGCAACGCGAATGCCACGGCTGTGGATTAGAAGCAAAGGGCTTAAGCGCGTCCAGGACGCCGGGGACGTTCGCTTATGGAGCGGAGAGGTTCGGAAACGGACAGCCTGTCGAAAAGTGGGGTATCTCCGCACCACAAGGGTGCGGTGGGTTGCCGGTGAGCAATCACGCACACTAAAAATTCGATCCGGATGATTGCTAAGCGTCACGATGGGATAAACTTACAATTTCGCAAAGCGGAACTGCTGAAGAAATGTGCAACACGTTACAAAAGCGTTGCGGTATAGGTGATTGCTGTATATCTAAAGTAATTTTCCACAGATTTTTCAACAGAAGCGTTGAAATCCGGAGAGGGTCGAACAGGTGAAGCTGACATTCGTGGATTGGGCGGTGGTCGCAGCGTACTTTCTTTTCAACCTGGGGATCGGCTTCTATTATAAGGCGCGCGCCGGGAAGAATATCGGCGAGTTTTTTCTCTCGGGACGCAACGTGCCGTGGTGGCTGGCGGGGACGTCGATGGTGGCGACCACGTTTGCTGCGGACACACCGCTCGTCGTTACGGGACTCGTAGCGCGCAACGGCATTGCCGGTAACTGGTTGTGGTGGAACTTCGTAGCTAGCGGCATGCTAACGGTTTTTCTGTTCGCCCGGCTGTGGCGGCGATCCGGAGTCATGACCGATGTGGAGTTCGCTGAGATTCGCTATTCGGGTGGGCCAGCGGCGTTCCTGCGAGGGTTTCGGGCCCTGTATTTGGGGGTACCGATCAACTGCATTATCCTCGGCTGGGTGAACTTGGCCATGGTCAAGATCCTGATGTTGACACTTGGCGTGACGAAGGGGCAGGCACTCTGGATTGTGCTCGGCATCATCGCCGTTACCTCATTCATTTCCGCGCTGGCCGGGCTGTGGGGCGTGCTGGTGACGGATCTGTTCCAGTTCGTTCTCAAGATGACTATGATCATCGTTCTGGCCGTTGCCGCGGTACACGCAGTTGGCGGCATCGACCTGATGAAGATCAAGCTTTCTCAGATCAATCGCGCGGGCTCGGCGCTGAGCTTCGTGCCGGATCTGCACTCCGCCTGGATGCCTATGATCACCTTTCTGGTTTACATTTCCGTGAACTGGTGGGCCGTCTGGTACCCGGGCGCAGAGCCGGGCGGCGGGGGCTTTGTCGCACAGCGTATGTTCTGCGCCAAAGACGAGCGGAATTCGCTGCTGGCGACGCTTTGGTTCAACATCGCGCACTATGGCCTGCGTCCGTGGCCGTGGATTCTGGTGGGTTTGGCCTCGATCATCCTGTACCCGAACCTGCAAGACAAAGAATCCGGATACGTTTTGGTGATGGTGAACTACCTTCCGGCGGCACTGCGGGGTTTGATGCTCGCGGGTTTTGCGGCGGCCTTCATGTCCACCATTGGGACAAATCTCAACTGGGGAGCCAGCTATCTCGTAAACGACTTTTACCGCCGGTTCGTAAAGAAGGACGCAACGGAAGGGCACTACGTGGTGATGTCACAGGTGGCCACCGTGTTTCTGACCATTATTTCGGTGATCGTCACCTACTACATGGACTCGATTGCCGGCGCTTGGAAGTTATTGATTGTAACGGGAGCTGGCACCGGGACGGTGCTTATCCTGCGCTGGTACTGGTGGCGGATCAATGCGTGGAGCGAGGTATCGGCAATGGCGGCGGCATTCGCGGCGTCATTGACTTTGCAATTGGGATTCGGCATATCGACCGACGATCCCATCGGTTTCGCCCACATCATGCTTTATACCGTTGGTTTCACAACCGTCGTTTGGCTCGCGGTGACGTTTATGACGGCGCCAGAGCCCATGGACAAACTGCTGTCGTTCTACCGGAAGGTCCATCCCTGGACGGCCGGTTGGGCGCGGGTGGCGAAGCTGGCTCCTGAAATTCCACCGACGCGGGACATGGCATACAATCTGCTGGATTGGATCAGCGGATGCGTCATGATTTACGGTTTGTTGTTTGGAATCGGCAAGATTGTGCTTATGGAATTTGGCGCCGGTTTCATTTTCCTTGCAGTGGGCCTGGCGGCCGGCGCTGTCATCTACTGGGATCTCACACGACGGGGCTGGAAGTCGATTACGGACTAGCGCTACACTGGCAGTCATGGTGGGTCGTGGAGCGTTGCTCGCAATCGTCCTGTCTTTCGGCGGGCTAGGGTCTGCGCAGGATGCGGAAAAGCTGGCGCCGTACTACCCGACGCCGCTCACCATCGTGGAAAAGATGCTGGACCTGGGCGGGCTCAAGGCCGGAGAGAAGATGTTCGACCTGGGCTCGGGTGATGGCCGCATCGTGATCATGGCAGCCCAGAAATACCAGGCGGACGCGACCGGAATCGAGATGCAGGATGATCTCTACCGGCAGAGCATGCAAAAAATCCGCGCACTGGGGCTGGATAAGACTGCGCGCATCATCCACGGGGATATCATGAAGCAGGATTACAGCACGGCGGACCTGATCACGATCTATCTGCTGCCTGTTTCCAACGATAAAGTGCGCCCGCTGCTGGAAAAGCAACTCAAGAAGGGCACACGGATCGTTTGCCACGACTTTCCGGTCCGCGACTGGACGCCGGTCAAAGAAGTCAGCATCGAAGACGACGGCGAAGGCCGCAGCCACACGCTCTATCTCTATCGACGGTAAGCAGTTCGCATCCCTCCGCTTTTTCGGCTAACCGGCGCCATGGTAGTTCGTCTACTAGTTTGGTAGAATCTCTACCATCCGCTATGGCCAAAGAACCCAACCGCGTTGAATTGCTGCAAGGCACGCTGGACATGCTGATCCTTCGTACGCTGCTATTTGGCGCAATGCACGGCCATGGCATCACGAAACATATCCAGCGGACCTCCGATGAAATGCTGCAAGTCGAGCACGGATCGCTCTATCCCGCGCTGCACCGGCTGGAGCGCCAGGGCTGGATTGCATCGAAATGGGAGAGTACGGACCGTGGCCGCGAGATGAAGTTCTACCGGCTGACGGCGGCCGGACGCAGGCAGCTCGTCCTGGAAAAATCCAAGTGGAAGCAGCTGGCCAGTGCGATCGCGCGGGTGATGCGCCCGGCGTAGGAGGACATTGTGTGGTGGCGGAAGAAGCGGAATCAGGATCTGGAGCGTGAAATCCGCGGCCATCTGGAACTCGAGGAAGAAGAGCAGCGTAATGCCGGATCGACGCCGGACGAAGCATCCTACGCGGCGCACCGGGCGTTTGGGAACGTAAGTCTCATCAAGGAGGTAACGCGCGAAATGTGGGGATGGACATCGTTCGAACGGTTGGGGCAGGACTTGCGATATGCCCTGCGCATGCTGCGGAAAAGCCCCGGATTCACCGTCGTCGCGGTGCTGTCGCTGGCGCTGGGCATTGGCGCGAACACCGCCATCTTCAGCCTGATGAATGCCGTCATGCTGCGCTCGCTGCCCGTCCAGGAGCCGGATCGCCTGGTGCTCTTCGGCAAAGGATGGGCGGTGGGGATCACAGACGGTTTGCCGGATGGCAGTTGGCAGCTGTTCTCTTATCCGTTCTATCGCGACGTGCAGCGAAAGAATCAGGCATTTTCCGGCGTGGCGGCGATGGAAAGTTTGCCGAACGACGTGCGCGCGGTGGTCAGCGGCAACACCCAATCCGAACCGGTGACCACGCGCCTGGTTTCGGGCACGTACTTCTCGGTGCTTGGCGTGCATGCAGTCGCCGGCCGCACCTTCACGGATGCCGAAGATCAGACGCCCGGCGGCCATCCGGTGGCGGTGATGAGCTATTCGTGGTGGCAGCGGCGTTTCGCGCGCGACCGGTCCGTGGTCGGCAAGACGCTTACCGTTGGCCCGACGGTTTACACCATCATCGGCGTCGCGCCGCCGGAGTTTTTTGGAACCGCGGTCGGCGAATCGCCGGATCTATGGATTCCTCTTGCCATGAACGCGCAATTGCCACCCGGTTGGGGCGGCGAAAAGGCGATCCGCGACCCATCGTTTCAGTCGCTCTACATTCTGGCGAGACTCAAACCGGGCGCCAGCTTCGCGCGAGCGGGCGCGAATGTGAACGTGATTTTCAAGCAGAGTGTTCGCGAGATGGCGGGCCCAGCGCCCACGGCGAAGCAGCTTGATGCCATCCAGCACGCTCGGATTGACCTTACTCCGGGCGGCCGCGGGCTTTCGCAGATCCGCATCCAGTTTTCGACGTCGTTACGGATTCTGATGGCCGCGGTGGGTGTGGTCCTGCTCATCGCGTGCGCGAATATCGCCAACCTGCTGTTGGCGCGGGCCGCCAGCCGGCGCAGGGAGATCGCCGTGAGGCTTTCCATTGGAGCGGGCCGCATGCGGCTCATCCGCCAGATGCTCACGGAGAGCGTTCTGATGGCGGTGCTCGGCGGCGCTGCGGGTATCCTGTTCGCCTGGTGGGCCGGAGGGGTTCTGCTATGGATGGTTTCGACCGGTGCCGAGACGCTGCCGCTGCGCGTCGCGCCGGATGCGCGCGTTCTGGCCTTCACATGCCTGCTCTCGTTGGCCACCGGCATCCTGTTCGGCCTGGCACCCGCATTTCGGGCAACGCGAGTCGACTTGAGTTCCTCGCTCAAGGAGGGCCGGGGAAGCATCTCGGCTCGATCGAGCAATTTTCTTGCAAAGGCGCTCATCGTTTCACAGGTAGCGCTCTCAGCCGTGCTGCTGATCGGTGCGGGCCTATTCGTTCGCAGCCTGATGAATCTGAGAAGCGTTGACACTGGATTCAGTAAGGAGAACGTACTGGTGATGCGGGTTGACATGGCGTCACTGGGTTACAAAGACAGCGATTCGCGCCTCGTGGACATTTACCATCGCTTGGAGGATGGAGTCAGCGGCCTGCCGGGCGTGCATGCGGCCAGCTTTTCCATGTTCACGTTCAATCAGGGGACGTGGTCTTCTCTGGCTTTCGCGCAGGGCCGTACGCCACCTCCGGAAAGCCAGCGGGAGGTTCACCATAACGTCGTCGGCCCGGCGTTCTTCGCCGCGATGGGGTTGCCGATAGTCCTAGGCCGGCCACTCGGACCTCAGGACACGGAGAAATCACCCAAGGCTGCGGTGATCAACGAAACGATGGCGCGCCGTTTCTTTCCAAATGAGTCGCCAATCGGCCTGCACTTTGGCTTTGACCCGGAACACAGTGGGGAGATTCAGATTGTCGGAGTATCGAAAGATGCGAAATACGAGAGCCTGCAAGAAGAGCCCGAAGCTGCCGCCTGTTACCCATATACCCAAAACGTCGGCTATTACAGCAATTTCGACGTTCGTTACTCCGGCGATCCACGCGGACTAATGTCGGCGATCCGGCGTGTGTTTGGCGAAGTGAATCGCAATCTTCCGATCACCGACGTGCGGACGCTGGCCGAGCAGGTGGACAATTCCCTGGTCGAGCAAAAGCTGACCGCCCGCTTGTCCACCTTCTTCGGGCTGTTGGCGTTGCTGCTGGCTTCGATTGGCATCTACGGAGTGCTGTCCTACACCGTCGCCCGGAGGGCGAGTGAGATCGGGCTGCGCATGGCGCTGGGGGCGCGACGCACGAACGTCGTGTGGATGGTGATGCGCGACGTGTTGGCGCTGGTGGCTCTCGGGCTCGTGATCGGCGTGCCGGCGGCTTTGGGGCTAGAGCGGCTGGCGTCCGGTTTACTGTTCGGGCTCACGAATGCCGATGCTCCTTCCTTTGCGGCGGCCGTCGTGATTCTCTCTGCCGTCGCGGGGTTCGCGGCTTACCTGCCGGCGCGGAAGGCATCGCTGGTAGACCCGATGACCGCCTTGCGATACGAATGACGCGCCCCGCGGTGCTACGCTGACGGAGTGAAGGTCGGCATCACCTGCTATCCCACTTACGGCGGCAGCGGAATTGTTGCCACGGAGCTGGGATTGGAGTTGGCCATGCGCGGCCACGAAGTCCATTTCATCACTTACGCCAATCCCATCCGGCTCGATCCCGGGATTCCGCGTATTCACTATCACGAAGTGGAGGTTTCCAATTATCCGCTGTTCCAATATCCGCCGTACTGCCTGGCGCTGGCCTCGCGCATGGCGGAAGTGGCGGAACTTTACTCGCTCGATCTGCTGCACGTGCATTACGCCATTCCGCACTCCATCTCCGCGCTGCTGGCGCAGCAGATGCTGGCGCCTGTCCGGCGGCTGCCGTTCATCACCACGCTGCATGGCACCGACATCACGCTCGTCGGGACGGACCGCTCGTATTTTCCGATTACCAAGTTCTCCATCGAGCAATCGGATGGCATCACCGGCATCAGCGAGTTCATCCGCCGGCGCACCACCGAAGTGTTCGGCGTAACCGACCGGATCCAGGTGATTCCCAACTTCGTCAACATGCGAAACGTACCGGCCGGACGCGGAAAAGCAGGGGGCACGGCGCATGGCTCCTTACGGAGAGAAGCTGCTGATCCATCTTTCGAATTTCCGGCCGGTGAAGCGCGTGCTGGATTGTATTCGTATTCTGGCGCGACGTGCTGCAAGGCGGCGCCGGCTCATCTGCTGATGGTGGGCGACGGGCCGGATTGTGGTCCAGCCGAGGCGCTGGCGCGGGAACTCGGAGTGCAGGATCATGTCAGCTTTCTGGGCAAGCAGAACCACGTCGAGCGGCTGATCCCGCTGGCGCACGTGCTGCTGATGCCGAGCGAGCTGGAGGCGTTCGGCCTGGCAGCGCTCGAAGCAATGGCCTGCGGCGTGCCGCCGGTCGCCACCAATGCCGGCGGCGTCCCGGAGCTGATTACTCACGGGGTGGACGGGTTCTTGGAGGCTGTCGGTGATCTCGATGCGCAATCGGCGCGCGTGATCCAGTTGGTCACCGAGGATCGCCTGCATCAGCGGATGGCGGCGGCCGCGCGCCAGACCGCCGTCAGCCGATTTTCCACCGAGCGCATTATCCCCGAGTATGAGCGCTATTACGAGAAGATTTGTGGGTCCAGCTTAGCCACCGGCCTCTGATGGCCAGCAAGACCGGGCCCTCGGAAACGAGATACAATAGTCGGGTTAAGAGTTTAGGAATGTGACGGTTTCCCGGGATGTGCGCCGGAGATTGTCCACTCCGCCGCTGTCGAACCGTTTGAACCACTGATGACGCTACCAGCTTCCATTCCGCTGGCCCTTCTGGCTACTCCAGGCTTTACCGGCCGGCTCGCCCGCGATCTTCTGAACAATCCCTTCGCCGGCATCCATCAGCTAAGCTGGTTCGACTATTCGCTACTGATCCCGTACTTTGGCCTTCTTTGCATTCTTTCGGTTTACGGATTGCACCGCTACGATATCATTCGAACGTACTTTAAGTACCGGAAAAACGCCACTAAGGAACCAGCGACGCGGTTCACGGAGCTTCCTCGCGTCACCATTCAGTTGCCGATTTACAATGAGCGCTATGTCATCGAACGCCTGATCGACGAAGTGACAAAAATCGAGTATCCCAAGGAGCTGCTCGAGATTCAGGTCCTCGACGATTCGACCGACGATACCCATGCATATGCCGAGGCCCTCTGCGAACGCTACCGGGCGCTCGGATTTCCCGTGTCGTATCACCACCGTGAGAATCGCGAGGGCTTCAAAGCGGGAGCGCTGGCCCAGGGCCTGAGGACGTCGACGGGCGAATTTGTTGCCGTTTTCGACGCCGACTTCATTCCGCCGACCGATTTTCTGCTCAAGACGATCCATCACTTCGCCGACCCCAAGGTGGGCGTCGTGCAAACACGCTGGAGCTATCTGAATCGCGACTACAACATCTTGACGGAAGTGGAAGCGCTCTTGCTTGACGGGCATTTCATCCTCGAACACGGAGCGCGGTCGCAGGCGGGATATTTCTTCAACTTCAACGGCACCGCGGGGGTTCTGCGCCGGCGCATGATCGACGATGCCGGCGGGTGGCAGGCCGATACGCTCACCGAGGATTCGGACTTGAGCTATCGGGCACAGCTCCGCGGCTGGCGCTTCGTGTACCTGCCGGGGTTGGATTGCCCGTCGGAGCTTCCCGTCGAGATGCATGGCTTCCAGGTGCAGCAATCGCGATGGGCGAAAGGGCTGACACAGGTAGCCAGGAAGATTCTGCCGCAAGTCCTGCGCGCGAAGCTGCCGTGGCGAGTAAAGGCCGAGGCCTTTCTGCACCTCACGCCCAACATTTCTTATCCGCTCATGATCGTGGTTTCGGCCCTCATGCTGCCGGTGATGATCGTGCGCTTTTACATGGGCGTGTTCCATATGATTCTCATCGACCTGCCGCTCATCGCGGCCTCGTTCTGGTCGATCTCGGCGTTCTACATCGTGGCTTACCGGGAGCTGCATCCGAAGAACTGGCGGCGTTCGGTATTTCTGCTGCCCATGCTCATGATGATTGGGGTCGCGCTGACCATCATCAACACACGCGCGGTGCTCGAGGCGCTGGCCGGTATCCGCACCGCATTTGTTCGCACCCCGAAGTACGCCCTGGAGGGCCACGCTGTGAATCTGGAGCACAAGAAATACCGGCGCAAGAGCGGATGGCTGCCTTACATCGAATTCGCGGCGGGATCCTACTTCCTCTACATGATCTCGTTCGCGATCGATACCTCCAACTACTTCGCCATTCCTTTCCTGGCGCTCTTTACGGCGGGTTATTACTGGGCAGCCTTCGCGACGCTTTACCAGGAATACCAGGGCAAGCTGCGCTGGCTGCGCGAACGGCGCGCGTTCAAGCTGGAACCGGCGCGCTAGACGGAATCAGAGGATGGAATCGAACCTGTCCGCCGTGATGGTGCGCGAGGCCAGTATGCGCATCCATCCCCTTGCCCGGCGCACGCCGGTGTTCTCGTCGACCAGCGTAGACGAAGTCGCGGGCATGAATGTTCATTTCAAGTGCGAGAACATGCAGCGCGGAGGCTCGTTCAAGATCCGCGGCGCTTCGAATCTGATCCTCTCCATCCCGGATGAAGATCTCAAGCGAGGCGTGGTAGCTTATTCTTCCGGCAACCATGCGCAGGCGGTGGCGATTGCGGCCCACCATGTGGGCGCGCCGGCCACGATTGTGGTGCCCGCCGATGCACCGCGCGTCAAGATGGAACCGGCCCGCAACCAGGGTGCACGCATCATCACCTTCGACCGGAAGCGCGAGAACCGTGAAGCAATCGCCGAACAGATTCTGAAGGAGACGGGCGGAACGCTGGTGCCGCCGTTCGATCACCCCCTGATCATGGCGGGACAGGGTACGACGGCGCTCGAGCTGCTCGAGGTGATTCCGCACCTTGAAGCTCTGATCGCTCCCGTCGGCGGCGGTGGTCTGCTGGCCGGTTGCGCCACCATTGCCAAGGCTATCAACCCGGACATTCGCATCTTCGGCGCCGAACCCGAGCTTGCCAACGATACCTACCTTTCCCTCAAGGCCGGCCGTCGCACAAAGAGTCAGGGAGGAGAGACGATCGCCGACGGCCTGCGCTCGCCCGAACCAGGAGCGCTGACCTTTCCGGTATTGCAGAGTTACGTCGAGCAGATTTTCCTGGTGGGGGAGCAAGAAATGCGCGACGCCGTCAAGTTTCTCCTCATGCGCATGAAGATCCTGGTCGAGCCCAGCGGAGCAGCGGCTGCAGCTGCCGTGTTGTGCCACAAACTGCCGGAAGGCATTCGGACCGTCGGCGTGATTCTGTCCGGCGGGAATCTGGATTTCGAGCAGTTGGCCGTGTACTAAGCCCATTTCCTCCGGCAGCGGTTTGTGCCATAATTCCGGCATTATGAAAAGCTGCCTGTTCATGCTGGCCTTCACGTGCGTCGCGATGTGGGGTCAGGACTACACGGTGGGTGTGTTCCACAAGCCTGGCGCGGATCAGGTCAAGGCTTTCGGTGACGTTCTGCAACGGCCCCTTGAGAGAGGATTAGAACTGGCGCAGCACTCGTTGCCCGAGCGGAAAATAATAATCGTGCCGAACGCCGGTCTCCTCGCAATGCCACGGCCTCTCGATCACGGATTTGACCTGGCGCAGCAAGCGTTTCCAAGCGGGAACTTTCTATTCGTGCCGAACGCTGGCGTCCCCGAGAGTGTGGCTACGGCGGACATCTGCGTTGTTCCGTTGCTCGCGGCCCCAATCGACTCGAGCGCCGAGCGAACGATGCCGGTTTTGCGTCCGCGCAAGTCCAGATCCGAAAATGCGGAAACGGTCAAAGGCTTGCCGCCTTGCGCGAGTCCCACAGAGAAGTAGCATTCCGTGGCCTCAATTTCAGCATTGCTAACTCGCTAGCCCGCTCTTAGCCGCCAGTATCGGCGGCCCGAGGAGAGTATACTGTCGGCTGGGTACGCGCCTTCTGGTGCCCATCATCTTCAGCAGGAGGAATGACGATGCCACTCCGTGGTACGCCTCTTGACTTTTCCAGCCGCTCACTCGCCGCCGTGCTTCTGGCTCTGGCACTGGCGTTCTCCGCCGCTGCCGCGGACTCCGCTTACGTCCGCGTTAATCAGATCGGGTACGAAGCCGGCGATGGCCCGTTCCGTGCTTATTTGATGTCTACCGCCGCGGAAACCGGTGCCACGTTCGAGGTTGTGAACTCCAAAGGAAAGAGCGTTCTATCTGCGCCCATCGGCGCCTTACTCGGTACCTGGAGCCACAGCAAGTCCCTGGCGTACGATGTCTATGCCCTCGATTTCACGGTTCCGGGCGGCGACACATATGCGATCTCCGTCGCCGGCCCGGTTGCGGCCACATCGCCGGTCTTCGCGGTGGATCATCCCGCGGTGCTTTACCCCGGCTTGCTTCTGAACACGAGATTCTTTTACCAGACTGAACGCGATGGTCCGAACTATGTGCCCAATGCCCTCCGTACCGCGCCCGGGCACCTCAACGATCAGAGTGCGACGGTTTATCAGACTCCGCCCCTGGACGTCGATGACATGATCACCACAACCGGAGTGCCCTTCACTCCGGCGGGCCAGACCATCGATGCCTCCGGCGGCTGGTGGGATGCCGGCGACTACATGAAATACGTCGAGACCACCAGCTATACGGTCGCGCTGCAAGAGATTGGCATTCGCGATTTTCCCAATCAGATGGGTCCGGGCGCTCCCGCGAATCCAGCGGCGCCGCCCGCATCCGTTTCCTACGCCGGCAACGCCATGGGCGCCCCTCCCTCCTCTGATTTCACCGCGGAGGCGGAGTTCGGCATCAATTTCCTGATGAAGATGTGGAACGACAAAACACAAACCCTCTACTATCAAGTTGGCAATAGTCAGGACTGGGACAACTTCACCAACCTTCTGAGCGATTACGATATCTGGCGGCTTCCTCAAGCCGATGACACCTGGGACGGCTGCAGCGCCGACGCTCAGTTCATCTGCCATCGCCCCGCGTTCCTGGCCGGTCCCGCCGGGTCGTCGATCAGCCCGAATCTGGCCGGCCGTCTCGCCGCCGATTTTGCCGTCTGCTACCAGTTGCAGCGAACTTCGAATCCGTCTCTCGCCAATCAGTGTCTGAAGAATGCCGAGCACATTTTCGCTCTCGCCAACACGTCTCTTGCCGATCCGGCTGCCTCGGTCGACAGTGGTACGTGTGCTTCAGGATGCCTTCTCACGATCATTCCTTTCGATGGCTATCCCGAAACCGTGTGGGAGGACGATATGGAGTTGGGCGCAACTGAACTCTACTTTGCACTTCAGTCCGCCGGAGGAGCCTCGAACCTGCCCGCCGGATTATCCCACACCAATCCCATGGATTACCTGACTCAAGCCGCTCAGTTCGCGCAGAATTACATCACCAAAATCTACCAGACCGGAAACACCGATACTCTCAATCTCTATGATGTGAGTGGTCTCGCGCACTTTGAGTTGTTCCGCGCCATCCAGATGGCCGGAAACCCGAAGGGCCTGGCCATCAACCAATCCGGCATCAAGGCTCAGTTCCTGCAGCAGGTCGCCGACGCAATTACTCAGGCTGGAACCGACGCCTGGGGATTCGGGGACGTTTGGAACAGCGATACTACGTCGCACGGCGCGGGCATTTCCGTCATGGCAAGTGAAGCGCTGTTTCTGACGGGTTCGAACAAGTACGACGTTTACTCGCAGAGATGGATGGCCAACATTCTTGGTGCGAATCCCTGGGGATCTTCGTTCGTCGTCGGCAACGGATCCACTTTTCCAAATTGCATCCAGCATCAGGTGGCGAATCTGGCCGGAGCGTTGAACGGAACTTCCGGCGGCACGCCCGTCCTTTGGGGAGCGGCTTCCGAAGGCCCTGCTACCGCGGCCACCTCGGGAGTCGTCGGGGGTATGATTCTCTGTCCCGCCGGCGGCGGCAATCCGTTCAAAGTCTTCAACGGGAACGACGGCGCGTTCAACGCGTCGGCCAAAGCGGTCTAC
The DNA here is from genome assembly GCA_963768075.1 of Terriglobia bacterium. Classification (GTDB taxonomy): domain Bacteria; phylum Acidobacteriota; class Terriglobia; order Bryobacterales; family Bryobacteraceae; genus QHXW01. Next base: position 1,014,206 of record CAVYHD010000033.1, read on the forward strand.
AAGGACAACGTGCAGTCCTACAGCACCACCGAGCCCGCCATCGATCTGACATCCACTTCGTTTCTCATGTGGTCATGGAGGATCGCCGGCCGCCCAGCCAATTGAGTCGATCACCGATAGTGCGCCACAGTCAAACTCGCCGCGCGGGCCATCAGACTGGCTCGCTTGGCGGAAGGCTCCTGGGAATCGCCCACAAATACCGCGATTGACACCTTGCCTCCATCCGGCGCCGTGAGCACCCCGACGTCATTCGTCGCCGCCGTCACTCCTTTCCACGAGCCGCTGGTCCCGGTTTTGTGCGCCAGGCGCCAACCGGCTGGCACACCCGCTTTCAGCCGATCCGGAAATGTGACGGTCCTGCTCATCACATCCAGCAGGTGCTTCGTGGACTCCGGCGATAGCAGCTTCCCTTGCGCCAAAGAGTAGAGCAGTGATGCCATTCCTTTGGGAGTCGCGGTATCGCGCGGGTCTGCCTGATAGCGCCGGTACGCCTGGTCTCGCCGGTCGTCCGGCACGGCGGCGATCGCTGCGTCCAGTACCGCTGCGTCCACAAACTCGGGACGCCACTCCAGTCCCAGAATTTCCGTCTGCAGATGCCGCTCGTCGCGATCAAAACGGACACCGCTGATCGCATGCCGGTCTAGAAAAGCCTGCACTGCGGCCGGTCCGCCGAGTTTCCTAACCAGAATGTCCGTCGCCGCACTATCACTATCCACGATGGCCCGGCGCAGCAGATCTCCCGTCGTCGTCGGATAGCCGGAATCAGTGACCAGTTTCGCAATCGGCTGCACGTACAGGCTGAAATCTCGCCTGCGCACGAGGACGGGCTCGTTCAAATTCCACCCGCGATGGTCCACTGCATCCATCACCGTGAGCGCAACCAGCAGTTTCATCACGCTCTGCAAGGAGAACCGTTGGTCGCCATTCACGCTGGCCGTACCCGACCCACCCTGTGCGCAGATGCCCACGCGCCCATCAAAGCCGCGAGCCAGATCTTGAAATTCTGCCTGGAGTTCTTCGTTCTGCAGCGAGCCCGCCAGCATCGCCGATGCGAAGACAGTCCAGGCAAAAACCACCAACGTGAACCGAAGGACGCGGCATTTCACCAGGCACCCGCCGCAAGCATCCCAACGCTTCATTTTCGCTATTATGAGGGAGTTGCGGCTGGGATCGCCAGCCGCGAGATTTTGCGCGATTTCATCAAAGTGACCGTTGACTTTTCCGCGCCGCCGGAGAAGACGGGCCTGCACGTCAAGTTCCTCACTCGTCAAATGGATACGCGGAGTCTATGAGTCGCCGTCAATACCCATTCGCGCGCCAACAGAATAAAACTGCGCGGCAAGGGCCATCTCCGATTATTCAAGGCATGCTGAGGAACGCTCTTCAGCATCATCAAGCCGGGCGGCTGACTGAGGCTGAGCGGATTTACCGGCAGATTCTGGCAATCGATGCGCATCAGCCAGACAGCCTTCATCTGCTCGGGATGATCGCATACGAGGGTGGAGCGCACGAGGCCGCCGTCGACATGATCCGCCAGGCGATTGCGATCGACGGGAAGCAGGCGGCGTATCATTCCAACCTTGCCACCGTCCTTCGAGCCCAAGGCAACCTGGACGAAGCTGCCGCATGTTGTAAGCGCGCACTGGCTCTCAATCCCGGCTTAGTTGAGGTCCACACCAACTTTGGCAACATCCTCCAAGCCCAGGGAAAGCTGGATGAGGCCGTCGCGTGTCAACAACGGGCGTTGGCCCTCAAGCCGGACTGCGCCGAAGCCTACTACAACCTCGGCATCGCCCGCCAGGCGCAAAGCAAGCTGGACGAAGCCGTAGCATGTTATGAGCGCGCCCTCACCCTCAAGCCGGATTACGCCGAGGCCCACGGCAACCTGGGCACGGCCCTTCAGGCCCAAGGCAAGCTGGATGAGGCCGTGGCATCTTATGAGCGCGCCCTGGCCCTCAAGCCGGATTACGCCAAGGCCCACGGCAACCTGGGAATCGTCCTCCAGGCCCAGGACAAGCTGGATGAGGCCGTGGCATGTTATGAGCGCGCACTGGCTCTCAAGCCGGACTACGCCGAAGTCGGAACAACCTTGGCACCGCCCGCCACGCCCAGGACAAACTGGATCAAGCTGTGGCCTGTTATGAGCGCGCGCTGGCCCTCAAGCCGGACTATCCCGAGGCCCACCACAATCTGCGGCTGCGTCCTCTACTCCTTGGGTAACGTGGATGAGGCGTTAGTCCGCCACCGAAGAGCTCTGGCTCTCCAGCCGGAGTATCCCCAAGCCCGTTTCAGCGAGTCTCTGGCCCAACTGTTTAAAGGGGACTTCGCCGCTGGCTGGCGCAACTATGAATCCCGCTGGCAAACGAAAGAGCACAACACGCCCATGCGCGCCTATCCGCAACCGCTCTGGAAAGGCGAGAAGCTGGCATCCGGGCGTCTGTTGATCTGGGGTGAGCAGGGTGTTGGTGATGAAATCATGTTCGCGGGCCTCATTCCGGATGTGGTCCGCACCGGCAGCCCCTGCGTGCTGGATTGCGACGCGCGGCTCAAGCCCCTCTTCGCCCGTTCTTTTCCTGGCATTGACGTAGTCTCTGGCGGCGACCCCGGTCATAACCCGCAATTCGATATCGCAGCACACCTGCCCTGCGGCAGTCTGCCCGGCCTGTTCCGCGTGACTAATGCCGCCTTCGCCGCCACCACCTCGCCCTACCTTCTTGCCGATCCGCTCGAACGGGAGCGTTTTCGCACTCAATATGCCGATGGCAGGAGGCTGATCGGGCTGGCTTGGTACACAAAAAACCGGCAGACCGGCAGTAGCCGTTCCATCGATCTCTCGTTGTTCGCCCCGCTGTTTGCGCGGCCTGATATCCGATGGGTTAGCTTGCAATACGGGGATCACAACGCCTTGGAGGACCAAGCTGCGGCAGCAAGTGCTCCCATCGTCATTGATCGCTCCGTTGATCAGCTTTCAGACATCGATCGTTTCGCGGCACAGATCGCGGCCATGGACATGGTCATAACAATCGATAATTCCACCGCGCATCTGGCTGGCGCACTCGGCGTTTCAACCTGGCTTCTGCTGCCCTTCGCTCCCAACTGGCGTTGGCTCCAGTCCCGCGACGATAGCCCCTGGTATCCCACCCTGCGCCTCTTCCAGCAGCCCAAACTCGGCGACTGGCAATCCGTGGTGGAAAGAGTGAGCAGCGGGTTATAAATCTCACCGCCCGTTGAACCCCGCCGTACGAAAGAGTATTCTTCAATGACCTGAGATCGCTATGGTCGGCAAAGTTCTGGCCCAATATCAGATCTCCGAAAAGCTGGGCGAGGGTGGCATGGGTGTCGTGTGGAAGGCGCGCGATACCCATCTGGACCGCTTCGTCGCTCTGAAAACCCTCTCCGCTGAAAGACTGGCCGACCCGGAACGCAAGCGCCGCTTCGTGCAGGAGGCCAAGGCCGCTTCCGCGTTGAACCATCCCAACATCGTTACCATTTACGACATCGCGAACGATAACGGAATCGACTTCATCGCCATGGAGTACGTGGCGGGCAAAACGCTCGACCAGTTGATCGGCCGCAAGGGCCTGCGGCTGAATGAAGTGCTGAAGTATGCCGTGCAGATCGCCGGCGCGCTGGCGAAAGCCCACTCAGCGGGTATTATTCATCGCGATTTGAAACCGTCCAACATCATGGTGACCGAAAACGGCCTGGTCAAAGTGCTGGATTTCGGCTTGGCCAAGCTGGCCGAAACCGCAACCGGCGAATTTGGTGAAACGGCGACCGTGAGAGCTCCGGAAGGTCCCAGCACGGAAGAAGGCACGATCGTCGGGACCACGGCGTACATGTCGCCGGAACAGGCCGAAGGCAAGAAGGTGGACGCGCGCAGCGATATCTTTTCCTTCGGCTCCGTGCTCTACGAAATGGTGACTGGCCGGCGCGCCTTTCACGGCGATTCGAAACTCTCCACCCTCTCGGCAATTCTTAAAGACGAACCGAAACCAGTAAGCAGTATCACGCCGGATGTGCCGCGAGATCTGGAGAAGATCATCTCGCGCTGTCTGCGCAAAGATCCGGAGTGTCGCTTCCAGCATATGGACGATTTAAAAGTCGCCCTGCTGGATTTGAAGGACGAGTCGGAATCAGGCAAGCTGAGCGCGGTTTCCGCAATCAGACGCAGATCGCCGCTGCCATGGCTCGCTGGCACCGCCGTCCTGCTGCTCGCCGCGGTGGGAGTTGGGCTTTGGTTGCAGCGCCCGACACCTCACGCAGCCCCGAAGACCATTCCGCTGACCAGCTACGCGGGCAATCAGATCACTCCCGCTTTTTCCCCCGATGGCAAACAGGTCGCGTTTGCGTGGGATGGCGAGCAAGGAGGTAATCTCGACATTTATGTGAAGCTCGTGGACGCCGGAACGCCGCTGAGACTCACGAGTTCCACGGCGAACGAACTATGGCCCGCCTGGTCGCCCGACGCCCGCTACCTCGCTTTTTGCCGGGACAAATCAACCGGGCCGGCAATCCAGAGCTCGTCGTTGTTCGCACAGTTGCTTGGCACCTTCTCCGACCACATTGAAATCTGGATGGTCCCCGCGCTGGGCGGCGCGGAGCGGAAGTTGGGAGAATCGGCGGGATGTGGACTGTCCTGGTCTCCTGATGGGAAGTACCTGGCGTTCATGGACAAGAAGACGGCCCGAGAGTCCTACGGCATTTTTTTGCTCTCCGTCGAGACTGGCGCCAAGCGAAAGCTCACCTCGCCGCCTAACGAATACGTCGGGGATTTCAGTCCCCGATTCTCTCCCGATAGTAAGTCGCTCGCGTTTGTTAGATCTCCTTCCTATCTTAGCGGCGAGGTCTATGTGTTGCCCGTCACCCCCGATGGAACGCCAACGGGTGAACCTCGGCGGCTGACTGCAGATGGACGATTAATTTTTGGTCTCGACTGGGCTGCGGACAGTCGGAGCATCGTGTATTCGTCCGGCCAATTCGGCAGCACGAATCTGTTGACGATCTCGGCGTCCGGAGGGGCGCCCGAGCGCCTTGCCGTCGCGGGTGAGAACCCTACGGCACTCTCTATTTCTCGTAGCGGCAGTCGATTGGTTTACGAACGCGACGTGTCCGACCCCAATATCTGGCGAATTTCCGGCCTCAACTCGTCAGACAAGACAAGTGCGCCCTCGAGATTCATTGCCTCCACCCAACCGGATCAAGATCCCCAATTCTCTCCCGATGGCACAAGAATCGTTTTCAGTTCGGCCCGCTCCGGCAGCTACGAGATTTGGGTCTGCGACCGCGAAGGGCGGAATCCGGCGCAACTGACTTCTTACGACGGCATCCAACTGGGGAGCCCTCGATGGTCCCCAGATAGCCGCTGGATTGTTTTCGACAGCCCCAAGGCCGGCAATTCCGATATTTACGTCATCAGCGCAGATGGGGGTCCGTCCCGCCGCCTAACCAGTGGACCGTCTAATAACGTGCGTCCGAGCTGGTCCCAGGACGGCCGGTGGATCTACTTCGGTTCCAATCGGAGTGGAGATTGGCAGATCTGGAGACAGCCTGCGCAGGGCGGCCCAGCCGAACAGGTTACCAAGACAAAGGGCGGCAGAGAAGCGTTCGAATCGCTCGACGGCAAGTTTGTTTACTACGCGAAGTTGGGTGCGCAGGGTATTTGGAAGGTGCCAGTAGCGGGCGGTGAGGAAACTCAAGTGCTTGACAAGGGCGGGTTGAGCCGTTGGGCGCTAACTGGTCAGGGAATCTGCTTTTTCAACCTTAGTAACTCGACTGGGCCCGCCCTCAAGTTCTACAATTTCTCGACCGGCAAGGTAACATTCGTCAGAGAGTTTTCGAAGGACACACATATCGACACTGGTTCCACCGCGCTGACTGTCTCTCCCGACGGCCGCTGGATTCTATACACGCAGATCGATAAAGCCGGCAGTAATCTAATGCTGGTGGAAAACTATCGTTGATTCTACTTCCCCACCAGCGGCAACAACACCCGATCCAGTTCCGCGTCGGTCCATTCGCGGATGTGCACGTTCTTGTGCAGCGTCCAGCGTTCGATGTGAACTACGGATGCTCCGGGCGCAAGTTTCGTCATCGGCCCCAGCGTTTCCTGCTCCAGAAATTCGGCGTTGGTGAACGTTTCAAACGATGCCCCGAGATCCGGATATGTCTTCTTCGGGTCCGCATCGCATCGCTTGATGAACAGATCCGAGCCGAGCAGAAAGGCCGCCCAGGTGTGCTGGTTAAAACTTCCGAGCTTCTGCGGCTGGCCGTGGTTGTTCGGGTCCTGCCGAAGAATCAGATATTTTTTCGTAAACTGCCAACGCTTGTCGCTCAGATCGCTGAACGCCCACATCACCAGAGGATTTGTTGGCGCCAAGTCCTCGGGATGCGTTCCGCGCGGCGGAAATCCGTGAATACCCACGCCGCCCTGCGCCATCATCGAAAGTGCCCACGGCGCCAACTCCAGGGTCGTCTTGTTGGTGTTCTTGATCCGATGTAGCACCTCTACACCGGGTCCGCTCGCTGACATTTTCACCGTGATCTGTTTCTCGAGTCCCGTCAGCGGTTCCACCGGTTCGGTCGCTTCCAGAACGTCGCCCTTGATGGAGATGTGCACCGGACCGTTATCCGGCGCATAAGTTTTCACCGCATCTTCCGGCGCGAACCAAATGCGATGCCCGCCTCGAAGCTGCCATTTCTCTTCACCGGATTTGCCCAGCCCTTCGGCGAACTCTTTGAAGACGTTCTGCCCGTTCGGGAAAGCGTAGCGCATGATCCGCGGGCCGATGTCGCTCGTGATGATCAACTCGACATCCCCGTTCGAGATGCGATAGCTATTCGGCCAGCCTTTGTAATCGGTCTTTTCAATTTTCACTGCGGCCATAGAAGTGAGAGAGAGGCACAAGCCCAGTCCAATCGTTTTCCACATCGATTGGCTATTATGCCGCAGATTTGCCGGGAACGGGCGGTTGCTACGGTTTGTTGGGACCCAACGTCACGGTGCCCATGTCCCGCTCGGAGGATTGAATGCTCAGGCCCTGTTCGGCGGGCGGCTTGACCACTTTGGCAACCGGTGTGGCCGCCTGCTGCATGCGCGCCACTTGGGCTTCCCACATTTTCTTCAATTGATCCCCCGTCACCAACACCGAAATGCGCACAGTCTTCGCGTCGGCAGTCAGCTTCAGAGCTTTGGGATCGAGTCCGGAAGGATTCTGCTTGCTGGCGGCCGCCAGACCGACGAAAAATCCGAGTGTATTTCGAAGTTGTTCGGCCTCTTGGTCGTTGTGCGTCATGAGGTCGGCCCCCAATTCCAGGTTGGCAGTGAGCTTGACCCCACCACTTAGCTGTTGGATGGATCGTGCTAAGTCGCTTGCCTGCTTCATTTGTGGGTTTGCGTCGCCAGAGGTCATTTCGCTTAGAGGTGTCGTGGAAATCACCCAAATATCATACCGATCGCTCAGAGAAACCACTTGAGACGCCAGGTCCGCATTCAAAACCGTGTGGTTTTTCTGTCGCCGGATCGCCGCTTTGACCTGGTCGAGATCGCCCCCTACGACGGTGGTGCCATCCAGGAATGCGAACGCTCCCTTACTTTCGGAAGGGTTATCCATAATCTGCACGCCTTCATAGGTTTGCGGCGTGCGCCCTGTGCTCGCAGCCGCTGCGCTGATCTTGGCGGCATCGAAAGATCCACGAACCAGGAATAACGTGGGGCCGTTCGTTCCTTTGCCGGTCGAGGCAATGAGAATCTCTTTAAGGTCCTTGGTGGGGTCAAATCCCGTCTTTTGTAGCATTAGCTGAACATCCGGCGCCCGCCGTTGCATCTCGGCGCCCATCTGTTTGCCGATTTGGGAGGAAAGAATTCCTTCCACGTTGACACCCACTAGAACGCGGGCATCCGGCATCACCAGGTTGAGAAGGGACGGGTCAGCGCCGCAGGCGGCCATGGCAAATGCCAGAGCCACTCCGAACAATCTCCGCAAAATTGCCACGAGGCACGATCCTCCTGACTCTGGTATCGCTCTCAGAGTCGGAGTACGGCAATACTGAAAAAGGTTAACACCTTGTATTTGCTGGGCTTAGTTGCGTAGCTCTAACCCCCGCTTTCGAGCAGCATATCTCGTCCCGCGGCGCGAGTCTTCGGGTGCCGCATAGGCCTGAGTGTGCTGCGGAGCGACTGAACAAAGCTCAAAAGCTGCTCCGCCGTCTCGATGCACGAATGACAAATGAGCAAGTGCTCTTCGAGTTGCCCCGATTCTTGCTCGGAAAGGGCCCCGAACAGGTACCGCTCGATAACTTCCTCGGTGGGGTGCTGATCCATCGTCTCCATTTATATGTACGACCCTTCTCCCCCCTCCGCCCCAAGATTGGTGCGCGAAGCCGCATTTGCGGGGAGGTGGGGTTCCCGATTCTGAATGTTAAAGTGTTTCCAACCTGGGGAGGTTCTCAACAACTTTTCGTTAAATGACCGGAAATAGTTCCACTACGCAACATTTATCCGTTGTGAATTCCTGGTATTAAATTCAGTCCGTGCCTTGGACCGAATCGCCCGGAACTGATCTGGCGTCAGTTTGAGGGCCTTCAAGAACGATTCTGGTGACTGCCGCAGCACATAACATCTCCTTAATGCGTCCCGTTCTACCGGAGATAACCCTTCTAATACTCCTTTGGCCAAGGCCACTGCCCCGTCCTTCGCAGGGGCAGCCGGCCCTTTTTGGGGGATGGGGAAGCGCTGGACGATCACCCGGCGGATGAGCGTGGTCACGCCCGCGCCCTCCACGGACGGGTCGTCCCGGATCGTCCGCACCACCAAATCGAGGACCTCCACCACCTGCTGCTCGACATTCAGGCTGCCCGACCGGCGTTGGATCAAAAAGCGTGCGCCCGGGTAAAAGACGCGCCCCAGCTCGCCGGCCGCGTCCTCGTTGCCGGCGCGAATCGCGCTCACCACTTCCGCCAGGTGGCGCTCATCGGGTATCGGCGTAGAAACACGGGTCTTGAGTCGAGACTTCATAAACGCTACTCCCTCGATGAAAGGAAACAGCTTAGTGTGTGATGCGGGGAATTTCTCTCAAAAATTTTGGCGCTGTCAGGGCCGGGGCGGCGGACCTGCGAGCCCGGGCACGCCGCCGAGGGTGAGCGCGCTTCTGACAGCGAGCACAATGGACTTTGCCACGGCTTCGGCGGCTGCTACCCCGAGGGTATTCAAGTCCGCTGTTTCGTCTCCCAGGGAGAGTGCGAAGCACAGATCGCCGTCGAACGCGGTATGCACGGGAAAGATGGTGCGGGCCATGCCGAGGTTGGCCATTTCGGCCAGCCGGGTAGCGCCGACCTTGGACAGTTTGACATTGGTGGCCACGACGGCGAGGGTGGTGTTTTGCCGGCCAAAGCTACCACGGGCGCCGCGCTTCATTTCCGCTTGGGTATCGGCCAGTTCGGTGCTGTTGCGCGCGCGCCGGGCACCCGCGATCAGCTTGTTCGTCTCGGGATCGAGAACATCGCCGAACGCATTCACAGCCACCAACGCCGCCACACGCACCTTCTCCGTCAAATTCACGGTCACTGAGCCGATGCCCGACTTCATGGCCCGCTCCATACCAAAGATCTTGCCAATGGTGGCGCCGGTTCCCGCGCCGAGGGCGCCTGATTTGACGGGATCCGCGGTGGCAGCCGCAGCGGCGGCCTCACCCATTTCGCGGCTGGGCCGCACGTTCGGCTTGCCAATGGCAAGGTCGAACAGAATGGCGCACGGGACGATGGGTACGACAGCCACGCCAGTTTGGAATCCGACTCCCCGGTGTTCGAGAAAGCGCCGCACGCCCGAAGCGGCTTCCAGTCCGAAGGCGCTGCCGCCGGCCAGCACGACAGCGTGCACCTTGTCGGTGATGTGAGCCGGGCGCAGGGCGTCGATTTCCTCGGTTCCAGTGGCGGCGCCACGAATGTCGATACCTCCGACGGCGCCCGCCTCACACAGAATGACGGTACAACCGGTGAGCGCGTCATAGTCGGACGCGTGGCCCACGCGAAGGCCCGAAATGTCGGTAAGTCCTTTCGTAGTTGTATGGTAGCATCGAGAGCGAGGTGGCTCTCCGTTGCCCGGATTTCTAGTCAGAATCATTCTGTCTATACAGGAATTCTATCTACTTACCGGCACGGCGCTTCGCAACGTCTTCCGGGGACCGCATTACTCCGACGACATCATTTTGCAGATGGACAGCATCGGCGTTGGAAGCCTGCTGATCGTAGTAATGGTCGGATTTTTCACCGGGGCCACAATGACGATGCAGCTAGCGCGCGCGCTGGCACAGTGGGGGCAGCAAGGCCAGGTGGGCACGGCGGTGGCCATCACGCTGGTTCGCGAGCTGGGGCCGGCGCTCACGGCGTTGTTAGTGGCTGGGCGAAACTCGTCGGGCATCGCGAGCGAACTTGGGTCTATGAAAGTCACCGAGCAGATCGATGCGATGCGGGCGTTGGGCACCGATCCCATCCAGAAACTGGTGACTCCGCGTTTAATCGCCACGTGCGTGATGCTGCCGCTATTGACGATCATCGCGGATTTTGTCGGATTGTTCGGCGGATACCTGATCGCCGTGTTCCTGGTTGACGTTCCCGGGTCGGTGTATTGGAGCACGGCGTGGCGGGCGCTGGTGTGGATGGATGTGGCGCAGGGTCTGCTAAAGCCATTCGTCTTCGCTTTCGTGATCGCGCTAGTGGGTTGTTATTACGGTCTGCGGGCAACTGGTGGAACACAGGGCGTAGGCCGTGCGACCACACAAGCCGTTGTGACGGCATCGGTGCTGATCTTCGTTCTCACGGTCTTCCTGACGCGCATCTTCACCAGCAATTTGGTCTCTAACTCCTAATGCCCGCCGACGGCGTGAAATCTGTTGTGCGATTCGAGCACGTCTCGGTGTCCTTCGACGAGACGCCGGCGCTCAAGGACCTCTCGTTCGAGGTCCCGGAAGGCGAAGCGCGCATCATTCTAGGCGCAGCCAGCAGCGGAAAAACGGTTTTGTTGAAGACAGCCATCGGTTTGGTGCGTCCCGATTCCGGATCAGTGTATCTACTAGGAAAGGACATCACACTGATGACGGAGCGCGAGATGTTTGAGGTTCGCAGCAAAGTGGGGATGCTGTTCCAGGAGAGCGCGCTGTTCGATTCGCTAACCATCGAAGAAAATGTGGCCTACCCGCTGCTGAATCATAAGGCCGTTCAGTGTCCGGCGGAGGATGTCGAGAAGCGCGTCAAAGAAGCGCTGCACTTCGTGGAATTGGACCAGACCCTGGCGCGCTTTCCGAGCGAACTGTCGGGCGGCATGCGGCGCCGGGCCGCGATCGCCCGCGCCGTCGTGACCGGCCCGCCGCTGCTGCTGTATGATTCGCCGACAGCGGGCCTCGATCCGGTCACAGCCCATACGATCATGGCGCTGGTGATCAAGGAGCGCGACCTGTCGAATACCACTACGCTAATCGTGACGCATCGCTACCAGGATGGACTTTTGATGGCGAATTTTCGATACAATCCGGACAATGGCCAGCTCGTACCGGCGCGCGAGAACGGACACCGACCCCAACTCCGCACAAAATTCATCGTGATGCGGGAAGGACAACTGGTGTTTGAGGGCACAGAGGCGGAACTCGAGGCGGTGGACGATCCCTACATTTCCAAATTCCGAAAACAGGGGGGCGGATAGCTATGGCTGATCCTCAAAAGGTGAGCTTTGCGAAGCTTCGCGTGGGGATTATGGCGATCGTGGCCATGGCGATCGTGGCCGTACTGATCATTTTGCTGACCAAAGAGAAGTCGCTGTTCACGCGCACGTTTCCGCTGCGCACATTCATGGACGATTCGTCTGGAATGGCCGAGGGAGCCCCGGTGCGGCTGAACGGGATTCCGGCCGGGGAAGTGGATGCGTTGAAGCTCTCGGGATCGAAGGACCCGCGGAGAATTGTCGAAATCGACATGTCCATTCGTTACGAATACCTCTCGGCGATACCGAAGGACTCGATGGCGGGGATCGCTGCGTCCAATCTGCTCGGCGACAAGTTCATCGACATCACACAGGGTAGCGCCGCCGAACACGTGCAGCCTGGGGACGAGATTCGCAGCGCACCGAATCAAGATATTCCGCAGCTGATGGCGGAGAGCGCGAGTCTGCTGGCGCAGTTTCAGAGTTTGCTGACACGGGTGAATGCGATCCTGACTTACGTAGAGGCAGGCAAAGGCAACCTGGGCAAATTTCTGAAGGACGAAGAGCTGTTTGCCCGGTTGAACAGCTCCGTGGCGGAAGCGCAGCAGATCCTGACGACGGTACGGACGGGCAACGGCACGATCAGCCATCTTCTGAATGACCCCAGTTTGTATGACAGTCTGCGGGCGCCGCTCGATAAACTCAATTCGATTCTGGCGGACCTGGAGCAAGGGCACGGCACAGCCGGAAAGCTACTGAAAGATGAAGCGCTGTTCAACGATTTGCGCCAGGCGACGTCGCAGGCCAATCAGCTACTCGCCGATTTGCAGGCGGGACGGGGCAGCGCGGGCAAGCTCCTGAAGGACGATACACTTTACAACAACATGGCTCACCTGATCGCCAATGTAGACACGACGGTGGACAAGCTGAATTCCGGACAAGGAACGATGGGGCAACTGCTGGTGAACCCGCAGTTGTACGAGAGCTTGAATGGCGCCACGAACGAGTTGCGCCTTTTGCTACAGCAGGCGCGGGCGAATCCGAAGAAGTTCTTCCAACTGAAGATCTCACTGTTTTGAGCGCGCGGAGACAACTGGTGGTGAACGCCGACGATTTCGGTTTCACCAGCGACGTGAACCAGGGGATTGTCGAGGCGCACCAGCGGGGAATTCTCACGGCCACGACTTTGATGGCAAATGGCGATGCCTTCGACGACGCGGTGCGGCGGGCGCGCGAAAACCAGGTGTTGGATATCGGCGCGCACCTGGTGCTGGTCGGCGGTCGAGCGCTCGCCCGGGCGGATCGCGAGCTGCCCTCCAGTGTGCAGCGCCTTTTGGCGGCGATCGCGGTAGGGCGAATAAACATTTACGAAGAGCTTGCCGCGCAATTAAGGCGCATCCTGGATGCTGGAATCCGCGTGACGCATCTGGATACGCATAAGCACACTCACCTGGCACCGCCAGTGCTTGAGGGGGTGGCGCGCGTCGCCGAGGAGTTCGGTATCGGGTGGGTGCGGCGCCCGTTCGATATGCCGATCACGGCGGCGCGCGCGGGCGCATCGTGGAGCCAGCGAGCGACTAGCGGGAGCATGGCGTTAATTCGCGGCCGGTTTCACCGTGTTCTGGCGCAACACAAGTGCCGTACCACGGACCACTTTGCCGGATTCCAGATCACCGGGCGTTTCCGCACGAGCGAGCTGGTGGCGCTCATTCGGGCGCTGCCGGAGGGCTCGACGGAGCTGATGTGCCATCCGGGCCGGTGCAGCGGCGAGTTGCGGAGTTCGCGCACGCGTCTAAAGGAAAGCCGCGAAGCGGAACTCGATGCCTTGACGGCGCCGGAAGCGCGGCGGGCGCTGGAGGAAGCTGGAATCGAGCTGGTGAACTACCGCATGCTGGATGAGCCATGATCGGGATTCTTTATGTGGTGGCCACGCCCATCGGCAACCTGGAAGACATAACCTACCGCGCGGTGCGCACGTTGCGTGAAGCAGACCTTATCGCTTGCGAGGACACGCGCCACACACGGAAGCTGCTGGATCATTACGGCATCACAAAGCCGCTGGTGAGCTACCACGAGCACAACGAATCGACACGGGCGGAAGAACTGGTAGCCAAAATGCAATCGGGCGCGAGTGTGGCGCTGGTGTCCGATGCCGGCATGCCGCTGGTTTCCGACCCGGGGTATCGCGCGGTGACGGCGGCGATCCGCGGGGGGATCCGCGTGGTGCCGATTCCGGGACCCTCGGCCCTGGTGGCCGCGGTGGCAGGTTCCGGCCTTGCGACGGGCGCGTTCTACTTCGGCGGTTTTTTGCCTGCCAAGGCGGGCGCGAGGACCCGAACGCTGGAAGCACTGCGGGATGAGACGGCGACGCTAGTTTTCTACGAAGCGCCGCATCGAATCGTGGAGACGTTAGGCGAGGTGGCGAGGGTTTTGGGGCCCCGGCACGTAGTGGTGGCGCGAGAGCTAACCAAGGTGCATGAAGAGTTTGTGCGTGGCTTCGCGGCAGAGGTTCACGCCGAATTAGCGTCGCGGCCGACGGTGAAGGGCGAAATCACGTTACTGATCGGAAGGGCTATCGCGCCGGCAGTGGAAACGACCTCAATCGAGGAGGCTGTGGAGGCGCACATTCGGGACGGCATGAGCCGCATGGACGCGATCAAGAAAGTTGCCCGCGAACGGCGGATGTCAAAGCGGGATGTATACCGCAGGACCCAGATCGAGAAACAGTAGAGACCGGAAATCCACCCCGCACACCTTTTGACTCTGACCGGTAACGTTACGAGTTAATAAACCTTGTAGCCCAAAGTTAACTTACTCGAGCTATTACTTAGCTCGGATGACTCATTTCAAACACAATAGCTAGCGGGTAACGGCAACCGCATGTCTGTCTATAGTTAACAAAAAAAAGAATTTCGTCGGGATTAAAGAAAAATTGGGTTTCACTCGTCTTAAGGGGCGAGTGAGAACTTTGATGATGAACACAATTCCAACCTCCAACAGACGCCGACGGGAGAGAGGCAGCGAAACGGTTGAGGCAGGGTTGATCACGTTGATCATGTTCGCTCTGATCTTCCTATTGATGGACATCTCTCTTTCGCTATTTATTAAGTCAACTTTGCAGGACGCCGCTGTGAGCGGTGTGCGGTTTGGAGTCACCGAGCAAGTGTTGACGGGGAACACCTACTTAAATGATTCGATCAACAGCGTGGTGCAGTCGGCGGCGTTGGGTTTCATCACGAACCCCGGGTGCCAGGTAACGATTACCTACTACGACCCGTATGGAGGGGCCACCACTAGTCCCATAGGCGGCGATATCTTGCAGGTTGCGATCACGGGATATCAGTACACGCCGCTGGGAGCAATTTTGAAGAGCAGTGCGCCGATATCGATCAGCGTTCAGGCGTCGGACGTTTTGGAGCAGTGTCCGTCTAGCGGATGCCCATCGGCCGTGAATCCGGTTCCGCCGACTTGCAACTAACGGTGAGGAGAGTATCTCGCATGAATACCAGACCAAAGCGCCGCGAGCGAGGATCGATGATGATTGAATTTGTCCTCGTATCGTCGTTTTTCCTCGTTCCAATCATAATTGGAACCTTCACCTACGGCTTTGCGGTGATCCGATCGGTAGAGGCAGTGCAGTTGACGCGCGACGTGGGGCACATGTACTCGCGAGGCGTTGATTTTTCGGTACAGGCCAACCAGACTCTGCTGGCTACTTCTTTGGCCCAAGGATTGAGCTTAGTAGCCAACTCAGGCAACGTGACCGGTGGATCTACTGGAAACGGAGTAGTGGTACTGTCCACACTGACGATGCTGTCGGCAGCGGGTTGCGGCAACTGTAACAATGCGGGTCACGTAGTAGTAATGAATCGGATTGTCATTGGGAACAACAGCACATTCACCACACTCTATGGCAACCCGACCGCAAGCATTATCAGTACAAACGGCGACGTAACAACCTACGAGAGCGATTCCAGCGCGAGGGCGGATGCGTTCAATAATTTGATGACGCTCAACTCCGGGGAAATCGCCTATTTGGCGGAGAGTTATGTGACCGCCCCGGACCTTGCGGTGCAAGGAGTCTTCAGCGGTCTAGCTACTTATCAGAACGCGATTTTTTAGGGAATTCGGAGGATGCCATGCAAGTAACCAATAAGAGGAAAAATCAACGCGGGATGGCGGTTATTATGACCGCCTTAACGATGCTGGTCAGCATACCGCTGGTCGGGCTGGCCGTTGACGTAGGTTTGCTGTATATGATCCGGTCGAAGCTTTATCAGGCGGTCGACGCAGCGTCACTTGCCGGGGCGCGCGCCCTTGCGGATGGCGCCACCGTTGGGGCCCAGGCCAGTAGCGCACAAGCGGCGGCCACCAAGTTCTTCAACGCCAACTTTCCCACGGCGTATTGGGGGACGACTAACATCAATCTTGCGACGCCGACGGTGGACAGCACCAGCACTCCAAACTACCGCACGGTGACTACGTCAGCGACGCTGCAGGCCCCGCTGTACTTCCTGCGGATCCTCGGCCAAAACACGACAACCATCGCGGCGTCGTCACAGGCCGGCCGCCGGGATGTAGCTATGATGCTGGTGCTGGACCGGTCCAGTTCGATGAACTATGTGTACATGGGGACAACGGCCTGCGCCATCATGATTACGGATGCGACACAGTTCCTGACTTACTTCGCACCCGGGCGCGATATGGTGGGATTGGTGGTGTTCGGGTCATCCGTGTATACGTACCCTCCCACTACTACTTTCACTACACCGGATGGGAACGGCAACACCCCGGCCTCGCTGATCGGCGGGATCACGTGCGGCGGGAACACGAACACTGATGAGGCGATGTACCAAGCCTATAACCAGATCCTGAACGTGGATTCCACTACACGGGCGAATGTGATCGTGCTGATGACAGACGGCAGACCGAACGGGTTCACCGGGCAGTACTATTGCACAAGCGGCTGTGGTTCCACTGGTACTGTGGATCTCCGCAACAACCCCTTAAGCTGCGATCATCCCAACACGGGTCCACTCATTGGTGAAGTAGAGCAATGGGCCGGCGGGCCGCTTGCGACGGGCGAAACGGCGGGCCTGAGTCTTCAGACCGCAACTACCGTCAACGGCAACGACGGAGCAGCCGTGGCGCATTCGGCGGGATGCGCGATGGCGAGCAACATAGCATGGGCGCCGCCGACTGATTTTAGTAAGATGCCCTCGACCGACATTCACGGGAACTCCGTGGTTGGGAACTATAGTGTAAATAACCCCAACGCGCCGTACAACAGCGGGTCCGACACGCTAAGCGTCAGCTCTCCACAACAGGTCGAAGTCGCTTCGGTGAACTCCGTCGATAATATGTCGACCACGATCCGGACGAACACGACTCTGGAACCCAACATCTACACCATCGCATTGGAAGGCAACGCTCCCGCTGATCCTCCGGACACGTTATTGCTGCGCAAGATGGCAAACGATCCGACGATGCAAAATGACCCGAGCACGACTGCCCAACTGTTTTGGACCCAACAGAACCCGGGCCAGACAGTGGGCTATTTCGTTGACGCTCCGGACCCCAGCCAACTCTCCGCAGCGTTCAATTCGATTGCGGAACGAATCACCGTACGGCTTGCCAGGTAATTCCGAGCGGGCCGCCTGCTTTGACCGGCGGGCGGTCCGCTTTTCCTCCTCTCCCGCACCTCCCGCGCATCAGTAACTTTCTCCTGACCCGTCAGTTTCGCGCGTAAGCCAAGAACAATCCGATAGAATCGCTTGTAACGGAGTGAATATACCGGTTTGGTGAACGAGCGGACTCCTGATGTTCCGCTGCTGGTTTTTGACGGCGATTGCAGCTTCTGCCGCATTTGGATCGGATATTGGAAGCAGCTGACCGGCGACGGGATCGCATATGCGCCGTATCAGGAAGTCGCTGAACGCTACCCGCAAATCCCCCGCGAGAATTTCCAGCGCGCGGTCCAGTTGATTCTGCCGGAGGGCAAGGTGCTGAGCGCCGCGCACGCGGTCTTTCGCTCGCTGGCGCGAGAGCCGGGGTGCGCATGGTTGCTGTGGGCGTACCAGCGCGTTCCGGGATTTGCCGCGGCGGCCGAGTGGTTCTATCGCCGCGTGGCGGCGAACCGCTCGTTGTCCTATCACGTCACGGTTTTCCTGTGTGGCAAACATCTTGAGCCAGCGAGCTACGACATCGCAGTGCGCTGGTTCTTCCGATGCCTGGGGCTTATCTACGCCATCGCCTTCCTTTCACTCGAAGTGCAGATTACAGGGCTGATCGGAGCCCACGGAATTCTGCCGGCGTCACGGTTTCTAGCGGCTGTTCGCGAAAACTATGGCGGCTGGGCATGGCTGCGCGTGCCCACCATGTTCCTGTGGGGAGCGAGCGACACGGTCCTTCGTCTGGCCTGCGTGGGCGGCGCTGTCGCGGCGCTCGGGATCATGATCGGCTTCGTGCAGCGCGCCGCGCTAGTGGTGGCCTTTGTGCTGTACCTGTCGTTGGTTCATGCCGGCCAGACTTTTCTCTCGTTCCAGTGGGATTACTTGCTATTGGAAGCGGGCTTTCTCGCCATCTTTCTGCGGCCGGCACTGACTCGAGTCTGGCTTTTCCGCTGGTTGCTGTTCCGGCTCATGCTGCTATCCGGCGCGGCAAAGCTGCTGAGCCACGATCCAAACTGGCGGAACCTGTCCGCGCTCCGCTACCACTACGAGACACAACCGCTGCCGACACCTATCGCCTGGTATTTCCACCAACTGCCGATGAGCTTCCAGAAATTATCGTGCACCTTCGTGTTTTTCGTCGAACTGTTCGTTCCCTTCTTGATATTCGCGCCACGCCGCATCCGCTTCTTTGCCGGCGGTGCAACGATCCTGCTCCAGGCGCTCATCTTCCTCACAGGCAACTACGCCTTCTTCAATCTGTTGGCGGTAGCGCTCTGTCTGTTTCTGTTCGACGACGCGGCGTTCCGGCATCTGTCACACGCACCGGCCCGGCGCTTTCGGAGCACCGCATTCCAACGCGCGGTATCGGCGTCTCTGGTTGCTTTTATCCTGCTGGCCAGCGGCTTCGAGCTGCTGGAGACGTTCTCGGGATCGATGCCGCGGGCCGCCGCCACCGCGTTGAGCGCGATCGTTCCGTTCGGCATCGTCAATACCTACGGCCTATTCGCGGTGATGACTACGTCGCGACCGGAGATTGCCGTCGAAGGATCGAACGACGGGCAGACTTGGCGGGAGTACGGATTCAAGTACAAGCCGGGCGATCTCAAGCACGCTCCCGTCTGGGTGCAGCCCTATCAGCCGAGGCTGGACTGGCAGATGTGGTTTGCGTCGCTCGACGGCTATCAGTCGCAACCCTGGTTCGTCAATTTCATGGTCCGCTTGCTCGAAGGCTCGCCGGACGTGCTGGCGCTGGTGGCGAAGAACCCATTTCCCGGCGCTCCGCCCCGCTACATCCGCGCCCAACTCTACGACTACCATTTCACGACGACCGCCGAGCGCCGCGAATCGGGGAACTGGTGGCGGCGCGATCTCAAGGGGGAGTATCTGCCCGCCGTTTCTCTGCGAGCGGCAGGAGCGGAGTAGAATAGCCGCATGATTCCCCGTGGCTGTACTTTCCTAACGCTGCTGGCGTGCCTAGCTTTTTCGGCGGCCGCGTTCGCCCAACCAAAGCTGATCGACGCGCACCTGCACTACAACGGTGATCCGGCCTTCTTGAAATTGCTGCTGGCGAAGCTGGACGAGGTCGACGGCCTGGCATTCCTGCTCGTCGAGCCAAAGGACCTGGACGGTGTAAAGGACACCATCAAGCAGCGCTCCAACCGACTGATCGGCTTCGGCGAAATCGAGCTCGATCATCCCAAGGTGCTGGAGCAGATCGACCGGTTCCACGCCGCGGGCTTTCGCGGTCTGGGCGAGCTCACCGGACCAAGGAAACGCTACGATGATCCGGCCTATTCGCCCGTTTACGCGCGCGCGGAACGGTACGGCATGTTCCTCCTTTTCCATACAGGCATTGTGAACCGCATGACGCCCGATATTCCCGCCGATATCAGCGTGGACCGGATGCGCGCGACCACGCTCGACAATATCGCGCGCCGGTATCCGAAGATCACCATCATCGGCGCGCACCTGGGAAATCCCGACTACGCCTGGGCGGCAGAGATCGCGCGCTGGAATCCGAACATCTATTGGGATCTTTCCGGTTCGACACTCATCAAGAAGCAGGAAGACTACACGTTTTTCAAATCGATTTTCTGGTGGTCGGGCGTGGCTAGCCCGCATTCGCCCAAAGGCTCGCCGGGCGCTTTTGAAAAGATCGTTTTCGGCTCGGACGTTTTCGGGGGCGAGCTGGAAGAGTTCGACCGGGAGTTGGAACGGTATCACAAGATGCTGGCGGCGTGCGGCGTTTCGCCGGAAGTACAGGCCGATATTTTCAGCGGCACGCTCTGGCGGCTATTGAACAAATAGAAGTATTGCTCAAACAGAGGAGATGACTCATGCTGAACGATCTTACGCGGCGAAAGCTTCTGGCTGCAGCGTCGGCCGGCCTGGTGGCGGCGCGCCCGGGCCGGGCTACCGGTAGTGACAAACTTGCGGTCTTGGGCGGCAGCCCGGTGCGCACGGCGCCTTTTCCGTCATGGCCCGTGATCGCCGAAAACGAAGAGCAAGCCTGGATGAAGGTGCTGCGCGGCGGCAAGTGGAATCGCCTTGATGGCGATTGTGCGCGGCAATTCGAGGAAAGCTGGGCGGCCAAGCTCGGCGCAAAGCACTGCCTGGCGACGGCGAACGGAACCAGCGCGCTGATCATCTCGCTGAACGCTCTGGGGATCGGCCCGGGCGACGAAGTCATCGTGCCGCCATATACTTTCGTCGCTACAATCAATGCGGTTTTGATGCAGCACGCGATCCCGGTATTCGTCGATACCGACCCCGAGACATTCCAGATCGATGCGCGCAAGATCGAAGCAGCGATCACCGAACGCACGCGATGCATCCTGCCGGTGCACCTGGGCGGATCGCCGGCGGATATGGATGCGATTCTCGAAATCGGCCGCAAGCACCGCCTGCCGGTGCTGGAAGATGCCTGTCAGGCTCATTTGGCGGAGTGGCGCGGGCGCAAAGTCAGCACGCTGGGGGCTCTCGGCTGCTTCAGTTTCCAGGCGTCGAAGAATCTGAACTCCGGCGAAGGCGGAGCGATCCTCACTAACGATCCCGATCTCTACAGCGTGTGCCAGAGCTTCCACAACAACGGACGCGGCGATACGGGTTCGGGGTTCGGCTACGTGCGCAACGGCGCCAATTTGCGCATCACCGAATTCCAAGCCGTGCTGCTGACGGAGCAACTGAAGCGCGTTGAGGAGCAATCTCACAGGCGCGAGCAGAACGCGGCCCATTTGACCAAGCAACTGGCGGAAATTCCCGGCATCCGGCCAGCGCGAATGTATGCGGGCGCGACGCGCAACGCATATCACCTCTACATGTTTCGCTATGACAAGACCCAGTTCGCGAACCTGGAGCGCGGGCAATTCCTGAAGGCTCTCAAGGCCGAAGGCATCCCCGGTTCCAGCGGCTACACGCCGCTCAACAAAGAACCATTTCTGAAGAACACTTTCGATTCGCGCGCCTACCGCGCAATTTATCCGGCAAAACAACTGGCGGAATGGAGCGAGCGCAACCACTGCCCGGCCAACGACCGATTGTGCGAAGAGGCGGTGTGGTTCACGCAGACGATGCTGCTCGGCCCACGCGAAGATATGGACCAGATTACCGACGCCATCCGCAAGATTCAGAAGCAGGCGGCCATTCTCGCACGGTCCTAAAGAAAGACGGCCGGCCGTTCGGGTACAATTAGATTGTCTTCGTGCGCCCGTAGCTCAGCTGGATAGAGCGTTTGCCTCCGGAGCAAAAGGTCGGTGGTTCGAATCCACTCGGGCGTACCACTCCAAGTCTTCTGCACTTAGGAGTTTGCGGCTTTTTCCTTGATCCTCCAGGGCATCCTTCTGTTTTGCAGTGTGCCCAGTTTTGTACCCACCCTGTGCAGCCTGCGCCCTTTCCATGGCTGCTTTTCCGGATTCAAGGTTCGGGTGCACGTATCGCCGCGTGGTACCAAAATCACTATGCCCAGCGAAATAGGCTAAGGTGTACGGATCCATGTGTGATGCCCAGCGCGTCAGGCAGGTGTGCCGGAACGTATAGGGTGGCAAGTGTTCGAGACCGGCAAGGGCACAAGCTTTCGCGTGCCGCCTCTTCAATGAGGATTGTCCGATATGCCCACTCTTCGTTGACGCGGGGAAAACCCACTCAGTATTCGCGACAGGCTTTCGCATTTCAATGAGGACTGCTGCTCTGTTGGGCAACGGTATTGAGCGCCGCGCGCTCGCCGCCTTCCCAAACGGGATGTGAAGCGCGCCGTCACGAACTTCCTCCCATCTAAGTCGATAGCACTCTTCGGGACGGAGTCCACAGTCAAGCAGGACGGTAGCGACATCCCGAAGCAGGAACGGATCTTCGGGCTTGATTGGCTGTCTGCCCCGTTGGGTTGCCCGGATTCCCTCGAGTGCCAAAGTGTAGCGCTCCAGTATGCTGTCGCCGATGGCTTGTGCCGCCCTTAGATAGGCCGCTTCTTCGGAACCGCTCAACACCCGCTCCCTCCGCCGTTCGCCAGGCAACAAAGAAATGCGCGGTGCCGGTTTCTCTACCTTGCCCCATTCGACCGCAAGGCGTAGCATTCGGCGAAGGACCTGTAGCGCACGGTTGATGCTGGAAATTTGATACTCGGCATGTCGCCGCTTCGTCACAAAATCGGAAATCATCTCAGTAGTTACAGCATCAATCGCTACCTCCCCAAGGCGGGCATGGCCAGTCAGGTGGTTAACTTGAATCTCGTAGTAGGCCAAGGTAGCGGGCTTTGCGGCGAAGCGGTTCCGTACATACGGCAGAAAATCGTTCTTGGCGAACTGTGCGAGCGTAGGGCTAGGCTTCTTTTCCCGAATTCCTACCTCGCCCTTGGCCAGGGCCGTCTTATGTGCGGCTTCGATCTGTTCGGCTGTCCGCTTGTTCGTCTGCTTGGTGCTCTCCCGGACCGGTTCGCCTTTCCAGGTGAACTTGTACCACCAGACGCGGCCACGCTTGTAGACTGCCATTGCTACGCTCTCATCTTTTCAGCGTGCTCAAGAATTCGCGCACCTTCTACCCGTCGCATGACATTAGTGGTGCGGTCCGTCCGAGGAAGTCAACTCCGTCTTTGTAGATTCGTTGCGCGGACAACCGCCACTTTCGCCACCTCCGCCGTTCTTCGTTTCCATCGCACAACTGTTCAATTGTTTAGCTAGGGTCGGCGCGGGAGGCGGTTGCAAAGGCGGTGCATCCACCACGCCGCATAACGGACCGCCACCTGCCTTTTCGGCCGCAACCGATTGGCCCAAAGAGGAAAGTGGATCAACTATGGCGGAGGTGTTGTTAGTGGCGGTCGAACGCGTTACCCTTCTGGTAATGCATAGGGTCCGTTGCCCTTTCGTGCCTTTCTGATGAAAGGTGATGTTGACCCCCGATTCTCGTAAAAAAGTCACGAACCGCGGTGGGTCAATTCACCAGTCGACGCACGACGAGCGGCTGCGACCTGCGGGTTGGTGTGAACGTTCGAATCGTAGGGTATGTAAACGCGTCGACCTGTCCAAGTGAGGCGTGCCAGGTCCGGTATCCAGCCTTTTTCATCACGGCGTGAGCCATCAGGGCCGACCGATTTTCCGATCCTTCCGGTAAAAGACCAGACGCCTCCCAGACCAACGGGAAAGAATCGGGGAACCTCGGTGCCTTCTGTGCGCCCGTGCCATGAAAGACGATGCAGTGCAATCGTTTTCTTGGCACCTTCGGTGATCGCAACGGGCACCCGCAGGTCATGCAACAGATCAACATGCGTACCGGGAACGACGTAGAGTAGGTTGCCTCGTCCAGGCGGACCGAGGTACTTGTTTGTTTCCTTCGGACGACCGCCGGCATCGTACTGGATCTCCGGTTGGTCACGACGTAGCCAGTATTCACGAATATGATTCTCACCGGGCCAAATGTAAGGAAATATAATCCCGGCGTATGAGCCGTTGTCGCATTGTCCGATGATTGAAGCGCCGTCGGGGCTAGTCACGCGTCGGAGCATCGCCTGGTCGGCCAGGTCCGGCTCGATCCAGGAGCGTTGCAGTCTCACGTAATCCGCTTCGCTCAGCGGTCCGCCCCACGACGGGTATACGCTGGCGGCACTCGGCTTGGGGCCGCTCACTCCGCCCCCCCCCACTTGACTGATTACCGGCTGTGGTGCGCCGCAGGTTGCGTTCGATGTAGGCCTTGACGTCTTCGGGGCGATAGCGTACCAACGCTCCCAATCGCGGTGCCCTGATCATCGGATACTTTCAAGAAACACACAGAACCACTTGCCAGCCGCACGTGCGCGTTAAGGTATCTTCATTTCCGCGCTCATCGTTGACCTATATTTACAGTCCGGAAAGGACCCCAGTCGGCGCGGAACGCATCTACCAAAGCGTAAGACGGAGGTGGAGAGATGGCCGCCCACGCTGAACTGGATGGAATGAAAACCGCGCCGCACAAAGGAATGAGCCTGCCAAGAGTGCCGGAGCCCGCTAATGCGTGTGATGTCATGCGTGAGCAACTAGAATACTTGATCGGCCATGCAACCGAAGCAGGCGCTTGCGCCTGCTCCGATTGCCAAAGATACTTCCGCGTGCGATCGGTATTGCTCGAAATATTCAGCGAGCCAGAACTACAGCCAGTACAGCGGCTCATCGCAGTGCCCATGGCAGCCTGAAGACGAACAGATCGGACTTGAAGGTCCGCTACGGGTCGTCATCACTGAAGACAGAGCGCAACCACCTTACACCGGACGACGATGCGGCAGAAATACCTAGCGATAATGAAAAAGATTCTATCGGAAGTGCTCCGGCGGAAGGATGGCGTGGAGCGACGGAAAGGTCGGGCCGGAGCGCTTCGGATAGAATTCATTGAACGGAGCCGGGACGAGTCTCTGGGTATTGAATGGGTTTTTGCGGCTGATGGCTCGGAATGGAGCGCGTGAAACCACGCGACGGAAGGTGAGTGACGGCCTTCCAGAGTGGAAAACGCTGGTGCCGATGGATCGGGGACGGGTTTTCGGCAACGACGGGAACGACCGTAGACAGAGCTCCGCCGAGGTTCCGATCGGAACCGGCTGAGGCGAGGACGGGGTACGTTGCGCCGATCATGAGGTGTCCTGAACTACCATCGATTCGACGCTGATGAGTTCGATGACAACCAACCGTCCAAGCTTACAGATGGGGCAGCAATGAGGGTCTTCGACGGTGGTGGTGCTGGGTTCGGAATCGATGGGGAGGGTCGCTGCGGATGCGGCGAGCAGGGCGCGGCATTGGATCAGTTTTTGTTTGCGGACGCGATTGGCGAGGAAGCCGAAGTGGCGGATGCGAACCATTCCGGCAGGCAGCACGTGGAGCAGGAAACGGCGGATGAACTCGACCGCATCCAGGGTCATGACCTTGGCGCGGGAATGGTCCGCGTAGTCTTTCCAGTCAAAGCTGACATGGCCGTTCTCCAGGGCGCGAAGCCGGTGATTGGAGATGGCAACGCGATGAGTGTAGCGAGCGAGATACTTGAGCACGCGTCGTGGTCCACCGAAGGGAGGCTTGACGTGAACGACCCATTCGAGCTTCGCGGCTGTCTCACACATGGACTGGAACGCGGCCGGATTGGCCAGGTCGCGCAGCTCGCCGGAGAGGTGAAGCCTACCTTTACGAAATGCCCTTCCCAGAGATAGCAGAAATAGTTTGCGGAACTGACGGCTGAGGACCTTATAAGGAAGGAAGAAGGAATCCTTCCGGCAAGCGATCCAGCGGCAGCCGTCGGGGGATAGGCCGCCGCCAGGAACGACGCAATGCAAGTGGGGATGAAGCCACCCGCGCCCACAGTACCCTGAGCGCAGAAACCACGCACGTCCAGGTCTTCTATCAGTTCCACCCGCTCCATGGTTCCACCCTTCGGGTTGTCCGCAGACCTAAGCAGGGAGACGGCGCGGTCTCGGTCAGCGATCTAGCGGGGAGGCGTCTGAAGATTCCGTTGTGGATGCTGTTGCCGGGTTCGGCCGAGATGAAGATCGCACAGCAACCGCTTCTGAGTAAGGAAGCTCTTCTGTCTCTCACGTCGTTGCTAGTCACACTGCCAGACATCCAAGACAGGGTTCACGATACCCTTCTGCAAACAGTTGTTGACGGATGTAGGGGAGGTGATCGTGCTGCAACTACAACTTCTGGACATGGGGATTCGAAAGGAAGACGTCGTCGTGCCGATCGACATAACGGTACGAACCGAACTGATCGATCTCATGGCCCGCATTCTGATGGCGGTCTTTCAAGCGGAAGAAGGGAAAGTTCATGACGGAGCTTCAATACAGTCCCAAGATCAAGCCGGAGCACTTGGCTCGCAAAGCCATCGTCTACTTACGGCAGTCCAGCGAGAAACAGGTACGACTGAATAAGGAAAGCCAGCTGCTTCAATATGACGTGGCCAAGCGCATGCGTGCCCTGGGCTGGCAAGAGGTGGAGATCATCGACTGTGATCTGGGATCCAGCGCGGGCATGGCTTCGGCTCGTCGCGAAGGATTCGAGCGCGTCCTCAGCTCGGTGGCCTTAGGCGAGGTGGGAATCGTCGCCAGTCGGGAGGTCTCACGGCTGTCGCGTACCGACAAAGACTGGTGCCGGCTGCTGGAGGTGTGTCAGATTTTTGGAACCCTGATCGCTGATGAGCAACAGGTCTATGATCTGAATTATCTCGATGACCAGTTGGTCCTGGGCATCAAGGGAACGCTCAGCGTCGTCGAACTGAAGGTCCTTCGGCAACGATTGCAGGCAGGACAAGAGTCCAAAGCACGCCGTGGTGAACTGTTCAAAAGGCTTCCAGTCGGCTACGCCCGGGATGCCGCGGGTAAGGTGAATTTTCATCCCGATCGACGGATCTACGAAGCCATTCAACTGGTATTCGTAAAGTTTCGGGAACGGTGGAGCGTGCGCCAGACTTTTCAGTGGTTTCGTGATCATGATGTAGAGCTACCCGCCAACCCGATCCAGGGGACGCGCCTGGTCTGGAAGATTCCCTCGCAGAGCTTGGTGCGCGACATTCTGCGCAATCCCTTCTATGCCGGCGCCTATGTTTGGGGACGTCGGCCGGTCACGACTTTGCTGGTCGAGGGTAGGCTGGAAAAGCGTCAGGGTGCGATGCGCCGAGCCGAAGAATGCCGGGTCTTTATCCGCGATCATCACGTGGGCTATATTGACTGGGCCATCTACGAAGAGAACCAACGAATGACGCGGCGGAACTCAGTGAACTGGCAGAGTGACGAGACCATGGCGGCGATCCGTGCCGGGCAGGGCCTTCTGGTGGGGCTTCTCCGCTGCGGACATTGTGGGCGTAAGCTTCACGTGCGCTACTGGGGCGGCACGGGCACCAACGCGCGTTACCTGTGCAAGGGAGACTATGACGACGGCGGGCAGTACTGCATTGGCTTTGGCGGTGCATTGGTGGACCGTAAGCTCAGTGACGAGCTTTTAAAGGTGATCTCGCGTTTTGGGGTGGAAGCCAGTCTGCGGGCCATGGAGGAACTGAGCGCAGGGGACGCCGCACAGCGTGCCGCCCTATCCAGCAAACTCGAACAACTGGAGTACGAGGCGAAGAAGACGTTTGAACAATACGACGCCGTGGACGCCAGGAATCGTTTGGCAGCTGCTGAGTTGGAGCGCCGCTGGAACGAAAGGCTGGAGGAAATCCAGACAGTCAAAGAACGACTTTCCAGCCTGTATGAGAAGCGCTACTCGTTGTCCGTGGAGGAGGAAGCGCGAATCCGGTCGATGGGTGAGAACTTTGCTGCAATCTGGCACAGCGATCGCTGCCCTCCCACACTGAAGAAGATGATCCTGCGCACGGCTATAGAGGAAATCATCGTGCGTACAGATGCCAACAAGGAGGCTCTGCAGTTCACGATTCACTGGAAGGGCGGTGCGCACACACAACTCGACATGGAGCGGCCGCGCTCAGCAACCGCGACGGCAACGCCCATGGAGGCTGTAGAGATCATTCGGCGCATGGCGGTTCGCTATGGTGACGACCAGATTGCATCCGTGTTGAACCGACTCGGATACTGTACCGGAAAGGGAAAACGGTGGAATCAAAATCGTGTGGGCACAGCCCGGCACAACTATTCGATTCCGGGTCAAAAGAGAGCGCTGCCCGATCCTGAGAGAGTCAGCTTGAGCGAAGCGGCTCGAGTGTGTGGTGTGAGTCACCGAACGATCGAACGGCTGGTGGAGGCAGGTCTGTTGAAGCGCGAACAAGTAACTCCGCGTGCTCCTTGGGAGATTCGCCGCGCTGATCTGGATGCCGAGCCGATTCGACGTATCATCGGGCGGCTCGTTCGGACCGGCAAGCTGATTCTAGAGGGGGGCTGTCCGGACGACCAGCCTCCTTTGTTCGTTGAAAACGAAGGAGACGGTAATGCCAGGCATCATGAGTGAGGGTTCAGATGCAGGTTCTGACCCCAGGTGTGCAGCACGGCGAGGAAGCCGATGGAAGCACCGAGGTGCCTGGGATCGGCGGCGATAGTGAGCAGAGTTCCCGAAGCAGCCTGAAACAGGATGGTATAGATCTGTCTCGAGTTCTGCAGTGCCAGGCGACCGATCTGCTGTGGAAGCGTGAACGTGACGTGGAAGTAAGGAACGGGCAACAGGTCCGCCTCCCGTTCAGCGAGCCACTTGGCGCGGGCCGTGGCCTGGCACTTGGGGCAACTGCGATTGCGACACGAGTTGAATACCTTGACGCGATGTCCGCACCGGTTGCACTCATAGAGATGACCACCCAGGACCGCAGTCCGGCAGTCGCGGATATCTCGAAGCGCTTTCCTCTGCTGGCGCGAGAGCACGGAGTTCCAGCGAGCCAGGAAATCGTGTTGATGAGTGCGGAAGACATCGGCCAGTTCCAGCCGATGCGGTTTCATTCCTTCGGTGGAATAAGACGGAGCGATTCCAGCGATTCCAGTGGACTGGTAGTCCCGCGCACATTCACGTCGGCGACTTGCAAATAGCGCGCCGTCGTCGTGAGGTTGGCATGGCCGAGCAGGGCCTGAATCGTACAGAGATTGACGCCGGTTTCCAGCAAGTGAGTGGCGAAGGCGTGTCGAAACAAATGCGGATGAACGGACTTGGCGATGCCGGCTGAACGGGCGGCTTTCCGGCAAGCCCGGAAAATCGTTTTCACTGAGATGTGCTGGCCCGGACGCGCGCCAGGAAATAACCAATCTTTGGGCTGCGTGGTTCGCCAGTAGCAGCGCAACAGTTCGCGCAACTTCGGCGGCAACAAAGCTTGCCGGTCTTTCCGCCCTTTGCCAAAACGAACCCACAGCACATTGCGGGCGCTGTCGATGTCGGCGACTTTAAGGCGGGTCACTTCACTGACTCGGAGCCCCGACCCATAGAGAATCGCCAGCATCGCGCGATGGCGTAGGTCGCCCGGCGCCTCCAGCAGACCTTTGACCTCATCGCGGCTCAAAATCACTGGCAGCTTCCTTTCGCGCCGCGGAAACGGAATGCGTTCGATGGCGACCTTCCGGCGCAGGGTGTGTGTATAGAAGAAGCGAAGTCCGCAGATCATCATTACGTAGGTGGATGTCGACACCTTCTTTTCCTTGGTTAGAAACAACTGATATCGGCGAATGTGTTCGGCACCGAGTTGGTCGGGTGGTTTGCCGAAGTGCTTGGCGAACTCCCTGACGGCGTACAGGTACAGCCGGATCGTGGTCGGAGAATAATGGCGGATCTGGAGGTCCTCCAGCATCCGTTGTCGAAGTGGTGTCACAGCAAAAACTCCTTTCGCTGTGACCACATCACAAATCGACGCCTACGTGGGGACTCAACCCGGCGGAGCCCCCACTCGCCGGTTTACCTGCCGTAGGCTTTGTTCAATGTCGCATAACACCGTCGTAATGCTAGGCAGCGCCACCAAACGTTCCTTGACTACGCAACCCGTGGAGCTTCAACCCCAAGAAACGTCAAGTTTGGGAAGTGCATCGGGGCTGGTCAAGATGTATTCATGACGGTCAAGCTTCGTGCCGTCGAGGCACCGAGTCGCCGCTTGACGGGCGACGCGAAGCTTCTGGAATTCCAGTTTCTCCACAACGCGGCGGCTAGCGTCGTTGCCGTCGAAGTACCCGATGCTGATTGCCTTCGCGCCAAGGCGGCCGAACGCGTAACGAATAGCGGCGTTTGCCGCCTCCGTCGCCATGCCCTGTCCGGCGTATTTCCGCGCCACCCAATAACCGGTCTCATACACTTCTGCCTCATCGGTGAGATCCAATGCGGTTCGGACGACGAAATCCCCGTTGATCCTATGGAATCCGGCCAATGCGATACCTGCTTGACTCTGGAAGTTCATCGTCCGTCGAATAGAGTGTTCCAGCGCTTGCCGCGGCCGTTGGTTGTCGAACGCCCAAGCCATCCAAAGCTGCAAATCATTCCAGGCATCTTCCTTGGCGGTCTGGATAGCATCCAAATCGTCAAGAATTGGCGGACGCAAGACTAGACGCGGCGTCACGATGGGCATTAAGTGGCGCATAGAGCGGCTCAACTGCAATGGTAGCTGTCTGGGCGTCGGAATGGCCACCGCGCGGGCAACTGACGGAGTTCGCAAAGCAGGCGAGAGTCGTGAAGGGTAGAGGAACCCCGGTCACTCGTTGCACTCTGCCGTATCACGCGCGTTGCTGACATAGTGCCATGTCATTCGATAGCTTGTCTCGTACCGTGCCGACTTGCGTCTTTCTTTCTCTCGTCGCCGCAGCGGTTTTTTCGTCGTGGCGGCGATCCCAGCTGCGCAGCGTCGCGATCCGCCTGATAAGCTTCAAAGGAGCGAAGCTTCCGGAGACTGCCGCGTGACCTTTGCGTGCCATTTATGAGATGCGCTCTAGACTAATGGCGGTCCTTGAGCGTGCCCGTCGTACTCCGCTGGTCTAGCGGTTGCAAAAGTCGCCGCAATATGGCTACGCGCGGGATGCTTTTCCTCGATACGCCGGCAAAAAGAGTTCGGCAACGAAAATTTCTAGAGTGGTCGGAGTCGTGTTGGCTGCAGAGCGCAGTTCAAGCATCTTCATGTGTCCCGAATTGAGCGCATCAGCCATCTCAAGCAACAGGTCTGCCATATTCGACGACATCCCTATCTGCATAAGCACGGGCTTTAACTGCACCGCGGGTACGAGTCTATATACAAGGTCATCCTTGCCAATCGCCGCGCCCACGATCTTCGCAACTTCCGCATAAGTGACGTCGCGAGCCCCTTGCAGTTCGTGCGTGCTTTTTCCGACGAAATCCAATTTCAATAAGGCTTTGGCCGCAAAGGCGCCGATATCCCGCGTTGCGATCATCGGCAAGGGCAAGTCCTCTTTGACGGGACCGGCCATACTCCCGATCGATTTAATCACGCCGACCTGGGGCAGAAGGTTTTCCATGAAGTAGCCCGCTCTCAGAAAAAGGGCATTTAGCCCGGGAGTTGCTTCGAGTTTCTTTTCAAGACTGTGCAGCCCGGCGACGGGACCCGTTCCATGCGATTTGTCCGCGCCGAAGCTGCTCAGAACAACCGCATACTTTATCCCGTTCTTCTCGATCGCAGAGCGCAAAGCATCGCTCACCCTCTCTTCGTAGGCGCGAACGTCCGGCGCAGCAATATTAGGAGGGATCATCGCGTACACGGCCTTTGCGCCTGCAAACGCGTTCGTGAGCGCACCGGCATCGGTCGCATCAGCGATGAATGATTCCGCACCCTTCTGCGTGAACCGTTCCAGCCGCTGCGGGTCCCGCCCCACAACACGCACCTTCTCTCCCTCTGCCAACAATCTCTCTGCTACCACGCTTCCAGTATTTCCTGTGGCCCCTGTAATCACGTACATGGCTTCCTCCTCGTCGGTAACCTACGGCAAACTTCTTCGCTCTTGTTGATGCCTGTCCGGCTTCCCTGGATTCAGTGCCAGCCCTCCTGCCCGCTTGGTGCCAAGCCTTAAGCTTCCTGCAAAACAGAACTGAATCAGGGCAAAATGCAGTCGAGCCAAAGCGGTGGTACGCTGTCCGGCAGCTCAGGAACAGGCGCCTTGCAGGATAATCGTCCCGGGAGGCAAAGAAGAGAACACCGGAAACGCCTCTGCATTCAGCGACAAACTGATCACGGGGGTCGAGGAGATGATCTCGACCAATCCCGTAAGGCCTTGCAGACCGAGCAATGGCCCGAGGTTGGCGGAGCCGTGCGCCAATCCCCCAAGAGTGAGAGGGTCGTTCCCAGTAGGGTTCCCGTGGTCAGAGTCGAACAAATCCTTCAAGGGGCGGAAGATTCGGGTCAATGCACCCACGCCTCAGGCGCAGCTAAGGCGATATCCCCTAAAGTCGCACGAGCGATCACCCGATGCAATGGCATCTCCTGCTTTGCATGCTGATCCCGTTCGCCGCCACGCTCGCCCCATCCACCAGTACAATTCTCCACGCGGGCGATTGGCCATTCAGGCGTGGCGAACAGCGTCCATTGGGCTCATCGTGATCCACGGCCTGGCCGAGAGATATGCGATCAGCAGCGAAACAGCTAGCATTGCCCCGCCCACCGGGAGTAGCACGCTCCACTCGACCGCGTTGATCCCATAAAGCTGGGATTGAAACAGAATCGTGCCGCCCACGCCTAGCAGAGTCCCCACGACAACCCCGGCGCCGGCAACGAGCATGGTCTGTCCCAGTACCATCTTTAGTAGCTGCCACGGCCGTGCGCCCAGCGCAACACGAATACCGAGTTCCTTTTTCCGCTCACTCACCGAATACGAAACCGCGCCAAACAGTCCGATGACAGCCAGCAACAGCGCCAGCGCGCCGAGTATCGCAACAATCCCTGCCGCTATCCGTTGCGTCAGTAGCGTCAGATCCAGCCATCTCTGAAGCGTAACGGGCTGAATCATGATCTTCAGACCCAGGCTGCGCAGCGCTTGGGCAAACGGTTTCACCCAGAGACTCGGATCGTCTTTTGTCCTCGCGATGACAGTTATCCCGCCTCGATAATTCTGACTGAGCACATAGTATAGGAACGCACGCGGAGCCTCGTCAATATTGATGTATTTGCTGTCGGCCACCACTCCGACTACCGTAAATTTGCTCCCCGGATTGCCCGCCACCACGGTCTTGCCCACCGGATCCTTTCCCGACCAAAACGTATCTGCCATTTTATGGTTGATAATCACTACGGCCGGGCTGCCTTCGCTATCCGTGGAATCGAACGTACGGCCCGCTAGCATCGGAATGCCAAACGTCGCGAAGTAATTCCCGTCCACTATTGTGCGGCTCACAGAAACCGTCTGCACCTCGTTCGGAACCTGCACCGGAACCTCGCTAGCACCAAGCACGGGCAAATCCTGGGTCAGCGAAACCGATTCGACGCCCGGCAACGCGGAAATCGTCCCGCGCAGTGTCCCGTAGAGCTGCTTCCCGCGTGTTTCGTCGTACCCTTCGCTTTCCACGTATACGGTATCCGCCACCAGGTTTCGCGCGCGGAAGCCGAGGTCCGTATGGCGTAGGTTGTACAGGTTTCGCTGGCACAGGCCCATGCCCACCAGCACCAGCGTGCAAACGGCGACCTGCACGATTACCAACGCATTCCTCCGAACGCTCTTGCGCGTTCCCCCTACAGCCATTTCGCCCGTGAGAATTTGCGCAAGGCTCGGGGATGACGCATACAGAGCCGGCGCGAGGCCCGCCGCCAGGCTCGCGATCAGAACAAGAAGTCCCGTGAAAGCCAACACGGTAGTGTCCAGCCGCAGATTCAGCCCAAACGAGAATGTTCCGACGCTCGGAAGCTCCAAGCTCCACTCGGAATAGCGGGCGATCACCGCCGCGGCAATGCAATAACCCAGAACGCCGCTAACCACGCAAAGAAGGGTGCTCTCTTTCAGGAATTCGCGGATCAGCCGGCCTCGCGGGGCGCCTAGCGCTAGTTTGATCGCCGCTTCCTGCCGCCGGCCCACCGCAATCGCGAGCAGCAGATTCGCCACGTTGGCGCAGGCGATCAGCAGCACCAGCAGCACTAGCATCATCAGTATGGTGCCCATCGTTTCGGCGGTAGGGATTAGGTCCGGGGGCAGAAGCGTCGCGCGAGTAACGGACACGCCGCGATCTTTGTCTTCTTTCGGGTAAGCCGTCGCCAGTTGTCCCGAAAGCGCCGCCATCTCCGCCTGCGCCTCGCGCCGCGTGACTCTCGGCTTGAGCCGGGCCATCAGAAACAGCCGCCGCACGTCTCGTTGCGCGAACCATGCCCTATCTCCGTCAACTTGGGAAAGCGGAGTCAAAAGATCGCCGTTGAGCCCGTAGAAAGATCCCGTGAATGCTTTGGGTGCAACGCCGATAATCGTAGTCCCCGCGAGCACCTTGCCAACGATGTGGAGATCCGATCCAAGGCGCTTCCAGCAGGAGTACATCATTACGGCGATGTCTGTCTTGCTTTGGTCGTCTCCGGGCACGAACATGCGACCGAGGTATGGCCGAATTCCCAGTACGGCGAAGTAGTTTTCGGAGACGGGCCTCATCATCACCCTGACATCGCGGCCTCCGAAATTAAGGTCAACCCTCACGTTGACGGAATTGGGCGCTGCCGCTATCCCCGTAAAAACGTGATTGTGGTCCCGATAGTATGCGTAATCCGGATAAGAGACTTGATCGATGGGATTGCCGGGAGCGCGACCACTAATCGCGACCAGGCGGTCTGGCGCTGGGGCGGCTGGAGGTAGAACGAGGATGGTGTTCGTTACGCTAAGGCCCACCATCCCCAGAGCGATCGCGATCGCGAGTGAAAAAATGGCAATGGCGGCGAGCTTCCACTGCCGCCGGAATGCCCGCATGGATGGAAGGCCCGAGATCACGTGGGTTCACCGTAGCACGTGACATGCCGCGGGGCGAGGCTCTCTGGATCCAAGCAGTCGTTCCCAAGCGCGCGTGCACTACTGTCACGAGTGTGCGGCTGCGGCACGGGATTGCCCCCTCCTACCCGATCTCCAGGTCGCTTCCAGCGGCTCGTGCTCGACAGCGTTTCTTCGCCGATTACGCGTCGGGTGTATAACATGGCGCTGGACGAGTTTATGGTCTGGTTCCGCCTGGAGCCGCGTCCCGGCATTACCAAGGCCACAGTCAGCGCTTGGCGAGTATCTCTCGAGGCCCGCGGGCTCGGATCGTCATCGATCATCATTCGGATGTCGGCCGTTCGCAAACTGGCCAATGAGGCAGCCGACAACGGGCTGCTCGCACCGGAGTTGGCAGCCGGCATCACTCGCGTAAAGAGCGCAAAATCCGTCGGCATCCGCGTTGGTAACTGGCTACCGTTTACGTCAGGCCCAGGCGTTTCTCAGCGTGGCGATCGATGCTTGGACCTCCGCAGCAGACTTATCCGAAGGCCACGTATTCCGCCCTCTGAATCGAGGCGACAAGGTACAGGGTGAGGCCATGTCCGAAAAGGTTGTCTGGCAGATGCTTCAGCAGTATGCGGCCGATGCTGGTGTGCCCGGCATCGCGCCTCATGACTGTCGCCGGTCGTGCGCGAATCTCTGCCGTGCGGCGGGAGGCGAGCTTGAGCAGATCCAGTTACTGCTCGGGCACGCCTCCGTTCAGACCACCGAACGGTACCTCGGGACAAAGCAGGATCTGGCGAATCCGCCGAACGACGGAATGAAGCTGAGGCTTACTATTTAGTGGCCGCAGCCGAAGGCGCGAATGCACCAGGTCCCTATGCGCTCGTTAGCGTGAACACCATATCAGTGACGAACCTGCGGAAAGACTCGTTTTGAACGAACTGTTTGTAGATTTCTGTGTCGTCCTTTAGCAGGGAAACCATGACTCGCTGCAGAGCCTTATCGTGTTCGAGACAAGCCGTATTTGGAGTATTCTTTTTTGCGTTCTTGTAACCTTGGTCGGCGGCAACTTGCGGTGCAATGTCGTCGGTGATGCGCTTCGCAACGCGGTCTGCGTCGGTGAACAACGTTCCGAAGTGCTCATTGAATGTCTTGAGGATATTGCTGAGGCGATCCAAGTCCAGCTCGGGCTTCTGGCTACTACCGGACGTCGGCACGGGACCAATCTCGGCATCGGTATCCGGCAGGCTAATCCTCATCGCCGCCTTCTTCTCGGCGCGGTAGCTGTCCATATCGATAACCTCCAGAATGGCTTTCGAGAGGTCTTCTTCGATGGGTGCCGGAAGCTTTGGAATGAGGAACGTGAGCAGTATCGACTACTTTTTCCCAAGGCGGCGTTGTTGTACGGCAGGACCGAAGCCAAGAAATCATACGTTCGTGTGAATGCCTTGGCTCTCCCCTTGAAATCCACCTGACGTTCTCATCCAGCCGCTCCTTGTAAACCGCCACGCAAGTATCGAGGATCGGATCGAGGTACTTTTCCCGGCCGGGCACCTTCCAGATACAGGCGAACCAGCGTCTCGACCTGTTCGGGCGAGTAAACCTGAAATTTGTCCAGCGCAGCCTTCAGATCGTGGAGTTTATTGGGGTCGGTCTCCTCGCTCAGCACGGTCGTGCGGTAGTAATCCGAGAACGTAGTTCTCAATGATGTCGGTGAGGCCGCGCGGAGTGAAGATCCAGTTCCAGAAGTAGTCGGTCTGGACGCCGTAGGGGTTCGGCGGGTTGCCGGCGCCATCGTTCCAGCCCCGGTTGAACGGCAGGAACCATGAGGCCTTGCCCTTCAAGTCGGTGCACATCTTGACCTGCTGGTCGTCCATCGCAAAATGAACGATACACCGCCCGAACTTAAAGATGAGTTCGCGAGGATCCCGGTCGCGACGATACTGTTCGACGGCGTCCTCGACGGTTTGCTTGGTCAGGCTGTTGTTTAATTCAAAGGTCGCGATTGGCAAGCCATTGATGAAAACGCAAAGGTCCAGGGCGCGGCGTGTCTCGTCTCGGCTGTAACGCAGCTGGCGCGAAATGCTGAACCGGTTTGCGGCGAATAGGACCGCCGCCGTTTGGTTACCTGGCGACGGTGTTTGGTAAAAAAGCGTCACATCGTGCTTCCCGTGCTTGACGCCGTGTAGCAAGACGTCAATGACGCCGCGCGACGTGATCTCCGCTTCGACCCGTGCCAGAAACTTGCGGCGTTCTGGATTATCCGTCCCGAGTTGAAGCTCTGAAGCCGTAATTTCCTGGGTCAGATGAAGGAACGCAGTCAAATGCACGAGATCGACGGAATAGTCACGGTCGTAGTCCTTGGGGTCGCCTGCGATCCAGCCGAAGCTGGTCATGCTGGAGAAGATCAGCGTCTCAAGCCCCTTCTCGCTGGTGTCGGTGGAGCCGGTCGGGGCATCCCTCTTTCCCGCCTCGACCCGGTGAACCGCTTCGGCCCCGCCGACTTCCGCAAGGAACGCGAACAACCGAGGATCGCGGGATTGGAAGCCGGCAACAAGCGCCTCTGCCGCGGATTGCGGCAGTTCCAGACGGACGCGGCAGCTATTTGCCTGGGTGACAGAAATTACCAACCCCAAGAGCCTTTCGTGTCGACTCCAACATCTAGTCCACCTGAATCCGCCCAGGAAAGTGCGGCTTTGAAAGATGCCGACATTTGAGCCGTGAGTCATCTGTAAGCGTGCGGCCGGGTTGGTTCAACGCGCAACGCATGGAACTGGCCCGCGAAGATTTCAACGAGTGTGCCCATGGCGGTTTGTCTCAACGAGAAGGGTTCACCCCAATCGACTGTGCCCATTTTTGTGCCCACCCCACGCATAGAAGGGTTGCGCGGCGCTGCTAGGACCGGTTCTCGAAAACGCGCGAAGCCTTTGATAACTCGGAACATTTAGCAAGTCCGAGCAACCATTGGGTTCCCTTGGAAAATGGTGGTTTTGCGCCGGTTTTTGCCTCCGGAGCAAAAGGTCGGTGGTTCGAATCCACTCGGGCGTACCAATATCTTCTTGGTAGCTTCCTCAAATCAGTACAGTGGCGAAATCCCACATCGAGAAGTCGAGGCTGCGCTCATCATACCGCTGGAGCTGTTTTTTGAACAGCGGTTGGCGCACGTTTTACGATACTAATATCTAGATGCTCAAATCGTTGGCCCGTTTCGTATTCACCCTCTCCGCATCGTTTGCGCTCTGCTCCCAGTTCCCGGTGGTGATGAGCCGCTACAACCAGGCCGGCACCGCCGCGGACTCGCGCGAGAACGCCCTCAACGGGTCCAACGTCAACCCAGCCAGCTTCGGCAAGCTCTACGGCTACTACGTGGATGGCTCCGTCTTCGCCCAGCCGTTGTACCTTCCGGCGGTACCGGTCCCTGGGCGCGGAGCGCGCAACGTCCTCTATGTCGCGACCATGAACGATAAGGTTTACGCGTTCGACGCGGACAGTCCCGGCCCGCCGCTGTGGATGGGCAGCCTCACCGATGAGATGGCCGGCATCACGCCCGTGCCGATCACCGACATTACCAACGACAACGACCTGAATATCGTCGGCAACGTCGGCATCGAGGGCACGCCGGTAATCGACGCCGCATCCAACGCTATCTTTCTGGTTGCATGCACCCGCGAGAACGGAAGCTACGTGCAGCGGATCCACAAGCTCGACGTGCGTGATGGTAAAGATCTGTTGCCCGCGACGGTCATCGAAGCCAGCGTGCCGAGTACCGCCAAGGATGCTGCCGGCGGCAACCTTCGCTTCGACCCCAAGGCGGGTAATCAGCGCCCGGCACTAGCGCTTGTCGACGGTGCCGTTATCATCGCATGGGCCTCGCACGAAGATTTCCGCCCCTACCATGGCTGGGTGATGGCTTACGACGCGACGACCCTGCGGCAGCGCGCGGCATGGTGTGACACACCCGACGGCGCCGATGGCGGCATCTGGCAATCCGGCCGCGGCCCGGCCATCGACGCGGCCGGCAACATCTATTTCGAAACCGGCAACGGCGATTGGGACGGCCGGCGCAACTTCGGAAACTCGCTCGTCAAGTTGAGGCTGGCCGGCAACGCGTTCGTTGTGGATGACTACTTCACGCCGAGCGACTTCCAAAAGCTCAACGATCACGATGCCGACCTCGGCTCCACAGGTCCCATGCTGGTTCCTGAAACGAACCTGCTCATCGCCGGCAGCAAGAACGGCATCATTTACTTATTCGATACAGCGAAGCTCGGACACATGACGGCCAACGCAGAAGGTCTGCTCCAAACCATCCAAGTGAACGGCGGCCGGATCATGGCCGGACCAGCGTTGTGGGACGGTCCCGCTGGTCGTAGCATGTACCTGTGGTGCGAGGCCGATTTTCTCAAAGGCTTCCGCCTCAGCGGGCGCAGTCTGGAGACCACGCCCTTCGCGAGGGGAAAGATCCCCAACCGGGGCTCGCCCGGAGGCACACTGACGCTTTCCTCCAACGGCAAACAGTCCGGTACAGGCATTGTCTGGGCGACCCATACTAAGAACAAGAGCGCCGATGCGGGAAACGCACCCGGAGTGCTACGCGCTTTTAACGCCGAGACTCTACAGGAAATCTGGAATAGCGAGCAGAAACCGAAACGGGACCGCCTGGGTACGCTCATGAAGTTTGTTCCACCGCTCGTGGTCGGGGGCAAGGTCTACGTTCCCAACTACGACGACTCCGTCAACGTCTACGGCCTGTTGAGGCCGTAAACACGTCCGACGCTTTGGTTTGCTGGCGGCGGAAAGGAGCCGCTCCGGCTGCTAGAAACCATGGGCGGTGGGGCATGCTTTGCGAAGACAATTCCGCAGGTTTAATTGGCAGGTTTAATTGGTAAGATACCAATGTTCATTTATGGTATTTTCTGATCGGATTTTGGCCGATACTGGGCGCTTGAGCTGTCGCCGGGTCAAATTGAGCTAAGCGGGAACATCCGCGGCTGTGCCCTGACCGGTCGCGGGTTTTCACGAACGAATGGTTGAGCACCCCGATGAAGATAGAAGCGGACCAGTCGTATGGCGAGAGCGCGCGCCGCGTCCCGGCGCGTATTCGCAAGCAGAGAGTCACGTCTGTAGTAAGGAAAGTAGGATTCATCACGGTCCCCGATATTGCCGTTGACCTGGCAGTGTCGGAGATGACCATTCGCCGCGACCTCATAGAGTTGGAGCGGGAGGGATTAATCATACGCACTCGGGGCGGCGCGCTAGCCCCCGAGCCGCAGCAGATAATGGACCGGGAAGAGCCCAAATACGAGGCTCGGCTGCGACTCAACCAGGCAGCCAAACAGCGCATAGCCGCGGCCGCTTACAGCGTGATAGGAGATGCACGCACGATTGTGCTTGATGTCGGCACAACGACTTATCATCTGGCTTCCCTCATCGCCGGTGGTCCGGATGTAAAGACGTTTACCAACAGTATGAGAATCGCGACTCTTCTCGCTAGCGGGAAACAGGATGTGTACGTTCCTGCAGGCCCGGTGCGCA
Organism: Terriglobia bacterium; assembly: GCA_963768075.1. Taxonomy (GTDB): domain Bacteria; phylum Acidobacteriota; class Terriglobia; order Bryobacterales; family Bryobacteraceae; genus QHXW01. Next base: position 1,054,398 of record CAVYHD010000033.1, read on the forward strand.
GTGACGAGCTCTCTATTTGTGGGCCGGCTGCGGTCTCGCACTTCGGCCGGCTGCATTTCGATATTGCGTTCATTGGCGTTTCGGGAGTCAGTCCCTTGGGCCTGTTTGACTATTCCATTGAGGAAGCGGAGATGAAGCGAGTCTTCATCAAGCAATCGGCGCGGCGCGTCGTGGTCTGCGATGCCACGAAGTTTGATCGCATGTCTCTCGTTCAAATCGCTGCTATGAACGAGATTGATATGCTGATCACTGACGCTGAGCCGCCGGACAGTATCGGGAAAGCACTCAAGAACGCGAATGTTGCATTGCTTATTGCCCCGCCGCTTGACGCTCACTCATAGCACCATTCTATGGCCGGCACACCGGATGCTATTCGGCACTGCCTAGGCCGTTCGCAAAGAATTAGTCTCCGCGGCATTGGCGCTCTGATATTCGAGAAATTCTTCGCGCACCTCCAGCGGTCCCCAAGGCCACGTCCTACGCGCTCTTGCATAGATCAGGAAGGCGGCGCAGCCGACTGCTACCCATGCGAAGGAGAGGATGATCGAAAGCGTGTCCAGCGCCACGAACGCATAGCTCCAGCCCGCTAGAGATATCAGGCTTGGCAGGGGATAGAGTGTCTGCCGGTATGGCCGATACAAGCTGGGTTGTCGTTTACGTAAAACGGTTAGTGCGAATACCTGGCCCAGTGACTGAATCAGGACTGTGACACCGGTAAGCATGTTGATGATGGCTGGTACGGCGAAAAAGCTACCGATCGCGACAATAAGGCCCATCACGATCAGCGCTACGTGTGGGAAATGGAGTCGCGGGTGTAACTTGCCGAACGACGAGAAGAACACGCCATCTCGCGCTGCGTTGAACAGCACGCGTGAACTACCGAGCAACCCAGTAAAAATAGATGCCGCGGCTGCGATCATGACTAGTACGCTGACCAGGATGGCACCCTTTTGGCCCCAGTATTTGCCCACGACCATCGAGGCAACATTCGTCGACTTCGCCAGTTCCTGCCACGGCGCCGCACCCAGAAGGCCTACCTGCATAGAAAGGTAAAGGGCGCCAATGGCGAGAATCGAGATAATAATCGAGCCCGGCATTACTCTCCCCGGATCTTTCAGTTCTGCCCCCATGTAAGCCACTGTTCCATAGCCCGTGTAGTCATAGAGAGCGATGATCAGGCCGCCGCCCAGACCGGAGAGAAACGAGCCATTGCCGATCCAGTTTGGCGGGAAATCGAAGGCGCGTCCGGCATCAAAATGAGTGAACGACGCGACGACCGTCACTCCCATCGCTGCGATCGTGACGGCCCACAGTACGATGTTAATAATTGGGACGGATTCAATCCGCCGGTATAGCAGCGCAACAACGGCAACAACCATGGCCAATCCGATCACATGGTTTTCAACTGGCGACAGATCTGGCACAAAACTCCCTAGGTACTGATAGAAGCCGACTACCCCAATGCTGAGAATAAGAGGCAGTGAGAGGATGGCAGTCCAGACAAAAAGGAATGGCAAAAGCTTTTCGCTTCGATACTGGAACGCCTCGCGCAGGAATAGGTAGGTGCCGCCGGCTCCTGGCATGGCTGCCCCAAGTTCGGCCCAGACCATTCCATCCGCCATAGCGATCAACGCTCCAAGCACCCATCCAAGCATGGCTTGAGGGCCGCCCATTACAGTGATCATCGCGGGAATAGTGACAAAAGGACCGACCCCGCACATCGCGTTCATATTGATTGCCGTGGCTGACATAAGTCCGATCGACTGGTGGAAGTGCGGCGTCTCGGGCGCGACGATCGGTTTGTGCGTTTGGTTCTCCACTTAGTCGACGTCCTTGGGCTTACTTACAGCTAATCCGATAGAAGCTACCGGGAAGACTACCGCCGATATCGCTTAACTTCGCGCGATGTTCACCAGACGCATGAATTCCTTCGCTCGCTCTGGGTCAACGCTGTTCCAAGTGTATCCATCGACTTTGAGTGAGGAACCAACGACGCAACCGTCTGCGACCCGGAAGACATCAGATACTGTTTCATGGCGTACGCCGGTATTCGCCAGGACCGGCGTGGTCGGCAACACTCGTTTTACACTTTCGAGTTGAGCCATCGGGGGCGCTTCACCTGTAATAGCGCCCGACACCAGCACTGCATCCGGGATGCTCGAAAAAACCGCGGAACGCGCTCGATCGGGAAGAGGACGTTCGTCCAGCGAATGGGCAAATTCGGCCGACAGATTATAAAGCATGGCGACATCCTTACGGGCGAGCCGGTTACGATACCTCATCGGCTCCGCGGACCGTCCGGCCCAAGGACCCATGTCCGAGGCATAGAATCCGGTGCAGATTTCGCGAATGAAAGACGCGCCCGTTGCGGCTGCCAGTGCAATTGAACTCATAGGGTCCCAGAGCACGTTGACGCCGAAGGGGACGTTGATCAGTGGGCGCAGTTGGCCGATCACATACGCCATTGTGGCTGTCGATGCCATATCCACGTTCAGTTCGTAGGGGCGGTCATTCTCGTTGCCGAACATAACTGCATCAACGCCGGCAGCGAGGAGCGCATGAAGATCCTTCCTTGCTTCCTCGACGATACGCCCAACGCCGCCTTCTTCGTCGTACAACGGTGTTCCCGGCATGGCAAGAAGGTGAACCATCGCGATAACCGGCTTCTTGTCGCCGAAGATGCGTTTGAAGTTTGTCATTCCTTAGCTCCAGAAGGTGCTCGATATCTTTGTCGCCTTGGGCCGTCGCAGCCAGCCCGTCTCTCGCTCAATTTCAATCACAAAATACCATAAACAAACAGCAAGAGAGGGCTTGCGCGTTCCTATTTGTTCGGTTATGTTTATATCAAAAACATCCATCGTTGAAATTCAGCCTGGATATGATTCGGGCATCCCATAGCGCCACCGTTGAGAGGAAAGAGTGCAAAACGTAATCATAGCGCCGTCGGTTCTGACGGCCGATTTCGGCCGGCTCAGCGCGGAGGCCGCCGCTGTCTACGCGGCAGGCGCGGAATGGCTCCATCTCGACATCATGGATGGCGTCTTCGTTCCCAACATCAGTTTTGGACCCGACATGGTGCGCGCCATTCGCGCTGCTACGCCTGCGGTTCTCGACGTGCATCTGATGATCCATCATCCCGACGCCTACCTGGCAGCGTTCGCTCAGGCCGGGGCGGACAGAATCAGCGTTCACGCCGAGTCGGGCCCGCACGTCCATCGAAGCCTGTCCACGATTCGGGCGTTAGGCAAGAAAGCTGGACTCGTTCTAAACCCGTCGACGCACGAGGACGTTCTCACCTATCTGCTCGACGACATCAATCTCGTGCTGATCATGAGCGTAAACCCAGGTTTCGGTGGGCAGAGGTTCATTCCGGCAATGCTCGAAAAAATACGTCGAGTGAAGGAAGTGATCGGCGGCCGGCCAATCGAAATCGAAGTGGACGGCGGGGTGACGGCGGAAAATGCTGCTTCGATCGTCGAAGCCGGCGCGACCGTGCTCGTAGCCGGATCAGCAGTCTTTAAGGGGGAGCGTCTGGGTACGCGAAAAACATTGCGGATTTGAAGGGCAGCAAGCGACTCCCATGAGCTATGTGCTGGGCCTTGATATTGGCACTACCTCAACGGTTGGCATTCTGATTCGTCCCGAAGGCGAAGTGGCTGTGCTGGCGGCGCGTCCTGTCAACCTGTATTCCGCGAAAATCGGATGGGCGGAGGAAGACCCGGAACAGTGGTGGTCGAATGTTCGGGAAATCGTCGCTGAAATCCTTGCGAAGGGAATCGATCCCGCGGAGATCAAAGCCATCGGAGTCACAGGCATGCTCCCCGCCGTTATCCTCTTGGACGAAGCTCGAAGTTTACTTCGTCCCAGCATTCAACAAAGTGATGCGCGCTGTGGAGCGGAAGTTGAGGATCTCAAGCGAGAGGTTGATGCCGCGGCGTTTGTGGCACGCGCTGGCAATGGCCTGAATCAACAATTGGTTGCCGCAAAACTGCGCTGGATCGAGAAGCATGAGCCGGACGTTTTCAGCAGAATCGCAACCGTGTTTGGATCGTACGATTACATCAATTGGCGGCTCACTGGCGAGCGGGCGGTAGAGAAAAACTGGGCCCTTGAAGGCGGCTTCACGGATTTTGCGAGCGGCGCCATCGCTGACGACCTGGTACGTCTCGCGCACATTCCCCGGTCCGCTTTGCCCAGGAAGTCGGAATCGCACGAGATCCTGGGACGTGTCTCAGCCAAAGCCGCGGCCGACACGGGGCTGATGAAAGGGACACCGGTCGTAGGCGGCGCAGCCGATCTCATTGCGTCCGCCTTGGGCGCCGGTATCACCCGAAGAGGGGATGTTCTTCTCAAGTTTGGCGGGTCCGTTGACATTCTGATCGCGACGGATCAGCCAGTGGCCGATTCTCGCATGTACCTGGACTATCACCTCGTTCCCGGTCTTTACATGCCTAACGGGTGCATGGCAACCGGCGGGTCCGGTCTTAACTGGTTCGTGAACACCCTCGCTACCGGCGAACGCGCCGAAGCGCAGGCCGCCGGTATCTCGGTCCACCAGTTGTTGGACCGAAAAGCCGCGGCGGTCCCGGCAGGCGCGGATGGACTGACCGTATTGCCGTACTTCCTGGGCGAAAAAACACCGATTCACGATCCCTTCGCTCGCGCTCTCTTCTCTGGACTGACCCTCTCGCACACTCTCGGCCATCTCTGGCGTGCGATGCTGGAAGGCTACGCGTACGCGTTGGCTCACCATATCGAAGTGTTTCATGACATGGGCCACGCGACGACGCGATATTTCGCATCCGATGGCGGGTCAAACAGCAAAGTCTGGATGCAAATCGTGGCCGACATCCTGCAGGAGCCGATACAACTCTTCCACGGTCATCCCGGCTCGTGTCTGGGGGTGGCATGGACCGCTGCTATCGGCGCCGGTCTGTCGGCCGATTGGTCTGGAATCTCAAAGTTCATCGAGAAAGACACGCTCGTCGAGCCCAACCTCGCGAACGCAGAACTGTACGCGAATGGCTATCGCGTGTTCCGTAGCCTGTACCGTCCTGCTTCAACATCTCTTACCACTGAGGACTCTGCATGACAGCAATTGAAAAGTTCGGTCTGGACGGAAAAGTCGCCGTTGTCACCGGCGGCGCACGCGGCATTGGATACGCTGTTGCCGAGCTGAGCGCTTCGGTAGGAGCAGACATCGCCATTATCGACATTCTGGGCGATGTCGGAGTTGAAGCTGCGCGCAACCTGGGTACGTCCTCCGGCAAAAAGGTGCGCTTTTACAAGGCCGACCTGCGAGACCACAGTCAAGCAAAGGAGGCCGCTGCCAGAGTCGAAGCGGATTTTGGCAAGGTTGACGTGCTTTTCAACTGCATCGGAGTCAACCCGAACACGGACGTTCTCGAGATTTCGCCGGAGGAATGGGCGAATGTCATGAACGTCAACGTCAACGGCCAGTTCTTCATCGCGCAGGCATTTGCCAGGCAGATGGCTCGCCACGGCGGCGGGAGTATCGTTGCCATTGGATCCAACTCCGGATTCATCATCGACAAGCCCCAGCCTCAAGCGCACTACAACACCAGTAAAGCGGCCGTGCATCAGATGGTCAAGGCGCTGGCCGTCGAGTTGGCGCCCTATAAAATCCGGGTGAATGCCGTTGCTCCCGGTTACGTCATGACGGAGATGACGAAGCGCGGGCTTAGCACGCAGGAATGGGTGAAGATGTGGGAGGAGATGACTCCGATGCATCGATTCGCGAATCCGTCCGAGATCGCCTACACCATGCTGTTCCTGGCCAGCGATGCCGCCAGTTACGTCACAGGCGCAATCTTGCTGGTCGATGGCGGTTACACCTGTTGGTAACCGTCGGCCTCCCTATGGTTTCCCCATAATCCCCGGCAGCCAGCGGACGGCGTTGTCATGAAAGATGTTGCGTAGAACGGGTCCGGGCAGCGCGAGACCCTTGTAGCTGTGCCCCATGTACTCAAGGGTCTGGTCCGTGGCGAAGAATTTCCAATCACGCTCGTAAGTGGTGTTCCACTCCGCGAGCGCCTTGCCGGTATCATCTTTCGGCAGGACGACCAGGTCCGTCGCATAGAGGATGCGGTCCTGGTATTTGATCAGAAAAGCCCGCACTTTGTCGCGCGGTTGTATCATGAAGTACGGGACGCGCGCCGCTGTGTCAACCGCAAAATTGGGATAGCGGTCAAAGCGCTGTGCCATCTGATTCACGTCAGCTTCCATACTGCCCAGGTGCGCACCGATCACGCGCAGCTTGGGGTGCTCTGCCACGAGATGGTCCCGAGCCGCCAGAATCGCGGCCTTGGAAGGCCACTCGGGATGTGCGTAAGCGTACTCCTGCGGGTTCTGCTGGTAGTATTCGTAGTCCGGACTGGCGGAGTTCGGCGGCTGCCAGCAGGAATCAGGCTCCGCAAGGTGCGCAACTACGGTCCGATGGTGGGCGGCAATGTCCTTATAGATCGGCTCGAAGGCAGGGTCATCGGGCATCACATATTTCCCTGCTTTCGACTTCATCTCCATGCCCATAACCTTGTAAATCTTCACGGCGATGGCTCCTTCCGCGAAGTCGGCGTCAAGCTGGCGGATTGTGCGCTGCGCGAATCCCGGCTCTTCGAATTCGTAAGGGCTGAAAGTCGTGCACAGAACGGCGCGGCCTCCCGAGCTATGGACGATTTTGAGCACGTCGCTGCGCTGCGGCTCCAGTCCCTTGTAGTAAGGGTCGCGATCGTCAATCACGCAAATGTCTAGAATGTGTAGTTTCAGGCGTTGCATGAGAGCACCGAAAGCCGGGTCATCTTTGTAAAGGTGCACGTGCGCGTCAATAGGCGCCAGAGCGGAAAAACTCGCGAGATCACCTGTCTGCGACCCGCCGGCTTGGGCCTGGTATGGTTGGCCTGTAACTAGCGAAGCGGCGAGCAGCGTTAAGACCAGCAGTACAGCCATCGCCAGGGATGGCAACGTCCACTTCGAATTCGAGATATTCAACTCAGATCTCCTGCCGGCAGAATAGCATTACTCCCTTGTGGCTTTATCGCTAGCGTGCTCGAAGGCGCGCCGTCTGGCAGTGTACCTCCCGCTGCGTGACGTAATCCGGTTTCGCGCCCGCCTCCGCCCCATGAATACCCTAAAATACATCGCCCCTGGGCGCGTACTAACTAATGTAAATCTATTAAATTTTCTTTACAGATGTAAGAGATGATGATAGACTCCCCTGAAAGCGGTTACATTTCAGCGGTATTCGAAGTTGGGGATTGGGTTCCACGTACTCTACTGAACCCAATTTGGGAGGTTTCGATGCTACGTAGCTCATTTTTCCGGCCCTGTGTTGCCGTGCTGCTGTTCGCGGCATGTGCCTTCGGGCAAAGTCAGAACGCTACCTTGGGTGGCTCGGTGACGGACCCATCGGGCTCGTTCGTGCCCAACGCCACGGTTACCGTCACTTCGTCGGAGCGGCAGTTCACCTCGAGTGTAAAGACGGACAACGACGGCCGCTACTCCTTCGCCAACCTGGCGCCCGGCAATTACGATCTCAGCGTAGAGGCCGCGGGTTTCAAGACGTATTTATCAACGAAAATCCAGTTGCTGGTTGCGGAGTCGCGTCGCATAGACCCGCAGCTTCAAGTGGGCGATGCGGCCACCAAAATTGAGGTCACCGCTGACGTCGCCCAGCTGAATGTGGACAACGGCCAGAAAGAAGAGGGCGTGGCGCCGAGCGTCATCCAACAACTGCCCCTGCTGGTGTCTGCCGGCACGCCCCGTAACGCCATGCAATTTGCCGCGTTCCTTCCAGGCGTCAATACCGGCACCAGCGTGCAGGCTTTCAATGCGCGCATCAACGGCGGCTTAAAGATGGGCGATGAAGCGGTCCTGGATGGTGTGAGCATGCAGGAGGGCACAATGTCGCAAAGCGGTATCGTGTCTTTCTTCGACTTCGCCGTAACACCGGACATGGTGCAAGAAGTGCACATCCTTACTTCGAGTTATTTGCCCGAGTATGGCACCACCACGGGCGGCGAAATGATCGCCACTACGCGGAGTGGCACCAACGAGTTCCACGGCGGCGTTTTTGAGTACTTGCGAAACAAAGACCTCAATGCGCTTCAGTTCACCAACAACCGCGGCCCTGGCGACCAGCGCCCCAAGGACAATGAAAATGAGCCCGGCTTCATGATCGGCGGCCCCATCAAGATTAAATATCTGCCGTTTCTCTGGGGATCCAAGCACAAATCTTATTTCTTCACTAATCAGGATTGGCTGCGTTCGCTGGGCGGCGCCACCCGGCCTTTGTACTCGATTCCTTCCACACAGGAGCGCACCGGCAATTTCTCCGACCTGGGTGTTCCAATCTACGATCCAAAGTCGGAAACAATTACGAACGGCGTAATCACCCGCGTTCCATTTGCAGGGAACATCATCCCAGCTTCCGAGCAAAGCGCCCTGGCGCTGAAGTGGGCGAGTTTTTTGCCGGCCACTACCAGTGCGGGTCCATACAACAATTTCCTGGGTCAGCCCGTTTCCGATGGTATTCTCTCCAACCTCTACGAATCCCTGTACCGGATTGATTATCACTGGAGCGATCAGGACCATTTCTTCGCTTCAATCTGGCGGCAGCATACGCAACCGAACCAGCAATGCGCGTTGCCGGTCGAGCTCTGTACCTCAAGCCCCGCTAATCCCGAGGATGCGTGGGTGAGCCGCTTCAATTGGGATCACATCTTCAGTCCCACGATCTTGAACCACTTCGCTTACGGCTATGTGAATCGAAATGAGGGCTATGGGTCAGTGACCGGCCAAAACCCCGCCGTCCTTCCCGAGATTCCCAACGCGGTTGCCTATAACGCTTCCCCCGCCGCCAACTTTTCCGGCAACGGCATCAGCACGTTTGCGGATTGGGGCAATACGGAGGGGCCTGGTTATCTGAACAAGACAACGCGGCCCTCCCACATCGCCAATGACATGGTCACCTGGGTTCATGGCGCGCACGAGATCAAATTCGGCGGTGAATTCCGTCATTTGCAGCAAGTCTTCCGCTCAAATAGTAACCAGTCTGGCACGGTGAACTTCACGGCCTTGTCCACCGCGTTGCCCGGCGTCGGCAGCGGTGACCCGTTCGCGAGCTTCTTAATCGGCGCGGTTGATAACGCCAACATGAACGTGTACAACATCGCAAAGTATGGCTCCGAGCAGCGCGCCTATTCGCTGCACGTGGGCGATACCTGGAGGATGACCTCCAAGCTTACGGTCAACTACGGCCTCCGCTGGGATAGATTCTCTCCCTCCTTCGAAACCGGCGACCATCTGGCCTTCCTCACCTTTGCTCCGAACCCTGGCGCAGGAGACCTGCCCGGCAGCCTGCAATATGCCGGCAGCAACTGGGGCTCCGCGAGCTACGGTGCTCCTTATCCGGAAAAGGTGTGGAACGGCGCCTTCGCGCCCCGGCTCGGTGCGGCCTATAAGCTGAACGATAAAACGGTGATCCGCGCTGGCTACGGCATGTTCTATACCCAGGCTTTTTATCCCGGCTGGGGTGGTGGCATGAACTTGGATGGCTTTAATCCGTCACTCAGTTTTGGCGATTCATTGAGTGGCTACCAGCCGTCTTTCTACCTGGACAACGGCTTCCCCGCCTACAGCAGGGCGGAGGATGTCAGCCTGACCGCCGACAACGGGAAAAGCCCCACGTATCGTCCCACCTACGCCAACCACCTTTCCTACACGCAGCAGTGGAATCTGACCGTCGAACGTAAGATCACTAGCAGTTCCTTCGTCAGCGTCGCATACGTTGGCAATAAGGGCACGCATCTGCCTTCCTCGTTGCAGCCGCTCAATTATCTGAACCCCTCGCTCCTGACCAGCATGGGAAGCACCGAGCTGAACACCGTTTTCCAGCCTGGGCAGACGTCGCTCTACGGAGTAAGCGTTCCCTATGCTAACTGGGCGCAGCAACTGAATAGTGTCGGTAGCTGCGCGCCCACTGTTGCCCAGGCCATGGTGGCTTACCCGCAGTTCTGCGGTGGCCTCACCGGAATAAACGAAAACCAAGGCACCTCAATGTATAACTCGCTACAGGTGAATTTCCAGAAGAACTTCTCGAATGGCATTTATTTGCAGGCGAACTATACACTCGCAAGGCTCACAACCGATGCTGCTTCCACCACGCAGAGTGCCCAGGCCGGTTATGGTGCCGTTGGAGCCATAATCAACCCCTACCAGGGGAGCCGTAACAAGTCGCTATCCCCGGACGACATTCCGAACACCATCGCGGTAATGGGCAGTTACAATCTTCCGTTCGGAGCCGGGAAACACTGGCTGAACAACCCTGGTCCTGCCAACTATCTATTCGGCGGCTGGATACTTTCGACCAGCATGAAGTTCACTGGCGGGCAGCCGCTTTACTTCTGGGACTCGACCGTTTGCGGCGTTCCCTCACAGTTCCAGGCCGTATGTATTCCGGCAATCACGGGCAACGTGATGGCGCAATCGTGGGGTTCCATGAACGTAAACCAACCCGCTTTCAACGCTTCCGCTTTCCAGCCGAGCTCGATGTTCGCGAATGGCAATTTCCTGGGCACCGGTCCACGCGTAAGCTCGGTTCGCGGGTCGCCCTATCGTGATACCAATCTTTCGATCGCCAAGAAGTTCAGTGTCAAAGAGCGCGTCAGTCTGGAGGTCCGGGCCGAGATTTTCAATGTGCTCAACAATCACTACTTTACCTGTGATGGTGAGGCATTCGGCGATTGTATTCCCTTTAACAACGATCCCTCCAGCGCAAATTTCGGAGCCTGGACCGGGACTGTTACGCAGCCGCGAAACGTCCAGTTGGTAGGCCGCTTTATCTTCTGACGGACGGCGAGCTGCCTTGATCGGGAGATCGGAGCTGGGGGCGCGTTCGCGGCGATTCCCCGCTCTTTCTCGTTAGGGCTTGCGATTCTCACGCTTAACAGTGCGCGAGCTACAATCGCACCAGGGCGCATTTCGAGCACGTCCGCGCTCGACCTGGATGTTCCTCACGATCAATTTCGCCGTGCCCCCACCGCGTGGCCCAGCCCGTCATCGTCATCTTGTTGCCGTGGCCGTCCTCACGGCGGTCGCGATTTGTGCGCTGCCATTGCGCGGCCAGCATTCGGCGCCGGATCAAACCGTCACCGCCATTCAGGATTCCATACAGGCCGGCCGCTACCAGGAAGCTCTTCGTCAAATCTCCACGACCCTTGCGCAGTACCCCCGCGACGGTGGTCTGCTCAATCTGCGCGGCGTTATTCATGCCCAGCAAAATGAGCTAGCCGAGGCACGCAAGGATTTTGAACGGGCTGTGACGCTCGCGCCCGAGCTTACTCCGGCCTGGCAAAATCTGGCCCGTTCCTGCCAGCTCAGTATAGGGCGGGACGCGGCGGACTCGCGTTGCGCGGTCAATGCGTGGCAGCGGGTCCTTAAGGCGAGTCCCGGCGATCCCGAGGCGCGATTCTCCCTGGCCGCCCTTTATCAGCAGCAAGGAAAATACGCCGATTCTCTCCGGGAGGTTGAAATGCTGCCGGCGGATGAGAGGGACCGCTACCCTACCCTGATGCTCAGGTGCACCGATCTGGCGGGCCTTGACCGCCTCCAGGAGGCCGGTGAAACCGCGGAGCGGTTAACGCGCGCCCCGGAGTTTTTGGAGGCGGACGTCAAATCTATTCTCCCCTTGCTGGCAACGCCAGCCCGCGCGCCCCTGGTGGTGACCTTGGTCGAGGCTCTGGACGCCCGCGCCGCAGCCTCGCCGGACAGTCTTCGTCCGCTCGTCGTTGCTTACGAACAGGTGCACCGCTTGAGTGATGCGAGAAAAACACTCGAACGCCTGGCTATCGCCGATCCGCGGAATCCGCAGCATCTGTTCGAGCTGGCGCGCGTCGCGTACATGGCGCACGATCTCGAAGGTGCGGTGGGTTATTTGGGACATGCTCGCGATCTCGTCCCTTCCGATCCGCGGGTCCATTTTCTTTTCGGTATGGTCTTGCAGGAAATGGAATTGCCGATCGAAGCCCGGAAGTCGGTGGAGAAAGCAGTGGCGCTTGACCCGAATAATCCGGACTACAACTACGCGCTGGGATCGATCATCCTCACCACCCGCGAAGCCTCCGGCGCTGTCGCCTGTTTTCGAAAATATGTCGAGGCGCGGCAGCGGGATCCCCGGGGGCACTTCGCCCTGGGCGTCGCCTACTTCGCGACCGGCGATTACGACAACTGCCGCACCGAAATGCAGAGCGTTAGCAAGGACCCGAAAACCGCGGCCGGTGCGGCGTACTTTCTCGGCCGCGTCGCCCGAATCGAAGAGAATCTCGACGAAGCCGCTACCTTCTTCGATCAATCCATTCGCCTGGCGCCATCTTTTGCTGAAGCCTACACAGAACTCGCCCGCGTCCGTCTACGCCAGGACCGCTTGGATGATGCCAAGGCGGCCATTAGCCGCGCATTGTCTCTGGACCCCAAAAGCTTTCAGGCGAATAGCGCGCTTCTGGCCTTGTACCAGCGGACTCACGATTCACGCGCCGGGGAACAGAGCGTGCGGCTCCAGAAGCTGGATGAGGGTCGCGGGAAGCGGCAAGAATTGATGCTTCGCAGTATCGAGGTGAAGCCTTACTGATGCGCGCGAAGATTCGCGTCTTCCTCCTGGCGGCGGTCCCGTTGCTCGCGCAGCGGCCTGGCGGTATCGCGGAGCGAATCCGCAGTGCGCCGCTCCCGGAGGAACAGCGTCAGGCCCTGGCCGCGTCTTATTCCGAAAAGGATTTCGTCCGTATGGAGGCCATTCTGGCCGCCGGTGCGGCAACCGATGTGCCGCCCGACAGCGCGGCCGAGTTGCACGCTCTGCTTGGCGCTCTCGAGTTCGTCGGCGGCCGCATGAATCTCGCCGTTCAGGCTTTCCGGCGGTCCGAATCGCTGAAGCCTCTCGACGATCACGACCGGTTCACGCTCGCCATGGCTCTGGTAAACCTGGGGGACGTAAAAGGATCCCGAGCGGAACTCACGCGCCTGAACGCGAGTCACCCGGACCAGACAATTTATCTGTACTGGCTCGCCAGGCTCGATTACGGCCAGCGCCTCTACGATGAAGCAGTCGAAAAGCTGAACAAGGTAATCCGCCTGGACCCCGATTCGGTGCGGGGTTACGACAACCTCGGACTTTCCTTCGACATGATGGGACTCACTGACGAGGCCAAGAGCGCATTTGCCAAGGCGGTTGCCCTAAACCGCAAGCTGCCCGCTCCCTCCCCGTGGCCGCCCCAAAACTTGGGCTACCTGTTGTTGCGTCTCCAGCAATTCCACGAGGCCGAGGAGAACCTGCGAGAAGCGCTAAAATACGATCCGCAGTTTGCCCTGGCCCACTATCATCTTGGTCGCGTCTTGGAAAATGAAGGCCAGGACGATGCCGCGGTCGTCGAATACAAGTCCGCGGCCGCTCTTGACGCGAAGCTCGCCGAGCCCTTGTACTCGCTCGGCCGGCTGTATCTCCGTCACGGCCGCGCCGCTGAGGCCCAGAGCGTTTTGGCCGAATACAAGAAGCGAAAGGCTCTTTCCGTCGATACGTTATAGCCGGGCGATTGCGCAACCGGCGTCAATGGCCCGTTCCCAGCGTTGCCTTCAGCCATTCGGGTACGCGTTGCTTGTACCCTTCCCACTCGGGATGACCAGCCCAGTTCTCCATTCCATGCGGCGCTCCTTCCAGTAGGATCAATTCGAACCGCGCTCCGGCTTTCTTCAGCTGGTTCGCATAGGCCAGCGTCCCCGCGTATAACTCATCCTTCGTTCCCTGAATGAGCAGCAGCGGAGGCAGATCGCTGCGCACGTGAAACAACGGCGAGTAGCGTTTCAAAACCTCTTCGTCCCAGTGTCCGAAAATGCGATCCAGCATTGGCCGGCTGCCCGTATCGCTGGCCCACTGCGTAAAGTCGTAGACCCCATAGAAGGAGACCACGGCTTCGACCTCGCACCCCGCGCATGTCTCTGAAGCGACCTGCGCAACCATCTGCCCGCTTGCCGATTCGCCGAGCATGGCTATGCGGCTCGGGTCGATATGAAATCGTGCCGCGTGGCTCCGCACGTAACGGATGGCCGTACGCAAATCCTCCAGTTGCTCAGCATTGCGAACATACGGAGTCAGCCGGTAATCGATGGAAAACCAGGCGAAGCCTGCGCGCGCCAGCGGACCGAAAACCGGCGATACATATGTCACCTTGTCTCCGGCTTCCCAACCCCCGCCATGCGCGATCACGACAGCCGGGAACGGCCCAGCGCCTTCCGGAACAAATGCGTCCATTCTCAAATCACTGCCGCCGGGACGCGAATAGGTAATGTCTTTCCACAAACCGCGCTCGTCGCCGCGCAGGCAAGCCCCCAGTTCCTCTTTCCACTGCCACTGATCCGGATGCCAGTTCTCGAGGTTGTGAATGCCTCCCGCTACAGGAAAGAAACGGCACTCCCGCCAGTTCCGGCACAGTGCTTCGATCGAACTAGGCGGCGATTCTTCGTCGGCGGTTCCGTGAATCATCAACGCCGGGATGCCCGGTGCGCGCGGCTCACCATCGAATCGCGCCCCAAAGAGCACGATGCTGGTTGCCCCTGCTTCCTGAGCTACACGAGCCGCGAGAGAAGCTCCCGTGTCCTCAGCGATCAGAACCGGCCCGCCTGTGATGTTGAACCTGCCGAGACAGCGGACATATCTAACGGCGGCGCGGACGTCGTCAAGACTCCGGTAATTGACGGAGAACCATGCGAAGCCGGCGCGCTCGAGAACCGCGAAGAGTTGTGTCAGGTGCGTCGACTTGTCACCCTGGCTCCCGTGTATCAGGATCGCCGCCCGGCGTGGCGTACCCGAAGGCGAATAAGCATCCAGTGTCATGTCGTCGCGATACTTGAGATCCGACACCGCGCCGGGAACCACGTAGCTGCCAGCCGGATTGTCCGGCGCTATTGCGCAACCCGTGTTATCAGCCTTCACCGCCATTCGGCAGACGAAAAAGGCCGCCAGTGTCAGAAACAATCGACAGGCGAGTGTAGGCGTTTGCACTGGCATCGAATCGGCAGAAGGTCCTGACGCCGGAATTCTTTATTGCGGCAATCCTCCGCTCGTCAAGTTCACACGGACCGTAATCGACCCGACGGCCTTGCCACCCGCTTCGGCCTTCCAGGTGACCGTTTGCCAAGCGGGATCGCGCTTCGTGGGTGACACCAGAACCGTCTCCACCGGGTACGTTCCGCCCGCCTCCACCGGGTAGACGGCTTGACCGGCCGCCACTGTCCAACCCTCGGGCAGGGTTGCCGAGAGGGTCACCTCTTGGGTTTCGTGCGTATCGTTGTGAAGCAGCAGCGGTAAGTGAAGGCGCTCGCCCGGCGCGATGCCGACCTCCGGAGTGGCCAGCAGCCCGGCGAGATGGTTCAGTCCGTGCGCTTTCCAAAACTCACGGTAAAAGCTCCACGGTCCTCCGAGCGCAAGCGTGACGCCCGTTTCCTCGGCCGCGTGGTAGCCCGGAGCTGGAACAAAGGCAGCCGCGCCCGGTGCGATGCCTTCGAAGATGTCCCCCGTAGTCGTGGACCGGACGTTTGATTTGCCGAAAACCAGCAGCACCGGCTCTTCAAAGTACTTGAAGTCTCCTTTGGCGATGGCTTGCTTGGCTAGCTGGCCGGTGTCGTCCTGTGTGAGATGAAAGCTCATCTCGTTGGCGGCCAGCCGGGAATAAGCCACGCCGCGCGAGGGAGACACTTGCGTGGTGGTGTACCGCGGTCCCTTGCGTTCCAGGAAATCGGTGTGGGAGGCGTCGGAGAAGAAGTAGAGCTTCTTCGGTTGCCAGGGGTGCAATCCTTCGGTCAGGTTGTGGATGCTTTCGCGCTGCCGCGGCGCGGCAAGTTGTTCGGGATAAACAGTCGCATCACCGGCCAGATCGAAAGCCTCGGTGGCAATTACTCCGGCGGCCTGATGATCTCCGTGGTTTTCACCGGCTACATACACCGGAAGCCACGTGAGAATCACCTCCGGACGCGTCAAGCGCACCAGGCGCACGGCCTGCTCGAGCGCCGCGCCATGATGCCAGGTTTCGAGCGAGCGCAGCACGTCCTGCCCCGGCGTATCCGGACCGCCCAAAAACCAGACGTTCATCACGCCGAAGGAAGCCAGCGCGCGCCGGGCCTCAATTTCTCGTTCGACGCCGAGCGTGGCCGCCTGCTCATTGCCCATCGCATTTCCGCCGCCGTCGCCGCGGGTACCGAAAATGACCGCTACGCGGCGGTGCTCTTCGTAAATGGCCTTGGCCAGATAGCCCGTGATCTCGGTTTCATCGTCAGGATGGGCCACCACGACAAGGATGTCGGCCTTGTAGCGTTCATCCGGGTGCAGCGCCGGCGGAGCCTTGGGAAGCTCCGCCGCGGCCAGCCCGGTCGAGAGACACAGAACGACGGCAGTGATGGAATTCATGTGCGGTTTCGCGTTGCCCTTTCAGAAGCGGAAGTGGAGCCCCAGCTGCATTTGCCGCATCGGACTCGCCGTGGACGTAATCTGGCCCGCGCCCGACACATCCACCGTCGAGGCCGGCAGACCTAGATTCACATGGTTCAAAGCATTAAAGTTTTCCCAGCGCAGTTCCAGCGTCTTGTGCTCGGTAACCACGAAGACTTTGGCCAGCGCCAGGTTGAACACGAACGAGGCCGGTCCTCGCAGCGTGCCCTTGCCGGCATCGCCATTGCGGTACGGCTGTTGCGGTGCCGTGTACGCCGCGGGATTGAACCACTCACTCGCGTTCGGGTTCGACACATTGGGATTGCCGATGATATCGGGCCGGAAGTAGTTGAAATCGGCGTTCACCAGCGGCGCGTTCGAAATGGTTGGCGTGAATGCCACTCCGGAATACATCGTGGTCACACCGCTGAATCGCCATCCGCCAGCCACGCCGTCGATAACCTTGTTGACGTTACTCCCAAAGCGGCGGCCCTTCCCAAACGGCAAGTCCCAATTGTGGAGCAGCGTCAGCGCGTTCGTGCGGTCAAAAGTGGCCGGCCCGTGGTCCGCGCTAATGTCGTAATTATTCGCGAAACCGTAGCCGCCCTCGCCGTTGTCCAAGGCCTTCGACCACGTATAGGTGAGCAGGAAATCAAGTCCTTGGGAAACGCGCTTCTGCACCTTGATCTGTAACGCGTTGTAGCTTGAGTTGTCGCAGTTGCATACATCGTAGATGGCCTGCGTGTCGCCAAACTTGTAGAACGGACGCCGGGGGTCGTAATCGCCCGGACCGGGAATCGCCTGGTTCTCGTTAATATTGAGGAACAGATGCCGCCCCACGTTTCCCACGTAGGCTGCTTCCACGGTGAGATTGTGCGCCACCTCGTGTTGCACGGTGAAGTTCCAGAAGTTGGCGAGCGGAATCCGGTAGGAGTTCAGCGGGTCGATATAGAAATAAACCGAAACCCCGTTGGGTAGCGGATAGTGGCCCGTGGTGAAGTTCGGCGTCGGCGGCGCCGGTGGGCCCGTGGTGAGGAACGTGGGAATCGCCGTGGTGTATGGGTTGGCAGGATTGAGATCCTGAACGAATTGAACCGGCGGATCAACTTCCGGATTCTGCGCAAACACCGCGCCAACGCCGGCAGCATTGTAACTCGTCCCGTAGCCCGCGCGGACCACCGTCTTGGGAATCACTTTGTAGGCGATTCCCACTCGCGGTGCGAAACCGAGATTGTACGGCTTGATGCCCATGTTGCGAGGAACGTCGCCGAAGCCGGCCACCACCACGTCTCCTGTAGCCGGATCGAATGTTCCGGCGCTTCCCGGCTGGGCGGCCACCTGCGGAAGGTAGTTCTCGTATCGCAACCCCAGCGTGACGGTCAGCTTGGGAGTCACGCGCCAGGTGTCTTGTCCGAAAAAATTCAGCCTGGTCTCACGAAGAGCTGGATACAGGCCCGGCCCCGTGTACTGTTGCACAAAGGAGGTCGGTTCGCCCAGCAGAAATGTCGCGAGTGCGGCTCCTGTAGTCGCGTTTCCATTGGCCAGCGTATCGATGGTGGAACTACCAGTCGTCGAGTCCGTGAAGGTCACCTCGCCCGCGCGGTGCGTGCTGCTGTCGTTGCGCCTTTGCTGGGAGCGGTGGATGTCCGTGCCCCACTCGATCGTGTGGTTCCCGGTTTGCTTCGTCCAGTTGCTCACCCACTGAAAATGGTTCTCGGTCTCGTTTAGCGGGCAGTTGCAGCCGTTCACCCCCAGAGCGTAACCGAAATCAAATCCACCATTGCCGTTGATATAAAACGCCGGCATTCCTGAGGTATCCGGCGCTCCCCGATTCAGACCGATGAGTCCGGCGTCCAGCGCCGGAGTGGTGCCATAGCCTTCCGGCAGGCTGTGGACATGGTAGCGGTAGTACCCCAAGCGAAAATCAGCAATCAGCGACGGGCTGACCGTGTACGTATAGCCCAGCGCCAGGCTCTGGTTCCGCGACGGGGAATCTCCGGAAAAACCGAACGGTGAGGGTCCCCCCGCTTCTGCGCCGAATGCTCCCGGGCCATCCAACATGAAATTCGCCAGGCTGTAACGGGCGAAGAAATGATGATTGTCGGAAATGTTGTAGTCCACACGGCCGTCGTACTGGTCGGCATTCGATGTTTCGGGCACCGTGGTTTCGAAGTTGTTATAGATCTGGCCGGCCGTGCCGAAATTGGGAAGCGGAATATAACTCAGCAGCTTGGCCATGGCGGGTGCCGGCGTGATCATATTCACCTGCCCGTTGCTGGAAAATGCCTCGCGTCCGCTGCCGTCGGCGTTGCCCGTCGCCGGGTCGAACACCATGCCCGCCTGAGCCGGCACTTTCAGACCTTCCGTAGTGGTCACGTAGGCCGGACTTGCGCACGCCGTAGCCGACGTCGACCCGTTCGCGCAGATGTAGTTGCCCAGCAATGAGCTGAGATTCCCGCTGCGCTCCGCCTCCGTCGGGACCGTTGTGATCACCGAACCGCTGATGTCGCGCCGCGTGCCCTCGTAAGCGAAGAAGCCGAATAATTTGTTCTTCTTGATTGGGCCGCCAAACGATCCCCCGAATTGATTCCAGCGGATCGGCGCGTCGACGCCGCTGAACGGATCGGCGGCATTGAAGAAGTCGTTGCGCAGATACTCGAACGCTGAGCCATGCAAATCGTTGGTGCCTGACTTAGTTGCCGCCTGCATCAGCGCTCCGGAGGCATTGCCGAACTGGGCGTCGTAATTGCTCGAGGTCACCTTGAACTCCTCGAGCGCATCCGGATTCGGAACAATCACCGATATGCCGAGAATGTTGCTGTGGTTCTCCGTTCCGTCGAGTTGAAAGCCGTTCGAATAGCCCAACTGCCCGTTCACCGGAGTTTGTTGGTCGCGCTGCTGGTTCTCATCCGTCGACGGGCCCGAATTGCCGGAATACAGGCCTGCTCCTGGCAAAGCCACCAGCAATGTCGTGATATTTCGGTCGAGGATGGGCAGCTTGCCCAATTCTGCGGCGGTGAGCGTATTGCTCACGTCCGCGCGATCGATCTTGAGCAGCGGATTTTCACCAGTGACGGTGACGCTCGTCGAGGCCTGGCCCACCTGCAACTGTGCGTCCACCCGCGTGTCCGAATCCACCTGCACTTCCGCCGTAGCCACAAATTCAGCGAACCCGGTCGCGGTCACATGCACCTCGTACCTACCCGGAAGCAGGTGCGTCTGCGTGTAGTTGCCGCTGCCGTTGGCTGTGGTTCTGTAGGTCACGCCGCGGTCCAGATCACGGATCGCAATCGCCGCGTTCGGGACCACCGCTCCTCCCGCATCCGTGATGTTGCCGGCAATGTTGCCAAAAACGGCTTGCCCGAAGACGCTGGCCGCCGCCAGCAGGACCAACCCAAAAAATACCGCCATGTTTTCCGCCTGGCGTGGCGCTGCGCGATGTATGTTTGCTGAAAATGACTTCGTGGCCATGTGCACCTCGTTGGTTTGAAATTTCACCAATGTAGCTTTTGATAAAGACTGATTTCTCTCGCGGCAGATGCCGCATCACCCATGGACTTGTACGCCGAAGCCAGCAGGTAGTGGGGAACCTTGTTGCCGGGATCAAGCCGCGCCGCTTCCGCCAGGTGCGGAAGAGCGTCGCCCGGCCGCCCGAGTTTCATGAGCGTCTTCGCCATACCCACTTGCGCCTCCACGAACTCGGGGTGGTAATTCAGGGCGCGATTGAAGTGGCCGGCGGCTGCATCCAGGTTGCCGTGCTCTCGATCGATTTCGCCCAACTCATACTCGGCGTCCGCGTTGCCCGGCGAAATCTCAAGCTCCTGTTCGAACTCGCGCCGGGCCTTTTCGATGGAATCGGTCGTTCTTGAAGCCCGCAGAATCACGCGGCCCAGATGATAGTGAACGCCGAGCATTCGCGGGTCGCGCTGGAGCGCGTTGCGATATTCCTGCTCGGCCGCGTCGAAACGTTCCAGGCTCTCTTGTACCTGCGCGTTGGCGTAGTGGGTCCACGCCGAGTCCGGCGCTGCGCGGACCAGGTCCGACATCAGGGCGAAGGAGCGGTCCGCATGCAGCCGGGAAAGCTGGTACAGAATCTCGGGGTCGTTAGGATAGCGCCGCACCAGTTCTTCGCCTGTCGCCATTGCCTTATCGAACTGCTTTAGCTCGGCATACGAGCGCTCTAGGTGGAGGCCAATGAGGCGTTCTGTTTCCTCGTCCGGCGGATGCTCAAATGCGGGCGCGAGACGTCTCACCGCTTCGTCATAACGTCCTAGATCCGCGTCGCAAAGGCCGATCATCAGATCCACTTGCCGCAGCCCCGGGTTGAGCTCCCGGGCGCGCTCAAAGGATCCCAGTGCCTCGGCTGGCCGCCCTTCGAAATATCGGGCTAATCCGAGGTTCGCCTGCACTTCCGCCACCTGCGGCGCCAGCTTAGCCAGATGTTCGAGCGCCTGCGCGGCCTCCACCCACTTCTTGGCGGCAAGGGCTTGGCGTGCCAGGTCTGAATAGCGATCCAGATCGGTATCCCGCTCTTGGCCGGATACACTTGTAACGCCAGCCAACAACAATAGAACCGCGCACCGAATCGCCAAATTCATAAAGGAACTGCCCCCTGCGGATGCAAAACCGAACTAAGCGTCTATGAATGACACAATACGGCAAGTTTCCTGCCGAGGCAAGCTTGTGCCACCAGAGGTTACATAATCACAGTATTGTCCATCGAGATTACCATAATTCCGCCGGGACAGGGCCGCCGCCCGCGTCGGCCTCCGTTTCTCATTCAGACAACCGCGCTTCCCACCCTTTCCCTCGGCGTCTACGCGCCTCGGGGTGAAGTCTTTCTGCTTCCTACCCGATCCCCAGCTCATCCACCGTCTCCAGCGGCGTCCCGCAATCGCGGCAGATCAATGCGTGGCAGTCGCCACAAACTAAAGGCTGACTGGCAGGCTTGGCGCACTGCGGGCAGTAAAAATCGGCTTTCGTCTCCGTCTCAGGATCGGGCATGCATCCTATATATACCTTGTCATCCCAATTTGCACTGTCCGCACCAACTTCGGTAAAATCTTGACAGTTTTCCTCCCTGAAGGAGCGCCAATGTTTCGTTTGGATGCCGACAAGCCCGTTGAGTTCTGTGATGGCTTGCGCCGCCGTGATTTTCTCCATGCCGGCTCGCTCGCGTCGCTCGGGCTGGGGTTGAATCAAATGTTTGGGCTGAAGGCGCTGGGAGCCACTGACAGCGCCAAGAACGACGTCAACTGCATCATGTTGATGTTGATCGGAGGCCCATCGCAGCTCGATACGTGGGACATGAAGCCGAACGCTCCGGCCGAGATTCGAGGGCCCTATAAGCCCATCAAGACCAACGTTTCCGGCATCGAGATTTCTGAAAACTTTCCGCGCATGGCGAAGCACGCGGATAAATACGCGCTCATTCGCAGCGTGTACCACACCGCCGCCGCGGTGCACGATACCGGCCACCAGATGATGCAGACCGGCCGCCTGTTTCAGGGCGGCATTGAATATCCCCACATCGGCTGCGTGCTGTCGAAGCTCAAAGGGCCGAAAGGCGACGTGCCGGCGCACGTGCTGATGCCCCACCCCATCGGCAATACGGGCGGCAATATGCCCCACGGCCAGACCGCGGGCTTCCTCGGAAAGACCTTCGATCCGTTCGTGCTGAACGCCGATCCCTCAGATCCGAACTTCAAGGTGCCCGACATGCTGCCGCCGGATTATCTTTCGGCGCTCCGCGTCGATCGCCGCCGCAACTGGCGCGACATGATCGATCACACCGTCAGCAAGTTCGAAACTTCGCAGGACGCGCGCCTGCTCGATGCCACCTTCCACCAGGCCTACACGCTCATGTCTTCCCAGAAAGCTCGCGAAGCCTTCGAGCTGGCCAAGGAGCCGGAAGACGTGCGCCAGCGCTATGGGTTGAACCGTTTCGGCCAAAGCTGCCTCTTGGCACGGCGTTTGATCGAGGCGGGCGTTCGTTTTGTCACCGTGAACATGTTCGAGACGGTCTTCGACGAGATTACCTGGGATATTCACGGCTCCAAGCCGTTCAGCCCCATCAGTTGCTATCGCGATCTGGTGGGACCGATGTTCGACAATGCGTTTAGCTCGCTGCTCGAAGATCTCCAGAATCGCAGGATCTTGGATAAGACTATGGTGGTCGCCATGGGTGAATTCGGACGAACACCAAAAGTCAATCCCGCTGGCGGCCGCGACCATTGGCCGCAGTGCTGGACCATCATGATGGGGGGTGGCGGAATCAAAGGCGGGCAAATCATTGGTGCGTCCGATGATATCGGCGCCTCGCCAAAGGACCGGCCGACAAGCCCCGGACAAGTCGCCGCAACGATCTACCACGCACTCGGAGTGCCGCTTGAGTTGGAGCTGCCAGGTGCGCAAAACCGCCCGATTCCGCTCGTCGAGCGCGGCATGGAACCCATCAAAGAACTGTTCACCTAGACCGCCATGCGTAAACCGCTAACGCTGTTATTCGCCGCGTCCGCCGTTCTGTCCGCCGCCGGGAACCTGTCGGTCCTGCCCAGTACCACCGACCTGAATGGCCCTGAGGCGCGCCAGCATCTGTTGGCGGAAGCCAGTCTGGGCGATCATCAGGAAGATTGGACACGGCAAGCTGTCTGGAGTTCTTCGAATCCGCAAGTCGCAGTCGTGGACGCGAACGGCGAGGTGCGCCCGATAGGCGACGGCGAAGCCACCGTAACCGCTACCGCAAACGGCCGCAGTGCAACCACTACGGTTCGCGTGCGGAACTCGCAAGCCTCCCACACCTGGAGTTTCCGCAATGACGTCATTCCGGTGATGACCAAGGTGGGCTGTAATCAGGGGGCTTGCCACGGGGCGCTCTCGGGCAAGAACGGTTTCAAGCTGACGTTGCGGGGATACGATCCGGATGTGGACTACGATACGCTTACTCGTCAATCGGTGGGACGGCGTGTCGACCCCGAAGAGCCCGCTCGCAGCCTGATGCTTCTCAAGCCCACGATGGCCGTCGCGCATGGCGGCGGCAAACGGTTCGATACGAAATCGCTCGAGTACAAGGTCCTTTCCGGCTGGATCGCCGAGGGCATGCCGCCGCCGCGCGATGACGATCCGCAAGTCACCAGCCTCGAGGTTTTTCCTCCCGCGGTGCGCCTCGCGCCCGCCGCCGAGCAGCAGCTCATGGTGCGAGCCAGGTACTCAGACGGAAACGTGCGCGACATCACCCGCTGGGTGAAGTTTAGCTCGAGCGACGAGGGCGTGGCTTCGGTGGATGATTTGGGTCACGTGAAGATGAACGGCGACGGAGAAGCCGCCATCACGCTTTGGTATTCGAGCCGCGTCCTCTATTCGCGCGTCAGCGTTCCGTATCCCAACAAAGTGGAGGCCGCGGCCTACGAGAAATTTCCGCGCCACAACTATGTGGACGGCCTGGTTCTCGAAAAGTGGAAGACGTTGAATATCGCGCCGTCACCGCTGGCCGACGATTCCACGTTCATCCGGCGCGCCTATCTGGATGCGGCCGGTATCCTGCCCACGGCGGAGGAAGTGGAAGATTTTCTGGCGGACAAATCTCCGGACAAACGCGAAAGGCTGATTGGAAGGTTGCTGGAGCGCGACGAATTCGTCGACTACTGGGCGTACAAGTGGTCGGATCTGCTGTTGGTGTCGAGCCGCAAGCTGCGGTCGAATGCGATGTGGTCGTTCTACGATTGGATCCGCGAAAGCGTGAAGAACGATAAACCCTGGGACCAGTTCGCCCGCGAAATCTACACTTCATCAGGCAACACCCGTCAAAACGGGGCGTTGAACTACTTCGTGATCCACAAGGACCCGATCGACATCGCGGAGAATGCCACGCAGGCGTTTCTGGGCCAGCGTTTGACCTGCGCACGCTGCCACAATCACCCGCTCGAGAAGTGGACGCAGAAGCAGTACTACCAGTTCGCGAATTTGTTCGCGCGCGTGGGTGAAAAAAACGGCGATGAACCCGGCGACATCGTCATCTTCGCCAAAGCTTCCGGCGACATCAATCATCCGCGCCTCTTGAAACCGCTCGCGCCCACGCCCCTCGACGGCACCCCCATGGCGCTCGATTCCCCCGAAGACCGGCGCGTGCATTTCGCCCAGTGGCTGACGAGCAAGAACAACGTGTACTTCCAGCGGGCGATCGTGAATCGTGTTTGGGGCAACTTCATGGGCCGCGGAATCGTGGACCCGGTGGATGACGTTCGCGCCACCAACCCCGCGTCCAACGAAGAGCTGTTCAACGCCCTCTGCAAAGACTTTGTCGATCACGGTTTCCGTATCAAGCACCTAGTTGCCACCATTATGAGTTCCGCGGTTTACCAGCTTTCGGCGGAAGCCAACGCAACTAACTCAAACGACAACAAATATTATTCGAAATACATTGTGAAGAGGCTGCCGGCGGAGGTTCTGCTGGACGCCATGTCGCAGGTAACCAGCGTTCCCACGCAGTTCAGCGGTTATCCGGCGGGAGTCCGGGCGCTGGAATTGCCGGATACGCAGGTGAAGTCGGAATTCCTCTCGTCGTTCGGGCGCCCGCCGCGTATTTTGTGCGATGCCGCGGAACGGTCGAGCGCGCCGAGCGTGGCGCAGGCACTGCATGTCATCAACGGCGATACGTTGAATTCGAAACTGATGGCGGCGGACGCATACCCGGCGCTGGCGATCAAGTTGGGGTTGTCGGATTCACGAATTCTCGACCATTTGTTCCTATCGGCTTACAGCCGGTATCCGACGGACGCGGAAAAACAGCCGATGCTGGAGGCGCTGCGGAAGGCGCGCACAGCGACCGGCTCGGCAGACGTGCAGCGGGAAACTCGAAGGCAGGCGCTCGAAGATATGATGTGGGCCATGCTTACGAGCAAAGAATTTCTGTTCAATTATTGATGCGGGTCGCAATTGCCATCGGTTTCGCGGTGTGTGCTCTCGGGAGAGCGCAGGATGCGCCATCATTCGCCAAAGACGTCGCGCCCATCTTCGCGTCGAACTGTGCGGGTTGTCACGGCGCCACCGTGCGCATGAGCGGTCTAAGCGTCGCCTCGTTCGAAGACCTCGCGCAGGGCGGTAGTCATGGGAAGGTGATTGAACCGGGCAAGAGCGAAAGCAGCCGCTTGTACCTGATGGTTACGGGCAAAGTCCCGCCGGCCATGCCGCTGAGCGGAGCACGGCTTGCCGGGGGCGACATCGACACGATCAAGAAATGGATTGATGCCGGAGCCAAGCCACCGACAGCGGAAGAAGCTAAAGCTATCGCGGCGCGGCTGGCGGCGCCCGCAATCCCCGACATCAAGCCGAAAGGGACTCCCAAGCCGCAAATCGGTGCGCTCGCCTACCGGCCCGATGGCAAGATGCTCGCGCTGGGAACTTATAAGGAAGTGCGGCTGGTCGATCCGGCAACCGGCCAGACAATCGCCACACTTAGCGGCCACGCGGAAGCCGTGCGTGCGGTGGCATTTTCGCCGGATGGCGCGCTACTTGCGGCGGCGGGCGGACTGCCGGCGCGTTCCGGGGAGATCAAGATCTGGGATGTCGCAGGCCGGAAAGAGCTGCGCACCATTCAGGGTCACAGCGATTGCGTGTACGCCGTTGCCTTTTCACCGGACGGGAAGACGATCGCGACT
The DNA here is from genome assembly GCA_963768075.1 of Terriglobia bacterium. GTDB lineage: Bacteria > Acidobacteriota > Terriglobia > Bryobacterales > Bryobacteraceae > QHXW01. The sequence goes on from CAVYHD010000033.1 coordinate 1,080,540, forward strand.
TCCAGCTATGACAAGCTGATCAAGCTCTGGAGCGTCGAAACCGGACAAGAGATTCGCACTTTCAAAGATCACATCGACGCCGTGTACGCGCTCGTGTTTACGCCGGATGGCAAGCGGCTGATATCGGGCGCGGCGGATCGAACGGTGAAGGTGTGGGACGTGGCAACCGGGGAGCGGCTCTACACACTGAGCGAGCCGCAGGATGGGTTGAATACCATCGCGCTCGATCCCAGCGGCAAGGTCGTGGCGGCGGGCGGCCTGGACAAAACCATCCGGACTTGGGAACTGGGGCCGAAGGGGGGTACCCTCGTCAACTCGCTCATCGCGCACGAGGACGCCATTCTCAAGCTTGCGTATTCGCCCGATGGCAAGCTGATCGCTTCGAGCGGCGCCGACAGAACCATCAAGATTTTCAAAGCGAGCGACCTGACAGAAATCAAGACTCTCTCCGGCCAGCCGGATTGGGTGCTATCGCTAGAGTTTTCGCCCGATGGCAAAATGTTGGCCGCGGGCCGGTACGACGGCTCCTTCGAGACCTATGACGTGGAGAAACTCTCGAACGCTCCCGTCCACCAGGCGCGCACGGTAAGCCACTGAGGATTGGTATGAAACGAATTCTGCTCTTCGCCAGCATGGCCGCGACCGCCTGGGCGCAGACCGCCACCGAATCGCCGACCGGGAATCGAACGACTCCGCCAACGATTAACTCGGTCGCGCCCTTGGGCGTGGCGCGCGGCGCGACAGTCGAGATGAATGTCGAGGGTCTGAACCTCGCCAAGACAAGCGCTGTGTATTTCAGCGAGCCGGGAATCAAAGCGCGCATCGTGAGGATTAAGGAGCTGCCGGACCTGCCGGATATCAGGCTGGGATCCGCGGGCACTCCCTCGACCGTGGATTTAGGCCCGCTTCCGCCGCGCAACCAGGTGACACTCGAGCTGGAGATCAGTGCGGATGCGCCTGTTGGCACCGTCGCGATGCGTTTGCAGACACCGCTCGGCACCAGTCCAGCGGCGCGATTCGCTGTTGAGCCATACTACGGCGAAAGCCCGGATCGCGAGCCGAACGACACGCCGGAAGAAGCAGTCGAGACGTATCTACCGACCATCCTGGTGGGAGCGATTTCGAAACCGGGCGACGTGGATTACTACAAGATCGCCGTCAAGGACGGGGAGCAGCTTGTGTTTCAGAATTCCGCACGGGAACTGGGGTCGAGCCTCGAACCGGTGGTCGGAATCTACGACGCAAACCAGAACCTGTTGAAGGCGTTTGGTGAGGACGGAGGCCGCGAGACCACGAGTTTCGCTTACACGTTCGCGAAGGGCGGGAGTTATTACATTCGCGTGTCAGACTACGAAGAAGCTGGCAATGGGGGCCATTTTTACCGCATCAAGGTTGGTCACTTCCCGCTGACGGTAGCGGCGTTTCCGCTAGGATTGCAAAAGGGCACGACGTCCAAAGTTCATCTCACCGCTTACAATCTGGGAACAGATGTGGTGGAGGTGAAGGGCGAGCCTTCTCCAGAAGACAGACGCGCGGTAATCATACGGCCAGAGTCGCCGAAAGGCGCGGCTTTCAATCGAGTGAAACTGGCGCTTGGCGCAGAGCCGGAAGTTTTGGCTACCGGGACAAACACAACGCTCGCGCAGGCGGAGGCGATCAGCGCTCCCGTAACGGTGAACGGCAAACTCGAAGCTGTAGAAAACTACTACCGGTTCCGGGCCCGTAAGAGCGAGAAGCTGGTGTTTGAAGTGAATGCCAACCGGCTGGGCTCGCCGCTCGATTCGCTGCTCGAGATTCTCGACGCGAAGGGTAATCCGGTGGAGCGCGCCACGATTCGCTGCGTGCTAGAAACCTCGACAACGCTTTCCGATCGAGATTCATCGGGCCAGGGCATTCGCATTACATCATCGACTGGACTCGCGGTGGGCGACTTCCTGATGATCGGAGGGGAAATCATCCAAGTGGAAGCGATGCCGCGCGGGCCGGATGACGACTTTGTATTTACAGGTTTTGGCGGGCAGCGGCTGGCGTACCTGGACACGACTCCCGAAGCGCACGCCATCGATCAGGCAGTATATAAGGTGCAGATCTATCCGACGGGGCAACAATTTGCGCCGAATGGGTTACCCGTGGTTCACTTGACTTTTCGCAACGACGATGGCGGGCCGGGCTACGGCAAAGATTCGCTGCTGCACTTTACAGCCCCGGCGGATGGCGATTACCTGGTGCGAATTCGCGATGTACGCAAGCTCACGGGGCCGGACTATGCTTACCGGTTGACAATGCGGCATCCGACTCCCGACTTCACGCTCAGTGTTTCGCCGCGCAATCCGAACGTACCAGTGGGTGGGCGCATCCCGGTCACGCTTACGGCGCTTCGCCATGACGATTTCGACGGGCCGATCGAAGTTTCGCTCAAGGATTTGCCCGCGGGTTTGCATGCGACCGAAGGAAGTATTGCGGAAGGCCAGATCAGCACTACGCTACTCGTGAGCGCGGACGAGGACGCGAAGCTAGAGCGTGCCGTGCCGCTTGTGGTGGTGGGGCGAGCGCGGCTGGCTGGCGCGTGGGAAGAGCGCTGGGCCAATCCCGAAGACAAGGTGAAGCTGATTTCCCTGATGCCCAAACCTGACATCGTTATGACGGCGGAGACCAAAGAAGTGGTGCTGGAACCAGGCGGGACAACAGAAGTAGAGGTCTCGATCCTACGCAATAATGAGTACGGTGGGCGCGTGCCGGTGGATGTGCGAAACTTGCCTCCCGGCGTGCGGGTGCTCGACGTCGGCTTGAACGGGGTGCTGATCAACGAGACCGAGAACCGCCGCAAGTTCGTGCTGGCGGCGCTGCCAAACGCGCCACCCATCGAGCAGACTATCGTGGTTGCCGGGGACATCGAAACGCGCGCTGGCTCGCAACAGACTTCCTATGCAGCCCAGGCCGTTGTTCTCAAGGTGCAAGCCAAGATGCAAGCGAGCAGCGCCGGGATTGCCACTGCGTACCAGAAATCTTCAGCAAACAAATAAATGTCCCACCAGACGCAATTGAAAGGCGCCTTGGCTGCAGGCGAGGGAATCGTGCGGCTTGCACCGAATTGGGTGCCACGCTCTTTTCTGATGCCGGGCGGCCGATTGAAGCTCGACCCGCGCGATCTCTATGCGCTGGGCGCACATCGGGGTGGTATTGATGAGCGCTGGTTTGCCTCCACAACCAAAGCGGCCAACGGTCCGGGCACGCCGGAAGATGAGGGCTTGAGTTACGTGGCGTTCGACGGCGGCCGCGCGCTGCTTAAGGAAGCGATCGAGACCATCGGTGACGAGTTCCTCGGCGATGATGTCATGCGCGAGCAGGGGGGCTGGAATGTGCTGTGCAAATTTTTCGACAATCTGGGCCCGATTCCGCATCATATGCACCAGTCCGAACAGGATGCGCGCCGAGTCGGGCAGCACGGCAAGCCGGAAGCCTATTACTTTCCGCCGCAATACAATTTCACGCCGAACAATTTTGCGTACACCTTTATGGGGCTGGAACCGGGGACGACTAAGGACGATGTGCGCCGGTGCCTGGAGCGATGGAACGAGGGTGACAACGGCATTCTTTACTATTCGAAGGCTTATAAGTTGAAGCCCGGCACGGGATGGCAGATAGACGCAGGCATCTTACATGCACCGGGGTCAATGGTGACTTATGAGCCGCAGGTAAATTCGGATGTGTTCGCGATGTTTCAATCCATGGTGGAGGGCCGCCCGGTACCGTGGGACCTATTAGTCAAAGATGTTCCGGCGGAGTATCATCACGACCTGGACTACATCATCGGGATGCTCGATTGGGAAGCGAATGTTGATCCAGAGTTCATGAAGAACCGCCTGGTACAGCCCAGGCCTGTCAAGCCAGAAGGTGAGATGCTGGATGCAGGCTATTGCGAGAAGTGGGTGAGCTACGCGACGAGTTATTACTCCGCCAAAGAACTAACAGTCAAAGCTGGGCACTCAGTAACTCTCCGCGATGCGGCGGCTTACGGCTTGATTGTGGTACAGGGCTTTGGATTGGTTGGCAAGATGGAGGTCGAAACTCCATCTTTGATCCGCTTTGGCCAGATGACCAAAGACGAGCTGTTCATTAGTGCCGCAGCGGCTGCTCGCGGGGTCAAAGTGACGAATCGCAGCGACAAGGAGGATTTGGTGATGTTAAAACATTTCGGGCCGGGTAACGCGGATGTGAAGGGGCTCGGCCAATGAAATACGGCGTCAACATGCTGATCTGGACTGCGAACTTCACGCGCGAAAACCTGCCATTGTTGCCCGAGATCAAACGCCACGGGTTTGACGGCATTGAAGTCCCGATGTTTCATCCGGCTGACTTTGACTTGCCGGATATTCGCCGCGGACTGGAGCAGAATGGCTTGGAATGCACGGTGTGCGCGGTGCTTCCTGCCGGCTTGGGCGTCGGCGCCGACGATGCTTCGGTGCGCCGGAAGACGCGGACGCACATCGAAGACTGCATCAGGGCGACGGCCGAGGCCGGCGCGAAGATTATGGCGGGACCGCTGTATTCTCCGGTGGGATATTTACCGGGAAGGCGGCGCACGGCGGACGAGTGGAGTTGGGCGGTCGAGTGTTTCCAATCGCTCGGCCCAGTGCTGTCGCGGTACGATGTAACACTCGCCATCGAACCTCTGAATCGTTTCGAGACCTACTTTCTCAACACCGCCGAAGATGCGGCGGCGCTTTGTGACCAGATTGACCATCCGAATGTCGGGATTCTTTTCGACACATTTCACGCCAACATAGAGGAAAAGAGCATCGGGCAGGGGTACCGCACGGTCGCCCGGCACCTGAAGCATGTACACACTTGCGAAAATGATCGCGGCATTCCCGGCTCGGGGCATGTGGAGTGGAAGGACGTGTTCGAGGCCCTGCGCGACATTGGTTATGACGGATGGCTGACCATCGAGAGCTTTGGGTTTTCGCTGCGGGAGGTAATCGCCGCAGCCGCGATATGGCGCGACCTCGCTCCGACGCCAGAATCCATCCCGTTTGAGGGTGTGAAGTTTTTGAAACAGAACATGGCGTAAACTGACGACTCATGCGCAGCACTCGCAGACAACTCTTCGGCACGATGGCGGCCTCTGTCCTCGCCGCAAAAGGGAAAGACACAGTGACCAAGTACATACGCTACCGGCACAACTCGACGACCGCTTACGGAATTCTCGACGACGAAACGGTTCGCGAACTTCGCGGCGACCTGTTCGGCGACCACAAGGAGACTGGGGCCCGGCATCGTCTGGCGGACGTAAAGTTGCTGCATCCTTGCGAGCCGCCGAAGATTCTGGCGGTGGGCTTGAATTACAAAAGCCACCTGGGTGAGCGGAAGGCACCGGAGCACCCGGAGATTTTCTACAAGCCGGTCAGTTCGCTCCAACATCCCGAGGAGCCCATTTTGATTCCCCGATCAGCGAAGAACGTCCACTACGAAGGCGAGCTGGTACTCGTGATCGGCAAACGCGTGAAAAATGCGTCGGCGGTGGAAGCGCGCGAGGCCATTTTCGGCGTCACCTGCGGCAACGATGTGAGTGAACGCGACTGGCAAGGCGGCCCGGAGAAAGACCTGCAATGGTGGCGGGCCAAGGGAGCGGACACATTCGGTCCCCTGGGTCCCGTGATTGTGCGCGGACTCGACTACGGCAGCCTGCTTTTGCAGACGCGCCTGAACGGCAGCGTGGTGCAGAAGCAATTCACCTCAGACCTGATCTTCGACGGTGCTGCCATCGTCAGTTGGATCAGCCAGTGCGTGACACTGACTCCAGGCGATGTGATTTACACCGGGACTCCCGGTCACACCAGCCGGATGAACCAAGGCGACGTCGTCGAGGTCGAGATCGAAGGCATAGGCGTGCTACGCAATCGCATCGCCCTGGCCTAAGTCGTAAGTCAGCGCAAGCTAATGCCACCGGCGGCTCCGAAAGCGCGCGGAGCCGGTGGAGTAAGCACCTTCTGCACCCTCTCCAGGAGGCTGTCGGACGTGAACGGCTTGGGCAGGAAACCAAGCGCGCGGTCAAGAATCTTGACTCGCACCACCTCGGAATCGGTGCAACCAGACATGAACAGCACCTTGAGATGCGGACGCAGTACAAGAATGCGCTCGGCGAGCTCCGGTCCTGGGATATCAGGCATTACGACGTCCATCAGCATCAGATCGATCGATAAATCATTGCGTTCGGCCATTCTTAAGGCGCTCTCGGCGCTGTGCGCAATCAAGACGTTATATTCGCCGCATTCCAACATGCACTTGATTACGCTGAGTACGGAGAGATCGTCGTCTACCACAAGGACGGTCTTGGGTTCGGGAAAAGCATCGAAGCTCGTCAACATAGTGTCGTCAGTCCTCAACTAACTTTGGCTATAATTGTGACGCTGGACGAAGGAATTAGCAAGCAAACTTTCTGATCTCTTTGGATAGCCAAACGTGGTTAACAACTCGCAGATAACTTTAGTTATTAGTAAGTTAGCAGTGAATGACTTACCCATCAGTTCGGGCGTCCGCGACTTCAGGCGCTCAGGCGGCGCCACAAGAAATACACGGGAATGCCGCTCGCGATAATCAGGAACGCAATGGTGGAAGGACCGGGCTGGGTGACCCATGTGTTGGCCACGAACCAGGCGGCCACGGCGGTGAACAGTAGCGGTGTTATGGGGTATCCCCACATCCGATAGGGGCGTGGGCGTTCGGGATATTTGCGCCGCAGAACCACGACGCCGGCCACGGCCAGCCCATAGAAAAACCAGGCCGCAATCATGCCGTACGGCACCAGCGTTTCGAACGATCCTGTAATCACGAGGACCGCGGCCCATACCGCCTGCACGACAATGCCAACAGAAAGAGTCTGGTAACGCGGGTGAATCACGGCCAGTTTCCGGAACAGTAGGCCGTCGCGCGCCATGGCGAAGCACAAGCGAGGCACAGTGATGACGAGACCATTGATTGCGCCGGCGATGGACAGGAGAATGGTGATCGATAAAATGGCTCCACCGGCGTGGCCGAGAGTACGCTCCGCCACCGCAGCCGCCGTGCGATCGGTCGCGGCGATCACCTCAACGGGCAGCACACGCAAGTAGGCGATGTTGGCGAAAGCATAGAGAACGACGACAGCCGCCAGACCCAACCCGAGGCTGCGCGGAATATTCCGGTTCGGATCGCGAATCTCGCCCGCCACGTGACTTACGCTCGGCCATCCGTCGTAACACAACACAACCGCGACCATGGCGGCACCAACCGCGCTCCAGGAAAATCCGGAACGGGGAAGTGACCAGTGCACCGTGATGGCATCGCGTGTGGGAAGCAGCGCGCTGCCCACCACAATGCCGAGGCCAATAACCTTCAGCGCGGTCAGGAGCTTTTGGACCGTTGCGCTGAGCCGGATGCCGCGATAATTCACCAGGGAGAACAACGCAATCAATGACACGGAGATCAGTTTTGATGCCACCGGGTTGATCGGAACAAAGTACGCGAGCGTGATGGAAAAGCTGACCGCCAGCCACGCGATGGCCGCCCAGAGCACTACCAGTGTGAAGGTCCAGCCGCACAGGAATCCGGCCAGAGGACCATAACACTCCCGGAGGAATACGTAGTGCCCGCCGGTCTCGGGCATCATTGCGCCCATTTCGGCGTACGCGAGCGCGCCAAAAAAACAGAGCACCCCGCACGTGATCCATACCGCCAGGATCAACGGCGCCGAAGGCAGCGCCTGCGCTACCAGCCGAGGAGCCAGAAAGATTCCGGCGCCAATTACGATGCCAACGACGAGGGACGCGGCGTCCAACAACCCGAGGGTACGGGGAAGTTCACCGATTGCGGGTTTCGCGATGCTCATTCGGACGGATCGTCCTTGCACGTGTTCCGCGCGATGGTATTTGCCGCCATGGGTACGCCGGGCGCGGCGTTGATACAGCCGGCACTCATGCCGAAGCCCGAGATTTCGTTGTCTTCGATCACGTTGGCGCGCGCCGGATCTGGCCGCTCGCCGCGGCTCGCCAGGTAAATACCGCTGCGCAGGAGACCAGGCTGGTCCGGCGCATAGCCACAGCCGAACTTCGCCGTTTTCCCATCGCAGTGAGCGAGATTGATGCGCCGCAGATGATTGCGCGCGATGTGGTGATGCTCACCGATCACAAACATCCCGCTGAACAACACGCCGTCGAGCTCGTTCTCCACCAAGTCAATGCCTTCCGAGCGCATCGACGGATCACTGTTGTTGAATACGATGCCCAGATTCCCGTAAGGATAATGCTCCGCGCCGAACTGGTTCACACAGGAGTTACCGCGCACTTCGCCGTCGTGGAAGCCGTCCAGGTCCAGGCATTTTCCGTTGACTTCCGCAAACTGGTTGCGGGCGTAGACACAATGGCCGGTGTCACCGGCGGTGTCGATGGCGACCGGCGTAGCACGATGCTCCATGTCCACTTCCTCCAGCGGGAAACCGATTTCCGTGCCCGTATTTCCCTCGACACGGATGCCCGCGCCGTGGCCCACCTGGATCGCATCGCGGCCCAGGCGCTCGAAATGGTTCGCGGTGATCCGCCCGTTGTTGTTTTGCGGCGCCGTGCCCAGGGAATGCGTCCAGATGCCGTTTCCACGTACATCGCGCAGATCACAGTGGCTCACCACGAAATCCCGGGTGCCCTCTTCAAGCAGGATGCCGCCGGTCGCATTGTTTCGCCCCATCGAATTCCGAGAGCCTGATTCCCGTACCTCAACGCCGTCGATCAGGATGTCACGCGAGCGGCTCACGAGAATCGCAAACCCGGGCACGTTGGCAAACCGTACATGGACAATTTTGAGCGACGCCACCCGAAAAGCCAGGATGCCATTGCCTTCCGTGAAGCGCGCGAAAGGCGTGCTGAACCCAGGGAGGCCACCGGGCCGCTCGAGCACCTCGCGATTGCCATCGATCTTGAAATTTGCGAACCGCACGCGCCTGGCGTACGCACACCGGAAGATGGCACGGCCGCGAAAGTGATTCGACGCCCGCAGTGTGGTTCCGGAAGGTGCGCCCTGGATGTCCAGATCGCTTGCGCCAGGTGGAATCTCAATCTCCGACAGAATTTCGATCGTACCGGCGGGCAGCTCGACTGCGCCCGTGCCGGCACGCAGAGCGCGGCGGATCGCTGCCTCGCCAGTAGTTCCAGTACGAGGCGCCAGGCGCAACACCAAACCCGCCGCGACGATCAGGGCCGCTGCTGCCGCGGCCAGGCGCAACTACGCGACCTCGATCGCGACCGGCGGAAGGCGCCGCGATCCCGGGCACACTTCGATCCGATGGATCCCGGGTGTGAGGCCGGCGGGCAACCGGAAGTTGAATTCGAAACGGCCCGTCAGAGCGTCAGTCGATAACGATTCCAGATCGTCCAGCGGCCGACCGTCGACCAGCGCGCTCACGGCCTTGGCATCAACCACATCTTCCATAACCAACTTGACGATGCCGCTCTCGATGCGCGAGCCAGCCAGAAGATTGGTTCCATCGCTCACCGAGCAAATCCTCGGCACCACCGGCCCCCGCGGAATCACGCGCAACCAAACCCGCGGGCACAGAGGCTTTCCCAGCCACAGCAGTTCCACGGGTACCATACCGGTTCGCACACGGGGCGGCAAAAGCGCCTTGATTTGATGGACTCCGTCCCATTCCGGCGCGCCGATGCAACAGGGGGTGCCCGCTACGCCTTCGAATCCCACACGCAGATCGTTCAAATCACAATCGGAGGAGAGCTGCTCCATACGAAACGACACTTGGGCAAAGCGGCCTGATTGGGCGACAAACGGCTCGTCGGTGTGAGCATTTCCGGCGCGCAGCACCTTGGCCAGCGCGCCGGTGCTCTTGAGATTCGCACGCCATCCTTTAGGCTGCTTGCGCCACGTCGTCGACATATACTGTGTGCCCTCGCCCTCAAGGACCAAGAGCTGGAAATCGTGACTGCGCGCGTAGCCAGCCACGTCTTCACGGGAGAACCGGACACCCTCCCAGGTGTTGGGCGGAGTGCTGGCCGGCGGCAGCCCGTTCAATTGCAGCCGCGCGAGGCCGCCGTCTTTAAGCACGCGGCGGATTTCATCGCAGTAGGCCAGCACTACCTCGCGGCTGGGGATGTGCTGGAACACAGCGTACGAGTAGACGAAATCGAAATAGTCAGAGGCGAGTGGAGCGAGGTCGGCGCCGCTGGTCACGCGCAGATGGATGCTGCGCGATGCGCCAAACCGCTCCTGGGCGAGCCGGATCATTTCGTCGGACACGTCGACACCATGCAGCTCGCCGAAGTTGCGGCTCATGGGACGCATGAGCCGCCCCGGGCCGCAGCCGATCTCAAGGGCGCGACGAGCTTCGGGCGGCAGATTGCGCGGCAGCCGTTTCAGCTCCTCTTCGAGCGAGTACACGACGTCCGAGGCCGAGGCGAAGAATTCTTCTTCCTCCTGGCCGCGCCGGCCGAAGGCGACGTAGTAACGCGCATCCTCGCGAGCGCGCTCGTTCCACTCGGCGCGCATTTGTTCGAGAACCTCAGGCTGAGTCACTATGGATTATTCTGTCCGTTCAGCGGGTCGACTTCAACTGCCGCGTCAGCGCCTCGCGATAGGCTGCGAGGCCTGGTACCGCAAGCCCCACGATCTTGCCCTTGTCATCCCAATGGCGCAAGCGGACGGCATCTTGGTAGAAGGGCAACCGCTCGAATGCGCGCGCCTCTTCGGGCGTGAGAGGACCTCCCTGGAGCTGTAGACTCTTGACCGAAGCCGGGGAAAGGCCAAGCAGGTATTGCGGATCGACGCTGCACAGATAGCGCTTTGCCGCGACGTGGAGGCGCACCGGCTCCGTTACCGCCACGGGATAATGCCGGGTAAGCCACGCGCAGCCAGCATCCTCGTGACGGGCGTCAAAGCCGCGATCCGCTGCGTCCTCGCGCGCATCAATCAGATGTCCGATATCGTGCAGCAGAGCGGCCACGACCAGCGATTCGGGAGCACCCTCTTGCACGGCGAAGTGCGCGGCCTCGAGCGCGTGTTCCTCTTGTGACACGTCCTCGCCAAAATACGCCGCTTTGCCGTGTCCTTCAAACAACGTAAAGATCTCGTCAACGCATTCCATCAATGCCTCCGGGGGGGAACACCCATTATGGCCCAGGACGATTGGAACGAACCGCGCCGGCCACAAACGATGCTAGAATAATTGCGTTGTACCTGGAGTGGAATCCCGCAGTAGTCCGACGAGGGCGCGTAGCTCAATTGGCAGAGCAAGTGACTCTTAATCACTAGGTTGAAGGTTCGATTCCTTCCGCGCTCACCAGATTTTCAAAAACTTGTAGGGGCTTTCACAGGGACACCTTCCAAATGTCGCTTCTGGCGTTTTAATGGATCGTTAGCTTCTCCACGCGGAACAGTTCGCAGGCGCCGGCACCAGTGTCGGTACGGCTGAGCGAGCTGCGCCAAGTGAATCCTTCAGGTCCGTCCACCTGCACGAGATAACCGGTCATTTCAACCAGATTTCCAACCCTAACCGACCTGAGGGCACTCTTCATGTCATCATTCGCGGGGATCATATGCATATTCGCGCTGTGCGCGTTCATTTCATCCGCTGAAACCGGAAGCGTTGATTTTCGGGGCCAATAACGGTACCAACGCTGTCCCTGCCAGAATTCCAGTTGATCGACAATGCTCTGGTCGGACATTCGCCCCCAGCCAACCGCGAGATCCATAGGCGAGAGATCAGCACCGTGATCCATCCAGTAAGATTCCGTATGCAGCACGCGCGCCCGAATCTCATAGGCCGCCAGCGCGGTTACCTGGTACTTCCCCATTCGCCAGGCGCGTGTTCCATTCGTCAGTTGTTGATAGGGCTCTTCGGGAATGAGGATTCCGGGGGAGTATCGGGGCTCGATCGTGTCGATGGAATAAACGACGATGCCGATCGCGACCAGAGCCAGAATCGCCGCCTTCATGTTTTGTCTCTCTGGCTTGCTACCGCCGCAGCCTGGTCGGAGGCACTACATCGGCCAGACGAGTTCCCAGTCGATAACGAAAGGTTCCAGGGCATCGAGCCAGGTGCGAGGAGTGTCCAGATGATATTTCCGCAAGCGATCGAACGCGCGCTCGGCCGTGTCTGGCGCCGGGGCAGGTGATGGGTTTCTCATGGACACTAGCGCCTCGCGGCTTTGTCTCGCCGGAATGCGCGGAACATGGCGCCGAGTACGGCTTTTTGAACCACAAACGCCGTCGCCATACTTCCAACAAACGCCGCACCAATCACCATCGCATCCATGTTTTTAGCTTCGCTCTTCGAGGCAGATTTCAATGCCACCGGGAGACTCTCATTCCGGTGTCAAGCTTCTGATCACAGAATAGCGGCCACTCGCATGGACCACAATATGTTCTTTCGTTAGCAGCGGCTTAGGCTCCGATACGAGACCAGTTGCGGGTGCGGTAACGATGAGCCGGATAAGGCCAAAACCCGTGATACAAGAGTAGGTATTATGAAGACCAAGCTTCTGCTTCTGGCCGCATTTGGCGCCGCTATCCTGCCGGCTCAAAATCAGCCCGTACTCGGGGAAGAAACCGTCAAGGTCTCCGACAATGTCTGGGCAATCATGGGGTTCCCCAACATAGGAATCGTGGTGGGGAACCGCGCGACCTTGGTTGTCGATACGGGTCTTGGACCGGCCAACGGCGCCACCATAGCGCGGGTTGTGGCCAAGCTGGCGCCCGGCAACCAAAAACTCTTCCTTACAACGACACATTTTCATCCGGAGCACGCTGCCGGGGAAGCAGGTTTTCCCAAAGGTACAATCCTGATCCGCGATGCCGTCCAGCAGCATGAAATGGAACTGCACGGCAAAGAAATGGTAGACATGTTTGCCAGCCGCTCGGCGAAGCAGAAAGAGCTGCTCGCAAATGCCACGCTGCGCTCCCCGGATATTACCTTCGATACCGAGGCGAAGATCGACTTGGGCGGCGTGACGGCGCGTCTGCTGTGGTTTGGCGGCGCGCATACCAAAGGCGACGAGCTAACCTTTGTCGAACCGGACCGGACATTGATATCGGGCGATGTAGTGCAGAACAAGGTTGTGCCGAACATATTCGGCGACGGCGGTACACCTTCGAGCTGGCTGGCAGTCCTCGATAAGGTCGCGGAGCTGAACGCTCTGCATGTGCTGCCGGACCACAGCATCCGGGAGACGGGTCGATGGTTGCGGCGGAGAAGAAGTTCATCAGCGATCTGCGGAACAGCGCTCTGGAGCTCAAGAAGAAGGGCGTCACTGCCGATGATGCCGGCAAACAGCTCGCAGTTGAGTTCAAGGCGAAGTACCCGGACTGGCCGAACATGAATGTGACGGGTTTCGTCCGCAGCATCTACGCCGAGTAAATTGCAGGTGACGTGGCTTCCCACATCTGCCGGCGCCAATTACGCTAGAGGCTCGCACGGTGGACCACACCATGCGAGCCCCTGAAATTCCGTTTACCGGCGAAAATGCTCGAAGCGATGATCGACTATTCGTGCATGCTCATACGGAGCTACAAACCGCGGACCGACGCGGACCACCGCTGGCGGCGCCCAGTACCCGGCCACCCAAACGCCATTCGGCGCGGAATACCCGTCAATCCAGGCGTAACCCGGACCCGGACAAACCGGACGCACCACCGCCACAGGCGCGGGAACGCCGAACCCAATTCCAACCGTCACGCGAGGAGCCGCGCACAAGCCTCCCGCCAGAAGCATCATGACCGCCATTGCCTTTTTCATCTTCTTACCCTCCTCACCGCGCTAAGTGGCAAGACCCTTGCCAAATCACAAGTCCATGAAATTGTTGGTACTAGCGTGAAGCGACCTTTCGCACTGGTGGCTATCCGCCGCGAAGGTGGTGCTGTTCGGCCGCCAGCAATACCGGTGCGACTTCGGTACCTTAGTTAATGGTATACGCCGCCCTCAGCGCAAAGGGAGCTATTGCAATATCAAAGTGGCCGCCGTCGTGGCGGACCATTTGGTAGGTCCCATGCATCATCCCTGTTGGAGTTGTGAGCGGACACCACGACGAGTATTGGAATGATCTACCCGGCTCAAGCACCGGCTGCTCGCCCACGACGCCTGGACCTTTAACTTCCTTCGTGTCCTCGAGGGCATCGGTAATGATCCAGTGCCGGCTAATAAGCTGTACGGTCTCCGTTCCCTGATTCGTAATGCGGACCGTGTACTGGAACACCCATTCCCCTTCAAGCGGCCGTGAATTCTCGGGCGAGTACCGCGACAAAACCTCCACACGAATGCCATTCGTGACGATATCCGACATCGGGCCGAGCGCTGATCGCGGTTCAGGCATGAGTGAAGCGCCTATCATAACAAGCCGAGATGATCTTTTCTTCCGCCCTTACCGAAAGTACTGCCCGCTACAGGACGTTGGGCGGAGTCCGGCGCTGCCGACAATCTGTTTGATAATATGGCCTACCACTTATGCGACTACTCGTTATGCGTTCGGTCTTGGCCGTGGCAGGATTCTGTCTGTTTGCAACGCGCGTCATCAGCGGGCAAGCCACATCCCCCTTGTTCTCGCGGGGATTCACCGTCCTCCCGGAACCGCGGCAGGTGAAACTCGAGCCGAACGATTTCCGGTTCGGCCTCGGATGGCGGTTGGAAATCGGCCCGGGCGTGGCGAAAAATTCCGTCGCCGTTCGAACGTTGGCGGAAGATCTCGAATCGCGATTCGGCGTGGCGATCCGCGAGGGGCAAACCGGCGCGACAGTGGATCTCGAGATCGCGCCCGGCTCCGTTCAGCAGGGACCCGCGCAGGATCGGGATACCGCGGCGATCGCGGCTCAGGCGTACCGGATAGAGCTTTCAGCCACGCGCATCCGGATCACGGCCAACGCAGATGCCGGCCTGTTCTACGGCGTCGAAACATTGGTGCAATTAGCGAAGCCGAAAGATGGTGCGCTCTGGCTTCCGGCGGGCGAGATTGTAGACTGGCCCGATTTGCAGCTCCGGCAGATTTATTGGGACGACGCGCATCACCTGGATCATCTTTCGGAATTGAAACGCGCGGTGAGGCAGGCGGCGTTTTACAAAGTGAATGGCTTCGCCATCAAACTGGAAGGCCATTTCCAATATCACAGTGCACCAGCGGTAGTGGAACCGTACGCTCTTTCCCCGGCGGAGCTGCAAGAGTTGACCGACTATGGCCTCGGCTACCACGTACAGGTGATTCCGTATCTGGACGGGCCAGCACACATCGCGTTTATCTTGAAGCACCCGGAGTACGCGAAATTGCGCGCGTTTCCGGAAAGCAACTACGAGTTATGTACGACCAATCCGGATTCGTATCAGTTGATGCTGGGCATGTTCGGCGATCTACTCGCCGCCAACCAGGGCGTGAAGCCGATCATTCTCTCGACCGATGAACCTTACTACATTGGGATGGCCGACAACGCGCAGTGCCATGAGTCCACGCGCGCAAAGGAACTCGGGAGCGTGGGCCGCGTGTTGGACGAGTTCATCACGAAGGTAGCGACGTATCTGCACGACCACGGCCGCACCGCGATCTTCTGGGGCGAATACCCGATGATACCGCCGGACATTGCAGGGCTGCCGCCGTTCGTCGTTAACGGGGAGACATATGGGCCGGAGTTTGACCCGGTATTCAAAGCTCATGGCATCCGGCAGATGATCTACACCTCCACGGAAGGCGAGGAGCAGTTCTTCCCGGATTATTTTCCGCTGCCGCCTTCGCGCAAGGCGCATGGAGGCCGCGCGGATGGCGGACGAGTGGCGGGGGCGATGGCCGAGATCTCCACGAATGCGGCGCGGCACAATGCCGACTTGATGGGCATGCTGGTTGCCGGCTGGGGGGATATGGGCCTGCACCCGGAGACCTTCTGGCTCGGCTATGCCACGGTTCCCGCCGCTGGATGGAATCCCGACGGACCGGACCCGCACGAGGCGATGAGCACGTTCTACCCCCTGTTCTACGGGCCCTCGGTAAGGAATATGAACCGCGCCTACCAGTTGATGAGCTTTCAGGCGCAAGTGTGGAGCGATACCTGGGAGAGAGTGGATTCCCGCGCGCGCAAGCCGATCTGGGGGAACTCGGACAAGATCTTCCAGCCGCCGCACCCGGCGCGCGACCGGAGCGTACCGTTGCCAAAAACTCCCGCCGGGGCGGACCTCAGCTACGACGGGTCATGGTCGCGCGAGAACGCCAAACGACTGGAGGTGGTGGATACAGCGCTACCGGAGAACGACGAACTACTCGGGCTGTTAAATGAAAATCTCCTCCTGGCGGAATACAACCGCGACGGTCTGGAGGTCTTCGTGGCAATCGCGCATCTGTTTCGGCAGAACCTCGATATGTTGAAAGGCCTGGCCCGGATCGATGCCGCGCTGTCTGAAGCGCAAACCGCGGCCAGAGAGGGGAAGGATAAAGATGCCGTCGCGGCCGTGGACCAGGCGCTGGAGATCGCGCGCCATATTCGCAGCGAGCGGAATGAGGCGCTGCGCGAAGCGACCGCGATCTGGCACAAGACCTGGTATCCACGGGTGGCCGAGGCAAATGGACGCCGTTTCCTCCACGAAGTGGACGATGTGAAGGACCACCTGCCGGACCGCACCGTGGACATGAGCTATCTGGTGTACGACGAACTGCTGCTGCCGTTGGGGGACTGGTACGACCGTGCGCAATCGGCTCGCAACCGTTTCGCCGAGGCGCATCGACTCCCGTTGCGGAACGAGCCCCTCGATTGGAGCAGTCTCAAGTAGCGCTACGGCGCCTCGGTAACGGAGGCTTCCGCCAGCATGCCCAACTGGCGCGGTTCAATCCGGAACCCGCGCGTAATAACGGCAAGATAGAGGGCCCCGATGGCCAGCCAGGCGAAACCGGCAATCTTCGCGTTGTTGCTAAGACTCAGCCAGACGTATAAGCAAACGATGGCGCCCGCGGCAGGGAAAACCAAGTTGGTCACGAGGTCCCACCCGTGCCTCCTTCCGAGCCGCAGATAGTAGTGCCGGATGACGCTGAGGTTCACCAGGATGAACCCGGCAAAGGCTCCGAAATTCAGCAGTTCGACGGCCATCTGGAAGCGAAGGAACATGGACCCAACCAGTGAGAGTGCGCCCATGAAATAAATACTCCGGGTGGGGGTGGAAAAGCGCGGGTGAATGTATCCGAACAGGCGGCGGGAAATGACTCCGTCGCGCCCCATTCCGTAGAGCAGGCGTGATGCGCCAGCCTGGCCGGTCAGCGCGCTGGCCAAGCCCGCCACGAGCAACACGAACGTGATAAACCCAAACATCCAGCTGCCCCCCACCCTTTGGCTAATATCCAAAATCACGGTCTCCGCTTCGGGGAAAGTCCGGTAGTCGGGCCACACCAGCGCCGCCAAATACACAGTGGTCACGCAGAATACGGTTTGGAGAACGCACACGAGCACCGTGGAGAACGCGATGTCGCGCTCCGGGTTCACCGTGTCCTCTGCCAACGTCGAGATGGCGTCGAAGCCGATATAGGAGATCGCTGCGATGCTGGCGCCGAGCATCATCGGCCGCATACCAAATGACTCCGGCCGCCAGACGCCTCTTAAGTCGAACAGGCCGGCAATACCGTGCGCCGCAGCCACGTAGCGCGCCGCCAAAGCTATGAACAAGACCGCGCACGTCGTCATGATGATCATCATCACGGAACTGGCCCGCGTCGTAACTCGAATGCCGGGGATATTGACGAGCGTCAGACTCACAGTGAACAGAACCGCCCACGCGAGATACGGAATCTGCGGGACCAGACGCGCGGCCGTGAGCGCCGCGTAGATGATGCTGAGCAGAGGAATCAGAAAGTAGTCCAGCATCATGGCCCAGCCGGCGAGGAAACCGACGTGAGTGTTGAGTGCTCGTTGTGCGTAGGTATAAGTCGAGCCGGCCGCCGGGAACGCGCCCGACATCTTGCCATAACTGGCCGCTGTGAACAGCATGGCTACCACCGCCACTAAGTAACTGATGACCGCGTGGCCGTGGGAGGTTTGCTGAACGATGCCGTAGACCGGGTACGGGGCCGTGGGTGTGAGAATGACAAGGCCGTAGAGGATAAGATCGCGACGCGATAGGACCCGCTTCAATGAGCCTGACACAGATGGCGGCCGAGTCGCCGCATCCCCAGCCATCAGGGCGTCGCTCCGGCAAGGTGCTGGGATCCGCCAGTCGCGAACAGCGTCGTGAACGGCAGCGTAGCGGCGCCGATCAGCGCGGCATCGCCACCAAAGGCGGAAGGCCTCAGGAGCAGGTTGATCTCCGGCAGGCTCTCGTTGCCCAACTGTTCGCGGATCACCGGTTCAATCAAGTGCCACGCGTCGGTGATTGCGCCGTCGATGACAACCACGTCGACATCCAGTCCCCACACCACGTTTGAAATGCCCACGCCCAGGCAGCGCGCCGTTTCCACAAGACTTTCGACTGCCGCCGTATTGCCACCAGCGGCCGCTTGGACGATCCGGCGCACACGCGCGAAGGTGTCGCCCGACGCGGCGGAACGCCGGTCTCCGGCCACGGCGCCATACCGCTCGCACAGAGCGGGGTTGCCGGCTAACTTTTCGAGACAGCCGGGCCGGTCGTGGCGCTCTGGCGTGGCGGACGTCGCAATGACCATCTGTCCAAACTCCCCGGCCGCCATGCGTGGGCCATAGTGTAGCTGCCCTTCCAGGATGATGGCCATACCGATGCCCTCATCCACCTTTACGAAGAGAAACACGCGGCTGGCGTACACTTCCGAAGAGCCATAGTTGTATTCGGCAAGAGCCGCGGCACGTACGTTGTTCTCCACGTAGACCGGTTCCTGGAGCCGCGCTTCGAGGATCTTGCGGACCGGCACGCCCGCCCATCCGGGACGGTTGCCCAGCACGAGTAAGCCAAGGTCGCTGTTGACGATACCTCGGGCGGAAATGCCAATTCCAGGAACGCGCTTTCCACCGAGCCGCTGGCGGCAGTTCTCGAACGCGTCCGCGATCAGCTCGAGCGTTTCTTCCGCCGAGGCCGGAGTGCGAAACCGCTGGCTCTCTACGATGCGGCCCCGCATCGTGCTCGCCGCAACGCGCGTCTCCCAGTTCTGAATCTCAGCCCCTAACGCCACACGCTTGGGATCCAGCTGCAAACGGCGGCCAGGACGGCCTCCGGTGGAGTTCTCGGCGCCGTCCTCGCATACCAGCGCATCGGAAATCAGGTCTGTCATCATGCGGGAAACGGTGCCTTCGGAAAGTCCGCTCTGCCGGGCGAGGTCGGCGCGCGACATATGCTCGTTGTGGCGAAGGAGTTGAAGCACGGCGACTCGGTTGGCGCTCCGAACCTGCCCCGGCCGGAGAATTCGCTTCTCTGCGCTCGATGTTTGCCGCATGTACTTCGTTTACGAACGAAAGTAAGTCTAGCGGATCATGGCCGCGATCGTCAAACTTCCGCGGCGGATAAATGCCAAGAACCGCCCCCTTTACATTGATCCTTCTTGCGCCCGGATTTGACGTGGAGCAGAAAGATCGGTACATTTACTTGCGAGCCACAACAAAATGCGGACGCGGAGCGCTGGGTGATCGCGATCGACCAGAATCTACAGGCAACCATCACCAGCTACGTGCAGCGGAATCGTAGCCGCTTGATTGAGCTAACGCAAGGTCTGGTTCGCCTGCCTTCGGAAAACAAACCGCCGGTGGGCGCGGAGCGCGCTTGTCAGGAATATATCGCGCGAGTGCTGCGCGCCAGCGGCTGGGACCCGGAGCTTTATGAATTGACTGACGTGAACGGGATGGAACAACATCCGCTGTTCCGGCCTGGCCGCGATTACAAGAATCGTCCAAACCTGGGCGCGCGCCGCATAGGCGCCGGCGGTGGCCGCTCCCTGGTACTCTCCGGCCACATCGATACCGTTCCGCGGGGAACGCAGCCGTGGACACGCGACGCTTTCGGCGGAGAAGTGGTTGGGAATCGAATCTACGGCCGCGGCGCGAACGACATGAAAGCTGGCGTTGCGATGAATCTCTTCATTGCCGAAGCCGTGCGGGATCTTTCGCTGAGCTTGTGCGGCGATCTCATCTTCGAGACGGTAATCGATGAAGAGTTTGGTGGCGTGAATGGAACTCTGGCCGGAAGGCTCCGCGGCTACAACGGAAACGCCGCGGTCGTTTCAGAGCCGTCATTTTTACGTGTCTGTCCGGCGCAGCGCGGTGGCCGTACAGCGCACATCACCTTCCGGGCGCCCGGAGGGGTTCTCACCGAGGGTGCATTTCCGGTCGGCGTGGTTGATCAGGTCACGCATTTTCTGACAAAGGTTCCGGAGTTTGCCGCCCAACGGCGCCGCCGATCACGGGTGCAGGAACTCTACGCGCACCATGCCGACCCGGTTCCCGTCTCGGTCACCAAGATCTTCACTTCCCCGTGGGGCACCGGTGAACCCATCACCATCCCCGAAGAATGCAAGGTCGAGTTCTTCTGGCAGCTTATGCCGGGCGAGGCCCAGGAAGAAGTGGAACGCGAGTTCTTCGAGTGGCTCCAGTCGGTGGTGCAAGCGCGGCCGGAACTCTTCCCGGAACCGCCCGCAACGGAGTTCCCCATTCGTTGGCTGCCTGGATCAGCGATCTCAAAGTTGGAACCGCTGGTCGGCGAGTTGGCCGCCTGTGCGGAAGCTGTGCTCGGTTCGGCACCCGACATTGCCGGTATCGAGGGCCCGTGTGATCTCTACGTTTTTCACCAGGCGTTCGCTACGCCCGCCGTCCTTTGGGGACCGCGGGGCGGCAATACGCACGCGGCTGACGAGTACGTTGAAATCGATTCCCTCGCCGATGCGACGGCAACGCTGCTCCTGTTCGTCTGCCGCTGGTGCGGCGTCGCCTGAACCCTGAGCAGAGCCTCAAAACACATCAATATTGACCGTTTTGGTTTGTCCGCTGAGCAGATCGTGTGCGCGCAGATGCCACATGCCGGTGGCATCATTGTGCGCTAGCGGGAGTTCCCACACGGCGTGACCTAATGGCGCGCGGACGTTGCCCGAGTAATGGCGGACCAGTTGCCCAGTGGGATCGGTTACGTCTACGTGCAGGATATGGACCGCAGCCGGGCTGTACGAACCAAACGAAATGCGCGTGCGGCCTGTTTCGCCGCGAGCCACCCGCGCCGGAGCAGAGAGCGTCAGATCCGGAAGCGCCTCGGGACTCACGGCATATATCATCGGCTCATAAGGGTCCAAGTCCACATTCAGCGCGCGGCTCTTACCTAGAAACTTGGCGGCGCGCACGTCGTATACGGCAAGCGTTTCGGGGAGCGCCAACCGCAGCGATTGCCGGTGAGCGAAGTTCTCGTTCGACCGGAAGTCCGGCGGTCCCAGCTCGTCGACTCTCAAATCAGGATTCGTGAGAAGCGCCACAATGGTTACCGCGCCATTGCGGAACACCTGGGTTTCGACGCCTTGCACGGGCTGCCCCTGCGCGTCGGTAACCCGAAACTGCGGTTGCACACCCGCTTCGCTGAGCATCCGCGCAACTGCGTCACGTATCGCTCCGCCCTTCCGCAACACGCGCTGGCGATGATAGTCGAGCACGTCCGGGCCGGCGTGCAATATCTTGCCGTCCAGGTCCGCGAGCTGTGCCTGTGGCAGCCTGCGCCCATGTTCGTCGAAGGTGCCAGGCTCGCCATCCGCGAGGAGCACACCGCCTTGCGCGGCGAACTCGTGAATCGCTTGCGCTTCCGCTGCCGAAAGCGCGCTCGAGCGCGGAAGGATGAGCACACGGTATCCGCCCGTCAGCAGTTCACCCTGTTCCACTTGGTCGTACGAAACAAAGTTATATTGCAGACCGCCATCCTCGATCAGCCGGCACCACGATTCCCGCAGCCGCATGAACTCGTTTTCCGTCCTCTCCGCTCGCGCCGACCGCGTTGCCCAGGCGCCGCCGCCGGGCCGCGCTTCCAGCAGCCACTCAACACGCAAGCTCGGTTGCGAATAATGAATCGCAATGGGATCCACTTGACGGCGGCTGTTGATCAGCAACGCGCCAATTCCGTTGCGCAGCTCGTTGTAGTAGCTGCCGGCTTCGCGCCCCCGCTCTTCCAGACCGCCCTCTTTGTCCAGGTACTCGCTCTTGTCGTCCCAAAGAATCAGGCCCCGGTTCCCGTGCAGCACTTCGTGCCAGACCCGTTGTCTCTCCCACGGCCCATGGGCGAAGGCAGTGGTCAGGACCGCCATCGCCGGATTCAATGAGCGGATGATCTCGATGTTGTTTCCGATGTCGTACGGCTCGATGGCCGTCAGCGCCTTGGTAATGCGCGCGTAGTCGTAGCCTCCCCAGCCCGGCATCTGCCCTCCGCCGATTCCCACATATGCTTCCGGATCGACGGAGTGAACCGCGTCAGAGCCCATCTGCAGAGCATTCGCGTAACAAATGTCCATCCATTCCTTGAAGTCGCCCCATCGAGAGAAGTTGTCGTCGCTGTGTTTTAACGCTTCGTCGGTAGTCATGGGAGTCACGGCGTCCCAGGATGCGAAAGTTGTGCCCCATTGCCGGTTCACGGCAGCCAATGTCCCGTAGCGCTCTCGCAGCCACTGGCGCATGGGGACCAGCGATTGATCCGAGAAATCGAAATCCCACGCGGCCTCCAACTCCCCGATTCCCGTCTCATCTCCCAGGCTGTAGAAGAAAGGCCGGTAAGGCGCCAGGAACCGCGCTGACTCAACCAGCCGATCGTGAACTTTCTGCAGCCATTCGCGATCGCTAAGGCTCGGATGCCGTTTGAAGGGCTCGAGACTCGAAGGCTCGCGCTGATGGTCCAACCTGGCTTGCTTGAAAAACCACCCATTGTCCCGATCCGGGAAATAGCGGTGGTAGGCAGAAAAGAAATCAGTGGCGATATTCTCCGCGTACCAGCGCAAATCGTTCTGCAAGAGGAATTCGGGTAACGTGCGGAGTCGGCCGACGTATTGTCCGCCGTGAATTCCCAGCGCCTGCAGTTTTCCAAACAGCTCGCCCGTGTAATTCTGCCACATGATGATCTCGTAGTCCCACCACGAGTGCGCCGGCGGCTTGGCGACGAAAGGCTGTCTGGCTTCCTCATCCCGGTGATCGGGTCTGCCCTTTTTGTCCTGGCCATCGAATAGCAGATGCGCTCGCAGCTCGTTCTGCATGCCCCTGGCGCGGCGCACGTCAATGTCAAAACCAACATCTGTTTCGTCGATCAGTTCCACGGGAAGGCTGCGGTGGTCCACAACGCGTCCATGGACGTCTGTCCAATCGATTGATAAGACGCCGTGCCCGGTGGCCAGTGGGTTTGTTCTGTAAACCACATGGACCGTGCCATCCCGTTCCAGCGCATCTGACGGCAGAATCAGTTGTGCTCCGGCGAGAGAAACCGCCGAGAAAGGAATAAGACAGAGGAGCGCTCTGAGCATATGCCAGTCGATCATACGATATCCTGTCCGCATGCTGAATCTGCATTCGTCCATATCGCGGTCGGTACTCATCCTGGTGTGTTGTTCGCTCGGCAGAGCTTTTGCGCAACATGTAGACGCGGAATCTCTCGATTTCCTGCATGGCCTGAGCGAGTATGAGGAGATCCGGCGCATGCTTCCCGAGTACATGGAGCGTGAAGGGCAGATGCTGGTTAACGCCCGCCAGCGCTCCCTCGCGATCTCTACGCCCGAGGCCCTGGCCCGCCGCCGCGCCTATGTGCGCGAGCGCATCCTCCACGCCATTGGCGGCTTGCCGGACCGCACGCCACTCAACGCTCGCACCGTGGAAACGCTTCAGCGGGACGGCTATCGCATCGAAAAAGTGATTTTTGAAAGCCAGCCCCATTTTTATGTGACGGCGAATCTCTATCTGCCCGCGACGGGCGATGCGCCGCACCCCGCGGTTCTTTACCCTCTGGGCCATGAACTCGGAGGCAAGTCCAACCCGACGTGGCAGCAGATGCTCGTCACTCTCGCGCGGCGGGGTTACGTGGCGCTCACCTGGGACCCGCTCGGACAGGGAGAGCGGGTGCAAATCTTCGACGGTGACCTCCACGGTTCCAAACTGCGTTCCGCCACCACGGAGCACACGATCCAAGGCACTCAGTGCCTGCTCACCGGAGAAGATATCGCGCGTTACACCATCTGGGATGGAATCCGCGCGTTGGATTACCTGCTCTCCCGCAAAGAAGTGGATCCCACACGCATCGCGGTGACCGGCAACTCCGGCGGCGGCACCCATTCAGCCTACCTCGCGGCCCTGGATGATCGCATCAAGATCGCGGCGCCCTCCTGTTACATCACTTCGTGGCACTGGATGTTGAAGACGATTGGCCCGCAAGATGCCGAGCAGGTATTCCCTGGATGGCTGGCCGACGGCCTGGATTATCCCGATTTGATCTACGCGGCCGGCTCGAAGCCGTACCTGATGCTATCAGCGATCCGTGATTTTTTTCCCATTGACGGCGCCCGTGAGACGTTCCGTGAGGCCCGGCATTTCGCAAATCTGCAGATGTTCGAGGCGGACGACGGCCACGGATATTCCGATCCGCGCCGGCTGGCCGCTTACGACTGGCTCTCGCGATACCTGCGCGACCGGGAGGACACGGCGCCTGAGGCGCCTATTACGCCGGAGTCCGCCGAAACACTCTACTGCACAGCGACAGGACAAGTTGCGACCTCCCTCGGGGGCGAGACCGTGTTCTCGTTGAATCGCGCTCGCGCCGAACGCCTGCGCCAAAACCGGTTGCAGCCGGCCGGCGGCGCGAGTCTGGCCGCGTGGCAGAGCAAAGTGCGCGCGGCCGCCATCTCGCGCAGCGGCTTTCAGCCGGCATCCGGGCCCGTCTCGATGTACGTTTTATGGAACCTTGCGGCGCGACGGTTATCGCATCGACAAACTCACGTACGAAAGCGAGCCGGGCATTCTGATCCCCGCTCTCCTCTACATACCGGCATCCGGCCCAGCGCGCCGGCCAGCCGTCATCCTCGCCGACGGGGAAGGCAAGTCCGCTTCCGCGACAGCCGCCGAAGAACTGGCGCGCAGCGGCGTGATGGTGCTCTCGGTAGATCTTCGCGGCATGGGTGAAACGCGAATCACCCCGGATCTGAACGATTCGGAATTCTATCGCTACTTCGGCGATTACGAAGACGGGATGACGGCGATTCTGATGAACCGTCCTCTGCCCGGCGTGCGCGCCCGCGATATTCTCCGCGGCCTGGACTTGCTTGCCGCCCGCGACGATGTCGATCCGGGCCGTTTGAGCGGTATTGGCAGGAACGCGGCTGCGATCCCCCTGCTGTACGCCGCCGTTTTCGACGCCCGGCTCCGGTCGATCGCACTCGAAGGCATGCTCCTCTCGTACGACGCCGTCGCCGCCACGCGCATCCATCGGCTCATCTTCGAGCAGATCGTGCCTGGGGCGCTTTTGGATTTCGATCTCCCCGACTTAGCCGCCGCGCTCGCGCCCCGCGCTGTATGGATCTCGGATTCGACCACACCCACGGGCGCTCCCGTTACTCAGGCCGAAATAGCGCAAGCCTACAGCTCAACCGTAAGAGCGTTCCAACCAGGCGGCGCGTTGCGAATACAGCAGCCGCGTCCGGGCGACGAGCAGGCGGCCCGGTATTATCACGACCTAATCAACCGCTGACTGTGACTACTCATCTACGGTGATCACAAAATCGATCTCCTGCTCCTTATGCCCGCTCGCGGCAGTCTCTTTTTTGGGATGCAGATCCACGGAAAGTGCGCCCACCGCCCACTCGATGCTTGTCTCAGGCCCGTTGGCATAAGGATTGAATGGGTATACCGGCCACACCAGGCGTGCCTCCGGGTCCATCTTCATGACCCATCCGTGATGGCGAATCGAACCGCCTAGTTCAGCCGCGGTTAGCTCGATTCGATCCGCTCCCAGCGTGATTTTTTTTCCGGCACCGGTTTCGAGAGTCTCGCCGGCTTTCAACACCAACTGCAACGTCAGGCGCGCGCTCTCCGCGAGTTCGCCGCGAGAGCCGATCCGGAACCGCAGCGCCAGTTCATCGGCCGCGGGCGCCGGCACAAACAGATCGCAGAAGAACGTGTTGTAAGCGAGCGACAGGCGGTCTTCGTACTCGCCCATCTGTAGCCGCGTGCTGTTCGGCATGTGGACCGTCTGGCCCATGAGCTTTTCTGAAAATGTGGCTAGTTCGGGCTGCCGCTTGGATCCCGCTCCGGTGATGATCAATCCAACTTTTTGATGAAACACGCTCACGTGGCCCTGGCGATCCAGGTAAAACGGGCTGCGAATCGCTTGCGTGCTCATCAGCCCCGAGAGTGCAACTTGCCACGGCCCGGTTTTACGAATCCCCGCCGGCACGCTCATCTGGTACGAATACGCCGGCAGAGTTTGGAGCGCCGGCTCGGTTGGCCCGTCGTGGTAGTACAAGGCGTCTTGCGCGATGCGTCCCAACAGATCCATGTTCGGGCGGTCCGGATTGAAGAAGCCCGCCAGGAACTCGGCGTAGCCGCGGCCATCCGGAAAATTGGAAAACGCGAAGTGCGCCCAGGAGCGCGTACCCCAATGGCGATTCCGGTCATTGATCACATCTACCGGCGTGCCGTCCAGAAACGTGAAGTTCTCGTGGAACGTCGTGGCGCGCCGCAGCGCCGTTAGTGCATCCGGATCGTGCGTCAACTCCCAATACAATCCCACGCTGGAAAGGGTCAGATGATTGTAGCCGGTGGTGGGACCGGAGCTGTTATGCTCGCCCCAGTAACCATCCGGAGACTGCTCGGTGGTGGCGAAGCGTCGTAAAATCTTCGCGCCCAACTTTTCCCACTCCGGATTCTGAAAAACCTGGCCGCTCAGCAGCAGCAACGAAGCCCATTGCGCGTAATGGTTCGGCGATGTACCGATGAACGGCGATTGATACCACGCGGTATCCAATCGATCGATTGCGCCCGGCACAAGCAAAGCAACGTTGCGCACGATCTGCCGCTTCCACCGCTCCTTGCGCGCCTCTCCCAATTCAGGAGCCAGCAATCGGTAGGCTTCCAGCCAGGTGTACGTATCCCAGTCGCTATCCAGCCGCGGCTCGAAGATTCCGCTTTCGTCCGCCGTCGCGAGCAGGTCGCCAATGCGCAGCGCTAACGCCAGCATGTGGGGATCGTGATATCGCCTGTTCGCCGGATGCTGTTTTGCGTAGAGCACCGCCGGCGGCAGGATCGCATATCCGAAGTGCGCCCAGTTGATCTCCAAGGACGATCCCGCGTGGGGCTCGCGTCGATGCTCAATCGCGTTCAGGTCAGCATCAGGCTGCTCGTCCAGGTGCTTCTCAACGTTGGCACAACCAGCTTCCATGAAACGGTAGTAACCCGCGGGAAGTTCCACGGCGGAGGCGAATGCGGCGCTCAGAGAGAGCAGAACCGTCACGCGCCACAAATTTTTCACCAGACACACCTCCGGGACGGTGTATTCTCGCCACACCTGCCCTCGCCTGTCAACCCCCCGGGGCAAATGGCTGCAAAGGGTTTCCGATGCCGAGCAACTAAGCACAGCTCCAACGCGGCCCTCCGTTTTTTCAACATCCTCAAGATTCGCCTTGACTTCGTTCCGCGTCTCGGGTAGTCTGATCCAAATCTACCAAGATCTCTGAACTGCGAGGGGGCTATGGGAATACCTGCTTACTTACAAAACGCAAGAAAGTTGGCCGTCGGGCTCATGATCATGGCGCTGCCGCTGGCAGCCCAAACCGGGCTCGGTGTTGTCCGCGGTACCGTGCAGGACGCCAGCAAGGCTGTCATTCCAAATGCCAAAGTCATTCTGACCAACACCGCCACCGGGGTGGCCCACGACGCTCAGACCAACTCCGCCGGCATTTATTACTTTGGTGCCGTTCCGGACGGCCCGTATTCGCTAGTCGTTGAGGGCCAAGGCTTCAAGAAATGGGAAGGAACCTTGACGCTGGATGCCGGCCAGACGGCCGTCGTGGATCCCGCTCTGGAAGTTGGAAGCCTGCAATCGACGGTGGAAGTCACAGGAGCTGCGCCCGACATCGCGACCGAGGGTGGCCAGGTGAGTGACGTGAAGGACGCTCTTGCTATCCACGACTTGCCCATCGATGGTCGCCAGATTTCAAATCTCTTCGATCTGACGCCTGGCGTAGTCGGCGGCAGCAGTCCCCGTACCAACGGGATGAAGGTGGGCGCCACCGAGATGAATTTCGATGGAATGTCCAACGTCGACCGGTTCGGTGGAGGCATGTCGAGGATGCAGCCCGGTCTCGATACCGTCCAGGAGTTCCGCGTCGAAACCGCCAGCACGGATGCGCAGTACTCCCGTCCGGCCACCATCGACCTAGTCAGCCGCAGTGGAACCAATGAGCTTCATGGCGCTCTGTTCGAGACGTTCCGCAATAACGGCGATGGCCTGCGCGCCCGAGCAGTCCAGGACGGCAACACCGCGGCCCAGTACATCCGCAACGAGTACGGAGGTTGGGCGGGTGGACCGGTGCTGATCCCCCACATCTACAACGGCAAAAACAAGACCTTCTGGATGTTCGACTGGGAAGGTATGAAGCAACGGCAGAATAACTATGCCATCACCGCCGTCCCGACAGCAGCGATCTGGAATGGGGACCTCAGCAGCATCACGGATGTCAACGGCAATAAGTACACTGTCTACGACCCTTCCACTACTAGCGGACCGAACGGGAGCCGTACGCCGTTTCCCAACAACGTGATTCCGCAAAGCCGTTTAAGCGCGACCGCGAAGATCTTTCAAAGTGTTACGCCCACACCAAATATTGGCGGCAACCTCAACCCGTGGACCGAGCAGAATTTTCAAACCTACTACCCGAATCCCACCAATCAGCACACCTGGACCGCTAAGATCGATCACAATTTTTCGGAGAAGGACAGTATTTCCGGACGCTACACGCAATCGCCAAACTTCAATGCGCTGTATGGCGGCCAATACGGTTATCCTCCTCCTGGATGCACCAACTGTGGGGGAAGCGGTGAAGAGGATATCGCTACTTACTCGCCCAGCCTGCGGTGGAACCACGTTTTTTCCCCGACCTTCCTCAATGAGCTGCAGCTCGCCGGCTTCCGCTCCGCAACGCATTACGGGACGCTGGGCGACAGCACCAACTGGGCCAATAAGCTGGGCCTGCCTAACCCGTTCGGCGTCACCGGCTGGCCAACGGTTTACGCTGCCGGCTCAGGAGATCCCTTCGGTAACATGCTCTATTACGGGGGATGGGACGGCGACAACAACCATCACCAGAACTTGACATCCTACGAAGTAGACGACAACGTAACCTGGATCAAAGGCAAGCACAGTCTAAAATTTGGCGTCAAAGCGCGGAAGGAAGACAACAATATCGAAGAACTGCAACAGGCGGAAGGATCCCACAGTTTCTACTCCTCCTGGACAGGGCTCTATGACCCCGCTTCCCAGGGCCAGGCGCCATTTACCGGCACTGGGCTTGCGAGCCTTCTGCTGGGTCTGCCTACCGCGCTCAGAGATCAATACAACCGCGGCTACTTCTATTTCCAACAGCAGGAGCTCGGTTTATATGTCAACGATACCTGGAAGGTAAGTCCTCGGCTAACGGTGACCGCGGGACTCCGCTGGGATCACTGGAGCCCGTACCACGAGGCACAAAATCGGCTGGTGAGCCTGGATCCCAACAACTATCCCGGATTTACCGTGATTAGCCCCGGCAACACATCCATTAATAGCCTGCCGAATATTCCATCTGGCGTGCTAGGGTCGTGGGCCCAACGCGGCCTATCTTGGGTAACGGCCGATTCCGTGGCCGGCTTCCCAAGCGCATTGGTTCCCAATGTGTGGAAAGACCTTGGCCCCAGACTCTCCGCGGCCTACAGGGTGAGCGATAAGTGGGTCATACGTGGCGGTTACGGCATGTTCTACTGGCCCATGCCGCTTTCACAAATCCTGCAAGCCTCCAGGACCAATCCACCGTTAAACCTGGATTTTTCGAACCATCTGGATAGCTCCTGTGAGCCTTTGGGACCCACATGTATGAACGGAGCCATTCCTAATTACTCTCTCCTCAACGCGCCGAGCTCCGCCGACTTCCTTCCCAACGCCACCGTCAACACGACCGGCATTCAGAGTATCTCCGCCGGTTCCCAGGGCATCTTCGTCTTTGACCCGCACAATTGGTCCGACGACCGGATGCAGCAATGGACGTTGACTCTCGAGCGGGAGCTGATGCGTAATACGGCTTTGCGCCTGAGTTATATCGGCAACCATGGCAGTAATCTGGAGCAACGCATGGCCTGGAACAGTGCGGAATCGGCCTTGAATTACGAGAACCAAACAGGTCTCCAGGTCCTGCCAGGCGGTCTCGGAGCAGACCAGCGCCGGCCCAATCCCAACTGGAACGGTACCGTGGAATCACACGTCGGTTATTCGAACTCGACCTCGTTCCAGGCGCAAGTAGAACGCCGCTTTACGAGCGGTCTGAGCTTCCAGTGGTCCTACACGTACGATCACATCCTCACTACGACCGATGCTGGCGGGTTCAGCGACGGAAGTGACGGTGCTATTGTCCCCCTGAATTCGACGATTTTCGGCGACCCGAACCTGACCTTAAGCCAGCGCCTCAAGCTGGTGTATGCGAACTCGGGTCAGGTTCCGCCCCAGATGGTCAAATGGAACGGCATCTACGAGCTCCCGGTTGGGAAGGGAAAACACTTCGCAAGTCACATATCCGGTCCCCTAAACGAGGTCGTTGGCGGATGGCAGGTGGCGTTTATCGGCACTTTGCAAGGCGGAAGCTGGATGGGCGTTAACACGAATTCCTCCGGGCTACCTGAAAATAGCGAATACCTGTTCGGAAACCCAACGCTTAACTCTAACCAGCAGCTGACGATGAACATCTTCGGACACACCGAGCAACTGTGGTTCAAGGGCGATTTCGATCCCACGCAAGCAACGGGCGTCAATCTGGGCCAGCTCGAGCAGCTTGTCCCAGTCAACCGCGGAGCGCGCACGCTCCATCCTCTAGGTTCCGACTTCAGCAACCTGCTGCCAGTTACGCTTGCTAACGGTCAGACTGTGCTAACCTCCTTCACGGACAACCTCACGTGGAACCCGGGATACTCCTTCCTCAGCCCGGGAGCTTGGAATGAGGATCTGTCCCTTTTCAAATACTTCACAATCAAAGAGAGGATTAAGCTGCGATTCACCTCCGACTTCTTCAATGCATTCAATCACCCGATTTTCTACCTTCCTGGTTCTCTCGCCAGTAGCGGCACCTCGAACCTGAACACGAACACCGGGTTATTGAATCTCAGTAAGCAGGTGAACAGTCCGCGCATCATTCAGTTCTCGCTGCGGCTGGAGTTCTAGCAGGATCGCCTATTAACCTCGGAGGCGCAGAGTGCGCGAAAATAGCACTCTGCGTCTCTTCTTTGTCTTAGCTTTCACGTTTCTGCTCATTCTGTCGGCTGGCTGCCGCAAGGCGCCCGGCCCGCCCCGGTCAACGTCAGCCGCGTTTAAGCCATACCGTTTCGACGACGAGTTTGAGTCGTCAGCCAAGGTCACAGCCTCGTCCCTGCGCTCCTCAGCCATGGTGGCCGATCCTGTCATCTGGCACAACTTTCTCAGCGAGACCGATATTACCTGGAATCTGCTGCGCGGCCGGATGGGGTTCCGCAAGGGCGACCTGGTATTGAAAGGCGAGGACAGCACGCCGGTTATTCTCTCGCCGAAAAAGGAGCCGATCGCCTGGCATCTCTATGAAGCTGTCCAAATCCGCATGCTGGCGGAAGGCGGGCATGAGATCAAGATCAAAATCGGCGATCAAGAATTCAAGCAGGAACTCGGGCCGCCCGGCCAATACAACATTTACCGCTTTGACATCCATGCCCATGCGCCCGCGGACGGCCAGCCGTTACTCATCATGCCCACCGACTCCCTCACCGCTCTGGCGGCGATCAACTCCATCGAGCTGGTCCCGCACAAGGCGGAATTTCCTCGGGCGGCGGGCCGCCAGGTCGTGGGCAAACGCGAAGAGTACCGCAATGCGCTTTACGCGCATTCTCCTTCCTCACTCACCTACGAGGTCAACGTGCCGAAGGATGCCCGGTTGCACTTCGGGTTGGGCATCACCGAAAGGAACGGCCCGATTACTTTTCGTGTGGTGGCGGACTCGAAGGAACTCTATTCGAGGAGGCTGGCCGATGCCGATACCTGGGAAGATGCCGAGGTAGACCTGGCATCGTATGCGCACCAAAACATAAAGCTGGTTTTTCAGACGATTGCCGAAAAACAGGGCACCGTCGGCTTGTGGGCCAACCCGCTGCTTGTCGCTAAAGCTCCGAGGAACCGGCCGAACGTATTGCTCTACATGATCGATACTCTGCGCGCCGATCACACCAGTCTCTATGGCTACGCCCGCGACACCACGCCATACCTCAAGAAACTCGGGGCGCAGGGGCTGGTTTTCGAGGACTGCACGGTGCAGGCGACCTGGACCAAACCATCCGTCGCATCACTAATGACCTCGCTTTACTCTTACACGCATGGCATTATTCATGACGACGACACGATTCCCAAGGGATCGATCACACTGGCCGAACAGTTGCGCGCGGCGGGATACGTGACCGCGAGCGTGCTAGCTAACCCGCTCGCCGGCCGGATTTCGGGATTACAGCGGGGCTTCGATTACGTATCGGAGTGGCAGGCGGTCGAACGGTACTTGAACGAGTCCGAGGACCGCGCCACGGACTCGGCAGCTGTGAACAAGGTCGCATTTCAGTGGCTGGAACGGCATCGCGATGAGCCGTTCTTCCTCTACGCGCACTCAACGGACCCGCACGCGCCCTACCGGCCGCCCGCCGGATTCGAAGAGAAGTTTGCTGATCCTGCGGAATCGCCCGAATTCAACCGCAATTTCAAGAGACTCAAAGAGATGGCTTTGAGTCACGGTGGGTTCGGAGTCAACCGCGCCCTCTGCACTCAAGCCGGAGTCAATCCTGAGCTATTTATCCAGCGCGCCGTCGATCGTTATGACGCCAAGATCCTTCATAACGACTGGAGCTTGGAGCAGTTGCTCAAGAAGCTGAAGGATCTCGGGATTCTGGAAAACACCCTCATCATCGTAGTCTCCGACCACGGCGAAGAGTTTTGGGAGCACGGTTGGACCGGACACGGCCAGTCGCTTTACCAGGAACTGGCTCATGGGCTGCTCCTGATGTGGAACCCCAAATTGATTCCTCGGCCTGGAAGAGTTGGCGAACCGGTGCAGTTGATCGACGTTCTTCCCACGGTGCTCGATTTGCTAGGGATCAAGATTCCCGACGCCGTGGAAGGACAGAGCCTGGCGCCGTTCGCCAAGGGGCAACCGTTCCAAAGGAGGGGCCCGGTGATGACGTCGCGGTTTGCGCATCCATATGGCCAACACAACGAACTCGATCCTGAGAACCATATCGATTCGATCGCACTTCTAGACGCGAACTGGAAGCTCGTCTACAGGGAGCAGGGTAAACTCGCGGGGTTGAATAGAGTCGAGCTTTACGATCGACGCTCGGATCGCGGGGATACGAAGAATGTATCCGCCCAGAATCCGCGGGAGGTTGACCGCATGATAACCGGGATCGGCAAATGGATGGCCGAGCAGACGCGGATCCGGAGTGTTCTCGGTCGCGGCGCGAAGGCCACGATGGACCAGCAAACTCTAGATCAATTGCGCAGTCTGGGATATGTGGGTGGAAAGCCGTGATGCGGTAGCGTGCGGGAAAATTGTACAGTGCGGTTTGCTTCATGCTTGGTATGTACGGGCTTGCTCCTTCTGGCAGCCGGCTGCCGAAACGCGCCCGCTCCGCCTCAGCCCGCGTCGGAGGTCTTCAAACCTTACCGCTTCGATGACGAGTTTCCCAAGTCCGCTTCGGTCTCGGCGTCACCCGTGCCTTCTTCGGCCCTGATGGCCGATCCAGTCGTCTGGCACAATTTCAATTCTGAAAACGATATTACCTGGATCCTCCTCAGAGGACGCATGGGATTCCGCCAGGGCGATCTCGTGGTGAAGGGCGAGGGCAGCAGTCCCGTGATTCAGGCGCCCGGTGAGCCTTTGATCGACTGGAGCCGGTACGAAGCAGTCGAAGTCCGGATGCTCGCTGAGGGTGGCAAGGAGATCAAGATCAAGATCGGCAATGAAGAATACAAGCAGTCGCTCGGACCTTTGCGCGAGTACCACGATTACCGCTTCGACATACACATTGATGATTCGGGCAGCCGACCCTTGGCTTTCATGCCAACCGACGGACTGCTCGATCTCGTGGCCATCAAGTCGATTGCCCTGATTCCGCGCAAAGCCGATTTTCCGAAGGCGGCTGGCCGGCAGTTCATTGGAAAGCGCGAAGAATATCGCAACACGCTGTACGTACACTCGCCGTCCACCGTCACGTTCGAAGTGCCCGTCCCCAAGGACGCTCGCTTGCACTTCGGAATCGGCATCACCGAAGCGAAGAGCCCCGTAACGTTTCGCCTCACCGCGGATGGATCGAACGAGTTGTACTCGAAAACCGTCGCCAGCGCGGATACATGGGAAGACGCCGACATAGACCTTTCGGCCTACGGAGGCCGCAGCGTCAAGCTGGCATTTGAAACCAGCGCGGAAAAGCAGGGCACCGTTGCGTTGTGGGCCAATCCGCTGATCACCAGCAAAGCCCCCAAACGGCCGAACGTCCTCCTCTATATGATCGATACCCTGCGGGCCGATCACGCCAGTCTCTACGGTTACGCTCGCGACACTACTCCCTTTTTGAAAAAATTGGGGGCCACGGGCCTCGTGTTCGAGAATTGCCAGGTGCAGGCCACCTGGACCAAACCATCCACGGCCTCGCTGCTGACTTCGCTCTACTCCTTCTCTCATGGGATCGTGAACGATTACGATACGATCCCCAAAGGAGCGGCTACCCTGGCCGAACAACTGCGGGCCGCCGGATATGTGACCGCAGGCATTGTCGCCAACCCTTTCGCAGGCCGCATTTCCGGATTGCAGCGCGGCTTCGATTACCTCGACGAGTGGGCCGTGATTCAGCGCTACCGAAAGGATGCGGAAGATCGCGGCACGGACTCGGCGGCCGTGAACAAGATCGTCTTCCCGTGGCTCGAACAGCATCGCGAGGAGCCTTTTTTCCTTTATGTCCACACAACCGATCCGCACGCGCCGTACCGCCCGCCCGCCGGCTTTGAAGAGAAGTTCGCAAACCCCGCGGAGACGGCCGAATTCAATCGAACTTATAAGCGATTGGTCGACAAGAGGGAGTACGGCGGCGGCGCCGTTGTGAATCGCGCGGGCTGCCTGCGGAACGGAGTGAATCCCGATCGCTTTATCCACCAGGCCATTGACCGCTACGATGGCGAAATTCTGCATAACGATTGGAGCCTGGAGCAATTGGTCGGCAAGCTGAAACAGCTCGGCGTTTTGGACAACACCCTCATCGTCGTGGTCTCCGATCATGGCGAGGAGTTCTGGGAGCACGGATGGACCGCGCACGGCCAATCGCTTTACCAGGAGCTGGCTCACGGTGTTCTCCTGATGTGGAATCAGAAACTGATTCCTGCAGCAAGAAGAGTGGCCCAACCGGTGCAGTTGATCGACGTAATGCCGACCGTCCTCGATCTCCTCAACGTCAAAATTCCGGACGTCGTACAGGGCCAGAGCCTCGCGCCCTTCGCCACCGGGAAGCCTTTTCAAAGGCGCGGCCCGGTGATGACGTCGCGCTACGCGAGTCCCCATGCCAAGGGTTTCGTCCCGGAAAACGGGACCGACACGGTGGCCCTGCTGGACGGCAATTGGAAACTCATCTATCGCGACAGGGCCAAGGAAGTGGGCATGAACAAGGTTGAACTCTACGACCGTCGCACCGATCACGGTGACGCCAACAACGTGGCGGCGCAACATCCGGCGGAGGTCGATCGCATGGTGACGGAGATCGGCAAATGGCTGGATGCCGAGAAGCAGATCAAGAGCTTTTTAGGCCGCGGTACTAAGGCTACGATGGACCCAAAGACGCTCGAGCAATTGCGCAGCCTCGGATATCTCGGCGGCAAGCAGTAGGTCGTCTGGCGATCTATTTGCCAGCCGTGCTAATTTCCACGTATCCCCGCCGTTCCAAAAACTTGAAATATCCAACGAAGTCGAATTTCTCCGCGCCCAGCTCCAGCCGCGTGAGACGGATGACGTCCGCCAGGTTGCGTTGGCCGTCGCACCAATAGAGTGCCGCGATCACGGTTCCATCCCACGCGCCGGAAGGATAGCCTTCGCGATCGTCCGGATGGATCTCATCGAGCGGGATCGTTCCAAACCTGCGCGAATCCGGTCGACGAAGGGAGAACCGGCTTCGAGCGATATCGTCGGCGGCATGGTCGCGCGGATCCAGAGATTGCCTTCTTCGAGCGCCGGCAGAAACTCGGTGCCGAGGAACGGGAGCAGCGCGGCGATGAGCAATATGAATGCCGCGCCCACGGCGACCATGGTCCGGCGCGCGGCGAGCGACCAGCGCAATACCGGCGTGTAGACGCGGCGCAGCGCGCCCACCACAAACGTCTCGACCTCGCCGAGCGGCTCGCGCACCATCATCGCGGTCAGCGCCGGCGTCACCGTGAAGGTCGCGAGCAAGGCTCCGACCAGCGCGAAGCCGTACATTCTCGCCATCGGGCCGAAGATCTGGCCTTCGACGCCCTGCATCGTGAACAGCGGAACGAACGCGGCAACGGTGATCGCCGCGGAAAAGAACACCGCCTTGTCGACCTGCAGGGCGCTGGCCAGGATCACCCGCAGCCGGTCGCTCCACTGCGGCGCCGCCGGATCGGCGGAGCGGGTCGGATCCTCGCCCCAGCGGCCGGCCGCCAGATCGCGCAGCAGCCGTTGCCGCTCCGCCGGGCTCGCCTGGAAATTGCGGAAGACGTTCTCCACCAGGATCACCGCCGAGTCGACGATGATGCCGAAATCGACGGCGCCGAGCGACAGCAGGTTCGCATCCTCGCCGGTCGCCACCAGCATGATGATGCTGAAGAACAGCGCGAACGGAATGTTGGCGCCGACGATGATGGCGCTGCGCAGATTGCCGAGAAAGATCCACTGAATGAGAAAGACCAGCAGACAGCCGAAAATGAGATTGTGCAGGACCGTCCTGGTGGTGACCGACACCAGCGTGGTGCGGTCGTAGAACGGGACGAGCTTGACCCCCGGCGGCAACGTGCCGTCGGTATTGATCTTCTCGACCGCGGCCTTGATGCGCGGGGTGACATCATTGGTGTGCAGCGTGCGGTTCATGACCACGATCGCCGCGACCACGTCGTCCTCCTTGTCGCGTCCGGCCTGGCCGAGCCGGGGAACATTGCCGATATAGACGCGGGCGACGTCCTTGACCTTCACCGGCACTCCGTTCGATTGCCCGAGAACGACGTTCTGGATGTCGGCGATGCGGTAGCCCTGGGTCAGGTCCTCGTTGCCGCCGCTGTCGAGGAGGCCGATGCCGCGGATGTTCACCGATTGCTGGCCGAAACTGATGGTGCGGCCGCCGACATTGGTGTTGGCGTTGCCGATCGCGCTGATCACCTGCGGCAGGGTGACGTTATAGGCGTCGAGTTTGTTGAGATCGACCTCGACCTCGAATTCCTTGGTGGTGCCGCCCCAGGTGTTGACCTGCACCACGCCCGGAACGGTCAACAGCCGGCGCTGCACCACCCAGTCCTGGATCGTGCGCAGGTTGGTCAGCCCGATATGCGGCGGACCGACCACCTGATAGCGGTAGATCTCGCCGACCAGGCTCGATCCCTGGATCGAAGGCACCACGTTGTTCGGCAGATTGACGTTCTGCTGCAGATTGATCGCGGCCTGCGTGAGCGCGAAATAGTAGTCGACGCCGTATTTGAACACCACGCGCACGAAGGCGAGGCCGTAGAACGAGGTCGAACGGATGATGTCCACTCCCGGCGTGGCGGCGAGTCCGACCTCCATCGGAATCGTGTAGTAGCGTTCGATCTCTTCGGCGGAGAGGCCGGCGGCCTGCGCGGTGATCTCGAGGATCACCGGCGCCGGATTCGGATAGGCCTCGATGTTGAGCCTGGTGAAGGCAAAAAGCCCGCCGCCGATGA
Source organism: Terriglobia bacterium (assembly GCA_963768075.1). Lineage (GTDB taxonomy): Bacteria > Acidobacteriota > Terriglobia > Bryobacterales > Bryobacteraceae > QHXW01. Next base: position 1,118,644 of record CAVYHD010000033.1, read on the forward strand.
AAACGAGCAGGCATAGGAGAACGATCGGACGCCGCGTCAGCCCGAATTGCAGCACGCCCTTCAGCACCGGTCGTTCCTCGCGCGGGTCATCACGGCGACGCCGCGGCGAGCGCGTTGCTCAAGAACAGCGCGCCCTCGGTGGCGACCAGTTCGCCGACCTGCACTCCTTGCAGGATTTGCCGGTAGCCGTCGTGCTGCTCGCCGATCTTGACCGTCCGCCTGGTGAACCGCCGCCGGTCGGCGGTGACCCACACCGTCATCGTGCCATCGCCTTCGCGCACCACGCCGTCGGCCGGAACGCCCGGCGAGCGCACCGGCAGCCCGACGCTGATGACGAAATTCGCGAACATGCCGGAACGCAGCTCGTGCTGCGGATCTTTGACCTCGGAACGAACCAGCACGCGGCGCGTGTTCGGGTCGACGCTCGCGCCGATCGTGGTGATCTTGCCGTCGAATACGCGAGTGGGAAACGCGGCGAGCGTGACCTGCACCTGTTGGCCGACGCGGAACGCCGGACTGTCGGCCTCGGGGACATTCGCCAGCATCCACATGGTGTCGATATTGGCGACGGTGTAGGGAGCCGGCGGATTGCCCGGCTGCACCAAAAGACCCGGCGCCGCGTTGCGCGCCGTGATCCGCCCGGTAATCGGGCTCGGCACGACGAGAGTCGGATCGGCGCTGCGTTCGGCGATGATGTGGTCGATATCGGCATCGCTCTTGCCGAAGAGATGCACCGAATCGCGCGCCGCCCGCAGATTGCCTTCGGCGGTCTGCTGATCGGAGGCCGCTTGTTCGACGTCGTGCTGCGAAACCGCCTTGGTCGTATAGAGCTCGCGCAGGCGCGCCAGATTGCGCGTGGTCAGGTCGGCAACGCCCGCCGCCGCTATCAACGTCGACTCGGCCTGCAGCAGATCGGGGCTGTCGATGGTGAACAGTGTTTGCCCCTTCTTCACGTCGTCGCCGATCGAGCCGAACAGCGCGATGATCCGCCCCTGATACGGCGTGAAGACCTGTACCGACAGCTCCTCGTTGAAGTCGATGCTGCCGACCGCCTCCTTCTCGACCGGAAAGTCGCGCTCCTCGACCGGCGCGACCTTCACCGAGACGAGCTGCAAATCCGACAGATCCACGCTGTCCCGATCGTGGGCGGCCTCATGCGGTGCATTGGACCGCTCGGCATTGGCTGTCGTGGTCGCATCGACCGGCAATTTCGCGCCGTCGCGCGGGTGCCACGCCCAATAGCCAACGACCGCGACGGCGATAGCCGCGCCGGCGATCGCCACTCTCAGCCGGCTGCTGGTCGTGCGGGGGGCCATCGTCAGACGTTTCCACAGGTCACGGGAGAGGCCGCGACATGGCCATTCTTCGGCCCCCGCGGTCTACTGTGATTAGTCACAGGACTGGCATTAATCTCACTGTACAGCGCGACTCATGACAGTTTATCACGGATAGACTTTCGTCTCTTCGCGCGCCGGGCCGGCGATCTGCGTGGGTGTCGGGGCCGATCGGATCGCTTGGTGTCGGGGCCGATCGGGTTGCCCTGTAGCCGCCGGTGAATAATGTACAGTGTGGCCAGCCGAACACAGCCAGTGGCGGCTAAATCGGAAATAATGCCGGATCGGGCGTTTCGACCTCGTGCGTCCGTTGCCATAGTCCCCATTCCAGATGTTGTACGTAGCGGCCAGGTGGTTTTCTGCAGGTGCCACCGCACTCGCGGCAGCGACCCTCTTGGCAAGCTGCGCGGTCGGGCCGGACTTCCTGCATCCCGCCGCGCCCGAGATCACCCGCTATACGCGCGAGCCGCTCGCCGGGCAGACCTCCGCCACCGATGCGCCGACCGGCCGGCCGCAGCGGTTCGTCGAAGGCCGCGACATTCCGCAGAAATGGTGGGTGCTGTTCAAATCGCCGGCGCTCAACGCCTTGGTCGAGCGCGCGCTGCGCAATAATCCCGATCTGCAGTCGGCCTTGGCGACGTTGCGCGCGGCGAAGGAAGCGGTTGAGGCGCAGAAGGGAAAGTATTTCCCCCTGGTCCAGGCGAACTTCAATCCGACGCGCAATCGCACCTCGGCCGCGCTCTCGCCGATCCCCGCTTCTGGCGCCAACATCTACGATCTCGATACCGCGCAGGTTCTGGTGTCCTACACATTCGACGTCTGGGGCCAGAACCGGCGCGCGGTCGAAGCGCTCCAGGCGCTGGCCGACACGCAGCGCTTCCAGGTCGAGGCGGCCTACCTGGCGCTCACCGCGAATATCGTCGTCGCCGCAGTCACCGAAGCCTCGTTGCGCGGGCAGATCGAGGCCACCAACCAGCTCATCGCCATCAACAGCAAGATGGCCGATACCTTCCGCGAGCGGCTGGAAAAAGGCTTGGGCAACCGCAGCGATCTCGCCACGCAGGAAGCCGCGCTCGCCCAGGCCAAGGCCACGCTGCCGCCGCTGCGCAAGGCGCTCGCGCAGGAGCGCGACCTGTTGGCGGCTCTCGCCGGGATCTATCCGAGCGAAGGGCCGCGCGAGTCGTTCAGGCTCGCCGATCTGCAGTTGCCGGCCGATCTGCCGGTCAGTGTGCCCTCGCAGCTGATCGCGCAGCGGCCCGACGTGCGCGCGGCCGAGGAGCAAATGCACTCGGCAAGCGCACAGATCGGCGTCGCCACCGCGAACCTGCTGCCGAACTTCACCATCAACGGCAATGCCGGTTACGCGAGCACGGCGCTCTCGAGCCTGCTCGCGCCGCAAAATCTGTTGTGGACGCTCGCCGGCAACGCGACGCAGACGGTCTTCGACGGCAACACGTTGCTGCACCAGCTTGCGGGCGCGAGGGACACTTACGAAGCGGCGGCGTGGACCTACCGGGGCACGGTCATCGGCGCCGTGCAGAACGTCGCCGATTCGCTGCGCGCGTTGCAGAACGACGCCGACGCCTTGCGGGCCGCGCGCGATTTCGAGCGCGCCTCGAAGCTCAGCTTCGACCTCGCGCAGCAACAGATGCAGAGCGGCAACGCCAACGTGCTGCTGCTGCTCAATGCGCAGCAGACCTATTTGCAAGCGACCATCCAGGTGGTGCAGGCGCGCGCCGCGCGTCTTGCCGACACGACGGCGCTGTTCCAGGCGCTCGGCGGCGGCTGGTGGAATCGCGTCGAGCCGCTGAACGAAAAGGTGCTCAATGTCGGCACCGGGCAGACGGAAGCGGTCGCCGACAAGGACAAGGGATTCCTGTGGGGCTTGTGGCGTCTTCCCTAGTGGCATCCGCCGAGCCGGCGCTCCGGCTGCGGCGTCAGCATGACGCCAGTCAAGCAGCCGCAGGAGCGACGGCGCGGAAAGATTAGCGGCTAGCGTTGATCTTCGCTTGGGCAATTCGTCCGCATCCCCGAACCTGGGCGCGCGCTCGTCTCTTGGTCGCGGCGACGTCCGCTAGGCGCCAGACCCTTGAACAGATCCTGACGTTTGCGGCGGCGCGTTTTATGCCGCCGTGTTTCAGCCGGGTCGATTTCAAGAACGGCCTCGAACGCCCGTCGGAGCCGCGCATCGTCGATCGCCTTCATTTGCCGACGCAGGCTGGCAAGCCTTTCCGGACGGTCCTGCGTCGGCAATCGCATCGCAGAACTCGACGCTGCTCCGGACAAAAAATCCAAATTGCGTTTTACCGGAACGCGCGCCAAGCCGATCCATTTGCCGCGCAACGGCGATAACGGCGGCGCGGTCGGTCTGCTTCCGCGTCACGGCGAAGCGCAGGACCGCGAACAGCCAGTCCGCTATCTTGTGCAACTCCTCCGGCGACGCCTGGCGCGCCGGCGTATGTGCAGGTGCCCGGGCCATCGCGTTCGCTCTTCACGCTGCATTCGCGAGGCAATCGTCACGGCGCGCGGCGACGGCAAAGCCTGTTTGGCATTTCGCTGCGAATTGGATGTGAAATGCGAGGCGCTCCAGCGCCAATTGGATTGGCCGGCCGCGCTGTCCACCAGCTGAATCGACCCAGACCGCGATGGTCCCCTGAGCGCGCAGTCGCGATACAACCCGAACCAGCAATGCCTCGAGGGCCTTGATGGAGTGCTGTCCCGCAACCAACGCCGCGTCATGCTGAATGTGCGAAACGGCGGAGTCGGCCAGCGTCGTTACGCGCACGAATCCGCGGCGACACAAACCGCCATAGACATCCAAACGAGCCGCACCGGCGGCGACAACCCGGTGTGACTTTCCGACCTGAGCGAGCTGGATCATTGTGTCCAATGTCGACTCGCTTATGAGACTTGGAGTGAACATGACCTCCCCGCGCGTGATCAAAGCACGGTTCAACTTGCCTTAGATTACGCGACGCGGCGGAGCGGCACGGCATCGGCAACAATTTGCCGGTAAGGTAGCGTCGTGGGCTTCCGCGTCGTGTCGAGCTCGAGAATTCCGGAAATCATGATCACGACCTGCGGTCGCCTCCCATTCTCGGACCGAACGTATCGGAGCGCGGCATCACGATCGACAAAGAGGCCGCCGCGGACTCCGTTTTGCTCCTGCACGACCCAGTTTCCCTGTTGGTCCTGGCCCACCATAAAGGGCAGTGATTGAAGCCACCAAGGAGATACGGTCTCTTCTTCGTGCATCATTCACGTTCTCCCCTGAAAATAGTCCGTCTGATGGGCATTGGAGGCGGATATTCCGGTATGAGCGTGGCCACCGCGCGCAGCGCCGCGTCGAGCCGTGCCACAAGCGGATTGCCGTGGTTTTCCATGTCGAGTTCAAAGCGTTCGCTCAGCAGCATCGTCGCGCATCCGCCCGGCGCGCTATGCGTGGCCACGAACCGCAGCGCCGAGCGCTTAAGCAGGAAAATTCCGCCGGCTCGCCCCTCCGCCTCGCGCGCCACCCACAAGCCGGCTTTGTTCCTTCCGATGAAGTAGAGCGGGATCAATTCGCTGAGAATGCTTGGATCGGGCCGACGGGGGAACTTGCTGACGGTGGAAGCTGACGCACCGCGCGCCAGTAGGCTGCGGTCGAACGTCCGCTGCTTCCCATTCACGATGAGACTAATGCCGCGCAGGGGTTGACACTTCGCGTCGATCGTTTCGGCCAGTCTGCCCATAGCCACGGCCATGTTTTATGCCGGATGGCGCGGTGCGCGATTGATCCTGATTGCGGCCGGCGCTCTTGCGGGTTTGTGCATGAGCCGACGACAGCGATCGATCTCGCGCTTGGAACGCCGGAGGGTGACTTCGGGGATGGTTCGTTTCGTTCGTTCGGCCAGATAGTCGTCAAAGGCCTGCACAAGCTTTGACCAAAATCCCGGCGCCGTCCGTGCGGTACTTGCCGGGTCGGGTTCACTACGAGCTGGACTGGTGCGCATTGGAGTTCCTCACGCTATCGTTGCCTGAGACTGAACGTGCTTCCGATCGCATATAAATTCGAGACGACATCGCACCCTTTGTCATAAAGGCGGCATAGTGACGTGACTGAATGTCAGAGCGTATCGCGGACCGCTCAGGCGAAACTGTCACAGCAGAACATTCGCTGCGATGACGCCGCGACAGACGGAACCGCGGACTTCATTTCGGCTGCAGCACTGCGCCGCCGCACCTCGATCACGGCTCTCAAGATGGCCAGCGCCAGCACCTCGTGACTGGCTTCAGCGGTATCGTCGACGGCAATAGGGAGGTTTGGCTGCCGCGACAGCGAGCAAACCCATTCGCCAGCCTCGCAAGCAAGGCGCCTGACGGTCCAGGCCGGCATTTCAAGCTCGACGAGAGCCAGCGCAGCTTCCGCCCAGACGCCGGCTTCGATCAGTCGCTCGAGCCGGGCAGCCAAGCCCGACCCTTTGAGCGCCGGCAACCGCGCGCAGGCGCCTTGCATCACCTTGGAGAATAGGCCGGCCGTGGGCGCCAAGGCTAGTTGGAGCGCCTCATCGGCCCGCTCGATCAGAACCGCGCGATCGCCAGCAAAAGCCATGAACGTCATCTCGTTGCGCAGGCCTAACGGCTGCACCGGGTAAAATGGCGTCAAAGGCCATAAAGAAGCCAGACGGATCGATGCCCAACGATATTTAGACGGAATAAAGATTCGACCGGCTGCTCATAAAGATGGCCGGAGCGATCGTGATCCGTTTTTGTTGGGAGTCGGAGTCCTAGCGAGGACGGCGGCGTTTATGCCGCCTTTATAACGGGCGCAAACGTTCCATCTGGATTTCAAATGCCCGCCTCTTCACATCCACCCCAGGAACGCTCGTCGCAAATGGCGCGAGCGAATTACGAACCAGACTATTTCAGTGGAGTGAACTATGCGCCATCAATTCAGAGATCGCGAAAACCGCGCTGGTTACTCCGCATTGGCAGCTGTCTTCGCGGTGCTGATGGTCGGAGTGCTAGCTAAGACCGATCTGGCCACGCACGGCTTTCATCTCACCCACTAGACTTGCCGCAATCTGGAAATTGACAAGCGGCAACCGATTGCGAGCGGAAAGGACTGAGAGAGGTGATCGTACGGCAAGTATCGGCCAGACGATTGCCAAGATCCCGGCGCGAGGCTCGGGCTGGAGTGTCCCGAATTTTGCGCGCCGGGAATGGCATTCTCCTGCATCGGCTCTCTCTCACTTTTCACCGCCGACAATCCCCTCGAGCGCGGCGAGGCGCTGCTGCAATTTTGTCAGGTCGTCGGCCGGTAAGTGGCCGGCGCACCCGGTCGCTACGCGCCGCCCCCGTTCGAGAAGCTTCGCGCGAAGATCGACATGCTCGGTGGTGCTTGCAATGTCGCTGAAGGCGCGCATGAGCCGCAAGCTTACCGCGACATCGGCGGCAGCATAGTGCCTGATCTGCTCGAACGCCGTGTCAAGCAGGCCGTCGAATGTCATCCAGGGCACGAACAGCCGCAGCACGTGCGGCGGCGCGTAATAGTGGGCTGGCGGGGGCATCCGGCTAGCCCAGGCGATTATGATTCGGCTGAGCTGGTCCACGCAGCTGATCGCGGTGCTGGGATCGTTAACCGCCGGAGACATGGCGCGCAGTGCAATATCCACGATCTGGATGATCCCGAACTCAACATCCTGCTGCATGGTCCGTGTCGGGCCGATATTGAACGCGGCGGCAAGATAAATCGCGTAACCGGCTGGGACACGCTCGACCCTTGAGACGCGGGCGAGCGGAACGCCGGCTGGGACGAACTGGCCCACGCGACGCTCCAAATACAGGCAGATGCGGTAGGCCTTGGCCAAGTCGACCAGGTGCTTGATGTCGACATAGCGGATATAGCCAGACCGTTGATTGAGGATCGTACCATCCGTTGCCGGCGCCGCCTCGCCCCGATCGGGCAATGTGAACGGACCTCGCGGATAGGGCATGAGCTCGTCGATAACCAACTCGGTCTCGCGCGCAATTCGATCGACGATGTGGTTGACACTGATCGATTGCGAGATGTGGTTGATGAAGTAAATCAACCAACCAACGCAAATCAGAGCCAGCACCATGGCCCCGGTCACGGTCGCGACCGGCACGAACGGGTGCGGCAATGACCGCGCAGCCGGCAATGCCGCCATGCAGTAGGAGAAGGTTCCGAGGAAAATCCCGAGAGTCCATTGCGTGGTACGATCCCTGACGAAACTAATCAGGATGCGCGGCGAGAATTGCGTCGAGGCGAGCGTGAGCGTCATCAGCAGAATCGCGAATACGATCGACACGACCGTCATGATCGAAGTCGCGATGCTGGCGAGGATCATCTGAGCCACGCCCGGATCCTCGTGCGAGGGGAAAAGGATGTTGGGGATCCAGGCGCTGATCCCCGGCGCCGATTCTTCTAGAGAAGAAAGCGCTGCGCCAACAATTCCCAAGGCAACGGCGATCGCCAACGGCCGGATGAGGAAGCCGCCGCGAAGTGCGTACATCGCCGATTGGAATAGAACGGGGAGGCGCTCAAACATTCCGGGTCTAGTATCGGTCAAACATCGCTTGATTGTATCGCCGGCATTCGCCGGAGTCCTGCGAAGATCGGAGAAAGCGCGCGTGTCGCCATCACGCCTTTTATTTCGTGCTTATTACAGCGGCGACAATTCCATCTGGAATTCCTACGAGCAGGCGTGCACATCATTCACCGGGACCATAGCGCCCCAAGAGTTTACGTAGGCCAATGCGAGGGGGTCGGGGCATAGGCTCCACGGCATCGTTACCCAGCAACGGGCCGTGGGGCCTATTTTTTCAGTGATCTCCACGCGATGCGAGCTTCATCGCGCTGTCGCAAACGCCGGCTTATTTCCCTCAGTCGCTCGCCGACCTTTATGGAATTCCTATAACTTTTTTGTTCCGCTCGTCTCGAATTCCTATGCGATCGGTGACAGATAATCGCGCGCTGGAGGCGGAAATGTCGCGCGTCTTTGATCTGCATCAAGGCTGCGCGCGGCGACATCGCATCTGCTTCCAATAAGGATTTTATTCTGGAGCACTTCCATGATGGACGTCGTCATGCTGGCGATCGGCTTGTCTTCTTCGCGCTGTCGATCGGCTACGTCTACGCCTGCGACCGGCTTTGAGGAGACCTGCCATGATCTTCGATTATTCGCTCGCCGGCCTCGTGACCGCGGGGCTGCTCGTCTACCTGATCTACGCTCTGCTCAAGCCCGAACAGTTCTGAAGGATAACGACCATGACCGTCATCGGCTGGGTCCAGATTCTGCTCTATTGCGCGATCATCGTCGCGATCACGCCGGTGCTCGGCGCCTACATGACGCGCGTCTTCAACGGCGAGCGCACGTTCCTTTCGCCGATCCTGCGGCCGGTCGAGGTCGCGATCTACAAGATCGCCGGCGTCGACGAGCGGCACGAGCAGCACGCCGTGACCTATACGGTCGGCATGCTGCTCTTCCATGTCGGCGGCTTTCTCATTCTTTACGCCCTGATGCGCCTGCAGGCGATGGCTGCCGTTCAATCCGGCCGGCCAGTCGGCCGTCGCCGAGGATTTGTCGTTCAACACGGCGATGAGCTTCATCACCAACACCAACTGGCAGAACTACGGCGGCGAAAGCACGATGTCGTACCTCGTGCAGATGCTCGGCCTGACGCATCAGAACTACCTGTCGGCGGCGACCGGCATCGTGCTCGCGATCGCGCTCATCCGCGGCTTCGCGCGGCATTCGGTTCGCACCGTCGGCAATTTCTGGGTCGATGTCACGCGCTGCACGCTCTACATCCTCATCCCGATCTGCGTGCCCTACGCGCTGTTCCTGGTCTGGCAGGGCATTCCGCAGACGCTCGGCGCCTATGTCGATGCGACGACGCTCGAAGGCGCCAAGCAGACCATCGCGGTCGGGCCGGTCGCCTCGCAGATCGCGATCAAGATGCTCGGCACCAACGGCGGCGGCTTCTTCAACGCCAATGCCGCGCATCCGTTCGAGAACCCGACCGCGCTGTCGAACTACGTGCAGATCATCTCGATCTTCGCGCTCGGCGCGGCGCTGACCAACGTGTTCGGCCGCATGGTCGGCAACCAGCGGCAAGGCTGGGCCGTTCTCGCCGTGATGGGCGTCCTGTTCATCGCCGGCGTCATCGTCTGCTATGCGGCCGAAGCGCACGGCAACGACGCGCTCAACGCGCTCGGCCTCACCGGCGGCAACATGGAGGGCAAGGAAGTCCGCTTCGGCATCGTCGCCTCCTCGCTGTTCGCCGTGATCACCACCGACGCCTCGTGCGGCGCGGTCAACGCCATGCACGATTCCTTCACCGCGCTCGGCGGCATGATCCCGCTCATCAACATCCAGCTCGGCGAGATCATCGTCGGCGGCGTCGGCTCCGGCATGTACGGCATGCTGCTGTTCGTCATCATCTCGATCTTCGTCGCCGGCCTGATGGTCGGCCGCACGCCCGAATATGTCGGCAAGAAGATCGAGGCGAAGGAAGTCAAGATGGCGATGCTCGCCATCCTGGTCCTGCCGCTGATGTATCTCGGCTGGACCGCCGTCGCGATGCTGGTGCCGTCCGCGGTCGCCTCGATGAACAATCCCGGGCCGCACGGCTTCACCGAAGTCCTGTACGCCTACACTTCGCAGGACGGCAACAACGGCTCGGCCTTCGCCGGGCTTAACGGCAATACGCTGTTCTACAATCTCACCGGCGCCATCGCGATGGGCGTCGGCCGGTTCTGGATGATCATCCCGACCATGGCGATTGCCGGCTCGCTCGCCGCCAAGAAATCGGTGCCGGCGTCGGCGGGCACGTTCCCGACCACCGGCGGCCTGTTCGTCGGCCTGGTCGTCGGCGTGATCGTGATCGTCGGCGGCCTCACCTTCTTCCCGGCGCTCGCGCTCGGCCCGATCGTCGAGCAGCTCGCGATCAACGCCGGCACTCTGTTCTCGTCAAATTAGGTCTCGGAGTCACTTCGATGGAAACCTCACACCTGCGCAAGAGCATGCCGGTATCGGCGCTGTTCGATCCGAAGATCGTCGTGCCGGCCATCGGCTCCGCCTTCGTCAAGCTCAATCCGCGCACGCTGATGAAGAATCCGGTGATGTTCGTGCTCGAAATCGTCACCGCGCTGACGACCGTCATCTTGATCCGCGATCTCGTCACCGGCGGCGGGCATATCGGGTTCGAATTCCAGATCATCCTCTGGCTGTGGTTCACCGTGCTGTTCGCCAATTTCGCCGAAGCCGTCGCCGAAGGCCGCGGCAAGGCGCAGGCCGACACGCTGCGCCGGCAGCGCACCGAAACCCAGGCCAAGCTGCTGACCGGCGCGGGCGACACGCAGAACTATCGGCTGGTGCCCTCGACCGATCTCAAGGTCGGCAACGTCGTGCTGGTCGAAGCCGGCGACATCATTCCGTCGGACGGCGAAGTGATCGAGGGCATGGCCTCGGTCAACGAAGCGGCGATCACCGGCGAATCCGCGCCGGTGATCCGCGAATCGGGCGGCGACCGCTCCGCGGTCACCGGCGGCACGCAGGTGCTGTCCGACTGGATCCGCGTGCGCATCACCGCGGCGCCGGGCTCGACCTTCCTCGACCGCATGATCAGGCTGGTCGAAGGCGCCGAACGGCAAAAGACGCCGAACGAGATCGCGCTGAACATTCTGCTGATCGGCCTGACCATCATCTTCGTGTTCGCGACCGCGACGATCCCGAGCTACGTCGCTTATGCCGGCGGCACGATCTCGGTCGTGATCCTGGTGGCGCTGTTCGTGACGCTGATCCCGACCACGATCGGCGCGCTGCTCTCGGCCATCGGCATCGCCGGCATGGACCGCCTGGTGCGCTTCAACGTGCTGGCGATGTCGGGCCGCGCCGTCGAGGCCGCGGGCGACGTCGATACGCTCCTGCTCGACAAGACCGGCACCATCACGCTCGGCAACCGCCAGGCGACCGAGTTCAAGCCGCTGCGCGGCGTGACCGAGCAGGAACTGGCGGACGCGGCGCAACTCGCTTCGCTCGCCGACGAGACGCCGGAGGGCCGCTCCATCGTCGTGCTGGCGAAGGAGAAATACGGCATCCGCGGCCGCGAGCTTGCGGAGATGAAGGCGAACTTCATTCCGTTCAGCGCGCAGACCCGCATGAGCGGCGTCGAAATCGGCTCTTCCTGGGTCCGCAAGGGCGCGGTCGACGCGATCTTGAACTTTCTCAAACGTCGCCGGCCGCCGTCGGCGCCGGGCGGCGCGGTGCAGGCGCTGCGGCCGAACGTCAGCGCCGAGACCGTGCGCGAAGTCACCGCGATCGCCGACGCCATCGCCAAGTCCGGCGGCACGCCGCTCGCGGTCGCCAAGGACGGCAAATTGCTCGGCGTCATCCACCTCAAGGACATCGTCAAGGGCGGCATCCGCGAGCGCTTCGCCGAACTGCGCCGCATGGGCATCCGCACCGTCATGATCACCGGCGACAATCCGATGACCGCGGCGGCGATCGCGGCGGAAGCCGGCGTCGACGATTTCCTCGCCCAGGCGACGCCCGAGGAGAAGCTGCGGCTCATCCGCGACGAGCAGGCCAAGGGCAAGCTCGTCGCCATGTGCGGCGACGGCACCAACGACGCGCCGGCGCTGGCGCAGGCCGACGTCGGCGTCGCCATGAACACCGGCACGCAGGCCGCGCGCGAGGCCGGCAACATGGTCGATCTCGACTCCAATCCGACCAAGCTGATCGAGATCGTCGAGATCGGCAAGCAGCTCCTGATGACCCGCGGCGCGCTGACCACGTTCTCGATCGCCAACGACGTGGCGAAATATTTCGCCATCATCCCGGCGATGTTCGTCGCCTTCTATCCGCAACTGCAGACGCTGAACATCATGAAGCTCGCGACGCCGCAGAGCGCCATCCTCTCGGCGATCATCTTCAACGCGCTGATCATCATCGCGCTGATTCCGCTGTCGCTGAAAGGCGTGCGCTATCGCCCGATCGGCGCCGGCGCCGCTGCTGCTGCGCAATCTTTGGATCTACGGCGTCGGCGGCGTGATCATTCCGTTCATCGGCATCAAGGCCATCGACCTCGTCGGTCACCGCCTTGCATCTGGCCTAAGGAGAACAGAGCCATGTTGCGCGAAATCCGTCCGGCGATCGTCGTCCTCGTCGCCCTGACGCTCATCACCGGGCTTGCCTATCCGCTGGCGATGACCGGCATCGCCCAAGTCATTTTTCCCTATCAGGCGCAAGGCAGCATGATCGAGCGCGACGGCAAGGTCGTCGGCTCCGCGCTGATCGGGCAGGACTTCACCAGCGACAAATATTTCCACGGCCGGCCGTCGGCGACGACCGCGCCCGACCCCAACGATCCGACCAAGACCGTGGCCGCGCCCTATAACGCCGCCAATTCCGGCGGATCGAACCTCGGACCGTCCAACAAGGCGCTGATCGACCGCGTGCAGGGCGACATCGACAAGCTCAAGAAGGAGAACCCGTCGGCGCCGGTCCCGATCGATCTGGTCACGACTTCGGCCAGCGGGCTCGATCCCGACATCTCGCCCGAGGCCGCGCTCTTCCAGGTGCCCCGTATTGCCAAGGCGCGCAATCTGCCGGAAGATCGCGTCCGCCAGCTCGTCAGCGACCACACCGAAGGTCGCTTCCTCGGGTTGTTGGGCGAGCCGCGCGTCAATGTCCTGCTGCTCAATCTCGCGCTCGACCGGTTGTCCGCCGGATAGGGCGGCAGGCCCGCAAGACGTCGAGACATCTGATCAGTGATGGCGGATCAGCGGCGCGATTCCGAACATCGGCCCTCGCCGGAAGCCCTGCTCGAAGCGGCGCGCCGCGAAGAGCGGCGCGTCGGCAAGCTGCAGAATTTTCGTCGGCGCCGCGCCCGGCGTCGGCAAGACCTACGAGATGCTGCAGCAGGCCCGCGCCCGCAAGAAGGACGGCTACGACGTCGTCGTCGGCATCGTCGAGACCCACGGCCGCAGCGAAACCGAGGCGCTGCTGGACGGCCTGGAAATCGTTCCGCGCCGGCGCATCGAATACAAGGGCCAATGGCTCGAGGAGATGGATCTCGATGCCATCATCGCCCGCCGCCCGCAGATCGTTCTGGTCGACGAGCTCGCGCACACCAACGCCGAAGGCAGCCGCCATCCCAAGCGCTATCTCGACGTCGAAGAGCTGATGAGCCACGGCATCGACGTCTACACGACCGTCAACATCCAGCACATCGAAAGCCTCAACGACGTGGTCGCGCAGATCACGCATGTGCGCGTGCGCGAGACCGTGCCGGACGCCGTGTTCGATCGCGCCGACGCCGTCGAGCTGGTCGATCTGACGCCCGACGATCTGATCCAGCGGCTCAAGGAAGGCAAGGTCTACGTCCCCAAGCAGGCCGAGCGCGCGCTCGAGCATTTCTTCTCGCCGGCCAACCTGACGGCGCTGCGCGAGCTGGCGCTTGCGCCGCACCGCCGAGCGGGTCGACGAGCAATTGCTCACGGAAATGCAGGCGCACGCCATCCAGGGTCCGTGGCCGGCGGGCGAGCGCATTCTGGTCTGCATCAGCGAGGATCCGCGCTGCCGCCGGCCTCGTGCGCTACGCCAAGCGGCTCGCCGACCGCCTGCACGGGCCGTGGATGGCGCTCTACGTCGAAGGGCGGCGCAGCCTGCAGCTCTCCGAGGAGGAGCGCGACCGCATCGCCGACACGCTGCGGCTCGCCGAGGCGCTCGGCGGCGAAGCCGTCACGCTCCCGGCCGGCGACCGGCAGCATCGCCGACGACGTGATCGGCTATGCGCAAGCCAACAACGTGACGCAAATCGTCATCGGCAAATCGGCGCGCACGCGCTGGTTCGAGATCCTGCACGGCTCGGTGGTGCACGATCTGGTGCGCCGCTCCGGCAATATCAGCGTCCACGTCATCGCCGGCGACACGATCGCCGGCGCAGCCGATCCCGAAGAAGTCGGTGCGCGCCGCCGAGCGCGACGACGCGCGTCGATCCGCGCCCCTACGTCTGCGGCGCTGGTCGCGGTCGCGTTGGCGCTCGGCATGCGCGGAAGCTGATCAATTCGTTGGTTCGGCGTCGAGAACGTCGATCTGGTGTTTCTGACCGCCATCGTCGGCGTCGCGGTGCGCTTCGGGCTTGTGGCCGTCGCTGCTGGCGAGCGTCGCGTCGTCGCTCTGCTACAACTTTTTCTTCCTGCCGCCGATCTACACCTTCACGATCGCCGATCCGACCAATATCGCGGCGTTCGTCTTCTTCACGCTGGTGGCCATCATCGTCTCCAACGTCGCCGCGCGCGGCCGCACGCAGGCCGATGGCGGCGATGGAGCGCGCGCGCACCACCGAGTCGCTCTATTCGTTCAGCCGCAAGCTCGCCGGCGCCGGCACGCTCGACGACGTGCTCTGGGCGACCGCCTATCAGACCGCGCTGATGCTGAAAGTGCGGGTCGTGCTGCTGCTGCCCGAGAACGGCTCGATCGCGGTGAAGGCGGGCTATCCGCCGGAGGACATCCTCGACGACGCCGATCTCGCCGCGGCGAAATGGGCCTGGGAGAACGATCGCGCCGCCGGCCGCGGCTCCGACACGCTGCCCGGCGCCAAGCGCCTGTTCCTGCCGATGCATACCGGCCGCGGCGCCATCGGCGTGATGGGCATCGACAGCGACAAGCCGGGCCCGCTGCTCACGCCCGATCAGCGGCGGCTGCTCGACGCGCTGCGCGATCAGGGCGCGCTCGCGATCGAGCGCGTGCGGCTGGTCGAGGAGATGGATCGCGTCGAGCGCGCCGCCGAAACCGAGCGGCTGCGCTCGGCGCTGCTGACCTCGATCTCGCACGACCTCAAGACGCCGCTCGCCGCGGTGCTCGGCGCGGCCGGCACGCTGCGCGACCTCGGCGAGCAAGCTCGGCGATGCGCGAGAAGGCCGATCTGCTGGCGACGATCATCGACGAATCCGAGCGGCTCAACCGCTTCATCGCCAACCTGCTCGACATGACCAAGCTCGAATCCGGCGCCATCGCGCCGAACGTCGCGCTGCACGATCTCGGCGAGATCGTCGGCAGCGCGTTGCGGCGCGCGAGCCGGATCCTGTCGCGTCATCAGCGTCGAGCTCGAACTGGCGCCCGGATTTGCCGATGCTCGAGCTCGACGCCGTGCTGTTCGAGCAGGTCGCTGTTCAATCTCCTCGACAACGCCGCCAAATACGCGCCGCCGGAGACGACGATCCGCATCCAGAGCTGGCGCGAGCGGCGACACCGTCTGCTTGCGCGTCCTCGACGAAGGCAGCGGCATTCCCGCCGGCGATCTCGAGCACATCTTCGACAAGTTCTACCGCGCGCAGAAGACCGACCAGGTGCGCGCCGGCACCGGGCTTGGGCTTGCGATCTCGCGCGGCTTTGTCGAAGCCATGCACGGCACCATCGTCGCCGCCAACCGCACCGACCGCAGCGGCGCGGCGTTCACCATCAGCCTGCCGATCCCGCGCCAGCGGCAAGGCCTGGACGCCGCCGCATGAACGCCGCCCCGCTCCGCGTCCTGGTGGTCGATGACGAGCCGCCGATCCGCAAGCTCCTGCGCATGGGGCTCACCGCGCACGGCTATCAGATCCTCGAAGCGCCCAACGGCAAGGCCGCGCTCGAGCTGCTCAGCGAAGCGCCGGATCTGATCATTCTCGATCTCGGCCTGCCCGACACGCAGGGCCACGATCTGCTGCGCACGATCCGCGCGCGCAACGAGAGCGTTCCCATCGTCGTCCTGTCCAGCCGCGGCGACGAGGCCGGCAAGGTGCAGGCGCTCGATTTCGGCGCCGACGATTACGTGACCAAGCCGTTCGGCATGGACGAGCTGCTCGCCCGCATGCGCGCGGCGCTGCGCCACCAATTGCAGACCCACGGCGAGCGGCCGATTTTCCGGGTCGGCGAGCTCTCCGTCGATCTGGTCCGCCGCATCGTCAAGGTCGGCGACACGGGAGGTCAAGCTTTCGCCGAAGGAATACGACCTGCTGCGCGTGCTGGTTCAGCATGCCGGCAAGGTGCTGACGCACAAATTCCTGCTCGGCGAGTTGTGGGACAATCTGACCGACGCGCAGTATCTGCGGGTCTATGTGCGGCAGCTGCGGCAGAAGATCGAAGCCGATCCCGAGCGGCCGCAATACATGCTCACCGAAACCGGGATCGGCTATCGGCTGCGCGCGCCGGATTGAGCTGCGTCATAATTGCCGCGACGCCGTGGCATCGGCGACTCATATTGCCGCAAGAGCAGTCCAGCAGAGGAAGCCGCCATGGCCGACGAACTCGTTCTCTACACCAATCCGCGGTCGCGCGGCCGCATCGCGCGCTGGATGCTGGAAGAAGTCGGCCAGCCGTACCGCACCGAAGTGCTCGACTACGCCACCACGATGAAGGCGCCGGCCTATCTCGCCATCAACCCGATGGGCAAGGTGCCGGCGCTGCGCCACGGCGACGCCGTGGTGACCGAGGCGGCCGCCATCTGCGCCTATCTTGCCGACGCGTTTCCGCAGGCCAAGCTTGGCGCCGCCGCCGGGCGATCGGCTGCGCGCGCCTTATTACCGCTGGCTGTTCTTCGCCGCCGGCCCGATCGAGGCGGCGGTCAGCAACAAGGCGTTCGGCTTCGTGGTGCCGCCGGAGCGCGAGGGCACGATCGGCTACGGCAGCTTCGATCGGGTCATGAACGACGCTCGAAGCAGGCGGTGTCGAGCGGCCGATTATCTGGTCGGCGACACCTTTACCGCCGCCGACGTCTATGTCGGCTCGCAGATCGGCTTTGGCCTGATGTTCGGGACGATCGAAAAGCGCCCGGCCTTCGAGCAGATACTGGCAGCGGATCAGCGCCCGCCCGGCCTGTCGTGCGCGCGCGAGCAGATCGACGACGCGCTGATGGCGCAGCAGAAGAAGGCGGCGAGCTGAAGGAGCAGCGCCCGGCCATCGAGCAGCCGCATCAGCGGCTCGCCGACGCGGATAGTCGCGCCTTCGCGCACGTCATCGCACAGCGCGAAGCCTTCCGGCGCGAAGACGATGATGGTCGAGCCGTGCTCGAACCAGCCCAGCTCGTCGCCCTTTGCGAAATTCGGCATCGCAGGCGAAGACGTTGGGCCCGCGGTGCTGGAGGCTCAGAACGGACGTCGAGGAAATGCAGCCGAATGCTCGCGACCAGGATGGCGGCGACCGCGACCAACGTCACCGCGCTGGCCGCTCGGCGCAAGCTTCGTCTGCACGACCGCGCGCTCGTTCTTGCAGAACAGCCGCTCGACCCGCTTGAGCGCGATCGGATTGACGTTCCAGGTGTCGCCGGAAATGTAGATCACCTGCTCGATGCGGCAATCATGCGGCGCATGAAAGCGGTGATACATGCTCGAGGTCAGCCGCAGCGTCACATAGCGGCCGTTGCGGTGCGCCTCGACGAGGCCGGGATCGCCGAGCAGATCTTCGAGCGTGTAGGGAAAGCCCTTGGCCTGATAAAGCTCCGTGCCCGCGATCGCGCCGCAGGCGCCGACGATGGCGTCGCACGGGCTGACCAGAATGTCGGCTCGCCGGTCGATCGGGCGCGCGCCGTCCTTGAGCTCGCGGGTGAAGCAGTCGTGCATGCTGCGGAATTGCGTCTTCTTCGCCTCGCGCAGATCGAGGTCGGAGAACAGCCGCCACACGCCGATCGACAGATCGCGAACGAGCGGCTGCTCGATCCGGCTGAACCAGCCGATGAACTGCGTCGCCAGCCGCCGCGGAATGCGGTTGGTGAGCAGGAAATTGATGTCCTCCTGCTCGAGCACGCGCAGGAGCTGGGAGCGGACCGTCATGGCGCTGTCAACTCCGGCGCGGTAAACCGCGATTCGATGGAATGGGCCACAACGACACTCGGCGCTCTATGGGGTCGGCGCCGCGGCGCTCGCGACCTCGCTGGTGACGTTGCGGCGGCGGCTCGAACTGTCGCAGGCCAAGCATCGATCGCTCGCCGGCCATGCCCGGATCGCGCGGCGGCTGGCCGGCCTTCGTGCCGTTCTACGAATACGACGAGGAGCGATTCTTCTGCTCCGACGGCGCCCCGCCGGACGATCGCGGCGCGCCGCCGCGCCGGCTTCGCGCGGCTGTCGGCGCTCTACAAGACGCGCTTTGCCGAAACCATCCGGCGCACCGCCGAGGCCGCCGGCGGCATTTCCGATCTGCAATTCACCGACGCCTATCGCGTGCCGTTCCAGTATCAGCCGCCATGTGCGCGCGACATCTGCCCGCCGCCGCCTTCGTGCAATCGAGCGCCGGCGTGACCGTCACCGATCTCGACGGCAACCGCGTTCTACGACCTGACCGGCTCCTACGGCGTCAACGTGTTCGGCTACGATTTCTACAAGGACGCATCGAGCGCGGCGCCGCGCGCGTGCGCGAGCTCGGCCCGGTGCTCGGCGCCTATCATCCCTTGATCGTCGAGAACGTGAAACTGCTGAAGGAGATTTCCGGCCTCGACGAAGTCTCGTTCCACATGTCGGGCACCGAGGCGGTGATGCAGGCGGTGCGGCTTGCGCGCTATCACACGCGGCGCTCGCATCTGGTGCGGTTTTGCGGCGCCTATCACGGCTGGTGGGGCGACGTGCAGCCGGGCATCGGCAATCCGCTGCCGGCGCACGAGACCTATACGCTCGAGCGACATGTCCGAGGATGCGCTGCGCGTGCTGCGCACGCGCGAGCAACATCGCCTGCGTGCTGGTCAACCCGCTGCAGGCGCTGCATCCGAACGCCTCGCGCGCCGAGCGATTCGGCGCTGCTCGACAGCACGCGCGCGCGCGCATTTCGACAAGGACGCCTATGCCGATTGGCTCAAGCGCCTGCGCGCGGTCTGCGACGAGCGCAACATCGTCCTGATCTTCGACGAGGTGTTCGTCGGCTTCCGCCTCGCCAGAGGCGGCGCGCAGGAGTATTTCGGCGTCCGCGCCGATCTCGTCACCTACGGCAAGACGCTCGGCGGCGGGCTGCCGATCGGCGTCGTCTGCGGCCGCCGCGAGCTGATGAAGCGTTTCCGCGACGACCGGCCGGCCGACATCTGCTTTGCCCGCGGCACGTTCAATTCGCATCCCTACGTCATGGCGGCGATGAACGAGTTCCTGCGCCACCTGCAGACGCCGCAAGCGCAGGACGCGCTACCGCGACCTCGACCGGATCTGGGACGAGCGCGCGCAGCGCGGCTCAACGAGCGCCTGCGCGCCGAAGCGCTTGCCGGTCGAGGTCGCCAACATGTCGTCGATCTGGACCGTCTGCTACACGCGAGCCGTCGCGCTACAACTGGATGCTGCAATATTATCTGCGCGCCGAAGGGCTGGCGTTGAGCTGGGTCGGAACCGGCCGCCTGATCTTCAGCCTCAATTACACCGATGCCGATTTCGCCGCCGTCGCCGACCGTTTCGTCGCCGCGGCACGAGCCATGCAGCGAGGACGGCTGGTGGTGGCAGCGATCCGGCGCTGACCAACCGATCGATCAAGCGGGCGATCCTCAAGGAGATGATCGCCCGCCGATTGTTTTCGCAACGGCTGAGTTCGCGCGGCCGATTGCAGCCTCAGGTCGGCCGCGGCGCTTCCTCGGCTTCCTCCTCGTCCCAGTCGGCGCTGCACCGATGCCGGGATCGATCAGCTCGCCGCGCAGGAGCGCAAGCGGCGCCTTGTGGTAGAGCTTGATGTCGTGGAACGGGTCGGTGAGGATTTTGGTGGCCCACACCAGCCCGGTCTGCACGTCCTTGATAGGAACAGCTGAACGGTGCGGAACAGCACCCCGCCGATGCCGAGCGCGAGCCAGATGTCCGCGACATGGCGGACGAACTCGGTCTTGTCGGCGTGCGGCGTGAACAGGCCGAAATAGGTCGGATCGAAATAGAGCGGCAGCGGCGACAGCGCCCAGATCGTCAGCAGCACGACCTTGCGCCGCAGATTGTAGCCGACCTTGATCTCTTCCTTGTATTCGTGGCTGGCCTGATTGACCACGTCATAGTCCCTGGGCTCGAAGAAAAAATGCCCGGACTGCCGCGTGGTCATCGCCACCAGCCAGCCGGCCAGCGCCGAGATCGCCGGATCCTTGAAGATCATCACATAGGAAAACAGAAAGCTGATGGCGCTGACGAGATGAAGCGACTGATTGATCCGGCTGTGGTGATAGTAGCGATGATCGTCCCAGCGCTGGATCCGCAAAGTCTCGAGAAAGCTGTCCATCGATCTCCCCCGTCGTGAGGTCATCCGGCCTGGATATGGCGATTTGATGAATCCCTTGTGACAGGGAGGAAAAGAAGCGTCGCGCGAATCGCCGGCCGCGACGCTTCGTCGGTTCAGCTCGCGGCGCGCGCCGCCGGATAATTTCCTGCGCGGCGCCGTCGCGCGCTCGCGCGGCGCCATCGTCCTTGGCGAAGCGAATGAGCGAGAAATGCCCGAGCGGCGGCATGGCGCGCCGCTCGATGAGGCGCATGCCGCGCGTCCGCTTCGCCCACCGCGCGTAGCGCTCGAAGGAAAATTCCGTGCGCCAGCCGAGCTTGCGCGCCGCCGGCGCGAACCAATGCTCGAGCGCGCGCCGCAATCCCGCCTCGGCGCCGACGCGGCTGACCAGCACGATCTCGCCGCCCGGCTTGAGCACGCGGGCGAATTCGTCGAGCGTCGCCTCCGGATTCGGCACCGTGGTGACCACGTATTGCGCGACCACCACATCGAACGAATGCATCGGGAAAGGACAGATGCTCGGCATCCATCACCCAAAGCCCCTCGACATTCTCAGTCCGAATTCGGCGACGCGCTCCTGCGCCTTGCGCAACATCGGCTCGGAAATGTCGACGCCGCAAAGCCGGCAGTCCCGCGAATAGTGCGGCAGCGAGATGCCGGTGCCGACGCCGACTTCGAGAATGCGGCCGCCGACGCGTTCGGCGGCCGCGATGGCGGCATGGCGGCCGCGCTCGAACACCGCGCCGAACACCAGATCGTAGACCGGCGCCCAGCGCGCATAGGCCTTGGTGATCGTTTGCTTGTCGAGTTCCGCGTGCGAGAGAGTGATCATGCGTGATCCTCTTGTTGCAGGCGAACAATGACAGTCGGTCGCGCCGCCTCAGCCGGGGGCGGTTTCGGTGATCGTCATCGCCAGTTTCGGGTTCGCGGCTGCCGCGCCGCCACCTTGCGGACGTGGCCGAGGAATTGGCGCGCGCTGTTTTCCCAGGAGTAGTTCAGCGCGAATTTGCGGCAGGCATCGCGGGAAAAGCTGCAGCGCCTCCATGCAGGCGACGCCGAGATCCTCGTGCAAAACGCCGATCGGATTGTCGCCGACAACGTCCTTCGGGCCGGTGACCGGAAAAGCGGCAATGGGAACGCCGCTCGCGAGCGCCTCGAGCTGCACGATGCCGAAAGTGTCGGTGCGGCTCGGAAACACGAAGACATCCGCGGCCGCGAGATGCGCGGCGAGAATGCCGTTGTCCAGAGGCCCGAGGAATTTTGCGTCGGGAAAGTCGCGCTTGAGCTTGCTCCTCTTGCGGCCCGGCGCCGATCACGACTTTGGTGCCGGGCAGATCGAGCGAAAGGAACGCTTCCAGATTCTTTTCGACCGCAACGCGGCCAACGGTCATGAAGATCGGCCGCGGCAAGTCGAGATCGATGGCGCGGTCGGGCCTGAACAGATCGACATCCACCCCGCGGGTCCACATGCCGAGATTGGCGAATCCGCGCTGGCCAAGCTCGCTCATCAGCGAGGGCGTCGCCACCATCGTCACCGTGGCGGCGGCGTGGAACCATCGCAACGCCGCGTAGATCCAGGCTTCCGGGATCGGCGAGCGGGCCGAAATATATTCCGGGAAACCGCGTCGTATAGCTCGTCGTGAACGGCCGGCCGTGCCGGCGGCAATAGGAGCGCACCGCGAAGCCGATCGGACCTTCGGTCGCGATATGGATGGCGTCCGGCCGCGCCGCCTCGATGCGCGCGGCGATCCCGCCGGCTCGGCCAGCGCAAGCCGCAAGCCGGGATAGGTCGGCACCGGAAAGGTGGGAAATCCTTCCGGCGAGAGGAACTCGATCGCCGCACCGAGCTTGTTGGCGGCGCGCGCCAGCGAGTTCAGCGTGCGCACGACGCCATTGACCTGCGGATGCCAGGCGTCGGTCGCGACGAGAACTTTCATCTGGCGCTTTCCGGCCGCGACCGCCCGGCTCGCGATGTTGTCGAATCGCATGCGACAACAATTGCCGTTTCATGTCTCAATCATGTGACGGCGCGGCGCCGATCGCGGTTCCGAATGCGCTCGCATCGTAACAATGTTGTTACGAAACGATGAGAACTTGCCGCCGCGAATCAGATGACGATCTTGTGTCGGCGGGGACGCTCATCACCGCAAGCCGAAGGCGACGTGACGAGCACCGCGCAGACAATCATTCCCCGATTCGGCCGGAACAGAATCAGCGTCGCGATCAGCCTGTTGATCCTCGCCATCGCTGTGTTCACGCTCTATCAGCTGTTGCGCGACATCGAGTTCGGCAAGGTCGTCGCCGCGCTCGAAGCGCAGTCGACACACAAAATCGCTATCGCCGGCGCGTTCGTGGTCGCCGGCTATGTCACGCTGACCTTCTACGATGTCTTTGCGCTGCGCACGATCGGCCGGCAGGAGGTCCCCTACCCCGTCGCCGCGTTGGCGAGCTTCACCAGCTCCACCATCGGCCACACTCTCGGCGCCGCCGTGCTGACTGGCGGCCTGGTCAGGCTGCGCATCTACTCGCCTGGGGATTGACCGTCGTCGATATCGCCAAGATCGCCTTCGTCACGGGAATGACGTTCTGGCTCGGCAACGCGTCGCTGCTCGGCGGCGCCATGGCCTACGCGCCGGAGGCGGCGAGCGCCGTCGATCACCTGCCGCCGTGGATCAACCGGGCGATCGGGCTGGCGGCATTGCTGCCATCGCCGGCTATTTGGTCTGGCTCGCCGGGCCGCGCGCCGTCGGCCGCTCCGGCTGGCGCATCGTCCTGCCCTCTGCGCGTGACGCTGGTGCAGATCGGGATCGGAGCGACGGACCTGTGCCTGGTGACGCTCGCGATGTACATCTTGCTGCCGCCGAGTCCCGCGGTCGGCTTCCTCACTGTCCTCGTCATCTTCCTCACTGCAACGCTCCTCGGCACGGTCAGCCATGCGCCGGCGGTCTCGGCGTCATCGAGGCGACGATGCTTGCTCGGGCTTCCGCAATTTCAGAAGGAGGAGTTGCTGGCGGCGCTGTTGACGTTCCGCGTTCTCTATTTCGTCCTTCCGCTCTTCTTCGCCGCGCTGTCGCTCGGTCTGCGGGAACTTCGGCTGCTGGCGCGGCCAGAGTCCGCCGGACGGAACCGCGACAACCAGGACGAATGACAGGCGGCGGCAGGCGGATATTTGCCGTCGCAACCCTGCGGCCGCTTGGCCCGATCCCCTCTCGACCGCCCGCAACCTTGTAAGGCGGAACGCCCACGTTAAGGTTTGCCGCGTAGATCGGGGCTGATTGTGGCGAGTAGAGTTATGTTCCCGGGGCTCGAAAGCAGTCGCCATCCCCGTCGCCAGGCTCGCGGTCGGCACGCGATTGTTTCGACGCCGAATGGGGCTTTTCCGCCGGTTTTTCTTCCCCGCCGGTTGCGGATCGACCGGCGCGGCGCGCTATGGCTGCCGCCGTCTTTATGGCGTGGCGCTCGTCGGCGCCGCGCCGCGCCCTGCCGCCGCGGAAACGATCGAGGCGGCGCTGGCGAGAGCCTACGAGAACAATCCGCAACTCAACGCCCAGCGCGCCATCGTGCGCCAGACCGACGAGGGCGTGGCGCAGGCGCTCTCCGGCTATCGCCCGACGCTGTCCGCGAACGCCGCGGTCGGCGAGCAGTTCACCAACGAGACCGGAACTCATTCCGCCTATTCCGCCGGGATTGCCCAATGGCGCGGCGTTCACGATCAAAGGATACACCACCCCGAACTCGGTCGGCGTTACCGGCCCGCAGACCCTGTTCAACGGCGAGCAGACCGCCAACAAGGTGCGCGCGGCCGAAAGCCAGGTCTCCCCGGCGCGCGAGACGCTGCGCATGATGGAGCAATCCGTGCTGCTATCGGCTGCGACCGTCTACATGGACATGTCGCGCGACACCGCGAATCTCGAAGTGCAACAAAACAACCTGCGTGTTTCGAGCGCACGCTCAAGGATACCCGCAACCGCTTCTCCGCCGGCCAGGTGACGCTGACCGACGTTGCTCAGGCCGAGGCCCAGTTGGCGGCCGGCGAAGCGAGCCTGCATGCGGCGGAATCGACGCTGATGACGACGAAGGCCAATTATCGCCGCATCATCGGCAACGATCCGGCCAATCTTGCGCCGGCGTCGCCGGTGGACCGGCTGGCGCCGCCGACGTTGAACGCGGCGATCGCGCTTGGCGCGGCGCAAAATCCGTCCGTGCTCGCCGCGCTATACGGCGTCGATGTCGCGCAACTGCAGGTGAAGATCGCCGAAGGCGCGCTTTGGCCGACGCTGGCCCTGCAGGGCAGCGTCCAGCAGCAAACCCTTCCCAACATCATCACGCCGAATCTGTTCCTGGGAACGGCGATGCTGAACCTATCGGTGCCGATCTACCAAGGCGGCGCCGAATACTCGGCCATCCGCCTCGACAAGGAGACGGTCGCCCAGCAGCGCCTGAACGTCGATCAGGTGCGCGACCAGACCCGGGCCAACGTCGTGCAGGCTTGGGGGCAGTTGCAGGCTGCAAAGGCGCAGGTCGAGGCCGCTCACCGCCAGAACGAGGCTTCCGAGCGGGCGCTCAACGGCGTGCGCAACGAGGCGCAGGCTGGCCAGCGCACCACCCTCGACCTGCTCAACGCCCAGCAGGCGCTGGTCAATGCGCGCGTCAGCCTGATCGTCGCCCAACACGACCGCGTGGTCGCCTCGTATAGCCTGGTGTCGGCGGTCGGCCGGCTTTCGGCCGAGGTGCTCGGCCTGCCGGTCTCCGTCTACGACCCCGCAACGCACTACCACCAGGTCCGCGATGCCTGGTTCGGCATGCGCACGCCAAGCGGCCAGTAAGCCAAGACGGGTCGATTGCGGACATTTAATGCTGCGCGTAGAAGATGATCCGGCACGCGGCGGCGCGGTAGGTTGCCGCCCAAACAACGTTGATTCGGTCCCGGCTGGCCCTCGGCAGATGCGAACGAGCGAAGGATGAACAACGCAAATCTGGACCCGAGCGCCATATTCCACCGCGCCCTCGACATGGCGACACAGAGCTTGCGGATCGAAAAGGTGCTGACGCATTTCGGTCTCGATCCGGCGCATCTGACTTTCGAGGCGGTGATCAGCCGGCTGGTCGAGCTGATACTGGCCAACATTAATTTCACCAACATGCTGGCACTGACCGGCGCGGTGTTTTACGTCGCCACATTGATGGTGCGCACGATCGTGCCGCTGCGCATCATCGGCATCATCAGCATGGTGTTCTTCATCGCTTACGGCGCGATGGCCGGCGCGGTGACCACCTTCCTGCTCTATCTGCTGTCGCTGCCGATCAACGTCTTCCGGCTTCGACAGATGCTGAGCCTGGTGCGTAAAGCGCGAGTTTCCGCGCAGGGCGATCTGTCGATGGACTGGCTGCGGCCGTTCATGATCCCGCGAAAGTATCGCCGCGGCGACGTGCTGTTTCACAAAGGCGACGTGGCCAAGGAAATGCTCCTGACCGTGACCGGCAAATTCCTGGTCAAGGAGATCAACATCGAGCTACCGCCCGGACGTTTCATGGGTGAACTCGGCTTTGTCGCGCCGGAAAATCGGCGGACGCAGACGGTCGAATGCATCGAGGATGGCGACGTGCTCACCATCACCTACGAAAAGCTGCTCGAGCTTTATTTCCAGAATCCGGAATTCGGCTACTATTTCCTGCGCCTGACCAGCGAGCGCTTGATGCAAAACATTTCGCGGCTCGAAGGAGAGATCGAGGCGAACAAAGCGGCCTTGAGCGACCAGAGCCCGTCGACCGGCGCTGTCTAAATCTTTCCGCTTCCGGCGACCTTACGTCCGGCGACACGCGCGCCGCCGGACGTATCGGTCGTTCACTTCGCCGCCTGCCCGGCCATCATGTTCTTCACCAGACCGACCACCACGGTGACGATGGCGCCGGCGACGCCGCCGCCCACGGCTTGTCCGAGAACCGCGCCAATATCGACGCTGCCGCCGGCCCCGGCGAGCATCGGCAGGAGCGCCGTGAGAATTTGCCCGCCACCTGCGCCGCCGATCGCGCCGGCGATCGTGTTGCCGATCGTCCCGAGACTGTAGTCCTTGAGACCGGCGCCCGCGGCATTGCCGCCGACGGCACCGGCGATGAGCTGAATAATCAGATTGATGATCGTAGCTGACATGACTGTCCTCCCGGTTTGCGTTGCTCCTGCGTTTCTTCTTGATGCGGCCGTGCCGCGGCACGGCCGAAACTACGCTCGTACGCATAGATTGAAATGACGCCGGCCGATGGTCGTGCCGCCGAGCAAGATGTTGCGGCGGTTGAGTACACTCCTTCTTAAGACCGACTTGTCTCCGTGATCGTGGCCGGACATGACTCGCTCCGGGTTCGAATGACACATCGGAATCCAAGGTGGCTCGTGGAGGTATCCACCGCTTCCGCGTGGCGCGCAGCCGGGCGGTAACGGCGGCAGTAATTTGGCGCGCACAGATGCGAGCCGCCTTTGATGACTTTGCGGGGAATCTTGATATCGGGCTGGCAGCTGTCGTAGCTCCCCTCCTCCCGCCCGCCGCGCGGGTTTTCCGGAACGCAGCACGCCTTCGGCGCGTCGGCTTCGTGCTTTTGCGAATACCAATCCGTCGTCCATTCCCAGACGTTGCCGATCATGTCGTAGACGCCGTAGCCGTTGGCCGGGAACGCCATCACCGGCGAGGTGCGATCGAAGCCGTCGTTGCAGCGGTTTTCGTGCGGAAAATCTCCTTGCCAGGTATTGGCGCGATGCTGCCCACCGGGCGTGAACTCGTCGCCCCAGGCGAACTCGGCGCCATCGAGCCCGCCGCGCGCGGCAAACTCCCATTCGGCCTCGGTCGGCAAATCCTTGCCCGCCCATTTGGCGTAGGCGAGCGCATCGGCATAAGCGACGTGCACGACGGGATGATTTTCGCGCCCGTTGATGTTGCTCTTCGGGCCGTAGGGATGCCGCCAGTCCGCGCCCTTCAAGAAATTCCACCACTCGCTCCAATTTCGCAGATCGACCGGATGGTGCGGCGGCGTGAACACCAGCGAGCCGGCATAGAGCATGTGCGGCAGCGCGCCCGGATAGTTCTTGGGATCGGGCTGGATTTCGGCGAAGGTGACGTGACCGGTCGAGCGCACAAATTCCTTGAACTGCCGGTTCGTCACCGGCGTACGCTCAATCCAGAAGCCGCCGACCGTAACGCGGTGAGCGGGCGCCTCTTCCGGGTAGTGCCGGTCAGAGCCCATGCGAAATGTGCCGCCCGGAATCCAGATCATGTTCGGATGGGTCGAGCCCTCCGACCGTTGCGCGGTTGTTGCGGTGCCGACGTCACCCATGGGCGCCTTGCATCGAACGAGTTTCGTTTTTTCAGCCCTCGCGCCAGGCGCGATGTGGAAACCAAGCGAGCAAGTTACGCGGCAGCATCGATCTTCTAGGTAGCGCCGGAGCAAAGAATAGTTCGGCGGCGACCGGCCAAAGAGCAAAAACCGCAATGCCGACAATGCCGCCGCGAAAATATTAGCAGCTTGTGCATCGGCTGAAAACACGACAAACGCGTGAGGCGCGATTTTTCTTGCGCCGCAACCTTGTGCAATTTTATTAGATAGCCGCGGCAACTATGCCGCGAAGCGCCCGGTTCATCGACCAAGCGCAGCCCCTCGCGCCCGCCCGAAGCCGCGTTTTAGACTATGCAGCGCTTGTAGACATGCGCCCGCGTTGGATCAACGATTGGGCTGAAGACCGAGTCGCATCCGAGCGGCATCAGCTTCGTCGGTGTCCGGGACGTCACGGTCGACGGCAGACGATCACCCTTGTTGGTGCGATTGATCGAGTTGGTCTGCTGCGTTTGCGTGGCCGTCGGGCTGGTCATTGCGGACACGCCGCCGGCGATGAAGCAGCTTAGGACCACTGCCGCGATTGCTCCCTTGAGATTGTAGGCAAACGGCGCACGCATGATCTTCTCCGGGTACATTTTGGTTCAGTGCTTGGCGTACGTGACGCGGGCAACTCGAACGACGTTCAGCACGGCAGCGTCAGCGAACTTGCGAGCGGCATTGCGCGCCGCAGTGGCCGCGGTCGAGGCGGCCACGCGGTCGTTGGCGATGACCCGCACTGCATGTGCCGCACCCGCGTTCGCAGGATGGTCGCGCAGGCACGAGCGGTCGTAGTAGGGCCATGGTCGCTCGCAGATGATCTTCGTATCTTGGATGCCGTTGTGATTCTGCTCGGCCGCCTTGCGGAAGTCAGCGGCGGACGCCGCGAATTCGACCGGCTGGGTGAGCGTGTAGTCTCTCGTCACGCTCGGCTTGACCGGCTGCGAGGTGCCGGCGACCACTTCGGGCGCGAACCCGGGAGCGAAGGCTACGATCAGGCCGGCGCAAGCTGCCGCTGCAGCGATCGCGGTTATTTTCTCAAACATATCGACCTCCCCTGCCGTCGATTGCTTCGCTACGGGCAGCGGCTCAGTAGATGCCTGATGCGTGGAAGCGACCCGATGTGTCGAGCGTCGGCGCGAGGGCGGTGTGCGTCGGCTGTACCGGCTCAATCTCCGCGACGTGACGCTGACCCATCGGCAGCACGACGACCTTGGTGCCGACGCGCGTGCGGCTGTAGAGGTCGATGACGTCCTCGTTGGCCATGCGGATGCAGCCGCTCGACACGTGCTTGCCGATCGTGGCCGGCGCGTTGGTGCCGTGAATGCGGTATACGGTGCCGCTGAGATACATGGCGCGCGCGCCTAGCGGATTGCCGGGTCCGCCGGCCATGAAGCGCGGCAGGTAGGGCTGACGCTGCAGCATGTCGGTGGGTGGGATCCAGTCCGGCCACTCGGACTTGCGCTCGATCGTCTTTACGCCCGACCAGGTAAAGCCTTCGCGGCCGACGCCGATGCCGTAGCGCACCGCCTTGCCGCCGCCGAGCACGAAGTAGAGGTAAGTGTTCGGAGTATCGATGACGATGGTGCCGGGCGCTTCCGCGCTCGTGTAGTCGACGATCTGCCGGCGAAGGCGGGCCGGTGCCTCGGTTTTGACGCCGGCTTCATCGGACGCGCCCTGATAGGCGAGCGTGGCGTTGCTCTCCACCGACATGGCCATCATTTGCGACTGCGTTTGCGACTGCGCCGCGGTGGTCCAAAGCGCGGCTCCGGCCAACGCAAGCGCGGCTCCAGCGGTACGGATCAGGTGATTGGTGTTCGACATGACGGCTCCCCTCTTTCGACGCTGACGCGTCGCTTGCCCCGTTGACAGTTTGTTCTTCTTGTTGGGGGAGACAGTAAAAACGTAAAAACAATCGCTCTACTGTACGGAGGGAAGACAACCATATCGAAAGAGATCGGAAGGCCGATACTAACGTTTAGGTGGTTGTGACCACGGCTAGGTCACCCAGCAGCCGGGAGTCCCGATTCGTTCGTTTGCACGGGAAACAACGGCGGCGACCGGCGGCTCGCCGGAAGGCTGCGAAGTCCATCGCTGGTTTTTTTCGGCTCGCCAATCGGCAGGTTTTTTGCAAAGATATCCATCGGTTAACGTGCCAGAACGGATCGGGATTTTCAGACCCGTCCTGGCGGCCGCCGAACAGGAAGGCGAGTCGTGAAGGAGCAACCCGACGCTCAATCGACCGTTTTCGTGGTCGACGATGACGGACCTTTGCGCGAGGCGCTCCGGGGCCTGTTGCGATCGGTCGGCCTGCGCGCCGAGGTATTCGCCTCGGCCGCCGATTTTCTGAAACTCAAGCTGCCCGATACCGCCGCCTGCCTGGTGCTTGATGTCCGGTTGCCCGGGGTCAGCGGGCTCGATTTCCAGGCCGAACTCGCCAAGGCCGACATTCGCATTCCGATCATTTTCATCACCGGACACGGCGATATTCCGATGACCGTGCGCGCCATGAAGGCCGGAGCGGTGGAATTTCTCACTAAGCCTTTCCGCGACCAGGATCTCCTCGATGCGGTTCAGATCGCGCTCGAGCGCGACCGCGCCCGACGTGCTGGGGACCAGGCGCTTCTCGAAGTACGCGCGCACTTCGAGTCCCTGACCCCGCGTGAACAGCAAGTGATCGGCTTCGTCACCGCCGGTCTGATGAACAAGCAGATCGCGGCCGAGCTCGGCGTCAGCGAAATCACGGTAAAGGTGCATCGCGGCAGCGTGATGAAGAAAATGAAGGCGCGTTCGTTGGCCGATCTGGTCAGAATGGCCGACGCGCTGGGACTCCGGCGCGCGAAGCAATCGGGCTGAACCTTAGTATAACCCGCCTCATCATTTCCGACCGGGAAGGCTTCCTGAGGTTCAATGGAAGCATCGGTCCAGCACGCCTAAACCTCAGACAACAACGGCGAGATTTGTACGATCTCCATGACCGGCAGCCGCAAAAGACGGCCGACACCTGGGAGAACTTCGATGAACCACTCGATGGTGACCGCCGACCGGAACACTCACATCAAGGTCGTGGTGCTCGCGCTTGTCGCGGCGATCGTGGGTGTCGTGATCGGGTTCAACGCCCGCGTCGATCACTCGGCAAGTGTGATTGCCCGCGTCGAGAGCGGTGGGCCCGCTATCAAGGCGAGCAAGGTGATTCAATTCACAACCCGCGATGGATCGGAAGTTCGCTGAAACTGAGCGCTTACAGCGCTCTAAACCTAAGTATAGTACGCGCCACCTAAGTATAGTACGTGCCGCACTTTCCGTTGCCGGAAAGGTTCTACCGCACACTTGGTCCCGGGTGCGGAGTCGTTCTATTCTTCTTCCGCCGTCCGGTAAACTCGGGAGCATGAATTGCAGCAGGTGCCCATGATTTCGATCGTTGACGACGACAAATCGGTGAGGGAGGCCACGAAATCCCTGGTGCGGTCGCTGGGCTACACAGCGGCGACATTTTGTTCGGCGGAGGAATTCCTTAAATCGGCGCAGGTAACGGCGACGGCGTGCCTGATCACCGATGTCCAGATGCCCGGCTTGAGCGGGGTCGAGTTGCAGGATCGTCTGATCGCCGACGGCAATCGTATGCCGGTCATATTCGTTACCGCTTTTCCGGACGAAAGACTGCGAGGAAAGGCAATTAAGAGTGGCGCGGTCGGCTACTTGACCAAACCTTTCAGTGAAGATCATCTGATCGAGTGTATTGATTCAGCGTTGAAGGGCGGCAAGGCCGCTTAGCATCGCCTACCCGTCCCGGCCATCGCCCGACTTGGTAATCGGCAACGCGACGCGGAAAATTGATCCGTAAGGATGGCGTGCCGAGACCGAAAGCCGGCCGCCGTGGGATTCGATGATCGAACGGCAAATCGACAGCCCCATTCCCATCCCTTGAGCTTTGGTCGTAAAGAACGCCTCGAAGATGCGGTCCAAATGGGCCGAATCAATTCCCGTGCCGGAATCTTCCACGGTGATCAGCACTTGATCGGATCCGTCGGTCTCGGTTCTGACCACTAAGACGCGTTCTCGATCCGCGACCGAATTCATCGCGTCGACGGCATTCATGACGAGGTTGAGAAGCACCTGCTGCAATTGCGTCGGCTCGGCCACTATTAACGGGAGACCGTCGCGCAACTCGCTTTGCAGCGATACCCGATGACTTTCGAGTTCCCCACGGACGACGTTCAGCACACCGGTGATGAGGTCGTTCACGCTTACCGGGCCCCTCTCGCCTGCATCCTTACGGAACATCGCGCGGATGCCGGCAACCACCGCACCGGCGCGATGTCCTTCATCCACGATGCTCGTCAACACGTTGCGCACTTCGTCGAGATCGGGTTCTGCTTTGTTGAGCCAACGCAAGCCGGCATTGGCGTTCATGACGAGAGCCGCAAGCGGCTGGTTGACCTCGTGCGCGATTGAGGCAGCCATCGCTCCCATTGTTATCTGCCGGCTCGCCTGCGCAAGTTCTTGGCGCGAAGTGCGCAACTGCTCCGCGGTATTCTTGAGATCGGTGACGTCGCGGGCGACCGCATAGATGTAATTCCCTTCGACCACGGCCCGCCAAGACAGCCAACAATAGGAGCCGTCCTTGTTGCGGTAACAATTCTCGAAATGCAGCGTCTTGTGACCTTCGGCGAGGCGCCGCTGTTGAGCGCGGGTTTTTGCCCGGTCGTCAGGATGCACCAGCCAATCGAACGTCTTGTTGAGCAAATCTCCTTCTGGCCACGCAAGCGTTGCGGTCCAAGCCGGATTGACCGCGACAAATCTACCTTTCAAGTCGAGGACGGCGAGAAGATCCTGCGACACGTTCCAGATGCGGGCGCGTTCATGCGCCTCGGTTTCGACACGCTGTTCGAGCGTTTCATTCAAGTGCCGCAGAGCCTTTTCGGCCTCGATCTGCTCGGAGACGTCGGTATTGGTGCCGAACCAGCGGACCAGATCACCGGCTTCATCGTGGATAGGCAGCGCACGGGACAGGAACCAGCGGTAGGTGCCGTTCCGGGCGCGCAGTGGAAATGTGTCTTCCCACGGCTTGCCGGCCTCGAAGCACTCTCTCATACAATTCATGACGCGGTCGAAATGGTCGGGATGGTGCACTTTCTGCCACCCGGCGCCTCGCATCTCTTCGAGCGTCGTTCCGGTGTAGTCGTACCATCGCTTGTTGTACCAGTACCGATTGCCTTGCGCGTCGGCGGTCCAGGCAAACTGGCTCATGTTGTCGGCCAGCTCGTGAAATCTGATCTCGCTGGCGGCAAGCGCCGCTTCCGTGCGCTTACGTTCGGTAATTTCCTCGGCCACGACGTTGATGCCGAGAATGCCGCCGCCCGGAGCCTTGAGGGGATGCCAGTAGGTAATCCACACACGCTCTGCGTTGCTGCCGTCCGGCCGCTGGCCTTTGACCTCTATGCCGGTGATCGGCTCTCCTGTCCGCAAAATCGTCTGCACGATATATTCGACTTGGTCGGCGACTTGCGGGACCGTATCGCGCACCGACCGGCCGATATGCTCGGCGACTGAAATGCCGCAGATTTCCGTCAGGTGTCGGTTGATTTGCAGATAGCGGCAATCGGGAGTGAGAAATGCAAGCCCGATCGGGGCGTTTTCGTAGAGCAGTCGCAATTCTGTCAGCGTGTCCTGCAACCGTGCACTGCTCTGCGTGAGCTCCATCTCGTGCTGCCGCCGTTCGGCAAACAGCGCAGCAAGGACGAACGCGCAGAGCGAAACTGCCAGGATGCTGGCCTGGGCAGCCAGGATGCGTTGAGCAATCGGAAAGCTTGCGTCACCGAAAATGCCGATGCCGAATGTTGTCGTCCAAACGATGGTAAGGGCAACGATGAACGCGGCTGCGGCGTTGAAAACCGGCCGGCAGCGGGCGGCGAGCCATAGCAGCAGGGGAAACAGCAGGGCGACAGGTGCCGCAGTCACCCATGGTTCGAGCGGCAGAAAAATAATAAGCCCGCTCATCGCCGCTAACGTCGCGAGCGCCACAGCGCCTTCGATGACTTCGCTCCGCTGCGGCGGATCGCGCGCCGCCGATACGAGCCCGATCAACAGCGGCGCAACTGTGAGGATGCCGAGCGCGTCGGACCCGAACCAGTGATACCAAATGGTCAGGACCGGCGTCGTCGAGCCCTGGAACAGCACGTAGCCCGCGGTCCCCCCGACCCCCGAGACCGCGGTACCGACGATCGCAGCCGCGAGCAGTCCCAGCACGTGGCGCAGCCGGCCGAGCCTGAATGACGGCCCAAAATAGTACTCGATGATGCCTGCGACGAGCACGGCTTCGCCGGCATTGCAGAAGGCGAAGACGATGGCGCTCCAGGTGGTTCGGTCGCCCAGGAGATTGGCCACGATGGTCGCGGCCATCGCTCCGGCCACCACTGGCAACCGCGCGCGAGGACCAAGGGCGATCAGAACGCCGGTCGCAACGCCGGCCGCTGGCCAGAACACCGCAACGCCGTCGGGCTTGGTGAGCAGAGCAAGGCTCAGCCGGGCGGCGTAAAAATAGGCAACACCCACCGCGACCGCGAGACCGATCGAGCTAACCAGCCGCCGCGTCGGTTCAGCGAACTCGAGCAGCGTGTGTCCGGCCTGCTTCTGCAAACTTTGCGACACGAGACCCCCTCGGCCCCCGATGGTCGCTGGTGTCGGCGGAGCATACGACTGCGTCGGTCGTCACCTGCGACATCCAGCAGCGTTGTTCGCAACCGGTTCCAGATTAGTCTACTGGGACGGATAAACAAGACCGATCCTGCCGGCGGAGCAAAAGCCTTCCTGGCGGAGCAAATGCCGATGTTTTTACAAAAAACGTCCCGATGTCGGGATGGGCTAAGCTCGACACGGACGCCCGCTTGATAGACGTTCAAGCCTGCTCAAAACGCCCGATCAGGCGGAGCTTTGTTCAAGCGGCAACAGCTCGTCCGTGGAGGACGTCGGGTCGCAAAAGCACACGCCGTCAACCGTGCGCCCTCTTAATTTCGGGCATAACAACAAGAAAGGACCCCAAGCGGTGTCGTCCACTTGGGGCCCCTAGATGATGCATCAATTCAGGCTTATGGCCGGGCGATGGGGGTGTCGGGGGATGGGGGCTCGCTCGGTCGGCCTGATACAGGGACCCTAGAAGCGCGAGCTCAATCGCTCCATTGCATATAGGTAGCAGGAACCAATACGTAGGTTTAGAGGCCGGTCGACGTCACCGGCAGCAATCGGCTTCCGAGTGCCACAAGCGCCCACGCCAACGTCGGCTCATCTTTTCCCGGCAACATGCATTAAAGTTGACGCGATCAAAAAGCCGAGCGTGCCTCCGAGCATAAAGGCTACGAGATGCGTGAAGATTGAAAAGGTCATCGCCCGGGCTCCGGAGCAACCTCCGAAGACGGGCTCCACAACGTCGATTGCGCAAAGGGATGGTCAGTTCTAGCCGAACGAGGGAACAAGTATTGTTAGTTTAGGCCAAAAACTTGTTACGTCGTGTCGCGAGCTGCGCGCAGTGTAGCGGCGCCGGCCGCCCGGCGTCTGGTTAGTCTAAGGACCGCTTCGTTAGAAGGAAGGCGCGGCTGGCGTGCTGCGAATAGCGGACGCACCGGGGATTCGGCGCCAAAACCGTAGCCGTACCAAACTTTGGTATAATTTCGCCTATCGGTTCCGACCGGGAACCCTTCCCAACGTTCAGTAGAGCCTCTGGTCCGGCGCGGTCCAAATGCCGCGGAAAATTGAGCCGGCCGCAAGATGCGGCGATCAGGCGAAGACCAAAGGTGAAGTCCACTGGTCCAAATTCGCGACTTCCTGACGATAGCGAGCGGCCGAGACTTTGCGCCACTGATCTCCCCAATCCAAGTCCACTAGTAATCGGTAGGAGACAAACATGCGACTACTCGACGTTCTCAACGGGATGCAAAATGGACCGCACGGGCAACGCAGTCCGAGCAGCAGCGGCAGCGGCGGCATGTCGCCCATCGCTATGGCGATCCTTGGTCTGCTCGCCTTTAAAGCGGTCAAGAGCTTCACTGGCGGCCCGACCTCAACACAGCCAGCCCGCCCCGGCGCGATGCCGGCAGGTGGCACCACCAACGCCGGCCTCCCGGGCGCCGACGGCGGGCTCGGCGATCTGCTCAAAGGCAAGTTAGGTGGCCTGCTCGCCGGCGGCGCCGCCGGGAGCGTTTTGAGCGGCGGCTTGAACGACCTGCTCAAGCAGTTTCAGCAGAGCGGGCATAGCGACACGGCTGGCTCGTGGGTCGGCACCGGGCCCAACAAGGCGATATCGCCGAGCGATTTGGCCAGCGCCCTCGGAGCAGACAAGATCAGCGCGCTTGTGAGGCAATCCGGCATGTCGCGCGATGATCTGCTTCAGGGTCTTAGCCAATATCTACCCCAGGCAGTCGACCAGCTGACGCCCGAAGGACGTCTGCCCACCGAACAGGAAGCTGCGCGCCTTCTCTGATCCGCGCTACGGCTTCCTGCGCCGGCGACAGCGGTCGCCACTCTGACGTTCCAGTACGGCCAACGCGGAGCCGTACGCATGGACACTGCCGAGATGACTCGCCGCGACAGATAGGAACACCCATGGGTATCCTTTGGATCATCCTCATCGGCTTTGTGGCGGGCATAATCGCACGATTGGTCTCGCAAGGCCCGAACAATCCCTCCGGCTTCATCCTCACCACTCTGCTCGGAATCGCGGGGGCATTTCTCGCCACCTGGATCGGTCAGCTGATTGGCTGGTACCGGCCCGATCAGGGCGCAGGCTTCATCGGCGCCATCGTCGGGGCCGTGATCGTCCTGTTCATCTGGAACCGGCTTGTCGCTGCGCGAGTAATCTCCGATCCCGGCGCTGGACCGCGCTAGGACGCGCGATCGTTGCGATGGCGGGTCGATGTACCGACGAATGAGAAACTAAAAGACCGTAGGGCGAACGGCACGGCTTTGTTCAACGTAGCAGCAATCACCGATAAGGCGGCTGCCGCAAATATTCGCGCCAATTCAGACATCATTCAGGAGGGAAAGGTGGCGAAGTCCAAACGAGGTCTTGACAAGCGCCACCGTGACAAGAGCGGACGGATAGAGCGTAAGCACGGCAATACGAAGGTGGCCGCCTTGCGCAAGGAATACGGCGAGGGCTTTGCCAAGGGCCGCCGCACAGATTTGATGCTGAAGACGCTGCTCAAGGAAACGGGTTGCGCATCATTGCACGACTACCTGAGGCATCATCATACATAACGGCATCACCGCAGCAGCGGTGCAATGACGGTTGGCCGCGGCCGCGTGTTGGGAGCCTTTCGGCATCCGCGAACAATCCTTGCGGGACGATCCTTCCGGCCACTTTGCCGACCGGCGACTTTTGATTAAGGCCGCCGCCGACACACGCGACCCATTCTTCGTCGTCGTCTAAACGTTCCACCCAACACCCTATGATGTCGGAACGGCTCACCGGAAAGTCCGGTTCGGGGCCGCCGGCGGACATGACGCGGTCAAATCGCGATGTCTGCTCATCCCCGTGATCGGGCATCGATCCGCGGCTTTTTGCGCGTCTGCTTCAGGCCGGTCGTGTCGCTTCGAGCGTGCTCTGCGGCACTTTCGGTCTATCTCCTATACAGGACGTGTAGCGGCACCGCAGCGAACCGTCGCCGCGGGCGGGCGCGTCTACCGGATTCACGTTTGCGTCGTAAACCCGGCCCAAAAAGGGCGGGAACTCTTTGTTGCGTACGCAACTATGGCCGACTTTCGCCACATATGAAAAGCAAAATAAGAACTTCCCGGAAATGTTGTTAGGAGTTCTATGATGCTGCGACGTTCTTTGTTTGCTCTAGTCGGTCTCGCCTTTGTCGGTACAAATGCCGGCGCTTCTCCACATTCCTATTCGCATCATTATCATCATTACGCCCGCGCCGCCGCCGCGACGATCCATCACACACATTTTTCGCCGCGCTACGCAGATGGCCGCGGCGAAGTGGTCGCGCATCCGGCCAACTGTCCGCGCACTCTGTTCTGCGGCTGCGGCGCCGCACACGAGCTGGGCCTTTCAGATCGCTCCTTGTGGCTAGTCAGGAGCTGGTACCAGTTTCCGCGCGCTGCCGCTGCTCCGGGCATGGCGGCGCTATGGGGCACGCGGCATGTGGCCGTTATTCGCTCGGTGAACGGCGACGGCACCGCCTCCGTCTATGATGCGAACTCCGGCGGCGGCCTTACTCGCGTGCATCGCGTTTCGCTTGCCGGCCTAACAATCGTAAATCCTCATGGCAGCGGCGGATCGGTACTCGCGTCACGCTCGCGGATGCCGCTCGACCAACCCCGTGTCGCCGCACGGGTCGCATATCGTCACGTGCGGGTCGCATATCGTCCTCGGTCGCTTACGCGGCACGCGGTCACGGGCAATTGGCCGGCCTATCGGCACGCTCGCCACTTCCACCAGCCCGAGCACACATGGCGCGAAGCACGCGCCGAAATGTTCGTGAGCTTTGTGCACTAGCCCGGTAGCGGCGGTCGCGAACCGGCGGCTTCCGCTGTTGGTGGCCCGGTGGATTCTTAGAAGAGTCCACCGGGCAAAGGTGCGAAGCACGGTGTGACGATGCAAAAAGTCACCTGCTCGCAGGCGCTTGCGCTTATCCGCGGTTTCGAAGGGGCGGCGGCGGCGCCATTAGGGCGCGCTGCCAGACCGTTCCGTGATCGAACTGAAGCGTGAAGCCGTCGGCAGAATAGATTGCGCCTTCGTTGGCTCTGTCGACCCAGATATGACCGGGATAGTCGATCCAAGCTCTCGATGGCAGTCCCACCTCGTTCACGAGGTTGAGTTCCCAGCCATATTGTGTGATGTAGGCAAAACCGCCTTGCGGGCCTGGACATAGCGCCACACATTGCCATTGACCGCTCAAATTGATGCCCTGCGCCGATGCGCTGGACGTCACCAAACCTGCCGAGAGCGCAATCGCGGTTAGCACTACTTTCATGACTTTTCTCCTCCGCAACTCTACGCGGTTGTTGTGCCTGCCGGCTAACAGCAGCATTGGCGCGCGCTCTGCTGCGTTGGCATCTTACGGTGAAGTCAGCCGCGCGTCGCGCATGGCCGCTTAACACTGAACCGGCAATTGAACTCGCTCGGCATTCGGTTTGCAAGTCGCCACCGATGGCAGACTAAATCAATTCACTCCATCGCGGGTGGGTATCAGTGCAATGTCGAAAAAGGTAAGAAAACAATACCGAGGTTTATGGCGGGTTGACCGCTCTTCAGAAAACGACAGATTGCGCGCCGGTTGCTGATCCATCACTCGCCATCCGCGCAGCGGCCGGGCAATTCAACCCAAAAGACCGGCAAGGCCGCCCTCGTGCGCGCCCGCCGCGCGCGAGGTCGCCACCCTATACCTTCGTATCGGTTCTCTGATTTCTTCCGATATCGCGCCCCTACCTAGGTTCAGTAGAGCGATTGATCTGATCTTAATTAGTCTGCCCCTCGGGTCCGCTGGCCGGCGTGTAGGTCATTTGGCGCCGTAAGACCCCTAGCCCGGCCAAAAGGAGGGGAGAAGACCATGAATCACTCGATGCAAAGCGTCGACGGCAAGACCCACTTTAAGATTGTCGTCGTTGGCCTGTTATGTGCGACCTTGGTCGCGATGATCGGCGCATTCGCGCATGTCAGCGACATCGATCTTGGCACCGCGCCGCTGGTCAAGGCCAGCCATTCTACGACCCTGAGCGGGCGGTTACCCGCCATTCGATAACGTCCACACCACTCCCGCGGTTGGAACAGGCGATTAAAGCGCCAAAGGAAGAAGCTGGCGTTTGTTATGTAGGAGGGCACGCGTCATGCTGGCGCGAATCAAGCGACGTCTGAGCAATCACGCCCCGCACTATGACCCCATCGAGTTTCTGATGCTTGCAGCCGGTGTCGTGTTCATCGTTTTCATCGCATTTGAGCTCTGACGTTGGGCGAACGAGCCGCGCTCATCGGCGACAAGCTGCCGAATAGTGTTGGTCGCTCCGTTCAGATTTCTGTGGTCTGCGCCCGGGACCTTGGCGCAAATGAACGCCAACTCTGCTACAATGATGGACGATCGGCGGCATCCTCGGGATTCCCATAGGCGACGGAAGCGCGAGTGCGCCCGACCCGCTGGATCCGCGCACAGTGAAACTGGGCACCGCGAGGGGCGTGGTGGAAAAAATCTGGCAATGGTTTGCGGAGATTGTTGCGGCCTTGAGCAAGGTGACCCAGCATTTTTCGCGACCTGGGCATGTCACGTCGAATATCACGGCTGAAAGTCCGACCGAACGCGCTGCGGTGAAAACCGGAGCCATCGCCGTCGAGCATAGCGTTGCCGAATCGCCTGCAACAACTTTTTACACTGGCCCCGCCGCCGCCAATTCGAAGATCGGCCAGGGCGCTCAGGTTAACGGCGCAGCTATCTTCCCCGACGATCAGGAAATTCAACGCCGACGCGATTTGGTTAGAACACTGTTTAACGACTTCTGGAGCGCATCGGACAATAAGCCGGCCTCTTTCG
The DNA here is from genome assembly GCA_963768075.1 of Terriglobia bacterium. GTDB lineage: Bacteria > Acidobacteriota > Terriglobia > Bryobacterales > Bryobacteraceae > QHXW01. The sequence goes on from CAVYHD010000033.1 coordinate 1,159,072, forward strand.
CAGATCGCCTAGACCAAGCCGAGACCTATCTTAACGAGCGGCTGACCGCGAGCGGCGAGGTTTGGCGGCTCGACGGCAAGACACGGGCAATGCTCGGGTTGCCTCCTCGATCAAATTTGCCGAATGAGGCAAAGCGCGCATCGGGCCACTGAGCCGCCGCGTCAGCCAATATGGGTAGCAGCGTCAGGTAGAGGACTGGGCGTGAACTCATAAACACGCGGCCATTGTCTGCTTTCGGGTAACGCGGGCATCGCACGGAGTTTTCGCCATGTCCGCCTTTGATCCGCAACGGCATCGATGTGTTCGCGACTGGCGATCGGACGGTCAAGACGATCGTCCGGGGCGAAGAAAAGCCCGCTCCTCATCTTTGAAGATCGATGGCTTGAGCTTTCCATCGAGGTCAGAAAATCAACCGCACTGACGCCTGCATTCTGCTAACGTCCTCAGGGGTGCTTTCCGAAGAGGAAGGCATTCCGATGTGGAAAGCGTGCTCGTAAGACAGCAATTCAACCGGGGAGAACGACCATGTCTGAATTACTTGCGCTGTCAGTGAGTGTCGCCGTACTCGGCGGCATCTGGGCATTTATCGCGCTCGGCCCTTTGGCCGCCTTCGCTCTTGTTTGGGTCGGGTTCATCGCGGCAGGCTGCTTCTTTGCTGCGGGTGGCGATATCAAGGCGCTCACTAAGACGATCGCCGGCATGATCTATGGTGCCGTGATCGCCTGGATTGCGCTTTTTATCATCGCCAAAGTTCCGGTGCCGGCATTAGGGACGGTTTGGCCGGCGATCGTCGTCGGGGTTACGGTCTTCTTTCTCGTTATCGTCGCCTCTGTCGATCTGCTCTCCTGCGTCCCGGCCAATGTCTTCGGCTACGCGGCGCTGGTCGGCTACACGTTGTCGGCGGGCAAGTTGGATGCGCTGACCGCCGCGGACAATTCCAATCCGCTGGTCCTCATCATCGTCTCCTCCGTATTGGGCGGTGTGCTCGGCTACCTCATGGGCCAATTGGCTGGTGTGCTGAAGGGCAAGGTGGCCAAATAGCCTACTGATCTGCCCGCGATGCTGCCTGCACCGATTTTCTCGGGAAGATCGGTGCAGCAATCTGAGCTCCGCCGCGATCGTTTGTGGGCTCGGTTAGCCGTCACGATTTAATGGCGCCACGCGAGCCAGCCCACGAAGAGGCAGCCGCCGAATAGGATGGCGCCGATCGCAATCCAGTTGAGCACAAGCAGCCACAGCGGCATCGCCTGCACCTTGACTTGTTGTAGCAACGCCTGATCTTGCTCGCGTCGCACCGCAGCCGCGAAATCAAGACGGCGGACCTGTTCGATGAGATCAGGTTGTATGTGCTTGCTCATCGCCTTCAGGGTTACTTCCAATGGAACTCCGGCAGTCGGGTGAGCGACCCATCTCGCCCGATCGATGGGAATGGAGGCCATTCTCGCGCGGAGTCGCTTAGTCGGCCAAGCGTGTCGGACCACACTGCCCACAAATCAGCCAACCGTCGCCAAGCCTTTTGTCCATCGTGGTTAGACGAACGTTCCGCCGCGATCAGACACTCGGCAGCCCTGTTTTTGCACTGGGCTACACTCATCATTGTCGCACCCCCCAAAAAGCTACAGACCCGAAATAGCTTTACTCCTACGCTTTGGGAGACCAAGTCGATTGTGGGTGCTTGGTTTGGAGTGCCGAAGTTATGCCCGTTGTGCACAGCATGCTCGTGCTTTCGCGCTGCCACGCGTTACTTGCCCGTTGCATCGCTGGCAAACTCAAGTCTCATGATTTGTACCAAAGAACGAGGGAACAACGTGCCATTTCTCGATAGGCGTGCGTGTATTCCCGTGATTGGCGTCTTGTTGTCAATTTCCACTTCGTCACTACTTGCCGCGCAGCCGCCAAGAAACGGATGCCGAGCCGTCTCCAAGATCGAATACAACAGCGCCAAAAACCAATACCTGTTGATCAGCAGGTTCCGTAGGTACGTCCGAACAGGGCACTTTTGGCGGCACTATTACTGGCAGTGTCCCTTACAGTGAGGAGAGCAGCGAGCGGCTAACCGCGGACGCGAGGAGAGTGCCGTCATCCCCGTGACAGCGAATGATCGCTGCGCATCGCCGGGTGTAGCGGACCTAAATCGGCTCTCAGGAGTTACCGAACGAGAGGCATAGGAGGCCGCATGCTGGATTTCGCGATGTTCGCGGCGGTTATTGTAGTCACCGCGTTCGCCATTATCGGCGGCCTTTATCTTTTGTTCCGACACGCCCGGCCACAACGCAATCAGAAATCCAAAAGGTTCATGACGTCGAAATCTAAGATAAGCGCACCATTGACGCTGCAGCTAGTGGATGGGCGCTTACTGACACCCTGAGAGGCCGCATTAAGCCACACCGCGCGGCGTGGACGGGGATAGGGACGTAAATAGGTCGAGGGCTATCAAACAAATCAATGAGTCAAATCAATCGCTTGGCCGTTGTGTCATGGCGGAGGGACTGTCCGCCAATATTTGAATATAATCTTTATATGTCAGTATATTAGCGCGAGACATGGCTTCTACCCACAAACCGGCCCACAAGAGCTCGCGCGGCTGATCAGCTCGACGCGCGGTCCCCAAAAACAACCTAAGGCAAAACACGATTGCATTTGCGGGGGCGGAAGTTTGGACGCGCAAATTCCTTTCCGCAATGGAACCGTGGTTCGTCATTACCGCAGGCGACACCTCAGGCTCGACTGAAACTGCCGGTCGGCGCCGATAAGACGATCGACTAACCCTCGGCGACTGCCGCTTCTAGCCCAAAGCTGACATGCCAAGTACGTCGATCAATGTCCGGTATTGGGAAGAGCAGACATGACGCCGACGTGCCGTCATGTCGCCTTTTGAACTGTTGCGGAAGTCGAGTTTGAATCGCAGTAGTTGAGTGGCGACGGCGTCGGCAAAGTCGCCGAGGATGGGGGTTTGTCGCTCGATGGCGTGTTAAGTTAGGATGATCCGGTTTGCGAAGGGCTGGCGTCATGCCGATTTGACGCCTTGGCTGAAGCTGGTCTCCAGCCGGCGAAGCGATGCCCGCTCGGCCTAGGAGCCATCAATGAATGAACCGCTGGTCGTGCGACGCGAGACCCAGATCGCGGCTCCGCCCGCCACTGTTTTCGCCTTCCTGACGGATCCGGAAAAGATCGTCAGCTGGGTGGGCCTCGAAGCGACGACGGAAGCCCATCCGGGCGGCCTCTATCTTCTCAAAGGCGTCGCCGGCGACCACGCCCGCGTGGCGCGCGGCGCGTTCCGAGAGGTCGTGCCGGTCCACCGTCTCGCCTACACCTTCGGTTGGGAGGGTGGCCAAGAAGTGCCACCTGGATCGAGCTTGATCGAGATCGATCTGATCGAGCGCGACGGCGGCACGTTGTTGCGCATGACCCATAGCGGCCTTCCCAACGAGGCGCAGTGCGTTAGCCATAATACGGGCTGGGCGCACTATCTGGACCGGCTCACCATTGCGGCGGGCGGCGGAAATCCCGGCATCGATCAGGGACCAGCGCAGCGCTGATTTGGGTCGCCGGCCGCTCTGAGCGGCGGACTTCGCTAACGCGTCGGATCATCTCTGAAGCAAAGGCCGCATTGACGCGCAGCTTGAGGGAAAGGTCGTGACAACAATGGTGCGTCAACCCATGATCGCCCGATGGCGCTTTCTTCGACTCTTTCTTGGCTCGTTGATGCCGCCGCCTATAGCACGGGCGCCGATCGGTTCTTGGCAGAACTCGGCTCCCATCTGCTCGCCGACGGCCTGCCGCTCTCTGGCGGCGCCTTGACGCTTGATATTCCGCACCCGCTCATTGCCAGGCGCACCTGGCTGTGGCGCGGCGACAGCGGAGAAGTCATCGAGGCTTTGGGGTTCACGCCAGGAGGACCGGCGGCAGCGTCTGTGGCAAACACACCCAACGATGCCGGCCGGCGCTGGCTCGCCGGAATTGCGGCGGGCCTTGAGCACAAGGACACGATAGGCTTAAGGTGCAATGGGCCTTTGCTCAGCTGGATCGGCCCGCGTCCGTTTACGCCGAGCGAGGCCAATGAACTGCATGAGGCCGCACGCTTCGCCGCGGCGCCGCTTGCCGCCCTCGCCGCGCACGCCACATTGACGGCGGCCCTGGAAGCCTATCTCGGCCGACGCAGCGCGGCGCGGGTGCTGGCGGCACCCCTAGGCCGCAATATCGGCGAGACCATCCAGGCGGCGCTCCTCTACGCCGATCTGCGCGGCTTTACGACGCTGTCAGATAACAATCCTCCCGCCGTGGTCATCGCAGCGCTGGATGCCTGGTTCGATCGCATCGCGGGCGCGGTACATGCCTTCGGCGGCGAGGTGCTAAAGTTTATCGGCGACGGGGTGCTGGCGATCTTTCCGATCGTCGGAGGAACGCCGCACAGCGCCTGCGATGCTGCATTGCGCGCGGTGTCGGCCGCGCGCATCGGCATGGCACATCTCGATGAGCAGCGGCTTCGGCAAGGGTTGCCGGCTCTACCCTTCGGCGCCGCTTTGCATCTTGGCGAGATTCTCTGGGGCAATATCGGCGCGGCGGATCGCCTGGATTTCACCGCCATCGGCCCCGCCGTCAATTTAGTCAGCCGGCTGGAGGGGCTGTGCAAACCGCTGCGCAAAACGGTGCTTGTGTCCGGCGCGCTTGCCGCCGAGACGGAGATGCCGCTGGTCGCGCTTGGAACGCATGTGCTCCGCGGAATCGCATCGCCATGCCTGGTCTTCACCCTGCCGGAGAATTAAGCCGGCGCGAGACCCCCGCGCTGGACGGTCAAGAAGCCTATCTCTGCCGTTGAGGCACAGGTGGTGAGAGAACTAAATTTGGCAAATGCCTCAATGCCGAGTTTCTTCTTCCCTGTCTCCCGCACTTCGGCAAGGAATGGGTGGCACGACCTTGGCGTCGCCGCAACTGTATGAACCGCTTCGATTAAAGGAACGACAGCCAGCCGACAACGATCTCCCGGCTTATTGCTTCAACCGTCGAAGCGTTGACCCCAAACCTCTGGGCTATCTTTCGCACCCCTCGGTGCGTCGAGGGGCCTTAAGAGCGGCCACTGCTTGAGCAATATATCCTTCATGGCGTTTGCCCTCTCTCCGCGCCCTTACAAGGCCGGCGCGCACCGTTTCCTGAATGATGCGCACCTTCGAGGCTCCCGCACCCAACCGCAAATGGATTGCCTCAGTCTTTGTCGATTATGAGGTCCTCGCTATTCAAGCATGTTGGAACAGTAACCAGACGCCGGCTGCGATGAGGGCGAGACCGGCGAGGCGGGCGACATGCCGACCGAACGGCACCACCTTCTCAAATAACACCAGGACCGCGAGCGCAGCGATCCAAAAAAGATTCATGACGCCGCCGACGAACAACAGCGTCATCAACGCCCAGCAGCAGCCGACGCAGTAGAGACCGTGGCGAAAGCCGAGCGCCAGTGCGCCGCTCGCCTCGCGGCGAAAACCACCGTGGCGCATAATAAAGGTGAGTGGCGCCTGGCAATAGGACAGGCAGGTGTCCTTGAACGGTGTCCACTGGTAGAGACCCGTGGCAATCAGTACGACGGCGCCCAGGATATTGCTCGCGCTTTCCATCATCGGCGTAAGGAGCGCGGCGCGCTCAAGCGCCCATTGCGCCGACGTCGCGGCGAGCGCGAATGTGATCCACGATAGTAAATAGCCGCATGCGAACCACGCGCTCTCGGCGAATGGCTGACCTTGCAAAGCTGCCTGCCGCCCGACGCGCGCATAAACCAGGATCATCGGCGCAACCGACGGCGTCATCATGCCGATCATCATGACGGCCCACATCGCAAACATGTAGCCGAACTCAAACGGCTTCCAGGGTTCGCTCGCCGGCATCATCCAGCCCTGACCGGCTGGAATCATGCGAAATCCGGTCATGTCCATGCCGCCCATCCACATATCATTGGCGAGCCAGACGAGGTCAGCCCAGGCAAGCACGGTGACGATCGCGAGCGCGGCAATGACGATGACGCGGTCGCGCCGCAATACTGCTTCGAGCGACCCGCCGCTCATGGAATTATTTTACGATGCCGCTCTGGCACAGATTGACGTGAGCGAACTGGCCGTAGGAATCGGCGAGGTTCATCTGGATGGGACGCGACACTTTCGTCCAGCCGCGCCCCATTTCAGCAAGCGAATATTCAAACCCATTAGGAATATCGATACGCGCACGATGCTCCGCGCCTGTGACGGGATTTTTGATCGGCTCGCCGCGGCCTTCGGTGACACCGCGCACAACCAGCCGGGCCTTACGGGCGTCGATATCGACGGCGAAGTCGATGGGCGCGAAGATCGGCTCGTGCATTTTTTCCAAGGTGGTGGAGAACACCTGGAAGATAGTGGCGCCAGGCTCGGTATCCTGGCCGCTGAGAATGCGAAGCAGCGCCCCGCGCTGCGCCTCCGTCGCTCGCTCGTCGATGACGACAGCCGCCTCGCCCTTGCCCTCGTGGATAGCACCGGGCCAGCGGAAAATACCGACGAACCGCAAACCGTCGAGCCGTGTATCGCCGTGATGGCCCTGATCAATCTGCATGCCCGCGACGGCCTCGCAGTTGCCGTGGGTCGGCAGCGCATTGAATTGGCATGGACAGCCGTAGGCGCAGTTACAATTTGCGAATTCACGCGCCTTGATCGTCCATTTCACGTCGGTCATGTCGCCCTCGCCGTCGCGGGTCGGATATTAACCCACACAATAAAATCTAACATAAAGTGGGTGTCAGCGCGATGAGAAAAGGAATTGCTGACGACCGTTGTGCCGACGTCGGGGGATGTCTCAAGCTGTCAGAAACGAAAGTTGGCACGAGCGATCATGGACCAGTCCAGTCGAACGGAATATGCTTGCTTGAATTCGTCGTCCATTGAAACTTGAAGCCGAACGCATCGACGGAACAGCTCACTGATTTGCCCCAGGTGACGATCTGTCCCGGCCCGGTTTCGGAGCCTGGGGGATTCATGAGCTGCGGATATTTGTCGGGCAGGCTCGTCGGGCCGGTCAAGGCCCTAGCCCAGGCTTTGACTTTGCCGGCGATCTCGGTCCCCCAATGGGAACAGTCCGGCGCGATCTCAAAGGTGATCCGTGCGCGTTCCACGCCTCGGACCTGCCGGCCTTCTGCAAACAGTGCAGCGACGAGGGCGGGAAATCCTCCGACATGACCGCCGAAGATGCGGGGTAGCACCTCTGCTTGGCGCTCGTCGGCGCGTTCGTCGATGAAGACGCCGGCGGTCCCCTTGGCCTTTCCTGCCCAGAGATCGCCTTCCCATCTTCCTACTCGGACGAAGCTCAGATCGTCGAGATTGATATCTCCGTAGTGACCACGTCGGATGTGCCAGAACAGGACCGAGTCGCAGACGCCGTTGTCCGGAGCTTGGGCGAAAGTGCAGGGGCAGGCGACGGCGCAGCTGCAATTATCGAACCAATCTCCAGTGATCTGCCAGTTTGGGACCTGGGCCATGAGAAACTCCACTCGCCTTTGGGGACGTTCTTCAACCCTGCAGATCGCTATTCCCTAACTTCCATATGGCGCAGGGGCGTTCTTGTAAGCGCCGAGACGTCTCAAATTGATATTGTACGGATCCACCGATGAAAACCCAACTTCATCTCAAATCCTACTGCGGTTGGCAAACATACAGGCAACCCTAACACCTCTGAGGATGCAATTAAGCCGTGCCGCCCGGACGGAGCCGTGCATTGGCTGTTCCACTAGAAAAATTCGACGGTAACACTTGGCAGCTGTCCGCGAGGTGATCTGGGGGTCCGGCAGCTGACGTCGAGCATATTGCGGATGCGAGTTGCCGGTGACGCCAGCCAGCCGGTCGCGTCGCACTACGCGGCAACCAATTCCACCTTATCGATGAGCGTCGAGTCGTTGTCGTCGGCGCGCGAGCTGTTCACGCGTTTGGATACCGGCCATTTTTGTAGAAGGTCATTTGGCGCCGGCTTGAGCAGTTCGACGCCGGCCTCACCATTTAGCCAAGGCTCAAAATCGCTTTCCGCAAGCAGCGCAGGCATCCGATCGTGCACTTCGCCGACGATGACGTTCGGTTCGGTGATTATCATGGCGCATGACTTCAGCGGCTCGCCCGTCTCGCGGTCCTTCCACTGGTCCCAAATGCCCGCGATCGTGAGCGCCGGAGATCCGTCACGTGCGGTGAAATACCACGGCTGCTTGCCGCCGCGCGTGTCTTGCCACTCGTAATAACCGGATACCGGTATGAGACAGCGCGAGCGCTTGAACGCGTCGCGGAAGACAGGCTTTGTCGTGACCGTCTCGGCGCGCGCATTGAAGGTTGCCATTCGCAATTCCTTGAGCGGCTTGCTCCACCATGACGGAACAAGTCCCCACCGCATGCGACTATATTTGCGCGTTCCGTCTCGCTCGGTCACCACGTCGATTGGATCGGTGGGGCAGCCGTTGAAACGCGGCCGAAGATTATGTGGAGGCCCGGCAAGCGTCAGTCGATAAAGCGCGACGATCTCTGCCCAAGTCAGTTTGTTTGTATAGCGTCCGCACATCTTCTTGGTGCCTCAGTGCACCGGACCCTTGTCGACATCAAAGCGCGGCGTAAAGCCCTGCGGCATCGCCGGCCGCTCGCCTTCCTTGGGCACGTTGCAGACGGAGCACGGCATACCGGGTTCGCCGCATCGGCAGGCGTTCGGATGATCGTTCCAAGGTCGATCGGCGTGCGCCTCACAAACCCAGCGCGTGTCTTGGCAGTTCGGGCAGGTCATTGGTCCCGCAGCGCGATCAAACGCTCTTGATCTCCCGGCGGGATTTCAAATTGCTCGATTGCCACTTTTATCGCGCTCTCTTCGTCCGGCGCATCAACAAGTCCGATAAATCGAGCCGGCGTTGCCTTGAGGCGCACTATCTGCCACCGCGGCAGCTTACTCTTACGCTTAGCCATGCCCGATAATATGGCGCCTTGTCGCCGCTTCGCGAAGGCCCCACAACCCGTAGCGGCTTGACTCCCCGGCCGAGCGTTCTCATTCTGTTCTCATGACTGAATCTGCGGACGGCGATGGCCAGCTGCACACGCTTGGCCCGCTCGAGCGGCTGCGTGCCGAGTGCAAGACCCTTTGGGGTACGTCCTCGGAGCTCTATTTTCGCGTGGACGAATTATTGCGCGAAATCGCGAATCCGAACCTGCACGACATCCCCACGAACCTGCCGTTTCGCGTCGAGATGTGGGACCGCCACGACCAGCATATCCGCTGGGTCATCTCGGCTTCGTCGAGCGTCTCGATCGGCCACGCCGCGCTTGATGTGGCGGTCGCCAACTTTCCAAGCGAGCGCTTCACCCTGCGCAATCGCGCGCGGGTCATTCGTGAGTACAACCCCGAAGTTCGATCGCTGTAGATCGCGTGGAGATGCCGATGAAGCTGTACGTCACGTACACCTCACCGTACGCGCGGCTGGCCCGCATTTTTGTCGTAGAGAAGGCACTCGAGGATCGCGTTGAGATTATCGAGGCGAAAACGCGAACCCCCGGCAGCCCTTATTATCAGATCAACCCCTCTGGCCGCGTACCGTATCTCGTCGACGAGAGCGGCCTTGGCATGGAGGACAGTCAGCTCATCTGTGCATATCTTGATAGTCTCGACGGTCAGCCTCGGTTCCACGACCCGCTACGCGGACAAGACTGGGCTTATCTCCGGCTCGAGTTCGCGGCGCGCAGCATGTGCGAAGGCATCGCGGTATGGGCACGCGAAATGAGTTGACCTGAGAGCGAGCGTTCGCCCACCGTCCTTGCTCACGAAGCTGCCCGCAGCCAGCGCATGGCGGATGCTTTTGAGGGCTATGTGGCCGACCCGCTGATGCAGAGGGCACCCGGCATGGCACACTTGATCCTCGCAGTGGCTGTCGAGATGTCCCGTAAGCGCGGCCTAGGTGATCTCGCCAACGACCGCCCGCAGCTCGCTTCCTGGATGCGCTCTATGTCAGACCTGCCGTCAATGCAAAAGACGGCCCCACCGTAAAGCCAAAATCGCCGCAGCCGGTAGAAAAGGGAACTCTAGTTTGGCGGTGTGTTGTGTCGCCTAATGGCCGGCCCTTAGCGACGGATCACGTTTTGATGGGTGACGGTCGTTGTCGAAGCGAAGCGGACGTGTATGAACCTTCACCCTTGACCTGTTCGGTCGAAAATGACCCTCAACGAACATTCTTTGCGTTCGCCATAGTCATCACGCCTTCGCCGGTACTACGTTATAATGTCGGGGACCTTGGCAGCCCTCAGATCAGTCACGTTGCAGAGTCGGGAGAGCGAGATGAATAGAAGCACGCTTGCTTTGATACTCGGCCTTATTTCTTTGCCCGTCCTTTCCCTCACCGCGCAAGCACAAAGCATCGTCAACGAGCAAGAGGCGCAATCTATTGCGACGGATGCCTACATCTACTTCTACCCACTCGTCTTGATGGACATTAGTCGGAAGCAATTCACGAACATCCAGCCGGGGAAGGAATTTGGCAAAGGCCCGATGAACATGTTCGTGAACGTGCCAGAGTATCCGCCTGCCGATTTCAAAGGGGTCGTGCGCTCGAATTTCGACACGCTCTATTCAATAGCGTGGCTCGATCTAACCAAGGAACCGCAAGTCGTCTCGGCACCGGACGCGAACGGCCGGTTCTACCTGTTGCCGATGCTGGACATGTGGACGGACGTGTTCGCATCGCCGGGTTGGCGCACCACAGGAACGCAAGCGGGTAATTTCCTCGTCACGCCACCGGGCTGGAACGGAACAGCACCGGCAGGATTTGCGCAAATCGGAGCGCCCACTACCTACGTCTGGATCATTGGCCGCACCAAGACTGACGGGCCGCCCGATTACGATGCGGTTCACAAAATTCAGGCCGGTTACAAGGTCACGCCACTTTCGCAATGGGGCAAGCCGCCCGTGCCGGTCGAAGTGAAGATCGATGCGAGCATCGACATGAAGACGCCGCCGAAAACACAGGTCGACACCATGAAGGGCGGCGATTTCTTCGCCTATGCGGCTGAGCTTCTCAAGCTGCAACCGCCGCACATCACCGATGAACCGATCATCGCACAGCTGAAGCGGATCGGCATCGAGCCGGGCAAGAGCTTCGATATTGGCAAGGTCGATCCCACGGTGAAGCAGGCGCTAGAGAATGCCCCAGCGGCTGGGCAGAGCCTGATGGCATGGAAGTTGCCAACACTTGCCCGGGTTGCGAACTACTGGTCAATGAACACCGACACGATGGGTGTGTACGGCAATTATTATCTCAAGCGAGCCATTGTCGCACAGATTGGTCTCGGTGCGAACCTGCCGGAAGATGCGATCTACCCAATCAACCTCGCCGACGAAACCGGCAAGCCGCTCGACGGTGCGAGCAAATACATCATCCACTTCGACAAAGGCTCTACACCGCCGGTGAATGCCTTTTGGTCGCTCACGCTCTACGACAGTGACGGCTTTCAGGTTGCGAACAGCCTCAATCGCTTTGCGGTTAGCAGTTGGATGCCATTCAAATATAATTCGGACGGCTCTCTCGACATTTACTTCCAGCACGAGAGTCCGGGGACGGACAAAGAGGCTAACTGGCTTCCCGCACCGAAGGGGCCGTTCAATTTGACGATGCGGCTGTACGGCCCGAAATCCGATGCGCTTACCGGCAAGTGGAACCCGCCGCCGATCACAAAAAATTAGGCCGCGTCGAACCTGATGGCTCAGTGAGAATAACGCGAGCACCGACGAATACATGTCGGTGCTCGCGTTATGCCAAACGTCGCCTTCTGGCCGATTCTGTTGAAAAACTTACTGGTTGAAACGGTGAAAGCTGACTGATTTAGTCCTGTTGAGAGAGGCAGGAGCTGAGTCGATGATGGGACCACGGCAAGTCGAACAGGGTGTGCTGTTCTACAACTTCTCGCTCGATGCGCATGTGCCGGCGGATCATTTGCTGAGGTCGATCGACCGCTTTGTCGAGCTGTCGGAACTGCGCCGCGAGTTGGCGCCGTTCTACAGCACGATGGGTCGGCCATCGATTGATCCGGAACTGATGATCCGGATGCTGATCGTGGGCTACTGCTTCGGTATCCGCTCCGAGCGGCGCCTATGTGAGGAAGTCCATCTCAATCTGGCGTACAGGTGGTTCTGCCGGCTCGGGCTTGACGGTGATGTGCCCGATCATTCCACCTTCTCGAAGAACCGGCATGGCCGTTTCCGCGAGAGCGATCTGCTCCGGCAAGTGTTTGAGACGGTCCTGCGGCGCTGCATTGGCGAGGGGCTGGTCGGCGGGGAAAGCTTTGCGGTCGACGCCAGCCTGATCAAGGCGGATGCCAATCGGCAGAACGGGATCGAGGGCGAGAAGGGGCTGCCGCCGGAAGCGACCGGCCGGGCGGTCAAAGAATATATGGCTGTGCTCGACGACGCAGCCTTCGGCGCTGCAACCGATGTCGTGCCAAAGTTCGTCTCACCGGCCGATCCGGCGGCGCGATGGACCGGAGCCCATGGCGGACAAGCATTCTTCGCCTATTCGACCAACTACCTGATCGATGTCGACAACGCGATCATCGTTGATGTCGAAGCGACCACTGCGATCCGGCAGGCCGAGGTCCTGGCCGCAAAACGCATGATAGAACGCTCGATCGATTGCTTCGATCTTTATCCCGCCCGCCTCCTGGGCGACAGCGCCTACGGCTCAGCCGAGATGCTCGGATGGCTGGTCTACGAGCATGGCATCGAGCCACATGTGACCGTGTTCGATAAGTCCACACGCCAGGACGGCACCTTCTCACGCGAGGACTTCACCTACGACCCTGCCGGCGACGTCTATTCTTGCCCCGCCGGCAAGATGCTAACCACGACTGGTTCACGTGTGGACGGAGCGACATTGCGTTACCGCGCGAGCAAGTATGACTGCGAAGCCTGCCGCCTAAAGCCCCGATGCTGTCCAAGGGAGCCTGCCCGCTACGTGCCGCGATCGATCTATGAAGGCGCCCGTGACATGGCACGCCAAATCGCAAGCTCGTGGGAAGGCCGCACCGCGCGACGACTGCGCAAGAAGATCGAAATGCTGTTCGCCCATCTAAAGCGCATTCTCAGGCTTGATCGGCTCAGACTAAGAGGGCCTAATGGTGCGCGCGATGAGTTCCTTCTCGCAGCAACCGCCCAAAACCTCCGAAAGCTGGCGAAGCTGATACCGATGCCAAGCCCTCACCCAGCCTGAAACCATCAGCGGCTCGCAATCGATGGCCTTCGAATGGCCGGGCTGACTAATCTCAAATTACTCACGGACTTCTTCAACAAAATCGGCCCGTCGCGTCATTTCGGCAACACGTGGAAGTCGATATCGGGCGCATAGATGGGGTAATCGGCCGGCGTTCTTGTGGATAGCTGAAGATTTTGGGTGCTGCGCTTCAGGCTGATGGTGAAACGAGGTCCGTGTGAACGGCCTCAAGCATCAGAAGGAGAAGCGCAGCATGGACCATTTTGCTGGACTGGACGTATCGGTCAAGGAGACCAGCGTCTGCATTGTGGATGACACAGGCAGGATCGTTCGCGAGGTGAAGGTGGCGAGCGAGCCGGAAGCATTGTTGACGGTGCTGAAGAGCGCTTCCTACCGCTTCAAGCGAATTGGATTGGAAGCTGGACCGCTGTCGCAATGGCTGTTCGGCGCTCTGGCCGAAGGAGAGTTACCTGTGGTCTGTGTCGAGACGCGGCACATGCAGGCGGTGCTGAAGGCGCAGATCAACAAGACGGACCGCAACGATGCGCGCGGCATCGCGCAGATGATACGGGTGGGGCTTTACCGTCCGGTGCATGTGAAGACGTTACGCAGTCAGAAACTGCGAATGCTGCTGACCCATCGCAAGCTTTTGCAGTCGAAGGCGATCGCCATCGAGAACGATCTGCGCGGTACTTTGCGTAACTTCGGCCTCAAGGTCGGAATGGTCGGCAAGGTGAAGTTCGAGGCCCGCATCAAGGAGCTGGTCGAGACCTTGCCCGACCTAGCTGTGCTGGTCGAACCGCTGCTGGTCGTCCGGCGGGCATTACGCGAGCAGTTCGTCATCCTGCATCGCCGGTTGCTGGCCGTCGTGCGGGACGATGAAGTGTGCCGGCGCCTGATGACGACCCGGGTGTCGGCCCCGTTGTGGCGCTGACCTATCGCGCCACCGTCGACATTCCGGCTCGCTTCCGTAAATCGAAGTCCGTCGGGGCGGTGTTTGGGCTGACGTGCGCCAAGTATCAATCGGGCGAGGTGGATTGGGACGGCAGAATATCGCGCTGTGGAGATGAGATGATGCGGACGATGCTCTACGAAGCAGCTCAGGCTATGATGCGTTCCAAGAAATGGTCCTGGCTCAAGGCCTGGGCGATGCAGATCGTCAGGCGCCGCGGGACGAAGAAGGCAATCGTCGCTGGCGCGTCGGTTGGCCGTAATCATGCACCGCATATGGGTTGACGGCACCGAGTTCCGCTGGACCCGGGAACAAGCCGCGGCCGCAGCATGAAAACCACGCGGGATCAAATCCAATAGGAGAAAACTCGAGCTCCACCGAGCGGTGGAATAATGTCCCTCGCGGGAAAGATGGATGAGGTGAGTTCGCATGTCCGCTTGGACCTGCCGTTCGTGAGACGGCAAGGCCGTGGCATAGATTGTTCCACCTCGTTCTCGAATCCCATGATGGAAGGGCCTTGGCGCCAATTCCGAAGAGAAGCACGAGCCCGTGAGAGACATCGACACTGTACTGGTGGCGGATAGTCTGAAAGTGCTTGACCCCAATGTATGGACCCGCCGTGCGTTGCAAGAGAAAGCCGTGAGGCTGGGGTGTACGGTCTTGCACCAATGTATCAGGCCTCGAATGGGAGCTCGTGCTCCGGACCATCATGGAAATCCGCACGCGTCCGACCTCATTAACGGCCATGCCTCGAAGGGCTCTTGGGGTCATCAGTTCTCGGGTGCGCTGGAAAGACCATTTCTCCATCTCTTCTGCTTCTCTCGCAGACCTCGGTGGGAAAAAGATCGGGGTCTACATTGCGTTTCTCCTTGTGTTGAGCAGTTTTTTGGTTTGACCGGTGGCCGTTGCATCGTCCTTGACGATGACCAGCATAACGGCAAACTCAACCGGCTTGGGGCGCGGTGCTCATCGATCTGACCTCGAAGTTACGACCGCCATGGAGAACGCCCCAGGCGATGCGAGCTATTTTGTTGGCGAGCGCAATCGCTAGCTTGAACCGATTGAGCCGGCGAGCTGCAGCCTCGATCCAGGATTTGAGGCCATGCTTCTCCCAGCTCTGTGGGCGCAGGAGGACGGCACGGGCTGCCTGGACGAACAGCATCCGCAAGTAGCGATTGCCGCGTTTGGAGATCGGCCCGAGGACGGTGCGCCCGCCGGTTGACATCTGTCGCGGCACGAGACCGAGCCAAGCGCCGAAATCTCTGCCCTTGGAGAATACGTCGCCGCTGCCGATCGCGGCGACTGTTGCGGTCGAGATGATCGGGCCAATGCCCGGCACCGTCATGAGGCGCTTGGCACCATCATCCTGCTCGGACAACGTCTCGATCTCGTTCGACACGGTCGCGATGCGAGTATCGAGATAGCGCCAGTCCGTACAAAGGTCCTCGATCATGTGGATCATGCGGGGCGACAGCTTGTCGGTCATGGCGAGAACATTGGGCATCGCGGTGCGCAGCGCCCGCAGCCCCTGGCGCACCGCAATGCCGCGCTCGAGCAGGAAGGCGCGGATCTGGTTGATCACGCTGGTGCGCTGGCAAACTAGCCGTTCGCGCACGCGATGCAGCCCCTGAAGATCAAGTTGTTCGACCGTTTTGATGGCGACAAACTTCATGGTGGGACGCAGCACCGCCTCGGCAATCGCTTCCGCGTCGCGGAAGTCGTTCTTCTGTCCCTTCGAATACGGCCGGACATACCGGGCAGGCATCAGCCGCGCATCGTGGCCGAGCGCCTTGAGTTGCCAACTCAGGTGATGCGCCCCGACGCGCGCCTCCATGCCGATGAGGCAAGGCAGCATGTTGGCGAGCCGAGTGTCGACCTGGCTGCGCGACAACTTCTGGCGCAGGGCGATGGCGCCGATCTTGTCGAAGCCGACGAGGTGGAACGTGTTCTTGCCGATGTCGATGCCGATTGTCGCAACGGCTTCAAGGCCGGTGGTCTTGCGTGGCATGGGATGCTCCTGGTGTTGGCAGCCCCCTGCCAGCTTCGTCGCTGGGCGGGGCAGGAACACGGCGGGTCCATCCCATTAACGGCCGATTAGAGAAGCGGACATTGCTAGACCTGCCGCTGGTTTCCACCCGGTCGCGGATGACCCAAACGGGTCATTGGGCTCGCCGTTAGACCTAAGGTGGGAGTGACCGGTGTTGATCCAAACCGTGACTTTCGTCTGCTGATTTGGCCTTGGGCGCTATTCGGGCACGCCACCTTTCGCCAGGCCTTGAGACCAGCCGTTCACGACCTCCGGCCGCGCGAACGCGGACAAAAATGCTGTCATAGGCCCGATGCGGAAGGTTGGTTCTAGTTCCAGCAGTCGCCGAGCCACTATTTTCGCTTCGTCGATCCGGCCTGCCATGGCGAGCGCCGCCGCCTGCGCGGCGTACAGTGTGCTGAAGCGGGGATTGGCCTGCACGGCGTTTGCAAAGAAGGCGGCTGCTTCGTCGTAGCGCTGGTCGCGGACGCGGACGTTCCCCAGGGCGAGATAGGAGTGGAAGCTGTGGGGATCGAACGGGCTCAGTCGCAGGGCGCGATATGCATAATCTTCGGCAATTGCCGGATCGCCGCTCCAGCCGTGGATCAGCGCGCCGAAATAGAGCCCCGTCGCGTTGGAGCTGTTGAGCGAGAGCGCGCGAGCGATCGCGCCCGACGCCGCCGCGAAATCATGGCCTAGATGCAAGAGGACCAAGCTCGCGGTGGCAAGCGCCGTCGCATCGTCGGCGCCGTGCACCAGCGCGGCGCGCGCATGACGTAATGCCTCGACGGCGTCGGCCTCGTTAAAGCCGCCCCGCACAACGCGCATCTCCAGGGCCCATGCCATTAGCGCATGAGCTGGCGCGTAGCTGGGATCTAGCTTGAGAGCCTCCGTGAGAAGATCCATGCCGGTGTCGGCGTCTTCGGGCATGACCGAATGGAAATGAGGTAGAGCGCGAAGATAGAGATCGTAGGCATCGAGGTTCTCGGGCCGCTTGCGCCGCGCGCGCTCGATCTCGGCTCGTCGAAGACTAGGCTCGATGATGCCGACCACGGCGTCGGCTCGCGACCGACCCGACGGATGTCTGGTGACTTACCCTTGTAGGCGAAGCTCGAATTGCGCGCGGTCACGAATAGCCAAATGATCCGCGACAAGCCGGTGATGATGTCTTCCACCATGCCGTCGGCGAAGTAATCCTGCTCTGGATCGCCGCTCATATTTTGGAACGGCAGCACGGCGATCGAGGGCTTATCGGGCAGCGCCAGTTGCGCCGACAGCTTTTCTGGCGCCGCCGGCTCAGCTTGCGGAACCGGCGTCGCCTGGGTGGGGACGCCGACTTGGAGCGAGTAAACCCGGACCGGCTCGGCGATGTTCTTGAGCTGGGTTTCGCCGAGATCGCTGACCGCGAGATCGAGCCTCGCTCTTACCTGACGATAGGCGTCTTCCGAAAGACAGATCGCGCCCGGCTTGGCAATCCCTTCCAATCGCGCGGCGATATTGACCCCGTCGCCCATTAGGTCTCCATCGCTCTCCTCGACCACATCGCCGAGATGGACGCCGACGCGGAACTCGATGCGGCGCTCGGGAGGAAGGCCGGCGTTACGCTCGATCATCCCGTTCTGCACCTCGATGGCACAGCGCACGGCGTCGACCACACTGCGGAACTCAATAGAACTCCCGTCGCCGGTGCGTTTTACCACGCGCCCGTTATGCACGGCCACTGTAGGATCGATCAGATCGCTCCGGAGCGCTCGCAGCCGCGCCAGTGTGCGATCCTCGTCCGTGGCGGCAAGCCGGCTGTATCCGACCACATCGGTTGCGAGAATCGCGGCGAGCTTCCGGGTCTCGGTCATAAAGTCCTTTCGCCAAAATCCGGCGCGACGGCGAGTTTATGCCCGCCGAAATGTAGAGAAGGAAGGATATCACGCCTTAATACCAGGTTCTGTGACCTGTTTCACGGTGCTCCGAGCTGTCGGGGAATATCTCCTGTTGGCCCTTAGCGACCTTTCGCAGCGATGCAAAGCCACGTCCGATCTTGGAGCAACAGCCGACATCGGGCGGCCCTATAGGCTCGATGGGTCGGTAGCTCTTGACCCACAAGAGACATCGGGCGGTCAGGTTCTTTGCAGCGCAACTTGAGGCCCGAGTGCGACACCTGGCGCAAGAGCACCGCGAGCGCCGACCCTAGCGGCGCGTCGCGGACTTGATTGTCGGCCTTCAGGCTTTTACGCCGCCACCGTTCCCAGAAACGCCTCGACTTCGCCGCGCAGCCGGGCCGTCGCTTGGTCGACGTGGTCGGAGGCGGCCAGTACTGTTTCAGCGGAGGTGCGCGTCTTAGTGGCACCGCCGGCGACGTCGCCGAACACCGCGACCACGGCCTTACTTCCGTCGGCGGCACTGGCGACGTTCAGGGAGATTTCTCCAGTTGCCAATTCCTGCTCAGCGATAGCGGCGACAACTTCGGAAGTGTTGGCGTTGATCTCCTGCATGCGCTGCGTAATCGCGCGGATCGCGGTAACCGCACCAGCTGTGGACGCTTGGACCGATGCAATTTCCTGCGTAATTTCTTCGGTCGCCTTCGCGGTCTGCACTGCCAGCAACTTCACCTCCGAAGCGACCACCGCAAAGCCGCGTCCGGCGCTGCCGGCGCGCGCCGCCTCTATGGTCGCGTTGAGCGCCAGAAGATTGGTCTGTTCGGCAATGTCCTGAATGAGCTTCACGACCTCGCCGATGCGTTGCGCTACACTCGCGAGGGCGGCGATGTCGTCATTTGTAATGGTTGCGACACTCGCAGCGTCGCGAACGATTTCGTTGGTCTGCACGAGCTGCCGGCTGATATGCGTGATCGATTGGGACAACTGCTCGGCGGCCGCGGCGGCGGTTGCAACGTTTGCCGAGGCTTCGTTGGACCGCTGCACCGCGCCTTCGGCCCGTTGCAGGGTGTGGTTTGATATCGCCAGCGTCGCTTCGGCAGCCGTCCGCATCGCTGCAGTGCTCTTTCCCATCGTCACCAGCATGCTTTCAACGCGGGCGCGGAAGGCCGCAATCACAGAGTCGCGCTGACGCAATAAATCACGCTCCTTCTCGGCGGCGCGCTGTTGCGTCACGTCGTGATGCGTTGACACCCAACCGCCGCCCGCCAGTGGGCGAAATATCATAGTGATGGCACGGCCATCTCTTTGGTCAAAGGTTTGTTCCTCCGCGCGGCCCTCCGCGACTTTCTTCAGGCAATCGGCGACGTATTGGTCGGGATCGCCACGGAATGAGCCCGCCTTGGCACGGGCGGCAAGTATATCGCGTAGCCGGTTACCGGGCCGAAAGTATTCGCGCGGTAGTTGCGAGATCTCGACGTAACGCTCGTTACAGAGGACGAGGCGGCCTTCGCCATCAAAGAAAGTCAGTCCCTGCGTCATGTTGTTAATGGCCACACGAAATTGCCAGTTGTACCGACGTTCTTCTACGACCGCGATGACAAGGCCGAGCACCAAGCCGCCAAGCGCGAGCATCATCGATATGGCGATGTTTGCCGGTACAGCCGCATTTTCGAGGCCGCACAGGCGAAACCCCGCGATGCCGACTAGGAAACCGGCACCGCTGAGCGAGACGATAGGCGCCCACCGCCGAATCTCTTTAGCCAAAACCAAGGTCCTCCAAGCATTTGATGGCGCCCGCCTAAATCAGCGAAAGTTAACCGCCCGCCGTTGCTTCGTGGTTAACAAAGGGATCCTCTGCGCCGCAAGATGCGGCTACAACGCCGCAGCGACTATTGGTAAGCTTTAGAGTGCCGGTTTACGGTCGGGAGGACTTCCGATGCTGCCCTCTGCTGCTCCCACGGTGTCTCGCTTCGCTGTCGTGCTAGTTGGCCCGTGATCGCGCGGCTTATGTTGGGCGGCGTGGCCCATCTGTATGGACCGGCCGCGCGTTGCAAGCCGAAAATGATGATTTGAAGAAGTTGGTCTTGCGCTTCTGTATCCGGCCTGTTGACGGAGCCTTTGAGCTCCTGGCCATCATGGATATCCGCGCGCGTTCGATCTCATTCGCGTCTCGGCCCCGAAGGCCAGAAGGGCCACCTGATCACGAACGCGCTGGCGAGAACCTTTTCTCCATCTCCTCTTTCCGACTCGCAGACCTCGGCGGGAAAGCCAACTCTTGCTTTCGGATCAGCTTGAACCGTCAGCCATCCCCTTCGTGAACTTTAGCGTTTTCGTTAGGCTGCTGCCTTGGTGACGCGCGCTTCATAATTGCGCTCTTGTGCCAGCACCGTCCAGGCGATCCGTGCCAGCTTGTTGGCGAGAGCCGCGGCCAAAACGTTACGGTGCAGGCGCTGAGCAGCGCGCCCGAGCCAGACTCCGAAACTATGCTTCGGCCAGCTCGCCGGCCGCAATAGAATGACCCGAGCTGCTTGCACGAAGAGCGTGCGTAAGTAGCCGTTGCCGCGCTTGGTGATGCGCCCGAGGATGGTTCGGTCTCCGGTCGACATCTGCTTAGGGACGAGCCCGATCCAAGCCGAAAAATCCCGTCCTCTAGCGAATGCCGCGCCGCTGCCGATCGCTGCGACCATCGCGCTCGAGATGATCGGACCGATGCCCGGCACGGTCATGACCCTTCGACAACTGTCATCACTCTTTGCCAAAGTCTCGATCTCATCGGTCACGGGTTCAATTCGTTCATCGAGCTGCCGCCAGTCACTGGCAAGATCAGCAACGACGCGCACCATGCGTGGTGAAAGAACATCAGTCCGCTTGGCTAGGATGTCGGGCAGCGCCTGGCGAAGGAAGCGCAGTCCCTGTCGGACGATGATGCCGCGCTCCAGAAGGAAGCCGCGAATCTGATTGATCACCGCCGTACGCTCGCTGACTAGGCGAGACCTGACCCGGTGTAGCGCTTGCAGATCCAGTTGTTCGTTG
The DNA here is from genome assembly GCA_963768075.1 of Terriglobia bacterium. Taxonomy (GTDB): domain Bacteria; phylum Acidobacteriota; class Terriglobia; order Bryobacterales; family Bryobacteraceae; genus QHXW01. Next base: position 1,180,185 of record CAVYHD010000033.1, read on the forward strand.
GTCTTGGCTGGAACAAAGCGTGTCGTCGGCCGCTGCACGGCCTCGGCTACGGCATGGGCATCCCGAAAGTCATTCTTGTGCCCTTGTCGAAACGGCTTCGCATACGCCGGCGGAACCTGCTTCACCTCGTGGCCAAGCGCGGCAAGTTCACGAGCAACATAGTGTGTCGCCAGACCCGCTTCGAGGCCAATGAGACAGGGTGGCAAGTTCGCAAGCCTCGATGTAATGCGTCCGCGTGAGACCTTCTCTCGCAACACGATGGCGCCGCGCGAATCGAGGCCAATCATGTGTAGCGTGTTCTTCCCCATGTCTAATCCGATGGCGGTTACTGCGTGAACGGCGGCTGTGCGAGGCATGTGGTGCTCCTTCTCCTGACAGCCCCCCGCGCACTCTGACTGCCGTCGGGGGCGGGAGCGCGGCCGGTCCATCCCATTCGCGTCATTTCGCGGCGAGGCAGCATTTCGGTCGCTTTTAGACCGAAGCGGACATTGAGCCGGATTTATGATGGGGTGGACGCCCCCCGACGGCATCGATGTGCCAAAGTGGAGGTGTTGAACACCACTTGAGGGAGGCGTCCGTGTCGAAAGTTATCATAATCGGTCTGGATATCGCCAAGCACGTTTTTCACGTTCACGGAGCGGATGAGCGGGGTCGAGCGATATTCAGCAAGCGGATCAGTCGAGGAAAGCTTCTGGACTTCTTCGCAGCCCATCCGAGTTGCACGGTAGCGCTGGAGGCATGTGGTGGAGCGCATCACTGGGCCCGTCAGCTCATCCAGCTTGGCCATGAAGTTCGGCTGATTCCGCCTGCCTATGTAAAACCGTTCGTGAAGCGGCAAAAGAACGACGCGATCGATGCCGAGGCGATCTGCGAAGCGGCGCAGCGCCCCAGCATGCGGTTCGTAGCGGTGAAGAGCGAACAGCAGCAGGCGGCGGGTTTGGTGTTTCGAACCCGTGATCTGTTAGTGCGGCAGCGAACCCAGCTCATCAACGCGATCCGTGGTCACCTCACTGAATATGGTTGGATCGCACCCAAGGGGCCGTCGCATGTGGCGATGCTTGCCGACCTGCTCGAGGAAGAAGAGATGGCCAGCTCGCTTCCCGAAGCGGCCCGCGCCATGTTCCGATTGATGCTAGACTTGCTCGCCGGTCTCGACGGCAAGATCGCGGATCTCGACAAGGAGATCGCGCGGCGTGCTCGCGAGGACGAAGTATCGCGCAGGCTGATGACCGTTCCTGGCGTCGGCCCGATCTCTGCCACCGCGATCGCCGCTCTAGCACCGCCGGCCGAGACCTTTGCCAAGGGCCGCGACTTCGCCGCTTGGCTCGGTCTCACGCCTCTTCAAAGATCGACAGGCGGCAAGCGGAAGCTTGGGGCCACATCCAAAATGGGCGAACGCACGCTCAGGCGCCTACTCATCATCGGCAGCAGTGCCGTCGTGCTTCAGGCGAGCAAACGCGGCGCCCCAAAGGGGTCATGGCTCGAACAGATGCTGGCTCGCAAACCGCGCATGCTGGTAACCGTCGCGCTCGCCAACAAGATGGCGCGGATCATCTGGGCATTACTTGTAAAGCAGGAAAACTACAGAGCTCCGGTCGCAGCCAAAGCGTGAACCTGGCGGACCTGAGGTCGTCGCAGGTGTAGTCGGTCGAAGGAGGGGTATGGCGCAACAGTCGGCGAGACGGGGCCGGAAGAACCAGATGTACTCATCGTGCCTAGAGCACGCATTTATGATTTGGTTCCGGTCAGCGAACTCCCATACGGGCCCGCAGCTCCATCGCTGCATCAGAAGGCCGGACAGATGGCAGCATCCGACTACGTGCCAATCTCCTTCAAAAGCCGCTTGCACTTGGTGGGGCGTCCACAGATGAGTACACGGCCTAGGCTAAGCTCCTCCGCCCAGGGAGGTTACGCTGAACAGAATTGAGCAATCGTTGCCGCTGTCGAACTTGGCGGTGTACGGACCTATCTCGACGTTCCGTTGCTTAGTGGTAACGAACTAATTGGCACGCATGCGGTCGGTCTGCTGCGCGCGCGCCGCGAACGCATCCCGACATTTCTTTCCCTCACTTTTTGCTGCGCCGAGAACCGACTGCTTGCAGTATAAACTATTTTCCGACACGGAAAATTTTTTCCTCAAAAAGAATTTCACGCTTACGCTCAACCCCGCCGCCGGTTGTAGCCACCCATGCTGCCGTCGCTTGCGATGACGCGATGACATGGGATGGATGGGTCGTAATTGGTTCGCATGACAGCGCCGACGGCGCGGGCTGCCTTCGGATTGCCGGCCCTGGCCGCGACTTCTTTGTAGGTCATCGTCTTCCCTTTCGGGATCTTCCTCACGATGTCGCGAACTTTGTCGGAGAAGCTTTTCATATACCAAGTCTAGCGCTTTTGTTCGATTTCGTCACGGGTTTCGTCACTCTCGCCTGCAATTCTTTGCCTGCGCGGCTTCGCGATACCCGCAGTATTCACAAGTCGGGTTAGCCGCGGGGATCGTCTCGCTCCGGAGACAGTCGCTCATCTTGAAAATAAGCGGTTCTATCCAATCCGTATCCCCTTTGTGCGGGATGACTTTCACGTCGAGTTCGAGCTTGCAATCAATCTTAAGACAGCGCGAGCGCTTGGCCTCGCAGTGCCGGCGACCTTGCTGGCTCGCGCCGACCAGGTGATCGAATAGGCGCAGATTTTCTCACGCACATTGCTGCACATGCTCAGTTCTCAAACTGGCCCTTATCGACGTTTCGCCGCGATGCAAAGCCATGTCCGATCTTGGAGCAACAGCCGACATCGGGTGGCGCTATGGACGCGATGGGTTGCTAGCTTTTGACCCTCAACCGACATGAGCAGCTAAGAATTTGCTGCAGCGCAAATTTACGCAGTGCGTCAGTTTGACCTGTGGCGGAACTGGCCGGGCATATTGGCGCTTTAGGTTGGCGTTTTGGGGCTGATGCGGATGGGGAGACCTGCATCAGGTGCCTGAAACTATGACCCTGCATCGCGCCCTGTGGGCCGGCCGGATAATGAGCGCGTTTGTCGTTATCGCTCTGGTGGCAGACGGCACTTTTCAGCTTTTCGCGCCGGCACAGATCGCGAGCATGTTGCAGGAAACCGGGTTCGCGATGGACCTGACCCGTGTCGTGGGTCCGATCATACTCGCCTGCGCCATCCTTTACGCCATCCCGGCCACCGCCGTCCTCGGCGCGATTTTAGTGACGGGCTTTTTGGGAGGTGCCATCTGCGCCCATGTCCGCATTGGTGAGTTGGGATCGCCGCCGGAAATCATTTCCCTGCTTCTGGGCGCGATGACATGGGGCGGTCTCTGCGCGCGCGATCCCCGTATCCAGGCCATTCTGCCGCTCATCCGTTGAACCAACAGGGGCAATGTTCTGTCCCTCAAGATCAGGAGAAAACGCATGTTTTTAGTAATGGGAATCACGGGAAAAGTGGGCGGTGCAACGGCAGAACATCTGTTGGCGCACGGCAAGGAAGTACGCGCGCTAGTCCGCAATCGCGAGAAGGCGTCAAGCTGGGCGAACCAGGGCGTGGAACTGGTTGACGGTGATTGGAATGTTTCGGCAGCCATCGAGCGGGCGCTCAAAGGCGTCGAAGGCGCGTTTGTCATGTTGCCGGCTGTCTGGGCCCCCTCGCCCGATTACAAAGAAGCCAAAGGCGTGATTGCGAACTATGTCGAGGCGCTCACCAAGGCAGCGCCACCGCGGGTGGTAGCGCTTTCGTCGATGGGCGCGAACAGGACCAGTGGGCTTGGGATGATCACGGCCTTGTCGCTTCTAGAGCAAGGTTTTCGCGACCTGATATCGCCAATCGCATTTGTGCGCGCGGGTGAATTCTTCGAAAACTTCCTCTACGGCTTGCAGGTCGCCCCGGCAAAACTCTAATAGCTACTTCGGCGATACGTTCGGCTTGTTGCTCGATCTCCGGTCCAAGCCCGATCGCCGCTCGTTGTTCGAGCGCCGTTCTCCGATCGACCGTCGTTTCTCGTCGGATCGCGTATCCACACCACTACGCCGATCCACTCCCGATCGCCGTTCTTCGCCCGATCGTCTTTCATCCTTGGTCATTGTCGCGTCTCCATTCGTCAACGCAGAATAGAGAGGGTCACTGAACAGGTCGTAAACATCGCGATTTCGACTGCCAGCCCGGTAATTTCGAGAACCCAATGCTGGTAATGGGTGACGTGTTGTCCAGTTTCCGTGGAAGAGTCCGTTCATGATCCGTTTTTTCGTTCGCCGAACCGCATCTAATCGACCGCGGTGGGGGCAAAGCGGATGTGCTTGGCGCATGCGAGAAATGGCGTGATTGACCCAAAGACGACATCGGCAGCCGAAGCTGCTGCTGCACGGATGTTTGGCCATCGCGTCGCCCAAAGTTCAGATGGGTAACCGTCTCTTAAACGCGTAGAAGGTATCTTAAATCGCTAACGCCCGGATGGATTAGCGAAACGAGGAACAACCATGGCACGGCGCGAGGAAGCCCATGGCGGCGGCCACGGATGGTTCGTCACCTTCGCCGATCTCATGGGCCTGCTCGTGAGCTTCTTCGTCATGCTGGTCGCGTTCTCCAATCAAGACGAGAAGAAGGTTCAAGCCGTGGCCGGCTCGATGCGAGACGCGTTTGGCGTACAGCAGAGCGTGCGCTATTCCGGCATCATGGAAAGCGACGGATTGCCGACCCGTCCGAAAATCAAGAACGCAGCAGACACCCGGCCCGAGGACTCATCGATCACGCCGACGCCGGATGAGCGGGGTTCTTCTGGCTTCAAGATCGATAAGGGCTTTGCACTTGCGGCGGCATCGCTGCGCCAGGCGCTGCATGACATGCCGGAGCTAACCGAGGCCTCCAAGCACATCATGATTGAGGAGACCCAGGAGGGCCTCAACATCGAGATCGTCGATCAGGATGGCCGTTCAATGTTCGCGGAAGGCTCCAAGGAGCCGTACGAGCACACCCGGCAAATTATGCAAAAGCTCGTGGCGCCACTTAAGGCGGTCCCATATCGCATTTCGATCACTGGGCACACGTCCAGTTCGCAAATCTCGCCGCGGCCGGATTATGGACCGTGGAACCTGTCCGTCGACCGTGCCAATACCGTGCGCCAGATCCTAGAGGAAGAGGGTTACCCCTCCGCCAACATCTACAAAGTAGCCGGCAAGGCCGACACTGATCCGCTTTTCCCGACAGATCCGTCTATAGCGCCAAATCGCCGCGTAACCATTACTCTGATACGCGAGGCGCCACCCGTGCCCGCGGATTTGCGGCCGTAGTAGGCAAATTCACGGTACTACCATTCAGGATTGTATTTGAGACGTAATCAACTCTGAATGTCAGCTTCTGATGCTGTGGACGGCTCCTCCACCGGCGCGTGAGTGCCATCGATGTGGGCGCTGTTAAGGCTCCCACGATTCGGAGGAGCTACCGCCCGCCGGCGCCGCCACCACCATCGCGACCGTTCGACCGGCCGCGCGCACTGGTCCGCGAGGGCTACGCGTTCGGCTTGCGCCTGCCAGGCGTTGCGCTGGCCGCGCATATCCTCAAGATCAGCCTTAAAGTCAGACAGCCGCTGTTCGGCTAGCGCGACCCGAAACGGCAGCTCCGCGGCTGCCACTGCCTCGAACGCTGCGTCCCGCTGCGCCGTGCCGTGGCTTGCAATGGGGCCAGCAATGGGCGGATACACGCGATGCAGCTCGGCATAATCAAGCTGCCAATTGCCGTGCGCGTCTTTGCTGCTGGAAATTAGCTGGGTGTCAACCGAACCAGGTACACCCCAAATTGAGCTGGTCGGTGCCGGTCCTAAGGTCAATCGGAGGTAATAAATATGCGAACATCACGTTGCTCAGCATCGCGAGCGCTTCTGCCGTAGCGATGGCGACTATGATGGCAGCCACAACGTTGATCGTCTTGCCTCGAAATGCCGCCGCGACACCCGTATTCGCGCAACAGACGGGTTTGCCCTGCGGACAATGCCACGAAAATCCCGCTCGTGCCGGCAAACTCAAGGAATTCGGCCAAAAGTTCCAGACAAACGGTAACAAGTTGCCCGGCAAATGAGCGCGGTTCGACAAGCAACGGAAACCTTCAGGCCGATATTGGCGGGCGCCGTGATTTGTTTGATTTCGACGACAGGAAGCGGCGACGTGTAGTCCCCTCGCCACTACGCAGCTGAAATAATCCTCTGCCTGGGCTCGGCAGTTGATTGCTCGTTTGCGTCACACACTTTGACATCGCTTTGAGGATACATCTGCTTGAGTTCCAAGCCTGCCCTTAAGGCATCCACGAAACGCCGATACGATGATCTAACGTTTCCATCAATTTGCAGCACATACTCGTAAGCCAAACTCTGACTCTCATCGCTGCTTTCCATGAGATGGCCTCGTTCCGCCGAGAGATCGAATCAGATGTCTCTGCATGCTTAGTAGCTCGCGTGAATTTTGTCTTGATCGACGGCTTCGACGCGGAGTAACCGAATAAATAAGACTGTCCCCGTTGCGCAAATGCAACAAGCCAGAAGACGCTTGTCTCTCAGGTCACGGACTTTGCGGAGTGGGTCATTGACTTGGCGGGTGGCCGCGATCATCCAATCGCCTAGCGCTTCCCTATAAGCCCCGTCATAGGCTCCCGCGGGTACTTCTCTACGTTCTGCTTTTCCATCATCTCGTAGCCAATTCGCCCGAGAGGCACTGCCTCGCTCTCCGCTCTTCGGACGCCGTCATTCCCGCCGCCTGCGCCATTGCCCTGGCTTGCGGCAAGCCAACCTGGGCCACGTAGGAACGCACCATCTCGCAGGTGATACGCGAATGGGTTTCACGGCCTCCGGTTTCATGGCCGCCAATCTCATGAGCGTCGCGGCGATGATAGCCGTGTTGACCGCCGTCATACGAGGCGTGGCGATAGCCGTGGTGACGGCTCTCGGAGTAAAGGTGGTGCCGCTTCGCGAGCGATGGCGACGAAATGACGACGAGGATGACCGCCAGCAGCGCAGTGTTCTTCACGTTTGTTGGCCTCCCAAACGCAGATTGCTCCCAACTCATCATGCCAGAACTAAATTTTCTCCGCTTCGAAAAGACGATACTGTCCCCAAAAAAAGCGCCTCAGTCTTGCCGGCCGTGAGGCCCAAATGCAACAACTCCGAAATATCTTCTGATGATGGTCGCCACAATTGCAGGGTCGATCTTCAATTGCCTAATAAACGCGAAAATCATTGCGCGCCCTAGTCACACACCAATTCTCTTTGTCGTCGCTCGTTGCGCGCCCGCAACACTCCAGCCTCGATTTACGTGCTACGCAGGGCTTGACCCTGCCAGTAAAGGTGTGAGGCAACATGTTTGCTTATACGAGGACTGAACGTCGCCTTCTTGGCTTTGACGCAGGAGATTGGTCAATAATTGTTCTAAGCCTCGCACTGATCGCCTCGCTGACTTTGCTGCTCTAGTCGCCCAGTCGAAACCATCATCATCGAGCCCGCCGCGTCACCCGCCACGGCATCCACGACAACAGACCCACGCTCCGTGGCTCAACCAAGCCACCCCGGGCCACCACATCATCCAAGATCCGTGACGCGACTTTCATCGCACCGCTGGACATTGGAATAGTTGCCGGTTAGGAGTTAGGCAACCTGAAAGCAACCCGATGTCTTTCAAATTTTTTGTTGGGCAAGCAGTTGAGTACACGCCCACCGGCGAGAAAACAGCCGGTCTCTATAAGATTGTGAGGCAGATGCCGAAGGAAGAGCGGGCCTTCGACTTAAGATACCTCATCAAGAGTGAGGCCGAAGTCTACGAGCGTAATGTACTCGAATGCCAGCTGAGTTCCGATGTACGCCCCGAAAGTGAATATGCCGCGACTAAACCTCGTCTCCGGCAGGGCTCGCACCAAACATAGACTTTAAAGGCGTCCTGCAGAACGACTGCTGCGCGGATCGCCTAGTGTTGCCCGTTCCCTTCAAAAATCCGTGACGTGAATTGTATGGGCACTCGAACATCGCTCGCGGCCACCCATTCTAAAACAACCTTATAAGCGCGTATGCCACGAGGCCTATCCACGCGATGGTGGCAAACAATGCAACGGCCAATCCCGCAACTGGCGCAACGCGATGAAGGAGCGTGAACATGACACTCGTCCCTGTTTCCTGCCTCGCACCCAAAGCCGCAAACGCGGCTCGCTTCTTGTGTGTGTGCGGGCACTGCGGCTTTCTACCCACGATCGTCCAGCCGGGCGATCTCTACAGTGATGTAGGACACACTTTTGGCGTCGAGGCGCAAGCATTCAAAAATTAGGGATAACTGCCTTGTCATCAGCGCGATGTGGTCGCTGTTTTCCGCAGTACAAAAGGACGTGACTGGCCGATTTTGTTGAAAAACTTACTGGTTGAAACGGTGAAAGCTGACTGATTCAGTCCTTGTTGAGAGGCAGGAGCTGAGTCGATGATGGGACCACGGCAAGTCGAACAGGGTGTGCTGTTCTACAACTTCTCGCTCGATGCGCATGTGCCGGCGGATCATTTGCTGAGGTCGATCGACCGCTTTGTCGAGCTGTCGGAACTGCGCCGCGAGCTGGCGCCGTTCTACAGCACGATGGGTCGGCCATCGATTGATCCGGAACTGATGGTCCGGATGCTGATCGTGGGCTACTGCTTCGGTATCCGCTCCGAGCGGCGCCTATGCGAGGAAGTCAATCTCAATCTGGCGTACAGGTGGTTCTGCCGGCTCGGGCTTGACGGTGATGTGCCCGATCATTCCACCTTCTCGAAGAACCGGCATGGCCGTTTCCGCGAGAGCGATCTGCTCCGGCAAGTGTTTGAGACGGTCCTGCGGCGCTGCATTGGCGAGGGGCTGGTCGGCGGGGAAAGCTTTGCGGTCGACGCCAGCCTGATCAAGGCGGATGCCAATCGGCAGAACGGGATCGAGGGCGAGAAGGGGCTGCCGCCGGAAGCGACCGGCCGGGCGGTCAAAGAATATATGGCTGTGCTCGACGATGCGGCCTTCGGCGCTGCAACCGATGTCGTGCCAAAGTTCGTCTCACCGGCCGATCCGGCGGCGCGATGGACCGGAGCCCATGGCGGACAAGCATTCTTCGCCTATTCGACCAACTACCTGATCGATGTCGACAACGCGATCATCGTTGATGTCGAAGCGACTACCGCAATCCGGCAGGCCGAGGTCCTGGCCGCAAAACGCATGATAGAACGCTCGATCGATTGCTTCGATCTTTATCCCGCCCGCCTCCTGGGCGACAGCGCCTACGGCTCAGCCGAGATGCTCGGATGGCTGGTCTACGAGCATGGCATCGAGCCACATGTGACCGTGTTTGATAAGTCCACCCGCCAGGATGGCACCTTCTCACGCGACGACTTCACCTACGACCCTGCCGGCGACGTCTATTCTTGCCCCGCCGGCAAGATGCTAACCACGACTGGTTCACGTGTGGACGGAGCGACATTGCGTTACCGCGCGAGCAAGTATGACTGCGAAGCCTGCCGCCTAAAGCCCCGATGCTGTCCAAGGGAGCCTGCCCGCTACGTGCCGCGATCGATCTATGAAGGCGCCCGTGACATGGCACGCCAAATCGCAAGCTCGTGGGAAGGCCGCACCGCGCGACGACTGCGCAAGAAGATCGAAATGCTGTTCGCCCATCTAAAGCGCATTCTCAGGCTTGATCGGCTCAGACTAAGAGGGCCTAATGGTGCGCGCGATGAGTTCCTTCTCGCAGCAACCGCCCAAAACCTCCGAAAGCTGGCGAAGCTGATACCGATGCCAAGCCCTCACCCAGCCTGAAACCATCAGCGGCTCGCAATCGATGGCCTTCGAATGGCCGGGCTGAATAATCTCAAATTACTCACCGACTTCTTCAACAAAATCGGCCCTTAGCGACGTTCGCCGCGATGCAAAGCCATGTCCGGTCTTGGAGCAACAGCCGGCATCGGGCGGCCCTATGGGCTCGATGGGTCGGTAGCTTTTGACCCACAACGGAAGTCGTGCCCCCGCGCAAGATTGCCTAAGTTAGCCCCCCTCCTCACGAACCGAGCGGCCTCATCGACAGACCATCTCGTCCTTTTGACCAAGATCAATGCGCCGACCAAGTCACGGGGGTAGGCGAGATTAGTAACGCTATAACATTTGTGATCGTGATCGTATGCGCAGGAGCGAGACATGCGCGATGCTCGGTACTTCGTCGAGCGGCTAAAGGCCCGCAACGACGCTTGGATGATCAAGTTCGATGATGAAGAATACCGTCCTTATAAGAGCCAATCTGAAGCGGTGCCTTTTGCGATCGAGGCCGCTGAAAAGCTCAATGAACATGGCGAGAAAGCCCAAGTCGTAATTATAGGACCCACGTCGACCTACGACCAGGACATCAGTCGCGGGTCGTGGTGAGCTTGGCGCGGCATTTGGAGCAGAAGATATGCGTATTTTTTTGCTAGTTGGCATATTTCTTATTGTCAACATGGCGGCGCTGTCGCCCAAGATGCGCAAGGCAATCTGACCGCTGACAATTGGGAGGATGCTGCAAAGCAACTCAGATGCGAGGCGGTGGCTAAGGACAGTGACGGATCATGGACAGTAAAAGGTGCGCTGGTGGTCAACGGCGAGAAAATCTCACGAATAACCAGAGCGCACGCGGCTGAGCTTGCAAAACGTTGTCCATCACCTTGTCCGAAAACTTTGGAGACGACCGGGTCTGGCTGTTAACAGCAGGTTAGTCGCGCAGCCGCGTAGAGGTGATTTTGAGCGTTTCGCGATAGTGCTCAATTTTTTGTTTGACAACAAAAATGCTCCACTACAGCCTCCGCGCAAAGTCCCGCTGGTCCCAGCCCTTGAGCTAGATCAATGCGGCTTCGTGTATTTTAGATGACTGCTGTTAAATGGAAAATGTAGGGCAGCCCGTCGCCACTGCAGCGGCAGCTGTCGATTTGGAACTAAGCATCTACCACAATGGCGAATATCATGCGTTGGTATTTCCCTGTCAGCGTGAGGGCTCGCGCTGGCGCGATGTACGTGCCCATCGTTTCATGCCGCTTGAGCCAACGCATTGGCGGGTTTGAGATCACAAACGCGGTTGAGACGGCGCGGTACCCCCGTGGTAAACCGCGCCGTTCCCCCTCGCGAATTAGGCACCAGTGCCGTCATCGCGAGCTGCAGACAATATTGCTGACCAGAAAACCTGTCGAGTTAAATGTCCAAAATCGTACACAGTTGCATTTGATAAGTTGCTGCTTGCCACTTCCGATATTGGCCGATTTTGTTGAAGAAGTCGGTGAGTAATTTGAGATTATTCAGCCCGGCCATTCGAAGGCCATCGATTGCGAGCCGCTGATGGTTTCAGGCTGGGTGAGGGCTTGGCATCGGTATCAGCTTCGCCAGCTTTCGGAGGTTTTGGGCGGTTGCTGCGAGAAGGAACTCATCGCGCGCACCATTAGGCCCTCTTAGTCTGAGCCGATCAAGCCTGAGAATGCGCTTTAGATGGGCGAACAGCATTTCGATCTTCTTGCGCAGTCGTCGCGCGGTGCGGCCTTCCCACGAGCTTGCGATTTGGCGTGCCATGTCACGGGCGCCTTCATAGATCGATCGCGGCACGTAGCGGGCAGGCTCCCTTGGACAGCATCGGGGCTTTAGGCGGCAGGCTTCGCAGTCATACTTGCTCGCGCGGTAACGCAATGTCGCTCCGTCCACACGTGAACCAGTCGTGGTTAGCATCTTGCCGGCGGGGCAAGAATAGACGTCGCCGGCAGGGTCGTAGGTGAAGTCGTCGCGTGAGAAGGTGCCATCCTGGCGGGTGGACTTATCAAACACGGTCACATGTGGCTCGATGCCATGCTCGTAGACCAGCCATCCGAGCATCTCGGCTGAGCCGTAGGCGCTGTCGCCCAGGAGGCGGGCGGGATAAAGATCGAAGCAATCGATCGAGCGTTCTATCATGCGTTTTGCGGCCAGGACCTCGGCCTGCCGGATTGCGGTAGTCGCTTCGACATCAACGATGATCGCGTTGTCGACATCGATCAGGTAGTTGGTCGAATAGGCGAAGAATGCTTGTCCGCCATGGGCCCCGGTCCATCGCGCCGCCGGATCGGCCGGTGAGACGAACTTTGGCACGACATCGGTTGCAGCGCCGAAGGCCGCATCGTCGAGCACAGCCATATATTCTTTGACCGCCCGGCCGGTCGCTTCCGGCGGCAGCCCCTTCTCGCCCTCGATCCCGTTCTGCCGATTGGCATCCGCCTTGATCAGGCTGGCGTCGACCGCAAAGCTTTCCCCGCCGACCAGCCCCTCGCCAATGCAGCGCCGCAGGACCGTCTCAAACACTTGCCGGAGCAGATCGCTCTCGCGGAAACGGCCATGCCGGTTCTTCGAGAAGGTGGAATGATCGGGCACATCACCGTCAAGCCCGAGCCGGCAGAACCACCTGTACGCCAGATTGAGATTGACTTCCTCGCATAGGCGCCGCTCGGAGCGGATACCGAAGCAGTAGCCCACGATCAGCATCCGGACCATCAGTTCCGGATCAATCGATGGCCGACCCATCGTGCTGTAGAACGGCGCCAGCTCGCGGCGCAGTTCCGACAGCTCGACAAAGCGGTCGATCGACCTCAGCAAATGATCCGCCGGCACATGCGCATCGAGCGAGAAGTTGTAGAACAGCACACCCTGTTCGACTTGCCGTGGTCCCATCATCGACTTAGCTCCTGCCTCTCAACAAGGACTGAATCAGTCAGCTTTCACCGTTTCAACCAGTAAGTTTTTCAACAGAATCGGCCCAAAGCCGACGCTCAAGAGCCGCGGATCAATGTCTGTTTGCGGGGGGTAAAGCGGTCGTGACGCACAGGAGAGCCGCATTTACTGCGGCCCGCCCGGATCATTGTTGTTAGCAACGCCAAACGAATTGCGCGTGTCTTAGTAGCAGGGCGGATTGGGGTAATATCCGCATACGGCGCTGTTGTAATAACGCGGGGCTACGACCGCTGCACCGACGGCAGCGGCACCAATGCCCACACCCACGCCGCGGCGCACATACGCTCCGCGATAAGCGCCTCCTCGATGAACGCCGCCCGCGCGGACACCGCCGCGATACGCCAAGGCTTCTGTCGAAACACACGCGATGCCAAGGATAGCAGCTGCGGCGATGGAAATTACGGTTCGATAAGACATGAGAGTTCCTTTCACTGACTGACACTAGTAAAGGCCCATTCCAAGGCGAATACTGATCAAAAGTGCTCATTCGAGAAATATGTGGCGAATGACGCGGGGCGGAAATGTTTGCTGTGGGTGTGCGATCTCGGTGAGCAATTGTGAACATACGGGTACCGTCAAGGAGCGCATGAGGGGTATGGTGCCGGGGCACGGAGGGTGCCCCATGTCGGAAACAGACCAGTTCTGGCTATACGCAAAAGAGGCGATACTCTCGATTTCCTGCGCCAAAACCGACGAGGATAAGCAGGGTTTGCTTGATCTCGCGCGGGTTTGGACGCAAGCGGCCCTACGAGCGCGGAACAGGCTTGTAGGCGATTACAACTGCCGCGCTGAGCTTTCGGCAGATTGAGAACTTTCCCATTGTCTGGGTATCGTACATTATGGATTTTGCGCTGGCTTTTAGGCTGCAGACTTATTGCTTGGATTGCCAATGAATAAGCGGAGCGAAATCGCTTTGAGTAAGCATGGCGGGCCTGCTTTTGATCCCGCGACCTTTCTCGCCAAAGTGGGCGGCGGAAAATCAATATCGAAATATCAGAAGGGTGAGATCGTTTTTTCACAGGGTGAAGTTGGCGGCGCGGTTTTTTACATCCAGAAGGGCAAGATCAAGCTCACCGTCGTTTCTAAGCGGGGCAAAGAGGCAGTCGTCGGTCTCATTGGGTCTGGTCACTTTTTTGGCGAAGGGAGTCTCAACGGCCATCCGCTGCGTGTCACAACAGCCACAGCGATTGATGAATGCCTCATTACGCGCATCGCCAGAGCGGCCATGGTCGCTACCATGCGTGATAAGCCGAAATTCTCAGAATTGTTCATGGCGGACCTGTTGAGCCGGAACAGTCGAATTGAGGAGGATCTGATCGACCAATTGTTCAATTCGAGCGAAAAGCGCCTCGCTCGCACTCTTCTACTCCTTGCGAATTTTGGTAAGGAGGATGCGCCGGAGCCGATTGTCGGAAAGTTCAGTCAGGAAGTCCTAGCGGAAATGATCGGGACCACTCGATCCCGCGTCAGCCATTTCATGAACAAATTCCGCAAATTGGGCTATATCAAATACAATGGAAAACTAGAGATCCATAATTCCTTGCTGAACGTCGTGTTGTACGACAAGCCCCAAATTAGAACGAAGGACAAAAGCGGCCCCAACGTGAAGTGATGTCTGCTTGCGGCCCTTCGCGACGTTTTGCTGCGATGCAAAGCCATGTCCGGTCTTGGAGCAACAGCTGACATCGGGCGGCCCTATGGGCTCGATGGGTCGGTAGCTTTTGACCCACTCCGGACTGGCGGCCAGAAAAGATGATGCAGGGCAGCAACGTGTCATCGACTCGCGGAAGTCAAGGCATTCATCACAAACTGCTCAGCCGCTAACCAGCGGGTCCGGTCTGTACGGTTCGGGGCAGCTTAGATTCGCGAGGCGAAAAAAATCGAACGGGTGTCACTATTCGGGTCCAACAGCGGGCAATTGGACGTTGAAAACCGAACCATGACCAAAGTCGGACGAAGCCCAAAGCCGACCGTTATGCGCTTCTATGATCGACCGGCAGATAGACAATCCCATCCCCATGCCTTTCGACTTTGTCGTAAAAAACGAATTCAAAGATGCGGTCGATATCTCTCGAATTTATTCCCGTCCCAGAGTCCGCTATCGATACCAGAACACTGTTGCCATCTTGAACTGCGGATTTTATCCTTAGTACTCGTGGGCGGTCGGGCATCGACTCCATCGCGTCTGCGGCGTTCGTCACCAGGTTCAGAATAACCTGCTGCAACTGTCCGCGATGAGCAAGAACCGAAGGGAGCGTGCGTGACAGGTCAGTTTCGACAACGATTCCTTGGGCCTGTAGCTCCCCATACGCGAGCCGGAGGACCTCTTCAATAAGATCATTCAGGTCCACAGGCGTCCTTTCCGGGCCGTCTTTATCGAACATCGCCCGGACGCTTCCTATCACCTCACTTGCGCGGTGCCCGGCGCTGACGACTTGCATCAGGGCTGCCTGTACCTCATCGAGATTCCGTTTCGTAAGCCAACGTAATCCGGCATTGGCATTTGTTACCATAGCGGCCAGCGGTTGACCGACCTCATGGGCGATCGATGCCGTCAGTTCACCAGCGGTTGCTACCCGGTTCATCTGCGCTAAAGTCCGGAGGCTGGCACGAATTCGTTCCTCTTTCTCCTTGCGGTCAGTAATGTCGACGATCGCCGAGAGCACCATTGATCCGTCATCCGTTTCGATCGGATTGAGGCCAATTTCCACGGGGAACTCACTGCCATCCTTTCTCCGTCCGTAGAGGTCGCGTCCTATTCCCATCGGTCTCGATACGGGAGTTGCAAAGAACGATGATCGCAGACTCGGATGATCGCGACGAAAGCGTTCGGGCACGAGCATCTCGACTGGGCGGCCAAGAAGTTCCCCTCTTGAGTAGGCAAAGACGCGCTCGGTCTGCGTGTTGACCATCACGATAAGGCCGTCACGGTCGATCATCACCATTGCGTTGGGGGCAGACTCCACCACCCGGCGAAAGCCTTCCTCCAACTGTTTGCGGGCCGAGATATCCACGATCGCTGAGAGCACCATTGATCCGTCATCCGTTTCGATCGGATTGAGGCCAATTTCCACGGGGAACTCGCTCCCATCCTTTCTTAGTCCATAAAGGTCTCGTCCCGCCCCCATCGGTCTCGATACGGGAGTCGCAAAGAACGATGATCGCAAACTCGGATGATCGCGACGAAAGCGTTCGGGCACGAGCATCTCTATCGATTTGCCAAGCAACTCATGCCGTGTGTAGCCAAATACGCGTTCCGTTTGGGTGTTGACCATTTCAATGAAGTCCGGACGCACCGATCATGACCATCGCGCAGGGCGCGGACTCCACCACTTGCCGTATACGCTCGTCGCTTTTATGAACGGATATATTATCCTCGCTTTTGGCACCCACGACCGGCCTCCCTAATCAACCTGCATCGCACAGCGCCATGCAACCGTGATCTTGAAATCGCCATTACGGACGCGGACAGTCGGCGAGCATTGAGGAAGACTATTGGCCTGACATGTCGCATTCGGCCATGTCTTATCAGCGAGCAACGATATGAGCGTCCTGAGTGCTGCCACTGCGAGCCACGTTCAAAGCGCCCGCGAGGATGGTGACGATCGGGCGTCGTACATCGCAGACAGACGATGGCGCACCGCGAGAAACGATACGGCCGGCGCGGCTACCTTCCAATTCCCGCGTTCAAATCGCATCGTGGCATGTGCGATCCTGAAAAGCCAATTTGATTTCAAACTAACGCGGCCAAAGCCGTATGGGAATAGGCCAAAGGCCGACGATTGCCTTTTTACTTCGCCGCCGAATGCAGCATGACGCGGGTTTGTCGGCCTTGTTTGCGGCGCGGGACTCGATCCACGAAAACTATGCAGCGCCGCAGCCCCGCACAACCGCAAACCTTCCAAAATGCGTGACGTAATTGCAGCCCCGATACCTAACTTGCGTATGCCTTGCCGGAGTGACGGAAGACCGCCCGACTTTGACCGGCGCTACTGGCGCGAACCCGTTAGAGCGTCAGCGCCGGGGGGATCCGGCCGGGGTCTCACCAAGGGAATGGGCCGGGACAAGATGACATGTCCGACCAGACACATCACAGCCAGCGGATTCGGGTGGAACCAACAAGAGCGCAAGCGCGTTTAGTTAGGCACACGTAAAACCTGGATTTTGGAACACACCGCTTCGGCGACCGGCCTATGGAGCCCTGGGCGCCGAGGCGGCCAAAAAGCAATCCGGATCCCGGCGTCACGTTTACGCCACCCCAGTCAAAGGATCAGTCCCATGAACGAACAGGATCAGGGAAGAAAGTTTACCGACAAGAGTACGGCGATTGCCAACGAGGCCCTTGCGAAAGGCAAAGCGGCGGCCACGCAGTCTGCGCAGGCGGTTGAACAAAGCTGCTCCGCCACGGTCGAAAACATGCGGGACTATAATCTCAAAATGATCGACATGGCTCGGGTGAACACCGAAGGAGTCTTCGAGTTTGCTCGCCAACTCGCGACCGCGAAGTCACCGTCCGAGATGGTCGAGCTGTGGACGTCGCACGCCCGAAAACAATTCGAGATGCTGAGCGAACAGCTCACTGAGCTGACAGCGCTCGGACAGAAGATGGCGAGCGAAAGCGCCGATCCGATCGCGCGCAGCGTCGGCCAGGTTTTCAAGAAAGCCTCTTGACCGCTCTGTCGCTTCCGGGCGGACGTCAAAACAGTTAGGTTAGGGGCAACGCCTTGAGGTGCCGGATAGGCCGGCCGGGTGCGATGGCCTGCGCCGCGGCGACGATGGCGTTCGCGTCGATGCCGTAGTGGCGATAGAGGTCGGCCAGAGATCCGGTCTGGCCAAAATGCTCGACGCCGAGCGGGCGTACGCGGTTACCCGCGACCGCCCCCAACCAAGCAAGCGTCGCCGGATGTCCATCCAGGACGGTGACAATGCCACAATGCGGCGGCACATCGGCGAGCAGCCTTTCGATATGCGAGCGCGCGTGAACAAGGCCCCGTTCGCGCGCGCGTTGCGCTGCGGTCCAGCCCGCATTGAGCCGGTCAGCCGAGGTGACCGCGAGCAGGCCGACGTCGCGCCGGTCCTCGGCCATCAGCCCAACGGCCGCTATCGCTTCCGGTGCAATCGCGCCGGCATAGGCAACGATTACCTGGCAGTTCGGCCCCGGCTTGCGCAGCCAATAAGCGCCATCGACGATTTGCTGACGTAGTTCTAGCGTCATCTCACGCGCGATCTGCTCGATCGGCCGCGTCGATAGTCGCAGATAGACGGAGCCACCGGTCTCATCGCGCAGCCAGTTGCGCTCAGATATTTCACCGCCGCTTTTTTGCATGTAGGCGAACGCCCACGCCAGGATAACGGCGAGCTCGTCGACATAAGCCGGTTCGAAGCTTGCGAGACCGTCCTGCGCCATGCCAATCAGCGGCTCCGCGATTGATTGATGCGCGCCGCCCTCTCCTGCCAGAGTGATGCCCGAGGGTGTCGCCACCACGATGAAGCGCGCGTCCTGGTAGCAGGCATAATTAAGCGCATCGAGACCGCGCGCGATAAAGGGATCGTACAGCGTGCCGACTGGCAGGAGCCTTTCGCCGTTGATCGCATGCGACAGGCCCAGCGCCGAGAGCAGAATGAACAGGTTCATCTCGGCGATGCCGAGTTCGATGTGTTGGCCCTTGGGGGAGAATTCCCAATTGAAGGTTGAGGGGATGCGTTCGCTCTTGAACGTGTCGGCCATGGCTTGGCGCGCGAACAAGCCGCGGCGGTTAACAAAGCCGCCAAGATTGGTGGAGACCGTCACGTCCGGGGAGCTCGTGACGATGTGGCGCGCGAAGTCGCTGTCGGTGCGGCCGATGTCATTAAGCAGCGCGCCGAAGCCGGTCTGCGTCGACGTCACCGCCTGGAACGCCGACCGCAATTCGGCCGGCACCTCGATCACCGGGGCGTCCAGCCGCCGCGCGCCGGCCGCTGCAAATGGCACGCGATCGAGAAATGCCTCGAGCCGTTCCGACGGCATCGACAGACCCTCGAAAGGGCCCCATTCGTGGCCGGGCCGCACATGCATCGCTTGGCGAAATGTCTCCATCTGCGCCGGGGTCATCAGCCCAGCGTGATTGTCCTTGTGTCCGGCCAACGGCAGGCCGAAACCCTTGACGGTGTAGGAAATAAAGCAGGTCGGCCTGTCATTGTCGGCGTTGCGAAACGCTTCGAGCAATGACGGCAGGTCATGCCCGCCGAGATTGTTCATCAAGGCGGCAAGCTCGTCGTCGGAGCGCTTGTCGATGAGCCGGCCAACGTCGCCTTGATCGCCGATAGCATCGTGCAGTCGCTTGCGCCAGGCAGCTCCTCCAGCAAACACCAGCGCGGAATAAAGCGGGTTTGGACAATTGTCGATCCACTGACGCAGCTTCTCGCCGCCCGGCTCCTTGAAAGCTGCCTGCTGCAGCGAGCCATATTTCAGAATTACGACGTCCCAGCCGAAATTCTTAAACAGTTGCTCGTAGCGCTCCCACAGCCCTTCGCGCACGACGGCGTCGAGGCTCTGCCGGTTGTAGTCGACAATCCACCAGCAATTGCGCAGCCCTTGCTTCCAGCCTTCGAGCAGCGCCTCGAAGATATTGCCCTCGTCGAGCTCGGCGTCGCCGACTAACGCCACCATACGCCCTTCCGGCCGATCGAGGCCCCAGCCATGCGCGCGCACGTAGTCCTGCGTCAGCGAGGAAAACAGCGTCTGCGCGACGCCGAGGCCGACCGAGCCGGTGGAGAAATCCACATCGTCGACGTCCTTGGTGCGCGACGGATAGCTCTGCGCGCCACGGTAGCCGCGGAAGGCTTCCAGTCGTTCGCGCGTCTGTTTGCCAAGGAGATATTGAATTGCATGGAAGATCGGGCTGGCATGCGGCTTTACCGCGACGCGATCCTGCGGCCGCAGCACCGCGAAATAGAGCGCAGTCATGATCGTTGCGACCGAGGCCGAGGAGGCCTGGTGGCCGCCTACCTTCAGGCCATCGTCGTTCTCTCGCAAATGATTTGCATTATGGATGGTCCAGCTTGCGAGCCAGAGCACCTTCTTTTCCAGCTCGCGCAGGGCGGCGATGTCGTCAGTCACAACTGAGATTCCCGGGATATGCTGTCGAGACTGCCCATCGCGCGAATTTATCACGTTTTCTCGGGCATGCGGGCCACCGCGGTACCGCCTAGCTCGAGCTCCGCGATACGCTTCTCGGTGGGTAGCAGGATGATGATGTTCCGGCGTACCGATGCCGTTAGCATCAAATGACACCCACTCTGCGCAAACCTTCGATACGCTCCTGCGAGAAGCCGCAGTTGAGGAGAATCGCGTCGGTATCCTGACCAAGACGCGGCGCAGGCATTTTGGGCGGTTCTTCGCCTGGACAGCGAATGGGCGCCGCCAACATCTTGAAATCACGGCGCGTCGGATGCGGGATATTCCAAATGCCTCCCTGCTCACGCACAAAGGGATTATTCAAAGCCGACGCAATGTCATTCACCGGCGCCGCGGGCACCCGCCCGGCAAAGTGCTCGAGCCATTCAACCGTGGTGCGCCCCTCGAGAGCGGCATCGAGTGTTGCAGTAACCTGATCGCGATTTGCGAGCCGTTCTTTGAATGTGCGGAAGCGCGGATCATTAGCCAAATCAGGTCGGCCGATCAGATCGCAAAGGATCGGCCAGAACTTTTCCTTGTTGCACATAATAAAGATATAGCCGTCGCGTGTCCGATAGAGCTGACTCGGCGTCAATGACGGATGAGAAGATCTCGGCTCGCGGCGTTGTTCATAGTTCTCGTTAAGGTACCAAGTCGCCAGATAGCTCAGGTTTTGCAGGGCGCAGTCGAACAGATTGACATCGATGTCGCGTCCCATCCCGGTTTCACGCGCGGCAACGATGCCGCTGAGCAACGCGAAGGCTGCAAAGAGACCCGTCATCATATCGACGATTGAAAGCCCCATGCGGCTGGGCGGCCCATTCGGTTCACCGGTAAGAGAGAGGTAGCCGGCCTCAGCCTGCATCAAATAATCGTAGCCGGGCCAGTCGGCGCGCGAGCCGGTGCGGCCATAGGCTGAAAGATGGGCGCAAACGATCCGTGGGTTGGCGGCCTTGAGCGCGTCATAGGTAAGGCCGAGCGCCTGCGGCAGGTCGCCACGCAAATTGTCGAGTACCGCATCGGCACGAGTTACCAGGGCGTGCAGAACATCGCGCGCGCCTTCGCGCTTGAGGTCGAGCGTGATGCTTTTCTTGTTGCGATTGAAGCTCTCGAAGAAATGGCTGTCGTCAGGGCCCAAAAAGAACGGACCAACGCGACGCGACATATCTCCGCCTTCTGAGGGGTTCTCGATCTTGATGACCTCGGCGCCAAGATCGGCGAGCTGCATAGTTCCGTAGGGACCGGCACCATACTGCTCGATCGCGATCACGCGCATTCCACGAAGAGGAAGCATGGGCTCGGTACCTAAACCGGGTGACGCTCGACCAACTGCCGCGCAATGATGATGCGCTGCAGTTCGTTTGTTCCTTCGCCAATCACCAGCAGCGGCGCATCGCGATACAGCCGCTCGACCACGAACTCCTTGGAATAACCGTAAGCGCCATGGATGCGCATCGCCTCGAGCGAGACGTTCACGGCGGTCTCGGTCGCGAACAGTTTCGCCATCCCGGCCTCCATGTCGCAACGCACGCCTTGATCGTAAGTACGGGCGGCATCCTCGGTCAGCAGCCGCGCGGCACGGATCTGAGTGGCCATGTCGGCGAGTTTGAGCTGTATAGCTTGGTGTTGGCAGATCGGCCTGCCGAAAGTCTTGCGGATCTGGCTGTAGGCAAGCGCCTCATCGAGCGCCGCCTGAGCGAGGCCGACGCCGCGCGCGGCGACGTTGATGCGACCAAGTTCGAGGCCGCCAAGCGCGTGCTTGAGCCCGAGCCCTTCGCGGCCCCCGATCAGCCTATTGGCTGGAACGGTGTAATCCTCAAACAGCAGTTCCGCGGAATCGATACCCTTATAGCCAAGCTTTTCAAGCTTGCGGCTCACGCGAAAGCCGTCGCCCTTTTCGGCGATGAACAGGCTCATCCCTTTGTGGCGCGGCTCGGCTTCCGGGTCAGTCTTGGCCAGAAGCGCAAAGCATTGGCCGTGGATGCCATTTGAGATCCAGGTCTTTGTGCCGTTGATCAAATAGACATCGCCGCGGCGCCTTGCCACCGTACGGATTGCCTGCAAGTCGGTGCCGCAATCCGGTTCTGTCAGTGCGAGGCCGCCGCGCAGCTCGCCGGTTGCGAAACGCGGCAGATAGGCCGCCTTCTGCGCCTCGGTGCCGAACCTTTGAACCGCCGCAGCCATGATTAGATGCGAGTTGAAGATGCCGGTAACCGACATCCATACCCGCGCGATACGTTCGACAATGCGCGCATAGACAGTCGTCGACAGACCAAGCCCGCCGTAGGCGGTGTCGATCGTTGCGCCGAACAGACCCAATTCCTTCATGCGCTCGACGATGTCTTCCGGATAGATGTCATCATGCTCGAGCGTCTGGACGTAAGGTTTGACGTCCCGTTCGAGAAAGCGATCGATGCTGGCGAGGATGACAGCTTCGGCCTCGTCATCCTCGCGCAGGAGCGCTTTACGATCCATCGTGCTGTTCGACATGTCTCAGGCTGCCGCCAAGCCGCTGACTACAACACTTGCTTCGGCTTGTTGGTCGAGCGAGAGCAGGAGCCTTTCGATCTGTTTGGCCCGCTCCGGAGAGACCGCTCGCACCGCGTTCGAGTGAAACTTCTCGATGATCGCCGCCTCGCTTAACGGACGCTCAGCGTTGCCGCGGTTGATGGCTTCGCGATGATGCAAGGTCCGGCCGTGCGGGTCGTAACGATAACCTCGCCGGTATAGTGTCGCGGGAAAGTCGTGGCGGGATCGACTTCGTAGGTTGTGCGGTCGGCAAGTGAGAGAATTTGGCTATCGCCGAGTGCGTCATCCTCGAGCTCGTCGAGGGTGAAACGGCCACGCCGCAGCGCAGCCCCAACCGTGTAAGGAATCGAGAACTGGGCGTCATAGCTGTTCGCCGGACGCCACTTGTTAGCCATCGGCTCGCATACAGTCT
>CAVYHD010000034.1:0-23636 GCA_963768075.1 Terriglobia bacterium
CGTCGCCCCTCCCTCCTGCCTACCGAATCGCGCTGAATGGCATCCGCAACATTTTGTGGAATACGCTGACGGTAAGCCAGGCAGGAGGACGGCATTGCGAACAGCGGGGCCATCAGGCCACCGTCCGGGTAAGAGTGGCAGCGAGTCCGGCAGTTCTGAAAAGGGGCTGGATCGGCATACGGCCAACCACGGACCGATTACCCGATACCTACACGAGCGTTTCCAAGGCCTGGAAAGGTTCTTTGAGAACTATCTGTCATTGCGCTCCATGCAGTGGCGATTCGAGGCACGAACCACAGACAGGCCATTCGCCGAGATCGCGCTCGCTAAAAGCTCTCTATATAAGGTGGAGCAGGTCTTTCTAATACACAGAGAGTCCGGCCTGGTGCTCCGGACCTTTCTGGACAATCACCTGCGCAGCTTGGTCTCAGTGGACTTTTCACCGTGCCAACGGTCCGGTTCCAGGTCCTGTACGTGTTTCTGGTGCTGGCGCACGGCCGGCGCCGCATTCTGCAGTTCGGCGTGACCGCTCATCCGACTGCGGAATGGACGGCCCAGCAACTTCGTGAAGCCTTTCCATGGGACAGTGCACCTCGTTATCTGCTGCATGACCGTGACCAGATTTTCGGCAAGGACTTCGTCGACCAAGTGAAGGCGATGGGGATCAAACAAGTGCTATCGGCGCCGCGAGCTCCATGGCAAAGGGCCTACGTCGAACGGCTCATTGGGTCCATTCGCCGTGAGTGCCTGGATCATGTCATCGTAGTCGGCGAACGCTCTCTGCATCAGACACTCACGGCGTACTGCGCTTATTACCATAGGTGGAGAACTCACCTGTCGCTCGGCAAAGACACACCCCAATCCCGAAGAATACACCCTCCAGCAGAGGGTGCTGTCGTCGAGCTTCGCGAAGTGGGCGGTCTTCATCATCGCTACGAACGCCGCGCTGCCTAACACGCATCCGATGAGACGGCAGCAGGGATCGAGTGCCTGCAGAAGATCCGCAGGCATCGCGTGGTAGTGCGCCGACGCCGCGATCTTATTTACCACTCGGCACTTTGACGAGTCCTCTCAAGAGACGAAACGACTCATATACTTCCGCCCTCGTCTCGTACTTTTGGATTTTTTGTAGGGACAATTGATTTCCTGCTCACTGCCAAGCGCGATGCTGCCTCAGCCTTTGAGTTTTCGCAACACAACCGTTATGAACGCGTTGGTGCGTAACGACATGTCGCCGGACTCATTTCTGGCGAAGGACTGGGGCTGAACTGCTCATCGTCCTCCCCGTGGTTTCCCACATCCAGAATGATCCGCTAGGCCACGACAAATCTAGACGGCCAAGACCGGACGGCTACGAAGAACACGCGGATGGCAACGAGGAAACTGAGTATGCATTCCAGCACGAACTCACAGTTGTAACATGTCGTAACGTCGCCTCGATTGACAACCAGGCCAAAGGCGCCGGATGGCTAACCTCAGCATGTTCTGGCACGGACAGGACCCAGGGTCGAGGACATTTTACGGCAGCGTACTCGGGTTTCTTCCAGGGAGCACCGCATAAAAGACGCTCCCGATCCGAATACGCTGTCGACGCCAACATTTCCAGCCTGCGCTTCTACAACGCGCTTTACCAACGCAAGCCCGAGGCCGGCACCTTGTCCCTGGCGTTTCTGGGTACGATCCAGTTGGTAAAAATCGTTAAACAGCAACGAAAGATCTTCCGGCTTGATGCCGGGGCCCTCATCGGCCACCTCCACGCGGAATCTTCTCCCCTTATCTGGAATGGCTCGCACCTGCACCAAGCTCTCCGCCGGCGAAAATTTGATTGCATTTGCTAAGTAGTTATAAACGATCTGTCGCAGCCGAATGGGATCGGTCGTAACGGTGTTGAGTGCGGGATCGACGGTGACAGACACTTTCACACCATTTTCATCCGCGAGCGTGCGCAAAACGTCGCACACTTCCGTCAGTAGTTGCGGCACATCCACTACTTGTGGGCACAATTCTATCTTTCCGAGCTCGACCCGTTCCAGATCGAGCAGATTGTTCACGAGATCTAGCAGATGGCGGCCGCTCGCGAGAATGTCGCCGATATATTCTTTCTGTTGTGGAGACAGGTCGCCCACCTGCTCGTCATGGAGTATTTCGGAGAGACCAATGACTCCGTTTAACGGCGTGCGAAGCTCATGCGACATGTTCGCTAGGAAGCGGCTCTTGACCAGATTGGCTTGGCGGGCCGACTCAAGCGCTTCAAGCAGCTGGTCACGCTTATTCACTAATTCGAGGGTGTACTGCTCGGCTTTCCTGGATGCCAATTCAGCGACCTTCCGCTGCCTGATGTCCAGGAGGGCGGAGCGAATGCCGGTAATCTGGCCAGTGTCGTCACGGATGAGTGTTTCGTGAACTTCCACAAGTATCGCGGAACCATCTCGACAGAAGAACTCAAGTTCAAAGGGGACGATTGCCTTCAGGCCACTTAACTTCTCGAACACGTAGAGTCGACTGTCGTTCTGGGCGTGAGGTGCGACGAAATCCCATGCGAATCTGCCCACAAGATTGTCCGCTCTGTATTTTAGTAACGTGCACTCCGCATGGTTGACCCTTCGAAGGATACCCTCGCGATCGATTTCGTGGTACGCGATGGGCGCATTCTCGAATAAATCCCGGAACCGTACCTCGCTTTCGCGAAGTACTTGTTCAGCCGCCGAACGCAACCGTTCTGCATCCTGGCGTGCAGCGTGCTCCTCAGCTTCCGCAATCGCTCGGCGGACGGCCGGAGCCAGCCGGGAGAGCCGGTTTTTGAGAACATAATCGGTGGCTCCGCTCTTAATAAGCTCTATCGCCAGATCTTCACCCATAGCACCGGAAACGAAGATAAATGGCACGGCGGGCGCCTTCACCAGGGCGATTTTCAGAGCTGATTCACCGTCGAAGGATGGCAGGGAGTGATCTGATAAGATCAAATCGAAGCTACTTTTTTCGAGCGCGTCAACGAAATCTGACCCCGTGTCGACCCGAACCGTGTCACAATCGATCTTCGCCTTCGCGAGCGTCGCAAGAATTAAGTCCGCGTCGGCCGGGTCGTCTTCCAACGATAGGATTCGCAGTGGCGATTTCATTGTACTTTTTCGCCTCGTACTGTTTGCACTATAAAAGCCCTTCACGCCGGCTGTGCGCACATCTCGTTTCCCCATGAGGAAGTCGACGTCACGCCGGATTCATTCCCAGTTCCGGCTCGCTCTTTAGTTTCAAATCAATACTCAACCATCCAGCTTCGGTCTCCTGATGTCCAGTAACACTGCCCCGATCGAGCTTCTTCTCACTGGAGCAGCCCTTATGCCATCAGCCTTAAACCTGAACAGGTGGTGGCCGGTTCACGACCACCCAGTAAAATCCCAGGGTCTTGACGGTCTCCCGGAACTGATTGGAATCCACGGGCTTCTGGATGTAGCTGTTAACTCCTAACTTGTAAGTCTCAACAATATCCTTTTGTTCCGACGACGAAGTCAAGATGACTACTGGAATACTGTGTGTCTGCGGAGTGGCCCTGAGTTCCCGGAGCACTTCCAGTCCGTCAACCTTGGGCAACTTCAGATCCAGTAAGACCAACTTTGGCTGTGAGGCTAGCGAGCGATCGCTGAAAGGTCCCCGGCAGAACAAGAAATCAAGGGCTTCCTCGCCGTCGCGAACCACTACAATGCGATTTTTTATGTGATCGCCGTTGAGAGCGCGCAGGCTCATCTCCAAATCGAGCGGATCGTCCTCAACGAGCAAAATCGCTATCTCTTCATGTTCTGATGTCGTTAACATTCAGACTTTTCTCCTTTGTGACCATTGGCCGTTTGCCGCCCGTCGTTCTCGGACGCAAGGCTAAAGAAAAAAGTGGCACCCTTATCGATCTCCGCTTCAGCCCAGACCCGCCCGCCGTGCTTGTGGATGATTCGTTGAACGGTGGCCAGCCCCACGCCCATGCCTTCAAAGTCCTCCTTGCGGTGCAGTCGCTGAAAGACGCCAAAAAGTTTGTTGGCATATTTCATATTGAAGCCCACGCCGTTGTCGCGTACGAAGTTCACCGGCCTGCCTTCCACCTGGATCTGCCCAATGTCAATTACAGCCGGATTGCGGGGGCGGGAATACTTAGCGGCGTTGGAAAGCAAGTTATAGAGTACCTGTTTCATCAATCCAGGGTCGCACTCGACAAACGGCAACTCACCAACTTGCCAATGAATATCACGACCTTGCGTTTCGTTCTTCAAATCTCGCAGAACGTCCTGTACGAGCGAATTCAGACCAGTGATCTGGAGGCGCAGCTCTTGTCGGCCAACGCGTGCGAGGCTCAATAGATCGTCGATCAATCGTCCCATTTGTAGCGTACCTTCACCGATGTGATTGAGCGACTTCTGGGCGTCAGGTTCAAGTTGCGGACCGAGAGATTCCATCAATGCGTTGGAGAAACCTTGGATGTGGCGCAGGGGAGCGCGCAGGTCGTGAGCCACCGAATACGTAAATGCTTCCAATTCCTTATTGGTAGCATCGAGCTCGGCAGTACGCTGTGTTACACGCTGCTCTAACTCGTCCTGAGATGTCTGCAAATCCGCGTCACGCTTCTGAATCTGGACCAACATCTCATTAAAAGCTTGGATCAGAAGGCCCACCTCGTCATGGCTGTCGGTTGGGGGAGCGCGAACCGAATACTTTTTCTCCCGTGACACGATCCTGGCCGTTTCCGCCAACTGCAAGATCGGCAGAGTAGCGGCTCGTTGGAACACCATTATTAAGAAAAACGCCGCCGTGAGGGACAACAACAAGACGGCCGCTACAATGCCAGCGTACCGTAGTACGCGGTCATTCATCTCCTGCAAATCAGACCGAATGTAGACGGTTCCTATCAGCTTCCCTTGAAACTCGATAGGGCGGATTAGTTTCAGTTCCTTGTCAGCGAACCAGTGCGCCTCTGTTTGACCGGGCGGCATCAAAGGCATCGGTGGAGTGTGGCCGCCCGCGTCGCGCCGATACACTGCGAAAGGTTCGCCCGTGAGCGTGTAGATGCCAGCGGACAGAACACTGGGGGCAGCTTTCAACGCCGCAAGAGTGTTTACGGCCGCTTTCGCATCATCGAACAGCAAGGCGGAAGCGCTATTTGCGCCGACCATCTGCGCTTGTATCGAAAGACTCTGCACCGTGCTTGACCGGTACGTAGTCAGCTCATAGGCACCAAAAGCCGCACAGGCTAGTAGCAAGGTGGTGGCGCTGACCGCCATGTTCATCAGTATCAGCTTTGTCTTGATCGAGTAGTCTCGAATGTTGAGCATATAGGCCGTTCTCCGGCTATGGACTCCTGCTCACGATGACCGCCAACTTCAGCAGTTGAGAACTGAGCTTCAGTCTGACGCGCTCGGTGGCGGCCAGGTTGATTTCGAAACGCACCTTGTTCCCGTCCAACAAGAACTGAATTATGCCGCCGCGGCGCGAGAACTGAGGCATATCGCTGACGGTTAAAATACTCGAGGTCCCTAAAGCCGCAAGGATCTCCTTCCATTGGCCAGCCTCAGAAGCGCTGATGAAGACGATGCGGCAATCCACCGCGTCCTGCGGCTGCGAGATTCGCTTCGCCACCATGTGCGCACCGTCGATGGTTTCGTTGGCTACTGCGGCGTCGAGATCTGCGCCAAAGGGATTTTGGCCGAGCACACATATGTTGAACGTTTCGCTCCTTGCGGCCAAGGTGGCAACGGCGGGCCATTCGACGAATTTGCCAAAGTTGGCCAAATAGGCCGCCTTGACCTGATACTCGGTGATTTTTGGAGTCTGCGCCGACAGGGTAGAGGTGCCGGCTAACGCCACAGCAAAGGCCGTGGAGGCGAACTGACTGGAGAGACGGCGGCTGATTCCGCTCGATCTCGCCATGTGATCGCTGCGTAGACGTTACGTGTGATCCCGACCAACCCTAGCGGGTCTCCACCGTACTCCGCATGGTGCGGTTGCAGCAGGTTTTGCCCGACCAAAGAAAACGCAAAGTGTGGGATGCGATGCCAACTCAGCCGGACGTCCGCTGTCCCGTAGCTCGCGACCAATTGCGCTGGAAGAGCGCTTACGTAACGATACGTTTGACTAAACTCCAGGCTTCTAGGTAGCTCCAGGGAAGATTGGACCACAACCTGGTGATGGGGGCTCGATCCCTCCGTGGACTGCACCGTGGAAACGTCCGTGCTGTCCGGTTTTGTTTTCAGGTCCATATGGAGATAGGCGTATGAGCCGTCTAGTCGCCACCAGGTTACCGGCCGCCAATCCGGTGCAATCTCGAACCCGTTCGTGGAGCCATATAAGCCGTTGCCGAGATAAAGTGGTATCACGAACTGTGGTGGCGGCGGGGACGTTTCAAGAACCGGCAAGGCGCTTTCAACGCTTTCCAGGTTATTGTAGCGGTTGTGAAAGGCCGCAATATCCACGTAGAGCTTCGAGCCGAGAAGACGCCGGAATCCAGCTTCGTAGCCCAGCAGCGTTTCGGGGAGAAACCTTTCATTCGGCTCGAGGCGTATGACGGTTAACGGATCGGCTGATACTAATCCGCTCGTTGTAAGAGTCTCCTCGACGTTGGAGGGCGTGCTTACCGCGCGGGTGACGGAGGTCCACCAAGTCTGGTGCGAGGTCGGCGTCCACAACAGCCGGACCGACGGCTCGGCATCGAAGGCGGAATAGTTGGTTCGCACAAACTTGGAGCCTATCGTCAGCCAGAGCCGGTTCGCAAGGATCTGAACCTCATCCTGCACGAACGCGCTGTACAGCTTATCGGTGGCTTTGTCCGGTGTGAACACGAGGGTTGGAACCACCGGCGGGACGCTAACGACGCTGAAGCGAACTCCAGCGCCCCACAACAACTCATTCCGCCTCTTCAGCTTCTTCCGGTGCAAGAAGTCAATGTCGAAAGTGTCGAGCGTTTCCGCGTAATCGGCCTCACGCCGGCTAGTCCGGTCGAAGTAGGTTTGCAACTCCAGATCTGATCCGTCTTTCATAACATGGCGCCAGCGGCCGAGCAGATTGCCTCCCGAAACCTGGCCATTCTGCTGAACAATGGTCGGTTGGATCGTGGGTTCCTGCGCGACGGCAACGCTTTCTCCGATTGAGCCATCGTACACGTCGCCTTGTAGGGTGACC
The DNA here is from genome assembly GCA_963768075.1 of Terriglobia bacterium. GTDB lineage: Bacteria > Acidobacteriota > Terriglobia > Bryobacterales > Bryobacteraceae > QHXW01. Next base: position 7,156 of record CAVYHD010000034.1, read on the forward strand.
TCATTGCCGATCTTATCGCCGTTCTTAAGGTCCCAGTCCATCCTGAAACCGCACTGTCCCATTTCCCAGCCATCGAAGTTCACGTGATCTGGATGGAACTCGGGACCTCGTGTGAAGGCTTTGCAATAGACGCGGTAGTTAAAGTCCGTGTCGTTTCCGGCTCCATACCGAAAATTGGCGAAGTCCTGCTCGTTTCCACCGCCGCCGGAGACCAGCTCACCGTGGGTATCTTTCGTGCTCTTGGTGATAACATTGATCACGCCATTGACGGCGTTCGGTCCCCAGATCGTTCCGCCCGGACCGCGGATGACTTCGATCCGGTCCACATCCTCCATTAGCGTGTCCTGGACTTCCCAATAAACGCCGGCATATAGAGGGTCGTAAACGGTCCGGCCGTCGATTACGACGAGCACGTCACGACTCAGTCGGCTTCCGAAGCCGCGTATCCCAATGGACCATTTGACAGCGTCAATACGCGCAACTTCAACCCCCGGCGCTAAACGGAGGGCCTCCGGGATACAGGTGGCGCCGGACCGCCGAATAGCCTCTTGTGTGATCACATAGATCGCCGCTGGAGTCCGAGAGACTTTCACAGGCTCCTTGGATGCTGTCGTCACCTCGATGTTTCCGAGTTCTTCGAGCGTCAAGCCCTTAAGCTGTCCTTCTGATCCCGGGCTAGTTTGGTCCCCTTTGATCAACCCGACAAGTAACAGCAGAGAGGTTGCGATCTTCAAGGTGGTACGCCCCAAATCAAACTCGCGCGAGAAGTGCCAATGTGGGTTAGAACTGCTATCTTGAATCACGAGCCCTTCCGTTTCAGTGCAGACTTGTGTATCCAATCCCTCAAATGGTCGGCCGCAGCATGCGTATTGGCAGCGAGTGCCCACGCACAGTTGAGTTGCCATTTTCAGGCCTCAGGTCCAGAACGATCACCAAGTGCGGGCTGGCGTATATAGCTACCAGCGGGTGCGCGGAAGGCCGCGGCACCATAATAAATTGTGCCTACCTCACGAGAGGATAATACGACGGGTTGACATTCTAAGGCAATACTTTAGGTTGACAGTAGGAGATACATGACAGTAGTTATCATATAAGGCTAACGATTGTGATTATGGCCGCCTCTTATAGGACAACCAAAGCATTCGCACACCAACAGCTACAGCGCAGGTTGTGGGTGAATGGCCAGACTGTCGCCGGTGTCACGTTATTCGCGGATGCCCGGGGAGTCTACCAGGTGCTATAGTGGCGCCGTGCTCGAAGCGCCACAGTTTTCTGCCTGCCAGTGCCGGGACAACTGGGCGATGTATACACCGCCCGTTCGGGACATCGTGCTTGCGGAATTGCTTAGGCAGCCCGATCGCGTAGTCATGCTGCTGGACGCCACAGAGGCAGGAAAAGTACAGGCCCTTGGCATGCTCATCGACCTAGTGGCGATCAGCCTTGCAGCTGATCTGGTTTGGTACTGGGTAGAAAAACTGAACGGCGATAGCTTTTTCTGGCCGTTCATTGTTCCGTGCATCCTGGTGGCGGAGGCCTACTGCCTAGGCAAACTGTGGGCGTGGCCAGTGCCCCGGTTATATTGGGTCTTGTTAGGCACGTTTCTCGTGCCGGCCGCATTTGTTCTTCGCCGGTTCAGGCGTGTGTGGTTTAAGCGTACAGTGCGAGGCGCCTGCGGCAGCGTCGTACTGTTCGGCTTCTCAATCTTCTGGGTTGTTCCCGAGCTTGCTTACCTGGCTGTGCGCACTTCGTCGCCCGAAGCAGCCGGCTTTGATCACAAGACCGGCATGCTTAGCGACACGGGAGCGAGAATCGTCTGGATCGTTTTCGATGAGCTTTCTTATGATCAGACCTTCGAAAGCCGGTGGCCTGATCTGGCCCTGCCAAATTTCGATCGAATGCGCGCGGAGAGCGCTATGTTTGCCGCCGTTGAACCGGTGGAGTTTTATACACAATACGTAATGTCGTCGCTGCTTCTGGGTCGTCCCGTCTCGCAAATCAGGACTTCCGCGAGTGGAGCAACTACTTTTTATTTCCAAGACACCCATACGTGGGAACCGTTTGAAGGTGCTTCGCGGACTCGCAATAGCCAGCGATATCCATGCGCGATTGCGTGAAGCTGAAGACCTGCTTGCCCTCTAGCAGCTTTTGTTTGGCGGTGTTATACAGTTTGGGCGTCGCGACCTGACCTTGCTGTTGCGCTTGCGCCGTTGCGCCGGGTAGCGCGACTGCCAGAAACCAAAAAGCGACTATGGATGGCGATCTCATGTGTGACGTGCCTCCACGGGGATTTAGTTGACAATCAGGAGAAGTATATCGTGAACATTCGCAAGAGGCTCCCCACCATTCCGGCCGTGAATGACTCTGGAACGGCCAGGGCGACTCCCGACTTGTGCGCTTCGGCTTAAGGCCCATGGCTTTCAGGAAGGCAATCACATCGGCGTCGAATTTCGAGTCGTGGTCGAGCCTTCGAGCAGCTCAGCTTCTAAAAGACCAGTCTCGATCGTCGATCCGAGGTGCGTGAGCAGCCCAATGCCGTACCAAACACCAAGCTCGCAGCGCGACGGCGTTTAACCTGTTACAACTTAGCCATGAAGGTTCTATTCATCGGCGGCACCGGGGTCATCAGCACGGCTTGCACACGATTGGCGATCGAACAAGGTATTGATCTCACGCTCCTCAACCGCGGACTCCGCTCAATCAACGTGCCAAGCGGGGTGAAAACACTCACCGTGGACATCGAAGACGCGGCAGCGGCCTCCCAAGCGCTTGCGGGAGTTTCGTTCGACGCGGTTGTCGATTGGATTGCTTTCCGGCCGAAGGATATCGAGCGGGACATCGCACTGTTCCGCGGCCGAACGCGCCAGTTCGTGTTTATCAGTTCCGCCAGTGTTTACCAGAAGCCGGTGTCGCACTATCTCATCACCGAATCGACACCCTGATCAATCCATATTGGGATTACTCGCAGCAGAAGATCGCCTGCGAAGATCGCCTCATGCGCGCGTACCGCGAAGACGATTTCCCCATTACAATCGTGCGCCCTTCCCTGACCTACGGCGACACACAGATCCCACTCGCAATCAACAGTTGGGCCAGGTCCTACACGGTCGTGGATCGAATGCGCCACGGAAAGAAGGTGATTGTACCGGGGGATGGTTCCTCACTCTGGGTGATCACCCATAACACCGATTTCGCCAAGGGTTTGGTGGGACTTCTGGCGCGCGAGCAAGCTATTGGGCATGCCTTCCACATCACTTGTGGTTCTCGTAAATTTGGATCTGGTTGATACAGTGGGGTGTTGCGCCTCTTACGTCGATTCTCGCCCGCCATGGTTTTCTCAGCGTTGTTTGCAGCCGTTTTGGCTTCGTTCCGCAACCGTGCCGCACTTCAGGTTGAGATCCTCGCTCTTCGTCACCAGCTCGGTGTCTTGCATCGCTCGGTGAAGCGGCCGAAGCTGACCGCTCCTGATCGCCTCTTCTGGGCATGGCTGTCGGAGCTATGGAGCGACTGGCGAACCGCACTGGTCATCGTCCAGCCGGAAACGGTGATCGCTTGGCACCGGAAAAGCTTCCGACTGTTCTGGACCTGGAAAGTTCGAAGCGGCAATCCGGGCCGACCGGCCGTGACCAGGGAGGTCCGCGATCTGATTCGCAGAATGAGCCGCGAGAACCCGATATGGGGCGCTCCGCGGATTCACGGCGAGCTTCTGAAGCTCGGCATCGACATCGGTGAGACCAGTGTCAGCAAGTACATGGTCCGTCGTCGGAGCCCGCCATCGCAAACTTGGCGGACGTTTCTCGCCAACCATCTCAAGAGCCTGGTCTCGGTCGACTTCTTCACCGTGCCGACCATCCGGTTTCAGATCCTGTACGTGTTCCTGGTGCTGGCACACGACCGGCGCCGGATTCTCCACTTCGGCGTAACGGCGCATCCGACGGCAGAATGGACCGCTCAACAACTCCGCAATGCGTTTCCTTGGGACACAGCGCCGCGTTATCTCCTACGGGATCGGGATGGGATTTTCGGCGATGATTTCGTCAAACAAGTCAGGGATATGGGTATCGAGGAGGTACTTTCTGCGCCCCGTAGCCCATGGCAGAGAGCTTACATCGAGCGGGTCATCGGTTCGATACGCCGCGAGTGCCTGGATCACATGATCGTCTTCAACGAGGCATCGCTGTCCCGGCATGTGAAGGCGTTTGTCTCGTATTATCATCACACCAGGACGCACCTCTCGTTGGCCAAAGACACGCCAGAAACGCGAGCTGTGCAGCCGACGGAGCTTGGAGGTGTGGTGGCCATTGCCGAAGTCGGCGGCCTCCACCATCGATACGAACGCCGGGCTGCTTAAGAAACGGTAGCACTGCTGTCGTTGCTCACGCGCGGCTTGGGCGCTCAGCCGCGGAGCAATGTATCCGTCAGTGGCCGCTACGCCTCGGTATCTGTCCGCCGCCTTCGTTTATCACGGCTGTCCCTCGCGTCACTTTCAAAAAGCTGACCGACTTCAATGTCGGATAGATCTTTCGATAGGCACACCTGTTCGTTTGGAGCAAATCGGTGAAGTTTGTTCGAAAGTGGAAATGGGAACACCTGTGGCTAGTCTACTCGGTTATTGCGTTCTTCTTTCTACCGTGGATCATCGCCTGGGTGACCGTTCCTCATCTTGCTGCCGTTATCGCCGGCTCGCCGCTGATCTGTCCAGAATCATTGTGGCCGAAGCTATCCTAGTTAAGGGAAACACTGGCACCGTTTCAAGGACCCTCAGATCGATGAATGTCGGCGTGGCTCAGGACTTTTGCGCAATTTCCCGGCGCAGCCACGCTCGCGCCAACCGGAGGTCATGCCGGATAGCGTGCGCAGAGCGGTCGGCCACCCGCGCGATCTCCTCGGCCGTCATGCCGCCGAAGTAGTGCATCTCGACGACTTGAGCCAGAGTTGGCTTTTCGCCCGATAACGCCTCCAGCGCTCGATCAACTTCCAGCATCCGAAGCTGGTTCTGGCTACCACCCGACTCGACGATGATGGCCGTATCCCAATCGACCCGTTGCGCCTGGCCACCACGCTTCGTGGCCGCGGCCGCACGAACGTGATCGATGAGCACCTGGCGCATCACCCTCGACATGACCGCCAAAAAATGGGCTCGATCGGCGAATTGTGGCTGTCCGTTTCCGAGCAGTTTGAGGTAGGCTTCATTCACCAGCGCTGTCGGCTGTAGCGTCTCGCCTGGGCGGCGGTTCCGAAGGAATAACCGCGCCATGCGATGCAGCTCACTGTAAACGAGCGGCATTAGAGCGTGGAGGGCGCTTTCATCCCCTTCTCGCCAGCGTTGCAGTAGTAGCGTGACTTCGGAAGGCATTCCGGTACGTACTGTCATTGTCGCGCGCCGGTTTGAAGTGCGCAGCGGACGGGAGTCCGTTGCGATGACCGGCCTGATCCGACATACTGTATACTTCGCAAGCATATCGTGACATTCCGAGGCTTTCTTGCGCGAAGAAGTGATTTCGCTCTTCCAGGAGCTGGCCGACCTTGCTCCGCAGGCACGCGAGGCATATTACGCCAGCCGGAAAGTTCCTCCGGACCTTCGCAACGAAGTGGAATCGCTACTTCGATTTGATCAAAATAGCGAATCGCTGACCGACCACATCGCCGAGGCTGCCGGGGAAATTCTGGAGAGCGGCTATGTTTCGAACCAAACCATGTGGGGGTCTTATCGCGTGATCCAGCCCCTCGGCCGCGGGGGGATGGGCGCGGTGTACTTGGCTGAACGCATCGACGGCGAGGTGGAGCAGCGGGTCGCGATCAAGGTGGTCCGGTCCGGCGCCGACCTACCCGCATTTCAGGAGCGCTTCCTCCGGGAGCGCCACATTCTCGCTTCCCTAAATCATCCCGGTATCGCCCGTCTTCTCGACGCCGGCCACACCGCCGATGGCCAGCCGTACCTCGTAATGGAGTTCATTGATGGCGTCGCCATCGACACTTATTGCGCCCAACTCGATTTGCGCGGCATTCTGAAATTATTTCTTGCAGTCTGCGAGGCAGTCTCGTATGCGCATCGGAACTTGATCATCCATCGGGATCTGAAACCATCGAATATCCTGGTCGATGCCGCGGGGCGCCCCAAGCTGCTGGATTTCGGTATCGCTAAGATCCTGGATGCCTCGCGAAGATGCGCGCACCGTGATCCGCATCCTGACCCCGGAATACGCCAGCCCCGAGCAGATGCGCGGTGAGGCTCACAGCACCGCGACCGACATTTACTCCCTCGGAGCGGTTTTGCATAGGCTCCTCGCGGGTGAGGCGCCGAAGACATCGGAATCGCCAGTGGACAAGGCGACTGCTCCGCCGCAAAGCCCAATGAAACCGGATGTTCCACAAGACATTGGATTCGTGGTGCGTAAGGCGCTTCGCGTCGAACCGGACGAGCGCTACGCGACAGCGGACGCATTCGCGGAGGATATCCGGGCGTTCCTCGAGAACCGGCCAGTCCGCGCCCGCGCCGGCAATGCTTGGTATCGCGCGAGAAAGGTTGTGCGGCGCTATTGGGTCCCTGTCACTGCCAGCGCCGTTGCCGTGATCGGTCTTTCCACCGGGCTTTATATTGCGAACCGCGAGCGTTCCATTGCCGAGCAGCGGTTCCTCCAGGTCCGTCAATTGGCGAATAAGGTGTTCGACATCGATGTAGCCATCCGCAACATCCCCGGCACTACCAAGGCCCGGCAACTGATCGTGTCCACCTCGCTCGAATACTTGCAGAAGGTGGGCGCGGAGGCGCGCGGGGACAAGGACTTGGCGCTCGAGATCGGTTCCGCCTACGTGCAGTTGGCGCACGTGCAAGGCGTTCCGATCAATCCCAACCTGGGCCAGTTCGCGTCTGCCGACGAGAGCCTCCGCAAGGCCGACGAACTGGTGGAATCCGTCTTAAAATCCGACGCTCGAAACGGCACGGCGCTGCTCACTTCGGCCACCATCGCGCATGATCGTATGGCATTGGCGGACTCGCAAAACAAACGCGAGGAGTCGTTGACACAAGCGCTGCGAAGCGCCGATAAGATGGACCGATTCATCGCCCTCGGCCCCCCCAGACCATACGACGTTAGAGAAGTCTCGTACATGTACGGCAATGTGGCTGTATCGCTGGCCGATTACCACAGGCTCGATGAAGCCATTCGGTACTCCCGGCGTGCCATCGAGGTCGCCCAACAAATACAGGGAACCGGCGGACAACAAAGCTTGGCTTACGGAGTCCTGGCGGATGCGCTGCTCGGATCGGGACAACTGGATTCCGCTTTAACCGCTGTTCGTGAATCCCGCAGGCTCGAGGAGCAGCAAACCGAAACCGACACTACCTGGCAGCCCACGAACCTGGCGCTAGCCCTGTTGCGCGAAGGTTCAATCCTGGGCGAGGATCAGGACATCAGCCTGGACCGGCCGCGGGAGGCGGCTGCGGTATTCCGCCGCGGGCTGAAGATCGCGGATGAACTGGCCAGGAAAGACTCCGATGACAACAGCGGCCATCTACTGACTAGCTCGCTGGCACGGCATCTGGGTGATATTCTGCGCCACACCGACCCGCAGTCGGCGCTGAGCGTTTACGACGCTTCCATCCGCGGCGTGCATGAGGCCCGGAATACGAACGTCGCAATCCGTCGGGAGGAGGCGAAACTGCTGGCCAGTTCCTCCTATGCTCTTCGCGCCCTACATCGTGAGACCAACGCCAAACAACGCATCGATGAGGCCTTCGAAATTTTGAGCAAAACAGGGGATTATCCTGCCGCCAAAATCGAGTTGGCCAGCGAAGCCGATCTCGCGCTACGCGCCTTGGCAGACCATTACGCAGCAATCGGCGAGCCCGTGAAGGCCGTCGACACGTATCGCGATTTGCTCGCAAAGGTCAACAAATCGAATCCGGATCCCCAAAACGACCTACGCAACGCGGTTTACATGTCGAATGCCTACGCGGGCCTGGCCCGCGTTCTACGCCAGGATCGGCGTGCCCAAGAAGCCACTAGTTGGGAAGCGGAGCGTCGCAAGCTCTGGGAACATTGGGACAGCAAGCTTGCGAATAACCCCTTCGTCCAGCGTCAATTGGCTCCCCCCCGTTTGAACTAACCCTTTACTACATGGTCTGGTTCCCCTCAGAGCACGCTGAGGAAATTGAGCAGGTCTAGTTCGTCCTGCGGGGTCAGGACAAGTCCGAAGCGATTCTCGTAGAAATGCACGACATCCAGCAGGGTCTGAGCTGAGCCGTTATGGAAGTACGGCGCGCGGGCGGAGAGGCCGCGGAGGATCGGTCCCTTGATCTTGCCGACATGAGCGAAGTTGCCGTCGATCAAAGCCTGGCCGAGATCACTCGTGGTCTTGCAGGTGTCGCTCGGCTGGCCGTGCAGTAGCTGGCACACCGTGATCTGCGGCAGATAGCTGATATCCAGCCCGCCCAGATTTACGTGTGCATTCGGGGGGTCGGGGTCCCCGGTACCGATGTTTAAAGGCGTGGGGAAGGAGTGGTTGCCTACGTTGGGCGTATCGTGGCAGGTGCCGCAGGTTCCGGTGAGCGATGGAATACCGCCGGAGACCAGTCCACCATCGGAAACATCGTCGTTGATGCCGGCTACGCCCGTAATGGTGATGGGCCTGGTATTGAAGATGGCCTGCCCTCGAGCCACCGACGCGCGGAAATCATAGGAGGGCAATGCTGACCAAGCGTTGTAGAGGTTGAAGATGTTGGAGGTGAATTGGCCGTCGCCCGGTGTCATCAGCCCGCCCGGCTGTTCCGGGCCGTTAGGGAGTAAAGCATGGATGCTCGAGTTGATGCTAATGAAGAACGGGAGCGAGGCCAGGGGCATCGGCCCCCCATTTGCGCCCGCAGAGTTCAGAGGTCCGGTGAAAAGGCCGAAGGATTGCGCTGTGAATAAAGCCGTCTCAAAATTAACGATTTCCTGCTGTTCGGCGGGTGTCGGCCTCGTGCCGTCGCCCTGGGCGTGCGTAATGGTAGCATCCAGCGACTGGTGGGCCAAGTCGCTTTCGAGCGAACCGGGATAGTTCGCATAGAGGATTTTGGTTGTGCCCGTAAGCGGAGTGGACTCTCGGCCGTCCCACATAACAGTGCTTAAGAATGTAAGATTCGTGGCTGGTAACGGCCGGCGGTACTGCGAGACTACGTCGGTTTCGTTGCAGCCGTATGGATTGCTGACGGCAGTGACCGCGTAATCGGCGCCCGAGGGAACCGCCAGAGCGATCCGGATCAAGCCTCGCGTGCGCAGCAAGCTATAGGCCGACGAGCGCCCCGGAAGCGTCGAGACATCGATGCTGTGATCGCAGTTCGAGCCGTCGACCGTGCGGAAGATGGGGTCCAGGCCGGCGGTCTGATCGAAGCGCAACTGAACGTGTAGGGCGGACACCGACATCGCATCGCTTGGCTGGTGGCACGACCCACAACTTCGGCCGTTCGTACCGAGGCTTTGGAAGAACAGCCCCCTTTGATCGATTCCTCCGCCAACCGTGCTGTACGTCTGAGAAGCGCCGCCGAGGTTGAGGAACGACGTCCCGTTAGGGATGAATGTCGGGTTCGATGATGGCGGAAACTGCCCCTTCACTGTTCTCGAAATTACGATTGTCCCCGCGAGAATGAGCAAAGACGCCATTACCGCCTGGCGCCTGCCCTGAAAAAAACTGCAGCGCATAACTTAGACCTCCCTCAACTTCCGGTGTTCTTTTGGATCGAACCCAGGAGTGCATCGAGCTCGCAACCCGAGCCATCCGTAAAAGTACTTGTGCCCGGATTTCTCGATTCTCATACTGACTCCCGTTGGATATAACGGAATCCAGAGATACTTTTGGCGAGGTTCCCGTTCAGTTTGAGGAATCGAGGCCAACCGCCGCTGTATGAATGACCTGACGGTGTGTGCAAGATGACAATGGTTGCGCCAAGCTTCCCCAGCGCCCTGAAGTACTTCATGAGGCCTTGGTTTCCTCGGCGGACTGTTCGTGGCCATCGTGGAACTGCACGAGAGAATCCAGATGAGCAGTGGTAGTTGCTGGTGGGGGCGTGCGGCGGAGATCCGTCGCCCTACATCGGAGATGGCGGTAACGCGACAACGGTAATTAGATCGTTGGATGCTCTGGTGAGCCAGTAAGGCCGCGTACGGACTGAGATTGAAAGCGAACGGGCCATCGGTGTGAACTCGCAGACGCAGCCGGCGAAACACCAGAGCCAGAAGCGATACCGAGCCGGCTCCGGTCGTGGCGGATTCGGTGCCCAGAGCGATTACCGACGTTCACGTTTTCCGACAAGCTCGTATGAACGGCATAGGGGCGGCGGTCACCCGCCGACCCCTGCCACACCACCGTGCGTACGGGTCCGTACACGGCGGTTCGAGAAGTTACGCCGTTACTCGTCGACCAGCGAAGGAAGGCCGAGCGATTTGAAGTAGGTATTGGAAAGCCCGACAGAAAGGGCCTTGGCCTTTGCCAGATACCAGGGGCCGAGTCCGCTGCCAGCCGTATTACTTGCCAGCCGCGTACGCACCCCCAGTTCAATCAGTGCCTCGCGACGGCGCCGGGGTGTTTTCCATTGTCGCCACATGGCAGCCCTGAGCCGCAACCGGACCCAGCGGGTTAGACCGATCAACACCTCAGGCGTTTCGCAGAATCCGAAATAGCCGCGCCAACCCCGCATGTACGGAGCCAACTCCTCTATCGTGGTTTTCATACTGACGCCCTTGGCCCGTCGCGTGATCTCCCGGATTCGTTGCTTAAACCGATCCAAGGCCTTCGGCGCAATAACGCGCTTGACCTCTGGGCCGGCCGTAAAGCTGAACCCGAGAAACTTCCGTTCCTGCGGTCGCGCCACCGCACTCTTCGCCTCATTTACCTTGAGCTTGAGATTTTGCGTGATGAATTGCGTAACGCTCTCCATCACCCGTTGCCCCGCCCGCTCGCTGCGAACGTAGATATTACAGTCGTCCGCATAGCGAACAAAGCGATGGCCTCGGCGCTCCAACTCCTGGTCGAGTTCGTCGAGCACGAGGTTGCTGAGCAGTGGCGAAAGTGGACCTCCTTGCGGAGTCCCTTCCACGCTCGGACCCACCAACCCGTTCTCCATCACCCCGGCATTTAAGAATGCCCGAATGAGTTTCAGCAGCCGCTTGTCCTCGACCCGTTTGCCGATCTGACCCATCAGTTTGTCGTGATTGACTCGATCGAAGAATTTCTCCAAGTCGAGATCAACGCACCAGCCGTGGCCTTCGACGATGTATTGCTGCGCCTGTGCCACCGCTTGATGAGCCGACCGTCCCGGTCTGAACCCGTAGCTGTGATCGGAGAACGTCCGGTCCCACTGCCGCTGCAGAACCTGCATCACCGCCTGCTGGATAAACCGATCCAGCACCGTCGGGATGCCCAGCTTTCGCACCCCTCCGTCCGGCTTGGGGATTTCCACCCGCCTCACCGGCTTCGGCTCGTAAGTTCCACTCAGCAGTTGTTCCCGGATGGCTGGCCAGTGCTGTTTTAAGTAGTCGGTGATTCCGCCGACAGTCATCCCATCGACACCCGCGCTACCTTTATTAGCCTTCACCCGCCGCAATGCTTCCTTCAGGTTTTCTCGCTCACATACTTCCTCCATTAATTGATTCGTGCTGGCTGGGTTTTCGGTTCCACTCGTCGCCCCGGACGATTCAGTCTCTTCCCTTCCCGCTTCTCGGGCTTCACCCGTCGGCACAGAAGATAAGTCCAGTTCGATCTGGATGTTCTGCTGCTTGTCGTCCTTGAGACTCATGACCTACTGGCCTCTCCTTCTCGTTCGGGCCTTGGGCCATCGTTCCCGGCTCGGCCTATCCGTTGACTCCACCTTTCGGTTGCGGAGTGCCTCACTAGCCTTGCCGACGTCCTGACCTACTATGCCCTCTGCTGACTTCTGCTCCGCGGTCAGGCCATCTTTTGACAGCCTCAGTCGCCGAAGCGACACGGAACAGATCTCCTGGGGTAAGCTCAACCGTCTTCCGTGCACAGCCGCCGGATCTACGCTTCGCATCTTTGATGGATACGGACTTCGCAGTAAGTTGCCCGCTCGTCCGACGCTAACGCCTTGTATCCGGTTCTTGTCCATCGACTCGCACATTTGCTACACGCTTCTTTCAGACCCCGCCTCGCGGCGGTAGCCCTTGCGTTCTCGCTAGCCCTTCACCTCCATCAGGTTGGGCAGAGGACTTTCACCTCCAAACTGCTGAGCATGCCCAACACACAACTGAGCCGCTTGCGCGGCGGACGCTACGCGTACGTGAAGATGCGGCAGTCGCCCTGAACCGATAGTGTGTGGGTCACAAAGGAGATCCCTGTGACCCAACTTCGAAAAAGGGTGCTCGATGAACTCGAGCGCCGTAATTACTCTCAAGCTACCGTATGGAGCTACGTCGGTGCGATGCGGCAGTTCGCCGTGCATTTCCACCGCTCCCCCGATCAGCTCGGCCCGGAGCATGTCCGGGAATACCAACTGCACCTTCTGCAGGAGCGGAAGCTCCACCCGAGGACGGTCTCTGGGCATACATCGGCCCTGCGATTCCTGTTCAATAAGGTCCTGAAGCAGAGCCTCTCGCGCGATGATCTGCCGCTTCCCAAACTCCTCCGACGGCAAATCCCCGTCGTGCTGAGCCGAGAGGAAGTGGCGCGCCTCATCGACTCCACCTGCAACCTGCGGCACCGCATTATCCTTATGACCTTGTACTCGACTGGCGCGCGCCGCTCCGAGTTGTGCCGTCTGCGTCCCGAGGACATCGACAAGGAACGCATGGTGATTCGCATTCGCCAGGGCAAGGGCGGAAAGGATCGGGAGGTTCCGCTCAGTCCGAAGCTGCTCGACCAACTTCGCACCTATTACCGCCCCTTGAAACGCAAGAACGGCTGGCTGTTCCCGAGCTTACAGATGCGCCGTCGGGACCAGCCGATTACCGATAAAGCCGTGTGGCATGTCTGCCGCGAGGCCAGCCGTCGAGCACGGCATCACGAAAGCCCTCCACCCGCACACACTGAGACACAGCTTCGCCACGCATCTGTTCGATAATGGCGCCGAACTAGCGGCCATCCAGACCTTGCTTGGCCACGCCGACCCGCGCGACACGATGATCTATCTGCATCTGTCTACGCGTAACGTTGCGAGCCGCGCCCAATCCACTGGAGACCCTCGAACTCGCCAATCAGCCGGATCAGGAGCCGGTCGCGTCATGAACCGCCCCGTCCTGGAGGTGGCCGATATCTTCCGCGCCTGGGTGGGGCGCTATATCGATCGTAACGGCTGCCGCGTGTGCTGGCCGCAACTCAAGGTGATCCGCGCCATCGAGCGCTGCCGCACAGCGGCGCTCGGCCGCCACCGCGACCGCTGCACCGGGTGTGGAAAAGACTTCGGCTTCTCGTTCAACTCGTGCCGTAATCGCCACTGTCCCAAGTGCCAGACGGAGCGCGCGCAACCAGCTGGGTCGCGGCGCGCACCCGCGAACTGGTACCGCTGAACTACTTCCACGTGGTGTTCACCCTACCACACCAACTCTCGGAGTTGATGCTGCAGAACAAGCGATTGCTATACGATCTGCTGTTTCGCTGCGTGTCCGCCACCCTGCTGGAGGTGGCGGCGAACCCGAAGCGGTTGGGAGCAGAGATCGGCTTTCTCTGTGTGCTGCATACCTGGGGGCAGACATTGATTCACCATCCGCATGTCCATTGCGTGGTGCCGGCCGGAGGCTTCGCTCCCGGCCGCAGGAGCTGGGTGTATCCCAAGTGCGCCGGTTTCTTTCTGCCGAAAACCGTGCTAAGCGAGGTCTTCCGGGGAAAGTTCACTACAGCGTTAAGAGGTCTTTTCCGCCAGAAGAAGCTCAGCATTCCACGGATCGCTGGCATTTCTGCGGGAGCCTCGTTGCTTCGCGCGTTTTCTCCAGACCCTCCACGCTCACAAATGGGTGGTGTATGTGAAGAAACCCTTCGGCGGACCGGAACACGTTTTACATTATCTGGCACGCTACACCCACCGGGTGGCCATCTCTAATCATCGGCTGCTCGGCATGCAGGATGGGAAGGTAACGTTTCGTTGGAAGGACTACGCACACGACGGCAAGCAGCGCAAAATGACACTCGCCACAGAGGAGTTTATCCGCCGGTTCTTGTTGCATGTCCTCCCCAAGGGTTTTGTGCGCATCCGCCAGTACGGTTGGATGGCCAACCGTTGCCGGTGCGGGCGCGCGGCGGAGTGCCGGGGACTGCTTGCGGCGGAGCCACCACCCTCACCCGCAGCGGCGAACTCCCCGGCAGGCGGTGCCCCGATGTGACGGCATGCTGGAAATCGTCGAGATCATCCTCCCTTCCTGGCTATCACGTCGGCGGCCTAGTCGAAAACGTGAACCGAACACCTCTTAAAGCTTCCTTTCTCCTGGCTGGTCACGCGGGACGGAGCGCCTGCATGTTCGACGTGTGCCCACGAGTTCGAGCTTACGACCAATTCGGCGAATTGCGTCCTTACCGGGCTAAGAACCGAGCCCTGTCAGGAGGCCGGACCACCCTTCGCCGCCTCAGGCCTATCGGAGGATTCTCTTTCCAGTACCAAGACTCCATTCGAAATCCATACGGTCTGCTGCCGCGTCCGCCGCAAACGCAAACGGCTCACTTCAAACGGCTCCCCTGAAAATACTGATCAAGCGGGTTGGCTGGTAGCGTGCTCGAGATGAACCGTATAGCCCAGAGTATTCAGCCGTTTGACTGCACGACGAGTGGCCTGATCGCGGTTGCGGCGATCGAAGAAGTCCGCTCCAAGATCATTGAACTTGAGGTCGTTCTTGACGAGATAGAAGCCCACCACAATCATGCTGTGTGCCACCGCCATTAATGCTCGTTTCGGACCGCGCCGTGCGCAGATCCGGGCGTACTGCGCATGGAAATAAGACTTCTTGGTGCGAGACGCGCCCCATGCTGCCTCGCAGATCGCACTGCGCAGCCAGGGATTGCCCTTACGGGTGCGACCGTCGCGTTGTTTACCCGCGCTTTCGTGGTTGCCAGGGCAGACGCATGACCATGAAGCCGCGTGTTCGGCTGTCTCGAACGGTGCCATGTCCGGTCCCATCTCGGCCACCAAAGACCACGCGGTGACCTCGTCGATACCTGGCACCTGCATCCAGGCCAGCACGGCTTTGCGAAAGGGCTCAATCTGCCGCCGGATATCGCCTTCATCTTCGGCGATTTCGGTCTCGCGCGTCTGCAAGGCGCGGAGTAGCTTATCGAGCATCAGCCGATGATGGTCACCAACTTTCCCGCTCAGCGCCTCCACGAGTTGATCGCGTTTCTTCCGCAATACGCCTACAGCCAAGTCCGCCAACTTCGCGGGATCCTGCTCGCCGGTGATCAGGCCGTTCAACATCAATCGCCCAGACACACCCAAAACATCGGTGGCCACACTGCCGAGCTTGATATTCGCCTCCTCTAAGACCTTCTGGATTCGGCTCTTAATCCTCGCCGCCTCTTGCACCGTCCGGGCACGATTCCTGGTTAAATCGCGCAGCCACCGAATCTCCGCAGAAGGAATGAAACTGCCTTGAAGTAAACCGTGCTGCAGCAGTTCAGCCAAATGGGACGCATCCCGACGATCACACTTCTTCCCTGAGAGTGCCTTGACGTGCTGCGGATTCACCAGCATCAAATCAAAACGCCCTTCCAACACGTTCCACACTGGCTTCCAGTAAACACCAGTTGCTTCCATCACCAAATGTGTCACCTGGAGTTGCGTCAGCCATTCGGCCATATCCTCCAGGTCTCCGGTAAATGTGCCAAAGCGACGCTCGACCTTCTCCGTCTTACCGTGCTCACGGATGACGACGCAGGCCGCGATACTCTTCTTGTGGACGTCCAGTCCGCAACACCGTGGATATACGACTTCCATATCTACCTTCCTCTGGCCGTCGCCGGTAGCCGCGGCAAGGAAGGGAAGCTCCCCTACGTGCTCACTCGTTACCGAGTCTCACAATTCGTTGTGCCTCTACGCGGCAGGATGCAAACTCTATCGCGGGTTCAAATTCCCAGTGACGTTACGCCCTCGACCGGCGATGCCGAGCCCATTTTCATCCAAAGTTGCGGCCTTGAAAAGGCCATGTAGAACTCTATCGAAAGTGACGCGGCCGAGGGCCATTCGCTATGTCTCAGCGTACTGCGCCGCGTCACTTCCGATAGAGAGCTAGCGAATCCAGGGAGTGTGTTCCAGTTGTCCCGCAAAGGGTCGTTTGCGCGACACGACAAAGATGCCTCATTGTTTTTCCCGACTTCCGATAATCCGGCGTTACATTAAATTGCGTTTCTCCGCGCTTTTCCCCGCGCGGCCTGTGATAGTCTGCAGCGCATGAAACTAACCCAGCCCGGAAACACTGGGCGGGCAGATGGCCGAGCGCAGCTTAGACTACAAACCCTATTTGGGGATGATCAAGGAAATCAACGAGCGCAACCGGGCGAACGCACGGGGC
>CAVYHD010000035.1:0-32503 GCA_963768075.1 Terriglobia bacterium
TCACCTTGTGGACGCACTCTTCGGTCCCTGGACGACAAGGCGAAGCGCTACGTCCTCGCTGTATCTCGATGACCTCAGAACCTTTTCGCCGCCCGCATGGCCAAAAGATTCCTTCTTGTCTACGTGGCCTGTTTTAGTGTCGATCCACTCGGCCAGGTAGTTTGCCGGGGGCAAGTCGAGAGTTATTTTAGTCACGCGGGGAAGGCTGTCAATGACAAAGAGCGACTCGCCTCGGACCACCGGATGGGGCACCGTGTGACCATTATGCAGATATAAGGCGTAGGCCCTGCCGCGGTCGGCTAGAGCGCGAACAGACGTGCCCGCTGGAGTAGCCCCTTTGATGACTTCTGGTGCGGGCTTCATTCGAACGAAATTGAAAGCCCCGATGAACTCCCGCAGAATCCTCAGCTGATGCCTGAGGGTCGGCCCACCTCCGGCGGCGTGCTTATCCGTAAAGGTGCCATCTTCGTGACCGGCGACAAATGAATAATCTAAATTGTTGTATAGCGCTCCGCCCGCAACAATGAAGTCCCAGCCCACGATCCGGTAGGGTGCGTCGGTGGTTCCGTCAAGACCGGTTTCGTTGATGCCGATAACGCGATCCAAACCATAATTCATCGTGACGCTATCAGGAGGCCGAGAATAATGGAAGTTGAGGATGGAAACCAACGGACTCGGGTCCGACACCAATTGGGAGCCGTTGGCGATGTTTCGCGAAATTAGGTGAGGATGCACAATCGACGATTCCGTCTGTGAGATGACTTGCTCAATGTGCGCCTGCCACTCCTCGGGGACACCTCCGATATACGGTTCATTGCAGATCTCGAAATAAACATTGTCGAAATCCCGCAGTTCGCTGACAATGTGGCGGACTAGCCTTTCCTGGACTGCCAGCATCCGGCTGTCCTTCAGGGTGTAGACGTCGCTTCGCGGCATTCGGCCGATTCCGTTGATATTGTTGCGGGCATTGAGCGGGCTCATCGACCACATCCCGTCGTTGTAAAACGGACAAAAAAGGTTCATCTCAACAATTATCTTCTTGGCCGAAGCTTTCAGCATGAAGTCGCGCAGACGAGTGAAGAACGTCTCGTCCCACCGGCTCAGATCGAACTTGTTTAGACCGTCTGCGGCTCCCCACTGTTCGCTGCGCGGCCAGGGCGCTAAGTAGTCCTTCGGCAACGGGGAGAGAGTGTTCTTGACGATACCAAAATCACCGGGTTGCTCTCGATAGACGCCGCTGAACAAGCGGGTCAGGTTCAGACCGTCCTTAGCCAGTGTTTCAAGGTAAACGGTATATTGAAAAGCTTTATTCAATATAGAGCCGTAGTGTTCGCCGGAGGTGATGAGCACAACAGGCTGGCCGTCAAACAGCAAGTAGTGCCGATTTTGAGGATCCAACTGAATCGGCTGACCAGCCCACATTATTCCGACGGCCATTAGGGCGATCACGCTTCTAGGAATCATTGGTTTGGATGGAACCTTTCCGGGATCACCGGGCTTGACGAACCCGCGGAAGCGCATGTCATATGGCCAAGTTTGTGTTAGCAAATCCTTTGACGGATTCGCCTCCTGTGCTTTCAGGACCGACCACTCGCGGCCGCAACCTGTCAACTTCGTCGCTGCCACGCCACCAGCAATACCGGAACCGGTGCCGATCGCATCGCCGATGCGCCCAAGAGATCTACCTTCAGTGATCACGCCGTTTCTGTTGCCTTCGGAGACGCAAAAGCGTAACATTGGAGAAGCGGAAAATCAAGTTTTTGCCGGATTACGAGCATTTGCTCTCACGCTACCCGATCCCAAATCTCCAACGCTAAAACACTCGTCAAGGCCCCGCCCCCACATCGCTTACCGAACTTTTCGGATTTGGCAGATTTCTGTACTCTCTTGAGCTTTCATGACGATGAGTTTTTCCGAACATTCAATATCGAGCAAATGCCCAATGACAAGCAAATGTATTGACAACATTCGACTGCTTGTGCTAGCCTTTCCAATCCGCCTTAGGAGGCAATGTGAGGAGACGCTTAAACACTACACATTTAGTTGCTAGATCCGTTGTATGCGTGTTCCGCAGCGGGCTTGGGTTAGCACTACTCTGTCTGCTGGTTGGCAGCCTGACAAGCGCATTCGCTCAAACTCGAGACACAGCGGCTATTTTCGGAGCTGTAAGTGACCAGCAAGGGGCGGCAATTCCTGGTGCGCTTCTGAACTTGACTCACACGACAACGGGCCAAGTTCGCACGACGCATACCAGCGCTGTAGGCGAGTATTCATTCAATCTGTTGCCAATCGGAGTCTACAGCCTTACGGTGGAGACGCCGTCCTTCCGACGGTATGAACGCACCGGTATCACAATCCAGGCAAATGAAAACGCAAAGGTCGATGTCGTCCTGGAACTCGGAGATGTCAAGTCTACCGTATCTGTAGCTGCGGCCGCAACGCAGGTGGAGACACGATCTATGACTATCGGGGAGACGGTGGATCAGGCGCGCATTGATGAGCTTCCTCTGAATGGCCGCAATTCCGCCGACTTGGCCCTACTAACGCCGGGAGTGGTGTCCGGGGAAAGCGAACTCAACGGCGAGCACACCCAGGCGGGTTTTACCATGCGCGGGGAAAAGACGTTCAGCATTAATGGCTCCCGCAATGACAACGTCTTGTTCACGTTGGACGGTGGAGATAACGTCGACAGAATGCTTAACTTCGGGGCTCCTTTTCCGTTCCCTGACGCCGTGCAGGAGTTTTCAGTCCAAAGCAGCAACACGAGCTTCGACCACGGAAGTGCTTCCTCTGGGGCAATTAACATCGTCACCAAGTCCGGAACCAATCAAATCCACGGGGATGTATTTTGGTTCGTCCGAAATACCGACTTGGATGCGAGCAGCTTCTTTTCCCATCAGCAGGACCAGTTGAAGCAGAACCAGGCTGGCTTCACGGTGGGCGGGCCAATACTCAAGAACAAACTTTTCGCGTTTGGGGGATTTGAAAAGCTGGAGGTTCGCACTGCCTCAGGAGCGTCAAGAGCCCTAAGTATGGACGCGGCGGAGCGAGCAGGAGATTTTTCTGGCGACGCCCCGATTACGGATCCTTTGACAGGCCAACCATTCCCCGGAAATATTATTCCTGCCAGCCGCCTGTCGCCAGCCGCACTGAATGTCTTGAAACTCGCACCGCTTCCGGGTCCGGACGGCTTCGCTGATTATACATACGCTCAGCCGGAGCACGATTTCCAGTACATTCTCAGAGGCGATTACGTGCTGAATGAAAAAAACAATCTCACGTTCCGTTATTTCCAAACCGGCCAGTCATTACCGTATCATTCGCCTTCGGATGATATTTTTGCCGCTCGCACCGCCCCTAAGAACTCGTACGAGAACGGGACGGTGGCGTACAATTTCATCGCGAGCCCTAATCTGATTGCTCACACTCAAGCGACGATAAACCACATGATAGCCCAGGCGAAATCGGACTTCCCGACTAGCATCGCAGATTTGGGTGTGGCCGTGTACTCGCCATCCAATGACATCAGCGTGAATTTGGTCAACAGCGGCATAGGTTTCTCAGCCCCGCCCCCGATATACTTCGCTCGAGCTACTGAAGAGTTCGTACATGACTGGACCTGGACAAAAGGCAAACACACATTGACGTGGGGAACACGGCTGAGCTGGTCGCAGTACAACGAGTACACCGTTTATAACAGTTCCGGGCTATATCAGTTCGACGGTTATGAAACAGGCCTTGACCGCGCGGACTTTATGTTGGGCCAAATGTCGTTCTTTACTCAGAACAATGGAGAATTTGAGAATCGCCGTCAGCCACTGAGGGGATTTTATTTCGGAGACGTCTGGCGGCTGACTCCACGCTTCACCGTCAGCCTGGGTCTGCGTTATGAGCCGTATACCTTCTTCACGGATACCCAGAACCGCAATCAAACGTTTTCTCCTCAAGACTACTATGCTGATGAAAAATCAAAAGTTTA
This sequence comes from Terriglobia bacterium, assembly GCA_963768075.1. Classification (GTDB taxonomy): domain Bacteria; phylum Acidobacteriota; class Terriglobia; order Bryobacterales; family Bryobacteraceae; genus QHXW01. The sequence continues at coordinate 3,980 of CAVYHD010000035.1, forward strand.
CCTCAATGCCCCGCCTGGACTGCTTTATTACGGTGACGTGGATGCCAGCGGTAGAAAGATTGGGAAAAGCGTCATTGAGCCCGATTTGAATAATTGGGGCCCGCGACTCGGAATTGCCTGGGATCCATTTGGAGATGGGAAGACTAGTGTCCGCATGGCATATGGAATTTATTACGACCAAGCCTCCATGATCCAGCAGAATAACTCAAACGATGTGGCGCCTTTCAGCTACGAAGTCTCCTTCAATAACGGTCTATTTGATAACCCGTATGCGGGCCGGGAAAGCGCTAATGTTTATCCGGTAACGAACTTACTGCCCACAACACCATTTCAAAGTCCGTTATTTACAATCGTGTTGGACAAAAGATTTAACTCACCATATACACAGAACTACAATTTCACCGTTGAGCGCCAAGTGTTTAAAGATACGAGAGTGCGCATAGGCTATGTCGGGACAAAAGCCACGCACTTACAAGGAGAATACAATGAGAATCCTCCGATTTATGACCCGAGCCTCACACTGAATCAAAACATTGCGACCATAAATGACCGCCGACAGTTTACGGGTTATCAGGATATCATCAGATCATTTCATGGACTGAACTCCAACTTCAACGCCTTGCAAATCTCCGTAGATAAAAGATTCAGCAATGGGTTCACTATCTTAGGTTTCTATAGCTGGGCGAAAACCCTTGATTACACGTCAATCAACATCTGGGCAGACAACATTTTAGTGCAGAATCCGTTCAATTTTTTCTTTCGACGAGGTCCTGCCGATCAGAATGTGCCACAGCGATTCGTGACTTCCTTCGTCTGGGATCTCCCGATTCCGCACGGCGAGGCACCGCTAGCGAAGGCGATACTACGGGATTGGAAGCTGAGCGGCATCCTGACGCTCCAATCTGGGCTGCCGTTCAACATCAACGCGAATGCGGACGTATTGGCTAACGGAGGCACGGAAACTGCCTATGTGGACTTGATTGGCTCAGGGAGTCCTGTGGTCCATGCGAGCAGCAAGGGGGCAGAAGTCGCCGAGTATTTTAACACCGCACGATTCGCCGAGCCGGCTGTCAACACGTATGGGACACTGGGTCGAAATGCAATGATAGGTCCTGGTTATTCGAATATGGATACCTCTCTGGTCAAAGGTTTCCGCATACCATTCCTTGGAGAGGCCGGACTAGGTCAGTTGCGGTTCGAAGCATTTAATGTCTTTAACAGAACGAACTTCGGGCAGCCGGTAACGGACATAACCAGTCCTGCCTTTGGCCAATTGACAACAACTATTGGGAACGCGCGCCTACTGCAGATAGCGGCCAAGATCCGCTTTTGAGACGGCTTCGAATGGTGTTGTAGGCACGTCTCAGATAAGGAGGGTCGGAGCGTGTACGACTCAACTCAAGCAAAGTGCTGCGTGCTCGTCAGTTATAGCACACCCGAGCCGAGGCGAATCTTGTCTCAATCATGGACCGAATGAAGAAAGCTACTTTGATCGCCGGGGGAGTGGCTTGTATCGGGTTTGTTGCAGGCTGGATGCTATATACCCGAGGCAGCCATTTATCCGTCTGGGACGTCGCTACTGTTTTTGCCAAGGGCCGTCAGGTGGGGCACATTTCCGGCGACCCGCTCGCCCGTGTACATTTGGTCGCGAGCGACCTGCGAGCGCCATCGGAGCAAGCCCCAATCCGTTACGTGGGCGCCAGCCGCTACCTCAATCATACGCGCGCGGTGGTCACGCATACCATCGACGACTCGACCCGATTCATACCTGGTTGTATCGACACCCTCGATAAATACGGCGTCAAGGCAACTGTATTCATCAGCACCGGGGTTAAGCAGGCTTCGATTCTTTGGCCGCGCCTCGAACAAGCGGTCAACAACGGGCATGAAATCGGGTCACACTCCCGCCGGCACCAGTGCCAGTGGCCGGACACGTTCCCGTTTTGCTTCCGCGCTTACACCGATTACGAGATCGTCGGCTCTCGTAACGATATTTTACAGCACACCACACAGCCCTATGTGTGGTCCTGGTGCTATCCGTGCGGTAACTGCAACGCCTCTGAATTTGTCCATCGCAAACTATCCCGTGCGGGTTATATCGTGGCTCGCAATTACCCCGATGAAGCGCACGACGGCCACAACCTGCCCAACTTACAGACTTACGATACCGAGCCCTACAACGCCACTTACACGCAATTGCTGCAAAGAAAAGGCGGGATCGCCAAGACCGGTCGAACCAACGTAACCGAAGTGAACGCGAAGTTTGATGAAGTATACGACCGCGGTGGTATTTACAACTTTATGTCTCACCCGCAGTGGCTTGATTACGGCCCCACGGGCTTCTACGAGCAGCACTTAGCGCACATAGCCCGACGTTCAGACATTTGGTATGTACCTATGGGTCCCTTGTATGCCTACCATACCGTGCGCGAGAGCACTAAGGTCGGCACGCTCGATCCACTGTCATCGAAAGCGCGGTTCGCCGTCTATAATGACCTCGACGCAAAAGTCTTTCTAAACAGCATTACGCTCGAATTCACGGCCCCGCAGTTTACGCAGATTCTGTCCGATGGCCACGCCGTCCGTGAAGGCGGGCCGAGTTTGACAGACCGTTGGAACGAAGAATACTTTCGCCGGGAAGGTGAAAAAGTGTATCTAACAATTCATCCCAATACAATCTTGGAGTTCCAATGATAGTGATTTGCTCTTTTCTGGCGCACCTATATTGCGCAACCTGCAGTGAGCGCGCCGCTGGTTGTTCAAATTTTGGCAAAGGGTTGCAACGCCTCATCAAAACCACTCCTGAACTGGCGCTATTAGTCCTATTCTTTTGTTTTATATTTACTGGCTGCCGGAAGTCAGGCCCTCCCTACAGCATTGACAAGGCGCTCGCGACTTTTAAAATCGAATCCGGCTATCACGTCGAAAAATTCGCGTCTGAGCCTGACGTGGTATCGCCCATCGCTATGGATGTTGACGAAAATGGCCGTATCTACGTGGTTGAGGATCGTGGATATCCGTTGAACACGGAGAGCCGGCTGGGTCGAATCAAGATGCTAGAGGATACCAATGGGGACGGTATTCCGGACCGCGTGACAATTTTTGCCGACAATCTGGTTATGCCCACCGGTGTCATGCGATGGAAGAAGGGAATTCTGGTTACTGACGCGCCGAACCTGTGGTACTTCGAAGATACCAAGGGAAACGGGGTGGCTGATGTTCGCAAAATTGTCCTCACCGGCTTTGCTGTTACTAACCCGCAACATACTGTGAACACTCCAGTCTATGGCCTGGATAATTGGATTTATCTGGCCCGTGAAAATGCGCCAGCAGACATTATTAAGAACTACAAAAAGCAATTTGGCGATCGTGGCTCCGATATTCGGTTTGCCGAGCGGCCCGACGTGCCGGCTTTGAAGGACCACGACCACATGGTGCGGTTCAACCCAGACATTTATCAGGTGGAAGCACTCTCCGGAGGTTCACAGTACGGGCATGCTATGGACGACTGGGGTCATCATTTCACGCTCAATAGCGGGGACCACGCGCGCGAGGTGGTCGTGGCGGCCCGGTACCTCGAACGCAACCCTGATATGCCCGTCGGTTCCGCCGTGCAGCAGATATCCGATCACGGAAGTGCCGCCAAGGTCTATCCCATCACGCTTCACCCAAGGTTTGAGATGTTCACTGACATTGGACAAATCACCTCGGCTTGCGGCATCACGAGTTATCGTGGAGATTTGTTCGTGGCCGAGCCGGTCCACAACCTGGTGCATCAGGATCTCCTTTCGGATGCCGGCGCGACTTATGTAGCGAGGCGCGCTCACCCCGACGTCGAGTTCCTCGCATCGACCGATGCCTGGTTCAGGCCGGTGAATTTTTATGTCGGCCCGGATGGCGCGCTGTACGTGATGGACTTTTATCGGCTGATAGTCGAGCATCCTGAGTGGATGTCGACGGAAGCTCAGAAATCGAACGATCTAACCAAGGGCATCGATCGCGGTCGCATCTACCGGATCGTCCCAGATGGCACGCCCGCGCCGAAGCCGGTCAAACTTGGCGCGGCGTCCGATGCCGAGTTGGTTAAGGAGCTGGAGAATCCCGTCATCTGGTGGCGGCGCACTGCGCAACGATTGCTGGTTGACCGCAAGGCGGTCGATGTGGTGCCCGCTCTGGTCCGCATGGCGCACCAGAGCAAGGCGCCTCTGGGCCAATTGCACGCGCTTTGGACGCTCGACGGACTGGGGAAACTGGAGTCCGCGGAAATTCTGGCAGGGCTGGCTTCGTCAACCGGTGGTGTGCGGGAAAATGCGATTGTTTTGGCGGAGTCACGTTTAACGCAGGATTCCAAACTGGTCGACAAACTCCTGGCCATGGTGAATGACTCCGATGCCAGAGTCCGTTTCCAGCTTCTGTGCACGCTCGGCTCCGTGAAGTCATCGCAAGCCGCTGCAGTCCGCGATCAACTGTTGGCCCGCGACATTGACGACAAGTGGTTTCAGATCGCTGCCGTGAGCGCGTCTTCCGAAGAGGCCCCACGTCTTTATCCGAAGGCTGTAGCCGCTGAAGCGCACGAAACGCCCAGCCGTAGAGATTTCATCAAGTTTGTTTCAGCGGCCATCGGCGCCAGGCGAAGGCCTGCCGAGATTCAAAGTGTCATACAAAGCGTGATGCGGTCTGAACAGCCGAGCGCCGAATGGTGGCGCACCGCCAGTCTTGAAGGGCTGGCACTTGGAATTCGAGGCAGAGCGATTCAGCCTGTCACTTTCAGCGCGAGCCAGCCGTCGCTCTTGAAACTGTTTGACAGCCCGCAAGCCTCCGTCCGGCGTGCTGCCTTGCGTCTGATCGATATTACGGGCGGCTTGCGATCGGGTTCTATTGCAATATCTGTGCTCCAACGCGCCACCGTCACCGCGGCGGACGATCACGCCGACGCGGATTTGAGAGCGGACGCGATTAGTCTCATCGCTATCGCCGGCCCGGACGGGCATCAGGCGCTCCTCAAAAAATTAATCGATCCGCACCAGCCCGACCAGGTGCAGACCGCCGCCGTGCGTGCCTACGGCAAGATCAAGGGCGACGACGTGGGAAGATTTCTGCTGGCGAACTGGCGCGCTCTCACCCCCACAGGTCGTGCTGAAGCCGCGGACGCGATGTACGTGGAACCAAGGCGGGAAAAGCTTTTTTTAGCCGCACTCAAGAGCGGCGACGTGCAGCCCTGGGCACTCAACTTTCGGAATCGATGGAATCTGATCATGAACGACGATCCGGCGATTCGTGAAGAAGCACATTCACTGTTTGACCAGCCCGCCGCCGACCGCGAAAAAGTCATGAAGCGCTATGATGTTGCCATGGACCGCGCGGCGGACGCCAGCCGGGGCCGTGAGGTCTACAAATCCATCTGCATCAAGTGCCACCGCTTCGCTGGTATGGGAGTTCAGGTAGGCCCTGATCTTGCGACGGTTCAAAATCAGCCGAAGCAGGCGTTACTCGAAGACATTCTCATGCCGAGCAAAACCATCGCCCAGGGTTATGAAGGCTACGTAGTCCAGACCTCTGACGGCATATTAGACGGCGTGCTCGGCGCACAGACGCCTACGACGATTGCGTTGCGTCATGAGAACGGCAAAGAGGACATCATTCAGCGAAGAGATATCAAAGAAATGCACGCGACCAATGTGTCGGCGATGCCCGGCGATCTCGAAAAGCAGATTGACATCCAGCAAATGGCAGATTTGCTTGAATTCTTGAAGACAACGCATTAAGTGCGGCCAGTGTAACCGCGCGGAGACTTCTGATGCAGACTCTGCTTTCGCGCTTTACCTTAAAGATACTGTTGCTCGTCGCGGTGATTTTCGTCTTCACTGTAATCGCCGCAGATATTGAGCCGGCAATTCCAATTCCCTTCAAAAAGCACAAGCTGGATGCCGGCGCCTATGAGAGTGCGGCGGTAGCGGATGTCAATCAGGACGGGAATCTCGACATCATTGCAGGTGCCAGATGGTACGAAGCGCCCACTTGGAGCCCGCACTTTATTCGGGACATAGCTAAATGGGATATTCACTTCGACAGCCTGAGTGACATTGCTTTCGATGTCAATCACGATGGCTACCCAGACATCATCACCAGTTTTTACTTAGATAAACGCGTTTCCTGGTTTGAAAACCCAAGAGGGAACTGGGATTCCGGCCAGTGGAAAGAACACCGAATTGCCGCCACCGATGGGCCCGTCGAGTTTCTGTTTTTCGTAGATCTGGACGGCACAGGACAACCTCATGCCCTTTTCCCCAATATGACGTTTCCCGACGCTCCGATCACCTGGTTCGATTATCAATATGAGGACGGCGCTCCTAAGTGGACGCGATACGAGATTTCGCCACACGGCAATGGTCATGGGATGGGCTTCGGTGACATCAATGGAGACGGCCGGATGGACGTCGTGGTACCGACAGGATGGTATGAGGCGCCAAAGGATATCCGAAAGGGGCAATGGAAAGCCCATTTGGATTTCCGCATCATTCCCGAACCCAGAACCAACGCTGCCGGAAACATCTATGTGTACGACGTCAATGGCGATGGCCGCGCCGACATCATTACGGGAGCGGCACACGATTATGGCGTCTATTGGTGGGAGCAAACCCCGGGAGATGGAGGCAAGATTAATTGGAAACTTCACACCATCGATGAAAGCTGGTCCCAGTCCCACTCGGCGGCGCTCGTGGACATGAACGGCGACGGGTTGCTTGATTTCGTAACTGGCAAACGTTTCTGGGGACATGGAGTCTCCGATCCCGGATCTCTGGATCCCGGCATCATCGTCTGGTATGAGCTACGGAGGAACCCGTCGGTGAGTTGGATCAAGCATGTCATAGACTACAACTCCGACATGGGACTGGGCATGCAATTCCCCGTGATAGACATTGACAAGGATGGCGATCTCGATCTGGTTGCCGCCGGGAAAAAAGGACTTTTCCTATATGAGAACCTGACTCGGACACATCGGAAGAAAACATCACAAATCGCGAGGCAGAAGAAATGATCCGAGGTCGATGCAAGTTGACAATCGGGTCAGACTACAAGGATAATAAACTTTTGTGTGGCTGATAGCAAATGCCCGCTCGTAGCGCCGGTTACTTAACTTCCCGTGGTCTCTCCTGATAATAACCGCCTCCTTGTCAAGGTGGCCCGCCTGTATTATGAGGAGGAACTGACGCAGGCGGAAATCGCAGACCGGCTGCGGATTTCCCGTCAAAAAGCGCAGCGCTTGATCACCCAAGCTCGTTCCGAGGGAGTGGTCCAGATCGCTATTAACCCGATCATGGGCATTTACTCCGATCTTGAAAAAGGCCTCGAGAAGCGATTTGGGCTTCGTGAAGCGGTGGTAGTCGAGACGTCGGCCTATGAGGATCAACCTACCGTAGCGCGCGAACTCGGTGCCGGAGCGGCTGAGTATCTGCTTAGAATTCTCCGACCGCACGACAAGATCGTCATTAGTTGGGGAGGATCAATCCTCGGCATGGTGAATACTTTGTCTTTCAGCGCGAGAGCCGCCCTCCAAGACATCAGTGTGATCCAAGGCCTTGGAGGACTTGTGGATCCCAACCACGAAGCACATGCCACCGAACTGGTCCGCCGCCTGGCGAAGGTCCTCAATGCGAAGGCGATTTTGCTTCCGGCACCGGGAGTTGCTGGGAGCAAAGCGGCCCGAGACGCGCTTCTGAAGGATCCGTTCGTATCCAAGGCGCTGAACCTAGCGTCAACTGCAAATCTCGCCCTGATGGGAATCGGGGCGCCGGATCCTAACTCTCTCCTGGTTCGCGAAGGCACTATCGTCACCTGGTCCCAACTTTCTGAGCTCGCATGCGAGGGAGCCGTGGGAGATATTAATCTTCGCTACTTTGACAAACGGGGTGCGCATATCCACTCCGATCTGGATGACAACGTGATCGGCCTGACGCTTAAGCAGATTCAAGAAATCCATCATGTGGTTGGGGTCGCTGGTGGCGCCGCCAAATTGGCGGCCATCAACGGGGCACTAAAGGGCAAGCTGATTCATGCACTCATAACCGACCACAGAACGGCGCGCTGTCTGCTCGAGCTCCCCGACGACGCGAGCTGAGGCTGATCATCGGGATTCGCAGCGAAGCTCTGGAACGCTACTTAAGAATTCACGCAAACAAGAACGGAAGGTTGAGATGTGCTCCTGTAGCCCTTCCGCTTTCGATGGAAACTCCTTCAGTTGGGAATTGGGAAGCGCATGCCCCAAGATCTCTGCATACTCGAACGGATGTATCGGGTCTCGTCGGTTCGCCAGAACGAGTGCAGGTATATTGATGCCCTTCAACGCCTCGGTCGTCGTATAGGGTACCGAGTGCGGAATCGCTCCGTATGTCGCTACGATTGCTTCCTTGCTTCGGCCGCTAAACAATCCCTGAACCGAGTTCATCGCCGGCGGGTACTGCTCTTTCCAGACCGCGTAGATGTCGGATTTTTCGAATAACTCCCGCGCGCGTTCGATTCCAGCGTCCTGAATCATGGCGGCGATTTGCGCAAACATGGCCAAGTTTGGCGGCGCTGGATTGTGCAACCATGCGGGCCTCACCAGAATCGCGGCCCGTGCCCGGTGTGGATACTTCAGGCAAAACGCAAGCGCGATGCCGGCACCCATCGAAACGCCGCCGACAACGGCCTTTTCGATCGACAGGTGGTTCAGCAGCACAGCGGCATCATCCGCCATAGTCGAGAAATTCAAACGATCGACACTGCCTGGCTCGCCCGTTTTCCCGTGGCCGCGGTTATCGTAGAGAATCAACTGGAATCCTGGTACGGAGCCGACCAGTTCCGCGACCTGCTCGGCGTCGCCGCCCAGTCCATGGCTAAATAAGAACGGCACTCCACTGCCATGCACTTCGAAATAGAAGTTCAAATCGTCATGAGCGAAGTACGGCATGGTTTCGCTTACGTCCTTGAATCTTCCACCATCAATTCATCAGTTCGCGGGCTGTTTGAACGATTCGTTGCACGCTCGGAACATATTCCTCCTCAAGCACAGCCGCGCAAGGCAATGGCGTATCGGGCGCAGCCACACGCGCAATCGGCCTGTCGAGCGAATAAAATACCTCATGCGTCAACCGCGCAGCTACCTCCGCACCCCAACCGCCGGTCAAATTGTCTTCTTCTGCAATGAGCACGCGGCTTGTCTTACGCGCCGAAAGTGCCAGCGTGTTTAGGTCGAGGGGAACCAAAGAACGCAAATCGATCACCTCCGCGCTAATTCCTTCGCGTTCGAGCGAGGCCGCCGCAGCCAGTGCCCGATGGACCATCAGCATATTCGCCAGGATAGTGACATCCGAACCGGACCGGCGAACCGCGGCGCTACCGAGCGGAATTTCATATTCCTCTTCTGGCACGGGGTCCGTAATTTCTAGCGACGTCTTCTCTTTTCGTCCTCCTTTTGCACCATACAATCGTTTGTGTTCCAGAAAGATAACAGGATCGTCATCGCGAATGGCGGCCAGCAACAAGCCCTTGGCATCGTATGGAGTCGACGGGCAAACTACTTTCAGACCTGGCGTATGCATGAACAGTGCCTCCGTACATTGGCCATGCTGCGCGCCGCGCCCGCTCGCTCCAACCGGTAGCCGCAACACCATAGGCACCGACACGCGGCCGTTGCTCATGTAGCGCATTTTCGCCGCCTGGTTTATCACCTGGTCCATGGCGCAGAAGACAAAATCTCCGTATTGCATTTCGGCGATCGGCCGCATTCCCGCCATCGCCGCACCCACCGCGGCACCGACAATGGCGGTCTCCGAAATGGGAGTATCCATTACGCGATCGTGCCCGAATTCATCCGACAGCCCGAGCGTCACCGTGAAGCCGCCTCCGAAGCCGCCGGAGATGCCGATATCCTGGCCCAGCAGAAACACAGCAGTATTCCGCCTCATGGCCAGCCGCATCGCATCCCGCAACGCTTCCGCCATGCTGAGAGGGCGCGCGCTCATTTGCTTTCACCTGATGCGAAAATGGCTGTGCGTACGTCATCGGGCGAAGGGTCTGGGCTGGAGCGCGCAAACGCAACTGCTTCCTCAACCATCTCCTGGCATTCCTTGTCCACAAGCTGCAATTCCTGTTCGCCGACGCTGTACTGCCGCATAAGGAGTTCGCGACATCGCGGTATCGGGTCCTGCTGCCGCCAGAGTTGAAGTTCCTCTTTGGTGCGATAGCCGCCTGGATCTCCGCGCGAGTGACCGGCGTAGCGATAAGTTAAGAATTCTAGTAGTGTCGGCCCATCCCCGGCGCGCGCTCGTGAGACTGCTTGGTGCGCCGATTGAGAGACCGCGAGCACGTCCATTCCATCCACCGTATATCCGGGGATTCCGTACCCCTTTGCCCGCTCTGCAATTTGGCAGACGCGCGTCGTTAACGAAATATGCGTGGACGCGGCGTACTGGTTGTTCTCGCAAACGAAAATGACCGGTGCGTTCTTTACGGCGGCCAGGTTGATCCCTTCATGGAACGCGCCGATGTTGGCTGCACCGTCGCCAAAAAAACTGACCGCAACCCGGTTTGTCTTGGATAAGCGGAATGCCAGTGCCGCGCCGGTTGCGATCGGGATGTTCGCACCGACGATTGCGTTGGACGGGTAGGCACCAATCTGCATGTCCGTCAGGTGCATCTGCCCCCCTTTACCTCCGGCACAACCAGTCGCTTTTCCCCACAGCTCCGCCGCGATCGAGCGAAGTGGGCAGCCCTTGGCGATGAAATGGCCCACGGGACGATGCGTGCTGAAAATTGCATCTTCCGGATTGAGGGCAGCACACACACCAACGGCTACTGCCTCCTGGCCTTGATACTGATGCAGCGTCCCTGGTACTAGGCCTTGCAGAAACAGCTCGTAGAGGTGGTCCTCGAATCGCCGGATGAGCACCATCTTCCGGTACGCGTCAAGTAGTCCATCCATGGAATCGAGCGGGCGATAGGTTGCGCTTGAATGCTGCTGAGCCGACGGCACGAGCGCAGCTTTCGACGCGCCGGCGCCCTCGGTTTGCAAGGGCTCATCAGCCGAGTCGGCCAGGTGCGCGACGGTGTCACTGGCGGAGACCGTCGCACCGGCGGCTACGATGATCGCTCGCAAATAGCCGTCGCGAAAGGCTTCCACTTCCATATCGGCTTTGTCAGTCTGGACGACAAACAACGGTGTGCCTTTCTGAATCCATTTTCCCGGTTGAGCAAGCCACTCCACCAGCACAATATCGCCACCTATGGCTCCCAGACTAGGAACGACGACGGGGTAGATCATGCAGGTTCGCTCTCGGCCACAGTCACTGGCTGAGTCAGCTCCGCCTTCCCCGCGCTGCCAAAGATCTGCATATATTGCTCAACCTTTGTTCTCACGGCATATCTTCCAGCGGCGAGAACGTCAGCCTCGAGGCCAGATCCCAGAACCTCGTACGGGTTATATTGACCGTCAACTGCGCGGCACGCCTCGCGAAGAGCTTCGAAATAGGCCGTCTTCAGCGCGCTGCCCACGTTAATCTTACGAACCCCTACGCGAATGGCATCTGCCAGATCTTCATCCGCCACCGAAGTGGCTCCATGCAGCACGAGCGGAACCGGTATGGCTTGCCGAAGCTTCTCAAGCGCCCTCAAATTCAGTGGCAAATGGCTCCGTCCGTGAACGTGCGCCTGCCCTACGTTCACTGCCAGGGCGTCCACTCCTGTGCCTTCAACAAATATGCGCGCCATGAGTGGGTCGGTAAGCCTCAGGTCTCCCGGTGGCGCGGTGAGCGCACCGTTCACGCCAGGCAGAGCCGTCATCTCCCCTTCCACCGCCACAGAGGCCAGCCTGGCTTCCTCCACAACGCGCCGCACTCTTCGCTGCTGCTCTTCAAGGCTCAGCGTCTCGTCTGTATACATGACGATGTCAAAACCCACGCGGATTCCTTCCAGAACCCAATCCAGATGTGGCGATTCGTTAAGAACCAAGCAAGCCGGAACTGGTAGTGAATCGCGCAGCGCAGCGCCTAACTTCGCGCACACCAACAGCCGGTCCTTCTTGTCATGTTCGACCGATGGGAGATGGATACCGCTGAAGCCGAGAATCACGGGCGACCGCATCGCCGTGGCCGCGTCCGCAACGGCAAACAGCGACTCCATGTTCCAGCTCTCGAAATAGCCGACGGCGTACCCGCCCGCCTCGGCCGCCGCCATCATTTCTCCAAATCGCACTTGTGGCATGAATGTATCCGGCAGGCTTTAAGACTGGCTGGCGCGTCCGTGGAAGCGCATTTTCTTGAATGCCGCCGTCCGCTCTTCAAGCGGCTTCTCGATCGCCAGGCGCTCGATGCTGGACCCGACTTGAATGCCATGACAACCGGTGTGGTCGACGAGGTACTGGGCATCTTCGGGTTCGACGAGTGCCGCGCCGTGCGCCAGGAGGATCACATCGGGCTTGATTTTTCTTGCGATTTCGAAATGGGTCTGGGTCCGCGCGGCGGTATCTGCGAGCGATCGGCCTCCGGCAAACCCGGTCGACCCGCCTTTAGTAATGCCCGCGTGGAAAATGAAAATATCCGGAGCAGCTCCTCGCATGAGTGATTCGGTATCGGCTTCGTTAAACGCATATCCAATCGTCAGCAGGTCCTGTTCGCGTGCAGCGTTTAGCATGTCGAGTTCCATCTGATAACCCAAACCGGTCGATTCCAGCGTCTTTCGGAATTCGCCTTCAAACCACGCGACAGTGGGGAAGTTGTGTACGCCGGAGAAACCGATCCGCGCGCAATCTTCGAGGAACAATCTCATGTTCCGCAGTACGTCCACGCCATTCAATCCGGCGATGACAGGGGTGTGCTTCACTTGCGGAAGCACTTCGCGGGCGCCCATCTGATACACCAGTGCGTTGGCATCGGCCATCGGCAGCATGCCCGCCAGCGATCCGTAGCCTTGCATTCGAAAGTACCCGGTGTTGTACACGCCGATAATGTCGACACCGCCGCGCTCGATGAATTTGGCGGCAATCCCGTTGCCGGCTCCTGCCATCACTAGCGGCTTGCTCTTGGCGATTTCGGAGCGTAGGCGCTCAAGAAACTCGCCCCGAGAGTAGCGCACCGCCATCCCTTTCCTCCTTAACGATTTGCCCGGCCATCAGTGAAATCAAAGTGTTGGCCGCTTCTGCGGCAAAGGCCGGATCGTCTATGTCCATGTCGCGCTCGACAATGCGAACACGCGGCGGAATCCCCGCTTTCAACTCGCTGACAAAAGCTGCATCGGCTTCCGGATCGTAAAACCCGTTGCCTTTGGTCGCATAGCAGTCATAGCCGGCATTCGGGACCAGAAATACGGCTTGTCTCCGCGTATGCCGTAGTCGTCTAGCAACCTCGGCTCCCACCTCTGCCATCTCCGCAACATTCAAACGCAGGTCCGTGATCTGCGGACTGTGCCGAATGAGAGTCCTGCCGCGATAACATTGCGGCACCGAGTCCGGTTCTCCGAACACAAGCACTTCAATCGCTCCCGGGCAAATCACTTGTGGGATTCCCATTTTGCCCGCTGTGGTCAGTCGCTCCGCACCACCGGCTAACATCGCGTTATACAGTTCGTTGGAGACTTCGATCGTCGCGTAGTCGAGCACCCCATCGATGATTCCTTCTTTCATCATCTGTTCCATGGCGCGCCCGCCGGCTCCATTGGCATGAAATACAATCGTCTGGTAACCTGCCTTTTCCAAAATCTCCACGGCCGCGGCGGCGCCGCGAGTTGTGATTCCAACCGTTGTTACCGCGATCAAGTGCTGGTCTCTGGAATGGAGTTCCGTGCTGACCCTTGCCATGCCGCAGACCGCTGCAGCCGCGTTCGCCAAAATCTGCCGGGTAAAGGCGTTCAGACCCAATATGTCGGCGACGGAAAACATCATAGTGATGTCTTTGACATCCACCCACGGCCTCACATTTCCAGAAGCCATCGTGGAGACCATGACCTTGGGAAAACAGTAAGGCAGCGCTCGCATGACCTTCGTGCTGAGCGTGGTCCCCTGTGTCCCCCCGAGTGAGATGATCCCGTGTGCTTGCCCTTTTGACACCAGATCGGTGACGATTCGCGTCGCCCCCGCCGCCATGACGGGCGCCGCCTGTTCCCGGGTCGGATTCTCCAAGAGCTTCGAAATTGACACTCCACCGGCGTCGGCAACCTGCTCGCGCGAGATGTCAGCCGATACCGACGGCCGGCCTACCACGCCGGTGTCCATCAGGATGCCCCGCAGACCACAGTTCTGAATCTGCTCCCGGACAAACTGAGCTTCCCTACCCTTCGTATCTAAGGTGGCCATCACGACGATGGTTTTGTCGCTGGAACTCATTTAGCCAGCTCAAAAGAGTAACTGGGCTTTTGCTTGCATATAGGCAAACGCTCATAATAAGCCCCTGAATGCCTTTCTGTCAACTGTGCTAATCTCCAAGATTTCTGTCATATGATCTTGACAACAATTCCATCCCAGGGTATTATGAGCGCTTGCTTCATATCGAGTATTTGCTCAACCCTGTAAAAAGCAGTCTCAAGAAGGGCCATCGCTAGGCTGTTCTTCGACTGGGCATCTGGTGTTAGCGATTCAGGTTCTATTTTGAAAAGGGGGTAGGCCATGATTAAGATTGGAGTAAATGTAGACAATTGGAGGCACGCCGACAAACCAATTGATTATTGTTTCAAATTCATCTCAGCCGCGGGGATCAAGTTCACCGAGCTTGAGGCGGTCAACGGTACCGAGTTTTTTGAGGGTCTCGGATTTGCGCCGTTTGTTTCCCTGAATAGTGATCCAATCGAGTTGCGCCACAAGCTGGACCGGCACGGCCTGATAGCGTCGCAACTCGATGTCTCATTTCCGATCAATCGCTGGGAGTGCATCGATTTCATCCGACGCGGGATCATGTTTGCCGGTCAGGCAGGGATTCCGTGTGTGGACACAACCGATGGTGCCGCCAAACTTCCGGGGCTGTCGGACACGGAGCAGATGGGCATTATTAAGTATCACCTTGCTCAATGCGTCTCGGTTGCGGAGAATCACAAGGTGACCCTCAATGTGGAGCCCCACGGTCCCTTCACCACAAAACCGGAGCTGCTTTTGGAAATCGTCGAACACTTTAGCTCGCCCTATGTCAAAGTCAACTTTGATACGGGCAACTCCTTCATCGCAGGACAAGACCCTGTCAAGTTCTTAGAGCAGGTGCTTAAGTATGTAACACATGTCCACTGCAAGGACGTGAGCCCAGAGCTCGCAGCCGCCGCTCGTGGAAAGGAAACAGGAATTTCCGCTTCAGTGGTTCCCATTGGACAAGGCGCCAACTCAGACAACATAGCCAAATGTATTCGACTGCTAAAGGAGCGCAACTGGGACGGTGTATTCTCGATCGAAAGCGACGGCGAGGAAAATGTAAAGTCGTCGATCGCGTGGTTGCGTGAACAGATTGTAACGTGAGTGGATCCTCCTTTCACTGGTGATCTGCGCCGTTGGGGCGCACTGTTAACTGACATCTGAGCGGATGTGTCAAGAGGTAATCGCAGTGATTTTGCTAAAGCCGGCGCAATTTTTCCACTGAAGTTGCACAGGTGAGGTGTTGCTGGCGCATCGTTGACGACGGGCCAGAGCTTGCCGGTAGACTTCTTCGCTGTATGGCTTGTGGTCCTTCCAGCAACGAAATAGAATCCGAATCCACTTGAACGCCAGTTGCGCTCGGAGACCTCGAAGCCGAGTTTCAGAAGTTCCCCGTGGATCTTCGGTGCTCCCCAGTCCGCATTTTCAGCCGTGTCCCTGGCGAATTGATATTTTGAGTGATTTCGGCGGTAACAGCGCTGGCCAGCTGAGGCGAGCGACGGTTGCGGAATGCATCTGCTTTGACCAAGAGCAGCCAGCCGCGCCGCATTTACACGCGCCAATAGCGAATGGTTTTCATTGGAACTGCGGTTTGCCTGACGATGTCCTCCGGGGGCCCACTGTGAACAGGAGTTTTTGGAAAGTCAGGCAGCCATTCTTCGACGTCGATGAGGACACCATTCCGGTATTCCGATTCCATCGGCAAGCCGCTGGCGAAGCCAGCCGCGGTGACTCCAGGAATAGCGGAAAGGCTGGTTGCAATATCGGTTTGCGTGCGGATTACCCTCTCCGGGTCCGGGATCAGCGGCTCCGGGATTGCAATACGTACCGTCTGAATCCACTCAGGATGCGTAAACCCTGGTGTTACGGCTCGCAAGGCGAGGAAGCTCCGAATCATCAACCCGGAAGCCACCAGCAGGACAAATGCAAGGGCCACCTGGGTGACAACGAGTGCATTCTGAGCGCGGAGCTGTCGGGCCCCTTGGGTCGCGCCTCGTGCGCTTTGAATTCGGCCGGGGATGCCGGACCTGAGGACCGCTGCCAACCCGAACAGCAGGCTCGTCCCTATCGAGCAGATGAAATCGCCTTCCTTCAGCGACTGGTCTCGTAGCGTCCAGAGCAAGCATCATGGAGCCGTTGTAGAACGACGACTCTTCGCTGTTCCGGGACCGAGCGCATTTGCTACTAGAGCGGACCAGCTGTCCCCATCCTGTTAACCAGCGAAGGGCCATGGCCCTCAGTGCTGACAGAAACGTCGCGAGGAGCATATGATCCGAGGAAGACGTGGCTCGGCAAGCTAAAGCCGACCTAAATTTTGGCGCCTGCGTGCCCGTTGTTAACCATGGCTCCGGTACATGGTGGTCAGTGATGTGGTGGTGGCGCGTTGAGCAATCAGCGTGTTAGACCCCGATGGAGACAATTCTTTAAACCGACTGCGACCGGGCCGAGCCTCGTCTGAATTCAGAATGAGGTGAACCCATGCCAAAGCAAGACAGGAAGAAGAAGACCCCGCGAGGCAAGCGATCCCATGATTGGGAATCGCTACCACCGCTGAATCAAAATGCGGCGGGTATCGATGTGGGGAACGCAGAACATTATGTGGCTGTGCCGGCGGGACGCGATGCAGAGCCGGTGCAGAAGTTCGGCAGCTTCACCGCGGACTTACACCGCATGGCTCAATGGTTGAAAGCCTGCGGCATTCAAACCGTGGCGATGCAGGCCACTGGCGTGTACTGGGTGGCGCTCTATCAGATATTGGAAGACCACGGATTGGAAGTGAACGTGGTCAATGCGCATCACACCAAGACGCTGCCTGGCAGGAAAACCGACGTTTTGGAATGCCAGTGGTTACAAAAGCTGCATACCTTCGGGCTGCTGAACAATTCCTTCCAACCAGCCGAAGAGATTTGGGTCTTGCGAACCTACATGCGGCAGCGGGAGAAGTTGGTGGCGGGCGCCAGCACGTGCATCCAGCATATTCAAAAAGCGCTGACGGAAATGAACATTCAGTTGGCGAACGTGATCAGCGATATCAGCGGCATGACCGGAATGGCAATCCTGCGCGCGATCGTCAGTGGCGAAAAAAACCCACAGGCTTTGGCTCGATTGAAGGGCGAACGGATTCATGCTAGTCGAGAGGAAATAGCCCAAAGTTTAGAAGGAACTTGGCGACAGGAACTGCTGTTTGTGCTGGAGCAGAGTCTAGCCTTATATGATCTCTATCAACAGAAGATCGCCGACTGCACCCTGCGCATCGAATCCCATCTGAAGAACATGGGATCGAAGACAACTGCTGATCCGCAGCCTTCGCCAAAAGGGCGCCACGGGCGGGGTCATCGAAAGCAGATGCCGTGGTTGGATCTGGGTGCACAACTGTATCGCATCGCTGGTGTGGACCTTACCCAGATCGATGGGATTCAGATACAAACCGCGCAGACCGTGATCTCGGAAGTGGGAGTGGATATGAGCCGCTGGAGGACAGAGAAGCAGTTCGCCTCCTGGTTGGGATTATGCCCGGACAATCGCATCAGCGGTGGCAAAGTGCTAAAACGCGGCACCCGCCACGTTGTCAATCGGGCCGCTACAGCCTTGCGCATGGCGGCCTGGAGTCTGTTTCGAAGCCAAAGCGCGCTGGGAGCCAATTTCAGAAGACTGCGGCGAAAACTGGGAGCGCCGAAAGCTGTCACGGCAATGGCTCACAAGCTTGCCAGACTCGTATACCGGATGCTGAAATCTGGCCAGGGATATATTGATAAGGGGATGGAATATTACGAAGCAAAATATCGACAAGATCAGATGAGGTGGCTCGCCAAAAGCGCCGCTGCTTTAAATCTTCAACTCACTCCACTACCGGGAGTTGTCGATTGAGTTTCTGGAGACGTCAGGGTGGCGTCGTTCGTCTGGGTCCCCGAAGATTTGCGAAGAGGCCTCCGCGCGTTAACACGTCCAACTCGCAACCGTCGACCTAATAGGATACTGGCCGTGTTTGCAAACTCCGGCTGTTGCCGGACCTGTGGATTGATCGGACATTGATTGCAAACGACTTGTCATCGGGATTGTGAAACTAATCGCTGAACTTTCATTGAGCACAAGCTGTACAAACCGAGCCTTTCTCTTAATTGGCCGGCTTGTTAACTACGAAATCGTTCGGGGACCTCCATGATAAGTTTTGTCAAGAGGGGAGACGGAGTTCCCCGTTCGCACCCGCGTCAGATGCTCCTGGTTTTCCTTCGTAGCCGTTGAATGATGGCTGAGCCGCCGGAGCGGGGGACGGAGCGGAGGCGTAGGCGGCGGTGCTGTATGTCGTCTTCTGTCTCCTTCCGCTTCAATTCTGTTTGGACTTGCCGGTCCCGATCAGCGCGTGGTGCCTCGCGGCATTGGTTCCTGCGATGGCGCAGAACCAGACCTCCATTTGCGGTCTCAGGCGAATTTCGCCGTCACCGAAGATTAAGTTTGGATTTACCTGCCAGCCTCGAAACCCAAATACGGAGGCCTCGAGAAGTTTGTCTTCCTTTGCCCAGTCCCCGAACGGCGAGGCCTGGCAGGTCGCGCTGCTCTGCATCTCGGTTACAGTTTCCATTCCTGGCCGCCCGTCAGGCGGCGTTGCCGGCTACTCTGAACTGTGTATCGAACGGCCGTTGTTCGCGGTCTACGGCCAGCAGGTAAGCCACCAGTTTGCGCGCCACGGCCAGTGTGGCCCGGTTGCGATTTCCTTTCTGTTTGGCGCCCTCGTAAACCAGCGCCAGTTCCGTGCTCCATCGCGGTGCCAGTTTCGCTGCTTCGATCAACATGGTTTGCAAATGCTTGTTTCTTTGTTTCGAAATCGGCGTCCGCTCTGTCTTGCCGCCCGAACTCTTCTCGGCTCCGCACAACCCGCAATAACTCACGGCTTTTTTCACCGAAGCGAAGCGGCTGATGTCACCCATCTCCAGTGCCCAGGTTAGGGCCACCACGCGGCCCACTCCCGGAATGCTTGCCAGCCGCTCCACTCGCGCAGCCAGTAGGGCATCACTTTCCAATGCCCCAATCAGCTGCCGTTGCATCCCCGTAAGCGCTTCCACCGTCGATCGGCTCAATCGTAATAACTCCGGCATCGATGGCGGCATCTCCTTTTTCTCCTTTTGGAGCAACTCGGCAAAGTACTTCTTCTGATGCACCTTCTGCTGGTTGTACGGCACACCCGCTTCCATCAGCAGCCCGCTCACCTTGTTTTTCATTTGCACAGCCTGTCTCACCAGCAGATTGCGGTAGCGCAGCACCCGCCTGCGGTCCCGAATCTCGCGCGATGCCATGTGGCATTCCGGGAAGTAGTCGCAGCGAAGGAGGTCAGCGATCTTTCGCGCATCCACTCGATCATTCTTCTTCTTCCCGGCAGCGATAGCCTGTAGCATGGCCGGATGCGCCACCTTCACCATGATGCTGCTCGATACCAGATGGTCATAAATCCACCCGGTAAACAGCGTGGCCTCCATGCCAGCCGTCCATGGCTGTGGCAGTTGCCGCATCCACTCGTCCAGCGCCTGACGGGTTGCAGCGATCGTTCTCTCCTGGATAATCGTGCCATCCGCCTGGCGCACACAGCAGCTGATGCTCTTTTTGTGTATGTCCAGGCCAATGTAATTCATGCCGTTCATTAGGTCCTCCTCGGTTCGATTCTGAAGCAGGCCGTCGCGTCTGCGTTCAGCTTTTTTCACCAGCTGGACCTTGCTGCTGACTTATACATTTAAACCCAAAGAAATCTGTCCACCCTATATATAGTTGCCGCAACGGCAATGTTGCAGGTTTTAGATTTCCACAGTCGTCGCGCGCGAGGGTTGTGGAAATCTCGCGCTTGTCCCACTTGCGCTATCGTGCCAGTGAGCAAGACACAGGCGTCCTGCTGCTACGAATGCCACCCGGTGACATCTCGATGTCCATTAACTAAGCTTCGAGCAGCTGGATGCGCTTTGTTCCAGAACGAATCCTCAGATGTGGTCTGGTCAAGTACAAACGGACTTTCCTATATAGATTTCGCGGAGCAAGGCTGCCTGCTGATCCAATCTACGCAAAGGAGCACTTAGCAAAGATGGTAGACACGAACCAGAAACAGGAAACCGAATTTGTTGCATTTGTGGGGATCGACTGGGCAGATCAGAAGCATGCCTGGGCTCTGCAGATCCCCGGGCATCGGGGCATCGAGCGCGGAGATCTGGATCACACGCCGGAAGCGGTCGAGGTCTGGGCGACGACTGGCGCGCCGATTCGGCGGGTCCGCCGATCGCTGTCGCACTCGAGGAATCGCGTGGTTCCTTAGTGTTCATGCTCAGCAAGTATGCGCACCTGGTACTGTTTCCGGTGAACCCCGCCACATCGGCCCACTACCGTAAGGGTTTCCGGCCGTCTGGTGCCAAAAGCGATCCTTCCGATGCTGGTCTGTTGCTCGATCTGCTGGTGCACCATCGTGAGAAATTGCGTCGCCTCCATCCGGATACCGAGCAGACGCGCACTCTGCAGTTTCTGGTGGAAGCACGCCGAAAGTTCGTCAATGACAAAACCCGCTACTCAAACCGTCTTACCGCGTACCTAAAAATGTACTTCCCGCAGGTCCTGGACTGGTTCAGTGAGGTCAGCCTGCCGATCGCCATCGACTTCCTGGAACGTTGGCCCACCTTACCGAAAGTGCAGAAGGCGAGGCCGGAAACCCTGCGAAAATTCTTCGTTCAGCACCACAGTTGTAAGTCCGACAGCATCGATCGGCGTCTGGAAGAAATTCGCTGCGCCATGCCCGCGACCCACGATGCGGCGGTAACCTGTTCTTGTTCGGCCGCGGTGTTGGCCTTGGTGGGGATCGTGCGCGCGGTTCGCGATGCGATTGTCTGCTATGACCAACAAATCGAAACACTGGCTCGGGAGCATCCTGATTTCGCGATCATAGACTCTTTGCCGGGAGCTGGTCCGGCTTTAGCGCCACGGCTGATCGCCGCGCTTGGCACACAGCGCGACCGCTATCATAGCGCCAGCGAACTGCAATCCTACAGCGGAATTGCACCGGTGCTAGCCAGCCAGCGGAAAGCAGTGCTGGGTGCATTGGCGCTGGGCCTGTCCCAAGTTTCTGCGACAGACCTTTCATGAGTGGGCGGCGCATACCATCGGCTCCTCGGCCTGGGCCAAAGCTTATTACGAGCAGCAACGCGCGAAGGGCAAGCCGCGGAACACGGTCGTGAGGGCTCTGGCTTTCAAGTGGATTCGCATTCTGTTTCGTTGCTGGAAGGACCGCAAGCCCTATAGTGAAGAGGTCTACCGACAAGCTCTGGCCCGTCGTCACCAACTCGCCGTCAAGAGCTCACCTGTGCAACTTCAGTGGAAAACCTGCGCCGGCTTCAGCAAAATAACTGCGATTACCTCTTGACGGACCAGCTCAGATGTTAGTTAACAGCAGCCGACGGCACCTCCCGGGGCAGTCTCGGTCCAATAACGCCATTCTATTCGCCGTTTGGTATTTGCGACAGATCCCGCTCGTCAGCGGACCAAGATTCCTGGATCTCGACCATTGTGAAGCCGAGACGCTTCAATAGCGGAAAGTCAGCGCGGAGTTGTTCGACCGGTAGTAAAGGCTCGCGATAGACATGGGTGCCATGCGGGGAAAATGGTTCGCCCACTCTCCGTAGCGAATGGAAAGGCCCGCGCGCTTGGATCGTGAGACGCCGCCGCGAGGGCGGCGCAAAGATCGAGGAACTGAAGTCGTCTGGCTTCGCCTCGGCGCCGGAGCAATGCCGTGGCGTCGCAGAATGTTTCCCACCGTCTGATCGGACAAGCGGTGACCCAAATTGGCAAGTGCTCCGACGATGCGGTTATATCCCCAGCCAGTATTCTCACGCGCCACTCGCACCACCAAAGCTTCCACGTCCGGTTGAATGGTGGGGCGGTCTGGATACTGTCGGTGTTTCGAACCATCGAACTTCTTGGCGACGAGCCTTCGATACCAGGCCAAGATGGTGTCGGGTTTGGCGATGCAGGCGACCCCTCGGAGTGCTTTGCGTCCCAGGCGCTTCCCTATCTCGGCGAGGGTGGCGCGCTCGGGATCACTCAACCGCAATCTCGATGGCAGCTTCGCCCTCAGAATACGGTTCTCTGCGGCCAGATATTCATTCTGCAGGAGAAGCTCCTGGTTCACCGATCCCGTCACGTACGCCAGCAGTCGCAACCACTTCTTGTTCCTCATGCCGACTGCCTATCTTACTCTGGCCACCGGTCGTTTCAGTTTTTTGACTATTCGACCATACGAAGTGACACACAAGATGATGATCTGCCCGTCGAGTGCCGTCCTTGAAGAGATCTTCGATCGGGACGAACCGTTGCATCTCTTCATCATCGTCCGCCACCCTCGCATTTGCACCAGAGCCCTAATTCACATATGTCAAACGCTATCCGGAACGACGAAGGGGACGCGGCACTTGTCTCTCAGCATCTCGTCGGCTTCGCGATCACCGACAAAATGGTTGGCGCCGGCATCGAAGCGCAGCTCTTTTTTCAAACGGTACGAGATATTCCCCAACAAGCAGAAAGCTGTTGAGAGATATGTTTCATGGATCTCCGCCGTGAGTATATCTCGTTTGCCCGCACGCACGGCATCGAAAAAGTTCTGGAAGTGCGACAGTTCTTCGTCCCCGGTTCGATCTACGTCATCGAGCTTACCCAGGTCGGGCTCTGGCGTGCTTCGTCCGTCGAGAAAAACCTTGAAGCCTTCCGTGTGAGTATCCGAGATCATGTACCCTTTCGACCCATAGAACATCAGTCCGGAACTCACGCCGCCATCGCTATTCGAGTATCGGCCGCGGATCTCCATTACCATCTCGGTTCCGTCGTCGAATTGGTAGGTAACCAACTGGGTGTTGGGAGTCTGCCCCTGGTCCTTATAACCAAAACGTCCACCGGTGGAATAGATCTTGGAAGGTAATCCCCTGTTCAGGCCCCACCTCGCGACATCGATATAGTGAATGCCGTTGTTTCCCAACTCGCCGTTCCCGAAGTCCCAAAACCAATGCCAGTTGTAAGGATGGAGATTGCGATTAAAGGACTGCATTGGTGCCGGCCCCAGCCATAGATTCCAGTCCAAAGTACCGGGAGGATTTTCCGCGTCCTTGAAGCCCAAAGAGTCTCGCGTTTGATAGTGGACACATCGGGCCATGTAAACGTCGCCGATGATGCCTTCGCGCAGCGCTTGAATCGCCCGGCGCACGTAGCCGCTCGAGTGCCGTTGCGTGCCACCCTGTACCAAGCGGCCGTATTTTCGCGAAGCCGCCACCAACTGCGCGCCCGAAAAGAAATCATGGCAGACGGGCTTTTCGACGTAGACGTGCTTTCCAGCTTGGCAGGCCCAGATAGCGGCGAGCGCATGCCAGTGGTTACACGTGGCGATGGTCACGGCATCGATATCCTTGTCTTCGAACACGCGACGCAGGTCCTGCTGTAAGGCGGGCTTCTGACCCGTCAGCGACTGAAATTCGGCTGCCCTTTGCGCCATCCGAGTTTCATCCGGGTCGCAAAAAGTAACCACTTTCACGCCGGGGATTTTGGCGCAGTCTCGCATGTGGTCGCGGCCGCGGCCACCCAACCCGATGATGGCTACGCGGATGCTGTCACTAGCGGCTGCCGACGCCCGCCCGGATCCGAGCCACTGAGCGCCACCGGCGAGGGCTGCGCCGGCAATGAAATCTCTTCGTCCGATCGACATGAAATGAATCCTCCACGTTTCGATTGAAAGGCAGCTTAGCGAAGCTTCACCGGCGCGCCCCCCAGCGACATGCTGCGCTGGGCAGCGCTCATGAATTCCATAACCTCAAGCGTCTCCTCATTGGGCACGGGCGGGCGCTTGGTCTCAAAGAATTTGACGATTTCCGCCACCAACGGCCGGTAGCTGTCGTCGATTTTCGGCGATACGGCCATTTTTCCTCCGCCCCGGAATACGAGCACGCCGTAATCGCTGTCCGGCCGAAGGGCGCGGACCTCGCCGATTTTGCCACCCTTCCATTTTCCGACAATCGCATCGGAGGCGTCCGTGTGCGTGCGCGTCACCTCTTCGCAGCCGGGTCCGAGCACAGCATACAATAACTCCACAACATGGATGGTGTAGTAGGTAAGATCCAATTGCTCGCGGCCGAGCGGGCCTGCACCCCAAGCGATCACGTCAGTAGCGTCGGCGAACCTTACCGCGTCCACATCGGCGCCGTACCGAAGAGCCGACGCACTGAACCACGGCGCGCGTCCCTTTGCGGCACGGTCAATTTCCAGAGCATCTTCCAGCGACGAAGCCAGCGGCTTGTCGATCCAGATCGGCTTGCCGCAAGTAAGCGCCTGTTTGACCTGTTCCAAATGCTGGCGCCCGTCCACGCTTTCGATCATCACGCCGTCCACTTTCGCGCAAAGCGACAGAATGTCGGGAACAAACTCGATGTTCCATTTGGCTCGAAGCTGATCGGCGAACTTGTCGACTCGCTTATAGCTGTCCGGCAGGTCCTTACTACCCCCCTTGAATGCCGCAACCACGCGAGCGCCCGGGACATGCTGAGGTGAAGAGTCATCATTGAGGAGCTTGGCAAATTCGGTAACATGCGACGTATCGGTCCCCACGATGCCGAGCCGTAAGTCGGCAGCGGTGGCGGCCAGCGCGCACCAGGGCAGTAACACTACGAGTTTCCTCATTGGGCGAGCCGTTCTCCGGCCGCAATCCGAGCCGTGTCCCACTCCTCCGGGTTATTTTTCCAGATTTCGGTGTCCAGCAGAGCGCTCTTCCCGAAGGGGTGCTTATATACGATGCCGTTCACGATCTCGTCCGCAGTTTGTTTCCCACCGGTTTTCTGGGCCAGCAGCCAGAAATACTCGTAGTCCTGCAATCCCCTGCGCTGCGCCTTCAGGCGGATGCTCGGGATAGGCTGTTTATAGTTCATGACAGCGCCCCGATAGATCAGTTGGCCGGAACCGTTGTAAACACGATCCGGGCTGTCTTTGTAATTCTCAGCCTCATACCAGGCCGCGAAGGCATTCCAATCGAATTCCCATTCCACCCAACCCGACCGGTATTTCCAGCCGACCCACCCGATGCCGCGATTCACCAATAGATCGAGATCAAGGAACGTATTCGATCCGCAGCCGCCATTTTTCTTCTGTTCATAAATCATAGGGCCATAAAACCATGTGTTGACACCCTTGGTACGGAAGTATTCCACGTCCTGAATATCGAAGTCCTCGGTGTGGCACACCCACAGTTCCACCTCCTTCGAAAGGCGGTCCATTACCGGCCGTGAGTAACCGCCGTCGACGCGATACTTGAACCAGCCGCGGCCCATGGCGTCGTGCAGCAACTTACCGTAGTACAACATTTTTTCGTAAGCCCCTTCGTTATAGGACTCGTCCAGGCCATCGAGAAACGCGATCTTCATGACACCGTGCCAGCGCGGGTCCCGATCGAAATGCTCGCGGACCTGGCGTCCGGCTTCCTTCCATACGGCTTCATACTCCGGCGTACGCTGACCGTTCGGCAGAGCCATGGGCCAGACGGTACTGTCGTCACCGCCCTTCTCGTTGTTGAAGGGGAGCATGACGTGATCGATTGGCAATCCGTAGCCAGGCCCCCAGTAGCCATGGGCTTGAGTGAATGCCGAGCCATCGAGATAAGGAGCGAGACGGCCGTCATACTCGGTCCAATCCAGGTGCACGCTGGCGCCCGTGATCTCCGCCTTGGGCCGATAGGCGTAGATCAGAGGCAAGAACCGGTGCTGGCGCGCCAACTGGTAGTACGCCAACTCTTCCTCGGGCGGCATCTCGTGCATGGAGCCGTTCCAGATGTCGCCCGGAATATGATTTTCTTGCGGCAGCGCGAAATCCCAAACGTCCAGGGCAATATGAACGGTATCGCGTGCGCCCTTCCAAGAGACCTCGATATCGCCCGTATAGCGGCCTGGGGGCGCCGCGCTACGGTCATTGGGCACGAAGAGATGAATCGACAGCGCCTGATTCTTCTGATCGGGAATGTCGTTGTAAAGGTCTGGAATGGAGAACGGCAAACCACTATCTAGGTGTGAGCGTCGTTGCGGAAGCAGAGCGTCCGGATACCAGCCGGGGCCGAGCGAGCTGCGCTCGTAGCCGGTGGTGGTTCGTCGGACGTTTACGTACTATTCTTTGAACACCGCTGCATTTTGGCCGGCGACGCGGGCGCTATTCGGTCCCACGAGGCCGGGGAAATGCGCATTCACGTCCCGAAGAGGCTTCGCCGTTTCCACAATCACTGAAAGGCAACAAACTCGTTACGCGCCGCTTTTAGCGAAACGGTCTTCGCCGGCGCGTTCCACACGGAATTGGTCGCGCGGAAATCGCCTGCCGGGTAATCCTTGTGAATATCGGGGCGCGCCTCGAATACCTGGCCCGTCACCGGGTTGACACGCACGCCATCGCTAACCGCCCATAGGCGCACGGCGGGCGTCTGGGCCGTGAGATCGGTTACGAACAGTGCCGCAACGGCTATCCATGTCTGTCGAGATTTCATGGTTGCCCCAACCCTGGGATCATATCGCACTCGATTGGAGAACGCGGCATTTTATACTGCGTGTGGCCTGGGAACACGCATATCAAACCTCTTGCCACCATTCTTTGCGCTTCGTTTGCCACAGCTCCGCTTGTCTCAGTACAGGATTAGGATAAACTTCTTACTCGGCCATCTGTGGATTTTTCGCCTCGTTCCAGCGAGAGAGCGAGGTGCCAGCCGTTTTGCACTAAGCCTGCCTTGCCGCGATCACATTTGGGCGGGACAAATCTTCGTGGGGTCTTTTGTGGGCCAGCAAAAGCCTCGCCGCACCAGATTCCGCCTGCGCCGTGCCCCTTGCATTGCATTCTCAACCGCGCTGGCTTCGCTGCTCTCTTGGATCACCTTATTGTGCTGAGTGATGAGGCTGACGTAGTGATCGCTTGCTGCCTGGAGCCCAGCGGTCAACGGAGGATCGCGGGTTTCGCGGATCCCAAACGCATTTGATATTGTGGCTTAACAAACGAATGACGACCATGACATCGCTTCCCTCCTCAACCCACATCGAGATTTGAGTTTGCTTTGTGCATTGGCGTGCGGCATCACAGCGCTCGGCTCTGGACTGTACCCCGTCCGGGTAGGTCCGGACCACCGCCACCTCATGGATCAAAGGGGGGCGCCATTCTTGATCCATGGCGATATGCCGTGGTCCCTTATTGTCGCCCTCACCGAGGAGGAAGCTGAGCGATACCTTGAAAACCGGCGCCAGAAGGGATTCAACTCGATTGTGGTCAATCTCATAGAGCACAAGTTTCGAGGCCCGGTGAACCGCTCGGGCGAGGGTCCGTTGACCACCGCTGGCGACTTCTCAACGCCGAACGAGAGGTACTTTCAACATGTCGACTGGGTTCTGCGTAAGGCTGGCGAGAAGGGCATCCAGGTTTTCTCGACCCTGGTCTGATCTGGGCTACAAAGGAACAGACGAGGGATGGATTGAAGGAGGTGCTCGCCAACGGGCCAGAGAAGTGCCGTAACTGGGGACGTTACGTTGGCAGGCGTTATCGGAGCTTCGACAACCTGGTTTGGGTAATGGGAGCCGATCGGAATCCCGAGAAGGCCCGAGAGGCCGTGGACGCTGTCGCATTCGGCATCAAAGAATTCGATGATCGCCATCTGTTTACCGCGGGCAGCGAGCCGGAGTATTCAGCAATAGATCGCTATAAGGATGGCGGCTGGCTCGATCTGAACAGCACGTACACCTACGGCATCGTGCACCAGAAACTGCTTGACGACTATAACCGGGTCCCCGTAATGCCATTTTTCTTGCTGGAGACGACCTACGAAGGAGAGCACAACGCCTCGGCCGTGCAGATTCGCAGGCAGGCATACTGGGCGGTGTTGTGCGGCGGCACCGGCCAGTTTTTTGGGAACCGCCCGATTTGGGGTTTTGAACCGGGTATGGGAGGGCGCGATCGACGGCGCCGGTTCTCAGGACATGACGCGCGTGAAAGCACTGTTCACGTCGCGTCCCTGGTATGACCTGGTGCCGGATCAAAAGCACGAAGTCGTGGTCGATGGCCTCGGCGAGTTTACTGGTCTTGACTATCTGGCAGCCGCACGGGACCGCAGATGGCGGGACGATAATCGCCTATCTTCCGTCCAG
>CAVYHD010000036.1:0-31034 GCA_963768075.1 Terriglobia bacterium
CGCATGACTTGAAAGTTCGCCCAGGCCAATCCGACCGATTTGAGCTTGGGCAGGAAACTCCGCCTCCAGCAATTATCTTTTGCCAAAGGCGTCGTAAGTTTTTCGGACGGGAAAACCCACGCATCGGCACCAGTGTCGAGCGACCGCCCGCCACTCATCGATGGAAATGAGCAGCCCGTCTGAGAGGGCCGCATATCGCACCGACCGGACCGATTTGGGTGAGTCTACATCCCCCCGATAACACGCTGCCGGATGTCGGCGTAATCGGCTTCCATCCGTAACCATTTCAGCCCAAAAATCTCACCGGGCCTCATCCCGGCGAGCAGCGCAAGTTTCGCAATTAACCGCTCCCGAACTCCGAGCACCGAAACATCTGCGCACGTCCTCTACCGTCATGACCCGCGTCGCCGCCCTCTTGCACTCCCTGGGAGTGAACAACAACGCCGCCGGGCTCCTTCGCAAATACCCCTCTGCCACTGCCATGTCGAATATCTGCTTTAGATCCCATCGCAGGTGATCCACAACGCTGAATGAAAGCGTCTGGCCCTTGCGATCAAGTACGGATTGCAACTCGTCTCTGTTGAAGCTACCCAGAGACCGAGCATCAAACTCGGACGTGAGATGATGTTCTTGCCGATCCTCGTTGGTCATTACAGTTGAGCGCTTCCACTTTCGCCGGTAGAACGGCAAATAGACTTGCCGGACGAAATCACCGAAGCTTTTCTGCTCCGATGGTTCTTCATGCTTGTTATTGATCGGGGCTACGATGGCGGCCAACTTGGACTGAGCTTCCGCTTTTGTCAGGTGTGAAATTCGCCCTAACGTCTGCGCCTTGCGTTCCCGCCCTGCCACCATCTCGCGACCCATACACCGCGATGCTTCCGTAAACTACCCTTCTGAAACCGTCTACGCATGAACCGTCTCCCTCATGCGTCCAACGGTGTCGATTACTGACGAGACGCCAGTTATCATTTCCGCCACAACTTTCATTCGTCCGTTTCCATCGTTCCACCGCAGCGCCTAACCAGCTTCGGCGTCCCATGGAAATCGCCGGCAGCGAGGATACCCCCACAACGTTCCCTGCAATCGCGTTGTAGACGTGTGCCCTGGAACACCGGAGCTCACTTGCTACTTCGGCAACCGTTAGGATTTCGTCACCAGTCATGGCATCGCACCTGCCTTTTGAATTCTGATTCTCATACCAACCTCCACGGGAAGAACCGTCGGCCACTGACGCTTCTCACCGGCCTCGACCACGATCCGGTTCTCGCACGCGTCCATGAAGGTCGCGCTCGTGCATTGGAGTCGAAGCCGCCTTCCGAAGGGCCACCTGATATCGACCGAGCCAGCCGCCCCATCCATCCTCAACCGGGGCCATTCCGCCTTGGATTAAAGCGCCCGGTCTCTTCCAGATGGCGTTCGTCGTTCAGAACCTTTTCACAATGTCCCAGCTCGTCGATTTCAAGCAGTGGCCGTCCGTTCTCGAACAACTTCCGCAGACGCACAAACCTGTTTGCTCGTAATCCGCCGCGGCCGCGTGCCTCTGACATTTGCGGCGTGTGATAGATGCAGTGCACCTTGGCGTCGGTGCCCTCCAGCATCATGAAGCTGCGGCCGGTCCCTTCATCTTCGCCGTGCACGAGTATTCTGCCTTCGAGTGTTGTGCAATTGCGAAGATCGAACATGACCAGTGGCAGTCGCGTGTCCGATACCGGCACGCCGTGAGCGGCCAGGATTTTTGCCGATCCCCAAGGCGCTGCATCGCCCTTAAAGCGGTCTCGAAATCCTGGCGCACCAGCCATTGGTCGAGCCCAGCGGCTTCGGCCAGTCCCATGCTCTCCAGCGTCCTCAGCCGCGCAACTGCGTACTGGTTTCGCGGATGCGCCGAATTCCTGCTGACCTGGAAATGCGAGGACTGGCCGTCTATCGGCTTGTCCCTGGCAATCGACCGGTCCAGCGACGTGAACCTCTGCTGCGCTACCTCGCGGCGCTGGGCTTCGTCGATGTCCCGATGTGTGCGATACCCCAGGTGTCGAGTACACAGATCTTCAGCGATGCTCCGAATGCCATGCTTCACATAATCGCGTTCGAGACGGAATGATTTTCCGTGCTCGCGAACGCCGCGAAGGGCAATGTGAACGTGCGGGTTATCGGTATTGAAGTGCGCGACAGCAGCCCACTCGAGGCGCGTATCGAGATCCCGCGTCATACGCTTCATCAAGTCGCGGGGCAGTTGCGTCAGGTCGATCTTGTCTCCGAACTCCGGCGACACAATAATCTTCCACATGCGTTCATCGCCGGCGGATTGCCACTGGTCGAGACGAGCGGCAATATTGATCCCTTGCTCGGTGGCGTCGAACCCGGCCTCAACCGCGCGGCCCTGGCTGGCGCTCTCGCGGGCGATGTAGCGTCCGTGTGCTTTCCACTGCCCGCGCGTGGCACTCTTTGCGTACATCACGCGAACGGCGCACCGCTGATTGAACGGGCGAGAAGGAACCGGGCGCCGAGCCTGTCGCTTGCGCTGTTGTGCACGCAGTTCTCGGACATAGCGAAGAATCAGGAGGTAGGTAGAGCTCCAAACTCTGGGTGAACTGGCTTGTCGACCGCGGGTCTTCCGGGGATTAAGCCGGAACCCCTTTGGATTCCTGTCACTCACGGCTTGGCTCCAGGTCCACTAACCCGCCACTTCTGTGGCACCTTCGCCCTGGAAAATCGGACGGTGCGTTGTGGCATGAAAATACCCCCTCACTTTCAAGGTCTTGGCAGAGGGTGTTTTCGGACATGCGACCTCAAAATATTTTGTCGGGGTCTGGCGGCTCCCCGGTGAAGTTCTGGAATCCGCGCACTTTGCTGAGGTATTCCATGGCGGTGGCAAATGGATTAGACCGCTCTTGCCGCTTGGTTTCGGGAACCGGACGCTGGGGCACTTGAACGACAGGGCCAGGAAACGGCTTGTCCGGAACCATCATCGATCGCTGACTCTGTTCTCTACGAAGTATGCTCACATAAGCTCTGAGCGTCTTATACTCGACGGCAACACCATCGGCATTCAAGCATTCACAGACTCCTTTGAGGCTATGTGCGGCGTCTAGTGTTGCCACGATTTCCGGCCATGCGCGGCGAATCGACGTCATCTTGCTGTCGGGTTTCTCCATAGTCCGAGGTCAACGAGATGCCACCCGGCGCTGTTCCCGGCGAAGCCTACCAACCGTGGTTCTCAGCGTCGGGTAGGCGATCGGGATGCCATCCGCATTCAAACTCTTACAGACCTCTGTCAGGGTATGGCCCGAGTCTAGCTCCGCCTTGATCTCCGGCCACGCGCGGCGGAGCAAAGCCATGTACCGGTCTGGTTTCGCCTCACGCAGCCTGCGCAGGTTCGGAAGATGCGGCGGCGCGGAGGGATCTCCTGAACGTTCGGGAACCGGGTCCGAGCCGACCTGGGGCCCTTGCTTCAGGACAGCTCTCTGAATCGAGTCGTAGTGGATGCTCATGGATTTTCCGAAAAATGCCCCTCACTTTCAAAGGCATGGGAGAAGGTGTTTTCTGACATGAAGTGAAAATATATTTTTGTGTGGCCGTATCCGTATGAATTTACTGGCGTCGGAGGCCTGCTGCTCTGGGCAGGAACATCGTGCAGTTCAGGGAACACAGTGCAAGACGGACTAACTGCCCTATTTTCTGCGAGAGCAACGATCTACGGCAGAAGGCCATGTTACACAGAGTTGCACTGCAACGAGTGCAAGAAAGACGAAAGGCTTTGTTTTCTGCGACTGCAACGTTCTTGCACTATTCGGTAACACTAGGCAATGCAGATTCGCAACAAAAGGTGACCAAAGGCCATGTGGCGAATGGTGAGATAGAGACAGCGTTAAGCGGAGTGGAACATAAAGAAGTGGGATTCACTGGGTCTTCTTTTTCGGCTCAAGCTTCACTGCATCAGATGTTTGGCCCGGGATGCATTCTTGCTTGGGTGAATCCCGTTTGGGACGCGCTCATTTTCTTGTGTCAGACAAACGCCCTCTCCCAAGGCTCCGAAGGGGAGAGAAGCGTTTCAAGCAATCCATAGACGCAACCCGTTTCTCCAGGAAGACACCTCACAGGATTGCCAGGCTGGCGTCAGTCTCCCAGAGCCGAGTGATCAAGTCCGGGCAGGCTCGCGACCCACTCAGCTACGAAAAGCGATACCGTGCGCGCCCGAACTTTCCGATATGCCCGTACCGGTTCCAGGCCCGCGCCGCATTCTTGAATGCAAGGGGCTTTCGCAATAGCCTGCGAGGGCAACCCTAAATTGTGTTCGGACTGCCTAACGAGTCGGGTCCCTTGAGCTGGCTTGCCTTGCGTAACATTTTTGGAAGAAGTATCAGTGCACCTCCGTAGAAGAGGAGCGAAATCACTAAGGCGAGACTACGCTCGTTGACAAAATCTCGCGTAACCAGTTTCCAAGCGCCAAGACCCATGAATCCATACACGAGCCAGGCAAGCTCCCGCTTCGACCAATGGGCGCTGGCCCAAGCGAGTGCCACCGAGAAGATCGTGAGCACCACCGTTCCGAGAGTGTCCGCGGGGATGCGCTCGGCCCAGGCCCTCGCCACTCCCAGCCAGATCAGGATGAGCGCGTGTCCCGCGATCCCTGACAGAATCCAAGTGATATTCGCTGAAATCGCGAACAGCGACACCTGTTTGCGCCAAAGGGAACCCTCGCCCGGCCAGCTCCATGCAATCGCAGCTAACGATGCCATGGCAGCGGCGAGGACACCCACGGAAACAAGCCAATGAAATGGAGCTTTGCCATCGCCAAACAAGATCGACAATGCCTGACTTGCGGCACCCGAAACCGCGGCGCCAAGTGTCAGATAGATAGCGCCATGTAGACCCAGGGTGGGCCGACGGGCACCCATCGCAGCCCAAGAACACACTACGGCACATCCGCACCACAGGGCCCAGAATCCAGCGCCGGAAAACGGCAAGAAGGTGCCAGCCAGCACCAGAGATAGTCCGAAAGTCGCCCAGGCGCGGAAGTTCCACTTGTCGCTCCGATCAAAGCGCAGGAAGGAGATCAAGTAGCAGGCCAGGCCGCTAATCAGTCCGGAGATCCCCAGTGCTAGCATGGCGCCGCCATTGCTTTTGAAAACCCACACGACGCCCCCAATGCCAATAAGAAGAGCAGACGCTGTTTGCGCCATCTCACAGAAAGTAAGGGTCCGGCGCCTGACCACCGATTGAGTAGCGGCCGTGGCGACGTAGATCAGGATCAGTAGCAGTTGCGCGGTAAGCACGGCGCGCGACGAGGTCGGAACGTATCCCTCGGGAAGGCCGTTTTCTCGCGCCATCAGCCAGGAAAATACGATGACGGCAGCATCGGCGGTAATCGCAGTGAACCATCGCGAGCCGGTCGGATGATCGCGCCAGGCCGCAAATTCCAGCACTGCGGCGATGGCCAGCAAGGCCAGAGTGAACGGGAGGAGATCGCGGGTTGCGAGCAGGAGTGCGGCGGCAATTAGCGTTGAGGACACGCATACGGCGCCGGAAATGAGGATCTGACGCTTCCGCCAGGAGAGGGTCACCGCGAGGCAAGCGAACCCCACAAGTACCGCGGCGCCGGCCCAGGCTGGCATGACCTTTAGACGTTCCAACGCTTCCCAGATCAATGGACCCATGATGAGCATCGAGGTGCCGCATGTCAGGACAGCGGCGAGTTTCTGTTCGACCGGTAGCCGCGCTGCGACCAATAGCCATACCACCGCGTACATGAGGCCGATCGCAACGCCCATGGTAGGCGGCATCGCCCCGAACTCGGTGAGAGCCCGAAGAAGATAGGCGCCGGCCATGGCGAGTAGCGCTCTACCTAGCGCCGGCAAGGCGTTCGACGGTAGACCTCGTCCAACGATAGCTTCGGAAACAGGAACTGGTGCCCGAACCACAGCCTCGGCTTCGGCGGCACGGACCGTGCCGTCCCCGAGACGTTGTTCTAAGATCAGAACTCGTTGCCGCAGGTCCTGAACCTGCCGTCTCAACTCGTTGAGATTCTGTGGTGGTTCGGGATTCGCCGTAAGGGATGGGGCAGACATGGCGTCCTCCTTGAGCGGCCTTGAGAATTGCTGAAAGGTGACTATGGCCAAGCACGTTTTGCGCCAAGCCCTACCTTGGGTGAGAACTGGCGCTCTGAAGAACGGTTCTTCTGGCCAACTGCGGGAATCTCCGCAAGCAAGCTGCGCGATCCAACGCTATTTGCGCGCGTAACGCCGTGACTGTGGGCGTTTCACCAGGTTTCTGGTCTACTAACCGTTTGTCTGTGTTTGGAACCAGCTTTGCATTGGTTCGAGCCATCAATCTATGGAACAGGCCCGCCGCAGTCTCTTGCGCTGGTTGCTGGGCGGCGGGTTCTCGGCATCCATCATTTCCTTTCTTTATCCGGCATTCCGATTCATGTCCCCTCCGGAAGTGTCTGAAGCCTCGGTCGATGAGGTTTCCGCCGGCAAGGTCCAAGATCTCAGGGCTAATCAAGGCAGGATCGTAAAGTTCGGCAACCTCCCCGTGCTGCTGATCCACACGAGTGCGGGTGAATGGCGCGCCTTCTCCGCCGTTTGCACACATTTGAATTGCACCGTGCAGTACCGGGAATCGAGCAGGCAGATATGGTGCGCCTGTCATAACGGTCTCTATAACCTAAACGGGCAAGTGGTATCCGGACCGCCGCCGCGCCCGCTTAGTGGATACTCCGTGCATATTCGGGGCGATGAAGTGGTGATCTCGCGCAGGGCTTGAAAGATGACAGAGCCACGCAAGACCTCGGCCTGGTTTGAAGAGAGGTTGGGGCTCGCGTCAATGCGGAAGTTTCTCGCGCACAAGACCGTTCCGGTGCATGCCGGAACCATGTGGTACTACTTCGGCGGCATCACTCTTTTTCTGTTCGTCATTCAAGTGCTTACGGGCACACTGCTACTGCTCTACTACCGGCCGTCACCGGGAGAGGCGTATGAGAGTGTGCAGTTCATCGTGACGCGAGTGCAGTACGGGTGGCTGGTACGCTCGATCCATAGCTGGTCGGCCAACCTGATGATCCTTGCGGCATTCATCCACATGTTCAGCGTGGTGTTCCTGCGCGCCTTTCGCCGGCCCCGCGAGCTCACCTGGCTCAGTGGAATCGCTCTTCTCGGTCTGGCTTTGGGTTTCGGTTTCAGTGGCTATCTGTTGCCTTGGAACACGGTGTCTTACTTCGCCACAAAGGTAGGGACCGACATGGCGGCGGCAGTGCCGGTAGTGGGACATTACATCGCACGGTTCCTTCGGGGTGGCAACGATGTTGGAGGCGCGACATTGACGCGCTTCTTCGGTTTTCATGTCGCGGTCTTGCCGGGCGCGACAACCCTGCTGCTGCTCGCCCATCTGACACTGGTCCAAAAGCATGGCATCAGCGCGCCGAGATGGGCGGAAGCAGAGTACGCGCGCAAACACATGCCCCTACCGCAGATGCCGTTCTTTCCGAACTTCTTTTTGCGAGAACTCATGGCCTGGTATGCGGCGCTGGGCGTACTCGGTTCGCTGGCGGCGCTGTTTCCCTGGGAGTTGGGCTTGAAGGCGGACCCCTTTGCGCCCGCGCCTGCGGGCATCCGTCCGGAGTGGTATTTCCTGGCGCCGTTTTACACGCTGAAGCTGATCCCCAGCCACGTGTGGCTGTTTGAAGGGGAATTGGTTGGTTTGCTTGGGTTCGGGTTGCTGGCCCTTTGGTGGGTAGCTCTTCCTTTCTGGGCGATCGATCGGAAGGGCATAGAGCGCACACGGTGGGTGACAGGGGCGGGTGTGCTGCTGCTGGCCTACCTGACTACGTTTTCCGCACTGGGGTACTGGAGATGAGGCGTGCCCTGGCGGTGCTCTGCTTTGCGTTCCCTCTCTCCGCCGCGGACACGTGCGTGGAATGTCACTCTGTGCTCGATGGCAATTTGCAGGCCCCCGCTAAGGCGTTTTCGAACGACATCCACTCCCGCTTCGGACTCAGTTGCGCGGATTGCCACGGCGGAGACCGGACGGCATCTGACCCGGAACAGTCCATGAGCAGGGCGCACGGCTTCATCGGCAAGATCCCGCGCACGGCCATCCCCGAGCGCTGCGGCCATTGCCACAGCGACGCAGCATTCATGCAGAAATATAAGCCCCGCCAGCGCGTAGACCAGCTCGCGCAGTACCGCACCAGCGTTCATGGCAAGCGTCTCGCGGCGGGAGACACAGCCGTGGCGACTTGCATCGACTGCCACAGCGTACACGATATCCGCGAGACCACGGATACGCTCTCGCCAGTGCATCCGCTCCGGCTGCCGGAGACTTGCGCGCGTTGTCATGCCGACCCCGGCCACATGGCCAAGTACAAGCTGCCCACAGACCAATTTGCGGCCTATCGCAAGAGCGTGCATTGGGAAGCGCTGGCCCAACGAGGGGATCTCTCGGCGCCGAGTTGTGCATCCTGCCATGGCAACCATGGCGCACAACCGCCGGAAGTAACGTCAGTGGCCGCGGTTTGCGGCACATGCCACGCCGTGATGGAAGACTTATACAAGGGGAGCCCGCACGCACCCGTTTTCGCCAGCATGGGCGCCGCGGGGTGCGTAGTGTGCCATGGCAACCACGAAATCAAACGGCCAGGAATCGGAATGCTGGCGGGCCCGAATGCGGTCTGCAGCCAGTGCCACGACAGCGACTCGGCCGGTGGGAAGGCAGCGGCTGAAATGGCCCGGCAGATTGCGAGTCTCGACAAGGCTATCGAGAAATCCGACCACGTTTTGGCGGTTGCCCAGCAGTCGGGAATGGAGGTTTCCGAAGCCTTGCTGCGCCAGCGCGAGGCGAAGGAGGCACTGGTAAAGGCCGCCGTCGCCGTTCACGCATTTCAACCCGCAGCCGTGCAGAAGCCCGTCCAGGAAGGGCTTGCGATTACCGCCGAGACGTTCCACGCCGGCGTGAGTGCGCTGGACGAACGAAGATTTCGCAGGATCGGGCTGGGAGTTTCGCTAATGGCCATTCTAGTCACAATGCTAGGACTCTGGTTGACCATTCGAACCATTGAGAGCAAGAAACGTGATGGCGAAACGGGGTGAGACGAAAATACTTGACTTTGTCCCTAGTCAAGGCGGAATCGGTACTCACAACCGGTTGCCTTGACCAAGCATAGCTGGCGATAACAGCCCAACCATCCACCTATCCGGACTACTTCCGTAACACCCTCAGGGAAATAGGCGCTTGGAATCGCGCCTTCCAACGTTCGAGGCCGGACCGAGGGCCTGCGTCGCATGTACGGGTCGCGAGACTCGGCCAAATGGATAGTTTCCGGTGCGCCGTCAACCATTGCTTGTCCGCTTCGTGATCGAATACCGTGCCCGCCAGGACACCTGCCCAGGATAGGATTGTACGCCGAGGTAATGGGGTATATATTAGCCTTGCAGCGGAGCACGAAGACGGAGGTGTCTCCGGGTACACGCGCCCACTCGTGGCGTCGGTCCAAACGCCTGGGGTTCCCGCCTCCGGCTGCCCTTCGCGGATTGAGCCCGATGCATCCATAAGGAGATCAAATCGCGTGGTTTGTAGGGGGACGACGAAAACCGTGGTAGTGCCGGAGCACTCGATGCCGGGCTGGACGTCTCCGAACAACCGGTATCGTCCGTAGGGAAGCGTCGTGGCGAACTCGCCGTTCGAGTTCGAGTGAATGATGGCACGGAGGCCGCCCCCACCGGTTACGAGAATCGTTGCGCCGGCAATAGGACGGTCATCCGCGCCCCGCAGAGTCCCTCGATGGCACCGGTGGTTAACTGCGCCAGCAGCACTCCGGGAACGAAAGCCACACTCGCTAACAGAAGCCCAAGCCGACGGACCTCCGGGAGGCAACAGCTACTGCTGGAGCACGGTGAAGCGGCTAATCGAATACCCAAGCGCACCACCAATAAAGACATCCGACAAAAAGTGAGCCGACAGCGAAAGCCTCGAAAATCCGCCCAGCGCAGCCATGCCGTATGCCGCGTATGGAACCCAGCGGCGATTTCCATAGCGCCGGGCAATCACAGTAGCAACTGAGAATGCCGCTATGGTGTGACCAGACTCTCCCTTTTTGGTATTCCCCCTCCCACGTGCGCCAAAACGCTCACCCAATTCTGAAACCTCAGCGTAACTACAGCTAGATCCTCCACTTGACGAACGGCCCTTATCCTGCACAGCAGCCAACCATTAAATACAAACACGCTGTCGTAACGCGAAGGAGGTCATTTCATGGGGGTTAGGAAGGCGCTGAGGATTCTCATACCCAGTTCAGTCGTGATCATTCCGTTGTTCCTCTTTTCTGTGTCGACGAGGTCATACGCCATTCCGGCGTTCTCTCGCCAATACCAGACGTCGTGCACGACATGTCATCTGGACTTTCCGAAGCTGAATGATTTTGGCAAAGCGTTTAAGGACGCCGGGTTCAAATTCCCTAAAGAAGATGCGGACTTTTTGAAAGTTGCACCAACACTGTTAGGCGCTGAAGCGCAGAAACAGGTGTGGCCCAAGACCGTTTGGCCGGGATCGATTCCGGGCATATCGCCGATAGGCTTGCGGATGAACAGCTTTTTTCAGTGGACCGGAGGCAATCGCAACCAATTCAACCCCCTCGCCGCTCCAGGAACCGTACCGCAGACGATTCCGAGCACCGATTTCGAAACCGGTTTTTTCAGCATCTTCACTGCTGGAAATTTCGGCAGCGATATTGCCTTTTGGGTGGATGACGACATCAGCGTCGCCGGCGAAAACTCGAACGGTGAGCTTGGCGACGGCTACTTGCGATTTGTGAACATCGGCCGGTTCCTCAAGCTCCCCAAAGACGTGCTGACCGTCCGGGCAGGTCAGTTCGAACTGGACCTACCGTTCACGCAGGCTCGCAGCATTAACCTCAGTCCCTACGATATCTATTCCGAGAGCAACATTGGGGCGATCAGCGCCATCACGGCGCGCTCGCAGTTTGTGAATAACCAATTTAACTTCGGCAACGTAGCCAAGGGGGTCGAGTTCAGCGGAGGCCACAACTACGGCGGCTATCACTACTCCGTGACGATTCTCGACCAGAACACTAGCGGAACGAGCCAAACGAACAGCCCCTACGTGCCGTCCGCTACAGGCGGGGCAAATGGCGGCGTAGGGTTCGCCTCGGACTCGAGCTTTAAGGATGTGTATGCGCGCTTTGCATACCGCTTCAACCTGGAGCGCGACTCTGAGAGCCGCAATGCCATTCAGGCAGCCGGGACGACCGGACCGCGGGACCACACTTATCTCAATTTCGGTACGTTCTACTTCGGCGGCAAATCGCAACAGGGTCTTGACGGTGCCCTTCCCAATGGCAATCCTCAACTGCTGTATGCGCAGGAGCCATACTATCGAGCTGGCGGGGATTTCAGCTTTAACTATCGCACCTTCAATCTATTCGGCGTCTACATGTACGGCAAGGACAACAATCTATTGCCTGTGAACGCTCAGGGTTTGCTAATTCCGTTGCCCCTCAGTTCTACGAGCCCGCCCCCGGTTGGTTTCATCACCGGCGTCCCGGCCAAGTTTAACGGCGGTTTCCTGGAAACGGACTACCTGGTTCTGCCCTGGATCATGGCGATCGGCCGTTGGGACGGCGTACATTCGAGCGCCGACCGGATCAACGGTCTTCTGCTGGCTACCGACACACCGTACTTTGGCCCCGTTTCTTCGGAGCGAAATCGATTTACGCCGGGAATTCAGTTCCTGATCCACCCAAACATCAAAGCGTCCTTCGAATATCAATTTCGGCCCAAACAGACTGTCCTGATCGCGACCGATCCGACAACAGGCGTCCAGCAGGCGGTCAATCCGTTCCGCGTAAACACCGCGCTGGTTGGTTTGGAATTTGTGTATTGAAGAAATCGAAAGGAATTTGACATGAGAAATCAGTTTACAAAGATTGTATTGATCGCGTTTGTTACGGGCACAATGTCTTTCGCGGCATCGCTCTCGGGGAGTACTTTATCGGGCAAGGTGACAGGAGGGAAGGGAGTCTCGGTGGTATACGTCGAGGCAATTGCGGGGAAAACGTTTCCGGCGCCCGCCGAGCACGTTGTGATCGACCAAAAAGGGCTGCTGTTTCAACCGCACGTTGCAGCCGTGCCGGAGGGGTCAACCGTTGAATTCCTGAACAGCGATAAAGTGGCACATAACATTTTCTGGCCCGCCATCAGTGGGAACAAGAAGCTGAGCCACAACTTGGGGACCTGGCCCACGGGACAGAAACGCGAGTTCAAATTCGATACTGCCGGTGTGGTGCCGCTATTGTGCAACGTGCATCCGGAGATGTCCGCGTATATTGTCGTCACCCCGACGCCCTATTTCGCTGTGACCGACGCGGACGGAAACTTCAAGATCGCCGATGTGCCAGATGGGCAGTACACCGTTTCCGCATGGCACGAAGGTATGAAAGTGCAGTCGAAACCCGTGAAGATTGCGGGCGACAGCAGCACAGATTTCTCGCTTTCCAAATAAAGCTGTCCGTTCAGCGAGCACAGCGACCATGCGAACGCGATTTCGCGACAAGAAAGTCGATCGTGACTGGCTAAACAGCAACTTCCCCTGTATGATGGCGTGCCCGGCGGGAACCAACGCCGGGCGCTACGTCGCGCTGATTGCCGAAGGCCGGTTTGAAGAGGCCTACCGGTATGCGCGCGACCCCAACCCGATGGCCAGCATCTGCGGGCGAGTTTGCGCTCACCCCTGCGAGACCGCTTGCCGCCGCGGTGCCATCGACAAACCCATCTCGATCCGGGCACTGAAGCGTTTCCTCACCGAACGATACGGGCCGGAATCCAGACATCCTCTGAATATTCGCCGGGAGCCCGCCAGCAATTTGCCCTATCGGGTGGCGGTCGTGGGCAGCGGTCCTGTTGGTCTCTCGGCTGCCCACGATTTAGCGATGATGGGCTACCAGGTCACCATCTTCGAAGCCGCGCCGGCGGCGGGTGGAATGCTGCGGTTGGGAATTCCAGAATATCGCCTGCCGCGCAGCGTGGTGGATGCCCAGATCCGCGAAATTCTAGATATCGGCCATGTCACGCTAAAGCTGAACTCGGCCGCGGGCCGGGATTTCACGATTTCCGGATTGCGCGTGGAGGGCTTCGATGCCGTCGTGATTGCCGTGGGTGCGCACCGCAACCGCGACCTCTCGATCCCTGGCGTGGACCTGGATGGCGTTCACAAGGGGATCGATTTTCTGCTCAACGCCAACTTGGGGTATCGCTTCACCATCGGGAAAAAAGTAGTCGTGATCGGCGGCGGCAATGTGGCGATGGATGTCGCGCGATCGGCAGCGCGCGAAGTCGTGAAGCAGCATGGGACCGAGGGAGCCGGCGAGGTTCCCAGCGACACCAACATCGCGGCGGTTGCGGCGCACGAGATGGTTGATATCTCACTTTCTGCACTTCGCTTGGGCGCGCGGGAAGTGAATATTGTTTGTCTGGAGAAACGCAACGAGATGCCGGCGGCACTCGAGGAAATCGAAGAAGCCGAGACCGAGGGCATCGTGTTGCGGGACGGGCGTGGCCCCAAACGAGTGGTGGGTACTCGCGGAAAAGTGACGGGTCTCGAAACGCTCAAGACCAAGTGGGTGTTCGATTCCTCCGGAAAGTTCAACCCCGCGTTTTATGAGAAGAGTGAATCGGTGATTGAGTGCGACACGATCATCATGGCGATCGGCCAGGCGCCCAAGCTGGATTTTCTCCAGCCGCAGGACGGCGTACAGGTATCACCGCGCGGCCTGATTGTGGCCGATCGCAGCAGCCTCATGACCAGCTCGGCGGGCGTTTTTGCTGGTGGCGACTGCGTGTTTGGACCACGCCTGATCATCGATAGCGTGGG
The DNA here is from genome assembly GCA_963768075.1 of Terriglobia bacterium. Taxonomy (GTDB): domain Bacteria; phylum Acidobacteriota; class Terriglobia; order Bryobacterales; family Bryobacteraceae; genus QHXW01. The sequence goes on from CAVYHD010000036.1 coordinate 13,882, forward strand.
CGACGGCCGGCGCATCGCTGCTGGCATTGACGAGTACCTCACCGGACGCAAACGGGCAGAGCCGGAGATTGAAGTCGAGGTGCTCGACCACCATCGCATGTTCGGGGACTACATGAACTGGAACCGCCAACCGGTGCCGATGTTGCCGCTCGACCGGCGAACGGGTGTGACCGAAGTAGAGGTCGGGTTCGATGCGGAAAGCGCCATGCGGGAAGCCCGGCGGTGCCTGCGCTGCTGGGTCAACACGGTTTTCGAAGGCAACGAGCCCGATGGATCGCAATGCGTGTTGTGCGGCGGCTGCGTGGATGTCTGCCCGGAGGACTGCCTCAAGCTGGTACCGCTCGAGCAGATCAATTTCACGCCCGAAGTGATGGATCACATTCAGCAGAACGAGCAACTCTATCGCGTGGAACTGGACGATGTCGCGGCAGAGGAACTGGGCGTGATCTCCGGCTCGGCGATGATCAAGGACGAAACGCGCTGCATCCGCTGCGGGCTGTGCGCGGAGAGGTGTCCGGTGCAGGTGATCACGATGGAGGCCTATCACCTGGTGGCGAGTGAGCTGCCGCAGTTGATTCAGATGCAGGCAAGGTGAACCATGGCGGACGAAACAAACACAGAATCACAATGCACGCGCCGCGAGACATTCGTGAAGCTTGGCCTAGGCAGCCTGGGGATCGCGGGTGCAGGGGCGGTGGTGTTCGGTACGGAATTCCTGTCTCCGAATGTGCTTTACGAGCCCTCGCCGATTACCAATGCGGGTAAACCCGATCAGTACCCGCAAGGCTCGGTTACCACCGATCCCAAGACCGGGATCTACGTCATCCACGGTCCGGAAGGTTTTTATGCTCTCTCGGCGGTATGCACGCACTTAGGCTGCCTGACTGTCTGGGCGCCGGAACAAAATCAGATCACCTGCCCATGCCACGGCAGCAAGTTCAACCTGGAGGGCGCGAAGATCGCGGGCCCGGCGCCGCGGCCTCTGCCGTGGCTCCGCGTGTGGATCAGCGACGAAGGCGACCTGATGGTGGACCGTTCGATCACCATTCCCGCCAGGCAGTTCCTGAGGACCTAGGATGCCGAACGCAATCGAGGCATACATCAACGAATTACGCGAGACGCGCGTCTGGCGCTCCGTGTTCCGCAGTGGAACGGGAGCGACGAACCTGCGCCGGGCGCTCGCGGTGCAGCAGAACATCTTCCTTCATCTGTTTTCGGTGAAGATGCGCCGCGCGGCGCTGAACTTCAGCGTGACCTGGTATCTGGGGACGCTCAGCCTCGCGACCTTCCTGATTCTGGTGGGTACAGGGATTCCGCTCATGCTGTACTACCATCCTTCGGTGCCGCAGGCATACACGGACATGAAGGATTTGCAGTTTGTGGTGTCAGCGGGTGTGTTTCTGCGGAACCTGCACAGGTGGTCGGCGCACGCCATGGTGCTGCTGGTATTCGCGCACATGTTCAAGGTGTTTTACCGCGGCGCTTACAGGAAGCCGCGAGAGTTCAACTGGGTGATCGGCGTGGTGCTGCTGATCGTCACCTTGTTCCTTAGTTACACGGGCTACCTGCTGCCGTGGGACCAACTCGCCTATTGGGCGATCACGGTCGGATCGAACATCATGTCGGCGGTGCCGGTGCTAGGCCAGAAGATGCGCTTCCTGATGCTGGGTGGGAATTCGGTGAACGCAAACGCGCTGCTGCGTTTTTACGTGTTGCACTGCGTGATTCTGCCGCTGGCGGCGATTGTGCTCATCGGAATTCACTTCTGGCGCATTCGCAAGGATGGTGGCCTCTACACCGGCGAGGGAAAACCCCATGAGTGAGCCCAAGAAGTTCGAGGCGGCTCTCGATTCCGATAGCCGTAAGGCGCCGGTGCGGGTGGCGTTCGTCACGCGGCGAACCTCGCCCCATGTCAAAGCGCAAGATGAAGCGCTGGTGATGGCGTGGCCGGAGACGTTGTACCGGGCCGGGGTAGCGATCGAGGTACTTGCCATTGCGCTGGTGCTTCTAGCGCTTTTCTGGGACGCGCCGCTTGAGGAATTAGCCGACGCCATGCAGACGCCCAACCCGGCGAAAGCGCCGTGGTATTTCCTGGGACTGCAAGAACTGCTGCACTACTTCCCACCGGTGATCGCGGGTGTTTTGATTCCGACGATGGTGATCGTGGCGCTCATCGTGATTCCGTACTTCAACATCAATGTGGAAGCGCAGGGAGTCTGGCTGCGGGACAAGCAGCGTCGGATGCGCATCGTGGGAGTCGTGGTGGGAGCGTTGGCGGCGTTGTTCCTGGCCATGCGCGTGTGGGTGATTCTGATCCCTACCGTTACCGTCGCGGGTTTCCTCTTTCTAGCAGCAGCGGGCACGCCGGACTCGTCGAGCCGATTCCGGCGCTGGCTGGTGTCGAAACCGCTCTCGTTCTGGATCATGACGTGGTTCCTGATTCAGGCATCGGTACTGACCGTGGTGGGAACGTTCTTCCGCGGCCCCGGTTGGGCCTGGGTCTGGCCGTGGAGGGCATGATGCGGCGAAAGATCGCGGCGGGATGGCAGTTTCTGTTTGGCGATAGCGCCCGCGCGTTCGGTACACTCAGCATCCTACTGGTCTTCTGCCTCGCGGTGGTACCGGTGAAACATCATTTTCGGGAGTGGGCTCAATACCAGTCCCGGTATCTTCGCTTGATCCGCCAGCGTGGAGACGCAGCCACGTTGCAGCGCCGTTTTCAACCCGGGTTGCAGCAGATTTGGCTGCCGGAGCTGGCGGTGGTGGACCGCTGCTCCACTTGCCACGTGGCGATGAAGGAGACCTCGCTCGCGGATGTGAGCACGCAGCCGTTCCGTCCGCACCCCTCGATACCGCACGCTCTGAATGAATTCGGTTGTGCGATGTGCCATCGCGGGCAAGGCGCCGCTACCACGGTGGAGGAAGCGCATAGTAGCACGAAGGCATGGGAGCAGCCGCTGTTGCCGGCACGGTATGTAGAAGGTTCTTGCGGACAATGCCACCAGAATGCGCTGGCTGGCACACCGCAGCTCAACCTCGGCAGGAAACTCTTAGCGCGGTATGGATGCGTGGGCTGCCACACGCTGAAGACGCCTGAGGGTGCGCGCGTGACGCCTACGGATGAGCCTCCGCCGCTCACGCACATCGCCGAGAAAACGTCGCGGGAGTGGATTTACGCGTGGCTGAAGAATCCGCAGGCATATTCGGTTTCGGCGACGATGCCGGACTTCAAGCTGACCGATGCAGATTCGCGGGATATCTCAGCATTCCTGCTGAGCCAGAGTACGCCGTCGGGTGCGGCCGCAGCCGTGAAGACAGCCGCGGCTTCGGCAGAGGCCCAGGAAGGCGCGAGCGTCTACGGCGAAGCGTTCTGCGCATCCTGCCACGCGGTGCAGAACGCGGCAGGGCTGATGGTAGGCGGCGATATCGGGCCGGAGTTGACGCGGGTGGGGTCCAAAGTGAAAGCGGAGTGGCTGGACGAATGGCTTCGCAACCCGAAGGACTACGCAGCCCACACTGCGATGCCGCGCTACCGGTTCGGAGAAAAACAGCTCGGGCTGCTGGCAGGATTTCTTGAAGCGAAGACGGATAGCGATCTGCTGGCCAACGTGCATCTGGGCGCCGCAACGAAGGAACAAGTAGCACACGGCAAGACGCTGGTGAATGAGCGGGGCTGTGCCTCGTGCCATGAGATCAACGGCATCAACCGGCCCGACAATTTCGCGCCCGATCTCAGCGCGGTAGGCAGCCGGTCGCTCTCGAAGCTGGTGTTTGCCGCGGGGGTTGCACACACGTTGCCCGATTATCTGGCAGCGAAGATCCGCCAACCGCGGGTCTTTGGCAATCAACTGAAGATGCCGCAATACGCCTTCGCTCCGGCTCAGGTGGATGCATTGGTGACCGCGCTGCTGGCTCAGACGGACCGTGCACAGACGTTGCCCGCCGCGTTGCGCGTGCCCGGCCCCGCTGTCTCGGACTATCAGCCGGCGGGAAAAGCGGGCAAGCTGATGGAAGATATGCAGTGCTTTAGTTGCCATACGATCAATGGGCATGGCGGCGATATGGCGCCGGATTTGACTTGGGAGGGTAGCGCGGTCGGGCGGCAATGGCTGGTGAACTTCCTAAAGAATCCGAACACGTTGAGGCCCGCGCTGATCCGGCGCATGCCGAAATTCAACGTGACGGATGCGGAAATCGGAACGCTGGCGGATTACATTATGATTGCGTATCAGACGCCGGCCTTCGAGGCGGATTCGATTGACGCGGCAAAGTTCACCGCGCAAGATCGCGAGCGTGGGCGGCAGCTTTTCTATTCGAAGTATGCGTGCCATTCCTGCCACATTGTCGATCCGCAGAATGACAAGGGATACGTCGGGCCGACGCTGACTCAGGTGGGCGCGCGGTTGACGCCGGCGTGGATGTTCCATTACTTGAAGAATCCGCAGGCGCTGCGGCCCGGGACCATCGAGCCGAACCAGCACTTGAGCGATGATGATGCCCGTGCGTTAACTGCGTTCCTGGCGGATCAGAAGAAAGCACCGGCGCAGGAGGTTGCGAAGAAATGATACGGACTGCGGCTACACTTTTCGCCCTGGCGCTGTTTGCGGGTTGTGGACGGCAGCCGCACGTTGCACGATTCGAGCCCAAGGCGTTTGGAACCGCGCTGGTGGAAGTGAGCGGCGGCAAGCAGATAGCGGCTACCGGCACACCGGTTGATCAACCATTGGTGGTGCAGGTGAATGACGCGCAAGGCGCTGCGGTGGCGGGAGCCCTGGTTTCACTTCGCGGTAGCGGTGGCGCGGTGGTAGATCCGGCCGAAGGACTCACAGGTGCTGATGGCCAGTTGAGTGTGACTGTTTCAGTGGGTGGTGTCGGGGGCCGTTATCAAATCGTTGCGACGACACGAGACAAGGCAGGGAAAGGAATCGAGCTGCGATCGGAGGAGGTAGCGCTGGGATATCGACAGAACCTGGGCCGCCAGTTGAACGAACGGTACTGCTCGCGTTGTCACGACTCCGAATCGAGTGCGGAGCGAGTGTCGAATCATGAGAACCTAAAGGCGTCGCCGCATGCGTTTACCGACGGCGCTTTCCTCAATAACATCAGCGACCTGGATCTCGCGAACATCATCACGCACGGCGGCCCGGCGCTCAATAAGTCGGCCGAGATGCCGCCCTACGGAGCCACACTAAACAAGTCCGAGATCGAAGCGCTGCTTGCGTTCATTCGCGCGGTTGCTGATCCACCATATCGTTTGAAAGGTTTGGTCTATGCGAAGAATTAGATGTGCGATTGCGATCGGGGCACTCGTCGCAGCAGTAAATCGCGGCTCGGCCCAAATTGTGTCTGTACCCGAAATTCGGGATGCGCAGATGCGCGAGCTGCAGCAGGCACACCTGGCGGATTTGAAGGCAGTCGGCGTGGCGATTTCGGCGCATTCTTTTCCATATCGGCTTTACTTTGGGCGCACGCTCGATCTGAACGAATCCCAAGAGCAGCGAAGCGACCAGCGGTCCATCCGGTTCGATAGATTTCGCGGCCAAACCGTGGTTGAGATTACCGCCAACTATTACGCGTCATACTCGGCTGAACTGATGCACAGGGAAGAACGCGCGCGGCGCACGTTGGATGACGCCATCATTCCCATGCTCCAGGTAGCTGTTCCGAAGCTCATCAGCGAAGAGAAGGTACAGGGGTTCGCGATCGAGATTTCTTATCACGTCCGAAAGAAAGTGCTGGGCGTGAGCACGGAGAATCCCGAGAACGCTGCGTTCATTCTGCCGCGGGCTGCTGCGCGGCGGCTGATGTCGGCTACGAGTCCCGCCGAGCGGGAAGCTGCGCTGATGCAAGGATTTCTATTTGTGAATCGCGAGCCATTGGATGGCTGGGGAAGCCGCGTGAGCGAATTTGCGGCGGATACTCCAACTGCGCCAGCGCCGCCGCCCACCCGTGTGGACGCAAAGCCTGCACCAGAGGTTGGAGGGCTTCCGGCCATCCTTAATTCACCTCCTGTTGAGCACCAGAAGCCGGTTGCGCCTGTGGCGATCGCGGAACCGCCGGTTCGCGTTGCCTCGGATGCACGCCGCGACGTCTCAACGGAGACTCTCAGCAAACTGCAGAGTGCCCATCAGGAAGCTTTGGACGGGCTGGTTCGCGACCTGGAGAAAGAAGCACATTTTGTTTCCTACGCGCCGCCGAGTTTCATCCCATTCCACAAGGGTGCGTACCTACAGCTGTCCATGATCACGACTCTCCAGGAGAAAGAGGGCGGCTCGCAGTATCGCGTAGCGGCATTGGCGTTCGATGAGCACATCGCGCATCTGATCCGGCCTGCGCTCGCGTCCCTGAAGAGCCGGGCGGATTTTGACGGCATCGACTTCAGTACGAGTGTCCGGCTAGCGGGAGCGTCAGGTTCGAGCGTAGCGGTGGAATTCATTTTTCCGACAAACGCACTTCTCTGCTATCAGGATTACGACTGCACCGGGCAGCAGATTATCAATCTAGGATTCGTCCTGATCAATGGAGAGCGTGCTAGCTTGGACCTGCAAAGCGCCGAAACATCGATTTTGGCGCAGCGCTAACTGAGCAACGGGCATTGCGACGGACGTTTTGAGATCCCCGATCCGACTATATACCAGCATCACCTCTACGTGACGGAAAGCTGGCAACTCTGATCGCCGCTACCTGCGCCGAAGTAAAAATGTGGGGTCCGATAAAAGTCCATTAATAGCCCACCAAAATCGGCTCCAACAAAATCAATAACTTGGGATCGTCAGCAATCAACCCGGCAGACGCCAAATTCTGTATTTTCAATCTAAGATCAATTTCCCAAGCTGGACGTCGCGGGTTCGAGTCCCGTCTCCCGCTCCATTTTTAAACGACTTAGGAAACCTCACTGATTCCTCGTTACTCCGTTTACTCCATAAAGCCCGAGATGGCGCGTGAGATCGGCGTCAGCACGTACACGATCTATTCCTGGAAAGCAAAGTTCGGCGGACTGGAGCTGAACGAAGCGACGAAGCTTCGCCATCTGGAGGACGAAAACGGCCGGCTGAAAAAACTGGTGGCGGAACTGGCTCTCGACAAAGAGATGCTGAAAGCCCTTCTAATAAAAAACGGACTGAGCTCGTAGACCGGCGTGCTGACGCGGCGCACCTGATCGAAACATTCGCCGCGACTCAGCGCAAAGCCTGCGAGCTGGCTCACATTGCCCGGTCGAGTTACCGTTACCGGCCGGATCGGGAAAAGGACGAAACGCTGAAAGAGAAACTGCGAAAGCTGGCCGCGGACAAGCCGCGCTACGGCTACCGGCGGCTGGGCGTGCTGCTGGGGCGGGAGGGAGAGAAGGTGAATCACAAGCGATTGTTCCGCGTTTACCGGGCCGCCGGACTCAGCGTGAAACGCCGGAAACGTAAGCGTCTGGTGCGCGTGGGACAACCCGCGTATCTTGCCACTGAGCCCAATCAGCAGTGGTCGCTCGACTTCGTTCACGACCGCCTGGCCAACGGGCGGACCATCCGCGTACTGACGATTGTCGACACCTTCACCCGCGAATGTCTTGCCCTGGAAGTGGATACCTGTCTGCCCAGCCGACGCGTTACCCGTGCGCTGGACCGCGTGATCTCCGAGCGTGGCAGACCCGAACGCATTCGCATGGACAACGGCAGCGAACTCACCAGCCGTCACTTTCTCTCCTGGGGAATCGATCACCGTATCGAACTCAATCACATCGAACCGGGAAAGCCGGTTCAGAACGCTTTCATTGAAAGTTTCAACGGACGGCTGCGAGACGAGTGTCTTAACACCAGCTGGTTCCGCAATCTCTGGGAAGCACGGCGCCGGATCGCCGCGTGGCGATCCGAATACAACCATGAAAGACCGCACAGCAGTCTCGATTACCGCACGCCCTACGAGTTCGCTCAGGGATGTCTTGCGAACCAAACCGTGACCGCGTATCCTGAGGTCACTTAGCGGGCGGAAAAAGGGGGCAGGTCACCCGGTTCGCTCACGCTGACCGGCGTTCGGGTTGCGGTTTTCGAAGCACGGCTGCTTCGAGTTTTTTTACTGCGGCCCGCTTCTGCTCCATGTCCGAACTGGTATAAACGTCCAGGCTGACGTCGAGGCCGTGGCCTCGTCTGATCCGCGGCGACTTTCGCGATCGACGCCGTATTTGTCGCCGAGGCTGGCATTGGTTTTGCGTAGAACCTGGAACGTTGCCCAGCCCAGCCCGATCTCTCTCCAGCTTCGGAACATGTACCGCCGCCAGAGATTGTCGGGCGAAAGGGGAGTCGAGATCGTCTCGGACGGGAAGACAAAGCCATCCGGACTGGGCTCCTGCGCCAGATCGGCCCACTCGTTTAACAATGCGAGCGTGCCGTCTGACATCGCGCCTTCGCGGGTCTTGCCATTTTTCGGCGTGTTCAGCACGTGCATGTAGACCCGCTGTTCCACCCTGATCTCGTCTCCGACGATGCACTTCCATCGGAGTGCCAAGAATCTCGCCGGGCCGCATGCTTTCGAAGATCGCCAAGCGAGCAATCAATCTTTCGCGGAGGCCGAAAACCTCCAGGTAGCCGTGCACCTCCTCTTCTGTCAGTGGGCGCAGCGTACGCCCGGGACGACATTTCTTCGGAATCCTCAGCTCCGCCGCCGGATTGTTGAGTAGCAGCCCGTCCGAAACGGCGAGTTTGAAGTTTGCGTTCAAAAACCACCTCAGATGCTTCACCGGGCTGGACGAGAGGTCCAGCGCCTTCCGATCGAGGAAGTCCGGCAATTCCTCGCGCGGGATTGCATGAAGCAGGGCCTTCCTGAACACCGGGACCAAATGTGACTTGATGATCTGCTCCGAGGTACCCTCGGTCGATTCTTTCCAACTTCGACGGCAAAACGGCAAGTATACTCCCTCGATCAACTGCTGGAAGGTGTAGACGGGCTTGGTGCCCTGAGTAACACCGCTGTTGATTGGCTGCAAGATCGCGGAAAGGATTGCTTCCGCTTCCCCTTGGCTCATCTGCGAGCGACGCCCCAAGACCTTGGACCGCCGGCTGCCGTCCTCCCACCAGAAGGCAGCCCACACGCGATGATGCCCGTGTTTCCGGGTTTGCAGGCTGCCTTTCTGGAAACGCTTTCGACGCATTTGTTTGCCTCTTTCCTGCGTCGAAGGCACTGACTCTTGGCACGACGCAGATATTACCATTGGCGTTGCGACTCCTGTGCCGCCATTTCCAGCCACTCGTCTGCCCATTCGCGCTTGATGAGGATGCGCGGCCCCGGCCGGGCATGACGCAGGCGAGGCACGCCCGGCAGCTTGCCGTTAATTAGGTTGGACAGGTGCGCCTTCGACATCCGCAGGTAGTCGGCTGCCTGGTTAAGAGTTAGGACCTGGGAGCATTCAGTCGCGTTGGAGGTTAGTGGCAGGATGGTTCGCGACGGAATCGCAAGTGCGCTAAAACCGCGACTCATGTATGTATGCCTTCATTGGGAGATGAAAAAAGGCGCCTGTGCGGGCGCCGCCCTGACGAATGCCTGATCTAATTCAACCCGATCTGCAGCACTGGATGAGGAAGAGAAACGCAAGCTGGTGGCCAACACCCCACCGTATCAGATCAAGGCACGGACGGGTGAAGAACCCAGGTGCGGAACGTCTTTCCATCCAGCTTGAACCACGTATTTCGACAAGCGGGCGTCATCGCTTTCCGGCTCCAAAAAACTGGTTACGACCTCGCTCACTCCCAATAGTGGTGTGAAGCAGGATCGGAATCAGACCTGGGCATTGCCAAGGCGGCGAGGACCCACAGCGCGATTTCCATTGCTTCCAATTTTTCCATGTGGCGCGTTTCCACAATATTGAACGGGAATGGTGCGAACGGGAAGTGCGGGTCCCTGATCGCTATCAGCTGATGGACTACGAAGCCGGCCGCTCTAACGCACATCCGAGCAGTGAGGTCGTGCTGGCGGCGGCGCTGGGGTTGCGGTGGATCAAATGTATCGGTAGGGCGTTTTGCGTTCGAGGGCCGCTCAACCTTCCCACAACGCCGTATCCGGGGACCTTCAGGCCGACGGCGCTTCTGCCAAGACGTCGACGAGAACCGTCCCCTTGACCACGCGAGTCAACCCCGGTAGCCCCACTCGGATGAAATGCGTTTCACATCCGTCCGCCGTAGTGCCCTGCCTTGTGAACTGTACGACCGTGCAGTTTCGCTTTCACGGCATGGTTCCTACGAGCAATCGGCTGATACGTTCACTCGCACCGGAGGGCGACAACAGGGTCGACCGCGGTGGCCCGCCGGGCGGGGATGTAACACGCCAGCAGAGCAATTCCTCCAAGCAACAAAGTTACGGCTGCAAGCGTCGCCGGATCGGCCGGGCGGACGCCGTACAGCAAGCCGGCCATGAAGCGCGTGAGCGCGAGGGTAGCCACCAACCCTCCGGCCATTCCGATCGCGGCCAACCGCATACCTTGCCCGACGACGAGTCCGACAATTTCCCGGCGGGACGCGCCCAACGCAGAACGGATTCCCAGTTCATGAGTTCGCCGCGTTACGGCATAAGACATGACACCGTAGATTCCGACGGCGGCCAGCAAAAGGGCGGTCGCCGCGAAGATGATGAGCACCAGCATGGTGAAGCGGCGCTCGGCGAGTGATCTCGAAATGATCTGCTCCATTGTGCGGGCGGCCCAGATGGGCTGATCCCGCGTCGGGCCAGCAACTTGCGCGCGCACGGCAGAGACCATGCGCAGGGGCTCCGGTCCCGTGCGCGCCAGAAGCGTGAGCCCCGCCACGCCTTGGGACATGAACTTGTCGGGTACTTGCATTATGGGGAAATAAATCTGGTCGCGTATCTTGGCGCTGTCGTCGGCATCCAACCCCCAATGCTTCACGTGCCCGACGACGCCGACGATCTGAACCGGGCCCATTGCCGTAAGGCTGATCTGTTGGCCGACCGGGTCCTGACCGGGAAAGATGTGCCTTGCTAGGACGTCATCGATGACCACCACTGGGGGCGACGCCAAGTTATCCCGGTTCGTGAAAAACCGCCCGCGCCGCAAAGGGATCTGCATGGTGCTGGGGTAATCCGGCGTGACGACATAGAACATCGCCGACCTCGTCTGATCCTGAGGAGGCTGGGGCCCGATGCCCAACGAGAATTGATTTTCGCTGTCACTCTCGCCGAGAGGAACCACCGATGTGATGGCAGCCGACTGGATCCCTGGAATCGCCGCGACACGCTCAAGCAATTGCTGGTATGCGTGTCGAATGCCCAGCGGGCTGGCCATCACTTGGGGTGAGATCGCGACCTCCGTCACCAGGATATTGCGCGTGTTAAATCCGGGATCGATTCGCAAAAGCCGCCAAACGCTCTGCATCATGAGCCCCGCGCCTGCAAGCAAGATAACGGCTAGTCCGACTTCCACGGCCACGAAGACTCCTTCCGCGCGATGCCGTCCACCACCGGCGCCGCGCGCGCCTTCCTTCAGTGATTCCTGCGGGTCCGCATTTGCCCCGTGGAAGGCTGGAGCGAGGCCGAACAGAATGCCCGTGACGATCGAGATGGTGAGCGTGAAGAGGAGAACGTAAGGGTCGATTCCGATTTCCGTGGAGCGCGGCAAGCTGTTCGGTGCGGCGCCCAGGACAAGGCTAGTCCCCCAGTGGGCGAGCAGCACGCCGATCAAGGCGCCGCTCACGGACAGCAGGACGCTCTCCGTCAGAAGCTGGCGTACGATGCGTCCGCGCTCAGCGCCGAGTGCACTGCGAATAGCGAACTCACGCTTTCGCGCCGTGGAGCGCGCCAACAGCAAATTGGCGACGTTGGCGCAGGCGATGATCAACACGAACCCGACGGCGCCCACCAGTAGCAGCAGCGTGGACTTGATGTTCCCCACCACGTCGTCCTTCATCTGGACTACTTGCGCTCCAGACCCCGCATTCGTCTTTGGATACTGGCGGGCGAGGGTTTTGCAGATGGATGCCAACTCCGCCTGCGCGGCCTGAATGCTTACGCCAGGCTTGAGGCGGCCAATGACCGCGATTCCCGGGTGTGACTCCCGCGTGCGCAACTCGACCGAGTTATATTGCTCGATGGGAACGTAAACCTGAGCCCCCTCGTAGAACCGAAGGTCCTGAGGTAAGACTCCGATCACAGTGCAACTCATCGCGTTGAGGGTCAGGGCTTTGCTCAGGATGCTCGGATCGGCACCGAGCCGGCTTTTCCAGAACCCATAGCTGATCAGGACCGTGCAGGCAGCGCCCTGGCGGTCTTCCTCTGGAAGGAACTTGCGCCCGATGAACGGAGTGACGCCCAGAACCGAAAACAGACCTGCCGAGACGTACTTGCCCGAGAGGTGCTCGGGTTCGCCGGCTCCTGTGAAGGTGAAGTCATCACCGCGAATGGCGCCCATATCGGTGAACGACCGGTTTTCGCGGCGCCAGTCTAGGAAATTCGGGTACGCCACCGAGTTCTGGCTGAACTCCGAGGTTGTCTCGTAAATCGTCAGGAGTCTGCCAGGGTCTGGAAACGACAGCGGCTGCAGGAGCACGCCGTTCACCACGCTGAAAACGGCAGTGTTCGCCCCGATGCCAAGCGCCAGGGCCAGTACCGCGACGGCGGTGAAGCTTGGGTTCTTCCGCAACGTCCGAAATCCGTAACGAAAATCCTGCCCGATATCGGCCAAGAGCCGCCCTGTGCTTCCCCCGCCCAACACGACGGGCTCCGGCGCATCCGGATTCTCGACGCTTCGTAGTTCTGTGACCAGCAGGTCGTGGCCGCTGAGCTCGTTGAGCGTGATGCGGCGCGCTTCCGCCTCCGTCGCTCCACCGCTTTGGAGTTCCTGGTAACGATCTTCGGCATGCTGGGCCAGTTCCTCGACAATCTCCGCCGCGCGAGCGGGAGGGAGGTTCAAGGTCGCCAGTTGCGTGCGAATTTGTTCGAGCCAGTTAGGCATTTTCCACCCCGGTGATGCGGCTGATAGCCTCGACGAACGTCCGCCAGCCCTTCTGCTGGACAGGCAGGACTTTCCGTCCCAGCGCAGTCAGCCGGTAATAACGCCGCCGGCGCTGCCCGCTCTTCTCAACCCATCGGCCTTGAATCCAGCCGCGCTTCTCCAGGCGATACAGCAGCGGGTATAGCGACGCCGCGTGAAAACGGAGCGTGCCCTGCGATCGCTGTTCAATCAGCTTGCTGATTTCGTAGCCGTGGCGGGGCAAGGCCTCAAGCAGCGAGAGCAGAAGCAGCTCGGTGCTACCCTTCTTCCACTCGCGATCGATAGATTGTTCTTCCATATATATTGCTGCTATATATTACGACCCAAAGCATATCAACGTCAAGGGCGACGGACGCGGCGCTACCGCCAACGTAGGCACCGGCACTAAACACGGGTAAGGTTCAGAACCGAAGGAAGTCGCTCAGCTTTAGGAACACCCGCCGGGCAGCGCTTACCACAAATCCCGTGAAGTAGCAGTGCGCCGAAAAGCGGCGACCGTTAGAAGTGGAGGCAAAGGAACGCGAAGTCTTAGTGCTGTATCGGGAACGATCCGGCGAGGAGAATGTCGAGGGACGCGGGACGGCCGAGCGCCGGAGCGTTTTCGATACAGCGACTTGAAGGAAGCCGTTGTGGAACCTTCGAGCTATGTATTTTGAATTGCGGATAGAGTGGAGAAAACTGACGACCGGGGCAATGTATTGCCGATGGGCGTTTGGATTGGTTGCCGGGAAGTGTATTTCCAGAGTTTCAGAGCCCCACGGCGAGCAATGCGGACACACCTGTGTTGATAGTGCTGGGGTGCGTGCTGAAGCGGTGATGTCAAAGATCGAGTCATGGCTGGAGCCCATCGGGAACGGGCGGAGACCGCCATCGAAGCTCCATGGAGCTGAGTCGTTTGATAAGGACCATGGGCCCGCCGCATTGGGGACAAGTCCAGAGCGGCCGTGGTGTGCAGGGGCCTTTTTCCGCGGGCTCGGCTTCGAGGAACCGGCCTGATTGAGCCAGCAGTTGCAGGCAGAGCGGAAGCGATGCGCCGCGACAGCGATGAGCCATCCAGCCGAAATAGCGGATGCGGACGAATCCAGGCGGTAGCACGTGCAAAAGGAATCTGCGCAGGAACTCGTTGACTGGTAGCGTCATCAGACGTTTCTTATTGTGGTGAGCCGAATCGCGCCAGCGAAAAGTGACCATGCCATCGGCAACAGTGATGAGTCGATGGTTAGAAATCGCTACGCGATGGGTGTACTGGCCGAGATAACGTAGTGCATGTTGCGCACCGCCGAATGGACGTTTGGAATAAACCACCCATGGGGAGCGGAACAGGGGACGGAGCCAAGCGGCGAAGGCCTTAGGATTCTGCAGCACAGCAAGGGCTCCATAGAAGCTAAGTTTGTGCTCCGCATGCAGCGTTCTGAGACCTTCCACGAACTTACCCCGAAACACTTCTTTGAGCACGTCCACTGGCAGGAAGAACTTCTGCTGCGAGTCGATCCAGCACGAGTGGTCCGGAGCCAGACCGCCGGCGGGAACTACACAATGCACGTGGGGATGATGCCACCCGCGCCCACAGTACCCTGAGCGCAGAAACCACGCACGTCCAGGTCTTCTATCAGTTCCACCCGCTCCATGGTTCCACTCTTCGGGTTGTCCGCAGACCGAAGCAGGGAGACGGCGCGGTCTCGGTCAGCGATCCAGCGGGGAGGCGTCTGAAGATTCCGTTGTGGATGCTGTTGCCGAATTCGGCCGAGATGAAGATCGCACAGCAACCGCTTCTGAGTAAGGAAGCTCTTCTGTCTCTCACGTCGTTGCTAGTCACACTGCCAGACATCCAGGACAGGGTTCACGATACCCTTCTGCAAACAACTGTTGACGGATGTAAGGGAGGTCATCGTGCTGCAACTACAACTTCCGGACATGGGGATTCGAAAGGAAGACGTCGCCGTGCCGATCGACATAACGGTACGAACCGAACTGATCGATCTCATGGCCCGCATTCTGATGGCGGTCTTTCAAGCGGAAGAAGGGAGAGATCATGACGGAGCTTCAATACAGTCCCAAGATCAAGCCGGAGCACTTGGCTCGCAAAGCCATCGTCTACTTACGGCAGTCCAGCGAGAAACAGGTACGACAGAATAAGGAAAGCCAGCTGCTTCAGTATGACGTGGCCGAGCGCATGCGTGCCCTGGGCTGGCAAGAGGTGGAGATCATCGACAGTGATCTCGGATCCAGCGCGAGCATGGCTTCGGCTCGTCGCGAAGGATTCGAGCGCGTCCTCAGCTCGGTGGCCTTAGGCGAGGTGGGAATCGTCGCCAGCCGGGAGGTCTCGCGGCTGTCCCGTACGGACAAGGACTGGTGCCGGCTGCTGGAGGTGTGTCAGATTTTTGGAACCCTGATCGCTGATGAGCAACAGGTCTATGATCTGAATTATCTCGATGACCAGTTGGTGCTGGGTATTAAGGGAACGCTCAGCGTCGTCGAACTGAAGGTCCTTCGGCAACGATTGCAGGCAGGACAAGAGTCCAAAGCACGCCGTGGTGAACTGTTCAAGAGGCTTCCAGTCGGCTACGCCCGGGATGCCGCCGGTAAGGTGAATTTTCATCCCGATCGACGGGTCTACGAAGCCATTCAACTGGTATTCGTGAAGTTTCGAGAACGGTGGAGCGTGCGCCAGACTTTTCAGTGGTTTCGTGATCATGATGTAGAGCTACCCGCCAACCCCATCCAGGGGACGCGCCTGGTCTGGAAGATTCCCTCGCAGAGCTTGGTGCGCGACATTCTGTGCAATCCCTTCTATGCCGGCGCCTATGTTTGGGGGCGTCGGCCGGTCGCGACTTTGCTGGTCGAGGGTAGGCTGGAAAAGCGTCAGGGTGCGATGCGCCGAGCCGAAGAATGCCGGGTCTTTATCCGCGATCATCACGTGGGCTATATTGACTGGGCCATCTACGAAGAGAACCAACGAATGACGCGGCGGAACTCAGTGAACTGGCAGAGTGACGAGACCATGGCGGCGATCCGTGCCGGGCAGGGCCTTCTGGTGGGGCTTCTCCGCTGCGGACATTGTGGGCGTAAGCTTCACGTACGCTACTGGGGCGGCACGGGCACCAACGCGCGTTACCTGTGCAAGGGGGACTATGACGACGGCGGGCAGTACTGCATTGGCTTTGGCGGTGCCTTGGTCGACCGCAAGTTGAGTGAAGAGCTGCTCAAGGTGATCTCGCGTTTTGGGGTGGAAGCCAGTCTGCGGGCCATGGAGGAACTGAGCGCAGGGGACGCCGCACAGCGTGCCGCCCTATCCAGCAAACTCGAGCAACTGGAGTACGAGGCAAAGAAGACGTTTGAACAATACGACGCAGTGGATGCCAGGAATCGTTTGGCAGCTGCTGAGTTGGAGCGCCGCTGGAACGAAAGGCTGGAGGAAATCCAGACAGTCAAAGAACGACTTTCCGGCCTGTATGAGAAGCGCTACTCGTTGTCCGTGGAGGAGGAAGCGCGAATCCGGTTGATGGGTGAGAACTTTGCTGAAATCTGGCACAGCGATCGCTGCCCTCCCACACTGAAGAAGATGATCCTGCGCACGGCTATAGAGGAAATCATCGCGCGCACAGATGGAAAGAAGGCGACTCTGCAGTTCACGATTCACTGGAAGGGCGGTGCGCACACACAACTCGACATGGAGCGGCCGCGCTCAGCAACCGCGACGGCAACGCCCATGGAGGCTGTAGAGATCATTCGGCGCATGGCGGTTCGCTATGGTGACGACCAGATTGCATCCGTGTTGAACCGACTCGGATACTGTACCGGAAAGGGAAAACGGTGGAATCAAAATCGCGTGGGCACAGCCCGGCACAACTATTCGATTCCCGGTCAAAAGAGAGCGCTGCCCGATCCTGAGAGAGTCAGCTTGAGCGAAGCGGCTCGAGTGTGTGGTGTGAGTCACCGCACGATCGAACGGCTTGTGGAGGCGGGCCTGCTGAAGCGCGAACAAACGGCCCCGCGCGCTCCCTGGGAGATTCGCCGTGCTGATCTGGATGCCGAGCCAATTCGAAGTATCATCGGGCGCCTCGTTCGGACCGGCAAGCTGATTCTTCAGGGGGGCTGTACGGACGACCAGCCTCCTTTGTTCGTTGAAAACGAAGGAGATGATAATGCCAGGCATCATGAGTGAGGGTTC
>CAVYHD010000037.1:0-37978 GCA_963768075.1 Terriglobia bacterium
CCCAGTGAATCCCACTTCTTTACGTTCCACTCCGCTTAACGCTGTCTCTATCTCACCATTCGCCACATGGCCTTTGGTCACCTTTTGTTGCAAATCCGCATTGCTAGTGTTACCGGGTAGTGCAAGAACGGCAGTCGCAAAAACAAAAGCCTTTCGTCTGTCTGCACTGGTTGAGTGCAATCTGATTAACATGGCCTTCGTCGTAGATCGTTGCTCAGTAGAAGATAGGGCAGTTAGTCCGTCTTGCACTGTGTTCCATGAACTGCACGATGTTCCTGCCCAGAGCAGCAGGCCTCCGACGCCAGTAAATTCATACGGATACGGCCCCACAAAAATATATTTTCATTTCATGTCAGAAAACACCTTCTCCCATGCCTTTGAAAGTGAGGGGCATTTTTCGGAAAATCCATGAGCATCCACTACGACTCGATTCAGAGAGCTGTCCTGAAGCAAGGGCCTGAGGTCGGCTCGGACCCGGTCCCCGAACGTTCAGGAGATCCCTCGCGCCGCCGCATCTCCCGAACCTGCGCAGGCTGCGTGAGGCGAAACCATACCGGTACATGGCTTTGCTCCGCCGTGCGTGGCCGGACATCAAGGCGAAGCTAGACTCGGGCCATAGCCTGAAAGATGTCTGTAAGAGTTTGAATGCGGATGGCATCCCGATCGCCTACCCGACGCTCCGAACCACCGTTGGTAGGCTTCGCCGGGAACAGCGCCGGGTAGCATCTCGTTGACCTCGGACTATGGAGAAACCCGACAGCAAGATGACGTCGATTCGCCGCGCATGGCCGGAGATCGTGGCGACACTAGACGCCGGGCATAGCCTCAAAGGAGTCTGTGAATGCTTGAATGCCGATGGTGTTGCCGTCGAGTATAAGACGCTCAGAGCTTATGTGAGCATACTTCGCAGAGAACAGAGTCAACGATCGATGATGGTTCCGGACAAGCCGTTCCTGGCCCTGTCGTTCAAGTGCCCCAGCGTCCGGTTCCTGAAACCAAGCGGCAAGAGCGGTCTAATCCATTTGCCACCGCCATGGAATACCTCAGCAAAGTGCGCGGATTCCAGAACTTCACCGGGGAGCCGCCAGACCCCGACAAAATATTTTGAGGTCGCATGTCCGAAAACACCCTCTGCCAAGACCTTGAAAGTGAGGGGGTATTTTCATGCCACAACGCACCGTCCGATTTTCCAGGGCGAAGGTGCCACAGAAGTGGCGGGTTAGTGGACCTGGAGCCAAGCCGTGAGTGACAGGAATCCAAAGGGGTTCCGGCTTAATCCCCGGAAGACGCGCGGTCGACAAGCCAGTTCACCCAGAGCTTGGCGCTCTACCTACCTCCTGATTCTTCGCTATGTCCGAGAACTGCGTGCACAACAGCGCAAGCGACAGGCTCGGCGCCCGGTTCCTTCTCGCCCGTTCAATCAGCGGTGCGCCGTTCGCGTGATGTACGCAAAGAATGCCACGCGCGGGCAGTGGAAAGCCCACGGACGCTACATCGCCCGTGAGAGCGCCAGCCAGGACCGCGCAGTTGAGGCCGGGTTTGACGCCACCGAGCAAGGGATCAATATCGCCGCTCGTCTCGACCAGTGGCAGTCCGCCGGCGATGAACGCATGTGGAAGTCATCGTGTCGCCGGAGTTCGGAGACAAGATCGACCTGACGCAACTGACCCGCGACTTGATGCAGCGTATGACACGGGATCTCGATACGCGCCTCGAATGGGCTGCTGTCGCGCACTTCAATACCGATAACCCTCACGTTCACATTGCCCTTCGCGGCGTTCGCGAGCACGGAAAATCATTCCGTCTCGAACGCGATTATGTGAAGCATGGCATTCGGAGCATCGCTGAAGATCTGTGTACTCGACACCTGGGTATCGCACACATCGGGACATCGACGAAGCCCAGCGCCGCGAGGTAGCGCAGCAGAGGTTCACGTCGCTGGACCGGTCGATTGCCAGGGACAAGCCGATAGACGGCCAGTCCTCGCCTTTCCAGGTCAGCAGGAATTCGGCGCATCCGCGAAACCAGTACGCAGTTGCGCGGCTGAGGACGCTGGAGAGCATGGGACTGGCCGAGGCCGCTGGGCTCGACCAATGGCTGGTGCGCCAGGATTTCGAGACCGCTTTGAGGGCGATGCAGCGCCTTGGGGATCGGCAAAAGATCCTGGCCGCTCACGGCGTGCCGGTATCGGACACGCGACTGCCGCTGGTCATGTTCGATCTTCGCAATTGCACAACACTCGAAGGCAGAATACTCGTGCACGGCGAAGATGAGGGACCAGCCGTAGCTTCATGATGCTGGAGGGCACCGATGCCAAGGTGCACTGCATCTATCACACGCCGCAAATGTCAGAGGCACGCGGCCGCGGCGGATTACGAGCAAACAGGTTTGTGCGTCTGCACAAGTTGTTTGAGGACGGACGGCCACTCCTTGAAATCGACCAGCTGGGACATTGTGAAAAGGTTCTGAACGACGAGCGCCATCTGGAAGAGACCACGAGACAGATCCAAGGCGGAATAGCCCCGGTTGAGGATGGATGGGGCGGCTGGCTCGGTCGATATCACGAGGCCGTTCGGAAGGCCGCTTCGACTCCAATGCACGAGCGCGACCTTCATGAACGCGCGCGAGAACCGGATCGTGGTAGAGGCCGGTGAGAAGCGTCAGTGGCCGACGGTTCTTCCCGTGGAGGTTGGTATGAGAATCAGAATTCAAAAGGCAGGTGCGATGCCATGACTGGTGACGAAATCCTAACGGTTGCCGAAGTAGCAAGTGAGCTCCCGGTGTTCCAAGGCACACGTCTACAACGCGATCGCGGGGAAAATCGACGGCGTTTCGTCGCTTCCGGCGATCTCAATGGGCCGCAGGAAACTGGTGCGGCGAAGCGCCTTGGAACAGTGGAAGAAGCTCAACGAAACTGGCCGCGAAGATGCTACGATTGCCTCATCGTCAGCAATCGGCGCCGCTGGACGCATGAAGGAGACAATTCATGCGTAAACGGTTTCAGAAAGGTAGTTTAGAGAAGGTTCGCGGAGAATGGGTCGCGAGATGGCGGCAAGACGGAGAGCGCAAGGCCCGCAAATTAGGACGAGTGTCACAGATGAACAAAGGCACAAGCGCAATCGGCGCTGGCCGCAATTCTAGCTCCGATCAACAACGCGAAGAGCGAGCCATCGGAGCAGAAAAACTTCGGTGATTTCGTTCGGCATGTTTATTTGCCGTTCTACCGGCGAAAGTGGAAGCGTTCGACCATCATGACCAACGAGGATCGGCTCGCACATCATCTGACGTCTGAGTTTGCCGCTCGATCTCTGGGCAGCTTCGGCCGGGACGAGTTGCAGTCATTCCTTGACGGAAAAGGCGAGACGCTTTCATTCAGCATGGTGGATCACATGCGATGGGATCTGAAGCAGATATTCGATATGGCAGTTGCAGAAGGATATCTGCGAAGGAATCCGGCGTTGCTGCTGTTCACTCCTCGGGAGTGCAGGCGGCCGGGGACGCAAGTGATGACGTTCGAAGAGGTACGGCGGCTGTTCTCGGCGCTTGGACGTTCGGGAGCGGCTGATCGCAAAACTCGCGTTGCTGGCCGGGATGCGGCCGGGTGAAATATTCGGGCTCAAGTGGGCGCGGATGGAAGCGGATTATGCTGACATCCGCCAGCGGGTATACCGGGGCGATATCGACTCACCAAAGTCGGTTCGGTCGGTGCGCCACGCTGCACTCTCGGATGGGCTTGCTCGTTTCCATCGACGAGTGGCGGGCCATGTCGCTCGACACCAGCGCCGATGCGTGGGTGTTCCCGTCCGAGAAACTCACAACGCCTTTGGCGAAGGACAACTGCTGGAGGCGGCGTTTCCTGCCCGAAGCTTAAGCCAATCGGTTTGGCTTGGGCGAACTTCCAGGTGATGCGGCGGACACACAGCTCACTGTTAAAGGAGCTGGATGTCGATCCGCAGGTGCGGGCTGAGCAGATGGGGCACACCATCGATGTGAACGAGAATGTTTACACGATCACGTCACTCAAGCGCCGGAAGGAAGCGGTGAATGCGCTGGAGAAGGCGATTGGCGCTTAATGGACTCTATCGGACTCTGGGTTTTTCGGAGTTCTCGTAAGTGATTGAAAAGATGGAGCGGGAGACGGGGCTCGAACCCGCGACGTCCAGCTTGGGAAGCTGGCATTCTACCACTGAATTACTCCCGCGTTCTCGGTCAAATCAGCTACTTAGCTGAATCCATTGGACTTCCGAGACTGACGTTCAGTCCGCCCGTTTGGATGCCAACATGGAAAGCAAAACACACAGCACACTGGCCTGAGTTCATGTTGTCCATCTCGCTCTCCAAAGCTCGTTCCAGGCACAGAATAGCACACCGACAGAATGGCCGATGGCTTGGGTTGGATGCAAAAAGTCCTCAAGGTAGGGCCTTGGGGTGAAGTCTAGAGTTTTTCGAGTCGGTTTGGGAACTGTCTTCCTACAAAAAGGAAGGCTCATGCTTGGCCTCGCCATTGGCCTCACAGGATTCTCGGTGATGGCAGCCTTCGGGGTGTTGGAAGCTCGCAGCCTGGGTGGTAGCACGAGCCAAATTATCGGATGGACTCCGTGGCTGTCGATTTTCGTCCTGGCAAACGGGTTCTTTGAAGACCTGATGGCGAGGGGCGTTATTTCGGAAGATATTCGAGCCGCTGGTCGGCTCTCACCTCGCGAACATTGCTTGCGAATGTTCGTCACAAACCAACGCCCTTATGGATAAGCCCACGCCAGTATATTCGAGCATCTATTTGCGAGCGATGGCCTTTTCGATCCCTTGGCGAGTGTTGTCCGCGTTCTTTGCCCCGGCGAGAAATGTCAAGGCCGTGAGGGGTTGGCTCGCCGACGCGTTTGCAGTTCGAAGAGTCATGTCCGTCGCAGCTGCGTTCAGGAATCCGGTGATCACTTGACCGGCGACTTCGCCGGTCGCGAATTTAGTGACGCCGCCGTCGAGGATGGTCGGGGCAAAGTACGGATGCACTACACCAAGACGGCTGGCCTCGGCATAAAGGATCTCTCCCACCAGTTGCATCCGCGCCGTCGAGAATGTCTCCGAATCGCCCAGCCCAATGATTAGCAGTTTGCGCGCGCCAAGACTGTCTTTGGGCGGTACGATCAGAAGGGTTTCGCCGAGTTCGCCGCCGAACAGCCCCGGCTTTCGTACACGATCAAGCAGGCCTTTGAGCTTTTCATTTATCTCGGTAAGAGAGCCGTGCAGCGAGTTCACTGGCGACGAACGGAACAGGCAAACCACCTGAAGGTCCGTTTTCGTTTCCGCCGGGCTCTGTACGAGAACCTGAATGGGAACCGGGGCATTGGCGATATCAATGACCGCAGGCGGCGTCTGGGCATGGAGCGTCGAGCCAGAACAAGCCGCCAATGCGATCAGCAGCGAAGATATCAGTGTCGTTTTCCGCA
The DNA here is from genome assembly GCA_963768075.1 of Terriglobia bacterium. Classification (GTDB taxonomy): domain Bacteria; phylum Acidobacteriota; class Terriglobia; order Bryobacterales; family Bryobacteraceae; genus QHXW01. Next base: position 5,445 of record CAVYHD010000037.1, read on the forward strand.
ACTTCGTCATAACTCCGTTGTTGAAATCCATTTCAAGCACGCCGCCCGCGGTGGACGTCAAAACCGTTCACTTGTAAACCATCAAACCACATCGAGGACATTGATTCGGCGGGAGAGCGCTATCCTCCCTCATCGTGGGCGCCTCTGAAGCTTACCGCGAAGTGATCGAGCTGGGCTCTCGCGTGGCCACAACGCAATGGCGAATGGCCGCTTCCGGCCGGTAGTATGCGGTGCTAATGTGAGGACATGAAAGCCGCAGCGTTGCTGTTAATCGCTGTCGCAACAGCTACAGCGCAGTCCCACTCCTCTGAACCCCTGTTCGAGTTCCGGGAGGCTGGCGTTCAACCGCCTGCCGTGATCAAGAAATCTAACCCGGAATACACCGAACAAGCACAGAGAGCGGGGATAGAAGGAACTGTACTTTTGTATGTCGAAATTGGTACGGACGGGCGCGCACACCATATCCGGGTGACGAAAGGCGTGGGATTCGGGCTTGACGCGAATGCGATGGATTCGGTGCGCCAATGGCGCTTTCGTCCTGGCACAAAGGACGGAATCCGCGTCCCTACGCCGGCCACGATAGAAGTGAATTTCAAGCTCGCCGATGCGCCAGGTTTACTCGCTCGAGTTTGATTCCGCAGGATGATGGTGGGCCGGGTCAGAAGACCCACCGCTCGGAAATGCACAGATGATTCGGAAAGCGGCTCCGGTCGCATCCCGAAACTAGACGGCTAAAATTGGAGCGGTAATGTCCCGAATCTTGAGATTTGCACGAAACTCACTCCTCTTGATATGGGTGATAGGCCCTCTTTCCGGCGCAAGCTTCCAAGCGGGCGCTGCGAAAGTTGATATTACACCGCCGCCGGGCTTGCCCCTATATGGATACACGGATCGCACGCAATTGTCCACGGGGACGTTGGACCCTCTTTATGCACGGATCCTTGTGCTGCAGGTTGAGCAGAAACGCCTGGCGCTGGTGACGCTCGACCTGGGCCGCGTTTTCGGGCGGCCGTCTCTGTCTAGATTGCGAGAGCGTTTAACCAAAACCAGCGGGATTTCGTTCCTTCTCATCACGGCCTCGCACACGCACTCCGGGCCCAATATTCTTGACGAGTATCCCCCAAACCGCACGCCAGCTTGGGAAACCGCCGCCCTGGACAAGATTGCGCGGGCGGTGGGCGAGGCCTGCGAACACCTTACGGAAGCCCGGCTGGGGACAGGGTATGGGAGAGCCTTCATTGGCTACAACCGCCGCCGCGTCTACCCGGATGGGACAGTGAGCATGTTCTGGCAGAACCCTGATAAAGTACCAACCGAGCCGATCGATCCCACCGTCTCGGTGCTGCGCATCGATACGGCTGCCGGCAGGCCATTGGCGATCCTGGTGAACTACGCCTGCCATCCGGTCGTCCTTGCGCCTAACGGACTCGAGTACTCTGCCGATTATGTGGGCGTTATGACCAGGACTGTCGAAGAGTCGTTCGGCGGCAACGGCAGCTCTCCTCTGTGTCTCTTTTTGCAGGGGGGCGATGGCGATATCAATCCCTATTACGCCGACACTTCCCAAGCCGAAGATTCCGTCAAAAAGAGGGATTGGACGGGTGAGGAACTGGGACGGGAGGCCGCGCGCGTGGCGCAGGCTATCAAAGCGCTCCCAACCTCCGAGGCCAGCCTGCAATTCACCGAAGACTGGATGACTTTCCCTGTTCGCTGGAATGCGCAGAAGTTCCGGCAAGGTATGCTCGCCAGCTACGGACCGAAGGTTTATGAGGACCACGCCGAGCTGCTGAACAGCGACAATCCGCCACTCGAACTGTCGATGCCGGTAACCGCGGTTCTGGTCAACAAAAGTATCGCCTTCGCGGGATTGCCTGGGGAACCCTTTGTCGATTTCCAAATCGACTGGCGCAAGCGCTGCCCGGCGCGTGATGCGTTCTTTGTGGGATATGCAAACGCCTACATGGATTACATACCCACTATTCAAGCCGCAACGCAGGGCGGTTACGGAGCCGGCGACTCCAACACTTATGTGGCCGTCGGGGCGGGCGAGCGCATGGTGGATCAGGCTTTGATGCGGGTTTATGAAATGCTGGGCCGGCTGGCTGATGTACCCGAGGATTTGAAAAAATAGCGCATCGAGGTGTAGGCCGTCGAGGAGTGCAAACCTGGTTCCGGCCGGCGGTCTGGTACAGTTGACACGTACATGAAGACAGTCATTCTTGAACAGCCGGGCCGATTCACGCTGACTGATACCCCGCAACCGGGCGCGCCAGGACCGGGTGAAGTTCTCGTGCGGGTATTGACGGTCGGCATCTGCGGTACCGATCTCCACGCGTTCGAGGGCACTCAGCCGTTTTTCAGTTATCCTCGGATTCTCGGGCACGAGCTCGCGGTCGAGGTTATCGAGACCGGCGATGGCGTCGGGCAGTTCAAGCCCGGTGACCGATGCGCGGTGAACCCGTACATGACCTGTGGCGAGTGCGCAGCCTGCATGCGGGGACGGACGAACTGCTGCGCGAAGATGTGCGTCATTGGCGTCCATGCCGACGGCGGTATGCGGGATCACATTCTTTTGCCGGCGAAGCAGATGTATAAATGTGAGACTCTGCCGGCCGTGCAAATTCCGCTGGTGGAGACGCTTGGTATCGGCTGCCACGCCGTAGGGCGCGCAGCGCCACAGCCGGGCGCCCGCACGATCGTCGTCGGCGCCGGGCCTATCGGGCTCTCAGTGATTGAGTTCTTGCGGTTAGCCGGCACCGACATCGGCGTCGTGGAGAAGATGCCGGAACGGCTGGAATTTGCGGCCCGGCATTATGGATTGAAGCGCTACTATCCGTCGCACGAAGAAGCGCGGCAGGAAGAGCCTTCGATGCTGGTGTTCGATTGTACCGGCGACAAAGGTTCGATGGAGGGAGCGATTCACCTGCTCCAACAAGCTGGCACGCTCGTTTTCGTCGGCCTGATCAACGACACAGTTTCCTTATTCGATCCGGACCTCCACCGGCGTGAGGCAACCATACTGGCGAGCCGCAACAGCACTCCCGCAGAGCACCTTCGCGTCCTGGACCACATGGAGAATCGCCGGATCGATGTCGCGGCGTGGCCGACGGACTGTATCGGTCCCGATCTAATGGATAAGCGGTTTCCGGCGTGGCTTCACAGAGAGGCCGGCATCGTTAAGGCCATTGTCGAGTGGTCTTGAGTAGCCCGTTCAGGCCAAGTCGTAGCGATCCAGGTTCATCACCTTGTTCCACGCAGCTCGCAAGGATCTCCTGAATCCACGAACGTGAGCTATCAGGGTCAGCAACTGGCACAAGGCTAGATGCTCTACGTCCGTGAGGCCGCGAGCCTAAAATTGAAAAACACTGGTATACTGCCTTGGCCGTGTGGAAAAAGATCCTCCGCATTCTCGGATACCTGGTGCTAGCCGCGATCGTTGTGGGAGGCGCTGGGATCGCCTGGCTTTTCCTTCGGAAGCCCGCAATGGCGCCGCCATCTTCGATCAAAGTGGCGATGACGCCGGAGCGCATCGCGCGTGGCGAGTACATCTTTGAAACGTTGGCCGATTGCGCCGGCTGCCATTCGCAGCGAGATTTCACACGTGTCGGCGGACCCGAAGTCCCCACCGGGCGCGGCCGCGGCAACATAATGTCCGATCTAGTGAAGGGTTTGCCCGGCGTGGTGGTAGCGTCTAACATTACGCCCGACCAGGAGACCGGCATCGGCAACTGGACCGACGGCGAAAAGATCCGCGCCATCCGCGAAGGTGTGGACCGCGACGGCAACGCGATTTTCCCGATGATGCCCTACGCGGGCTACAGCCGCTTGAGTGACGAAGACGTGCAGTCCTTGGTCGCCTTTCTCGATTCGATGCCGCCGATTCACAATCCGTTGCCGAGAACAAAGCTCGTTTTTCCGGTGAGCGTGCTCATCAAGGGCGCCCCGAAACCAGTGGGGAGCGTGGCGGCCATCGACAAGTCCGACCCCAAGAAGTACGGCGAGTTCCTGGTGGCGGTGGGCGGCTGCAGCGATTGCCATACGCCCGCGGACAAGGGCCAGCCGCTTCCCGGCAAACTATTGGCCGGCGGGCAGCTTTTCGACACGCCGATGGGCAAGGTACTGAGTGGCAACATCACGCCGGATATCGACACGGGCATTCGCAAGTGGAGCGAGGAGTTTTTCCTGAACAAGTTCTACGAGTACAAGGAATACGCGACTAACGGCCCGCCTCCCTCGGCCGGACCGCAGTCGTTCACCCTAATGCCGTGGCTCGGTTTCTCCCACAAAACCGAGGACGAGCTGAAGGCGATCTACGCCTATCTGCGGACCGTACCGGCCGTCCGCAACGCGGTGGAGATTCACCCCGGCTTCCCCAACCCGCCTGCGGTGCCGTGAAGATGAAATGTCCCGACTAGCCGAGTAGGCGCGCTTCGCCACCGCATTGCCCAAGGCGTGTAGTGCTCCGCCCGGTAGGCACTAGGTAATCGAAGGCCAAGGAGACTCAGCAGGACTTATCACCTAGTGCGCCGACCCCTGCAGCCAAGAAAACCGACGAACCTTTCCGCCGATCTCAGGCCAGGTCGTAGCGATCAAGGTTCATCACCTTGCTCCACGCAGCCACGAAGTCCTTCACAAACGCCTCCTTCGAGTCGTTACATGCATAGACTTCCGCGATTGCGCGGAGCTGGGAGTTGGAACCGAAGACGAGATCGACGACGGTGCCCGTCCACTTGAGTTCGCCCGTCGCCCGATCGCGCCCCTCCAACACGCCTTCCGATGTGGCGGACTTCTGCCACTTCGTGTTCATGTCGAGCAGGTTGACGAAGAAATCATTCGTCAACGTCCCGGGCCGCTTGGTGAAAACACCGTGTTTGGACTGCCCGAAGTTTGCATCCAGGGCGCGCATGCCGCCAACCAGAACCGTCATCTCGGGAGCGGTCAGGGTCAGCAGGTGCGCCCGATCCACCAGCAGCTCAGCCGCCGATCCCTCGTGTCCCTTCCGGAGATAGTTGCGGAATCCGTCCGCGGCCGGCTCCAGTACGGCGAACGAATGCACATCGGTCTGCTCCTGCGACGCGTCCGTGCGCCCCGGCGAGAAGGGAACCTTCACGTCGTGGCCGGCCTTCTTCGCAGCTGCCTCGACGGCTGCGCAGCCGCCCAGAACGATCAGGTCGGCAAGCGAGACCTTCTTCTTGCCGGACTGCGCGGCGTTGAAATCCTTCTGGATCGCCTCCAGCTTCGGAAGGACCTTCGCCAGCTCGGCCGGCTGGTTGACTTCCCAATCCTTTTGCGGCGCGAGGCGAATGCGCGCCCCGTTTGCGCCGCCGCGCTTGTCGCTGCCGCGGAATGTTGCCGCCGAAGCCCAGGCCGTCGTGACCAGTTGGGAGATGGAAAGTCCGGATGCGAGGATCTTGGCCTTCAGAGCGGCAATATCCTGTTCCCCGATCAATGCATGATCCACAGCGGGAACGGGGTCCTGCCATAGCAACGGTTCCGCAGGAACGAGCGGGCCAAGGTACCGCGAAAGCGGCCCCATGTCGCGGTGCGTCAGCTTGAACCAGGCCTTGGCGAAGGCGTCTGCGAATTCCTGCGGGTTCTCGTGGAAGTGCTTCGAAATCTTCGCGTAGCTCGGGTCCACCTTCAGTGCGAGGTCCGTCGTGAACATCATCGGTGCGTGCTTCTTCGACGGATCGTGGGCATCCGGCACAGTGCCCTTTGCCGATGCGTCCTTGGGAGTCCATTGATTAGCGCCGGCTGGACTCTTGGTGAGTTCCCATTCATAGCCGAACAGGTTGTCGAAGTAGTTGTTGTCCCACTTCACGGGGTTGGTGGTCCATGCGCCCTCGAGCCCGCTGGTGATCGCGTGGGCGCCGTTCCCGTTGCCAAAGGTGTTTATCCAGCCCAGGCCTTGATCTTCGATCGCGGCGCCCTCGGGTTCGGGACCGACATACTTGCTCGGTTCGGCGGCGCCGTGGGCTTTGCCGAACGTGTGTCCGCCGGCGATGAGGGCCACCGTCTCCTCGTCATTCATCGCCATTCGGCCGAAGGTCTCCCGGATATCCCTGGCTGCAGCAACCGGATCCGGTTTGCTGTTGGGACCTTCCGGATTCACGTAGATGAGGCCCATTTGAACAGCGCCGAGAGGATTGTCGAGCTGGCGGTCACCGCGGTAGCGCTCGTCTCCCAGCCACTTTCTCTCAGGCCCCCAGTAAATGTCTTCTTCCGGCTCCCAGACGTCCTCGCGCCCCCCGCCGAAACCGAAGGTCTTGAATCCCATCGACTCCAGTGCAACGTTACCTGTAAGAATCATCAGGTCGGCCCAGGAGAGTTTCCGGCCGTACTTTTGCTTGATCGGCCACAGCAGCCGGCGCGCTTTGTCGAGGCTCACGTTATCCGGCCAGCTATTGAGGGGCGCAAATCGCTGGGATCCGGAGCCCGCGCCCCCTCGGCCATCAGCGATTCGGTACGTGCCTGCGCTATGCCACGCCATGCGGATGAAGAGCGGCCCATAGTGGCCGTAGTCCGCGGGCCACCAGTCCTGCGATGTCGTCATCAAGGCATGGAGGTCTTTGATCACGGCATTCAAGTCCAGGGTCTTGAACTCCTCGGCGTAGTTGAACGCCTCGCCCATGGGGTCGGAAAGCGGCGAGTGTTGGTGCAGAATTCCCAAGTTCAGTTGATTGGGCCACCACTCTGCGTTCGTCTGGGCCCCAGCCCAGTGCATGTTTGCGGGCGCCGGCCGAGAAGGGGCACTTGGCTTGGTCCTGATTGCCGGAGACCGGCTCACCCACTGCGCGTTCGAATTGTTTCTCCATATCTTCGTCTTCCTTCGAATTTATTTAAAAAAACTGTGACGACACGCCTGCGACCATTAACGGGAAGCGTGCCGGGGAGCGCACTTCGCGCAGAGCCCCCGGAAAATCAGTTCGCATTCGCGAAGAATGCGCTTACCAAGAGAACGCGAGGCAGGCCGGGGCACGTCGTGCCACTCAATATCCTCCACATTGCCGCAGCGGTCGCAGATGAAGTGGTGATGCCGCGTGCCTTTCGCATCGAATCGCGCAGCGCGTCCCTCGACGGCCACTTCACGCACCAAACCCGCCCGCACCAGGTCCCGCAGATTGTTATAAGTCGTGGCCCTTGAAGAACGTGGATCCACGCGATTCACGGCTTCGAAGATTTCCGCGGCCGTGGGATGCTTGTTGTGTTCCATCAGGAATGCCATCACGGCGTAGCGCTGCGGAGTGCACCGCAACCCGCTGCCCTCCAAGGACTGTTTAATCGCCTCGGCATCCATGGAAGATTTAGATTATATCTAATGTGATATTTTGTCAAGACGTATGCTTTTGGTTGCGGAGTGTTGCCACAGACAGCCCTTTCGCAGGGACGAAGCCTATCATCTAGTAACCTGACGGCGGTCAGTGGGCCGTTTTCAAGAACTCCAGCAAGTCCGCCATTTGCTGGATATCGATCTGCTTTTCAAGATCGGGCGGCATCGCTGACAGGTTCGTGACATACATCTGCTTAATGTCTTTGCGCTGGATGATATCTTCTTTACCTTGCTCATGACGCAACGCAATAGTCGTCGGCGTCTGCGCACCCAACACACCGTCTAGTGTGCCGCCAGTGGTTTCCACTACGTAGGATTCGTATCCCTGCGCGATGGTCTTGTTGGGCATGAGAATGTTCTCGAGCAACGCCTGCCTGGGCTGATTCTGGACGGTCGCTAGATCGGGGCCGACCTGCACGCCCATGCCGGCGAAGCGGTGGCACTTGATGCAGATGGACTTGTAGACTTCGCGTCCGCGCCCGGCATCGCCCTGGCGATCGAATGCGGCTTCGTAGCGCTTCACCACTTTTTCACGCTCGCCGGCGGTCTGTTCGAGCACTTGCCGAGCGGCGGCGCGGATGGCCGGATCGTTGTTCATGATCAGCTGCCGGCGATGGGTGAAGGCGAGCGTCCACGGTTGGACATCGCCGCTCTTGAGCGCGGCCACCAGCAGCCACACGCGGCTCGGCTCCAGGTACATCGAATCCGCGGCCGCCGTTCGGCCGGTGGGGGTGAGGGCCCGCCAGTTCGCCAGCAGAAATTTCCCGACGTCGTCACCTTTGATTTTGCCGTAGGCGCGCACCGCGGCGGCCTGCACTTGATCGGGCTGGTGCGGATCAATCAATTGTTTAAGGAGCGCCTGGTGCGCGTCCGGACCGGCAATAGCGATAAGGCCTATGGCGTCAGCCCGCAGATCCGCGTCGGCCTGTTGGTTCTCCGCCGTGGCAGCCGCGCTCCGCACAGCGGAAGCCGTGGCCGGTCCCGGTGGCAGACCCATAATATTCATCAGACGCAGTGCGGCGCGCCGCACGGGGGCTTGTGGACTGCTGAAGACTTTCAGCAGGGGTGCCTGGCTCGCGCCGAAACTAGACTGCTGTATGGATTTACCACGCATGCCGAGCGCCAGCCCTTCGAGACTGGCGGTGCGCCACCATTCAGCGTTGGGCTGTTCCGTACGCGCAACCTTGTCGATTACACTCTGTACTTCGGCCGGTTTTTGCCGGGCGCTGATGGCTGACGCGCTCAGGCGGACAAAATCCGCGCGTCCGGGCGTTGCCTGCGCTTCGACGGTAACGGCTTTGGCATACAGGCGCGGCGCTTCATCGGAAGAGGCGCTAAGAGCCGCAATCTGAAACCATTTATCCTCGATGTCGCGGGATAGCAGCTGCTCGCGCGCGGAGCCCGCCTGCGGCGATTTCACCGAGCCCAGCGTGCATAAAAGCTGGAAGCGCACCCTGGCATCCGGATCGTTGACTAGCGCAAGAACTTTTTGCGTCAACTTCGGATCGTTGGCCAGGCGGGACTCGGCAAGAATAATAGCGTTTTCGCGCACGCCAGGTTCATGATCGGCAAGGCCCGTCTGAATTTCCGCGGTCTCCAGCTTACCCAGGCCATCCAGCGTCCAAAGCGCGTGCAGCCGGCCCACTGGAGACTGGCTCTCGTGTACCAGCCGGATCAGGTTTGGCGCCACATCGACGGCATTGCGATCCACCAGGAGCCGCTGCGCCGTCCGCCGCCACCAGATCAACGGATTTTCCAGCTCCTGAACCAGCTCAGCGTTTGTCGCCGAACCAAGTTTGATAGCCCGGGGCGCGGGTGCGCCATCGGGAACGATGCGATAAATGCGGCCACGGTCGATACCTTTGGTCAGATCTTTCGACTTCTGGGCCTCGGTCGACATCCACTCGGGGTGCTCGATCATCATGCGGTAAAAGTCCATGAGATAGAGGGCGCCATCCGGTCCGGCATAAAAATTCACCGGCCGGAACCAAGCATCGGTAGAAGCCAGGAACTCCACGTCCGGATGAGCGCGCTTGGCGATGAACGTCGCGCCGGCCTCGGTAAGTAAGTCCTGATGAACGAGATCGTGTACCGGCTCGGCCACGAACAAAGATCCGCGATAGAACGTGATGCCGCAAGCCGAGGTGAATTGCCCGACTTCGGTGAGTAACTCGAACCTGGGATGCAGCGTAATGGGGTAGACCTTGCCGGCCGCGCCATGATCCGGAATTTGCTGCATGGCGGAAAACACCGGGAGATCGGAATTGCGTTTCAGGTAGCGGGCCGCGATCACTTCATGCCGCGCGTGGTCGGAGTTGTTGGTGGTGAATTGGTGACCCCAGTCGTCGAACGCCTGGCCGAACTGCGAACTGCCGGACATGGATTCCAATTGATGCGAATCCGGGCGAAAACGCACGTCGCGATTGTGCTCCTTCAACGCCGGCACATCCGGTCTGTCTGGAAAGCTTATGTCCGTTCCCAGATCGCCGAACTGCTTCTTGTAAATGATGGCCCTGGCCGGACCTTCATGCGCCAGGTAAATCCAGTTATCCAGACCATATACCGGGTTATTCACGGTGTGTTGTGGATTGGTGACCGCAAAGCCGGTGAGGACTATCTTACGAACATCCGCCACGCCAGTGCCCTTAGTGTCTTCGAAGTACCAGACGTTGGGAGCGTCAGTAACCAGGATTCCCTTCTTCCATCGCATGACTCCGGTGGGCATGACGAGCTTATCCGCAAAGATCGTGACGCGATCGGGCATTCCGTCGCCTTTGGTGCCCTCGATCATCTTGATGCGGCCCAGCGGCGTATCGGTACTGAGGGGGTAACCGCGGTCTTCGACTACATAGATGCTGCCGTTCTCGTCCACATCCATGGCGACGGGCGACACCACGGTTGGCTCAGTAAGAAACTTTTCCACGTGGAAACCGGATTCCACTTTGAAGGTTTTGAGCGCATCGTCGACACTGTACGGTGGTCCGGACTTGCCGCAACTGCTGAGTAAGATGACGGCGCCGAACAGTGAGAGCTCCAGAAATGACAGGAGCTCGACACGGGTTAGCTTACCTCGCGGCCGTTTCTCTGGAAGTGTTTTGGGCGTGCGGTCGGATGCCATCATTCAGCCTTCGATCATACTCGGCATTTAGCACGGAAACAAATCGCAACCTCGCCAGGCTCCGATGGCGCAGCCGCATTCTTCCGCTCCCGCGCCGCGCGGGAACTGGCTCCGCCCGATTAAGCCGGTACGCTCCCATTCTGTTTTCGCGTCACGACGAGAGACTTGTCCGCGGGATGTCACCGTACCCTCGCATTCAGAACCAAGCTGGCACTGGCTTCTTGTTGATCTTCAGGATTGCCTCTTGGGCGGTAGCCGTCACCCGATGCATTTTCAACGCTTGTTGTAGCGCGGGCACGGCGGTTTCAGCAGCCGGACCGATGTCGCCCAACGCAGCGGCGACGCTTCGCAGGACATAGGCCACCTCGCCCGCGGCTAACAATCGCTCACTCAGGCGTGGCACCGCAGGGCTAGCGGCGGGTCCAATACTTCCTAAAGCGTCGGCCGCCGGTGCCCGCACGTAAGCGGCGGAATCGTTCAAAGCATGCATCAGCGCAGGAACCGCGCCCGCGGCCTTTGGACCCATCGATTTCAAAGCGACGGCTGAGAGGCAGCGGACGCGGGGGTCCGCATCGGCCAAAGATGCCTCCAGGGCAGGGATGGCCGGCGCGCCTGCAGGTCCCACCTGCGAAAGTGCCCACGCAGCGGCCGAGCGCACTGTGACTTCAGGGTCACGAAGTGCCTGAGCCGCCTCGTTGACTGCTGGTGCGGCGTCTGCTCCAAACGCGCCTAGGGCGCGGAGGATATCAGCACGAACCACGCCGGTGGCGCGTTTCAGCCGCTGAAGATAAACAGAAAGCGGAAGGCCGCGGTAGACGATCTCGGCGGATTGGGCGGCCCGGCTGGCGGGTGGCGGCGCAGCAACGATCGCGCCTTCGGGGATGCGCTCCAGCACCACATCGTTTATTCCTAAGTTATAGCCTGAGGAACGGCCATCCCGGCCAACGCAAACAAAACTGAGTATGTGGCGTCCCATCTCCAGATCCAGCCAGCCGAGAGGACGCTCTACGGCGACATAAATCTCAGGCAGATAGTTGTGAAACACCTCGAATCCGGTGGACGGAATCTCAGAGGTCTCCGCCTGGCGGTTATCCAGATTCGTGGGCTTGCCGTCCAGCAGAGCGTAGTAGTCGCCATAATCCGGTGCTTGGGCGATGCGAGCGACAATCTCGTACCGTCCCTTCGCCGGAACATCGAGCGGAACGTTAATACGAGACCCCTGACCCTCGGCGTCAAAGAACAGCAAGTCTCTGCCCCAGTCCACTTCCAACTGTACAGAGGCTTTTCCTTTTTGGGTGGTTACATCGGCCAGCGAATCCTCCACGGCAATCTGCAAAGCGTTGCCGAGCGGCAGGCGCTCTTCTCCAAAGGGAGGCTCGGGGAGTTCCTCGTTGACACCCTTTTGATACCAGAAAGCGGCGCTCGAAAAGTAGTCCGGCCGTTCTTCGAAGCCGGATCGAAGGGTACCATCCTGGTTGTAAGTCCAGCCTGCGTGCTCGATACCCGCCCACAGGGATTTCGTAAACGGAACCGGATCGGGGACATGCCAGCGGTAGCCGGTAAGTCTCGCTCCGATGCGTTCGCCCTCGGCAACAGGCGTGCCGGCCCAGGGGCCAAAAGAGACGCGCAGCCCCCACGCCTCGTTGATGTAATCTTCGGTACCGGTTCCGTAGATCTGCGGATGGGTAGCCCCATCCACATAAAACAAATCATCGCCCTCGCCGAACCATCCCACCTGAGACTGAATGACGTTCAGGACCGTTCCAACATAGTGTCCCGTTCCCTTTACGCTGAGGAATTCATAGTTCTTTCCGGAGATAGCGGGGCGTTCCTGGCGATAATAACCGTGGAAGTAAGCGACATCGTCCGGTAATGATGGATGCTTCTGCCAATCCACGTGGTAGTAAAACATGGTCACCGGCCGGTTGCCCTCATCCGTGACCGTGATTTTGCACGATCTTCGGAACGGCATGGGCCAATAGCTGTTGCGTGCGCGGCCGAAGGAACTGTCGCGAATCAGCAGAGAATCGAGATCTCTCTCATAACCGTGACCCACGCCAAAAAAATCCCCCAAAGGCACGTCGACGCTGGGCGTCTTTTTTCCGTCATAGTATACGCGGAGCCGGACGAGGCGAGGCCAGGCGTACTCGTTGTCCGCCACAGTGATCCAGATGTGATCCACTACACCGGGTCCGCGCAGATCGGCCATCACGAGCGTTTCGCCCGGCATGATGCGCTTGCTGTCGTCGTTGCTGCCCACGAAGCGATTGTCGCTGGACACCCTGTGAGCGGAAAAATTCTTGAGGCGGGGCAGATCGAAAAGATTGGATGGCTCCGGCCCCGGGACTTGTGCCAAACAACAGGTAATGAGGAAGGTGAGCAATAAGCAATTTCGGCCCAGACGCCGTGTCCTTCCTGATGATCCAATTAACTTCGTCACGGCTTTGTTTCTCCATACCGGATTATTTATTTACTTGTCTCGCACCCGTCGGCCCGCCAAGTCACGGCGAGTCACTGCGCGTCTGCAAAAGCGTAGACTGCGTTCCGCGTGCGAATGTAGACTCGCCGATCTCCGATCGCGGGACTCGCATAACATTCTTCGCCTAGGTCATTCACCGCTAGCGTAGTCCAGTCCGGCCCAGCTTTGAGGACTGCGACCTTCCCGGTGACGGTCGTAACGTAGATCTTGCCATCGCCGGCCACCGGGGAGGAAAAAACGTCCTCTTCGGCACCGACGAGTCGCCCTTGTTTGAGGATCAGACCGGTTCGTGGGTCGAGCGCGGTTATCACGCCACCACCCTTCACGAGGTATAGGATGTCCGAATAGATCAGTGGTGAAGCGAGCGTCGGAAGAGCCTTAGAGAAACGCCAACTGACTCCCGTCTCACTAATATCGCCTCGTCCATCCAAGCCAACTGCGACTAACGCGCTCGGGCCGCCGCCGTGAATCCTGGCTCCGAATGCTTTCCACTCGGCCAAGCTCAGCTTGCCGTCACCATTTGTGTCCAGCACGGTCCCAGCTATAGGCCCCCATGATTCCGGGAACTCCCGGGCATCGACGAAGCCGTCGTGATTGACATCAAGTTGACGAAAGACCTCTTCCCCTTCCCAGGTTTCAGCGCCGCCAGTACCCACAGCGAATGCCATGTCATGCCAAATCACAGGCGAAGTCTGGGGCTGCTCTCCCATGCGTCCGACCCACCAGAGCTTCTCGCCGGTTTGCGCCGAGTAGCTGGCTAGTTCACGCGGGGAAGAAACGACGATTTGAGAGGCACGGCCCGGGGGCGAGTACACCACGGGTGTCGAGTAGCCGCCGGCAGCGTCGGACCGCTCTGTTCTCCACAACTGGCGCCCATCCTTCCGGTGGAAGGCTGCTACGAACGACCCGCGTGCCTGATCAACCAAAAGGACGATGTTGTCGCCGGATAGAACAGGAGACGATGCGACGCCGTGGAGGCTCACGAACGGCCCCAGCAGCGTTTTCCATCTCACTGTACCCGCAAGGTCGTATGCTACGAGGCCATACTCCGGGAAGAAGGCGTAGACACTCGATCCATCGGCCAGGGGTGTAGGCGAAGCCGGATCGTTGAGGGGGTGGCGGTGGTGCGAGGAGGTGACCTCGATGCTTCGTTCCCAGTTGCGCTTTCCGGTCTGGCTGTCCAAACAGATCACCAGCCGTTTATTGCCATCCGCGGCGGTGATGAAGACACGATCCGCCACCAACACGGGGGACGAGGCACCCGACGGGACCGTCGTCTTCCACGCCAGATTCTTAAATTGACTAAACTCGACTGGTAGACCTTTGCATTCGGACACGCCCGAGCCGTTAGGCCCGCGAAAACGGGGCCAGTCACCTGCCCACCCGCTCACAAGTCCGAGTACTTCCAGGACTGAGATCTGCCAGACCAGGTTTCGAAAGCTTCTCATCGTGAGGTCAGGACGTTCGCCTTTTTGGGCTAGGACTATCGTAAAGAGCGACAAATACTACCGTGCAATGCGACGGCGGAGAGCCGTGGTCATACGATTTAATCTCAATCTACGAACTGGTTCATGATCGTATGTCGATAGTCTGGCGGCTGTCAAGAAATATCCAGAATGGGGCGGAAACGTAGGCATTTTGAGTAGGGTGATTACTTGTTGACATCCTAGAGCGTTTGCCCCAGTATTAGTCTTCATGAACCGGTTCATGACCTTTGAAGACGGCAGAGGCCCGTGCCGATAACCATTCGCGACGTGGCCCGCCGCGCGGGAGTCGCGGTTGGCACCGTTTCCAGGGTGATGAACAACCGTCCGGATGTAAATCCGGACTTCCGTGAGCGGGTTCAGCGCGCCCTCGACGAACTGAACTATCGCCCGAACGCCAGGGCCCGCAGCTTTGCGCGCAATTCATCCCCGATCGTCTCGTTTATTTTGAGTAACCGCGACTTTCTGCATCCGTTCCATTCCCATGTCTTACAGGGAGTAGAAGAGTACTGTGAGGAAGCCGGGTACTTCGTGATCTATACCCGGTTTCGCTATTCGCCAACGACTCCGCCGGCCGAGCTGCGGCTGCCTAGCGTTTTGCAAAGCCACGGTATTGCCGACAGCGTCATTTTGGCTGGTGCAAACTACGACAATTTCACGAGTCACTTGGAAAAGCGCGGCATCCACTATGTGCTCCTGGTGAACAACTTCGTGACCAAGCGCAGGCGCGAGCCTTACGATCAGGTCCGTTTTGACGACCACGGCGGCGCCATGGAAGCAACCCGCTATCTGATCCAGCTTGGTCACAAACACATTTGGTACATCGGCGACACGTCGGTGCCGTGGTACCGCAGCCGCCACGAAGGCTACACAAAATCCATGGTCGAGGCGGGCCTGCAGCCCCGCGCACAGACGCTCGGGCTGTCGGATGACCGGTTTTTGAACGGCCTCAACAGTGCGCGCGTGATCCTGGAGCAAAAGGCACCTTTAACGGCGATCCTTGCTGGTGCGGACGACATCGCGTACGGCGCCTGGGAAGCGCTCCGCCTGCAAGGCCTGGAGGTGCCGCGCGATGTCAGCCTAATCGGCTTCGATGATCAGCATGCGCAATCGCGTGTGCCGGCGCTCACCAGCGTGCGCGTCGAAGCGGCAGAAGTTGGACGCCAGCTGGCGAAGATGGCGCTCATCAAAATTGGCTTGAAGGGCCAGCGTTCGCCGGAGGTCACGTTGCCAACGAAGCTGATGAAGCGGGAGACCTGCCGCCCCTTAGTGATTGACCTGAAAGCGAGAGGACGATGATCTGTCGAGGGTTGGAGGAGGGGGAACAGTTCCTGTGTGCGGGAAATCTTTACACCATGCTGATCCCGCGGGATGATACGCAATGTTTTGAAGCCGTGCTGGAATCGGTGGCTCCAGGCCGCGCAACTCCTCCCAACGCGCATGCAACCTTCGTCCAAATGTATTTCGTGGTTGCGGGTAGAGCCCGCATTCATATCGGCGGAGAATCTAGGGAGATTGCCGCTCCGGCCGTTGCTTTCGTGCCGTTAGATACGCCGCATCACGTCGAAAACATCGGAGATTCGGCGCTGCAGTACATCTACGTCAGTATTTGGCCGGGGAGAATTCCGCCTCAGGATGGTCTCCAATGGCGCGAAGCATGTGAAGCCATGATCCAGGCATACGAATCGAAGGGTTACGCCGCACAGCCGAAGCTATGAACATTGAGGATGTCCGGACCGAATGGCTGCGCGTCCCTATTTCGCCGCCCATCGCAGATGCCACGCACGTTCTGCGGTTCATGGACCTCATTCTGGTCGAAGTGCGGGCCGGAGAGTTCTGCGGCTCGAGCTATATGCTGTCGTTCGACTACGGCCCGGCGGTACTTAAAGGCCTCATCGATCAGGAACTCAAACGGCATGTTCTAGGGATGGATGCAGACGATATCCGTGCCATCTACGAGACAAATCTGCGGGCCACGGAATACATCGGCCGGGAAGGCGTCGCCATGTGGGGAACGGCGGCAATCGATGTAGCGCTTTGGGATTTGCTGGCGCGCCGCCTGGGTGTTCCGGTCTCGCTTCTGTTCGGCGCCAACACGAGAGCGGTCCCTGTTTACGGCAGCGGCGGCTGGATTTCTTACACCGACGAGCAGCTCGCGGATGAGGTTTCGCGCTATGTCTCACGAGGATTTGCCGGAGTCAAAATTAAGATCGGCGGCGACGAGGATCGGGACGTGGAGCGGGTGCGGGCCGTGCGCCGCGCCATCGGACCAAATCGCAAGTTGATGGTGGACGCCAATCAAGGCCTGACAGTGGCGCGCGCGCTTCGCCTGGCCCGGCGGCTGGAAGAGTTCCGCCTGGAGTGGTTTGAAGAGCCCTTTCCAAAGGACGATCTGGAGAGCTATGCGCGCCTGGCGAATGCCACGGAGATTCCGCTGGCCGCCGGCGAGCGTGAGTTCGGCGTGCCGCCGTTCCGGCGCCTGGTGGCGGCACGCTGTATAACTGTGGTGCAGCCGGACCTGCTTCGTGTCGGTGGCGTAACAGGATGGCGGCTGGTAGCGGGGCTGGCGGATTCGCATCTGCTGCGCATCGCCCCACATTTCTATCGCGAGTACGATGTACACCTGGCGGCAGCCGAACCCAACCTGATCGCCATCGAGTCTTTCGACTGGCTCGATCCCTTGTTGGAGGCGCCCTTCGAGGTGCGCGACGGTCTGGCGACCGTGCCCGACCGGCCCGGATTCGGAGTTACCTTCCGGCAAGAGGCGATTCGTGAATACTGTGTCCGCTCCTGAAACACCGTTCAGTCTCGCAGGCGAACTGGCCCTCATCACCGGCGGCGGCTCGGGACTGGGCCTCGGCATGGCGCAATGCTTCGTGAAATCCGGTGCGCGGGTGGTCCTACTGGGCCGCAACGAAGCCAAACTTCGGATTGCGTCTGAGCATTTGGGGCCACACGCGCGTTTTGAGGTTGCGGACCTGACCTGCCTGGAGTCGCTCGGGTCCGTGGTAGAAAGCATTACGACGCGCGAAGGGCCGATTTCCATTCTGATCAACAATGCCGGCAGTTATCTGAAGAAACCAGCCGCCGATACCTCAGACGCCGAATTTGCGGCTATCTTCAACACTCACGTGAACGGCGCATTTTGCTTGACCCGGCACGTTGCTGCCGGCATGCTCGAACGGCGCCACGGGTCCATCCTGTTCATCGCATCAATGGCTGCGCTCATCGGCGTGCCACTCGTCGCGGCTTACTCGGCGGCCAAGTCTGCGCATCTGGGGCTCGTCCGCGGATTGGCGGCGGAGTGGTCTGCGGAGGGAGTTCGCGTAAACGGCATCGCTCCCGGCTGGATCGACACCGATATGTTCCGAGCGGCGACCGCGGGCGATGCCGACCGCGCGGCGCGTATCCTGAGCCGTACTCCCATGCGTCGGCTCGGATGCCTCGACGACATCGGATGGGCCGCCGTCTACCTGTGCTCGCCTGCTGCCGCGTTCGTCACGGCTACGATCTTGCCCGTCGACGGAGGCGCTAGCATCGGATTCTGAGAAGAAGATGAGATCTTGCTGGCTGATTCTTGTTCTTGGCGCATTCCCGGTGGCCAGTGCCGCCGTGCGCGTTACGCTCGATCCCGCCGCGACTCCGCGGGAAAAGTACGGCGCCTCGCGGCTCGAAGCTGCCCTCGACTCTCCCGGAGTCCGCCCCCCCGCTCATGGGCGTATCATTGCCGCTGTTCGCACGTCCACCCTATTCGGCGGCTATTCCGATCTACCCGAATTCAACGGGAGCGATAGCGAAGCATTTCACCTCCGCCGGTCCGGAGATGATTGGCTGGTGGTGGGAAGCGATGCCTCGGGCGTTCTCTACGGATGCCTGGAACTCGCGCGTCGCGCTTCCATGTCGAAGGCTCTACCCGAGCAGATTGAACTGACGGACCGGCCGGCATTCCGCATACGGGGTACCAATCTGTTCTGGATGAAGCAGGGAGATTACAATTTCCCCGTTGTTCCCAAGGAATTTCCGTGGTTTTTCGATCGTGCTCTGATGACACGGTATCTCGATGAGCTCGCCAGCAATCGCTACAACACGATTTTTTTCTGGAACGGGCACCCCTTCCCTTACTTTCTCAAGCTCGCGACGTATCCCGAAGCCCGTATGCTCAACGATACGGAGCTGGAGCAGAACATTGAATACCTGAAGTGGTTCACCGGCGAGGCAGACAAGCGGGGGCTGTGGACGGTTTTTCATTTCTATAACATCCATGTGTCGCCCAACTTTGCCAAAGCGCATTTCAACGAAGGCGTGCGGGAGGAGAATCCGGCGTCGACGCCATTGCTTGCGGCATACATGCGCTACTGCGTCAGCGAGTTCGTGAATTCCTATCCGAGCGTCGGCCTGATGCTTACGGCGGGGGAAGCCCTGCACGTCAAATCCGAAGAGTATGTCCGGGATGTGATCGTCGCTGGGATTAAGGATACCGGGAAGAAGCCTCCGCTCATCGTGAGGCAGTGGTGGATTGATCCAAACCGGTATCGCGATATCATCCGTCCGAGTTACGACAACCTCTACACGATGATGAAGCACAACACCGAGATGATCGTGAGCCCGCATCCCGATCCGCGTCACGCGACTTGGCTTTCCTATGGACAGAGCCACATCGTCAACCTGCATGAACTGGGCGACGTGAAGCCCTTCCGGTGGGGTTCTCCGGTTTGGATTCAGGAAATGGTGCACATCTGGAAGACCATGGGAATGAGCGGTTTTCATCTCTACCCGATGACGTCGTGGATGTGGCCGGACGCGCTGGATCAGACAGAGCCGCGCCTGTCTGTGATTGACCGGGACCGCATCTGGATTGAGGCTTTCGGACGCTATGGCTGGCAGCCCGAACGTCCGCCCGCGGAAGAGGAGGCCTTCTGGCGGAAGGAACTAGCTGCAAGATTTGGTCACCCGGAAGCTGGGAAGGCAGTCTACGATTACTACGTCAAGACCGGACCGATCATGCCCGGCATTCAGAACCTGGTGAATATCTACAACATGAACTATCATCCCACGGCGGTGAGCCAGGAGGCTACTCTCAACGGTATTCTGCACTCGGACCGCTGGGAAGGCGTGGGAGATTATCTGGCGCGGCCGCTCGATGAGTTCACGTTGCAGCGATATGAGCAGCGCTACGGCAAACTCTCCCGCGAGGCCCGGGACCAGCCGCCGCTGTCGGTGAAACAATATCTGGCGCCGCACGCCGACGCGGTGGAGCCGCTGGCCCTCGCGAATTTATTCGTCGCTATGGCAGAGGAATCGCTCGCGGGACTCGAAGCAGCGCAACCGAAGGTGGGACGCGAACCGGAGGAATATGCTCGCTTCATGAATGACAACCGGTGCGTCGTCCGGCTGGCCCGCTTTTACCGCGCGAAGATCGAAGCGGCTATCGAAAAGGGCAGGTTCGACACCTCCAACGATCCGGCTGATTATGAACGGATGCTGGCCAAGCTCGATGCGAGCCTGGAAGAGTATCGAGCGCTTGCTAAGTTGGCGACACGGGCGTACCGGCAGGCAACAGACTTGGGCCCTTGGTATCGCTGGGATACGGTAGCCGGCGGCTTCGAACACGAGGCGGCGTTCTACCACGAACAGGACGCCCTTGCCGCGCGCGGTGCGGAGCTCGTCTACATCGGGCTTGATGGGCCCATGAATAATGCGGCGAATGCGTTCCACTGGCTGGTGGAGCATTATCGGATCCAGGCAGGCTGGTCGGCGCAGAGCTATCGATTCGGTGATGACCCGCTGCGCCGAGCGAAAATGGTTGTGGTGTACGATCTCAATTCAGCGCAGTACAAACGCTACGCCCCCGCTTTATCGGAATGGGTACAGCGCGGCGGCAGAATGCTGATTTGGGACGCCACCGCGAGCGTGCCCGCCGATCCACTTCTGGCCGGGATCCAGTTCACGAGCGACACTTCTCACCATCGGCCATCCGAATTTGCCTTCAACAGCAAGGATCATCCCTTATTGCGTGGCCTTTCCGGCGAAAAGTACGGAGTGGAGGCCGGATGTTCTGTTGCTACAAACATCGGCACGTTCTCGGCCGACTGGATCGAGTTGGCGTATACCGTGGTGTCCAGTGTCTCCACCCGTCAGTTTTACAGCGGGGATGAACCGTTCGGGCCGCGTTGGGTCTCGCTGATGGATCCTGCGCGTGTGCCCTTAGCGCTCTTGCGCAGCTACGGAAAAGGTGAAATTGTCTTTGCACAACTGGGCACTTGCGACGTACCGCCCAAACCAGACGTCCAGTCCGGTCAAATAGACCGCGCACCGCTTTATCAGCGTGAGCTCGCGAAGAACCTCATCACCTGGGCGGAACCGAACCAGCCAAAGGCCAGCAATGCGGGTGCCCGATGAGCGCTCGTGCCCCGGCGGCGGTCGCATATCCGGCATCTCGTTTTCGTTGGACGGTTTGTGCCCTGCTGTTCTTCGCCACGAGCATCAGCTACATCGACCGCCAGGTACTCAGCATCCTGGCTCCCGAGCTGCAGCGTTCCATCGGCTGGAGTGAAATCGACTACGGGTATATTGTCACGGTCTTTCAAGGCGCATACGCGGTTGGACTCTTGCTGGTTGGGCGGCTGATGGACCGGATGGGAACACGCAAGGGCTTCCCGCTGATCATGACGGTTTGGAGCATAGCCGCCATGCTGCATGCGCTGGCGGGCTCGGCCCTCGGATTCGGCATCGCGCGCACACTGCTCGGCTTGGGGGAAGCGGGCAATTTTCCGGCTGCCATCAAGACGGTTTCCGAATGGTTCCCGAAGCAGGAGCGCGCTCTGGCAACGGGCATCTTCAACGCGGGATCGAACGTGGGAGCGATTGCTGCGCCGCTCCTCGTTCCCTGGATCGCACTGACCTGGGGATGGAGATGGGCATTCGTCGCAACCGGTGCGCTCGGGTTCGCCTGGGTCGCGGTGTGGATGGCGTTCTATCGCACACCGGACGAACGCCCTCACATGACAAATGCGGAATCGGACTTTATCAGGAGACCAGCAAGCGCTCCTTCATGGGGACAGCTACTGCCGCTCCGCAACACGTGGGCGATTGCGTTTGCCAGGTTCATGACAGAACCGGTGTGGTGGTTCTTCCTGTTTTGGCTTCCCAAATTGCTCAGCTCACGGTTTGGTGTGACCCTGGCTGGCATGGGACCTCCGTTGGTCGTCATCTATCTTGTGGCCGATATCGGCAGCATTGGCGGCGGCTGGGCGTCATCATTCCTCATCCGGTTGGGTTGGTCCGTGAGCGCGGCTCGACGAGCTGCCATGCTGATTTGCGCGTTGTGTGTCGTACCGGTGTTCGCCGCGGCCCGGACGAGCCACATGTGGGTGGCTGTGGGATTGATCGGACTGGCGGCGGCCGCTCATCAAGGCTGGTCGGCAAACCTTTACACTATGGTTTCGGATCTGTTTCCAAATCAGGCCGTCGCCGCGGTGGTCGGTATCACGGGGCTGTGCGGCGCGGTGGGCGGCATGCTGCTGTCAAGCACTGCCGGACATCTCCTGCAGCGCGCCAATGATTATCAGCCGCTCTTATTCGCGGCAGCGGCCGCGTACCTGATCGCGCTTGCCGGCATTCAGCTGCTGGCTAAGCCGGATCGTTCTACGAGCTGAGGAACCACCGCCGTATGCCATTCCCATTCTCATTCTCCCGTCACGGCCACTTCTGGATCGTCTCGAATCTCCTTCTGTGCTCAAGCGCCATGGGCGCCGTCTCACTGCCGCAGATCGTACACCGCTCCGGCCGCGCACGCACCGAAACGATCGAGCTGAAGCATTTAGATGAACACCATCAGTACAGCCTGCTCTATTCACTATCCACTCTGCGGAACCTTGGACCGGATGCGCGCGTGGACATTCGCGTTGTTCAGGACGGTGCGATCCTCGCCAAAAAAGTGCTGCACGCGGGCGATCCCGATTTTTATACGCAATTTCGAGTGCCGCGTGCCGGCCGCGCAAGCGTTGAGGTTCAGTCCGTAGCCACCTCTGGCAACTATGTTCTATCCGTCAACGCGTGGCCTCTTTCCAAACAGGTGAACAGTGGGCCTAACCATCGATGGCAGGATGCGATGGAGATTCCGCTCGGCAGGACGGTGTTCGCCTCTGGCGACGACGACGAGTACATTCCTCTGCCGGGCACGTCCCGACGCGCCATCGTCGAAAATCCGAGTGGCACCGACTGGTACTGGTTTGAGTTTCCCGGTGGTTCGCCCAAGCTTGTGTTTTTCCAGATTGAACTGATGGAGCGCGATCAGCTCCCGGTAAATGTCTCGATCTATCGCATGAAGGATGGAAAGCTAGCGGAATTCTTCGACGGCGAAGACCCGGTAACCCTACCGCACGAAGTGCAGGCTCTGCCTGGGAACAAGTTCACGCCGCGCATTCTGACTGAGGCAGGCCGTTACTACGTCGCCGTCTACGCGAGCCACCCGGAATACAAATTACGAACGCGTGTGTACGATCCCCCGCCCTACTCGGACGCGCACCGGGCCGTACGGACCGGCCTGGATTACATCCTGGCGGCGGGAGATTCGTGGCACGCCAACACGCCTCGCCGGGGCGGCGTGCTCGATCGCGTAGCGAGCGTACACCAGGAGACATCCCTTTGCGTGGCCTGCCATCCCACGCACTTCTCGCAGCGCGCGCAGCTTTACGCATTGCGCAACGGCTATCCGGTGGTTCAGCGGCAGCAACTGCAATTTCTTTCTGAGCGCTTCTACAATAATCCGCGACCGTTTTACGGCTTCGAAGAGCAGGGCGCGACTTGGGCTCGCATGATTTCCGCCCCGGCCAATGTGCTCGGGCGCATGTCCCACCTCATGAGTATCTTTGAGGACCAGGTGACCGGCGAGCCGCGCACCGCTTTTCACAACGGCATCGGCGAGTATCTGAAGCTTTATTATGCGGACCGCGAAAAGCTCCCGCCGGACGAAACCAACGGGAACACGCCCCTCGTGAGCGCACACGAGGTCGCCTGGTATGCATGGTCGGTTACCAAAGATCCTCACCTCCCCGAGTTGATTGCTGAAGGCGAAGTGAAGAACATGGCTGATCTTTGCTATCAGACGCTGGCGCTGGCCGAAATCGATCGGAACCGGTACCAAGCTGCTATCCGGAATAACGCGCAGCGGATCCTCTCGTTGCAGCGGCCCGATGGCCAGTGGTCGATGCGGTTTGAGCCGACTCAGCCCGAAGTGGAGTTCCAGACGGGCCACGCGCTGTGGGCCTTGCAGGCGGCTGACATACCAGGCGATGAACCGCACGTGGCGAAAGCCATCGCTTACCTTTTGCGGCGCCAGCAAATATTCGGCGGATGGATGGACCCACTGCAGTCATTCGAGAATTTCCGCACGCCGTTCCGGGAAACGCAGATGGCGATACTTGGTCTCAGCGCCTATTTTCCCGAGCCCGGCCGGAAGCGCGGCTGGAACTCCCCCGTGATCGATGCCCTATCCCGCGACCCGGTTCGTCTGTTGGAACAACTGGATGACGTCTGGGATCCACCTTCGCCCGCCGTGCGCGCTCAGATCGTCGCGGCATCTCGCTCGAACGATGCGCTGATACGCCAGGCGGCCGTTGAGGCGCTCGGACGACTGGGGCAATCTCCTGATCCGGACCTGCTCGGCGATGACAGCAAAATGGTGCAGCGCACCGCGGCCTGGGCCACGCGCCAGGCACACAGCAGGCACGAGGATTTGCCTGTGTCGGATATTATTGCCGCGCTCAGATCCTCCGACGACCGCACGCGTTTTGGCGCCACCCGGATTTTCGCCGCGCATTTCGCCGCGCTCGCCCGGCGGCCGGAGTTGAGTGATGCGCTCTGCCGGTTGATCGACGATCCGGCGATGACGATCCGCATGAATGCGGTCAAGGGGCTCTGGCAATTCTGGTTCTGGAGCCCGGACGCCACTGCAAAAAACCAGATTGAAGACACGCTACTAGCCGCATTGGCTGCTCCGCAACACCCGTGGGTGGAAGAGAACCTGCATCACGCGTTATACAACCTGGCCGATGAGAACATCCGGTACCTGTACAACAATTGGGTGCCGCTCTTGGCTCGGCAGGACGACCGGGAACGGGCGGTCCGCGGACGACTTGCCGTGGAGGCACGCCTGGCGGACAAGTTCGCCACGGTGCTCGAGCACGGTTCACAGGCCCAGAAGAAAGAGCTCCTGCTAGCGTTGACCGAACTGCCGCTCCGCAGAGCCGACGTGTATGACCTCGACGCTGATCCGGCCAAACTCTCGCCGCTCGTCTACAGCCGCATCGGCAACGACATCGAACAGATTGCCTTCTTTGGCCAGAGCGCGGACCGCATATCGCGATCTCTCAGCCCGCTCCTTGATTCGGCAGATCCTGACATGCGTAGAGCCGCCGCGCGCGCTGTCCTTATGGTGCGGGAGACGCGATTTGCGGATGCTAACCGTATCGCGGGTCCCACAGGAGAAGACACGAAACAGGTTATCGCCAAGATTGAGAGCACGCCCGAGGCCGCTGACGTCGCACTGGCACTCAAGCCCGCACCAGTGACCGCAAGTGTTATAAGCGGGCCCGCGCAGGAGAAGCCCAAGCTCGATGAGGCCTTCTTTCGCGGATACGTTCAGCCGATCCTCGAAAAGCGCGGGAAAGACGGATACGCCTGCGTGCACTGCCACGCTACCCACACGCTTTTTAACGCAACCTACGGCACGGCGTTGAACGTCGTTGACCAGAGTCACCCGGAGAAGAGCCTGATCTTGCTTAAGCCAACGTCGAGTTCTGAGAGCGAGGGTGTCGCCGGCGGAAGCACGATCTCTCACGGCGGAGGCGTGCGGTGGCCTAAGGACTCACCCGAATACGCTACGATTCTCGAGTGGATCAAAGGCGCCAAGGAGTAGCTGAAATCAGTCGGGTCGGGTTATTCCTTTCGCCTTGTCCGTGTTCCTGAGTTCCTGAAAGAGGTTCAATTCCGCTTCTGTTTTTTCTCGATCATGGTGCTTCCTGTAGATTCTGGCCAGCGCGTAATGGGGTTCCGGGTAGGTCGGATCCAGCCGTGCAGCTTCGTTCAATTCAGCGGCCGCTTCGTCGAGCTGTTCCTTCTTCTCGAGCACCTGGCCGAGCCTAAAATGCGCCGTTGGAAAGCGGGGCTCGATGCTCACGGATTCACGGAGGCGCGACTCGGCCTCGTCCAGGCGCTCCAGCCGAAGTAGAAGCGTGCCAAGGTTCATGGACGGCCAAGGCGAGCGCAAGGGCTGCCGCTGGTTCAGCCGAATGGCCTCCTTATACGCCTGAATGGCTTCAGTAGTCTGATTCAAACCCGCGTGGCAAAGCCCAAGCTGGTCGTACGCTTTCATGAACGCCGGATCGAGCTGCACGGCCTTTTCCGCGTATGTCAAAGCTCGTTGCAGGTCTAACTGGCGATAGGCGAGACGCGATAGCCAATATGGGTACACAGCGTTCGTCGGATTTGATTGTTCAAGTGCTTCAAGCTCGTGGATTGCCAGATTTTTCCGGCTGATAGCGATATACGATAGGGCTAGAAGAAACCTGTTTCGTTCGTCAAGCGGACCTAGGAGTTCGGCCTTTTTGAGGACGAGCACGGAGTTCAAATGTTTTCCATCCAGGAAAAGCACGTTGGCAAGAGTTAGGAGCAGCGGCTGGGAAATCGGGTTCTTTTTCGCCTCGTCCGCAAGCAGTTCCTCCGCGGCTTTGTATTGGCGATTGCCGATTGCCTCCAACAGCGTCGATCGCGTAGCAGCATCCAGAGGCAGAGTCTGCACGAGCGTGCCAGGCTGAGCCGGCGGCGAAGAATCCGGTAGATCCTGCGCTAACCCTACAAGAGCGAACAGGGCCGCCGCTATAGGCCCGGTGATCTTGACGAGATTCGCTTGCATTCTAAGCAGTCTCAACTCTAACGACCGCCCGGGTTTGGGTCAAGCGCTCTTGGGACGCTATAATGCTTGCGTTTCCGGCCCTTCGATGCGGTACTTAACTAGTCGATGTCTCGGCGTTCTGCTGCTCGTCGCGGCCGCGCGGACCGTCGCCGCGGGCACTGCCGCCGACGAAGAGCAACTGGTTCGGACTCAGCAGTTGATCCAGTCTGGCGATCTGCACGGCGCCAGAAACGAGTTGCAGGAATTGTTAGCGCGCCTTCCGGGGGACCCGCGGATACATAACTTCCTGGGCGTCATTGACGCGCAGGAGAACAATTTTATCGCCGCGGAATCAACCTTCCGCCACGCCATTGAACTCGCACCCCGATTTACAGGCGCCTTCCTGAACCTTGGCCGTTTGTATCAGGAACACGCCGGCGAACCAGGAACGGTGGAGAAGGCCCTAAAAGTTTACCTGCAGCTTCTCACGTTTGAGCCCGATCACGTAGAAGCGAACTACCAGGCAGCGGCGCTGCTGAACAGACAAGGAAAGTTCAGCCTGTCACTGGCGCACATTGAGCGTTTACCACCTGACGCGCAGCAGCGCGCCTCGGCGCTGGCAATACGAGGTTCCGGCGACCTGGCACTCGGCAAACGCGCTGAAGCCGAAACGGTTTTTCACCAGTTGTTGGCCGCTAGTGACCTGACAGAGGCGGATATCCTCCCCATGCTAGTGACCCTCCACGACCATTCCGCAGACGATCTCGCGACCCAACTGCTTCAGACACTCGCCCGGCGCGACCTCATCTCCGTCATTGGTCTGCAGGCTCTAGCCGGCTTGCAGGAGAAGCGGGGCGATTTCAAAGAAGCACGCAAATCGCTGGAAGAGGACTTACAGATGGAGCCCCCCTCTGCTGCCGTGCTGATCCGTTTGGCGAAACTCGCTTATCAGTCCGCGGATCTCGAGGGAGCGATCGGTTACCTTGCGCACGCACGGGACCTGGATCCCACAAACGCCGCCATTCACTTCTTCATCGGAATTGTGTGCGTGGACTTGAAGCTCCCGCCAGAGGCGAAGGAGTCACTGACAGAAGCCGTGCGTCTCGACCCGGATAACGGCGTCTATCACTACGCCTTGGGTGCTGTCCTCTTACACCAAAGAGATCCAGATGGTGCGATTTCGCACCTTCTGATCTATCGGAATTCCCACCGCGACGATCCTCGCGGGAGTTTTGCCTTGGGGGTAGCCTATTTCGATGCTTATCAGCTAGATGCAGCGCGCCGGGAGTTGGAATTCGCGGCGGCGCATGCGGAAACCCGCGCAGGCGCAAATTTATATCTGGGGCGGCTGGCTTTTCGCGAGGGGAATCCGGCCGAAGCCGAAGATCACCTGCGCAAGGCCATTCAGTTCAACGCTTCGTCTCCCGAGCCGTATGCTGAACTCGCCCTCATCCAGATTCGACGGGAGGAGTACGCCGCAGCAGAAAAAAACCTGAGCAAAGCGCTGCAAATGGCGCCCGATCATTACCGCACGAATCTGAACCTGTTGATGCTCTATCAGCGGACCAAGGATCCGCGGGCCGAACAACAGGCAGTCCGCGTCAAGCAATTGGAAAAGGCGGGTGAGGAGAGGGAGCGCCTGCTCCTGCGCAGTTCGAGATCCGGCCCTACTGAGGATCAGCCAATCGGCCTTGAATAACGCGCCAATCGCAAGCTGAATCCTGTAAAAATTTCCCAGAATGAACTGGTTCATGAACACGGAGATCGGAAGCCGGTATTTTCGCCGCAAACCGAAGAAACTTCTTGACACGGGAGGCTTTCCGTCGCAATATCCTCTAAACATACTAGGGAGGACTTCTTATGTTTCGGTCGAGTAGTCGAGTTATTGT
Source organism: Terriglobia bacterium (assembly GCA_963768075.1). Classification (GTDB taxonomy): domain Bacteria; phylum Acidobacteriota; class Terriglobia; order Bryobacterales; family Bryobacteraceae; genus QHXW01. The sequence continues at coordinate 33,638 of CAVYHD010000037.1, forward strand.
GGCTTTGCTTTTGTCCGTCGCGCTAGCCAGCGTGATGTGCGCGCAAGGCACCCGCGCAACCATCACCGGGATCGTCCAGGATCCCACGGGGGCGGCCATCCCCGGCGCGGAATTGAGCCTTCGATCACTCGGCACTTCTGCCGTCGTCAAGACGACAACCGGGCCTGATGGTTTATACACCTTTCCCGGCCTCGAAGCGAGTGGATATGAGCTCACCGTAGCGGCCAAGGGATTCCACGAGTATGTCCAGCGCGGCATCTCGATCAACCTGGATCAGCAGGTGCGCATCGATGTTTCGCTGCAGCTCGGCGCAACATCCGAAGTGATCGAGGTTTCCGCTAATGCATCGCCCCTCAATTTCGAGTCCGGCGTGCAGAAGGGAACCATCCAGCCCACCGACCTGGAAGAACTCCCGCTGATTCTCGGCGGCCAGACGCGAACGGCTGTATCGTTTGCAAGGCTGCTGCCGGGGGTTACCACTGGGGGGGATGATGACAAGCTGAACTTTAATACCCGCATCAATGGCGGGACCAATGAAACTGACGAGGCGCTGCTGGACGGTGTTTCCATCGTGGACGGTTCTCTCGGCCAGAACGGGATCGAGCTGGCGGTGACCGGCCACCCCATGTCACCGGATGCGATTCAGGAAATCACGCTGTTGACCTCGAATTATGACGCGCAATACGGCTATACTTCCTCATCGGTACTGACTGCCATTACCAAATCCGGAACCAACAGTTTCCATGGCACGCTTTATGAATTGCTGCGCAACACCGACTTCAATGCTCGCCCCTTCGGACTTGCCGCCAGGCCCGTAGACAAAGAGAACGATTTTGGCGGAAACTTCGGTGGGCCCTTTAAGGTCCCGGTATTTACCTCGGGCCGGAGGAAGACCTTTTTCTTCGGGAACTACGAGGGCTTCAGAATAAAGGGTGCGTCCAATGCGCCTCGCTACACCGTTCCCACGGCCCAGGAGCGAGCAGGGAATTTCAGCGACTGGCCCGCGCCGATTTATGATCCCGCGACCACCCAGGTAAATCCGAATTTCAATTCGAGCGAGCCCATCAGTTCGACTAATTTGCCCGACACGCGCCAGCAGTTCATGGGCTGCAATGGCAACCAGCCGAACGTAATCTGCGCGTCGGACCCACGATTGACAAATAGCGCGGCCATGGCCTGGTTGAAGTATCTGCCGGCGCCAAATCTTCCTGGCATCATCAACAACTACACGCCGCCGACTCCGGTTAACGGCACGGTTAACGCGGACAGCACGGTGATTGACATCAAGTCAGACATGTACTGGCGCGATGCCGACCATTTCACGGTTACCGTTCACTATTTCGGGTCCTTCGGAAACGGCCAGCACGTTTTACCAGTGCAGATCGATAATGACAGCTTCCGTGCACCAAACTACGATTACGCAAACCGGGGTAACTGGGATCATATTTTCCGTCCGAACCTCATCAATACATTCAACTTCGGCTATAACGACATTCTTTCGGTATACGCTAACGTTGACGGCGCGTACGGCAACCTTTTTCCGCCGATTCCCGGGGCGGTCAACAGCAGCCTTCCGCCGGTAATCAATTTCCAGAACTACCTGGGCTTTGGCTCGAACGCGTCCGGCGCGACCATTCGCCCGGCGTGGCTCCTCAACGACCGGCTAACCTGGGTTCGGGGTAAACACACACTGTCGTTCGGAGGCGAGATACGTTGGCTGCAAGACAAGGAAGCCAGTTCAAGTAACGAGTCGGGAACGTACAATTTCACGGCTCTCAGCACGGGCCTGCGGGGAATCCAGAGCGGCAACGACTTCGCGAGTTTCCTGCTTGGGTACGTGGACAATGCCAGTCTCTATGTTCCTACGGTGACTACTCAGTACATCCGGCAAAAATATTACGCCAGTTATGTAAACGATAGCTGGAAAGTCGATCCAAAGCTGACCCTGAACTTTGGTATTCGCTGGGATATTTCTACCCCGACGCGCGAGAAGTACAACAACTTCTCGTTCATTGATCCCACCCTGGCAAATCCCGGGGCGGGAGGCCTGCCCGGCTCGCTGGTTTTTGCGGGCAACATTGCCGGCACCGGTAACCCGGCCAGTTTTGGCAAGCCCTATCCCGAAACTACAGATCTGCACAACTACGCGCCCCGCGTCGGATTTGCCTATGCGGTTAAGTCCAACACCGTGGTTCGCGGCGGCTACGGCCTCTTCTTTCAACCGTTAACCTACCCGGGATGGAACTCTGGGGTAAGCGGCGGGCGCGACGGGTTCAACACGAACGTTATCCTCAGTCCCAGCAACGGTGGTATTACGCCGTCGACGCTGTTCAGCCAAGGCTTCTCGAATGCGCAATATCAGGCGCCACCCTATTACAACCTGGCGTACGACAACGGAAAATATCCAGGAGCGTACCGGGAGTTCAACCAAGGCCATCTCCCCAACTCGCAACAATGGAACCTGACGATCGAGCACCAATTCACCAAAGAATTCTATGTCGACGTGGCGTATGTGGGCAATAAGGGAACGCACCTGATATCCGGCATCGACTCGCCGAACGTGTTGAACCCAAGCCTGCTTTCGATGGGCAACGAGCTTTACGACACCTTCGCACCAGGACAGACTTCGCTGGACGGGGTGAAGGCTCCGTATGCCGGCTGGGCTACCCAGTTAACCAATGGCCAGTGCTCGCCAACGGTGGCGCAGGCGCTTCTGCCGTTTCCGCAGTTCTGCGGTATCATGACCGCAGCTAACGAGAATGCCGGTTACTCGACATACAATTCCTTGCAGGTGAAAGCCGAGAGGCGCATGTCGCGCGGCCTCATGTTCCTGGGTTCGTTCACCTGGAGCAAGTTCCTGAGCAGCGGCGCCGACCAGCAGTTCGCTAGCGTTTTCAGTTCCCCGGGGCTCATTTCGCCGTACCAGCAGGGCCGGAACAAGGCGTTGGACGCCCAGGATGTTCCGCTAACGTTGTCCCTGACAACGCTGTACGATATTCCCATGGGAAAAGGACACCGGTTCATGGGGAGTCCGGGATTCGCTGGCGATAAGCTCTTTTCGGGCTGGGAAGTGAACGGCATCTTCCGGGTGCAGTCGGGTATCCCGTTTTTCATTTACTCGAGCCAATGCAACATTCCCAGCCAATTCGGAATGGGCTGTTTACCAGGCGTGATACCCGGCGCCGACCCGTTCCTAACCAGCGTCGGCAATTTCAATCCGAACAATGGTCCTTTGCTGAACAGGGCCGCATTTCAAAACGGTGCGGACGGCGGCGTGTTCAGCTTTGATTCTGGGGCCGGCGGTCGTATCACCGACCTGAGGCAGTCGCCGTTCACGTCCATGAACTTCGTTTTGGAGAAGAACATTAGGATCACGGAGAAAATGGGATTCCAGATCCGCGCGGAGTTCTTCAACCTCTTTAACCTGCACTTCTTCACCCAGGGGACCACCTGGGGACAAGGCTCGGCTTTCGTGACCGACTTAGGCAGTCCGTTGTTCGGAACCTGGACCGGAGCGGTCACGACACCGCGCAACATTCAGCTAGCCGCGAGGTTCAGTTTCTGATGCTCAGACTCCGGCATTCACTGCTCTTGCTGGTGTTTGCCGCTGGTACGGCGCTGGCGCAGACTGACGCCCCATACGTGGAGGACCTCCTCAAGGAGGAGGTTTTGCCTCCCTCGGTCGCAATGTTTCAATTGCGGCAGTACATTCTGAATCGAGTCGGCAAGCTGCCCACGCCGGCCAGCGCGGCAGAGTGGACGACCCAATCGAAGCACATCCGCGACCAGATCGTGAACGACGTCGTATTTCACGGCTGGCCGAAGGAATGGATCGATGCTGCCCCGAAGTTCGAGGAGGTTTCCGTCGTTACCGGGAACGGTTATCGCATGCGGAAATTCCGCTACGAAATCGTTCCCGGATTCCAATCGGTCGCTATCCTGTATGAGCCGCTGAACATGCAGGGAAAGGTACCCGCGATCCTGAACGTAAACGGCCACGTGGGCGCGCCGGGCAAGGCCGTCGAGTATAAACAGAAGCGCTGCATCACGTTCGCGCGAAACGGCATACTGGCGCTAAACCTGGAGTGGCTGTCGTGCGGGGAACTCGATACCGAGTTCAACCAGCACTGGTACGGCGCTCATGTCGACCTGGTGGGCTCCAACGAACTCGGGCTCTTTTACCTGGCCATGCGCAGGGGCCTGGACTACCTTTACGAGCATCCCCAAACGGACCGCTCGCGGGTCGGCATGACTGGGTTATCGGGCGGCGGCTGGCAAACCATCATCCTCAGTTCTCTCGACGAGCGAGTCAAGGTAGCGGTTGCGGTGGCCGGGTTCTCC
>CAVYHD010000038.1:0-159086 GCA_963768075.1 Terriglobia bacterium
TAGTGGCTCCCCGGCATGGATTCGAACCACGATTCACGGCTCCAAAGGCCGCTGTCCTACCATTAGACGACCGGGGAAGATGCTTCGCAGAGGTAGTTCCCAGTGTAGCTTGCTCCGCAAGTTCATCGCAATGTCTGGTATGATCGCGGAGGAAGCCAATCTTGGCCGGTGCCGGGCACGGGCTTCAAACCCGGCGTGCGGTACTTCGTGTCGCGGGTGGGTTCGACTCCCACTGGCTTCCGCCATAACTAAAACATTAAAAGTCAATACTATACAGCAAACTGTGCCGAACGGATGAAACCACGTACAAGTCCATGTACAATTTCAGCATGGGCGTATGGTCAAAAAATTCATGCGGCACGAGCATAGTACTTAAGCAGGCCTCCGAGCCGGTGGCGACACTCAACCGCATGGCCGCGCTCTTCGGTTTTATCGCCAGCATCCGGGAAAAGGAGTTTGTTCCCTTTGCCCTGATGATTGCGTTCGCCGTGATAATGCGCGCTGAATTCGGCCAAGGTTCGGGACAGCGGGCCCTCGCCAAACAGAATCAACTTCGATAGACACTCCTCCTTGGCGGACCGAACCCAACGTTCGGCAAAAGCGTTCAGATTCGGACTTCTGGCGGGAAGCGCAACGGTCTTCACTCCGCCTGTTGCCAGCACAGACCGAAACGATGCGCAGAACTTCGTGTCACGATCATGCAGAACATAACGGCATCCATCCAGATATCCCCAACTCTCCTGGGTCGCGCTGCGGGCGATCTGTTCCATCCATTCTTGATCCGGATGTCTGGTGATTCCCGCCACACTGACCCGGCGGCTTTCCAGATGAAGGAAGAACAGCACATAGTAGGTCACCAAACCCCGCCAGGTGAGCACTTCCACGGTAAAGAAGTCGGCGCCAGCCAGCACATTCATGTGTGCGGCGATAAAATCCTTCCACGAAGTGGTCTGGCTTCGCTTCGGAGCCGGAGCAATGCCGTGGCGGCGCAGAATGTTTCCCACCGTCTGATCGGATAATCGGTGACCCAAATTGGCCAGGGCTCCGACGATGCGGTCATATCCCCAGCCGGTGTTCTCCCGCGCCATTCGCACCACCAGGGCTTCCACTTCCGGATGAATCACAGGGCGGCCTGGATACTGCCGATGTTTGGAGCCATCGAACTTCTTGGCGACGAGCCTTCGATACCAGGCCAAGATGGTGTCGGGTTTGGCGACACAGGCGACCCCTCGGAGCGCTTTGCGTCCCAGGCGCTTCCCGATCTCGGCGAGGGTGGCGCGCTCGGGATCGCTCAACCGCAATCTCGATGGAAGCTTCGCCCTCAGGATACGGTTCTCTGCGGCCAGATATTCATTCTGCAGCAGAAACTCCTGGTTCACCGATCCCGTCACGTACGCCAGCAGTCGCACCCACTTCTTGCTCCTCATGCCGACCGCCAATCTTACTCTGGCAACGGCCGGTTTAGTATTTTGACCATACGGCCAAGCCTTGTACCGGATGAGCGGCGTAGACGTCACGCAAATCGATGCGATCGGAGTGGAAACCGTCGAAGTGGTACTCAGTGAATACGGGCCAGACTTAAGCCGCTTTCCCACCGAGAAGCAGTTCGTCTCCCATGCCACACTGGCCCCGCGTGTGCCGAAAAGCGGGGGTAAGCCACTAAAACGCAAGAAGCGGAACAGTGCCAGCACACGTGTGGCCGCCGCGCTCCGCATGGCGGCACTCGCGCTGCGTCGCAGCCCAACGGCATTAGGAGCCTACTATCGGAGGCTGGCGCGGCGGATCGCGGGAGACGTGGCAGTGTTTGCTACCGCCAGGAAATTGGCTGCCTTGATTTACCGCCTGCTACGGTGGGGGCAGCCGTACGTCGATGAAGGCGCCGAGGCCTTCGAACAACGATACCGGCAGCAACACATCAAAGGCCTGGCGGCCCGGGCGAAAGAACTTGGCTATCAACTGATGCCGACAACAACCTAGGAGGAAGTCACAGGGCAGGGAATCGTGAATCCGGTCGTCGTGATAGTAGTTTAAGTAATCGCGAATGAGTCGCCGGAGATGTTGCTCATTCAGCGCGATGACATGGTCGAGAATCTCGCGGCGGCAGCTTCCCACCCAGCGTTCCGCAGTCCCGTTTTGCCAGGGTGCCTGCACACTCGTGCGCTTCGGCGTAAGACCGGTTACCTTCAGGAAAGCCATCACATCGGCATCGAATTTCGAGTCGTGGTCGAGGATGGCATAACCATACCGAACAGCGTCGGGAAATGCTTCACGCAACTGTTGCACGACCCAATCAGCGGTCGGATGACGAGTGACGTTGAAATGCAGAATCCTACGCCGGCCATGCTCGATGACGAAGAAGCAATATAAGAGCTGGAATGTCAGGGTGGGCACGGTGAAGAAATCAAGGGCCACGACCACCTCACGGTGGTTAGAGAGGAAAGCGAGCCAGTGTTTGGCTGAATCGCCGCGTCGCTGCAAGCGTTGCAGGTATCTGGCGACAGTACGCTCGGAGACCTCGAAGCCGACCTTCAGAAGTTCCGCGTGGATCCTCGGTGCTCCCCAGTCCGAATTTTCAGCGGCCATGCGGCGAATGAGAGTTCGAACCTCTTCGCTCACCTTGGGGCGGCCGCCGCACGGCCACGATCGCCAGCGCCAGTACAGGCGAAAGCCCGCCCGATGCCATCCGACCACCGTCTCCGGTTTGACGATGACCAGAACATCCGACCATTGCGGCCATATGCACCGGAGCGTGGTCCAGAAGAAGCGGTCGAGACGATTCAGTGAGGGTCGCGGCCGTTTTCGTTTGAGCACGGCGACCTGCTGCCGCAGAGCGAGGACTTCAAGCGAGGCATCCACGCGCCTACGAAAGAACACGCGGAAGGCAGCCAGGAATACGAGGATCAAATGGAGCATGAATCAACCGTTGTAACATCCCATGACACCTCCAGGGCACGCCTGCGACTCCGGATCGCAAGCTGCTGATTTAAATACCTCGGCAACTTCTGACTATAGACAGGGCCACCGGCGTCGTTTCCCGGCGGATAATGGCTGGCGAGAATCCTGCGAACAATATCTTTGTCGATGACGACGTCAAAAGCCAGGGCTATCTGCTGCGCAATTCGAGGACAGCCCCAACTGGGATTGCGCTGCTTCATCTGGACCACGGCGTCGATGAGTTCTTTGCTGGGACCATTTGGCCCGGGCTTACCCTTGCGCTTGCGGGAGAACAGCAGACGATATTTTCGGTTCCTCAGAGCCTGGTGGATGCTCAAAAGAGTCGAGACTTTCAGCACGATGGCCGAACGGATCAGGCGAGCGGGACGAATGAAGAGAGCACACAAACCGACGACGAGACGATCGGAAAAGCACAGATTGGGCGACCGCTGCCGCGAGCGATTGAGGATCAGGAGTTGCTGTTTAACCAGAATGGACTCGGCGACCACTGAACGAACGCCGCCCGGCCTCAAGAGCCGGGCAATCGTAACCATGACGTGGACGAAAAGGACGACGAAATTGTTCATTCAGTATCTTTACCAAGATCGGCTAACCCCAGTAATTGTGCCATAAACTAGTAATTCGCTATGGACAGCTACGACAATTTGATGGCGCCGCCCTGGCCAGTTGACCGTAACAAAACCGTAGCAGAATCCGATGTTATTCGTCTGATCTGAGTTCTCGGATCGCGAGGAGCAGATTCCCCAAATTGTTGAAAACTCAGAGAAACTTATGAACAGTTCAGAGTCTCTGGAATGCCTGCCCGTGCTTGTAAGGCAGACGCTCTAACCAACTGAGCTAACCGCCCGTCAGATCAAGAATGTGCAGAATAAGCAGCCGCGGTTGAGCCTCTGCCAAAGAGGGCACAACCTGGCAGCGTATCGCGCAGTTCATCCAGAGACGAGTATAGCGCGTGCGGGAGAGGGCATTCTGAACGTGGGGCTGGGTGTATACTGACCAAAAAACCTGGGAGGCCACAATGGGTGACCGCGCGGGCCGGGCACCTGCTGTTCCGTAGGTTTTCATTAGGAGAAAATGCCGATGGAGACTCTGTTGCAGGACATCCGGCACGCGGTAAGGTTTCTGGCTCAAAGTCCGGGGTTCACAGCGGTGGCGATTTCTACGTTGGCGCTCGGCATCGGGGCCAACACGGCCATATTCTCCGTGGTCAACAGCATCCTACTACAGCCACTTCCTTACAGTCAGCCGGATCGCCTGGTGCGGCTGACGCTGAAGTTCCCGAATGGCGACGGCAATGCGGCGTCTATTCCCAAGTTCGTGGCCTGGAAAGAACACACGCAGGCGTTCCAATACATGTGCGCCTACGACTTCTCAGGTCCGGGCCTCAATCTCAGTGGCGGAAGCGTACCGGAGCAGGTGAAGGGAATCCACGTGTCGGCCGACTTCTTCCCGGTGTTTGACGCCACGCCGGCGCTGGGGCGAGTGTTTTCGCCTGATGAGGATCGACCCGGCGGGCCGGCTCTTGCCGTGATGAGCCACGGACTGTGGGTGCGCAGATTTGGCAGCGAGCCCAGCATGATTGGCCGCGTCATCGTGCTCAACGACGAACCTTATACCGTGATTGGAGTGCTGCGGACCTCGTTTCGCTCCTATCCGCCGGCGGATCTGTTCCTACCGCTGCAGGCTGATCCAAACTCGACGAACCAGGGTCATTACCTTTCGGTAGCCGCACGGTTGAAGGCAGGGGTGACGCTGGGGGCGGCGAAGGCGCAGATGAAGATGGCGGCCGAGAGGTTCCGCCGGCAGTATCCGACGGCGATCGGTAAGGAGGAATCCGCCAACGCCGTGCCGTTTCAGGAGTCCATGGTGGGCGACGTGAAGCAGCCTCTGCTGATCCTGCTAGGCGCTGTGGGACTGGTGCTGCTGATCGCGTGCGCCAACGTGGCGAACCTGCTATTGGCACGCGCGACGGGCCGGTCGCGGGAGATCGCGATCCGCAGTGCTTTAGGCGCGGGGCGGTGGCGCATCGTGCGCCAGTTGCTCACCGAGAGCCTTGTGTTGGCGGTGGCAGGCGGGGCGGCAGGCCTACTGATCGGCGTGTGGGGAGCGCGGGGGTTGGTTGCGGTAAGCCCGGGAAACCTGCCGCGCGCGGCGGAGTTCACCGACGCCACGCTGGTCGACTGGCGCATTCTCGCGTTTACAATGGGCTGCGCGATGCTGACGGGGATTCTCTTTGGCTTCTTTCCCGCGTGGCAGATTTCCCGGTCGGATGTGAATGCCACGCTCAAAGAGAGTGCTTCGCGGTCGGGAACGGGACGCCACCATTACGCACGTAATGCGCTGGTGGTGACGGAAACGGCTCTGGCGTTAGTGCTGCTCATCGGGGCTGCTCTGCTAATTCGCACGTTTGCTTCCATGCGAGAGGTGAATCGGGGTTTCAATCCAAGCCACGTGCTGAGTTTCGAGACCTCGCTGGGGGGGTCGAAATACAAGACGACGGCGCGCGTCGATCAGCTAACCCGGGATGTGGTGCGGCGAATCGAGAGCATTCCCGTTGTGATTGCCGCGGCCAACGTTCCCTTCTTGCCGCTCGAAGGCGGATTCGGTCTGGGATTTGACATTGTGGGCCGGCCCCTGGGTCCGGGGGAACGGTCAACGGGCGGTGCGGCCTGGATGTATGTTTCGCCATCCTATTTCAAGGCGCTGGAAATCCCGTTGCGGCGCGGCCGGGTGTTCAATGAGCGCGATTCGGCAGCGTCGCCTCCGGTAGTAATCATCAACGAGGCGTTCGCGAAGAAATACTGGCCGAAGGCCGACCCCATCGGCCAGCGGATCGAAATTGGCAGAGGGATGGGGCCGGACTTCGCAGAAGGGCCCCGCGAAGTGGTGGGCATCATCGGAGACGTAAAAGAAGGCGGATTGGGAAACCCCGCGCCGGAGGTGATGTACATTCCACTCGCGCAGGTGAAGGACAGCTTCATGGACCTGAACAACAAGATCATCCCCATCACCTGGGTGGTGAAAACGGCTGTCAGTCCGCTCACTCTGAGCGCCGCGGTGCGTAAACAGGTGCGGGAAGCCGACGGTCAATTGGCGATCGCGCGTGAGCGCTCTCTCGACCAGGTGGTGGCGGAGGCCATGGCTCGTCAGAATTTCAACATGACGCTCCTGAGCGTGTTCGCCGGGGTTGCGCTGCTGCTGGCGGCGATCGGAATCTATGGCATGCTGTCGTACTCGGTACAGCAGCGCTCCCAGGAGATCGGAATCCGTATGGCGCTCGGTGCACAGGGCGGCGACGTTCTGTGGATGGTCATGAAACAGGGGATGACACTGGCCGGCCTAGGCATTGGCATTGGACTGGCGGGGGCATTCGGACTGACACGCCTGCTCACCGCGCTGCTTTTCGGCGTAAAGCCTAATGACCCTGTCACGTTCGCATCGATCGCCGGCGTGCTGGTATTGGTGGCGCTGCTGGCATGCTGGGTACCGGCTCGAAGGGCCACACGCGTAGATCCCATGGTGGCTCTGCGGTACGAGTAAAACACGGGCCCGGTCTTACTGAGTTCGCGGACTCATGCCAGATCAAATGCCACCACTTCGTGCAGGCCAATCGAAGGCACTTGAACTTCCACTGCACCCGCGGTTTCTGAAAAATCCGGTTTCGTTCCACTTACCAGCAGCTTGACGCCGGCCAGCGCTTTCCCGGAGGGAAGCCGCAGGCGAACCTTCTGCAATCCAATCGGGATGATCTCGCGAACCGGCCCTTTCATCATCATGGGGTTTGACAGGTTCACCAAGTGCACCGTCATGGATTGTTTCTGCGTCCAGACCGTGACCTCGAGAAGCCCCGGCCCTTGTACTCTCACCACGGGCTCTTCGTTGGTTGCCCACACGACCGCGTTGCGCAACAGTTTTCCGTGATCGGGGCTGAGGACCTCCCAATAGGTTCGATCGAGATCCCATGGAAAGAAAACTACGCGGCCCTTGCCGATTTGTCTGGCAGTCACTTCCGGGATATCCGTTTTGGGCACACGCGGGAATACTTTTTCCATGGGCAGATCGGGGTAAGGCGGGATGAGCGTCAACGGCGCGTAGAGGCCACTCTCGCGCGGCTGCGCGGGTACGCGGTGAACGCCGTTGATGATACGGCCGGCATCTTCCAGGCCCGCCAGGATGGGATGATACTCGCCGGTTCGCACATCCTTCTCAACCTGTAGATACGAGTTCCTCAGTGGACCTTCGGCCGGGCCGGTGGCGGACAGCCCGAACAAATCAGCAAGACCAAAGTCGCGACGCCGGACGCCCCATTCGTCGTAAAGCGAAGTTTCGTAGGTAGCGACCAGGCTGCCGCCGCGCTCGACGAATTGCCGTATTTGCCCGCACTGTGAGTCAGACAGCGCCGCGATGTTTGGAAGAATCAGCGTGCGGAACGGATCGATGTGGCCGGCATCGAGCAACCGGTCATGCACCATTTCGAAAGGAATGCGGGCTTCGACCAGCGCCTGGTAGAAGCCGAGCGTGTGATCTTCGACTTTTGCCTCGGCCTGATCGCCACCGTAAAATGTGGCCGTCTGCTGCGAGTAGACCATGGCAACACGCGCGATTGGCTGCTCATTTCGCAAATAACGTTCATTGCGGTAATGCCAGCCATAGAGTTCTTCGACGGGCTTGAGCCAGCGGCCGTCGTACAAGGTGCCGGAGAACTTTGTAAACCACGGCCGCAAACCGTTCGCGATCCCGTCCACCACCCAGAGACGAATTTCTTCCGCACTTTGCACGGAATCTTTCCAGCGGTAGCGGTCCTCCACCCCGACGCTGAAAATTCCCACAATTGGTTTTCGGCCGAGCGTAGCGCGATACTCTTTGCCATTCTTGCCATTGGTCCAGGGCGGCGCGACACCGTTACGTGCCTGACGATCGGCGAACAAGGTAGGCGCAAGCTCGCCGATGGTTTTCATATCGAGCGAACTCAGGGCGCCGCCCCCGGCATTCGCGATGAAGGCGGCGTTGGGATTAGCCCGGCGAACGGTCGCGTCCCAAAGACGCCAGAGCTCGAACAAACGCTCCTGCTCCCACACGATGAAGGCGCGCCGCGCGGGGTCCTGAGGGTTCGAAGTGCGCGGCAGATCGAATCCGGAGGCTTGCTTGAAGTTCGCCTGGCAGTGCTGGCAATAGCACATGCCGGAGCCCTCCCAGCGATTGCTGAAGATTCCGTCGACCTGATAGCGCTCAACGATCTCGCGCGTGACCGCCGTCATGAATTCGAAATTGTAGGGGCCCAGGGCGCAGGTGACCCAAAGCTCCGGCGAGGCCCAGTGGCGGCGCTTGTTACCGGACGCCTCGACGGCGATCCAATCGGGATGCGCGTCACAGACGTCCTGGTATGTAGCATGCGGATCTGTGCGCGCGATGACATTCATGCCGAGTTTGCGGCAGCCCTCGACGAGCACGCCAAAGGGATCGGAATTGCCCATCCAGCGGCTGCGATGATGCAGCGGAATCTGAGTCGGGTAATACGCGACACAGCCCCCAGCGCTGAGGCAGGCGGCATCCGAGTGCGTACGGCGAAAATAGTCCAGCCAGAACCCAGGGTCGTACCGGCCCGGATCATTTTCGGCCAACGTGAGTTGCGCCCAGCGCATAGGCCGGTCGAACCACGGCCGGGAAGCAGGCTGCGCTAACAGTGGAGCGGCGGCGGTGTATTGCAGAAATTCACGGCGATTCATCGGCGGGGCGAGTATATCAGAAGCCGCACGGTTAGCACACGAACATCCCGGAACGTGGAGAGCGTCCCCGTTTCAAGCAATATGCGGCAGCCGGGCGATGGCGTTATCATCAATGCCGTGGCCCTTCGCTTATCAGCGTTGTTGCTGGCGCTGATCTCCGCGGCCGCGCAGAATTGGCCTTCCTTTCGCGGGCCGGCGGCTTCCGGTGTTGCTGATAACCAGAATCTTCCCGTGAAATGGGACGCGGCGCGCGGAACCGAGATCCAGTGGACGGCTGCGCTGCCGGGTTTGGCGCATTCCAGCCCCATCGTTTGGCGGGACCTGATCTTCGCGACTACCGCCGTCAGCAGCCGGCCGGACGCTTCTTTCAAGCGCGGCCTGTATGGCGAGGGCGATGCGTCGGACGACCTCAGTTCGCAGCAGTGGAAGCTCATCTGCCTGAACCGTAAGAGTGGCAAGATCCTTTGGAACCGCACGGCCTACGAGGGGCCGCCAAAAGAGAAGCGGCACATGAAAGCCACTTACGTGAACTCCACGCCGGCAACCGATGGGGAGGTGGTGGTCGCCTTCTTCGGTTCGCAGGGACTGTATGGCTACGATCTAGCCGGAAAGCTGCTGTGGAAGCGCGACTTGGGAAAACTCAACGTGGGAGCATACGACCTTCCCGAGTACGAGTGGGGCACGGCCAGTTCGCCGATTCTTTATGGCGACAAGGTCATCGTCCAGTGCGACCAGCAGAAGGGGTCATTCCTGGAAGCGTTCGACCGGCACACGGGCAGGACGGTTTGGAGAGCCGAGCGCGACGAACTGCCCTCCTGGGGCACCCCGGCGGTCTATCAGGGGCCCGGGCGGACGGAACTGGTTACGAACGGTTCGAATTTCGTCCGCGGGTACGATCCATCGACGGGCAAAGAACTGTGGCGTATGAGCGGAAGTTCCAAAATCACCGCGCCCACGCCGGTCTTCGGGGATGGCCTGATCGTGGTGGCCAGCGGGCGCAGGCCGGAAGCTCCTATCTTCGCGATTCGCGCCGGAGCCGGCGGTGACATAACGGGCGATACGCGCTGGGTGGCGTGGCAGAAGCAGCAGCGCGGCCCATACATGCCGACTCCGCTCATTTACGGCGGCTATCTCTACGTGCTGGGCAACGCGGGCGTATTCGATTGCTACAGCCTGGAGACCGGGGCCGAGATCTACCGCGAGCGCATTCCGCACCAGGGGTCGGGATTCAGCGGTTCACCCGTCGCTTCCGACGGCAAGATCTACCTGCCGAGCGAGGACGGCGACGTCTTCGTAGTCAAGGCCGGGCCGCATTTCGAGCTGTTGCAGAAGAACCAAATGGGCGAACCTTTGATGGCCACTCCGGCGATTTCCGGCGGAATGCTGCTAGTGCGCACGCAGCATCATCTGTGGGCGATCTGTTCGAAGGCGGCGTTCTGAATCGCGTACTGCTTAGAGTCCCGAATGCAACAGGGGGCTCGAAGGATCACTGCTTCGCCGCCGGCGTAACGGGCACCAGCATTCCCTCGCGGATGTAATAGTCGCTGCCACGCCACCGCACACTGCGGCGGGTGAAGCTGGTAAGCCAGATCAGGAACGCCAAAGCATCCCAGACGGGAATCAGCGCCAGGTCCTTCCTCAACGAATCCTGCTTAAGCCCACGAACGCCGATTATCCACGTCATGGTGATCCGCAATACCAAATAGACGCCGAGATAGCCGATGGCGACGCCGAATGTCGGTTCGATGGCGATGGCAACGAACGACCATGGCAGTCCCTGGGTGAGCAGCAATCCCAGGTGTCCCCAGGGCCGCATGTTCCGCATGACGACGATCCAGCGCAAACGTTTCAAGAAAAGATCGCGCAACGAGCGGTAATCGGGCACGGTGCCCACGGTGTATGGCAGCAGTTCAATTCGATGGCCGTGCGCGGCAATCATTCGGCCCACCAGCAGGTCGTCCGCCGGGCGGTTTTCGATGCTGGCATAGCCTCCAAATTCAGCCAGGCGCGTGCGCGTGGTGGCGATAGTGGGGCCAAGGGCGAATTTGACGCCATCCAACTCGCGAGCGACGAAGAGGCCGGCGTAGAAATCGGAGAACATGCCGACCGATTGCAGGTGTTCGACGAAGGTTTTGTCCCCGGTGGGCACGTAGGGACAGGTAACCGCGCCCACTGATGGATCGGCGAGCGGTGCGATCACGGTGCGCAGATAGTCGGGCCGCACACGAACGTCGCTATCGCTGATCACCAGAAATTCGTGCCGGGCCTCGTCGGACAGACGCGCCAGTTTTGCTACCTTGTCGTTCACCGCGTTGCGGCCGGAACCGAAAAGCACGCGCATGGATCTTTCCGGGAATTCGCGGCGGAGCGTTTCGATGAGGGGAAGGACGGGATCCTCCTGATTGTCGACGCAAAAGACGATCTCGTAATCCGGATAATCCTGCCGGCAAAAGCTGGCGAAGTTCTCGTAGGCGTCCGGGTCGAGCCCGCGGATCGGCTTCAGATTGCTGATGGGGGGTGTGAAAGTCGAAGGGGGCGGCGCCCGTTTGGCATCGGCAAAGAACCGCCATGTGCTGTAAATCGCCAGAACATAGTAAATGAACGGTATCACGGCAATGGCCAGCCAAACGTGCGCAAAAGTCAGCAACATGTCAATGAAGCGTACGTGAGCGGGCTACCGAAACCCGGCCGGGCTGTGGCGCATCCTGGTACAATAGGCAACCATCCATGTTAATCCACTCTTCGCACAAACTCTCTGCGCATGTTTAGTGGAAACGTCGCGAGCCCCAAGCAAAACGAGGTAGGCGCGCCACGGGAGGCGCACGACGATGTGCGGTATCGCCGGTTTCACTCATCTTGATTCCGCGCCGATCCCGGGCCGCATTCAGACGGCGGTCGCTTCACTGACGCATCGTGGTCCCGACCAGCAGGGCGTTTTCGAATCGGCCTTTGTTTCGCTAGGCGCGACGCGGCTGAAGATCATAGACCTTGAATCCGGCAATCAGCCGATTGTCTCCGAGGATAGAGATCGCGTGATCGCGTTCAATGGCGAAATCTACAACCACGCCGAGTTGCGCGCGGAACTGGAGCAGCGAGGGCACAGGTTCCGGTCGCGATCGGATACAGAGACGGTGCTGGCGGCATTTCATGAGTGGGACACGGAATGTTTCTCGCGGCTGCGCGGTATGTTTGCAGTGGCGCTGTGGACCGAGTCGAGCCGGCGACTCATCCTGGCGCGCGATCGGGTGGGTATCAAGCCGCTCTACATTGCGTTCCGCGGGAAAGATGTGTTTTTCGGCTCGGAGCTCAAGGCGATTTTTGCGCACCCCGAGATTGACCGGCGTCTCAGCCGGCAAGGGCTCGACTGCTACTTGGCTTTGAACTACGTGCCGGGCCCCTGGACGCTGGTGGAAGGGATTGAGAAGCTCCAGCCAGGACAGTGGCTTGAATGGACGGAGGGGCGCGTCCGTTCCGAAACCTATTGGCGTCTGCCATTCGGCGAAGGGCCAAACCGCGACTTGGAGTCAGCCAAAGAAGAACTCGACGGCTTGATGCGGCAGTCCGTCGAGGAACATTTGCTGTCGGACGTTCCTCTGGGTGTGTGGCTGAGCGGGGGGATCGATTCTTCCACGCTTCTGCACTACGCTGCCACGGCGTCAGGGCGCCAGCTGAAGACGTTTTCGATTTCTTTTCGCGGGCGCAGTTTCGACGAGACGGTCTACATCCGGCAAGCGGCGGAACGATACGGGACCGATCACCAGGAGCTGGACCTCAATCCGGAAGCAGATTTGACCGGCGCGATTGAGCGGCTTCCTTACTACTCGGATGAGCCAGGGGCTGATGGCGGGTTGCTCCCGGTATGGTTTCTCTCGGCCCTTACCAAGAAGAGCGTTACGGTGGCGCTGAGCGGAGAAGGCGCCGACGAACTGTTCGGCGGATACCTGACGTATCGCGCCAACGAACTGGCCCGGCGCCTGCGCATCCTGCCGGATCTCGCTTTCCGGCTCGCGCTTTCGGTGGCCGAGCGATGGCCGGTTTCCGACGACAAGATCAGCCGGGAATACATGATCAAGCGATTTCTGGCGGGCTGCCGGATGACGCCCAGCCGGGCGCATGTCTATTGGGCCGGTGCTTTCTCTGACGAGGAGAAGCGGTCACTGGCGGGTGTCCGACTCCCGGGCAGGCTCGACACGATTCTGGCTGACTTGCGAAAAGCGGGTGACCGGCTACCGAGTTATCTGTGGTTTGATCAACGGTATTTCCTGCCGGACGACATCCTCGCCAAAGCGGACCGCATGAGCATGGCCCATTCCGTCGAAGTGCGGCCGCCTTTCCTGGATCATCGAATCGTTGAATTTGCCGCCGGACTGCCGGGCAAGTTCAAGGTTCGGGGATCGTACCAGAAGGTTCTTCTGAAAGAACTGATGAAGGACAAGCTGCCCGCTGCGATTTTGCGGCGGAAGAAGGTGGGATTCGATTTTCCCGCGCATGATTGGCTGCGCGGCCCGCTCCGGCCGCTGTTGCTCGATACTCTGGCTGGCGGCGCCTCCGATCACCCAGGCCTGTTCCGCGCGGCCGCGGTGGATCAGTTGGTCCAACGGCACCTCAGCCGGGAAGCCAACCTTGGCTATCAGTTGTGGGGCTTGATGATCCTGTTTCTGTGGATGAGGAAATGGCGAATTCAAACGACGGCAGATTACGACCGGGCATCAGCGACGGAAAACGCGCTTACATCTATGTGATCGTCCTGCTTGTTGCAAGCGCCGTTTATCTGGGCTGTATCGTTTCTCCCCCATCCCTGATGGACGACGTGGACGCGGTACAGGCGCAGATTGCGCGTAACATGCTCACGTCGGGCGACTGGGTCACGGCGCGCCTGGACGGAGTCCCGTACCTGGAGAAAGCGCCGCTGATCTACTGGCTGATCGCGATCTCCTACAAAATGTTTGGTGTTTCCGATTGGGCCGCCCGGCTTCCGGTGGCGCTCTCCGCGATTGCACTTTGCTGGCTGACCACCGCGTTTGGCATCTGGGCTTTCGGCGAATGGGCGGGATTTTATGCGGGCTTATGCATGTCGACCTGCGTGGGCCTGTTTTTATTTACGCGTATTCAGATTCCGGATGTGATGCAGACATTCACCGTTACGCTGGCGTTGTGGGCCATGCTACGGACGCTCGATGAAGGAGAGCGGCGGCCGCGCTTTTGGGCATTCGTGCTGGCGGCGAGCCTTGGAACCGGTCTTCTGCTGAAGAGTCTGATTGGCGTGGTGTTCCCCTGCGGCGCGGGAGCAATCTATCTTCTGCTGACCGGCAAGCTCTTTTCGGCGGCAACCTGGAAAAGATTGCGGCCGGTGAGCGGGCTGATCGTGATCCTGCTCATCGCGGCTCCGTGGCACCTTCTGGCGACTCTGCGCAATCCGCCGTATTTTGAATTCACCATGCGCAGCGTGCCGGGCGAATACCACGGGTTCTTCTGGTTCTTCTTCATTAACGAGCAACTGTTGCGGTTTCTGAACCTGCGCTCTCCGCGCGACTACAACACGGTGCCGCGCCTGTACTTCTGGCTGTTCCACTTATTGTGGCTGTTTCCATGGAGCGTCTATTTCCCGGCGGTCGCAAAACTTTCGTTCCGGGCGGAGAACCGCGCCGGGCGCACCCGCCTGCTGGCGCTGATCCTGACCGGATTCGTCCTGGTGTTCTTCACGTTTTCTACGACCCAGGAATATTATTCGATGCCCTGTTATCCGGCGCTGGCTCTGTTGTTGGGGTCGGCGATGGCGATGGGAGGCGGGTGGATCCGTGGTGGCACGCGGATGACCGCGGTGATTGCGGGGTGCGCGGCAATCGCCTGTCTAGGACTGTGGTGGCTGGTGCATAACGTACCAAGTCCCGGGGATATTTCTATGGCACTCAATAACCGTCCCGGCACGTATACACTGTCGCTAGGCCATATTGAAGACCTGACCCTGTCCTCGTTCGCCTACCTGCGCGCGCCGCTGCTGGTTGCGGCGCTGGCATTCCTCATCGGCGTGGCAGGCCACGTGCGCCCCAGCGGCCCGCGTGCGTTCCTGGCCGCCGCGTTGATGATGATTTTGTTTTTCCACGCTGCCCGGCTGGCCCTGGTGGTGTTTGACCCGTACCTGTCCTCGCGGCCGCTAGCCGAGGCGATCGAGCGCGCGCCGAAGGGCAGGCTGATCGTTGACCATCATTACTACACCTTTTCGTCGGTGTTCTTCTACACGGACCGCGAAGCCCTGCTTCTGAATGGCCGTTTCAATAATCTGGTTTACGGCTCCTATGCGCCCGGGGCGCCCGACGTATTCATTACTGATGCCCAGTGGAAGGATTTGTGGCTGGCGCCGGACCGCTGTTACCTAGTGGCATCTGAACTGGCTGTGCCGCGGCTGAAGAAGCTGGTCAGCCCCGAGCAACTCGCCACCGTCGCGCAGGCGGGCGGCAAAGTCGTCCTCTCCAACCATCCGTTGTACTAAACCGGGGAGCTCGTTATCTGCCGAGCTGACCGGCGGGCGCCTCGGCCCTCGCATACGACGTCTTCCGGCGCTCATTGCGCGCATTCCGCCAATTGACTTGCGGCAGAAAGGTCGAGGCATCCACGCGGTCTTGATACTTCAAGGCGATGTTCATGAGCGAATCCAAGAGGGATTCGGAGAGATAGTGAGGCTCGAGACCAAGGTCGATCAGCTTCGAGTGCTTGGCGTTGTAATAGTGTTGCTCGGCCTCCACGCGCGGGGTGGGAATGTGATCGATTTCGACCTGACGGCCCAGTTTCCTGGCGGCGCCCTGCACCAGGTGCGCGATCTCGAGGACGGTAAACTGCTCCGTAAACTGATTGAACACACGGCATTCGCCATGCTCCGCTGGATTCAAGCACGCGATCTCGATGCATCGAACGGTGTCGCGAATATCGAGATACCCTCGCGTCTGGCCGCCCTTGCCATAGACAGTCAACGGATGGCCGACGGCGGCTTGCACGCAAAACCGATTTAAGACAGTGCCGAACACTTCGTCATAGTCGAAGCGGTTGATAAGGCTTTCATCGAGCTCGATTTCGTCCGTGACGGTTCCATATACTACGCCCTGGTTAAGATCGGTGGCGCGCAGCCCCCAGATGCGGCAAGCGAACATGATGTTGTGGCTGTCGTGGACCTTCGAGAGATGGTAGAAGGAGCCGGGCTGCTTGGGAAACGGCAGCGTATCCGTTCGCCCCTCGTGGTCAATCGTGATGTAGCCCTCTTCGATGGCGATGTTGGGTGTGCCGTATTCTCCCATCGTTCCCAGCTTGACCAGATGACAGTCCGGCTGGAATTCGCGCAGCGCGAACAACAGATTCAACGTGCCCACGACGTTGTTGACCTGGGTGAAGACAGCGTGCTTGCGGTCGATCATGGAATAGGGCGCTGACCGCTGCTCGGCAAAGTGCACGACCGCGTCCGGCTCGAAAGCCTGAATCGTGGAAGAAAGAAACTCGTAGTCAGTGACATCCCCGGTGAACACGTCGATCTTGATTCCTCGAAGCTGTTCCCACGCCTTCAGGCGTTCCGGCAAGGGGCGAATCGGCGTCAGCGTCTGCACGCCCAGTTCGTGATCCCAGAGACGGCGTACGAAGTTGTCAACGATGCAAACGGAATGTCCCCGGGCCGACAAATGAAGGGCTGTCGCCCAACCACAATATCCGTCGCCTCCGAGTACGGCAATCCGCATGTATACCCTCCGTAAGCTTTCGATCTAAGTGTAGTTCCGAGATGACGGCAAGAGCCTGGTAGCGCGAATCAAGTTCGCGGCGCGCACTCCTACGCTAATTCATTATAAAATAAAAGCATTACCGATTCTGCTGTGAGGCTGCGCCGCTGCAACCACCGCACGCTCTGGTTCATCTAACCCTTGGATGCGTCCAGTAACGCTAGTTCTTCTGTTTTGTTTTACAATTCTCGGTTCCGAGGAAGAGAGGACCCGCGCCATCGCGCTGTATCAGCAGACTGAATACCGGAATTCGTTGCGCGTTCTGGAGTCAAATCCGAAACCCGAAGCGGTGGATGACTTTCTGGCCGGCAAGAACTACTACATGCTTCACGAGTATAAGAAGTCGATCGGTTCCCTGGAGAAGGCGGTGGCCCAGGACGCCAACAATGCCGAATACGTCCTTTGGCTGGGCCGCGCATATGGGCGGAGGGCCGAAACAAGCTGGTTATTTGCGATGCCGAACGCCTCCAAAGCCCGCCAGTGTTTCGAACGCGCGGTGGCTCTGAATCCGCACTATCATGAAGCGCTTAACGATTTGTTTGAATTCTATCTGAACGCTCCAAGCATTGTTGGCGGTGGACTCGACAAAGCGCGAGCTCTGGCGGAGCGTGCTAAGGCCGACAGGCCGGCTGAATATGAGTATGAAGAGGCCCAACTGGCCGATAAGCGGAAAGATTATACGGCAGTGGAAGCGCACTACCGTCGCGCCATGGAATTAGCTCCCGCTGAACCCGGGCGATACATGGACCTGGCGCGGTATCTTGCGAGACGGGGCCGTTTAGAGGAGAGCGACGCTTTGTTTGTGCAAGCGGCCAAGATCGCGCCGAGCGATCCGCGGGTCGCCTTTGAGCGGGCGCAGATTTATATTGAGAATCAGCGCAATCTGCCGGAGGCGCGCAACCTACTCCGCCAATACTTAGGGCACAAAGTGACGCCGGACGACCCGCCGAAGCAGACGGCCGAAGAACTCCTGCGCGAAGCGACGCAAAATTGAACCACCCATTCCGGACGAACCGGGAGAAACTGTGACGGAAACCGCGCTAGGACGGGAAAAGTCCCCACGGCCGGTAGTCCGCGGCAAGGCGGTCCGGGCGTACACTCTCCTGGTGGCTTTCCTCGCGTTGCGGGCATTCGGCAACCTCGCTCTTGCGTGGGGTACGAAACACCTCCCGCAGGGACTTTCCACGAATCCTGTGTCTTACGGTCTCGCCATGCTCAATCCGTTCGTGACTCTGGCTATCACGATGTTGATTCTGGCGCTCCTGGTTCGAATGGCCTTGTTGAGCGTCGCGGACTTGAGCTTTGTCCTGCCCATGACCGCGGTAGGCTACGTGATTGCGGCGGTGTTCGGAAAGCTTTTTCTTCACGAAGAGGTGAGCGTGCAGCGCTGGCTGGGAGTGTTATTGATTTTTGCCGGCGCCGCCCTGGTTGGCTCGACGTCTCAAAAGACCACCGAAGGGTTGGACGGGATACTATGAAGTGGGTCTTACTGAGTGTTGTGGTCGCGGCTACGGTAGTTAGCGACTTGCTTCAGAGCTATCAAATGAGGATCGGTGGCGAGCAGGCGTTGGGTGCGCGCGGCGTGGCACAACTCCTGCAGAAGATCGCGCGCAACCGATATCTGATTCTTTCCATCGTGTTTCTGGCGATTTCGTTCTTCGCTTTCATGGCGCTCATCCAGGCCGAGCCGCTAAGCTTCGCCGTCCCCGCTTCCGCCGCCAGCTTCATCGTCGAGACAGTTCTAGCGAAGCTCTTGCTCAAGGAAGACATTGGAGTGCGCCGGGGCGCCGGCGCTCTGCTGGTTCTCTGCGGCATCGTGCTACTGGCGCGTTAGCGTCGCGCATCGGTCTCACCGCCACCGGATTCATCAACGCCCGCATCGTCTCTTTCGATGGCCAGCGAGCGGATCCTTGGTCGCGCCGGGCACAAACCGCGAACATATGGGCAGCGTGCGCAATGATCGCCCTCGCGGAGGGGAAAGTGGAGGGACGACTGCGCCTCTCGAAAATCCCGCACCAGCGCCTCGGGACCGTCGATCAAGGAGCGCTCCAACGAGACCGGCACGGCGACTCCTGGGCGCAGGAAATAGACAAACGCTTGCGCCGGAGATCGGCCCACCAAGCGCTCCAAGGCGAGCGCATAGAGGCGCAGCTGCGGCGCGTAAGACTTAGCGCGGGCAGCCGCTTCGCGAGCTTTGATTTCGTCGGTTTTATAGTCCAGTAGAACCAAGCCGCCCGCTTCTTCGAACCAAAGGTCGATTTGGCCGCGCAGCACAACGTCCTCGACCGCCATCAGAAAATCGAATTCGCGCTCGATGCGCGTTGCCTGGGCGGTACGGCGGCCCAGTTCGCTCGCGTGGAAGCCGTCAACGAGCTTTTGCGCCTCTGGCGCGGGCCGGGCAACCGGTTGTCCAGCCAACATCGCATGAACCTCCAGGCCGAACTGGCTGGCATCCATCTCATGGTCCGGATCATCCTCATCCACGCGCTGCCAGTTGCGAGGCACATTCCCCTCGAATCCGAGATAGCGCTCCAGGAAATAGCGGCGTGGGCAGTGAGCGTACAGCGCAATGGAAGTCACGCTGGCCGCGAAGTCGTGTTGGTCGCGGACCGCGAGGCGGTCGAGAAACGGAATGGCCGCCGGCCCGGGGTCCTGTTCGCGGCTCACGAGCATTTGGGGCAGGGCATTCGTGGCGAAAATCCGCACGGCAAAAGTGTCCCCGTCTGGCGCCTCCAGACGCTGCACCACCTGCTTCGGAGTGCCGAGATCAAGGCCCAGGGCTTCTTCAAGCACAGCCGCCCATTCCTTCCGCTTGCCGAAGCTCGAGTAGGAACACACCAGGTGTTCTTCTGCGCGGGTCATGGCGACATAGAGCAGGCGATTGCCTTCATGCGCTTCGCGCTCTGCAACTTCGTCCTCAATCGCCTTGAGAAACGAATCCCGTTTGTCCTCGCCGGTGACGGGGTCCACCCATGTTGCTCCCAATCCGGCAATCGGCGAAAAGGCCGGTGACGCGCAACCCGCGGCCACTCCTTTGTGAAGCGCGGGTAGAAATACAACTGGAAACTCCAGACCTTTGGCGGCATGTACCGTCATGATCCGGACAGCGTTGACTGCATCCTCCGGCGGGGCGTCGGGCTCGCGCGCTTCCGCCTTGCGCATGAGCTTGAGATCTTCCACGAATTGCCTCAAGGTGAGGCGGGACGAGGCGTCTCGCGCCAGTGCCAGAAATTTTTCGGTATTCGCCCCCGCGCGTGTGCCAGGATCAAAGCCATGGCCCGTATCGTCCATGGCCCGCATCAGCAGCCGGTCGAACCCGGCGGCATCGCGCGATTCCCGCCAGCGTGATAATTGCTCACGGAAGCGCCGCAGCTTGCTGAGATCTTCCGGGCTGAACAGGGCGCCGAAGCGCTCCAGTTTGTGAAGGGCGCTGCTCAAATTCCCACTGGACTTTAACCGCAGCAGAGCTTCATCGGAAACGCCGGCGAATGGCGAGCGCAAAACAGCCGCCAGGCTGATCTCGTCGCGTAAATTATCTACGGCCTGCAGCAGGCACATCAGATCGGCCACTTCACGCGTCTCGAAGAACCCCTTTCCCTGGCTCAATAGATAGGGAATGCCGCCCTCGTCGAACGCCCGCGTGAACGCCGGCGCCACCTCGGAGTTGCGGAGCAGGACGGCGATATCGCCGAATTGCGCAACACCGCTCGCAAGCTGAAGCGATTGGTGAAAGTCCAGAATCCGTCGCGCGACCCAGCGCGCTTCCAGATCGAGTGCGGCCTCCTGCGTATCCGCGATGGCCGCCAGTACCTCTACGGACGCTTCCGATTTTTGCTGAAATTCTCTTTTCGCGATCAGGGGCAGAGGTTCGAGGCCATCCCTCTCGTGGGTGATTTTCTCCACGGCGCTCAGAATCTCAGGGCGGCTGCGCCAGTTCTCTTCGAGTTCTACCAGGCGGTGGCCGCGAGCCTTCACGCTATCCCGATAATCACGAAACACGCTCGGTTCCGCATGACGAAATCCGTAGATCGACTGATTGATATCGCCCACGGCGTAAAACCGATCCGAGCCGCGAATCAAACCAACCAGCTTGGCCTCCAACCGGTTGGTGTCCTGAAATTCGTCCATCAGCACGTACTGGAACTCATCTTTGAGCCGCTGGCGAACACTGCCGTCACTTTCGAGCAGCAAAACCGCGAAGGCTTGGAGATCCGCGAAATCGAGTACCGCCAGGTCACGTTTGCGTGCGCTGTAAAGACGGTCGAAACATTCAATCACCCGGATCAGTGTTTCGCGCTCGCCCGAATAGTAATCCGTGAGAAGGGCTCGACGCGCCTTGGGGAGGAGGTTGTCCTTGATCTCCATCAGGCGCTTGTGGGTCTCGCCCCGCTTGATGCCGTTGAGGTTGGTGGGAAATTCGAGGATTGTCTGAAAATGTTCGGCCGTCACTGGCGAGTCAGGCAGTTGCGCGACCCGGCGTGCGGCGTCCAGAACTTCATGCAGGCGGTCAACCTGGCTCGCTTTCCAGCCGAAGGTATTCTCCGCGCGGAGCTGGCTGACAGCGTTGCGCACATCCGCCAGCGGATTGCCGTCACCGAGCGAAAAACACCGCAAATCAGCGGGCTTAACGTTAGCCGCACGCATCGCATCGTACAAACCGGGGATGCCGTTCGCCAGATCGGGCGATGCGAGGCCACCGATGAGCCGCCTCATGGCTACAGGGTTGCTCGCGAACATCTGGTCGAGAGCATCACTGGCCGTTTGCCGAGCCAGAATCAACATCCTGCGCGCATCCAGCACCTGGAACTCGGGATCGAGCCCCGCGGCAATGGAATTTTCCCGCAACAGGCGCGTGCAAAAACCATGGATGGTGGAGACGTGGGCCTGCTCGAGCTGGCGGCGGAGATCCGGCGCATCGCGGAAGGATTCCGCCAGCTTGTCTTTCATGTGGCGCGCGGCTTTTTCCGTGAACGTGATGGCCAGGATTCGCTCGGGCGGCACACCTTTTTCGACTACCAGGCGCCGGTAGAATTCGACCAATACAGTCGTTTTGCCGGAACCAGGCACGGCCACAATACAAGTGTCTCGCGCGGCATTTTCAACCTCGACCGCCTCGAGCTGCTTGAATGTGAACTTCAACTGGCCTCCTCCGCGACGACAACCTCCACACCCGCATACCGGCAGGCATATCTGAAGTCGCAGTATCTGCACTTCGCGAGATCGCTCGGTGCGGGTTCGACGCGGCCTGCCAGGATGGTTTGCATCGCATCCATGCTCCGCTCCACGGCGGCGTCGAGCCACTCGGGTGCGAAGGGCTCGACCTTGGCTTTGCCGAGCCAATCCGGTTTCTCTCCCCATCCGGTGTACTGAATGCCATCACGCACAGTGCAGTAGTACACTCCCGCGACACGCCGTTCGAAGGCACGTTCCGCAGCCAGCCAGTAGAGCGGTCCTTGCAAGCGGTTTTTGCTGGCGGTGAAGTCTTTTGAATTCTTGCTGTACTTGTAGTCAACGACGAACGCTCGGCCGTCAGAGGTAATAATGAGCCGGTCCAGACGGCAGCGAATCGCGACTCCATCTTCGAGCTCGAACCGGCATGGCGGTTCCAATAGACTTTCCTGATCCACCGGCCACGCTTCCGCCGCCGCGAACGCGCGCAAGTCCGCGAGCATCCGGGTGCGCCAGAGCTCGGTCCGGTAGCTGGCGGCGATAGACTCCTTTTGCGCAAAGATGGCAAACACGCGCTCAAAGACCGTTTCTATTGGGCTGCGTGATTCCAGCCACTCCTTGATCACCTGGTGCACGATGGTGCCACTCAGCCGAAAATCCAGGCGCTCCTCGGGGAGCGGCGGCGCCGCCTCGAGTTTCAAGGTGTGCCGCCCGAAAAATTGAAAGGGGCACTGCAAATAGGATTCGAGCGCGGTGGGCCGGATTTCGGAGTGCTTCTGTCCGAGAATCTGGAGAAGGTCGGGCGATTGAATCGGCGTGGCGACGGTCGCGGCCGCAGCTGCGTTGGAGCGAACGCGTACCGGGCGGCTTTCCGCCGGCTGCTGCGCCGAATCGAGAAAAAGCGAAGGCAAATTCAAGTCTCCGCGCGCATCGTTTTTCGGATAACTCATCACCACCGATTCGGTGGCCAGGCTCCGGGCCGACTCGAACAAGAAACGCTCTTCGTTCTGGACGTCCTCGGTGGTCCGCAAGCGCAGGCCACGCTCCTGGAGGATCCTTCGCGCACGATCCGGGAGGAACGGGTCGGGCGCCTGATAGCGCGGGAACTGGCCTTCCACCATCCCGCAGAGGAACACTACCGGCAACTCCCATTGCCGCGCTTCGAATGCGCTGAGCACGTGTACCACGTCGCGGCGCTGGTCGGCGACGCGCAGGGGTGTAAGCCGCAGCGCCGCTTTGACGGCTGGCCAAAACCCATCCAACGAGAGCTGGGCCGATGAATCAAAGGACTCCGCCGCTTCGCGTGTCGCGGCGTCAAAAGTATTGAGCGCACGGGCCTGCCATTGCCATTCGAGCACGGTCTCCCGGCGCACGGCATCGTGTGGACGCGGCGGCCGGTACAAGGCGCGTAACCCGGCGAGCCGCGCCGACCATCCCGCGGGCGTGAGGCGTAGAGGCCGCCAGCCGTCCAGCCCGGCGAGGCTATGTAACAATCGCCGGAGTCTTTGGTCCGCGGCTTCGATTCCGGCCGCCAGCTCCCGCAGGGGCGCGAGCCCCGCTCCGGGCAGCCGCTTGCGCACCTCGAAATCGAATCGGTCCATCGGCGGCGAGAGGCCCGCGCCAGGCGCAAGCTTCATCGCCACGAGCGTCTCTTCGTGTTGCCAGCCACCTAGCATCGCGTCCACTGCACCGGCCAGAAATCGCACCGCAGGCTGTTCCATTAGGACCGAGTCGAAATAAAACCGGGCCGGAATCCCGAAGCGTTCCAGAGTGGCGCGCAAGAGAGGCACGTACACGTCCGGCGCACGGAGGATGATCCCGATTTCTCGAAACGGCCGGCCGGCGCTGGTCCGCTCCACGATCCTACGGGCGATCTCGTCGACCTCGCGCTCGATCCCGGGCGCAACGAATAGCCCGATTGCCGGCCGGGGGCGCTCATGTGTGAGCACCCTCTCCTCGAAGCCAATCCCGACCAGGGCCGCGCGTGTGCCGGCCGAGACCGCGGCGGAGGGAAGCGTGACGGTTACGTCCGCGTGTTTCGTCAACGATCGAATCAGTGCAAGCTCCGGACCGGTGAATGAAAAGAAACCATCAAACCAGATGATCTTTGCCGGTCTGGCGCCTGCCTCGGCGATGCGCGACGCCGCCAGCAGGAGCCGCGTGGACCGCATGCCGAGCTTCTTTTCCTCAAGCAACCGGTTCGCATCTTCGAAAACACGAGCGAGGGCGCGTCCCAGCCCATCCGACGGGGAGAGCGCCTGAAGCAAGCGCGGATCGCAGCCCGCTGAAGCGCACTCGTCAATTGCCGCGGTCATCCTGGCGTGGAATCCGGTGAGATGAGCCACATTTTGAAACTCCGGAAGGCTCAACCGGCGGATACTTTTCTCCACCAGCATATTGAGGAGAGCGTCCGAGACCTGGGGAAGATCCTGTGCCCAGGGCTCGATGAAGCGCCAGATCGTTTGGATGATGCCCGGTGGATGGACAAAGCCCTCCCGTGCCAGTTCGTTCCGCCAGTGCTGGACCATCGTGGCAGTGGGGACCAGCAGCCGCACACCCGTTTCCCCACTCCGCAGCGCCGCCTTGAGCACCGCCAGGGCGCTAAAGGTTTTCCCCGAACCGGGAGGTCCGGTCAGAAGTTGCATGTAGATTCCAGATTAGCGCTGCTTGTTTTGCGTTGTGGCGATAGCTGAGCGCCGGCTGGCGGCCGCGGCAGACGTCACTCGCGCAGTCTCTCCAGCAACTTGGCGCCCATTGCGATGTCGCTCAAGCGTTGCACGTGGTCGGGGATCTCGCGCTCGATGTTCAACGGGCCTTTGAAGCCGATGGATTTCAGTTTACGAATAAAGCGCTCCATGCCAACCGCGCCCTGTCCCAGCGGCTTCTCCTCTCCCAACGCGCCGGGCACACCCTTGGGCGGCCAGTCACCATCCTTGCAGTGAACGGAGATCAAGTGCATGGCGAGCGTACCCAGCGCGTCCACCGGGTCGCCGGTGCCATAAAGGATCATGTTGGCGGGATCAAAATTGATGCCCAGGTTGGTGCGGTTCACATCGATCAGAAATCGCAGCAGCGTGTCGGCAGCTTCCTGTCCGGTTTCGAGCGCAAAGGTCTGGTGGTTCTTCGCTGCATAATCGCTGACGCGGCGGACCATCTGAAGGACCACCAGGTAATCGGAGTCGGAGTCGTCCTCAGGCACGAATCCGATGTGCGTCGCGATGCTGGGAATGCCCACTTCACGGGCGAAATCGCTGACTTCGTAGGTGCGCCGCTCACGCTCGGCGCGCGTCTGCGGCGGGATGAAGCCGACGGTTTGTTGCACCGTGGGAATGTCAGCGTAGCTCTCGCCGCTGTACGCGCAGAAAGCCGTGACCACCGGGAAACCATCCGCTGCAAGCGCGGCCTTCCATCTGGCTGCTTCCCCGGCGAGCGGCAGGTCGCCCGGAATTCCGATCTGCCCGCACCGGGCGCCCAGCGCCTTCAGTTCGCGCAAAGTCTCGGCGGGGTCGCGCCCCGCCCAAAACATCACGCCGATTTCCAGGTCTCTCAAAAGTTGCATGCGATTTTCGCTCCGTCGTTTTTTCTCGATTCCACCATCAGACGCGTGAGTTTCACCGCCAGGGCCGATTCCTCCGGCGGACACATTTCGGGCCTCTTCCCGTGCGCCACGCAGTCGGCGAAATACTTCAGCTCCTCAGTGAACAAGTCCGATTCGGCGGCCTCCACCGCCTCCTTCTCGCCGTTCGCGCCGTAGAGCGCCAGGGGCCGGCCCTCGCTGCTATAGTCCAGCGTTCCATTATCTCCGACAACTGTGAACTCCATCGAGAATGGGTAGGACTTCGGATGGTGCCAGCCGCCGGTAATTACGACGCTGCTGATGGCCGGGTAGTAAAATTGCGCCACGATCAAGTCGATGCCGGAAGCCAGCTGCTCATATCCGGTGGCCGATACGGCCGTGGGCTTGCCTAGCAAGTGGACGCAATAGTCTACGTCGTGAATCAGGAGATCGAAGACTCCGCCGCCGCTCCTGGCTGGATCGGCGAGCCATTTGCTCCACGCGGGCGCAGCACACCTCCTGCGGAATAGCGCGGCGCGCACGGCGCCTAACGCCCCCGATTTCACCCGCTCGGCTGTTTTCCTGTACGCGCCGATAAAGCGCAGCACCTGGCCCGTCATTAGCACGCGCCCGCTCTGGCGGGCCTCGGCCAGCATCTCGTCAGCCGCCGCGCCGTCCAGTGCCATGGGTTTCTCTACCAGTACGTGCTTACCGGCCCGCAACGCGGCGAGCGCCACCCGGGCGTGCTGATCGGTTGGCAGGCAAATGTCCACGGCATCGATTTGCGGGTCCGCCAGCGCCTCCTCACTGGTGTGATATTTCTTCACGCGCGAGAAATCCATCTTCTCGCCAGGGCCGCCGATATTGCCCTGGATGTCACTCAAGTCTCCAGTAAGCTTTTTCTCATCGTGGGACACCACGGCGAAAATTTCCGCTTCGGAAACGTTCTTCCAGGCCTTGAGATGAGTGCTCCCCATGAAACCCAGGCCGATAACGGCAATCCGCATAAGAGGGCAATATACCATCTCCGGGCGGGCGGCTCTTGCGATTTCGTACAATGGACAGCGGTGCCTATCAAATCAAGTGCCGAGCTTGAGAAAATGCGCACCATCGGGGGCATCGTCGCGCGTGCGCTGCGCGTCATGGCGGAGCATTTGCGGCCGGGCATTACCACCGCGGAGCTGAACGCCATCGGGGCCCGAGTTATCGAAGAGCGAGGCGGGCGTTCAGCTCCGCCTTTGGTCTACGGTTATCCGGCCGAGGTTTGCATCAGTGTCAATGAGGTTTGCATCAGTGTCAATGATGAAGTGATGCACGGCATTCCAGGTACTCGTACTATCCAGGCGGGTGACCTGGTCAAGCTGGATCTGGTCGCGGAGAAGGACGGTTTTTACGCCGATGCGGCGGTCTCGGTCAATGTTCCTCCCGTTTCTGAGTCTGCCCGCGCCTTGGCACGTTGCGCGGAGCGCGTTTTCCGGCGGGCTCTCGGCGTCGCCCGCGCTAGCAATCGTGTGCGCGAAATCGGTCGCGCGGTCAAACACGAGGTGCGCCGCGCGGGTTTTTCCGTGGTACGGGAGCTGTGCGGGCACGGTGTGGGACGCACCATTCACGAACCGCCCAATGTCCCGAATTATCCCGATCGCTCCGCGCGCGCCAAATTGACCGAGGGCCTGGTGATCACTGTCGAGCCGGTTATTGCCGCTGGAGCCGGCCGCGTGCGCCTGGATCGTGACGGCTGGACCTTCCGCACTGATGACGGCGGCCTGGCCGAGCACTATGAGCACACAATCCTCATTACGCGCGGCGATCCCGTGCTTCTGACGACGGCTTAGCAAATGAAGCAGACAGCCTCCATCCGGCGCTCGCGAGCCCGCAACGGCAACGTGCCGGCGTCTACGAGTGTCTCACAGCAACCCGGAAATAACAGCCCGGCGCGGGCTTCTCAGCCGGATCTGTTGGATTTCGCCAGCTTGAACAACAATGGCGACGACACCGCCGAGATAAGGAAAGCTCTGATCGAAAGCAATCAGCGGTTTGTGTCGCTTTTTCACGCGATAAGCGCCGGATTGGTCTTGGCGGGCCCGCGAGCTGAGATCCGGACGTGCAACCGGGCGGCCCTGGAACTGCTCGGTTTGAGCGAAGATCAGCTCATCGGGAAGACTGCCGGCGATCCCGATTGGCACATCATCTTTGAAGACGGCCGGCCGTGCCTGGGCAGGGACCGTCCGATTCCCCGCGCGATTGCGACGCGACAGCCGGTGTGCGACGTCGTCGTCGGTTTTTTTCGCCCGACGTATCAGGACTACGTCTGGCTTCTGGCGGATGCCCGGCCGCGGTTGGCGCCGGATGGCAGCGTCAATGAGGTCATCTGCTCGTTCGTCGACGTCACGGTGCACCGGGAGACTCTGCGCAACCTGACTGCCTCGATAAATCGCTACGAGGCCGCCGCTCGTGCCAGCGGTCAGATTCTGTACGATTGGGACACCGTGAGTAGCGACGCGGTCTACGGCGGCGACTATGAGCGCATCCTCGGCTACCCGGCGCAAGAACTGACGGGCGGTCTGCGGCGTTTCATGGAACTCATCCATCCGGACGATCACGATATGGTCTGGGCGGGGATCGAGCGTGTTCTCGCAACTAGAGAACCGTATCGCCGGGATTATCGCGTTCGAACCAAGGAAGGGCGCTACATCCAGGCCAGGGATCGAGGATATGCCTATCTGGATGACAGCCGAAATGTTGTCCGCATGGCAGGTTTCCTTTCCGATATCACGGAGCAGAGGCACGCTGAAGAAGAACTGCGCGCCAGTGAGCAGCGTTTCCGCGCCGCTTTCGCGCGCGCCGTTACCGGCATGATGCTCCTCGACGTGCAGGGACGCTTTATTGAGGCGAACGCGGCGTTCTGCGACATCACCGGATACACGCAGGCCGAACTGGCGTCGCTGACATTCCTGGCGATCACGCATCCGGAAGACGTACAAAAATCGGCCAGCGCGTTCGAACAATTGTTGGCCGGCCAATTTCCCAGCTACGTTCTGGAGAAGCGGTACGTGCGCAAGGATGGCGGTGTGGTTTGGGCTCGCGTTAGCTCCATGCTCGTCCGCGACGCAAAGACCCTGCCATCACACATCGTGACGATTGTGGAGGATGTGACCGAGCGAAAGCGGACGGAGCAGGAACTCAGCGCGCTTTCCGAGCGGTTGCTGCGAGTGCAGGACGAGGAGCGGAGGCGGCTGGCGCGTGAACTTCACGACTGCACTGCCCAGAATATCGCGGCGCTATGCATGAATCTTGGCGTGGTGAGCGAGTCGGCGGAACGGTTGGATCGGCCCGCGCAAAAGGCTCTGCGGGAATGCCTGGAACTTGGGGAGCAGTGCATCCGGGAACTGCGCACTTTCTCCTACCTTCTGCATCCGCCAGTGCTGGATGACTTAGGCCTTTGCTCCGCGCTCCGCTGGTACGTCGACGGCTTTGCTCAAAGGAGTGGGATCGAAATCGCTCTGGACGTCGCGCCGGATCTGGGCAGATTGCCGCGGGAACTTGAGTTGACGCTCTATCGGATCGTACAGGAAAGTCTCACCAACATTCATCGCCACTCCGGCAGCTGCACGGCGGTCATCCGCATCGTCAGGCACGCCAAGGATGTTTTCATGCAGGTCCGAGACCAGGGCCATGGCATTTCGGATGGACTGAGTCCGGACAAGACTGCCACAACCCGCGTAGGCGTTGGCATTGCCAGTATGCGGGAGAGAGTTCGGCAGGCCGGAGGCCGCCTCAAGATCCGCTCCCGGCCCACCGGTACCGATGTCGAAGTGCTCATGCCGCTTTCCCATCGCCAGGTGTAAGCTGTCGCTTAGACCGTTGCCTCGCGGATCCCCGCTCCTTCCACGCACACATAACGCCGCCCGGCGTGAAGGTTCTTGTGCTCTTCGCTGCGCCCGCTCGGCCAGTGAATCACCAGCCGTTCCGCCATGTCGCGCGTTCCCATCCCAAAGGTGAGCGGCAACTCGGATTGGGACAGGTAGCTCGATCCGCTCTTCACCATGCGGGAGCTCGATTCGCCTCCGCGATAGAGACGCACCGTCGCGCCGATGGCATCGCGGTTCGACTTGGTTCCCACCAGCTTGATACGAATGCTGCGGTTCCCGGCGAGCTGATCATTGCGGTAGAGATGCGCCGGTCCCTGGTTCGTGGTAATCAGGACGTCGAGATCGCCGTCATTGTCGAAATCCCCGAAAGCCGCGCCACGGCCGACTTTGGGACGAGCGAAATCCTCCCCTGCCTCAGCCGCCACATTGCGAAAGCCGTCTTTTCCACCATTGAGAAATAAGTGTGGGGGCTGCTCGTAGCTCGTGTTGGCGCGCGCATTCCTCACGCTATCGTCGATATGGCCGTTGACCACGAGCAGGTCCAGCAGGCCGTCCAGGTCCGCGTCGAAGAAAAAACAACCGAAGCCCAAGCTGCGCTGCGAGAGCTTGCCGATGTTGGAACGCGGCGCCAGGTCGATGTACAGGCCACCCTTGGTTCCCCGGTAAAAACCCAACATCTCGTTGTCGAAGTTGGTCACAACCAGGCCGGGAACGCCGGAATTGTCGTAATCGGCCACGTCCACCCCCATGCCTGCCCGCGCTTTACCATCCTCGCTGAACGCCACGCCGGCTTTGAGCGCCACGTCCTCGAACGTGCCGTGGTGCATGTTCTGGTAGAGCTTGTTGGGCTGCGTGTCATTGGCCACAAACAGGTCGATCCAGCCGTCCAGATCACGATCCATCATGGCCACGCCCAGGGACTTGGAACTGCTATCGAATATTCCACTGGTCGCCGTGACGTCTTCAAAGGTGCCGTTGCCGCGGTTGTGGAAGAGCCAGCAAGTCGCGCCACGGTACGCCTCCGGCGTGCAATAGGACTTATGTTTCTCATCTAGGCTGCAGAAGACATCCTGTGCGGGCGACCATTTGACGTAGTTGCACACGAACAGGTCGAGTAAGCCGTCGCGATCATAATCGAACCACAGTGCGGACGTGCTGAAGCCTTGCCGGTTTCCCAACCCGCTGTGTTGTGTTACGTCAACGAACGTTCCTTTGCCGGTGTTCTGGAACAGGCGGCCTTGCCCCACCGAGGAAACGAACAGATCCGGGAACCCGTCATTGTTGAAGTCGCCCACCGCCACGCCCAGCCCGTACATCTCGATATCCAGCCCCGCGCGCTTCGTCACATCGGTAAATGTGCCATTGCGGTTGTTGTGATAGAGCCGCATGGTGGTGCGCCGTTGCTTGTGTCCTGGCCAGTCCATGCCGTTGATGAGAATGATGTCCTGCCAGCCGTCGTTGTCGTAGTCCAGGAACGCGCAGCCAGGGCCGAGCGTTTCCGGAAGGTATTTACCGCCGAATGCCCCGCTATTGTGGATAAAGTCAATGCCGGCTTCGGCCGTCACGTCGACCAGGCGAAACGGAAGCCGCGAGCGATCGTCCGCCCACATCTGACCTGCATCGAATAGAAGAGGACTGCTGAAGATGAAATCCCGGCGGGTCACGGGATGCGAACCAGCCCCTTGCGAACCGCGTACAGCACCAGCTCCGCCGTGCGATGAATCCCGAGCGCTTCCATCAAATTGGCGCGATGCACGGAGACCGTATTGACGCTTAGATCGAGCAACGCGGCAATTTCCTTGTTGGACTTTCCTTCGGCGATCAACTGCAGAATCTGCTTTTCGCGATTGGTCAGCTTGCCGGCGTCCGCATCAGGCTCCGCCGCGGAGGAAAGCAGTCCGGGCGCCAGGACCTTTTGTCCGGCGGCTACTTGCTTGACGGATGCGGCCAGATCGATGTCCATCGCGTTCTTGAGAATGTAGCCCTTCGCACCAGCCTCCAGCGCGTTGCGCACGTAATTCTCCTCCGAGTACATGCTTAGCATCAGAATGGCGGTATTGGGAAGGATCTTCAGAATCTCGATGCTGGCCTGCATGCCGTTTAGACCGGGCATGGCCATGTCCATCACGATCACCCGCGGTTTGAGCTCTTCCGCGAGTTTCACCGCTTCCGCGCCGTCCGCCGCCTCGCCCACCACACGAATCTCCGCGTCGTCTTCCAGCATGCGCCGGAACCCTTTGCGCACCAGGCTGTGGTCGTCTACCAGGAGAACTGTGATTTGACTCATGCCTTCGTCTTCAAACTGACACGCTATTCCGAACAGTCCGCCGGCGTCAACGGCACGTTCAGCCGGATTAGCGTACCACCTTCCGCGGGCCTTAGAAACTCGATCTTACCGCGAAGCAGCTCGGCGCGCTCACGCATCGCCACCATCCCGATACCCCTCCGAATGCTGTTTCGCTGGTCGCCGGGCAAACCAACGCCATGGTCCTCCACTTCCAGATGCAGATGCTGCGGTGACAAGCTGAGCCGCACCCAAGCGTGGTCCGACTTGGAATGCTTCGCCAGATTGTTCAGCGCTTCCTGCACGACGCGGTATACGTGAATCGCCACGCCATCCGCCACCGGCTGGCTGGCGCCCGTCTTTTGGTACTGCACCCGGATGCCGGTTTGCTTCTGAAAAACCGGAATGTACCAGGTCAGCGCCTGCTCGAGCCCGCCATCATCCAGGATCGCCGGGTGCAGGGACTGATACAGGCTGCGCGTCTTTTCGAGCGTGGCCTGTGCGATCTCCCGCACTTCTTGCAGGCTTTCGCGGAATGACGCCGGCGCCTCTTGCTTGGCCGCGCGTGCCAGCATCGCCCCGATGGCCGTCAGAATCTGCCCGAATTCGTCATGCAGTTCGCGCGAGATCGACCGAAGTACCTCTTCTTGCATACTGATCAGTTTGCGCGCCAGGTCGCTTCGCTGCGCAGACAGGTGGGCCAGGCGTTCGAACAGCCGGCGGTTGGAACGGATCAGATACAAGCTGGTGAGCGCAATAGCGATTAGCGCCGCCCCCAGAAAGTAGTAGACATTGCGCTCCACCCCGGCGTAGATATTTTGAATCCGCCCGTCGGCGCGCTCCTCGGCATCGTTATTTTGGAGCAGCAACTGCGCCACGTTGGAGGCGATAGCCGCCTGCTGGGGCTCGAGCGACGCGCGGATCAGGTCGCGCGCCTGAGCATCCTTTCGCTGCGCGGCGAGGAGGAACATCTGGTCGACCGACGTCCAGAATTGCGCCAGGGATTGCGCGAAGTAAGCCTTCCTGTCTGGGCTGCGCTCCACCGGAGCGGCCGCATTCTCTAACCGCAACGCGTCCTCGAGATCGGCCCGTATGCGAGTGAGCTGCTGCCGATACGCTTGCAGCCCGTACGGTTCATCCCCGTTCACCATGTCCCGCATGGCGAGGCCCAGAGAATTGAGGTCGCTCTGTATACGCAGCAGCTGCAAGGAGTCCCGCCGGTTGCGGTCGACAAGCTGCGTCTGCAGATCCCTCAGGCCGGCGATGCGATAGAGCGCGTACCAGGAAAATGCGCCCACCGCCGCCAGCGTGAGCGCGAGGCCGGTCATCAGCCGTGCCGTGGGATTAGAGAAGCGCTGGCCCATCAGGATCTGGCCCCAGGCCTGCCGGCTATCCCGTCCGGCGTGCTACCAGAAGAGTAAGATCATCGGGCGGAGGTGTTCCCGCGGCCCAATCAGCGATGGCCCGGTTCACAGCCTCCAGGATGGCGGCGGACGGCTCTGTCCGATGCTCCCTCACGGCGGCCTCCAGCCTCACTTCACCGAAATCCTCGCCTTGTGGATTCAGCGCGTCCGTCACGCCGTCGCTGAACACCACCAGAACATCTCCCGCACCCAGGCAGTTCCGCGCCTCGTCATACTTCATCATCGGCATCACGCCCAGCACGCACCCGCCGGCGTGCAACCATTCCGAATTCCCATCCGCGCGCACCAGGAGCGGCGGATTGTGTCCCGCGTTCGCGAAAATCAGCTCGCCCGTCGCTCCGTCTACCACGCACATGAAGAACGTAATGAAACGGTTACTGGGACAGTTGGTGGCCGTCAGCCGGTTGAGCCGCGTCAGCACCGCTCCCAGGTTTTCCGGCTCCTCGATCAATACCTGCACCCGCGCTTGCAAGCTCATCATCAGCAGCGATGCCGGCATCCCCTTGCCCGATACATCGCCCAGAACCATCGCTACCCGGCCGTTGGGATACGGGAAGAAATCGTAATAATCGCCCCCCACCGTGCGGCACGGCGCATTGTGGCCCGCAAGATCCAATCCCGGCACTCCAGGCGCCTGCGCGGGGAGGAACCGTCGCTGGATTTCCGCCGCCTGTTCCAGATCCCGCGCCATGATCCGCTCTTGGTGTTCAATCTCCCCCAGACGCTCATGCTCAATGCGGATCGCGGCAGTGTTGGCCATCACGGTGAGAAGATTGAGGTCATCCTCTTTGAACACCCGCGTGAGCGATGGCGAATCCACGTAGATGAGTCCGATGGTGCGGTCCTTGGTCTGCAGCGGCACGGCCATGAGCGTGCGCACGCTCTGCCCGATGATGCTCTGACGCTCCCGAAACGCTTCGTCCAGCATCGTGTCCCGCACCAGCACCGAGAGCCGCGTCTTGATCACGCGGTCACGCACAGTAGTGCTGATCCGAAACGCGCTGCCCTTGGCCGCCCGCACCACGAGCTCTTCGTCGTTTTCCAACGTCATCAACACGCCCCGTTCGGCGCCCACGGCATCAATGGAGAGGTCCAGGATGAGCTGAAACAGCTCTGGAAGCGACTTCTTTTCTTTTTGAGGGCCCAGCTCCTCGCCGGCTTTGATGAGCGCTCGCATCTGCAAGGCGGTGGTGTCGACCGTCTTACCGCCCAGCAATTTCTTCAGATCCACCACCACCGTCGATGACGTGGGGTTTTCCACTTCCGCAATCTGGACGAACGTGACCCCGGCCGTCACTGCCTTCTCGGCCGGATCGTCGTAAACCATCACCAGGTGCCCGGCCGCCACCCGGTCGCCCGCGCCCAGGCGCATCGCGCCGTTGAGCCGGGCGTTGTTCAGCAGAGTGCCATTCTTACTGCCCAGGTCGCGGACGTTCCACTCATCGCCCTCGCGCTCGAATGCCAGGTGTTGGCGCGAGAGACCCGCGTCGTCGGCAAAGCACAACTCCGTGGTGCTGGATCGGCCTAGAGTGAGTCGATCCCCATGCAGCTGAAAAGTCTTGGTTTCACCGTCGGGGCAATGGATCCGAATTTCCCGGACGCGCGCGGGTGCCATTACGCGTTAGTGTACCGCAAGGGACTGTTCGCGTTGTGCTATGGCGTATGCCCGGCGGTGCTTGCCGTAGCCCCTGCTATCTAAGTTGTCGTAAGATACTTGTGCCGTGCCGGATAACCGGTTGGCATAACCAATGAGCGAAAAACGACTGAATGGAAAAGTGGCGGTCATCACCGGAGCGAGTAAGGGACTAGGCAAGGCCATGGCCCTCGCGCTCGCCGCGGAGGGCGCCCGCATCGCGCTCGTCTCACGTAC
Organism: Terriglobia bacterium; assembly: GCA_963768075.1. GTDB lineage: Bacteria > Acidobacteriota > Terriglobia > Bryobacterales > Bryobacteraceae > QHXW01. The sequence continues at coordinate 34,614 of CAVYHD010000038.1, forward strand.
TCTCGAACAGTTGAACGAGGTGGGCAGCGCCGTAAAGGAGATGGGCGGCGAAGCCCGCGTTTTCCAGGCGAACGTTGCCGCGGAAGATCAAGTCCGTAAGCTCGAGCGCGACGTCACCGGAGCTTTCGGCAAGATTCACATTCTGATCAATAACGCTGGGATGAACCTTCGCAAGCCCTTGGTCGATTTCACCCTTGAGGAGTGGCATCGCGTGCTCGATACCAACCTCACCAGCGTCTTTTTGATGTGCCGCTCCTTCGTCCCGCACATGAAGGGCGTGGGCTACGGCCGAATCATCAACATGAGCTCGATCATGGGCTGGGTTTCGCTGCCCGGACGCACCGCGTATTCCGCCAGCAAGACCGCCCTGCTGGGCGTCACCCGCGCGCTTGCGCTCGAACTGGCGGCGGATGGTATCACAGTGAACGCCATCAGCCCCGGCCCGTTCGCCACCGAAATGAATACCGCACTTATGCAAGACCCGGAACTGAACCAGCAGTTCCTCTCGAAAATTCCTGTAGGCCGCTGGGGACGCGTCGAAGAGATCGGCAATCTTGCACTCTACCTTTGCTCGGAGGAGGCAGGCTTTATCACCGGCACCGACATCTTGATCGATGGCGGCTGGACGGCGCAGTAGTGGACGGCGTACGAGGAACAGATGGCGAATTCGACAGCGTCGGTAAGATCGGCCGCGTGCGCTCTTTGCTTCTTCGTCACGCTGCTCTCCTGCAACACCGACCGCCGGAAAGTCATCGGCGTGGTGCCCAAAGGCACGTCCCACCTCTTTTGGGTTTCTGTCGAAGCCGGCGCCATGGCGGCGGGGCGCGCTCTCAACGTTGAGGTTCTCTGGAATGGCCCCGCTACAGAGACCGAATACAGCCGCCAGATCCAAATCGTTGACTCCCTGATCGCCCGCCACGTCGACGGCCTCGCGATCGCCGCGCAGGATCATACCGCGCTCGACGCCTCGCTCGATCGTGCCGCGCGCGAAGGGATCCCCGTTACAGTGTTTGATTCGGGTGTTGACTCGACGAATTACATGACCTTTGTCGCGACGAACAACTACGAGGCCGGCCAGATGGCCGCGCGCAAGCTCGCCGAGCTGCTCAACGGGAAGGGTTTAATCGCGATGGTCCTGCATGTTCCTGGGAGCTTCTCCACCATGGAGCGCGAGCGCGGTTTCGAAGAAACCATGGCCAAGGAGTTCCCGCGTATTCACATCGCGCAGAAACAGTACGGCATGTCTGATCGCTCCAAGGCCATGGCGGCGGCGGAAAATATCCTCACCGCCCATCCCGATCTCGATGGGATTTTTGCTTCCACCGAGCCCAGCTCCGTCGGCACCGCTCTCGCGCTCAAGTCCCGCGGCCTTGCCGGAAAGATCAAGTTCGTGGCATTCGACGCCAGCGAAGGAATGGTTGAAGACCTCAAAGGGGGAACCATTGATGCCCTGGTGGCGCAAGACCCGTTCCGCATCGGCTACGAGGCCGTCGCCACGCTCGTCGACAAGCTGAACGGCAAAACACCGCCGAAACGCATCGACCTCAGCGCGCGCGTCGTTACCAAGCCCGATCTCGATAAGCCCGAGATCAAAGCTCTGCTGAACCCCGACGTGAAGAAATACCTAAACTAGAGCGTGCAGCGGCGAACGTCAGTTTGCCGTAGCCAACCTGCGCGCTCCCGCCGCCACCTGCTCAATCGCTTCGAGCGCCTTCTCACAGGCGGCGCGATCGGCATCGTGGTGTGTCACCAGGCGCATCCCACCGCTTCTCACGCCGTCGATCAGCACGCCTTGCGCCGCCAGCCGCTTGCTGAATTCAGCCGTCGAAAGCCCCGTGCCACTGACGTCGAAAATGATGATGTTCGTCTGCACTTTGCGCGGATCGAGCGCAATACCAGGAATCTTCGCCAGCGCCTCGGCGCAAACTCTTGCGTTCGCATGATCGCGGGCTAGCAGCTTTGGATGCTCTTCGAGTGCAATTAACCCCGCCGCCGCCAGCACGCCCGCCTGCCGCATGCCGCCGCCCAACCGCTTCCGGTAGAGGCGCCCCCGGTCGATATCGTCCCGCCTGCCCGCCAGCATCGATCCCACCGGCGCTCCCAGCGCTTTCGAGAGGCAGAACATCACCGTATCTACTCGGCGCAACAATTTCGCGCACCGGAACGCCGAGCGCTTCCGCGGCGTTAAACACCCGCGCTCCGTCCATATGGACCTTCAGCCCCAACTCGTGCGCGCCGTCCGCAATTTCGCGAATCACCTCTAGCGGGTACACCCTTCCGCCGGCCATGTTGTGTGTGTTCTCGATCTCGATCAATCCGGTCGGCGCCCAGTGCGGGTCGACCGGGCGAATCTCACGCCGGATGTTCTCCCACCGCAGAATGCCGCCCTCCGCGGCAATCGGCCGGGCTAAGCAACCACAAAACCAACCCATCATCGCCAGTTCATAGTCCAACACGTGCGCCCGTGCTTCGCAGATCACTTCCTGTCCGTGCTGGGTGTGAATCTTGACGCCAATGGTGTTGCCCATGGTGCCCGTGGGCACGAACAACGCCGCTTCCTTGCCGGCGATTTCGGCGGCGCGTTGCTCCAGGCGGTTGACCGTCGGATCTTCTCCGTAGACGTCGTCGCCCACCTCCGCCTCGGCCATGGCCCGCCGCATCGCGGCCGTTGGTCTCGTTACCGTGTCACTGCGCAAATCAATCGTCATTTCCCGAGAAACTCCTGAAATACCTCGTTAGATAGCAGAACGCCGCGATCCGTCAGCCGCACCGTGCCGCCCTGCTGTTCAAGCAATCCATCCTTCAAAAACCGGCTGATCGGCGCTTCATATCGCCGCCATTCTTCGATGTTCGGCCGCACCCCTTCGGTGAGGCGCAGTCCCACGAAAAATTTCTCTTCCTCGAGATTCGCCGTGGTCGATTCCGTCACTGGCGAATCGCGCTCCGTGTATTCCGTCAACGCCTCCGCGTTCTGCCAACGCCGCGCACCGTCAAACGAATGGGCATCGGCGCCGAATCCGACGTAGGGTTCCAGCCGCCAATACTTCAAATTGTGTTTCGATTCCCAACCGGGCCGCGCGAAATTCGAAATCTCATATCGAGGAATGCCGAGCGCCGCCAACCGCTCCACCGCCGTCTCGTACAAGTCGGCCGTCAGCTCTTCCGATGGAATTTGTGGCGCGCCATAACGTTGGCCGTTCAGCAGCACTTCGCTGCCTAGCCGGCTGTCTTCATCGATTTCGAACATGTAGACCGAAACATGCGGCGGGTCGAGGCGCTCGATCCACTTGAGCGACTCGTTCCAGGAAACCGCCGTCTGACCCGAAAGCCCCGCGATCAGGTCGATATTGATGTTCCCCATTCCGCACTCGCGCAGCAGCGCGACTTCGTCAGAAACAATCTCGGCCGTGTGCTTGCGCCCGGTTCGCGCAATCTCGCCCTGAACGAAACTCTGCACCCCCAGGCTCACGCGATTGATCCCGCTCGTGCGCCACGAGCATACGCATTCCCGTGTCAGCGTCCCCGGCGCGGCCTCCATGGTCGCCTCGCTCCAGGGCCGGCCGGGCACCGCCGCCAGTAAGGGCCGCAGCGCCTCTCCGTCAATCAGGCTCGGTGTGCCGCCACCCAGATACACCGTCTCCGGCCGCCACTGCCAGGCGTGCCGTTCGATCTCCCGCCGCAGAGCTTCCAGATATCGCGGTTCCGTCGCGCGGGGAAACACTCCAGACGCAAAGTTACAGTATGTGCACTTCTGCGCGCAAAACGGATACGAGATGTAAACGCCCGCCACTCCATCCATGATAGCCGGGTACGAAATTTTACGCCGGCCAATAAAAAAGCCGCCGGAATCGCTCCCGGCGGCTTGCTAACGCTGCTATCGATAGACCTAATCTCCGAACGACCCGACCTCTTCCCGCTCTTTGGCTTTCTTGGCGGGTGCGGCGGGCTTCAAACCGACGATACCGTTCAGTGGCACGAAACCGGCATCAACCTTATCCTCTTTTAGTACAACTTCGCGATACAACTTCATCATGTGCGCGTCGTTCGCGGCATCCTTGCGCATCTTTTCATTCCGCTCGCGGATCTTTTCTTCGCGCGCGGTCTTGGCGATTCCCAGCTTGTCGAGATCGTGCTGCACGCCGGCCTTGACCGCTTCCTGATTCAGCACCAGGTGGTGCTCCACTTCAGGCAGCGGAACGCTGTGGTTCCCGGCAAAAATCTCGTGTCGCCCGCGCTCTTCATACCACTTCGTGAGCGTGGCCGTCATGTGCATCTTCTCCACGATGTTGCGCCAGCCCACGCCTGTGTTGTAGGCGCAGAAGGAGATCTCACCCTCCTGGGTGGCGTACGGAATGATGCACTGCTCAGTGCGGCGGAAATCGTAGTTGAACAGATCCTGAAACCACATCCCCGCGATGAACAGGAAGTTCCAGCGGTCGGCTCGGCGTTTCTGGATGTCCTGCATCGTGCGGTCGCCCGAAACCTTGCCGTAGTTGCGGCCCGTGGCGCCGAAGCATTTGTCGAATTTGGTCATCAGATCCACCAGCCGGAAATGCCTGGGTGATTGGAACGGGTCGTAATTGCGCAGGAGCGAGAGCGCTACGCCCACCACTGAAAGGAACCTGCCGCGAGCCGCGTCGTTGACCCGCGCCACGTCCTTGGACAATTGTTCGGCATTGAGGAACGATGTAACCGGAGCTCGCTCTTTGGTTTCTTTATCGACCATGATGGCCAGGCCGACGCCGCAGTTCGGATGGCATCCGCAGCTCAACTGCCCCCACTCGTGCTGCGGCCCGTGCACCAGGTCCGCCCAGTCCGAGAAGGTGCTCATGAAGGAAATCGGGAACCAATCTCGCGTCGGTTCGCCAATCCCCATTTGGTTTTTCAGGTCATGCGCCAGGTGCGAAAGCGTATAGCGCTGCGCGTGCCGGCGTTCATCGCTGATAGCTTCGTCGCGTCCGGTAAACGAAACCGGTTGGAACGAGCAGAACGAAATCTTCTTGGGATTGTCCAGCGCGAACTCGACAATGCGACCCACCTGCTCGTTGTTGATGCCGTTCAGAATCGTGGTTACCGGGACGATCTCGACGCCTGCGCTGTGCAGATTCTCGATCGCCTGCAGTTTGACATCGAAAAGATTGCCCACCGCGCGGTGCGAATTCGCCGCGTTGCCGATTCCATCGAATTGCAGGTACGCGTAACGTAAACCGGCTTCGGCGGCCTTCTGCGCAAATTCGAAGCTCTTCGCGAACTCAATCCCGTTCGTCGCCGCCTGCACGCTGTTATAGCCCACGTGCCGGGAATAGCGGATGGCGTCCAGGAAGTACGGCGAAAGTGTCGGCTCCCCGCCCGAAAACTGCACCGACATCTGCCGCCTCGGTTTGATCGAGATGGCGTTGTCGAGCATCGTCTTGATCTCTTCCCACGTCAGTTCATGCACAAACCCGACCTGGTTGGCGTCCATGAAGCACGGATCGCACATCATGTTGCAGCGATTGGTTAGGTCGATGGTCAGCACCGACCCGCGCCCATGTTGGATAGTGCTCGTACCATGGTTGTGCAGCTTTTCGTCGTTGTGCGCCCGAATATCCCGGCCGGGAAACACTTCTTCCAGGTGCCGGAAGAACGCCGTGTCCATCGCCATCACATCCTCGAAGTGGCCGTGGATGGGGCAGTCCTTCACCATGAGGATTTTGCCGTCCCGCTCGATAACTTTCGCCTTGATTTCGCCTATTTTCTCCGTCAACAGAATCTTGTAGTCTCGTTTGCCGTCCAGTATCTCTTTGCGAATCTGTGGGACGCACTTTGGACACAGGGAGTCGGTCTCGCGCGGCCAGCCCAGAGGAGGCTTGGTCTTTTGGTAAGACTTTAGGAGAGGCTTATCCGACCATTTGGGAGTGAAAGACGGATTCTGATTGATTTGATTGAGCTTATCGAAAACCGTCCAGGCGGCCCCAGCGGCCAACGTCAGTGCTTTCTCTGCGTATTTGATCGGCTTGTGCATATCCTCACTCTTATGTTTGGCTTACGAACACTATTCTATGCCGTTTTACCAAAGTATAGTCTGCAGTCCTCTTGTGGGCTATTGGAATGAATTAAGCTGCCTCTTTCCTAGTCTGTATGGGGATACTCGGCGGTCGAACGGCTACTCGAAACGGCTCTCCTCCGGGAAGGCCATGGTAAGATTCCTAATTTTCGTGAGCTTTCGAGATAAACGGGGGAGGCCGCAGAGTGAGAATTCTGGTGACGGGCGCGCAAGGATGCATCGGCGCATGGACGGTGAAAGCGCTGCTCGATCAGAACCTGGACGTGGTGGTTTACGATCTCGATCCCGATCCGTGGCGGCTGGGGCTCATCGCCCCCGCGGAACAAGTGAAGCGTGTCGCGATTCGCACGGGCAATATCGAAGATACGGCGCGCGTGAAATCGCTGGTAAAGGACGAAGGGATCACGCACATCGTGCACCTGGCGGCGCGGCTGATGCCGGTTTGTCAAGCAAATCCGGTGACGGGGGCGCTGGTGAACGTCGTCGGCTGTCTGAATGTATTCGAAGCGGCGCGCGATGCGGGCCGTCCGGTGCGAGTGGTGTACGCGAGTTCGTCGGCGGTGTGGGGCCCGGAAGAGGCGTATGGTGCGGGCAAACTCACCGAAGCTGAACCGCTCATGCCGTCCACGCACTACGGCGTGTTCAAACAAGCCAATGAAGGCAATGCGCGGGTGTTCTACCAGGCCAATGGGATTTCGAGTATTGGGTTACGGCCTTGGACCGTTTACGGCGTGGGCCGCGACTTCGGGTTCACCGCGGACCCGACCCTTGCCATGAAAGCCGTGGCCCTGGGCCGTCCGTTTCAAATTCGCGTTACCGGCCACATGGATTTGCAGTACGTGGAGGACGTGGCGCAGGCGTTCGTGCGCTCGGCGCTCTCAACAATCGAAGGCGCACACGTCTTCAATCTGGAGGGCGCCGTCATTACCATGGCCGATCTGATTGCAGAGTTGGAGCGCCAACGACCCGGCGCTGCCAAGCTCATCACCGCGGTTGGGCCTTCGGTTCCGGTTGCGTATCGCATGGACGGCGCGCAGCTCCGGGCGCATGTTCCCGGAATTCCGCAGACACCACTCGCGCTTGGAATCGGCCAAACTTTGGATCTTTTCACACAGTTGGTGGCACAAAACCGCTTGAAGGATTAGAGCGCTGTGCTAAGTTTATGTGACACGCTCCCCAGGAGCGATACTAGCGGACGGTCTGAAGCGCTCAGGATTTTGGCCGCCGGTCACAAGACGACGGCCGCAGGTTGCCACGGAACGATTCCCGGTGAGCCTCAATTTTTGGAACCCGGACGAGCGTTGGCGCTATGAAGGTCTGTATGTTTGTTTCGCAGTCATTGGATCGGGACTTTGCCGGCCCCAGTTCGCGCGCCGCGTTTGAGATTCGCGGCCGTCTGATCGGGGTGACGATCTGATGGCCCTCCCCAAAAAGGGCAAGGCCCTGCCTGCACCAGGCATGCGACTCCTCCCAGGCGACGTTACTAAGGCCATGCTGATCGTGGACGCGGAAACGCTCGATATCCTGGAAGTCAATCCCGCCGCAACCCTCAAATACGGTTATAGTCTCGAGGAGTTCCTGCGCATGCGGCTCCGCGACCTGATCGCTGCCGACGATCGCGCTCGTTTCGATGAGTTGATTCAAACGGGCCGTTTTGGATTGCCGGATTTCTGCGATATCCACCATGTGCTCAAGAATGGAAAATCCGTCGAAGTGGACATGGTGGTGCATTGGATCGAGTACGCCGGCAAAAGAGCGGCGTTGGTTGTGCCTCAGGATGGGACGCGGCGAAGGCAGCTTGAGGACCAACTACGCCAGGCGCAAAAGATGGAAGCCGTAGGCATGCTGGCGGGCGGTATCGCGCACGACTTCAATAATCTGATCACCATTATCAACGGCTATAGCCAAATGGTGCTCGGCAATCTGCCCGCGGACGATGAGAATCGCAGTTCTGTCGAACAGATCATGAAAGCGGGAGAGCGCGCGGCGGAGCTAACGCGTCAGTTGCTCGCGTTCAGCCGGCGTCAGGTCGCGCGTCCCAAGGCGCTCGATCTCAACACGGTGGTTGCGGGTACCGCGGTGATGTTGCGCCGGCTGATTGGCGAGCACATTGAGCTGCGCATCGTGGAAGGACCCGACCTGGGAAAGGTGCACGCCGACCCAGGTCAGCTGGAGCACGTGATTTTGAATCTGGCGGTGAATTCGCGCGACGCCATGCCCAACGGCGGTACGCTGATCATTGAGACCCAGAATGTGGAGATGGAAGAGCCGTACGTCGGGCCGAACGTGCGGATGCGGCCGGGGCAATATGTGATGCTGGCCGTTACCGACACCGGGACCGGCATGGACGAGCAGACGCGGTCGCACTTGTTTGAACCATTTTTTACCACCAAGGCGCAAGGCCACGGCACCGGTTTGGGGCTCTCGACGGCTTACGGAATCGTGAAGCAGAGCAACGGCGAGATTGTGATTTACAGCGAGCCGGAACAAGGAACCTGCGTCAAGATCTATTTCCCGGCGGTTACGGAAACAAATGTCGAGGACCCGAGTGAGAGCATTCCCGACCCGGTGCTATCGGGAACGGAAACAATTCTGCTCGTGGAGGACGAGGAGGGGGTGCGCAAGCTGGTGCGCCGCACTCTAGAGCAACAGGGCTACCGGCTTCTTGTGGCGGCCAGTGGAACCGAAGCACTGGAAATATCGCAGACCTATCCCGGGCCCATTCAACTGGTAATCACCGACATCGTCATGCCGCAAATGGGGGGCCAGCAACTGGCCGAACGCCTGAAAGGACTGCGTCCGGAGATTCAGGTGCTGTACGTTTCGGGCTACACGGCAAGCGCCGTGGTGCGCAGTGGAAGTCTGGCCAAGGGCGATACATTCCTGCAGAAGCCGTTTACGCTGCTGGCTCTGGTGCGGGGTGTGCGCAGGCTTCTGGACAAGGTGCAGGGCGCGCCGGGTAGGGCGGGGAGTTGCAAATCGTAGATGATTTGGTAATCCAAATCGTTTGACTCTTCAGCATCGGCCTCGCGATCCATGGGGCGGACCGAAATTCTCACTTCTTTACAACAGTCCCCAGTACCAGTGAATGACCGGCGCGCCCGTGAGGGCCACGATGATTCCGGCGAACCCCAGAAACGCCCCGAAAGGTAGTTCGTAGCTAGCGGCGTCTTTCTTGGCTACGTAGATGTAGATGACGCCGATGATCGAGCCGGCTACGGAGCCCAGCACGAGAGTGAGCAGGGTGGCGCGCAGGCCTAGGAACGCGCCCAGCATGGCCATCATCTTGACGTCGCCCAATCCCAGGCCCTCCTTATGGCGGATCTTTTCGAATAACAGGCCGCCGAGAGCCAGCAGGCCCGCCGGCAGTACCGCACCGGTGAGGGATTCGGCGACGGACGCCCACTGGGGGCTCGGCCGGAAGCCCGCAATGGATAACATCAGGCGGGCTACGATGTCATCGACCGGCACAAACCAGGCGAAGATGAGGCCAACGACGGTTCCGCCGAGAGTGAATTCATCCGGAAGAATGAGGGATTCGAGATCGGTAAACGTGAGGCCGACAAGCAGCGCGCACAGCACGCACAGCTTGATGGCCATTCCCGTAGGTCCCAGTGCCGCGACAATCATGAAAAATAGCGCGGCCGTGAGAAACTCGACGATCGCGTAGCGCACCGCAATCGGCTCGCTGCAATGGCGGCACCGGCGGCCAAGGAGAAAATAGCTCAGTATCGGGATGTTGTCATACCATGCGATCTGGTGCTCGCACGCGGGACAAAACGATCGCGAGGGCCGGACGACTGAGAGGTCGCGGGGCAGGCGATAGATGCACACGTTGAGAAAACTGCCGATGAGCAGGCCGGCGACGATGGCGAGGAGACCGGGGACGATCATGCGATGGCCTCGTAGACGGCTACCGTATCTGTCACCATGCGATCGACGGAAAACCGTTGCTCGACCATCGCGCGTGCGTTCGCGCCCAGCGATTGGGCGAACTCCCTATCTTTGGCGAGCCGGCGAAGGGCGCTCGCGATGGCTGCTGGGGTGTTCTCTGTGAGCAGGCCGGTGCGCTCATGCTTCACGATCTCAGCCAGTCCGCCGACCTTGCTGGCGATCACCGGAACACCGGCCGCCATGGCGAGAAGCGCCGCCGATCCGAGTCCTTCGGAATGCGTGATGTAAAGAAATACGGCGGCATGCGCGAGATCGTTTTCCAGATTGTTTGACACGCGCGCCGTTTTGCCGGCCAGTTCCACGCCCGCGAGCGCCAGATCCATTCCCTTTTGGGGATCGGAGCTCTCCGGAATGAGAATCTCGGCGCCTTCGGCAAGTGCGTGCATCGGCACGCCATCATACACCACGGTAATTCGCGAAAACGCGACGCCGGCGTCTAGTAGTGTCTGCCGGACAAATTTGGAGACGGCAATGTAGTGCGTGGCGCGCCGGTATTTCCACCGGGAGAAGCGATTCCCGTGCACGGGAAAGGCCACGCGCCGCGAAACCACCAGACGCAGGGGCGCGAGGAGAGCGGCCGTAGTGTGGGAACGCGCGTCGTGAGCGTGGGTAATGTCAGAGAGGCGAGTGCATCGGAGCAGAGGCTGGAAATTCAAAGGATAGACCTCGAACTCACGCCGCTGCGCCTCGGCGAACAACGGCGCATCCGGGCGCGCGATCAGAACATTCCGGTGATTTCTGGCCCGCAGACCTTCGATGAGGCGCAATACCTGCCATTGGCCGCCGCGCATTTCGGTTCCGGAATCGATGTGCAGAATGTACATGGAAGAGGCGTTTCCGTTCAGCTCATGAGCCGTGCTTTGGCGTATTTCAGAAACGTGTAGAGCGCCGCCATGTAGGCAATGGTGAGGCCTTCGAGGCCATCCTGAAAACCGCGCTGGAAGAAATATGTCTTGGTGAAGGTCCAGGCTGGATCGAGAATCATGTTGCGCAAATGGATTTTCTGCTTATGGAATACGATTTCCTCGGCGGCGAGGGTGGTGTACCGGTCCATGGACTTCAGATGCTCGGAGAGCGAGTCGCAGGTGTAGTGCAGCAGGTTGGACTCCAAGTGTCCGACGCGCCCGTCGACTTGCACGCTCTCATGGACGAAATCGCCTACCCATTTGGCTTTGGAGCGATGATAGAGGCGGACCTTGCGGTCGGGATACCAGCCGCAATGCAGGATCCAGCGCCCCAGGTATTGCGCCAGGCGCGGCATGGTGTACGCGTCGCAGACCGGGCCCTTCTTTTTCAGTGTCCAGATTTCGCCTTCGAGGGATTCGCTCAGGGCTTCATCCGCGTCGAGCGAAAGAATCCAATCGTTGGTGGCCTGGCTCGCCGCATAGTTCTTCTGCACGGCGTAACCATGCCAGGGACTTTCGACGACGCGAGCGCCGAGTTTGGCTGCCAGCTCGACGGTGCGGTCGATGGAGCCGGAATCCACCACCACGATCTCATCGCAGCATCGCAGGCTCTCGATGGATCTGCGCGATGTTTCGCTCCTCGTTGAGCGTAATGATCGTGGCGGTGATTTTCATGCGCGGATTAGAAACCACCAGTGTACGCGATGGGAGCGAGAGTAAAGCAGAGCAAGAAAATCACGAGCGACAGTGCGGCCAACTTGCGGCGGCCCGGACCCAACTGCGCGGGATCGTAGATCGCGGGATGGCGCATGCCGAAGATCAGCAACAGCACCGCCCAAAGCAGCCAGCCCGGCCAGAAATAGCCCATCGGCAGCAGCAGCGGCCGCGAACACCGCGAGACAGTGTCTTATGCCGGTCGCCGGCGATCGAGTAGAGAATGTGGCCGCCATCGAGCTGGCCGATGGGCAGCAGGTTGAGCGCGGTGGCCAGAATGCCGATCCAGGCGGCGCGCGCTATCGGGTGCAGATAGATATCGGCCGTCGTCACGCCCGGAAAGACGGCGTGGTCCAGCAGCCAGAGGAGAGCCGGCGTGCCGAATACGATGCCACCCTGGTGCGCGATGCCCGGCAGAACCTTCGAATACGCAAGGCCGACGGCCAGCGCCGGCAGCAGGAAAACGAACCCGGCCAGAGGTCCCGCCACGCCGATATCGAACAACACGCGCTTGCTGAATATCGGCGCGCGGATGCGGATGAAGGCGCCGAGCGTGCCGGTGAACGTGGGGGCCGGCAGGAAATAGGGCAGGCTGGCATCCACCCGGTAATACACGCAGGCGAGATAGTGACCGAACTCATGGGCGAGCAGGATCGTCAACAGCGTCAGAGAGAAAGGCAGGCCTCCGAGTAGAAACACAGGATGTTGCCAGAACGTCAGGAAGGCGGCGAGATCGCGTTCCAGATCGAATGCCGGCAGATTGCGCTCGAAGTTATATTGCATGCGCGCGCCCACGATTGTGGTGGAGGCGAGCGTCAGTAGAAACAGCAGCCCGTGCAGCCAGTAACGCGGCCGGGGGCCGACATGGACGATCACCTCGGAGTGCGCGCCGTTAGCCGGGGCAGAGGGATAGTACGCCGCTGAAAAATCCTGCGGAGACACGAATAATCCGTTACGGACCTTTTACTGCAGCGTCTGCAGTTCCTTGCCGGGCTTGAAGCGGACAGCCTTCCCGGGAGGAATGGAAACCTCCGCGCCCGTCCGGGGGTTCCGGCCGATGCCTGTTTTGCGAGGCTTGACGTTAAAGACGCCGAAGCCGCGCAACTCGATGCGGTCACCATGCTCGAGCGCCTTCTTCATGGTCTCAAAAACCGTCTCGACCGCCATTTCCGCCTTGGTCTTGGTAATGCCGGTCTTGTTCACGACTTCGTTTATAATGTCCAGCTTAATCAAAGCAGCCTCCCGCGCGACGGACAACATCATGATAAGATTAGGCTTATTGACATGTCAAGCAAGACACCGGAACAGCGCCCGGTGCGCATCGATAAAACCGAATTCTGCCGCACCTGCGCTAAGTTTCCGACCGGCGTGACCGTTCTGACGATGCGCGATTCCCAAGGCCGTGCGCACGGTATGACGGCCAGTTCGTTCACCTCGGTTTCTCTCGATCCGCCGCTCGTGCTGGTATGCGTGGATCACAAGGCTAGCGTGATCGAGCACTTGAGGCGTTCGGAGCATGTGGGCATCAATATTCTGAGCGAAGAACAGAGCGAGCTTTCGTCGCGTTTCGCGCGGCGCGGCGAGAACCGGTTCGAAAAAATCGAGTGGATTGCCGGCCATCATGGCGTGCCGTTGATTCCTGGGGTTCTGGCTTCGTTTGAATGCGGGATCGATCGCATGGTGGACGCAGGCGATCATGCCATCGTCATCGCGGAAGTGCTGCGCGCCGAGTATCGCGACGGCCGTCCGCTGGTATATTTCGGCAGCGGGTACCATAAGCTCCACCCCAACGGGGCGTAATCCATCATCGCTGGTGTTGTGCGCGCAGACGTAAACCAAGGACAGCGGGCTAGTTCCTGTATGCTGATAGTATGCGGAAGGCTCGCGACGGGCGTGCTTCCGTCCCTGAATCCATGTCATTAAACGCTGACCGCAATCCGCTTCTGGACATCAATTTTCAAATTCCGTTCGACCGCATCCGGGCGGAGCAAGTCGAGCCGGCGATAGATGAGTTGCTCGCCGACGCACGCGCGCGGATGGACGCCATCGCTCACCAAACCGGGACGCGCACGTTTGAGAACACCATGCGCGCGCTTGACGGCATGACCGAGCGCCTGGATTTCGCGATGTCGGTAGTGAAACATCTGGAATCCGTGGCGACCTACCCGGAGCTGCGCGCCGCGCACAATGCGGTGCAGCCGCGGGTAAGCGCATTTTATTCCGGAATCCCGCTCAATGAGGGTTTATGGAAAGCGTTGCAGCAATACGCGGCCACTGAGGAGGCCAAGTCGCTGACGGGCGCGCGCCAGCGCTTTCTCACCAAGACCATGCAAAACTTCCGGAGGCACGGCGCGGAGCTGGATGCCGGCGGGAAGGCGCGCCTTGAGGCGCTGGATGTCGAGCTGAGCCAGCTTACGACCAAGTTCGGTGAGAACGTTCTCGATTCCACCAACGAGTTTGAGCTGGTGGTAACGGACGAAGCAAAGCTTGCGGGTCTGCCGCCCAGCGCTGTCGCAGCGGCGCGCGCGAGCGCCGACGCAAAGGGCGTGAAGGGCTGGCGCTTTACGCTGCAGGCGCCGAGCTATCTCGCGCTGATGACCTATCTCGATGACGCTGAGATCCGCGAGCGCGTATATCGCGTTTATGGCACGCGAGCCACCGCGGGCGCCCACGATAACCGCGCAATCCTCGGCCGGATTGTGGAATTGCGGCGCCAGAGAGCCAAGCTCCTGGGTTTTGGTAGTTTTGCCGACCTCGTGATCGAGGATCGCATGGCGCACTCCGGCGAGCGGGCGCAGAAGTTCCTCGCCGACCTGAAGGTCAAGACGGAGGCGCGTTTTAATGAGGAGAACGCGGAGTTGGTTGCCTTCCGCCGAGGCCTCGAAGGGCCGGCCGCGAGGGCGCTCGAGCCGTGGGACGTTGTCTATTACGCCGAGAAGCAGCGCCAGGCCCTTTACGATTTCGATGAAGAGGCTTTGCGCCCCTACTTCCCACTGGAGCGTGTCGTCGACGGTATGTTCGAAACAGTGCGGCGGCTTTATGGAATCCGCGTCGCGGAGCATAAGGGCGCACCGGTTTGGCATCCCGACGTCAAGGTTTACGAGATCCGCGACCAGGATGGCAGTCTGCTCGGCGCGTTCTATGCCGATTGGTATCCGCGCGAAACCAAGCGCGGCGGAGCCTGGATGGACGCTTTCATCACCGGGCTTCCCGCGAAGGATGGGTTCCAGCCTCACCTAGGCCTGATGTGCGGCAATCTCACGCCGCCGCTGGGGGGTAAACCGGCGCTGCTCACGCACCGCGATGTGCAGACTATCTTCCACGAGTTTGGCCATTTGCTGCACCACTGCCTGAGCCGCGTAGAGCTGCGTTCGCTTGCTGGCACCGCCGTGGCGTGGGACTTCGTGGAGCTGCCCTCGCAGATCATGGAGAACTGGTGCTGGGAGCGGGAGGCACTCGACCTCTTTGCGCGGCACTATCAGACGAGCGAGCCGATTCCAGACGATTTGTTCCAGAAGATGAAGCGTGCGCGAAACTTCCGCAGTGCGAATGCACAGATGCGGCAGCTCGGCTTCGGAATCGCCGATCTCGCGCTGCACATCGACTACGAGCCAACTCGCGACGGCGGCGTCATGGAATATGCGCGGCGGATCCTACAGCAGTTCTCGCCCGCGCCGCTTCCGCCCGATCACGCGATGATCGCCGGCTTCACGCACCTGTTCGCTAGTCCGGTGGGCTACGGCGCGGGATATTATTCCTACAAGTGGGCCGAAGTTCTGGACGCCGATGCATTCACGCGCTTCCGGATGAGCGGAATCTTCAGCCGCGAGGCTGGTCTCGACTTTCGCGAGAAGATTCTCGCGCGCGGCGACAGCCAGGACCCAGCCGAATTGTATCGCGCATTCATGGGCCGCGATCCCGATCCCAACGCGCTGCTCGAAAGATCGGGCCTGCTCACCACGATCAACGCATGAGGCGGGAATTGTGGCTGGCAGCTTTGATGGCGCTGCTCTGCGCCTGCGGAAGCGAGCCACCCAAACAGCAGCCGCAAAGCGCGTCGGCCCGTGCCGCGCCGAAGCCCGTGGATGAGGGCCGCCGATTCCCTGTGGCGGACCGCGTGAGCCTGGACCTGACCGCCGATCACGTTCTCGGCAAGGATTATCTTCCCGGTGGAAACGTCGCCGAGTACCGTCGCAAGGGCCGGACTTATCAGCAATTTCTGGTGCATTCTGAATCCGCCGAAGCCGCCGCGCTCCTGCTGTTTGATTTCAAGGGCCACTTGCGCGATGCGAAGTACCTGGCACACATGGGCGGATACTTTGGAATGGACGGCTCGAAGCCGGTCTACATATTCCAGAAAGGTGTGTTTCTCGCCGGACTGTCAGGATTGCCCGAAAAAGAAGCTGACCCGATCGCGCGACAGTTCGCCGCGCGCTTGAATTAGCTACTCCGCTGCTACGCGTACCAGTTGTTTCCCCGTATTCTCGCCCTGCAACATCCCGATGAACGCGCGCGGAGTATTTTCGATTCCGTCGACGAACTGCTCGCGGTATTTCAATTTTCCGGCCTTCAGCCACGTGGCCATCTGGCGGAGCGCCTGTGGGTAACGGGGAGCGAACTGAGTGACCAGAAACCCTTCCGCGCGCGCCTGCTTGATGATGAGGTGTACCAGCAGACGGGGGCCGACCTCAGGCTTATCAGCATTGTATTGCGCAATCTGCCCGCATACCACCACCCGCGCGCCGGTTTTGAGGAAACGAAATACCGCGTCGGTGATCGGGCCGCCGACGTTGTCGAAATAAACATCCACACCTGCCGGGCACCATTCCGCGAGTTTCTCCGAGTAGTCCGGGTTGGTTTTGTAGTTGAACGCGGCGTCGAAACCCAGTTGGTCCGTAAGCCACGCGACTTTCTGATCGCTGCCGGCGATTCCGATGACGCGGCAACCACTGATTCGGGCGATTTGCCCGGCGAGCGATCCCACCGCGCCAGCGGCCCCCGAGACCACGACCGTGTCGCGGGCACGCGGCTTACCGATATCGAGCAAGCCAAAGTAGGCAGTAAGGCCTGGCATGCCGAGTATTCCTAATGCGGTGGAGAGAGGTGCGAGGGCCGGGTCGAGTTTTCGGACCCCCTGGCCGCCGGAGATGGCGTATTCCTGCCAGCCAAAGAATCCTTCGACATAGTCGCCTGGTGCGAATTGCGGGTTCCGTGAGACCGAGATCTGCCCTACGGAACCGCTACCCATCACTTCGCCAATCTTCACGGGCGGCGCATAGGATTCCGCGTCGTTCATGCGGCCGCGCATATAAGGGTCGACGGAGACGTAGATCATACGCACCAGCATCTCTCCGTCGTTCGGCTCCGGGACGGGAGATTCGATCAGCTTGAAGTCGGATTCCTTTGGCCGTCCGGTAGGGCGCGCGGCCAGTGTGATCTGCCTATTTACTCGCGGCATGCTTTTTTAACTCTAGCTTGGCCACGTCGGCCCTGTGCACTTCATCGGGACCATCGGCGAGGCGCAGCGTGCGGCTGTTCGCCCAGGCGGCAGCCAGGAAGAAGTCTTCCGTAACGCCGGCGCCACCGTGCGCCTGAATGGCGCGATCAAGCACGCGCAGCGCCATGTTGGGCGCGACGACCTTGATCATGGCGATCTCGGCGCGCGCCGCTTTGTTGCCAACCTCGTCCATGAGCCATGCGGCTTTGAGCGTGAGCAGGCGCGCCTGCTCAATTTCGATGCGCGAATCGGCGATGTCGGCGCGAATGGTGCCCTGCTCGGAGATTTTGCGGCCGAACGCCACGCGCGACTCCACGCGCTTGCACATGAGCTCCAGCGCGCGCTCCGCGACACCAATGAGGCGCATGCAATGATGGATGCGGCCCGGCCCCAGGCGGCCCTGCGCGATCTCGAAGCCGCGGCCTTCACCCAGCAGGATATTGGTCGCCGGCACGCGCACTTCGTCGAAGGTGATCTCGCCGTGGCCGTGCGGGGCGTGGTCATAGCCAAAGACCGGCAGCAGTCGCTTGATTTTGATCCCGGGCGTGTCGAGTGGCACCAAAATCATGGATTGCTGTTGATGACGCGCAGCCGTGGGATCGGTTTTTCCCATGAAGATGGCGATCTTGCAGCGCGGATCGCCAGCGCCTGAGGACCACCACTTCCGGCCGTTCAGCACGTACACATCCCCCCGACGCGCGATGCTGGCCTGGATGTTGGTGGCGTCGGAGGAAGCGACGTCCGGTTCGGTCATGCAGAAGCACGAGCGAATTTCGCCGGCGAGAAGCGGTTTCAGCCAACGCTCCTTTTGCTGGGCAGTTCCGTAGCGCGCCAGTACTTCCATGTTGCCGGTGTCAGGCGCGGAACAGTTGAACACTTCGGGCGCCATGGGCGAGCGGCCCATGATTTCGCATAGCGGCGCATACTCGAAGTTGCTGAGCTCTGCGCCGTAATCCTTGTCGGACAGGAAGAGGTTCCAAAGCCCGGCGGCACGCGCTTTCGGCTTCAGTTCTTCGATGACCGGCACGGGCTTCCAGCGGTTTCCCGTGCCGATCTGTTCGGAATAGAGAGTCTCGTTGGGGTAGATGTGCTGGTCCATGAATGCCCGGAGGCGCATTTCAAGTTCACGGACGCGATCAGAAAATTCGAACAGCATCGTCCCTCTTTATTGAATCGTGCTTTGCCCTTCGACACCCAGGTCGTCTGGAATCACATTGCGGTTGATGTGGCGGTCGAGGTCAATCACGTATGTCTCCTGCGCTTCAATGAAAATCGGCGAATGCGTGGCGGCGATGATGCGGAAGCTCTTCTGGTCCACCAATTCCATCAACATCTTGAGAATGCGCCGCTGGTTGGAGGGGGAGAGGGCCATTTCGGGCTCGTCCAGCAGCAGCGTGGTTCCGCTGGGAAAACTCGGAAAAGTCTCGCGAAACATCGACAGCATCACCTGACCATGGCTCGCGATTTGCACGAACTCCTTCATCTGCGGCTGATCCTCGAACAGGTCGAGATGTGTTCGTGGATTGTGCTGCTCGGCGTCAAACAGAAGAACTCGATCCGTCTTGGCCTGCCCACCCTCGAGCTTGTAGACGTAACCGTCCAGTTTCTCGCCGCGTAGCGCGTAATAGATGGCGTGCAAGAGCGTGGACTTCCCGCAACCGTTCTCGCCGGTGAGCAGAACGAGCGGATGCGACAGGTCCACAATCATGGGCATGTGAAAGTTGAGGTTGGCAAAGATCGGATGTGCCAGAATCTTGAGAAACATAGGATTCCTCAGCATAGCTCAGGCCCCGGGCCGCTGCTGTTTGAGGCGTGCGCGCATCACCTTCTTGTCGAACTTGCCGACGCTGGTTTTCGGGATGGCGTCCACGAACAGAACGTCATCGGGAAGCCACCACTTGGCGAAGCGCGGTTCGAGATGGGCGAGGATTTCCTCCTTGGTCACTCGATCCAGAAACTCGGGTTTGGGAACGACGAGGGCAATGGGCCGCTCCTGCCACTTAGGATGTTCCACCGCCACCACGGCGGCTTCCAGGACCTTCGGATGTCCCATGATGGCGTTCTCCAGCTCGACGCTTGAAATCCATTCGCCGCCGCTCTTGATGACGTCTTTCGCGCGATCGACCAGGTGGACGTAGCCTTCGGGATCGATGGTGGCCATGTCGCCGGTGCGGAACCAACCGTCCATGAAGGCCGAAGCCGAGCGTGCGTCATTGTAGTAGCTGCTGATCACCCAGGGACCGCGGACTTGCACTTCGCCGATGGCTACTCCGTCCCAGGGAATCTCTCGGTCTTGCTCATCTACGGCGCGAAGATCGAGGCCAATTACGGGCAGTCCCTGCTTAGCGCGCGTGGCGAAACGGTCGTCCTCCGGGCCGTCGCAGAGGTGCCGTTTCAGCGTGCTGACCGTGCCAACCGGAGCGGTTTCCGTCATTCCCCAGAGTTGGCGCAATTCGATGCCATGCACCTTCTGGTAGGTCTCGATCAGTTTCCGCGGTATCGCCGAGCCGGCGCTTACGGCGAGCCGCATGCTCGAGACGTCGAACTTCTCTTGCTGGAGCACGGCGTCGAGGCCGATCCAGATCGTGGGCACACCCCCGGCGAAAGTGACCTGCTCATCCTGGATCAATCGCGCGAGATCGCGTGGCTGCGGATGCTCGCCGGGCATGACGATTTTTGCTCCCAACATGACTGCGGCATGTGGCGTGCCCCAACCATTGGCATGAAACATGGGAACGATCTGGAGCAGGACGTCGCGCTCACTGAGCGCAAATGTATCTGCCATGGTGAAAGACTGACTGTGGAGAAACAGGGCCCGGTGACTGTAGACCACTCCCTTCGGATTGCCCGTCGTGCCCGAGGTGTAACACATGCCGGCTGCGCAGTTCTCCTCCAGTTGCGGCCACGAAAATGGTGTGCCGGGCGCGCCGGCGAGCAGCGCTTCATATTCATCCGTTGCTCCGCCGATGGTCACGAGCCGCCGCACGCACGGTATGCGCTCGCGAATAGTCTTGAGGAGCGGGAGAAGCGACTGGTCGACAAAGATCACGCGGTCCTCCGCGTGATTGATGATGTAGGCGAGGTCATCGGAAGAAAGCCGCAAATTCAGCGTGTGCAGGACGGCGCCGTAGCAAGCGACTGCGAAGTATAGTTCCAGGTGTTGATGTGTATTCCAGCAAAGCGTCGCCACGCGATCGCCTTTCTGGACCCCGAGTTGGTGGAGCAAGTGAGCCAGGCGGTGTGTCCGCAAGCAATAATCACGATATCGGTAGCGGTGCGCTCCCATGGCGGTGCGCGTCACGATTTCCTGATTGGGGAAGAGCCGCTCCGCACGAGCGAGAAAGTGTTTCAGGGTCAGCGGGTAGTCCATCATCAGTCCGTTCACGGCTTATCTCCACGCGAGGCCTAAAGAACCCCAGCGCCACTCCATGTTATAAGCGAACTATGACGCGTGTGATCGCCGCGCTCGTCGCGGCAGCCGCACTGGTCTTCGGAGCAACGGACGATCCGCTCAGAACGCTGCGCGCAGAACACCCGCGTCTGCTCCTGCCCGATAGTGAACTCGATCACATGCGGCTTCTCATCCAACAGAATCCGCTGGCGCACAAGATTCACGCCGACTTGGTTAAGGACGCGGAGAAACTCCTCACCGCGCCAACAGTCGAATACAAACTCGTGGGGCCGCGTCTGTTGGGGCAAAGCCGGAATTGCCTCGATCGTATCTACACGCTGGCGCTGCTGTACCGGCTCGACGGCCGGAAGCCGTTTCTGGATCGCGCGGTCGAAGAGCTCCGCGCAGCCGCCGATTTTAAGGACTGGAACCCCTCGCATTTTCTGGATACGGCTGAGATGACCCACGCATTCGCGATCGGATACGACTGGCTGTATTCAGCGTTGAGTCCGGACCAGCGCGCCTGGATTCGAGCGGCAATTGTGGACAAGGGCCTCAACCCGGCGTTGGCTGCGTATCGGGGCCAGGCGCCTTGGGTCACTGCCCGGAACAACTGGAATGAGGTTTGTAACGGTGGAATCGCCATTGGAGCGCTGGCGGTGGCGGAAGACGAGCCGGCAATGAGCCGGACGCTGGTGCAAGACGCCCTCGATTCCATTCCGCACTCCTTGGCCGCATACGCGCCAGATGGCGGCTGGGCCGAGGGGCCGGGTTATTGGCATTACGGGACTAACTATGTCGTCACTTTCCTGGCCGCGCTCGAGTCCGCCGTTGGTACGGATTTCGGGTTGTCCACTGCGAAGGGCTTCGACCGCACAGGGCGTTTCCGCATCTACTTCAGTGGTCCCTCGGGAAAATCCTTTAACTACGCCGACGCGCACGACCACACGGAGCCGGCACCCGAGATGTTCTGGCTGGCGCACCGGTTTGGGGAGCCGGTATTCGCATGGCAGGAGCAGCGCCTACTCCAAGCGGGTGGCGCTCCTCACGCGCTCGACCTGGTCTGGTTTCAAACCGAGGCGCACAGCCCAAAGCAGGACAACTGGCCTTTGAACGCGATATTTCACGATGTGCAAGTGGCGTTTCTGCGAAGCACATGGGATGATCCCAGCGCCCTGTTCGCCGGTGTGAAAGGCGGCGATAACAAGGCCTATCACGCCCATCTGGATTTGGGTGAGTTCGTGCTTGACGGCGGCGGGGTGCGCTGGGCGCTCGATCTCGGACCGGACGACTACAATCTGCCGGGCTACTTTGGACGGCAGCGCTGGAGCTATTACCGGATGCGGACGGAATCGCACAATGCCGTCACCATCGATGACGAAAACCAGGATCCGCGCGCCGAGGCCGCTTTCGGGGCGCATTTCTTCTCGCCGGATCTCTCCTGGGTGGAAGTGGATTTGAGCCACGCGTATCCCCGGCTGAAATCGTACCGGCGCAAGATTGGGATCGCGCAAGGGCAGCAGATGTACATCCAGGACGTGTTGGAGAGCGAGCACCCGGTGGAGGCGGTTTGGGGCATGCTCACCGACGCGGAGGTGAATCTGAACGGCCAGACCGCGGACCTCCAAAAAAATGGATGGACGCTGTCCGCGGAAATTCTCGCGCCCCGGCACGCCGTGTTTGACCTCGCGCCCGTTGTAGCGCCTGCACCGCAGGCGGCCAACCCGGGCGTAAAGAAACTGGTGGTTCGATTGGGAGAGAAGGTCACGGAGATGGATTTGAAAGTGACGCTCACGCTACATCGGACCGGACAGCCAAAGCCCAAGCTCACGCCTAACTTCGGGTCATAACGTCGGCATCTCTATCAGCTCCACGCCCGAGGACTACATCACCCCGATCTTCATTCGCCCGTGGAAACCAGGCGTGCCCTAGAATGGGTAGTTCCGCATGCATTCTTTACGGCTGTCTGTTCTGATGCCGCTGTACAACGAAGAAGAGTTCGTCACGCCTTGCATCGAGCGCGTGCTGGATGCGCCGCTGCCGGACGGCATGGATCGCGAGGTCATTGTCGTGGACGATGGCTCCGGCGACGGCTCGGCGGAAATCGTAGCCGAGATGGCGGCGCGGCATCCGGAGATCCAGCTCTTCCGTCACGATCGTAACCGAGGCAAAGGGGCTGCCATCCGCACCGCAATTGAGCACGCACACGGCGACTTCTCGATCATTCAGGATGCGGATCTGGAATACGATCCCCGGGAATACGTCCATGTGCTGCGTCCCATGCTCGAGGGCAAAGCCGACGTAGTCTATGGTTCGCGCTTCATGATCGTGGGGGAAAGGCGCGTGCTGTACTTCTGGCACTCCGTGGCCAACCGCATCCTCACTGAACTCTGCAATCTGGTCGCGGACCTCAACCTCACCGACATGGAGACCTGTTACAAAGCGTTTCGCACGTCACTTTTGAAAAGCATTCCCATCCGCAGCGAACGGTTTGGCATCGAGCCGGAGCTGACCATCAAGACTGCCAGACGCCAGGTGCGCATTTATGAGACCCCCATCAGCTATCACGGGCGCACGTACGAGGAAGGGAAGAAGATCGGACTAAAGGATGCGATCCAGGCCGTGTTCGTCATCCTGCGGTACGCATTCACCGATGACGTGTACAAGGACTCGGGTCCGGACATTCTGCACGCGCTTTCGAAAGCGCCGCGGTTCAATCGATGGATGGGCGAAACCATCCGCCCGTACGTAGGTGAGAGAGTGCTCGAGATCGGCGCGGGGATCGGGAATCTTACGCGTGTGCTCATCCCGCGCGTCAAATGCTACGTGGCGGCGGACATCGATGGAGAGCACAGGGCCCGGCTGGCGACACGCTTCCAGCATCGCCACAACCTTCACGTGCAGCACTGCGATCTGGCCGAGGCGGCCGACTTCACCAGCCTCGGTGGCATGGACACCGTCGTCTGCCTCAACGTGCTTGAGCACATCGAGGATGACATGCAAGGATTACGCAACATTCACTCGGCACTTGCAAAAGGCGGCCGCGCGATTGTGCTGGTGCCGCACGGGCAAGAGATCTTCGGTACCTTGGACGCCGCCCTGGGCCATTACCGGAGGTACTCTCACGAAGAACTGCAACAGAAGATGGAACAGGCCGGTTTCCGTGTAGAAAGAATCCTCGACTTCAATCGCATTTCGCGTCCCGGCTGGTACGTGACCGGAAAGTGGCTCAAGCGCACAACACTTGGCGCTATGCAGATGAAGGTCTTCGATCAGCTTGTCTGGCTGTGGCGGCGCATCGACCAGCATTTACCCTGGCCGCCGACTTCGATCATTGCGATCGCGGTGAAGCCGTAGCGCGAGCCGTGACAGTCTTCAGCTCGCCCTGGATCACCTCTTCGAGCGCGGCGGTCTCGAGGCCCCCGTTGTAGTGTTTGCCGTTGACGAACACGGTCGGCGTCCCCAGTACGCCTGCCTGCTCGCCTTGGTCGAGTTCTTTCTCCACGACGGGCTTGTACCGCCCGGATTTCATGTCCATAGAAAACCGGTCCATATCCAGACCGAGTTCCTTCGCCCATCCCGCAATCTTGTCCGGCGAGAGGCTGCGGAAGTTGGCGTACATCTTGTCGTGCAGGGGCCAGAATTTTCCTTGCGCATTAGCCGCCAGGGCTGCCTCCGCCGCGTACGCCGCCTGAGAATGAATGTCGAGGGGAAACTCCTTGAACACCAGCCGCACGTCCGTGGGATGTTTCGCCAGAATGTCATTGAGGCTCGCCACGGCGACCGCGCAGTAAGGGCACTGAAAATCGGAGAACTCGACCAGCGTGATCTTGGCGTTGGCCGGTCCACGGGATGGATCGCCAGCGATCGGAATAGATACAGCCTCATCCAGCACCGGCGGTGCTTCGTTCATCCGGCGCTTAAGCTCCGCACGAATGGCGTCGGGCGATTTGCCCTCTTGCAGTTCCCTCGCCACCATGGCAGCCAGACTCCGGCTGCGGCCGCATTTCGGATCCTTGGCGCGACACTCAGCGATTTTGAACGTACAACCGCAGTTGCAGCCTTCCGCGCGAATCAGCGTGAGCAGAACGTGTTTTTGCTGCGCGCTCAAGCCGCTTTGATCCAATCCGGCAAACTCCACGGCGGTCTGCCACGTTTCTGGTGCGTGCGCCGGTGTTTGTGCGAATGCCAGCGCGGCCAACGTGCCGGCCAGAACGGTTCGTGTCAGCTTCTTGAGTAGGTTTACCACTAGTAACCAGTTTAGTCGAAGCCCACGCAAAATGCGGCAAGTTTGACACCGCGGCCCCAGGCGGATATTCTCGTCGGGTGAATCTTCGGCTTGTCCTCGCGCTCGCGTGTTGCTCGGCCTGGGCGCAGACGCCGGGCAATCCCTTTGCGGGCGACCCTGACGCGGCAAAAGCAGGAGACTCCGTATTCCGGCCCTTTTGCACGCCATGCCACGGCATTCGGGGTCAGGGCGGCCGGGGTCCGGATCTTACATTGGGGATTTACTCTTCGGGCGACAAGGATAGCGACCTTTTCCGAACCATATCCGACGGCGTTTCCGGCACGGAGATGGTTGGATTCGGAGGTGATATTTCCGAAGAGGACATCTGGAGAATAGTCTCCTTCCTTCGCTCGATCGCGCGGCACGAAGCCACCGGTGTTCCCGGTGATCGCGCAAATGGCGAACGGCTCTTCTGGGCTAAAGGTGGCTGCGGCGCCTGCCACATGGTCCGCGGCCGGGGAGGGAGAATGGGACCGGAGTTGTCGCAGATTGGAGAACGGCGCAGTGTAGAGTATCTGCGGGATTCGATCCTCCTGCCCAGTAAGGAAATTGTTCCTGGTTGGGCAACGATTGTAGTCGTCAAACTTGATGGCACGAAGGTGACCGGCGTAGAACGGGGCTTCGACAATTTCTCCGCACAACTCATGGACGCCGCCGGCAATTACTACTCGTTCGCGCGAGATGACGTTACCTCGATCACGCGTGAGCCACGTTCGCTTATGCCGGAAGATTACGGCCAGTCGCTCAAACCGGCCGAGATCGGCGACCTGCTCGCGTATCTGGTGAGTCTGCGTCACACGGAGGCATCGCGATGAAGGCCCCAGCGGCCGTTTTCCTGATTGTTCTTGTTGCTTTTGCCGGCACCGAGGTCACCGAGCAGCATCTGCGGGATGCGCAAACGGACACCACCGCCTGGCTCACATACGGCAAGAACTACGCGGGATGGCGGTTCAGCGAACTGACTGAGATCAACGCCGGTACGGTGGCTCATCTGGCGCCGCGCTGGATCTATCAGGCCGGTGAGGGTGGAACACAGGAAACCACGCCGCTCGTTTTTGGCGGCATGATGTTTGTCACTGGATCCGGGAATCGCGCTGGCGCACTCGATCTGCTCTCCGGGAAGGCAATCTGGAACTATCGCAAAGTGCCCCCCAAGAGTCTGGGTCTGTGTTGCGGCCAGCAGAACCGGGGCTTTGCCGCGTTGGGTAACCGGCTGTTCAAGGTAAATATCGAAGCGACGCTGGTGGCGTTGGACATGCGCTCGGGCGCCGTGCTCTGGGAAAAGCAGATTGCTGACTACAAACAGGGATTTAGCGCGACCGGCGCTCCCCTGATCGTTAAGAACAAAGTGGTCGTTGGGATCGCCGGCGCGGAATTCGGTACCCGCGGTTTCATCGACGCTTATGATGCGAATACGGGGGAGCGCGTGTGGCGATTCTACACGGTGCCGGCGAAGGGTGAGCCCGGCGGCGACACCTGGGATGGCGACTCGTGGGAGCGCGGCGGCGGCTCGACCTGGATCACGGGTACGTACGATCCGGAGCTGAACCTGATTTACTGGGGGACCGCCAATCCTGGGCCGGGGATGGATGGCAGCGTCCGCGCGGGAGACAACCTATATACGTGCAGCCTGGTCGCGATCGACGCCGATACCGGCAAGTTGAGATGGTATTTTCAGTTCACGCCGCATGACACCCATGACTGGGACGCGGTGGCCGACCCTGTTCTGATCGACTTGACCGTGAAGGGAAGAAAGGTGAAGGCGGTTGTGCAAGCGGACCGCAACGGCTACTTCTATGCGCTCGACCGCACTAACGGCAAACTGCTGCGCGCGGCGCCGTACACCAAGATCACCTGGACAAAAGGAATCG
Organism: Terriglobia bacterium; assembly: GCA_963768075.1. Taxonomy (GTDB): domain Bacteria; phylum Acidobacteriota; class Terriglobia; order Bryobacterales; family Bryobacteraceae; genus QHXW01. The sequence goes on from CAVYHD010000038.1 coordinate 61,280, forward strand.
ACGCCAGTGGGCGGCCCATATTAGTCCCGGGTTTGGATCCCAGCGAGGGCGGCACGGAGGTTTGCCCGGGACTTAGCGGCGGCCATAATTGGTCGCCTACGGCCTATAGCCCGCAAACCGGCCTCTTTTACTTCAACTCCACGTCCCGTTGCGACTTGTACTATGTACACAAGCAACCATACCGCACGGGACAGTGGTACCAGGCGAGCACTGATGCCGACGTCCCGGGCGAGCCGGCGACCGGCGAGACCGTGGCCGTAGATCCGGTGACCGGCGAAACACGCTGGCACTTCGACATGGCGACCGAGAGTGCGGCGGGCGTGCTCGCCACCGCCGGCGGCCTGGTGTTCACCGGGGATGGCCAGGGCTACCTGATTGCGCTGGACGCGCGCACGGGCAAGGCGCTCTGGCACTTTCAGACAGGCGGGTCAATTGTCGCGCCGCCCATCTCGTACTCTCTGAACGGCAAGCAGCAGATCGCCATTGCGGCGGGTTCGTCGATCGTCACTTTCGCGCTTGGCAACTGACGTGGATGACTTGCTCGCCTGGCGCAAAGAATCCCCGCGCTCGAAACCACCGTCTACATGATCAGTCATTCGCTGGGCGCCATGCCGCGCCGCGCACAGGAGCGTATGCGGGATCGTCGGGAATTAAACTAGGCTGGGTACCCCCAGGCTCTTGGCCTTTACCGGCGACATGGCAGCTTCGGGGCAATAGCGGGCGATGATTTCCCGCCCTATTTGTGCGCGCCGTACACGTTCGCGAGACAAAGCAATGACGGTATTTTCGAGGTGCGTGCCGCTGGGATAAACATCTGGCGCATTGCGCAGTCCGAACTTGAGATAGATGGGCGAGGCGACGCGGATCAGCTCGGGAATCTCGTAGTAGCGCACGAAACCGCCGATGTTATCGGGAGCTTCCACGTAGAAATCGATGGGTGCATCGATAGCGGCGCGAATGGCCCCGATCTGCGCAATGGTGAGATCCGACGGGATGTTGATGGTGTTGGCGCCGAGCAGTTCGAGAATGCGCGCCGAGGCGGGGTTTGCGGGCGCCATCATGACCGAAGTCTTGATGATGAGGTCCACCGGGAGGTCGCCGGCGGCACGCATGTTGCCAATGATTTGCAAGGCGCCGATGTCGGACACCAGCACACTGCGTAAGCCCAACCGGACGGCGCGCTTCACATCCTCCATGGCGAACACGAGCTGATCGGCCCCGCGGAGCGAGAGTCCCAACGACTTGCCAGCCGCCGAGAACGCCTGCGCACCGACATCAAACGTAGCTCGGGGGCCTATGAACAGGTTCACCTCGATGCCGGCCTTGCCGCCCATCTCGATCATTTCCGAGATCTCGGCATCGGTCATGAGCATAATGCCGCTGCCTTGGCTGACGCGATGTACCGGTACTTTGCGTTGCTCAGCCTCGTTCAGCACCGCGGCGAGCACGCGCGGCCCTTCGGTGGAGGGAATCTCGATGCGATACTGGCCGCCATCGGAGAACCGCTTGATGGAGCTGGGGCAGTCGACTAGGTCGCGGCCCGGCAAGCCGCGGTGCTCCAAAAACTCGCGCGAGCTTTTCATGTTTCAATTCCTTCCTGTAATTGATATCCGGATTCGGCCACGGGCGCGTGCAACACCTCCGATTGACGGCCGTGAAGCGCGAACACCTGCCGCACCAGGTCGCAGACCTGCTGATAACCGCGCTCGTAGAAAACCAGGATCGACGGGCCCGCGCCGCTCAAGGAGCAGCCCAGCAGGCCGGGCGCGCGCAGCTTCAGAATGTCGTCGAGACCGGGTACCAGAGAGGCGCGGTAGGGCTGATGAAACCTGTCTTCCAGCGCGGCTGGAAAAGCGCTGGCTGAGCCTGTCGCGAGAGCCGCGATCAGCAGCGCCGCGCGCTGCACATTGAAAATGGCGTCGGCGCGGGGGTAGCAATCCGGCAGCACGGCCCGCGCCTGGGACGTGAGCAGCGTGAAATCGGGGACGACCACACCGACCCCGAATACAGCCGGCATGTTCAGCCGTACGGTTCGGGCAACTCCGCCAGAATCGATGGCGCTGGCGACGATCGAACCCAGCACGCAAGCAGCCACGTTATCGGGATGGCCCTCCAGGCGGGCGGCCTCGTCGAGGACTCGCAGAGGCTTCCACCGGAGATCGAGCAGCCGGTCGGCAATCACCACGCCCGCCGTCAGTGCCGCCGCACTCGAACCCAGGCCCTTGCCGATGGGAATGTCGTTTTTGATTCGGAGCTCGATCGCCGGCATCGGCATCCGCATGTCCCGCCCGACGGCCAGCGCGGTTTGCCAGATCAGATTGTCTTCGCCCGTGGAGATCGTTTCCGCGTCGCGCCCCTCCGCCCGTATGGACAGGCGCTCGCTCTGGCGAAAGCGGCACTCGAGGTAAATTCCGAGTGCCAGGCCGAGCGCATCGAAGCCAGGGCCGAGGTTGGCGCTGGAGGCCGGCACTCGCAGCGAAGTCCAGAGCATAAGGGGCCATTATAGCGGTTGTCTACGGGACCACTCCGGCCTCTTCGATAATCAGCTCGCCGTTGCCGGCGTCGAGTTGTGCCATGACGCCGAGGGGTAGAGTGAGCTGATCCTCGGTGTGGCCGATGGTCAGGCCGGAAAGCACCGGCGTGCGAAGACGGCCGAGAATATCATCCACGACTTCACCTGTTGTGAGCGTCGAATCGAATGATGGCTTGAAATCGCGGGGGCGGCAGTCCTGGCATTCGCCGAAGATTACGCCCGCGGCGGCGTCCAGCTTGCCGGCGAGGCGCAACTGGGTCAACATGCGGTCTATGCGGTAGGGCTCTTCGTCCACGTCTTCCAGGAACAGGATTCGCCCCGCGGTTTCGATTTCGTACGGCGTGCCCATGGTGGTGGAGATTAATGTGAGGTTTCCGCCGGAAAGTACTCCGCGCGCATTGCCGGGCCGCACGGTACGGAGCGCGTGTTCGGGGCGTAGAGGGTCGGAATCTGGTGGATTGGTCAGACGGCCCATTGGCTCGGTTTCGAACAGCGCCTTGCGGAAATAGGTCTGCGTGAACGCTGTGAAGCGGGATAAGACCACGGGGCCGTGAAATGTGACCAATCCAGATCGCTTCTGTATTGCCAGGTGCAGCGCGGTGATGTCGCTGTAGCCGAGAAAGATTTTCGGGTTCGCGCGAATCAGGTCGTAGTCGATGCGATCGAGCAATTGAGACGCACCGTAGCCGCCGCGGATGGCAAACACAGCTTTGACCTCCGGATCGCGAAACATGGCGTGAAGATCTTCGACCCGATCTTCGACCGTCCCGCCCAGATAGCCGTCACGCCGGCGAACGTTCTTGCCAAACTTGGGCACGAGGCCGAAATAGCGCGCGGTGCGCTCGGCGAGGGCGATACGGTCTGGATCAGAGACGTAGCTGGATGGCGTGATGAGGCCGACGGTGTCGCCGGCGCGCAGCGCTTTGGGGCGCACTAGATTTCGCTCGCGAGCGGCTCCCAAAGCGGGGAGCGCGGCTGCGCTGGTAATAAGGCTGCGTCGGGTCATATCTGATACAGTAGCGTGACGCGAGAGGTTCTATGCGTGCGGTCGTGTTGTTGTGTTTGACCAGCTTCACTGTGCTGGCGCAGTCCGGTGGCAACTGGCGCTCCCAGGGCGTGATTTACCTGGATCACTCGCCCTTCGCAAAACTCCACTCAGTTCCAATTCGTGCCGTGCGCATGGGCGATGGCTTCTGGTCGGAGCGAATGCGCATCAACGTGGAACGCAGCATCCCGACCATGCTTGAAGAGCTGGAGCAGCACGGCGTGATGGACAATTTCCGGCGATTGTCCGGCAAACAAGCGCCGCGGCGTGGGCCGCTCTATACCGATTCCGACCTCTACAAATGGATCGAGGCGGCCTCGTTCGCGCTTGAATCCGGAGACCGGCCGGAGCTGCGCGCCACCATCGACCGTCTGACCGTCGACATTCTAGCTGCACAAGAACCCAGCGGATATCTGAACACATACTACGTGGACGACCGCAAGGATAAACGCTTTTCGGAAATGTACCGTTCGCACGAACTGTATTGTCTCGGGCATCTGCTGCAAGCCGCGATCGCGTATTACCGCGCCACGGGCAACCGCAAATTGCTGGATGGCGGCATCCGGTATGCGGACTTCGTGGTTGAGAATTTTGGGCCTGCCAAGCGGCCCGCGCTCACGGGGCATCCCGAATTCGAGATGGCACTAGTGGAGCTATACCGCACCACCGGCGAGCGCAAATACCTCGACTTCGCCGGCTATTTGCTCAGCGGTGTAGAGCGCGAAAGGCTGCATCTGACGGATTCCCAGGTCCAGTATCTGTTCAGCGGGATCCCGTTCACGTCGCGCACGCACTTCGAAGGTCACGCCGTCCGTGCCATGTACGCCTCATCGGGCGCGACCGACTATTACGCCGAGACTGGCGATGCCGCCTATTGGACCACGCTCGATGGTCTTTGGAAGGACCTGGTCAATCGCAAGATGTACATTACTGGCGGCGTGGGTTCGCGCGAGGCCGGAGAATCGATCGGCCTCGCCTACGAGCTGCCGAATGCGCAGGCGTATGGTGAAAGCTGCGCGGCGATTGGCAACATGATGTGGAACTGGCGCATGCTGGCCGTGACCGGCGAGGCGCGGTTTGCCGATGTGATGGAGCGCGCGCTATACAACGGCATCAACTCGGGGATGTCGCTGTCTGGGACGCTCTACTGCTACCGCAATCCTCTCGAATCCACCGGCGAGAAGATTCGCAACGAGTGGTACGACACCACCTGCTGCCCGCCCAATCTCGAACGCGTCCTCGCCTCGTTGCCGGGTTATTTCTACAGCACGAGTGCGACGGGAGTGTACGTCAATCTTTACGACAATTCACATCTCGACTGGCACTTGGAGAATGGCGCAGGCCTGAAAATCGACCAGACGACGCGATACCCGTGGGGAAATACGGTCGAGATCGTGGTCACGCCCGCGGCGTCGTCGGAATTCGGCGTGTTCCTTCGCGTGCCGGAATGGTCGCGAGCCACAGAGTTCGCGGTCAACGGCAAGCAGGTGAAGGGAGCACGGCCTGGAGAGTATTTCGAGATACGCCGCCAGTGGCGGTCGGGCGACCGCATCGATATAAAGTTCGACATGGCGGCGCGTTTGACCCGGGCGAACTCGCTCGTTCGCGAAGATGCCGGACGCATCGCGGTCGAGCGTGGGCCGCTGGTATATTGCATCGAGTCCGCGGATCAGCCGGGGATCGGTTCGCTCTTTGACGCGGAACTGACTGCTCTCTCCGAGCCATTCCGCGAGAACGTTGATGCCGGGCTTCTGGGTGGCGTGCTCGTTCTAGGGCACAAAGGCGTAGTGGCGGAGAAGCCGCTTGAGGATGAGCCGCTCTATGAGCCGGCCACGCGTAGCGCGCCTCCCCCGTTCAAGCTGGCCGATCTGTCCTTTATTCCCTACTATGCGTGGGCCAACCGGGGACTCACTTCGATGGAAGTCTGGGTGCCGCTCGATCAGGCCGGCAGCGGAACGCGGTAGACTTCACCGGTTTCAGCCACCGAGAACCAGATCTCGCCTTTCCATACGGTCATGCCGTGCGGTTGCAGCACGACGCCATCTTTCAGAGGCGCTTCGACGGGCAGCATGAGCTGCATCAGGATTTTTCCGCTGGCTGGTTCCATCTTGAAAAACGAGCGATAGATGCTTTCGGTGACCCAGAGTGACCCGTCGGGATCCCATCCAATGCCGTGCGGGCGGACGCCGGGAGCAGGGAAGGAGCGCCGCTCGCTGCCGTCTTCCGGATTCAGCAAAAAGATGCGAACCGCCGGCGGAACGGCGACCCACAGCTCGCCGCGTCTCCATTCGAGACCGTGCGCGCCGGTGGGCTGGGGATGAGTGGAGCGCGGACCCCACTTCACCAGACCCGAACCGGGGCTCGGCATTTTCTTCAGCGTACGGCCGGTTTGTGCGTCCACCTGGACCAGCAGTCGGTTGTAAGTGGACGCGATCCACACCGCCGAGCCGTCGAAGGTGATACCGCTGCCGCGATCGGTTTCGGTATCGAACTGGCGGATAACGCGTCCGTCTTCGTAGCGCACGAGCGCAGCGCGATTGGTGGCCTGGTCCAGAATCCAAAGACCGTCGCCTGTGGCCTGCAAACCGTTGGGCGCGGGACCGGGCGTCGAAAACGCGCGCGTCACACGGCTGGCGATCTGGGTAGGGAAGCTGCCGGCCGCGAGCGCCGCGCTGAGCGGCAGATAGGGCAGCGCCGCGAGCTTCAGGAAGTCACGCCGTTCCACCACAGTGTAGCCTCGCTTATTGTGTTTCGAGTTGGACGAGTTCCGCGGATTCGGTGCGCTGGCCGGGGCCGATAATGGTCTGCGGGGCGCGCCAAAAATCCATATAAGACGTATAGTGGGCGCAAGCCACGGTGCAGCGCGGCGCGCAGCTTTTCACGGTGATAAACTCGCGGCGAATATCGGCGACCGTGTACTGTTCAAGGGGCTTAGCCGGGTAGCCGCGCTGTTGCGAGCAGTAGTGCACCAGGCCATCCTCGCAGATGTACAGATAGCGGGCGCCGGAGCGGCAGCGCCATTCATTGGGCTGGCCGTGCGCGATATTGTCCTGGAAGAAATTCAGTTGTGCATAGCTTCGCTTGGCCATCCGCTTCATGCGAAGGTACACGTTGCGTTCCTCGGGCTTGAGCGGTTGCAGTTGGCCGCCGCCGTCGTGAATGATGCCAATTGTGGAAGTGAAGCCCAACTCCACGGCCCGGCGTCCCACCTCCAGGGCGTCCTTGGGATTGTGGATGCCGCCGCCCACGACGGAATTGATGTTGACGTGGAACTCCGCGTTTTCGGCCAGCAGCTGGAGCTTCCTGTCCAGAACCTTCAGGCTCTTTTTCGACACGTCGTCCGGATTCACGTTGTCGATCGAAATCTGCATGTGCTCGAGGCCGGCCTGGTTCAGACGCTGGATGCGTTCCGCAGTGAGCAGATACCCGTTGGTGATCATGCCCGCAATGACGCCGTGATGGCGAATGCGGGCAATGATGTCGTCGAGCTCGGGATGCAACAACGGCTCGCCGCCGCTCAGCGTAATGATGGTGGTTCCCAATTCGGCCAGTCGATCGAGCCGCCGGCGCATGGTGTCCAGCGCCACGGGCTTGGAAAAATCGTCGTACTCGTTGCAGTACGCGCAGGCGAGGTTACAGCGCCGGATAGGGATAATATGCGCCAAAACCGGATGATCGGTCGAGAGCACTCCCTTCACGACCATCATCGCCTCTCGCGAGCGCCGATGCATGGCTTTCCAACTGCGCCGGAACCGGAAGCCGAAATCTGCCATAGTGTGAGAGGTTCCTTAAGATTACACCACAAGGTCCCGCCACTCGGGCGAGTAATATAAATTGAGTGGTGCTTTTTGGGCCGTGGAATGCTAATTTTCCCCATCGAATGAAGAAGATAGGAAAGACCCCGGGCGAGCCGGTTTCGGTGCTGCTAGACGCGTCACCGCTTTTATTGCGCAGTGCGGGCGTGAAGAATTACGTCTATTACTGGGCGCGCAGTCTGGCGGAACACGCCGGAGCGAACCGGCTGAAACTGTTTCCGTTTCTGGGTGAGCTGGGTCATTTCGCGCATGAAAAGTCTGTTCTTGGACCGCTGGCCACCTTCCCCCGGCTCGGGTTGCTTTACGCCGCCAATGTATGTCCGGTTGCCCTTCTGAATTGGGTAACGCCGCGTTCCGATATCTTCCACGCCTCGCACCAGGTTTGGAATCCTCCGCGCAAAACGCGCATGACGTCGACGATTTATGACATGACTTGCTGGTTGATGCCTGAAGTACATGCGGCGGCGAATGTGAAGGCTGCGGACCGCATCGCCGATTGCGTGTTCCGTCCCGCCAGCGGGCTGATCGCCATTTCCGAGTGCACGCGATCCGATGCCGTGCGCGTTCTGGGTTTGGCGCCGGAAAAGATCGAGGTTATCTACCCGGGTATCGCGCCTGCATTCTTCGCGGCGAAGCCGGCGGTGGGGCGGGAGGTTGCGGAGCTCTATGGTCTCACCAAGCCCTATGCGCTGTACGTGGGAAGCATCGAGCCGCGCAAGAACGTCAGTACCCTGCTGGATGCGTGGCACGGCCTGTCGCGGGATTTGCGGGACGAATTCGAGCTGGTGGTCGTGGGTCTGTGGGGATGGGGAGATCGCACGGTTTACGACCGCTTGCAGGCGGGCATTCCGGGGGTGCGGTATCTCGGTTACGTGCCCGAGCGGGACCTGCCCGGCCTGACAGCGGCGGCCACGATGTTCGTGTACGTTTCGCTGTACGAAGGTTTCGGCCTACCGGTGGGGCAGGCTATGGCCGCCGGTATCCCTGTGCTCGCTTCAATGGCATCCGCGCTCCCGGAAGTGTTGGGAGATGCGGGCCTTTTGGCCGATCCACACAGCCGTGAAGAGATCCGCACCGGGATGGAGCGCCTGCTGCTCTCACCGTCGCTGCGCGCCGAGCTGGGTGAGCGGGGCAGAAAGCGCGCGGGCGCATTTACGTGGGAGCAGTGCGCTCGTGAATCGTGGAGGTTTTTCGAGCGGATAGCGGGGGAAGGGTAAGCTCGACCTCCTATCACCGTACTTTCCCCGCTACCGTCCGCGCGTTCCGGCGCTACACTGAATTCTAAGCGGGCGGGCAGACTTTTTGCGTTCCCGTGGCGTCATTCCACCAGGAGCCTGAGCATTGATTCTTCGGGCGGTCGAGGACACCGACCTGATCCGTAAGGCGCGCCGGGGAGATGTGGAGGCCTATAACCTCCTGATTTCTCGATGGGAGAAGCGCGTCTACAATTACCTGCTACGGATTGTTGGTGACCGCGAAGAGGCGCTCGATCTGAGCCAGGACGTATTTCTGAAGGCCTATCAGAATCTACGCAAACTCGACGATCCCGCGCGGTTCGCGCCATGGCTGTTCCGCATTGCGCACAACGAAGCGTTCTCTTCGTTTCGCAAGCGTCGGCCGGAGCGGGAGGCGCCAGGGCAATCCGAATTCACGGGTGATGAGAGTGCCACAGTTTCGCCGGCCTTTCCCATCGAGCTTTCTATCGCGGTGACCACGGCGCTCGCGAAGCTGCCGGAAGAGCAGCGGGAAACCGTGATTCTGAAGATCTATCAGGGATTCAAGTTCGAGGAGATGGCAGAGATTCTCGGCTGTCCGGTCTCGACGGTGAAGTCGCGGCTCTACACCGCGCTCGACGTGCTCAAATCGCAACTGGCTCCACTCAAGACTAGAGGTGTGACATGAGTTGCTCGCCATTCGACTTACGCGACTATTTTTTGGGGGAATTGGGGGAGGCGGAACGCCGCCAGGTGGACCAGCACGTGCGAAGCTGCGGGGGCTGTCACGAAGAGATGGAGCTGCTTCGCGTTACCCAGTCGGCCTTGCTGGCGCTGCCGGAGGAAGAAATTCCGCAGCGGATCGGGTTCGTGTCAGATCCGGTTTTCGAGCCCTCAGGGGCGCGCCGCCTCTGGAGCGCGTTCTGGGGATCTGCGCCGAGATTGGGATTCGCTTCAGCGGCGCTGCTATCGGCGGCGCTGGTAATCTTTGCATTTTTCCGGCCCGCGGTGACGGTCCCGGCAGTGGCGGCGCGGGATACGGCAAGGATTGAGCAGCAAGTGTCGGAACGGGTGGCGGCGGCGGTGCAGACGGCCGTGGCGGAGAGTGAGGCGCGGCAGGAGAAGAAGACCGGAGCATTGCTGGCGGCTGCCGAGGAGCGTTTCCGGCAGCAGCGTGCGTCGGACATCGAGAATTTCCGTGCCGCGTTTTCATACATGGAAAAGAAATTTAACGTGCTGGAGCATGCCAGCTATGAAACGGCAGTTCTGCGATGAGGCGCTGGTGTGTTCCGGCGGTGCTCGTGGCAGCGGCGGCAGTTGCCGTGGCTGCGGTGCCACGCGTCAGCCGCGAGGCGCTGCATATGATGGAGCTCAGCGTCGACAAACGCATCCAGACCCTCAGCGTAGACGTACCGTTTGAGCTTCTCGGGAACACGCGCGGTCTTTATCTGGAAGGTTACGGCGTGATATTTACGACCGAGGTCAACCTCTCGCAAAGTATGAACATCAGCCCGTTCCAACCGACGATTCCCAAGAAGGACGTGGATAGACTGCGGCTGCGAAAGCTGGAGCGGGTTCCCGTGCTGATGAAATGCATGCAAGAGGGGATGGTCGCGATGGCGGCCTCGCTCGACGCCGTGCCCGCCAATGAGCAGATCGTGCTGAGCGTAACGCTCTATTATCGCCCGTGGGAAGACAAGGCCGGGTTGCCGTTGCAGATCGTCCTGCAGGCGGAGCGGCAGAAACTGCTCGATGTACAGCTGGGGCGCGCCAGCCGCGCATCTCTGGATTCCGCTATCCGAGTGCAAGAGTATTAGATGAGCGTTTCCTCCGCCGCCGTTCTTGTCGATGAGCCGCGCCGGCCCATGCGGCTGGGCGAGATGCTCATCGAGCGGGCCCAGATCGGGCAGGAAGACCTGGAGCGCGCGCTGGAAATTCAGAAAGAGCGCGGCGACAAGCTGGGCAAGATTCTGGTTGACCTTGGCTTCATCGCTATGCGGGACGTGCTGGCGGCGCTTGCCGAGCAGCTTGGCGTGCCTCTAGCTACGCTGGACGAGCCGCCGCCGGACTCTCCCGAAATCCAGGGCATCTCGCCGCGCTTCATGCGGCAGTGCCATTTTCTGCCAGTGGCGATAGATGATGCTTCGGTCACGCTCGCCATGGCTGATCCGCTGGACTTCGAGACCATCTCGGCGGTGCGCAGCTTCTGCGGCTTGAGGGTGCGGACGGCGCTCGCCGCCGAACAGGAAATCCTCGACGCCATTGACAAGTATTACGGCGAATCGGACAAGCAGCCGGGCTTTGGCGCCGAATTCGGCGCGGCCGAAGCCGGCGAAAACCTCGAACAACTGCGCGACATGGCCAGTGAGGCGCCGGTGATCCGGCTGGTGAATACCATGATCGCGCAGGCCATTGAGAAGCGCGCCAGCGACATCCACATTGAGCCGTTCGAAAAAGAATTCCGCGTCCGTTACCGCGTGGATGGCGTGCTGTTCAACCAGGAGTCGCCGCCGCGGGAGCTGAAGGCGGCCATTGTTTCCCGCCTGAAGCTCATGGCGAAGCTGAACATCGCCGAACGCCGCCTGCCGCAGGACGGACGTATCAAGATCAAGATTCTGGGCCGGGAGGTGGACCTTCGCGTTTCGACGCTGCCCACGCTTTACGGCGAAAGCGTCGTCATGCGCCTGCTGGACCGCTCCGCGGGTGATTTCTATGATCTGCGCCGGCTGGGCTTTGACGACCACATGTTCGCCCGCATGGAACACTACACGCAGCTTCCGCACGGCATCTTTTTGGTAACGGGGCCGACCGGAAGCGGCAAATCGACGACGCTGTATTCGGCGCTGAAGCGCATCAACATCCCGGACAAGAAAATCATCACCATCGAGGACCCGGTCGAGTACCAGATGGACGGCATCAATCAGATCCACGTGAATCCTGCCATTGGTTTGACGTTTGCGGCGGGCCTGCGCCATATTGTGCGGCAGGACCCGGACGTCATCATGGTGGGCGAAATCCGCGATCGGGAAACCGCGGATATCGCGATTCGCGCGGCGCTCACGGGGCACTTCGTCTTCTCGTCGCTCCACACCAATGACGCCCCGAGCGCCATCTCGCGTCTCACTGACATGGGGATGGAGAATTATCTGATCACGTCGTCGCTCGTGGCGGTGCTGGCCCAGCGGCTGGTGCGCCTCATCTGCCGTCAGTGCAGGGTTTCGGCGGGAACCGCGATCACACCCGATGGAGAGACCATCGAGACCTTCCGCGGCGCGGGCTGCGAGGTTTGCGCGGGGTCCGGCTTCAAGGGTCGCATGGGCATCTTCGAGCTGATGGAGCTTACTGACGACATTCGGAAGCTCATCATGACCAATGCAGACGCTTCGCAGCTCACGTTGGCTTCCCGCCGCAACGGAATGCGGAACCTCCGTGAGGATGGCTGGCTGAAGGTCCGGGACGGCGTGACGACCGCCGATGAGGTAATGCGCGTGACCCAGGAATTCTGATGGCCACGTTCTTCTTTCGCGCGGTGGCGAGTGACGGCAAGCTGCGCACCGGAAGCTTGAGTGCCGAGAGCGACAAGAACGTCGCACGCGAGCTGCGCAAACAGGGCCTCACGCCGATCTATGTCGGCGTCGAGCAGAAGAAATCGTTCGACCTGAAGCTGCCGGCGTTTACCCGCGGCCGGCGGCGCGACGTCCTGTTCTTCACCCAGGAGCTTTCGACGCTGCTCAACGCCGGCATACCGGTGGATCGCGCGCTCAGTATCACAGGCGAGCTGACGGAACGGCCGCACTTTCGCTTCATCGTTCTCGACATTCTGCGCGTGCTCAAGAGCGGCAAGCCGCTCGCGGAGAGCCTGGCCACGCATCCCGAGTATTTCTCCGATTTGTTCGTCAACATGGTGCGCGCCGGCGAGGCCAGCGGCAGCTTGGCCGGGGTGTTCGAGCGCTTGTCGGAGTTTGAAAAATCACGGGACGAATTGCGGAACTACATCATCTCGTCCATGATTTACCCGGCGCTGCTCGCGACCGTGGGCCTGAGCTCGATCGTCATCCTGCTGACGTTTGTGGTGCCCAAATTCGCCGCGGTATTTGAAGATTCGCACATGAAGATTCCCGTGCCCACGCTCATCATGCTGCAAGTGAGCAAAGTAGTGACGGCGTACTGGTGGATGGCGGCGACCGTCCTCCTGATTGCGGGGATCAGTTTTCGGCTCTATGTCCGCACGACGGCGGGCCGGCTGTGGTGGGATACGCTGCGGTTGAGGATTCCTCTGCTTGGCGATGCGCTGCGCAAAGCCGAAACGGCGCGATTCGCCCGGTCGATGGCGACGCTCGTGGCCAATAGCGTACCGCTGGTGCAGTCGATCGGGATCGCTTCGGGGATCCTGAACAACCGGAAGATCGCCGGTGCATTGGGAGAAGTGGCGATGGGAGTGAAGCGTGGGGAAGGCATTGCGGCGCCGGTCCGGAAGGCCGGTGTCTTTCCGCCGCTGGCGGGGCATTTGTTGATGGTGGGCGAGGAGACCGGAAGGCTGGATCAGATGTTCGCGCGCATGGCCGAGATTTATGAAAACGACACGCGCGACTCGATCAAACGCTTCACGGCGATCTTCGAGCCCATGGTAATCCTGGTGATGGGCGTCATGGTGGGCGCCCTGATTCTGAGTATGCTGCTCGCGATCACGAGCATAAACGATGTGGCGGTGTGAAAAATGAGAGAACGCAAAAACAGACGTAGAGCCGGTATCACGCTGATCGAGATGCTGGTGGTGGTGACGATCATCGCGCTGTTCGCGGCGCTCGTGGCGCCGGTTATGTTCAAGCAGAGCGACAAGGCGCGCGTCACGGCGGCGAGAGCGCAGATTAGCTCGTTCATGACGGCTCTGGGTTCCTACAAACTGGATACAGGCGTGCTCCCATCAACCGAGGAGGGGCTTCAGGCGCTGCGGGTGAAACCCGCGAACCTTGATTCGTGGCAAGGCCCGTATATGCCCAAAGAAATTCCGCTTGATCCCTGGCATCACCCGTATGTATACAAATATCCCGGCGAACATGGCGACGAGCCCGACATCATCTCGTATGGCGCCGACGGGCAGCCCGGCGGTGAGGGGCTCAACGCGGACATTCTGAGCTGGAAGGACCAGTAGGCGGTTTCGCTTCGCGATCCAAGTATTTTGGGGACCGGTCATGAACGTCGACAGGCGTGGTGTCACTCTCATCGAGATGCTGATCGTGGTCATGATCATTGGCTTGATCGCGGCCGTCTCTTTTCCCGCCGTTTCTTCCGGGCTCGACAATTTGCGCCTCGCGTCCGCGTCCAATTCGATCGTCGCCTTCTTGAACGCCGGGCTGAACCGTGCCGACAGGAGGCAGGAAGCAGTAGAGGTGGCCATCTCGACCCGAGACAGCACCGTAACGCTGACCTCGGCCTCGCTTTCCCGCAAACTCGAGATGCCGAGCGGCGTCAAGATCGAGCAAGTCTTGCCCAGGCTGCCGGAGGAGATCGACCGCCCGCGTCTGTTTCTGCTGTTCCCGGGCGGCGCGGTGCCGCGGATCGGGATTGAAATCGTCAACCAGAGGGGCGTGCGCCGCATCGTACGCGTAAATCCCATGACCGGCGTGCCCGAGATCGAGCGGATCGTTGCAGCTAAAGAGGCCGCGCAATGAAGGAGCGCGGTTTTACGTTGCTCGAGGTCCTGGTAGCTACGCTAATCATGGGACTGGCGGTCGTGGGATTACTCTCCAACATCTCCATGTCGCTGCACAATGCGGCCCGTGTCGTCGATTACGACCGCGTGGTCCTGCTGGCCCGCGCCCAGATGGATTCGCTCCTGCTCAGCACCAGTTTGCGGCCGTTCGCGGTTGTTCAAGGCGACTTTGATCCCGCGCTTGCCGCTGGACGGGAAGCCGGATGGCGGGCCCGGGTGACTCCGTTTGAGATGCGGAATCGCGGCGCTGGTGCATGGGTATTGGAACGTATCGAATTGGAGGTCTGGTGGATGGAGGGCGGCGACCGGCGCACGTTCACCTTGGATGCGTTTCGCCGAAAACAGTTGCGGCCGGATGATCTCGCCGTCGTTGGGGGCCAGGCCAACCCATGAGACGCTGCCGTGCGGGCGTGACGCTCATCGAAGTGCTGATCGCGGTTGGGCTGCTCAGCGTGCTGAGTCTCGGGATTCTGTTCGCTCTGCGCATTGGGTTGAGTGCGCTAGAGAAAGCCAATCACAGGCTGATGGACAACCGCCGCATCGCCGGGGCGCAGCACATTCTGGAGCAGCAATTAGCCGGATTCATGCCCGTGGTTGCTATTGTGGCGCCGTCACCTAATGCTCCCGGTGTGAAGATCCCGTTCTTCGAAGGCCGCGCGCAGGCGATGCGATTCGTTTCCAGTTACTCGCTCGGGGAGGCGTCACGAGGGCTGCCGCAGGTTCTCGAATTTCAGGTGATCCCCGGCGAGGAGGGTCAAGGAGTGCGTTTGGTAGTGAACGAGAACCCGTACACGGGCCCGCGCTCGGCGGGTGTTTTTTCTTTGGGAACCGGGCCGGACCCGGAGTTGGGAGTAGTTACGCAGCGCTTTTTGCCGGTCGTGGTCGGGCCTCGCTCGTTCGTTCTAGCGGATCGCCTGGCGTACTGCCACTTCTCCTACCTCGGCCTGTTACCGGGAATACCGGTGGAGCGGTGGCAATCCGGGTGGATTCCGGTGAACCAGTGGCCGCTGGGAATTCGCATCGAGATGGCCTCGTTGGACAAAGATCCCACGAGCCTGAAGCCCCTAACGGTGACGGCGCCGATCCATGTGGACCGTTACCCGATTTTCGACTATGCAGACGAACTCGAGGAGTAGACGGCGGTCCCTGCGGCGCGGCGGAGCGCTGCTGGCTGTGCTTTGGCTCTCTGCGGCGCTCTCGGCCATCGCCTACTCACTCGCCAACACGGTGCGCGGCGAAGTCGAACGAACTTCTACGGTAGTTGATGGGCTGCGAACTTACTACCTGGCCCGTGGGGGCCTGGATCGCGGAATTCTTTACGTGCAGTGGAGGAATACAATCCCGCCAGGTTCACCCTTAAAGTACGGACCCGGCAACCCCGTTCTGCGGTTCGCGTTTCCCAGCGGGCAGGCATGGGTCGAAGTGGTCCCCGAGACGGCCAAACTGAATATCAACAGTGCCACGCCGCTGGATCTGATCCGATTGCTGGCCGCCATGGGTGTGAACGAAGGGCGCGCGGAGCAGATTGCTGCCGGCATCGTGGATTGGCGTACCCCCGCGGGCATCACTCAGTTCGATGCGTTTTATCAATCCTTGACTCCGTCTTTTCGATCGCGCCATGCGTCTTTTGAAGAGACCGAGGAATTATTGCTGGTACGCGGGATGACACCGGAACTGTATTACGGAGGCTACGACCACGACACGGCGGGACGGCTGATTCCGCGCGCCGGACTGAGGGACTGCGTATCCGTTTTTGGCTCGAGGGGCGGCGTCGACGTCAATACCGCTCAACCCGCGGTTCTTGTGGCGATCGGATTTTCACCCGAGGCAGCCGCGGCGATCGCGGCTCGCCGCCGTGTGCAACCATTCCAGAATCCTGGAGAGGTAGCCGCATTCGTGGGCGGCAGCCCGGCACTGGCGCGACTGCGGGTGGGGGGCAATGTGATGTTCACTCTTCGCTCGACGGCCCGTATCCAGTTACCCAACGGCCAGCTTTCGGATCTGCGGCGCACCGTCGCCGCCACTGTGATATTCCGGCCCGAAGGGGACATCAAGCTGCAGACTCTGCGGTGGTATGACAATGCCTGGACCCCATAGCTCCCCAGACTTCAAGAAATTCATCGCTTTCGGTTCGGGCTTGGGCATCGAGGTCGGAAGCAAAGACCTGGAGGTCACCGCCGTACGCGTGCGCCCCAACGGCGTGAGCGTGATGGGGACGACGACCATTCACAATTTCGGTGAGCGGCCGGCGGCCGAGTGGGGTGCTGAATACGCACAGTTTGCGCAACAGGCCGGTGTGGCACATCTGGCGGCGACGGTGTTGATGCCGCGGCGGGAGACGATCGTGCGCCAGATCGCTCTGTCCGGCGTTGCGGCGCGCGACCTCTCCGCTGCCATTACGCTGCAGATCGATACACTGCATCCCTACGGAGAGGAGGAAGTGGTTTACGGCTGGTCGGAAGTGGCAGCGGGCGGCGTCTTGATCGGTATTCTGCGCCGGGCCGCGCTCGAGCGCTACTCGTCGTTGTTCGCGGAGGCCGGCGTCGCGGTGGCGTGCTTCACTTTCTCGGCGGCGGCCATTTACGCCGCTCATCGCGTTCCCGTGGCTGCGGCGCAGGATCCTGCAACCGGGTTCGTGGCTCTCGCCGCGGGAGAGCACGGTGCATGGGAAGTCTATGGCGAAAGCCCGGCGAAGGCGGTCTTCTCGGCGGAATTTGAACTGCCTCCGGAGCGCGCGGCGGCGCTGGCGATCTCCGAACTGCGCCTGGAGCCCGGCCAGGAGCCCATTCCGCTGGACCGTGTGTTGCCCGTGCCCCGTGTAAATCCGGTGGGCAACGACCTGTCACGGCGCTCGTTGCCTTACGCCACGGCGCTGGCGGGTTCTTGTCCCTGGCTGACCCCGGTGGCCAATTTACTGCCACTTGAGCAGCGCCGCTCCAATTCGCGGGCGATGTACATTCCCACGATCGTGCTGGCTGTGCTGCTGCTGCTGGTTTGCATTGCCTTGGTGGTGCATTCCTGGTGGGAGGAACGCCGGTACATGGCAAAGCTGGAGGCGGAAATAGCCAAGGTCGAGCCGCGAGCCAAGCGCTCCGCCACCCTTGACCGGGAACTGGTCCGCGCGCAAAACCGGACCCGCCTGTTGGACGAATTCCGCGGTCGAACGAAGGACGACCTGGAAGCGCTGAACGGATTGACTACGCTGCTGGCGCCGCCGGTCTGGACAAGCACGGTGGATCTGACGCCGGACGCCGCCACTGTTACCGGAGAGGCAGACCAAGCCGCGCCACTGTTGAAGATACTGGATGCTTCGCTGTACTTCCATAACTCCGCATTTGTGGGGGCACTCGCCAAGGCGGGAGGCAATGAGCAATTTCAGATTCGTACGCTCCGGAGACCGCAACCGTGACCCTCACCCAGCGGGACCGCCGGGCCCTCATTCTGTTCGGCGCCGGTTTGCTGGCCGTGCTCGTGCTCCGGTTCGGCGTATATCGCGACAGGCAGACCGCGGTAGTGGAAGCCAAGGATTCGGTTTTACTGGCGGAAAACCGGCTGACACGACTGCGGCAGGCTGAGGCCGCGGTCCCGGTGAAAGAGGTTTTATTCAAGCGCCTTTCCGCGGATGTCGCCCAGCGCGAAAAGGGCGTCATCCACGTGCCGACCGCGCAACAGGCCCAGGCGCACTTGCTGGAGACGATTCGCCGCGTCGGTAAAAATGAGGGCATTGATGTCCGCGGAGGAGAGTTCCCCGAACTGCGCGCGCTCGGCGAAGAGTACGGCGAAGCCGCGGTCTCGGTGAATTTTGAGTGCCGGATTGAGCAGTTCGTAAACTTTCTGGCGGCGTTGACCAAGGAGCCGGAGTTGGTGGCTACCAATGAGATCCGAGTGTCATCTGCCAATCCGAAGGAGAAGACGGTCAGCGTGCGGCTGACTCTCGCCGGCGTCGTTCCACGAAATCTGGTGCCGGTGAAGAGAGGACTGTCCACATTTTGACGCACAGACTTTGGGCCTTGAACGCGGTGCTGTTGTTAGCCGTCGGGGCCGCGGCGTGGCGTTTGCGTGAGGATTGGATCGTGGCGCACCTTCGGGAGCGGGCGCTGTTACATCAAACCGTGAAGCCGCCGCTGCCTCCTCCTGTGATTTTCAACAAACCGGTCGAACCAGTTGCGGCGATCGGGTACGCGGACATAGTCCAGAAGATGCTCTTTTCGAAAGACCGCAATCCGACGGTCGTAATTCCGGCCGCGCCGCCGCCGGCGCCGAAACCGATGCCCCCGCTGCCGCTGCTCTACGGGGTGATGAATCTCGTGGATGGAACCACCGCCATCATGAGCGAGAAGACCGGCGCCAAGCACCGCGGTGTACGGCTGGGCGACAAGGTGGGCGAATTTACGCTCGTGGCGGTAACGCGGGATGAGATCACGCTCGAGTGGGACGGCAAAGAAATAACCAAAACGCTCGAGGAAATGATCGATCGGGGAGGGCCGGCGTCCGGACCACCGGATACCGCCGCCTCGCACGCCACTCCAGCCGCGGCGCAAGCCCCGGCTCAGCCGCACCACGCGGCTCCCCCGAAAGGAGACGCGGCGCCGGGAGTCGATCTCGGGAACGGCAAGCGCTCTTGCAATGCAGGAGACACCTCCCCCGCGGGAACCCAGTCGGGCGGGTTTCGCAAGGCGCTCTATCCCACTCCGTTCGGAAATGCGTGCCAATGGGAACCATTGTGAGAAATCTGGTCAGCAGGGTCACAGAACTAGCGCGTGGCCCACAGGAGAAATGATGAAATCAACGTTTCTGATTCTGTTGTTGCTGGGTTCCGCGTCACTCGTCGCGGCGGACGACAAAGCGTCGGACAAGCAAGCACCTCCACCTCCGGCCAAAACGCGGGAGGCCGGCGTACCGGTGGACGCGGTCGAAATCGGGCCTCACACCTACCGCTACCGTGATTCCAAAGGCAAGGTCTGGATCTATAGCCAGACGCCGTTTGGGGTTGCGCGCAGGGAGGATGTGCCTGCCTCGCCCGAAGAAGCGAAGAAGGCCCAGGAAGCAAAGGACCGATTGATCGGCGCCACGAGAGCGGTCGAAGAGGGCGACTCCATCCACTTCACGCGCGACTCGCCGTTTGGCCTTATGGAATGGCGGCGAAAAAAAGCGGATCTGAACGAGATGGAGCAAACTGTTTGGAACCGCGAATTGACAAAGCGGAATACCACCGACAGCGCTTCGAAGGATTGACGAATGTCGAAATTGGGTTCCCTCAGGACGGCAATTGTTTTGACGGTTGCCGCAGTGCTCGTGTGGGCGCAGAATCCGCCGGTTGCCATACCTCCACCCGGTTCGCCGGGTGCGCCAACAGCCGGCCAGCCCGCCCCTCAGACGCCGCCCCAGCAGCCGGCCGCGCCGCAGGCGGTAGCGCCACAGCCGTCAACGCCGCAGCCGGCAAGACCCCTGAGCTTGTCGGCGCCCGGTCAGACGCCGGCGGGCTTGAACCTCGAGAACGCATCGCTCGTGGAGGTCGTCGATATCCTGGCGCGCGCGCTCAAAATCAATTACATCCTCGATCCAAAGGTGAACGGCAAAGTCACGATCAACACGTACGGGGAGATCAAGCCGATGGATGTGCGTCCCCTGCTCGATACCATCCTTCGCGTCAACGGCGCCGCTATGGTGCAAGTGGGCGACCTCTATCGTATCGTGCCGCTATCGGTCGTGCCGCAACTCCCAATCTCGCCTGGAGTGAATTCAAAGGATATCCCCGATGACGAGCGCACGGTTCTGAATCTCTTTTTTCTCAAGTACGTTACTGCGAGTGAGATTTTCAAGCTGCTGGAGCCATTTCTTGGCGAGAGCGCGAAAATGACCATGTATGAGCCAGCGAATCTGCTCTTGATTCTCGACAACGGCCGCAACATGCGGCGGACGATGCAGTTGATTGCGCTATTCGACAGCGACACGCTCGCTGGTCAGCGCGTCCAGTTGTTTGATGTGACCAACGGAAGGCCGTCGGATATCGCCAAGGAGCTCGAGAACGTGTTCAAGGCATACGCGCTCTCCGAGAAGAACAGCGCCGTCAAGTTCATGCCGATTGACCGGATCAACACCATCATCGCGGTAGCGCCGAATCCCGGCATTTTTACGGAAGTGGAGAAGTGGTTGAAGAAGCTCGACGTGCCGCTGAAAGTTACGGCGGGGTCCATCGATAATTACGTTTACCGGATAAAGTACCAGCGCGCGGAAATCGTCGGTATGGCAATTACGCAACTCTACGGCGGGTTTACGGGAGGGTACGGAGGCGGTGGGTACGGAGGGGGCTATGGCGGATTCGGCGGAGGACTTGGCGGCGGATTCGGCGGCGGACTCGGCGGTGGGTATGGAGGCGGCTATGGCTCCGGGCTTGGGGGCGGAGGAGGCATGTACCCAGGCGGCTACGGGGGTGGCTATGGCGGCGGATATGGCGGTGGCTACGGGGGCGGATATGGCGGTGGAGCGTATCCGGGCGGGGGGTACGGCGCCGCTATGCCGACCGGCCCCAGCATGACTGGGCTCGGTAGCTCGGCGCTGTCCGGGCAGACTGCGTCAGCCGGCTCTCTGGGAACGACGGCTTCGGGACTTGGCACTGCCGGCGACTTAACCGGCTCGTATCTCAGTGGTGCGGGCATGGGGGGAGGATATGGCTATCCAATGCACCCGCGGATCATCCCCAACCCTCTCGACAACACGTTGCTCATTCAGGGCACGCCCCAGGAGTGGGAGCAGATCAAGAATCTCATCCAACAGATCGATCTTCCCCCGCGCCAGGTGCTCATTGAGGCCAAAGTCTATGAAATCGATCTAACCGGGGACCTCTCCGCCGGGGTGGAGAGCTATCTCCAAAAGCGCGGCCCCTCCAGTGACCGTGCGTATACAGGCAGCAGCAATTTGAACTTCACACCGGGGTTGAACCTGAGCGCAGGTTTACTCGTGGGACAAGCGCGCGAGTTGCTGTCGTTCCTGCAAGCTACGGAAACTACCACCCACGCCAAAGTAGTCTCCGCTCCCAGCGTGATCGCGACCGATAGCATTCAGGCCAGCATCAATGTTGGTGAGACCGTCCCCGCACTGAGCTCGCAGACGGCGAGCAATGTGCAAGTGGGCGGCACTACGGCGTTTGCCAACACCATTTCCAACGTCTCCACCGGCGTCGAACTGAATATCCTCGCGCGTGTAAATCCCAGTGGCGTTGTGACCATGCAGATCGATCAGGACGTAAGTGCGCCCACGCCTCCGCCGACGGGTGTGAATGTGGTTGCGAACACGCCGTCGTTTTCCGAGCGGAAGGTGAAGACGCAGGTGACCGTTCAGGACGGGGACACCATCTCCATCGGCGGCATCATTCAGGAGACGGACTCCACTACTTCAAGCGGGATCCCGTATCTGCATCGGCTCCCGGTGGTGGGCCTGCTGTTCGGTAACAAGTCGCGCAGTACTTCCCGCACCGAGTTGATTGTGTTCCTGACGCCTCATGTGATCTACGACACCAACCAGATTGCCGAAGCCACCGAGGAGTTGAAATCCAGGCTGAAGCGGGTGGGAAAACTCATGAAGGACGAATGATCTTCCGGGTAATGCGTGGAGCGGGCTAGCGGAGGATCACCTTCGCCAAGCCCGCGTTATTGGCACTGTCCACGGCGCGGAGCACCAGGACGTGTTCGCCGGCGGCGAGGTGATCCAGCCGCACGGTGAATTTTTCGTGGCTGGAATCAATCACGCCATCCTCGGCGTTGAGCGGAATCCAGATGCCCGCATCTACGGAGTACTCGCACCGCCGCAGCGGAGAAGCTGCGTCTGCCGCTTCGAAGTCCACTTCGATACCGGAAGCGGTTTTGCGCGGAGTCCCAGCCGTTAGAACCGGCGGCGTATTGTCAATCAGAACCGGCGAGCTCACCAGCTCCGCTTCCCGGGCCAGGTCGGGAGGATTCACTTCGCGGTCCGACGCCACCACCCGGAAAAGGTATTTCCCATCGGCCAATGCATCGCCATCCACCGCGTACGCGTTCTCGTGGAGGTTGGTCCGCAGCAGCTTCCATTCGCGCTCTCCTTCGCCGCGGAACCATAGCGAGTACACCAGGCGGTCGCCGTCGGCGTCTTCCGCCACCCAGCTGATGTTGATCTGTTGGGAAGCCGCGCGGGATGCGGTCTGGGTGGGAGTACCGGCGGAGGGGCCCGGCGCCGCGTCACCGGTGTCCGTCACCGTGATGCTGTAACCCGAGGCGGGAGACGGCTGCGAGGGTCTCGCGCCCGCCGTGGCGGTAAATTGCGCGTTCACCGCGATGCTCCTGAGAACCGGCGGTGTGTTCTGCGGAAGGTAGGCCACGCTGACATTGCCGAGCGAGGGTGTTTTTCCTTGGATGCCGGCAAATTCTGCCTTCCACTGGATGTATCGCGCGTTGGGGCTCAAAATCCTGGATCCTGCCGGGTCGGCGAGGGGCGCGGACCAATCACTCCAGGTTTTATCAGGGCGCAGCGAATTCCCGGTCCTGGTACGGAATGAAATCGTCCCGGCCGCCGACTCCTCCGCTTGCCACGCAATACGGCCCCACAGCGCGACGCTGCCGGAATCGTGCACCGGCGATTCGTATGTTCCCGTGGGTTCGAGCGTGTCTTCCAGCTTGTAGATGCGCCCCATGTTCCCGGTGGCGGCCAGCACCGAGTCCCCCATTCGCACCAGGCGGGTAGCCTCGGCGTCGTTGGTTTGCGCGATCAGCGTCAGCTTGTGATCCGCCGAGAGACGGTAGAGCCGCCCGTTGCCGTCCGTCGCGAACAGAAGCTGGCCATGCCACGGCAACAGGTCGTAGACATTCTCTTCCTTCGAACTCCACAACGTTTCGACCGTGTTGTCCGGATTGATCTTGTAGACGGCGGATTTGTCGACGCCCGCAACGTCCACCATCGGGGTAAAGGTGGCCGTTACGGCGGGTGGCGCCACCACCTGCGGCTTGGCCTGCTCGGGTTGCGCCTTGATCTCAGGACCTGCCTGGGCACTCTCCGCGGTTACACTGATGCTGGTGCCCGCGGCCGTAACTATCGGACCGTTCACCGCGCCCGGAGCCACCTGCGGAATGCCCTGGGTACGTTTGGCCAGCGATCCCCCCATTGCCACCGCGTAGATCACCCCGTCCGCCGCCGTCGAAATTGCGCGGACTTCGGGAAGCGAGGCATTGTAGAGCACGAAAGCTTTGTCCTTGCCGGAAATACGGTAGAGAATGCCGTTCGGCTCGGTGCCGGCGAGGACGCGTCCACCGGCATCCACCGCCAGCCCCGTCACGTGCGCCTGATCGGTCGCGTAATAAACTTCCCCCTTACCTGCCGAAGTCACACGAAAGATTTTTCCTTGATCTCCCGTCCCGGCATACAGGGCCCCATCCGGCCCGACGGTAAGCGCCCAGATGTATTTGCATTGTGGCGCGAAGTATTCCGTGGCCTTGCCGCCTTCAATGCGGTAAATCTTTCCGTCCGGTGACGTGGCCGCGTACACGGCTCCTTTTGGATCTACCGCCACGGCGAAGATCTCGGGCTGCTCAGCCGTCCAGACGAGCGTACTCTTGCCCGCCGGGTCGATGCGAAACAGGCGCCCGCGGTGCCCGGTGCCGGCATAGAGCGAGCCGTCGGGCGCGACCGCCACAGCCCAGACGACTGGCTGATCAGAAGAAAAGATCGTGTCCATTTTCGGCGCCAGCATCATTTGCCCGTAACGGCTGAGCGAAATACCCTGGAACCGCCCGCGGATGAAGTCCTGATACGAGTTCATCTCCCAGGACGTCGTACTGGAGGCATGGAGGCCGGCCGTCATCCCGAGCAGCAGCCCTACCGCGAGGGCGCCGCACCGCCCTGTGGGCGTGTCTTCGCGTCGCATCGTCATTCCTTCACTTCCACCTGTACGGTCTTGCCTCCGGTGATGACGGCATCACCGGCGCTGATCTCTAACTCGGCGACCTTCGAATTACGAGATTGCGTGGCGGCTGTCTGTGACGCCCCCAAAATCAACGCCAGCGAAGGCGGCGGATCAGGGAAGTTGTCGCCTTCGAGTTGAAAATTCGGCTCCGGACGCCACACCCGCACATACGCCTTGGTGTTCGCCCGCAGCCTGTTCACATTGGCTAGCAGGCGCTCGGCCGAGCGCGGCGTGCCGCCGATAATCTCCGCTAATTCCGAAAGGTTGGCCAGGTTCCCATCCGACACCGTGAAACACAGCGGTCCGGGCGTCGCCCCGACCGGCACCAGATAGTCCACCGTTCGCGTGACCTCCGTTCCGTTGTCACCCACCAATACCGTCGTGACACGCACCTTCCCACCGGGCCGCACTTCGTGTGGCCCCGCCACTACCTGATCGATCTGAAGCTGCTTTTTCTCATCGAACGAGTCGATATCCAGCGCGACCTTTTTCACTTCGAGTGACGAAAATCCGCTCTGGAGGACATAGGCCAGTGGAATCGCCGCCGAGAGGGATACCTGCTGGGCCGTATTGGCGTCGCCCGCATACATATTGTTCAGCCTGATCGGCGGCGCGTTGCCCTGAAACTCGATTTCACCCCTGATGCTATAGGTCGCCGCCCCGAGCGTGCGTTCGTTGGAATCGATCGCCGAGAACACGGCGATCTGCATCAGGAACGGCGCCAGGAAACGGTCGTTGACCATCTCCATCTGATAGCTTTCGATTCTGTTCCCGCCGTGCGCTAACGAGATGGAAATGGGCGCCATGTGCGCCTGCCGGCCAAGCTCGCCTGCGATGGCCGTGTCGCGGTCCTGCGAGATCGTCCCCATCCACTCCTTGGGTGACGAAATCTTGAACGAACTGGCGACGTTAGGCAACAACGTCAGCACTTCGCTCCGCGCGAAGGGCAATTCTGTCGGACCGACCGAAAGAAACCTGTGCCCGAACGCATAGACTTTTCCCTTGTCGATGTAAGTCAACGTGCCGTCCGCGCCGATGCTCAAATCGCCCGTCATCAATTGCACGCTGATCATCCCGCCCGGCTCAAGCGCCGCCGGATTTCCCATCCCGGGCTCCAGGCGTCCGCCGGATGCGACTCCCTGCCGCGGTTCCAACCCGAGGGCGCGTAATTGGGGAGCAAAATGCTCGATGGCCGCGCGCGTGAATCCACCGAACGAAACCGGCGTCGCAATGTCCATCATCCGCATGTCGCCGGCAAACGCCTCCTCGGGCTTTCCCAGCATGGCCGTTAGGTCGGTGCCTCCCAGTGATGCTCTGGTCCGGCGCAGCGGTTCCGAATTCGAGCTCCAAACCCGCAGCATGTCCTCGATCGGCCGTATGCCGGCAATGGGCTCTTTGGCAAACGGGAAGGCCATGGCGACCGCGCCGACGAGCTTTCCGCCAATGTACACGGGACTTCCGCTCATCCCCTGCAACACGCCGGTTTCCGCCAGAGGACCGCCGGAAAGCTTGCCCAGAATCAAAGACTCTTTTGGTCCGATGTTCTCCAGCACTCCGAGAATCTCCACCTGAAATTCCTCGATGCGGGCGCCGGAGAAGACCGTTCTGCCTGTGCCGTGCATTCCCGGCTTGATGTCTCTCAATGGAAAAAAGGCAGTTTGGGCCGGAAGGGCCGCGGCCATCAAGAACGCCGCGGGTACCGCAAGGCGATGCACAAACTCATTGTAGCGTTGAAATAGCTTTCGAGCCTCACCGGCGCTGTTTCAGCTACCATGTGGGTGCTTGCTGTCGCCTAACATCCGTGACCACTGATCTCGTTCGAAAGCTTGCTCAAGAGTGTGGTTTCGAGCTGGCCGGCGTAACCGCCGCGGTCCCGATTCCTGAGGCGGCGTACTTCCATCAGTGGGCCGGAGCGGGCTATGCGGGTGAAATGACTTACCTCACCGACCGCCGCGCCGCGGTCCGCGACGATCCGCGCAGCCTGCTGGCTTCGGCGAAGTCGATCATCTGTGTCGGCAAGGTGTACAACGGCCCCGAGCCATATTCCGAGAGATTCAACAGCGGCGACTGTGCCTGGATCTCGCGCTACGCCTGGGGGGAGGATTATCACGACGTGCTGCGGCGCGGTCTTGAAGAGCTGGTCGAAAGACTCGGGAAGCACGCGCCGGGCCCGTTTGACTGGAAAATCTGCGTGGATACCGCCCCGCTGCTGGAACGCGCCTATGCCCGCCGCGCCGGTCTCGGTTGGGCTGCCAAAAACACCTGCCTCATCAACCAGCAGATGGGCTCGTGGTTCTTCTTGGGCGAGCTGCTCATTTCTTTGCCCCTCGATTCCGGCACGCCGCCGCCCGATCTTTGCGGCACGTGCTCGCGCTGCATCGATGCTTGTCCGACCGCCGCGATCGTGCCGACCTCAGCGCCCGGCGGTCCCGAATGGGCCATCGATTCCCGCCTGTGCATTGCCTATTTCACGATCGAGCTGCGCGGCCCGCTGCCTACCAAGGCCCGTAGCCTGCTGGGCCGCCACATCTTCGGTTGTGACATTTGCCAGGACGTCTGCCCCTGGAATTCGCGCGCGCCGGTTACCCACGAGCCGGCATTCGCACCCAGCCATTTCGCTCCCGATCTCGCCCGGTTGGCGCAGATTTCCGAAGACGAATTCCGCGATATCTTCCGCCAGAGTCCCGTCAAACGCGCCCGCTATTCCGGGTTCCTGCGCAACGTCGCTGTCGCCATGGGCAATCAGCGCTCCGAGCGCTTTCGCCAGCCCCTCGAGAACCTTGCCCGGTTACCTGATCCGCTGGTTGCCGAACACGCGCGCTGGGCGCTGGCCCAGTTAGAATCGAAGTAGGAATGGCGTACTTGCGGCTCTGCGGCTCGGCGTTGGTGCTTCTTGCTCCCCTGCTGGCTCAGGACACTTCCATCGCCCGCGGCTTCGATCATTTCTATAACCTCGAATACGATCAGGCGGTGGCCGATTTCGAGGCCGCTGCCAAACAAGACCCACAGGCTATCGGCCCCCGGAATCATATTGCCCAGACGCTGCTTTACCGCGAAATGTACCGTAACGGAGCGCTCGAAACGGAGCTGGTTTCCGGAAACAATCCCTTCCTGCGGCGCGAGAAGATGAACCCAACCCCCGAGGTCCAGCAGGAGTTCACCAGTGCGATCGATAAGGCCATTAGCCTCGCCAACGCCCGGCTGGAAAAAAATCCGAACGACACTGGCGCGCTCTACGGACGCAGTATCGCCTACGGTTTGCGTGCCAACTACAATTTCCTGGTGCGCAAAGCCTGGCGCGACGCCTTGCGCGACGCGACGGATGCCCGCAAAGACAGCAACCGTGTGTCTGAGCTCGATCCCTCGAACTACGATGCGCGGCTGATTGAAGGCGTGCATGATTATGTCGTGGGCAGCCTGCCCTGGACCTGGCGCATGCTTGGTTTCCTGGCCGGGTTCCACGGCGACAAAGAACGCGGCCTCCGTACCATTGAAGAGGTTTCTCACAAGGGCAGACTGACGAACGTTGATGCCGAAGTACTGCTCTGTGCGCTCTATCGCCGCGAAGGCCAGCCCCGCAAAGCGCTGCCGCTGCTGGAAGACTTGCAGAAGCGTTTCCCTCGCAATCACCTGATCTTGTTCGAACAGGCGCAGATGTACAGTCAGCTCGGCGACAAGAACAGGGCCGTCGCCGCGATCGACAAGATCATGGACATGAAGAAGGCCGGTCTGCCGGGATATGCCAGGGTGCCCTGGGAGAAGATTTATTTCCAGCTCGGCAACATTCAGTTCTGGTACAACGATCTCGATCACGCGCTCGACAACCTGAAGAAGGTGACGGCTTCGCACGATGACGTCGACCTCAACACCGGCGTGCTGGCCTGGATGCGCGTGGGCCAGATTTACGACATGAAGAACCGTCGCAGCGACGCGATCGACGCCTACAAGCACGCGATCGCGTTCGCGCCCGAAGCCGAGGCAGCGAAAGAATCCAAGGGCTATATTTCCAGTCCTTACCGGCGGGAGAATAGGTCGTAATGCCGCGCTTCTTCGTCCAGAGCTTCGGTTGCCGTGCCAGCCAAGCCGACGGCGCCGCTCTCGAAGCGCACCTCTCTTTGCGTGGTCTCGAATCTGTGCCGGACCGGTCCGCAGCCGATTTTGTCATCCTCAACACCTGCACGGTTACCGCCTCCGCCGACGAGGACTTGCGCCAAGCCGTGCGCCGCGTGCATCGCGAAAACCCGCTAGGCCGCATTCTCGTCACCGGCTGCTATGCGCAGCGCGCTCCGGAAGAGCTAGCCGCGTTGCCCGGCGTCGAGTGGGTGGTGGGTAACTCGCACAAAACCGAAATCGCCGACCTGTTGACCGGCGCTCCTTATCACGGCCAGATCCTCGTCGGCGACATCTTTGCCCGCCAGGATTTTCTCACAGCGCCCGTCATCGAAGCTGGCGCCGACCGCACGCGTCCGAACCTCAAAATTCAGGATGGCTGCAATAATCGCTGCTCGTTCTGCATCATTCCGTTCGTGCGCGGCCGCTCGCGCAGTTCTTCGCCGGACCTGGTGGTGGAGCAGGTTCGCAACCTTGCGCAACGGTACCGTGAAGTGGTGCTGACCGGCATCAATCTTGGGCGCTGGGGCAGGGAAGCCGGCAGCCACCTGCGATTGGCGGATCTGTTACGCCGCCTGCTCGCGGAAACCGAAATCACGCGCCTGCGCCTCAGCTCGGTCGAGCCCATGGATTTCTCCGACGACCTGTTGGGCCTCATGGCCGAATCGCCGCGCATCGCTAAGCACGTGCATGCGCCGCTGCAATCCGGTAGCGACGCTGTACTCCGCCGCATGCATCGCAAGTACCGCCCGCGGCACTACGCCGATCGCGTCCTCAAAGCCCGCCGCCTGATGCCCAACGCCGCCATCGGCGCCGACGTGATGGCCGGCTTCCCCGGCGAAACCGAAGCCGAATTCGACCAAAGCTGCGCTTTCATCGAGTCGCTGCCGTTCACATACCTGCACGTGTTTACATATTCCGAGCGTCCCGGGACCCCCGCGGCCGATGCGCCGAGCCAGGTTCCCATGTCCGTACGCAGACGTCGCGGACGCGCGCTGCGTGAACTGGCGGCGCAAAAGAATCTGGAATTCCGCCGCGGTCATGGTTGGCTGCAAACTCTCGGTGGTGACGCTTGAGGAACCGGGCATGGCGCTTAGCGACAACTATATAAAGGTAGAGCTCGCGTCACCTCGTCCGCCGAACCAATTGATCGACGTCGAGATCGATGCTGCCACACCCGCCGGCCTGCGCGAAGCTGCCCTGTTGACGATCGCATTTTGACAAACCGATGGCCGGCGATCCAGAACGCGACTTGCCCAAGCGACAATTTGACGAAATTTGTAACATACTTGCTGTAGCTCTCGTCTTAGTCAGTTTATTCGCCATCACCTATAATCCGGGTGACAAAGGAGCCTCATGAATCGAAATCTCTGTATTGGCGCGGCCCTGGCCGTGTTCTCACTGGCGGCGTTTGCCGCGGAAGATGTAGTAACCGCCGTTGAAGGAACGGTCAAGAAAGTTGACGCCGGCTCCAAAACCGTTGTCGTTAAGACAGCCGACGGAACCGAGCACACCATTCACGTCGTCAAGCGCACCACCGTGCATGGCACCGTGGAAACCGCCAAGGGAACGAAAGATGCTTTTCACGGCCTGCAGGAGGGTAGCGAAGTCGTTGTGCATGTCACAACCAAGGGCACCGATGAGACCGCGCGGGAAATTGACCACGTCGGCAAGGACGGCCTGAAAACCACCGAGGGCACCATTTCCCACATCGACCGCGGCGCCAAAACGCTTGCCATCAAAACTGCCGACGGCACGGAGGAAACCTACCACCTGACCGCTCACGCTGCCAAAGATATCGCGGCGGGAACGGAGAAATCCGCCAAGGTGACCGTGTATTTCACCGACGAGGCCGGCCGGAAGGTGGCGCACTTCTGTAAGAAGGTCGCTTAAGTCAGGGATTGGGGCGGCCTCACATCTCGCGCCGCCCCTCCATCGCCTTCCAAATCGTCACTTCGTCCGCGAACTCGATGTCGCTGCCGACCGGAATGCCCATCGCGATGCGCGTCGTCCGCACACCGAGCGGCTTGATCAGCTTCGAAAGATAAACCGCGGTCGCTTCGCCTTCAGCCGTGGGGTTGGTCGCGAGAATCACCTCTTCGATCTGTCCCGCGCCGATCCGCTCGATCAAGTTCTTGATCTTGAGCTGTTCCGGCCCGATGCCGCGCAGCGGGGAAAGCGCGCCATGCAGCACGTGGTAAAGTCCGTTGAACTGGCGCGTGGTCTCGATGCCCACGATGTTATGCGGTTCCTCCACTACACACAGCACCTTCATGATCGCGCGTCGTGTCGCGGCAAAACTGGCACATCTCGCCTTCGCTGATGTTGTTGCACACGGGACACAGCCCCAGCTTGTCTTTGACGTCGAGGATCGCCTGCGATAGCCGCTCGGCGTCCTCGCGGCTGCTGCGCATCAGGTGAAACGCGAGCCGCTGCGCCGATTTTTGTCCGACGCCCGGCAGCTGTTTGAATTCGTTGATCAGCCGTGCGAGCGGCTCGGCGAAATCTGGCATGGAAGTTCGCGGCGGGCAGAATTAGAACATTCCCGGCGGCAGACCAAGGCCGCCCAGCAGTCCGCCCATCTTCTGCTTGGCTTCTCCTCCACCTTCTTCACCGCTTCATTGCACGCCGCCACCACCATGTCCTGCAGCATCTCGACGTCGCCTGCCACTTCCGGATCGATTTTGACGCTCAGCAGGTTCTTGTTGCCATCCATCTTCACCGACACCATGCCGCCGCCGGCCGAAGCTTCTACGCGGATTAGCGCGATCTCCTGCGCCATTTTCTCCTGCATCTGTTGCGCCTGCTTCATCATCCCCTGCATGTTTCCCGGCAGCTTCATGATTGGTCTCTCCTGGACTTGCTCTATCCTTTCAAATCGCGCACCGCGCGCACTTCTCCGCCGAAAAGTTCACGGAAGCGCTGCACTTCGGGATTTTCCAGCGCGCGCCGTGACACTTCTCCTTGCTCCGTCGCGGCGGCCGGCTCGGCACGTACTCCCTCGCCCGCCACTACTTTGATCTGGAATGTTCGCGTGCTCACCCGTTGCGCCGCTTTCGCCAAATCCGCCGGTTTCATGGCGAGCAGGAATTCTTTCGGCGTGACAAACTGCAGCACGCTCCCTGTCTCGGTGATCTGCGAATGCTCCACCCCGTCGGCGGTAAATACCATGCCCATGTCTGTCAATACCGCGTGCAATGACGTGCGCCAGTCGATAATCCCCTGGGGCACAGGCGCAGGCTCCGGGGCCAGCGCCGTAGCGCCGATAGATTGCGGCTCCGTTCGCACCGCCGCCTTCTTTGCCCGGTCCAACTCAAATGGCGATGGGCCCGTCCGCACCGCCGGTGCAGCAACCGTCTTCGTCTCGGCGTCTCGGCGTCTCGGCGTTGATGCCTCTCCTTGGCCCAGTCCCGCCAGCGCTTCTTCGATCGACGTCAGCCGCCCCGCCTGAACCAGCTTCACGAGCCCGATCTCCAGATGAAACCGCGGCTGCAGCGAAAACTGCAAATCGCGAAACAGATCGAGCGTGAGCTGCAGGTACCGCGTCAAGTCTTCTTCGGAAAACACCCCGGCGATCTCGTCGCCATCCGCGCCCGCTCACCCGGCGACCCCGCAATCAGCCGCGTGTCGTTCCCCGCGATCTTCGCTACCAGCAGATTGCGGAAGTATCGCGCCAGCTCCCGGCTGAAGTGCTGTAAGTTATGCCCGTTGCGCTCCAGTTCATCCACTAGCGCCAGCATCCGCCCGCTATCGGACGCCGCCAGAGCGTCGGTCACCTGCCCTAGCGCCTCAAGCGAAAACGCGCCCAGCAGCGCCCGCACTTCCTTCGCGTTCAGCTTCGTTCCGCAGCACGCAATCGCCTGGTCCAGCGCCGAGAGCGAATCGCGGATGCTGCCCTCGCCTGCCTGCGCCAGCACTGCCAGCGTTTCCGTATCGGTTTCGATGCCTTCCTGGCGGCAGATCCACTCCATTCGCGCTACGACTTCATCGAACTCCACAGACCGAAAACTGAAATGCTGGCATCTGCGACGCGATCGTCGCCGGAATCTTGTGCGCCTCGGTCGTGCACAGCACGAAAATCACCCACGGCGGCGGCTCTTCGATGGTCTTCAGCAGCGCGTTGAAACGCTTCGCTCGTGATCTGGTGCGCTTCATCGACAATGAAAACTTTGTAGCGGTCGCGCACCGGGCGATAGCGGACGTTTTCGCGCAGCTCGCGCATCTCATTGATGCCGCGATTCGACGCCGCGTCGATCTCGATCACGTCCGGTGCATTGCCTTCGGCGATCTCGAGACAGCTCGCGCACACGCCGCACGGTTCGTTCGTGGGACCTTTGGGAATGCAGTTTACGCACCGCGCCAGAATCCGCGCCAGTGTCGTCTTCCCGGTGCCCCGCTGTCCGGAAAAAATGTAGCCGTGCGCGATGCGCTGCTGCGCGATCGCGTTCTCCAGCGTGGTCTTCACGTGTTCCTGGTTAACCACGTCCGCGAAGGTTTGTGGCCGGTACTTGCGAGCGATAACTTGATACATGCGGAGGGAAGCGCCAGGCCCCGGGTGATCCGCGGCACACAGGTTAAGCCGCTACCGTTGCTTCTTTCCAGACCTGGCGGGGTTTGCAGCCGCCTATTGCACGGAGCCCGGAACCTAGCAATCACCCATCCTAGCACGCAGGGGAGCGCGGTGCCCAATCCAATCGATACACTGACCGGATATGGCTACGCCCTACAACCGGATCGCCGGCCAGAGCGTCGAGCGCCTAGCGGCTCTGAGCGACGGTGTGTTCGCGGTCGCCATGACGCTGCTCGTGCTGGACCTTCGCGCTCCCGCCATCGAGGCCGTTCACAGCGAGCGAGATCTGTGGCACGCGCTCGCTGCCCTCACCCCGCGGCTCCTGATGTATGTCATGAGTTTCTTGACTCTCGGGATTTTCTGGGTTGGCCAGCAGACCCAGCTAAATAACTTGGCGCGCTCCGACCGCAGCCTTTCCTGGATTCACATCCTCTTCCTCTTCGCGGTTTCCATGACGCCGTTCTCCACAATGTTACTAGCCGAATTTGTGAACTATCGAACCGCGCTCCTGGTCTATTGGGCGAACATCCTGGTTCTCGGCGCCTCGCTATACTTCAGCTGGGTGTGCGCCTCTAAGACCGGCCTGATCCGGGACGACGTGACGCCGCACATCGCATCAGCCATCAAACGCCGCATCGTGATCGCACAAGCGCTTTACGCGTTCGGAGCCTTGCTCTGCGTGGTTAGTTCGTATTGGAGCATCGCGTTTATCGTACTCGTCCAGCTCAATTATGCGATTGCGCCGCGGCTCCCCGGCCGCCGTCACCGCCGTATCCTGACCGATTGAGACGTACCGCGCCGAACCGGCCGTGGCAGTCGCATCCGGAGTGGGTTGTTTGGGATAAGATTACCGGTAATATGCCGGACAGCCTTTGGCAGGACGTTCGCTACGCCTTGCGCATGATGCGGCGCAGTCCCGCGTTTACCACTGTGGCCGTCGTGTCGCTCGCGCTCGGGATTGGCGCCAACACCGCGATCTTCAGCCTCATCAACGCCCTGATGTTGCGCCCGCTGCCGGTCGATCATCCGGAGCAGCTTGTGGAATTCCTGAATCAATACCCTGGTGATCCCGCGCTGAACGTTTTCTCGTTCCAGAGTTACGAGTATTTTCGGGATCGCAGTCACGTCTTTTCAGGGGTCACGGGCCTTCAACACCGCCGTCTCCATGTGCGCGCCCACGGCCTCGAGCCGGAGACCGTCGTTGGATTTCGCGTCGTCGGGAACTTCTTCCAAATGCTCGGCGTGAAGCCTGCGATCGGCCGGCTGATTGGTCCTGGGGACGCCGCGAACTCGGCCGTGGCTGTAGTGAGTTGGGAGTACTGGCGCGACAAGTTCAATCTGGATCCGGCTGTCGTTGGCAAGCGAATTGTGGTGGAAGACGTGCCGCTGACGGTTGTCGGGGTGGCTCCGCGCGCGTTCGCTGGGGTGGTGGTCGGGGTCCGGCCGGCCATCTGGGTGCCAATCGCGAGAGAGTCCGGGCCCCTGGCGTTGCTCGCACGATTGCGCCCCGGTGTCTCGATCGAGCAGGCGCGCGCGGAAATGGCGGTGCTCTTCCGGTTTACTCTCGACGAAAGAACCAGGGACGACAAGGACACCTTGCAGCACCAGCTCAAGTTCACAGTGGAACCCGCGGGCGCCGGTCTCTCTACGATTCTGCGCGACAAGTTCGCGAAACCGTTGCTGGCGATGATGGCTGTGGTGGGCCTGTTATTGTTGATCGCGTGCACCAACCTGGCGAACACGCTGCTCGCGCGCGCGGCTGGCCGCCGCCACGAAATGGCCGTTCGCATCTCGTTGGGCGCTGGCCGGTTACGCCTGGTGCGCCAGGTTTTGACCGAAGCTCTGCTGCTTTCCGCGGCGGGCGGTCTGCTCGGTATCTTCCTGGCGTATTTCGGCGCTGATGCGCTTCTGCGGATCATGACATCCGGACGGCCGATCATCGGAATGCCGCCTCACATCGAGATTCAGGTGCACCCCGATATGCGCGTGCTGCTTTTCACCGGCGCGGTCGCGTTGTTGACCGGAGTTCTGTTCGGACTGGCGCCCGCCTGGAACGCGTTCGCTTTCGCCCCGGCGCCTTCGCTGCGCGATTCCGGGGGAGCAGGCGCGACCAGATTCCAGCGTCTTTTCGGAAAAAGTCTGGTCGTGGCGCAGGTGGCTTTGTCGGTGGTGCTGTTGAGTGCTGCCGGCCTGTTTATCGCCAACCTGTCGGACCTCGAACACGCCGATCTGGGCT
This sequence comes from Terriglobia bacterium, assembly GCA_963768075.1. Lineage (GTDB taxonomy): Bacteria > Acidobacteriota > Terriglobia > Bryobacterales > Bryobacteraceae > QHXW01. Next base: position 96,447 of record CAVYHD010000038.1, read on the forward strand.
TCCGCCGCGACCACGTCCTCCTGATGACGCTCGATCCGTCGCGTAGCGGATACAGCCGCGACCAGTTGTCCCGCGCATACCAGGAGCTGCTGGGGCGTCTGGCAACCATCCCAGGCGTTCGCTCCACCACGCTCAGTGACGGTACTCCCATCTCGGGCGGCGCGGCCCTGAGTTTCGCAATCGTGGAAGGCTACCAGGAAAGGCCGGAGGATCGCCGCTACGTTTCGATAAACTGGGTGGCCCCGAAATATTTCGAGACCCTCGGAACGCCTTTACTGGCGGGGCGCGACTTCACCTTCCAGGATCAAGGGGGCTCGCACGTCGCCATCGTCAATCAGGCCATGGCCCGCTACTATTTCGGCAACCGCAATCCCATCGGAATGCACGTGGCGTTCGAACAGCACTGGAAAGGCTTTGGCGCGGATCAGCCTTACGAAATCGTTGGCGTCGTAGGCGACGCGAAATACTTCGAGATTCGCGAAACTCCGCCGCGCACCATCTACTTCAGCGCGTTCCGGGAGGGCAGCGGCGTACCCTCGCAGTTTGAAATTCGCACCAGCCTGAAACCGGAGGCCGTGGCTCCCGCGGTGCGTCGCACGGTGCGCGAATTGCTGAAGTACCGTGCCGGTGGCGCGTGTTACGACGCTCGCCGACCAGGTGGACGCGTCCATCCTTCCGGAACGGCTGATCGCTATGCTGTCCGGGGTATTCGGCGCCCTGGGTTCGCTGATTGGTGGCGATCGGCATCTACGGATTGCTCGCGTATACGGTAACGCGCCGCATCAACGAGATCGGCATCCGCATGGCGCTGGGTGCGACGCAGAACGCCGTCTCCCGGATGGTGCTTGGAGAGGCGCTCGGGATGACTGTCGGCGGCTTGATCATCGGAGTGCCCGTCGCGTACTGGGGCAAGCGTTTCGCCGCGAGTCTGATCGCGAGGACCTGCCGGTGACGGGCGCATTTCCGATCGCCTTCGGCGCCGTGACGATGATTGCGATTACGCTGCTTGCGGCGTACTGCCGGCGCGCCGCGCGGCGCGCGTGGACCCGATGGAAGCTTTGCGCCACGAGTAGCGGCCGCTACTTTCGATTTCCGTACGCCTCGTCCAGAAGTTCGACCACGTGCACCACGCGCTGGCCGTGGCCGTGCATGCGCACGCCCGCCTCGAGTTGCAGCATGCAGCCGGGATTGGCGGTGGCGACGATCCTCCGCGCCCGTGGCGTTCACGTTGTCCATTTTCTTCTCCAGAATCTGCATGGACATATCGGTGTGCAGCACGTTGTAGATGCCCGCGCTGCCGCAGCAGATATCGGACAGCGGCATCTCGCGGAACGTCAGGCCCGGAATGGCGCGCAGCAGCTGCCGCGGCGCGATTGCGGATCTTCTGGCCGTGCGCCAGATGGCAGGAATCCTGATAAGTGACCGTGGCGTCCACCGGCGCCATATCCCGATTGAGTTCGATGGACGCCAGGAACTCGGTGACGTCTTTCATCAGCCGGCTGAAGCGTTCGCGCTTTTTCCGCGTATTCCGGATCGTGCTCGAGCAGCTCGTCGTATTCCTTCAGCGTCGATCCGCAGCCGGCGGCGTTGGTGATGATGGCGTCGAAACCGCCATCGAGCACGGCGTCGATATTCTGCCGCGCCAGCTTGCGCGCCTCGTCGCGAATTCCGGCATGAACGTGCAGCGCGCCGCAGCAGGTCTGGCCCGCGGGGATCACACTTCGCAGCCGTTCTTCTGCAGCACGCGCACCGTCGCCTCATTCAGGCGCGCGAAAGAAACGTTGGCGATGCAGCCCGCCATCAACGCGACGCGATATCGCTGTTCGCCCTCCGCCGGAAACGTCTGGCCGATCTGGCGGAAGAAGAATGGCGGCTCGGCGGACGGGGCCAGCTGTTCCCGGTCGCCCCAGCGGGCCCAGCAGCTTCATGAACCCGAACCGCGCAGCAGCTTCTGCAGACCGCTCGCCTGGTACACATAGAGCATCGCGCCCGCGGCGGTCAGCAGCGCGGGCGATGGCAGCAGCTTGCCGAAAACGAAATGGCGCACCATGCGCGTGAGCTAGTCCACGTTGCGATGTGGTTTTCGATTTCGGCCCGCGCCGCTTCCACCAGGCGCCCGTACTGCACGCCGGAGGGGCAGGCGCTCTCGCAGCCCCGGCACGCCAGGCACAGATCGATGTGCTCCCTATAGGAATCGCTGATCGGCGTGCCGTTCGGCCACCTGCACCATCTGATAGATCCGCCCGCGCGGCGAATCCATCTCCACGCCCAGCTCGCGATAGGTGGGGCAGGCGTTCAGACACAGCCCGCAATGCACGCAGCGGTCGAGATCGGCCTGCTGCGGTCATCGTGTCAAAGAAGACGAAAGAGTCGTCCACGGTTTAAAAGACGTTTGCGGATCGAACATGTGCTTGATCTCCTTCATGATCGCAAAGTCGCCGCCGGGCTCGGGCCACAGATCGAGTTGGGCCGCGCTGCTCATCGGATGCGAATTCGATCACGGCTTTCCAGCCGCGTTTGGCTGGCAGCCGCCAGCCATCGCGCCGCGGCGTCGGCGCGCGTGAAGCACGCGTAACAGATACCCGAGCCGGCGCGTGCGATGGCCGCCGGCCTCGAGCGACGCCATCACCTCTCTCACTTGCGTTAGCGTGCACGAAACGCGCACCACCGCCCCTTGCGCGAACTTTTCGAGAAAATGCGGCGTGACTCCTGCACCTGCCTCCAGAATCTAGCCTCATCCTTGCCTTCGAGCACCACGGCGTCGCTCGCCGTCAAGCTTCCCGGCGGAGCGCTCGATCACAGCCGCGTTGCCGCTAACTCGCACGGCCAGTAAGTATCCTTTCAGCCCGAGTTGCGCGGCAGCGATGGGATTCAGCAGATCCACGGCGGCCGGCGGAACCTGCTCTCGCAGCGTGTCGCTCTCGCGCGGCGAGCGCTTCGTCCAGGTTTCGAAGGGAACAGAAAGCTCGCTCCGCGGCCGGGCGCGGGCAGCAGCTTGAAATTCGACCACCGCGATGGCCGCCAGCGTGCCGAACGAGCCGATCATGAGCTTGCCCATGTCGAGGCCGGCGACATTCTTCACCACCATGCCGCCCGACTGCACCAGTTTGCCCTCGAGCGTGGCGAACTTCATGCCGATCACGAGATCGCGCGCCGTTCCGTAGAGGCGCCGCCGCGGGCCGCTGATGTTCGCCGCCACAATGCCGCCCATGGTCGCGCGAGTCCGCGAACGGCGGATCGAGCGGGATCATCTGGCGGTTCTGCGCCAGCAGCGCGGTCTAGCTCGGCATAGCGCATGCCCGCTTCAACGCTGATGGTGAGGTCGCGCGGCTCGTATTGCAACACGCGGGTCATGGCGGCGGTAGAGAGAGACACGTCGGCCGGCTCGATCGGCTCCGCCCATCAAACGCTTCGACGACGCGCCGCTGAGCGCGATGGTCCGCTTCCGCGAGGCTGCTGCGGCCAGAGCATCCGCCAACTCCTCGGGGCTCTTTGGTAATACCGCTCCCCCGCTCAATGTCAATTGAGCCGACTTCTCCATATCCGGTAAGCCACTACTTTACGCTGTGCGCGCTCTCCGCGCAAAATCACACCCCGCGTCCCAGATAAATAAACCGCGCGATAAACAACGCCGTCAACACGTAGACCAGCCAGTTTACGTCGCGATACTGACCACACAGAATTTTGAGCAGAGTGTAGGCCGTGAAACCAAATGCCAAGCCGTTGGCAATGCTGAACGTCAACGGGATAGCCATCATCGTCAGGAAAGCGGGCAGCGCCACTACCGGATCTGTCCAGCGAATCTCATTGATCGTCGTCATCATGAGGCTCCCGACCACGATCAGCGCCGGCGCCGTGGCCGCTGCCGGAATTGCTCCCACCAGCGGGGCCAGCCACAGTGCGCCAAGGAACAGTAACCCGGTCACGATCGCCGTCACTCCCGTTCTCCCGCCTGCCGCGACACCCGCCGAGCTTTCAATGTAGCTGACCACCGTCGACGTTCCCGCCAGCGACCCCGCAATCGTCGCCGAGGCATCGGCCAGCAGAATTCGGTTGATGCGCGGGATCTCGTGCGCGGCATTGAACAGTCCCGCCTTCTGGCCCACCGCGACCAGCGTCCCGACGTTGTCGAACAGATCGACAAACAAAAATGCGAACACGATTTCGATCAGACCCAGATGCATCGCCGCCCGCACGTCGAGCTGAAAGGCCGTAGCGCCGATGTCTGCCAGCCTGTAGTGCACCGGCTGCCAGTGCACCAGTCCCGCCGCAGCGCCCGCGGTCGTCGCGCCGATCACGCCTATCAGAATCGCCGCCTTCACCCGCCACGCGAGCAGCGCGGCCATCAACGTCAGCCCGAACAGCGCCAGTGCGGTTTGCGGGGAGCTCAGATTTCCCATCGACACCAGCGTCGCCGCCGATGGCACGATGATGCCGGAGCTGCGAAATCCGATGAGCGCGATGAACAGTCCCACGCCCCCCGCCACCGCCGCGTAAAGCTCGTGCGGAATCGCCGAAACGATGAGCCGCCGGACACCGACTAGCGTCAGGACCAGGAACGTCACGCCGGAAAGGAACACGGCGCCTAGCGCAACTTGCCATGGCACGCCCATGCCTTTTACCACCGAGTAGGTAAAGTACGCGTTAAGACCCATGCCGGGCGCGAGCGCCAGCGGATAGCGCGCCAACGCGCCCATGAGGATGCTGCCGAACGCCGCCGAGAGGCAAGTGGCTGCGGTTACCGCCGCCAGTGGCATGCCGGCCTCATGCAGGATCGATGGGTTCACAAACACGATGTACGCCATGGTCATGAACGTCGTCCCGCCGGCCAGAAGCTCGGTCCGCCAGTTCGTTCCCAGCCGTTCAAATTCAAAGTAGCGCTCGAGCCGCACTCTCAGCCCCGGGATCATGCGAGCAGGCCTTCCACTTCCACCGCGAGAGCCAGCAGCGCGCTGTCCTGTCCGCTCTCGGAAACCAGTTGCAGTCCCAGCGGCAATCCAGGATCCGGCATCGGAATCGAGATCGCGGGAAAACCGAGAGCGGTCCACGGCAGATTCATGACCGGGTCGCCCGTGGAGGCAAGGCCCTCCGGCGCCGCGCCTGGCGCCGATGGCGTCACCAGTACCGGATGTTCGCGCAGCACGCCGCTCACCGCGCGCCTGACGTCGGCCACGGTTGCGAGCGCCGCCCGGTATTCACCCTCCGGAATGCGCAGTCCCTCCTCGATTATTTGCGAAAGCTTCTCGCCCATCGCGCGCCCGTGCTCGCGCCAGCGGGCTTCGTGTGTCCGTGCGCCTTCGTAGCAATTGATCAGCTTAACAGCCGGCGCGAGATCGGCGAAGCGCGGCGGCATGGCGGCGATCTCGAACGCGAAATCCCGGCTGAGCCGTTCGACGGTGCGCCGGAACACCGCTTCCATGGCAGGCTCCACCGCAGGCATGACGGATGGCACGGCGAGACCGCGCACAGGCGGCCGTTCGGCGTAGCCCATCCTCGTCCAAAGTAATTGCATGTCGTCGGCGGTTTGCGTGAATAGCCCCGCTGTGTCCAGCGACGGCGCGAACGGCAGTACGCCTGCAAGCGGCAGTAGCCCGGCACTGGGTTTGAATCCCACCACGCCGCAAAAGGAGGCTGGCCGCAGCACCGATCCCAGCGTTTGCGTACCCAGCGCGAACGGCGCCATCCCCGCTGCCACCGCCACCGCTGAGCCGCTCGAGCTGCCTCCCGGAGTATGCAATGTGTTATGCGGATTCCGCGTGGGCGCCGGATCAAAGGAGGCAAATGCCGTCGTTTGCGTTTTTCCAGCCAGCACCGCACCCCGCTCCCGCAGCGCAGTCACCAAAGCGGCGTCGTCCGATCCCTTACGTCCCGCATAGATCGGCGAACCGTACTCTGTCGCGAGGGCGCGCGTTTCGAAAATGTCTTTCGCGCCGAACGGGATTCCGTTGAGCGGCCCGCTTCCTAAGGCGGGCTGCGGCGCCACCTCGACCCACGCGCGCAGCCGTGCATCGCTCTCCGCGATGCGCTTTAGGCACAACTCCATCAGGTCGCTGGGCGTCCGGCTCCCTGCTTCCAGCCATTCGACAAACTGCCGCAGCAAACCGCGCCCCGCGCTCCCCGGTCGCTCCTCGTACACCCGTCCCTCATTGCCGGCCGCCATATCCTCATATAATGTAGTTCCGAATGATGAAATCTTCCCACTGGTTTTTCCTTTTGTTGGCCGCGCCACTTTGCGGGCAGGTCGTCATCGAACGCGCCGAAGGCCGCATCTCGGTGACCATCGACGGCAAACCGTTCACCGCGCTGTTCTGTGGACCCGAAACCGGCAAGCCCTATCTTTATCCGCTGCGCTCCGCATCCGGCACGATCGTCACGCGCCACTACCCCATGGAAGATGCGCCCGGCGAAACGCATGATCACCCGCACCAACGCGGCCTGTGGTTCAGCCATGGCGATGTCAACGGTTTCGATTTCTGGGCCAACGAACCGTCGCAGCACGGCGGCAAAAATGCCCGCATCGCGCTCAAGAGCCTCGGTCGCGTTGCCGGCGGGCCGCATTCCGGAACCATCGAAGCCAAGTTTGACTGGCTCGATCCGCAAGGTGAGGCGCTAATCGCCGAAGCGCGCAAGATGACTTTCTATGCTGATCCGTCGAATCGCAGGATCGATTTCGACATCACGCTAACGCCAGTCAAGAAAGTAACGTTCGGCGACACCAAGGAAGGCACATTCGCCGTCCGCCTGGCCGCTGCGCTCGAAGAGCCCGCGAAAGACTCGCTGCCCGCTCCCAAACGCACTGGCCTGATGGTAAATTCAGAAGGCGGCCGTGGTGAAAAACAGGTCTGGGGACACCGCGCCAGTTGGGTGGACTACTTCGGCGAGATCGATGGCGAGAAACTCGGCATCGCCATCCTCGACCATCCCTCGAATCCGCGCCATCCCACTTACTGGCACTCGCGGAGTTACGGCCTGTTCGCCGCGAATATTTTTGGCTGGCACGATTTTTTGAATGACAAGACAGCGAATGGCAGCATGACTCTTGATCCCGGCCATTCCATCCGCTTCCGCTACCGCGTGATCATCCACCCCGGGGATTACGAAAGCGCGAGGATTGCAGCCGAGTTCGCCAAGTTCGCGGGCGAATAAGCGCCGGCTGTTGTCTTACGACGAGGCCGTCATCACTCTCGAATCTTCGAGCAATTTCTTGAGTGCATCTGCCACGGCGTCCGTCCGGAACGGCTGTTGAAGGAACGCGCAGTCACCGTACATGTCTCGCCGCCGGGAGGGCTCACCGGGGGATCTGTCGGACAGAAACAGCACGCGGATCTCCGGGCACAAGCGCCGCAGCCGCTCGACTACCTCCGCTGAGCCGTTGCCTCTAACTGCTTTGGTGACTGCCAGGTGGATCGGTCCCTGATGCTCCCGGCAAGCCGTGACGGCCTCCATTTGAGTGCTCGCCTCGAGGACCGTGTAGCCGAAGGACTTAAGAACCATCGCCTGCGCGATGAGATAGGCGGAATCGTGTTCAATCAGGAGGACCGTTTCCATAAGACCTCCTCTTGCCCAGCCGTAATGGACTGTCAAGCGGCGCTGTACGGGTAACTTACACCCGCCCGGTCCTCACGTCAAGGGGTCAATGTGTAGTTTAGGCCGTTTTTCTCAATTTTCGGCCCGTCACGGCGTTCATGCCTTTACGCTTTGCCAGCGCCCACCGCTTCTTGGCCGCGAGCGAAATATTTCGTCTTCCCTCGGCCGACAAGCGGTTCGCTCCGGCTGGCGGCTTCTTGGCGGTTTTTGTGGCCTCTTGTCTGCCTACCGTCTTTTTCGCTTGAACAATTGAGGTTTTAGCCGAGTCCAGCAGCGCCCGCAACCCATTTCGGCTCTCCGAAAACTGGTCGATGACATTGGAAAGGATCGACTCAACCTTGTTCAACCTCTTGATGGCTTTCTTTGCTTTCATCGTGGCTCCTTGCAAACTGTCTATATTACATTACTGTGACCATCGCACGTCGCACTGCGAAACTTATTTTGCAAATGACTCAATCCTGAGTCGATCCGCCCATATCAAATTCACGTTACATCAGAGTGCTGGTTCGTTGACCGGGCGACTCAGCCGCCCAAGCTAATTCGTTTTCTTCGGAGTACTCTATTCTATGTGGAGGAGGGTTCCCTACATGGAAAGACGTGAATTCCTCGCGGGCCTTGCGGCGATGCAACTGACGGCTTCGCTTCAGGCCGCGAGTTCGGACGGTATGATCTATCGCAAACTCGGCACCACGGGCGAACATGTGTCCGCCATCGGCCTCGGCGGTTTCCATGTCGGTGTGCCTAAGGATGAGAACGAGGGCATCCGCATCGTCCGCAGCGCCGTCGATCGCGGCATCAACTTCCTCGATAATTCCTGCGACTATCACGAGGGCAAGAGCGAAATCCTCATGGGCAAGGCTCTTCGCGATGGTTATCGCCAGCGCGTCTTCCTGATGACCAAGTTCAACGGCCGCACGCGCGAGGCCGCCGCCCGCAACATCGACGAATCTCTGCGTCGCTTGCAGGTCGATGTCATCGATCTCATCCAGTTCCACGAAAACATCCGGCTTGAAGATCCCGACCGGTACTTCGCCCCCGGCGGCGCTCACGAAGCGGTGATGGCCGCTAAGCAGGCCGGCAAGGTCCGCTACATCGGCTTCACCGGCCACAAGGACCCGCTCGTCCACCTCCGCATGCTGGATCTCGCCGCCCAGCGCAAGTTCCATTTCGATTCCTGCCAGATGCCGCTGAACGTGCTCGACTACCACTTCCGCAGCTTCGCCCACAACGTCGTTCCACGCCTGGTGAAAGAAGGCACGGCCGTGTTGGGAATGAAACCGATGGCGTTCGGGAACGTGCTCAAGGCCGGCGTAGCCACCCCCATCGAGTGCCTGCATTACGCCCTCAACCTGCCCACGTCCGTGGTTATCAGCGGGTGTGATTCAATGGAGCGCCTCGATCAGGCGTTCGAAGCGGCGCGCACATTCAAACCTTTTTCGCCGTCCGAGCTCGCGGCTTTGGTCGCTAAAACGAAAGAGGCGGCTCTCAGCGGCACGTATGAGCCCTTCAAGACCACCGCGGAATTCGACGGCACCGCCCAGCATCCCGAGTGGATGGTCTGATTCATCGCGTCGGTTTGATCTCCGATACGCACGGATTGCTCCGCGAAGAAGCCGTGCGCGCGCTCCAAGGGTCGGACCTGATCGTTCACGCCGGCGACATCGGCAAGCCCGGGATCATCGGCGCTCTTGAGGCACTCGCCCCCGTCGTTGCCGTCCGAGGCAATGTTGACAAGGGAGCGTCGGGCCCAAGCCTTACCGGCAACCGCGGTCACCGAAGCCGGCCCTGTCCTGATCTATGTGCTCCATGATATCCACGAGCTGGATCTCGATCCCGCCGTGGCCGGATTCCACATCGTTGTGAGCGGGCATTCGCACCAGCCGTCTCGCACCGAATGCTCCGGAGTCCTCTACCTTAACCCCGGCAGCGCCGGCCCCCGGCGTTTTCGCTTGCCGGTGACGGTCGCCCGTCTCAATCTAAGCGAGTCACCCTGGAAGCTGCATTTTATCGACGTCAGCTAGCGGCACACGCCTCGGCGTGCCGCTGCCGGCTTCAGACTGGCCGTCTTTAAGCCGCGCCGCCGGCGCACGCCGTCCGTCCCCCTATCGCACTCCCAACCGGCGCGACGTAAGATGGTCCCAGAACCTCCTCCACGTGCCGCATCAGTCGAGCCGGCGTGAAAGGCTTGGCTAAGAAATGCATCACCTGGCCGCAACCATCCATTTCCCAGCAAATGATCCTTCGGATACCCGGAAATGAACAGCACCCGCAGGTGGGGACAAAGCGTGGTGAGCCGGTCCGCGACCGCCCGCCCAGGCCGGTCGTCGATACACACGTCCGCTACCAGGACGTCGATCTCCCCGCTCCGTTGCTCGAGCTGAGTTACGGCTTCTAGCTCCGTGCTGGCTTCCAGAATGCGATACGCGCCGTTGGCGCGAAGAACAAGTCCCAACATTTGCAGTACTGTGGGATTGTCATCAAGAATTAGAATTGTCGTCACGGGTGGCGATCCGTGCCTCCATTTCCTGTTCCCGGCATATGCCGCGAACTAAGTTGTTCATTAGCTATATCACAGGAAAGAGGTGAATTGTATAGAAAATAAATCAAATTTTTGATTAATTCTCAGTAATTATTTCAGTTACTAGCAAGAAATCAGTCAAATAGGTGATCTTTATTACTCTTTGGCGCGGCGCAGCCCGTCCGTACAGGCCCTTAAGCTAGCCGCGTTTCACGTCACAGTTGCCTGGTTCCTCGGCGCACGCTAGTATCACTCAAGATACCCAATAGTTTTGGTGGTTGCCGGCCGCCTCTTTTTTGTGGAGAAAAGCACATCCGGGCCGCAACCACGATATTGGGCCCGATTGTAGGAGGCCCCGCTTCATGAGACGTGGATACATTCTCGCTTTGCTCGGGCTGGTTTCGGCAGCCCTCATCCTGGCGCAGGCTCCCAAGCAGAAGATCACCCGAGCCGCCGACGTTCCCCAATTCAGCTATCCCGTCAGCGGTAAGGTCGAGGACCTTCTGCAATCGGACGCGGCTTTCGCCAAACTTTCGGCTCAAATCCGCCATGACATTGAGTCCGTCCTGGCGAATTACGACATCCAGGAGGCCGCCACCAAGCGCGGTCTCATCGGCGCCCTGGCGCGCCTCGATATCCTCGAAGGCAAGGACCAGGATGCCCTCCGCCGCCTCGATGAAGTCCGCGCCCTCGAAGATAAGCCCGCCCAGAAACTCACCAGCGGACTCATGCTGCGTGCCATGCTGGAAGCTAGAGCCACGTACAAGGACCGTACCTCGCCTGCGTATCGCCGCGAGGTCTACAAACTCATCCGCCAGAGCCTCGATGCCCTGCCCTTTGAAGTTGTCCAAAACGAAATCAAAGGCGCCAAGGCCGGCTACGAGATGCTCAGCGAGGGCCTTATCATCGGCCGTTTACGCTCCATTTTCGATCCCGTCGTGCAGAAGACCGGCGCATTGAGCAGTGATCTCGCCGATCAGTTGCCCGCCATCCGGATGACCCTCGTCGACGTCACCCCTCTCAAAGATTCCCTGGTCGAGGCCTATGGCTCCTACCTCTCTGCCCATCGCGAGGAGAAGCCCGACATCTGGGCCGCCCGCGCGGTGCGCCTCGAGCCCGGCAAGAGTTACACCCCCGTCAATATCGCCGTCTGGGATAGCGGCGTCGACACCGCCATCTTTAAGGATCAGGTAATACGCGATAAGAACGGCAAGCCCGCGGTCATCGCGTACGATCTCGAAGCCCGCAAGACGACGGGCGTGCTGTATCCCTTTCCCGCGGAACGCGCGAAGACAATTTCCGAAGTGAAGCAGCGCGTCAAAGGACTGCTCGATATGCAGGCCAATATCGATAGCCCCGAGGCCAGCGAAATCAAGAAAACGATTGCGGCGCTCAAACCCGATGAAGTCCGGCCGTTCATCGAGCAGATCAGTGAGGTGGCCGATTATATGCATGGCACGCATGTGGCCGGCATCGCGATGGATGGCAACCCTTATGCCCGTCTTGCGGTCGCCCGCATCACGTTCGACTACAAAATGATTCCCGATCCTTGTCCCACCCGCGAACTTTCCGAACGAACCGCTGCCGCCTCCATGGACTATGTCAACTTCTTCAAGGCGAACCACATTCGTATCGTCAACATGAGCTGGGGCGGTTCGGTGAAGGATTACGAAGACGGTCTCGAGCGTTGCGGCATGGGGAAATCGGTCGCTGAGCGCAAACAAATCGCCCGGGAGTTGTTCGATATCGAAAAGCACGGCCTCGAGAAAGCGTTTGCCTCCGCGCCGGAGATCCTGTTCGTCGCGGCCGGCGGCAACTCCAACAATGACGCCACCTTCAACGAGTCGATTCCAGCCAGCATCCAGTTGCCGAACCTCATCACCGCCGGTGCGGTCGACAAGGCCGGCGATGAAGCCCCCTTCACCAGCTACGGTCCCACCGTGGTGGTGCACTCCAACGGGTACGAAGTCGATAGCTACGTTCCTGGGGGCGACCGCATGAAGTTCTCCGGCACTTCCATGGCGTCGCCCAACGTCGTGAATCTGGCGGCGAAGATTCTAGCCGTTAACCCCGGTCTGAAACCGCCGGAGGTGATCCGGATTATCCGCGACACCGCTGACACCACAGCCGATGGCCGCCGCCACCTGATCAATCCCGTGAAGGCCGTTGCCGCTGCCCAGACCGCCGCCGCGTCGGTGTCCTCGCGCTAAGGGAGATGCATATAGGACCGAACAAGGCGCGCAACGCTCTGCTGGTTTGCCTCGGGCTGGCGCTCGCTTCCTGTGGAGAGAAGCACGCGGTTCGGGCAGCGGTTCCCCCTCGGTGATCGGAGCCGAAATTGGCATCGCCAGCTGGTACGGTCATCCCTATCACGGGCGGCCCGCCGCCAATGGCGAAATCTACGATATGGAGCAGTTCACCGCCGCGCATCGCACGCTGCCCTTCGGCACGCTGGTCCGCGTCCTGAATCTCGAAAACAACAAAGCCGTCGACGTGCGCATTACCGATCGCGGCCCGTTCGTGGGCGACCGTGTCATCGATCTCTCGCACGCCGCCGCGCGAGCCATCGACATGCTCGGTCCCGGTACTGCTCGCGTGCGCCTCGAGATCACACAGATGCCGACTGCGTCGCCGCTCGGCTTCTTTGCCGTGCAGGTTGGCGCTTTCCGCGTTCGCGCCAACGCCGAACGTTTGCAAGCCGAGATGCAATCCCGTTACGGCGCCGCCCACATCGTGCTCCGCCCCGGCGATCCCCCGCTTTGGCGTGTTCTGGTTGGCCGCGCCGCCAGCGTCGGTGACGCCAACTCCCTCGCATCCCGCATCGAGTCTGAACACGATGGCAAAATCGGCCAGCCCTTCATCATCCGCGACGACGCCGTAAACTCCGCCATGTGATGTGGCTATGAATCCGCCCGCCGAGTCTGCCAGAATCACCCTAAGGAGCCAACCGCATGACCAAAAGTGCCGTGCTTGCCATCGCCGTTGTTCTGCTGACGCCTGGCTGGACCTGGGCGGAAGTCTGAACCAAGCGGCCAACGGATTCACGCTCAAAGTGACGATGGACATTCATGCGACGCCGGATGACGTGTACCGCCGGATCGTGCGCAATGTCGGCGACTGGTGGAATTCCGCCCACACCATTTCCGGCGACGCGCGCAATCTGACTATCGACCCGAAAGCCATGGGATGCTTTTGCGAGCGGTTGCCATTTCTGGGCAGCGCCCGTCACATGGAAGTGGTGCTGGCGGCGCCCGGCGAGAAGTTGGTCATGCTCGGCGCTTTAGGGCCGTTCCAGTCGCTTGCCGTCACGGGCGCGATGACCATTCAATTGTCTCCGAGCGTGGGCGGCACCAAGGTGGAAATGACATACGCTGTTGCCGGATATCTTCCGGCCGGCATGAACACATGGGCTGCGGCGGTGGACGGCGTTCTGGCCGACCAGGTCACGCGGTTGAAGAATTACATCGAACGCGGGGACCCGGCGGCAGGCCAGCCGAAGCAGCCGTAGCGCTGCCGCCCTCAGCTTCGGCAGTGCTCGTTGAACAGCCGGTCAAGCGTGGAGCGAATGTCGTCGATCTCGATGGTCTCGCGCTCGCTCAAACGGACGACGTTAGAAAGCTGGTCTTCGAGCGAAGCCAGAAACTCGGCGCCGCCGCCGTCTTCCAGAGTTTCCACGCGCCGGCGAAAATCTGCCCCCATTTCCGCGAGCACCTCGGCGTCGTCCGTGCCGGCGATCGCGCGCCAATCCTCGCGCATGCGGAAGTATAAATTCCTGGTGGAATCGTCGAGAAGGAACACGCCCGCGGTGTGCTCCGGGCGATCTGGCAGAAAAACTCTCAAGTAAACAACGTGCGCGGTGCGCCGGGACTCGGCTGGCATTGGGAAGCGAGCATTGTATCAGCCCGATTTATCAAAAGAAATCACCACGGGATAGCCGGGCAGTTCGGACTGTGTTCGGTGATCGTGGCGTTCGCGCAGAGGCGGCAGCCGCACGCTGACGACATTGAGCCGGCCGCCAACGCCAGTGGCGCGTCGCGGCCGGCGGCGCCGCAATCAGGTATCATTCCTTTGACGGAGATGGAAAAACGCGCCATCCTCAACGCGCTCGAGTACACCAAGGGAGACCGCGTGATGGCGGCGTATCTGCTCGGCATCGGCCGCACCACTCTCTATCGAAAACTGAAAGAGTACCGCCCGGTCAGTTGAAAATCGCGCTCGACGCAACCTATAGCGTGGGAGAGAACCTCTCCGGGGTCGGAGTGTATTCGCGCGAGCTGCTGCGCGCCCTGACCGCGTCCCACCCCGAGCAGAGATTCGTATTCTGTTACCGGCCGCACCGGTATCTGCGTGCGTTCGGCGCCGCGCTTCCGGCGAACGCTCGCCGGGCCCTGCTATACGCACCCCTTTTCCCCGTGCGCGCGATTTGTTTCACGGGCTCAACCAGAGGCTTCCCGAGATCCGCTTTCGCCGCACGGTTTCCACGTTTCATGACCTGTTCATTCTGACGGGAGATTATTCCACTCCCGAGTTCCGGCGCCGGTTCGCCGAACAGGCGCGCCGGGCTGCGGAGGCGTCGGACGCTATCATCACGGTCTCGGAATTCACCGCGCGCCAGGTGGTGGAACTGCTGGGTGTGGAGCGAAGCCGCGTCCACGTGGTGCATCACGGAGCGGATCATGTGGCGTTGGCCGGGCCGGCGCAGCGCGAGAACATCGTGCTCAACGTCGGCGCGATCCAGCGGCGCAAGAATATCGCGCGCCTGGTGGAGGCGTTTGAACGCACGCCGCCAGGCTGGAAGCTGGTCTTGGCCGGGTCTCAAGGCTACCAGGCTGCCGAAATTCTGGCGCGTATCGAGGCAAGCCCGCGGCGCGCCGCCATTCGGGTGCTCGGTTACGTTTCGGCCCCGGAACTGGCGGGCTGGTATGCGCGGGCCCGCATATTTGCCTTTCCGTCATTGGATGAAGGTTTCGGGATGCCCGTCCTCGAGGCCATGGCGGCCGGCGTTCCGGTGATCGCAAGCCATCGCGCGGCTTTGCCGGAGGTCTGCGGAGAAGCGGCGTTATTCGTGGACCCCGAGGACGTCGGCGCGATGGCGGCGGCATCGAGCAGCTCATGATCGACCGGGCGCTGGCTCAACGCCTGGTGGAAGCGGGCCGCGAACGTGCGCGTGAATTCCGTTGGGAAAAAGCGGCGGCAGAAACCTGGAAGGTGTATCAATCCCTGGCGGCGAGTTGAAGTCCCCGGATCTACTTGAGATCTTCGTCGACCGCGATCTTGAGTGCGCGCAAAAAACGCTGATCCTGGTTGGTGAACTTGATTTTGCCCGTGGATTCGAAGACGCGTTTGGGTTCCGGTCGAGCAGCCTCGCCGGTCGCCTCGTCGGTATCTTCGTTTTCATCGCGCTTGTTAAAGCCGATGGTGGCCTCAAGCACCAGAAAAACGTCGTAACCAGCCTGCTTGATCTCGCCGATGGCTTCAGCGATGCGATCCGAGTCTGATAACGAGTCGTTAATCGCGTTCCCGAGTTCCTGCATCAAGGCTTTTAAACGCTCTTCCAAAATGAGCCCCCTTCTCCGAGGCCGCTAAGGGCCGGCAGGACCCCTAACACTACCGGATGCGCGTCACCTGATAAACGTTACAGATTGTTCACCACCATCACCCCGGTACCCGTTCCGATTGTAGTGAACCCGGTGACCGCCACACAAGTTATTTATCGGCTTAGATGGTCCGTCCCATTAGTAACATACGGGCCGGCTCGCTCCGCCGGATAAGGCGGGCGCAGCCTAATTCCTTTGCTACCATGAAGACGTGACCACAGTCCGCCTGGTTCACCAAGGATATCAGTTCGTACGCCACGTTGTGCCAGCCGTCGTCCGGCCCGCCCACAGTCTCTGGCACGAGGTCATAGGCTTCCTTTTTCTGGCACTTGCCACCATTCCAGTGCCGTCCGCCATTAAGACCATCCGCCAGCTGGAAAGCGGTAAAGGCGGCGTGCTCCGGCTGGTTGTGACCGTGGCGTTTGTCACCATCATGGCCGGATACGGCATCTCTTCGTTCCGCCGGGCGCGCAAGATTTCCCGATCATGAGCCACGAGCTGGGTCGGCCTGGCGAATTCCCTTACACCCGCGGCATCTATCCCGACATGTATCGCAGCCGCCTCTGGACCATGCGCCAGTATGCGGGCTTCGGATCCGCCGAAGAGAGCAACGGCGCTACCGGTATCTGCTTTCTCAGGGCACTACCGGACTTTCCGTAGCCTTCGACCTTCCCACCCAGATGGGGATGGATTCCGACCATCCGCTGGCCGCGGGCGAAGTGGGCCGCGTCGGCGTGGCGATTTCGTCGCTGGCCGACATGGAGCGCTTGTTCGAAGGCATCCCGCTCGAGCGGGTCTCGACGTCGATGACCATCAACTCGACCGCCGCCATCCTGCTCGCCTTCTATGTGCTGGTGGCGCGGCGGCAGGGCGCCGACATCCGCAAGCTCTCGGGCACCGTGCAGAACGACATCCTCAAGGAATACATCGCGCGCGGAACCTACATTTATCCGCCGCGCGCCTGCCATGCGCATCATGACCGATCTGTTCGCCTGGGCGGGCCGCGAATTGCCGGAGTGGAACACCATCTCCATCAGCGGATATCACATTCGCGAAGCCGGATCGACCGCCGTCCAGGAAGTGGCCTTCACCTTCGCCAACGCCATCGCGTACATTGAGGCGGCGCTCGCCGCGGGGCTGGACGTTGACGACTTCGCGCCGCGGCTCTCGTTCTTTTTCAACGCGCACAGCAATTTCCTCGAAGAGATCGCCAAATTCCGCGCGGCACGGCGCCTGTATGCGCATTTAATGCGCGAACGGTTTGGCGCGAAAGATCCCAAGTCGCTGCATGCTGCGCTTTCACGTGCAAACGGCCGGCTCGACGTTGACCGCGCAGCAACCGGACGTGAATGTGATCCGAACCACCATTGAGGCCCTGGCCGCGGTGCTGGGCGGAGCGCAATCGTTGCACACCAACTCGCGCGACGAGGCGCTTTCGCTGCCTACCGAGGAATCCGCGCGGCTGGCGTTGCGCACGCAGCAAATCCTCGCTTATGAAAGCGGCGTGACCAACACCGCGGATCCGGTGGGCGGCAGCGAATACATCGAGGACCTAACGGATTCAGATCGAGCGCGGCGCGCAGGAATACCTCGACCGGATTGACGAAGCATGGGCGGCACGCTCCCGCCATCGAGACCGGGCTACATCCAGGGCGAAATCCAGAACGCGGCGTTCGAATATCAGAAAACCATCGAGCGCGGAGAAACCGTGGTAGTGGGCGTGAACCGCTTCCGCATGGACGGCCAGCCAAAAATCCCCACTTTCCGGCTTGACCCTGCGATCGAACGCTCACAAGTCAACCGCCTGCGGCAGGTACGGGCCGGACGCGACAATCAAAGCGCGACAGAGCGCTTACAAAAATTGGAGCAAGCGGCACGCGGCCACGAAAACCTTATGCCGCTCGTTCTGGAAGCCGCCGCGGCTTACGCCACGCTGGGCGAGATCTCCGACCGGCTCAAGTCCGTGTTCGGAGAGTATTGCGAAGCGGCGTAAGGGACCGAAGCGTGACGGACGCGCGGCTTGCGGTCGCGCAACCCCAGCTTGTAAAGCAGACGCCCGACGTGATCGCGGTCGTAATGCACGCCGAACTGGTTTTCGATGACGGCCGCCATGCGCGCGGTCGTCCAATGATCGTCGGCAAAACCGTGCGCCATGGCCCGGTCATGATACAGCTGGGCCACGCGATCCAATTGCTCCTTGGACAGGCGGCTGGGCCGGCCCGTCGCCTTGCGGCGCTTCAAGGAAGTGACTCCATTGTTGGCCAGCGCGCGACACCAGCGGGAAGCGGTCGTGCGGCTGACGGAAAATTTGCGTGCGACTTTCGATTGAGAGAGGCCGTTCAGCAGGTCCTGCGCTGCCTCGAGACGTCTCTGTTCCATCTCCTCACGAGTCAAGGAGATCTGAGCGGCTATATCCATAAGCGCGCGGTTAATAAGTTGGCCAGAGCAGGACTAGCATAGCGCAAAACAATTTAACTGTAAATTGTTTTTTGTGGGAATCAATCAAAGCGGGGTCTGGGTTGGGTTGCGTCCTGGTCACAAGTCAGGTGACAAATTTTCAGGCCGCGTATGGCCACGGAAACACAGCCGCATCGGCGTTTTCTCCGGGTACCGTGGGGGTGGTTGTCGCGCGGCCGGGCGAAGTCGCGATGCTACACTCCGGGCAAGATGATACCTACCTCCTTAACCACCGATCCTCAAGTACTTACGGCCGCCGGTCCTGCGGCGCCCACCACCGGGCTGGACATATCCGTCCTCACGGGCGACTATACGCTCGAAATCACCGTGCAGGCCCTTTCGGCCGCCAGCGGAAACTCCGCGGCTCGCGTCGTTCTCGAAGACACGGTCAACGCGTTCACCGCCGCCATACCTGTAGTTGAGGTAGGCATACAGGGGCCGATCACCATGCCCAGGACGTACCTGTTTCGTAGCGACGAGGCGCCGGATCTTCGGATCGGCGTAACCAGCGCCAAACTGCGGCTGAACGTCTACACCCTCGACGGCACCTCGCCGAGCATCACCGTGCACGGCGCGATCTGGCAGTAGGGCGCGCATCCCAGCCCCGCGCGATAGAATAAGTGCGCAATGGAGCAGGCCGGCAGGTCCGCGCTGGGTAGCCAAAGTTCCGAGTTGGATGCCGTGAAGACGGTGCCGTGGTAGCGGAGGAATCCGGTCTTCGCGTGGTGCTGGTTTCCCCACGCAACCCTTTAAATATCGGGGCGGCCGCGCGGGCCATGTTCAATTTGGGGTTTCCGCGCCTGCGGCTGGTGAATCCGTATGAAGTGGCGTTTCGCGAGGCCCGGTCGGCGGTGGCAGCGCGGTGAGTTGCTGGCGGCGGCGGAGGAATTCGGGTCGGTGGCGGAGGCGGTAGCGGATTGCGCGCTGGTCGTGGGTACCACTTCAGTGGGGCACCGGGGACTGGAGCATCCGCTGCGGCGCCTCGAAGAGGGTGCGCCGCTGATTCGCGAGCGGATGAAGTCCACGCCGGTGGCGCTGTTGTTCGGGTCCGAAAAATTCGGGCTGAGCAACGAAGACCTGGCGCACTGCCACTGGCTGATGCGCATTGCAATGGCCGACCGGGAGCACTCGATGAACCTGGGGCAGGCCGTGGCGGTCTGCCTGTACGAACTTTCGCGCGGCGAACTGGACCTGGGACGAGGGAGTGCACGGGCACGAAAAACCGCGGCCGCGGCGGAGACGGAGCAGATCACCAGTTTGCTGCTCGACGTGCTGCGGAAAAGCGGGTACGTAAATCCGGTGACGGGAGCGTCGACGGAAAACAAAGTGCGGCGGCTGGTGCGGCGGCTGGACTTAAACGCGCGCGATGCACCGGTGGTGCTGGGCATGTTGCGGCAGATCCTGTGGAAGCTCAGTGGAACTGCAAAGTGACGTCGACAGTATGGTTGTGTTCATCCACTTTGGTGGCGGCCTTGGTGTCGCGGAGATGCTCGAACAGGCCATCTTCTTTGACGCGTTGGAGGAAGTAGTCGGGATAGTCGGCGTCGAAAGGCTTACCTTCCTGGGGGCCCCATAGCCTGCGGATGCCGGCAGCGCTATTGAGGTCGAGGCCGACGATCGTCAGTTTGCCCATGGTGTACTGCGGACCCTTCTCGATGTGGATGGCGATGTCGACGGTCTTGTTTTTCTCATTGAGCGAGCGATCCACGGTAGCGGCGGCGTGCATGTAGCCCTGGCGCTGCAAAGGCTTCCTCATGCGCTCGACGCCGGCGTTAATATCGTCGAAATCGGCGACTTCCCCGCGTTTGAATTTCCCCAGTTTAATTAATTCCGCACTCTTTCCCGCGTAATTCCCCACAATTTTAACTTCCCCGAGTTTGTATTCCGCGCCTTCGTTGACGGTGACATCCACGACCAGGCCGTCGACGTCGGTAGCCTTTTCAGTCGAGAGCTTAGAAAAGGCGACTGCGACGCGGCCGCGGGCGTCATAAAGGGGGCGGATGGAGGTGTTGAGGAGGCCGCGGAAGCCCTCTTCCGTGTAGGGAAAGCCGATGGCGACTTCGGCGATTTTATTCTGCAACGCGGTGGCGGTCAACAGCTTAGTTCCCGTGAAGTTCACCTGGGCGATGGTGGGGATGGGCGCGGCGGAGCGGAATACAACACCATATTGATCGACGCCCGAGGGGGCGAGTTTGGCGACAACCTTCTGGCTCAGATTCTTCGACGCCAGAAATTGCTCAGCCAGCGCGGCGTACCGCTTGAGCGCTTCGGCGGTGCCGGGGAGTTGTCCGTTGTACATGGGATCTTTGGATTTGAACCATGCAGTCAGGTCGGCTAGCTGTATGGGCAGGCCCTGAATGATCACCGGGTAAACCTGGCCGACCTCGACGACCTGGAAGGAAGCGGCGTAACCATTGGAATCCGGGGCGGCACCGAAGCGATAGCTGACTGTTTCGAACACGCCCGTGGCGGACAGGCGGTCGCGCGCGGCTTCGAAATCGGCTTTTCCGGCGATCTGGCCGATCTTGAGGCCGGCGGCGGCGAGGATCTGTTCCTTGGTGTAGTTATGATTGCCCTCGACTTTGAGGCTTTGGATTGGCCAGGCGGTGGGATCGGCGGCGGGCGCGGGGGCCTTCTTCTTAGGCTTGGTGGTCTGGGCGGCGCCGGGCGCGGGGGCGAGGAGCAGAAGAAGCGCAAGAAGGCGCAGCATCATCCTTAATGGTAGGAGACGTTGTCGGAATCCGTGAGGTTGCGCGGGAAGGGCGGGGAGAAGTTTCCACGCCGAGGCGCGGAGACGCCGAGAATTCGCGCGGCTGCGGGTTTTGACTATGTAGAATGGAAAACGTGGCTTACGATCTGATTGTCATTGGGAGCGGGCCGGGAGGGTATTCGGCGGCGGTGCGGGCGGGGCAATACGGGCTGAAGACGGCGATTATCGAAAAGGATCCGAAGCTGGGCGGGGCGTGCCTGCACGTGGGGTGCATTCCGACTAAGGCGCTGCTTCATGCGGCGGACGTATGGGAGCGGTTTCTGCACTCGGACGAAGAAGGGATCGTTTGCGAGAAGCCCGCGGTGGATTATCCGAGGGTCGTGGACCGGAAGAACAAGATCGTCGCCAAGCATGCCAAGGGCGTCGAGTTCCTGATGAAGAAGAACAAGGTCGATTGGATCAAGGGCTTCGGGGTGATGAAGGGCCAACGGGCGGGTGGAAGTGCGCGGCGAGCAAGGGACGCAGACGCTCGAGGCGAAGAACATTATGCTCGCCACTGGTTCGGAAGCGCGCATGCTGCCGGGGCTGAAGCCGGACCCCGTGCGTATTCTGACGAACATCGAAATTCTGAACCTGACGGCCATTCCGAAGACGTTGGCCATTATTGGCGCGGGCGCGGTAGGGGTCGAGTTCGCCTCCATCTTCAACAGGCTCGGCACCGAGGTGACGGTTCTGGAGATGCTGCCGCGCATCGTGCCGGTCGAAGACGAGGAAGTTTCGAAAGAACTGGAGCGGGTGTTTAAGAAGAACAAGATTCGCGTCGAGACCGGCGCGAAGGTGGACAGCGTGCAAGTGGTGGAGGACGGCTGCCGGAGTTAGCGGTCACGCTGAGCAACGGAAAAAAAGAGACGCTCGACGCGGAGAAGCTGCTGGTGGCGGTGGGGCGCAAGCCGAACACGGAAAATGTCGGGATCGAGAACACGAAGATCGAGCTGGACCGCGGGTTCGTGAAGGTGAACCAGTGGCAGCAGACCGGCGGAGCCGGGCGTTTATGCGATCGGCGATATCGTGGCGGGGACGCCGCAACTGGCGCACGTGGCGACGCGCGAGGGCATGATTGCGGTGGCGCACATGGCGGGCAAGCCAGCGACGCCGATCAATCGCAACCGCATTCCGGGCGCGACGTACACGGAGCCGGGCATCGGCAGCGTGGGGCTTGACCGAGGCGCAGGCGCGGGCGCAGGGGTATCAAGGTAAAGGTGGGGAAGTTTCCGTTTATGGCGGACAGCAAGGCGACGATCCTGGGGCGGCACGACGGGTTCGTGAAGGTGGTGGCGGACGAAAAATTACGGCGAGATACTGGGCGTACACATCATCGGGCCGGAGGCGTTCGAGCTGATCGCGGAAGCGGTGACGGCGATGGAAGCAGAGGCCACGGTGGAAACGATGATGCAGACGATCCACGCGCATCCAACGCTTTACGAGGCGATGGGCGAAGCGTTCAACAACGTTTACGGACTGGCGATCAATGCGTAATGGAGTGGCGGAGATTGAACTGCCGCCTGAAGCCGGCAGCGGCACGCTGAAGCGTGCGCCACGCGTCGCCGTTTTTCGGGATCTGGGACGGGTGGAATACGGGGCGGCATTCGAACTACAGCGGGCGCTGGTGGAAGAGCGCAAACGCGGCTGAGATTGCAGACCAGTTTTTGATCGTGGAGCATCCGCACACGATCACACTGGGCCGCAACGGGCACATGGAAAATCTCCTGGCGCATGAAGAAGTGCTGGCGCGCGCGGGCGTGGCGTTTCATCACACCGACCGCGGGGGCGATATCACGTATCATGGGCCGGGGCAGATTGTGGGTTATCCGATACTGGATTTGCGCGCGTGGAAGCGGGACGTGGGGGCCTATGTGCGGGCGATGGAGCAGGTGATCATCGATACGCTGGCGGATTTCGGGTTGATGGGCGAGCGCGTACCGCCGTGGACGGGCGTATGGGTGGCGGGCGCGAAGATTGCGGCGATCGGGGTGCACATGAGCCGCTGGGTGACATCGCACGGGTTCGCGTTGAACGTGACGACGGATTTGAGTTACTTCCAATACATCGTGCCGTGCGGGCTGGCGAAGCCGGTGACTTCAATGGCGGCGCTGGGAGTGGGCGCGGCGGCGGGAAGAAGTGATCGGGCGGCTGGTGGATCATTTCGGACGCGATTTTTGAATCGGCGAGATGACCGGAGAGCTTATCTATGACTGACGTCGTGATGCCCCAGATGGGCGAGAGCATTGTCGAAGGGACGCTGACCAAGTGGCTCAAGAAGCCGGGCGACCGGGTGGAGCGGGACGAGCCACTATTCGAGATTTCGACCGATAAAGTGGACACGGAGATTCCGTCGCCGGCGGCGGGGACGCTGCGCGAGGTGTCTGGTGGAGGAAGGCAAGACGGTCGGGATCAACACCGTGGTGGCGCGGATTGAGGATGGAGCGGGCAACGGCGCCGCGCCGGCCCGCGGCGAAACCCGCGGCGGTTGCGAGCGCGCCGCCTCCGGCAGTACAGGCTCCAACGCCTGCCGCTGCGGCGGCACCGGTTCCGGTGGTTGAGTCTGCCGAGCCCGCGGGACCGCTCTCGCCGCTGGTGCGGAAAATGGCGCGGGAAAATAATATTGATCTCGGCCGCGTGAAGGGCACGGGGGCCGGGGGGCGCATCACGAAGCAGGACCTGGAGGCGCACCTGGGCGCGCAGCAAGCCCCGGCTGCTCCGGCACCCGCGCCGGCAAGGCCCGCGGCGGCTCCGGTTCAGGCGCCGCCTGCACCATCTACGTACGTTCCGCCGGCTGCGCCGTCTCCGGCGAAGGTGCGGGTGGAACCCATGAGCGCGATGCGGCAGAAGATCGCCGAGCACATGGTGATGAGCAAGCGGACGTCGGCGCACGTGACGACGATTCATCGCGTGGATATGACGAAGGTCGCCAAGATGCGGGCGCGCCAGAAGGACGATTTCCAGGCGCGTCACGGGATCCAGCTCACTTATCTGCCGTTCGTGGTGCGGGCTGCGGTAGAGGCGCTGCGCACATTTCCGATCGTGAACGCGTCGATCGAGGGCACGAATATCCTGTATCACAACGACATCAATATCGGGATCGCGGTGGCGCTGGAGAACGGGCTGATCGTGCCGGTGATTCGCAACGCCGATGAGAAGAACGTGCTGGGGCTGCAACGCGCGATTGTGGACTTGGCGGCGCGGGCGCGGTCGCGGCAACTGAAGCCGGACGAGGTGCAGGGCGGCACGTTCTCGATTACGAATTTCGGGAGCTTCGGAAGCATTGTCGCCACGCCGGTGATCAACCAGCCGCAAGTGGCGATATTGGGAGTGGGGGCGGTGACGAAGGAGCCGGTAGTGATCGATGATGCGATTGCGATCCGGTCGATGTGTTATTTGTCGCTGACCTTCGATCACCGGCTGATCGACGGAGCGCTGGCGGATCAGTTCACGGCGAAAGCGAAGGCGGTGCTGGAGAGCTGGTCCGAGGAAGTGCTGTGAGGATGAGATCAGGGATTTAGGATTTGGGATTTGGCATGCAATTGGATCGCATATTTATTGAGTGCTCGACTAAGACGCTGGAACAATTGCTATCGCGGATTCGCGATTGTTTGGGCAAGCTGGCGCCGGACGAGATTTGGTCGCGCGGGCACGAAAATGAGAACGCCATCGGGAACCTGGTGCTGCATTTGAATGGGAACGTGCGGCAGTGGATCCTCTCGGGAGTGGGGGGAGCGCCGGACACGCGGGTGCGGGACGCCGAGTTTGAGGCGCGCGGCGG
The DNA here is from genome assembly GCA_963768075.1 of Terriglobia bacterium. GTDB lineage: Bacteria > Acidobacteriota > Terriglobia > Bryobacterales > Bryobacteraceae > QHXW01. The sequence goes on from CAVYHD010000038.1 coordinate 121,136, forward strand.
GGTGGAGACGGCGGAGTTGCTAGGGCGGTTGGAAACGACCATGCGGGAAGCCGTGGCGGTGCTGGGGCGGGTGACGGGTGCGCGGCTGGCGGAGCGGGTGACGATTCAGAAGTACGAACTGACGGTGCTCGAAGCGATCTTCCACGTGGTGGAGCATTTTTCGCAGCACACGGGACAGATTCTGTTTGCCACCAAGATGCTCACGGGCGAGGATCTGGGGTATTACAAGCACCTGCGGGCAGTGGCGCACGCGGAGAAGACGCCGTAGCTTACTTACACCGGACCGAGCGAACCGGAGGCAACTGGGACTGCTTGGCCGGCTTGCCGTAATCGACGACGCACTCGGAAAGCTTTGGGGAGAGCTGGCGGGTGACGGTCTTGCCGGTATTCTCGTAGGTGCAGACCAGAGAGTAGCCTTGCGGCGCGTGGGGCGTGAGATGCCAGAGCGCACGAGATCCATCGTTAGTCGTGGTCAAGTCGTCGTAAACGAGGGAAGCTTGCTGTTCGGGCGTGCCTTCAAAGAACGTGACCATGGAGAGACGGTGGGACTGGAGTAGGGGAGGGCAGAGGCTATCGGCGGCGCGTGCGGCGAAGGCGAGACAAACGAGTGATGGGATGAATCGCAGCAACAGACAGCCTACTACGATCAGGCGAAGATATTGAGCAGTGAATTCTGCATGGTGCTCTGGACTTCGAGTGATTTCAAATTGGCCTGATAGTCGTTGCTGGCCTGGAGCATGGAGACCATCGCGTCGCTGAGCGAGGTTTCATCCTGCTGGGGTTGGCTGGGCTCGATAGGCTGAGCGACTTTCGAAGCGGCCTGATTAAAGGCTTCTTGCGCCATCGCAAGGCCCTGGAGCGGGGTGTTTAGACTGACCATTCGTCACCTCCACAGCTTTCTTTTCGGCCCGGCGGGGGGAATTTCTAGCGATATTTTTTCTTTTTGAGGTAGGTGAGCAAGGCGGCGGGGTCATCGGTGATGATGGCATCGACCCCGGCGGCCAGAAGAGGGTCCCAGTCCTGCGGCGTATTTGCTGTCCATGGAATGACTTGCAGGCCCGCCTGGTGGGCTGCCACCACCCGCGCGGGGGTGACGAGACCCTTCTCCGGGGCGATGATCCGGGCGCGCGCGCCGCGGGCTACGGAGACGAAATCGCCCAGGTTTTCCTCTTCATCAAGCGCGGCCAAGCGGATATCAGGGGCCAGATTGTGCATGGCGATGAGGATGCGGAAATCGAACGACTGGACGATGACGCGGGGGCGCAGGTTGTGACGGTCGATGGCATGGAGCAGCAGCTTGGCGAAGCGTTCGGGGGTGGGGGTAAGCTCGGGGCGGCGAGGAAAGAGCTTGGCTTCGATATTGAACAGGAAGTTGCCACGATTGGCGAGCGTGAAGACTTCTTCTAGCGCGGGGATGGGCGTGCCGGGGACGGGCTGCTGATTGGGGAAACGCGGATTGCTGAGCGAGCCGCAGTCCCATAGGCGCAGTTGGGCGAAGGTGAGCTCGCGGATTACGCGGCTGCCGCCGGGGCCGCAGCAGATTTTGGGGTTGAGGACGGGATCGTGGGAGATGACCAGAACGTCGTCACTGGTGACGGCCACGTCCATCTCGATGGCATCGGCACCTTGATCGATGGCATACGCGAAGGCGGGGATGGTATTTTCCGGCATCACGGCGCGCGCGCCACGGTGACCATGAACCTGAATGGGGGCTGCCATTGCGGAGTGAGGCCAGTGACATAGAATAGCAGGGGAGTTTGGCGCATGAATGCTACGACTCGAAGGGATTTTGCCAGCGGTTTGGCGCTGGCGGGAACGGCGGCACTGGCGCGCGGGCAAGCGGCAGCGCCGGCAAATCGCCCGGCGCTGTGCTTGTTTTCCAAGCACCTACCGAAGCTGAGCTACAGCGAGCTGGCGCGCACCGTGAAGCAGATTGGGTTCGACGGTGTGGATCTGACGGTGCGGGCGGAGGGGCACGTGCTGCCGGAACGGGTGACGGAGGATCTGCCGCGCGCGGTGGAAACGATTCGCGGGGAGGGCCTCGCGGTGGCGATGATCACGACCGGGCTAACCTCGGCCTCGGATCCGGCGGCGCGGCCGACGATCGGCACAGCGGGCCGGCTGGGGGTGCCATTTTTCAAACTGGGCTACTGGCCGTATCGGGACAGGGACGCGATTGAGCCGCGCATCGGCGAAGTGCGGAACGACGTAACCGGACTCGTGGCGCTGGCCAAAGAGCACGGGGTGGCCGCGGGATTCCACAACCATTCCGGGATGAACGTTGGCGCGCCAGTGTGGGACACGCGCGCCATTATCGGGGACATGGACCCACGCTCAATCGGCTACTACTTCGATCCGTGCCACGCGACGGCGGAGGGCGGGGAAGGAGGGTGGAGGATCGCGCTGCGCATGGCGCTCGCGCGCGTCAAGATGACGGCAATCAAAGATTTTTATTGGGAAAAGCGGGCAGGCAAATGGAAGATGCAGATGTGCCCGCTGGGCGAAGGGATGGTGCGATGGCCGGAATACTTCGCGATGCTGGCGGCGGCAGGCTTCCGGGGGCCGATCTCGATGCACGTGGAGTACGAACCGGTGGATGAAGCCGCCATCGCGCGCGATTTTGCATTCCTGCGCAAACAGGTGGATGCGGCATATAGGGACGTATGAGAAAGGTTCTGGCGTTCACTCTCATGACATTGACCACAGGCGTAGCGCAACAGGGATGGTATCCGCACGAAGGCGGGCTGCTGAAATACCGGGTGCAGATACGTTTCGGCGAAGAGCCGGATACGATGCCGAACGGGTGGAAGTTCGGACGCGTATCGGCGGTGGCCACGGATTCAGCGGGGCTGGTGTACGTATTTCAGCGCGGGCCCAAGGCAGATCCGCTGGTGGTTTTCGACGCCAAGGGAAATTATGTGCGCTCGTGGGGCAGGGGAATGTTCGGGAGCCCGCACGGGCTGCGCATCGACACGCAGGACCATGTCTGGATCACGGATGCGGGTGACCACCAGGTGATGGAATTCACGAATGAAGGCCGGCTGCTGCGCACCTGGGGCAAGAAGGGGAAGCCGGGGACGGACGCGGAGACGTTTAACCGGCCGACCGATATCGCTTTCGCGCGTACGGGTGAGTTTTATGTTTCCGACGGCTACGGAAATTCGCGCGTGGTGAAGTTTTCGCGCGAGGGCAAGTATTTACTCGACTGGGGAAAAAAGGGAACCGGTCCCGGCGAGTTCAATACGCCGCACTCGATTGCGGTCGATTCGCACGGCACGGTTTATGTAAGCGACCGGGAGAACAACCGCATCCAGATTTTCGACGCGAACGGAAAGTTTCTGCGGCAATGGACGCACCTGGGGGCGACCCAAAACATCTTCATCACACCGAAGGACGAAGTGTGGATCATCACGCATCGCAACAACATCGAGAATTTGACTTATGACACGCTGGCGGGGCGGATCATGCACATCGAACTGGCGACGGGGAAGATTCTGGGCGCGATGGAAAGTCCGGGGCACTGGCTGCACGTGACGCCGGCGGGCGAGATTTTCATCGGCAGCCTGACGGGCAACGTCTTCCGGTGGTACCCGGGGTGGCTGGAGCACGGGCTGGGGGTGGAAGAGGGATTGAAGCCGGCGAATTAACGGGCGAAGCTCAGAAGCTTGTTTGTGAGCTGGCCTGCAAGTGCGAACAACAGGATGCGGGTATCAAGATTCAGCATTCCAGCGCACGCCAGTAGATAAGACGCTTCTCTTGATCTTCAGTTTGCCCTTGAGCGCGCCGATCAGGGAGAGGCATTGTTCCTTGAACTTGGACGCGCTAATGGTACTCATAAATGTCCAGTCTAGCAAAGTGGTCATTAAATCCGGCCAGTCAGATAGTCTGACTATTTCGACTAATTTCCGTCCACGGAAAACGCCAGCAACACATTGCCGGGTATGCCGCCCATGGCGCCGTAGCCGGAATTGACGAAGAGCATGCCGCCGGCGATGACGGGGCCGGGGCCGTCGATCGATCCGCCGCGCGCGGAGACGCCGTTGACGGTCTGGTATTCCCGTACGGCGTCGTAGTCCCAAACGATTTTGCCGGTGGCGGTCGAGTAGCCGCGGAGGTGGCCGTCGCTCGATCCGGAGAACACGACGCCGGGAATTACGGTGACGGCGGCGGATTGCGCGGGGCTGCAGGGGCGGCGATCCCCGCAGCCGGGCGGAGGGGCGTGCCAGACGATCTCGCCACTCGCGAGGCTCACGGCGGAGATGCCACCGCCAATTTCAGGATTCAGTTCGAGACCTCCGGGACCGAGTGTGCGCGTGATATCGGAAACCGCGGCGTAGACGTTTTCGGTGTCGGCGGCCGGGCCCCACTGGATGCCGCCTAGGGAGCCACCGCGCCCGACGCGCGCTTGCCAGAGCAGTTGGCCGCCACGATCGGGGTCGAGCGCATAAACGATGGCCGATTTCTGGCCGGCTACGAGCGCGCGCCGGCCGTTTGGCAGATCCACGAGGATGGGAGAAGAACCGAAGTCGAAATCGGGGCCGTTTTCCTCGGGGCAGTTGGTCTTATCGGAGCTGGGGCAGGCGAGGTTGAAGGCATCGTGGGCGGTCATCTGGCGCACCCAGAGGATTTTGCCGGAGTCCATATCGAGAGCCAGGATGGCGTCACTCGAAGGCGCGGCAGGGTCGGAATAGCTGTCGCCGGTAGCGGCGTAGAGAATGTGGCGCGTGAGGTCGAGCGCCGGAGTGCTCCACACGGCTGCGCCGGACGGACCCCAGAGTTGGGTGCCGACTCTATTTTTTCGGGTTGGGCGGGCGGCATCGGCGATGGTGAAAGTTTTCCAGATAGTTTTTCCAGTGGCAGCGTCGAGAGCGACTATGCTGCCACGGAAGCGGCAGCATTCATAGAGCGGGTCCGAGGCGCTGACCTCTTCGGAAGAGGAGACGGGAACGTAGAGGCGGTTGCCGGAAAGCGTGGGAGCTCCGGTGATGCGCGCTTCGGAGTGTTCGTCGGCGTGTACCTTCCAGAGAAGCTGACCGGTGGCGGCGCCGGCAGCGTACACGTTGGCGTGGATGTCGCCGAAGTAAATGGTCTGGCCGTTGGCGCCGAGGCTGATGGCAGTGCGGACGGGCGCTTCGGCTTCGAGCGTCCAATAGATGCATCCGGTGGAGGCGCTCAGCGAGTAGACACGGTGGCCGGCGCTGCCAACGAAGATGCGGCCACCGGCGACGGCCGGCTGCGCGTACGCCTGGATGTCCCCCGGAAAGCCGAAGGCCCATTTCAGGTGAAGGCCCGGCACGTCGCCGGCAGAGAGGCCAGCCTGGGCAGCGGGCTGAAAGCGACGGTTCGCCGGATCGGCGCCCCAGCCGTTCCAGTGAGCACCGGCGAGCGGGTTCGTCCAGGCGGGGTTCTCCTTACAGAACGCTGTTTGCGGAGGCGGGGCGGGCGGCTCATGTCCCAGAGATCGTCCGGCGAGGAATTCGGCGATGGCGACGCGCTCGGCCGAGGTCCGCCGCTGGCCCATGATCATCATAGGGCCGCCTTCGAGGGCGAACAGGATTCGCTCGGGCGAAAGAGTGTTGAGGACCTTCGTGCTGGGGGCGCGGGCAGCGCCGGATTGGTGACACGCGGCGCAATACTTCTGGTAGAGCGCGGCTCCGCCGGGAGGGTTGGCGGCGTGCGCGGCGGAAGTCAAGAAGGCAAGGATCAGGACCGGGCGGGTAGACATGGGGCCTTGTGGGTCAAAATGCGAGTGTACCGCAGAGCGAAAACTCTACGTTTTTCGGCGGCGCTCAGCTTGCCGCACGTGCGCTTCATCCATGCCGAAGTAGTGCGCGACTTCGTGCCAGACGGTTTCCCCGACGAGCTTCTCGAGATGTTCCGGGCTTTGGGCCAGGCGCTCGTGCGGGCCTTGAAAGATTACAATTTGATCGGGCATGACAAAGCCATCGAAGACGCTACGCGCGGTCAAGGGCCGGCCGCGATAGAGACCGAGCAGAGTGGCGCCGGGCCGAACGCCCGCGGCGCGCAATTGCGCGGGCGCGGGCTCCGCCTCGACAATAAACGCGATGTTGGCGAGCCGGCGGCGGAACCGGCGCGGGATGCGAGCGCAGGCGCGCTCGACCAGACGATCGAATTCGTGAGCGGACATCACCTCTTGTTATTCTACGGAGGAACCAATCATGGCAATTGTGATCGCGATCGACGGCCCGGCGGGCGCGGGCAAGAGCACCATCGCGCGCCGGCTGGCCGCCCGGCTGGGCTTCACTCATATTGATAGCGGCGCGATGTACCGGGCGGTGGCGTTGTGGGCGCTGCGGCAGAACCTGGACCCGAAAGATATGCATCGCATGGAACAACTGGCGCTGGCTGCTGGAATCACGCTCGAGGCCGATGGATCGCGCGTGGTGCTGAACGAGGAAGATGTCACCGAGGCGATTCGCGCGCCGGAAGTTTCACGAGCGGCATCGCTGGTGGCGACGATTCCCGGCGTGCGGCGCGCGCTGGTGGAGAAACAAAGGGCGATCGGCGAACAGAGGAGCGTCGTGATGGAGGGCCGCGATATCGGTTCGGTGGTATTTCCGCGCGCGGACCTGAAGATTTTTCTCGACGCAGCCACGGAAGAACGCGCACGGCGCCGGGCGGCCGAGGGGAATGGCGATCCGGACGCCGTCGCGCGGCAGATTCGCGAGCGCGACGAGCGCGACCGCACGCGCGCCGAAGCGCCGCTCACACAGGCACCGGACGCGGTGTACGTGGATTCGACCGGGCTCGCGATCGAGGAAGTGGAAGAGGCGATCCTGAAGCTGGTCCGGGCGCGCATTTCGAATGGGAAGGAGTTTCGTTGAAAGATCTTCTGGTGATGAAATTCGGCGGCACGAGCGTGGGGAGCGCCGAACGCATGCGGGCGGCCGCGCGGCTTACGGCCGGGCAAAAGAGCAAGCGGCCGGTGGTGATCGTGGTGTCGGCGATGTCGGGGATAACGGATCTGCTGATTGAGGCCACCAAGCACGCCGAAGCCGGTGATCTGGCGGGGCGGGGCACGAACATCCAGAAGATCGAGGAGCGCCACACGCAAGCGTGCGGGGAACTGCTGCCCGCGGCAAGACAGAAGCCGGTGCTGGCGGGGATACGCAAGCTGGTGGGAGAGTTTGAGCGCATCACGCATGGCATGCTCATGCTGAAGGACCGGCCTCCGCGCTCGGTGGATGAGGCCATCGCCATCGGCGAACGGCTGTCGGCGCTGATGATGGCGGCGTTTCTGAATGCGGAAGGGACGAAGGCCGAGGCGGTGAATGCGGCGGAGCTGATCGTGACCGACGCGGTGTTCGGCAGCGCGTCACCGTTGATGGATCAGACAACGAAGAAAGCACGCAAGCGCCTCCTGCCGCTGGTTCGCCGGGGCGTGCTGCCCGTGGTGACGGGCTTCAATGGCGCGACGGCAGATGGGCGGCCTACCACGCTGGGCCGCGGCGGCTCGGATTTCTCGGCGTCGATCCTTTCCGCGGCGCTGGGTGCGAGCGAGCTGTGGATCTGGACGGACGTAGACGGCATCATGACGGCTGATCCGCGTCTGGTTCCGGACGCGGCGGTACTGGATGAGGTGACGTATCGCGAGGCGGCCGAGTTGGCGTACAACGGGGCCAAGGTGCTGCACCCGCGCACACTCGCACCGCTGGTCGAGAGCCAGATTCCGGTTTGGAGCAAGAACAGCTTTGCGCCGGAGAAGCCGGGGACTAAGATCGTGCGGGAGATCGGGACGTCGCGGGGAGCCCGCGCGGTCACTTCGATGGCGAAAGTGGCGCTGGTATCGCTCGAACCGGCGCACGCCACGCTGAACGGAGCGCAGGTGATGGCGCGCGCTTTGGACGCACTGGCACGGGCGAATGTCGAGGTTCTCTCCCTTTCCAGCTCCAGTTACCGGCAGAGCTTTTGCTTTCTTGTGCGCAACGAGGAACTGGAGCGCGCGGTGGAAGCGCTGGAATCGGCACTGGCGCTCGAACTGGCCCACGGTTATCTGCGGCCGATTGACGTGAATCAGGAAGTGGGATTGCTCGCGGTCGTGGGCGAAGGGATGCAGGGCACGCCGGGACTGGCGGGCCGGATCTTCACCGCAATTTCCCGCGAACAGATCAACATCATCGCCATCGCGCAGGGATCGAACGAACTGACGATTGCGATTGTGGTGCGGCGTGACGGCCTGGAGGCGGCGGTGCGGGCGGTGCATGCGGAATGTGGGATGGGGGGGGCCAAAGGCAAGAGACAAAAGGCAAAAGACAAAAGGCAAAAGGCAAAGGGCAAAACGTAACTGGCGGCGCTGCTGTTACATGCGCGCGTGCAGGGTTGATATACTGGTGTTTCCGTCCGAATCGTCCAGGAGAACTCTTTTGCCTTTTGCGTTAAGCGTAGCGGGGAGCTTGCATGTTTGATCTTTTTCGCAGCCGGGACCGGCTGGTACGAATTCTGTTGAGCGGGCTGCTGCTGGTGGTAGCGCTGTCCATGGTCACGTACCTCATACCGAGTTACGGGTCCGGAGATCGCGGACCGGACACGGTGGTGGCGCAGATTGGCAAAGAGACCATCACCGCGCATGACATCCAACTCGCGGTACAGAATGCGGTCCGGGGGCGCTCGATGCCGCAGGAGATGGTGTCGTTCTATGTACCTCAGATGGTCGAGGGAATGGTTAACGAGCGCGCCATGGTATACGAGGCAGAGCGGCTGGGAATTCGGGTGAGCGACGAGGACACCTACAACGCGATCCGCGTGATGGCACCTAGTCTTTTTCCAGGCGGCCAATTCGTAGGGCGGGATACTTACGCCGCCATGCTGGCGCAGCAAAACATGACTATCCCGGAGTTTGAAAGCAGCGTCGCGCGCCAGGTCCTGATCAGCCGGCTGCAGGACATTGTGGTCTCAGGCATGGTGGTGACCCCGGCGGAGGTCGAGCAGGAATATCGCCGGCGCAATGAAAAGGCGAATGTCGCGTACGTAAAGCTCACGCTGGAAAAATTCAAGGCGGAGGTGAAGGTTACTCCGGCGGAGATCAAAAATTACTACGACAAAAACCGCGCCTCATTCCCCGTTCCCGAGAAGAAAAACCTGGCGATTCTGATTTTGGACCAGGCTAAGATCGAGCAGGGTATTGCGCCGTCAGATGCGGAGCTGCACCGGGCCTACGAGAACGAAAAGGAGAAATTCCGCAGCCAGGAGCGCATTCTCACGCGGCACATTCTGCTGAGGGCGGGGAAGACTCCGGAGGAAGACGCCAAGGTGAAGGCCAAGGCGGAGGATTTGCTGAAGCAAATCAGGGGTGGGGCGGATTTTGCGGCATTAGCGGCTAAGAATTCGGAAGATCCGGGATCAGGCTCAAAGGGCGGTGAACTCGGCTGGCTGGTTCGCGGCCAGACGGTGAAACCTTTCGAGGATGCGGCGTTCGCGCTGAAGCCGCACGAGACGAGCGATCTGGTGAAGTCCCAGTTCGGATACCATATTATTCAAGTTGAGGATCACCAGCAGGCGCACTTACAGAGTTTCGAAGAGGCGCGGGCTCAGCTCACTGACGAGATTCGCAAACAGCGCGCCAGCCAGATAATGCAGGATTTAGCCGACCGCGCGCAGGCCGCATTAAGGAAAGAACCAGCGGACGCGGTGGCGAAAGAGTTGCATCTGGGGCCACCGCTCATCGTGGAGAATATGGGTCCCGGCCAACCGATTCCCACGATCGGCGCCAACAAGGACTTCGACCAAAGCATCAACGGACTGCAGAAGGGTGAAGTGTCGCAGCCGGTGTCTTTGCCCGCTAACCGGGTGGCTTTGGCGGTGGTAACGGCGATCGTGCCGACGCATCCCGCGACGTTGGAAGAATCCGAAGCCAGGATTCGGCGGATTCTGGAAGATCAGGGCGCCACGCAGAAAGAAGTGGACCGCGCCAATGAGCTGCTGGCGAAAGCCAAGGCCATGAACGGCGACCTTGCAAAGGCCGCCAAGTCCATGGGTCTGGAAGTGAAGACGCCGCCGGCTTTCAGCCGGTCCTCAGCAGTCGAAGGTTTAGGCGCGTCAGCCTCGTTAGCGGAAGCGTTTATCAGGCCCGATGGATCTCTCATCGGCCCGATACCAGTTCCAGACGGACGCGTGGTAGCCGAAGTTCTCTCGCGCGAGCCGGCGGACATGTCCCAACTTGCCGCCCAGAGCGCCGGCCTGCGCAACGAACTGCGGCAGAAGAAGGCCACGGAGCGCAATTTACTTTTTGTGGCGGGGCTGCGCGAGCAACTCATCAAAGAAGGCATCGTCAAGATTCACCAGAATGTGGTGAAACAACTGGTAGCGAATTACCGCGGGTAAGCGTCGCCCGCATGATTCACGCCGTCATCGAATTTCTGAGAACGCTCACCGACCCGGAGCGCCTGATCCGGCTACTGACTATCTTCCTGGCAGGGTGGTTGGGGTACGCGCTGCTGTTTGCGATCGTCTTTTCGGAAACTGGACTTCTGGTCGGCTTTTTTCTTCCCGGCGACTCGCTATTGTTCACTGTGGGGGTGGTAGCGGGTGCGGGCGATTTGAACATCGTCGTGGTCAATCTGGTGCTGATGGCCGCGGCTATGCTTGGAGACAGCACAGGTTATCTGATCGGGCGGAGCACGGGTCCGCGCATCTTCAACCGGCCCAATTCCCGCTTCTTCAAGCGAGAGCATCTGATGCGAACCCACCGCTTTTACGAAAAGTACGGCGGCAAGACCATCATCTACGCGCGATTTGTGCCGATCATCCGGACCTTTGCGGCGTTCGTCGCGGGTGTTGCCGAGATGCCGTATTTGCGTTTTCTTCCGTTCAGCGTGTGCGGGGCAACGGGATGGGTGGTGCTGATGACGACGCTGGGCTACACGCTCGGACAGGTAGCCTTTGTGCGGCAATATTTCGACAAGTTTGTTTTGTTGATCATCGCGCTTTCGCTGTTGCCGGCGATTTCGGAAGTGCTGAAAGCAAGGCGCAGAGAGCCGACGCCTGACCCGCCACCGCCGGTAAATACCCTCTTGTAAGGGGAGCAACGGGTCATCGGCGGCTGCTGTCTCTTAAGTATTGCGAGGTGTCATTCGCAAGCAGAGTTGGCGTGCGGAAGATGGGTTGACGCCCCTCCTTCCGATGTGTTAACTTCCTTTGTTCAAGGCATTTCAGGGCTTTCCTTCAATTCTCATGGAACAAACTCTGCACGCGCTAGGCGAAATACTGCTAAAAGCCGTGCCGACGTTTGTCCTGGTGCTGCTGCTGTATGCCTATCTCGCGCGGATGTTTTTCCGGCCGCTTGAAAAAGTCTTGCAGAAACGGTACGAGGCTACCGAAGGAGCACGCAAGCTGGCGGACGAGAGCCTGGCGAGAGCGGCGGCGAAGACCGAGGAGTATGAAGCGGCGCTCCGTGCGGCGCGGGGCGACGTGTATCACGAACTGAGCGAGTGGCGGCGGCAGTTGCAAGCGGAGCGGGCGGCGGCCATCAAACAAATACGGGAGCAGGCGGACGCGCAGATCGGCCAGGCTAAAGCGCAACTTGGCGAAGAAGTGGCTCAACTCAAGCAGGGACTGGCGAGCGAAAGCGACGCGCTGGCCAACCAGATTGCGACTGCCATTCTGCGGCGGAGAGTGGCATGAAAGCGCTGGCCCGATGCGCGGCGCTGGCCGCTAGCCTGGCGTGGGGTGCATCGTGGGTGCCGGTGTACGCACAGACGTCGCCCGACAAGGCAGCGGAAACCGGGCAAGACGAACCCGCGACTCGCAGCGAAGGAAAGACGGAGGGCGTTTCCCCGATCTGGTCCTGGTTGAACTTTGCCATCCTTGCCGGGGGTCTGGGCTATCTGATCGCGAAGTATGGGGGGCCCTGGTTCGCCGCGCAATCGCAGGCGATTCGCCAGGGAATCGCCGATGCGGAGCAGATTCGCGCCGAGGCCGAAGGGCGTGCCGCGGAAGTGGACCGCAGGCTGGCCGGACTGCAAACGGAAATTGAATCGTTGAAGGCCGAAGCACACCGCGAGCAGGCGGCGGAAAGTGAACGCATCCGGCAGCAGACAGCCGCGGATATGGCGCGCATTCACGCACATGCGGCTAGCGAAATCGAGGCGGCGGGAAAAGCGGCGCGGCTCCAATTGAAACGGTACGCCGGCCAACTGGCCATCGATTTGGCGGAACAAAAGATCCGCGGCCAGATGACGGCTGGCGTACAGACGGCGCTGGTCGAGAGTTTCACCCGGGATATGCAGGAGCCGCCGCCGCTGAGCAAGACTTCATGATTTCGCCAGCAATCGTTTCGCGCTACGCGAGTGCCCTGGTGGAAGTAGTCACGGGCCCTAACGGAATGGATGCGGCTCCGGTGTCGCAGCAATTGCGTGCGTTCGAAGCCTTGCTGTCCGGATCGGCGGACCTAAAGAACGTACTGACATCGCCGGCCGTAGCAGCCTCGCGGAAGCGCGCCGTGGTGCGGCAGTTGGCGGACCGGCTGGGTGTGGCGAAGATCGTCCGCAATTTCCTGTTGGTGCTCACGGATCATCGCCGGCTGCCGGGACTGGGGCAAGTGATCGACGCGTTCGAGATCCAGCTCGATGAGCGCCTGGGATTCGTTCGTGCCGAGCTGCGCACGGCGCAGGAACTGGATGAGCGCCAAAAAACCGCGTTGGTGGACGGGCTTACGCGGTTTACGGGCAAGAAGGTGCGGGCGCGATTCGCCGTGGAAGCAAATCTGATCGGCGGAGTGGTGGCGCACATCGGTTCCACGCTGTATGACGGGTCGGTACGGGGACAGTTAGACAGCTTGGCACGCCGGTTAGCCGCGGAGTGACATGGAACAGGCGGACCTGCCTGTTTAATGAGGGGATTGGCAACTATGGCGCAAATTCGGGCGGATGAAATCACCAGCCTGTTACGGCAAGAGATTGAAAACTACGACCGGGCTATCGACGTCAGCGAGACGGGCTCAGTAATTTCGGTGGGCGACGGCATTGCCCGCATTCATGGCCTTGAGAAGGTCATGGCCGGGGAGCTGATCGAGTTTCCACACGATGTAGCGGGCATCGCCATGAACCTGGAAGAAGACCAGGTGGGCGCGGTGTTACTGGGCGATTACACGCACATTCGCGAGGGGGACGAGGTGCGGCGCACGTCGCGCATCATGTCCATCCCGGTGGGCGAGGCGATGGTGGGCCGCGTGGTGAACGCGCTTGGTGAGCCGATCGATGGGAAGGGTCCCATCCACACGACCAAGTTCAATCCGGTGGAGCGCCAGGCGCCGGGCGTGGTGGACCGGCAGCCCGTGAAAGAGCCTCTGCAAACCGGCATCAAGGCCATCGATTCGATGATTCCCATTGGCCGCGGCCAGCGGGAACTGATCATCGGCGACCGGCAGACCGGCAAAACCGCGATCGCACTCGATACGATCATCAACCAAAAGGGGGGCGACGTGACTTGCATTTACGTCGCTATTGGCCAGAAGCAATCCACGGTGGCGCAGGTTGTGAAGACGCTCGAAGATGCCGGCGCGATGGAGTACACCATCGTCGTTTCGGCGAGCGCGGCCGAACCCGCGCCGATGCAATACCTGGCGCCTTACACGGGATGCTCGATGGGGGAGTATTTTCGCGACTCCAGCCGTCATGCGCTATGCATCTACGATGATCTTTCCAAGCACGCCGCAGCGTACCGCGAGATTTCGCTTCTGTTACGCCGGCCGCCGGGGCGCGAAGCATATCCGGGTGACGTATTTTACCTGCACAGCCGGTTGCTCGAGCGTGCGGCGAAACTCAATAAAGAGTTCGGAGGAGGATCCCTGACGGCTCTGCCGTTCATTGAAACGCAAGCGGGCGACATTTCGGCTTACATTCCCACCAACGTTATTTCCATCACCGACGGCCAGATTTATTTGCAGACCGATCTGTTCAATTCCAATATCCGGCCGGCGGTGGACGTGGGCCTTTCGGTAAGCCGCGTCGGCGGCAACGCGCAGATCAAGGCCATGCGGCAAGTGGCCGGAACGCTGCGCCTGGATCTGGCGCAGTACCGCAACCTGGCGGCGTTCGCGCAGTTCGGCTCCGATTTGGACAAGGCATCGCAGGCGCAGCTGAATCGCGGGCGCCGGTTGATGGAAGTGCTGAAGCAGGCCCAGTTCCAGCCGCTACCGATCGAGCGGCAGGTGGTGATCATCTTTGCCGGCACGGCTGGCTTCCTGGATGATGTGCCGGTGGAGCGTTGCCGCAGGTTTGAGCAAGATCTCTATGCGTTTCTGGACAACGCGCATCCCTCGATTTGGACGCAGATCCGCGAGAAGAAAGCGCTCGATGATGCGCTGCGCACGGAGCTGCAGAACGCGGTGAAGGAGTTCAAGGAACGCTTCCTGGCGGAGGAGAAGCAACCGGCGACGAGTCATGCCTAGCCTGATCGACATCCGCCGGCGCATCCGTTCGGTGCGGAACACGCAGCAGATTACCAAGGCCATGAAAATGGTCTCGGCGGCGAAGCTGCGGCGCGCCCAGGACCGTGTGATTGCGGCGCGGCCGTATGCGGCGCTGCTGCGCCAAGTGCTGGCGAATCTGGCGGCCGCCGTGGGCGCGGACGATCGTGTGGCCTCGAATCCGCTGCTGGCACAACGGCCCGAGCAGCACATTTTGCTTTTGCTTTTCACGAGCGATAAAGGGCTGGCCGGCGCCTTTAACGCCAATCTGATTAAAGCCGCACAAAAGTTTCTGGAAGATCACAGCAGCGCGGAAATGGAACTGGAGACCATCGGGCGAAAAGGCCGCGATTTCTTTCGCAAGCGCGGGGCCCGCATCACGGGCGAGCATGTCGGCATCCTAGGCAATCCCCGATTCGAAGACGCGGCGGCCATCGCGCGGAAGGCTATCGAACGCTTTCGCGCGGGCGAGATCGACGCCGTGTACGTGCTGAATAACGAATTCAAAAGCGTGGTTTCGCAACGGCTGGCGATGTCGCGTCTGCTGCCGGTGGAGGTTCCCAAGGACGTCGAAAGCGTGGACTATATCTTCGAGCAGCCGCCCAACGAAATGCTGGAAGCTATCCTGCCGCGATTCGTCGAGACCGAAGTCTATCGATCCATGCTGGAGACCGGGGCGGCCGAGCATGCCGCGCGCATGATGGCGATGGAAGCGGCAACATCGAACGCCGCGGACATGATTGACACGCTGACGTTGTACATGAACCGCGTCCGCCAGGCGAGCATTACCAAGGAGATTATCGAAGTCGTCAGCGGCGCGGCGGCGGCCGAGGAGTGAGAAAAGGCAGGTTCCAGGTGTTAGGCGTCAAGGCGCCGGGTCAACGGGATTCGCGCAAGCCTGGAGCGGGATTGGAGTCATGAAATTATGGCAACAGCAACAGTTGTAGGCAAGGTGGTCCAGGTAGCGGGCCCGGCGGTCGACTGCGAGTTTCCGGAGGGCCTCGTCCCGGAGGTCTACACGGCCATTCGCATCACGAGCGAGGGCTTCACCGTTCCGCAGCCCATCGATATTATTTGCGAAGCCCAACAGCATATCGGAGAAGGCCGCGTGCGCACCATCGCGCTAAAGCCCACCGAAGGGCTGGTGCGCGGCATGCGCGCCGAGAGTCTGGGACATCCGGTCATGGTGCCGGTGGGTAAGGAGACGCTCGGCCGGGTGATGAACGTGATTGGCGAGCCGGTGGACAAGATGGGGCCGATCGACGCCAAGCAGCTTTACCCCATTCACCGCCAACCGCCGTCATTCGAAGATCAGTCGACCAAGCTTGAAATGTTTGAGACCGGCATCAAGGTGGTGGATTTGATCGAGCCGTATCTGCGCGGCGGCAAGATCGGCCTGTTCGGCGGGGCGGGCGTGGGTAAGACCGTCATCATTCAAGAGCTGATCAACAATATCGCGATGAAGCACGGCGGCGTGTCGGTATTCGCGGGCGTGGGCGAACGCACGCGCGAAGGCAATGACCTCTGGCTCGAGATGCAGGAATCCGGCGTCATCAATCCGCACGACTATACGAAGTCAAAGTGCGCGCTGGTCTACGGCCAGATGACGGAACCCCCGGGGGCCCGTTTGCGGGTGGGGCTGACCGGCCTCACTGTGGCCGAATACTTCCGCGACGAGGAGGGCCAGGACGTTCTGCTCTTCATCGACAATATTTTCCGCTTCACGCAGGCGGGCTCGGAAGTATCGGCGCTGCTGGGGCGGATGCCGTCAGCGGTGGGGTATCAGCCCAACCTGGCGACGGAGATGGGTGAGCTGCAGGAGCGGATTACCTCGACGAAGAAGGGTTCCATCACCTCCGTACAGGCGATCTACGTGCCCGCCGACGATTATACGGATCCGGCTCCGGCTACGGCGTTTGCGCACCTCGATGCGACAACGAACCTCTCGCGCGCTATCGTCGAGCTCGGGATTTATCCCGCGGTCGATCCGCTGGCCTCGACCTCGCGGATTCTGGACGCGCGCATCATTGGCCAGGATCATTACGACACGGCGCAGGCGGTGAAGGGAATTCTACAGCGCTATAAGGACCTGCAGGACATTATCGCGATTTTAGGTATCGATGAGTTGTCGGATGAAGACAAGTTGACGGTGGCGCGCGCCCGTAAGATTCAGCGTTTCCTGTCTCAACCTTTTCATGTGGCCGAGCAGTTTACCGGACTTCCGGGCAAGTACGTGAAGCTGGAAGACACGATTCGCGGATTCAAGGAAATCGTCGCCGGCAAACACGATGACATCCCCGAGCAGGCGTTTTATCTACAAGGGACCATCGACGATGTTCTGGAGCGCGCCAAGACCATGAAGGCTGCCGCATAGACATGGCGGAAGGGTATCAACTCGAAGTCGCGACTCCCGAGCGGTTGATTGTCGAGGAGCGCGTGACGGAGGCGCAGGTGCCGGCGCGCGGCGGCTATATTGGCGTGCTGGCCGGTCACGCGCCCCTGGTCGCGGAGTTGCAGAGCGGCGTCTTGAGCTACACGGCGGAAGGGCGTCTGCGATATCTCGCGATACACGGGGGCTTCGTCGAAGTGCTGCCGGACCGTGTGCGCGTGCTGGCCGACATTGGCGAGCGTGCCGAGGATATCGATGTGCAGCGTGCCCAAGCCGCACTCCTGCGCGCGCAAAGGGATATGGAAGACCCGCACGTGAACGCCGATCCCGCAGCGGCTTTGGCGGAGATGCAGAGGGCGCAGGCCAGGCTCGAAGCGGCGGCGAAGCGGTAGCGCCGAAGAGCACAGCGGAAGATTCGGTCCGCATCGCAAGTTCCGGGCCGTATGCGGACGGGCGGGTTAAAAACGCTGCTAAAATACAATGGTGCGGTGTGTGCTCTGCTGGATAGGCTTGGCGTGTGCGGCGTTCGGCCAGACGGAGTCGTTTTCAGGCAAACTCTACCCGATTCTTAAAGATGCGGGTTGCCCCGCTTGTCACAACAGCAACGGTGTGGCCTCCGCCACCCGGCTGCACTTCCCAGATGCCGAGGCCGCTCCGGATCGGATTGAGGCTTTTGGCAATTCGCTCGTCAGACTGGTCGACCGCGATCATCCGGATGAGTCGTTACTACTGAAGAAGCCGACTATGCGGGTCCCCCACACCGGGGGGCTGCGGATCAAGCCCGGCAGTGCTGAAGAGGCGGTTCTCAAAGCCTGGATTCAGACGCTGGCATCGCTCACGGGCGATGAACTGGCGAAAGCCATGAAATATGGCGATGTGGACCAGGCGGTCAATGCCTCCGAGGCGCCTCCTGCAGTGCTGCGCCGGCTGACGCACAGCCAGTACAACAACACGGTCCGTGATCTGTTAGGCGATCAAACGGATCCCGCAAGTCAGTTTCCGCCCGAAGACTTTGTCGAGGGGTTCAAGGACCAGTACGACGCGCAGAACCTGACTCCACTGCTGGCGGAGGCTTACAGTACGGCTGCCGAGAAGCTGTCGCGCAATGCCTTCCGCAACGGGGATACGCACGGTCTGATCCCTTGCAAGGCGTCCGCGGAGTGCCGCGACAAGTTCATCCGGAGTTTCGGGCTGCGTGCCTTCCGAAGACCGCTGGATAGCGGCGAGGTGAAGCGCTACGCGCGGCTGTTCGCGAGCGGAAGCGATTTCATGAAGGGCGCGCAGCTGGTAGTCGAGGCGATGCTGCAGTCGCCAAATTTTCTATTTCGGCTGGACGCAACGTCAAACCCGAAGTGGAGATCCTATGCCGCAGCCAGCCGGTTGTCCTACATGCTGTGGGACAGCATGCCGGATGAAGCTCTAATGGACGCGGCGGCGGGTGGTGAGTTAGCGACGCCGTCCGGAGTCGAGAAAATGGCGCGCCGCATGCTGCGGGATCCGCGTGCGCACCAGGCTCTGGATGAATTCATTTCCGAGTGGCTGCGCTTCGATCGCATCCTGACCAGCAGCCGCGACCGCCGGCGATACCCCAAGTTCAGCCGCGAGACGGCCGTGGCCATGACCGAAGAGGCGCGGCAATTCATCGGCGGCTTAGTGTGGGGCGATCGCAACTTCATGGAAGCGTTTACGGCGAACTACGGGTTTGTGAACGCGGATCTGGCGGCAATCTACGGCGTACCCGCGCCGGCTCAGGAATTCGAGCGGACGGATTTCCCATTGGAATCGGAACGGTCGGGTTTGCTTGGGCAGGCACTTTTCCTGGCGCTGTCGGCCAAGCCGGACGAGACCTCGCTAACGGGCCGCGGCCTTTTCGTACGGGAACAGTTCCTCTGCCAACACGTACCCCCACCTCCCGCTGGCGTGAATACGAATCTAGCGCCATCCACCGAAGCTCATCCCCAAACCAATCGTGATCGTATGAGCGAGCACGTGTCGAACGCGGTCTGCGCGACCTGCCACAATCTGATCGATCCGATCGGGTTCGGCTTCGAGAAGTTTGATGCCGTAGGGGCCCGGCGGGATAAATACGAGCTCCGCTTCTACAGCGGGTACCATGGCGGCGGCAAACGTCCGCCACCGAAGACCGTGAATTTGAGCATGGACACGAACGGCTGGGTAGCGGGCATCCCCGACTCACACTTTTCATCGCCGCGCGAGTTAGGCGCGGTGCTGGCAAAGACAGCGCAGTGCCAGGAGTGCATGGTCAAGCAATACTTCCGGTATACCGCTGGGCGCATGGAGACACCGGCAGACTATCCGGTCATCCACCGGGTGCTGGAGGACTTTCAGAATTCGCAATTCCGCTTCCAAGAACTTATAATTGGTTTAGCACGCAGCCGGGAATTTCCGGGCGAAGAAGGGATCGTGCATGTCGCACGTAATAACCAAGCGCACTAGCCTGTCGCGCCGAAAGTTACTGAAGGGTTTCTCGCTAGCGGGTGGCGTATGGGTAGGTTTGCCGCCGTTGGTATCCATGTTCAACGCGACGGGTACTGCCTATGCGGCAGAACGTACGGTTACCGGTAAAGTGGTGGAAGCACCGATCGAAAACCGTTTCGTGCTGTGGTTCAACGGAAACGGAATTCCAGAGCGCTACTGGATTCCAGCAGAGACAGGTTCCGGGTACGGCCTGACGCCGTGCCTCGCTCCCCTGGCGCCTTTTCGCGACGATATCCACGTGATTAGCGGGCTCGACAATTTCGCGGCGGGCCTGCCCGGACCGGGCAACGGCCATCACAACTCGATGAGCGGCTTGATGACATGCACGCGATTCACGGGCCGGGGCGCAGGCGGCGCCTCCATCGACCAAGCCATCGCCGCCAAGATCGGCGGTGATTCCCGCTTCCGCTCCTTGCAACTGGGCGTCGCGCAGGAATCCTACGGCGAAAGCATACAGCGCAACATGAGTTGGACGGCCTTTGACCGCGCGCTGCCTCCGGAAATGTTGCCGGACCGGCTCTTCGACCGCCTGTTCGGCCGCCGGGAAGAAGGCTGGATAAACCGCAAGCGCAGCGTTCTGGACGTGGTACTGGAAGACGCCGCGGCACTGAAAAAGAACCTGCCGAAAGATGACCAGGCGCGCGTCGAAGAGCACCTGGCGTCGGTTCGTGATGTGGAGCGCGCGATCACAAGCCTGCCGCCCGAGTATCACCGCATCGATCCGCCAGAGTACGAGGACATGAAAGACTGGCCAAGGATCGCCAAGCTTCAGAGCGATCTGTTAGCGCAGGCCCTGATCACGCGCCAGACCCGGGTGGCGTCATACATGCTGACCAAGTGCCAGAGCATATGCCGCTTCCCATGGCTCGGTTACACCGCGGCGCGGCACCACGACTATACGCATGCCGACGGTAGAGCGCCGGGCGCTGATGGCGTGGAAGGGCAACGCATTCTGCGCGATATCTGCCGCTGGCACTGTGAAGAATTCGCGTACTTAGTGGGCCGTCTGAAGGCGACTCCGGAAGGCGACGGGAATCTGCTCGATCACTGCTGTCTGGTCTATGTACACGAGCACGCGGAAGCCAACCCGCATAAGAACAACGGGCTGGGTCTGATCGTGGCCGGACACGCCGGACGGCTGGCCACGGGCATGCACACGGAGACCACGGGCACCGTCGGCGACCTGTATGTCACGCTAGCCGATGAAGTCCTGAACGCAGGCATCGGAACATTTCCAACGTACAATCGCAAACTTACCGAAGTGCTGACCTAAGTCAGTCCTCCGGCTCCTCAGATTTAGATGGCGCCGCGTCCGAGCGGCCGGCCAGAATCTTGCAGTTCGGGTTGGCGCGTTGCAGTGCTGCTATACCCTTGTCAGTAACTTGAGTGCCAGTCAGGTCTAGGCGGCGGAGAGTGCGAAATGAGGCCAGCACAGGGGCCACGTCGTCGCCGATGCGCTTGCAGCCTTCGAGGTCCAGCCACTCGAGCTTGGTAAGACCGGCCAGCCGTTCTATGCCGCGCGAAGAAACCAGGGTTCCATTGAGGCGTAAGTGGCGCAGGTTTTTGAGGGTGGCGATGGCATCCAATCCCGGCTCAGTCAAACTAACCGACCATAAACCGGAATCGGTTCGCTGCGCGCCGCTCAGGTCAAGATAGACCAATCCCGGCAACTGCCGCAACGGTTGTAAGCCGGCGTCGGTGAGCTTATTACCACCGATCGTCAGTTCCTTCAGATTGGTCAGGGGCGTCAGCAATTCCAGTCCCACATCGGTGATCTGTGCATAGCCGGCGTCGAGAGATTCGAGCGAAGTGACACCGGACAAATGCTGCAACGTGGTGTCGCTTATCTTGGTGCCGCGCACGCTGAGCCGCTTCAGATGCTTCCAGCCCTTAACCGTGGAAAGGCCCGCGTCGGTGATGAGCTCATCGTAGTAGAGATTCAGATCGGTAATGGCGGGCGCGGCTTTCAGTTGCTGGAGGCCGTGATCGCTGATGCGTGTTAGCGAAAGATCGAGACGCGCGAGATTCGGTAAACGGGCGAGCTCCGGCATGTCGGAGTCGGTGATCCAAGTCGCGCGCAAGTCCACGGCCACGATCTGCCCCGCTCGATCGCGAGTGACGGCGCCACCGGCATCGGTGATCCACGACGTAAGCTCCGAGGCGCCAAGCGACCCCGTGAAGGCTATGGCAATCAACGCCAGGCGCATCGGACTCAGCCCCTCCCGCGTCGCGCCGGCAGCGCTGAATCGCGATCGAAGATGATCCCGCAGCCTGGCAGGGCGGCTTTGAGCTGCGCCATGCCTTTTTCGGTGATCAAGGTGTGGTAAAGATTCAGCACCTTCAAGCCGGGCATCGACTTCAAATCCCCTACGCCCGCATCGGTTACTTTGGCCATGTTGAGCCGCAAATCTCGCAGCCGCGGCAAGGTTTTCAGAGTATCGAGCGCTTTGTCATCGACCGCCGTATAGTCCAGGTTCAGCACCGTCAGGTTTTTGAGATTCGCGAGTACGGCTACGGCCTCGTCGTTCGTGGCCGTACGCACTAATTCCAACCGCTCCAGATTTTCCAAGCCGCGCAGGTTCTCGAAGCCCTTATCGGTGAACCGACAGCTATTGAGCGCCAGCTCACGCAGGTTCTTCAGGACTGCGAGATGGCGCAAGCCATTGTCGCCAATATCCGTGCCGTCGAGCTCAAGCACCCTAAGTCGACTGAGCTTCTCGATATGCGCCAAGCCCTCGTCGGTAATGTCGGAGTAACTCAGCAGCAGCCGCTCCAGGCTGCTCATCTCGCCGATCTGTTGCAGACCCTCATCAGTTACCGGAGCACTGGTGAGATCGAGTTCGGTTAGGGAGATCAAACCTTTCAGGCGTGCCAGACCGGGACCCTGCACGAGCGTGCCCGCGAGCCGCAGCTTCTGAAGCTTCAGCAGGCCGCTCAAGTTTACCAACCCACTATCGGAGACCGTTGTGTTGCTGACAATGAGCGTCTTCAACCCAGTCAACGATTTCACCGCTGTGAGACCGAGGTCGCCGGTTTCGGTCGCCTGGAGATCCAGCGTCTCGAGATCGGACAGTCCGCGGAGATAATCAAGCTGTGCATCGCTCACGCGCGTGGAAGCGAGCGAGATGGAGCGGAGTTTACCAGCGTTGAATTCCACCTTCCCACCGAGCGCTTGGATCCAATCCGCAACCTCCTTCTCACTTGTGCCGGTGGGGCGCGCAGTCGCCGCCTGCGCTGGCTGGCGCCGCGGTTCCACCCACGAACTCCACCGCGCAGCCCGGTATTGCCGCATGGACGGCTTCAACGCCGCCTTCCGTTACACGGCTGTAGCGCACGTCGAGCGCAACCAGTTCCTTCAGCGCCGCGAGCTTTGCGAGGCCCGCGTTGGTGATGTGGGTGCGATAAAGATTCAGCTCCCGAAGATGAATCATGCCGGGCAAGATCTCCATCCCGGCATCGTCGATTTCGGTTCCCAGCAGATTCAGCTTACGCATGGCCGTTAGGTGCCGCAAAGAAGCGAGTCCGCTGTCGGTGACCTTCACACCGTACAGGTCCAATTCCTCGAGTCCGGTAAGGCCGCTCAGATGCTTCAGCCCCTCGTCGGTAACCGGTGTATTGCGCAAATAAAGCCGCCGCAGTTCCTTGAGCCCTTCGAGAGATTTCATGCCCTCGTCGGTAAACGTCGAGTCATTCAAATCGAGCGATTGCAAGTGTACAAACGGCACAAGGTTCGGTTTCACGACCTGGCTCTGTGCGAGGCGCAGTTCCTTGAGGTTCGTCAGCCCGGTCAAGTAGTTCAGACCCTTATCCTGGACGTTGAAAGTGGGCAGGAAATGCAAGCTGAAGTAAAGCCGCTCGAGGTTTTTCAAACCGGCGAGGTTTTTCAGCGCTTCATTAGCGTCCAGGGGGCTGTCGGAGAAGGGCGTCCACATGGAACCAGGCAAATAGAGCTCGCGCAAGCCCGTCAGGCCGCTGATCTCTTCCAGTTTCTTGGGATCTACGGTGGTGTTGGTAAGGTCTACCCCAGTGATGTGCAGCTCGCCAGCGGGCAGTTCGGAAAGATCGCGCAACGGTGTCCGGCTGCCTTCGAGAACCACCCGGCCGCCCTGCCGGACGACCCACTCGGCCACTTCCCGTTCGGTCGCCGCCATCGCCAGAACGGCCGAGGCCAGTAGGCAGAAACAGAAGCGAAGCCAAGCCATGGAAGCCAGCCAGCCGGCATTCATGCGAACTTCAGGAGCGGCTTTTCTCATTTGGAGCACTCTCTGCCGGCGCAACTTTTGTCCAGCGGCGAAACCGTGATCGCAAACTAGCGACAGTTAGCGCAACAATTTATCATACCGGAAATGGCGCGCGGGAAGCAGTGCGGCGCCATCAGGCTCTCGGACTCCGGTTCATTTTCTATTGACGCGTTGGATGATCTGTGAGGCAACCCAGATGGTTAGTTTCCCGGTTTCGGGCTATTCTCAAAAGACAAGATGATCGTCACGCGCGCGCGCTGGTGCTCCCCTCTCATACTGACGCTGTTGTTCGGTTGTGGGAGGCCGCCGCTGCAGTTTCCTTTAGAACGGACGCCAGCCCGCCTGGAGCGCGGCAAATATCTGGCGAATACGGTGGCGATCTGCTTCCACTGCCATTCCGAACGCGATTGGCAAAGCTCGCCAGGTGGTCTGCCGGCTTCCGGGCGGCTAGGTGGCGGCAGGGTACTACATCCGGGGTTTCGCCTCACGTTTCCCAACATT
The DNA here is from genome assembly GCA_963768075.1 of Terriglobia bacterium. Taxonomy (GTDB): domain Bacteria; phylum Acidobacteriota; class Terriglobia; order Bryobacterales; family Bryobacteraceae; genus QHXW01. The sequence goes on from CAVYHD010000038.1 coordinate 145,191, forward strand.
ACTCCAGATCGCGAAACGGGAGCCGGCACGTGGTCCGACAAGGACTTCTACCGTGCTCTGACCCAGGGCATCGGACACGACGGCCGCACCTTATACATCGAGATGCCTTATCTTCAATTCTCAAAGCTTTCCGACGAGGACCTTGCGTCCATCATTGTTTATGTGCGGTCGCTCCCGCCGCTACGCAATGCCCTGCCCAAATCCGAAATCCCGAAAGAGGTGCTGGCCCTGATGAAGCCATTGCCGCCGCGGCCCCGAAATTTTGCCCCGGATCTCTCGACGCCGCAGAAGCGCGGCGCCTACCTGGTCACGGCAGCGGCTTGCACCTATTGCCACACCGTGCGTCACAACGAGGAAGATCTGCCTGGCATGGCGTTCGCCGGCGGCATGCCGTTCCAGGGAGCCTGGGGCGATGTGGCCAGCGCAAATCTGACGCCTGATGCTTCCGGCATTCCCTACTATGACGAGCACATGTTCATCGAGGTCATGCGCACCGGATGGAACGATGCCCGGAAAATCAACCCGGTGATGCCGTGGCCGTACTTTCGTTATATGGCGAAGGACGACTTAAAGGCGATTTTCGCCTACTTGCGGACGCTCGCGCCTGTTAAGCACGACGTCGACAACGCGGAAACGTTTTCGTTATGCCGGAAGTGCGGATTCCGGCACGGCTTGGGAGCGATGAATTAGATGAAGGCGGGCTCGCGGGGGTGCTGACTTGCGTCCGTGGTCAAACCTTGAGGACTGCGGGCCGCAGTATCTTGTTGAGGATCAATTCTTCGCAAGAAGACGATCTAGCGGAACACCCCCGTGTGGCCAAGCGAGTATCTTCCTGGCTGCGGATAGACGCACAGGCCGTGGGGGCCTTTGCCGACTCGGATGCGAGCCAGCAGTTTTCCTCCTTGCGTGTCGATTGCGTAGACTTCCTTGTTGTAGCGTCCTGACAGCCAGAGCACCTTCCCATCTGTGGATACACCGCCCATGTCGGGGCTGCCGCCGCCAGGCAACTGCCATTTCTCGACAACTTTGCGGGTGGCGAAATCAATTACCGAGATGCTGCCTTCGTCCCGGTTGGAGACATACAGCAGCTTCGAATCGCGGCTTGGATAAAGGCCGTGCGCGCCCTTACCGGTCGGCACGAAGCCGATGACATGGAACGCGTCGGGGTCGACGAGATACACGCCGTTGGCCACCATGTCGGCGATGTAGAACACCGAGCCGTCGGGCGAGGTCTTGACATCTTGCGGCATGCCGTTCGGATTGAACTCTATGGAATGCTCGGGATGATGGATGGGACGTTGTTCGCCCAAGGCTTTGAGCGCAAGGGTGCCGACGACCTCGCGTTTGGCCACATCCACCTTGATCAATTCGGCCGAGAACTCACAGCTGGCGATCAGAAAGCGTCCGTCGGCGGTGAAATCCATGTGATCGACTCCGCGGCACGGCACCTTAAGGGAGTCTTCGAGCGTCATTGTATCCGGATCACGGAAATCGAGCCGGTGGACCCGCTCCGCCACGACGATGGCAAACTTGCCGTCGGGCGTGTAGTACATGTTGTACGGATCTTTGACCTTCACCGTTTCGCGTTTCCTCCCGGTGGCGGGATCGATCCTGGTAAGGCTGTCGCCGAGGTCGTTGAGCGCCCAAAGAGTCTTCAGGTCGTAGGACGGCGTCACATGCTGGGGTTGGCGGCCGACCTTGAAATGGCGTACGATTTTGAACGTCTTCGGATCGATGACATCGACCCGATTGCTGCCGGTATTCGGCACATAGATGTAGGAAGGGAAACTCCTCACCACCGGGCTGACCTGGTTGGCGCAGATCGGCGGCATAGATGTCTTTAGGATCCAAAACCGGCGGCATTCCCGGCAGAGGGGCGTTAATCCCAACTGGATTGGCGAACAGAAGCAGCACAAACGGGCAGAGCATGAGCTTATGTTCAGGCTATCAAAATCACCGAGCAGGAATCTGTTCACTCAGACGCCGTTCGCGAAAACATAGTTCCAGGGCCTGGCCACCCCAACTCGCCGTTCAGCATACAAGAATACACTGTCGTTAAATCCAGTTCGTGCATCACACGCTGCCGTTGATGCATCAGTAGGGAAGCGCTTGGCCACGTCGGACCTGATAACTGAAAGCTCAGGCGCCGTTCGTACAACGCCGGATATAACGGAGTAGCCTGTAACGGAAGGGAGAGCAGTTGACACAAATTCATGAAAATCTCCTCAATAGGCGTTATGGGGCCGCCTTTGGCCTGGGACTGCTATTCGCCTCTGCGCTGGCCGGCCAACAGAGCCAGTTCGAGGGCAGCGTCCCAACCGGAACCGCCTCGTCCACGCCGTTGGCCCTGACGCTGCGCGATGCGATCGCTCGCGGCTAGAAGGCCAACCTGGGCCTACTCGTCAGCGACTCTGTCAGCGAGAGCGCCCGCGGTCAGCGGCTGCGGGCGTTGAGCGCTCTTTTGCCCCAGGTTTCGGGCGGCGTGAGCGAGACCGTTGAACAACTCAACCTGAAGACGATCGGCTTCACCTTCAGCATTCCGGGCGTCGCCCTCCCCAGCATCGTTGGCCCTTTTCACTACACCGATGTCCGCGCTTCCGCCTCCGTCACGGTCTTCGATTACAACAAGTGGAAGAATTACAGGTCGTCGCAGGAAAGTCAGCGTGCTGCTCAACTCTCTTATCAGGATGCCCGGGACCTGGTAGTACAAGCCGTGGCGAACGCCTATCTTCAAGTGATCGCCGATGCGTCCCGCGCCGAAGCCATTCACGCGCAAGTCCTGACAGACCAGGCGCTCTACGATCGAACCGTGGATCAGAAAAAAGCGGGAACGTCACCGGGCATCGATGTGCTCCGTTCACAAGTCGAGTTGAAGCAGCAGCAACAGCGTTTGCTTGCGCAGGAAAACCAGTTTGCCAAGGATAAGCTTTCGCTGGGGCGCATCATCGGCCTGCCGATCGGCCAGGATTTCAATATTGCCGAATCGGTGCCCTTCTCGCCACTTGACCTCGATGACACAGGAGCAGGCCCTGCGAAAGGCTCTGGAGCAGCGCCCGGACTACCAAAGCGCCAAAGCCCAGGTGCGAGCGGCTGAGGAGGCCGTCAGAGCCACTCGCGCGGAGCGCTACCCAACGGTCGGAGTGACGGGCGACTACGGCGATGTTGGGCCGGCCATTACGAGTCACATGGCACCTTCACGTTTGTGGCTTCCGCGAAATTCAATATTTTCGACGGCGGCCGCATCGGCGCGGACGTCATTCAAGCCAAGGCGGCTTTGAAACAGCGCCAGGATGAACTGGCCGATCTTGAGCGGACAGATCGATTACCAGGTCCGGGCGGCTTTTCTCGACATTCAGTCGGCGGCTGATCAGGTAGCCGTGGCGAAGAGCAATCTCGATCTGGCTAACCAAACGCTCGAACAGGCGCGAGACAGGTTCTCCGCCGGTGTGACCGACAACATCGAAGTGGTGCAGGCTCAGCAGTCGGTTGCCAGCGCTAATGACAATCTCATCTCCGCGCTCTTTGCCCACAACCTGGCGAAGGTAGCTTTGGCGCGGGCGTTGGGCGCGGCCGAGCAGGGAATCCAGAAGTTCATGGAGGTGAAGTAGAGATGGCGGATATCACGGCTGAAGACAAAAAGACAGAACCTCCTCGTCGTCAGCGCGTCCGCTGCCGCGCAAGAAGCCGGCGCAGCGCCACTCGCATCATCGTGCCCAATCGTGATCCTGATTCTGCTGGTGGGTGGATACTTTGCATGGAAACACTTTAACGCCTATGAGTCCACCGACGACGCTCAGATCGACGGGCACGTCAATGCCATCAGTGCGCGCATCAACGGCAATGTGATTGAGGTGCTGACGGACGACGAGAAGTACGTGAAGGCCGGCGACGTGCTAGTCCGGATCGATCCCCAGGACTACCAGGTCGCGGTGGCCAAGGCGGAAGCGGATCTGGCCGACGCCGAGGCGGCGCTACAAGGCTCCCGCACCGATATACCGATCACTTCCATAAATACAGCCAGTCAATTGAAGACGGCGCATTCGACTCGAGTGGATGCCGACGCGGCCGTAGCCGGCGCTCAGCGCCAATTGAACGCAGCCCAGGCGCGGCTCGATACGGCCAAAGCACAGGTACGCGAGGCCGCGGCGAACTACAAGAAGGCCAGCGACGATGTAGTGCGCTACAAGCTATTGGTCGCCAAAGACGAGATTTCCCAGCAACAGTACGACACGAGTCGTTTCGACAGCCGACGCCGCCAAAGCGACATGTGGATGCGCGCATCGCGGCGGTCGCCGAGGCCGAGCAGAACATCAGCGCCGCGCAGAGCGCGGTGGAGGAAGCGCAGACAAGAATCCCTCAGGCCGATGCATCCATCCAGGCTGCCATGACGGCGCCGCAGCAGGTTGCCGTTACCGAAACTCGCGCCAGGTCCGCTCAAGCCCAGGTTGCTCAGAGGAAAGCGCTGCTCGATCAGGCAAAGCTCAACCTGAGCTATTGCACCATCTTCGCTCCTGTTAGCGGGATCGTCGGCAAGAAGACCGTGGAGGTCGGGCCAGAACATTTCGCCCGGCCAGCAGTTGATGGCCGTGGTTCCACTCGATGACATCTGGGTGACGGCGAACTTCAAAGAGACGCAGCTTCGCCGCATGAAGCCGGGGCAGGTGGTCAAGTTCAGCGTGGACGCCTACAGCCGCGAATACAACGGCAAAGTGGAAGGTGTCGGCGGCGCCAGCGGTTCAAGGTTCAGCCTGCTGCCTCCCGAAAACGCAACCGGAAACTACGTCAAGGTGGTGCAGCGTATTCCGGTTCGCATCGATCTCGACCCCGGCCAGAACGACGATCACCGCTTGCGGCCCGGCATGTCGGTCGATCCGAAAGTCTACGTCGAGTAATCGCCCAGGGCGTATATGGCCGAAGTAACCGAGAGCGCGCCTCCTGCCCCCGCAGCCGCGGAGGGGCCGTGGAAACCGAAATTCAATCCCTGGCTGATCGCCGTTGTCGTGGCCATGGCGGCGTTCATGGAAGTCCTCGACACCAGCATCGCCAATGTCGCGCTGCCGCACATGGCCGGGGAACCTGGGCGCCAGCAACGATGAGAGCACCTGGGTGCTCACTTCCTACCTCGTATCCAACGCCATCGTTCTTCCCATCAGCGGATGGCTTGCGGGCCTTTTCGGGCGGAAGCGTTTCTTCCTCCTCTGCATTTTCCTGTTCACCCTCAGCTCGCTGTTTTGCGGCGCCGCCCCGAGCCTGGCGATGCTGATCGTTTTCCGCGTCATGCAGGGCGTGGGCGGCGGCGGGCTCCAGCCCATGGCCCAAGCCATTCTGGCCGACACATTCCCGCCGCAACAGCGCGGCTTGGCCTTCGCGCTTTACGGGATCACCGCCATCATGGCGCCCACCATCGGCCCCACGCTCGGAGGGCTGGATCACCGACAACTATTCCTGGCGCTGGATCTTTTACATCAATCTTCCCGTCGGAATCCTGACCCTGTTCCTGGTCTACCGCATGGTGGAGGATCCGCCATACCTCAGCGCGCGTGAAGGGAGCCGGAATCCGCGTGGACTACATCGGCATAGCGCTTCTGGCGCTGGGCGTGGGCGCTCTCCAGGTTCTGCTGGATAAAGGCCAGGAAGACGATTGGTTCGGTTCCCACTTCATCGTCACCCTGGCGCTGATCTCGGCCACCTGCCTGATTTCGCTGGTCGTCTGGGAGTGGCGTCACAAGGAACCCGTCATCGATGTCCGCCTGTTCAAGAGCTTCAACTTCGCCACGGCGAATCTGATGATGTTCACTCTGGGCGTCATTCTCTTCAGCAGCCTGGTGATGATGCCGCAGTTTCTCCAGACGCTCATGGGATACACGGCGCAATCGGCCGGGCTGGTGCTTTCCGCCAGCGGCCCGTGGTGTTGATTGAGATGCCCATCGTGGGCCAGCTCACCACGAAGATTCCGGCAAAGTACATCATTGCTTTTGGCTGGCTGTCGCTCGCCTGTGCCATGTATTATTCCACCGTGCGAGTGGATCTGTTGATGAGCTTCAAGGCGGCGGCGTGGCTGCGCGTGGCGCAGTCGTTCGGCATCGGCTTTCTGTTCGTGCCGATCACACTGGCCGGTTACATCGGGATTCCTCCGGAAAAGAGCAATAGCGTTTCGGGCCTGGTGAATTTCATGCGCAACATCGGCAGCAGCGTGGGAACGTCCATGGTGACCACGCTGCTCGCGCGGCGGGCGCAATTCCACCAATCGGTGTTGTCGTATCATACGACTAACTATCGATCCGGCGTTTCGCAACCAGGTGAGCGGGCTCGAGCCAGCAACTCTTCCACTCCGGGGTCAGCGCGGCCGATGCGCAGACGCACGCGTACGGGCTCATTTACCAATCCATGCAGGCGCAGTCGCAGACGCTTGCCTATATCGATACCTATATGGTGCTCGCCATTGGCGCGGGCATCATGTTTCTGCTCGCGTTTATCATTCGCAAGAACGACCCGCACGCGTGGCGGAGAGGTTGGCGGTGGGTGTAAGAGACGTAGAGGCATGATCCATGATCAGAGTGCTTACCATTGAGCGCGAATACGGAAGCGGCGGCGCCGACATCGCCAGGAAACTGGCCGAGCGGCTGGGCTGGAAGCTGTGGGACCAGTTGCTGACGGACGAAATCGCCCGCCTGATGGATTGCGAAAGCCGGACGGTGGAGCAGCATGAGGAGCGCCGGGACCCGCTATACTACCGGCTGTTCAAGGCGTTCATGCGAGGCAGCTTCGAAGGGAGTCTGAACGCCCCGCGGCTGAAGATCGTGGACGCCGAATGCATCCGGGAGGTCGCGGAGCGAGTGGTCACGAGCGGCGGCGAAGGAGGGTAACTCCGTAATCGTGGGACGCGGGTCGGCATATTACCTCCAGCGACCATCCCGACGCCTTTCACGTTTTCGTCTATGCTCCGCTTCGAAGAGAAGGTAAACCGGTTGCGGGACATGGGGAAGAGCGAGGAGGAAGCCATGCAGCTTGCGGAGACCGTGGACCGCGACCGCGCGGCCTTCATCAAACAGTACTTCGACGTGGAGTGGCCTGCCCGTCATTTCTTCCATCTCATGATCAACTCCACGATTGGGGACGAGGCGGTGGTTCAGACGATTCTCAATGGGGTTGCGGCATTCGAGAAGCAGCCCGCATGATCCACCTACCGCCGCGTGATCCTTGACCTTCCGACTCCAATTAATGTCGGTGGAGATGCATCCGCGCTGGACACGGCGCTGACCTGTCACTCAACCGTCGCAGCGGTCCGCCCCCCGTCAGCGTGCTCGCTACGGCCTGCTGCAGGACACGCGAAAGGCCGTTTTGGATGCAACGGTAGTCCTGATGAGGCCGGATTTCTAACACTGTATTAACTTCGGTTTACTTGCGGTAGCCACAATTCGAATGCCATGCTGCGGAGTAGGGACTCGGACGGGTTGCGGAACTGTCCGCCGTGAGCGGGACGGGTGAAACCTTTTCTGCCCGGATGTTCAGAGGTGCCGGCCGACAGTGAAACGAGAATGCCCTTGCAGCTATCTTTATTGAGAGGGTTAGCAGCATTCGCAAACGTTGTCGCGATCGGCCTGATCTGCGCCGGAACTTTCAAAGCAACAGCTCAACAGGTGAAGACCCTCGATCGAGTGGCTCGAATAAGGGTACTCTCGCCGACTGAAGCCGCGAATAGACTCCCGGTGCGCGTGCGTGGAGTAGTCACTTACTACGATCCAGCCCAGCCTGAGCTTTTCCTCCAGGATTCGAGTGGAGGGATCTATGTGGCGTGCCAGAAACCAGTCAATGTGCGGCAGGGCCAGCTTATTGACTTGACCGGCGTTAGTGGTCCCGGTGAGTTTGCTCCGGTCATCGAGAAGCCCGAGATTCACGTTCTTGGTCCGGGTGTCCTTCCGAAACCTGCGAAAGTTGCCCTGGAAGACCTCAAATCAGGCTCCTATGACAGCGCCTGGGTCGAAGTGTCTGGCATTGTCTTGTCGGCTGTGGTCGCAAACCGGCGAGCGAACATTTATGTCGGGATTGGTGCGGGGCACATCCGGATCATCATCCCCGAATGCTCGGCGGATGACCTCGTCAGGCTGCCGGGGGCCAAAGTCACCGTGCGTGGAGTTTGCGCTTCGGCTTTCACAAAGAGAAGGCAGCTTACGGGTGTCAGGATCAAAGCCCAGACCATTCAAGCCGTTGTCGTGAACGAGGCGCCTCCGTCCGGGGCTGCGGAACTTCCCTTGTGGCGTGCGGAAGACTTGCAGCGCTTCTCCCCAGAGAGGACATCCAATGCCCGTATCCGCGTGCGCGGCATCGTGACACTTCAGCGGACCGGACGATCGCTGTTCCTCCGCGACGACCAGCAAGGGCTGATGGTTGAGACGCGGCAAACCAGTGTTTTCCGGAGCGGGGATCTGGTTGAAGCGATTGGCGTTCCATCACCCGGTCCTTACAATCCAATACTGCGGTATGGAACGGTCAGCCTGCTGGAACACGGCGCGCCGCCACAGCCTTTTCGGCTGACGGCCACACAAGCCCTGACCGGAGATCATGACGCCGATCTCGTGGAAGTAGAGGCCGACCTACTCGCCTGGAGGGGCCAGGGGAATGCGGCATGGCTCGGGCTAAAGTCGGGCGGGCAAGTTTTCGATGCGGAGGTGGATCAGGTATCGGAACGTGTGGCACGTTCAATCCTCAAGGAAGGCAGCCACCTGAAACTGACTGGCATCTGTCGCATGGAAGTCGGGGGAGAGTCCAAAGATCCGAGGTCTTTTCGACTGTTAGTGAAATCCGGCGATGATGTTGTCGTTCTTAGCAGACCCGGTTGGTGGACTCTGTCGAGGGCCTTGTGGCTACTCACTTTTCTTGCAACCGGAGTTCTGGCAGCGCTGGCTTGGGCGTGGATGCTCCGCCGACGTGTTCAGGGGCAGACCGCCGAACTGTTCAGTAAGAATCAAGAACTCAGACAGCAGATGCGTGTCGCAGCAGTCGATGTTGAGATGGGCAACGCCGTGATGCAGGGCAGCAACCTAGAAGAAATTCTGACCCGATCGGTGCAGGCGATCGTGCGCCATTTGGACGCAGCTCTCGCGCGCGTTTGGACTCTCAGCGAAGATGGAACCACGCTCGAGTTGAAAGCCAGTGCCGGACTCTACACCCACATTGACGGCGCTCATAGCCGTATTCCCGTAGGGAAAATGAAGATTGGCCTCATCGCCTCGGAACGGCAACCGCATGTGATAAACGGTCTGTTGAGTGACGCTCGGGTAAGCGATCAGGAATGGGTCCGCCGGGAAAGGCTGGTCTCATTCGCCGGATACCCGCTAGTTGTCGACCAGCGCTTGGTCGGGGTTGTAGCCATGTTTGCGCGCCAGCCAGTTGGCGAAGTAGTTCGGAGCGGCCTGTCTTCGCTTGCGACCGCGCTCGGCGCCGCGATCGAGCGCAAGCGAATCGACGAGTCTCTACGACAGGACCGCAGTCTTCTGCGCACGCTAGTGGACAACGTCCCGGACTACATTTACGTCAAGAACACGAGGCACCAGTTCCTGCTGGCTAATCAGGCTCTGGCGGGCCGAATGGGAGCACCGTCGGCGGAGACCCTGTTAGGCAAGACGGATTTCGACTACTACCCTGCGGATTTGGCACGATCATACGCGCAGGGTGAGGACGAAGTCATGCAGTCAGGCCGCGCCGTGATTAACCGCGAGGAACTAACCCCAGACGCGGCCGGCAATCCCGTCTGGCTTCTGACAACCGAGGTGCCGTTGTGCGACACGTCCGGCAACGTCGTGGGACTGGTCGGGGTCGGACGTGATATTTCCGAACGTAAGGCGAACATGGCTGAGCTGCGCGAAGCCAAGGAAGCCGCGGAGAGCGCCAACCGTCTGAAGAGTGAGTTTCTCGCGAACATGAGTCACGAAATTCGCACTCCCATGAATGCGATCATCGGGATGACTGCGCTTGCACTCGACACGCCGGACCCCAAGGAACAGAAGGAATATCTCCTCGACGTGATCAGTTCCGCGGAATCCCTGATGTCTCTACTGAACGACATCCTGGATCTTTCAAAGATCGAAGCGGGACGGATGGACCTCGATCCTGATCCGATCTCTATTGCCGAGTTGGTCAAAGATGCTTCACACTTTCTCAAATTTGCCGCAGTCCAGAAAGAGCTGGAACTCCTGTCGGCTACGTCGTTCGACATACCCGATAAATTGTTGGCCGATCCGCTACGATTGCGACAGGTATTGTTGAATCTTCTCGGCAACGCAATCAAGTTTACGGAAAAGGGTTCGATTATGCTGGACGTTCAGTTGGAGTCAGAGGAAGCGGACTGGGTGAACCTCAAATTTTCCGTAAAGGACACAGGACCTGGCGTCCCGGCCGATAAGCAAAAACTTATTTTCGATTCCTTCTCTCAGGCTGACGGCTCTATCACCCGAAAGCACGGCGGCACTGGTTTGGGCTTAACTATTTCGTCACGGCTCGTAAAAATGATGGATGGAGAGATCTGGGTTGAAAGCGAGCCCGGCCTTGGAAGCACGTTCTACTTCACAGCCCGATTAAAGAAGGTCGGCGTGACTTCGCTCCTTCCACTGGAAAGCCGTCTGGAGACGCTGGTTAGCTCCTGAGACGCTAACATTACCGTACGGCAGGGATTTGGAGTACTCCTATTTCTCGGTCCTCAAGGTCGTAGGCGCGCCGAGAGCAGCCAGCCGGTCCAGATCCGTGAATTTGTAGAGATCGAGACAGAAGAGATCGGGAGCTTCGGCATACTTCACGGGTTTGTCCACAAGGTATCGCAGGCTGGGCATGCCGTGCCGGACCACCAGTTCGGAGAACAGCGAAGGTTCCAGTGCCGACGCGACCAGTGCGACAACCTGGTTCCGGATGCCCGTAGTCTCGAGCCGCACCTGGCCAGATCCCTGACGCTTCATCCAGTTGGCCAGCGCGATCAGGTGCGCCACTTCGATGCCAAGAGGCCGGTCGCCAGTCGCGTACAGGTTCTGCTCAAGCAGCCATGTGGGCTCGAACATCCACGTAGTGTTCTGATGCCACGCGTCACCGGTGAACGGTAGATCCACAGCGAGCACCTGTTCGCCGCGATTCAGGCTATCGGCCGCCTGAACTGCCGAACTACTCTTTCCAAGGTCATTCAGCACGATGGTGGCCGGCGCGGTATCCGGAATGCCGATTGCCTTCAGCCAGATCCCATTCGAGGACATACCATCCTCCATGGTGAACATACGCGCCTTGGTCTCCACGCCCAGATGCTTTGTGACCGCAGTTACCCAGGCGCGATTGATCGTGGCAGGGTGATAGCGGACGATGCTTCGCAGCTTGGCCCGCTCTGCATCGTACGTGGAGGGATCGGACGAGAAGGCGTCCCTGTTGACCTGATCCGCCAATTTCCGGGCGAGGCCGACAATCGTCAAATTATCGGCAGGCAGTCCGACGACCAGTTCTTCGTAGCTTTTTATCTCGGAGGCAATTGCGGGATCTTCTTTGATCAGCGGGAGGTGGAAGTGCCGGCTGAAGAAGCTGTATGCTGCCATGCGGTTATCGATCTGATAGTTGTGCGTTCCAGGATCGCGGTTTTCGTGCCACTCGAAATCATCCTGTTTGCCGTAGAGCGCGAAGAACGGCACGATGGAATCGTAGACCCCAGGCTTTACGACCATGGAGCGGAAGCAGGCATCGTCCTCGGCGTTGTAGATCAGTAAGGTCGGGCGGGGAGCCATCAGCGCGGCGAGCCAGGGATAATCGCGGCCGTCGAACAGATCGGTCGCGGACTGCTCCACATCGCCTATGTCGCCATACTTTTTGGCTTCCACTCGGGGCACGAACGAAGAGAATCCGGCGACTGGAACAGCCACTCTGACCCTCTCATCGAGCGAACTCAGAACGATAGTTTGCCAGCCGCCGCCCGATAGACCCGTCATGCCCAGCCGTGCCCGGTCGGTATTCGGGTGGTCGTAGAGATAGTCGAGCCCCTTGCGCATCGCCAGGTAGAACAGCCCAAGCTCGTGCGTACCGACCAAATCGAGATGGCCGCCATACCAATGCTGGTTCCACTCATGTCCCAGCTCGCCGTACGCCAGCCACTCGAGATTGAGCGCGAGAATGCCGTTCCTCGCGAAGGTGATGCATCGCTTCTGCTTGTACTCGACCGATTTACCCGGCGGGCCTACATGTCCGTTGGTGTTCAGTATGGCGGGCACCTTGCCGTGTAGATGCAGCGGCTCGTACAGGATCGCGACCGCCTGGAATCCGGGAACGATTTCGTAGCGCAGCTTGCGCATCTGATATCCGTTCCCCGGGATGACCCCGAGATCCTCGAACTTGGCTGGGGCATCGACCCATTCCTTCGGCCATCCGTGAAATACGACGCCACTCAGGATCTGTTCACGAATGCGCTTCGCCTCCCCAGTCCACTGCTCGGCGCTGGACGGGCCGCTAAGATGCGCAATCCTCTGCAAAATGTACTGACGCAGCTGGTACTGCGCCACGGCTGGAGGCAGAACTTCTTGCTTCAGGATTTCCTGCAGGTACACCGGTTTGGTCTGTGCCAGCAAAACACTGCCGGCCGCGATGACTATGAGGGACCAGGAACGTAATTGAGTCATAGGGTGAACGTCTTCAGCGACAACCCCGCCTTCGGCAACGCAACCGCGATAGTAAGGGAAGCGACGAGGCTAGCGTTGTTTCCCGTCCGGTTTTAGTCCGACGCCTGGGTCTTTATAGCCGTTGGCGCACCGAGCGCAGCAAGCCTGTCCAGGTCGGTGAACTTGTACAGGTCGAGACAGAAGAGGTCGGCAGCGTCTTGATACTTGACCGGTTTATCAACCAAGTATCGCAGGCTGGGGATGCCATTACGAATTACTAGCTCGGAGAATAACGATGGTTCGATGGCCGCCGCAATCAGGGAGACAACCTGGTTCCGCATGCCACTCGATTCCAGCCGTACGCTCGTAGCCCCGCGGAGCTTCAGCCAGTTGGACAGCTCAATCAGGTGGGCCACCTCGATTCCGAGAGGCCGATCGCCGACCGTATTGATCATCTGCTCGAACAACCACGTGCCGTCCTGGTGCCACGCATCTCCCTGGAATGGCAGATCCAGCGCCAGCACCTGTTCACCGCGATTCAGTCGATTGGCCACAAGGGCTGCGGTGTTGCCTTTGCCTTTGTCGTCGAGAACGATGGTGGCTCGCGCGGTGTCCGGTGCGCCGATCGGTTTCAGCCAGATTGCGTTGGAGCTCAGGCCGTCCGCCAAGGCGAACAAGTGTGACTTCGACTCAACGCCCAAGTGCTTGCTGATCCCGGTAGTCCAGACGCGATCTATCTTCACAGTTCGGTAGCGGACGATGTTCCTCAGCTTCGCTCGCTCCATATCACGGGCGGAAGCGTCGGAGGAAAGCGCGTCCCGGTTGACCTGGTCCGCGAACTTCCGAGCCAAACCTACGACCGTAAGATTATCTTTGGGCAGACCAACAACCAAATCCTCATAACTCTTGATTTCGGATCCTATTGCCGGGTCTTCTTTGATCGGCGGAAGCTTGAACTGGCGGCTGAAGAAGTCATACGCTGCCATGCGGTTGTCGAGTTGGTAATTGTGCGTGCCGGGGTCGCGGTTTTCATGCCACGCGAAATCATCCTGCTTGCCGTACAGAGCGAAGAACGGCAGTATCGCATCGAAGACGCCTGGCTTCACCATGGCGGCCCGGAAGCAGCAATCATCCTCCGCGTTGTAGGCTAGCAAAGTCGGGCGCGGCGCCCTCAGGGCTGCCAGCCATGGGTAGTCGCGGCCGTCGAAGAGATCGGTCGCGGACTGCTCGACGTCGCCGATATCGCCGTGCTCTTTGGCTTCGACGCGAGGCACGATCG
>CAVYHD010000039.1:0-66860 GCA_963768075.1 Terriglobia bacterium
GCGCTTCCACGTGGGCGTCCGGCAGCCAGGTGTGCAGCGAAAACACGGCACTTTGATGGCAAAGGCGATGAAGAAGGCCAGGAAGAGCAGCATTTCCTCGCCGCGGCTGAAGTGAAAGTCGTGCCGCTCGTGAACATATCGAGGATCGCCGCGTAGTCGAACGTGCCGGCGCGGTTGTAGAGATAGATCATGCCTACCAGCATCAGCGACGAGCCGGCCATGGTGTACAGGAAGAATTTCACCGCCGCGTAGATGCGCCGCTCATGGCCCCAGATGCCGATCAGGAAGTACATGGGCACGAGCGAGACTTCCCAGAACACGTAGAACAGGAACAGGTCGAGCGAGACGAAGACGCCGATGAGGCCGAATTCGAGCAGCAGCAGGAAGGCGAAGAACTCCTTCACGCGCTTGTCGATGGAACGCCAGGAAATCAGAACGCAGATGGGCGTGAGGAAGGTCGAGAGGATGACAAGCCAGAGGCTCAAACCGTCGATGCCGACGTGGTAGTGGATCTCGGCGAGGCGATCCAGATGATGTCGGTGCGAAGCTGCGGGCCGGGCACGTCGCCCGCAGGGCGGAGCGAGCCCGATGGAAGCGATGAAAGTGAGAAGCGACCACGATGAGCGCCACGATGCGGATGGCCTGCGATTGTCGCGCGGAACGAATAAAATAGCGAAGAAGCCTACCAGAGGCAGCGCGAGAACGAAATTCAAGAGGGTCATCGGGCGGCTCCAATCAGGCTCAGCGCCACCACCAGGATGACCGAGCCGAACACCACCCAGGTCGCGTAGCTGCGAATATTGCCGGATTGGAGCAGCTTCAGCAAGCCGCCCACGCCTTGCGATCGCGAGCCGACGCCGTTGACGGCGCCGTCGATCAGTCCGGCGTCCACGCCGCGCCAGAGGACGACGCGGGAACCCTCGACGAGCGGCTTGCACGACCGTGGCGTCGTAGATCTCATCGACGAAGTATTTGTTGTAGACCAGACGGGTAGATCCCGCCGAGGCTGGAAGAGAAAGAACCCGCCAGGCTGGGTTTGGCAATGTACATCACGTAGGCAAGGCCGATGCCGATGAGACCGGCGGCGACCGAGATCCGACCAGGGGATTCTCGGGCGCTTCGCCGCGGGAAAGAACGTTCCGAGCCACACGCGGAATGCGGATGAAGCCGCCACCAGCGAGAGAACGCCAGCACCGACAGCGGAATGGTCATCACGGCGGGCGATTCATGCGGATGCTCGTGGCCGCGGTAGTCGCCGAAGAAGGTCATGAACATGGCGCGAAAGACATAGAACGCGGTCATGCCGGCGGTGATGGTGCCGACCCAGTACATCCAGGGGCGTGATGATAGGCGGCGACCAGGATGGCGTCTTTGCTGAAAAAGCCGGAAGTGAACGGCACGCCGGAGATGGCGACGGCGGCGAACAGCAGCGTCCAGAACGTGACCGGAATGTGCTTGCGCAGGCCGCCCATGTTGCCGCATGTCTTGTTCGCCGGAGAGCGCGTGGATGACGCTGCCCGCGCCGAGGAACAACAGGGCTTTGAAGAACGCATGCGTCATCAGGTGATAAATTCCGGCGGAAAACGCGCCCGTGCCCACGCCCAGGAACATGTAGCCGAGCTGCGAGACGGTGGAGTAAGCGAAAACCTTTTTGATGTCGTTCTGCGCCAGGCCGATGGTGGCGGCGAAAGACGCGGTGAACAGGCCGATGTACGCGACCAATCCAGCGCGGTCGGGCGCGTGCAGGTAGATGGGGAACGAGCGCGCGATCATATAGACGCCGGCGGTGACCATGGTCGCGGCGTGGATCAGCGCGGAGACCGGCGTGGGGCCTTCCATGGCGTCCGGCAGCCAGACGTAGAGGGGAAACTGCGCCGATTTGCCGCATGCGCCGACCAGCAGCAGCAGCGCATGGTGGTGAGCAACGCTTCGGGCTTCCCTTGCGCCGGGTGAAACACCATGGCCGAAATCGAATGTGCCGAAATTCACGGCGATCAGCAGCATGGCGAGCAAAAAGCCGAAATCGCCGATGCGGTTCACGATGAATGCCTTGTTGCCGGCGTTGGTGGCGCTCTTCTTGTGGAACCAGAAACCAATCAGCAGGTAACTGCACAATCCCACTCCTTCCCAGCCGACAAACAGCACCAGGTAATTCGCGGCCAGCACCAGCGTGAGCATGAAGAACATGAACAGGCTCATGTACGCGAAAAAGCGGTAATAGCCGCCCTCATGCGCCATGTAGCCGATGGAATAAATATGGATCAGCGAGCCGACGCCGGTTACGACCAGCAGCATGACGGCGGTAAGGCGGTCGACCGCGAAGTCGCAGCCAACCTGGAAGCCGCCCGCCACAATCCAGTTGAAATAATGCTCGACGATGCGAGCGTCGCCCAGTTCGAGGACGGTCTTGAGGGCCCAGGCGAAGGAGAGCAGCACGCTTCCGATGCGCGATCACGTCGATCAGCGCCTTCGAGAAACGGCGGCCTAAGAGTCCATTGATCAGAAAGCCCGCGAGCGGCAGCGCGGGGATAAGCCAGAGTTGATGCATCGGGAATAGTCTTAGTACTTCATCGAATCCACTTCATCGACATTGAGCGTTTGGCGATTTTTATACACGGTCAGAATGATCGCCAGGCCGACGGCCGCTTCCGCCGCCGCCACTACCATGACAAAGAAAGCGAAGATGTGGCCATTTACCTGCTTGAGCTGATAGGAAAACGCGATGAAGCTCAGATTGACGGCGTTCAGCATCAGCTCAATGGACATGAAAATCGTGATGATGTTCTTACGGAACAGAAAACCGGCGATGCCCAGCGCGAACAGAACCGCGCTCAGGATCAGGTACCAGGCCAGCGGCACGCCGTTCATCCTTACATCTCCTTTCGCGCGAGCACGATGGCTCCCACGATCGCGATCAGAATCAAAATGGATGTGACTTCAAACGGCAGCAGGTATTGGGTGAATAATGCCCGGCCAATGTTCTGCGCGGTGCCTCCCTTGAATGCGCCAAAACGTACCACGACGCTGCCGGGATACAGCCGCTGGATGAAATAGCGGCCAGCGCGAGAAAAGCGACGAGCAGCGGAAACGCCGAGCAACTGCGACGACCAAGGATCGGCCGCGCTTGGATTCCGCGCCGGCGTTCAGCAGCATGATCACGAATACAAACAGCACCATGATGGCGCCGGCATAGACGATAACCTGAGCCATGGCGATGAACTCCGCGCCCAACAACAAATAAAGCACGGCCAGCGAACCCATGACGCCGATCAGCGAGATGGCGCTCGAAATGGGATGCGTCTGCACCACCACATTCACCGCGCAGACCACCGCGATAATGGCGAAGATGAGGAAGAGAATTACGTCCATAGGAAGCGCTGTTGCCACAGTCTTCTCATCAACCAGCGCCACCACGAGTCCGGTGACGAGCAGGTTCACCAGAGCGATCGGGAACAGGACTTTCCACGCAAAACGCATCAACTGGTCGTAGCGGAAGCGCGGCAGCGTTCCGCGGATCCACATATAGAGAAACAGGATTAAGCCAACTTTCGCCGCGAACCAGAACAGCGGAATCAGCGCGGCCTGAGCCGCGGGAAAAAGGAACAGGGCGCCGACGAGCAAGAAATACCACGCCCACTACCGGCAACGTGATCCGGTCCAGCTTTCGAGCGGGATTGAAGCCGTGATAGATGGCCACGAGCGCGGCGGCCAGCGAAAACCAGCGCGGGAACATAGTTGGAGCCCCACGCGGGTGAAAACAGCGGCTGCCAGCCTCCCAGGAACAAAATCGTCGTCATGCAGGCCACGGTCACCATGTTGGCGTATTCCGCCATGAAGAACGCCGCGAACTTCATGCTGCTGTATTCGGTGTGAAACCCGGCCACTAGTTCGTTCTCGGCTTCCGGCAGATCGAAGGGGATGCGGTTGGTTTCGGCGAATCCCGCGATGAGAAAAACAATGAAGCTCACGATCTGCGGCGCGGGCCATCGCAAAATATTCCAGTGGACGATGGAGCCGGATTGCTCTCGCACGATGTCGCGCAGACTTAGCGTATTCGCCAGCAGTAACGGCGAGGCAATGGCGAGGCTCAGGGGCAGCTCGTAACTGATCATTTGCGCCGAGCTGCGCAGGCCGCCGAGCAAGCGAGTATTTATTGTTCGAGGCCCATCCCGCCAGTGCAATGCCATAGACGCCAATCGAGCTGATCGCGAGAACGAACAGCAGCCCGACATTGAGGTCGGTGAGCTGCATCCAGGTGGTGTAGCCGAAAACGTGGATTTCGCGCGCCGAACGGGATCACGGAAATCGAAATCAGCGCCATCGTCACCGCCAGAAACGGCGCCAGCAAGAAAACGAACTTGTTCGCGTGCGGCGGGATCAGATCTTCTTTGGTGATAAGCTTGATCACGTCCGCGAGAGGCTGCAACAGCCCATGCGGACCGACGCGGTACGGTCCCGATACGCACCTGGATGTGCGCGATCACTTTCCGCTCCACCCATTGCAAATAGGCCAGCGTGGTCAGCAGAACAAAGGCCACAATCGCCGCTTTGATGATGCTCAGAACAAAGAATTCCATCAGCGGCCGTGCCGTCTTTCAAGAACAGAATTCAACATCTTAGAATAGCGCCCGAGCGTGCCCGACGTGAACAAGTCATCGTGGGCGGAGTGAATCAGGTCCGGGCGGCTCTCGACCGGAATGCGCCCATTCACCGGCATCGTTTGGGCCGCGCCGCCGGTGGCGATTGCGGCGACGGGAACATCATAGCCGCGCACGTTCTTAGCGAATCTCGTCGAATACCGTATCCGGCAGCCACGGCCCCATCTCCGCGCCGCGCCCATTTCTTTCGCCAGCAGCCCGATGATCTCCAGATCCGGCTTTGCGCCCATGGTCTGTGCAGCCTTGCGCAGGCGCTGCACCTCGCCGCAAACGTTGGTGACAGTGCCGTTCTTCTCGTAGGCGGATGCCGCCGGCAGGACAACGTCGGCGGCCTGCGCAGTTTCGGTGAGGAACATCTCCTGCACCACAACGAAAGCGTTTTTCGCCGAGCCTCGGCTGGGCGCCATTCTTCAGCGGATTGGCGCCGACCACCCACAGCACATCCAAATTTCCACGCCAGCATTTCCGCCATTGTCATTCCAGGTTGACCGGAAGGCTGAAAACCGGGCAGCAGTTCGGGCATAAGCCCCATGTCCACCGCGCCGCGCGAGTTCGAATAATCGACCAGCGGAACATACCGCACAGGAACTCCGAGACCGCTGCCGAACTCGACCAGCCGGCGCAGCACATCGCCCTTGATGGAATCGCCATAGACGATCACCAGTTCCGGTTCGGCCCGGAGTTTTTCGGCGAGCGATTCGACGGCAGCCAGTTCCGTGCCCGGTTCCGTCCGAAGAGCAACGGCCGCATAAGCATCTTCGCGTACTGGTTTGGAAGTAACAACGTAGACATGCGCCTGATGATGCCGGTAATTGGCGCGAATCTGGAACGAGAGGAACGGCTGTTCAAGCGCGAGATCGGCGCCGACGATCAACACCGCCTTCTTCTCGTAAAGATCGTTCGTGGTGGCCAAAGCGGCCGTGGAGCCGCTCAGCGCATCCAGCAGCGTCACGACGTCGCCCGTGCGGTGATGGTCGATGTGATTCGTCCCGAGCACCTGGCGCGCGAATTTCTGCAGATAGTAGTTCTCTTCGTTGGTGGTGTGATTGGAGCCGATTACGCCGAAACTGTCCCCCACCCGTCTTCACTTCCCGAAACTTCCGGGCCACCGTTTTCAGAGCTTGTGCCCAGGAAACCGGTTCGAGTTTGCCGTTCACGCGCACCAGCGGCGATTGCAGCCGCTCCGGGTGATCGTGGAAATCGAAGCCGTAGCGGCCCTTGATGCAGAGGAATTCGCCGTTGATACCGGAGCGATCGCGGTTGTTGCCGCGAACAATTTTGTCATTGCGCACGCCAAGCGTCGTCTTGCAGCCATTCGAGCAATGCGTGCAGATGGTGCCGACATGCTCCATTTCCCAAGGCCGCGTCTGGTACCGATATGTGCCGCTGGTGAGTGCGCCCACCGGGCAAATATCGATGCACATACCGCACTCGTCGCACTCGAGGTGGTCACCGTGGTTGGGCGCGATCTCGGAAACCGCCCCGCGGTTCACGATCCCCAGCGCGCCCACGCCCATGCCTTCATTGCAGATGCGCACGCAGCGGAAACACAGGATGCAGCGCGGCCCGTCGTAGAACACCACGGGCGACCATTGCTTTTCGTCGACGTGCAGTTTCTGTTCGGTGAACCGGCTCTCACCGGCGCCGTAGCGGAACACCATGTCCTGCAACTCGCACTCGCCGCCTTTATCGCACACCGGGCAATCGAGCGGATGGTTGGTGAGCAGGAATTCCAGCGTGGACTTGCGCGCCTGCCGCACCTGCTCGCTTTCAGTGCGCACCACCATTCCCTCGGCCACCAGCGTCGTGCAGGCCACCATCAGCTTGGGAGCTTTTTCAATCTCTACCAGGCACATGCGGCAGGCCGCCTGCAGCGTGAGACCTTCGTAGTAGCAGAACGACGGGATCTCGATGCCGTTGCTTTTGGCCGCTTCGATGAGCAGCGTGCCGGCGGGTGCCTCGATCTGCCTGCCGTTGATCGTGAGTTTGACCGGATCAGCCATTTACGCGGTCACCAGTTGAGATGCGTGCTCGTAGGGGCACGGCTTGCCGTCCAGATGCGCTTCGAACTCGTCTCGAAATTTCTCCACGATGGAAATCATCGGCATGGCGGCGGCATCCCCCAGCGGGCAGAACGTCCGTCCCAGCATGTTCTTCGAAAGATCGCCCAGAAGGCTGATGTCCTCGCGGCGTCCCATTCCGTCGTGAAAACGGACCAGGATCTTGCGCAGCCAGGCCGTGCCTTCGCGGCACGGGATGCACCAGCCGCAGCTTTCGTGCGCGTAAAACCGCATGATGCGCAGAGCCACCTTCACCATGCAGGTGTCTTCATCCATGATGACCACACCGCCCGAGCCGAGCATCGTTTTCTTCTTCGCCATGGCGTCGTAATCCATGGTGAGGCCTTCGCATTCCGCGGCGGTGAGCACCGGACATGAAGATCCGCCGGGAATAAATGCCTTCAATTTCTTGCCGCCCCGGATTCCGCCTCCGACCTCATCGATCATCTTGTCCACAGGGAATCCAAGCGGTAGCTCGTAAACGCCGGGTCTGTTGACGTGGCCTGTCAGGCAAGTGAGTTTGGTGCCCCCAGCCTTGGGAACTCCGAGCGCCGCGAATGCCGCTCCCCCATCGCGAATGATCGCCGGCACGGCGCAATAAGTCTCGACGTTGTTCAGCACCGTCGGGCACTGGAACGCGCCCACCACCGCGGGAAACGGCGGACGGATGCGCGGGATGCCACGCTTGCCCTCGAGCGATTCGAGCAGCGCCGATTCCTCGCCGCATTCGTACGCGCCCGCGCCGGTGTGCGTATAGGCGTCGAACGAAAAATTGGTTCCCAGCAGGTTCTTGCCCAGATATCCGCGGTCGTACGCCTCGGCGATGGCCCGATCCAGAATCTCGATCAGGTATCGATACTCACCGCGCACGTAGATGTAGCCGGCGTGCGCGTCGACCGCGAGACCGGCGATCAGCATTCCCTCGATCAACTGGTGCGGATCGTACTCCATGAGCAGACGATCCTTGCAAGTGCCGGGCTCGCTCTCATCCGCATTGACGACGATGTATTTCGGCTTCGGCGAATTCCGCGGCACGAAGCTCCACTTCATGCCGGTTGGGAAACCAGCTCCGCCACGCCCGCGAAGATTTGAGGCCTTCATCTCCTCGATGATCTGCTCGGGCTTCATCTCCAGTGCTTTCCGGAATGCCGCGTAGCCGTCGGTAGCAAGATAAGTATCGATGGATGCCGAATTCGGCAACCCGAAACGGCGGCTGAGCACTTTGACTTCGAGCGGGCTCGGTTCGTTGTAAGGCATTCCGTTAAGTCAGCTTCCTCAAGCTGTCGAGAAGCTGGTCCAGCTTCTGCGGCGTCACCTCGTGATAGAAGTCGTAATTCACCTGTAAAGCCGGCGCCCAGGAGCAGGCGCCGATGCATTCGACTTCCTCGAGCGAGATCTGTCCATCGGCGGTGACTTCTTTATGCCCGATGCCCAGTTTCTGGCAGGCGTGTTTCCATAGTTCTTCCCCACCGGTCAAAAGACAACTGATATTGGTGCAGATTTGCACGTGCGCTTTGCCGAGCGGTTTGCGGTGCAGCATCGAATAGTAAGAGAGTACTTCCTCGACTTGCAGCGGTGTGGTGCCAGTGCGGCGGGCCACCTCCTCCACCAACTCCTGCGTGACCGCACCAATCTCATCCTGCGCGTACAGCAGCATCGGGACCATGGCCGAGCGATGCCGGCCGGAAGGGTAGCTCTTCAGGAGCTTGTCAAATCTGGCTTCGAGGTGTGGAGAAAAAGTCATGTTCACGTTTGCCTTACAACCAACGGAGCAGACGGGGCTCTTACCGGTCCGAATCGCCTAAGACGAAATCCATGCTGCCGATCGATGCGATGACATCGGCAATCAGAGTGCCTTCCACCATTCTGGGTATGGCTTGCAAATTACCGAAACTCGGGCCGCGCACATGCACGCGGTACGGCTTCGCGGTGCCGTCGCTGACCACGTAATAACCGACCTCGCCACGTGGCGATTCGATCACCTGGTACACTTCGCCCGCCGGAACGCCGAACCCTTCGGTGACGATCTTGAAGTGATAAATCAGAGCTTCCATCTGGGTCTTCATCTTGTCGCGGTCGGGCAGAACCACGTGCGGCGCATCGGCGGTCCAGCGGCCTTCCGGCATACCGTCCAACGCCTGCTTGATGATGCGCGCGCTCTGCCGCATTTCTTCGATCCGAACAAGATAGCGCGCGTAGACGTCGTTCTCGGTCCGTGTCGGAACGTCGAAATCGAATTTTTCGTAGCTGCAATACGGCTGCGCCTTGCGCGTGTCCCATTTCAGGCCCGCGGCCCGGAGCATGGGGCCGGTGACGCCCAGGTCCAGCATGTCTTCGAGCGGGAAGCGGCCCACTCCCTGCGTGCGGCCGATCCAGATGCTGTTATTCGTCAACAGCTCTTCGTACTCGTCCACGCGGCTCGGGAAAACGTCAATGAAGCTCTTGACCCTTTTCTGCCAGCCGCGCGGCGGCTCGAGCGCCAGACCGCCGACGCGGAAGTAGCTCGTCATCATGCGCTGGCCCGAAAACATCTCGAAAATGCGCAGAATATCCTCGCGTTCACGGAAGCAGTAGAGGAACACCGACATGGCGCCGATGTCAATGGCGTGCGTCCCGAGCCAAACCAGATGGCTGTTGAGGCGCGTCAACTCCGTGAGCATCACGCGAGTCCACTGGGCGCGGGGCGGGATTTCAAGCCCCAGCAGCTTTTCCACCGCCAGGCAGTAGCAAAGATTGTTCGAGAGCGGCGCCAGGTAATCGATGCGGTCCGTGAGCGTCACCCCCTGCTGGTACAGCTTCACCTCGAATTCTTTCTCGATGCCGGTGTGCAGATAGCCGATATCCGGCTGCGCCGACATGATGGTTTCGCCGTCGAGTTCCAACAGCAGGCGCAGCACGCCGTGCGTGGAGGGATGCTGCGGCCCCATGTTCAACACGAGCCGGCGCGGACGCGGATCGATTTCCGGTGTGGCCTGCCCGGCCGCTTCCGTTTCCACCACGCTCACGCCGGGAGTCTCGACGTCGCTCATATCAAACCCGATCTCCGGTCACCGGATAATCCTTGCGCAAAGGGTGGCCTTCCCAGCTTTCCGGCAGCATGATCCGCTTCAAGTCGGGATGACTGCGGAAGCGGATGCCGAATAAGTCGAATGTCTCGCGCTCGTACCAGTCGGCGCCACGCCATACACCGGTTACTGAATCGATCTCTGGGTTTCCGCCGGGCACGCGGCACTTGAGCCGCAGCCGTTCATTGCGTTCCGGCGAATGGAGGTGATAAACCACCTCGAAGCGTGGCTCTTCCGGGTACCAATCGACGGCGGTGACCGTGCTCACGCGCGCGAACTTCTGGTCTTCCTTCAAAAACCGGCAAACCTCCACAATCCTCTCCAGCACGATTTCGAGAGTGAGCTCCCCGCGGTCGGACTTGCCGCCGACCACCGCCCTTGGCTGAGCGGTCATCAGCGCCGCCACTGCTGGAATTGTCTTGAGCTCTTCCGGTATCATTCGTTACCGCTTTTCACCTTGCCGGCCTGACGAATAGGACCAGTCCAGCGCCCCCTTCTTCCAGATGTAGAAGAACCCGCAAAGAATCAGCAGAACGAACACCAGCATTTCGACGAAGCCGAACATCTTCAGCTCGCGGTACACCACCGCCCACGGGAACAGGAAGATCGCCTCAATGTCGAACAGGATGAACAGCATCCCCACCAGGTAGAACTTGACGCTAAAGCGCTGGCGCGCATCGCCGGTCGGAATGATCCCGCTCTCATACGGTAAGTCCTTCACCCGATCCTTAACCCTCTTTCCTAAAACATAGGAAAGTCCCAGCATCAGCGCCGCCACCGCCATCGCGATGACGACCTGAAGCAGAACAGGGAAATACAGTTCTGGATACGAAGTTGGCATTCCTCTTTTTTGCCGGGAGCGAAAAGACCTTTAACTTTGAATATAATGAGTGGGAAAAGAGGGTGTCAACCCGGCCGGGTCTTTATGCAGGACACGAGTGCGGTCAATATCACGATCGTTGTCAATGGCGAGGACCGCGCGGTTCGCGAAGGAGAAACCGTCGCCGGCCTGGTCAGCTTGCTGGAGCTCGAGCCCGAGCGGCTCGCCATCGAGCTTGACCGCCGCATCGTAAAGCGCGCGCAATGGGCCTCGACGCGCCTCCGGGCGGGTGCGCAGCTCGAGATCGTGCAATTCGTGGGCGGCGGTTAGCCTACTTCGCCGCCTCGATTTTGTCGATCACCAGAGCCTTCGACCCGCGGTGAACATACAGCTTGCCGGTCACTGTCACGCGCTGCGCGGCAAACGGCAGCAGCTTCTCGTTCTGGCTCGCGGCAGGCATGGCGTCCGTCGTGGGCCAGTAGACTGAACCATCATCGCCCCAGATCACCAGCGGTGAGCCAGCTTTCGCGCAGGCCCGCGCACAATCCGCGCTGATGGGTTTTTTCAGCTCCTTGGTGAACCCGCACGCCGAGTCGAGCACGTAGCCTTTCACCGTCACCGTTTTCGGCTCAGCCGCCAATAGCAGCAGACCTGCCCCTAGGGCAAGCGCCCCTAAACGAAATCGCATAGATCCTCCCGAAACAAGTTTGGCCGAAATGTACTCGGGCTAGAATACCATCTTCTTCGCAAGCCGCAACCAAAAACGGCGCTAATGCTTTCTTATTAATCACTTCTGACTATTGTTCAATTCCCTTAGCGCCCGTATACTACCGGGAAACTTATGCGCTTCGCCGGTCAAAAAATCTCGATCGCTATTCTTGTGTGCACGTCATGGTCCATGCAGGCGCAAGATCCCGTGGGTGTGCTCGAAGGCCACATGACAGACTCGTCGGGCGGCTCTGTATCGGCGGCGGAAGTGACCGCGAGCAACAGGCAGACTGGATTCAGCGCCAAACAGCGCTCGGCG
Organism: Terriglobia bacterium; assembly: GCA_963768075.1. Lineage (GTDB taxonomy): Bacteria > Acidobacteriota > Terriglobia > Bryobacterales > Bryobacteraceae > QHXW01. The sequence continues at coordinate 11,631 of CAVYHD010000039.1, forward strand.
GAAGATGGCTCCTTCCACTTCTCGTCGCTGCCGGTTGGCGAGTACGACCTGCGCGTCGGGGCGGACGGTTTCGCTGCATTCACGGCTTCGGCGATCCGCATCGATATCGGCCGCACGGTGGCGTCCCGGTCCAACTCTAGGTGGCCGCCGGGCACAGCGAAGTGAACGTCAGCGGACCGGGCGCGACCGTGGACCTCGGCCCGACGCTGGGCAATGTCGTATTGTCCCAAGAGGCCACCGACTTCCGCTCAACGGCCGCAACCTGACGCAACTTGGCTTGCTGCAGCCTGGAGTGGCGCCCATGACGGCGGCCTCGGCGAAGCCGGCGGCATCGTGCGCGCGGCCAGGCCTACGCGGTCAACGGCCAGCGGCCGGAATCCAACGACTATCTGCTGGATGGCGTGTCCAACATGGACAGCGTCAATGGCGGATACGCCCTCCGCGTGCCGGTGGACGCCGTCACCGAGTTCCGCATCCTGACGCTGAACGCGCCCGGCCGAGTACGGCGACACCAGCGGCGCGACGACCACCATCGTGACCAAGTCGGGCGGCAACGATTTTCATGGCGATGTTTACGAATTCCTGCGCAACAACGATGTCGACTCGCGCAATTTCTTCGCCGCCGACTCGAGCCGCTGCATCAGAATCAGTACGGCGCCACACTGGGCGGCCCCATCCGCCAGAACAAGGATTTCTTCTTCGCCTATTACGAGGGTCTGCGCGATCGCAGGGCAGTAACCCAGACCGCCATCGTGCCCACACCGCGGCAGCGCGCCGGCAATTTCTCGGGCGACAGCGGGCCGCTGATCAACGAGTTCACCGGGCAGCCCGTTCCCGGCAATCAGATTCCCCAGGCCATGAAGAGTCCGATCGCCCTCAAGGCACTGAACTACTATCCGCTGGCCAACATCTCGCCAACGCTTTATGCCGCGACGGAAGTCGGCACCAACAACTATGACCAGGGCGGCTTCCGGCTGGACCACAACTTTTCCAATGGCGATCAGCTTTTCCTGCGCTACGCGACGTCGAGTACCGGTGAAATCGATCCGCTGCCGATCGCCGGCGCCGGCGTGCCCGGCTTCCCCGTGACCGACAGCATTCGCACCAAATCGGTCACTGCCTCGGAGACGCATCTGTTCTCCCCTGGCACGTGCAGACTTTTCGCGCCGCCTTTTTCCGAGAACGATTTCATTATCGGCCAGCGCCTTAATCAACGCCGGCCAGCTGACCTCGGTTTCCAGTATCAGCCGACGCTCGGTATCGCCGCCGGCGCTCCGTACCTGATTGTCAGCGGCTATGCCAGCATCGGAGATCCCATTACCGGTCCGCAGAACACGTATCAGAACGACTACCAGCTCAGTGATTCCATTTCGATGACGCGCGGCCGCCACAACTTCAAGTTCGGCGGCGAGTTCACCCGCACTCAGATCAACCTGCTATTCGGCATCGCCACCAACGGCTTCTTCGTGTTCGCGCCATTTCCCTCTAGCGATTCCTTCGCCAGCTTCCTGCCGGGCCAGTCGGTAAAGTTCTTCCAGGGCGGCGGTCAGTTCGACCGCGCGCTTCGTAATATCTCCGTCGCGGGATACGCGCAGGATGAATGGCGCATCACGCCGCACCTGACGCTGAACTACGGCCTGCGCTATGAGATCAACACGCCGTACATTGACATTCGCAATCGCATGAACGAATGGGCGCCCGGCGTGCAGTCGAAGGTTTATCCCAACGCCCCGAGGGCCTGCTGTTCCCGGGCGACCCCGGCGTGCCGGCGGCATCGCGCACGAATTATTACAAGGCATTCATGCCGCGCATCGGTCTCGCTTGGGACCCCACTGGCGGCGGTCGTACTACCGTCCGCGCGGGTTACGGCATCTTCTACGACGCGTTCACCAACGGCGTCGGCGGACCGCTGCAGGCGCCCGTCAGCGCGCTGCCGTGGACGCAGGCGTACCAGCTGGCCGGCCCCGGCTTCAATATCGCCAATCCCTACGGCGGCGCGCGCCGCCTTTCGGCACCGGCAATTTCGTCCAGCCGGCTACCGTGCTCACGGTGACCAACTCGTGCGTCCGCCGTACGCGCAGAACTGGAACATTTCCATCGAGCATGTTCTCGGCAAGAACTATCTGCTGGATGTGCGCTATGTCGGTAACCAAGGGCACGCGCCTGCCGCGCATGATCGAGGCCGATCCGACGCTCTACAATCCTAACGTCAACGCCAACAATGTCGATCGCTATCGCATTTATGCCGGATGCCCGAGCAATCCGAATGATCCGTGTAACTTCGCTTCCGTGGGTATAGTCACCAACATTGCGAATTCCACTTATCATGCCGGGCAGGTTTCTCTATCCCGCCACTACGCGGCCGGCTTGGGCTTCCAGGCCTCGTATTGGTACTCGAAGAGCCTGGACGACGTCTCCTCGTTCAACGTCTCCGGGTCCGCGCCCACCGATGTCTCCGGTGAAAACGATCTGGCGCAGAATCCGTTCGATCTGCGCGCCGAGCACGGCCCGTCGCTCTTCGATGCGCGCCAGCGGTTGTCTCTCAGCGGCAGCTACGCAGCTGCCGCGCTGGTCCGCCGCGCCGCACGCGGCCGCCTGGCTGATCAATGGTTGGCAGTTCAACGGCATCGGGAGCTTTTCCACGGGAACGCCTTTCACGGTTTACGACAGCGCCAACGTGTCCCTGCAGGGCGAAGCGCCGGAAATCAGCGGCTTCTATTCCAGCCGCCCGGATCTGATTTCCAATCCGAACGCCGGCCCCCATACACCCAACCAGTGGGTGAACCCCAATGACTTCCTGCGCCTCAACCCAGACACGCAAGCCGGCCAGTTCGGCAACGAGGGCCGCAACGTGGTCCGCGGCCCGGGCATCGCCGATCTGGATCTCTCGCTCTTCAAGAACTTCGCCATCGGCGAAAGCAAGCGCATCCAGTTCCGCGCCGAGTGGTTTAATGTAATGAATCACCCGAATTTCCAGTTGCCGGAAAACGACATTGCCTCACCCGAATTCGGCCAGATCCTTGAAGCCGGTCCCCCGCGCCTTTTCCAATTAGCGCTAAAATTCGTGTTCTAGGCGATGCGGTTGCTGAAGTTCTTCAGACTTGGATTGGTCGGATTGGCGGTGCTGTACGGCGTTGCATGCGCCGGAATCTACACCGCCATGTGCCAGCCGCCGGAACGCTTCGGCGCCATCATGTCGCACGTTCCGGACGTAGCGTTTTTGATTCTGCCCTTCCGGCCATTCTGGATGTCGGCGCGTGCCGGAAACCTCAAAGTGGGTGACGCCGCGCCTGATTTCGAGCTACCGGCTTTGGATCACAGCCGCACCGTCAAGCTGTCGTCGGAGTACCGGACGAAACCGGTTGTCCTCATTTTCGGCAGCTATACCTGACCGCCATTCCGCCGGGAGGTTCCCGCGCTCAACAAGCTGTACGAGTCGTATCACGATCGCGCGGCATTCTACATCGTATACATCCAGGAAGCGCACCCGACCGATCTTTGGACCACGGAATCCAACGTGAAGGAAGGCGTGCTGTTCGCCTCGGCACAGACCGACGGACAGCGCAGCAACACGGCTTCGGCCTGCGTTCGCAACCTGGGAATTCACATTCCCGCGATACTCGACAGTATCGAAAACAAAACCGAACGAGCCTACACCGGCTGGCCGGACCGCTTATATATGATCGGAACCGACGGTCGCGTGGCTTTCAAAACGGCGCCAGGACCATATGGATTTTCCACGAGGGGTTTGCAGCAGGCGCTGGAACGCGTGGTCCATAGAGCAAACACGACGTGAGCAGGGTGTGCGGGCCGCGAGTCGAGAACCTCGCAGCCGCACCGGGTTCCTACGCAAAACTGCGAACCGCTCCCGCCTCGTCGTCGTGCACGTCGAAAACCGTGTACAACTTGGTGATCTGCAAAAGGTCCTTGACCCTCTTGGTCAGCCCCAACAATTTCAACGTGCCGCCGTGGTTGGCGACCGTGGTGAACCCGGAAACCAGCTCGCCGATACCCGAGCTGTCAATATAAGAGACTTCGCCGAGGTTCAGCAGGATTTTCTTCTGGCCCTTGCTCACCATGTCGCGCAGCGTATCGCGCAGCGCACTCGATCCCTCACCCAGCGTGATGCGTCCTGCAACATCCAGAACACTCACATCTCCAACCTGACGCGAACTTAACTTAACGCTCACTTCCGTCAACCTCCTAGTTCAGAACTTGTCGAATTCATTTCCGCTCTAGATACTTCACCAGCGTGACCTCGGTGCCGAGCGGGCTCAGCCGGCGAACCTGAAGCTCATCCATGAACGCGCGGATGAGGAACATGCCCCGCCCTGAAAAACGGAGAATATTCTGGTCCGTCAGTGGATCCGGTACTTTCTCCAAATCGAAACCTCTCCCCTGGTCCGCGATCGTCACCGTCAGGCGGTCGGGACCTTTCGACACCGACACGTGAACTTTTTTGTGCGCGCTGTACTGGTTGCCGTGAACCACGGCATTCACCATGGATTCGCGCACCGCCATTCCAATCTTGTGCAAATCGTCTTCCGGGAAGCCAGCTTTCTGGGCCAGATCGAGCACCAGATTTTCCGCACTGTCGACACTCTCCAGCGTCGAATCCAAAAACTCATCCACCGTTTCGGCTTCGCCGCCAGTGTTCTTTCCCATATGTAGGCTGGCCCCAGCGTGGCCAAGTCGAATCGCTACAATACCCTGCCGATAGAAGGAAAGTCAAGAGTCGCGCCCGTGCGCCAACGAGCTGGCCTACTTGGACTTGCCGAGCATGTGATCCAGCTCGCTGAACAGATCGCGCCCCTCGAAAATTCCCTTTGTCAGCGGGTTGTACGGATAGTCGTTTTGAATCATTCCCTGCGCGTCAATGATAAACAGGTGCGGCACCTGAATGTCCGGCTTTTGTGGCGTCGCCTTGAAATACGAAATGGACACCTGCCCCGTGTCATACAAAACCGGCAAGGTGACCTTGTGGTCCGCGATGTACTTGCGCACCGTTTCCAGCGTGTCCGGAGGATTCACAATCGTCAAGGCCGCCACCTGGCCGTGATACCTGGAAACGATCTCTTCAAGGACGGGCGCGAAAGCCTCGCAGTGCGGGCAGTTCGTCTTGATGATCTCGACCAGCAGGATTTTTCCGCGGTAGTCCTGAGGATCATGCTGCTTGAAGTTCACATCCATGAGCGAGAAGCCGGGAGCTCGCCGGCCGGAGAGTTCTCCCGAGGCCATCAGGCTGGCGGCGAAGGCCACCACGCAAAAAAAGGTTCGCATGAATTTCAACTTAACATGTTGTTCACCACCGGAGGCGGGCGTTACAAGGACGCTGTTTCAGAGGAGAATTTCTGCAGTTCGGTGTTCAGATTGCGCAGAGCAGCCCGGCAGGCGGCGAAGTCACCCGCGGCGGCGCTGCCCTCAATGTGCTTCAACAACGCTGCCAGCGCGACCGCACCGACATTGGCGCACGCGCCCTTCACGTAGTGGGCTAGACGGGCGCATTGCATACCGTCGGCGTGCTCTACTGCGTCCGTCAGCGCAGGAATCTGCGAAGTGGCATCAGCAACCAGGGAAACCGCCAGATCTCGCATGAGGTCGGCATCCTGCATGCAGATGTTGCGCAATTGGTTTATGTCAAAGACGGGTGCTGCGGCGAGATCTGACATGGCGGACGCGGTTTCGTCTCTAGCCCCATGTTCCCAGACCAGTTGCCACCCGGGCGATAAGCGAAAAGCCTGAAGACCGCCACAGTTGTTCACTAGGCGCTTCCCCGGATACGCAGCCAAATCATTGAAACCTTGGTGCCCGGGGCGGGACTTGAACCCGCACTCTCCTTGCGGAGAAAAGGATTTTAAGTCCTTTGCGTCTGCCGGTTTCGCCACCCGGGCATGATTCGGAAAACTCCCGGCACCATTCCTTTAAGTCATTGTAAACCTTGGAGAACCTCATTTTGTGGACTGTAACATGACCGCCCGTCGCGGATACACTGGAAACGTAACTCATGTTTACGATGCGCTATCTCACCCCGTGCGTCGTTGCCTCGGTACTTGCCGCTGCCACGCTGGCCGCCAATGACTGGAAGCTGGTCTTGAAGAACGGCAAAACCATAGACTGTGACGGCGTGCCTATCATCGTAAATGATGTCTACCTGTATCGCGATAGTGAAGGCCGCGATGGCACTCTGCCGGCCGATCAGGTGGACCGGGAACAGACCGACCGCATCAACAAGGTGGCTCCGGGCCCTCGACAGTGGCGAAGGACTGCTGAATCGGTCCGCCAACTTGCCCCCGAAGGCGTCTCGGCGTGGGATGACGCCAACTTTGATGCGGAGGTAGTCCACTCATCCACGCCCGTCCTGGTCGAATTCTGGGCAACCTGGTGTGGATATTGTACGCGGATCGAGCCTACAGTAAACGCGATCGCCAGTGAGTTTGCGGGCCGCTTGAAGGTGGGTAAGGTCGATATCGATAAGAGCCCGGCGACGGCCCACCGCTATAGCATCCACTTGACCCCCACATTACTGCTCTTTGAGAATGGCAGGGTAGTCGCAACTATCGAAGGCGCGGCCGGGAAATCCACCATGGTGCGCATGCTGCAATCCCACCTGTAACTCGTATTAGTAAGAGAGAAGCGTTTTCGGCGGTACGTGTTTTGAAGCGAGGAATTCTTAGGGAGCAGATCTCGATCTGCTCCCCATCCTTCCGGACTGCCTAACTAGCTGGCTTGGCGCTTGAGCTAGCTTTGACCAGAGCCCACCTCTTCCGCTGCGCGGCCGCAATCTTCTTTCGCGCGGCGGCGCTCATAGTGCGCTTCGCCTTCCCCGCCTTAGCCGGCGCTTTCGCTTTGACGGCAGCCCACCTCTTTCGCTGAGCTGCGGCAATTCTCCTGCGCGCTGCTGGGCTCAGCGGGCGTCTGCCGGTTTGGGCCGGCGCCGGCCCTGAGGCTGCGCCTTGTCCACTTAACTGGCTCCGGATCCCGGCGATCTTCTCTTCCACGTTGCGCTTCATCTGTTCGAAGCCGATCAAAGCTGCTTCGAGCAACGACGTGTCGGTACTTCGTCTTTTTCCTGTCGGCATGAATCTATAGATACTCCCCGTCTGTGTCACCTGTGTGCGTCCTAGATGACGGAAGTAGATTATATCTCACCAAACCCTCGTGTAGTACAAGGGTTCCCGCCAATACCTACTTGAAACGCACAATCGGGCAAACTCACTATCCGGATAGATAGCAGAAAAACCCATGAGAACGTCGACCAACCTGTACTCCCAACTTCAATTTCAGCTTCATCGTGGCGACCGGATCGTGCGCCGGATCGATGCCTTTCCGGAACTAAGCCGAGCACTGCATGATGGCGATCTCCCCACAGCACGCATACTTTGTGCCCAGCTCTTCGGCTTGCGGTGTAGCAGCGCAGTTACGACGGTACCCGGGGATCCGGCGGGAAAAGGTAAGTAAGACCCGTGTAAGCCAACAGGGAACGCGCGGTCCACCGCGAATTAACCAAAAGCAACCTAGGGGTTCCCCGGCGGGCGTGCTACTAAGAAAGCATGCGGCGCCAAACCGGCGGAATGGGCATCGTGGGTCTGTGCGTGATCGTTCTGGTCTTTGCGCTCAACTGGGATACCATGGCCGGAAAGCAAGCGCCGGATTTCATCCTCGACCAGGCCTACGGCGGACGCGTGGATCTTGCCGCCTACCGTGGCAGGCCGGTTCTCGTGGTCTTCTGGGCCACCTCGTGCGGCATCTGCCGCCACGAGTTGCCGCTCCTCGACCGGCTTCGCGATGAGTTCCGCGCGAGCGGTGTTGAGATTCTGGCGGTCAATATCCGCGACCTGGATGGTGCGCGCGAATTCATGAGCGGTAAGCACCTCAGCCTGACCAACCTGGTGGATGCCGATGGACAGACCGCGCGGAATTACAAAGTGAGCGGAGTGCCGAAGCTAGTGTTGATCGGACCGGACGGCAAAATCCGCCGGAGTGCCGCTGGATGGCAGGACGAGCGGACGTTGCGCGACTGGCTCGCCGATTCCGGCGCTTGAACCAGTCAACCCGCTATGATGGCGGGCAGTGCCTTCCTCTGACACGAATCGTGAGGTCGAGATCAAGCTGGAGGTAGCAAGCCCCCGCGCGGCGCAGCGCATTTTGCGTAGTGCCGGCTTCCAGGTGCGGTGTCGAAGAGTCCTCGAAGACAACGTGGTTTTCGATACGGCTGACCTGATGCTGCGTGGCAACGGCCAGTTGCTGCGCGTGCGCCACGCCGGGCCCATCGACACTCTGACGTACAAGGGTCCGCCGGCTCCCGGCAAGTACAAGTCGCGCGAAGAACTGGAGCTGCAAATATCGGACGCGCACGAGGCCGCATTGATCCTCGAACGGCTCGGCTTCACTCCGGTCTTCCGTTATCAGAAATACCGGACGGAGTATGCGAGGCCGCGCGAGCGTGGCATAGTGACGCTGGACGAGACGCCGATCGGATGTTTTTTTGAAATCGAAGGCGCGCCTGAATGGATCGATCGGACGGCACGCCGGCTGGGATATAGCGAAGCCGATTACGTCACGGCAAGCTATGGAACACTATATCGGCAATACTGCGAGGCGCATGGTGTAGAGCCGGCCGACATGGTATTCCCCGCCGCTACTTGATCTCCAGGATCTCTTTCTCTTTATTCTTCGCCGACGTGTCCAGCTTGTCCATGTAGGCGTCGGTCATCTTCTGGATCTCGTCGTGGCCCCGGCGCTCTTCGTCTTCGGCGATTTTCTTGTCCTTGAGCAGCTTCTTCATCTCCTCGTTGCCGTCGCGGCGGATGTTGCGGATCGCCACGCGATGATCTTCGGCTACTGCGTGCAGGTTCTTGACCAGTTCCTTGCGGCGTTCTTCGGTCAGAGGTGGAATGGGAATGCGGATGATCTTGCCGTCGTTGGCCGGGTTCAGTCCCAGGTCGGAAGCGCGGATGGATTTCTCGATAGCGCCGATCTGCGAGACATCCCACGGCTGCACGGTGATCAGCGTGGGTTCGGGCACGTGCAGGTTGCCGATCTGGTTGAGCGGCGTGGGCGTGCCGTAGTAATCCACGCGGACGTTGTCCAGAAGGCTGATAGAGGCGCGGCCCGGTGCGGATGGTGGCCATCGCGTGCTGCAGATCGCTCAGCGCTTTTTCCATGCGCTTTTGGAACTGGCTTCAATTTCTTTGACGGAGTTGAAGACGTGCCCGCTTGGGGCTGAATGAGGTTCGGTTTTCATAGTGCGCTAGTGAATGAGCGTGCCGATCGGTTCGCCGGTCGCCATACGCATTATATTGCCAGTCGTGTTCAGATTGAAAACCACAATCGGGAGGTGGTTGTCGCGGCACATCGCGATCGACGAGGCGTCCATCACGCCCAGACGCCTTGGTAAGAACTTCCGTGATAGGAGACTTGGCGGGTACATGACGGCATCGGGAAACTTCATCGGATCTTTGTCATAAACGCCATCAACGCTGCGTAGCCTTGGCGATCACCTGCGCTTTGATCTCGAGCGCGCGCAGCGTGGCAGCGGTGTCGGTGGAAAAATACGGATTCGAAGTGCCGCGCCGCGAAGATGACGATGCGGCCTTTTTCCAGATGGCGAATCGCACGGCGGCGGATGTAGGGCTCGGCCACCTGGTGCATCGTGATGGCGCTCATTACCCGCGTGTGCTGCGCCCATATGTTCGAGCGCATCCTGCAGCGCCAGCGAGTTGATCACGGTGGCGAGCATGCCCATGTGATCCGCCGTGACGCGGTCCATACTGCGGGCCGCGGAGGCAATGCCGCGAAAAATGTTACCGCCGCCCACCACAACGCCAAGCTGAACGCCCGACCGGGCCACATCGGCAATCTCATGAGCCAGTTCGCGCACCCGATCGCGGATCAATGCCGAACGTCGCGGCGCCCGCCATGGCCTCGCCGCTCAATTTCAGCAGGATGCGCTCGTATTTCGGCACAAATCAGGCCTCGACGGGCTCGGAAACGGCGGCTTCTCCCTCGCCGCCCGATGATGCTGGCGCGTCACCAACTTTGAAACGCGCAAATCGCGAGACCACGATGTTCTCGCCGAGCTTGGCGATCTTGGTCTTGATCAACTGATCGATGGTGAGCGTGTTTTCCTTCACGAACGGCTGCTCGTAAAGGCAGACCTCTTCGTAAAATTTCGCCATGCGGCCTTCGATAATCTTGTCGAGCGATCTTCTCGGGCTTCTTCTCGGCGAGCGCGCGGGCGCGCTGGATTTCCCTCTCTTTTTCGAGCGCCTCGGCCGTGACATCCTGTTTGCGGATGAATTGCGGGTCGGCGGCGGCAATGTGCATGGCCAGATCGTGCACCAATTCCTGGAAATCGTCGGTGCGCGCCACGAAATCGGATTCGCAGTTCGACTTCCACCAGCACGCCTAGCTGCGCGCCGTGCGTGGATGTAGGTGCCGATAAGCCCCTGTTTGGTGGTGCGCGAAGCCTTTTTGCCGGCCGAGGCGATACCGCGCTTGCGCAGCACGACCTCCGCCTCCGCCAGATCGCCCTTCGCTTCGGTTAGCGCGCTCTTGCACTCCATCATGCCGGCGCCGGTGCGCTCGCGGAGCTGTTTTACGAGTTGTGCGGTAATTTCCGCCATATGATTTACCTGGAAAAAGTGTGATTCCCGCGGAGACCCTGAAGCACCGAGCAGCCCCCGCGCGCCTCCGTGGTGGATGACTTCCTGATGCCCGCTTTCGGTGACGGCCGGTTCGGGAACCGGCGCCGTGGTCTCCGAAGCCGGACCCTTACGCGGTGAGGTCACCGGCTCTTCGTCCACGAAGGCTTTCCGCCATGATCTGCTTCGGCGTACTTGGGATCGACGTACTGCGCTATAGTCGTCGATCCTCTCCTCGGCCGGCGTTTCGGCTCACGATCTTCTCGGCGGTGAAATCCTGCTCGGTGGCCAAGGCGCGGCCTTCAATCACCGAATCCGCAATCTTGCTGGTGAACAGGCGGATGGCGCGCAAGCGCGTCATCGTTACCCGGGATCACCCAATCCACTTCGTCGGGATCGCAGTTGGTGTCGACGATCGCTACCACCGGGATGCCCAGCCGGCGGGCTTCTTTTACGGCGATCGCTTCCTTGTTCGAATCGATGACGAAGACCACATCCGGCAGTCCTGGCATGTCTTTGATGCCGGCCAGGTTCTGGTCCAGATGTTTGCGCTCGCGCTCCAGGCGGACGATCTCTTTTTTGGGACGCCCGCCGTAAGCGCCTTCGGCGGCCATCTGCTCCAGTTCCTTGAGCCGCTTGATCGACTTCTGCACCGTCATCATGTTGGTGAGCAGGCCGCCCAGCCAGCGCTGGTTGACGTAGAACATCTGGCAGCGTTTGGCTTCTTCGGCGACTGCTTCCTGCGCCTGGCGTTTGGTGCCGACAAACAGCACATTCTTGCCTTGCGCGGCCATTTCGCCCACATACCGTGCCGCATCCTTGAACAACTTCAAGGTCTTTTGCAGGTCGATGATGTAGATGCCGTTGCGTTCGCCAAAGATGTATTCCTTCATCTTTGGATTCCAGCGCTTGGTCTGGTGCCCGAAGTGAACGCCCGCTTCGAGCAATTCTTTCATTGAAATAGCTGGCAAACTACCTCCTACGTGATTTCGGGCAGGCGCGAACCTGCCCGGCCGGCTGCCTGCGCGCACGCGATCCAAAGCGAGATTTGCGTGCGCCAGGGAAGCCGGAGTTTGGAACCGGGAGCGCGGGGTTTCTCACGAAAAAACCACAGCACTCCGTATACATGACTTAGCGTTTAGAGAACTGGAAGCGCTTGCGCGCGCCCTTCTGGCCGTACTTCTTGCGCTCGTGCTCCCGCGGATCGCGAGTCAGGAAACCGAGCTTCTTGAGACGCTGGCGCAATTCGGCGTTGAACTCCACCAGAGCCCGGGCGATTCCGAGCCGCGCTGCTCCCGCCTGACCGGCAACGCCCCCGCCGGAAGCCAGAATCAGTACGTCGAACTTGTCGGCGGTCTCGGTGGCCAGCAAAGGCTGCCGCACCGGTACGCGCAGAGATTCGGTTTGAAAATACCGTTCGAACGGCCGGCCGTTGACCGTGATCTTCCCCGTGCCCGGCCGCAAGAACATCCGCGCCACCGACGTCTTGCGCCGGCCCGTTGCCAAGTATTGAATCTTCGTTGCTGGCAACTCGTTAACCTTTCTACCTAACCTATGCGACCTGTTTTGCGCTGCGGCTTCTGCGCGGCGTGCGGATGCTTGTCGCCCGCGTAAACCTTAGCTTCCGGTACATCTGCTTGCCCAGCTTGGTCTTCGGAAGCATACCGGCGATAGCTTCCTCTATCATGCGCGTGGGGCGGGTGGCCCGCATCTTACGCGCGCCCACCGACACCAGCCCACCCGGATAGCCGGTGAACCGGTGATACATCTTCTGGTCGTCCTTTTTGCCCGTCAGCTTCACCTTCGCGGCATTGATGACGATCACATGATCGCCGGTATCCAGGAAGGGAGTGTAGGTGGGCTTGTGTTTGCCCATCAACAACATGGCTGCGTGGCTGGCCAGCTTTCCCAGTACAACGTTGTCGGCATCCAGAACGTGCCACTTTCTCTCAATTGCCGGCTTGGACGGGAACACGGTACTCATCGACACACGTCTCCACTCATACAGTTCAAAACATTTAGGCTACCGGACACGCGAACAAGTTGTCAAATATCGCGTGGGATTCCGGTTGGTCCGGCCTTTCGGGCCGGACCCCCAGCCACCATTTACCAGCGCGATCTTCCGCCGCCCCCGCCGCCGCCGCTGCGCCGAAAGCCGCCGCCACCGCCGCTCGAGGATCGCTCGGTCTTGGGCCGCGCTTCGTTGATGTTTAGCGCCCTTCCCCCGAGTTCGGTCCCGTTCAAAGCGTTGATGGCGCGTTCTGCTTCCGCGTCGTTCGGCATTTCTACAAACCCGAAGCCTCTGGGCTGTCCAGAGTCCCGATCGGTTACGATGCTGACCTTTTCCACGGTTCCGTGAGTTTCAAACAGCGATCTCACGCTGTCTTCTGTTGCCCCAAAACTGAGGTTCCCAACAAATATATTCTTCATTGTGCAATTTTCCTTTTCCGATTTGAAGGCAGCTAATGGGCAGACAGGAACAACGCACGCTACGGAGCGTTAGAGGCTACTTACCTAATCGGCGGGCGATCAAATACCCAAACAGTATATCACAGCTCAACGTCACTTCGAGGGGGATTGTGCGGGGGCCGCCTTCTTCGGCCGGCGTACCGGTTTCGGCGCGGGTTGGCTCAACCGGATGATCGCCGCCGCGGCCATAAAGCGCACACCATCGTTGCCGTCGCTGAGAGCCGGCTCCAGTTTGGGGATATCGGCGCGCGCCGCCCGTTGGCCGAGCGAGCGCGCCACCGTAGCGCGCACCGCAGCGCTCTTATCACTAAGGGCGTCCGCGAGTTCCTGGATCGATCGCGGGTCGGGGTCGGTGGCCAGAAGCTTGGCCGTGAGAGTTCGGGCTACGGCCCCCTTGTCCTTCATGAGGTCTTCGGCAAACCACACGCCGATTGAGAAGGGACCAAGCAATCCCGCTGCTTCGTTGATGCCGATCCTCGCCATGGTTGTGGGGCTGTGGATCGTCTTCTTGGCATCCCGCACCTTGCCTTCGATCAAGCCCGGGCCCGCTTTCCGCTCGCCCCCCAGCACGCCCCAAAGGATTTCACGCCCGCTCTGATCCCCCATTTTCCACAGCGACTGAGCCGCGGCGAAACTTACCTCGGCCGAGACATCATCCAACGCCTGTTTCAACCGCGGGATGGCGCGCCGCGCCGGCATCTCGCCCAATACCGCGGCCGCGGTCTGCCGGACGGTGACCTCTTTATCCGCGAGTCCCGCTTCCACCAGATCGATCACATGCGGAGTGGCACCAATGGAAGCGAGCGCCGTGACCGCTTGTATGCGCTGGGCGGTGCCCCCTTCCGACAGGCCGTGGTTCAGCAGGTCCCAGGCGGTGCTCTCAGGATCTGACGCCGGAAGCATAATGGGAATCAGCGACATAACGAACAAAGCCGGACGCATAGATTTCCAGATTTTACACCCCGCGGGCGAATCAGGTCAGACAGTCTTGGCCGATTTAGTGGGGCTGATGAGGATGTGAGCGTTACGCCCTTCGAGCCGCGGCGTACCTTCCACGCTGCCGAACGCGGTCAGATCTTCGGCGAATCGTACAAGCAGCTTCTTGCCCAGGTCTGTGTGGGCGATCTCACGGCCCCGGAACTGGACCACCGCTTTGACTCGATTGCCCTCTTTCAGAAACCGGATGGCGTGATTTTTCTTGAATTCGTAGTCGTGGTCGTCGGTATTGGGGCGGAATTTCAGCTCCTTTACCTGTACCACGTGCTGCTTTCTCTTGGCCTCGTGCTGCTTTTTTTTCAACTCGTACTGATAACTGCCGTAGTCGATGGCCTTGGCGACGGGCGGAACGGCGGTCGGGGAAACGACGACGAGATCCAGTCCCAACTCCTGCGCTTTGCGCAAAGCTTGCGCCGTCGGCATCACCTCAGCGGTTCCGTCCGGGAACACGGCACGAACCTCCCGAGCCCGGATCGATTCGTTTACATTCTCTCTACGGTTTTGCCTACGCGGCGGGAAGTTTCTGCCTGGATACATTTGCGCTGTGAGCGTTGAGACCTATTCAGCGCTTAGTGTACTTGGATTTCAGCGGTTTGGCAATAAGTGTTTGGGATGCTTCACCCGCCTCGGCCGCTGGGCCGCACTCGACATGCATATGCATGTACAATGGGGGGATGAGGACCACGATCGAGTTGAAACCTGAGCATCGGGCCAAACTCCTCGAATTGGCCGCTCGCCGAGGCGAGAAAGGGTTTTCATCCGTGATCAGCGAAGCGATCGACGCCTATCTGGAGGGCGCCGGTGACCAAGAGCGGGTTCGCTCGCGGGCGCTGCGGCTGCGTGGCACCGTGCCGATTGCGGACGCAAGCCGCCTCCGTCAAGAGACCGAGGCATTGCGGGCACACTGGCGATGACCGTGGCCGACACGGACGTTCTGATTGACTTCCTCGCTGGCGTCGATCCTTTGGCTGGTCAGGTAGCCTTTGAATTGGAACGCGGATCCCTGCAGACGACTGCCATCACGCGCTTCGAGCTGCTCTCCGGCGCGCGCAACGCAAAACAAGAAGGGCCGATCCGGCAGTTGCTGGCCGCGGTCCCCACGCTGCCTCTGGACGAGGCGGCGGCTGACAAGGCGGCTCAAGTGAGAAGGTCACTGGAGCAGGTTGGTTCGTCGATCGGTATGGCCGATAGTCTCATCGCCGGCATCGTGCTCCTGCGCGGTGCTCCACTGCTCACGCGCAACCGTCGGAACTTCGAACGCGTTGCCGGTCTCCGCCTCGTGGGTCTGGACGAATGATCCGGTTTGAAACATGCCTCTGAATCCTGGAAACCGCCTCGGGCGGTACGAGATCATCGCTGCGCTGGGCGCGGGCGGTATGGGCGAGGTCTACCGGGCCCGCGATGAGCGGCTGCAACGCGACGTAGCCATCAAGGTGCTGCGGCAGGAGGCGACGGCTGATCCCGATCTGCTGCGCCGCTTTGCGCTCGAAGCCCGGTCCGCCAGCGCTCTGAACCATCCCAACATCCTCATTGTGCATGACGTTGGGATGGAGGGTGCTATTCCGTACATCGTCTCGGAATTGGTGGACGGCGAGCCGCTCGGAGCTTTGATCGCGCGCGGAAAAGTGCCGGTCCGGAAAGTGCTGGACCTCGCGGTGCAAGTGGCCGATGGGCTGTCCGCCGCGCATCAGGCCGGCATTGTCCATCGCGATTTGAAGCCCGCGAACATAATGGTCACAAAGGCCGGAGCGAAGATCCTGGACTTCGGTCTTGCCAAGGCCGTCCCGAAGGAAGTGGCTGGAAAGATCGAGCAACAGACGGGCACCACACCGGGCATTATCGTCGGGACCGCCACCTATATGAGCCCGGAGCAGGTTCGTGGCGAAGCCCTGGACCCCCGTACGGATCAGTTCTCCTTCGGCCTGGTGATCTACGAAATGCTTACCGGAAAGGCGCCGTTCGCTCGCTCCAGCGCCATGAGTACCATGGCGGCGATCGTCGAGGAACAGGCAACGCCCATCGGAGAATTGAATCCCTCCGTTCCGGCTCCGCTGCGATGGTGCGTGGAGCGTTGCCTCGCCAAGGATCGCGAGGACCGGTACGCATCCACGGCGGATTTGAAGCGCGAACTCCAAACGATTCGCCAGCACTTGGATGAGAGCACCGGTTCCCAGCCCGCGCTGCCGGCGCAACCGGCCCGCCGCAAACGGCGTGTCATTCCGATTCTGCTCGGTCTTGGCGGGTTGTTGGCGGGTGCTTTGGTGACGGACCTTTTCCTCATTCCGGAATCCGCGGTGGATTTGGCCCGCTATCACATTCAACCCGTCGCCGTCACCGCGGTATATGAGGGTTCGCCCGCCTGGTCGCCTGACGGCCAGAGCATCGCGTATGTTGCGGACGTAAACGACGTGAGCCAGGTATTCGTGCGCGCGCTGAACTCTCCCACACCGGCGCAAATCACCAAATCGGCGGCCGATTGTAACGCGCCTTTCTGGTCTCCCGATAACAACAGGGTTTATTATCTGGGCGCCGGCAAATCAGGTACGGCGCTGTGGGAGGTGGGCGCAACCGGCGGAGCGCCCGACCTTGTCCAGGAGAATACTTCCGCTGCGGCCATCGCACCGGACGGCCGCACGCTGGCTTTGCTGCGCGCCGACCCGTCGGGCAAAGAACCGCTGTCCCTATGGCTCGCGCCGCCCGCGGGGGGCACACCGCGTAAATTCACCGCCGGCCCCTTCGCGAGCGGAAAATACCAGCTCGGATATCTGGCATTCTCGCCGGACGGCAAGCAGCTCGGTGTATGGATTTCCCGATGGGATGGCGGCTCGGAGTTCTGGATTTTGCCTTATCCCGAGGGAGTGCCGAGGCGGGCGTTCACGTTGATGCACATGGCCTACCCGTTCGGTTGGATGCCCGACGGCCGGCACGTCGTTTTCGGCGGACAAGTTCCCGGGTCCGTGGGAGCCGACCTGGAAATGATCGACACCCGGAAAGGCACGATCCGCCCGCTCTCGGTGACCGTCCAGGATGCCGTGCAGGCTTCGGTTTCACCGGATGGAAGCCGGATCGCGTTCACCAGCGCGCTGGACGACTTCGATTTGATCGAAGTGCCTCTCGATGGCTCGCCCGTGCGGACGCTGCTCTCCACCAGCCGGAACGAGTTCGATCCGGCTTGGTCCTGGGCCGGCAATCAGTTGGCCTACTCCACCGATCGCACCGGCACGTCGCAGATCTGGGTGCGGCCCCGCGATGGTTGGGAGCGGCCGCTCGTGACCGAGAAGGATTTCGACCGGACCTGGATTGCATCGTTCAACGAGCCCAACTTTTCTCCCGACGACCAGCGCGTCGCATACTCGATCGTCGGCAGCTCCGGGCACTCCATCTACGTGTCGAGTGTGGCTGGAGGCAAACCCATCCGTCTCTCCGTCGACAATTACGACCAGCGCTCGCCCACTTGGAGCCCGGATGGCGCGTGGATTGCCTATCTGCAAAACATCGAAGGCAGTTGGGCGCTGGTGAAAGCACGCTCGGGTGGCGGCAGCAAGCCCGTCGTGTTGCGCGAAGCGTGCCTGCCATCTCATCCCAAGTGGGAACACAAGGACGGTCACTGGATCGCGTGCGTCACTGCGGATGGCCTCACCCTGATTTCCGAGGACGGAAAGGAGAGCCGCCCGCTCAGCAAAGATGATTGGCCGATCTACGGCTGGAACGTCGATGGCACTCTGCTTTACGGCATCAAGCAGGTGGACGCACTGCACCGCTCCCTGGCCTCGATCAATGCCGGCACCGGGGCCGAGAAAGTGATTGGCGCCCTGCAGCTACCGGCCTCTGCCGATCTCAGCGGGTATAGCCTGTCTCCCGACGGCAAGTCGTTTGCGAGCTCGGCCAGCCATCCCACCGGAGATATCTGGGTGCTCGATGGGTTTGAGCGGCCCGGTTGGAAACGCTGGATCAGTAGGTAATCGGCCGGACAATTTCCGATTGCTATCCAACGGTATTGTCAGCCTGTCACTACGATAGTTGTTTAGTGACAAAGTGACACTCAAAATTCGCTCATTAACTATGGATAACCACTTATTTTACAAATATATACAGGCATCTATGCCCTGGCAGCCGGCGTGCTATATACGAGGCCGAGGAGTAACCAACCATGAAAACGATGCTGCACAACTTTCTGAATGACGAACAAGGTCAGGACCTGATCGAGTACACCCTGTTGCTGGCTTTCGTATGCCTGGCTTCCGCTGCGCTGTTCATCAGTGCGGGTGGCAGCGTGTCCGGAATCTGGACCGCCACCAACTCTCGCCTGGCTGCTGCCAACACTTCTGCCAGCTAGTTGTTCCTGTTGAGGGCGGGACCGTAGGTTCCGCCCTTTTCAAGCCACGCCGGTTACGGGTGGCCATGGAGCCGCCAAATGAGCTGGCTGGTAACGGCGTCTCAGAACGAAGTAGCCCAATTTCCCACCTGGCGACCGAATCAGCCGAGAGTACAGCGGCTGCCCACTCCCGCCGATAGAAACTTCATGGAAGTATTTGTAGCCCGGCAGGCGATTTTCGACCGGCGACTAAAGGTCTACGGGTACGAACTCCTTTTCCGTCCCTGTCGCGACAGTGCGTCGGCCGGAGACACTGACAGCACGGCCAGCCTGCAAGTCATTACCAACAGTTTTTTCTCGATTGGCGTAGAAAACCTCCTGGCAGGCACACGCGCCTTCATTAATTTTCCCGAGGACTTGCTTTCGGATGAGCGCGCTCTCTCCCTTCCCCCAAGTGGCACAGTGATCGAGATTCTGGAATCGGTTAAGCCCGAGCCTGGCGTCATTGCTGCGTGCCGCGCGCTGCGCAAAAAAGGATATACGCTGGCTCTGGACGATTTCTCTCACCTGAACGGTTGGGATGAGTTGACCGACCTCGTCAGCGTGATTAAGGTGGACTTTCGCGACACTACAATCGCCGAGCAACGGGCTCTGGCGAGCCGATACACCGCCCGCGGAATCCGCATGCTGGCGGAGAAGATCGAAACGATCGAAGAATTTCAGCGGGCCTGCGAGATGGGATATCACTATTTTCAGGGCTATTTCTTCGCTCGGCCGGTCATTGTCTCCCGCCGTGAGGTCCCCGGAAGCAAACTCGGCTATCTGCGCGTGTTGGAGGAAGTGCACCGTCCCGAAGTGGAACTGTTCGCGCTGGAAGCGCTGATCCAGCGGGAGATCTCGCTCGCCTCGAAATTGCTGCGCTATATCAACTCGTCCGTGTTTGGCTGGATTCACCCGGTGCAATCCATCCGGCAGGCGCTGGCCTTGCTGGGAGAGCAGGAAATCCGGAACTGGATTTCGCTCGCCGCGCTGCCGATTCTGGCGTCGGACAAGCCCGATGAACTCATCCGTACCGCGCTCGTTCGCGCCCGTTTCTCCGAACTATTGGCGCAATGGGCGGACCTGGGCCACCGCAAGGCGGACCTTTTCCTGATTGGCCTCTTCTCGCTGTTGGATGCCATGTTAAGCCGCCCGCTGCCGGAGATACTTGCCGAGCTGCGGCTCGGCGGCGACATCGCCGATGCCCTTCTGGGTACGGGGCGCCCTGGCCAACCCTTAGCCGGAGTTCATCAGTTGGTCCTTGAGTATGAGGCGGGAGACTGGGAGGCACTCAGCGACACCGCCGCTCGCTTGCGAGTTCCGAAAGAGATCATCGCCGAAGTTTACCTCGAGGCGGTCGCCTGGTCGGACCAGATCTTCCGGGAAAGCATCCGCAGCAACTAAGCGCGGAGCACGGATCCTACGGGGCAAGCGAGAGCGAAAGGCTAGCGGTACTAGCCCCAATCGTGGCCACGATCACCGCGGTTGTGGCCGCCGATACGGCTCCGGCTTGCAGCGTAAACGTCGCGCTTGCCGTTCCCGCCGGAATAGTGACCGAGGATGGTATGGTGACCTTCGCCGAACCTGTACCGAGCCCAAGAGCGACGATAGCCGAACCGGAAGCCGCTGCGGCAAACTTCACAGTGCAGACTGCCGAACCTGGCGTGACGAGCGGCGATGGGGTGCATGCCAGCCCGGAGATGTGATTTGGCGAAGTAATCGGCAATACCGCCCCGGTTCCGGTCGCCTTGATAGCCGCGCCCGCTGATGAAGCCGCGATCAATCCAGTGAGTTCAGCGGCCGTCGACACCGATGCGTGCGAAGAAACACTGAAAGTCACGGTGGCGATCACACCGTTCGAAATTGTCTTGTCATTCAGCCCCCAGGTGAGGCAACGAACAGAACCCGAAGCGAACGTGCACACCACTGATTTACTCGCGGCCGTAGCGGCTGCTCCGGTTTGAACCTTCAGATTTGTGAGCGCGCTCCACGAGTAAGTGAGAGTCCATTCCAGCGCGGCCGGCGCATAGCCAGCAGTCGAATTAATGGAAATGCTGAGCGAACCGGCACCACCGGCAATCGCCGAGCCGGGTACTATCGAAAGTGCGGTCTGCGCCAACCCCGCGCTCGGACCGAGGATCAACGGCAGCGCCATGATCCAGAGATTCTCAATTCTACGCACCGTTTGAAACACACGCATGGTATAGGGCTCTTCTCGCGGCAAATCCCAATGGGATTTGCGACGCAACCGTTTAAGATTTCACTGCTTATGAAGTGGAGTGGACCGCGAGAATCAGAAGTGGTGAACTAACGTACTATGGATAGTACCCCAGATTAGGGAAGACGCAAAACACCCGGCCTACGGGGGAGTATATTAAGTCACAGTTATCGCTAACTCATTTACTGATATCGGTTTACAGAAAACTCGCCGATTCAAGCCCTGAGGAGATGCTATATTTGCACTGATCTTCGGCTACGCTGGGATCGGAGAATCATGGAGAATCCAACCCTAGATCGGGAAATTGTCGTACTGCTGGCGGAAGATGATCCGGTCGTGCGTCTCATGCTGGAGAGGATTTTGAAGCAGGGCGGATATGATCTGGTTGTCGCGGCGGATGGCCAGGAGGCTCTACAGAAATCGGATGAGCACAAGGGCAGAATCGATATCCTCGTAGCCGACGTTCAGATGCCGGGGATGACGGGTAGAGACCTGGCACAGGAAATAAGAAAATCCCGCCCGGACCTCCGTGTGATCCTGCTGTCGGCGTCGATGCAAGGCCTGCTGGTCTTGGATTCGACGTGGCACTTCATCCAGAAACCATTCCTGGCGAGGGCGCTGCTCGAACGGATCGTTGACGTGGTGAAGAAGCCTCCCTCTCCACACACCGATCGCGGCCTCGAAGTGTAGCCGGGCGCCCACGGTTACACCCCTCCGCTAAATCCCCGTTCGTTTCCACACAAGGACTTGGAACGGATGAGCCCCGTTGGAACGTCACTTGCAATAGGCCCAGTGGGGAGGTTGCCATGAGCGGTCCACGATCCAAGCTAAACGGTTTGACGATCTTGCTGGCGCTGCTTTTCTGTGCCGCGGGGCGAGCGAAGGCTGACATCGGGTTGTTCCTCGAGGAGCCGTTTGGCATGTTCGGCGACATGACCCCGACCGGGCATTCTGCGATTTACCTTTCGCGAGTCTGCGCCGCGTCTCCCATTGAGCTACGACGATGCGATCCCGGTGAGCCAGGCGTTGTCATCAGCAGGTATCATCGCGTCGGTGGTTACGACTGGATCGCAATTCCACTTGTCGCCTATCTCTTCGCGGTCGATCGGCCCGACCAGGTGCCGTTGTACGCCACAGCGGACATGGTGGCCGATCTTCGAGACAACTATCGCCGCCGCCACCTTCTCGAGATTGCCCCGGACGGCCCTGACGGAAAAACGCCAGGCGGGGAATGGATTCAGTTGATCGGAGGTTCCTATGACCGGAAGATTTATAGCTTTGAGATCGAAACCACGGAGGAGCAGGACGAGCGCTTCATCGAAAAATTCAACGAGAGCCGGAACAAGAGCCATTTCAACTTGCTTTTCCACAACTGCGCGGATTTCGCCCGCAATGTGATTGACTTCTACTATCCGCATGCCGTGCATCGGAGTGTCTTTGCGGATGATGGCATTACCACGCCGAAGCAGATTGCGAAATCGCTTGTGACGTACAGCCGGAGACACGCGGATCTGCAATTTTCCAGTTTCGTGATCCCCCAGACTCCGGGAACGGTGCCGCGCAGCCGGCCGATCCGCGGCGTACTGGAGGCATTCCTGAAGTCGAAGAAATATTCTCTTCCGGTGGCGGCGTTGCATCCGTTGGTTATCGGTGGTCTGGCCGTAGCGTACCTGACCGCTAGCGGTTTCGATCCGCGTCGCCATTTCACCAGCGGGATGGATCGCGAATCGCAGCCCGCGGCAATCATCGCGGACCTCGAAACGAACAGGAACGTCAACCCTGCCGGGACCGGTTCCGGCGCCGGCCGTTAGGGAGACGGTCCCCGTTTGTATCGCGACTTGCCTTACGAGATTTCGACCACGGTTTGGAAGATGGAAGCCGGCAGCTGCATACCGGACGCGCGCAGGCGCTCGTAGAACTTGGGGCGGATGCCGGTCGCGCGGAATCGTCCGGAGACTCTTCCGGATTCGGTAATCCCGGTCTTTTCGAATACGAAGATATCCTGCATGGTGATGAGATCGCCTTCCATGCCCACACACTCGGTGATGTGCGTAATTCGGCGGGTACCGTCGCTGAACCGCGAAACCTGCACGAACATATCGACGGCCGAGCTGATTTGCTGGCGCATGGAACGCATGCCCATGTTGGCGTTGGCCATGCCGACCATGACTTCCAGGCGTCCGATGGCATCGCGCGGATTGTTCGCGTGCACCGTGGTGAGCGATCCATCGTGACCGGTATTCATGGCCTGGAGCATGTCGAGGGCCTCTTCACTACGGCACTCTCCGACGATGATGCGGTCGGGGCGCATACGCAGGGCGTTGACGACAAGCTCCCGAATGCGAATCGCACCGTGGCCTTCCACGTTCGCCGGGCGGGTCTCCATGCGCGCCACGTGCGTCTGGCGCAGACGTAATTCAGCGGCGTCTTCGATGGTGACGATGCGTTCGTCTTCCGGAATGTAAGAAGAGAACGTTGAGCAAGGTAGTTTTGCCGGCGCCGGTGCCCCCGGCGATGACAATGTTCAACCGCGCCTTGACGCAGCACTGCAGCAGTTGCAGCATGCCTTCGGTCAGGGCCAGCTTCTTGACCAGGTCCTCACCCTGTAGCGCGTCGCGTCCGAAACGGCGAATGGAAAGGAGCGGTCCGTCCACCGCAACCGGCGGGATGGCGGCATTGACGCGCGATCCGTCGGGAAGGCGGGCGTCCACCAGAGGCGATGACTCGTCCACGCGCCGGCCCACGCGGGCAACGATCTTTTCGATGATGCGCAGCAGATGCGCGTTGTCTTTGAACTCGACCGGCGTGCGATGCAGTTTGCCGGCGCGCTCCACGTAAACCAGACGCGGCGTCGTCACCAGGATGTCCGAGATGGTGGGGTCGCGCAGCAAAGGCTCGAGCGGGCCGAGGCCGAACACTTCATCGAGCACTTCTTCGATGACGCGATCCTTCTCCATCAAACTGAGCGGTGTCTTCTCTTCCTCGATCAGTCGCGCCACGGCCGCGCGGATTTCCGCGCGCGCCCGCTCGCCCGCCATGGCCGAGAGCGCCTCCAGGTTAATGCGATCCAGGAGCTTGCGGTGCAGAGTGAATTTCAGCTCCTGGTGTTCGGGTGTGTAGCCCTCACTGCTGAAGAGGCGGTTGACCCATCCAGCTTCCCGATTTGCTCCCGTGCGTTGTACCGTTTCAGTCAGCATGCGTTTTATCTCTTAGCCGAAAAGCGAGAATTTCTTAGCCTCCGCAAAGGCATGGCACCATTGGTCTTCAGGCGGAAGAAGACACTCGGGAAACGTGTCACGTTGAGCTAAGGGGGGAAATCTCAGATGATCTGACTTAGTTCAGACAACCTGCAGATTGGGCAGAAGTGCTCAGTCTGCTAACGATACTGGGTTAAGCCGGCCGGATTGTCAATGATACCTTTGGGTTCATCACAGTAGAGTGGTGCAAGCAAGACACTACGCCTTCGTGGGCACTGATATCGAGAGAATCGGCGATACTGGAGGTGCGCGGTGATAGACTTTCGTAAGTTGATTATGCGTCCTATGTTCATGGCTAGTGAGGTCTTGGCTGCGATTGGCCTGTTGTTTGTAAGCTCGCACCCCGCGGCCGCTCAGCAGCCCAGCTTCGATGCTCAGATCTTGCCGGTCTTGCGGGAGTCCTGCGCTCCGTGCCATGGCGCCACCGAGCCGCAAGCACGTCTGCGGCTGGATAGTCTCGAAGGCGTGCTCAAGGGCGGGATCTCAGGTCCGGCGATCGCGCCCGGCAACACCCGCGCAAGCCTGCTTTACCAGAGAATCGCGTCGGCGGACGCCAAGGTGCGCATGCCGCCGGTGGGCGCCGCCCTGCGCGCGGAACAGATAGCGCTGATTGCAGCGTGGATTGGTTCGGTCCCCAGCCAAGCAAGCGCCGCGAGCCAGGTTGATTACGCGCGCAGCGTGGAGCCCATCCTGCGCTCCTCCTGCTATGCCTGCCACAGCGGGACGCAGCCCAAATCGCAATTGCGGCTGGACATCAAATCCGCGGCCCTGCGGGGCGGTAACGGCGGCGCGGTCATTGTGCCGGGATCGAGTGAAAAAAGCCGACTGATCGAGCGCGTTGAGGGCCGGGGCGGGGAACCGCGCATGCCGTTCAACGGCACGCCGCTCGCGCCGGAACAGATCGCCACACTAAAGCGCTGGATCGACGAGGGCGCCGCGTGGCCGGAAAGCGCCGTCGCCCGCGACCAACCGCCGCCGAAACACTGGGCCTACGTCCGCCCGGTGAAGCCAGTCCCGCCGACCGTCAGCCACGCGGCGCTTGTGCGCAATCCCATCGACCGCTTCATCCTGGCGCGCCTCGAGCGGGAAGGATTGACCTATTCGCCCGAAGCGTCTAAGGAGAAGCTGGCGCGTCGCGTGTCTCTGGATTTGACTGGATTGCCGCCATCGCCGGCGGAGCTGGATGCGTTTCTTGCGGACGCGCGCCCTGACGCCTATGAGAAGTTGGTGGATAAACTGCTGGCCTCACCGCACTTTGGCGAGCGCTGGGCCCGCCCTTGGCTGGATCTGGCGCGCTATGCCGATTCCAACGGCTACGAAAAAGACGATCGCCGCGAGATCTGGAAATACCGCGACTGGGTCATCAACGCGCTCAACCGCGATATGCCGTTCGACGAATTCACCATCGAGCAGATTGCCGGCGACATGCTCCCCAACGCCACCGAGGAGCAGAAGATCGCCACCGGCTTCCATCGCAACACGCAGTTCAATAAAGAGGGCGGCGTGGACAAGGACGAGTCTTATTTTGAGGTGCAGGTGGATCGCGTGGCGACAACCGCTACCGTCTGGCTGGGCAGTACGCTCGGCTGCGCGCAATGCCATAACCACAAGTTCGACCCGTTCACGCAGCGCGATTTCTACTCCATGATGGCCTTCTTCAACAATGGAGAAAAACGCCAGGAGGATAACGGCCAGACGCCGATCTACATCGAGCCGGTGCTCGAGATGCCCACGCCCGACCAGAAGACGCATCGCGAAAAGCTGGACACTCGCATCCAGGAACTGGTGGAGAAGAGCCAGACCATGACGCCAGAACTGAAGGCGGAGCAGACGGCCTGGGAAAAATCGGTGGTGGATGCGGAGCGCGGCTGGCGCGTAATCATTCCGCAGAAGCTGACCACCGCCGCGGGAACCACGCTGAGTGCCGGCCCGCAGGGGCTGATCTTCGCCGCCGGCGAATCGCCGCGCGACGAAGCTTACGTGATCGAGTGCAAACTTCCCGTAAGTTCGGCGAGCGGTATCCGGCTGGAAGCTCTACCGAACGCGAAGCTGCCGCGCGGAGGGCCGGGCCGCGATCCGTACGGCAACTTCAACATCACGCAAATCAAGGTTGAGACGCGGGACGGGGCGGGTTGGAAACCAGTGGCGATCCGGAAGTTTGCAGGTGACACCGGCGTGCGGTCGCTCGACCGCAAGCAGGGGCAACTCTGGATGGTGGATGCCTCGCGTGAGGACCAGCGTCTCCCGCGGCAGTTGGTGCTTGTGCTGGAGAGTCCGATTACCGAGGGGGAGGTGCGCATTACCCTCACGCAGGAATCCGAATTCAGTTGCCAGAGCGTGGGCTATTTCCGGCTTTCCGCCACCGACGGCGCGGACCCCGCAACGGTGGTCGATGTCAGCCATTCTCTGCGCGCCCTGCTAGGCAAGACCGGTCGCACCGAAGAGGAGGAAAAGAAACTCGCGGATTATTTCCTCACCGTGGCTTCTTCGCTTCAGCCGGCTCGCGACGAACTTAAGCAGCTGAAGGAAGAGAGGAAGAAGCTGGATATCACCAGCACGCTCGTTATGCGCGAGCAGCCCGGTTTCGAGCGGCCCTTCGATTTCATTCGCATCCGCGGCGGATTCTCAGCTAAAGCCGACAAGGTTTACGCCAACCCGCCAGCCATGCTGCCGCCGCTCCCGGAAGACGCGATGCCGAACCGTCTGGGCCTTGCGCGATGGCTGGTAAGCAAAGATAATCCGCTGACGGCGCGCGTCGCGGTGAACCGCTTCTGGGAGCAGTATTTCGGCCACGGTATTGTCGAGACCAGCGAGGATTTCGGCACCCAGGGTCAAAAACCGTCGCATCCCGAGCTGCTCGACTGGCTCGCTACAGAGTTCATGGACCACGGCTGGAGCATGAAGGCCATCCATCGCCTGATCGTGACCTCGACGGCCTACCGGCAGTCGTCCAGCGTCATGCCGGAGTTACAGGCCAAAGATCCGTACAACCGTTTGTTGGCGCGTGGGCCGCGCTTCCGCATGGAAGCCGAAATGGTACGCGACGCCGTGCTGGCGGAGAGCGGGCTGTTGAGCTCCAAGATCGGAGGGCCCAGCGTGTTCCCACCGCAGCCGGCCGGGATCTGGGACATGCCTTACAACGACGACGTATACGTCGAAAGCCAGGGCGAGGATCGCTACCGCCGCGGCATCTACACCTTCGCGCGCCGCAGCGCCCCGTATCCCACCCTGATTAATTTCGATGCGCCCAGCCGCGAAGTTTGCACCGTGCGGCGCACGCGTACCAACACGCCGCTGCAGGCCTTGAACCTGCTGAATGACCAGGCCTTCTGGGAAGCTGCGCGCGCCATGGCGGACCGTCTGGCCAAAGAAGGCGGCCCCGACGCGCGTTCCCGCATCGATTACGGATATCGGCTGGCCACCGGCCGCCATGCTCAGCCAAAGGAGTTGGACTACCTGACCAAGTACGAGGCCCAGCAGCAGGAACACTTCAGCGCGCACTTGGACGAAGCCCAAAAAGTGGGCGGTAATGCCGCGACCGCCGCCTGGACCATGGTGGCCAACGTATTGCTCAACCTCGATGAGACCATTACCAAGGAGTGACGAAGCCATGACGGAAGACCAACGGCGGCTACTCGAAGTTACGCGGCGGCACTTTTTCGGACAGGCAGGCTTCGGGATCGGCGCGGCCGCGCTTACGTCGCTGTTTAACCCCGCATTGCTTGCTCAAGCGCAAGGCAGCACCGACGAAGCGCGCGCCATGGCCCCCAAACCGCCGCACTTCCCCGCGAAATGCAAGAACGTCATCTACCTCTTCATGGCTGGTGGGCCCTCGCAGCTCGACCTGTTCGATTACAAGCCCGCGCTCACGAAATTCAACGGCCAGCCATGCCCCGAAGACCTGATCAAAGGTGAGCGCTTCGCGTTCATCACGGGTGTTCCCAGGCTGCTCGGCTCGCCGCACCAGTTCACCAAGTGCGGCCAGTCCGGCGCCGAGCTCTCGGTCCTCGCTCCCCCATCTCGCGAAAATCGTCGATGACGTGGCCATCGTGCGCTCGCTCCACACCACGCAGTTCAACCATGCGCCGGCCCAGATCTTCATGAGCACCGGCTACCAGATTCCGGCCGTCCTAGCATGGGCGCCTGGGTCACCTACGGGATCGGGCAGCGAGAATGCGGATTTGCCAGGCTTCGTCGTCATGCTCTCCGGCCAGAACCAGCCCGATGGCGGCCGCTCCTGCTGGGGCAGCGGTTTCCTGCCGACGGATTATCAGGGCGTGGAGTTCCGGCGGTCGGGCGATCCGGTTCTGTTCCTCTCCAATCCCGAGGGCGTGACCGCCGAAACGCGCCGCCGCTCGCTCGATGCCCTGCGGTTTCTCAACTCACGCGCATCAGGCCGACGTCGGCGATCCCGAAATCGCCTCGCGCATCGGCGCCTATGAGATGGCGTACAAGATGCAAACCAGCGTGCCCGAGCTGGCCGATATCTCAAAGGAGCCGACCGGATATTCACGAGATGTACGGCACCACGCCCGGCAAGGCATCTTTCGCCAACAACTGTCTGCTCGCGCGGCGGCTGGTCGAGCGCGGCGTGCGTTTCGTGCAGCTCTATCACCGCGGCTGGGACACCACGGCGCCAGTAACAACGAAGACATCGTGAACAAGCTCGCGCGCCTCTGCCGCGACACCGACCGCGCTTCCGCCGCGCTTGTCGCGGATCTGAAACAGCGCGGCCTGCTCGACTCGACCATGGTGGTCTGGGGCGGCGAGTTCGGCCGCACGCCCATGAACGAAGGCTCGCGGCGGCTCGAAATTTTTAGGCCGCGATCATCACGCCCGGGCGTTCACCATGTGGCTTGCCGGTGGCGGCATCAAGCCCGGCGTGACCATCGGCCGCACCGATGATGTCGGCTACAACATCGTGGAGGACCCCGTCTCCGTCCACGACCTCCACGCCACAGCGCTTCATCTGATGGGCCTCGACCACAAGCGCCTCACCTACCGCTTCCAGGGCCGCGATTTCCGATTGACGGACGTGGAGGGGGAAGTGGTCAAGAAGTTAGTGGCGTGAACTCTCGCAATCATCTGTCCGGATCGGCTTAGTCGGGCGCCGGACCTGCCTGGCGGTATGCCGCGTCCCGCACACGCAAGAACCACTCCGTGCCCAGCTCCGCCAGCGTCCCCGGCGACTGGCACCAGTGCTTCCTATCCACGATGCCCGCCCGGCTTAGCAGTTCCGCTCGCGGATCTCCCGCGCGTCCTTCGAGCGCGCGCGCCAGCGCCAGATCCTGCATCGCATTGCGATGGATCATCAGCCGCACGCTCAGCCGCTTTTCGTGGCCGCCTTCGCGTCTATCGCACGCGAAGTTTCGAAATGGTCCGTACACCGAGGCGTCAGCCCGCGCCGTCACCGCCGGTAGCGTGGCATGACGCTCGGCTATGGTAGGCGCCACCGCTTCCATCACCCGCACCTCCATCGGATACTCCACCCAGCCGCGCCCGACTTTTACCAGCACCTCCAGGCGCACTCGCTCGACTGGCGTCTCCGGGGGAACCCAAAGGTCCATCCAGTAGCACACTGTGTTCTGCCCTGGAATGGGCAAAGGCAGATACGGTAGCGTGTCGAACGCCGGTATCTGTACCGGTTGCAGCACATCCGGAATCCAGCCGGCGTCCGTCTTCGCATACAGCTCCTTGTAAAGAGAAATGTGGAAGATATCCGGCGGATTGGTTTGCACGTAGACGAAGAACGGCTCCCGTTCGGCTACGGTCACCGCAATGTGGAAAGAGGCAAAGGCGTTGCGCGCCACCTCCGGCGAGAGAATTTCCCGTGGCTGCGTTGTCCGGTCGGCGCGCACCACCTCTCCGAACGGATCCATTCTCTGGAATTCCGACACAACACGCACCGACTGCGAATGCACGGGTCCGGCCAGCAGGAACAGAACACACACCCGGCCACTCAACACCGGCCTATCCCGCTGGCCGGCCGGACCATCCGGAGCCCCGTGCGCATTCTAAGGCGCGTTAAACCGTGTCATCGCTTGATAAAGCCAAAGGCCCACCACACCCGCTCCCAGGCATGCCGAAGCCACACCGAGCCCCTTCGCATACGGTCCCAGCCGCTTCAGCTTGTGCTGAACTTCCTGCTGTTCGGCTGCCGCGGCCGTTTGGCCCGGATTCAGAAACAATTGATCGTCCTCGCGCATCGTGATCAAGGACCGGTAAATCATGAGGATCACAAACACGGTGGTCACCGCTCCCCATGCAGAGAGCATCCACATCATCGGAGAAACACCGGACATAGGTTTTCCTCCCCTTGCGATATATAGGTAAAAAACGGCGCCCAAGTCAAGGGGGGGTCTCGCTGACGACTGTGCTGTCTAGCTAGCGTTTGGACAGCAGCGCCTCAATATTCGCCTCGACGTCGTTCTTGTCGACCAGCATCGCCCGATACGCCGCTGCCACCCTCCCCTTGCGGTCGATGAGGAATGTGTCGGGCAGGCCCTCGATTCCGAACCCCTTCGCCGTAGCATCGTTCCCTAGTAAGATCCGGTAAGGCACTCGGTTCTCAGCCAGGAACGGCTTCACAATCTTCCAGCCGCCTTCATCCATCGAGACGCCGACAACGGCGAGTCCCTTCGCACCGTACGTTTTCTCGAACTCCGAAAACCACGGGATCTCCTTTACGCATCCGTGACACCATGTGGCCCAGAAATCAAGGAGAACGACTTTCCCCCGGTAGTTCTTCAGCCTCATCGTCTTGCCGGAACTGTCTTGCAGCGCAAACTCGGGCGCGGCCTTGCGCTCCTTCGCGGGTTCGAGGACGGCGCGGCCCGCCGGTTGATCGGCAGCCGTGGCGGCGCAGGCTACCGCGACAAGCAATGCGGCGGCACGCACCAGATTGAGTCTACCCAAAGGTGTGTCCATGTTTGTTCCTCATATTGCCGTGCCAGCGCCGGCAGATTGCCATTGCGGCCAAGTACGCCACCGGCCAATACACAACGTGCTCGAGCAAGCGCATTTCCCAACCCTGCGAAATCCGCTGCAGCCAATATGCTTTCAGTAAAAAGACAAAGCCCGGTTCTTGAATCACCAGCATGGTCAGGGTGAGGATTGCGGTAGTCCATAAGACGATCCGGAGCGGTCTCGGAAATCCTTCCACGGCCGTGCCTCGACGCATTCCCCACAGCGCCGGGACCGCCACCAGAACCACCTGCACAATCAGCGGAAACATTTCCCGGTAAAACGCCAGTGCGAAGACGGGGTCGCTCTCATTGGGATTTGGCGGCCGGCTGATGTGCTGAAAGAAATAAGCAAGATATCGCGGTGCACCCAGAAGTACTCCGAACACCAACATGAGACAAAACAGAATGCCGTAGACCGGAACGACGCGGCGTGACTTGGCCCCGAGCACGAAACCCGCGGTCCATGACCAGCAAACCAGCGGTAAGCAGAGCAGGAAGACAAACGTGATCGAGTCCCGAAGCTCGTACCAAAACTCGGCGTGTCTTAAGAGCGCCCAGTCCCAATTGTTCGCATACAGCCAAATGTACTTGGCGTTCTGGTCGGCCGTAGCCCGTGAAACGATCGAGAGCGCCATGCCAAGCGGGACAATGAGGCCCACGAGGGCTATCCAGGGCCGCCAGTCCTTCCACAAAGCTGCCTGCCGCCGCACAACCAAACCCAACACATCGCCGAGCGCTCGGCCGCCAGTCTCGCCTTGCTCCGCGAAATCGCCTTGCACTGCATCCCGCTCGTCGGGTTCCAGCATTCGGGACGCCATGTCCACCAACCACCAGCAGAGCCGGTTCATGGCCGGCTCCCCGCGCAGTTCAGCTCCCAGGAAACACCACGGCTCACGCGCGTCACCGCAGCGTAAAACTCTCTCGCCGCCTGGACGCCCTTCGCCGTCACGCGCACCATCCGCTTGGGACGGCCGCCTCGCTGCGGGGTCGGATCGCCCATCCATGTCTTGACGAAGCCCTTCACCTCCAAACGATCCAAGGTGGTGTAGAGCGCGCCGATGGAGCACCCGCGCCCGGTCGCGTCCTCAATCTCCTGCCGCATCGCCGCGCCGTAAGCGTCTTCGCCCAACCGCGCCGCCGCGGTAAGCAGCAGATACTCGAACTCGCCCAGCATTACTATCACATTGTGATTCTAATAGAAATCCATGTCAAGGGAAGGATAGTCCACTTGCCTACGCGAATTGCAAACGCTTGAGTTTCATCCGGTCAGCACGCACGTGGGCCAGCTCATACTGCGCCTGTTGCACTAGCCACTTTCAGCGCTGCCGCCGAAGACCTTCGACAGCCTTTGAGCGGATGCAACCGGAAACCGGGCATCCATGTCGGCCACGGCGCGGGCCGCGTCGAGCCTTGCTAAAGTATCGCGCAACTTAGCGACGTGTTCAGCGATCAGGCCCCGCGGGTTGTCGTCTTGACGAAGGCGTCTTAGACCCTTGTGACGTTATCGCCTCTGCGTCTCTGCGGTGAAGCCGTGCTCTACGCCAGCACCTTCTTCACCACTTCGCCTGCCACGTCCGTCAGCCGGAAATGCCGGCCCTGGAACTTATAGGTCAGCCGCTTGTGATCCACGCCCATGCAATTCAAGATGGTCGCTTGCAGATCGTGGATGTGTACGGGGTCCGACACGATGTTGTAGCAGTAATCGTCCGTCTCCCCGAGCACCATCCCCGGCTTGATTCCGCCGCCCGCCATCCACATCGTGAAACACCGCGGATGATGGTCGCGCCCGTAGTTGGTGTCCATCAGCTTGCCCTGGCAGTAAACCGTGCGCCCGAATTCCCCGCCCCAAATGACCAGCGTGTCGTCCAGCAGCCCGCGCTGTTTCAAATCCTGCACCAGCGCCGCCGAAGGCTGGTCCACGCTCTTGCACTGCAACGCGAGGTCGCGCGGCAGGTCGTTGTGCTGATCCCACCCGCGCTTGTAAATCTGCACGAACCGCACGTTGCGCTCGGCCAGCCGCCGCGCCAGTAAGCACTGCCACGCGTACGTGCCCGGCTTGCGCGAGTCCGGACCATACGCCTCGAACACATGATCCGGCTCCTTCGATAGATCCACCAGCTCCGGCACCGAAGTCTGCATGCGGAACGCCATCTCATACTGCTCGATGCGGGTATCGATCTCCGGGTCGCCATACACTTGCTCGTGCATGCCGTTTAGCTTGGCAAGCGAATCCAGCATGCGCCGCCGCGTGCCCTTGTCGATTCCCGGAGGGTCCGAGAGATACAGCACCGGATCGCTGCCCGCGCGAAATTTCACGCCTTGATATTTCGACGGCAGAAATCCGGTGACCCCACAACCGCGAAAACAGTGGTTGATCGATATTCAATCCGCTGGCCTGCGAAATCATCACGACGAACGACGGCAGATTCTGGTTCTCGCTGCCCAGCCCGTAGCTCACCCATGCGCCCATGCTGGGCCGCCCCGGCTGCTGGCTGCCGCTCTGGATGAACGTGATCGCAGGATCGTGATTGATGGCGTCGG
The DNA here is from genome assembly GCA_963768075.1 of Terriglobia bacterium. Classification (GTDB taxonomy): domain Bacteria; phylum Acidobacteriota; class Terriglobia; order Bryobacterales; family Bryobacteraceae; genus QHXW01. Next base: position 45,074 of record CAVYHD010000039.1, read on the forward strand.
TGTTCATCGTCTTGATGATCGCGATGTCCTCCACCATCTTCGCCGTGTACGGCAGCAGTTCGCTCAGCCAGGCGCCCGATTGCCCGTACTGCTGAAATTTGAAAATCGAGGGCGCCACCGGCAGCCTCGACTGGCCCGAAGTCATTCCCGTAATACGCTGCCCCTTGCGCACCGACGCCGGCAAATCCTGTCCGCGATACTCCACCGTCTTCGGCTTGTAATCGAACAGATCCATCTGCGCCGGCCCACCCGATTGGTGCAGAAAGATCACGCGCTTCGCTTTGGGAGGGAAATGCGGAAGTCCTGGAAGACCGCCGGTCTTCTGGTTCGCGTCCATCGCGGCAAATAAGCTGGGGTTGAGCAGCGACGCCAATGCCGCCGTGCCGATCCCTGTGCTGCCCAGGCTAAAAAAGTGGCGTCGCGTCATCGCGAGCCGGTATTGCTCATCAAAATCCATGGCTTTACTCCCGCGTGATCGTCTCGTCCAGATTCAGGATGGTGCTCGCCACCGTGGTCCACGCCGCCAATTCGCCCGCATCGAGCTTGCTGTCTGCCTTGGCTTCGCCAACACCCACCAGCTTGCGCGCGGCATCTTCGTTGCGCCGGTATTCCGCCGATTCCGTGCGTTCCAGCTCGCGCAGCACCTGCAATTCCTTTGCATTGGGATCGCGCGCCGTGGCCAGCCGGAATGCATACCGGATGCGCCGCGCCGGATCCGTGCCGCCCTCGCGAATCGTCTTTTCCGCCAGTACGCGGGCCGCTTCAATGTACGTCGGGTCATTCAGAAGCACCAGCGCTTGCAACGGTGTATTCGTTACCGTACGCCTTGCCGTGCACTTCTCGCGGTCCGGAGAATCGAAGGTGATCAGTGCCGGCGGCGGACTTGTTCGCTTCCAAAACGTATACATGCTCCGGCGATAAAGATCGTCGCCGTGGCCCTGTTTGTAGGTCTGCGCCGAGTACACATCGCCGTAAGCGGTCTCTTCCCAAAGCCCCTTCGGCTGGTACGGCATCACGCTCGCCCCGCCGACTTTCTCGACCAGCAGCCCGCTCGCGGCCAACGCGTTGTCGCGCACCATTTCAGCCGGCAGCCGGAAGCGCGGACCGCGCGCCAGAAGCCGGTTTTCCGGATCGCGCTCCTGCAATTCCTGTGTGACGCGCGACGACTGCCGGTAGGCCGCTGATGTCACCATCAATCGCTGCATCGCCTTGATGTCCCAGTTGGTCCGGACGAACTCCGTCGCCAGCCAGTCGAGTAGCAGCGGATGGCTCGGCGGCTCACCCTGCGAGCCAAAATCTTCTGCCGTTTTCACAATCCCTGTGCCGAAATGCAATTGCCAATATCGGTTCACCGAAACTCGCGCCGTCAGCGGATTGGCCGGGTCAACCAGCCATTTCGCGAGACCCAACCGGTTCAGCGGCAGATCCTTCCCGAACGCCGGCAGTACCGCCGGAACTCCCGGCGCCACCACTTCACCACGATTCCGGTAGTCGCCCCGCCCCAGGATCGCCGTCTCCCGTGGCGCATCCATCTCCTGCATGACCATGGCGTTAGGCACGGTCCAATCCAGGTCTTCCTTCTCCCGCTGCAGGTCTTTCAGCTCCAAATAGGTTTTTCGAAGGTCCGCCGGTGCCGCGTAGGTCAGGAAATAAGCCCGCAGTGCCTGCTTCTGCGATATTTCCCGCTTCTTCGGCAGAATCATCACCACGGCCCGCGCCGGCTGGTGAACGGCCAGTTCTTCGACTTCGCCTGCTGCCAAAACCCGGCTGTAAAGGCGCAGATCGTCGAGCGATCCCTGGAATTGCCGCCCGAACCGGTTGTCCCCGATCGAAAGCGGCGCCGTATTGCGGATCGAGCCCGCTAGTGTATCCGTAACTACCTCAGTTTCTTTGGGTTTGCCGTCGACGTAGATCTTGACTCCCGCAGCCTTGCCGGAACCATCGTAGGTGATAGCAACGGCGTGATCCTCGTCCTCAACAATCGGCTCGCGCGTCCGCACTTGAATGGAATCGTCCGGCCAATGATGAATCAGGCGCATCTGCAGCCGTGAACCACGGTGCAACCGGGGCAGAACCAGGGATTCCTCCCGGTAGACCTCCCAGCCGCGCTGGTCGGCATCCAGTTTTTGGACGACGGTCATCCCCTGACGATCGCCCGGAGAAACCCAGAAACTAATGGAAACAGGCTCGTTACGCTCAAAACCGCCGGTATCGCCAAATTCGACGTGCGTCTGTCCATCGAATGCCGCCGCGCGCCCCACCGGACCGGTGTCGTAGCCCAGATCGCCCTTCACGATGCGGCCCTGCCGGTAGTGCCCGGAGCTATCGACCAGGTTGCCATCTAGCTCATAATGCGCGAGTAACCCATCACGCGGCGCATCCGGCAACGACCCGAGAGCGGTTTTCTCCCACTCGGCCTGCATCGCATCGAGTTCGCGATCCTTCGGAATGGCTTCTTCGTGAGCGCAGATTGCCTGGCTCACTCGCGCGATTTCGCGCGACTGCTCGGGCGAGGGTACCTGCACTATAGGTTGGGCGTTACCGCGCCGGCCGTCGAGTCCTTTTTCCGAAATGGTGTTGAAGAAGGCGTAGAAGCGGTAGAAGTCCTTTTGTTTGATAGGATCGAACTTGTGGTCGTGGCATCGGGCGCAACCCATGGTCATCCCCAGCCACACCACGGAAGTAGCCTCCACGCGATCCACAACATACTCATTCTGATACTCTTCCGGGATCGCGCCGCCTTCGAAATTGATCATATGGTTGCGATTGAACCCGGTGGCAATCCGTTGCTGGAGCGTGGGATGCGGTAACAGGTCGCCGGCGAGTTGCTCCACCGTGAATTCGTCGAACGGCATGTTGCGATTGAACGCATCGATCACCCAGTCACGCCAATGCCACATTTCCCGATGGCTGTCGATGTGATAGCCGTGAGTGTCGGCGTACCGGGCCAGGTCGAGCCACTGCATGGCCATCCGCTCGCCATATCGCGGCGAAGCCAGCAGCCGATCCACCACCTTTTCGTAAGCTTGCGCGGATTTATCGCGCTCGAAGGCGTCCACCTCGGCCAGCGTCGGCGGGAGGCCCGTCAGATCGAAAGTCACCCGGCGGAGGAGGGTGGTCTTATCGGCTTCGGGCGAAGGCTTCAGTCCTTCACTTTCCAGTTTCGCCAGGATGAAATTGTCGATGGGGTTGCGAATCCACGCTTGGTTGCCAACGGCAGGCGGATCCGGCCGCTTCGGCGGCACGTATGCCCAGTGCGTTTCCCATTTCGCGCCTTCGTCGATCCAGCGGCGGATGAGCTCGACCTGCTGCGGGTTCGGGAACCGCTCGGCGAACGGCGGAGGCATGCGCTTGCCTTTTTCCGGAGCGCTGATGCGCTGGTAGAGTTTGCTCTCGGGCGATTTGCCGGCAGCAACGACGGCGAACAAACCGTCCTTTGTGTCGAGGCGCAGATTAGCCATGCGCTGCTTGTCGTCGGGGCCGTGACAGGCGAAGCAGTTGTCGGCGAGGATGGGCCGAATTTCACGGTCGAAATCAACCGGTTTGGAGGCGGCTTCGCCTGGCGCGGCGAAAAGGGAGCGTACTAACGCCAGGGGAACCAGGCAGCAACGGACGCTAAACTTCACCACTAGCCATTATAGTGCCGGAGTGGCAAGCTTTGTCCGACTCACTTCGGCTTATAGGCGATGCAGTCGATTTCGACTTTCATTTTGGGGTCGGCGAATCTGGTTTCGACTGTGGTGCGGGCAGGCTTGTCGTTGCCGAAGAACTCGATGTAGACCTGGTTCATGGCGCCGAAATCCTTTCCGTCGGAAATAAAGACGGAACACTTCACCACGTCTTTCATGCTGGCGCCGCAGCCCTCGAGGATGCGCTTGATGTTGCCGAGGACAAGGCGCGTTTCATGCTGGATGTCCCCGTAGGACATCTTGTCGGTTGTTACATCCACAGCGCCCTGGCCGGAAACGAAAATGAAATCGCCGGCGCGCACGGCTGGAGAATAAGGGCCGCGGGGCACAGGAACCCCGGCGGGCGTCAATCGTTCGATCATTAATGTCCCTCCGCTTCTAGAAATCTTTCGGCTTCCATAGCGGCCATGCAGCCCATGCCGGCTGCCGTGATGGCCTGCTTGTAGACACGATCCTGAACGTCGCCGGCGTGGAAGACGCCGGGGATATTGGTTTTGGGGCCACCCTTGGAAAGGATGTAGCCATCGGGGTCGGTTTCGATCTGGCCGCGAAATACGGCGGTGTTGGGAATATGGCCGATGGCGACGAAGAAACCGTCGACATCCTGTTCCCAGACGGCGCCGGTCGCGACATTGCGCAGCCGCACGCCGGTCACGGTCTGCTTACCGGCATCGAAAACGTCTTCGACGACGGTGTTGGTCAGCAACTTGATCTTGGGGTTGTTCTGCACGCGGGCGAACATGATTTTCGAGGCGCGGAACTGCTCGCGGCGGTGTACGAGGACGACTTCACTGCCGAAGCGCGTGAGGAAGTTGGCTTCCTCCATGGCGGAATCGCCGCCGCCGATGACCATGATCTTCTTGCCGCGATAGAAAAAGCCGTCGCAGGTGGCGCAGGAGCTGACGCCGTGGCCGATCAACTTCTGCTCGTTGGGCAAGTCGAGCCAACGCGCGGACGCGCCGGAAGCGATGATGACGGTATGGGCTTCGTGCCATTGGCCCTCGACATTGAGGCGAAACGGGCGCTTGGAGAGATCGGCTTCGGTGACGACTCCGTGCAAGTATTCGGCGCCGAAATTCTCGGCCTGTTTGCGGATGTTTTCGACCAGGTCGGGGCCGTTGATGCCATCGGGGAAGCCGGGGAAATTCTCGACGAGCGTGGTGAGTGATAGCTGGCCGCCGGGCTCGTGACCCTTGATGACGAGAGGTTTGAGATTGGCGCGCGCGGTATAGACAGCGGCTGTATTACCGGCACAGCCCGAGCCGACGATGACAACATTTCGCATGACAGACCTTGGGGAAATGAGGAAGCTTTAGAAAGTATTAGGGTAGCACGGGAGCACGAACGGACTTCAGGAGACTCGAGGGGGGCTTACTGTGAACGCGGCCCGCTGAGTCGAGCTAGGCGAAATCGCTCCGCCATTGACGCTATCCAACCAGACACCTACTATATGGGAGGGAGGAGGATGGGTGGTATATTTGACAATTGGTCCATATTGGTCCGATAATGTTCTTAGGGGAGCCCACATGGATATTCTCGACACGCTGCAGAGCGATCTAGATAAAGTGCGAAACGCCCGCATACAAAAACAGGAGCAAATCACTAAGTTGAGTAGCGAACTGGCAGCACTTGAGAACCAGGAACGCGGCCTTCAGGCTGCAATCGAGTATTATGCAAAGCCGGGGCTGAAAGGCGGCACTAGCAGCGTAAACATCGCCTCGCTCACTATAGCCGGAGCGGCAGCGTGGGTCATAAAGGATAACGGAAATCGTTGGATGACCACTCGAGAGATTGACAAGGCCTTCGAGCAACACGGGAAATCGACCAGGTACAACGCAATAGACATAACGCTGAAAGCCAATAAGAAGCTATTTGAAAGGAAGCAGGAGGGCGGCCGAAATTACTTTCGAGTGGTAGGAACGTCGTGAAGGTCGGTTGCCCACTGATGAGGCTCGCATCCCACCCTTAGTTTGGGAGTTGCATAGATGACTGACGAATCGGATATCCGCGACGTAATGAACGAGGAAATGCGCCGGGGAAAGTCCCGTCGACCTGTGGACCTGAAAACGAGAAAGGAACGCCTTGAACTTCTGCAAGGATTCCGGGAGCTGTTGCAGGAAGGTGAAGAGAGGGACTTTCTTAAAGCGCTTCACGCGCTGGGGATAGATCCCGGTTCCCCTGCATTTTTCGAAGCTCGGCGTCTTTGGAACGAATACCGCCGGCGTTAGCGACAACGCGCCGGAAGGCCGCCCGTTTCTTAGAACGCTCGGCGGGCGGCATGGAAGCAAGGTGCGCTTGTGCCAAGGAAGCAAGTTCCTCAGCGACCGCATCTAGAGTCCTTTTATGTGTTTTCACAGATAACCGCCTATTTGTACAAGCCTTGTAATTACAGCGTAGAGAAGCACAAGCAAAAACGCAAGTGAAGAGACGCAAGAGAACTACCGAAGCCATGAGAAACAAAGGGGTTTGATTCCGCAATCCTACACTGGTCAAAACACACTATAGGCCTCATGTCCCGATATAAGCATCGGCGCCAAATGCCAGGGATACATCCGTTTGCCAGTCATAGCGCAACGCCTGATGCCACTAATAGAATGCCGGAAACAGCCAGAAAGGTCAGTGGGCCGGTGGCCGCCACTCAAGCGCGCGCTACATCTTTGGCGCGTAGTACCCTTTGCGGGCGCGGACGATGACGTCGTGGCGGTTTCTCACTCGCAGGTCGACGGCGTGATAGAGGCCGTCGGTGCGGAAAGGTTCGGGGCGGTAGAAGATGGCGTACTGGTGGCGCAGCTCGTTGGCGATGTTCTCGAACGACTGCGCGAGGTCTTCGGGCTTGAAGGGAAAGAACGACTGGCCGCCGGTCTCCTGCGCAAGATACTTCAGAATTTTGTCGCCGTCGCTTTCGATGCGCGTGATGTTGGTGGAGATGCAATAGATCACGGCGTCGGCTTTCTGCGCCATTTCGAGGGCCTGGTCGCGAGAGACGCGGCTCTGGTTGTCTTCGCCGTCGCTCACGATAATCACGGCGCGGCGGAAGCGGTAGCGCGGCTTATCGAGCTGGAGCTTGTCGCGGCAGGCGTAATAGAGGGCGTCATAGAGGGCCGTGCCACCGCCGGGACGCAGGCTGCGGATGGCGTCGCCAAGCTTTTCGGTGTCACTAATCAGATCGGCCACCAGTTCGGCGGAGGAGTCGAAGCTCACAACCATGGCCCGATCCTGCTCGGGCCGGATCACGCTGTTGACGAAGTCGACGGCGGCCTGCTGCTCGAACTTGAAGCGGTCGCGGATGCTGTTGCTGGTGTCGATCAGGATGGCGATGCGCAGAGGCAGATTGCTTTCCGAGCTGAACTCCTGGATGGCCTGCGATTTCTTGTTCTCGAGGACCAGAAAATCGTCCTTACCTAGATCCGTAATGAACCGGCCTTTTTTGTCGGTGACGGTGAACAGCATATCGACGCGGTTCACTTCGAGGGTGATGCGCGTGCCAGGGGCTTCGGGCGCGGGGCTTTGAGGTGATTGCTGGGCGGCGAGGGACACACCGAGCATGACGATCACCGCGGCGAGCAGGCGTTTCATAGACTATCAATTATAGCGGCGTGGCAAAGCGGAGCGTGACGGAGTGGATGTGAATCCATATGCCGAGAAGCGGTTGGTTGGTCCTCGCAGCATTAGCGGTTGTGATTCCCGTGGCGGGGCAGGGCAGCGATGCGCCGGGATCCGGCAAGAACGAGTTTGGCGTTTGGGCCGGGACTTCGTTCGCAAACCCAACTCTGATCGGCACGGCAACCAACCGCCGGTTCGTCAACCTGGGGCTGCGCTACGGGTTCATATTCGGCATCAAGGATGATATTGCGATCGAGTACACCGTGGACGTGATTCCGGCGGCGATTTTGATTCAGCCGCCGGGCGCGCAACTGGTGGCGGAAACAGGAAATCCCCGGTATGCGGGCCAGGGCCGATCCGCGGTGTATGGCGCGGGGATTTCGCCGATCGGTTTCAAGTTCAACTTCGCACGGCGGAGGAAGTATCAGCCATTCTTTGCGACAGCCGGCGGCTTTGTTTACTCGCCTACGCCTATTCCCATACCGGTTCCGGAAGCCACGCGGTTCAATTTCACGTTTGATTTCGGAGGCGGCGTGCAAGTGTTCACCGCGGGCGGCAAGGCCCTGACGGTGGGCTACAAATTCGATCACATCTCAAATGCATTCAGGACGGACGTGAACCCCGGCGTAGATATGAACGTAGTGTACGTGGGCTTTTCGGTATTCAGGTGACGTTTGACCCTTTCATCCACTCTTCCAGATCCGGCGGCAGTGGAGATTCCACGGTAACCGGCTTGCCGGTCGACGGTTGCTGGAAGCGGATGCGGTGCGCGTGGAGGAAATAGCGCGGAAGCGTAGGCTGGCCGGCGATTTTGGCAGGAGCGCCGTAGAGGCAGTCGCCGACTACGGGGTGGCCGATGCTGGCGAGATGCACACGAATCTGGTGCGTGCGGCCGGTGCCGATGCGCACTTCGAGAAACGTAAATCCCGCAAAGCGCTGAAGGACGCGATACTCGCTCCAGGCGGCGCGGCCGTGGGCGAGGCGGGCGGTCATGCGGGTGCGCTGTTTGGGATCGCGAGTGATGGGCTTCTCGATGCGGGCACGCTCCTGTTTGACCTTGCCATGCACCAGCGCGAGGTAGGTCTTTTCCACCCGGCGGGATGCGAATTGTTCGGCGAGGCGCTGGTGGGCGGCGTCATTTTTTGCCACGAGGAGCACGCCGCTGGTGTAGCGGTCGAGACGGTGGACGATGCCGGGGCGCAGGTCGCCTGCCGTTCGCGAGAGGGAACTGAAGTGGTGGAGGAGGGCGTTGACGAGCGTCCCTGAATGCACTCCGGCGCCAGAGTGAACGACCATGCCGGAGGGCTTATCGATCGCTACGACGTCGGAATCCTCGTACAGGATGGTGAGCGGGATCTGCTCCGGGGTCGCGTGGAGCGGCGCGGGCTCGGCGGGTTCGACATCGATCACGTCGGCGCCGTGAACGGAGTAGGATGCCCGCTGCGCGCCGCCGTTAACCAGCACGCGTCCGTTCTTGATCCAGGCCTGGACGCGAGCACGGCTGAGGTTGGGAAAGCGCTCATGGAGCGCGTGATCCAGACGCTTGCCGGCATCCTGCTGATTCAGCTCGATTCTCAGGGGCGGTCTCCCGTATCCACATTGTGTCAAAAGGGTTGTAACCTTTTCCCGGAAGGGCAGTTTACCCAGATGCAGGCCACGATGAGGCAGAAATCTTAGTGGAAGGCCAGGCGGATCAACTGGAGATGCTGGCGGTTCGAGACGGCGACGTGGAACGCATTGGCGTGCTGTTCGACCGCCATCACCGCATGCTGTTCAACTTCTTTTTGCGGTTGACTGCCAATCGTGGCCTTAGTGAGGACCTGGTGCAGGACGTATTTTTTCGCATGTTGAAATACCGGCAGACGTTTCAGGCGGGAACGAGCTTCACCTCCTGGATGTACCAGATCGCGCGCAACGCGCACATCGACCAGGCGCGCAAGAGGCGGCTGGAAATCGTGCCGGATGGGGAAACGACGTGGGACAACGTAGCAAGCGTGGGGGACGATCCCGAGGAGCGGTTGCAGAATGCGCAAGAGATCCGGCTGCTGCGCCGGGCGCTTGACCGGCTGCCGATCGAGAAACGCGAGGTCCTGGTGCTAAGCCGGTTTCAGAATCTCAAGTACAGCGAGATTGCCGAGGTTCTGGGATGCGAAGTGGGCGCGGTGAAGGTGCGGGTATTTCGCGCCATCCGCGAGTTGGGTGAGATTTTTGGCGAACTTTCAGGTGAGAAGGCATCATGAAGTGCGATGACGTAAGAGAACAATTGCCGGAGTATTGGACCGGCGCGTTGAATGAGGACGGGAAATCCGGGATGCAGGCGCATTTCGCTTCATGCCCGGCGTGCCGCGCGGAAGCCGAGACGCTGGGCGCGATCTGGAGAAAGCTCGGGTCCATCCCCGAAGAGCGTCCCACCCGTTCGATGCGCGCGCGGTTTGAAGCGACGCTCGACGCCTACGTGCAAGGTTTGCGGCAGGCGGAGCGAGGGCCATCGAGGCGCGAGAAGCTGGACCAGTGGCTGGGAGGCTGGTGGCCGCGTGAACCTGTATTTCAGTTCGGCTTCGCGATGGCGTTTCTGGCTGTGGGGCTTCTGGCGGGGTACTCGCTCACGCGGAGTTCCCAGGGCAGCGGCGAGGTAGCGCAGTTGCGCGAAGAGGTCCAGCACACGCGCCAGTTGGTGGCGTTGTCCCTGTTGCAGCAGCAATCTGCGAGCGAGCGGCTGAGGGGGGTGGACTTTAGCTATCGCATCTCGCAACCCGATCCGCAGGTGCTCTCGGCGCTGCTGCACACGGTGAACTATGACCAGAACGTGAACGTGCGGCTGGCGGCGCTCGATGCGCTGCATCCGTCGGCATCGAACGAGATGGTGCGGCGCGGGTTGACCGAGTCGCTCGATCGGCAAAAGTCACCGCTGGTGCAGATCGCGCTGATCGATTTGCTGGTCGATATCCGGGACAAAGAGGCAGCGAATCCGATGAAAGGCCTGATGCAGGAAGCCGGGCTGAATCCGGAAGTGAAGGAGCGCGCCGATTGGGCGCTGAAGCAACTGCAATGAGCGCACGCCTTACAGTTCTCACAGTCCTTATGCTCGGCACGGCGTGGGCTTCGGAATGGGATGAGAGCCTGCTGACCATCCAGGAGAAGGAGAACATCGAACGAACGCTCCCGGCGGCGACGAAGATCGACGTGGACAATTTCGACGGCTCGGTGACGGTGGCGGGCTCGGATGCGCACGAGATCCGGGTCGAGATTCACAAGACCATCCGCGCGCGATCACCGGAAAAAGTGCAGGAATCGAAGCGGGACGTGAGGCTGGATATGACGCAGCAGGGCGACGAGTTGCGGCTTTACGTCGATGGGCCATTTCGCTGCAAGTGCCAGGACGGGTCGATGAACTATCGCGGCTCGCGATTCTACGGATACGAAGTGACTTTCGATTTCACGCTGCACGTGCCGCGCGAGACCGATCTGCGCGTGCGGACGGTGAACCGTGGAGACATTCGCGTGCAGGATATCGACGGCGCTTTCGATGTGGAGAACATCAACGGCGGCCTGGACCTGGTGGACGTTGCGGGATCGGGCCATGCGTACGCGCTGAACCGGCCGCTGCATGTGTCATTCCGGCGCAACCCCACGGGAGCGAGCGATTTCGGATCGCTGAACGGCGACGTGGACATTGCGTTTCGCCCCGGTCTCGCGGCTGACGTATGGCTGAAGACGTTCAACGGGAACGCGTACACCGATTTCGATGTGACGGCTTTGCCGAGCCGTCCGGCGGTACGCGAGGAACGGGATGGCAAGTACGTTTACAAGGGCAATCAGTTTTATGGCGTGCGCGTCGGACAAGGCGGCCCGGAGCTGAAATTCGACGCGTTCAATGGCGATATCCGGATTCATAACCGGGAGAAATAGTTGGTCAGGAGAAAAACAGTGAAGAAGTCAATTGTCATTCTAATGTTGCTGGGCGCGGGTCTCGCGTGGCCGCAGGATTCGGGCGACCGCATTACCGTGCCGTTCAGCGACCCTTCGCGCCCCCATACCCTCAAGGTCAACATCATCAACGGCGGCATCACGGTCAAAGGTTACGACGGCAAGGAAGCCATCATTGAATCGCGCGGCTCTTCGGATAACGAAGAGCACCGCCATGAACACCCTCCACGCGGCGCCGAAGGTATGAAGCGCATCACGAACACGGCCATGGGCCTGACGGCCGAGGAAGACGATAACGTGCTGACGGTGGGCGCGCATCCGGGCCACAACGTGGACCTGGTAATTCAGGTGCCCGTGAATACCTCACTCAAGCTGAGCTGCATCAACGACGGCGATATCGTAGTGGATCACATCTCGGGTGAGATCGAGGTCGATAACACCAATGGCGGCGTGAAGCTGACGAATGTCTCCGGGTCTGTAATCGCGCACGCCCTCAACCAAAATGTCGTAGCCAAGCTGAACCAGGTGGCGCCGAACAAGTCGATGTCGTTCTCTTCACTCAACGGCGACGTTGACGTTACGTTTCCCGCGGATACGAAAGCGCGCGTCAAGCTGAAAACAGACAACGGCGAAATCTATACCGACTTCGATATCCGGCTGGATGCCGGCGGCCAGAAACCGGTGATCGAGGACGGCCGGGCGAACCACGGGAAATACCGCGTGCGTGTGGACCACGCGATGTACGGCACCATCAACGGCGGTGGCCCGGAATTTCAATTTCAAACGTTCAATGGAAACATCTATATCCGGAAAGCGAAGTGAACCATGGCGCCGCTGATTCAGATGGAAAACCTCACCAAGGTGTTCACGACCGATGAAGTCGAGACGCACGCGCTGGCGGGCGTGCACCTGGAGATCGAGCGCGGCGAGTTTGTCTCGATTGCCGGCCCATCAGGCTGCGGAAAGTCTACTCTGCTTGCCATTCTGGGTTTGCTCGATTCGCCCTCGAACGGGCGCTACCTGCTGAAGGACACTCCGGTGGATCGCCTGGATCGCTCGGAACGCGCGCGCATTCGCAACCGGGAGATCGGCTTCATTTTTCAGGCGTTCAATCTGATTGGCGATCTGAACGTGTTCGAGAACGTGGAGCTGCCGCTCACTTACCGGCATGTGCCGTCGGCGGAACGCAGAAGAATGGCGCGCGAAGCGCTGGAGAAAGTCGGCATGTCGCACCGGCAGAAACACTATCCTTCGCAGCTTTCCGGCGGCCAGCAGCAGCGTGTGGCCGTGGCGCGTGCACTGGTGGGAGAGCCGTCAATCCTGCTGGCGGACGAGCCCACAGGCAACCTGGATTCAGCGAACGGCGAAGCGGTGATCGAGATTCTGCGCGACTTGCATCGCGCCGGCGCGACCATCTGCATGGTCACGCACGACCCGCGCTACTCCCGCTACGCGGACCGGACCGTGCGCATCTTCGATGGCCGCGTAGTGGAAGAGCAGATGCAGATGGCCGCCACTTAACCGGCAGCCTGCACAGTGGTCAATGCGCGCAAGGATGTTTCATATGGCGCACGCGCCACGCCACGCTCGGTGATGATGGCGGTCACGTAGCGGTTCGGCGTCACGTCGAACGCCGGGTTTTGGACAGCCGTTCCTTCCGGAGCCACCGGAACCCCGAACATGTGCGTCACTTCCGCCGCCGCGCGCTGCTCGATCGGGATCTCGTCTCCCGAGCGCAGTGTCAGGTCGAGCGTCGAGATCGGCGCGGCGACAAAGAACGGGATGCCGTTCTCCTTAGCCAGTACGGCCACGGAATAGGTGCCGATCTTGTTCGCGACGTCGCCGTTGGCGGCGATGCGGTCGGCGCCCACCACCACGCAGCCAATGCGGCCGCTCTTAAGGAAATGGCCCGCCATGTTGTCGGTAATCAGCGTCGCGGCAATGCCATCCTGCTGGAGCTCCCAAACCGTGAGTCGCGAGCCTTGGAGAAAGGGGCGCGTTTCGTCGGCGAAGACGTCGATCTTCTTGCCAGCCGAGACGGCGGCGCGGATGACACCTAACGCGGTTCCATAACCAGCTGTAGCCAGCGCGCCGGCATTGCAGTGCGTGAGTACGGTCTTGCCGTCCGGCACGAGCGGTGCGCCGTGGCGGCCGATGGCTTGATTGATCGCAATGTCCTCGAGGCGGATCTGCCGGGCTTCGCCAATGAGGCGCGCGCGCAATTGCGGCAGCGGAAGCGAGCGCGATTCCGCGAAAACGCGCTTCATCCGTTCAATAGCCCAGAACAGATTCACCGCCGTCGGCCGCGTGGCAGCCAGTGTCTCGCAGATCTTTGTGAACTGCGCGTCCAGATCGCTGGCGTCGACGTGCTCGATGCCCAGCGCAATTCCCATGGCCGCCGCCACGCCGATGGCCGGCGCCCCGCGAATCACCATTGAGCGGATTGCTTCCGCCACTTCCTCGTACGTTTTGCAGGTGACGTAACGCTCCTCACGTGGCAGCCGCGTCTGATCAATCATGACGACGCCGGCATCGGTCCACTGGATGGTCTCTACCATGCGTGGGGGATCATTCCTTTCTGTGCGAACATGGCGGCGAAGAAGATGAAATTGTAAGCGCCGTGCATGATGGCGGCCGCCCGGGTCGAGCCCGAAGCCTGTCGCATCCAACCAAAGCCGGCGCCGGCCATCGTGATCAGCAGTCCATGGCGCCACGATCCACCGTATTGCGAAAGATGCAACAGGCCGAACGGGATGGCTGCCAGCATGACCCCCGCAATAGCGCCGAATGAGCGCACGAGAACCGGCTGTAGAAAGCCGCGGAACGCCAGTTCTTCGCACAGCGGTCCGAGGGTAGTGGCGAAAACGGCGATCAGCAGGATGGAACTGCGGTCGGACAACAGGTCTTTCATGGGCGTCTGGATATCCGGAGTGTGCAACACTCCGCCAAGCAGCGCCACGGCGAATGCCAGCACGAAGCCGTACAAAATAGCGCGGCCCTCGCCGGGCCTCGTGCGCACCCACCGCAGCGATGGCCAGAAGGGGCGCCCGTAGTGCACCTTCAACAGCACGTACAGCGCGAAAAACAGAAAGCCGTATCCCAGGAACTGCGCGGGCACCAGTTGCAGCGCCAGGCTGTGCACGCGCAAGTGAAATATCCAGAGAAACAACTTTACCGTGAACGCGCCAAGAAGAAGACACGGGAGCGCGAGGCCGAAAAAGACCACCAGGTCGGCATAGCTCCAGAAAGGGTAGGGCTCCGGAGACGCGCCGGCTTCCTGGGGCGGCACTTCTACCGGGCTGCTGATCTCGCCAGTAGCCGGCTCCGCGGGCGGAATGCTCGGTTCGTTCTCGATCACCGCTCGTTCTCGATCAGGGCGGCGGCCAGCAGCGGGACCATCAGCTCGTGATGGCCGGTGAGAGCATAACCGCGGCCGCCGGATTTGGCGTGCGGACGCTCCACCACGTTCACGCGCGGGCGATAGTGCTGGAGAAAATCGAGATTCACGGTGGTGAAGTTCGCCAGTGGATTCCCGAGATTGCGCACGGCTGAGACCGCCTTCAGAAACACCTCAGGCATCACCACCGCGGAACCCACATTCAAAAAGACGCCGCCATCATTGAGGCCGGCGACCAGCGAGCAGAAGAGGCGAAAATCGTGATGCGTCGCGCTGCCGATGGCCGCAGGGTCAGCCGCAGGGTGCGTGTGCGGCGTATCGGTGCCCATGGCGACGTGCACCGTTACATGGCGACGGACCGCGCGGTAAGCCGCCGCACCAGACTTGTGAGCCGCGTGCGGCGGCGATTTCTCGAGCGCCGTCCCAGCGCCTCACCCATACCGATGCCGTCGCGCGCGCCGCAAGCGATGGCCTGATTCATTTGGCGGCCGGTCTCTTCCGCTGTGCCAAAGCTGCCGTCCGGCAATACGGCTTCCACGTCTTCGCTCGTGTGCCCGGCGAGCGCGATCTCGAAATCGTGAATGGCAGCCGATCCATTCATGGCGAATGCCGTAGCGAACCGCCGCTCCATCAGATCGATCAGCACCGGCGCGAGGCCGCACTTGATCAACGTGGCCGCCCAAGCCCCAGATAATCGGCTTGCCGTTGCCGCGCGCCTTCCCGAGAGCGTCCACCACCGCTCGAAATGAATCGCCGGCCAGAATCTTCGGCAGCGAATCCAGCCACGCGCCGATCCCGCCGCCCTTTGTGTAAGGAGTGGCGAAATCCTCGACGCGCACTTTGCCGCCGCGCGCCGCGAGCGAAATCGTTTTGAGACCGGCGAAGTCGATGGGCTGGACTTTGTATCGGCTCATGAGTCAGTTGGAAGACGCCGTAGCCAAGACTCCGGGCCCACCCAGCAGCCGGCGCAGGGCTTCCGCCGTGTAGCTCTTCTTCGAGCGCATCACCTGCTCCGGCGTTCCCGACGCTACCACGCGGCCTCCCTCTTCGCCACCGTCCGGGCCGAGATCGATAATCCAGTCCGCCGTCTTGATCACATCCAGATTATGCTCGATCACCACCACGGTGTTGCCGAGCTCGACCAACCGCTGCAAGACGTCGAGCAGTTTCCGCACATCATCGAAATGCAGGCCCGTCGTGGGTTCGTCCAGCAAGTAGAATGTACGGCCGGTCTGCCGCTTGCTCAGCTCGCTGCGCCAGCTTGATGCGCTGCGCCTCGCCGCCCGAGAGCGTGGTTGACGACTGGCCCAGATGAATGTATCCCAGCCCGACATCGTGCAGCGTCTCCAGCTTGGCGTGAATCTGCGGGATATTTTCGAGCACCGGCAGCGCGTCTTCCACCGTCGTATCCAGTAGGTCCGCAATCGAGAGCCCCTTGTATTTCACTTCCAGCGTCTCGCGATTGTAGCGCCGGCCGTGGCAAACGTCGCAGGTGACATAGACATCGGGCAGAAAATTCATTTCGATGCGCTTCAGCCCATCGCCCTGGCACGCCTCGCAGCGCCCGCCCTTCACATTGAAGCTGAACCGGCCCGGCTTATAACCGCGCTCGCGCGATTCCGGCAGCTGCGCGTAAAGATCGCGGATCGGCGCAAACAGACCGGTGTACGTGGCGGGATTCGAGCGCGGGGTGCGGCCGATGGGCGATTGATCGATGCGAATCACTTTATCGATATGCTCGATGCCGGTAATGCGGTCGTGCGCGCCCGGCAGCATCGTGCGACCCGGTAAATCTGGCCGGCTAGCGCGCGATACACGATCTCGTTGATCAGCGTCGATTTGCCGCTGCCGGAAACGCCGGTCACCACGGTCAACACGCCGAGCGGAATCTCCACGTCGATATTCTTGCAGGTTGTGCTCGCGCGCACCGAGCACCGTGAGCTTCTTGCCATTCGGCGCGCCGCCGCGTCGCCGGCACGGCGATTTGCAGCTCGCCCGAAAGATAGCGCCCCGTGAGCGACGCGGGATTCTTCGCAATCCCTCCGGCGTGCCCGTGGCCACCAGCTCTCCGCCCAGCCGCCCCGCGCCGGGGCCGAGATCGACCACGTAATCCGCGCGCTCGATGGTTTCGGCGTCGTGCTCCACCACGATCACCGTGTTGCCCATGTCGCGCAAGTGCGTGAGCGTTTCGAGCAGCCGGCCGTTATCGCGCGGATGCAGGCCGATGGAAGGCTCGTCCAGCACGTAGAGCACGCCGCGCAGCTTGGAGCCGATCTGCGTCGCGAGCCGGATGCGCTGCGCTTCGCCGCCCGAGAGCGTGGCGGCCGAGCGTTCCAGGCTCAGATAATCCAGCCCGACCGCGCGAAAGAAATTCGAGCCGCCGCCGGATCTCATCCACCACGCGGCCGGCAATCTGCATCTCGCGCTCGCCGAACTCCCAGTCTTCGCGCCGTGAGCAGCGCGCGCGCAATCGGCATGGCCGTGAAATCCGCAATGGAAATGGCTTTCACCCGGACCGCCAGACTCGACGGCCGCAGCCGCTTGCCGTGGCAGTCCGGGCATTCCGCCGGCGACATGTAATCCGTCAGCCACTCGCGATACCCTTCCGACGCGTCCTCGAAAGCTCTGGTCCAGAATCTTGAGAATGCCGGGAAAGCCGTTGCCGCCATCGAGCAGCAGCTTCTGCGTCTTCTTGGGGAACTTGTCGAAGGGCGTTGAGAGTTGATCTGCAGGATGCGCGATGCTTCGTTCAGCCAGTGGTTCATGTGCGCCGAACTCGCGCCCGGCCCGAGGCCGCCCTCAGCAGCGGCTTCGATGCATCCACAATGACCTTGCCGGGATCGAACGTCCACCGGCTGCCCAGCCCGGAGCAAGTCTTCGCACGCGCCATACGGGCTGTTGAAGGAGAACGACCGCGGCTCAAGCTGCGGCACGCTGGTGCCGCATTCCGTGCACGCGAGCTTCTGCGAATAGAGCCGCTCTTCGCCGTTCACCACCGCAATCAGCACCAGGCCGTTGGCCAGCTTGGTCGCGGTATCGATCGAGGCTTCCAGCCGCTTCTCGATGCCCGGCTTCACCAGCAGGCGGTCGACGACCACTTCGATCGTGTGGTTGCGGCGCTTATCGAGCGGCGGAATGTCGTCGTCGAGCGAGCGCAGCACGCCATCGATGCGCGCCCGGACGAAAGCCCTGGCGCGCCAGCTTTTCCAGATCTTTCTTGAATTCGCCTTTCCGCCCGCGCACGATGGGCGCCATCACCATGATGCGGTCCTCCGGCCGCAGCGCCAGCACGTGCTGCAGAATCTGCTCGGTGGTCTGCCGCGAAATCTGGATTGCCGCACACCGGGCAATGCGGAATGCCGATCGACGAATACAGCAGCGCGCAGGTAATCGTAGATTTCGGTGATGGTCCCGACGGTCGACCGCGGGCTGCGGCTGGTGGTTTTCTGCTCGATGGAAATGGCCGGGCTCAGGCCTTCGATCGAATCCACTTCGGGCCGCTCCATCTGGTCGAGAAACTGCCGCGCGTAAGTGGAAAGCGTCTCCACATAGCGCCGCTGGCCCTCCGCATAGATGGTGTCGAACGCCAGCGAGGACTTGCCCGGAGCCGCTCAGCCCCGTGATCACGGTAAGGCTGTTGCGCGGAATCTCGACATCGATGTTCTTGAGATTATGCTGGCGCGCGCCGTGGACCGAAATCTGCTTCAGCATAGGGAATCCCGAGCGGGAGAGGACAGATATTTATTGTCGCGTGATTTAGGGCGGGGGTGCAATACGGAGACGGTTCGCTAGAGCAGTCTCCGTGCTGAATTTCTCGATACGTGGAACACGAAAAAAGTTAATCTGAAAATATCGGCGTTTCGGGGCCAACCGGAAGATCCGGCCAAAACCTCTGCACCATCGACTTGGACCAGTCATTGAGCTTGTCGTAGATTGCTGGCAGATCGTCTGGCCGCACGAGCCGTCCGCTCATTGAGGAGCCTCTCGTTTCCTTGAACTCCTTTTGGTTCATCGCAAGCGCGACATTCTGATTGTCCAAGGTGAGTTCATACAGCACTCCGACGTGCCGCGATGCCCTTGAGCTTTCATTCGTCCTCACAAGTGCGATAGGCTTCTCGCTGACTCTATGCGAACCTTTGATGAAAACTTCCTCTGACAGCTCTCTTTCAAGAGCCGACGAAAGGATATCGGGAGAGTTATCTGCGATGTTCACGTGACCGCCAGCCCAGAGCAAGTACTTTTCATGTAGAGCGTGTCCTTTCTTGTTTCGTCGCAATAGGAGGACTTGCTCTTTCCACCGGATGATGGCACAGGGGATGGGCTGGATCACATTTGGATCGCCTTCGGCCTCTGATCTGCGAGCGAAACGCTTGTGCCGATTTACCAGATCAACGAACTCGTCAATAATGTCACGCTCGTCGATTAGGCCCTTAGCCGGGATTTTGTTTGAGACGAGGCTAGATGGCACCACACAGATCTCTTCATCAAGGAAATTCGTCAGCACTCCAAGCGTCTTCTCGGCAACCTTCATTGCGGTCTCTCGGGATTGCGCGCCAGTCGTGTCGATATACTCGATCGCCTTGAAGCTAGAGCCGTACGCTTGTCTTGTGGTTTCAATGGCCTCATTTATCTGACGAAGAGTATCTTCAGACATGATCGTACCTCCTTTGGTCGTCAGTTGGTTCAAATACTCCCTTTCGATGGACGTTTTGGGATCACATGCCATTACGATCACCAGATCCACTAGATCCGTCCATCTATCCATCGCGAAGAACCTGTCACAGGCACCTGCCTCCTCTTGTGTGATCTTTCCGGTTTGCGCAAGCCAGCGCGTCCAAACAAGAGCATCGAATATGCCGCGATCTAAGATGAATACATCGAGTTCTGGCTTCGACAAGGCCTCAAGCATCCCCTGGAGGCTGGCACAGGATACCCACGTGTTGAAGTTGAGGTGTCCCTTGGTCCGAATCGGGGCAATCGAGGCCCTCTCGACGAACACATCGACCCGTATGCCGTTGCGCTTCAAGAAAAGCTCAAGCACGCTGATGGTCCTTGTCTTGCCTGCCTTCGGAAGTCCGCTGAATTCGATTATTAAGGGGCGTTTCGCCAAGCCCCCATTCAATTGAGCCAGCAGCTTCGCTGCCTCGGCTTCTAGTCGGGCAATGGCGGCCCGGTGGTCCGATGTGGAGTTGCCCACGTTAGGATGTAGTGTACCAAAAGGCCTCTGATGTGTTCCTCCTCTACTCATACGGCCAACTAGGCTTACTAAACAATCCTCCATCCACCCAAATCGTCTGCCCCGTAATGAACTCCGCCGCATCGCTCGCGAGAAATGCCACGGCGCGCGCGACATCTACGGGTTGGCCGACACGTCCGAGCGGTGTCAGTTTCGCCCAGGTGCCCGCGAAGTCGCCGGCTTCGTTCTGGTCCGTCGATCTCCATTGCGCCGGGCGCAACGCAGTTTACCGTGATCCGATAGCGGCCCAGCTCCACCGCCGCCACCTTGGTGAACATTTCGATGCCGCCCTTGCTCGCGGTGTAATCCACCAGTTTTGGGAATGCAACCTTATTGCAGCCCGATCCAATATTGACGATGTGCCCGCCGCCCTGCTCTTTCATATGTCGCGCGGCGCGCTGCGTGCACAGAAAACAGCCCTTCAGGTTGGTATCGATGGTGCGGTCCCACTCGCGCTCTTCGAGGTCCAGCAGCGGCTTCCAGGTTTGCACGCCGGCATTGTTCACCAGGATGTCGAGCCGCGGAAATCTTTCGAGTGCCGCGCCGAACATGCGGGCCACGTCCGCCGCGACGCCGACATCCGCCTGCACCGCAAACGCGTCGCGCCCCAAGCCGCGGATTTCCGCTACGGTGGCGTCTGCTCCAGCACTGTCACGATTGTAGTTGGCAACGATGTTCGCTCCGGCCCGCGCCAGCTCCAGCGCAATCCCCTTGCCCACGCCCTTGCTCGCGCCGGTTACGAGCGCGGTCTTAGATTCCAATGGAAGAGTCACGCACGCGATTTTATCGAAAAACGGGTACGAGCCGGCGCCCGGGTTCGATCCGCAGCTCCGCTGCACCCTCGCGGGCCGAACCTACATCTCAATACTGTAAAGTCATGTCACAGGTTCTCGAAAGTGCCCTTTGGCCGGCCCTAATCGCCTGTTACCTCGCAATCGGACCCGGCGTCTGCCGCGCTGCCGGCGTGGACGACATCATTCAGGCTGCAGCCGCGGCTCTTAAATCAGATTGGGCAGCCGACCCATCGTATGCCTGCGTCGAGAAAGACGAGGTTCAAAAAGGCGATAAGGTGACTAGCAAGACCTTCGAGGTCGTTATGATCGACGGTTCCGACTATCACTTTCCGCTCGCGCTTAACGGTCAGCCGCTGCCGCCGGCTCGCCGGAAGGCGGAACTCGTTAAGCTCAATAATGAAATCGAGCGGCGAAAAAACGAGAGCCCTTCGGCCCGCCGATCCCGCATTAACGCGTGGAAAAAGCAACGCGATGAAAACGGTGAACTGCTCCTCGACTTCCCCAGTGCCCTGACATTTCAACTGCTGGGTGAGGAAATGACAGGTGGACGCGAGGCCTACGTTTTCTCCGCGGCGCCCAAGCCGGGCGTAGTTCCGGCTACCCGTGCCGCCAAGGTGCTCACCGGCATCGAGGGAAAGGCGTGGGTCGACAAAGACACCATGCACCCGATACGCGTCGAGTGCCGTGTTATCCGGCCGGTCCCGGTTTACGGGGCTTTGGCCAGCGTCTTGCCCGGGACGGACATCGAAATCGGCATGACCAACGTAGCCGACTCGACCTGGCTGATCGATACCATTTCGATGAAGCTGAAGGTGGCGAAGCTCCGTGTGTTCAAGTCAACGGACGTGACGCGTTATACGTATACCGATTATGGCCCGAACGCTTCGGCCCTTGAGAAACTTCTGTCGGATGCCGGTCACGAGTAGACTCGCGATCCAGCCGACGCGTTCAGATACGCGACGATCAGAGGATGCGGGCGATTCTCAGCCGACGATAATTGCGGCTGGTACAGCGTCGCAATGAAGAAGCGGTCGCCGGGAAGCTCGATGGCGCGGAGTTCCCCGTTGTCATCGAATGCCGTGAGCCGCAGGCCGGCGGCCACGAAGTCCGGCAAGTATTTCCGGTTCACTTCGTAGCTATC
>CAVYHD010000040.1:0-334650 GCA_963768075.1 Terriglobia bacterium
CGCACAGCATGCGTCACAGCACTGCGGTGGCTCTCCTGAAGGCAGGAGTGGATCTTTCCACGATCGGGCAGTGGCTGGGGCACGCCAGCCCGAGCACTACAGCCCGCTACGCCACCATTGACCTGGACCTGAAGCGCCAGGCGATTGCCCGAGTAAAGCCCATCCCTGGCGGTCGCACGCCTTCATGGCGTAAAAACCAGACGGTCCTTGAGTGGTTGGAGAAGCTTTGAACTCATCTGATAATGTGAAGTGAACCGCCTCCGGCAAACGGTTCCGGAAGGCAGTCCGCAGACGACTCCACGTTACTGATCACGAACATAAATCAATAGCTGAGGAGCCGGATCGCGGTCCCGCTGCGGCTGCGAAATACAAACACGCACCCGGAGAATGGATCCTCGGCGAGCTTTTCCTGTCAGAGTCGCGCAAGCGAGTCAATCCCTTTTCTTCCGTCGACCGGCTCGATGGCCACCAGCACGCGCATCTGCGCCGTGATCTGAATCATCGCTCGGCATCCCGCCAGGCACGCAACAGGCTCGCCCAATCGGGCGGCACGGGAACTCTTCCACTGGATGCGCATCTTGCCGCCACTCGGGGACTCGAACTCAATGACGCAGTCCTCCAGCACAGCTGAACGGGGCGCGACCAGCTCGACGAATGCCGGCCTGCGCGCCTTCCTGCGACGGCCCGGGATAATCGCCGAGCCCTTTCTTCAACTGCATGTAGTCCAACCGTAGCGGGTGCGCAACGTGATACACACCGTGTTGCCGAGCCAGTTCGACGGCTGCCTGCCACAGCGGCTCCGGTAGTTTCGTTCGTCGCGACTGTGTGCTGCGAAACTGATCCAACTGGCGTTGCAACTGCAGGATAGATTCGGGAATGGGCAGTGTGTCTTTCCGGTTCACTTCAGCCGCCCCCTCCGCGACTGAATGTGAACTTAACAGCGTAGGCTACCCGGCGTCACGCATCCCTGCCGGAAACTCACAGAAGCTTTATGGCGCCGACTACCCCTACGCCAACTTCGCTCCGCAGTTCCACGCTCAGCTTTTCGATCCGGGACACTGGGCCGACGTTTTCGCGCGCTCCGGCGCCAAGTACGTCGCCCTGACCTCCAAGCACCATGAGGGCTTCGCGCTTTGGCCGAGCAAAGAGGCCTCCAAGACCTGGGGACGTCCCTGGAACTCGGTTGAGGAGGGACCGCACCGCGATTTGGTCGGCGACCTCACCGATGCGGTTCGCGCCAAAGGACTGAAGATGGGCGTCTATTATTCGCTCTACGAGTGGTACAACCCGCTCTACCTCAGCGACAAACCGCGCTATGTGGCCGAGCACATGATGCCGCAGTTCAAGGATGTCGTCACGCGCTACAAGCCTGCCATCATCTTTAGTGATGGCGAGTGGGAAATGACCTCCCAGCAATGGCGCAGCCCCGAGTTGTTGGCGTGGCTCTACAACGAATCTCCGGTGAAGGACGAAGTTGTGGTTGACGATCGATGGGGAAGCGACACGCGCCACAAGCACGGCGGCTACTGGACCACTGAGTACACACCCGGAATGGCCGGAAGCACTCACGCCTGGGAAGAGAGCCGCGGCATGGGCTTCAGCTACGGCTACAATCGGGCCGAGAGAGTCGAGCACTACCATTCCGGTCGTGAACTGGTATTGATGCTGGCCGACATCGTCAGCCGCGGCGGCAATCTGCTGCTTGACATCGGCCCCAGGGCTGACGGCATGATTCCGCCAATCATGGAAGAACGCCTGCTCGAAATCGGCGACTGGTTGAAGCTGAACGGTGAGGCGATCTATGCCACGCATCCCTGGACGCACGCCAAGCAGTGGAGTGCTGGCGAACAGCCCAAGGTCAGCTACAACCAGGAGTTCGAAGCCAGCTACGATTTCGCGAAGCTGATCGCAGCCCCGCAGCGACGGCAAAGCTTCGATCGACGCCTTTTTTACCGCGAAAGGCGATGGCTTCTACGCGATCCTGCCGCGCTGGCCGGGCGTCAGTTCACTCTGAAGGAATATACGGGCGCAAAGCCTAAGTCGGTCAGCCTGCTCGGTTCCAGCGCTCCCCCCTAAAATTCAAGTCAGAGCCGGTACGGTAATCGTCGAGCTACCCGAGTTGGCTGATGATTGCTGGCCCAGCCCGCTTGGGTGCTGAAGTTTAGCCAGTGATTTAGAATCCTTTCCGCGGGCCTCAATGGCGAGTTTCACCGATGGTAACGGCGTTACGCGGATGCCGCCATTTGCTCGCGCACTGACGGTTCGGGCTCCGTGGCGAAGACCGAATACACCACGCCGGCGATCGCCGCGCCTACGATCGGCGCCACCCAGAACAGCCACAACTGTTCGAGCGCCCATCCGCCCACGAATACCGCCGGAGCCGTGCTGCGCGCCGGATTCACCGACAGATTCGTCACCGGAATCCCGATGAGATGAATCAGCGTCAATCCGAGGCCGATCGCGATCGGCGCGAATCCCTTCGGGGCTCGCGTGTCGGTGGCTCCCAGAATGATCATCAGGAACATGAACGTCAGCACCACTTCGGCCGTCAGGCATGCCGCCAGGCTGTAGCCGCCGGGAGAATGCGCCGCCATAGCCGTTGGAGGCAAATCCGCCTGCCAGGTCGAATCCTGCTTTGCCCATCGCGATGGTGTACAACACGGCCGATCCAGCGATGCCTCCCAACACCTGCGCGACGACGTACGCCGGCAGTTCCGA
The DNA here is from genome assembly GCA_963768075.1 of Terriglobia bacterium. Lineage (GTDB taxonomy): Bacteria > Acidobacteriota > Terriglobia > Bryobacterales > Bryobacteraceae > QHXW01. The sequence goes on from CAVYHD010000040.1 coordinate 2,719, forward strand.
CACAGGAAATCGCTTGCCCACCACCAATCCCACCGACACCGCGGGATTCAAGTGGCATCCCGAAATGTGGCCGATTGCAAACGCCATGGTCAGGACCGTCAGGCCGAAGGCCAGAGCGACTCCGGCGAAGCCGATCCCGAGGCCCGGGAAAGCCGCGGCCAGTACCGCGCTCCCGCATCCGCCGAAGACCAGCCAAAAGGTTCCGATAAATTCCGCAAACGCTCTTTTCGAAAGGGGCATACAGACAAGCCTCTCTTTTCGATGTCGATGACACCCGTGCAGAATATCATGATCTAAGTAAGGCAGCGACGGGCGCGAGCCAGGTGTCGCAGCAAAGTGAGAATGTCCTATTTGGGCAAAGTAGAAATGTCCTATTGACAGAGTCCAGCCTGAGGGGTGGACGAAGGACAGCTACTGATGAACCAAGCCGACCGAGACCGGCTGGATGCCCTGAAGAGGGCGAAGAAGAAACTGATTACGCAAAAGCAGGCCGCCGAGGAGATCGGCGTCACGGAGCGGCAGGTACGGCGACTCCTGCGCCAGCTACGGCGGAAAGGAGACCGGGCAGTAATCCATGAGCTGCGTGGGCGGGCGTCGAATCGGAAGCTGCCCGCAGAGATGGAACAGCGGGCGATCACCGTCCTTTCCGACCCGGTGTACCGGGGATTCGGGCCGACGTTGGCGGCAGAGTACCTGCACAAGCGGCACCAGATTACGGTGAGTAAAGAGACACTGCGGCGATGGATGGTGAAGGCGAGATTGTGGAGAGCCAATCGGCGCCGTGAGGTGGAGGTGCACCAATGGCGGCCGCGGAGGAGCCGCTGGGGCGAGTTGGTACAGTGGGACACCAGCGACCACGACTGGCTGGAGGGCCGTGGGGAGACGATCTATCTGATTTCGATGATCGACGACGCCACCAGCCAGCTGTGGGCGCGATTCGTGCGGCATGATTCGAGCGAGGAGAACATGCGGCTGCTGAGGTCGTACCTGGAGAGGTTCGGCCGACCGCTAGCGTTTTACACGGATAAGGCCGGCATGTTCCAAGTGGCGGTCAAGACCAAACGGCAGGAGCAGCGCGAAGGCCGAGACCGGCCCCAGATGCCGCCGACGCAGATTGAGCGGGCTCTGCGCGAGTTGCATGTAGTTTGGATTCCCGCGCATTCGCCGCAGGCCAAGGGGCGTATCGAGCGCCAGTTTTTGACGGCGCAGGACCGCCTGGTGAAAGGGCTGCGTGTGGCCGGGGCGTGCACGATCGAGCAGGCCAATGCATACCTGGAGAAAGAATATCTGCCCTGGTGGAACCAGACCTTGGTAGTGCCGGCGACCGATGCCGCAGACGCCCATCGGCCACTAGGCAAAGAGCACGATCTGGCGGCGATCCTGAGCCACGTCGAACCGCGGCAGGTGACCAATGATTACACCGTGCGGTACGACGGAAAGATCTATCAAATCGACCGCCGGGACATTCAGGTTGGAATGCGCAAAGCCTGGGTGCGCGTGGAGGAGCGATTGGACGGGATCATCGGCGTGCAGTTCCAAGGTCGCTATGTGCGCGTGCGCCGCTGCGCTCCTCCATTGCGCGAACGGGCCTCGGCCCAGACGACGGAGACTAAACCGCCGCGCCTAACCGGCAAGCGCCAACGCAAAAGCGATTGGATGAAAAACTTCTCTTTCCGCTCGGGACCTTCTCTGCGCCAGGCTATCGAGGTAGCTAATGCTCGCAGTTGAGCGCCGGCGCCGTGGCCAAAGGCACATGGAGCGCCGGGCAGAACCGGCCCGGCGATCTTCGCGCTTGATTTATCCGAAGACCGCTGCTCGGGGGCTTCACCAAAGCAGATCTGTCCACAAAAACCAAAACCCCCAGAACGGGCAACATAGGGCCCGGTTTGACTGGGGGCTTGGCGCCATCTGCTTCGGAGCCAGCCCCGTCGCAGCGGTCTTCGGATCTGCCCCAGGGAGCGCGACTCCCCTAGAACATCGATCCCACTCTAACCCCAACCCTCCGGCCGCCCTCCTAAAACAGGACATTTCTACTTTGCTCGGAATAGGACATTTCTACTTTGCCTTGACACGGGCGCGAGCCAGGACGTTTTGGCAGGTGTCCCGGATCAAACAGTTCGACGCCGATCAATAGGCGATACACTTTCATTTGGAGGCGTGGCCATGATGGAAGACCAGGGGAACCCAAAGAAGAATGAGACGCTGCCCAGCGACATCGCGCGGCGCGATTTTGTAGCCCTCTCCGTGGCCGCGGGCCTTGCCGGGCAGCCTCGGCGGCGGGCCTTGACGTCGTCGAAACCAACGTCGAGATTCAGACTCCTGACGGAACTTGCGACGCCGCGTTCATTCACCCGAAAACCGGCTCCCATCCGGGCGTGCTGATCTGGCCCGACGCGTTCGGCTTGCGTCCCTCGATGCGCGACATCGCCAAACGTATTGCCGCTGAGGGATATTCCGTCCTGGTGCCCAATCCCTTTTATCGCGTGGCCAAAGCGCCTTTCACGGATGCCTCCACCTTCAACTTCCAGAATCCGGACGACATGGCGAAACTCCGGCCGCTGATGGCGTCGGTGAACGCGCCCGGTAACGCCGAGAAGGATGCCGTCGCTTACGTGGCCTTCCTCGACGCGCAAAAAGAAGTGAACAAGGCCAAGAAGATCGGCACCCAGGGTTACTGCATGGGCGGGCCGCTCGTGGTTAAGACCGCCGCGGTGCTGCCCAATCGCATCGGCGCGGGCGCGTCGTTCCACGGTGGTGGCCTGGTGACTGACAAACCCGATAGCCCGCATCTGCTTGCGTCGAAGATCAAGGCCCGTATGTATTTCGGTGTCGCGTCGAACGACGACACGCGCCAGCCGGATGCCAAGGACAAGCTGAAAGAAGCGTTCGCCGCCGCCAACGTTCCTGCCGAAATCGAAGTGTACGCCGGGAGCCCTGCATGGCTGGTGCGTACCGGATATGCCTATGCGGGACGGCGCGCCGATTTATAACAAGCCCGACGCCGAACGCGCCTGGGGCAAGCTCGTCGCTTTATACAACGCGGCGCTCGCCTGAGCCGGCGTCTCGCTGATTGGGCATCTCTCAAACTGTCGCCAAGCCCTGGCTTCAACCCCGAACGGCCGGCCAATGACATTAAGATTTATTTACATTAAACCCTGAACAGAACGCCGGCAAATGGAATATCTCGTATATGGACAAGTTGGAATTCAGATGCCGGCGAGAACTTGGGACGATACCTCGTGTGCTGCCGTGGCTCTGCTGTTTGCGGCTCTGACACTGCACGGCCAGAGTCCGGAGGGCGAGATCCGCGTGCAGGTCAAGGATCCTTCCGGCGCGGCGATGGAAGCCTCGGGAAAGTTGGAGAGCCTCGCCCCGGGAGTGCGGCGCAGCTTTCAGACCGATGCGCAGGGCACGTACACTCTTGGAAATTTGCCCTACGGCCGCTACCGGCTGGAGATTTCGAAGACCGGGTTCGCCACCCAGTCCGTACTGATCGACGTGCAGTCCGCGACGCCCATCTCGCGCACTCGTCACGATGGCGCTGGGCTCGCAGACTTCCAAAGTGGATGTGGTCTCGGCGACGCCGCTTGCCGGAACGGATCTCGCGACAGACCAGATCGCGGGCCCCGTCCAGACGGCCACGGCGGCCGACATCGAAAACAGCGGCGCGCTCGATCTTGGCGGATTTCATGAACCGGCGCCTGAACGGCGTGTATCTCAACGAAATGCAGGGCAACCCGTTCCAGCCCGATGTGAATTTTCGCGGCTACACGGCTTCTCCGCTGCTCGGCACGCCGGAGGGCATCTCGGTCTATCTGGATGGCGTGCGGCAGAATCAGCCGTTCGGCGACGTGGTGAGCTGGGATCTGATCCCCAAAAACGCGATCTCCGAGGTCACGCTGGTGCCGGGATCGGACCCGCTGTTCGGGCTGAACACGCTGGGCGGCGCGCTCTCCGTCCAGACCAAGAACGGCGTCAGCAATCCGGGCCTCGATGGAGACGTTGACTGTACGGCAGCAGCGGGCGGAAGGCGGTCGAGGCGGAGTGGGGCGGCGGCAAGGCCACGGGGTTCAACTGGTTTCTGTGCGGCGAACGGGTTCCACGAATCGGGATGGCGCTTCGATTCGCCTTCCGACGTCCGCCAGGGATTTGCGCGGCTCGGCTGGCGCACGGATAAGACCGATCTCGCGCTCACCATGTCCTATGCCTACAACACTCTGATCGGCAACGGCCTGCAGGACTACCGCCTGCTCGAAAGCAACTATTCGAGCGTCTATTCCATTCCCGACAGCACCGCGAACCGCTCGCCCTCTTTCAATTTCATCGCCCGGCACACCTTCAGCGACACGCTGACGTTTTCCGGCAACGCCTGGTTCCGCAACATCCGCACGGAAGGGATCGACGCCAATTTCAACACCGACGTGCTCGGCAACGATGATCTACCAGCCGACTCCGCAGGAACAGGCGGTGCTCAGCGCCGCGGGTTATACCGGCTTCCCGACGAGCGGCGCCAACATCACGAACACGCCGTTTCCGAAGTGGCCCTGCATCGCGGAAGCGCTGCAGCTGGGCGACCCGGACGAGACATGCGACGGCGTCAACATCTACTCGAAAGAAGTGCAGAACGAGTACGGATTTTCCGGGCAGTTTACCTGGATCACCTCGCCCAAGATCGGGCGCAACCAGTTCGCCGCCGGAGCGGCGCTGGACCGCGGCAGCGTCGACTACACGCAGAACACGGATTACGCTTATGTCAATCCCAACTACACCCTCACCAGCGTTCCGGCATGGCAGGACGGATCGACCAGCGCGGATGGCTCGCCCGTCGATTCAGCGGTCAACCTGCATGGCCTCACTCCCAACTGGAGCCTCTATTTCACCGACACGCTCACTCTTGCGAAGACCGTGAACGTGACGGTCTCCGGGCGCTACAACCGGTTTACGGATCGACAATATCGACCGGCTCAATCCCATTCCCGGACCCGGCTCGCTCGATGGCGACTATGTATATCAGCGATTCAACCCCGCCATCGGGATTACCTGGAGCCCCATCTCCAGCGTGAATGCCTATGCGAGATACTCCCAGGGCAGCCGCGCCCCGACTTCCATTGAACTCGGCTGCGCCGATCCGGCCAACCCCTGCGCTCTGCCCAATGCGCTGGCCGCCGATCCGCCGCTCCAGCAGGTGGTCACGGATACATGGGAAGCCGGCCTGCGCGGCAAGCCGGAGATCTCCTTCGTACACAATCTGAATTGGAATGTGGGGGCGTTCCGGGCGGAGAATCGCAACGATATCCTTTTCGTCTCATCCGTAGATCTTGGGTACCGGCTATTTCCAGAACTTCGCCAAAACGCAGCGGGAGGGGTTCGATGCGGATCTCGATGGGCGCATCGGGCGCGTCACCTGGGGCCTGGATTAGACTTTTCTGTCGGCCACCTACCAGAGCACCGAGACTGTCGACGGCTCGGCGAACAACACCAGCGACAGCGCGCTGGCCGGATATCCGGGACTTGAGCGGCAACATCTACATTCATCCCGGCAATCGGATTCCGCTGATTCCGAAGCAAACCGGGAAGGCTTACGCGGACTTCCAGGCCACTTCAAAACTCGTGTTCGATCTCAACGAGGTGGTGGTGTCGAGTTCTTACGCGCGCGGCAACGAGAACAACGCGTACAAGGCCGATGGCGTCTACTATCTCGGGCCCGGCGTTTCACCCGGCTACGCGATCACCAATTTCCGCGCGCATTACGACCTGACCAAGCGGCTCCAACTGGCCGTCCAGATCGATAATCTGTTCAACCACGAATACTACACGGCGGCGCAACTTGCGAATACGGCGCTGACCAGCCAGGGCGCCTTCCAGTCTGACCCTTTCCCGGCCTACACCACCGGTCCCTACGCGGGAAGTTCCCCGGTGCAGAGCGCGACGTTCTTCTCGCCGGGCGCTCCGCGAAGGGCCTGGGTCGAACTGAGGGTAAGGTTCTGAACATTTGCGAACCATGAGACTCGATTTTGCTAGTCTGTTCTTTGATACTGCGATTAGCATTTTGCGCAAACATAGCCGTGCGACTGACATTCGAGAATTATCTAAGGTAAGGGAAACCGTGGCGCGCTGGTGACACGATGTCTGATGCACCTAGAGACTCAACTCTCGACATTCGCTTATTGGTGGCTGCGGCACGAGAGAATCTCGGGAAGCAACGTTTAGAAGAAGAAATCACAGCGTTGTTTGAACAATGGCGGGCCGCACTTGTGCGGTATCTGTCGGCATTGGGCTTGTCACAGCACGATGGGGAAGAGATTGTACAAGAGGTGTTTTTGTCGCTCTTTTCCCACCTGCAAAAGGATAAGGCCCGTACCAACCTCCGGGGTTGGCTCTTTCGGGTTGCTCACAATCTGGCCCTAAAGCGCAGGAATGCCGAAGGAAAAGCCGTTGGGATCGCGACGGATTTCGATAACCTGCCGCATCCTGCTTTGAACCCGGAGCAAATACTGGCGACTAACCAGAAACAACGGCAGTTGTCCTCCATACTCCGCGCCCTTCCGGAGCAGGATCGGCGGTGTCTTTACCTCCGTGCGGAAGGACTTCGTTATCGGGAGATAGCAGAAGTTCTCGAAATGTCTCTCGGGTCCGTAGCCGTGTCGCTGGCGCGTTCTTTAGCTCGATTCGAGCGAGCGGAGCAAAGGTGATTCTATGATGCAGGAAAACCCTCATCTCTCCGATCAGGATTTGGTGCTTTGGGTTGACGGTGAGCTTTCCTCACAGCGTGCCGCCGAGATTCAGCAGCACCTGAGTACCTGCTGGACCTGTCGCACCCGAAGGGCCGAACTGGAGCACGTAATCGCGGATTTCGTTCATCTATATCGGCATGAATTTGATGCGAAGTTGCCGCCAATAGAAGGACCGCGCGCGCTTTTGAAGGCGCACCTGGCGGAAGGCATGGCATCGTCCAGAGCAGGAAACAACGGCTGGTTCAACCGAACGCGCCAGGTCAGCGCGGCCAGCGCTGTTGCGGCTCTTGTTTTGTTAGCAGGAGTCGTCATAAGAGTCTCGCTACACGGGAATGCGCGGAGCGATTCCAGGCAGACGACTTATCTTTCCAGCATTGGCGCGATTCCAAATGCGAGTCTTACTCCCGGCGCGACCGACCCTACTAGGATCCAGGATGTCTGCAGCGCTAAGTTCTCGACCAACGATCCCGCCGTATCTGACTCCTTGAGGCAGGAAGTCTTGAAAGAATACGGGCTGAGCGATGCGTCGAGCAACTCTTATGAGATTGACTATCTTGTGACACCCCAACTGGGCGGTACCACCAACATTCGCAACCTTTGGCCGGAGCCGGCTCTCAACACGGTTTGGAACGCCCGGGTGAAGGATGCGTTAGAAGACCGCCTTCACGATCTGGTTTGCAGCGGGCAGCTCGACTTAGCCACGGCCCAGCGCGAAATATCCCAAAACTGGGTCGCCGCTTACAAGAAATACTTCCGTACTGATGAGCCGCTTCAAAAACGATCAGGATGGCGGGCGATCAGCACGCGAAGGCGTGATGTTCTGTTAGCGACTGGATTCGCCCCATAGGTTTTTTCGTCCGAAGCCAGATTCATCTATCCGGATAGATGATATTTGCCACGGGAATCCGCGACCAAAGCTTTCCCGGCCGCTGTTGTTGTGGCGGGGCTTAGTACGCAGCAATTGATATCCTTGTCAACATGACCGCTGGAGTCGTCGGCAGGCGGCGCTTCCTCCTTCCTTTGGGGGTTGCCCTGCTGGGTCTGGGAATCAACATCGTCGTTGCCACCTATATGGCCCCAACGACCGATGAAGGCTCCCACATATCTTACGGTGGTGCCATCCTCCGGGGTAAGCCTGACCGGTCGGCCAGCTTCGATAGCAAGATGCCGGTGTCGGCGTTCAATGCCTTCCCCCGCGGCGTCGGCACCTTGTTACGAGATCATCGAATGGCTCCGCATCTGGCTAGCATCTTGCGAGATATGCGTGTACCCCGCTACGCAACCATTGTCGCCGCCTTCTGCCTATGTCTATTGGTCTTCCTCTATGCGGAGTCGCTCTTTGGCCGTACGGCGGGGCTATTTGCGCAACTGCTCTTCGTAATGGATCCCAACATCATCGCCCACAGCACGGTCTCGACTACAGATCTCTATGTCGCCGCTGCCGCCGTGCTCTTCTTGTACTGCCTACGCCGATTTCTACTGTCTCCTAATACAACGAACGCGGCACTGACGGCCATGACATTAGCACTGGCCCAATTGACGAAATTTACTGCCGCATACCTCTATCTAATTCTGGCAATTGCCCTCCTCGCCTTTGCTCTCTATGCGCGTTATGGCCAGGAGAAGCGCTATCGCATCACGGGGCGGCAGATGGCCATACTGCTGGTGCTCACGGTCGTGTGCTTTCTCGCCGTTGTCAACGTAGGATTTTTGTTTGACAGGCCTTTCACACGTCTCGCTCAGTACGAGTTCCAGAGTCAGACGTTCCGTACGCTGCAACAGGTCCCGGTTCTACGCGCCGTGCCGATTCCCCTTCCTTATCCCTACCTCCAGGGGTTCGATTGGATGAGCTACCACAACTCCAACGGTTTCAGTTTCGGCAACATCGTTCTTCTAAATGAGGTCCGCGGGCGCGAACTTGCACGGTCGGATGGCTTCCCATCCTACTTCCTGATTGCCTACGTGCTGAAAGAGCCGCTCGGCATGCAGATATTGTTGGTATTGGGCTTGGTGTGGGTGTTCCGGAATCGGCGGCCTGCTGATCTTCTGGCTGGCGAAGGGTTGCTACTGGCGGCCGCGGGCGTTTTCTTGATAATGCTCTCCTTTTTCAGCAAGACGCAAATTGGAATTCGCCATATCCTTCCCGTGCTGGTGATCTTCGCGATTCTGTCCGGTGGCGCGTTCCAGGCCTGGACGAACTTTTCGTCGCGGCGAAAGCTGCTGCTCGTCGGATGCCTTCTCTACGTGGCTGTCTCGGTGGGTAGCTATTTTCCTCACATGATCCCGTATTTCAATGAGATTCTCACCGATCGCAAGATGGCCTATCGCTTCTTAGCGGATAGCAACCTGGATTGGGGGCAAGACGCTTGGGTAGTCGGACGCTTCCTGAAGAGCAACCCCGACGTTATCCTTAACCCTGAGCGACGAGTGGTGGGACGCATTCTGGTCAGCGCCGATTTCCTGGCCGGGGTGAGCCCGCCAAAGGCTGATTATTTCCTGAGACTCGAAGGAATCCAACCGGTTGCCCACGTCGGCTACGCTCACCTTCTATTCTTGGTGCCCCCACTGCATAGTGGGCCATCTCTCGACGTAAAGGGCCCCAAAACGCAAGAGTAGTTCAGAGTACCGCCTTCTCCTCCACCCTCCCTAGTCTTACGTCCGGTATCCTCCCTGTGAGTTAGGCAATTCGGCTGGCGATCTTTGTCTGGTTCGTCGCGGAACTGTAACGCGCATCTGTAATAATCGCGGAGATGAGTACGCGCAGGGACTTCTTCCGCCAAACCGCCGCTTTTGCCGGCGGCGCGAAAATTGTGAGCGCACTTCTGGCCTCCGTTCAGCGGGCCTCGGCGATCGATCCGCCAGAGGGCAGTTCGTTTCTCGACGCCGAGCACGTGGTCATCCTGATGCAGGAGAACCGCTCATTCGATCACGCGTTTGGGACCCTCCGCGGAGTTCGGGGCTTCAACGATCCGCGGGCCGTCACGCTGCCCGACCAGAAGCCCGTGTGGCTGCAGACCAATGCCGCTGGAGAAACCTATGCGCCCTTCCGGCTGGACTTCAAGGGTACGAAAGCGACCTGGCTGGGATCACTGCCGCATTCCTGGCGGGACCAGACGGACGCCCGCCATCACGGAAACCACGACGGTTGGCTGGAGGCGAAAACCTCGGGCCGTGAGGACTGTGTGGGCGTGCCGCTCACAATGGGCTACTACGATCGCGAGGACCTTCCCTTCTATTACGCCCTCGCCGACGCGTTTACCATTTGCGATCAACATTTCTGCTCGTCCCTTACCGGAACCACTGCCGAATCGCCTGCATCTGTGGACCGGTACGATTCGCGAAAGGCCGGATGCGGCTTCCGTGCCGAACGTGCGGAATTCCGATGTGGACTATGGCTCTACAGTGAGTTGGAAGACTTTTCCGGAGCGCCTCGAGGAGGCCGGGATTTCGTGGCGCGTTTATCAGAATGAACTGAGCGTGCTTTCGGGGTTGGAGGGCGAGGGGGATGCATGGCTCGCGAATTTCACGGACAACCCGTTGGAGTGGTTCGATCAATATCACGTCGGATTCCGAAAAACCCACCAGGAGTATCTGGAACGGACGGCAGCTACCCTGCCGGCGGAAATCGAGAATCTGCGGGCAGCGGGCGGCCCGGAAAAGGAACTGGCGGAGAAGGAAAAATTGCTTCAGTATGTTGCGTCGGAACGGGCCCGGTGGACACCGGAGGCTCTCGCCCGGCTTTCCGAGCGTGACCTGAGTCTCCATGAGAAGGCGTTCACGACGAACGAGGATGACCCCAGTTATCGCCAGTTGTCGACACTGAGGTATCGCGACGGGAGTGTGGAGCGCGAAATGGCAACACCGAAGTCCGATCCGCTGTACCGGTTCCGCAAGGATGTCGATAACGGGACCCTGCCGGCTGTCTCGTGGCTGGTTGCCCCTGAGCGGTTCTCGGATCATCCCGGATCACCGTGGTATGGCGCCTGGTACGCCGCCGAGACGTTGAATATCCTGACAAAGAATCCGGCGGTGTGGAGTAAGACGATCTTCATCCTCACTTACGACGAAAACGATGGATACTTCGACCACGTTCCGCCATTTGTGGCGCCCGACCCAGGGAATCCGGAGTCAGGCAAGACGTCGCCCGGGATCGACACGAGCTTGGAGTATCTGCCGCTCGAACAGGATCTGAAGCGGAATCCGCCGGCGGAGGCACGCGGCGGTCCGATGGGTCTGGGTTATCGCGTGCCGCTAGTTGTCGCGTCGCCGTGGAGCCGCGGCGGATATGTGTGCTCGCAGGTATTCGACCATACGTCGGTTCTTCAGTTGCTCGAACGCGTGTTAAGTCACCGGTCCGGGAAAGAGATCCGGGAGACAAACATTAGTACCTGGCGGCGGACTGTATGCGGCGATTTGACGTCGGCGTTCCGGCCATTCCAAGGCGCTCCAGCCGCGGTGCCTTTTCCATCGAGAGATTCCTTTTTCGAACAGGTGCATGCGGCGCAGTTCATGCGGATGCCGTCGGGGTACCGGAAGCTGGCGGCCCAGGACGCGGCGCAGTTCGAGACTGACCGGTTTACGGTTCCGTGGATGCCGCGGCAGGAGTCCGGCGTGCGGCCATCTGCGGCGCTGCCTTACGAGCTTGCGGCCACGGGCGCGATCAGCGCTGACGGGAAGCAGTTCGAGATTGCGCTCGCGGCCGGCATTTTGATTTTCGGCAAGGCTGCGGCGGGTGCTCCGTTTCACGTGTACACACCGGGGAATTTCCGCGGTGAGGCGAAACGGCGCACGCGCGCATATGCGGTAGCCGCCGGACACCGTTTGACGGATTCGTGGGAATTGGAAGGGTTCGAGAATGGGACCTACCACCTGCGCGTTTGCGGGCCGAACGGTTTTCTGCGGGAGTTTGCCGGCAGTGTTGGAGATCCGCGGCGTGGAAATTCAATGCGAGTATGCGAGGCGGGACAACGCTCTCACCGGCGACATCGAGCTTCTTATCACTAGCCACGCGGAGCGGGCTTTGACAACGCAAGTGAAGGACCACGGCTACAAAAGCGGTGACCATACCATCGTCATCCCGCCGGGCGGCAATCAGGTGCTCGTGTTGCCTCTTGGGCCTAGCCATCATTGGTACGACTTCAGCGTGACGATCACCGGCGAGGGTCGATTCTTGCGGCGTTTCGCGGGGCGCGTGGAGACGGGGATCAGCGGGTTCAGCGATCCGGTGATGGGACGGGTGCCTAGCGCCGACGGTTAGTAGAAACAGCGCGCGCTTCAGGTCAGCATCAAACGGTCGCCGCCTCTTTGAGTATCGCGACTTCCGCGCCGCGCGGCGTCCGCCGAGCCCTTCGGGTCCAAGCGATCTGAGATGGGTCGCGTCATCGTCGGGTGTGCATGCTCGCTTGCGCACCGTTGGCCGCAAAGATTCACAGCCCCGCCCTCTTCCACAACTCATCCACTCGCTGTTTTACGTCGCCCGACATCCGGATCACCCCCGGCCACGGCCGCGTAAACCCTTCGCCCGGCCACTTGCGGGTGGCATCGATTCCCATCTTCGAGCCGTAATTGGGTAGACGGCTCGCGTGATCGAGCGAATCGACCGGCCCCAAGGTGAACTGGATGTCGCGCTCCGGATCAATATTGTTGAGCGCTTTCCACGCCACCTCACGGACATTCTGCACATCCACGTCCTCGTCCACAACGACGATGCACTTGGTGAACATCGCCTGCCCTAGCCCCCAGACCGCGCTCATCACTTTCCGCGCGTGCCCGGGATACGACTTGCGCATCGAGACCAGCATCAGGTTGTGAAAAATGCCTTCCGCCGGCATGCAGATATCGCGGATCTCCGGCAGTTGCAGCCGCATCAGGGGCAAAAAAATTCGCTCGACGGCCTTGCCCATGTAGTAGTCCTCCATCGGCGGTGGTCCGACGATCGTGGTCGCGTAAATCGGCTCCTTGCGCTGCGTGATGCAAGTTACGTGAAAGACAGGGTACTCGTCGGCCAAAGAATAGAAGCCGGTGTGATCGCCGAAGGGGCCTTCGGTTCGTTGCTCACCCAGTCGCACGTAGCCTTCTAGGACGATCTCGGCGTTCGCCGGCACCTCCAGATCGCACGTCTGGCATTTCACCATCTCCACCGGGCTCGACCGCAGAAACCCTGCGATCATCATCTCGTCAAGATCCGGCGGGAGCGGCAGAATGCCCGAATACATCGTCGCCGGGTCGGAACCGATCGCTACCGCCACCTCCATGCGGTCTTTGCCGGATTGCGCCAGCATCCGCCGGTAATGTTCCGCCCCTTGCTTGTGGGTCTGCCAATGCATCCCCGCGGTGCGCGCGTCATACACCTGCATGCGATACACGCCGCAATTGCGCTTGCCCGTCTCCGGATTTTTCGAGAACACCAGCGGCAGCGTGATGAACCTTCCGCCATCCTCCGGCCAGCACTGCAACACCGGATAATCGAGCAGCGAAAATCCCTCGTTCTTGATGACCTCCTGGCAGGCGCCTTTCCCAACCATCTTCGGAAAGAATGCTCCCATCTCCGCCAGCTTGGGCAGCATCTTCAGCTTGCCGATGAGGCCTTCCGGCATTCGCATTTCGAGGTACTCGGCGATGCGGCGCGCGACCTCTTCGACTGACGCCACGTCGAGCGCCAGTTCCATGCGCCGCATGCTGGCGTAGCCGTTGATGAGCACCGGAATCTGGTATCCCGTGGGCCGTTCGAACAGCAGCGCCGGCCCCCCCGATTTCACCGCGCGGTCGGCAAACTCGGCGATTTCGAGCACCGGGTCCACGGCAACCGCAATCCGCTTCAGCTCGCCTTCTTTTTCCAGTTTGCGAATGAATTCGCGCAGATCGCTGTAAGCCATCGGAGAGAGTTCTATTATGATGGCAGGCGGAAGCAAACAGCAAAGGTTCTAGACAACGGCGGAGTGCATGGTTTGCTCAATCACCGCAAACAGCTCCGCCGAGTTGATGGGCTTGGAAACATAGCTGTCCATGCCCGCCTGAAGGCACCGCTCTTCATCGCCCTTCATGGCATGAGCAGTCATCGCCACAATCGGCAGATGATGGCCGGTTCTGCGCTCTAGCTCCCGAATCGTCTGCGTGGCCTCAATACCGTCCATCTCGGGCATTTGCACATCCATCAGAACTAGATCAAAACGTTCTCGCTCGACCTCTGCCAGCGCCTCGCGGCCGTTTCCCGCCACCACCACCTCATATCCGCGCTTCCACAGGAGGCGCACCGCGAACTTCTGGTTGATCGGGTTGTCTTCCGCCAGAAGGATGCGCAGCGGTTTCTTGGCCCGCGCCGCCGATTCGTCCCGCAGCGAGGCTCGCCCTGCGAGCGCGTCGTTCTCCTTTAGTATCCGCAGGATGGTTTCGCGCAGTTCGGATTGACGCACGGGTTTGGAGAGATGCGCCTGCACTCGCGGCTCGTGAAGCACGCGTTTGCACCCTTCTCCGGCGGAACTGAGCATGATGATGCTCGGACTGCCCAGTTTTGGATTCTGACCGATCCGCTCGACCAGTTCGAAGCCATCGGTCACCGGCATTTGCGTGTCCGCCAGCACCAGACTAAAAGGAGCGCCGCGGCCAGCTGCTTCCTCTAGCATCCTTAGGGCCGTGTCGGCATTCTCGGCCAGCACCGGCTCCATGTGCCACCGGCGTAGGATTTCCTGCAGGATATGACGGTTGGTGGCGTTGTCGTCGACCACCAGCACCGCGACACCCACCAAACTCAGCTCTTCCGGGTGATCCACCTCCGGCATCTTTTTGCCTACGCCAAGCCGTGCGCTGAAATGGAATGTGCTTCCCTGCCCGGGTTCACTTTCCACCCAGATGCGACCCCCCATCAGCTCAACCAGTCTCGTGGAGATCGTAAGCCCCAGGCCCGTGCCGCCGTAACGCCGGGCGGTAGACCCGTCGGCTTGCGTGAAAGCTTCGAATATCTTGGTCTGCTTATCCTCGCTGACGCCAATTCCGGTATCGGACACACTGAAATGCAGACAGACCGTGTCCCCTTCCACCGACTCTTGTTCCACCCGTAGGGTGACCTCGCCCCGCTCGGTGAATTTAACCGCATTGCCTACCAGGTTGATCACAATCTGCCGCAGGCGGCCCGCGTCTCCCACCAGAATTTCCGGAACCTCCGGTAGAATGTGGCAGTTTAGTTCCAGATTCTTCTCGCGAGCCCGCAGCGCCATAGCCCGCAGCGTGGAATCCAAGCTGTCCTGCAATTGGAATGCGATCGATTCTAGCTCCAGCTTCCCCGCCTCAATCTTGGAAAAATCCAGAATATCGTTGATGAGCGTCAGCAGGGCTTCGGCGGAAAACTTAACCGCATCTACATATTCGCGCTGGTCTGAAGTCAGTTCGGTGCCGAGCACCAGCTCCGTCATCCCCAGGATTCCGTTCATGGGCGTGCGAATCTCGTGGCTCATGTTGGCCAGAAACTCGCTCTTGGTGTGGTTGGCCGCTTCCGCAACCTCCTTCGCCTTCTGCAACTCGGCCTCGGCGCGCTTGCGCTCGGTGATATCCACCGCCACCGCCCCTAGAAATCGTTGGCCGGCGGTTTCCACCGGAAATTTGAAAATCAACAAATCCCGTCGCGTCCCATCGGGCGCCGGAATAGACTCGATGAACTCCGCGGGTTTACCCGTCTTCAGAACCGCGAGATCGTGCTCACGGTACGCCGCCGCCTCCTCGAGCGAAACGCGATCGAAGGCCGTCTTGCCCTCGATCGTCACCTGTAACAATTCCTCAAAGGGCCGGTTCACGTAGACGTAACGCCGGCTGGCGTCCTTGAGGAATGCGAACGCCGGGCTATGGTCCATGAACGCTGTGAATCGATTCTGCGCCTCCCGCAGCGCTTCCTCCGTACGCTTAAGCGCGCTGATGTCCATCATGGCGCCGATCATGCGCAGCGGCTTGCCCGTTGCGTCATGCAGGGTGTAGGCGCGGTCATAGACGAATGCGTAGGATCCGTCGGACCTGCGGAAACGATATTCACAGGACCAGTGTTCGTCGCCTCCCTTCATCGCGGCGTTCCACACGCGTAAAACTCGGTCCCGGTCCTCGGGGTGCACCCGTTCCGCCCACCACGCGATCGTAAGCTCCACCTCTCCCGGCGCGTATCCGAAAGTCGCGTAAAAGTGCTCGCCGTGCCAAACAGCGTTGGTTGTCAGATCGAGGTCCCATACGGCGTCATGGGTCGCACGCACGACATATTCGAATCGCTCTTGCAGCTTGGCTTCGCTTTCCAGCCGCCGCCGGATGGTCTCCGTCTGCCGTTGGACGCGCCGGCGCAGCGCCACCACCCACCCCAGAACCAATAGGATCGCCGCTCCCGTAAATTCCAGCGCCACGCGCGTGTGCTTCGCCGTCCACCACGCCGGGCGCTCCAGCACCACCACATCCCGGGGCGAACGGAGTAAAAGCAGAAAGCCGTTTGGCGTCCGGTTCTCATCCACCTGCACCGAGCAAATCCCCGTCAGTTGCAGCAGGCTGCCTGGCTCCGGCAGATCGGAATGCAGGTCCGCCGCTTCGATCTCCGCCTCGAAATTGATCTTGCCCGCCTGCAACACTAGAAATTGTTTGCCCGGCCGCACCGATACGTCCATCAGGCGGCCGCGAATCTGAATCAGATCAGCGTCGCGGCTGCCATCCATGGCCTGTTCCGCCGTCACCGGGATCGCGCGGGGCGCCGGGCCGGCGCCGATGCGCTGAAAGATCGCGTCCGCCACCACGGGCGCGTACACATCCAGCGCCGGGAAGCCCACCACATCCACTCGATCTCCGATTTGCAAGGTGGTACTTTGCCGGGTCTTCACCAGAAGACAGGCGTCCCGGTCCCGAATGAAAAGCGCTCGCCCCGGCCGTTGCAGCGTCACCACGCCCTGCACCCGTACGCGACGCAGAAACGAACGATCGGGAGCCATGCGCATGATGCTTCGGGTGGAACTCACCGGCAACGTAAACGAATTCCCCGGAGGCGGCTCGACGATGGAAATGTCCGCCAGACTGGGAACCAGCACCTCCACCGCGAGAAACTGCTGCCGCTCATTGTAGAACCCGCCACAGTCGCCGCGGATGCGCACACGCGCATCCATCAGGTCCGCCGGCATCGAGGAAACATGCGGAATGAAAGCTTTGAACTGCACTTCTCCAGCCGTGATGTCCAGCATCAATCCGCCGAGGTCGTTCGTGGCCGAGCGCACCACGCCCTCGATCTCCACTCGCTGGCAGTCCAGAACGCTAGACGCCAGCTCTTGCGCGGATACTCTCCTCGCTCGTGGCAGGCTGCCTTCTGACAGAACACGAATCTTCGCATCCACCACATCCGTCATGAAATCGGATGGTTTACTGACCCCCTCGACCTCGACGTGCTCCCCCGGAAGCAAATCCGTCAGATTCTCGCGACGGCTGACCCAAACGGCCCCCGTCGCGTCCTGGATAAACAGGTCGCCATGCGCGAAGTCGGAGTAAGTCACCACGCCCCCCAGCCGCACCGGATATCCGCGCTTCGCTTCTTCGAGCGTGATCCTGCGCAGTTGCCCGATTCGGTGGATCGTGGGCAGGCCACCACCCCAGCAAACTACCGCTGCAAGCGGCGCCATCAGCGCTGCAAGAGCCTGCCGCAGCCAGCGACGCGCCGGCCAGCTCGACCAACAGGATGCAGATACTCGTTGTGGTGGCACACGGCTCCGGTGGGCAGGACGACACCTGTCCTCTGCTCATATCGGCTGAACCGGACCTTAGCTTTAAACCGCGTTTCCCCCAGCTCCTGAAGTTCGTTTATCATTGCACTCGGACTCTTCATGCAAAACCGAATCGCTTTCGTCACCGGCGCCAGCCGGGGCATCGGACGGGCTTGTGCCCTCGCCCTCTCCTCCGCCGGCGCTCGCATCGTGCTCGCGGCACGCCAGTTGGAGAAGCTCGAACAGGTGGCGGCGGAGATTCGAGCCTCCGGCGGCGATGCCTTCGTCGTCGCCATTGACCTCGCCGCCCCCGACTCCATCCGCGCCGCCTTTTCCCAGGCTGTCAAAGAGTTCGGCCGCATCGACATCCTGGTGAACAACGCGGCAATCACTAAGGACGGGCTCGCCATGCGCATGAAACCGCAGGATTGGGACACCGTCATCGCGACCAACCTAACCGGCGCCTTCATCGCCACCCAGCAGGTTCTGCTCGCGATGATGCGCGAGCGCTGGGGCCGCGTCATTAATATCACCTCGGTCGTCGCCGAGGCCGGTAATGCCGGTCAGGCCAACTACGTCGCCTCCAAAGCCGGATTGATCGGATTAACCAAATCCCTCGCCCAGGAAATGGCCAGCCGCAATGTCACCGTGAACGCCGTGGCTCCCGGCTTCATCGACACCGACATGACACAAGGCCTTGCCCCCGAGTTCAAGGAACGGATCCTCAATGCCATCCCGTTGCAGCGGCTCGGCCGGCCCGAAGATGTCGCCGCCGCCGTCCGCTTCCTCGCCAGCGACGAGGCCGGCTACATCACCGGACACGTCCTCAATGTGAACGGCGGCATGTACATGTAGCCCTTTTGCCTTTTGTTTACGAATCCCCCGGCAGCAGATCATACGGGCTCTGCGCATGCCGGATATATCCTTCTGCCTGCGCAAACCCGCTCTCCACCCCGCGAAAACGCGTCACCTGCGTCTGCAAAGCGAAGTACCGGTCCGGCGTCTGGCTGGCATGCGCGTAGCACGCCGCGCGTTTCCGCTGTTCCACCGCGGTAATGTCCACGTAATGGGTCGGGCTGAACATCAAGGTGTCTTCCCCGTTCGACACCTCGTAGTAGTAGAACGCGAACTTTTTGCCCATCTTGAGCCACGCATCGTAGGCCAGGTTGGAGATGGCCCGATGGTCGCGATGCCCATCGATCGGCCACTGCGTGAACACAACATCCGGCTTCTCCGCCTCCACGATCTTCTGGAACGCATCATAATGCGCCCCATCGACGACCGCCTTCCCGTTCCATTGCCCCGCAAACGCCGGCCGCGCTTTCAGAATCTCGCACGCCTTCGCCGCCTCCGCCATCCGCATCGGCGCTGCGTCCTCCACCGGCTTTTCGAGATATCCCGAGTCCCCACGGTTCAGGTACAGCAGCACAACCTCGTGGCCCAGGTCCGTATACCGCGCCACCATTCCCCCACAACCGTATTCCGGATCGCCTGGATGCCCACCCGCGACAATCACTTTGATCTTCCGTCCCGCCGGCTTTGGCGCTCCAGCCAACGCATTCCCCGCCGATACCGCCGCAAACCCCGTAACCTCAAACAACTTCCTTCGTGAAATCCGGTTCATTCTTGACACGCTACCATGGACCGAGGCGCCCCCATGCTCATCCTCATGGCCGGTCTCCCCGGTACCGGAAAAAGCACCCTCGCCCGCGCGCTCGCCGCTTCCGGCAATGGCGTCGTCCTCGACAAAGACGAAATCCGCAGCATCCTCTTCCCCGCCCCGTTCGTTGAATACTCCGCCGAACAGGACGATTTCTGCCAATCCCTGCTGCTCGACACCGCCGCGTACCTGCTGGCGCGCCACCCCGGTCTCCGCGTCTTCCTCGACGGCCGCACCTTCTCGCGTGCCTACCAAATCCAAAACGCCATCGCCCGCGCCAACCTCCTGCGCACTCCCTGGCGCATCCTCGTGTGCGTTTGCTCCGAAGAAACGGCCCGCCACCGCCTTGACCTCGCCCGCGACACTCACCCGGCACGAAATCGTAACTTCGATCTATACCGTAAACTGAAAGCCGAGTTCGAGCCCATCCCATCCCCGAACCTGGTCATCGACACCGATCGTTCCCTCGACGATTGTGTCGCGGCCGCCCAAGCGTACCTGGACTGCATCTTATAATTCAAAGAGGAATCTTATTCGCCATGAAGACCACCGGCAACACCATCCTGATCACCGGCGGCGGCTCCGGCATCGGCCGCGGTCTTGCCGAAGCGTTCCACGCTCTGGGAAACCACGTCATCATCGCTGGACGGCGCAAGCAGGCACTCGACGAGACCACCGCCGCGAACCCAGGCATGGCCTCCCTCACGCTCGACATCGAAAACCCCGCCGGCATCCGCTCTTTCGCGGCGGACTTGGCCGCGCGCTACCCGGCGCTAAATGTGCTCATTAACAATGCGGGCATTATGCGAGTCGAAAAATTCCAGGCCCAACAGGAGGATCTTGCCAGCGCGGAATCTACCATCGCCACTAATCTGCTGGGCCCCATCCGCCTCACCGCGGCGCTTCTGCCTCTGTTGCAAAAGCAGCCCCACTCCGCCATCATGAACGTCTCTTCCGGACTGGCGTTTCGTTCCGTTGGCCCTCACCCCCACGTATTGCGCGACCAAGGCCGCCATCCACTCGTACACGCAATCGCTCCGTTATCAGCTCCGAGGGTCCCCGGCAGAGGTTATCGAGCTCATCCCTCCCTACGTCGCCACGGACCTATTGGACGGAGCGTCCGACCCGCGCGCGATGCCGCTCGGAAAGTTCATTGCCGAGGTAATGGAGATCCTGAAGACTCAGCCCGCCGCGGCTGAGATCTGTGTGGAAACCGTGAAGGCTCTCCGCTTCGCCGCCGAGAGCGGTCACTATGATGCCGTCTTCCAGGGCCTCAACGAAGCGTTTGTAAATGCCTACCGTTAGCCGGTGACAGACGGAACGTTCCCCGTCCCCAAATGCAGCGGCAGCCCGTTTCCGCTCCTTGGTCGGTCCGCTAAATCTCCAATATCACCGGCATGATCAGCGGCCTTCTCGAAGTCTGCTTGATGATGTAGCGCTTCAGATCCGCCCGGATCTTTTCCTTCATGACGCCCCAGTCCGTCATCTCTTCCGGGTTCGACGTCTCGAGCGTCTTCTGCACTACCTGCCGCGCGGCCTGCATCAATTCCGAGGCCCCGTCTTCCGCTCCCGTGAAGCCGCGGCTCACCAGCTCCGGTACGCTCTCCACCCGGCCTGTATGCTTGCTGATCGCGATGATGGGCAGCACAATGCCGTCTTCGGAAAGATGCCGCCGATCGCGGATCACCACGTCTTCCACCACTTCATCCACCGACCCCGAATCGATGCACACGCGCCCCACCGGAACGCGCTCGCCGCGCCGCGCGCCACGCTCGTCAATCTCGAGCGTGTCGCCGGTCGTCAGCACGAAAGTTTCCTCCAGGCCCGAATGCTTGAGGTGGTCCGCCAGTCGCGCATGCTTGTCCAATTGCCGGTACTCGCCGTGAATCGGCACGAAGTAGCGCGGCCGCACCAGGTTCAGCACCAGCCGCAGCTCTTCGATGCTGGCGTGCCCGGATACGTGCAGCGGCGGGTTCATGCTGCCGTACATCAAATCCGCACCGCGCCGCGCCAGGTGGTCCACCATGCGGTAAATCGGCTTCTCATTGCCCGGGATGATGCGTGAACTCAGCACCACCGTATCGCCGCGCTCCACCGATATGTGTTTGTGGTTGTCCACCGCCACCCGCGAGAGCGCCGACATTGGCTCGCCTTGCGTGCCCGAAATCAGCACCGTAACTTTGTGCGGCGCGGCATCCATCGCATCCTGCGGCCGGATGAGCACGCCATCGGGAATCGTCAAGAGGCCGAGATCGTGCGCAATCTCCGAAACGCTGACCATGCTGCGCCCGACAATAGCCACTTTCCGCCCGAACTCTTCGGATAGATCAAGAATCTGCTGGATGCGGTGAATCGAGGAGCTGAAACAGGCGACCACGATCCGCCGCTCGGCGCGGTTGAAAATGTCCTCCAGCCGCGGCCGCACCGCGCGCTCCGATTCCGTGTAGCCCGGCCGGTCCGCGTTCGTCGAGTCCGACATCAGCAGCAAGACGCCCCGCTTTCCGTAGTCGGCCAGCGTGTGGAGGTCGAACAGCTCGTTGTCGGTCGGGGTCGGGTCCACTTTGAAGTCGCCGGTGTGTATCACCACCCCGACCGGCGTCGTGATCGCCAGCGCCAACGCGCTGACAATCGAGTGCGTGACGTGAATAAACTCGATCTTGAAGGGACCGATCTCGAGCCTTTGCCCCGGCTTAACGATATGTAAATCAACTTCTTCCGGCAGATCGTATTCTTCCAGCCGCCGTTCGACCAAAGCCAGGGTGAACGCCGTTCCGTAGACCGGAATATTCAGGTCGGCGAGGAAAAAAGGGACCGCCCCGATGTGATCCTCGTGACCATGGGTCAGCAGCAGAGCGCGTACATATTCCTTGTTATCACGAAGATAGGTGAGGTCGGGAGTTACCAGATCGACGCCCAGCAACTCGTCTTCCGGGAACATCATCCCGGAATCAATCACGATGATGTCGTCCCCATAGCGGAGCGCCATCATGTGCATCCCAAACTCCCCCAAACCGCCTAGAGGGATTACTTGTAGTTTTTTAGCCAATGGATTGCCGACCTATCAGTGTACGGCTATTGGAGCCAAAATAGAAATGCTCACCCCGAAGGGTGAGCATTCAATCCCCCTGTTCTACCAGGGTGATGTTCGATGGGAGAACCATTTTCGACGGCTTCGCAACCGCCAAAAACTTTGTGATTGGATATTAAATTTTCCGGCGTATTCAAGTCAAGTTAAAAAACCCCGCTAAAAATAAGCCTTCTAAGCATCGGCAACCCTGGTACTTATGGATCAGCAGCGTTTTTCGGGCGTCTGTGGAAAAAGACCGCCCAGCCCTATTTCGCCCCGCCATTTTAGGGCTAAACTAAAGATAACCTTTGCTTTACTGGTCCCTGAGATGGAGCGAGATCACGGATTCGGCGTCCCCAGCCCCGCTGGCGCGCTTGAGAATCGCACGGAATCCACCAAACGCCAGGCCCGCCACCAGGCAGAACACCAGCAGTAACCCAGCGAGTCTAAAGGCATTTACGACCAGGTTGCCGATGTTGTCGCGGGCGCCGGGTACGTGTTCGTCCAGGATCAAAGTCGGCGCATAGCGAATCTGGGCCAGCAGCCTTTCCGCGTCGTCCGCGTTCGGCGGAGATAGCACCACGGCGACGAGTGGCCCGGCCCGCTTAGCCATGGCGGCTGAAATCCTCTGGAAATCCACAAGCCGTTCACGAGCAATTTGCGGGGTTGGGTAGGAAAAGATGGCCAGCTTCATTTCGCCCGATGCGGCCCGGAAGGTGGCTAACTGCGCTTCGGCACCGAGGTGGAAGGCGGCGGTAGAAGGCGAGATGCCTGGCGCGAACTTCTGCAGAGCGACGGGACCCGTGATGTACCGCTCGGAGTTCGGAACCATCCCCTTATCAGGCAGATAGCCGGAGAGCGCCGGCAATGGCGACTGCTCCAGCTTGGGTATAGTCTGGACGAGCGCGTCGATTTCGGCGACGGACGGCGTATATCCGTCAAAAGTCAGGAGATAGTTCCCGTAGACCAAAATCACGGAATCGCCGGACTTCGCCGCCAGCCTGCCGAGGGAGGAAGTCTTGGCATCCGCCGGCCGCTCCGCGTCGAATGCCGAGAGCGCGCCGGTTGAGTCCTGGAGCCGGTAGGCGGCTCCTGTAAATTTCTTGGCCTGGAACTCGTATTGAGCCTGTTCGGCTTGCTGGAGGCCGAATTCGTCCCAAAGAGGACGGTCAGAGACTGCGATGGGCTTCGCGGCAACGCGGTGGAAAGCACCAAAGGTATCCGGCCAAATGCTCGCGAAGGAGACGACCGGCAGAACTAGAGCAATCAAAAGCCTCATCGTAGTTACCCCTTCATCTTAGACAATGGAGAAGGCTCATGACACAAGATCCGCGCCAAGTTTACTTACAACTGTTACAGGACCGCCGCGCCGAAATCGCCCGGAGCGAAGGGCGGCACCGGGTGTTAGGCTACCTAAAAGTGGCGGCGGCGGTCTGCGGGGCGGCAACGTTGTGGGTCGCGCTGCTTCACGTCATATCGATCTTCTGGGCGCTCATCCCAGCGGCGCTCGTGGCCGCGCTGGCGATATTCCACGAACACCTGCTGAGGCTGCTGGAGCGGCGACGGCGCGCGGAACGGTATTTCGAACGAGGGCTAGAACGGCTGGATGGTAGATGGGCCGGAACCGGAGAGGCCGGCGACCGCTACCTGGATCCGGCACACCCTTATGCCCAGGATCTCGACCTGTTTGGCAAAGGCTCGCTGTTTGAACTGTTATGCACGGCGCGAACGCACATCGGTGAGGATACATTGGCGCGATGGCTCCTGGCGCCGGCAGACCCGGAAAGCCTTCGCGCGCGGCACCAGGCAGTCGAGGAACTGCGGCCGCGGCTGGATTTGCGGGAGGAACTCGCGGTGCTCGCCGAGGAAGCGCGAACCGGTGTCGACCCCGTTTCGCTGGCGGCTTGGGGTGAGGCGCCCGGCCTGTTCGAAGGGCGTGGCCTGCGCGCGACGGCCTATGCGCTGAGTGTGCTCGGAGTGCTGGGTGGCTGCGCATTTCTGTGGTTTGATGCGGCGCGCTTGGGGTTTGTCCATACGTCCGAATCGACCACCATCTTGCTGCGTGACTTTTTCCTGATCGCCGTGCTGAGCAACGCCGTGTTTCTCTTTCGCACGCACAGGCGGGTGGAAGCGGTCGTAGCGGCTGTGGAGGCATACGTTCATCAGTTGAAGCTTCTCTCGGAAGTGCTGGTGCGGCTGGAGCAGGAGCGTTTCCAGGCGCCCCTACTGGCCAGCCTGCGCGCCTCCTTGGATTCGGAAGGGGATCCACCATCAAGACGCATCGGGCGGCTCAACAGGCTCATGGAACTGCTCGATTCCCGCGATCATCTCCTGGTGCGGCTCGCACAGCCATTCACGTTATGGACCGTACACCTGGCCTTGGCCGTGGAGCGGTGGCGCAGACACAACGGCACGGCCGTGCGGCGCTGGCTGACGGCAACCGGTGAAATCGAAGCGCTGTGCTCGCTAGCAAGCCACGCGTTCGAGCATCCGGACGATACCTTGCCGGAATTCGCGGCAGAGGCACCCTGGATTGAGGCGGAAGGCATTGGGCACCCATTTCTTCCCGAGGAGCAGGCGGTGCGCAACGACGTGCAAATTGGCGGAGACCTGCGGCTGCTCGTGGTAAGCGGATCGAACATGTCGGGCAAGAGCACGCTGTTGCGAACACTCGGAATCAACGCGGTGCTGGCGCAGGCGGGCGCGGCGGTGCGGGCCAGGCGGCTGCGGATGTCGCCCCTCGCGGTAGGCGCGTCGATTCGGATTGCGGACTCCCTGCAGGGCGGCGTGTCGCGGTTCTATGCGGAAATCCTGCGGCTACGCCAGATTCTGGACCTGACCGGCGGCCCGATCCCGGTGCTGTTTCTGATCGACGAATTTTTGCACGGCACGAATTCGCATGACCGGCGGATCGGCGCGGAGGCGCTGGCGCGCAGCCTGGTGGAGCGAGGGGCCATCGGTCTGATCACGACACATGACCTCGCGCTCGCGGACATCGCGGATGTGCTGGGCGCTCGCGCGGCGAACGTACACTTCGAGGATCAGATCGAAAACGGACAGATCCGCTTCGATTACGCGCTGCGGCCAGGGGTGGTGCGGAAGAGCAACGCGATTGAACTGATGCGGTCGGTGGGGCTGGAGATATGAAGGGGACGATAGTGTACAATTGTGCACAGAAGGCGGGTGACTTTTGAATGGGACCCGACCAAGGCCGCAGCGAACATTCGCAAACATGGCGTGCATTTTGCGGACGCGGTCTCGGTGCTGGAAGACGAGCGGGCGGTTACGGTGGCGGAGGACTCAGCCGGAGAGGAGCGCTGGGTGACACTCGGCATGGATTCCCTGAGCCGGGTTCTGGTGGTTGTCTATACCTGGCGCGGGGAGAAAATGCGGGTTATCTCTGCGCGCCGTGCGACGGCGCGAGAACGGTGTCAGTACGAGGACAACCTATGAGGAAAGAATACGATTTCAGCGGGGGCAAACGCGGGCCAGTGGTTCGAGTGCCAGCGGGTAAGAGTAGGGTCACGATCCGGCTGGACGATGACGTTCTGGAGTGGTTTCGGGAACAGGTGGATCGCGCCGGCGGGGGTAACTACCAGAGCTTGATCAACGAAGCTCTGCGGGAGTTCATGGAACGAAGGCGCGAGCCGTTGGAATCGACGCTGCGAAGGGTGATTCGGGAGGAATTGCGGAGGGCGGGTTAGGGCTCGGGTCTTCAGAAATTCGCCCGGAAACGTTGACTTCATTCGCAGGAACCGGTGAACGAGGAGATCCCATCTTAGATGCGGGGCCTGTGATATACGACGGCATTATCCTGGGATCCGGTCACAACAGTTTGGTGCTCCAGGCTTACCTGGGCCGGGCGGGTTTGAAGGTGCTCTGTCTGGAACGCCGGCATATTGCCGGCGGCGGGCTTTCCACCGATGAAGACCCGCGTCATCCTGGCTTCCTGCACAACACACATTCTTTCTACCATCGTGCGCTGAACCGGATGCCTTGGTACCGCGATCTGGAGTTGGAGAGACGCGGTGCGGTGTATTTGGAGCCGAAGCTCAACGTTGCTCTTATTCTGCGAAGCGGCGATGCCCTGGAGTGGTGGACCGATTTCGAGAAAACCGCGCAATCGTTTGGGCGCTTCAGCTCGAGGGATGAGGCCGCGCTGCGGCGCTGGCGAGATGATTTTCGGCCGATTGTCGAACACATACTGGTCCCGGAAAGCCAGTCACCTCCGATTCCGCCGGAGCGGCGCGATCAATTGCTGCGGAACAGCGCGGAAGGGCGCCTGCTGCTGGAGGTCAGCGCGCTCTCGCCGCTCGAGTTCGTACGGCGCGAGTTTGAGCACCCTTTGGTCCAGGCCGGGCTTCTGTTCTTCAACGGCTTGCGGGAGGTGGATCTCAGGTGCCGCGGTTTCGGCCACCACATCGCCGCGTTATTGGCCAGCGAGGGGAAGGCACAGATGTGTGCCGGCGGGTCGGCGGCGTTGGCCCGGGCACTTGTCTCCGCCGTAGCCGACAGTGGCGGTGAGATTCAGGTTCAGAAAACCCCGCGGCGCATTCTGGTGGAGAGCGGAAAGGCGGTAGGGGTGGAAACATGCGACGGCGCCAGCTATCGTGCCCGCCACTTTGTGGTCTCGGGTCTGAACCCGCAGCAAACTTTTTTGGAGCTGATTGACGAGGATCTACTGCCGCCGTCCTGGCGTGCGAAGGCGCAGCAATTCAAATACAATCTGATCGCTCCGCTGTTTTCGCTATGCGTGAATCTGCGCGACCGGCCGCGTTACAAAGCGGCATTGAATCATCCGGAACTGGACCAGGCGTTCATGGTGATCCTGGGTCTCGAGGATAGCGCTCAGTTTCCTGAGATCGTGCGGCATCACGAAGAGGGTACAATTCCGCCCACCGTGATGTGGGGGACCACGCCCACGCAGTTCGATCCCTCACAAGCGCCTCCCGGAAGTCATACGGCGTTCATGTGGGAAAAGCTTCCCTACCGGTTGCGGGGCGACCCCGGGAACTGGGATTCCGAAAAAGACCGGCACGGGCGCGCCATGCTGGATTTCTGGGCGGAGTACGCCCCCAATCTGAAAGATTCGGTGATGGACTGGTTCACGCGCACCGCGCTCGATACCGAGCGGACGTTCCCGAACATGCGGGAAGGCGACTTACTTGTCGGGGCGTTTGCGAACGGTCAAGTTGGTTACCATCGGCCATTCCCGGGCGCGGGCCATTACCGGGGCCATATTCAAAACCTGTACCTGTGCGGGGCTTGCTGCCATCCGGGCGGAAATATCACCGGACTTGCTGGATATAACTGTGCTCAGGTGCTTTTGAGCGATCTCGGTATCCCGGCAAACTGGGCGCCTGGCATGCGCCTATAAATGACCCCGGTAGTAACGAGAAACACTGGAAACCCACGCCCACTATTCGACCGGGTGATTGCCCGATTGTCCAAAGTTAGCCATCCGATGTAACGTCATCCTTATCAAGAAATCCTGATTGGCTGCCGGGTCCGGAGGGTCTCGGAGACGGTGCCGGAGGAGTGTATCGATATGACGCGAAAAATGGCTCCTTCAATAAAGGATACGCCGCCGAAGGCGGTGTTCTCGGCGGCCCAGACGGTCGGCCAAGGCCGGGAGATTCCCTACGGCCGGCGGGACCCCTCGTTCAAAGACTACGCGGATGTGATCGTGGCGCTGGTGTGCCTGACGGCAATGGCGGGCACGATCTATTTTGCGGAGTTGGACGGCAACTACGCGACTGCCATGCGCATGACGGCGGTCATACAGCGCGTTTTTCACGTGTCCGGCCCGGCGGGAAATGCGGTTGACACGCGCAAGACGATCCTGGTGGTCGAAAACGATGAAGGCCAACGCCTTATCGCGAAGACCGCGCTCGAGCGATATGGCTACAACGTGGCGCTGGTGGAAAACGGCACGCAGGCATTGACGCTTCTGCGGAACAGCGCCGGCCGGGTGGCGCTCGTGCTGCTGGATGTGCGCAGTTCCGGCACGCAGAGCATGCAGCAGCTCAAAGGCGTGCGGCCCAGCGTACCCATTCTGGTGTCAGAGGCAGCAGGCGAAAAGCTCCAGGCCGGCGCGGCGGGCAGGGTTGAAAAGCCGTTTAGCGCTCTTCCGCTGGCTGAGGCGGTGCTGCACACGCTCGGCCCCCGTCCGCTCTAGGGCGCTGTTTCGAACCGCATCACGGGTTCGGGATATATGGCGTCAACTTCGGTGGCCGGGCGTCCGGTTCCAACAGCCAAGTCGTGCGATCCGGAAAATAACGGCGGAGTTTCTCATCCTCCGCCGGGTCCAGGTCGCGGGCCCAAACAATGCGTGAGCCATCGATATCGGCGCCATTGAACACCCATTCTTCCTGAAAGATGTGTTGCGGCCAGTAGCGCACGAAAACCAGCAGCTTGCCGGGAAGCTGTGCGAGCTGGCGATTGATCATGATGCGCCGCCCGGGATTCTGGTGATTGATGGCGTCCCAGGTTTCATATTGCCGCACGGCCGGCGCGAATTCCTGGCTCTCGAAAATGTGAAGCGTGTACCAGAACGTGAACTGAACGACGCAAAGAAAGACGACCAGCAGGGCCGCCTCCCGCCCGGCGGGCCAGCCTCGAACGCAGAACCGGCTGAGGTGATCCAGGCCCGTCACACTCATGAGCACAAACAGGCACGAGACCGCGGACACGTAGTGAAACTGGAACGCCGGGAAGAAATTCACCCCTAACGCGAAGGCGCTGACTGTACCCACCACCCAGACAAACCGGTATTCGCGGATGGTTGCGAGAAAGATGGGCAACACGAGGTACAGTGGCGCAAGAAAAAAGAAACGGTAATAGCGAACGCGGTACTCGAGACGCAACAGAAAGCTGCTCAAGGTCTCGCTGTGGTTGCCGCGAAACGAGAGCTGCATTTTGTAGTCGAGCGCCTGTTGCGGCGTCAATGCGCGATGGGGAACGGGGTCCGGCTGAAACGTAAATGCCGCGGGGACGCCGTATTGATACTGGCTGAGCATTTCGGGCAATGTCGTCCAACTGCCCGTGACGCGCTTGTTTTGAAGCAGCGTAATGGCCAAAGCGGGAATAACAAGGAGCACCGCGAGCGCCGCCGGCCTGGCGAGCCGGCGGAAGAAATCGGGTTTGCGCAGGTCCGGTAGAAAGAAAAGAATCACGCTCAACAACAGGAAAATGGATTCGTACTGACGCGTAAGCAAGTGCAGCGCGAGGCCGAGACCGAGCCATACGCCATCGCGGAGGCGCCCGCTCTCGCGCAGTCTCGGCAACGCACCGAACACCAGGCAACCAGCCGCCGCGGGCACGGCACCGCCCCAATAGCTGTTCATCCACTGGTTTAGAGGGCCGAACTCGATCACCGAAAGCAAACCACCGACGAAGGCCCAGCCGGGAGTGGTCCACGCACGCAGCATCCAATAGCAAAGCGAGCAGAACGCCGCGACTGAAATCACGACGCCGGCCCAGGGAAGACCGAACAGCGTCCAGCCGAGGGCCAACGCGAGGCCTTGCCCGATCGGATAGATCGAGCTGTACGTTGGCTCCTGCAGGATGAAAAACGTCTCGAAGAATTGAGGCAGGGGATGCGGGGGATTGGCCAACCGGAAGTGACGCAGCGTGTCGGCCACGAGCAGGTGGCTGAACTCATCATAAATATCCGGCGAAGGAACCGGGTGCTGAGGAAGCAGTACGAGCCGAAGCACAACGGGCAGCACGGCGAGCAGCAGCATGCACCAGCCGGTTCTCTCGGCGAGCCTGCGTGCCCTGGGCTGAATCCATGGGAGCCAGATCACGCCCATCAGGACCAACGCCATGGCCAGCGTGAGTTCGAGGAAATCGGCCGAGCTAAACCCGAGAGGATTTTGGAGCGGAAGGAACGACCAAAAGAGGCCAGACAAAAACATCGACCTCAATGCGAGCTGCCATGAGCCGCCAGCACGCCGATGGCTTGGGCCCGGACCCATGTCCGGCGGGGAGCAAAACGGTATTTCCCGAGCGTCCACAGGGCGGAAAACCCATCGCGCGCGCGAATCTTCTTGCCTTCCGCAATGCCCCGCGCGTTGTAGCGGATGGGCACTTCGTGGATTGTGTACCCCAGCCGCCGCACCTTGGCGGTGACTTCCGGACAGAACTCAAAGCGGCGGCATGCGAGGTGCAACTCCAGCAGCACAGAGCGGCGGAAGGCTTTGTAGGCAGTGGCTTCGTCGGTGAGGCGGGCATTGTAAAGAAGGTTCGCCGCCGCGGTGAGGATGCGATTGGCGATCCAGTTCTTCAATGCCATGCCCACGGGCTTGCCCAGGAAACGGGAGCCGTACACAATGTCCGCCCGGCCGCGCACAATCGGTTCCAAAATGTGCACGTAGTCGTTCGGATCGTATTCCAGATCGCCGTCCTGGATGAGCACGATATCCCCCGATGCCAGCGCGATCCCTGTCCGGATCGCCGCGCCTTTTCCGAAATTGGCTGTGGACCTGTGGCTGATGATGATCCCGGCCCGCGCGTGTTCCCGCAGCATTTGCGCCGTTCCGTCGGTAGAGCCGTCATCAATCACGACGATCTCTTTGGAGCAGCCTTCCGGCAGAGGCGCCTGGGCCACCCGCTCCAGCACCTGGTTGAAGGTGTTGAATTCGTTATACACGGGAATGATGACGGAGATCTTCACGGCTTCTCAAGCACCACGAACACGGACTGGCCAAACGGAGGCCGAACCCAATCTTCTAGACGTGAGAGAAGGGGCACCAGGTAACGGTCAAAAATCGCGATCTGCCCTGGGGATTGCGCTTGCCGCCGGAAAATGCGGGAGTTGGCCCACCAGCCGAAAAAGCCAAGAAGGTTCATGTAGTGAGCCCGGCGGATGCGCAGGCCGGCTCGCTCGGCCAGCCGAATCATGGACCGCCGGCTATATCGGCGGTAGTGGCCCAGGTTCCTGTCAATCGGCCCGTACAGCGCTTGGAACGCCGGCACCAGCAGCACGATCACGCCGCCGGGCGCGATCACCGATGCCATCGCTTGCAGCGCGGCGGCATCGTCTTCGATGTGCTCCAATACGTTGAGGCAGATGCAGGTGTCCGGGCGAAACCTGGCGAGGGCGGCAAACTCCGGACTCCCCGCATCACAAGCCAGCGCATGCAGATTGCGCCGGTCCGGATACCGCTGCTTGAGCCGTTCGATGCAAAGCGGCTCGGAATCGATCGCGATGACCGCGTCTCGATCGAGCAGCACTCCCGTGAAGTTACCGAGGCCGCACCCGACCTCGACCACTCTCCGCCCAAGCTCACGGCGGACCAGACGTTCCTGCCAGGCGAAATAGTTCCTGGCCCGGGTCATCCGTTCCTGGTCTTCCAGCGTGTACGTGGAACTCAACCGGCTCGCGATGAAGGAGCAATCTGACCCCATTGGAAGACCCTGCACCCGTATTGTAAAACAGAGGTGGCGAACGCTTCGTAACGCGAGTCTTCGCGGCTGCGCCCTACTCGACTTGTGAGAAGAATATTCCTGACCCTGGCGGCTCTACCGCTGATTTTGCTGGTTGCGCTGAGCCTGCGCCTGGGTTATGCCTGGAATTATCAGCATCCTCGCTCCCGCCAGGCCCTGAGTGCCATCCCCTTCCTGCTAGAACCCGGGAACATCGCGGCTTCGCTGGCCCGCGGCAAAGGATTTAGTGACCCGTTTCGCGCCAACACGGGGCCGACGGCGTGGACAACGCCGGTCTATCCTCTGCTGGTCGCCGGAGTTTTCCGTCTCTTCGGCATCTATACTTTCCCTTCCTACGCGGCGGCCGTTCTCCTGAACATTTTCTTTTCTACGCTGGCCTGCGTGCCGGTCTTCTTTGCCGGAAAGCGGATCGCGGGCTTGGGCGCGGCTGCCCTCGCCGCCTGGCTCTGGGCCGTATTCCCCAATGCGATCGTTTTTACTACGTCGATTTGGGATGTCTCGCTTTCGGCACTTCTGGCGGCAACGATCCTGTGGGCCACGCTGGCGCTGTCTGAATCCCGGAATTTGCGCGCCTGGGTGGGATACGGTTTGCTGTGGGGCCTCACCCTGATGACCAATGCGACGCTCGGCTCGCTGCTGCCGTTTCTGTTGGGCTGGCTCGCGTATCGCAGGCACCGGCTCGCCTACCCGGCGATAGCGCTCGGCGTCGCGGTGCTCTGCTCGGTGCCGTGGACCATTCGCAATTACGCCGTCTTCCACGCCTTCATCCCGTTGCGTTCCGTCATGGGCCTGCAACTGTGGATGGGCAACAACGAGCAAACGCAGGGCGGCTGGGCGGGGGCGCTGCATCCGATCGACAACTCAGCGGATCGCGCAAGGTATGTTCGGATCGGGGAAGTCGCATACATGGACGAGAAAAAGCAGGAGGCGATTCGCTTCATGCTGGCGGATCCCGAGCGCGAGTTACGCCTCATCCGGAATCGTTTCGTAGTGTTCTGGGCAGGCGGCACGGCAGCCCCGATCGAGGATTTCCTAAAAGCACGTTCGCTCCGTTACCGCGGTTTGTTGCTGTTCAATCTTCTGGCCGCCATCGGCGCGTTAGCTGGAATCGTGGAGCTCTATCGCGCGCGTAACGTGCTTGCGTTTCCGGCCAGCATTTTTGTGATCGTTTACCCGCTGGCGTCTTATCTCACGCTGGCGTCCGCCCGCTACCGTCTTCCCATCGATCCAGCCGTACTTCTATTGGCCGCTGTTGCGCTAGAAAAATGGGGGCCCCATTCCGGAGATCCCCGGCGACGTGAGCGAACCGAAGGGGGTTAGAACTCGATGCGTGCGCCCACTTGGCCCGTGCGGTTGCCGCCAAAGTCGGCGGGCCGGGCGCTGGTGATTTGACCCACGCTGGAATTGTCGATCGCCAGCTCCGGGTTTGCCAGATTCAAGTGGTTCAACACATTCGTAAACGAACCCTGCACTCTGATCTTAACGCTCTCAGTTATCGTGAAACTCTTGGACAAGCCTGCGTTCAGGTTAACCGTTCCCGGGCCCACCAAGGAGCTGATGCCGGCATCGCCGAAGCGTCCGATCGGCGCCCCATAACCAGGGTTTCCAATCAGGCAAGGCGTGCCGACCTGCCACCCGGGAGTGCCCGGGCACGTGTACGCGCCCGCGTTGAACCAGTTGCTCGCTGTCGGATTGCTCAGCGCCGGGTTGCCCACGATGTCGGGAGCCTGGCTGCGTCCGATGACACCCGACCCCGTACCCGACGGATCACCGCCGCTGAAGTAGGGCGTGAGGTACGGTCCGCTCTGCACCAGGAAGATCGTACTGAACTGCCAGCCGCCGATAATTCCGTCGGCGAAGCGATTCATAGTAGTTCCGAACTGGCGGCCACGGCCAATCGGCAAGTCGTAAATCGCGGATGTGATCCAGCGGTTCTTGCGGATGCCGTAGACATCGCCGTATTCGTGCTTGAGGTCGAGCGCATCCATAGTGCGGCCCCCGGCGTTTTCGCCCGCATAGCTGGTCGGAGTGTAGCCCTGATTGTCAGCCAGGGCTTTGGCAAAGGTGTACGCCGAGTTCAAAGTCAATCCGCTTTTGTAACGGTGGTTCACCTCCAACTGGGCTGCGTTGTAGCTGGCGTTTGCGCCGTTGGCGCGGGTGTTGACAACACCCCAGTTCGGGAAGGGACGACTGCTCAAAGGCTGGTCGACATAATAGGTGGTTGAGTAGTACGACTGATTCAGGTTCGGCGCCCACACCAGATCATGCGTCTCCATGCCGATATATGAGGCGCGCAGGCCGGTATTAAAGCCCAGATCGCGGTCAATGGAAAAATTCCACTGCTCGGAGTACGGATCTTTATAGTTGATCTGGTTCGCGGTGCCGAAATAATCGGTTCCCGGAGCGGCCGCGGTGACGCCTGAGCCGCCCGTTTTCACGTTTGGCCACACGATGGCGGGTACGCCATTAGTGAGGCTGTTGTTATAAGTATACGTAGCCGACTGCAGAGTTCCGGTGAGCGCATAGTAGATGGAGCCCAGCACCTCCGTGTTATACACGCTGTAACCGCCCCGGAAAACCGTTTTGTTGTCGAATGGCCGGTAGGCGAAACCGAAACGCGGCATGAACCGTACCGGCGCAGTTCGCAAACTGTTAGGAAGCCCGGCTTGGCTGGCGGAGAGTACAGGCATGCAGGGCGCTCCATTCAGGCTCGGCCCCGTGGTGCTTCCGAGCTGCGGGCAAGCATTGGCGCCTTCGAGAAAGCCCTGGGCGAGCAGATTGGACGCGCCATCGGGATAGATGACTTCGCCGGATCGCGCTATGTTGGGGTTGAAATTGCCGATGTTGCCGGAAGCATCCGTATAGCCCGGGTGGAACTCAAAGCGCAACCCGTACTCCAGGGTGAGCTTCTGGCTCACGCGGAAACTGTCCTGCGCGTAGCCGTTATAGTGATTGGTGATGCCGTCGTTGTCCTGGCGGACGTCGTCGAAGTCGGTAGAGCCGGGAATCCCGAGCAGAAAGTCACCAAACGGCACGTTCGTGAACTGTCCGGTGAAGGTAAATCCGCCGTAATTGTCGCCGCCAATGAAGCCAAGCGGGTCGATCGCCTGAATATGGCGGTAATCAAATCCAAATTTTACCGTGTGCTTGCCGAGAGTCCAGGTCAGATTGTCAACACCCTGATACGTGCGGCCATGCGTAATGCCCTCCAGCCGGTCGGCGTTAAAGCTGGTGAGATTGTTGATGTCGATCTCCGGAAGGCCATTGAAAAAAGCCGGCAGACCGACCAACCCCTGCAAGCCGAGCGACTGCGAGAACGCTGTCCCGTTAAAAGAGTTCGTGTACCCGGTATCCTGCCTGGTGAAGCCGAAGCGCGCTTCGTTCAGCAAATTCGGCCGGATTGCGTAGTTATACGCTATCACCAGCAGGCGATAGTGATCGAGATCGCTGTTCGAGGGTATCAGATAGTTATTCGGGGAAAGCGAACCGATATCTTTCCAGGTCCAGCGGCCGAAGATGGATTGCTTGGAAGTGAGATACTGATCGACCCGGACGTCGTACTGATCCGAGTGATAGGTCGCGTTGCCATTGACAATGTAATTAGCTGCGTGAAGCGTATTCGTGTCGCCGGCATTCGGGGTGGGGAACAACGTCAGAAATTTCTGCGCCACGGGGTTAATCCGGCTGGCGGGAATCGTATCGTTGGGGAAAGGCTGGCCGGTTGTCGGATCGATCACCGTGCCGTTGCCGTTGAAGTTACCGCTTTGCATGGCCTGCGTCGGAACTTCCTCCTGCTGGACGGAGCTTTGCGGGTAACGGAATCCTTCATAGGTCCCGTAGAAGAAGGTCTTGTCCTTTCCGTTGTAGAGATGTGGGATAAGGACCGGCCCGCCGATGCTCACGCCAAAGTCGTTGGCGATCAGTTTTGGCTTGGTGGTTTCGCCAAAGTTGATGGCATTCAGCGCCGCATTCTGCGTGTACCAGAACCCGGAACCGTGATATTGATTCGTGCCGCTCTTCGATATCGTGGTGACGTCGCCCACTTGGCCGTACTCGGCGTTGTTGCCTACGCCTTGCACCTTGATCTCGGCGATCGACTCGGAGGATGGAAACGCATTGGACAGCGGTTGATTCCCAGTGACATCGGTGATCGAAATTCCGTCAAGCGAATACTGCGTCTGCGACGGGATGCCGCCCTGAATCGAGAAGTTGCTGCTGTCGTCGGCTTGTACCCCTGGTAACACCTGAATCAACTGGTAGGGGCTCGTATTTCCGTTGGCCCGGATGTTCGCCGGCAGGTTCAGCAGCGCCTGCGGATCGAAGGTCTCCTGAATCACCTGGGAATCGGTGGTGATGACACCTACCTCCGATGCCTCCACCCGGACCTCCTGCGACATTTGACCTATTTGCAGCGGAGCATCGACGCGAATCGTTTGGCGGGCTACCAGAGACAAGCCCGTTGCCGAGAAGCGCTCAAAACCCTGGGCAGTCACTTCCACGGTGTAGTGGCCCGGGACCATATTCAAGAACTCATAGTCGCCGTTTCCGTTTGCCATAGTCAGGCGGGTGGTATTCTCGTCCGTATTGGTGGCCTTTACCGTGGCTTGCGGAATCACCGCGCCAGAGTTGTCCTTCACGGTGCCCAAGATAGCGCCGAACGTGGACTGAGCCCGCGCTGCGCCGAGCGAGAAAATCAGGCTGAGCAGCGCCATCGCGCTAGCGTGGCCGAAGCTATGACGTAGTCGACATGTGGAACGTAGAACCATGCGAAACCTTCCTTCTTAAAATGAGACCAACGGGTGATTTAAAGGCTAACAAAAAGATTGTTTCGGAACGATGACGAAAGAATGCCACCCACATTAATATCACGCGTCGTTGCGGAGGCCCTGAATCTCAATGCGTCCCAGTAGACGGCGGCAATTTGCTAGACTGAATTGTTCCTTCCACGGTGGGTGTAGCTCAGCTGGTAGAGCGCTGGATTGTGGTTCCAGTGGCCGTGGGTTCAAATCCCACCACCCACCCCAGCTAGACCAACGGCTTACGCTGGCCGCCCTCCTGGAAAACCCACGGGCGCTGTGGGCTAGCCGGCAGGATTTTGTAGGACAATCCCCCACGGAATCCCGGCCATATCGACACCAGTTAAAGAAAAGCCATCGAAGTAGCTCATCGAATTCTATGCACCGACGAATTATTGGTATCTCAGAGCGACCATCGGATCCACTCGCATGGCACGGCGAGCGGGGATATAACAGGCAGTCACCGCGACGCCGAGCAGAACGATGGCCACGGCGCCAAATGTCAGCGGATCCGTCGCGGAGACGCTATAAAGCAGGCTCGCGATCAACCGCGTGAGCAGAAACGCTAAGACGACACCAATGCCCAAGCCCAGCAGGGCAAGCTTCGCTCCTTGTCCCAAAATCAGATGCAAAACGTCGCGCCGCTGCGCCCCGAGGGCCATGCGAATTCCGATTTCATGCGTGCGCTGCGAGGCCGAGTACGAAATCACGCCAAAAATTCCGACCGCGGCGAGCACGAGAGCAATCGCGCTGAACGAACCCAGCAGGAACGTGCGAAATCGTTCCCGCGAGATGGATTGGCCGAGCGCGTCCGGGAAGGATACGACATCCGTCACGGGAAGGTCCTTGTCAATGGAGTGAACCGCCTGGCGAATGGCGGCGGCCACGCTCGATGCGCTCAACGAACTTCTTACAACGACCTCCCCTCCATAAAGAGGCGCTTGAGCGAAGGGTACATACATCATGGGGCCGGGTTTTTGGCTAAGCGCCACGTCCCGCACGTCGCCGACGACGCCGACGATCTCGCGCGACACATTGCCGTTTGGCGGAAATCCAAATCTCATTTGCCTTCCGATCGGGTCCTGGTTCGGGAAATAACGCCGTGCCAGCGTTTCGCTAATGATCGCTACGTTCGGATTGGACGGCGAATCCTGGTCGGAGAAAAAACGGCCCCGCAGCAGCGGAATTCGCATCACGTGAAAATATCCGGGACTCACCGTGGCGTAATCGGCGGTAGTGGATTTGCCGGGAGGAAGCGGGGGATTTCCTACAATGCTGAACGCGAAGGTGGCTTGGCCTTGGCGGTCCATCGGCAGCGGAGCGGCCAGAGCGGAATCCTGCAAACCAGGCTGCGCATGGAGGCGCGCCAGCAATTCCTTGGAGAAAGCCGTCCATTGCCGCGGCGTCGAGTATTGAAATTGCGGAAGCGAAACCTCGGCTTCTGTGACGTTGTTCGGATCGAAGCCAGGATTGACCGACGTGACCAGCGCAAAGCTGCGGATCAGGAGGCCGCCCGCAACCAAGAGCACCATGGCCAGCGATATTTCCGCGATCGCCAAGAAACTTCGCACATGCTGGCCGCCACGCTGGCCAGTACGCTCGCCGCCCTCTTTGAGGTTCGTCTGCAAGTTGGACGGGGTTGCCAGGAACGCGGGCGCCAGTCCAAACGCCAGCAGCGGCGGCAAGAGACAGCAACAGCGCGAACACCAGGACCGGGCCTCCGACATGAATCGAACTGATCTGGACCACTTCGGACGGCAAGAAAGGCTGGAGACTCCAGACAGCCCACGCCGCAAGAAGCAGACCGGCAACTCCGCCGAGCAACCCTAGCAGAGCGCTCTCGGTCAGTAATTGCCGGACAATGCGGGCGCGCGACGCCCCAAGCGCGATTCGCACAGCCACTTCTCTCCCGCGAGAAGTGGCCTTGGACAGAAGCAGGTTCGCGATATTGGCACAGGCGATCAACAGGAGCAGGCCAACCGCGCTCAGCAAAATAAGCAGCGCGGGTTTTAAGTTCCCGACCACCGCCTGCCGATAGGGCTCAATCCGGATCGTCAAGCCGGAATCTTCCGCGGGAAACTCCTTCGCGAGCCGGGCACCTAGGGTGTTCATCTCGGCCTGAGCTTTCGCCAGGGAAACGCCTGGCTTGAGCCGGCCGATCACGCCCACCAAACGCACGCCGGGCTGCGACGTCAAAGGCCCGAACAGCGGGTCCTGCATGACAGAAATCCACACGTCCTGACGGGGAGCGCCCTCAGGATAGCGAAAGCTTGCCGGCAGGATTCCGACTACGGTAAATGAACGCATGTCCAGAGCGATAGATTGGCCAATAAGACCCGGATTGGAGCCGAAGCGGCTGCGCCAGAGATTTTCGCTCAGAACAGCCACGGCCGCCGCGCCTGGCTTGCCATCCTCGGGCAACAGCGTGCGGCCCAGCAGAGGCTTTGCGTTCAGCAGAGGAAATATTTCCGGCGTCACGTCCGCGGTGTTCACAATGGCTGGCTCGCCTGCCCTGGTCAATGTGAGATCGTGAAATGTATTTCCCGCCATCTGACTAAACACGCGGCTCTGGGCGCGGCACTCGGTGAAGTCCCTATAGGAAATGGCTAGACAGCGCGTCTGGCCGATTCAGCGGGACATCGAACATCAGGACGAGTTGATCGGGATCGCGATACGGAAGCGATCGCAAAAGCACTGCATCGACAATGCTGAAAATCGCGGTGTTGGCGCCGATGCCCAAGGCGAGAGTGATTACGGCGATGGCGGTGAAGGCGGGCGACTGTCGCAACATACGAACGCCGTAGCGTAAGTCCTGGACGAAATCCTGAATCCAACTCACGCGGCGAGTGTCGCGGCACTTTTCTTTGATTTGCATCGATCGATCCAAATTCCCGCAAAGCCATGGCCCGAGCTTCGACCTCAGTCATACCCGCAGCTATAGCCTCGTTCGTGAGTTGCTGGATATGAATCTCAATCTCGCGTTGAAGTTCCGCGTCGGCATTGGAACGATGCAGCAATGAATGAACACGCCGTTTGATGATCCGAATAGTCCGCATAAGTATCCCGCATCAGGCGTTTTGGATGAGAAGGTGGACGGCGGAAGAGAGGCGGTTCCAACTTTTGAGTTCGCGCTCCAGTTGTTTCCGGCCCTCCGGAGTTAGAGAATAGACCTTCGCAGGCCGTCCGAGATCCGACTCCTCCCAGTCCGCGCAAATCCAGCCTTGATTTTCGAGCCGGTGCAGTGCCGGGTACAGGGAGCCTTGGCCCACTGACAGGGTGTCGCCCGAGAGTGTTTGTATCCGCTTCGCTATACCCCAACCATGAAGGGGCTTACGGGCGATGGTCCTCAGAATCAAAAGATCGAGTGTTCCTTGCAACAAATCTGATGGTTTGGGCATGTGGTCGATGCCTCGACTATCGACAATGCATACCTCGACTATCGACAATTCGCAAGAGGAAATGCTAACGCGTGTCGCGTGAGCGGCCCGGGCCGAATCACCTAATAACCAAAGATACTATTGCGGGCGTTTCCAGCTGCGGTCGAAAATGAGGTCAGCATCACTCACGTCTGGCCGGCGGCTCGACAGTGCCGCGCAACCTGGCCGGCTCCCCAGACCATCCGTCGCACATCGGTCAGGTGGCGCGGGCCAAGTCTACGATGACAGTTGAATGTCCGATGACAAGTTCAGACTCCACAATCCTTCATTCCTCTGAGATTGACCGGGATGCTATTCACGCATCGACCGCCAGCGCCATAGCTACGCTGGCTTTGTTCGCCGTCCTGTTGTCCGCAAGTACCATTCTTCGGGACCGTCCGCGAACCACAATTGCCGCCGGAGCGATATTGCTGCTGGCCACGGCAATGCGGCTGATTTTCGGATGGTCCATTGTGCGTGAAACACGGCAACGGGACTGGCGATGGTGGGGTTTTGTCGGCAGCACTTATGCCGGCGCCTTGATGTGTGCGGTGTTCTGTTGCGCGGCGGCAGGCCTACACCGGGCCGATGCGATTCTTTTACCGGCGTTCACGCTTGTCCTTCTGGCCGTGAATGGAGAAGCAGTTGCGCTGTCGTTCGACGTGATCGTAGCGCAGTCGTACATAGCGATTCTGACCGCGCCCGCGGTCCTTTGGGGCGTCATTCAGGGGCAAACGAGTGGGTACTGTTTCGCCATCCTGACGGGCCTGTTTGGGGTCCAGTTATCACTTCAAATCAAGTATCGGTCAGCATGGTATTCGGGAGCCCTTGCGGCGCAGGCAAAGTTAATCACAAGAATCGCGGAACTACAGCGTTCGGTGAGCGAGCTTGAAAAAGCGAACGCGGAAGCGGAGCGGGTATCAGGCACAAGGCAAGGATTACTCACAGTCATGAGCCGCGAGGTGCGCACGTCGTTGAACGCCGTCATACCGACGGCTGAATTGCTACTGGCGACCGACTTCACGGCGGAGCAGCGG
The DNA here is from genome assembly GCA_963768075.1 of Terriglobia bacterium. Classification (GTDB taxonomy): domain Bacteria; phylum Acidobacteriota; class Terriglobia; order Bryobacterales; family Bryobacteraceae; genus QHXW01. The sequence goes on from CAVYHD010000040.1 coordinate 43,585, forward strand.
GAATTCACGAGTGCCATTTGTGCGTCCGGAGGGGCCCTGGTGAACGTCGTCAATGAATTCCTGGATTTGGCAGACATCGAAGCTGGAAGGCTGGTCCTCGAGGGGACCGATTTCGACCTGCGCATCCTGGCAGGGCAGGCGACCGCGCTGGCGACCGAGCAAGCGCAGCAGGATGGCTTAAGGTTTCGCTGTGTCATCGGCGATCATGTGCCTTCGTCTCTCACCGGTGATGCAGCCCGGCTGCGGCAGCTGCTGCATAGCCTGCTAAGCGATGTGGGCGAGTTCTCTCATCAAGGCGAAGTCGTTCTGCGGGTCGACACTTCGGAGGCCTATGGAGCGGCCGTTACGCTGCGGTTCACAATCATCGTTACCAATGGCGGGATCGCGCGCGAGCTGCAGAAGCGTCTGTTCGAGAGTCCCGTTCCTTCGGAGTCCTTGATACAACGGCACGGTCAAGGTGCCGGACTGGGGCTTGCGATTTGTAAGCGGCTGGCGGAACTGATGGGCGGGCAGGTAGGCGTCGAAAGCGCGGAAGATGGCGGCTCAGGAGTTTGGTTCACGCTGCCGCTGCGGATCAGCGGCCGGCGGGATGATGGTGCTCCGGACCTCCGTAAGGCCCGCATACTCGTGGTCGACGATAACGCCACGAATCGCACGATTCTGAGTTCGCAATTAGCGGTCATGGGGATGAGCGTCGCTTGCGCGGACAGTGGGGCCGCGGCGTTGGAGGCGCTCGCGTGCGCGCTGGCGGAAGGTAAACCTTATCATGCCGCGCTGGTAGACGATTCGATGCCCCAGATGGATGGCTGGCGGCTGGCACGCCTGGTCCGCATGAAGTCTAGTCTGGATGATCTGGTCGTGATTCTGCTGAGCTCGAAAGCGTTGCCGCCCGGCGGCGAGGAACTCCGGGAGTACGGGTTTGCCGGCTGTATTCTCAAACCGGTTCGCCCCGAGCAGGTCCAGAGGTGCCTGATGGCGACGCTTCAGAATACCGGTACGCTGACGGCAGATCCTGAAGACTCATTGGAATCCTCCGCGTTTCCCGGCCGGTTGCTGTTAGCTGAGGACGACGCAGTAAATCAAAAGATCGCGTGTCGCGTTCTGGAAAAGCTAGGCTACTATGTGGATTCTGTGAACAACGGCGCCGAAGCGGTTGAGAAGTACGGAAGCGGGATCTACGATGCGGTCCTCATGGATCTGCAAATGCCTAAGATGGATGGTTACTCAGCTACTCGCGAGATACGACTCCGCGAGCAGCCCGGGAGGCACTGCACCATCATCGCGCTGAGCGCCAGTGGGATGACCGGCGATCGTGAGAAATGCCTGGCGGCGGGAATGGATGATTACGTCGCCAAGCCCGTTCGATCCGACGAACTCCAGAGGACGCTACAGCGCCACCTGAGACGAATCGCCCCACAGCGGTCGAGACCCGTCTCGGCAATTAGCGCCGTAAGACCCGCGGGCGAATTGGCTGAACGTCTAAGGGAACTGGAGCACAGTGTGGGTTCGGCGGCGCTGGCGGAACTGGTTAATGGGTTCTTAAGTGAAACGGCCGGATACGTGGACCGGCTTAGGGAGGCGATGCAACGCGCCGACGACCAAGCAGCGCTCGATATCATCGAGGCCCTGGGGGACTGCAGTGCCAACATGGGAGCCACGCATCTCTCTGAGCTCTGTTTACAACTTGCGAAACGAAAGTCCCTGGAGGATCACGACCCAATGCTCCACGAGTTGGCGGAAGCCCAACGCTCGTTGACCCGGGACATTGGAGAGATGTATCCGGCCTGGCGTGCGGCGCCTGAGGTTGATCACGCGGATATGACGGGATCTAGCCATCGCCGGCCTGGACATCGTTCCTGAACGATCGCGTCCAATTCAATGTCGAAAACGCCGCGGCGGCGCGGTGCGCTGCTGAGAATTCGACTACAGCTTGAAGAAGATCTTCCGGCGATAGAGCCAATAGCAGAGGTACCACAGGACCAGTAGAACCGCGCAGGATTGGGCAACCGGCGCGAAGTCCCCGAGCCAGGTGAAATTCAGCGTGAATACCCCGACAGCCTGATTGAGCCATCGCTGCAAGACCATGTGCACCGAGTAGACGAAGATCGAATTTGCGCCGATCACGACCAGCGGAAATGTCCATTTCCGGTACCCCTTGACCTCAACCAGCCAATAGAACGCGACCAGCATTAAAAGGACCCAGCCCGCACTGTAGAGCGTGAACGACGTGGTGCAGATCCGCTTGATGATGGGGTTCCAAGGGTGGATGATCAGCCCCAGACCGAGACAGGCAACGCCTGAGATCGCGAGGATCCGCATCTTCTCGATATGTGACCGCCCGCTCTGCAGCAGCAGCCCGGTCCACACGCCGAATAATGTGGTCACCGTGCTGGTTACGAAGTTGATCGTAGTCCATTCATCCCAATTCCGGTGCCCGAACACATAGGTATCGATGACTGCCCCGACGTTGGTTGTCTTCGATAGGAAAGGACCTTCGGTTCCCGGAAACGCCACAAACAGCGCCCAATAGCCAACCAGTATCAGAACCGCAACCACGGCCTGCCAGCGAATCTCGAGCTGCATGATCAGGTAGCAAAGAAAGTAAGTGATGCCGATCTGCGCCAGCACGTTGAAAAGCTGGAAGCTCAGCTTGCCGCCTCCGATCGACATCAGGATCTGGCTCATCAGGATCAGCCGGAAACTCCGCGCCAGCACGTGCCAGAAGAGCTGGCTCCCTGTGGCTCCCTGCTCCTTGCGGCGAGCCAGCGCGAAAGGCATGGCGACGCCCACCATGAACATGAACGCGGGCTGGATCAGGTCCCAGAATGCGATCCACTCCCAAGGCATGTGGTCGAACTGCCGGGCGATGCCCGTGAATGCCGGACGGCGCTTGGCCAACTCGGCCAGGCCGAAACCTCCCGACACCAGGACAAGCATGATGAATCCGCGATACGCATCAAGCGCCAGGTAGCGCTGTTGGACAGAGGGTTTGGGCGGCCCTTCAGCCGGAGTTGCCGTGTACTGGAGCGTCTGGACTGTTGGCATTTGGGGAGATTGTATCACCAGGATGCGGGGATGCCCGGTCAAATGGCAGACACCAGCCGGTGGTGGACGCCATAGCGCGCCGATGTATCATGGACCCGGGCGCTGGACTTGCTCCACACCAATCAGGAGAATCAGATGAATCTGAAGCTGCTCTTCATGACATGCGCGTTGCTGATGGGTATCAGGGCTGGCTCTTCCTCCAAGCGATCCTCAAATGAGCTTTTTCATCACGAGCTCGGGATCAGGCAATGGAGCCGCTCTCGGCGGTTTGGCCGGTGCGGACCAGCACTGTCAGACGCTCGCCAAGGCTGTTGGGGCCGGGAACAAAACATGGCACGCTTACTTGAGCACTGCCGCTGCTGATGGTGAGCCCGCCGTCAATGCACGCGACCGGATCGGAAAGGGTCCGTGGTTCAACGCTAAAGGCGTGATGGTGGCGAAGAGCGTGGAGGATCTGCATAGCGACTCGAACAATCTCAAGAAAGAGACGTCGATCAGTGAGAAGGGCGAGGTGCTTAACGGACGCGGGGATAATCCGAATCAGCACGACATCCTGACCGGTTCCCAACTGGACGGAACCGTTTTCCCGGGCGCCGGCGACAAGACTTGCGGGAACTGGAAAAGCAGCGGGGATGGCAGCGCGCAGGTCGGCCATCATGACCGGCAGGGCGGCGGCGAAAATCCGACGTCGTGGAACTCAGCGCACGGCTCGAAAGGCTGCAGCCAGGACAATTTGGTGGCTACCGGCGGTGCCGGACGATTCTACTGCTTCGCGATCAACTAAAGCTGAAAGGTTCAGTCCAAGGATGCTTTTAGCACTGCCCGGAGGCCGTCAATACACAGAAAGGCCGCGTGCTTGGACTCCTGCGCCAGGCCGCCCACGGCCTCTTCGATGGTTTCCGGCTTGAGCTGCGCGAGCTCGGCACGCGTCTTTCCCTCGATCCACCCGGTCAACGCCGAGCCGGCCGCGATCGAAGCGGTGCAACCGCGCACTTTGTAGCGGGCCTCCAACGCCACGCTGTTTTCGAACCGCACCGAGAGCCGCAGAATGTCCCCACACGCCGGGTTGCTAACTTCCACCGTAGTGGCCGGCGGATCGAGTTCCCCTACGTTACGCGGGTTCTGAAAATGGTCCAGCAGGCGCTGGCTGTACATCGGTTACCTATGCTCCAATATTTTATGCAGATCGTGGTTGCCGCGGTGATCGAGCGCGACGGGCTTGTATTGATCGGACAACGGCATGCCAGTAAATGGCACGGGCTCAAATGGGAGTTTCCGGGCGGCAAAGTCGAGCCGGGGGAAACACCGGACGCCGCGCTGGGCCGCGAACTCGAAGAAGAGCTGGGCATTTGCGCCGAAATCGGCCCCGTGATTGCCGATTACGAATACCGGTACGCCGAGCGCTTGCCGATCCGATTGATTTTCTTTGGCGTTACGCGCTTCACGGGAGAAGTCCAGAATCGCGAGTACCACGAAATCCGCTGGGAGCGGCGCGAAAGCTTGCCGCAATTCGATTTTCTCGATGGCGACGTGGAGTTCGTGCGCTCGCTGGCCGCTAGTTCGGGAGCTTCACCTGCATGTTGTGGTTCCGATTCAACCTAGCGGTAAGCTCGCGATCCACTAGGCTGAGCGATGCCTGATTGTGGACGCGTTGCGCGGTGACATAGTGAAAAGTGTCGCCTTCCACCCAGTAGGCAAATGCCGAGAAGATCGAGTGGTCCTTGAAAGCGATCAGGTAATAATCCACGCCGTCTTGCGCGGATGAGTCAGCCGGTTCCGGTCCCGGCGCATCATAAACGCGCACGCTACTGGAATTCGAGGCATCGTCGCCGTACTCGCGAATCACCGGGGTGGCGCGCTCGGGAGTAAAGTTCTGGTTAACCGCGACGTCGGGCGCCGGGGCCGGCTCCGTCGCGTAGCCGTTGTCATATCCGTACCCGTAGTCGCCGTAACCGCCTACGTACACAGGATATGCATAAGGCACCACGACTGGCCGCGAGTAATGGTGATGCACATGATTGGCGGTGCCCTGCCCGGCGGCCGGGGCCGCTGCCACGGCTGGAGCCTTCTGCTTAGAACCGGCCTGCCCGGCAAAACTGCCCACAGCGAAAGCCAGGGTTAATACACCTATTCTGACCGATTTCACGGCGCGTCCTCCCGCGAATGTATAGCTTACACCCAATGCGGACGGGCACGACTGGATTGGGGTTACTTGGGAGCAGCGGCCGGTTTGGGCGCCGGTACTACGGGGGACTGTGACCCCCCGGCTGCGGTGGTCGAATTCTTGTCGTACAAGTCGATGACATCCTTAGTGATGTTGATACTCTCGGCGGCGTACAACACCGGCGTCTGCTGGCCACTGATGTCGAGGACCAGGATGTAACCGTGGTCCTTGGCGTAGTGCTCGATCACCACCTCTACCCGGCTCCCCAGTTCGTTCATGATCTTCTGTTCCTGCTGATCGAGATCGGCCCGGGCGTCTTCCATGTCGCGATTGACAGACTTGGTCTTCTGTTCAATTTCGCGTGACAGGCTCTGGCGCGCGGCATCGTCGGTGGCCTTGGCCAGCTGCGCCTGGAGTTGCTGAAGGTCGGCTTGGCGCTTATCGAGCGCAGCCTTAGCGGGGCCAAAGCGCTGCTGCAAGTCGCTGCCGGCCTTCCTGCCGTCCTTGGTGGTGGCGATGGCGGCCTGGATATTAATGACACCGATCTTCCCGTTGCTCTGAGCGCCCGCTGCCAAAGCCATGCCTAGCCCGAGTAGTGCGACTGTAACTGTCTGATTATTCACGGCTTGCTCCTCAATTCACTTCGCAGGGGCGGGCGGCCTTGGAGCCGGAGAAGCAGCCGTACCGGGCGAGGCCGGCGCGGATGGCGCGTTCTTGTCGTAAAGCTCAATAATGTCCTTGGTGATCTCGATGGTGTTCGAGGCGTACATTACCGGTGTCTGTTGCGAACTGACGTCCAAGACCAGGACATAGCCGTTGTCCTTGGCATACTTGTTGACCACCTGCATCATCCGGCCCAGAAGTTCGCCCATGATCTTCTGCTCATCCTGGTTCAACTCGGCCTGAGCATCTTCGGTATCACGATTGAGCGACTTGGTTTTCTGGTCGATCTCGCGCACCAGGTTCTGCCGCGCGTCATCGCTCAGCGTGTTGCGGCCGCGGTTGAGTTGGTCCTGCAGTTGTCCGATTTCCGCCTGGCGTTTTTCCAACTCGGCCTTCTTGGGGTTGAACCGCGCCTGAATCTCACCGGCAGCCTTCTGGCCGTCCTTGGTGCTGACGAGGGCGCTCTGAACATTGATCACGGCAACCTTGTTGCCGGTTTGAGCAGGCGAATGCAACGCGCCGCAAAGCACCGCGACCGGTAGAACGAAGAATATACTTTTCACTACGAAGCTCCTTCAAAAATCGGGGGGCGATCGGCCCTTCCCGTACTTATTCTATGCGGTTCCCACACCGAATTTAAAATGTGCGCCCGATGGTAAACCGGAACATGCTCTTTTGTTCGAAAAACGGATAGGCCTGGCCGAACGAAGCGAGCGAATTGATAAAGGTCGCATTGTTCGGGAAGTACGACCGGTCAGCCACGATGGGCGGCTGGAGGTACTCCTCAACCCGCAGCGGATTGTATGCCCAGTAGACGCGGAACGGCGCCTGCACCACGGGCAGGACCACCTGAATCTCGATTCCGGTAGACATGCGAACATTCTGAGAGCCCGGCGCCAGCACAACCCTGCCGTTAAAAGCGGCCTGCGGGAACTCCTGGTTCAACTGCGCCACGCGGCCGGGATTCATGCTCAACTCGCTGGGCAGCAGGATCCGGTTGACGCCGGCATCCAGAAAAAGAGCCAACGTGACCGGCCCGAAAATCGGGATGCGATACTCCCAATTCGTGACGGCGTGCGCATCGCCGCCCGGGAAGATGATCTGGTAGATGGGAATGGTCTGGGTGACGGGCACAAATGATGCGACGCCATTGGAGTAGACCTTTTGCATGCGCTGCGACCCATCGTTATTCAGCACGCCGACGCTGGCGTCGCTAGCGATGAACGCCACCGGGCTGATGCCCCAGATTTGGAACCCGCGGATATCCTGCTCACCGCCGATGTACGTGCGCGAGAACGGGGGAACGTCCTTACCGCCGTATCCACTGACCAGCGAGGTGAGGAGATGAAACGCCAGAATATGGCGCCGGTGAAGGGGTTGGGATGGAAGTACTTGAGTTCGATGGATGGCCGGATGGTATTCACGTTGCCACCGAGGAAGCTGCCCGTGAACGCCGTCGAAATGAAAATGCTCTTGCCATTTGTGGGGTTGATGGGATTGTTGACGGTGTTGTAGCTATATGACGGCGTGATGGTGCTGCTGCGAATACCGGCGAGCGAGTTGGGCCCGTTCACTCCCTCGAAATTGATGTAGGTGAAGTACTGCGTGGCAGCGGTACTGAGCGTCTGGACGTGGGAGATGTCGTAGCCGTAAGTAAGGCCGACGCGGGCGAAACTGCGTCGAAGCATCTTGCTGACAGAGAACGTGAAGCCCACGCTGTTCTGGATGTAATTCAGCAGATTGTTGCTGCCCAACGAGTTATATAGCGGAATGAGGTTTTGGCCGCTGAGAATCGAAGCTTCGCGGGCCTGATTGTAATCGAAGCGTGTCAGATATACGCGAAATCCCATCTGAATGGGCTTGTCCAGGAAGTAAGGCTCGGTAAATCCCAGGCTCACGGAGCGCAGCCGTGTCCCCAGCTGCGAGTCGAGCGAGAGCGTCTCGCCAAGGCCCAGAAAGTTATTAGTGGAATAATTCGGTCCGAGGAAGCTGCCCGCGATTCCCGAAACACCTCCATTGAGGCCGATGGAGTTCTTGCCGCGCTCCTTTACCTTGAGCGTGATATCGACGGTGTTGCTCTGGGTATTGCGCTGCAGGGTGGCGGCTTCCTCCGCCTTCAGAACCTCGAAGTATCCGAGCTGGTTCAATCGCAGGATACTCAACTCCCATAGGCGCGAATTGTAATGTCGCCTTCATCGAGCAGGATTTCGCGGCGGATGACTTTGTCGCGGGTGGTGGTGTTACCGACGAAATCGATGCGGCGCACGAAGAACTGCTTGCCTTCGTCGGCGGTGATGGTCAAGTCGATCTTATCGGAGTTGGGGATGACATCGAAGGAGGCTCGGGCACGAAATCGATATAGCCGAACTCGCCGTAAGCTTCTTGCATGTTCTCCATGCCTTTGCGAAGTTTGGCGGTGGAGAAAACATCGCCATCCTGCATCTGAAAGATCTCTGCTGGAGCAGTCGGTGGTGCGGAACAGCTTGATGCCCACGAAATTGGTTTTGTTCAGATGATCAGCGGCCTTCTTCCACGGGAATGGTGATATCGGCGTTTTTGCCCGGCTTGTCTGGCTTGATGAGAGGGAGACGGAAGCCATGGCCGCCGACATCGTGGATATTCACCGAGTGGTCGAGGACCCGCACCGCGAAGTAGCCCTTGTCCTGATAAAACTGGCGGATGTGCTCCTGGTCCTCCTCCAGCTTGGCGGAATCGTAGGTTTTGGGAAACAGGCCCTCAAAATAGATGGAGTACGGAACGCCGATGGGATGCAGATTCTTCATGGCGCGAATAATTTCGAGGTCGCTGATGTGCGTCGTTGCCTTCGATATCGATTTTCCCCACTTTTACTTTCGGCCCTTCATTTACGTTGAAGGTGATTTCCAGCGAGGAAGGCGGAATCTGGCGAATCTCGGGCTCGACGGTGGCGTATTGCCGGCCGCGCTCCGCCAGAAACTCTTTGAGCACGACGGCGGCATGCTGCACTTTATTGGGATCGTATTGTGACTCGGTAACCAGCCCGACCTTGCGTTCCTTGAAGCGGTCCAGCACCTCGGACACAGAGACGGACTTCATGCCTTTGCTGTACGTGATGGAGCGGATGACGCGGCGCTCCGTGATGACAAAGCGCACGATGATGCCGGTCTTGCCTGGTTCGGTTTCGATGCGAATATCGTCAAAGCGCCCGCTGTTCCAGAGCAACATGAAGTCGCGGTGGATCGCCTCGTCGGTATAAACATCGCCCTTCCTCGACTGGATGATGCCGCGCAGCATCTCCGGTGACACGCGCCTGGAGCCTTTGAACTGGATGTCCTCGATGACGTTTCCCGCGGGGACGGCCTCGGGAGCGGCGGGTTTGGGGGCTTCGAGCTGCGGCTGGCCCGGCTGTTGAGGCTTGCCAGTCGCGGGAGCCGCCTCCACGTTCTCGAATGGATTGGCTTTGGACGGCTCCTGGGCCGGCTTGGCCTGCTCCGCCGGTTTCGCTCCGCCCTGGCTCTGCTGGGGCGCGGGAGAAGGCGCATTCTGGGACCAGGCGGGAGTGAGCGAAGTGAGAAAGCAAACCAGGGCGACAGCCAGGCGATTGCGCCTGTTAACACTCATGTAAAATATGGATTCCTTTCCACACTACGACCGATCAAGACGCAAATCTCCCGTACTCCGTTTCAAATCGGAAAAAAATGATAAGGCACCATTGTAGCGAATGGTTCCCCAAGGGACAACGTAGGTCTTTCGCCGGGCCATACACACCTCACTGGGCGGCGCTGGCACAGGTAACTGTGGGGACGCAGACCACAAAATCTACGCGATGCACCAAAGAGCGGACTCATGAGAAACGCACTCACGAACTCCGTAGCAATCGAAGTTCCCGCCGAAAACCAGCTAGCGGGATGGCGCGGCCAATGGGATGCTCGGCCGAAGTTGCTAGTAGCAGCCGCTCGTTGAACGCGACAAGAGTTCGCGAGCAAACGATTCCCGGTACTGGCGGACTACGCCTGCGGCCCTGGTGGGCGTGTGATAAGCTCAACATCTTCCGCATCTGACTACACGTTACTCTTAGGGGGACCATCTTGAATCGTTTTGCCAGCCATATATGCGCTGCTTTCCTGGTTGCCGCAGTGGCTCCCGTCAGTTGGGCGGCCGAGCCGCCCACGCATCCGCTTGATGCGCTCACCTTTCAGGAGTACTGGACGGTTTTCGAAACCATGAAGGCGTCGGGGAAGCTAAACGCGGAGAGCCGCTTCGCCGGCATTAATCTGCATGAGCCACCGAAAGCGGATGTGCTGCGCTGGAAGGCCGGCGATCCGTTCCCGCGCGAGGCGCTCGCCATCGTCAAGCAGGGCCGGCAAACGTTCGAAGCGGTGGTGGATGTGGCCAACCGAAAGCTGCTGTCCTGGAGAGAGCGGCCGGGCGTTGAGCCGGCGCTGATCGCGGATGAGTCCGATGGAGTGGGAGAGCGGTTGAAGGCGGACCCGCAGTGGCAAGCCGCCATGCGGAAGCGCGGCATTACAGACTTCGACACGGTGAACTGCGACGGGGATTCGCCAGGATACTTTGCGACCCCCGAAGAAAAGGGACGCAGGCTGCAGCGTGTGCGGTGCACAGAGGGCAGGGGCTCCGACGGTGGGGGCCACCCGATCGAGGGCCTGATCGCAGTGTGGGATTCGGAGGAAGAGAAAATCATCCGGTTGATCGATACGGGCGTGGTGCCGGTTCCGCGCGGGAGCACAGGCTACACTTCCGATGCGATTCCTCCGCGTGAAGTTCCAGGGCCGATTGCCGTGACGCAGCCGGTTCACGGTTTCCACACCGACGGCACCGAGGTGAGTTGGGAGAACTGGCACTTTCACTTTCGTATTGATCCGAAGATGGGGGTGGTGGTGACGAACGTGAGCTACAGCGATGCCGGCAAGGCGCGCTCGATTTTGTACGAAGGATCGCTCGCGGAGATTTTTGTTCCTTACCAGGATCCGGCCGAGGGCTGGTACTACATCACGTTCGTCGACATGGGCGAGGCCAACACGTGGGGCGGCGTGGCGAGCACGCTCGAGCCTGGCGCGGACTGCCCGGATAATGCGGTGTACTTTGACTCGGTGATCCCGACCTCGCACGGCACACCCTGGCGGCGGCCTCGCACGGCGTGTCTGTTTGAGCGCGAGGCGGGGGATTTCGCATGGCGGCACAGCCAAGCCGGGTTGCTGACGGAAAGCCGCCGGCGGCGAGACCTGGTGCTGCGGATGATCTCGACGTTCGGCAATTACGACTACGCGGTGGACTGGACTTTCGAGCAGAATGGCAGCATCAAGATCGGAGTGGGGGCGACGGGGTCGGTGGAAGTGAAGGCGGTGCGCAGCCGGACGGTGGCGGAAGATCACGACGGCCAGGATGAACGCTACGGCCACTTCGTCGCCGACAACACGGTCGGGGTGAATCACGATCATTTTTTCTCTTTTCGTCTGGACCTGGACGTTGATGGACCGGCGAACAGTTTTGTGAAAGAGGAGATGAAAACGGAAAAGCTGCCGGCGAGCAGTCCGCGCAAGAGTGTGTGGGTGGCGGAGCAGAAAGTGGCCAAGACGGAAGGCGACGCGCAGCTCACGATGATGATGGAGCACCCGGCGCTGTGGCGGGTGATCAATCCCAACGTAAAGGGGCCCCTGGGATATCCGGTGGGATACGAGATTGCGCCGGGGCACAACGCCGTCTCCCTGATGGTGGATGACGATTGGCCGCAGCAGCGCGCGGGCTTCATCCGACACAACCTTTGGGTGACGCCTTACCGCGAGGACGAGCGGTATCCGGCGGGCGACTACCCGACACAGAGCCACGGCGGCGACGGGCTGCCGGCGTGGACCAAGGCAAACCGGCCCATCGAGAACACCGACATCGTGGTCTGGTACACGCTGGGGTTTCACCACGTTACGCGGCCCGAAGACTGGCCCATAATGCCGACCGCATGGCATGAATTTGAGCTGCGGCCATTTGATTTCTTCGCGCGCAATCCGGCCGTGGATTTGCCGAAGGTACGGTGATTCGGAGTGGCCGCGAATTTCTCGACCGTGAGCGCGGCGGCGCGATATCTCAGCGGAAACGTTTATTGGCACAAGGAACCGGGATGCTAAGGTGAGTATCGTCGCGGGCGTGGATTTCGGCACACTGAGTGTCCGGGTCTCAATCTTCGACCACCAAAAGGGCAGACTCGGCTCCGGCGCGGCGGAGTATCCTCTGCAGCGAAAGAAGGAAGATCCCGACCACGCAACACAGAAACACGCGGATCACATGGAAGCGCTCGTGCTCGCGATGCAGAGAGCGCGGAGCGCGGCGGGCGTGGATGGCCACGAGATCGCTGCCATCGCGCTGGACACGACTGGGTCGAGTGTGGTGCTGGTGGACGAAAGGTTGCATCCGCTCGATGACTATTACCTCTGGTGCGACCACAGGGCCTGGCAGGAAGCGGCTGAGATTACGGCGGCAGCGCATGAGATCCAGCTCGAAGCGATCCGTTGGTCGGGTGGTGTGTACTCCTCCGAGTGGGGTTTCGCCAAGGTGCTGCACTGGCTGCGCAACAACCCGCAAAAACGGGGCCTGATGGCGACGGCGCTGGAACATTGCGACATGGTTGCCGCCACACTTTGCGGGATCACCGAAGCGGCTGCCATTCCGCGCAGCGTCTGTGCCATGGGTCACAAGTGGATGTGGAACCGGTCGCTCGGCGGTTTCCCGCCGGATGAATTCCTGCGGAAGGTGGACCCGCTGCTGGGCGGAATCGGGGCAAAACTTTCGGGCCGTTACGCCACCTCCGACCAGATCGCCGGCAGGCTCCACGGGAAGTGGGCCGAGCGCCTCGGATTGGCGGCGGGAATTCCGATTCCGGTTGGCGCGATCGACGCGCATTGGGATGCGATCGGCGCAGGAGTACGGCTTGGCGATGTCGTGAATGTAATCGGGACATCCACGTGCATCATGGCCATCAGTGAGCAGCCCAACCTGGTGCCGGGAGTTTGCGGCGTCGTGCCTGGGTCCATTCATCCGCGCTACACGGGAATCGAGGCGGGCCTTTCGGCGAGCGGTGACATCTTCGACGCAATCGCGAGGCGGGCGAATTCGACCGTGGCTGTATTGTCCGAAGGCCTGGATCGCTACCGCGCCGGCGAAACGGGCCTGCTGCGGTTCACATGGGACAACGGAGACCGGACGGTGCTGGTCAATCCGGAACTGGGCGGCATGACGCTGGGCTGGCAGCTCACGAGCACGGCGCAGGATGAACTATTTGCGGCAATCGAGGGAACAGCGTTTCACACCCGCGTCGTTCTGGAGCGCATGGAGGAGCACGGCGTTGAGGTGCGGCGCATCATCAATGCGGGCGGCATTCCGCAAAAGAACAAAACGCTGAACCACATCTACGCGAACTTGATAAACAAGCCCATTCTGGTTCCGGAGGGCGACGTTACCAGCCTCGGCTCCGCGATCTTCGCGTTTCTCGCGGCTGGCACGTTTCGGAGCGTGGAAGAGGCGCAAGACGCTCTGTGCCCGAGCTACAAGACGGTGCATCCCGACCCGCCGAGCGCGGCCGTGTACCAGGAGCTGTTTCCCGGTTACCGGCGGCTTTATTTCGGCATGGGGCGCAAGGATGCCGAGGCCGTTGAGATCGGCGGAGTGCTGCCGGCGCTGCGGCGAATTGCGGCGCGCGTGCGGGGAAGCGCGTAGTGTTGAATCGCTGCGCACATGTCCCCTAGAGCGACCGTAGCCTAGTCGATGATAGCTTGCGAGGCGAGGATGTGGAACAGACGGTCCAGGGTGAGATCACCGTCCGGGTGTAGCTGCGCCATGAAGACCGTGATCAACTGCTCCTTCGGGTCAATGACGAACGCCGTGTAATAGAACCCGCCCCAGTTGTATTCGCCGGGCGAGCCCAGCTCCGATAACGGAGATTTGACGCCGTCGATGCCAAAACCCAGGCCGAACCCTTGATCCGGGCCGATTTTGCCCAGTTGATCGTGCGTCATCAACTCGGTCGTTTTGCGGCTGACGAGGCGGGTGCTGCCGCTTTTACCACCGTCAAGCATCATCTGGCAGAAGCGGGCATAGTCCATGGCGGTGGAGCACAATCCACCGCCGCCGGAGAAAAGTTTCTTCGGACCGCGAGACGGATAATCAGCCGAGTAGGAAAATGCGTCTTCGGTAATCGGCGCGTCGGGGAACCGGCCAAGGCCCTTCTCCGGATACCATGTGTACGCCGTGGCCAGGCGGTTGAGCTTGTTTTCAGGCGGGTAAAAATATGTATCGTTCATGCCGAGCGGCTCGAAGATACGGGTGCGCAGGAACTCATCGAACTTCATGCCGGAGACTACTTCAACCAAGTAACCAAGAACGTCGACTCCCAGGCTGTACTCCCATCGATCGCCGGGATTGAACAGCAGCGGCAGACCCGCCAAGTGCTTCACGCTATCGCCAATCGTGCCGTCGTAGGCCAGCAGTCCATGCGCGACATTCGCGTCCTTATACATTTGACCGAGGTCCGGGTTCCAGTGATAGGTGAGCCCCGACGTGTGCGTCAGCAGGTTGCGAATGGTAATTTCCCTAGTCGCTGGAATCGTGTAAGGCTTGCCTGACGCGGGTTTGACCAGCACTTTGGGATTCTTGAATTCCGGGATGTATTTCGACACCGGGTCGTCGAGCAGGAAATGGCCTTCCTCGTATAACATCATCACGGCCAGGCTGGTGATGGCTTTGGACATCGAGCAGATGCGGAAGATGGCGTCGGTCTGCATCGGCTTGCCCGCTTCGCGATCCATCATGCCCTGCGCCTTCAGCCAGGCCACATGACCGCGGCGCGCCACCAGTGTGACTGCCCCCGCGATTCGCTTCTTGTCGATGCTCTGCTGGACAGCCGCGCCGATGCGCTCAAGCCGCTCCGACGACAGGCCCACGGATTCCGGTTTCGCAACCGATAGCCCTTGCGCGGCCGCCGTGAAAGTGGCGGAGAGAAGGCAGACTGCGTACGCGGAACAGGCAATGACATGCCGCGAATAGCCGTTTGTGCGGAGGTGTTGGTTCATCATTTCACCGGAGGAGAAGTATACAACATTAGGCTTCTCCGCCCCTCCGGCAGACCCGAAACGGCCTCTTCGGCTTACGCCTCGTGGCCGCCGTTGGCTCCAGCGACAGGCAAGCGAACCTGGAACCTGGTATCGCCGGGGCGCGACTGGAAAGTCACATCTCCGCCGTGGTTGCGCACAATCCGGTAAACCGAGTCCAAACCCAGACCGAGGCCTTGGCCCACCTCTTTTGTCGTGAAAAACGGCTCGAAGATGCGCTGCTGGACGTCGAGGGGAATTCCGGGCCCGTTGTCGCCGATTTCCACGATTACGCGGCCCATCTCTTTTGCTGTACGGACGCGCAGTTCGCCCTTGCCGTTCATCGAGTCGATGGCATTGTCGATCAGGTTGGTCCAAACCTGGTTCAACTCGCCCGGATGCGCGCAGATCTTGGGAAGACTGCGGTCATACTCGCGCGTAAGCGAAATGCCCTGCTTGAGGCGGTGCCGGAGTATCAGCAAGGTGTTTTCCAGACCCTGGTGAACGTCGACCTCCTGCTCGGGGATCTGGTCCATGTGCGAGTACTCTTTGATGGCGCGCACGAGATCAGAAATGCGCGCGGTGCTGTGCTCGATCTCTTTTGCCAGGCGGGCGACCAGAAGCGACGCGGAGACGCGGGTGAGAACATCCTCAATAACGTCGGCCGGAAAATGGGAGGCAATGTCTTCCAGGCAAGCGTACTCGAAGCCAGCCTCGACCAGGCTGGACGCCACCTGCGCAGCGTGGCCAATGGAGCGCTGCTCGAGCCAGGCCGCGATTTCGTCCTCACGGTCACCACGATCGAGAGGGTCCAGGACCGGAGCTTCATGCTCGACGATCTCGCCTTCCAATTGCGAGAGCAATAAGCGCTGCTCGGGCGTCAGAACACGCCGGTCGAGACGAGTGTTCGCCTCACGCAGCGAGCCGATCGCTTCGCCGAGGCTCTCGGCGGCCCGGCGCGCGGCGGAAGCGGGGTTGTTCAGCTCATGCGCTAACCCGGCTGACAACTTCCCCAGTGCGGCCATCTTCTCTTGCTGCTGCTCATTCTTAGTGTTTTCGCGAATACGGTCGGAAAGAATGCCCACGAGGCGATGCGCCAGCACCGGCATCCGCTGCAGCATTTCCGGAAACCGGTCTTTCTGCAACGACGCAATTCGCGCGCGCGACATTGCGCGTGTCGTCAGAGGAAAGTGGGTCAAACGCGAATACGGAAGCATACCGGTCACTTGTCCCGCTCTGGCGGTGAACACGCGCGTGTCGGTCGCGTCGGATTCGCGCGTCCCGCGCATCTCGCCCTGGAGGATCACAAATAACCGATCCGCGGGCACTCCTTCGCGGAGGAAGACTTCCCCGGGTTCCAGATCAACCACGGTCATCTGAGAGGCGAGCCAGGCCAGATCCTCGCTGGAAAGGTCCGAGAAGATGGAGATGGGGCGCAGTTCGTCCGCCAGGGGGCTCACGGGCAAAACGGCATCGGAAGCGGTTACTTGCTCCATATCACACCTCGTTCAAATATTGATGCACGAACTGGATCGCAATGGACCCCTCACCGACACTCGAGGCCACTCGCTTCACCGAGCCATGGCGGACGTCGCCCACTGCGAAGATGCCGGGGACGCTGGTTTCGAGCAGGCTGGGATCGCGGTCCAGAGGCCATCCGCGCGGCCGCTTCCCAGCCTTCAACAGGTCTGAGCCGGTGAGGATGAACCCGCGCTCATCCCGTTCGATGAATCCATCGAGCCAGCCCGTGCGGGGCTCGGCGCCGATGAAGATGAACACCGATGTGGCCGGCACTGTCTCGATTGTATTCGTAGTAAGACATTCGATCGAAACGGTTTCCAGGTGGTCGTGGCCGTCCACGGCAACAACGCGCATTCCATATTCGACCTGGATATTGGCGGTCTTCTCAATCTCGTCGATCAAGTACTTGGACATGGTAGCCGCCAGCGAACTGCCGCGAATCAACATGATGACGCGCCGCGCGGACTTGGAAAAGTTCATGGCTGCCTGACCCGCGGAGTTAGCCCCGCCCACGATGTAGACATCCTCGCCGAAGCAGGCCGAGGCTTCGGTGGAACCAGCGCCATAGTAGACGCCGGCGCCCTGCAAACGGTCCATCCCGGGAACATCGAGCTTGCGCCATTGCACTCCCATGGAAAGGACCAGGGCGCGGAAAGAGATCTCCGAGCCGTCACTCAGCTTGAGCGTGCGGGAAGCGTTGTCAAGCGAGACTCCGGCCGCCTCTTGTGGAGCGAGAATCTCAACCCCGAACCGGCGGGCTTGCATCACCGCGCGGAACGCCAGGTCAGCGCCGCTCAAGCCGGAAGGGAAACCGAGGTAGTTTTCGATCTTGGCACTGAGTCCAGCCTGCCCACCGGGCGCTTCACGCTCGACGATCACTGTGCGCAGTCCTTCGGAGGCTCCGTAAACACCCGCCGCGAGACCCGCGGGGCCGCCTCCGATGATGGCCAGATCGTAGAAGCCGGTATCGGCTTTCCGCCGCAGCCCAATGCGGTCCGCAACCTGCGCCGGCGTCGGCTCAGCTAGCTGTTGCCCGTCAGCAAACAGTACGATCGGCAACTGGAGCTTTTCGGGGGAGAGCGAAGCCAATACCCGGCGGACCTCCGGATCGCGGTCTGAGGCTTCCGCGTCCAGCCAACGGTACGGCACCCGATTGCGCGCCAGAAATTCCCGCAGATCGTACGAACGGGGTGACCACCGGGTGCCCAGCACGCGGATGCCATCAAACGGCGGACGGAAGTTCGATTGCCAGTCATCCAGCAGGTCGTCCAGCACAGGGTACAGGTGCGTCTCAGGCGGGTCCCAGGGCTTTAGGAGGTAATGGTTCAGCTTGATATCGTTGATCGCGCGTATGGCGGCGTCGGTGTCCGCGTAGGCGGTGAGCAGCACCCGCTTGGCATCGGGCACGATCTTCAGTGCCTCAATCAGGAACTCGATTCCATTGATCTGCGGCATCCGGTAATCGACCAACAGCAGCGCAACGGGCTCGTTCCTGGTTTGCACGCGGCGCAGAAGGTCCAGGCCCGCGTGGGCGGAGTCCGCGGCCATGACGCGGTATTTTTCGCTGTAGTGGTTGCGCAGGTCGCGCTCCACCGCATGCCGAACGTCGGCATCGTCATCAATCGTCAATAGCGCTGGTTTCGCCATAAAGACCGTTAAGATCTTGATGAAACCACGCAATCCCCGGTTGCACAATAGGCAGACTAATATTTCCTGGCACCGGTCGTTTTGGTACAATCTGTTGCCTAGAAGGACTATGCCTGTATCCGCCGCTAATGATCCCACGCAAGCCATCGGCCGCGCGCCGGAACGGTTGACCCTCGAAGAACAGCTGGCGCTCACCGGAAAGTTCATTGCGCTCGAAGTTTATACGCCGGAGGCCCTGCCCTTGCGGCGAATCGAGGCCATCGGTGATGCGGTCGACGAATGCGTCGGGCAACTGATCCAGCGGGGGCACGACCCGGCGCTCTTTGAATTCACACGCCTCGAGCCCCCCTACTGATGCCCACCGGGCTCTGCGTGCGCCGCGAATGGGTGGGGTGAGCCGTGCCAGAGAAGCGTGCAGAACCCCGGTTCCTGTGCTCCGACCTGGTGACGCTTCGCTGGTTGGAGGAACGAGGAGCCGAACACCGCGAAACGGTGGTTCTGGAGAACATCTCGTCCTCCGGCGCGTGTGTACAAGCTGAAGTTCCCATATCCGAGGGTTCGCGCGTGAGCCTTCTGTGCCAGTCTGCTAACTTCCAGGGGTGCGTGCGCTCGTGCTACATGCGGGACGACGGCTACTTTATCGGGATTGCCTTTGACGAAGGGTCCAAGTGGTCGAAAGCCCAATTTCAGCCCGAGCATCTTGTCGATCCGCGCAAGGTGAGGCCGCGCAAAATGGCCAGCAAGCTCATCATGTTCGCGGCGGAAGGCTAAGTCTTCCAGCCCACAGCCTGAAGCGCTTCCTTCGCGGCCTTGGCGGTGTTGGCGTGGATCGTAATCGTGTCCTCGAGGTTGATGGCGTATCCTCCGGCCAGAACTACAACCACGGCTGCGCCTTCCCGCAAGGCGGTCTCGATCACGAGGCGATCGCGCCTCTTTAGACCATCGACCGTGAGATCGAGCCCGCCGAGCTGATCCTCGGAATAGGGGTCGGCGCCGGCAACATAGACCAGCAGTTCTGGATGAAAGCCGTGAATGGGAAATCGGTAGGCCGCGCTCAGCCGTTCCAGATATTCCTCATCCCCGACGCCATCGCTGAGATGGACATCCACGGTCGAGGGCGGCTTGACGGCCGGGTAATTGTTGTGTTGGTGGATCGAGAGCGTGAAGACCGAGGAGTCTCCGGCAAAGATGGCGGCCGTGCCGTTGCCGTGGTGATTGTCGCAGTCCACCACCATGGCACGGGTGATTCGTTGTTCGCGTTGGAGTTTGCGAATGGCGACGGCGATATCATTGATCGCGCAGAAACCTTCCCCGTGACCGGGAAACGCGTGGTGGAAGCCTCCGCCGACGTTGTAACTAACACCCTCGTCGAGGGCCAGCCGCGCGGCCAAAGTAGTGCCTCCCGCCGCCAGGCAGAAAGCGCGAACCATCTCCGGCGAGTAGGGAATTTCGAGCTGCAGGATCTCCTCGTAGCTGAGCGCACCCGTTTTGAGGCGCTGTATCCATCCGCGCTCGTGGACCAGCATCAGGTCTTCATCGGGAGCTGGCTCGGGGGTCACGAAATCCTCCGGAGCCGCGAATCCCTCCGTGAGCAGACGATCGCGAATCAGGCGGAACTTCTCCGACGGAAAAACATGCGGGCCGAGGTTTAGGTAGTACCCCTCGTGATAGATCAAGTGGAACGACAGCATTGGACACCTGGGCTCACGAAAACCTCATGGTTGCACATTGAGGGCGGAGGATGATGGCTTAATCGCCCAGGAACTTGCCGAAAGGACGCAGACCCTTGACGTTGTCGCACACTGCCTTGATTGCGGCCGTGACGGGGATGGCAAGCAGCAAACCGGGGGCATCCCACAGAAAACCCCACAACATCAGCGCAACCGTCACCGCCAACGGATTCAGGTGCACGCGCGACCCGACAATTTTGGGGTACAGCAGGTTCATGGCGATGAGGTGCAGCATGGCGATCAGAAAAAGAATGATCAAGAAGCTGGCCAGGGGGTTTCCGCCGGCGATCGCAACAATGGCCGGAGGCAGCAGCGCCAGGGGCATCCCGACATACGGCACCAGGCTCAGGAAACCGCTAACCGGACCGGCCAGCCATGGGTAGGGGAGGTGGAGCATCAAGAAGGCAAGCGAGCTCATCACCGCAAGCAGCACGCCCAAAAGGAAATTGCCCACCACGAACCCGCGGACCATGTCGCCAATGCCTTGTAGGCTGCGAGCCGCCGCCACGCGGTCTTCGCCTTCAAAAAACTGCAAAAAGCTGCGGTGAATGTGGTCGCGCCAGCTCAACATGAAGTAGACCAGGAACGGCACGAACGAAGCCATCAACAGAAGCTGGTAAAGCGATCCGATACGCTCGTAGAGCAGATCCGAGAGAGGCTTTTGTTCTTCGTGAATCCGCACTTCCGGAATGACGCCCGGCAACATGATCACCGGCGGCGCCGGTTCAACGTTACGCTTGCGCCGCGTGGTCTGAGGCGGCGGAGCCGCCGGTTGCGGCTGCTGTTTTTTTTGTGGGAAGACCGCCCGGTACGTCTGGTTCGCCAGGTCGTCGATCTTCTGCCTCCCGCCTTCTACCACGTCGCTGATGCGCTGGCTGAAACGCGGCAGTTCTCCCCACAGTCCAACCACCTGCGTATAAGCACCGAGCCCCATCAGATAAAGAACCGTCAGCGCCGTGCTGCACACCAGAAAGCTGGCCACGCTGCGCGGCAAGCGCACGCGCATCAGGAGTTCGACAAAAGGCTCCAAAATGAAGGCAATGATGACGGCGACCGTAATCGTGATGAAGAACACGCGCGCCCAATAA
Organism: Terriglobia bacterium; assembly: GCA_963768075.1. GTDB lineage: Bacteria > Acidobacteriota > Terriglobia > Bryobacterales > Bryobacteraceae > QHXW01. The sequence continues at coordinate 64,517 of CAVYHD010000040.1, forward strand.
AGCAGCGCGACGATGACCCCCAGCGCGATTACGGGGTTCGAGGAGAAGCGCAACTCCCCGGCATGTAAGAGTTCCTGGGCCTTCCAAGATCGCATGAAGATTGCCACGGTGAGGTGCGCGACAGCTCTTTCTCGAATCTACCATGCTGCCGCCTATAATGAAATCGCGTTTCCTCATACATGAACCACACCGGACGCATTTTGGCGCTCGACCTCGGGAAGAGGCGTATTGGCCTGGCCATCAGTGATGGGCTGGGTATCACCGCGCAGGGTCTACCTACGCTCGAACGCCGCAATAAGCGCACCGACCTCGCCGTTCTGGGGGCCCTGGCGCGGGAGCGCGGCGTCACTCAGATATTAATGGGAAATCCGCTGCACATGAGCGGCGCGGCCGGCCGCCAATCCCAGTGGGCGCAGGAATTCGCCGGCGCGCTGGAAACGTACACAGGCATCCCGGTGCGCCTCTGGGATGAGCGGCTCACGACGGTGGAAGCGTCGCGCGTGCTGCGCCAGAGCGGCATCAGCATCGAGAAGCGAGCGGCGGCGGTTGACCGGCTCTCAGCCGTGATCTTGCTGCAAAGTTACCTGGATTCGGGTGCACAAGCATGAAGCCGCTCCGGTGGTTGTTCGCGCTGGGGATGGTGCTGTTCGCCGGCGCAGGCTACGTGGCCTGGGAACTGAATCACCCGTACGCGGCTTTCCTTGAGGAAACATTTATCGAATTTCCAAAAGGCACGAGCACCATGGGGATGGCCGGCATGCTGGCCAATGCCCGCGTCATACCGCACGCGTGGGAATTTCTGGCGGCCCGCGCTCTGCACCCCCGCCGAATCTTGCAAGCCGGCGAATACCGGTTCGACCGGCCCGCTTCGGTGCTCGAGGTATACGATCGGATCGCTCGCGGTGACATATTCTTCTACGTGCTCACGATTCCCGAAGGCCAAAACATGTTTGACATCGCGGCGGCGGCGGAGAAACTGAAGCTATTCCCCGGACCGGAATTCCTTCGAGCGGCCGGAGATGCTACCTCCATCCGCGATCTGGACGCAGGCGCGCCCACCCTGGAAGGCTACCTGTTCCCCAGTACCTACCATGTGGTTCGCCACACCACGCCGGAACGCTTATGCCAGATGATGACTACCCGGTTTCGCGAAGTGTGGAAGCAGGTCGACACCTCAGCGGACGTACACCGCTCGGTCACGCTCGCTTCGTTGATCGAGCGGGAAGCACACGTTTCCATGGACCGGCCTTTGATCTCCTCGGTGTTTCAGAATCGTCTGAGGATCGGCATGAAACTGGATTGCGATCCGACAACGATCTACGCGGCGCTGCTGGATGGCCGCTACCGCGGTACCATCCACAAGTCCGATCTCGCCAGCAGCAACCCGTATAATACGTATCGCAATCCGGGCCTGCCGCCCGGCCCGATCGCCAACCCCGGCCGGGATTCTCTTCTGGCGGCGATTCACCCGGCGGACACAGAGTATCTCTATTTCGTGTTGCGGCCGGACGGTTCAGGTGCGCATAATTTTTCCAAGACCATTTCTGAGCATCTCATCGCCACCACACAATATCGCCGTGCGAGCCAGCGGGAACAAGTCGAAGAAAGCGCGCCTCAGCGAGCACCTCGCCGAAAGAAAGCTCACTCAAGTAACTGAGCAAAATTGGCGGGAACTCCTGGCCGTGCTCGGGCCGATCTCGGAGAGCTATCTGCGCCGCCTGCTGGCCGGAACCGGCGTACCGGTCGAAGCCCCGTTCGGCGGCGTGCGGCAGAAGACTTTCGAGGAGCTGGAGGAATCGCTGATTGAGATGGAGGCGGCATACGCTCGCGCCCAGGCCGCCGCAGACCGGCAGCGCGCCACTCAATGCCGCAATGCCGTGATTCAAGCCAAGGACCACGCGCGGCTGTCCGCCCGCAGCCCCAAGACTTCGGTGGGAAAAAAAATGATCAAAGAGGAAATGGTGGAGTGGATGCTCGTGTGGCTGGAGAATCCCGGAGTTTTCCCCGCGTGGGTCAAACTCCGGAAACTCAAAATGTGACTTGGGCCTCTAGACGTGCGGATCGAGCATCTTTTGGACTTCGGACTTGCCGACTGCGCCGACGCGCTGCTCGACCACCTTGCCGCCCTTGAACAGCAGCAGCGTGGGAATCCCGCGAATGTTGTAGCGCATGGCCGTCTGGCCGTTGTCATCCACGTTCATCTTGCCAACTTTCGCCTTGCCCACATATTCGGACGCGATGGTGTCGATGGTTGGCCCCATCTGGCGGCATGGGCCGCACCATTCGGCCCAGAAATCCACCAAAACCGGCTCTGGCGAGCCGAGGACATCTGCGTCGAAAGCCGCATCGGTAAAATTCAAGACGTTGTTGCCTGCCATCTCTGTCTCCCAGTTGAGTTAGATCTTACTTTTGCCCAAAAGATTCAATAGCTTTGCCGCCGTCCACCATCCGGCTATACAGCGCAGCGTACTCTCCGGCTGAGACCCGCCAGGAAAAGTCCTTCCGCATGCCGCGTCGCATCATGGCCTCCCAGCTCGGCCGGTCGCCGTAAACCGCGGAAGCGGCGCGAATGGCTGCCAGGAAAGCCGGGGCCGAATACTCCCGGAACTTGAACCCCGTCCCCACCTCGATGGTATCATCAAGCCCCCCCGTGGCGCGCACGACGGGCACGGCACCATAGCGCAGGCTGTACAACTGGTTCAGACCGCTCGGCTCGTACCGGCTGGGCATCAAAAACAGGTCGGCGCCGGCCTCCACCTTGTGCGCCAAAGCCTCATCGTAACCAATCTTCACGCCTATATGATCCGGATACGCCGCGGCCATCTCGCGAAGCCTGGCTTCGTACACTGCGTCGCCCGCGCCCAGCACCACGAGATACAGATCATCCTTCACTAGTTCCGGAGCAATTTCGAGAATCAGTTCTGTGCCCTTCTGGGCAGCTAGCCGCGACACCACGCCCAGCAGCGGTCTGGTGCTCGCGGCGTCGGGCAAACCAAACTCTCTGAGGAGATCCCGCTTGCATTCCCGTTTTCCGCTCAAATCGCCGGGCGAATAGTGGGCGGCGAGGTGAGGGTCAGTGGCTGGATTCCAATTCTGGTAATCCACGCCGTTCAGAATCCCGTGCAAGCCGGACGCGCGCGCCCGGAGCACGCCATCCAATCCGAAGCCATACTCGCCGGTTTGGATCTCGGCGGCATACCCGCGGCTGACCGTGCTCAACGCGTCACTGAAAAGCAGTCCTCCCTTCAGGAAATTCACTTTTCCGTAGAATTCGAGGCCATCCACGTTAAACAGCTGGGGACTCAGGCCTACCTGCGGCAGCACGCTCGGCGGAAACAATCCCTGGTAGCCGAGGTTGTGGATTGTGAACAACGTCTTTATCCCGAGGAAGGTGGGATCGTAAGCAAAATTCGTCTTCAGGTATACCGGGGCGAGGCCGGTTTGCCAGTCGTGGCAATGCAGAATTTGCGGCCGGAACACGCGGCGCGCCACCGCCAGCGCAGCCCGCGAGAGCACGGCAAAGCGCACGGCATTATCCGGGTAATCGCCGGACGAATCGCCATAGTATCCGTCGCGATCGTAGAGCGCAGGGGCATCCAGGAAATAATAGGGCGTGCCCGCGTCGGCCAGGTAAAGGCTGGTCTCATACAGGGCGCCTCCCAGCCAGATCGGAATGGAATCATAGACCCGCCTGGCCGCGGTCAGCTCCATTCGCCGGTACCGCGGGATCAATACGGCTACTTCGCAGCCGAACGCGCTGAGCGCCGCGGGCAAGGCGCCCACCACGTCGGCCAAGCCGCCCGTCTTCGCGAAAGGCGCGGCTTCAGAGGCGACCATGAGGACTTTGATCATGGAGCGAATACTGATTATGGCAGCTAGAGAAGTGGAACCGCTTCAGTTCTCGAGATAGGTATAGCCGTGCAAGCCCTCTTCATAGAAGCGCAGTAACTTGCCGGATTCTTCATAGTTCATGCGATTCTCACGCACGGCCGTTTCGACGTCTTTGCGCAGATCCGTAATCAGCGCGTCGGCGTTGAACTGGACATATTTCAGTACCTCGCGGACGGTGTCCCCTTTGATGACCGCGTCGAGGATGACATCGCCGGCTTCACTGAGCTTTACGTGGACGGCATTCGTATCGCCGAACAGGTTGTGCAAGTCGCCCAGAATCTCCTGATAAGCGCCCAGCAGGAACGCGCCGAGGTAGTAGTCCTGTCCGTTGAACGGGTGCAGCGGCAGCGTGCGCTTCACGTCGCGCCGGTCGATGAACTGGTCCACTTTACCGTCGGAATCGCAAGTGATGTCGCCGAGCACCGCGTATTGCGTGGGGCGCTCCTCCAACCGGTGGATGGGCATGATGGGGAATAACTGCTTAATGGCCCAACTGTCGGGCATGCTCTGGAACAGCGAAAAATTGCAGAAATACGTATCCGCCAGCATGGCGTCGAGCCCTTCGAACTCTTCGGGGAAATCATCCAGTTCCCGCGCCAGCTTCTGAATGCGCCGGCAGATCGACCAGAACAGGTTCTCCGCCAGGCAGCGCTGTTCAAGCGGCAGATAGCCCAGGCTGAACAGATTCAGCGCCTGGTCAAGCGCCTGCTGCGCGTCGTGGTAACTCTCGAGCAGGTTCTTGGCGCTCAGCGAGCGATTGGTCTCCTGTAAATCGATCAGCGGTTGTTCGGGTTCCGCCGGCAGTTCTCCGATCTGGTCATCGCCGTAGCCGGCCACTCCCAGCACGTTGAAGACGAGCGCGCTGTGATAAGCGGTGATGGCGCGGCCACTCTCGCTGACAATGGTTGGATGCGCCACCCCGGCTTCGTCGCACACGTTCTGAATGTGATAGACGACGTCCGCGGCGTATTCCTGGAGCGTGTAATTGACGCTCGATTCGAAGTCGGTCTGCGAGCCATCGTAGTCCACGCCAAGCCCGCCGCCAACGTCCAGATAGCGCAGTCCCGCGCCGGCCCGCGAAAGGTCCGCATACATGCGCGCGGCTTCGTTGACCGCGGCTTTCAAGTGGCGAATGTTGGTGATCTGGCTGCCTAAATGGAAGTGCAGCAAATGCAGGCAGTCAGCGAGACCCCGCGTCTTCAACTCTTCGAGCGCCCGCACCGCTTCACTCGTGGTCAGGCCGAACTTTGAGCGGTAGCCGGCCGAGGATTTCCACCGTCCCGCGCCGCGGCTGGCGAGCTTAACGCGCAGACCGATGGTCGGCCGCACGCCCACGCGCTCGGAACACCGGGCAATCAGATCCAGCTCGGTGTACTTCTCGATAACCGGAATGATGTGCCGTCCCACCTTCTGGGCCAGCATTGCCATCTCGATGTATTCTTCGTCCTTGAAACCGTTACAAATGATTGGCGTTTCGTTGTCGGCAAGCGCCATCACCGCCAGCAGCTCCGGTTTTGAGCCGGCCTCGAGGCCAAAATGATACGGTTTGCCGTACTCCAGGACCTCTTCCACCACCTGCCGCTGCTGATTAACTTTGATCGGGTAGACGCAGAAGTAGCCTCCTTGGTACTTATGTTCGGCGATGGCGGTTTGAAACGCCGAGTGGATTTCACCCAGCCGGTGTTTCAAAACGTCGGCAAAACGGACCAGGATGGGCAGCGAAATGCCGCGTAAAACCAGCGTGTCTACCAGTTCCTTGAGATCAATGGAGCGTGCCGGATCCTTTTCGGGATGGACGAGAATATGGCCATTCGTAGCCACCGAGAAGTAGCCCTTCCCCCAACTCGCCACGTCGTACAGGTCGCTCGCGTCGTGCGTGGACCAACGTTCCGTGGGCTCCAGGACCACAGATCCCTTGCGGCCGTTTCGCTCCAAATTGCCTCCCGAAGCTTCAGTGTCCTTCGAAACAGTGGTTGGGGCAAGTGATTTTTGGGCCTAACATGCTCGTAACGGAAAATCCGAGCGCCTACAGCTTCGCGAGGCGCGCGAATCCGGTAAAGGTGCCTTACCAGATCTTCGCATCCTCCGCGTTGAATACCTCGCCCGCGCGCCCTGGGTGCGACACGAGCCTCGCGGCAAGCCGGTACGGCAAAAGTACCGGGCCAGCCCGGGCAGTTCTCCAAATCTGGTTGTCACGCCAGTCCCAGAGGCGCTCCTGACGGGCATCCACGGACTGCGGCAGGGCATCCCAGTGGCCATTTGGATAACAAAAGGCGCCGATTCCCTGCACCAGTATCGACCAGGCGAGCGCGCCGGCGAAGGCAAGCTTCCACGCGCGCGATTCCTCTATCAGTCGCATCGCCGGAATGAGCAAAATCACAAGGCAGGGCATCACGTCGGCCAGCAGACGAGGGCCGTAAGAAAATCCGCCGTACCAGAGACGCGATCTTGCGATCAGAAGCATCTGGGCAGCGGCCACGAGCAGACAGATCGGATAGATCTCTGTATGTGGCGTGCGCCAGCCCCGAAGCCACAGGTAGACGCCAACGGCCGAAAACAGGAACACGGGGCAGAACACCAGCAACCCGCGGCTGGGGCTAACGAGCAGGCCGGCTAATCCAGCCAGCAAATTGCCGTGCAGTAGCCAGCCTGTTGGATAGGAGCCTCCCGCACTGCCGAAGATCGTGAAGTTGTAGACGAGGAGCATCCCCACCGGGACGGCCGCGCAACCCGCAAAGACCACCTTGAGCGCCGCGCTCCAGCGCGAGCGCAAAACGTACACCGCGACAATCGCCAGGAACATGGCATTGCTCAGCCGAATCGCGACACTCAAACCGGCCCACAATCCCGCCTGCGCAGCCATCTTACGCTGCGAGGTTCCCTCCGCCTGAACCAGGCAAAGCAGCCCCGCAATAGTGAGCAACTCACTCGCCCCGTGCTGCCATAGAGCCTGGCTCGAGGTACTCCAGGTGGGCGAGCCGAACGCATAGACCGCGGTGAGCAGCAGAGCGGTTCGCCGGCTTGTCAGCTTTTCCGCCAGCACGAGAAAAACGGCAACAGAGACGGCGGCGATCAGTGACGCACTGAGCTTCTCCATCACCCGCGCGATTAGCACGACCCTGTCCACGGGCATTTGCTCGATGTTCAAAAAGACAAGAAACGGGGCGTATAGTGGCGTCAGCACCAGCGGAAGCGCTATGGGAAATGACGAGTAGTAATGGCTGTCACCGAGTCGCGTGAACCAGGCGGGGTTCATGTGTTGCGAATCGATGTACCAGTGAGCGAAGCGATCAAACGTGAGGGTGTGGCTGCCGACGATCGTGAACGGGAGCAACGCGGCCGGACTTGTGTCTCCCGCCGGAATGGGCCGCAGATTCAGGTTATAGAGGAAGAACGCGGCGAAAAACACACCCCCGTAGCGGCGCACGCAGCCATTGTAGAGTAGTCGCCCGCCGGGACTCAGTCCGAACTTGCGGCGATCTTCACCAGGGAAGGCTCCGCTGTCCCGTTTAGCACCGCCTCAGCATCCTCCGGAGTGAAGCTTTCAACCTTAGCCGAGATGTTCATGGAACAGAACTTCGGACCGCACATCGAGCAAAAATGCGCGTCTTTGAAGCCTTCTTCCGGAAGCGTCTCATCGTGCATGGCGCGCGCAGTCTCAGGATCGAGCGATAACTCGAACTGGCGGTTCCAGTCGAACCGGTAGCGGGCGCGGGAAAGCTCGTCATCCCGGTCGCGCGCGCCGGGGCGGTGGCGTGCGATGTCGGCGGCATGGGCCGCAATCTTGTAAGCCATGATGCCCGCCTTGACGTCGTCCCGGTTGGGCAAACCCAAGTGCTCTTTGGGCGTGACGTAGCACAGCATCGACGCTCCGTGCCAGCCAATCATCGCAGCGCCAATTGCTGAAGTGATGTGATCATAGCCTGGCGCGAAATCCGTCACGAGCGGCCCGAGCGTGTAGAACGGCGCTTCGTGGCACAGCTCCATCTCCTTCTCCACCTGGAGTTGGATCTGGTCCAACGGAATGTGCCCCGGACCCTCGATCATCACCTGGACGTCGTACTCCCAAGCCTTCTTAGTCAGCTCGCCGAGCGTTTTCAATTCGGCGAACTGTGCTTCGTCGCTGGCATCCGCAACGGACCCGGGCCGCAACCCGTCGCCGAGCGAAAAGGTTACATCGTACTTCTGAAAAATCTTGCAGATTTCGTCGAAATGCTCATAGAGCATGTTCTGCTTGTGGTTCTTCACCATCCACTCGGCCAGAATCGACCCACCCCGGCTCACGATCCCCGTGATGCGTTTTGTGGTCAGCGGAATGTACTGCACCAGCACTCCCGCGTGGATCGTCATGTAATCCACGCCCTGCTGCGCCTGTTCTTCAATCACTTCGAGCATCACGCTCGCACTGAGATCCTCCAGACGGCGTACCCGGCTCAAGGCTTCATAGATGGGAACGGTGCCGATCGGCACGGGAGATGCATCCAGAATCGCCTGGCGGATGCGCGGGATGTCGCCGCCCGTCGAGAGATCCATCACCGTATCAGCCCCGAACTTGACGGAATCGCGGATTTTCTCCAGTTCCTGATCGATCTCGGAGGTGACCGCTGAATTTCCAATGTTGGCGTTGATCTTGCACCGGGACGCCACCCCGATGCACATGGGCTCGAGATTGACATGGTTGATGTTGGCCGGAATGATCATGCGCCCGCGCGCCACTTCCGACCGGATCAGCTCCGGGGAGAGGTTTTCCCGGCGTGCGACGTATTCCATCTCACCGGTGATCGTGCCCTGGCGCGCATAGTACATCTGCGTGCGGACCGAATCATTCCGGCGTTGTTGAACCCACTGGGACCGAATCATAAATTTTCAGAGCGCAGGCGCTCGCTCGACGGGCGCCCGCGCCGCTCGTCCTTTACTTCGATTTGTTCTTCTTCGGCTTCTTGACTTCCTTGCGACGATCCTGCGATTTCGCCATACAGATGATTCTCCCTTCGCTCTCAAATTATAACCACGATCACGCGCTCGCGGAGGCAGTTTTCTTCGCGGCGTGACGAAACGGGAGCATCGAAGTGATCAGAACAACCAGCCACAGCCAGGTGCCCAGCGGAATCCACAGCGAATGAACCCACGCGTGCCGCTGAAACCACGCATCGCGCCCAGGCAACTCGGCTCTGGCTAACGTGGCACGATTCACTCCTTTCAGCATTCCCAAACCGATCTGCACCACGAGCACCCACTCCGCGCCCCGCGAGCCCTTGAGCGATGCCACAATCGCGGCCGCCATCCCGCCACAGTAGAAAACATGGGAAACCAGAGCGGCCCACCACAGCCGCGGAACGTAATCTCTCGCGAATGACATTTCGCGTCTGGCCCAAGCGAGGAATCCGCGAATGTCCGTGCGGCCGGAGTAGGCGGCCGCGGCCCCGGGAGCAAAGGCAATCCTCAACCCCGCCTGGCGGACCGCGCGTGTCAGCGAGCCGCTATCGCTTTGCGAGTTCTGCCAGGCGCCCGGAATACGCAGCTCGAAGAACAGCTCCTTTTGCATGGCCATCGATCCGGCCCATGCGAATGGATTGTCACCCGGCCCGAGCAGGCCTGCGATGGGTGCGTTCCACACGCTGCGCAAGAGCGAGGCGAAATCCGGAGGCTCCGGCAGAAACCAACGATATCCCGTGCTCACGGCGACGTTCGCCTCGGCAAGCGGCGCGGCCAGCGCCCGCAGCCAGCCCGAAGAAACACAGCCCCCAAGATCGGCAAACGCCAGGATCTCCGACCGCTTGCGCGCCGCGCGCACACCTGCCAGCAGGCTCGTGACTCTGTCGTTGGCCTTCTTCTCGGTAGCGCCAACCAGCACGACGATCACGCGAGGCGGCAGGACGCTGGGCGGTATGTCCGTGGCCGTTCGGGCGGCCACGATCAACTCGTAGTTGGGATAGTCCAGTGACGCCAGCGCCCCGAGGTTCTCGCGCAGATTTTCCTCGGCGCCTTCGACTGACACAATTACGCTAGCGGGTGGCAGGATCTGGTCGGGATTTGGCGCCAAGCGATCCGCTACAAAGCGCGCGCGCTTCCGCTCTCCGCGAAGCGCAAACACCGCGAGCGCGAGCGCCGGGCCGGCAAAGAACCAAAACCAGAACACTCGAAAAGTCTAGCAGGGGCGCTGGCAGCGCATGCGCCGCGCCCAACCCGGACTCTCCAGCTCTTAGGGCGCGCGCGTATTATCGCTATACTTGAGAAAAATGCGGCCACTTTTCCTAATGGCGGCCATTTCGTTCTTATCCGTGCCGATTGGCGCTTCGCCCGCGCACGCCAGCGATGCGCACATGCTGGAGCAATACCGCTCGCGCCGGGCCGATTTGCGCAAAGCGCTGGGCGACGGCGTGACAATACTGTTCGGCCGCACAGAGGCTCACGAAGAAGACCTCCGCACCGCCTTTTTCCAGGAATCGAACTTTTATTACCTGACGGGTTGGCAAGAACCGGGTGCAGTTGTGCTGCTCGCTCCGCTGCCGGAAGATCCGAAGACGCCCGGCTATTCGGCCAAGTCCCAGGTTCCCCGTGAGATCCTCTTCTTACCCGAGCGCAATCCCGACGAGGAAAAATGGACCGGACGAAAGCTCGGGCCGAATGATCCCAATATCCGCGAGGTCACCGGTTTTGCATCCGTGATGCCGGCCGAGAGGTTTGAGGCCGAGCTGCTCCGGGTTCTGGAGTCCTACGCGCGTATTTATACATTGCCGGACGAGCCTGCGGTCGGTCGGCTGAAGCAACTGGCGCCGTTGCGCGATATTGGCAGCGCGGCGCCGGCCATCGCCAGGCTGCGCATGCACAAATCGGCTGAAGAGATCGCCCTCCTTCAGCATTCCATCGACGTCACTCTTCAGGCGCACCGCGCCGCCTGGCAACGCGCCGCCCCGGGCGTTTACGAATACCAGATCGGCGCCGGAATGATGGACGCCTATATGGCGGCGGGCTGCGAACGTAGCGCCTACGCGCCGATCGTCGGCTCAGGGCCGAACTCGGTCTACTTGCACTATTCGCGGAATTCGCGCCGTATGGACGCCGGGGAAGTCCTGCTCATGGACGTCGGGGCCGAGTGCGCGGGCTACGCGGCGGACATCACGCGCACCATACCCGTCAGCGGAAAATTCACTCCCCGGCAGCGCGAGATTTACGAAATCGTGCTCGGGGCGCAAAAGGCGGCCATCGCCGCCGTGAAGCCCGGCATGATGCTGGGCAAGACCGCGCCGAACAGCCTCTACAAGATCGCCTACGATTACATCAATTCCCACGGCGCGGATCTGCATGGCGACCCGTTGGGCAAATATTTCACGCACGGGCTGGGCCACCACGTCGGCCTCGATGTTCACGATGCGTCCGACCCGGCCGCCCCGCTCGAAGCCGGGATGGTGATCACGATTGAGCCGGGCATTTATCTTCCCGAAGAGAACCTGGGCATCCGCATTGAGGACATGGTGCTGGTGACCGAGCATGGCGGCAAGGTGATGAGCTCCGCGCTGCCCCGCGACCCGGGCGAGATTGAACAGCTCGTGGGACACGGCGCGTCATCCTCCGCGGGGCGATGAATATGCCGGCTCTCCGCAGGCATAACCTTGCGTACCTGGGCTTGCTGGCGGGCACGTTCGTGACTGCGCTCGTGGCAGGCTGGACGCCGCTCGGGACGCAGATCGATGACTACGTATACGACTGGATCATCCGCCTGTACCGTCCCGCCCCGTGGTCGACCGATTCGATCGTGCTCGCTATTGATGAACACTCGCTTCAGGCATTCAAGGGCCGGCTGGGCCTACGCAAAGCGCTGGCCGACGGTCTCGAGCAAATTGCTTCCGCGTCACCAAAAGCGGTTGCGGTGGACGCGATTCTCGCCGATGAAGCTGATCAGGAGTCCGACGACCGGTTGGAAGCCGCACTGCGCAAGACGCACAATCTGGTTTTGCCGAGTGACCTGCTGGAGGACAACACCGGCTGGGAGGATCCCTTGCCTCGCTTTCGGCGGTGGGCCGCGGCAGTGGGCCACGTGCATCTGGACCCTGACCTGGATGGCGTCGGCCGGGAGCTGGCGCTCGAAAAAGCTTTCGCCCACGATCGCCGATGGGCGCTGGCCCTCGAAGCATTCCGTGTCAGCCGGAACGCGACCATCCTGGAAACGCCCGGCGATCTGGAAGTAGGGGGTGTTACGATTCCCGCCTCCAACTCCAGCGGCCGGGTTTTGCGCATTCGCTACCGGCCGCCCGAATTCGCTCCGATTCCAGAGGTTTCCCTCAAACAACTGCACGACCAACCGGAGCGCGCGCGCCAGTTCGCCGGCAAGGTGGTGTTCGCCGGCGTCACGGCGCAGACGGAAACCAAGGACCGCTGGATCACACCCTATTACCCAAATCCGATGGCCGGCGTCAAAGTACAAGCAAACGTCTATGAGACCATCGCGCAGCAGCGATTCCTCACCAGCGCGCCGGAATGGACCGTGGTGTTGTTCTGTCTCCTGCTGGTGGCATCGTCGGGAATGACTTTCGCCTGGTTCTGGGGCTGGCGGGCGAACGCGATCGCCGTCGGTAATTCTCGCCGCGGCGCACGCTGCCCCGTACGCGGCATTTACCAAGGGCATAGTGTTCCCGATTACTCCGGCAGTTTCGGCGGCATGGCTTTCGATCGGCGCCGCCGTTTTCTGGCAACTGTTCTATGTGCGCCGCCGCCTCGTGAAGTCCGAATCCGAGCGCGACCGGTACCAGCACGCCATGCAATTCGTCACCCACGAAATGCGCACGCCGCTCACCGCAATTCAGGGATCGAGCGAGCTGATGAGCCGCTACGCCATGCCGGAGGAGAAACGCAAAGAGGTCGCCCAACTCATTCACTCGGAATCGAAGCGCTTGGGCCGCATGATCCAAGTCTTTCTGGATGTCGAGCGGCTCTCGGCCGGCGAGATAGAGCTCAAAAGGAGATTCTACCGGTGCGCGCCATCATGGCCGCGTGCGTAGAACGCGCCCTGCCGCTGGCCGAGCGCAAGCAAATCCGCATCGCCGTGGACCAACTCGGCGACGAGGTGCTGACCGGCGACCGCGAGTTGATGGAATACGCTTTCTACAACCTGCTCACCAACGCGATCAAGTACTCCCCGTCCAAGACCGAAGTCGCGGTGACCGGCGGGCGCCACGGGGATCACTGTCGCCATCTCGGTGCGGACCAGGGCATCGGTATGGATCAGAAGGAAGTGCGCAAGATTTTTCAAAAGTTCTATCGCACCAAGCGAGCCGGAAGCAGTCGGGCGAAACCGGCACCGGCATCGGCCTTTCCATCGTGGAACAGATCATGCTCCGGCATGGTGGGACAATCGATGTAGAGAGTTCGCCGGGCAAGGGATCGTGTTTTACCCTGACATTACCAGTGACACACGAGTGCCGGCCAAGCCGCTCGCCGCAAACTGAGATGCAACGCCTGCTCATAGTCGAAGACGACGCCGGGGTCCGCACCACCATCGTCAACTTCCTGGAACTCGAAGGCTACGCCGTGGATGCGGTCGCGTCCTACGGATGAGGCCCTCGCACCGCCTGGACGCAGAACCAATATCCGATCGTCATTTCCGATATCTACATCGACGGCCGAACGGGCCTGGACGTGCTGGAAGCGGCGCGGCGGAAGGATCCGTCGTGCTCCGTCATCCTCATGACCGCCCGCGGCTCCATGGAAACCGTAATGGCCGCGACACGCGGCGGCGCGTTTGAATACATCGCCAAGCCGTTCGACCTCGACCGCATGCTGGAAACGGTGAAACGCGCCGAAGCCGCGCTCATCGAAGACGCCAGACGAAGTGGAGCCCGAGGAATTGCCCGAGAGCGAAATGATCGGCAGTTCGCCGGCGATGGTCGAAATCTATAAGACGGTTTCTCGCGTCGCACCCACCGACGCCACCGTGCTGATCGAAGGCGAGACCGGCACTGGCAAGGAACTGGTGGCCCGCATGATTCATCGCAACAGCCCGCGCGCGTCCCAGCCATTCGCGCCCGTGGATTGCGCATCCGATCTCCCCGACGTTGCTCGAAAGCGAGCTATTCGGCGCGCTCAAGGGCGCCTACACCGGCGCGGACCGCGACCGCATCGGAGTCTTCGAGGCCGCACACCGCGGCACGGTGTTTCTGGATGAGATCGGTGACATCGAACCCGCCTTCCAACTGAAGTTGCTGCGTTTTCTCCAGGAGCGCGAAGTCCGTCCGCTGGGCGCATCCCGATCGAAGCCGGTGGATGTGCGCGTCATCGCCGCGACCAACCGCGACCTTGCAGAAGATGGTCGAAGAAGGGAAATTCCGCGAGGATCTCTGGTTCCGCATCAACGTGGTGCGTATTACCATTCCGCCGCTGCGCGACCGGCGCGGCGATATTCCACTGCTTGCGCGATTCTTTGTCAACAAATACAACCAGCGCTATACTCGCGACGCGAAGCTGACGGAATCGGGCGTCAAGGCCATGGAAGAGTATGGTTGGCCGGGCAACGTGCGGCAGCTCCAGCATTTGATCGAGCGGTTGGTCATCCTGGCCCCCAGCGGCCGTATCGACAGCGAGGTGGTCCAGGATGCTCTCGAAGCCATGGACTCGCGCGACCGCCCGGTGGAAACCTTGGCCGACGCCGAAACAGAGCAGATCCGGCGGGTGCTCGCCGCGACCGGCGGCAACAAGAGCCGCGCCGCGCAGATTCTGGGTATCGAGCGCAAGACGCTATACCGGAAGCTGGAACGCATGAAGCTGTAGGGATTGCCAAGCTTTCGCGCGTTAGAATACGGTTTCCATGTCTCAACTCTTCCGCATAGCTGCCATTACCGACGAGTTTTCGCCCGACCTCGAGACCGCTGTGAGCTCCATGCGGGAAGTCGGCATGACCGCCGTCGAGCTGCGCGTGGTGTTCGGCAAGAACATCATCGACCTGACCGACGAAGAGATCGACCGCGCCAAACAGATCGTTGGCGAGCACGGCATGAGCATCATCTCGATCGCGTCGCCTTTGCTCAAGTGCGTGCTACCCGACGCTCCGGAAATCGATGCCCGCTTCCAGCAGGACATCTTCGCCTCCAAGCACACGTTCGAAGACCAGCCGCGGCTCACCGGCCGGGCTTTTGAGATTGCCAAACGAACCGGTGCCCGTATTGTGCGGGTCTTCTCCTACTGGCGGACAGTCAAGCCGGAGGCATGCTTCGATCGCGTGGTGGTCGCCCTGCGGGCGCTCGCCGAAAAAGCGGCTCCGCACGATCTGATCATCGGCCTGGAAAACGAGCACGCCTGCAATATCGCGACCGGCGTCGAGACCGCGCGCGTATTGGCTGCCATTGATCATCCCAATCTGCAAGTCGTCTGGGATCCGTGCAATGCGCTCGTCTCCGACGAGAGTCCGTTCCCTGAAGGCTACCGGAGCCTTCCGGCGAAACGGATCGTTCACGTCCATGCCAAGGATTGTTTCGTCACCGGTCACACCCCCACCTTTGGCGCCCTGGGTGAATGCGCCATCGATTGGAAAGGGCAGATCGCCGCTTTGGTGGCAGACGGTTACAAAGGTTACGTCAGTCTCGAAACGCATTGGCCTGGTCCTGGCAATGACAAACACGCTGGCAGTATGATCTGCGGGAGAAATCTCAAAGCGCTCGTAACAGCGTGATACTCTGGAGGGCAGACGAGGGCGGCTCCCCATGCTCCTCCACTCCGCGCAGATGGCCGCGATCCCCGATAGTGATGGGAGTTTTCGCGCCTTCTTCCGCATCCAAGGAAAAACTTGCGTGAACGGCGCCGTTACCTTAGGCGCGGGGTGCGCGTCTGCACAGGGTGGAGTAGTGCGGCACTAGTTGTGCGGCTTCAGGTGTCCCATTCAGATGTTTGAATTACTTTTCAAATATCCGGCGACGGTCTTTTCCCGCGGGCAATTTGTGTTCCTTGCTCCCTGGCCGGTGTGGTTGCTGGCGGTTGCCGTCCTGGCTGCCGCGGGCGCGCTGGCCTGGCATGTCGCGCGCCATCATGGCTTGTTGCTGGGAGCGCGTCCGGTCGTGGTCTGGCTGCTGGAGACCGCGCTTGTCGCGCTGGTTCTGTTCCTGCTGTGGCATCCGGCCATCAGCATCGCGACGCTGCGTCCCCAGCAGAATGTCGTCGCCGTGCTCGTGGACGATTCCCGCAGTATGGGAATGCCGGAGAATGGAAGCACGCGGCTCGCGCAGGCCGAGAGGTTGCTCAACGACGGTCTGCTCGCCAATCTCAACAAGAAATTTCAAGTGCGGATGTACCGGTTTGGAGAGAATTTGGAGCGCATCCAGAAGCTCGGCCAGTTGAGCGGCGCTGCGCCCGCCACCCGCATCGGCGCTAGCCTCGAGCAGGCGCTGGCCGAGGCATCCACGTTGCCGCTAGGAGCGATCGTGCTGTTAAGCGACGGAGCAGACAACTCCGGCGGCATCGGCTTCGAGACCATGGCGCAAATTCGCCGGGCGCGTGTTCCGGTTCACACCATTGGCTTCGGACGGGAGAAACTCTCGCGTGATATTGAGATCTCTGACGTCGCCGTGCCGGCACGGGCGCTAGCCGATTCCCGGCTGAGCGCCGAAATCACCTACAAGCAATTCGGCAGCACGCGGGAGAAGGCGCATCTCGTGGTACGCGAAGGGGAACGCTTACTGGCCACCCGGGAGATCGTTCTTAAAGGCGAAGGCGCCCCGCAGACCGAAACGCTGGTGTTCAATGCAGGCCTGGCTGGACCGCGGACTTTTCAGTTCGCCATCGAACCCATACCTGGCGAGGAGAATCTCAAGAACAACCAGCTCACTCGCCTGATTAACGTAACTTCGTCGAAATCGCGCATCCTGTATTTCGAAGGGGAGCCTCGCTGGGAGTACAAATTTATTCGCCGGGGCATCGAGGACGACCGCAGCCTGCTCGTCACCTCGATGGTCCGCACCACGCAGAACAAAATCTACACCCAGGCAGTGGATGAAGAAGACCGGAAGCGCCTCGAAGACGGCTTCCCTTCGAAGGCCGAGGATTTGTTTGCTTTCGACGGGCTAATCATCGGCAACTCCGAGGTGGGATACTTCACCGCGCAACAGCAAGCCCTCATCCGCGAGTTCGTCGACCGGCGCGGCGGCGGCGCTCTGTTTCTGGGTGGCCGCGCCGCGTTAGCGGATGGCGGATGGGAGCACTCCGTACTCGCTGATCTGCTGCCGGTGCGGATTCCCGACGCCAAAGACACCTTCCATCGCGATCCCGCCTTGGCTGAGCTGACCGCGCAGGGCCGTGAAAGCGTCATTTGCCGTCTGGAAGAAGATCCCGACCGTAACGCCGAGCGCTGGAAGAACCCCAAGAGAATGCCGCCACTAGCGGATTACCAACAGGTCGGCGATCCTAAACCGGGCGCCTTGACATTGCTGGAAATGAGCGCCGGCGGACACCATCACTTACCTCTGCTCGTCACACAACGCTTCGGTCGCGGGCGCACCGCGGTATTTGCAACCGGTGGAAGCTGGCGCTGGCAAATGATGTTGCCCTTAGGCGACAAAACGCATGCGATTTTCTGGCAGCAACTGCTGCGTTGGCTGGTGGCGGATACGCCCGGCCAAGTTATGGTGTCTACGCCGCAGCCCATCCTTTCCGACGAGGGCCGCGTACCGCTCCGGGTGGAAGTTCGCGACAAGAGCTTCCGGCCGGTTCCCAACGCGACAGTCGAGGCGCACATCGCCGGGCCAGGCGGCGCCGCTGCCAGCATTACGCTCACACCCCAACCGCTTGATCCAGGCGTCTATTCCGGGGAATGGAGCGCCGGCAAGCCCGGATCGTACCTTGCGGAAGTTGTCGCGCGCCAGGGACAGCAGGAGGTCGGCCGCGACGTTCTTGTGTTCCGCCGCGAGGATGGCGTCGCCGAGAATTTCCGCGTGACGCAAAATCGAGAACTGCTGGAAAAGCTGGCGGACGAGACCGGGCGGCCACTACTACCCAGCGAACCATGCATCGCGCCTCGCCGAAGATATTTCCTATTCTGAGGCCGGAATCACCACGCGAGAGACCAGAGACCTTTGGGACATGCCGGTGGTGTTTCTCGCGGCGCTGGCGTTGCGCGCGTCCGAGTGGCTGCTGCGCCGCAGATGGGGTGTCGTATGAAGATCGCGACGCTGTTGCTGCTGATCACTTCCGCCGCGCGCGCCACAACCTTCTATCTCACGGTCGCCGGCCTCGGCGGGGAGCCTGACTATGAGCAACGTTTCTCCATGTGGGCCGCCGAAATCGAAGCTGTCCTGAAATCCGCGGCGGGCGACTCCCAAATCGAGACCCTCAAGGGCGCCGCGGCGACACGCGCGAATGTGCGCGCGGCGCTTGAAAAGATCGCCAGTCAAGCCAAGCCTGACGATGCGCTGGTCGTGATGCTCATCGGCCATGGCAGCTTCGACGGTTTTGACTACAAGATCAATCTGCCCGGCCCGGATCTTTCCGCCGCCGAGCTCGCGCGCTTTACTCAATCACGTTCCTGCGTCGCGCCAGCTCGTGGTCAACATGACCAGCGCCAGCGGCGGCGCGATGAACGCGCTGCGGAAGGAGAATCGCGTCGTTATCACCGCCACTAAAACCGGCACCGAACGCAATGCCACTGTGTTTCCGCGATTCTGGGTCGAAGCGTTGCGCGATCCAGCGGCCGACGCCGACAAGAACGAAACCATTTCGGCGCTCGAAGCATTTCACTACGCTGACCAGAAAATCGCCGAGTACTACGAATCGCAGAAACGGCTGGCCACCGAGCACGCTCTGCTCGAAGATACCGGCACCGGCGCGGGCGTTCATGATCCTTCCGCCGCGAATCACGAGGGGCTGCGAGCCGCGGCTTTTCCGCTGGTGCGCCTGGGTGCGGCGATTACCCTGGCGAACAATCCCGAAAAGAAAAAGCTGCTCGATAAGAGAGATCAAATCGAGCAGGAGATCGATGTCCTGAAGTACAACAAAGTCACTCTCGCTCCCGACGAGTACAAGAAGAAACTGACTGCGCTATTGCTCGATCTGGCGAAAACGCAGGAGGAGCTTGATAAGTGAGAACGCTGCGTTCCTGCGCGTGCGCGGTGATTTTCCTCGCCGCGGTTCACGGGCAGACTCTTGACCGCGCGGAAGCTCTCTGGAAGGCAGGTAACTACCAAGCCGCTAACGATGCGTTTCGCGCGCTGGTGAAAGCGCACCCGGCCAATCCGGACTACAAAGTGCGGTGGGGCCGCTTGTACCTGGATCGTTTCCAGCCTCTGGATGCGGCCAAACTTTTTGAAGAGGCGCTCGCGATTAAGAAAGATCACGCCGGCGCCCTGCTCGGCCTCGCGCTCGTGGCGGCTGACGATTTCGAAGGCAAGGCCGTCGAACTGGCCGAACAAGCTCTGTCCGCCGATCCGAAGTTGACTGAGGCCCGCGTGCTGCTCGCGCGGTTAGCTCTCGAAGACAATGACCCTGTCCACGCCGCCGAACAAGCCGACAAGGCGCTGGAGATTTCTTCGAGCGCGCTGGACGCCATGGCCATCCACGCCTCCATCGATTGGCTGGATGACAAAGGCGATAGCCCCTGGATGGGCCGCATTCTCGCCCAGAATCCACACTACGGCCGGGCTTACGAACTCGCCGGGCATTTCTTCGTGATCAATCGCCGTTACGAAGAGGGCATTGCCTATTACCGAAAAGCAGTCGCGATTGAACCCGGCCTTTGGAGCGCCCACTCTCAGCTCGGCATCAATCTCATGCGCCTGGGTTTCGAGGAGGAAGCCCGGGCTCAGCTCGAAGCGTGCTACGCCAACAACTATAAAGACGCGGCCACGGTCAATACGCTGCGGCTGCTCGACAGCTACAAGAATTTTGTTACCTACCGTACAGACAACACCATTCTCAAGCTGCATAAGAAGGAAGCCGAATTACTCCGTCCCTACTTTGAAGGCGAGCTAAAGCGCGCAATCGCCACTTACGAGAAAAAGTACGGCTTCAAGCTCGACCGGCCCGTGCAACTCGAGGTCTACCCCGACCACGAGGACTTTGCGGTTCGGACCTTGGGGATGCCGGGGCTCGGCGCGCTGGGCGTCACGTTCGGTTACGTCGTCGCCATGGACAGTCCGTCCGGGAGAAAGCCCGGCGACTTCCACTGGGCCAGCACGATGTGGCACGAGCTGAGCCATGTGTACGTGCTCAGTGCGACCCACCATCGGGTTCCACGCTGGTTCACCGAAGGCCTGGCAGTTTACGAGGAGACCGCGGCCTCGCCGGATTGGGGAGACCGTCTCGACCCCCACGTCATTGCCGCCATACAACAGAAGAAATTGCTGCCCGTCGCGGAACTCGATCGAGGCTTCGTACATCCGACCTATCAAACGCAGGTCGTGGTGTCATACTTTCAGGCGGGGCGCATCTGCGGGTTCATCGCACATCAGTGGGGCTATGACAAACTGCTCGCCATGATGCACGATTTTTCGACCAATACCACCACTCCGCAGGTCATCGAAAAAGAGCTGGGCATGAGCCCCGAGGAGTTTGACGAGAAATTCCTTGCTGCCATTGGCGCGGAAACGAAAAATGTGGTGAACGGCTTTGACGACTGGAAAAAGGGAATGAAGGAAGTGGCGGAGCTCGCCAGGAAAGGGGAAAACGATCAGGTGATCCAGAGGAGCGAAGCGATTAGCGACATTTATCCGGAATTCGTGGAACCCGGCAACCTGTACGAACTCCGAGCCAATGCTTTTCTCGCGCTGGATGATAAACCAGACGCCATCGAACAGCTGGAGCGTTACGCCAAAATCGGCGGGCGCAGCCCCGAAACGCTGAAGAAGCTTGCCAGCCTCGAGGTAGAGACGGGACATCCCGCCGCTGCAGCGGCCACGCTGAACCGTCTAAACTACATCGATCCGGTGGATGGAGACCTCCACCGGCGCCTCGGCGACCTCTGGCTGGAGCAGAACAATATTGATGGAGCCATCCGCGAATACCAGGCCGTACTGTCGTGGAATCCGGTGGATCCCGCAACCTCGCATTTCAATCTCGCGCAGGCCTACCGCCGCGCCAACCGGCCCGATGATGCGCGTGACCAGTTACTGCTCGCGCTCGAAACCGCTCCCGGCTACCGGCCGGCTCAAAAAATGCTGCTCGAGCTATCGCAGTCCCAATTAGGAAAGTGAAAATCTCATGTCAACCTCCGCCCCGTCCCAACTGCAATCCGAAGATTTGAAGGCGCGCATCGTTCGCTTCCGCGAGGTCGATGCGGAGATTGTTCGCCAGGTGCGTCGTGTCATCGTCGGCCAGGAAGAAGTGCTCGAGCAGATCATGATCGGACTGTTCGTCGGCGGCCACTGCCTCATCACCGGGTTGCCCGGCACGGCCAAAACGCTGTTGGTGCGCACCCTCGCACAAACGCTCGGACTGCTGTTCAAGCGCATCCAGTTCACACCCGACCTGATGCCTTCCGATATCACCGGAACCGACATCATCGAAGAGGACGCCACCACCGGCCATCGCACCTGGACCTTTGTGAAGGGCCCCATTTTCGCCAACATTCTGCTGGCCGACGAGATCAACCGCACACCGCCCAAGACGCAATCCGCGCTGCTCGAAGCCATGCAGGAGCTCGCCTGCACCGTGCGCGGCAACAACTACAAATTGCCCGCGCCATTCTTTGTCCTGGCCACCCAGAATCCCATCGAACTCGAGGGAACCTATCCGCTTCCCGAAGCGCAGCTCGATCGCTTCTTGTTCAACACCGTCCTCGACTACCTGACGCCCCAGGAAGAAATGCAGGTCATCGACCTCACTACGACCACTCACGTCGCGCAGGCGGATGCGGTGACTAACGCCGGCGAGATCCTCGAATTCCAGCAGCTCGTGCGCATGGTACCCATTGGCGAATCCGTGGCGCGTTACGCCGTCGATATGGTGCGCGCCACGCGCCCCCGGGACGAAACCGCGCCTGACTTCGTCCAAAAGTACGTGAACTACGGCGCCAGCGTGCGTGCTGCCCAGTTCCTGGTGCTTGCCGGAAAGGCCCGCGCGCTGAAGAAAGGACGCTACCACGTTTCCTACGAAGACATCCGCGCGCTCTACACGCCCATCCTGCGCCACCGCATTCTGCTGAACTTCCACGCGGAATCCGACCGTCTGCGCCAGGACGACATCCTGCAGCGCCTCCTCGATTGGAAGCCCGCTCCGAAAGAGTGAGAAAGATGCAGCGTCTCTGCGGCTCTGCGGCAAGGAACAAGTTTGATGCTCCAGCGCTTTCTTGATCCCGCCACGCTCGCCGGTCTTTCGGGCCTCGACCTCATCGCCAAGACGGTCGTCGATGGCTTCGTCTCGGGCTTGCATCGCTCGCCCGATTTCGGCTTCAGCCAGGAATTCGCCGAGTACCGCGCCTACACTCCCGGGGACGATCTCCGTCACGTCGATTGGAACGTGTTCGCGCGTACTGAGCGTTGTTACCTCAAGCGCTATCGCGGCGAAACCAACACCCAGTTGTTGATTCTGCTCGATACCAGTGCCTCCATGTCTTTCGGCTCGTCTACCGTAAATAAGCTGGACTACGCGCGCTTCGTGGCCGCATCGCTCTGCTATCTGTCGCACGAACAGCGCGACGCTGCCGGCCTCATCATCTTTGATGAGGATGTGGTCAACTACGTCGCTCCCTCCACCCGTCAGGGGCAGCTATTCCGGCTCCTGCACGCGATTGAGAAAGCCGAGCCCGGTAAGCGAACCGATTTCACCAAACCCTTCGCCCATTTTCAGAATTTTCTGAAACGGCGCGGACATGGTCGTCGTCCTCTCGGATTTCTACGAACAGCCCGAAACCATCGTCAAGACCATCGAGCCGCTCCGCTATCGCGGTAACGACGTGATCCTGTTTCACGTCCTCGATCCGCAGGAGATCGCGCCCCGCCTGCGCGAGCCGGTGCTGCTCATCGATGTGGAAACCAAGGACAGCCTCGAAGTTTCACCCGAATACGTCAAGGACGAATACCGCCGCAAGATCGATGCCCACATCGCTACACTGCAAACGCGGGCACGCGCCGCGGGTCTCGACTACTTTCTCATGAACACGGGCCGTCCCCTCGATGAAGGTCTGCGCGAGTATCTCGCGGTGCGCCAAGGGAGAATGTAGTGGGCTTTCTCGCGCCATTGTTTCTGGGGGGACTCGTGGCGGTAGGCCTGCCCATCTGGCTGCACTTGCTCAAGCAGCACAAGACCACTCCACTGCCCTTCAGCTCCCTGATGTTCTTCGAGCGCCGCACGCAAAGTTCGATCAAACACCGCCGGCTGCGCTATTTGCTTCTGTTCGCCCTGCGGACCGCGCTGGTGGCGCTTTTGGCCCTCGCTTTTGCGCGTCCCTTCGTCAACTCGGCCACCGTGGCGTCCGCGCGGGGCGGCAAGCTCCTCGTCATGGCCGTGGACAATTCCTTCAGCATGCGCCAGGGCGATCGGCTGGAGCAGGCTAAGTCAGAGGCGATAGCGTCGCTCTCGCAACTGCGTTCCGAAGATCGTGGACTCGTGCTCGCCTTCGGCTCGCAGGCGCACCTCATGGGCGAGCCCTCGGCTGACATTTCCGCCCTGCGCGCCGAAATCCGCGCCATCCAACCCTCCGACGATCATAATTCCTACGCCGAACTAGCGCATGCCCTGAGGTCGTTGACGCAGAGTTCCCGCATGCCGGTGGAAGGCCATCTATTTTCCGACATGCAGCAGTCCTCTATGCCTCCCAATTTCGCCGACGCCGCACTGGGCGATAACGTCGCGTTGGTTCCCCATCCCGTCGTCTCAGCGGCAATCGCCAATTTCGCTGTCGAGAGCGTGACCGCGCCGCGGCGGATCTACGACACCAAGAAAGTACGCGTCCAGACGACCATCCTGGCAAGTGGCGGCGCGGCAGGACGCCGGCGCGTCACCCTGGTGCTCAACGGCCATGAGATCGACTCGCGAACCGTGGACGTGCCCGCCAACGGCCGTGCTACCGCCGAATTCATCGGACTGGATGCGCCTTATGGCATGAACCGCGGCGAAATCCACATCGATTCGGGCGACACATTCGCCGCCGACGATCATTACTATTTCTCGACGGAGCGTTCCGATCCGCTGCCCGTCCTGTTCGTGCATGCGCGCGACGGCCGCGATCTGCTCTACTTCCGCACCGCGATCGAATCGTCCCGCGACGCCGCATTCAAGCTCGAAGCAGCCACCCCGATGCAGGTGCAGGATCTGCCGCTCTCGCGCTATGCCTTCGTCGTGCTCTCCGATGTTGGCGACATTCCCAACGCGCCCGATCAGGCTCTCCGCGGTTACGTGCGCGCCGGAGGTTCGCTGTTCGTCGCGCTCGGTCCCGCCGCGGCTGCCCGCAGACAGGTGCCAATCCTGGGCGCCTCGATTCGCGACACCCGTTATAGTTCGCGCGAGGGCGATCGTTTCGAGACCGCTGCCACACTGGATCCTACGCATCCCGCTACCCGCGAGGCGAGCAATTGGGCCGATGTGAAGTTCTTCCGCACGGTCTCGGTCGAGCCCGGCACGGCACGCGTCCTCGCGCGTCTCTCTGACCAGACGCCCTTACTTCTCGAGCAGCCAATGGGGGAAGGCCGCGTGCTCGTGTTCGCTTCCACACTCGACAACGTCTCCAATGATTTCCCTCTGCATGCCGGTTTCGTGCCGTTTGTCGATGAGGCCGCGCACTATCTCGCCCGGCTGGACGATCGCCCGGCAAACTTCACCGTCGGCGCATACCTCGAACTGCACTCCGGCCGCGAGCCCTCCGGCGCCGCCATCGAAGTTTTTGACCCTCGCGGCGCGCGTGCCATGACGCTCGCCGAAGCTGCACAGGCGAAGAACATCCAGCTCACACAGCAGGGCTTCTACGAGATCCGCCGGCCCAACCGTCACAGCGAGCTCGTCGCCATGAATCCCGATCGCCGGGAGTCCGATTTCACCGTCATTCCGCGCGAGACGCTGGCGCTGTGGCAGAATACTGGTCAGGGGTCGCATGCTCAAACGGCGAGCGCCGGCGAATCGCAGCCCAAGCCTCTGGACCTCTGGTGGTACGTCATGATCCTGGTGCTGGCGTTGGCAGTCGCGGAATCGCTGGTAGGCAACTGGCATCTTGCAGCCGGTAAAGAGTCCGCATGAATCCACTCAACGGGTTGACGGAATACCTGGAGCACATCGAGCGGCGGCTGCGCATGCTGGCGGTTTCGCGCGGCGTAGCATTGGCCGCGGCGGCCGCCCTGGCTTTTACAATTCTCGGCGCCCTCATGGCCAATTTTTTCGCGTTCTCTCCCACGAGCGTCTTGATGGCGAGGGTGGTGTTGTTCCTCGCGCTGGCGGGCGCATTGGGTGCGGGACTCGTTGTGCCCCTACTTCGGTTGAACCGGCGCCGCGCCGCTCGTGAAGCCGAGCGCCTGTGCCCGCAGTTCGAGCAGCGTCTTGTTACTTTCGCCGAATGCGCCGAACACCCCGATCCTTTCCTTGAACTGCTCGCCGCCGATACACTCTCCGCCGCGCACGATGCCGGGCCTGAGCGCATTGCTCCGCAAAAGCGCATTCTGGGCTTTGCTTCCGCCGGCGCCGTCGCCCTGGCAGTGTTGCTGTGGCTCGCGGTTTCCGGTCCCGGCTTTTTGGGCTATGGCACGTCGTTGCTCTGGGGCGCCATCCCCCGCGAATTGCAGCCCTACTACGAAGTGCAGGTGCAGCCCGGCAACCACACTATTCGCCGCAAGGCCGATCAGCTCATCACCGCCCGTCTGCGTGCCTTTCAGACCAACCGCGTGCGCGTGTTCGCCAAGTTTCAGAGTTCTTCAAAATGGGAAGAGGCTTCGATGACTCCGCAACCCGGAGCCAACGGTTTCGAGTTCCTTTTCGCCGGCGTGCCTGAAGCGTTCGATTACTACGTGGAAGCCGCTGGCGTCCGCTCCAATCGATACCGCATCGACGTCGCCGACTTACCCGAAGTGCAAAAGCTTCGTGTGACCTATCACTACCCGTCCTGGACCGAGTTGCAAGACGCCGTCGAAGATCCCGGCGGCGACCTCCGCGCTGTCGAGGGCACCGAAGCCGACGTGAAAGTCGTCACCGACCGGCCGCTCGCCACCGGCTCGTTGCTCCTGGACGACGGCTCCAAAATCGAGCTTCATGATGGCGTGGCACGCGTGCCCATACAGAAGGACGGCGTCTATCACGTCGCCACTGCCGAGCACGGCGACATGGTCCGTCTGAGTAACGACTACTTCATCGAAGTCCAGAAAGCCATGCCCCCGAAAGTCCGGGTTTCCCGGCCCGGACGCGACGCCAAAGTCAATCCCATCGAAGAAGTCACCGTCACGGTGCAGGCGGAAGATGACTTCGCGCTGCGCGGCATGGATCTGCATTACTCCGTCAACGGTGGTCCCGAGAAAACCGCAGCCCTCGGCGGCGCCAGGGGAAAGACGGCGGAAGGCTCCACCACGCTTTACCTCGAAGACTACAAACTCGTGCCCGGCGATGTCGTCAGTTTCTACGCCACCGCTCGCAACGCCTTGGCCACCAGCCGTACCGACATGTTCTTTATCCAGGCCGAGCCTTTTGAGCGCGATTATTCGCAAGCGCAGCAGATGGGTGGAGGAGGGGGCGGCGATCAGATGCCCCAGGTTTCCGAGCATCAGAAAGAGATCGTCGCCGCTACCTGGAACCAAGTCAAGAATCCGCCGAAAGACAAGGCCGTCGAGGAGGAGAACGCCAAGCTCCTGGCCGGCATCCAGTCGAAGCTGCGCGATCAGGCCAAGTCGCTCGCCAGCCGCATGCAGGCTCGCGACATGAGCTCCGCCAATCCAGCAATCAAAAGTTTCGCGGATGAGATGACGCAGGCGGTCGAAGCCATGGGCCAGGCGTCCGCGAAGCTGGGCGCCCGCGATTGGCAAGGGGCGCTTCCCCCCGAGCAGAAATCGCTGCAACATCTTGCGCGCGCCGAAGCCACGTTCCGCGATATTCAGGTTGCGTTCGGCAACAGCAGTGGCGGCAGCGGCGGTGCGGGACGCGACCTCGAAGGCATGTTCGATCTCGAGCTCGATCGCGAGAAGAACCAGTACGAGACCGGACAGAACTCCACTTCGCCCGATCAACGCCAGAAGGAAATGGAGGAAACGCTCGCCAAGCTCGAAGAACTGGCCCGGCGGCAGCAGGAACTGGCCGATCAACGCCGCCAGAATCAGCAGGCCTACGAGCAGCGTTGGCAGCAGGAACTGCTCCGGCGCGAAGCGGAGGAGTTGCTCCGGAAGATGGAGCAGATGTCGCAGAGCCAGTCTGCCGCGCAATCGCACCAGAGTCAGCAGGGGCAGCAGTCGAGCGAAAGCCAGGCGTCCGAGCAATCGCAACAAGGCGGCGGGCAGTCTTCGGCGATGAACCGGGCGCTGCAACGTTTGCAGGAAGCGGTGCGGGACATGCGGAACGCCGGTGCATCGCAGCAACAGGGATCGCCGCAGAGCGAGGCGGAAGCCAGGCGCGCGGCTGAGCGGCTCCGGGACGCTCGCGAAATGCTTGCCGGAGAACGCAAGCAACAGGCCGCCCAGGAAATGAACGCCTTGGCGCACAATACCGAACAGCTCGCGGAACACCAGCAGCAACTCGAAACCAACCTGCGCCATATGCTCAGCGCCGGTGGCCAGCCGGAGTTGGGGCAGCCGAGTGTCCGGCAGCCCGGAACCTCGCGTCAGCAAGCGTCGCAACTTCGCGAGGAGCAGCAGAAGCTGCTCAACGAACTAACCAGGAGCGAAGAAGAGATGCAACGCGCCGCACGCGACATGGCCGGAAGCCAGCCCTCGGCATCCACCAAGCTGCGCGACGCACTCGGCGAAATGCAGCAGCAGGAGCTACGGCTCAAGATGAAGTGGAGCCTCGAAATCATGCGCCGCGGATTGGCGGAATACGCTCTGCCCCGCGAATTGACCGTCACTCAGGGACTGAACCAGTTGCGCGACCGCGTGCGCGAAGCGCAGGGCGCGCTCGATAGCCAGCAGCCCGGCGGCCAGGACATCGAATCCGCGCTCGCCCGCGCCGAGCAGTTACGCCAGCAATTGGAACAAATGCGCAACGCTGGCCAGAGTCAACGCTCACAATCCAGCAACGGGCAAAAAAAGGAGAATGCAAGCGGCCAGAAAGGCGAAGGGCAGCAGCAGGGTCAGGGTCAGCAAGGCCAGATGCCGGGCGACCAGCCAGGGCAGGCAGCGGAAAGCCATGGCTCGCAGTCCGCCAGCGGTTCGCCCACGGGCGGCACCGGCCCCGGCGGCAGTAGTCCCGGAATCGTCGAAGGCGATGGTCGCGGCGTTGACTCGGCTTATGCGGATCGCGTCTTCCGTAACGGCATCCGGGATCTCACCCAGCTTGACCAGATGATTCGCGGCGACCGCGACGTCCCGCGCGAAACGTCCCGTGAAGTGCAAGACCTCGTCCGCCAGATGCAGCATCTCGATCCGCGCTTGCTCGCCGCCGACCCCACGCGCCTCGATCAAATCGTCGGTCAGCTTCTGGGCGACGTTGAGCAGGTCGAGCTGGAATTGCGCCGCATCGCTGACGCCCAACAATCCGGCAGTGTCCGCAGTGGGGCCTCCCAGCCTGTTCCCCCTGGTTACGCCGAGTCCGTCGCCGAATACTTCCGCCGGCTGGCCGCGCAGAAGTGAGTATCCGTAATCCCGGCTGTAGTTTAGGGCCCTTGCATCCTCGGGCCTATTTCGGTAATCTCTATAGAGAATCAGGAGATCGCTAGCAAGGCCATGTCCTCTGTCGCCGAACCCGGCTTAAGTACCCGCGAAACCTTCGAACAGGAGCACCAGCAGTCCGTTCGCGAAGAGATCGAGCGGTTCCGCGCGAAAGCGCAGCAAATGCTCACAGGCGCCATCACCGACGACGAATTTCGTCCGTTCCGGCTGCGTTTCGGCAGCTACGGGCAGCGCCAGCCCGGCGTGCAGATGATGCGCACCAAATTCCCCGGCGGCATGCTCACGGCCGCGCAGCTGGAGCGGCTCGCCGACATTGCCGATGACTTCGGCGGCGGCAAAGGCCACCTCACCACGCGCCAGAACATGCAGTACCATTTCGTGCCGCTCGAGCGCGTTTCGCCGACGCGATGCACATGCTGCACGACGTCGGCATGACCAGCCGCGAAGCCTGCTTCAACACGGTGCGCAACGTGACCGCCTGCCCCTACGCCGGCCTCACCCGCCACGAAGTTTTCGACGTCGGCCTTATGCGCGGCAGGTCGCCTACGCGTTTCTGCGCAAGAGCCTCACCGACGCCATGCCGCGCAAATTCAAGATCGCCTTCGATGGCTGCACGACAGCGATTGCATCGTCGGGCGCCATCCACGACGTCGGCCTGCGCGCCGCTGATTCGCGATGGCAAGCGCGGATTCCGCATCGTGGTGGGCGGCGGCCTGGGCCCGCTGCCTGTCGAAGCGCGGCTGCTCGACGAGTTTCTGCCCGTAGAGCGCATCGTCAACCGGATCGAAGCGGTGCTGCGCGTCTTCAATCAGTACGGCAACCGCAAGAACGCAACATGGCGCGCCTGAAGTTCGTGCATGCGCGAGCGCGGCTTCGAATGGCTCAAGGAACAGATCGATAAAGAGTACGCCGACATCCTCGAAAATGGCGGCATCGCCACGCCGGAGATGGTTCCGGAAGGCTTCGGCGGCTATCAGTCGCAAGCCTCAGCCGCTCGGGCAGGGCGCGCTGCTGCCGGTCGTGAACACGAGCGTCCTCGGGCGACTCCGGAGTTCGATCGCTGGCTCGAATCGAACGTCGAAGAGCAGCAGCAGACCGGCTATGCCATGGTCACGGTGCGCATCGATCAGGGCAATCTGACCAGCGAGCAGATGCGGGCGCTGGCGAAGATCGCGCGCGAAGCCGGCGACGGCTGCCTGCGCGTCACGGTGGAGCAGAATCTGCGTGCTCGGCTTCGTGCAGCTCGGCGCTTCTGCCGCGCGTGCATGCGGCGCTGGAAGCGATCGACCTCGGCACGCCCGGGCGCGCGCGAATTGCAGGATGTGGTCACCTGCCCCGGCGCGTACTCCTGCAACCTGGCGCTGACGAAATCGATGAACCTGGGCTGCGGCGATGCACGATCTGTGCGCGGTTATGACGATCCGGCCGTGCGCGCGCTGCAGATCAATATCAGCGGCTGCCCCAATTCCTGCGGCCAGCACTGGACCGCCGAAATCGGCTTCTACGGCAACGCCCGCAAGATCGAGTGGCGGCGTAAGAAGGAAGTCCCGTACTACCAGCTGCTGCTCGGCGGCGGTTACGACGAGCAGGGCGTGATGCGTTTCGGCCTGCAGGTGCAGAGCATGCCGGCGAGGCTGGCGACCGTCGCGGTGGAGCGGATTCTCGACGCATTACATGGCGAACCGCACGCGAAGGCGAGACGTTCCGCAATTACGTGCTGCGCTTCAAGGTCGAATTCTTCCGCGGCTTACTGGCGGATCTCGCGAAGCCCACCGACGCCGATCCCGAGGTCTACAAAGACTGGGGCGACGATACCGACGACTTCTCGCTGCAGCTCGGCCGCGGCGAGTGCGCGGCGTAACAGCGGCTGAAAACCCGCTAGCTCTAACATTGATGGCGAAAATTCAGCGCGTTCTCATCAGCGTTACCGATAAAACAGGTGTGTCCGAGTTCGCGCGAGGTCTGGCGAGCTCGGCGCCGAACTGATTTCGACCGGCGGCACGGCCGCCTTCTGCGCGATGCGGCATCCCCGTGACGGACGTCAGCGAAGTCACCGGTTTTCCCGAGATGCTCGACGGCCGCGTCAAGACGATGCATCCGAAGATCACGGGCGCGCATCCTCGCCGTGCGCGGCAATGCCGGAACACGTCGCGCGCGCTCGAAGAGCACGGCATCGAGCCGATCGACATGGTGGTGGTGAACCTGTATCAGTTCGAGAAGATCGCCGCGCGCGCCGACGCCTCGCTCGAAGAGCTGATCGAAAACATCGATATCGGCGGCCCGACCATGATCCGTTCGGCCGCGAAGAACTGGCAGGACGTCGCGATCGTGACGTCGCCCGCGGATTACAACGCCGATCTCTCGAGGAACTGCGCGCAATGGCGGCGAGCTCTCGCGCGAAACGAAATGGCGTCTGGCGCAAACAGGCATTCCGAACCACGGCCGAATACGACCGCGCGATCAGCGCGCGCCTGGCGCAGGTGGGCGGCGCACAGACGCGCTGCCCGCGCGTGCTCGATATCCGCGCGCCGAAGCTGCATGTAGCTGCGCTACGGCGAGAACCCGCATCAGCAGGCGGCGCTTTACGGATCGCGCGGACGCGGGAATCGCGGGCGCGGAGCAACTGCACGGCAAGGAACTTTCGTACAACAACCTGGTCGATCTGGATGCCTGCCTGGCAGCTGGTGAGCGAGTTTTCGCGGTCCGGCGGCGGCGATCATCAAGCACACCAATCCGGCCGGCTGCGCGGAGCAGTCGTCGCTCGCGGAAGCGTACCGGAAGGCGCTCGAATGCGACCCGGTCTCGGCGTTCGGCGGCGTGATCGGGTTCAATCGCGAAGTGGACGAAGAGACGGCGCGGCGAAGTGGCGAAGCTTTTCGTGGAAGCCGATCGCCGCGCCGGCTTACTCGCCGGCGGCGCTGGAGATTCTGCAGGCGAAGAAGAATATGCGTCTGGTGCAGGTGCGCCGGCGCTGCCGATCCGCTGGTCGTCAAGTAGCATCTCCGGCGGGTATCTCGCGCAGACGGCCGATACGCGCCGCGTTCGATCGTGCGACACTGCGAAGTCAAGACGCGCCGCGCGCCCACGGACGAGGAATGGGCGGCGCTCGAATTCGCCTGGAAAGTCGTCAAGCACGTCAAGTCGAACGCCATCGTCTATGCGCGCGCGGGCCAGACCGTGGCCGTGGGCGCGGGGCAGATGAGCCGCGTCGATTCGGTCAAGATCGGCGCCATGAAAGCGCGTGCTGCCGCTCGCGGGAACGGTGGTGGCCTCGGACGCCTTCTTCCCGTTTCCCGATGGCCTGGAAGAGGCGGCGAAAAGCGGCGCGACGGCTTTCATCCAGCCCGGCGGATCGGTCAAAGACGCCGAAGTGATCGCGGCCGCGGACCGGCTGGGCCTGGCGATGGTGTTCACCGGCGTGCGGCACTTCCGCCACTAACAGCTCTACACGGCGAGCCCGGCGAGTGCTACGGCGAGGCCCGTGACGCCGGCGATGAGGCCGATCACCGGGAACAACATCTTCCTGGAAATGAAGTACAGCGACGAGAGCACCAGGGCGATTTCGAGCAGGCCTTCTCCGACGTCGAAGCGCAGCGCCTGCTGCTCCACGCGCGAAGAGTCCGCCTCCTTCTCCTGCGCCTGGGCCATGGTTTCCTTCGAGTCTTTCTCGTACTTCGCCTTGGCGCCGCGGTAGCCCTCGATGGCTTTGGCCGTGTCCTGGTTCTTGGCGCCGAGCAACGAAACCAACTGCTCGCCCAGTTCGATGTTATGAAGCTTGATGCGTTTGGATTGATAGAAGGCCCACTGATCGTTGGCCTCCGTCTTGAGCAGGACGCCCTCGGTGTGCGCGCGGTGCGACGCGATGGTGACTATGGCGAGCAAAACCGCGAGGATCGCCGCCAGCACACCCACTTTCTGCCCGCGTGGATCGTGTTCGCCTTCGGATTCGTGGTGGATTTCAAGTTCAGCCATATGTTGGGAATCTTTCTATGAGATCAGTTCTAGAAAACCCTCGATCGCCGCGTTGAGATCGCCTTCATCGAGCTTGCAAATGCGTCTTCCCAGACGCTCGACAGAGATCGTGCGGATTTGAGAGATCTTGATCCAAGACTGCTTCGGCAATTTGCCCTCCCCGAGTCCCAGGGTCAGCGGAAATCCGGACCTTTGAGGTTGGCTAGTAATGGCCATTACAATCGCCGTGCCGGATCGGGCATTGAAGACATCGTGGCTAAGAATCAAGACGGGCCGTAGACCGGCTTGCTCCCTTCCGCGGACGGGATTCAGATCGGCCCAAAAGACGTCCCCCCTCAGTATGGCGGCCACGGCGATGCCCCAAGACCGTCTTCGGCCATGCGCTGTTCTTCGCGACGATCCAGCTTGCCTAGTTCGCGCGCGAGACGCCGGCGCTTTTCCTTTTCAGCCAAGAGATCTACCGCGGACTGCAAGGCCCGGCTGCGGTTCGCGTACTTCCCTTCGCGAACCCAGCGGTCCAATTCCGCGACGGTGTCCTTCTCTAATGTGACAGCTATCTTCTGCACCATGGGAAACCCAACTGGTATGACGTATTATACTACCGCCGGACAGTCGGTGCTCTAGTCCGCTGGCACGGCCCCTTCCGCCAGCAGCGCGCCTTTCTCCAAATGGCGGATCTTGGTCGCGAAACGGGCAGCGTGCGGATCGTGGGTCACCATAATGATGGTCTTGCCATGCTCCTTGTTGAGGCGCGAGAGCAGCGTCAGGATTTCCTCGGCGGAGTTGGCGTCGAGGTTGCCGGTCGGTTCGTCGGCCAGGATCAGGGCGGGATCGGTGACGATGGCGCGCGCGATGGCGACGCGCTGCTCCTGTCCCCCGGAGAGCTGGCGCGGGTAGTGGCCCAGCCGGTCGCCGAGGCCCACGAGCTTCAACGCGGTCGTGGCATGGTCGAGGCGCTCCTGCTTCTTCAGGTTCGTCAGCTTGAGCGGCAGCTCAACATTCTCGAGAGCCGTGAGCACGGGAATCAGATTGAAGGATTGAAACACGAACCCGATGTTCTCATTGCGCCAGTGCGCAATCTGGCGGTCGTTCAAGGCACGCAGGTCCTGTCCGAGCACGCGGATCTGTCCGCCGCTCGCGACGTCCATGGCAGCAATAAGATGCAGCAGCGTGGATTTGCCCGAACCGGACGGGCCCATCAGGGCCACGAACTCGCCGCCGTAAATCTGGATATCCACGTCCTTCAGCGCAACCACGTGAAACTCGTCGCGCACATATTCCTTCGTCAGGTCTTGCGTCTCGATTACCACGTTATCAGTCATGAGTTCAGGCCTGTTTCAGACGCACGCGATCGCCGTTTTTGAGTTCCGCCGGAGGATTCACAATGAGGTCCTCGCCACCGATAAGTCCATCCTCTATGCGCACGCCTTTGCTGTTCGTAGACCCGGTCTTCACCGGCCGCCGCACGGCTTTTCCATCGAACATGACGAACACGGCGCTGTCACGCACGGCCGAAGCGGGGATCACCACTACGGGACGCGCGGCCGCTCCCGAAGAGCTCTGCTTCTCGTCGGAAACGAAAGCCACGCTGGCGTTCATATCGGGGCGCAGGTAGTCATCGGGATTCAGAACCTTCACCTTGATCTGCACCGTGGCCTTCTGGCGATTGGCCTCGGGAGAGATCTCTTTGATGATGCCGTCGTATTTGCGGTCCGGGTAGGCGTCGGTAGTGACTACTCCCTTTTGTTTCGGGCCCAGCTTGGCGAAATCATTCTGGCTGATATCCAGCTCGACCTCGAGATCGTTCAGGTCGGCTACCGCCGCGACGTACCCCTTGGCGCCCTTGTCGCCCACGTTCATGTTGGTGACAAACTCGCCTTTCTCGACGGCGCGCTCCAGCACCGTACCGGTCACAGGAGCGGTGATTACTGTGTTGTCCTGCTGGGTCTCGGCATAAGCCAGCGCGCCCTTGGCCTGCTCCACCTGGCCGCGCATGGCGTCAATCTCCTCCTGGCGTGGGCCCAGCACCGCCAAGTCCAGAGTCTTCTGTAGCGAATTGACGTGGGCCATGGCGCTATCGTATTTCGCTTGCGCGTCATCCAGGGCTTGTTTGGCCATCACGCCGTCGGTGGTCAGGCGCTTGGTGCGGTCGAGCGTGACTTGCGCGTTCTCCAGGTCGGCTTTCGCCTGGAGCAGATTGGCTCGCGCCACGGCGATCTCCTCGGGGCGGGAGCCGTGCTCCAGCTCCGCGAGATGCGCCTGGAGGTTCACGAGCGATCCCTTGGCTTGGGTGACTTGCGCGCGATACTCGTCGTCCTCGAGGCGCACCAGCGGCTGGCCAACCTTGACCTTGTCGCCCTTCTCGACGCCGATCCAGAGGACCTTTCCGACGACTTTGGACGCCACCTCGATCCGATGCGCCGCCACGATGTAGCCGGTGGCGTTCAAAATGATGCCCGGACCCGCCGCTGCCTGGCTTTCCGCCTGGATACGCACTACGGCGACTTCGGTGGCGGCGTTCAGCCGGTCATAGCCCAATCGCGCCGCGCCCAGCAGGACAAACAGCAGAACGCCGCCAACGATCCAGCGCGACGCCCACCGCGAGGGTTCGGGAGCCCTTTTTTTCGTGCGGTCGATTTGCAGCGATTTCAGTTCTGCGTCCATGGTCAGATGCCTCGTAATGCCGTGAGGATCTCCTTGCGCGACGCCGATGCGGCCGGAAACAATCCGCCCAGCGCTCCCAGCAACATGGCAAAAGTGACACCCAGGGCCATGATCTGCGGGGTCACGCGGAAGTTAAAGTCGATTTCACTGAAAGTAACAAAGTTGCCGATGCCGGTGGTGAGGCCGTTGAGCGGCAGCACCAGAAGGCAGCCCACCAGACCGCCGAGCGCCGCCAGCAGGATGGACTCGACAATGAAACTGACCAGAATGCTGCCGCGCGAAAAGCCGAGGACGCGCAAAGTGCCGATTTCCTGCGCGCGGCGCGCGACTGCGGCGTACATGGTGTTCATGGCGGCGAAGCTGGAGCCGACGCCCATGATAATGGATACGAAGAGTCCCAGCGATTCGATCACGATTCCCGAGCTGGTCTGCGCCTGATAATAAGCCTCTTCAGAAAGGGCGCCCAGGTTGAGCTTGGGATCGTTCCCGATGTCGTTGATCAGGGCCTGGGCCGCCACCAGATCCGTCGCGCGAACGAGGATCGAGCTGAGGGCATCCGCGCGCTGGAAGTCGGAGCTCACCTGATTCAGATCGCCGAAGATTTCGCTGTTCGTGGTGCCTCTTCCCACGGACATTATGCCGACCACGTCCCAATCGCCGCGTCCGAAATGCAGGCGCTGGCCAACGCGGGCGGCTGGAAAGCGCTTCTCGATGGACTCGCCCACTACCACTTCGCGCTTGCCGGGGTCGAACCACCGTCCGGACACCAGCTTCAGATTATCGCGCAATCCGATACCAGTGCGTGTGATTCCGCGCAGGGTCACGTTGGTGCCATCCGGCGCATCCACGCTGGCGAGATTAATCACCGAAACCATCTCGAGCGACGCGAGTGGCTGCCCCGAAGCCGTTGACGCGATGCCCCGTTTGAACTTGACGTCCTGAAAATTGGCCCGCGTGACGCCGCTGCTCAGCTCGGCGTTAGTCCCTTTACGCATGACGAGAACGTTTAAGGGATTCCCGGAGGCCTGGAGCGAGGATCGCAGTCCCCCCACCAGGGCAAGAATTGCAAGCAGCACGGCCACAGTTAGTCCGATGCCGAGTGCGGTCATCATGGTCGTAGTCTTCCGGACCACCAGGTTGCGCAGATTGTAGGTTAGCGGTATGGCCATGGGTGGTTACTCGGTGCTGCGAAGGGCTTCCACAATGGGCACGCGCGAAGCGTTCCAGGCGGGAATGAACGCGGCGATCAGACCGATGCCAGCGGCGACCACCAGACACGTCAAAGCCACCGGCGGCTGGATAGACAGGCGCTTGAGATCATCCATAAACGCGGGCCCGGTCCGGACAACGCCGCACAATCCGGAGGCCAGAAGCACGCCCAACGCCCCGCCGACCGTGGAAATGGTTACCGCCTCGCCCAGGATGAGCGAAAGAATAGTACCGCGCGTGAATCCAAGGGTTTTGAGAACGCCGACCTCGCGTACGCGCTCCCGCACAGACATGGCGATCGTGTTAGCCGATACCAGAAGAATCGTGAAAGTCACCGCGGCGCAGATGCTGATCAGGATCATCTTCACGTTGCCCAGAAAAGCGACAAAGCTGAGCTGGAACGCCCGCTCGGACTCGGTCTTGGTCTGCGCCGGCGAGTTTTGAAACGTATCGTCAATCGCTTTGGCGATGCGCGGCACTGCTTCCACGCTATCCGCCAGCACGTAAAAGGTCCCAATCTCGCCCCACTTGCCGGCGCCCAGGGCCTGATCCAGATACTCCACGTTGAAGTAGAGGTTCTCGTTATCCTCGGGAGCATCGTATATGGCGCGCACGATGAATTCGAGATTTACGGGAAAGATGTCACCCTGAACAAAGATGTGATCCCCCAGATGGAAGTTTTGCTTCTCGGCGAGCGGACGCCCGATCATGCAGGCGGTCCGCTCCTGGAGAAATGCCTTCTTCTGATCCTCAGGCACCTTCATCTCCGTACGGATCGCCAGGATTTTGTCGGGCTCGACGGCAAAGCGCGCGAAAAAGTTCTTGGGATCCCGGGCATCTTTATAGACGCCCCCGAACCACTGCGAAATCCCGACTTCGCGGACGCCCGGAATGGGGCGGATCTTTTCGCGGTAGTACCTGGGCATGGGCACGGTGAGGGAAATGCGGTTGCGCACTACCAGCCGAAGCGCTTGCGACGGAGGCGCATCGCTAAAATAGAACGCATAGTAGACAGCCATCATGACTCCCAGCAGCGCGAGCGACACACTGATGCTCAAAATCGTGAGGGCAGTCCGCCTGCGGTTGCGCCAGGAGTTCTTTATCACAAACGGCAGATAACGGAACATTTGGTTCTATATATTCTATGCTACGGATTCCATGCACGATTTGTTCATGCGCGAAGCACTGGGCCTGGCACGCCAGGCCGCGGCGGCCGGTGAAGTGCCGGTAGGAGCCGTGGTGGTGGTTGCGGGGCAGATAATTGGGCGGGGCGCGAATGCGCCGATTTTGATGAAGGATCCGACGGCACATGCGGAAATGCTGGCGTTACGGCAGGCGGCGCAAGCCCTGGGGAACTACCGGTTGGAAGGAGCCACGATGTACGCCACGCTCGAGCCGTGCGTGATGTGTGCCGGGGCGCTTGTCGCGGCGCGTGTCAATACGCTGGTTTTCGGGGCGCGCGACTTACGGTTTGGAGGGGTGCGGAGCAAGTTCCGGGTTGCGGATTCCGAGATCCTGAATCATCGCGTGGAAGTGGTCGAAGGAGTGCTGGCGGCGGAATGCGTAGAGCTGCTCCAGCAGTTCTTTGCAGCGCGGCGGTGACCGGCCGAAGGCTTATTCCACAGTCACCTTGGTGCCCTTTGGCGGCTGCTGCGAGAGGCGTTCGATGCGCGCATCCAGCAGGCTGCGAATGCCTTTGAGCGCTTCGACCCGCGCATTGCGGAAGTGTTCGTGTGTCTGTTCGGGCCACACATGGTCCAGGAGAGCCGAGAGCTGTGGGGCGGCAACATTGCAGAAGAAGCAGCCAACTTGCGGCTGGGCGGTCGTTTTCTCGTCCATATCAGCCTTCTTTCATTTCCACTATTAACATTTTATGCTCCAGCGTGGCCCTCGCGGGGGTTAGGGCGGCCATAGAGGTGGGCAAGCCGATGTGGCGTCGAAGCGTGCCGATCTCGACCACCAGCTCGTCGCCTTTCTTGAACAGCCCCACCTCACCCTTGGCGGCAAACGGCAGGCGCAGGCGGACCTCATAATGCGCGTTGCGTTTCACAAATGTGTACGGCGCTTCGGTGCGCGTGACGGCCGCGGGGTCTTCTTTCTCGCCATACAGCACGCGGGCCAGCTCCTCCAGCCGCTCACGGCCCAGCACTTCGTGGGTGAACAGGGGAACGCGCTTGACCGCGACGGGATCGAAATACTCGTCGATCTCCTGCATGATTTTGGCCTGTGACGCCCGCCATTCCTCGAACCAGGCGTCGGTGACGGTTTGCGGCAGAACGCGGTTGACGATGATGCCATCCACCGTCAGGCCGTGGAGCGAGAAATAGACAAACGCGCGCTGCGTCTCGCGGAGAACCATGTTCTCGGGATTGGTGACCAGCCGGACGCTCGTAACACTGGCGTCTTCGAGCAGCTCCGAGATCCCGTCCAGGCGCCCGAACAAACCCTGCACGTTGGCGAAGTACCTGTCGGTGGGTAGTTCGACAGGGGAAATGCGGTTGGCCACGGGGCGGACGGCCTTGAGCAGCCCGCGCTGAAACGGAAAAACGTGCTTCATGTACCATTCGAGCGTGGTGGGCATGCTGACGAAGCGCATGGATTCAGCAGTGGGCGCGCAATCAAGCACAATGACGTCGTAGCGCTGCTCGCGGCGGAACTGGTTGACGTACATCATGGCGCTCAGCTCCTCCATGCCCGGAAGAATGGCCAGTTCCTCGGCCTCCACGTCGCTGATGCCGGTAGTGCGCAGAACGGAGATCACGTAGGTTGAGATCTCACGCCAGTGACGTTTGATCTCTTTCTGGATGTTGACTTCGTGGATGGCAAGCCGGTCGTCGATGTGGTAGGGGTCGTTGGTCTTGCCCCCGAACAGCTCGACTTCGAGATCGAAAGCATCCGCCAGGGAATGCGCCGGGTCAACGCTCATCACGAGCGTGCGGTAACCGAGACGGGATAACTGCAGGCCGGTGGCGGCAGCGACACTCGTCTTCCCGACGCCTCCTTTGCCGCTGAAGAGCAGGATGCGCATTCCTTCATTGTACGGGCACTCGCGCCGGCTACTGCCCTGCTCCGTACATGGCGGCATAGCCAAGTTGCTGCTTCGCGTAGTCGCGCGGGTAGGAGATCTCCACGCGCGCCACGCCGCCATCCGCCCCAGTCTTCGTGGTGAGTGCGGGATTGATGCCGGTCCAAAAGGTCGGCAGATCGAGCTTCTTGTAGCGTGCTACAACCTGATCGCGCAGAGCGGTATCGATGTGCACCCCGTACTGGTCCACAAGCGCTTTGATTGCTGCGTAGTCGCCTTCGGCTTTGATGCGCATCAACTCAGCCAGCAGCATGCCCACACCCTGGTGCATCTTGTCGTAATCGCGCACCGTGATGTACGCCTTGCCGTCGCGCTCCACGCGCGCAATGGCGCCCGTTTTGTCGATGATGTAGTTCACGATGAGCTGGCGATCGCGATCGTGATCCTCCTCGATGGTGTCGCCCTTGAGTACTTTGCGAAGCTGCGTGAGCGCCACGCGCGCCGCCGCATCGTACATCGCTTTGCCTACTTCGGGGCTCGAAACCAGAGCCAGCTCCTGCAACTTCGGATCGAAAATATTCCACAGAGCCATCAGGTCGGCGCGCGCTTCTTCCAGCGTTGAGAAATACTCCTTCAAGTAGAAAGCCGCATCGTGCGTCAATCTGGGGTTGAGCTTGCCTGAGCCGTGGCCGATGATTTCGTGTAGCGCGGTCATCATGTCTTCAGCTTCGTCGCCGTATTTCTTTCCGCGAGCCACCTCTTCGGGCGAATAGGCGAATTCCTCGAGCGAAGTAGTGCCTGTCGCATGCGAGAACGCGCGCGTCGTACCAGTGAACAGAAAACTCTTCGAACCGTACTTCTCGTGAACCTCGTTCTCATTCGGCAAATTGTCGCCGATCGTCGTGACGTGGAAATCGCCGGTCTCGATGAGCGCCTCAACCGCCTTCGCGGTGGGTGGCTTGACGCCCTGCTTCCTGTATTTTGGATCCCAAGGCGCGCGGTCTTCGAAATACTGCGCATTGTTGGCGACTTTGAGCATCAAAGCGTTCACCCGCTGATCTGTAACGCTGACAAACATCTGCGATGTGCCCTTGGCGCCGCGCGCGTCGCGGTAGATTTCGATGAATCCGCTGGCGAAATCGACATTGGCGTCATTCTGTACCCAGCTCGCGCCGAAACGCAGCCAGTCTGCAAAGTCGCCCGATTGATAAAAGCGAATCAGATCGTCGATCACCGTTTCCTGGCCCGGCTCGGCGAACCCACGCGCCTTCTGCAAATTCTCGATCACCTTCCCCAGGAAACGCGCGTACAATCCGGCGGAATCCGTCCGTCGGGCGTCCCGGCGCGATAGACTTCCTCCACCAGTTTGCCGGCCTTCGTTTTCACGAGCTGCGAATCGAGCGGATAGTGTTCTGAAAAACCTTTCAAATCGAGCAGACGGACCCCCGAATAGAAATTGTTCGAGCTGGCTTGCAGCATGTCGAGGCCGGCGGGCGGGTTCTTAGTCGTTATGGTCGGCTCGAAATTGGGGTCGAAGAGCGCGGGTTTGAGATCGTTGATTTCGGCCGTGAAGTCGGCCTCGGTCGCGATCGGATGGCCCGTGCCGTAGGGATCGCCGATATGCAGACCGTTGTGAATAGCTTCGGTGCCGGCCGCTTGTAGCTCTTCGAACGTGAACTCCGGCAGAAATTTCTGCGCCGTGGTTTCGTTGTGGTTCCCCTTGTTCCCCCAGAACAGCTTGGCGAATGCGGCGATCTTGGCGTGCACCTCGGGCTGAATGCCTTGCGGGTGAGCAACCAGCGCTTCAAGCAGGCGCTTCTCGCGAAGACCGTAGCGCGAGAGCTGATCGTAAATGATGGGATCGATGGCGATCGACGCCTGGCTCAGCCAATAGGCCAGCGTCTGCTCCCGCGGCGTCAGCTTGTTGAAGCTGTCAGCTTCGAGCTGCAGGAAGCCAGTGTTGCCGACGCGCTCGACTAATGTGCTGCCAGCGGAAGAACTGGCACGCTCCGCCTCCGCCGGAGGATTCTTAGTCCCGCAGCCGGCCAGAAACACAGCCACGGAGAGACCTGCGATGCCGAAGTGAAAGCGCCCGGATTTCAATGGAACCTCCTAGCGATGACGTACCACACCCGAAGATTGTAGAATATCGGATTACTACTCAGGAGAGATATGAACCGATCCATACTTATTACCAGTTTCTTAGCGGTGGCTTTGGGCTCGCTGCCGGCGCTCGCTGCTGATAAGGGCGACCCGGAAAAGGGCAAGGAGACATTTCAGCAATGTAGCGTTTGCCATAATGCCGACAGCACTGAAAAGAAGATGGGCCCTGGACTGAAGGGCCTGTTCAGCCGCGACAAGATGAACAACGGCAAGAAGCCCACCGAAGCCAACGTGCGCGCCAAAGTGGATGAAGGCGGAAACGGCATGCCGGCATACAAGGAAATGTTGTCCGACGATGAGAAGGACGATCTCATCGCCTACCTGAAGACTCTGTAACGCCGCTAGATGCCCTTGGCGAGAAACCCGCCGTCCACTGCGATGGTCTCTCCGGTGACGAACGATGCGGCGTCCGAAGCCAGGAAAATCGCGGCGCCTACCAGTTCCTCGACCTGACCCACCCGGCCCATGGGAGTTCG
The DNA here is from genome assembly GCA_963768075.1 of Terriglobia bacterium. Taxonomy (GTDB): domain Bacteria; phylum Acidobacteriota; class Terriglobia; order Bryobacterales; family Bryobacteraceae; genus QHXW01. The sequence continues at coordinate 106,618 of CAVYHD010000040.1, forward strand.
CGCGCCGATCGCGGCGGAGCGATCGGGTAGATCCAATACCTTGGAATTCAGCGGGGTCCGGAATACTCCCGGCGCAATAGCATTCACGCGCACGCCGTGCTTGGCCCACTCGCACCCGAGGGAACGCGTCAGCAGCAGAACGCCCGCTTTGCTCGCCGCATAAGACGCCACCTCGCCAAAACTGACAAAGCTGGTCATCGAACACGTATTGATGATCGCCCCGCTGCCTTGCTTGATCATCTGGCGTCCGAAAATCTGGTTCGCCCGAAACGTGCCGTTCAGGTTGATATCGATGATGCGGTCCCAGTCTTCATCGGACACATCGACAGTCGGCATCTTCTTCAGCGTGCCGGATGTAACCATCAGGACGTCGACCTGCCCGAATGCCAGCACCACTTCATCGCACAGATTCTGCAGGCTGGCCCGGTCCTGGACATCGCTCGGAAGGCGCAACGTCTTCGAGCCCAGAGACTCGAGTTCGTCCGCTTGTGCGCCGACCCGATCCCGATCCCGGCTGCTGGCGATGGTCGTGGCGCCCGCCCGGGCAAATCCGCGCGCGATGGCCTGGCCGATGCCGCTGGTACCGCCAAGCACCACCGCTATTTTGTTCTTCAGGGAAAATTTCTCTTCGAGGAATGTCATGAGATCAAAGGTGCATGATATCAGCATCTCGCGTTCCTCAGGTACAATCGGGGCAACATGCAGGAGGCCGTTCGCCGCCGATGATCCGGCTGTGGCTCTCGCGTCACAAATCGATTCCTCTCAGGGAACAACTGGGCGCACAGTTGCTTTTCGGCATCCTCAGCCGGAGGATCGCGCCGGGCGAGAAATTACCAAGTGTCCGGGAACTCGCGCGCCGTCTTAAGGTACATCCGAACACCGTCAGCACCGCCTATCGTGATCTCGCCGCTCGCGGCTGGGTCAGGCAGCGCCGCGGGAGCGGAGTGTATGTGCGTGATCTGAAAATTCCCCAGCCCGCCGGGAGCATTGAAGCTTTCGTCCGTGCCTGGATCGAAGAAGGGCTGGCTCGCGGATTCGCGGTCGAGGCGCTCGAAGCGGCGGTGACGAAAGTGGCAGGCGCACCGCGAACGCAAGGTCTGCGGAATCTTCTGGTCGTCCATCCGGACCGCGAGCTCGCCCAAATTCTGGCAGCCGAAATTGAAGAGGCCGTCGAGTGCCCCGTTGCCTCGGCCGGCTTTGACGACGCACCGAAAGAGCTGCCTGCCGACACCTGTGTGCTCGTCACCACGGCGTGCGAATCCCAGGCCGTTAACGAACTGCGCCCCGCGCACTATCGCGTGATCCGGCTGAAGTCCGTAGAAGACGAGATCATCGAGCAGCAGGCACCTACCTCTGGTTTACTGATCGCCGTGGTTTCCCGCTCCGAGTCGATCCTCGAGTGGTCCGCGAGACTGCTCTCGGCGCTGGGATTGCCAGGCACGGACATCCTGCAGCGAAACCCGGGCAACCCGGATTGGCGGGAGGGCCTCGGGGCATGCGACATCGTCGCCGCCGATATCCGAACTGCCTTGGAGCTGCCCAGGAAGATCAAACCCACCGTCTTCCGCATCGTTGCGGATGACTTTTTAGCCGAAGCCCGCGACCTTGTGACACCTCAGAAACTGTAACAAGGAGCGATTTCTCAAGGCTGCCGATGCCCCACACTGCTGCCATGGAGGTTTCACATGGCGAGCAAATTGGTAAGTCGAGCAGTTACGGCAACGGTTTTGATGGCGGCGGGTTTGGGAACGGGAAGCGCTGAGCCGGTTGCAGTTCCCTGGAACAAAGTCTGTGCAGTAGCGGGACGGCGTGAGTTGTCGATCACCACGCAAGGAGGTGAGACGGTGCAGGGCGTTTGCCTGGCGATCAACGTAGACGAGATGGCCCTAACCACCGAGGACCACCGAGTGGTCAAGATTGCCCGCTCGGCCCTGGCCCGGATCCGAGTACATCGCAGGTCCACGAATGGACATGAGCTGGCTGCTCTGGGAAGGGGAATGCACGAGGGCCTGCGAATCGGGTTCGGCTGGCTGTTCTCACCAGCCGCCGAATTGGGCATCGTGGTTGTGCCGGGCACGCTGGCTTGGGGAGCGATCGCGTTACCATTCTGCCTGGCGGGCGACCTGCACTACAGGATCTCGGGAACAGAAGAGATCAAGGTGCTGTGAGGTTGAGGGGACGGAGACCTCCGTCCCTCGCAGTTACTCCAACTCAAATTTCTCCCCCCACCCCGGCACTAGAGTCTCGACTTTATACTGCTCTTGAATCGCCTTCTGCAACGCTTGTGCGCCCTCGGGCTCGCCGTGAACCAGAAACACCTTCTTCACCGTCCCCACCAGCGGCTTCATCCAGGCCAGCAGCTCGTTCTGGTCGGCATGGGCGCTCAGCGCTTGCAGGCTTTCGATCGACGCGCGCACGCGAATCGGCTCACCGAACACTTTCACTTCGGGCCACTTGTCCAGCAGCTTGCGGCCGAGCGTATTGTCGGCCTGGTAGCCCGTGATCAGAACCGTGCAGCGCGGATTATCCAGGTTGTTGCGCAGGTGATGCAGAATGCGCCCGGCTTCGCACATTCCCGAAGGCGAGATGATCACGCACGGGCCATGCAGATCGTTCAGCTTTTTCGATTCACTCGCCTCGCGGATGTACGTGAGCCGCTTGAAACCAAACGGATCGTCGCCGTCTTTCGTAAATCCGCGCGCTTGATCATTGAAGCACTCCGGGTGTTTGCGAAAAACCTCAGTCACTTCAAACGCCAGCGGACTATCCAGGAACATCGGGATGTTCGGCACCCGCCCTTCATTCGAAAGCTCTTTCAATAGCAGCGCGAGCTGCTGTGCCCGTCCCACCGCGAATGAGGGTACAATCAGCTTCCCGCCATGCGCCGCTGTCCGGTTCACGACTTCGGCCAGCTTATCTTTGACCGATCCCGCGTCTTCGTGCGTCCGGCCACCGTACGTGCTCTCCATGATGAGATAGTCAGCGGCGGGCGGGGGGTCCGGATCGCGAATAATCGGCAGGCCCGGGCGGCCCATATCGCCCGAAAACAACAGCCTCACTACGCGGCCATTCTCGTCTGAGCGCAGCAGCACGGTCGACGACCCCAGTATGTGGCCCGCATCATGCGGCTCGTAGCTCAGTTTCGCGCTCAACTGCTTTGGCGTGTAATACGGCACCGGCTGGAACAGGGGAAACGTCTGCTCGGCGTCCTCGGTGGTGTAGAGGGCTTCGAGCTCGCCCTCACCACGGAACTGCCTCCGTTTGTTCAGGAACTCGACATCCTTCTCCTGAATGTGGGCGGTATCGAGCAGCATCGGGTGCGCAAGATCCAACGTGGCTGGCGTCGAATAAATCGGTCCGCTAAAACCGTTTTTGACCAGCAAGGGCAGGTTGCCTGAGTGATCAATATGCGCGTGCGAAAGAATCAGGGCATCAATCGACGACCCCGGAAACGGAAAGTGCCGGTTGCGCTCCTCCGCCTCTTTGCGATGGCCCTGGTACATCCCGCAATCCAGAAGGTAGCGCTTGCCGTCGGCTTCCAGTTGGTGCATGGAGCCGGTGACTGTTCGCGCGGCTCCCCAAAAAGTCAGTTTCATTGTGAGTTTCCCATTTGCGCCCGCCGGCTAAGTGGTTCGCCTCATATCGCCCCGTGACCTTGTGGGCGATGCTGCTGGTATGGTGCGAAAAGCGCTGGCCCTCGGTATTTTACTCCTGGCCCTGGCCCCCGCCACGCATCTGACGTGGGTGGTACGCGATATGCCGCACTTCGGGCACCTTCATGACGATAGCATCTATTTCGTTTGCGCCAAGTCCATCGCCGAAGGCCGCGGCTACCGGATTCTGAGCCTGCCCGCGGAACCCTTCCAAACCAAATACCCGCCGCTTTGGCCGCTCATGATCGCGGCGATCTGGAAACTCGATCCCCGCTTTCCGGAAAATTTGCGGTGGGGGATGGCGCTGGCATGGGTGATGCTGCCTGCGTGCGTTGCCCTGGCCTGGTGCTGGTACCGGCGCTGCGGGTTCGGCGTCCACGTATCCACAACACTTTGCGCCATGATTGCCTTGAGCCCTTGCGCGGTTGTTCTTAGCGCGGGATTGATGAGCGACCTGGCCTTTTCCGTGGCCCTTCTGGCCGCCATCCAAGCCATCGAATCCGCCGGCCGGAGCACGCGCCGGGCGCTCGCGGCGGGAGTGCTTGCGGCCGTTGCCTACCTGATCAAGACAGCCGCGCTGCCCTTGGCGATCGCCGGGCCGTTGTGGCTCGCGCTGCGAAGGAAGTACCGCGCCGCCATTCTGACGTTGAGTGCCATGCTTCCGGCGGTAGGCGTTTGGATGCTGTGGAGCCGCGCCCACATGACGCACGCCCGCGATCTCGTTTCGCTCTACTACACGAACTATCTCGGTTATCAGATTTACAACGTCGGCTGGCGTGATCTGCCATTGTTCATGTGGAAGAACCTCGACGGCGTCTTCTCGGGTATCGCGGAATTGCTGATTTTTGATATCGCCAAGACGCCTTGGGGCATGCATCTGGCGCGGTTCCTCGCAATTGTTGTGATCGCCGGCACAGTGCGGCTTGCGCGGCGCGTCGGAATCACGCCTTACCATTGGTTCGCACTGGCTTACATAGGCATTCTTCTGGTCTGGCACTTTCCGCCCAACAGCCGCTTCCTGCTCCCGCTATTTCCGCTGCTGCTTGCCGGCATGGCGGCCGAGCTCGCGAATCTCGCGCGCGTCATCCGGAATGCGTGGCCGCAGGGGCGAGCCAACAAACTCGTCGTCGCTGCGATCGCCGCCGGCTTAGCCGGCGTCTCGTATATCGCCATCGTTTGGAACATTCGCGCCCTGGTCCACGAAATTCCCACGATGGTTTCCCAATACCGCACCGTGCTGGCCAGCAATCGAAGAGCTTTCGCGTGGATCGCGCAACATGTGCCCGAGGGTAGCTTCTACGCCTACGATGATCCGGTGTTCTATCTCTACACCGGCCACCATGCCGCCAGCCTGCCCGTGGCTCCCCTGCCCTTCTACCGCGAGGATCGCGAGAGCATCCTGCGGCCCTTCCGCTCCATGCCCGCCTTCGCGCGCGAACAGCACCTCGACTATGTGCTCTTCACGGCCGCCGACTTTCATCGCGACTTGCCCGAAGCGGAGCGCGCTGAAGTGCGGCGGATCCTGGCTGGCGAGAAAGAGCTCGTGCCCGTCTATCGTTCTCCTCTTAGTTCCATCTTCGCGGTGTCCCCGCTCTGTGCGATTCCAGACACGAATCGTGTGGAAATTCGTACGGGTCACACGGTAGAAAATTCCGCCCCTGATTACCCGGCATCAGCTAAATCATCGAGGATTCAGTAACTTCATCGGCCTGGAAGCCTGGTTGCATCTTCGAAATGCCGAGAGGTGTCTATGTACGATCTCCGCAGTGACGACGGACCAGCAACCGAGCGGCCCGAGATTCCAAGACGGCTCCGCGAGGAGCCCGAAGAAGAACCCCACACCGGTCGTTGGGTCGCAGTGGGCGTGCTGGCGGTGGCCATCGCCGGCCTCTGCTGGTGGGGCTATCCCACGTTGAAACAAACTCCGGCGATGCTGGCGCAATTCCCTGCCGTCCAAAAATCATTAGCGGGCGTCAATGCGCAGTTAGCCCAAACCGAGTCCCGTTTCAAGACCTGGGGCGACAACCAGCAGCAGCTCCAGGAGCATGTGGCGCAGGTTGAGAGGGCCATGGCCTCGCGGATCCGGGTAGTCCGCGATCAAGCGCGGGATCTGAGTGACCGCGTTTATCAGCGCGTCCATGCCGAAGTCGCCGCCCAAACGCAGGCGACGGAGAACAAGATCGCGCGCCTCGAGTCCGCGAGCGAAGCCGATCACGCCAATGTTGAGAAATTGCAGACCGAGCTGGCCACATTGCGCGAAGAAACGGCCCGGCAGGCCGGCCAGCTCCAGAGCGTGCGTTCCGAGATGGAGCGCGACGGCGCAAACCGCGATCAGCAGCTCGTGACCCTGAATGACCAGGTGGGCCGCGATTCGCGCGATCTTGACGGCTTGAACAAGAAACTGGCCGTCAAGCGCGTGGATTTTGAGGTGACGCGCAATCATAGCCAGCAGCTCACCGAGGACGTTTCCCTCGGCGTCACCGGCACCGACGTCAGCCATCGCCGCGTCAGCGGCTGGATGTGGGTCATGCCCGACCGCCGCACCATCTGGCTCCGTGGCCAGGGCGCACAGCAACCGGTCGTGTTCTACGGGACCCAGGACGGCAAACGCCGCGAACTGGTGATCACCAACGTTGCTGAGAATTCCGTGAGCGGGTACCTGATCCTTCCCGCCGACGGTAGCTCCAATGGGAGTGCCTCTCTGTCCAAAGGCGATTGAGCCTTGGTAGTGAACCACGCGCCGCGGCGGCCGGCCCTTCTGGAGGGCACGCCGCGGCGTTTTTTGGCCTTTGCTTTTGGCAGGTTACGGCCGGTGGCCTGGCTGCGCGGGCCGCCGAAACCCGCAAATCCGGAGTCGAGCGCGTGGCTGCCGGGTTACCCGCCTGCTTGCCTTTTCCGCAAGACGGGCTAGAATATAGGGTGTAGGTGTCGAACGATGCGAGTGGGCGAAAGCCCACTTTTTTGTTGGTTGACACTTTTTGAAGGCACATGCGCCAGGAAGTGGTATCCAAAATCGAGGAAATCGCCCAGCGGGTGGCGGCTTCGGGAGGGATTGAGGTGGTCGAGGTGGAGTTTAAAGGCAGCGGTGGCAATCAATTGCTGCGCATCTCGATCGACAAGCCCGCCGGGGTCACGCACGCCGATTGCGAACTGGTGTCGCATCAGGTGGGGACGATTCTGGACGTGGAAAGCATCGTGCCGGGCCACTACACGCTTGAGGTCAGTTCGCCGGGCGTGGAGCGCAAGCTGCTCAAACCAAACGACTATATCCGGTTTCAGGGAAAGAAGGCGAAAATCGTATTGCGCGAACCCGTCGAGAAGCAACGCCACTGGGAGGGTACGCTGGCGGGACTCGACGACGGCACGGTTTCGCTGGCAGTGGACGCAGACCGCGTCCTGCGCTTCCCGCTCAATCAAGTGGAACGGGCCAACTTGAAGTTCGAGTGGTAGTTCCTCCGGGTATATAAGACCAGCGACAGAGCGAAAGAGGATTTACTTTGGAAACGATCTACCAGTCCATTGAGATTTTGAGCAAGGAAAAGGGCATCGATGTGCAGATCGTACTGGACGCGGTCAAGGACGCCATGCTCATCGCGGCCCGCAAGCATTTCCGCACCGAGGAAGACTATGTGGCGGACGTGGACGAAAAGACCGGCGCGCTTCGCTTGTATGCGGTAAAAAAAGTCGTCGAGCAGGTGACCGACCCCGTCAAGGAGCTGACGGTCGAGCAAGCCAAGAAGACCAATCCGGACGCCGAGATCGGCTCGGAAGTGCGCACTGAGAAGTCCATCGATCTTCTGGGGCGTATTTCGGCCCAGACCGTGAAGCAGGTGGTATTTCAGAAGGTTCGGGAGGCGGAGCGGGAAACCGTGTACGCGGAGTACTCGGGGCGCGTGGGGGAACTCGTGAACTGCACGGTGAAGCGCATCGAGGGTCCGGATTTGATTCTGGATCTCGGCAAGACCGAGTCACGGCTGCCCAAGAAGGAACAATCCAAACTGGAGAGTTTCACGGTGGGAGATCGCGTGCGCTGCGTGATCAAACTGGTGGACAAGTCGAGCAAAGGCCCCGGCGTGGTGGTTTCCCGCGCTGCGCCGGAGCTGGTGATGCGCCTGTTCGAGCAGGAAGTTCCCGAAATTTACGATTCCACGGTGGTCATCAAAGGCTGCGCGCGGGAAGCCGGCGAGCGCACCAAGATCGCCGTACACAGCCGCGATCGCGACGTGGACAGCGTCGGCGCATGCGTGGGAATGAAGGGGATGCGAGTGCAGTCGATCATTCGCGAGCTGCGCGGGGAGAAGATCGACATTATCGAATTTTCGGACGATCCGGTAAGCTTCGCGACGCACGCACTCAGTCCGGCTAAGATCAGCCGCGTGAGCATTGTTGACCCGGCCGAGAAGCACATGGAAGTGATCGTGGACGACTCACAGCTCTCGCTCGCGATCGGCAAGAAGGGGCAGAACGTACGGCTGGCGGCCAAGCTGCTGGCGTGGAAGATCGACATCAAGAGCGAAGAGGAGAAGCGCCAGGAAGTCGAATCGCAAATGGCGGCGCTCACTGTTCCAGGCGCGCCGGTTTCGGTGCTGATCGACTACGGTCTGGGGGACCAACTGGCTGAAAAGCTATTGGAAGCAGGCGTCTCTACCGTCGAGAGGCTGGGGAGCATGACGCCCGAACAGCTCGAAGAAATTCCGGGTATCGAGCTCACCATGGTGGAAAAGATTCAGGTCGCTGTGAACAACTACTACAGCCAATTTGAGTCCGGCGAGGGGGCTGGCGCTCCGGTAGCTGAGGCGGCGCCGGAAGAACCGGCAGAACCCACCCCGATCGGGGAGGCCGGTGCGACGGGGATCATAGGCTTGGAAAATTCCAGCCAAGCGCAGGAAACCACCGGGCCGGAGGGACTGGAAACAGCGGCGCCAGAGGCAAATCCTCAGCCCGTGGCAAGTGAGTCTGATACGATAAAAGATTCCCAGCAGGGCGCCGAAGGCGAGGTTCCGGAGAAAGAGGCCGGAGGAGGACAGGAAGGTCAGTAGCAAGTAAGTCGCTTTACTTATGAACAAGATTCGCATTAACGTTCTGGCCCGGGAGCTGGAAGTCAAAGCTCACGAACTGCTGGACAAGCTTCCGGAGTTGGGCGTTACCGAGAAGAAAACTCACTCGAGCTCGATCGACGACGACGTGGCGGAGAAGTTGCGCCAGATCTTCGGTGGCGTGGGCGGCCAGCGGAGCGAGTCGAGCAGTTCGAACGGCTCCGCGGCCGTGGCGGAAGAGCCGAGCGCCGTGGTGGAGCCTGAAATTCCCCAGCCGCAGGCCGCCGAGGGCGAGCGCGAAGCAGAGCCCATACGCGAAATAGCGATTGAAGAAGCCACGCCCCAGCGCGTTGCGCCACAACCGCAGCGTCTGCGTCCGCCGCTGGCGACGGGGTCTCCCGCAGCGCCTGTAATACCTGCTCCAGCCGTAGTCCCCCCGCAGAGTACGGCGGCGCCGGGCATGCCCGCGCGGCCCGCGGCGCCACTTCCGAGGCCCATTCCATCAGCCCCAAGGCCCGGACAGGTGCTCTCCGGACCAAGGCAGCCGCTTCCGGGTGGCTATCGGCCCGCGGAACCGGTTCGTGTGGCGGGCGGACCCGGAGCCGCGCCAGTTGCACGCTCAGCCGCACCGGTAGCGCAACCCGCGGCAACCCCGGGAAGCGTGCCACATTCGGCGCCGCTGCGGCCGCAGCAAACACGGCCGGGCCTTGCGGGGCAGCCCGCGGTGCGTCCCATTGTTCCGCCGCGGCCGGATCTTGCCGCTAAACTTTCCCAGCCTCGGCCCGCAGGGCCGGGCGCCGCGATATCTCCGCGGCCGGGTGTTCCGCTGCGCCCGCAGAGTTCGCCCGTCCCCGGCCAGCCGATTTATCGAGGTCCCATCCGGCCCGGGCAACCCATCGTGTCGCGCCCAGGCGCGCGGCCGGGAGCTCCCAGTGGCATGCGCCCGGGCAGCGGCCCGCGGCCCATGCATCCGACTTCGCGCGGTGGCATGGTGGCGCCGGGCCTGGCGCCTCCGCCGGTCGAACAGCAGCGCCGCCCGCCCGACAAGCGCGGCGCGCGCTCACAGCGCGATCGCCAGCAGGAGCAGGAAGAGAAAGTCCTGCGCCCGGTGAGGCGCGAGGCGCCGGCCGGGCCGCCGCCGGTCAACCGCGAAATCACGATTTCGGAAGGCATCACCGTGAAGGAGCTTTCTGAAAAACTGGATGTGAAGGCCAGCCTGGTGATCAAGAAGCTGGTGGATCGCAATATCTTCGCCACCATCAATCAGACGCTCGACTCAAAGCTAGCCACCGAGTTGGCGCGCGATTTCGGAGCCTCTACGGCAACCGTTAGCTTCGAAGTAGAGGCGATGCACGAAGTCGAGACCGCGCAGGAAGAGAAAGACCAGGTCAAGCGCGCGCCCGTTGTCACCATTATGGGACATGTCGACCACGGCAAGACGTCCCTGCTCGACGCCATTCGCCTGACCCGCGTGGCAGAGAGGGAAGCCGGCGGGATCACGCAGCATATCGGCGCATATCAGGTAGAGAAGAACGGGCGCAAAATCGTCTTCATCGACACGCCCGGTCATGAAGCATTCACCCGCATGCGCGCACGCGGCGCCAAGGTCACCGATATCGTAGTACTGGTAGTGGCGGCGGATGACGGCGTGATGCCGCAGACCCTCGAAGCGATCGACCATGCGCGCGCCGCCAAGGTGCCCATCATCGTGGCGATCAATAAGATTGACAAGCCCGACGCACAGCCGGAGCGCATCAAGCAGCAGCTCGCGGACCGCGGCCTGCTGGCGGAGGACTGGGGCGGCGATGTGGTGATGGTGCCGGTCTCGGCGAAGATGAAGCAGAATCTCGATTTGCTGCTTGAGATGATCCTGCTGGTCGCCGATTTGCAGGACCTCAAGGCCAACCCCAGCCGGCCCGCCATGGGATCGGTCCTGGAAGCCAAATTGGATCGCGGACGCGGTCCGGTGGCCACGGTGCTGGTGAGCAACGGCACGCTGCGCGTCGGCGATTACTTCATCTGCGGCGCGGTTTTCGGCAGAGTCCGCGCCATGCTCAACGATCGTGGCGAGCAGGTGCGCGAGGCCGAGCCCTCCACGCCGGTTGAGGTGCAGGGACTGGAAGATATGCCGGAAGCGGGAGATTCGTTCCAGGTCGTGACCGACACCGCCAAGGCCAAGCAGATCGTGCTCTATCGCGAGGCGAAGGTGCGCGAGCAGTCGCTCGCGAAATCGAGCCGCATCACGCTCGAACAACTTCACAAACAAATGGAGGCGGGCGAGGTCAAAGAGCTGCCGATCATTTTGAAGGCCGACGTGGGCGGTTCGGCGGAAGTCCTTACCGACACCTTGCAGAAGCTCTCGAACGACAAGGTTCGCATCCGGGTGCTGCGCGCGGGCGTGGGCGCGATTACCGAATCCGATGTGCTGCTGGCCTCGACTTCGAACGGCATCGTGATCGGGTTCAATGTCCGGCCGGAGCGCGGCGCGGAAGCCATCGCCGACGAGGAAAAGGTGGACATCCGGCTGCACACCATCATTTACAACCTGACCGACGAGATTAAGCGCGCCATGACGGGCCTGCTCGAGCCGGTGTTCAAGGAGGTGTACCAGGGCAAGGCCGAGGTTCGCGACACCTTCCGCATCAGCAAGGTCGGCATGGTGGCGGGTTGCTTCGTGCAGGATGGCTTGCTGAAGCGTGGGAGCGAGGTGCGGCTGCTGCGCGACAACATCGTGGTGCACACCGGGAAGGTGGGGTCGTTGCGCCGGTTCAAGGACGATGTGAGCGAAGTGCGCAGCGGGATGGAGTGCGGCGTGACGATCGAGAATTTCGGCGACCTGAAACCTCGCGACATCATCGAGGCGTTCGTCACCGAAAAGGTGGCGCCGGAAGTGTTCGCGTGAGGAGATGCCTTCGATTGGAGTGCTGACGCTGGAGTTGCGACTCGAGCATTCGCATTCTCTGAAGGAAAAGCGGCAGGTGATAAAGGGCCTGCGCGACCGGCTGCACAACAAGTTCAATGTGTCGGTAGCGGAGATCGACTGCCAGGATCTGTGGCAGCGGTCGATACTGGCGGCGGTTACGGTTTCGGCCGATCGGATGCAAGCGGAGAAGGTGTTGCAGTCAGTCGAACAGGAAACAGCGTTGCTGTTGGGACCGGCGCTGGCCGGTGTGTCGGTCGAGTGGATCTAGGCAGGGTGCCCGGATATGGATCAGCATCGCAGAGAGCGGGTGTCGGAAACGGTTCGCGAGGAATTGGCGGAACTCATCGGCTTCGAATTAGAGGACCCGCGCCTGACGGGAGTGGCGGTGACCGATGTGCAGGTTGGTCCCGACCTGCGGCACGCCCATGTGCGCGTCGGCGTATGGGGGGACGAGCGCGAGAAGCAGGCGGTGATCGCCGCTCTCGACCATGCTCGTCCTTACTTGCGTCACGAGCTGGCACGGCGGCTCAACTTGAGGAAAATCCCGGAGTTACACTTCGAATCGGGCCCGGCGGCCAATGCGGAAGAGCGTGTGGAGACGCTCCTGAAGCGGGCAAAAAAAATGCGGGGTTCGGCGGAAAATCAACCCTAAATTGAAACAGATTGTGCTAGTTTTGTTTCTGTTGCCGCTAGTGGGATCGGCGGATGCGCCGGCCCCCGCGACGGCCAAAGCTGGCACGCTGCGTCTCGAATCCAGCGTGGTGGCCATGGGGTCCGCCTACTCGGTGGTGGCCTATGGCGAAGACCGGACGCGCATGGAGGATGCGGTGGATGCGGCGTTCGAGGAAGTCCACCGGCTGGACCAGATGTTGTCCAATTACAAGCCGGAGAGCGAGTTGAGCGAAGTCAACCGCAACGCCGCGGATCGCCCGGTGCCGGTGACCCAGGAAATGTTCGACCTGCTGGCGGCGTGCGTGGCGTACAGCCGGGCGAGTGAGGGCGCGTTCGATATTACCGTCGGACCGCTGATGAAGGTGTGGGGATTCTACAAGGGAACGGGCCGATTGCCGCATCGCGCGGAAGTTCGGGGCGCGCTCGAGCGCGGTGGGATACCAAAACATCTCGCTGGACCCGGCCAACCGGACTGTGCGGTTCGCGAAAGAGGGCGTCGAGCTGGACCCGGGGGGAATCGGGAAAGGATACGCGGTGGACCGGATGGTGGAGGTCCTCAAGCAGTACGGCATACAAACGGCGCTGGTGTCGGCATCGGGAAGCAGCATTTATGGCCTCGGCGCGCCGCCGGGCGAGAAGGGCTGGAAAGTGCAAATCCGCGATCCGAAGGACGAGAAGAAAACTGTCGCCGACGTTTATTTGAAAGACGAGTCCATGTCGACATCGGGCAACTACGAGAAATTTTTCCGCGCGGAAGGCCGGATTTACAGCCATATCATGGATCCGCGAACGGGCTGGCCCGCGCAAGGCGTACTTTCCGTCTCGGCCGTAACGCCGCGCACCATCGATAGTGAAGCATGGACGAAACCCCTGTTCGTGAACGGACGGGCCTGGGCGGCGAAACACAAACCAGCGGGCCTTCGCGCTTTCTTCTGTGAAGACACACCGGAGCAAGCATGCGCGTGGCTCCCATGAGCAGCCGATTCCTGGATGCCTGCCGGCGACGGCCGACGGACGCGCGGCCGGTGTGGTTCATGCGGCAGGCGGGACGCTATCTACGCCAATACCGCGAGATCCGGTCGCGGCACGGGATTCTGGAAATTTGCAAACGTCCCGATCTGGCGGCCACGGCAACGCTGCAACCAGTGGAAATTCTGGACGTCGATGCGGCCATCATCTTTGCGGATTTGCTGCTGCCCGTCGAGCCGATGGGCTTGAAACTCCGCTACGCCACCGGGGAAGGGCCGATTATCGGGAACCCGGTGCGGGCGGGCTCGGATATCGACACGCTGTCCACCGGGAATACGGACGAGTTGGGATACGTCGGCGAGGCAATCCAGATGGTGGTGCGGGCGCTCGGCGGAAGAGTGCCGGTAATTGGCTTCGTAGGCGCTCCCTTCACCATGGCGAGCTACATGATCGAGGGCGGGGCATCGCGCAACTTCATCCGCACGAAGAAAATGATGTACGCCGAGGAAACGCTGTGGCGCCGGCTGATGGGGAAGATCGTGGATGTGCTGGCGCCGTTTGCGTCTCTCCAGGTCGCGGCGGGCGCGCGGGCCATCCAAGTGTTCGACAGTTGGGCGGGCGCCCTCGGCCCGGACGATTATGTACGCTTTGCCGCGCCGTATTCGCGCGCGCTGATCGAGCGGATCCGCGCTACCGGCGTACCGGTGATTCATTTCGGCACCGGCGCTTCCGGCTTCTTCCGCGAGTTGCACGCGGCCGGCGGTGACGTCATGGGCGTTGACTGGCGTATCAATATCGACCAGGCCTGGATGGACATCAGTTACCGTTCGGCGATCCAGGGAAATCTGGACCCGGTGGCGCTGTTCGCGCCGCTGCCGGAACTCAAGATGCGGGTGACCGAACTGCTGAAGCGCACGGGCACGCGGCCCGGGCACATTTTCAACCTGGGCCACGGGATTTTACCGGAGACGCCGGTCGAGAACGTCAAAGCAGTCGTCCAAATGGTGCGGGAGTTCCGCCCCTAGTTTCGTCCGCATGCCTTCGGTTGCCATCGTCGGAGGCGGCATTTCCGGCCTCTCAACCGCCTACTATCTCTCCAAAGCAGGAATCTCATCGACAGTAATCGAGGCCCGGCCGCGCCTGGGCGGCGTGATCCAGACCGAACAAATTTGCAACTGCATCGTCGAGGCCGGCCCGGACAGCTTTCTCTCGGTCAAGCCGTGGGCCATGGATTTGATTCGCGAGCTCGGACTGGAAAGCGAAGTCATCGGGTCGAACGACCACGAACGGGTGACCTATATTCGCAGACATGGCCGGCTGGTGCCGCTCCCGGACGGCGTGCAGATGCTCGTGCCCACGAAGATCCTGCCCATGGTAGCCACCACGCTGGTGGGCTGGCCAACGAAGGTCCGCATGGGACTGGAGTACTTTCGCCGGAAGAATGCCGCGGCGAAGGGGGACCGGTCGGTCGCGGATTTCGTCGAGGACCACTACGGGCAGGAAGCCGTGGATTATCTTGCCGAGCCGCTGCTCGCCGGCATCTATGGCGGGGACCCGGCCGAGCTTAGCGTCCTGAGCGTACTGCCGCGATTCGTCGAACTCGAAAAATCGTACGGGAGCCTCACACGCGGCGTCCTGGCCGAACGGTCCAAAGCGCCAGGCCCGAGGGCGCCGCTGTTTCTCACGTTGCGCCGCGGCCTTGAGTCCCTGGTGAATGCGGTCTGGCGCGCTACTTCAGGCGCGACTGTCGTGCACGGCCAGGTAAACGCCATGGAACGCGTCCGCAATGGGTTCCAGTTGCAAGTAGGCGGAGATTGGCTCAGCGCCGATCAAGTCGTGCTGGCCTGCGAAGCGCACCAGGCGGCTCGCCTCATGCCCACGGTCGACGCCCGCGCCAGCCAGTTACTCGGCGCCATTGGATACAGCTCATCGGTTACGATAGCGCTGGGCTTCGAGCGAAGCGCCGTCCGGGAGCAGATGCGCGGGTTCGGTTTTCTGGTGCCCAAGCGCGAGCGGAAGAGGCTGCTGGCCTGCACCTGGGTGGGAAACAAATTTCCGTTCCGCGCACCGGAAACGATGGCTTTGCTGCGCTGCTTCGCCGGGGGCGACGCCGTGCTGGCGGAGACCGACAACAGTATTCTGAGCGCGATACGCCAGGAAGTCAGGGAAATTGCGGGTGTCCGAGCGGAGCCGCTGTTCTCGCGAGTCTTCCGGTGGCCGAGATCGATGGCCCAGTACACGGTGGGCCACGGAGAGCGCGTGGGGGAACTCGAATCACGCATGCTTTCGCTGCCTGGCCTGCACCTGGCCGGCAACGCCTACCACGGCATTGGCGTGCCGGACTGCGTGCGGATGGGGAAGCAGGTGGCGGAGCGGATCGCGGGTGTGGCGGCCACCGTCTAGCGCCTGCATTGTCACAGGTTGAGGCGGATCTCCGCTGGTTCCGAAGCGTGCAACGCCAGTCTGACCAGGACGGCGGACAAGCCCGCCAAAACGACTGAAACCAGCAGAGCGAATTCCAGAAAAGTCTGGCCCGTCTCGGGAACCGGGAATCGGCGTTTCCAGGACCAGGGCTGGCGGTAGACGAAGAGGAAGACCACTACCAGCAGCAGCAGCCCCTGGCGCATCGCGCGCTTGACGCCCCGGGCACTGCGCGCGCCCACGGACACCACGGCCGCGAAAGAAGCGGCAAACAGAGTGGACGCCAGGCTGATTAGCGCCAGCCCCACGAGAAACAGCATCGGCGGAGCGACGACACGTCCGGTGGCCACACCAAGGGATATAAACGCCAGGACCAGGATGAGCACCACGGAGACCCATCCGTAGACCGCGGCTGCTCCAACCTTTCCGTAAAGCCAGTCGCGGCGCTGCTCCCGCGCCGCGGGTCTGAGCTCTCGTTCGCTCTCACTGGCGATGGATTCAGCCACCACCGGCGGCACGAACAGACAAGGCAGGCATGCATAGATCAGCAGCGCTGGCAGCTCGAGGAATTCAAACCTCAGGTACAAGGGAGCTACGATGCCTAGCGCCACTACGCCCAGAACATAGAATGCCACGCTCGTTGCGCCGCCCAGATATCGGCGCAGCCTGGTGAGTTCCCAGAAAACGTTTGTGCCCATCAGCCTTGCATCGCTCCGGCGGCGAAGTGCAGCAAGTCGCCGCGTTCGCGCGCGAGTTCCCGGAGACGGCCGTAATCCCCGGCCATCTGGCACAGGTGAAACACCGACGGGCATTGGAGCTGCGCCGGTTCGACGTCGCGAAGATATTCCAGCGAAACGTTGATGGCCTCCGCATAGCGCTCGAGCCGCACGAGTAATGTGACGAGAGCCTCGGCGGCGCGCGGATCGGCGTGAGAAGCCTTGCTCCGAAAGTGTGCTACGGCCTGGTCGGCGCCCTCCCCGATCAACGCGCGCAAGTACACGGCGTAATCGGCGCAGCCATCTTCGAAGGGCGGTTCGCCTCGATATTGGAACATCGGCGAAAGGTGCTTGCCGTACTCGGCCAGCTCGACCGCGAGGGCCAGCGTTTCCCGGTCGTCCAGATCCAGGCTGAAGCCAAGGATCGACGCCAGGTGCGATGTGTCGACGTAGTAATCGTATTCGCCGAAGAGCCACTCGCGCCCGGCAATCAGTTCGGGCACGTTGCGGGTGTCCGGCGCCGCGCCTTCCACTCTTGCGATCGCACGCTGGAGACTCTCCAGCAATTCGCGGTGCAGCGTGCGCACCAGCAGCCGGATGCAGTCGTCGCGCGTCTGCGGGTCCGGGTACTGGCCGAGAAAGGTGATTGCGCGGCAAATCCCGAAATTGGCCAGGATCAGCTCGAAACCTTTGCGGGGATGCACGCGCTCGTGAAGCGCGATCTCGATGATGGCCTCCTGATTTTCGGCGGGCGCGACCTTTTCGATGGCGGCCGCCATGGGCGCGGTTTCCCCAATGGCGCGAAAATAGGACCACGCGCGCGCGATCTCGCCGTCGGCCAGGAACAATCCGCCCACTTCGCGCGCCGCCTCGATGTACGCGCGTTCATGCGCGGTTCGCTTGTCCTCAGGCAGAGATTCGAGAGGGCCATTTTGCACCAGCGGCAACCCAAGCGCGTGCCGGCTCTGCATCACCCGTGCTTCAAACAGCAGCGGATACTTCTTCTCTTCGCGGAATTTCCCGATCAGCAGCTCGAAGCCGGCCTGCGGGCCGCGAGAGCGGAGGGCCGCATCGAGCGCGTCGAACAGATCGTCCGGCATGCTGCCGATATCATAGCGCGCCGGCGGCGAGCCGCAGGGGGCAGGGTCTACCCCAGCCCGGCATCGCGCAAAAACTTCGCGGATTCTTCCGGCGGCGTGGGGTTGATATAGAATCCCGTGCCCCACTCGAATCCCGCCACTTTCGTCAGCCGCGGCATGATTTCGATGTGCCAATGATAATGGGGATTGGCGGGTTCCTGCAGGGGCGCGGTGTGCATCAGGAAATTGTAGGCCGGTCTTTCCAGCGTCTTGTCGAGCTTGCGCAGCGTCGAGCGCAGCACCCAGGCCAGGTTTTGCAGGTCCGGCGCGCCGCATTCCTCGAAATGCGAATCATGGCGCTTGGGGACGATCCAGGTTTCGAACGGAAACCGCGCGGCGTAAGGCTCAATCACCACGAATCGCTCGGTCTCGGTAACCAGGCGCGCGCTCGCCTGAGCCTCCTGCCGGACAATATCGCAAAACACGCAGCGCTCTTTGAAGTTGTAGTACACCTGCGCGCCATCGAGTTCTTCCTTCACGCGCTTGGGGATGACCGGCAACGCGATGATCTGCGAATGCGGATGCTCCAGCGTGGCGCCGGCTTGTTCGCCGTGATTCTTGAACCATAGGATGTAGCGCAGACGGTGGTCCTTCTTCAGGTCGAGCACGCGCTCGCGAAATGCCCAGAGCACGTCCTCCACCTGCTTCTCGCCCAGGGTCGCCAGCGTCGCGGTGTGATCCGGGGTCTCGATAATCACTTCGTGAGCGCCAATGCCCGACATCCGGTCGAACATCCCGTCCCCCTGGCGCGCCAATTCGCCTTCAATGCCGAGCACTGGAAACTTGTTGGGGATGACGCGCAACGACCAGCCCGCCTGGTTGGCCCCTCCATTTACACGATACGCCAGCAACTCCGGAGGCGTCTTCTCTTCGTTTCCGTAGCAGAAGGGGCAGAAACGCGGCGCCGCGGAGACAACCACGGGCTCGCGGCTGAAATCGGAGGGCCGGCGCGCGCGATCGGTCGCAATGATGACCCAGCGGCCCGTGATGGGGTCCTTACGAAGTTCTGGCAATTTCGATGAAAGCCTTCACCGCACGCAGGCGTTCTTGGGCTGCGCGCCGGACTGTTCAAGAATACGCACAGGCCCACAAAGCCTGCGACAGGCTATTATAGCGTCCGCCTGGGACCGAAGGCATCCCGTAAAAGCCCGATAGCCGGAGGGTGTGTTAATAAGATGCTGACGATATCGAACCGCACGACGCCCCAGTCCACCCCCGCGCGCCGGACATAATCGCGCGCCGCGTGCTCGATGTACGCCTGTTTTTCCGCATCCACCGCCCGATCCGGCGTCCCGAACTCATCGGTGGCGCGCGTTTTCACCTCGATGAAAGCGAGCTGATCCTTCTCCCATGCGATCAGATCGATCTCGCCGGCCCCGGCGCGCGGCCGGTAATTTCGCGCCATGATGAGGAATCCCTGGCGCCGGAGAAAGCGGTGAGCCAAGTCTTCTCCGCGCCTGCCGGTGGCAAAATCGGGGTCAGCGCCGCGCCGCCGCGCGCGATCACGGGCGCGATCGGCAAGACGGTAAAGAAGCGAGAGCATATCAACCAAGTAAGTAGCTTCACGCCGACTGAATTCTCGTCGATCTCCGCGCTTGCGGGCCAGAGTTACCGGGCGCTCGTCACTTCAGCACCTCAAACTCAAACTCCATTACCTTCCCGCGCACGACATAGCAGAGGTAGTGCTCCCAAAACTTCCGGTACCGCGGAAAATGGTTCACCAGGAACTCGAATCCAAGCCATCTCCAGAACGCCAGCAGCTTCACCCGCACGGAGATCTCGCGGAACCGCGCCTTCGAATAGTATCCGAAGCCGCCGTGGTTGGGGCCGAAATAGCGGAAGGAAAAACTGTTCAGATGGCTGCGATGCGTCGGGTCGCAGAACGAGCTGAAATCGGTATAGTGCGGCGTCTCGATGCGCACTGTGCCGCCCGGCCGCGCGAGGCGATGAAACTCCTCCATGGACGCGATCACGTCCTCCACGTGCTCGATGACGTGGATCGCCGTCACCCGGTCGAAACTGTTATCGCGGAAGGGATACGGCGTGCGGTTGAGATCGCACAGGACGTCGGCGCGGCTCGCCGGATTGCGGTCAATGCCGATCGCGCCCGGCTGCTTGTTAATTCCGCAGCCGACGTCGAGCGTTTTTACGTTTCGTGGATCGTGATTTTCAGGCACTCTTCCAATACATCAACGGCGAAGGCAGCCTGGTCGCGCGTGATCACCAGCGGCGGGCACAGCCGGATGGAGTTCTCCCCCGCCCCCAGCACTAACAGACCGCGCTCGAACGCCAACTGGAGCACCCGGTTCCGGGCCGCCGGCGCCCGTTCCCTGGTCTGCTGATCGCGCACCAGCTCAATCCCGATCATCAGTCCCAGCCCGCGGACCTCACCGACAATCGGGAACCGCGCCGGCCAGTCCCGCAAACGGTCCATAATGTACGCGCCGATTTTCGCCGCGTTCGCGACCAGCTCCTGTTCCAGCAGCTCAATCGTCACCAGCGCCGCGGCGCACGAAACCGGGTTGCCTCCAAACGTAGAAGCATGCGCGCCCGGCGGCCACGTCATTAAATCGCGCCCGCGCCACTGTCGCCCCGAGCGGCAGTCCGCTCGCGATCCCTTTCGCCACCGCCAGTATGTCCGGCGCCGCGTGAAAATGCTCCGCCGCCCACATCTTCCCGGTCCGGCCCATCCCCGACTGCACTTCGTCGAAAACGAGCAGCATACCAAAACGTTTGGCGATGCGTGCCAGTTCGTCGAAGAATTTTTGCGGCGGCACGACATAGCCGCCCTCTCCCTGCACCGGCTCAACTACGATCGCCGCCACCTCATCGGCAGGTAGGATCGTCTTCAACAGCTGGTCTTCGATTACCTTCGCACATTCCACCGCGCAGGTGTCCGGCGACTTGCCATAAGCGCACCGGTAGCAATACGCGTACGGAATATGGTGCACGCCCGGCATCAGCGGGCTAAACCCGCGGCGCTGCACCGGCTTGCTCGCTGTCAACGCCAGCGATCCCATGGTCCGCCCGTGGAACCCGCCGAGGAATGCGATGAATTTCTCTCGCCCCGTCGCATACCGCGCCAGCTTGAGCGCCCCTTCCATCGCCTCGGTTCCCGAATTGCCGAAGGAAACACGCCGCTCCCCGCCGCCCGGCGCAAGAGCCGCCAGCTTCTCCGCCAGTTCCACCATGTTTTCGTAATAGAAGTCGGTGCCCGACATGTGCACCAACTGCGCCGCCTGCCGTTGAATCGCGTCGACCACTTTTGGGTGACAATGCCCCGTCGCCACTACCGCGATACCCGCATTGAAATCAAGGAACCGGTTCCCGTCGACGTCCTCGACGATCGCGCCTTCTCCGCGGCTTACCACTAGCGGATAGGCGCGCGTGTATGACGGCGAGACCACTTTTTGATCCCGCTCGATGATTTTCCGCGCGCGCGGCCCGGGCAGCGCGCCATGGACCAACGGCAGGTCCGGATGAACGGCATCCAGCGTGCTTTTCATAAAATCCTCCAAATCTTGTTCTTTCTTGGAGCAGACGCACCAGTGAGGAGGGTTACTAATCAGAGCCAAAGAGGCTGGGACGCGCGTTGGCGGGCCGGAACTGCATGGCTACTTTTATTCTAGCGCCGGGGGACTCCGCCAGATACCCCAAAAACACGATAAATATCGGCTTTGCCCACCCCTGGCGCTTGTTAATTCGCGGCTATCCCTTTGCCCTTCTCCCTCCGCGTCGCTATACTCGCTGAAAACACCCAATTTAAGAGGTATCATCGTGCGCATTCGCATCACCGCTAGCCTGCTCTTTCTCCTGTGCCAAATCGCCGGCGCTCAGGGAATTATTGATATCGACATCCCATACCAGAAATTCGTCCTCAAAAACGGCCTGACCGTTATCGTCCATGAGGACCACAAAGCCCCCATCGTGGCCGTCAACATCTGGTATCACGTCGGCTCGAAGAATGAACGGCCGGGCAAGACCGGTTTTGCCCACCTGTATGAGCACCTCATGTTCGGTGGCAGCGAGCACTTCAAACGCCGCTACATCGAAGCCATGGAGGCCATTGGCGCCACCGACCTCAACGGCACCACCAGCGAGGACCGCACCAACTTCTTCGAAAATGTGCCCACGTCCGCCCTCGACTACACCCTGTGGCTGGAGTCCGACCGCATGGGCTACATGTTGGCCGCCGTCGATCAGAAAACGCTCGATCTCCAGCGCGGCGTCGTGCAGAACGAGAAGCGCCAGGGCGAAAACCAGCCCTATGGCGTCACCGAGCAACTGCTGGTGCAGAACACCTACCCGGCGGGCCATTCCTACTCGTGGACCGTCATCGGCTCGATGGACGATCTCAACGCCGCCTCGCTCGATGACGTCCACCAATGGTTCAAAACATACTACGGACCCTCCAACGCCGTGATCGTCATCGCCGGCGATATCGACGTGCAAACCGCGCGCGAGAAGGTCGAGAAGTACTTCGGCGATATTCCCGCCGGACCGCCCATTGCCAGGCAGCAGGTGTGGATCGCCAAAATGACCGGTACGCACCGCCAGGTGGTTCAGGACCGGGTCCCGCAAGCCCGCATTTACAAGGTCTGGAACATGCCCGAAGCGGGCAGCGCGGACGCCGATTATCTCGACCTGGTGAGCGATGTCCTGGCGCATGGGAAGAACTCGCGCCTCTACAAAAGGCTGGTTTACGACGATCAGATCGCGACCGACGCCAGCGCCTACGTGGACGAACGGGAAATCAGCAGCCAGTTCTTCATCCGGGCCACCGCGAAACCGGGCGGCGACCTGGCAAAGGTTGAGAAAGCCGCCGACGAAGAACTGGCGCGCTTCCTGGAATCCGGACCGACCGAGCACGAGCTCGACCGTGTGAAGACCGAGTTCATGGCCAATTTTGTTCGCGGCATCGAGCGCATCGGTGGATTCGGCGGCAAGTCCGACCGCCTGGCCCAGAGCCAGGTTTTCGAAGGTAGCCCCGACGCGTACAAAATTACGCTGAAGCGCGTTCAGGCCGCCACCGCTGAGGATCTGCGCGCCGCCGCGCGGCGCTGGCTCTCTGACGGCGTCTACGTCCTGGAGGTTTACCCGTTCCCTACGTACTCCACCGTCGCCGGTAATGTTGACCGCTCAAAGCTGCCCGTACCCGGCGCGCCGCCCGAGCTCCGTCTGCCGAAGCTCCAGCATGCCTCGCTCAGCAACGGCCTCAAAATAGTCCTCGCGGAACGGCATGAGATCCCGCTCGTCAGTTTCTGGCTGAGCGTTGACGCCGGATACGCTGCCGACCAGTTCGGCCTCCCCGGAACCGCCAAGCTGACCTCCGCCCTTCTGAACGGCGGCACCAAGTCGCGCACCGCGCTCCAGATCAGCGATGAGCAGGCCATGCTCGGCGCTCAGTTAGGCGCCTATTCGAATCTCGATTCCTCGATCGTCAGCCTTTCCGCCCTGAAAGCCAAAGTCGATCCCTCGCTCGCGCTCTTTGCCGACGTTATCCTCAACCCGGTATTCCCGCAGGCCGATTTCGACCGCCAGAAGAAGCTTCAGGTCGCCGCCATCCAGCGCGAAAAGGTCACCGGGATTCAGATGAGTCTGCGCGTCTTCCCCGCTCTGATCTACGGAAAGGCGCATGCCTATGGCAACCCGCTGACCGGCTCCGGTACCGAAGCGAGCGTGGCTAAGCTGACCCGCGATGACCTGGTGAAATTCCACTCAACCTGGTTCCATCCGAACGACGCAACTCTCGTCGTGGTAGGCGATATCACCCTCGCGGAATTGACGCCCCGCATCGAGAAGCTCTTTGCCGGCTGGCAAAAGGGAGAAGTCCCGAAGAAAAATATCGGCCGCGTGGAGCTGCCGGCGAAGCCAACCGTTTATCTGCTGGACCGGCCCGGCGCGCTGCAATCCGACATCATTGTGGCCGAGGTAGCGCCGCCCAAGAACAATCCCGGGGAGATTGCCATTGAAACCATGAATGCGATCCTCGGCGGCGAGTTCGGCGCCCGCATCAATATGAACCTGCGCGAGGACAAGCACTGGTCCTATGGCGCGTTTACCTTATTCGTCGAAGCGCGCGGCCAGCAGCCCTTCGTCGTTTACGCACCGGTACAGACCGACAAGACCAAGGAATCGCTGGTCGAGATCAACAACGAGCTGCATGGTATCGTCGGCGCCCATCCGCCCACCGCTGAGGAGCTGCAAAAGGCGCAGAATACCATCATTCTGCAACTGCCGGGCTCGCGCGAGACCATCAATGAGGTCGGCAGCTCCGTCCTCGATCTAGTCCGTTTCGGCCTCCCCGACGACTATTACCAAACCTACGCCGCCAAAGTGCGCTCGCTAAACACTGCCGATGTGAGTGATGCCGCCCACACTGCCATTCACACCGACAATATGGTCTGGGTCGTGGTCGGCGACCGCGCCAAACTCGAGGCGCCCATCCGGGAATTGGGGTTGGGCGAAGTCAAACTCCTGGACGCTGACGGCAACCCGCTGTAAACCGCCAGTTTCCGGGTGCAGAGCCGCAAACATTCATCCGCTCGACGCGATCCGAACCGGCTAGGTCTATACTCAAGTGATGCGGGTCTGGCTGGCACTCGCGCTCGTTTCCGCGCCGTGGCTATACGCCCAGACCGAGCACAAAGACAAAGCCACCGACTATCCTGTCCATGCTACCGCCGGACGCGTCTCCATCGGTGCTGACTATCTGATCCACAGCATCCCCGCCGGCGGCCAGACTTTCCTCGCTAAGGATTACCTCGTAGTAGAGGTCGCCGTTTTCCCGGCCTCCGCCGAGCCGGTCACCATCGATGGCAACACTTTCAAACTCCGTCTGAATGGTCAAAAGTTTCCGCTGACTTCGGTCGCGCCCGGTTTCGTCGCCGCGTCGCTCAAGTACCCGGATTGGGAGCAGCATCCGACCGCCGAGGCCTCCGCCGGAGTGGGGGACGCCGGCGTGATCTTCGGCCGTCCGCCGGCCGTTGGCCGGTTCCCCGGCGATCCAACCGACACCCAGAATCGCCTCCCGCCGCAGCCCGCGCGCCCACCGCCGAAGAACAGAACGGCATCGAGCGCCAGCCGTCCGAAACTTCCGACGAGGCAATCGCCCGCACCGCCCTCGTTGAAGGCCCCGCCGATCACCCGGTGAGCGGCTTTCTTTATTTCCCGCATAAAGGCAAAATAAAGTCGCTGAAATCGATCGAGCTGATCTATCAGTCCAAAAATGTATCCGTAACATTAAAGCTGCTGTAATTGCGGCAGGTCCTCGAAGCTCAGTGCGGCTTTGCCGTCGCCGCTTCCTTGGCAGCAGGTGCCGGAGCAGCAGGCGCTGGAGCAGCCGGTTCTGCGCCGGCTTTCGGAGTCAGGTTCTGTACGATCACCGAAATGCGGCGGTTCGAAGGGTTCGTCGGATCGCTCGGTATGCGCAGCCTTTGGTCGGCGAATCCCCGCACCTGGGTCACCTGGTTGGGGCGCAAGCCGCTGGCCGACATCAGGCGGCGGGCGGCATTCGACCGGTCGGCGGAGAGTTCCCAGTTGGTGTAGTCGGTCCGGCCCGCGAATGGGGCCGCGTCGGTGTGGCCTTCGATCAGAATTGAATTGGGCAAGTGGCCCAGCTCTTCGGCCAGCCGCTCCAGAAGTGCTTGGCCCTGGTCGCTCGGGCGCGCGTTGCCGCTATCGAAGAACATGCCCTTCTCGGTTTCGAGCAGCTCGATGCGCAGGCCTTCGCTCGTGATGATGAGCTGCACGTTGTTCTTCATCTTTTCGAATTTGGGCATGGTGCGCATCGCCTGCTCCAGCCGTTCCTTGATCTTGTTCATGTCGTCTTTGTTTACGGTCAAGCTCTCACCGACGCCGCCGAGGGTGCTGCCCATCAGCTTGCCGCTGCCGGTCGGGTCCTGAAAGTAACTGCCAACGGCTTTCTTCACCTTCTCGCTGCTGCTCAGCAGCCAGAGAACAATGAACAAGGCCATCATCGCGGTGACGAAATCCGCGTAAGCCACTTTCCACGCGCCGCCATGATGGCCCGCGTGGACTTTCTTCTTGATGATGATGATCGGTGCGCAATTTTCCGACTCGGGCATGACTCCGGCTATCCTGCCGTAGCGGGCGCTGGCGCCCCGGCGCCCACGGCCTCAGGCGCGGCGTCCGCGCGCTGCTTGCAGTATTTTTCGGTTTCCTGAAAGGTCGGACGCACCTCGGGCGGAATCACCCGGCGCGCAAACTCCACTGACAGGATCGGCGCGGCCCCGCGCACAAATGCCGCAACCCCACGCGCAAGCAATGGTAGAGCTGCGCTTCCCCCTCGTTGGCTTTGGCCATGTTCGCCGCCAGCGGCCCCAGAAATCCGTAGCACAGCAGGATCCCGAGAAATGTTCCCACCAGCGCCGCCGCCACCTTGTGCCCAATCTCTTCCGGCGGACCGCCCAGCGCGCCCATCGTAATGACCACGCCCAGCACCGCCGCCACAATTCCCAGACCCGGCAGCGAGTCGGCCACAGTGCTGAGCGCCGCCACCGGAGCGTTGGTCGCCGCGATGGTGCACTTCCATGTCCATCTCCATCAGTTGATCCAGCTCAAACGGGCTCACCCCGCCCCCCACGAACATCCGCAGCGTGTCGCACACAAAGTGCAGCGCGTGGTGGTCCGCCAGGAACTTCGGATATTTCTTGAAGATCTCGCTCTTGGATGGATCTTCGATGTCGCCCTCCAGCTTCACGGCGCCGTACTTGCG
This sequence comes from Terriglobia bacterium, assembly GCA_963768075.1. Lineage (GTDB taxonomy): Bacteria > Acidobacteriota > Terriglobia > Bryobacterales > Bryobacteraceae > QHXW01. Next base: position 132,884 of record CAVYHD010000040.1, read on the forward strand.
TGAATACTGAAATAATTCGTACATCATTTTCAGATATTCCAGATAATACGCCTTCGTGTACGGGCTGGCTTTCAATACGCCCAACGCGCCCTTCGCAATGCTAATGACCGTGGCCAGTGGGTTGGCAATGAGGACCGTACCGGCCGCGGCGCCGCCGATGATGACCAACTCCGCCGGCTGCATCAGCACCAGCAGATTGCCATGCTCCATCAGATAGCCGCCGACGATGGCCCCTATAACAACCAAAACTCCAATGATGGCAAACATGTGAGTGTGGCCCCGGATCTGCCGAAGCCCGAAAATGTGCTCCCGCTTTAAATGCTGTGCGCCAGTCCGGACGAGGCCAGGCACGTCCGGAAACGCCTACTAAATTGCATCATTTCTTTGCCTTTTTCGGCAAGTCATCTAAAGACAGTATCGATTCGAAACTCTGGTTATCGTGCGCCGCCGAGGTAAAATTGGCGGGAACATGAGGCCGGTGCGGAACGTATCATAATCGGGATGACCCCCACACAGACAGGCGAACGGAATCCTGGGCGGCGGCTCCGCGTGTGGCCCGGCGTTCTCGCCGTTGCGGTGCAGTGGCTAGCCTTTTTTGTACTGCCGAGCATCCTGCCGGACGCCATACTCTACGGAGTACTCGGTGCAGCCGGGTGCGGCGTGGCTGTCCTGGTGTGGTGGCTGTTCTTTAGCCGCGCGCCTTGGTCTGAGCGTTTGGGCGCTATCGTCCTGATCGTCGTGGGACTCGTCGCGACGTCGCGCTTCATCGACAAATCAATCGCGGGAGGAATGATGGGGTTGATGCTCCCCATGTTTTCCATCCCGGTCATGAGCCTCGCGCTGGTTGCCGGAGCTGTGGCCGGCAGCCGCTTATCGGATGGGCTTCGCCGCGCCGCAATGGTAACGGCTATCTTGCTTGGGTGCGGAGCGTTCACTCTCGTGCGGACCAATGGCCTTAGTGGCAAAGGTTCGGATTTCGCCTGGCGTTGGTCAAAGACTCGCGAGGAACGGCTCCTGGCGCAACCCGGCGGCCAACTCTCGTCGCTCCCAGCCGCGCCGCCGGCACTCCCGCCGGCTCCGGCGCTAGCTAAAATGCCCGGGGAACGGCCGGTAACTCACCATCCTAAAGACCGGCCCGTTGCACTCTCGTCAACTCCCGCGGCAGTGGAGCCAGTCGCCATCTGGCCCGGCTTTCGCGGACCCGGCCGCAATAGCGTCATCCCCGGCACAAGGATCAACGCCGACTGGTCCACTTCACCGCCGGTTAAGTTATGGCGCCGGGAGATCGGACCCGGCTGGTCGTCCTTCGCGGTCCGCGGCGATCTTATCTACACCCAGGAGCAGCGCGGTGAGGACGAGTTTGTCACCTGTTACAACGCCACCACCGGCAATCCTGTGTGGGCGCACCACGATGTGGCCCGCTTCTGGGAATCGAATGCCGGTGCAGGCCCGCGCGCGACACCGACCCTCCACGACGGCCATGTCTACACATTTGGTGCAACCGGAATCGTGAACGCGCTCGATGCCAGGGACGGTGCAGTGTTATGGTCGCGCAACGCGGCGTCCGACGCCGGCGTAAAAACCCCGGAGCTGGGGGTTCGCGAGCTCGCCGCTGGTCGTCGGCGACTTCGTCATCGTAGCCGCCTCGGGCAAGCTCGTCGCCTATGACCTCGCGACCGGCACTCCGCGGTGGTCCGGCACCGATGGCGGCGATAGCTACAGCTCGCCACAACTCGTGACCATCGATGGCGTCCCGCAGATTCTGCTGATGAGCGCGGCGGGCGCCACCAGTGTCGCACCAGTGGATGGCAAGCTACTTTGGAAATACGCGTGGCCATCCGGTACCCGCATCATGCAGCCGGCCGTGACGGCGGATGGCAACCTTCTGATCACTGCGGGCGACGCCATGGGTGGAGTCGGCATGCGCCGCATCGCCGTTGCCAATGGACCCGCCGGTTGGACCGCCGACCAGCGTTGGACGTCGGAAGGGTTGAAGCCCAACTTTAACGACACCGTCGTCCACAATGGCTATGCGTTCGGCTTCAACGGTAGCATCTCTCGCGTGCCTCGACGTCAAGGATGGCACGCGCAAATGGAAGGGTGGGCGCTATGGCCAGGGCCAATTACTGCTGTTGTCCGACCAGGACTTGTTGTTGGTGATTTCGGAGGAGGGTGAGCTCGCGCTGGTGAAAGCGGCCCCCGACCAGTTCACAGAGCTGGCGCGCTTCCCGGCGCTGGACGGTAAGACCTGGAACCACCCGGTGCTGGCCGGTGACCGCCTCCTGGTGCGCAACGACAGCGAGATGGCCGCGTTCCGGCTGTCCCTCGCCGGCGGCTGACCGCGCTACCGCAAATCCGGTATCGTGCGGTCCCGCCAGCTTTTTGGCCCTCTGAAATACATCCAGGAGCATCTTCTCGTGCAGCGCACCGTCCGGCCGAAGCCCTGTAGAGTCTGGTAATTATTGTGACGGATATGCTAGACTATCAGGCCAGAATTCAAGGAAGTCCTGAAAAGGAGAGACGCCATGAGCGAAGATACGAACATTGAAAAAAAAGACCAGGAACCAAAGGCGGCCGAGTTGTCGCAGCAGGAACTGGACAAAGTAGCCGGTGGAATTTCATGGTCAGGGTCGGATGGAGACGAAGCCTCGAAAGTAATAAAGACGACTGATTCAGCCTCGCCGAACCTCTTTTGATTGTTTCTTCTTGCCCTTCTTCGGTTTGGGCCTCTTTTTTGTGGTGATGGTGGTCCGCGAGGCATCGCCTCCGCGGCCACTTACACCTGGCAGTCGGTCCCGTGCCAGATCGTCGAAAGCCAGGTGCGCGAAGCGAGCGAACAGCGTTGGACGTCGGAAGGGTTGAAGCCCAACTTTAACGACACCGTCGTCCACAATGGCTATGCGTTCGGCTTCAACGGCAGTATTCTCGCGTGCCTCGACGTCAAGGATGGCACGCGCAAATGGAAGGGTGGGCGCTATGGCCAGGGCCAATTACTGCTGTTGTCCGACCAGGACTTGTTGTTGGTGATTTCGGAGGAGGGTGAGCTCGCGCTGGTGAAAGCGGCCCCCGACCAGTTCACAGAGCTGGCGCGCTTCCCGGCGCTAGAGGGCAAGACCTGGAACCACCCTGTGCTGGCCGGTGACCGCCTGCTGGTGCGCAACGACAGCGAGATGGCTGCGTTCCGGCTGTCCCTCGCCGGCGGCTGACCGCGGCAGCCGGCTGAACGCATTGAATGCCCGCTGCAGTTTTCTGTCAACGTAGCTTCCGCTTCTCCGCGATACTTCGGTGCTGCAACAATGGGCAGCATGGCTTTGGTCGTTTTCTTCCGGGGTATCAACGTTGGAGGACACAGGGCTTTTCGTCCGAGCGTGCTCGCTAAAGAACTGCGCATCTACGATGCCATGAACGTGGGCGCCGCGGGCACGCTTGTCGTTCGAAAACCTGGGTTGCGCGCAAAGTTCCTTGCCGAATTGCGCCGGAAGCTGCCGTTTGAAGCAACAATCGCTTGCTGCGACGGCCGTGATCTGATTCGACTGGAAATGGACAATCCGTTTGGATCTGAGCCACCGCCCGCGGATGTGGTTCAATTTGTAAGCATCCTGTCGGAGGCTGGACGCCACAGAGTTTCTCTTCCGATTGCTCTTCCCGAAGGTGGCGAGTGGCTGGTGCGAATCATTGGCTCGAAGAATCGTCTCGTGTATGGGGCGTACCGCCGCCAGATGAAAACGATTGGCTATCTCGGCCAGATCGACAGGCTCTTCGGGGCGCCGGCGACAACGCGCAGTTGGAGCACAATCCTCTCCGTGCTACGGATTCTGAAATCCCACGAGCCGGGCAAGTAGGCCGCCTGAGCTGGGAACCTGGATGGGCAATCATAGACGGCGTACCGTTTAACAATCGGCCACTCTGCGTCCCCTAACGCGCGGGCTCGAATGCGGCTCGAAGGTTGTTTATTTAATGGACACAAAGAACGCCGGGCTGGCTTAGAGTGGAAAAAGTGGATTCAGCATCCAACCCAAGAGCTCCGTCGCGGGCACTTGGCTGCGCCTTCCTGCCCTTCTTCGCTTTGGGCCTTTTTTTCGCGGTGATGGTGGTCCGCGAGGTAATCGCCTCCGCGGCCACTTACACGTGGCAGTCGGTCCCGTGCCAGATTGTCGAAAGCGCAGTGCGTGAATCGAGCGAGCGTTCTCCCTGGTTCGCGTATCTCCGCTACGCATGGTCGACAGGCGAGTCCCTGCGTAGTTCCCGCCTCTTTGGGACCTATCGCGAAGCAGTTCGCTTCACGCGCCGCTGGCCGGCCGGTTCCAGCGCAACCTGCTATCTCGATCCTCACGATCCGGCGGGCGCGCTGCTCGAACGGAAAGGCACGGGCCTCGTGCTTTTGCTCTTCCTCCCGATCCCCCTGCTCTTCGTATTCATCGGGGCCGCCGGATTCTATAGCGTCGTATTTCGTGTGCGGCCGAAACCGCGCGTCTGGCATCCTGCCAACCCCATTGCCGGCCGCCGATTCGCGGCCGCATTGCTGCTTGTAGTCGGCTCGGTCTTGTTCATTGCGTTTCTCCTGGGTCCTGTGCGCCACGCCATCGCAGCGCGCTCGTGGCGCGCCCAAGAGTGCAAAATCCTTCGCAGCGAGGTCCGGCGGCGGTATGCCACCACCAAAGGCAGCGACGCCTATTCTCCGGTGATCCTCTACTCATACGCGGTGGATGACCACGAGCGCCGTTCCGACACCTACAGCTTTTTTGAGTATTCAGCCGGCGGATGGGCGTCAGCGCGGCGTATCACCAACGGCTACCGGCCGGGCTCGACCGTAACTTGTTACGTCAACCCCGCCGATCCCGACGACGCCACGCTCGACCGCAATCCTTCGCTCGGGTGGCTGATCGGCCTCCTCCCGCTCGCCCTGCTCGCCGGGGGCCTGGCTGCCTGGCCGCGCTAAACAACCTCATCCATTCGAAGTTCGCAGACATCGAAGCCTCCGAAATGAAGTCGGGTCCGCTTGCACAACTTCAATGGGCTGAACTGGCTTTTCGCGGATTGTGACCGTTATCACCGCCAATCCGGAAAGCATCACCGCTTTGAGCCTGAACAGGTCGCAGGCAGCTATGATCTACTCGAAAGGCGTTTGCGGCCCATGTTCGGATCGGCTCGTGCCGTCCCAAGTCGCTTTTCGTCGCAGCCGCTGCCACAAAGTTTGGGTCTCATACGTTCTTGGTATGTGAACGCTAGAAGCATGGCCGAACCGAGCGAGATGGAAGTCACCAACCCCGAAGGACTGGATGCGATTTTTCGTGCTCACTATGAGCGCATTGCCCGCGTCATTGGCAGGGTCATTCATGACCAGGCCCGCGCGGAGGAACTGGCGGTGGAAGTCTTTCTGAAGTGGTGGCGGAATCCTCAAGCACATGGAGAGCACGCGGCGGGGTGGCTTTATCGGACCTCCGTACGTGAGGCGTTGGACGAATTAAGACGTCAGACACGCCGGAGCCGATTCGAGCGCCTTTTCAGTTTCGTCCGCGAGTCGCCTCCCACGCCGGAGCACTTGTACGCCGTAAACGCCGAGCAGCACAGGGTGCGAACCGTGCTCGGAGCTTTGAATCGGCGTCATGCGGAGCTCTTGCTCCTGTGGAGCCAGGGCCTCAAGCACCAGGAGATTGCCGTCTCTCTCGCAGTGAATTCCAACTACGTCGGAAGTCTCGTCAGCCGTGCTCAAGAAGCGTTCCGGAAGGAGTATTTGAAACGATATGGAAACCAATCATGAAGATCTCTGGGTCGCCAACCGGCTGGCAACTATCGAACCACAGTGGAGTCCGAACCTTGCGCGTGGGCGCGAATTGCTCGACGCTAGGCTGGCGGGGCGACGCCACTCGTGGACTTGGATAGCGGCTGCTGCCGCCACTGCTGCGGTGTGCGTCGCGGTGCTTGCGCTCCCAGGAACCATGGCGCTTGCGCAGGAACTATGGTACCGGTTTGTTTTGAACCGTGCAGATGTTGTACGGCTCGATTTGTCGGAGTTACCGCTGCACATGGAGGTGACAACCAACGGTCTGGAGCAGAGCGTTCAGAATATGGATGAAGCCGAACGCAAAACAGGTTTCAGGCCGTATCTACCGGCACCTGGCGTTCTGTCCGCAAATCCTGGCATCACGGTAACTGGGCCGATCGCGGTAGAGCAGACAATCCATGTCCGCGATATCGAATCTGCCCTCGGCAAGGTGGGAGCAAGCGAGGTGCACGTGCCGGCTGAATGGGAAGGCGTGCAATTGCGCACCGAGATCGGGCCAATGGTGGCGGCGAACTATCCGGACAATGTCCAAATACTGCAGGTGCGGCCGATCGAACTCTCCGTCCCTCCCGGTTTTGCGTTGGAGCACTTCGCTGAGTTGGCATTCCGTAGCATCGGGGTTTCCTTGTGGGAAGCGCGTGCCATGGCCCAGAAGTTCGCAGCCCATCCAGCCTGGTTGCTCGATATTCCGGCTCATGCGGTGGTGAACGTCCAGGAGGTGGCGCTCCGGGCGGGTCCGGCGCTGCTGATTGAGGACTTCGATGAGAAGGGGGCGGTTAAACGGGCGACCATTGTCCGTAGCACGAGCGAACGAATGTACTCAGTGAGCAGCAGAAACCGGGAACTAAGTATAAAGATCGCCAACGCCCTTCCTTAGGCGCCGGCCGCCGTAAGGCGCCACTATTCCGGCAGTTGGTTAGTGCCAACTGCCGGAGAATAGCGCATTTAAACACCCCAGCCTAAACCAGGCCCGGTCGCCCCTCACTCCTCCGCCAGTTTCTTCGCCCGCCGAAACACATCCAGCAGCATCTTCTCGTTCAGCTTCCCCGTCGACGTGTTCTGCTGGCTTGGATGGTACGAACTCACCAGCACCGGGCTGCCCGGTGCAACGCGGTGCTCGCGATCGTGGCCGAACACAAATGCCGACCGGCTCCGAATCACTCCCCGGTCACGCAGAATCGACAAATATACGTCGAACGCAATCTTGCCCAGCGCTACCACCACGCGCAGATTGGACAAAAGGTCGAGTTCCCGCTCCGTGTACCCGCGGCAGTTGCGGATCTCTTCGGTTGCCGGTTTGTTCCCCGGCGGCGCGCAGCGCACAACCGCTGCGATGTAGGCACCCGTCAGCCGCAGTTCATCGTCGCGGCACCGGCTTTCCGCTTGCGAGGCAAATCCCGCGCGATACAGCACCCGATAGAGAATCCCCCCCGAGGCGTCACCGGTGAACGGACGCCCCGTGCGATTCGAACCGTGCGCCCCCGGCGCCAGGCCCAGGATCAGCACCCGCGCCTTGGGATCGCCAAACGAAGGGACCGGTTTCGCCCAGTAGTCACAATCGCGGTAGGCGCGGCGCTTCACCCGCCCGATCTCCGCAATGTAATCCACCAGGCGCGGGCACCGCCGGCAAGCGATCACCTCCTGCTGCAACACCACGAGCGGCCCGCTGCTAGAATTCACTAGATGAGTTCTCCTTTTCGCCTGGACGGATCGAAAGCGCTGGTCACCGGCGGCGCAAGCGGCATCGGAGCCGCCACCTGCCGCGCGCTCGCCGGCGCCGGCGCTGCCGTCCTCATCGCCGATATTGACCGCCACGCAGCCGAAACCCTCGCCAGCGAGCTGCCTGGTGCTTCCACCCTGATCTTCGATATTACCGAGGAAGCCGCGGTCCAGCAGGCCTTCCGGTCGCTCCCCTCGCTCGACATTCTCGTCAACAACGCCGGCATCGGTCTGGTGGGTGGCATCGAAGAAACGGCGCTCGAGGATTTCCAGAGGCTGTTCCGGGTCAACGTGGAAGGCTTGTTTCTGATCACCAAGTACGCCATGCCCCTGCTTTTGGCCTCGAAAGGCTCCATCGTCAATATTGGTTCCGTCGCGGGATTGGTCGGCGTGAAGCGGCGCTTCGCGTATTGCGCCACCAAGGGAGCCGTCGTCGCCCTCACCCGTCAACTGGCCGTCGATTATCCCACCACCTTGCGAGTGAACTGCATCTGCCCCGGCACCGTCGACACCCCTTTCGTCGACGCCTACCTGGAGAAGTATCACAAACATGAGAAAGAGAAAGTGCGCGGGGAACTAAACCAGAGGCAGCCCATCGGGCGGATGGGGCGTCCCGAGGAAATTGCCCATCTGGCTCTATACTTAAGTTCCAAAGAAGCCGAATTTATTAACGGGTCGGTGATACCCATCGATGGCGGTTGGACAGCTACCTAAGTTATTTATTAAAAAGCCACAATCTCTTATCTTGGAGAAAAAACAGTTTGACTGGAAAGCGTTCCGTGCTCCAGAATGAAATTAGCCGACTCGTCGGTCCTGAGGCGCCACTGCCGATTGGGAAGTCCGGTGTGGTTGAGCCTCAGTCTCTAACCAATATGCATTTCCCGCAAAACGGTTTTAGAGCTACCCTTCGCTTCGCAGTTTTCGCCTGTCTGCTCTCCCTGATGGCGGTCGAACTTTTCGCCGTCGCGAGCACGGCCACTCCAGCAAAGAAGAAGAAAAAGCACCACGTCGCGGCCCCGGCCAAGCTGACCACCATTTCAACCACGCGCCGCGTCCGGCGGCACGTCTATAGCCCTTGGACCGAACCGACATACGCGGATTCCACCTCCGGGGACAATGTCGATGGCGAGGATCTCACGGTGCGCCGCGCGGCTGTCGATGCGCTCGGGTCCTTCAACGGAGCTGTCGTAGTCGTGGATCCCACGACCGGCCGCATCCTGACAATGGTCAACCAGAAATTGGCCCTAGGCGGTGGCTTCCAGCCTTGCTCCACGATTAAAGTCTCGGTGGCTTTGGCCGCGTTGAAAGAAAAGTTGATCGAACGCACCACTAAGGTTAGGCTTTACGGCCGTACGAAAATGGAGTTGACCGAGGCCCTGGCACGCTCCAACAACTACTATTTCGCCAACATGGGGATTCAACTGGGCTACGAGCGGGTCAACTACTATGCACGCCTGTTCGGATACGGCGAGACCGCCGGTCTTGATATTCCAGGCGAAAAGCCGGGCTACTTTCCACCTGCCCCACCGAAGAACGGCGGCATGGGGATGCTGACGAGTTTCGGCGAGGAAATCTCCCAAACCCCCCTGGAGTTGGCGGCTTTGATCTCCGCGGTGGCTAACGGTGGCACGCTCTATTATTTACAATACCCTCGCACGCAGGATCAGATTAGTCAGTTCACCCCGCGCATCAAGCGAGAACTGGAAATCAAGGATGTCATCTCTGAAGTCAAGCCTGGGATGGAGGGTGCCGTCGATTTCGGCACTGCCCGTCGCGCCCACCAGGATGAAGTCATCATGGGCAAGACCGGCACTTGCAGCGAAGGCCGTACCCACCTGGGTTGGTTTGGGTCATTTAACGACTCAGGGCCCAATAAGTTGGTTGTAGTCGTTCTGTTGACCGGAGGCCGCCCCTCAATCGGGCCGATGGCCGCCGGAGTGGCTGGCGACGTCTATCGTCACTTGGCTCAGCAAAACTACTTCGCTTCCAACCACACCGCGCTCACACCGGCTGCGCTGGTGTCGACGCCGATTTGCTGCTCTCGCTGAGCACGCGCTCAGCAATCGCGTACTTCAGGGCTTCCAAGCCCTTTCCAGTGACGCTAGATATCTCAAAATAAGGCAGTTCTCGCTCCTTGGCGAGTTGTTTCAGCGACTCCACCCGTGCCGTTTCCTGGGCGGCGTCCATCTTGGTAGCCACCACCAGCATCGGTTTCTTCGCCAGATCTTCGCTAAAACTGGCCAGTTCACGCATCACCGTCGCGAAATCCTCTGCCGGGTCCCGTCCGCTGGCTTCGGAGACATCGACCAAGTGAATCAATAACTTAGTGCGCTCGATATGCCGCAGAAATTGGATGCCCAAACCGTGGCCCAGATGGGCGCCCTCGATCAGCCCTGGAATGTCGGCGACCACGAAGCTGCGGAAGTCGTCCATTTTCACCACGCCGAGGTTCGGTTCGAGCGTCGTGAAGGGGTAATCGGCGATCTTGGGCCGGGCAGCGGAAATGCGCGAGATCAGTGTCGATTTCCCGGCGTTCGGAAAGCCCACAAGTCCAGCGTCTGCAAGGAGTTTCAGTTCCAGCCGTAGCCGCCGCTCCTGGCCGGGCCGGCCGGGCTGATGCTCGGTCGGCGCCTGGTGCGTAGAGGTGGCGAAGCGGGCGTTTCCCTTTCCGCCACGCCCTCCTCGTGCCACTAGGAAGCGCTCGCCATTCTCAACAAAGTCGTGGAGCTTTTCGCCCGTATCAGCGTCGTAAACCACTGTGCCCACAGGCACTTCCAGCACCGTCGACACCCCTTCCTGCCCCGTGCGGTTGCTGCCTTCCCCGTGCCGGCCGCGCTGTGCCCGGTGCTCCGGATTGAAGCGAAAATGGAGCAGCGTGTTGACCTGGCTGTTCGCGACCATGACAACGTCGCCGCCACGACCGCCGTCGCCGCCGCTCGGCCCGCCGCGCGGAACATACTTCTCCCTACGGAAGGCCAGGCAGCCGTTGCCGCCATCGCCCGCTTTTACGGAAATTCGAGCTTCGTCGATGAACATAGAAAAGCCGCCGGAGGAGTGAGCACTCCGGCGGCCAGAGATGATGCGAAAAAATAACTAGGAGGCAGCGAGGATGCTGACGTACTTGCCCATGCGGCCGCGGTCGTGAAACTTCACCACACCCGTGACCTTGGCGAAAAGCGTATCGTCCTTGCCCCAGCCGACGTTTTCACCCGGCTTGATGCGGGTGCCGCGCTGCCGGATGATGATGGAACCGCCCGGAACCAACTGGCCGCCGAAAACCTTGACGCCAAGGCGCTGCGCGTTGGAATCGCGCCCGTTCTTGGAACTGCCTAGACCTTTTTTGTGTGCCATGACGGAATCCTATGCGACGATTTCGCCCACCCGCACTTCGGTGTAATCCTGGCGGTGGCCGATGGTGCGCTTATATTGTTTCTTGCGCTTGAATTTGAACACGAGCACTTTTTTCGCGCGGCTATTGGCGGTGATGGTGCCCTTGACCTTGTAGCCGGCAGTTTCGGTACCGGCGAGCACCTCGCCTCCATCACCGAAAACCGCCAGAACTCCAGAAAACTCGACGTTCGAGCCGACCTCGACGTTCAGTTTGGGCACACGGATCACGTCGCCGGGAGTAACCCGGAACTGTTTTCCGCCGGCTTGAAGAATGGCATGCATGGGAAAACCTCTTTGGCGCCCGAACACACGTCAGATGTTGGGCTTAGTGGTGTAATTTTTGATTGTATAACACGGGGTGGGGTTTTGACAAATGGGGATCGTGGCGGCTGCCGTGCCGGGCGTCCCGGTTTGAGCGCCCGGAGAGCCGCACGCCGTTTCACCGGACCAACCGGTGAGTTTTACTGCAAGTACCCAAGTGATTTCAGACGCTCTATTCCCTGCTTGTCCAGTGCCGCCGGGCGCGAGTGCACTACCGGCGACGCGGCTATCCAGCGTCGCAGGCCGTCTTCCAGACGATCTGCCATCGGCAGGGCCGATGCATACAGGTTACGCTGCTCGAATGGATCCTGCGACAGATCATAAAACTCCCGTTCGCCATTCGTGGCAATAATCAGTTTGAATGGTCCGAAGAAGGCGGCGCGTTCCGTGCGCCGAAACCTCGGATTTAGATTTGCGAGAAGATCACACGGAAAGGATTCACTGATTACAGTAATGGGAACGCCTGGCGCCGTGCGTAAGCTGCGCCCCGGAAGCAGAGCGGGGTACTGGAATCCCAGAGTATCCAGCACCGTTGGAAGAATGTCGACATGAGACGCAAGATCTTCACGTTTCTGCCCATCAGCGGTTCCAGGGTATTTAATGATCAGGGGGACGTGCACCTGCTCTTGATATACCGAACTTCCGTGGGCAACCAACTGCTTCTCGCCGAACGACTGACCATGATCGGACGTCACGATAATCAAGGAATTGTCCCAGAGTCCAAGCTCCTTCAGCTTTCCGAATAACTGACCCAGCTGTGCGTCAAGATACGCAATTCCTCCGTCATACTGTGAGAAATCGCGTTTACGGTCTGCGTCCGTGTAATTCCGAACCTGGCTTAATACCTGGAATTCGAGGGCCCTGTAACGGATAGCCGAGAATGTTTTGTCCCTGCCGGGGTATTTGACGTCATAGGGCGGCGGCGGGAAGTAAGGATGATGAGCATCCATATAGTTCAGGAATAAGAATAGTGGTCTACCTTCGCCCTTGGTTTTTGTTAGTAGTTCAAATGCTTTGTTATTGACCTCCTCTGCCCGTAAATATGCCCGATCGGAAATTGCATGCGGACTAAAGTGTCCCAAAAACCGGGCTAGATCAGTGCGCAGATAGAAGGGATCACGCCGATCGAAAAACAGCTTGGGGTACGGCTGATCGTAATATTGGAAGCCGTGGTCAAGATGAAAAGCGTGCTGCAGGTAGGTGGTATTCGCAACGATTCCGGCTGTCCGGTACCCTTTCCTCGAAAGAATTGTGGCAAGTGTCAAACGATTTTCGGGTAAGGGGAGCCCGACCTCGTCACCCATGGCGACTCCGTCTCTGTTCTTGCCCAACTGCCAATGGGCGCCGTGCTGGCTTCCATACATCCCGGTAAACATCGAAGCATGCGACGTGAGAGTCATGTCTCCAGCGGAAATGGCGTTGGTAAATACCGTGGCATGCCGCGCAAACTCCTGAAGAACGGGCGACGTGTCTCTCGCGTAGCCGTACACCGAAAGATGGTCGGCACGCACGGTATCCATCGAGATCAGGATGACGTTGGGGTGGCCAGCGGCCCGCGCTTCAATCGCAGACGATGGCTGCGGACCGCTAAGAATCGGCTGTTGTTTGAGGAAAACATGGCATCCGAGCAGAACTACGATGGCACTTAGCCATAGCATGCAGGAACCTAAGTTCGTTGACACCGACGGTGATAGCCGTTGTGAATTCCTGTTGTACCTTCGCGCCATGAAGAATGCAGCCAGGATGGCAGCAACAACGACTAATGCATATCCGGCCGCCGATCTCGAATCGTCTTGAACCATCAAGAACGGACAGCCCAAGAGGACCAGCGGAACCAACCACGGATTTGCAATCAGCCGTCGCCAGCCCGCCCCAGCAACTCCGGCCAGGCCCAGAATGCTAGCCCCTGCAATCAAGACAGCCACGATCACCTGAAAGCGTTCCCCGGTCACGGGCCCCAGGATTATAAAGACCACCGTCAGAGAAAGGGGCCCAATAAGTGGGAATGACTCTTGAGGCACCTTCGGGAATTTGACGCCAAGACAAATCGCGATCAAAGCTCCAAGGACGGCGCCAGCTATCATATATAAGCTGAGCGCCACGGCCGCAAATAGCGGATGAGCGGGCCTTAAGTTATAGCTAGGTTTGAGAAACCAAGGCAGTAGTACCCAAAAGACGGACTCGACCATCCAGTAAGCGACCCAGGCTCGCAGTCCGAAAATTGCGCCGGAAAGTGCGAGCTGCCGCAAGGCGCCGACTCTCGTCATGCAACCTTGGCCTCACACCCGTGCGAAAGATCGGTGAAGCCGACCGCACGCGCCTTGAGGCGAAGAAACGCGGCCAAATTGATCGGCTTTGGGGAGAAATACCGGCTTGTATCAGAGGACCGGAACATCGGCGCAGCGCGCTGTTCGCGGACTCGACTCATGTGCAGGAGACTACGGATGCAACCGGACAACAAAGTATCACTCTGCCGGTCCTAAGCGACCCAACCGTACCTTAGACCAGTATAACTTGGCGCGAAAGGTGATGGCACCAAGATAATACGCACGTCGGTACCAGTGCAGGGCATAGTACTGCTGAAGGTAAAGAAGTTTGCACTCTATGACAATTTTTCAGTTGCGGAAGTCACTCAATGGGATACTGCCGGGATCGGATGTCGCCAAGGTACTCCTTCAGGTCCACCCCGGGTATTAGGAAACAATTGTTACTCACTAACACATCTTCCCGAATCACCGCGCACCTGGTGGATCGAGTCAGCCGCCGTGGTGCATGTGCATCATCGAGTCACTGCCCTTGAACCGTACGCGGAGGAAGACAAAGGCTCCGATGGGGTGTGCGCCGTAGTAGGGCTGGATGGCGGTGGGCACGCCGTAGAACGAGAAGTTAGCGCCGATGCCGGTGTCGAGCCACGAGACCATGTTCATGTCACGCGTGTAGCCGAGAGTGTAGGCGGCGATGCGGAAGGTCGAGCCCACGGTCTCGGCCAATTGCTCGCGAAGCATAAGGTCGTCGTCGAATAGTTCGTCTTTATCCACCAGCTCAAAACGGCCGGTGATGTAGTTCTTGTGCTGGAATTGATACGCGGACTCCGCCAGGTAGGAATTCAAGTTGCGCTGCAGGAAGGTCTTGTGATTCCGCCCCCAGATGAGACTGCTGGCCCAGTTTCCGGCGGCGATCGGACGGTCGTAGCTCAGAGATGCGGTGGAGCGAATGATATCGCCGGGGTCGGCGGCTTCGGGATGATTGAGTCGGCCCACCGATGCCTGCGCCACCCACCGATCCCCGGGTGTCCAACTCAAGCGCGTGGACCAGGAGTCAATCGCACCGCCGTTGAAGGCCCATCGGTTTTCGTCGGGCTCCGCGCCGTGAAATCCGCTGGCTTCCACGCGGAAACTTTTGCGGACGAGTCCCGCGGTGACCACCTCATAGGAAATGTGGGTAGAGTCCTGCAGGTGGTGCGAGAGCGGCGCCTGCGGAAATTCCATGGCTGACTCGCGATGGGGATACGCCACAGGTCCGAGCGCGGGATCACCGATAGGGGCGAAATACAGGACCAGGTTGGTGGATTCGGTGAGCGGGTGCGTGTATTTTGTGCTTAGCTCCATCACGAAATTGTGGGGATGCTGCGCATCCACCAGAGGGCGGCCGTAGGCGGTTTCGCCGGTCTGAAAAAGGAGCGGATAACTGCGGTTGGTGATGGTGGCGGGCTCGAGACTCAGCATGGTGCTGAACTCTAAGGTGCCACCGCCGGCGGCGTGTTCGGCGGTGCCCATGAACCAGTTCGGCGAGAAAAGCTTGTCGTGGCCGCGCGGACCGGTTTGCTGCGCGTCGACGATAAACGCTTCCCCGTGGAACATGAAGTGCCAATTGCCGAGGCTCTCGTGGATCATGTCCATGGGAGACGAACGCGGATTGATGCTGGTGCCGGAAGCGGCGTGGTCCTCGGGCAGCGACGCGCTGGTTCCCATATCCATGCCGGGCATGTTCTGGTGGTCGTCCGGCATCTCTTGCGCAAAGCCGGCAAAATTCAACAGAAGATAAATCAGGGCAGCTCTCACTTCACACCTTTCCGGATGATCGTTGCATGGACAGAAATGATCCGCTGTCGTGGGCGGCTAGATGCGCAGAGAGGTGAGGGGTGGTGAACCGAACCGTGGTTGTTCGGCGGCAGGCAAGAGAGAAACACCGTTCGCCGCATCGAGAGCCGGCGTCATAAGAGAGTGCGCGGCACCGGCGCTGACTGGCAGCGGAACCTCAGGCGTGGGTTCGTTTTGCGTCCAGCCTTGACTCAAGTTGTGCTGATGCGGGCACTGCCGGGGGAGTTGTCCCTTCTGGTGGTGGCAACCGGTTCCGGTGGCAGGGGCGCCGCACAGATTCGTGGTGCAAGCTGCGATGCATCGCGCGTCGGCAATCACAATGCCGACGATGGAGAACACCAGCAAGAGTGTCAGAAGCCGAGCCACTTCCCCTCACGGTAACACGAACAGAACGCCGTAGACTAGAGGCGTGAGTCCGATGGGCGTTGAGAAGACGGAAGTCGGCGGCGCGAAGCACGGGACGTGAGCGCGTTTATTTGCGGATGTATCCATGCACGGCGGAACGTTTGCCGCCGCGCCGGTGCTCTTCATCGGAAAGCGCGTGGACGCCCGACGCATCGACCCAGCGGTTGTAGAAATTGAACAAAGCGCAGACCGTGATGGCGTAGTAGATGACCTCGTCATCCCAACCCACAGCATAAAGGGGCTGCATGTCGGCGGGCGTGATGGACGGCGATTGGCGATTGACCTTGTCGACGAATCGAAACAGCGCTTTCTCTTTTTCACTCAAGCGCGAAGTTTCGAGATCGCGCAGGACGCCCGAAACCAAGTCCTCATCGCCCAACAGTTCCGCCGCAACTGCGGCGTGGGACTTGAGTCAAAACGGACAATCGTTGCGGTAGGAGGTGTAGGCGGCAATTAACTCGCGGAGGCCGGGGCTGACGGGTGCGGGTCCGCGCATGATTTCCTGCGTGAATCGCGCCAGGTGCTCAGTGGCCGCGGGCCTGTACGCGAACATGTGCCAGATCTGCGGATATTCGTCGCTGGCGGCTTGCATCGTCTCAAGCAGATCTCGAAACGGCCCCGGCTGCGGGCCCTGCTCCACGCCCGGCAGAAACATCGGCTTCATTTTCGACATCAGAACAGGACCCTGGAGCGTTCGCGTATCATCAGCTCGTTCGACCAAATGTAGCATGGCATGTGCCGACTCTCACGCCATTTGTTATATTTCCCTTCAGGTGGCAAGCGCGAACCTGAATGCGTGGCTTGTTCGTCAGTCTGGGCTGTTGGCCGGCACGCGGCACCCGCTCCGCGGCGAAATCACACGCGTCGGCCGCAGCTCTGAAAACGACATCATCATCAGCGAGGCGGCCATGGTGTCCTCGCACCACCTGGAGATTCGGAAGGAAGGCGACAGTTACCACGCGGTCGATCTGAATAGCACGAACGGCACGTACCTCAACGGCCAGCGTATCACCGAGGGCGTGCTCGGACCCTCCTGCGCGCTCCGCCTGGGCGCCGACGGACCCGAGTTCAGTTTCGTCATGGACGACGAGATTCCGCAGGATTTGAGCGAAACTCTCGTGGTTCCTGCTTCGGCGGAAGTGCCGCAGAAGGACGGCAAAGCACATCAGGACCTGCTTTCCGACGCGGTGGCGCGAGCCCGTACGGCGCGGCGGATGGGAGCCGGGAATTCCACCGTCGTCATCATGCGGGAGATGCTGGATGCGGCGCTGAACCGCACCGGCCGGAAATTCAAGGCGATCATCGCCGGACTGGTGTGCGCGCTCATCGCAACCGCGGTCTTGGGTTTCTGGAAAATCCAGGGACTCAAGAGCGAAAAGCGCCAATACGACGGCCAAATCCAGCAAATCGAAACTATGTTGGCGCGCGCGAATGAAAGCCCGGCCGAGGCCGACCAGCTGATCGATCGCCTGGACCAGTACTCGAGCGAAGCCTCCGCGTTACAGAATACGTTGCTCTATCGCGTGGGTTCATTCGAACGCGAAGAGTTTATTGAGAGGGAGATTAAGGCGCTTCTGAAGGAGTTCGGCGCGGAAACGTACAGTGTCCCGCCGGAATTTCGCAACGAGGTGAAGCGTTTCATCGAGCAGTATCAAGGACCGGATCACCCGCATATGGAACGCGCCCTGGGCGAGGCTCGCAAAAGTATGGACACCATGCGCCAGATCTTCGAACAGAGCAATCTCCCTCCCGACCTGGCGTACATCGTATTGGTGGAAAGCGCGCTTTCCCCTAACAGTGAAAGCTCAGCCGGCGCCGTGGGCCTTTGGCAGTTCACTCCCGCAACGGCGAGAGCGTACGGATTGAAGGTAACGGACAGTGTAGATGAGCGGCAGAACCCGGCCAAGTCTACGCGCGCCGCTTGTAAGTACATACGCGACCTGATTCTGGATTTCGGCTCCGGCAGCTCGGTGATGCTGGCGCTGGCGGCCTATAACCTGGGCCCGTCGAAGGTTAAGACCGCCGTCCGGCACGTCGATGATCCGATCAAGCAGCGCAACTTCTGGTATTTGTACCGCGTGCGCGCCATCCCTCCGGAGACGCGAGAATACGTGCCCAAGGTGATCGCCGCGATGATCATCGCCCGGCATCCGGGACGGTACGGATTTTGAAAGATCAGCTGACATGACTCGCCACTTACTCGCTATCGCCGGGTTACTGATCTCGTCTCCACTCCGCGCCCCCGCTCAAGCCGGACAAACCGAGATCTCCAAGTGGCAATACGGAAAGACGGGCGCGGTTTCTCTTACCTTCGATGACGGCAGCATCAATCAGTTTCGGGTGGCTGCGCCCATCATGGACGACCTGCACTTGCCGGCAACCTTTTTCATCATCACGGGCGAAATTCCCGGTTCCCAGTATCACGGCACATTCGTAGGACGGCCCGCAAAAGCCATCATTGAGGAGACGGCCACTGTTCCGACCAGCACAGACAACTTGTTCGAGCGCGCCTCCGCCATCGGATTCCTCGGCTACCAGGGCACGCTCGCATTCCATACCCGCGCCGGCGAAATCTACGACGAGGGCCATGACGTAGCGAAGGCGTGCCAAGTCATCGACGACGGTTACGCGAAGGTGCGCCAGGGCGCCTTTCCGTTGAAAGTGGAACGCAGCGACAGCGGTACTAACCACGTTACCTGGGAGGAGATCGGGGCGTTGGCAAAGCGAGGGCACGAGTTCGCTAGCCATACCGTCACGCACCCGCGGCTGGCCGTCCTAGATGACGCGAACCTGGTGTACGAGCTGGAAAAGAGCCGGCAGGAAATCCTGGACCACCTCGGCTTGAAGCACACATTTTCGGTTGAGTGCCCCTATGGCACCGAGAACGGGCGCGCCGTCGCATTCGCGCTGGAACGCTACCCGCTCGCGCGCAATCACATGCCGGATCCGTTCGTCGAGGATCTCGATCGCGCGAGTCAGGTGGACCCGACGGCCTCGAGCAGGGAATACGTGCGCTGGCAGCGCGGCGCGCTTACCGCATCACCGATGAGCGTGATGAAGTCCTGGGTGGATACGACGGCCGCGCATGACAACATCTGGCTGGTACTGGTTTTCCACGGGGTGGATAGCATCGGCTGGCAACCGCGAACCGGCGCGGACCTCAAAGAGTACCTCGGCTACATCCGATCGAAGCAGGACCTGTGGGTGGCTACGTTTCAGGATGTGGCGAAATATATGCGTGAGCGCAAGCACGCCGAGGCGCGCACCTACCGGTACGGTGGCGTGATCTCTGTGGTGCTGCGCGACAGTTTGACGGATGCCAGTTACGACCTGCCTCTGACGCTGAAGACGTATGTGCCCGCGAATTGGCCGGCAGTGGAGATGCGGCAGGGGAACCGCACGATGCGCCTGGAGGTCGCCGGCGATAAACCGCGCGGTTACGTTTCCTACCAGGCCGTTCCGAATGGGGAAACCATAACTCTCACGGCCGTCGGGCCGAAATAGATCACGTGACCGCGAGTTTGCAGTTATCCTAAGTGGGATGCCGGTCGAGTTTCGCAAAGTCAGCTGCCCGCCCCTAACGATTATTGATGCCGCCGCGCCGGACGGAGTAGCGATCGGCGTCATCGGCGAGGATGGAGCGGGAACCAACACACTGTTGCGTCTGGCTGCCGGCCTGGAGCCGCCTCGGGCGGGAGCGGTCGCGGTGGGCACGCGGCGCCGGTATCTCGGGCCCACGGACCAGCTCAACTTTTCGCCCGTGGATACGCTGCTGCTTGATCACACGCTCGCGCTTCACGATCGATTGGTGCGCGCGCGCGCCATCATGGCGCTCGACCGCATGCGCCAGGCCGGCACGACCATCCTGTTCACATCACACGAGGAGGACTTGCTGCTGGAACTGGCGGACGAGATCTGGTGGCTGGGCGACGGCCGCCTGATCGGGCGCGGCGATCCCGCCGAAGCCCTGGAGGCCTACCGCAATCACATCGCGCAGCGCATCCGCGCCTGGGGCCAGAGCATTCAAACTCCCCTCACGCCACGGCTGCGGCGAGGCGACGGCCGCGCGCAGATTCTCGGCGTGGAAATTGACGGCCAGGACGGCAAGCCCACTGGCGTATTGCGCAGTGGCGAAGCAGCGGTGATTCGGGTCTCGGTGAAATTTCAACAGGCGGTGTCCGATCCTGTGGTTGGCATCCTGATTCGGTCCCGCATCGGCCAGAATGTCTATGGCACCAACACGGAGCTGGAGCGGTTGAAGTTCGGTCCTTGCTCGCTGGGCGACGCGCTACGGCTGAATTTCAGTTTCCGCTGCGAACTGTGTCCGACGGAATACACGCTCACGGTGGCGTCGCACGACCCCAACGGCGTCTGGCATGATTGGCTGGAAGATGCCGTGGCGTTTTCCGTCACCGATCCTCGTTACACCGCCGGCGTAGCCAACCTGCGCGCCCAAGTGAGCGTCGAGAGGATTTCGCAGGGGTAGAACCAGGCATCACTCGCACCGCAGAGCCGCCATCGGATCCACGCGCGCCGCGCGGCGGGCCGGGATGTACGTTGCACAGAGTGCCGCAAGAATCAACACCGAGCAGACGCCGATCAGCGTCAGGGGATCGGTAGGTTTCACTCCGTAGAGCAAGGCCGCCAGGGATCTCGTCAGGAACCAAGTAGCGAATAGCCCGAACCCGACACCAGCCATCACCAACAGCATCCCTTCTGTCACCATCGCTCTGAGGACATCGGTGGTGCGTGCACCTAAGGCCATGCGAACGCCGATTTCCTGCGTGCGCTGCGCCACCAATTGAGCCAGAACCCCGTAGAGCCCCACCACCGCCAGCAGCAGCGCAAGCGCGGCGAATCCGCCAAATAACGCGGTGCGGAAACGCGGATAGGCCAGGAACTGCCGATCGAGCAGGTGTTGCATGGTTTGTACGTCGCCCACCGGGACGGAGGGATCGATGCGCGCGGCCTGACTTTGCACGGCGGCCCCCACGCGCGCGGCAGGCTGGCGGCTGCTGATCATGAGGTTCACGCTGGCCGCCGGTTCCTGCCGGAAGGGTCGATAGAACATCGGCGTCTCGACCCAGGCCATCTCCTGATACACGGTGCGATGCTTTTGATTGGCCGCTACCCCGACGATCGTTACCCACGGATTGGCGACGCCTTCCTCAAACAAGCGGATATGCCGGCCCAGCGGATCTTCGTTAGTGAAATATTTTTTCACCAGCGCATCATTCACGATCGCCACGAGTTGTGATCGTTCGCCATCCCGTGAATCGAATGGCCGGCCTCTCTCGAGCGAGGGTCCAACCACGGCCAAGTACTCGGGCGAGATCGAGGCAACTTCGGTATCATGCAGGGCCGCGCCCGGGGAAGTCGCTGGATGCCCTTCCACTTCCAGCACATTCAGACCCTGGCCCCCCCACAGCGGGATTGCTGTTGTCAGCAACGCCTGCCGCACGTCCGGTAGCGAACGTAGGCTGTCGATCAACTGCGTGAAGAAGTGGATCTTTTGCTCGTTGGTGGTGTAAGACTTAGCAGGTAAGCTCACCGACATGGTGATGAGGCGCTCGGCCCCGGGCGTTAGCGGCGCGGAAGCGAATTGGGCGACGCTGCGGATCAGCAGTCCGGCTCCCACCAGCAGAACCAAGGAAAGCGCAATCTCGGCCACTACGAGCGCCTTAGCCAGCGCGCGACGTCCGGCGGTCTGCGTAGCTCCGCGGCCCTGCGCTTTCAGAACATCATTGAGGTCGACGCGCGAGGCGCGCCACGCCGGAAGAAAACCGAAAAGCACCGTGGTGAGGATGGACAGCGCGACCGTAAAAGCCAGGACTGGAATATCCACCGCCACACGAGCTCCCGGAGGCAGCTCAACCGGGTTGGCTGTATGAAACCACCGCACGGCAGCAACAGCGAGAAGAGCCCCCAACACAGCCCCACAAAGTGACAGCAACAGCGCCTCCGTTAACAACTGCTGCAACAGACGCCTTCGCCCCGAACCGAGAGCCGCGCGAATGGCCAGCTCCTTTTGCCGCACCAAGGACCTTCCCAGCAATAGGTTGGCCACATTCACGCAACCGATCAAAAGGACGAAGCCCACGGCACCGAACAGCAGTAGCAGCGTAATCTTGAGGCTGCGGCTCGCGAGCCAGGTGAACTCCTCTTTCAATGGATAAACAGTGGGCTCCATTTCAGCGCTGTGGCGGGCTTCCGACTTCGCGTGCAGCATCCGCAACTCCGACTGCGCACTTTGTATCGTTAGCCCGGGCTTCAGATGGCCGAAGATACCGGTGACGATATGTTCCGTATCAACGCTCTTGGTAACTAAGGTCCACATGGAGGCGGCCTCAGGATAGAAAGCAAATCCGGACGGCATCACACCCACGACGCTGCATGCCTGATCATTCAGCCGCAGAGTCTCCCCTACAATTTTCGCGTCCCCTCCCAGACCTACCTGCCAGAAACGATGCGCTACGACGACCGCGCATCCAAGCTTTAAATCGTCGTTCACGAAGGTGCGGCCCAGTGCGGGCGGAACACCAAGCAAAGGAAAGAACCCAAGGCTCACTGGCATAGCCAGGATGTTTCGCGCCGGTCCCCGTCCGCTCACGACTTGAGGTCCCGTAGCCCAAGTCGCCGCCGCAATCCGATCGAAGCTTCGGCTATTCCGCTGATAGTTTTCGAAATCCCGGTAGGTATCGAACAGCTTGGATACGCCCTTCGTCCGCACCTCCCGATCCCAAACCGCGACGAGCCGCTCGGAATCCCGATAGGGCAAGGGCCGCAACAGGACCGCCTGGACGACGCTGAAGATGGCGGTGGTTGCGCCGATTCCTAACGCGAGTGTGAGGACCGTGACGACCGTGAATCCCGGTGTGCGCCGGAAGGTCCGGGCGCCGTAAACAATGTCTTGCCAGAACCGC
The DNA here is from genome assembly GCA_963768075.1 of Terriglobia bacterium. Taxonomy (GTDB): domain Bacteria; phylum Acidobacteriota; class Terriglobia; order Bryobacterales; family Bryobacteraceae; genus QHXW01. Next base: position 155,527 of record CAVYHD010000040.1, read on the forward strand.
ATATCCAATTTTAAGAAAAAGACGAGCAGCGGGAGAATTCGTTTGCAGGATTACATCGAAGGCGGTGTTTTGGGGGCCGGCGCTTGCGCCTTGGTGCGAACCGTGGGTTCAGCCTTGCCGCCGGGCTGCTTCCGTACCTGCTCGAAATACTGCTGCACGTATTGCTGGAGAATCTCCGGCACTTCGTCGCGGCTGATCTCGCCACCTGCATCGGCGTGCGTCGCGTTCGACTGCGAGTAAGGGGTTTGCAGGCGCTGCTGGCTCGATGGAACTTCGACCGTGATCTCACCCGTCACATTGGCCGAACGTTTGCCGATAATCTCGCTGATCTTGCCCATGGCGGCTGCCTGCTCGGCGAGCTTGGTGTCCTTATTCCCGTCCTGCCTTCCAATCCCGCTGCCCGGCTGGTTAGCGCCCTGCTGGTCGTTACTGTGGCCGCCCCCCTGGGCCTGCGAGTTCTGGCCGTTCTTACCCTCGACACCCGCCTGTTGACCCTCGGACTCAGCGGATTCCTGCCCGCCGTTCTGCTGCTGCCCTTCTCCGGCGGCTCCGTTCTGCCGCTGCCCCGCGCGCTGGGCGCCAGGCTTCTGCGGGTTTTGGCCGGCGTTCGACTGCCGCTGCGATCCGCTCCCGCTCTGCTGGTGCATCTTCGAAAGCAGATTGGACATGGCGTCGCGTAGCTTGGCCATCAGGCTGGAATTCGCGTCGGGACTGGAGTTCTCGGGTTTGCCGCCCTGTGGCGTGTCGCTTTGCTTGCCGTTCGCCGCGCTGTGCAGCCCGTCGGGCTGGCTCTCGGCGGAAGTGGAATCGGCGCCATCGGAGGTTTCCGAATCGCCCTGCTCGCCTTCCGCCTTTTCTGAACCCGATGACTCGGTCTTGACTTTGCCCTGGCTCTGGTCCGGCCGCAGCGGATCGTTCACCGCGTTCGGCACGCCCACGGTGTCGAGAGCTGAATCCGGCGCGGGATCGAGCCCCAGCGGCATATTCTGGTCGCCTTCCGGCAGCGTGAGCCCGATGGGCTGGGGAGCGTCCGGGCGGATCGCGCGTGAGCCCTTGTGCAACGCGGCCTCTTGTTGCGCCGGGCCACCGGAATTATCCATCACGATGCGGACTAGCGATGCGCGGAAGTCGAGCGTGCGGGTGAAGCCATAGCGCAGCGCAAACAGGCCGGATGCAACCACGCCCAGCGCCGCCAGAGCGTAAACGGCTCGCGGCATGGCAAACGGCACGGCACGCGAAAGGTCCACTCGCTCGGCCGCGCGCTCGGCTTGCGCGCGCTGCCCGGCGCGCATCGATTCCGATCCTTTCGCCGTCTCGGTAGAGAAGAACAGCGCCGTCGACAGCGCGTCCGCCAGGGAAAGGCGCCGGTCCACAAGCTGCGCGATCACATAGGAAGAAGGAACGCGGCGAAGGGTGCGGTAGGCGCCAATTGCCAGCGTACCCAGCGTGATCGCCACCAGGAACGGCCAGTCCAAAATCTGCGTGCCGGCAATCAGCAGCAGAATCACCCCTGCCATGCCGGCGCTCACGGCATAGGCGCCTTGCGCCAGAAGCTCGTTCCCGATGTAACGGCGGCGCGCGCGACGAACTAGTGCTTCAATCATAGGGCAGCTTCTAAAAGCCGGCCAGGTACGACGCGGTTACCCGCCGATCTATTTCCATTATCACTCACCGCCGTTCGCGGTGTACCGCATTTGGGGCGGATGGAGGATACAATGTAGCCTGTGGACAAGCTTATCCGAGTCCTGATTGTCGATGACGAGGTCAGCCAGAGGACCGGGCTGGCGGGCATGGTGAACGCGTGGGGCATGAAAGCGGAGACGGCTTCAGAAGGCGGCGAGGCTCTGGAAAAGGCCGCCAGTTTTTCTCCTGACGTCATTGTGACCGACTTGCACATGCCCGGCATGGATGGCTATAAGTTTCTCGAAAAGCTGCGCGAGGACGGAGATGCACCGCCGGTGATCGTGCTGACCGCGTTCGGCAACATCGAGACCGGCGTCCGAACGGTGCACGAGCTGGGTGCGTTCTGGTTCCTGGAGAAGCCGGTGCAGTCGAACGTGTTGCAAGTGCTTCTGCGCCGCGCCGCGGCCCACAACAGCCTGCGCACCAGCAATCTTGTCCTCGAGCGGCAACTGCTTTACAAAGGCGCCCTGGGAGAGATGGTGGGCAAGGCGCCGCGCATGCAGGAGATCTTCGTACTGTTGCAGCAAGCCGGCCCGACCAACGCGTGCGTGCTCATTTCCGGGGAAAGTGGAACGGGGAAGGAATTGGTGGCACGGACGCTGCACGAGCTGAGCCCGCGCCACCAGGGACCGTTCTTCGCCATCAACTGCGCCGCGCTGCCGGAAACACTGATCGAGAGCGAATTGTTCGGCCACGAAAAGGGCGCGTTTACGGGCGCTTCGGAGCGGCGCGCGGGGTGCTTCGAGCTGGCGCAGGGAGGAACGCTGCTGCTGGATGAGATCGGCGAGATGCCCGCGCTCACTCAAGCCAAGCTACTGCGCATTCTGGAGGATTCCAAGGTCCGGCGCTTGGGCGGGAAGGCGGAATTCGAGGTGGACGTACGCGTAGTAGCGGCGACCAACAAGGTTCCCGAAGAGGCCGTGCGCGGCGGACACCTGCGCGAGGATCTCTACTACCGCCTGAATGTATTCCATATCCACTTACCGCCGTTGCGCGAGCGTAAAGAAGATATGGTCCCGATTTCCGAATTCCTGATCGATGAGCTGAACCGCAAGCACAGTTGCAAGGTGAGCGATATTTCCGCCGGAGTGCACGAAGCCCTGCTGCGGCATAGCTGGCCCGGCAATGTGCGCGAGTTGCGGAACGTGCTGGAGCGCGCGGTGATTCTAGCCGGGGAGGGCACGATTGAGATGAAGCACCTGCCGGCGATGTTCCAGGCTCACTCCGCGGTTTCGACCACCACCACGGCGGCCGCCACGGATTCCCCCGCCATCGACGACGACCAGGTCCGCTTCCCCGTGGGGACGACGGTGGAAGATGCCGAGAAAGGCCTGATCCTGCGCACGCTCGAACATACCAAGAACAACAAGACCCGCGCCGCCGAAATACTCGGGATCAGCCTAAAAACTCTGCACAATAAACTGAAAGAGTACGGGTCGAAAGATGGCTCGGTGAGCGCGTAGACTTGGGGATCAATTCGCGGCCTGCTCGATCAAGGTGCCGGCTCCGGCGATGCCCTTTACTGCATCATCCCCCAGCCCGAACCGCCGTTTGAGATACTCCACATCGTTGTAACTGAGCCAGACTTTGCCGTCACCATCCTGCCAGGCGAGCGCCTTCAGCGGCAGGTCAATGGCAGACGTGGGCGCTGCCAGCATCACGGGAGTGCCCCCCTTCGGGTTGCCGAAAATGAGCAGTTGCGTAGGAGGCATTTTCATTCCTGCCTTCTCAGCCTCGCCGCTGTGATCCACCCTCGCGAAGACCGTGATCCCCTTGCCGCGCAAAATCGTTTCCAACCGGTCCAAGGTCTCCGGAACCGTATATTTGCTTGGTTTGCTCACAATTCCATCGGCTGATTTCATGCCATTGAGTTCTCCTATGATGTTTTGTCTACTCCGAGGTTCTGAGCCTCGGGTTTGGGCTTGCCACGGTCCGGGAGCCGCCGGAGCTGGAGCGAAGCCATGCTGAGCGGAGCGGAGGCGTAGGCGGCGGAGTTCATGCCGTCGCTTCCTCGGCCAGTACAAAGTTGGGGAAGTCTTCGAACACCCAGTTGTTCTTGAGCGTCCGGTAGATGATTCCCAGGAACTTGCGCGCCAGCGCGACGATCGCCTTGCCCGAGCCGCGCCGTGCCTTCATCTTTTCGAAATAAGTTTTCAGATACGGGCTGTAGCGTTGCGCGATCAGAGCGCACTGGATCAGCGTCGTTCGTCCCAGTTTGGTGCCGCGTTTGGTGATCCGCCCGCTGTGTTCGGTTTCGTTCGAGTTCGACACGCGGGGAACGATTCCGAAGTAGGCGGCCAGCTTGCCCTCGTCGGCGAAGTCGCCGATATCGCCGATGATCGACAAAAGGATGCCGCCACTAAGCTTGCCGATGCCCTTGATGCTAGTCAAATTCTTGTGTCCCTCCAGCTTCTGGCCTTCCTCCCCGATGATTTTCTCCAGCTCGGCGATGCTCTGATTCAGGCTGCGAATCTGATCGACGATGATGTTCAGCTCCAGATTCACGAGCGGCTCGAAGGGCATCTGTCCTACTGCCCGCAGCCCCTTCTCGCTGGCCAGCGACTCCCGGTTTAGATTCACTCCGTTGGCCGAGCAGATGTTGTTCACCTTGTTCTTGAGCGCCGTGCGCAGCTTCACCATGGTGTCGCGCGTCTGCGTCAGCGAGGCGATCTGGGCCTGCGTTTTATCTTTCATCCGCACCTCCGGCAGTAGATCCTTGGCCAGGTACAACGCCAGCAGCCGGGCATCGTTGGGATCGGTTTTCTTCACCGAATGCGTGATCACCTGGAACTGCGTCGGATTCACCACCACGACGCGGTCCACCAGCGGCCGAACCTGATCGTGGAACAACCGCGTGTTGCCGGTCATCTCCACCGCAACCTGGTCGGCGGCCCGCAGCTTGTCGGCGAACTTCGGCATGTCTTCCAGCTTCCATTTCTTCAGATACTCTCTTCCGTTTTCCAACCGGACACACGCCGTAAAGCAGTCCCGGTGCAGATCGATTCCGATATAACGCTTGGCTTCCATTTCCTCTCCTCGTTTCTCGAACGTTGAGAACCAAGCGGAGTAGACGTTCGCTTTCCGGCGGTCACCATTCTCCTATCCAAGGTCCATCGCTGGCCTTACGGTGGCGCTGCGGCTCACAGGGCTGACTAATCTCCTTTACGAGGTCGCAAGGCGCCTCAGAACAATGAACAGCCTGTGGCCTGTCTACTCCAAAGGTCTCCCTCTGGAGCCTACCGCCGAATGCGCGTGGTTAATTCATACCATCTCCTTTATTGATTGTGGTCAGGCCCGTCTTGGTGGCCCGCCCGCTCCCCAGGTAAGCGGCCATCGCCAGACCGGCCGCGGCCAGTACAAGAGCAACGCCTAGCGCCAGCTTGGACGGACGGCCCACAGTCTGCCTGCCTTCGTTAAGCGCCCGCACGAACCGAACGTGCTGCATCGCGGCTAAGAGGTTCACCGCCACGCCAACCAACACAATCGAGGTACCGGCCGGAAGCGAGAAGCCCGATGCGGCAGCAGGCGACCCACCGCCGGCCGCGGCCAGCTCCCGCAGAAAAAGTCCGAAGCGCGCTATAACGAAACCAAAGCCCATCAGCGCCAGACCGGTGCGAATCCAGGCTAAGAACGTTCGTTCGGCGGCCAGGTAGACGCGTGGGTCGCGGGAGTCTTCTTCACGTGCCATAAACGTGCGGCGGGGCCGTTGTCCAGTTTAAAGCACGAGGACACGCGGCGGAGGGACGGTCTGCTAGATTTCTTATGAAAGGTGCAGTTTCCGGTGGATGGCATAAAGCGCGAGTTCCAGTCGGTCGGAAACTCCGAGCTTATCGAAAATGTTGTGCAGATGGTTTTTTACCGTCTGCTCGCTGATGAACATCTTCTCCGCCATTTCCTTGTTCTTGAAGCCTTGCGCCACCAGCGTGACGATCTCGCGCTCCCGCTGGCTCAAAGGCAGGCGATCCCGCGAGCGGCCATTGGTGGATCCTCCCGAAGGCACCTCTTCGCCCGAAGCGAACTGACGGATTACCGCCGCCGTAGTGTGCGAGTCCAGCCATATCTCGCCCTGGTAGACTTTGCGAATGCTCTTGAAAAGCAGTTCGGTGGCCGACTGTTTCAGCACAATCCCGCAGGTACCCAACTTCATGGCCTGGACGAACTCGTTCTTGTCTTCGGAGGCAGTCAGCACGATGACCTTGGTTTCCAACGCGGCAGCTTGCATTTTCTGCAGAATCGTCAGCCCGTGCGTTCCTGGCATCTTCAGATCGAGAAGCAGGATGTCGGGATGGTGCTTCTCCACCGCCGGGATCACATCATCTCCGTAGCCCGTTTCGCCGACGACCTCGAAATCCTTCTCCAGTCCGAGCAACTGCTTCAGGCCGTCCCGAAAAATCGGATGATCGTCCGCCAGAAGAATCCGGATTGGTTTAGAAGTACTGGTTTCGTCCGCGGCGCAACCCTCTCGCGGCATGATTATGGCGCTCATGGCGTTGGTACACTGGCTCAATTGTAGAGTCCACCCAGTACTAAGTCAATGCTCGTAACCCGTAGAACGGCGAAGGTTTTTACCTGATATCGATGGTTGTATTTCGCATGCTACCCGAGTGCATTGAGCCCGTCCGCCGGCCCCATCGCCCAGCCAATTTCCTGTGTTTACTATGCTTTTGAATTTCTCCGGCTTATTGGTATTGTTTAGAGATTCCAATGGCTGACGCTTTTGTGGAGGTAGAGTTTCAACGGTTCTGGCGCCGCTTGCAGCAACTGGGGCTAAACGCCTACGAATCCAGATCTTACCTGGTCCTTCTGGGGCATCCCAGGTTTAAGGCCCTGGAGCTGGCGGCGCGGGCCCATGTCCCTCGTCAGAAGATCTACGAGGTCCTCGACAGCCTGGTGGAAAAGGGGTTCGCGCAGGTGGTGCAGGAGAAAACCAAGCTTTTTTCGGCAGTCGAGCCGAACCTGGCCATTCCCAGCTTCCTGTCGCGGCGCCGCCAGCTGATGGAGCACGAGCTTACCGACCAAAGTCGCGTGGCATCCGGCCTGATGGATGATTTAAAGGCGCTGTATTCGGAAGGCCAGGGCGGCCGCGGCACGCTGGATTACCTGCGCATTGTGACGGAACCGGCGCAAACCGCGGCCGAGTACCGCAAGATGCTGTCGGAAGTGCAGAGCGAGTATCTGGAGTTCTCCCGGCCGCCCTACGCGGTCGATCCGCTGGATGAAAAGCTGGTGAGGCAGGTACGCGAAGGCGGCGTGGCTTGCCGGCTGCTGATTGAGTCCGCATCGCTCGATGACGGGCACCGGCAGCGGTTAGGGGAATATTCGACGGCCGGAGTGGAAGTGCGCGAGGCCGCGTCACTGCCCATGAAACTGGCGCTGTTTGACGGCTGCCGCGGACTGATCGCGCTGCTCGATCCGGTGATCACACGGCCAAGCTGGACTTCGCTGGTGTTCGACCACGAAGGCATGGGCGCCGCCATGAAGGGTCTGTTTGAGGAGTATTGGGGCCGGGGCAAACAGTGGTAACGGCCCCGGGCTGGCGTAAGGCGCTACTGCCCTAGCTGTTCTTTTTTCTGCCGGCTGCGAAACTCGGCCGCGCGTTCTCCAAGGTTCGCCCACAGACCGGGTTCTACCTGCTGCGGCCCGGGCTGAAGCGTGCCGTCCGTTTTCCCGTACTTCGGAAAAACCAGTTTCTCGTAAACCACTTTGCCGAGGTACCGTTCCGGTTCAGCCACCAGCACGTGCGAATGCGGGCGGGCAATCACGCGCAAACCGGCGCTCCGCATCATCGCCGGCATCGCCGCATGGTTCGGCAGCCACCAGTTTGTCGGGTCGCTGTTATAGCGCTCCTCGACAAAGGCCAGCTTGGGAAAACCGGGATCGAGCAGCAAATCATCGTCGGTAAGCTTCTCGTAGTTCGACTTCTTCGCCGGGCCGTCGATCTCCGGCCCGATGACCGCGGTCGCCACGTAAATCCGCTCTTTGGTCATTTCCGCCGCGCGATCCAACACTAGTCCCGGGTACTTGAGATGGTAAAGCAGCCCCAGCAGCAGGACGAAGTCAAAGCGTTCGTCGGTGGTTAGGCAGTAAGTGTGGGCGTCAGCACAAACCAGATCGATCTCGACCTGAAACTGGCGCGCCGCGAAATCCGCCTGGCACAGGAACTCGCGAAAAGGATCCACCAGCACGCACCGGGCCGCGCCCCGCTGTTTCATTTGAATCGAGAAGTACCCCGCGTTCCCGCCAAGATCGAGCACCGTCTTCCCGGTGAGATCGGCCGGCACGAAGGGTTCGATCATTTCCCAGCGCCGCTGGGGCAAATACGCGGGCTCGCGGCCGTCCCCGGTCCACAGCCCGCCCGGGAGTTCGAAATGCTGATACCACCAACCGAGAGAATCAAGTTCGTTTAGCGCGGCCTGGATCTGCGGGTCCATGTGGGACATTGTAGCCAAGCTGGCCGATCGGCTTATCCCGCAATGCCGTGCGCGGGCGGAATCGACTCGGGACGCCCACCGCGCCTGCCGGTTTCAGAACATGAAGCGTACTTGCAATTCCAGCCGCCGGTTTCCGGCTGCCGACGCCGGACCGTAGCTGGTGGCCAGCGATTCGGCTTGGCCGAAGATGGGCGACGTCAGGTTCCCGACATACGGGCCGTCGTTGGTCGAGTTAAGCAGATTACGCGCCGAAACCGATAGCACCAGATTGAAGCGCTGATCAGTCGCGGCGTCGCCAAACATACCGCGGCCGCCGCCCCCCATCCGCATGCCACCACCACCACCCGGTCCACCCCGGCCGCCACCACCACCGCCTCCGGAATTGTTGTTCACCCGCGCTTCGCGGTGCGGGCCGAATCCAAACGTCCGGCTGAGCCGCAGATTTATCGTGAAATATGACGGACCATTGCCGTAGTTGCGCGGAATCGGGACATAGGACTGCCCCGCTGCCGGCAGAATGAAATCCCCGAACGGGGTAACCACCGCTCCCGGCTCATTGGCACTGGTGGCGAATGCCGGCCGGGCGTTGAACAGGCCGTCGCCGACGTTGTCGGCCCCGGTCGTGATATCGAACGGCGCGCCGGAATGCGCCATGATGAACGGGCTTATGCGCAGGTTCAGTTTGGTCACGAACGAGCCCCCCAGCACGAAGCGGTTTCGCACATCGATGGCCGCGCGCCCATAATCCAGCGCCAGATCGTATGGATTGGAGGCGTAGGTCGAAACGCCGTCGGTGTCGCTTTTGGCAAAATTCAGCATGTAAAACGTGAACAGCGTGAAACTCTTGTTCATCCGGCTGGTCAAGTTAACAATCATCTGGTTCTGGTTCAGCACGCCAACCGATTCGAATTGATAGATCTCGCCCACATTGCCATATGGCCGGACGCCGCTCGCCGGATCAGCTGGATTGTAGGTGCCCGGCAGCGGTGCGTTGATGTCTCGCATCAATAGCAGATGCCGTGCACGGGAGTTGGTGTAGGTGACCGCCATCGTGGTGTTCTTGGGAAGCTGGCGCTCCACACCGATGGCCGCCTGCATCGTATACGGCGCGCGCAAGTTGGAATCCATGGTGTAGATCGATTGCGTGGTGGCATTGGCGCCGAGCTGGCTGAGAGGCGGAAGCAGTGGATTGAAGCTGGTGGCGCAATTGTCGCACGCAAAGTTGGGATTATCGATGATGTACTGCTGTTGGGTGACACCGTTAAACCGCTCGGCTTGCAGAACTGAAGTTTGCAGGAACCGGTCGTAGAAAATACCGTAGCCGCCGCGAATCACCGTCTTTCCCGGCTTGTTCGCTTTGGAGTCCGGGGACCAGGCCAAACCCAGGCGCGGCGCCACATCCCGCCAGTCTTTGATGTTGGTCTGATTCTCATAACGCAGCCCGAGGCTGAGCGTCAGATTCTGTTTGATGCGCCAATCGTCCTGTGCCCATAAGCTGACGTCGGCTTGCACCACGCTCGTTTCCGGTTGCCCGGCATTGATCGTAAACTGGCTGGGCCCGCCGCCCAGCGTGCGAATCATCTCCGGAGAAAGGTTCAACGCCTCGAGCATCAGGGTGCGCTGGTAGCGCTGGATGGAGCTGATCTGCTCCATCAGCGCTTGCCCGTTCGGGCCAAGAATCACCGCATTCTCGGCATTCAGTACGGGCGCCTCTCCGCCGGTGAACGTGAACGTCCCGCCAAAATCCTGCGGCGAAACATCGAAGATGTCATAGGCCCGCACCCGGAGGCCAAATTTGAACGCGTGGGTTCCGTGCGGAATGGAAGTGAAATTCTGCAGTTCGTATGACTTTGTAATGTCGTGGGAATGCCCCACCTGCTCGCCGCCGCCCACAAACGCCTGGGCCACGTTGATCGTGGGGATCGAGTTGTCGCCCAGTTCATCGGTGCCCGCGCGAATGTACTGGAACCGCGTTTCATTGATGATGTGGCTATTGATCACGGCGGTCTCGGTCAGTTGCGCGGTCTGCTGCGTAGTCACATTTTTATATCCCAGCTGGGGAAGCGTGAACTGGCCAATGCCGGCGTCATCCTGGCCCTGGCGCAAAAAGCTGTAACGCGCGGTCAGCGTATTGTTCGTGCTGAGCTGGTAGTCGAGCCGTGGGCTGAGCGTGGTGCGCTCCTGGGGAGTTTGCACGGCCTGTGCGAACGGAACGATGTTCAGCGCCGGCGACAAAACGGTCGCGTTGATGACCGCGTTATCGTCAATCGCACGCCGCTCGAAGTCCAGAAAGAACGACGCTTTCTTGCTGAGCGGCCCGCCGACGTTGCCGCCGTAAGTGCGCATTTCAAACGGCGCCTTGTTATCGGCGAACGGATTGCGCGCGTCAAACACGGCGTTGGTGTAGTTGAAAAAGGTCGTGCCGTGGAATTTGTCAGATCCAGGCTTGGTGAAAATCTCGATACGCCCATAGCCCAACCGGTCGAATTCGGCGGAGAACGGGTTCTGATTGATGCGAATCTCGCGAATCGATTCCTTGGGCGGCAGCCGGCCGTCGGAGAAGCCATCGATGTAGATCTGCCCGCCGTTGGGGCCGGCCGATGGCCCCGCCAGAGCAGCCAGATCCGTCTGCAAATCGTCGGGATCGTCGGGCAGTGCATCCAGGTCCGCCCCTTGCAGCGAGAGCTGCCCAGCATTGTTCGAAGGCTCCGTGCTGACTTGCGCCACCGCCTGATCCTGCACGGTGACCTCCTGTTTCTCCATCGATATCTTGAGGGAGACGTTCAGCGTGGCCGGAGCTCCCACAGAGATTTGCACCGCCGCGTTTTCGTAGGGCGACATGCCGCCGGCGGTAACCCGAACCGTGTATTGCCCGGGCGCGAGGCCGACCACACGGAACGAGCCATCGCCCCCGGCCGTCGCGATTTTTGCCACGCCCGCACTGTTGGTCACTCGCACCGTCGCCCCGGGAATGACCGCGCCCGATTCATCCGTCACCTGACCCTGCAGACCGCCGGTGGTTGTCTGGGCCCACGCGCCCCCCCCCAAGGCCAGAATGAGCAAAATGAGACTGCCAGCGAACTTCCTGAATCTATCCATGAATTATTCCTGCGGCCCGATGTCGAAATTCCAGCTTCCGAAAATCTGCTGCCCGCCCTGCGGCGCCGCAGTCAGGAGCGGCTCAACACCCGCCAGAAGATTGATGGCCGTAACCCGCGTCGGATCCGCCCCGCTGCTGCCCGAGAGCATGACTGCGTCTCCTGCTTTCAGCTCCTCGAGCTTCATCGGCGGCAGGCGCTCCAGCATGTCCTGAAAGTCCATATTTCCGCGGCGCGTTTCACCGTCGCCTCCACCCGGTCCCGGCTCCGCTGGCGGACGGCCCGCGCCTGGCTTGGCGCCATCCGGGCGAGGGGGTCCCGGGACACCTTCGGCCGCGTTTGCCGGGCGCGCCCCTGCGCCCTGCCCCGCTGCTCCGCCGGCAGCGCCCTGCAAGCGCCGCGCCAGCATCGCGGCCATCTGTGGCGGCAACCGGCGCATGGCGCTGTCCGCGGTCACGAGAACCGTCACCGGCTTATGGGCGACGAGATCCGTGAGTGTAATCTCTTTCGTCTCCACGTTGACCGCCTTGATCACTCCCGCGATGTTGCGGAACGATCCCGAGACAATCGCTTCCGCCTTGATGCGCGTGCCGTCCGCATTCTTCTCGCCGAGCACCCGCAGTTGATCTCCCACTTTCAAATCCGCAAACGAGCTCGGCGTAGCGTCGCTGAATCGCACCGACTCCGGCGCATACCGCCGGAAATCCACGTGCTCGCCTATCTCGACCACCACGGCCTTCGCGCCCTCGCGGCTGCGCGTGGTGACAGTGATCTCCTTGGTGTCCGGGTTTACAGCGGTAACCGGTCCGGCCACACTCCGCCGCTTCCACTCGTCGCGGTCGTGCTCCTGCTTCTGCGCCAGCTCCGCTTTGGTCATAATGATGACCGCCACGGCCGCGATCGATTTCTGGTCTTCCGAGAAGTGCCCACGCACAAACGCGCGGTCGCCCACGGCCACGTTATCGAGCGCGATGCGTGCCGCCTTCTTCAGATCTTTCTCGCCCGGAGGAACGCGCAGATAGAGGGTTTTTCATCCACCACCGCCGTGACCACCGCGCCCGAGTCCGGTTTCACAGTGATCTGCTTCGCGCCGGCATCAACCGTCTTCACCTCGCCGATCACGCGGTCGAGCTTCGGCGCAGGCTTCTGCGCCATCGCGGACACACTACAAAGCCCAGCAGGGCGGACTTCGCCGCCGATATGAGTCGCCGTCTCATTAGTTCAAAAGGCGTAGCGGACCGCTCGCTTGGTTACCAGCCGGATGCAACTAAGCCGGCGTTTTTGTACCCGCTGCAACTGTTGGTCGCGGGCCGCCATATCGTTCGCCACCGTGCGGGACCCGGCAAATAGCACCAGCGCCAGCCCCACGGAGAGCGCCGGGATCACGAACATGGCCTGATGCAGGCCCGAGGCGCGCGCCGCTTCCGTGAGGACGCTCGAACCTGCCATCGTCGCCGCGCGCCGCGCCATGACATCGCTCAGGCGGCCCGTAATCACTGGTCCGAACGAGGCCCCGCACAGATACATGGCCATGAAGTAAACCGACATGGCCGTGCCGCGGTGAGCGGGAGCCACGATGTCGTGGATGCAGGAATAAACCGTTCCGTAATACGTGTTCAGCAACCCGTAGGCGGCACACATCAGGACCGTCGCGGCGATCCACGACCCAGCCGGCTGCATCAGCGAAGCCACATCGCCAGCGGCGCGGCAGCCAGGGCCGCACCAGATGCCGCCAGCATCCGCCCGTTTTTCCGCCAGCCAATGGCCCAATCGCCGCATCGCCCCTCCCAGGGCCGCCGCAAGAAAACCCGCCAGCATGCTCCCTACTCCGAGCCATAACCCCGACCGCGCCACACTCAAACCGTGCACGCGCGTCAGGAATGCCGGCAGAAACGTGCCCAGCGCATACAAATTGAAATTGATCAGCGCGCCCGAAGCGATGATCCACCACAACGTGGGAATCTTCAGCCACCGACCATGCCGATTTTTGCTGCCCCGCCGGCAAATGCGACTCGGATGCGCCGCGCCGCGGCTCCCCGAGCTGCAGCAGCACCGGCGCCAGCACCAGCACCGGGGCCGCGGCAATCCACAGCGCCGCGCGCCAACCGAACGCCTGGGCCACCGGCCCGCTCACGATGTAACTCAGCCCCGTGCCGAGCGGCACCGCCAGCATAAAAAACGCCAGCGCGCGCGATCGTTTGCTCACTGGAAACAGATCGCCGATCCAGCTCGTTCCCACCGGCGCGCACACCGCCTCGCCCACACCCACTCCCAGCCGCGTGACCAAGAGCATTCCATAGCTGACCGCGAATCCCGACGCTGCCGTCAGCGCGCTCCACACGAGCATACCGAGCGCCAGCAGCTTCTTCCGGCTCCACGAATCCGCCAGGCGCCCGCAGGGCAAGCCCACGAAGGCGTACAGCACCAGGAACATGGTGCCCAGCAAGCCAAGCTGCGTATCGGTGAGGTGAAATTCCTTCCGGATGGGCTCGAGGAGCGGTCCGAGCACATGCCGGTCATAGAAATTCAGCAGGTTGATGGCAAACAGCACACCCAAGGCAGCGCTTGGCGCACCGCGCCACGAGGCAGCGGCCGAATCCTGTGACTCGACGGCCTGGCGAGCGGCTGCCTCCGAGGTTTCCATTTGGTTCTAGCGGCTCTAAGAGTGTAGCGCGCGCGCCATACTTGCGCTTGGCAAACGGAACGACTATTATCGGCAGGCTACGAAAGGAGATGAGATGAATGTCTTATCGTCCGACGATCGGCGGTAGGCTCCGGGAGGAAGCTTCCGGAGTAGACAGGTCACAGGCTGCATGTTGTTTTGAGGCGAATGACCTCGTAAAGGAGATTGGTCAGACCTGTGGATTGAACGTCATCATGAGGCGCCGAGCGACCTCGAATAGGAGTGTGGTGACCGCCGCAAAGTTAGTCTACTCGACCTGGGAGATTCGGCCAGGAGAGAGAAATGGAAAAACGTTACATCGGAATCGATTTACACCGCAACCGGTTCACCTGCTGCATTCGGCTGGAAAACGAGAGGACCTACCTGACCGAGTGGAGGCTGGAGGATCTGGCGCGGTTTGTGAAGAAGCTGCGGCCTTCCGACGAGGTGGCGGTAGAAATCACGTCCAACACGCGGTTGTTTCACGACGCCGTGGCGCCCCAGGTGGCGCGGATAGTGGTGGTAGATACCAATCAGTTTCGCGTCATCAGCCAGTCGGTGAAGAAGACCGACCCCAACGACGCGCGACTGTTATCGCTGTATCTGTCGAAGGGACTGCTGCCGGAGGTGCGCATGAAAGATAAAGAGCACGGGCAGCTGGCGAGCCTGACCCAGACCCGGGACACACTGGTGAAACTGCGGACGGCGCTGAAGAACAAGGTGAACAATATTCTGAGCGCGCGGGGGCTGAACCTGGCCAAGGAAGCACTGTCGAGCGAGAAGAAGCTGGCTGAGGTTCTGGATCTGCCCTTCGACGAGATCGTGCGCATCGAACTGCGCGTGATCGTCGAGCAGATCCGGAGTCTGAACAGGAGCATCGCCGAGTTGGAGAAGACGATTGGCGAAGAAGGTTCCAAGCTGGAAGGTCACAAGGGTTTATCGAGCATCAAGGGGATCGGCAAGATCACGAGCGCGATCCTGCTGAGCGTGATCGGGGATGTGAACGACTTTCCTGACGAGGGCCATCTGGCGAGCTACTTCGGCATCGTGCCACGGGTGTCGAACTCGAACCAAACCGAACGGAGCGGACGGATTCACAAACGCGGGACCAAGCTGGGGCGGACGGCGCTGGTGCAATCGGCTCTGATCGCGGCCAATTACAGCCCGTATTTGAAGCGGTTCTACGAACAAGTGAAGGCGCGGCGTGGAGCCGGCAAGGCCATCATCGCGCTGGCGCGCAAGTTTCTCGGGATCATCTATCGAACCCTGAAGAACAAATGGGTCTTCGAGGACTTCCCGAACTTTGTGTTGGCGGAGGAGTCATGAAGACGCTCGGGAGCCCACCACCGGGAATCCAGGTATCTGGTTCCCGCTGCGCCGTCCGTCGTCGAGCTGGCGGTCGCACGACGGTGCTCGGCGGCAAGGGTCCGCTCCGCCGCGGCAAACACCGCCGCGCCCTTGCCCCCTGCGCGCCGTCGTGCCTGAGGATCATTCGCGACGGACGGCTCCGCCGGGAACCAGATACAGAGCAGTTTCTTCGTCTTGCGAAAGACGAGAACCAGATGACAGTAGACAAAACATCATAGGAGACTCCATGGCTAACTATCTGCTCCAGGTGGCGTACACGCCGGAAGCGTGGACCACCATGATCGCCAACCCGGGCGACCGCATCGGCCAAGTCCGGCCGGTGGTCGAAAAGCTGGGCGGGAAAATCACCCATGCCTGGTTCGCTTTCGGCGATTACGATCTAGTCGCCATCATCGAAATGCCGACCAACGTCGAGGCGGCCGCGTTCTCGCTTGCCGCTGCCGCGGGCGGCGCCTGCCGCAGTATCAAGACCACGCCGCTCATGACCATCGTGGAAGGAATCGAAGCCATGAAGAAGGCGGCCACGTCGGGCTATAAGGCGCCGAACCCGGCCCACGCGGGAAAGAAGTAAAGGTGCGAAGCGCGCTATCACTCGCCCTGACGTTGCTGATGGTAATGCACTTGGTCCCGGCGGCCATCGGCGAAGGCAGTGTGGCGGGCCAGATTACCGCCATTCCACCGGGCGCGCAAATCGAACTTCACCTAAAGAATAAGGAAAAACTGCGAGGCGCTAAAGGACCGGTATCGGCCGCCGGATTCACGCTGGTTGATGCACATACCGGCGATCGCCAGATTGCGTTCGACGATGTGGCCTCGGTGAAACAGCTCACCACAAAGTCGCATACCACGCGCAACATACTGATCGGGGTTGGGATTGGTGTCGCCGCGCTGGGAATCACGGCCGCCGTCCTGTTAAGGTGCGGACCATTCGGGTGTGGGAAGCGCACTCTTTGAAAACGAGACGCGCGCCGGCGCACCCTGACGCCGCCTTCCTCAGCTCTTCTTTACCGTCACCGCGCCGCGGTCCGTCGTGATCGTGATCACTGCGCCGTTGCCCACTTTGCCCTTGACCGTGCCGCCCTCGCCTTCCGTCGCACTCTGGAGCGGCGCGCCGTATTCGTTCTGTGCCTCGCCGCGTGATGTGGTGGCCCGGATTTCGAACTTGGCCGCATCCGGCAGCTCCAATTCGATGTTACCGGAACGGCTGCGCGCGTCGATCTGTGCCAGCGGCACTTTGCCCGGTTTCAGATCGATGTCGCCGCGTTCGGTCTCCAGTTCCAGCGATTGGGTGAAATCCTCGATGTGAATGTCCTTTGACTTGGTCACGACACGCACCGGCCCAATCAAGTTCGTTGCGTTGAGCTCGCCCAGGTCCATCGTGAGTGTGCCCGCCACCTTCTCCACTTGCAGATCGGTATTGCGCGATTCCAAATGCAGCGGCTTGGCCAGATTCTTGAACTGCATCGTGCCGGAGTAAGAGCCATTCACCGTCACTTGGCCCGCTATGTTCTCCAGTTCCACATCCGACCCGCGCCCTTCAATGTCCACGTCGCCCTTCACATCCACCGCCCGCACGATGTCGCTGCGCTGCAAATCCACCTTGGTGTTGCCGCCAATATTCGCCAGCCGAACGCCGGCGTTGCCGCTCGCGATATCCACGCTGCCCCCTACGTCCGTCACGTCGTAATCGCCCGTGCTGCCGCGTCCTTCGATGGCGGCCGTTCGCGGCACGCTCACTTCCAGGTCGCTCGAAATTCGCCGCGCGTGCGTCACTTTTTCCTGATTCGTCCGGACCACGATGCGGTCCCCATCCGCCACGATCTCGAGCGGTGATTGGTTATCGGCCTGGTCGGCATCCGCTTTATTGAACGCACGCACCATCTTGTGCTCTTCGACCTTGACTTCTTTGTCGTCGGTCCCGTTGACCCGCACATTGCCGCGGAGATTCTCAAACACGACGTGCACCACGCCCGTCACCGGCTTCAGGCTGGTGTGGCGATAATCAAACTCCTCGCCGAACATCTCCAGGCTCGTGTTTCCGAATGGCGGCAGGTGGATGCCGTGCCGGTCCGCCGCGTACATGCCGGTCCCAATAACGCACAGCAGCACGATCAGCGCCACCTCACCGCCCGACAAGCCGCCCGAAGGCAGCGGGGCCGAGCGAGCCGCTTCAAACAACACTTCGAGCAGCCGCAGCACGCCCCAGGCGATCAGGAGGAACGGCCAGTACTCCGCGATCACCTGAAACAGCGGCAAATCCTGCCAAAGGTTGTGCATGAGGAAGGCTCCGCCGATCAGGATCAGGATCAACGGCCCCGTAACCGACCGGCGCGGCCTCATGCGGCGCCTCCCGCTGTCGGGCCTCTCCGCGCGGCGCGGCCAACCAACGTAAGCAGGCCCACTACGATCAGAATCACGGGCCAGGTCTCGTGGAAACCATAAGGCGTGAAGTGGTCGAGCGCAAACAACGTCCCGATGGTGATCAGGATAATGGGACCCCGCACCGCGCGCACCAGGTCATTACCGGTGATCATGTTGCACCTCCTCGCGATGATTTGCGGGAGATACGCCGCCAGCCTGCGCACCCATCCCCGCCACCCGCGAATACAACAGATAGACGCCTAGGACGATCAGCAGCACCGGCCAGTAGCGCAGCACGCGCTCCAGCGGGATGATGTCGGTCGTGTTGAGTAGCAGCATGACGCCCACCACAATCAGCAGCACCGCGCCCATCGGAAATCGCCCGCCTTGCGCGTGCAGATCCACCAGGCTCGAAAACTCGTCCACCTGCCGGCCGGCGCGCCGCTTGAGAGCGGTCTGATACGCCTCGATCGCCATGTAGAACACCCAGACGGCGACCAGAACGCCGAACAGCGGCTCCAGTCCGCCCGCCGAACCGGAGCTGAGGATGCTCACCAGCAGTCCGAAAATAATTGCGTGCACCAGACCCTTCGCGTACTGCCCGTTGTAAATCGCCCCTACGCCCGGGATGATCAGGCCCAGCGCAAAAGCCAGGCCGGGCGAAACATTGGGATCGGCCACCGGCGCCGCGTAGACCGGCTGGATAGCGGGCGGCGCCGGCGCATTCGCCGTCACCGGTGGTTCGTGCTCTTCGCAAAATATGGTGCCCTGCACCGAGCGCTTGCACGCATCGCAAAGTGGTTTGCCGCATGTGCGGCAGAAGGCCACGGCTGGAGTTTCCGGATGGTTAAGACAGTTCATGGCAAATCCCCTATTTCTTTGGTTCGATTCCCCGGCCCGGTTGACCCGGGTCTCGTTCCGCCGGCGTGTTGTGCACCGGCAAGCGCCGCTCGTCCGTCGTTTCCACCGGCGCCGCGTCCTGTTCCTGCTGCTCGCGCCACTCCCGCACCCGGGACTGAATCTGGTACACGAACCGCAAATTCTCGTAAAACTTCACCGACCGCTCCCAGCCGCGCTGTACCTTGTCTTCAAGGCCCGCCCAAACATGCTCCGGATCCAGATCGGCCGGGCTCAAACGGCGGCCCGGAATCCCGGCGCAGCGGGCCATCATTCCAAAAAACAAAATCGTCAGCGACAAACCCATCACCATGCGGGGTTGCAGCATGGGCTGAAACAGCCGCTGGAGCCAGCCGCGGATGCCGCTCCGGACCCGTCTCTTCGCCTCGGGTAATTGCGCAATCGCGAACAGCCGCGTCACCAACTCCGGCGGCGGCTCCACATCGGCCACCCGCTCGATAAAGGTCAGTGCCGCCCCGGCGTCCCGTGCCAGTTCCGCGCACGCGGCGCACCCGGCCAGATGCTGGTCGAACTCAGCCTTAGCGGCCGCCGTCAGCGTTCCGTCCAGTTGATCGCACAGGGCGATTTCAAATTGTGCGCACGTCATAACGCCGACCTTTGCCTGCGCAGCAGCCGCGCCAGTTCCGCCCGGCCGCGGTTCAGCCGCGATTTCACCGTGCCTTCCGGTATCTTCAACACGTCGGCGACTTCACGATACTCCAGTTCCTGCAGATCCCGCAAAACTACCGTTTCCCGCAATTCCGGCGACAATTTGCCGAGCGCCGCCTGCAACAACTCACTGGCCTCGCGGCCTGCCAGCACGCGATCCGGCCGCACCGACGCCTGCCCGGCGTATTCCTTTTGCTCGAGCATCGGAAGTTGATCTTCAATCGGATCGGTTGCGCGATCCTGCTTGGTACGGCGATAGTTGTCGATCAGAAGGTTTCGGCTCAACCGCGTCAGCCAGGTGACAAACGATCCCTCCGCCGAACGGTAGCTCCCGAGCGTCCGGAACACGCGCAGGAACACTTCCTGCGTCAGGTCCTGCGCCTCGGCCTCCCGTCCCGTAAACCGGTAACACAGCCCGTACACCCGCCGGGTGTGAAGCCGCACCAATTCCTCCCAACCGGTGGCATCACCGCTCAGGCACCTTTGAACGAGAGTGTAGTCCTGATCCAAGGCGCGGTAGGTCGGCTTCCAGCCACCGGCCGCGAGGACGCTACGCCCCGCCCTGCCCGGCCAAGAGGCGCCGGTCGCCGGATACGCAGCAGTCATGGCGGCGGATGCCATAGTTTACCTCGTTTACTCTCTTTACACGGCGGACTTTGATCCGGAATTCCGACCCTGTCTGGGAATTTTCCGGCTTCCACTACAAGTAACGAGGTTTTATGATGTTAGGTTCATTTTTCTATTCCGGGGGCTGGAGCCGGCAAGCCCTCGGGAAAGGCGGCCTCATTAAAGCGAAACCGTGGAAATGGCTCGCGCTGGGTATAATTCTGCCGCTTGTCGCGCTGGTATTACTGCGCTCCGAGCTGCGCAAGCAGGGCTTTCACTGGTCCGTGTTCGCCGCCACGCTAGCCAGGCTTGACTGGACATGGCTGATGGCCGCTATAGCCCTGGTGCTTGCCGCTTACTACGGACGAGCCCTCCGCTGGGCGGTGCTGCTGAAACCGCTGCGGCCCACTCCCAACATGTGGAAGCTTTTTTCGGCGACCCTGATCGGGTTCACAGCCGTTACTCTGCTGGGACGGCCTGGCGAGTTTGTGCGGCCGTACTTGATTTCGGCCCAGGAACGGGTTTCGTTCTCCTCACAGCTCGCAGCGTGGGTCTTGGAGCGAATTTACGATCTCCTGATGGCCCTGGCCATCTTCGGCTTCGCCCTTAGCCGCGTCCGGCACCTCGGCGACGCAGGCCCGGTGCTTTCCTGGATGCTGGGAATCGGGGGCTGGGTCGTATATTTCGTCAGTGCGGCTTGCCTGATCGCCCTTGCGATGATCCGCCGCTACTCCGAGTCCATGCGCCAGCGGCTGATGGATTCCCTCGGATTCCTCTCCGCGCATCACCTCGACCGGGCCGAACGCTTCCTGAAGGCGCTCGTTCAGGGCGCCGAATCCATGCGAAGCGCCCGGTCGATCGTGCTTCTGGTGGCGTACACGGTGCTCGAGTGGACGCTGATCGCCGTCTGTTATTATTGCGTTACACGGGCTTACGGCGCCGAAGTCCAGTTCACGGTAGCGGATGTCTTGACTTTTCTTGGCTTTGCCTCGTTCGGGGCGGTCGTGCAGATCCCCGGAATCGGCGGCGGTGTGCAAGTGGTTTCTGTTCTGGTACTTACCAAAATCTTCGGCCTGCCGGTAGAATTGGCAACCAGCATGGCGGTTCTGATCTGGTTGGTCTCATTCGTGACGGTGGTACCGTTTGGCGTCGCTTTGGCGCTGCATGAGGGATTAAGCTGGCGCAAGCTGCGCGATCTGGAGCGGGAGGCAACGACGTGAACTGTCCTTTTTGCGGTCACTTACACGACAAAGTGGTGGATTCGCGGGAAAGCAAGGAGGGCGACGCCATCCGCCGGCGGCGGCAGTGTCTCGCATGTGAAAGACGTTTCACGACTTACGAGCGAATCGACGAAGTCCCGTACATGGTCGTCAAGAAAGACGGGCGGCGGGAGAAATTCGACCGCCAGAAGGTTCTGGCGGGGCTCCTAAAGGCCTGCGAGAAACGGCCGATCAGTATGGCACGGCTGTCCGAACTGGTAAACCAGGTGGAATCGAGGGTGATCGACTCGCCCGACCGCGAGATTCCGACGACGGAAATTGGGGAAATCCTCATGGACGGTTTGCGGGAGTTGGACAAGATCGCTTACGTGCGGTTTGCGTCCGTTTATCGCGATTTTCAGGACGAGGAGGCATTCTTCAATGAACTGAAAAACCTAATGCGGCATAAGGGATCGTGAGTTGGACATACTGCAACTACCAGCTCGTGGTGGTTCAATTCCGGTGTAACCAAAACAGTTCTGAAACATCATTAACTATGGGACTTAACTTCTGAACAGAGACGTGCTATTATCAACAGACCAGGTGAAGCCTGGTTGGCTCCGCACGATTGTCGTTGGGTTGGCGCTAGGCAGTCGAACTTTCAATTTTGTACCCCACAGAAAAACACATTTGCGAATGTCGCTTCGCTGTTGGGGGAGGTGAGTCCGAGTGGACCATTTTGACGATCATTTTCTGAACGATAGCCCTTTGGGCATCAACTTCGACGAGGAAGCAAAATTCTTCGATCCGGAAGCTGCCCAAGAGGACTTTCTACACCCGCAACCGGTTGTCGAAGAATCGATTTACACCGACGATCCGGTACGCGTGTACCTGCGCGAAATGGGCGCAGTTCCGCTGTTGACGCGCGAAGGGGAAGTGGACCTGGCGCGGCGGATGGAGCGCGGCAAGCTGCGCATGCAGAAGGCGATCAGCCGGTCCGCGCTGGTGCAACTGGTCGTCGTCGAACTGGCCGAGCAGTTGAGAAAAGGAACCGAGGAGCTGGACAATCTGGTGGACCTCGGAGATTTGGAAGAGGGCACGCTGGCGGATACGCAGCGGCGCGGCCAATTGAAGCAGCTGTTCGCGGACGTGATCGTGCTGCACAAGAAGCTGCAACAGGTGGACGAAAAACTGGAGGCGACGGCGCTGAGCAACAAGCGCGTGCGCCGGCGGCTGTGCTCGAAGTTGAACCGGGCAAAGGTAGAGACTTCGCTCGCGATCCGGCGTGTTCCGTTCCTGTTGGGCAAGTGGAAGGAATTCTCAAAAGAGATCGAGCGGGCGGTTGAGGAATTAACGCACCTGGAGCGGGAGTACCAGAAGCTGGAGACGCGCGCGGGGGTAACGGCGCAAAACCGGGCACGCGAGCTGAAGCGGGAGATCCGCAAGCGCGAAGCCACGGCCGGAGCGCCAGTGGCGGATCTCAAGCACACGCTGAACGTAATCCGGCACGGCGAACAGGAAGCCGAACGCGCCAAAAAAGACCTGGTGGAAGCCAACCTGCGCCTGGTGGTTTCGGTGGCTAAGAAGTACGTGAACCGCGGGCTGCACCTGTTGGATCTGATTCAGGAAGGGAACATCGGCTTGATGCGCGCGGCCGATAAGTTCGAATACCGGCGCGGGTACAAGTTCTCGACCTACGCCACGTGGTGGATCCGACAGGCGATCACACGCGCGATCGCCGACCAGTCGCGGACCATCCGCATCCCCGTTCACATGAACGAGAGCATGAACAAGTTTCTGCGGGCCTCGCGGGAACTGGAAAAAGAACTGGGACGCACACCAACGAATGATGAGATCGGGAGGCGTATGGACATTCCGGTCGAGAAAGTACAGAAGTTGAAGACGATTTCGCGGGATCCGGTATCGCTCGAAACTCCGGTGGGCCGCGATGGCGAATCGGCGCTGGGCGATCTGATCGAAGACCGCTGGGTGGGGTCACCGGTGGACGCGGTGATCGAAGGCAACGTGCGCGACGAAACGGCGGGCATCCTGAAGACGCTCTCGCCGAAAGAAGAGAAGGTCATCCGGCTGCGGTTCGGCATCGGCTGCGAACGCGAGCACACGCTCGAAGAGATCGGGCAGGAATTCGACGTCACGCGCGAGCGTATCCGGCAGATCGAAGCCAAAGCGCTGCGGCAACTTCGCGCACCTGAGCGGGCCCGGCGGCTGCGAGCCTTGATGGCCGCGCGATAAGGCTTTTCCACAATCCAGACCGCGGGAGCAACATATGCTCCTGCGGTTTTTTTCTTTTTGGGCGATACTTTCCTCGCTCGCCAGTACTTTCCCCCTTTTTCCCGTAGTGTCTTTCCGCTAGGATAGTTTGAACCCACAAGGGAGGGGTGCCTATGTGGATAAGAAGCGTCGCGCTGTTGGCGCTGGTTTCGGCAGCGTTGGCCGCCGGAACGTCGAGTGATGATTTCTACGCGGCGATTCGCGCTAACGACCTGGCCAAGCTGAAGGTTCTGATCGGCAGCGGGTCCGATGTCAATATCAAAGACCGGCATGGCGCTACGCCGCTAATGTACTCGGCGGCCGTGGGAAGCCTGGATGCCATGAAGATGCTGCTGGCCGCGGGCGCGGACGCGAAAGTGAAGAATGCATTCGACGCGACGGCACTGATGTGGTGCGCCGCCAACTTCGATAAAGTTCGCTTGCTGGTGGAGGCCGGAGCGGACGTGAATGCGCGGTCGAAGCAGGACAGGACGCCGCTGCTGATTGCGGCCTCCAACGCGGGATCGATCGATATCGTCCGTTTCCTGATCGCGAAGGGCGCCGCCACAAAAGGCACCGAACATGGGATGACGCCTTTACTGGCTTCGGCGAATGCGAACGATCTTGAGATGGTGCGGCTATTTGTCGAGAAGGGTGTGGACGTGAACGGCGCGACGAAAGGGGGCTCCACGCCATTGCAATCCGCGGCCAGCGCGGGAAACCTGGCGATGGTGAAGTTACTGCTGGCCAAGGGCGCCGATGTAAACGCCGCCACTACCGACGGAGGAAAAGTTCGCAAGGGGCCCATCGCGCTGAATCATCTGACGCCGCTGATCCTTGCCGCGCCGTATGGTACGCCGGAGCTGTTGAGGACCCTGATCGACGCCGGGGCGCAGGTGAATGCCAAGGATATCCGCGAGATGACGCCGTTGATGCTGGCGGTTTCGTCCGAGACGCAGAATCCGGACGTCGTGCGGCTGTTGCTCGAAAAGGGGGCTGAAGTCAAGGCGAAGAGCAATGCTGGTGAGACGGCGTTGGATTGGGCGAAGAAGTTTGGCAATCCGGAGGTGATCGGGTTGTTGCAGAAGGCCGGAGCCGGGGGAGCGCAGAGCGGGGAAACGGTGGGCGCGGGAACATCCCCGGCGCCTGACGCGAAAACGGCCATCGAGAAAAGCGTCGCGCTGTTGCAGCGCACGTCCAACCAGTTCTTCACGGAGACCGGCTGCGTCGGTTGCCATCACCAGAATTTCACGGCGATGGCGGTGACGGCGGCGCGAAGGGCGGGTGTACACGTCGACGATGCCGCGGCGGAGGAGCAGTTGAAGGTAGTGAAGACGCAATGGATGTCGTTCCAGGGCGGGCTGCTGGAAAGGGTGGATCCGCCCGGCGCGTCAGACACGCTGACCTATTCCCTTCTGGGCCTCGCGGCGGCCGGACATCCTGCCGATGCGACAACCGACGCCATGATCGTGAACCTCGCGTGGGAGCAGACCCCGGAAGGGTCCTGGTGCTATGGCGGCATTGCGCGGTCGCCCATTTCGGAAGGCTGTATTGCGCGTGCTGCGCTGGGGATTCGAATGATGCAAGTCTACGGGCCCGCGGGGCTGAAGGCTGAGTTCGACAAACGCGTGGCGCGGGCGCGCGATTATTTGCTGGAATCGAAACCGAAGACGACCGATGACCGCATCGCGATGGTGCTGGGGTTGAAGTGGGCCGGAGTGGGCGAGGGGAAGGTTGAGGCGGCGGCGCGCGACCTCCTCGAAGTGCAACGGGCGGACGGTGGATGGGCCGGGAATGGATATCTGGAAAGTGATGCGTATTCGACCGGGCACGCGCTTTACGCTTTGCAGGAATCGGGTGCGTCGAATCCGCGGGATGCCGTGTACCAGCGCGGAGTAGCGTATCTTCTCAAGTCGCAGCGGCAGGACGGGTCATGGCATGTGAAGAGCCGCGCGGTGAAGTTCCAGCCATACTTCCAGAGCGGATTCCCATACGATCACGACCAGTGGATTTCGACCGCCGGCACGGCGTGGGCGACAGTGGCCCTGGCAAACGGAGTCGAGGCGGCGGAGCGCGCGTCGAGGTAGAGTCACTGCTTGGCGGCCTTCGACCACGGCGGGACGATGCCGTTCATGCGGGCGTAGGCAACCAACTGGCCCATGTGCTCGTTGCCGTGGATGATGATGCGGAGGTACACGCTGTCGACAGTGGCGTGTTGGTTGTCGACCTTCACTATGCGCCGCAGATCGGCTGGCTTCACCGCGGCGTGAGCCGTTTTGACCGCTTCGAGTGAGCGCTTTAACCAGGCGATGACTTCGGCCTTCGCGGTCACGGTCTTCTCCATGTCGTCCGACTTGATGTCAGCGGGCATCGGCACGCCTGTAGCACTCAGCAGTTCGAAGTTAGTGAGCGCGATGTGCATGTAGACTTCGCTCACTGAGCGCACGCCTTCGGCCGGGCGCCAGGTGAACTTCTCGGCCGGAATGGCCTCGGCGAGCATGATGAGTTGCCGGGAAACGTGGACCCACTCACCGCCAAAACCTTGCCACATACCTTCGCGAGTATTCTGGGCGTGCAAGGCGGCGGTGCTGAGAGCAAGGCAGAGTACGAGCGTTTTCATAGTTGTCTCCTGAATGGCGTTGGACGGGCGCTAATGGTTTAAGGTAGCGCGGATGGGTCTAATTTAAGCGATGTGAAACTCCCCACCGATGTGGGAGAGGCCTACGCGATCCGTGTGCTGACCGGCGGCCTGGTAGAAGCGCTCGATGGGCTCGGTGAAGGGCTCGCGGCTGAGCTGAAAAGTCTGGTGGTGAACGGGGATGAAGAATTCCGCTCCGGCGTCGTTCCCCATGCGCCAGGCTTGTTCCGGAGTGCAGTGATAGTAGATCCACGGATTGTATGCGCCGATGGGCATGATGGCGAGATCGATGGGCTTGGCCGTGCGCAGCGCGCGGAAGGCGGCGGTATCGGCTGTATCGCCGCCGAATAGAACGCGATAGCGGCCGGCTTCGATCAGGTAGCCGTTGTAGCCGCGATAGGTGTCGGTGCGCATGCGAGCGCCCCAGTGCTTCACCTCGACGGCGCGAATGGTGAGCGCCCCGGCGCGCGCGGTTTGGCCCCAGCCGATTTCCTGGACGCTCAGGTAGCGATTGACGCGCAGCAGGTCCGAGGTTTTCGTGGCGGTGATGACGGGCACCTGCGGATGTTCTAGCGCGCGGAGGCTGGGCAAATCGAAGTGATCCATGTGGGCGTGGGAAAGGAGAATGAGATCGGGGCGCGGGATCTGTGTTTCGGCAAGCGCGGGCGCGGTGAGCCGCTTGAGGCCGAGCGTGAATAGTCCGAGGTCGATACCGATGCGATCGCTGAAGACGGGATCGGTCAGGATGGTGGTGCCCTCGATCTTCAGCAGAAGGGTGCTGTGGCCGAGCCAGGCGGCGTGGAGACCCGTATCGGGCCAGCGCCGGGGATCGGGATGCTCGGAAGGGTTGAGAATGGGCCGCTGGATCTCCCGCGCGTATTGCTGCCAGAAGGCGGGAGCAGAACGGTAGAGCAATGTTCCTGCGCCTGCAACGCCAATGGCGCTGCCGATCAAGGTGCGTCGAAGCATCTGGTGATAAGATGCCGGGCGCGGGCGCTCGGTTGCAAAGTGCCGGCTAGACGGCTGGTGGGCGGTTTTGTTCGCCGCGGTAGTAGATGAGATAGGCGAGGCCAACGCCCATGGGAATCAGGCCGATAAGGGCGATGCCTTCCGGCATCTCTCTGCGCACTCCATTTTTACTTTCGCTCAAATACTGCTTGATCTCATCCTCCGGCGCCCCATGACTGCGTAGGTTCTGTGCGCGCCAGAGCCGGTCTTCAAGGGTTTCCGGGCGGCTCCCGATACTGAGAGAAAGACCCAGCAGGAACGTGCTAAGGCCCAGACCTGTAAACAGCCAGACGAGCCCGCGAAGCAGATAAATGCGGGGGCTCCAGGGAGCGGGCGCACGTTCGGCGGGTTCCATGGGAAGCTCAGCGCCTTTTTCGATGGCGGCCATCCGTTCCTTGTGCTTTAACTCCTGGTGCGCGTAGCGAATATGGAGCGACCATATGATGATGCCGGTGGCTGCCAGCAACATAGTTAAGATCAGTGTTTCGGGGCCCATGGTAATTTCTCCTTCTGGCGTTGAGACTTGCGGACGAAGGACGAATGTTTCAAGGAGTGATGAAACATTTCGGGGCAGGCACGAGGTCTAAACGAGCGATGGTGTACCCTCGCTGCTGAGATGGCATGGAACAGGAGATACGGGCATGCCTCGATCAAAAGCGCTATCAGGATGCTTTCGACCGGCTGTTACCGGAATTTCAGAACAAGGTGTTCCGGCTGGCTTTGGCGATGCTGGCGGACTCGTCGCTGGCCGAGGATATCGCGCAGGAGGTTTTCGTGCGCATCTGGAAGGCGCTGCCGGGATTTCGCGGCCAGTCGTCGCTCTCGACCTGGATTTACGCGATTACGCGCAATGCGTGCTTGACGGCGCTGAAGGCGGGATCCACAAAGAGAGAGAGTTCGCTCGAAGAGCCAAGCGTGGCGCGTGCGGCGGAGAAGAGCGGCATCGAACCTTCCACGCATGCGGAGATCGATGTGTTGCGGCATCTCCAGGAACTGCCGGAGAAATATCAGCAGGTGCTGCGGCTTTACTATCTGGAGGAGAAGTCGTACGAAGAAGTGTCACGGCTGCTCGAGTGGCCCATGGGAACGGTGAAGACTTACCTGCATCGCGCCCGCAAGGAACTCGCGGAAGCTGTGCGGAGTAAGATGGGATAGGCGAAGGCAAAAGACAAGAGAGGGAAGGCAAAGGGCAATAGTTAAGATGGGCTGTGCGGAGTTCCAGGAGCTGCTGCTTGAGTACGGTGAGCTTTCGGGGGATGGGCGCGCCCCCGTTGATGCTCACGTTGGGCAATGCGCTGGCTGCCGGGAATTTCTGCAGGCGCTCGATGCAGTGGATGCTCAGCTGGGGGCTCAGTTTGGGGGGCGTGAAACATCGGCGGGGTTTGCGCCCGCGGTGCGGCGGCGCGTGAATCGAGAGGCTGCCGTGCGGCGGCCGTCGTTGGTGCCTGAGGTACTGGACTTTGTAGGTTGGATTGCTATTGTTGCGCTTATCGGGGTGCTGGCCTGGTGGGTCAGTCCTCTCATTCCGGTTTCGAGCACGCTCGCTCTCAACGCGGCGCTGGATGCCGGCGGCGCCTTTGTGATGGTCGCGTTCGTGATCGGGCTACGTTCTCTCGCGGATTTGAAACATTAGCCGGATTGGGGCGACGCCGCTACTGTGCTATGTTCGATAGTTCCGATCAAACAACAGCATGATCCTATCTTCTAAAGCGCCGTGCCGCGTTGACATGGCGGGCGGCACCATCGATATCTGGCCTCTGTATCTGTTCCACGCAGGCGCGGTCACGGTCAACTTCGCGGTGGACCGGTATGCCAGCTGCCGGCTGGCCACGCGGGACGATCGCAAGATCGTACTACGTTCGAAGGACCTTCACGGGGAAGAAACGTTTGATTCGTTGGATGCGTTACGAACCGCGAAGAAATACCGGCTGCCGCTGCTGGCATTTCTGGTGAAATACTTCGCGCCGGAAACGGGCATCGAACTCGCCACGGATTCCGAAGCTCCGGCGGGCGCAGGCATAGCCGGATCTTCGACTCTCATCGTCGCCGTTTCATCGGCACTCAACCGCTTGACCGGCGCGGGCCACAAGATCGAAAAGCTGCGGGAGATTTCGCAGAACATCGAGGCGCAGATTATCCGCGTGCCTACAGGCTCACAGGACTACTACCCGGCCATGTACGGCGGCGTTAGCGCGATCGAGTTAGGCGAGGTGGGCGTCGTGCGCAAGGCCCTGGCCGTCGATCTCGAGGATCTGAACGAGCGCATCGTGCTGGCGTATACCGGCGAGCCGCGGAATTCCGGAATCAACAACTGGGAAGTCATGAAGGCGCACATCGACGGCGATCGCGCGGTCCACCGGAACTTCGATCACATCGCGGCGATTGCCGCTGCGATGCGGCATGCACTCGAGCGCGGCGATTGGAAAGAGACGGCCCGCCTGCTGCGCGACGAGTGGGCGAATCGCAAGAAGAACGCGCCGGGCATTACCACGCCGCTTATCGACCGGCTGGTGGAGGTGACGCGGCGCGCCGGAGCCGTTGGCGCGAAGGTCTGCGGCGCTGGCGGCGGGGGCTGCGTTTTCTTTCTGGTGGAGCGCGGCGCGAAGGAACGGGTCACCAGCGCAATCGCGGCCCAAGGGGCGACCGTGCTGCCAGTGCGCGTAGCGCCGCAGGGTGTGCGCATCCGCGCGGCCGCCGACTGAAGATGCCCGCGCACGCGGATCCGCTGCGAGTCTGGCTGCAAATTGGGCTCTACATCTTCTTTTACGTGCTATTTCTGTCGCTGTTCGCCCTAAGCGGATTGGCTGTACTGCTGGGGATGTTTGCGGGCGCGGCACTGGGCGTGTTTGTTTCCGCGGTGGCCACTAACATTATCACGCTGCGCATCTACGAGGGTAGAAGGCTGGCGGATATCGGCTTCCACTGGAATCGGACTTCGGCACACAATCTGGTCTGGGGACTCGCCGGAGGAATCGCATCGGCGGTAGTCGTGTTGGCCGGCCCCCTCGCGACTCACGCGGCCAGCTTGCTGCCGGGCGGCATGGAGGCTCACTGGCGCACCTTTGTGTGGGTCTTCCTCATACTGGTGTTCGGCGCGGCGGGTGAGGAAGTGCTGTTCCGCGGGTACGGCTTTCAAGTGCTTCTTCGGAGCACGGGACCGTACTCGACGATTTTGCCCGTTGGCGTGCTGTTTGGTCTGTTGCACGCCTTTAACCCCCATCCCTCGTACTTGAGTGTGGCCAACACCGCCGGATTCGGCGTGCTTTTCGGGTACGCGTTTCTGCGCAGCCGCGACCTCTGGCTTCCGTTCGGTTTACATTTCGGATGGAACTTTACATTACCTCTCTTCGGCGCAACCGTGAGCGGGATTAAAATAGGAGTCACGGGTTACGAGATGCACTGGAACGCCGGGACTTTGTGGAGTGGCGGTGAATATGGACCCGAGGCGAGCCTTTTGTGCTCCGGCGTTCTCGTGGCGTTATTCGCCTTTTTGTGGAAAGCGCCCATCCGGCCGCAACGGAATCTGCTGCTCGACGAACCCGTGGAGAAATAGTATGCGTCCCCTGGGGGCAGCGGCGCTGGGATTGATCATGGCGGCGCTGCTGGTTCCGCTCCGCGGCAGTGACAAGCTCACCTTTGATGAGCGAGTGGAGTTGGTGCGCAGCCTGACGTCTGAGTACGCCACCGCCAAGGCGTTCCTTCCGCGATCCAAGAAGCCCCTGGAAATCGAGTCCACCGGAGCATACGACAAAAAGAAGTGGGACGCCATCGCGAAGGAGATGGGCCCGGCGGCGCGAACCGGCGAACAAGTGCAGATCACCAAAGTCACGCTCGAAGACGACAGGATCCTGCTCGAGATTAACGGCGGGCTCAAAAGTGGCCGGCACTGGTATGACCGTGTCCAGGTCGGCGGCGGCATGGGGACGGCCCCGGTGTCAAATGGCGGACATCCGACCGCGGGCACCGTAATCGAACTTCTCTATCACAAGCCTCTGGCCAATCTGACATCGGCGGATGTAAAAAAATCTTTGACGCCGCTGTTTGACTTCGAAAAGCACTCTGCCACTCAGCTCTACGCGGAGACTCTGCCGCCGACCGTACAGAAGGCCATCGCCGACAAGCGCGTTCTGGAAGGAATGGACCGCGAGCAGGTTTTGATGGCGGTGGGCCGCCCGGAGCACAAATCGCGCGAGACAAACAAAGACGGGCTGGAGATTGAAGACTGGGTGTACGGCACTCCGCCCGGCAAGATCGTCTTCGTCACGTTCAACGGCAACAAGGTAATCAAGGTAAAAGAAGAGTACGCCGGGCTCGGCTCAGAAGCCGCGGGGCCGGAGCCCACGCCGCAATAGCTTACTGGTTACGCAACTCACACACGCGCTGCCAGGTTTCCCGAATGCCAGCTGGCGCGTTCCGTTCCAGGAAATACAGCCGGACCTTCCGGGACTCAGCGGCCGTTCTTTTCTCGGGCGGAGTCCCGACCAGCGTGCTCACGGGCGTATCCGTTGCGAGCACGGCAACTTCGTCCGGCGTCAGCGCGGCTCTGAAAATGCGCACGCTGCGAATCTGGCCGCGAAAGCGGTTGTCGGGTCCGCCACCGCCACCAATTCGCAAGGGTTCCCGGCTCTCGAAGGAAGAGTGCAGGTTATTAGAATTGATCTTCAACTTCTGCGGCTGGCCATCCACGTAGATCTTGATGCCACCGGCGGCTCCCTGTCCGTCGTAGGTCACGGTCACGTTGTGCCATTGGTCGGGATCGATGGCGCGCTTCGCCTCAACCCGCAGAGCGTCCCTACGCCAGCTCTTGACCAGGTGAACTTGCACCTTGCCGTCCTTGAGATAAAGCCTATAGCCATCGCCTTCGACGACATCTTCGCCGCGCGTGAGGATGGCGCCGGTCAGCTCTTTCGGCCGTATCCACGCCGAGAATGTGAACTTATCGTGAGGGCCGAAACGGGCCGCCTCCTCGTGCTCAAGGTCGACGTCAATGACGCGTTTGCCATCAAACCGGTTGCCGCCCGCCAGTCGTCTCTGCACTACCAGGTCATGTGAGATCGTCCAATCGACCTGCGCGAAACGGGCGTCTGTCTTCTCCCATTGCGCCTGTGCGCGTTCCAGCTCGGACTGCAACTTGGGGCACTCCGATTCGGGCGGCGCGAGTTTCTCATCCGGCGCCTTGTGCGCCCCGGCCGCGCACAATATCGCGGTCAATAATGCCGGCAGGAACCCACCGAGACGGCTCTTCACGCGACCTTTTTGCGCGCCTCGCTCAAGATCTGGCGCATGCGCTTTCCGACGATGAGGTCCTCGTCCGGCTGCAGCGTCATGGAAACGATCTCGATGTGGTCCGCGCTCTTGGCGGTCTTCGAGCTGGGATGTTCGTCGAGCACTGAAACCAGGCTCGGATTGTTCGAGGTCAACACCTCGATGCGTGGTTCGCCTTCTCGCAGCTTCTTGTCGCAATCCGCCACCCGGAATCCCCAGGCGTCCTCATCCCAGCTGACCATCAGGGTGGGATACCGGTTGCCGTCCTCGGGAATCTGGATTTCGGTCTTCACGCCGGGAACCGTGTCAATCAGCTTCCGAATGCGCAGCGCGCGCTCGTTCCACTGCCGGTTGAGTGCGTTGAGATCCATCCTCGTCCAAGCTTCGATCGCCGCGAGACAGCCCATGACTTCTTCCTTGCCAACTTTCATGGAGCGGCACACGGCGCCTTCCCACGGGCTGGTGTTGAGCATCGCAGCTTCGATCAGATCCTTGCGGCCCAGCAGCACTCCCGAGCATTGCGGACCGCACAGCCCTTTGCCGCCGCTGAAGCAATACAAATCAGCTCCCATCTTGGCGTAGAGTTTCAGATTTTCGATGGGCGGGATCCCGGCGGCATCATCGAGCAGCATGGGAACTTTCGTGTCCTTGGAAATGGCAATGATTTTTTCCAACGTTTTCCCGAGCGCCTGGGTGTAAATCATCGCCGTGTTATCGTTGATGGCCGAGCGCACGTCGTCTATTGTGCGCGCCACCACCAGCTTTCCCCCGGCGAGCCGCGCGGCGCTGTCGAACGGGTCACGCCCGCCGTGCATGATCACTTCGTGCTTAAGGCCGGTGGTATCGGGAAGCTGCCAGATTTTGGCGGGATCGGTTCCGGCAATGCAGGCCGCTGTGGCGGAAGCGATGGCCCCCGCCGCGCCGGAAGTGACCATGCCGGCTTCCGCGCCCGAGAGTTCCGCGAGCCGGCGGCTGGCAGCGTGCTGCAATTCGAAGATATCGACATAGTGTTCCGCGGCCGCCTGCATGGCCGCGCGCACTTCGGGCAACTCCAGCGAACCGCTCAGATAGGTCCACGTGCCGCGGCCGTTAATGAACGAGCGCACTCCGATCGTCGAGTAAATATTCTCCCTGCCGGCGGACTTGCTCACCGCGCCCAGCGCCTTCTGAGTGAAATCCTGCGCGGCGATGTACGCCAGCAGCGGCGCGGCACTGGCCAGCTTCATGAAATAACGGCGATCGAACGAGATCATATTGGTATCTTACGCTACCGGCTTCCACCACAGGTCGATCGGCTTCTTCACGCCTTTGGGACGGAACGGCAGCTCGACCTTCTTGCCGGTTCCGGCGGATTGATAGCCCGCGAGCAGCACTTCCTGCACCAACCGCCCGTCCTCGCCGCTCGATCGCAGCTCCTCCTTGCCACGCACGCACCGCGCGAAATGGTGCAGTTCCTGCGGCAGCCCGTAGTTCCAGTGCTCCTCGAAAACCGGATACGTCCACCCCTGCGTGCTCGGCGCTTTCTCCACGGCGTATCCATAGCCGGGCTCGCTAAAAGTCGGCAGCGCGTTGCCCATGTGCAGGTCGGCGTAGCTCACGCCGCGCGTCCCGTAGATTTCCGTGTAGTCATCCATGCCGCCGGGCTTGGCCCAGCTATCTTCGATCAGCCCCACAGCGCCGTTCTCAAATTCCAGGATGCAGATGCTGTTGTCCTCGCCCTTGGTTTTGTCGGCGTGCGCGTAAGTGCCCATCTGGCAGAACACGCTCTTGATCTTGGGACGGCCGAGAAACCAATAGGCGAACGCGATGCCGTGGCAGCCCATGTCCATAAAAACGCCGCCGCCTGATTTCTCTACATCCCAGAACCACGCGGCGTGCGGCCCGGAATGCTTCTCGCTCTGCTTCACGAGATAGACTTTGCCGAACGCCCCCTGGTCCGCCATTTGCTTCGCCTTGAGATATTTCGGAGTGAAAAATAGCTCCTCGGCGTACGCAAGCAGAACGCCGTGCTTCTTGCAGACGTCGATCATTTCGTCGCACTCTTCGAGTGTCATGGCCAGCGGCTTCTCGCACACCACGTGCTTGCCCGCCTGCGCGATGTCGCGCGTCATCTGGCAGTGCAGCGAGTTGGGCGCGTTGATCGTGACCATCTCGATATCTTTTTCCTTCAGCATCTCCCGGTAATCGTGAAACACACGCGGGATGCCGTATTTCTTGGCCAAGGCCTCGGGGTGGCCAGGCGTAGGCGAAGCAACAGCCACAACTTCGGCTTCCTCGGGCATGATCTGAAAAGACGCCGCATGAATGTCCGCTTCGAATCCCGATCCGATGATTCCAACCTTCACTTTTCCGTTTGCCATTCCTACTCCTCCACACGATGGTACACTCTCCTTACTATTCCATGGCTGTGAAAACCTATGACGTGATTGTGGTCGGTTCAGGCGCCAGCGGCGGGTGGGTCGCCAAGGAATTGACCGAAAAAGGCGTGGAAGTGCTGATGCTCGAAGCCGGCCCGCCACGCGTGCCCACGCGCGATTTCACCGAGCACATCTGGCCCTATCAACTCAAGTACCGCGGCTTCGGCAACCAGAAAAAGCTGCTCACGGACCAGCCCGTACAGCGCCTCTGTTACGCCTGTGACGACTACAGCCACCAGTTCTTCGTGAACGACAGCGAGCATCCCTACACATTCCCCGCCGACAAGCCGTTCATGTGGATTCGCGGCCGCCAGGTGGGCGGCAAGACGTTCTGCTGGGCGCGCGTGAGCTATCGCTATAGCGATTTCGAATTCAAAGCCGCGAGCCGCGATGGCTACGGGCAGGATTGGCCCATCAGCTACAAGGAACTTGAGCCGTACTACGATCGCGTCGAAAGCTACATCGGCGTCAGCGGATCCTACGAAGGACTGCCGCAGCTTCCAGACAGCAAATTCCTGCCGCCCATGCGATTGAGCTGCGGCGAACTGGTGGCGAAGGAAATCGTCGAAAAGAAATTTGGATGGAAGCTGATCGTCGACCGCAGCGCGAACCTCACGACCCCGCTGAATGGCCGGCCTGCGTGCCACTACTGCGACCAATGCCAGCGCGGCTGCTTCACGGCGTCCTACTTCAATAGCCCATCGGTAACGCTGCCCGCCGCGGCGCGCACCGGCCGTTTCCACCTGGTGAGTGACGCCGTAGTCAGCCACCTTCTGATGAACAACGAGGGCAAGACGGACGGCGTAGCGTACATTGACCGCTCCACGCACGCCGCCCGCGAAGCCCGGGGAAAGATTGTCATCCTGGCCGCCAGTGCGCTCGAATCGACGCGCATTCTGCTCAACTCGCGCTCGCGAAACTTCCCGGAGGGCGTCGGGAATTCGCATGGCGTCCTGGGCCACTATCTGATGGATCACACCACGCTCGAGCAGGGCGGCGGAACCATGCCCGCGCTTCAGGCCTCGGTGCGCGAGCCTGTGGGCCGTCCGTGCGGCTATATCATTCCCAAGTACGTGAACACGGTGGGCCCGTATAAGAACAAGAATTTCCTGCGCGGCTACTATTTCGCCGGAGACGGACGCCAGGAACTCTACGGGCACGCATTCTCTACTCCTGGTTTCGGCCGCGAATTCCGCGACAAGGTCCGCACCCAGATTCCTTATTCCTTCAGCGTCTATGCGCAAGGCGAATGCCTGCCGCGCCACGACAACTACGTGACCCTCGATCCCGAGAAAAAAGACGCCTGGGGCATTCCGGCGCTCCATATTCACGCCAGCTACGGCGAAAACGAGCACAACATGGCCAAAGCCATGCGCGAACATCTCGGCGAAATCATGGATGCCTTGAAGCTGGAAGCCCGGACGCAGCCCGCCGCGGAGCTGAATCTCTTCGGCAAGAATATTCACGAGTGCGGCACCGCGCGCATGGGCCACGATCCAAAAACCAGCGTGCTGAACGCGTATAACCAGGTGCATGATGTGAAGAATGTCTTCGTCACCGACGGCGCGTGCTTCGTGACGCAAGGCTGCTGGGAGCCGACCCTGACCATCATGGCGATCTCAGTGCGCGCCGCCGACTATATCGCCGAAGAGTTTCGAAAGGGGAGCCTGTGATGGTAACGCGACGGCAATGGCTTCTCCAAGTGGGTGGCGGGACCGTTCTCGCGGGCTGGAGCGGCATCGATCTCGCGGCCGCCGAGCTGCCCCCCGGTGTTTATGAACCGTCGCGCGATCACCTCGGCCATGCGCTCGCCGGACATCCCGTCGCACCCGGCGGCGGTACCGAACTCGTGCAGATTCGCACCGGAGCTTTTCAGCCGGCGTTTTTCCAGCCCAATGAGTACCGCGGCATCGTCCAATTCGTCGCGGGCCTGCTCGGCGAAACGCCGGACGCCGCCATCGTGCACGAGATTGCCGAGTGGATCGATCTCACGGTTTCCGAATCCGCGGCCGTTCGCGCCGCCGCGCGCGCTCTCTCACCGGCACACCGGACGCTGGCCATTCACTACTACGGAGCCGAATCGGTTCGGAAGCTCGAAGAATTCGATGCGCAGAAAGTCGTCCGTGAGGGCCTCGCGTGGATGGAGGCGAACCCTCTCAGCCAGGCGGAATTCAACGAGATCATGGCTGGTTCGAAAACCGACAACACACCCACGCGTTTCTTCTCCTATCTCAAAGAGCGTGTCATCGACGGATTCTATACCTCCCGCGCGGGCCTGGACGAGCTCGGCTACCGCGGCAACGCGTTTTACGCAAGCCCTCCGGGGTGCGAACATTTGTATGGGTGATCGATATGCGGCTCGCCGCCTGCACTTCGCTTTTCTGCGCCACTGCCCTGGCGCAAGCCTCCATTAACGTCACCGTCCTGAATCAGAAAAATACTGCCGTTGGCGTCCACGGCCGGCTCGATAATTTCATGTCCACCTCGTTCCAGCCGGCCGAATGGGACTATTGATACTTCCAGCGGGTCTCCGGCTCAACCGTGCCGCACACCGTCAATCTCGATCTCTCGGCGTTGGGCACGTTTTCGATCGGCACTGAAATTACCTTCGACGCCTCTACGGATCCCTCGCAGGGTCCGGCGCCGCAACAAGTCACGCCGGTGCCGCATATGCAGATCGGCTTTACAGGATATGGCGTAACGATGGCGGTCCAATAGCGTGTCCCTGCGACCCGGCCACCTGCCGGCGGTGGCTGTGCGCCGCGCCATTCGCCACATACCCGCCCCTTTTGTCGTCGATTTATATACAATTCATCTAATATATTGGAGTAATATACCAGGAAATGCGGGTATAATACCTGTAGCACTGCCGCCGGGTGCAAGTCGTGTCACATCCCAGCATCCTTACCATCCTTTGGGGTTTATCCATCGTCGCCAATGCTTGTACGGCTTGGAGGCTGCGCCAACTCGGCCTGCACTCCGTCTACCGGTTCTTCTTTGTTTATCTGATATTTGCAACGGCCCGTTCGGTGGCGCTATTCCTTCTCCCGGTCAGCCTTGTCAGCAGCACCTACGCCATCATCTACCTGGTTACGGCTCCGGTCCTCTGGATTTTCTACGTCCTGGTCGTGCTGGAATTATATTCATTAGTTTTGCGAAATTATGCGGGAATTTACAGCCTCGGCAGGTGGACCCTTTACGGGGCGCTGATCTTCTCGATCGCCGTCTCGATCCTGACCTTGATTCCCTCGTTAGGAAACGAGCCCTCGCGCCTTCTGTTTTGGTGCACCACGGTCGAGCGTGGCGTAGTGTTCAGTCTCGTCATCTTTCTCCTGCTGATCCTGCTGTTTCTCTCGTCGTACCCGGTGGCGCTAAACCGGAATATTCTGGTCCACTGCCTCGTATACACGGTTTACTTTCTGGGGATCAGCATGATCGAATTGATCCACAATGTGGTGGGCCGCGAGCTGATTCGCCAACTAAACAATGTCGTGCTTGTCATGACGATAGGGTGCTACATGGGGTGGATGTTCCTGCTGACGCGCGCCGGGGAGACCCGCGCCGCCATGCTTCGCCATAATTGGACCCCCGAGGGCGAGCAGCGCCTGATCGACCAGTTGAACAATATTAACGCGACCCTGCTGCGCGTTTCCCGCAGGGAGCACCGCCTGTAAGCAGACAGCGAAAAACGTCTTTACGAGGTTGGTTGGGGGTTGGTAGCCGACGTAAGGTTGCGGTGAATGGCAAACTTTACCAGGCCCACCAGATCGTGAATACCAAGCTTCCGCATGATATTCGAGCGGTACGTATCTACAGTCTTGGGGCTGATATCCAGCAGCTTGGCAATGTCTTTGGGCCGCATACCGTCCACCAGGAAAGAAAACACTTCATATTCCCGGCGGCTCAGCGAAGCCAGCGGATCCTCCGCCGGCGCTTTGCGCGGCGCTTCCAGCAGATAATCCCTGCGAAGCAGCGGCGAAACGTAGACCCCGCCGTCTTGAATGTAACTGATGGCGTCCAGCAAATGGCGCGCGGGACCATCCTTCAACAAGTACCCGTTGGCGCCGGCCCGCAACGCCTCGAGCACCATTTTTTCATCGCGGCTGATCGACAGCACCACCAGCTTTGACTGGCTGTTGGCCTCGCGAACCTTGCGGATCACTTCGAGGCCGTGCAGTTTGGGCATGTGCAGATCGATGATCGCGAAGTCCGGCGTGAGCGACCGGATCATTTCCACCGCGGCCAGTCCGTCAGAACACTGTCCCACGATGTGCAATTCCTGCTGGGCATCACAAAATGCCGCCAGGCCTTCGCGTACGATCGAATGATCATCGGCCAGGACGATGGAGATAGGTTTGGTCTGCTGGCTCATCGATCTTCCATGGCAGGCAGGGTAATCGCCATACGCGTGCCACTCCCAGTGCTGGTCAAGAGAAACTCTCCATTGAGTAAAAGCACCTCATCGCGCATGGCCCTGAGCCCTATTCCCCGCATCGCCGGATTCAGCGCCCCATACAGCGACTCTTGCACGTCAAACCCACGCCCGTTATCCTCCAGGACCAGGTAGACTTCGCCGTTCCGCTCCCCCAATTCCAGCTTTAGCTCGGTGGCTTCGGAGTGGCGCAAGATATTCGCCAGGCCCTCCTGAGCCACACGGTAGATCGTAAACCGGACAGTATCAGGGATCGCCCTTACCAGAGGATGGAGATCAAGTGTAGCATGAAACTTCTCTGGTATCCCCGTCGTAATCCACAACCATTCGATGGCTTGCAGCAGATCTAAACGCTTCCAGTCCGGGGGATGCAGCCGCTGGGAAACCGACCGGACCTCACTGAGCGCCTGCTCCGCCAAAGCCTGAATACGATCGAGGCCGACACGCACCGTCTCCGGAAGATCAGGCGTCCGGCGCAATACCAGTTCCACATTAACTTTAATGCCGGCAAGTGTCTGGCCGGCGCCCGAGTGCAATTCCCGCGCGATGCGCGTCCGCTCCGTCTCGAGTGCCTCCATTACCACGACCCCCGTCGGCCTCGAGGGCCGCACCAGCCGGGCGAGCGACTCGTGCGCCTTCATCAGCCGAAAGTAATTGCGCGTGGCGTTGGATTGCCACCGCGACATCGCCGCCAACACCTCGTTCCGCTCTGGCCGTGTATCCGAGGCCCGGGCGCGAACTTCGGCGGAAATGACCACGCGATGTTCTAAAGCGAGCACCCGCACCAACAGGACTGGAATTCGGCGGTTTGCGGACAGAAACGTTGAAACCAGCACGCGGTGGTGCCCAGGCGCTGGCGCTTCTAACATCTCGCTGGCCGCCGGCAAGTGCAGCGCGGGGAGGGCTGATAACAGGCTCTCCACCGGTCCCAGGCGGGCACGGGCGCGTTCATTCATCCACAGAACGTGTCCTTGCCGATCGCACTCAATGAACATTCGTTCCCACGGGGTGGCGCTCGAGCCCGTGCCCGGAACTGAATCCAAGATGATCTCCCGGTTAACTAAGGTTGACGTTCTAGGATGGCTAATTAGGATAAGGTCTTACAAGCAGGTATATTCCTTAGTAGCATCTAAGAATTTTCTGTAGTATGCTTGCCGTATATGCTGAGACTACTCAACTTGGCGAAACATTCAGCCTTCGTGCTGACGGGGGTTACGATCGGAGCCGCCTTATGGAAATCGCGCTCCAACGCTGACGCTTCGAGTGCAGACGCCGGTCCACTAAAACAATCTGTTGCAGATCTCGAAGCGCGGCTCGCGACTCTTGAGAATGGCAGCGGCCAACACTCCGCGGAAACGGAAGCCACGCATAACCAATCGGCCGAGACCCTCCGGGCAGTTGCCTCTTTGGATGCAAGGATGGCATCGCTCGCAACTCGCTACGACGGGCGGCTGGCCGCGCTCGAAAATCATGTCGCCGGCCACGACGCCAAACTGAAGGAGCTGCCTACCCTGGCGCAAGTGGTCAGCACCATGGAAGAAATGCTGTCCAGCACGATGTCGGGTCTTGACCAGAAACTCTCCGACCAGGTGAAATCCATCGAGGTCCTCAAGACCACGGTCGCGCAAAGCGACGAGTTGATGGAGCGCGTGCTCGACTCGATTTATTCCCTGCAATCGCACGTCGCCGAAAGCGACAAATCGGAAGTTCCGGTTTCGGTTTAACCCCCTCGCGAAGGCCGTCTCGAAATACATATCGCACGCATCCTGGCGGTTCGATGCGTGCGTTTCTTTTTGATCTGATCCCAATCTAGATCTTCGAGCAATACCAGACCACGATTGACCGCTCGGCTCGCGGCCGTGCGGATCTATTGTTTCTGCTAGGGCGGAGCCGAAATTCTCGAAAGGGGATCGGTACAGGGGAGTAGGAAACTATTCCGCTTTGGCGGAACGCAGCTTGTTCAGCACTGCGGCGCTCTCTTCATACTTCTGCTCTTGATACAGCACGTCGGAGAGTCCGATGGCTGCATCGCGGTCCGCCGGGTTGGCATCGAGGATGGCGCGGAAGGAACTCTCAGCCTTCATCCAATCTTTGCGGCGCTGATACTCGCGCGCCACTTGCAGCGGTACGGAAGTTTCACTCGCTTTGGCACTTTGCGCGGGAGCAGGAGGGTCCGGAGCCGGCGCAGTGGAAGCGAGCGTGGAGGCTTGAGGCGTCGCGCTCGATTCGAAAAGGTGCTGCAGCATTCCGGAATAAAGCAGGCCCACGATGAGAATGAGTCCCGCGGCCAGGCCAATCACTAGAGGAATGCGCCAGCCCAAACGCGATTTGGACCGCGGCGCCAGCAGCTCGAGCCCGATCTTGTTGACCCATTCGTAGGATTCTTCAGGCTTGAGCGGCTCGGGATCCGGTAGCTCGCTGACCGAGGGGGCCACAGCAGGCTGCGGCTTGACCGCCGGCTCGGCCGCGACGCTTGCCGCCATCGGCGCACTGAGGCGCTCCCCGGGAAACACAGGACTGGCGTGCGCGGTTTCAGAAGCAGCGGCGATTGGAATATCTGGAACTTTGGCCGGTTTCGGAGTCTCTTTCGCAATCTCTTCCGCCGGCTGGCTAAGGTTTAGGGGCGCCTCGACGATCGCGGATTCCGAAGCGAGCGTCACCGGTTCCGCTTCAGCGCCGATCGTATAGACGCGCACGGTGACGGAATCGGAGGCAGGCTCTTTGCGCTTGATGGCTGAGGCCGCTTCATACACAGAGGCGGGAGACTCACGGACAACGGCCATCGGAACCGGCGGTGAAGCGGTCACCGGAGCCGGAGCGGGTGGAGAAGCTCTGGATTGATCCACCAGCTGCTCGATGCCAACCAGCATCTTTTGCAGATTTTCGTC
Source organism: Terriglobia bacterium (assembly GCA_963768075.1). Classification (GTDB taxonomy): domain Bacteria; phylum Acidobacteriota; class Terriglobia; order Bryobacterales; family Bryobacteraceae; genus QHXW01. The sequence goes on from CAVYHD010000040.1 coordinate 197,420, forward strand.
GGACCGCGCCGAAGCGTCGCGCAGTTTTCCGATGGCCTGTGATTGCTCGGCGAGGTTCACCTCCAGGGTGCTGATCCGCTCAACGACCTTGGTTTGCAGCGTCTCCACAAATGCCGTCATGGAGCGGCTCTGGACTTCCTCGAAATCATGCTGCAATTTCTTCTCGGCCTGCTGGAAGCGCACATCTACTGTGGACTGGACAAGAACCGGCAACTGCGAATCGAGATCCGCCAGGCACTGGTCCACGCGCCTGATATCGTCGCGCAAATGCTCCACGTCGTTCACTTGCGAGGCGAGGCGTGCTTCGAATGCCAGAAGCGTCTTGCCGAGAACTTCGGAAGGAAGGGGGCCGGAGGAAACGGCCTCGCCGCTCACACCGGATTCCATTTCTCCGATGCGGCTTTCGACATTCTGCAGCCGTGAAAGCAGCGGGTCGAGGTCAACCTCGGGCTCGCGGCGTGATTTTGCGGGGCCTTGCGTCAGGCGGATTCCGGCGCCCAAAGCGAGACCGCCGCCGAAGCTGATCGCAAGCGTCTTGAGAACGGCTTTCATCATAGGGCTAGGTGCGCGAGCGATTGCAAAACTCTCGCGCATTCAAATTAATTATAACTCCAAAAATTGTTCGTAAACCCTAGATTTTGTTACGACAGAATTCGGGTTTCAGCCCGATGGACTGCGCTACGGATCCCGGTTCCTGATCCGCAACGTCGCTGGTATGCAGAGGGAAAAGCCCTGCTAAACGCTCGCGGCAGACTTGGTCGCGGGGGTCTCCTTACCATTAGCAGCGCGGCCGCGGCCTTTTTGCGCCTTGAGCCAGGCAGGGGGCCGGCCGCGACGGGGACCGCTTCCCGCAGCCAATCTTTCGAGACTTAGAATCGCTTCGTCAATCTGTTCTCGTTCCCGGCGCAGATCTTCCAGGATTTTCGTTAAATTCATGATGGGTTCCTCTTGGCGCGAATCCGAATGTGATGGTCCCGCTCTTACGGCCTTCCAGCTCCGGAGAGTGGCATTTTCCGGGCTGCTGCCTAAATTATAAACGCGCCGGCAATTCCAGGAATACTAGGATAATGCTTGATGACCGGGTAGGCGATCCCTGAAATCCCGGCCCCATGGACGCGCCGGCCGCTCTAACTGAGTGCATGGGAAGGGGTTTTTCTCTCTTGGGCTCTTCACGCGCGCCTCGACCAGCGAATTTTTTGAAATGCAGGCACCGCCGGGGGAAATCCACTAAATAGCGGCAGGATTTAGCCCTGCGGTCACAGACTTCATCCGTAACCGGCTCTTTTCCGGAAGCCGGGTTCAGGCCTCGATGAATCCCTGGCGGATGGCGTAACGGACCAGATTGGCGGTCTGGTGCAAGTTGAGCTTATCCATGATACGGGTGCGGTGGCAATCGGCGGTCTTGACGCTGATTCCGAGCCGCGCCGCGACTTCCTTGGTGGAATTGCCCTCGGCGATCAGCGTAACCACTTGCCGTTCCCGATCCGTCAACTGACTGGCGCGCCGTGACGGGCTGCGATAGCTGAACGGTTCCAATACCAGTTCGGCCACGATGTGGGCAATCTCGGGCGAGAAGTACGTTCGTCCGTGGGACACCTCTTCGATACTCCGCAGCAGTTCGTCCGCGGTGCGCGTTTTGAGCACGTAGCCCCGAACGCCGATCTCGATGGCTTCCCTGACGCGATACTCCTCCGCATGCTTGCTGAGCACGATGATGCGGGTGGCCGGACTCACTTCCAGGATCTGGCGGACGCACTCCAAACCTGCGCCGGGAAGCTCGAAATCCAAAATGACGATGTCCGGTTGAAATTGCTGGGCGAAGCGAACGGCTTCGGGGCTGTCCTGATGCCCCATCACGCGGAAGCCTTCCCCTTCCATAAGCGCCTTGAGCGCCTGGAAAACCAGCGGAAAACGATAAATAAGTAAAATCCGTGTCGGCATCTGCCCTCCGAAAGTAGTAACTTCCACCGCCGCCTCCGAGACTGCTGCCGTGCGAACGGGAGCGCTCCTTCTTATTCGTCGATCCTGTTCCAAGTTCGGAACAGAACGCTATTTTTTGAAGCGCTACACACTTATTTATCAGAGTTTTTGGTGGCATTCAAGGATTTTGTTCCAGATTCAGAACAAAGCCGGGCCAGTACTATAGTCCTACCGATAACACGGACAGCAGGCCGGTCTACCAGCCCGACGCCGCAAAGCCGCGGGCCAGGGATAATACTACACACGGAGAGCTAACCAGGAAGCCCTTGCGTTGGCAGGTGTTGCGGCCGGGTTGCAGCTCGGCCGGGTATACACGCGTAAGCGGTGTATCCCGGGCGTGCATACAGCCGCTCCTGTCCTACGCTAATCTTGATGCTGGCGATGAAACTCCGCGACATCGCAAGCGCCCTGGGCTGCGAATTAATCGGGGACGGCGAAATCGAGATCAACGGCGTGGCCGGCATGGAACACGCCGCGCCCGGCGAACTGACCTTTCTTGCGAACCCTAAATACGCGCACAAGGTAAAGGAGACGCGCGCCAGCGCGGTTCTCACCGCCGAAGCGCTGCGGGATCGTCCCATTGCCAGCCTGGTTTCGAGTAATCCCTATCTCGATTTCGCGCGGGCGCTGGAGCTTTTCTATCAGCCGCCGAAACCACCGCGGGGAATTCACCCCCTAGCATCGGTCGGGAAATCCGCCAGCATCGCGGACGGCGCATCCATCGGGCCGTTCGCCGTGGTGGGAGAGAACGTAACCATCGGCCGAAACGCCGTATTGCATCCACACGTGGTGATCTATGAAGGCGCCCGGATCGGCGACGACTTCGTGGCGCATTCGCACGCCGCCGTGCGCGAGTTCTGCCAGATCGGCAACCGCGTGATTCTGCAGAATGGCGTCGTCATCGGAGGCGACGGCTTCGGCTTCGCCAAACGCGCGGATGGCACGCATTACAAGATCGTGCAGTCGGGGCCGACGGTGATCGAGGACGACGTGGAGATTCAGAGTCTCACGTCGATCGACCGGGCCACTGTCGGGGAGACGCGCGTGAAGCGCGGCGCGAAACTCGACAGCCTGGTGCAAGTAGGCCATGCCTGCGTAGTCGGCGAAGACAATATCATCTGCTCGCAGGCCGGACTCGCTGGAAGCTCGATTCTGGAGCGCAACGTTCTGCTGGCGGGGCAGGTGGGGATCTCAGGGCACCTGACGATTCATGAAAATGCCGTGGTCTACGCACAGAGCGGTGTAGGCGGCGATGTGGAGCCGGGCGCTCGCATCTCAGGCTCGCCGGCGTTCGCGGCCAACGTCTGGCTGCGCGCCATCACGGCTTTTCCGAAACTGCCGGAGCTGGTGAAGCTGGTGCGCGAGTTGAAAAAGAAGGTCGACGAACTGGAGAAAAAATGAGCGACACACCAACCGACCGCCGCCGGCCGGTGGCTTATAAGAACGAAGGTTTCCTCAACAGCCCCGACGCGCGCATCCTGCGGATTCTCTCCGAGTACCTGGAGCCGCTCGGCCACTTCCGCCGCGAGCACATTCGCGACACGATCGTCTTTTTCGGCTCGGCGCGCGTGCGCGAAGACGGTCCGCTCGCGCAATACTACCGCGACGCCCGCACCCTCGCGCGCCTCGTGACCGAGTGGTCCAACCAGTTCGCCAACCACACCTATCGTTTCGTCGTGTGCACAGGTGGGGGGCCGGGCATCATGGATGCCGCCAACCGCGGCGCGCGCGACGCCAGCGGCAAGACCATCGGGTTGAACATCGGGCTGCCGTTCGAGCAACTCCCCAACCCGTTTATCAGCCCCGAGCTCAGCTTCGAGTTTCACTACTTCTTCATGCGCAAGTTCTGGTTCGCGTACCTCTCGAAAGCGCTGGTGGTCTTTCCCGGCGGCTTTGGGACCATGGACGAGCTTTTCGAGATTCTCACTCTGGCGCAAACGCAGAAGCTGGCGAAAAAGATTCTGATCGTGCTTTATGGCTCGCAGTTCTGGAAAGAGGTCATAAATTTCGACGCGCTGGTGAGGCACGGCATGATTTCGCCCGAAGACCTGGATCTGTTTCAGTACGCTGACGATCCCGAGACGGCTTTCCAGCTCCTGCGCGATGGTCTGGTGCAATACCACATCGTGCCCGAAACACAGGAAACGCCGGCCATTGCGAAATCACGCGACCCGCAAACACCGGAAGGCTCGCTCTAAAAGCCGCGCAGTAAGAGGTGTTGCGATATCCTGAAGCGTGCCGGCACGGTTGAAAAAACTGGCGAAAATGCTGGGACGCCTGGGGATGGCGTTTCTAGCCCTGCTGGTGGCTTACGCGGCTCTGCGTTTTGCCGCTCCGAATTCCGGCTTCACCTGGCTGGCGGCGATCGCCTTCTACGTCACCGGCATGCTGTTCGCGCTGCAGCTTGCACGGCGCAATGCGCGCCGCTTGACCTGGCGGCTGCGCAATCGTCTGATCGTCGCATACCTGTTCATTGCGTTCGTCCCGATTGCACTGATTGCGATTCTGGCCGCGCTCGCGGGCTGGGAGCTGGTGGGAGGAACCGCGGTCTACCTGGTCAGTTCCGAACTCGAGCGGCGAACGAATGCCATGGATGGCGTGGCGCACCTGCTGGCGGAAACGCCAATTGAGAAACGCGCGAATACGATTCACGACGTCATCCCCTACCTGGAGCACCTGTTTCCCCGCGTGATGCTGGCGGTCCGTGACGAAAAAATGTACCGCTATCCCGCGGACTCGGAGGCGCCTTCGGCGCCAGTGGGCTGGAAGGACGCGAGCGGGCTCGTCATGAAAGACGGCCAGTTGCACAGTTGGGCGCACGTGACGCGAGAAGGCACGGAAGTCACGCTGCTGGCGCCCATCACGAGCGACCTGCTGGCTGACCTGTCACCCGGCATCGGCCAGGTCTCCCTCATCTCCTTCAATTCCCCGGGGCGCGAGTCCGCGGCAAAGAGCCCGCCATCCGAACCGAGGCGCCGCAGGGCCGCCCGTCTACCCGAACCGGCCAACCGTTTTGATTTAGCGGTAGACGGGGGCACTCCAGCCGCCTTCGCCTATTGGGATGCGCCGGAGACGAAACAGGATAAGTGCCTCCTTATCGTTCGCACCCGTCCATCGGTAGTTTTCGGAAAGGTGTTCGGCCAGGTGGATTTGAGGCAAGGCTTGTTCGCCCTGTTCGTGTTCGTTGTGGCCCTGCTTCTGCTGGTTTGGGTGGTTTCGCTTATCATGGGCATCTCGCTTACGCGGACCATCACCGGCGCGATTCACAATCTCTACGAGGGCACCGAGCACATCAAAGGCGGCGATTTTTCGCACCGTATCGCGGTCCAGGGGCACGACCAGCTCGCGGAGCTCGCGCTTTCCTTCAACGGGATGACCGAGAACCTCGAACGGCTCTTTGTCGTCGAAAAAGAACAGGAGCGGCTGCAATCCGAGATTGCCATCGCACGCGAGGTGCAGAGCCAGCTCTTCCCGCGCGGCGCGCTCGCGATGAAAACCATCGAGATGACGGGCGTGTGCCATCCGGCGCGCATGGTTTCGGGCGACTACTACGATTTCATTCGCCTGCAGAATTCCAACCTGGCCTTGGCTATCGGCGATGTCGCGGGTAAGGGAATTTCGGCCGCGCTGCTGATGGCGTCCATTCAGTCGATCATGCGCACACAGTTGACGGCCGGCATCCCCATGCATGCGGCGGCGACCCAGGGCGGTAATGGCCGTGCCCGCGAAATGCTGTCCGTCGCCGAGTTGGTCTCGCAGCTCAACCAGCAGGTGTGCGCCAACACCGCCCCGGAAAAGTTCGCTACATTCTATTTCGGATTGTACGATGACGAAAGCCGCGTCCTTACCTACACCAACGCCGGGCACCTGCCGCCTATTCTGATGCGCGATGGACAAGCCGAACGTCTGGAGGTGACAGGCACGGTGGTAGGGGCCTTCCCATTTGCCCGTTACGAAGAAAAAACGGTACAACTGCGGGCGGGCGATCTTCTGGTGGCGTTTACGGACGGAATTGTGGAACCCGAGAACGCCTACGGCGAACCCTTTGGAGAGGACAAGCTGGTCGATCTGCTGGTCCGCTACGAGCAACAGGAGCCCGCGGAAATCATGACCCGCATCATGGAGACGGTTGAGCAGTGGACCGGCTCGTCGGAGCTATACGACGATATGACCCTACTGATCGCGCGAGGCGTTTGAGCGATGAAAGTTCTCACCGCGGCACAAATGCGGGAAGTGGACCGGCGCACGATCGACAGCGGCGTTCCGGGCCTGGTGCTGATGGAAAATGCCGGGAGCCGGGTGGTGGAGTTTCTGGAACACAGATTCGCGCCGGTGGGCGATGAGCGCATCGTCGTTTTCTGTGGCAAAGGCAACAATGGCGGCGACGGTATGGTGGTGGCGCGGCAGCTTTTTGAACGGTACCGTCCAGCGTTGAGCGTGGTGTTAGTGGCGCCGCCCGAAGAGATGAAAGGCGACGCGGCTGAGAACTACCGCCGGCTTATCGAGAGTGGATGCCCCGTTTTGCGCGAACTTCCTTCCGGCGCGGCCGGCGTGACGCTGGTCATCGACGCGTTGCTCGGCACAGGGCTCAGCGGGCCGGCGAAGGGCCCGATGCTTGACGCGATCCGGCGGATCAATACGGGATTCCCCGGCGCGAAAATTGTCGCGGTCGACATTCCTTCCGGCCTCGCCAGTGATACCGGGCAAGCGCTGGGAGAAAGCGTACGGGCCGATTACACGGTCACCTTCACGGCGCCGAAAGTGGGCCAGGTGCTCGCTCCCAATTGCGAGCAGGTGGGGGAATTGCGCGTGTGCGCCATCGGCAGTCCGCCGGAGTTGTTCGAGAAAGACAGCAGCATTTTTCTTTCACTCGTGGAACCAGCGCAGTTCCGCCACTTGCTGGCGCCGCGGCCGCGCGCGGGGCACAAGGGCACCTTTGGACACGTGTTGGTGGTGGCGGGATCATACGGCAAAACCGGAGCGGCGGCCATGGCGGGCATAGCGGCTCTTCGCGCCGGCGCGGGTTTGGTGACTGTAGCTTCCACTGAACGCGCCCTGCCGGTGATCGCTTCGCATGCGCCGGAACTGATGACCGAGCCGCTGCCCGAAACGTCCAGCGGCTCCATTTCGGTGCGCGCGCTCGACTCTGGCCGGCTCGCGGAGATCTGGAAAGACAAGACCATCCTGGCGATCGGCCCCGGCCTCACCACCGATCCCCAGACCGTCGCGGTGGTACGCCGCACGCTCCAGGAGTTCCAGCGGCCCATGGTGGTGGATGCCGATGGACTCAATGCCCTCGCCGGCACGGACTGGACCGGAGACAACAGGTTGCGCGTGCTCACACCGCACCCCGGTGAAATGTCGCGCCTGGTGAAGAAACCGATCCCTGAAATTGAAGCGGACCGCGTGGGGATTGTCCGCCAGTTAGCCCGTGAGCGGCGCGTACACGTCGTTCTTAAGGGCTACCGCACGCTCCTGGCGTTTCCCAACGGCGGCGTGTGGATCAATCCAACCGGCACGCCGGCCATGGGGACGGGCGGCACCGGAGACATCCTCACCGGCATAATCGCCGGATTTCTGGCGCAATTCCCGCAGGATGCCGGCCAGGCGATCGCGGCGGCCGTTTACCTGCACGGCCTCTCGGGTGAGATCGGCGCCCGTGACCTGGGAGAAAAATGTTTGATCGCAACCGACCTGCTGCGTTACTTGCCCGCGGCCATGGAGCAGTGTGCCCACGTTCCGCACAGTGTCTGAGGAAGAGACCATTGCATTGGGCGTGAAACTGGCGCGCGAGCTTCCGCGGCGCGCGGCGGTTTTGCTCATCGGCAATCTGGGAGCGGGCAAGACGACGCTGGCCAAAGGCATCGTCAAGGGCCTCGGCGCGGCGGAGCCGGAAGAAGTTTCGAGCCCCACCTTCACGCTGATTCACGAGTACGGCGCGGGCCCGAAGGTTTATCATGTGGATCTCTATCGGCTCGATCACCCGAGGCAGGCCGCCCGGCTGGGGCTTGACGAATTGTTCGACCGGGAAGCGGTGGTGTTGATCGAATGGGGAGAGCGGTTCCCCGCCCTGCTGCCGGCTGGGAGGATCGAGATTCGCATTGAGTCCGGACAAGGCGACGAAAGAGAGATCACCGTTTCACCAATCACGATATGAACCGACAACCATGGGCATTGATACTGGGGGCAAGCAGCGGCTTCGGGGAAGCGGCCGCGATCGAACTGGCGGCGCTCGGTATGAACATCTTCGGAGTGCACCTCGACCTGCGGGAAACCCAGCCGCACGCGCGGGAAGTGCAGGAGAAGGTCCGGGCCCAGGGACGCGAGGCCGTCTTCTTCAACCTGAATGCGGCGGATGAAGAGAAGCGCCGCGAGACTGTCGCCCAGATGCGCGAGGTTCTCGAGAAGACGCCCGGGACCGTGCGCGTGCTGCTTCACTCGCTCGCCTTCGGCGCCCTCAAGCCGCTCGTGGGCGCGGCGGATGTTGCGTCGAAACGGCAAATAGAGGTGACCGCCGATGTAATGGGGCACAGCCTGGTCTATTGGGTAAACGATCTCGTCATGAACCAACTGATGGGCGCGGGCGGCCGCATCTATGCCATGACCAGCGAAGGCGGCGGCAAAGCGATTCCACAATATGGCCCGGTATCGGCGGCGAAGGCGATTCTCGAAGCGCACATCCGGCAACTGGCGCTCGAGCTCGCGCCCTTCGGCATCACCGCCAACGCCATCATGGCCGGGGTCACCGACACTCCGGCGCTGCGCAAGATTCCCGGACATGACAAGCTAGCCGCTTTCGCGAAGGCCAGAAATCCCCACGGACGCCTTACCACGCCCCAGGATGTCGCCAAGTGCATCGGCGTGCTGTGCCACGAAAACACTTACTGGATGACGGGAAACACCATCCGCGTCGACGGCGGCGAAGCGTCGGTCGCTTAGCACGCAAGAATCGTAATAATCCTCACGGTCCTACAGTCCAGCGGGTATTGTTTTTTCTCGCTCCCGTGCTCACACTGAGGGCAAGGAGGTGACCAGCATGTGTGATTATTCCCTTCATGGACTGCCTAACCGTTTGGCGCGGGAAGGCGAACAATTAGTGGCGCATCGATTCTGCACTGGCGCGATCGGTCTGGCCGCGCCGGATGAGTTGGCCCGCAAGACGACTCGTAAGACCTGGAAGAACTTCTGGCGCGCCATCTTGCAAGCCTTTTTACCGCCCGCGATTCCGGAAATCCCGGCAGTTTGCATCCCACCCGGAGCGACGCTGCGGATGATCGGCATTCCCATGAGCCTGCAGCGCGAACTAAGCGTCGGGCCGGACGAAACCGTTCTTTTCACCCAAACCAGCGCGACTCCCCAGACGTATCACGATGCCGTGCTTTTCGCTAACGGCCGGCAGATTCTGCTGCAATTTCTGACGGAGGGCCAGCGTGTGCGCGTAGTGTCGCTCGGAGGGGAGGAACCCGAGTTCGCAGGCGCAAGGATGGGCACGGAAACCTTTGGTCACGCTTACCCGGGAATTTTTTGAGCCGCGGATTCAAGAACCTGGGAACGTTCCAATCCGTGAGCTTCTCCGGACAGCCTGTATTCTGGAGTCAAAGCGGTGGGTTTTGCCCACACCGCCACCGTTGCTGCGCAGCGACACTCACCGTCAGAGCGAAGCCTTCCCTCCCCCGGCCGGCTTCGCTTGGTGATACTGTTTTCCGGCGCCCCTAGAAAGGCTCGCGGCGTGACTGGCCACCGTGCCAGATCACGCAGACGGAATTTCAGAGCATCGAGGGAAGACACCGAAATGCCGGGCGTCCACCCGGCCACTTTCGCCTTCGCTCGGCGCGGATCACCACGCGCGGTCTCCCGCTTCTGGAGGCCGCGCGTTGACTTTTCGCCTTTCCTCCCCTACCTTGCTCTTATGCCGGGCTATGACCAGGAACTGGCGTTGATCGTTGCCGAGCTGAACCGGGCGGCGTTGGGATCGCGGACGACTCATGGCGATGCTCCGCAAAGCACCGCCAGCCTGGACCAACTGCTGGGTTACGCGGTGCAGCGCCAGGCGTCGGACCTGCTGTTGATCGCCGGGGCGCCGGTGGCGCTGCGGATCGACGGGTTACTGTCGCCCGCCGCGGGGCCGCCGTTAGGCGCGGAGGACACGCGCAACCTGCTGCTGCCGCTGCTGACGGCGAAACAGGCGCAGGAGCTACAGCAAAGCAAGTCGACCGATTTCTGTTTTTCGCGCGAGGCGATCGGGCGCTTCCGCGCCAATGTGCATCATCAGCGCGGCACGCTCGCGGGCAGCATCCGGCTGTTACCGGCGCGGATTCCGACCCTCGAATCGCTGCACCTGCCCGCGACGCTGCGCCGCTTGGCCGAGGCGCGCCAGGGTCTGATCCTGATCACCGGCACGACGGGCTGCGGCAAAAGCTCAACGCTAGCCGCGCTCATCGACATCATCAATACCGAGCGGCGCGATCATATCGTGACCATTGAAGATCCCGTCGAGTTCGTTCACGGCAATCGTAACTCCATCGTGGAACAGATTGAAGTGGGGCACGACACTCCGGAGTTCGCGAGCTCCGTGCGCAGCATCATGCGTCAAACTCCCGACGTGATTCTGGTGGGCGAGATGCGGGACCCGGAAACCATCGCGACCGTGCTGACGGCCGCGGAAACCGGGCATCTGGTGCTCTCGACGCTGCACACTAATGACACTTCACAAGCGGTCTCGCGCATCCTGGATTCGTTTCCACTCGCCAACCAGCGGCAGATCCGGCAACAGCTCTCGCTCGCCATGCTGGCGCTGGTTGCGCAACAACTGGTTCCCACAGCGAACGGCGGCGGACGCTCTCCGGCGGTCGAGATCATGATGGGATCGCACGGGGTTCGCAACCTGATCCGCAAGGGCGAGGATCACCAGCTCTATACAGCGATTGCCACGGGACGCGCCGACGGGATGATCACGATGGAGCAGTCTCTTGCCGAGCTGGTGCGGGCGGGGCGGATCACGCGTGAGACGGCGGCCGCGCACTGCTTCCGTCCGGACGACCTGGCGCGGTATTTACAGAGCTAAGCAGGGCGGCGCATCGCCGCTCCTACGAAGTCCGCAACCTTTGTTATCCTGGAGGGTAAATCCCCTGAATCTTCTCTAGGAGATAACCCAGAACATGGCAGTGAAAGTTGGAATTAACGGTTTCGGACGCATCGGCCGCAATGTGGTACGCGCGGGTTTGCACAATGCAAATGTCGATTTCGTGGCGGTGAACGATATTACGGACACGAAGACACTCGCTCACCTTTTGAAATATGACTCGGTGCTCGGCCAGTTGCAGGAGCCGGTGACGGTCGAGGCGGATGGCCTCCGCATCGGCAAGAAACACCTGAAGGTTTTTGCGGTGAAAGATCCCGCGGAACTGGATTGGTCTTCGGTGGGAGCGCAGATTGTCGTCGAATCAACCGGCCGATTTACCGACGCGAAGGACGCGAGCAAGCACCTGCGCGGGACAGTGAAGAAGGTAATTATCTCGGCGCCGGCCAAGAACGAAGACATCACGATCGTGCTGGGCGTGAACGATGACCGGTACGATCCCGCGAAGCACAACGTGATCTCGAACGCCTCATGCACGACGAACTGCCTGGCGCCGCTGGTGAAGGTGCTCCACGACAAGTTCGGCATTCAGAAGGGGTTGATGACCACGATCCACAGCTATACCAACGATCAAAACGTGCTGGATTTTCCGCACAAGGACCTACGGCGGGCGCGCGCGGCGGCGATCAACATGATCCCGACAACAACGGGCGCGGCGATAGCGATCGGCCTGGTGATGCCGCAGTTAAAAGGCAAGCTGGATGGTTACTCGATGCGCGTCCCGACGCCGGATGTTTCCGTGGTCGACCTGGCCGCGGTGACCGACAAAACGACAACCGTGGCGGAAGTCAACGCAGCGCTGAAAGAAGCGGCAGCGGGCCCGCTCAAGGGCATTCTGGCGTACACCGAAGATCCAGTGGTATCGAGCGACATGCTGCACAATCCCAACAGCTCGATTGTGGACGGCGAGATGACCAAAGTTCTGGACGGCAATCTTGTGCACGTGCTCTCCTGGTACGACAACGAGTGGGGCTACTCGTGCCGGGTGGTGGACCTTTGCGAGTTTTTGGCGAAAAAGGGACTGTAACGGGAAGGCAAAAGACAAAGGGCAAGAGGCAAAAGACAAAAAGTGCGCTGCCCTTCGGGCTAGCGCATTGCACCGATAATCGCGGTCGTGAATTCGGTGGTCGAGGCTTTTCCGCCTACATCTACCGTAAGGTGCTTGCCTTCGGCGTAGACGCGTTCGATCGCCTTTTGAAGGCCGCGGGAGGCGTCGCGCTCGCCTAGATGGGCGAGCATCAAGACCGCGGATTGCATCAGCGCGGTGGGATTTGCCTTACCTTGGCCCGCGATATCGGGCGCGGTACCGTGGACGGCTTCGAAGATGGCGCTGGTTTGGCCGAGATTCGCGCTGGGCACAATGCCCAGGCCGCCCACGAAGCCTGCCGCGAGATCGGAAACGATATCGCCGTAGAGGTTGGGCAATAGCAGAACATCGAAAGTCTCGGGCCGCATGACTAGCTGCATGCAGGCATTATCGACGATCAGCTCTTCATACTTGATCTCAGAAAATTCCGCCGCAATTTCCCGGCAGCATTTGAGAAACAGGCCATCGCTCATCTTCATGATGTTGGCCTTGTGCACGGCGGTGACCTTCTTCCGGCCCTCGCGCCGCGCGTACTCGAACGTGGAGCGCGCGATGCGGATGGACGCGGTGCGCGTGATGACCTTCAGGCTCTCGACGACGTCTTTCACCACCTCGTGCTCGAGGCCGGAATAGAGGTCCTCGGTATTCTCCCTGAAAATGACCATGTCGATGGGAAGGTCCTGATAGCGCGTGTGCAGACCGGCCAGCATGCGCACGGGCCGAAAGTTCACGTAGAGATCGAGCTTCTTACGCAAGGCAACGTTGATGCTGCGATGGCCGCCGGCGATGGGGGTCGCCGTAGGACCTTTTAGCCCCACACGCGTGCGATGGAGCGAGTCGAAAACCGCTTTAGGAAGCACCTCACCCGACTGCGCCAGCGCGGCGGCGCCGACCTCGACACGCTCCCACACAGCGGCGGTTCCAGTGGCTTCCACGGCGCGCACGGTGGCGTCCGCGACTTCGGGTCCGATGCCGTCGCCAGGAATGAGCGTAATAGAATGAGCCATCAACTCAGTATAGCGGCGGGGTGCATTATTTCGTCCCGAGGTGCAGGGCGACCGTGCCGCCGGTCATGCGAAAGAACTCGACCGTGCGAAAACCCGCGGCGCGCATGCGGGCGGCCAGGTCCTCAGCAGACGGGAACTTTTCGATGGAAGCGGGCAGATAGTTGTAAGCATCGCGCGAACCTGAAAGCGCCGCGCCAATGCGTGGCAGGACACGGCGCGAATAAAATCCATAGAGCTTGCCGAACGCCGTGTTCCCCGGCTGGGAGAACTCGAGGATCGCGGCCACGCCGGACGGTTTCAGGACGCGGTACATCTCCCTGAGGCCCGCTTGATAGTCGGCGAGATTGCGGAAACCGAAGGCAACGGTGACGAGATCCAGAGCGTTGTCCGGGAGCGGCAAGGCGAGTGCGTCGGATTCGAACAACGGACACCGGCGTTTACGGCGCGCGACCTTCGCCGAGGCGGCGAGCAGCATGGGGTGGCAAAAATCGCTGCCCATCACGGCGGCGGCGGACCGCGCTTCGAGCGCGAGCAGGAGATCACCCGTGCCACAACATAAATCCAGCGCGCGCGCGCCGGGGCGCTCCAGAATGGGGCGCACGCGACTCACGGTTTGCGCGCGCCACCAGCGATCCAGATTGAGCGAAAGGACGTGGTTGGCGAGATCGTAGCGCGGCGCAATGCGGCCAAACATCGCGCGCACCCAGCGCGAGGCTTCCTGTTCCGTGGAAACGCCCGCGGGGGCAGTGCCTTTCATGCGAGAGCGGAGCGGATGGCGGAGAGCACCGCGCCATCGTCCACACCAGAAACAACGGTGACTTCGCCGATCATTGTTGGCAGGACGAAGTGGACTTTTCCGTGGACGGTTTTCTTGTCTTTCACCAGGCGGGCGGCGAGACGCTCGGCGGGGATGTCCCGCAACGAAGGGATGGGACCGTACTCATCGACCGCGTCCAGGATGCTGGTAGCGTCGCGATCGGCGATGTGTCCGAGCGATCTCGCGAGATGTGCGGCGGCGCGCATGCCGAAACCGACAGCCTCCCCATGGAGAAAACGCGTGTAGGCGGTTTCGGCTTCGAGCGCGTGCCCAAAAGTGTGGCCGAAATTAAGAATGCGGCGCACGCCGGATTCCCGCTCATCGGCGGAAACGACCTCCGCCTTGATACGCACGGATTCTTCGATGATGCGGTCGAGCACGGCGGGCTGCTTGCCGAGAACGATGTCGCGCTGCCCGGCGAGCAATCGAAACAGAGGCGCGCTGCGGATCACACCGCACTTGATCACTTCGAACAGGCCGGCGCGATACTCACGGTCGGGAAGCGTGGCGAGCACCTCGGGATCGATTAACACGGCGAGCGGCTGGTGAAAACTGCCGATCAGGTTCTTACCTTCCAGAAGGTTGACGCCGGTCTTGCCGCCGATGGAGGCGTCGACTTGCGCCAGCAGCGTCGTGGGCACCTGCAATACGGGGACGCCACGCATGAAGATGGCGGCGAGAAAGCCGCCCATATCGTTGACAATGCCGCCGCCGAAAGCGATGACGATGCTGGTGCGGTCCGCGCCGCGGCGCATCATCTCCTCCGCCAGCGTTTCCACGTGCGCCAGGCGCTTGCGCTCTTCGCCGCCCGGAAAGAAGAGCACTTCGGGCGCGAAGCCCGCTAACCCCTGCGTGAACCGCCCGCCATGATGCTGCCAAACGTCCGGAGTGGTGACTACGAACACTTTGCCGGAATCCTTGGGAATGAAGTGCGCGACGCGGGAGAGGATGCCTCGCTCCACGAACGCGCAGTACTCGCGCTCCGGAGTTTTGACGGTGAAGGAGGCCATATCAGAGTTGTACCACGGGGACAAGAACAGCTTCACCGCAGAGGCGCAAAGACGCAGAGTGACTCGGCGCTAACCACGGTTAACGCCCGCGCTGCTTGCCTCGTCGTGTCCGGAACCTTACAATGGCGATTCGGTCTTATGGATTGGTATTACGCTGAATCGGGGCGGCAAGTGGGTCCGATTAAAGAAGAGGCGCTGGAGACACTGGTACGCTCCGGCGTCGTAAAAGCGGACACTCTGGTTTGGCAACAGGGGATGTCGAACTGGCAGGCGTATGGGACGGTTCGGCCCATGGCGGCCACGGTTGTGGAACGCGCGCTCCCCGTGGCGGCCACCGGTCCAGAACCAGCCACGCGGTTTTGCAGTGAGTGCGGTCGGCCGTTTGCTCAGAGCGAGCTGATTCCCTTCGGCAATTCCTTGGTCTGCGCGGCATGCAAGGAAACCTTCACGCATAAATTGCGGGAGGGCGTCGCCCCGGCTGGCTCCCTTCACTACGGAGGATTCTGGATCCGGTTCGTTGCGATCCTGATTGATGGAGCGATTCTTTTTACGGCCAGCATGCTGCTGAACGTGGTTGGAGCCATGTTCTTCGTCAAGGGCACCGGGGCGCGCGCGCCGGGCGCCATGATTGCCTATTCGGGTGCATTGCTGGCTTATCAGGGAATCATTTTCCTGATCAACCTGACGATTGGTCTTTCGTACAACGTATTCTTTCTCACCCGGTACGGCGCCACGCCCGGCAAGATGGCGCTCCGGCTGAAAGTGATTACATCGAGGGGCGGTCCCATTTCGGCGCCGTTGGCGGTCGGCCGCTTTTTCGCCTATAACGTGAGCGCCCTGACGCTGGGAATTGGATACATAATGGCGGGAATCGACGAGCAGAAACGCGCGCTGCACGATCGCGTCTGCGACACGCGCGTGATCTACGCTTAGGGGCAGACGATGCCTGTCCCCTGCGCAAGATGCCAGGCGCCGCTTCCGAACTACTTCTTCGTCACCCCCAACTGGATGCCGTGTCCATCGTGCGGAGCGGAAATCACGGTTCGCGCATTTCCGGCTCTATTTCCCGGCCCGTCGGCAGAGGCAACCGGCGAGGCATCACTCGCCGGAGAGGCCGGTTGTTTCTATCATCCGGAAAAGCGCGCCGCCGTAACGTGCCACCAGTGCGGCCGCTTTCTTTGTGCGCTGTGCCGTGTGGAGTTCAAAAGCCAGGACTGGTGCCCGGGCTGTCTCGAGACGAGCAGCCGCAAACGCAAGGGAATCGATTTCGAGAACCACCGCATCCTTTACGACTCGACCGCCTTAGCCTTCGCGACGCTTCCGTTTCTGATGCTCTTCTGGCCGTCATTGATTGGCGCACCGCTCGCCCTGTACGTTTCGATCCGATACTGGAAAGCCCCCACCAGCATCCTGCCGCGAACCAAAGTCCGTTTTCTGCTGGCGATCGTGCTGGCCGTTGGCGAACTGGCGCTGATAGGAGCGATCCTCTACGCCTTCGTGCACGTAGGGCGCACAGCATGAAGCGGCCGAACGAACTCCGGTATCGCAGACTGCCCGGCAGACCATTCAGTGTGTTCAGCCGGGCCTCGCTATGGCTGGGGGAAGACCACCTGCTCTCGGTACAATCGAATCGCTTCTCGGAGGATTACCGGCGATACTACCTCCGCGATATTCAGGCGTTCATCCTGGAGCGTACAGGGCCGGTCAGCTTCTGGACTTACTCCCTGGGGGCTCTGGCGGCCGCCTTCTTCGCGCCCGGCCTCTTCTTCAATTTTCAAAGAATATACCTGTGGGTCCCGGGCGGATTGTGCCTGGGGATCGCTCTGTTCGTGACTGCTCTCGGGCCCACGTGCGCGTGCTACATCCAAACAGCGGTGAGCCGGGAGCAGCTCCGGTCCCTGCGGTGGATGCGGAGGGCCGAGAAAACGTTGGGCATCTTGCAGCCGTATATCGAACAGGCGCAGGGTCCGATGCCGGTGGAAATCGCGGCGCTACCCGCGGAGGCGCTGGAAACTCAGCCGCCGGCACTCACGCCGCCGCCATTGCCTGCCAACAAGGAGCACGATGGTGGCTGGGGCTACGTTCTCCTGTTCGTCCTGCTGTTGCTGGATGCCGTGCACAGCTATCTGAGCTTTTCCCTCAAAGGCGCGGTGATGAACGTGGCCGGCTGGACTTTGCTGATCGCCGAGATCGCCAGTGTCATCTGGCTCACTGTCCGGTTCCGGCGCTTTGACATTCCGGGGGCGATCCGCGCTGTTGTGATTGCGGCGCTGATTCTCACTGCCGGGCTGACCTACGCCGCTAACGTGCTCGCGACTTTTGAGCAACAACGCCAACATGATTTCACGCCCGCGACGGTGCTTGTCGAGAACTATCCGGGTTACGTTCCCCTGCACATGACGGCAATCGCCGCGGACGGCATTCTCGCGGCGGCCGGTCTGCTGCTGGTCGTGCGCTACCGGCGGACTTTGCGGCGCCCGCCGCCATTACCCGCGCCCGAGTGAGGTTCCCGCCATTTCCACACTCGCTCAACAACGGTGTTTCCATCATGCGCAGCGGGAAGCGGTGTGCCGCTGCCCCAATTGCGCGAATTATTACTGCCGCGAATGCGTCACCGAGCATGAAGACCGCCTGATCTGCGCCACGTGCCTGCGTGCCTTGACCGCCACGGGCCAGCAGAAACGCGCATTCGGCCGCGCCACGGGCGTGCTGAGCGCGCTCGCCGGATTGCTGCTCGCGTGGCTTTTCTTCTACTACGCGGGGCGCGGCCTGATCCTGATTCCCTCCGCTATCCACGAAGGAACCGAATGGCAGCCGTAAAAGAAATGGGCGCTATCGAGGTGGTGGAGGAAGCCTTCCACCTGTTGCGCGGGGCGCCCATGAGCTTACTTCTCGCGTACTACGTGGGCGCATTGCCGTTCCTGCTGGGCGTGCTTTTCTTCTGGGCGGGGATGGCGCACAGCGGTTTCGCCGCGGCCAACTGCGCCCCGGAATCGTTGGGAGTCGCTGTCCTATACCTCTGGATGTCGTTCTGGCAAGCCATATTCGCGCGAGGGCTGCGCCGGCGCTTGCTGGGAAGCCCGCCGGCCAGGTGGACCGCGGGACACATCTGGCGCGTCGGATACCTGCAAGCGCTCGTCGAGAGCAGCAAACTGTTCCTGCTGCCGGCAGCGCTGCTGGCCTTGCTGCCGCTGGCTCCGGCATTCGCTTTCTACCAAAACGCGGCCGTGCTTGCATCCGATGCACCGGACATCCGCACGCTGATCTCACAGTCCGCCAAGCAGGCCGGTTTTCAGTCCAGGCAGAACTGGATGCTGGTTCCTATTTTGCTTCTCTTCGCGCTTTTCGTTTTTTTCAATCTCGCGATCACCCTTTTCCTCATCCCGCATCTGGTCAAGATGCTGTTCGGCGTCGAGAGCGCATTCACGCGCAGCGGAGTGCACCTACTCAATTCGACGCTCTTCGCCACTGCGGCGGGTCTCGCATGGGCCGCCGTCGATCCGCTCATCAAGGCGGTTTATGTGCTGAGATGTTTTTACGGTGAATCCGTGACAACGGGTGACGATCTGAAGGCGGCGCTCGCGAACTTGCGCCGCGCGGCGATGCTGGTGTGCCTTCTGGCGGCATTTTGTGCCACGATTCCAGCCCAGAGCGCGATACCGCCCCAGGACCTCGATCGCTCCATCGAACAAGTGATCCACCGTCCCGAATACACCTGGCGCGTGCCGCGCGACGCGCCGCCGCAGTCCAATCGTTTCGTCGAAACGTTGGTCGATGCTTTGGAACGTGCGGTGGATCAACTGGGCGAGTGGATCGCCACCGCTATCGAGTGGCTGCGCGACTTGTTCCGCGAGAAGCCGCTGCCGGGCGATTCGCGAGGCGCGCTGCGGCCCAGCCAAAAACTCCGCTGGCTTCTCTATTCCCTGATTGCCGCGTTCGCGATTGCCGCGGGAATTCTGCTGCTGCGATTCCGGCGCTGGAAACGGACCACGAAGACCGCGGCGGCGACGGCTGCTCCGGTGGCCGACCTGACTGACGACCGCATTGATGCCGGCAAGCTTCCCGAAGACCAGTGGCTCGGGCTCGCGCAGGATCTGATCGCGCGCGGCGATCTGCGTCTGGCGGTACGCGCTTTCTACCTGGCGAGTCTCTCGTACCTCGCGCACCACTCGCTGGTCAATGTTCGAGCCGCCAAGACCAATCGCCAGTACGAGACGGAGCTCCGGCGCAGAACACGCGACAAAACAGACGTCGCCCGCCTGTTTTCCGAAAATGCCCGCGTCTTCGAGCGCGCCTGGTACGGCGACCACGAAGTCAGCACGCAAATCATCGAGATCTTCCGCGACAATCTGCGAAGGATGAAGGCCAGTGCGGAAAGCTAGCTGGCTGGCGCTGGCGCTCGTGCTGGCCTTCGGATTCGGCCTCGTGCAGTTGTTCCTGTGGCGTTTCGCGGCGGGCGATGTCTATCCGGAATATTCCTCGCTCCGCGCAGATCCCGTGGGTACGCAGGCGCTGTTCGAGAGTTTCAACGCGCTCCCCGGCGTCTCGGCGGTACGGAACTATCTGCCGCTCGACGAAATCAAAGGCGCCGGCGCCACGGTCTTCTATCTGGGCTTGGATGCCCGGGCGTTCGCAGAATCCGAACGCGACGACTTGGAACAGCTCGCCACGGGCGGTGCGCGGCTGGTTATCGGGCTGCTGCCCGTGTTGCGCCTACCGGCTGGAACCAAGCCGGGTGTCCGCTGGGACCTTGGCCGTTGGGGCGCCGCGCTAATTCTGGCGGAGCCCAAGCGCGGCAAACGCGCCAACTTGCTGTACTTCGCCGCTTCGAAAGATTGGAACGTGGTCCGCGCCACGGGCGGCCACGCGGTTCTGATTGAGCGCGCGTTCGCCAAGGGCAGTCTCGTATTGGCCGCGGATGCGTATGCGCTCACCAACCAGGCTCTCCTGTCGGATCGCAATGCCAACCTGATCAGCTGGTATGCCGGACCGAACCGGCGCTTGATTTTCGACGAATCCCATTTCGGCGTCACCGAAACCGGCAGCGTCGCCGCGCTCGGCCGCCGCTACCATCTGGAACCGTTTCTGGCCGCGTTGTTGCTGCTCGCGGTGCTGTTCATTTGGAAAAACTCCACGCCGCTCGTGCCCGCGCAGGCGGCCGAAAAACCAACGGCGTCCGCGGCGCAATCCTGGGGCATGCCTTACTATTTGTTGCGGCGGGCGGCGCCACCCGCGGAAGTGATCCACGCATGTCTCGACGAGTGGCGGAACTCGCTGGCACTTGGCCCGCGCTATTCCGAGGACAGATTGCATCACGTCGAGGAGATCGCGCGCACGGAGCATGATCCGGTCAAGGCCTATCAAGCCATCGGCCACGCGCTGGCAAGGGAGAAGTGATGGAAGAACAAACCAAACGGGCCGCCGCGCTTGAAAATCTCGAAGCCGTGCTCGGCCGGGTCAAGGCCGAAGTGGCCAAAGTGATCATCGGCCAGCACAACGTCATCGAGCAGGCCATCATCGTTATCATCACCGGCCAGCATGCCCTCATCGAAGGAGTGCCGGGCGTCGCCAAAACCCTGCTCACACGCACGCTGGCGCATGTGCTCGGCTGCGACTTCGCGCGCATCCAGTTCACGCCGGACCTGATGCCGGCGGACATTACCGGCACCAACGTCTTCAACCTGCAGCGCAATGAGTTCACGCTGATCCGCGGACCCGTGTTCACCAGCTTTCTTTTGGCGGATGAGATCAACCGCGCGCCTGCCAAAACCCAATCGGCATTGCTGCAGGCCATGCAGGAGCGCTCGGTGACGATCGACCGCGAAACTCACGCGCTCTCGACGAACTTCACGGTCTTCGCTACCCAGAATCCCATCGAATCCGAAGGAACCTATCCGCTGCCGGAAGCGCAGAAAGACCGCTTCATGCTCAAGATCAACATGCCGTGGCCGGAACGCGAGGATGAACTCGGCCTTGCGCGGCGCATGTTAGGCGGCGATTCGCCCGAGGCTGTGCTCGCTCGCGGCGCCGTCCAGCCCGTTCTGCAAGCCGAAGACCTCGCCCCGCTGCGCCGTTCGCTCGAGCAGATTACGGTTCGCGAGGAGTTGGTCGGCTATCTGGTCGATGTGATTCGCCGCACCCGCACGCACGAAAGCGTTCTGGTTGGCGGCGGCCCGCGCGCCACGCAAGCGCTGTTGCTCGCCAGCCGCGCGTACGCCGCGATTTCCGGCCGAGACTTCGTGACGCCCGACGACATCCACACCGTCGCGCTCCCGGTGTTGGGGCACAGGCTGATCTTGCGGCCGGAATTTGAAATCGAAGGCATCAGTGTCGCCGAGGTGATTCAAAAAGTCCTCGAGGAGATCCCGGTGCCGCGATGATGCTGGTGCAATGATGGTCCCGCGCACGCGATTGCTCATTTCGGAAGCGCTCCTGTTGCTGCCTTGTGCGGCGATGGGAGCGCTTGTGCCGGAATCGGCTATCGCTTGCATGGTAATCGCGGTACTCTTTGCCGCTGTCGCCGCAGCGGACGCCCTGCTAGCAAACGGCGCATTGCGCGGCGTTCGCGTCGAGGCTCCGGAAATCTTACGCCTGGTCGCCGAGCGTCCCGCGGAAATTCCGCTGAAACTGACGAACACCTCGCAAGGCTCCAAGCCACTGCGCCTCGGCCTGCGGCTGCCAATTGAGATTCACTCCACTAATCCGGATCTGAATTTGATCGCCCCGCCCGGCGTCTCGCGCGCCGCGTGGGCGTGCACACCGTCGCGCCGCGGCCGCCAGGTGCTCGAGTCCGTATATGTGGAAAGCGCTTCCCCGCTCGGCCTGTGGTCGAAGCGCGCCCGGCTGCCCATCCGCTCGGAGCTTCGCGTTTATCCCAACCTGCGAAAAGAGAGAATCGAGACACTGTTCCTCAACCGAGGCAACTTCGGCGTGCACCAGTTCCGGCAGGTCGGCAAAGGCCGCGAGTTCGAGAAACTGCGCGAGTATGCGCCGGGTGATGGTTTCGACGAGATCGATTGGAAGGCCACCGCGCGCCGCGCCAGGCCCATCACGCGCGTGTTTCAGATCGAGCGCACACAAGAGGTCTACGCCGTCATCGACACTTCGCGGCTGAGCGCCCGCGGCGCAACTCTCGACCGCTTCGTCTCGGCTGCACTCGCGTTAGGGCTCGCGGCCGAGCGCCAGGGCGACCTCTTCGGCCTCGTCGCCTTCAGCGACAAGCTGCGCCAGTTCATCCGCGCCAAGCATGGCAAGCCCCATTACAACGCCTGCCGGGAAGCCCTTTATCATCTCGATGCCGAGAAGGCGTCGCCGGACTTCGGCGAGCTTTGCACCTTCCTGCGCCTGCGGCTGCGACGGCGGGCTTTGCTGATGTTTCTTACCGAACTCGACGATCCCGTTCTCGCCGAAAGCTTTATTCACAACGTGCGGCTCATCTCGCGCCAGCACCTGGTGCTGGTCAACATGCTGCGTCCCCGCGGCGCCGTACCGCTGTTTCACGATGCCAACGTTCACGAAGTCGACGACATCTATCGAGGCCTTGCCGGCCATCTGCTCTGGCACAAGCTGCGGGAAACCGAGAACGTCCTTGGCACGGCAGGCGTCCGCATGTCCCTTCTGGACCCTGCCCGGCTCAGCGTGGAGCTGATCGCTTCCTACCAGAACATCAAAGCGCGGCAGCTTCTATGATTCTCGATCTTCCGCGATTCCTTACCGCCGAGCGCCCGTACTGGACAGATCTCGAATCTGCGCTCGATCGCATGGAAGGTGAACCGGGCCGCCGTCCCTCGCTCGCGGAACTCAAGACTCTGCACTATCTCTACCAGCGGGCTTCCGCGGATCTGGCGAAGATGGCCACATTTTCCTCCGAGCCGGAGACGCGGCGCTATCTCGAGTCGCTCGTGGCGCGTTCCTACGCGGAAATCCATGAGACCCGTGAAGCGCGACGACGCGTGAACGTGCGGCGCTGGCTCGCCCGGGAATTGCCGCAAACATTTCGCCGCCACGTGCGCGCCTTCTGGCTGGCCGTTGCCATCACACTCGCCGGCACGGCGTTCGGCGTCCTGGCTCTGCGCATCGACCCCGCATCCAAAACCGTCATCATGCCTTTTCGCGGGCTTATGGAGAGTCCACCGGAGCGTGTAGCGCGCGAGGAGCACGCCAAGGTGGACAAGTTACGCGGCCTGAGAACCACATTCGCGGCGGAGCTGATGACGCACAATACCGAAGTCGCGGTCACCACCCTGGCGCTCGGTATGACTTGGGGCGTCGGCACGGTGATCGTACTCTTTTATAACGGCGTGACGCTAGGCGCGGTGTCCACCGATTACGTGCAGTCAGGCCAGACCAGCTTCCTGATGGGGTGGCTGATGCCCCACGGCGCCACCGAGATTCCCGCAATCCTTCTCGCGGGCCAGGCCGGCCTGATTCTCGCAGGCGCTCTCATCGGTTGGGGAACCAGCGCTTGCCGCGGTGAGCGCTTGCGTGCTGTCTCGCGCGACGTGCTGACTCTCGTGTGCGGGATGGCGCTGCTGTTGGTCTGGGCGGGCATCGTCGAGGCTTTTTTCTCTCAATACCACGAACCGGTGATTCCCTACGCGCTGAAAATCGCTTTCGGCGCCGTGGAGCTCGTCGCGCTCACCGTGTACCTCGGCCGTTCCGGAGCCCCCACTCCATGAGCCCGGCGCGCACCAGCGCTCTCACCATCGAAACTCCCGAGGGCGTTGCCTTCACACTGCTCCTTGCCGGTCCGGTGACCCGCTTCCTCGCCTGGCTCATCGATTTGGTCGCGATCGTGGCGCTCAATGCCATCGCGCAGCGCACACTTCAGATCGCCGGATTCGTGGGCGCGGAATTCGTCCAGGCCGCCACAATCATCGAGTACTTCGTGCTCTCCACTGGATATGGCATTTGTCTCGAGTGGGTGTGGCGCGGGCAGACGCTCGGAAAGCGCGTGCTCGGGCTGCGCGTCATGGACGCCCAAGGCCTGCGTCTGGACTTCAGCCAGATCGTGATTCGCAATCTGCTGCGCACGGTGGATATCTTGCCGGGCTTTTATCTGGTGGGCGGCGTCGCCACTGTTTTCACGCGAAATGCGCAGCGCCTGGGCGATCTCGCGGCTAATACCATCGTGGTGCGCAGCCCGCGGATTGAGCAGCCCGATCTCGACCGCCTCCTCGGCGGCAAATTCAATTCCCTGCTGGATTATCAGCATCTGGCTGCCCGTCTGCGCCAGAGGACCACCCCTGAAGCCGGCGGAATTGCTCTCAACGCCCTACTTCGCCGTGAGGATTTCGATGCCCGCGCCCGCGTGGAACTCTTCGATGAGCTGGCGGGCTACTTTCAGTCCATCGTCGAGTTTCCCGCCGAGGCCGTCGAAAACCTCACCGGCGAGCAGTACGTACGAAACACCGTAGAAATCCTGTTTCGCCCTTCTAAATAACCAAAATGCGACGCCGGTGAGCGAACAATTGGTATTTCAAAGTACAATTGATAAAGATGGGGTCTAGGGACCCCCTAGGCGCTCGTTTTTGGGCGCTTATCGGGGCAACATTTCTTGGATTTTTGGGCATCGGCACGGTGCTGCCGCTGATCGGGCCGCATGTCCGCCACGATCTCGGGGGATCCGACCAGGCGGTCGGGCTGGTAATCGGTGTCTTTTCCTTCATCGCCCTGGCTAGCCGGTTGATTTCAGGGCCTTTAGCCGATCGCAAGGGACGAAAAATCGTATTTCTGGTGGGCTTGTCCAGTTGCGCGGCTTCCGGGGCCGTTTACCTGCTGCCGATGGGAATTTTGGGAGCTTACCTGGGCCGGACGCTACAAGGGCTGGGCGAAGCGTGTCTCTATACGGGCGCGGCGGCCTGGGTGGTGGAAGTCGCTGGAATTCACCGCAGCGGCGAGGTGCTGGGATACCTCAGCAGCGGCATCTGGGGCGGGATTTCCGTCGGTCCGGCAGTGGGACAGTGGCTGGGCTCGTTTCAACACGCTGCGCTCGCCCAGTGCATCGCTGCATTGGCGGCAATGTTCATCGTGTCCCGGATACCGGAGGATTACGCGCCCGCGGTACACGAGCGGCGGCGGGAATGGATTCCACGGTCTCTTGTGCCGACGGGTATTGCGGTGGGACTAGTGAACGTACAGTATCCGGTAGTGGCGGGCTTTCTCGTCTTGCACCTGGCGCGATTCGGCAATTCGGGACCGGTGGCATTTTCCGCCTATGCGCTGCTGATTCTGCTATCGCGATTTTTTCTGGGAGGATTGCCGGACCGCATCGACCCATCGATCACCTATTACGGAGGGTTGGCGCTGATGGCGCTTGGATTGGGCACGCTGGCCATCGGGCCCCCACCGGTACTCGCCGTTGGCGCGGCCGCGGTTCTGGGATTTGGATTCTCATTTCCGTGGTCTTCGACCGTAGCGCCGGTGTTGCGCAAGATTCCCAGCAATGAGCGCGCCTCCGCCGTGGGTGTGCTAAGCGCGTTCGTGGACCTGTTCGTTGGAGTCAGTTCTTTTGTCGCCGGCGGCATGGCGAAACATTTCGGATACTCGTCGGCGTTTGTGCTTGCGGCCGTTGCGGTCGGCGGTGCTGCGATTGCAGGACGATTCCTGTTTGCGTCCAAGGGGACCGAAGTGGCAGTGGCTGAAGCCGTGATGGAAGACGAGTGTTTGACGGGCTGAATCGCCGATTCAGAGCGTTCTGCCCAGCCGCGAGATCACTTCGAGACAGGCCCGGGTCACGTGATACGGCGCTTTCCAAGGATCGACTTTATGCCTGTCGATTCTCCCGTCGTGAAACAGCGCGGTGTACCACTCTCCATACTGGTGGTCCACGAAACGGTCCATCACGAATTGGGCTTCAAGCTCGAAGGCCTGCCAATACTCGGTCTTTCCGGTGAATTGATAGGCGTTGAGGAACGCGACTAAAGCCTCGGCCTGCTGCCACCATTCCATGTCCCGATTCGTTGCGGTGCCGAGCGCGGGGCCTAATCGGTAGACACCGCCGTGCTCTTTATCGAAACCCGAGCGCAGGGTGTGATCGACCAGCGCGAGACTGGCCTGCCGAATCTTGGAATCCTGATTCCGTCCGACGCGGTCAGCGGCTTCGGTGAGCAGCCAACTGGCCTCGAGATCCAGCCCATACTCGCATTCCTTCGAATCGCCATCGCGATCGGCCACCTGCCAATCGTCGGTGAAGTAGTATCGGCCGTAGCCGATTTTGGTATCGATGATCTTGTTCGCAAAGATATCGAGCAGTTCGTTCAGACGCGCGCGGACGCGGCTGTCACCGGTGACGTCGTAAAGCGTAGCGAACGCCTCCACCAAACCAAGGTGCCAGTCGTAGGCTTTTCGGCCAAAGGAACCAGCGGCATTGGGGCCATCCTGGTAGTTCGGGATGAACTTCCAGTCGGCGGTGAAGGCGATCTGATAACCGCCGTGCGCATTGTCGTGAGCGTGACGATCAATCAAGCTAAACAAGTCGAGCGCTTCCGCGCGCGCGGTGTCGTCATGGAATGCCAGCGCGTATTCGGCGAGGCCCTCCAGGACGTACGACATGGGGTTCAACTGCTTGGTCGAGTCGATGACCTTGCCGTCCTGAGCGACCAGGAAATAGTAACCGCCGTGCTGCTTGTCCCACATGTGCTCGCGCAGGAACTTCAGGCACTCAGCGGCCAGGTGTTGATAAGTGGGATCGGGATAGCGGCGGTACGCTTCGGAGAAAGACCACATCGCGCGGGAGATCAATACGACGGACTTATCCCCAGGTGGAATCGGCTCACCTTTTTGGTCGAGGTCTCCGAGCAAACCGCCGTACTGGCGATCGGCAGCGTGATCGACCCAGAACTTCAGGACGTTGTGCTGGAGATGATCGCTGAAGATGGCGACCCAATCGCGCGCGGACTCGGCCTTCGCTTCGGCGGGAGCAGCGGCCGGGGGGTGAATCAGAACGAGGAAAGCGAAACAACATCGGAGAACGGGAGGCCACATGCGCGCGCTCATTGGACGAATACGATAACGAAGGCCGCCCAACAACGTCAAGTGCGCGGCCCTACGCGTCGCCGCGTTTGAGCTTTTCTATCAGGTGGTCGCAGGCGCGCGCGGTAAGGGCCATCATAGTAAGGGTGGGGTTTTGGCAGCCGGAGGAGACGAACGATGCGCCGTCCATCACGAACAGGTTTTTCACGTCGTGCGACTGGTTCCAGGGATCGAGCACGAACTTCTTGGGATCAGCGCCCATGCGCGCGGTGCCCAATTCGTGGATGGCCATGCCGGGCATCTGCACGCTGGTGTTGATGCGAATGTCTTTCGCGCCGGCGGATTCAAGCATCTCGGCGGCGGCTACGGCCGCGTCTTCCATGATGGCCGTCTCGTTGGCGCCGTGCGTCATACTGATGCGCAGGGCGGGAATGCCCCAGGCGTCCTTGAGATTCGGATCGATGTCGCAGTAATTGTCCCAGCGCGCGAGCGACTCGCCGAAAGCGCCGAGGGAAACATTGTAGGTTCCTTGGCGCACTGCCGCTTTGTAGGAAGCGCCAAAGCCTTGCGCGCCGAAACTGAATGCCATCCCGGCGCCGCCCTGGTATCCATAGCCCCGGATGAAGCGCTGGTGCCGCGGGCCCTTAGCCAGATTGCGAAAGCGAACGACGTAAATTCCATTGGCACGGTGCGGCTGGCTGGCACTGATCTTGGTGAGGAATTCCGGCATCTCTCCGGCGGCGCCTGCTCCCACGACATGATCCATGAGATAGTGGCCGAGCGCGCCGCTCGAATTGGCCAGGCCGCCGGGGTATTCGCGCGTGGAGGAGTTCAGTAGAATGCGCGTCGATTCCAGCGCCTGCGCGCAAAGGATGACGGTCTTGGCCCGGACCTGATAGGTTTTGTGCGTGATGCCGTCGACATACGTCACGCCGCTGGCGCGGTTGGCGGCGTTGTCCATATCCACATGCGCCACGACGGCGTTCGTGATGAGCTTGCAGTTGCCACTCTTGAGCGCGTCCGCGACGGTAGTGAACGGACTGCTGAAGTAAGAGTAGGTTATGCAGCCGCGCTCGCAGGGGCCGCAATAGTGGCACGCGAGACGCCCATTGTGATTTTGCGTGAGGATGGCCACGCGGCCAATGGTCACGGTGCGCCCGAAATGAGCCTGCACGCGCTCGCGCAGGCGCAGCTCTCCGCAAGTCATTTTCATTGGCGGCAGAAACTGGCCGTCGGGCAGCGCGTCATTGCCTTCGGTGGCGCCGCTGATACCGACGTAGCGCTCGACCGCATCGTAGTAAGGGGCGAGATCCTTGTAGGAAATGGGCCAGTCTACGTCGTAGCCATCGTGGGAAGCGGCTTTGAAATCGAGATCGCTCAGGCGGTAGCTCTGCCGGCCCCAAACCAACGTGCGGCCGCCGACGATGCGCAGGCGCTGCCAAGTGAACGGTTTGCCGGGGGGAGTGCTGTAGGGGTTCTGGCGGTCATCCACGAACCAGTCGTAGTTGTACTCCATGCAGGCGTAGCACTGCTTCTGGACGGGCCTCGAGCGCACGATTTCCGGCGACATGTCGCGGTACTGGAGCTTGTAGCCGGGCATGTGCTCGGTGAATTCCTTGGGCGAAATGTTGCGGCCGGCTTCGAGCAGCGCGACCTTCAGGCCCGCTTCCGATAGCTTCTTGGCGGCCCAACCGCCGGTGGCTCCTGATCCGACGACGATGGCATCGAAGATTTCGGGCCGGGATTCCTGCGGCATGGTCGGCATCCTCCCTCACGGTGAATTGCGGAAAGGCCATCGTGACACTGTTGGCGCGAGCAAGGCAAGTTCGTTATCATGGCAGTCGGATTCAGGAGGGACAGTGCGTCGTCGCGATCTTTTCCGTCTAGCGGGCGCGGCCGGAGTTGCCGGCGGCATGGCTTCGCGGGCAGACGCGCGGGAGTTCCCCGCGAATTACGACGCATCCAAGGAACTGGCGCGCGCGGATTGGAACCCGACGTTTCTGGACGAGCATCAGAATGAAACCCTGATCATTCTGAGCGACCTGATTATTCCGCGCACGGACACGCCGGGGGCAAAAGAAGCGCTGGTCAACCGCTTCATCGATCGGCTGCTCGAAGCGGAGCCGGCCGACAAGCAACGCGAGTTCCTGGAGAGCCTGGCCAGCCTGGATGGCGAAGCGATGGCGCGGCA
Source organism: Terriglobia bacterium (assembly GCA_963768075.1). Taxonomy (GTDB): domain Bacteria; phylum Acidobacteriota; class Terriglobia; order Bryobacterales; family Bryobacteraceae; genus QHXW01. The sequence continues at coordinate 226,624 of CAVYHD010000040.1, forward strand.
CCGCACCGCGTTTCGTTATTTGCCGCAGGAAAGCCAGGTGGAGCTGCTCGGATATCTGGCGTATCCGCACTCGCTGAATACGTGGGGCGAGTCCTCAGGCGAAGAGATTCCGGGGCACACGCACTTCGTTCGATTGAAGGAACGGATCACGCGCGCCTTTTACAGTTCGGAAACGGGTATGCGCGAACTGGGATATGACGGCCCCGCCCATGGTGTGTTCGAGGGATGCACGCGTCCGGAGGGACCGGACCGATAGTTCCCGCCGATAGAGTTATTTCTCCAGCGCGAGACGAGGAGAGTCCGTGAACCGTCGAACATTCATTCCGACTTTAGGGCTGGGTGGTCCGCTTCTGGCCGCCGCGGCGCAAACGAATGCGACGAAACAGCGACCGCGCATCGGAAGCGTCAGTTGGAACTTTCATAGCCTGGCGCCCGGCGCACATCCCGAGGAAGCGATCGACATTATCGGGAGCCTGGGCTTCGAGGGCGTGGAACTCATCGCCAATTCGCGCCAGGACGTGGACGAATATTGGACGGACGCGACCATCGATCGCATCAAGCGCCAGTTGGAGCGCAATCGTCTGGTGGTGAACCAGTTTCCCTTCTTCCAACCGGTGGTAGAAGGGCTCACGAGCAGAAACGCGGAGGAGCGCAAGATAAGCATCGATTACTTCGAGCGCGGCTGCAAAATCGGCAAGAAGCTGGGCGCGCCGATGGTGAATATCGTGGCGCCATGGGCGCGGGAATTAAGCTCGCCGGGCGGCGGATACCTCCCGCGCTATTTCCTGGGCGATGTGAAGCCGGGTGAGAAATTCCACATCAATATCGCGCCAGGCTACGATTTCGACGAGCTGTGGCACTCGTTCCCCGCGACCATGAAGGACTGCCTGGAAGGCGCGAAGGCGCACGGGATGAAGTTCTCGATCGAAAACCACACGTACACCATGATTCCGGTGACGGACAGCTTTCTGCGCTTGTGGGATGCGATTCGCGATCCGGCGCTGGGAGCGAATCTGGATTGCGGATGGGCGATGAACCAGCGCGATTATCCGCCGGTAGCGATCCATAAGCTGAACGGGCATCTGATGAATCTGCATGTGCGCGATATCGACGCCTCGATGAGGGAATATGTCGCGATCGGACAAGGTGTGATGGACTTCCGGGCGATCGCGGACGCCGTGAAAGCGATCGGCTTCACGGGATTCCTTTCGCTTGAGCAGGACGGTTCTAAAGAGGACATGAAGGAAACTTGCCGGAGATACGTGAACCTGATGAAGGAGCTTCTCGCCTGAACATATGACTCCGAACATGATTGGCGCATACGGCGAATGGGCGGCTGGGATTGTGCAAGATCCGCCGCGATTATCGTTCCGGCAGGCGATGTTCAGCAACGTGGATGCCTGGCGAGGTGTGGCACGGGCGCGGTTCCGGGAAGCGCTTCTGGGGCCTGGCGGCGCGGCTACGCCGGTAGCGGTGTTGCAGCACCAACTCGAGTTCGACGGATTGTCGATTGAGCACGTGCAGTGGCAACTGCCGTATGGACCTCCGACGGAGGCCCTGGTGTTGAAGCCAGCCGGGGCGCGAGGAAAGTTGCCGGGTGTTGTGGCGCTGCACGACCACGGCGGGAACAAGTATTTCGGGCTGCGAAAGATTACGCGGATGTCGAAGGACCCGCACCCGCTGATGCTGCGGCATCAGGAGCACTACTACGAGGGCACGGCGTGGGCAAACGAGCTGGCGCGGCGCGGATACGTGGTGCTGGTGCACGACACCTTCACGTTTGGAAGCCGGCGCGTGCGGGTGGCGGACGTGCCGGAGAATATCCGCAGCCATCTGACGGAAGTGAATCCTGAGGCCGAAGACGAGATTCAGCGCTATAACGAGTTCGCGGCGAATCACGAGCATCTGATGGCCAAGAGCCTGTTCTGCGCGGGAACGACCTGGCCGGGCGTGTTTGTATTTGACGATCAGCGCGCGGTGGACTACCTGGCCTCGCGGCCGGACGTGGACGCAACCAGGATCGGGTGCGGCGGGCTGTCGGGAGGCGGCCTGCGAACCGTGATGCTGACGGGGGCCGATGAGCGGATTCGCTGCTCGTGCTGCGTGGGCATGATGACGACGTGGCGCGATTATCTGCTAAACAAGTGCTACACGCACACCTGGATGGTCTACGTGCCCGGCCTGCCGCACGACCTGGACTATCCGGAAGTGCTGGGACTGGGGGCGCCGAATCCGATATTGGTATTGAACAACAGGCAGGACCAACTGTTCACGATGCCGGAGATGGAACGGGCGGACCAGATACTCACTGAGGTGTACAGGAAGGCAAGCGCGCCGGAGCGTTACCGGGCGAGTTTCTACGACGGGCCGCACAAGTTCGATCGCGCCATGCAAAAGGAAGCCTTCGCGTGGTTTGACCGCTGGCTGAAGAGCTGAACGCTAAAGCAAATGAGCGCAGCGGGCGGGAGGGTAGTGCTGGTAACGGGAGCTTCCTCGGGGATCGGTTTATGCTGTGCGGCTTTTTTGACCGGGCTCGGGTATCGCGTGTACGGGGCGTCACGCAGTGCCACGACGGCGACGGGGGCGACGGGTGTTGCGCTGGACGTCACGAACGACGCCGCGGTAGCGCAGGCGATCGACACCATTCTCGCGCGGGAGGGCCGGCTCGACGTGCTGGTCAACAACGCGGGATTTGGGATCGCGGGGGCCATCGAGGATACGTCGATTGAGGAAGCCGTCGCGCAGTTCGAGGTAAATTTCTTCGGCGTCTTCCGCATGTGCCGCGCGGCGCTGCCGGTGATGCGGCGGCAGGGCTCCGGGTACATCATCAACATGGGATCGATCGGCGGCCTGATCGCGATCCCATATCAGGGCATGTACAGCGCGTCGAAATTCGCGCTCGAAGGTTTGAGTGAATCATTGCGCCTCGAAGCCGGGCCGTTCGGCGTTCACGTAGTGCTGATCGAACCGGGCGATCACCGCACGTTGTTTACCCAAAACCGGCAATCGACGGAGCGGTCCCATGGCGACTCGGCCTACCGGGAACGCTTCGAAGGCGCCGTCGGCCGCATGGCGGCGGATGAGCAGGCCGGTCCCAATCCGGATGCCATCGCGCGCCTGCTGGATAGCATCATCAACAACCCGCGCCCCCGCTTGCGGTACACTACGGGTCCGAGCGCGCAGCGCGCGGCCGTGTGGCTGAAACGCGTGATGCCGTTCGCTGTCATCGAGAAGATAATGCAAACCTATTATTTGCGATGATCACGCCCCAAGCCCTCGATCTGGCGCTGATGCCCTCCCGCACGATATCATTCGAGATTCAACCATGAAGATCACAAAAGTGGAAGCTCTCTACCTCCGGCAGCCTGAGGTCAAGTTGCAGTGCGATAGCGGTCAGGATGCGCTGATCGTGCGCGTCGAAACCGACGCCGGCATCACCGGTATCGGCGAGGTCGATTCGGCGCCCATGGCCGTGAAGGGAGCGATTGACGGCCCGTTCTCTCACACGACCGCGACGGGCCTCGCGCAGGTCGTCGTCGGCGAAGATCCCTTCGAGACCGAGAAGATCTGGCACAAGATGTATCGCGCCAACATTTACGGCGGACGGCGCGGAGTAGGCGTCCACGCCATGAGCGGCATCGACATGGCGCTGTGGGACATCAAGGGCAAAGCGCTCAAGATGCCCGTGTGGAAACTCCTGGGCGGCGGCTTTCACAAGAAGATGCGCTGTTACTCCAGTTCGCTATTCGGCGAGACGCCCAAGAAGACCGGCGAAATGGCGCGCCGCTTTCGCGACCAGGGATTCACGGCGGTCAAGTTCGGCTGGGATCCTATGGGCCGCGACGAAAAGACCGACATCGGCCTGGTTCGCGAAGCCCGCAAGGGCTTGGGCGACGACGTCGACCTGCTCATTGACGCCGGCCTCGTGTGGGATTCCAAAACTGCGCTGCAACGCGCCCGGGCCTTCTCTGACTACAACATCTATTGGCTCGAAGAGCCGCTGCGCCCTGACGATTACATTGGCTACCGCAAGCTCGCCGAGGCCACACACGTGCGTATCGCCGCCGGGGAAGAGGAGAGCGAGAGGAAATCGTTTGTGGATTTAATGGACCGCGGCCGTATTGATGTCGTGCAGGTCGATCTCACACGCTGCGGCGGTTTCACCGAAGCCATGAAGATCGCCGCGCTCGCGTGGGACCGGGGCCTACCCGTCGCCAACCACGGTTTCACTACCTATGTGAATGTGACGGCAGCGCTGCACTGGCTGAATTCGATACCCAACGGGCTAATTTGCGAATTCGTCGCCGAAGAAGAGACCAACCTGCGCGAGCAGCTCACGCGCCAGAAGCTGCGCGCCAAAGACGGCTACCTCGCCATTCCGCAAGAGCCCGGTCTAGGCATCGACCTGGATGAGGAAGCCGTTCGTAAGTTTCGCGTTGCATAGATTGTTATGAACCGCAGGATGTTTCTGGCGTGGTTCTCCGCTGCTCTCACCCGCGCCGCCGCGAAGATCCCGGCCAACCGGAACATCAGGTGGGCCGTCAGCCTCGGCCTGTGGAGCCACTTTCGGCCAGTGCCGTTTACCGACATTCTCGACGTGATGCGCGACACCGGCTTCATCGGCATCCGCCTAACGGATTTTCCGCACTGTTTCGAAGCCTACGATCTCACGCCGTCGCAAATGCTGAAAGAGGTCAAGAAACGCAAGCTGCACGTTTGCACGGTCTCCTTTGGCGGCCCCGCGCACGACCCTTCAAAGCATGAAAAGTTCTACGCCGACGCACGCCGCGCCATGTCCGTCCTGAAAGATTTCGGAGCCACGGTGCTCGTCATCTTCACGCCCTCGCGTTTGCCGCCCGGCGCCGATATCATGCCCGCCTTCGACCACATGTCCGACTGTTACTCGCGCACCGGCCTGATGGCGCGCGAACTGGGATTCCGCGTGGGCCTGCACAACCACCTCGGCCAACTCATGGAGAAGCCGGATGAAATCGAACTGCTGCTCGCGAAAGTGGATCCCAAGCTGGTTTTCTTCGCTCCCGATACCGCACACTTGCACCTGGCCGGCGCCAACGTCCCCGCGATGTTTGAAAAATTCAAGCGCCGCATCATCTTTGCGGATTACAAAGACGCGAAGTGGACGACACCCGACGCCGACTTCGTCGAAGACAACGGTAAAGTTCTCCCCAAAGATTCCAGCGACGCGAAGTTCCTTTCCAGCATTTACGACTTAGGCGACGGGGAAGTCGATTTTCCCGCTTGCCACCGCGTTTTGAAATCGGTCGACTACAAAGGCTGGCTCTGCGTGGATCTCGACACGGCGCGCAAGGGCCCGCGGGCAAGCTATGAGCGGTGCGGGGCGTACGTAGTGGATAAACTGGAGCCGATTTATCAGTAGACGAGCGATAATATAGACTCCATGAAAGCGCGCGTCTACGTCTCGCCCAAATCCACCGTCCTCGATCCGCAAGGCCAAACCATCTGCTCCGCCCTCCACGGGCTGGGTTATCGCAACATCTCCAGCGTGCGGCAGGGTAAGTATTTCGAGATCGCGCTCGACGCCGCCACCTCCAGCGAGCAGGCTCACAAAGACATCGACACTATCGCCCGCGACGTCCTCGCCAATCCGGTCATCGAAGAATTCCGGGTCGAATTTCTCGATTAGCCTTAGTGGCGGTTGAACTACACGAACTTTAGCCGATCACATTCCTCCTATAATGAATGAATGTGCGGCATCGTCGGCTATGTGGGCACCCGCAAAGCTGTCCCTATCATTCTTGAGGGCTTGAAACGCCTGGAGTACCGGGGGTACGACTCGGCCGGTATCGCGGTCTACTGCGACGACGAGACGCTCGGAATTCGGCGGGCATCGGGCAAGCTGCACAACCTGGAGGAAGTGATCCGCCAGGATCCCGTGGAAGGAAGTTATGGCATTGGGCACACGCGCTGGGCAACGCACGGGCGTCCAACAGAAGAGAACGCGCATCCGCATCGGGACTGCAAGGGTGAGATCGTTGTGGTGCACAACGGGATCGTGGAAAACTACCTGGCGCTGAAACACCAACTGACCTCCGAGGGGCACGTTTTCAAAACCGAGACCGATACCGAAATCATCGCGCACCTGGTTGAAAAACACTTCAAAGGGAACCTGGAGGAAGCGGTCCGGGCGACAGTCAAGCAGTTAACGGGCGTGTTCGCGCTGGCGGTGCTGGCGCGGACCGATCCGCACAAAATCGTCGCTGCGCGCTCTGGGCCGCCGGTGGTGATCGGGCTGGGGGACGGCGAGTACTTCGTGGCCTCTGACGTTCCGGCGATTCTGCATCACACGCGGGACATGTTTTTCCTGGCGGACGGCGACATGGCGGTGCTGACGCCGGAGGGCGTCCACCTGAGCGATTTCGAGGGCCGGAGAGTGAACCGGCAGGTGTCCCACATCTTGTGGGACCCGATCATGGCGGAAAAAGGCGGCTACAAGCATTTCATGCTCAAGGAGATTTACGAGCAGCCGCGCGCGGTCCGCGACACGACGCTGGGCCGTGTCGGCCAGGAAACAGGCCGTATTTTTCTGGACGAGATGGACATTTCGCCGAAGCATTTTCGCGAGCTCAGGCAAGTCAAGATCATTGCTTGCGGCACGAGCTGGCACGCGGCGCTGGCGGGAAAGTTCATGATCGAGAAGCTGGCGCGGATGCCGGTGGAAGTGGATTACGGCAGCGAGTTCCGCTATCGCGATCCAATCCTCGGGAGCGACACGCTGACGGTGGTGATTTCCCAATCGGGCGAGACGGCTGACACGCTGGCGGCGCAGCGCGAGGCCAAGCAGAAGGGCTCCAAGACGCTGGCTATCTGCAACGTAGTGGGCTCGATGATCACGCGCGAAGCCTCCGGCACGATCTATACGCACGCCGGGCCCGAAATCGGCGTTGCGTCCACCAAGGCGTTTACGAGCCAGTTGACGGCGCTATTCATCCTGGCCATGTACCTGGGGCAGACACGCGGCGTTCTGGACGAGGGCACGTCGCGGTGCCTGGTGCAGGAACTGCTGCACATTCCGGCGAAGCTGGAAAAAGTGCTGACGCACGACCCGGCATTCGAAGAGTTGAGCCGGAAGCTGTTCCGCGCGAAGGATTTTTTGTTCCTGGGCCGGGGTATCCATTTTCCGATGGCGCTCGAGGGCGCGCTCAAGCTGAAGGAGATTTCTTACATTCACGCCGAAGGCTACCCGGCGGGCGAGATGAAGCATGGGCCAAACGCGTTGATCGACGAAGAACTGCCGGTGGTGGTGCTGGCCACGCGCGATCCATCGCAACCCGAGAGCCGCATCCTCTACGAAAAGACGGTTTCCAATATTCAGGAAGTGAAGGCGCGCGAGGGCATCGTGATCGCGATAGTGACCGAGGGCGACGACGAGGCCGGCAAAATGGCGGACCATGTTATCGAGATTCCCGCCTCCACCGAGTTGTTGCTCCCCGTTCTCGAGATCGTTCCGCTGCAATTGCTCGCGTATCACGTCGCGGTGCGCCGCGGCTGCGACGTGGACCAGCCGCGCAATCTGGCGAAGAGCGTTACCGTGGAATGAAACAGTTCACGCACCGCGTGCAAGTGGCGACGCGCGGCAAGGGACTCTACTCCATCACTCGGGAAATCGGCGGGTGGGTCGAAGGATTGGGCCTGCGGACGGGTCTGCTGACGGCGTTCATTCAGCACACCTCGGCGTCACTTACCATTCAGGAAAATGCCGACCCCGACGTGGTGAGCGATCTGGACGAATTCTTCGAGAGGCTGGTGCCGGAGGACGCGCCCTGGTACAGGCACAAGGTGGAAGGCGCGGACGACATGCCGGCGCACATCCGCGCGGCTCTGACACAGACACAAGTAACGATCCCGCTGATGGATGGACGCCTGGCGCTCGGAACGTGGCAGGGGATTTACGTTTTCGAGCACCGTTCCATCCCGCATCGGCGTAGCGTCGTGCTGCATCTCGCGGGCGAGTGAGGGAACGCTGCAGCTTGAACCCTGGATCCGCCTTTTCCGCTCGCGCCGCATGCGGCGATTTGCGCGGGAGTTCCACATTACAGGCGAAACGCAGATTCTGGACGTCGGCGGCACGCCGTTTAACTGGATGCTGCTGCATGTCCGGCCGCGCGTCACGATCTTGAACATGCCGCGCCACCGGGACGCATTCGACGATCAGTTTACTTGCGTATTCGCCGACGGGCGGCGGCTGCCGTTCGGGGACCAGTCCTTCGACATTGTGTTCAGCAACTCAGTGATCGAGCACGTGGGCGATACGGAAAGCCAGCGCCAGTTCGCTGAAGAGATTGCTCGCGTGGGACGAGCGTACTGGGTCCAGACGCCGAACCGGCGGTTTCCCATCGAACCGCACATGCTCACCCCGTTTCTGCACTTTCTGCCGGCGGAGTGGCAGCGGCGTATCGCCCGCCGGTTCACGGTGTGGGCGCTGATCGAGCGGCCGAACCGGGACCGGTGGGAGTTTTACATCGAGCACTATTTGCGGGATATCCGGCTGCTGGATGCCGGCGATATGCGGCGGCTGTTTCCGGGCGCGGAGATTGTGCGCGAGCGGCTGGGAGGGATGACGAAGGCGCTCATTGCGGTACGGACAAGCTGGCGGTAACCCTTAGTCCGGCGCGAGTAGATGCGCGAAGCGCCGTTCGGACCGGCTACTTTACCAGCACGGGAATGCTGGTGAAAGCGCCAGTCGGGGTGTAGAGGATACCGAGGGCGGTAATCTGTCCGCCCAGCGGAGTGTCGAACTCCACGGTGCCGCGCCTGTTCTTCGTCGATGCGTAGGCTGGGTACAGAACGAATGCCGTGTGTCCGCGAGCGGAAAGACTGATCGTGGTCTCCTCGAGGGTTGTCCCGATGTCATCCCGAAGAACCATGGCCACGGTGGCTGCCTGGCCCGACACATTCGACAGCGCCACTCCGGTGGCGAGGCCGCTGGTGTTATCGAAGCCCAGCACAAACGCGGCGGGATTGCGTGTTTCCAGCGGTACGACCGCCTCCTGTGCCGTTGGATTGTAGCGGAAGATGGCGTAGCCGTTCACACTGGCACTTCCGCTGCTGGTCAGTTGCGCCGACCCCTCTACCACCGGCGCGGTGCTGCTTCCTTGGGCCAGGATCACCAGGCTGGCTCCGGCCGCGATTGTTTGGGTGACCGAAGAAGCCGTCGATGTGGCGTTGGTTTGCACGTAAGTCAATGGCAAGGACAGCGCATTGCCGTTGTTGTCAAAGAAGTTCAACTGCACCTGAGCAGACGATGTGCTCGGGTTAATCAAGGTAAATGTAGTTTGCCAGCCCCCACCCGCGGCGATGTGCGCCATGGTGCCGCCCGCGATTATGTCTGTCAGCACATTGGCTGATCCGGAAATGGTTGTGCCAGCGTCGGTTTCAATGAATTCGATTGCGCCCGCAACCACGATCAAACTCAGATGAAGGGTTCCGCCAGTTACCGTTATTGTTGCCGTTCCCTTGCAATTTGAATTCAGCGAATAATTGCCAGGAACGCTAATACGACTGGCCACTGTGCCGGCGGTACTCGTCGTATCGGTTAGAGTAAAGCTGCCGGCCCCGCCGGAACTGAGGTTGCCGACGTCAGTGAAAGGGTACGGGTTGCCGCTCGTGTCATAAACCCAACCATTGCTCGTGAAGCCGTACATACCACTGATCGCCTCCGCGGTGCAGCCGGTCTGCTGCGCCGTCGCGCTTCCCGAAATAACCGTATTTGGGTCAGTTCCGAGGAACTGCATGCTCTGGCCATTAGCAACCACTATCAGGTTGAGGTGAGTGATGTTTCCAAGACTGTCCGTTATCGTAGCGGTGCCGGTGCAATTTGCAGTCACAGAGTATGTTCCCGTAAGGGTCCGCGGCTGAATCGTACCGTCCAGGCTATATGTACTGGAACCCGAAATGTTCTCCTTGCCGTCAAAAGTGAGACTGCCGGCATCGGCGAATGGGTAGCTTCCCGCGGTAGCGAATATCCATCCGTTGAGCGTGTAGCCGTAGCTTCCATCAACGTTCGCGTTGGTGCAAGCGCTGGCGCCGCCGATTACAGTTTGGGCGTTGACGATGGCACATAAGGCCGGAAGCAAAAAGAGTGCAGTGTATTTGACCCGGATGATATTCACGAAACACCTTCTCCCTGCGATATATATCGGAGTATACCGCAGGCGAGATCGGCGCGCCGCTCGCCGGGACCACTGTTTACACGCCGCTACTTTTTCTTTTTCTTGAATTGACTGCGCCGGGCTTTATGGGCGGCGCGAGAGTTGTACTTTCTCTGTTTCTTTGGTTTCTTTGTATGTTTTACATTCTTGTAATAGGGGCCGAAGTGTGCGGGACGAGCTTCCGACATCGGTGGAAGCACGCAGCAGAGCAATAGCAAAAGAGTGAGATAACGCATGGCAGTCAGACAACAGTCTAACGTCCGCCGCCCTACGGCTCCATACCGGAAAAGGTAGGTGCGAAAGGGTTAACGAAGGTTAGCGGGACCGGCGTTACAATCTGAATTATGCGGAAGACCTCCATCCAGCTTGCGGTTCTGATCACCGGCGCGGTTATGGGCGCGGCGATTTGCAGTTTCGCTCAGGGTCCCGGTGCGATGCCTCATCCCGCGCCCCCTTCCACCACGAGGGACCCCAACGACAACCTCAAAACGGACGACACATCATCCGCCAGTGAGTCCATGGTACGCGGGCAGGCCGCGCTGGCAAACGGATCTGTTCCGGAGGGACTCGCAGCGATTTACTTAGATTGCGGAGGCGCCCAGAAATTCATTGCCGTCGCGGATTCGAAGGGCCGCTTCAGCTTCAATCCAGGAGCCTTGAGCGGCATCGGCGAAACGAAAGGCTGTATAGTGCGCGCTTCTGTGGAAGGGTACCGCTCCGAAACGAAGTCGATGGCCGAAGTGAAACCAAACGGCAGCACGAAGTTGGGCAAGATCCTTCTACAGCCCTTGTCATCCGATGCAAACGGATTGACGAGCCTGACAAGCGCCCAAGCGAGCAAAGGTGCTAAGAAGGCGTATGAAAAGGGCCTCGATGCGGCCGCCAAGCAGGATTGGGCGGAGGCGAAGACGTCGTTGCTGAAGGCCACGGCCGCTTATGCAGACTACAGCGCCGCATGGCTCAGCCTGGGCATCCTAGAGCAGAGTGAAGGAGATCGCGGCGGGGCGCAAAAATCGTTTGCGGAAGCGGTACGCTCCGATGGGAAGTTCGCGGTCCCTTTGATTCTGATGGCTGCGCAGGATGCCCTGGGAGGCGACTGGCAGGCGACCGTGGAGCATTCTCAAAAAGCGATCGCCCTGAATCCGTCCGCGTTTCCCCACGCCTATGAGTTGAACGCCCTTGGCAACCTGAATCTGGGGAACTCCGAGGCGGTCGAGAAAAGCGCCACCGAAGGGCTCAAGGTAGACACCGGGCACGAGCACCCGGAGTTGGAATATCTGCTCGGGGTGGTTTTAGCCACCAGGCACGATCTCGACGGAGCCACGAAACATCTGCGGACGTATATCGATCAATCGCCCAACGGACCGAACATCGTGCGAGCGAAAAAGGTAATGGAGGAACTGCGCGCGTCGCACTGATACTGCGTACGCGAGTTGCGGCGCACAGTCTTGATCACTCCAGGGAACCGGCCGGATGTTCGGCAGGTATGGATTCCTGCCACTGGGGCACCAACCGTGTCACAATAAGGAGAGCATATTTATGATTGAAGACTTGTTACAACCCAGACATCTGCTGGTGATTCTCGCTGTCGCGCTTTTCTGTTTCGGCCCGAAGAAGTTGCCCGAACTCGGCAAAGGCCTAGCCGAGGGGATTCGCAGCTTCAAAGACGCCCTGAAAAAGGGGACGGCATCCGAGGACGCATCAAAGTCGCTGCAGCAGTAGGCTGCCGAGGCGCATTGTTTCTCCCCATTTCGCTTCAGTACACGTGCTAACCGATCCTCTTGGATTTTCGGCGTGCCGCGTGCCTGCCTGCCCGCATTGATCGCGCGTTCAACACCCGCCACCGTTGAACACCCGGCCTTCTACTGCCCAATTTTGCCTAATATCCCCTAATTTCTGTATGTGAGCTGGTTCCTTCGTTCTCTAAGATTACTTTTGTGGATCGCAGGGCCGCCAACCTGACTAACCGATTCGCAGCATTGGGAGTCCCGGCCGATGTTTGACCTGAGGCGGCTCGTTCACATGGGAAGATCCGCACGCGAGGCGGTACCCGAGCAGAACAGAGGGACATTCCCGACGGGGGAGCCAGTCAAGCTGGTGGCTATTATGCAGAATCCAGACGCCTCCGCCGCCTTGCGGCAAATCGCCGCCAGTTACGGTTGGAAGATCTCAATTGTCGACTCATCCGATGCTGCCGTCGCCGCGCTGAACGCACAGCCGACTCCGCTTGTGATCTGCGATCGCGACCTCTCGGGCGAGGCTTGGCGCGACGTGCTGGCGAAAATTGCCGCCCTGCCCCAGGCGGTCTGCGTACTCCTCGCGTCACACGTGATAGACGATTACCTGTGGCAGCAAGTGATTCAGCATCACGGCTACGACGTCGTCGCGAAGCCCTTTCAGCCGGACGAACTACGCCGCGCAGTCACATTTGCCTGGTCCTGGCGCGGTTGGGCCTACCGGCATCCTGCCGAAGTTTTGCGAAAGCCTAAAACCTGACCGTTTTCCCTCATGACTCCAAAAAGCGTTTTGTCCGCCGACAACTTCGAAAAGATCCGCCGCCTGGATACTTGCACGGTATCTAACGCCATTGAGCAGTTTAAGGTGCGGCTGCGCAACGAGGGCTTCATTTGTGGGGCGGTCCACTGCCGGTTTCCAAGTTTTCCGCCCATGCTGGGCTATGCCGTCACGGCGCGAATTCGCGCGACGTCAGCGCCAATGACCGGCCGCTGCTACTACGACCACATAGATTGGTGGGAATATGTTCTCACCATCCCGGAGCCGCGGGTAATGGTCCTGCAGGATGTCGACCAGCAGCCTGGAATCGGAGCATTTGTGGGCGAGATCCATGCCCAAATCGGGCTGGCGCTCCACTTTGTGGGCTGTGTCACCAACGGCGCTGTTCGTGATCTGCCAGCCGTCGAGAAGACCGGCTTTCATTTGTTTGCCGGTAGTGTGGCGGTCTCACATTCGTATGCGCACATAGTGGACTTTGGCGAGCCAGTTGCGATAGGGGGTCACAAAATCCTCCCCGGCGACCTGGTTCATGGCGACATCCACGGCGTCCACACTATCCCCCTGGAGATCGCTAGTGAAATTCCCAAGGTCGCCGCGCGACTGCTGGCCGAAGAACACGAACTGATCGAATTATGCCGTGATCCCGGTTTCAGCCTCGAAAAACTGGCCGCCAAAATCCGGGAGACGAATCAGGCATGAGCTCCTTTTGGAGATATATTTGCAATGTGAATAAGTGGACTTATGCTTTGGCCGTTTAAGCAATGGAATGATCGGCTCCAGATTCTATGGCCCGTTGGCTGCCTCGCGGCGGTTCTGGCCAGCAGCTTGACCGGTTGCGGCAAGAATGAGAAAGTGCGCGCCGAGGGTGATGCGCCGAAGGTGACCAGCGTCGCTGTCACTAAGGCGGGGAGGAAGACTCTCGAGCGCCAGTTGACAGTCTCGTCCGAACTCGTCCCCTTTCAGGAGATCGACGTGTATGCCAAAGAGTCCGGCTATGTGCATGATCTTCTGGTCGACTATGGAACCCGCGTCAGCAAGGGTCAGTTGATGGCCGTTCTTGAGATCCCCGAGTTAGAGGCCCAGTTGCGGCAGGATGACGCCGCCGTCAAAAACGCTTCCGAGATGGTGACTCACGCCGAGCATGAACTTGGCCGCGTGGAAGCCCAGCATGCAGTTGTCCACTTGCAGTTCGATCGCCTCAATGGTGTCGCCAAATCGAAACCCGGTATGGTGGCGCAACAGGAAGTGGACGATGCTCAGGGAAAGGATCTGGCCGCCGAAGCGCAAGTCGAAGCGTCGAAATCCAGCCTTCAGAGCACCCAAAGCCTGCTCCAGGCCGCTCAGGCAAAGACGGAACACGATCGCGTTCTATTCGATTACTCAAGAATAACGGCTCCTTTTGCCGGGGTTGTTACGCAGCGCTACGCCAACCTGGGCGCCCTGATGCAGGCTGGGACTACCTCCAGCACACAGGCCATGCCGCTTGTGCGCCTTTCTCAGGACGACCGGTTCCGTCTGGTCATCCCCGTCCCTGAATCCTATGTCCGTTACATTCGTATTGGCGAGCCCGTTAGTGTCGATGTGACGTCTCTCAATCGGAGATTCCCCGGGAAGGTGACGCGCTTCTCGGTGGACGTCAAGGAAGACACGCGCACGATGCATACCGAAGTCGACGTGCTGAATCCGGAACATGTGCTATTGCCCGGTCTCTATGCCGAGGCGACATTAACGCTCGAACACAAAGAAAACGCCGTGTCGGTGCCGCTCCAGGCCGTCGATCATGACGGCGCGGGGAACACCACGGTGTACGTAGTGAACGCCTCAGGTAAGATCGAACGCCGCATCGTGACGCTTGGCATGCAGACCGCTGCGGACGCCGAGATCGTCTCCGGTCTCTCGGGGGGCGAACAGGTTGTCGTGAGCGACAGGAGCGGTTTGCAACCAGGCGAACCAGTGCTCCCGCAAGAAGTACCGCTGCTCAATTACCCGGGCCAAAAGGAAGAATAGGCGCGGATGCCACGCTTCTCCATCCGAAATCCCTACTTCATCATCGTCATCTGCCTTGCGCTGGTGGTTATTGGCATCAACAGCCTCTCGCGGATGCCGGTCGACCTGTTCCCAGCCATCAATCTTCCCGAAGTCGTGGTGGCTACGTTCTATTCGGGCATGCCGCCGGAGGACATCGAAGTCGATATCACCAATCCGCTGGAGCGCTTTTTCACGCTGGCCAGCGGCGTGGACCACTCGGAGTCGCGCTCGCTGCTCGGCGTGAGCATCATCAAGGTGTTTTTCCAGCCGGGCACCAGCGCCGATGCCGACGTAACCCAGCTCTCCAATCTGGCGTTGGCTGATCTGAAGCGCTTGCCACCCGGAACGCTCCCGCCAGTAGTGCTGAAATTCGACGCCTCCAGCCTTCCGGTCTGCCTGGTTACAGTCAAGGGTCAAGGACTCAGTGAAACGCAGCTTCACGACGAGGCCCAGTTCACGATCCGGAACCAGATCGCGGTAGCGAAAGGCGCTTCGATTCCAGCCGTGTTCGGCGGCAAGTATCGGCAGGCAATGGTGTACGTCGATCCATACAAGCTGCTGTCCCGGCAGCTAAGCGTGATGGACGTGGTCAATGCAGTGAACAGCAGCAATGTCATTCTGCCCGCCGGCGACGTCAAGATTGGCCCTAGCGATTACTACGTTTACTCCAACAGCCTGGTGAAGAACGTGGAGGATCTGAACAACCTCCCGCTGAAGACGGTGGGCACGCGCTCGGTCACGGTCGGCGACATCGGCGAGGCCAAGGACGCTGCGCAAATGCAATACAACATCGTCCGCGTCGATGGCCAGAAGTCCGCCACCATTCCGATCATGAAGCAGGGTGGCGACAGCAATACGCTCGAAGTGGTCAACTCCGTTCGGGAGCTCACCAGCCATCTCTTCGACATCCCCAAACAGTTGAAAACGGCCATCGTCTTCGATCAGTCGGTCTTCGTGAAGGAAGCGATCAAGACCGTGCTCCATGAAGGTGTCATCGGTCTGGTCCTCACCAGCCTCATGATTCTGATCTTCCTGGGCAGCATGCGGGCCACCGTGGCGGTTCTGCTGTCGATCCCGCTCTCGGCCATGGCCGCCTTCGTGTGCCTCTATTTTATGGGCAGCACGGTCAACACCATGATTCTGGGCGGCCTGGCGCTGGCCTTCTCGCGCGTCATCGACAACTCCGTCATTTCGCTCGAAAACATCTACCGGCATCTGGAGATGGGATCCTCCCCCGCGGTGGCGGCGGAACAGGGAGGCGCAGAAGTCAGTCTGGCCGTGCTCGCCGCGACCCTGGTCGACGTCGTCGATTTCTTCCCGGTCACGTTCCTCTACGGTGTCAGCAAGTTCCTGTTTTCGGCGCTCGCACTCGCTTTCTGTCTTTCCCTGATGGCTTCCTTCGTGGTCGCAATGACCGTCATCCCGCTGTTTTGCTCCAGTTTCCTCAAGGAAGTGCATCATGCTATTCCCCCGCAGGATTCCGAGGAAGGTTCCGTGGGAACGGAAAAACTCTCCTGGGGCGGCCGGTTCAATCGATGGTTTAACCGAAAGTTCGACGGCCTGCTGAATTTCTACGAGCGCTGGGTGCGGAACGCTCTGAAGCGCCCGGCTCTTACCGTCATCCTGTTGATGGCGCTGTTCGTCGCCAGCCTGGGAATCTACCCGTTCCTCGGCCTGGCCTTCTTCCCGCGGACCGACGCCGGGCAGTTTACCATCAACCTGAAAGCGCCCACCGGCACGCGCCTCGAATTGACGAACGAGTATGTGGCCAAGGTGGAGGACCTGATCCGCCACACCGTCGATCCGCACGACTTCCGGATGATCGTTTCCAATATCGGCGTGGTCAACGACTTCTCTTCGCTCTACACCACCAATTCCGGGCAGTACACAGCCACCATCCAGACGCAGCTCACCGACGACCACAAGATTGGGAGCTTCGTCTACATGGACCGCGTGCGCGACGCGATCGCGGCGAAGTTTCCCGACCTCCGCACGTTCTTCTCATAGCGGATCCATGGTGGATGCGATTTTGAATTCCGGCATGCCGGCGCCCATCGACGTCCAGGTCTCCAGCCGCGATCTGCCGCTGACTTATGGCCTGGCGCAGGATCTGGCCAGCCGCATCCGCAAGCTGCACGGCGTCGGCGAGGTCTACATCCCGCAGGACATGAATTACCCGGCTCTGCGCCTCAACGTCGACCGCGTGCACGCCGGCGAGCTCGGCCTGAGTCAAAAGGACGTCGTCGATAACGTCATCACCGCGCTGAATTCCAACATCATGATCGCGCCCAACTACTGGGTGGATTACAAGAGCGGCAACGACTACTTTCTGACCGTGCAGTACTACGAGCACGGCCAGGCCGGCCATTCACAACGCCATTGATCTGCGGCAGATTCCGCTGCGCGCGCCCAACCTGACCCAGCCGACCACGCTGGATTCCGTGGTCAAGCTCGAGACCACCGCAATCGCCCACCGAAATCGACCACTACCAGATCCAGCGCGTCGTCGATATCTATGTAACGCCCGAGGGCGAAGACTTCGGCAAGGTGACCGCCGCCATCCGCCAGATCATCGCGGACGCCAAGCTGCCCGCCCAATGTCCGCGTCGAACCTGCGAGGCATGGTGCAGGGCATGGAGCAGTCTTTCAAGAGCTTCGCGTTCGGCTTCACGCTCTCGTTTATTCTGCTGTTCCTCATTCTGATCGCGCAGTTTCGATCGTTCATCGATCCGTTCCTGATCATGCTGGCCATCCCCATGGGCTTCATCGGCGTGCTCATCATTCTGCCTCTCACGCACACCACGCTCAACGTCATGTCATTGATGGGCGTCCTGATGCTGGTCGGCATCGCGGACTCCAATAGCATCCTGATCGTCGATTTCGCTCACAAACTCGAAGAGCAGGGCCTGTCGGTCGTGGACGCGGCCATCACGGCCTGCCGCGTCCGCCTGCGCCCGATTCTGATGACCTCGCTCGCCACCATCATCGGCATGCTCCCGATGGCGATGAAGCTCGGCACCGGCGGCGAGCAGTACACGCCGATGGCGCGGGCCATCATCGGCGGCCTGACTTCATCGGTCCTGCTGACGGTGTTCATTGTCCCGGCCGCCTACGTGCTCGTTTATGGAAGGAGGAATCGCAATGCGTAAATCTGCGTTCACCGCTTTGTTGGCGCTCGGCGCTGGACAGATGGCCCTCGCCCAGACATCGCCCCCGAAGCTCACACTCAAGGATGCCGAGATCCTGGCGCTTAAGAATCATCCACAAGTTCTGGCCGCGCAAAGTGAAGTTGGCTACGCCAACCAGCAGGTCGTCGAAACCCGCTCCGCCTACTATCCGACTGTCGACGCCGACGTGACCGGATCGGCAGGCCAACCGCGCGGCGCGCATCGGCGCCGGCTATCCTCACGCGATTCGCGGCCTGTTCAATCGCTTCGGCCAGGGCATCACGTTCTCGCAGCTCATCACCGACGCCGGCCGGACCCCCAACCTCGTGGCCAGCTCACGACTTCAGGCGCAGGCCAGCGAGCAGAACTTCCAGGCTACCCGCTACGACGTGCTGCTCCAGGTCAACCGCGCCTACTTCGACGTGCTGCACTGCCCAAGCCGCTGGTGCGGGTTGCGGAGGAGACCGTTGCCGCCCGCCAGCTTCTGTTCGAACAGGTCAGTTCGCTCGCCCAGAACAATCTGCGATCGCAGCTCGACGTAAGCTTCGCCGACGTCAATGTGTCGGAGGCGAAGCTCCTTCTGCTCCGTGCGCAGGATAGCGTGCAGGAAGCCTATCGCCGAGCTGTCACGCGCGCTCGGTTCTGACCAGGTCGTTGAGCTATCAGCTCGTCGACGAGCCGCTGCCGCCCAGCCCGCCGGCCAAGGCCGACGACCTGGTCGCCGCAGGCCGTTGGAGAACCGGCCCGAACTGGCCGGCCTCCGGTTTTCGCGCGACGCCGCGTACAAGTTTGCGGAGGCCGAAAGAGATCTGGCCCGCCCGAATGTGAGCCTGGTCGGCGTGGCTGGCTATATCCCGTACATCGCTCAACTGAGCAGCCAGTCATTCCCAGCGAGTACGAAGGCGCAGCCGTGAATGTGCAGATCCCGGTGTTCAACGGCCGCCTGTTTTCGGCGCGGCGTGAGGCGGCTCGCTATCGCGCTCTCGAAACCGATCAAAACCTCCGCAATCAACAGGAGCGCATCGCGCGCGACGTCCGCGTCGCCTGGGCCAGCTCGACGACGGCTTTCAGCGCATGGACGTTACCGCGCAGTTCCTGCGCCAGGCCAGTCTGGCCCTCGACCTCGCCCAGGGCCGCTACAATCTCGGCCTTTCCTCCATCGTCGAGCTCACGCAAGCCCAACTGAACCTCACCCAGGCCGAAATCGAAAATCTTAGCGCCAAGTATGACTATCAGAGTGAGTATTCGGTGCTCCAATATTCGCTCGGACTCCTTCGGTGAACCCAAAGCCAGAGATACCTTTTCATGAGGAGCAGCGTTTCCGCCTGATGCGCCAGCGCATCCTGCTGGCCATCCCGCCGCTGTCGACGCTCCTGCTCGTCGTCTGGCAGGTGATGCTCGGCCACCCGTGGGGCAAACATCCCGCGTCCAATGCCAGCCTCATTGGCTGGACCGTCTTCCTCTGGCTGATTTACCTCCGTCTGGTAACTGTCAGGTTAGTGACCGATGTCCGCGCAGGCGTACTTTCGGTGGCAATGCGCGGTGTCTGGCGCCGGCGCCGCATCCCGTTGTGTGAAATCAAGTCCGCCAAAACGATCACCTACGACCCTGCGCGCGACTACGGCGGCTATGGCATCCGCATGACGCCACGCGGCCACGCCTACATCGCCGGCGGAAACCGCGGCGTCCGCCTCGAACTGGTCAAAGGCGGCGCGGTTGTCATTGGTTCCGAGCACCCCGAAGAACTGGCGTCGGCCATTAATCACCATGTCTCGACTGGTCCGTTGGCTTAGCGCACATGCGCTACTCTGGCAACAGGCGCCCTCGCGTGGCCCGCACGTTAGGGCCGTACCGGCACAATTCCGAATGAGCGAATCCGAGCAACAGTCCAATCGAGCAGCCCGGGCTATCGCCTTGTCCAGCCGCCTGGTACTGCTCGCGGGATTCGGGGGGCTGCTGCTCTTGATGGGATTTGCCGGAGTCGACAGTCTTCAGACACTGCGGCAGATTCAGGAAAACAATGATGACATTCGTGAGGACTTCCTCTCGCGGACCAGAGTGCTGGAGCAGATTCGGTCGGACCTTTACCTCTCTGGCACCTACGTTCGGGACTACGTGCTGGAGCCCGAGAGCCAGAAGGCGGAAGACCATCGTCTAAGTCTGGTACAGACCCGAAACGAGATGGAATTCGCTCTGCAGAAGTATAAGGCGCTGCTGAACAAGCAGGAATTAGGTCCATTTCACAGCCTGACCGAAGAGTTGACGGGCTACTGGAAGGTGCTGGAGCCGGTGCTGCTTTGGAACGCCACTCAAAGACGAGAGCATGGGTACACTTTTCTGCGGGACGAAGTCTTTCCACGGCGTACGGCCATGCTGCACATCGCCGACCAAATCGCCCGCCTCAACGAGTCTCAGTTGACTGCGGGTAAGGAAAAGATGGCCCAGACCTTCTCTGAGTTCCGCCGGCGCCTGGTCGTTACCATCGGGTTGACCATTGGCGTGGGTCTTCTCTTGGCAGCCTTCAGCATGAGCAAGATTTTGCGCCTTGAGGCTGAAACCGCGATTCGCTATGACGAAATCGGCACGGCGCGCGCGGAGCTGAAACAGCTCTCAGCCCGTCTGGTAGAGGCACAGGAAAATGAGCGCCGTTCCATTTCCCGCGAGTTACACGACGAGGTCGGTCAGGCGCTTACCGGCATTCGGGTCGAGTTAGCCACCCTATCGCGCATGATCCGCAACAAAGAGTTAGACGGGCTGGACGTAAAAGTAGACGAGATAAAGGAGATGGTTGAGGATTCGGTCGGAGTTGTGCGGAATATGGCGCTGTTGTTGCGGCCCTCCATGCTGGACGACTTGGGCCTGGTCCCGGCCCTGCAGTGGCAAGCGCGCGAAGTATCCAGGAGGACAGGAGTGCGGGTGAAAGTGGCGGCGGATGGAGTTTCCGAGGACCTGCCGGAAGACCATAAGACCTGTATCTATAGGATCGCGCAAGAAGCCCTTCATAACTGCGTGCAACACTCCGAAGCCCGTGTAGTCAGAGTAACGGTACAGCAGGAGGCAAGCCGGATTTTGCTCGCCATCCAGGACGACGGAAAAGGCTTTGATGCAAAACAAGAGAGTGGCATGGGGCTACTAGGCATGCAGGAACGGGTCAGTCACCTGGGGGGCACATTCTCTGTTGAATCCCTGCCAGGACATGGTGCGATTGTGTGCATCGTTCTGCCCCTGACGAATTCCATCCAAGACCAGCTACAAGTCGCCCCATGAATATCATTCGAATTCTGTTAGCGGACGACCACACAGTCGTTCGCAAGGGGCTCTGTCTCCTGCTTGAGAGCCATCCAGGATTCAAGGTGATCGCCGAGGCATCCAACGGACGGGAAGCGGTCGCGATGGCGGAAGCCCACAAACCTGACGTCGCGGTCCTGGATGTTGCGATGCCAATGCTAAACGGCATCGAAGCTGCCCGGCAGATTGCCGATAGGTTGCCGAAGACCGCGATTGTCTTTCTCAGTATGCATTCCGACGAAGCTTATGTGCTTAAAGCTCTGAAGTCTGGAGCCAAGGCATATCTGTTGAAGGATTCCGCCGAGTACGATTTGATCAACGCGATCAAAGCTGTCACCGAGGGAAAGGCTTTCTTCAGTCCCGCCATTAGCAAAATGCTTGTGGAGGATTACATGCGCCAGATGCGCGAACGGGAAGTCGAAGATAGCTACGAACTGCTGACCACGCGCGAACGGGAGATTCTGCAATTGTTTGCTGAAGGGAAGCCGGCAAAGGAGATCGCCTCTATTTTGGATTTGAGCCTTTACACGGTTGAGACTCACCGGAACAACATTTTTCAGAAGTTAAACCTGCACAGTGTGGCGGAATTGATCCTCTATGCCGTGCGCAAGGGCGTCATCAGCTGATTGCGCTGGCCACTTTCCTACCGCCAGCGGCATGTCCTTTACCCCTCAGGTCCCGGCCCGTGGCCGCTCCGTGATCGTGATCGAATTCCGCAGCCGGAAGTCGATACGTGTCTCAGCCGGTAAGGAGACTGTTTTGCTTCGGGTAGCGGCCGCACCTCCCGCTCCTGCCGCAGTGCCCGCCGCCGCTCCGATACCTGCGCCCTTGCCGCCGCCTGCCATCGCGCCTATGGCTGCGCCGATCACCGTCCCCGCGATAACCTTCGCCGCGCTTTCTCCGGTCGAAGCCTCCGCGTGCTTCTCAAAAGTCTCGGTTTCAATTGCGATACGCTGCCCGTCCGAGGTCTTCAACTGTGTCAGGACGAGGGCCAGATCGGATTTCCCCTTCCCGACGCCTGCGCGCTGTGCATCGACGACCTTACCCTCGAGCCGCGCACCGCGTTCGGCAATCACCCAGCCGTCCACGACGAGCGGCTGGTCAAGCGTCGCGCTGATTCCGTCCCCCGTCGAGTTGCGATCACTTGACAAGCGTTCCACCGTGCGCACCGGAATCAGCGTCCCGGCCTTGAGCGTCACTTGCAGGGGTGGCGGAGCCGGGGGCGCCGGAGCGGCCGCCACTGGCTCCGGACGCTCGACCGCTTCCGGTTGCTGGATCCGAGCGGGCGCTTCTGTTTCCTGCGGTGGCGCAACCGCATGCTCCGGCGCCGCGACCGCAGGAGGCGTGTCTGCGGCTGGCTCCTCATTCCGAGCGACCATCATCGGTTGCTCTCGATGCGCCTTGTGAACTTGACGCGGTTTTTCGCTGGCTTTCGGAGTCCTCGGCTCGACGATGGGCGCGGGATTTGGCGGTTCCGCCGGCGGCGATGGCGCCTCATGGGGCTCGACTGGCGCCGGTTGAGCCGGTTGCGCTACAGGCGCTGCCGCCGTTACCTGGGCCATGTTGCGGCTGATCTGCCATTTCATGAACAGCCCGCCGGCCACCGCCGAGACGGCCACGAGAATCGCCACTTGAAGGGGCTTCATGCTTCCTCCGTAACGGTTGCAATATTCCTTAACCACCAAGACGCGCGCCGCGCCGCTTCCGTTTCTACCGTCCCAACCGCTAAAATATAGAAAACCCAAGTCGCGATGACAAGTTTCCCCTCCAGGTTCGACATCGGAAGCGTGCGCATTGCACCAGCGACGGTGCTCGCACCCATGGCCGGCGTCACCGACACCGTGTTTCGCCGCTTCATCCGCTCGCTCGGCGCGTGCGGGCTGATCATGACCGAGTTCACCAGCTCGCATGGCGTCAGCGCCTCCCTGCGCTCGCACAAGCCCACCCGAACGCTGAAATATCTGGCGTTCGAGCCAGAAGAACACCCCATTTCCGCACAGCTTTTTGGCGCCGATCCAGAGGTGATGGCCGACGCCGCTCGCGTCTGCCAGGATCTCGGCTTCGACATCCTCGATATCAACTTCGGCTGCCCGGTGAACAAAGTAGTGAAGTGCAATGGCGGCTCGGGGTTGCTCCGCGACCTGCCACTGGTCGAGCGCCTCCTTCGGACGGTGCGAGCAGCGATTCAGATTCCCTTCACCATGAAATTTCGCGCCGGCTGGAATGACGAGGAACTTGTCGCGGTGAAGATGGCGCGCCTCGCCGAGGATTGCGGTTTACAGGCCGTCGCCCTCCATCCGCGCACCCGCGAGCAGGGCTATGCCGGCAAAGCCGATTGGACGCGGATAGCCGAAGTGAAGGCCGCGGTCAAAATCCCGGTAGTCGGCAACGGCGATATCCTGACGCCGGAGGACGCCGTCCGCATGGTTGCTGAAACCGGCTGCGACGCCATCATGATCGGCCGCGCGGCGTCGTCGAATCCCTGGATTTTCCGCCAGATCGGGCAGTATCTTGCCACCGGCCGCTATGAACAGCCGTCACACAACGACCGCTACGAGATGATGCGCACTTACTACTCGATGCTGATGGATCGCGACGAGCCCGACATCGTCGGGAAGATGAAGCAATTCGCCACGTATTTCACGCACGGCGTCCGCAACGGCTCCAAGCTCCGTGCCGAGGTCTATCACGCCCACGAAGCCCGGGAAATTCTTGATCGCGTCGATGCATTCTTCCACCGCGAAGCCGAACCGGCTCTGATTTCGTGAAAAAGCTACAACTCATCACCGACGGGGCATGCCTCGGCAACCCGGGTCCAGGAGGCTGGGCCGCGATCCTGCGCTACAGTGGACACACGCGCGAATTATTCGGCTCTGAGCCGCACACCACCAACAACCGCATGGAGTTGACCGCCGCCATCGAAGGGTTGCGCGCCATCAAGGAGTCCTGCGAGGTGGAGGTCGTAACGGATTCGGAATACGTGAAGAACGGCATCACCCAGTGGATCCATGGCTGGAAGCGCAAGAACTGGATCAAGAGCGACAAGAAGCCGGTGCTGAATGCCGATCTCTGGCGCGCGCTCGACGCCGAAACCGCGCGCCACAAAGCCACTTGGACCTGGACCAAAGGCCACGCCTCGCATGACGGCAACAACCGCGCCGATGAACTAGCCAACACGGCCGCCAGAGAGCAGGGGCGGAGCGGTTGAGATCAGTCTCGGCTCCGAAACGCTCCTCCTCCGATTCCGCCCGCATCCACCAGCACGGCGACAATCAAAATCACCAGATTGACCCCTTGAATCGCCTGGTGGGTATTCATGAGCCAAGCGTAGGCGATCGTTGTCAGAGGCAGGAAGATAAACCCCAATATGGGCAGGATCAGCCCGTGGTAGGCCCGCTCCAGGTAGTTCGAAAACAGAAACATGCACACCAGCACGATGCGCGGAAACGCGAGAACACCGATGATCAGGCAGCAAGGCATGGCAGTTGGCTCACCGGTCCAATTGTCTCAGAAATCAAACCCCCACTACGGCCGGGTGCTGCCTTTGGTTAGCGCCGCTTAGGGTTTCATGCGTAGCCCGCGCTGCGGCCGGACTATCTCTGTGCCGCCCGAAATTACACAACTCTTACAAATGCCACTCGGAATCCCTGTTAATTTGAGACTGTACCACCGATATCCCCTGGGAGCCTCAGTGACCACAAACGTATTCGGAAAATCGACCGGCGACAGGATTAATTGGCCCAATTGTATTATCATGTCGCTTCTCCACATCGGCGCTATCGTGGGCCTGTTCTTTTTTACCTGGAAAGTGTTTGCCATCACGGTCTTCTTATATTGGATGACGACAGGTCTGGGAATCAGTATGGGGTACCACCGCTTGCACACCCATCGGTCCTATAAAGTGCCCACTGTGCTGGAATATTTCTTTGCGGTCTGCGGCACCTTAACACTCGAAGGCGGTCCGATCAGTTGGGTTGCCGTGCACCGCGTTCATCACCAGAATTCCGATCTTCCCGGCGACCCGCACTCTCCCCGCGATGGCGGCTGGTGGGCACATGCCGGCTGGCTGCTCACCGGAGAAACCCTGCACAACAACACCCGGGCAATGGCGAAATACGCGCCCGATCTCTCGCGGGACCGCTTCTACGTTTGGCTGAACAATTACCACTGGCTGCCCACCGTAGTGCTCTCTGTCGTGCTGTTCGCCATCGGCGGACTCCCCCTGTTGTTGTGGGGCGTCTTCGTTCGCGTGATCTTCGGTCTTCATGCTACATGGCTTGTGAATTCCGCTACGCACATGTGGGGCGCGCGACGGTTCGCCACGCACGATGATTCCCGCAACACCTGGTGGGTCGCCCTCATAACCTTCGGCGAGGGCTGGCACAACAATCACCACGCTCACCCGACGTCGGCCCGTCACGGTCTTGCGTGGTACGAGTTTGATCCGTCCTGGATCCTGATCAAAATCCTGAAGCACCTTGGCATCGCAAAGTCCGTGCACGTCGCGAATATCAGCACCAAGCTGGTTGAACGCGAAGCCGCTTAGTCCGGTTGTCTCAGCCGTCGCGCACGCGCGGTCTTCTTCGGCATAAGCTGTATTCATGGTAGTTACCGGGCGGCGGAAGTCGATCGCATTCTTCATCGCGCTCGGCGCCTGCCTGATCTCGGTCATCCTCCTGCTTTACATCGGCTGGGTGGTGCTCAATTGGCACACCGGCATCCTGCTGTTCCTGGGTGTGTTGCTGCTGGCCATGATCATCTCCGGCGTGGTGCTGAACACTATCTTTCTGGTACGGGAAATCCGGCGAAATGAACAGCATGATGCCTTTATCAATGCGGTTACGCACGAGTTGAAAACTCCCGTAGCGGCTATCCGGCTCTACCTCGAAACACTTCAAACGCGCGACGTCGACGAAATCAAGCGCAAAGAATTCTACCGCATCATGCTGGACGAAAGCGGCCGTCTGCTGGCGACGATTGAGCAAGTATTGCGCACGGGGCGCGTCGGCGCTGCCGGCCGCAAGATCCACATCGCACCCATCGACCTGGTTGACGTCGTCGAAGAATGCCTGGCACGCGCCCGCACGCTCCTAGACATCCGCCCGGAGTCGCTCGAATACAATCCGGGTCCGCCCGTGACCATTCTGGGGGACATCGATGAGGTGCGCGCCGCGGTTTCGAACCTGATTGAAAACGCCGTGAAATATTCGGGAAGCGATTTAAAGATAACGGTGGAAACCGCCAAGGTAGATGGCAAATACGTGTCCCTGCGCGTGAGAGACCAGGGCGTCGGCATCCCCAAAACTGAGCTGAAACGCATTTTCAAACGCTTCTATCGCGCGCCTGGCTCGCTGGCCACGCGCGTGAAGGGTATCGGTCTGGGTCTGTACATTGTCCGCTCCGTGGCTAAGCGGCACGGCGGCCGTGCGTGGGCGGAAAGCGAAGGACCGGGGCGCGGCAGCACGTTCGTGCTGCAACTTCCTATCGCCAAATGAGCCGTGTTCTGGTGGTAGAAGACGAGCGGCACCTGGCGGACGGCCTGCGCTTTAACCTGGAAGCCGAGGGGTATCAGGTGTTGGTGGTCGAGACCGGCGAAGCCGCGCTCGATCTCCTCATGACCGGCTCGTCCCCGTTCGATGTCGTGATCCTGGACGTCATGCTGCCCGGCAAGGATGGCTTTACGGTGATGTCGGAACTACGTCACGCCGGCAAATTCATTCCCACCCTGATGCTAACCGCTCGTGGCCATCCCGAGGATGTGCTGCGCGGCTTCGCCGCGGGCGCCGACGATTACCTGACCAAGCCTTTCGAACTGGCTATTCTTATCGCACGCATCAGCGGCCTGCTTCGTCGGCACGAATGGATGCTCGTGTCGATGAATCACGCCAACCACGCCGCCGAACCGGAAGCGAACGACGCGTTCACGTTCGGCGACAAGTCGGTACATTTCGACCGCTTGGAACTCCGCGTTCGCGATCAGACGTTCCCTCTGACACTAATGGAAGCCAACCTTCTTCGCTATTTGATTCAACGTGAGGGTAAGCCCGTGTCTCGCAAGACCATGCTCGAAGAAGTCTGGGGCCTACACGAAGACACCGACACGCGCGCCATCGACAATTTCATCGTCCGGTTGCGCCGCTATATTGAAGACGATCCCACTCGGCCCCGGCATCTGCTCACCGTGCGCGGCGTGGGGTACCGGTTCGTAGCGTCGCCGGTCCCCGCAACCTAAGGGAGGCAGTTTCGCCATATCTCGTCGCACGGGCGAGCCATTGCCTATTTCAGGATCCCGATGCCCGCCGCCATCCCGCCCCTGATATACTGGACGGTTCACCACAAAAAAGGAGAATCATCCGATGACTGTGCCCTTCTACGGTCACGTCAAGCAGTATCACAACATCAAGTCAGAGATCGACGCCAACATTCACGAAGTGCTCGAAAGCGGCCAATATGTGATGGGGCCAATGCTCAAACGTTTCGAGAAAGAACTCGCCGGCTATCACGGGATGAAGTACGCCATCGGCGTCGGTAACGGCACTGATGCGCTGTGGCTTTCCTTCATGGCCCTCGGCATTGGGCCGGGCGACGAGTGCATCACGCACCCCAACACGTTCTTCGCGACCGCCGAAGCCATCTGGATCGCCGGCGCTACCGCCGTCTTCGTTGATTCCGACCCCAAGACCAACTGCATCGATCCCTCCAAAATCGAAGCGGCCATCACGCCGAAAACGAAAGCGATCGTGCCCGTCCATCTCTACGGCCAGTGTGCCGATATGAAGGCGATTCGTAAGATCGCGGACAAGCACAAGCTCCTCGTCATCGAAGATAATGCGCAGGCCGTTGGCGCGCGGGGCGACGGTTTCAAGATCGGCGAATTGAGCGACTCCGTCTGCACCAGCTTCATCATTCAGAAGAATCTCGGCACTTTCGGCGACGGCGGTGCCGTGATTACGAACAACGAGAATATCGATCGCCACGTGCGCCGTCTGCGCAACCATGGTTCAGAGAAGCGCTCGTGCCACAGCTTCGGCTTCAACAGCCGCCTGGATGATATTCACGCGGGCGTTCTCAGCGCCAAGCTGAAGCACATCGACGAAGGCAATGAGCTGCGCCGCAAGTGGTCGGCGCGTTATTCCGCTTGTTTGAAAGACGCCCAAAATATCACGCTGCCCTACGAAGTGCCCGGCTACCGTCACGTCTTCCACCTCTACGTGATCGAGACTAGGCGGCCCGAGCATCGTGATCCCTTGCTCGACTTCCTGAGCAAGAGCGGCATCGACGCCAAGTGCCACTACAACATCGCCATTCATCAACAGGAAGGATATCCGTGGGGCAAGCAGGCGCGCATCGTGGGCCCCATTCCCAACGCCGAGCGCAACGCCGCCTGCTGTATCTCGCTGCCGATGTTCCCAGAGCTCACCGCTGAGGAGATCGACTACACGATCGCCAAGACCCTCGAG
The DNA here is from genome assembly GCA_963768075.1 of Terriglobia bacterium. Lineage (GTDB taxonomy): Bacteria > Acidobacteriota > Terriglobia > Bryobacterales > Bryobacteraceae > QHXW01. The sequence continues at coordinate 255,271 of CAVYHD010000040.1, forward strand.
TGGGACAGGACCGTGGGGTGAGCGTGAAAGATAAATACCGGGTCGTCGTCGTCGGCATGGGAAAGCGCGGAATGCACCATGCCACAACTTTTCAAGCCAACAGCCGTTTTGAATTAGCTGGCATCTGCGATATCGATCAGACGCGCTTGAACGATGCCGCAGCCAAGCTGGGTGTCGCGGTGAAGGGAACCGATGCAGCCGAAGTCGCCAAGTCGGTTCGTCCGGACGTTTTTTGCTTCTGCACGCTGCCCAATATCCGCGCATCCATGGTACGTATCGGAATCGAGAGCGGCGCGCAGCTCATCGCCATGGAGAAGCCCGTCGCGCTCACCAGCGCCGAAGGTTTCGAGGTCCGCGATCTTCTGGGCGCTAGCGGAATCAAGGCCGTGGTCAGCCACCAGCACCGCTACGGGACGCACTATCAGAAGGTCGGCGAGTTGGTCGCGAGCGGCGCCCTCGGCCGCATCCAGACAGTTTACGGAACCGCCACCGGCTGGATGATGCACATGCTCTCGCACCTGGTCGATTACCTGCGTTGGTTCAGCGGTGAGCAGGAAGCCGAATGGGTGATCGCGCAGGCCGCCGGCCGTGGCAAGCTCACCGACATACATCCCTCGCCCGACTACATCGCCGGGTTCATCCACTTTGCGAACGGCGTGCACGGCGTCATCGAATGCGGCGCCGGTGCGCCTGATGTCCCTGAAGTCGATTATTGGTGGCGCAAGTGCCGCATCGGCGCGCTAGGCGTCGATGGTTTTGCCGAAGTGCTAACTGGCGGCGGCTGGCGCGCGGTCACCAAGAGCGGTGCCTGCTCCGGCGGCGGCTCCATGAGCTACGACCTCGACATGCCGCCCTACATCCAGGAGATGGCTGACTGGCTCGATCGTGACAGCGCCGTGCACCCCTGCAACTTCGCCAGCGCCTACAAAGGCTTCGAGATCATGATGGCCTTTTGCCGCTCGGCCGCGCAGGGCGGTCAAATAGCCCTACCCCTGACGTCGCCCGACGATGAAATCGAGTTGCTGCGGCGCTCCGTGCCAGACCGCAAGATCCTGCTTTCGCTTGCCGCGAGCGCGAAAGAATATCCGTCGTAGCGGCTTTATTTTTTGCTGCTGCGCCCTGCAATCCCGCGACCGAACCAACCGCCGGGCCTCCCTTGATTTCAAATCGCTGAACATCCTACGCTGAACCGCGTCGGCGAGGGGCGAATCCCGATATACTCTCCTGTGGAGTTTCATATCATGAACCGTCGTCAGTTCCTCACTACCGCCGCCGCCGGCGTGGCCCTCCCTCGCCGCCGCGCCTACGCCGCCCCGTTCGCCGGCCAGAAACCCCGCCGCGTTGGCCTCATCGGCTGCGGCTGGTATGGCAAGAGCGACCTTCTGCGCCTCATCCAGGTAGCGCCCGTCGAGGTCGTATCGCTCTGCGATGTCGACAGCCAGATGCTCGCGGAAGCCGCCGAAATTGTCGCCTCCCGCCAGGCGTCGAAGAAAAAACCGCGGCTGTACCACGACTACCGCGACATGCTCAAGGAGAAAGACCTCGATATTGTCGAAGTCGCCACGCCCGACCACTGGCACGCCTTGCCCATGATTGCCGCCGTCCAGTCCGGCGTCGACGTCTGGGTGCAGAAGCCTATCAGTGTTGATGTCATCGAAGGCCAGGCCATGCTCGCTGCCGCGCGCAAGCACGGCCGCGTGGTGCAGGTAGGCACGCAGCGCCGCAGCACCCCGCACCTGGTCGAAGCGATGAACGAATTCATCCGGCCCGGCAAACTTGGCAAAATCGGACTCGTTGATATCTGCTGCTACTGGCACATGCGCGCTACCGAGAATCCTCCCGACACCGATCCCCCGCCCAATCTCGATTACGAAATGTGGACCGGCCCCGCGCCCATGCGCCCCTACAACGCGCTCGACCATCCACGCGGCTGGCGTGCCTTCATGGAGTACGGCAACGGCATCATCGGCGACATGTGCATCCACATGTTCGACATGACCCGCTGGATGATGGACCTCGGCTGGCCCACGCGCGTCTCCTCCACCGGTGGCATTTTCGAGGACAAGAAGAGCAAAGCGAACATCACCGACACGCAGACGGCCACGTTCGACTATCCCGACCTGCGCATTGTCTGGCAGCACCGCACCTGGGGCACCGCGCCCGATCCCGATTACCCCTGGTCAGCCACATTCTACGGCGAAAAAGGTACGCTCAAAGCCAGCGTCTTTGGCTACGATTTCATCCCCGAGGACGGCAGCAAAGGTGTCCACCGGGACGTAACTTATGAGTTAGAGCAATACCCCGAAGACAAAACCGAGAAGGATCTCGAAAAGCAGTGCGCACCCGCCATCCGTCATCACATGATGGATTTTCTTGCGGCCATTGACGCCCGCAGCAAACCCGTAGCCGATATCGAGCAAGGCTATATCTCGACCGCAAGCTGTATCCTCGCCAACCTCTCGATGCAACTCGGCCGCACTCTCACCTGGGACGCCCACACCCAACGCGTCGTCGGCGACGAAGAAGCCAACCGCCTGCTGCGGCGGCCATATCGCGCGCCCTGGGTACATCCGGAAGTGGACAGTGTTTAAGCGCCGGCGTGAGCGCGCGTGGTTCTTACGGGACATCTTGTCCGAATAGCCCCACAATCTCTTGGTTGCCCGATTTTCGGGCAAGGTGCTGAAACGGCGTTCCATTTGTGTCGCTCGCTTGACGAAGTGAAGGAAACCGCTTCAAAAATCGCTTGCCCCACCGGATGTCCCCCAACTGAATGGCGTAGGCAAGGTCGTCAAGGTCGATGGCCAGGTATCCTCCCATCTCGCGCAGATACTCGATCGCCCAACCTGCTGGCGTAGCGCCGAACTGACTGTCGGTGCTGTTAATGTCAGCCCCACGTTCAAGCAGTAGCTGCACGATCTGACGATGCCCGTTCGGTGCCGCATAGTGGAGGGGTGTGGCGCCTGACTCGTCTCTTTGGCTGGCGAGTCTGTCATCTGATTCAAGGATGGCCCTGACACTTTCCCGGTCGCCCCGCTTCACTGCCTCAATCAGGTTCTCTAACTCGCTCATCCGATTCCTTGCTCCGCATGGGCCACGTTCGGGATCTGTTCGCTACGGCGGCCTTCAAAACAACACCCGCAACGAAAACTGAAACGTTCGCGGCAAGTTCCACTGCGCCACATTGTTATTGAAAACCGCTCCCTGGCCATTATTCCCCAAATACGCTTGATCGCCCACCAGCCAGTTCACATTGTTCAACACGTTGATTGATTCCGCCCTGAACTCCGCTTGACTCCGCTCAGTCAAAGCAATCATTTTCCGCACGCCGAGGTTCAGATTGAATGCGCCCGGACCGTTGAACAGGCGCTTCTGCAAGTTGCCGATCGTGCCCGGAACAGGCTCCTGAAAAGCCCCGGCAGGCGCGGTCACATAGGACACCGTCCCGTTCAGATTCTCGCGGATTCCAAAAAACTGCCTAATTTGGCTGCCGGTCAACGATGTGTACACGCTGTTCTGTCCGGAGTCGCCTATCGACGTGAACGTGCCCAGGCCTGAAACCTCGGTCACCGTGCCATTGGGTTCCGTTACGTAACCACCTGACAACAGCGAGAACGGCGCGCCTGACTGCGCCATGAAGATGCCGCTTACGCTCCAATGACTTAACACTCGCCTGACGACGCCCGTCCCGGACGAGAACGGAATATCCCAGATAGCGGTCGCTTTGAGTGAGTTGGTCAGATTGAACGGCGCCGGGGCCCACTCCAAGGTGGAGTTGTGCACGTCCAAATAAGGATCAATCGCGCCCGGCTGGTAATCGTCGAGCGAGCTCATCACCTTCGATAAGACGTAGCTGGCCGTCAGACCGAGGCCTTGCGAGAGACGCCGCGACGCGGTCAGTTGCAGCGCGTCGTAGCGGGCGTGGCCCAGTTTCGACAGCAGATCGATACCCTGCGGCGCTAGCGGATTTCCAAGAACATAGTAACTGGTGCCATTGAGATACCCCTGGCCCTGATACCATCGCGCGAGCTCCCCGACTTGCCCCGTCTTTATCAGAGAGATCGCATACTGATCGGGCTGGCAGTTTTGCAGGCTGAAATTCGCGCAGATCCCGCCTCCTGGCAGCAGAGTAAATCCGTTGGTGGATTGGCCGCTCAGCAGAGCGGATCGCACTTGCTGGAAGGCTGAAAAAAAAGCCGCGGGCAACATCACCTGGTTGCGGTCCACCGAGCGCGGAGCCTCGTCCAAACGATTCCCCACGTAACGCACACTAAACTGGTACTCCTTTACTTGCGTTTCGATTCCCAGATTCCAAGCATGTACGTTCGGCGTGCGCATTTCAGGATCGACAGCGTACACGGTTCCCGGCTCCTGATGGTAGCTATTGGCGAACGACAGTAGAGATTGTAGCGTCAGCGTGGAAGGCAGCACCGGGGTTGCCGTCACCGGCGCATTCGCCAGGCGTACCGGGCGGCCGCTCAAATCGGTCGACACATTGAAGCTTTGAAACGGGTTTTGCAGCGCGTAAATGCTCATGTCCGGCAACAAGTCATCGGGAACATAACTGACACCGGTACTTCCTCGAACCACTAGCGGCACGGTTTCTATCGGTTTCCAGGCGAGGCCGAAATACGGGCTGTAGTGATCGAAAGCGCCCACATAGAACGGATGCTGCTGCGACGCGTAGGCGAAGTTTAGGTTTTGGAAATAGACCGTATCGGCGGCGTTGGCCGCCACGACAGGAATGATCGCAGAGCCGGTACCCTCGACCGCGGGAGAAAGATAGTCGTACCTCAGACCCATGCTGATCATCAGGGAGCGAAATAGCTTCCAGTTGTCGTGAAAGTAACCGGACAGCATGTGGGCGGAAATCCGGCTGCGGGCCGTTGATCCGCTGGAGTAGCCGGAGGTGGGGGAAGTGATGTTGAAGCGTTGGTCCTGTTCCGAGATCGTCCCCCGCGCGATGTTATCGACGACATAGCGCGGAACCGTCAGGGAATCCAACAGACCGTTGTTGTTCCCATATGTATTCAGCCGGTATTGCTGGAGCCAGCCACCAAACTGCACCGTGTGTTTGCCCAACACCCAGGTCACATTGTCCTGGTAGCTACGCAGGTAATCCTCGCGTCCCTCGGGGTCCATGCCCATCATGGGCTGGCTGACTGGAACCTTCGGGTCATCGAGGATCGCGATGAAATCAAATTCGGAACGCAGCGAGTTCGCCCTATCAATGCTGGGCAAGGTCGCGCCCACGCGCAGCTCGTTGGTCATTCGCGCCGTCGGGGACCAGCGCCAGAACGCCGAGTAAAAAGGCGCAGAAATATGGATCGTCGTTGTTGGTTTCGATTCAAACACGGAGGAATCCGCCGGATCGTCCTGCGTGCTCCGCGTGTACGCGAAGGTCGCGCCGAAAGTGTTCCGCGCTGACACCACGTAATCCAGCCGGGCCGTTCCCAGGTTAGCGGTGTAACCGTTCTCTTGCTTTCCCGTGTAAATGCCCGAAGGGTCCGCGGGAAGGAGTGCCAGAACGCGTTGCACCTGCGGATCCTGACTCGTCAGCGGCTGGTTCGGTACGCTACCCGTCCGGGTCACCTTCGCTCCGTCGAGGTCGGCTTCATAGTTCAGGAAGAAAAACAATCGATTTTTCTTCACTGCGCCGCCAACCGAAGCGCCTAGTTGATTCAGATTCGTGCTGGCCGGTGTATTCTGGCTGTTGTCCGCCCAATTTTGCGCCGTGACTCCTGTGGGAACGGTCAGCCAGTATGCCGACCCGTGCAGCGCGTTCGTCCCGCTCGGCGAGGTGAACGTCACTTGCGCGCAGCCGCAGCCATAAATGGCGCCCGTCACGAGCGTCAAGTCGTCCACCTGATCCGTATGCAGAGGAATCGATAGCGGCCCCAGGCCATTCGCGCGCATCACGCTCTCCGCTATATTCACTCCGTCGAAGTCGATGTTTGCCGTGGCAGGCGATTGCCCGTCGATTGCGGCGGCACGGCCGTTGTCGTCGACTCCTGGAAGCGTGCCCACCAGAAATAGCGGATTTCTTCCCGGCAGCGGCAGCCGGCCCGCTTGTTCCTGGCCCACCGGGAACGCGGTATCGACACTAGCCGTCTGCAAGCTGGACTTGGGCGCCTTCGTTTCCGCCGCACGCTGACTCACGAGCTGGATGGGCGGCAGCGAAGTTTCGACCGCCGGATCGATCTTGACAGCCTTGAGCGTCCGCGTGCTGAAACTCGCGGCCTCCACGATGAGATCGTAAGTCGCGGCCCCAAGCAAACCGAAAAAGAACCCGCCGCCGCGGTTGGTGACCGTGGAAGAGTAAGCCACTGGTGATTCCGCAAGATGCAGCGTCACGCGCGCGCCGGCGACCGCGCTGCCTCCGGCATCTTGCACGACCCCCGAAAGTCTCCCCGTCGCCTGGCCATGAGCAAACTGCGCGATCAGCGCCAAGGAGCAGAACAGAATCCAGTGTCTTAAGCGGGGTGAGAGAAGCATGGAGTAATCTCCCATCTTAAGCTGCCCGCCCTCCGCGACTGCGGTTGTCGATTATCATGTAGGCGATGTCGACGTTCCGAGGCATTTTTCACCACGTCTGCCCACGATGCCGCCAGGGCCATATCTTCCGTGGTTGGCTCGCCATGAACGATGCATGCCCTGTCTGCGCACTGATGTTCAACCGCGAGCAAGGCTATTACATCGGAGCGATGTACGTCAGCTACGCCCTCTCGATCCCACCCGTTCTCGTACTGCTGCTGATTTTCTGGCGCCTGGCCGGATGGTCCTTCAACGCAGCCGTCGTCGGAGCGTTCGTGGCGTATCTGCCGTTCGTGCCGTTCGTCGTGAGGTTATCGAGAGTGATCTGGATTTACGTCGACCGCGCAGTCGACCCGCGCTGACATGTTGACTTGGAACGCGAGGTGGCTTCTAGGTTAGAAAATACGCTGCTATGCCAGCCATGGCTACCAGCAGTGAGGCGAGGATCAAAATTGTATTATGACGGTCCATTCGTTTCACCGTCAGTCCGCTTTGTTCGTTTGGCTTTCGTTGCCGGCGCCGGCTGACTGGCGAGGTAGGCAAGTAGATCTTCGGCAGTTAATATACGCCGCAGGGCTCCGGTTTGAGATAGGTCGAACCCGGAAATTTCCGGCATCAGGGTGCGCAAACATAAATCTGGGCCGTCCTGTATGCGCACGTGATGCTTGACCAGGAGAGGTATCTCCGCACTGACTACAATCGGCCTTGCCTTCTCACCCGCCACATGGTACTGGAAGACATAATACCTAGTGTTATCGCGCTGGTCGAAGCCGGAATACCGCAGGGTTGACGTTGCTCCTCCAGTTCGCAATTCACTAACGAGCTGCGGCTGATTCGTAACGGAGGCGTTCGTTGCCATGACTTAGAGAGTTTCGCTTCCTGGAGTCCGATCTGGCAGGGGTATCGTTGAGTTGAACACCACCGCGGGTGCCGGAGCGACAACGGATAGCCAGGTCATCGCCTTTGTCAGCATCGTTACCCGTTTCCTCCAGCTTGGCGGTACGTGCGCACTTATCCACTGCGCGCATTCCAAACTAAATACAGCAGTGGCAGGCTAAGGAAGTGGTTTCAAACAATCTGACTTAGCTCAGGTCATCTGAAGAGGGAGTAAAATACCCGGCTCGACTAAGATAGTAAGCGATTTGGCCCCTTTTGTCAAGTGAGCGCGGGGCAAACAGGATATGCACCCGGAGTTGATAACTCGAATGCCAATCCTAAGTAACTTACAGAACTTTGCCACTGGCCGGCTGTCCGCTGCTGGGATTTCGGTATCTCGGAACTGAACGTGGCGGAGCCGACGATGACCCGCGCGGTATCACGGTTTCAACTATTTACGAAATCGGAGCGCATGGCATGGCGCGTGCATAATCCCGGACATGACCGGCGCGCCACGAACCTTGATTGCTGACGATCAGCCCGATGTTCTGGAAGCTCTGCGTCTGCTGCTCAAAAGCGCTGGTTATCAGATCGAGGCGGCGAGTTCGCCGGCGGCGGTGCTGGACAAGCTCAAATCAGGGCCGTTCGATGTGCTGTTAATGGACTTGAATTACGCGCGCGACACCACTTCCGGCCAGGAAGGTTTAGACCTGTTGGCGCGTATACAGGCCATCGACAATACGCTGCCCGTGGTAGCGATGACGGCGTGGGGCTCGGTGGAACTGGCGGTAGCGGCGATGCAACGCGGCGTGGGAGATTTCGTACTCAAACCGTGGGAAAACTCGCGGTTGCTCATCACGCTGCGGAACCAGATCGAGAAAGGGCAACGGAAACGCATCGAAGCGCGGCGGGAACGCGAAGAATGTGAAGAAGCCAAAGCCGTGGGGGAGGCGCTGCTTCCCCGCACGATTCCCGAAGTCCCCGGACTGGAGATCGCGACGACGTCGCAGCCACTCTGCATATTGAGCGGCGACTATTTCGACGTGATCGAGCTGGGCGCGGGCAAGGTCGGTCTTTGCATTGCCGACGTGGCGGGAAAAGGTGTGCCGGCGGCTTTGCTGATGTCGAACTTGCAGGCGACGGTACGAGCGCTGGCAGCGGCGTCTGTTGCCCCAAGCGATCTGGCCGCCAAGGTGAATCGTAGCGTCTATCGCAACACCACACCGGGCAAGTTCGCGACATCCTGGTACTGCGTGCTGGACCTGTGGGCGCGCACGATTACTTACACCAATGCCGGACACTGTCCGGCGATCCTGGTTCGCGCGAACGGCGAATTGGTGCGTCTCGCGGCCGGCGGCGCCGTACTGGGAGTGTTTCCTGAATGGCCTTACGAGCAGGCCATGGTTGCGGCCGCCTCCGGTGATCGGCTGGTGCTGTTTACCGACGGCGTGACCGAAGCCACCAACGCGCGCAACGAGGAGTTTGGCGAGGAGCGGCTCGCCCAATTGATCTCGGCGATGCGCGAGCGCGGCGCACACGAATTAAAGAACCGCATTCTGCAGACGGTTGCCACCTTTACGGGCGGGCGCACACAAGACGACGCGACGCTGGTGGTCGTTGCGGTTTCCTGATCTCGACGAGCAAATCCTCCGTGAAATGCACGCAAGTCTTGTAACATTGTAAACACTCGTGCGCGTTCGCAAGCTTGACGGCGCCGCCATACGTAAGCCGGCGGGGTATGTGCTTTACTGGTCGCAGATCCACATTCACGATTGTTATGCTCCGGACGGACGTGATCCCAATCCGTATGCGAACATTCTCAGGTGCGCCGGTCTGCGCGACCGCCGGTGGCCGAAGCGGCCGGTTTTTGGCACAATGCGCTACATGTCCCTCGACGGGATGAAGCGAAAGATAGGCGCGGCATGCGTGCGGGAAATCGCGCGATGGGAGAAGAACGCATGAATATCACGGTCACCGGCGCGACGGGGTTCATCGGGCGCTATCTGGTCAAGTCGCTCGCTGCCGATGGCCACTCGGTGCGCGCATTGAGCCGCGCGGCGTGGAACATCTTCGCAGGGGAGCCTCCGGCCGAGAGCCTCAAGGGAGCCGATGCAGTGGTACATCTGGCGGGCGCACCCGTGGCGCAGCGATGGACCCGGCGGGCGCGGGAGGAAATTCGTGACGGCCGTGTGAAGGGCACGCACCACCTGGTGACGGCGCTCTCGACATTACCGCAGCGGCCCGAAGTGCTGGTATGCGCCTCAGCAATCGGAATTTACGGCGATCGTGGCGACGAAGTGCTCACCGAAGCTTCGGCCGTGGCTGGCGGATTTCTCGCCGAGGTTTGCCGCGACTGGGAACGCGAAGCCGACTTGGCCGATTCTCTTGGCGTGCGTGTAGTGAAGCTGCGCATCGGGATTGCGCTCGGTAGAAAGGGCGGCGCCTTGGAAAAGCTGCTTCCGCCGTTCCGTGCGTTTGTCGGCGGAAAATTAGGACCGGGGAGCCAGTGGATGTCGTGGATTCACATCGCCGATATCGTCGGTCTCATTCGCTACGCGCTGGACCATCCGATCAGCGGAGTGCTGAACGCCACGGCGCCCAATCCGGTACGAAACTACGAGTTTACCCGCACGTTGGGCGCAGCGCTTCATCGTCCGGCCATTTTTCCGGTACCGGCGGTGGCTCTGCGCATCCTGTTAGGGCAAATGGCGGATGTGTTGCTCGCGAGCCAGCGCGTGCTGCCTAAAGCCGCCGAGACGGCAGGATACCGCTTTGCCTTTCCGGAATTGGGTCCCGCCTTGCGTGACTTGAGCCGCTGACTTAAGTTCTCAGCGCCAGGAAGATCACCAGGAACAGTGCGATCAGAAACGCGGCGCCCAACCCGACATAAATGGGTAGGGGAGAAGAGGGTTTTCGCGGCGTCGGGGCCGGGGATGCGGGTAGCTTGAGCGCAGCCGCCGGGGGCGCGGGCATTGTCGGCATGCGCGGCGCGACCGGAGCAGGTGTCGCGGGCATCCCGTAAGCCGGTGGAGCCATGGGGGCGGCGGGTGGACTGGGGATTCTGTAAGCCGGTTGAGGAATGGCGACATTCGGTTGAGCCGGCATCCCTTGAACGGGCGGTATCACCGGAGTCGCGGGCGGGGCGGGCATTCCTGGCACGGGCGGTATCACCGGAGTCGTAGGCAGCGCCGGCATGCTGTAAAGGGGCGGGGGCGCTGGCGGAGCGGACACCATGGGCTGCTGCGGCGGCGCCGAAAACATCCGCGTATACTCACCGGGGCCTTGCTGGACTGGTGGGGCCAATGGCGCTGCGGGTGGTGGCGGCGGGGGCGCGGCCGCCGGAATGCCTGAGCTGAACATCCGGGTGTATTCCCCTGGGCCCGTTGACGGCGCTGGAGGAGGAGGCGCTACCGGCAATCCACCCGGCACGGGCATTGCGGGCTGCTGCGGAAGGGGTGGACCACCGACGGGCGCGGCAGGCGATCCGAACATCTGCGTGAAAGCTCCGGCCTCTCTGTAAGGCGCCGCCGGCGGACCACCTGTCCGCTGGTTCAGCATCTCGCCGGCAGGTCGCGACTCCGGCAGAGGAGATTCAAAGAAGCGCGTAAACTCTCCGCCGCCCGGCGCCGCAGCAGGAGCCGCTGGAATGGGAGACGGGGGTGTCACGGCCGGCGATTGAAACATCTGCGTAAATGCGCCAGGGGCCTGTGGCTGTGGTGGCCGCGGAGCACCCGGAGGTGTCGTGGAAGCGGGTGGCGCCGGCGCCTGAAACATGCGTGTAAATGCGCCCGGCTCGGCGGCCTTCGCGCCCGGCGTTTCGATACGCGGAGGCGCCGGAGGCGCGCTTGCCGCGGGAGACTGGAACATCTGCGTAAAAGAGCCGGGTGGAGCCTGCGGTGGTTTCAGCGCCGGCACGGCTGGCGGTGTAGGCGCCCCAGGAACCCCTGGGGCTGGTGTCTTCGGCTTACTCATCGGAAGCGTAGGCAGATTCGCATCCGCAGGAGCTCCCGCTGGAATTTTCCACCGGCCCCCGCGTTCCAAGTTCTCGCGTTCCTGCGGGGTCAGATGCTCGTCTTCAGGGTTCATAGCAGCGCCCTTCAGCCTATGATGTCACCCGGCAGGCGCCTTGTCCAACCCGGCTGCAAACGATTGTCACCTAACAAATACCGGACCCCGTGAATTGGCCCCCAGAGGACGTGTCGGCACGCGGCGTCTATGCTACAGTAACGACTTGTGAAATTTCTCTCGCGCGTCGTGTGGTCGGAGGGCATGCACCTGGGTCCTCACCACTTTCAGGCGCAGAGCAGGTATTTCGAAGATTCCATTCACTTTGCGACCTCGTCGCTATGGTTTGAGCCGTTCGGCCTGGTGGGAATCGAACTGAACGAGGAGGCGCTCCAAAACGGAACCGTTTCCCTCGTCAGCGCGCGGGGCATTTTTCCCGATGGTCTGCCCTTCAATATGCCCGAAAGCGATCCATTGCCTGAGGCCCGGAGTATCGCGGAATTGTTTCCCCCGACGCGCGATACACTCACGGTGCTGCTGGCCATCGCGCCGCGTCAATCCGACGGACTCAACTGCGCGTTGTCGGAATCGGAAGCAGACGGGGCACGGTTCGTTGCGGAAATCCGCGTTTTGCACGACGAGAACACGGGGCGCGACGAGAAACCCGTTAGGCTGGGACGCAAGAACGTAAAGCTTCTGTTGGACACTGAACCGGGCGAGGGAATGCTGACCATGCCGGTGGCACGTATCATGCGCGATGGCAGCGGGCATTTCATTCCCGATCCCCGCTTCATTCCGCCGATCATCCAAATCAGCGCCAGCGAACGGCTGATGCGGATGCTACGGCGGTTGATCGAAATCCTGGACGAGAAAAGTTCAACGATCACGGGAACGCGCAAGGCCGCGGACAAGTCGCTGGCCGAGTTTTCGACCCGCGAGATTGCCAATTTCTGGCTGCTTCACGCAGTGAACTCGAGCCTTGCGCCGCTGCGGCATCTCTGTTTCTCGAAGCGCGCCCATCCGGAAGAGCTGTACGTGGAGTTGGCCCGGCTTGGAGGCGCCCTGTGCACGTTCGCGCTCGATTCACACCCTCGCTCTTTGCCTCTGTATGATCACCAGCACCTGGCGGATTGCTTCGAGGGGCTCGACCTGCACATTCGCACACATTTGGAAACGATTGTGCCGACCAACTGCCTGTCAATTCCGCTGAAGCGCGCGCGCGATTATTTCTGGGAAGGGGACATTACGGACCAGAGAGTGCTGGGACGGTCGCGATGGGTTTTCGGCATGCATTCGCCGGCCGGGGATGCGGCGGTGATCGCGGGGGCGCCGCGCCTGGTCAAGCTCTGCTCATCCCAGTTTGTGGCCGAACTGGTGAAGCGCGCGCTGCCGGGCTGCACTTTGACGCATTTGCAGGTTCCGCCGGCCGCGCTTTCGGCGCGCGTGGACACGCAGTACTTCGGCGTCACCAAGGCCGGGCCGTGTTGGGACCATATCATGTCGTCGCGCCGTGTGGGAATTTACGTTCCGGGGGACATACCCGATCCGGAACTGGAGCTCCTGGTCGTACTCGAATCCTAACTTCGAGGTCTTTGATCGCCCTATGACACCGTCCGCAGTTGCCCGCCGCAGTGACAATCTTGCATTGATTTTGCAGGAGGTTCTGACCGCCGTCGTGCGGCTGCGGTCGAACCGCCAGGCTGTTTCCGACGCCAACTCGTTCCGGATTCATATGCGCGAGGCTCTTAAGGCGGCGGATCAGGAAGCCCGCAAACGCGGCTACAACGCGGACACGATCCGGGACGCCATTTTCGCCGTGGTGGCGTTCCTGGATGAATCCATTCTGAATTCGCGCAACCCGCTGTTTGCCGACTGGCCGCGCAAACCTTTGCAGGAGGAGCTGTTCGGTACTCACATGGCGGGCGAAATGTATTTTCAGAATTTGCAGAGGCTGGTAGGCCAGAGTGATTCGCCGGAACTGGCCGACCTGCTCGAAGTCTATTATCTTTGCGTGCTTCTAGGGTTTGCCGGCCGGTACAGCGCGGGAAACAAGGGCGATCTGCGCGGCATTATGGATGCTGTCGGGGAAAAGATCTGGCGCGTCCGGGGGCGTGTGCCGGATCTTTCTCCGTCATGGAGGCTGCCGCAGGAGGCGGCGCGAAAAATGGGTGGCGACCGGTGGGCACGTTATCTGGGGATCGCGGCCATCGGCTGCTTCGTGCTCCTGGTGCTTTTGTTCGCGGTCTTCAAGCTGTTCGCTGGGATCCGGCATCTCGGATCTTCGCGCCTTGGCGTTGCAGGGGCATTAGGAGGACACATGAACATCTACCTGGTGACAGGATTGGTGCTTCTGGTTTACCTGGTGGTGGTGTGGTTCCTCGGGACTCTGATCCACCTGCAAGGGAGCAACCTGTGGATCCTGCGGATTGGCCTCTGGGTGATCGGGATCGCCGCGGCCGGCGTATTTCTCTGGTTCAAACGCAAAGAACAGCTTCTCAAAGCCGGCGATCCTAGCGAAGCTGGGGGCCAAGGACACGAGGAGATCGACGCGCTCCTGCGTGATGCCGATGCAAAACTGGCGGCCGCGCGCATCGAGGGCGGCGCGAAGCTGGGCAATTTGCCCGCTATCTTTTTGATCGGCGAGGCCGGCAGCACCAAAACCAGCATCATGATTCATTCGGGATTGGAGCCCGAACTGATCGGCGGCCAGGTATTTCAGGACACGGCGGTGGTACCGACGCGGCTGGCCAACCTGTGGTTCGCGAGGCGTACGATATTCGCCGAAGCGGGTGGCCGCCTGATGGCCGATAACCCGGGCTGGGAGCGGCTGATGCGCCGCCTGCGTCCAGGCAAGCTAGCGACGGCGTTCGGCAAAGGACAGCAGGCGCCGCGCGCGGCGATCGTTTGTTTCGATTGCGAAAGCTTCGTGCGCGCCGGGTCCACGGACGCGGTGGCGGCGGCCTCCCGGAGCCTGCATGCGCGCCTCGCGGGCGTCTCGCAACAGCTGGGCATCAGCCTGCCGGTCTACGTCTTATTCACGCGCACGGACCGTCTGCCCTTCTTCAACGAGTATGTGCGCAATCTGAGCAATGACGAGGCCGCGCAAGTGCTTGGCGCGACGCTGCCCTTGGCGCCACGCAGCTCCGGAGTCTACGCCGAACAGGAAGCGCAGCGATTGACCGGGGCTTTCAACGACCTTTATTACTCGCTGTGCGACAAACGTCCGGAGTTTCTGGCGCGCGAGCACGAGGGGGCGAATCTGGCGGGCATTTACGAATTCGCCCGTGAGTTTCGCAAATTGCGCGCGCCCATCGTGCAATTTCTAGTGGACCTGGCGCGGCCGAGCCAGCTCACTACCGGACCTTTCCTGCGCGGCTTCTACTTCTCCGGCGTGCGCCCCGTCTTCGTCAGCGAGGTCACACCTGCGGTGATGGCGCCACCGCAGCAGGAGCGGCAGGGATTCGAAGCGTCCCGCGAAGCCACCGGATTCTTCCGCATGGGACAAATGCAGCAGCAGCCCGTGCAGGCGCCGGCGGCAGCTCCATCGCGCGGTTCGAAGCGGGTTCCTCAGTGGTGTTTCATTGGACACCTGTTCAACGATGTCGTGCTCGAAGACAAGGTCGCGATGGGCGCAAGCGGCGCGACAGTGCAGGCCAATACGCTGCGGCGCGTGCTGCTGGGGTCGGCCGCGGCATTGTGCCTAATCCTCGCTATCGGCCTTCTGGTTTCGTACGCAAAAAACAAGGATCTCGAATCGGAGGCGCTCCAGGCGGCAGCCGGCATTCCTGCCGTGGAAGTGACTGGCACCAACATCGCCCCGCTCGATTCCTTGCAAAGGCTCGAAACCCTTCGGCAACGGCTCGTGGTGCTCACCGGATATGAGCGCGACGGCGCGCCATGGAGCCTTCGCTGGGGTCTCTACAGCGGCCATGACCTTTATCCGGAGCTCAGAGCCCTCTACTTCAAGCGCTTTCACCAGCTGCTGTTCGGACAGGTGCAATCGATGCTGGAGACCAATCTGGCACAACTGCCCCCTACCGGCGGCCCGGCCTACGCGCCGACCTACCAGACACTCAAGGCGTACCTGATTACCACTTCGAATCATGATAAGAGCACGCAGATGTTTTTGTCCCCGGTACTGCTCGACCGGTGGTCCGCGGGGCGCAATATCGATCCGGACCGTTTACAGCTCGCGCAGAAGCAGTTCGATTTTTACGCGGAGGAATTGAAAGCGGCCAATCCGTTTTCTACCGAGAACGACACGCTCGCGGTGGAACGCGCGCGCGCCTATCTGAAGCGTTTCACAGGTGGCGATTCTGTTTACCAATTCATGCTGGCCGAGGCCGAAAAGGCCAGCCGGCCGGTTAGCTTTCACCAGATTTTCCCCGCGGCGAGTCAAGCGGTGATCGATCGGACGATCGTACCAGGCGCATTCACCAAAGGCGGCTGGGTCTTCATGCAGAACGCCTTCAGAAATCCCAGCCAGTATTTCAGTGGAGAACAATGGGTAATGGGAGCCCAGACCACAGTGGGCGTGGATGCCGCGACGATCGAGCAATTACGCAAGCGATATCAAGACGAGTACATCCAGCGCTGGCGCGACTTCATCCGAGGCGCTTCCGTTGTTCGCTACGCCAGCCTGGGGGACGCCAACGACAAACTCAAAATACTCTCCGGACCGCAATCGCCGCTGCTGCAGTTGTTCTCGCTGGTCTCGAAGAACACGGCGGTTGGCGTGCCAGAGGTGGACGGCATGTTTCGCGGGGCGCAATCGGTCGTGCCGCCGCCGGGGGACGTCCCGGCCGGTCCAGCCAATCAGTCCTACATGACGGGCCTCGTAGGTTTGCAGAATACGATTGATCCCGTGGCGAATCAGCCAGGCGGTCCGAACGAGCAAGCCGCGGCGCCGATCACGGCGCAGGAACAATCAGCCAAGGGCAAGGTGGGTGAGATGGCGCTCACTTTCGGCAACGATCCGGAAGCCGGGACGGTGCGGAAGCTTCTCGAGGCTCCCATAACAAATGTCGACCCCTTGCTGCGCGGATTGGGCGCCCAAACGCTGAACGGCGCGGGGAAGTCCTTCTGCAGCCAGTACAACGCGCTGATGCGCAAGTATCCCTTCAACGCGGGGGCGAGCGAGATGGCCGAGCTGCAAGAAGTGAGCGCGATCTTCAAGCCGAAAGATGGCGAGCTGTGGAAATTCTATGACGCCACCCTGAAGACCGTTCTGCCGCGCCAGGGATCCCGCTTTGTGCCCGGGACGACGCAGGGCTTCACCATTTCACCGCGGTTCATTAACTTTCTGGAGCGAGCCGCGGGATTTTCCGACGCGCTCTATCACGGAACCGCTGATCCTCATCTGGAGTTCCAGATACGGCCGACTTCGCCGAACGTGCAGACATTGCAGTTGGGCATAGAAGGCCAGTCGTACGTTTTTCCTGGTGGTGCGCCCACGTTCCGGAAATTTGCCTGGCCGGGCAGCGTACACGGTGTGCAGCTTTCCGGCAAGATGAAGGACGGGAGTGACTTCAACTCGCCGGCCAATGCTTACCAGGGACTTTGGGCGGTGTTCGTGTTCTTCGACGACACAGAGAACTGGCGCCAAACAGGGGCAACCAACACCCTGGAATGGAAGCAGAAGGTGGGGCGGACTGGCCGGGTAACGGCTTCCATTCAGTTGGAGCTGGATATGGGCGGCGCTCCTCCGGTTTTCCAGCGCGGATATGTTTCCGGTATGGCGTGCGTGGCCGAGGTGGCGCGCTGATCCGTCATGCAGCTGCCGGCACGCATCGGGAAATACGAGCTTCAGGAATTCCTCGGCGGCGGGATGGCGCGAGTCTATCGTGCCGTCGACACCGTGATCGGCCGTACGGTCGCGGTTAAAATTCTCACCGAAGAAGGCTGCGCAAACGAGGAGATCAGATCCCGCTTCCTGCAAGAAGCGCGCCTCGCCGGAAACATCGCGCACGACAACATCATCAACATTTACGATTTCGGGGAAGACGCCGAAGGCCGGCCGTTCATGGTAATGGAATTTCTCAAAGGCCAGGACCTGAGGCAGGCCATCAAGAACAACTCGACCGGGGATACCCGGCATAAACTCGGCATTGCGTTGGATATTGCGCGCGCGCTCGAGCACATCCATTCGCAGAACATCATTCATCGCGACATCAAGCCCGATAACGTACACGTCACGTCCGCTGGCGCGATCAAGCTGATGGATTTCGGAATTTCCAAGGCACAGGACTCGACGCGGACCACAACGGGCGTGGTGATGGGAACGCCCTATTACATGGCACCCGAGCAGGTGTTGGGGCGGAACATCACGCCGCTGGTGGATGTGTATTCTTTCGGCGTGCTGATGTTCGAGTTGATGACGGGCACGCGGCCCATCGCGGGCGACACCGTCGAGCGGATTTTTTATCAGATCCTGCAGGAGCCGCTGAATGTCGAGCCGATGCGGCTGGCCGGGATTCCGGATTCGATCATTGACCTGGTAACGCGGTGCACGGAAAAGGATCCCGCCAGGCGCCCGCAGGGCTTCGGCGAAGTCTGCGCGCGCATTCGCAGCATCATCCACGACTGGGACGCCCCCACGCGGCCCCTGCAATCCGTGCACCAGGCCGCAACCGCGGTGCCCCCGCGCAAGCCGTGGTTGATTCCCGTGGCGGCAGGCGCGATTGTGGTCTTGCTGACCGCTATCTTTTTCGGAGTGCGCGCGATGCGCACGCCGGCAGCCACGCCGGCCAAAACTTCAGTGCCTGCCAAAGCGGAACTGGAGAAAAGGATCGACACGCCGACGGGCAAAATGGTGCTGGTGCCGGCAGGCGAGTTTCTGTTCGGGAAAGACAAGCAAACCGTGAGGCTGCCGGCGTTTTACATCGACCGGACCGAGGTTCCCTACGAGACCTACGAACAGTTCTGCAAAGAAAAAGGGCGCCCGATGCCGCGCGGCGCCGAAGGAGAACGGCCCCGGGATCCCATCGTGGATGTCAGCTTCCTCGACGCACAGGAGTTCGCGAAGTGGGCGGGCAAGCGCCTGCCGACATTTCAGGAATGGGAGAAAGCCGCCCGGGGCAGGCGCGGCCGCTTGTACCCGTGGGGCGACGAACCTGGATCTCCTCCGCCGGCGAACATCGGCAACCCGAAAGGCGTCATGCTCGTGGGCAGCAATCCAGAGGGAGCAAGTCCCTTTGGCGCGCTAAACATGCTGGGCAACGTCTGGGAATGGGTGGATGAATCCCGCGTGCCTAGCGCTCTGGCCCTCGCGCACTTTGCGAATCTTCTGAAACCACCTCCCGATGCGACTGAGCCATGGTATGTGATACGGGGAGCTGGGTTTAGCGAGGCGCTCCGCGACGACTATCTCTGGGAGTTCACCACGGTCCCCGCGCGCCATCACGCACGCAATATCGGTTTTCGCTGCGTCAAGACGCCGTAGAACGCTCCACGTTACAATTCAAATGAAGATATGACGGTGGACATTGAAGGCGTAACGCTGCACCTCGCTCATCCTGACGAGTTGTCGGTACGCTGGGTGGGCCAGGAAGAGTTGATGCGGCAGTTGCTGGCGGCTTGGCTGGTGGTGAACGACCAGGACTTGCCCATGAATCCGCGTTTGCTGGGCAAGCCCGGCGTAGGAAAGACCACCCTGGCCTACGCGGCGGCCAAGCGCATGGGACGCGACGCGTACATCTTACAAGCAACACTCGATACGCGACCGGACGATCTGCTCATCACTCCCGTGATCGAAGGGGAAGGACAGTTGAGGTACGTGGCCTCGCCGCTCGTGACCGCGATGCTGCGCGGTGGGATCGTGATTCTGGACGAAGGCAACCGCATGAGCGAGAAGAGCTGGGCCTCGCTCGCGCCGCTGCTGGATAACCGGCGCTATGTCGAGTCGATCGTGACCGGCATCAAGATCAAGGCGCACCCGCAATTTCGCCTAGTCACCACCATGAACGACGACGCTTCCACCTTTGAGCTGCCTGAGTACATCCACTCGCGACTGCAGCCGCAAATCTTCATCGATTTTCCCGAGCGCGACGAGGAGTACCACATTCTCAAGGAGAACCTGCCCTTCGCCGAGGAACACATCCTCAACTACGTAACCGACTTTCTACAGCAGGCGCACGCCGCTGATGAGCGCTACACCGTGCGCGACGGCATCAATATTGGCCGCTTCGCCATCAAACTGAAAAGCCTCGCGACCCAGCACGGCCACGAAACCGCCGCGCTTGAAACCGCCATCATCGAGACGCTCGGCGAAGAGGCATTGCGCTATGCCCGAAGAACCCGGCCTATCGTTTCCTGATCCGGGCAGTCTAAGACGCGGGCGATTCACCTACTTTCCGGTGGTGCCTGGAAAGCTGGAGTTCGCGATCGAAGTACGCCGCGCTATTCTGCGCGACAAGCCTCAGGTCGTAGCCCTCGAGCTGCCTACCACGCTGCGCGATGCCTACCTGCGGGCGGTGGAGAGACTGCCCGAGATGTCGGTCATCCTGTACAACGATGAGCAGGAGGAGAGCGCTGCCATCTATGTGCCGGTTGAGCCGGCCGATCCGTTTACGGAGGCCATACGAACGGCGCGCGAGACCGGCGCGGAAATTGTCTTCGCCGATCCCGATGCGGGTGAGCGCCCGCACCTGCCCGACGACTATCCGGACAGCTACGCGCTCGTCCACATCGCGCTCGATAAATACGTGGAGGCTTATAGGCTTTGGCCGCAGCCGCGCTCGGACCGGATCGCGGCACACGCCGAAGGCATCGCCTGGAAGCTTCAGGGCTGCGATCCGCTGGCGCGGGTGCTGGTGGTGGTTTCGCTCAACCTGCTCGACCCCGTCCTCGATGCCATGGAGCAGCCGCAAGCACAGCCTATGGCGCGGCTCCGGCGCGAGGGGTTGCAGGTACTCAACCCGCATCCGGAGTGTCTGGCCGAAATCACCATCGAGTATCCGTATCTGCAATACCGCTACGAGCAGTTTCGCACCGAGACGGCGAGCGTGGATGGCCTCGATCGCCGCCGCGTGCAGCTGGCCGTGTTTCGCGAAGCGGAGAAGGCCTACGAATCGAACACCGGTGAGCGGGTGGCGCACTGGCAGCGGCGCCTGCTGGCGCGCTATACGCGCAACCTGGCGTTGGTAAACCGCGAACTGGCCGCGCGCATCTTCGATATCACCGTTGCGGCGCGAGCGGTGGTAGACGACAACTTCGCATGGGAAGTCTGGGAGGCGGCCAACCGTTACCCCCACCAGAAAGAGGAGAGCGACGTTCCTACGGTCAGGATCTCCGGCGAAGAAGTGTGGCTCAACACGAAAATGATGCGTCTGCGGCGCCGCCTGCCCAGTAAGAAGCGCCGCCTGCGGCCTGTGGGACTGAAACCGCGCAAGAAAGAAAAGGTGCCCGGCGAATGGGCCAGCCAGCTCGATGGCGCCAGCATCTGCTCTTATCCGCCTGAAGACCTGGTCATCGAGGATTACGGGCGGTTTCTCAAAAAGAAGGGGAAAAGCATTCTCTCCGAAGAGCGTGCCCGGAGCGAACCGTTTACCACTTCCCTTATGGACGGCATCGACATCCGCGAGACCATCCGCAATTGGCACGAAGGGCGGATCTACGTCCGCAATTTGCAGAAGCTTCACGGCGACGTTGGCGCGGTCATTGTGATCTTCGACGACGACCGCGACGACCGTTACACCTACATGACGACCTGGCTCGGCGAGCACCAGAATGAGTCCGACATGGCGTTCTATTCCACCTACCCGTTCGACCATCTGGTGGGACCGGGCATCGGGCGCGGCGAATATGGCGGCTTCTTGATGAGCCTTCCGGCGCGGCGCATGTTCGACGTATGGCGGGACACCGACTACGATTTCGCGGAAAACAAGCCGGAACGGCTGCTCTTGGCGGGCCTGGATTATTCGCTCCAGCGCTACGTAGTCTATGTGGCGGCTAAACCGCCGCGTTCGGTGTTTCGCAACATCGCCGCGCGATTCGGCCGCACAATTGTCTACATTCCAATCGGCCAGCTTTCCCCGGTCACGCTGAAAAAGATCCGTGTCGTGCACGTCCTCGACGGATACGACAAACGCGAGATTGCCAAGGACTACATTTGGTAAATTGAAGAAATGTCCAAGCTTACCTTCGTACTGGTCTTTTCTTTGAGCGCGGCGTTTGCCGAATCGCCCAGGCTGGCTGTGGTGTCGCAGAATGTGGCCGATGGCCACCTCGCTGTGCAGGTCCGCAATGATTCCGAGGTGCCGGCGACGGCCGTCCTGGTTGCGACGTCGGACACGGCGTTTGGCAGCTCCGATGTTCTTCTGGGAGCCCGGGAAGGGCGCGCGGTGCAGCCCGGTGAGATAGCCGAAGTGCAAATCGCGAACTCCGGTGGCGCCCCGGCGCGCGTGCTTGCTGGCGTCTTTGAGGACGGCTCAACCGAAGGAGATGGCCGCTGGGTGAATCAGTTGCTTGCGGCGCGAGAGCAAGTGTATTCCCAACTCCCCATGGCGCTTTCTCTGCTGCGGAACGGCAACGTGCAGAGCTTTTCAGCCTCGACCGTGGCGTTCTGGTTCCGCCAGTGGCAGGACCGCTGGATGGCCGCAGATCCCACCCGAGCGATGGCCGTCCCCATGACTGCCGAGATTTACCTAAAACGCGCTGGAGACAAACCGGCTGCGGCGCCGGCGCAGGACCTGATAAAGCTATTCGAGGGCTTGTCCGCCAAGCTGGCAGCCAGCAAGCCGGCCCTCTAGCCGGCCATTTTCTTGCGGATTACTTCGACCAGTTCCTGAACTGCCTCCGCGCTTTTGTTCAGCATGGCTTGTTCGTCAGCGGTCAGCTTGATCTGGTAGATCTGCTCGATACCGCGCGCCCCCAGTTTCACCGGTACGCCGACAAACAGACCCTGGATGCCGTACTCACCCTCCAGGTATGCGGCACACGGCAGGACTTTTTTCTTATCCTTCAAAATGGATTCCGCCATTTCAACGGCTGCCGCGGATGGCGCATAGTACGCGCTGCCTGTCTTGAGATATTTCACGATCTCCGCGCCGCCATTCTGCGTGCGCTCGACCAGGCGCTGCAACGTTGCCGCGTCCATGAGTTCCGTCAGCGGGATACCGGCGACGTTGCTCAGCCGCACCACCGGCACCATGGTGTCACCGTGGCCGCCCATCACCACCGCGGTCACGTTCTCTACCGCAACATGCAACTCCTGCGCGATGAACGTCCGAAACCGCGCGGTATCGAGTACCCCGGCCATGCCGACCACGCGGTTCTTGGGAAACTTTGAGACCATAAATGCGGCCTGGCACATGGCGTCCAGAGGATTGGTCACCACAATGAGTATGCAGTTGGGCGAGTATTTCACGCACTGCTCGGTGGCCTGCCGCACAACGTCGAAGTTCGCCAGCAGCAAGTCATCGCGGCTCATGCCCGGCTTGCGCGGAAAACCGGCGGTGATGATCACGACATCCGAATTAGCGGTGGGCTCGTAACCGTTCGAGCCGGTAACAGTCACGTCATAACCCTGCACGGGACCCGATTGCAGCAGGTCCAGAGCTTTCCCCTGCGGCACGCCTTCCACCACATCCACCAGAACGACGTCGGCAAGCTCCTTATCCGCAATACGCAGCGCGCAATTCGCGCCCACATTGCCCGCGCCGACTACAGTCACTTTTTTTCGCAACGAATCTACTCCTTTTTTGAAGTTAATGCTTTCACGTCCGCAGGCAAGTCGAACCGGTCGCTAGGCATATCGACGTTGTACTCCACGTGATCGAGTGTAATCAGGATCTCCTGTTGCATCGCCTTCTGGTGCACTTTGTGCGGCTGCAGCAAGCCTGCGTCTTCCTTATAATCGCTGAGGAGCATCTCGGACGGAATCTCTCCCATCGGGCCGGTGATCGTCATTGCCGTTTTCACCATCAGGCTGCTCTTCTTGTCGAAGTACTGCGTTTCCGGCTTACCTTCCTCCGGTGTAAGCACAACTTTGTAGCAGACCTGGCCGTCAATCGTCTCCACGGCAATGGTTTCCGCATGCTTGTACAGTTTGCGCCAGTAGAGGGGGCCTCGCAGCGTTGCTTCCCGCAGACTGACAGCCCGTTCATCACCCAGCTTGATACGCGGGCCTTGCAGCGAAGAACTCTCCCACGCAGTTGCGCCATCGGTGCCCTCCTGGATGGTGCCGATGCCCTCCAGTTCGATGATGGAGACCGATTTGTTTGGTTCTGCCCGATAGGAGGTGACCGCGCCCTTGATGCCTTTACCGAGAAACTCGAACGTTCCGGTCCATTTCTCGTTGTGAACTTTCTCGTAATTGGCTTTTCCGCCGGTTACCTCCACAAACTTGTCGAGAATCTCCTCGGCTTTTGGAAGCGGTTCGTCCGGGGCGGCCAGACCGGGAGCGCAAGCCAGCGCAACGAACAGCAACGGCGGCAGGCCATAGCGGCGGAGATGCATGGAGGTCTTCACTTTCGCGTGTGTATCCATTCTATCGCGGCGTCCACAACGGGATCTCGGCCGGCGAGGAGGGCCTCGCGCGTAAGCTTCACTTCTACATCGGGAATCACGCCCACGCCTTCGAGCGGCCGTCCGCCTTCGGATATATAGTCGGCGAGGGCGTGCTGGAAGCCATCGCCATTCGGCAGCCGGTCGATGGCCGATGGCAGCGCGGCGCCAGCCGTGCGGGTGCCAAACACGCGCGCGCGTCCCAGGTCCTTCATGCCACCGGCGAAAATCTCGGAAGTGGATGCCGAGCATCCATCCACCAGGAACGCCACGCGACCCGTAAAGGTGGGTAGACGCGGATTCACGGTGAACTTCAGCGGAGCTTGCCGCGTATGCATCGTGCCCAGCCGCTGATCGGGTTTATCGATGAACCATCCCGCCATTCCCAGCGCCATAATTCCTAAGCCACCGGGATTCCCGCGGAGATCGATCATCACACCTGGGCTCGCGGCGTAAGACCTCAACGTGTCACCGAACTCCGGCATCAAACGCGCCGGATCGAGAAACAGATTGAACGCGATGTAGCCGATGTCGCCCCCGAGTTTTCGCGACCGGAACCAGACATGCATCGGCGGCAGATATCCAAAACGCGCGAGAGCGCCCGGAGGCTCGCTTCGCTCGATTTGCTTTGTGACGCGCCGGCCCGCGCCATCAATAAATTCCACGCGGACCTCGGCGCCGGCCACACCGGAGAGCTTGGCCAGAACCGAGCGCGCGAGATGCAGTTCCTGCATCGTCGAGTTCCTATCCAGCTCCACGATTCTGTGAAGCGCCGGTGTGACCGGTGCGCCATCCACGCGCAGAATCTCCCAACCCGCATGCACATCCTGTTTTGCAGCCGATGAGCCATCGTCCACTGAGGTAACGATGGCCTTCCCGTCGAGCACGCGCACGTCGAGCCCGGCGGTTGCCGTACCGCCGGCCGCATCGCGCTCGTCCAAATCGCCGTAGACATCAGCCGGAATAATTCCGAAATGCGATTTGCCCAGGCGATCGATCATCTGGCGCATTACTTGACGTGCTTGCCCCATGGTTGAGGCGCGCTCGATCGCGGGCCGCAATTCGTCGTGGACCGCCGTCCAGTTGAGACCGCCGAACGTGGGATCCCAGTACTGATCGTGGATCGTGGACCAGATGAACTCGAAGGAATCGAGATTGAGCTGTTTCTGCCCGGTGGTTGCGTCCTGGGCACGGGCGATGGACGCGCACACGATCGCGACGGCAATGATCCGCAGAGTCAATTTCCGATTCTACAATGCCCCGCCGAGAATCCACGCCCCCGGCAAATTTCTGAGAGTAAACCGCCCCGTGGACTACCGAAGTATTAGGAACAGGAGTAAAAGTTGACTATTCGCCCATCTTTTCCCGCGCTCGCGTTTTTCGCCGCAATTACGGGTTTCTGCCAGACGCAGCCGGCGGCCAAACCGGCTCCGGCTCCCAGGAGAGTAACCAAACCGGCGGCCACTGCCCGTGGAGCGGCGAACCGTCTGGCGCCTTCCGACGTCCAAATCGAGAAAGACATTCGCGAGCGATTCGCGGCATCCAAAATCGGCGCCGATAAATTCGAGGTTCACGTACAGGGCGGACGAGCAACCATCACGGGCAAGACGGACGTGCTGCAGCACAAAGGCACGGCCACTCGAATGGCGCACTCCGCCGGCGCGACCGATGTCGTGAATAAGATCGAGCCCAGCGAAGCGGCCAAGGAAAAGGCCGTCGCTAATCTCACCAAGGGCCGGCGACGCGCGCAGATCAAACGCAGCGAAACGGTGGCACGTTCCGAGCAGCGCTAGGCATCATTCTCCCCCGGTTTTCGTTCTCATCCTGGCTCGATTCCGGGACCTGCCTTGGCAGGTACGATATCATGAGCGAATGAGATGGGCCTGATCGCCATTTCCGGACAACCCGGTTGCCGGTTCGAGGAAGTGGCGCGCATCACGGCGCACCGCCTGGAGTTCGAATTGGTCACCGCTTCCCGGGTCGCCACCCTGGTGGCCAAGGAGTTCGCGCCGATCGAGACAGTGCCCGACAAGGCCTATCTGGACCTGGTTGCGTCTATCGTGACTCGTCTGGCCACTTCGCATCACCTGGTGATCTGCGGCGACGGCATCGAATTGCTCTCCAAACAGATACCCGGCATGCTCCGGGTGCACATCGTCGCGCCGGATTCGGTGCGTGTGGGCAACATCATGCTCGACGACCGCTTGGACCGCGCCGCGGCGCGGCAGTCGATCCGCGACTCTCGAAGACAAGCAGCGCGCTGAACGCAAGCTGCGCTTCGGATTGTCGGGGCTGCCGGCCCACTTATTCGATCTGATTCTGAACGCCGAGCAACTCGACACTGAGCGTCTGGCCGACCTGATCGTCAACGCGGCTGCACTCCTCCGGTTTGATCGAGCGCGGTTTTCTCTCCGCGGCTGCCGAAGCGCAGCTTCAGTTCCGCTGCCGGTTACGCCTCTCGAAGCACGGCATCGTGCCGCCAGACAAGGTTGCGTTGCCACGCAAGTCTTTCGCCCATCCGAGCGAGCAAATTTTTGCCAACCTTTTGGATTTCTACCGCATCCCATGGGATTATGAGCCGCGCAGTTTTCCCATTCAATGGGATCGCGATGGCAAAGTCTCCGAGGCGTTTACGCCGGATTTCTATTTATCCGGAATTTGATCTGTACGTCGAGCTCACCACCATGAAACAGTCGCTGGTCACCAAAAAGAACCGTAAAGTGAAGCTACTGCGCGAGCTGTATCCTCATGTGAATATCCAGGTGTTTTATCAGAAGGACTTCGAGAACCTGATTTTCAAGTACGGGCTCGCAGAACGAACTGCCAAGGTATGAGTCCGGAATTACCCGCCGGTGTCGAGAAGATCCTGTTTACCGGGGAGCAGATTGAAGAGCGCATCACGGCGCTCGCCGCCGAGATCTCGGACCATTACAAAGATAAGCACTTAAAACTCATTGGCGTGCTGAAGGGGTCCGTTTTCTTTCTGGCGGCGCTGGCCCGTCAGATGAGCATTCCGGTCAAGATCGACTTTCTAGCCATCTCCAGCTTCTCCAATAAGTCCGGGGCTCCGGGCCTGGTGCGCATCGCCAAGGATCTCGACGACAGTATCGAAGGGGAAGACGTACTGCTTGTCGAGGACATCGTAGACACCGGATTTACGTTGCGCTATCTGCTCCAAGCGCTCTCCAGCCGTGGGCCCAATTCGCTCGCCGTGTGCACCTTTCTCGACCGCAAATCGCGGCGCATAGTACAAGTGCCAGTGGAGTACCGGTGTTTCGAAATCCCGGATCATTTCGTGATCGGTTTTGGCCTCGACTACAATCAGCTCTATCGAAATTTGAATTATGTAGCTGTGCTGAAACCCGACCGTGCGGGATAACACTACCTAACCCTACCGTAACCAGGTAGTAAACCAAAATTATCTTGAAACAAATGTGACTCGGGTCTACCTTAGAGGTGAAGGGACATTCGAGCTATGGGAAACGGGATACTCTTCGTCTCTCCTCACCGCGAAGATGCGAGCGTTTTGTCGCACATGCTCGGTTCGCTTTCAGTTTGCATTGAACATGTTGCGGACCTGAAGCACGCGCGCGGCAAGATGCTGGGCGCCGCGTATCCAGTCATCCTGACCGAAGCGAGTCTCCCAGATGGGACGTGGCTTGACGTTCTCGATCTGGCTCGGCGGGTCACTCCCAATTCCGACGTGATTGTAACTGATCGCGACGCCGATGCGCGTTTCTGGGCCGAAGTGCTGAACCGGGGTGCTTACGATCTGATCGCGCAACCGTTCGCGGCCATTGAGGTGCAGCGCATCCTCGGCAACGCGTGCACGCATTCCTCCATATCACCAAAAGCCATTCGGGCTGCTGTCTAAAGTTAGCTTAAGCCTTGGGGTGGGCCTTGTCGTAGACCGCCATCAGGTCGGTCAGCGAGACCTGGGTGTACTTCTGCGTGGTGGACAGGCGCGCGTGGCCCAGCAATTCCTGAATGGCGCGCAGGTCGGCGCCATCGGCCAGCAGGTGGGTGGCGTAGGCGTGGCGGAAGCTGTGCGGGTGCAGCGACGGGTCGCCGGCGAAGCGTGGCGTAGAGCTTCACGATTCCGCGGAGACCGCGTCGCGTGAGGCGTGCGCCGCGGTGGTTGAGAAACACGGCGTTCTGGCCGCGCACTACGGCGCGGTCGGCGAGGTAGCGCTCCAGGGCCTCGGCGGCTTTGCCGGGCAGCGGAGCCTGGCGCTCCTTGCGGCCTTTGCCGCGCACGCGCAGCCAGCCCTCGGTGCGGTCCAGATCTTCCAGGTTCAATCCGGCCAGCTCGCTGACGCGCAGCCCGCAGCCGTAGAGGAGCTCGAAGATGGCGCGGTCGCGCACCGGATGCGGGCGCTCCAGCTTGCCGGCAGCCACGCCGTCGACCAGCGCGTTGGCCTGCTCGGCGGTCATCACCTCGGGCAGCTTTTGGGGGCTTTGGGCGTGCGCAGCAGGCGCGCGGTGTTGATCTTCACCAGGCCCTCGCGCAGCAGGAAGGCGAAACAGACCGCGCACGGCGGCCAGCTTGCGGCGGATGCTGACGGCACGTGAGCTTCTGGCCGTAGAGCGACGCCAGCCACTCGCGGAGCAGCAGAACGATCGAGTTCGGGAGGGCGCCGGCGGCTCGGCGCCGGGCGGCGAGAGGAAATCGAGAAACTGGCTCAGATCGGAGCCGTAGGCCTCGATGGTATGGGGCGACGCGCCGACGCGCGTCAGCTCGTCCAGGTAGCGCTCGATCTGATGCGCTCAGCTCAGACATGGGCGTGGAGCGGATTCGTCGCAGGTTCGCCTGCAGCGCGCGGCGGCAGACCTCGGCGTGGCGGGCTGCCTTATCGTGCCGCAGGCGGAGGCGGTGGCTTCGTCGAGCGGAGGCAACAGGTCGAAGGTGATATTGGCGGGCTGGTAGTTGCGCGGGTCGGCGCCCGAAACGTAGTGGCACAGCGAGCCGAGCGCCGTTTCGCGCGGAAGGCGGCCGCGGCTCGGGTGCCCGGCCAGCGCGGCTGCGTGCCGTCCGGCCACAAGCCCGTGGCGATGGATTCCACGTAGCCTTCGACGCCCGAAATCTGGCCCGCGAAGAAACATCGCGGCTGCGAGCGCAATTGCAGCGTGGGCGCGAGCAGCGCCGGCGCGTTGATGTAGGTGTTGCGGTGGATCTGGCCGAAGCGCAGAAACTCGGCGCTTTCGAGGCCCGGAATCAGGCGCAGAACGCGCGCCTGTTCGGCGAATTTCAGGTGATTCTGAAAGCCCACCAGGTTGAAACTGTCGGCGCGCAGGTTTTCCTGGCGCAAGCTGCACGACGGCGTAGGGGCGGCGGCCGGTGCGCGGATCGGTCAGGCCCACCGGCTTCATGGGGCCGAAGCGCAGAGTGTCGCGGCCGCGCCGCGCCAGCTCTTCGATGGGCAGGCAGGCTTCGAAATAGCGGCGTATCGTCTTCGGGGATGTGCGGCGGAAACGGCGTCGGCGCTGAGCAGCGCGTCGACGAAGCGGTCGTACTCGTCGCGATCGAACGGGCAGTTCAGATAGTCGTCGGTGCCGTCGATGGATTTGCCGTAGCGCGAGGCCCAGAAGGCGATGGTCGATGTCCACTGTATCGGCGTCGACGATGGGGCTGATGCTGTCGTAGAAGAACAGGCGGCCGGAGCCGGTGAGGCGGGCGATGTCGGCGGCCAGCGCGTCGCTGGTGAGCGGGCCCGTGGCGACGATGGCGATGCCGGCTCGGGAATCGCGGCTGACTTCTTCGCGGCGCAGCTCGATGCAGCGGCTCGCCTTCGATGGCGGCGGTGACTTCGGCGGCGAAGACTTCGCGATCCACGGTGAGCGCATGGCCGCCGGGCACGCGCGCTTTGGCGGCGAGCGAAGCAGCAGCGAATCGAGGCGCCGCAGTTCCTCCTTGAGCAGCCAGGGCGCCGGTGGGTCCTGATCGGATTTCAGCGAGTTGCTGCACACCAGCTCGGCCAGCCGGTCGGTGCGATGCGCCGGTGTCGACGAACGGGCCGCATTTCGTAGAGCACCGCGGGAAGGCGCGCGCGCGCGACTTGCCAGGCGGCTTCGGTGCCCGCCAGTCCGCCGCCGAGGATGTGGATGGGCAGCAAGTATTATTTTAAGCTTCTATGGCTGGATCTGGCCGGGCACCTGCCACGACTCGAGCAGCAACCCTACTGTATCGAGAGCTTTGTCAGCGCCTCCAGGATCTCGGGGAGAGCTTCCTTGGCCGGAAGGCTGCCTTGCGCCATACGCGCGTTGCCGCCGCCGCGGCCGCCGGCCTGGGCCAGGAGTGGTTGCAGCGTTTTACCGGCGTCGATTCCGGAGTCCGGCGATGTCGCGAGTAACACAGAGGCTGGCTGGTCAATGGCGCCGATGAACACAGCTTGGGGTTGAGCGGTGAAGCTCTGAGCGAGCGGGCGCAGTTCGTCGAGGGTTCCTTTCGCGAGGCGGCGAACGGCAAGACGCAGCCCACCCTGGGCGGGCACGGTTGCGCCGTACAACTCACGGCCCTGGTAACTCGCCAGTTCGCCTTCCAGTTTGCGGCGGAGGCGGTCGCTTTCGCGGAGCGACTCGACCTGGGCGGCAGCCACTTGCGGGGTCTCCTCCAACGAAGTTGAATAGGTTTGCGCGATGCGGGCAAGGGTGTTGTAATCGGCGCGCGCGCGGCGCACAGCGCGGCCTCCGCAAAGGAACTCGACCCGCGTGGTGTTGCGGACCTTTTCGAGGCGGCGGATCAGAATCGGGCCGATCTCGCCGGTCAACCGTACATGAGTGCCGCCGCACGCGATACGGTCGAGACCTTGGATGGAGACGATGCGGAGAGTCCCGTCACGGTCTGAGGGCTTGCGCAAATCCACGGCTGCACCGGCTGCCTCGTAGGTCACCAGGATCGGACGGTTTTCCGAGACAGCTTCATTGGCCCGGCGCTCGGCGGCTATCACTTTTTCGAGATCGACCAAAGGCGTCTCGAGATCGAGGGTCGAGATTTCCTCGCCCAGGTGAAAGCTGCATGTCTCGATGCCAAACTGCTCGATGAAGACCGCGGACAGCAGATGCTGGCCGCTGTGTTGTTGCATGTGATCGAGGCGGCGCGGCCAGTCGATGAGGCAATCGGCGCCGGTCGAGTCAACAGGTGACGCGGTGCGGTGCGCGATGCGCTCGCCTTCATCGATG
This sequence comes from Terriglobia bacterium, assembly GCA_963768075.1. GTDB lineage: Bacteria > Acidobacteriota > Terriglobia > Bryobacterales > Bryobacteraceae > QHXW01. The sequence goes on from CAVYHD010000040.1 coordinate 286,366, forward strand.
ACGTCTACAACCGCTGTGCCGTTGATGGAGCCGGCGTCGTGCGGTTGGCCGCCGGAGGTCGGGTAGAACGCGGTGCGATCGAGATACAAGGTAGTGCCGTTGTCCGTCCGGTCGAGCACGCGGGCGTGAAATTCCCGCAAGTAGGAATCGTGGTAATACAGCCGTTCGGTCATGGGGGCCGCCAGTCCCTTATAATACTGAACCATGCTGAAGAGATTCGGGTTTGCCGTGCTGGCTGTGTCGGCCACGTTTGCCGCCAGCGGGCCTACGGCACCGCAATTGATCGAGATGGCGCGCCAGCACTCGGCAGGCCTGGAAGAGGCCCTTCGTGCCACCCTCGGAGATGACAAAATCAAGAAAGGCACGGCGTTTTCGGGCGAAGGCCCGGAGTTCATTTTCGCTCTTGAGTCCGAAGCGCCGCCAGAGCTCTTTGTGGATGACCGGGCTGGATCCGCGATGAATCGAGTCGGGAAGACCAATCTGTGGTTCCAGACTGCAACCCTGCAGCCCGGAACGGTGCACGGGTTTTACTACACGGTGAATGGTGCGCGTACCGGCGGATCCACCGATGTTGCGGCATACGGACCGGATTCCTATCCCAAGCCGGGCGTGCCGCAGGGAACGTTGTCGGACAAGATCGTCTACACCAGTAAAATCTACGGCGGCATGCAGAGCAACTACTGGATCTACGTCCCCGCCCAATACGATGCAAATACACCGGCGGCGCTAATGGTGTGGCAGGACGGGCAGGGCCTGATCCAGAGGGACGGCGCCTCGCGAACGCTTACAGTTGTCGATAATCTGATTGCGCAGAAGAAGATTCCGGTCATGATTCAGGTGTTCATTGAACCGGGAACCATCGGCGAACAGAAACTGCGCAGTATTGAGTACGATACGGTTTCAGATCGCTACGCCCGCTTCCTGCGCGATGAGATTCTGGCTGAAGTTCAGGCCAGGTACAACATCCGGAAAGATGCGTATAGCCGCGGGATCGGCGGGATCTCCTCGGGAGGGATTTGCGCATTCAACGTGGCGTGGCAGCAAAACGACCAGTTCAGCCGTGTACTCTCGCACGTGGGCAGCTTCACGAGCATTCAATGGCATCACGATCAGCCCGATCCGCGAGACAACATTCTGGGAGGCAACGATTATCCGTTTCTTATCCGCAAGTCGCCCAAGCATAACATCCGCGCCTGGCTGCAGGATGGGTCCGAGGATCTGGAAAACGATCACGGAAGCTGGCCGCTGCAAAACATTCAAATGGTCAACTCGCTCAAGATGCGCGAGTACGATTTCCATTTCAGTTGGGGCGGGGGCTCGCATAACCCGGCACACGGCTATGCCGAGCTGCCCGAGGAGCTGACGTGGCTGTGGCGCGACTACGATCCGGCTAAAACCGAACAGATTTACCTCATGGACCCGGCCGAGAAATCCAAGCCGATGTTCCGCGTCAAAATCTACAACCGCTGATGCAGCCGACGCGCCGGACGTTTCTCGCGCTCAGCGTAGCCGCAGGCGCGCTTCGTCTGGAGGCTGCTCCGAGCGCCGAATCCGATTTGCGCGACTTTCGGGATGTTCCGAATGCCAGCCGGTTGCGTATGCACTGGTACATTTTCGGTCCGGCGTGGACTGCGGACGAGTGCGAGCGTCAACTGAGGCTGATGGCCGCCGCCCATGTTGGCGGAGTGCTGATTTTCCCAGCGTATCCGATTGCACTGGACGACCCGGCGCATGGCGTCCGCAATCAGGCATATCTATCCGTGGAGTTTTTCGAAGTGCTCCGGTCCGTATTGGCGACTTGCAAGAAGCTGGGATTGACGGCTGATATGGTGCTGGGCACGGGATGGCCCTATGGCGGACCTTCGATCGGTGTTGCCGACAGCGCAAAGTCGCTCGGCCGCGCCAGTGTGCCCGTCAGGGCGTCAACGCCAGTGGCCATGCCGGAGCTGGACGCAGACGCAAACGTGCTTGGCGTGTTCTACGTGTATCCGGGCGGATACGCCAGGATGGAGATCGACGCTGCGGCCGGCTCGGTTCAGCCGCCGGCGACAGATGGGGAAATGCAAATTTTCTATTCGCGTCCGACAGGCATGCAGGTAAAACGCGCATCGTTGGGCGGCGAGGGCTTGGTGCTCGATCACTACAACGCCCGAGCCATAGAGCGCTGGCTCCAGGCTGTGGGGGACAAACTGCTCGCAGGTGTTCCGGAGGGGGGCATTCGTTCCGTTTTTTGCGATTCGCTCGAAGTGTACGGCGCCAACTGGACCGATGAACTTCCCGAGATCTTTTCACGCAAGCGCGGCTACGACTTGGTGGCTCACCTGCCGGCGTTGTTCGACCGAAATCATGCCGACTCCCGCGACCTGCGCTGCGATTTCTGGCGTACCCTCTCGGAGCAGGCCTTCGAAGGCTTTATTGAGCCGCTGGTGGCTTGGGCGCATGGCAAGGGAGTAACTGCGCAAGTGGAGGCGTACGGCACACCGCCGGTCTCGCTGGCCAGTTATCGTGCCATTGACGTGCCCACGGGAGAGCACTACGAGTGGAAAGAGTTCAACACCTCTCGCTGGGCCAGTTCCGGCGCGCGGCTGGCGGGCAAGCCGACGGTTTTGGCCGAAGCGTGGACCTGGCTCGGAATGCCCAACCGCTTCGGCGACTCGCTGGAACAACTCAAGCTTTGCTCCGACCTTCATTTTCTGAGCGGGATCAATGCGCTGTATGGCGTCACGTACGCCTATTCACCGGCCGCTGCCGGCGTGCCGGGATGGCCGCCCTATTTCGGGCCGGTGGTGAATCACACACAGCCGTATTGGCCGTACTTTTCGCATCTGGCGGATTACATCAACCGCGCGAGTTGGGTTCTGCAACAGGGCAAGCCGGTGGTGGACATCGCCGTGTATTTGCCTTCGGAAGACGCGATGGCCGAAGCCGGCGTGCGGGAATTGTTGTTCAACTGGGCGGTGCGCGACCGTCTGAGCTCGAACGGCGCGCCTCCGGAATTCGGGCTGGCCAACGCGCTGCACTATGAATCCGACATCGTAAAGACCATCATCACCAACGGGTACTCATTTGATGGCGTCGACACCTTTGCGTTTCGCGAAATGCTCGTTGAACAAGGGCGGCTTCGCTCGGGTGATGGCGGCTACTCCGTGCTGGTGTTGCCGAACCTAACCGGCATCGACATCGATTCGCTCCGCAAAATCCGCGCGTTTGTCGACCAGGGCGGCGTGCTCATCGCGACACGACGCCTGCCGGACACCGCGTATGGCATGCGCGATCGGGAGAAGAACCGGCGTGAAGTGGAACAGATTGTGACGGAGCTGTTCGGGGCGATACCGGACGGCGTCGCCTTGCATCAGCGCCGCTTCGGCAACGGTGTGGCAATTTTTTCGCGCGACGAGCGAACGTCATTTCTCAATGCCTTGAGATGGCACTTACCGGATATCGCCTTTGGCGAAGCGAGCGCGCATGTCGGGTTCGTGCACCGCCGGACGCCGGACTGCGACTACTATTTCCTGGCCAACACGAGCGAACAGTCACAGCGGCTCGATGCTACTTTTCGTGTGAGCGCCAAGCAGCCGGAAATCTGGGATTTGAGAGCCGGAGCTGTGGCGCCGGCGATGGCGTTCGAACAGACCAAATCCGGCGTCCGGTTGGTTTTTGAACTCGGACCTTTCGAGTCACGCGTGATCGCCTTTGCAGACAACGGCAAAAGCCCGGTGACCACCGACACGAACCTTGATCTGGAACCGGAGAGCAATAGCTGGGCGGCCCGTGTATTCGAAAACCGCGCTTACTACATCCAGCAACCGCGCGGGCGGGAAGACATTACCGTGAGCGGCATCCCCGCCCCGGCGGTGCTCATCCCCCCGTGGCGGCTGAGCTTCGAAGACTCCTCTCTTGCCCCGGTGGATCTCGACGAGCTGAAATCGTGGAGCGATCTGCCGAGCGCACGGTTCTTTTCCGGACGCGGCGTCTATGAAGCGGAGTTTCCGTTCGCCGTGAAGCTGCCGGAGGACGTGGGCGTCATGCTCGATCTCGGCGCCGTCCGCGAAACTGCGGAGGTGTGGTTGAACGACGGCCCGGCGGGCATAGTGTGGATGCGGCCTTACCGGTTCGATGTCACCCACCTGGTGCGCGTTGGCTCGAACCGGCTGCGTGTTGCAGTCACCAATCTGCTCATCAATCGTGTGCTCGGCATGGGACCCATCGATTACTCGGCGGTTTACGAGCGTTATGGCCGCCGTTTTCCGCCGGGCGACGAATGGGAGAAAGTGCGGGAGCCATTGCCTTCGGGCTTGCTCGGGCCGGTGTGGCTGGTTTTTTACAAAATCCTTCGTGGGGAATCGTCGCGCGGGCACGACCGAAAACGCCGCCAGTCAAATCGCGCGGTGGTTTAGGCGCGCGCATCGCTATAATAGTCAATATCGATGAACCCGCCCCGCCTGGAATTACGCCGGGCTTCGAAGGTTTACCAAACGAATGGACAGAAGCTGGAAGCGCTCCATGATGTGTCGCTGATGCTCGAGCCGGGCACTATTACAGCTCTGGTAGGCCGCAGCGGCTGTGGAAAAACAACGCTGCTGAATCTGGCGGGTGCGATGGATTTTCCAACGTCAGGTGAGGTGCTGATCAGCGGACGGGCTACCAGCTCGCTGAACGAAGAGGAGCTGACTGCCATCCGGCGCAACAGAATCGGCTTTGTATTTCAATTCTTCCAGCTGTTACCGGCGCTTACCGCACTGGAGAATGTCGAGCTGCCGATGCTCCTCGCAGGTTCCGAGGGGGCGCGGGACGCGGCGCGGGAGCGGCTGGAATGGGTCGGTCTGGCCGGGAAAGCGGATTCATTTCCATACCAGCTTTCCGGTGGCCAAATGCAGCGCGTGGCCATTGCGCGCGCACTGGTGCGTTCACCAGAGATCCTTGTAGCGGACGAGCCGACCGGCAACCTCGATAACGCGAGCGGCGACCAGGTGCTTGGGTTGCTGCGCGACGCCGCCGGGCGCTATGGCGCTACGGTGCTGATGGCCACGCACAGCGGGGAAGCGGCGGCCATTGCGTCGACGCGCGTGCAGATGCGCGATGGACGGATCTGCGCCGTCGAGCGGTTTTAAGCCCGATATGCGGCGGCTCCAGCTTTTCCGAACGCTCATTTTGCGCCCGCTACGGCGGGACCTCCTGCGTAGCGTGCTCACCATCTTTGCGGTGGCGCTTGGCGTGGGTGTGGTGACGGCGATCGATCTCGCGGGTGACGCGGCCACAGGGTCGTTCCGTTCATCGCTGGAAACGTTGGTGGGCAAGACCGACTTGCAGATCACGGCGAACGGCGGTGTGGAAGAGCGTTATCTGGCCGCACTCGCTGCACTGCCGGTGAACGCGCGCTTTGCCCCGGTGATAGAAACGCAAGGCGTGATCCAGGGCGTCGGTGCGGTGACGGTCTATGGGGTGGATTTCGTCGCTCAGACGAGAGAGCAGTCCCGAAAGGCGATTCCACAAGATCTTGCCTCAGCGGCGGTCGTCTCGAGCGAACTGGCGCACAGGGCCGGAATACGTGAGGGAGAGGACATCTCAATCGCGCTGGCCGAGGCGCCTCGCGCATTCCGTGTGTCCCGCGTGGCCCATGCGCCGGATGCTGAGTTCGTACTGCTGGACATTGCCGCGGCGCAGCAGGCGCTCGATGCATACGGCAGGCTCGACCGTATCGAAGTGTTCGTTCCACCGGGCGAGGATTTTGGGCGCGTGGAGCGAGAGATCCGGGGTATCTTGCCGGCAAGCTATCGCCTCGAAAAACCGGGCACGCGCAGCGAGGAGAACCAGCGCATGCTCCGCGCCTTTCGGTGGAACCTTCGCGTGCTCAGCTATATCTCGCTTGTCGTGGGCGCGTTCTTGATCTACAACACCATTTCGGTGAGCGTGGTGCGGCGGCGTCCGGAAATCGGCATCTTGCGTGCGTTAGGAGCGAGCCGCCGCTGGGTGTTCTGGCTGTTTTTGGGCGAAGCACTGTTGTTTGGTCTGGCGGGCTCGCTGGCTGGAATTGTGCTGGGCCGACTGATGGCGGTGGCAGCGGTTGGCTTGATTGCCAGCACGGTGAACTCGCTTTACGTGAGTAGCCGGCCGGCGGCGATTGCCGTCGGGCTTCCCGCGGTGGCCACAGCCATGGTTGCCGGAACCTTGGTGGCTCTCGCGTCGGCGCTTGCGCCCGCGCGGGAGGCCATGGGGGTAACGCCGGTAGAGGCCATGGCGCGCGCCGCGCGGGAACATCATGCGCGAACGCATGCCCGGCGGAATCTGGTTTGGGCCCTGCTGCTCGGCGCCTTCGCAGTTGCTGCCGCGCAGGCCGGCCCGTTCGATGGAAAGCCGATCGCGGGTTACGCCGCCACGCTGCTGGCGATTGCGGCGATGGCGTTGGCCGCGCCGGCGGTGATCGCCGGCCTCGCGGCAGGAATGCGAAACGCAGCAAAAGCCCTGTTCGGTCCGGAAGGTCTTCTCGCCGTGCGCGGACTAGCAGCGGCGCTAGCCCGCACCTCGGTGATCGTGGGGGCGCTCTCCACTGCCATCGCCATGATGGTCAGCGTTGGCATCATGGTGGGAAGCTTTCGCGAAACCGTGATCGTCTGGCTTGACACGCAGCTCCGGGCCGATTTATACGTACGGCCGGCAGGAAGAACGGGCGCAGGCCAGCATCCTGCGCTGCCCACTGGCGTCGCCGACGCCGTTTCCTCCATTCCTGGCGTGGAAGCGATCGACGTCTTTAACGCTCTCGAAATTGATTATGAAGGCCAGCGTGCTTCGCTCGGTGCAGGCGATTCCGCTATCGTCCTCCACTACGGTCGCTTACGATTCCTGCCGGGTGAGGATCGAGAGACGATTCTTCACTCCCTCGCGGGCCGGGACCGCGTCATCGTCAGCGAGCCGTTCGCCAACAAGCACAGCGTGCGAGCGGGCGACATCTTGCAACTGCCAATCGGCGCCCGCACCGTGCGCGTCACCGTGGCCGGCATCTATTACGACTACTCCAGCGAGCGCGGCTGGGTGATCTTCGACCGCTCGACGCTGCTGAAGTATCTTCCCAACCAGCCCATTACGAATCTTGCGGTCTATGTGCGCGGGGGCGCTGACGCAACCGAGGTGCGCCACGCTCTGGAAACGCGCCTCGCGAAGTATGGTGCGGTCGTGACACCGAACCACGCACTGCGGCAGAACGCCGTCACCGTTTTCGACCGCACATTCGCCATTACTTACGCGCTCGAAGGCGTGGCCATCGTCGTGGCTATGCTGGGCGCGGCCAATTCGCTGCTGGCCATGGTGCTCGATCGCCGCCGCGAGTTCGGATTGCTTCGTTACCTCGGCGCGGCTCCGGCGCAGATCCGCCGCATGGTCGTTCTCGAAGCTGGCTTTCTCGGCGTGGCGGCAAATCTGCTCGGCCTCGCGCTGGGCTTGGCGCTCTCACTCGTCCTGATCTATGTCATCAACAAGCAGAGCTTCGGGTGGACGATCCAGTTTCATCCTCCGCTGGCTCTGCTGGCCGGCGCCTCCGTGCTCATACTCGTCGCAACCATCGTAGCGGGGGTCTTTCCCGCGCGCGCTGCGGCTCGACTCAATCCAATCGAAGTGATCCATGAAGAATAACAACGAAAACATTCGAAATATCGCCATCATCGCCCATGTCGACCATGGCAAGACCACGCTGGTTGACGCCATGCTCAACCAGAGCGGCATCTTCCGCGCGAACGAAGCCGTAGTGGAACGCATGATGGATTCCAATGAACTTGAACGCGAGCGCGGGATTACCATCCTCGCAAAGATCACCGGCGTGCGTTACCACGGCGTGAAGATCAATATCGTCGACACGCCCGGCCACAGCGATTTTGGCGGCGAAGTCGAGCGTGCGCTCAAAATTGTCGACGGCGTCATGCTACTGGTCGACGCGAGCGAAGGTCCGCTCCCGCAGACACGGTACGTGCTCATGAAGGCGCTCGAAGCCAAGCTGCCTCCGATCGTGGTGATCAACAAGATCGACCGCCCGGACGCCCGCGTCCCGGAAGTGCTGAATGAGATCTACGACCTCTTCATCGATCTCGACGCCACCGAGGATCAGCTCGATTTTCCCGTGCTCTACAGCAATGCCAGGGCCGGTATCGCCAAGACCGCGATGGAGGACAACGCCGAGAACCTGCAACCGCTGTTCGAGGCCATTGTCAAACACATTCCGCCGGCGCCGGGCGATCCGGACGCCACGTTGCAGATGCTGGTGGCAAATCTGGATTACAGCGATTACCTCGGCCGGCTCGCCATCGGCCGCGTTTTCCAGGGCACGCTGAAGTACGGCGACGACGTAGGCATCGTGAAGCTGGACGGGACGCTGCAAAAAACGCGCATCACCAAACTCTATTCGTTCGAGGGGCTCAAGCGCGTCGACGAGACCGAAGGCCACCCGGGCGAACTGCTCGCCATCGCCGGCGTCGAGGGCATCACCATCGGGGAAACCGTGACCAGCGCGGAGACCCCGAAGCCCCTCCCCAGGATTCACATCGATGAACCGACGATTGCGATGACATTCACCGTCAACACATCCCCCTTCGGTGGCCGCGAGGGAAGCCACGTGACTTCCCGCAATCTGCGCGACCGGCTCGACAAGGAACTGCTCACCAACGTCTCGATCCGTGTCGAGGAAGCGGGCGGGCCGGATGCTTTCAAAGTCATGGGCCGCGGCGAGCTGCAACTCGCGATTCTGATCGAGATGATGCGGCGTGAAGGCTACGAGCTGATGGTAGGAAAACCGCAAATCCTGACGCGCACCGTGAACGGTAAAGTGCACGAACCCATCGAGCTGCTGGTGATCGATTGCCCCGAATCCTTCCTCGGCGTGGTGATTGAAAAGCTCGGTTCCCGGAAGGGCAAGATGACAAAAATGGTGAACCACGGCTCAGGACGAGTGCGGCTGGAGTTTCACGTGCCTTCGCGCGGGCTGATCGGCCTGCGCAGCGAGATCCTGACCGACACGCGCGGCACGGCGATCATGAACAGCCTGTTCCACGGCTACATCGAGTGGCAGGGCGACATTCCCACGCGTCCGACTGGATCACTTGTCGCCGACCGCGCCGGCAAAGCCACCGGACACGCCATCTTCAATCTGCAAGAACGCGGCGAGATATTCGTGATGCCGGGAACGGAAGTCTACGAGGGCATGATCATCGGCGAAAACGCCCGCGACAACGATCTGGACGTCAACATTGTCAAGGAAAAGAAGCTCACCAACATGCGTGCTTCGACTGCGGACGAAGCCATCCGCCTCGTGCCGCCGCGCATCCTGAATTTAGAGCAAGCCATCGAATTCATCCGCGACGACGAGTTCGTCGAGGTGACACCGCAATCCATACGGCTACGGAAAAAGGTGCTGAAAGCAAATCAGAGGTGAGCGGTTCGCTGGTTACTATCAAGGCCGCCACTGGGTGAGGATCCAACTTTTGCCGGCTTTTCCCGCAATACTCGAGAAATGAACGGGCCTTTTTAGCATGGCCCCGCCTCGATCCAAGAGGGTTATCTACTATCCTTCTAGCTCGTCACTCTATCCAACCGGATAGCGCCGGCCGCCCGATAAAGGTGTCAATTTTCCTTTGTTTTGCCCGAATTAACGCCTAACGCCAGCGAATTCAGCGACATAAAGCGGGCACAAGATACGGAGTTGTCAGGTTTTCACACTGGCTAGTCGCGTGCTTTACTTTGGGCGCCCGGATGGAAAGGGCGAAAGCGAAGGTGAGGTAATTATGGCAACGCCAGTTCTTATGTCACTCACGTCGGCTCTGTTGGGCTCGGGAACGAGCGAGGTCCTGAGCGCCTGCGGCAAATTGCTGGCCGAACGCGTCAACGCAGCTCACGACAATTACCAGCAAGCGGCCTGTCAAGCCGGTGACGCGGTTGAGAACGAGCGCCATGAGGCTATTAGCAAAATCAACGAGCTCCGGAACCGCGCGGCGTTAAGCGTCGCTGACCCTGATTTGCAGCAGAAAATCTGGTGTTTGCTGATGGAGCAGACGGCGGAGGCCTATGAGGCGACCACCGTGCGGGGTATCAGCCTGGTGAAAGACAATACCGGACAAATCGAAGCTCTGCTGAACAGCTATCAACAGTCCATGAATTACCGCCACCGGGCGCGAGCGGTTGCCGTGCTTGTATCGGTACTCAGCCTGGCGGGCATCGGATATTTCCTCCATTTCGCGGATTTGAGCGGGATGAAGGGGGAAACTGCGCTGCCGGTCCTGGGCGTACCGTATTGCGTCCTTCTCTGGAGCATCATTGGGAGCTTTGCCGCGATACTCTACCGGTTCAGCAATGCGGGAGACCGCGAACTGGAGGATCCACTGCGCTGGCTCTTCTCGCGGCCGCTGACCGGCATCATCATGGGCGCCATCACGTTTCTCGTGCTCCGGGCCGGGCTGCTCACTATGTCGCCGGCGCCTGATGCGAACACTGTTGAGAAGCTGGGCACAAATGAAATCATGTGGCTGGTTGCATTTCTGGCTGGCTTTAGCGACCGCTTCGCCGACGGGCTGCTGAAATCGCTCGTGGGCCGGTTTGGCGGCGAAAAGAATACCGACCTGATTGCTATGCAGATGACCTCCAAACAAACCAGTGCCCGCATTCTGGAACAATTGACGTCGCTCTTGAGCCGGGGGAAGGACACGGCGGCGCCGGCGACAGTTGCCATCACTGACAATGCCGGCAAGGGCAAGTCACAAACGCTGGCACTGGTCGAGCAGCCCGAAGCCGCTCTCGCGGCTCAAGCATAGAAGACACCCAGGACATCAAGGGCAGATATAGGGCAGATTAACCGTTCGCGGCTCCGGGTAGTCCGGCCTTCAACCCGAAGAGGGTTGCCCATTTGAAGCTAGATGATTCTCGATGCCCAGCGAGAACCGGATGCGGTCAATCTCCTGAAGGGGCTTTAAGAATGCTGCTTCTTCGAGCGGCCAAAGTTGTGCCGGCGGAGCGTTCGAACCCGAAGTCGCCAGCAGACAATTGACCGCCCGTCGTGCCGCTTCATTTGCCGCTTCCATGCAGGCGATATCCGTGTACGTGCGTACATAGTCCGAAGCTACGAAAAGATTCTCCAATTCCACCTGGGCTTCCGGCCGATACTGAAGCGAACCGGCGGTGTTGATCAGGAGCGGCTCGGCGTTCGTGGCCGTGCTCGGGTTAGGAAACTCAATGTCCGGATCGAGAAACCAGGTAACCAGGTTTGCGTCGTTAATCGGCGTGGCCCCACCGGTGTTCAAATGCTGCTTGAGTTGCGCCCACACCTCCTCCTTGATCTGCTCCGCCGTGCATTCCCGTGCAGGCTTGGCCCACAACACGCCGGGCTCCTCCCACTCGGAGATATCCACCGAGAGGATTCCCTGGACCGTGCCGTCTCCGTACTGCGACAGGTCCACATTGGTCCAGAACTGTCGCTGCGAGATGGAAGTCAGGGCCCACGGCGAGTCAAGGTAGATCGCATGACCGTTCACCAGCGGTTCATCCTTGGCGAGATAGAACTGGATTCCGTTCATCCAGCGGGTTGTCAGCTTGTCCAGGTTGGCGAGCGACGGCGCCGCCCGTTTTAGGTCATCGGTCACCAATGCGGCCATCACCTCCACCGGCAGCGCCGCAATATAGAAGTCCGCTGTGATACGCGAACTCCCGGAACCGCTTTCCACCACCGCGCCGGTCACTCGCGCGCTATCCGTTTCAATTCCGGCAATTCGAGTTCCCGGGTGGAAAACCACACCTAGTTTCTCAAGGTACTGAGCCCAAGGGTGGATCCAGACGTCATCGGTCGGCCCCGACAACAAGCGATCAAACGCCCGGTCCGGGGATATCAGGCCATACAGCAACTGCAGTTGAGTGCAGCCGACCGTCCGCGTGCTGCTCTCTTCGGCCCGCATTGCGACCAGGGAGCGCGTAAGACCCTCGCCCAGATATGCCTGATAGGTTTTCGACATCCGCGATGCCGCAATGAAGTCCCACCAGGGAATATTTTCATATTCCGCAAGCCGCCGCTCGGGGCAACTTGTGGCCACAATTAACAGCCGGCTAACGAAGAAACTCAGTTCGTCCAGCGGCACGCCGAGAGGCGTGAAAAGCTCCACCAGAAACGCCCGAAAGTCTTCCAGAGTGGTCGGGCAGCGGGCAAGCCATGTAATCTCGGTCTGCCCGGCCCTTGCCAGAAGGATGCGCGTCGCCACGCTGAGATTGTCGAAAGTGTTGCCGTTGGCGCCGTAGGGCGTGCGGCGCATCGTGTCGGTAACGTGCTTATAGAAACCCGGGAAGAACCGGAAACCGTGTTCACCGGGAAGGGGTTTACGGCCGTTCCCGCCCGAATTTGGCACGGCGATGCTGCGAGCCTTCCCACCCAGCACCGGCTTGCGCTCGTAGACATGAACCTGAAAGCCGCGCTCTGCCAGTTCGTGCGCCGCGCTGAGACCTGCGACCCCTCCGCCCAGAATGGCCACGGTCTGCTGCATTCCGCCACTCATTCTACGCCATCAGAAATAGCCGTGCGCGCGGTGGAAGCAGTTTTTACAGACAAGAGCAGGGACAGCGTCCTCATTTCCGGATACGAACGAAGGAACGATCGATCTGCGAGATTTTCGCGACGCCCGCCATCCCCATGTCGGTGGCGAGTTCCGCGCGCAGCAATTCTATGACTCGGGCGACGCCATGCTGTCCGAATGCCCCGAGGCCCCATAGATACGGCCGTCCGATTCCCACGGCAGACGCGCCAAGCGCCAGCGCTTTGAACACGTCCGTACCCCGCCGGAAGCCGCCGTCGATCAGCACGGGGATCTTTCCGCCGGCGGCTTGAACGCATTCGGGCAAAGCTTCGATCGTGCTGCCTACTTGATCCAACTGCCTTGCGCCATGGTTAGAAACAATGACGCCGGAAAGCCCATGTTTGACGGCGCGCTCGGTATCTTCCGCGGTCAGGATGCCCTTGACGAGAACCGGCATCCCCCTTGCGGCTTCATGCAACCGCTGCAAGGTGTCCCATGTCGGTGTGGGGAAGGAGCGGGGCGCCGGAAAATCGCCGGAAGTCCAAACGATGTCATCGGCCTTATATGCCAGTTCGCCCTTGGCGTCGCGGGGAATGCCGTTGGCGGCGCACCAGCTTCGTACGAAATTGTTATGGATACTCCGCTCACGGTGCGACACGTGGTAGATATCCGCTGTTACCGAGATGCCGGTGCAGCCCTTGTCCTGCAGCTTCGAGGCGAACTCCACCATCTCATTTTTCGTACGGAATTCAGCGGCGGTGGTGAACTGCCACCAGACCTTCGGGCCTTTGCCCGAATTGAGCACATTGTCGATGCCGCCGTGCGTGATCAACATAGTGTTCGAAATCCCGGCGCCGTAAGCCACTTCCTGCTCGCCATTCGGGAAGACGCAGTTCTTGCCTCCCGTGGGACAAAGGAAGATGGGATGAGACAGCTCCTTCCCAAAAAGTTCGGCCGAAATGTCGATCTTGCTGACGTCGTTTTCGAGGAAGTGAGGGCGGATGATGAAACGCTCGAAGCTGGCGCGATTGTCTCGTAGCGAGATCTCGTCTTCGGACCCTTCATCGATGTAATCCCACGCCAGCGGATCGAGCTTCTTCTTAGCCAGCTTCCCCATGTCGAACACATTCGCGACCGAATCGATCGGGTCCTGCAACTCTGAATACTTCCGGTCGGCAAACAGAGGCGAGGCAGTCATGAACTGAATGAATCCGGCAAGCGCCTCTCTTCGTGTCATAGATCGATTCTGTAGAGGTAACCGGCGAATGGACTCTTGCTCTCAACCGCGCCGCTGATGATGTCGAGCACGTGCCCGTCGCCGATTGTCCTGCTTCATAAACAGATAGTCGTTCGAATAGCCGACGTTTCAAAACGTCAACCGCAGGCACCACCAAGTGTCCCGCGGATTATCGATCGTTGACGATATCACACCTGCGGCGGCGCCACCAGGTTCGCCGAAACTTCCGCTGGCCGAAACGACCGCAATAACTGCAGACCCGCCCTCTAGATATGCAGACCCTTATGGTTCGTTCCGTAAAATTTCGGACTTCGGGCCGGAGTACGTCACGGTCAGGCTGAGGCGTTTGGGTACACTATACAAGGCCTATGCGCGTTCGACATCTTGTTGGATTCATTATGCTGTTTTCGCCGGCAACCTCTCTCGCGCAAAATTACAGGGCGGAAGAGACATCCGATCATGGTGTCCCCATCGTTCGTCTTGCGGATATTTCTCACGACGTGGAAGTCTCGATAGTGCCATCGATCGGCAATCGCGCTTATGAGATGAAAGTACATGGGAAGAACATTTTATATTTTCCGTACGCCGACGCTTCCGAATTTCAGAAGGGGCCCAGACTGTGCGGTGTCCCATTCCTGGCGCCGTGGGCCGACCTGCTGAACGAACCAGGCTTCTGGGCGAATGGCAAAGAGTATCTATTCAACATGGGCCTGGGCAATGTCCACGGGAGCATGCCGATCCATGGCCTGCTGACTAATTCTCCGCTGTGGCGCGTGACGGAAGTCGCGGCCGATGCGCGTTCGGCGCACGTTTCGGCCAGGCTTGAGTTCTGGAAATATCCGGATCTTGTCGCGCAATGGCCCTTCGCTCATGAATACGAGATGACCTACAGCCTGGCCGGCGGCGTCCTGGAAGTGAAAACGACGATCACCAACTTAAGCGCGGAGGACATGCCGGTGACCATTGGATTTCACCCGTTCTTTCAAATCCCGGATATCCCGCGCGACGATTGGACCGCGCACATTCCCGCTCGGGTGCACGTCATAGCGGACGAGCACAATATTCCGACCGGGGAAATGCGGCCGCTGGACATACCCAATCCCCTGCCGCTGCGGGGCCATACCTTAGACGACGGATTCACCGATCTGGAGCGCGACGCCGAGGGACGGGCGCACTTCTCGATCGAATCGGGCGGAAAGATAGTGGAAACGCTATTTGGTCCCAAATACACGGTGGCCACCATCTGGCTGCCGCCGGCTCCGCCTGGAGAGACTCGGGAATTCATCTGCTTTGAGCCCTTGGCCGCGATCATCAGCGGCGTAAACCTGGAACACGAAGGCAAGTACTCCGGCCTGCAGACCCTGCCAGCCGGAAGGATGTGGACCGAGAGTTTCTGGATACGCGCCGGCGGAATCTGATCTGGTGTGTATACAATACGGCGAAGTCCACACCAGACACGGCCATGATGCTGCTCGTTCTAGCGTTCCTGGGCGGCATGCTGACGATCATTAGCCCTTGTGTTCTGCCGGTGCTGCCGTTTGTGTTTGCAAGGGCGAATCAGCCTTTTCGAAAGAGCGCTCTCCCGCTCCTGGCCGGCATGGCTGTGACGTTTGTAGCCCTTGCCGCGGCTGCTACCGTGGGTGGCGGATGGGTAGTGCGCGCTAATCAATACGGCCGCGTTGCTTCTCTGATTGGCTTAGCGATCTTCGGCCTGACGCTCCTTTGGCCGGCCTTCTTCCGCTTCCACGCACGCGATCTACATCTTGTACTTGGGCCTTCGCCCAACGGAAGAGCTATTCGCTTCCGCGTCCGTATTGACGGTCAACCGCCCGGGCCGAAACCACGGACTTGACACCGACGCTCAGGGAGACGGGAAGATCACGGAACATCGTCTGTACCAATTGATTCGTACCAACAGCACCGTCGAGGATCACACCTTTGAGATCGAGCTTCTCGATCCCGGAGCACAGGCGTTCGCGTTCACCTTTGGTTAAGCGCTTTAGGTCCCGGGTTATGGGTTGCGCGCCCGGTCGATCGTCACTTTGCGCCGCGATACAGAACCCGCCAGATTTTCCCTTTCTGGCTCTCGCTGATAAACAGCGAGCCATCTGGCGCTTCGGCCACTCCGTCGGCGCGGGCCAGAGCGGTGTCAGGATTCGTGAGCGGGGATTTGCCGGCGAAACCGTCGGCAAAAACTTCATGGCTGCCCGATGGCTTTCCGTCGACAAACGGCTGGAACGTTACGTTGTAACCCTCTTGCGGCAGGGGCGCGCGGTTCCACGAGCCGTGAAACGCGATGAACGCGCCGTTCTTGTAGTGTTCTGGAAACTGCGAGCCGGTGTAAAACATCACGTCCACCGGGGCCCAGTGCGCGGGGAAGCTCGTCACGGGAAGGGCAAACTGGCTGCATCGGCCAACCTGCTTTCCGTCACCGCCATACTCCGGTGCTAGAAAAAGTTTCTTCTGCCCGTAATCGAAGAAACAGTATGGCCAGCCGAAGTTCGCGCCGGCTTCCGCCACTCGATACATGGGCTCGGCCGGACGCTCGGCGTTCTCCTTCGCGGTGAACATGCCCGGCCATAGGGTATCCAGTTGGTCCCGGTTATTCATCACAATGTACAAAGCGCCGTCGTGCCAGGTAATGGCCGGCATCTGCCGCAGCCCCGTCGCAAAGCGTGTGCCATCGGCTTGCTTCTGTCCGAGTTGGCTCTCTGAAAACTTCCAGATGCCGCCGTGCAAATCGAGCAGCTGGCACGGATCCTGTCCGGGCACCTTGGGCTTGCGATTTTTCGGCTGGCAAGCGTTGGACGGTGCGCCGATGTTCACGTAGAGACTGCCTTGCCCGTCGAACGCGATGCCTTTATCCCCGTGCTCTTCCACTCCCGGCAAACCCGAGACCACGATTTCCGGCGGTCCCGACGGCGTCAACTCGCCCGGCGACATCTTGTACCTCTCGACGGAATGGAATTTCGCTACATAGAGGTAGCCGTTTCGCAGCGCCACGCCTGTAATACTGTCCTGGCCTATCTTTTCCTTGGTCTCGAAACGGCCATCTCCGTTGGTGTCGCGCAACGCCACTACACCGCCCTTCTTACCGTTTGCCTGAAGGGCCACATAGATGTCTCCGTTCGGAGCGGCGGCGATGTGCCGCGCGGGCCCGATTCCGTCGGCCACCACGAGCGCGCAGAAGCCCTTCGGGAGTCGCAGCCCTCCATTGTCGGGATCGCAGACGGGCGCATTAGCCGCCGCTAGACTCCACGCCATCGCCAATAGGACGCCGGTCGCACGTCCCGCCGCAGCGCGGTTTCTCATCCGGGTCTTGGGTCCGTGGGAGTTTTGCGTATTTGATTTTTGTCTTTTTTGCATGACTCTGTATAGAATACAAGACGCGACCTCCACCTGCTGGCGATTTTGCGTGGCCAGAGTCAACACGGAGGATCGGCCAGAGAAACCATTATGAAACTTTCCAACCGCTTCCGCAGTGTGGCGCCGCTAGCAGCCGAGGCCGCACAGCCGAGAAGATCGTTGACCGGCCTGGATCGTCGAAGCAAAGCTAAACTACATGGATGACCCGAAGCTCAAGGACAAGGACCCCGGTGCGTTCAGGATGTACTCGGTTCTGCTACCCAAGCTGTAGCACGGACCGAATCGCATTTGTGATCCTGATCCTTCTGGCGGGCAGCTCGATCCCGATCGCTGTTGCTTGGGCCGAGCCATCGGTTTGGGATGGAGTCTACTCCGCCGCGCAAGCCAAACGCGGCCAGGTATTGTATACAAAGGCGTGCGCGTCCTGTCACAAAGAAGATCTCGAAGGGCACGGTCCAACTCCATCGCTTACAGGCTCAGAGTTCCGCGACCGGTGGGATGGCCAGACGCTCGGTGATTTGTTCGAAAAGATCCAGGCCACCATGCCTGCGGATCATCCCGGCAGCCTGAGCCGGGAGGATAATGGTGCGATCTTGGCGTTCATTCTTCGTTCCAATGAAATGCCGGCAGGCGAAAAGGACCTCAGCACGGACAGCGACTCGCTGGCGAAGATTCGTTTCCAAGCGGCGAAGTCTAAGTGAATGCTAACTCATCAAGAGGTTTAGAACGTGGAGAAAATCCGGAAGTCCGGCGACGAATGGCGCAAGTGGGAAGAAGTGCTTTGCACCCGCTGCGGCGCACACTTTCGCCGCATGTTCAACGACGGGCCACGCCCCACGGGTCTAAGATATTGTATGAATCCGGCGTCATTGGATTTGGCCCGCGTAAAGTCTAACGGTATTAACGAAAACATACCTCATTAAGGGAGTACGACATGACCATTGCGATCGAAAAACCAGCGCTCAGTTCGGCAGCTGCGAAGTTCCTGGCAAAGATCATGAAGCTCCTCATCGATGGGAAGTGGGTCGCCGCGAAAAGCGGCAAGACCTTTCCCGTCGAGGACCCGGCGACGGAAGAAACGATCGCCCATGTGCCGGCGGGTGACAAGGCCGATATCGACCTGGCAGTCGCGGCGGCGCGCCGGGCATTCGAAACCGGGCCTTGGTCGCGCATCTCGCCCGCCGAGAGATCGCGGCTCGTCTGGCGCCTGGGTGATCTTCTCGAACAGCATCTCGACGAGTTCGCCGAACTGGAAGCCCTCGACAACGGCAAACCGGTGACAAATGCCCGCAAGGGCGACGTGCAAGGCTCGATCGACATGTTCCGCTACATGGCGGGATGGGCGACGCGGTTGAACGGTGAGACGATTTCCGTTTCCAGCCCCGGCAACTGGCACGCCTATACCCTGCGGGAGCCGGTTGGCGTGGTCGGCCAGATCATCCCCTGGAACTTCCCGCTCATGATGGCGGCGTGGAAGCTGGCGCCGGCGCTGGCGGCGGGGTGCACAATCGTGCTCAAGCCCGCCGAGCAGACTCCGCTCACCGCCCTGCGCTTCGGCGAACTGATTCAGGAAGCTGGCATTCCGGACGGCGTGGTCAACATCGTCACTGGATTCGGCGAAACCGCGGGCGCCGCACTGGCTGAACATCCGGACGTGGACAAGGTGGCATTCACCGGTTCGACGGAAGTTGGGAAGCTGATCGTCAAGGCTTCCGCCGGAAATCTGAAACGTGTGTCGCTCGAACTGGGCGGCAAGTCGCCGGCGATTATTTTCCCGGACGCCGATTTCGATCTCGCCATTGCCGGCACAGCCTCCGCCATTTTCTACAACCAGGGACAGTGCTGCACGGCGGGCTCACGGCTGTTTGCGCACAAGTCGGTCTACGATCGCGTCGTTAATGGCGTCGTGGCTGAAGCCGGCAAACTCAAGATCGGCCATGGCCTTGATCCCACGGTCAATCTCGGGCCGCTCGTGTCGAAGGAGCAGCATCAGCGCGTGACGGGGTTCATCCAGTCCGGCCGAACCGAAGGGCGCGGAGGTTGTGGTGGGCGGAAAAGCCGGCGACGGTCACGGCTATTTCGTCGAGCCCACCGTGCTGGCGAAAACCAATCGCGACATGCGTGTGGTGCGCGAGGAAATCTTCGGCCCGGTGGTCTGTGTCCAGTCGTTCGACGATGAGGATCTCGAGCGGTGGCCAGGTTCGCGAATGACACCGAATATGGCCTGCAGGCGAGCGTCTGGACGCAGAACCTGAAAGTTGCCCACATGATGGCTCGCAAGATCAAGGCCGGCACCATCTGCATCAACACCCACAATTATGGCGATCCGGCTTGGCCGTTCGGAGGATATCAAGCAGTCCGGCTGGGGCCGCGAGATGGGTAAGGAAGTCATGGAGCACTACACCGAGACGAAGTCGGTTGCTGCACGGCTCTGAGGAGTCACTGACTCCGACTTTCCCCGGCACGCGCCTACTTCGGATTCTCGTCGGCGTATTTTTGGCTGATCTTCGTTGGCTGGGCCAGCGCAGCAAGGCGATCTAAATCGAAATCCTTGTATAGATCGAGGCAAAAAAGATCGGGCGCCGCTTCATACGTAACCGGTGCATCCAACAGGTGGCTCAAACTCCGCATTCCGTCGAAAATCACGACTTGGGAAAATAATGTGGGATCGAGGGCCGACGCCGTAAGCGCTGCCACCTGGTTACGGATGCCGGTGCTTTCGAGACGAATCTGTGAGGCTCCTGAGATATCCCGCAGCCAATGGGCTATCCCGACCAGTTGGGCCGCTTCCATGCCGATAGGGCGCTCGCCAACCGACGCAAGCATCTGTGTATACTCTGGTACCGTGTCGTTCCCTGGTCTCGGGGGCGAGCCTGGTTTCTCAGGTGAGGCGTCCCCAGTAAATAGCAGGTCCAATGCGAGAACCTGCTCATCTCGATTCACGCGGTCTGATACCTCTGCTGCTGCCCACGTTCGGCCTTTGTCGTGAAGCACGATTGTGGCCGGGGCGTTGCCAGGTGTCATGGTGCCTTTCACTATGATGCCGTTGGCGGAAAGATCATTGCTGAGTTGAAACTGGTAAGAATGCGTCTCGACACCCTTGTTTTTGGTGCTGGCCACCGCCCAGGCGTGCTTCACGGTGACGGGTTTATAGCGCACCAGGGCCGTCAGTCTTGAGCGCTCGGCTGTCTCGGCGCCCATCGGCTGCCGTTGGATTTTCTGTGCACGCTCTCTCGCCAAGCCTAAAATCGTCAGGTTGTTCTTCGGAAGTCCGACGACCAACTGGTCGTAACTCATAATCTCGGCGCCGGCGGGAGTCTCGCGGCCTGTCCCCGGAAGACCGAAATAGCGGTTGAAGAACTGGTACGACTGCTGGCGGTTATCCAGTTGATAATTGTGCGTTCCAGGATCGGTATTCTCATGCCAGGAAAAGACATCCTCCTTCCCGAATAGCTTAAAGAACGGCTGCACCTGGTCAAAGATATATGGTTTCACGATGGGACCCCGAAACACAGTGTCCTCGGCGTTATAGATGAGTAGCGTCGGACGCGGCGCCCGCATGGCCGTCAGATGCGTGTAGTCCACGCCATCGCGGAAATCTGTCGGGTTCTCCTCGATATCATTTCCCATGTAGTCCGGTTGCTCAATGCTCGTTGTGAGGGAGCAATAACCAGCCACAGGGGCTGCGAGTAGCACCCTCTCATCCAGGGAGCTCAAGACTATGGTTTGCCAACCTCCACCCGACAATCCGGTAACACCGATGCGGCTGCGGTCTACGTTCGGGTGCTCATAAAGGTAGTCCAGGCCCCGCCGCATCGCCAGGTAGAACAGTCCCACTCCGTTGAGGCCCGCGAGATCGAGATGCGCCGCGTAGCCGTGGTCGTTTGCTGGATCGCTGAGCTCGCCGAAGTCGAGCCACTCCAGATTTAGCGCCAGCATCCCCTGTTTGGCATAATTGATGCACCGCTTCTGCTTGTATTCGATGGCCTTTCCCAGTGGACCAATATGTCCGTTCAGGTTCAAGATAGCTGGGACCTTGCCACTGACATTGTCAGGCTCGTACAGCAGTGCTGCTGACTGAAAGCCGGGTACGATCTCATATCTACACTTGCGTATGCGGTACCCCTTTCCCGTTTCTATGGTTTGCGGGCATTCGAACCTCGGTGGTGCGTTGACCCAATCTGCGGGCCACCCGTGGAACACAACGTCTGTTAGGAGGTGCTCGCGGATCTGCTTCGCTTTCGCGGTCCACTCCTGAGCCGATGCCGGAATAGACAGCTGAGGAACATGTTTCATTAAGTACTGACGCAACTGGAAGACGGTCACCTCAGCGTCCTGGAGTTGTCGACCCAAAATGGGCTTCAGCTGCTCTGGTTCGCTTTGGGCGTGCACGAAATTTGCCGTCAATAAAACAGCGATGACCAGTGCGACCCTGCCAAACTCCGCGTATTTTTTCTTCAGTCGAACGTCTTTTGGCATCACTGGTCCTTTGTCGTCTTATTGTCCTAACTCATGGCGGGCGTTACAAGTTGACGAAGCGCCCTGAGGCTTGTAATCCTCGCCTCGGGAGTCAGCCGTTGAGCGGAGGTCTGCGCTTATGCCAATCTGTCGCTGTTTGGTAGGCGTGGCTGATTCGGAACAGGGTCGCCTCGTCGAAAGGCCTGGCGCAGAACTGGATGCCAAGAGGGAGAGATGGCGGGCCGGCGGTGAAACCGCAGGGCAACACGATAGCGGGAATCCCGGTCACGTTGGCGATGTTAAACGAGTCGGGGCGCGGCGCTGACGGTGGATCCCGAGGTGCGTCGGTGTCGATGATTTCCTCGTCCAACTTCGGGGCGGCATTGCCGGCCGGAAGCATCAGGATGTCGCAGGTCTCGAAGACCCGCCGCATTTCCTCCATCAAAACGGTGCGAAGGCGCAGGGCCTTGATATAGTCAACAGCGGAATTGAATGTAGCGACTTCGAGGCGTTCACGAACCAGCGGCTCGAGGAGTTCCGCGTTCTCTTTAAGATCTTTTTCATGGTAGGCCGCGGCCTCGGAATTAAGAATGACCGTGGATGCGGCGCCGCAGAGAGCAGCGTTATGCACTAGCACATCCACCAGAACAACCCCCATGTCTTTCAGTAGTGAGATGGCGCGGCGGAGAGCAGCGTCCGTCTCGGCGTGGACGTGCTCGAAGAAGTATTCGTTGGGGATCCCGAGGCGCAAACCTTTGATATTTCCGGTCAGCGTTCTGTTGTAATCCGGAACCAGCGCGGCGGCCGCGCTGCGATCTCGAGGGTCCGCCCCAGCCATGACATGGAGCATGAGCGCCGTGTCAGCGGCCGTTCTGGCCATCGGCCCAACGTGGTCGAGTGTCCAACTGAGCGTCGTGACTCCGAAAACACTGACGCGCCCATAAGTCGGCTTCAGACCCACGATGCCGCAACTTTTGGCGGGACCGCGAATGGAGCCTCCGCTGTCGCTTCCAATTGCCAAGGGAACCATGCCGGCGGCAAGCGCCGCGCCTGAACCGCTCGAAGAACCTGAGGGAGAATAACGGAGATCCCAGGGGTTGCGGGCGGGCCCAACTAATCCGTTCTGCCCGCTGCCCATCGCGAACTCGAGGAGATTGAGCTTGCCGATGAGGATCGCGCCTGCCTGGTTGAGCCGCGCAGTGACCGTGGATTCGTGGTCCGGGATCCAGTTAGCGTTCACCTTCGAGCCGTTGGTAGTGCGTATGCCTTTGGTGGCGATCAGGTCCTTGGGCGCATAGGGCACTCCGTGGAGCGGGCCGCGATAACGGCCGGCGGCGATCTCTTGTTCTGCCTTGCGGGCCTGGTCGAGTGCCTGCTCGCCCGTAACCGTGATAAAGGCATTCACCTTCGGGTTGACGGCTTCGATTCGATCCAGGTGGGCGCGTACCACCTCCACCGGTGAGACCTTGCGCGCCTGCAGCAGGGGCGCCAGTTCGCCGGCGGACTTGAAGAGGAGTTCAGACGCAGGCATGGTTCAGAGCCGCGGGGGTCACTTGTCCAGGATTCCCTGGGTCGGCGCGACGGTGGCGCCGATCTCAAAGTCACGAAGCGCCCGCCACTCAACTTGGAGGTGTTCGAGGACTGGCTTGACGACCCGCAGGCGATCGTCGCTAAAATTAGTTCCATGAAGCGCGGACACATCGCGAAGAACATCAAGCGTAAGTGCGGGCTCTGCCCCCCGGCTGACGCCCCGCACCCACCGGTGATCGCCAGATACTGGAATAGCCGTCTTCTGCTAACGGTCATCCGATACCTCTCTTTTGTGGCCCGTGTTACCTTCGGAATTACAGAGTGCGGTTTACGACGTGTAACTTCGCGCCGCAAGGCGTTATATCGCCGGCTTAGTCACTATCTCGTACTTCACGAGCCCGCGGCGGACCTCCTCCATCGCAATTACCGTCGATTTCATCGAAGAACTCGGTAGGGTGGACCGCGAGCCGCCCTGCAGTTGCCGCGCGCGCTTGGCAGCGACGACAATGAATCGATAAGTGCTCTGGTCCGGATCGTCCGGAATGGTGCAGTGCATGTTATTTCGCGGACTAAGTTCAGCCATTAGTACCTCTCAACCCATTATAGGTGCAATGTGGCCGGGTGGATCTTTTAATCCCGGTGTAACAGACGCGCCCGGCGCGCACGATGGTGGCCAAACGTTGATCTGATTGAGGCACGCTGCCGGCAGAATCAGCGTGAGCGGAGTAAACAATAAAACCGTATCCTCCGTGACGAGATGAACCAGAACGTTAGCGCGAGCGCAGCGGCTGGATTGCATTGCGGATTTTCTTTTGCCACTTGCGCTCGTCGAAATCTTCTCTCGTTATCACTATCGACTGCCCACTGAGTTTAAGCGTGTGGCCTTTAGTTTCAAAATCGTAGGCGCAATGCGGATTCCTACCCGACGAACTCGCGAAGCGCTCTATTTCGTCGCATTCGCCATTCCGATTTGCTTTATCCATGCCGTCCATGTAATCGTACCAGTTTCCGGGCACTTGGGGCTGATGAGGTAAACTACACGGAATCGATGCCGCTTGCGTAAACAGGCGGGGAAGAAAGAACGGCGGCGTGAAGTCACCGCGGGCGAGCGCTGAGCCGGGGAAGACAAGGGAAATGAATCTCAGATTACACAGTTGCGCCGCTCTGGCGGCGGTTTTGCTTGCAGGCGGTCTCGCCGCCCTTCGGGCGCAGGTTCCTACCGAGGACGCACGTAACACCTATGTGCCCAACACCGATACGCACTTCACTATGCCGGTGTACCGCACGCTGGCGGAATGGGAGACTCGCAAGGCGCACCTGAGAAAACAGATTCTCGCGGCCGCTGGTTTGTTGCCATTGCCAGCCAAGACGGAGATGCATCCTATGATCTTCGGGAGGCTGGTACGCGCGGGTTACAGCATTGAGAAGGTGTACCTGGAGTCGATTCCCGGATACTATTTGTGCGGCAATCTCTACCGTCCCGTTGGTAAGACCGGCAAGCGGCCGGGCGTGCTTCTCACGCAAGGTCATTGGGTGTACGGGCGGCTCGAGAACCGGGAAAATGCCTCTGCTCCCACGCTAGGAGCCAGTCTGGCGCTGCAAGGATTCGTGGCCTTCTCCTACGACATGACCGGGTACAACGACATGATCCAGACGCCGCACGCGTTTGGATCGCCACGCGAACAGTTGTGGTCCTTTGGACCCCTGGGGCTCCAGTTATGGAACTCGATTCGAGCTTTGGATTTTCTGGAATCTCTGGAGGATGTGGACGCGACGAAGATCGCGATGACCGGGGCGTCGGGCGGGGGGTCACAGACTTTTCTGCTAACCGCGGTCGATGACCGGGTGCACTATTCCGCTCCGGTGAACATGGTCTCAGCCTACATGCAAGGCGGCGACTTCTGTGAGAATGCTCCAGGCCTGCGTTTCGACACATCCAACCCGGAGATCGCGGCCATGATGGCGCCGCGGCCGATGCTCCTGGTTTCCGCGACGGGAGATTGGACCACCCACGTGCCGGCGGAAGAGTTCCCCGCGATCCGCAAGATTTACGAGCTTTATGGAAAGGCCGATGCCATCGAGAACGTTCACATCGATGCGCCCCACAATTACAACGCGCAGAGCCGTGCCGCGGTTTACAAATTCTTCGGCCGCCAGGTACTGGGACGCGGCCCGCAGGAGGTTTTCGAAGAGCGGGAAATCGAAATGGAAAACTTGCAGGACATGCTGGTTTTCCAGGCGCGGTCCCTGCCACCTGGCGCTCTCAGCTACGATCAAGTCTTTGCCAAGTGGAAAGAGATCGGGGCTGGCTGGACGGCGGGCAGTGGAGATGCCGACAGCGTTCGCGAGACGCTGCGCCTTACGCTTGGCGCGGAATGGCCGGACGAAGTAAAAACCAAGATAGAAGGGCAGCAGATTCTACTGACTCGACCGGCGCGCAACGATCGCATTCCGGGTGTGTGGCTGCCAGGCGGCTCCGGGGCTGCATTAGTGGTGGATTCGCGCGGAGCAGAAGCCGCGAGAAAATCCGCTTCGGTTCAGGATCTGATCAAGGCCGGGCGGTCGGTGCTGCTGATCGATTGTTTTCAAACCGGTTCGGCGATAGCGCCCAGGGATCGCTCGCACAAGTTCTTTACGACCTTCAATCGAACCGATGACGCCAACCGCGTGCAGGACATACTGACGGCGCTCGCATTCCTCTCATCCCGCACAAGCGGCAAGGTGGAGCTGTATGGCACAGGTGAGGCATCCATCTGGTGCCTGTTTGCGGCCGCCGTCGCTCCTGTCGATTTGGCGCTTCACGCCGACACCGGTTGGTTCCGCGGCTCTGAGGCCGATTACCTGCACAGCTTTTCCGTGCCGGGAATTGAACGTGCTGGTGGAGTGGGTGCGGCCCAATGGCTGGCCACTCAGAAGGCCCGGAAAGTGCAGTGAAGGTTTCGACGAGCGGAATTTCCGACTCAAGAATTCGGAGGCGACCGCACGTGAAACCAATCCTATGGCTGCTGGTTTGCCTTGCGCTTACTCTTGACGGCCGCGGCGCTTTCGCGCAAAGCCCCGATGAGAATGCGCCTGGCCAACGCTGGTGGTCACACATTCAGTTTATTGCGGACGACCGGCTCGAAGGCCGCGCCACCGGCAGCCGCGGCTTCGAAAAAGCCGCCGACTACATGGCTGAGCAATTCCGCGCCGCAGGTCTGCAGCCCGCCGGCGTCGATGGTTACCGGCAGCCCATGGATTTTGACGTTGTCCGGATTGACGAGACTCGCTGTTCTCTCGATCTGCTCCTCGATGGAAAAGTGCAACCGGTGAAACTCGGCGACGATGCCGTGCTCGGCGTGAATGCGCACGCGGCGGAGAATGTCGAAGCCGGCGCCGCGTTTGTCGGCTACGGGCTCACGGTCCCGGAACTGAACTACGACGATTTGGCAGGCCAGGACGTGAAGGGCAAAATCGTGGTCTTTGTTACGGGCGGTCCCGCCGACATGTCCGGCCCGATCAAAGCGCACTATCAATCGCGTGAGGAGCGCCGGAAGGCTCTTCTGAAGGCAGGCGTGATCGGCACGATCACCTTACAGAATCCCAAGAGCGCCGAGGTCCCCTGGTCCCGGATTGCCGCGTCACGTTTCCAGCCGACAATGGAACTACGCGATCCTGGCCAGGGCGTCCCGCCTCCGCTCCAAGTGGGCATGCTGTTCAATCCCGCGTCGCGTCGGAATGACACGCTCAGAAGCGAAATCCGAGAACGTCGTGGGCGTTCTCCCCGGCAGCGATTCAGAACTCAAGAAAGAATATGTGGTGGTCAGCGCGCACCTGGATCATCTGGGAATCGGTGAGCCCGTCAACGGAGACCGCATCTACAATGGTGCGATGGACGACGCATCCGGCGACGCCTCGCTAATCGAAATCGCCCGCGCGATGAAGGACTCAGGAACCCCGAAGCGTTCGATTCTGTTCCTTTCCGTCACGGGCGAAGAAAAGGGTGAGCTGGGCTCCCGGCATTTTGCGGCGCACCCCACCGTGTCCGGCCCCATTGTCGCCGACATCAATATGGATATGTACCTCCCGCTCTTCCCCCTGAAATACCTCGAAGTCCAGGGGCTGGGCGAATCCACGCTGGGCGACGACGTGCGCGCCGTTGCCGGACAAGCGGGTATACAGGTGCAAGCCGATAAGGAACCGGACCACAATCGCTTCATCCGCAGCGATCAGTACAGCTTCATCAAAAAGGGGTTCCGGCGCTGGCATTCAAGTTCGGCTACATTCCCGGCACGCCGGAAGAGAAAATCTTTAGGGCCTGGTATACAGAACGCTACCACGCGCCTTCGGATGACCTGAGCCAGCCAGTCGACCTCGCGGCCGCCGTGCAATTCAACACCATCCTCGAAAAATTGGCGTTGCGTGTTGCCGACGCCGATCGCCGCCCGGAGTGGAAACCCGACAGCTTCTTCCGCCGGTTCGTCCAGTAGCAGCGTTGGGACCGGCGCCATGGCTGCGCGTTAGTTTCCGCGCATCGCGCCTGATTCCAGTTCTTTGTAATGCCCGCCTCCGTGTCCGTGAGTGATTTTACAGGGCACAATAGAATAGATGCCGGAAGAAAAGGTTCGACACCCCGAGCCGCGATGGCCGGCCGCGCTTGCGCTGCTATCCATTGGCGGCCTTTACTACGCGCTGCCGTCGGCGCTGACGGTCGGCCCAGACTGGCTGGTGCTGGTGCTCGTCGCGGTGCTGGGGATTCCGGCGATGATCTCTCATCGTCAGGGCATGTGGCGCTTGAGCCAATTCTTGGGCTATACAGCGAGCGCCGTTGTGACACTGTCCGTCGCCATTTCCCTGGTGTTGCTGATCTGGCGCCTTCCCGGGCATAAGGAGACACCGGCGCAGCTGTTGCGAGCGGCAGGCGCCCTTTGGGTTTGCAATCTTTTGGTTTTCGCGTGCTGGTATTGGCGCCTGGACGCGGGTGGTCCGCATCAGCGCGCTTTGCGCCGGAGCCACACGGATGGCGCATTCTTATTTCCGCAGATGGTGTTGGATCCCGATCTTCGCAGTCAAATGGGCGAGGATCAGTGGCGGCCCGGCTTCGTCGACTACCTGTTTCTCGCTTTCAACACCAGCACGGCGTTTTCGCCCACCGATGTTCCGGTGCTTTCGCGCTGGGCCAAAATCCTGATGATGCTGCAAGCGAGCATATCGCTCGCGACGATTGCGATCCTCGCAGCCCGGGCGGTGAATATACTGTAGGACCGGACGGATAAACGACTGAAATGGATTCCTCGCGAGACAAACTGGCGTATCCTGGGGCGCGCACAGCGCCGACAGAGGGCTAAAGCCGCGCCGGAAGACTGGAGTACCCGATGGCCAAGAGCGACATCAAGTCCGTGGACGAGTACATTGGCGCGCAACCCGAGACCGTGCAGCGTATGCTCGGGCGCGTGCGAAGCGCCATCCGCGAGGCCGTGCCCGGAGCCGAGGAAGTGATCTCATACAAGATCCCCACGTACAAACTGCACCGCCGCCCCGTGCTCTATTTCGCCGGGTGGAAACAGCACTACTCGCTCTACCCGGCCACCGAGCGCGTCTTGGCGGCATTCGAGGACGAGTTGGCACCCTACGAGGTCAACAAGGGCACAATCCGGTTCCCGCTCTCCCAGCCCGTGCCGGTGAAGTTGATCGGACGCATCGCGAAGTTTCGCGCGAAGGAAGTCGCTGAGCGCGAAAAGGCGAAGACGGCGGCGCCGAAGAAGCGCTAGGCCCGGCTAATGCGCCAGCGCAGCTGTGCCCTGGGAATTTGAGCCTCACGTAACTTAATAAATACAGAGTTGTGAGCAGTTTTGCACAGATTACCGCCGGCAAGCGGGCTAGTATGCAGACTGGAGCAAAACGCCGTGCATTGCTGCCCGACCATATTTTTCCCGGCTGCGGTTTTGGCTGTCTCCGTCCAGTGATTACCAGGAGTACAAATGAAAACACTCTTGCTCGGGCTGGTTCTAGGTGTTGGCGCCGTATTCCTTGGAGCTTACTTTTACTTCAGTTTGGGCTACGCGCCGGTAGCGACAGCAGCACCAGGGATGCCGTTTGAAGAGAAGATGGCGAACATGGCTTTGCATGCCCGGATTGCAAAAGAAGCGCCAGCCAGCGCGCCTATTCCGGCGGATGAAGCGAATCTGGCTGCCGGCGCGGTACTCTATCGCGAGCATTGTGCGGTCTGCCACGGCTTGAGCGGGCGGCCAGAGACCGCGACCGCAAAAGGCATGTTCCCGAAACCGCCGCAGTTGTTTCAAGGACACGGGGTAACAGATGATCCCGTGGGCGAGACTTACTGGAAGGCGAAGAACGGCATCCGGCTCAGCGGCATGCCCGCGTACGGTCCATCGATGAGTGAGCAACAGCTTTGGCAGGTGAGCTTACTGCTGGCGCATGCCGATAAACTACCGCCGAGCGCTGAAAAGGTGTTCGGGGTTTCACCGGCTGTGGGTCAGTCTGTTGCCCAAAAGTAGTGGTGCGTTCGCTGGAAGGGGAAAAAAGTGACGAATACGACGGTTCAAAAGGTATGCCGGCAGGCACTCAGCGTCGTTTGCATCTTGGTCCTGCTCCCGGCTGGTGAGTTGCTGGTTGCGCAAGAACAGGCGCCTCCCTTCGAGCAAGCGGCGCCGGAGCAGCAGACGGTGCCTTCCGCGCCGGCGTTCACTCCGGACCAGCTAGCCAATCTTGTAGCACCCGTTGCGCTCTATCCGGATTCCTTACTCAGCCAGGTCTTAGTCGCCGCCACATATCCGCTTGAGATCGTCGAAGCCGGGCAGTGGCTGCAACAGAACCGCAGCCTCCGCGGTGCGCAACTGGTGGAGGCCGCGCGCCAGCAAAATTGGGATGCCAGTATTCAGGCTCTGGTGGTCTTCCCGGATGTGCTCACCCGGTTGAACTCGGACATTCGTTGGACCACCGATCTCGGGAACGCCTTTCTCGCTCAACAGGCCGATGTCATGAATGCCGTGCAGCGGCTGCGGGCACAGGCCAGCCAGGCGGGCAGATTAAAGTCCAACTCCCAGGAGACCGTCACGACTCAGATGCAAGGAGGGCAGGCGGCGATTGAAATTCAACCTGCCGACCCGCAGGTGGTTTACGTGCCGGTCTACAATCCCGCCTACATGTGGGGACCGCCCGCCTTTGGCTTTTATCCGCCGCTTTTTTACCCGGAGATCGGTTTTGGATTCGGGTTTGGCGCAGGTATCTACATCGGCGGCTTTTTTGGCGGCCTTGGATGGGGCGGTTGGGGCTGGGGGCCGAATTGGTTTGGCGGCTCGATCTATATGAACAACAATTTTTTCCACCGCTATGGTTTCAATGACTTCCATGGTGGCGGCGCGTTCCAAGGCAGGAGTGCCTGGGCGCACGATCCGGCTCACCGGATGGGAGTCCCATACTCCAATCGCGCGCTGAGCAACCGTTACCGCGGGGCGGCCGGTGGGCGCGCGGGAGCCGGCGTAGGACAAAGAGCGGGAGCCGGCGCGGGACAGAGATATGACACGCCGCGGGGCGGCAACGTGAGGAACCGTGGAAATTCAGGCGCAAATACCCAGGCCGAGCGATTTGGCAATCGGAGCTTCCAGCCGCGAAGTTCCAACGGGAACCACAGCGCGTTCGGTGGAGTTCAGCCGCGCGCCCAGACACGGCAACAAAGCGACCATGGCTACTCCAGCCTGGGAGCGCAACGAACTCAAGCTTCTCGTGGTGGAGGAATGTCCGCCCCATCTCGCGGTGGCGGCGGGAGGCGATAGGAGACAACCATGAAAACTCTCACCGTCACGCTCGGAGCTCTGATTGTATGGCTTCCGGCGATTTCATTTGGACAGACACCAAAGACCTTCGACTCGGCTGAAGCCGCCGCCCAGGCCTTGATGGAGACCGCGGAAAAGGACGATGTGGCTGGGCTTGCGGCGTTATTCGGCCCGAATGAGGCTGTCTTCAGCTCGGGCGACCCGGATCAGGACAAAAAAGAGCGTGCCGAGTTTGTGATCCTCGCGCACAACAAACATCAACTGGAACCTGACCCGATGAACGCGGCCGTGATGATTCTGTCCATCGGCTCAGAGGACTGGCCGTTCCCCGTTCCCATCGTCCGCAACAAAGACAAATGGAGCTTCGATTCCTCGCAAGGCGCCGTCGAGATGCGGGCGCGGCGCATCGGAGCGCACGAACTGGATGCCATCGAAATCTGCGCCGGTTATGTCGAGGCGCAGATGGAATACGCGTCCCAGGATCGCGAAAACCAAAAAATGCTCACGTACGCGCAACGCATCGTGAGTACCGAGGGGCGGCACGACGGCCTCTACTGGGAAGGGGACTCCGAAGCGCTTGTCCCCAAAGGTTTTGCCGAAGCGGCGGTGGAACCCGGACGCGCAGCCGCGGCTAAGCTCAAGCCTTACCATGGCTATTACTTCCGTGTACTCAAGGCCCAGGGGCCGAATGCAGAAGAAGGCCAGCACAACTATGTTGTGAAAGACTCGATGATCGGCGGGTTCGGGCTGGTTGCGTTTCCCGCGCACTACGGGCTCTCCGGGATTCATACCTTCATCGTCAACCAGGATGGCGTCATCTACGAGAAGGACCTGGGAAATCCGGCGACCAGCGCCTCAACCACGGTGACGCGCTACGATCCGGACAAATCGTGGACGCGAGTGGAATAGATTTGCCGTAGGCGGCCGGCCAGTCACGCGATGACCGAGCTGAGGGCCAAAAGGGGCGAGCGCGTTCCGCATAATCGTGAATGCCGCTCATGAGCTTGCGGCGAAGATCAGACACCGTCCCAGCGAGCACGCGCGTGCGATCTTAGCAAACCAAATCTCGACCTGATTCAGCCAAGCTCGCGGAGGCCGCGGGACAAGCACGAGGCCGAGGAGTGGCGCATTGCGCCGAATAAGTACACATGCGATAACTGATGAGAGGAAATCGCAGTGTATGGAAAGCGACGACCACCACCAACACTTCGGGAGCAATCCTCAGATCAATAGACGCGACTTTTTGAACGGCATCGCGTTGACGCTAGGCGCACCTATAGTCTCTTCCGCGGCCCAGCAGTTCGGGCCTGACCCATCTGCCTTGGACCCGCTGCTGGCGAGTGGCATAACGCCGACCGACCGGCGCTACTATCCACCCGGGCTAACAGGGATGCGCGGGAGTCATCCAGGATCTTTCGAGGCCGCGCATCGGATGCGGGACGGCGCTAAGTTCGAAACCGCCCGGGACATCGGAGAGACCTACGACTTAGTAGTAGTCGGCGGCGGGATCAGCGGTCTTTCGGCGGCCTATTTCT
The DNA here is from genome assembly GCA_963768075.1 of Terriglobia bacterium. GTDB lineage: Bacteria > Acidobacteriota > Terriglobia > Bryobacterales > Bryobacteraceae > QHXW01. The sequence goes on from CAVYHD010000040.1 coordinate 318,797, forward strand.
ACAGGAAAGCTTATGGCGTCGACGCGAAGATCTTAGTACTCGATAATCATGATGACTTCGGCGGCCACGCCAAACGGAATGAGTTTCAGGTTGGAGATCATACCCTGATCGGATGCGGCGGTACATCCAGCATTCAGAATCTGTCAAGTTACGGAACAGCGGCTTTGGAGTTATTCAAGGATCTGGGGATTGACATCCCGCGTTTCAGCGCCTACTATGCTCCACAGTTTTACGACAAGTGGGGGCTCTCCCATGGCGTCTTTTTCGACAAGGAGACATTCGGGACAGACCGTCTGGTGGCTGGCGAAGGCCAGCCTGACTGGCCAACGTTTGTGGCCAAGACACCGCTTTCGAGTAAGGCATGTGAAGATATCGTGCGCCTTCAGACCGGACAGCAGGATTATCTTCGAGGCCTAACAATCGAAGAAAAACAGAAGCTGCTAGGGCGCATCAGCTACAACCGCTACCTGCTCGAATATGTCAAGGCGGATCCACAGGTCGTGGCGTATTACCAAGCCGCCATGCATCCGGTTCTTGGAGTCGGGACAGATGCAGTAGAAGCGCTTCTCTGCCTTCCTCTTCTGGACCAGGGCACAGCGCTGGGTCTTCCGCTGCCTCCGTCGCTCGAAGGGTCGCAGATTTATCCATTTCCGGATGGCAATGCTTCCATCGCCCGGCTGTTGGTTCGCTCGCTCGTGCCGGGTGCTGCCCTTGGCCACAGCATGGAAGATATCGTCACGACTCGAATGGACTATGCCCCTTTAGACCAGCCTGCCTCGAAGATTCGCATCCGGCTAAACAGCACCGCGGTCAGAGTGCGCCACGTGGAAGAGCCCGGCACGGCTCAACATGTGGAGGTGACCTACATAAATGGCGAGAGCGGCTACAAAGTTCACGCGCGCGCAAGTGTTCTCGCCTGCTGGAACACTGTGATTCCTTATTTGTGCCCGGAAATGCCGATGGAACAGAAGAAAGCTCTCGCCTATGGCGTGAAGGCACCGATAATTTTTACGCAGGTTGCCCTCAAGAACTGGAAGGCGCTGCATAAGCTGGGAATCAGTTCCGCCTACTGCCCCGGCAGCTATTTTACGAAGTTGCGCATGAACCATCCGGTGAACATGGGAGACTACCGCTACCCGGCAACTCCCGAGGACCCCATGGCGGTTCTGTTGATTCGCGCGGCCGCCAAGCCGGGGCTATCTCAGCGCGAGCAGCACAGAGCAGGACAGATCGAGCTCTATAGCACGCCGTTTGAGACATTCGAACGGCATGTTCACGACCAGCTGAGCCGCATGCTCGCCAGCGGCGGCTTTGATGCCAGCCGGGATATTGAAGCAATTACGGTCAACCGTTGGCCGCACGGCTACACATACGAATACTCCAGCTTGTGGGACACGACCTCGTCCGGCGTCGAGCCTCCTAACGTGCTGGCGCGCCGCCGTTTCGGCCGAATCGCTATTGCCAATTCCGATGCCGCCGCGAAAGCCCAAACCTGGGCGGCAATCGGGGAGGCCCATCGCGCCGTGCAGGAGCTGCGCTCGCTGGGCTAAGCTGGACCGGGTGTCTGTCACTGGCGCGACCCTCTCTCGTTCAACACGCCTTCAGGTTCAGGAGTTCAGGGCAAAGCCGAGATCAATCGAAGCCGGCCTGTAGGATTTGCGCTGATGGCCCGACTGGAGTACTAACAGCTAACCACAATGGCAGCGCAATCCGTCTCTTCAGAAGGAACTATGCTCAAGAGACGCCAATCAACCATCATCATTGCTTTAGCGCAAACGCTCGGAGGTGAAGAGTTGTTCTACTTCTGCTAACTCGTTCGGCAAACCACGTCCCATATTTCCGTAGGTGCTGGATTTCATCGCTGGTCAAAATGAAATTTTCAAAATTGTAACTCTGGCCGGGAAACAGTTAAGCAGAACGGCTGTTCAGCCTATTAGACAGATTGTCGTGTGCGTGGCTGAATTTGATTGACAACGCGGTCCGGCTGCCCTAGCATGATCGCTGATCCTACGCCACGTGTGGAAGACGTTCTGTTTCGACGTATCGAGAGAGGCGAACACAGGCTTCAGAACGGCTGTCGTGCGTTTGCGGTGAGCATGTTGTTGGCCGGGCTAGCCCGGCACCGATTGCAAGCGACTAATCACATCTAACAAAATCACCGGGAGCGCTTACTAAGATGACGATGAGTCTGATCCCGGAGGGAAGTAACTGCCATTATACATTTCGGACAGGGGTGCTTTATTATGCTTCATGAATGGCCTGTGAAGGTAGGATTATTCCTGGCAGTTCTCGCGGGAGCAGCGCCTCTCGGCACGGGTGCTGATTGGAAGGCGAAAAATCTAGCGTTATCAGCTCTGGGCGCGAGCGCCCGCTCGTGGGAACCTGGAGTTACGGTCGTCCCGGAACACGAGCCTTCAAAAGTCAACGATGGCAGCATGCTCAGCTACTGGGCGGTGCGGGATGTAGACCTTCCCGCCGACATCGGTGTCGAATGGCGGGGGGCTCATCGGATTTCGAGCGTTGTGGTTCGCTATTTCGATGGCCGAATGGTTCGTGGTCCGGTGATGGCCAGGACTCAAGAATGGGCGCGCCTTCAGTACTGGGACCAAGACCAGTGGAAAGATATCCAGGCTCAAGTGGTTGGGCAGGAGACAGCCTCCGTTCGGTACGCATTCGATCCCGTCGAGACCACTCGGCTGCGCCTTCTTTTTTCCGAACCACCCGACCCGGAGTCACGGCGTCTGCCGGACCGGTTGGGCATTTATGTTTGTGAGTTCGAAGCTTACAGCGAAATTCCCTACGTGGTGGTGAACCCTGCACCACGACTTGTCAACGTAAGGGAAAGACACGACCACACGCACTACAACGAATGGTCGAGCGACAACCCCTACGATCGTGCCGGACCGCTAGTAATAGAGCCGAAATCAACCCGCATTGTGACTGACACCCTCGCACCGAATCTAATGGTCGCAGAGAGCCGGTGGTCGAAAGTCGCCTGTGCTATCGAGAAACCGCGCAAGGGAATTACTGTTCTCACGAACGGGTTCATGCAACTCGAAGTCTCCACAATAAGCGGACTTAGAGAATCGTTATTGAGAAATCTCGTCACGGGCGAAAGTATCGCGACAGCAAACTCGCGGCCGTTTCTAATTCGAACCTCGAAAGGCGAACTGTCTTCGGCCAACGTCAGAGTGGTGGGAGAAGATGCCGCAGGATCGGGGCCCGAAGTTAGTTATTTGCGGGTGGATTTGACTTCGGAGTCAACGGAACTGTCTGTCAGGTACGAACTGCGGCGGCAGGACCATTTCTATCACAAGTGGCTGACGATCAGGAACAAGGGAGACTCGGAGCTTCGGGTTTTGGACGTGACTGTTTCTTCCCTTGGGTTGCCGCGATTATTGGATCTGTTTGCGGGGCCTGAACTGACTTATCCGGTTTTTCGACAGGAAAAAGGCGGGTTCTTTGAGTGTCTCGAAACAGTCTATTGGGACCACAAAGGCGATGAGATGACCTACTATCCCGGTATCAACCTAAAGGCCGGGGAAATGATCAACAGCGACAAAGCTGTGGTTGGTGTTTATCGGAACCGCGGTGAGTGGATCGAGGGGTTCGACCGAGGTGTTCGCGACTGGGTAATCGAGTACCACGTGCAAGTGACGCCTTTGCAAAAAGAATTTCCGGATATTTATCTCGAAGGCTGGTCGGCCAAGGTAGGGATTGAGGAGCTGCAGAATAGCCCCGAGTGGACCGAGCGATTCTTTTCTACGGCGCACAGACTCGGTGTCCGTTATATGGACACTTACGAACCCACAACTGTCGCGCTGTCGATGCCATCCGATCTGGCAAGACGCTGGGTAGATCTCGCCAACAAATACAGCATTGGCACCGGCTGGTGGGTCGATTTTGGCTCGAGGTTTGGATGGGGGTTCATGCCCCCCTATTGGAAATCCTACTTGTGCAAGCTTTCCCCGGATTCAGAAGCATACTTTCAACAGACAGTCGAATTGGTTCGTAAGTACAACCTTCGAGGGTTTCATTGGGCCGACTTTTGGACCGTGTGGCCGTGTGACACGACCGAGCAAGGACATTTACCAGGCAAATACTCGATCTATGCCCAGGGCCAACGGATGATCCAGTTTGCCCAGCAACTACATGAAGCAGCGCCGGGCCTGATGCTCGGCGCAGACAGCGGGCTCGACAATCCTCAGTACGGCCGATACGCTGATAGCCGCCATCATGGCGGTGGCCACGACGCGGAAGCTGCCACGGAGCCCGACATTCACATCGACCGGCTCTACGCCGATCTGAATCGCGCTCACCTGTATGGCCTGGCGCACGAGAACCTTTTGCGGCCTTGGTACCACGTGCTCAATTGCGTCAATCACTATGGCATGGAAACACACCTTCATGACCGCGCCGGGTATCGGTACGCTCTTCTGAGCTCTCTGGCTCTCGCGGGTCAGTTGACGTTTAACGATGCGCCGGACTATGTTCCCGAAAGTGAGATCCAGTTTACACAACATTGGGAAGACTGGGCAAGGACGAACAAGGACTACCTAAAGCAGAATGATAAATTGTTTGAGCGCTCGGTGCACTTCGACGACATGGTGCAGGGCGACGCTGAGTCTCTGACGGGTTATTCCCACATACGAGGCGACCGAGGCTTCGTGTTCCTGATAAATCCCGGCGCGGTGGAGCAGGTTGGCGAGCTGACGCTGACCTTGGATGCACCGAACTCCACACGCTTCGTGGTAGACGAAGTGTACCCGGGGGGAATGACTCTCCGGGGACCTTCGGATGGCACCTATCCCCAGGGTAGCACACTGCGAGTCACGGTTCCAGGCAAACAGATACGAATTCTTTGGCTCGCCCCCGATTCGGCTGCTGGCGGCGATCATAACTTCCTACCCGAGGACGCGCGCGTGGCGGAATGGCGCCGTTACGTCGGCAACTGGAGCGTCATGAATTCCTCTCCCGACACGACCACGCTTGGCGCGAGTTTTGAGTTTCCGAAGAACGACGATGAGTACCTCTCCAATCCGGCATCCGAGTCCACCTGGTCTCTGGATCCGTGGGCGTACGACAAAGCCTACCTGGTACTGTTACTTAAAGACGAGAACGTTGAACAGAATAACCAGTGGGTGTCGGATCACCTTCTGATGGAACGGAGAACAACGCCGCCAGGAGAGCTTGAAGCATCACCAACGCAGTCGTTGACAGCAATAGTCAATGGCGTCCCGAAGGTACTGCACCCTTTCAAGACCAGGCGCAACCAGCAACACGAAAAAACCCGGTGCTACTTCGCGAGTCTCGACAGGGAGACGAAGAGCGGATCATCAAACCAGGTGAGTATCACGTTGCCCATAGAGAGAGGGTTGGTGTTCTCGGGCGCCTATCTGGACTTGCCGGATCAGATGCCGCACGGTCAATAATTGTGATTCGGCTTTTCAGAGGAGCCATGTAGTGACATCCGCGAACGCTTCCCCGAGAATACATCGCCCCGTTTCGGCCGGTGTTGTAGGACTAGGCCTTATGGGAACCAGCATCGCGGCCTGTTTACTGGCTCGCGGTCAGAAAGTATACGGTGTTGAATCAGATACCGGCAAACGCCGCACCGCCCGTCGCCGGGTGGCCAGTTTATTGCGCGAAATGAGACGGGAAAAGCTGCTGCGCCGAACTCCGGAGCGGGTGCTGGAGCATTTTTACGTGTCCGACAGATATGTCGAATTGGCACAATGTGACATTGTGATTGAGTCAATAACCGAGAGCATCGCAGCCAAGAAGCAGGTCATCAAGAACATCGAAAAGGTTGTATCCGATAAGGCCCTGATCGGCAGTAATACATCTGGCATCCCAGTAACTGAGCTGCAACGCGGGGCACGGCACCCGGAACGCATCTTGGGGATCCATTGGGCCGAGCCCGCCCACATAACGCGCTTTATGGAGATAATCTGCGGCAAAGAAACGGACCCGTCGCTGGCTGAAGTGGTGATGAGCCTGGCAGCAGGCTGGGGAAAGGAGGCGTCGCTGCTGCGTCGAGATATCCGAGGATTCCTTACGAATCGCGTCTTTTACGCGATGTTGAGGGAAGCCTTCTATTTGGTGGAGGCCGGCTATGCAACTCCCGCCGATCTGGATCGCTCGCTGCGTAATGACCTGGGGTACTGGATCACGTTTGCTGGGCCGTTTCGGATGATGGACCTTATGGGTCTATCCGCCTTTAAAACCGTAATGCGCGACCTATTCCCGGACCTGAATTGCGCAAAGAGAACCCCGCGATTGATGGAAGCGCTTGTGAAATCCGGAGCGCGTGGAATTTCCAATCAAAACGGCTTTTATCGGTATACTAAGGCGCAGTCGAAGCGCTGGGAACGCCTTTTCCAGAAGTTCAGTTATGAGATTCGGTCTCTGGCTCAGAGGTATCCGGAGAACGCAGGAGATAGCTGACGCTTACTTCGTTCTGCCCAACACAATATAAAAGGAAGCTCAAAATCTGCGCGCGATATACGAAGGCACATGAAGATTACCAAGATCGACGCGTTTCGTGTCTGCGTGCCGGTGCGCCCTGGCTCTGTGCACAGCCCCGAGTTTGAAGATAGCTGCCACCCGTTCAACTGGCGAGGGCGCTTCTTCTCCGAGATGCCGAAGTTCGTCTACCGGGTCCACACGGATGAAGGAATTACCGGAATTGGTGAAAGCTACCGCGATGTCTCCGACCGCGCGGTGGAGCACAACATCCGAACGTTGCTGGGCCAGGATGTGATGAAACTAAATCTGCGCGCCCTGCCCATTCCTTCCGGGAGGGAATATGACGGATTTGAAGTCGCCATTTACGATCTTGTGGGGAAAAAACTGAGTGTGCCTGCCTACCAGTTGCTCGGCGGAGCGTATCGCGACCATGTCCTGATGAGCTACTGGACAGGCCGGCGGACACCCCAGGATGTAGCGCGTATAGCGCTTGAAGCGAAAGATGCAGGCTTCAAGAGTCTGAAGATGAAGTGCGCGCTGGAAGACCCGCATCTCGCCCGCGTTGAGAAAATTCGGGCCGCGTGTGGCCCTGGCTTTGGCATTGTTCTAGACCCGAACCAACGGTTCGAGCACCCCAGCTTGGCCGCACGACTGGCCAAAGAGCTAGAACCTTATCAGATAGACTGCTTCGAAGATCCCGTCCCTCGTTGGAATCTCGAATGGTATCGGTTCTTGCGGGAGAAAACGTGGATCCCTATCGCGCTCCACGTGCACACACCCTATGGCCAGCGGATTGAGGAGTTAATTCAGGCAATCAAAATTGAGGCGGTAGATTACTTCAATTTGAGCGGTGGCATGGCGCAGTTCGTCCGAATGGCGGACGTTGCCGATGCAGCGGGAATTCCTGTTTGGCATGGCAGCGAGGTGGACCTGGGGATCATGGATGCCGCATCCCTTCACGCTTGCGCAGCAGCCCGGAACTGTACTCTGCCAAGCGATATTATCGGTACCCTGGTGCGCGAAGACGATCTTATTGTAGAACCGCTGGAATTCTGTAATGGATTCGCTCGCATCCCGCAGGGACCAGGCCTCGGCGTAACTCTGGATGAGGCTGCATTAGAACGGTACACCATCGAAAAGTGGGTTTAACAATCGGGAGGATCACTTGTTTCTTGCAGAAATCACGTCAAGAGATAGAGTAATGACCGCTCTGCTATCGTCACAAAGCGAATCCGAGAAATCGATTGACTAAGGCACCTGCCGTCGCGTAGCCTATGAGGGTCGCTCGCTTGCAACGGAGATGCGGGCATTCGCTCGTCGTCTGCAAGTCCCAGAAACATGTCGCTTGAAATCACAGGGAGTGAGCACGAAGGAATCGAGGTGCTGGATCTGAAAGGACATCTCACCTTCGGTCAAGAAGATCTGGATTTTCGAGCGGAGCTGGACCGGCTGTTAAAGGCTGGAAAGATTCAGGTGGCATTGAACCTCAGCGATTTGCAGAAACTTGACACTACCGGCCTCGGCACGCTGCTCTTTGCTCTAGCGGAGCTGCGGAAGGCGGGTGGAAACCTGGCACTCTTCAACATAAAACCACCGCATATCGAGCTGCTGACGGCAGCCAAATTGGAAACAGCGTTCGAGGTATACCAAGGGGAACAGGACGCGATCAACAGCTTTTTCCCTGACCGGGAAGTCCAGCACTACGACATATTGCAGTTCGTCGAAACCAAGATTCTAGACCGCCCGAAACCCTAGCGGCACGACGGGGAGGCATCAGTATCACAGTTTCCCTGAAATCAGCTGCGTTTCTCCTCCCGCGCGGAGTTGTAGAGCGCGCGGATGTAGCCCATGCTGTACGACCATGCCGAATGGCGGCCACCCGCCATTGCAGGTACGTGATCGGCGATGAGGTTGCCGCGGAAATCCACATCTACGAGCGTCTTCATCAGGTTCCACATGTCGGTGTAGCCATTATCGATGTATGTTTCGACGAAGTCGGGAATGGGAGCGGTCACGTTACGGAAATGGATCTTCCAGAGTTTCCCCATTTTGGCGAAGGCGCGCGCTGCTTCGAAAACATTCTTACCGATGCTCTTCCCGCCCTCCATCCACGTTCCGCAGCAAAGACAGACCCCAATATTTGGGGAGTTTGCAATTTCGAGAGCCCGCATATATCCGTCGAAGGTCCCGAAGATATGTCGCGGGATGCCACCCAACTCCGGCACGGGAGGATCATCAGGATGGATTCCGATACGCACGCCTGCTTGCTCGGCAACCGGGGCAATCTGACCGATGAAGTATGTGTAGTTGTCCCATAGTTCCTCTTTCGAATACTTGCGCCCATGTGTGAGCGGCCCCTCGTAGACCTTGCCGTTCCAAAAGCCCTTCGCGGTGGCCAAGTGGAAAGAACGCGCCTTGCCGCCGCCGCGTGTAGTTTCGGGCTCGCTCGACCAAATGCCGTTCGCCATGTGGGCGTATGTGATGTAGCCGATGCCGGCTTTGCCTGTGTCCCGAATGTACTGTTTTAGCCACTCAATTTTCTGGTCGCGGCCAGGGAGGTTTAGCGTGATCTCCTCGATGTTGCGGTTGTCATCGTTAGATATGTTCCAGACCGATAAGCCGGCCGCTTCGGCGCGTTTTTTGATCGCGAGAAAATTCTCCAGAGTAGCGCGGCCGCTGCCGGTCTGAACGTTCAGATAGTCCACTCCCATCTGCTTGATCCAGGTCAGATCTTCATCACTGACGTTTTCGTCGACCTGCATCGAAATCTTGATACCGGGAGCCAGCGGCTCCAGCGGTCTGGCTCTATCAACCGGCGTAAGTGCAGCCGCGATAGCCGCGGCGGAGAAAACTCGTCGTGTCACTTCCATGGCCAAATCCACCCCCGGTGAACGATGATACCGCTGGACCAATAGCCGACCGCCCGGTGATTCGCGCAAAGCTCCTTAGAGTCTCGCGCTGGTGCCAATCTTCGTTCCGATCACCTCACCCGAGACAATCAACTCTACGCGCCGGTTTTGCTGCCTCCCCGCCGCTGTATTGTTCTGCGCAATGGGCTTAGTATCTCCGAATCCCGCAGCACTCAAGCTGTCGCGAGGCACTCCCTGACTGCTCAGATACTCGGCTACCGATTCTGCCCGCTTCACCGATAGCCTCTGATTGAAATCCGGGCTCCCCGTGCTATCCGTGTGGCCTTCAGACGCCAGCTTTAAGCCGGGATGCCCCAACACGATGCCCGCAAGCTTTGCCAATTTCTCCCGTGCCGCGGGCCTCAATGTATACTTGCCGCTGTCGAACAAGACATCGGCCATCGTGACTACCAACCCGCGATCGGTGTCCTTCGTCTCGAGCACCGCGTTGAGCTGCTGAAGAAGCTGCGCGCGGAGCTGCTGCTTCTCTTGTTCCGCCTGTTGCCGCAAGCGGTTCGCTTCGGCCGCGGCCCGCTCAGCTCTCTCGGCAGCCGCTGCGGCCTGCGCTTGTGCGGCTTCCGCCTTGGCACGTTCCGCCGCCTCTTTCGCCATAGCCAGTTCCGCTTGCAGGCGCTGTGTCTCGGCCGTAGCCTTCTCAGCTTCCGCGGTTGCCTTGGCTGCTTCCGCTTGGGCACGCCGCGCTTCTTCCGCTTTGCGTTCCGTCTCCGCCTGTTCGCGGCGCCGTTGCTCTTCCTCAGCGTGACGCTTCGCCTCCGCCTCACGAGCCGCTCCAGCATCGCGCTCTTTCTGGAGGGCCTCTTCCTCCTGCCGTTTTAGCGCGATCACTCGTGCGTCCTCCGCCGTCTGTGCCGTCTCACGTGCGATCATGATCGCCGGTTTGCGCTGCTTCCGCTTCAGATAGTCCTCAGACTGTTGTAGAGTCGTCTGCGCTTTTTGGAAGGAATCGGCCGCATACTTATCGGCGCCTGACGCCTGCGCGATCTGGACCGCATTCCGTGCCTCGTAGATCTCGATCGGGATCTTCGGGTCCGGTTGCAGTTGCAGGACATTTGCAAGTTTCTGATATTGGCCGCGCTGGAGAAGCTCATACTTCGCATCGATGATCTCGAACTTGCCCATCGTGTCGGGCCGAACCTCGTTCTCCATGACGATCAAGTCACTGGGCTGCGTGACCGAGAAGTAGGGTTCCGCGGTCACAACCAAGCCGAACACCTGGAGATCCGTCGTCACCTTGAGGCTGCCTTTGCCGCCTTCGAGCAGGATCTCTCCCAGGTTCTTCGGCCTGCCTTCGGGCGAGATCGCCCACAAGACATAAGTCAGGTACTCGGAGCCAAACTGGCTCGGTGTTCCTATTCCCTTGAAGTTGGCATCGATACTGATCGCGCCCGGGCGGCTGTCGACCTTGGCCTGCCCTTGCGCTTTCGGCATCAACGCCGTACCCACGAAGTTGATCGTTGTGGATCCACTGCGATGCCGGTAGTTGATCGCTTTCGTCGACTTGGAAACAACATTCACCTTGAAGATCGGACTTGGGGGCTGGTCTTGCTCCTGCGGCTTTCCGAACAGCGGCGACACACCGCAAACCAAGAGCACAACTCCGATTCGTCTGGGGAGGGCACGAGCCCACCATTTTGTAGTCAATTCGAAGCCCATATAAAAGAGAACCTCCAAACGGTGACGCTCAGAACCGAGTCGGGGTTGCTAAATAGTGCCCATCTTAATGCCCGAACTCAGGGCCGGGAAATCGGAGGCTTCGCCGAGCTCTCGCGAAGTGCCTCCGGCCACCGCCCTAACCGACCATTGTATTCCTGCGGCGCGAGCAGTACACGAAATCGGCGTGGCGCGTACAGACTGGAGTATCTGAGGATTACGGCGGCCCGAGCCATGGAATCACTCTTGGGGTAGAGTGGCCGCGGAGTCGCAGAGCGCCGCCAGATCGGAGTCGGAAAACTGGCGTTCGTCCGGGAAAGCGATTCCGACGACCGCACGCACACCGTCGTCCTGGCTTTTAACTGGAATAGCCACCGCGGCTTTGGCGTCCACGGCCTTGGCGCCGGGCTTCACCGCGCCGGACTCGTCCTCCTTCAGGTTGCAGGTCTGAATGGGAATCCGTTGCTCGAGGGCGAGACCTGCCATGCCTTTCCCTCGGGGTACCCACGCGACGATCTGGCGCAACTTTTCCGGAATATTCGCCGCGGCGGCCAGGCGCAATCCTCCGTCCCGATACACGTGGACGGTTCCCGAGGTGCCGCCATTGCGGACCAGAAAATCAGCAAGCCAGGCGTCCAAGAGTTCATTAGCGTGTGATTCGTCAGTATCCTTCATCCTACAAACGCTCCTCATTGGCGAATGAAACAGTATCCAATATTTATCTCTTGCGCACGAAGCCCGCATCCACCCAATTGGCCAGGTCGAGTGGACTGCGACTTCCGGAGTCCGTAACGACCAGGTTAATGAGCCGGCTCTGCATGGGGATCTTTACATCAAACCGCCACGGTTCTTGGCCAAGCCGCATGGTAGGGCTTTCGGATGCCAGATTGCCGTCGATGTACACCCGAAACTGCACGCTAGGATATGTCGCCAGGAAGCGGGCGTTAGGGCGCTCGCGGAACGGGTCGTCGTCAACGCCGGCCCGTGCCACAAACCGATCATAGCTTGGCTGGATCTCATACAGGAGGTTGGCTGGAGCGCGCATACCCATGCCCTTGGTATACGTGGCATCACGGATGCTGAGTGGGGCACCGCTGAACGCCAGGTTGGTCTTCGCCTCCCACCTCCAGTCCGGCCTTGCGGGTATAACCGGTTTTAGCTGATCGAGGTAAAGGTCCGGTTTAGGCGGTACAGATCCAAGATGCACGAAATAGCCCTCGCTGATAATGGTCACGCGGCGCCCGTCTTCGAAGCCCGCGGCGCGGAGTAGTGTCGTTTTCGTTACATCCAGCGGCTTGGCGTAAACCGGCGATGCCGGACCTGGCTCCGCCCCATCGAGCGCGTAGTGGATTACGACACCTTTCTGCTCGTGCGTGCTCAGCGAGACCTTCACGGAATCAGTGAACAGGTACGGCCATGCTTTCGTTCCCCAAGGTGCGAGACGGACCATTTCCACAATCCACCTATCGTTCCACACCCCGGCTTTTCTCATCTCTTCAACTATGTTAATGGTAGGAACGCCGGATCGTTCGATATCGGCTATGTCTTTGTCAGTGCCGTCGTCAGGTGTAAAAGCATGATCCGGATCGTACAAGGTTTCGGCGTCGGTCAAGTCACGCGCCAAGATGCATTTCAACCCGGCCGAAGTCATGGGCGCTATTCCTTCCGGCTTATTCATGACACATAGATTTGTGTTGATGCCCATGTAAATCAGGCGCGTAAGACCCCGCTGTTTGTAGATCGCATACAACTCCTCAGGGTCGCCTACAATCCAATCGCCGGTGGCTATCACCAAGTTGGGATCCATCTGGTCCCAGCCGTAGTGCACGCGGCATACGATGCCAGGTCCACACATGCACTTGTCCGGCCGCACAGTGGCCACGCTAAATGGACAGGAAAAATTCGTGATATGTGGCAATGGATATCGGGGCAGCGCGATTGCCCGTTCACGCTGCGGCGTGCCAACATACTGGCTGGCCACATCGGTGGGCGCCCAAATGATCTGCATGCCAAGACGCCGTGCTGCCTCGAGAACCTTATTCATCCTGGGCACGAGGGCAGCCGCCCGCTGCGCGTTGGTCATGCAATCGTTGGTGTTCCACATATCGATGATGACCACGCCAATCTTCGCCGGGTCGATCGATTCCTTTGTGGTGAGTATCCCGCCAGGCTCACGGGCGCGCGTCTGAAGGGTCAAGGCGATTTCGGCGCTGGCAATTCCTGCCAGGGGAGCGCAAGCCATCAACACAAGAGAAGCACATGCCGCTCCTCGGCAGCACACGGCATCCACGATTTGACTCATGTTTGGCAAGTTTTGGAACCCCCGAACTTACTTTGTCAATTCCCACCCACGCCCGCAACCCGGTACAATCACTTGACCGTACTCTGTCATCGTGTTCTAAGACAAGCTCTTGACGCCAATTGTATATTTGCTGTATATTCCTGTCAATGTCACTGAACTTTCTTCGCATCGACTGATGCGAGGATCGTCGGCATCCTGGATTCCGCCCCGGAGGATCACTACGCATCCGCCTGTTTGAGCCGATGTCATGCGATAAACAATGCGTCTCAGAATTGTCTTTTCCGTTTCACTGATATTGTTGTGCGCTTGTACCAAGAGAAAGCCAGAAGATCAGGCTCTCACGCCGCAAGATTCATTGAAAGCGATCCACATGAGCGACGACTTCCACGTGGAGCTCTTCGCCGCGGAACCGGAAGTCATGAGCCCGGCAGACATGGCCTTCGACGAGAACGGAAAAATCTACGTTGCCGAGATGCTGGACTACCCGGCAGATCCGCCGCCCGGGAAGCCAGCCCGCTCACGCATTCGACTTCTGGAGACTGACGCCGCCGGCAAGATCGTTCGGACAACAGTCTTCGCGGACAATGTTCGGGCGGTGAGTGGACTCATGCCGTGGAAGGGCGGCCTGATCGTCACTAGCGCGCCGGATATTCTGTTCATGAAAGACACCGACGGTGATGGGAAGGCTGACGTGCGCAAGGTTCTCTACACCGGCTTCCCCAAGGTAGGTCAAGAGTACCTTATTACCAACCCTCGACTGAGTGTCGACAATTGGATTTACTGCTCAAACTTCGGATCGAACGGACGAATCACTTCGCCGGATCATCCAGAGATGAATTCCGTGCTGGTGCGCGGCACCGATTTCCGGTTCGATCCGATCAGTGGCAAAGCCGAACCTGCCTCGGGTCCGGCACAGTTCGGTTCAACCTTCGATGATTTCGGCGACCGGTTCATCACCGAAAACACCACGCACATCCGTCATGTTGTACTGCCAATGCGTTATCTTTCTCGCGCCCCACTGCTCGAAGTACACGCCGAGGCTCAGGACATTTCCGACCATGGGCGTCCTTCGGCGCAAATGTATCCACTCACGGCGCCGCAGGAGTGGCGCAAGGAGCGCACTCGCCTGCGCCAGCAGCGGTACAACGAAAATAAGCTGAACATCACCGAACAGGTTGGCGGTTGGTTTACGGCCGCCTCCGGGGGCACGTTATATAACGGCGACGCTTGGCCGAAGGAATACGCGGGCAGCGTTTTTACAGGAGATGTGAGTGGGAACCTTGTCCACCAGGACCTCATCCTACCGGATGGCCCGACTTTTCGCGCCCACCGCTCCAAAGAAAATGTGGAGTTTCTGGCATCAACGGATGTCTGGTTCCGGCCCTGCAACTTTACCAACGCGCCCGACGGCAATTTATACGTGATGGACTTCTATCGCCAGGTCATTGAGGGCCCCGCATTCATACCGGAAGAGATCCGAAAAAAGATCAACTTCTTCAATGGCGATACCATGGGCCGCGTTTACCGGATCGTCGCCAACCATCCCCTGCGCCGTGGCAGCTTGAAACCCAATCTGGGGTCGCTCAGCTCCGCGGACCTGGTGAAGCAACTGGCTAATCCGAACGGCTGGCATCGTTGGACGGCGCACCGGCTGCTGCTCGAGCGTCTGGATGGCGCAGCGGTCCCCGATCTCAAAGCTATGGCAGCAAATGCCGCTTCACCCGAGGCTCGCGCGCATTCCCTCTGGCTCTTGCAGGCATATTCCCGCCTGGAACCGGCGGAGATCCAGCGCGCACTCAGCGATCCCGATTGGCGGATTCGGGTGAACGCGCTGCGTCTGAGCGAGCCATTGATGAACCAGTCGAAGCCACTGGCGAATGCCGTTCTGGCCACGGCTAACGACTCCGAGCCTCATGTTCAGTTCCAGGCCTCACTAAGCCTTGGGGACTTGAAGGATCCCAGAGTTCTCGGCGCCATGGCGCAGCTCGCCCACCGGAATTCCTCCGACGCGTGGTTCCGGGCAGCGATTTTGAGCTCAGTCGCAGATTCGGCATCGCCGTTCTTCCACGCCATGCTGGCCCAAGGGGAGTCCTGGACCGATCCGCAACTCCTGATCGAGCTTTCGGCTATCATTGGCGCCCGGCAAAACAAGAACGAAATCGCGCAATGGTTTGCCGCGTTGCTGAAACTGAGTCAGCCGGACAGATTTCTGGAAGGCCTGACGCATGGCCTCAGAATGGCAAACACACGCAATTTGCAGATACCTGGCGCCGAACACGCATTGATACGATTGCTTGCTTCCAGCAGCGAACCGGTTCAGCGCGCGGCGTGGCGGGAAGCGTCGCGGTATTTCGAGCTGGGTGCCCTTATACGTCGAGCGAGTCAGGTGCGGTGGATCCGATGGTCGCGACGGCGATGCGGGTGCTGTCCATTCGCGCTCTCAGCGGCGGGCATTTTGGGGACTTCCGGCGTCGCCGGTTCTGGAGAAAATGCAGGCGATCGAT
>CAVYHD010000041.1:0-43730 GCA_963768075.1 Terriglobia bacterium
TCGAGGTTCGGGTGCGGAACAGCAAGGCGGTGGTGAACCGAAACGCGGCTATTGCGCGAGTTCGCAATAAGAGCGAGCTTCAAGGCTTCAACTGACTTAGGGAAATATCTCCCGCGCAGACCACTCCGTAGAGGTAGGCTCCAAGCACCCAAGAAGTCGGGTTCGGGTTCATCATCCAGTCGCGATCGCCACGTGTCCGATATTGCCGTATCCGAGCGCAGCGCGATGTACCCCCAGGAAACCAGCACCCCCTTGCGTTGACCCCAGAGGCACAATCGGCGACACTCAGTTTTTGGGATTCCAAGACGGAAATCTCAGATGAGGCTTCGTATGCGCTTTCTCTTCCCCGCCGTCGTTGTTTGCAGCGCTGCGGTATTGCCGGCCCTCGCCGCTGACCGTGTAAAGACCGCGAACGGCATCCTCGAATCCACCTCCGCGGCCAAAGACGGTGTGCGCAACTTCAAGGGCATCCCGTTCGCTCAGCCTCCTGTCGGCGACCTACGTTGGCGGGAGCCGCAACCCGTCAAGAACTGGACCGGCGTCCGCAATGCCGACGAGTTCGGCCCCCGGTGCATGCAGCGCACCTCCCCAGGCGCCGACTATTGGTTCCGCAGCAACGGTATGAGTGAGGATTGCCTCTACCTCAACGTCTGGACACCTGCCAAATCGGGTGATGAAAGACTTCCGGTTCTCGTTTACATCTTCGGCGGCGGCTTCCAGAACGGCGACGGCTCGGAGCCGCGCTATGACGGCGAGAGCATGGCCCGCCGCGGCATGGTCGCGGTATCCGTCAACTACCGCACCAACATCTTTGGCTTCTTCGTCTATCCCGAGCTGACGAAGGAGTCCCCGCACCGCGCCGCCGGCAACTACGGTCTGTTGGACCAGGTGGCCGCCCTCCAGTGGGTACAGAGGAACATCGCGGCCTTCGGCGGCGACCCCAAGCACGTCACCATCGCCGGCGAATCTGCCGGTTCGATCTCCGTCAGCGCGCTGATGGCTTCGCCGCTCTCCAGGAACCTGATGGCAGCCGCTATCGGTGAGAGCGGCGCCGCCTTCTCTAGCCTGCCGCCGCAGCCTCTTGCCGACGCCGAACAGAATGGCGTCAAATTCGCTGCCGCCGCCGGCGCCAACACACTTGCCGCCCTCCGTGCGATGACTGCGGTGCAGATTCAGGAATCCACCGTCAAGGCCCAGGGTGTCCGCTTCAGCACGGCGATGGACGGCTATTTCCTTTCGAAGTCCTTGAGGGAGACGTTCGAAGCCGGTGAGCAGGCTAAGGTTCCGCTGCTCGAGGGATCGAACACCGAGGAGCAGGCGGCACGCTCCGTTCTGGGCAGTGGCGACCCTACGCCGGAAACGCTAGCCAACGCCATCAGGAAGTTCTATGGGGATAAGGCCGAGCCGGTGCTGAACGCCTACGCCGCCAGCACCACCGATGAGGTTTACGAAGCCGCCACCCACCTGGCCAGCGCCCGCTTCATCTCGTACGGCACCTGGAAGTGGGCTGAACTCCAGATGAAGACCGGCGGCAAACCTGTGTACCGTTACCTATACGCCCATCCACGCCCGGCTTATCTCGGCATGCCGGGTGAGTCCGTGCCCGCTGAGCCTGCGGGTGGCAAAGGCGACAGCAGAGCCGACAGCAGAGCCGGCGCCCAGCAAACCGCCCCGCCCCGCGGCGCGGCGCATTCCGCCGAAATCCAATACGCCATGGGCAACCTGGATCTCGACAAGCGCTACACCTGGGAGCCCGCCGACTACGAAGTATCCAAAACGATGCAGGCCTATTTCGTAAATTTTATCAAGACGTTCAACCCAAACGGCTCGGGTCTGCCGAACTGGCCGGCCTACCGCGCCGACGATCGTTACCAACGTATGCGCATCGACGTGACGTCCCAAGCCAAACCCGAGGGTGACCGCGAGCGGTATCTCGCGTTGGAGGCGACGACGGCGCGATAACCGTCGCCCTGCGTAAGGCGTTTCAACTGAAGCGCGGATCGTTTGAAATTGAGTCGAAGTGAAGGCGTTTCCACAACTTTCAAAGCAACCGAAGACTCGACTGTGACTTTGGACCAGGCCAACCCATAGTGGATGGGACCCGAGGGGCGTTGTGGGAAGTTGGGCAGGCGCTTGGACGGAAAACGCGCTAACCGTGGATGTGCCGGAAGAGCGAACCGAGTATTTAACTCGCATGCCGGCGTTGTCTAGGCCTCTCTCCGCACATCACGCGCATCGCGGTCTTTAATGGGCCCGACAGAACCGCCTGGACGCACACGGAAATTTCTCATGGGGCGGAATAGATGAGCTTCTTGGGGTGATGTGGAACCAGCGCCCCAATAGCGGCACCGATTACCGCACCGGCGACCCCGGTCGCCGCGCCTCCCTTCGTGCGTGAGACGCAAACAAATTGGTCCTGGCGACAGCCGGTCAGAGCTGCACCGATCCCGAATCCGACGCCAAATCCCACAATCGCGCCGGCGGCGGCCCATTTCGCGCGACTCTTGCCACTCGGACGGTGCTGCTCTATCTTGAGCACGTCCTCTCTTACTGCGGTCACCGTCCCTACCGTCACCTGGTGCGGCGTCCAGGTCATCATGGAGCATACGAATCGTAAGAAGGGCGGCCCGCCCCGTCACCTGCACCACAATGAAGACGAGTGGTTCTACGTTACTGAAGGCGATTACATAATCGAGATCGCTGCAGAACGATTCCAACTGAAAGCCGGCGACTCAATTCTTGCGCCTCGGGAAGTGCCCCATGCTTGGGCGTTCGTTGGCGATACTCCTGGCAGACTGCTGATCGCCTTCACTCCTGCCAACAAGATGGAGGCTTTTTTCCGGGACAACGCGAAGCGAGGCAAAGCGAGTGAATACGCTACCGACGCGCAAGTCTACCGCGCGTATGGGTTAGAACTATTAGGACCGCCGCTATCGGTCGGATGAATAAAATCCGGCATAAATAAACCTGACCGTTCCGCTCATTCTTTCAACCGACACACGCACATTCTCTAGTCGTCACCTCCTTGCGTTTCGCCTATAAAGTCCGCGAATTTTTTATAGAGCCGAACGCGTCCGTCGCGCGGTTCTGATGTTCGATTAGTAAAACGAATCGAACACCGGGAGGGCCCCAATCGTTGTGACCGCGCAGCCACCTCGGGATTCTGTGGCGCATTCCGCGTACATCCCACATACCAACTGAACGTAAGGTGAAAGACTTAGACCGAACTGAACTGGCGTTATACACATTCGATTCCCGTTAGCGCTACCAATTTCTCTATCACTTACGGGTGTCCTGCTCACACATTTCGGGATGCGCCCGCGCGTCCTTCAAACCGGCGAGATATTCCGGTAAGGCCAATCGTTCCCGGCCCGAGACGTACTAAAAGCCCCATGTCGGTGACTACAAGACCGGCTTGCCAACTCATGCTGAAACGTAATCTGGGTTCGACGACGTCCACTCTGCATGATCGTTCGCGCGCTTATGCTGGCCTTGACCGTTTCAGGCCTCATGCTGGCCCAGCAATCGAGTCCTAGCACGCAAGATGCCCACTCCGACGTGGCTTCCGGGCCTCAATCCCCACAATGGCGCGGCCTCAGCGTGGAGGAAAAGCTTCGCTACGATGTTCGACACCTGTTCGACCTGGATAATGTGATCTACGCCGGGATCGGCGCGGGACTCGACCAGTGGCGCGATCGACCCGGCGAATGGGGCGAGGGTGGGGGCGCGCTTGCGGAACGCTACGCCTCGCACATAGGGCAATACGTGATCCAACGGAGCATTATGTTCCCGGTGCAGGCGATCGATCACGAGGACACTCGGTATTTCCGATCGAAGAGGGCCAATTTTCGGGGGCGAGTTGGCGATGCGTTTCTTCACACCGTCTGGCGCCACAACGATAGCGGGGGCATGATGCCCGCATATAGTGAATTTCTGGGTGACTACGGAGCCGCCGCGCTATCGCGCATGTGGTGGCCACAGCGTTTTCATAACGGGTCGGCCATATTTATTGCCGGATCGGACACGGTCTTGATCGACGCGGGCATAAATTTTCTCCACGAGTTCGCGCCGGATATCAAAAGAAAGCTACATCTGAGCCGCTGAAATCTGCAATCACCTATGTCAGCGTTCGGCAGTTCTTCCTCTTGTCAATCAATCGGTGAGTGCTCCGCGCAAGCGTCCTGAACGCTCCCCGCAGCCAGCGATGCGCCGGATCGGCATCCAGCCGTGGGTGCCATAGCAAGGAAACAAGGATAAAGTGCAAATGGCGGGTCTTCCGCCATGTCAGGTAGGGGACTACGCTTTGTTTAGGGAGTCAGAAAACGCATGAACGAGAACCCAGCAGCTACCGACTGGACCGCCGCGCGCGGCGAGAAATGGCGTGCCCAGCTCACTGGCATGGAAGCGATGCTCACGCCTGTTGATGAACCGCTGATCCGTGCGCTGAATCTCGACGCGGCTTGTAGGATCGCCGATATCGGGTGCGGTGGCGGCGGGCCGACGCTGGAGATTCTGCGCCGGGCGCCGGCGGGAAGTGTCGTTCACGGCTTCGATCTCTCTCCGGCCCTGATCGAATTGGCTTGCAGCCGCAAACGATGCGATGAAGGCGCCATCGCCTTTGAAATCAATGATATGGAGACAGCGACTGCGCCGCGGGAGCCCTATGACCGACTGGTCTCGCGCTTCGGCATCATGTTCTTCGACGACCCGCTTGCCGCCTTTCACAACCTGGTTCGCTGGCTCGCGCCTGGCGGCCGGTTCGCCTTCGCGGTGTGGGGCTGTCCGGCCGAAAATCCGTGGATGACCAGCGTACGCCAAGTGGTGGCCGAAATCATCGTCTTGCCGCCATCCGATCCCGAAGCGCCGGGGCCGTTCCGCTATGCTGAGGCCGACAAGTTGCTCACCCTGCTCGATCGGGCCGGTTTCGGCGAGCTCAATGTGAGCGACTGGCGCGGGGTGCTCCCGATCAGCCGCGGAGGCGGCAAATTTCGCACTCGCATCCTTCTCTTCATTCGGCGAACTGCTTGCCGAAGCAGGTAACGAGGCGCTTGATAACGCGCGCCAATCATTGACGGCGCTCCTTTCCCGGTATCAACAAGACCGTGCTGTCCGGATGGATGCGTGCGTTCACATCGTCACCGGCGGCGCGCCTGGGGTGCGAAACTGACCCCTTCGGTTTGGTGGGCCCTCGCCAGCCTAATGCCGCACCCTAATCGGAGAGGGGAAGTCAGTCCGTTCGCAACGCCTGTATGACGTCAACGCGCGCGGCGCGCAAAGCGGGCAACACCGACGCAACCACTGCGGCGGCGAGTAGCACCACCACCGATCCGGCCACCGGCCCGGCACCCGGCATCCGCATATCCTGAAAATAGCCGCCCGCCAAACGCGCCAGCGCGAACCCGCATGCCGCGCCTGCGACCACGCCCACCACAGCTAGCAGCGCGCCTTCTGCGATCACGCCCGTCAGGAGATGCCGGGGCTGTGCTCCAATCGCCAGCCGGATACCAAACTCGCGTGTTCGCCCACTGACCGAGAACGCCAGCACACCCGCGACGCCGACCACCGCAATCAGCAGAGCGACAGCCGCGAAGCCGCCAAATACGAGCGCGTTCAGCCGGTCCGGCGTCAGCACCTCCGCGCGGATGTCTTCGAGGGTCGCCGCGTGCTCTACCGGTTGGTCTGCGGACAGCTCGCGGATCATGCGCGTGATGGGCGTCACCAGCGCATACGGATTCGTGTGCGCGTGAACGAAGAGACGGCCGCCCCAGATCCCCTGCTGCGCCAAGGGGTGATACACGGTCAGCGCCGGGCCCGGTACCACGTGCTCGTCGTCGATATCGGCCGCTACACCGACGATCCGCCGGGGCGCGTCGCTGACGTCAATGAATTTAAGCACCGGATCGGTCCACATCATGTGGCGGTTGATTACCTCCTGGTTCGGGAACATCGTCTGCGCTATGCTCTGGCTCACTATGACGACCGGCTCGCCGCCGCGGAGATCGAGATCGTTGAAATCGCGTCCGGCGATAATCGGGACGCCGAGCGCCGCGAAAAACCCGGGTGAGATCACCCGGAACCGCGCGCGTGGGTCTTCCTCACCCGACGCGCGGACGTGGCCGTCGGCCGAGAACTCAAGCCCAAAACCGAAGGAGCCCGCATCGCGCCACGGGACCGCGGTACCCACCGCAACGGTGTCCATGCCGGGTAATGTCTGAATCCGCCGGATCATCTCCTTGTAGAAACCTGCGACCTGCTCAGGCGTTTTTCCGTACGTGATCGCCGGTACGTTCAACGCGAGCACGTGGCGTACATCGAAGCCGGTCTGCACCGCTTGCAGCGCGAGCAGGGTCTTGAGCAGCGTGGCGGCGCCTGTCAGCAGCACAAAGGATGCGGCGATCTGCGTTACCGCGAAGACCCGCTGGCGGCGGCTCGAGCTGCTGGTGATCCGGAGGCTGCCGCTCGACGCACCGAATCCATGCGATGTGTCGCCTGACGGCAGGCGCGGGACGAACGCCAAAAGCACCGCTGCGATGACTGCCAGCAGTGCCCCGACCCAGAGCATGCTGGAATCGACCGTCAGATCGAGCGCACGAACCGAGAAGCGGGAAGCGTACCGTGCCAGGATGGAAACCATGGGGCGCGCACTCAGGACGCCGAGCGCCGCGCCGGCGCCGCAGAGCAGGAGGCTTTCGGCCAGCAGCGTCCAGCGCAGCGCGCCTGTGCTAGCGCCGAGCGCCGCGCGGATCGCCAGCTCGCCTTCGCGCCGGACAGTGCGGGCTAGAATCAGGTTGGCAACGTTCGAGCAAGCGATGACGAACACGAGCACCGACGCCGCGAGCAGCACCAGCAGCACGGTCCTCGCGCGCGACGTGATTTGGTCGCGGAGACGCACGGCCTCGATACGGAAATCCGCTTTCCTCGAGTAGGCTTCGGGGTGCTCTCTGATGATTGCCCCGTGGACAGCTCGCAATTCGGCGCGCGCAGACTCGAGATCGGCGCCGGGCGCAAGCCGGCCGAACAGCTCCGTCATCCTATGCACCCGTCCGGTAACCATCGTCGCCGATAGATGATGCGGGCTGGTCACGACGTTCGCGATGATCTCGGTTTCCGCGGGATACGGTACCGAGGGTTCCAGGACGCCGACGATGGTGGCCGTACGGGAGTCGAGCCGGATGGTCTTGCCGATCACCGCCGGATCGCCGTTAAGCGCCGTCTTCCAAAAACGATAAGTCAGCACCGCGGCGCCGGCGGCTTTCGGGCCGTCATCGCGCATGTCGAGCAGCCGCCCGAGCACTGGGTGCAGCCCCATGACCTCGAAATAGGAACCGCCCACGACGCCCGCTCGAACCTCGCGCGACTCGCCGAGACCGAACAGCGTGAAGCCGATGGTGGAGAAGTCGCCGAACGCCCTTAGCATCTTGACGCGCGCGCGCAGGTCCTGGATTTCGGGCACGGAAAACGTCGCGTTGTCGACGCCGATGCCGTGGGCTGTCTGGCGGATGTAGATCAGCCGGTCCTCGTCGCGGTTGACCAAAGGCCGCAGCAGTACACCGCGCACCAGGCTAAAGATAGCGGCATTGGCGCCGATACCCAATGCCAGTGTGAGCACCACCGTGATCGTAAGGCCCTTGGTCCGCCCGAGCGAACGGGCCGCGAATTTCATGTCGCGCAGGAAGGCCGCTATACTCTCGGAAAATTGGGGATTCGTGTGGCTCTCCGTCATACAGTTTCGCTCCTTCTGGAAGCCGGGAAGATCTCGATGGACTTCCGGATCTACCTTTATGTCGAACGAGGCACCCCCAGATCGACAGTCTCAGGCCCTTTATTTTATTCGGAAGCGCCTGGCACGTGGTACTAATGTGTGGGCAACCCACTTAGCTCTGCCACCTGGCGGATCTCGATAATCGCCGGGCCCCTCGTTCCTAGGAAGCCGGCGGCGATGGTGATCGCTTCATCAAAATCCTCGGCGTCGATTAAGGTATAGCCTCCGAGTTGCTCGCGCGTCTCTGCAAACGGACCATCGGTCACCAGCCGCTTGCCTTCGCGCAGTCGGACGGTGGCGGCGGTGGACGTAGGATGTAGCGGAGCGCCGCCCAGGAACTTCCCATTAGCGAGGAGCTGTTCCACGTGCGGTGTGCACTCCGCTATCATCTGCTGCTGTTCACCTTCGCTCAGGCTCAGCCAAGCCTTTTCGTCCAGATATGTAAGTAACATGTATTTCATTCAATTACTTACCTCCAACTCGGTGCTGCTCGTTCGTGGGACGCGCGACGAGCGTTTTCTTGCGGCGTTGATGCCCCAGCGGCCGTAAAGGACAAACGCCGTGAGGAGTCCAACCCCTAGCGGCATCAGCGCAGGTGCGGCGCCGCTGCTGGCCCAAGTGAGTACCGTCGCGCCGATCATGACGATCACCAGTCCGGCGGCGGCCAGCGGTGTCAAGCCCTGCCGACTGCGCAGAAGCCCGGGGAGGACGAGGCCGATCGCGCCGAGGACCTCTGCCACCCCGATGAACCTCACGAACAGGCCGGGCACCGGTAGCTGCTTCGTCAGCGCCTCGACGGGCAGGACCAACTTCATTCCACCGGCGAAAAGAAAGAGTAGCGCAAGTAGCCCCTGAACGGTCCAGAGAGCATAGTTCATGACCGGTCTCGTCTTCTCTGTCATAGCGGATTCCCCTATCATTTATAAGCCGCCGGCAATCCCGGGATCTCAATCACCGGACGGATTTCGACGGTGCCGACACGCGCCCCTGGAATCCGTGCGGCGATGCTGATCGCCTCGTCGAGGTCCTTAGCGTCAACCAGGAAGTAACCGCCGAGTTGTTCACGAGTCTCTGTGAACGGACCGTCAGTCACAACCCGTTTGCCGTCGCGAACCGTGACACTGGTTGCCATCGACGTAGGCTGTAGCGGGGCGGTGGCGAGGAACTGGCCGTTCGACTTGAGCTCGTGCGCCAGTTGCGTCGAATCCACGTAACATTGCTCCCGTTGGGCCTGATTCAAGGCCTGCTCATCCATATAAATCAACAACATGTACCTCATTTTGACTGCTCGCCTCCAAAGTAGATCGAACGGCCGGTACCCGGATCGACAACTCCGGCGAATATTTTTATTATCGTGTGATGCCCCATGGATGCCAACGCGGCTGTTGACGCGGTCTATCGCTCCGACTGGGGCCGAATCGTTGCGACTCTGATCCGGCTGGTGGGGGATTTCGATCTGGCTGAAGAGGCCGCGCAGGAGGCCTTCGCGGCTGCCGTCAACCAGTGGCGCGCTTCCGGAGTGCCGGAATTCCCACGCGCCTGGATCATCGAAACGGCTCGGCATAAGGCTATCGACCACATGCGCCGCCGGGCGCGGTTCACAGAGAAAGTGGAAGCCAACACGGCCTCTGCGTGGAGCGCCGTCCAAGAGCCGGAATACGACTCGAACGAAATCCCTGACGACCGCCTCCGGTTGATCTTCACCTGCTGCCATCCGGCGCTGGCACCGGAGTCGCAAGTAGCCCTGACGCTACGCACGCTGGGCGGCCTGGACACCGACGAGATCGCGCGTTCATTTCTGGTTTCGACGGCCGCGATGGCGCAGCGGCTGGTCCGCGCGAAGCGGAAGATCCGCGACGCCGGCATTCCGTACAAGATCCCGGACACTAACGACCTGCCAGAGCGTCTGGATGCGGTTCTGACCGTGATTTATCTGATCTTCACCGAAGGTTATGCGGCCACTCGCGGCGAACCGCTCGTGCGAGCCGATCTGTGCGCCGAGGCAATCCGTCTAGTACGCCTGGTAAGGATGCTGCTGGCGCCGAATCCTCCGGCCGAGACGACCGGTCTCCTCGCCCTGTTGCTGCTTCACGATGCGCGGCGCGAGGCTCGTGTCGACGAGGCCGGTGATGTGGTCGTTCTCGAGAATCAGGATCGTCGCCGGTGGGATCAAAGGCAGATCGCCGAGGCGCTGCCGCTGGTGGAGGAGGCACTTCGTGGTGGACCCGGTCCGTTCGCGGTGCAGGCGGCGATCGCGGCTATACATTGCCGGGCAGCGCGACCCGAAGACACGGACTGGCCTCAAATTGTCCAGCTGTACGATCTGCTGGAGCGGCTGCAGCCGTCTCCTGTCGTGTCGCTGAATCGCGCGGCAGCTGTCGCGATGGTGGACGGACCCGCGGCGGCCCTCGCGCTCATTGATAGGCTCGCCGCGAGCGGGGACCTGAACAACTATCACCTGATGCATGCGGCGCGTGCCGAACTACTGCGCCGTGTCGGGAAATTAGAGGAAGCGGCGGAGGCGTACAGCCGCGCGCTGATGAAGGTCGGCAACGACAGCGAGCGCCGGTTCCTCGAGCGGCGGCTGCGCGAAGTTCAACCGCCGGAAAAGTGACGCGTCTCGGCGAAAGCCTCAGGAGTCTTGTGCAGCGCCAAATCCGCGTAGCATCGCGCTGCCGATGGCATTAACCAGCGCATCGGAGGAAAATGGCTTTGCCAGGAAAGCGCAATCTACCGGAAGCTGATCGCGAGGAGATCCCGAGACATACAGCACGTTTACGCCGGGCCAGAGTTCGTTGAAGACACGGCCCAACTCCACGCCGCTGATCCCCGGCATTTCCAGATCAGTGATCAAAATATCGATGGCTCCCCGGAGCTGAAGTGAGGTCAAGAGCGCCTCCAAGCCGTTACTGGCTTCGAAAACGGTGAAACCGTTTGCCGCAAGAAGACTGCGGCAGAATCCGCGTACCGCATCGTCATCATCGACCAAGAGAGCGGTCGTCGGGCCGGACCCACGGTGTGGTGACATCACGATTGGAACGAAGGGCGGCCGACCGCCTTGCCTCCCTGACGCGTCTTGCATAAGAGTGCCCACGGATGTTTCGTAAAATCCATAGTGATTCCAGCGCTCAGAACGTTTCATCGGGGCGGGTGCGGGGAAGAGCGCTTGGAACGGTCTAGAGGAAGCCAGACAGAGGCGAGCTAAACGATTCGTGTTCCATAACGCCGGAGCGCCTCCTGGTTGAATGTGACGCCCAGGCCGGGCGTGGCGTCCAGGTAGAGGATACTTTTTTCGATGCGCGGTTTCCTATCGTAGAGTTCAAACCAGAATGGGTCGCGGTCGGGGTTGGCGAACGATTCGAGGATGTAGCCATTGGGAATCGAAGCCAGCAGATGTGCGTGGAGGGCCGGCTCGTGGTGGGGCGCCATTCGTACGTGGCACATGCTGGCCATACCGGCGATTTTGCGCCATTCTGTGATGCCCCCGTGGGCGTTGGCGTCGAACTGCATGAAATCGACGGCGCCAGTTTCCATCAGGCGCCGCGCCCCCCACCGGGTAATTTCGCTCTCACCGGAAGCAAGCGGGATGCGAGTATTCAACTTTACCTGTTTAAACGGGTCGAAATCGTCATACCAGCGGAGCGGCTCCTCAAGCCACGTAATGTCGAGGTCGTACATTTTGTTCGAGGCGCGAATGGTGGTCTCGACATCCCAGCCGTTGTTGGCGTCGAGCATAATGCGAACCGCTGGTCCGACGGCTTTGCGAACAGCTTCGACACGCTGGTAGTCATCCTCCACCGAATAGCCACCGCTGATGCCGCCAACCTTCAGCTTGATGGCGTTGAATCCCTGATCGATGTAGCCGCGAATCTCCTGTACGAGATCGGGGATTCCCTTGCCTTCACGATAGTAGCCGCCGGTCACATAGCAAGGGACGGAGTCGCGGTAACCACCCAGAAACTTGAACAGCGGCAGACCGGCCGATTTCGCCATGATGTCGTAGAGCGCCGCGTCAATGGGAGCCATGGCGCTGATGATCTCTTCCCGCGACCAGCCACGGGTGGAGGGCTCGCGTCCGTAAGTGGCTCCGAACATTTTTTCCCAAATGCGGCCCACCATGAAGGGATCTTCGCCGATGATCAGATCAGCAAAGCCCTTGCGAAACAGATCGGGGCCAGCCGATCCCTCCCCTTCACCAGTGATCCCGGCATCGGTATGCAGCCGAACAATTAACCGCGAGGCTTTGGGCCGATACCCACCTATGGGAGCGTTAGCCATCCAGAACCGCTCTTTGAGCGGCTTTTCCAGATATAGGACCTCGACGCCGGTCACCTTCGCGGGCATCTGGAGCGAACGTGGGCGATCACTCTGGGCCGCGTTAGCCAGGATCGCTGCGGGACCGGCCAGGAATACTTGGGAGAGAGCACGACGGCGATTCATTCGTAGATTATGGCTCGGTTTCAGAGTAAAATTCACGCGCGAGGTTTTGGATGGCTTGCCGCGGTTTGCCACCCGCACCCATCACGACTGGAGCCCGTATTTACTCGCCGCAGTCTTTCTCGTCGCCATCGTACTCGTCGCAACAGTCGTCGTGGCAGTCTCCACAACAACGGGCAGAGTGCCGCTTTTCGCATGATCCCTTTCGGCAATCCTCGCAGCAGTTTTTGCCGCAGTCGCGGTCCCAGATAGTGCAGGCGATAAGTTCGAGGACTTTGACCGGTGTCGCTGGATCGTCGCTGGTGATGACGAGTTCACAGCACCTCGCGCACCTTTCCGCTGCTTTGTAACGTATGACGACGGAGAGGCAAGAACCAGGGTGTAGTGTTGCCGGGAAGGGATTGTTGATTAGCTTCCAAAATGGGCTCTTATGTTTGAACGCGACACCCGTTACATCCAGCTTGCAGTCGCCTACGTTGCAGATTGAGATGGTACGCTCCCTCGAGCAGCAAGCCTGGACAGCACCAAAACAGGTTGAACCGGTGACAACCAACCTGCCGGCTGGGGAGTCGCCGGATACAGAGATCGTTTGCGGCCCGGCCGGATCATTGCTGGCAACCGTGAGAGTTGCGAGCTTGGCCCCAAAGCTGGCCGGCGCGAAGCGGATGGGCACAGGGAGGCCACCTCCCGCACTTATCGAAATCGGGTAATGCAACACCTCCGGCACCAGAAAGTCGCTAGAGGACGAAGTGATACTGGTGACTGAAAGAAGACATTTCCCACTGTTATTCAGGATCAATGGTTCGTCTGCAAAGGAACCGGCGCAGACATGACCGAAGTCACCCTTGGCTGCGATGGCGAGGACAAGGCGTGGCGCTTGAGCGGTCCCGCTCACAGTGATCTTGCGTAGTCCGAACAGATTGTTGCTTACGATGGTCACGGTTCCGGTCTTGAAGCCGATGCTGCTTGGTCTAAATCGAATCACCACGTCGATCGAGGAGCCCGGCGCTACTGCAAGCGGGTAAGAGGTTACATCGGGAGCCAGGAAATCAGACGGCGACACGATGATGTTCGATATCAGTAGCATGGCGAAACCGCTGTTGTTGATGGTGAGCGTTTCGTCGACGAAGGCGCCCACACAGGCATTACCAAAGCCGCCGCTCGGTATAGCGGTTTCGATGACCGGCGCTGGCGCGAGCGCGGCGAGCAGTCGAAGACCATTGATGCTGCCCCATCCCGTACAGGGATCCCAGCCGATGTCTGCCGTGTAGAACGGCGGATCCGGAGTATAACTCGAGTCATTATCTCCGAAGGTGATGTCGTTGCAGATCTCGGGTCCAAAAGTATAGAGAGTCGGATTGAGGAAGCCGACGTTATGCCCCAAGAAAGCATTGATCACGCCGACCAGGCCAGCGTAGAGAGGGGAGACGGCGCTGGTCCCGAACAACTGATTCGTACCTGGCCCGCCCGAGCCATTGAAGAAAAAGCCGTCCATGCCGACCATTCCAGCGACGTCCGGCACTCCGCGACGAACATTGCCGTCGTTCTTCGAGATGGGCAAGAGCCCGGCAGCAGTCTGGTACGGGGGGATAGGGAAAGTGTCACTGACGCCACCACCGGTAGCCTCATAGACACCGCTCTGGAACTGAGAGGCGGTGTTGCCGTCGCTCCAGGTGAACTCTTCAAATGTGATAGGCGCAGACGAGCTGATGTCTCCGATGATGGTGCCGCCACACGAAGTCACCCAGGGATCTGAGTTGGGATAGCTGACGTGGCAATGGGTGTCTACAATCTGATTTCCGGAGCCCCAGTCACCGATCGCCATAAACACGGTAATGCCGCGCATGGCAGCGCTCTGAAGGTATCCCGAAAGGGTGTTTGCAAGGGTTCCACTGACAGAGGGGTTGCCAATGGTACCCGTGTCATCGCTAAAAGTCAGGACCCAACTTGCCGAGATAACGGACGGCGGATTGTCACCTGCGTGGGGGAAAATAGCACGGTCGAGAAAGGCTACCCAGCCATTCTCGGAATCCTCCGTGAAGTAGACGTTGATATTGGATCCTTGTGCCGTTGCAGCAACAACAGCCACGTCCAAGGTAGCCTCAATAACGCCGCCACCAAAGGGCGGGCCGCCCGTAACGAGAGTCGTATTGTTTCCGTATCCTAGCAGCCCAATATCAGCCAGATGCGGCTGAGTATTGGAGCCTGCGGGGAGGCTCGAGATGAAATCCGTAATGTCGGAGTGCAGATAAGCGGCTCCCTGATCGGCTGCTTCAAAAAGGCCTATCGTTTGACCTGCGGCTGAGGACTTAGGGAAGTTATAAAGTTGGGCAACAGTTACCGGAGAAAGGTATTGCGCGCCGGCAGGGTCACCGGTCCCGGTTCCAGCGGGTCCACCGAGACGCCGATCGTCGAGTCCAATGACTGCAGTCACGATGCCAACGAGCTTGGCAGGGAGATAAACCGGTCCTTCAAATCCGCGATGGACATGTTCCGCAACGGAAGAGTGGACCTCGATCGGACGCTCGCCTCGCTTCTCGATGCGCCTGCTTACGGTTCGCTGGGGCGCGCGATAGCGATTTAGGGTAATGCCGAAAGCGGCATTGACGTGGGCGGGAGTGCCTTCGACTTCGATGCGCCGCTTTCCGCTATGACTTTCGATCACATGGAGATGTTCGGAGGTGAGAAAGTCGACTGTGGCGGCAACGTCGTCTTCGGTCGCTCCGTACGATTGAAAGAACTCATCGGAGGATAAGTACCGGCGTTTTGCTGGAGGGGTGTTCTGCCAATGCTCAAAATCGTGAGAGGGAGGGCCGTCAGGCCGCTGCCTCAATAGGACGGTGAAGCGAATACGTTCTGCATCCTCGAGAGGACCGATCATCGTGGATCCCGGAATTTGAGGCCGCTCGCTTCCGGGGAGCGCTTTCTTAGTAGGGGTTGCCATAGGTTTCACCTGCTCATCTAGTGACACGCAGGACCGTGGCGTTTCAGACTACCTGAAGTTTTCTCGCATCGTTGCCCACAAACAGGCAATGCAAACAGCACTTTTTCGGCGCCTTCGCCCGCTCCCGGTGCCGGCTCTCCGCCAGGCAGTCCAGCCGAAAGTCCCAGGGACCGGCGCCCCTAGTGGATAGCGCTCGGTTGCGGGACTAGGGACTTTTTGCAGACAATACTATCGGTGCAGCGCTGATATTGCAGGAGTCCGCCAAGCTTGGATATGACTCGCGGGCGCGTTAGAGGAAAGTGGGAGAGCGTCGCACTATTTTCAATGCGAAGACTCCAGTGCGAGGGACAACTAAGTTACGTCTCGCGGTATCGAGGCGCCGAAGCCACAGGTTGAGCGACGTGTGCAGCGCGGCGTCCGGGGTGAGGAGATAATGCACCGCGTGGTAGCACATGTCGGCCTTTGGTTTCTAGTTGCGGGTTGTTTGGCGCAACGCGCGAGCGCGCAGCAGGTGTTCACGTGGGAGGAAATTCGCCAGAAGTTCGAAGCCACGAATCCGATTTTAAAGGCGGGGCAGCTGAGCATCGACGAGTCGAAGGCCGGGGAAATCACCGCCAATCTTCGGCCCAACCCCGATGTGACAGCGGGGATCGATCAAATCAACCCGTTCTCCACGCAGGCGTCGCCCAACACAGGGGGCAACGGATACCGT
Organism: Terriglobia bacterium; assembly: GCA_963768075.1. GTDB lineage: Bacteria > Acidobacteriota > Terriglobia > Bryobacterales > Bryobacteraceae > QHXW01. Next base: position 15,856 of record CAVYHD010000041.1, read on the forward strand.
CCGTTCGCGTTCGCGTTCCCGTTCGGTTCGATCAGCTACCTCCACGAGCGGCAGCACAAGCGCGAGTTGCGCCTGGCGAGCGCGCAGAAAGCCACGGCCATCGCCGAATCCAGCCAGGCCGATCTCGAGCGCACTCTGCTGTTCAGCTTGCGGGGCGCATTTGTCGAAACGCTGCAAGCCAAGGCGGTGCTGCGGCTGGCCATTGAGAACCTGGCTTTCTGGGACAAGGTGCTCGGAGTCAGCCGCGACCGGTACAAAGCCGGTGATATTGCGCAGATCGATCTCGACCGGCTGGAGTTGCAGCGCGTCCAGTATGAATCCGACGTGCAAACCGCGGAAGTGAATCTGCGCACGTCGAAGATCCAGCTTCTGATGCTGTTGTACGACCGCACTCCGGTCGAACGGTTCGACGTAACCGGGCCGTACGACTTCAGCGACCAGATCCTGCCGTTGGACGAATTCCGGCGTGTCGGCATGGAAACCCGCCCGGATCTGAAGGCTGCGGTGCAGTCGGTAGACAAGGCCCAGACGGACCACTCGCTGGCCATCGCGAATGGCTCTGCGGACCCGACTTTCGGCATGGACTTCGCGCGCAATCCGCCCATTCCGGTCTACGTGGGTTTCAACGTGACCATTCCGTTGCGCATTTTCGACAAGAACCAGGGCGAAAAGCTGCGCACGCAACTGGATATCAAGCGAAACGAGAGGCTGCGCGACGCGACCGAAGCCCAGGTGTTCAGCGACATCGATTCCGCCTACGCCATGCTGACGAGCAATCTGACTCTGCTGCGGCCGTACAAGGCCGATTACCTGCAGCGCGCGGTGAAGGTGCGGGATACGGTATCGTTCGCCTACCAGAGGGGCGGGGCGTCATTGCTGGATTTTCTGAATGCGCAAAGCGACTATCGCAGCATCCAAGTGAATTATTTGAACCTGGTTGGTGCTTACCTGACCGCGGCGAGTCAATTGAATCTCGCCGTGGGACGCGAGGTTATCCAATGAATGAGGCTGCCGTGCTCGTTCTGGCCTTGGTTGTAACGCTCACTTCGTTACTGGCAGCCTGCGGGGGATCGAAGAGCGCGGAAGCCAGCCTCTGATGACACTCAGGCCGCGCAACCCAGTCTCTACATATCCTTGTGGATACCAGCGCATTGGTGAAGGCAGGAGGAGCAAGGAGTTTTCATGAAACCGTCGGATGTGTGTTTCTCAGGCCCTCGATGGCTTACGCTCGCGTTGTTTTCCCTGGCGCTCGCGAGCTGCGGCCGCCGCAGTGCTGACGCGAACGCAGCGCCCGCGTCTTCCGGCACCACGGAGGAGAGTGAATCCAAAGCGCGATTCTTCACCGTGCCCCAGAATCAGATGGCGCACGTGCAGGTGATGCCGGTTCAGGCCACCAAGCTGACTCGTGTCCTGCGCCTGACCGGAGCAGTCGCTTACAACAGTTTTGAGACAACGCCCGTCATCACCCAAATCGGCGGCCCGGTGGCGCGGATTCTTGTTTCGCCCGGGCAGGACGTCACGGTGGGCCAGGTTATGCTGTATGTGAGCAGCCCGGATTACGCCCAATTGCGCACGAATTTCGTGAAGGCGCGCGACGCTTACCAGTTGGCCCTGAAGACGTATGCGCGTTCCGCGGAACTCTACGCGCATGGCGCGCGCGCCTTGGCCGATGTGGAGCAGGCCGAATCCACGCGCAATCAGGCGCTGGGCGATTTGCAGGCCGCCGAACAGGCGCTCAAAGTGCTGGGTTTGAACCCCGATAAAATCTTAACGGATCCTGTCACGCCCGAAATTGCGGTGTTCGCGCCCATTGCCGGTGTGGTGGTGGAGCGCCTTGCGTCCCCAGGACAGGTGCTCCAGGCGGGCGCGACGCAGGTGTTCACTATTTCCAACATGAACACGGTATGGGTGCTCGCGAATGTTTATGAGCACGACCTGGGCTTTGTGCATATAGGCGATGCCGTGGAGATCGAGACGGACGCGTACGCGACCAAGTTTCACGGGAAGATTTCGTTTATCTCCCCCGCGCTTGACGCCACCTCTCGCACCCTGCAGGTCCGCATCGTGACCGATAATCCCGGAGGAAAGCTGAAGAAGGACATGTATGTGACGGCCACCGTGGAGGCAGGCGCAATCCAGAACGCCCTGACGGTGCCGGACGCGGCGGTGCTGCGCACTGCTGAAAATGAGCCGTTCGTCTACGTTGTCGAAGAGCCGGCCAAGCCCAATCAGTTCGGCCAGCGGCTGGTCTCCGTGGGTGAGAGCCTGGGCGGCAAGACGCAAATCCTGAGCGGGCTGCGGCAAGGCGAAAACGTCGCGGCAGACGGCAGTTTGTTCTTGCAGTTTGCGAATTCGTTGCAGCGATAGTTGTCAGTCAACGGCATTTATTCATGATCCACCGCATCGTTCAATTCGCTTTGAACCAGCGATTCCTGGTGCTGATGTTGACCGCGCTGATTGTGGTGATCGGCGCCGTCTCTTTGAGCCGCATGCCGGTGGACGCCTACCCGGATCTCTCGCCGCCGATGGTAGAGATCATCACCCAGTGGGACGGACACGCGTCGGAAGAAATTGAACGCTTAGTGACGCTGCCGATCGAAGTCGAGATGAACGGAGTGCCGCAACTGATTTTCATGCGGTCCATTTCGCTTTACGGCCTGTCGGACGTCATCCTGACCTTCGAAGACGATACGGACAACTATTTTGCCCGCCAGGTGGTTTTCGAACGCCTGTCCCAGGCCACCATCCCGAACGGCGTCACGCCCACCCTCTCGCCTCTTTTCAGCCCCAGCGGCCTCGTTTACCGCTACGTGATTGACAGCCCCGACCGCTCGCCGCAGGACCTGAAGACCATAGAAGACTGGGTGCTTGAGCGCGGCTACAAGTCCGTGCCCGGCGTGGCGGACGATTCCGGCTTCGGCGGCACGGTGATGCAATATCAAGTGCTGCTCGATCCGGCGCGCTTATATGGGTTTCACCTCACGGTACCGGGCGTCATCCAGTCACTCTCGGCCAACAACGGCAACGCGGGCGGCGGGTTCTACTCGCAAAGGAGGCCAGTTCTATTACGTGCGCGGGATCGGCCTGTTGCGCGACCGCGCAGGATATCGAGAACGTCGTACTGGCCAGCCAGAACGGCGCGCCAGTGCGCGTGAGAGACGTGGGCGAGGTGGTGATCGGCCATGCGCCGCGACTGGGCGAGTTCGGCTTCCAGGACCGCAAGCGGGACAACCCCGACGCGGTCGAAGGCGTCATCCTGATGCGCCGCGGCGAGCAGACGCAGAACGTCCTGAAAGGCGTCGAGGCGAAAACCGAGGAACTGAACCGGCAGTTGCCGCCCGACGTCCAGATTCGTCCCTACTATGATCGCAGCGATCTGGTGAAGCTTACCGTGGACACGGTGGAAGACAACTTACTCCGCGGGATGATCCTGGTTCTGATCGTGCTGATCTTTTTCCTGGCCAGCGCCCGCGCCGCCATCATCACGGCACTCACCATTCCGCTTGCTTTGCTGTTCGCTTTCATTATCCTGCACGCGCGTAATATTCCCGCCAACCTGCTCTCCATCGGCGCCATCGACTTCGGCATCATCATCGACGGCACGGTGGTGATGGTGGAAAACATTTATCGCGAGTTGGATGCCCGGCGCGGGCAGGCGTACAACCTGGCTGAGGTCATCGTGGCCGCGGCCAAGGACGTGGACCGGCCCATCTTCTATTCCGTCGCCGTCATCATCGCGGGTTATCTTGCCGATTTACGTGCTGCAAGGACCTTCCGGCCTGCTCTTCCACCCCATGGCCGATACCATGTCTTTCGCCCTGGTTGGCGCCCTCATCCTCACTTTGACGCTGGTCCCCGTGTTGGCTTCTTACGCCTTCAAAAAGGGAGTCCGCGAGAAGACGAACCGTGTCTATGAGTGGCTGAAGCGCGAGTATGGTTCGGAACTGAATTGGTGCCTGAACCATCCTTGGATGACCATGATCGCTGGCAACCGCGATTTTTGGCGCCACGCTTCTGCTGGTTCCGTTCATCGGCGGGGAGTTCATGCCGCACCTGGACGAAGGCGCGCTTTGGGTGCGCGCCACCATGCCTTACACCATCTCTTTTGAGGAGGCCAGCAGGATCAGTCCGCAGATTCGCCAGATTCTGATGTCGTATCCGCAGGTCACGGTGGTGGGTTCCGAGCTTGGCCGGCCAGACGATGGCACCGACCCCACCGGCTTTTTCAATGTCGAGTTTTATGTCGGACTGAAGCCTTATAAGGATCCGCACCTGGAGCGGTGCGGTTCACACCAAGGAAGAGTTGACCAATTCGATTCGCCACAAGTTGGATGCCTATCCCGGCATCATCTTCAATTTCACGCAGCCGGCGGAGGACGCCGTGGATGAGGCGCTGACAGGACTAAAGAGCGCGCTGGCCGTCAAGGTCTACGGTCCCGATCTGAACGTTCTGCAGGATGCCGCACTCAAAATCAAGGAGGCGCTGCAGCGCGTCCCGGGGTTCGCGGAGCTGACGGTCGTCCGCGAGCTGGGCCAGCCCAGCCTGCTGGTGGATGTGGATCGCGAAAAGATCGCCCGTTACGGAATCAACGTGGCCGACGTGGAGGCCGTGGTCCAGGCGGGGGTGGGCGGCCAGGCGGCCACGCAGGTAATTCAGGGCGAAAAGCTGTTTGACCTGGTTGTCCGCATGAAGCCGCGAATTCCGCGAAAGCGGGCAACAGATCTCTAATCTACTGGTGGGCACCCCGAATGGGCAACAAATCCCACTCAGCCAGCTTGCTACCATCAGCCAGGGTACCGGCGCCTCGTTCATCTATCGCGAGAACAACTCGCGTTACATTGGCATCCAATACAGTATTGTCGGGCGCGATCTGGCACGCGCGGTGGAGGATGGTCAAAAGGCTGTCGCCAAGGCCGTTACTCTGCCGCAAGGCTACCGGATGGCGTGGGGTGGCGAATATAGCGAGTTCCTCGCCGCCGAGAGCCAGCTCACCGTGATTGGCCCCATCACGATCATGCTGATCCTCCTGATACTGTTCGCGCTCTACGGTAACTTCAAGTTCCCGCTCATCGTGTTGTTGAGTGTCGTGTTAACCGAGCCCGTGGGAGCGCTAATCGCACTCAAGCTGACCGGTACGCCGTTCAGCGTGTCTTCCGTCCTCGGCCTGCTGGTTCTGATGGGTGTGTCGGTAGAGACGGCCGTGATCGACGTTTCCTACATCAATAAACTGCGCCTGGGCGGGCACAATATCCGGCTTGCCACGTATGAGGCATCCGTGGTCCGCCTGCGACCCATCATGATGACCGCGCTGGTGGCGTGCCTGGGGCTGCTGCCCGCCGCCCTTTCCCATGGCATCGGCTCAGACACCCAGCGGCCCTTCGCCATCGTAATCGTCGCCGGCCTCATTTCGCGGCTATTCCTGGGACGAGTGGTCAGCCCGGTACTTTACCAAATGGTCGCGAAGGAAGGCGATGTTCTACAGGTATAGGACTGACTGGGGTTTCCGGACTTAGATAAGTCCCGCGTGCACGCTACTGTGCTGAGAGTGCTGACAGCCGCGCATACGAATCAATTCCGAGTCTCGGCGTGATCTTCCAAGCGCCGCGATAAACCGCAGACTCCATCGATTACTTGAAGTAGCTCGGCGGATCGAATTGGTTTTGACAAATAATCATCCATGCCTGCGTTCAAACACCGCTCCCGATCGCCTTTCATCGCATATGCGGTCATCGCCACGATCGGCATGTGCGTGCCGCTTCCGGCCTCTCGCTTACGGATGATGCGGGTCGCTTCGAAGCCATCCATCTCCGGCATCTGTACATCCATCAACACCAGATCGAACCCTTGTTCGCCCAACGTATCGACAGCCTGCCGGCCATTAGCAGCGATCGTGACCCTGTGACCGGCTTGCTCCAGCAAACAAACCGCAAGCTTTTGGTTCAGAAGATTGTCTTCAGCCAGCAGGATATGTAGGAGGCCGGTGGAGATTCCGTCCTCCAGGCTTTGACGCGTCACAAGGCCGCTCTGGTGGGCTGCGCCAGTTTCCTGAACACCGAGCCCCCGCGTAATCGCGGCGCGCAGTTCCGATCGTCCGACAGGCTTTGTCAGGTAGGCTGCGACAGCGAGTTCGCGGCAGCGCGCGGTGTCGCTATATGGTCCGCTGGACGTGAGCATGAGGACCGTGGCGCCGGCGAGGTCCGGGTCCAGCTTCACTTGCTCCACCAGTGCGAATCCATCCATCTCCGGCATGTTGGAGTCGGTTAGCAGAATAGAAAATGGCTCGCCGGCGGTTTTGGCCTGTCGCAAGGCAAGCAAAGCGCCCCGGCCGCTATCGACCTGGGTTGTAAGCATGCCCCACCCGCTCAGCAACCTCTTCAAGATACGCCGGTTTAGCTCGTTATCATCCACGATGAGTACGGATGCCCCCTGCAGGCTTGCCGAGTCCGATGCGGGTGCCTGCGCCGGACTCTCAACCGCGCCTAAGTCGGCCGTGAAATGAAACGCGCTGCCCCGTCCGACTTCGCTATTCACCCAAATCCGGCCATTCATCATTTTGACCAGACGAGAACTGATGGAGAGGCCCAGACCAGTGCCGCCGTACTTCCGCGTGGTTGAGCCATCTGCTTGCGAAAAGGCCTCGAAGATGGACTGCTGCTTTTCGAGTGGGATGCCAATCCCGGTGTCGATCACTTCGAAATGCAAGACAACACGCTGATCTGTTTGAGATTCCCTTGACACGCGCAACACCACTTGACCTTGCTCAGTAAACTTGAGAGCGTTGCCCACCAGGTTTACAATAATCTGCCGGAGGCGAAATGGATCACCCACCGCCGCTTCCGGCACTCCAGAACCGAAATCGCACATCAGTTCCAACCCTTGGTCATGGGCGCGTAGGGCCAGCAGTTTGAGACTCTCTTCCAGAAGGTCACGAAGTCTGAATTCGGTGGCATCAAGGTCCAACTTGCCCGCTTCGATTTTGGAAAAATCCAGAATGTCATTGATCACCGTCAATAACGAATTCGCGGATGTCTTCACCAATTCGAGACATCCCCGCTGTTCCCGATTTAGATCCGTATCCAGAGCGAGGTCGGTCATTCCAATGATTCCATTCATGGGTGTGCGGATCTCGTGGCTCATGTTGGCCAGAAATTCGCTTTTGAGTCGCGTGGTTTCCTGCGCAGCGAGTAAGGCGATGGCGAGTTCGTCTAACGTCACCGCGAGTTCGTCATTCTTCTTTTTTAGCTCGCCGGTTTGCGAACGGACGCGCCGGCGCAAAACCATAACCCAGGCCGAGACCAGGGCCACCACCAGCACCGCAAGGCCCAACAACGACAACACCCGATCCGGAGTCCACCAGGATGGACTCTCGAGCACGACAACATCCCGCAAGGATCGCAGCCGTACCTTAAAAGACTGTGGGTTGCCTGCCGCATCCCTCTCGATGACACAGATTCCGGTTACGCTGACCATGCTGCCCTCGCGCAAATTGCTCCACGCATCGGATCGCATTTCATGACCAATTGCGCTAAAGGTGGTCTTTGCTCGATTGAGCGTCAGCACCTGCTGATTGGGCGGCATCATCAGTGCGGTCAGGCGCCCCTGGAGTGTCACCAGCGCGGAATCATGTTGGTCATTGGGGAGCACCTGATCCGCCTGAATCGGGACGGGGGCCGGGGGCATCCCGGTGCCAATGCCGCGATAGATCGCATCCTGCAGAACGGGTCTGGAGTCGACAAAGCCGGGGAAACCCACCACCTCAACACGATCTCCGGGCTTCAGCGAAACTGCCTGGCTGGATTCGACGTACGCACTATCGCTCTGGTCCGCAATATAAAAGGTGTTTCCCTCAAACTGGGCCGTCACAATGCCCGACACCTTCACGCGGTGCGTGGAAAGTCCGGTGAAGGAAAACGCTTGCAGCTCCCCGAGCGGACGGGCTGGCAGGGCGAATGGATCTGCCGGGCCCGCTTCGATGATCTGGATGTCCCTCATGGATGGCACAAACACCATGACGCCGGTGATCTGATTTTTCTTGTTGAACAACGCACCGCACGACCCGCGGATTCGGACGTGAGAATCGACGAGTCCACTACCGAGGGCGCTGTCGTTGATAATTCTGACGGTTACATGACCGCCGGGTGTCTCCACGATCAGACGAAGATGCGCGGCCTTGTCCAGTTCCGCGGACCGGACAACTCCCTCCAGTTCCACTCGCTGGGAATCGAAAGCCGTCGAAGCCATCTGCTCAAACGTGACGTGACGGGGTTTGGGCGTGTGCCCGCTGGCAACAACCGTCCACCGCGGACTAGCGATGTCGGGGGTGAAGTCGGCCTGAGTCGTCACCCCTTGCAAATCGATGACCTGACCCGGCACGAGCTTCGGTAGATCCGGTGTCCACTGAACCCACTGTCCGCCCGTTGCATCCTGTACAAACAAGTCAGCATCCGCGATCTCGGACGGACTTGGGTCAAAATAAGTCACCACAACCCGAATGTGTACGGGATACCCTTGCCGGGCTTGCTCTCGGGTGAGCCGGCGGATTTCAGCCACGTGGGTCAGGATCGGCAATTGCGCCGATGGCGCCGTCTGGCCACAGCACAACAAGATGCTGAACAGGGCACATCCAGTCGCGAACCGTTGAATGTGACATCTCAAAGCGATTTGCAAGCTGATTCGCCGTTCCGGTTGTGCAGCCAGGGAGAAAGGTTGCGATTCCACCTATCCGGTTGCAACGCTCGGATCAACGGCGGACACACCTAAGACAAGTCTGGCTCTGGTTGATCGTGATTACAATATGGGAAAAGGATAAGGGCTTTGGGACTATCGGAGGTTAATATACTCGGCGCTCCGGAGAGTTTCCGCCCCATGGCCAAGGCCGAATCGATCAGCGTGCCGGCTTATCGCGGGTCCATTCCACCGGCATCTTGCCGGCAACCAACGTGGGCAAGGCCTCCGCGAATTCGATGATCCGCGGCAACTTGTATTCAGCCAGGCGCTCGCGGCACTGCGCGATCACAGCACGCCGGGTAACGTCAAACCCATGGCGAGTCACAACCCTGGCCCGAATCACCTCGCCTTCCCGGCCATTTGGGACCGCATCCACGCGGCAGGCAGAGACGCCCAGGAGCGCCTCGACCACCTGCTCGATTTCGATGGGATCGATCTTGACACCAGCCATATTGATGACTCGGCCCTTCCTGCCGGCCAGATAGAGATTTCCCGCCGCATCGAGATACCCGAAATCGCCCGTCCTAAAGAAACCGTCATGGAACACTTGTTTGTTCAGTTCAGGTTCGCTGAAGTATCCGGACATCACCGCCTGGGATCGCACGGCAATTTCACCGACGGCGCCGCAAGCCAGTTCCGTGCCCTTGGCATCCAGGACTTTGACTTCGACGCCGGGAACGGGCGTGCCCACTGATGTGCCAGGCCCAGAGCCAGGCTCCTCCCGCGCACGGTCGATCGCGATCGCGTGCGTTTCCGACATTCCGTACCATTGCCGCGCACGAATGCCGAAACGATCTATCCACCGCTGGGACACGGCGGCCGGCATGCGCGCTCCCGCCGAAAAGCAGAACTGCAGCGTGGACATCAGTCCCGGGTCCGCTACACTATCCGCCAGAACACCGTAGATGAAGGGCGAGCCGATGAGTATATCCACCCGCTCCCGGTCGATCAGCTCATGGCACACGGCCGGGCTGAACTGCGGCATCAGCACCAGGGTGGCTCCGCTGACCAGCGGCATCAGCATGCAATTGTGGAAGCCGTTAGAGTGGAAAAAGGGGACCACGCTCAGGAACCGGCGGCCGGGGCCGATCCCAAGTGCGCGCGCCACATTCCGCGATCCCACCTCGAGATTGCGATGTGTGCGCGGAACAACTCGTGGCACACCCGTGGAGCCGGAGGTTGCCAGGTAAAGAGCCGGATCGTCTTCAGATCCCTTGGTTGATGGAAGCGGATTCAGTGCCGCGGCGCTTTCGCAATGGCTGGCTGCTAGGTCCACCGTCAATACCGACTCCGGCGAAATGGCATCACCAATGCGACCCCAATCGGCGCGGAACTGCGCCTCGGTGATAACGCCGCGGAAACCGAGACGTCCTGTAAACCAGCGAAGTTCCTCTGCTCGCCACTGCGGGTTACAGGGCATGAACACAGCGCCCAACTCAGAAACCGCGAAGAAGCTGGCAACGAACTGCCAGGTGTTGCTCAGTGACGCGGCAATCACCTCGCCAGCCTTGGGGTCCAACGTGTTTCGCAGCCATTCACGCATCCCGCTGACTCGCTCCAGCAGGTCAGCGTAAGTGATTCTCTGGTCCCCGTCGACGATAGCCAGTTCGTCCCGATGTTGGTATGCAGCGGCCCTGAAAAGTTCAAAAACCATACGCTTTTGTGCGGTTTGATGCCTGCCGGTCAGTCGGTCGGAGGCTGAACCCGGGCCAGCCGATCTTCGACATATGCCGCCAGTTGGGGGAGATCTCTCACGAGGTCGATGCGTAACATTTCCGTTTCCATCGTAATGCCGAACTCCTTCTCAAGCGCCGTCACGAACTCGATCACCGCAAGAGAGTCCAGGCCCGCCAGTTCATCCAGTCTTTGTTCGTAGTCCAGGTCCCGCTCGCTCAGATTCAGGTGCAGCGATCTTACGAAGACTCCCTTGATCCGGTCCGTCGTGGCGCGCGAAGCGGTACCGCGGCTGCCGGTGGCCCCAGCGTTACTCACCCCCACGTCCATAACCTCCACTCCTCCGGATAGTCAGCGATTTGCCGCTCAAACACCTCTTTAAAAGCGGACAGGTTCGCATCCACGAACTCCTCACGTGAAGCCACCATTTTGACATCAAGCATCGGACTGAAACGTACCTGGAAGCCTGTGCTCCTGCCGAGGCAGAGCATCGGAACCACCGCGCAGCCCGACAGCCGGGCAAAGTCGAACGGCCCTGCCGGGAAGCGCCACGGAACACCGAGGAACGGCCCCTCCACGACTGTTTTCGCCTTCAACGCGTCGAATTGTATGTGCACCAGCCCGCCTGAGCGCAGCCTTCGCAGGATTTTGAGACTGCACTCTGCATCCTGAATATAAACCACGTCAGGGTTGCCCTGGCGCCGGAGTTCGCTGTAGCGCGGCCAAAGAATACGCCCCAAACGCCCCTCTGAAGGGCTCCAGGGCTTTTGGTTGTGCACGGTAAGCGCCGGATATCCTAGGGTGGCGAGATATCTCACCGCGATTCGAGTGGCACAAAAATGAGCGGTCAGTAAGATCACTCCGTTTCCCGTCGCAATGGCCTGCTCCAGGTGCTGGAGTCCCTCGATACCAGTGCAGCGTAGCATTTGCCGGTGCGATGGCCGCAGGAGAATCAGATCATCCAATTTGCGGAACATGTCGTTGGAGATGGACTGCCGCACGATGCGCACCGCTTCCGTGCGCGTGACGCCCGGGCGCAGAGTCAAAATCCGGCGGAGCGCTCTCTTCCGCGGCTCACGCGCTTGGAATTGTAAGAACGGGTTCGCAAGTTTTCCGGCCCTGTACAGCCAAGCCGGGGAAGTCAGCGCGGATATAAGCCGCAACGGATACAAGTACAGTAGCCAAAGGACATCCTCGAACGTACACAGCGGTGCGCGACCAGCCCGTGAGCGAGAGACCGCAAATCCTGCATCTGTCCGGCTTGGGATGACCATTGACATTCGCGAAACTATACGGTGGCGTTCAACGCGATAGGGCAGGGTCCCGCCGCGGAGGCCACGTTAAATCGGCGGATCGAGGTCACGATGTGTGCCAGGTCGTCGTTCGACAAGGACTGGTGGATTGGCAGGCACAATGTTTCCTCCGCCGCCTGTTCTGCGTTTGGCAGACTTCTCTCTGCGCCATAAAGCGGCATCCGGTGCAATGGGGAGTAGCGAAACGTGGTGTACACCCCGGCTTGCCTTAGATGGGCCGCCAAACGATCTCGCTGTCCCCGGCCGGCTTGAATCCAATACAAATAATATGAGGACATGGAGTGATCCGGAATGTGGGGAGGGCAAGTCAGCCAGGTCAGATTCGAAAGCTCCTGGTTATAGAATTGATGGATTTCCTTCCTCCGAGCGAGGAACCGCGGAAGCTTCTTGAGCTGCTCGATACCGATCGCCGAAGCAATGTCGTTGAGGATTCCCCGGCGTCCGCAGCAGGTCACTTGGAACTCCCACCACCGCGTCTCCACCGTCTTGGCGAATCCGCTTTCACTCCCAAGCCCCAAGTAAAGCAGTTGCTCGGCGCGCTGGGCCAATTCGGCGGTTCGGCACCATACCATCCCCCCATCCCCCGTCACCAGCGTTTTCATCGAGTCGAACGACCATAAACTGGCGTCGCCGAAGAGCCCGCAGGCTTTGCCGCGGAAGCGCGAGGCTACACTGCACGCATTATCCTCGATCAGTAGCAGGTGCCTGTGCGCCAGGAGTTCACAAATTGCGTCCATGTCGCACGGGACGCCCCCGTAATGAAGAATCAGGACGGCTTTCGTCCTCTCAGTGATACAACTCTCGATCGCACTTGCCGTGCAGTTCAACGAGGCGCGGTCCACATCGCAAAAAACGGGGCGTGCTCCAGACGCTAAGATTGCGTTCGCTGCCCCCACGAAGCTGACCGAGGGCAGGATGACTTCGTCGCCCGGGCCAGTTCCCAGCAGGTCCATTGCGAGGAATAGGCCCTCCGTGCATGAATTCGAGCTGCGAACAAGCGCCCGATCCGTCTCCAGATGCCGCGCGAATTCCGTTTCGAAGCGATCTGTGACTTTGCCCTTGCCCGTCCAGTTCGATTCAAAGACTTTGCGCACGGCATCAAGTTCTTCGGCGCCCAGGGTAGGTTGGAAAACGTTGATCATGATCGCTATTGACCGTCAATGCCGCGTTTGACGACTCGTGCAGGCATCCCCGCCACCATCACGTTGTCCGGCACGTCCCGCGTGACGACAGATCCTGCAGCGACCATGGAGCCAGACCCAATCACCAATCGCTCCACCACAATCGCGCCCATTCCAATGTAAGTACCGAATCCAATGCGGCAGAAACCCGCTATGTTCGCGCCCGGACCAATGGTCACGCAGTCCCCAACCTCCACATCGTGCCCGATCAGCGCCCCTCGATTGATAAGCACGTGACGTCCGATTTGGGCGTGCGACGCAACTTGCGCCCCAGGGCAAATGATACTTCCTTCGCCCGCCGTGCTCGTTGAAGAGATCCGCGCGGCGGGATGGATCAGAGTGATAAATTTCAGCCCCTGGCTGGTCGCGTTCTCGATAAATCCTCTTCGGTGGGTGCTACCCAGGGCGCAGATGCCCCGGTGGGTAGCGGACATAGCGGCAATTTCATCAACCCACAGGACCGGGAGGCTGTCGATCATTTGGCCGCAACGCGCCCGGTCCAGATTTTCTACGAAACCTCTGAGTTCGAAGGCGGGGATTTCGCGCAACAGATCCGCTACTTCCCGCGCGAACGTTCGTGCTCCCAGGATTAGCACAGGATCAGGCGTGTCGGCCATTCCTCTCCATATTGCAGCAGCTTAAGATTTGGCCATGCACCGTTTTTGCCAATGTTAGATTATAAGGGAACGAAGTCCTATTCTTGCGCACACCAGGGCACAACACCAGAGAGGAATGACGATCCCAAAAAATCACTGGCACCCTGTCTTGCATGGCACTTGATTCCACCGCTGGTCGATTGCCGATTCAGCGGATCGCAATTACGGTGCCCCCCGACGGTTGGTTCTATGGCATCGCATCGGCTTTATTCAAACTCTATCGGCAAGCCCTGGTTGACCTCGGCCTGGCGATCTTCGAGGTCCCCGTCGACGTTTTCCTTCCTCCGGACTCGGGTCGAATTTCCAACCTGGTATCAGAACTGCGAGCGTTTCAACCGGACCTTGCATTAGGCCTGCCGTACGGAAGCTATGCCCTGATCTGCCGCCTTCCGCCTCACCGGGATGGATCGAGGCCAAATCTGTTCACCGATGTCCTCGACATTCCGACGCTCTGTGTTTGGGACCACGCCCCGCTGGAGCTGGCCGACCAGTTGCTGGTGCCGCATCCCCTGGATCCTGCCGCGTCAGCCGCCGGTGCGCACCAAACCCTGCGTCGCATTCTCACGCATCCTCGCCTCATTCATTGGTCACGTGATAGCGGGCAGACGCAGATCATGAAGGACCTTGGGTTTCTACTCCCCAATCATCTGATCCAGGAGATGCCGGCAATGCTCCCCGGTTTTTCCCCTCTAGAAGCGCAGTCGGGCCTTCGAGACCGCAACAACGCCAGTGTCGGATTCGTGGGCCATTTCTATCAGGAGCCAACGAACTTTTCGCATCCGGCGCTGGCAGGACTGGCAGGCGAAACGGTCCGGACCTGGATCGATGGGTATGGCCAGCCGCTTTTGGGCGCGTTGGAGCGCCAGATCGAACGGCTACCTCGCGACCTGCGCCAACAATTGGCTCTCGATCCGGATCAGACGTACTTTTGGCACTTTGCGCACCGGCTGGTCATCCACCAAGCGCAGACCGCCTTACGGCTGAAGGTGCTCGGCTCTGCCGATGTTCCGGTGGCGTGCTATAGCAATTTGAGAACGGATGTGCCCGGCGTTCCCGAAAACTTGATTGCAATCCCCACCGACATCCCGTACGGGCCCGAGTTAGCTGCCTTGTTTGCCAGCCATCCGATCATCATCGATGTGCTCAGTCCAGGCTTCATCCATGGCTATAGCAGCAAGCAGATTCATGGCTTTTCCTCCGGCGGATTCACGCTGATGAATCGGAAGCAAGACTTTGTCGATGTTTTTGGAGAAGCCGGCGAGGCTGTTTCATTTGTCGATGGTAATGATTTGAGCGCTAGAGTGGATCGCTTCCTGTCCAATCCCCGATACCGCCGCGAAGTAGGCGACGCCATTCGCAAAACGATCACTGCCGGCTTCCAGCTGAAGGATGTTCTTTCGCGAGCCCTACATGCTGCGTTCCGGTGCGCGGAAGCTTTGGGAGCTGAGCCGCGTGTGGCGAAATCGTTCACCAGTGACCAGCAGGTACTCTCCGTGATGAATCTGCTCCCGAACCTGCGATCCGAGTCCCACTGGGTAGGCGCCAGTACCCAGCACGAGGAACTGGGTGCGCGGATCGTGACGGCGCCGCAACCGTGGGCCTACGCCGCTGCGGTGGGCATTCCGCCGATGGTCCGTACTCTGAATGAACCACATTTGCGCGTGATCCTCTTCGTTGAATCGGGCAGAATCGGGGTCTCTGTACTCGACGATGCCGGCACACTTGCAGGGGAGCAGTTCATCAGCCCCAGTACCGATCCGGTCACAATAACCGTTGAATTGCCACATGAGGGAGCGGCGACCCTGATGCTGCGCAACACTGTCGAAATGGCGACCCGTGCTCTCCTCCTGGAGGTTAGCCTATGCGATCGTCCGGCAAAATCGCAAGGACTTGGCGCTTCCGGTAAAAACACAGATTTCATCGAGGCACCCGCGGCACTCAGAGAATGTACAAGCGCAGCAGCCACCAACCAGGAATAGTGCGATGGCGGCCACGATAACGTATCGAATCCATTGACCAAGGGTTCTCGGTTCCGTTCGGTTTTCCACGGCTGGATAGTAGCATTGTTTCTCTGCCCCAGGCTCAAAGCGAGGTCTCGCCTACCAGTCCGGGGCGCGTCGCCTTCTGAAATTTCAGAAAACGATTAGTGCTCATGAACGCATCCGGTGAAGCTGCTCAAAACCGTGTTCCCCGTGTAGCCCAGTTCGTCAATCAGGCCGGTCTTCGAAGTGTAATAGCCATCGGCAGTCAGCTTCTTGATCAATGCGAAGAACTGCACGTTTCGAGCGAGGCTGTTCCCGGCGTCCGCTGCCTCGCACAGCGGTTCGAGAATCCTGATCTGGGCGTCTTCGGAGAGATCCATGAACTTCTTGCCTGCCTGGCCGCCGCCTTCCGCATCCAGCCAGCGAAGCCCATCCGCAACGAGTTGCTGCTGTTCGGCATCTCCAGCAATCACCATGTCGATGTAAGCGGGCACGCCGGCGCCCGAAGCCGCGGGTGTGCTGGTTCCGGGAATGATCAGGTCGGCGATGCGCGAAATCGTCCGGAAATCCGCCTCGGCGAGAAAACGCGCGGCATCGTGAGGAGCCCCCGCGTGCTGGTGTTGGTGTTCCGGCGCCACTTGGGCGAACAGCTCATCGCCGGCGTACGGATAGGCGCAAGTGGCGCCAATCGCGCCCATGATCTTGAGCACGGAGCGCCGGTCAGACGAATAGGTTGCCATCAGACTTCCCCCTTCTTCAGACGATCCGCGATGTGATCCGCCGTCCGCGCAGCAAGCGCCATGATGGTCAGCGTCGGGTTCTTTTCGGACGCAGAGGGAAAGACGCTCGCGTCCACTACGTAGAGATTGGGGACATCGTGGGAACGGCAAAACGCGTCCACAACGGAGGTCCTGGGATCAGCGCCCATGCGGCAGCCGCCAATCTCGTGATTGGTTGTCGGATTAGCGCTGACCGAGTGGATTTTCGCTTTGCTCGCCAACAGAATGTCGGTGCATTTCTGCTTCATGTCACTATGCAGTTTCCAATCAGAGTCCGATAGCTTCCAGTGCCGGCGCGCGCGCGGCAGGCCGTAGTCATCGGGATTGTCATAGTCCAGATCGATGAAACTGTCGCGATTGGGCAGCATTTCCTGATAAGGCGAGAACGTCAGATACGCGGGGAACTTCGCCTTGACCTCGTCCTTGTATGCGCGGCCCATGCCTTTGATGCTGCGCGCCCAGCCTACCGCGCGATGGTTCTGGTAATTGAACTGAATGCCGAAACTGCGCGGATAATCGCGCTTCTGCTTGTGCATGAACGAGGGGATATAGGCGTGATCGAGGAAGCCCTCGTCATTGCCCTGCGAGTTGCCAATCAAGTCTTCGAGAAACACCTCGAAACCCGCATTAATGTGGGGAATGAAGTTCTTTCCCAATTCGCCGCTGGAGTTGCCCAAGCCGGCGGGGAATCGGCTCGACTTGGACATCATCAGCAGAGCAACGCTTTGCGCGCAAGCGCACGACACGACGTTGATCCGCCCCCTGGCGGCCGCCTCGGCGTGAGTCTCGCGATCAAAGTAGCGGACTTCACTCACCCGCGCCTCGTCTGAAACAGCAATTTCGTGCACGATGCTGTTGGGCCGCAATGTCAGTTTGCCGGTCTTCAGCGCCGGAAACATGTGCACGTCCGCTGAATTGTACTTGGCCACCACATCGCAGCCCGCCATGCAATTACCGCAGAAATGGCACGCCGGGCGAGTCCGCGTCGCCCTGCTCAGCGTCGCTTTGCGGACATGGATGACCGGAATGCCGAGCTTGGCCGCGCCCTTCCTGATCAGCACGTCGGAACACTTCATCGGAACCGGAGGAAGAAACACTCCATCCGGCAAGTCCTCCAGATGGTCATAGTTTCCGCAAACCCCGACCTCGCGCTCGATCTGGTCGTAGTAGGGGGCCATATCGGCGTAGTCGACCGGCCAGTCTTCGCCCGCCCCGTCATGTTGCCGGCCTTTGAAGTCCCGCTGGCTGAAACGCAGCGCCACCGCGTTCCACAGCATGGTTTTCCCGCCGATTCCGCGGCTGCGTTCCCCGTCGAAACCCGCTTTGCCGGGTTTCATGATGGGGATGTGGCGCGAGGGGAACTCATCGGGCAAGGCATGGGTATTGAAGTCGGTGCGCGTATCTACTTTGGGACCGCCTTCGAGGACCAGAACTTCCGCGCCGAGCCCGGCCAGGTGTGCCGATAGCGTGCCGCCGCCCGCACCGGAGCCGATCACCACGACGTCGTAAAGCTTATTGGCCATAGCTTATTTCGTCTTGTTTTCGAACAGGAACAGACCGCTCTTTCCCGCCACCACGAAGTCCAGGTCGCCATCGCCGTCAATGTCGGCAACGGGTATCTGAATGCCACCGCCGGTCCGGCCACCGTAGTCGAGTACGTGCTTGGCCCATTCCAGCCGGCCACCGGGCGCCATCAGGCGCTCATACCAATAAACGCCCAGCGGCTCTCGCGCTCCCGGATCGTGTCCATTGTGCGCCATATACCGTTTGCCGGTGAGCAGGCCAATGTTATGATTCCCGCGAAAATCGACCAGCGTGACCGCGTGCGCCTGCGACCAGCTGTCATCGATCACGTGTTTCTCCCAGGAGCCATCCGCTTTGTGCTCCAGCCAGAAGATGCCGTAGTTGTGCGCCATGGACGTGATGATATCGGGCCGCCCGTCGCCATTCACATCCGCCACATAGAGAAAGCCGAGGTCGCCCAGCTTCCAATCGGCGTGCATCTTCCAATCACCGGAACGCGGATCGGGCGGCGCTTCGAGCCACCCGTTCGGCGTGAGAATATCGTTGCGGCCATCGCCGTTCACATCGCCGACGCCAATGCCGTGGCCGTAGCTGCGCGGGCTGACGACGTGCTTGGTGAAGCCGCCATGATGGTCACGCTCATACCAGGCAAGCGGGGCTTTCTCGTCCCCGAATTGCGGGAGAATCTCTTCCTGCTTGCCGTCGTTATCCAGATCCACCAGGAATGTGAACTCAATCGGATAGCCGGTCTCGATCGTGTGTTCCTGCCAGAGTGCGTCCGTCTTGCCGGGGTTTCGCCACCAGGCAAGCTTCTTGCTGAACCAGCCGGAGGTGACCAGGTCGACATGGCCGTCGCCGTCCACATCCAGAGGCAGCGTGCTGAGGTCGTCAATGTAATTGTCGGTGTACAGGATTTCGCGGAAATGGTGTTTCACCCAATGCGGCGCTTCGTACCAGTTTTCGCCGGAGATGATGTCCAATCGGCCGTCGCCATTGATGTCGGCGATCGCGGCCGATTCGCTCGAACCCAAATCGAGCGTGTGCTTTTCGAAACGAATCTCTTCCGGGCGCGTCATTTCGGCCCTCTGGTAAAGAGCAGCCGCTCCAGCAGCGAATCCAGCCGCCAGCGTTAATGTCGCCAACATTTGTCTTGCGCGAAGCAAAGCGGACATCATCCAAGGCACCCCGCAACGGTGATTCTTCGAAACTCAGTCAGCTTATCAAAAGGGAAGGGTGTGCGGTGAGGCTGGCATTACCGCCGGATAACGCGTCTCCGTCGGGAGAATGAAGCACCGCCTCCAAATGGCAGATCGGATCGACGTGCTCTTGCGTGTCATCTATGGCATCAAGGATGTCGCATCTGCCGTTGCGTTAAGCTTGGTGATGATTTCCCCGAGTTGCTTTAGCGCGACTCGCTAGCGTCTAACCAGGAGTCCCCGATGTTCCGTCTTTTAGGTATCGCGTCCTTGATCAGCCTGATGATTGGCTTAGGTCCCGCACTAGCCCAAGCTCCGCCCGCGGCTGCACGCCCGGTCCGCCCGACACCACCGGCCCGCGATCCCAACACGCCCGGTTATGTTACGGCGAAAGACTTACCTGACGGCGCCAACGCTCCGGCAAACGCCGATGGAAACTTCATCCTTGGCCCCACGCACAACCCTGCGCCGGAGATGACCGTGCAGGAAGGTGTGCCGCGGGGAGCGGTCTTCACGTTTACCATGGAATCGGCCGACAGCAAGATCTATCCCGGCATCGCTCGCGACGCCAATACATTTGGCACGGTAGATCCTACCGACCCTGCCAAGCTGGTAGTCACCACCAGCCACCCTGCTTCGTACACTCGCCGCGTGACCGTGTATGTCCCCAAACAATACGTCCCCGGTACGGCCGCGCCGTTCATCGTCGGGGCGGATGGACCTGACCAGGCGCTGTTCACAGCCCTGGACAATCTGATCGCCCAGCACCGTGTGCCCGTGATGATTGCCGTCTCTATCAGCAACGGCAGCGGCGATGCCCAGGGAAGCCAACGCGGCCTTGAATACGACACGATGTCAGGCCTGTACGCGGAGTTCGTCGAGAAAGAAGTGCTGCCTCTCGTGGAGAAGCAATACAACGTGAAACTGACCAAAGATCCCGAGGGCCGCGCGACGATGGGTGGCAGCTCCGGCGGCTCGTGCGCTTTGATTATGGCGTGGTATCACCCGGAGCTTTATCACCGCGTCCTCACCTACTCAGGCACCTACGTGAACCAGCAGTGGCCGTCGAATTCCCAGACCCCTCACGGCGCATGGGAGTTCCATGAACATCTCATCCCCAACACCCCAGCCAAGCCGCTGCGCATATGGATGGAGGTCGGCGACAGAGACCTTCTTAATCCGAATGTCATGCGGGACAACATGCACGACTGGGTCGTCGCCAACGAAAACATGGCCAAAGTGCTGGCCGCAAAAGGCTATCATTATCAGTTTATATTCGTGCGTAACGCAGGGCATACCGATCGCGCCGTGAAACAACAAACCCTTCCCGAGGCTCTGGAATATCTGTGGCAGGGGTACCGGTAGTGGGTCAGTTTTTGACCGGTATAGGGGGCTGGGCTCCTCCCGGGCTGCAAACCCGTTGAGCGCTTCTGAAGAGCGCTGCTCGGTTCGATTCCGAGACCGGTCTCGTCCCAATCTGCCCACCGCTCGATCGTAACCGCCCAATTCGCGGTTCTGGTGGTTATCTCTCGGAGACAACGGGCGCGCGCTAATTGAATTTGGGTATGAAAATACCAAACCTCCCACCGATGTACAATCGAAGGCGGCCAGGAAACACAGGGGAAATCCTTGCGATTCCACTCCGTCACAGGCCACGGAGCGACATCAATGCCCAGCAGCGCTGCAGTTGCGCCGTTCCCGACCGGTGAGAAAATCCACGCCGTATTCGATGTCCATAATTTCACACTGTGCAATTCTTCTCAGATTCGCGGCACCGATCCCCTGAGAGTGCTTACTCCAAGACAACAATGGTCGTACGCGGTTATGATCCCGTTGAACATCGCAGCTCTGGAAGAGATCACTGGTCCAGTGACGGTGAGTGTCGAGGCTACAGTTCATAGCGGCAAAATCGGCATCGGTTTTGTCGCTGAAGACGGCAATACCTATCTCAGCGAGGTGGAGCACACATTTATTGCTCAGAAGAACTTCGATCTCTCGATTAAATCACTGGCCTCAGGCCGGTGGCTGATTGTGCGCAACACCGCGCCCGGCGGAGTGGCTTCGGAAGTCACGCTGCATGCAGTCCGGGTGTTCCGGATGGCTGGTGCTCAGAGTCGCTCGGGATTGATAAAGGCTGCCGATGAGGTCGTTGTCTCCGAGCGCTGGGGCGTCGCGCCGGACGATGAACTCAACTGGGCCACCATCCCAACGATGCAGCGGCATGCCGCGGACTTCAACAATGTGCTAAAGCAATACATCCATCCCGCTGCGCACTTCGACCGTGTGCTCAGCCTATGCTGTGGCCATGGCCAGTTCGAGCAAACGGTCCTGCAATTGCTGAGTTACGATCATTGTGATGCCCTCGATATCTCCGAGTCCGCTCTCGAAAATGCACGCAGACTAGCTCGAGAGGCCGGTATTGCTGGCGTAAGTTACGAGTGTCAGGACATCAATCGCCTGAGTCTTGCGCACCACTACGACTTGGTATTCGCAGCCGGTGTCCACCATCTTTCCAACCTCGAGGATGTCTTCGATGAACTAACCCGCTGGATTCGGCCAGACGCACCGTTCATGTTGTACGAGTACATAGGTCCGAACCAGTGTCAGCCAAGCGCGCGACAAGTGGAAGCGATTAACGCCTGCATCCGGTTGCTGCCGGAAAAGTACCGGCTCCGTGTAAGCGCGCAGCGCGAAATGGATCTCCCAGGGGCTGACGAGGCCCTTCAGGTTCTCCGCCGAAAGCGGGCTGAAGTTCGAGGAGAATCGGCCGGCGGCGCAGGCTCCGGGCTCATCTCCTCCGATCCATTATTTGCCGGCTTCTTCTGGCAGGAGTACGTGCCGATGACAACAAAACAATGGGACGCCCTCGACCCGTCGGAGTCGGTGCGCTCGCAGGACATCATACCCGTCCTCAAGCGATACTTTTCTGAAGTCGATGTTCGATATCAGGGCGGCTCCATTATCCAGTTCACACTACACGATCTCGCGGCAAACTTCTACGGAGAGAGCGAAGAGGTGCGCGAGCTGCTTCAAATGTTGCTCAAGATCGAGGATGTGCTCACCACGCACGACCCCGAGATACCGCGGAATTACGCCATCATTGTGGCTCGCAATCCGATATCGCGCTGAAAACAGAATTTGGGTATGGGGTTGAATCAAGCGTTGGTATTTGCGGCTTGTGCCGGGCTGGCTTGCGCACAATCGATAGACTTCGCCAGTATCTCGCCGGCGGAAGCGGGGCTCGACCCGGTTAGACTCGAGGCGTGGCGCAGTACTCTCGCGGCTCACCGAACCACGGGCCTGATCGTGATCCGGCGGGGACGGATCGCGCTGGAATGGTACGCGCCCGAATGGGACGCGGACCGGCCACACGGTACGGCTTCGATGGCCAAGGCGCTGGTCGGTGGCATGTCGCTCGCGGTGGCGATGAGCGACCGCCGAATTGCGCCGGACGATCCCGCGTCAATGTACATTACCGGTTGGAGCGCGGACCCTGTGAAATCGCGGATCACGATCCGGGAGCTCGCAACCCACACCTCGGGCATCGCCGATGCGGAGCAGGATGGGCTCCCGCACGATCAACTTCCCGGGTGGAAGGGCGATTTCTGGAAGCGTACTCCCGACCCGTTTTCGATTGCGGTGCGCCAAGCGCCCGTGCTGTTCGAGCCCGGAAGTCAGTACGCATACAGCAATCCAGGGATGGCGTCGCTTTCGTATGCGATCTCGGCGTCCCTGCATGGCGGGGACATCCGCGCGCTGCTGAAGGAGCGGGTGCTCAAGCCGCTCGGCGTTCCGGAGAAGGACTGGTCATTTGGATACGGCCAGGCATACGAAGTGGACGGGCTCAAACTGTACGCAAACTGGGGCGGCGCCACCTTCACCGCGCGGGCGGCGGCGCGAATCGGGCAGTTGATGATGCTGCGGGGCCAGTGGAACGGGCGCGAGTTGATCCGGCGGGACGTGGTCAAGAACGTACTGACCGATCAGGGGTTGCCGCGTCCACCGCGCAGTGCGGCCGATCCCGCTCCAGCGTCGGGACTGGCCTGGTACACCAACACGGATGGTATCTGGCCGGCGGCGCCGCGGGACGCATTCGCCGGTGCCGGCGCCCAGCACCAATTCATCATGGTGGTGCCGAGCCTGGACTTAATCGTGGTGCGGAACGGGGACGCGTTAGGTGATACTCGGGCCGGGTTCTGGGGGCCCATATACGAGTTGGTGGTGAAGCCGCTGATGGAAGCGGTGACGGTCCAGGCTCCCTATCTGCCGAGCCGGGTGATCCGTAATGCAGTGTTCGGAAAGGAAATCCAGTCTACCGCGATCGACAGTGATAATTGGCCGTTAACGTGGGGCGACGACGATGCGCAGTACACCTCGTACGGCGATGGATTCGGATTCGAGCCCTTTGTCGAGAAGAAGCTGGGGATGGGATTCGCATGCATCACCGGCGGTCCCGACAACTATCGCGCTGTAAATTTGCGTTCGGATGGCGAGCGGACGGGCGGCGGAGTCAAAAGCCCGAAGGCCAGCGGAATCCTGATGGTGGATGGCGTCCTGTACTTGTGGGTTCGCAACGTGGGTAACGCGCAGTTGCTGTGGTCGAGCGATCACGGCAAGACATGGGAGTGGGGATTCAAAATGGAGGACGGGTTCGGGTCTCCGGCTTTTCTGAATTTCGGGCGGAACTATGCGGGGGCGCGAGATGGCTTTGTTTACGCTTACTCGCAGGATGGACCGTCGGCGTATGAGAGCGACAACGGCCTGGTGCTGGCACGAGTAATCAAGGAGCGGATTCGTGAGCGTGGCGCATGGGAGTTTTACGAGCGCGTCGACGCTGATGCGGGGCCGGTTTGGACAGCGGACGTCACACGCCGGGGTGCCGTGTTTGCATATCCGTCGAACTGCCAACGGGTCGACGTAGTATACGACGCCGGCATTCGGCGGTATCTAATGACTTTGGCGTATGATCATTCCGGCGGATGGGGCCTCTTTGACGCCCCCGAGCCTTGGGGTCCGTGGACGACGGTTCTACACCGCCAGTGGGACGTGGCGGGAACGCACGGATATCGTCTTCCGGCAAAGTGGATTTCTCAAGACGGGCTGACGATGACGCTGGTGTTCTCCGGCGTCAAACCGCACGACGCGTTCTGCACGAGGACATTGACTCTCACAAAGTGACGCTTTCCCCTCGGGGGAACTCGCCGTTTAGTCAGGAATGCGAATACTTCCGTCCTCCGCTATCGGGAACGATGGATTCCAGGCGACCTCCCATAGGAACCCGTCCGGATCAGAGAAGTACCCCGAATAGCCGCCCCAGAAGGCTTCCTGGGCCGGCTTGAGGAGCTTTCCGCCTGCGGCTTCAGCATCTTTGAGCACTGACTCAACTTCTGCACGATTGCGGGCGTTGTATGCGAGCGATATTCCCTTGAAGCCGTCGCCGTCGGGAGCAATATTCGCATCCTTTGCAAGCTCGCGTCGCGGGAAGAGAGCCAGGCCCATCCCTCCTGCCTGGAAAAATACGACGCCTTCAGCCTTGGCCATTGACCGCCGCCACCCGAGGCGCTCATAGAATTCCCTGCTTCGCGTTAGATCCCCCACGCCAAGCGTGATAAAACTCACGCGCTGTTCCATCTGTCTTCTCCTTGTGTCGGCGAGTGTAATGCCATGGCCCGAGTTTAGCTGAGTCATGGGCCACGCTGAATGGTAAGTTAATTTGGTTTGTGCTACGCTCGCCTGTTATTTCAAAGCTCTGCCACTTCATTACGAAACGATTAAGCTTACCGGTCCCCGTCAGCAATATTAGTGTGGTCTCTTGGTTCTCTGGAACTGGATCAAAACTCACAATCCACCATTGCAGCCCGTCACTCTGCCGTGTTACTTACTTTGGCAAGGAGGTAGGCCATGGCCGAAAAGATAACTGCCAAGTGTGCTCATCCCGGTGTATGCGAATGAAGACTCTTGCAAAAAACTTGTACTCTAAGTCGCTGCCGGCGATGGCTTGGTGTTACCGCAGACAGCAAACCGCCGCAAGCAGATCACTCCTGCGACTTGTCGGTATTGCTGATCCCGGCTACCGCTCTGATTTCTATACTCTCGCGAAAATCGTCGATTCTATCGAAAGATTTGAAGATTGCGCGATTATCGAGTGCGGCGTATACAAGGGAAGCACGCTACTAGGCATGGCACATCGACTTACCCTGCGTGGAGTCAGCAACGTCAGCCTACTCGGTTGTGACTCATTCGAAGGGTTTCCGGAACCGGCCGCAGAGGATAGCCTAAGCGATGGTACTCTTCATTCGCATGCGAGGAAGGGCTTTTTTGACGATACAAATATCCATCGCCTCACGGACAAGATAGAGATGTTGGGCTATGCCGGAAAAGTGCGCCTGGTGAAAGGCTTTTTCGAGCAAACCCTGCCGGAGTTAGGCCGAATGCGATTCAGCCTTGCACATCTCGATTGCGACTTGTATCAATCCTATGTGACCTGTCTAAACTTTCTTTATCCAAGGATGGTGCCGGGAGGCTACGTGGTTTTTGACGAGTATGACTTCTCAGCAGACGTTTTTCCGGGCGCGCAAAAGGCCATTGATGGGTTCTTCCAAGGAAAGCGCGAGAAGATCGAACGGTTGCCGGAAGCCAAAAATCCACGTTATTTCATACGAAAGCTGTAGATCGTTCGTGCGTGGGCGTCGCTGACGTAAGAATGTGTCTTAGACGATTACGAGTCCTTATGGAGGGCGGTCGCCATATCCCTCAGCAGACCTTCTAGCGAGCGTTTGCTGGTTTCAAGATGAGTGAGTCCGGTAGCTACAAACTCGCACTCGAGTGACATCGTTCCCTGATATCCATCTCGAACCAATTGGCGAAACTGCCCCACTAAATCAATCTGGCCCTGGCCTGCCAAAGTTTCCGCACAGTTCTTCAGCTTGGCTTCACACGTGACGCCTTTTAGGTGAATGTGCCAGATGCGTTTCTTATCCAGGGCGCTATAGCCGTCAGGGAATGAACTTTCTCCGTGCCAGTATCCATTTCCAACATCCCAGTTGATGCCTAAATTAGGGGCAGGCGCGATCGCGAATATTTCACCAAGCTCACGGCCTGTCGCGGCATTGCATGTCTCTTCATTCTCAATGACCAGACGCATTGCGGCGCCTTTTGCAACTTCGGCGGCCTTTCCGAGCTCCTCGGCAATTCGCTCCGAGATTCTTCCGGGCTCTGCAACGCGCCAGAAGGTAAAGCCTCGGATCTTGTCAGTGCCGAGTGCGTGTGCGCGATCGGACGCGCGTTTGAGAAGTTCCATCTGCTCGGCATAGGGATAGCTGTCTCTTTCGCTTCCGAGGGGCCTCGTGCCCGGCAGGGTACATTTGTACAAAGCGGAATCGATAACGGACACTCGGAATCCGTATTTATCGAGCGAATCCTTCATGCGCTGAATCTGGGTAGCACTCGTTTCCGTGTTGTAAACGCCGAAAACCTGTCGGATCTCAACCCAAGAAAGTTCGTAGCTCTTCATGATCTTGAGAGCTTCTCCGAAGTCTTGCGAGAACCCATCGCTAATGGCTCCCAATTTGAAACGGTTGAGTGGCGATGTCGTCGGCGTCCAGGCGGCATCTGAGATTCCAGCCGCGAACGAGGCCGAGCCCGACAGCACTCCTAGCCCTTTCAGAAATTCACGTCGCTCCATGATTCTCCCTTCCTAAATACGAAAACCGCTACCGCTATCCATTCTCGCACTAGCCGCCAGATGACCTCCGCCTTCCAGATTTCTTTCACCCGTATGGTAACCTCGTCTTCCAGAGCCGAAATGAGCGACTTGCGTGGGGAGCACGATCTGCAGATTGATCCCCCCGTGGGCAGCGTCCCGCCGGACGCCAGCGAGCCGTTTCTCCCTCCCCAACAAAACCCCTTGCAGCACTTCTTTTCCGAGCTCGGACCCGGTCTGATCACCGGTTGTGCCGACGACGATCCCTCGGGAATCTCAACTTATTCGGTAGCCGGCGCAGGCTTCGGCTATGGCCTGTTGTGGACGGCGTTGGCTTCTTTTCCGATGATGACGGCCATTCAACTCATGTGTGGCCGGCTTGGCATGGTGACTGGACGCGGCTTGGCCGGAGTTGTGCGCTTGCATTACCCGAGATGGGTTCTTTGGGGCGCGTGCCTGCTCTTGATCGTAGCCAATGTTATTAACATCGCCGCGGACCTCGGCGGCATGGCGGACGCGACACAGATGGTTACGGGGATCAATTCCTTGATTTGGACTCCGGTCTATGCCGCTTCTATCGTCGGATTCTTGTTCTGGTCCTCCTACCGGCAGATCGCGCGAATTTTCAAGTGGATGACACTGGTATTGTTCGCCTACGTGTTGACCTCATTCTTTGCACGGGTCGACTGGCACCAGGCGCTTCTGGCCACAATGCGGCCGCGGCTTGAGTGGTCGCGTGAATATCTGGCAGTGCTAGTTGGTATTCTCGGGACCACCATTTCGCCATATCTATTCTTCTGGCAGGCCTCGCAGGAAGTCGAGGAAGAACGTTCTCTGGGGCGGACTCTTGCGCAGCGGATGGGTGCCACCGACGAAGAACTGCGCCGTCAGCGCGTGGATATACTCACCGGGATGCTCTTTTCAAACTTCATCATGTACTTCATCGTCTTGACGACCGCCGCAACCCTCCATTCTCACGGCATAACGAAAATTGATACTGCGAAGCAAGCGGCGGAAGCGCTCCGTCCGCTGGCGGGGAATGCTGCTTATTTGCTCTTCACGTTAGGACTGATTGGCACTGGCATGATCGGGGTTCCAGTTTTGGCCGGATCATGCGCATACGCCATAGCGGAAGCTGCA
>CAVYHD010000042.1:0-21753 GCA_963768075.1 Terriglobia bacterium
ACCCAAACAAATAATCCCACTCTGTGGTTAACGGGAAGCTAATCGCTCTCCAAGTAGCGAAGCCACGAGCAGCGATGCGACCCGAAGCCCGGATTGCCGAGTATCAGAAGCAGCTCCGGGACTCCTTCCTCGTCCAGCATGTTGATCGTGGTCGCGAACGACGAGCGGAGCGAACCATTCTCCGCCTCGCAGCTCCACCCTCCATCCTCGAGCTGCTCACCCAGCAGGCGGCCGACCACCGCCTCCACATCTTGATCAAAATAGATGCCCAATGAGACGGTCGTAATGTCCAATAACTTGATCCTATTGAAAACACGGGCCATCGGTCTGGCTTTCGAAGTTCGTAAGGACGACGTTAAGAAGCTATTCGCGGGGGATGTAACATTATGTGACACCCAGTTCAGCTCTCGTGATTAGACGCAACTATTGATCCAGCAACTTTCATTAAATTCAGGCAGATCGAGTTTCTGGACATTACGAGGTAACACTCTTCTCATAGCAGGCAAATTTGTCGTGACTCCGAAGAATTTCCAGGACCGCTTCGTTCCATCCCGCTGGCCCCTCATGCCAAGTGAGCATGGCGTAAGGCACTAGCGATTGAAGCGCGCCAGCGTTACGTGAGCGGACAATGACCGGCAGGTCGACCGCCTGTAGCAGACCAGCATCGTTTTGGCTGTCGCCAAAGCCAACGGTCACAACACGCTCGTGGCTCTCTCGAAATAGCGCCGAAAGTAGCTTCACGGCCGACATCTTGTCTCTCTCGCCACTGATATGGTAGAAGCGCCCACCCTGACTCAAGCGTAAGCCCTGCGCTGCGATTGCCGCCTTCAGTTGGCATTCGCGTTCCGTATCTACGATGTAGAAAGGTTCGTCGTACTCGCGCTGTTTAGCAAGCACCGCGAGTTCGATGGGTAACCCGCATATCCTGGCCACTTTCTCCGGCGTCATCTCGTGAAACGCCGCCACCCGGCACCGCGTGAAGCGCGACGCAGCCTCCAGCCCAGCGATCAAATCCCCGTATGGCTTGCCCAACTCAACTACTTCATGACCATCTCGCAATGCAGCCCCCGGAACACTGCGCGGAAAATAGCCTTGCGGGATGACAATCGCTCCGCCATTCTCTACGACGAAGGGGTGAATATGGCCGAGTAACTGGCGGTAACGTTGCACTTCCACTCGTGTCTTACTCGTCACCGGGATCCATGGGACGGCGTTGCGCTCGATGCGCTCCAGCGCCGGAATAGCCGCGTCCCACGCATAACTGTCGCGATCCAGTAAGCAGCCATCCAAGTCGGTAAACACAACTGTGGTCATCGTGGTTTCTGGCCCCGCGTCCTGCTTTTCTGCAACTCGGTGGCCACGGCGCCGAAAATGCCGCAAGTCCCCTAGCTCCTGACGGTTTCCCGCAATACGCTTCCGCTAACACTACTGCACCGCTAGAGACTTTTTACACGGTTCATGACATTCCCGCTTTCCATCACCACCCAAAGCCCTCAAACGCTTTACAAGGTCGCAGTTGGCCGGCTGATTGCTCATTCTTCGGAGGAGCAAACATAACCGTTCGATTCATATCGGAGATGATTCTTGCCGCCAAGCAGAGGTCGACGTATTTCGTCTCCAACCATCAAGTTGCTGCTTGCTGCACTGTGCTTCGCAGCCAGCGCGCAAACGCCCTCAATGCCTGCGGGCACGCAGCAGAAATCTCAGGATCCGTTGAGTCGCGATTCGCCTCAGAGCTCCGTCTATGCCTTTCTGGAAGCGTGCCATGCGCGCAGCTATGCGAGAGCCTGGCACTACCTCGACTTACGAGCTCTTCCTGCGGATCAGCGCCTGAGAGACGGCCCCGGTTTGGCCCAGCAGCTAGCCGAGGTCCTCGATCGCGACGCTCAGTTCGACGTGGCATCACTCAGCCGCGACTCGGCGGGAGACCTGGACGATGGCCTTGCATCCAATCGTGATGTGATCGATACCTTCCGAGTCAACGGCCAGACGCTGTCTCTGCAAATGGAGCGTGTGACTCTCCGCTCGGGATCTTCTGTCTGGCTCTTTTCCTCAGACTCCCTCGGACTCCTCCCCCAGATAGCGCAGCTTACCAGTGACTCCCCGATCGAAAAGTACTTGCCCACTTCGCTGGTAAATTGGAGGCTGCTCGACACGCCCGTCTGGCGATGGATTGCTCTGGCGTTACTAGCGCTAGCGCTCATAATACTTTCTGGGTGGATCTCGCGGGGGGTGCTCATGCTGGTGGAACCGGTGCTAAAACGTCTCGTTCCGCGGCTAGATCGCAGCTGGCTCCAAGTATTCGCCGGTCCCCTTCGGCTGCTGCTGGCGGTAGCCGTGTTTCGTGCAGGCGTGGAGTGGGTGGCTCCCTCAGCGCTGCTACGGCTCACCTTGGGTCGAATTCTGACGCTGCTGTTTTTTCTCGGCCTCGCTTGGCTTGGTACCGCCCTGGTAGACCTGGCGTTGCGGCGGTTGCGATCAGCGCTTGAAGTGAAGCACCAAGCTTTTTCCTACTCTGTGTTACCCCTTATCTCCCGAGTTTTGAAACTCACTGTTCTGCTGCTCACGCTCACGGCGGTGCTTGCTAACTGGGGCTACAATACGACCTCCATCATGGCGGGGCTCGGTGTAGGTGGGCTCGCGATTGCTCTTGCAGCGCAGAAAACAATTGAAAATCTATTTGGTGGTGTAGCCGTTGTAAGTGACCGGACTGCGGCCATTGGTGATTTCTGCCGCTTTGGTGATCGCACGGGGACCATAGAAGACATCGGCCTGCGTTCCACTCGCATCCGTACGCCGGATCGGACGCTGGTCACCGTTCCCAACGGCCAGTTTTCTTCCATGATTGTTGAGAACTTCAACAAACGCGACAAAATGCTGTTTCACTTCATGTTGAATCTGCGCCGGGATACTACCCCGGACCAAGTTAGAGCCGTGCTCGATGCCGTCACCAGGTTGCTGACTACCCACTCAAAGGTTGATGCAGGGGTGCTGCCCGCGCGCTTTATCGGCGTCGGTCCTTATTCGTTGGATTTAGAAGTTTTCGCCTACGTCCTCACCAAAAGCGGTGATGAGTTTCTGAGAGTGCAGCAAGAATTGCTTCTGTCGATACTGGACGAGGTCGAAGCTGCCGGGACGGCCCTGGCACTGCCCACGCAAGCAAGCTTGAGCTACGTCAAGGACAACACGCCTAACGGGACTGCTGTCACTCAACAGCTCACTTCTGGCCGCCGGGACTAAGTCACTTACTGTTCGATCGTACTGGTCGTCACATTGGCCGTAGTGTTGCTCGCCATCAATCTCCTGTTTCTCCACTTGTTGATATTCCACAGGTTACATACAGGAAACGCCGAGAGTAGGAATACTCTTTATGGCTGAAACTTCTCCGCAGAACTTTTGGACCGGTTGGAAGCAGCGTTTCTGCGCACTACGAAACATTCCTCCAGTCCTCCGAATCGTCTGGGCATCAGGGCGCCTGGTTATTGCGGCGGGGTTACTGCTCCGCATCGTCGCGGCTCTCATACCGGTCACGATGCTCTCGGTTTCGCGGGTCATCATCGATACGATTGTGGCAACCACTTCCGGCCGGCGCGCCTTGCTTCCTATCTTTTGGTGGCTGGTAGCTCTGGAGTTTGGCCTAGCCGCACTGGGCGCAGTTCTTGGCCGCTCCGTCTGGTTCTGTGACAGTCTTTTCGCCGATCGCTTCGCGCGCCACGTGAGCATCCGGGTGATGGAACATGCCTCCACACTGGATCTCGCCGCTTATGAAGATCCCGCGTTTTACGACAAGCTCGAGCGCGCCAGGGTCCAGGCGACAGACCGCGTCGCCATGATACAGGCGGCGGGCACCATGTTGCAGCAGATAATCATCGCCGCCACGCTTTCCGCGAGCATTCTGGTCTTTTCTCCTCTATTACTGCTGGTGATGATTTTATGCCTTGTGCCGGCGTTTCTCGGAGAAAGTCATTTCGCATTTCTCGGCTATTCGTTAAACTTCTGCCAAACGCCGGTGCGGCGGCAGTTAGACTATCTGCGCCAGCTCGGGGCCAGCAAAGAGTCCGCGAAGGAGCTCAAGCTGTTCGGGCTGAACTCGTTCCTGGTCCAAAGCTATTCCAAGTTGTCCTCTCGAATCTACTGTGAGAACGTGGCCTTAGCGCGTCGCAGGCTTGTTGTAGGCGCATTCCTTTCGTTACTAAGCACAACTGGCTATTACGGGACCTACGCCTATGTCATGTATCGCACGGTTAGAGGAGATCTTACTGTTGGCACGATGACGTTCTTGGCTGGAGCAATAGCCGGGGCCAGTGCCAATATTCAAAACATATTTTCCCTGTTTTCCAATATTGCCGATCAATCCTTGTTCCTCACCGATCTGTTGGAGTTCTTTGCCGTCCGCCCCAGAATTCGCAGCCAGCCGCACGCCCTGCCCGCGCCGCGCCCGATTTCCGGCGGCTTCGAGTTCCGCGATGTCTGCTTTACCTACCCGGGGGCTGCCCGCCTCATTCTCGACCATCTCGACTTTCGTTTGGAGCAGGGAGAAAGAGTAGCTCTGATCGGAGAAAACGGCCAGGGAAAAACGACACTGGTGAAGCTGCTCACACGCCTCTATGATCCGACTTCGGGCCGTATTCTCTTGGATGGCGTCGACCTCCGCGAGTACAGCATTGAGGACCTGCATCGCGAAATCGGCGTCATTTTTCAGGACTATATGCGCTATGAGATGTCGGCCGCGGACAACATCGCGATCGGTCGTCTCGAACAGCGGCACAACCTATCCAAGCTCCGGTACGCTGCGTGCAAGAGCATGGCTGATGGTGTCATCGAGCGCTTGCCGCGCCGCTATCAGCAGATGCTGGGGCGGCGCTTCGACGGCGGCGTCGATCTATCCGGCGGCGAATGGCAGAAAATTGCTCTCGCTCGCGCATATCTTCGCGACGCGCAATTGTTGATTCTCGATGAACCCACCGCTTCGCTCGACGCCCGTTCCGAGCATGAGGTGTTCCAGCGCTTTACGGATCTTACAACCGGGAAAATGGCTCTGCTTATTTCACATCGCTTCTCGACCGTCCGCATGTCAGACCGTATTGTCGTGTTGGAGGGCGGCCGCATCGTCGAACCCGGCAGCCATTCACAGTTGGTGTCGCTCGGTGGCCGGTATTGCGGCTCTGGTGCAAAGGTACGGGTGGCGGGCGATGATGAAGAGATGCAACGGTTCGTCCCGATCGAAGATCTGTTCAAAGGACGGCACTTCGACGGGCAGATCATCATCTTGTGTGTCGCCTGGTACACGAGCTTCAAGCTGAGCCTACGGGATCTGATGATCATGATGGCAGACCGCGGCATCTCCGTGACGCATACAACGATTCTCCGGTGGGTGCAGCGCTACCTTCCAGAATTCGAAAAGCGCTGGTGGCGCTACGCTCGGCCCGTGGGCGGATCGTGGAGGATGGACGAGACCTATATAAAGGTTCACGGACAATGGGTGTACCTGTACCGCGCCGTGGACAAAGCGGGGCAAACAGTCGATTTCTTTCTCAGCCGGAACCGGGACGTAAACGCCGCCAAATCGTTTCTGCGCAGCGCAATGAAGCACACTCGCGTGCCCACGAAGATTACGTTGGACGCCTATGCGGCCTCGCACCGGGCGGTGCGAGAGATGAAGGAAGACGGCGAACTTCCGCGGAAGGTGAAGGTCCGTCCAGCCAGTACTTGAACAACCTGGTGGAACAGGATCATCGGAGAGTGAAGCAACGAATCCGGCCGATGCTGGGATTCAAGCGATTCGACAACGCGGTGGTAACAATCTCCGGAATCGAGCTAGCAGAGAAGATCAAGAAGGGGCAGTTCAAGACGGGCAAGCTCGGCGGGTCCGATGCGACGATGACGGAACTGTGGAACGCGGCACTCGCAGCTTGAGCCACATTCGCAACGACTCAACTAGGCGGAGCTTAACCGATCTCTCCGTCGGCTTGAGTTTGCACCAAAGCCAAAAAGGCGGCATTGGTCCCAGCCTGTTCCTCGTAACATGGGTTGTGGTACGGAATCGCGAAGCGCGAACCACCGATGAGCGTCGTAAAGGGATTTTAGATCTGACCTGTCGTTGTCAGCGGCAAGACACATATCGGTTAGAGCGAGCAATACGAGGCACCCAAGAGGGCATACCACAGAATGTAGCAACTCTCGTCAAGGAGGCACGGCTCGACTTGGGCTTTCATGGCCGGCGGCTAACCCATTGGCCGAGCGTCAGGCTGCCGAGATCCGTATTCGTGCCGAGCCTAGGGCTGGCATCACCGGCAGCAATTTTTCAGTGGCTCAAGTGTAAGTCTGAAGGAGCCTGTTGGGATCCTCGCTCACGCTGTTGAGGCGCTCTGGTAACCACAGGGCGAGCGATAGATTTATTTGGGTCCTTAGATCAGACCGTAGTCAAACACTCGGGTGGGACTTCCACACCTTCCGCATCCCTGAACGCGTTGACAATCAGTTCTTCCGAATAAGAAATATGCTGAATCATAGCCATACGCGATTTCTGCGGTTCGCCTTGCTTGATGATCTCGTATAGCTGACGATGTGAGTCAAGCTCGTGCTTCTTAAAAGCGGCTACGTCGTCCATACTGGATTCCAGCAACTCACCGGCCTTCGCCATCAGGTGCGTGAACGACCGGACCAGCTTCGCGAGCACGCAATTGTGACTGGCTTTGGCCAGCGCATAGTGAAACTCAGCAGCGACGACCGCCAC
The DNA here is from genome assembly GCA_963768075.1 of Terriglobia bacterium. Classification (GTDB taxonomy): domain Bacteria; phylum Acidobacteriota; class Terriglobia; order Bryobacterales; family Bryobacteraceae; genus QHXW01. The sequence goes on from CAVYHD010000042.1 coordinate 6,737, forward strand.
GCTGTCGCCCCGTTGGATGGCGCGATCCACTTGCGTCAACACATCCTCCATGCGCCAGAAATCTTCTGGTTTGGCCCGTTCCGTGGCGAGCGCGGCAATTCCCGATTCAATGATCTTGCGGGTCTCGATTACCTCGAGGATCGCTTCCTTCTCCAGCAAGATGGCCATCACATCCGCGTTGATGATGTACTCTGGCGAAACTGTCTTGACGAAGCAGCCCAGCCCGGGGCGAATTTCAATGAGGCTTAGCGCGGACATCATCTGAAGCGCTTCGCGGATGCCTGTCCGGCTTACACTAAACTGCTCCACAAGCTCATTTTGAGACGGGAGCTTGGCGCCAGGCTTGAAGGTTCCATCCTTCAGCCAGCCGATCATTTGCTGCAAAGTTTGGGTAGACAGCGTATCGTGAGGTGGCGAGGAGTTACTACTTGGATTCCGGGTACGCACCGAAGTGCCTCCAAATACTGAGGTTAACACAGTTCGTAACGCTCATAGCTCACGTTTCGCGAAAGAGTTGTATCAGGCGGTCCCCCGGTTGGACGGAACTGTGCATGCGCAGAATAGCCACCGCACCCAGATGCGGGGCGAGGTGTTCTTCCAAGCGCTCCCCCGCCAAGCCAAAAGTATGGCCCAATGTTTCGCCTTGACTCACCTGCTGCCCGATTTCGACTTTTCTACGAAATAGACCGGCGCGCCCGGCAAGGATATCGGCATGGTCCACGATCTTCTGGCGAAGTCCTTCGCTTCTCGGCGGCGCGGTTCCAGGCCGGATAACACCCCAAAACTCGAGGAATCGCAGAATGATCGACCGCGTCATGCTCTGTCCCTCTGTTGTTATCGTTCCCATGCCGCCGATTTCGGTTTCCACCGCTGCGATTCCGTGACGGGTCGCTGTCTCACCCAACACACCCGCCGGCCAAACGTAGGGGTGCAGGTACTCCATCCCAAGATGCAGCGCCGCAGCTTTGCTCTGCTCCATCACGTGACCTTGGCCCAGAGGATATTCGACATAGGGAATGACGGCCGCCTCTTTGCTCCAACCGTGGAGGGAAAGGAATGCATTGCTACCTAGCACGAACTCCTCAAAAAGAAACGCCGCCAGGCGCTGCGTAATAGTACCAAACGGATCACCCGGAAAGGCCCGGTTCAGGTCTCCAAAATCGACTGGATTGCGGCGGGTCCCGGCGTGGAAGGCTTGCGGATTGGCAACTGGAACAACTACCACACAGCCGGTTAGTGTTTGGGGATCGACCTCGTCAACTAAATCATGAAGCGCCGCTACACCTTCATATTCGTCCCCATGAACTCCCGCGATCAGAAGGATGCGCGGGCCGCCCTTCGCTCCGATGAGAGCGTGGAACGGAATCTCAACACGGATTCCACTGGCGTATTCTTCCAACTCCAGCTTGAGGGCGTTTCGGCTGCCAGGTTTTAGTGATTCTGGATTCCAATGCCTCGCCATATCTTCTATCCCGGCTCGATACAACGCAGTTCCCGCGGGGAATTGGAAAGAATTTCGAATCCATCCTCAGTAACGAGGACATTCTCCTCCACGTGAAACGTCCCGCACGTGGTGGCCACACCGGGCTCGAGAGTGATCACCATTCCGGGTGTGAGAGCCGTGTGGTCCTGCTCGGAAATGTGCGGCGGCTCGGTCATGTTCAGACCCACGCCGTGACCCACGCGACCAGCCAGCGCCGCGATGGAAGAGGTGATCGGGAAATCGAGCTCCGACAGCCGCCGGTAGCAGAATTTCGCGAGAGCCGATGCCGCGACGCCCGGCCGCACCATGTGCACTGCTTCGGTGGTGATCTGATGAATCGTCTCCTGCGCGTGCTGCTGTTCCGGCGATGGCTTGCCGACGACTCCCGCGCGCGAGAAATCCGACCAGTACCCGGACACCGTGCATCCGGCATCCAGCCAGACGAAATCGCCCTTGCGCAAGGGCCGTTTCTCGGGCGGCTTCGTAACCAGATCGTAATTTCCTTCGCCGGACGTAATCACCAGAAACACGTCGCCCATGCTCTCGGCTTGCAGGTGATTGTAGGATGTACGAAACACTTCCTGCTCCTGCATTCCTCCTCGCGCCTTTGAGAAGCAGAGATGGTATGCCTGAGATGTAATCTCACATGCCTTTCGGATGCACGCGACCTCGTGTGCTGACTTGACCATGCGCAACCTCCACAGGGCGGCGCTCGCGTCTACCAATTTCGTGGCGCCCAGACTGTCTTGGAAGCGCTGGAACTCCAACCAGGAAATGTCCATGGCTTGTTCAAAGCCGAGTTCCATTCCGATGGTCTTGCCGAAAAGCTCACGCTCGCGTATGGCGTCGCGCAGCAACTCGGCAGGCACGCGCGACAACTCGCTGTATTCGCGAACATCTCCGATCCAGGAAAAGCGCACTGCCTCGGCGCGATGACCACGGTGACTGAAGAATATTGGCTCCCCCGCCAGCGGCAGCAGCACAAAGAACGGGCGGGCGACGCTCCGCGCAGGCGACGGATAGGCAGAAAAGTAGGCAAGGTTAGCGCCCGTGCCCAACAAGACGGCCTGCATGCCGGCGTCACGCATCAGGCGCCGTAAACGCTCCAGGCGCGGTGGATATTCTGCTTTTGGAATGTCCGGCAGATCCTTCAAGCTCGGAACCTCCCGGTCAACCAGGTGAGCGTCTGATCCAGAAACTTTCCGGCGTATCGCCGCTCCTGAAATCCGGCGCCCCGATGCGGAGCGATAGCAGATGTAAGTGCCTTGGCGCGCCCTTCGCCGAAATACCAGAATGCCAGCAGGATGCTGATACGGTTGCTCACAGCAGATCGAAGATGAACGGAAAAACGCCTTCGGTGTAGCCGCCGGCCGCCATTTCGCCGCCATCCACCACCAGAGCGGAGCCTGTTACGAACCGGCTGGCGTCACTCGCCAGGTAGATTACGGTCCCAACGATCTCCGGTGGTTCACCACCCCGGCCCAGCGGGATCTTGGCGTAAATCGGTTTCATGTATTCCTCGGAATTCAGCAGCGCCTGATTCATTGGTGTGCGGAAGAACCCTGGAGCGATGGCGTTGACCCGGACTCTGTACTTGGCCCACTCAATGGCCATGGTCCGCGTCATCTGCAAAACTGCTCCCTTACTGGAGGTGTAGCTGATAGCTGTTGGATGGCCGATGAACGACAGCACCGAGGCGATATTGATGATCGATCCGCCGCCCTGCGAGATCATGCGCCGCGCCGCCGCGCGGCCGCAAAGAAATGGGCCCCGCGCGTTCACCGCCATCACTTGCTCAAAACCCGCTAGGGTTTCTTCCTCAGCCTTGGCGCCTCCACCGATTGCCGCGTTCGCCACCATGATATCGATTCGCCCAAAATGTTCGCAGGTCTCGTCAACGAGACCGTCCACTGCAGATTCGCTCGATACATCCACTTTTCGAAACTCCGCTCCCGGCGGCAACGACTTAGGTTCCTGTACGTCCGCGCCGAACACGCGAACCCCGGCTACGGCCAGACCATGCACGATGGCATTGCCCAAACCCCCCGCCGCTCCCGTGACTACTGCGACTCGTCCCGTGAGGTCAAATAAATTGCTTGCAGGCAAGATTCACTCCCTCTCCTGGTCCGCCTGGCGCCTTTTCGCGGCACCGGCTATTGTTTTAGTAAGCGCCTAAGTTTGTTGATTCCGTTCTTCCGGTTCACGTCGATTCTCTTAGCCGGAAGATGGCACGCCAGCGCTGCGGTTTCGCGGAAACCGGACCCGCTGATTACCGCCACCACCTTTTCTCCATCAGCAATGGAACCCTGGCGGCGAAGCTTCTCGACGCCAACCATGGCCACCGCGGCTGAGACTTCCGCATAGATTCCTTCGCGCGCGCCCAATGTTTGCTGCGCTTTCCAAGCTTCTTTGTCACTGCCGAACAGGAACTGCCCCTTCGATTCTCTGACCGCCCGAATGGCTTCGACACCGTCCGGTGGCCAACTCATGGCGATTTTCACTTGTGCGGTTTCCGGCACGTCGAAGTCAGCCATCTTTCGCAAGTCTTCATCGCTTTCAACACCGCGCGTCAGGCCAAGTTGAAGTAGACGGTAGCCTTTCGGCAGAACGCCTACGACGCGCGGAATTTTCCGAGTCAATGCCATTTTTTGAAGATCGCAGAATCCGCGCCAAATGCCGGCTAAGGTCCCGCCGCCCCCGACCGGCACGACTACCCAATCCGGCGCCTCCCCAAGATCCTCGAAGATCTCATAGCTGATAGTCTTTGGACCTTCTGACTCGTATGGATTCGCCTTGCGATAGGTCGATGTCTCGTAGATCCCAAGAAACTGGCAGACTTCATGGACCCAATCCAGTGCCGCGGCGGCGACACCAGCAAATTCAAGCACCACGGAGTTATAGACCATCAGGGGAAGAATCCGGTCGTCGGAAGCGCCCCGGGGAACAAGCGCGATATTGCGCATACCCGCACGCGCCGCATACGCAGCGGAAGAAAGTGCGGCACTGCCATCTGAGTACAGCATGCAAGTGTCAAAGCCAAATTCGCGCGCCTTGGTGATGCCGATGGAGAGAGCGCGGTCCTTGTGGGATCCTGTGGGGTTTATCGTCTCGTCTTTAAGAAAAAGCTCGAAGCTGGTCGGCTTCTTCGCTCGCAGCAGCGGCGTCCCTCCTTCATTCAGGCTGACGATCGCAGCGCCGGGATCAACCGGCAATCGAGGGCGATATCGCCACATGGAGCGGCCGCTTCCATCCCAGTTTTGGGACTCGTCCGGATAGGTGAAACCCAGCGCTCCTGCACAGGATGGGCAGTCGGCTCGATACGTCTTCCGCGAAATTTCATGCCCACACGCCACGCACCGGACGCGAAAGGGTATTTCAACTTCGGGCGTGTAAGGGGCCCTAATGGCTTTCAACGGAGGCATGCCAATCTCGCGCGGTCGTCCATATTGCAGTACTTATCATACCTCTACATTACAGCTAGGACATCAAAAAATAACGCTAAAATCGATTTGTAAGCTGCTTTCATAAATCCGGTATGATAGGTGAGATTATGGCCTCGCCAATCGGAATCGTTGCCCTTCGGACGGCGGACTCAAGCAGAATCGCGGACCCTTTCAGCGACCGCCACGGGATTCGACTGTCCTTCCGACGGCGCCTCCTGCGACAGCAGAACGACCGCCGTGAGGGCGCAGGCAACCCCGATCCCTTGCAGCAAAGTGATCGATTCGTGCAGCACCAAAGGAGCCAGCAGTACCACCGGCAGAGGATAGAGTGCGCAAATCGGCGCGATGATCGAGGCCTTACCTCCGGACTTCATAGCCTCGAACAAACCCCACGCACCGAGGTTGCTGAACAGCCCGCTCAGCAGACCATAAACGATGGCGCGCGTAGGATAGGAAGATATCGGCTTGTCGGGATAGATGAACGGCTGGAACAGCAGAAAGCCAACGATGAGCAGGATCATGGTCGACTCGGCGGAAATATAGTTCGTGGCCAGCTTCTGGAAAATGCCCAGAACTCCCCACGAAACCAGCACGAGTACGGCGTAAAAAACCCAGGAAAGGTGCATCAGATTCTCTCTCAAAACGAAAAGATCACGAAGGCCGCTGCCGCAAATCCCAGACCAAGAAGTTGCGCCTTCGTCAGCCGTTCCCGCAGAACGATCACTGCCAGAACAACCGTAACCAGTGGATAAAGCGAAGTCAGCACGGTGACGACCGATGCGTTCGAGCTGTAACGAAAAGCGGCAAATAGAGCAAGCTGGCCCAAAGCGGAAAGAATGCCTACGGTCAAGCCGAACGCGATTCCTTTGGGACTCTTTTCGATCCGGAACCGCTGCATCACGAGGAAGCCCAGGCCGACGGGAATGCTGCCCCAGTTGAAAAGGTATTGCATTGTGGGGGCGGGAATCTGTTCGGTCCCCAGCTTGGATACAAAAGTCCATGGAACCCAGCAAGCCACGCAGAAAACGCAGCACCAAAACCACCTAGCTTTCAAAGCGCGTGAGAGCGCCAATGCTCTTCCTCCTTAGATAAGCGCGCTACGTGCTGCAAAATAGTCCACGGCACCTAGTGTAAATCGGTGTCTCCAATAGGGTATGCCAGGGTCGCCCACAAAGAGAAGATCACCGGAACCCCCCGAACGTACGCCCGGCGCACCTGCTCCACCACAATAGGTACATCGCTCTGGATCACAGGCGCTGAAATCACGTTCTTCGGAACGAGGGCCAGGTTGAAGAGATCCAGCGATCGAACGCGCTCGGAAGGCACCGTCAACGCGTATAGCTCTTGCTTGCCTCCAAAATTGAAAGTGATGTTGATATGCGCGTCTCGTGAGCCTGGATTCATTACCGAGATCCATTCTCTCTCTTCCAAAGCCGACCCGGAACTAAGATCAAGCGAATCAGGGTAGATCCACCGTGTCTCTTTCTGCCCCAGGGGTCCCGGATACAGCACGCGCGAGGTCATGGCTCGGCTAACCGGATTATAGTGCTCGTACTCTGCACGAGAAGACTGCACGACGATGGGCATGGGAGCGGTGATTCGCACGCCATACTGTTTGTTGGTGGGAACGACCGCGGGGATCTCATGGACCTCAATGCGCACGTCAGCTCGCGGAGGCAGAACTACATGATGTTCCCGTGGCGCGATGTCTTCGAAGTAAAAAGTTGCAGTGGCCTCCTGCTCCTTGTCATAGAGATTGAATATAACAATCCAGTCCCTACCGGGCGACCAGATAGCCGGCGATCCCTGCCTTGGATCGATTCCATCCGGATGAATGGATCCGTCCGCGTAATACCATTCGGTCATCGGCTTCGCAGTCTGTGAGAGCCCGACAGCGGTCATGAAGAGGACGAAAGCTAACAAGCATTGTAAAATTCCCCTCATTTGCAATCCTAGAAGACAAATTTGAGTACCAGCTGTATGTCTCGAGGGTCAGTGCTGGTGGCGATGATAGAAGAGAATTGCCCCCCGTCCACAAAATGGTTGGGCGTTGCAAAGTTGGCATGATTCGCCACGTTAAAAAGCTCTGCTCGGAACTCAAAGAATTTGTTTTCGCTGACCCGAACTTTCTTGTATAGAGACAGATCGGCGTTCAGCAGGCCAGGCCCTTCAAGGATGTTCCGTCCAGCATTCCCGAAATGACCTGGGGATGCAAAGCCGAAGGCGGCCGGATTAAACCAGCAAGTGATGGATTGATGTCCGGCTGGGCACCCATTCGCACTCTGCGCATCCTGGCCATAACTGAAATCGAACGGGTTTCCCAAGACTTGAGCCCGCCCGTATCCGATGTAGCTGTAAGCGTTGGAAGGATCGTAGTAAGTGGAAGGCGTGAACCAGAAACCGGTTTGCTGCGTGATAATTCCACCCAACTGCCATCCACCTAGAACTTGGTTTACCAGCCCTTTAGAGTTAGCGCCGAACATCTTGCCTGGACCGAATGGCAGCTCGTAGATAAGACTGCTCACCCACCGCCGCCGGATGTCAAAAGAGGAATTTCCCCGCTCCCACTCCTGTTCTAAACCGTAACGGAAGCAATCCGAATTCCCCCCATCATTTCCCAACACTGTGCATAATGGTGCATCGTCGATGGAATGCGACCAAGTAAAGGAAGAAAGGAAAGAGAGACCATTCGAGAACCGTTTCTCCAGCTTCGCTTGCAGAGAGTTATAGTAGGACTTCCCTCCGAAATTTACGTAAGCGATGGGCCCGTATTGCGGGTACGGACGCCGCGTTTGCGGGTCGCTGTTAGGATCCGCCGACGGTGTCGGCTGATTGATGTCCGTGCCTCGACTTATATGATTTCCACGCGATGCCGCATAGGCAATTTCCAGCACCGTGCCCCAGCCGATATCCTGCTGCACCGCAAGGTTCCATGTCACCGCGTAGGGGAACAGGGGATGGGAATCCATGACACTCAATTCAGGAGGCGACAAAACTTGCGATAGATAGCCGCCCGGAAATCCGGTCGATATACTGGTAACCGAGTTCACTGCTTTGCCCGTAACCGGGTTGACTGGGCCTGTTGGCGGAGCAGACTCGGCAATCGCCGTGGCCCACGGTAGGTTGAGAGGCAGGGCAGCGGTTCCGGCCGGGTATGGATTCGCATAAAAGATACCTCCGCCCGCTCGAAGCACTGTTCTTGTGGCCACATGGTAGGCCAATCCAATCCGAGGGGCCGGGCTAGGCAGCGAGTTCCTAAGAAGAGTGTTGCTTGAACTGTATTCCACGGGAAAAGAAGACGGTAAGTGAGGACTTTGATCTTCTCTCGCCTGAGGTAAAATGAGCGCTCCAGTCGTCAAATCCAAGTTGGTCACCCGGTCATGACCTTCGCTCAGCGTGCTCCCGAATTCCCAGCGCAGGCCTAGGTTGACCGTCAGCTTCGGTGTCACCTTCCAGTCATCCTGGATGAAGACAGCGCCGGTTTCCCGAACGTTGTCCCCCCAAATACTGCTCCCCATGGAATTGCTGTCCGGTATTCCGAACAGAAATTGCGCCCAACCTGAGCCGTTTGCTGCTGCGCCACTTCCCCCGCTCGCGTTGAGGTCCGCGGTGAGAATTCCGCTGAAACCGTAGCCGCCCACGGCTGAACCTTGTGGTTGATATTGAATCCAGCCGTATCGATTAAACGCCCCGCCAATCTTGACGGTATGCCTACCGCGAACCATGCTCAGCGTATCCACAATCTGCGTGCTGCGCCCCTTATAAATGGAAGGGCTCCACGCGGAAGCGCCAAAGCCGGTTATGCCGGAGATGCTCAGCGACGGCAGCCCGCCCAGAATCCCCGGCTGATTGTTTACGCCGCCGTAGCCCAGAGTACTTGGATCCAGGCTGGTGTTATCCAGCGCGTTGTCCGCTGAATTGCGCGTATAGCCGGCGCGAAATTCATTCACTGCCGTAGGCGAGAAAATGTGTGTCTCGCCAAAAGCCCCACCGAGTGTCAGAGTGGTTTGCTGGGTGCCCCCGCTCGCAGGCCCCGAAAACTGCGGTACCCCGCTCTCAGGACTTGTGGTCATCGCATAGCGATAGGAGAGGTGATCGTTGTCGCCCCACTGCTGGTCGATCTTGACATCTCCGCGGTTATAGTCATACGCCAGATTCGGGCTCCAAATGAATTCGTTCGACCCGCTGTTTGCGGCTGGAAGCAGCGCAGCGGTGGCCTTAGCCGCGGGGTTTATGCTGGCTGGGTTCATGACGTTCATCTGGCCGTTGAACTGTACAGGATCTCGAACGAACCCCGTCCCGCCGCCTTTGCAGTTCACTTGGCGAGTGGTGGTGGGGTCAAAGAGCTGGCCCGTATCGTAAACCGCGCCCGTGCATGGATCGGTATAGGTTTGTCCGGTCAGCAGTTCTCGGAAATTGCCCTGTCGTTCCGCCGCATCCGGCAGGATGCTGGTCTCGGTGATCCCTTTGCGTGAGCGGAAGCCTTCCCAGTCGCCGAAAAAGAAAAGCTTGTTCCGCCCATTGAAGTGCGGAAGCCGGACCGGTCCCCCGAGGCTGCCGCCGAACTGATTCTGCTTATAGGGAGGCTTGGACTGCGCAAAAAAGTTTCGTGCGTCGAACTCCTGATTGCGAACGAACTCAAACAGCGTGCCGTGAAAATCATTCGTACCGCTTTTCGTGATCACGTTTACGACACCGCCCGCGGACTGCCCGAATTCAGCGGAAAAGTTGTTGGTCTGTACTTTAAACTCCTGGATAGCATCTGGTGAAGGCGATAGCGACCAGGCGTTTCCGCTCTGAAAATTGCCCTGGTAGTTGTTGTTGTCGATACCGTCGAGGCCGAAATATTGCGATTGTGCCGCCTGGCCTGAAAGAGACGGCCTTCCGTCAGGGCCCGTCACGGCTCCCGGCGCCAGGCCGATGAGTTGGTAAATATTGCGGCCATTCAACGGGAGGTTTACAACCGCGCGGGCTTCGACGACCTGGCCAAGGGAGGAGTCTGCCGTCTGAAGTGGCGGAGCGGTGTCCGTGACTTCGATCACCCGCGATTCGGCGCCAACCGGTAGCGTGAACTGGACGTCGAGTCTCTGTTGGACCTGCAACTCGAGGTTCCGCTTCACTTGGGTCTGGAAGCCGGCGGCTTCCACCGTGACGTCGTAGATGCCGACCATCAGGGGTGTGAAGACGAACTCGCCCGGCGTCCCCGTGTTCGTGGTTCGGGTCTCACCAGTGCCCGCGTTTCGCAACGTGACCTTTGCATTAGGGATCGATGCGCCGGACGAATCTTCGACCAGACCCACGATGGTTCCCTTGTCTTGCTGCCCGAACAGTATAGGAATGCCGCAGGCGCTTACCAAAATGCCAAACGAGACGATTCTCCATATCCTCACGTGAAACCTCCCCGGCTGAAGCCATCGTAGTTAATATCACCTAATTCGCGATTCCGGTTATACTTATCATACCTGTGAGATATGTGTCAAGATCTGATTCTCTAATTTCTGGTTGCCAATCACGTTTGACGCCTATCCAGTGTTTCCGTCCATGCCATTTTTAGCACTTCGGCGAGACGGTATGATAGGTATGCACTAAACTAGATTCGCAATCGAATGGGCGCCGATAGGCTATGTTGAGAAACCGATTCAAGCTCTCCAGTCCGTGCCATCTTTTTCTTGGCAAGACCTTGCTTGTGCTCGTTCCGACTGTGGCTGTCTTGGCTGCTTTGAGCGGACCCTTCGACTATCAAGCAGTAGAAGCCGGGATTGCATCCCGCGATTTTGCCGGTGCGCGAAATAAATTGGAGAGCCGCCTGCAAAGCGCTCCGGCCGACGCCCGCGCGCACCTTCTCCTGGGGATAGTTCTTGCCGAGACAGCCGACCTCAAGGGTGCCGAACGGCATCTTCGGGAAGCGGCGCGGCTGAATCCGGCTGATGCAGTCGCACACGTCAACCTCGGAAAGCTGCTCGCCGCCCGCGGCGAGCCGCGGCTGCTACCAGGGAATCCAGGCGGCGCTGGATCGGGATCCCCGAAGTATCACGGCGCACACGAACTTGGGGTTGATCGAACTGGCTCAAAGGCAATTCAGCCAAGCCGAGATCGATCTGCAAAAGGCGGCCGCACTGGCGCCGGCAGATATCGCGATTCTGATGGCCCTCCTGCAAGCCCAGCTCGGGTCCAAGCGGTTTTCCGCCGCCAAAGACACAGCCGCGAGGATACTCGCTATTGCGCCGGAGGCGTTGCAGATGATTGGTGCTTTGCAGGCGCAAGCGGGCGACTACCCCGAGGCGATCCGCAATCTCGAAAAAGCGAGTGCTCGGCACCCCGATTCCTACGAAGTCTGGTACAACCTCGGCTGGGCTTATCGGGGCTCCGGTAACGCCAGGCGCGCCCTGGCAACGCTCGAACCGCTCGCGAAGCGCAACTCTTCAGCGGAACTCGCTAATCTGCTGGGCTCGGTCTACGAAGAGAACGGTCAATATCTCGATGCGGTTAAGTCTTTTCAAAGGGCCGCGGAATCCGAGCCGGCTAACGAAGACTACCGCTTCGATTACATCTGGGAACTGCTCGAACACCGCAGCTTCGAGCCAGCCCGCCTGGTCGCGGAACCCGCGGTTCACGATTTTCAGTCGTCCATGCGGGTGAAGCTCGGTCTGGGCGTCGCATCATTAGGGCTGCAACAATTTGGCCGGAGCACAGGAACTGTTCGTCGCGACTGCCAAACAGTTTCCCGATTCCGATCTGCCCCTGTACTATGTAACTCTCGCTCCCGATACCAGCGATCTCGCCATCCCTGAAACCAAAGCGCTCCTCACGGCGCAGCACGAGCGGTTTCCACACCGGTTTCTGCCACTCTATTTGTTGGGTGACGCAGAGCTGCGGGACGGCGACGCCAAGGCCGCTGCGGAACTGCTTCAGGAGAGCATTCGACTGCAGCCGGATCACGCGCGGGCGCGTTACGAGTTGGGATGCGCTTATGCCGAACTCCACCGATTTCACGAAGCCATTGCGCAATACGAAGCCTCCGTTCGTCTTTCAGCCCAACCTAACCGAAGCATGGTACCGGCTGTACTTAGCCGCAGGCGGCAGCGGAGATGTTAATCGCGCACGCCATGCTGAGGGGATGTTCCGGAAACTGCGACAGGAGACCGAAAAGCACGACGCGATTCAGAGCTTCATATACAGCATGCGCCAATAGAAAGTAGATCTCTGGGCCAGTGGTTTCGCGGCTGTTCGGCTCAGAGCAGTGACTTCCGGGCGGAACACGATCCGACAACGATACTCTGCACGGCCCGGGACGCCGAGATTCAGGTGATAAAGGCGGCCGCCTGAATATACTTTGTCGGGTTGATATCCCGGGGGCGCTAGCGGGAGAGAATCGGGAAAGCCTGCCGTGGTGATAAACATGTCCGTCCAATCTGGCCCGCCGAATGTCAGTGACGAGGTCTGCGTGGCCAGCGTATCTAATTTCCGCTCCACTTTTCCGTCGGGGTCCATGCCGAACGAGCGCCGCGCCAAACCACAACGCGCACCAGATAAATCCTTCGGCATCCACCGTCAGGCCATCCGGCAAACCCTCTTCGGGAGCAAATCTCTGGAAACGCGCCGATTCGCCAAGACTCCATCCTTTTCTCGGTAGTCATAGAGCATACACAAGGCGCGCTACGGAGTCGGAAAAGTAAAGCGTGCTCCGGTCCGGCGAAAATCCCAGCCCATTCGCGAGATGGATCCCGTCATCCACGACGTGCGCTGTACCATCGGTATCCACGCGGATCAGATAGCCGAGCGGATAATCCTCACGCGACGGATCGTAGAACCAAGAACCGGCAAACAGACGCCCCTGCGGATCGGCAATGCAATCGTTCATTTGGCATTTCCTACCATCAGCTTCGGCAATCGACAGGCGCGGTTGGCCCGCGCCGTCCCACTGCCAGATCCCCTGCGCATTGACCACAACGAAACCGCCGGGTTCCTGGAAAGCAACTCCGGCGGCCTCGAATCCGGATTCGATGAGCTGGTGCTCCCGTGTGCTCCAGTTCAGTCGATAGAAGCGCTTACCGGTGATGTCTGTCCAATAGAGTAGAGGGTGGGATCCCAAAGGGGACCTTCGCCGCAAAGATCGCCATAATCGGCAAGTGCGCTCAATTCAGGCATTGCGCGTCCTCCGTGAAAACGATTTAGCAATCCGGCATGATATCATACCGGAGCTGTCTAATCAGCTTTTCTGGAAGCGATGTGCCTTTGCAAATTTATGAAATTAAACGTAAATATTGCTGTCGTAATTAATATATGATAGGTATGATGCTCATAAAACATCTTCCCTTAGTCATCTTGCCGCTGTTTGCACTCACCTGTCCCGCCGCCGATGACTTTGGCGGAGCTTTCCAGACGGTCCACCCGAGCGAAATCGATGATCCGCTGCCCAATCCATACATGGGGTTCGGATTATGGGCTGGTCCGAAAGGGTTTGGGAACAATGAGCGTGACTATTCCGTCGAGCGTAATACTGCCGGCTTCGGGGATGATGCCCCGCTCTTCGATTGGCTGCTCGTCGATTGGGATTGGGCCAGCCTGGAGCCCAAGGAAGGACAATTCGACTGGAGTTCGTTCGATCGCGTGGTTCAATACTGGGCGTCCAGAGACAAGAATGCAGTAGTCAGATTCTGGGTAACGGATGACGCCGGGTGGAACGGCCATCCCGGCGCAAAGGTTCTGCCGCAATGGCTCTGGGACAGGGGCCTTCACTATCGGGAATATCCCGGCAACGGAGGAGTCAAGCAGCGCGAGCCAGACTATCTCGACCCGTCTTACAAGCGGGTTTATCTGCCCGCGCTTAAGATCTTTCTGACAGCATTCGCGCAACGCTACGACAAACCGGATTCTCCGGTTGCGTTACTTCAAGTGATGGGCTATGGGCATTGGGCCGACTGGGCCACCTGGTATTCGCACTACCCATTTCCTAGCTTGCAGGTCAAGCACGATCTTCTGGCCGGTATCATGCAGACTTACATTGACACCTTTCGGCATATTCGCCTGCTCGAGTTCGGCGGTCCGGATTGGGACACTGACAAGTATCCAAAGTACGACGACTTCCTGCGCTCCAAGGGTCTGGATATCGCTCTGGCTAATGGCTTCGGCTTAATCTGGACGGGCTTCATTGACGGCTTGGGCAGCGCCTTCGACCGCATCACGGCGGAAAAGAACTGGCGCAGCCATCCAATCATCGCGGAAGGAAATTGGAACTACGATGACATGCAGGACCAGCGCACCCACGGAACCCTGGACGAAAACATCGACGTGGCGCTTTCCTGGCACGCCAACTACGCGCACTTCTACTTTACGGTCGACACTTATCTACGGGCCATGGCGGAGCAGAAGGCGGCTTTCGAGCGGGCGCTTCGCAGCGGCGGCCTTGGATACAGGCTGGTTCCGGCATCACTGAGCTGGCGGGAATCGTTGCCGGCCGGGAATCTGTTCGTAGTCAAACAGACCTGGCTGAACCGCAATGTGGGGCGGCTCTATGAGCGGCATCCCTTGAAGCTGTACTTAACCGACGAGCAGGGCAACGAAAAATTCAGTGAAGTCGCCGGCTCCTTCGATGAGACCGACTGGGTCGCCGGTGAAACCTATCCCGTCATTTCCGTTTTCCACTTGACGAAGGAGTTGCCACCCGGCGCCTATGACGTTCGAATTGCTCTGGCCGGCGCGAATGGCAAGCCACGCATCGGCCTTCCGATTGCCGGCGGCGACTCACAGAAGCGCTACAAGGTGGGTCAAGTCCGGATCCTTCCCGCGCTGCCGCAGAAGGTTAGCGACAAGGGATACGTCCCGTAGGGCGCAGCTCCCCGAACGATTTCGTTAGCCCACCCGCCAAGTTAACGGGGAGTTCCGAACGACGGCGCACGCGTTGTGCTCGACAAAACCAGGCCGTAGAGTTTCATGATCCCGAGCACAAGTCGTTTGCAATCAGGGTCCGATACTTCCACGTGTGATTCGCATTACCGGAGTTTGCAAACCTGGTTACTGTCATTTATTAAGATGGCAGCTAGAGCGGGGCGTGTTAACAAGCGGGGAACTGCTCCCAAATCTTTGGGGAC
>CAVYHD010000043.1:0-61546 GCA_963768075.1 Terriglobia bacterium
GATGCTGAGCGTCGCGCCCCTGCTCGGGCGCGTCTTCTCCGATGATAGATTCATCGAGGCGATAATTCTGTGGTCCTCAGCTACGGCTTCTGGCAGCGTCGGTTTAACGCCAACAGAGGCGTGCTCGGGCGTACGCTCCGGCTCGACAATCAAAGCGCGACGATCATTGGTGTGATGCCGCCGAGCTTTCAATTTCCGGACAAGACCACCGAGCTCTGGATGCTGCTTACTGCGGATGCGCGGTGGCCGTTATTCCAGCGATTCCGAATTGCCGTGCCTTCTGCGCACTGGGACGTCTCAAGCCCGGCGTATCAATCGAGCAAGCAAGGGCAGAGATGAGCATTATCTCCGGGAGGCTTGCTCGCCAAGATCCGGCGACAGATGCGGGTCTGGGTGTGCGAGTCGTGCCGTTGTTCGAACACATCGCCGGATTGCAGATCCGTCGCGCGCTCTGGATTCTTGCAGGCGCGGTTCTCTGTGTTTTGCTCATCGCGTGCTCGAACATCACGAGCCTGCTCGTTGCTCGCGGTGCAGGGCGGAGGAGAGAACTGGCAATCCGGGTCGCACTCGGCGCCGGACGATGTCGATTGCTCTGGCAACTCGCGACCAAAATATCCTGTTGTGCGTGGCCGGGGGGCTGGCGGGGTATTGCTCGGTTATGCGGGCGTCCATGCACTGCTCGCGCTCGTACCTACCGACCTGCCCCGGTCGGATGGGGTGACGCTCAATGGAACGGTTCCTCGCTTTCACGTTCGGGCTATGTCTGCTCACCGGCATGGTGTTCGGCTTGCTGCCTGCCTCCCAAATTACAGGGACGGATCCACAAGCAGGCCTGCATGAAGGCAGTCGTGGCTCCTCGGCCGGCCGGGATGTCAATCGCACGCGTGGGTTGCTGGTTGCGTCGCAGTTCGCGCTTGCTATTGTGTTGCTAGTCGGAGCAGGTCTCTTGATTCGAGTTTTCCTGCTCCTCAACTCCGTCCAGCCTGGGTTCGACACAACGCACCTGCTTACGATGAGGGTCGAACTTCCAGAAGCCAGGTACAGCGACGAGGCGCGCATCCAGAACTTTTCCGACGGTGCTATTCGGAAAATTGAGGCTCTACCCGGCGTTCGCGGAGCGGCAGTTGGATCGGCAATTTTCGGCAGCTTTAATGGGAACTCCGCCAATGAGAAGATTGTGGTCGAAGACCGGCCAGGCACGCAGGATGCCGAGCGCCACGAACGAGATCTAGTTAGCGACGGGTATTTTCAGGTGATGGGAGCTCCGTTGCGGCAGGGGCGATGGTTCTCGCCTGCGGATGTCCACGACGCACCGCCCGTGGCCGTCATCAACGAGACCATCGCCCGGCGCTTCTGGCCGTCCCAGGATCCTATTGGCAAGCGCTTCAAAGAGGTATTGCCGGGCATGGATCGCACTTGGCTGACGGTTGTGGGCATCGTGGGAGACGTTTCACTCAACCGGGACGGCAGTGTGGTGCCAATCTTCTATCAGTCGATCCGGCAATGGTCCCTGCCGAGGCTGTCATTGGTCGTTCGAACACAGGGCGATCGCTTCGACTTGGCCGCTGCACTACGGGGGGCTGTGCGGTCCGTGGACCCGACCGTGCCGTACTTCGATATCTCTACCGTCGACCACCAGCTCAAGAAATTGATGGGCCCCGGCGGTTCCAAACAGAGCTAATCGGAGTGTTTGCGGCTGTAGCCCTCGTCCTCGCAGCGCTGGGTCTCTACGGGCTGATGAGTTATTGGGTGGAACAACGCACGAGGGAGATTGGTATCCGGGTAGCACTCGGCGCTACAGACCGCAAGATTGTGCACCTGGTCATGTGGGCAGGTCTGCAATGGGCGTGCGCTGGGGTAGTCATCGGTCTGGGTGGCGCTCTTGCATTCGGTCAGGCGTTGTCCAATATGTTATTCGGAATCACCGCGACCGATCCGGTGACGCTCGCGGCCGTAATCGTGGTCCTAATGGCTGTCGCGGGCGCGGCATCTTCACCTTTCCGACTCTTCGCGCGATAAAGGTCGATCCGTCCATCGCTCTCCGGCATGAGTAACAGCCAAAGCTTGTGCGTGTTTCACCCAGGAAATGCGGTCGCATCGTAACGCCGTTACGGGTTACGGGAAATCGCACCCCACGTGCGCAGATCTAAGGGCGCACCCGGCGATGTTACCTTTTGGTCGCCACGCAGTTGTTTGGGGAGGGCTGCTGGACTCCGATTCGCTTATGGCCTTTCGCAGATCAACCGCTCAACTTGTTGCTTCTTTTCCGGATGCCAATCGGTGTGTGCATCGACATCTTCGAATCGAAGTATCCGATATCGCAAGAAGGCCAGCAGTAACTCATTACGCTCACCAACGTTGTTGTTTTCGTAAACGAGAATACCCCTGGGCTTCAGCGCCCGCTGGAAGCGCTTAGCATCTTCACTGTTGAGTCGACGTACGTAAGTGATGATAATCAGATCCCATTTCTCGCGACCTAAATCGAAGTTTTCCTCGCGTGCAACCGACGCATTCGGCGGTAGCTTCAGTTTCTGAGCGGTCGCCTGGGCCTGCCGAACACCCTCGACTGAAGGGTCAAACCCAGTGACATCCCAACCCTGTTGCGCGAGGAAGATTGCGTTCCGCCCTTGTCCTATGCTGATGTCCAGCGCTTTTCCTGGAGGTCGATCTTTGACTGCATTCTTCAGCAACTCGGTTGGGTGCTGCGAAAAAATAGTTTCCTGCGAGAATATACGCTGTCCCAGTAGGGTTCTGAGGACTTCTTTGCTTCCTGCGCTTGCCCTAAAAAGCTGAACAACATGACCGCCAAGGGAAAAATACATTTCCTAAAGGACATTGAAGGATTATGTCACCGCCATATCGTGCCAGGTCGCGACTGAATCCACACCATCGTCAGGAGGTCGCGGTCACAACATTTGACTGGATCAAGCGCAGAAATCGCTGAAGTTCCTCCGAAGTTGCGTTCCAGTCGCCGAGACGATTTATTCCAATTTGGCTACGCGGTCGCGGCGCTGGCGATGAGAGCAATCTAAACGCCCTGCTTCAGCCCGTGTCACCCGAGCCGTTGATTTACTGGCTTCTTCTCGGTGGCCCATCGCTTCTTCATTGCCGACGCCAGCCGCTTCCGATCCTGGTCGCTCAGCTTACCGCGAGGCTGCAAGCTCGGGTAGCCCTTCCTGCTGCCACTGCTCCCGGTAGGAGGCAATCACGCAGTCAACGGCGTCCGTTGCGTTCCCGCCAGCTCGGACCATAGCGTGCTGAAAAACTTCGCGGAGCGCCCGCAGCGCGTCCGTATCGGCCAACTTCAAAATGTCAACAATCGGTTGCAGCGCGCGGGCCGCGATGCTGTTGTCGACGTCGACTTCTACAGTCGCCCTCTTTCCGGAGCCGGTCATTTGTCGGAATGCCTCTACCGGGAGCGTCTGCGCGGCAGTAATCAGTTCCTGGCCGATGAGAACCCCTTTTCGTTCAAGTTTCGCCAACTGGAAGGCGTTCCCCAGATTCTCGAATTTCTTCAGTTCCGATTCTGGCAGCTTTCGCAGCGTCTCTGAATTGGCGAGCATGACGGCCGCGTAGCCTGTTTTCGCACCCAGTCCGCTGATCTGCTTAAACCCGTGAGCCATGAAGTCATCCCAGGATCGGTAAGGGCCACGAGCGCCATGTTGTTCATCACCGGCTGACGGCTCCATCTGCGACCAGAGCCGGCCCTCCTGAATCACCAGCAATTGGCGTCCGAGGAGGATTCGACAGAACACGTTTGCGCGACTTAGCCACCGCAAAGCGTTTCCGCTACGGGCCAAGAATGCCGACGCGCCGACGGCGTCATCTGCGACTTCGCCCAAACTCAAATCTGTACCATGTCGCCGTTCGGTATGCCGTGCTCACCGATCTTTCCGGTAAACCGCCGTAGTGATCGTGCATCCTGAGCCGAAGTCTACCATCGTATTTTTGACAACACCAATGATTTCAGAGAGAAAAGAAAGACTAATAAGGAAGGTGGCAGGCCCAAGAAACATGCTCCGTCTTGCATTCGAGGGCAAGCCCGGTTTTCCACTCTTAGGCTTGTGCGCTCAGCGCCGGGTATAGCACATTGGAAGAGGAGGAGAGTCGCGCTTGAGGATCAAGAGCATAATCGCGAAACTTGAAAGGCAGCAGCGCGATCTGAAGGAGATTGTTGCCACACTCCGGCATGTCGACGCTTTTGGCCCGCATAAAGTCAGTCGCAAGACATCGTTGGATGAATTCGAAAAGCGCCTCGTCGCGCAGGCACTGAATCAAGCTGGCGGCAATCAAACTGAGGCGGCTCGTATTCTGCAGGTGAGCCGCGATAGGATGCGCTCCAAAATTGCCAAGCACGGGTTGACGTAGAGTGAGATGGGGGATTATCAGCCTTCGGACGCCCACTGCTATTGCACCCCGTCCTTCGAGCCTGCCCGATGTGCGTGGGCGGCTCAACATCGCCCGAGCCGCGGTGACGAAAACGGCGCGTCAACTCCAATCGCTGTAATTGAACGTCTACCAATTCCCCACCGGGGGGGCTGGAGATTGGCCAGTTCCAGGAAGCAATGAAACTCAGGCTGCAGGTGTAGCGAGCGTCTGAGCGGCGTTTCACATGTGGAAAATCGATGATCACGAACACTGGGAATTGCGCCATCCGGCCATCTGGGATGTCCCCTCCCCACCGTACTCGAATGCACACATGAGAGAACGATTTTCCAGCCGCCCAGGTTGGTCGTGGTCTCCGCTAGTTCTCGATTGCGGGTGATTGTCGGCGACCTCTCCAGGCGGTACACTCCAGCGAGGAGAGAATGCATGCGTGCGACTCTGTTTCTCTCATTGCTGGCAAGTGCTCTGGCACAAACTACGCCGACCGGGTGGAAACTCGTGAAAGATTCCAAAGGCGTCTGCCAGATCGCGGTTCCGCCGGACTGGGATCCGTTACCCGAGACTACGGGCGCGGCGGTGTTTCAGGACGTCACGACTGCCATCGCCGTGGTCACCAGCCAGGCTGGCCAAGTGTTCAAACCGTTGCCCGATACCTTGCAGAAATCGTTCGGCATCCGCAAGGACAAACTCTTCGAGAATACGGCGAGGCGAATCTTCTATCAGGATAAGATTTCCAAGCGTTCGGAAGACCCAAACGCATACACCGCCAGCGTGCCGGGTAAGGGTGGCACGTGCAGTTGTCACGTCGTGGTTCTACCCAGCATTCCCGAGGAGACCGCAAAGAAGATCGCGCTGAGTCTCGGACCGGTCCCGGAGTAGACCGATGGGTTCCGCCCCCGATCATCGGCAGCGGGACTGGCGGGGCGCGCCGCAGTTCAGAAGCTGTAGCTCACGGCGAACAGCGGCGTGATCACGACCAGGATGCCCTGGTCTAGGGCGTCATCGACAGTGTGTCTCACCGGTGTCCCCTGGGGTGACGCCGGGCCGGCTTCGCCGTGGTTGCCGACCTCAGTGTTGCCTACGGGACTGGCACAGGGCATAGAGGCTATGAGGTGAGATTCCACATGTGGAAAGGTTTGACATTAATAAAACGTTGACCAGTCGACCCGACCAGATGACGACTCGTCGCTAATTCCCCCCGGACCGCAATTCTTCCCGGGCGCCACCTGCTGTGAGTGCCCCTGCACGCCACAGTCGAATGCTCAACGTGTCCGATATCGAATTTCGACCGTAGCCAAGTCGGTGGACATCAGCGGAAACAACGGACGAACTGAACCGGAGCTGGCTCGCAACTCATTGATAATGGACGCGGGCGGAAGCAATGGACGACGAGCCTTCGAACTAGGAACCTGAAGGCATCATATGTGCATTTCTCGGTCCTAGTCGACCTTAGCTCTTGCAAAGGAGGGCTTCGATCGTCCCAATCTCCGAGTACCACGTGATCCGGGCGCTATCCAGAAGGCAGGTATCATAGCTCCATGGAGTCGTTCTCCCGGCTGTTTCGGGATTTCCGATATGCGTTCCGTTCCTTGCGAAGAAGCCCTGCAATGGCAACGGCGGCGGTCGCGACTCTGGCGCTAGGCATCGGTGCCAATACAGCGATTTTCAGCGTATTGGAGGGCGTTGTTCTTAAACCGCTGCCATTTCCGCAGCCCGATCACCTGGTGATCGTGGCGCTCTTCAATCGAAGTCTTGGGTATGCGACTTACCTCTCGTACCCTGATTTCCTCGACTGGCAGCGGAATGCAAGCTCCTTCGAGCAAATCGCTGCCTTCACGAACGACGGATTCGACCTTACCGCGCCTGGACTTCCCGAACACCTGGACGGCAAAGAGGTGTCCGCGAATTTCTTCAGTACTCTGGGCGTGCAGCTGGCTTTCGGGCGCAGCTTTTCATCCGACGAAGACAGGATCGGAGGCGCCCCCGCGGCCGTCATCAGCAATCGTATAGCACAAGAACGTTTTGGCGGCGGCCCTGCAGCTTTGGGCAAGACTCTCGCCTTGAACGGAGTGGACCATACCGTGGTCGGCGTGCTCAAGCCCGGCTTCCGTTTCGACGAAAAGCAGGCAGATGTGTACACACCCATTGCGCGCCGGAATCCGATGTACATCAACGATCGAACCGTCCACGATATTTTGTGCATCGCCCGGCTCCGGCCAGGGGTCGGCGTGGGTCAGGCTCTGGCGGAGATGAATACGGTTCAGGAAAACATCGATGAACTCCATCCCAATACGGAACGCGGCCTGGGCGCCTCCGTCGTCCCGCTCAAGCAAGAACTCATCGGAGATATCAGCGGAACGCTTCTACTGTTGCTGGGAGCGGTTGGTCTGGTCCTGCTGATCGCTTGTGTGAACGTAGCCAATCTGATGCTGGCGCGTTCCGCTACACGAAGTCGCGAGTACGCGATTCGGCTGGCCCTGGGAGCAAGCCGGAGAAAGATCGCATGGCAGGCGGTGACCGAAAGTCTGCTGCTCTCCGTCACCGGAGCGCTTTTGGGGTTGGTCATCGCCCGATGGAGCGTGAGAGTCGCGTTGGCGGCGGCGCCGGGAACCGTGCCGCGCAGCGAGAATATAGGCCTGAATACGCCGGTCATTTTATTCGCAGTCGCCGTTTCCGTCGCTGTCGCGTTGCTGTTTGGGTTCTTTCCGGCGCTCAAGAGTTCGAAAGCGGATGTGCAAGGCGCACTCAAAGAAGGCGGCCGTGGGTTGGCGGGTGGACATCGACGGACGCAACACGTCCTGGTAGTTGTCCAGGTCGCGTTGGCTCTGGTGCTGCTTAACGGCGGCGGCCTTCTTTTCCGTACAATCCAGAATCTGTGGGCGGTGAATCCTGGTTTCAATCCGGAGAACGTGATCACGTTTCAGGTTGGGCTGCCGCGTGAAGCGACCCTGGCGCCTGAAGGGATCAGGATTGCCTATCAGAGATTGACGGAGCGCATACGCCAAATTCCAGGTGTGTCGGCGGCGGATATTTCGGCACTGGTACCCCTTGGTGGCGGGTCGAATGAAGGCCCATTCTGGGTTGGTCCCCACCAGCCGGCATCCATGGCAGAAATTCCGCGAGCGGTCTACTACCCGATTGGTCCCGATTACGTGAAGGCGATGCAGATACCGCTGCAAAGGGGCCGATTCCTGAGCCGGGCCGACAACCGAATTCCAATCTGGTGGTTCTGGTTGACACGTCTTATGGCTCGCCGGTTCTTTCCGGGACAAAACGCCTTAGGCCGGACCCTCACCATTCCCCATTGGGGCGCGAATCAGAATGTGAGTGCGGAGATCGTCGGTATCGTCGGGCATGTCGATCACTACGGGCTCGACGGCTCGGTGGGTGAGAAACCTCAAATCTATTTCTCCATTCTACCAGCTTCCCGACGAAGCGATGCGGGTCTTTCGCAGCGAGATCGCGGTAGTCGTACGGGCGCAGGGCAGCGCTGCGAGTGTGATGACCGCCATCAGGAATGCGGTTCATGAGGCAGTCGGCAATCAGCCAATCTATAATGTCCGCACGATGCCGGAGCTGGTTTCGAGATCGATGGGGCGGCAACGCTTTCCGATGCTGCTTTTGGTGGCCTTCGCGGTTCTGGCGTTGGTGCTAGCGTTCGTCGGGATCTTTGGTGTGATTTCCTATTCGACGGCCCGCCGGGTGAAGGAAATCGGCATCCGAATGGCGCTTGGCGCCACGAGACCCAACATTTTGCGGATGGTGGTCGGTGAAGGCCTTAGGTTGGCAATAGCCGGTGTGGTGATCGGAATGGCTGCGACGTTGGCCCTGACCAGAGTGGTTTCGCGGTTTTCACGCCTGTTGTACGGGGTCCGGGCAGGTGATCCGGTGATCCTGCTTACCGTGTCGGTGATGCTGATTGGCGCTGCTCTCTTGGCCTGCTATATTCCTGCGCGCCATGCGGCGAGTCTGGAACCGACGGATTCCCTTCGCCAGGAATAGGCAACATTACCAATCCTTGACGGCTGGCATCGTTGTCCGCGCAGCCGCCAAGTTGACGAGCAAACCTGACGCGCCCACCCAGCGTTCCGAGCGGATCGTCAGGCACTCGGAGAATGCCTCATCACGGATCACTCCCCACAAATAGGCCAGGTTGCTATTTGGGAGCACCGGCAACGCTGCATCTCTTTCCCTTGCTTATTCACCCGACAGGCTGCAGCACTAGCAGCGACTGACTGTCGGCATAGTTTTGGGCCAATTAAAGCGCTTGCGCGGGCAATTGCGGCGTCTTTCTCGGAGTCCGCCCGTCAGACTAACTGCCCTGCCCCTCAGCGCTTTGGCGTGCGAGTCGGCCGTCAACAGTCGGCGACATTTTGGATACCGACCTGGCAGCCGAAGATCGGTCGCGTTGGGCACGACCACGCTACCATGTGCTACCACGGTGGCAAGACATGGCGATACTGCCTGGACATGGGCAATCGTGGGCATGAATATTTTCAACTACTTGGCACCAGATGATACACAACGGCAGACCGTGAAACGGGTTCAAATCCCGGCGGCCCGACCAAATACCTCAACGAGTTACGGGCTTTCAACGGAATCGTACGTGCCCAAACCGTGCCCGTTCACACTCCTCATTCCGAGCCTTCAGGATGCCAGGCACGCCCGCAAACGAACCTCGCCCGGCCTCACCCGGCAGCGATACCATCAAGAGGACAGCGAGTTGATGGTGCTCCGCTTTGAGGAATGCTGGTGCGGCGGCCTGACGCTTGATCCTAAGAAGTGACCGAGTGTGATGAACCGAGGAACCCCAGCTCGGTGATGCCTTTCCACAAAATCCTTTTTCCCGTCGATTTTTCTGAGGCGGCCGTTGCCATGGTTCCCTATGTTACAGAAGTGGCCCAACGGTTCAACGCGGCCGTGACGGTGTTGAACGCCTTTGATCTCGTCTGCGATTACACTCTGGCGAATAGCCCCGAGGCTTCCTGCGACTCAGAAGCTACCGCGATATCCTATACCCCGGCTCTTCAAGAATTTCGCAGACAGCGTGAACAGCGTCTTGAGGAGTTTTCACGCACGCAATTCGCGAGCATACACCGGACGGCAAGGATTGAAGATGGCGACGCAGCTATGGTCATCGACTGGGTTGCACAACGAGAGAGCACGGACCTCATCATGATGCCTACGAAAGGCCTCGGACGATTCCGCCGACTGCTGTTGGGCTCGGTTACGGCAAAGGTGCTCCACGACGTCAGTTGCCCTGTGTGGACGAGCGCTCACGAGCCTGACACCGCATTGGCTTCATCCAGCGGATACCGTTCGATCATCTGTGCGGTGGAATTGAACGCTGAGGCAGATGTTGTCCTCAAGGCGGCTGGCCTCCTCGCCCAAGCCTACGGAGCGAGGATATGATTGCTGAACATCGCTCCGTCCGCCGGTGAGAATGGCGGACAGCCTCTCGCGCAATCGGTCAGGCACGCTTTTGACAAAGCTTTAGAAGTTGGCGGCCGAGGGATTGGAGACACGACTGTACGAGTCCTGGATGCGACCATACCAGAGGGTATTCGGCGCACCGCGATTGAAGAAGCAGCAGACTTGGTTGTTGTGGGACGTGGTGTTTTGGATTTCCTGGTCCGTGACGCGTGGATGAAGAGATTGATGCTCGGTAGGCTGGTGCGAGCGCCCATGTCTTCCTTCCTCGTGTCGACTACTCATGCTGGATTTTCGGTAGTAATTGGAAAGCCCATTTTAGCGTCTTGCGCCTTCTCGACCGAACGCGGCCCGAAACGGAACCGTAACCAATCTGAACTGATCCCGGACTGAGGCTGGCTGAACCGAGCCCGGAATGGTATCACTTCGACCGGCAACATCCTGACAATGCACATCGGATAAGCTGATTAGCGGAGAGAACCCACATGGCCAACAGGTTTGGTGCAGACATTCTGATTCAAGCGCAAAATCCAAAGGATGCGGCGCTCTTCTACGTCAAACAGCTCGGATTCGAGATTACTGACGACACGCCGAACTTAATCAGCCTCCACGGTGAGTACATTAACCTAATTTATCGAACGAGGTCCTGCGCTCGGGCCGGTGTTGGAAGTGACCGTTGACAATATCGAAGACGCCAAGCTCCGGCTGGTAAAGAATGGTTGCGACGTCATCAAGGATGAGCCGGATTTTCCAAGATGCTATATCAAAGATCCGTTCGGCCTGATTTACAACCTCACAACCTAGGCCGCGTCTAAAATCACCTTTCCGCAAGATCGCCGAGGTATTGCGCGGGCCCCGGTTTCCCATCCCGGGTTCAGTAGCGAACACGGAGAGGGCAAGATCGGGGCCAAACAGCTACCGATAATGTTGAATAACGGTCGATCGCCGATTTCCCGGAAAGACCGTTTTTCATTCCGCGTTTGCGCTGCATTCTTCATTACATGGGGATTTACCAACAGCTTTGGTGGTTTCTTAGTGGCAGCGCGCTCCACGTCTTCCAGAATTCCTTGCCAATCATTCCTTTCCATCAGGCTGCCCGCATACGACAGTACGCATTTGTCCGCGTGTTTTCGATGTTCTTGAAGGGGCTTGCGTCCACGAGGCCTAGATCTGCCAGCATTCGGGGTGGCTTGATGGTGCCGGGACTATTAGTGGCAAACGCCGTTGTTCCGCGGCTGGTGTCCCGACGCGCGTACGGGTACGATCAGCCGCGTCACCGAACAACTCCATCGGTGAAGACCTCAGGCACTTAGTTAGGGGCACGCGTAGTCATTTGTCGCTGAGATGGTAAAGAAAGCGTTCCCTTCCACGCCGATCGCCACCAAGCCCACCGGCTGGCTCGTGCAGACCACCACGGAACCATTGAAGGGGTTCGCGGAATCCTGAGGTATGACACTAGGACCGAAGAGGTCTGTGATAACGAATATGGCCTGGCCATTCGGCGGCAAAGCTGGGCTCTGCACGGAGGTGTTCTGGCTGCCGTCCGGGTTAAAAAGCGTGACGGTGTAAGTCGTGGAGGACCTGTTGGGATTCGCGATGGCCAGCCCCGCGTTGAAGTTCAGAGGGCCATAAACCGAAACCGGGAAATGGAAGGATTTCGAAGTAGCTACTGACTGCGCACCGACCGAGCCTTGAATTTGCGTTGCCGGCGTGGTGGTGGGCACCTTGGACGGCGCGTAGTCAAACAGGGTGAAGACGTTCACCGGAGCGGTGGAGGTGGCCAGGGCCCAAGTCACCTCTAAGGGACCCGCATTGCGTTGGGTGGGATCGGCAGCGGTCACAGCCACGGCGTTCGGAGCCAGTTGGAACTGTTGAGCGCTCTGGTTTCCCTGGCCCTGGAGAGGCACGGTTGCGGTAGCGCCGCTCTGCGAGAAAAAGCTCACGTCGACAGTGGCCCCGGCGGCCGCAGCGCCGATCATCAACCGCGAACTCCAACCGCCCCCGAACGGGAAGTGGGCGATCACGTACGTCTGTCCGCTGGACGGCGCGATTGTCGGCGCGAGCGCGTAAAAAGTGCCAGTGGTACCAGTAAGGCTGGGGCCGGTCGTGGCGGCCCCTGTGCTCGTGTTGATCGTGTCCACGGAGGCGCCAACTTGCGGGCTCAGTGAATCCACACCGCCGTAAAGGACGCCGCCCTCCATGACCATACCTCCCATCTGCGGGCCGCCCATGTTCCCAACCAGCGTCGGAGCGCCGGTGGTGGTGTTGAGCGTGTAGAGGTGCGCTGCATTGGCAAAGTACAGCAGGCTCGCATTGGTTGAGAGCGAGCGCCAACTACCAAAGCCCAAGCTGAAGCCGGTCGGTCCGATCAGTGTCGTCGCACCCGTGGAGGGATTGATGGAATAGAGATTTGCGGAGGTATCCAGGGCATACAGTCCGTTCAGGGTGGAGCCAAAGCAGTCGTAGTCTATCGACGAAGTTCCAACGCTGGTAAGGCTTCCGTTCGCTGTGTTTACCTGATACAGAGTTCCGGGGGCCGTGTGGTAGGAAGTACCGTAGAGCGTAGCGCCAACCACTGCCGGGCCTGCGAGAGTCTGACCTGTACTGCCGAGGAGAGAGAATACTCCGGTGGTCAAGTCGATGGTTCCGAACTGACCCGTGCCCGTCGCCATATAGGCCAACTCGTCCGCTCGCGCGACAGACTGCAGCGTCAAAAGCAGAAGGGCGCTAGCTACCGTGCTACCCCAATTTCTCAATTTGCGCATTACATCCACCTTCTGAGGGGGGTAAGTCGCAAACCAGGTTTGTTGGCCGAGAGTGCAAATAAGCCCCCGGGATTTCCGTTCAGCTCGGATGCACAGTATACACCCGGTACTGGCGGAGTTTGAAACTGGATGCACCTGAAAGCCACCCGGTTCCGATCGTACCCCCGGTAATGGGAAGCGCAGGTTGTGAAGTTGCGGCTTATGAATCGCAATAGCTATTGATATCAGCCCAACCATCCACCTAAACGTCCGTGAATCACAGGGGATTTCGCAACAGGAATCGGCGACCTACACGCTACAAAGTCAGGGAGGACCTAATAGCCGTCCAGCCGGGAACAGATCGGTATATCATACATGTCGGGCTGTGCTCTCGGCAAATCCAGCTCGATGATTTGATGAGCGGAGGGGAGAAAAATGAAAGCAAACGTCATGACGGCGGTCAGGCAACCGCTCACGGCGCGCGAGATTCCGGACCCGCAGCCGGGTCCTGGACAGGTTCGCATTCGCCTGCATGCGACTGGCGTCTGCGGTACGGACGTGCACGTGTGGCATGGGGACCTACCCGTTCCGCTGCCGATTGTTCCCGGGCACGAGCCGGTAGGAGTAATCGATATCGCAGGCCCCGGTGTGCGCTCGGTCAAGGCCGGGGATCGCGTGGGCGTGTCCTGGTTCCAGGCGGGCTGCGGCCGATGTTCATACTGCCAGAAGAAACAAATCAAGTTTTGCGCGGAACCCAAGACCTGGATCACAAACGGCGGCGGCTTCGCCGAGTATATGATCGCTGAGGCCGAAGGTTGCATGTTGCTGCCCGACGGCTTAGCGTGGGAAGTGGCGGCCCCGCTTTTCTGCGGAGGCTTTTCGGCCATGAGCGCCTATCGCGCCGCCAAGCCGCAAGCTGGCGAGCGTGTGGCGGTGATCGGGATCGGCGGCTTGGGGCATCTGGCGCTCCAGGTTGCGAAATCGATGGGGCACCCGGTTGTGGCAATCACCAACTCGGCGGACAAGCAGCAGGACGCGCGCGAGATGGGAGCCGACGAGGTTCTGGTGGTAAAGAATCACGCCGGACAGGAACTTCAAGACCTGGGCGGGGCTGACGTTATCCTCTCGTTTTCTCCCTCCATGAAACAGAATAGCCAGGTGTTGCAGGGACTGCGTCCAGGGGGTCGGTTTGTGACCACGGCCGTCAGCGCGGACCCTATTCAGGGAGATCCCGTTCAAATGCTGTTCAAGCAGACATCCATCATCGGCTCCGCGCACAATAACCCGGCGGACCTGTTCGACATTGTGAGGCTCGTCGCGGACGGGAAAGTGAAGCCCCGACTGGAGGTGTATCCGATGGAGGAGATTAACCGCGTCCTCGTCCGGCTGGCCGAAGGTAAAGTGCGGCATCGGGCCGTGGTCACGCAGGACTGAAGACTAAAGCAAGAAGAATGCTGTTAGGCGATGCTCTCACGGCTTAGCGGCACGGAGAAGCTCCTCGGCATCAGGAGTGCAGCAGATGCTACCTCTGCGGCCCCGAAGTTATCCGATGCCCAGTATAAAACGGCTCTGGTGCAAACTCAAGGCGAAAAGGAGTTCGGTTGGGCTCCGCCTGTTTAGTGATCGTGAATTGGGCGTTCAAGATGCGAGTGCCGAGTTCCACAGTTCCGTCATCGTCGCATCGCACCCGCCGAGCTTGCCCGTTTTGAACTGCCCCTTCTTGATCTTCTCTGCTAGCTCGATTCCGGAGATCGTTACGACCGCGTTGTCGAATCGCTTGAATCCCAGCATCGGCCGGATTCGTTGCTTCACTCTCCGATGGTCCTGTTCCACTAGATTGTTCAAGTACTGGCTGGATCGGAGCTTGACCCGACCCGGAAGTTCGCCGTCTTCCTTCATCTCTCGCACCGCCCGGTGCGAGGCCGCATATGCGTCCAAAGTGATCTTCGTGGGCACACGAGTTTTCTTCATCGCGCTTACGAAGAAACGATTTGGCGGCGTTCACGTCCCGGTTCCCGCTAAGGAAGAAATCGACCGTTTGGCCCGCTTTGTCGACGGCGCGGTACAGGTACACCCATTGCCCGTGAACCTTTACATAGGTCTCGTCCATCCTCCACGATCCGCCGACGGGTCGAGCGTAGCGCCCCCACCGCTTCTCGAATTCCGGAAGTAGTGCTGGATCCACCGAAGGATCGTTGTATGGGTCACGGAGATCCCCCGATCTGCCATCATGATCACCAGATCCCGGAAGCTCAATTTGAAGCTCGTGTGCCAGGTGACGCACAAAATGATGATCTGTCCGTCGAAGTGCCGTCCTTTGAAGAGATCTTCGATCGGTACGAACCGTTGCATCTCTCCATCATCGTCCGCCACCCACGCATTTGCACCAGAGCCGGAAAAAGCAGGTTTCGGCGAAGAGGATGCCAGGGAGAAAGCCCATGCCGCCAAGAAGCAGTACGAGGACGCGCTCCGCGAGGCCGATTACGGAATAGCAGCCGGTGCGTGATCGAATATAACCTCTGCCGCCGTCCCCGCCGGAACTCATCAGAGCGCAAGCCTCATCAAGTTCTGCACTTCAAAGCATACCTCAGGGGGAGATCGGCCCTGGGATGAGTGATCCCGAGTTGGTCGAGGTGCTCGCAAAGGCGCTGCTCGGCCCGGGGGTCGCATTTATGAATGCCGCTGCAAAAGTCGCTTATTGCGAACTCCTTTAATTCAAGGTGTTCGGACAGTCCTGGGGAGAGACTCGTTGCGAAGCAGGTCTTGGGCGTGATCGTCCGCAGTTGACTATTCAATTGCCAATTGTCTCCAATGGTGAACTGGTAGGGTTCTCGTGAAGTTGTGTGATGGGTGTCTTTGTGGCTGTGCGGACCCGACCCGGACGCTGGCTCGGAACAGGAAAGCGAGGAATTGGGGCGTATGACATTTCAATGTTGGAGGAGTGCTCACGCTCTCGGCCGGAGCGCCGGATTGTCGCTCGCCGTGTTTGTGCTTCTCACCATAGCCGGATCCAGCGCAGCGGATGCACAGGAAACCAAGCGTTCGGAGCCGGCGGCCAAGAATGGCGGTAATGCGAGTGATATTGCACGCGGCAAGTACATTGTGGAGGGGGTCGCGGCGTGCGGTGACTGCCATACGCCGCGCCTGGCGAACGGCGAACCAGACCGCAGCCGCTGGCTGGCTGGCGCACCGGTGCCCTACCTATCAGCTCGCCCCGAGCCGGACTGGCCGATCGTGGCGCCGCGCTTGGCAGACCTGCCGCCAGGCACGGATGCTCAGATGATTAAGCTGCTGACGACGGGAATCTGGGTGACCGGTAAACCGCTTCGTTCCCCGATGCCTCATTTTCATATGACGCGGACGGACGCCGAGGCTGTCCTGGCTTACTTGAAGTCGATTACCGGCGGTCGCGGCGCAAACCAGTAAGGCCTAGCGGAGCAGAACACCTGCTTTCACGCGGACGACTAAGCGAGCGGGCGCGGAGCCCCAAAGCTCGCGCTCATGCCGGTATTTGTAACGCTGTTTGCTGTCCGTTGGCAAACCTTCTTTGACTTCCTCGTCCTATTACCTTACTCCGGGATCCTCGGTCTATGCTGCGTCCAGAGAACTCCAGCCACTACTCCGAATTGTGGCCTGCTCTGTTTCGAGCCAAGCACTTAACCAGCACTTCCTTCACTTTGTCGAGCAGTTCGGCTGCCTTAAATGGCTTGGGAAAAATCTCAAACCCTTGAAGGCCCTCCCGATTTTCGAGGCCAACATCGTCGAGAATGCCGCCTACTATGAGAACAGGAATTCCGGGGCACACCCTGCGCAGGTACATCGCAGCCTCATGGCCCGACAAGCTCTCTGTGTGGTGGCGGACCATCAACAGATCGGGCGTAAGTTCTTTCAAGCGGTCTACGGCACTACCTACACCGCTTGCCGGTAGAACGCAATAGCCTTCGGATTCTAGTAGATTGCAGATGACCTGCGAATAACCGGGTCCGACGCCAGAAGCAGAATTGTACTCATCGGCTTTCGCCAATATTAGCACGGCCCGATTCTGGCGCTTCCGCTGGGCAGAGTTCGAGATGCATAGAAACGAAGCAACATTTGCGCGTTCTCCAAATCGCGCTAAACAACCCAGACAGCGGAAACGCACTCGACATCAAGCTTTGCAGCGAGCGTTGGACGCGTTTGATCGCGCAGAAGGCGATCGCTCAGTCGGCGCCATACTCTTCACGGCCATTGGGCCCGATTTCTGTGCTGGCATGGATCTCAGAGAACAGCTCGATGCCAATGAGGTACAACTCGAAGGAAACCACCAGCGCCTCCCCGGCACTATTCAGCGTATTCATAAACCCATAGCAGATTGGGGAAGTACCGCAGATCACCCCTTGGCTCTTACGACAAACGAGGAACTGACGAATCACGGTTTATCGCCCACGGCGTCATCCGAGTAGCCGGGCGCGATCGATAGGTTATTGTTCACACTGACTACCTGCTTGACGTTCCGGGCAATTTCACCCGCCTTGGCCTTCGCCCGCTTACCTCCCACTTCGCCGCTTAAAGTGACAACTCCATGGGCTGAACTCACTGAGATATAGGTTACGGTCTGTTGATCTGCGCCTCGGTCCAATTGACGGACTTGCTTGTGTTCAATTGGCCCAAACACCGTAGCCAACTTGGCTTTCACATGATTCGTAATGGCTGCATCATCGACCGGCTTCTCTGGCACGCGGGAGCTTCGGCACCCGCCGACAAGCGCGACAGCGCAAATCGCAACGGAAGAAAGAATAGCTCCGATTGCGCGGAGTGTTTTGTCTTGCCGGCCATGGGCGCCGAATTCATTGGACGTGGTCACAGGATAATCTCTCTCTCCGTATTATATTCGCAGCGATTCAGGCATCCGCGATTAAGTAAGCGCCTTTTCACGTTTCGACTCGAG
Organism: Terriglobia bacterium; assembly: GCA_963768075.1. GTDB lineage: Bacteria > Acidobacteriota > Terriglobia > Bryobacterales > Bryobacteraceae > QHXW01. The sequence continues at coordinate 17,488 of CAVYHD010000043.1, forward strand.
GAGAACTCGGATAGGTCACCAGCATGAGATGGTCCAAAACAGAAGTCCCCGCTATCCGGGGCTGAGGACGCCGAAGCTTCTGAAGGAGTCTCGCTACCTACAGTGAGCACTTTTGAACAGACTCGGCACTACGAGTGTGCGTTAATTGCAATCGGAGCTTCCAATGAGGAAAGCTTAGTCGGCGTGTCGCCGGCCGTGGAAGCCCAAAAGGGAAATCCGCGATAAAAATCTTCAAACTGCATCCAGCCCGATAATAGCCTGCGAGCTTGGACTGAACGCGATGTCAAGGAAGCAGAGGCTGCGGACCACTCAATTGGGGCCACCGGAAACTCTCGTCACGCCGGACGGTTGGGGCCGTACAGTGAATGGCCTGGTTGAAGCGGTCCGTATGTGTTAGACCGCACTTCGGACCGAAGAAGGCTGGTAAGCACAATGATCGATAAACTAACGCCCGTCGAGCCGTCAATGCCACTTGCGGACGAAAAGCCTAGCACCAACGGTCACCATCCCCTCCGGGGACGGCGCCCAATGAGGCTGCTGAGACTGGTGATTGTTGGAGCGATCGCGGTCATCGCTATTCTGGCGTTTATCCCGAGCTGGATACAGAAATGGCTTTGGATGCGGCAGCTCGGCTACACCGGCGTCTTCTGGACACTGTTCTCCATGCGGTGGGGACTGTTTTGCGCGGCTTTCGTTGTCGCGCTTCTGTACGTCTGGATCAATCTTCGCCTTGCGGCGAGAAACGGCGCCACTTTCCGCGCGGGCGATTTGACAAGCGAGTCCACCCTTGCCGCGAAACTGGCATCCAGATCTCTCCCACGGTTTTGAAACTGGCCATGGGCAGCGGTGGCTGCTGTCGCCGCTCTGTTCTTTGCGCTCATCTTCTACGCGCAATGGGATACGTATCTTCGCTTTCGTTATGGCGGATCCTTTGGGTTGTCCGATCCTCTCTTCGGGGCCGATGCCGGGTTTTATCTTTTCCGTCTGCCCTTTTATGAGCTCTTGCAGAACAGCCTGACCGCATTGGCGCTGATCACGCTCCTGGCCGTCGTGGTCTTCTACGCGTACTTCGGGTTACTGCGGTTCAGCGGCAGCAGACCGATACAGGGCTGGAGCGCGAAGGCCGTTCCACATCTGTCCATCCTGTTCTTCGTCCTGGTCGCCAGTTGGGGATGGGGGTTTTACCTGGATCACTACCAACTTCTCTACTCCACTCAGGGAGTAGTTTACGGAGCCGGTTATACGGCGGATCATGTGACCCGGATCGCCTACTGGATCATGACGGCCGCCGCGGCGTCGCTATGCGCGCTGCTGGTGCTCAATATCTTCCGGCCGCGATTCAGGGCGATGGTTATTGGATCCGGAATTTACGTTGGCTTGTACTTCCTCGCCGTTTGGCTGGCGCCGGCCCTCTTCCAGAGGTTCATGGTGCAGCCGAACGAGCTGGCCCGCGAGACCCCGTATCTCAAGAACAACATAGAATTCACCCGGAAGGCCTACAGCCTCGACACGATCCAGGAAACATCCTACCCGGCGCTAGCCGATCTGACGCCCGAGGTGATTGCGAGAAATCAAGACACGATCCAGAACATCCGTCTCTGGGACTGGCGCCCTTTGCTTCAGATGTACCAACAAGCCCAGGAAATACGCCTCTATTATCAGTTCTACCAGGTTGATGTGGACCGCTACCATCTGCCGGATGGTTATCACCAAGTGATGCTTTCGGCCCGCGAGCTCTCCCCGGAACTCCCCGCTCAAGCCCAAACCTGGGTTAACCAGAAGTTGCAGTTCACCCATGGGTATGGCGTGGCGATGAGCTTCGTCTCAAAGACTATGGGGGGAGGCTTTCCGCAGTACGTTCTTGAGAATATCCCGCCCGAATCCGCTTACGGCCTAACCATAAACCAGCCTGCCATCTACTACGGCGAGTCGATGCCTGGATATCGGATCGTCGCGACGGGCGTTAAAGAGTTCGACTATCCCAAGGGAAATCAGAATGTCTACACGAGTTACGCAAGGAACCGGAGGTATCCCGCTGGACAGCTTGTGGAAGCGGCTCTTGTTCGCCTGGACTCAGACCGATGTCAACATACTGTTCACGTCCTATCTTCAGCCGGAGAGCAGGATTCAGATCTGGAGGCGCGTTCAGGAGCGCGTGAAGCAGATCGCTCCGTTCTTGCGCCTCGACCAGGATCCCTACGCCGTGGTGAGCGAGGGCAAACAGTACTGGATTCAGGATGCCTACACCGTCTCGGATCACTTTCCCTACTCCAGTCCCCACGCGGCGGATTTCGAAGCAAGGGCTGAACTACATTCGAAACTCCGTAAAGGTCGTTGTGGACATGTACGACGGAACCGTCCGGTTCTACGTCATGGATCCGAACGACCCCGTCCTGGCGGTCTACCGGCGTGCGTTTCCGGGCGTCTTCATGGATCTGAATCAGCTTTCGGCGGATCTGAAAGCGCATCTGCGGTATCCGGAGGATCTCTTCTCCATCCAGGCCGACCAGTACAGAACATTCCACATGACGGTTCCGCAGGTCTTCTATAACCGCGAGGACCTCTGGGTGCTCCCTCAAGAGAACTACGCGGGCAAGGTCGCGCCGATGAAGCCCTATTACATCCTGATGAAGCTCCCGGGAAGCGATCAGCTCGAATACCTTCTCATGACTCCTTTCACGCCTCAGAAGCGAAACAACATGATCTCCTGGTTGGCCGCCAGGTGCGATTTCCCCGAATACGGGAAGATGCTCTTTTACGAGCTTCCCAAGGAGAAGCTGATCTACGGCCCGATGCAAATCGAGGCGATGATCGATCAGAACACTACGATCGCCCAGCAACTGACCCTCTGGGACCAAAAAGGGTCGAGAGTCATTCGTGGAAATCTGATCGCGGTACCGATCGAGAACTCCTTTCTCTATGTCGTGCCGCTGTACCTCACGGCGGAAGGCACAGACTTTCCCCAACTTAAGCGAGTAATCGTGATCTCGGGGGACAAAGTGGCGATGGAGCCTACACTCGATGAGGCAATCCAATCCGTCTTTGGGACGCAGCAACCCCAGAATCCTGCGCAGGCGACCCCGCGGCAGCCGGAATTGGGTCAGGCGAGGGCGCAGTTCGATGAGGCCCAGAAGGCAATGCAGCAGGGGGATTGGGGAAAATTTGGCAAGGCGATGGACGCGCTCAAGCGCTCGCTGGTTGGACCGGCACAATTAGTGGTTCAACAATGAGGAATCTTACAGCAGCGGATCGAAGGTGATCTCGCCACACCGCCGGGCGCCAGTTAGTCGTGGAGGATGTTCCCGAGACTATGCAATGGAGGATTTAACATGCCGAAGACAGCAGTTGGATTATTTGAGAATCCTGACCGAGTGAACGACGTCGTCCGCGAGATCGAGGCCCTTGGTTTTCCCCGGAAAGAGGTTCGTACGCTGGAGGAGCCGGCGAACTTCGAAGTCACCGGTGTGATGAGCTTCCCGCGCCTTGATTTCGAAGCCGGCTTGATCCGCGAGCTTGCCAGGATCGGGACGACCAAGGAGGAGTCGCAGGTTTACGTCGAAGGACTGCGGCGCGGAGGGGCACTGGTTTTCGCGACGGGTTCGGACGAGAAGGTGCAGGCCGGCGCGGATATCATGAACCGCCACGGCGCGGTGGAGACAGCGGAGACCAGCGGTCCCGAACCGCAGTTACCCGGTGTCGTTCACGGGAACATGACTCCGATAAGCGAGGGTCAGGTCATGGCTGGGCGGCTCCGCGAGCCGAGCGGCGGCGCCTGCTTTTTCGTGTGGTAACCAACCTAAGGCCATCGATCTCGCGAACTGCATCGCTGTCGGGCCCCGGAGTTCCGAGTTCAGCCGCCCTCGCTTGCTCGAATCTCGCACAGAAATGCAATTGATCAGGAAAGAAAGGAACGCAAGTAATGTCTGAAACGAATTCGGTTGTAGCCATTTACGCAACCCACTCCCAAGCAGAGGAAGCCGTGAAGGAACTGCAGAGGTCTGGGTTTGATATGAAGAAAATGTCCATCGTCGGCAAGGATTATCACACCGACGAGCACGTCGTCGGATACTATAGCACCGGCGACCGCATGAGGTACTGGGGCAAGCTAGGCGCCTTCTGGGGCGGTATCTGGGGGATGTTGTTTGGAGCCGCTTTCTTCGTCATTCCAGGGATCGGGCCGATATTGGTGGCCGGTCCGTTGGTTGCCTGGATCATCGGCGCGCTGGAAGGCGCGGTTGTAGTGGGCGGATTGACTGCGGTCGGCGCGGGGCTGTACAGCATTGGCATCCCCAAGAACAGCATCGTCACATACGAGGTGGCGCTCAAGTCTGACAAGTTCCTCCTTCTGGCCCATGGCACAGCGGATGAGGTGGCCAAGGCTAGGGACATCATTCAGACAACGCACCCAGTGCAGGTTGCAGTACACGCGGCGAAACAAGAGCAACGCGCCGGGGCTAGTGGCATATAGTCCTGCGATCGGCAGGTGAAGCAGTTCGGCTTCAGGTCGTTGGGCTGGATAACTCGGGCTTCACCTGCTTTGAGCGCGAAGATGTTCTATCAAATCTACACTGCCGCCGTAGACACCTTTCGGGATGCTGTTCGCTTTCAAAACGGCGTTGATGTGCTGTTGCAACGCTTAGCCGAAGGTCAGCGAGTGCGCGTCTTGGATCTCTCTTCGGCGGAGGATTGGGAAACATCACAGGGCAGCAGCGCGTAAACGTACGAGTGGCATAGGGCTGTGCTGCTGCTAACTTGATGTGCTCGGGGGTGCCTATCAAGAATCTGGTCCCCGGCCCAGGGCGCGAAAGATCACCATGAACATTACACTCGACCAAAAACGCGCCCTAATCACGGGAGGCAATTCCGGCATCGGTGAGGCGATTGTGCTCGCCCTCGCCGAGGCGGGTGCAAGGGTAGCGATCAACTACGTCACCCATCCTGAGGCCGCACAATCGCTCGTCCATCGAATCGAGGATCAACAAGGCGAAGCGATCGCCCTTCAGGCCGACGTCTCGGATCCCGACGCCATCGCCCAAATGTTCGGGCGCATAGACGACGCCTGGGGCGGGATTGACATCCTTATTAATAATGCGGGCATGGACGGCCACCGCGCTTTCGCATGGGAGGCCGATATTGCGGCTTGGCGAAAAGTGATCGAGGTGAATCTGTTTGGGGCGTTCTATTGCTCACGCGAGGCCCTGAAGCGCATGGTGCCGCAGAAAAGCGGCGTCGTGCTCAGCATCAGTTCGGTGCACGAACAAATCGCCTGGTCGGGTTACAGCGCCTACACCGCCAGCAAGGCTGCCGCCGGAATGCTGACTAAGACCCTGGCCCAAGAAGCCGCTCCTCACGGCGTGCGCGTGTTAGCCGTTGGTCCCGGCGCTATAAAAACGCCGATCAACCAGTCTGTCTGGAGCGATCCAAAGAGCATGCAAGACTTGCTGGAAAAAATTCCGATGAAGCGAATTGGCGAGCCGGAAGACATCGCCCGCATGGTGGTTGTGCTGGTTTCTGAAATCGCTTCCTACGTAACCGGGCGCACGATTTTCGTGGACGGTGGCATGACCGATTATCCCGACTTCGGTCATGGTGGCTGATCGCAAACCCGCAGACGCAAGGAGATATTATGCCCGCACCAAATCGTTCCGCGCCAGGCGGCCCCGGGATTCCGGCGCGCTGGACTTCCAGCGCTAAGACCGGCGTCGGGACGGCCCTCGGCAGCAGGAGCCATGTGTGGTTCACGCTGAGCCACGGAATCTTGAACGAGATCTATTACCCGCGCATTGATCAAGCCTGCATCCGCGACATGGGGTTAATCGTCACGGACGGAGCGGATTTCTTCTCCGAGGAGAAACGTGACGCCGATTCGGAGGTTCAGTGGCTCGCCGATGGCGTGCCCGCATTCCGGCTGGTCAATACCTGCCGCGATGGCCGCTACCGAATCGAAAAGCAGATCATTACCGATCCACATCGGGACACGGTATTGCAGAAGGTCCACTTTGTCGCGCTAGCAAGGCTCGCTGTCCAGTTATCGGCTATACGTCCTGCTCGCGCCGCATCTGGGGAACCGGGGCGCAGGCAATACCGCATGGGTGGACGAGTTTGAGGGCACGCCGCTGCTGTTTGCGCAGCGGAAAGGGAACTCATTGGCGCTGGCATGCTCCGCTCCGTGGTCGAAGCGGTCTGTCGGCTACGTCGGTTCGTCGGACGGCTGGCAAGACCTGAAGGCGCACAAGCAGATGACTTGGGAATACACGCGGGCGGAGAACGGCAATGTGGCCATGACCGCTGAGATCGATCTCTCCAAGTCGCAGGGAAAGTTCGTACTCGCGCTTGGCTTTGGCAAGGAACCGGAAGAAGCGGCCCGGAATGCCACCTCCAGCCTTCACGAAGGTTTTGAGAAGGCGAAGGCCTGCTACATCGCCGGCTGGCAGGAATCTATCGAGAAACACTCATCGCTGAAGAACGGCAAAGTCGGTGCGAAAGATCTTTCGCGGAACAGCCTCGCCGTTCTGCGTACGCATGAGTCCAAGACTGCCCCCGGAGCTCTCATCGCCAGCCTCTCTATCCCGTGGGGAGCGAGCCACGGTGACAAGGATCTGGGCGGTTACCATCTCGTCTGGTCGCGCGACATGGTGGAAACGGCCGGCGCTTTGCTGGCCGTCGGCGCGCACGAGGACGCACGCCGCGTCCTCGCTTATTTGCAGGCAACTCAGCAGCCGGATGGGCACTGGTCGCAGAATATGTGGCTGGATGGATCGCCCTATTGGGATGGAATCCAAATGGACGAGACGGCTTTGCCTATTCTCCTGGTGGATCTGGCCCATCGAGAAAAAGCATTGGCCGATGCTGATTTGGCCCGGTTTTGGCCGATGGTGCGGCAAGCCGCGGGCTATTTGGTTCGCAACGGCCCGGTGAGCCCCCAGGATCGCTGGGAGGAAGATCCCGGCTATTCGCCGTTCACGGTCGGAGCGGAAATCGCTGCACTCCTGGCTGCCGCGGATCTGGCCGATTTGAATCACGAAGCATCCATTGCAACCTACCTCCGCGAGATCTCCGATGTCTGGAATACATCGATCGAACGCTGGATGTACGCGTCCGGCACGGACTGGTGCCGCAAGTTCAACGTCCAGGGATATTACCTCCGGATCGCCCCGAATAAGCCGGGGGAAGGTCCGGCGCGCTTCCAGAACAATGTGGACGTCAAGAACGTTTCGGCCGCCGAGGACACCCGCGAGGCCCGTCATCTGGTGAGTCCCGATGCGCTGGCCTTGGTGCGTTTTGGCTTGCGGGCTGCCGACGACCCGCGCATTCGCGATACGGCCAAAGTCATCGACGCATTACTCAAGGTCGAGACACCGTCCGGCCCGTCCTGGCATCGCTACAACGACGATGGCTATGGCGAGCATGAGGATGGTTCGCCTTTTGACGGTACCGGGATTGGCCGCGTGTGGCCCCTGCTTACGGGTGAGCGGGCGCACTACGAACTGGCGGCAGGCCGGGTCGAAAACGCAAAACGACTCCTGGCGACGATGGAGTCCTTTGCCAACGAAGGCGGCTTGATCTCGGAGCAAGTGTGGGACTCGCCGGACATCCCAGAACGCGAACTTCATTTTGGCCGTCCTTCCGGCTCGGCCATGCCGCTCGTGTGGGCACACGCCGAGTACCTCAAGCTGCGACGCTCACTCGACGACGGCCGGGTTTTCGATCTGCCGCCACAAACCGTGCAACGCTACCTTACGGAGAAGACCGTATCCCCGCGCATGGTGTGGCGGTTCAACCACAAGATTCGCGCCGATTCCTGCCGGCAAAACACTGCGTATCGAGACCTTAGCGCCGGCCGTCATTCACTGGAGCGCCGATGATTGGAACACAATCCAGGACGTAAGCGTCGCACGATGTCGGGCTGGGAATTCATATTGCTGATCTAGCGACCAACGATCTTTCCGAAGGAAAGCAGATCAAATTCACTTTCTACTGGCCAGACGCTCATCATTGGGAAGGAACCGACTTCGCCGTTCGCATCGGCCCTTTGCGACGGGAGGAGACTGCGTCTGCCTACAAAAGTGAGGCGGATGCAGACCAAGGCTAAGGCGGCGGATGGGACCCGTTTTGTCTATCTCGCCGCTGCCATCTCGGCCCTGGGCGGCATGCTTTTCGGCTACGACATCGGTGTCATTTCCGGAGCAATCTTGTTTATCAAGAAAGATTTCGCTCTTTCCTCGAGTATGGAGGAAATCGTCGTCAGTTCGGTCTTGCTGGGATCGCTCGTGGGTGCGGCAGCCGGAGGAATGCTGGCTGACCGCCTTGGACGCCGGAAATTATTGATCATCACCGCAGTTGTTTTTGGTTTGGGCGCCATCGGGGCGGCTTTGGCGCCCGCCACTGCATGGCTGGTTGCCGCGCGCGTCGTTGCCGGCGCTGCTATCGGAATCGCTTCCTTTGTCGCTCCGCTTTACATTTCTGAGATCGCGCCCGTTGATATCCGTGGAAAACTCGTTTCGGTGAATCAAGTCGCCCTAACCAGCGGCATCGTCATCTCCTATTTGATCGACTACGCGTTTGCCGGATCGCAGGCTTGGCGCTGGATGTTCGCGATGGCGGTGATCCCAGCGGCCGCATTCGGAATCGGACTCATGTTCATTCCCGACAGCCCACGATGGCTGGCCGGCCGCGGACACTTGGAACAGGCCCGGGCCGTGCTGAGACGGATTCGCGCCCCGGAAAAAGTGGAGACCGAGCTCAACGATATTCAGCATAGCGTCGCGCAGCAGAAGGGGAACTGGTCCGAGCTGCTCAGTCCGCTCCTGCGATCGGCGATGATCGTGGGCGTCGGACTGGCCATCGCGCAGCAAATCACGGGCATCAACACGGTCATTTATTATGCCCCCACTATTTTCAAGTTCGCCGGCTTATCTTCCGCATCGGTAGCGATTCTGGCCAGCGTCGGAGTCGGAGTGGTCAACGTCGTGTTGACAGTGGTGGCCATGCAACTGATCGACAGGGTGGGACGGCGGCCGCTTTTGCTGGTCAGCCTGGCGGGAATGGCAGTGAGTCTGTTTGTGCTGGGGCTGGCATTTTCGCTTCGGCAATTGTCCGGCAACCTCGGATGGATCGCGGTGGCCAGCCTCATGGTGTACGTCGGTTGCTTCGCCGTCGGCCTCGGACCAGTCTTCTGGCTGATCCTTTCGGAGATTTACCCGTTGCGCATCCGAGGGCGCGCCATGAGCGTCGGAACTGCCGCCAATTGGAGCGCCAACTTGATCGTGGCATTGTCGTTCCTGACGCTCACTGCAAGTCGTGGGTAAAGCCGCAACTTTCTGGCTGTACGCGGCCGTCAGCATCGCAGCATGGTTTTTTGCATTCTTCCTGGTGCCGGAAACCAAAGGGAAGACACTCGAAGAGATTGAAACGTACATGCGATTGGGAAAGCATCCGCGAGCATTATGAAAGCGTCGGCGAAAACAAACACGGCCATCACCTGCATGTTTCTGGATATCGGCGGGGTCCTGCTCACCAACGGTTGGGATCACCTTGCCCGTAGACGAGTGGCAAAACACTTCAAGCTGAAGTGGGCCGAGATGGAAGATCGCCATAACCTGAATTTCGCAACTTACGATGAGGGGAAGCTCACGCTGAGTCACGGTTCGCGTCATTCGAACGGACGAAGGCTCGAACTGCCGCATTCTCCAAATCAACTCGATGAAAGGATCCAACCATGAAAACCAACACACTCACGCCTAAACTGCTCCACAAGAAACCCGACGCGGTGAACGAACAGGAGCTGACCACGAAAACCCCTCACTCCAGAACTGCTTCATAAGATCAATTCCTACTGGCGTGCCGCCAACTATCTTTCGGTCGGCCAGATTTATCTCTACGACAATCCGCTGCTGAAGGAGCCGCTGAAGCTGTCGCATGTGAAGCCGCTGGTGGTAGGGCATTGGGGCACGACGCCGGGTCAGAATTTCATCTATGTTCACTTGAACCGGGTAATCAAGAAGTATGACCTGGATATGTTCTACATCGCAGGTCCCGGTCACGGCGGCCCGGCGATCGTTGGCAACGTCTATCTGGAAGGGACCTGGAGCGATATTTATCCGAACGTCACCCAGGACGAAGCCGGCTTGAAGGAGTTGTTCAAGCAGTTCTCGTTTCCCGGCGGAATTTCGAGCCATGTTGCGCCGACGACGCCGGGTTCGATTCACGAAGGTGGCGAACTGGGATACTCGCTCAGCCATGCCTTCGGGGCCGCTTTCGATAATCCCGATCTGATCGTCGCCTGCGTCGTCGGCGATGGAGAGGCGGAAACGGGCCCCTTGGCAACGGCATGGCAGTCTAACAAGTTTCTCAACCCAATTACCGACGGAGCCGTCCTGCCGATCCTGCACCTCAACGGTTACAAGATCAGCAATCCCACCATGCTCGCCCGCATCGAGCATGAAGAGCTAGAGCAATTTCTCCGTGGCTGCGGTTGGACGCCCCACTTCGTGGAAGGCGATGAGCCGGAAATGATGCACCAACTCATGGCCGCCACCTTGGAAACGGCCATCGAGGACATCCGGCAGATCCAGGAGAATGCTCGGAACAACAACGATACCACGCGGGCGCGCTGGCCCATGATTGTCCTCAGGTCACCCAAGGGCTGGACGGGACCAAAAGTAGTCGATGGCCTGCAAATCGAGGGCACCTTCCGAGCACATCAGGTCCCGCTGCTGGTGGATTCTGAGCATCCCGATCATGTCAAACAACTGGAAAGTTGGATGAAAAGCTACAAGGCCGAGGAACTGTTCGATGAAAAAGGCCGGCTCATCCCGGAATTGGCCGAACTAGCCCCGAAAGGCGAGAGGAGGATGGGCGCCAATCCGCACGCCAATGGCGGAATCTTGCTGCGCGATTTGCGAATGCCGGATTTCCACGTCCACGCGGTAAACGTGCCTTCGCCTGGCGCCGTGGACGGCCAAGACACGCTCGTGCTGGGTAACTTCCTGCGCGACGTGGCCAAGCTAAATGAGGATCAGCGTAATTTCCGCGTCTTCGGTCCCGACGAGACGCTCTCGAATCTCCTGGGCGCGGTTTTTGAAGTCACCAACCGCCAGTGGGACGCCCGCGAAGTAAAAAACGACGAATTTCTCGCGCCCGCCGGACGCGTCCTGGATTCCATGCTCAGCGAGCATCAGTGCGAAGGCTGGTTGGAAGGATATCTTCTCACCGGGCGGCATGGGCTGTTCAACAGTTATGAGGCCTTCATTCGCATCGTTGACTCCATGTTCAGCCAACACGCCAAATGGCTGAAGGTATGTCTGGAACTGCCTTGGCGGCGGAAGATCTCGTCGCTGAACTATCTGCTCGCCTCCCACGTCTGGCAGCAGGATCACAACGGCTTCACGCATCAGGATCCCGGGTTCCTTGACCACGTGATCAATAAGAAGGCCGATATCGTCCGCGTTTATCTGCCACCCGACGCCAACTGCCTGCTATCGGTCTTCGATCACTGCCTGCGTAGCCGGAACTACGTCAACGTGGTGGTGGCGGGCAAACACGCGCTGCCGCAATGGCTGACCATGGACGCCGCCGTGGTGCATTGCACGGAAGGCATCGGCATCTGGCAATGGGCCAGCAACGACCAGGACGCCGCCGAACCGGACGTGGTGATGGCCTGTTGCGGAGACACGCCCACGCTGGAGATTCTGGCCGCCGTCTCCATTCTTCGCGAGCATCTGCCCGATTTGAAAATCCGGGTTATCAATGTTGTCGATTTGATGAAGCTCCAGTCCAGTAGCGAGCACCCACATGGGCTAAGCGAGACGGACTACGATTCGCTGTTCACCAAAGACAAGCACATTATCTTTGGTTTCCATGGATACCCATGGCTAGTCCACCGGCTGACCTACCGCCGGGCCAATCGCAACCTGCACGTCCGGGGGTACAAGGAAGAGGGCACCATCACGACGGCGTTCGACATGCGAGTGCAGAACGACCTGGACAGGTTCCATTTGGTGCAAGACGTGGTCGATCGGCTACCGAACTCGGGTTCCAAAGGCGCCTACCTGAAGCAAATGATGCGGGACAAGCTCATCGAGCACAAGCACTACATCGACAAGCACGGCGAAGACTTGCCGGAAATCCGGAACTGGAAGTGGAGTCGGGGCGAATCGCAGAAGGGAGTTCAAGATGGCCATTCAACTCAATGAAGAAAGCGGTGGGAAGATTGTCGTCGTTCACGTCAGCGGGAAGCTGACAAAGGCGGATTACGAGCACTTTGTTCCCGAGTTCGAGCGACTCGTCCGGGAGCACGGAAAACTGCAAGTGCTCTTCGACATGACCGCTTTCCACGGCTGGGACGCCGGGGCGCTCTGGGAGGACATCAAGTTCGACGTTAAACACTTCGCCGATATCGAGCGGATCGCGATGGTCGGGGATCAGATGTGGCAGCAGGGCATGGCGACGTTTTGCGAGCCTTTCACGAGAGCGGCAATCCGATACTTCGACCACTCCCGCGCTGGTGAGGCGCGAAAGTGGTTGGTCCGTGGCGGAGATCAGTAACCGGAAAGAGAGCGACTACGATATGAAAGCGCAACAACTGACAGACACCGCAAGAGCGATGGTCGCCGGCGATAAGGGACTGCTTGCGATAGATGAAAGTAACCCAACATGCAACAAACGATTCGCCAAGTTGGGAATTCCGCAGACCGAGGAAACCCGGCGCGCGTATCGGGAACTGATCGTGACAACTCCTGGTCTCAGTGAGTCCATTAGTGGCGCGATCCTCTACGACGAGACCATCCGCCAGCGGAAGAATGATGGCACTCCCTTTGCCAAGGCCATCACTGATGCGGGAATCATTCCCGGCATCAAAGTTGACCTCGGTGCAAAGGATCTGGCAGGTCATCCCGGAGAAAAGATCACCGAGGGTCTGGACGGATTGCGCGACCGCCTGGCTGAATATTCTCAGATGGGCGTGCGTTTTGCCAAGTGGCGCGCAGTGATTGCCATCGGCGATGGCATTCCCAGCCGGGGTTGCATTGAGGCGAATGCGCAGGCGCTGGCTCGCTATGCCGCGTTGTGCCAGGAAGCCGGACTGGTTCCAGTCGTCGAGCCGGAAGTGCTCATGGACGGCGATCACACATTGCAGCGGTGCCGCGAAATAACGGAGGAAATCCTGCGAACGGTCTTCAACCAGCTCTACCAACAAGGGGCGATGCTGGAAGGTGTGATCCTGAAGCCCAATATGGTCCTTCCAGGATCGACCTGCCCCAAAGAGGATTCGGTGGACGATGTCGCCGACGCCACGGTGCGCTGTCTCTTGCGATCGGTCCCCGCTGCCGTTCCGGGAATTGCGTTCCTGTCGGGCGGTCAATCCGCGGAGCTGGCTTCGGCCCGTTTGAACGCTATGAATGTCAGATTCAAGTCGCGGATGCCTTGGGCGCTGGCGTTTTCGTTTGCTCGCGCCATTCAGCAGCCGGCTTTAGAGATTTGGCGAGGCCGAGAGGCATACTTATCGGCGGCCCAGCAAGCTCTGAATCTCCGGGCCAAGTGCAACCGGGCGGCGCGCCGTGGTGAATATAATGCCGCGATGGAAACGACATTGGCAAGCATCCCACAGCTTACAAGGCCAGCCGCATAGCAAAGACACAAGGAGTACCTATTATGAAATCCAATGGCAACCAGCCCAAAGCTCCCGATGCAACGCCGGGGGCCAAGCCCGAGGCCAGGGACGATCTGAAATCCCTTCCCATGCCGGAAGTGGAGAAACGATTGGGATCATCAGCGGATGGTCTGAGTCAATCCGAAGCGCAGAAACGCTTGACCCAGTATGGTCTTAACGAGATCACGGAAAAGAAAACTAATCCGTTCCTCAAATTCCTAACCTACTTCTGGGGTCCCATTCCGTGGATGATCGAAGGGGCGGTGATTTTGTCGGGGATTGTCCGGCACTGGCCAGATTTTTTCATCATCCTCCTTCTGCTTGTTTCCAACGCCGTGGTCGGATTCTGGGAAGAACGCCAGGCCGGCAATGCCATCGCTGCCTTGAAGGCCAAGCTGGCGATTAAAGCGAGAGTGAAACGTGATGGGAAGTGGACGGACCCGCCGGCGCGCGAGGTGGTGCCAGGCGACGTCATCCGCCTGTGCCTAGGCGACATTGTCCCGGCGGATGCGCGCTTGCTCGCAGGCGACCCGGTGGAGGTGGATCAGTCCGCGTTGACAGGAGAATCTCTGCCCGCCGAGCGCAAACCCGGCGAGGCGGTGTTTTCGGGGTCGATTATTCGCCGGGGAGAAATCGAAGCGATGGTGTATGCCACCGGGGCGAATACCTATTTCGGCAAGACCGCGCAACTGGTGCAGGAAGCGCATACCGTCAGCCATTTCCAGCGTGCCGTCCTGAAGATTGGCGATTACCTGATCATTCTCGCTGTGGTTTTGGTGGCGGTGATTATCACCGTCGCGCTGTTCCGCGGCGACCCGATCCTCGCCACGTTGCAGTTCGCCTTGGTGTTGACCGTGGCCGCGATTCCCGTGGCGATGCCTACGGTGCTGTCAGTGACGATGGCGGTCGGCGCGCGTCTGCTGGCGAAAAAAGAAGCGATTGTGACCCGGCTTGTCTGCTATCGAGGAACTAGCTGGCGTGGACGTCCTGTGCTCGGACAAGACCGGCACTCTGACCCAGAACAAGCTGACGCTGGGCGATCCGTTCACCGTCAACGGAATCCCTGCCGACCAAGTCATCCTCTACGCCGCACTGGCTTCGCGTGCGGAAGACAAGGACACCATCGACCTGGCCGTGATCGGCGGCTTGAAGAACGATCAAGCGCTGAAGGGCTATCAGGTGGTCCATTTCCAGCCGTTCGACCCGGTGCATAAGCGCACCGAAGCCACCGTCAAAGCGCGGACGGAAAACAGTTTTTTGTGGCCAAGGGAGCGCCGCAGGTCATTCTGGAGATATCGACAAACGCCGGCGAGGTAAAGCCCGCCGTCGAGAAAGCCGTCAACGAATTTGCGGCGCGCGGCTTCCGTTCCTTGGGCGTGGCCCGGGCAGATCAGGAAGGCAAGTGGCAGTTCGTTGGCGTGTTGCCATTGTTCGATCCGCCGCGCGAGCAGGCCAAAGCAACCATCGCGAGCGCCCGGCAGATGGGCGTGAACGTCAAGATGGTTACGGGCGATCAAATGGCCATCGCTCGAGAAACTGCCCGGCAACTGGGGATGGGCACGAACATTCTGGATGCCAGCGGATTGGGCGACACGAAGCATCACGAGACGGCGCAGTCGGCGGAGGCCATCGAAAAAGCGGACGGTTTCGCCCAGGTATTCCCCGAACATAAGTTCCACATTGTGGATGTTCTGCAGCAGCGCGGCCACATCGTCGGTATGACCGGCGACGGGGTGAACGACGCTCCCGCACTGAAGAAAGCCGACTGCGGCATCGCCGTTTCCGGCGCAACAGACGCGGCGCGCGCGGCGGCGTCCATCGTGCTGCTGGCGTCCGGCCTCTCGGTGATCATCGACGCGATCAAGGAGAGCCGGCAAATTTTCCAGCGGATGAACAGCTACGCGATCTACCGCATCGCCGAAACGCTGCGCGTACTGTTCTTCATGACGCTGGCGATCCTGGTGTTTAACTTCTATCCGTTGACGGCGGTGATGATCGTGATGCTGGCGTTGCTCAACGATGGAGCCATCCTGTCCATCGCCTATGACAACGTTCATTACAAGGATAAGCCCGAGGCCTGGAACATGCGCCTGGTGCTGGGGATCTCCACGGTGCTGGGCGTCATCGGCGTCGTGTCCGCGTTTGGCCTGTTTTATCTCGGCGAGCGCGTATTTCACCTCGACCGCGCGCACATCCAGACGCTGATGTATTTGAAGCTGTCCGTGGCCGGACATCTGACGATTTTCCTGACGCGCACGCGCGGCCCGTTCTGGTCCATACGCCCCGCGCGGATTCTATGGGTGGCGGTGCTCGGCACGCAAATCGTGGCGACTCTGATTGCGGTTTATGGGCTGTTCATGACGCCCCTCGGCTGGGGCTGGGCAGCGTTCGTTTGGGGCTATGCTCTGGCTTGGTTCCTCGTGAATGACCGCGTGAAACTGCTCGCTTATCGGATTTTTGATCCCACGAAAGCGCCTTTGTTGGCCAAGAAGCCGGGCAAGAAACCAGTGCGATCTGACACCGCAGATCGCCACACGGGCATATCGAAATCTACGAAGAGCGAGGCCACCACGATGGCCAGGCAGATCAAGACTGGCTCGAGGCGGAGACTGAGATTCGGAGAGAAGCGGACGATGAAGACCGAACGTCACAGCGAACACTCGAAGATCGACTCAAATGAAGATCGATTCGAAGGATTTCCGTGTGACCGGGAAAAAGGTCAACCTCAACAAATGGCCGACCATGGTGAAGCCCGTTTACAAGTCGAAGAAGCAGTATCAGGAACTCCTGGAAGAACACGTTGAGAAGTTGAGCTCGCTGCAGCAGCTTCACTACGCGTCCAACCGCTATGCGTTGCTGCTGATTTTTCAAGGGATGGACGCCGGCGGCAAGGACGGCGCCATCCGGCACGTCATGTCCGGGGTCAATCCGCAAGGCTGCCAGGTTTTCAGTTTCAAACAGCCGAGCGCCGACGAACTGGAACACGATTTTCTCTGGCGCACGACGCGCTGTCTGCCGGAACGCGGGCGGATCGGCATATTCAATCGTTCCTATTACGAGGAAGTGCTGGTCGTTCGGGTGCATCCGGAGATTCTCCGCAGCCAGGGGCTCCCGGAAGAGTTGCGCGACGAGAAAACCATCTGGGAAGAGCGCTATCGCTCCATCGTGGACCTGGAGAGCCATCTTCATCGCAACGGAACGCGGACCGTCAAAATATTCCTCCACCTGTCAAAGGACGAACAGCGAAAGCGATTCCTCGAGCGCATTGATGAACCGGACAAGAACTGGAAATTCAGCCTCGCGGACATTCACGAGCGGAAATACTGGAAGGATTACATGAAGGCTTATGAGGAGTGCCTGAACGCCACCAGCACCCATCACGCGCCATGGTACGTCGTTCCCGCCGACGATAAGGAGAATGCCCGGTTGATTGTTTCCCAAATTGTCCTGGATGCGCTCAATGACCTTAAGATGGCATATCCCAAGACCACCGAAAAACGCCGGCGAGAATTGAAATCGATCCGCAAGCTACTAGCGAAGTAACGGTTTTCTCCTCCGCCTCCTTCCCGAGGAAGTGGTCGATGCCGAAGATCGAGTCTTCCGGGAACACCGTGCGCGCGACCTGGTTGAGTTCCCGCGCGGAGGCCATGTCATGTCCGAAGAACTTTTCTACAATGACGCGCAGCCTGCTCGGCCAAGGTCGCGGCACCGAGCCCCTTGATCACTGTCTCAAACAGCGAGGGCGGGATAGCCAGGTAGTACGCCGGGCGCCGAGCGTTATCCAGCGCCTTCCTTATTTCCGTGAACGTGTTCGGGTCCTTATAATCCCCACTCACGTAAGTGAGCAGGGACAGAAGATGGTGGAGGGCACGTTGGTTATAGATCCCGCCCAATCGCTTTATGCTGTCCGTCACGCGTTTGTGGCGACGCGTCAGACTCCAATTCGGGAGCGCGACGCCGAGCGGACAACGCGCTGTCGACGGAGCCGTTCTCGCCGCGTGGGCTGCACCGTTCGTACAGCACAGCACTGAGCACAGGGGCCGGAACCAACTCGTAGGGCCTCATGCCTGATTGGTCTGAGCGAGTCTGGCGGCCAGCTTTTCGAGGGAAAAGTCGGGAGAGCGGCAAACCTCGATCAGGTCGTTTTCCTCGGCGAGCAGCCGGCCGGCAACTGCCGGGATTTTTTTGGCGATCTCCAATGGAATCATGTGGACACCGTGGCGGTCGCCATGAACCAGGTCGCCCGGGTGGATTTTGAGACCGCCTATCTCAACTGGCTCGCCAAAGTCGACGATGTGCGCATACGAATGTGAGACCGCCACACTACCCGCGAAGAGGTGAAAGCCTGTCTTCTCCACGGCTGGCAGGTCCCGGACGGCGCCGCTAGTGACACAGCCCACACAGTGAAGCGCCAGACCGATTTGTGCATGAATCTCACCGACGAACGCACCGATGCCAGGCTGGTGGTCGATATCTTGCAGGACAATCACCCGTGGTTCCGGGATGGTGAGAAGGTACTCCCACCAATCCATGCGGTCGTGATACAGGCGACCGGTCATGGGAGCCGAAGATGATCGGGCTCGCGCCGTGACGGCGTAGCCCAGCATTGGCGCAAAATTCGGGAACTGGCAGCGGACAGCCCCATGAACGAAGCCCTCATTGCGCAGGCGTACATTAAACTGCTCGATCGCGTTAGATACCGTACACGTATCCAAACGGCGGATCTTTTCGAAGGCGTCGGCGGACAACATACTTTTTTTAGTCATAACGAGAACGGTCAGGTCATAGCCGGACTTCGTCATGGCGCGGGCGACGATGCAGAAGGTGATGCCCTCGTCGAATAGGCCTTACGTATGCGGCTGTTTCCGTGCCCGATCCGTGCCCAATCCTGCTATCCGTGCCCAATCATAATCCGATAAAGGCTTGCTTTTCAACGAGCGCATCCGTAAGTGGTAGACGCCCTCTCCCTTGGGGTGCAAGAGGTCCCGAGTTCAAATCCCGGCGGCCCGACCAAATACCTCAGAGAGTTACGAAACTTCGGACCTTCGCGCCACCTCTGTTTGTAGTCCAGCTGGAGTCCAAAATGCGGACTCCTCCATGCGAGATGAGGCTCTAACTTTCTCAGTCGTGAATTCCTTGGGCGCTCCCTACTCCTAGATAAACCCGACAATTCGATCCCAAGTTGTTGACTGGGCGGGGCCGTTTGCGGAGGCCAACGCGGCGCCGGTGTGGTCCTCAAGAACCCTGCCTTCAAGGGCAATCGGAGAGGCGTTCGTAGTCAATACACAATCGCCGCCGTCGTTGGAAGCCAAAGGAACATCTGCATGTATCGTGCTTCTCGACACATTCCAAAGCTCGCCGTCAGGCACGCCGGCCTGCTTGGCCCGCGCATTCGGTAGAATCAAACACATCATATGAACGCACTTCTGCTCACGGAATACATGAAACTGGAACTCGTCGATTTCCCCGAGCCCGAAATCGGCCCTGACGACGTCCTTGTCCGCGTCCGCACGTGCGGTATCTGTGGCAGCGACGTCCACGGTTTTGACGGTTCCTCCGGCCGCCGCAACCCTCCGCTCATCATGGGCCACGAAGCAGCCGGCGAAGTTGCCAAACTGGGCGCAAACGTCTCGGGTCTCAAAGCGGGCGACCGGGTCACCTTCGATTCCACGGTCTACTGCGGGAAGTGCGCCTTCTGCGTCCGCGGCGATGTGAACCTCTGCGACGACCGTGAAGTGGTAGGCGTCGCTCCCAAAGAATTCAAGCGTCACGGCGCGTTCGCTGAGTACGTCTCGGTTCCGCGCCGCATCATATACAAGCTGCCGGATAGCTTGCCGTTCGAGCAGGCCGCGCTCATCGAGGCCGTCTCGATTGGAGTCCACGCCGTTTCGATCACACCGGTGCGTCTTGGTGACACCGCTGTGGTTTTCGGCGCGGGCATGATTGGGTTGGTGACGTTGCAGGCTGCAAAGGCGGCAGGTTGCTCGCGAATCATCTCCGTCGATATAGAAGAAGCGAAGATTGAGACCGCGAAGACCATGGGCGCGACCGATGGCATTAATCCAAACACGACCAACGTTCCCGACGCAGTGCGCGAATTGACCGGTGGCCGCGGCGCGGACGTGGCTTTCGAATGCGTCGGCTATGCGAAACCAGTCGGCGCCGCCATACACTCCGTGCGTAAAGGCGGCTCCGTCACGCTCATCGGCAATCTTCAGCCCAACATCGAGATTCCACTCCAATATGTGGTTACGCGTCAGATCCGGCTGCAGGGATCCTGCGCGTCGAATGGCGAATATCCGGCGTGCATCGACCTCATGGAGCGCGGCATTATTAAGGTTGATCCACTCATCTCGGCGGTCGCGCCGCTCGCCGATGGACCGTCTTGGTTCAACCGCCTCTATCATCACGAGCCGAATCTGATGAAGGTGGTACTTTGCCCGTGAGTGCGCGATTCGATCTGACTGGAAAAGTCGCCTTAGCTACCGGCGCCAACCAAGCGACTTGAAGGAAGCCGCTGAGGATTGCGGCGGACGCGATGTTATGACTTCCGCCATCGGTTGAAGTGTTGAACACCTTCTCGCACGATTGCAACGTGCTCACGGTGGGCCATTCCGTCAACTTACTGCGGTGTGAGCCTTCAAAACGAAAGAACCAAAGTGGCCCCGTGCCCATATTCGGCGATCCTGAGGCAGCGATTCTGCGATCGATTGCACGGGAGCAATATAAGCTAAGGAGAAGAAAAGACTAATATGTTGTGGCCGTCCGTTCTGGCACCATGCTGCGAGACCATGACTAATTAAGATAGAGTTTTGGTTTGCGTCTGATTCTGCTTTTTGGCTTCCTGGCCTGTGGCGCGGAGTTTTCATTTGGCCAGGGCGGGCCGCCGTTTTATACGAATGATCCCGGCACTCCCGGCAATCTGAACTGGGAGATCAATATTGGATACATGCCGTTTTTCTACGGCAATCAATCCGTTTCGCACGTGCCGGACGTGGACATCAATTTCGGCCTCGGCGACCGCATTCAACTGACGTACGAAAGCGCGTGGCTGCGGGTGCAAGATCCCGCAAGCAAGACGAAGTTCGGCGTGAACCAGTCGAACCCGGGAGTCAAGTGGCGGTTCTACGATCAGGGAGGGGACGAGGGGCTCAAGATCTCGGTCTTTCCCCAGCTTTTCGTGAATAATCCCAACGACGCTGTGCGGAGGGGCGTCACGCCGGCGGCCGAGTCACTTCTGTTGCCGGTGGAATTTTCGAAGCCTTTCGGTCCAGTGGATGTGGACCTGGAACTCGGATACCAGTTGGTCCGACATGCTCCGAATCCGAACGGGTTCCTTACGGGGCTTGTGATCGGCCACGATTTTAGCAAGAAACTGGAAGCCGACCTGGAGTTCTACAATCAAGGCCCATTTCACGTCGTGGATAATCAACCGACCATCGGCCTTGGCTGCCGCTACAAAATCCATAGCCCGGTGATCGTACTGTTCATGGCCGGGCGCAGCCTAGAGCCGACCAGGAACAACCAGGGCTACTTCGTCGGATACTTCGGTCTGCAGTTCCTGTTTCCGCCGAAGTCCTACTCTTCCCAGTGACGCGACTTAACTGGACGACTCGGAGTGAGCCGGCCTCCCCACAATTCTTCGCGGTCCTTTACACAAACCAGACCTCCGCAAACGGACCAAATGGAGTCCAAAGCTTCTCGGCTTCGCTACCTCTTGACGCAACTGCTCGTCGTTAGGTACGTCATCCGGACGCCTCCGTCGGGTTTCGGGTTGTGCCAACCGCCGTCTGAAGCGATGATCGTGTCAGCCTCTTTCGGTCCCCAACTGCCGCGCTTGTAGGGGCGAACCCGGTGGTGCGTCTTAAGGACGGGATCGACCACCGCCCAGGCGGCCTCGACCGCGTCCTCACGGGTGAAGAGCGCTCCATCGCCGGCCATGGCGTCGCTCAAAAGCCGCTCGTAGGGCGCTTCTTCTCCCGGCTGTTCTTCGAACAGGTAGAGCTCTCGCTGCTCCCCGACGAACTCCTTCCCTGCGAGCTTGACGCGAGCGGCGAGGGCGACGGCCGAGTTGGGGGAGAGCCGGAAGCGCAGGTAGTTGGCCCGGCCGGTCGCCGGCGCTGAGTCGGCGAAAAGCCTCTGCGGCGGCGGCTTCAGCTCCACCAGGACCTCGGTCGCGGTTTCGGCCAGGTATTTGCCGGAGCGCAGGTACCACGGCACTCCCTCCCAGCGCCATGAGTCGATGAAAAGCCGCAGGGCGCAGAAAGTCTCGACGTCGGAGTTCTTCGCCACGCCGGGCTCCTTGCGGTAGCCAGCGTACTGGCCGCGCACCAAGTCGTCGCGCTTCAGAGGGCGCATGGCTTGAAAGACCTTGGCTTTCTCGCTGTGCACGGCTCCAAAGTCCCTGCTCGGACGGGGGCTCCATGGCAAGTAGCGCGACGATCTGGAAAA
The DNA here is from genome assembly GCA_963768075.1 of Terriglobia bacterium. GTDB lineage: Bacteria > Acidobacteriota > Terriglobia > Bryobacterales > Bryobacteraceae > QHXW01. Next base: position 39,587 of record CAVYHD010000043.1, read on the forward strand.
GGTGGTTCTCGATCACGTCACGCAGACAGCCGGCGGTTTCGTAAAACGCTCCGCGGCCCTCCACGCCAAAATCCTCGGATAGGGTTATCTGGACGCTGGCCACATAGTTGCGATTCCAGATCGGCTCCAGGAACGAATTGGCGAACCGGAAATAGAGGATATTCATGATCGCCTCCTTCCCGAGGAAGTGGTCGATGCGGAAGATCGAGTCTTCCGGGAACACCGTCCGCGCGACGTGGTTTAGTTCCCTCGCGGAGGCCAGGTCGCGTCCGAACGGCTTTTCGACAATGACGCGCGCATGCTCGGCCAGGTTCGCGGCGCCAAGTCCTTTGATCACCGTCTCGAAGAGCGAGGGTGGGATGGCCAGGTAGTACGCCGGGCGCCGCGCGCTGCCCAGCGCCTTTTTTATCGCCGCGAACGTGTCCGGGTCTTCATAATCCCCACTCACATACCTGAACAGGGACAGAAGATGGTGGAGGGCGCGCCGGTTATCGATCCCGCCCGATCGCTCTATGCTGTCCGTCACGCGTTTGTGCAGACGCGCCAGACTCCACTTCGGGAGGGCGACGCCGATTACCGGGACCTTGAGAGTGCCTCGTTTCACCATCGCATAGAGTGCCGGGAAGATCATCTTGTGGGCGAGATCGCCCGTCACACCGAAAATCACCAGCGCATCCGAACGGGAAGCCGTCATCATGCATCTCCTATGATGTTTTGTCTACTCCGAGGTTCTGAGCCTCGGGTTTGGGCTTGCCACTGGGGCGACCGATGAGCCGCCGGAGCGGAGCGAAGCCATGCTGAGCGGAGCGGAGGCGTAGGCGGCGGTGTTCATGCCGTCGCTTCCTCCGCTAGTACAAAGTTGGGGAAGTCTTCAAACACCCATTTGTTCTTGAGCGTCCGGTAGATGATTCCCAGAAATTTGCGCGCCAGCGCGACGATGGCTTTGCCTGTGCCGCGCCGGCTCTTTATCTTTTCGTAGTACGTTTTCAGGTACGGGCTGTAGCGTTGCGCGATCAGGGCGCACTGAATCAGCGTGGTTCGTCCCAGCTTGGTCCCGCGTTTGGTGATCCGTCCGCTGTGTTCGGTTTCATTCGAGTTCGACACGCGCGGAACGATGCCGAAGTAGGCGGCGAGTTTTCCCTCGTCGGCAAAGTCGCGGATGTCGCCGATGATCGACAGCAGAATGCCGCCGCTGAGCTCCGCCGATGCCCTTGATGCTGGTCAGATTCTTGTGCCCGTCCAGCTTCTGGCCTTCCTTGCCGATGGCTTCCTCCAGCTCGGCAATGCTCTTGTTCAGGCTGCGAATCTGATCGATGATGATCTTCAACTCCAGATTCACCAGCGGGTCGAAGGGCATTTCCAGGACGGCCTTCAGCCCTTTTCGCTGGACAGGGATTCGCGGTTCAGGTTCACGCCGTGCGCCGAGCAGATATTGTTCACCTTGTTCTTCAGCGCCGTGCGCAGTTTCACCATGGTGTCGCGGGTCTGCGTCAGGCTTGCAATCTGGGCTTGCGTTTTGTCCTTCATTCTCACCTCCGGCAACAAATCCTTGGCCAGATACAGCGCCAAGTTCCGGGCATCATTCGGATCGGTCTTCTTCACCGAATGCGTGATCACCTTGAACTGGCTCGGATTCACCGCCACCATTCGCTCCACGTCGGCGCCACCGGGTCGTGGAATAGCCGCGTATTGCCGGTCACTTCCACGGCCACCTGGTCGGTGGGCCGCAGCTTGGCGGTAAACTTCGCCATGTCCTCCAGCTTCCATTTCTTCAAATACTCTCTTCCGTTTTCCAGCCGGAGACACGCCGTGAAGCAGTCCCGGTGCAGATCGATTCCGATGTAACGCTTGGCTTCCATTTCCTTCTCCTCGTTTCGCAACGTTGAGAACCAAGCGGAGTAGACGTTCGCTTTCCGGCGGTCACCATTCTCCTATCCAAGGTCCCGAGGCCTTACGGTGGCGCTCCGGCTCACAGGTCTGACTAATCTCCTTTACGAGGTCGCAATGCCCCAAAACAAAATGCAGCCTGTGGCCTGTCTACTCCAGAGGTCTCCTCTGGAGCCTACCGCCGAATGAGCGTGGTTAATTCATACCATCTCCTTTCTTGGCCGCGGCCATTTCCTCATGAACGGCGAATGCGAGTTTGTGAAATCATAACCTACCCCCAATGGTGAGCCGTGCCCAATCATTATCCGATAAAGGCTTCCTCCTCAACGAGCGCCTCCGCAAGTGGCAGAGAACCTCTCCCCCGTGGTGCAAGGGGCCCCGGTTACAAATCTTGGTGGCCCGACCAAATACCTCAAAGACTTACGAACTTTTCGGACCATCGCACCACCTCGCTTGGAGTCCAAAATGGCACGCATTCCACGCAGGGTAGGCGACTGTATGTACACCAATGGGAACCTGGGATCAGGATAGAAATCCCGGTAAGATTAGATGCGTGGGCGATGGCTCATTCCCACGTCGCCGCGATTATGGAGGATCAAGACGTGATGAAGGTTTCTGTTGGAATTGTCCTGCTGGCGGGCTCAGCCGCATGGGCCGCCGATCCTATTGCCCTGGACGTCAAACCAGGCCAATGGGAGGCCACGGTCACCACGCAGTTTGCCGGCATGCCGCAAGCCCGGCAAATGCCGCAGATTCCGCCCGATCAACTCGCTAAGCTCCCCCCGAGCAGCGGGCCAGAGTCGAAGCAATGCTCAAACAAACCGCCGGCGGACCGAGGACCTCAACCAGCAAGAGCTGCGTCAAGAAGGAAGATCTCACCAAGCTGCCGCTTAATAACGATCAGTCCTGCAAGACCACCATTGTGAACTCCTCGCGCGCCAGGCAGGAAATTCAGATGGAATGCGATCGAAACGGCAACAAGGAGACCGGCACGATAGTCATCGAGGCTCTCAATTCGGAATCTATCAAGTTCTCTATCCAAGCTGCCGCTGACAACAACGGTAAGAACATGAATATGACAATTACCGGTACGTCCAAGTGGCTGGGACCGGCGTGCTCGGATTCAAAATAGGGACGCAAGAAGCGGGATCGCGCTACCGGCTTTGAGCAGCCGCGGAATCATCGAAGGGAAAGAAGGCGACGAACTCGGCCTGCGGGCTGACTCCATCGTGCGCGTCTTCAGGTCAGGACCGCATTCTCAGCACGTGCAAATTACTATTCAGAATGTGATCTGTCCGATCCACTAAATCTTCAGGAGCGCCGGGCGCAGCAAAGAACCGTCCTGAGAGCGCGTCGGCTTTGCCCGATGCCAAGTAGAGAACTAAATCCTCTCCCGGCTTTGACGATTCGTCTCGATGGCTATCGAATAGCTCCTTAAACCAAGGTAACCAGCGTTTGCCCGCCTCTGATTGCATCAACTGCTCGGCCATTGCCGTTCTGACCGTTCCGGGTTGAATCGCAAACACCGAAACGCCATACGGCCGCAACTCATCGGCGAGAACCTCGGTGAACCTAATCAGAGCGGCTTTGCCTGTTACATAGGCTGACATATATGGAATGCTCACCGTTCCCGCTCCGCTCGCAACATTGATAATTCGACCATGCCGACGTTCGATCATTCCCGCGGAGACGGCCTTGGAACAAAGCATGGGACCTTTTAGGTTGACTTCTATGTTTCTCCACCATTCGTTCGAGTCAGTCTCCCAGGTTGGCCCGAAGGGCGCGCCGAGGCCCGCGCCGTTAATCAGCAGATCAATCGGTCCGAGTTCCTCCTCCGTCGCTGAGACCATGTTGCGAACTGCCACTTCGTCGGTGACGTCAGTCGGAATCGCGATAGCTTCCGTTCCCTCCGCACGCAGAATATCTAGGGTAGCTTTCAGCTCCCCTACGCTACGGGAAGCAACGCCCACACGCATTCCATACTTTGCGAGAGCCACGGCGAAAGCTCGTCCGAGCCCGCGGCCACCACCGGTGACGAGCGCTACCCGGCTAAATTTGATTGAGGTTTCACATTTATTCATATCGAGCACCACTGGGGTGAGGCGGCGAATCTCCTTTACCGCGCTGAAGATCAGGCCTCCGGGCCCACCGGACCGGCTACTCTGCTTTCTACTGCGGGTGACCGCCCGAGGCGCACCTGCAAGCGGTCCAGGAACAGGTACACCACCGGCGTCGTATAGAGCGTCAGCAACTGGCTGACTATCAAGCCCCCGATGATCGTGATTCCCAGAGGCCGGCGAAGCTCCGACCCCACTCCCGTTCCCAGCGCAAGCGGCAAAGCGCCCAGCAGCGCCGCCATCGTGGTCATCAGAATCGGACGGAAGCGCAACAGGCAGGCTTCGATAGATGGCGTCCCGCGAGCTCTTATGTTCATTGCGCTCCGCCGCCAGCGCAAAATCGATCATCATGATCGCGTTCTTCTTCACGATGCCAATCAAAAGAATGATGCCGATTATGGCGATGATGCTCAGATCCATGTGGCAGATCAACAGCGCTAATAGCGCCCCCACCCCCGCCGACGGCAGCGTCGAGAGGATCGTGATCGGATGTATGTAGCTCTCATAAAGGATCCCCAGCACGATGTACACCGCCGCCAGCGCCGCCGCGATCAGCAGCGGCTCGCTGCTCAACGAATCCTGGTACGCTTGCGCCGTTCCCGCGAAAGCCGTATGGATCGTGGCCGGCACCCCGACCTTCTGGGCGGCTTCCAGGATCACCTCCACCGCATCTCCCAGCGCCACCCCCGGCGCCAATGTTGCGGTTAAGATCGAATTGGAGCGTGACACTACAGGTTCCCAGTGAGCTGGCGGATGTCATCTCGGTGACACCGGCGATGCGGCCGAACTGGCGCTTGAGCGGAGTCGCTACGGAAGAGGCCAGGGTCTCGGGACTTGCACCGGGAAGCCGTGCCGACACCGAAATGGTCGGGAAATCCACATGCGGCAAGGGCGACACCGGAAGCATCCGGAAAGCAATCGCGCCCGAAAGCGCCACCGCGATGGTCAGCAGCGTCGTGGCCACCGGTCTACGGATAAATGGTCGGGAAATATTCATTGATACGGGTGCCGCATAGTCTCAAACTTTGTCCAGTCTGCCACATTCACGCGGTAGTGTCATGATAGAGCGTGAAACAATCTCCCTGGGGGCGTCGCGATGAATTGTAAGGGTCCAAGCGTCTCGTCGTGCCTTCGATCAGCACCTGGTATTTGGAGAAGCCAACTGCGTAGGCCTTACGGCACTCGTCCGGCGGCCTAAGAACGGGTGTGCGCACGGATTCCGCAAAAAAATCAGCAAGGCCGCTCATAATTCCTCCTACAATCAAAGCGCGCGCTCAATGAACAGGGCTGAATAAATTGTACGCCACCAGTGATGCCGAGGCGCACCACAATGACGTATGCCGAGGGGCATAAATAGGCTTCGCTCATTCTGGATAACGCTTCTAGCCGATGTCTGGTAAGCTCAGTAAACAATCTAAAAATGCCCCTGCGAGTGGACCGGCGGTCGTTTCTGAAGCGTTGCACGGCATTGCTACACACGGCACGATATGCGGTTGGCTGGGGTAGTCTCGGTCTCGCGCGCGCAGCCGTGCCGCAGCGCCAATGGCGGCACTACGGCGGCAACGCTGGGTGCAACCGGTATTCTCCAATCGATCAGATAAACCCAGGTAACGTTCAGCAACTGCGAGTGGCGTGGACACACAACACCGGCGACAAAATGGACCGTCCACGCACCACCATGGAATGCACACCCATTGTGGTTGACGGAGTTATGTACATTACCACTCCTCTGCTAAAGGTGCGAGCCCTGGACGCGCGGTCCGGAAAATTGCTTTGGAATTTTGATCCCTTCGCTACGATTCCAGAGTTTTCGAATCCCGGCGCCGAGTCCATCCGCGGCGTAAATCGTGGGGTGACTTATTGGCAGGGAGGGGGACAGAACCGGATCTTTTCCACCGCGGGGCCCTATCTGTTTTGTTTGGATGCGAACACCGGCAAGCTGATTCCCAGTTTCGGTAAGAACGGAACGGTGGACCTAAGAGAGGGTCTCGGCAGGGATGTCAGTGAACTCCTGTACGATGTCACTACCCCGGGAGTGATCTACAAGAATCTGATCATCCTTGGCAGTGAAGTGGATGAAGGCCCAGAACCCGCTGCCCCCGGTCACGTGCGCGCCTTCGACCTCGTTACAGGCCGGCAGGTGTGGATCTTCCATACCATCCCCCAACCGGGAGAATTTGGCCACGAGCAATGGCGGGGAGGTTCCTGGAAAACCACTGGTGGAGTGAATGACTGGGGTGGACTTAGCCTAGATGAGAAGCGCGGATGGGTCTTTCTGGCTGTAGGCTCAGCGGCGTTTGATTTCTACGGTGGTCAACGCCTGGGGTCGAACCTGTTCGCGAACTCGATTGTGGCGTTGGAAGCTCGGACTGGCAGAAGGATCTGGCACTACCAGGTGGTGCATCACGATCTTTGGGATCGCGATGTTTGTTGTCCGCCAAATCTGGTCACAGTTGAGCACGAGGGACGAAAGGTTGATGCCGTCGTCCAGACCACCAAGTTCAGTCTCATTTTTCTGCTTGACCGGGAGACTGGCAAGCCGCTGTTCCCGGTTGAGGAAAGACCTGTGCCAGCTTCCGATGTCCCGGGTGAGACGGCGTGGCCGACGCAGCCATTTCCGCTTAAGCCCCCGCCGTTGACACGCATGGTTTTCAGCGAGGACGAAGTAACGAACATCTCGCCGGAAGCTCATGCATACGTGCTCGAAAAATTCAGGAAACTCCGCAGCGGCAATCCGTGGACCCCGCCAAGCCAACAGGGAACCATCATCTTTCCGGGCTTTGACGGCGGGACCAACTGGGGTGGTGGATCATTTGACCCCGCCACTGGTTGGCTCTACGTGAATACTCATGACGAGCCGTGGGTACTCACTCTTGTGCCAGCCAAAGCCGGCGCCGGTTATCCGTATGGGCACACGGGATACAACCGCTTTCTGGATGCTGATGGCTACGCCGCCATCAAGCCGCCATGGGGGCAGTTGGCGGCGGTGGATTTGAACAAAGGTGAAATCGTGTGGCAAGTTCCCTTAGGCGAATTCAAGGAATTGACGGCGCGGGGAATCCCGCCGACCGGCACGCAGAACATAGGCGGCTCCCTCGTAACCGCGGGCGGACTAGTTTTCATCGGCGCAACGCAGGACGAGAAGTTCCGTGCTTTCGACAAAGCCAATGGTAAGGTGCTCTGGGAGGCGCAGCTGCCGGCGGGTGGCTATGCCAGTCCAAGCTGCTATGAGCTGGATGGCAAGCAGTATCTGGTGATCGCCGCAGGTGGCGGAGGTAAGCCTCGCACGAAAGCGGGCGATGCCTTCGTAGCATTCGCGTTGCCCTAAGAACAAATGAGCATAGGGAACGTTCTGGTCCTGGCCAGTCTTTTGATGGCTGCTGGCGGCTCCGGGTATCCGTGCATTGCGCTCGCTCAAGAGAATCCGGACGCACGTGTTTCGAAGCAAGGCGCTGAGGCAGACCAACCCAAGCCCCAGCCCATCCCCTTCAGTCACAAACGTCACTCCCAGTTTTTCCCGGATTGCTTGGCGTGCCACCAGATGACCGGCAACGGTTGGGCAATGAACTATCCGCCCGAATCAAAATGCATGGCATGTCATACGACAATTGGGGCTGGAAGCCCAGCAATCTCCAGGCTCGCTGCTTATTACGAGGAACACAAGGCGGTCCCCTGGGTGAAGATCCATAGCTTGCCCGAAGAGGTCTTCTTCTCGCACAAGACGCACTACGCTAAGGCCAAAGTTGTGTGTTCGGCTTGCCACGGCCCGGTCGCTGAGCGCGACGTGATCACGAAGGAAAGAGAGACGTGGATGGAGTTCTGCATTGATTGCCATAAGGATAGGAAGGCTCCAGCAAACTGCCGTTCCTGTCACAACCGCTGAATGAACCCAAGTGGCAACTTTAAAATGCTTCGAGCGATCGGGCCTGCCTGGCCATCTCCGTCAACACGCTTCGGGCGGCGTCACTATTTGTCACTTCTCGCAGAAAGGCCACTCTCCGGCCGTGAATTCTGTCGCCGGACCGCAGCCGAAGATGGAAGCCGAGGCGATCGACGCCGGTCATGGCAGCCTCGTCGGCGGCCTCGCCTGCAAACCGGCGGGCGATCAGAAGGAGCGCATCAGCGTGATCGGTATTCATGTGCTGGATGATTCCCGAGCGCGACCTCGGCCAGAGGATCAGGAAGAGCGCTTCGGTAATCCTCGGCTGAGATCCATCCCATCACGCCAAAGCCTCCGATGAAGTAAACGCCCGAGACCTCCAGCCGATAATAGGCAAAGTCGGCGTAGTCCTGCCAGTATTTTGCATTCTCATACCGCGAGAGATACAGGTCTCGAACCTCCGCCGCGGGCGCTTCGGTAACGGCGCCCAAGAGTGTCAAGCGGGCGGCGCCCAGGGGATCGCCGGAAACATCCGGCTGGGTAATGAGCAGGCTGGCGCGCGCATCCTGCTGGAGGTTCTGGGTGTGCATCGCCATGCTGCTGATGAAAAAGGTCGGCCGGCCAGCCTCATCGGCCGCATAGGGCATCATGGAGCCGAAAGGGAATCCGGGAAACTTATGCGAGTGCGTCGACAGGCTGCCGATGCGGCCGAGCGAGGCAAGCGTTCGCGCGCGTTCAGCGAGAGAGGGCTCAGGAACGTCCGGAGGCGCGGGTCCTGAGCCAGCGTGTTGTCGGGTAGGCACGGTTCTATGGTAGCTAAAGTATTCTTCGAGGCCGGAGTCTCACTCACGCGACGAAAATGGCGACGCCGGCAGGCCCTCAACATTGTAGAGGTTGCACCGAGGATCATCCTTCCACCCGTAACGAACTTGCGCTGGCCGGGTGACGGAGTTGCTCGAAGCCATGACGGTCGTTCCGTCGATAACGGCGCTAGCAGGCACGAACTTGCCATTCTCTCCTGCAATCTCAAATCCAAGAAGACTACCCCCCTTTGCCACAAGCCCCGAGCCGGTGTGATCGAATCGGATGCGCATGGTATTACCTTCAGGTGTTGCCTGCCGGAACATCGGTCCTGAGTATTCGATTTTTTCCCCATAGGCGATGGCACGGGCCGCAAGAGCCAGGCGCAGGCCGACGTCCTGCTTGTTCTTCGGATGGATATTGTCCGGCGTTCCGATATCAATGGTAACCGCCATCCCAGTATTCGCCAACGAAAGCGTCTGGCGCTGGGATTCGCGCAGTTCCGGCCACCTGGCATCCCCCGTTTTGAAATTCGCCAGTTGTACAAAAAGAAACGGGAAATCGCCCTGCCCCCAGGCGCGCCGCCAATCTTGAATCATGGTCCCGAACAGACGCGCGTACAACGGCGCGCGCTCGCGCGAAGCATTGCTTTCCCCCTGGTACCAGATGGCCCCGCGGATGGGAAAGCGCGTGAGTGGCGCGATCATGGCGTTGTAGAGCCCGGATGGCATCCATGAACTGTCAATATTCGGTTCCCACGGGAATTCCGGCGGTTGCTTTCCTTCCGCCTTGGCTTGTTCCACGGCGCTCCGCCATAGATCGAGTTCCTTCTCCCTGCGCAGTTGATGGGCTGCCGTATCATCATTCATCCCGGCCCATTCCGCGTATACGGGCATCAACGAAGCGTCCGCAGAAAGAGCGCGCTGGCTCGTCCACGCTTCCGCGGGCGTCCCACCCCACGAAGTCTCTATGAGTCCAATCGGCACACCTAGTTTCTCTTGTAGGTGAAGTCCGAAGAAATAGGCGACCGCCGAAAACTCAGCAACGCTCTCCGGAGTGCAGGACGTCCATGGCTCCGCGACCACATCATCGAGAGGATAGAGTCCCACCTTGTTCTTCACGTGAAACAGACGGATTCGAGGATGATCGGCTCCGGCCACTTCCGCAATGGAATTGGCTACCGCCTTGACTGGAAATTCCATGTTCGATTGGCCCGAGGCGACCCAGACGTCCCCCACCGCAACGTCCTTCACCCGAATTGTGTTGGCGCCTTTCACGGTGAGGTCAAATGGCCCACCCGCTTCTGCCGGCGGAAGATATACGCTCCACTGCCCGATCGCATCCGCGGTCGTGGTCCTCGTGTCGCCGCGAAATGCGACGGAGACCGCTTCGCCCTCCGCCGCTTTCCCCCAAATGTGTACCGGGGCTCCCCTTTGAATCACCATGTGGTCAGCCAGAACAGTGGGCAGGGTGACGTCTGCGCGCGCCGTGAGAAGCGCGGCACAGGTAAACACCACGAATCGTGCATTCAGTTTCGCCATACCGAGCCGATGATATCGTACCGGGGCTCATCGCGTTACCCCGGACCGCGATTTCATTCGCGTTGCAAATGTGGTCTTATGAAGGTCGTGCCTCGGATCTTCATCAGACTCTTTCTGGTTTTCGTGTGCCTCGCCACTTCCGTCTCTGAATGCCAAAACCGGATCGCGATATCGCCGTTGGCAGCGCGAGGCGCGGCCGCTAACACCTTGGGCGTTGACGAATGGCCTGAGTGGCGAGGGCCGAACGCTGATGGAGTGGCGGATGGCCGTGGCCTTCCCACGCACTGGAGCCAGACTGAGAACATCCGATGGTCGGTGAAGTTGCCGGGGTGGGGGACGAGTTCGCCCGTAGTCTACGGGGACCGGCTGTTCGTCACTTCTCAAGTGGAACAAGGCGGCAAGAAATCACTGCTGACATTATGCTTTCATCGAGACACCGGTAAGGAACTGTGGCGGCATGATTTCGGCTTCGGCGTCGATCAGCGGACTCACGAGAAATCTAATCTTGCCGTGAATACCCCGGCCGTGACTGAGCATGCGGTCTATGTTGCCTTCGGCAACGCGGACATTGCCCGCTACTCCCACGACGGCAAACTGATCTGGGTCACAAGGTATATGGCCATATTCGGCGACCCCAAAATGGCATGGGGGTACGGAGTGAGTCCGGTCGTTCTGGAGGACTCCGTGCTATTCCCGTGGGATCATCACAAAGGCCCTTGCTATCTGGTTGGCCTTGATAAACAAACCGGTGGGATCGTTTGGAAGAAAGATCGTCCGATTGGGACGAGCCATTCCACGCCGCTTCTGGTGGAACATGATGGACAGGTCGACATCCTCCTGTCCGGAAAAAGCCGCCTCACTGCCTACGACGCCGCCACTCACACCGAGTTGTGGAAATATGGCGAAGGCGAGGGGCCGTTCAACGGCGAAATCGTCGTGAGTCCGATCTATGGAGACGGCATGGTATTCCTGCAATTGTGGCGGCAGAGTCGAATCCACGCAATTCGTCTTGCCGGCAACGGGCAGCCGCCGGAGTTGGTGTGGATCAGCGAAAAGCCTGGACCACAGGAGCCATCGCCAGTCTATTATCGAGGATTGTTGTACTCCCTGATGGACAACGGAGTGCTCGTCTGCCTCGATGGCAAGACCGGCAAGGAGATCTACCGGAAGCGGCTGGCCGGTGACTGTAACTCTTCCCCGATCGCTAGCGATGGACGTATCTACTTGAGTGACACCGAGGGCACAACATTCGTGGTGAAGGCCGGTCGAGAGTTCGAACTGCTGGCAACGAACAGCCTCGGCGAGAGAATCACTGCGTCACCAGCGATCTCCGGGAACGAACTGTTCTACAGAACGGACTCGCACGTGTTCTGCATTGGAGCGAATGCCGGACATTGATAGGCTAGGCGGGAGACACCGTTTACTGAATACGAGCAGCGTGATGCTTCCGTTTTCTGCCACGTCTCTGTGTGTATTCGCCCTTGCCGCTTCACAGGCGGTGGCCCAGAAGAAATACGACGCGGGCGCAACGGACAAGGAGATCAAAATCGGTAACATCATGCCTTACACCGGTGCGTTCTCGGAATATGGCGCAACCGGGCGCGCCGAGGCGGCTTATTTCCAGATGATAAATGATCAAGGCGGAATCAACGGCCGCAAGATCAACTTCATCAGCCTCGATTCCGGCTCCGATACCAGCAAATCGGTCGCATTGGCGCACCAGCTCGTGGAACAGGATCAGGTTCTGCTGACCGTCGGCATCTGGGGCACTCCCGCCAACATGGCGATCCGCCCGTACATGAACGAAAAGAGCGTGCCGCAGCTCTTCGTCGCGGCCACCGAATCGGCATTTGATGATCCGTCACATTTCCCGTGGACGATGGGGTTTCAGGCCAGTAAGCGGACGGAAGGGCTGGTCTACGCGAAGTACGTCCTGCGGAACAAGCCGGATGCCAGGATTGCGATCCTCTACTCACACAATCTGTCCGGTCAGGAGTGGCTCCTTGGCATACGTGACGGCCTCGGGGAGAAGGCGTCAGCAATGATCGTGAAGGAGGCTTCCTTCGAGTATTCCGATCCGGCGGGGTTCGACGCGGCAGATCGTGGCGCTCAAAGACTCCGGCGCCGACGTTTTCATGAATCTGGCAGTCGGAAGGCTCGCGACACGAGCCATTAGCAAAGCCTACGACATCGACTGGCATCCGCTGCAGTTCATCCCCAACGCATCCCTTTCCATCGCCGCTTTCCTGGAACCCGCTGGCCTTAAGAAGGCCGCCGGGATCATTACGAATGCCCGTTCCAAAGGCTGGCTCAAGCCGCAATCGAAGCACGACCCGGCAGTCAGTGCGTTTCTGGAATGGATGAGAAAATACAATCCCGACGCAAGTCTTCGGGATGCCAACAATGTGTATGGTTATGAAGTTGCCCAGACGCTGGTGGAGGTGCTGAAGAAGTGCGGCGACGATCTGACGCGTGGCGAACGTGATGAAGCAAGCCGCCAGCCTCGATCTGGAACTCGGGATGCTCCGTCCCGGAATCAGAATTACGACGAGTCCGACCGATTATCAGCCGATCAAGCAGTTGTTTCTCATTCGGTTCGACGGTCAAGACTGGGTTTCAGTCGACAACGTGACCGGTAATTGAACTAGCGGGCGGTTGCGACAGGAAACGTGAACGCGAAACAATACTAGCGGAGCGTTCTTCATTCTCAAAATCTCGCTGATTGCAATTCTGGAAGGCTTCTCGACGCTGGCGGTGGAAGTCATCGCCATCCGGCTGGCTACACCGGTCGCTGGATCGAGCATGACACTGACGGGCGTGATGCTTGGAGTCGTGCTTTTCGCGCTGAGCGCTGGGTATTGGCGAGGCGGCGAACTGTCGTCGAGGAAGGACGACTCCGCGATAAAGGTGGCCGTGGCGCGCAATTTGTTGGTCGCTGGAGCGATCTACGCGACTGTTTCGTTTCCGGCGGAAGCTCTTCTGTTGGAGAAACTACTCGATGCCGGGCTCGGTCTCGGCCTCGCCATCGGAGTGACCGCAACCGTTTTGTTCGTTTTGCCGGTATATCTCGCTTCGCAAACCGTACCCATGCTGGCCGAACTGACGAACACCGAGGGCAAAGCGGGCAAGGCCTCCGGCAAGATCCTGTTCTTTTCGACGCTCGGCTCAGTGGCCGGCGGCATCCTTACTCCAGTTTTCTTATTCCCCACCGCGGGAGTGCGAGCATCCACATACGTCGTGTGCGGCTTGCTGGTGGGAGGCGCCGCCCTGGTGATGGCTGGCAGCATCCAGCGCCGCGCTTTCATCTCGATAACAACTTTCCTCGCCGCGGTGTCTTTGTCGTGGGCATTGAGCAAGCAAGGCAACTACCGTTTCTCGTTCGACAGCCCGCATCAATCGATCCGGATTGTGGAGGAGGCAACTACGGGTGGGCGGGTCCAGCGAGTAATGTATCTAAACGGCGGACGCGCTTCGGGCATCTACGCCGATACCGGCCAATCCTCATTCCGGTATGTTCGCGAGGCAGACCAGGCGCTGGCCGCATCGCCGAGCGAGTACGTATTGGCGGTCGGCGCCGCGGGCTTCACCTTCCCCAGAGACGCCGCTGGAATGGCGTTTGTGAAACAGGTGGATGCCGTGGATGTCGATTCCGTGGTGCTGAGTATCGCCGAGCAGCACTTCCTTTTGGCCCCGGTACCGCCAAAAGTCCGGTTTTTTCCGCGCTCCGCTCGAGGCGCGCTTCGCCAATTCCGAGAGCAAGGGCGGAGATACGGATTCACGTTGCTTGATGCGTATAGCGGCAGGGGTATACCGGAGGAACTCCTGACCATCGAGTTCTTTTCTGATGTGCTGACCGTGTCAAATCGAGTTGCGGCCAACATCATTATGGATGCGGAGGCCGAATCCGACTTTGCCAGGAATGTTCTGGCTTCCTTTCGACGTGTCTTCGGACGTGTCTGGATTAAGGATCTAGATCCAAACGGTGATTCGTACACCAGCAATGTGATGGTTACCAACTGGGATCTGGACGGATCGGTGGAATGGAATGGGCAAGGCAGGATCTACACCGATGACAGGAACAGCGGGGATCGTGATCACGTAAAGATGATGTGGTGATTCGACAAAATTGGACGGTTGGCCCACTTTACCCGCGGATCCACGAATCAATATCGGAACGTCTAAATTTCACGGGGTAACAACGTCTCCGGAAGCTCGACTCCGGCTAGACCCCAATTCTCGCGGTTGAAGATCATAGGCGAATTGAGTTTGCGCATCTGGACGGCACAGGCCACGAGCTCATGATAGTCGAACCAAGCCACTCCTTTGGCGCGAAGACGTTCGAACAGTTTGGCCTGCCCCTCCGGGGTCCAGCCGGACCCCAGGCCGTGCTCGATATGGTAAATGCGCATAGGTTCCGTCAGTGTCTCCTCGCGCGCTCCGCCATAGTGCGCCGCGTAACAGAGGACGGAATCGATATTGAAGGAGTACATATCGAATTCGGGATATCCGCGCACGTCGAACCAATGATCGCGAGCCATCAAGGTGAAATCACCACAAGCGTTAGTGTGTAGATGCGCTGGCGACACCGGGTCTGAGCCAGGAGTACTCGTCCGAGCTGGTGGGCTGTTGTACTGATCGCGGGTACCAGTCCCGCGGAACGACCATTTCGCAATCTGTGGGGCAGCCTGCCGGCGCTGTGCCCACTCCAGGCGGAATACACGGAAGTTGAGCGTGCGCGGATCGTCCGCCACCACCAACCCGCCGCAGTTCACCGCAAGCCGGTACACGTTCGGCCGGCCGAACTGCAGCGGAAGATCGAGCCGGATCACCTGCCGTCCCGTGACCGAGACCTCGCAGATACGCCGCCAGGCGCGGTCGAACACCTTCAACTCGAAAGAGTCGCTTTCGAGACTCGGCCCGGCTTCGATATCCATTACCAAGGGTTCTATAATCAGCGGCTCGGATGCAGCAGCACCTTCCACGAAGATTTCCGCCTGATGGGATGCCCACCGGCAGACCTCATCTCCAGAACGCTCCGGTCGATACCATCCCTTGCCAAGACTGAGGCCGGAATCCGTCATGACGATGTCCTGATCCTGGCCGGCCATGGCGCCTTCACATTTGAAATGCCGGCTTATTCTTTCCGGCTCTCCAGCACACGGGGACCATTGGCAGCGATAGACCCGCACACCTGGTGCAAGCAGCCGGAAGATTTCATGGACGCCGGGTTGCCACGGAATTGCTGCGTAGACGGTCTTTCGCGGGCCGATCGAAAATGAGGTGACGGTCTGTCCTACCGAGTCGCGGATCTCACACACCACAGGATCGGAGGCGTCGGCTGTCAGGTCGAGTACCAGGTAACGCTGTTCGCCACTGGGAACGGTGATGTCCAACTCAGCCTCTCGTTCGACGAACCGCCAGATCTCGCCCTGCTCGCAGCGAAGCGGGGACCAGCCGGCGCCCGTCCTGAGACCGGACGCGAACTCGGTGATATCCACGGCCGTATCCGACCAGCCTAGGCGGTAGACGCGAAAATCCACTTCCGCCGAATGCAGAGAGAACACCTGCGTCTGTCCCGGGCGAATTGGCAGAGTCAGGTAGCAAACCTGCCTGCCGCGCAGAGGTCCCTTAGCCACGACTCTTCCGGACATTTCGCGCACCTCCAAATGAAACAGCCCGATGTCAACCGGCGCGATCTCCAGCTGCACTACACGCGGGCTGAGTCTACCGAGTTGCGTTATGATTTCGGCGCCGTCACAGCCTTCGAGGTAAGCATCGTCCGATGCATTGTGCACGTAAGGCCGCCACCCTCCGCCCAGCGCCAAACCGGTCTCGATCGGAATGTCCGGTTCCGCCTGACTCAAAGGATAAACCGAGACGCCCGACCAACCGCACCAGAACAGACGGAAGTTCAAAAGGCGTGGGTCATGCGGCGTGGGGGAATCGCCACCATCAACATGTAGCGAGAACACCTGCGTTTGGCCCGGGCGCCAAGGCAGAGGGATTTCCAGACGCTGCAGCTTCTCTACTCTGGCGCTTGCCAGCTTGCCGCCGGATTGATTGCGCACTACCAGTTCAAACCGCTTCCAGTTCACGCCCGGACCCGGCTCGATGAGGATAACCAACGCCCGGGGGGCGTTCTCATACGGGGAGCGCACGATCAGCTCCGCGTCATTCCGGACCCAGCGAAAAGTTTCCCCCACTACGTGTTCGAGATCGTACCAGCCGGCCCCCAAGGCAATGCCCGAGCCTGGCTCAAGAATATCTTGTCCCGCCGGGACCTTAGGCACTAGAGTGCAAAACCGCATGTAGCGCCACAGCATGCCTGCAACACCGCCCGTCTCGTAGAACGAGCACAGGAAACGCCAAAATTCCCAGCGAACCGGAACGGACGGCGTCATATCGAGGCTACTCGGCCTAATTACGCGTAACAGGTCCCGCAGTCTCGTCCGAAAATGGACGGTTTGGGGCGGAGGACCAGTGGGACGGGAACCGAGCACGTAGTTAGCTTCCTGGTTACCATTCAGCTTCTCCGATGCAGGAGTTTTCATCGGGGAATCTGATTGAATCTGCTCGCGTTGCTGAGGTGTGGTGGCGGCCGTGGCCCAAGCACAACGGTACACTCGGAAGTTCAGAATACGGGGATCTTCAGGGATCGAAACGCCCCCACCCACCACATGCAGCCGCAAGGTTCGGGCCCTGTCGCCCCCGGGAGGCAACTGCAACTGTAGGTTCTCTCGTCCCCTGATCCAGACCTGGGCCTGCATTTTCCCGTCGGCGTCCAGCACCTGCAAAGCGAAAGGCTGGCGTTTGACGCCGGGACCCGGCTCAACATCGAATACCAGCGGCGGCGGGGGATCGGCGCACCACTTCACCGTCATCTGGGCATCGTTATCCACCCAGCGGAAAACCTGGCTGGGCGAATTCCGTTCCACGCTGTACCAACCGGAACCAAGGCTGATGCCCGAATCGCGGTCGGCGATGTCGTCCTCATTCAGAGCGCGAAGGCCATCTGGTGTCAGATTGAAGGTGCCTTCGCGCGCGTTAACCCGGATCAGGTGGGTCTTGCAGTATTCCAATTGGTCGTCGACGGTCGCGTCCACCGGCACATCGCTCATCACGTCGTGGCGGTCGATCCGGTACATGCGGCCGGGTTCCAGCCGCCCCTGGGCCAGATGGCGCATCAGTTCATCAGAAAAAATGATATCGATATTGGTGGCCAGCACGAAGCGGCCCCGTGAACGCCTGATGCCAACATTCTTGGCGATCATCTGGTATAGGGGCATGGTTTCGGCGTGCTTGTATCGCTGATGAATCTCGGGGGGGACTTGAATGAATCGAACATGGCAGGGGCTGGTATCGGCTGGCCACTGAAGCGTGTCGATGAGCAGCCGCCGATCTTCTGGGGGATTCCAGTCGACGATGATCAGCTCTGAAGAGAGCCCATGCCGCTTCGACTGGCCGATCCAGCTGTTCACAAAAGCCTGCATGCGCGGCAGCAGATTACCGCCGTGATCGTCGTTCCGGGCCGTGACGACCACCGAAACGTAAGGGCTGCTATCAGGCATGTGCTGGACGAAAGTCCAGTGATGCTCGTCGAAAGTATTCACAGTCGTGAAAAACCTGCCTCGGTGGAAACATTCGGCCGCGTGTAGTGCGGAAATTTATAATTGGCTGACGATCGATAGTTTCCAGTTTTGCATCTCCCTTCTCGCGGTGCTCAACTGAAGCGGCAAGAGATTTTCGAACGAAATAGGTACGATCTTAACATTGAGGCGGCCGCTGAATACAGGCACGGGCTGGCGCTGCGTCTGTGGCGGGACCGATCCTAAGCAGGCGTCCGCGAGAAACGCGCGTGCGCCACCTACCGAAGCGAACGCCGAGACTTCCGGGAAGTCTGCGCCTTCCACCCGCCGCTATCCGCTCCGGATTGGCTTCTCTTGCCTAGCCGACCCGCCGCCCACTAACCCATTCTATTTTTGACAAACTCGTCCGCGACGACTAGAATTCCCGACATGGAACATTGCCCAATCTGCAAGGAACGCGCCAATCTTAGACTTGTTCCTGATGTTTATGAAATCGATTGCGGCAAATGCGGACGCTACCAGCTTGCCTTGACTCTAGCATCCGCGGGCTTTGACCACCCAGAGTTACTCATGGCTCTAAGAGCTTTCATCGCCCACGAAAACGCGACTGGCGGAATGCCCCAATTGAACAGCAACAACTGGAAGATGTTTGCGGAACAATACCGTAAACCATTGCCCTAACGATTTCAGACCGTCCAATCCGTGAATGTCCCAACAGTCCGTTTCCTTCGTAATTGCCGGGTAACGTCGCGTCCGGGGGATCGCGATTCGCACTGGGCGTCGCGTGCTTGACGGCTCAGCGGCTCTCGTGGACGATCTTACCGAAGAGTTGTCCGCCATAATTCTTGCCGCTCCAGGTTCCGGCATATTGGTCGCGATACAAAACCACGCGGGCCGTGTAGGTTCCAAAGCCAGGTATAGACAGGTCCGTTAAGGTGATCACGGGCGTGTCACCGGCCCACTTAATCACTACCGGGATAGGTAAAGGTACCTCGTGCGAACCCAGTTTCATGCGCGTTTGAAAGAGCCATGCTTCACTACCGATTCTGGAGATCCTGTCAATGGAATATCGTTCCTCCCCGGACATTCCCTCCCGGTTTGATAGCGTGGAGTGCCCGACTAACGTGGCGCCTGTCATCATCTCCTGAAACTTTTTGGCGAGGTCTTCTTGGGAGCTCGCGCTGCTTTTCTTGGAGCAGCCACTGAGCACCGAGATAGTCACGACGAAAGCAAGCCACAGTAAATTTTTCATTCTTCAAGCCGCGGAGTGGACCTGAGGCACGGAAGATCGCACAGCGGTTTCGCGCGACGGCATGCGAACACACCAGGAACTGATTCCAAGAATCGCGACGATTCCGGCTAACCGATAGAAGATCGAATCGTAGGAGCCAGTCCGCCGAAAGGTTTCAGCCAGCAGGAGGGGACCTATGGCAGAGGCGAGCACAGTCATCGTCTGCGCGCAGCCCTGGATACGGCCCAGGTGAGCCCGTCCAAAAGCTGGTGGATTAGCATTACTATCCGTGATTGTACCGCTTAATTCTTATCGTATCGCTCTTGTAGGGAATCCGGGCAAGGTGAAGCTAGTCGGCCCGCTTTGCTGACCGCTCGTCGGGGCTTCGGCTTGCTCTTGCCCTTGAGATTGAGCGCCACTGCGGAGCGGATGAGTTCCTTCAAGGCCGCCTCATCGACCTTGTTGCCTTCGTGGATGTCGATCGCGCGCCTGACATTCCCGTCGAGGCTGGAGTTGAATAGACCTGAAGGATCCTCCAATGCAGCTCCCTTGGCAAATGTCATCTTGACGACCCTCTTGTACGTCTCTCCGGTGCAGACGATGCCGCCGTGGGACCAGACGGGAGTCCCCATCCACTTCCACTCTTCGACGATCTCAGGGTCTGCCCCGTTTATGATCTTGCGCACTTTCGCGAGGGTCTTCCCGCGCCAGTCCCCCAGTTCCTTAATTTTCTGGTCGATCAATGCAGAGGCAGATTCCACCGGGACGGCCCTTTTCATGTAGACCTCCAACTCTCGCACTTATTTTAGCTGCGCTCGGCGTAACCTGCACCCTCCGCAAGTGGAAGCTCTTCTGGTTCGATAGGCAGTTCGCAAAGATGGTGACAAACCGGGTGCGGGCTGTCCCCATCCCGTTGCTGCGTCTCGCAAATGGGTATCCGAACATCCTCGCGACTTTGGGCTATGCTTCGGGAATGAGCACGACGAAGGAAGAGCTGCGTGCACTGGTGGAGCAGGTCCCCGCGGACAAAGCAGAGCGCGTCCTTAAACTCCTCAAGCGCACGCTGGCTGGACCCTCCGGCGCCAAAAAGCGACGAACTGCGGGTACCCGGACATGACGAGCCGATGGACCAACTGATGCGCCAACACTGGAGGCGAGTTGGTGATCGCATCGGTCTGGATGTGGATCAATTACCGAAGAACGGCGGCATGTCCGGCGGATGGTCAGGAAGCCGGGTTGAACTCACAAAAGATTGGGAGTCCGCGGATGCTCGCCATCGGTTAAGCAAACTCGACGTGCAAGGACATGAAATCATCCTTTTGGAGCGAATGACAACGGGTGAGGGCTCCGAACTTCGGTATGAAGTCCGGGTTTTCACAGGAGAATCAGAGGGGCGCGCCGAGGTAAGTGTTCCGGTTCGGTAAGCACGACGGCCTCACGCATCTCAAGTCGCGTGCGGTTGCGCGGTCAGGCGCTCGCCGGCGTGGCCTGCAGGCGGCGCCAGAAGAAGTACGAGAGCCCCCAGAGCACGCCGGTGGCCGCCGCCCAGCCCCACGCCTCCGGGCCATCGCCCACCGAGAGGTGGGCGATGAGCGCCGAGGCGAGGTTGATGGCGAAGCCGGCGTAGGCCCACTCCTTGAGCCGCGCCGGCACCGGCGCAAGCATCAGCACCACGCCGAGGAGCTTGGCCCACGAGAGCTCCACCCGGAAGTAGGCGGGGAAGCCGAGGTGGGTGAACGCCTCCGCCACCTGCGGCAGGCGCAGTTGCGCGTAGGCGGTGAAGCTCATCTGCAGGCAGAAGAGCGCGGTGACGATCCAATAGACGATGGTCTTGGCTTTGGGGGTGGTCTTGGCGGCGACGAGGGCCGGCTTCTGCAGGGTCGATTCCATGTGATTCTTCCTCCCACGTTTCAATGCTTCGGGGCGTTGGGCGGCCAACCGGGGGTCTCAACGCCGAACTGCTTTGCGTACTCGGCGTTCAATCGCTGCCAGCCGCCGAACTTCATCGCCTCAGCACCAACGATGCGGCCGATGGGAGTTCCGCTGAGAAGGCGATCCAGAACATCGAAACAAATGTGCCACCCGCGGCGCCCCACGAGATGAAGCGGCGATCGATGCTGTGCCACAGCGTCAGGCGCGTGCCGCCACCAAAGGCTTCGAGTTCCCACCGGATATCGCCGTACTCAAGCACCTTGGGAGCGTCGGCTCGCGTCACTGTTGTTTCCAAGCGGCTTCGGCGTTCCCACCCAGGTGAGATTCACCTGTTCCAACCGTACCCAGGCTCCCATCGACTTCAAAGGGAGCCCACTCGCGCAGATGCGCCGGGTCGGTTAGCGCCTGCCAGACTTTTTCCGGCGGGTGGCGCAGTTCTCTGACGAGAATGAGCGTCCACTTTTCTCCGTCCTTCCGCACCTGCGCCCCGCTGGCCGGACCCGGTGTCGTACTGTTCGCGGTCGGTCATCTTCTTATCCTTTTCTCCGTCGGCGCCCACCGGGCTGCCATCCGGCTGAACCTCCGCCCTACCAGCGCATCAGCTGCGTGACCTGAATGAGATTGCCGCAGGTGTCGTTCAGCATGGCGATCTTGGAGGCCGTCACGTCCGTTGGTGGCATGGTGAACTCGGCGCCGTGCGCTTTCATACGCTCGTAATCGGCCTGCACGTCGTCGGTGTAGAACATAGCCGCGGGCTGGCCTTGCTGGAATATGGCCTGCTGGTAGGCTTTGGCCGCCGGGTTGTTGTTGAGCGCCAGCTGCAGCTCCGTGCCGTCCGGGTCTTCGGGCGAGGCCACGGTCAGCCAGCGAAATGGGCCCTGGCTGAAATCGGCCTTCTTGGCAAAGCCCAGTACCTCCGTATAGAAGCGCAGGGCATTGTCCTGGTCGTCAACGTATACGTGGTTACTTTGATTTTCATTGCTTT
>CAVYHD010000044.1:0-29295 GCA_963768075.1 Terriglobia bacterium
GGTCGGGCCGCCGGGATTTGAACCCGGGACCTCTTGCACCCCAAGCAAGCGCGCTAGCCAGGCTGCGCCACGGCCCGAAAAATCAGTGAGTTACGACGAACCCAATGCGTTAGGGGTTCACGCACAAGACCGTCAAGTCCTCAAAGGGGATATCCTCACCTACTCTAACATGGCACCGCCGCAGCTTCCAGGTGTTGGTAGTGTCCTAATTTGCCGGCCGATAGATATCCGGCCAACCATCGTTGTCTGAAGTCGGAAACCACTAAGCAAACTTGGCGATCCCAAAAACTGCCTTCCACATGGGCAGTCGCGCGTACTTCCCTTGTGAGTGAGAGGAGAAATGATGAGAATCGCAATGGTGATGGTGGCGGCCCTGGTTCCGCTATGGGCCCAGGGAATCAAGCTGCCGGCGAATCTGGACGCGCTGTCGGCAAAGGCCGTGGAGTCGGTGGACGTTACACTGGACGGCTCTCTGCTGCAGTTGGCGGCGAAGTTCGCCGGCAAAGACGGCGCCGACGCCGACGTGAAAAAGGTGATTGCCGGGCTGGAAGGCATTTACGTTCGGAGTTACGAATTCGCCACAGAAGGCGAATACAACGAGGCGGACGTGGACGCCGTGCGCGCCCAGTTTCAGGCGCCAGCGTGGGCACGCGTCGTAGGCGTTCGATCGAAGCGCCATGGGGACGATGTCGACGTCTACTTCAAGACCACAACAAATGGCGTGCTGGGCGGCATCGTGGTCATCAGCACCGAGCCAAAGGAGCTGACCATCGTGAACATCGTGGGAACGATCGACCCCGCCCAACTGTCTCACCTGGGGGGCCAGTTCCACATTCCGGTGCTCGATCTGACGGCGTCCAAGTTCTCGCCGAGGGAATCGCAATGAGATCCCGATTGCTAGCCGTGTTTCTGGCCGTGTGCAGCGCCGCGGTTGCCGGGGATGCGGAATTCGACCGTGTGGTGAAAGCCATCGAATCTCATTACGGAACCAAACAGACGCATATTCCATTCCTGGGCGTGGCGGATTTCTTCGTCAAGGTGCGCCGGCCGGCGGGCGGGGGCGAATTCAAACTGGCGATCTTCGAAAATCTCGACTCCTCGCAGGCGGGGGATCCTGCCGATCTCGACCGTGTGATGTCCAGCGTGTCCGGCACGGCGCTCCATCCGTTGGTGCGGGTTCACTCGCGCCGCGACGGGCAAGCAACGTACATCTATGCGAGCGAAACCGGAAAATCGGCGAGAATGCTGATCGCCACGTTCGAGCGCACCCAAGCAACGGTTGTCCAGGTCAAGGTCGACATGAACACGCTGCTCAAGGCGATGGAGGACCCCGAAGGCGTAACCAAGTCTTTCGGTGCGACCGAAGGCCGTTGATTGCGGCTGGGCTGCCGTCTTGGGCAGAATTGCTATATCTTGACTGCCGGCACGACTGCCGCAGTTCGCAGACGGTTCAGAACTTCCACAACCTGGTCCAAAGCCGCTGTCCGCTGGTTCTGCGCCTCACACAGTGTGTGCAGCGCTTCCCCTTGGCGGTCGAGCCGCTCGCACCAACCGTCCATTTTTGTCGACAGCTCCGCCACAGTCGCGTGGAGGTGCGTAATGCTGTCAACCTTGACTTGCAATCCCGAAATCTCCCCGCGCTGCAACGCCTGTTGCGCCGTTAGTTCTTCCAGGCGCCCGGCAAACCAATCCATCCGCTCGCGTGCGCCCTCGCGTAGCGCCTGAAAATCGTTCTCGTGGCGCGCGTCTGCTTCCCGCGTGGTGGCCACCGCTTGACACAGTTCCTCGTATCTTTCCTGCACCACGCCGTTGACGACTTGTTGCCCGAAAACCACTTCCGCCAACTGGTCGAACCGGCGCGTGAGGCCATCGAGCTGCTGACCGGCGGCACTTCTCCAGCCGGAGCCCTGCTGCACGAGTTCCTGGACCGCTGATAAGAAAGTGCTGGCGCTTTCCGCCATCCGGCTAAGGATCGCAGCCGCGGCCTGCTCGTCGCCACTCCGCTTCTCTGCCGCCGTGGCTTCCTGCGCCCGCGCCGCGTCCTGCAAAAGCGCAGGCTGATCAAGGGCCGGTGCACTGCCAGCCGTACCGCTAACCGGCGCTTCCTGAATGGTTGCCTCTATGTCGCGCACCAACTCTTCGTCCATACATTCCTCCAGAGAAGCAGTGGGCATGATTCGATGGGTGTCGCAAGGCGACTTCCAGTAGCAATCCAACACACCGCAGAGCTTCTCCCGATCGATTCCTTTCGGGATTGTCGTGCCCCCTGGCATCGGAATCAACGGAGATTCCCAGCCGAAACACGGCGTACACCGCTCCCTATGTTGGAGGAAGCGAACGGCGTCTATGATAGCCAGATTCGAAATGGCTTCGACACAGCCAAAGGCCTTGGCCTTTTCTTCGATGGCGATTCGCAAGCTGATGTCGCTGAACTCGCAGACCAACGCTTCAGTTCTCCTGTCCCTGGATGCTGGTAGTATACAGCAACGAACCGCCGCGAGATTACGGACGTTTGATGAAGTTTTGATTAACTTTTCAGCTCAGAGTATTCCGAGTGGACGCCGCTGGCTGCGGCCGGTAATGAAGACGCGGATGGGCTCGGGCGGTGGCGCCTAGCACCGCAGATCTTCGCGTCCGATCTTGAACCCGTCGAGATTGCCCAGCACGGTCAGCGCGACATGCTTCTGGTCGAAGAAGGTCTGGGCGACGCGCTGCACATCGTCCGCGGTCACCTGCTCGATGCTCTCCGCCAGTTCATCCAGCGAGAAGAAGCGCCGGAAGTGCATCTCCTGCCGCGCCAGGTTGGACATGCGGCTGGAAGTCGATTCCAGGCTCAGCATCAGCGAGCCCTTCAGATGGTCCTTGGCGCGCCGCAGCTCTTCGTCGGGATGCGGTTCCTGCTTTCAGGTCCGTGAATTCCTTGAGGACCGACTCGACCACTTTCCCGCCGATCTCGAGCGAAGTGCCCGCATAAACCGACAGGCATCCGGTATCGCTGTAAGGATTGAGTTCCGAAAACACCGCATAGGCCAGTCCCTGCCGCTCGCGGATATTCTGGAACAGCCGCGAACTCATCCCGCCGCCCAGCATCGTGTTCAGCACATAGCAGGTGAACCGGTCCTCGTGCGGAATCGGATAGGACGGCACACCCAGGCACACATGCACCTGTTCGAGATCCTTTTTGATTGCGCAGCGCGATGCGCGCGTGCGTGGCGGGCGGCCGCTCGGCCGGCAGCGGATCGTAGGGCTTCATCGAAGCGAAATGCTCGCGGGCGAGGTCTCAAGACGCTTGTGCGTCAGATTGCCCGCCGCCGTGATCAGCAGGTTGGCGGCGAGTACGACGTGATAGTAATAGCTCTCCATCATCTCGGTTAAAACGTTTCACGGTCTCGCGCGTACCGAGAATCGGTTTGCCGAGCGGGTGGTCTTTCCAGAAATTCGAGGAGAAAATCTCGTGGACCAGATAGTCGGGACTGTCCGCGTCCATCTTGATCTCTTCGAGAATGACGCCTTTTTCCTTCTCGATATCTTCGTCGCGAAACAGAGGGTTCAGCACGAGGTCGCTCAGCACGTCCATGGCGATCGGCAGATGTTCGTCAAGCACCTTGGTGTTGAAGCAGACCATCTCTTTCGCGGTGAAGGCGTCGAGATTGCCGCCGATGGAATCGACGGATCGCGCGATGTCTTCCGCCGAGCGGTTGGCCGTGCCTTTGAACAGCATGTGCTCGATGAAATGCGAGAGGCCGTTTTGTTCCGCGGTTTCGCGCCGGGACCCGCTCGCAACCCAGATTCCCACCGACACCGAGCGCACGTGCGTCATGGCTTCCGTAATGACTTTGATCCCGTTCGGAAGGGTGGTGGTCAGGATATCGCGCTCGCGTGTGATGACAGGCGCTGTTTTGGCATGAGAAGCCGTGCGGGATTCACGTGTAACCTTTTTTACCACTTCTTGGGCCTTGTAACGCCATCGGGAGCGAGCCGCGTGTTAAACTAAAGACCAATGCCGCAAGCCCTTGTAGGGATGGAACTTAGCGAAATTCGGCAAGTCCTGGCCCGCAGACCAGCCCGCGTATCGCGCCCGCCAGGTCTACGACGCAATTTACACCAGAAGGTCGCCGATCTGGTTCAGATTTCCACCTTCCCGGCGCCCTTCGCGACCGAACTTCGCCGCCGACCACGAGCTCGGCCTGCCTGACGCTCGATCACCGCTATGAATCGAGTCGACGGAACCCGCCGCTATCTGTTGCGCCTGCAGACGGCCGCACAGTCGAGACGGTGCTGATGCCGGAGGGAGACGCGCGACACGGTCTGCATTTCGAGCCAGGTCGGATGCCCCGTGGATTGCAAGTTCTGCATGACGGCGTTGATGGGTCTGGAACGCTCCTGACCGCGGGCGAGATCGTGGGCCAGGTGCTCTTCGTGGCGCGCGACAACGGTCTGCTCGGGCCGGGCGCAAGCGGTTCAACATCGTGATGATGGGGATGGGCGAGCCGCTGCTGAACCTGCCCGCCGTGCTGAAGGCGACGCGCATTCTGTGCGACCCGCGAGGCGGTGGGGATGAGCGAGCGGCGCATCACGCTTTCGACCTCCGGCATCATTCCGAAGATCGAGGAACTTGGGCAAGGCCGAAGTGCGGCCGAAGCTGGCGATCTCGCTGAACGCCTCGACCGAAGAGATGCGGCAGGAACTGATGCCGATCACGCGCAAGTGGCATCTCAAGGATCTGATCGCGGCCTGCCGCGCTTATCCGCTGCGGTCGTGGGAGAAGCTGACCTTCGAGTACGTGCTGCTGGGCGGCGTAAACGATACCGATGCGGACGCGCGCCGCGTGGTCAAACTGCTGGCCAACCTGAATTGCAAAGTCAACCTGATTGCGCTGAATCCGGGGCCGGGCATTCCTTATGAGACGCCCGACTCCGGAGCGAGTCGCCGCGTTTCAGGAGATCGTGCGCCGCGCGATGCCGTGTTTCATCCGCAAGCCGCGCGGGCTCGATATCTTCGCCGCTTGCGGGCAGTTGCAGCGTAATTCGGCATAGAGCGGGCAACTCCCTGCAAAATCTGGGGTTGACCCCAGGCCCAAAAAGGCATACGATCGTTCGGCCATGCACGTGCCTAACACCGACTCTGCCGCACCCTTCCTGGTCCTGCCGGACGCTGGTCCGTCGGACTGGCTTCCGCCGTTGGGCGCCAACCTGAATGTGTTGATGGTCTGGCCGAAATTTCCGCCGTCGTTCTGGGGCTTCGAGGGCGTGCTGGAGATGATTCCGGAGCGGGCGATGACACCGCCTCTGGGCCTGATCACGGTCGCGGCGCTATGCCCGGCCGACCTGGAATATCCGGCTGATCGATCACGCATTCGAAGAAGTGCGCGACGAAGACATGCTCTGGGCTGATCTGGTGATGGTCAGCGCCATGCACGCGCAGCGGACCGATGCCCGTGGCGATTCTGGCTCGCGCACGCTCGCTTGGACGCCGCACCTTCATTGGCGGGCCCTGGGCCAGCAGCGAGCCGGAGCTGCTGCTTCTGGAAGCGGACCACGTGATGGTGGGGGAAGCCGAGGAGGTTTTCGCGGACATCGCGGTCGCGCTCGAACAGGGCACGGCGCGCCGTTTGTACCGCATCTCCGACAAGCCCGACATGACGCACAGCCCGGTGCCGCGCTTCGACCTGCTACGCCGGGACAAGTACACGTCGATGCCCGTGCAGTTCTCGCGCGGCTGCCCGTTCCAGTGCGAATTCTGCGACATCATCACCATCTACGGGCGGCAGGCCGCGCATGAAGACACCGGCGCAAGTGATCGCGGAACTGGACACGCTGCGCGAGCTCGGCTGGCGCAACGAAGTATTCATCGTCGACGACAACTTCATCGGCAATTACCAGCAGGCCTTGCTGCTGGCCCGCGACCTGGCTGCCTGGCAGGACCGGCACCATCGGCCGTTCTCGTTCTACACCGAGGCCTCGATCGATCTGGCAGACCGGCCCGAGTTACTTGCCGCCATGGTGAGCGCGAATTTCATGTACGTCTTCATCGGCATCGAGACACCGTCGGCTGCGGCGCTGAAAGAGTCGAAGAAATTTCAAAACCTGCGGCACGATAACGCGGATCAGATTCGCGTAATTCAGCAGGCCGGCCTCTGGGTGCTGGGAGGATTCATTGTCGGCTTCGACTCCGACGATGAGAGCATCTTCGAGCGGCAACTGGAGTTTATCGACCGGACGGCAATCGCGTGGGCGATGGCGGGTGTCCTGCAGGCGCCGCCCACAACGGCCCTGTACGACCGGATGAAGCGCGAAGGCCGCCTGATCGAGGGCAGCCAGGCCACTTCCAACTTCAGCGTTCCGAATTTCCGCACGATACTGCCGCCCGAAGTGCTGCTGCGGGGGCTCAGCCGTTTGTTGGCCGGGTTGTACGAGGCGGAGCCCTTCTTCAAACGCGCGTTCCGCTCACTCGAGGCATGGCAGCCGCGCGGGCAGCAGCCTCCGAATCTCCCGTGGTCGTATAACCTGCGGGTGCTGTTCGCTTCCATTTGGCGGCAGGGAGTGCTTTCGAGCTACCGGCGGGCGTACTGGAAGTTTCTCTGGCTCATGACGTGGAACTGGGCACGGCAGCCAGCGAAGATGTGGCTCGGATTCATGGTGCTGCTATCCGCGCATCATTTTGTGATCTACTCGCGCCAGGTGGCGGACGAACTGGAACGCGAGTGCCAGACGCTCGAGCAGGCCGAGTTACCTTGTTCTATGGAGCCCGCCGCAGCGAGCGCCGCAGCGGTGTGAACCTGCGTCCGCGCTCAATTCGCGGGCTGAGGGAGACACACTGCCGTTGATCAAGACCTCGCGTTGCACCGGCACGACTCCTGTTCCCACCTAAGGGCCGTAGTTGCTCCCGCGGACCAGTTCTGGACGCCATTTGACCATTGGGCACGGCTTGCCGGAAACGCATCGGCCCGTCAGGGCGGTACTTACACCGCATATCGCAACGGAATTGTGACGCATTCGTAAACTAAAGTTCACATTTGTCATGTATGCTCTGCTGATCGAGTAAACCAAGGAGACTTATGGCTTCCGCAGCAGCAGCATCAGCACCGGCACCAGCTAAACCTTCCTCTTTACTGGACAAGAAAATGTCCAAGGGCCACGGGCGAACCCCGTTGCTTGTATTTGGAGTTGTGCTGATAGTCGGAGTGCTCTACATCGGGTGGAATCTGGTCGGCGATTTGTCCCAAGTGCGGGCTTCGTCGATTTTTCCCTATCTGCTTCTGGGCTTCGCGCTGCTGGTGGCGCTTGGATTCGAGTTCGTCAATGGCTTTCACGATACGGCGAACGCGGTGGCGACCGTCATCTATACGCACACGCTCGAACCGCACATAGCGGTGATGTGGTCGGGCATGTGGAACTTCCTGGGAGTGATGGTGTCGAGCGGCGCGGTGGCGTTTGCCATCATCTCCTTGTTGCCCGTGGAGTTGATTCTGCAAGTCGGCAGCTCAGCCGGATTCGCCATGGTGTTCGCTCTGCTGGTGGCGGCCATCATCTGGAATCTAGGGACCTGGTACTTGGGTCTGCCTTCTTCCAGTTCGCACACGCTCATCGGATCGGTGATCGGCGTCGGCATCGCGAACCAATTGATGGCGGTGAAGACCGGTACGAGCGGTGTGGACTGGGTGCAGGCGGCCAATATCGGAAAGTCGCTGCTACTTTCGCCGCTGGTCGGGTTCGCCGTCGCTTATCTATTGCTGCTGGCTGCCAAGGCGCTCATCCATGACGAGCGCTTATACCAAGCTCCCGAGGGCGACGCGCCGCCACCGTTCTGGATTCGCGGGTTACTGCTGCTGACGTGCACCGGCGTCAGTTTCTTCCATGGCTCAAACGACGGTCAGAAAGGCATGGGGCTGATCATGCTGATCCTGATCGGCACGTGGCCCACGGCGTACGCGCTCAACCACGCGGTGACGGCGAAGCAGTCTGAAGACTTCGTAGCCGTATCCCGCCAGGCCGTCGATACGCTCAACCACTACGTCAAGGGGGCTAGCGTGATGGCCGACCCGCGCGAAGACTTGACCGAATACGTTCGCACCCGCGAGTACAAGGCGAGTACCACGCTGGCTCTGCGCGAACTGGTTGGCGATATGGCCAATGAGATGTCGATCTACAAGCTGCTGGCGAAGGTCCCGGCCGACCGCACCCGCAACTTCCGCAACGATATGTACCTGGTCAGCGAAGCGCTGCGGCTGATGCAGAAATCCGGCCAGCCGGAGATCACGGCAACCGACGCGGATGTGCTGAAGAATTACAAAAAGCATATCGATGCAGCGACGCGTTTTATCCCCACATGGGTGAAGGTTGCGGTGGCTCTAGCGCTCGGTCTGGGCACGATGGTGGGCTGGAAGCGGATCGTGGTGACGGTGGGAGAAAAGATCGGCAAGGACCACCTGACCTACGCGCAGGGTGCGGCGGCGGAGATTACGGCAATGGCGACAATTGGGGCGGCCGATGGTTTCGGGCTGCCGGTGAGTACGACGCACGTGCTTTCCTCAGGGGTGGCGGGCACGATGGCAGCCAATCACTCCGGACTGCAATGGGGAACGGTGCGCAATCTCCTGATGGCGTGGGTGCTCACGTTGCCGGCATCGATCCTGCTGGCGGGCTTTCTGTTCTGGGTCTTCCGCAGTATGGCGGCCTAACGAGGCTATGCGGCCCGGCGCGCGTTGGCATCGCGTCCGCCGTGCAAAACCTGCCGGAACGCCTCTAGTTGATACGCCGGACCGAGGACATAAGCGGCGCCCGCCAGGAACCAGGCAAACCAGCCTATCGCGCGTGCCTGTTCTGGCAGCAGGCCTTGCCAGAGCAGGATGTCGCCCATGGCGTGCAGAGCAATGCCCGCGGCGAACGCGCCCCAGCATTTGGCGATCAGCCCCCATCCGGTGCCAAGCACCGGGCGCAGAATGCAAAGGGCCTCAAACAGAAGCACGATTAGGAGCGGGTCGCTCGGCCAACCGAGAACTTGAAAGCCTCCGCTGACCTTGCCGGAACGCAACAGCGTCTGCAGCAGCTTGGCCTCGTGCACGGTGTACAGCACGAGCACGGCTGCCAGCAGCCACACCCAGCGCGCCAGGTGGGGGAACAGCCCGGAACGCCGGTAGGCCCGCAATACGAAGGAGAGGCCGCACGCCAGAAGTGTCATCTGGAAGGGGCCGTTCATCAGCAACCCCACGCGTCCGAACAGGCGGATGGCTGGAGCCGGCCATCCAGTGCCCGTGTACATGAGGGGATTCAAGTGCGTATAGGCGCCCAACACTTGCGTGCAGATGCTGCCTAGCAACTGAGCGCCGGCGGCCCACATGATGAGAAGCCATGCCTGGCGCAACAGATCACTCTTTGAAAACTGCTGCCAGCACCGCCAGCTAAGCCAGAATCCCGTGGCGCTCGCGCTCACCAGAAAAAGGGCGCCGGGGTAGCGAAGGAAGTCCGCAAGCAGCACACTCTTGCCCGCCAGCCATGCAGCCATAGCCATGACCAGCGCCATCGCCAGGTGAGCCGCGGTAATCGCGGCGATTAGCCACGGAAGCGGGGGCGCCGGCGTCCAGAGTTTTCGGAGTGCGTTCATGGTTGGCCTGCGGCGAGCTTCTCGGTGAAATCCACTCCCTCAATGGCACGGCTGGCGAGTACGGCGGCTGCTTTCTCGCCCAGAAATGCGGCAAACATCGGCAGCACGTTGGGATGATTCCGGCGTGCGCCCAGTTCCTTGGTGACCGATTCAGCCGCTCGCGAGCCAAAGAACATCTGCAATTGGGACGCAACGCGCTCCCGAACCTCGGGTTTCACGTTCTCGCCCTGAACCATTTGCCAGTCGCGCAGCCCCTCAAGCAGCGTGGCCAGACCTTCCTCGAGTCGCGGTTTCTCCACCGGAATCGCGGCTTCGAGCGAAACCAAGTGCTCGAACTCCGCCTCCAGGCGTTCCAGCTCCTGGCGGCACTCGGCGCAGCGCACGAGGTGCGCCGCCATTTTACCTGCCCGGCGCCGGGCCAGTTCCCCGTCCCGGTAGGCCACCAACATTTCAATATCAGGATGAATAGGAGTTCTCCTTTCAGGGAACCGTCGCCGGCTCCGGTGCTGTTCGTTCTCGCGTCTGTTCCGAATATCCGAGAGCACGCCGCACTTTCTTGTGTGCGCGGGCGAGCGTCGCCCCGATCGTGCCCTGGCGCAGATCCAGGACCTGCGCGATTTCGTCGTAACTCAAACCTTCCGCCCGCAGCCGCACGCACTCCAGTTCCCGCGGCGCCAGCACCCGGGCGAGATCGCGCGCCATCTCGGCGCGATGGTAATGCCGTTCGGGGTCGTTCCACCCGTCGTGCGGCTCGTCAATCTTGTCGATTGCGATCTCATTCTTCATGCTGGACGACTTGAGGGTATCCAACAGGTGATTGCGCAGAACCCGGAAGAGCCAGGCTTTCGGATCGACGAATTGCTGACCCTCGCTGCGTGCCACAAAGTACCGCAGGAAGATCTCCTGCAAGGCATCCTGAGCGGCGCCCGTGTCCGCGATCATCGAAAGGGCGTATCGCAGCAAACCCGCCGCATGGAGGGTGTAAAGCGCCGACATCTCCTGCTCCATCGGATTGAGTAGAGCGGGGCGTGGACACTTCACGGGCTGGTTATCCGGAGACACCCAAGTTCGATCTTCGAGTCAAGATCCCCGGAAAGCAATATTGCCTTCAGTTAACCCCTACTGTTACAAGAAGTTATGGGTGATATCGAGGGGCTGAAATATCCCCGCGGCCTTGTAAAGATGTAGGCCCCTTCGCTCGTCTCAGAACGCGAGAGGATCTGCAGAAATCAGCAAACACCCGCGACGGGCGGGACGGGCAGAAATGGAGAACAAGGCAATGCTCGGCATCTCGACAGGAACGGAGACGATTCTGGTGATAGAGAATGAGCCCGAAATGCGGCGTTTGATAAGCCAGATGCTTGGCCTCGCCGGCTATACCGTGTGGGAAGCGGCCGACGATGCGGAGGCGGTCCGATTGATGGAGGAAGGCGGCCGCCCAGCGGATCTATTGCTGGCGGACGTGGCTATCCCCGCGGGAACCGGCGGCACGTTAACGCAGCGCCTGGCCCAACAGTATCCCGCCACCCGGATCTTGTTTACTTCCGAACACCCGGACGGTGAGGTTGTCCGCGAGGTGGCAGCGGCGGGAGCACAGGTGCTGCCCAAGCCGTTCTCCCCCGGGGCCCTTATGTACAAGATACGCGAAGTGCTTGACGAACCCCCAGAGTATCTGTCCTCTCAAAGTGCGGCCGCTGGTGGAGACCATTCGAGAGTGATCTGATCCAGCACGGGAATATTTCGGTATACTGCTGTCGAATGGCGAACCCGAAATATAAGGTATCCGACAAGGCGATTCCGGTTTCAGAACTCGTTGACACGCTGAGCGACGGTACCAAGGTGAAGCGCCGCGTCCCGCGGATGCGCGCCTGCAGCGAAAAAGACGCTAAAGGGAAACTCTGCGCAGGGCATCTGAAGCGGTGGTTCTTCTTTGGCGACGAAGTGAAACGGAAGTTTGGGCCGGAGGTCGAAATCTACCGGTGCGAACACTGCAAGACGCTATACCTGCCGAGCCTGGAAGAGCAGCCGCGCACCGGAACGCTGGCTTGGTAAAAGAAAAACCGCATCGGGTAGGCCCCTAGACGTACTGGAGCACTCCGATGCGGTCCGCCCGTGTCGAGCTGGGATCCGGCAGCGGGTCATCTGGATTAAGCCGCTGGTTCCGCTTCAATTCCTGGCGAGGTCCGCGTCCACTTTCTCCTGCACCAGAAACGCCAGAGGACTACCGCAACCCAGATCCCGGGTGAGAAGTTAAAAATAGCGCTAATAAAAAACCCCTCTGTTGCAACCAGCAAACGATTTCATCGCAAGCGTTTTACCACGGCAAAAACATCGAGCTCCCGCAAGCACGTTGTTTCTCTCTCGCCCGCTTTGGCCTCGCCTGCCTGTTGCAGCAGAGGGCAGGTTTACAAGTTACTTCGCCAATTCATCAAAGGAATAGCAACCCCGCAGCCAACTGTCAATCCCCGTAACGCATTGATTTTGTGTGGTAGAGAACGCTCGCCGCGCCTCAACCTGAGTCGGCGTGGTATGGGACTGTGGCGCTATGACACAATCGAGAGTTCATGTCTCGACGGGGTCCGCTGGCATTCTTCCTCCTTTTCTTCCCCCTGGCTTGGCTGGCTTTCGCACAGACCGACGAGGAGAGCTTGCGGGTCTACACTGACCATCCACGGCTCCTCCTGGGGACTCACCGCCTACAACTGCTGCGAAAGGAACGGGAACGCCATTCTCTGCGGTGGCAGCAGTTCGAGTTGCTGATGGCTGGCCACGCGCCGATGCCCGAGCCGGGCTTTGCGAACGCCCTGTATTACCGGGTGGCTGGAAACGTGGCCAGCGGCCGGGAAGCCGTGAACTGGGCTTTGGGGGCGGGACGCGACCTGCGGCAGCTCGCGCTGGTGTTCGACTGGTGCCAGGACCTGCTTTCACCCGTGCAATCCCGCGCGCTGGCATCCAAGCTGGCCCAGGGCATCGATCAACTCGCCCGCGATCACTCCATCCCAGCAATGCGCTCGCGCGCGCTGGCAGCCATCGCCTTGGCCGACCATCAGCAGGAACTCTCGGAACGTGAACTCGCGCGCGTGATCCGCGGGTGGAGGGGCGAAATCTCTCCCACCTTGGAAAGCGGGCGCAACGTGGTGGGACGCGAT
Source organism: Terriglobia bacterium (assembly GCA_963768075.1). Taxonomy (GTDB): domain Bacteria; phylum Acidobacteriota; class Terriglobia; order Bryobacterales; family Bryobacteraceae; genus QHXW01. The sequence goes on from CAVYHD010000044.1 coordinate 12,753, forward strand.
GATTTTTATCCACTTTTTGAGATGCTGCATGCGGTGCGCGACAATCTCAACATCGATCTGCGCGAGTCCGCCGTCGCCTTCTTCAAAGAGCTGCCGATTTTCGATCTGGTGAGCTACTACCCGGCGTCGTACCCGGCGCCGGAGGGGGAGTATCGCATCCCGTGCACCAAGGGTGCAGAGGAGCCAGACTTGCGGCGCGCCACGATGGCGCGGGCGGCCGAGCTGGCCATGGTTCCGTACGACACCAATGCCCCCGAAATCCAACTCCTACAAGGTTGGCTCATGCACGACAATTATCTCCTGCGCAGCACGCTGGGCACTCCCTACGAGTTTCTGTGGGCCAATCCGTACCATCCTGGACTGGCCTACTATCTGGCACCGCTGGTTTTTCATGACGACACGTTCGGGCGCCTGTTCGTGCGGTCAAGTTGGGACGAATCGGCGCGCTGGCTGGGATATTTCGACGGGGAACTTCAGCTTTTCGAAAACGGCAGCGTCACGATACTGAATCCCGAGCTGGCGACCGAGCCGATGGCGCTGGACACGGCCGTGATCTTCTTCGGCAAGAACGCACAGAAGTTTCAGACTATCCTCAACGAAGATGAGGAAGTGTTTGTGCTGGGTCTGAAGCCGCGGCGCCTATATCAAATTGAAGTCGATGACGAGGAGATGACGGAGGGGAAAACCGATGTCGGCGGCATTCTCGAGCTGAAACTGCCGCACAAAGTGCAGGTTGGCGTGCGGCTCCGTGAGGCGCCCAATTTCGGCTCCGCTCCAGGCGGCCCGGCGAAAAAACCTCCTTCTCCAACACGAGACCAATTTTAAACACAGACGTAATCAGGCGGTCATTCCAGCGATTTACACTCTGTCGAGGCGTCCCTTGTCCGGGCGCCCGTTTCATTGATCCACGGGAGGAGCAGAGATGTCCGAAAATCACCAAGGCGCCAATCACCACAACGAAGCCGCAGCGCATCATGAACATGCTGCGAAGCACCACCGCGAGGCAGCCCGGCATTATGAGTCCGGTGATCACGAGAAGGCGGGCCATCACGCCCACATCGCCCACGGCCACAGCTTGCACGCGACCCATCACGCGGCCGAGGCGGGCAAGCATCACGCCCACGAACACGGCCACTAAGCAACAAGATCCGCAAGGCGCCGGTACGCGCAGCGTGGCACCCGGCGCTTTGGCATGTTTCATTGCGGGTCGCATGCTACGCTACAAAGCTGAGAAACTATCGTGCCTAAGAGAGCCCGCGCAAGGGTGGAGAGCGACATGAATGCTGCCGCCGCAGCCAACGAAAAGCCCGGGAATCCGGAATCGTCTGCCGTCCCCCTCCCCACCACGGATCTCAGCGCCAGGGAGTTGTATTTGAACCGCGAGATCAGCCTGCTGGCGTTCCAGCGGCGGGTTCTCGAAGAAGCGGAAGATGAAAGCAACCCGCTGCTGGAACGGGTCAAGTTTCTGGCAATTCTCGGCTCGAACATCGACGAGTTCTTTATGGTTCGCGTGTCGGGATTACTGGAACAACTGGACGCAGGCATCGTCGAGGTTGGGGCGGACGGCGTTGTGCCTGCCGCACAGCTGGTGACCATCCGGCGCGAGGTGAAGAAGCTTCTCGCCGACGCTCACAAATGCCTTTCCGGCTGCTTGCTTCCGGCGCTCGCAACCGCCGGGATTCAGATTCTGGATTATTCCGCGCTGGCCGACGCGCAACTGGCGCTGGTAAACACGTATTTCAGCGAGAGTATTTTTCCCGTGCTTACTCCGCTGGCCTTCGACCCCGGCCGGCCCTTTCCGCACATCTCAAACTTAAGTGTCAATCTGGCAGTGCTGATTCGTGACAGCGAGGGCGTAGAGCACTTCGCGCGCGTGAAGGTTCCAGACTCGCTGCCGCCGTTCATTCCCCTACATGCCAAGAAGAAGAACCTCAAGCGCCACCGTCCCCAGCAAAACGAAGAATTTGTGTGGATCGAGCAGGTGATTGCGGCCAATCTTTCCGCGCTGTTCCGCGGCATGGAGATTATCGAAGCGCACGCCTTTCACGTAACGAGAGACGCCGACATCGAGATCCAGGAACTGGAGGCCGAGGACCTGCTGGAGACCATCGAGGAAAGTATCCGGCAACGGCGGTTTGGCAGGGTAATCCGGCTCGAGGTGGGTGACGACATGCCCGCGCACATCCTTGAGATTCTGATGAGCAATCTCGAGCTTGACTCGAGCCAGGTTTATCGTGTGAAGGGCCCATTAGCCCTGAGCCGTTTGATGCAACTGTATTCGTTGGAGCGGCCCGACTTGAAAGAGACGCCGTTCCAGCCCGGCATGTCCCGGGCCCTGACCGATCATTCCGACGAAGATGACCTATTCGCGCTGATTCGGCGGCAGAATATTCTCCTGCACCACCCTTTCGATTCCTTTCAGCCGGTTGTGGATTTTATTTCCAAGGCCGCGCGCGACCCGAACGTGCTCGCAATCAAGATGGTGCTGTACAGAATCGGAAGAAACTCTCCAATCCTTGAAGGGCTGATGGAAGCGCTCGAAAACGGCAAGCAGGTTGCCGTCTTAGTGGAGCTGAAGGCCCGGTTCGACGAAGAAAGCAATATCGAATGGGCGCGGGCGTTAGAAAAACAGGGCGTGCACGTCGTCTACGGACTGGTCGGACTGAAGACGCATTGCAAAGTCACTATGGTGGTGCGGAGGGAAGAAGGCGCTATTCGGCGGTACCTGCACCTGGCCACTGGCAATTACAACACAGTCACGGCGCGCCTTTATACCGACATCGGTCTGCTTACCTCGGATGAAGAGCTAGGCGCGGATGTTACTGACTTATTCAACTACCTCACGGGTTATTCAGCTAAGCGAAGTTACAATAAGTTGCTCGTATCACCAGTTAACTTGAGAGAGCGGCTGGAGTCACTCATCCGGCGTGAGATCGACCATCAGGTCAAGGGAAAACGTGGACACCTGGTTCTAAAGATGAATGCGCTGGTGGACTACAAGATTATCCGGCTTCTTTACCAGGCCTCGCAGGCCGGGGTCAAGATCGACTTACTGGTACGCGGTATCTGCTGTCTCCGGCCAGGAATTCCACACATCAGTGATCAGATCCAGGTGACGAGCGTCGTGGGTAGGTTCTTAGAACATAGCCGCATTTACTACTTTCACAACGGCGGCGACGAAGAGATGTACCTCGGAAGCGCCGACATGATGCCACGCAATCTCGATCGCAGAGTCGAGGTGCTGTTTCCGCTGGAAGATCCGGCATTAATTCAGCATGTGAAAGACCAGATTCTGGCCGTCTATCTGGCCGACAACGTCAAAGCCCGCGAAATGCGCAGTGACGGATCCTATGTCCGCAAGCATGCGGTCCGCGGGAGCCAATCGGTGAACACGCAGAACATGCTTATCGACAGATTGCGGTCAGTCAATCGCTGACGCACCCAAAATCTGCGCGACATGATGGCGCAGATGGCGCACGTAGTCTTCCATCAGATACTCAAGATCATACTCGCTGCCTGGCGCCTTCCAAACGTGCCGCGCCGCGGTCATGGCCGAATGCCGCATCACGTGCGCCAGGTGCCGGTTGTACGCCAGCCAGAGCTCTATCAGGCCCTGCCAATCGCGGCCGCCGTAGTTCTGGACGCGCACCCATTCGTTCTGCTGATAGGCGGGCAGTACAAGACCGTCTTCCATCTGCAAGCGCACGAAACGCTGATGATTATTGGCGGCTGAATCGATCAGATGGCCGAGGATCTCCTTCTTCGACCACTGGTTCTGACCGGGCCGCGTTCCCGCGGCATCCTCGCTGATGGCGACGAGGCGCGGGCCGGCATGCTCCAGTGTCTGGTCTAGTTGTGCCGCGATCGTGGCCGGAGTCATGCTAAAGATGGTAGCATCGGCGGGCGAAGCACAGGCGCTCCTTACAGTAACTGACCCGGCTCATGCCGGAACAATAATGGCTGAGGGTTTTATTTCGGCGAGAAGCTGAAATTGGAAATGTATAGCTCGTCGCTGCCTGGCAGATAGAAGCCGAACTTACCATTCGCGGGGTTGAGCCCGGAAGCGATCCACGTATCAATCTTTTCCCAAGAGCCACCCTCCTGGTGAAGGTAGGTGGTGACCCCCTCGGAAGAGATGTCAACTTTCAGTGTGTACTCAAGGTCCTTGGCAGCAGTCTTGAGCGGTTCGGAATCTTCCTTCTGCTTTTTGCCGGCCATTACCAAGGCGCGATGGATGCTCTTCTTATCGATCCCGAACAAAACGTAGTCGCTTTTATCCTCAAAGCAACCGGCCACCCACTGAATCCGGTTCCTGCCAAAGGCACCGCCGCTGCGCCGCGCGCTAAAAATGAAAGTGCCCGCGCTGGGAGCCGAAGGATACAGCACGAGCAAGCCACCGCGATGTACAAACCAGCCATTTTCCGGCTTCCAGCCCGAAGCCGCGGCCCATTCTTCCAGCGTTTGGGCACGAGTCTTGGCGACAACAGGCCCTGCGGCCCGCAGGTTCAGAGTCACGGTGTTCGGCTTGCCGATCCCGACCGTTACAATCTGGCTGTCCGTAGTATGCGCAGAGGCCGTACCAGTGAACGTGTACTGGCCTTCCTCCAATTCGACTGACGGGCCGTGGACCTCGTGCGTCCTGCCGTCCGCACCCCTGTAGGTCACCGCGGCATTGGCGGGCGTCACCGATACCTTCACCGTCACCCGGGCCAACTGAGCCACCAGGTCACCCTGCCCAATCTGCACAGTCTCCCCCGCCTTGAAGGTTTTCGCGAACGCCTTGTATCCTGCAATCTCGATCGTGTGGGCGCCGGGAGCGATGTTGGGCAATACGAAATTGCCATCGGAACCTACGGTGCCGCTTGGCTTTTGGTCCAGTTTGATCGGCGCACCCGCGGGCCCACCCTCGATGACGAGCACGGCCACGGTCGGCACGGGGCGCAAATTAAACACGATTTTGGCCTCTTCGCCCTTCTTAATCTCCACGGGCTGGGCCGGCGCATCCAGGAAGCCCTCCTTATAGACGCGAATCGTATGCTGCTTCACGGCAAGATTGGTGATGCGGACCTGGCCGCTCTTGCTCTTCTTTCTCTGCTTGTACGGCTTCCCGTCGAGATCCACCTGGACATCGTCCAAACCGGGGGTCAAAATCATCAGGGCGCCAACGTCCCGGTCTGAATTCAGCTGCACCTGGAGAGTGGGCGAGGCGCTGTTGGTCAGGTTCATGGTGTTCCGCGCGTTGCCTTCGGTCAGTACAACCTCATGTGTCCCGATCGGCAAATTGGGGATATCCAGACCGCCCGCGCCCATCTCTCCGTAGTCCTGGCCATCGACCGCTACCTTGACCGGCGCGTAGGTCGCCTGAATGTGGACCTTGTTTTGGAAGCTGGTCACCACAACGGCTTTGAGCTCTTTGGCCGTGGGAGGTTCGGTCAGAACGGGAGTTCGCCCCTGGGCCGCTTCGAAAGCAATCGTCGCCTTGACGCCGCCGGAGGTAACCTCGAGCGTGTGCTTGCCGAGACCAAGCGCGTCATTTGCGAACTGCCCATCCTGCAAGTCAGCGGGGGCGTCCTCGTCGAGCTTGACTTTGCCGGACTGCAGATCGCTCGCCAGATGCAGAACCTGGGGCATGAAAACAGCCGCCGGCGGCTGAGCGGCCGGTTGCAGTGTCAAATCCAACCCGGGGGGCATCCCGCGCTTCACCACCAGTGAGGTGCTCGCCGTCTGATAGCCTTCCTTTTCGGCCGTAACCTGGTGAACGCCGGTGCGCAACTTGACCAAAAGATCGCTCGGACCCTTGACTTCGTTGTCGACGCGAACCACTGCACCCGGCGGATTGGTCCTAATCACGATGGCAATCGGACGAAGGGATCGGGCCACGAACCAGGCGATTGCCAGAACCGCGACAGCCGCAATTCCGGCCCATAGCAAGGTGCGGTTGATCGGCGGACTGGTCTGGGATGGCTCTTGCTTTTCTGCCTCGGCTGGCGGCGCGGCTTCAGCGGGAGGTTCGTTCCACGATGGCGCTTGCGGCGGCTCAAAGGTCACTAGCGCCGGTCCGGACGTGGAGTCGGCCGGAAACATCGCGGTCGCGCCGAAATCGGCTGGCGGTTCGACGGGTGGCGCCGGGGGCATTTGTATTTCGGGCGGCGCGCTCGAAACGGGTGGCAGCGGGGGTGGCGATGCCACCTCTCCGTGGTCCGCGGGCTCGGGCGCCTGCTGAAGCAGTTGCTGCTCGAATTCTTCCCAGCCTTCCGGCGCAGCGGCCTCTTGTGTTCCACGCGGAAGCACCACGGTTTCCGATAGACTCACTGCCGCCGCAGGGTTCGCTGGTGATTCGGCACGGCTCTGATACTCGGGAAACGCCTTACTCAGAGTGGCATGCAGTTGCACCAGCCGCGGCTCTCGCGGATAGGTTCCCATTGCCTGTTCGATCTGCTCGAGCGCCCCTTGCAAATTTCCGGCCGCCTGCATCCGCCGGGCTTCCGCCACCCATTGGCCCACTTCTTCCTCGCGCTTGCGATCGAGCGCCATCCCCCGCATCCCTTTCGCCAAAGCGTGGCCGGGATCCATATCGAGCGCTTGCTGGCTGAGCGCTTCCGCCAATCGCCAGTCAGTATCGATGACGGCCCGGGCCTGATCGAGCACGGTCTCCAACAGAAACGTGCGGATCACCTTATTGTTCTGGTCTAACGCATGAGCTTTGCCCAACACTTCGACGGCTTCCGCAAATTGGCGCTGCGCGCACAGTTCCTGCCCTTGATGGAACATTTGCTGCGCTTCCGCCGTCCGTATCTGGCGCTGCTTGGCCACTTCGCCCAGCGCGGTCAACTCTTCGTCGTCGGGAAACTCCGCGGCCGCGTTTCGCAACAGCTCCAGAGCACGGTCAAAAGCCGCCGCTTCAATCTGGCGGTCGATCTGTTCCACCCAGCGTGATTTGGCCTCCGCGCGCGATTGCTGCTCGCGCCGCTTCATTACACGCTCGATCTCGAATTCCAGCCCGGGATACACCTTATGGATGGTCTGAAGCGTCTCCCACTGGCCCAGCGCCTCATTGTACTGGCCGCGTTCTTCGTAAGACCGCGCTTTATTGACGATTGAGTTGACGAGGTCGCGCTTATCGCGCACCAGGCGCAGCGCGCGCTCGAAATGCGGCTCGCCGGGGTAGGTTTCCAGGGCTTCTTTGAGGATGCTGGCGCGCCGCTCCAAATCCGGCTCTCCTTCCACACGCCGGTCGATTTCCGCGACGCGCGAGGAAAGGTCCTGCCGCTGCCGCTCCTCTACGTCGAACTTCAGTGCTTGAAACAGCGCGTGGCCCGGATATTTGGTCAGATACTGCTGGCAGATCGTCAGCGCCGCCGGAAGATTTCCGTCGACCAGGTGCTTTCGCGCTTCCTGGTAAGAGCTCTTGAGGACATCGTGTTCAGAGCGGACCTGGTTGTAGAAATTCTGATAGGAAATGCCGCGCTCCGGCGTCGAGGTATCCGGCACCTGGCGATCCAGGTCAACGAGCCGGTCCAGCCTGGTTAGGGCCGAACTCATCTCGCCGTTTTGCCAGGCTTCCATCGCCTCCTTGTACAGCTCCTCCTTCTCCTTCCGGACCTTCACGTAGTGCTCTTCGCGGCGGTCCACCTCCGCCAACAACTGAAGCGCCGCCGTGTCCTTCGGCCGCAACTGCAGCAGATTCTTGAGCGCGTCACGAGCGTGGCTGAACCGGTTGTTCTCCAGGTGTTGCCGCGCCAGCTTGGTCCACTCCTCCACTTTGCCTTCGCTGCGCCGCGTCTCGATGCTAGCCCGCAGTGTGACCGCCGCCGCGTTGGTCGGATCGAGCTGCAGAATTTCTTGAATTTTCTGCAGCGCCAGCAGGTATTCCTCCTCCTGCATGCACGTTCGCGCGCTCTCCAGCAGATGGGCGATGCTCTTCTGCCGCACGGCCTGGTCGAGTTGGCGGCGCAGCAGCGTCATCCCCGTCTCGACGTGGCCTTCGGCTTCGAGCTCATTCAGAATTTCCGCGGCAAATTGAAAGTTGCCCTGCTCGTATGCCTTGTTGGCCTTCTGAATACGCGGCTGCAGGCGCGCGGCGTCGAAGATCTCGATGGCCTCGTTGCGGTGCGCCTTGAGCAGCGTCTCGGCGAACTCCTTCGCGGTTGAGAAACGGTTCCATGGCTGTTTGGCCATGGCCTTATGGATGACGCGGCTTACCACCTGACTCACCGCCGGATTCAGTTCGGAGGCCGCCGGCGGAATGTGGTGCATGATGGCCTGCGCGGTTTCCTGCTCCGTTGGGAAATCGAACGGGCGGCGCCGCGTGAGCGTTTCATAGAACACCACGCCCAGCGAGAAAATGTCGGAGAGCGGCGACGCCGGCTTCATCTCGAGCTGCTCGGGCGCCATGTAGGGCAGTGTGCCGCCGGCTACGGTCATGGTGGCGGTTGTGTCCGCCATATGCGCCACGCCGAAATCGATGATCTTTACCGTATCGTCCGGCATCACGAAAATATTGCTGGGCTTCAAGTCGCGATGCACCAGACTTCTCTCGTGAGCGGCATGCAGCCCGCGGCAGGTCTGGACAATAATCTCGACCGAACGCTCCACAGTGAGCCGTTGGCTGGAAGTCTTGATCAGGTGATCGAGCGTGACGCCCGGCAACAGCGGCATGACGAAGTAAGGTTTGATGGCCCCATCCTCGTTGAATTCGCCGATATCAAAAATCTCGACGATATTGGGATGGCTCATCGAAGCCAGGATGCCGCACTCCTTGCGAAACAGATCGAGGGCCAGTTTGCTCGGGCTGTCGCGAAGGGTTTTCAGCGCGACTTCGCGCTGCACGACCGTGTCGTACGCTTTGTACACGAGCCCCATGCCGCCCTTACCCAGGACTTCAATGGTCTCGTAGCGCTCCTTGATTTTCTTCCGGGCTGCCATGCGCGCGAAGTTTACACCCATCATACTGCCGTTTGGGCCGTGGCATCACAGAGTATTAACTCAAGTTAGTACAAATATTTTTGCCCCACGGGATGACGGGGCCTGTTCGTGGATAATCGATATATGTCACCCAAATTAACTGCGCTCGATACGCTCGCTCTTCCGTGGGAACAACGTTTCAACGAGAAGATCGGGAAATCGCTATACCGGAAGAACCTGATCGAAGATCCCGAAACAGGAATGGAGATTCGGCTGGTGCGCTATCCCGCGGGCATCGTCAATCCGACTCACACCCACCCGTGCGCGCACGGCATGTACGTCCTCGAAGGCACTCTGGTGACCCAGGACGGCCGCTACGGCCCGGGCCACTTCGTCTGGTTCCCCGAAGGACTCGTCATGGAGCACGGAGCCAGCCCGGAAGCCGATGTGACCGTTCTGTTCATCACTAACAAGCGCTTTGAGATTCACTACTCTTGAAAATAGGTAGTGATCGCCCATCGGGTGGCACCATGTTGTATCCTTTTCACTGATCTTGTCCCCTCACCTCATCCTGGTCGGCGGATTTCTCGGCGCCGGCAAAACTACGCTGCTGCTCGCGGCGGGAGAGCGTCTGCGCGCCGCGGGCAAGCGTGTCGGCATTATTCTCAACGATCAGGGCGGTGAGTTAGTGGACACGCGGCTGGCCGAAGCCGCCGGACTTGCCGCGCGCGAGGTCACCGGCGGCTGCTTTTGTTGCCGGTTCTCGGAGTTCATGGCGGTGGCCGAGAGCTTCGCCCTCCATGTCGCGCCGGAGTTCATCCTGGCCGAACCAGTGGGGAGTTGCACAGATCTTTCAGCCACGATTTTGCAGCCCATCAAGCGAAACTACGGCGACCGGTACAAGCTGGCGCCGTTGACAGTTCTGGTGGACCCTGCTCGCGCCGGAGAATTATTGCGTCCGGATGCCGATGCGTTGACTTCGTATCTGTTCCACAAGCAAATCGCCGAGGCCGATCTGGTGCGTTTCAGCAAGGCGGATCTGCATTCAAGTCTTCCGCGGATACCAGGCGTGGACGCGCGGCCGCTGAGCGCGGAAACCGGCGTGGGCGTCAGCGTGTGGCTCGACGAAGTACTCGGATGGAACGGGGCACCGGGTGCGCGGCTGCTCGAAATTGACTATGGCAAGTACGCTGAAGCGGAGGCGGCGCTGGGCTGGTTGAACTGGCGCGGCGAGTGCCGCCTCAACCGGCCGCTTACGCCCGCGGCCTTCATCGGGCCGTTGGTCGCGGCGCTCGATCGGTCTTTGACTGAAGCGGGAATCGCGATTGCTCACCTGAAGCTATTCGCGCGCTCCGTAAACGGTCACTTGAAGGCGAGCGTTTGCCGCAATGGCGACCGGCCCACCGTCGCTGGTGCGCTGGATGCGCCGCCCGCCACGCGTTATACGCTGACCGTCAATCTGCGCGCCGCCGGCGATCCGGATACCCTGAGCGCCATCGTCGATCAGGCCGTGCGTGCCTTGCCAGGGCGATTCCAGGTCGATCATGCCGAGGCCTTTCGCCCCTCGCCGCCCGTGCCCGAGCATCGCTTCCAGGAAATTGTATGAAAATCACCCGACGAAATCTGCTCGCTGGCTCCGCCGCCGCGGGCCTCGCGCGCGGTCAAACGGCACAGCGTACGCCCTCCACACATGCCGAAACGGGACGCCGCTTCACCAAAGACTCGCTGCGCGAGATCGCGTTTCCCCTGGGCGGGATCGGCACCGGTACCGTCTCGCTGGGTGGCTGCGGCAACTTTCGCGATTGGGAAATCTTCAACCGGCCGAACAAGGGCGGCATCCTGCCGTTCACGTTCGTCTCGATGCACCTCTCCAGCGGCGGTCTCTCCAAGCCCCTCGTCCGTGTACTCGAGCGCCAGCCGCACCCGCCCTACACTGGTGCGAGCGGTATGCCGCGCGAGACCGGCCTCGGCCTGCCGCGCTTTCGCGAGGCTGTGTTCACCGGTTCGTATCCCTTCGCGAACCTCGAATTCATCGATGCCAAGCTGCCCGTCCAGGTCTCGCTCGAAGCCTTCAACCCGATGATCCCTCTCGAAACCGCGGATTCGAGCCTGCCCGTCGCGATTCTGACTTACCACGTGACCAATCGCGCACAATCGCCGATCAATGTTGGGTTAGCTTTCTCCATACTGAACCCGGTAGGCTATGACGGCAAAGCGGGGCTCGTGAGCCGCGACGGTGCTTTTTTTGGCGCGAACCGGAACGAATTCCGCGCCGAGAGCGGCGTGGCCGGACTGTTTCTCTCCTCGGCAAAATATCCGGCGCATTCGACGCGCTACGGTTCGATGGCCGTCGCCACGGAAGCTGGCGACACTTCGTACCGGCTCGCCTGGGAGCACGGCGAATGGTTCGACGAGTTCCAGATGTGGTGGGACGAGTTTCTCGCGCGCGGCCGGTTCCAGAACAATGCGGCGCCTCCGTCCGAGGATAAGGTCACCGATTACGCCTCGCTCGCTTCGCACGTCGCGCTCAAACCGGGTGAAACCAGGCGCGTGACCTTCGTTCTCTCCTGGCATTTCCCCAACACCGAGAATTACTGGACGGTCGAAGGGGACCCCGGACCCAGCCCCGAAAATGAAATTCTTCCGCGAGCCTACGGAACTGTAGGAGAGGGCCGGAAGGCCCTCAAGAACGATTACGGCACGCGCTGGCACTCGGCGTGGGAGCCGGCTGTGTATGCCATGCACGAGCTCGCCTCCTTGCGTGCGCGATCGGCGAAATACCGCGATGCGCTTTATGCCTCCACTTTGCCCGCTCCTCTGATCGACGCCGTCTCGAGCCAGGCGTCCATTCTCCGCACCAATACCGTTATGGTCATGGAGAATAAGCTCACGCTCGCCTTCGAAGGCTGCAACGACCACGACGGCTGCTGCCCCATGAACTGCACGCACGTCTACAACTACGAGCAGGCCCTGGCGCATCTCTACCCGGAGCTGGAGCGCAGTATGCGCGAGACGGATTTTCTGGTCAACATGCGGCCCGACGGCAGTATGAGTTTCCGCACGCCCGTGCCGCTCCGCCAGGGGGGCAACAAGAATGAACCCGCGGCCGACGGCCAGATGGGCTGCGTCATGAAGGTCTATCGCGAGTGGATGCGCGGCGCCTCGGACGATTGGCTGCGCAAGCTGTGGCCTAACGTGAAGCGCGCGCTTGAGTACGCCTGGTTGAAGTGGGATGCCGACCGCGACGGCGTCATGGAGGGCGAGCAGCACAACACCTACGACATCGAGTTCTACGGCCCCAACTCTATGATGGGCACGCTCTATCTGGGTGCTCTCGAAGCAGCCGCGCGCATGGCGGAACATCTCGGCGATCGCGCCGCCGCGGAGTCTTACGGCAAGCTCTACGAGCAGGGCCGGGGCCGGCTCGATAAAGAGTTGTGGAACGGCGAGTATTACGTCCAGCGCGTGGATGAATCGCAGCCCAAAGCCTCGCACTACCAGTACGGCGAAGGCTGCCTCTCCGACCAGTTGCTTGGCCAGTGGTTCGCCGAAGTAGTGGGCTTGGGCAAGCTGCTGCCGCACGATCACGTGCGGAGCGCGCTTGCGTCCATCTACCGCTACAACTTCAATACCGATTTCGCGGATTTCGCCAACGCCCAGCGCATTTACGCGCTGGCCGACGAGAAGGGTCTACTGTTGTGTAGTTGGCCCAAAGGTAAGCGGCCCGCCCTCCCGTTCGTCTATTCCGACGAAGTCTGGACCGGCATTGAGTACCAGGTGGCGGCGCACCTGATTTATGAAGGCATGGTGAAGGAAGGCCTGGCTATTGTGGAAGGCGCGCGAGCCCGCTATGACGGCCGGCGCCGCAATCCTTGGAACGACATCGAATGCGGCCACCATTACGCGCGCGCCATGTCGAGTTGGAGCCTGCTCACCGCCATCTCTGGCTTCGCGTACTCGGCGCCGCTGAAGGAGATCCGATTCCGCCCGCAGGTTTCGCAAGCGCAGTTCCGTTGCATGTATTCGGCCGGCACTGCGTGGGGCAGTTACGCTCAGCAGGCTGCGAAGGGCAAGCTGGACTCCGAGATCGCTGTCGAAGGCGGCGCTATGGAACTGGCCACGGTGCGTGTGCCGTTCTCCGGGGCGCGCGCCCAAGTGACGGCGAGTTCCCCCGCCAATGTGGAGGTCGCCGACGGAGAAGCCATCGTGCGATTTGGTTCTCCCGTGAAGTTAGGGGTGAACCAAAAACTGAGGTTTTCGCTTTCATGACGCGCCGTTCGTTATTCGCTCTCGCCGCAATCAGCGCGTAGGCATAAAAGGATCAGCCCGTGAAAAAAGAAACTTTCTACGACCTGCCGCCCAACCTGCCCGTCCCGAAAGACGACGGCGCCGCCAGGCATCTGCCCGGCATGCAGGTGCCTGCGATTACTCTTATCTCGACCGCCAATCACCGCATCAACCTGGCGGACCTCGCGCGCGAGCACACCGTCATCTACTGCTACCCTCGCACCGGCGCTTCGGGCCAGGCTATACCCAAGAGCTGGGACGATATCCCGGGCGCTCGCGGCTGCACCCCCGAAAGCTGCGGCTTCCGCGATCACTACCACGCGCTCGAAGCGCTGCACGTGCGCGTCTTCGGCCTGAGCACGCAGACCACCGAGTATCAGCGGGAAGCGGTCGAACGCCTGCATCTGCCCTTCGAGATCCTGAGCGACGCCGATTTCGCCGTCACCAATGCTCTGCGCTTGCCGACTTTCGAGTTCGAAGGTGTGCGATTGCTCAAGCGTTTGACGCTGGTTCTCTCCGGCGGCAGGATCGAGAAAGTTTTCTATCCCATCTTCCCGCCGGACAAGCATGCGGAAGAAGTAATCGCCTGGCTATCCCGGGATTCAACGCACCAATAGCGATCGCACGCCCGGCCCTGGGAGGAACGAATCCCTCAACTCTTCATCAATTCGACAAGTTGGGTCACCGTCCGCCAGTTTCTCCCCGTGCTGATGGTCGCGAGCTGCGAATCAAAGTACTGATTAGTAAGTTTGGTGCGTGCCGCGCCGTTAAGCAGCCGCAGATATACCTCTTGGCCGCGTACTTGGAACGTGTCGGGGGGTGACCGGTCCGGATCAAGATCTGAGACACCTCGCGCAGCCGGCATATCCGCAAGGAAAAGAACGTGCAGGTCGCCTTCCACTACCCCTGCCCTGACAAACGGGTTGTTGTGCAAGACCTTGCCGAGTTGCTCAGCGGTCCGCAACACGACGGGGATCTTATATCCGAAACGCTTGCCGATTTGCGCGGTGATGAGCGCTGGCAGCCGCCCCACGAGACCCGCGGACGCGTTGAAGATTACGTTTCCGCTCTGGATATAATTCCGCACCTCGGTACAGCCCGCCTCAGCGAACATCCCAACCAGATCTTTCATCGGAAGCTTGTTCTTGCCGCCAACGTTGATCCCTCGAAGCAGCGCAACGTGAGTTACTGGCATCATGGGCATCCCGCAAATAGCATTATGGCGCCAACCGAATGGCCCGAAATACCAGCCAGGCGAGTCCGGCCGCAAATGCAAACAGCGCTTGATATTCGCGGTTCTTCGTGTAGAGGTTCCACTGGAAGCGGCTCCCCGCCGGATTGGGCTTGCGCCGGGGAATCAAGCTCGGTACCTTGGCGGCGTAGCTCGCGTACTCTGGGAAGAGCTTGGTGAGATGCTGTTCCTCCAACATCACGGCGGGTAGATAGACGAGCAGAAAAACCGCGGCAAATAACGCGCCGAGCCAGGCGCTGCGCGCGGCGACCGCAAGGCCCAACGCAACCAGCAGTGTGCCGGCGTATAACGGGTTGCGAAGGTACGCGTAGGGGCCGCCAGTCGAGAGCTGTTGGTTCTTCGCGAGGTGGCCAGCGGCCCAAGCGCGCAAGGCGAGCCCCGCAACGGAAATGGGAATGCCAAAAGCCAGCGCTTCGGGCGTCGGGCGAGCAAACCAGGCGAAGGCCGCGACCAGCACAAATCCCATCGGCACACGGAGCCGGGCAACCAAATCAGCGTAGGGTTTGGAGAAAGGATAGCCGGAACTCACGGCGCAGTACATTGGGCGGCGGGGCGGCTGAGCTGGACCTTCAACGCCTCGAACACGCGATCGGGATCGATGTCGCGCATGGCAGGATCGATGGTGGAGACGCGCCTATAGGTTGTGATAGCGGCGGGGCTGCGCAGCACGCAAATGCTCTCGCCATACGGACCGTTGCGCGCCGGATCGGTGGGGCCGAAGATGGCCACACCCGGCTTCCCAAGAGCCGCGGCCAAGTGCAAGGGCCCGCTATCGACGCCAACCACGGCAGCGGCACGCCGCGTGGCGTCGACCAGCCCGGACACGGGCGATTGATGCGCGACAACCCCGCTCGCGCGGGGGAATTGCGTGCCGGGCGGACCGTTCAACACCAAAGGGAGTTCCAGTTCCCGCTCCAGGCGAGAGGCCAGCCGCGAATAAAATGCCAGGGGCCACTGCTTCGAGCGCCAACCAGCCAGTGGGCACGCCAGCACGAACCCGGAGTGAGGCAGCTCGCCGTGTGGCACACCGTCCGGCAACGGAAAGGTACGCAAAATATTGGCGGCGCCGGCAGCCGCGGCCAGCTCGATGTTGCTGTCCACTTTATGCGCGGCATGTGTCTGGACACGGCTGGAGTAAAACAGCGCCGCCGGCCGCTCGCGCACCTGCGATTGATGGAATCCGAAAATACGGTCGGGCCGGGCCATCGACGTTGCCACCGCGGACTTTACCAGTCCCTGAAAATCCACGGCAAGATCGAACCGCCCGGCGCGAAGCTTCCGCCAGCTACGCATCCACGCCCCCGGATTGCCGCGCTCGAAGATGGCCACCTCGTCGACGTACGGATTTTGTTCGAGCAACGGCGCCCACTGTGCTTCGATCAACCAGGTGAGATGTGAGCCCGGAAAGCTATGCTTGAGAGAAGCGACAGCGGGCAACGTATGGATTACATCCCCCATCGCTCCCAGCCGCACCACCAGGATGCGCGGGCCGGAGCTATTGCTGGTGGCGGCGCTGGACATGTTGGCTCAGACGCTCGGCGCGAAGAAGGTCGGCCGCTTCCTCCCGTACGATTTCGCCGGCGGTGAAGCGGTTGATCAGCTCCGCGGCTGCGTGCTCCCCGGCCGGCACCACGTAGTCTACCATGGCCAGCGCCGCCACCAATTCGGCGCGGGCCCGCGCGCCCAGCAGGGGTGCGGGCGGATCGAGAACGATGACGAATAGCGTGCCCCGGAGTACGGCCAATCTGGCGCACGCGCCGCACATGCTCGGCCACCAGCACATCGAAGTAACCCGTCACCACCTTCACCGCGCCGCCTTGGCCGCGCAATTCCTCCAGTCGCGCGGCTGCACATGCTGGTTCGATGATTTTGGTTCGGGTATCCATGTCGGGGTCAGCGGAGAAGATCGAGCGCCACTTCTGCTACGCGGCCGGCGGCGACGCGCGTCATGCATCGGTGATCGATGGGGCACTCGCGCAATAGGCACGGGCTCTGGCTCTCCACCGGCTCGCGGACCACGCGGGCCAGCCGGCCAGTGGGCCCCGTGGTCGAGTCATCCGTCGCGCCAAACACCGCCACCGTAGGCACGCAGCAATCTGG
>CAVYHD010000045.1:0-64255 GCA_963768075.1 Terriglobia bacterium
TGTTATGTGGCGCCTTTGGTTCGGTTGGTCTTGCTCACCGAGAACCGCTCTTCCAATTCCCCCGCAAGTTTCCGCCCTGCCATCCCGGCAAAGTCCCTACATCGCCGATGATGCCCGTGAAAGGATCAACCGGTCCCGGGCTAGCAACGCCGATTCCCTCGAACCGGGAGCCCGTGCGCGACGCCGCTTCCGCAGCAATGCCATAATCTGCCGGATCGCCGCGGGAAATCCGCGCTCGGGCGCCGTGGGGCATTCGAGCCGCGCCGCCACTGCTCCTTCGTCGGTGACCGCGCCAACCGCGATCTTCGTACCTCCAATGTCAACAGCTCCAATCACAGTAACGCTCCCCCGGATCGCTCGCCATGGAGTCAGCATAGCTGATGTGGAGGAAAGCGTCAAAGTGGCGCATGCCCCGAGCGCGCCGCAGCCAACGTCAGTCAGCAGTCAAGCGCCGGGTCAGTGAACTAGGGAAGTAACTGCTCACTGGTTACGGTTGATCCCAAGGCAAGGAGTAAGTCTTGACATAGGTCATGCTCTTCATGGCCTCGATAACTCCCTCCTTGTAACCCAGACCAGACGATTTTATCCCGCCGAACGGCGACCACTCCAGCCGATAACTGGGAGCTTCGTTGACATTCACCGTCCCGGTTTCAAGTTCCGTAATTACTCTCTGAATCGATGGCCAATGGTTACTGACTACTGCTCCAGAGAGTCCGAACTCCGTGTCGTTGGCGATTTGAATCGCTTCGTCGAGCGTGCGGAACCGAATGATGGGCGCAACGGGGCCGAAGGTCTCACAGGCAACCACCGGATGGTCATTGCGTACGCGATCGAGTACCGTCGGCGCATACACGGCGCCTTCGCGCTTATGGCCAATCACTACCCGGGCGCCATGATTCACCGTGCGCGTGACGCGGCGTTCTATTTCCACCGCCGCTCGCTCGCTGATAACCGCGCCGACATGAGTTGTTGGATCGTAAGGATCGCCGAATTTGAGCGACGCCACGCGCTCGGCTAACAGCCGCGCGAACTCATCGGCCACTGAGTCTTCGACTAACAGGCGCCGAATAGCAGTGCAGCGCTGGCCACTGTTTTTGAACACGCCTGTGACTGCTATGTTTGCCGCCTGCGCGGGATCGGCGTCCGCCAGTACCAGCATCGCCGAACTACCGCCCAACTCGAGCACCAGCCGCTTGTAGCCGGCAATGGCCGCGATGCGTTTCCCGGTGGCTGTACCGCCCGTGAAGCTGATCATGTCCACTAAGGGGCTGGTAACAATCGCTCCCGCCACATCTCAACCGGGCCACTCAACACGTTGATCATGTCCTCGGGCATACCGCACTCCAACGCTAACTGGACGATGAAGTACGCCGAGAGCGGAGTCAACTGCGATGGTTTCAAAGTCGTCTTGTTGTTAGTTGCTATCGCCGGAGCGATCTTATGCACAACCTGATTCAGCGGGTGGTTGAACGGCGTGATCGCTGCGATCAAATGCAGCGGTTGGCGCATGGTGTAAATGCGCCGGGGCCGGCCGACCCGCGACACGTCACAGGGAAAGACCTCCGAATCGTCCATCAGACTCCGGATCGCGGCGAATCGAAGCACATCGGATGCCCTCTGCACCTCGTACAGCGTATCCTTCACGCACAAACCCGACTCGTCCGTGATCAGGCGGCTTACCCTGGGAGTATCTTCCTCCAGCTTGTCTGCCAGCCGGTTCAGTAAGTCATGACGCTCGTAGCGCGGCAGATCAACTTTCGCGGACCGTGTCCGCTTGAGTGTCTGTAGCGTTGTGGCTTTGTCCGCCGCGGCAACGCGGCCCACTAGCTCGCCAGAGTACGGATTTCGCACTTCAATCCATTCGGCCATTAGTCACCCGGTTGCGTCCGATGATGCTGCCGTACTATCGCATGATATTACTCTTGAATGCCGTTTAAAGCGAAATCGAAAAGATCGAAGTTATTTGTCTCCCCCACGGCTAACTTACTGGCATAGGTGGGAACTAACTGGCGGTTGAAGATAAAATGGGACGTGTCGTTCGTGTAGCCCGCCGTGCGAACGCAGGCCCGATTCCACTACGGAAAGGTCGTGCCACAAGGGCGTACGGCCGAGTGTTGTACTTCTATCGGCAAGCACCACGAGGTCGCCGATGCGGTCGGCCGGAAGCTGAAAGCGCTTGGCGGCTTCAGAGCGATCGAGAACCAACTCAACGCCGGGAACCTTGTCCAGGAAGCCGCGCGCGTCTTTAGCGCTCCCGTCCGCCAGATACACCGTCGCGTACGAACCGAGAGCCCCATGATGGACGACGTACGGGTCGGTAATGGGCAGAATGACGCGCGCTCCCCGGAACCCGGCGTCCACCAGCAAACTTTCCAAAAATTGCACCTTCGGCGAGCCATCCGGTTTGACCTTGTCATTCATGCCGTGGTCCGCCGTGATCGCCACAATGGCGCCGAGGGAATCCAACTGGCCGATAAAGTGGTCAATGCGGGTATAGAAGGCATTTGCTTCGGCGCTGCCAGGCTTGCATTTATGCTGCACGAAGTCTGTTGTTGTCAGGTAAACTAGACCTATCTTTTCCGTTTCGAGCAGCCGTACTCCGGCTTCGATGCAGTATACGCTGATCTCAGGGTCATAAATGTCCGGCGCCGGACGGCCCACCTCCTCTACAACGCGTTGCGCGCTATCCGGTACCATGCCCTTGTGTACGCCTTCCACCGAAAAGCAAATTCCCTTGAGGCCATGACCAAGCAGTAGACGCAACTTATCCTTAGCGGTTACGATAGCCACCGGAACCCCGGCTTCGGCAAAAGCAGAAAAGATGGTTTGGCAACGGAGATACTTAGGGTCGTTCATCATAACCTCCGCTCCCGTAACCTGGTCGTAATAGTAGTTACCGCAAATGCCATTGAAATTCGGTGGAACGCCAGTTGCTATCGCGACATTATTGGGATTGGTAAATGACGGAATCACCGATTGCGCCACGCCGCAACTTCCCTTGGCTGCCATCGCGGCGAGGTTGGGCATCACCCCGGAAGCGGCCTCCAGGTAGGTGGGATCGGTGCCATCCAGGCAGATGCCCACCACCGGGCCGGTTCGGGTGCGATAACTGCGGCCATTGACTGTGATCAATCGGGTCTCCAGTACTCTTGGGGTGTTGGAACGACGGTGTCGAAACGCGAACTACTATCCTACTATTGCCGGCTCGCGGCCTGTTACAATACCCTCGCCATGCGCCTGCACGCTTTGTTGAGTTTCGTGCTCCTCGCCTTTTCCGCCGTTGCGTTCGCGGCCGCCGCCGAACGGCACTATCTCTACGTCGCCGAGCCGGGCATTCGCAATTACGTCGAGGATGGCGGAGTCGGCGTGCTCGTCTTCGACATCGACAACGGCTACAGGTTTGTGAAACGCATCCCTACTTGGGAAACACCTGCCGGCAAGGAGCCGGAAAACGTCAAGGGGATCGCCGCCAGCGCCGCTACCGGAAGACTGTACGTCACGACGTTCAACCGCATGGCCGCGTTTGATATTGCGACGGACCGCAAAATCTGGGACCGCACCTACGAGGCCGGGTGCGACCGCATGGCCATCTCGCCGGATGGCAGGATTCTCTACGTGCCGTCGTTCGAAGGGCCGCACTGGAACGTGGTGAATGCGGAAACCGGCGATGTGATCACGAAAATTGTCACGAAATCAGGCTCGCACAACACCATCTATTCGCTGGATGGCTCGCGCGTGTATCTCGCGGGCCTGCGGTCGACTTTCCTGTCAGTGGCGGACACGCGGACCCACACCGTCGTCCAGACCGTCGGTCCGTTCTCCAAGCCGATCCGTCCCTTTACCGTGAACGGGCGCGGCACGCTCGTGTTCGTGAACGTGAATGACCTACCCGGATTCGAGGTCGGCGATCTGCGGACCGGCAAGATGCTCTACCGCGTGGAGTTTCCGGACTACAAGCCGGGGCCGCTCAAACGGCACGGGTGTCCCAGCCACGGCATCGCGCTCACGCCGGATGAGAAGGAACTTTGGGTGGCGGACGGCGCGAATAACTCACTGCACGTCTTTGACGCTACGGTGATGCCGCCGCGGAGCACGGTCACCATTCCCCTCCGCGACTTTCCCGGATGGATCAGCTTCAGTATCGATGGACACCAGGCTTACTCCTCAACCGGCGAGATTATCGATGCAAGAACGAAGAAGATCGTCGCCACTCTCACGGATGAAACCGGCAGAAAGGTGCAGAGCGAAAAACTCCTCGAGTTGGTGATCGACGGCGGCAAGGTGATCCAAGCGGGGAATCAGTTCGGCCTGGGAACCAGGCAGTAACCGGAGGTCCCTTACAGCGCCAACTCCCCCTTGTACATCATGTCTTTCAGGTTGAACTTGGTCTTTATCACCAAAGACCCCAGCTTCGTCGAAAAGATCGCTTCTTTGTCATCCAGTTTAAGGGAAAGCATTTCCTGCGAGAAACCGAATAGCAAAGTTCCGCCGCTGCCGGTGGGCGACTTTTGAACAATTCCCGGCTGAGCGCCATCCCTGCCTTTCGGCGCCAGGAACGAGAGAGATTTCAACCGGTCTAGCATGTCATCGGTGGATTGTGATGCATTCGAATCGCTGTTGCTTGTGTCACTATCGTCCTGCGACCTGCGATAACGCCCGCCGTTCAGCGGGAACCCGCTCACGCTGATCACGTAGTGCTTCGCAAAAGCGTCCGGCAGCGGCGTTTTCATTGCCTCCAACACCGGCTTGGAGCTTTCCCAGCGAACAGTACCCTTGGGCAATTCCATCTGCTGCCCGCCTCTGCGGCCACCGCGGCCGCCGCCCATGCCCCCACCGCCCATCCCTGGGATGCCCATCCCGCCGCGGCCGCCGCCGCCGATGCCGCCACCCGGGTAGCCGCCACCACCACCGGGATAACCTCCGCCACCCGGATAGCCCCCGCCACCCGGATAGCCTCCGGCATTGGGATCGTTTCCACCGCCTGGATAACCTCCGCCGTCACTTTGATCACGCGAGTATTGTGCCGTGGTTTCTTTCGCCCAGGGCGATTTGGTGATCATCTGCTCCACCTCCGCGCTGGACCAGTCCGCCGGTTCTTTCTTGTTCCAAAAGTCAGAATTGGAGCCATACAGCCGGGTCCACGACGTAAAACCAGCTCCGGCGGCTACCGTCAACACACCCCGCCTGGTCAGGATGCGGCCATACCGTTCCATGTCCATGATGTCTCCTTGCCTATGAGAGACGTTGGCATGCCCCCCGCAGGTTGCAGGCCAATTAGCGAATTCGCCAGCTCAGTTGCCCTTGTTCTCGAACAGCAGCGGGGCGAATGCGGCCAGGTTGCGCCGCCATACCATCCAGGCGTGCTCCCCCGGCGTCTCAATGTCGGTGTGCCGGATACCCTTCGACGTCAGCCACTCTCGCAGCTTGCGGTTCGGCTCGATCAGGCGGTCATCGGTGCCGCAAGCAATCCAAAGCAGTCGTAGCTTCTCATTGGCTTTGGCATCCAGCGACGGGAAAGTCACGTTGAAATCCTCGCCCAGCCCGCCCGAGCTGAAGGCGCCGATCCAGGCGAAACGATCGATGGCATTCAGCCCGGTATATAGCGACTCGGCCCCGCCCATGGACAGGCCCGCGATCGCCCGTTCCTTGCGGTCTCCCGATGCGTGGTAAGTCTTTTCCACCTGCGGAATGACCTCGGTGAACAACGCATCTCGAAACCGGCTCATGTTACGTTCCCGCAGGCTTGGATCGCGGAAGCGCGGTCCCACGCGGGAAAGGATCTCCGGCGCTCCATATCCAAGCGGCATCACGATCAGCATGGGCTTGGCCTTGCCCTGCGCGATGAGATTGTCCAGAATCACGTTCGCACGGCCCACCGCCGTCCATCCGCTCGCATCATCGCTAAAACCGTGCAGCAAGTACAGAACCGGATAGAGTTTCCGTGCGGCCGGATCGTAGCCTGGCGGCGTGTAGACATAGTAATCCCGCTCGTCGCCCACCACGCCTGATTTATAGAAATGCCGGTGCACCACGCCGTGCGGCACATCGTTGACCTCCCACGCGAGCGTCGCCGGCCCGGGCACGTGCACCTCGCTATCGTTGTTTAGCAGGTTCGGCTTTATTAGCGAGTTGGAGGGATCCACCAGGCTCACACCATCGGCCACGAAAGCGTAGCCGTAATAGTCGGGCGCGAGCGGTTCCGTGGTCACGCTCCACACGCCCTGGTCGTCCCGTTGCATGGGAACATCCTTCGCGCCTTCACGATTCAGATGAACCTCCTTGGCATTGGGCGCGCGGAACCGGAAAGTCACGCTACCGTCGCCGTGCACCTCCGGCGATTGAATCGGCTGAGGCGGCTGCGCGCAGACAGGCAGGCCCGCCAGCATAACGGAAAGTAGAAAGGGCAATCTCATAGCGGCGAGTATACACCGGACCGGCCCAATTCACCTGACCGGCCACGCGCGCGGAATTCACGGAGTAAAATTTCAGTAGAAGACTTATAATCAACAGCGGATGAAGGATAAGAGTCTCATCTGGCTCTGCGCCGGCGGAATCGCCCTCTGGGTGTTCTTCGCCTATCCTCCAGTGCGGGAGCAGGTCATCCAGATCGGCCGGCATATTTGGCACTACATTGAGGCCCTCTTTTAGCTGTCCCGCCCGATGGCCAGCACGAAGTACCGCGCGCGGTCCGTGCCGACGTTGCGCCAGCCATGTTCGTCGCCCGATGCGGCGAATCCGACCGAGCCCGGACCCAGCCTTTCCGACTTCCCGGCAATCGTCACTTCCATAGTGCCTTCACGAACCAAAATCATCTCGTCGTGTACATGATGGTGCGCCGGATGCGGCATCTGGCCCGGCGCGAGTTCCGTCTCGTGTAGCTCGATCGCCACTCCCGCGTGCGTTTCGCCTTCCAGGATCGCCCGCCCGGCGTTCGGCCCGTTGATCTTCACCTTCAGGTCCTCGTAGCGATGCATCTGCGAGGGCAACGCCTGGCCCTGCGCCGCACCCCTTGCCGCTGCCAGCAAAGGAAGCACGAAGCTCAAATCTCTGCGCGAAAAGTCCATGAAACCTCCTGATGGTCCCTTCCAATATACTTGGGCCGCGGACTGGACGCGCTTACTCGTGCCTCAACGCCAGCGTGGGGTCCACACGAGCCGCCCGTCGCGCTGGAAAATAACAAGCGCTCAGACCAACCAGCAGGACGATCCCGCTGCACCCCATGAACGTTGTCAGGTCCGTCGCGGTGATGCCGTATAACAGGCTGCGCATCAGGCGCGTGAGCATCCATGCTCCCGCGAGGCCCAGGACCACGCCGGCGCCAGTCAGCCTCGCCCCCTGGCTCATCACGGAGCGGAGTAACTCCTGCTGGCGCGCGCCGAGCGCCATACGCAGTCCGATTTCCGATGTGCGCTGCGTTACCGCGTAAGCCAGCACGCCATAAATACCGAGAGATGCCAGGGCCAGGGCAAGTATCGCAAACGCCCCGAGCAACTCCGCTTGCACCTGGCGGCTGGCCACTTCGGAGTCGAGCAGCAGTTCCATCGGTTGCACGTGCGAAATCGGCTGGTCCTTGTCTACTTCGGCAATCACTCGTCGCACCGCGCTCACCAAACGCACTGGATCTCCGGTCACCCGTATCGCGAGATCACGCGGCATAAAATAGCCGTACGCTCCCGCTGGCTGCTGGTAGGGGAAATACATCTCGGCCCGCGTGGGAACATCCAGGCCCATCTGCCGCACATCCCCGGCGACCCCCACGATCGTGATCCATGGCGCGGTTGATGAGTCTTCGCCCAACTTGAAGCGCTTCCCCAGCGGATCTCCGCCGGGCCAGTATTGGCGGGCCATCGTTTGATTGATAAGCGCCACCGGCCGGGCATTCGGCCCGTCGCTCTCGCTCAGGAACCGTCCGGCAATCAACGGAACACCGATCGCTCGCAGATAGTCCGGCGTTACCACCCGATGGTTGGCGTCATTACCCACGCCCGCCGTCAGGATGGGCTTCCCTTCGATCGCAAAGCCGCTCGTTCCGCCACGGTTGGTCAGCGGAAGAAACGTGGTATACCCCGCGGTCACAACCCCCGGAAGCACGGTTACTCGCGCCAGTACCCGCTGGTAGAATTCCACGCGATCTTTGAGCTCTCGATATCTCGAATTGGCGGAATCCGCGAGTGAGGTCCGCAGGCAAAGGACGTGGTCCGGTCGGAATCCTGGATCAATCTGATGAAGGCGCAGCAGCGTTTGCAGCAGCAATCCCGTCCCGATCAGCAGAATGACCGTAACCGATACCTGCGCCACTACCAGTGCGCTGCGAACCCTCCCGCGCCCGGCGCCCACCCCGCTTCGGCCACCTTGCTTCAGGGTTTCCGCGATCCTCACGCCCGAAATCTGTAGCGCCGGCGCCAGCCCGAACAGAATTCCAGCACATGCGGCGATGGCCATAGAAAACATCAGAACCGGCGCGCTCAGTCGGATGGTGGTCGTGGTCGTGAGCGCAAGCGGGATGAGTTTGGTTAGGAAGCCCAGAGTCCATGAGGCGAGGAAAATCCCCGCCGCTCCGCCCAGCAAGGAAAGTAGGATGCTTTCCGTGAGAACCTGGCGCACAATCCGGTTCCGTCTCGCCCCCAGCGCCATACGCACCGCCATCTCACGCCCCCGCACCGTCGCTCGCGCCAGCAGCAGATTCGCCAGGTTCGCGCAGGCTATCAACAGCACACCGCCGACCGCTGCCAGCAGGACCAGGAACGCCAGCCGCAAATTCCCGACAAACTGATCGTGTAGCGGAATCACGACCGTGCCAAGCCGCGAGTTCGTCTCCGGGTACTCGTGCTCCAGTTGTCTGGCGATCGCGGCCATATCCGCCCGCGCACGGTCCACGGTCACTCCATCGCGCAATCGCGCGACCACTTGCAGGTAGTGAGTCCCCCTCTGATGCCACTGCTCGGGCGGAAGAGCCAGTGGAATCCAAACATCCACGCGATCGGGGAAGTCGAAGCCTGGAGGCAGGACGCCCACAACTGTATATGTTTCGCCATTCATCAAAATGCGCTTGCCCACAATATCCGGACTACCGCTGTAGCGGCGTACCCACAGCCCCTGACTCAACAGGACGGTCTTGCCGGCGCCAGCCTGGCCTTCCTCTGGTAGAAAAGTGCGCCCTACCAGTGGTCTGACTCCGAGCAGCGGGAAGAAGTTTGGCGTGGCGACTTTGACTTCCACTTCTTCGGCCGGGCCATCCCCCGTAAGGTTCATCAGATCGCCTCTTAGCGCCGCCATGTCCTCGAAAACATGATTGCGATTTTTCCAATCGACGAAGTTTGCCGGCGCCGGCGTGTCCTCTGGAAAACCCATGAATGATGCGTCCTCCCACACCATCGCCAACCGGTCCGGATTCCGGAAGGGCAGCGGCTGCAGCAGCACCGCATGGACGACGCTGAAGATGGCGGTATTGGCGCCGATGCTGAGCGCCAGCGTCAGCACGGCCGCCACCGTGAAGCCCGGACTTTTCTGTAGCACCCGAGCTCCGTACTGCACGTCCCGCAAGAGGTCGCCTATCAGATTCACCCGTCGCATATCCCGGCACTCCTCTTTAACCTGTTCCGCCCCGCCGAGCAGCCGCCGAGCCGCATAGCGCGCCTCCTCGGCCGTCATCCCCGCCGCGACATTTTCCGCGATCTGCTCGTCCAGATGAAATCGCAGCTCCTCATCGAGTGCGCGCTCCACCCGCCCTCTGCGGAACAGCGACCACCAGCGCAAACGAAGTTTCCTAACCCAACGCATCGCCTCACGCCTCGCTAGTCTGCACCACCAGGTTGATCGCGCTCGACAGGCGGTCCCAGTTGGCCAGCTCTTTTTCCATCTGGTTGCGGCCGGCCCGCGTCAGCGAGTAGAACTTTGCGTTGCGGCCGGTATCGGTTTCCGCGAAGTGCGCCTTGATCCAACCCTGCTGTTCCAACCGGTGCAGTGCGGGATAGAGCGACCCCTGCTGTACTTGCAGCACCTCATGCGAAATCTGCTGGATGCGCTTGGCGATCGCCCAGCCGTGTTTCGGTTCGAGGGAAATGGTTTTGAGAATCAGCAGGTCCAGAGTTCCCTGCACCAGATCGCTTGGTTTACCCATAGTATGACCATCTACAATACTACTGCGATTGTAGATAGTCAAGGTATGGCGGAATCCGGATTCGGTGCGAGACTGAGGGTATGAGTGATTCCGAGCGCTGGCCGTCCCTGCCGCTGAGCGACTGGCAGGATACGTACCGTACCCTTCACATGTGGACCCAAATCATCGGCAAGATCCGCATGACCCTCTCTCCGCCCCTGAATCACTGGTGGCACGTCACCCTCTATGTCAACTCGCGCGGACTCACCACCGGACCAGTGCCCTACCCGCCGGGCGTGTTCGAGATCCAGCTCGATTTCCAGAAGCATGCGGTCGAGATCTCTACCAGTCAGGGTGCCGGCGCGTCGCGTCCGCTCCAAGCGGAGTCGGTTGCCAATTTCTACGAAGGTATCTCGGAGTCGTTGGCATCCCTGGGAATCGCGGTGAGAATTAATCTCAAGCCCCAGGAGGTTCCGGACGCCGTGCCGTTCGACCGTGATTTCGCGCAACTGCTCCTACGATGCCGAGTACGCGAATCGGTTTTGGCGCATCCTCGTCTCCAGCGGGAAAGTGATGCAACAATTTCGCGCGAAGTTCATCGGCAAATGTAGCCCGGTCCACTTTTTCTGGGGCAGTTGTGACTTGGCGTGCACGCGGTTTTCCGGGCGCGTGGCGCCGCCGCGCCGGGGTGTGATCAGCGGTCCCGCTTACTCGCACGAAGTCTGCAGCGCCGGCTTTTGGCCCGGCGGCGGTGCTGTCGATGGCCCGGCGTATTACTCCTACACCATTCCGCAACCTGCCGGCATTCAGGAATCGGGGGTCAGGCCCGGCGCAGCGGCATGGAACCCGCAGCTCTCGGAATTCATTTTGATGTATGACGACGTGCGCCGCGCCAGTTCGCCCGAAGAAGCCTTATACGAATTTCTCGAGAGCACGTACGCCGCGGGAGCGAGTCTGGCCAAATGGGATCGCGCCGCACTGGAGTGCTAAACGGGTATTACACGTCGCACAACTTCGCGGCCTCGTTGAGTGACTTGATCCCGTCACTCGCCGCGGGGATGAACTCGTGCGCCATGTAGCCCTGAAATCCCAGATCCACAAGCGCTTTAGCCACCGCGGCGTAGTTTAGCTCCTGTGTGTTGTCTATCTCGTGCCGGCCCGGTACGCCGCCGGTGTGGAAGTGGGCCAGGTACTGGAAGTTGTCGCGGATCGTGCGGATCACGTCGCCCTCCATGATCTGCATGTGGTAGATGTCGTACAGCAGTTTCACGCGCGGCGAACCCACGCGCTGGATCACTTCGACCCCCCACGCCGTGTGGTCGCACTGGTAGTCGTGGTGGTCCACCTTGCTGTTGAGCAGTTCGAGACAGATGGTCACGCCCTTGTCCTCGGCAATTTTCTTCACCCGGTTTAACCCGGTCACACAGTTGTCCTTGGCAATTTCATCGGGCATTCCACGCCGGTTTCCGGAGAAGGTGATGACATTCGGGACTCCAGCCTTCGCCGCGTTTTCGATGTTCTCGCGGAACTCGCGCTCCAGTCGGTCGTGGTTTTCCGTGCGGTTGAGCGCATCCGCGATGGTTCCCCCGCCGGGCGTCATCGAGGGCACCAGGCCGTACTTCTGCACTGTCGGCCACTCCTTGTAATCAACAAGATCGATGCCTTTGAGACCAATCCGCGCGGCCGCCCGGCAGAGATCGTCCAGACTCATTTTTTCATAGCACCAGCGGCAGACGGACTGCTTCAAGCGCCCCTTGAGCGGCGCGGCCGATTGCGCGGATCCCGCGAGCACGCCCACCGCCAGCGTTTCAAAAGCGGATCTGCGGGTCATCATAATAGCTGCATCCTATCAGGCAACGCGTCGTTTTGTCTTGACACGCGTTCCTATAATCGGGGTAGAAGGTCCGGTGCTCAAATCCCTCGACATTGTAATTGGATTCGCGGCGGTCATGCTGCTCGTCAGCGTGGGCGTAACGCTTTTGACGCAGGTTGTCTCCGGCACGCTCAACTGGCGCAGCCGGGACCTGCTGCGCGGCGTGATCACTATTCTGAATCAGATCGATCCCAAGGCCACGCCTTTTTGTATCGAGCAAATCGCCGGCGCGGTTCTGCGCCACCCGCTGGTCGCGCGCGCGGAAGGAAAACTGGGCACCGTCATCCAGCGCGACGAGTTGACACGCATTCTGCTGGAACTAGCGTCGGGTGGCGAGCCGGGGGGCAAGGCGCTTGATGAATACGCGCGGGCCACTCTGAAGCGCATGCTCGAAGCCAACGGAATCCCGGATCCCGCGGCGGTGCTGGAGAACATCCATCTGCTCGGTTTGAAGCTGGAGGCGCTGCGCCCTGAACTTCCCGCGGCGCTGCGGCACTCGATCGCCGTGGTTACCGAAGCTCCCACCCAGTTCGCCGGGCGCATTCATGCCTGCTTTGATGAAACCATGGACCGCATCACGCAGCGTTTTGCGCGGCACACCAGCATCGTAACCGGATTGATCGCCATCGCAGTCGCGGTGGGATTGCAGCTCGATGCTTTCGTTTTATTGCATGAGGGGGTGAATGCGCATCTCGCGCTGCCACAACCCTGGAGCTGGAGTCCTGCGAAGATTCCGGGAATCGCGCTTTCGGCCATGCTGCTGACTCTGGGGGCGCCCTTCTGGTACAACGCTCTGAAGGACTTGGTCGGGCTGCGGCCCACGCTGGCGCGGAAGGAAGAGTCGCATCGCGAACAACGGCAATCCGCCTCAGTTGCCGGGGCTATTCCGCTGGAAGGCGAGAAGGGTAATCTTGCCGGTTAATTCCATGCCAACCCAGTGGATTGGTTGTGCCACCGGAAACTTTCGCAAAGGACGGCATGGGTTCGAACCCAAGGCCATCGTGATCCACATCATCGTAGGATCGCTAGGTAGCGCGGGAATCACGTTTGGCGACCCGCGATCTTCAGTTTCGGCGCACTACGGAGTCGGCAAATCAGGATTGGTCCACCAGTTTGTGAGCGAAGCGGACACCGCATTCCACGTGGGCATCGTGGTGCGGCCCACCTGGAAGCTCATCGACCCGCAGGCTAATCCCAATCTTTATACCATCGGCATCGAGCACGAGGGCCAGCCGCAGGACATTTGGCCCGATGAACAATACGCCACCAGTGCATCGCTCGTACGCGAAATCGCGGCCCGGTGGAAAATTCCACTGGACCGCGATCACATCATCATGCACCGTGAAATCAGGGCGTCGAAGACCTGCCCCGGACTGGCCGACATTGACCGGCTCATCCGGGAAGCATCCGCAAACTAGCCTACTTTTCTTTTTCCTTCTTTTTCTCTTTTCCCTTCGGCTTTTCGGCTTGCGGCTTGGCTGCCGGAGTCGATTGCGCAGGCGGTCTATACGACGGAGTCGCCGCCGCGGGCCGATTCACCACCGGCGGGCGGTAGCCACCGGCCGGCTTC
Organism: Terriglobia bacterium; assembly: GCA_963768075.1. Taxonomy (GTDB): domain Bacteria; phylum Acidobacteriota; class Terriglobia; order Bryobacterales; family Bryobacteraceae; genus QHXW01. The sequence continues at coordinate 13,543 of CAVYHD010000045.1, forward strand.
GCCAGCGCCGCGGTGGCCGCGGGCGGCGGCGTCCTGGTCACTACGGGAGCACGGAGAACGTTTTGGGGCGGATGCGCAACCGCAACACGAGGAGCAGCGGCACGCACTGCCATGGCCTGCTGCCGGGACACCGGGAATTCGCGCGTCGTGACCGTAGCCGCGGCCAACTCGCGAGGCGGTACGACTACGGCAACGCGAGCCACGGGCCGTGCGGCGGCGAAATCGGCGCGTGAGACGGCGACGACCGCGCCAGGAACCGTACGGTTGACATAGGTGATATTCGTAACATTCACGACATTGATGTGCGTGACTTCAACCATGTTGACGCGATTCACATAAAGGGCGCTGACCTGGTATGCGGGAATGAACGGCTCACGAGGACCGAGCGCGAACCAAGCCACACCACCGCCCGCTCCGAACGCAAGTGAAGCGCCAAAGCCCGGGCCCCCGACCCACGCCACCATGGCGGGCGCGTAGACCGGCCGTGCGTAGACAGGTCCGGGAACCCATCCCCAAACGCCTCCGATGAAGGCCCAGCGCCCGTAATGGAAGGGTGCGAAACCCCACGGAGCATCGTCCACCCAAGTCCAGCCCCACGGATCGACCCAGACCCAATGCCCGTAGTGGTATGGCGCCCAACCAGCAGGAACCGTGTTGGGATACCAGACGGGACCGTAACCGGGAACGTCACGCCAATAACCATTCTGATCCAAATCCTCATAGCCGGCCATATTCGGCGAGACGTAACGCGGCGGCGGCCGGCGCGCAAAACTATTGTCGCGGTCCATCCACCAGTGATCGAAATCATCGGGCTGCCCGGCGGGATTCACCTGAGCATTGGGCTGGTCCGTCCCGGTGACTAAAGCGGATTGCTGCGCGCGCACCGGAACAGCAGCACCGGCGGTTGTGACTTCCGCATCGCCGGCGCGCACGGTAACCGTGGTGACCTGCTGGTCGGGGTCCGCATCGATGCGGTACGCGCCCGGGCGCACCAGCGAGACGGCGCTATTGGGAGTATCGATCTCGTAGCTCTCGTTCTCGTTCAACTGGCGGATGGTGATGTTGACCGTCCCAGCGGAAAGGCGCACCTGCGTCATCCGGTCATCGAGATTCAAAAAGGCAAGGGCAGTGTGTTGAGAGAGGCGAATCGCGGTGCCGCCGATGTGCAGCTCGGCGCGCGCGTTATCGTCAGCCCATATGTGATCGCCGATTGTCAGGGGATAGTTGGGAGCGGCAGCAGTCCAGTCGTCGTGACCGGCGGATTGAAGAGAAACCGAGCCTTCCAGAAAATTCAAGCGCGCCACGCGCGAGGGCGGATCGTCCTGGGCGCACATGGTAAGCGCGCCTGCCGCCAACAATCCTGCAAACCACAATTTCCGCATCATATGCCTCCGGATACCATCACCATTTCTAACGCGGCATCCGGTGAAGTGGTTTCGGTTGCAACCATTAAGAATCATTAGGGATGAATGGCCGTGTAGCGCTGAACATCGGATACCGGTTCCATTGCGTTGATCCTCCGAAAGAAAAGCTCGCAGCGGCGGACTACCGGCTGAAGCCGGGCAGCGGCACGCTGAACGCGTGCGCCAGGCTACATTCCGTAGAAGGTTTTGCCCTGGGCGGCCAGGCGTTCCAGGAGCGGCGCCGGGAGCCAGTGGTCGCCGAGCTGGTCGCGATACTGGCGGACGCGGGCGAGGACGGTGGGTAGGCCGACGGTATCAGCGTAGAACATGGGGCCGCCGCGGCGGCGCGGAAAGCCGAAGCCGTGGACGTAGATCACGTCGATGTCGCCGGGGCGCAAGGCGTAGCCCTCCTCCAATATATTGGCGCCCTCGTTGGCGAGCGCGGTCATGATGCGGGCGACAATCTCGTCGTCGGAGATGGCGCGGCGCTCAAGGGCGGCTTTGCGAGCCAGGTCGTCGATGAGCGGATCGGGAATCGGGGTGCGGCTGCCCAGTTCGTAGCGATACCAGCCTGCGCCGGTCTTCTGGCCGTAACGGCCCATTTCGAAAAGCCAGTCGGGCACGGGAGACTCGGGGCCCTCGGCGCGGTGCTTGCCGATTGAGTGGAGATATTGCCGAATGCGGGCGCCAACGTCGATGCCGGCAATATCCTGCATAGTGAACGGCCCCACCGGCATGCCAAACTCCGCGAGCACGCGATCGATATGCTGAACGCTCGCGCCTTCTTCGAGCAACTGATAGGCTTCCCGCATGTAGTAAGCGATCATGCGGTTCGACACGAAGCCGAAACAGTTTCCGACCAGCACGCCCGTCTTGTTCAGTTTCTTCGCGAGCTTCATGGCGGTGGCGATGGTTTCTTTCGACGTTTCGCGGCCGCGCACGATCTCAACGAGCTTCATGACGTTCGCCGGGCTGAAGTAATGCGTACCGATCACTTGAGCGGGGCGGCCGCTCGAGTGCGCGAACTGATCGATATCAAGTGTCGAGGTGTTGGTGGCGAGGATGCAGGCTGGTTTGGTCACTCGGCCCAGTTCGATGAACGTGGCCTTCTTGAGGTCCATGTTCTCGAAGACAGCCTCGGTGACGATGTCGACGGCGTCGAAACCGTCGTACGTCAGGGTGGGGGTGATGAGGGCGAGAGTGCGGTCCAGCCATTCCCGGGTGATTTTGCCTTTGGCAAGCGAGGACTCGTAGTTGCGGCGGATGGTCGAGAGGCCGCGGTCGAGCGCTTCCTGAGTAACTTCCTTGAGCAGCACGGGAATGCCGGCGTTGGCGAAGTTCATGGCGATGCCGCCACCCATGGTTCCCGCGCCGACGACGGCGGCCCGGTGAATATCGGCGGATGGCGTGTCCTTGGGAACGCCGGGGATTTTGGCGATTTCGCGCTCGGCGAAAAACAGCTTGACCATCGCGCGGGATTCGGTAGAGAGGACGCAATCGGCGAAAAGCTCGATTTCGCGCTCGCAGCCGGCGTCAAAGCCGAGCTCGATGCCGGCCTGGATCGCGTCGACAGCGGCGTAGGGGGCATGCGCGCCGCGCGCAATTTTCTTGATGCCGTGGCGGGTTTCCGCGCAAGCGGCCACAGCGGCGGCGCGATCGGTGAGCTTGGCGCTCTGGTTGCGGGATTTGCGAACACCGCCGGATTGGACTTTCTCAAGAGCGAATGCGATCGCACCCGTTAGGAGATCCCCTTCGACGATGCGATCCACAATGCCTTCAGCCGCGGCGCGCCCGGCGGCAATGTGCTGGCCGAGAGTACACATTTCTAGAGCCATGGCTGCGCCTGCGAGCCGCGGCAGCCGCTGCGTACCACCCGCACCGGGAATGATGCCAAGCTGCACCTCAGGCTGGCCGACTTTGGCGGAGGGAACGGCGACGCGGTAGTGACAGGCCATGGCGAACTCCAGACCGCCGCCGAGAGCCGCGCCGTGAATCGCCGCGACCAGGGGTTTGGGGCAGTCCTCGATGTGGCGCAGGCGGGCGTGCACGGCGTGCGAGCGTTCGAGGGAGGATTCCCGCGTGGTAATGGTTTCGAACAGGCGAATGTCGGCGCCGGCGATGAAGGTGGCGGCCGCGCCGACGAGGACTACCGCGCGGGCCTCGGGATCCTGCGCCGCACGGGCCACGGCGGCCTCGATGGCTTCGGGAACACCGGCGCTCAGGGCGTTGACGGGCGGGTTGTCAACAGTGAGGACGGCGACGTGATCGCGCAGTTCGTAGTGGACGAGATCGGGCATGCGTCATGACATCTTATCGCGGAAGCTGGAGCCGAAGATGCGGCCTTTATTGCGCCGGCTTGCCCAAGCGAAAGCAGGCCATTTCCGTAGTGTTGCGCACGAACAGCAGGCTTCAAGCATCAGTCAAACGGCGCCGGCGGCGTCAAACTGAAGTTCGCCGCGGCACGCTGAGAGCGTGCGCCACAAGCCTACGCGTGGTCTTCGCCCGATAACTGGCGCACGATGTCGCCAACGAATGCTCTGGCGTCGCCGAACAGCATCAGGGTCTTGTCGAGGTAATAGAGCTCGTTGTCGATGCCGGCGAAGCCGGGACTCATGCCGCGCTTGATCACCATGACGGTCCGGGCTTTGTCGACATCCAGAATCGGCATGCCGTAGATCGGGCTGCCTTTGTCGTGGCGGGCGGCGGGATTGGTCACGTCGTTGGCGCCGATGATCAGCGCGACGTCGGCCTGCGGAAACTCGGGGTTGATAGCATCCATGTCGAGCAGGCGGTCGTAGGGGATGTCGGCCTCGGCGAGCAGCACGTTCATGTGCCCGGGCATGCGGCCGGCCACGGGATGAATGCCGAACTTTACGTCCACACCGCGCTTGGTGAGGGCATCGTAAAACTCGCGAACCTTGTGCTGGGCTTGCGCTACGGCCATCCCATAGCCGGGCACGATGACCACCGAATTGGCGGCGCCTAGAATCGCGGCGGCTTCTTCGGCGGTAGCGGTATGCACCGGGCGCGCCTCAATGGCACCCGCGGCCGCAGGCTGCACTTGTCCGAACGCGCCGAACAGGACATTCGTGAACGAGCGGTTCATGGCCTTCGACATGATCACGGAAAGGATGAAGCCGGACGAGCCATCGAGCGCGCCCGCAATAATCAGCAGCTTGCTATCGAGGACAAAACCCATCGCCGCGGCCGAGAGACCGGCATAGGAGTTCAGCAGCGAAATGACGGTGGGCATGTCCGCGCCGCCGATGGGAACGATCATGAGGACGCCGAACAGCAGCGGAATCGCAATGATCAGCGGGAACAGGCGCGTTTGCTCCGGGTGCATCACTAAATAAACCGCGACGATTACCGCCACCCCGAGCAGAGAAATGTTGACGATGTTCTGGCCCGTGTAAGTGATAGGCCGCTGCGGCAGCACCTCCTGTAATTTACCGGCGGCCATCAGACTTCCAGTGAACGTCAGGCTGCCGAGAATCACTTCCAGCGAGAGCACGCTCATCATGAACGGCGGCACGTGAGGCGCGAGCTGATAGTACTCGGCCGTGCCGACGAGCGTGACGCACAGCGCGCCGAACGCATGGCTCAGGGCGGTCCGCTGCGGAACCGCCGTCATTTGCACGAGACCCAGCGGGATTCCGATGACCGTGCCCGCCACCAAGGCGATGGCGATCCAGGTGTAATCGACGATGCCGCGATGCAGCAGCGTGGCGCCGATGGCCAGAGCCATGCCAAGCTCACCGGCCCAGACTCCGCGCCGCGCGGACGACGGCGCGCTCAGCCATCGGAGTGAGAGAACAAACAACGCCGTCGAGATGAGGTAAATGATCTCGATCGCGTGATCGGTGATCTGCGCGCTCGTCATGGCTTTTTGGTTTTGCTGGCCTTGAACATCTTGAGCATGCGATCGGTAATGAGGAAGCCGCCCACCAGGTTGCTCGTCGCCGCCACCACGGCGAGCGTGCCGAGCACGGTGGAGAGTCCGCTCTTGTGCTCGCCCACGAGAAGAATCGCGCCCACCACGGCGATGGCATCAAGCGCGTTGGTCAGAGACATGAGCGGCGTGTGCAGCAGGGGTGAGACGCGGCGGATCACCTCGAAACCGACAAAGGCCGCCAGCATGAATACGTACAGGCTTGTGATGAGATCAGACGTCAAATTTGTTCTCCTTGTAACCGCTAGCTCCCGAGCACGGCCAGCGCAGGCAGTTTGAAAAACTCACGAACGCGCGCGTTGACGATTTCCCCGCCCTCGGTGACGAGCGTCTCGCGAGCGATTTCGTCCTCCGGGTCGAGATGCAGCTTGCCATCGCGAAACAAGTGCAAGAGAAATGCCGAGACGTTGCGCGCATACAGTTGGCTCGCGTGATAGGGCACCATGCTGGCCAGGTTGATGTAGCCGATAACGGTCACATTGTGCTCGACAACGATCTCACCGGCGCGCGTCACCTCGCAGTTGCCGCCGCGATCGGCCGCGAGATCGACAACCACCGATCCCGCCGCCATCTTGTGCACCATTTCACGCGTCACCAGCACGGGCGATTTCCTGCCGGGCACCACCGCGGCCGCGATCACCACGTCGCTATCCGCCACGACCTTGCCGAGCAGCTCTTTTTGGCGCTGATAGAACGCTTCATCCTGCGCCTTGGCGTAGCCGCGGGCGTCTTGCGCGTCCTGGGCCACTATCGGCAGCTCGATGAAGCGCCCGCCCACGCTCTGCACCTGCTCCTTCACGGCGGGGCGCAGATCATAAGCCGAGGCAACGGCTCCCAGCCTGCGCGCGGTCGCGATGGCCTGCAACCCAGCCACGCCCGCGCCGATTACAAACACGCGCGCCGGCGTAACCGTGCCGGCGGCCGTAGTCAGCATGGGAAAAAGGCGCGGCAACGTGCTGGCGGCGAGCAGCACGGCTTTGTAACCGCAAACCGTCGCCATGGAGGAGAGGGCGTCCATGCTCTGCGCGCGTGTGGTGCGCGGCATCAACTCGATCGAGAACGCGGTCACTCCGGTGGCCGCCACTTGCTGCACGGTCTCCACCGTTCCGAGCGGCCGCAGAAATCCAACCAGAATCTGGCCCGGCCTGAGAAGGGGAAGATCAGCGGCGCCGGTGCGGTCGTTGGAACCGTGGCAGAGGATCTGCACCACTATGTCCGCGGCGCGGAAGACGTCAGCGCGCTGCGCGACAATCTTTCCGCCTTTGCCGGTGTAGTCCGCATCCGGATAGCCCGCGCTTAAACCGGCATCGGCTTCGATCATGACCTCGAAGCCCGCCTTCGTCAGGCTGGGGATTGCCGCGGGCACGAGTGCCACGCGCCGCTCTCCGGGAAAGCTCTCCTTCGGGACCCCAATGACCATGCCGCCTCCACGCGTTGTCCTACTTTTCTATCATGACGCGGAATGGAGGCGCTGCGCAGTGCAGCACACAAGGTGATCTACACTGAGACAGTCGGAAATATCCAGGAAAGGCAGACCGCGTGCCGCCCGAGGGCGTAAAAATCGTTTTGGTGCTGTTCCTCTCGTTTCTCGTCGGACTGGAGCGGGAGGAGCGCAAGGCCGCCACCGAATACTATTCGTTCGGCGGCGTGCGCACGTTTCCGCTGATCGGCCTACTCGGATACTCGCTCGCCCTGCTGTCAGGCCCGCAGCTCGGACCGGTAGCGGTCGGCTTCGCGGTCGTGGCGGCATTCCTGTGGCTCTCCTACCGGCACAAGCTGGAGACGTCGTCCGCCGCGGGCGTTACCTCCGAGATGTCCGGACTCACCACTTACGTTATGGGCGCGCTGGTTTCTCACGAACAATTCTGGATCGCCACCACGCTGAGTGTAGCGAGCATGCTGCTGCTGGAGCTCAAAAGCGGCCTGGAAAGCCTCAGCAAGCGCGTCAATCCGGAAGAGATCCTCACTTTCACCAAGTTTCTGCTGCTCAGCGCCGTAATCCTGCCCGTTTTCCCCAACCAGGAATTCGGCGCGTTTCATATCAACCCCTTCAAAACCTGGCTGGTCGTCGTGGCCGTCAGCGCGGTTTCCTACGGCAGTTATGTGCTCCAGCGGGCCACCAAGGAACGGGGCGGTGTTATCCTCGCGGCGGTTCTGGGCGGGGCTTACTCCTCCACGGTCACGACGGTAGTGCTTGCCCGCCGGTCCCTTCGAGAAAAGCGCCCCCATCTGTTCGCCGGCGGAACTTTGATCGCCTCGGGCGTTATGTACCTGCGGCTGATCGCGCTGGTCGGTCTGTTCAACCGCACCTTGCTCGACGTGCTGGGCCTTCCCTGTGCAGCGCTGGCTGCGCTCGCCGCCGCGGCCGGCTGGTTGTGGTCGCGGCTGCCCGATGATTCGCTCGAGGAACCCAAGCGCGAGTTCGAACCCAAGAACCCGCTGGACCTCCACGCGGCTTTTCTTTTCGCAGCCGTGTTTCTGGTGATGCTGATTGCCACCCGCCTGGCCTCTCTGTATTTAGGAAGAACGGGCGTCTACACGCTGGCCGCGATCATGGGTATGACCGACGTCGACCCGTTCGTCATGGGCATGACCCAAACCACGGGCCAGGTAACGCAGCTTCCGGTCGCAGCCGCGGGCATTCTGATCGCCGCCGCGAGCAATAATCTGGTGAAGGGGATTTACGCGTATGCGTTGTCTGACCGGCGCACCGGCCGGCAAAGCCTTGCCCTGATGGCCACGCTGGCGCTGCTGGGTCTGACACCGTTGCTGTGGGTGGGGAGATGAGGAAGAAAGTCGATTCCCGCGACACAGATTCAGGGCTGGAGCCGCGCTTCCTGGACCCAGAAGACCGCGGCGGCGGCCGCTGTGAGAAATGCAACCACGGCAAGAACCACGAAGACGCCGCCCCAGCCGAATGCCACAGAAACCCGCGCTACCGTGTCCCCGGAGAGGACTCCACCCAGGTATCCGACGCCGTCAATGACGCCGGAAGCCGTGGCAGCTCCTTGTTTTCCGCCAAAATCGAGGGCCATCGCACCGGCCAGAAACGAATAGGGGCCAATAATCAGAAACGCGACCAGGCTGACCAGAACGACCGGCCAGGTCGAACCCGCGAACGACCCTAGTCCCAACCACAACAGCACGGCACCGCTCAGCGCCAGTCCGAAGAAGGTCACGGCGGCGCGGCCGGTGGCGCCAATCCGGTCACTCAACCAGCCGCATAAGAGCACGGAAACACCACCGAGCAGCGGGAACAGGGCGCTTTTTGCGGCGGCGTCGGCCGTGCTGAGGCCGGCGGCTTGGGTGAAATAAGTCGGGGTCCAGAGGCCGAACGTTTCGCGCACGAGCGTCGTGCCGAGTGAAAGCACGCAAACGATCCAAAATATACGGCTGCGCAGAAGCGGACGCAGCAAGGTTTTGAGACTTTCGGGCGCAGGACGATCGCCGTCTTTGCCGAAGAGGTTTGCGGGGTTCGCCTGGGGCTCGGAGGCGCCCACTTGAGTTGGCGACTCCCGCAGGAATAGCGCACAGAGGATGAAGATCCCGCCGAGCACAGCCGCTGCGACCACGAAGACTTCCCGCCAACTGAGGTGCCAGGCGATGAGCGCGGCGAGGAAGCGGCGGGAGAGCGCGTCACCGAATAAGTAACTGAGACTCACCAGTCCCATAGCTGTGCCGTAGCGCCGGTAAGAGAACCACTTCGAAGTGACCTTGACCATGCCGGCCCAGCCGAGCGACTGCACCAGGCGGTTGCACACCCACGCTATGGCGAAGACGGACATGGATCCGCCGGAGGCGAACAGCAGCGTGCATAAAACCGCGAGACCCATTCCAGCCAGGAAGTTTCGGCGGCCGCCGAGAAAATCCGCCAGGCCGCCACTGGGAAACTTTCCAATGGCATACGCCAGCACTCCCAACGAGGCAATGGTGCCAAACCGGATGCGGAACGCCGCGGCGGCAGGTCCCGTGTGGGCCATCTCGGCGATGATCATGGGAAGCGTGACCGAGAGATCGGACCGGCAGAGATAGTAGCCGGAATAACCGGTGATCAGTAGAGCCAGCGTCAGCGCCTGCCACAGGGTCAGACGCCTGCGGGAGCGGGAGTCAACGGCGGGAGCCGGCGCAAGAGTCACGAGGGTCCATTGTAGCGTGGCGCCGTTGCGGCCTTGTTACGCGACGCTAGAATAGAAGGGTGATCGCCACGATACAGGACCTCCTGGTGTTGATCAGAGCGGACTTCGAGCGCTTACCCGACGAGGGGCGTTGGGAGGTGGTCGAAGGGAGGGCGATCCTGGTGCCGCCCGCCGAAATACCGCATCAAAAAATCAGCGGAAATCTTTATGCGCTGTTCCACGCGAAGCTCAAGGACTCGGGAGCCGGATTCGTGGTAGCGGCAGTGAGCGTATTCATCCCGTGTCAACCGGGACCGTACAGTGAGCTTCAGAGCCGCGTACCCGACCTGATCGTCGCGCGGCGCCAACCGCTAAGTTATTTTGAAGTAGGCGATCCGCCCAACCTTGTGATCGAGATCCTGATCCTACCCCCCGCGGCAACGTCGAGCGCACCGAGAAGCTCGATGACTACGCGCTCGCGGGCATCGGCGAATACTGGATTGTGGATCCGTTCAAACGAGCTGTCGAGATCTACCGGCTCGGGGAGGGTGCGTACGGCGAACCGGAGATCGTATCTCAAGGCGCTTTGCGACCGCGAGCGTTCCCCGGCCTGGAAGTCGAAATCCTCGAAATCTGGCCCGCAAAAGAATCCGATCACGCATGACCCTCAACCAAGCCGTCTGCATCGTCACCGGGTCAGCCGCCGGCATCGGCGCGGCGTGCGCCGAGCGTCTTGCTTCCAAAGGCGCGCGGGTGGCGATCAACTATACCAAGAGCGAGCAGGAAGCACACGAGGTGGCGGCGGCCTGCGAAGCCAAAGGCGGAGAGCCGCTGATTGTGCAAGCCGATGTTTCTTCGGACGCGGATTGCCACAACCTCGCCAAGGCTGTAGAAGACAAATGGGGCCGCATCGATGTGCTGGTCAACAATGCCGGCACAACCAAGTTCGCGCGGCACGATGACCTTGACGCGCTACAGGCGGCAGACTTTCAGCGCATCTTCGGGGTGAATGTGATCGGCGCCTTCCAGATGGTGCGCGCCGTCGCCCCGGCCATGAAGCGCCAAGGCAAAGGAGCGATCGTGAACGTCTCTTCGATCGCCGGCATCATGGGGACAGGATCATCGGTTGCCTATGCGGCATCGAAAGGCGCGTTGAACACGATGACTCTCTCGCTTGCGCGCGCGCTGGGCCCGGCGATACGCGTGAACGCCGTGTGTCCGGGCTTCGTGGAGACCCGGTGGCTGAAACGAGGGCTTGGCGCGGAGTACGAAGCCAAGAAGCAGAACTACCAGGCAATTACACCGCTCCGGGCGACCGTACTGCCGGAGGACGTGGCTGATGCGGTAGTTTGGCTACTCGAAGGCGCGGACAAAGTGACGGGCGAAATCATTACCGTCGACAGCGGCCTGCATCTGGGCGTGGCACGGTAAGTAAAAAGGTATTCGCCGGACACGGACTGCTGATTCCTGAAGTGCATGACAACGGACGCACCTGAAACAAATTAAGCGCATCATGAGTACGATGCGCATGGTAAGCCGTCAGGGGTCGATTCCCAGGCGTGGTCGGAAGCTTACGAAAAAATAAAAAGCGCCGGAAACTCTTGCGAGTCCCGGCGCCTTGGTCTAGCTGCTTCGCGGATTACTGGACGTCGCTTACCTTCCCATCGCGGAAAGTAACCTTCATGTCGTCGTAGACATAGATTTTCTTGGGTCCGAGATCGACGACTTTCTTGGGAGCCCCCAGGGCCCCTGTGACATCGTCAATGCTTTGACCGATGGCGATGGTCTTAGGAGCTGCTGGAGCTCCGCCGGCCTCCTGTTCCGCTTTGTCGCCTTCACTGGATTCCTGGTTGATTTGAGCGGCAACTTCATCCGCCGGAGGTGGAGGTGGCGCGATGGCCGCCATGGCGGACTCGGTAGGCGCGGCCTTAGCGGAGGCGGGAGCCGCGGGGATGCCGCCTGTGCCTTGCTTCTTTTGCAGGTCCTGCATGCCTTGATCGATGGTCTCGCGCATGTGGTTCTGCATGTCCTGCAAGTCGTCGAGTTCCACCGAAACGGTGTCGCCTTTGGCGCATTCCTTGCCGCCCTTGCTGGCCAGCACGGCGAGATTCACCGCGGTGGCGTCGGCGCGATTGCTGGGCGGTGAGCTGAAGCGCGTCGCCTTCGCTGATGGCGCACTCGTTCCGGCGGCGTCCACCACATCGAGATCCTGGCCGGCGACGAAGACATGCGCCGTGCCATCGGTGAGCATGCGCTGAATGCTGCTGGAAGCCGGCATCGGGCTCGCCGCCCTTGGCGCCTGCCTGACTCCGAGTTTTCGAGGGCCACCTGACGCTGGACTTCATCCGCGATGGCTGCTTGACATCAGGCGTTAGCGGAGCGGGATTGCTGAGAGCCGCGGCCTGGATTTTCGCGTCCACTGCGGCTTGATAGGCCGCCTGGAGCGACTGCGAGATCATGTAGTCGGTCAGCCAGAGTGACGGCGCTGGCATACACCGGATAAGGCGTAAAGAAGGCGCCATAGTATCCGTACCAGGGATTGCCGCCCCAGCCCCACCCATAGGAGATGGGCGCGGCCCACGGATTGTAGACCCAGCCGTAATACGCCAGCTCCGTAATAGTAGGCGGGATAGTACGGATTCACATACATGCCGTGATAGTAATAGCGGCCATAGTAGTTGTGATAGTAGCCTCCGTGATAGTAGTAGCCGCGCATGGCGTATTCGTGGCCACGGTAACTGTACGGCCTTTGCACGTAGCCGCGTCCGCCGCGCTCCGCATAGACACGGCTATGATCCGCGCGCTCATGCATCACGCTACGGTTACCGCTGAGGCTGTGGTGAACGTCCAGGCCGCGTTTGGAATCGTGCAGGGAGGCGACTTGTCCGTTCGACCGCTTCTCCACGGAAGCGCCGTTCTTGGCAGTCGTGGTCGAATGGCCCTTGGCGGCGGCTGTGCTGCTATGTCCGGCCGCGCCAGCCGTATGCCCAGCGCCACCGCCCGTGTGACCAGCCGCAGCCGCAGTGGAGTGACCCGCAGCGCCTGTGGTATGTCCGGCGGCTGCGGTGGAGTGACCGGCGGTGGTTGTACTATGCCCGGCGGTTGAGGTACTGTGACCGGCCGTGCTGGTGGTCGCGCCGTGCGAGGCCGTCGTCGCCCCATGCGAAGCCGTCGTCGCGCCGTGCGAAGCCGTCGTCGCCCCATGCGAGGCCGTCGTCGCCCCATGCGAACCGGTGCTGGCCCCCCCGGACTTGGGAGCCGCGGCCTTGGGCGCGGCGGCAGGCCTGGCTGGCGCAGCCGCCGGCTTCTTATCGGCGCTCCAGGCCGAGCCGACCAACAACAGCAGAGCCATGGACACCGTCAGATATCCGGTTGAAGAAGTTTTGCGAATTCCAAATCGACTCATTTTGTAGATCTCCCTATTCTTTCTTGGCAGTCTTGCGGCAACAAGCGACGCCGCCGGCTACTGAATGTCCTTCACTTTGCCATTGACGAAGATAACTTTCAGATCCTTGTAGTAATACATTTCCTTGGTGGGCAGCTTGACCTTCTTATCCGGCTGCCCCAAGGCGGCCACGACTTCATCCGGGGTTTGTCCCAGCTTCACGGTCGGCGGATCCGCGGGGGGCGGAGGCGGAGGCGCGATCGCAGCAGGTGCTGCGTCGGCCGGCGCGGCGGCAGCTGGTTCGGGTTGCGCGGCAGCGGGGGCCGGTGGCGCGGGCTGACCGCCTTTAGCGGCGGGCGCTTGCGCATTCCCCTTGTCCTGGTCCCCGCCCTTTGCGTCCTTGTCATCCGCGGGAGCTACCTTCACTACTTCGGCAACCAGCTTCACAGCGTCATCCGGCGACGGCATGGATCCCCTGAAGGGAATCGTCAGCGTGGTTCTGTACCGAACGTCGCTTACGGCGTCAGTGAAAAAGTCCATTACGATGCCGGCGTCCTTGCCTTCCCTGACGTCGATCTTAGTCACCCAGAACTTTTCTCCGGTGACATAGGTTCGGGTAGTTGTAGTCGGCGCATTGGACGCTCCTGGAATACGCGACGTCAGCATCGAAAACTTCTTAAGTTTCTCGCCCGTGCGGCATACCCCGCCCTGCGTAAATCTTCCGTCCTTGTAGGTATTTGTGCACGGATTACCGGTGGTGCTCGTAGCCACCATCAACAGATTGTCCTTCTGGAGAACCAGAACCGCTCCCGCGGTCACGATATCCGATTGGTCGGCGGTAGTCTTAGTGAGTTGATACTCGGCTTCCAGTTTCTTTTGGACGGCGGCCCGGTCCTGGGCGACGGCCGATGAAGCGGAAAACAGTACCACAATCAGGCCCAATACGGCGATGGTGCGCATTACAATCATCCTCCTCGTCTAAACCTGCCAACGGAACGTCTCAAGAACCGGTCCCATACCAACGGGTCCCTTATCCTCGGCCGACCCGCCCTTGCCCGTTAAGACGTTACTTGCCCCTCAAGTAAGACTATGCGTAAAACGTTCCAAAAAATACTCATCATCCAGGATTTTAGCGGTGAACGCGATAGCCACGTCGGATTTGTATCCTTTTCCACAGCATCCGGCCGAGGAATTTTCACCTGTAACTATAGCGCATTAGAGTGCGTGAATCACCGTATACAAAGCTGGATAGGAAGGGAGTAGCAACCATGGTCGTAAGGCTTTTGTATACAGCAGTATGACCCTCGCCGCCTTGGATTTCGGGTAGGTCCCGGTTCTGCGCCGCCATCCCCGGTTACTGCATGTGGTCAAGGCGCTTCTTGGCTTCGGCGTTACCCAATTTCGCAGCTCTGGTGTAAAGATCCCTCGCCCTACCGAGGTCCCGCGGCACCCCGCCTATTCCATCCTCGTACATCTGGCCCAGATCAAACCAACCCGCGGGATTTCCAGCATTCGCCGCCTTGGTGAACCAGGACGCGGCTTCCTTGCCGCTCTGGCCAACGCCGGTTCCCTCTTCATACATCAGCCCAAGATTGAGCATGGCGGTTGCACTACCGGCTGCGGCGGCCTTCTTAAACCAACTCGCGGCTTCCGGTTCGTTCTTAACGGGGTCCTCCAGCAACATCTCACCCAGTTCCTCCATGGCGGGAACATAGCCCATTTCCGCCGCATGCCGGAACAGCGACACCGCCGCCTTAGGCTGCCGTTTGCGCCTCTCATCAACCGCAGAGTCGTAGTACGGCTTCGCCTCGGCGCTGTTGTCAGATTTTGCCACGGCAGGTTTCGCCGGAGCAGGTTTTGCCGGAGCAGGTTTCGCCGGAGCCGGTTGCGCTGCAGTCACATCGACCGAAACCTGGGCGGATAGCCTGCCACCGGGCCCGGAAGCGGTCAAGATATACACGGTGGACTTATGAGGCTTGATTTCGACGGTGCCGCTGGCCGCAACCATGCCGATGCCTTGATCGATGGTGACCTCGGTTGCGTTAGCGACGTCCCAGCGTAGAGTTCCCGAAACGCCATCGACAACCGACGGCGGTTCGGCCACCAGTTGTCGGACCTTCGGCCCTTCCACCTGTACTACCGGCTGTGGCGCAGCGGCTGGCGCTATCTCTTTCTTGGCAGACTGCTTATAGAGCCAAGCCAGCCACCCGGCGACAATCAGCGTCAGGAGCGCGGCCACGCCCAAAACGTATTTTACCCAGGCTGTGGACGGGTATTGAGGCGTATGGGCAGGCGCTGCTTCCATCGCGGCCGTGGGTGCTTCCTGCGCGACTGCTGGCACGGCCGCCGGCGTTGGCGGTGGCGCCCAATGGAGGGCTTCCTCGAGCGCGTTCACGAATTCCACGCAGGTCGCGTAACGATCCTTCGGAGACCTGGACAACGCCCGATGCAGCACCTCATCCACGGCAGCACCGAACCTCGGATTGGTGGTCCGCAGCGAGGGCCGGGGTCCGTAGGCGATCATGTGGGCCAGGGTCGCGATCGAATCTCCCTGAAACGGTCTTTGGCCGATTAACATCTCGAAGGCGACCACGGCGACAGCGAACTGGTCCGAGCGCCCGTCGACCGGCGCCGCCTCGATCTGCTCCGGCGACATATAACTCGGCGTGCCGAGCATCATGCCGGGCATGGTGCCGTACGTAGTGGCGGTGCTCTTGGCGATGCCGAAATCGGCGACTTTAACCAGGGTGCCCTTGTGCAGCATAATGTTGCCGGGCTTGATGTCGCGATGCACAACACCGTTCTCGTGCGCGTAGTCGAGGGCGGAGGCGGTCTGGCGGAGGATATCGATCACCTGGGCAGTGGGAAGTTTGTCGCTGGTAGCCAGGAGCTGAAGGAGCGTGGGGCCCTCGACACGTTCCATCGCGATATACGCGGTATCGCCCTCCTGCCCCACGTCGAGGATGACCACAATGCCGGGATGAAACAGCTTCCCCGCCGCGCGCGCTTCCCGAAACAGGCGGTCGCGCAGGAAGTCGGCCTCCTTCGCGTCCGCGAGAGCCTGGAAGTGAATAATCTTCAGTGCGACGTTGCGGCCGATTAGCGGATCGACGGCTGCATATACAATCCCCATGGCCCCGCGTCCGAGTTCCTCGGTAACCAGATAGCGGCCCATGCGCTCCTGGGTGCGGGCGCGATCCTGGAGGAATGACGGGGCCTCTTTATGCGCATCGAGAAGCCGGACCACCGACTGATAAACGGCCATGTCGCCGCCACACGAGGCCGCAACGAAGGAAAGCCTCTGGCTTTCCGGTTGTTCGAGCGCCTTGTCGAAGAGTTGACGTACCGTTTGATTCTGTTCCGGGGACATAGGGACCCTGGATGCTCAGGTTTTGGCGGCCGGCGGGCGCGCGCTGCGAGGATCAATGCGATCAAACAGCCAACAGCGGGCAAACTCCCAGTCCCGGCGAACGGTGGCGAGCGAAGTACCGATGGCTTCCACGACTTCCTGGTCTGTGTAACCACCGAAATAGCGTAGCTCGACCACTTGCGCGGCGCGAGGTTCGATCCGTTCCAATTCAAGTAGTGCCTGGTGCAGCGACAGCAGGTCGACGTCGGGGGGAGCCAGGCCGATATGCGCGTCATCGAGCCCGATCGGCACGCCGCCATCGCGCTTCTGCGCGCTCCTCGCCCTGGCGTAATCCACTAGAATGCGCCGCATCTGTTGGCTGGCGATAGCGAAAAAATGCCCGCGATTCTGAATGGCGACCGGTTCGGAACCGACCAGCCGGAGATAGGCTTCGTGAACCAAAGCCGTGGTGACCAGGGTGTGACCGGGCCGCTCGCGGCGCAGCTCACGCGCGGCGATCCGATTCAGCTCCGTGTAAACGAGGGTGCAGGCTTTTTCGCCGGCCTGCCGGTCTCCGCGCTGCATTCCCCGAAGCAGGTCGGTAATCTGCGACGGCAGCGCGTCTTGCGCGTGATCTGGATACGTCGCCACTTCCGGACCAGTATATAGCATCTTCGGCCCAGCGCAGCCCCGGAACTAGTACCAAAAATAGGAGCGCCGGAGACTGTTGGGAGCCTCCGGCGCGGGTCTGTTACTATACTTCGGACTACTCGGCCAGGGTATCTTCGCCGGCTACTTCTTCGGTAAGACCGCCCGTGTACTGCACGCGCGTTTCCTCGTCGTAGCCGGGGATGGCCTCGAGCGGCGAAGGCTCGACCACGGGCTCTTCCACCACGTCCTCGCCCGCGATCTTCACGTTCCGGTAATACTCCATGCCGGTTCCGGCCGGGACGAGGCGGCCCATGATGACGTTCTCCTTAAGGCCGCGGAGGTAATCCACCTTGCCGTTGATGGCGGCTTCGGTGAGCACGCGCGTAGTCTCCTGGAACGAAGCCGCGGAAATGAACGAATCGGTTGAGAGCGAAGCCTTGGTAATGCCGAGCAGAATGGCCTTGCCCTGGGCGGGGCGGAAGCCGGCATCAACCACGCGCTGATTCTCCCCGCGGAACTTGAATTTGTCGACGACCTCTTCCGGCAGAAATTCCGTATCGCCGATGTCTTCCACCTTCACCCAGCGCATCATCTGGCGGACGATGACTTCCAGGTGCTTGTCGTTGATGTTGACGCCCTGCAGACGATAGACCTCCTGGATTTCGTTCACCAGGTACTTCTGCAGCTCCTTCTCGCCGAGCACGTCCAGGATGTCGTGCGGATTGCGCGGGCCGTCCATCAGCGGTTCGCCCGCCTTTACGCGCTCGCCTTCCTGTACGTTGATGTGCACGCCGCGGGGCAGCGAGTACTCGCGCTGCTCGCCATCGTCGCCCACCACGTAGATTTTGCGCTGCCCCTTGGTGACTTCGCCGTATTTCACAGCGCCGTTGATTTCGGCGATGACGGCGGTTTCCCGCGGCTTGCGCGCTTCGAACAACTCCACTACGCGCGGCAGACCGCCGGTGATGTCCTTGGTCTTGGTGGTTTCGCGCGGGATCTTGGCCAGCACATCGCCCGCGTGCGCTTCCTCGCCGTCACGCACCATCAGGTGCGCGTGGGTCGGCATGAGGTACTTCTTGGCATCGCCGCGGCCCTGCCCGGCATCCGGCCGGACGACAACCATGGGCTGCCGCTTTTCATCCGGCGAATCGACCACGACGAGCTGCGACATGCCGGTGACTTCGTCCACCTGCTCCTGCATGCTGATGCCTTCGGTGAGGTCCTTGAAGTGCACCGTGCCGCTGACTTCGGTCAGAATCGAGAAGGTATACGGATCCCACTCGAGCAGGATCTGGTTGGTGCGGACCGGCGCGCCGTCTTCCACCAGGACTCTCGCGCCGTAAACGACATCGTAGCGCTCTTTCTCGCGGCCCTTCTCGTCGACCACGACGATTTTGCCGTTGCGATTCATGGCAATGAGCTCGCCGGCCTTGTTGCGCACGGTCGTGACGCCGTAGTTGAGGAACCGGGCAAATCCATCGGACTTAGCGTCCTGCGTGGACTGTTCGGAAATGCGGGTTGCCGTCCCACCGATGTGGAACGTGCGCATGGTGAGCTGCGTTCCGGGCTCGCCGATGGATTGCGCCGCGATCACGCCGACCGCTTCGCCGCGTTCCACCAGACGGCCGGTGGCCAAGTTGCGGCCGTAGCACGCGACGCAGACGCCGCGCTTCGATTCGCAGGTCAGCACCGAGCGGATCTTGACGCGCTCGATACCGGCGGCCTGGATCAGGCCGGCCAGCTCCTCGGTCACCTCATGGTTCACACCGATGATCAGGTTGCCTTCGAAATCGCGCTGGTCTTCGAGCACCACGCGGCCCACGATGCGGTCGCGCAAGGGCTCGATGATTTCGCCCGATTCGATGATGGACTCGACGAAGATGCCTTCGGTGGTGCCGCAATCGTTCTCGGCAATGATCACGTCCTGCGAAACGTCCACCAGGCGGCGCGTCAGGTAGCCCGAATCGGCCGTCTTCAGCGCCGTATCCGCCAAGCCTTTGCGCGCGCCGTGCGTGGAGATGAAGTATTGCAGCACGTTCAGGCCTTCGCGGAAGTTCGCGGTGATGGGGGTCTCGATGATCTCGCCCGACGGCTTGGCCATCAGGCCGCGCATCCCGGAGAGCTGGCGGATCTGCTGTTTGGAGCCGCGCGCGCCGGAATCGGCCATGATGTAAATCGGATTGAGGTAACGGCCGGTGCGGTCGTCCTCCTCCATGGCCTGGAACATTTCATCGGAAACCTTCTCCGTGACCTTCGACCAGATCTCGATGATCTTGTTGTAGCGTTCGCCGTGGGTGATGGCGCCATCCTGATACTGGCTTTCCACTTCCACGACTTCCCGTTCCGCTTCCCTGACCAGGCCGGCTTTCTCGCTCGGAACGACCATGTCGTCGATGCCGATGGAAATACCCGCGCGCGTGGCATACAGGAAGCCGAGATTCTTGATCTCATCGAGCATCTGCACCGTGATCTGCAGCCCGAATTTCAGGTAGCAGTACTGCACCAGCTGGCTGAGACCCTTCTTCTTGAGCAGGCCGTTGATGAACGGCATGTCTTGCGGCAGATGGTCGTTGAGAATCACGCGGCCGACGGTGGTGGTCATGTACTGCTTCACGTATTCGGCCGGCTCGGTGTGCAGAATGTTCTGGTTGTCGAACGCTTTGGTTAACTCAATCACTCTGCCGGTGTGGCGGAGCTTGATGGGCGTGAGCGTTTCCACCTCGCCCATTTCGAGAGCGATTAGAACGTCTTCGGCGGAAGCGAACGTGCGGCCTTCACCCTTGGTGCCGGGGCGGGACTTGGTGAGGTAGTAGCAGCCGAGCACCATGTCCTGGGTCGGGACGGCGATGGGGCCGCCATGCGCCGGCGAAAGAATGTTGTTCGAAGCGAGCATCAGGGTGGAAGCTTCGATCTGCGCTTCGGGCGACAGCGGAATGTGGACGGCCATCTGGTCGCCGTCGAAATCCGCGTTGAATGCCGTGCAAACCAGCGGGTGGATCTTGATGGCCTTGCCTTCCACCAGCACCGGCTCGAACGCCTGAATGCCCAAACGGTGAAGCGTGGGCGCGCGGTTCAGCAGAATGGGATGGTCCTTGATGACCTCCTCGAGAATGTCCCAAACCACCGGATCCTGCTGCTCGACCAGTTCCTTGGCCTGCTTGATGGTGGTGCAGTGGCCGCGCTGCTCGAGGCGGTGATAGATGAACGGCTTGAACAACTCGAGCGCCATCTTCTTGGGCAGACCGCACTGGTGCAGTTTCAGCTCCGGACCGACGACGATGACGGAGCGGCCGGAATAATCCACGCGCTTGCCGAGCAGGTTCTGGCGGAAGCGGCCCTGCTTTCCCTTGAGCGTATCGGAGAGCGATTTGAGCGGGCGATTGTTGGCGCCGCGGAGCACGCGGCCGCGCCGGCCGTTATCGAACAACGCGTCCACGGCTTCCTGCAACATGCGCTTCTCATTGCGGACGATCACGTCCGGCGCGTGCAGCTCGATCAGCTTCTTCAACCGGTTGTTGCGGTTGATGACGCGGCGGTACAGATCGTTCAAGTCGGAGGTGGCGAAACGGCCGCCATCCAGCGGCACGAGCGGACGCAACTCCGGCGGGATCACCGGGATTACGTCCAGAATCATCCATTCCGGCTTGTTTCCGGATTTGCGGAAACTCTCGACGACGCGCAGGCGCTTGGCGAATTTGAGCTTCTTCTGCTGCGAAGCCTCGGTCTTCATGCGCTCGCGAATCTCTTCGCTCAGCGCTTCGACGTCGACCTTCTTGAGCAGCTCCTTGATGCCCTCGGCGCCCATCATGGCGATGAACTTGCCGGGGAACTCCTGGTCGAGCTGCCGCTTGCGCTCGTCGCTGATGACTTCGCCCTGGCTCAGGCCGGTGGCTTCCCCCGGCTCGACGATCACGAAAGCCTCGAAATAAAGCACGCGCTCCAGTTCGCGGAGCGTAATATCCAGCAGGTGGCCAATGCGCGAGGGCAATCCCTTGAAGAACCACACGTGCGAGCACGGGCTGGCCAGCTCGATATGCCCCAGGCGCTCACGGCGCACGCGGGCGAGCGTGACTTCGACGCCGCACTTATCGCAGATCACGCCGCGGTGCTTCATGCGCTTGTACTTGCCGCACAAGCACTCCCAGTCCGTCACGGGTCCGAAAATACGGGCGCAGAACAGGCCATCCCGCTCCGGCTTGAAGGTCCGGTAGTTGATGGTTTCCGGCTTGGTTACTTCTCCATGAGACCAGCTCCGGATTTTTTCCGGAGACGCCAGACTGATTCGAATCGAATCGAAGTCCGCAATCATATTGGTTCTGTCGTACGGAGAGGATCGCAAAATAACCTCCAGATTTTCCTATGAAACCTTTTTTTCACCGCCGGGGCGCCGAGAATAACTAGCAGGAAATCCTTCTCTGCGTCTCCGCGCCTCTGCGGTGAGATGCCTTTAGTCTGCCGCGAGCGCCGTATCGACTGGCGTTTCCCGCGGCTTCTTCATCAACTCCACATCCAGGCACAGCGACTGCAACTCGCGAATTAATACGTTGAACGATTCGGGCACGCCCGGCTCGATGGCCGCTTCGCCCTTCACGATGGCCTCGTAAATCTTGGCGCGGCCATACACGTCGTCGGACTTGGCGGTGAGCAGTTCCTGCAAAATGTACGCGGCGCCGTACGCTTCGAGCGCCCAGACTTCCATTTCGCCGAAGCGCTGTCCGCCGAACTGCGCCTTGCCGCCCAGAGGCTGCTGCGTGATCAGAGAATACGGGCCGATGGAGCGCGCATGGATCTTGTCGTCCACCAGGTGCGAGAGTTTCAGCATGTAGATGTAACCCACGGTTACCGGCTGCTCAAACGGGATGCCGGTCATGCCGTCGAACAACTGCGTCTTGCCGGAGGTGGGTAGTTTGGCTTCGGTTAGCTGCTTCTTGATCTCGCGCTCGGTCGCGCCGTCAAATACCGGCGTGGCGTAATGCAACCCCAGCGCGTGCGCCGCCCATCCCAGGTGGGTTTCGAGAATCTGCCCCACGTTCATGCGCGAAGGCACGCCCAGGGGATTGAGCACGATCTCCACCGGCGTTCCATCCGGCAGGTACGGCATGTCCTCGTCCGGAAGAATGCGCGCGATCACGCCCTT
Source organism: Terriglobia bacterium (assembly GCA_963768075.1). Taxonomy (GTDB): domain Bacteria; phylum Acidobacteriota; class Terriglobia; order Bryobacterales; family Bryobacteraceae; genus QHXW01. The sequence continues at coordinate 35,535 of CAVYHD010000045.1, forward strand.
GTTGCCGTGCCGGCCGGCCATCTTGTCGCCCACCGACAGCTTGCGCTTCATGGCGATATAGACTTTCACCAGCTTGATGACGCCCGGCGGCAGTTCGTCGCCCTTGCGCAGCTTGCCGATTTTCTCGTCGGTGATCTTTTCGAGCACCGCGATTTGCCGCGAGGTCATCTCCTCGATGTCGTCGATCTGCTCATTCAGGCGCACGTCCTTGTCCTTCAGGCGCATGCGCTTGAGGTCGCGCGAACGGATCTTTTCGATCACGTCGCGCGTCAGGGGCGCACCCTTCGAGAGCAGCTTCTTGTTGGTCTTTTCGTCGTGCAAGTCGGCGAGAAGCTCTTTCTCTTCGAGCAGCACCGCCAGGCGCTTGGCCCGCTCGTCATGCAGAATGCGTTTCTCGTCTTCCAGGTTGCGTTGCAGGCGCTGGATCTGCGATTCCTCGATGGCCTTGGCGCGCTCGTCCTTCTCCTGGCCCTTGCGCGAGAAGATTTTGCAATCCACCACCGTGCCTTCAATTCCCGGCGGGCAGTAGAGCGACGCGTCCTTCACGTCGCCGGCCTTTTCGCCGAAAATCGCGCGCAGCAGTTTCTCTTCGGGAGTGAGCTGCGTCTCGCCCTTCGGCGTGACCTTGCCCACCAGAATGTCGCCCGGCTTCACCGTGGCGCCAATGCGGATGACGCCGCTCTCATCCAGGTTGCGCAGGAAGGAATCGGCAATATTCGGAATGTCGCGCGTGATCTCCTCGGGACCGAGCTTGGTATCGCGCGATTCGATTTCGAACTCCTCGATGTGAATCGAGGTGTAGTAGTCTTCCTTGACCAGCTTTTCGCTCACCAGGATGGCGTCTTCGAAATTGCACCCGCGCCACGGCATGAACGCCACAAGCACGTTCCGGCCGAGCGCCAGTTCGCCCTGATCGGTGCAAGGCCCATCGGCCAGCACCTGGCTTTTGGCCACGCGCTGCCCCTTGAAAGCGATGGGCTTCTGGTTAATGCACGTGTTCTGGTTCGAGCGCTTGAACTTGGTGAGCTGGTAGATGTCGGCGCCCACCTCGCGCGAGAGCTGTCCTTCATGCGCGCCGCCTTCGACACGCACGATGATGCGCTCGGAGTCGACGGAGTCGACCACGCCGGCGCGTTTGCACAGCACCACGGCGCCGGAATCGCGCGCCGTCACATGCTCCATGCCGGTCCCCACGTACGGGGCATCGGCGCGCAGCAGCGGAACCGCCTGGCGCTGCATATTCGATCCCATCAGCGCGCGGTTGGCGTCGTCGTTTTCGAGGAACGGGATTAAACTCGCCGCGACCGACACCAGCTGCTTCGGGCTGACGTCGATGTACTGGATCTCGTCCCGCGGCTTCAACACAAAGTTGCCGGCCTGCCTGGCGTTGCACAAATCGGGCACGATCCGGCCCTTTTCGTCCAGCTCGACATTGGCCTGGGCGATGGTGTACTTGTCCTCTTCCCACGCCGAGAGGTATTCGCAGTGCGCCTCGTACTCGGCGGGCTGCTTCTTGGCGCTCAGATCGCGGTTCGCCTTCTCGATATCCGCGCGCTTCACGATGTCGCCGACTTTGTAATCGGTGTCGCCCGGGTTCAGCACCTTCACTTCATCGATCACCACTCCCTTGATGACCTTGCGGTACGGGCTTTCGATGAAACCGAACTCGTTGATGCAGGCAAAGCACGAGAGCGACGAAATCAGGCCGATATTCGGGCCTTCCGGCGTCTCGATGGGGCAGATGCGGCCGTAGTGCGTCGGGTGCACGTCGCGCACTTCGAATCCGGCGCGCTCGCGCGACAGACCTCCTGGTCCAAGAGCCGAAAGACGGCGCTTGTGCGTGATCTCCGACAGCGGATTGGTCTGATCCATGAACTGCGATAGCTGGCTCGATCCGAAAAACTCGCGGATGGCCGCCATCACCGGCTTGGCGTTCACCAGGTCATGCGGCATCGCCGTGGACATTTCCTGGTACACCGACATCTTTTCCTTGATGGCGCGCTCCATGCGCACCAGACCAATGCGGAACTGGTTCTCAAGCAGCTCACCCACCGCGCGCACGCGGCGGTTGCCCAGGTGATCGATGTCATCCACCACACCGATGCCCTTGCGCAGCTTCAACAGATACCGGATGGTGGCATAGAAATCGTCCGCGGTCAGCGTGCGGTCATCCAGCTTGGTGGCATCGGCCCGGTCGAACAGCTTGATATTGAACTTCATGCGGCCAACGCGCGAGAAATCGTACTTGCGATGGTCGAAGAACATGCCCTGGAACAACTGCGTGGCCGTGTCGAGCGTCGGCGGATCGCCGGGGCGCAGCTTGCGGTAGATCTCGATCAGCGCTTCATTTTGCGCTTTGACGGCATCCTTCTTGATCGTCGACGAGACCACCGTGCCCACGTCATCGCGTTCGGGGAAGAAGAACTCGAAGCTCTCGATGCCCGCCTCCATCAGCTTGGCGATGGCAGTGGTGGTGAGTTCCTGGTTGGCGTCGATCATGACCTCGCCGGTCGACATGTCGACGACATCGGCGGCGATGTAGGCGCCCTCCAGATCGTTGACCGCGACCTCCACCTGCTGGATCTTCGCCTTCTGAATTTCCTTCATCAGGGAAGACGTAATCTTCTTGCCCTGGCCGACGATGGTTTCGCCGCCTTTAGTCGCGATGGCATGCGAGAGCTTCAGGCCGATCAGGCCGTCGTCCACCACCCAGAACAGCTTTTTGTCCTTGATGTTGATCTTGTCAATCCGGTAAAACGTGCGCAGGATCTGCTCGTCGGTCTTGAGACCCAGGGCGCGCAGAAACACCGAGCCGTAAAACTTGCGCTTACGGTCGATACGCACATAGAGCAGGTTCTTGGTGTCGTACTCGAATTCAACCCAGCTCCCGCGATACGGAATGATCTTGCCGAGGAAGTACCCCTGCGCCGGCACGCGCTCGAAGAACACGCCGGGGGAACGGTGCAACTGCGAAACGATCACGCGCTCGGTGCCGTTGATGATGAAGGTGCCGTTTTCCGTCATCAGCGGAATTTCGCCGAAGAAGACTTCCTGCTCCTTGATGTCGCGGACGCTTTTGGCGCCGGTTTCGGGATCCTTGGCGTAAACCGTCAGCCGGATAGTGACCTTGAGGGGCGCGGCATAAGTCATCCCCCGCTCCTGGCACTCCACCATGTCGTACTTCAACTGCAAGCCCACCGGGTCGCCGCACTTGTTGCAGAACGTTACTACGTTCTTATTGAAGGTCCCGCAGTGGTCGCACAGCACGTCGCCGGCATGGAAGGGGTCGGTCCGAATGGTGGCGCCGCACTGCGGATTCCGGCAAGTGGATCGCAGGTGATGCAGCCCCTTCAGGTTGCCGCACTTGCATTCCCAATTGCCAATCGAGTAATCCACGAACTCCAACTGGCTCACGCCGCGAAAATCGGAGATCGGAAAGACGGAATTGAACACCGTCTGCAGGCCGGTATCTTCCCGCTCGTTGGGAAGCAGGTCCATCTGCAGGAACCGCTCGTAGGATTGCTTCTGAACCTCGATCAGATTTGGAATCGGGATCGAAGTTTTGATCTTGGAGAAATCAACTCGCTCGGGGACGGCGCCATTGCGCTGACTATTCATTCATTGCTCCTGAGGGCCGAAAAAAGCCTGACTCATCAATCGAGTTTTAAAAACCAATGCCGCTAGCAGGCCGCGGGAAGCTGGTTTCCCGCGCGCCGCCAGAACTCGTGAAGCGCACGATGGGATGAAACTGTGCCCGAAAAAATTCGGCCACGCTGACTGGCATCAGCGAGGCCGGAGTTTGCAACAGAAGAGAAGGAACGACTTGAGACGCACCAATCCCGCACGCTGGTAGCGGATCTGAAAAGGCACGGAGAGATCCTCTTTGCAGTATCGCTCGCACTGCAATCAAAATGCCAGAATTCCAGATGCACGGTCACCAATCCGGGGTTTAAATCCGGTTGACACTGAATCCCAAGAAATAAGTTTATCAGAACCTTACACTTCCGTCAAATGGAGATCAAGATGCTTAGATTCAGGTGGTAGCCGCGAGGCAACCCCCAAAACCTACTTCACTTCGACAGTTGCGCCGGCGTCGACAAACTTTTTCTTGATGGCTTCGGCTTCGTCCTTGCTGACGCCTTCCTTCACCGGCTTGGGCGCGCCGTCGACCAGGTCCTTGGCTTCCTTGAGGCCAAGACTGGTGACCTCGCGTACCACCTTGATAACGTTGATCTTATTCGCACCGACGGTCTGCAGAACGACCGAAAACTCGGTCTTTTCTTCCACCACCGGAGCCGCCGCGCCACCGCCCGCCGCCACCGCGACCGGCGCTGCTGCCGCCGCCGAGACCCCCAGCTTCTCTTCCAGCAGCTTGACGAGCTGCGAAGCTTCGAGCAGCGTCAGGCCCTGAATCTGTTCCGCAATTGCATTAATGTCAGCCATTTCAAAAGACTCCTCGTTTACTTGAACTTGTTTTCCTTACAGCCCTGATCGATCACGACCGCGAGGTTTCGACCCACGGTATTGATGACCGTCGCCAACCGCGCGGCCGGAGCGTTGATCAGGTACAGCAGCTTGGCAAAAATCTCTTCCTTCGACGGCATGGTGGCCAGATCATGAATGGCCTTGACGTCGATCACCCGGCCTTCCACGATGCCGGCCTTGAACGTAAATGTCGGATTCAACTTGGCGTAAGCCGTAAGCGCCTTCGCCAGCGCCACCGGGTCAGCCGCGGTATACGCCAACGAGGTCATGCCCTTCAGGTCCCTCAAAACCTGTTCGGCGGGCGTCCCTTCCGAGGCCTTCGCCGCCACATTATTTTTCACGACGCGATATTTGCCGCCGGAGGCGCGAATCGTCTTGCGGAGTTCGAAGTCCTGGCTGACGCGCAGCTTCTCGTAGCCGGTAACGAAGAGGTTCTTCGACGCTTCCAGCTCCTTGCGCAGTGTTTCCGCGTCCTTCTTTTTGTCTTCTCGTTTTTTCATACGGAACCTCGCGCCCTAGACCGCCGCCTTGACGCTGAATTCGGTCACGTCAAGCGAGATGCCCGGGCTCATGGTCGAGCACAGGGTCGCGCTTCTGACGTACTTGCCTTTGGATGCTGCCGGCTTGGCTTTGATCACCGCCGAAATCAAACTGGCAGCGTTCTCCACCAGCTTGTCGCTGGCGAAGCTGGTCTTGCCCACGGGAGCGTGAATAATGCCGGTCTTGTCCACGCGGAACTCAACTTTGCCGGCCTTGACCTCTCTTACCGCCCGCGCCACATCCACGGTGACAGTGCCGGTCTTGGGGTTGGGCATCAGGCCGCGCGGGCCGAGAACTTTTCCCAGCTTACCGACCGAGCGCATCATGTCGGGCGTCGCCACAACCGCATCGAAATCGGTCCAGTTTTCCGACTGGATCTTGTTGACCATATCCTCGCCGCCCACGAAATCGGCGCCAGCCTCTTCGGCTTCCTTCTGCTTGTCGCCACCGGCGATAACCAGGACCTTCTTCGATTTGCCCAGGCCATTGGGCATGAGGACGGTGCCGCGAACCATCTGGTCGGCGTGCTTGGGATCGACGCCGAGGCGCAGGTGCACTTCGACGGTTTCGTCAAACTTGGCGTACTTGATTTTCTGCAACAGCGGAACGGCCTGGTCTAGCGGATACTCGCGCGCTTCGACCTGTTTCGCCGCAGATTGATATTGTTTACCTGGTTTCCGGGCCATATTTCCTCATTGGTGCGAACGGTCCGCAGAACACGCGAACCTCCCACTGAGCATTAAATTGGGGCTTCAGATAACATAACACACAAACCAGGGTTGCGCAAAACGCAATCGTAACACGCCGGCAACCCCTGTATAATCTACTCGTGCTCAACCGACTCACTCGCCGCGCGGCGGGAAAATCCATGCTGACGGGCCTGGCCGCGGGGTCCGCTCTCCTTGGCGCTACGAAGCGGCCTCTCGGCTTTCAGCTCTACACGATTCGTACGCTCGTGCCGGACCATGCGCGGGAAGCGCTCGAGCGCGTGGCGAAGATCGGGTACCGGGAGATCGAGGGGAGCGGCGCCTCGAACGCCCTGGTCCTGCCGCTCTGCAAGGAATTCGGGCTTGCCGCCGTGAGCGCGCATTACGATACGCCGCTGGTCACGGGAAACTTCGCCGCGTGGAAGGACGACTACCCGCAAGGCCGGCCCGCGGGGGTGACTTGGGAAAGGGCCGTGGACGAAGCCGCAAAAGCGGGCTTGCGGTTCATGGTGATTGCTTATCTCAACCCCGCCGAGCGCGGCTCGATCGACCAGTTGCGCCGCTATGCTGATCTGTTCAACCAGGCCGGAGAAACCGCACGCAAGGCCGGATTGCACCTCTGTTATCACAACCATGCATTCGATTTCGGGCCCAAACAGGGTTCGCGGCCCATCGACGTGTTCGCCGAGCGATTCGACCCCAAGTTGGTGGGATTCGAGATGGACGTTTTCTGGGTGAGCGTGGCGGGTGGGGATCCGGTGGCGCTGCTCGGAAAGTGGAAGGGGCGCGTGCCACTCATCCACTTGAAAGACAAAGCGCCGGGAGTGAAAACGCACTTCTCGGAAGATCTCACGCCAAACGCGTTCCGCGAAGTCGGACTGGGCGTGCTGGATTTTGCGAAGATCCTGGCAGCGGCGCGCGCCGCGGGCGTCGAGCATTACTTCGTCGAGCAGGATGAGGTGGCGGAGGACCCGGTGGAGAGCCTGGCATATAGCTACCGGACGTTGGAGAAGTTGGGCTTCTAAGGTCCGCGCCCGCAACGGCCATGGCGTACGTACGTCTTGCTATAATCGTACGTACATGCTCACGGCATCGAAGCTCAGAGAGAACATCTACGGCATTCTCGATCAAGTGCTCGAGACCGGGAAGCCCGTCGAGATAGTGCGTAATGGCAGAGTGCTGAAAATCATCCCCGAGACACCGGCGCCAAAGCTTGCACGGCTGAAGAGGCGAAGGGCCTACAAAGGGGACGTCGATGAGATTCTAACCCTCGATTGGTTAAAAGAGTGGAGCGAGCTGAAGTGATCTACCTGGACACCCACGTCCTGGTGCGGCTGTATCAAGGGGAAATCGAAAAGCTCGGCGAGTCGGCGAGGCGGGAAATCGAACGACATGACCTGATGGTCTCTCCAGCGGCCATTCTAGAGCTCGAGTACCTGCATGAGATCGGCCGCTTGGAGCCCAGCGCCACAAAGTTGATGAGCGCACTGGCGACGGAATTGAGGACCAAGGTCTGCGAAATCCCATTTCACCAGATTGTCGAGCACGCGCTAAGAGAGAAGTGGAGCCGCGATCCATTCGACCGGCTCATCGTGGCGCATGCCAAAGCGGGTAACGCCGCCCTGATTTCCAAAGACGAAAACATACGGCGGCACTACCGCCGTGCCATCTGGTAAAGAGAGCATGAGAGCCCACCGCTTAGCGCAGTTCGCCGATGTGGTGCAGCTTCATCAGGTTGGTGGTGCCGGGGCGGCCGATGGGCTGGCCGGCGACGAAAACGACGGCGTCGCCCACGTGCAGGTAGCCGCGTTCAATTAACACACGATCCATCTGGGCCATCATCTCGTCGGTCGAGCCGACTTCCGGTGCGAGCACCGGATGCACCCCGTAGTGAATCAACAACTGGCGCGCCACGACTTCGCTCGATGTGATGGCGTAGATGCGCACCGGCGGACGGTAGCGCGAAATCAATCGCGCGCTGGACCCGCTGGTGGTGAATACGACGATGGCTTTGGCGTGCGCCTCACGGGCCGCACGATAGGCCGCGTCGGCAAGAATCTCGGCGGGTGGCGGCTCCTGGCTGGGCGGCAGTTCTTGAAAACCGTGCTCATTGATCGAAGCCTCGGCTTCGGCGGCGATACGGGCCATGTACGCGGCGGCTTCGGCCGGATATTTTCCGACACACGTCTCGGCGGAGAGCATCACGGCATCGGTGCCGTCGTAGATGGCATTGGCCACATCGCTCACCTCGGCACGCGTGGGCGTGGGGTGCTCGATCATGGACTCGAGCATCTGCGTCGCGGTAATCACGAACTTCCCGCGGCGGCGCGCCTGACGGATGATGGCCTTCTGGATGGGCGGCACGCGTTCGAGCGCCATCTCGACGCCCAGATCGCCGCGCGCCACCATGACGCCGTCGGCTTCGGCGAGAATCTCGTTGATGTGGTCCCACGCGGCGGGCTTCTCAATTTTGGCCACGACGCGGGCTGGACGGCTGCCGATGCGATGTTTCAGGAGCGCCACGTCCGAGGCCGTGCGCACGAACGATAGCGCGACCAGATCGACGCCGGCGCGTAATCCGAACTCGAGGTCGGCCAGATCTTTCTCGGTCAGCGAGGGCGCGCTGATGTTCACACCGGGCAGATTGATGCCCTTGTTGCTGCCGACCGCGCCGCCGGAGACGACGGTAAAACGAACCCGCACGCCATCGGTTTCGAGGGCGCGCAGTTCGACCGCGCCATCGGCCAGCAAAACACGATCGCCCGGCCGGACGTCTTGCGCAAAACGGATGTAGGTGGTCGAGGCGCAGGAACCATGGCCGATCATGGGCTCGGTCGTGATAGTGAACTCGGCGCCGGTGAGAATGGAACAGTTTTCGCTTTCACATCTGCCGAGGCGAATCTTGGGGCCTTGCAGATCGAGCAGCAGCGCCGCCTGCCGCCGCTGATCCGCGGCGATGGCGCGCACCGCGGAAATCCGCGCGGCGTGCTCGGACTGAGATCCGTGCGAGAGGTTGAGCCGGAAAATGGAAACGCCCGCGGCCATCATTGCGCCCAGCACGGCGGGCGAATCGGTGGCTGGTCCCAGCGTGACAACAATTTTGGTGTTCGAGAGGTCGCGCGCTACCATAGTCCATTCTGACACTATGCCTTTGTTGCAAGTAATAATCCTGGCGCTGATCCAGGGGATAGCAGAGTTTCTTCCCATCAGCAGCACGGCGCACCTGATCGTCGCGCCCTGGCTGTTGGGCTGGCAGGATCCCGGCCTAACGTTCGATGTCGCGTTGCACGTGGGAACGCTCGTCGCGGTGGTGGTCTACTTCTTCCGTTCCTGGGTGCAGATTATCTTGCACGGATTCGGCATTGAGTGGGGCGACGACGAAATGCTGCGCCAGAATCCCCGGCTGCTTTGGCTGCTGGTGCTGGGCACGATTCCTGGCGCCGTCATTGGATTTCTATTCGAGAAACAGGCGGATAGCACGCTGCGCAGCCCCATTCTGATCGGCGTGATGATGATCATACTGGGCCTGATTATGTGGGCCGCAGATCGATGGGCTGCGCACACGAAAAGCCTTGGTGCGGTGTCGTTCACGGATTCCCTAGTCATCGGTTGCGCGCAAGCGCTGGCGATCATACCGGGAGTCTCACGCAGCGGTGCTACGATTACGGCGGGCCTGTATCGCAACTTAGATCGTGTAGCTGCGGCGCGGTTTTCATTTCTGCTTGCCACTCCGATTATCGCGGGTGCAGCCGCGAAGAAATTCTATGACGTATTGAAGCACGGCGGCATTCCGGTGGAAATGCACATGCCATTCGCGGTGGGAATCGTGGTGAGCGGGCTGACAGGGTTGCTGGTGATTGCCTTCTTCCTGCGATATTTGCAGCATCGCAGTTTGAACTTCTTCGTTTACTATCGGATTGTTTTTGGCATAATAGTGATTGCTCTGGCTATCGCCCGCCCGCCAGCGGGATGAAATTTATTTCTCCAACGGAATCCAAGCGCCTCAACGAGGTGTTGGGATTTGTGTTTCTTGCGCTCGGACTGTTGGTGTTGTTCAGCCTGGTCTCGTACCGCACGTACGATCCCTCGTGGAATACCGCTACCGCTAGCGCACGCCCGCAGAACCTGGCCGGCTACGCGGGTTCTTACCTCGCCGATTTGCTTCTCCAGACCTTCGGATTCGCGGCGCTTCTGATTCCCGTGGGTGTGTTTGTGCTCGGCTGGAAGTGGATCCGCTCGGAAGCCATCGTAGATCCGGGGGTGAAGCTGGCCGGCTTTCTGCTGCTGGGAGCGAGTCTCTGCGCGGGCCTGGGCGAAGGCCCCGAGATTCGCTTTTCCGGGCTGCCCGCGAGCGGTCTGGCCGGCATGCTGCTCGCGCACGAGTTGATTCACGCGCTGAACCGGGCGGGCGCCGTGCTGGTGACCCTGACTGCCATGGTGGTTTCGGTCTACCTGGTTTCCACTTTTACGCTCTCGGTGCTGCAGGGATGGCTGGCCGCGCCGTTGTCGTGGCTGCACCTGCCGATGGAACACATCGGTGAGTGGCTGGCGGAGCGTCGCAAGCGCAAGCTGGAGCAGCGCCGCGAGAAGGCACGTCTCAAGGCGGAAGAGCGGGCCGCCGCGCGAGCCGCGCGCCGCCAGTCCGTAGAGGCCCTGGTATTCGAGCCGGAACCCTCGCCTATGGTCGTGGAAACCGGCGGGCAGCAGGCCGCACAGCCGGCCCTGGACTTCGCGCCCGATGACATTCCTATCTGTCCGCTCGAAGAGCCCGCCGTCCCGGAGCCGGTATCGCGTCGATCCGCTCCACACGCCGTGGCTGAGCCGCGCCACGCATCGACAAATTTCCGCTTACCCACGACAGACCTGCTAAACGAAGCGCCCGGCCGCACGGCCTACGACGAGCAGGAGCTGAAAGACATCGCGGTGCGCGTGAAATCGAAATTCGAAGAGTTCAACGTGCTGGGATCGGTGGTGCAGATCAACCCCGGCCCCGTGGTGACGACCTTCGAATTCAAACCGGAAGCCGGCATCAAGTACACCCGCATCACGACGCTCAACGAGGATCTGTGTATGGCGTTGCAGGCGGAGTCGATTCTGATCGAGCGCATTCCAGGGAAGCCGACGGTCGGCATCGAAGTGCCAAACACGCGGCGTGAGCTGATCAGTTTGCGCGAGGTTTTCGAATCAGACGAGTTCGCGTCTTCGCAATCGCGTCTCACCCTTTCGCTGGGTAAAGACATCAATGGGCGCATCAAAGTGGCGGCGCTCGAGTCCATGCCGCACATGCTCATCGCCGGCTCGACCGGATCGGGCAAGAGCGTCATGATCAATTCGCTCATCATGTCGGTGCTTTACAAGTCGACGCCGGATGATGTGCGCATGATTCTGGTGGATCCCAAGCGGCTGGAGATGGGGCTGTACGAAGGCATTCCGCACCTGCTCACGCCGGTGATCACGGACCCGCGCAAGGCTACCAATGCGCTGCGCAACGCCGTCCTCGAGATGGAGCGGCGGCTGCGCGTCCTCGCCGAGCAGGGTGTGCGCAACATCGACCAGTACAACAAGAAAATCCGCAAGCTCCAGCAAGAAGTGCCGCGCGACCTGTTCGAGGAATCAAGCGAAGAGCCGCAGCCGCTGCCCTACATTCTGATACTCATCGACGAGCTAGCCGACCTCATGATGATCGAAGGGCGGAACGTCGAGGAATCCGTCACGCGCCTGGCGCAAATGGCGCGCGCCGTGGGCATGCACCTGGTGCTCGCGACACAGCGGCCGAGTGTCGACGTAATCACCGGCTTGATCAAAGCCAACTTCCCTGCCCGCATCAGCTTCCGCGTGGCCACGCGCGTGGACTCGCGCACAATTCTCGACGTGATGGGCGCGGAGCACCTGCTGGGCAAAGGCGACATGCTATTTCTTCCGCCCGGCTCTTCGCAGGCTCACACGCGTGCATGGAGCGTTCGTCACCGAGACCGAAATCAATCGCGTGGTGGATTTCTGGAAGGCGCAGGCGGCGCCGGAGTACGATCAATCGCTATTGCTTGCGCCACCCGCCGAAGAAAGCGAAGTCGCGGAGGAGAGCGGCAGCCCGGATGAGCAGGACGCCATGTACGAGGAGGCGCTGCGCGTGGTGCTGGAAATGGGCAAAGCTTCCACTTCGACGCTGCAGCGGCGTTTGCGGCTGGGCTACGGCCGCGCGGCCCGCATTCTCGACATGATGTATCGCGATGGCATCATCGGCCCTCCGGATGGTTCCAAGCCGCGCGAGGTATTGAAGCGGCCGGAGTGGCTGCAAGAGGTGCAGGGGCCGGTGCGGTAAGAGGAAAGCGACCGGTCTGCCTCCAACCTCGCTCACCTGCCATACGCCACTTCCGGCGTCACGATATCTTCCTTGGCCTGGGGATCGCCCGCCGCCGGGCCGTGCCAGACGCTGCCACCGTAAGTCGTGACGTAGATCTTGGACGCGTCCACTGGATCGGGAATCACGCGGTGGCCCCATTTGAAATTGAAGCCGCGAAGGCGCCGCCAGGTTTCGCCTCGATCGTCGGAGCGCCAGACCGACGAGGAGAATCCGCAGGCGTACAGGGTGCCCGGATGGCGGGGATCGATGGTCACATCGTAAACATACTGATCGCGCGACAGCGTGTTGCGCCACGCGCGGCCACCGTCGGTAGAGATCCAGACGCCGCCGGAGATCGCATGCTCGGCGGAGGTTCGGCCCCATGCCGCCAAGTAAAGCCGCGCGGGATCTCGTGGGTCGATGGCAATGCCGTTGGGACCGTTGACGCCCATCGGCAGCGCAATTTTGCTCCAGTGGGCGGCCGCGTCAGTCGAGCGGTAGAGCGCACCATCGCCCGTGTTCCCGAAGCTGCCATCCTCGCTGTGGCGCGCCAACACGACGTACAGTGCGTGATCCGGCCCTTGCGCGAGTCGCCACGCGAACGGCTCCTTCTTCGGTAGGCCTTCATTCTGCGGGCTCCAGCTCTTTCCGCCGTCAGCCGACTTGAAAACACCGCGTCCAAATCCCGTCACGTAAAGCACGCGCGCATTCTCCGGACTCGATGGATCCAGCAGAATATGCGTGGCGGCGGTTTGCGGCATCCCGTAATTCGACACGTGCCAGGTGCGGCCGCCGTCTTCGCTCATCACCACGCCGCCGTTGAAAGTCGCGGTCGACCGGCGCCGCCACATTTTGGGACGTGGAATATCGTGGACGCCGCTGGTCACGGCCCACACGCGGCCGCGCACCGTGGGATCAAACACCATCCAATAGGTCGTGTTGGTCCACGCGCGGGGACGGTCTCGGTCGCGCTCACCCATCCGCGCCCGCCGTTCTCGCTGCGAAACATCCCGATGTCGGTGTATGTGATAAAGATGCGTTGCGGATCGAACGGATCGAAATGCACGCCGTAGTTGGTGGTGACGTCGAGCCCGGTAGTCGTGTAGGAGCCGTCATCGAGGCGCCGTGAATAGACGCCCTCCCAGTTGCGGCCGCCATCTTGTGTGCGCATGGTACGGCCCAGATCGGTGGCCACACAGAGATTCGGATCATCGGCCGCCACCGCCAGGCTCAACGGTTTGTCGCCCCATTCCGGACCAAATCGCTGGGTAATCCAAATATCGTGGATGTTACTTGCGGCGCGCTTCGAGGTTTCCTGCCAGACAAGCGCCCATGTTCGTCCCGCATCCGCGCTTTTCGCGACACCAAAAAAATGCTCGCCACCCACGGAAAGGTTGCTGTACGAAAGGTACGCCACTTCTCCGTGACGCCCGCTTGCCGCGATGACGTAGAACTCCGGCGATTCGCCGGGCAGCCGCGATTCCCGCCACGACGCACCGCCATCCTCCGAAGCAAACGCTCCCGTCGTGGTGACGCCATAGATCACCGCCTTGCCGTCCGAGAAGCCGAGCGCGGCATCGACGAAGGAAGTGACTCCGTTGGGCACAGCGCCAAGCTGCCAGGCGCCAGCCTTCCTCACGGCTACCGAGTTCTCCCCGATCACGTAGATGGTGCGCTGGCCGCGAGGTGAACTGGCATCGATCGTGATCGACCGTGCCCCGCCGCCGAGATCGGCTGAGGCTTTCCACGTTTTGCCCCGATCCGCTGAGACGAACAGCCGCGAAGCCCGATTCCGGCGCATCGCAGCATAGAGAATGCGCGAATCGGCCGGATCGACGGCCAGCGCTTCGATTTCCCCAGGATCATCCGCGGAGCTGGCAATAAAGCTGGTGGCGTGATCGCTGTTCTCGAAGACGCCGGTAACCGCCGCGGGATCGGGATAAACCAACTGCCAGGTGTCGCCCGCATTGGTGCTGCGCCAAAGCGCGCCGCCACGGCCCTCGGAATGCTCTCCGGCCGTACGCGCGTAAACAGTGCGAGCGTCATTCGGGTCGAAAACGAACCCCTTCACCACTGCACCCAGGTTGAACATGCGCCACGAAGCGCCGCCATCGTGGGAGACGTACGCACCCGTCATATCGCAAGCCTCGAAGATGTCGTTCGGGTTTTGCGGATTGAAGGCCGGGAAGAACTGCGCTCCGCCCCCACCCGGACCAATGACTTCCCAGGCATCTTGACGAGCGGCGCCGAAACTGGCTGCTATCAACACCGCACCGGTAAGAAGGATTTTGCGGGTCAACTTTTATTTATAACGTGCGTGGATCGTCAAAGGCTACTCGCTCGCCCCTCTACTCCGGGTTGGGCTTGTGCCCTAACTTCTTCTCCAGATACTCTTGGTACTCTTTCTTCAGCGCCGGATCCGTGGGGCTCGGATAGATCTCGCTCGACTTGTACTTCCCAGTGAGCAGCTTCATCTTAGTCCACTCATCGTGGATGTGTGTCACATCGGCTTTGTCGAGCACCTTTTGTACGGCCTGCGGCGGAATAAAGTAGACGCCCTCGCGATCGCCGAAGACTACGTCTCCCGGCATGACGGTAGCGTTGCCGATGCGAATAGGAACATTCACCCCGGTGAGCATGACGTTGCTGATGGGCGTTGGATGCGCACCGCGGAAGTAGAGGGGCATCCCGATCGGGAAAATGCCCTCGAGATCGCGGACCGCGCCATCCACCACCAGGCCCGTCTTCGTCTCTGCGTACACCGCAGTGGCGAGATTGTCACCAACGATCGTGCCGCCCTCGATCTTCCCGAACAGATCCACCACCAGCACGTCTCCAGGCTGAAGGGAATCGATGACCCGTTGATTCGCGTTGTCGCGTTCCCTGCCGTTGCCGCGCGCGCGAGCCTGGGCGTGCTCTTCCGCAACGTCGGCAATATCGGGCCGGTAGGGCATGAACTGCGCCGTCACGGCGCGGCCCACCAGCTTCTTCTCGGGATGCAGGATCTGCCAGTTGCCCTCGTACTGGTTGCGGAACTTTTCGCCGGGCAGCACAGCCCACACTTCCTCAGCCGACAGATCTTTGCACTTTTCGAGCAGCGCATCGGGAACCTTGGGACGTCCGTCGTCAAAGCGCGCGAACGGGTTTTGCTTCGTGTACTCGATTATCTGCTCACGCGTGAAGGTGAAGACCTGGGCGGACGCGGGTAAGGCAAGAGGCAAAAGGCAAAGGGCAAAAGGCAAAAGTTTCATCGGCTGCAATTTATCACAGGCGGCGGCTACTTGTCCGTGAGCGCAGCCACGCCCGGCAGCTCAATGCCGGCCAGGAATTCGAGCGATGCGCCACCGCCCGTCGAGACGTGGGAAATTTTGTCCGTCACGCCGGCGGACTTCACCGCTTTCTCCGAATCGCCGCCGCCGACTACTGACACTGCGCCGGATTCGGCCACCGCCTTTGCCACCGCGACTGTTCCTTTGTCGAACGGCGGCTTCTCGAACACGCCCATCGGTCCGTTCCAGATGATCGTCTTCGCGCCTGCGATCACTTTGGAAAACGCCTCGATGGTCTTCGGCCCAATGTCCACGCCCATTTTGCCGTCGGGCACGGTCTCGACCACTTCGTTCGGCGCGCCTTCCTTCAGCTCCGCCACCACCACGTGATCCACCGGCAGAAGAAGCTTCGCGCCCAACCGCGCCAGCAGGTCGCGCGCCAGATCGAGCTTGTCGTCTTCCACCAGCGACTTCCCAACCGGCTGCCCTTGCGACTTCAGGAACGTGTACGCCATCGCGCCGCCGATCAGCAGTTTGTCGACAATCTTCGCCAGGTTGGAAATCACCTCAATCTTGTCCGACACCTTCGCGCCGCCCAGAATCGCCACCGACGGCCGCGCCGGATTTGTTGTGACCATCCCGAGATACTTCAGTTCCTGCTCCACTAGCAGACCAGCCGCCGCCTTGGGCACAAACGCAATCACGCCCACCGTTGAAGCATGCGCGCGGTGTGCTGATCCGAATGCGTCGTTGACATACAGGTCGCACAACGCAGCCAGTTTTTTCGAAAATCCCGGATCGTTCTTTTCCTCTTCAGGATGAAAGCGGAGATTCTCCAGCAGGAGCACTTCGCCCGGCGTGGGCTTCATTGCCTCCACTTCCGGCCCAATGCAGTCCGGCGCCATCTTGACCGCGCGTCCCAGAAGCTTCTGCAACCTTTCCGCTACCGGTTTCAGGCTCATCTCCGGATTCGGTTTCCCTTTCGGCCTGCCCAGATGTGATGCCAGAATCAGCCCCGCGCCGTGTTCCAGCGCGTACTGGATCGTCGGCAGCGACGCTTTGATGCGCTTGTCGCTCGATATTTCCTGGCCGCCGGGTGCGAGCGGCACGTTGAAATCCACACGAATGAAAACGCGTTTGCCTTTCAGATCAAGATCGCGAATCGATAATTTCGACATGAGTTCCTCACAATTATTGTAGTGAACCGCAGCGATTTCGATACAATCTGCGAAGATCATGCTCCATCGAATCGTTGTGCTCTTCGCGCTCGCATTCCCGCTGCTCGGACAGACCCAGGATTGGACGCACTATGTTCGCATCGGCGGGAACTCGCTACGGCTCGACCGCGTCGACCGCATCGTCGCGGACGCGGAGGCCTCGCACGTTTTCGGCATCGAAACCGATAACGATATTCCCGGGCGTTACGAAAGCTTTCTCGATCCCACTGAGAAACTGAAGGCCATCCATGCGGTCGCGGAAAAGGCGCACGCCGCGCACAACTACGCCTTCGTCTACATCGCCGGGCTGGAGTGCATTACCGGTCACGCCGATGCCCAGCCCCACACGTTCGCCAAAGATCACCCCGACTGGCTGCAGCGCAAAATCACCGGCCAGCCGGCCATCTTCACCGGCGGCACCGCGTTTTGGATTGCTAAAGGTGACGAGGATGTCTGGATCAGTCCATACGCGCCGGAGTGGCGAAAAGTGTATATGGAGCGCGTGCGCCAGATCGCGGCCACCGGCATCGACGGCGTCTACGTCGACATTCCGTACTGGATGACGCACTTCGATGGCTGGGAAGACTCCTGGGCCAGCTTCGACAACTATACCGTCGCCGCCTTCCGCTCAAAGACCGGGCTCAACGCCAAGACAGATCTCCGCCTCGGCGACTTCCGCGACGCTAACTTCCGCCGATGGGTGGATTTTCGCATCGAGACAATCACCGCCTTCATGAAGGAAATCGACACCAACGTCAAGGCCGTCAATCCGGAATGCAAAACCATCGCCGAGATCTATCCGGGCATTGAAGAGGAAGTGGTCCGCGTGGGAGCGGACGTGTACCAACTCTATGGCGTGGTCGACACCATTGCGCATGAGTACGAGCACGGCGAGGGCGATCACATGGCGTCCTCCCACAGCCCGCAGGATTGGATCGACTACCTGACCGGTGTCACATCGTTCCGCGTCTTCGCCAATGGTAAGCCCTCGTGGATGCTCAGCTATTCGTGGGATGGCGCGAAGGGCGTCGATCCCCGCGAAGCCATGAAGAATATGTTTCTCGCGCAGATCACCGCCGGCGCGAACTCGTGGGACGCGCTAGGCCACGTCATGTCCGGCTCGAACGACATCCCCACACGGACACTCGTTTACCAATGGATTCAAGAGCACGAAAAGACGTTCTACTCGCCACGCACTCCGATCCATCCGGTCGGCGTGTATTTTTCCCCGCGCACGCGCGACTACTTCGCCCGCCCATTCATGGAGTCGTACAAAGGGACGCTGATACAACTCATGCAGTCGCACGTAGAGTTTCAAGTGGTCACGCCGCGTACGCTGGCGGAGTTCAAAGGCCGGGTCCTGATTCTGCCCGATGTGCGGTGTCTCGGCGATTCGGAAATCGCGGCGCTAAAGTCCTATGCCGATTCCGGCGGATTTCTGGCCGCCACCGCCGAGACCGGCCACTATGATGACAGCGGCGCCCCGCGGAGCGATAATCGCTTCCGCGCGGCACTTGGCGCGCGCTTGCATTATCAGGCGGAAGCCGGCGCCAGTTTCGTTGGCGAACTTCTGCGCGCGGCTAAGTTTGGACCGTCGATCCAAATTGAGGCCTCGCCGCTCGTCTACGCGCAACCCGCCTCGGTTGGCGGCAAACTCCACATCTTCATCGCCAATTTCAGCGGACTGGAGCCTAACCGCAAACTCACCCAAACGCCGCAAGCCGGCGTACGCGTCACTTTTCCCGCCGATGGGCCTCGCAAAATCCACGCGCTTCCCTTTCTTGGCAGCCCGCAAGAAGTCCCCGCGGCCTGGAACAAAGGGCGCATATCCTGCACTCTGCCCGCGATCGACAAAGGCATGGTCGTCTGGATGGAGTGACGGCCCCGCTTCGGTTCTACAATCTCTACATGCCCACACGACGCGCGATTGTCCTGGTCCCTCTGCTGGCCGGAGCGCTGGCCGCCCAGCAGTCCTTCACGCTCGAACAGGTAACCTCCGCGCCGTTTCCGGACAACCTGGTGGCTGCGCCAACCGGCGGCAAGGTCGCGTGGGAGCTCAATGCGCGTGGCGCGCGGAACCTGTGGGCCGCCGCGCCCCCGGATTATCGCGGCCGCCAGATCACCACCTACACCGAAGACGACGGCCAGGAGATCAATCAGGTCCAGTGGACGCCCGATGCCCACTCTCTTGTATACGTCCGCGGTGGCGATTTTGAAATGGGCCGCGAGAATCCCAACCCGCGCAGCGACTCCGCCGGGGTCGAGCAGATCATCTGGGTTGTCTCCATCGACGGTGGCGCGCCGCGTCGCCTGGCGGAAGGCCATTCTCCGGCGATCTCACCGAACGGTGATCGTGTAGCTTTCATCCAGAAAGACCAGATCTGGATGGCGTCCCTCGATGGCGCGGAAAAACCCGCGCAGTCCGTGCACGCCCGCGGCAAAGCGCAATCGCTTAACTGGTCGCCGGATGGAACCAAGCTGGCGTTCGCGAGCGGCCGCGGTGACCACAGCTTTATCGGCGTCTTCGAGCCTGCAACGAAGACGCTGCGCTATCTCGACCCAGGTGTCGACCACGATTCCAACCCCGCATGGTCTCCCGATTCCCGCCAGATCGCGTTCCTCCGCGCCCCCGCGACGCACGAGATCTTCGTGCCGCAGCGCACCGCCGAGCCCTGGTCGATCCGTGTAGCCGATGCCACAACCGGCGCCGGACACGAAGTCTGGCGCGCGCAAACAGGCCGCGGTAGTTTGTTTCAAGCCATCGTAGCCGGGAGCCAGTTGCTGTGGGCCGGCGACCGCCTCGTATTTCCGTGGGAGCGTAGCGGCTGGGTCCACCTGTACTCGCTGCCTGTCGGCGGCGGCGCCGCCCTCGAACTCACCCCCGGCGATTTCGAAGTCGAGCACGTCACGGTCAGCCCGAACCGCCGCGAAATCGTCTTTTCTTCCAACCAGGGGGATATCGACCGCCGCCACCTCTGGAAAGTCTCCGTCGATCATCCCGGCCCAACGCGTGTAACTTCCGGTGAAGGACTCGAGTGGTCGCCCGTCGTGACCAGCGGCGGCGAGGCCATCGCCTTCCTCCATTCTGACTTCCGCGAACCCGCTCGCGCCGCCATCCTCGGCCCCGCCGGACCCAATGATCTCGCGCCCGATGCTATTCCAGCGGATTTTCCCGCCGCGCAACTCGTCCCGCCGCAGCCCGTAATGATTTCCGCCGCCGATGGCATGCAGATCCACGCACAGCTTTTCCTGCCGCGCAATCTGCCCGCTGGCCAGCGCCGCCCCGCCGTCGTTTTCTTTCACGGTGGATCGCGCCGCCAGATGCTGCTCGGCTGGCACTACATGTACTACTACAACAACGCCTACGCGATGAATCAATATCTGGCGAGCCAGGGCTTCCTCGTGCTCTCCGTGAATTATCGGAGCGGCATCGGTTACGGTCTCGATTTCCGCGAAGCGCTCAACTACGGCGCCCGCGGCGCGAGCGAATTCAACGACGTGATGGGCGCTGGCCTCTACCTCCGCAGCCGTCCCGACGTCGATCCCGCCCGCATCGGCGTTTGGGGCGGCTCCTACGGCGGTTATCTCACTGCGCTCGCGCTCGCCCGCGCCTCGGATCTGTTCGCCGCCGGCGTCGACTTCCACGGCGTCCATGACTGGAACCTCGAGATCCCCAACTTCGATTCGTCATACGATCCCCAGAAGCAGCAGGAAGCCGCGCGTATCGCCTCTGAGTCGTCCCCCATGGCGTCGGTGAAACTATGGCGCTCGCCCGTCCTGCTGATCCACGGCGACGACGACCGCAACGTGCCCTTCAGTCAAACCGTCACCCTTGTCGATGCTCTCCGCAAGCAGGGCGTGGAATTCGACCAGCTCATTTTCCCCGACGAAGTCCACGACTTCCTGATGCATTCGCATTGGCTGGAGGCGTATCACGCCTCCGCGGATTTTTTGCGCCGGCATCTGATGAAGTAGGGGTGGAATCGGATTTGATGGCCCCCGGCCACTCCCCCCGTCACTTCCCCAAAAAGAAATTCCCCACAAACAGCGCGTCAATCCCCGATGAATAGAAGCTCCGCACCGCATCTCGAGGCGTGCACACCAGCGGCTCGCCAAAAAGATTGAATGACGTGTTGTACAGCACCGGCAGCCCCGTCTTCTTCCCCGCCGCGTGCAGCAGCTTCCAGTAGAGCGGATTATCTTCCTCGGCCACTGCGTGTACGCGAATCAGGTCGCGGCCCAGCAAAGCGCTCTGAAAGCTTTCCCGGTACTGTTCGCGCACCCGTCCCGCCGTGGCCAGGTAGCGCGCATTGCTTCCCACCTCGAAGTACTGGCCCGCCAGCTCCGCCGGCACCGACGCCGCGAACTTGCGAAACGATTCCCGGTGCTTGATGTACGCGTTGAGATTCTCTGCCGAATACGGATCGTGCGGCGACGCCAGAATGCTCCGGTTCCCCAGCGCGCGCGGCCCAAATTCCATGCGCCCATGCATCCACGCCACAATCTTGTTCTCGCTGAGCTGCGCCACCGCCGTATCGATCAGTTCCTCCGCCGTCAGCAAATATCGAAACCGCAGCTTGCAATTCTCCAGCACTTGTTTGATCTGCTCAGCCGTGTATCCCGGCCCCCAGCACAGGTTCCCGAGCGAGACTCGCTGCTTCTCGTGATACAGTCCGTGCCACGCTTCGAACACCGCCCCTAGCGCCGTTCCCGAGTTTCCTCCCGCCGGCTGCACAAACACGCCACTGAACCTTCCCGAAGATTCCAGCGCCTCCACCAGCAGCGCGTTCATCGCCAGGCCGCCAGCCAGGCACAAGTTGCCGCCATCGCCCGCCATGCCCGCAACGGTCGCCTCCATCGCGTGCTGCAACCCCGCCGCCAGCCGCGCCTGCTCTGCTTTGGGAATTTCGGCGCGATCCGCCAACCCGAGCCGCTCGAAAAATTTGGCGCTGAACCCGCCGTGCGTCACCCGCTCCGCATCGAAATAGGAACGGTCCAGGCTCGGCCAGCCGCCCGCCGCGCATTGCATCATCTCCAAAAATAATTCGCGATGCCCGTCCGCCCCGGTCGCCGATAGCCACTGCACTTTGTGCTCATCCGCGCCGGCATTGAAGCCCAGCAGCTCCGTCACCCGCCCGTAGATCTCTCCCAGCGAATCGGGCGCGTACAGCTCCTTGTCCAGACGCAGCAACTGTCCGCCTTCCGCATGCCAGCGCGAGCCGCAGCGAAAATCGCCATGACGGTCCAGCACCAGCACGGTAGCCGCATCAAACGGCGACGCATAAAATGCCGACGCCGCGTGCGCCCGATGATGGTCGATCAGCGCCATCCGGCTCTTCGGAAACCGCGAGCGCAGCTTCAGGTGCAGGCCGCTCTCCGCCGCCACCGGTATGGGCCGCGCCACCGCCACGCAGTCCACGTCCTCCGCCCGGACCCGTGCCAGTTCCAGGCACATCTCAATCGATTCTTCCGGCAGCCCGCCCCGCGTCGGGCGCCTGCGCCGCGCCAGCTTCGACTCTTCTACCGCCGCCACCAGGTGCCCGTCCTTCAAAATCGCGCTGGCGGCGTCGTTCAAAATTCCGCCGATTCCCAGAAGAATCATCTCTTCCCCTGCTGCGCTTTCTCGATCTTGGCCCACGTATCGCGCAACGCTACCGTCCGGTTGAACACCAGCTTCTCCTCGTTCGAATCTTTATCGACACAGAAATAGCCCAGCCGCTCGAATTGATACCGGCTCCCCGGCGCAGCGCCCCGCAATCCAGGCTCCAGCTTCGCGTTCGTCACCACTTCGAGCGAGTTCGGGTTCAAATTCACGGTGAAATCCTGACCCTCCGGGACCTCGTTCGGATTCTCCACGGAAAAAAGGTTGTCGTACAGCCGCACTTCGGCCTCGATCGCGTGCGCCGCCGAAACCCAGTGAATCGTCGACTTCACCTTGCGCCCATCCGGCGCATTTCCCCCGCGCGTCTCTGGATCGTACGTGCAGTGCACCTCCACAACCTCGCCCCGGTCATTCTTCACCACCCCCGTACACGTAATGAAGTATCCATACCGCAGCCGCACCTCCCTGCCTGGCGACAGCCGGAAGTACTGCCTCGGAGGATCTTCGCGAAAATCATCCTGCTCAATGTACAGCACTCGCGAGAACGGCACCTTCCGCGTCCCCGCGCCGGCATCCTCGGGATTGTTGACCGCCTCCATCTCCTCCACTTGCCCCTCCGGATAGTTATCGATCACTACCCGCAAGGGGCGAAGCACGCCCATCACCCGCAGCGCGCGCTTGTTCAAGTGCTCGCGAACATGGTGCTCCAGCAGTGCGAACTCGATGCTTCCGTTCGTCTTCGAAACTCCAATCGCCCGGCAGAAATTGCAAATCGCTTCCGGCGTATACCCCCGCCGCCGGATGCCCGTGATCGTCGGCATGCGCGGATCGTCCCACCCGTTCACGTACTTCTCCTGCACCAGCGTCAGCAGCTTCCGCTTGCTGAGCAGCGTGTAGGTCAGGTTGAGCCGGTCGAATTCGATTTGTTGCGGATGGTAAATCCCCAGCTGATCGAGATACCAATCGTAAAGAGGCCGGTGGTCTTCGAACTCGAGCGTGCAGATCGAGTGCGTAATCCGTTCGATCGAGTCCGATTCGCCGTGCGTGAAATCGTACATCGGGTAGATGCACCATTTATCGCCCGTCCGATGATGTTCCGCGTGCAGAATGCGGTACATCACCGGATCGCGCATGTTCAGGTTCGCCGATGCCATGTCGATCTTGGCGCGCAGGGTTCGCGAGCCGTCCGGAAACTCCCCCGCCTTCATGCGCTCGAACAGTTCCAGGTTCTCTTCCACCGAGCGGTTGCGCCACGGGCTCTCCCGCCCCGGCTCCGTTAACGTCCCGCGATACTCGCGCATCTGCTCCGCCGTCAGATCACAAACGTACGCCTTGCCTGCCTTGATCAACTGCACCGACCACTCGTAAAGCTGCTGAAAGTAGTCCGACGCATAGAACATCCGGTCTTCAAAATCGCCGCCCAGCCAGCGGACGTCCTCGATGATCGAATCGACGTACTCGGTCTCTTCCTTGCTTGGATTCGTATCGTCGAATCGCAGGTTGCATTTGCCGCCGAACTCTTCCGCCAAACCGAAATTGATATTGATCGATTTCGCGTGCCCGATGTGCAGATACCCGTTCGGCTCCGGTGGAAAGCGCGTGTGTACGCGCCCGCCCCATTTGTTCGTCTTCAAATCCTCGCGAATGATCTCGCGGATGAAATGTGAAGCCCCGGACGCAGCCGGGGATTCCAGTTCGTTCGCCTTGGCATCTGACATATTGGGCTTTGACGTATCCATAGATTCATTGTCAGGCCGCGAAGGTGCGCGCATGCGACCATACTCGCTTCAAGTGGGTGCCAGCTCGGTCCTGATGATTTCGTCGTCGCGGAGCTTGTGAATCGCCTGATCAATCCGCCTCAGGCAGATATCCCGGCCAAGCACGACCAGCGTTTCGAACAGTGGCGGCGCGTTCTTGCGCCCGCACACCGCCACGCGAATCGGCTGAAACATTTGTCCTGCCTTGACGCCCAGACTTCCAGCCGCCGCCCGTAGCGCTTGCTCCAGCGCATCATGCGTGAAGTCCACGGAAAACAGAACCTCCCGGGCCCGCTCGAGCACCCGCAGCGCCATAGCTGCGTCTCCCTTCTGCGGAATCAGTTCGGCAGAATCGTACGGCGCGAGCTCATCGGCAAAAAAGAAATCCGCCACCTGCTCGACATCCTTCAATAGCTTGATACGCTCTTGGATCAGCCGTACCACTGCCCGCGTCTTCGCCTCGTCCCGCTGGAAACCATTCAAGGCGACCAGCGTCCACAGTCTCCGGACCAGCTCGTCCACCGGCATCGCGTAAATATACTGCGAGTTCAACCACACGGCTTTTGGATCGAAGGGATCTTCCTCGGTGAAATTCACCACCGCATTCGATTTATTAATCCCCTCGAACGAAAATGCTGTAATCAGTTCCTCGCGCGACATCTTCTCGCGATCGTCCTTCGGCGACCATCCCAGCAAGCACAGAAAATTGATGAAGGCCTGCGGCAGAAATCCCGCGTCCCGATACGTCGTTACGCTCACCACCGGCCCGTGCCGCCGCTTCGAAAGCTTGGTCCCATCCGGCGCTATCAGCAGCGGAAGATGCGCGAACACCGGCGGTTCAACGCCCAGCGCCTCAAAAATCAGCACATGCTTGAACGTATTGGTCAGATGATCCTGGCCGCGAATGATATGGCTGATCTTCAAATCTGCGTCATCGGCGCAAGAGGCCAGATGATACGTCGGCATCCCGCTGCTTCGCAGCAGCGCAAAATCTTCCAGCTCCGCGGTCGATTTCGCCTGATCCCCAAAAACCTCGTCCCGGAACCGGATATCGCATACCGGCTCACGCGGCACCCTAAATCGCAGCACAAATGGCTCGCCCGCCGCCGCCCGCCGGTCGCTTTCTTCGCCTGAGAGCTCGCGCATTCCGGCATTGAACAGCCAAGCCGCTCCGGCGCGCGATTTTTCCCCTTCGTCGCCCTCCGCCGGGGTGAAGTCGCGGTAAGCCAACCCCTTCCGGAAAATCGCCGCCGCCGCCTCTTTGTGCAGCGTCAACCGTTCCGATTGCCGGTACTGCTCCTCCCACGCCAAGTCCAGCCATTTCAGCCCATCGAAAATCGAATCAACCGACGCCTGCGTGTTTCGCTCGACGTCGGTATCGTCGATCCGCAAAATCACCGCCCCGCCGTGGCGGCGCGCATACAGCCAGTTAAAGATGAATGTGCGCGCGCTCCCGATATGCAAAAAACCCGTGGGAGACGGCGCAAACCGCACTCTGAGCATGGGAAACCCCAGTATAACAGGCCTCACGGCACCCTCCTGGCAATGTGGCTATAATGGCCATATGCGGAGCGTGAACATCGCCGAGCTCAAGAATCGGCTTAGCGTTTACCTGCGTCGTGTCCGCTCCGGTGAGGAGTTGCTCATCCGCGACCGCAACACTCCCATCGCAAAGATTATTCCGCTGCAACGCTTGGACCTGGAGGCTGACGAACTGTCCCTGGTTGCTTCCGGTCAAATGACCCTGCCCGACAAGCCCTTCCACGCTGAGCGCTTCTGGGCGATCGGCGCGCGCACAAGGCATTCCAACCTGAAAACAGCAATTCAAAAAACCATCGACGCCGAACGCGAGGAACGAGATGCCGGCATTCTGGGATACAAGCGCCCTCATTCACATCTGCGTGCCGGGCCAGGCAAGCAGCGCGGCTAAAGCGCTGTTGCGCGACCAGGCTCCTGTCGTCTGGTGGATGGCGCCGGTTGAAGTGCACAGCGCTTTGGAGCGCTTGCGGTCTGAGGAGCACATCAGCAGCGCCGCCTACACTGCTTCCAAACAACGCTTACGGGAACTGCTCGCTTCATGGCGAGAGATCCAGCCCACCGAGCAATTGCGCGAACAAGCCTACGTTCAACTGCAAACATTCCGTCTCCGCGCTTCCGACGCCCTTCACCTTGCGGCCGCTTTGATCTGGTGCAAACAGAAGCCCAATGGCAGACTCTTCGTCTGCAATGATGCGCGACTCGTCAGAGCAGCGAATCAGGCGGGTTTTGATGTCGCCGGGGTGTAAAGAACCCTCGCCGCGCTACAATTCGTTCTTAATGCGCATAACAGCCATCGATACGTACATAGCCGGCAACCCATGGAAAAACTGGCTCTTCGCGAAGGTCTCCACCGACGAAGGCATTCACGGCGTCGGCGAGGGAACTCTCAACTATTTCGCCAAAACCGTCGAGGCCGCCATCCACGAACTCACGCCGCTCATCCTCGGTATGGACCCGTTCAAGGTGGAGATCATTTCGCAGCGGATGGTCCGCGATGTTTACGCCGATGGCGCCCAGATCCATATGTGTGCCGTAGCGGCCATCGAAATCGCCCTTTGGGACATCATCGGCAAGGCCACCAAACAGCCGATATACAACCTGTGGGGTGGCCGTTGCCACGAGAAGCTCCGTGCCTATGCCAATGGCTGGTATCGCGGCCCGCGCACCCCGGAAAGCTTCGCCGAAAAGGCGAAAAAGGTCGCTGGCCGGGGCTATACGGCCTTGAAATTCGACCCTTTCGGTTCGGCCTGGCGAACGCTTTCCCGCTATGACTTTGATCTATCACTAGATATCATTCGCGCCGTGCGCGACGCCGTCGGACCAACGGTCGATTTGCTCATCGAAGTCCACTCGCGGTTCAACGTCGCTACCGCGATCGAGTTTTCCGAGGCCATTCAACAGTTCCGCCCCGCCTGGTTCGAGGAACCGGTGCCCCACACCAACATCAATGCGATGGTCGAGGTGGCGCGGCGCAGCCCGGTTCCCATAGCCACCGGCGAGAGTTTCTCCAACAAGCAGCAGTTTGCCGAACTTCTTAAGTACGACGTAGTGAACATCCTCCAGCCGGAGCCACTGAACCTCGGTGGCTTGCTGCCCGCCCGGATCATCGCCGGGATGGTGGACGCGCACTTCGGCGTAATCGCGCCCCACAGCGCTCAAGGCCCGGTCTGCTCGGCGGCCTGTGCACAGCTCAACGCTTCCATTCCTAACTTCTTCATTCACGAGATATTCGACGAATTCAACGAACCCTGGGAAAAGCAGATCGTGACCCATCCGGTGGAGGTGGTGAACGGCTTCATCGAGGTTTCGGACCGTCCGGGCCTGGGGATCGATCTCAATATCGAGGAGATCCGGAAACACCCGTATCTCCAAGAAAACTATCTACCTCTCTTCAAACCGGGTTGGGAACGGCGGCAGCCGCAAAAAGCGTGAATTATCTTCTCGCCGTGTAATTTCGTAGGGTATACGCCTGTCGAGAATTTACCCAGTGTCCCCGCTTCTCCATTTTGTTTCAATAAGTTAGCGATGGCACCTGCATTGCTTTTAGCAGGAGCAGTTGAAGTGGCGCGAACCGGCGGGCTTCGCACAGGATGCTGAGAAGCACAAAGTGCGGACCGCCGGTTTTTTAATTTTCCAGGTCGACTGGAATGCCGGACCGCTTCAGCGCCGCCCCCACATCCGCCGTCCGCAGTCGCGAAGCGTCGTAGTCGACCACAATCTCCCCAGTAGGCGCTGCCAATTGTACCCGCATGAGGCCATAAATGGAATGCGTCGCAGCTAGGCGTGACATCGTCTGCTCGTCAAGCGGGCGCTCCAGCCGAAATCGAATCTGTACTTTGGTCATTCTAGCTGGGGACGTCGCGAGAACCGTCCAATTCCTCCAATAGCTCTTGAATCAATGCGTTACGGCCGTCGTCGACCCCGGAGCGGTGCGACCGGAGCCAGGCGCGTAGCAGTTCGTTGATCGGCGCGGCGAGCGACTCATCTGCGCCGGGTTCAAAACGCAATGGGATCTCCGCGCGGCCGATTGCATCCAGTAACAGCTTAGGAAACTTCATATAGTAGACACTCCACGGGCTAATTGGATCCTGGCGTGATGGTTTAGGGGTCCGGAACCGCGACCTAGGCCCGGTGCGGAGCGAATCGCTTCGGTGACGAACGCTTTCGCCGTCTCCACGGCCTGCTCGATCCGCGCACCTTTCGCCAACTCAGCGGTGATGGCCGCGGAATAGGTGCAGCCGGTGCCGTGAGTGTGTACGGTGTCAATTCGGGCCGCGCGGAATTCGCGCGTCAGGCCAGTGGTGTACAGAATATCGACGGCGTCGCCCTCCAGATGGCCTCCCTTCACCAGAACGGCTTTCGCACCCATGTCATGCAACCGCCGGGCGGCGCGGCGCATGCCGGCGAGATCGCGGACCTCGCATCTGGTGAGAGCTTCGGCTTCGGCCAGATTCGGCGTCAGCAAAGAGGCTTGCGGGATTAGTTCCTCGCATATTGCGGATAGGGCATCGCCGGATGTCAGACTGCGCTCGTGCTGGCTCACCATGACAGGGTCGACGACCAGCGGAAAGCGGAAATCGGCCGCAGCTCTAGCGACTGCTTCCACAATGGAACGAGTTCCCAGCGCTCCGGTCTTGGCAGCCGAGGGAGGAATATCATCCAGCACGGCGCGAAGCTGGTGCAGCACCAGAACGGCAGGCAGGCATTCAATGAACTCCAGGGCGACGGTGTTCTGGACGGTAATGAGCGTAACAACGGCTTCGCC
>CAVYHD010000046.1:0-162206 GCA_963768075.1 Terriglobia bacterium
GCGCGATTGCTAAGCCCTGTCCCGTTCCCTTTCCCACACTCTTCGTCGTGAAAATGGGTCAAAGATCCTCGACTGAACGGCCTCTGGAATCCCCGTACCGGTATCAGAGACGCGAATTTCAATCCATTCTTCCTTGCGCCGTGTACTTACCATGATACGACCTCGTTCGGCTTCCTCACTCTTAATCCGCTCGGAAATCGCGTCCGCTGCATTAATAATAAGATTCAACATCACTTGGTTAAGGTCTCCGGCAATACAATTCACCAATCCGAGATCCGGGTCGAGGTCGGTGCTCAGATCCGCCACATATTTCCAGGCGTTTTTCGATACCACAATCGTATTCTTGATTGCATGATTCAAGTCCACGGCGGATTTAACCGCCGTGCCGGGATGGGACAGTTCCTTCATTGCGCCGACAATCTCTGCGACGCGCTTTACGCCGTCCAATGACTGGTCTATTGCCTTGGGAATTTCCGTCTGTAAGTAATCGACGTCAATATCAGCAGCCAGCTTGAAGTATCCCGGCTAGGGTTTCGTGGGCTTGGAATCCCAGTTCCCTATCGGCCGAGAGTTCCTGGTAGGCTACCAGTAAACGAAATAGATTGTTCCACGAGTCCATCAGGAAATGAAGGTTGTCGCCGAGATACTGGATCGGCGTGTTGATTTCGTGAGCAACGCCGGCTGCCAGCTGGCCGATAGACTCGAGTTTCTGAGAGAGAGCCACTTGGCGTTCTTTGCGCCTTCGCTCGGTAATATCCCGGATTATGGCGGTTACCTTGTGATTTTGCGGACCCTGCAGACATTCCGATAGCGATATTTCTAAGGGTATATCCCGGCCACTGCTATGCCTTCCCGTCAACTCGATTGGCGCGCATGTTGATCGACCATCTATGATCATGGACCAATAGTGATTTACGGCACTAGGTGCAAGAGTGCCTAAATCGGCGTTGATGAGTTCCTCACTTGTCAAACCGAATATCGCTGCAGCGGCGGCGTTGGCGAATTGAATGCGCCCGGTTTCATCGGTCGTGAGAATACCATCTGAGGCAGTCTGCGCGATAACCCGATAGCGCTCCTCGGACTCCAGGACACGACAGCCCGCTCGAAGTCGAAGCCTTAGCTCCTGAGGATCGAACGGTTTGGTCACGTAGTCGTCGGCGCCGGCCTCCATAACAGCGAGCAGGCTGTCTTTCTTAGCGGTCATCAACAGGACGTATACGTAGTGGCTTTTGGGTGCACTCCGAATTCGTCGGCACACCTCAAGCCCGTCCACAACCGGCATTACCCAATCAATAACTGCGAGGCGCGGGCCATCGTTGGATTGCAGGCGGCTCCATGCCTCTTCGCCGTCTCGCGCAATCGTGACATTGTGGCCCCAG
Organism: Terriglobia bacterium; assembly: GCA_963768075.1. Taxonomy (GTDB): domain Bacteria; phylum Acidobacteriota; class Terriglobia; order Bryobacterales; family Bryobacteraceae; genus QHXW01. The sequence continues at coordinate 1,380 of CAVYHD010000046.1, forward strand.
CTTTTTAAGAGTCCAGCTAGTAGCTTTTGAAATACAGGATCGTCGTCTGCAACTAAAACGTCCATAGTCTTCGAGGTCCGATAGACACCCGAGGTGAGGTAGGCATACGCTGGAGGGCATGGCTGGCCCAGGGTATCGCAAGCATGAGAGCGTGGAAATTTGCTCGGGCTACCATACGTGAACTGCTCCCGTCTCGCACTGAAACAGACTATAACACAACTCTCCGTCGCGACATAAGGAGCGATAGGAGTTCAACTGATGGGGACTAAACAGTGTCAACTGAATGGATAATACTATGTATTACCAAAGTAAATACTGGTGGGATCAGCAAAGGTGGTGAGTGAATGGGAAGAGCATACCGTTACGGTAACACCGCAGTTGTTACTTGTTACATTGAGTTCGTCGTTCTTACAATCATACGACACGGCGACCCGACCTCCGTAGCCTGTAGCTAAGCATCGATAGGAGTCACTTAAGTGACAAACGATCCAGTTCTCATCGTAGAGGACACGCCAGTCAATTTGAAGTTGGTCCGCTTCCTGCTGACTCGGGAAGGTTTCGACGTGCGTGCGGCGGGCTCAGCAGAAGAGGCCCTGGAGATCCTCAAAGAGTTTAGCCCGCGCATCGTTCTCACGGACATTCAATTGCCCGGGATGGACGGTCTGGAGTTGACCCGGCAGCTAAAATCCAGTCCTGCCACAAGTCACATGGTTGTGCTCGCGCTCACGGCCTACGCCATGAAGAGCGACGAGAAGAGAGCCTTTGAAGCCGGCTGCGACGGGTTTATCACTAAGCCCATCGACACGCGCAGCTTCCCAAAGTTGATTCGGCAGCATTTAGGGGTGATCGAGGCACCATCGAGCACTAGCGAGGGAATGCTGCAACAGGAGGACCCACAGGAGGCGTTGCTCCGGGAAATACGCCAAGGTTTCACGGTCGACGGGATCCAACAGATCGAACAGCTCATAAATGCGCAGGACACTGGGTTCGACTCGGCTGCAGCAAAGGTCACGGCCCATCGCTGGAAGGGCGCGGCGGCGCAAGTTGGCTATCCGGAAATCAGCCGGAAAGCCCGCGAATTGGAAGACCTACTGCATCAGAATGGCCAGCATTCAGTCGCACGCAGGCGCGAACTGTTAGCCGATCTGGCATGTTTATTTGCGCAGGCTCGCGACGCCCAGTAAGGGCTGTGTTGCGAAAACTCAAGGACGAAGATCGGCCTGCGGTTTGCCTGAAGATCGACTCCGTTTTCAGGCGGCGATTCCGAACTGGTTCCCCGCGAAGCGCGCCTGGCCCGCAGGATCTGACTTTACTACCATCTAATCCTGCTGCTTCCGAAACCTGTTGACCGCTTGTAATGCCGAAGCTCGTTACTTGACCTTGAGCTATTGCCTCCGGTCACGTCCTCGCTTGCCTTGCGTACTGCCGCCGGAAGATGAGGAGAACAGGTCACCGAACGGAGTTCCCCGCTCAAACGTCGAAGATACCAAATGCCTGTTTTAGGCTAGTAATGGGATCCCGCCCTGGCGCGGGCCCGTATTCGTGCGCCACATATCCTGTGTATCCCAGGTCCGCGATCGCCTGCGCAATGAAACGATAGTTCAGCTCCTGCGTTTCATCGATTTCATGCCGGCCCGGATTTCCGCCCGTGTGGAAATGCGCAATCCATTGGAAGTTGTCGCGAATGTTGCGCACAATATCGCCGTCCATGATCTGCGCGTGATAAATGTCAAAAAGAATCTTTACTCGCGGCGAGTTCGACTCGCTTCATCACGTCCACGCCCCACAGTAGGTGGTCGAACATGTAGTCCTTGTGATTCACCTTGCTGTTGAGATATTCCATGCAGATGTTCACGCCCCGATCTTCGGCGTGTGCCTTGATACGGTTGAGCGACGCCACACAGTTGTCAGCCCCTTCCGCGTCCGCCATTCCTCTCCGGTTACCCGGAAATGTGATGATGCTCGGCACGCCGTTGGCCGCTGCTTCATCGATCGCCTCGTGCAGGGCTTTCTCCAGCCGATCATGATTCTCTTTCCGGTTGAGGGCGTCCGCAATTGTTCCCCCCGGCCCCGGCGGATACATGGTGGGGATCAGGCCGTACTTCTTGAGGATTGGCCATTCCGCGGGACCGATCAGATCGTATCCTCTGAATCCCATCTCGGCTGCCACGCGGCAGGTCTCCTCGAAGCTCATGCTCCGCCCAAACACTCCCCGCGTCACACATTGCTTCATTCGGCCCTTGCGTTCCGCCGCCTGCGCCGCCGCTGCGGACCCGGCCAGCGCGGGCCAAAAGTCTCTCCTGCGCATGTTTGTTCTCCTCGTCTGAAGAGCTTATCTTAGATGAAGGCGCTGGTGTGAGTCTTTTCCTGCCATGGAGCCAGAGGTTTGTGCTCCTCTGATAAACGCGCACAGGGACAACTTCTTACGTACTTACTACGGTGCTCTAATTGCCAGCCAGTCGCGATAGACCTTCTCGAAACTCCAGCCCTCCGGACGCTCAAGTATCCGGAATGCTTTGGCGGCACCGGCCCTGTCATAGCTGGCAGAGGATCGAGCGTACTCGCTTCTGGCTGTTTCCTGGGACTCGGGCGCATCACTTGGTTTCCGGGGATCGACAATCCAAAGGGTACGCGGAGCGATCGACGCCGCTACATCGGGCAAGTCAAAGTCCCGCAGCACGCCGGGCAACACCAACTCGACCAGGTTGTGGTGATACTTTGTCCGCGCCATGGCCAGGTACGAGAGTAGACATCCCTCGCAAACCGTCTTGCTTATCCTCGGTTCCAGTGCCGCCGCAAAGAGACCGGCTACACCGCCAGTGCCCTTTCCGAATACGCTGATGCCTGCTGGATCGACATCGCTCCGCGAGGCGGTGTACTCGTACGTCGCCAGCAGGTCCGTGACTTGCATGCCGAGCATCGTCTTACCCACCAGTAGCGCGCGCATGGCAGTCTGATAGGTGCCGTTGTGTGGGCCTGGCCCTATTCGGTTAGCGCTTTCCCCCCATCCTCGGAGATCCGGCGCGACGACGATGTTGCCCAGGCGAACCAGAGCCGTTACGTCGCCCTCATCGGAAGCATCCGCCGATTTTCCATCGCTGTTCAGGTAGAGCGTTGCCGGATATCGTTCGCGGCCCGATGAGGGCACGAATACCAGCGCCGGAACGTGGATACCTTTTTCCGTATCGAGGATGATCTTCTCGATACGGTATCCGGGGCGTGCGACTTCGCCTACCCTTGAACATTGCGGCACTGGGCTTGTACCCGCAGACCTGATATCCAGGCGATCCGCGGCCAGAGCGCGCAACCGCTCGGGATCGAGTGCCTGCCGCCCGCTTGCCAGCCGTTCCGCTAGGGCGGCGTTGATCGACTGCACGGTCTCCCCGCCAAGAAATGTAGCTAGTTGCCCGGTAGGCGTGCAGCGTAGAACCGATTCTGGCTCCACTTCAAAATCCCCCTCCACGCCATCCTCGGTCCGGTTGTTGAGCCATTTCTGGAGCCATCGGTAGGTGGCCTCACGCCGGGGCTTGGACCAGGAATGGGTGTCGTTGTACTCAAACAGATCCACTCGGTCAGGATGATCCAGCAGGCCGTAGACGTTGCGTGTCTCGGCAAAGGTGGCGTGCGCCCCTGCGATCGGGAAGAAGTCTTGTGTTGCAGTCAGAAATAGGAATGGACGTGGCGCAAACACCAGCGCGTAGTCTGCCAGGCCCAATCCACTGCTTACGAAATGCACAATGTTCTGTTCCGCGTCCTGGGGGCCGGGGTCCTCCCAAAGTTTTTCCGAGGAAGTCATAAAGCAGGACGGCGCCGCCACGGCCAGCCGTGGCTCGGTGATCGCAAGATAGGCGGACAGCATGCCTCCGCCCGAATTGCCTATCGCGGCGACGCGCGTGGCATCCACGTCCTTGCGAGTCGCCAGATAGTCAAAGGCGCGGATGCCGTCCCATATCACGTAGCGGGCAATGTTGGTTCCCGTAAGAATGCACTGAAGACCGGCCATGGTGTGTTCCGCGGTCGCGATGCCAACGCGCGAACGGCCGAGGTCGGCGTCGTAGTACTGCACGCGCTCGCCTTGCCCTGGAGGGTCGAAAGCTAAAACAACGAAGCCGCGCTTGGCGAGAGAGATCCACGCCCTCTGATAGTTCCATTGAGCCTTGCCGGGACCGCTGTGCCCGGCCGTTCCCAGTACCGCCGGAAATGGCCCCGTTCCCGAGGTCGGAACATAGACATTCGCCGTCACGTAGAATGCTGGCAGGCTCTCGAAGATCAGCTTTTCAATCCGATACCCATCACGGAGGAGTGTCCCGGTGATCCGCGGGTTCAGGGGAGTTCGATCGGGAAAGCCTCCCAGCAGTTCGATGAACTTCGCGCGCGCCCACGTCTGGCGTTGACGGATATCGGCTGCCGTCTTCAACTGGGAAATCTGGCGCGTCCGTTCCTCCCAATACCGGCGCGCTACCGCGGTAAGGTAGTCGTCCACCATCGAATGGAGACCGGAAGTCACATTCAAGGACGGTTCCTGTCCGAAGCCGGCTAGCCCGGCGCAGGAGAATAGTACCGAAAGCACAATAATCACCTGTCGTTTCCGAGTAAGCTTGAATCCGGAAAGTTGGTTCAGATGACTCAAGTTCCCCTAGTTTAGCTCGGTTGGCGATTGGGTCACCGGGTGCACGGAAGGGGCGCAGTGGTCTTGCCAGATTAGTCGATAGGCGGCTTCTATGCTTCGGGCGAAGCGTTTGGCATCCATCAGCGGCGATTGCTCGAGACGCGCGCGCAACTGCTGCCTCAGAGCGGCAAGGCGGGCTAGGTCGTTGGCGAGCGCGACAGCGGCGCTGATAAACGCCTCGTTGGTTGGGGCGGCGAGCTCGACAAGGTCGAGGTGGAACAACTGGCTCAGGCCGCCGCGGCCGACGCAGGTTTCACCGATCCGCGTGATGACGGGCACGCCCATCCAGAAAGAATCGAGGCTGGTAGTATGGCCATTGTAGGGGAATGGTATCGAGACCCAGGTCGATCTCATGATACGAGCGCAGGTAGTCTGCGCGAGGCCGGTACGGGACGAAGTTGACGCGATCCGCGGCGATGTCCTGCGCCGCCAGCCGTTCGAGCAGATGCTGGCGTTGGGGGCCGGGCGGGGCCATCAGCAGAAGCCGCGCTTCAGGGAGCAGCGTGCATGACGCGGCCCCAAAGGCGGAGCGTGCTGAACGGTCAGCTTGCACGGATTATTGAGGCAGCCGAGCGTCAGGTAGCCGCGCGTTAGTGCGGGCAAGGCGTTGACGCTCGGGTTGATCGGCCAGCGGATCGTAGCACCAGAATGAATCGGGGAGCCGGATGGTGCGTTCGCTGTAGTGGCTCTCAAAGCCGGGTGGATCGAGGCGCGGATCGGTGAAGCGATAATCCATCGCGCTCATACCCGTGGTCCCGGGATAAGCGAGCCAGGCGACCTGGACAGGCGCAGGCTTGCGGGCAAAAACCAGCGGCCTGCCGTCAGCCATGTGCATGGTCAAATCGACCAGGATGTCGATGCGATCGTCGCGGATCAGATCGCAGAGTGCCGCATCATCCAGTGGGCGCACGTCGCGCCAGACATCGGCATAGCCGGCGATGCGGCGGGTGTAGTCATCGGGGCGCTCCACGCTCGAGTAGCAAAAGATCTCAAATGCGGTGTGATCATGATGCGAGAGCAGCGGAATGGTAAACAGGGCCTGACAATGATCGCGAAAATCCGGGGAGACATACCCGACGCGCAACCGACGGTCCGGCGATCGATCGTTGGGGTGGCTGCGAATCGTCGACCGCAACGGCGCGGCATAGCGGTCATTCCAGCGCAGGCACTCTTTGAGGATCGTTTCTCCTTCCAGTGCCGAAAAACTCAGAGCGTACGCGAGGTTACTGTGCGCTGCCGCGTCGGTTGGGTCGAGGGACAAGGCCTTGCGAAAGCAGTCGATCGCTTCATCGAGTTCGCCGGCATCCTTGAGCACGCTGCCGAGGTTGTTGTACAGGGCTGGATGGCGGGCGTCGAGCTCCACGCCGCGGCGGAGAATCGCTTCCGCCTCGGCGAGGCGCCCGAGCGTGCGCAGCAGGCAGCTAAAGTTGTTCAATGCGACGACGGAATCCGGCTGCGCGCGGATCGCGGCTTCGTATGCCGCGCCGGCCAGTTTGAATTCGCCCAGTTCCTTGTGGACGATCCCGAGATTATTTAGCGCGTCGGCATAATCTGGGCGGAGTGCCGTGGCGTTGCGGTATTGGCCGGCGGCTTCGCGCAGCCGTCCGAGCCCTTGGAGCGCGATGCCGAGGTTGTATGCCGCTTCGGCATTGTTCGCATCGCGTTCGAGCGTACGGCGCAGCACCCCTGCCGCTTCGGAGAACTTCCGTTGCCGCGAGAGCATTAGGCCGAGATTGACCGCATACAGTGCGACATCCGGTTGCAGATCCACGGCGGCGCGCAGCAGCTCGATTGCCTCGTCGATATGGCCCATTTTCTGAAGCACGGCGGCGACGTTGGACATCGCATCGGCGTAGTTGGGCCGGAGCGCCAGCGCCTGCCGATAGGCCGTTTCCGCCTGCCGAAGATCTCCGCCGAGTTGATGGCAATTGCCCAGGTTGTTGAAGGCCTCGGCAAAATCCGGCTGGAATTGTACGGCCGACTCATAGGCGCCGGTCGCACTGCCGTGATCTCCCAGTGCCTGGAGCGCGATTCCCAGCGCAAAGTGGGTGTCGGCGGAGCGCGGATCGGCATGCAGAGCGCGCCGGTATGCGGCCGCCGCTGCTTCCCATTGATGGAGTGCCGCGAGGGCTTGCCCGTGGCCGAATTGGTAGTGCGGTTCGTTGGGAGCAGCCGCGATGGCCCGCTCGATGAGCGTGAGAGCGGCTTCGGGGTGTCCGTCCTGCAGTTCCACCAGTCCAATACGAAATACGGCGACCGTGCAGTCCGGCGCTTCAGCCAACACCTGCTCGTACAAGCGGCGCGCTTCGGGCAGATCACCCGTGCGATGCCGATCCGTCGCCAGTTCCAGCAATCGATCGGTGGTCATTAGGATAGTAATAGGGAGTTTAACTCCCGGAGCCGCTAAGATCATTTTCATGCAATTCGGTGGACCGAAGGTCATACCTAAAGCCTTCCCCCAAAACAGAAATGTGGTAACCCGAAGACCGAAAGCGACGCTCTTTCCTATCATGGGCGTGGAAGTTTCATGAAGTGCAAGGCGATGTTGCTCGCTTGGATGTGTGTATTGCCGATCGGAGCGGACGAGGGTGTCTGGCTGTTTCAGCAGTTCCCAAAAGACGCTGTCCGCCAGAAATATAGTTTCGAAGTCAGCAGTCAGTTTCTTGGACAACTTACGTCTGGCTTTCGCTAGAATCGGGAATGGGTCAGGTGCATTCGTCTCGCCGAAAGGGCTCCTGCTGACGAATCAACACATCGTATCCAGCTGCCTCGCCAAGCTTAGTTCGGGGCCTATCGACTACGTGCGTGATGGTCTCTATGCGGCCTCCGAACCGGCCGAATCCCGGTGCGCCGACCTGGAGGTGAGTGTCCTCACCGATATCGAGGACGTAACCAAGCAGGTGAAAGCCGCGGCGAAGGACGGTGTGCCGGCGGCGAGGGCGCTTGAAGCGCGGAGAGCCGAGATCGCGCATATCGAAAGTGAATGCGCGGCCGGGCCGGCTGCCGCCTGTGCCGTAGTCGCGCTCTTTTCAGGCGGTCGCTACGATCTGTACCGGTACAAGAAATACACTGATGTTCGCCTGGTGTTTGCTCCTGAAAACGCTCTGGCCTTCTTCGGCAGGGAGCGGGATAGCATCACCTATCTGCGGTACGGTTTGGATGTCGCGTTCCTCCGCGCGTACGAGAACGGCAAGCCCGCCGATACGCCGAGCTATCTCAAGTGGTCGGCCGATGGCGTGAAGGATGGCGACCTGGTGTTTGCGGCAGGCAATCCCGCCATCACGGTGCGCGAGACCACGGCCGCCCAGCTCACCTTTTACCGCGATACGGCCCTTCCGGTCGCCCTCGCACGCTTGGGGTCGCGCATTCGACAACTGACGGAGTTTGCGGCAAAGAGCGACGACAATCAGCGGATGGCGCAGTCGGTGCTGACCGGTTTTCTGGAAAGCTACAAATCCGCGGCCGGCAAGCTCATTGGTCTGCGTGACGACCGGCTGGTGCTGCGCAAGACCGTGTTCGATCTCAAGATCCAGCACGCCGTCGAGAACGATCCGAAACTGGGTGCGGCGGGCGGCTAAAGTGTGGGACCAGGTGGCGTCCGCTTACAAAGCCTGGGCTCCATTTGAAAAGCCTTACCAAGTCCTGGAAGGATCGCCGGCGCCGGGATCGAATCTGCTTCGGATCGCGCGCCAGTTGGTGCGGCTGCGCGAGGAACCAGACACGCGCGGCGCTGAATTCCAACGCTCCTTCGGCCCCCGCGCTGGAGACCATCCTCCTCGCGCAGTACCTCGAAGAATTGAAGGGCCTGAAGGAAAAAGACGTGCCGATTAAAGCCATCCTTGGGGGCAAGACTCCGCAGCAGTCGGCCGAAGCGCTCGTGCAATCGACCAGCTGCAGGATATTTCGGTCGAGCTACAGCGGCTCGCGTCGAACCCCGATCGGTACTCAAGTCCGACGATGCGATGATCCGGCTGGCGTTGCTCCTGGACGCGCCCGCGCGCCGGCTGCGGAAGAAGCGCGAGGAGGTCATCGGGTCGCTCGAAACTTCCGCCGCGGAGAAGATCGCGCAGTATCGTTACCTGTTATTCGGCGACGCCGAGTATCCCGATGCCACATCCACGCCGCGCGTGGAATTCGGCGTGGTCAAGGGCTATACGGACCGCGCTGGAATTTCGCAGCCGTACGCGGCGACATTCGGCGGTCTGTACTATCGCCGGAATAACGAGGGCCCCTATCAGGCGCCGCAGCGCTGGCTGGACAGCAAGGCGACGTTGAATCTGATCACGCCACTGGACTTTGTGAGCACCTGCGACATCGGCGGCGGAGATTACGGAAGTCCAACGGTCAACCGCGCGGGGGAACTGGTGGGCGTGATCTTCGATGGCAATCTGGAAAGCCTGCCCAATACGTATCTCTACACCGACGAGCAGGCGCGAGCCGTCCATGTGGCCGTGCAGGGCATCGCGGAAGCGCTGGAGAAAGTCTACAAAGCGAAACCGCTGCTGCGGGAGTTGGGCATCGTCGGCGCCGGCCTATAGAATTACCAGCGGCGCTCGTGGGAACGCGAATTTCCGGCCCAGTTGATCCACCACGTTGATCTGGCAGATATAGCGCCCTGGCGCAAGAGTCTTTCAGCGGAACTTGAATTTGTACCGGCACCGTCTCCGGGCGCGTGCTGGCCAATTGCGTCGCGTCGACGGGTCCGACCTCAAATGCCTTGACGCCCTTGCCATTGAACAGGCTCATGCTCACTTTGATGCGGCGCTTTTTCGAATCCGCCGGGTCCGGCTGGGCATCGTAGACGTCGAAAGTGACGTAGAGATTCTGGTTGCGGCGGAAAACACGCGTGATGCTGGGAATCACCTTTTCCTCGCCCACGATCAGCGGGTTGGCCGCGAGTTCCTTTCTGGTTGTCTTCTCAGCGGCGCCGACGGCGGCTTTCAGAGGCTCGCGCTGGCTGCTCCAGACGATCGAGCTCAATTTCAAACCCGTCGTGTCCGCGCTGAGATCCGGGACCGTGAAATCGCATTTCGAACGTCCCCATCTTGCCGGTCACGTTTTCGCGCACGACGAACTTCATGCCGATACTTGCCGGGCTCGAGCGTGAAGCCGGCGTCGTATTGAAAACTCTTGCGGCCGGCTTGTACGGCTTTATCCTGATCGAGCCGGATCACGATGTTGTCGCGCACATTGCCGGCCACGGCGTGTTGTTCATCCTGGATCTGGCCGGCAAAGTCGAATTGCGTCACGCTCGCGCCGCCCTTGGCCGCCAGCGCCACTACCGACCCCGGAATCTTGATCGAAACCGGAACGAAATAGCTGGTCGGAGACACGCGGAAATAGTTGACCTGGAGCGCCAGCGGCAGGTCCGTCACAGGATCGCCGGCCGAGAGCGCCTCCTTCAATTGCTGTTCCTTCTCCTGCCCGTTCAGCTTGCCCCACACCTTGGATGCGTAGTAACCCTTCCGATGTTCGAGTTTCGCCGACAGGTTGTTGTTCAGCTTGACGGTGATTTTGCGGTACTTGCCATCCTTGGCTGAGTTGGTCGTGTAGTATCCGAGCAGATAATAGCTGCGCATCTCCTGTTGCGCCTGAACAATACCGGCGGCAATGTCGTTGCTGTCGAAAAAAGCCTTGCCGCCCGTATCGGCTGCCAGCGTGTACAACGTCTCCTGGGAATCGTTGATAGTTGCCCGTTGCTGGTTGTATACCGAGCCGTTATAGATGCCGGTTCCCCGCGACGCGGCTTTGCTCGCGTCCCCGCCAGGGGGATCTGCCATCAGCCCGCGCGCGTCAATTGGATAAATCGCCAGGTTTGCCTTCACCGCCGCGTTGATGGTGGCCTCTAGTTGCGCCTGATTATCGATTCCCGTCTTATTGACGCCTGCCGAGAAATAGAGCAGCGCCTTCTTCTCCGGGAGCGGGGAAAGCATGCGCGCCGCTTGTTCGATCGCCGCCAGCTTTTGGTCGGTATTGAAGATGTTGAACTCGGTTTCATCGGCGACGAAGGCTGCGCCGGTATCCTCGCCGTTGGCATCGCTCGTGTCGGCCAAGCCGGCCAGTTCGCTCATCTCCCCGATGGGCAGCGCTTTGAGAATGGTCGTCATTACATCCCGGTCACTGGTGAAGTCGGTGAGCACCTGAACCATGCTGGTGTAGAGCAGAATAGCCACAAGATCATCTTTGGTAATGTGCTTGTCGACGTATTCAATGGCTGCCTCCTGCGCCCGTAACTGTTCGGGGATGCCCATGGACGAGAAATCCAGATAGAAAACCATCAACCGTTTATCGTGGTATTGCACTTCACCCGGCTTTTCGGTGGTGATGGTGGTCTGGGGAGCTTCCGGGAGTTTGAGCTGGTCCGCGAGAGACAATTTCGGCGGCGGCTCCGGCTCATTGCTCAGTTTTTGAAATTCGAATACAGAGACCTTCTGCGGTTTGCCATCCTCGAAGACGGTAAAATCATCCTGCTTCAGACTTTCGATGGCCTTGCCGGACTTATCCCGCACCACGACGTCGACGATCACCAGGTTGCTGCTCGCCGAGAATTTGGCGACCTGCCCGGTTTCGGGCGGGGCCGTTTTCGGTTGCTGCTGCTGTTGTCCCGCAGCCGCGAGAGCCAGCAAAGCCAATATGCCGCCGAAGATCCGCATAATTCCCCGTTCGTCTAAAAACTGAACCGCAACAGCAATTGGACCGTCCGCGTGCCCGAGGCCGCAGTGGGCAATCCGTAATTTGCCGCGTTGACGGTCGTGCCGAAACTCGTAATGGCCACGTGATTGAGCGCGTTGGTCGCGCTGAGCCGCAGCTGCAGTTGGCGCCGGCTATCGCCGAAGCGGAACGCGCGGTTCAGCGCGGAATTAAAGGAAAGTTGGAACGGTCCTGGAATCGTGTCTCTGCCGGCATCTCCGAACTCGCCGGCCAGAGGTGTCGTGAAGGCCAGCGGATTGAAATAAGCGTATCCTTCCGCCGAGACCGGCAGGCCGGTTGCTTCAGCGCGCGTGCTTCCCGCTGCGGCAAGGCCTCCGGTGTTGGAGAGGTTGCCGGCAACGAGCGCGGTAAGCGGCGTTCCGGAAGCAGCCGTAAATGTTCCGTTCAGGGTCCACCCGGCTAGGGTCTTCGTCGTCCAGCCGCCGTTCCTCAGCATGCCGTGCACACCGACGGGCGAAGAGAGCAGAAAGGTGGTCTGGAGTTTATTCCGTTGGTCGAAAGTGGAGAGGCCGCGCTCGAGGCCCAGGTTGTCGATGAATTGCACCACGGTGCCGCCGGGACCACTGAAACTCGACGCATCGTCAATCGACTTCGAGCGAGTGTACAGCAGCACTGCCGAGACTCCCCTTGCGAATCGGCGTGTGAGCCGCACCTGCCCCGCATGGAAGATCGAATTGCCCTGTGAGGTCTCGTAGGTAAAGCTGGTGGCGTAGGGAATCTGCAACTGCTCTTGCGCGTTGGTCACTGAGGAGCCCGGCAAGGGCCTGTTCGGCTGCTCCGCGACGGGCAGGTCTGTACCCTTTGTACCGATGTACTCGAGTTCAAGCACCAGCCCGTGCGGCAGAGTGTTCTGAACAGCGAAAGACCAGGTTTGGGCGTAAGCCGGCGTGAAGCTCGGATCGATGGCAAACGTGTTCGGGATGGTCTGGGAAGGCAGGGCGGGAAATCCGTTCTGAAGCGTCAGCGGATTCGCCGGGCTATTGGTGAGCGAGACCGCGGTCGAGAATGGCGGCTGGGTTGCCATGGTGGTTCCGAGCTGAGCGTATGCGGAAGGGCTGTAAAAGATGCTGTACCCGCCGCGGATCACGGTGCTCGCTTTCTCGAATGGCCGCCAGGCAAAACCCAAGCGGGGAGAGAATGCATGCGTGTCGGGCCGGATCAGGCTGCTCGGCAATCCGGCTTCCCCAGGCGTCACCACGGATACACCCGTGAATCCGGGGCTGATGTCCAAGTCCGCCATGCGGCCAAACAGCTCCGTGTATGGCGCGAAGTATTCGTATCGGATTCCCAGATTGAAGGACAGCCCGCGGCTGGGACGCCAGTCGTCTCGCGCATACCAGCCGGTCGCCCAGCTCCGGAGGTAGTAATTATCGTCGCCGTATTGTAAGGAACTGGATTGCGCGCGGCCAAGCAGGAAGTCGGCAAAATCAAAGCCGGTACCGGCTATTGGGTTGCCCGCGGCGTTCAGCTCACTGGTTAGCAAACCACTAAAGCTAAAAGATCCGCGCGCGTTCTGATAATTCAAACTGTTTTGTTGCATCCGTCGGTAGAGGAAACCAAACCCCAGGTTGTGCCTTCGGTGCAGCACATACGTGATAGTGTCGGTGAAGTTTGTGGTCTGGCTGCGGGTGAGCGCCGGCGTGCCATCCGATAGGCCGCCTAAGTTGGTGAAGGAGAGATTCGGTGGGCCGTAGTCCAGTGGCGTCTGTAAAGTGCCTTCGATTCCCAGATCGCCCTCGATATTCTGCCCATTGGCAAAGTACGGCGTCGTTCTATTGAGGTTACGGCTAAAGGTCACGTTGGCGCTGTTATTGAAGCGTGGGGCGAAACTATGGCTCCATCCCGCAGCCGCACTAATTCCATCACCGGAGCCGGAGTCCTGGAAGCCAAAAAGCTGTTCTGTCTTCGAATCGCGGTTCTGGTATTGGACGTTGTAGGTCAGACGATCCTTATTCGTTACAGGTATGTTGAGCCGAAGACCGATATTGTTGTTATTGTTCGGTGTGGACGTGACGTTCTCGTAGTTTTGCACGATGCCGTCGTAAATGGGCATCGGGAAGTATGGTAACAATCCCGCCGAGGCCGGATTGATTCGCGAAGCTGGTATCACATTGCCGGGGAATGGAGTGTGACTGAGCGGATCATAGATAGTCACCGGCACGTTATTCACCAGTGTCTGGGAAAAGTCGCCTTCGCGCTCAGCCAGCGTGGGTACCGATGATTGCATGCTATACGGATTGCGGCTGCGGGAACCCTGGTAAGTGAAATAGAAGCTGGCCCGTGGGTAGTGAAGGATTTTGGGAATGTTCAACGGTCCGCCAACGTTCAAGCCAAAACTACCCATGGCATAAGAGGGCTTTGGTTCATCCCTGCCATTGAGCGAAAAGGGAGCCGCATCCAGAGCCGAATTCTCCAGCTTCATAAAGATGGAACCGGTGTACGTAGGCTGGCTGCGGCGTCGATTTCCAAAACTGGCATACTGGCCGTTGTACGGGCCGCGCCGGTTGTTGAGGCCGCCTCCTCCGCCGCCGCGTCTGCCGCCAAATCCGCCGCCACCGCCGCCGCGCCCGCCAAATCCACCCCCTCCGGGTCCCTGGCCGCCGCCGGCGCCAGGCCCGAATCCTCCATTGATGCCGCTAGCTCCAAAACCGCCTAGGCCCAGAGCGTCGCTCCCCGGAGCGCTCATGCCAGGCGGGGTGCCCAATGCCGCACCACCCAGCCCGTTGCCCATGAAAGGGCCTCCGTTCCCACCGTTTCCCATCCGCTGCGACCTCGCCTGGTCGTCACTCGACTGGGCAAGCCCACCGCTCGTGCTGCCGTTCACAAGTAGAGCATCATCCGCATCACCGCCTAAGTTGGCAACGGCCATATCGGTAGTGGCTGCGCTTGCCGCTGCTTCGGCGAGCGCCTGCTGCCCTTGGTCAGTTGCCCGGACTTGGGCATTCTGAAAGCCTGGCCCCTGCTGTGGCCCGGCTCCTCCGGCCGGAGTCCGTCCGGACCCATTTCTGGGAGACCCTGCGTGTGCTCTACGCGTGGCGGGCGGTGCGGTGGAAGCCGTCGTCCGGGAGTCGGCCCCTTTCTTCGGAGCGGCCGATTCGCCCAGGCGCGGCATCTCGAGCGTCCAATCCTTGCTGCTCGCTTCATTACCGACGCGGACCTGCTCGTGAACGGTTGTGAATCCAAGCATCTCGACCTGGATGTCCCACAAGCCGGGCGCCAGGTCCAAGCTGTAGCGCCCGGCATCGTCGGTATATGCGACGGTCTTGGTCGTTCCCTGGCTGGCGGTAACCGTGGCTCCAGGGATGAACTGATCCGCGGCTCTTACCGAACCGCTATACCTCGCGGCGGACAGGATAGACGGGCACACAAAGGCCGCACATAGCCAAAATCTCAAAACGCCTTGGGCCAGAACGGACCTCATTATTCGGTTTGCTCGCGACGTTGACAGCCGGCCTCTATCAACTCTACTCAATGCGGTGAGCCGCAGGCTGCCGGGGCCTGCGAACTCAAGTAGAGCACAACACTCTTTATGCATTGGGCGCTCGACCGCGTTCTGGGGTTACGAGCGCTAGGCTAAGTTTCATCCTGCAAACCCTCTTCTAATTCGGGAACTTATTGACGTCGCCGCCGCAATCCTTAACAAAGGAAGTTCTTGGGCATTAAAACGACGTCAGCGGCCCTCGCGCGAAGCCGGCCTAGCCGGGCTCCGGAGGTTTGTTCAACGCAAAGAATCGAGGACGACTCGGCGGGCGGATTCGTCGACGCCCAAAGCTGCGGCATACTTGCGTCCGACGAGCGCTCCGAGCGATTGCAAGTGTGACGTGTAGTAGTCGAAGTAGGCAAACGGCGAGACTCCGCCGCGTACCATCTCGTACTCGCGAACAGCCTGCTTCCATTGGTCGAAAACATCGGAAACGTCAACATAGATGTACGGCCGGAAGTCCTCGGAGTCCTCCCAGTTGTCGGCATAGAAAACGCCGCGCACCTCACGATAGGGGGGATGGTCCGTCTTCACGGCTTCGAGTTCCGCCATCAACACGGCGTCGCGAGTGATGGCGCTGGTGGCGAAGTGGTCTTTGTGAAAACTGTTTTTCCAGTGCGTGATCACGTAAGTTGGTTTCACCTGCCGGATTACATCGGCTACGTATCTCCGCGCATTTTCGTCGTTAGGCAGCATGGCATCGGGGTAGGGTCCAATGATCACCTCGGCTCCCAACGCTTTCCCCGCGGCAGCAGCTTCGCGGCGTTTCTGCTCGGCATACTGCGCGGGGGACAAGTGAGGATTACCGGCCTCGCCGAGAGTCAGATGTAAGATCACGATGCGATCACCGAGGAGTTTCTGGTGCGCCAGAATCGGTCCGGCGGTCAAGTCCATGTCTGCGGCATGCGCGCCGACGGCCAGGATGGTTCGCTGTTGAGCTGGCGCGGGAATACCGCACAGCGCTAGCAATAGCGCCGCTGAAATCCAGGAACTGAGTCTAGTTTGCATGATCCCGTCTCGTGATAATTTGTCCCGCAATCCACTGCAGTCCGAATATTCCAGCAGCGGATGCTATCGGGATAGCCAGGCCTGCAGCGAGACCTGACCGGTCCGCTATGCGGCCGACGACCCAGGGCAGGGTCATTCCGCCGGTAAGAGAAATGCCAATAAGTATCCCAAAGGCGGTGCCCGAGTGGCTGGGATATCGCGCGCCGGCGAGTCCGAGGGTTGTTGGAAAGATCGCAGCGATGCTCAAACCGAGTACGACGATGGCAACGCCGGCAACCAACAACGATGGCGCGCCCACTAGCACGCTAACGCTAGCGGCTACCCCCGCTGCGCTGGCCAGAGTCAGTAAGTGGCCGCTGACATGTAGCAGCACACGGCTGAGCACGACGCGCGCAAACATGAGCGTACCCCAGTAGACGGCGAGCAGGATGGATGCGACCGGCACGGTGGCGCCGAGGCTGCGGGTCAAGTACGAGGTCATGTAGCCGCCGAGAACGAATTCGTTCCCCGACTCGAGGAACAGCAGAAGGGCGAGTGTCACGATGAGTGGTTGCCGCGCCAGCCTCAGTACCTCCACCATCGGAACTCCAGCGCTCTGCCGCGGGGCGGGGAACGCCAGCACGACGCTCATAGCCGTGGTCGTCAAGGTGAGTGCGGCGGCGAGATAAAGGATCTTCGCGAGCCCCAAAAAGCCTAGTAGCGTCCCGATTGTGAAAGGGACAAACAAACCGCCGAAACCGAAGAATACGCCCAACAAATTCAGCGCCGCACTCTTCCGGCGCGCATCTTCGTGCAGGTCAGCGATGAGCGTATTGGTCGCTTGGTTCAACGCGCCCCCGCCGATACCCAGCAAAGTCACGCCCGCTTGTAGACCTGCAAACGTGCCGGTGTTTGCGATCAGGGTGAGGGCGCCGGCGACGAACAAGGGCGCGAGGAGAAAAGCCGGCTTGATGCCGAAACGGTCGAGCAGCGGGCCCAGAGCGAAAGTCGTCGCCAGCATCGCGCCATTCATGACCAGGAACAGGCCGCCCGCCTGGGCGAGATCAAAGCGCAGAGATTGAGAGATCAACGGCAGAATGGCGCCGAGAAGGGCCATCACAACGCCAAAGCCGAACATGCCGGCGAAGGATGCTGCGCTGAGCCAGGCCGTCCGAATTTGAGCATCCGCGTGCGCGTGTGTCATTCGCCGCCGCGCGAGAACAGGGCCCGGCTGAAGGTCTGGAAGACTTTTTGATTGTGGTCTCTTTCAATGGCGGCAACATTCGGCGAGACGAATGTAACGGGTGTATGGCCTTTGGCGACGAGGCGCGCACCAGTTTCTGCTACCAGCGACATAGCGACGAAGATCACGGCCATAGTCGAACCGGCGGCAACCTTTTCCGGCCGGCCGATATCCACCTGAGAGTCTTCGGGCGCTACGCAGTTGTCGATGGCGATGTCGGCGACATCAGGCAGCTTCTTGCCGCTCGAATGAGTGGCCTGCGCCACCTTGGCATTGGCAAGAGAGGAGACGGTCACCACGGTGAGACCCTTCTTTTTGGCGTAGAGCGCCGCCTCGATCGGGGCGGCGTTCATGCCGCCGTGCGAAAACACGATCATCATATCGCCGAGATCGAGCGGATAGCTTTGCAGGAAAACCTCGGCGTAGCCCTCTTTGCGTTCCAGCCATAACAGCTCACGCGCGCCGTTCGGCCCCACTACATTCGACCACATCAATCGCGGATCGTAGAGCGGGAAAAAGCCCACAAAGCTTCCGTAGCGCGGGAAGATGTCCATCACCGGGATCACCGAGTGGCCGCTGCCGTAGAGGTAGACGCGCTTTCCCGCGGCGATCGCCGCGGCCATGGCTTCTCCGGCCTGTTCGATCTTCTCTCCCTGCGTTGCGTGGATGTTCGCTAGTACTTCCGAGATTCGCCCGTAATATTTGATTGCCGACATAAGCTCCTTATTTGATTCCGTCAGACTCGGGTACCTTCCAAGGCGAGGCGCGCCGCGCCCAGCAATCCAGCGTCCTCTGCGAGCTGCGTCAACTCGATGCGCACTTGCTGTGCGGCAACCGGCTGCGCCCATTCTCGCATCGCGCGCTGAATCGGCCCAAGGAACAGATCGGCAGCCTGCATCAGACCGCCTCCGAGCACGATCATTTCCGGGTTGAAGACGCTGACGAGATTGGCAATGCCCATGCCAAGATACCGCACTGTCTCTGCAACCGCGGACTGAGCAGAGGCATCCCCCGAACGCGCCGCCGCAACGACCTCTTCCGCCGACGTGGCATTGAGCCGCCGCGCCAAACCGGGGCCGGCTGACTCGGCTTCCCAGCAGCCCACCTGCGCATAGATTTCGTGGCGCGCCGGATTCAAAGCGAACCATCCGACCGCGCCCGCGATGTCGCTCGCGCCGCGCACCAGGCGGCCATCTGAAAGAATCCCTGCGCCGATACCCGTTCCGACGGCGAGAAAAATGACGTCCTTCAATCCGCGGGCAGCGCCGAGCCACGCCTCGCCGAGCACATATCCGGCTCGGTCGCTATCGACGACCACCGGCAGCGCGAGCCTTTCGCGGAGTTCCGCCAACAGCGGAACGTGTTCCCGGCCCCAGAGATTCGGCGCCCAGGCATGGCCAGTTTTCTTTGAGTAAATGCCGGGCACAATCATCCCGGCGTCGCGAACTTCCGCGACCCCGCCTGGTCAATCGATTCGCGGACCGATGATGCAATTTGCTCGACCGAGGCCTTCAGCCCTCCGCGTTCGGTCGGGCGCTTGGTGCGGCCCCGGACGCGGCCATCGTCGTCCACGACTGCCGTGGTGAGCTTTGTCCCGCCGAGGTCGATAGCAATCACGGAAGGCATCGTTATTGTTCTGGCGAGATCTTCACCACCCAAACGCCTTGCGGTGCCACCGGGCCGTGCATCTTCACAACACCCGGCTCTCCGGAAATGTCTATCGGTTTCGCGGTCACCAGGTCAACGCCTCGAGTGATTGTGCCCGGGCAGGCGCAGTGCGATCGAGGGCTCGATCCCTGATTGCCATGGTTGAAGACGATACACCAGGGTATCGCGTCCGCTCTCGAGATAGCGTACCTCAGGCGCCGCGCCCGCTACTGCGATAGGCGCCTCGACGCCAGCCCATGTGAGCAGCGAACGATAGAAGCGACGCAGCCGAGGGTTCGGGCCGCGTTTCATACGCCGCGCCGACGTAGGAGCCAAGCATCAGCGTCTTACCTTTGCCGTAGGCGGAGATCACCGCCGCCGCTGCTCCGGTCGGGAAAGTCGCGACGACATGCGCCTCCGGGCCGCGCGGTTCGAGTGTTTCTTCGTACCACCGAGCCTGTAACGTTTCACCGGCGGCGAATCCGGGTAGCGATTCACCGGTCCATTTCAGAACCGTGCGTCCGTCTTGGCCAGTCTTCACATCGGTTTCGCGGCAGCCCATCACTGCGTCCAGGCCCATGCCAGGGATCGTTGGCGAGGACGATCCCTTCTCGTTGCTCCAGCCAAGCCGCGCCTCGGCCACCAGATGCCCTCCATCCGCACGTATTCCTTTAGCTCCTCGGCCGACGAAGACGGGATCATCAATGGATACGGCAGGAATACCAGCTTGTACTGCTTAAGATTCTCCTGCGAAAGGTGATTGATGTGAATGAAATCGATCGGCACATTCGTCGAGAAAAGCGCCCGATAAATGCCCAGCATGGAATCGCGCTCAATACTCGCCACCTCACCCTGCGGTCCTCCATAAGCGGTCTCGCGTTCCCGGCCTCCGACGAAGTACGACAGCGGGTTGTAGATGATGGCGGCTTCCGCTTTCGGCGGCCGCGCTTCGAGGAATGTCTTCTGGTTCCGGTCCACAATTCGGGCGATCGAGTCCGCCACCCGGCTGCGCTCGGTGAGCGTGCCATCGAGCTGAATCATTCCGTATCCGCCGGACTCATAGCCCGTGCTCATGGGGTACCAGGCGTAATAGTTGATAGCTTTGGCTCCGCGCGCCAGCGCGCTCCAGGTCCAAATGCGCAGGTCGGCTGGCGTCACGGTAGGCGAGACATTCAACGCAATTGTTCCGAAGCCGGCTTGCAATTCGCCGATCCAGAATCCGCGGCCGCCATCGGCGAAACCAAATGAGCGCGTGAAGTCCAGCAGCGCCCCGCGCCAGGGAACATCGCGGTTAACGAAGGAAGAGTGCTTGGGATAAAAGGAGGTGCCGTAGTAGTCCACTTGCGCGGTCATGGTCCAGTCATCAGACTGGCCCTCCCACCACAGCGGAGAGCTGAACAGCCCGATCCCAGCCGCGTGCGACGTCGCCACCGTGCGCGGGTCCACACGCTTCACCGCTTCGTAGCGATCGCGGAGGTCCTCACCGAGTTTGTCGGCGATGAAATTCTTCCAATCGATAAAATCGGTGTAGGACAGGATCGTACTCAACCGGTTCGGCTCCACTTCCTCCCAGCCGGTGAAGTGGCGATACCACGCGCCGTTCAGCGCGTCCAGCGTTCCGTACTTTTTCTTTAACCAACTTCGGAAGCGCGCCACGGAATACTTGCAATAGCAAAACTCCGGATTGTCGATGTACGTGGGCGTGGCCCAGTTGATCACGTGCGGCTCGCTCCACAGATCCCAGCCAAGAAACGCGGCGCTTGTTTTTGCCTCCTCCGCGAGAGCGGTGTAGAACTTCAATTCGACCTCTCGCACACCCGCATGGTCGCGGCAGTAGCCAGGAGAAGATTCCGGATGGATTGCCATGCCGTTGGACGAGACAAAAAGTGAATCCGGAAACTTGCGTCCAACCCACGCCGGCGCGGAGTCCATGTAGACCTGAATCACCACTCGCAGCCCCTGCTCCTCGGCGAGTTTCAGAATGACGTCGATGGTCTCGAAGCGATATCGGCCCTCCTCGGGTTCTCCGCTCGACCAGTCGATCCAGCAGCGCACGGTGTTAAAACCAAGTTTCTTAATCTGGGCGAGGTCGTCGCGCCAGATGGCGGTCTTCTGGAGAGGATCGGCCTCCAGCATCGGAGCCCGCGCCTTGCCGCCTCCATACCACACCGACATCGGGAAGAAGTCCTCGGCATGTGGGCTCTGCGCGAGAATCTCCGGCCAGCCCAGGAAACTTAGGCCCAATGCCAGAACGCAAGTGCCGAGACGTTGGGTCATCGTTGGGCTGCCGCGCGAGCATCATATCATTCTGCTCGGCCGCTGCCGGCGTTACGCGGTACCCGCGTCGACCCAATCACCGCAATCCGTACGGACTAACGCGCGGCGCCTTAGCCCGGGACCTTGATTTTGGATTGGGCCGTATCCGGTTTATACTAATTAGATACCACCCAAAGGGAGGGTCGAACGTTGCGTAAGATCATCTCGGCCGCGCTGATTGCTGCGGCGGTGTTTGGGTACTGTTTTGCGAGCGAAAAAGATACAGCCGACAAAGAAGCCAAGTTCATCGGCGCGCGGGGGAAGTATTGGGCGTTTCAAAATGTCGTACGGCCGCCCGTTCCTTCCGTTTCCGATCCCTGGGTTCGCACGCCGATCGATGCGTTTATTCTAAGCGCGCTCCAAGCCAAAAAGCTTGCACCGTCCGAGCCGATGGACCGCATCCGGTTGATCCGTCGCGTGACATTCGACCTGATCGGTCTGCCACCAACGCCGGCTGAGGTAGAAGCGTTCCTTAAGGATCGGTCCCCTGACGCGTATACAAAGGTAGTGGACCGCCTGCTGGCTTCCCCGCATTATGGCGAAAGGTGGGCGCTGAAGTGGCTGGACGTCGTGCGTTACGCCGACACCAACGGCTTTGAACTGGACGGCGACCGGACGCACGCCTGGCGCTATCGCGACTACGTGATCGACGCGTTCAACCGCGATAAACCCTACGACCGGTTCATCAAGGAACAGATCGCCGGCGGCGAAATGTTTCCGGGCAACCGGGAAGCGCTGATCGCGAGCGGTTATTTGAGGGCCGGCCAGGAGCATCTGGTGGGGGGAACATCGATCCCGAGGTCAGCCGCGAGGAGGTTTTGACCGAGATCGCAACCAACGTGGGGCAGACGTTTCTGGGTATGACCGTAAACTGCGCGCGCTGCCATAATCACAAGTTCGATCCGATTCTGCAGGCCGATTACTACCGGCTGCAAGCGATATTCGCCGGGGCTGAGGGCCAGGAGGTAGTGATCGCCACGCCCACGGAGCAGGCAGCCTGGGAAGTCGCCGACAAGGCTTACAAAGAGCGGCTGAAGCCAGTAAAGGATGCTCTGGAGCAACTTGCCAAGCCCTACCACGAGCGGATTGAGGTCACGGAATTGGCGAAACTGGAGCCGAAGCTCCAGGAAGCCTGGAAAACGCCGGAAGCAAAGCGAACACCCGAGCAGAAAGTTCTGGCTGAGAACGCCAAGAGCCAGATTGAGCCGACATGGGACATTGTAGTGGCGGCGATGACGCCCGAGGATCTGGAGAAGCGAGCCAAGCTGCGCGCCAAACTGCATGAAGTCGAGGCCACCGAGCCAGACCCGCTGCCCACGGCGTATGCGTATTTGAATGGGGATGCGCCCGCGCCACAGGCCTACGTTCTGCGCATGGGGGATCCCAAGAACCGTCTCGATCCCGTGGACCCGTCGGTGCCGCGTGTGATCAAGGCATCTTTCGAGATTCCGAAGGCCACGGTTGGCCGGCGCACGGCCTTGGCGAAATGGCTGACCTCAGGACAGAATCCGCTGGTGGCACGAGTGATGGTGAACCGCATCTGGCAATACCGGATGGGCACCGGCATCGTGCGAACGCCGAACGATTTCGGGGTGATGGGCGACCGTCCGTCGAACCAGCCCTTGCTGGATTGGCTGGCATCGGAATTTGTGGCGAAGGGGTGGAGCATAAAGACGATCGACCGGCTGATCGTAACCTCCAGTGTCTATCTGCAAAGTGCGGCGCCGGACAAGGCTCGCGAAGGCATCGATCCCGACAACCGCCTCTATTGGCGCATGAACCGGAAGCGCATGGAAGGGGAAACGCTGCGCGACGAGATTCTTTCGGTGAGCGGAAGCCTGAATCCGAAGCTCGGAGGGCGGCCCGTGCTCATCCCGATCGAGCCCGAGGTTTACAATCTCATCTTTACCGAGCACGAGAGAGATGGATTGTGGCCCGTAAATCCCGACAAGAGCGTGCAGAACCGCCGCAGCATTTATCTGTACGATAAGCGCAGTGTGCGCCTGCCGTTGCTGACGGCATTCGATCAGCCGGATGCGATTACGTCTTGCCCGGTGCGGCCGGTGAGCACGCACGCGCTGCAAGCGCTCTCTCTTTTTAACAGCGATTTCATGCAGGAGCAGTCGCAGGCCTTCGCCGCGCGGCTGCGGACGGAATGTAAGAAAGACAACCATGCGTGCGAGGTGAAAACAGCGTGGAAGCTGGCTCTGGCGCGGACACCTTCGCCGGCGGAGCAGCAGCTCGCGAAGAAGTTCTTCACCGGCGGAGGGAGCGTGGTGGATATGTGTCTGGCGTTATTAAACAGAAATGAGTTTGTCTATGTCCCCTAACAACCGGCATTTCCTTCCCGCATTGACTCGCCGCGACGTTCTGGTGCGCGCGGCGAATGGTTTCGGATCGATTGCGCTGGCATCGCTGCTGGGCCCGCCGGCGGGTGCCGCGCAGCGCATGAATGCGCTTGCCGCAAAACCACCGAACTTCAAGCCGCGCGCGAAATCGGTGATCTTTCTGTTTATGGTGGGCGCGCCTAGCCACCTCGACACCTTCGATCCCAAGCCGGCGCTGGATAAATACGACGGGAAATTGCTTCCCGCAAGTTACGGTACGGTCGTGAGCGAGTTCACCAAAGGCGACACCCCGCTGCTGAAGAGTCCCTGGAAGTTCAGTAAGTATGGACAGTGCGGACGCGAGGTTTCGACGCTGTTCCCGCACATGGCGCAGCATGTCGATGATCTCTGCTTCGTCCGGTCGTTCTATACCGAAAGCACGGTGCACGCGCCTGCGATGTACCAGGTCAATACCGGCCGCATCCTTATGGGGTATCCGAGCATGGGATCGTGGATCACCTACGGTCTGGGCAGCGAAAGCGAGAATCTGCCGGCATACGTGGTGATGCCGCAGCCGGAAGGCACGCCCGAAGGCGGGACGCCCTGCTGGGGCGCAGGATTTCTGCCCGCCGTGTATCAAGGGACCGTGTTCCGCCCCGGGCCGAACCCGATCATTAATCTACGGCCGCCGGCCGGAGTCACGCCGGAGCGTCAGCGGCGCACGCTCGATTTCCTGCAAAGCATGAACGAGATGGACACGCTCGACACGGACACCGAAATGGCCGCGCGCATCAGCTCGTATGAACTGGCTTTTCGCATGCAGAGTCACGCACCGGAGGCGGTGGACATCTCCAAGGAGAATCAGGCCACGCGGGCGCTGTACGGACTCGACCAGAAACACACGGCGGAGTTCGGGACGCGCTGCCTGCTGGCGCGGCGTCTGGTGGAGCGGGGCGTTCGTTTCGTACAGATCTATTCGGGCGGCGGCCCGGTTTCGGTGCAGTGGGATGCGCACAGCAATCTGGTGGCGAACCACGAGAAGATGAGCGGCATGACCGACCTGCCGATTGCCGGCCTGTTGCAAGATCTGAAACAGCGCGGGTTGTTGGAAGAGACGCTGGTGATATGGGGAGCTGAATTCGGACGCCTGCCCATGTCACAAGGGGGGCAACGGGCGCGATCATAATCCTCACGGGTACACCATGTGGTTCGCGGGCGGCGGAGTGAAGCCTGGAATTACGGTTGGCGAGACCGACGAACTCGGGCTGCGCGCGCTGGAGCCGAGGCATCACATGCGGGACTTCCACGCCACAATCTTGCAGCTGTTGGGGCTGGATCAGAATCAGCTCTGGTTCCTCCACAACGGCCGGAACGAAAAGCTAACCGATTTTGGCGGTAACGTCATAAAAGAAATGCTGGCCTGATTTGTTATTCGGCTCGCTCCAAAAGGATCGAAGTTCCGTCGTAGTCGCCAACCAGGCGCAGATTCAGTCCGTGATTCTCAAGGTATGCGCCACTGGCTGCTGTCCAGCATCTCGACCAGCTTATTCCGATGGAGCGGCTTCAGGCGATAGACGGCGCGCTCGTCCAGGCCCCGCAGCCGGATGGTAGGAGCCGGCCGGCCGTACTGTTGCGACCGCAGAAAGGCGAATAGAACCGATTGCTTTCCATCATCCGACACATATTGATTCGCCGTGAGCTCGCCCTCGCGCGGCGAGAACAGGCGGTATAGGTTGCCCTGTTGCACCGTCTGCGCGGATGCTCTTGTAGTAGGCGATCATCTTGGTGGCCAGCGCAAAATCATCGCTCCGTCCATTTGTTCAGATTGTTGCCGATCCCGAGCGAGCCCATCATCGCCACCAGGAACCGGAACTCCAGCGGCGTGGTGCGGCCGTTATAGTTGGGGACGTCGGTCACCCAAGCCATCATGACTTGCGCCGGGTAGGCATAACTGAAGCCCTCCTGAATGCGCAGACGATCGAAGGCCTCGGTATTGTCGGAGGTCCAGACTTCGTCGACGCGCTTCAGGATGCCCAGATCGACGCGTCCGCCTCCGCCGGAGCAGGATTCGATTTCGAGCTTCGGGATGCCTGGCGCGCAGGCGGTCGATGATTTCGTACACGTTGCTCACGTACTTCACCCAGATCTTCTTCTCGTTGAGCGGTCCCGCTTCCGTGCCAGCCGGGCTCGGAGAAGTTGCGGTTCATGTCCCACTTCAGGAATGCGATGTTGTTTTCGGTGACCAGCTTGTCGAGCCACGCGAAGATGTATTCCTTTACATCGTCGCGCGCCATGTTCAGCACCAACTGATTGCGTGCTTCGGTGCGCGGTCGTCCGGGGAAATTCATGGCCCAGTCGGGATGCTTGCGATAAAGGTCGCTGTCGGGGTTCACCATTTCGGGTTCCACCCAGATGCCGAAATCCATGCCCAGGCCGTTGACGTAGTGGATCAGCGGCTTCAGGCCATTGGGAAACTTTTTTGGATTGACGAACCAGTCGCCCAGCCCGGCGTGGTCGTTGTTGCGCGCGCCGAACCAGCCGTCGTCCATCACAAAGCGCTCAACGCCGAATCTTGGCGGCCTTCTCGGCCAGGCGTGCTGGCCCGGGTTCGTCGACGTTGAACTCGGTGGCTTCCCAGGAGTTGTAGAGCACGGGCCGGGGCTTGGCGGAGAGGCCGCCGGGAAGGATGGATTCGCGCGTGAAACCGGTGCAGAAGGCGGGATGCTTCGCCGAAGCCGCGGTCGCGTGAATCCGCCGTAGAATGGCGGCGTTTCGAGCTGCTCGCCGGGCTGCAAGGATAGGCGAAGTCGAAAGTGTTGTATCCGCCCGTGACGCGGACTTGCTGGTGCGGCGTCTGCTCCACGCTGAATCTTCCAGTAGCCGCTCCAGCCCAGCGCGCCAAACCACACTCTGCCGTGCTCCTGGTCGGCGTGGGCGCCGTTTGCCTTCGGCGGCATCGATGGCAAACCACGGATTGGTCTGATGGCTGGTGGTGCCGCGCCGGCTCTCCAGCACCTTCACGCCGGGATGGATCGTCCTCCTGGACGAGTTGCGTTTCGCCCGCCCAGCGCCCGTTCAGGTAAGTGAGACGGTAACCCTCGCCCGGCGGCATATACCAGACGCCGGCTTGCGCGCTCTCGACCGTGACGGGCTCTGCGGGTCTTGTTCTCGATAACGGCGTGCTTCTGGATAATGTTCGTCGTCCGCATAAACACGGTAGTAGAGGTTGACGATCAAATCGTACTGGATGTCCTTGGTAACCACCTTGAGCGTGTCGCCGTGAATTTCATGACTGACATAACCGAGAACCAGGTCGCGGTTTCCGTTCGCTAGCGTGACCTTTAAACAGGGTCGGTGTACATGTTGCTTCCCCACCCAGCATATTCACCCGGCGTGGTGGTCGCGGCGCCATCGAAGGAGGCCCACTCGCTGGTGGAGTGAGCCGGAGCCAGGTCCGCATCGCGCCAAAGTTTCTTGCCCCAGTAAACGTGTTGCAGTTGGTTTCGTTCGTTTATGCCGAACACATAACTGGGTTGATCCGTGTCGAGCACCCAGAGTTTCTTGTCCGCCAGGAAACGGACAGGGTCTTGCCCGAGAACGCTCGTGCACAGCACCAGCGTGGAAAAAAGAGACAAAGGATGGTGGACCACGGCAACTATGATATGGCAGCCGCGCGAGCCGCGGGAATCACACTTCGAAGCGAAAACATGCTCGGCCCACGTAGATTTCGTCGCCGTCGCTTAGCCGTTCCCCGCGTGCGCTCCCGGATGGCACTTCGATAGACCGGCCATCGCGGAAGATTCGAGTGCCGTATTCGCTGCCATCGTCGCAAATTCGATAGTCAGTAGCTTGCCGGTCGAAACGGATATGCGCGTGGCTTCGAGAGACGGTGGTGTTAACTTCATCCGCGCCTTCTTCGAAGACCATATCGTTGCGGCGAACCACGCGTTGGCGCGCATCAGTCAGCTCGGCCAGCCGCCCGATATTGGTGCGTGGCTTCTCGATCAGGAACGACTCCTGGTTCGCCTTGCCGCGCAACACAACCAGCCGTGCGGGCTCGGCCATTAATGCCGGCTGGACTGGCGCGCCGCGATTTTCAAGTAAGATATCGAACGCTTGCGGCCCTGTCTCGGCGGTTTCGATGTCCACGGAAAAACCGGCCGGCACCTCGCATCCCGCACTCGTCAGGCACTCGCGAATGTCGTTTTCCACCCGGCGGTTCTCGCCGAAGGCGCCCTCCAACACGGCGCGTTGTGCGGCATCCGGCGCCCGTAAGCGAACCAGCAGGTGATTGAACGGAAAGACTTGTTTGCCACGGCGCACGGTTTGGATCTTGCTCGCGACCTCTTCGAGAATGGCGTGATGCACCAAAAGCAGTTCGGCGGATTGTGCCGGCCCGAACGCCTTTTGGGTCCACTTCTGAAACTCGCGCTCAATGGTCTTTTCGACTTCCGAGAAGAAGCTCATGGCCGCCCCTCCGCGCTGCCAATCAAGCCCAGGTCGCGCGCGGCTCCTACAATTTCGGCAGCTGCAGCCGCCGGATACGTTCCGCCGTATTGACCGTTTTCAATCAGAATGGAAAACGCAATGTGTCTGACGGATTTCCCGTAAGGTGCAAATCCGATGAACCAGGCGTGCGAGGGAGCATCGGCGAGCTCCGCGGTTCCGGTTTTTCCCGCGACGGGCACAACGGCTCCGGCTGCGCGCCTTCCGGTACCGCTGGTGACGACCTCGCGCATGAATCGCGCAATCGTCGCGGCGGAATCCGGCGTGAGCACAGCCTTCGGCTCAGTGACACGCTCATTGCTGTCATCCAGAAGCCAGCGGCCGCCCGGCATCATCCCGCCGTTCGCCACTGTGGCCGCCACACGCGCCATCTGAAACGGTGACGCCACCACTTGTCCTTGACCGTACGAAGACTGCGGCAGCGATTTGCGGAGCTGCTCCGGTGTATTTGGTGCGGCCACGGCTATCCCCAGAAGGCTGGCGGTGTCAAACAGCGGCTTGGCGCCGACGTCGTATGTTCCGAGTTGCGCAAAATATGCGTTGCACGAGACGATGGTGGCGCGCTCGAGATCGAGTGTGCCGTGCGGAGTTTTATCGAGCACGTCGTCGCGGATAGGCCGGCTTGAGCCGCGGATGAAATTGCCGGTACGGCCCCCGGGCAAACGAATGCACGAATATTGCGCGTGTACCAGCTCGGGATCTTTGCGCAGGGCGGATATGGCGGTGACCACCTTAAACGTCGAGCCCGGCGGATAGAGACCATAGCGCGCGCGGTCGAGATAGGGGCTTGAGCTGCTGGCATCCGGTGCCGCTGTAGCTTCGTCGCCGGGCCCGATAGGCGCCAGAGGATAGCTTACCGACGCCAGTAGATCGCCAGTCGCAGGGTCGAGCACCACTAACGCTCCGCTATCCTTTCCAGCCTGACGCAGTTGCTGCTCGAGAATCTGCGCTGTTCGCATTTCCAATCGCGCGTCGATAGTCATTCGCACGTCCCGCGGACGGTCGAGCACGCGTCGCACGTCAGGATTGTCGGGTTCATAACGGTGGCGCAGCAAAGGAACGAGCTCGCGGTAATCATAGCGGATGATCCGTTCGGCCGCGCCGGTCTTCGGGTTCTTCACTTCCACGAGCGTGGGCCGGTCATCGTAGCCGCGTAGGCGAGTCGCGGAGTCGCGCTCGACAAACGAGGTGTTGCTGGCGCCCCAGCGCAGGCGTGTGCGAAGATCGCCGAGAAGATCGAACGTAACGCCGCCAAACGGATAGTGACGGCTCTCGGTCCGTGAGCACGTGCGGTCGATATCCACTCCGAGGCGCACATAGTCCGCCCGGTGCGCTTCGAGTTCGTCCCAACGGCTGGTGGCAAGCGGAAGGCCATTGCGATCATAGATACTGCCTTTCGGGATCTCACGCATGATAGCGAGGAATCGCGGATTGTATTGATAGCGGCGGATGCCATCGGCCTGCACGACCAGTGCACCCTGGCCCATCATTGGAACGCTGCGCAGAACCTGAACGTAAGCCGCCTTGGCAAGGATCACCAGCGCCAGCCCAGCCATGACCACCCCCATTGTTCTCACGGGTGCGCGAAAGGGAGCGTTGCGCCCAGGCTCGACGGCGCGGCGCGAGATCGAAAGGATCATCGCGAAGACCAGAAAGTTGGCCAGCATCGAGGTGCGGCCGTAACTCAGAAACGGAGTGACCACGCCCGAAAGGGGGACCACGCCCAACGCGCCCCCGCTAATCAACAAAATCTGCAGCGCCATCGCCGCGGCTAGGCCCGTGGCCAGGAAGAACTCGTAATCGTTTGCGGCGCGCAGCGCGATGCGGAACGTACGATACAGCAGCACCGCGTACAGTAGGAAAATCGCGGTCAGGCCTAGGAAGCCCCATTCTTCCCCAAGGGCGGACAGGATGAGGTCGGTATGAGCGGCAGGAACCAGCGCCGGGTCCCCGAGTCCAAGACCTGTGCCAAAAGCGCCACCAGTAGCGAATCCCCAGAGGGACTGGGCAAGCTGGTCGCCTCCGTGCACCATATTGTTCCACGGCGATATCCACATATTGACGCGCGCGGAAACTGTGTGCGGCACGCCCAGCAGGTAGCCGGTGCTGAAACCCGCCACTAAGAATGCGAGGCCAGTGAACAGCATCGCCGTGCCACTGCGCGCGACGGCGTAGAGCGCGAGGAATAGACAAGTGAACACCAGGGCGGGTCCGAGGTCCTTCTGCAAGAAGAAAAACAGCAGCGACAGGCCCACGCACACGATCACCGGTGCGGTGTACTCGAGCGGCGGTAGATCGACGTATCTCGAGAGCCACGCGATTCTGGGCCGCGTTTCCCGCGCGTGGCGCAGAATATCCCAACGCTCCGCGAAGTAACCCGCAAGGAAGAGAATCAGCAAAATGCGAATTAGTTCAACCGGCTGGAATCCCAGCAGGTTGACTTTGGCGTCGCTCGTGCCCGGGCCATAGCCGAACGCGATCAACAGGACGGAAAGCGCGAAGCTGGCGAGAAGCGGCACGAAACTCAATTTGCCGAGAGTGCGGCGGTAATCGATAAAGCTGAGCACGGCGAGCAACCCGCATCCCCCGATTACTCCTTGCACAAAACCCGCGAAGATCAGGCTGTCGCGCACCGGATCTCGCAGGCTCACCATCAGAATCAACCCGGCGCCCGTGAGCAGGAGGATTGGCACAAGCAGCACACGGTCGCCCTGGAAGCCACGCACCAGCCACCATAATTGCACCAGCGAGAACGCGCAAAAAAACAACACGGACCAAGCCAGAAACGCATGCCCGAATGCGGCTGGACGCCTCACCACGAAACGCGGCTTGAGAAGGCGGAACTGTTCGGCGCTTAGAAGGGGGAGCGAGCGCTCCTGACCGTCAGTTTCGGGTACCAGCGCGAGCCTCGCTTTGAAGCCCGCCAAACCGCGTGCGCCGCGAATCTCCGGTTCCGGAACGCGCAATCGCGCGAGCGCCCCCACGTTCTCCAGATTGCCGGCCGCATCGTAAATCCTGCGCGCCACAAACTGCCGCTCACCGGCAGCAGCAATGATGTTCAGAAAGGGCAGCAGATCCTCGCGCGAGCCGAGTTCATTGAGGTTGATCAGTTGTTTTGAGGCGAGCGCTTGCTCAACTTCAGCGAGCGCGTTCGCCTTGGCCTGGAACACCAGAAACAGCCCGCTCGCAATCAGGATCGATGCCGCGGCCAGCCACAGGAATTCGCTCACGGGCCACGCTCGGGCACCCGCTCGGGAGTCGCGATTCTGCCCGCGGTCAACGGCTGTGCTGCGGGTTACGGCCATAGTCGAAAGGGCCAGTGAAAGCGCCGCTGCCGGTATTCGACGGCCGAAAGCATGTCCTGGACGCGAACGATGTTGGCGTTGGCGTTCCCGTATGGCGCAATCTCCTGGTATAGCCGGAGCGCACGGTTGTAGTCGTCCTGCGCTTTTTGCGCCTCTTCCTTCTCCTGGGGCAGGCCCTGAATCTTGCGTGAGTCATACCAGAGCCTGTCGGCCCGCTCTCGATAGCCATCGGCGAGCTGGCCCTTTTCGCGATTGCCCAAAGCATAACCGCGCCGTTCCGCTTCCTGCAAGGCGATGTACGCCTTATCAATATCCTTGAGCCCGTAGACGTAGAGGCGGGCGAGCGCGAGTTCAGGGTCCGGTGACTTTGGCATCAACTGTTGCGACTCGAGCAGTTTCTGCGCCGCTTCATTGAGCGCGGCGTTGTTGTGTCGGGTGGTGCCGATAATCCGTGCGATGTGTCCTTCGCATAGTCTCAAATTCCCGCGCACGGAACTGTCACCGGGATCGAGCGTGAGAGCATCGGCAAGATACAACCGCGCGTGCTCCCAGTCCTTTTGGTACACAGGCTGAGAATCGTTGCTCCGGTACGTTGTGATTACGTGATCGGCGGCGGCCACCAGCTTCTGCTTCACCGCGCGGCGAGGGCCGGATAATACGAAAGATGACGACCGGCCCTTGGAGAGTTCCGTCCACTGTTGCCAGATGCGATCGGCGTCCGTCACAGCTTCTGTCTTGATCTGATCTTCGAGTTGCTGGCCACGCTTGTAAAGAAAGTACGTGGAAGAAATCTCGTATCCCGCGCCGATGGCGATCGCGAGGAAGACGAGCAGCAGGGCGCGCAAAACTGTCTTACTACTTTTGCGGTGCGGTTCGGCAGGCGGGGCGAGCGTCGCGGCCGGCGCCGTGATCGTGCGGCGCGTACCGTCCTCCGTCGTTGCGGCTGCACGCGCTGTCGTCCGTCTGGTGCTCTCATCGAGCGCGGAGTCCGAGTTAAAAGTGCGCCGTGTGATCTCTCGCCCATCATCCTGTTGCGCCAACACGCTTCCGCCGCCACGGAAGCGGATGAGGTCAGAGGCGAAGTCAGCGGCGGATTCGTAACGGCGCGCCGGATCGGGTGCCATTGATTTTCCGAGGATTCTGCGCAACGCCTCGGGACAGGGATCCGGAGCCGGCGGCGGCGGAATCCGCGAACGGATCATACGCTCCAAGCGCTCCGTCGTCGCCGCCTGGTAGGGTTGAAGGCCGGTGAGCATCTCATAGAGCACTACGCCCGCCGACCAGAGATCCGAGTTCCTGTCCACCTCGCCCGAATCGAGCCGCTCCGGCGAGGCGTATTGCACGCTGCCGAATTCGTTTCGCGTCAGCCGGCGCGACAGCGACAGCGCCTTGGCAATACCAAAATCGAGCACGCGAACACGGCCCGCGAGATCGATGCGAATATTGCGCGGCTTGATGTCGCCATGAATAATCCCGTGGTACGCTTTGCCATTGATCGTTGTCTGCAAGCTGTGCGCGTGTTGCAGCGTCTCGCAGATCTCGATCCCGAAATCCACCGCCTGCGCGACGGGCAGTGGCCCGCGCCGGATGATCTCCGAAAGATCCTGCCCCTCGATGTACTCCATCGCAACAAAGAAATAATCGTCGGCGTCGCCCACGCCATAGATCTGCACGACGCGCGTGTCGACGGCCGCCAGGCTGGCCTGCAACGCCGAGCCGCTCCGCTCCGCTTCGATGCTGCCCAACGTGTCTGGATCGGATCCATGCTCGATCAGTTTCAGCGCAATCGTGCGATTCGGCTCTTCTTCGCGGACCAGATAAACATCCGCCATCCCGCCGCGCGCGATCTTGCGGACGATTTCGAAGTTGCCGATCTTTCGGTTGACTGGAATCACGGACGCCGCCTTCGCGGCTTCGGGGCTCCGCGTGACCCGTCCGGCTGCGAGTGGCCGATCGGTTCACCGTTCAGAAAGAAGTTGAACTTGAGAATAGGGCCACCGTCGATGCCGGGTGGAATCACGATGCCTTGCGCACCGTTTTCGCCAAACACATTGCCGATCAGCACGGGCCGTGCCGTGCCGGAAACTAACACGCCCGGGTATGTCTGGCGCTGGCCGTGCCCATTGCCCACAATGTCGTTGTGAGAGAGCCACGGTGTCGCGGCCTCCGAAATTAGAATGCCGCCGGCCGGGCAGTCGTGAATGGAGTTGGCGCGAAGAACGGGATGGGCGTTCCCGCGAATCTCGATCCCGACGCTCGCCGCGCCGATCTCTGAATCATCGATTTCGATATCGCCATCGGTCACGAGGATACCCACTGCGAGAGGCATCTTCTCATCGCCGAGGATACGAAGACCGCTGAGGCGCGCGTTCTTGATGTTTGCTGCGATCACCGCAATCGCGGGACCAGTGTATGCCGGCGCTGCGCGCAAAATCGCGGTATACGGCACACGGCTCGCGAC
Organism: Terriglobia bacterium; assembly: GCA_963768075.1. Classification (GTDB taxonomy): domain Bacteria; phylum Acidobacteriota; class Terriglobia; order Bryobacterales; family Bryobacteraceae; genus QHXW01. Next base: position 35,033 of record CAVYHD010000046.1, read on the forward strand.
ATTTATGCCGTCTCGCAGACGCACCTGCTCGCGATACTCGCCGCCCAGCAGTTCGACCGTATCGCCCGGCCGCGCATGAGAGAGCGCGTCGCTGATGGCCGTAAACTGCGCCCCTTCAGAGGTGCCGACCACCAGCACTCGCGCGGCGGAAGCGGGAACGGAGACGCGAGGCGGCTTCAAAAGTTCGAAGCGCCATTCTAGAGCTGCTAATAGCAGCCCACCCGCGAGGAAGCCATACAGCGCCGTCGCATACCGGCTGCGGAATACGCTTCCAGGCGCGTTGGCCGGAATGACCGCCGCCTTATGGGCCTGAGCCGCAAAGAGCGGTCCCTCGGCGATCACAACCGATACGTTGTCCTTGCCGCCCGCGCGATTCGCACTCGCGATCAGTTCTTCGACAGCAGCGTCCGGATTGCCGGCCTCACGCGTGACAATGCTCAGAATCTCCGTCGAGGTCACCTGGTCTGTAAGGCCGTCGCTGCACAGCAGCAGGGCACTGTCGTCTTCGAACGGGATGCGGATCAACTCGATGAATTCGGGATCGTCCGGAGTATGCTCTTCGGTGCCGGCGTCCCGGTACACCTCATTGCGCCGCGGATGGCGCATCGCGTCGGCCTCGGACAGGTCATTGGTATCCTCGCGCTCCCCAACCGGAGAATGATCGTGCGTCACTTTCTGTATGCGGCCCGCGCGTAGCTTGTAGAGCCGCGAATCGCCCACATGGCCGATCACTACCGTTCCCTCTTCCACCACCGCGGCCGTCAGGACGCATGCCATTCCATGCCAGTCCTGATTCGTGCGCGCCAGCCGGAAGATCTCGTTGTTGGCAACCGTAATCGCCTCGCGGATTCGTTCCTCTGCTGTGCCGGTCTCGCGCTCGAGACGGCTCCGCACCATGTTGACAGCGACGTCGGCGGCTTTCTCTCCCGCCGCGTGTCCCCCGATCCCATCCACGACGAGCAGAATCCCCCGGCCCGGATCGCAGTGAAACCTATCCTCGTTATTCGAGCGGGCCAGCCCCGGATGGCTGCCGCCAGCGCAACGCAGCTTCGTCCTGGACGCCATCATTTATTTTCGGTGAGCACGGAAGATGTTCATCCAAGCCAGGCCGCCCGCGAGCAGCAACAGTGCGCAGATGAAGTAGTACCGCGCCATGTAGAGAGTGTTCATTTAGTGACAGCTTGAAAGTCCAAATAGACCGCCTCCGCTAAGCCGATCCGCGCTCGCGCCGGAAGGTCCACTTCCAGATTCTTGTCCTTTTTCTCGTCGCCCGCGTACTCCACGCTCGATGGAATCTTCCGGCCATCAATGGTCGTGCCGAGCCGGCTCAAGTCCTTCACGAAGAATTTCCCTGTGGCTGGGTCGCGGCGCAGCCGAATATGTTCACGCGAAACGTCCGGCAGTGTTTCGAGCGTCAGATCCGTCCAGTAGTCCCGGCCGCCGCGGCCAATCACGATCTGATTCTTCGTCATGCGGTAGCTGTGCCGGCCCTTGTTGTCTTCGTAAACCAGCATCGCGAATGCTTCCTGCCCGCTGCCGGGTTTCTCCTCGTATTTCTGTGTGCTCTTTGACTCGCCGCCCAGCCGGCTGGTAGCGATCCGCTTCGTCATGCTGCCGGTTCCATATTCCGGCTTCGAAGGCAGCGCGAGTTCCGAGTAAATCACAATATCGCCCGGTTGCGTTTCGTCGTCCGTGTTTTCCAGAATGTCGATCGTCCATCCGGACGGGGGAGCTTCCACGTTCGGCGCGGGCTTCCGCGTGAGCCGCAGCTTGTTGCTCAAAGGCGCGCGATTCAAATTCGTCAACTCGCTGTCCAGCGCGCGCCGCGCTTCGTCGAGGATTCTGGGGACTAGTCCGCGCAACCGGTCCAAATCCCCTGGGTGAAGGTAGACGTTGTAGATCGCCGGAGCCAGAACGCTGTATTGCAGCGGCTCCAGGCCCTCGCGCATGTTGCGCACAAGTTCCTGGATAATGTCGCGCGCGGTCGCCGGGTGCGTAGCCAAACGCGTCATACTCCTGAAGTACGAGTTTCGTTGCCTGCGGGTTCCAACTCATTCTAGCAACCGGTAAGGCGTTTTTTGGCCTCTGATTGCCCAGCCGTCCGGACAAGCGATAGACTGGCCTGATCTGAGAAAGGGAACCATGTGGCTATCTTTCGGTCGTTGATTTTTCTTGGCGTCGCTGCTCTTCCGGCTTTCGCGCAGTCGAGCGCCTTTACCGCCAGCGATTTATACAAGTTGCGCGCGGCGGGTAATGTCGCCCTATCGCCGGATGGCGCCCGCTTGGCCTATACGGTGACGCGAAACGATGGCTCCGGCCGCCCATTCTCGCAGATTCATGTGATGACGCTCGCCGGAGGCGGTGACCTGTCACTCTCTAAAGAGAAGGATTCCTCCGGAAACCCGGAGTGGTCGCCGGACAGCCAGTGGATCGCCTATGGCGGCAAAATGGGAGGCAAGTCCGGCTTGATCGTAGTCCATCCCGATGGCTCTTCCGCGAAGTTTCTCGCGGCCCTCGAAGGTACCAACAGCCCACTACCCACCACCGGCAAGCGCTTCGCGTGGTCGCCCGATTCCAAGCGTCTGGCCTTCGTCAATGCGGTACCCGGACCCGAAGCTATTGATGCTTCCAGTGATCCCATCGTCATCACCCGCTACCTCTACAAACCGGAGGCTGGCGAGGGGAACAGTCACTTTAACGACAACCGGCGGCTGCACATTTTCGTCGCGGATGTCGCCAACGGCCAGGTCCGTCAGCTCACCGACGGCGCCCACTACGAGCATTCCATCGATTGGTCGCCTGACGGGCGGGAGATTGCCTTCGTGTCGAATCGCGAGCCGAACGAAGATCAATTCTTCAACTACGATCTGTTCGCGCTGGACGTTGCAAACGGCGCGATTCGCCGCATCACCGCGACCGAGAATGCCGAGTATCAGCCGCGCTGGTCGCCCGATGGCAAGACCATCGTGTATCTCGGAACCAGGCGCGGCCTCACCGATCTCGAAACCACCATGGAAGACACCCACGTCTGGTTGATCGATGCCGATGGGCGCAACCGGCGTGAGTTGGGCCCGATCGACTTTCGCCAGACCGACGCCGGATGGTCGCCGGATGGCAAGTGGGTTTACTTCCTCGCCCAAAAACGCGGAGACAATATCCTGCTGCGCTTGCCGGCATCCGGTGGGCCGCCCGAAACCATAGTTACCGATCGCGGCAGCGTCGGGAGTTGGTCGGTGAGCAAGGACGACGAGATCGCGTACTCCTTCGCGCCACCCAGTGATCTCTCCGAGGTCTACTACCGAAAGCCCAGCGAGGCGTCCAGGCAACTCACTGATCTCAACAAGGACGTCATGGTGGGCAAGCAAATTGCTTCGGTCGTACCCTTCACCTTTATCAGCAACGACAACAAATACGAGGTCGAAGCGTTTCTGACGAAGCCGCCGGACATCACGGCCGATTCGAAACATCCACTAATCGTTGTCATTCATGGTGGGCCGCACGGGCAGCAGGGACCGGCTTTCAACTTCCGCAACCAGGTCTACGCCGGCCTGGGCTGGGCCACGCTTATGGTGAATTACCGCGGCTCGACCGGCTATGGCCAGAAGTTTGCTGATGCGGTCTTCGGCGATCAGAACGGCAATGAAGCGCAGGATGTGCTTTATGGCGTGAGCGCCGCGCTGCGCCGCAATCTCTGGATCGATCGCAATCGCCTGGGCGTCGAAGGCGTCAGCTACGGCGGACAGCTCACCGCGTGGCTCGTCACCCAAACCAACATCTTCAAAGCAGCGATTCCCACTGCCGCTATCGTCAATCTCGTCAGCTACAACTACATGACGTATTACAACCAGTATGAGCAGATGGAGTTCGGCATTTTCCCGCACCAGGGTAACCTGATGGACCTGCTGTGGCAGCGATCGGCGCTCAAATACGTGGCTCAAGTGCACACACCGGTGATGCTGATGCACGGCGAGAATGACGCCGACGTGCCCATTGCCGAGGCCGAGCAGTTCTATGTCGGGCTCAAGGATGTGGGAGTGGAAACCGTTTTTGTGCGCTATCCCCGGGAGGGCCATGGCCTGCGCGAACCAAAGCACGTTGTGGACAGCATTGAGCGGTCCATCAAGTGGTATGAGAAGCATTTCCCTAAGAGCGATTGAAGGCTGCTTTTCGCCGCTGCCCGCTTCAGTTAGTGCGTCTTTCCCAGCTTCGGCAGCAACCCTAGCTTCCCGCCCAGGCGGACCCAGAAAGTACTCCACAATGCTTGCACGTGCTTGCCCAGAGCCTCCGCCTCGGCTGCGCTGCGTTGCGCCCAAAGTGTCCGTTCCTCGATGGTGAGTTCAGCGGCATGCAACTGCGCTACACGCTTTTCCAGTTCGGCCGCGATAGCATTTGGATGCAGGGCCCGCAGTTCCACCAGCACAAAAGCCAGATCACGATCATCTCCATCGGTTCGATACTGATCGCCCGCCGGCTCAAACGTCACCTTGAAACCAAAGGTTCCGCTCAGGGGCGTTGGAAACTCCGCGTTCACTTCGAATGCGTTCGTGCTTACCGTGCACTCAGCCGCCACCGCATCATCAATCGCGATTCGCAGGCGTCCCGCGGGCGCATGCTCCGGGCGGTAGCCGCGCAGCTCAATCCGCGAAACCGGCTCCAGCGCTCGGATCCGGAGCCGTGCCGATGAGGCCACCCATCCGTCTCCGTAAAGCCCTTCCGCCGGACCATCTTGCAGGATATAGCCCGTCAGCGGCGCTAACGCGTGACTTCTCAAATTCTCAACCAGATGACCCTTGGCGGCGATTTCGCGATTCTTTTCTAGCTCCATTCGCTGGTAAGCTTTGATCCAGCCGTCGCGCACGGAAAGCAGCCATCGGATGTCTTCCGTATCCTGTTTCGTCAGCGTGTAACCGTCCTTAATGTGCCCCGGCAGCTGGCGTTGCACGTAGAACGTACTGTGCATGGGCGCAATTTCCTCCGCGGGCCGGTCTTTGGTGTAGAGATAAATCGAAATCGATTTCCGGGTCAGATGCCGTTTGTCCGCCGGCAGATCAATCCGGGGAAAGCCGTGCCAGGAACGCTCGTTGGTTTCAAACATCACGCAGCGATTGAACAGCGGATCGTGGCTGGTAACACGATTCGTGGCGGGTTCGCGCGGGTTCGAGTGGATCTCCAGTGCGCCGCCCCATTCTGTCTTCCAATCCTGATTCAAGTAGACGATCAGGTTCAGGCGGCGGTGTAGTTTTTGCGCTTCGTCATAGTTGAAGTCGACGTGAGGGTCCAGTTCCTGGCCGTGCTGGTTGTCGTGGGTGCCTCCGCCGTACATCTTCGGATCGAGGATCAGATCTGGAATCCCCGAAAGGCGGCTGACCAGGTCGAGGAACGGTTTTGCCGCGATTAACCTGTAGAGCTCCTGGTAAACAGGGCTGATCGTCCGGATGTTCGTATTGACCGCTTTCTTCCCCGTGAGCCCGAATTCGTTAGTCGCCAGTTTGAGATCGAAGCTGGGGAAGTCCGCCAGAAGCTTTTCGGCGAATGAAGGTTCGAAAAAGTCCTCGATCACCACGTGCTTGAAAGGTTCCGCATGCAGGAATACATCGCGATAAGTATCGGCGCTCCGCAACACCGCGTCCGAGATTTCCGGGACTGAGGCGAACGTGACCGATGCCATCGAGCTACCTCACCGCCTGCAAAATCGCCCGGTCATACGCGTAATCCGAAGGCCGGAGCACGCCCCGGTTGCGTCCGATTTCGGTCACCGAGCGGAACCCGAGCTTCTTGAGCAGCTGGACCATGCAAGCCTTGTTCGGTAGCCACCAGGAAACTTCGTCCGAGTCCGCACTGTCGCCGCCCACATAAAGCATCGACGCTTTCTCGTTCGGCTCGTCGGGAAGTAGCTGCGAAACTACCAGCGTGCCGCTGCATAGCGGCGCGACCGCGGCGAGCGCCTGCAAAGGATAGAGAGTATGCAAAAGTATGTCGCCCAGGAACACCAGATCAAACTTGCGGCCCAGCTTGGCTTCCGAGAGCTCGTACACCGTTGACAGGCATCGTTCCACCGGGAGATTCAGCATCTTGCGGCAAAATTCAAACGGCCCTTCGAGCAGGTAGAAATACATCTGCTCGGGCGTATACTTGCGGACGTAACTGCGGACTTTGCTCAGGGATTTCGGGACAATCATTTCCCCGATTTTCTCCAGCGTGTGTACGATATCCTGTCCGGGAAACCGGTCTAGCGCGTAGAGCGACGGCAGATCCACGGCCGTCACGCGCGCGCCGCGCCTGGCGAATTCGAAGGCAAAGTAGCCCGTCGCAGTGCCGACGTCGAGCGCGCTCATGCCTCGCATGTCGTCTGGGAAGCGGAAGTTCGGCACCGCCTCCCGTAGATCGTAAAGACCCGGAGTGACCAACTCACCCGGGAGTTCGATCGTGTGGTACCAGTAGTAATTCTCAATATCGGCGTAGCCGAGAGTTCGCCCGCGCCGGTTAAACTCCTCAACTGCCCTGAGAAATTGTTCCGCCGCCGGGTTAGCCACTTGCGCTTCATTCATCGGGTTCTCACTTATACGCAGCGCATACTACCCGCTTACCCCGCCCATGCTGCTCGTAGGCGCCGGGCGGAGCCTGGATGATTTCCGACCGTCGGAATCCCGCTTGTTTGAGCATGAAGTGCAGAGCATTTAATGATGGGCAAGTGGCCAGCGGCGATGCGCCCGTCTCGCCGATATCGTTATAGAATTCGCCCCCTTCGTCGATCAGCGCCAGCACGCCATGATAGGGGCGCGTCCATGCCCGCCCACCCCACTCCGCCTGGCCTTCGACTTCGTCCACGACCTGCGTCTCGAGGATGCACAGCTCGCCCGTAATCCGGCTGATGTTCCGCAAACACAGCATCGGATTTTCCAGATGATACAAAAGACCCAGGAACAGGCACAGTTCGTATCGCCCGGTCTCCTCCACCCGCAGAGCTTCACAGTTTCTTTCCTCGTAGACCAGATCACGAAGGCCGTACACTTCCGCCACCAGCCGCGCTTTCTCTAGATTCGACTCGCGCACATCCACGCCGAGAACCTTGCGCATCCCTTTGCGCGCCATCGCCACCGAGTAGTAACCTTCGTGACAGCCGACATCAATGCACCGGATCTCGCGCACACGGTCGCCAAAATACCGGTCGACTTCGCGATTCACCATTTCGAGCCGCGTCTGATGGATAGGAAGTATTTCCGGCGGCAGCACTGACGTCGTGCGGCCGAACTCGCCTAAATCGAATTCATAGAACCACGGGCCGAGCGCCGTCACGCGTTCGCGAACTTCTTCCGCTGCTGATGCCATCACGCCACCCTCTCGAGCCATCCGCCGGGCCAGTAGGTTACATTGGCGGCCTCATCGCTCTGCTGGCGGAATTCGGGATGCCGTGCGGCGAATTCGCTCGCCGCCGTGAGCGGATTGTCCCACGCCCATTCCGCTTGTCCGCCGGGAACGTCGCTCAGATCGCGCATAATGCCGTCGGCCGCGATGATGTACGAGCCGCGCGTCACGAATCGCGAATAGCACTCCAATTCCCGTGTTACGTGATCTTTGGTATGGCAGGAGTCGAGGATCACCAGCACCGTTTCGCCGGGCCGAATCATGCGCGCAACCGCGCTCACAACCTCCCTCGACGTCGAATCTCCTTCCACGAGCGAGATGCGTTGCCCGAGCAAGTGTCCGCCAATGGCCTCGCGTACCTCAACTCCGATCTGGTTATCAATCCCGATGACCCGTCCTTTTCCCAGCGCCTCGCACAGCGTGGCGTGAAACATCAGCGACCCGCCCTGGAAAATACCTGTCTCCACGATCACGTCCGGACGGATACTGTAAACCGCTTCCTGCAAACGAACCAAATCCTCCGGCAACTGAAGCGCGGGACGGCCCATCCACTGGAAATTGTTGTAGTACCGCAGGCTCCAGCCTATTCGGACCCACTGCAGCGAGATAGTTTCGAAGGCTTCCCGCGAGTATAGGTCGTAGGTTTGTTCCGATTCGCCATCCACAGTGGTAAGATTCCCTGCCGCTGTGTCGATGATGATTTTCACCCTGCCATTGTAGCGCGCGGGCCAAGCGGCAAAGTCGCCTCGGTACGGCTGCCACGCTTCCCGAACGCATTGCAGGTCAGTTGGCAGAGCCGCTGCGGGGATGAGATATTGGTGAGGGCGGGGGTAGGCCGGAGGTAGCGCGTGACAGTTCTAAGCCAGGCTCAGGCGCTCATCGAAAAGCGAGCGCTCAAGGAGCATACAAGCATCACGGCGTGGGTTACTGCACGCCAGGCCTTCGGAATTGCTATTGAAGCGTTACAGAGCCATAAGCTGCGCTCATTCCTTACCCTGCTGGGCGTAGTGATTGCCACAACCACCCTGATCGTGGTCATGTCCATCGTGAACGGCATGAACGTCTATATTGCCGACCACATCGCCAACCTCGGCACCAACACTTTCGTTCTGCACCAGTTCAAGTGGGCGCAAGGGTTCGATGCGTTTCTGAAGGCGCGCCGCCGCAACCTGCCCATCCGCTTGGAAGACTACGAGTATCTTAGGGACAACCTGCAGGGTTACCAGCACATCGGCGCTTTTGCCATGCTTACGCCCAATCCCCGGGCACGCTACCGCACGCACCTCATCGACGAGATCACTCTGCAGGGCATGACCCCCAGCTTTATAGATCTCGGCCGTGAGAAAGTGCAGCGAGGGCGGTACCTCAATGACACCGATAACCAGCACAACGCCCGCGTCTGCGTCATTGGGCAGGACTTGGTGGATAAGCTTTTTCCGCTGGTCGATCCGCTGGATAAAGAAGTATTGCTGGCCGGAATTCCATTCCGCGTGATCGGCGTGATGGAGCCCGTTGGCAGCACCTTCGGACAAAGCGAGGATAACTTCGCCTTCGTCCCGTTATCGACGTTTCGCACCATCTGGATCGCCCGCCCGGAGCTTTTCGTCTTCATCAAGGCGCCTGACGGACGGCACATGCTGGAGCTCGAAGATGAAGTCCGGGTCTTAATGCGCACTCGCCGGCACGTTCCCTACGCCGAGGATGACACATTCGGCATTAATGCCTCCGATACGTTGATGAGTGCGTGGCAAAATCTGACGGGCACCATTTTCGCTGTAACGATTGGTTTGGTGGCGGTCTTTATGGTCGTGGGTGGCATAGTCATTATGAACATCATGCTCGCTAGTGTTACGGAGCGGACACACGAGATCGGCATTCGCAAATCGCTGGGCGCGCGGCGGCAGGACATCCTTTGGCAGTTCGTCATTGAGTCGGGAGTGATGTCGGCAATTGGGGGCCTGACTGGCGTTCTTCTTGCCGCTCTGATCGCCCGCCTGATCAACATCGTGTTCACTGCGTCGGTTCCCGTCAGCGCCGTGGTCGTCGGCCTCACGCTTTCCACGGCTGTGGGCCTGTTCTTCGGCATCTACCCGGCAAGCAAGGCAGCGCGGCTCGACCCGATTGAGGCGCTAAGAACGGAGAATTAGGACTAGTGGCGATAATCTGAGGACCTGAAACTATGGCCGCATACCGTAACCACGTGCGTGAGAATCTGGCGCTGGCTCTCGACACCCTGCGCACTCATAAATTCCGGTCATTCCTGACGGTCCTTGGGGTGCTCATCGGAACCACCACGGTAATCGCGGTTACTTCCATCATCGCCGGGCTGGATAAGCAGCTGGTCGATGTGGCTGAGCAGTTTGGTACCCGCACCCTATGGGTTTACAAGCTGCAGCTCGGTGCGCCGCACCAGATGACGCGCGAGGAGCGGCTGCGCAAGCCCCTCAGCTACGACGATGCGATGGCCATTAAGGAGCAGTGCCGGTCGGCGGAAACGGTTTCCGTGGAGCTGTTCCGCGAAATGGGTGACTTCGGCCTGCCGCCCGTCACCGCCCGTTACAAAGGCCACGATATGAATGACGCGCTCTTTGTCGGCGTCACCTCCGACCACCTGCAGCTCATCAACGCCACCCTCCACGAGGGCCGCTTCTTCAGCGAGGTCGAGGACGTGCACCGTCGCGATTTGGCCGTGATCGGCAACGGCGTTCGCGAGAGGTTCTTCGGGAAAGAAGATCCCCTGGGCAAGACCTTCTTGGTCGACGGTCACAGCTTTGAAGTCGTCGGCACGCTCACCAAATTCAAGTCGTTCCTGGGCGATGACCAGAACGATAAGGCCGTTTTCGTCCCGTACGCCACTTTCAAAAAGATGTACCCCGAGGCCAAGGACAACTTCATTTGCGTGCTCGTGCAGCCGGGCAAAATGGAGCAGGCCAAAGACGAGGTCACGGAGTTGCTGCGCCGGCGTCGTCACGTGAAGCCCACCGAGCCCGATAACTTCGGGATTTCGAGCGCCGAGTCCGTGATCACCCAGTTCCGTCAGATCATCAGCACGGTGGCGCTGGTTATGGTCGTGATTTCCTCTATCGGCTTGCTCGTCGGCGGCATCGGGGTGATGAACATCATGCTGGTGTCCGTCACCGAACGCACGCGGGAAATCGGAGTGCGCAAGGCCATCGGCGCGCGGCGCCGCGACATCACCTGGCAGTTTCTACTCGAAGCCATGACGCTCACGGCGTCGGGCGGCCTCATGGGAATTCTGGTCGGCTGGCTGCTTAGCCTCGCGATCCGCACTTTCGTTCCGAGCCTTCCTTCTACTGTCCCGCTCTGGTCCGTTGTAGCCGGGTTCAGCGTCGCAACCAGCATTGGCTTGTTCTTCGGGTTATGGCCCGCGTTGAAAGCCGCGCGCCTCGATCCCATCGCCGCTTTACGCTACGAGTAAGTATGGGAGTTGATCGGGAGGCGCTCACGGGTTTTCGCGCGTCAGTTGCGGGTCGGAGACGTGCTGCCCGCTGATCTTGCGCTCCAGCTCGTCACGCGTTGCTTGTTGTAGTCGCCGGGCTTCGTCGAATTCCGTCCGGGCTTCGGTGCGGCGGCCCATCGCGAACAGAATCTGCCCGTGCAGGTAGTGTGCGCTGGCGCTCTGCGGGTCGACTGCTGCCGCCGCCCGGATTGCGCTGAGCGCCTCCCCATACTTGGCTTGCTCTTTATAGATTTTCGCCAGCCCGAAGCTGGAAGTACCCAGCCCCGCGTCCAGGCGTAGCGCCTCCTTGAAGTAGCGCTCGGCCTCGGGAACCTGGTTCAGGGCATAGCAGACGATACCAAGCTGGTCGTAGTTGAACGCTACGTCCGGCTCGATCGCTACATCTTTCAGAAACTCCGCCTTCGCCCGTTCGAGCTCGTTGCGCCGTCTCCATACCGTTCCCATGTAGTAATGAACGAACAGGGCCTTCGGGTTGATCCGCGCGGCTTGCTCAAATTCGTCCATGGCCTGGTCGTCCTCGGCGTGCGCTACGTGGCCTTTGCCCAGAAACAAGTGCAATTCCGCTGTATCCCGGCCTACTTCGGCTAGCCGTGCCGTAGCCCGTTGGTCGAGCTCTGTTCGTCCCGCGTTGCCCGCCGCAATGGCCACCACATAGAGGTAGCTGAGATTGCCTGACTCCTCCTGCCACAAGGGCTCGAGTGTCTGCACGGTCTCCGCGTAGCGATCGGTGAAGAAATAGCACAAGCCCAGCAGGTAGCGCGGTTGTCTGGAGCCGGGCTCATCGTGCAGAACGGATTCAAACGGCGCGATGGCATGCTGAAAATCGGACTGCCGGTAGTAAGCCAACCCTATGTTCAGCCGGATACCGGTCATCCCCGGCGCCAGCCGCTCGGCAACCCGTAGTTCCGCCAACGCAGGCCTCCACTCGCGGCGCCGCATGTAGACCACGGCCAGATTGCCGAGCGCTCCGACGTTTTTCGGATCGCTCGCCAGTACTTGCCGGAAGGCCTTCTCCGCCGTGGAGAGGTCGCCCCCGTTCAGTGCCTGCTGCCCCTGCTCAAAGACCTGCCGCGCATCAACCGGCTGCGTAGCGGCAGCGCCGGGCGCCGTGAAGTTGGCCAGAATCAGAAGACCCGTGCAGACCCCCAGCACTGCCTCGCACGGTCTTGACCGCTCCATAGAGAGAGTTTAATCGACAATACCCGGCCATCGGCCGGAACGTGCTAACTCAGAAAGCCAGTTTGAGCGCAAACTGAAACAGCCGCGGGTTGTTCACTGTGGAGTTCACCACACCGAACGTGGCCGGTGAGTTGAAGTCCGCACCTGCCGTGCCCGCATCCGGAGTCGCGAATTGCGGATGGTTGAACAGATTGAAGCATTCCACCCGCAAATCCAGCCGCATGCCTTCGCGCGCCAGATTGAAGTGCTTGATGGCGGAGAAATCCGTGTTCACGAAACCCGGACCCGAAACCGGAGTCCGCGAGGCATTTCCCAGCTCTCCCGGTGCCGGCGCGCTGAAGCACGACGTGTTAAACCACTCGCTTAACGTCGGATTGCTCAGCTGGGGATTACACGTCTGGTTCGGACGGTTGAGACTGTTGCCGTTGTTCTCGAAATTCACGCCAGACCCGTTGTCGCTATCGATTACGAAAACCGGAAACCCGGAAGTGGCTTTCTCAATGAGCGTTACCTCCCAATCCCCCAGGATCGTGTTCACCGGGCCCTTCCAGGAACTGCCGAACTGCTTGCCCTTTCCAAACGGCAGTTGGTAGATGACGCTGGCGGTGAAATTATGGTTGAGATTAATCTGCGAGAGCCCCCAGTCCAACGTCTGCCACCCCGGCAGAGGGTAATAGGTGGCGCCTAAAAGGCTACCCAGTCCGTCGGTAAACCCGTTGTCGTAGGCGCGGGAATAAGTGTAGCCGATAAGCGCATAGAGACCGTGCTTCGCGCTCTTGGTCTCGGCCTTGATTTGTAAGGAGTTATAGTGCGCCCTGCCAATGTCAAAGTTGTCATCAATTGTGGAGTACGGAAACTGGGAGTAGGGCACGCCGAACGACGATCCGCCCGGGCCACAGCCCAGAGTGTAGCCGGAAACCGTACCACAAGCGGAGGGGGATCCCACGTTAATGTTGTTGCCGTCAATCAAAATGTGGGAGCTGCGCGACCCCGCATACCCGGCTGTCACGAGGACTTCACCCGGAAGTTGGTGTTCCACGTTGACGTTAAACTGCTGGACCATGCCCTGCTTGAAATTGAGATCCTCGGCCTGCAAGGTCCCGGTGAAATCGAGGGGGTTCGGCGGCGTGGTGAAGATGGGAAATCCATTGGAAAGGCTGATAGCCCCTGGCGCTTGGTTGTATTTTGTTGCACAGGCAGAGGTTGCGAATGTGCAGCCGCCGCTGAAGGCAAAGGCGTCAGATTCAGCGAAGTAGGGAGGATTCTCCCAAAGCCCTTGTGCGCCCTGGTTCCACGAGGAATCGTGAAAAATGGCGTAACCCCCTCGAATTACAGTAGTTTGGCTCCCCAGCGGCTTCCAGGCTAAGCCGATTCGTGGCTCCAGGGCGGTCTTATCCATTTTGATTCCCGCCGAAGCACTGGCGCCCTGCCCGGCGATCAGGAATTCACCGTTTGCCGGATTGAAATCCGCCTGCCGGTTCGCGGCTTCCGTGATAGGCGTCACCAACGCCCACGCCAAACCGAGATTCAGGGTCAGGCTCTTACTGATTCGCCAATCGTCCTCCACGCACGGCCGGAACAGTTTCCAGCGGCGGCCCGTGACATTGCCATCGAACGTCTGATCATGGATGGCGAGGCTGGGTAAGCCTGCCAAAAGATCGGCTTCCGGTTCGCCGGTCCACGCGCCGGTGACGATCCAATATCCGTCCTGGAAGCCTTCTGACAGTACATTCATCTGGTTGGCACGAATGCCACCGCCCACCTTGATGTCGTGTTTGCCGCGAATCATGTCTAACGAATCGGAAGCGGAGAAGACGTTGGTGCCACCCTGAAACGGAGAAAATCCGCGATCGCCGAGCGACCAGTAGCCTCCATCAAGCTGGGTAGAGGTAAGGCCGCAACTGACGCCTCCGAGATTTGCACCTGGAATGCCGAGCGCCCGCGCTTCGCAACTGCCTGTGCCGTAGGACGAGATGTAGTCGAAGATGCGGTTATAGCCGGCGTTGAGCTGATTGACCGTGCGCGGAGAGAATACATGCGTTTCGGCAACCGCGGCATTGCGCGCGTGGTTGAGGATACCCTGGTTGCTGGCGAACGGGGCTTCTTCCGCGAATCCCGGCGCGCCGCCCGGGATGTACGATGTGGCCTGCTCGTAGCTGAAGCGCGCGAAAACAGAGTCATTGACGGAGATATTGTGGTCCAGCCGCACGTCGAACTGGCCGTCATTGAGTTTCCGGACGGGCTCATTAACATAGTTGTAGCCCAGGGCGGAGTTGTCGGCATTCGGCAAAGGATAGAGGTTAATCATCTTCTGGCCGATCGGATTGATCAGGCCCTGCGGGATCTTGTTGCAGTCGACGCCAAGGGGCTGGCTGCCATCGGGAGCCGCGGGAAGAGGATCGCCCGCGCTATCGCACTGGAAGCGAGTATCCGCGGCGCCAGTCACATAAGGATTGGTCAGGAATCCAAATCGCGGATTGCCGAAGGCGTCGTCGGAAAAATCTCCAGTGCGCATTGCCTGGGTAGGAACCAGGCCCGTGAAGGGGATTCCGTGACGCTGCATTTTGTTCTGAATGTCCGCGAAGAAAAAAGTCTTATCCTTCTTGATCGGGCCTCCGACCGAACCCCCGAACTGATTCAGATTGAACTGTTCGGTGTATGAAGCGAAGAAACTGCGGGCGTCCAGGTCTGTGTTGCGGAAAAACTCGAATACGGACCCGTGGAGCTGGTTTGATCCCGACTTCGTAGTTACGAGCACAGTGGGACCGGCGCGCGTTCCCCACTCCGCCGAGTAGTTGTAGGTAAGAACCTTGAACTCCTGAATGGCATCAATGGAAGGCAGGATTGCGATGCCGCCGGCGGTGAGCTCGTTGTTGTCGTTGCCATCGAGCAGCCAGTCAGTGCTGTTCGCGCGCGACCCGCCAACGGATAGAGAATACGACCCACGGGCGGAAACCTCGCTGCTCGGGCCGCCATTGAAGAAGCTGGTGGTGTTGGTTTCCTGCGTGGTCCCGGGAGTCAGGGTCGCCAGTTGGACAAAATCACGGCCGTTCAAGGGCAGTTCGGCAACTTGCTGGGCAGTGATAACCTGGCCCAGGGTCGGATTAGCCGTCTCCACGGCTACTTCTGTCGCGGTGACTTCTACGGATTCCTTGACGGAGGCCGGGGCGAGCGTGAAATCCAATTCGCGGCGTTCGTCCACCTGCAGACGGACGTCCTTGTCCTCAGCGGTTTGAAATCCGGCCAATTCCACTCGGATGGCGTAATGGGCAACCGGCAGAAGGGGAATCAGATAGTAGCCGGCTTCGTCGGTGATGGCGGCCCGCGTGAGGCCAATGGCCTGAGCGCTAATCGTTACCTTGGCGCCTGAGACCACTGATCCCGAGGCATCCGATACGGTGCCCGAGATACTTCCAGTCGCCTGGGCATGCAGGAAGGGAGAACTGAAAAACACCAACACCAACGAGCACACTCCGCGCAGCGCACTTCTAGTAAGCATTGATTGCCTCTTTCCCCTTCACGCGCCGGGTGTCAAACAAGGACTCCGCAATTGCGATTGAAATTGTCGGTGACCCAGTATGCAAGGTTGTTCCGATCGTGTCAAGGCGCGGTCGCCATATCCCCGCGGCCCCGCGATGGTAGGATGCATAGATTGTGATCCGCGAGGACCCGGAGCCTGCGGGCATTGCTTTCCGAGGCGTGGGGCGCGGAGCAGATAAGACGACCGAACACGCGGCCATGAGCCTGAATCCGAAGCGAACGGTTGCCGAGCTGAAAGAACTGCGCGCGCTCACCGGGGATGCCAATGGCGCGCAGCGCGTCGCGTGGACCGACACGTGGCTGAAGGCGCGCGAGTGGTTTGCGATCAAGCTGGCGGGTTTGCCCGTGGAGCATCACTACGACGCCGCGGGCAACAATTGGGTCACGCTGCCCGGCGAATCGGAGAAGGCGCTGCTGATCGGCGGGCATCTCGATTCGGTTCCCAACGGCGGGTGGCTCGACGGCGTCGCCTCGACGTGCTGGCCGCGCTCGAAGTGCTGCGCCGCTTTACCGAGGAATATGCCGGGCGGCCGCCGGTGACGATTCGCGTGGTGGATTGGGCCGACGAAGAGGGCGCGCGCTTCGGGCGCAGCCTGCTCGGCTCCTCGGCGTTTGCGGGAACGCATACCATCGCGGCCGATCGCGTGCGCACCGATAAAGACGGCATCCGCTCGAAGACGCGCTGCGGCGCGTGCGGCGTCGAGATCGACCGGTTCCCCGAAGCAGGCGACAGAACAGAAGAACGCCGCCGCCTACATCGAGCTGCACATCGAGCAGGGGCCCGTGCTCGAGCGCATGGGCCTGCCGCTGGGCGTCGTGCTGGGCACCAAGGGCGTCGAGCGCCACGCCGATCACGTTTCACGGGCAGGAGGCGCACTCCGGTTCGACGCCGATGAAGGCGCGGCGCGACGCGCTGGCCGCCGGCGGCGAAGCTCGCGCTGGAAATCCGCGCGATTGCCGGCAAGCATGCCGGACGCGGTCTCCACGATCGGCAGCGTGAAGACGTTTCCAGGGATCGTCACCGCGGTGGTGGGGCGGTGCGAAGCGACGCTCGATCAGCGCGATCTCGACGCGGCGGTGCTCGCGCAAATGTTCCGCGAGGCGCGCGAGGCGAGCGAACGATTCGCCGCCGAAGAAAAGCTGCACTGTGGAATGGTCGCGCATCTGGAGTATCGAGC
Source organism: Terriglobia bacterium (assembly GCA_963768075.1). GTDB lineage: Bacteria > Acidobacteriota > Terriglobia > Bryobacterales > Bryobacteraceae > QHXW01. The sequence continues at coordinate 51,776 of CAVYHD010000046.1, forward strand.
CGGTGCCGTTCCACCCCGAACTGATTGACCTGTGCGACGAGGCGATACAGGAAACGTCGCGGGCCGGAGCCATCGCCTGCCTTCGGGCCCTCTGCACGATGCGGCCGAAGTGGCGCGAGCGGGCATTCCCACGGTGATGATGTTCGTGCAATCGCTCCAGGGCATCAGCCACAACAAGATCGAAGACACGCTCGAAGAGCACCTGGAGCTATCCGTGGGCGCGCTGGACCGGTTGGCTACGAAGACAGTGGAGTGGATCCAGGGGGCGGGAGGGTAGCAGGAATGAAACTCAACTTTGCGGACAGCTTTCGCGCGACGCTCGTGGTTCTGGCGCTGGCTGGCCTCGCCGCGGCGCAGGAACACGTTTCCTTTCCGACCCAGGACGGCGGGCTGATCTACGCCGACGTCTATGGAACCGGTGACCGCGGCGTGGTGTTGGCTCACGGGGGCCGTTTCAACAAGGAGAGCTGGGAGAAGCAGGCGCGGGTGCTGGCGGCGGCAGGATTTCGTGTTCTAGCCTTCGATTTTCGCGGCTACGGACAATCGCGCGGCCCGGGCCAGGCTGACCCTCTGAGTGCTCCGCTCCACTTCGATGTCCTGGCGGCATTCCACTATTTGAAAAAGACCGGCGCGAGGACCGTTTCGATAGTCGGCGGAAGCATGGGTGGCGGCGCTGGAGCCGATGCCGTGATTGAAGCCGGGCCGGGCGAGATCGACCGTCTGGTCGGGTTGGGGGGAGCCGCGGGAAGTCTCCCGCCGGAGAAGATCACGGGACGCAAGCTATTCATCGTGACGCGGGACGATACAAGCGGGGATGGGCCGAGGCTTCCCGGAATTCTGAGACAGTACGAGAAAATTCCGGAGCCGAAGCAGTTGATCATCCTCGAGGGCTCCGCGCACGCGCAGTACATGTTCGAAACGGATCAGGGCGACCGCGTGATGCGCGAGATTCTGCGATTCCTTTCCGCGCCGTGAAACCAACCGACCGATCGGGTTTAAACCCCGGCCGCGGCTACGTCCAAGACCAGCCTTTGCGAAACACCGGTTTGAGGTACTTGTTGGCTTCCGCGTTGTTCGAGAACTGCATTTTTTTTGCGTCCCACTCGAGCTTTCCGCCCACGCGCAGCGCGATCACCCCCAACAGCATCCACCCCACGAACGGGGCCGCCACATTGAAATTCGAGCACGATGGCTCGCCGCCCTTGCAGGCGCGTATCCAATCGCGATAGTGGCCCGGCGAGCGCGTGAGCAGGGGCTGCGGGAACTGGTAGTCCTTCATCTGTTCGACGGGGATCAGCCGCGTCTGTTCACCATAGGTGCCGGTGGTGAGCATTCCCTTATCGCCGACAAACAGGCTGCCGTCCGGTGATGGTACATGGGCGTCGGGATCGCTCTTCGTCTTTTCGAAGGTCTCCCAGTCAAATACGCGCCCGATGAACCCAGTGAAGGGCCGGGGCCCCGGCGGTCCGGATGGCGGAGTTCCGGCTTGACCATTGGCCTGCGGCGGGCGGCGAACGAGAGGCCGGCCCGGCAGATCACCCAGCAACTCTCCCTCGGGAACGCCGGCGATCTTGGGTGTCTCCTTCAGACCGTCATACCAGAACAGCTTTACGGGAGGCATGGAGCCGCGGGCAGGAAAATCGTAGCGGATCACGGACTTCGTCGGGAACATGAAGTCGCTCGTGCCTTCCTTATGGGTGCATTCGACACTGATCGGAGCGCCGAGTTGCAAGGCGAGATTGGGCGCCCCCAAGATGTGACAGGCCATGTCGCCCAGTGCGCCGCAGCCGAAATCGTAAAATCCGCGCCAATTGAAGGGCTCGTAGAAGCCGCCGTATTTCGTCGGGTACCCGGTTCCGCCGGAAGTGTACGGCCGCTTTTCCGCGACGCCCAGCCACTGATCCCAGTCCAACGTGTTCGGAACTTCGTCCGGGGCCGGAATTGCCGTGAGGCCTTGCGGCCAGATGGGACGATCGGTCCAGGCGTGTACTTCGGTCACGTTACCGATTTCGCCCGCCCAGATGATTTCCGCGGCCTGGCGGGTGCCCTCGTTCGAATAGCCCTGATTGCCCATCTGCGTCGCGACCTTGTACTTGTTGGCCGCCTCCATCAATTGCCGCGCTTCCCAGACCGTGCGGGTCAGCGGCTTCTGCACGTACACGTGCTTGCCGCGCTCCATGCACCACATGGCGGCGGTGGCATGCATGAAATCGGGAATGGTCACGATAACAGCGTCGATCGTGTTCCCCTGCTCGTCGAGCATCTTGCGAAAGTCTTTGTACTTCGGGGCCTTGTCATACTCCGCGAATTTGCGCGCGGCCTGCTTCTCATCCACGTCGCAGAGCGCAACGATGTTCTCCGTGGCGCAGCCGTCGATATCGCTGGCGGCCTTGCCCCCGGCGCCGATCGAAGCGATGTTGAGTTTCTCGTTGGGCGATTTGTAGCCCAGCGTGCGCAGCGAAGGGATGCTGCCGAATCCAGCCGCGGGAATAGCGCCGGCAAACAGCGAGCCGATAAAGAAATGCCGCCTGGTGAAATCGTACGCCACAGACACCTCCCTTGCTATCTTATGCCCATCGATAGCCATTTGGATCCGAATGGATCGCGAAGCTTACATCGGGTGAAAATGAATCTCTATCTGCAGGCGCACCGCCACCGGTTTGCCATTTTTCTTCCCCGGAGCGAACGCCCACTGCTTGACGGCCTCGACCGCCGCTGCGTCCACATCTTTATGGAGACTTTTCACGACGTGTACATTTGTCGGGGTCCCCTGGGAACTGACAACCGTTTCGACCACTACCGAGCCTTCCACGTTAATGCCATGGGAACCGGACGAATACTGCGGATTCACCTGCCGGACTATCCGCGGGGGAACGATGTCGTCGTTCAGCGAGTAGACTGGTTCTTCGGTTTTGCCGGTATCGTCCTTCTTGCTTTGAGCACCGTCGGTCCATGCGGGGGCGGCCCAGAGAAGCGAGTAGGCCACCAGAGAGGTAAGCCCCCAGGTGCGCCGGTTACGTCGCGGTCCCATGCCTATCTGCTTCAGGAAAGACATGGCGCGGGGGTTGGTGCAATAGTTACCCGGCCGGCGGACTTAACTGCTGAAAAGACGGATCATCTTGTCCCGCGATGACTCCACGTGCGCGGCGATGGCCTTGCGCGCTTCGCTCGGCCGGCGGGCTTCGACGGCCCGGATGATTTCCTTGTGGCCGATCCAGCCGGGAACGGTTTGCGTGCAAAGCGTGTCCAATCGCCGCACATAGCCGAGCGTTAGACGAAGTTGATCGGCCACGCGTTGGTTCCCCGCCATCTCAGCCAGACGCAGGTGAAAAGCTTCGTTCGCCACCAGGATCTGCTGGATATTCGGTCGGCTTTTGGTCTCGACCGCTACAATTGCCTTGAGTTGAGCGGCCTGCTCGGCGGTCGCGGTTTGCGCCACTTTCTCCGCCGCGAAGCATTCGAGCACCTTGCGAAACTCGTACAGCTCGACGATATCCCTCACCGAAATCGGCTTCACCAGATAGCCTTTGCGCGGGATCAGCGAGAGCCACTTGTCCTGCGCCAACCGGCTGCACGCCTCGCGCACCGGAGTGCGGCTGGTCTCGCATTTCTGCGCCAGAACCGCTTCCGAGAGGAACTCGCCCGGCGGCAGTTGCGCCGAAACCAACCACTCGCGCAGGAGCTGGTATACACGCTCCACATCGCCGGATACTTCGGCATTCGCCTGCGAATCTGCCGCCGTGGTCAACAACAAGTCGTCGCTTGCCTCGCTGCCTGGATACTGGTAGTATACTGCAAGTATCCAGACATGTGCGGCATCGTCGGATTCTTCGCGAAAGAAAGCGGCGCGCAAGCCGGGCTCGGGCAGACGATCCTCGGCATGCTGCGTGCACTCGGTTGTCGCGGTCCCGATTCCGCCGGCGTCGCTCTGTTCGGCGCTCCGGATGACAACCGTTTCGTCGTGCGCGTCAAACTGGGCGAATCGGGCGACGTCGAATCAAAAGCCGCCGCGCTCGCGGTTCATTTCCCTGAGGTGCGCGACTTCTCCGCCACCGCTGCCTATGCACGCTTCGCCGTGGACGGCTCCACCGACCTCAAGCGCCTCAGCGCCGCTATCGAGTCGCTGGATAAGGATTTCGAGGTCGTGAGCATCGGCCATCGCCTGGAGATCGTCAAGCAAACCGGCTCGCCCGGAAAACCTGGAAAACACATACGGCATCTCGCGTCTCAAGGGTACGCACGGCATCGGGCACACCCGCTTGTCCACCGAGTCGATCGTGGATCTCAGCCACTCGCAGCCGTTCTGGGGCCACGGCTATCCCGATCTGGCTATCGTCCACAACGGACACATCACCAACTACCATCAGCTTCGCCGGCGGTATGAGCAGCGCGGCGTGCGCTTCTATACCGAAAATGATTCCGAAGTGCTGGCCATCTATCTTGGCGGAGCAAGTGCTGAACAGCGGTAGCCTAACTGGAGGGCCTGGAGTGGCATGCTGCGCGATATGGATGGCGCCTTCTAGTTGCCTGGTGGCCACCGACCGAGATTGGGCTTCGTCAAGGATCCATTCGCGTTCAAGCCGCTGCGTGTTGCGGAGACCGACGAGTTTCGTCGCCGTGGCGACCGAGGAGATCGCCATCCGCTCCGCGATCCCGGGCGATTACAAAGTTCGCGAAGCCCAGGTCGAGGAGGTGCGGGTATGGTAGAGATAACGTGCGCCGGTCGCGCGCATCCGCGAAATCAACGCCGTGATCCGCCGCGCCATCAGGCCGGGGAGCGAGAGATCGTCGTGAAAAACCCGAGTGCGCGGCACAACCTGGCGGTCGCCATGCTCGACCCGTACGCATTCGCATTGCGGGCAGCGTGGGTTACTACTGCGGCGGCCTGATCGATGGGCCGCGATTGAGATCGACGGGAGCGCGGGCTGGGGTTTGGCGGAATCGATGATGAATGGCCAAGTGGTCGTTCACGGCAGCGCCGGCAACGGCGCAGCCGCGGCGATTCGCGGCGGCACGGTGGTGATTCACGGCGATGCGGCGGCGCGCGCTCGGCGTTTCCATGAAGGGCGGCCTGGTGCTGGTTGGCGGGAAACTGCGGTTACATGGCAGGCTTCATGGGGCAGAAGGGAACGCTGATGGTTTGCGGCGACGCCGGCGACGCCTTTGCGGACTCGATGTACGCGACCATCTGCTACGTCGGCGGCAACATCGCCGGCCTGGGCACGGACGCGGTGGTCGAGCCGCCTGGCGCCCGAAGAGGTCGAATGCTCGACGTCACTCTGGCGCAGCTACCTGCCCGGAATCGCACGCGAAGCCGCGGCGCGACTTCAAGAAGGTGGTCGCCGGGCGCAAGCTGTGGAACTTTGACAAGCACAAATGGAAAATCTGGCAGGAGGCGCTCTAGCAGATGCTCGGAACATCACGCTCCTGCAACCCAGCGGAACCTTTCAGCCCGCGGTGATTCAGGACATTCAGACCAAGGCGGAGTCGGCATCTATGGAATTCGCGGCTACGGCACGCTGCGCCAGCGGCGTTGGGCCACCTTCGACGACCTGACTTTCTGCCCTGCTCGCTGACCCGCATCCCGCTCGAAGGCTATCGCGAAAAGTGCTCCACCAAGACCGTGCTGGGCACGCGCTTCGCCAAGAAGCCCATCGAGCTGGAAATCCCCATCATGATCACCGGCATGAGCTGGGGCGCGCTCTCCTACAACGCCAAAGTCGCTCTTGCCCGCGGCGCGCCGAAGGTGGGTACCTCGAACACCACCGGCGATGGCGGCCTGCTCCTGGCGGAGCGCGAGAACAGCAGCACGCTGATCTACGAGGTGCTTCCCTCGCGTTACGGAATCAACATGCACGATATGCGCGAGGGCCGACGCCATCGAGTTGACCATCGGCCAGGGCGCGAAGCCCGGCACCGGCGGGCTGCTGCTGGGCTCGAAAATTTCGGACACCATCGCCCATCAGCGCGATTTGCCCGTCGGCGTCGACCAGCGCAGTCCGGCGCGGCACCCGGATTTTCTCGGGCCCGACGACATGATGATCAAGATTGAAGAGCTGCGCGAGGCGACCGACGGGCAGGTGCCCATCTTCATCAAGATGGGCGCGAGCCGGGTCTTCGACGACGTCAAGCTCGCGGCCAAGGCCGGCGCGGACGTGGTGGTGGTGGACGGCATGGAAGGCGGCACCGGCGCATCGCCCGCGATCCTGCAGGAGCACACCGGCATACCCACGCTGGCTGCGGTCTGCGAGGCGCGCGCGGCGCTCGAAGACAGCGGCCTCTATGGCGAAGTGCAGTTGATCATTGCGGGCGGCATTCGCGACGGCGTGGATGCCGCCAAAGCGATGGCTCTGGGCGCGGACGCGGTCTACATCGGCACCGCCGCGCTGATCAGCCTGAACTGCAACAAGCCGATCTATGTCGAGGACTATCACGCGCTCGGCACTGAGCCGCATCATTGCCATCATTGCCACACCGGGCGTTGTCCGGTCGGCATTACCACGCAGGATCCGGAGCTGATGAAGCGGCTGGATATTGAGCAGGGAGCCGAGCGCGTGTTGAATCTGCTGCGCGCCATGACGCTCGAGATCCAGATGCTGGCGCGCGCCTGCGGCAAGTCAGACGTGCATCACCTGGAGCCGGAAGACATGGCGGCGCTGACCATGGAAGCGTCGATCATCTGCGGCGTTCCCCTGGCCGGGCACGCGCAAGGTCTTCGGGAGATGAGCGATGTCTTTTCTGTTGCAAGTGCCCGAACTGCGGCGAGCGAAGCGTCTACGAATTTCGCTTTGGCGGAGAGGTCAAGCAGCGCCCTGACGCCGAGCTCCCGCCGAGGACTGGATGGAGTACACCTACACCAAAGCCAATGAGTCCGGCGTCCAGAAGGAATGGTGGTATCATCGCTCCGGCTGCCGCCAGTGGCTCCAGGCGCGGCGCAACACGATCACCAATGAAGTCTTGGAAGCGTTTTTCCCACAATAATGGCCGACGGCTCCGGGAAGTTAACTTTCGAATTTGATGGCAAGCCGGTTGAGGCGCGCGCCGGCGATACAGTCGCCTCGGCTCTCTATCGCGCCGGGCAGCGCATCTTCACCCGCAGCTTCAAATATCATCGTCCGCGCGGTTTGCTGTGCCTGGCCGGCAATTGCCCGAATTGCATGGTGAACGTGGATGGCGTGCCCAACGTCCGCACCTGCATCACGCCGGTGCGCGAAGGGCATGGAGGTGCGGCAGCAGAACGCATTTCCGTCGCTCGAGAACGACTGGCTGTCCGGCGTCGCAGCGCTTCGATTGGCTCATGCCGGTGGGTTGGTATTACAAGACCATGACGCACGGTGGTCCTGGCACGCGGCCGAGCCGTACATCCGCAAAGTGGCGGGCTTGGGGTCGCGCCCGCAGCCGGGCAAAGGTTCGACGGAATACGAGCACGCCTGGCATGCACGCGGACGTCGCCGTGATCGGCGGCGGCCCGGCGGGAATGCAGGCCGCGTTGCGAACTTGCGCAGGGCGGCGCTCAGGTCACGCTGGTGGACGATCAGTCGGAGCTCGGCGGCCATGGCGCTATCGCAAAACGACCGGCGGAGTCCCGTCGCAAGCTCATCGCGCAGCTCCGGTCCTTGCCGGCGTGGAAATCATTTCGCGCGCGTATTGTTTCGGCCTGTACGAGGGGAATCTGCTGGGCGTGGTCCAGGCGAATCCGCATGCGGATGCGCTGTCGAGCGGTTGATCCACTTGCGGGCCAAGCGCGTGGTGGTCGCGACCGGCGCTTACGAGGTTCCTTTCCCGTTCGCGAACAACGACCTGCCCGGCGTCATGCTTTCCACCGCCGTGCAGCGGCTGATTCATCTGCATGGCATCAAGCCGGGCAATCGCGCCGTCGTTGTGGCGAGCGGCAGCCAGGGTGATGAGGTCGCTGCGGAACTGCGCGAGGCGCGGAGTTGAAGTGGTGGCGACCGTCGCACTCGGATCACGTGCTCTCGGCGCTTGGCTCATCGCATGTCACCGGCTTGCGCACAAAGGACGGCGAGATCGCATGCGACTTGGTCGTGATTTGCGGACCGCGCGTGCCCGATGCCGGTCTGCTTCACCAGGCCGGCGCGAAGATGGAGTGGAACGAAGAGCGCGGAGCGTTCTTGTCGCTGGGTCTTCCGGCGAACGTGAGCGCCGTCGGCGAGGTGACCGGGGCATGGCTCGCTCCGGCAATACCGCTGCCTCCCGTGGATCTTGCCTTCCACAAGCGGGCGTTTGTTTGCCTGTGCAACGACGTGAGCACCGTCGACCTCCGCGATGCGATTCAGGAAGGATTCGACCAGATCGAAACCTTGAAGCGCTATACGACGCTGACCATGGGCCCATGCCAGGGCCGGATGTGCCAATTGTCTGGCAATCGGCGTCTGCGCGCGAGAGACGGGGCGCAGCATGGGCGAGACTGGCGTGACAACGTCGCGTCCGCCGAACCCTTCGGTGTCCCTGGGCGCGCTCGCGGGACCGCGCCATCATCCCATCCGCCGCACGCCCATGCACTATGCGCATGACGCAGCTGGGCGCTGTCTGGATGGACATGGGCGAATGGAAACGCCCGCGCTACTATAAGGGCGCTTCCGGCGTCCGAGCGGGAGTGTGTCGAACGAGGAGTATCGCGCCGTGCGCGAGCGCGTGGGGGTCATCGACGTCAGCACGCTGGGCAAACTTGACGTGAAGGGCCGCGACGCCGGCGCCCTGCTCGACAAGGTGTACACCAACCGATTTTCGGATCTGAAGCCCGGCCGTGTGCGCTATTCCGTGCTGTGCGATGAAGCCGGCATCATGCTGGACGATGGCACGATCTCCCGGCTGGCCGAGAATCACTACTTCATCACGACGACCACCGGCAATCTGGATTTCGTGCAGCAGTGGCTGGAATGGTGGCTCGTCGGCACGGATTGGGATGTCCATATCACCAATCTGACGGCGTGGACGCGCAGCGGTGAATCTGGCCGGTCCCAAGGCGCGCGACGTTCTGCAGGCGCTCACCGCTTGCGATCTTTCAACCAAGGCGTTTCCCTACATGGCTTGCCGCGAAGCGGAAGTGGCGGAAGTTCCCGCGCTGCTGATGCGCATCGGGTTTGTCGGCGAAACCGGCTGGGAGATCCATTTTCCGGCCGAGTATGGCGAGCATCTCTGGAACAAGCTTGTCGAAGCCGGCAAGAGCTTCGACATCCGGCCGTTTGGCGTGGAGGCGCAGCGGCTGCTGCGGCTGGAGAAGCGCCACGTCATCGTGGGCGTGGATACCGACGCGCTTTCGCAGCCCGTACGAAGCCGGTATGGCCTGGGTGGCCAAACTCGATAAAGCCGATTTCATCGGCCGCAACGCGCTCTCGCGGCTTGCCGGGACGACTCCGCCGCAGAGCCTGATCGGTTTCATCATGAATGAAGATGCCATCCCGCAGGATGGCGCCGCGATCCTGGTGAACGGGGCGCTCGCCGGGCGTGTAACCAGCTCGCGTTATTCTCCGCACCAGGGGAAAGCCGTCGGATTGGCGTGGGTGGCAACGGGATCGGCGCGCGACGGAGCCGAAATCGAGATTCGCGTGATCGGCGGCACCGCGCGCGCCCGCATCGTGCCGGATGCATTCTACGATCCCTCCGGCGAACGCTTGAGAATGTGACCATGGCGGCTGTTCGGCAATCCCCTTTATTTCACAGGCACGAGCAGGCGGGCGCGAGCTTCGTCGACCATCACGGCTGGCGAATTCCGGCGTATTACACCTTTGCGCAAAAGGAAGCCGAGCAGTTGTCAAAGACCGTGGCCGTGAGCGACGTGAGCTGGATGGCGAAGCTCGATGTGAAAGGCCGCGAACCGCAGACCTCGGACGGAACTGCCTGGAGTCTGGGGCCGCGGCATTTCCTGATCACCCGTTCTCCGGAAGCGAAAGCGCTGGATGTCACGGCCCCGGTCTACGTCACCGACGTGACTTCCGTTTACGCCCAATTTCTGCTGGCCGGCCCCCGCAGCCGCGATGTGCTCCGGAAATTGACTTCGCTGAATGTTACCACGCTCGGCAATCTTGCCTGCGGGCAAGCGAACGTGGCGCATGTTCACGGAAGAGTCTTGCGTGACGACATGGGTGATATTCCGGCGTTCCATATTCTGGTAAGCCGCGAGTACGGCGAGAGCGTGTGGGACGCTATCTTACACGCAGGCCACGAGTTCCACATCACGCCATTCGGGTTGAAGGCTCTCGAATTTCTCGGAGGCCGGGCATGATGCGTCTTTTCCGCAAGGAACGGATGTGGCGGACGCACGAAATAAAATCCAGCTACGACGTTGTGATCGTCGGCGCGGGCGTGCACGGTTTGGGCATTGCGTATTACCTGGCTTCGCGTCACGGCATCAAGAACATCGCGGTGGTGGATCGCGGGTATTTGGGCGGCGGAAACAGCGGGCGCAATACGGCGATTATCCGGTCCAACTACCGGACTCCGGAGGGCATTCCGTTCTACGAAGAATCGGTACAGCTCTACGAACAGCTCTCGCGGGAGCTCAAATGGAACCTGCTGTTCAGCCAGTGCGGGCACTTGACGCTGGCGCATACCGATTCCGCTATCGCCGGGCTCCGCGTGCGCGCGGAGAACAACCAGGTGCTGGGCGTCGATAGCCGTATCATTTATCCGGACGAGATCCGCCGTCTCGTTCCCGCGATGGACGTGAGCGATCATCCGCGGCTCCCAATTCTCGCCGCGCTGTACCATCCGCCGGGCGGCATCATCCGTCACGACGCGGTGGTTTGGGGTTACGCCCGCGCATGCGATGGACTGGGAGTCGAGATCCATCCGTATACCGAAGTTACGGGCGTGCGCGTGTCCCGGGGAAAAGCCGAGAGCGTCACCACCAATCGTGGAGAAATCGCGGCCGGCACAGTCGTGAACGCCACGGCCGGTTGGGCCTCCATGGTGGCAAAGCTGGCGGGCGTCACGCTGCCGATCGTCAGCCACCCGCTACAGGCTTGCGTGACCGAACCGCTGAAGCCATTTCTCAGCAAAGTCATCGTTTCGGCCAGTCTGCACGTGTACGTGAACCAGACCGATAAGGGCGAGCTGGTGATCGGCGCGGAGATCGACCCGTACCAATCGTACAGCTTGAAAGGTACGCTGCCCACGCTTGAGCAGATGGCATCGTATACGCTGGAGTTGTTCCCGCAGCTCTCGAGTGTGCGTGTGCTACGGCAATGGTCCGGCATTTGCGACATGACGCCGGATTACGCGCCGATCATCGGCGTCTCGCGGGAAGTGAAGAACTACTACGTGGATGTGGGCTGGGGAACTTACGGGTTCAAAGCGGCGCCGGCGGCGGCGAAAAACCTGGCCGAACTGCTGGCCACGGGAAAAACGCCCAAGATCATCGAGCCATTTTCGCCGGCGAGATTTTACGGCGGGCAGTTGGTGGGCGAGAAAGCGGCGGCGGCTGTTTCGTCTTAAATGAGGGAATCACCCATGCTCGATCAGATCAGGTCACTGGTGAAAGACGGTGGCATCGAATACTTTTTTTGCTCCTTTGTAGAGCTGAGCGGCGCGCCGAAAGCCAAGCTGGTGCCCGCGACGCACCTGGAAGAGATGGCGCGCGAAGGCGCGGGCTTCGCCGGTTTTGCGGCGGGAGAGCTGAACCAGGGCCCGCATGACCCGGACATCGTGAGCATACCGGATTTCCATGCACTGACGGTGCTGCCCTGGCAGAAGAACGTGGCGTGGGTGCCCGGTAATCTGCACGTGAACGGACAGCCCTGGCCGTATTGCCCGCGCACCATCCTGACGCGGCAACTGGAGCGGGCGCGGCAGAAGGGCTACATCTTAAACGTGGGCGTTGAGCCGGAGTTCATGCTGCTCAAGAAGAACGCGCACGACAGATACGAACCGTGGGATGCTCTCGATAATACGGCCAAGCCCTGTTATGACCTGCGCGCTCTCTATCGCAATCTGGACGTCATGACGACGCTGGTGCGCTACATGCAGCAGCTTGGCTGGGACCCTTACGCGGGCGACCACGAGGATGCCAATTGCCAGTTCGAATTGAACTGGATGTACGCGAATGCGTTGACGACAGCGGATCGCAAGACGTTTTTCAAATGGATGGTTCGGACCGTGGCGGAGCAACATGGGCTGTGGGCCACCTTCATGCCCAAGCCGTTTGCGCACCTGACCGGCAATGGCGCGCATTACCACATGAGCCTGGCGGACGTGGCGAGCGGGAAGAACCTTTTTGCGGATGAGAGCGACTCGTTGGGCCTTTCGCAATTGGCGCGCTGGTTTATGGGAGGGTTGCTGCGCCATGCGCGGGGGCTGGCGGCGGTGATTGCGCCGCTGGTGAACAGCTACAAGCGCCTGATCCGCGGCGCGCCGCGCTCGGGGGCTACCTGGGCGCCGGTCTACGTGACCTACGGAGCGTCGAACCGGACCCAGATGATCCGTGTTCCGGGACCGGGCCGCATCGAGAATCGTGCCGCCGACGGCGCCGCCAATCCATATCTGGCGAGCGCGGCGATGTTGGCCGCGGGCCTCGATGGGATCGAAAACAAGATCGATCCCGGCCAAGCCAACAGCGAGAATCTTTACGAAATGTCCGAGCAGGATTTGCGTCGTAACAACATCACGTTCCTGCCCACCACGCTGCGGGAGGCGATCGACTGCTTTGAGACCGACACCGTCTTGCACGAAGCTCTCGGCAAGGACTTCGCGGCGTATTACGTCACGGTGAAACGCGAGGAGTGGCGCCAGTATCACCAGAGCGTGAGCCAGTGGGAGCTGGATGAGTATTTGAGTACGTACTGAGGAAAACGCCTCGGCAGCCAGCTAGGCAATGTCCGGCAAGAGAAACCGTTCCACCCGGCCGCTCGCTGCTGCCACCGCGTCGGCTGCGCGATATCCGCTGCGTACCGCTCCTTCCATGGTGGCCGGCCATCCCGAGCGCGTCCAATCCCCGGCAAGGAAAACGTTAGGGGCGCACGTTTCGGCATCCGGCCGCACCGCTTCCATCTCCGGAAGCGCCGAGAACGTGGCGCGCACTTCCTTGATGACCTGCGCCCGCTCGACCTTGGCTTCCCGTACTTTTGGAAAAAACTCCGCCGCCTCGGCCAGCACGAGCTCAATCACTTCCGCGCGGCCCATGGCTACCAGGCTGCGCGAGGCGCTCACCACAAACTGCAGATAGCGGCCTTCGCTTTTGTTGAACATCCATTGGATGGTGCGATCGACGAGCGCGGCGTGCGGTAGATCCGTCACCGGCCGGTCAAACCAGATGTGAATGCCGGTGATGGGCGAATGTTCGAACCGCGCCGTGTCGATTCCCAATTCCGGCGCCAGCGCGGCCAGCCGCTCAAACGGCACCGCGCAGATCTGATAATCGGCCGCGCGCGCGCCGCCTTCCGTCTGAATACCGCACGCCGCGCCCTCGTGAAACACCAAGCGCTCGACCGGTGTGCGGGTATGTATCCTCACATGACCGATCTTGTTCCAGGCATCCGCGCTGTATAAATCGCGGAGTGGAACATCGGGAACTCCCATTTCGTAGGATGTGGGGCGCGCCAGCATGCCGAGCCAGAAAACCTGAAAGCCATGGCGGGCGGCCATGCGGTCCAGTTCTTCATTGACGGCGCTCACCAGTACCTGGCGCCAGAAGCGCTCAATGGCCCGCCCGGTTTGCTTCTTTTCCCGCAGCCAATCGAGCATTGTAATTTGATCCAGGTCTGTGCGCCGTCTACGTTCCCGCATCAACGCCAACAGGGCCCGCGCGATGGCCAGTTTATCCGCCACGCCGAGGCATGGCATCCGCAGAAATGATCCGGTCAAGTGCAGCGGCGCAGGCAAAACGCCACGTGCGAGTTTCGATCGCCGCCCGCCCGGTTCCAGAAAGTAGAACTCCGGTAGAAACGAATCCGGTCCGCCACACCCAGGCGTGTGTAAAAGTCGAGAAGGTTGACGCAGCATCGCAGCAGCACGTGCTGGCAGTTATCGATCAGCTCCGCATCGTCATCACCGGGGGTGACGGGAAACGATGTGGCACGGCCTCCCAGGAACGCCCGCGATTCGAAAAGGTCCACCGTGAAGCCCGCCGCCCCGAGCGCCGCCGCCGCCGCCAGTCCCGCCAATCCTCCACCAACGATATTTACCGAGGGCATCCCCGCCCGAACATAGCGCGTTTACGGCTCGCGAGGCAATAATGCGCGGATGGTCTCGATCGTGTCCGCGTCTCTCGGCTTTCTTATCGGTACGCCAGCGCGCCATGCGCGGAAACCGGACGGCGATGCCGGACCGGTGCCGCGGCGATCGCTGGATCGCCCTCGAACGCCAGCTCAAAGACCAGCTCGGGTTTTACGCGCGCGCACCGGTCCGAATTTCTCGATCGTGTTGTCGCGGACGAATGCGTCCACCTGGCGGATCTCTTCATCCGTCAGTCCGGAGTAGGCTTTGGCGAACGGCACGAGCTCCCCGCCATCCCAAACACCGAAGGTGTAATCCGTGAACAGGCTGGCGCGGCGGCCGCTGCCCGGCTGCGCATAAATGAGCACCGCATCCACCGAGTATGGATCGATTTTCCATTTCCACCAGTCTCCCCGCCGCCGGCCCACGCGATAAGGCGACTCCCGCCGCTTCAGCATGAAGCCTTCGACGCCGCGCGCGCGCGCCTGCTCGCGAGTCACGTCGAGATCCTCCCAGGACTTCGCCGTCAACCACGGCGTGATGTCACCAGGCAGCTCGACTCTCCGGACCGGCCGCGCGACGATGCGCTCGAGTTCCGCACGCCGCCATTCGAGCGGACGCTCGCGCACGTCCTCGCCGCCGAGCTCCAGCAGATCGAAGGCCACCAGCACCACCGGCACTTCAGCCAGAATCTTCGCGCCCAGCTCTTTGCGCCCGATGCGCCGTTGCATCTGCGTGAATGGCAGGGGTGCGCCATCCTTCCACGGCAGAATTTCGCCATCCACCACCGTGCCTTCGGGCAGCAAGGCGCCCGCGGCCGCCAGTTCGGGAAACCGGTCCGTGACCAGTTCTTCGCCGCGCGACCACAGGAACGTCCGCCACGCGCGGCGGATCAGTTGCGAGCGAATGCCGTCCCACTTCCATTCGATCTGCCAATCGCCAACGTCGCCGAGTTCTTCCACCTCGCCTTCGAGCGGATACGCCAGGCAGAACGGATACGGCCGGCTCACATCCGCATCGGCGGTTTCTTCTGCAAGAATGTGCGCGCGCGAAATCGGCAGTCGGCTGCCAATCACCCATCAGGCGATGCGCGAGCACGCTGGCGTCCACTCCACTCACCGCGGCTAGCGCGCGGACCACCAGGTTCTGCGAAACCCCGACGCGAAATTCGCCGGTGATGAGCTTGTTCCAGGCAAAGCGCTGGCGCTCATTCATCTCACGCCAGGCTTCGACGAGCGACTCTCTCCGCGCGGCGTCGTCCCAATTCCGCATCGGCAGCAGGCGCTCTTCCACCCAATAGCGCAGCGGCTTCTCACGTCGACGCGCGCGCGGCCGGCAGCAGCAGCGCGATGGTCTCCGCCAGGTCGCCCACCGCCTGGTAGCACTCGCCGAAAAGCCAGTCCGGAATTCCGGCTTCCTGGATGGCCCACTCCACCAGCTTGCGGGTATGGTATAAGCCGTTTCGGCCGGCGTCCGATCAGGAAGTGCACCGCCCAGGCGGCATCCTCCGGCGGCGCCGCGCGAAAATAATTCGCCATGGCCGCGATCTTCTCATTGGTCTTGGTGGTTTCGTCGAGCGCGGCGTAAAGATCGGCGAAGGCTTTCACGGCTCCGCCTCCGCGGCGTCCAGATCTCGTCTTCCGCATACTGCGTCTCAACGGCGTGCGCCTCCGTCCCCTGCTCGGTCAGCCAGCGTGCCAGCGGAACACGATAGCCATGCGTCACCCAGACACTTTTGGCGCCGGAATCTCGAATCGCGCTGCCGAGCGAAGGCCAGTCGGCGTGATCCGACAGTACAAATCCGCGATCGATCGATTGCCGCCGCCGCGTTCCCCGAATGCGCATCCACCCCGACGCGAGGCCCGTCGAGAAATCTCCGAACCTTCGCAGCCACGGCGAAGTCTTCGCCATCGGAGGCGCCAGAATCAGAGCTTGTGTCCAATCCGCCTTGGGCGGCGCCGACCGCGCGTACTCAGTGGCGGGCAGGGCAACGCCCGCCTCACGATAAATACGATTCAACTGCTCGACGGCGCCGTGGGTGAAAATCGGGCCGATCGAGGAATCAATCCCCGCCAGCACGCGTTGCGACTTGCCCAGCGGGTAAGCGAATAGCACGCTGGCCTTTCCGGCCTGCTGATTTGCGCGCCACCATGCGTTGATTTCTTCCACCACTTCGCCCGGTTCGGGCCAGTGGAAAATAGGCAGCCCGAACGTGGACTCCGTAACAAAAGTGTGGCACTGCACGGACTCGAAAGCCGCGCACGTCGGATCGGCCGCCAGCTTGTAGTCCCCCGAGATCACCCAGATTTCGCCGCGATATTCGATCCGCACTTGCGCCGAACCCAGAATGTGTCCCGCCGGGTGAAACGAAACGCGTACGCCGTTGCGATCGATCGCCTGCGCATAGTCGGCCGATTCAATCGCAGCCTCCGCACCCAACCGCGCCCGCAACAACGCCTCCGACGATCGCGCACAAAAATATACTTTCGACCCCCGATGCAAATGGTCCGCGTGCGCGTGCGTGATCACCGCGCGCTCCACGGGATTCCACGGATCGATATAAAAGTCGCCGGCCGCGCAATAAAGGCCGTTGGGATTGCGCTCCAGAAGATTTTCCACCGGTTCTGCAATTAGTATAGAGTGCGAGGAGGATGACTCCGCGTCAGCTGGCACAACGCGCTCGGGCGGAATTTCGCAAAGGCGCTAATCCGCAAATCGCAGCCGGGCAGCGCGCCTATTTCAAGAAATGGGAGAAGGTACATTTCCACGGCTTGCAGACACCGGAGCTGCGACGCATCGAACGCGGTTTGTACCAGCCCGTCCGCAAAGAGTGGACTTACGCCGACGCCGTCGCGTTCTGCGAGGAGCTCATGCCGAACCGCTACCTGGAGTCAAAAGAACTCGCACTAACTTTCCTGGCACGCTATCGCCGCGACTTCCAAGAACACTTGCTAGGCGTCGCAAAGAGCTGGCTGGAGCGCGGTCTGTGCGACAACTGGTCCACCACTGATCAGCTTTCGACGCAAATCCTCAGTAGCCTGATCGACAAATTCGATCGGCTCGCCGCGACCGTGGAATCCTGGAATCGCTCCCGGAGCCTCTGGGTGCGACGCGCCAGCGCCGTATCCTTCGTGAAGCCCGCCGGCAAAGGCCGCCACCTGGACCGCGCTTATCACATCGCAACCGCTCTCCAGCCCGACTCCCACGACCTCATTCACAAAGCCTGCGGCTGGCTCCTGCGCGAGTGTGGGAAAGCCGACGCCGGGCGTCTGGAAAAGTACCTGCTGCTGCACGGCCCAGCGATTCCGCGAACTACGCTGCGCTACGCGATTGAGCGATTTCGAGAAGCGAAGCGTCATAGGATTTTGGACGACACGAGGAGGCTTTGAGCGATGGATGAAAATCTGCGACGAGCATTCCTGTTGGAGATTCGAAAGCAATGTACATTCGCCCTCCTAGCAGCGAGCGACATGGCGGCCTATCTCGGCAATGGTGGGGATATCGAACGGTTCTGGATGTCCGTCCAGACTCTCTTGATTGCGGCGGGTAATGTGTCCGAGGTTTTTTGGCCGCCTCGGGCCAGTTCTGAGCGCGTGCCAGAAGAACTGCGAGCAGAGTGGCGGAAAGAACTCCCGGAGCTATTGTCTGTCA
Source organism: Terriglobia bacterium (assembly GCA_963768075.1). Classification (GTDB taxonomy): domain Bacteria; phylum Acidobacteriota; class Terriglobia; order Bryobacterales; family Bryobacteraceae; genus QHXW01. The sequence goes on from CAVYHD010000046.1 coordinate 69,599, forward strand.
GCGAGTCGTCGCCGATTAACTCAAGGGATATCAGAAATGCGTTTGAACATTTCGACGAACGACTTGGAGGAATGGGTACGTGAGGGTGTGCTGGTTCAGCGTGAAATGGAGAGCGGGCGTTCCTTGTTAGCGAGTATACAGCGATTTCGAGGGGGCCAGTTTCGACGGACACCGCCCAATGTAGTCGTGGGGCGAGCCTCACCGGTGAACTTGCAACTGGTTTCGAAAGAAATCGGGTTAGCTGGCGCTCCCGGTTTCGCGCCTCACTGACGCCGCAAATCTAAACTGGCTGAGAAAGGATGATTCACCACTCGATTGTGCAGGCTGCGGCGGCGACGGGGCACGTTTGGTAAACGCTAGGCGACTGATCGTTCTTTACTGCTTTCAGGTAAGCGGCTCGATGCAGGAGGAGGAACTTTCGTTGGTGCAGTTTCGATCAGCCGGACGGTCGTGTTGACTGCGGTACGAATTTCGCGTTCGGTAAACGGCGCGGCCGTAGCACGGCTACGGCTTGGCGTCGAGAAAGTCGTTCACCATCGGGACGATGATGGGTATGCGCTGCATCAGTGTCACGTGGGTGGTGTCGGGCAAGATGGCCAATCGCGATGCGGAGCGCGGCTTCATGTCGCCGTGGATCTCGCCACCCTTTAGGCGAAACATCTCCGCGACGTGCGCGAGCCGCACGCCGTCAGCGTCGCCGTGGATGAAAAACATGGGCGTCGTGGTGGCCTTAAGCTTGTCGGCTCCGAAGTCGTACCCTTTCGAGAACGTGGCGACGATTCGCTGGACGAAGTTCGGAAAGTCGTCCGGAGTCGGACTCAGCCTCTTGTACTCGGCCTCAATGGGCGAGTCTTTGAAAGCGTCCGCCGTGAGTTTCGGGATAGCTTCGACCGCTTCCGCGATCATGCCGTCACGGCGGAACGTGGACGAAATGATGACTGCCCTTCGCACTTTGTCCGGATGGCGGATCGCACACTGCATCGCCACGGCTCCGCCCATGCTGTAGCCGATAAGGTCCGCTCGCGGGATCTTGAGATAATTGAGCAGTGCGGCCACGTCGTCGGCGAGGTTTTCGTAGGTGATATCTCGTGGGACGTCCGCCGTGCGGCCGTGACCTTGCATTTCGACGGCAATGACTTTCCGTGTTTTGGAGAGCTCGCTGATCCACCCGGCCCAGTTGTTGGTGATGGTCATGAACGCGCCGTGAAGCAACACCACCGGTTCGCCGCCGCCGTGGACTTCGTAGTACATGTTGATTCCATTGACTGGCGCGTAGCCCGTCGTTGGCTTCTGCTGCGCCGACACGGCAGTCATAACGAGCGTCATTAAAAGGAAAGCTGTCTTCCGACTGCTGAACGCCGTCCGGAAGCGTTTGTTTGATGGATTGGCTGCGTCATTTTGTCTCCGTACTTGATCCCAGGCTGGCGAGAAGCTCGTCGAGTTGGTCGAGCGCCTCGGGCATCGCGCCCGTCGATCCGGAGTCAAGCGCTTCCTTCGAGGGATAGAGATCGTGCACCACCAACAGCGTCTTGCCGGCGGTCTCATCGAAGGTCACCGTGGTGACGGTTTTGCCGTCGTCACCCTCCTCGTTGGTCCAAACGAGGCGCGAGTGCGGTGTCACTTCGAGGTACGTGCCGAAGAACTCCATCGTCGAATCTTCGTGGCGAAACACCAAACGATACTGCCCCCCAACGCGAACATCCATTTCGCAGGAAAGCAGGGTCAGCCCATACGATTTTGGTACCCACCACCTCCTGAATAGTTCTGCCTTGGTCCACGCCTCGAACACGAGGCGCGCAGGCGCGTTGACGGTGCGTGTGACGACGAGTTCGCGCTCGGACTTCCGCTCCACCCCCGTGCGGTTCTTCGTGGGGGTGGCCTCACTTTCTCTTCTTACGTCCATTTGCTTTCTCCTTCCGTTTCAATTCCTCGACAACAATGTCCAACTCGTCGAAGCGCGCGGCCCAGAGCTGGCGATACCCCTCGATCCATGCCGCCTCTTCTTCCAGTCCGCGCAGCCCGAGCTTGCAGGTCCGCACGCGCCCAACCTTCTCTGTGCTGACGAGCCCCGCTTGCTCTAAGACGCCTACATGTTTCTTCATGCCCGTAAGGGTCATGTGGAACCTCTCGGCAAGGGCTGTGATCGAAGCGTCCGCACGCCCGAGTTGCTCCAGAACGCCACGTCGGGTGGCGTCCGAGAGCGCGCCGAACGAGGCATCGAAGTGGGTTTGGCTATACTGAGCCATACGGTTCAGTATACAACATGGGTGACGGCATGCAATGGGAGGCTGAACGCCCGCTGCGTTGCCCGGCGATCCACCTAAACTCACGATCAACGGCGTAGCGTTTACTAGTGTCCGCTACGACCGAAGATGGGCTTATGAGTCCCTTCTTCACGCGGCCTGCTGCCGACGAATCTGACGCTGTTTTCGTGCCTCCTCCAGCTTCCGATCCCGCTCGGCATGGATCTCCTGCTGACGCCCGGCGAGCATGTCCTTCGGCGTGATGTAGCCAACGGCGCTGTTCAGGCGGACGTTGTTGTAATGCTCGACGTAGCCCTCCACCAGCCGCCGCGCGTCTTCCAGCGACAGTGGCGTTCCCGGCCGGATGCACTCTCCTTTTAGCGATTTGTGCCAGCGTTCGATTTTTCCGTTCGATTGGGGATAGTAGGGCGAAGTTCTGACGTGGGTCATGCCCGAGATCCGAATGAATTCCTTGAAGTCTTTGGCGATGAACTGCGGCCCGTTGTCGGAGATGATCCGGGGCCGCGCTTCCGGGTGAAGTTCCTTGGCGCGCTCCAGGATGATCTCGATGTCCGCCTCGGTCATCGACTCCCGCAGATCCCAGTTGACGATGTAGCGGCTGCAGCCGTCCAGAATGCTGCACAGGTAGTAGAACGTCCCGCTGATGTTGATGTACGACACGTCGATGTGCCAGTGCTGATGCGCGGCCAGCGGCTGCTCAAAGCCCGTGCCCTTCTTCGACGGTTTGCCGTTCCACTTCGATAACAGTCCCGCTTGCCCCAGCACGCGCCATACGCTGGTCGGACTCACCGCCACGATGTCGGCGTCCAGCATCATGAACGTCAGCCGCCGGTAGCCTTCCAGCGGGTTCTTCAGATGGAAGCCGATGATGGCCTGCTTCTCCCAATCCTCCAGCCAGAAGTCGCGGGGAACCCAGCCGTTGTGCTCGTTCACCTTGCCGTAGCGTTCCCGCCAGTCGTAGAACTTGCTGGCGGTGATGTCGAGCCACCCGATGAACCGCCCGGCGCCGATCTCGGTCTTCTCCGACCAGCGCCGGACGAAATCCACGATCTGATCCCGCGTATCGTGCGGAACCCAGACTCCCGGTCAGAGTTCCCCAATGTCTTTTTTTAGCGCGACATGCTCCGCCATCAGCTCGGCCAGAACCTCGTCCTTGGTCTGGATCTTCTTCTCCAGGTATGCGATCCGCTCCTGGTCGGCGGAATGGTTGGCTTGGCCGTCTTCTGCTCGAAGGCCGCAGCCCCGTTCTCGAAGAACTCCTTCTGCCAGCGGTAGAAGACCGTCGGCTGCGAGCCCAGCTTCATCGCAGAGCTTCGAGATCGGCTCCTTGTCCAGCAAATGCCGCCTCAGGATGGCGACTTTCTCTTCCGGCGTGTAGTGCTTCCGTTGCTTCTTCATGCGTTCTCTCCATTACCTTAATGGGGGAACGCCTTCTCCATTTCCAACTGAACCGGAACAAGGGACACAAGCTTTTCGTCGATTCGAATATGATCCCACCAGGTGCGATAGCGGGATTTGACGCCAAGACCTACCTACGTAACTTCGATCCAGAGACCTATGCCGCGACGTTTCGAGGTGATCGTTACGAATTACGGCCAGTGAGGAACGAACTTTCTAGACTGTGAGCAAAGGCTGAAACCAAATACAGAGAATCGTTGATCGCCGGAAACTGAAGGGTGTAGCCATAGCTAGCCTTTTCACCCGATCCCCAATTCTCCCCGTGCCTTCTTCGGCAGCTTCGCCGCCACCATCGCGTACGAGCCTTTGATCAGCCGCTTCAGCTCCGCGCGCGGAAGGACATCCAAATTCTTGAGCAGCACCCATTTGTTCCGCGCCAGGTAAGGCGCCGGAATGATGTCTTCATGTTCGATCAATTCGGCGAACTCCTCCGGCGTGCATTTGAACGAAATGCAGACCGGCGTTTGATCGAGCGCCGCGATCGTGAACATCTTTCCGCCGATCCGGAACAGTAGATTATTCCCCCACTGGATGTCTTCGGTGGCACGCGGCAGCGAGAGGCAGTAGCGCCGCAGGGTCTCGATGTCCATTTACCAGAACTTTCGCAGCCGAACCATCTCGGCCAGCGAGATATAGACGTTGACCACTCCCAGGCCGCTCACCGCGCCACGAAAGTATCCGTTATCCCAGTAGCCCCGGTGCAGCATAGACGAGAAGAAGTTGTTCTCCCACACCGGACCCATCCACGGAAAAAAGAGAAGGAAACAGCCTAGCTCCAGACAAAAAATGATCAGCAGGATCGAGGAGAGCTTCTGATACCAGTGGAACGTGACGCGCGTCTCGGAAGGCGCGGGCTCGGTCGCGGCGGGTGTCTCCGGCTCTATCGGCATGCGCCCGCTTCCATGGCGAACAATTCGAGCTGCCCGCCGTCATCCGCGGGAAACAGCGACCGCGCGCGCACCGGCTCGAAGCTCACACGATGCAGCGGCGTCGGCCCGTGCTCTTCGAGCGCCCGCAGATGCTCCGGCGTGTTATAGCCCTTGTGGTTCGCCAGGCCGTACCGCGGATAGACCTCATCCCAAACACGCATGCAAGCGTCCCGCGCAACCTTGGCGATGATCGACGCGGCCGCAATCGCCTGGCAGCGCGCATCGCCATGGATGAGAGGTTGTTGCGGAGTGGCCATGTCCAGCGGCACCGCATCGATGAGCAGAAAATCCGCCGCCGGCGATAACCGCTCGACCGCCATCTTCATCGCCAGCCGCGACGCCTGGTAAATATTGATCCGGTCGATCATGGCCGCGTCCACTGCTGCCACCGCCCAGGTCACGGCGCGCTCGCGAATGCGCTCCGCCAAAACCTCGCGGCGCTCCGCCTCAAGCTGTTTGCTGTCGTTGAGACCACGAATGGGCCGTCCCGGAGCTAGAATGACAGCGCCCGCGAATACCGCGCCGAACAACGACCCCCGCCCGACCTCATCCACGCCCGCGACTGCCGCGAATCCGCGCGCCCGCAGCTCCCGCTCGAGCGTTCCCTCGCAACGAAGCCTGGAGCCTGCGTTCGCGGATGCCACGTGCGCAGCCACTCGGAATTTACTCGCGTTCGCGGAGCCGCGCCGCCTTGCCCTTGAGGCCGCGCAGATAATAAAGCTTCGCGCGCCGCACCCGGCCGGTTCGCACTACGTCGATGTGATCGATCACTCGGGCGTGCAGCGGAAAAATACGCTCCACACCCTGTCCGAAGCTCACCTTCCGGACCGTGATACTTTCGCCCATCCCCGTGTTCTTGCGGGCAATCACCGTGCCCTCGAACGCCTGCAGCCGTTCCTTGTCGCCTTCCTTGATCTTGACGTGAACGCGAATGGTGTCGCCCGGGCGGAATTCCGGGATTTCAGCCCGCTTATTTTTCTGTAAAAACTTGGTTAACAACGGGTGATTCATGGTCGTAATCCCTTCAATTTTTTCTATCGTACTTGAAATCCGCCTGCGCCGCCTCTTTCAGGTCGGGACGCAAGCGCGCGGTCTTCTCGAGCGCCGCCTGCTCGCGCCAGCGGCGGATCTGCTCGTGATTCCCGCTCAACAAAATCTCCGGCACACGCCAGCCGCGAAAATCCGCTGGTCTTGTGTACTGCGGGCAATCCAACCCGCCTGCTTCCGCACTGAACGATTCGAACACCGCCGAATCCGCATTCCCCAGCACTCCGGGAATCAGACGCGCGATCGCGTCGACCACCACGGCCGCCGCAAGTTCGCCCCCGCTCAGAACATAGTCGCCGATGGCCAACTCCTCATCCGCCAGGTGCTCCGCCACCCGCTCATCCACGCCTTCATAGCGCCCACAGATCAGCAACAGCTCTTCCGACGCGCCCAACCGCCGCGCCGCCGCCTGATCAAACTTTCTTCCTTGCGCCGAAAGCAGCACCACATGGCGTCCTGCTGCCCGGTCCCCGCGCGCGCGCTCCGGGAAAATCGTCTCCACCGCCGCGAACAGCGGCTCGGGCTTGAGCAGCATGCCCTCACCCCCGCCAAAAGGACGGTCATCCACGGTCTTGTGCCGGTCTCCGGTCCAATCCCGCAGATTGTGAATCCGGATCTCGAGCTTTCCCTCTTCTCGCGCCCGCGCCACCACTCCGTGCTCGAACGGCCCGCGAAAAAACTCCGGGAAGATGGTGACGACATGAAACGTCACGGACGGTTCAAATCCTTCAAGCCTTCCGGCAAGTTCACCAGAATCCGTTTTGCGCGCGTGTCAATCTCCACGCAAATCGAGCGCGTGAACGGGACGAGCAAACCTTCGCCCACATCCAGCAATCCCGATCCCCCTGCATCCACCCAATCGGTCACAACACCCACCAGATCCCCCGTCGTGCGGTCGCGCACTTCGCATCCCATCAGGTCCGAGACGTAGTGCTCGCCCGGTTCGAGCACCAGCCGCTGTTCGACCGGAATCCGAACCTCTGATCGCTCCAGCAGCTCCGCCTGCGAAATCGTATCCACGCCGCGAAACTTAAAAAGCCACCCGCGTAAGTGTTCCCGCACCGACTCCACCTGGAATCGGACCGGCTCTACCGCCTGTCCCTCACGAAACAGGAAAACTTCGCGTAATTTCTGAAATCGCTCCGGCTTACTGGTGAGCGATACCGCGGCCAACTGCCCGCGAATGCCCCAGGCCCGTCCCAGCCGGGCGACGGCCACCCACTGGGTCTCTTCCGGAAGACTCACTCCAGGATTTCAAGCGTGAACCGCCGGTTCAATTTCATGCCGGCGGCGCCGAGGATGGTCCTGATCGACCGCGCGGTCCGGCCCTGCTTGCCGATCACCTTACCCAGGTCGCTCGGGGCCACGCGCAGCTCCAGCACGGTCACCTGCTCCCCTTCGACCATGTGTACGCTGACTTCTTCCGGGATGTCCACGAGAGCTTTCGCAATGTCTTCAATCAGCTGTTTCATCCCCTCGCCTCCTAAGCCCATTTTAAACGACGCCGCAAAATGCAGTGGCGAAAGGAGTTCTTAAATTCGGGGCGCCACGGTCACGAATCGTACCATTTCCCCGGTTCAAGCAGCCGGCGAGGCGGCCGGCGCGGGATGATTCTTCACCAATCGCTCCACCGTGTCCGACATCTGGGCGCCTGTTTTCACCCAGTGCGCGATCCGGTCATGTTTCAATTCGACCGCCGCCGGAGTGGATCGCGGGTTATAGTGGCCGACTACTTCGATATTGCGGCCATCCCGCGCTTTCTCTTTCTCGATGACCACCACCCGGTAGAACGGCTTCTTTTTGGCGCCGAATCGCGCCAATCGAATCATTAGCATGCTGACTTCAAACTCCTCTTCTAGAATACTGGTAACTTCATCTTCCCCAGCTTTTTACCCAGAAATCCGCCGGAGAAACTCTTCATCATCTTACGCGCTTGCGAATACTGCTTCAGCAACTGGTTTACTTCCTGCACGCTGGTGCCGCTGCCCTTGGCGATGCGCCGCCGCCGGCTGCCGTTTATAATCATGTGATTGGCGCGCTCACGGGGCGTCATCGAATCGATGATCGCCACCACGTGCGTGATTTCTTTTTCGTCAATCTTGGCGTTCTTGAGATCCTTCATAATGCCCATGTTCGGCATCATGCCCAGTATCGATTCAAGCGGCCCGAGCTTGCGGATCTGCCGGAGCTGATCGCGAAAATCCTCCAGCGTGAAGTCGTTTTCGATGAGCTTGCGCTGCATCTCGACGGCTTGCTTCTTATCGATGGCCTCTTCGGCCCGCTCGATGAAGGAGAGAACGTCGCCCATCCCGAGAATCCGCGACGCCACCCGGTCCGGATGGAACACTTCGAACGCGTCGGACTTCTCGCCCACGCCCACGAATTTGAGCGGCTGCCCGGTCACCTGGCGGATCGACAGCGCCGCACCGCCGCGCGCATCGCCGTCCATCTTGGTCAGTACGATGCCCGTTATCCCTAGCCGCTTGTGGAACTCGTCCGCGCTCTTGATGGCGTCCTGGCCCGTCATCGCATCGGCAACGAATAAAATCTCGACCGGCGTGAGCATCTCGCGGAGTTGCTGCAGCTCGGTCATGAGCTGATCGTCAATGTGCAGCCGCCCGGCGGTATCCACCAGCAGCACGTCGCGTCCGGTGTTGGTGGCCTCTTTGCGCGCCGACCTTGCCAGATCGGCCGGAGCCGTCTCTTCCGGCGCGCCCGTGTAAATTGGCAGATTGACATCTCGCGCCACGATGCGCAATTGCTCGCGCGCGGCGGGCCGGTAGATGTCCACCGACACCATCATCGGCCGGTGCCCGTTTTTCGACAGCCATCGCGCCAGCTTGCCCGTCGTCGTGGTCTTGCCCGACCCTTGCAGCCCCACCACCAGCATCACGCTCGGCGGATCGTTCGCGAACCGCAGCTTGGATTCGTGGCTGCCCAGAATCTTGATCAGCTCATCGCGCACAATGGCGATGACCTGCTGGGAGGGCGAAAGGGCCGTCAGCACTTCCTCGCCCATGGCCTTCAGCTTGATGGCCTCGATCAGTTGCTTGACCACTCGGAAATTCACGTCGGCCTCAAGCAGGGCAACACGGATTTCGCGCAGAGCGCTCTCCATGTTTTCCGCCGTCAGCCGGCCTTCGCCGCGGAGATTCTTGAATACCCGCTGCAGCTTTTCCGATAAGTTGTCGAACATGATCGCTTACGGAGTTACAACCGGACACACAGAGGCAAACTGGTAGCCAGAGGTGATCCCACTAGTATACAGGAACTTGTGGGGATGCGCCGTCGGGCGGCGCGGGGCAAAGCACCCCTACTTCCGCGGCTCGCTTGATGGCGGCACCAGGCCCTTGATCCGCATGTACGTCACCAGGTTGCCGTAATGCTCCATGTTGTGCGCGCTATTGAATGCCAGAACCGCCAACTTCGGCTGATTCTGGCCGAAGAGCTTCACCATGTCCGCCGCGTGCGCGTCCGTCATGGCGTTGTATACCTTATCGCAGTATGCAAACGCATCATTGACGGCCTTCACCAAATCGGCCTTGGTTGTCTTGCTCTTCTCGATTCCCAGCCCCGGATTGGTCTCCCCGGCGGCAGCCGAACAAAACAAATACTGCGCGTCCGCCACATGCCCGATGATCTGGCCGAAACTGCGCACTTCCGGAGTGGGCCTGAAAGAGTAGTTCGCTTCCGGCATCTTCTCCGCGGCTCGCGCCACGTCGTTCTTACTGATGTTGTAAATCCCTTTAATCCCTCCGCTGAGGGGATCGGTCGCGGACTGCGCGTGCAGTACGGCGCCGCTCAGCGAAATAAGAGAAAGCAGAACGATTGTCTTCATGGACGCCTCCTAGGGCATTCCATTGTACGCCAGCGCGGGATTCGAGCGTGTGCGGCCTATGCGGCCGGCGGCACTACGCGGACGCTGCTCGCGGCCATCTTGCCGGTGCGGTCCATCCCCAGTTCGTAGATGACCTTTGCACCAGGCACCAGGTCGCTCGCCTGCCCTTCGTTCAGCCGGGAAATGTGAAAGAAAATGTCGCGGCCGCCGCTATCCGGGCGGAGAAAACCAAAGCCTTTTTCTTCGAAATAGGTCACGACAGATCCGGTTTCGGCCGACGGTACGTCGGAGTCACCGCCCGCGCTAGGCATACCGCCGCCAACCGAGGCTGGCCGTCCGGATTTATCCCCCACACCCTGCTTGATAAGCGCGAGATCGTCTTCGGTCCAATTCGAGACTGGCTTCGTCTCGGGCATCTTCAGGTTAGGGTTTTTCTTGCGGGCGTCTTCAAAGAGACGTTTTTGTCTTGCGTTCAAGGTTGATTATTCCTGGACCGCTAGTGCGCCGCAACAACCGGCGTGGCCACTTTCTTGCGCCGGGCAGCGCGTTTTTCGGCAGGCGGCTGCCGGTCGCTCTTCTTCAGCGAGGCGACAACCATGGGGGTTACAAATTTCTTCTCGCCGTGATCGTCAAACTTGATCACGATGCGTTCCTCATTGATGGACATCACAGTACCGAGGCCAAAAATCGTATGCTCCACCTGGGCACCTTGGTTATACGGATTAGCAGCCATATGGCTACGTTCTGCTCCTTTTTAGTTCACGTTGAAGGTGGGAGAGACTTCAGACCAACCACCGGCGTAAGAGGAAGTTAACACAACTCGTCACAAAACATCATAGCAGAAGCCACCCCCACCTGTCGATAGGCGGCGAAGCTAACCAGAACATTTGTAAGCCTTTTGCTTTGAGATCCGCGCACCTCTGATGGCCCCTTCCGCCCCCGCCTGGAGCACGGGGCTGCCGTCTTCGGAACGGCGCCATCCTGACCCCTTTGTCCGCGGGCTATCATTTTTGATATAGTTGACTCGTTCCAAGCCAAAAATATTCGCATCAGAATCCAGCCTCGAAAAACCGAAAGGAAGGTGTCGAGTGAGTTCCAAGAAAGATCCTGACGCTACGAAAAAGCCCACCAACGGCTTCTCCCGCCGTGGCTTCATCCGTGGTGTCGGCATCGGGACCGGCGCACTGAGCGGCGGGCTGCTAGTGGAAACCGCCGTGGAAGCGGCTCCGGCCACTGGCGTTGCGGGGCCGGACGCAGTGCCGGTCACGCTCAAAATCAACGGCAAGCCGTACGAATTGAAAATTGAGCCTCGCGTCACCCTCATTGACGCGCTGCGCAATTATCTCGACCATACGGGGGCCAAGAAAGTCTGCGACCGCGCCACCTGCGGCGCCTGCACCGTCATCATGGACGGCAAGGTGGTCTACAGTTGCACCGTCTTGGCCATCGATGCTCAGGGCAAAGACATCCAGACCATCGAAGGCATCTCACAAAACGGCAAGCTGCATCCGGTCTCCGTGGCGTTCGTAAATCACGACGCCCAGCAATGCGGATACTGCACGCCCGGATTTGTGATGGCGGTGAAGGGATATCTGGACAAGAATCCCAACCCTACGTACGACGAGGTACAGAAAGGTCTCGGCGGCAATCTCTGCCGCTGCGGAACCTACATGGGCATTCGCCCGGCCGTGCTTGAAGCCGCCAAGGAAATGAAGGGAGGACGCAATGCCTGATACGCCGAATACAGCGAATTACAGTTGGCCGCCGATGGAGAAGCGGCGCGTGATGGGCAAGCCCACTAAGCGCCTGGACGGCCCCATGAAATCCAGCGGGCGCGCCAAATACGCCTCCGACTTCACCCGGAAGGATCTGCTGTTCGGCGCCCTGCTGACCTCTCCGTACGCGCATGCCCGTGTAACCGCCATCGACACCAGCGAAGCGGAAAAAATGCCGGGCGTGACGGCCGTGCGCGCCATTGCCTCCGCCGGAAGCGAACTGCAATGGGTGGGTCAGGAAGTGGCCTCCGTGGCCGCGGAAACCGAAGAGATCGCCACGGCCGCCACGCGCAAGATCAAAGTGCAATACGAAGTGCTGCCGCATCTGGTTCGCGAGGACGACCTCGCCAAGGCCGGTGCGCGCGCTAAGCCCGCGGGCGAAACGGTCAAGGGCGATCCGGAAAAAGCGTTTCAGGAAGCGGACGCAGTCGTCGAAGGCCACTATGGCATCCCGGTCATCACGCACTGCTGCCTCGAGCCGCACGGCAATGTCATGGAATGGAAGGGAGACAAGATCAACTTATATCCCTCCACCCAGAATGTCTCCGGCATTGGCGGTGATCTGGCCACCGCCGTGAAGATTCCACCGGCCAACGTTCACGTCGAGATGCAGTACATCGGCGGTGGATTCGGCAGTAAGTTTACCAGCGACCTGTGGGGCATCGAGGCCGCACGCCTTTCGAAAGCCAGCGGCGGCCGCCCGGTCAAGCTGTTCCTAAACCGGGCCACCGAGTTGGAGATCGCGGGCAACCGCCCCTCGGGTTACGCCAAGATCAAGATCGCCGGCCAGAAGGACGGCACGATCACCGCCTGGCAATCGGAGTCCTGGTCGACCGGCGGCATCGGCGGCGGAGGCAGCCCGCCCATTCCGTATGTGTTCGATTTCCCCAACCAGCGCAAGAACCACACCGCGGTTTCGACCAACTGCGGCGGCGTGCGCGCGTGGCGCGCCCCGAACCATCAGCAGGCGTGCTACCTCACCGGCTCGGCTATTGAGGACTTCGCGGCCAAGATCAACATGGACCCGCTCGCAGTATTCGAAAAAAACCTCGGCGTGACACCACGCGCCGAAGTTTACCGCGCACAGCTCAAGAAGGGCGCGGAACTGCTCGACTGGCAGAAACTGTGGCACCCCAGGGGCCAAGCGGGCACGGGCACGGTGAAGCGCGGCCTCGGACTCGCCATCAGCACTTGGGGCGGTGGCGGGCATAACAGCCAGTGCCGCACCAACATCAATCCCGATGGAACGGTGGAAGTGGAGTTATGCACGCAGGATCTGGGCACCGGCACCCGCACCATCATCACGATGGTTGCGGCCGAAACGCTGGGTCTGCCGCTTGGTGCAGTCACGCTGAAGATCGGCGACAACTCGCTGCCGCCATCGGGAGCGTCGGGCGGCTCAACGACGGTCGGCGGCGTTTCTTCCTCGACCCGGAAGGCCGCCGTGAATGCCCTGGCAAAACTGCTCGACAAGGTGGCTCCGGGGCTCGGCACGACGGCCGATCAGCTCGAAGCCGTCGATGGGCGCATTCAAGCAAAGGGCGATCCCTCGAAGAGCATCACCTGGAGGGCGGCCTGCCAAAAGCTGGGCGTCAGCCGAATCTCCGAAATGGGAGAGAACAACCAACGCAATCCCGGCGGGCTGAATTCGAGCGGTGTGGGCGGCGTGCAGATGGCCGACGTCTCCGTCGATACCGAAACTGGCATCGTCAAGATCAATAAGGCTGTAGCGGTGCAGGATATCGGCCTGGTCATCAACCCGACAACCGCGGAGAGCCAGATTCACGGTGGCTGCATCATGGGCATCTGCGGGGCGCTGTTCGAAGAACGCGTCATGGATCAGCAGACCGGACGCATGTTGAATCCCGACATGGAGTTCAACAAACTGGCCGGAATCGGCGACATTGGCGAGATCGTGGTGCATCTCGACATCACGCCGGACCACGATAAACGTGGGCCAATTGGATTGGGTGAGCCGGCGGCGATCGCGCTGATCACAGCCATCGCCAACGCCACGGCTAACGCCATCGGCGTGCGAGTCCCTGAAGTCCCGCTGACGCCTGATCGGGTGCTGGCGGCCCTCGAAAGGAGGAACGCGTAATGCAGGCGTTCGAATACGCGAATCCGGCGACCTTGCAGGAAGCTCTGGGTCTGCTGAGCAACAAATGGGGCGAAGCCGACGTGCTGGCTGGCGGCACCGATCAGTTGAGCCTCATGAAGGAGTATTTGGCCACACCCAAGCGCCTGGTGAACGTCAAGAACATCAGAGAGCTGGGCGGCATTCAAAACTCCAAGGCCGGCCTGCGCATCGGCGCGACCGTGACTTTCGAGGAACTTGCCGATAACGCCGAGGTGCGGAAGCTCTTTCCGGCGCTCACGGAAGCCGCGCGCGGCGTCTCGAGCCCTCAGATCCGCAATATGGGAACGGTGGGCGGCGACCTCTGCCAGCGGCCGCGCTGCTGGTATTACCGCCAGGGCTTCGGTCTGCTCGCCACAAAGGACGGGCAGGCGCTCGTGCCGAATGGCGAGAACCGTTACCACGCGATCCTCGGCAATTCAGGACCGGCGTACTTTGTCAGCGCGTCGAGCCTGGGACCGGCGCTTGTGGCTCTCGGAGCGAAGGTCCACCTGGCGTCCGCGTCGGGTCATCGTGAAGTGGCGGCGGCAAAGTTCTTCGTCACGCCGCAGAATGAGAATACCCGGGAAATCGCACTGCTGCCGAACGAGATCCTGACCGAAATCCTGGTACCGCACGAGGGAACCAAGAATGCGACCTATGAAGTCCGCCAAAAGGAGGCGCTCGATTGGCCTCTCGCCACGGCGTCGGTCGCGCTCAAGATGAAAGGCAGCACGGTGGCCTCGGCGCACATCATTTTGGGGCACGTGGCTCCGATTCCCTGGGTGGCAACTCAAGCAGAGCAAGCACTTACAGGCAAAGCGATTACCACTGAAAGTGTCGAGGAGGCCGCGAAAGCCGCCGTTGCTGACGCTAAACCATTGAGCCAGAACGGTTACAAGGTGCAACTGACGCGCGTGGCGGTGAAGCGCGCGCTGCTTCAGGCGGTAAGAGCATGACGCAGCAACCCTCAGGCGAACGCGCCGGCCTGACCAATACCGGCGAGGACCGTTGCAAGAACTTGCGCTGGAAAGGCCTTTTCATTGATGTTGATTGGGATCCCACGGTCCCGCGCAGCAATGACCGGGCTTTCTGGTGCCAACACACCTACAACTGCTTGGGGCCGGACAGCAAACTCGCGGACGATTACGAGTGCAATCCAACCCGCAAATGTTACGAAGCCCTGTGATTTGCGGATGGCTGCGACTAATTTGCCCTGTGGCGCGTCTACAGAGGTGTATAATCATTTTCTGAGGAGGCTGGGGATGAAACGAGCGGTATTTGTGGTCCTGGTGTTGTCCCTGACGGCCTGCTTGAGCTTCGCGGGGGCGATTCCGTCCAGCAGCATCTACGGCAATTACGTAGAGGCGCGCACAGCCGATGTTTACACCGGGCCTTGTTTCGCGAACTCAGAAGTCGGGCTGACCGGCCAACTGGCCGTTTTTGGCTGGAAGGTTACGGAGGGTTCCTGGAACGGAGTGAGCCTGAATGGCTTAGGGGTCGTGGGCGTGATTCGTGCCTCTTCCACTCTTGGGGATGTTTACCACACGGCGTATCCGGTAAAGGCAGTGCTGATCGTGGATGATCGCGCCAACCCCGAGCAACGTCTTGCCCTGCAAAGCTTTGCCAAGCGCATGGGTGGGGACCTGCTGCAGGATGTGGTTCGCGTGGACTACCAGCCGATCGATATGAGTTTTGCCAACGGTGACCTCCATAGTATGAAGGCGACCTTGACCGCCGGGAACCTGGCGAAGATTGAAACCCGCGCCCTGAGGGAGGGCGACCATATTTGCCGGAATGAAGAAGTCTGGTACCGGCCCCTGACGAAAGTGGAGCATGCGATGCCCGCATTCGCAATCGCTAACACGTTCAAGGGGCAGGGCTTAGACGAGCAATGGAGCAGCCCCGACAAGCGCAGTGCCTTCGTGGCTAGTTTCGTCGCGCCTTCCGAATAACAAGTTCTGCCTGCAGTTCCTTCTTAAACCCGGTGGGGTCCAAACTCGCCGGGTTTTCATTTTTGTGCCCCGTCATCGCCTGCCACCGAACGCTTCGACGATAAGCGACCAAACGAACAACCTAGTTTTGTGGGTATTGGACGAGCAGGAGGGGTCAACCAGAGTCGAGAGCAGCGGCGCGCCCCAGGGCACACTAAATCAAGCACTGGGACGCGCGCTATTCTCTTACTTCAGGGCCTAACGGCTGCTTCGGGCTGAGTCCCGATTCAGCGCTCTTTCGAACCTTGCAGCAACTGCCGGAGTCTTGAAGTCGCCGGTAAGAATTTCACGGTTGGTTA
The DNA here is from genome assembly GCA_963768075.1 of Terriglobia bacterium. GTDB lineage: Bacteria > Acidobacteriota > Terriglobia > Bryobacterales > Bryobacteraceae > QHXW01. The sequence goes on from CAVYHD010000046.1 coordinate 85,319, forward strand.
CGTCGCGACCGTAGAGTTCCCGGTTGGTTTCCTCATCCGGACGAAGTGTTGCTCCTTCCAGCGAGATACCTGCGAACACGCCCCTGGAGCGGGAATACGACAGCATTTCCGCGTTCATCATGGCATCCGTTTGAGCGCTCATGTCGCGTCCAATCGGTCCAGCCGCCGCTGTTGCCTCTCCGCCGATCGTAAACTTATCGGACAACAGATGCTTCATTCCACCCTCATTCATCACGAGCAATACAATATCGGTCTCCGAAGCGCCAATCTGAAACCCGACGCTTCCACCTTCAACCCGCATCGCAGCTGGGGCGCTCCAGCCCGAGCCACGGTGATGGCATACCGCGAACCCGCGGCCGTACTTCGCGCCGAAGATGAATCCGGCTTTTTTCATACCCGGCACGACAACGACGCAGCGCGCTTTGTCGAGCAGATCCTGAGGGATACCTTTATCGGAAGCCCTCATCATATCGTTGAGCGTGTCAGCCGACGAGTCCAGCCTGTCGTCGACCTTGATTTCTCTGTCCGCCGCGAAAGCGACAGCGCTAATGGAACCGGCAATGGCCAAAACGGCCACGAGTGTTTTGCGCATCAATATAATTCTCCTCTTCGGCTTAAATAGGAAGCACCGTTGCTTCCAATGTATTGAAACAAACAGTTACTGCCACCAACCCGGGACTGTGATGATGTAGCGGCGTGGAGCGGTCTGGTGATCTCTCCATCGATCATGGGTTTAAACCCGAAACTGCCGCTCCGTGCCCATTGTCCAAATGCATGCGAGAAAGCAAGGAGTGGGGTCCGCCGTAGATGAACTCCAGCGCAATGTTCCCAGCCACATATCCCAGCAAGCTGTAGTTGCCCATTCGAAATGCATCCTTGGCGTCGTAGCGGCCCGGATACCACCCATAGACCGCAGTCATAGTGCCGGCATACGGAGCCAACAGAGCAGCGAACGAGAAGACACGATGGCCATCGTCGCCCCGGCGTGCCGTAAAGGTCGAAATCACGGCGTGGCTCAGCCGGGGAAATATGCCTTTGCACTCGCAACGGTAATATAACGTGTCTTCCCTCAAGGCTGCTGCCAGCGCATAACGCACCGTGGTGCTTACAGCCGCGATGCCTAAGTCGGACCCGAATCGCTTGACGTAGCCATCAGCACCTTGCTTCCACTCCGGCGGGGTATTATCCGCCTGGTTAATGCCGGCCGCGAATGCGGCGCCTACCATGGGATACAGGCCGAACGCGTCGAAGAAGTAATTGTGGAGTTTCGTTTTGTGCGTCGGACGGGTATACGCCGCCAGGTCCAGTGGAGCCGGGGTTGTGCTGACAACAGTTCCGGGGCCGTTGGAATCGACCAGTAACCGCACCTGTGCGAGTATCGGCAGGGCCGCGAGGGCCGCCACTACCAACAGCGAGCGCATAACTCTGAGCATTTTCATGTCGAGATTCTCATTTGGTCCTTCGAAGATCCGGCGTCACTCCACACGATTACTTTTTTTCGAGCGTTAAGGGGCAACCGCCATGGTCGCACTGGCACGCAATCTCTACTTCTTCGGATCCCGCATCCTTGCAGGCTTGACCGCAGTACTTATCACTACCTTGTACCAGGCACCGGCATGGCAAATGTGCGCACTTATTTTGCCTATCAGTCATCATGATTTGTTCTCCTATGATGTTTTGTCTACTGTCATCTGGTTCTCGTCTTTCGCAAGACGAAGAAACTGCTCTGTATCTGGTTCCCGGCGGAGCCGTCCGTCGCGAATGATCCTCAGGCACGACGGCGCGCAGGGGGCAAGGGCGCGGCGGTGTTTGCCGCGGCGGAGCGGACCCTTGCCGCCGAGCACCGTCGTGCGACCGCCAGCTCGACGACGGACGGCGCAGCGGGAACCAGATACCTGGATTCCCGGTGGTGGGCTCCCGAGCGTCTTCATGACTCCTCCGCCAACACAAAGTTCGGGAAGTCCTCGAAGACCCATTTGTTCTTCAGGGTTCGATAGATGATCCCGAGAAACTTGCGCGCCAGCGCGATGATGGCCTTGCCGGCTCCACGCCGCGCCTTCACTTGTTCGTAGAACCGCTTCAAATACGGGCTGTAATTGGCCGCGATCAGAGCCGATTGCACCAGCGCCGTCCGCCCCAGCTTGGTCCCGCGTTTGTGAATCCGTCCGCTCCGTTCGGTTTGGTTCGAGTTCGACACCCGTGGCACGATGCCGAAGTAGCTCGCCAGATGGCCCTCGTCAGGAAAGTCGTTCACATCCCCGATCACGCTCAGCAGGATCGCGCTCGTGATCTTGCCGATCCCCTTGATGCTCGATAAACCCTTGTGACCTTCCAGCTTGGAACCTTCTTCGCCAATCGTCTTCTCCAACTCGGCGATGCTCCTGTTCAGACTCCGGATCTGCTCGACGATCACGCGCAGTTCGATGCGCACGATCTCGTCGAAGGGCAGATCCAGAACCTCAGCCAGCTTCTTCTCGCTCGACAGTGCTTCCTTGGCCAGGTTCAGCCCCCGCGCGCTCAGAATATTGTTCACCTTGTTCTTCAGCGCCGTCCGCAGTTTCACCAGTGTGTCCCGGGTCTGGGTCAGGCTCGCCAGCTGCCCGTGCTCTTTATCTTTCATGCGCACCTCCGGCAGCAGTCCCTTCGACAGATACAGCGATAACAGTCGCGCGTCGTTGGGGTCGGTCTTCTTCACCGACTGGCTGATGACGCGAAACTGATTGGTATCTACCACCACTATCCGCGCCACCTGGGGCGCCACGGCGTCGTGAAACAACCGCGTGTTGGACGTGATTTCTACCGCCACCTCGTCGGAAGGCCGCAGCTTCTTCACAAACCGCGCCAGATCCTCCAGCCTCCACTCGGTCAGGTAGGTCCTCTCGTTTTCCAGCCGAATGCAGCAGGTGAACCGGTTGCGGTGTAAATCGATTCCGATGTAACGTTTTTCCATTTCTCTCTCCTGGCCGAATCTCCCAGGTCGAGTAGACTAACTTTGCGGCGGTCACCACACTCCTATTCGAGGGCGCTCGGCGCCTCATGATGACGTTCAATCCACAGGTCTGACCAATCTCCTTTACGAGGTCATTCGCCTCAAAACAACATGCAGCCTGTGACCTGTCTACTCCGGAAGCTTCCTCCCGGAGCCTACCGCCGATCGTCGGACGATAAGACATTCATCTCATCCTTTTTATAATTCGTCTCCAAAGTATCGCTGTCGCAAAATCAGCCGCCGCAGATTCGTCGCCATCCGTCACCCACCTAGCTGCGGTTCGTAGCGACTCTCCATCTTCCAGTAAAGGAATCGGTGATATCCGAGAGAAGAGCCGCCACTTCCTACGACCTGCCGGGCGCGCGAGTCCGATCCAAGATTAACGGATATCAATCTTGAGCACGGCGTCTGAATGCTCGTGGCGCCAACCCCAGTATGCTTGTTGATCGCTGTCTTTGAGCTTGTAGAAATCGGTGGATTTGCGATGGTTCTCTTTTACCCACACACGATACGCTTGATCTTCATGGCTATTCCACTCATGATCGTCATTGTGTTGTTTGTCATGGTACGTGCGAGCCTTTTGATCTTCGGCGCGCAACATTGTCGGCGCCAGCGCCACTGGCGCCATGAGAGCGGCGCTCAATACGGCCACGTTCCAGAAACGGGACTTAATTATCTTCATATCCGGCGATAGGGCAATTGTCGTGCCAAGCATTCGCCGGGGGCGGCGGCGAGCGTGATGAACAGGATGCACGCTCTAGTTTGCGGGGACCCCGCCCGTAATGAGCCTGGGTCTGCAAATTTCGCATCCCGGGTGCAGCCTTTGCATCCCGGCGTTGGTTATCTTGCCAGTATGCTGGCTTAGCCCCCTTGGTGTACATTCAGCCCTGCCTAAGGGGGCTAGTCCGCCCATTTGCTGTATCCCCTACCCGGCGCGCTGGAGGATCTTATGCTGGCTCGCGGCGTCCCCGTCGGTGCTCTTCAATTCGCTAAAAATGACGGTGGACAAGACGGTTAGTCCGCCAAGGACGAAGAACGCCCGGTGGATGCCGTGAATCATTTGCGACGCGCTCAAATGAGAGGGATCGGGAATGAAGAAGGCGGTGACCAGCGAGGCCGTGGCGACGCCAAAACTGACTGACATTTGCTGCATGGTGCTGGCGATGGAACTGGCGCCGCTGGTCTGCTCCTCGGTGACGTCGGCGTAGACGAGCGTGTTCATGCTTGTATATTGCAAGGAGCTGAAGAACCCGAACGAGAAGGCCTGGGCCACGATAAACCAAATCGGCGTGCCCACCCCGATGGTTGCGAAAAGCAGAATGAGCAGACCTAGAATCACGGTGTTGGAGATCAAGACGCCGCGGTAGCCAAAGCGGGTCAGAATGCGCGGCATGGTCATCTTCAGGCTCATGGCCGCAATCGCCTGAGGCATCATGAGCAGACCGGATTGAATCGGAGTGAACCTGAGGCCAACCTGGTAGAGGAGGGGAAGAATGAAGGGAATTCCGCCGATGCCCAGGCGCGTGAAGAAGCTGCCGCTCACGGCCGCGCGAAATGTACGAATGCAAAATAGACGCAGCGCGAGCAAGGGAAACGGGACCTTTGTCGCGTGAAGGGCATAGCCTGCAAGCAGCAGCACGGAAATCGCCAGTAGCCCGAGGATTTCACGCACGCTAAGCGTATGTTCGCCGAATACCTCCAGCACGTAGGACAGCAGCGCGATGCCGGAGCCGAAAAGAAAGAGGCCGACGGTATCGAGGGGATCGGACTTCTCGCGGTAGTCCGGCAGATGCAGATAGACCATGCATAAACCGATGAGGCCGATCGGAAGGTTCACGAAAAAGATAACTCTCCAATGAAAGTATCCGACGATCAGGCCGCCGGCGATGGGCCCGAGCATTGGACCAATCAGGCCGGGGATGGCGACGAAGCTCATGGCGCGAATGAGTTCGGACTTGGCAAACGTCCGCACCATGGTGATGCGCCCCACGGGCACCATCATGGCCCCGCCACCGCCTTGCAGGATACGACACGCGACCAGCACATGGATGTTGCTCGAAATTCCACAAAGAAGCGACCCGAATGTGAACAGGCCGATCGCGGATGCGAACACCCGGCGCGTTCCGAACCGATCCGCCATCCAGCCGCTGATCGGAATAAAAACCGCGAGGCTCAATGTGTAGCTGGATAGCACCGCCTTCATGCTGAGCGGGGCCACCTTGAGTGCGGCCGCGATGGCTGGCACCGCGGTATTCAGAATGGTAGTATCGAGCGACTCCATGAAGAATGCGACTGCGACGAGCCACGGTAACAGCCGCTTGCTGGATGTGCCTGCGTCCATCCAGTCACGATAGCAGGCTGCTTAACCGGGCAAAGCGCTCAGGGCGCGGCGCCGGCAGGCTGAAGACTGACTAGCGCCTCAATTTGTTCGAGAGCCTCCGCCAGGCTCGTCAGCAGCCGATCCGGCTGATTTCGCTCGAAGCGGGCCTTGGCCTTCTCGGTATCGCCGGCGAATCCCCAGATACAGGCGACGATCGTAATTCCCGGAAAGCGCCCGCGGATCTGCTTGCAGATCGTGCGTGCGGGCGCGAATGCGTAGGGAGGCAGCGCCGCGATACAGATCATGTCATGCTGCCCCGGATCGAATAACGAGATCATTTCAAGGGGCGAGGTGCCGTGGGGAAACGATAGTGCCACGTAACCCTTCTGTTCCAAGAGTTGCGCCAGCATCGCGGCCGTTGTCTCATCGGCTTGATCGAGTGCCGGAAGGCAGAGTATCCTGCCGCTGAATGGCACGGCCGGGCCGGGTTTTGGACCGCCGCCTTCGTCGTCCGTCGCAACTGATCACCGGATGGTATTCGGAAAATTCGGCGATCATCTCATTGATGCTTAGAAAAAGAAAATCCTCATGAGCGGCGTCAAGGGTCCCATTATGCCGGTCCTGCTCGGCCAGACTCAACGCAGGGATAAGGACCGAATCGTATAACTCGACCAAAGACCTCCCCTTCAGAAATACGTCGACAATGGTGTGCGCTTCGGATTGATCCATGGCGAGCAACCGCTGGTAGAGTTGAGCCTCCGCTTCGAGTGCCTGCTCATCCCCCAGGAGTATGTGCAAGAACGAGAGTTGCGGAAAGTAGCGGCCGAGGACAACCACGCAGACGGTGAGGGGCGTTGACAAGATAAGGCCGGCGGGTCCCCAAAGCACGGTCCAGAAAATAGCCGCGACCAATAGTGCTAACGAAGAAATACCAGTATGCGCGCCATATAGCCAGGGTTCGACGAAGTTGCCGATGACCAATTCGAGGCCGGCAAACAGCGCGAACACGAGCACGGGCGGCAGCCAGCTATCGAAAACCGCGAGTGAGAGTATGAGTGGCAGGGCGGCAGCGACAAGGGTTCCGACATAGGGCACAATGCGCAGGATGCCTGCCAAAACACCCCATAACAGGGGATTGGGCACGCCAATGAAATAAAGTCCGGTTCCAAACAAGGCCCCAAATCCGGCGTTGACCAAGAACTGCATCAATAAATACCGGCTGACGCGGTGCGCCGCATCATCGAGCGCCTGCGTCATCATATTCATCTGGCCGAGTCCGACAAGCCGGAGAAGACGATTCCTCAGGTCCTCTCGCTTGATCAGGATGAAAACGGAAAAAATCAGGACCATGCCCGCGCGCCCAAGGGGCGCAAGAAATGGCTTCAGCAGATCGGGAAGGTCGGACAATCCGTTGGTGGGGGCCTGGACGATTTCCACGGGCACGGGATGCGTCGGAGTCCGGGGTGCGTTTCGCTCCTTCGGACTCCGCGCCGGAGATGTGGCGGCAATCGCCGGAGCGTCCGGACTGGAGAGCTCCTGCCCAATTTCCTTTGCGCTGTCCGCGGCCCGGCCTAATGGCCCCTTTCCACCTTTACGAAGCGCTTCAATCTTAGCGTGAATGTTTTGCCGGTATGTGGGCAACTGGCTGGCGACATCAACCAGTTGATTCGCTATGATCCAGGTAATCCAGCCAGCCGCCGCCATCGAGACCAGGACGGCAAGGATGACGGGCAGAACGCGGCCGAGGCGCAGCTTTTCCAGAAACGCGACGGCGGGCGTCAACAGGAATGTCAGAATTAAGGCGAATGCCAGGGGAATTAGAATGTCGCGCGCGAAGTACAGCGCTGCGACGACTGCAAACACCAGGACCACAGTCCCGGTACTGGAGTGCGCCGGGCTCCGGCGCGACTACGCTCATGGCGTGCCCGAATCGCCGCGCAATTTATTAGCGGGCGCTACGCCATGGTGATTGGCGCGGCTGTTAAAGAGATCGGGGCTCCCGGCCGATTTCATATATTCGCGGCGACGCGGTAACTATAACAGGCACGTCAGTATTAGTCTGGTCACATTTGCTCATCGCTTTTGAGATTGTTGATATATGGTGGAGGCGTGCGTCTCTTCCTCTACAGAAAGGGCACTATGACGAACTTGACCGAAGCGGCAGCCGAGATCGGCGCTACAATCTCTGAGGCTCGGGGACGAGCGGAAGATTTAGCGCGGGCCGTTGGCGAGAAAGCGGATGCGGCGCGAAACGACACGGCGGACGCCCTTCATAGGGCGGCATCTTCGGTTCGCGCCACAGCACGCCAGGGTTGTGATGTGATTGATAACCTCGCGACCAGCGCGGCAGACAGGCTGGACGCGACCGCATCCTACGTCGAGGATCACGACCCAAAAGGCTTAATCAGTGGATGCCGCCAGTTCATTCGCCAGCATCTGACAGGGTCTTTAATGGCCGCCACCGCAATCGGCTTTGTCGCTGGCTCCGCCATCCGGCGCATCACGCACACGTGCGCAAAGGAACCCGTCAACTAACACCCACAGAGCCAAGGCGGCGCCCGCGGAGATTGCCGCAAGCCGCCTGAGTTAGCTGATGAGGCCTATTTCGCTTAGAGAAATCGCAACTCTATGCTCCATTACACTGCATAATTGGCAGGAGGATAGGGCGCCGCGGTTAGGGGCTGCGCTGGCCTACTATATGGCCCTGTCGCTCGCGCCGAGTTTAGTGGTTCTCCTGGCTATTTTTGGCTTTGCATTCGGCGCTAACGCCGCGGAGGGCCGCCTGGTCTCGGAGATTCAGGCTCTAGTGGGAGGCGAAGGCGCCAAAGTAATTCAGACCCTGCTCACGGGAACGCACCGGCCCACGAGCGGCATTACGGCTACCGTGTTTGGACTAGCCACCCTATTCTTCAGCGCCACGGCAGTAGTCAGCGAACTGAGGGATGCACTGAACATGATCTGGAAAGTTCCCGAGGACGCGGCTTGCAGCCCGGTCCGCGGCCTGTTGAATGTGGTGACAGAGCGGCTTCTTTCATTCGCCCTGGTACTCGGCGCCGCCTTATTCCTATTAGCCTCGCTGTTTGTGAATGCGTGGACTTCTGACGCGGACGAGTACCTGAACGCGGTGGCAACTCCGCCGCGGGCCCTAATCCAGACCGCCGAGTGGGTGGTCTCTTTTGCCGTGGTCACGGTTTTGTTCGCCTTCATTTTTAAAGTTCTGCCCAAGGTGCCTCTGAAATGGAATGACGTGTTGGTCGGCGCAATTCTCACCTCGTTGCTGTTCACTGCTGGAAAGTTGTTATTGGGAGTGTATCTCGGCAAAGCGAGTTTCACGGACACGTATGGAGCCGTGAGCTCGCTGGTAATCGTGCTGGTGTGGGTCTACTATTCGGCACAAGTTTTTTATTTGGGCGCAGAATTCACCCGGGCGTATGCCTGCCGCCGTGACCAAATTTCGCTGTGTTTGCCCGCTGCGGCGCCGGAAAATGCATGACTCGACGGCACATAAATCTGTCGATACCTGCGGCACGAAACGTCGCGCCTTACTTAAGAAGAGGTTGGTCCTGCGCGTGCACTGAGACTGCAGTCGGGAAAAAGCATAGGCACCAAAAAGGAGATCGGAAATGTCTGAACTAAACGCAGTGGTAGCTGTTTATGACACGCATACCGGAGCGGAAGAAGCGGTGAAGGAGCTTCAGCGCGCGGGAATCGACATGCGCACCTTGTCCATCATCGGCAAGGATACCCACACCGATGAACACGTGGTGGGTTACTACAACACCGGCGACCGGATGAAATACTGGGGCAAGACCGGCGCTTTTTGGGGAGGCTTCTGGGGATTGCTGTTCGGGTCGGCATTCTTTGCTATTCCCGGCATCGGTCCGGTGCTGGTGGCGGGTCCGGTGGTTGCGTGGATCGTGGGAGCGCTGGAAGGCGCCGCGGTGGTTGGAGGCTTGAGCGCCGTCGGCGCGGGCCTCTATGGCATGGGTATTCCGAAGGACAGCGTCGTTCAGTACGAAACGGCGCTCAAGACGGATAAGTTCCTGCTGATGGTGCATGGAACGGCCCCGGAAGTAGAAAAGGCGAGAGACATTATCGAAAGCACGCGGCCCGTGACGTTGAAACTGCACACGACCGAAGCAGTAGCGAAGCGGCCGCAAGATAGGGTCCTAATGGGCGGATGGCTGATGCCAAGACTGCCCGGGAGAACAAAGACAATGCTCACAGAAACTACGCACTTGAAAGATTTTGTGATCCGAGCTACGGACGGCGAACTGGGAACTGTGGATCAGTTCTATTTCGATGATGAGACATGGGCCATCCGCTACCTCACGGTAGAAACCGGCGGCTGGCTTGGCGGGCGGCCAGTGCTGATCTCGCCAATCTCCGTAGTCCATACGGACTGGCAGGCCAAGCGATTGGATGTGGCGCTGACGAAAAAGCAGGTTGAGAATAGCCCCAACATCGATACGCACCAGCCCGTCTCCCGGCAGCACGAGGCCGAGTACCTCGGGTATTACGGGTATCCCTATTATTGGGGCGGCCCCTATCTGTGGGGCCCAGCGTTCTACCCGGCGGGCCTGGCTGTTCCGGCAACCGCTTCTGCGGAAGCGATGGCGGACAGGATCAGGAGAGAGTCGACGGATTCGCATCTGCGCAGCACCGACAGCCGTCACTGGCTATCACATTGAGGCGGCTGATGGTGAAATCGGCCATGTGGACGGGTTTATCGTGGACGATGAAGCCTGGGCTATCCGCTACATCGAGGTGGCAACGCGGAATTGGTGGCCGGGCAAGAAGGTGCTGGTTTCGCCCGCGTGGATTGAACGGGTGAGTTGGGCGGATTCCAAAGTCTACGTCGGCCTCTCCCGGGAAGCCATCCAGGACGGCCCGGAGTACGTCGAGTCCATGCCGATCACTCGAGAGTATGAAAACCGGCTCTACCTTCACTACGGCCGGCCGCCATATTGGCTACACGAAGGAGCCCGCAAGCCTTCTGTTTCCACGAGCGGCGCTTAAGTTAGACCGTGGGCCGTCCGGTTAGAGCGGATGCCCACGGGTGTTGCCTGGTTATTTACGATGCCGCGTCTGTGGTGATATCAGCGGAGACGAGAACGGGCTTGAGCAGATACTCGGATAACTGTTGGACCGATAGCCTTGCGCTTTCCTGGGTAAGCTTGCCGAGAACCCAGAAAGGATGTTGGTCTTCCTTATCGAGTTCGATATTGATGCTCGACTGCTGCTTTGGAAAATCAGGATGAACCGAGACTTCGAGACCGTTGTTGCCTAAGGTGAGGACGAGCCGCTTACTATGCATTCCGGGCAGGTACACCTGGCACTGGAAATGCCCTTGGGACATGCATACCGCAGTCTGCCCGGCGCGCTTCTTGTGCTTGTTGAACTCGTTGACATCACTCGTAATCGAGGAAACCAGTTCGCTCCACGCACCGAGTGCGGCGGGACTTTCTTTTTTCAGAGGCCTAGCGCGGTTGGCCTTGGTCGCGTCCGCGCTCTTCCTGGCCGCTTCCGGACCCCCATCCTTTTCCATGGCCGTAAACATTTCATCAATCCATTTCATATGGTTCTGCTCGCGGATAAGTAGCTAGGACGGTCCGGCGATAACACAAAAAACCTCCAAACCAATTGTTACGAACATGTGATGACAGGTTCAGGCGCCACCAAGGCGCTTGCGGCCGGCGCGTCGCGCGGCAATAGCATCCGGCGCGCCGCGGCTGGTGAAGGTTGTTCCCAGCACACCTGATACCGGCGCCCGCACGTGCGGCACTCGTACTGGCCGTGCGAGGGCCACATGGGCGCTCGGTGCATCAACCTGCACCAGAAATCCGTAATTTGCGCTTGTGTCAGTTTCATCAATCCAACGTTCATTGCCCGGGCGGGCGATTTCTAAAGGCGGGTGGCTTTATCGGTCTCGCGCTGAGACTCGGTCAGTGCCCGCGACCATTCGTCGGCCTGCTTTTCGGCCTCCGCTTTCGCCACTCCGTACCGCTGTTGAATTCGCCCGACCAATTGATCCTTCTTGCCGGCGATGGTTTCCCAGTCATTGTCGGTGAGTTGCCCCCAGCGCTCGCGGGCAGAGCCGGTGAACTGCTTCCACTTGCCTTCGACTTGGTCCCAATTCATGACTTCTCCTTGTGACGATTCGTTGCGGAAACAAGCATCCCAATGACACCAACGCAATCACCGCCAATGCGTTCCGCTTGCGTAGTCGTCTTCTTTCCATAAACAGTGGCACGTTTGCCGCCGTTTGAATGCGAGAGAACTATGGGGCTAGGCCGCCGCGACTTGTCCTCTCCGGACTCTTTGCCCCGCTAAATGTGCATTCCGAACGCAAATTCTGCATGGAGTGTGCGGTCCCAACCCCCATAACTCCGCACCGCGGCGGTCTCCAACGCCATCCACGTCCCGCGCAAGCCAGGGCGTGAGCCAGAGACGCTGTGGAACATAGATTGCGCACTGGCCGTCTGCGTGCACATCCAGGGGCGACTTGAAGGAGACGATTACCATGCAATCTGTTCGAGCTACCACCACGGCAGCCTTGGTTCTGCTTTTTGGAGCGATGGTCCCTGCGTACGCGCAGCAAAAAGAGAACGAAAAAGAGGCTAAGCCTGAAAAGCAGGCCGCACAACCGCAGCAAGCCAAGCAGAAGCGGGCTCAGCAGGCTAAGCCGCAGCAACCCAAGCAACAGAGTGCCCAACAGACTAAGGCGCAGCAACCCAAGCAACGGAGTGCCCAACAGACTAAGGCGCAGCAACCCAAGCAGCAGCGCGCCCAGCAGGCTAAGCCGCAGCAACCCAAGCAGGAGCGTGCCCAGCAGACTAAGGCGCAGCAACCTAAGCAGCAGCGTGCTCAGCAGACTAAGGCGCAGCAACCCAAGCAGCAGGCACGTTCTCAGCAGGGCCAACAGCAACCGCAACGTACCCGGCAGCAGGCCGTCGCGTGGCAACAGCAGCGGGGATGGCTACAGCAGGGTGGCGGCTGGCAGGGGCATAGTACATGGCAGCAGGATCGTTCTCAACAGTGGGCCAGCGATCATCGCACCTGGGCGCAGCGTGGAGGCTATGGTGGTTACTACATTCCCGAGGCCCAATTCAGCCTCGATTTCGGGATCAGACACGGGTTCCGGATGCACGGGATCCCCTCAATCTACATGGGGTATCCGCGCTTCGCGTACGGCGGGTTTTCGTTTCTGCTCGTGGATCCCTACCCGGAATCCTGGGCAGTGAACTGGTACGACACCGATAACCTTTACATTGGCTTTGACAACGGGTACTACCTTTACGACAGCAGGTATCCGGGCATGGGGCTCGCGATCACTGTCTCGCTGTAGCTGAGGAGCGGGGGGCTACTTCTTGAAGGCTGTCCGGCCGGTTCGAGTATCCAGGAGGCCAAGAATACCTGCACCCGCAAGGGAACGACACCGCACCGGACGTGTGGGCTGGCTGCGCGCGGCGGTATTGGGCGCGAACGACGGGATCCTTTCGACAGCCAGTCTGGTGCTGGGTGTGGCGGCTGCGCATGCGAGTCACGGCAACATAATGGTCGCCGGGGTAGCCGGACTGGTCGCCGGTGCGATGTCGATGGCAGCAGGTGAATACGTGTCCGTGCACTCACAGGCAGACACAGAACAGGCCGATCTGAAGCTCGAACGCATGGAACTGAAGACCGACGATGAGGGCGAGCATAAGGAACTGGCGGCGATCTACGTCGCTCGCGGGCTCGATGCTCCGCTTGCCAAAGAGGTTGCCAGGCAGCTGATGGCGCATGACGCACTGGGCGCGCATGCCCTCGACGAGCTCGGTATCTCGAAAACTCTCAGGGCGCGTCCGCTTCAGGCGGCGTTGGCTTCGGCGGGGAGCTTCGCCGGCGGAGCGGTCATGCCCCTGGTGGTAACAGCGATAGCGCCGGCCTCGAGTCTGATACCCCTTGTCTCGGGAACTTCCCTGTTGTTCCTGGCGCTGCTCGGAGGATTGGCGGCGCGCGCCGGGGGAGCAGGTGTGACGCTGGGAGCAATCCGTGTGACGTTTTGGGGTGCTCTGGCCATGGCGCTGACCGCGTGCGTTGGGGCGCTCTCGGGAAGCGCAGCCGGGAATTAGTAGACGCGCCCGCATAAAATGGATTGCCGAATGACTCCACCGTCTTCCGCTGCGGGTGTCCCGCCGCCGGCCGGCTTGAGCAGCGAGGAAGTTCGCCTCCGGCTCGAGAAGTTCGGTCCAAACGCGATTCCCGACACGGCTCTGCATCCATTGCGCAGGGCGCTGACGAAGTTCTGGGCGCCGGTTCCGTGGATGCTCGAGGCTGCGATCGTGCTCGAGTTGGCCGTGGGCAAGTACGCCGAGGCGGCGATCATCGCGGGGCTGCTCGCCTTCAATGCAGCTCTCGGGTTCTTCGAGGAAGGGCGCGCTCAGGCAACTCTCGACGCGCTGAAGTCGCGGCTCGCGCTGAACGCATCGGTCCGCCGCAATAATATTTGGGCGACGGTGCCCGCGGCCGAACTCGTGCCTGGCGATGTTGTGAAGCTATCGCTCGGCGCCGTGGTTGCCGCCGACGTGCGTGTGACCGCGGGATCGGTGCTGATCGACCAGTCCATGCTTACCGGCGAATCCGTTCCGGTCGAAGCTGGCGCCGGGTTCGAAACGTATGCAGGGGCCCTCGTGCGGCGCGGGGAAGCGGTTGCGGAGGTTACGGCGACCGGAGCGCACACAAAGTTTGGACGCACCGCGGAGCTGGTTCGCACGGCGCACGCCGAAAGTTCCCAGCAGAAGGCCGTTCTGCGGGTGGTCCGCAATCTCGCCATGTTCAACGGCGTCATCATCGTGCTGCTGGTTGCGTATGCCTACTCTCTCAAGCTGACACTTGCTGAGATCATTCCCCTGGTGCTCACGGCGGTCCTGGCATCGATCCCGGTAGCGCTTCCGCTTACGTTTACCGTTGCGGCGGCGCTCGGCGCCCGGGCTCTGGCACATCTGGGCGTCCTTCCGACACGGCTCTCCGCCGTGGATGAAGCGGCGACCATCGACGTGCTGTGCGCGGATAAGACCGGCACGCTGACGCAAAACGAACTGACGGTGACCGCCGTCCATGCCATGCCCGGCTTCGATGAGCCGCACGTGTTGGGCTTGGCTGCCTTGGCGAGTTCAGATGGCGGTCAAGATCCGGTAGACGCGGCCATTCGCTCCGCCGCCGCAAAAAAAGCGGTTTCCGATCTGCCAAAGCTGATCAAGTTCGTTCCATTCGATTCCGCGACGAAGATGTCCGAGGCGAGTGCTCTCGATCCGGGCGGCGCCACCGTGCGCACCGTGAAAGGGGCCTTTGCCGTGGTCATGGGCCTCGCGCAACCATCGCCCGATGCCTCTGCTACGGCGAATCAACTGGAGGCGCAGGGCTTCCGTGTTCTGGCCGTTGCCACGGGCCCGCCGGCGGCGCTGAAACTCGCCGGAATCATCGCGCTCAGCGATCCGCCTCGAACGGATTCGGCGGCTCTCATTACGGAGCTGCGCGCGTTGGGCGTGCGCGCCGTAATGGTGACGGGCGACGCCCCGGCGACGGCAGCGATTGTGGCTCACGCGGTAGGTCTCGAGGGAGCGGTCTGTCCACCCGGGGCGCCTCCGGACGGCGTACGCCCTGAGGATTTCGCTGTGTTCGCAGGCGTCCTTCCGGAGGGAAAGTTCGACCTGGTCAAGGCGTTCCAGAAGAGCGGCCACACGGTTGGGATGTGCGGGGATGGCGCCAACGACGCGCCGGCGCTGCGCCAGGCGCAGATGGGAATCGCGGTGTCGACGGCGACCGACGTTGCCAAGTCAGCGGCCGGCATCGTGCTGACCAAGCCAGGACTCGCCGGTATCGTCGCTTCGGTAAAAGAAGGCCGCGTGACGTTCCAGCGCATCCTGACTTACACGCTAAACTCGGTTACCAAGAAAATTGTGCAGGTGCTCTTCCTGGCGGTAGGTCTGGTCATGACCGGGCACGCGATCCTGACGCCAATGTTGATGGTCATCATCATGCTCACCGGCGACCTCCTCGGCATGTCCTTGACGACGGATAACGTACGGCCGTCCTCGCAGCCCAATGCCTGGCGAATCGGCGGTCTGACGATCGCGGGAGTCTTCATGGGAATCTCCGAGCTGGTCTTTTGCACGGCCGTCCTGGCCATCGCCAAATTCCGTTTGGGTCTTGGAATTGAAACGCTGAGAACTCTGGCGTTCGTAGTCATCGTGTTCGGCAATCAGGCCACGACCTACACAAATCGGGAACGCCAACACCTGGGGTCCTGTCGTCCGAGCTGGTGGCTCGTCGGATCGTCCGTAGTTGACGTGCTGATCGCCTCAACGCTCGCGATTTGCGGAATCGCCATGAGTCCTCTGCCAGTACTTTTAGTGGGAGGAACACTCGGGGCGGCAGCGGTCTTTGCGTTCCTGGTGGACTTTGCCAAGGTCCCGGTGTTCAATCGTCTCAGGATCGCATAGGTATGGATTGATCCGAGCTGTGGAGGTTACTCACGCTTTGGGCCTGGGTTTGGCACAAAATGTGCTCCCCGAAATACATCATGCGGACGATTTGGCTTTTGCTCCCGGTCTTGCTTTCGTGCCTGGCTGCCCGGGCTGCCAACAGCTGTAATCCCGCGGATCTGGCCGGGCCGTATGCGTTTCAGTTAACGGGCTTTACGGACATTTCCGGGACGCCGAAACCGGCTGCCAGCCTGGGCCGGATCATCTTTGACGGGCACGGGAACCTGGACGGGACGGCATCTGCCACTTTCGCCGGACTCCTTCTGGGGAATCCAGTGACCGGGAGCTACGAGGCGAAACCAGATTGTTCGTTGATCTGGAAGCTGCAGGATGACTCCGGCGCGTTCCAGAATTTCAGCGGGACGTTTTCGGCCGATGCGACCATGGTGCAATTCAAACAGACCGACCCAGGCGGCGCGCAGCGCGGGATCATGCAGAAAACATCCGACAACTGCTCGGCGGCGAATCTCCGGAAGAAATATCACTTCACGGTCTCGGGCAGCACAACACCGATGCTACCCGGCGAAGTCTCGCGCACGGTGTCTGCCAAGGGGATACTCGATATAGTCGAGAACGGCAGCTTCCAGGTGGAGAGCGACTGCTCGGTGCAGTTCCAATGGATACTTCCGCCTCAGGACGGGCAGCTCGCCGAACCTTCGCCCATGACCATGCGTGGATTTCTGGTTAACGGCGGCAAGGAAATTCTGGCCTTCCAGACGGACCCGGGCGCAATGGTAGCCGCGCGCTTCAGTCCCGATACAAAGTGAAACCCTTGTAATATCAGGATTGGTAAACGAAGTGGAGATCCAAACGCATGAAAAAGCATGACGATCAAGGAACCCGAACCTACAGTACCGTTTCGGAAAGAGAAAGGGATGTGGCTTCGGACTCGGCGGGCCAGTCCGGGGACACCCAGGGACTGTCGGATATCGAGCAGGCTGACTCAGAGAGCGTCGAAGAACTGCTCGAGGAGGGGCAATCCTTCGAGGCCGAGGCGATCAGCGGCGTGGAAGACGCGCCGGACCCGGACGTGGCTGAAGTCCACACCAAGCAAGTGCCGGAGGACGATGTGCCCGCGGAATATCTGGAGCGCGATTAGGCCGCGGGCGCGGAGGGCTGCTCGCCTCGCCACTTCCAGTTACGGATTTCCGGCAGATCCTCGCCGTGCTTGTCGATGTATCGCTTGTGCTCGATCAGCTTGTCCTTAAGCCGCTGTTTCAGGTAGATGCCCTTGTCGCCCGATTGCGGCAGGCGGTCGATGGTGTCAATTACGAGGTGAAAGCGGTCCAGTTCGTTCAGCACCGTCATGTCGAACGGGGTCGTGATGGTGCCCTCTTCTTTGTAGCCGCGAACGTGGATGTTGTCGTGGTTGGTGCGGCGGTAGGTCAGCCGGTGGATCAGCCACGGGTAGGCATGGAAGGCGAAGATCACCGGCTTGTTCTTGGTGAAGAGATCGTCGAAATCCCTGTCGCTCAAGCCGTGCGGGTGCTCGGTTTGCGGCTGTAGCTTCATGAGGTCGACGACGTTGACCACGCGGATTTTCAGTTCCGGCAGATGCTCGCGCAGGATGGAAACTGCGGCCAGCGTTTCGAGCGTGGGCACGTCGCCGCAACAAGCCATGACCACGTCCGGCGCAATGCCCTGGTCGTTGCTGGCCCACTGCCAGACGCCGATGCCCTCGGTGCAGTGCGTGACGGCGGCGTCCATCGACAGCCACTGTGGCGCCGGATGTTTGCCCGCGACCACCACGTTGACGTAATGGCGGCTGCGCAGGCAGTGGTCCATCACTGACAGCAGGCAGTTTGCATCCGGCGGCAGATAGACGCGTACGACTTCGGCCTTCTTGTTCACGACGTGGTCGATGAAACCTGGATCCTGGTGTGTGAAGCCGTTGTGATCCTGGCGCCAGACATGCGAGGCCAGCAGGTAGTTTAACGAGGCGATCTTCCGCCGCCACCCCAGGCACGCCGTCACCTTCAGCCATTTGGCGTGCTGGTTGAACATCGAATCGACAATGTGGATGAACGCCTCGTAGCAGTTGAACAGTCCATGCCGCCCGGTGAGCAGGTAGCCCTCGAGCCAGCCCTCGCATTGGTGCTCGCTGAGTATTTCCATCACACGCCCATTCGGCGCAAGAAATTCGTCGTTCGGCACGGTCGCGGCGTCCCATTGGCGTTGGGTCACTTCAAAAATAGCTTCCAGGCCGTTGGATAGTGTTTCGTCAGGTCCAAAGATCCGGAAATTCCGCTGCTTGCTGTTCAGCTTCTCCACGTCGCGCAGAAAACGCCCGAGGACATGCGTGTCGCCGATTCCGCCCACCCCTGGCGCAGGCACGTCCACCGCATAGTCCTGGAAATCCGGCATCCGTAGATCGCGGAGCAGAATGCCGCCGTTGGCGTGGGGATTCGCGCCCATGCGCCGTTCGCCCTTGGGCGCGAGTTCAGCGAGTTCCGCTATCAGCCGGCCCTGCTCATCGAACAGTTCCTGGGGCCGGTAGCTCCTCAGCCAGTCTTCCAATAATTTTAGATGTTCGGGATGCGTGGCCGGGTCGGAAAGCGGCACCTGGTGCGAACGGAAGGTGCCTTCGATTTGAAGTCCATCCACGATTTTCGGTCCCGTCCAGCCCTTGGGTGAATTGAGCACGATCATCGGCCAGCGGGGGCGTGTGCCGTTTCCGTTAGCGCGGGCATCCTGCTGGATTGTCTGGATCTGCTCCACCGCCCGGTCGAGCGTCGCGGCCATGGCCTCATGCATCAACGCCGGCTCGTGACCTTCGACAAAGTAGGGCGTCCACCCGTAGCCGCGCAGCAACTGTTCCAATTCCTCGCGTGTGATGCGGGCGAGAACGGTGGGGTTGGAAATTTTGTAGCCGTTGAGATGAAGGATTGGCAGCACCGCGCCGTCGGTGGCCGCATTGAGAAACTTGTTGGAATGCCACGCCGTGGCCAGCGGTCCGGTTTCCGCCTCGCCATCGCCGACCACACAGGCGACGATGAGATTGGGATTGTCGAACACCGCCCCGAACGAATGGCTGAGCGAGTAGCCCAGTTCGCCGCCTTCGTGGATTGAGCCCGGGCACTCGGGCGATACGTGGCTGGGAATTCCTCCGGGAAACGAAAACTGGATGAAGAGCTTCCGAAGCCCTTCCTCATCCTGACTGATGTTGGGATAGATTTCGCTGTAAGTGCCCTCGAGATACGTGTTGCCCACCAGAGCCGGGCCGCCGTGCCCGGGGCCAGAGACGTAAATCATGTCGAGGTCGTATTTCTTGATGACACGGTTCAAGTGAACGTAAATGAAGTTCTGCCCGGGCGTCGTGCCCCAGTGCCCGAGCAGCATGTGCTTCACATCGGCGAGCGTCAGCGGACGCTTCAGCAGCGGATTGTCGTAAAGATAAATCTGGCCAACTGACAGATAGTTGGCAGCGCGCCAATACGCGTCCATCTGATGGAGCAGTTCCGGCGTGAGGGTGTCAGTCTTCATGATTACAGTTTCCCAAACGCGGGCCGCGCTATTCAGCGAAAAATTCTTATTGCGATTTTGTATTTGCGGAAGCGTCCGCCAGGCGAGAGTCCCTCAATGCCGCTACGGCAACTGCGATTAAGACGATGAGGAGCACGACGCTATACATCACGATGACCATTCAGAGCCTCCCTCACTCGACCTCTCGTAGGTCCTCTGGCAGAGGCGGCCCCTACCCCTCCTTGTCATCCGTCTTCTCAACCATTTCGCAGACCATGGCCTCGGTCGTTAGCATCAGAGAGGCGATGGAAGCCGCGTTCTGTAGAGCCGTACGGGTTACTTTCGTAGGATCAACTACGCCTGCCTTCACCAGGTCTTCATACTTTTCCGTGGAAGCGTTGAAGCCGTAGTCAGGATTCTGGTGAGCCTTGATTTTCTCGACCACCACGGCGCCCTCGGTCCCGCAGTTACGCACGATCTGCCGGACCGGCTCTTCGCAAGCACGCCGCACAATGGTGACTCCGAACTGCTCGTCGCCATCGAGCTTCAGGCTCTGTAGCGCGATCGATGCCCGCAGCAGCGCCACGCCTCCGCCCGGCACAATCCCTTCCTCCACCGCCGCGCGAGTTGCATGTAGTGCGTCCTCGACACGGGCCTTCTTCTCTTTCATCTCGGTTTCGGTCGCGGCCCCAACCTTGATGATCGCCACGCCGCCGGCAAGTTTTGCCAGCCGCTCCTGCAGTTTCTCGCGGTCGTAGTCCGAGGTAGTCTCTTCCAACTGGGTACGGAGTTGCTTAATCCGGCCCTCGATGTTCTTCGGCGTTCCGGCGCCGTCGATGATGGTTGTGTTGTCCTTGTCCACGGTGACGCGCTTCGCGCGGCCCAGATCCTCCAACTTGATGTTTTCCAGCCTGATGCCGGTCTCTTCCATGATGGCCTTGCCGCCGGTCAGGATCGAGATATCTTCGAGCATCGCTTTGCGGCGGTCGCCGAAGCCCGGAGCCTTCACTGCGCAAGCACTGAGTGTGCCGCGCAGCTTATTGACCACGAGTGTGGCCAACGCTTCGCCTTCCACCTCCTCCGAGATCACCAGCAGCGGCTTACCCACGCGCGCGATTTGCTCCAGAATCGGCAGCAGATCCTTCATGCTGCTTATCTTTTTGTCGTGAATCAGGATGTAGGGGTCCTCGAAGACGCACTCCATACGCTCGGGGTCGGTCACGAAGTAGGGCGACAGGTAGCCGCGATCGAATTGCATACCGTCCACGGTCTCGAGCTCGGTCGTCATGGTCTTGGATTCCTCGACCGTGATCACGCCATCCTTGCCGACCTTCTTCATCGCCTCGGCAATGATGTTGCCGATGGTTGAGTCGCTGTTGGCGGAAATGCTGCCAACCTGCGCGATCATGTCGCCGGAAACAGGCTTTGAGAGTTTCTTGACTTCCTCGACGGCTACTTCGACGGCCTTATCGATGCCGCGTTTGATGGCCATCGGATTGGCCCCCGCTGTGACTGCTTTGACGCCCTCGCGAAAAATTGCCTGGGCCAGAATCGTAGCCGTAGTGGTACCGTCGCCGGCCACGTCAGAGGTTTTCGACGCCACTTCGCGCACCATCTGGGCGCCCATGTTCTCGAGCGAATCCTTCAGCTCGATCTCTTTGGCCACCGTGACGCCGTCCTTGGTGATTGTTGGCGCACCGAATTTCTTTTCGAGAACGACGTTGCGCCCCCGGGGTCCGAGCGTCACCTTCACTGCCTCGGCGAGTTGGTTCACGCCGCGTAGAATTGCCTGGCGCGAATGGTCACTGTAGATAATCTGTTTTGCCATGGATGTTCTCCCCGTTCTTCGTCTTGAATTAACTGGCTTTCTTGACCGCTTTCACGGCCGGATCCAAAACACCGAGAATGTCGTCCTCGCGCATGATCAGGTACTCGGTGTTGTCCACTTTGGTGTCGCTGCCGGAGTACTTTGCAAAAAGGATGCGGTCGCCGACTTTGACGTCGAGGACCACCAGATTGCCGTCCTCGAGGCGCTTGCCATGCCCGACGGCAATTACTTCGCCCTCCTGCGGTTTCTCCTTGGCGGAATCCGGAATGATGATGCCATTGCGCGTAGTTTCCTGTTCCTCGATCCGCTTCACTACGATGCGGTCGTACAAAGGTCGAATGTTCATGATGCTGCCTCCTTAAAAGGTTGGGTACGTCAAAAATTGCACAAAATCGATCGAAGCGTTTCTCCGGCGGTGACCGGCCGCGCCATTGTCCGGCATTAGTTCGCGACGGCTCCCGTGGAATGGGCCAGCCATGCCACCGGGTGGCTGCGGATGGTGCCATTGCGCTCCGTGATGTCGGCCCAGTTGGCGTCCTCCCTTAGCCGGAGAAAAACGCCGGGAGTCCCCTGGTATGTGCCCTCGGCCAACACGACCTCGTCCCCTTCGCGAAACGAAGCACTAACCGGTTCGTTGGTATTCATGTTCGTGACCTCCTTCGTTGGCAACTCTGCCGCGGTCTCCGGGCTATGGCCGGAAATTGGGAGCGTTCAGAAGCCTGGCTTTTTCAAGCCTGGCTCGCTCTACTTCTATCTCGCCTGCTAACCGCGCAGCATCCCTTTGCGGCGCTTCCAGGTCATCGAGCCGTGCCGCTTCCGTGATGGCGGCTTGGGCCGGCGCTTCCAGCCGCTTCAGGACTCCAACCAGCCTGAAGGTTGGACCGTACGAGGAGCGGATCAGGTCGAACGAGTACTCGGGATCCTGCCATCGTGCAACCAATTCTTCCTGATCGCCGTATGGGCTCTGCGCGGCCTTAACGGGAGCACCCGGCTTTTCAGCGGTTCCATAGGCAGCCGAGATGGCTTTGACGAAGTCGGCAGCCGTCATGCCCTCGGTTTCGTACGGATCGTAGTTGACCACGATCCTAAACAGCTTGCCGTCATAAAAACTGAAGACTACTTCTTTCACCGACTCCGTTTTCGAGGACGGGCCGAGCGGTTGGGGGTGCCACTCCAGCTCTTGGATGAGCGCCGGGCGGCGGTGGATAACTTTCGCTTGCGTTGGGCTCTCGCCCACCTGCTTGGCAACGGCCGGGAGGTCCGTTCCGAGTTGGATGTCCCGGTACTTGGAGAGATCGGCCGCCAAGGTGGCCGCCGGCATCACCCCGAACACAAGAAACGATAGCAGTGCTGATCTGGACGCATGTATTCGAAGCTTACGCATTGTGTGTCCGGCTCACCCTGCTCCAAACGAGTGACGCAATGAATGGAACGGCGCTCACTACCACGAGCGCGCGCTGCCAGTCGCCGGAAAAGCTGAAGACCGGCGCCACCGGGTTGTAGAGCAGCGCCAGCACTGCGAACACGGCCGCGACGGCGTACTGACGCACATCGAACGCCTGGAACATCACGAAGATTGCACCCGCGGCCACGAGGAATCTGACCACGACCTCGTACGGCGTAAGTTGGGACCACAAAACCGCCGCGGTAAGCAACGCCGCGATCGACGCCCACTTCACGGCCTTAACGCGCCGGGCGGTGTCCCGCCGGTCTTGCGCGCTGCCCTTCGCGACCCAAGCCTGCCACGCCGCTTCGTCGAGCGGCGTCCACATTAGCGGCGTCTGAATGTCCCGCGATTCCTGTAATGCAACTGAAGTCGACATGTCTTTTCTCTTGGTTTCGCGCTTAGACCGCGATTCTGCCGCTTGGACTGGTTGTGACTGACTGATAGTGCACGGTTGACGCCATCTTCCCTGGTTTCGGCTCGAGGGGCATCGACTCAGGCAAACAAAGGGGTTGTAGGAGATTTCGGCAGGTGTGCAGGGCCGTGGACCGCTGGCAAGAGAGCGAAGCGCGTCCGTAGATGCAAGTTCTGCAACGGAAAGTGCAAGTTTTGCCTCTGTCTGTTCCCGGCCTCAGTCGTGCAGGACGATGTTCAGCAGCGAGCTATGAACGTGGAGTCCTTGCAGGCCGCCGTTATACTCAATGAAACCCAGTTTCCGAAACTTGTTCATGAAGAAACTGACCCTGGAGCGGGTGGTGCCAATCATCTCCGCCAGCGTTTCCTGGCTGATCTTGGCGATCACCGGCTCCGGTTTGCCTTCTTTCCCGAAATTGGCTAACAACAGGAGCACTCGCGCTAACCGCTTCTCACTGGAATTGAAAAGCTGATCTACCAGGTCCTCCTCAATCCGAATGTTACGGGAGAGCAGATAAGCAACGAACAGCTCGGAGAAAGCCGGCTCCTCGTGAAGCAAACGGATCATTCTCGATTTCTCCAGCCGCAAGATCGAGCACTCTGACATAACACTGGCGGTCCCCAGGTACAATGGCCGGCCCGCCAGGCAGCCTTCGCCAAGGAAGTCCCCGATACCCAACATGGCGATGACCGCTTCTTTGCCGTTGTCAGAGACGACTGACAGCTTGACCCTGCCTTTTTGGATAAAGCAGATAGCATTCGCCGGGTCGCCTTGTGTGAAGATCACCTGGCCCTTACTGTATTCCGCAAGCGTTCGTCCGCTGCCAACCTTGCTCAGAAAGAACTTCGGATCGAATGTGGACTTTTCCTTCAGCATCATGCCCGGCCTCTGACCTCTACGGGATCGCAACCCCGCGGTTTTTGTACTCCTGCCGCCCCCGGACCCTCAATTGCGAACGGCTGCATCCGGCCGCGGCCGGCCGCGGTATCGGTTGGGCGTGAAACGGGCGTCAGCAAGGTCTCGTGAGTATTCATCGGACTGGCGATTGTGCTGTAAGCACGTAAGTCGCCAACTGTTCGAGACTGCTCCTCATGATGGCCGAATCTAAGGTAAGGATTGGAGCCGTTCCAGCACGTCCGCATGGAGATGGCGCAAAACGTGCCATAGGCGAACTTATAGAGATTCGGTTCGGCGCATTTGTCGAAGAGCTCTCAAGGAGAAGAAGCATGTTACTCATTGTTTTGTTGCTCGTGCTGCTTTTGGCTGTGGTCCCGGCGTGGCCGCACAGTCGAGGTTGGGGCTACCGTCCCAGCGGGGCACTCGGCGCCGTTCTGTTAGTGGTAATCGTGTTGGTATTGTTGGGGCGTATTTAGGCCAACCTGGACCGGATTGAGATTCGGAAGTTACGTGCAAAGGCCGTCGTAAGTGGTCCTTCGGAAACGGCGGCCTCGTTCACGCGCCTACTAGGCTTTATAGGCTTCTGTTAAGCGGCGACGGCATTGCCATATATGGAACATTCTTCAGAACGGGAACTACAGCTCTGGGACGAAAAATTGCGATCCAATGAGCTGCGGAAGAAAGCCGATGGAAGGCAATGGCGCAGGAGGTTCTTCCTCTATCTCGGTGTCATTGTGGCTACCATCTCCATTGCTACCTTGCTTGCTAATCTTTCCCGCTAAAGCCGCGCAATGTCTTAGAGGCATCGCGCCGGAACTTGCGATGATAAGCTTTTCCACTGTCATCATTGACGCACGCCAGCAGTTCCTGCATTTTCGACTGCAAGAATTGCATAATCTTGCGGCACATCCGTTCTTAGCATTCTGTTACGATCAGTTTTCAAAGACTTTCAGCTTTGGTGACCAATCTGCCTAGTGAATAGGAGACTAGGAGATCAAGACGAAATGAAATACCGATCGAATATCGCAATGGCAGCCTTCGCTGGATGTCTCAGCTTGGCGCTGCTACCCAACGTCCAGGCAGACGAATGGAATAAGAAAACCAACATCACGGTGAATGAACCCATTCAACTGCCATCCTGCTGCACCCCCGACCACACCATAACGCTTCAGCCGGGCGAGTATGTCCTGGCTCTGGTGGATTCCCTCTCGGACCGGCACATCGTCCGCGTTTTTGATAAGGACCAGAAGCATGTGATCACCACGATCCTTGCTGTTCCGAACTATCGTTTGCGTCCGACCGGGCAGACTGTGTTGCAATACTGGGAAGTTCCGGCAGGACAGCCTAGAGCGCTTCGGGCGTGGTTCTACCCGGGCGACAACTTCGGGCAGGAGTTTGTGTACCATAAACAAACCGCGGCGGACATAGCCGCTTTCGCGAAGTCCCCGGTACCGGCAGTCGCGATTGACACGAAAGTAGAAGAGGACCTGAAGACGGCGCCTCTCGTGGTGGTTGACGAAAGTGGCAAGACGAGCGACCTGGTTGTGGCGGTGGTGGAGCCAGCAGTGACTGAGCCGGCCCAGCCTCAGGAAGCGGTTCAGGTGGCGGCAGCGCCGGCCCCCGCGGAACCAGTGCAGGAAACCGAACCAGTGCAGCAGACATTGCCGCATACCGCGAGCAACATGCCGCTACTGGGCTTGTTTGGCATCCTGTCCTTGGCCGCTTTTGCGGTCCTGAGGATTCGTTCCAGACGCATCTCGTAAGGGTGGACGAGCACACTTTGCAGCCCGCCGCGGTCTCTGTGAGAGAGGCCACGGCGTGAGGCGGCGGTAACGGAACTGAGGAGCGATAGGAATGGCGGCCTGCTACGCGCGCATTGTAGTCCTGGGGCTGTCGATAGGCCTGCGGACATTCGCAGAGCAGGCGCCGCCGGTTGAGCCACCCGATCAACCATTCAAACTCACCGCGACTGCCGAACTCGTGCTTCTGGATGTGAGCGTCAACGACGCGAAGGGTGTGCACGTGCCGGGTCTCGGGAAGGACGACTTCCAGATTTATGAAGACGGGCAACTCCAGTCGATTACGCATTTCTCGAGCGAAGATGTCCCCGTCACGGCCGGTCTGGTAATTGATACAAGCGGGAGCATGCGGGCGAAGCATCCGGAAGTAGTGACGGCGTCGCTGGTGTTCGTCAAGGCGAGCAACAAGCAGGATGAAATGTTCGTCGTGAATTTTAGTGACCACGCACGCCTTGGTCTGCCCGGCGACCTCCCCTTCACAGACGATGTCGGCAAGCTGCGGGAGGCTCTGTCGATCACTCTAGCCGAGGGCCGGACGGCTCTCTATGATGCCCTGGTGCTCTCCCTGAGTCAGGTGGAGAAAGGCAAGCGGGATAAGAAAGCCATCGTGCTGGTGAGCGATGGCGGGAACAACAGCAGCATCCATGGATTTGAAGATGTGATGCGCATGGTCCGCGAGTCCCGGGCCACGATTTACACGATCGGCCTTTTTGATGAGAACGACGGGGATCGAAACCCGGGCCTGCTGGAGCGGCTCGCCCGCATCAGCGGTGGTGCGGCCTTTCTCCCGCAGGAAGTATCTGAAGTCCCGGACATCTGCCGGCGGATCGCGAGCGACATTCGTAACCGGTACACCATCGGCTACGTTCCCGTTCGGTCCGGCGAGAAGAGTTCGCTGCGTAAGATTAGAGTCGTTGCGCGGCAATCCGGCGGGCGCAAATTGATCGTGCGTACCCGCACGAGCTATTTTCTTCCGGAGAGCGGGCCGGTGGCGAACCAGTATGGCGAGGCGGACAGGAAACCAGGCTTATGACAGTTCGCCTCTCTTTCCCTGCGGACAGACCTGATCTTGGCCAGGTACCCCCGGCAGGCCTCGGCAGGGGTGACCTCGACGATCAGGAGCGCGCGCCTCATTGGAGCCTTGGCCAGTACGTTTTCTTGATTCTTGCAGCCCTTTGCCTCGGATTCTACAGCTACGCATATATCGAGCGGGTGGTGTACCAAACCTATGAAAGTTGGTCATTCGACCGGACCGCGGCGCGAACTGCCTCCGCCGCTGGCGCGATGCATGAAGTCTCGACGGTTAGGCCCATCGTTCCCGCGCCCGGCGAATTCATGGCGTCCTTGCAGTCTCCGTTCCCAGCCTCCGTCATTGGTCGTCTCTCAATTCCAAGGCTGCACTTGTCGGCAATGGTTCGCGAAGGCGTCGATGGGAAGACCTTGCGGGTCGCCGTGGGCCACATTCCTTCGACGGCGCTGCCAGGGCAAGCCGGAAATGTTGGCGTGGCGGGTCACCGGGACACATTCTTTCGCGGACTGAAGGATTTGAGGACCGCGGACGAGATTCAATTCTCCACCCCCGCGGGTAATTTCAGTTACCAGGTTGAGTCGTTAACGGTCGTCGAACCAGACAACGTCGAGGTGCTCGCCGCATCAGGTGGCAACGTTCTTACGATGGTCACTTGTTACCCGTTTTCCTATATCGGGAACGCACCGCGGCGGTTCATCGTGAGGGCCACGCAGGTGTCACCGTAAGCACCGTCATTACCTATTTGTAGAGTGAGTCCGCACAGTCCCAAGAAATGAGACAATGCGGATTAGAAGATGGTATCGACAGAGATTAGCGTGGTAATAAAAGGAAACGTGAAACATACTCCGGCTGTTTCTTCGGCCAAGGTGCTGGTGATTGAAGACAATAACTCGGACGTCTTCCTTCTCGAGCGGGCTCTGAATCAGCAAAAGCTTCGATTTGAACTGACGCACCTCGCGGACGGACGTGACGCCCTCGCATTCCTTCGCAGGGAAGCCCCTTATAGAGATGCGTCCCTTCCAGACCTGATTCTGGTGGACCTGAACCTGTCTAAGTATAGCGGCGAAGATATCTTGCGCGAGATTCAAGGCGCCAAACATCTCGCCAAGGCTGTAGTATGCGTGTGGAGCTCTTCAGAGTCCCGGCGAGACCGGACGCGGCTCCTGGATCTCGGAGTCGCACAATTTGTCACTAAGCCTTCCGGGCTGGATCAGTTCCTGGAGATTGGCAAACTCATTAAGGATCTGCTGGCTGGGCGAACCGCGACTTTAGGCCGCAGCAGTTCTGGCAGCCTGGCTAGTTAGCCGCGATTCCAGAACCTCACCGACTCTGCGGATCAACCCGTCTCCGGTGAATGGCTTGGCCAAACAGCCAAAACCGCGGTTAGCGTCCTCACTGCCCGACATAAAGAGAATACGTAGCTGCGGTTCCCGCCGGAGAAGCTGATCGGCCAATTCCAGCCCATTTGTTTTCGGCATAGCCACGTCGGTTAGTAACAACGCAATCGGGGACTGGCCGTATAGCGTTATCGCGGTCTCCGCGCCATCGGCCGTGAGCACGGCATATCCTTCAATCTCCAGCAATGACTTTACCAGCGTCCGAATTACACAGTCATCGTCGACCACCAGAATTGTTTGAGCTGACTTGCCCGGTTCCATAAGCGGGTGCTCCCCAAAAAGGGTGTATTCCCCCTAAAGTAGCAGGCAGATCCTTTGTGATCTGTTCAAGATTGCTCATCGCCGGTTTTAGTCTGCCTGCGACGAACTTGGGTCGGGTGCGGGCGCAGGGTCCACTTTGAATCCGAGTGGTTCCAAAAAGTCGCGAATGACCTGCAAGGTGGCGTGATCGTTACCGTAGACCAGCACCACATCCTGGGATTCGGCGGGATCAGACACGGTGCTCAGTCCCCCGATCCCCCGTTAGCTGCGGCTAAAGTGGAATTATCACCCGCATTCCTTGTGCGAGCCAAAGAGAGCGACCCGTTCAGGGAGCCGTTGCCACCATTCCTCGAGGCGTTGATACGATTCGCTATCAGCCATTTGGGTGGCCGGCCTCTGCGGGGCGTTTGCTGGTGGGAGATCCTTTCCAGGGCTTCTATTACTGCGGCAACCTGGTCACGCTGTTGGCGAAGGTCCACAAGAATCTTCTGAATATCCATATTGCTTGCTAAGCCTCTCAAAACACTGAAACTGTGCACCAGGATAGATCTGTGTTGAACTGGCTGTCTGTTCAATATTGCTCAGCTGCGTGCTGTCTCGGAGGCCGTGGGGGCCGCCTGCGCTACAATTCAAGCAAGGTAGTCGCCAGCCGCTGTAAGCAGATACTGGCGCCAGACTGGCACGACGCGTGCTATGAGTTCGGCGAAGCATTAGCTCGCTGATCCGCGAAAGGCATGGGTGGTGTGGCAAAGAAGAACGCTGGCAGACGTCCGGCAGGCAAGGCTCTGCGTGCGCCGCGTGTGCCGCAATCGCTAGTCCGGAAGCGTGGGGCCACCCAAACGGGGAGGGCAGCCACGGAAATTGCCCTACAATCTGACTCCCCAGTGGCTGTCAATGATCCCGTCGCGGAGGCATTCCCGATTGTCGGCATAGGAGCCTCCGCCGGCGGACTGGAGGCATTCACGGAGCTGCTCAGCCATCTGCCGGCTGATACCGGCATGGCGTTCGTGCTGATTCAGCATCTGGATCCGAAGCACGAGAGTCATCTGACGGAGTTGCTTTCCAAGGCCAGCGCGATGCCCGTCACGGAATTAAAAGGCGATACGCGCGCCGAGGCCAATCACGTTTACGTGATCCCGCCGCGATGCAATTTAGGCATTTCGAGCGGAGTCTTGCATACGCCGCCCCGTTCGAACGGCGGCCGGAATATGCCGATCGACTCGTTTCTATGCGCCTTGGCGGTAGATCGGGGCCGCAAAGCCTACGGCGTCGTTCTGTCGGGAACCGGATCGGATGGTACCCTGGGCATCCAAGCAATAAAGGCGAAAGGCGGCATCACGTTCGCTCAGGAGAAGCGATCCGCAAAGTTCGACGCCATGCCGGGTAGTGCCATCGCCACCCGCGGAGTGGATTTTGTGCTGACGCCCGCCGGGATCGCCCGGCAGCTGGTGACCATCGCACGCGGTTCGAACGTCGCGCGCGAAGCTTCGAAACCGATTGAGCCGCCGGATGCGGTAGATGTGGAACTGAGCAAAGTATTCCGGCTGTTGCGGAATGCCACCGGAGTGGATTTCACGCGCTACAAATTCAGCACGATTAAGCGGCGCATCCGGCGGCGCATGGCCCTCCGCGGTTTCGAGAGGCTGGAAGACTATATCCGGGATCTCGAAAAGAACCACGGCGAAGCAAACGCGCTGTGCGAGGACTTTTTCATTACGGTCACCGCATTCTTTCGGGAACCGGCTGTCTTCCAGGAACTGACGAAAAGGATTTTTCCCGCTCTGGTCGAAAATAGAGTGCGCGAGGATCCGATCCGCATCTGGGTGCCGGGGTGCGCCACCGGCGAGGAAGCTTATTCGATCGCCATGAGTTTGACGGAATTCCTGGACGATGCGGCCGTACCGGTTCCGTTCCAGATTTTCGCAACGGATATCAGCGAAACGGCCGTCGAAAAGGCGCGCTCCGGCGTATACACGCAGGCAGCGGTGCGCTCTATCCCGCCGGCGCGGCTGGCGCGGTTCTTCACGAGGTCGGAGCACGGATACCAGATCGCGAAGAGCATCCGGGATGTCTGCGTTTTTGCAAGGCACGACCTGGCGCTCGATCCGCCCTTCTCTAAGCTGGACCTCATCAGTTGCTGTAACGTGCTGATCTACCTTGGAGCGGCGCTGCAGCGCAAGGTGCTATCGATGCTTCATTACGCCCTCAAGGCGGCGGGTTTCCTGGTGCTGGGTCCGTCGGAAAGCATCGGCACGCTTTCGGATTTATTCGAGCAAGTGGACAAGAAACACAAGATCTACTTCCCGCTGCCGGCCGCCGGGGCGCCCGCCCCCGAGCTTGGCGAAGGGAGCCCCGCCAAGGCCCGTTTGGGCCGGTCTGGCACGACGGCTGGCGCGCGGGTCAGGCCGGATGTGCAGACCGAAGCCGACCGGTTGCTGCTGGCCGAATATGCTCCTGCCGGCGTCATCATTGACGATGCCATGAACATTGTTCAGGTGCGCGGGCATACGGGACCGTATCTCGAGTTGTCGCCGGGGGAGCCGAGCAACAACCTTCTGAGAATGGTCCGGGAAGGCTTGATCGCGAGCGTGAGCAAAGCGATCCAAGCCGCCAAACAGACCAACGCCACGGTCAAAGAGGACGGCTTGCGGGTGGTAGGCGGCAGCCAGTTCATCGAGGTTGAGATCAAGGTGATGCCGTTTCGGGAATCATCCGCCTCCCAGGAACGCTACTTCTTGATCCTGTTTGAGGACGCGGCCTCCGCCGCTCGTCCAAAGCAGGGAAGCGCGAAGCCCGCCGCGGCGGCGCGCCGGGTACCTGGCGACGAAGAGGCCACCCGGCTGCGGCTAGAGCTTGCCGCCACCAAAGAGTACCTGCAATCGATCATCGAAGAGAAAGAATCAGCCCTCGAAGAGCTCCGCTCGGCGAGCGAAGAGGCACAAGCGGGGAATGAGGAACTGGAGACCGCGCAAGAAGAGTTGGAATCCGCCAACGAGGAATTGAATACCCTGAATGAAGAGCTCAAGAGCAGTAACACGGAATTGAGCCAGGTCAACCGGGATCTAACCAACCTTCTCGAAAGCATCAACATCCCGCTTGTCATGGTGGGGAAGGATCTGCGCATTCGCCGCTTCACGCGGGCCATCGAGCCCATGTTGAATCTGATCGCCTCCGATGCCGGACGATTGATCACTGACCTTCAGCCCCACATCGGGTTTCCCGATCTACGGCGGTTGCTGCTGGATGCCATGGAGGGCGGCGACCGGGAGCCCCGTGACGTCCGGGATGCGCATGGGAGTTGGTATTCGCTCCGCATACTGCCATCGGCGGGGGTGAACGGAAAAATCGACGGAGCTGTCGTGATGCTCATCGATATTGATGCGGCCAAGCGCGGTCTGGATTTCGCCGAAGCGATCGTGGAGACGGTCCGGGAGCCTCTGGTGATTCTGAACCACAACCTGCGAGTCGTGAGCGCCAACAAGGCGTTCTATGAAACATTCCAGGCCACCCCGCAGGAGACCGAGGATCGCCTCATCTACGATCTGGGAGAGGGGCAATGGGACATTCCGAAGCTGCGCGAACTACTGGACAATATTCTCCCGGCGCGCTCGACGTTTCGCGACTTTGAAGTGGTGCACGAATTTAAACGAGTGGGACGCAAGGTCATGCTGCTGAATGCTCGCGAGGTCTTCGATGCGAACGCCCAGGCGCGGACCATTCTGCTGGCGATTGAGGACACGACCGACCGCAAACGGGCCGAGGACGCGCTCAAGGCGACCAATGCGGAGCTTCAGAACTTTGCGTATGCGCTCACGCACGACCTGCAGGAACCCGTGCGGATGGTGGTGAACTTCACTCAATTACTGGCGCGGCAGCATGAAGGAAAGCTGGGCCAGGAAGCGGATAAATTCATCGGGTATTCCGTGGACGGGGCGCTAAGGATAGAAGCTCTGCTCAAGGCTTTGCTCACCTATTGGGAAACTACCGAGCAGGGCCAGGATACCTTTGGCGCGGTCGACTGCAACGACGTCCTCGCCAGGACGCTCGTAGACCTGCGGGCCGTCACTGCGCAGAGTGGCGCGATCGTCACTTCCGAGCCGTTGCCGACAGTGGTTGGTGAACAGGTAATGCTCATGCAGGTATTCCAGAACCTCATTGCGAACTCGCTCAAATACAGAGGGGGAGCAACGCCAAGAATCCACATCGCAGCCCGAAGAGACAAGGAGCAGTGGCTGTTCTCGGTCGAGGACAACGGAGTCGGTATTGATCCGCAGGATGCCGAGCGGGTTTTCGGCATGTTCAAGCGTTTGCATGGACCGGACATTCCCGGCGCGGGCCTTGGACTGGCGCTTTGTCGAAAGGTGATCCAGCGCCACGGCGGGCGGATTTGGGTGGAGTCGGAAGCGGGCCAGGGGGCAACGTTTAAATTCACTATTCCTGCCAGCAACGGCGCGACGAGCCTGATCCTGGACAATCGTGGCGGTTCAACACAATGAGGCTCAGCCCTCGCGATACGCACACGGAAATGGATGCCTCCGGCCGAAACCTCCCGGAAGACGAAATCACATGGTTGCGCCAGGCCCTCGACGCCGAAACAGAGCGTTGCCTCGAAGTGCAGAAGCAGTTGGCGCAAGGGAACGCGGGTTTCGAAGAGTTCATCTCGATGGCGGCTCACCACCTGCGCGAGTCTCTCCGCGACGTGGCCGCGAATAGTCAATTGATGGCCGAAACCTACACCGGCCGCCTCGATTCCGACGCCGATTTATTCCTCAGCCACATCCGGGACGGGGTTGCCAGAATGCAATCCCTGCTGGCTGCCATGGTCGAGTACGGGGTTGCCGATACCGGCGACAGGCAGTTGTCGCGGACGGACATGGAAGCAGTCTTGCTCCTCTCGATGGACGAGCAGCAAAAACAGAGCGCCATCGTCTCTCACGATCCCTTACCGGTGGTAATGGGAGATTCCGAGATATTGACCCAGGTCCTCAAACACCTCATCGGGAATGCGCTCGAATACTGTGGCACAGCCCAGCCGCGCGTTCACATTTCCTCCCAGCGAAAGAATCTGGAATGGGTGTTTTCCGTCCAGGACAATGGTCCGGGCATAGACCCGGCATTCCGCGACCGCATCTTCGGCATGTTCAAGCGTCTGCACGGAAAGGAATACCCTGGGAGCGGACTGGGACTGGCGTTCTGCAAGAAGGCCATCGAGCGGCATGGCGGGCGAATCTGGGTGGAATCGACCCCCGGGAATGGTTCGACGTTCTACTTCACTCTTCCTTCGGCTGATCCGGATCTCTAGCGCGGCGAACCCTGGAATCGAGACTAAGGTAAATTCAGCACTTGCCGTGCAGGTGTTGCACGTCTGCCCGTGATCATTCGTACGGCGTCGGCCCATCATTCAGCGGCCGAAGCCACCAAACTGACGAAAGTTCCGTTTGGACCCGCTATTGCAAGTACTAATCGGGAAATCGGGAAAAATTAATCCCGAAGTTTTTCGAGAGGACGCAAGAAGATGCTTTGGACGATCTGTGTGATTTTGTTCGTGTTATGGGCGCTGGGAATGGTCACCTCCTATACGATGGGGGGCGCCATACACGTCTTGTTGGTGATCGCGCTGGTTGTGTTGGTGTTCCAGATCATTCAGGGGCGCCGGTCGATTGTCTGAGAGGCACCCCAACGGAAGTTTGGTGAATGAGTTCCACCGAAGCCGGCAAATCAGGGACAGAGGGACAGCTTGATTGGCCGGCGAAGTTTTACGTGGTTTTCGAGGAGAATAAAAATGCCGTTGTTAAACATTGTTCTAGTGCTGATCGTGATCGGCGTGGCGCTGTGGCTGGTCAATAATTACATCCCAATGGCCTCCAGTATCAAGTCAATCTTGAATGTGGTGGTTGTAGTTGGCGTTGGGGTTTGGCTGTTAAAAGCAGTGGGCTTGTGGGGGAGCGTGACCAGCTATCGGTTCACGCATTAATCCGCGAGAAAGCTGATATGGCCCACAAAAACATTTCTTCTTCGTGCTTCTTGATCGGGCTGGGAACAGGCATCGCTATGGGAATCTTCTTTGCCCCTCGCTCCGGCCGTTCGACCCGCGACTTCATCAGCCGCAAAGCCCAAGAGGGCACGGAGGCATTGAAGGACAAGGCGGCTGCGGGGCGAGAGTACGTCGAGCGCCGGGGAACAGAATTGCGGGATCGGGCCAAAGAGGTGATGGGACGAGCCGCGGAAACCCCGGTCAAGCAAAGGTATGAATCTGCGGAGGCGGCCGGTACGAGTGCTTCGCGCGGGGACTAAGAAAGCCGCGCGCGCGAGCTTTTGGCCGGCCCGCCTGCGATGGCTGGAGCATTTTCCCGGCAGAGGGAGATAGAGTCCGAATGAAAACGCTGGCGATCGTTCTCGCTGCCTCAGCCCAGCTTCTAGCTCAAGGCAGCGCTTCTTCTCCAGATAGACCACAGAATCATGCAACCGATCTGGACGTCGGCCGGATCGTGCAGCAGTCTATCGCGGCGACCGAGCGGAGCTGGGACGCGCGAGATCATTACCTATACACCGAGCGGGATGAGGACCGGCGCCTGGAATCCGGCGGGCGGCTGAAGTCGGATGTTATCGATGTCTCAAGAATCATACTTGTGGACGAGGTTCCGTTCGAGCAGCTCGTGGAGCGCAATGGGCGGCCTCCATCGGCCGAGGAACGGAGGAAGGAGGCGGAGCAGGTTGACAAACTAAAGCGCGAGACACCCGGGGAGCGGGCTTTGCGAGTGCGCCAGCAGCAAGAGAACAGGTCGTTCATCCGGGAAGTTCCCAAGGCCTTCGACTTCCAGCTCATTGGCGAGGAGGTGGTCAACCGCCGGCCGGCCTATGTGCTTCGAGCGACGCCTCGCCCCGGCTATCGAGCGCACGGCACGTATGGCAAGATGATGTCCAACGTGGAGGGTAAACTGTGGATTGACAAGCAGGATTTCGGGTGGTCCAAGGTCGATGGCGAAGTGACCCAGCCGTTCTCGATAGGACTATTCCTGGCGCGGGTGCTGCGCGGGTCGCACATTACCATGGAGCAGACGCGCTTCGAGGATGGCATCTGGATGCCGAATCGCATCGAAATGCGAGCGAGCGCAATGATCTTCTTTGTAAAGAGTTACGACATTATCAAGATCCTGGCATACTCGGATTACCAACTGCTTGAGCGGGCATCAATGGCCTCGGTGCCGAGCTGGCATTCCCCGGCAGATAGCGCAAGATAGGCGGTAGGCAATGTCTTATGCCCCAGTCCGCGATGCGACCTGCTAGAATAAGAATTGTTACCCCCAGCGCCAGCCATTTCCGGCCGTGTCCTCATCGTAGATGATGACAATTCTCAGCGCACCGCGTTCGCGAGCATTCTATCCGATCGCGGCTTTATAACGCAGGTTGCGGCGGATGGCCTCGAAGCGCTGGAACGGCTCAACACCTTCAACCCGGACGTAATTGTTGCGGATCTGGTCATGCCGCGCATGGACGGCTTTGAATTACTGCGCCGCCTGAAGGAGTGCGGCGACCTTACTCCGGCGATCGTGCTTACCGCATTCGGAAGCATCGAAAAAGCGCTGTCGGTCGTGCATGACCTCAAGGCATTCTGGTTTCTGGAAAAGCCGGTGGAGCCGCGCGCCATCGAGATCCTTCTGGAACGCGCGATTCTCCACAAACGAGCTCTGCGAAAGACGGACGAGCTGAAGCGCGAGTTGACGCTGCGCGGCGTACTCGGGGATTTGGTGGGAACCTCTGCGGCCATGCAGGAGGTCTTCTCCATTATCCGGCAGGTAGCGCCCACTTCGGCGCCCGTATTGATCAGCGGAGAGAGCGGCACGGGGAAAGAGTTGGTCGCGCGCGAAATCCATAAGTTATCCCCTCGCGGCGACGGCCCTTTTGTGGCGATCAATACCGCGGCCTTGCCCGAAGCTCTGATTGAGAGCGAATTATTCGGACATGAGAGAGGCGCGTTTACCGGAGCGATGGAGCGCCGTATGGGGTGCTTTGAGCAGGCATGCGGCGGCACGCTGTTTCTCGATGAGATCGGCGAAATGCCGCTAACTACGCAGCCAAAGTTATTGCGTGTTCTTGAAGACTTGCGGGTCCGAAGACTCGGTGGCAAGAGCGAAATTCCGGTCGATGTGCGTTTGCTTGCTGCCAGCAGCCAGTCATTGGCAACTCACCTGCGCGAAGAGCTCTACTATCGGCTAAGTGT
The DNA here is from genome assembly GCA_963768075.1 of Terriglobia bacterium. Taxonomy (GTDB): domain Bacteria; phylum Acidobacteriota; class Terriglobia; order Bryobacterales; family Bryobacteraceae; genus QHXW01. Next base: position 121,908 of record CAVYHD010000046.1, read on the forward strand.
GTTTCAGATCGTGCTTCCTCCACTTCGTGAGCGGCGGGAAGACATTCCGCTCATTGCGGAGGTCATGATTCAGACTCTGAACAAGAAGCACGGGGCGCGTGTTACGGGGATTGATTCCGATGTGCTGGATCTTTTTCGGACGCATGATTGGCCTGGGAATGTCAGGGAACTGCGGAATGTGATCGAGCGGGCTACAATCGTCGCGAGCGTTGGCGCGATTCGGCTAGATCATCTGCCTTCTCCCAGCTTCGATCGGAGATCCGGTCAGCACATCCCAAAACCGGCAGACAACCAGGGTCAGGTCATGCTGCGGCTTGGCCAGCCACTCTCTCACGCCGAAGAGGCGTATATCAAACGTACCCTCGAACATGTGAACCACAACCGGAAGCGTGCCGCCGGGATTCTGGGGATTAGTCTTCGGACCCTGCAAAACCGTATCGCCGAATTCCACAAAGAAACTAAGGCTCTATCGGCGGACAACTAAGTAAGACGCTTGTAACAGGTAAGAGTCTCAACCTGGAATATAGGCAAAAGCTGCACCTCCCCGCAACAGATTCTGCACCTGCCTCCACGATCGGGCTTCTCAACCTGGTCCGGAAACACTAGCCAAACTGGCAGGCTTTTCCCGTATCCCGGCGTCCCCTCACTCCGGAATTCGCCATAAGACTAACAACCTGCTGGATCCCCGTGGCGGCGGCAGGGTATGAATCGTCCATGGGTTCAACGGCTTCGTACTCGGCGGGAAGGTTGGCGCGGCTCGTGCATTAGCAACGGCGTCGCGGGGATTCCCGCGGCGGCAGGGGGAGAAGCACGATTGAGCCATTCTCACCGCAGCAGCATGCGGAAGTTCAGAAGACTCGAACTCACGAAGCCGTGAAAAGAAAGATTGAGGCAGAAGTTGTCTCCGGAGAAATCATTGGTACGGAGATCGGCTCGCCCATCGCTGCCAAGTAAACGATACCCGCGCGTTTCCACTTCGGGCCGGCCTTCGATGTGCCGCCGGCCCTGAGCGGGTGCAATGAGGTCGAGCATTATGAAAACGAGCACGGTATTCGCCATCATTCTCATTGCTGTCGGGATCATGGCTTTTGTATATCAAGGCTTCACCTACAGCACCAGAGAAAAAGTTATTGATCTCGGTCCCATCCACGTGACGGCGGAGAAGACCAAGACAGTTCCGCTGCCCCCGATTGTGGGAATGATCGCGGTGTCCAGCGGCCTTGTGTTGCTGGTGGTGGGCCGAAGAAAAGTTTGAGCGGGCAGGATGGCGCCCACAATTTTTGCCGCATCCGAATCGTCACCTTATGACTTTGCATACAAGGGCCATGTAGATGCAGGCAACCAAGTGGCGACCATTACCAATTGAACAGAGCGGACGATCTGGTTCGCAGAGGCAGGGCCGCTAACTAACCGTCGGCCGCCACGAAGAACGTGGCGAGTTCACTTAAGGAGACATGTATATGGCAAATACCGCCGTTTTCGGCATCTACCAGAATCGAGTCCAGCTGGAGGACGCAGTTAACGCTCTCCACAAGGTGGGCTTTCGGAACACGGACACTGCCGTGTTGTTTTCAGAGAATCAAGGCTCCAAGGACTTGGCTCACGAGCGTCATACCAAAGCCCCGGAATGCGCAATTTACGGCGCTGGTATATGCGCTGTCCTGGGAGGCGCGTTCGGGTACCTGGCTGCCATTAGCGCCGTAGCAATTCCGGGAGTAAGTCCGTTGTTTATCGCGGCCGGCCCGATCATTGGGGCGCTGGCTGGAGCCGGCGCCGGCGGCATCGTGGGGGCCATTATCGGGGCCGTCGCCGGGATCGGGATGCCGGAGTACGAGGCCAAGCGATATAACGGTCGCACGAAGCACGGCGGCATTCTGCTGTCGGTTCACTGCGATAGCTCGGACTGGGTAAAGCGCGCAAAAGATCGTTTGAAGGAAACCGGGGCCGAGAGCATCGCTTCCGCACGTGAAGCGGGCTCGGATTTCGCAAAGACCGACAGACCCGTACGGCGACACGCAAAACATCTGGCCAAGGAAACCGTCCCGGTGATCGTCGCATCACCCGGCGAAACCAACGCGGATTTGGCGAAGACAGGCACGAGCGTATAAAGACAGGTGGCGCGTCAGCCTCCGTCCGGCCCGCCATTTCGCGATTCAATCGACTAATCAAGAAAGGAGAGAGTGTGTCATTTCTGGCTTGGATCGTTCTTGGTTTGCTGGCCGGGTTTATTGGCAGCAAGCTTGTAAATAGGAGAGGGGAGGGCATCGTGCTCGACGTTCTGTTGGGAGTCGTCGGCGCCGTCATTGGGGGTTGGTTGTTCCGCGTCTTGGGAGCTAGCGGTGTAAATGGCCTCAACCTATACAGTCTCTTTGTGGCGGTTCTTGGCTCAGTGGTTTTATTGGTTCTATCATGCGCTCCGAGGAAGCCGAAGAGCGTGATCGTGCGCATCGTGGAACGGATAATACCGGTGGCGTCACTGGTTTGCAGCGATCCGGCCTCTTCTCTTGCGCTACGCTGAGATCGTGACCGAGCGGTCCCGGCGGCGCTTCCTTGCATCCGGAAACCTTGCACGTCCACGACGGATGAGCGGGAAAGAACTCTCCCCTCCGATGAGGAAAGCGGGGTGACGTTCGGCTTGCCATGGAGACCACAGCAACAAATTTGGCAGGCACAGTGAAGAGCTGGCTCCAGTTACCAGCTACCTTCCGCGGGAATGGCTTGACCGAAAAGTACTCGAACGACGAGCCACCCCTGCGCTCGGAGCTATTCAGCGCCGATCAGATGAAGGTGCATGGCAAGTCGCTCGCGGTCTCGCATCAGTTGAGTACAGGCCCGGCTCGCGATCGGCTTCTAACACGGCTGGCTGCGAACGAAGCGGCTCTGATTGGGGTCCGCAGCCTGCTGACGGACGCGGTTCAGGCGAACCGCCGAATCACCCCGGCCGGGGAGTGGCTGCTCGACAACTTCTATCTGATCGAAGAACAGATTCGGCACGGCCAAGAGGCATTTGCCGAAGGGTTACAGCCGGGAGCTATCCGCGCTTGATGAATCGGCCCTTCGGCCGGACTTCCGCGCGTTTATGACATCGCGCTGGAGACGATTTCGCACGGCGATGGACGGGTGGATCCGGAGAGTCTGAGCAGCTTCGTAGCGGCTTACCAAACGGTCACTGCCCTCAAGCTTGGGCGAATTGTGGGCCATACCGATCATGCTGCGCCTGGCATTGATCGAAAATCTCCGGCGCGTCGGAGCGCGGATGGCCGCCGGCAGGATCGACCGAAACCACGCGGACTATCTGGGCGGACCGGATGACGGAGATTGCCGAGAAGGATCCGAAGAGCCTGATTCTGGTGATCGCCGACATGGCGCGCTCGAGCCCGCCGCTGGTCGAGCTCCTTTGTCGCGGAATTTGCGCGCCGGCTGCAGGGACAGAGCTCCGCTCTGGCATTGCCGCTGACCTGGATCGAGCAGCGACTCGTCGGAATCCGGCCTGACGATCGAGCAGTTGGTGCAGTCGGAGAACCAACAACAGGCCGCGGACCAGGTTTCGATCAGCAACAGCATCGGCAGCCTTCGATTTCTGGGCGATGGACTGGCGCGAGTTCGTCGAGACCATGAGCGTCGTCGAGCAGATGTTGCGCCAGGACCCGGGCGGGCGTATACGGCAGAATGGATTTTGCCACACGTGATCGCTATCGCCACGTCGTGGAAAAGCTCGCCAAGAGCAGCCGGCTGCCGGAAGCCGACGTGGCGCGCAAGGCGATCCAACTGGCGCGATGCAGGATCTGGCCCGCAAAGGCAGCGAAGATCGAGCGGCCCATGTTGGCTTCTACCTGATCGACAAGGGACTTCCGCAGCTTGGAGCGAGCCGCTGCGACATCCTCCCATCGGTATCCGGGACCTTGCACGGAATTATCGCGCCGCTTCCCTTTGTTGCTCTATCTGGGCGCGATTCTGCTGATCACGGCCGTTTTCACAGCGAGTCTTACTGGCGAAGGCGCATGCGGCCGGGTTGCATGGCTGGACAGCTGGCACTGATCGGCATCGCTCGCGCTTCTGTGCACCAGTCAGCTGGCGGTGGCGATGGTGAACTGGCTGGCGACGTTGCTGGTGCCCCCGCATTCGCTGCCGCGAATGGACTTTTCCGAAGGAATTCCGCCGGAATCGCGCACGCTGGTGGTGGTGCCGGCAATGCTCACCGAGCGCTCAAAACGTGGAGGATCTGATCGAGGCGCTGGAAGTCCGGTTCCTCGCCAATCGAGACGCCGAACCTGCACTTCGGCCTGTTGACTGATTTTCGAGACGCGCGTGCGGAAACCCTGCCGGAGGATGAACCGCTGTTTCGTCTGGCTCGGAAAGGGATAGAAGAGCTGAACGAGAAGTACAGTGAGCGCGAAGAGCGGCACTTTTTTTCTTTTTCATCGCCCGCGCCAATGGAATCCACGAGAGCGGATCTGGATGGGCTACGAGCGTAAGCGAGGAAAGCTTGCGGCGTTGAACTTGCTTCTGCGCGGCGGAACGTTCGGCCACCCAGGCGACCCGTTCTCGCTCGTCGTCGGCAAGACTCGGAATTCTGCCGCGGTGAAGTACGTCATCACTCTGGACACGGATACGCAGCTTGCCGCGCGATTCGGCGTGGCAATTTGTCGGCGCCATGGCGCATCCGCTGAATCGGGCAGTGTTATGACAAAGATCAGCAGCGCGTCTACCGATGGATATGGCATTCTTCAGCCGCGCGTCGCGGTGAGCCTGCCCGGCACGAACCGGTCGCGATATGCGCGATTGTGCGGGAGTGAACCAGGCATCGACCCGTATACTCGCGCTGTCTCCGATGTATACCAGGATCTGTTTGGCGAAGGCTCGTTCATCGGCAAGGGGATTTACGATGTCGATGCGTTCGAGCGGTCACTCAAGGGGCGCTTTCCCGAGAACCGGATCCTCAGCCACGATCTTCTGGAAGGGTGCTACGCGCGCGCGGGGCTGCTAAGCGATGTGCAGTTGTACGAGGAATATCCGTCTCGCTACAGCGCCGACGTCAGCCGCCGGCGTCGCTGGATTCGTGGCGACTGGCAGATTGCGCGGTGGCTGCTGCCGCGCGTTCCGGGCCTGAGCGGCCGTCAATACGAATCCGCTCTCCTGGCTGTCCATCTGGAAAATTTTCGACAACCTTCGGCGCAGTCTGGTGCCCGCGGCATTGACGCTCCTGTTGCTCTGGGCTGGACGATTCTGTCACCGGCCTGGTTCTGGACCTTATCGGTAATCGCAGTCATTCTGATTCCGCCGTTACTTGGCTCGATACTGGATCTGCTTCAGAAGCCGGACGATATGCTGCTCAGACAGCATCTGGCGGCCTGCGTGCGTTCGACCGAGCGCCGCTTTGCCCAGGCTGCATTCACGCTCGTCTGCCTCCCGTACGAGGCGTTCTTCAGTCTGGATGCGATTGTGCGCACCGCCGGGAGGATGCTGGTCACCCACAGGCGGCTTCTGGAATGGAATCCGTCGAGCGACCTGGACTCGTACACGCCGCGACGGACCTCGCTCGCGCTGCTGCCGATCCATGTGGATCGGCCCCGCCATCGCCATTGCCGCCGTCGACCTATCTGGTGCTTTCGAGGCCAACCGCATTGGCCATCGCCGGGCCTATGTTGGGGCTCTGGTTAGTGTCCCCCGCTATTGCATGGTGGATCAGTCGGCCCCTTGCTCGCCGCGCGCGCCAGGCTGACGGCTGATCAGACCATTTTCCTGCGGAATCTTTCGCGAAAAACCTGGGCGTACTTCGAGACATTCGTCGGCTTCGGAGGATCATTGGCTGCCGCCAGACAACTATCAGGAGCATCCCGTAGGCGCGATCGCGCATCGCACGTCGCCGACCAATATGGGGCTTGCGCTGCTCGCGAATTTGTCGGCCTGCGATTTCGGCTATATTTCGGCGGGACAACTCATCGAGCGCACGCACGATGCGCTCCACACGATGGAGTCGTTGGAACGATACCGAGGCCACTTCTACAACTGGTACGACACCCAGTCTCTGAAGCCGCTGCCGCCTCTCTACATCTCGACGGTGGACAGCGGCAACCTGGCGGGCCATCTGCTGACACTGCGCGCGGGCTTGCACGGCGCTTCCCGATCAGAAGATCCTGGGACCGCGATTGTTCGACGGGCTCGCGGACACGTTGAGAGTTCTTGTGGAAACCGCGGAAGGAGCCGTCCGGCTCAGTTGCTCAACTCCACAAGAATCTGGAGTCGCGGCCGGCCGGGCTCGCGTCTACGCGGCTTCACCTCGACCGGCTGGCGGCGTCCGCTGCCGAATCTCGCCGGCAGCCTCACCTTGGTCGACACTGCGAGCGCCAAGCGAAGTGGTGGGCAGAGCGCATTCGCTGCGGCAATGCCGGGACGCCCTGGATGCGGCTGACGCTCAGCCACGCTGCCGGCATCGACGAAATCCCAACGCTGCGCGAATTGGCGAGGCGTGAACCGGACCTTCCCGATGCAAGCCGGCGCGCCAGGAAAAGGATTGAGGCGATCGAAAGCCTGGCGCTTGAATGCGGCGAACTCGCCGCCATGGAGTTATGACTTTCTGTTCGACAAGACGCGCCATCTGCTCGCCATCGGATACAACGTCGGGGAGCGCCGGCGGGACGCGAGTTATTACGATCTGCTGGCTTCGGAAGCAAGATTATGCAGCTTCGTAGCGATCGCGCAGGGACAACTTGCCGCAGGAGAGCTGGTTTGCCTTGGGCCGTCTGCTCACCACCGCTGGGCGGCGAGCCGATTCTGCTTTCCTGGAGCGGTTCGATGTTCGAGTACCTGATGCCGCTGCTGGTGATGCCGACCTATGAAAACACGTTGCTCGACCAGACCTGCAGGGCGGCGGTCGGCAGACAGATCGAGTACGGAAAGTCGCGCGGGGTGCCGTGGGGAATTTCCGAATCCGGCTACAACACCATCGACGCTCATCTCAATTACCAGTACCGCGCCTTCGGCGTGCCCGGCCTGGGGTTCAAACGCGGGCTGGCCGAGGACCTGGTCATCGCGCCGTATGCCTCGGCGCTGGCGCTGATGGTGGCGCCCGAAGAGGCGTGCCTCAATCTGCAGCGGCTCGCCGCCGGCGGATTTGAGGGAAGATATGGCTTCTACGAAGCGATCGACTACACGCCTTCGCGCGTGCCGCGCGGGCAATCGAGCGCCGTAGTCCGGTCTTTCATGGCGCATCACCAGGGCATGAGCTTGCTGTCGTTGGCCTATCTGCTTCTCGACCGCCCCATGCAGAAGCGATTCGAGTCGGATCCGCTCGTTCCAGGCGACCACGCTGCTGCTGCAGGAGCGGATCCCAAGGACTACGCCGTTCAATTCCCACACCGCCGAGGCCTCCGGTTTTCGTTCGCCGTCCAGCGCGCCGCAGGCGTCGGTGCGCGTCTTCAGCAGCCCCAACACGCCGATTCCGGAAGTGCAGTTGCTGTCGAACGGCAGATACCACGTGATGATCACCAACGCCGGTGGCGGTTACAGCCGCTGGAAGGACATCGCGGTCACCCGCTGGCGCGAGGACGCCGTTCGCGACAACTGGGGAACGTTCTGCTACATCCGCGACATAGGCAAGCGGCGAGTTCTGGTCGACCGCGCATCAGCCGACACTGAAAACGCGCCGGACGTTACGAAGCGATCTTCTCCGAGGGGCGCGCCGAGTTCCGCTCCGGCGGCCACGTATTCGACACACACACGGAGATCGCTGTTTCGCCCGAGGATGACATCGAGGTGCGCCGCGTCACCATCACCAACCGCTCACGGTTGCGCGAGAGCCATCGATGTCACGAGCTACGCGGAGGTCGTTCTTGCCTCCACTGCCGCTGACGCGCTGCATCCGGCCTTCAGCAATCTGTTCGTCCAGACCGAGATCGTCCCCGAGCGGCAGGCGATCCTCTGCACCCGCCGGCCGCGCTCCCGCGATGAGGCAGGCTCCATGGATGTTCCATCTGATGGCTGTGCATGGAGCGGACATCGGAGAAGTCTCCTACGAGACGGACCGCATGCGGTTCATCGGCCGTGGGAACACCGTCGCCAATCCGCAAGCAATGACCGGTCCGCCGGCGCTCTCGGGCAGTCAAGGGTCGGTGCTGGATCCGATCGTCGCAATCCGCTATCGAATCACGCTCGATCCCGAAGCAATCGGCGACGGTCGACATCGTCACCGGCGTCGGCGCCAGCCGCGACGCATGCCTGGGCCTGGTCGAGAAATACCAGGACCAGCGTCTGGCGGATCGCGTCTTCGATCTGGCGTGGACGCATAGCCAGGTGGTCCTGCGCCAGCTCAATGCCACGGAGGCCGACGCGCAACTTACGGCCGCATTGGCCAGCTCCATCATTTACGCCAATTCCTCGCTGCGCGCCGACGCCAGCATTCTTGTCAAGAACCGGCGCGGCCAGTCCGGCTTGTGGGGCTACTCCATTTCCGGCGATTTGCCGATCGTGCTGCTGCAGATCGGCAGATCCGGCCAATATCGATCTCGTGCGCCAACTCGTGCAAGCGCACGCATATTGGCGCTTCAAAGGTCTGGCAGTGGACCTGGTGATCTGGAACGAAGATCACGCCGGCTATCGGCAATTGCTACAAGGACCAAATCATGGGACTGATTGCCGCGGGTGTCGAGGCTAACGTGACGGATCGGCCAGGCGGCATCTTCGTAAGACCTGGGGACCAGATATCGGACGAGGACCGCATTTTGATCCAATCGGTTGCGCGCGTCATCATCGCGGACAGCCGGGGAACACTGGCGGACCAGATCGAGCGCCGGAGCGTTGTTGAAGCTCCGGTTCCGTTGCTCGCTCCGACCCGGAACCATCGTACCGATCCCCCGCCAGCCACCACGTTGCCGTCGCGTGATTTGATCTTTTTCAATGGCCTCGGAGGATTCACTCCGGATGGGCGCGAATACGTAATCACGACTTCGGACGGGCAGACGACGCCGGCGCCATGGGTCAACGTGCTGGCAAACCCGAACTTCGGCACCGTCGTCTCAGAGAGTGGCCTGGCCTATACCTGGGGCGAGAATGCCCACGAGTTCCGCCTGACTCCGTGGTCCGACGATCCGGTGAGCGACTCGGGCGGAGAAGCCTTGTACCTTCGTGACGAAGAGAGCGGCTACTTCTGGTCTCCCACGCCGCTGCCCAAGCGCGGAGCCGGCGTGTACATCAGCCGCCACGGATTCGGCTACAGCGTGTTCGAGCATACCGAGGGCGGCATTCACTCGGAGCTGTGGGTTTACGTGGCCCTGGACGCATCGGTCAAGTTCTCGGTCCTCAAGGTGCGAAACGAGTCAGGACGAACGCGCCGGCTCTCTGCGACCGGTTACGTGGAATGGGTGCTAGGCGATCTGCGGCCGAAATCCTCCATGCATGTGATCACCGAAATCGATCCCGCGAGCGGTGCGCTGTTTGCGCGGAATCCATACAACACGGAGTTCACGGACAGGGTTGCCTTCTTCGATGTGGATGACGGGGCCGGGACCGTAAGCGGCGATCGCGCTGAGTTTCTTGGGCGCAACGGCACGCCTCGGACACCGGCCGCTATGATGCAATCCCGCCTTTCGGGCATTGTAGGGGCCGGATTGGATCCGTGCGCCGCGATGCAGGTTCCCTTCGAGCTGGCCGACGGGGCAAGAGCGGGAGATTGTCTTCCGTCTCGGCGTAGGCCGGGACGCCGAGGACGCGAGCAACCTGGTGCGCCGCTTCCGGGATTCCACTGCGTCGCGCGACGCGCTCGAAGCGGTGTGGCAGTACTGGAAGCACACGCTCGGTGCGGTGCATGTGGAAACCCCCGACCAATCCGTCAATGTCCTGGCCAACGGCTGGCTCCTCTATCAGACTCTCGCCTGCCGTTTATGGGGGCGGAGCGGATTCTACCAGTCTGGGGGCGCGTTTGGCTTCCGCGATCAATTGCAGGACGTGATGGCCCTTGTCCACACCGAGCCGCGCCTGGTGCGCGAGCACTTAATGCTGTGCGCGACCCGCCAGTTCCGGGAGGGAGATGTCCAGCACTGGTGGCATCCTCCCTCGGGCCGGGGCGTCCGAACACATTGCTCGGATGATTATCTCTGGCTGCCGTTGGCGACATGCCGTTACGTTCTGACCACGGGGGACACAGGGGTGTTGGATGAACCCGTCCATTTCCTCGAAGGCCGCCCAGTGAACACGGAGGAGGACTCGTACTACGATCTACCCAGTCAGTCCGAAGAAACGGCTCCGCTGTACGAACACTGTGTGAGAGCTATTTTGCGCGGCCTGACGGTCGGGCCAACATGGCTTACCGCTCATGGGTTCCGGTGACTGGAACGACGGCATGAACAGAGTGGGCGAAAACGGCAAAGGGGAAAGCATCTGGCTGGGTTTTTTCCTTTATGATGTCCTCACGAGATTTGCCGAGGTGGCACACACGCGCGGCGATTTCTCCTTCGCCGAACGGTGCCGGAGCGAGGCGGCTCGCGTGCGCGAGAATATCGAGCAGAATGGCTGGGACGGCGAGTGGTACCGCCGCGCTTACTTCGACGACGGCTCACCGCTTGGCTCGGCCAGTAACCCCGAGTGCCAGATCGATTCGATCGCGCAAAGCTGGTCTGTTCTATCCGGAGCGGGCGATGACAAGCGCTCGCACATGGCTATGGCGGCGGTGGATAAGCACCTTGTTCGCCGGAGACGGCGCTCTGATCCAACTTTTGGACCCACCGTTCGATAAGTCGACTATGGATCCCGGTTACATAAAAGGGTACGTTCCGGGCGTGCAGAGAAAACGGCGGCCAATATACACATGCGGCGATCTGGACCGTGATGGCGTTCGCCGCGTTGAATGACAACCGCCGCGCTTGGGAACTGCTGGCCATGATCAATCCTGTGAACCATGGCTCGAACTCCAGAGGCGATCGCAACCTACAAGGTGGAACCGTACGTCGTCGCGGCCGACGTTTACGCCGTCTCGCCGCATATCGGCCGCGGCGGATGGACCTGGTATACGGGCTCTGCCGGCTGGATGTACCGCCTGATCGTGGAATCACTTCTAGGGCTGAAGCTCGAGGTGGATAAACTGCACTTCACGCCGTGCCTGCCGGCGGACTGGAAAGAGTTCAAGGTCCACTACCGGTATCGCGAGACCGTCTATCATATTGTTGTCCGCCAAATGCCTCCCACGCGCGGCGCGACAACGGTGACAGTTGATGGCGTGGAAGGAAACGGCATGGCTATCCCCCTTGTTGACGATCGTCAAGAGCACACGGTCGAAGTGCGAATGCGCACCGCAACCGGCGCTGCCACGATCCCCCGGTTACCAATCATCTGAACTCTTGATCTCCTTGGTTGCCGGTAATCTCCCGGGCTCGGCGCCAGCCTACCATTCGGCGGCGCCGGATTTCCTGAGTAGCTGCGCGATGGCGGTCTGGCCCTTGCGGATGGCCCAGGCGAGCGCGGTCCGGTTGTCGTTATCTTTAGCGTTCAGATCCGCGCGAGCTTGCACGAGCAACCGCACGTTGGCCGTGCGGTCGGCGGCGGTGAGCACGGTGTTGATGAGGACCGAGCGGCCGGCGGCATCGCGGGCATTCACGTCGGCCCCGGCGGCAATGAGAAGCCCGGCAGCATCCGGATCGGGCAGCGCCACGGCGTACATGAGGGGGGTTTGTCCGAAGCGATTACTGGCATTCGGATCGGCGCCCTTGGCTAGAAGGTCGCGGATCATGACAAGGTCGCCGTACTGCGCGGCGTGCATGAGAGGTGTTCGGCCCTCGCTGTCGCGGGGGTTCACATCGGGACCCTGGGCGAGCAGCAGCTCAAGGGTAGTGGGGTGGCGGGCCCAGACGGCGGCTTCGAGCGCCGTCCAGCCGAGGCTGTCCGCCAGATTCACTTCCGCACCGGCGGAGAGCAGCTCCGTAATGGCTTCGTTGCGCCCCATATAGGCAGCCCACATCAAAGCGGTCCTGCCGTCTTTGTCGCGGCCGTTGGCGAGGGCGCCCTTGTTGAGCGCCAGCTGAATGGCAGCGGCGCTTCCCACCTTGGCGGCGCTCATGAGCACTGACTGTTCCGGCGTGACAATGGCCGGCTCCGCGGGCGGTTGCGCGGTGTGGGCGCCGGCGGGGTGCTCGGGCGGGTGGTTGATGGAAGGAGTCAGCACCGTGGGCAAGGGCGCGGGGTCCTGCTTGGGTGGTTCCTCGCGTTTCAGGTAATTGCACAGCACATAGCCGCGCGTGGGCAGGCCGAGACTGCACCACTCGCCCTCGGCGGTCATCACGGAATAGTCAATGCTGAGAGTTTCTCCTTTTACGAGATGCTTCAAGACGGCGCTAGAGCTGGCCGTCTCCGCATATACCGGGACGGAGTCGGCGTTCACGGTTGCGCCCGGAGCGGGGGGCGCATCGTTGGGGTATGCAAACGGAGCGAGCGCACCGAGGACAAGGAGAGGACAGAATATCGATGTCCGCATTCACTCTGGATCGTAGCCCGGATTCCATGGAAAGGGCAGTTGCCGGAGGTTATCGCCGGGCCGCTAACCAGAAGGAGCCTGTAAACCCGTGAGATTCCAGGATTCTGCCCGGCACTCCATAGGTGATGGAAGACCGATCCTGGCCGGCCGCTGAGCGCACGGATGCCGCAGGCCGTGGTCCCGCAGATGATGACCGGGAGCTGGAGAACCTTCTGCGCACGTACCCGGGCCTGGATGGTCTGGAATTCTTCTACATAGAATGGGAACTCGTTTGGCCCATGTAGGCCCAGGTATCCCCTACTGAAGATCGGCAGTCCCACCGATAGCAAGGGTATGAGCTTGTTCCAATGGAGCGAGGAGTTCAGCGTTGGTCGCGCCGACATCGATAGCCAGCACAAGCGATTGTTCCAACTTGCTGATCAACTGGAGGCCGCCATGACGGCGGGCAGAGGAAAACAGGTTCTGGGCAACACGCTCAATAACCTGGTCGCCTATACGAAACGTCACTTCGCTGATGAAGAGGTGCTGATGCAGTTGCACCGCTATCCGGGTTCTTCACTACACAAGGCGGAACATCAGGCGCTCGCCGAGAAGCTGGTTCAGTTCCAGAGGGCGTTTGCCGCGGACCGGGCAACCGTGACCATTGAACTGCTTCAGTCGCTGCATAATTCGATGATGCAACACATCAAGGGAACAGACAGGAAAATAGCCGACTACTTGCGTCAGCAAGTCCGCTGAAGCTGCCAGCCCAGGGCGGCACCTGCTTCAAAAATGCTGACGCAGATCCGCAAAGCTACTCAGCACCATTAAGCGCCCATTAGCATTTTGAATCTCCCCGCGCTCGAGACCCCAAGTGCGCGCATGCGGAATATAGACGGCGTTCAATCCGGCGGCCAGCGCGGGGTTAATATCTGATTTTGGGCTGTTTCCGACCATCCAGGTTCGGCCGGCGTCGAGCGCGCGGTCCTGTACCAGACTCACGTAGGCTTCCGTGTCTTTCTCGGGCACGATGGCCAGATGATGAAAGCGCGGGCCGAGACCGGAGCGGTCGATTTTGAGCTGCTGTTCTCCGGCGTGACCCTTGGTGAAGAGCGTCAACTCGTGGCGCTCCGACAGGTAAACAATCGTTTCCGCGACGCCCGCGATCAACTCCATGGGACGTTCGAGAATGCGCTCGGCAAACGACATCACGGCGCGCAGGTCCTCTCCGCGGATCTCGCGCTCGGCCAGCCGCTCGTAACACTGGGCCAGGTTGCGCGCGAAATTGGCGGCGCCATAGCCGTGAATCTTGATATTGGCGACTTCGATCTCATCGAGCACGGCGCGAATTTCCGCCGGGTTCAGAGCCGAGTGGCCGAGATAGCTGACAAATTCGTCGAACGCGTCTTCGAAGTAGACGTTGTTTTCCCAGAGCGTGTCGTCGGCGTCTATCAGTAAGTGCTGCGGGCCATTCGTAAGCATCATCGCTTGGCTTGTGGAGCGAGCAGGAAAGGGATCTCGGCGACGACATCCACTTCCACGGGACGGCCGTTCCGCTCCGCGGGTTCAAATTCCCATTTAAGCAAAGCGTCCTGCGCACTGCGATCGAGGCGCGGATCGACGCTTTTCAGGACGCGTAACAAGTCGAGGCGGCCGTTGACGCGAATGACGCCGGCAATCTGCACCTTGCCCTCGATGCGCTCGGAAATCGCGGCGGGAAGGTATTTCGGATCCACTTTGTGAATGGGAACGGGCGGACGCAGGCCGCGGCTGCCCCCGAAAGCCGGCTCGCGCTCGGCAAACCACATGATCCAGCTTCCCACGTAGCTGCTGATGTTGGGCATTTGTATGGCGAGCGAATACACGTCCCGGCCGTTGAATTCGGGGCCCGGAGGAGGCGCCAGGTGAATCTCGGCGGGAGGCGAATCGGGGGAAGGAGAGACGGCGGCTTTCATTGCGGCCGCGAGCATTTCGGGCGAAGTGGGCGCGACGCGTGCCGCGAGCATCGGATTCGCCGGCGTGGAGGCTGGCGGCGTGCCACCGCGCACCAGCAGGCCGGGCACCGCGAGCGCGGGGTTGGAAGCGGCGGCGCCTAGATTGCCGGCGTTCCCTTCCGGTCCGGCGGAGAACCGGGCGTTACGCGAAGCTTCGGGCAAAGGTCCGTTCAACTTGGCGGTGGGATTCAGGCCGACGATCGCCACATTCACATTGGCGGACGGCATTGCGGCGGCATCGAGCGACGGCGCATCCTCGATCAGCGGCACGGTCGCAGTGTTACTCAATCTGCCGGCGCCCTCTTTGGCGGGAGGCGGAACAAATCTGCGTGGTTCGGGTTTGTTGGCCAACGCGGCTGCATCCCGAAGAGCCAGATTGTGCGCTGCGCTGCCGGCAGATGCGAGCGGCATGGCGAACTTCGGTGCGTCAGGCAGTGCGACCGGAGAGGCGGCGGCATGCCCCGGGGTTGGCGGCGGGATGAACTTTCGCGGCTGCGGCCGATTGGCCAAAGGCGCGGCCATGCTTTCGGCCAAAAGAGGGCCGCGAGCCGAGCGAAGGGAACTGCTGAGAGTGGGCGCTTCCGGCAGCGCAATAGGTGTGGTGTGCCGCTCCAGGCGCGGCACCGGCGGCACAAAGTCGCGCGCTTTGGGACGAGTTGCCACTGCGGCCGCGAGTTCGGCGATGAGCACAGGGTTCGGCTTCGACCCGCTCCGGGCCGGCAGAAGTGGAGGCGCCGGCAAAAGTGGCGCAGGCTCGGGCGGTTTCCGCGGCACGGACACTGGAGGACTAAAGAGCTTCCGTGGCGGGCCGGGCGGAGGCGGCGGAATCAGAGGCATCCGGAACGCCAGGATGTTTGGCGATACGACCGGCGGCTGCTGTGGAATCCGCGGCGCTGGACGCCAGATCATTTGCATTCCGCGGTCGCCGTATTTCGGGTTCGAGACGATGGTTTGATCGGGTGTTTTGATCTCGGCGCCAGGAGGTTTGGCATTCTGACTCTCCTGCGGTGACACGTCGGGCAGCTTCTGGCGAAAGCTGTACCAAACGAGCTGGTGTTCGTGCGGCCTGATCAGCTCGTCGTAAAGAGAACGCGCCTGGTGCGAAGTGTTCGGGCGCGGGCCGAGAGCCAGAAGGCTGAAAAGGCCGGCGTGCGCAAGAACCGAAAGAGCAATCGGCAGAGGCCTGGGACCGAAGCGGGTCAGCGGCGCGGCTCTGGCGGCGCTGAACATTACCCTGACATTCCGGGAGGCGCGGCGCTGTGCCCATTGAGCGGGGACAGTTTCCGCATGCGCGAAGCCTCACGCAATTTGGGCGCCAGCCGCGCGAGATAATCCGCCAACTGTTTGAGGCGGTTCGGCTCGGAGCGGTTGCGCAGCAGCAGGCTCAAGAAGTCGGGGTCCTGCACGGCCTGTGCGAGCTGAAAACTGAGCTGCGGGTCCGACAGAACGGGCTCGTTTTCGCGCAGTTCGCCGGTCTCCAGAATGCCGCGATATTGCGCGAGCGCCTTCTCCTGGAGATCGGCCGCGGCGGGCCCGGGCTCGTCATCGTCGAAGAATTCCACTTCTCCACGCAGATAAGACTTGTCTTGGTTGAGGCCGACGATTTCGAAGCGGCGAATCCCGCGCGTAAGAATATCCATGCGGCCGTCCGAATAACTCTTGAGCACCTTTTCGACCACTACCGTGCAACCCGCATTGACGATGCCGTCCTCTTTCGCCAGCACGATGCCGAACTCGGAGCCAGCTTGAATCGCTTCCCCGACCATTTCCTTGTACCGGTCTTCAAAGATGTGCAGCGGCAGCGGCGTGCGCGGAAACACCACCACGCGGAGCGGGAACAGCGGCAGTAGTGACGGCTGCATGATACTATTATTGCGTTTCGGCGCGGAATTTTGTTTTTCGAAGGACTACAGGCCGGGGCGTAACGCGGCAAAATGCAAATCCGGGATAAGGTGGTTTTGATTACGGGGGCGTCAGAAGGCATCGGCGCGGCGTGCGCGCGTGTATTCGAAGCCCGGGGCGCGCGGCTTTCGCTCGTAGCGCGCAACCCGGATAAGCTCGCCGGAGTGGGCGGGGCGGACACGCTGCGGACAGCCGGGGATGTTACCAGCGATGAGACGCGGGAGAGCGTGGTAGCCCGCACCGTGGCACAATTCGGCGCGATCGATATCCTCGTGAACAATGCGGGCACGGGGCTGTACGCGCCAGCGTCGAAAGCGCCCATGGCTGATGCGCGCAGACTTTTTGAGTTGAATTTCTTTGCGCCGCTCGCGTTGGTGCAGCTCGTGGTTCCGCACATGCTGGAGGGGAAGCGGGGAACGATCGTGAACGTCAGCTCCATCGCGGGTAAGATTACGCTCCCCTGGTTTACGCTCTACTCCGTTTCGAAGTTTGCGCTGAATTCGCTAACCGACGGTTTGCGCGCCGAGTTGAAGCCGCACGGCATTCATGCCATGGCTGTTTGCCCGGGTTACGTGAAGACCGAGTTCCAGAGCCACGCCATGGGCACGCGCCCGCCCAAGACCGTCGCTAAAGGCCGGCGATTCGCCATCACAGCGGAGCGATGCGCGGAAGCCATCGCGCGGGGCGTGGAGCGGGACGCCCGCACCGTTGTGGTGCCGCGCATCGGCTGGCTGCTGGTCGGGCTCAGCCGCCTGCTTCCGGCATTCGTGGAATCCAGACTGTCCGCCATCAATCAGAACGGCGCCTCGGCATGATCCTAAAACTGAAACGCACTCCCGGCATCTATCTGGTGGGCTTCATGGGCTCAGGGAAGACGACAATCGGCCGTTTGTTGGCGGACCACCTGGGCTGGCAATTCGCCGACCTCGATGAAGAAATTGAAGCGCAGCAGGAGAGCACCATCGCCAGCCTTTTCGACGGGCTCGGCGAACTGGAATTTCGCCAGATTGAATCTGCGGCGCTCCGCAAGCATGTGCGGACAATCGAATGCGGGCGGCCCACGGTGATTGCGCTCGGCGGGGGAACATTTGTGCAACCCGAGAATTGCGAGCTGCTCGAAAACCACGGGGTCACCATCTGGCTGGATTGCTCGCTCGAAACGGTGCGTCAACGCGTCAAGCAGGCTTCGCATCGCCCGCTGGCGCGTGACGGGCAGCGCTTCGAGGAGCTGTTTCACGCACGCCAGGCAGCTTACGGTAAAGCGGACTACCGCATTCCCATCGAGTGCGACGATCCCTCGGTCGCCCTCGAAGCCATCCTCAAGTTGCCGCTGTTCGGATGAAAATCGAACGCAAGCTGCGGCAGCAAGCGCTCGCGATCTTTCGGGCCGCACTGGCCGCGGCTGACCCAACCGCCGCCGTTCTGCGATACGTGCGGGTGCGTGATAGCGCGCTTCTCGCGGGCAGAGTCCGGTATCCTCTCCGGGACGTCCGCAAAATCCACGTGGTAGGGGCGGGCAAGGCAGGCGCGGCAATGGCGCAGGCGGTGGAGCAGCTCGCGTTGCCGGCGGAGAAGCGCGGCGCGACGCTGGTCAACGTGAAGTACGGGCATCTCGCGAAACTGCGCTGGATCGAGCTGAACGAGTGCGGCCATCCGGTTCCGGATGCGGCCGGAGTGCGTGGAGCCGGGCGCATCGCGGAAATCGCCACGGGCGCCGGACGCGAGGATCTGGTCCTATGTCTTATCTCCGGCGGCGCATCCGCGCTCCTTCCCCTTCCGGCTCCACCGGTCACGCTGGAAGAGAAGCAGGCCGTCACCAAATTGCTGCTGGCTTGCGGCGCAACCATTCACGAGATCAACGCCGTGCGCAAGCACATTTCGAGTATCAAGGGAGGCCAACTGGCGCGCATGGCATATCCGGCGCGAGTTGTGGCGCTCATTCTTTCCGATGTAGTGGGCGACAACCTCGACGTGATCGGATCGGGCACGACGGCGCCCGACGCCTCGACCTTCGCGAGCGCTCAGGCGGTGCTCGAGAAATACGGAATCGCGAGCGAAGCTCCGGCGAGCATCCAGGAACGGTTCGCGAGCGGAATGCGCGGAGAAATTCGCGAAACACCCAAGCGCGGGGATCCGGCGTTTGCGCGCGTCCAGAACCTCATCGTCGGCAGCAACCGTTTAGCCGTGGAAGCCGCCGCCGCCGAGGCGCGCGCGCTGGGCTTTCGTACCTTGGTCCTGTCGACCCAGATCGAAGGCGAGACGCGCGAGATCGCACGCATGCATGCAGCCATCGTCAAGGAAATTGCGCGTTACGGCCGTCCTCTCGCCCGGCCAGCCTGTGTGATCAGCGGCGGCGAGACAACGGTAACGCTGCGCGGAAACGGCCTGGGCGGGCGCAACCAGGAATTCGCCCTGGCCGCGGCGATGGAAATCGCGGGTCTGGATCGGACCGTCGTGTTAAGCGGCGGTACCGACGGAACGGATGGTCCGACCGACGCCGCGGGCGCCATCGCCGACGGCAGCACTCTGGAGCGCGGCCCCGAGGCACAGAAATACCTGGCCAACAACGATTCCTATCACTACTTCGAGAAGCTAGGGGATCTCGTGATCACAGGCCCGACGAACACCAATGTCATGGACGTGCGCGTGATGTTGGCCGGCGCCCCGAACTCGTAGCGGTTGATTTTTACACCGGCACGTACTGCTTCAAGTACCGGTACGCCATGCGGAAACCGGTCTTGCAGCCTTCGGTGAAATCGCCATCGTCGCCCGGCGGATCATAAAGCGGATCTTCGTGTTCGACGCTCATCGCACCGGTATACCCAACGTCCTGGAGCACCGTGAAGAACGCCGGCCAATTGATGGAGCCAAGCCCGGGCAGCCGGAAGCGCCACCACTCGGCGTCGTCTACCGGGTTAATGCCTCCCCGCCGTAGGATGGGCCAGCGGATCTCCGTATCCTTGAGGTGCACGTCGTAGATCTTGTCCGCGAAATCCCGCGCCGTCTGGATCGGATCCATCATCTGCCACACCAGGTGCGAGGGGTCATATTGCAGCCCGACAAACGGTGAATTGCCGAACGCCTTAAATAGGGTCGCAAATCCCACAGGGCTGGTGGCCACATTCGGACCACCCGCCCAAGGCTCCCACAGGATGCGAACGTGATGCTTTTCGCAAGCCGCGAAGTACTTCTCGTTGTAGACGCGCAGGATCTCGTCCACCTGTTGCGCCAGAGATTTCTTCGGGTCTTTACCCGATGCCGTCCCGATGTACGGCACACCGAGTTGGCCCGCCAATTCGATGGCTTTTACGAAGTACGCGTTCTCACTGCCCCTCTGGCCGGGATCGGCCGCGATGTGGTTCTGCGTCACTTGTAACGCCGAGATACGCACTCCGGAGCGGTCAATTACCCCCTTAATTTTTGCGATCTGCGCATCATTCAGAGCGGCTGCGTCGAGCGCCGTGCGCGGCGCCGAGCCCAAGATCATACTGTTGAAACCGGCCTCATGCGCAAAGGCGAGATTGGCTTCGCTGTAAGGCCCGAGAACGCCCAAACGGGGCTTCCATTCCCGAGGCTCGCGTTTCTGCGCTTGAACGGCGGAGCCGGCGGCTAAAGCGCCTATTAGCGCGCGCCGGGAAAGGTCTGATGAGCTGGTTTGCACTGAATTATTGTAATCCGGCGGCGGCCCATGTTTGGGGAGTACTTTTCAGCAGTACTTTTCTTGTTACGAAATGCTTAATTTTGAGAGATACTCTTCAGGTGCCCTGTCGGCTGCCATTGCCGGTGGGCGGAGGAGCGCCGCCTTGTCTGCATACTCGTTCCTAGATCCTCGCTGCCATTACCGGCTGCCGGAAAGCTTCGACTATCCCGGCTACATCGAGACCGAGCAGGAGCTTTGGGCTTTGTTCCCGGAGACCCAGGGCAGCAGGGTGAACTTCTGCCAGCTTGGTCTTACGGCCAGCCTTTACATCGAAGCGGTGGAAGACGGCTCCGAGCTGAGAGCCGGCGAAACTTACTTTCTGATGCCGTTTCCGGACCGCACCATGCGCCCGCTTCGCATGCAGATCGTGCGCAAGCTGACTCTGGCCGAATACCGGTTGAGCCACATCACCGCGCAGCGGATGAGTGAACAGCTTGAGGGCACCGGCGAAATCATGGACGAAGTACACCTGCTGATCCTCGGCCCCGAGATCATCAACGAATCGCAATAAGGGTGGTGGCCTACCGGGCTTCTCCGGCGACGCCGGGCTTGTTCTGCGTGAGGACCTCGCGCACGGCGTAGATGCGGCGTCCCTGGCTTTCGAAATAGGTCCGCATCAAGACCTCACCCAGCAGGCCGGTCGAAAACATCATCAAGCCCGCCAGCAGAAACAGCGCCCCCGCCATCATCAGCGGCCCGTGTTCCTGCACGATATCGTTTCCGGTGATGACTTTTTCCACGGCGCAGAATAGCAGAATCAGCCCACCAAGCGAGGTTCCGGCCAGCCCCAGAGAGCCGAAGAAATGCATGGGGCGCGTGAAGTACTGCAGTAAAAACCGGATGGTCAGAATGTCGAACAGCACGCGAAACGTCCGGCCGATCCCATAGTGCGAATGGCCGCCCGTGCGCGGTGTGTTGCGAATGGGCACTTCCACCACGCGGGCGCCGTAAAAGCTGGCGAGCGCGGGGATGAAGCGGTGCAGCTCGCCGTAGAGGTTCACGTCTTTCAGAATCTCGGCGCGATACGCCTTGAATGTGGTGCCGAAGTCGCGCAGTTCAAGGCCGGAGGCTCGCGCCATCATCCAGTTGGCGATACGCGACGGCAGCTTCCGCGTGATGGCGTTGTCGACGCGGTCTTTACGCCAGCCACTCGCGATATCGTAGCCCTCATCGATCTTGGCGAGAAGCGCGGGAATGTCCTCGGGAGCGTGCTGGAGGTCGCCATCCATGGCGATGACGATCTCGCCCTTCGCCTCGTCGAAACCAGCGGAAAGCGCCGCGGTCTGCCCGAAGTTGCGCCGCAGACGGACCACCTTCAGATGCGCGTCGGTCTCGACCAGGTTGGACAGCAACTCGAAGCTGCGGTCGGTGGAAGCGTCGTCAACAAACAAAATCTCATAAGGCCGGCGGAGCGATTCCAGCACCAGCGTCAAGCGGTCGTACAACGGCAACAACGATCGCTCCTCGTTGTGCACCGGAATGACGATGGAAACCATGTGCTTGTAATTTGTATTTTACTGCACCGGGGTGGATGATATCTGCCGAAAATTCCCTTGCTTGCCGTAATCTGGTGGTATGGAGCGGCTTCCTTATCGCGCCACGCAAGGCGCGGCGGCGTACGATTCAATCGAGCAGCTGCCCGTTTTCACGCTGCTCGACAACGTCCGGAGCCTTTATAACGTCGGCGCTTTTTTCCGCACCGCCGATGCCGCCGGCCTGCGCAAGCTGGTTCTGTGCGGGATTACGGGCCGCCCGCCTCATCCGGGCATCAGCAAGACGGCTTTGGGCGCGGAGTCCGCGGTCGCATGGGAATACGCCGCGGACGCCGTTCCGCTGGTTACCCGGCTGCGCGCCGAGGGCTGTGAGATCGCCGCGATTGAAACCAGCGTCCGCTCCGTCGATCTGTTCGACTGGCAGCCGGCGTTTCCCGTCTGCGTGGTTTTTGGAAATGAAATCAACGGTATCCGTTCCGAGATCGCTCGGCTGGCTGACACCTTCGTCCGCATCCCGATGCTCGGCGTGAAGCATTCGCTCAACGTGGCTACTGCCGGCGGCGTGGTCATCTACGAGCTGTTACGGAAGTATCGCCGGCTCGCGGCGCGAATCTGATCGCTTACTCTTTCGGCCCGATGCCCAGCGTTTTCATCTTACGGTAGAGATTACTGCGCTCGAGGCCCAGCAATTCCGCCGTGCGCGTAACGTTCCCGTTGGTTTCATCGAGCTTCTTCAGGATGTATTCGCGTTCCACCGCTTCGCGCACTTCCTGCAAGCTCCCGAAGCGCTCCCCACGCTCGCCGGCTGGCCGCCGCGCCGTCTGCAAAGGAATGTGACGGGCGTCAATGCGCACCTGCGGGTTGAGAATCACCATGCGCTCGATGAGATTTCGGAGCTCACGCACGTTGCCCGGCCAGTGATACTCCCCGAGAAGGGCGTACGCCGCGGGCGTCAGCTCCTTGGGCTTGCGGCCGTAGGCCCGCGTGAATTCGCGCAGAAAATAATCCGCCAGCAGCGGGATGTCCTCCCGCCGGTCCCGCAACGCTGGAACATGAAACGGAATCACGTTGAGGCGATAAAACAAGTCCTCGCGAAAATTCCCGCGCTCGATCTCGTGCTCCAGGATCTTGTTGGTCGCTGCAATCACGCGCACATCCACCTGCGTCCATTCCGATGCGCCCACCGCCTCGAATCGCTGTTCCTCAAGCGCGCGCAGCACCTTGGCCTGCGTGCGCAGGCTCATGTCCCCCACTTCATCCAGAAACAGAGAACCGCCGTCCGCTTTGCGGAACTTGCCGATCTTGTTTTCATGCGCGCCCGTGAAGCTGCCTTTGATGTGGCCGAATAGCTCGCTTTCGATCAACTCCTCCGGAATCGCCGCACAGTTCACTTCCACGAACGATTCTTCGGCGCGCGTGGCTCATGGCATGAATGGCGTGCGCCACCAGTTCCTTGCCGGTTCCGCTCTCCCCGTAAATCAGCACGCGGCCATTGGTTGTCGCCATCAGTTCCATCTGCTGCCGCAGCGCCTTCATCGGCACGCTTTCGCCGATGATGCGGTATTTCGACTCGATGTCGCCGCGCAGCCGGATGTTCTCGAGCAGCAACCGCCGGTGGTCCAAAGCGTTCTTCGACGCCACGCTGAGCTTCTCGGATGGAAAGCGGCTTTTCCAGAAAATCGAATGCGCCGAGCTTGGTGGCTTTGCACGGCGGTCTCGATGTTTCCGTGCCCCGAAATCATCACCACCACGGGCCGCTCGGACAAATGGAATTTCCTGGATGCGCGCCAGGGTCTCCATGCCGTCGATGCCCTGCAGCCAGACATCCAGAAATACCAGTGCGAGGACTCCCGCGCGAGGTCTTCCAGGCACTGTTCTCCGCTCGCCACCGCGCGCGCCTGATAGCCTTCGTCGCTCAACACCCCGCACAGCGATTGCTGGATACCAGGCTCGTCATCGACTACCAGAATGCGCGCGGCTTTCATGCGTGCGAAACGTACGCCGGGGATTCCCGACTGCTCCTCGGCGTTCTCCACCACGGCGGGAATTTCGATGGTAAAGCGCGTGCCCACCGGCCGGTTATCTTCCACGCGGATGTGCGCGTTGTGATCCGAGAGGATATGATTCACGATGGCGAGCCCCAGGCCCGTGCCCCGGCCCTTGGTCGAGAAGTACGGGCAGGAAAAGCTTCTCTTTGTCTTCCGGCGTCACGCCGCAGCCGGTGTCGGCTACCATCAGATCCACGGTGTCCGCCGCCCCGGGCCGCGTTGTGATCACCAAATGCCTGACCAGCGAATCGCTGCATGGCTTCGGCGGCGTTGTCCACTAGATTTACCACCACCCGTTTGAACTGCTCTTTATCGACATTGACCGGCGCGAGATCGGGCGCGAGCTCAGTGCGCAGTTCGATGCCATCCAGCCGGCCCGCGAAAACAGCAGCAGCGCTCTCCACCACTTCGTTCAAATCGCATTTCACCGGCTGTGCCGCGGGAAACCGCGCAAACTGCGAGAACTCGTTCACCAGGTTCTTCACGGACTCCACTTCGTTGGCGATGGTCTCGGTGCACTCGTGCAGGATGCGTGCCAATCGGCGGGAACGCGGGCGCGCTCGATCTGGCGGCTGATGCGCTCGGCGGAAAGCGCGATGGGTGTTAGCGGGTTCTTGATCTCGTGCGCCATGCGCCGCGCTACCTCATTCCACGCTGCCGCCTTTTGCGCGCGCAGCAGGTCGCTGGTGTCTTCGACGCACAATCACGAAGCCCGAGCGCAGCTTCTCTTCGAGCGCCGATACCGTAACCGAAACGTGGCGCACCTGGTCCTGGGTGCGAAGCTCGAATTGCGCGCGGACGTCATGCCCGTGCGGCGCGCGCGCTTCATCAGGTACCGAATCTCGGCGGCATCCTCGCGCGAGAACAAATCCTCCAGGCGAGCGGCGCGTGATTCACATGCTCTTCGGAAAAAATCTGCCGGAGGGCGCGGTTCACGCGTTGGATACGTCCGTCGGCTGAGACCGAAATCACTCCCGTGGGAATGCTTTCCAGGATGGCTTCGGTGAACCGGCGGCGCGCGTCTAGCTCGCGGCTGTTGCTGTCCAGATCCCGAGTCATTTCATTGAAGCCGCGAACCAGGCCGGCCAATTCGTCCATGGCCGGAGCCTCGACCCGGTGGCTCAGGTTGCCTCCGCGGACCTCGCTCGCCGCGTGCACCAGGGCCGCGATGGGTACGCTGATCTGCCGCGCCAGAAC
Source organism: Terriglobia bacterium (assembly GCA_963768075.1). GTDB lineage: Bacteria > Acidobacteriota > Terriglobia > Bryobacterales > Bryobacteraceae > QHXW01. Next base: position 146,681 of record CAVYHD010000046.1, read on the forward strand.
CTGGGCAATCCACGTAGCCACGAACAGCACGAACAATGTGATCAGGGCCAGCAGCAGGAGAAAGGAGTTGCGCACATTTTGACGCTTGCCCGCGAGCTGCGCGTAGGCCCTGTTGTACTCTTCGATGGCCGCGCGCTGGTGGGCCATATCCCCGGGAATCCGCGGCACCAACACCACCCGGCCGACTGCCCCGCCGCCGGCCTCCACCAGCCGGCTCACCACAATGGCATTCTTGTCACCCCGGTGCAGGGCATCTTGGGACCCGCACTGCGCGACAGCAGCTCCGGAAACCAACTCGATGGCCGCCGCTGTCCACATTCTGGGCGCGGCAGAACTGATCCAGTTCCCCGGGCGCTCCCTTGCCCGCCTGCAGCAGCGCTCGCGTCTCCGGACGCGCCGCCAGCAGCGCCGCCTGCGCCTCGGCCTTCTCGCGCACTTCGACTTCCAGAACCTTGGCAATCCTGATAAAGTCCACGCGCTCGGCCTCAACCGGTCCCATGAACCACTTTTCCAGAGTACGGTTCAGTACATAGATGCTGAACAATACCATGAAGAAAACAGGCATGAAGCTCAAAGCCAGCGCACCCACCACCAGCTTGGTCTTGATGCGTGATCCCTCTCGGTTGCTCTGGCGCTCCATGTAGAGTTTCACGCTGATCCGCACCAGCATGAAACCCAGCGTCACCATCAGCAGGAAGATGAGGATGGAGACCGCCCAAAATGTGAAGGTCTGCTGGGGATCGTTAGGCCGGAATCCGCCAAAATCGAACGAGCCTTGCCAGATCACCAGTGTCGCCGAAAGAATCAGCAGCACCAGCGCCAAACCGTATAAAATGCGGTTCTTCATTTTGCAGCGGCCTGTTTCCCAATTATACAGGCCGCGCGGCCCGCCCTGAGACTGGTTCGATTGGTTTTTGGCCCGGTATCAGAATATGAACTTGACGGCCAACTGAATATTCCGATTCTCGTACGTCTGCGGACTCGTATTGGGCAGGACGCCATAGCTGGCGGTTATATCTCCCGCGCCGCCGATCGTGTAGGCGGAACCCCAATTCACGTACAGATTGGAGTGGTTCAGAGCGTTGAATGCTTCTAAGCGAAGCTGTAACGACATCCGCTCGGTCAGCCTGACACTCTTGTAGAGGCCAAAATCGAGGTTGAAGATACCCGGAGTGTGGAAGTAATCGCGTCCGGTCATGTTGGCCGGAAAGGGACCGAAGTCGGAGTCGCCGATCTTTGGATTTACATATTCGGATACGGCAATCTTGCTGAAGTCCAGGATGTTAAAGGTATTTGGACCGGCATTTACCATTTCGTTGCCGTTGACAGGGATCACTTGATTCGCCGCTACGCGAGTATAGATATATCCGGACTGGTTGGTCAGGTCGTAAATCGAGTAGGGAGGGCCGGTGCGCGCGGTAAGGACGGGTGCGAACTCCCAACCGTCCAAAATAGTCCGGGTAATTCCTTGTGTATTGCGGGCAAACGGAATCGCGTAAATGGCGCCAAGGGCGATACGGTGCCGGTTATCGAACTCGGAGTTGCCGTAATCCACCATTGGATGGACGACGTCCGTGTAGCCGAGGTTGAATTGATTGAAGGAGCTGCTGAAGGTATCGCTCAAATCATCCAGAGAGTGGCTCCAGGTGTAGTTCGCGCGAAGCGTTAGTCCGCTGTTCTTGATGTTCTGGATGTCGTAGCGGATGTTCATGGCGTTGTAAGTGGAATATCCGCCGGCGCCACGGCGATTGATGAGTCCGTACTGGTTGTTGAGAACCGCGTCACAGGGATTTGGCCCGCCGGTCAGAGTATCAGCCGCAGTACAAGGAATTCCCAGATAGTAGTTGCCCTGACCGGGAAAGTTGAAGTAAGCAATGTCGTACAGATTTTCCCCGATCGAAGCCGAGTAATCGACCTCCACATGCATGCTGTTGCCGAACTGGTGCTCCACTGAGGCGCTGATCAAGTGCGCATACGCTTGCGGAATATTGTTTTGTATGTACCGGAGTTCGGCTTGGGGAGCGCCACCGATCCGCTGGTTCCGGACAGCGGTCCCGCGTTGGAAGCCGAGGCCGCGATGCTGGGTATGTTGCTTCCGGCGATCAGATCCACGACCTCAAAGTTGGGGGGATTGAACAGCACGTTGAAAGTCACGTTGCCGAAATTGCGCTCATAGCCGATGCCGTAGCCGGCGCGGAAGGCTGTTTTGCCATCGCCGAAAACATCCCACGCTATGCCGACGCGAGGGGCAAAATTATGCCAACTTGGCTGCCATAGTTCCTTAATCTGACTATTAGGAGTGGTTTCAACCGAGCCCTGTGCGAAGGATTGAAAGAGGCCCGACACGTTGGCGGTGTAGAAGTTGGAGTCGAGATTCGGATTAACGTTGTGCTGCACTCCGAAGTACTCCCAGCGGAGGCCGAGATTCACCGTCACGCGGCGGCTGATTTTCCAGGAATCCTGGAAGTACAGCGCACCCTCGTGATAGCGATTGCTGCGCTCAAAATCCGGCGGACCGATGGGAAGACTGACGGTGCAAGCTGGCGTCTGGACTCCGTTTACGCAGGGAAACTTGCCCTGTGGGTTGATGGCGGCATTAAATTCAGAGAGCTGGCCGGCCAGGAAATTGTCTATGCCGCTGCCGATGGTATTGCCGAAGATTTGGTTCGCTTGGTTGTACGCAGCGTAACTGCGGTTGTCACGGAGATAGACCAAGTCACCACCAAAGCGGAATTCGTGTTTGCCTTTTGTGTAGCTTAAATCTTGGTAGGCCTCGCCGAAGTTTTGCGGGCCTCCAAAAGGATAACCGCCAGAGCCCGGGCTGGAAGGTTCATCGCCGGGCAGGTACACGGTATAGGGGCCGAGGGAGGTCCCGGTGGTAGCGTTTCCGAGATAATACGAAGGCACCACGCCGCTCTGCGGTAGCGGCTGCAGGGTATTAAAGCGGTTGAAATCGAGTTTGGACTGCGAGACAAAACGAGGCGAAAAAGTGTGCGTCATGGAAACGATCAGGCTATTGTTGAAAAGCGTCTGGCCGATATTGTCCCCGGCGTAAGGGCTGTTGGAGATGCCGCCCGCCTGATCGACCTCGCTTTGCAGCGCGTAGCGAGCGTAGATCATGGTTCTATCGCTGAGATTGTAATCCACGCGTCCTACCGTCGAGTAGGCGTTTTGCGGATTTCCCGCGCCTGAGTTGCTGGGAGCGTTATAGCCAACCAGGTCGAACATGGGCGCGTTGGGATTGTAGGCCACGCATCCACCGGTCGACGAAGAGCCGGAGCATGGGTCCGCGCCTTGCGCCGTCAACTGGTTCCTGCTAAGAGTTTCAAGGACTGACGTGCTGGGGGCCAGTTTTCCGTATGCAGAGAATATGGCCTGCGTGTTCGGCGCGGCGGCGGCGATAAGGGCCGCGTCCGGCACGATTGTAGTTATGGTGGCCGCGCTTCGCACGCGAGTCCATTCGGTGCTGCTGAAGAAAAACAGTTTGTTCTTTATGATCGGGCCGCCCACCGAGTAGCCGAACTGGTTCCGCGTGAAGTGGGGTTTGTCGATCCCGTAAGCATTGTTGTTGAAGGTGTTGGAAGCAAGGTCGGAAACCCGGTTGAACTCGTACGCAGTACCGTGATAGGCGTTCGTTCCCGATTTTGTCGTGACGTTGATGATGCCGGCATCGGCGCGCCCATACTCCGCCGTGAAGTTATTAGTGATAATGCCAATTTCCTGAACCGAATCGAGGGGCACCATCTGGCCCACCTCCGCGAGGAATTCGTCATTATTTGCGACGCCATCCAGCAGAACATTCGTTCCGGCCGAGCGCAAGCCATTGATGGCAACTCCGGCGCCGCGTCCGCTGGGGTCGTCCTCGCTGACATTTCCCGAAGTGACGATCAGCGCATAGGGGTCCCGCGTGATGGTCGGAAGTTCAAGGAGTTGTTCCGTATTGAGCACCTGGCTGATCGTCTGGGTTTCGGTGTTGACCGTGATGAACGCGCTGGTGGACACCTCCACCACCGTGTCGCTCTTGCCAATCTCGAGTTTGAGGTCCAGACCGAGCTTCATGCCGACTGTGACCGTAGCGCGCTCCTTGAGAATGGCGAAACCCGGCGATTCGGCAGTCACCTCATAGGTGTCGGGCAGCAGATTCGTAAACGTAAAGCTACCCGTCCCGGTGCTGTTTTGCGAACGCGCGGTACCATTTGCCACCGACTTAACCGTCACCTTTGCGCCAGGAACGGATGCCCCCGAAGGATCGGTGACGTGCCCACGATTTGACCGGTTTCTGCCTGAGGAAAGGCATTGAAAGCGCTGAAACTCAGCAGCGACAAGAGCATGCCGAGTGTGGAAAACGACGTCTTCGGAAACACCTTCAGCCACAGCGTACGTGTCGGCATTGATCCTCCCCGTTTCTGGAAAATTGATGCGTCCACCCCGAGCATGTGGTGAACCAAAGAATTGTTACTGGAAAGTCAATCGGTTACGGTAAGGTTACGGCCCTTAATCCCAATTTTGGTAGGAATCTATACCGATTTCGGTATGGCAAGACCGATTCGCACCCGCTATTGCAGCGATCCACCCCAGATTTAAGATTTATATCCTGCAAACCGCGCTGAATTAGGGGCGAAACGCACATCCCCACTACGTTTTTAGCTGCGAATATCGTCTCGAGTAAAATCCCACTCGGTCATGCGGCGTTCACGCGCAGATAAGTTGATCAGGTGCGCGCAGGCAGCGGCGTGGTGGCCGGCGACGGCGTCTTCCCAATAGGGCTGGCGGGTTCGGACCGAATCGAAGAAGTGTGCGAAGTGACCCACAGTGGGGTCGGGACCCTCGTCGTTGAATCGTTCCGGCTCCGGTTTCCTGTAGTTTTTCGCCGGCTCGACCTCGGTGGCGATGACTTTGGGATCCCGATAATACGCGTCTTCCAGGGCTTTGGGCCAGCTTTCGACGATCCAGCGATTGTTGTCCACGGTCTTCTCGGGGTAAAACGCCAGGCCGTCGCCGATAATCAAGGTTCCTTCCGTTCCCAGGATCTGGAATCCGCCCTGGGCTGAGAATTCGTTGTTGAATGTGGAACTTAGGGATACAGCGAAGCCCTCCGGGTATTCCAGAATCCCGTTCAGAGTGTCGGGAACGTTGCGCGATTCCTTCCATCTGTACAACTCTCCCATCGCCATGGCGCGCGAGGGGATTTTGGCGTCCATTAGGTAGTGAATGGTGGTACAGAGATGGACGAACAGGTCGGTGGCAATGCCGCCGGAGTAATCCGAGTAGCAGCGCCACCGGAAAAAGCGCTCCAGGCTGAAGGGCACCTGGGGAGCCGGTCCGAGGAACATTTCCCAGTTGACGGTCTTGGGTGAGGCGTCGGGCGGGATGGGGTAGATCCAGGCGCCCTCGGCCGTGTTCCGGTTGTAGGCCGCTCGAATCATGGTGATTTTGCCGAGTTTGCCCGAGCGAATCCATTCCTTGGCAGTCTGCTGATTCTTGGAACTCATGCCCTGACTACCCACTTGCAGGACGCGCCCGGTTTGGCGCACGGCTTCGATGATCTCAACGCCATCGGAGGTGCGGTAGGTCAGGGGCTTCTCGGAGTACACGTCCTTGCCGGCGTGCAGCGCTTCAAGGATGATCTGCTTATGCCAGTGGTCGGGAGTCGCGATGACTACGGCGTCAATCGACTTATCGGCCAGCAGGTCGTGATGCGTCGCGTAGGCTTTGGCACGCCCCTGGGTGCGGTCGATAGCGCGCTCGACACGGCCGGTATAAGCGTCGACCACGCCCACGATTTCCGTGTTGGGGTTAGCCATCACGGCCTGCATCAGCTCCTGCGCACGGGCGCCGGTGCCGATGTGGCCGACAGTAATACGCTCACTTGGCGCGGCTTTCATCAGCTGGCCGGCGGCAAGGGCGGCCCCGGTCTGAAGGAAACTACGGCGATCAAGATTCATGGCTGGGATCATTATATGACCAGCCAGGGCCGGACTGACGGTCCTACCCGGTCGCGTCTTCCAGCGAAGCGGCCACCCGTAGAATCAGGGCTTCCTCAAACGGGCGGCCAATGATTTGCAAACCGAGTGGTAAACCGCGGCGGTCCATGCCGCAGGGGATGGAGATTGCGGGCAGGCCCAGCACGTTAATGCCCCGCACCAGTCGCGTCGCGGCCAGGCGCACGTCTTCGGTGTGTTCGCCGAATTGCGTCGTGGTCTCACCAATGCGCGGTGCAGCTTCGGGCGTGGTCGGGGTGAACAGGCAATCAACCTGCGACCACAGTTGCGCAAACTCGCGCTGCATGACGCGGCGGAGCCGCTGGGCGTTGACGTAGTCCGTCGCCGAAATAAAACGGCCCTGGTCGAGCAGGGCCAGGACGTCGGCTCCAAACTGGTCGCGCTTCCCGAGGTACTTCTCCATTAACGCGGACGCTTCCACCAGCAGAATCACGCGGCCCACGTTGTTCAGGGCGGCGATGTCGGGGACGCGCACCGGAATAATGCGCGCGCCAAGCAATTCAGCTTTGGCGGCCATGACGCGAACCGCTTTGTCGACATCGGGATCGAGGTGATCGAAGTAGAAATTCTGGGGCAGGCCGATGCGAATGTCGCGCACGGAGCAGCCGGGCGAGGGCAGATAGTCGCCCACCGGAACCTGAGAGGACGTCTCGTCGCGCGGATCGAAGCCGGCGATTGCCTGGAGCGTCAACGCGGCGTCGCGGACGGAGCGAGTGAGCGGGCCCATGTGGTCGAGCGAAAAATCCAGCGGCATCACGCCATAGCGGCTGACGCGGCCACTGGTAGGCTTGAGACCCACCGTTCCACAGAACGCGGCTGGAATGCGGATGGAGCCGCCGGTGTCGCTGCCCATGGCCATGAACACCATGTCCGCGGCAACCGCCGCGCCGGACCCGCCACTCGACCCACCGGGGATGCGGTCCGGGTCGCGCGGGTTGCGAATGGCCCCGAAGTGAGGGTTGTTAGAAGTGACGCCGTAGGCCAGTTCGTGCATGCCGGTTTTGCCGACGGACACAGCGCCGGCTGCCGCAAGCTTTTCGACCACGGCAGCATCGCGCGCCGGCACGTTGTCCTTGAACAGCAGCGAGCCGCAGGTGGTGCGCACGCCGTTCGTTTCGAAAACATCTTTCACCGCGATGGGGATGCCGTGCAACGGCCCGCGATCGATGCCACGCGACAACTCGGCGTCGGCGGCCTTGGCCTGAGTGCGGGCGGAATCCTCTGTTATCGTGAGGAAAGCGTTGAGCTTTGAATTGGCGGCTGCAATGCTAGCGAACGCGGTCTCCGTGAGTTCGGCCGAAGAGACGGCGCGTTTGCGCAGCGCTTGCGCGGCTTCGATGATGGTCACTTGGCGCTCTCCGGAAAGACATAGAAAGCGACGGCCGGCTCGATGTCATCAGGGATCGCTTTCACGAGCGGCCGAAAAGCGGCTTCGAGCGCATCGAGCGCGGGTGTGATGCGCTCGAGATCAGGCGTGGGAATGCGGAGCAGGTTCGCCTCCGCGATCAGTTTCCAGTTCTTCATGGGTGTCTGAGTATTTTACATGCGCGGCGGGCACGTCTGCCGGTTCGATTGGCGTTTTCCGCGCGGCCCATTCCGCGCCGGCGAGGACGATCATGCTGGCAATAAAGCTGAACAACACGATGGTCACGGAAATATAGAACGGCCCGTATTCATTCTGGAGCCGTTCTTTCATCAGAGGCCAGGTCAGCAGGTTTACGTATTTCAAGAGCTCGATCGCGAGACCCACCAAAATGGCCACCGGAGCAACGCGTAGCGGCGGCACGCGGCGATTGGGCAGCAGCCAGTAGATGAAGAACAGCGCGAGGATGGAAACCGGCACCGCGGCGATCTTGAAAAACGCCACGTTGATCCATTGCGGCAGGGCCGCGCCGAGACCGAGAAAGCTGCCGAGATATTGCTGGTTGAGCGCCGTCAAGATGAACGAAAGCAGCACCAGACTGCCGCAAAGAAAAATGAGGCCCAGGCTCAACAACTGATTCTTGAAGTAGCTGCGGTTCTCCTTCACGCCCCAGACGGCATTGAGCGCCACTTCCATGGGCGCGAAAATACCGTTGGCGGTGATGAGCAGCAGCACAATCGACGTAATCTGCATGGGCCCGCGCGATTCGATCACCGCAACCAGATTGCGGCGGATGAAGGCGCCCATATCGCCGGGAAAGAAATCGTTGAGTGCGATATAAATGGCGCTGACCGCGGCCTTCCACTGCAGACCGTAGCGGCACAGCGAGATCATCACGATCAGGAACGGGAAGAAGGAAAGGAGCACGCTCGCGGCCACCGCCAGCGCGTGCACGTGCACTTCGGTGCGCATCCAATACCGCGCGGTCGGGGCAAAGTGGCGCCGCCAACCTCTCGGCTCTGGCGGACCGGCGTCAAAGATCATGGCTCGGGCCGCGGGGAAGTGGCATCTATTCCAGATTACGTCAAACGGTGACGAGGCGACGCGGGAGGCCCCTATGCCCTGATGCCCAGAGTCTTCTCGATGTATTCCCGGCTGATGCGCGCGCTTTCTTTTGGCGGCCGGTAGGGCGAGGAGTCCAGCTCCACGGTGAGCCAGCCGCGCCAGCCGATTTCGTCGAGGTGCGTCTTGATCCCCGGAAAGTCTACTCCGCCTTTGCCCAGCTCGAAGAAGATGGGATCTTTCATCGGATCGTTGGGAGGGACCCGGTGCTTCGCGCCTCCGCGGTGCTCGGGCTTGGTGTCCTTCAGATGAAACTCGATAATGCGGTGTCCGAGCGCGCGGGTGAGTTCCACCGGATCGATGCCCGCCATGGTGATGTGGCCGGTATCGAGCACGAACCAAACGTGCCGCGGATCGGTCGAGCCCAGGACGGCGTCGATTTCATGGCGGTTCTCGAGTTGGCTCCACATGTGCGCGTGCACCCCGAACTTCATGCCCGTCTCATCGCTAATCCTGCGCCCGATGATGTCGAGCACGGTCGCCATGTTCTTCAGATCCTGGTCCGTCGTGCCCTCGGGCCGCCGCCGGCCGGTATTGATCTTCAAATGATCGCAGCCGAGACGTTTCACGAACCGCGCGAGCCGCAGATGGTCCTCGACGATCTTCTCGTGCCTGGCCGGATCTTCGAAGCGCATCTCCATGGGTCCGCTGTTCGAGATGGTATCGAACCGGACGCCGATGACGCCGGTCTTGTTCAGCAGCTCATCAGGATGGTCGAGGTAACTATCGAAATATTCAATAAAGGACTCGACGAAGTGAAAGCCGGCTTCCCGCGCCTCGCTGAACGAGAGAAAAACGTCCTTCTCCCAGCCGCCGCGCGTATTTGTGGTGATGCCGACGCGGTAGCGGGAATCGGGCCCGGCCCGGCAGAAGGCTACCGTAGCGCCCGCGAGGAATGCGCGCCGGGTGAGCATGGTTTCAGATCCTGTTGCCGGCGATCATGACGAACTCGATCTCGCGCGTGTTGCGGATATCATCGAGCGGATTCTTGTTGAGCACGATGAGATCCGCCCATTTCCCGCGCTCGACGGTGCCCAGATCTTTCGCCTGCAAGAACTCAGCGGCGTTGTGAGTGGCATCGGTGATCACCTGCATGGGTGTCAGGCCCGACTGCACCATCAACTCCAGTTCCCATTGTTCGAAGTAGCCCGGAAAACGCGCGGGCGGGCCGCTATCGGTACCGAACCCGATTTTGACGCCGGAATCGGAGAGCTTCTTGAGGTTAAGCATCGCCTGTTTGAGGAATTCGGGATACTTGGCGTAATCGGGATCGGCGGCGACCTTCTGCTGGTAGGCCGTGCTCCTCAGAGTCGCCAGAACGTTCGGCGAAAGACCACGGGTGAAGAACGTATCATCTAGCAAGGCTCCCGGCTTAGCGAAGACGAAGGTGGATTCTTCGCGCGTGAGCGTGGCGGCTTCTTGAAACGCACCGTGCTTCTTCATGGAAGCGATTAGTTCGTCATCCACCGGCTTGTCGCGAACGCTGTGCGCCAGACCGTCGAGACCGGCGTCGATCAACGCCTTGGCATCATCAAGATAGAACACGTGCGCCGCAACCTTGAGGTGATGCCGGTGTGCGTCGGCAATGATGGCCTTTGCGAGATCGAGCGGAATCTTTTTTTCGCGGCCGAGATGATCGTCCACCCAAATTTTGACGAGATCGACTTTCTGGCCGGCGAGCCAGTCTACGTCCTTATCCACATCCGCTTTGCTGGCCACCTCGAACGGCACGCCTTTCATGCCCTGCGCGGTGGTCGGGTAACCGCCCACGCCGGTGAAGCCGCGGCCCGCGGTGAATATTCTGGTCATGCGGGGACGACCGGCGCGCTGCTCGGCGCGAAGCTGGTAGACCAGGCTCTGATCAGTACCCATGCTGACTACCGAAGTCACGCCGTAGGAAGCATAGAGCTGAAGTTGTTTCTCGACATTCTCACGCGTGTAGTTTTTGGGATCTTGCGTGAGATCGACCGTGTTGCCCAGATGGCCGTGGAGATTAATGATGCCGGGCATGACGAACTTTCCCGCGAGGTGTGTGACCTGCGCGCCCGCCGGAATTTTGAGCTGTGATTGCGGCCCGGACCAGTGGATCCGTCCGTCCACGATGATCACGGCGGCATTGGCCACAGGCGGGCGGCCAGTGCCGTCGATGAGCGTGAAACCGTCTAGTACCGTGGTTTCGGCAAGCGCTGCCCGGGCCGCAAACGCAAAGAGGGTAATGAACAGGATTCGTCGCATATTGAAGCGGGATTGTAGCACAGCCATAGGGTTTGACCCGCGGAGCCCGTTTTTCTTATACTGAAAGATCGAACATGTACATAATGTTTACGATTATTCACGTGGTGGTCTGCATCTTTCTGATCATCGTGGTGCTGTTGCAGAGCGGGAAGGCGGCGGACCTGGCCGGCGCGTTCGGCGGCATGGGCTCGCAGACGGCGTTTGGCCCGCGCGGTTCGGCGACGTTGCTTTCCAAGGCGACCACGATCTCGGCCATTATCTTCATGCTGCACGTCGCTCGTCGCTTTCCATCCTGGCGACGCGCAGCGCGGGCGTGGGTACCACGGTCCTGGAAGGCAGAACTCCGGCGAAGCAATCGGCGCCTGCGGCAGCGCCTGGCGCGAAGCGGCAGACGGCTCCGACCCCCCGAAGAAATAGTTTTCCGATTGCGGAGGTGGCGGAATTGGCAGACGCACTAGCTTGAGGTGCTAGCGGGAGCAATCTCGTAGGGGTTCAAGTCCCCTCCCCGCACCAGTTTAAAAGCCGCTGTATCGGATTGATGCAGCGGCTTTATCATTTCTGGGCATCCCTTCGTTCCGTATCATTCAGTTTGGTCTTCTCTTATTTTGTGACGCCGTTTGTGACGAGTTTTGGTCATGTGCCCGGCTGAGGAACTCCTCGGCAAGTCTTCCGGCCTCCAGCGCGTCGCTTTGATCAGTGATGTTGTAGCGCTCGAAGACACCCCGGGTGCGGTGTCCAGTGATCTTCATGATTACCGACTCCGCCACTCCCGCGCGACGGAGATTTCGACCGCCGTACGCCGAAGATCATGGAAGAGCAGCCCGGGAACGCCAGCGGATTGACATGCCAGATTCCAGCTCCTCCTGAAGTCCTTGATCGGCATCGAGACGCGTGCGAAGAGGTATTCGCTGGTCCGCGGTTGCATTTCGAGGTACATGCGCATATCGCCATAGATTGGTATCGCAACGGGTTCGGTCTTCCGGTTCGCCTTCTTGCCTTGCATCCAAATACAGGAAGACGCCAAATCGACTTGGTCCCACTTGATCCGGAGCAGGGCCCCTTTTCGAAGACCCACATGGTAAGCGATGACAAAGAGCAGTTTCAGTTCCTGCGGAAGTTCAGCCAGCAGGTTCCGGTAATGTTCAGGTCTCAGAAACCCTTTCCGCGGCTCGCCCTCGGCTAGTTTTGGAAAGAATGGCACCCGCCCGACAAGCGGCGGATCTTGTTGATAGCCGAGCTGAAAGGCGCGATGCACAAGGCCTAATTCGCGGTTCACCGTACTGGGCTTAACATCCTTCAGCCGCCGCTGGATGTATTGCTTTACCTGCGTGCTCGTGAGCTTCGCAGCCTTGATGTCTCCTATAGCCGGATTGATAATCGACTTGATCTTCAGGCTTGCAATATAGGCTTGGGCGACTCTGCGGACATCGTAGTCCTCGAGCAAGAGCTGGAAGAGATCGCGAATTCTCGTCCGATCCGACGTTAGGTATTCGCCGGAGGCGAGTCTCCTTGGCGGCGATGCAGGAATGCGAGTGCCTCGTCACGGTTCATCGTCTTGCAGGACTCCCGTCGTCTCACTCCGCCTGCCACGTAGTTACACCACCACCGTCCGTTCCTGAGGTAGATCGATCCTTGGCCGAGGGTTGGCCCCTTCCGCGACATTTCTATGCGCTCCGTTTGTTCTGCTCGATTATTCGATCCAGGTCCTGGCGATCGAATCGGAGTTTCTTATCCAGGTCTACCGTCGGGATACGACCCATGTGCACCTTCGCCTTCAGCGCGTCTTTGGTCAGACCCAAATATGTCGCGGCTTGCTCCAGCGTAAGGAGTCGCGGTGTCATTATGCCGTTATCGCGGAGCCGATATGCTACTGCATCGGCGATGGTGTCGGTATTGATTTCGATCGCCACAAATCACCTCTCTCTGTGTTGCATTCGTCTTGGTCGTCGGGAACCAGACCCTCTCAAACGTGAAGTGCGCATTGCTACTGAATCGTCTTCTTCCTCCGCGGCTCTCCGCCAGATCGCAAGGCGCGACTCCGCCGGCTCCCTCGAAGCATTGCTGGCGGATGATCTCGGATACCAACAGCCAGACATCGCCTGCCCGGTTCTTCGACTTTCTTGGAGGCCGTATCCATGTTGATTCCTTGCTGTTGCGAAACGAAAGGCAGCGCACACACTGCGGCCGAGTTGCTGGTGATACGGCCGCCCGAATCTCTTCGATAGTCTTCTTGGTTTGGAATTGAAAAGTCTGCATACCCTTTCCCTCTGAAGAACGGTCCCTGCTAAGATCCGCTTCCATCCGCGCCCATTTCAGCCCGAAAATCTCACCGGGCCTCATCCCAGCAAGCAGAGCGAGTCTCGCGATCAACCGCTGCCGAACATCTAACACCGAGAAGAGCTGCCGCACTTCTTCAACCGTCATGACCCGCGTTGCCGCTCGTCGGCACTCCCTCGGCGTGAACAACAGCGCCGCCGGGTTGCTCCACAAATATCCTTCCGCGACCGCCATGTCGAATATCTGCTTCAGATCTCATCGCAGGTGATCCACCACGCTGAATGAAAGCGTTTGGCCCTTGCGATCCAGCACGGCTTGCAACTCATCCCTGCCGAAGCTGCCCAACGATCGAGCGTTAAACTCCGCGTCAGATGATGTGCCAGCCGATCCTCGTTGGTCATCACAGTTGAACGTTTCCACTTTCGTCGGTAAACGGTAAATAGACCTCGCTGAACGAAGTCACCGAAACTCCTCTCCTCCGATGGTTCGCTCACGTGTGGTCGTTGATCGGAGCCAACGAGGCAGCCAACTGGGATTGCGCTTGCGCCTTGGTCAGCTTCGAAATTCGCCTCAAAAGGCTGCGCCTTGCGTTCTCCGTCTTCCCACCATCGCGCCACCCAACCAGCGGCGAGCTTACTGCAAACTGCCTTTCTGATACCGTTTACGCATGAAATTTCTCCTTCATGCATCCAACGGTGTCGATTGCTGACGATGACACATAATAACATCTCCGCCGCGCCCTCTCATTGATCGTTTTCCATCCTCCAAAGGCCGCTCGCCGAATCAGCTTCTCCGTCCCATGAAGATCGCAGGCAAGGGGACACACCTCAACTTTCCCCGCAATCGCGTTATAACGTGTGCCTTTGAACAACGGAGTTCACTTGCGACTTCCGCAACCGTTAGGATTTCGTCGGCAGTCATGGCATCGCACCTGCCTTTTGAATTCTGATTCTCATACCAACCTTCCAGGGGAAGAACAGTCGGCGCTCCACGGTGCTCAACGGCCTCGACCACGATCCGGTTCTCGCGCGAGTCCGTGAAGGTCGAGCTTGGTGCATTGGAGTCGCCACCGCCCTCCGAAGGGCCGATTGATAACGACCGAGCCAGCCGTCCCAGCCATCGTCCACTGGGACTCTTCCACTGTCCATGAGTCTCCTGACGTTTCTTCAAGATGAAGTCGTCACTCAGGATCCTTTCGGATGGGCCGAGATCATCGATTTCAAGCAGCGGCCGTCCGTTCTCGAACAACTTGCGGAGACGTACAAACCTGTTTGCTCGCAATCCGCCGCGGCCACGCGCCTCGGCCATCTGAGGTGTGTGATAGATGCAGTGCACCTTGGCGTCGGTGCCCTCTAGCATCATGAAACTGCGGCCGGTCCCTTCATCCTCGCCGTGCGCCAGTATCCTACCTTCAAGGGTTGTGCAATTGCGAAGATCGAACATGACCAGTGGCAACCGCGTGTCCGAAACAGGCACGCCGTGAGTGGCCAGGATTTTTTGCCGGTCCCCAAGGCGCTGCATCGCCCGCAGCGCGGTTTCGAAATCCTGGCGCACCCGCCACTGGTCTGGCCCGGCCACTTCGGCCAGTCCCATGCTCTCCAGCGTTCTCAGCCGCTCGATGACGTACTGGTTTCGCGGCTGCGCCGGATTCCGGCTGAACTGGAAGTGGGAGGACTGGCCATCTATCGGCTTGTTCCGGGCAATTGACCGGTCCAGCGACGTGAACCTTTGCTGCGATACTTCGCGGCGTTGGGCTTCGGCGATATCCCGTTGTGTACGATACCCGAGCCGTCGCGTGCACAGATCCTCAGCGATGCTCCGAATGCCATGCTTCACGTAATCGCGTTCGAGGCGGAGCGATTTTCCGTCTTCGCGAACACCGCGCAGAGCGATGTGGACGTGGGGGTTATCGGTATTGAAGTGCGACACGGCCACCCATTCGAGCTGGGTATCGAGATCCCGCGTCATGCGCTGCATCAAGTCGCGGGTCAACTGCACCAGGTCCATCTTGTCTCCGAACTCCGGCGACACGATCAGTTTCCACATCCGTTCGTCGCCGGCGGACTGCCACTGGTCGAGACGAGCGGCGATATTGATTCCTAGCTCCGTAGCGTCAAACCCGGCCTCAACGGCGCGACCTTGGCTAGCACTCTCGCGGGCGATGTAGCGTCCGTGTGCCTTCCATTGCCCGCGTGTGGCATTCTTCGCGTACATCACTCTCACGGCGCACCGCTGATTGTACGGACGAGACGGGACCGGGCGCCGGGCCCTCGGCTTGCACCGCTGGGCGCGCAATTGCTCGGGCATAGCGAAGAATGAGGATGTAGGTGGGGCTCCAGGTTCGGGACGAACTGGCTTGCCGGCCACGCGGCTTCCGGGGATAGAGTCGGAACTCCTTGGGTTTCCTATCGTCCACGACTTGGCTCCAGGTGCACTAACCCGCCACTTCTGGGGCACCTTCGCCCTGGAAAATAGGACGGTGCGTTGTGGCATGAAAATACTCCTCACTTACAAGGCCTTGGGAGAG
>CAVYHD010000047.1:0-13080 GCA_963768075.1 Terriglobia bacterium
CAAAAGATGTTCTCGATCATCATCTGGAGTGTTTCGGCGAAGACGACCTCGTTTGAAGGAACCGATCAGCTTGAATCGCGTTTCAGCGTTGGGCGGAATAAGGCTCGATAGACGCCGTGGGGTTTAGCATGTCGCCGGATAAGTCGGCTTCCCTCAGAAGTGCCATTGGCCTGAAAGGGTCCGAATACGAGGCTCTGGGAAACGTCGCAATCCAGGCTGTGACCGTCCGGACAAGGAGGCATTAAGAAGTAGTATGGGTATCTATTCTGTCGCGAGCTGTGCCCTTATCCGTCCGTTTCAGGCCCGTTCACCGCATAAACAGATGCTCTCGAACGGCCGTGCGCAGACGCGCCGCGGTTGATGGATGAGTATTCCGCGCCATAAGCCACGGCATCAGCATAGCGTTGATGCCTTTCAGGACGCAATGGAGTTCGTCTTCCCTGAACCCCTTACCAAGGTGGTTCATCCAACTGTGCCTATCGAAAAATCCATCCGACTCTAAAGTCGGCCAGCTTTTCGAAGGTGACGCGAGGGACAGCCTGATAAAGGAAGCGCGCGGGCGGATACCGAGGCGCAGCCGCCCGTCACGTCTACACGGCTCCGCGTGTGAGAAACCGAGCCGCGTTACACCTGCTGTAAGCAACGACAGTAGTGCTTCTGTTTCTCAGGCCGCGCCCGGCGTTCGTATCGATGGTGGAGGCCGCCGACTTCGGCAATGGCCACCACACCTCCAAGCTCCGTTGCCTGCACAGCTCGCGTTTCCGGGGTGTCTTTAGCCAGCGAGAGGTGCGTCCTGGTGTGGTGATAATACGAGACAAACGCCTTTACATTTTGGTGCAGCGATGCCTCGTTGAAGACCATCATATGATCCAGGCACTCGCGGCGTATCGAGCCGATGACGCGCTCGACGTAAGCTCTCTGCCAGGGACAACGGGGCGCAGAAAGGACCTCCTGGATGCCCATATCCCTGACTTGCTTCGCGAACTCATCGCCGAAAATCCGATCCCGATCCCGCAGGAGATAACGCGCTGCCGTGTCCCAAGGAAACGCATTGCGGAGTTGCTGAGCGGCCCATTCGGCGGTTGGATGCGCTGTTACACCAAAGTGCAGAATCCGGCGCCGGTCGTGTGCCAGCACCAGGAACACGTACAGGATCTGAAACCGGATGGTGGGCACCGTGAAAAAGTCGACCGAGACCAAGCTCGTGAGATGGTTGGCGAGAAAGGTCCGCCAGGTCTGCGATGGCGGCTTCCCACGGTGGACTATGTACTTGCTCACACTGGTCTCGCCGACGTCGATGCCGAGCTTCAGAAGCTCGCCATGAATCCGCGGAGCGCCCCACATCGGGTTCTCGCGGCTCATTCTGCGAATCAGATCCCCGGACCTCCCTGGCTACGGCGGGTCGGCCCGGATTGCAGCGTCGCACCTTCCAGGTCCAGAACAGTCGGAAGCTTTTCCGGTGCCAGGCGATGACCGTTTCCGGCTTGACGATGACCAGTGCTGTTCGCCAGTCGGTCCATAGCTCCGACAGCCATGCCCAGAAGAGGCGATCAGCGGCGGTCAGCTTCGGCCGTTTCACCGAGCGATGCAAAACGCCGAGCTGGCGACGAAGAGCGAGGATCCCAACCTGAAGTGCGGCACGGTTGCGGAACGAAACCAAAACGGCCCCAAACAACGCTGAGCAAACGAGGGCGGGTGAGAATCGATCTAAGAGGCGCAACACTCCACTGTATCAACCAGATCCAAATTTACGGGACCGACATATGGACGCGGAAGGGGTTAACACGATATGTCGTGATGTTTCTGATCGACCTTTCCACGCGGGGCGTGGAGATCGCCGGAATCGCGGCCCAAGCAAATGGATTATGGATGGCACAGGTAGCTCGCAATCTCAACGACGACGTGGATGGTTTCTTGATGGGGAAGCGATACCTGATCCATGACCGCGATCCGCTGTACGCCGCGGAGTTTCTGGGCACGCTAGGTACCGCCGGCGTCAAGAGCGTGAAGCTGCCGCCACGTTCTCCGAATCTGAACGCTCACGCGGAACGCTTCGTACGGACGATTAAGGAATCCTGTTTGGAGCGAGTGATCCTGTTCGGGGAAGGCTCGTTGCGCAAGGCGATTCACGAATTGATCGCCCATTATCATTATTGAGAGGAACCACCAGGGGCTTGGCAACCGGCTGATCACGCCGGAAGAACCTCGCATCATTGGCACTGGGGGCATTCGACGCCGACAGCGGCTGGGCGGGATGCTGAACTACTATAATCGTCAGGCAGCCTGAGGGCACGGGGGTGCACGGCGATGGATGCGATCAACCGAACAGCGGTCATAGTGGTGCCGGCCGGCCATTTCTTGACTGGCTGCATCGAGCGGATCCGACCAGCGCCGCGGTGAGCCTGGAGGATCTGAGGCGAGAGCCAACGATCTACTTGCTTCCGGAGTACGACACCGAACACGAGGCGCGCGGGTATCTGCGAGAGTACTGCAGCCAGATCTTTGAAGAACAACTCGATGGCTGGTACCGGGTGCCTTCAGCCTGGCCGGTCGATCGGACCTTCGACACCTTCAACCGCTGGTTTGAGTACAGGTTTCATTCCATGTTAGTCGATCTCCGCCGATGAGCCGGTGGTGCGCGACGAGGTATGAAATCAGGCCACGTAGGCCCTGCAGCCACGTCGTCTCGTACGATTGAATTTTTGGACGTTACGGGGTCAAACTTAGGTCACGTTTATCCCTGCGCAGCGCCGGAATTGGTCAGGCGACACTGAAGGATAACTCCTGCGACTGTCCCGTCGCCACATCTTGAATGTGCGCGCGCCAGCGGCCCTTGGGGTCGTTGCACGCAAGCGGGATGCGTTCGGTGTGAGGCGTGGAACTGAGGAGCAGGTTCCGCGCGTACAGCTCGTAGCGGCTACCGGATGGGGTCTCGAACTCCAGCCGCACAACCCGGAACGTTTGATCGGGAAAGGCCGGCTCGTTCGTCAGCATGACCTCGAGCGGACCACCAGTTTTGGCTTGCGGCGTAATCTCCGCACGCAGCTTGGGAAGGGGCTGCGGCGACCGTGTGAAGATCAAAGGCTCCCAAGGACTCAAGGTGGCGTTGCAGGCCGCAATGGTTCCGAGGTCCCGGCGGTTTAGTACGTCGTAGCACTGCTTTGTTGCGCCCCAATCGATCGTGACTGCGGCTTCTTTCTCGAGAAGGGAATTGTCAATCGTCCCAGCCCATCCGGGCGCGGTCATCGTCGGATGATCCTCCCACCCGCCATCATCGAACTGCGGATTGCGGAAGATCGCAATGTGTTCCACGAGTCCGTTGCGGAAGGTGACCACTTCGGTGCCAGGAAGCCGTTTGCCATCGCTACCCAGCGCACGCACCCTGGGGTGCACGTCGGCCAAGCCAAGAATGCTTTCCATCAGGTCCGGCAGACTTGATCCGGAATTCGCTTGCAATCGCTCGTAAGCATAGTCGCCCACTTCCAGGTTGAGGAAGATAGCGCGGCCTTGGCCAAAGCGGCTGACAATAATGAGCGGCACACCACCGCTCCGAGCAAGATGCTTTCCGCCCGCTGCCGCGATGGCCTCATCACCCACGCGCAGTTGCAGGGACTTGCCCTCGAGGAGCAGCGAACCCTCATTCGCAACGCCCCGAACCTCCGCGCCCGCCGCCTGGCCTTCAGCGCGGCTGATTCCAAAAAGGTCGTCCAACAGGCCACGCCCCAGGTTTCGTCCGTGCTCGTTCATCTCAGCGGCGCGGGAATCTGCCACCACCATTCCGCCCGTCCGAACAAACTCGCGGATCTCCGCCGCTTCTTCCGTGCTCACCGCAATCGATTGCGGCATGATGAAGACCCGATAACTTCCGCTTTTGAGTTTGCCAGCTTTGATTTCCTGGGGCGAAGCAAACTCATACTGGAGTCCGAGATCTTCCACGAGCTTCGTCCAGCTATTACGCACCGCGATGGCAAGGCTGCCGCGATCCGAACCGTTATGGAGCATCCATTGGCGGGCATGCTTGAGATTGTCGAGCAGCCAGTGAATCTGATCGGACGGTGGCGAGTAATGAATCGCGATGCCGTCGTGCATACGCCGGGCATTCACGAACAGCTTGCCAACGCCGTGGCGAAGTTCGTTGAAGATCGCTGAATAGGTCTCCGCCGCAGGTGTAAACTGCTGCGTCTCTGGATTCACGAACTGGTAGTCAGGCAGATTGTCATCCCAAATGATCGCTCCACGGTGCCCGTGAAATAACCCCCACCAGACCGGGCGCCGGGCCTGTTTTTGCACCAGACGTTGGCGATCCGTTAGCGGTTCCCCAGGCTTGTATTGGTAGCCCACGGTTTGGAGCATGATGGTTGCCGGCTTGAGCGACCGAATAATTTCGACGTTATTGCCGCCGTTGTATGGCTCGATGACGTCATCGGCTCTCAGCACCTGTTCGTAGTTGTACCAGCCAAACGGAAAGGGCGACTGGCCTCCCTCGGTCGCGCACCGCGCATCGGGATCTTCCGCCCTGCACACAGCCGCGGCGCGGAGGACCGCATCGGCAAACGTCTGGTCCATGAAGTTGCGAAAGTCGCACCATGGGGTAACGTTCCAACCCGCGGTAGAACGCATCTGGGGGAGCTCACTATAAAAACGGTTCACGAGCGCCAGGACCTCCGCCCATGTGCGGAAGTTTGCCGGCTTTCCACCGTTGCCCCAACGTTGGTTCGCTGCATCCAGCGTGCCCAGCTTCTTCTCGAGGACCCTTCATCCAGCTTCGCTACGGCGCGTGCATCTCGCACGACAGACATCAGGGGTTCCCATTTCTGGTGGAGCGATTTTGCTCCCTCCGCCGGGTCGGGCAGGCTCGTGTCCCATGCGTGGTTCAGGCGGGCGATGTTTCCGTATTTCACCTCGAAGCCAGCGACAGCGGCCGCGTCGAAGGCCCCATCGGTACTGGTGTGAGCGATCATCAAGCGGGTTTCGTTCCATAGCCCGGCGGTGTCGTCCCAATTAGCGAACTTTTCAGCGCCCCACTCCTGGCTCACGCGCTCGGGCGTGCCGTAGATTCCGCGGAGGTATGCCGCAAATTTCGCGGTGCAGAATTCCGAGTGGCAGAAGTCGTTGGCTTTGATTTGCCAGCCCTGGCCCAGTTCGTCCGCGATGTTGTAGTACAGCGGGCGGAAGGCTTTGTGTTCCCGCACATATCGCGTCAGGCGCTCGTGCAAGACGGCGTCCGTCTTTGGGTCGTTCAAACAAGGCTGCCTTACCCAGAGTTTTAGATTTTCGCGATCCGTGCTGAAATTGTTCACGACACCGTACCAGAGCTGCCGGTGGTTGATATAGATCGAAAAGATATCGGGAGCCATTTGCTCCACGTAGAATCGGAAGTTGTTGTCGAGGACGTTGGAAGGTTCCCCTTCGCGCTCGGCGATCGTTGCGTCGATTCCGGCCTCGCGCAGCTTGTCGTAAAAGCCATCGGGATAGTTGGACCAACTGATGACGTGATAATCCTCCCACGCGTCGCGGGGCGGCGACAGCAGGAAACTCTTTCCCGCGACTTGGGGCACTCCATTCACTTTCAGACGAATCCAGTTCGAGTAAGTCAGACCAGCGCCTAAGGGGAACGAGAACGGGAGTGAGCTGGCTCCCGCTTTTGGCACGGGAAGGGTCAATTCGGCCACGATGCGGCCGAAACTGTCGATCCATTGCACCTCAGTCGGGCCGGGAGGAAAACGGACGAAGTGAATTTCTCCGTTTAGAACCCCACCCGGTTCATAAACGTTGCGGTCGAGCGACACCCTGCTCGCCTGCACTGCTTCCGGCTCCTCGGGCTTTGCCTCAGGACTCTGGCCGTGGACCGTTAGCGCGGTGCCCGAAACCGCTGTCACGACGGCAGTCCGCAGAAAACCTCTTCTGCTGCGCGGATCATTTTCGTTCATGGCAAGCCTCCAGCATTTCGGATCGAACCTTCCAGATTTATAACTCGCGAGATCAAAAAGTCAGTGGCGTGTTGATCCAAATCAGTACGGCTTCTTCTTCGGCGGGGTTGAACCAACGGTGACCGAGATTGCTCTCAAACCAGAAGCTATCGCCCGCTTGGAGCTCATGGCGCTCCATTTCGTCGAGCCAGATTTCGAGTGTTCCGGCCAACATGTAAATGAATTCTTCGCCGGCGTGTGAATAAGCGCCGTCACTGCCGCACTTCGGCTGCACGCGAAAGAGCATACACTCAAGCATTTTTGTGCCGACCGAAAGAAGTTCCATACGTGTACCAGGTAATGTGCTCAAGCACCGCCGCTCATCAGGCCGAATGAGCCGCCGCAACTGCCGCGGCATGTTGAAGAACTCGAGAACCGTTGTGTTATAGGTTGCAGTGAGTCGTTGCAGAGTCGCGATGGATGGGTGTGCCTTGCACAATTCGATGGAGCTTAGGAAGCCAGGTGAAATGCGGGCCCGCCGCGCAGCTTCGACGATTCCCAAATTGAAACGTTGCCGTAACTGGCGTAGCTTTCCGCCCATCTCCAACTTGGGTTCTGGTGGGTGCGAGTTCCGATGAATCGCTCCGCTGCCTAAGGCGTCCTTAATCCCGGGTACGTTCAGCCGCTTGACATCTCTGAGATACTTGATGCGTTTCAAAACATTCAGCATCTCCGGGTCGTACAGCCTATAATGTCCTGTACTCCGAGCTGGGCTGATCAACCCGACGTTCTCCCACAAACGCAGAGTGGAGGAACTGATGCCCAGAATCCTCGCAGTCTGGCCAACCGAAAGAAATCCCGCGCGGCTACCCTTTGCGACAGGTTTCTTGCGAGGTGGCTCCGGCATCGAGGGCACGAGAACGAACGCGAGTGTTTGATTATAGGGCCGCACACGTCTCTTGACAACCTTATCAAAAACGTACAAACTTGTGAAACTTACATCGCAAATGTGCGGTCTCGCCGCTTTACCCAGCGCTCAGAATGAATCTCGCGTATTTGATCATGATTAAGGCGGAGGCAGAGCATGCGTAGGCTGATAGTTTTCTTCATAAGCGCGGCATATTTGTACGCACAGCCTCGCGGACGCGCTGTTGTTATCGACGGTGAATTGAACGACCAAATCTGGACCGACATAATACCCGGAAATCTACGTTCCGTCGAGCCTGGAGTGCCGGAAGACGGTGGCGAGGTTCGAGTGAGGATGTCGGGAAAGTATCTGTACTTAGGCGCACGCCTTCCGGAGTCGAGTGGACGAATTACCGCGCGCTCGATCGGCAAGAATCCGAGCTGGGAGGAGGAGGATTCGGTATCGTTCTTTATTCGTGTGGCAAATGAGAACGACTGGCTGCTCAAGACTGGACCACTGGGCGCTTATTCCGTGCAATGGCGATGGACCGGCGAATCGGAATGGTATGTCAGCCGGCCAGAAAAATGTACAGGATTCCTGGTAGCTGCAGCTACAGCCGCAAAGGAATGGCGCGTTGAAGCTGCTATACCGCTATCCCTGCTAGGTTCGCCCAACAATAATTCAGTGGACGTGAGTGTCATACGGGTGCGTGCCGCGCGCCCAGGTACGCCGCAGGAACGCTGGAATTGGCCGAACGATCGACCAGCCGCAAAACTGACCATGGCTGTGGATGATCTTCCAAGCCCGATTCTTCGACCGCATTCCCTTGGTAACGACCAACCACCCCTGCGGGTCGGGTTCCGCGCCGACCTGCCCTCCCTGCAGAGTGGTTGGAACGATGATGCCTGGCGCCATGTCCCTGTCTGGCTTCTTTACCGGAACGAAGCGGCCGCACGCCTGCCCACTTTCCCTACAGAAGTAAAAATGCTGCAGGATGGCCACACATTGGCCGTCATGGCACGCTGTGCCGAGCCGGGCGAAATCGTTGCCTCCGCTCAACAGCGAGACGGAGAGGTCGACCAGGACGATAGTTTCCACGTTTACCTGACCACTTCGGGCTCCTCATATGCGAAATTCGTCGTCAATGCACTGGGTTATGTGCAGGATGCGATCGGTTCTTCCGGTGGCCCGCGGATCTCGCGTCCTCGTGTGGACTGGAATAGTCCGGTTCATGCGAGTGCCTGGCGAGGCCATGAAGAATGGTTCGTTCGCATCGATCTCCCGCTGGATTTCGTCGCTACCTCGCTTGGCGAGGCCGACACTCCGCATGACTGGCGAATTCTGCTGAGCAGAAGCCGGCCCGGCCGATCTGGTGAACCGCCGGAGACCTCCGTCATGCCGGTCACGCAGGCGATCACGCCATATTGCCCGGCACGCTATCGACGACTTGAGTTGGCACAAAAAGAGCCCTCCGAATTGGACGCCATGCGGACCTCATCGCCGTCCGGTGCCCTCTACTTTGCTCCGCGACGTGTCCTGTCCGCTCAACAACGCAAAGAGGTAGATCTCTCAGGAATATTGGATCGCAATATTCACGGGCGCACGCTGAGCGTCCTTCAGGCAGAGCGGCGCGACTGGGATGGCGTCCAGACTTTGCAAGATTGGGAAAAGTTCCGGGAACCGCGATGGAAGGCGCTTGTGGCATCGCTCGGTGCGTTTCCTGCGAGGAATGCTCTCAGCACTCGGGTAATGAAGGAATTCCGTGGGGACGGCTATCATCGACAGGATCTCGTCTACTCCTCGCAGCCCGGAGTTTGGGTAACGGCCAATCTGTATTTGCCCGCCGAAAGCAAAGAGCACATGCCGGGCATCATCATCGCGCATAGCCTCCATTGGCCGAAGACGCAATTCGAGCTTCAAGACATGGGCATCCTCTGGGCCCGTGCGGGTTGTGCGGTTCTCATCATGGATGAGGCCGGGTATGGCGAGCGCATCGAGGGCTATCCGTGGAATCGCGACGACTACCACTCGCGATACATCACCGGGATGCAACTAGATTTGGTTGGAGAAAGCCTGATCAAGTGGATGGTCTGGGACATCATCCGCGGGATCGATCTGCTCGTCGAGCGAAAAGATATCGATGACAAAGAGATCGTTGTGCTCGGTTCCGTCGCTGGCGGCGGAGATCCGGCAGCGGTTGCCGCAGCGATCGATCAGCGAGTTGCCGCGGTGGCCCCATTTAACTTTGGCGAGTCCACACCTGAAATCCCGAGGTTCATTGCGGAAAAGAACCAATGGCCGTTGGAGTTTGCCGATCCAGGCCTCGGCGATTGGGACACTACGCGGTGCCTGCGGCGTGGTGTGATCGATCAATTTCTTCAGTGGACAATTTGCGCAATGGCCGCCCCTCGGCGTTTGGTTTATTCATACGAGCTGGGCTGGCACGTGGAGGATCTGCCTGCATGGGGGCGTTACAAGAAAGTATTCGAGCTTTATCATGCTGGCGATCACCTGGCGGAAGCCCATGGGTTCGGCCCGTTTCCCGGGCCGGGCGAATGCTGGAACGTCGGACCCGCACAAAGGCGCTCGCTTTACCCGACTCTTGAGCGATGGTTCGGCATTCCGGTTCCATTCGAACAGATGACAAATTCAACCCGCGCCAATCTCGCGCGGGAACCCGATGACCGCCGTCCCGAATCCGAGCTTCAAGTCTTGACACCGGCCACTGCCCGGGATCTGCACATGCGCACGATTCGTGAATTAGCGCTTCAGCTTGCCCATTCGAAACTGGACACGGCGAGGGCCGCCCTGGCGAAGATGCCGGCAGAAAAGCGTATGAGCTGGTTGCAGTCGGAATTGGCGAAAAGGCTGGGCGACGTGCAGCCAAATCCGCGCCCGCGTTCGACTGTGTATTGGTCCAAGAGATTGCCGAATGCCACGGTCGAGGGCATCACGATCGCGGTTGAGCCGGAGATCACGGTGCCCTTACTACTTTTAATTCCAAGCACGAAAACCGCCGCCGGCATTCCAGTTGTTGTGGGGGTTGCCGAGGGCGGAAAAGAGCTGTTTCTCGACGTGCGCGCCAACCAAATCGAGGCGCTGCTCAAGAAGGGTATCGCTGTGTGCCTGCCCGATGTTCGCGGAACTGGTGAGACGACACCCGATGGCCGCCGGGATCCTGAGAACGATGAGAACATGCAGGCCGTCAATGAGCAGACTCTTGGCGAAACATTGCTTGGCCGACGGCTCAAAGACCTAAGGACCGTGCTAGCGTATCTGCGTACTCGAAAGGACCTCGACAACGCCAGGCTCGGCCTATGGGGGGAATCGTTGGAACCGGTGAATCCCTTTGCTTTCGTAGAAGATGAACTGCCGCTCTGGCAGGTGGGACCTCAGATTCAGCAACAGGGCGAACCACTCGGCGGTCTGCTGGCGATATCTGGGTGCGTTGTACGAACCGGGTGTGCGCACCGTTGCCATAGGTAACGGGCTGGTCAGCTATTCTTCCCTTCTCGACGATGCATTTCCCTACGTACCCGCCGACGCCATCGTGCCAGGCTTTCTGGAGATCGCTGACCTATGCGATGTCGAGGCCGCGCTTGCTCCCAGGCCACTGCTGATCGAGGATGCAATCGATTCCAAGAACCGTGTGATCTCTGAAGAACATATGCGCACGGTGTTGCGGCCATTATTCGATGCATACCGTGGCATACCCACGAGCCTATCTGTCCGAACCGGATATCAATCCAGCGAGATCGCCGCATGGATGGCCGCGCATTTCTGACTCGGCGGGAGTTATTGGTGCTCCCGTGCGCTTATTCCTTAATGGCGGAAGTCTCATCCTCTGGAGGGCCGGAGAATATCGCATTCCCGCTTGAAGGAATCCAGGGCACGGTTACGCCTCCTGAGCTCTTCTTTGTGCGCGAGCATTTCGTTCAAACTGAAGTCTCGTTACGGGATTGGCGATTGCACATCGAAGGGAACGTCGCACACCCGCTCGAACTGAGATTCTCCGATCTGCTCGAATCCCCTATTAAAGAGGTTGAGGCCGTGCTGGAATGTGCCGGGAATCTTGCCGGTGGTTCGGCAGTGAGCAATGCAGTGTGGGAAGGGATCGGTACGGCTGAACTGCTTTCACAAGCCGGGCTGGCGAGAAACAGCCAGGCAGTGCTGCTCGAAGGTAGTGATTCTGGTCAATTGCTACCGGGATCGCGCCGGCTTCCTTACTGCCAGGTCGTACCCATCGAGAAATGCCTGCAGCCGGAATCCCTGGTTGCATTCAAGCTCAACGGCAGGTTTTTGCCGCGCCGTAACGGCTTCCCCGCACGCGCCGTTTTCCCAGGCTGGTATGGAATGGATTCGGTGAAGTGGCTGAAACGGTTAATCGTGCTCGGACCGTCCGACCAGCCCTCTGAATTTCTGGCCAGTGGCATGAACAAACTCTATAACCGCATGCTTAGAACGCCCTCGGGCGAGATAACCCTAACCCGGCTCGCCCAGATTCAGGTCCGGTCCGCGATCGCCTGGCCACTTGAGAACGCAAGGCTTCCCGCTGGGCAGCACACGGTCCGGGGTTTTGCGTGGACAGGAACGGGCCGCATCCGTGATGTCTCATTTACGGCTGACGGCGGGCGGACATGGGCCGACGCACAACTGGACGCGCAACCGAAACCTTTCACCTGGGTGCACTGGACTTACCAATGGACCTCCACGCCGGGCAATCACGTCCTGATGAGCCGCGCTCGCGACGATACCGGGCAGGAGCAGCCGCTCGTGCGTGATCCAGCGCGAAGCGACGTATACGAGCAGAACGCCTGCGCGCCTGTAGGGTGTTTGGTGCGTTGAAAAATCTATCGGAGCAGCTATGTTACTGTCTTCAGATCGCCGTACTTTCCTAAAAATGGCTAGCGCCGCGGCGCTTTCGCGGCCCGTGACTAGTGCCGAAAAAACTGTCCGCGTAGGGTTCGTGGGCGTGGGCAACCGCGGCACCGGTCTGGTGAAGATTCTGCTTGACCTGCCCGGAGTCGAGATACCCGCCATTTGCGACATCAATGAAGAACACTTGCGCAACGCCCTGGCGTTAGTCGAAAAGAGCGGCAGGAAACGCCCGGAAGGGTACTTGTCCGGGCCTGAGGATTACCTTCGCCTGATTGCCCGCGATGATTTGGATGCCGTGATGACGGCGGCTACCCTGGCAGTTTCACACACCGGTCTGTGTTGCTGCGATGAAGGCCGGAAGTACGCAGCCACCGAGGTGCCCGCAGCACTCACGGTAGACGAATGCTGGCAGCTTGTGAATACTTCCGAACAGACCGGCGTGCCTTGCATGATGCTCGAGAACGATTGCTTCGGCCGTGGCGCCTTGATGGCCCTCAATCTGGTGCAACAAGGAGTTCTGGGCGAACTGATCCACTGTGAAGGCGGTTATGACCATGATATCCGAGCCGGCCTGCTGCGAAACGGCGAGTTGTCCTGGCGAGGGATGCATGCGCTGAGGCGCAACGCCAACCTGTATCCCACTCACCCCATCGGACCGATCGCATGGTGGACCGGGATCAATCGGGGACACCGGTTTACGTATCTGACTTCGATGAGCAGCAAGGCTCGCGGACTGAACAGATCGCAGTGAAACATTTCGGCCCCGATAATCTCAACGCAACGCGCCCTTTTGTGGATGGCGACGTCAACACCAGCCTGATCATGACTGAGAACGGTGTGACGGTGACGCTGAACCACGATACGCAGTTGCCGCGCCCGTATTCGGATTCAGGTGACACAAAGATTCCCCTTATGGTCCAACGGCTGCAAGGCACTGACGGCATTTTCTTCGGCAGCTTGGAAAAGATCTATATCGATGGGCGCAGCCCGGAACACAAATGGGAAGACACTACAGCTTACTACGACCAGTACGACCACCTTCTCTGGAAGTCTCTGGGCGAGGCCGCAAAGGCATCAAGCCATGGAGGCGAAGACTACGTCGAGATGCATCAGTTCATCCGCGCGGTGCGGAACCGGCTACCCACTCCGGTAGACGTCTGACGATGCTGCGACGTGGAGCGTGATCATCCCGCTCAGCGAGCAATCCGTCGCTGCGAAAAGCGCGCCCGTTGATTTTCCTGACTTCACGCGAGGCAAGTGGAAGGAGCAGCGGCCGTTCCAGCTTGGCTTATAGCCGGCTCAGGGCCGCGATGGATCAATTGCCCTTCAAGAACTCCATACGAGCGAATTGTTCCCTTGCCAAATCATCGCGGCCTGATTTCCGGT
>CAVYHD010000048.1:0-12756 GCA_963768075.1 Terriglobia bacterium
ACCGGCACCACGCAAAACTCGGCGAAGCCTCCCGGAATATTGACGCCAAGCGCCACCAGGTTTTTGCAGAGGTGAACTTTCCCCCGCCGGCAGAAGTCACACACGCCGCAAAGAATATTGCGATACACCGCTACGTGGTCGCCGGGCATGAATCCGTCGACGCCGTCTCCCACCGATTCCACCACACCGGCATACTCGTGGCCCGGAATCAGTGGCAGATTCGCCGGATAGAGCCCGTGCAGAATATGCGGGTCAGTCCCGCAGATCCCCGACGCCGCCACGCGCAACAGCAGCGTGTGCGGACGAACCTCGGGTTTCCCCGCGTTGACCAGGGTGAGCTTCCCGATCTCGGGTATCTCTAAGGCCAGCATATTTGCTCCTTCGGGCACCCTCAGAAGTACGTATCGTCAGCCGCGAACGGCACCACGTGCATGTACTTGTAGTTTCGAGGTCAACACCGCGCCGGCACGCCATGTAGTAAAGCAGCCAGAGTTGCGATTGATAGAGCACCAAAGCGTCGAACAGCGGGTGCGCGGCTGGAGCCAGCTCTTGGCCGTCGAACACCACGATCTTCGCGCCATTGCCGCGGCCGAATTGAATCGCAGCGTCCGCGAACCGGCGCGATCCATCGTTGCCGGTCAAGAACAGCATGGTCGGTTCTCCGGCACGAACGATTTCGAGTGGGCCGTGCCGGAACTCGCCCGCGTGAATGTAGGCGCAGTATTCCTTCAGGAATTCGCCGAACATGTCGTAAGCCATCATGTGGCCCAGTGTGTAGGAAGCGCCCGCCGAGAGCACCAGCAACTTGCCCGAATCCAGTTCCGGCGCGAGCCGTTCTGCCATTTTGCGGCTAGGCTCGGCAATGTCGCGCAGCAGCTTCGGCAGCGCTTCCAAGGCTTTCTCAAACGCTGCAATTTCCGCCGACCACTCGCCACGTTCGCGCGCCAGCTCCACCACCAGCAGCATGGTCAGATATGCGGGAGAACTGTAGAGCGCGATGGATTCATACGTGACGCCCCACGTCGCGCCTTTGGCCAGTTCGGCATCTGGCCGCCGCGTAATCGCGAATATCGGAACCCCTTGCCTCAGAAGCCGTTCCTTGGTTCGTACCGTGTCCATCGTCTTGCCCGAGTAGCTGGCGGTGATGGCGATCGAGTCTTTGTCGAGCACGGCGGGATGCACACTGAGAATGTCCGGTCCCAGTAGATAGTTCACCGGCAACTTCAGGTAATGTAAGGCCGCCCAATAACCGCTATACAGGGCCGCCGCGGAGCCGCCACTCGCGGTGAAAACGATATTTCTCGGCTTGCGTGCGTTAATTTCCTTGGCCACATGCCGAATAGCCGTCCGCTTCTCGCTCCACATGCGAGCCAACTCGTCGGCGACTACGGGAGCCGAGAAGATCTCGGCCTTCAGGTTTTTCTCTTCTAGCCTTTTTGTCTGCAACATGTCCTTCTCTAGTTGTTAGTTTTCGCTGCTGCGAGTGCTTCTTCCAAGGCGTCCATTACCTGGTAGCGGGGCCGATAGCCAAGCAGCCGCCGCGCTTTGTCGATGCTCAACGAATACGAGTGAATGCTACGGCACCGGGCTTCCACCACCCGCAGTCCCGTTTTCGACGCGAGCATGGGTCCGACCTCCGTATAACGGAACGATTGCGGACCGGCGACGTTGAACGCTTGCCCGGGTGCGGCATCGCTTTCAATCGCCAGCAAGACCGCGTCCGCCGCATCGCGGACGTCACAAACGTGCTCCGTGAAGGGCTTGCCGTCTTCTTCGAGCGGCACCGCAATCACGCCGGGCTCATCCCACCTCCCGATCCCTTCATCGAACAAGCGGTCTTTGTAAGGCGCCTGTAAAAACAGATCGAGAGTTTCGGCAGCCTCGAGTGTCCAGACAAACCGAAGCCGGACAATCGGCACCTTGTGGAGCTCCTCATAGTAGAGGCACAGGCGTTCGCCCAGGACTTTTGACAGCCCGTAGAACACTGTCGGATGCTGCTCGGCAAGGTCTTCTACGATTGGCACGAAATACGGGCCGATGCTCCAGCCGGTAGCATACGTCGCATCCGAACTCGCAAACAGCAGCCGTGGCTTTTTCTCGAGCGCCGCGATTGCTTTCAGAAGCTGGTGCGTGCCCTCGATGTTCGTGCCGAAGACTTCATCGTCCGAGGCCGGCGGCATGATCCCCGCGAGATGAACCACGGCATCAAAGCCCTCGAGTTTCTTCCCCAAGGGCTCGGAGGCGGGAAAGCTGAGCGGCACCGGTTCCACGTCCTTCGCCCAGCTTTCCGCATGTGGCGTGCGGCGTACCGTTGCGCTCACTTTGTAACCGTGCTCCAGCAGCAGTGGCACCACACGCCGTCCAATGCGACCACTTGCTCCTGTTACCAGTACCTTCTTCATCAGAGTGTCCTTCAGGCTTGACCGATGATCTGGATGAAAACGGTTCGCGCGAGCGGACCGTCCCATTCCACGAAGTAGACGCGCTGCCGCCCGCCCCGCACCACTTTGCCGTCTTCGATCGGGAAAAACGTCTGAATGCCTCCCAGCACACTCTTCAAATGGTCGGCGGCGTTATACCCCAACCGCCCGTCGAAATCCAGCAGCCGGTTGTGATAGTAGCCATAGGTGCCGTCTGGCGGATTCTTGGGCGCGAGACGCTCCAGGTGCGCTGGAATGTCACGCTCCAGGCATTCCACGCCTTCTGTCACCACGATGCTGGACGTGGTGTGCGCGGTTGTAACGAAAACGATGCCCTGCTTCGCGCCGCTCGCGGCCACCAGCCGGTCCATCTCGGGCGTAACGTCGATCATTTCCATATCCTTCTTGGAAAGGACTTCAATTCGGTGGAGTTGGATGATCACGGTATTCGCTCCAGCAGCTTCTCGGCATTGATCCGGAAGATGAGTTCCAGACATTCGTCGGAGAATCCGAGCGTGCGAACCGCCTTCGCCATGCTCTTGATTTCGATGCGCGGGTTGTTGGACCCGAAAACTATCTGATGGCGGAGGCTGCGCTCAAACACCGTCAGCGGAACCTGTTGCGTCATTGCATAGCGCAGAAAGTCGCGCGGATTGTCAAAGAAGAGGGCCGAAGTGTCGAGAGAAACGTTCGGGTACTTCAACGCCAGCGCAACCGCGTCCACCACCCACGGCCACGCGAGGTGAGCGAGCACGATTCGCAGCTTCGGAAAGTCAGCGGCAACATCTTCGAACCGCAACGGATGGCCGTATTTCAGGCGGCTGCCGGGCTCCCAGCTCATGCCGGCATGAAACAGAACCGGAATTCCGAGCCTCTGCGCACATTCGTAAACCGGGTACGCGATTTTGTCGTCGGCAAAGAATTCCTGCATGGCAGGCGCGAGTTTCAAACCGCGTAGACCCAGCTTTTCGATGGCATGGGTCAGGGTCTGAGGCGCAGAAGCCTGATGGGGATCGACACTTGCGAAGCCGATGAGCCGGTCCGACATCGCGCAGACCTCCACGATTTGCTCATTGGTGTAGACCGTGGCGTTCCGGCTGGTCGTGGCATCGATGGGCAGCACGACGGCTCGGTCGATGCCGGCGATATCCATCTCTAGAAGCATTACCTCGAGCGGCTGGAAATTGTTCCCGCAATGATATGTTTCCTTTGCCGCGACGGCCAGTTCCGGGTGCCTGGCGATCATCTCGCGAACCAGCACCGGGTGAGTGTGAAAATCGATTCCGCCCTTCATCTTTTCATGTTCCCCGCTTCCAGACTGGCCGTCCGAAGGAGTTCCCAAGCTTGCTCTTCAGTGGCCTGGGCGCCGGTGCCGCCGAGGCCGCGGATCGAGAAAGACCCACAGGCCACGGCGAATTGCAGCGCATCCTTCATAGGCCATTTATGCAGCCAGCCGTGCAGGAAACCGGCGTTGAAACAGTCACCAGCGCCGGTCACGTCGATCGCTTCGACGGCTGGTGCGGCCACTTGCACAGGTTCGCCGTCGTGAAATGCCATGGCCCCGTACGGACCGAGCTTGACGACCGACAAAGTTCTCCCATTGTCGAGCGCGCGAAGGCCAGCCACGGGGTCTCTTTCGCCGGTGATACCTTGCAGCTCCAGCTCATTCGGGAGGAATACGTCTACGTGGCGCAGAACCCGCTCCAGATCCGACCGCCATTCGCCGGCGGGGTCGCAAGCAGGATCCAGCGAGGTCGTCAGGCCGTGATGGGAGGCCCGTTGATACAGATCCTCAAAGCCGGGGTGCAGCCCGCGCTGAATAAAATACGATGAGCTATGGAGGTGTTCGAATCCGGAAAAGATGCTGTCCGGAATCTCGGCCGCGGTCAGCGCGGTGGTTGCGCCCAAATAGGAAACCAGGCTGCGGTCCAGGCGGGACGTAATCGAAACAGTCACACCCGTCTTCAGAGCCGCATCGAGTTTTACCCGCGAAACGTCCAGTCCGAGGGCCGCCATCCGGTCCACGCAAAAGTTGCCGCCGAGGTCCGAACCCGCTTTCCCAAAGTAGGCTGACGGGTTGCCCAGGCGCACCAAACCCGCTCCGGTTATGGCGCAGGAACTACCCAGTGTCATGGCGAAATCGTCCACCAGGACCTCCCGGCCCGGTGACGGGTACGAGTGGCACCCTTGCAGAATAACGTCGAGGTTGATCTCGCCGACTAGCAGAATCCTCAAGACTGACCTTGCGTGGGGAGTAGAGTAAACGGTAAAGTTAACGATATAGTAAGCCGATGTGAGCTGTCAAGATCTCTATGCCGGTGACGATGAGGGACATAGCGCGGGACCTGGGGCTGTCGGTGGTGACGGTCTCCAAGGTGCTTCGTAATCACAGCGATATCAGCAAGGCGACGCGCGAGCGGGTACTCCAGCGGGTGAAGGAACTGCGCTATCAGCCCAACCGGGCGGCGCGTAGCCTGGTCACGGGTCGCAGTTTCACGATCGGCTTAATCGTGCCCGATCTGGAACACCCCTTTTTCGGCGAGATCGCCAAGGCTATCGCGCGCCGCATTCGGACTTTGGACTACAGCTTGATCATCGCGTCTTCAGAAGAGGATCCGGCCCTCGAACAGCGGGAAGTGGACGGGCTGATAGCGCGGCAGGTGGACGCGATCGTCCTCGCGTCGGTGCAAACTTCCGCTGATTGTGTGGTCTTCCAGCGTCTCTCCGAACTTCAGATTCCTTACGTCCTGGTCGATCGGAACTTCCCGGAATTGGAGGCGAACTACGTCGGCGTGGATGACGCGGCAGTCGGATGCGCTGCAACAGAGCACTTGATCACGTGCGGTTGCCAGCGCATCGCCCATTTGCGTGGACCCGACGTCAGTACAGGCGCCGGGCGGCTCCGTGGATACCGGGAAACACTTCGCCGTCACGGCCTGGAAGTTCCTTTTGAGTATGTCGTTGAGCTCGAGGGCGGTGACGACCGTTCCGAGGAACACGGTCATGAAGCCATGAAACAACTCCTCGGCCTCCCATTGCCTCCCGATGGCGTGTTCTGTTACAACGACGAAGTCGCAATTGGGGCCCTGCGGGCGATCCTGGGCGCGGGACTGCGAGTACCCGATGATATCGCGGTGATCGGTGTCGATAATATTCGTTTCGCCGACTTGCTGCGGGTACCGCTTTCTAGCGTCGACCAGGACAGCTACCAGATCGGCGAGCGCGCCGCGGACCTGGCGCTCAAGCTGATTGAGTCCCGTAAGCCATTGCCCTCAGAGCAGATTGTTCTCCCGATCCAGTTGGTGGCAAGAGACTCTACGCGCGCGCGTACGCCCCCATCGTTTCATATATAAAACTGCATTTCAAAAAATATTGAACGCCGTTTATATATGTGTTAGAGTGACCTAAATCAGAAACTCTATTCACGAAGGAGTCTCGCGTATGTTCTCAAAGTGGATTGCCGGCTGTATGTTGCTGGTATTGCTGGGATTGGGTGCGGTGCTCCGCGCCGACGTAACGGGTTCGATCGACGGAATGGTGAAAGATTCCAGTGGCGCGGTTGCCGTGAACGTGGACGTGACCGTGGTCAACATCGGGACCAATGCCGTTTTCCATGCAGTCAGCGACTCCACGGGTGCATACTTCGTACGCGCCCTGCCGGTTGGCATCTACCAGCTTTCAGTGGAACCAAAAGGCTTCAAGAAGTTTGTTGCGAGAGACTTGCAGGTTCAAGTGAATGAGTCGGTTCGCGTGGATATCACATTGCAGGTGGGCAATGTGGCGCAGACGGTGGACGTCTCGGCTGTGGCCGAAACGGTTGATACCCAATCCATCACGTTGAAGAGCGTAGTAGATCAGCAAAGGATTGAAAACCTGCCCCTCAACGGCCGCAATCCGACGCAACTGATGCAGTTAGTGGCCGGTGTGCAGGCTGATGTGATCAACTCCAACGTAACCTCCGGCACGACGTACCCGGGTGTTACCCCAGTGTCAGTGAACGGCGGGCGCGCCAATACCACGAACTACATTCTAGACGGCGCTCAGAACAACGATCATTACAGCAACGCCCCCAATCCAATGCCCAATCCCGATGCATTGCAGGAATTCAGCGTCCAAACGAACACGTTCAATGCTGAGTTCGGCCGCAATGTGGGTGGCATCGTGAATGCAGTCACGCGTTCTGGCACGAATGAGATTCACGGTTCAGCGTTTGAATATTTGCGTAACACAGATTTGAACGCCGCCAACTTTTTTGCGCCCATCAATCCGGACGGAAGTAAACAGGGCGACGGACTAAAGCGAAATCAGTTCGGCGCAACTGTGGGAGGGCCTGTGTTAATCCCGAAGATTTACAACGGGAAGGACAAAACCTTCTTTTTCTTCTCGTATCAGGGCACCCGCACTCGCCAGGCTCCCAGTACGACGGAGCAGCCGGTGCCCACTAACGAGCAGCGTGTTGGAAATTTCTCGGCGCTCGGGCATCCCATTCTGGATCCGTTCAACAACGAAGTCCCTTATCCGAACAATCAGATTCCGCTCTCGGAGTTCAACCCAGTCAGCCAGGCGGCGCTGAACACTTTCATTCCGGCGCCGGCGGCTGGACAGAGCACGATCAACTACGCTCTCCCCAATAATCTGAACGACGACCAGTACATGGTGCGCATCGATCACGACTTCACCAGCAAGAACCGTTTCATGGCCCGCTTTTATACCTCAGAAGCGAGCCAACCGGGGTTCCTGGCGCCAGGAGATTACTTCGCTTCCCTTCCGGGCGCCGTTTGGCGTAACACCTCGGTCATGGCTACCGACACACAAACGATCAGCCCAACGATCTTGAATACCACCCTGTTTTCCTTCAACCGAACCAACAACACGAATGCGCCGATTTATCCTTCCAAGGGTCTCGACCAGCTCGGCGCGGACTTGTACAACGACAAGACGCCGGAAATTTACCTGCAAGTGGACGGATACTTCCTGCTCGATACCAACGATACAAACACGTTTTTCCGCCAGGAATATCAATTCAATGACACCCTGCGGTGGACTAAGGGCCGACACCAGATCACCATGGGGGCAGAATACGGGCATGGTCTGGGAGACATCTCGAACGACTATCGAGCGAACGGCTATTTTACTTTCGACGCCGCCGCTCCGTTCACCGGCGATGCCCTCGCCGACTTCATGATTGGCAAGTTCTACAATTTGCAGCAGGCGGCCGGCGAGTACAAGAACACGCGTTTCAACATCATGGACATGTTCGTGCAGGATTCCATCCGCCTTACGCCGCGCCTGACCCTGGATATCGGACTGCGCTGGGATCCGTTCTTTCCTTACACTGATGTAAACGGAAAAATAGCTGCCTACTACCCCGGCGATCAATCGACGCGTTTTCCGAATGCACCTCCAGGAATTCTCTTCGCCGGTGACCCCGGCGTCCCGCCCGGAGGCTATAACCGGGCGTGGAAGGACTTTGGACCTCGCTTCGGTTTTGGCTGGGACGTCTTCGGCGACGGCAGTACGGCAGTCCGCGGAGGTTACGGCATCTTTTACGATCGTCCCAACACGATTTCCACAAACTATCAGGCCGACCAGGCTCCCTTTGGAACCGTCGTCAACGTTAACGGCAACACCGCCAACAGTCTGAGCAATCCTTATGCCGGAACGACCAATCCGTTTCCACAGAGCACGAACCCGCCGCGCAATGTTCCGTTTCTGCCGGACGACGTGGCTTATATGGATACCACTGGCATGACCAACGCCCAGGTGCAAAGCTGGAACCTGACGCTGGAGCGCAAGCTGCCCGGGCAGTTTGTGGTACGCGCCGCCTACGCCGGATCGAAGGGGACGCATCTGGTGAGCCTGCGCGAAGGCAATGCGGCAGTCTACGCCC
Organism: Terriglobia bacterium; assembly: GCA_963768075.1. Lineage (GTDB taxonomy): Bacteria > Acidobacteriota > Terriglobia > Bryobacterales > Bryobacteraceae > QHXW01. The sequence continues at coordinate 8,311 of CAVYHD010000048.1, forward strand.
CCGGCGTAACCACGTCCACCACCGATCAGCGCCGTCCCTTGTACCCCGACTTCGGATCGATGACACTGGTGGAGCCTGCCGGCAATTCCGAGTACAACTCACTCCAGTTGAACGTCGAACGGCGCTTCATGAGGGGTTTCACCATTCTCGCCAACTATACGTTTGCCAAATCGATTGATTCAAGCTCAATGAACAAACAGACGGGCCAGACCGTCACGGATCCGTACGATATCAACTTCGACCGTGGAGTATCGGACTTCAACCATGCCCAGGTATTCAATCTTTCCGGACTCTGGGATCTCCCGGTCCGTCTCGAGAACCACTTGGCCCAGAGTCTGATTGGCGGATGGCAACTCTCGGGAATCGTTTCGCTCAAGACCGGTGAGCCCTTCTCGATCTATAGCAACGTGGACGACTCGTTCTCCGGCATCGGCAGTGACCGGGCGGATCTCATCGGCAATCCTTACCTTCCCGGAAACCGCAGCCGGGGAGCGCAAGTCGCCGAGTGGTTGAATCCCGCGGCGTTCGGCGAGAATGCTCTGGGCACCTTCGGCGATACTGGCCGGAACCGGTTTACTGGTCCCGGATACGCGGGCACGGATCTGGCGCTGCAAAAGAACTTCCGGATCGTCGAGCGCTTCGCGGTTCAGTTTCGTTTTGAAGCCTTCAACGCGTTCAACCGGCCGAATCTGTGGAATCCCAACAGCGGCCTGGGCGCGAACTTCATGGTCATTAACCAGGCGTTTGATCCGCGCATCCTGCAGTTCGCACTGCGGTTCAAGTGGTAGGACAGCACTAGCGAACCGCGGCTAAGAGCAGCCCACGCGTTGGATATCTGTGCGTTCCACGGCCGACTTCGAGCGCGAACACGTTGACCAAAATGCCGATTCAACGTAATCGGCCAGCATGGCATCCGTTGTCGAACATTGTCGGTAGCTGTTTCTTGCCGCGTCGCGAAGACTTCCAGAGGGCTCATGTGCCCGAACCCGACCTCCGGCTTGTGTCGTTTGGCACACATCAACGCGTCGCCGCGTCGCTGAGATCTCGATCACTAAGCGCGATCTACGCACTTAGCACTTTGCAATAGGTCTGGTAGACTTCATCGCGGATACTGGCAAACGGCCGGAATGGCAGGGTCGACTGCCCGAGGTCCAACGTCCAATCGTTGTTCCCGGCGCTGGACAGCCGGAGGTGAGCGAGTTGTTCGCGCGTTAGTTCCGGCTGTCTATCGGATATGGCGAAGAGCACCTGGGGGCCGCGGATTAGAGCCACCTGTTCGGCGTTGTGAGGATCCACCGCTTCAGTCCTTACCGGCTGATCCACGTCCAGCTCAACGATGTCGCCGCTTTTCCAGTTTCGACGCAATGCGAAGAAAGTTCCCGGCACGGGCGCATCCTTCAACCGCGTACCATTCAACGAAACGGAGGTTTCTCTGCCGGCCCAGGCCGGGACACGAAGATACACCGAGAACTCGAGCGGCGATGAAAGTTCCAACCGCATGGTCGTGAGACTGTCTGTCGGATACGCGGTCTGCTGATGGAGCACACAGCGGACCGAGTTCATGGTCCAGGTGAGGCGTGAGGGAACATAGAGATTCACGTAGACACCAGCGGGACTGCGAAAATATGCGCTGATCGCGTAGTCGGCAACGATCTGGGGCAGCGTACCCGAACAGCACGCCCATCTGCCATCGTGATCCCATCGGGCAGGCGCTCCCGGAATGTCTCGCTTGTAGGTTTTGGCGCCGGAGTGGTGATAGTCGGAATAGTAGAAGCAGGAGCCATCTTCGCGTACCGGCCAGGCGCCGAGTATGGTGTTGTAAAGGACGCGCTCCATGCTGTCACCGTAGCGCGCATCCCGCGCGAGGGCCAGCAGATATCGCATCACTTTGAAATGCGCGTAAGCTCCACAGGGCGTCTCAAAGCTGCGCGGTGTATCTGACAGGCTCGCGCCGAGTAGTCCCTTACCGGGCTCGACGAAGGCTTCATTTGGTCCCCAGCCGCCAGTCGCGAAACTCTGGTCCTTCCAGATCATCTCGATGGCGTTCGTGACCGCACGAAGATACTTTGGATCTCCCAGTTTTATGTAGCCCTGCATGCCGGAGCTGAGTGCGTTCACGTGGCTGTAAGCATGAAGGCCCGGCAGCACGTTTTGTCCCTGCGCCAACGGATCGAAAAAAGTGCGGTCCAGCAAGTAGCGCCTGCCCATATCGAAGAACTGCCGGTCGCCAGTACGTTCATAAGCGAGAAAGAGATTCTCCGCCAAGGTGTACGTTTCATCCCCGGCATCTGGGCGCTGCCGTTCTTGTTGCTCCTGGGGCGTGAGAGCGCGATCGGCCATGTGCGGCTTGGCCGCCGCTGTGGTCGCGTACAGGACCTTCAGTGCGCTCTCGTCACCGGCCCAGTCGCGAGCATCGAGCAGGCCGCAGACCAGCTTGTCGTAGGTATAACCTGGATAACGAAGGTCGACGAAAAACTTGCCGGCGTCATCTATGGTTTGCGCATAGCCACGAACCAGGCGTTTCACTTTCGCGCGGGTTGGTTCCGAACCGGTAATAGCCGCGAAGCGCGCCAGTGCGGACACATACTGGCCGAAATGCGCTCCCGGGCAGAAATCGTCATACCATCCGCCCATGTCCTCCCCCGGCGCCGGTAGCCCCGCGCGCTGCCGGTAGATCTTTAACAGCCGATCCTCGCTGAGATTCAGAAAGAACGAATGATTTTCATCAAACTGCCGTCTCAGCGGACCGCCCAGCAATTCGACGGCGCCATAGGGAAATACGGCGAGATATGGAGTGGGAAGCGTGAACGACTGCGCCCTGGATTTTGTCGCGGCGGCTACTGCCGTGCCGATAGTGCCTCCCAAGAAGGTCCTTCGCGTCACGTCAGCCATTGCTAAACCTCCACAGTAGCAGCGGGTCGAGGGCAACCTGCCCGCCGAGTCCGCATGTACCAGTCCGCGGCGGAAAGCCGGATACCTGGCAAGCATACCTCGATTCTCGACATGGACCACAATGTAAGGAAAGACGTGCGGAACCTCAGCGAAACGCCGTCCACGGAAACCACATGAACGAAAAGTCGCCAAACCGCCGAATGACAGGGCCGCCCGCCTAGCATCACGACGGCGTTAAGCGCCAATATCGCTAGCTATTTTCGGACCCAGTCGTGGTGAAAACCCCGTGGCGGTCGTTAGCGCGATTCGAGTCGCTGTCGATTCAGTCGTGCTTGCGTCGGCGATGGCCAAGCGCCACAGTGTTCGCCTCGGATTGGAGCGCGTGACAACCAGTCGCCGGCCATCCGCGCTCGCTGCTAGTGACGTGTAGCGGTCCGGACCAGAAGTCAGTCGGTGGGGTATTCGATGCTCTACGTCTATGCTATAAAGCCACGGCCCCGAACCGTTCGGATCGCTGGCGAGGTACATCAGGGTCCTCCGATTCAAAAGAACTGGATAAGTTACGCGGCTATTATGCGATGTGATCCGCCGCGGGATCCCACCGGCGCGACTGATGCGCCAGATATCCAATTTATCTGGGAGGGAACCCAGGACGAAGTAGAGGAATGCCGAGTCGGGCGACCACAACGGAAAATGACAATGGAGACCAGACGGCGCGGTAAAAAGGGGGCGCCTGTCCGTTCGTATGACGCCGTCGGAAACGTACAGCGGATCTCCAGGTGCGGGCGTGTGGTATACGAGCCGGGAGCCGTCTTGCGACCAGTCGAACTCAGCCACACCCTCCATGTATGGCCTCGCTTGCCCGCCAAGAATTGGCGCCGCCCAGATGCTGATATCGTTTCCACTGGAATCGTGCTTGCGAGCCCAAAACGTTACCGCGGATCCGTCGGGCGAGAAACCCAGCGTGCGGACGGACGGATTGGCGAGCTCCAGCCCGTTCGCGCGAGTCAAATTGTGGAATTGTGCGGAATCGGCCTGCGCCAGCCAAACGTCCACCTGTCCGTCTCGATCCGAAAGAAACGCCACAAGGTGACCGTCGCGTGACACGGCTGCAGCCTCCTCCAAAGCATCGAAATCCGTGAGCGTCTGAAATCGCGCTTTTGCGATGGGACTTTGCCAGAAGTATTCCGTCCTTACCGACCAGAAGTATGCGCCGATCGTCAGCGCCGCCGCTGCCAGCATCGGCAACACAAACCTTCGCTTGACCAGAAAGCGTGATCGTGCTGAGGGCTCCGCCCCTCCAGGACCATTGAGCACGGGGACAGTGTTCCGGCTATCCTCCGGGGCTTCCGTTTCGACCTCCGGGAGAAACCGGTAGCCGACCGTCGGAATTGTCTCGATGAAGCGCGGTTCCTTGGCGTCATCACCAAGGGCTTTCCGGATTTGGGCCACTGCCCGCGTGATGGCGTTATCGGTGACAAAGGCACCCTCCCAGACCGAGGATACAAGCTCGGCCTTAGGCACGACGCGGCTGCGGTTTTCGATGAGGAACTG
>CAVYHD010000049.1:0-24893 GCA_963768075.1 Terriglobia bacterium
GTCCGAAGTGTCGGAATGCCTGCTTAATCGCTGCAACCTTTTCCGGTGGGCACGGATTCTCGTCGTGGGACGAGCCGGGTGCAGCGAGCCCGAACAGCTCTTTGCAATGTGCAATCCAGGCACTCTCGGGCACAAAGCCATGCTGGCGCGAAATCCATTTTTGGATCTCCTGATCCGTGGCGCGTTGACGGGTGGATTTCTGGTCGTCTGGAGGACGTGATGGGCGGCCCATGTCGTCGATCATCGTAACGATTACTCATTTGTCTGATGCCGGACTGATAAAAGCATAACGCGCCTAAAAGGCGCCCTCCAGGTACGCGACTTCGGGTTCGCATGTCGCAAATCCGCGAGGGGGCCGGCGTCTGGCAGGAACCGGTTCACCGCTTCACAATTTTCTGAAATGTGATGTGAATTTAGTTCGCGCGCTCTATAGCTAGTATTGCATATGCCGTAGCCGCGTCACTCATGAAACGGCCGACGTCAGAAGACAGGTCTCGTTGCTTGTTCAGCGAATAAGCTAGCCACCGGCCTTTCGTTTTGTCCTGATTTCGCATCAGCCACTCCAGACCCCGCTTTATCCGCGGCTCATCGCGCAGCACGCCCGCCTCCTGCAGCGCGAAAATCATGACTCCAGTAGCGTAACCATCGCTCCTGGTCTCGAGGGCGTGTTGTCTTTTCGCTTCCACGTTCCGACGAACGAAGACAGGCTAAACCCTCCATCTGCCTGCTGCTTACTTAACGCTTCGTCAATGATGGATTTCTGCTCTGCATGCGTAAGTAGCCCGGGTACCTTCGTAGACGCCCAGAGCAGAATGATACGATTGATCAATATTTGTGAATCGCGCTTCCGCACTAGATATTCGCGAAGCAATTGCATCCCGCCCTGAACTTCAGGGGCCGAGCGATAATTGCCTGGCGCAGTACCAGCCGCGATTGCAGCGAGCGTGGCTCCGTAATATTGAGAGTCACCCTCCCATGGCGAATTGTGAAACTGTAGCCACGACCATGCCCCCTTGGCTTCTCCCGTCTTCAACTGTTGCTCCCACATGTTATTTAGCGCCAGCCGCGTGTCAGGACCTAAGCTACCTGTGGGCGCTTCATAGGCTGCAAGGATCAGAGCGTTAAGAATCGACTCTGTCCCCCGTGATTCCGTCGTCTTGGGATCGCTCCTCGTCTCGTCGGGATAAAAGAGCTCAACCTCCTTCCACATACGGACGCGCTTAGTGACATTGTCCAGAAGCCTACGTTCCACCGGCGAAGGGGCTTGTTCCGCGAGAGCCGCTCGAAGTGCAGGTCGGGCAAGGGCATAGGGCGCCACTGTATGGCAGGAGACGCAGAACGTTTCGTGATCGCGGGCCGCCGCCGGCCAGCCCATCCACCAGCCTAGCCGTCCATCGAGGTAGGCGGCCGCCGCATTCTCAATCCCGGACGTGGAGCCTTCCGTCGAGGAGGACCCGTCCGCAGCGAACAGGCTCGCACTGAAGCAGGTGACCAGAATGTAGATTCCAAACGTGGCCGCTATCACCCAGTCACCTCCACGGACGTTTTCCGCCCACTGCTTTTGCCTCACGCCACTTTAGCTTATCGAAATCTGGTACTCGATATCGCGCGGGGTGCTCCTATCCGAGTGGCCGTCCGGATACGGCATTCGTGGAAGTGTGACATCGGATCTGTCTCACGGGAAGTGTCGCAACAGTGGAATAACGGCTTGCTTACGGCCGGGTAGAGTGCCGAACACCCAAGCCCGGTCCGTGAATCTTTCTTTGACGTGTGCCTGGTTCTGGTTTTCTGCTTAAGCTGTCCTTGCAATCGGACGGCCCGAAACGATGGCGCACTGCTGAAGCCGCTATTCGAGCTGCAGTCGAGGATCGATGAGGCTGGTCAAGCGCTCTTCCGGAATTCCAGACTTTTCACGCGCTACCTCGCGAATTGTGCGGCCGGTCGCATAGGCTTCCTCCACCAGTGCCGCAGTCTTCTCGTAGCCGATCTCGCGAGTCAGCGCCGTGCCCAATGCGAGGGACTGTTCGACAAAGCCCTCGGCGCGCGGCCGATCGGCATCTAATCCGTCAACGAGTTTTTCCGCGAAGTTCCTCGTGCCGGCGGCTAACAGTTCGATGGCATCCAGTAAGTCAAATGCCATCACAGGCATCATCGCGTTGAGTTCGAAATTGCCCGCAGCACAACACCAGGCGATAGCGGCGTCATAGCCGATCACCTGCGCGCATACCATTAGCAGGCTCTCTGCGATCACCGGGTTGACTTTACCCGGCATAATACTCGATCCGGGCTGGACTGCCGGCAGCTTCAATTCTCCCAATCCACAGCGCGGGCCGGAGCCAAGCCAGCGGATGTCGTTCGCAATTTTGGTCAGTGCAACAGCGTACGTGCGTAGGGCACCGCTCATGAAGCAAGCTGCATCGCGTGCGGACTGCGCTTCGAAGTGGTTGCGAGCCTCGACGAATGGCAGCCCGGTACGTTCGGCGATCTCGGCAATGACGCCCTGGGCGAACCCAGGCGGCGCATTTAAGCCGGTGCCCACTGCCGTTCCTCCGAGTGGCAGTTCATAGATACCCGGGAGCGCGGCTTCGATGCGTTCACGCGCTGCCTCCACCTGACGGGCGTAGCCACTGAATTCCTGACCCATACGGATGGGTACTGCATCCTGCAAATGAGTCCGCCCGATCTTGATGATCTCGTGGAACTCCACAGCCTTGCGTTCCAGGGATGCGGCTAGGTGTCGCATGGACGGCAGCAACCTTGCGGCCAGAGATTCTGCGACGGCGATGTGCATGGCGGTGGGGATTACGTCGTTGCTCGATTGCCCTTGATTCACGTGATCGTTCGGGTGGGCGCCCGCGAGATGGCCGATTACCTCATTGGCGTTCATGTTCGTGGAAGTGCCGCTGCCAGTCTGGAAGATGTCGATCGGGAATTGAGCGTCGTACCGCCCTTCCGCGACCTCTTCAGCCGCGGCTTGGATAGATGCAGCCAAGCCCGCCGACAGGTGACCCGTGCTGCCGTTCTTGGTGGCGGCGGCGCTCTTGACTATCCCCAAAGCCCGGATAAATGACCGCGGAAAGCGCTTACCACTGATCGGAAAGTTGTGGATTGCACGCGCTGTCTGCGGCCCGTAGAGCGCCGTGGCAGGCACTTGCATGTCCCCCATAGTGTCACGTTCGATTCGGAAGGAGTCGCTCATGATTCTATTGTGAGGTTCCGAATGTTCCGATTGGGAGTCGGCGGACTGCTCATAGCGTTAGTCCTGTGCCCGAAAAGTGGATTGGGATGGCTAACCTCTATCTGCTTAACGGAAAGGGCTACTCGCATATCCCAGGAAACGGTCATGCCAGAACTCTAGAAGAAAAGCGAAACGCGGATCATGGACTCGAACCGGACTTCTCAGGATTCAGCCCACGATCTTACCTCCACTACTTTGCTCATTTGATGCCCTCTCCTTGACACGCTAGGAGGGATAGCTTAGTATTCTCCTAGACTTCCTAGGAGATGCACTTGGCACAGCACTTGGACCTAATTCAGGGAACGCTCGATATGCTGATCCTCAAGGCCGTCTCTCTCGGACCCCTGCACGGCTACGGGGTTCTGCTGCGCATTCAACAAATCTCGGATAATCGCCTAGAGATTCAGCAGGGCTCCCTTTATCCCGCTCTTTATCGCCTGGAGCACCAGGGCCTAGTCGCGAGCGAGTGGGGTGAGTCCGAAAACAAACGCAAAGCGAAGTACTATCGCCTCACCGCTACCGGCCGCCGCCAGCTGCAGGAAGAAACGCGCAACTGGAATCGGATGGCCGATATCATCGCCGGGATTCTCAAGACGGCGCGGGAAGAGCTATGAGACTTGGTGCCCGGTTTCGTTCCTGGCTTCGTTCCAGCTTGCATCGTACTCGCATGGAAAGCGAAATGGACGGCGAACTCCGCTTTCACATCGAGCGCTACACCGAAGCCCTGACCCGTGAGGGCGTCCCATTGGAAGAGGCAACACGCCGGGCGCGCGTAGAATTCGGAGCCATCGAAGCGCGCAAGGAAGAATGCCGCGAGGCGCTCGGACTCCGCTTCTTTGATGATTTCCGTTGCGATCTTCGATATGCCTTTCGGACGCTAACGAAAGCGCCCGTATTTACCACGGTGGTGGTGCTGACGTTGGCTCTGGGAATCGGAGCCAATACAGCAGTCTTCAGCGTTTTGAACACCGTACTATTCCGTCCCTTGCCGTATCCTCAATCGGAGCGACTGGTGCAGATGTGGTCAACCAATGCGAACACGAATCGGTGGGGAATCTGGACGGCGTATCCGAGATTTGCTGATTGGCTCCGCCTAGCCACCGCGTTCGAAGAGATGGCTGCCGTGCGGTTCTGGGTGGTAAACCTCACCGGCGGCGATCATCCCGAAGCCTTGGACGCAGTATTAACTTCCTCTCGGCTGTTTCAGGTGCTGCGGGTGCAGCCGATGCTCGGCCGCGCCTTTCTTCCGGAAGAAGACCAGCCTGGCCACGATCATGTGATTATTCTGAGCTACGGCTTGTGGGACCGGCGTTTTGGCTCCGACCGTACCGTGATCGGACGTGCGATTAATATCGATCGGCAGAGCTACACAGTGATAGGCGTAATGCCGGCTGGATTTCGATTTCCCCCTGATCTTCCTCCTGCACAGAGCATCGACGCCTGGCTCCCACCATCGCCTGATCCCGGCCGAAACGAGCGTGATAGCAATAACTATTACGTCGTCGCACGCTTGAAGCCGGCCATCACGGATGCGCAAGCTCAAGCCGAGATGGATGCCATTAATCATGGATTGGCGGAGAAGCATTCGGCGGACCGCGACCTTGGTGTCAAGGTCGTCGGATGGCAACAGCAAGTCGTGAGCGATATCCGTCCGGTGCTGTTGATACTGTGGGGTGCGATCAGCCTAGTGCTCTTGATCGCTTGCGCTAATGTGGCGAATCTGTTGCTCGCTCGTGGCGCCGCACGGCAACGGGACGCTGCCCTAAGGCAGGCGCTTGGGGCCGGTCGCGCCCGCTTAATGCGGCAGTTGCTTACAGAAAGCGTGATGCTGGCGCTTTTCGGTGGAGCTGCCGGGCTGTCCCTCGCCTATCTGGGCTTGGAACTTTTCATCCGGTTGGCTCCGGACATCCCGCGACTTAACGAAACGACGATGGATGCGCACGTGTTCATCTTTAGCGCGGCGCTGACGCTCGGAACCGGCCCCCTCTTCGGCATAATGCCGGCATTGTACAGTTCCAAGGTGGACTTGCAGGATGCGCTTAAGGAATCGGGTAGCCGGTTGACCGCTAGTCCTGGGCGCGCCCGCCTGCGAAGCATGCTAGTAATGGCGGAGATAGCGCTAGCGGTGATGCTGCTAACTGGCGCCTGTTTGCTGCTCCGGAGTTTCGTGCACGTGCAGCAGGTCGATCCTGGGTTCAACGGTCAAAATCTTCTGACAGCCTTTGTGATGCTCCCGCCGTCGAAGTATCCAGAGCCACGAAGTCAAGCCGTATTCGTTCGCCAATTGATGGACCGCATCGCGTTGATCCCAGGAGTGGAATGTGCGGGCGGAGCAGACTCCGCGCCGATGCTAAGCAACGACGCCGGTCCGGTTTCGATCGAGGGTCATGAAGCGAGACCTGGGGAAAAGGTGATTCAAGCGGAGCGGCCGAAAATCACTCCGGATTATTTCCGTGCTATGGGAATCCGGCTGCTGCGCGGCCGGGTCTTTACCTGGGCAGATGACGAGAACTCGCCTCCGGTGGCGATAATCAACGAGGCAGCAGCACGCCAGTACTGGCCGACTGCAGACCCCATGGGGAAGCGAGTGCGACTCGAAGATGGCGGCCCGCCCGTTTGGCGGCAGGCGATCGGTGTTGTCGGGAATGTACGGCAGGACGGCCTGGTCGAGGCGGCGCGTCCGGAAGTTTATGCTCCGTTGCTCCAGTCTCCCGTGCCCTATATGGTTCTGGCAGTACGGACGCGACTGGAGCCGGCGGCGCTCACAGGAGCGATTCGGCATGCGGTAATGACGGTGGACAAAGATCAGCCGCTTTTTCACGTTCAAACCATGCAGCAGGTGGTCTCCGATTCGGTTGCAGGCAGGCGATTTCAGATGGTGTTGCTCGCACTCTTCGCGTCGGTGGCGCTGATGCTCGCGGCCGTCGGGATTTATGGGTTGACGTCGTATTCGGTCAGCCAGCGCACGCATGAGATCGGTATCCGGATGGCTTTGGGGGCAGAGCGCGAAGGAATTTTGCGGCTGATTTTGCGTCAAGCACTGCTGTTGGCGACGACCGGTGTGGCGCTGGGCATCGGCGGTGCATTGATTCTGACCCGATTTCTGTCGAGCTTGCTCTTCGGAGTGAGCTCGAAGGACCCGTTGACATTTGTGGCTGTCTCGCTGCTGCTGGCAGGCGTCGCCACGTTCGCCAACTTTATCCCGGCTTGGCGTGCAGCACGGGTCGATCCCATGGTGGCATTAAGATACGAGTGAGGCATTGTTATTGGGGGAGCAGTCGCTTCTTTTGTTGACTCGCACCGACCTATTCAGTCATCGTTGTCTCCAAACGGTGATCTAGGACCTGTGAACTTGGCAGCCCGGATCGCCGCCGTCGCGTTACTCGTCCCGCAATGCTTCCATGGGTTGAAGGCGCGACGCTCTCCAGGCGGGTCCATAGCTCGCAAGCAGCGCAACGATTGCCAGCAGCGCGATCGCTCCGCCCAGCGTCACGGGATCTCGCGGTTTCAGTCCATAAACCAACGATGCCGCCGCTTGACCGGCCCATGCCGCGAACGCCGCTCCCAGCGTGAGCCCGATTGCCAGCAACAGAACTGCTTCCCGCAACACCAGGCCGATCACCTGCCTTCGGCTTGCGCCGAGCGCGATTCTCACGCCGATCTCGTTTCTCCGCCGGGCAACCATATAGGCGATAACACCGTACAATCCCAGCACCGCCAGCAAACCGGCCAGGAAACCGAATGCCCCCGCCAATGCCGCCATCAACCGGTCGCGCATGAGCGATTCTTTAATCTGCGTCGTCAGGACGCTGAAATCGACTCCGAGCCTGGGATTGATTTCGGCGACCGCCCCTTCCGCGGCGTGGTAAAACTCACCGAGCGGCGCATTCGTGCGTAGCACAAAGGTCCCTCCTGGCCCGGGATCTTCATCCTGATCCGCAGGCACGAATGCGATCGGCCGGAAGTCCTCGCGAAGTTCGTAATACTTGGTGTTTCGGACCAGCCCCACGACTAGGAACAACGCGTCCGGTTTGTCCGCCGATTCTTCTCGGCGGAACGACTGGCCCACCGGATTTTTTCCGTGGAAAATCTTCCGCGCGAACTCCTCATTGACAATCGCCACCTTCGGCGCCGCCAGATTGTCATGCTCGTCAAAATCGCGCCCCGCGACAAACGACGTCCCCATGGTCCGGAAATACCCTGGGCCGCAGCGGTTGAACAGTCCGTCGATGCGCGGCTCCGACGAGCCGTCCGCATACACGTTCTGGTCCCATCCCGACCCGCTGACGGCGTCATATCGACCTGTCCACGCCGAGATAGCTCCGGTCCGCTCCAGCAGCCTCTCCAGCATCTGCCGCCGCACTTCCAGGATTCGTTCTTTCGGGAAATGCGCGGCGCGATAATCCACGCTCACAGCCACGATTCCCTCCGGCCGGAAACCCGGATCGACCGCCAGCAGTTTCTGCAAGACTGCGGACAAACAGCATCGCGCCCGCCAGCAGCACCAGCGACATGGCCACCTGCGCCACGACCAGCATGCGCCGCAGACTGAATTTCTCGCGCCCCGCCGTTAGTCCTCGTCCGCTCGCGCGCATGACCGATGCCGGCTCAACGCGCGTCGCGCGCAGCGCCGGCGCGAGCCCGAACAGCACGCAAGTCAGAATCGCCATGGCCGCCGTAAAGCCCAACACCCGCCAATCGATTCCCAGTCCGACGAACATCCGATTGCCTTCGGTGGTCAGGAATGCGACCAGCCCGCGGCTGAGCAGTGCCGCCAATACCGCGCCCAGCGCCGCGCCCAGCAGCGCGAGCAGCATGCTTTCGGAAAGCAACTGCGCGATCAGCCGTCCGCGCGATGCGCCGATCGCCTGCCGCACCGCGATTTCGCGCTCGCGTACGCTCGCCCGCGCCAGCAGCAGATTGGCGAGATTCGCGCATGCGATCAGCAGCACCAGCCCGGTCGTCGCGAGCAGAATCCAGAGCGGATCCTCATATTGCCGCCGCAACTCCTGAAACGCCGGTCGCGCCGGAAGTCACGATCAGCTTATTCGCCAGATATTTCTTCGCGTCGTCCGGCCGGTAGGAAGACGGCAGCGAATCCTGCATGATGGCCGGAGAAATCGTCTGGATCTGCGCGTTAGCGCGCTCGATGCGTCCAGCCCGGTTTCAGCCGTCCCATCAGCGAAAGCCACCACGCGGTCCGCGACGGAATACGTCCTTTGCCCGGTTCCCAGAACATCGGATCGGAGCAGATCGGCACCGCGACATCGAACCGGTGCCCGATCTCCACGCCGAAAAATCCCGGCGCGGCTACTCCGATCATCGGAAACAGCCTGCCATCGAGCCGAACAGTGCGGTTAGTGACTCGCGGATCTCCGGCGAACTCGTCCCTGCCAGAATGAGTAGCTGATCACCGCGCCGGGCGATCCGCAGCCTGGCTGATCGTCTTGCGCCGTAAACGTCCGGCCGATCGCGGCCGGCACTGCGAGAACGTTGAAGAAATCTCCGCTGACGAACAAGCCTTCCGCGTATCGCGCTTTGCCTTCCTGGGCCAGATTGAATTCCTTCGCGCTCCAGGCCATCACGTCCGGAAAACGCCTGCTGGTGCGTGCGCAGGCTGTCCCATTGCGCCGAGGTGAAGTTCGCGCTGCGCGTGGACCACCAACCCATCCGTTTGGAGTCTTTCGTGAAATCGATATATGCTAGCTCCTGCGGATTCGCCGACCGGCAGTGCGCGCAGCCGGATGGCATCAATCAGTTGGAAGATCGCCGTGTTCGCTCCGATCCCAAGAGCCAGCGATAGCACGGCCACAGCCGTAAACATCGGATTCAGCCGAAGCTGGCGAAGCCCAAAGCTCAGATCCTTGATCAGCGTGTTCATTGTATTAGCACTAATACGCCGCACGACGGTACTGGTTACCATTGTTTGCTAAAGAAAAGAGCCGGTATCCCGGTCCTCGGTCAAGTTGGAGGGTGCGCGAGCGCAGCGCATATTAGGCGTCCTTCTAGGTACGGTGATGCCGATGAGAAAAAGCGAGACCAGCGTCAAAATCAGGGAGGTGCTGTCCTCTAGTGGCATTCGAAATGTGTGCCTTATCGGCGCGGCTCGCTGCACGCTTCCCAGATTGGGACTTGAACGAAGCTAAGAGGCAGACGCTTCGCGTGAGCATTTCGTAGCGGCAGTTGCGAGTTGTGTATTGTCGGCTCACAAGGAGGTTCATCCCTGTGACCCATCTACGCAACTTGATGCTCGAAGAACTCGAGCGTCGAAATTATTCCCAGAGTACCGCGCGGGCGTACCTGATGACCATCAAGGATTTCGCGCGCTACTTCCATCAGCCGCCGGATACGTTAGGCCCAGAGCATATCCGTCAGTATCAGGCTTACCTGTTCCGGGAACGAAAGCTGGTCGCGAATAGCGTCAACCAGCGAGTCGGTGCCCTGCGGTTTTTCTTTATCAAGACACTCAAGAGGACTTGGAGTGTCGACGAGACCCCATACCCCAAGAGAGTCATCCGGCTGCCCAGGATATTCAGCCCGGAGGAAGTCGCGCGGTTGATCGATGCGGCGACGACTCCGTTCTACCGCACGATCCTGATGACGCTCTATGCGACCGGAGTTCGCCGGGCTGAGCTGGCGCATTTGAAGGTCACCGACATCGACAGCCAGCGAATGGTCGTTCACGTACAGGGTGGAAAGGGCCGTAAGGACCGTGACATCATGCTCAGCCCCAAGTTGCTGGACGCTCTGCGGGAGCACTGGCGCAGTTTGAAACGAAAACCCAAGGTGTGGCTGTTCCCCGGCAATCGCTGGCACACCGCCGACTATCCGATCACCACCAAGGTCGCTTGGCTAGCCTGCAGGGAAGCCGCGATGCGGGCTGGCTTAGGCCATGACATCCATCCGCACACGTTACGCCACTATGCCGCTTCCCGGACTATGCCGCGAGTTGGCGCGCGCGCAGCCATTCATATTGGTTTGAGCTGTGCCGATGCGGCATAGTTCGGCTCCCTGCTTGGCACTCTGGGAGAGTGATAAACCAACTCTTCACTTTCTCAAGCACGATTGAACGACTTCGCCAGGGGCCTTTGAGTGAACACCTCGACGCCTATGCGGCCGCTGTAGCCGAACAGGGCTATGCTCAGCATTCGATCAGACAGCAAATCGTCGTGATCGCCGATTTCAGCCGATGGCTGAAGCAGAAACAGATCGCTGTCCGGGCTTTGGACAGCAAGGTTGTGGATCGATTCCTACGACTTCCGTGTCGGCAGCATCGGGTTCGCAGAGAGCGATCCGAGGGCGTTGGAGCGACTGCTGGCCATGCTTCGCCAGACCGGCGTTGTGAAGCCGCACCAGCCACCGGTCGTGGACAACGCCCAGTCGAGGATCACCTCCGAGTTCCGGCACTACTTGTTGCACGAATGCGGACGGTCGCCAGCAACGCTGCTCAACTACGTTCCCGTCATTGAGCAGTTCCTGTCCGAGCGATTTCACAACAGGGCGCCAAACTTCGCCAGACTACACGCACCGGATGTCACCGGATTCGTCATGCGCCACGCGCATCGGTTGAGTCCTGTACGGGCGGGGCTGATGGTAACGGCGCTTCGGTCATTCTTCCGCTATCTGCGACAGCGCGGAGCAATCGCTACAGATCTGGCTGGTTGCGTACCCACGGTTCCCAACTGGTCGCTTTCCACGCTGCCAAGGTTTCTTCCGGCTGCCACGGTGGAACGTATTTTGAAGCGCTGCGATCGAAAGACGTCCGTCGGCCGGCGGAACCATGCGATTTTGTTGCTGCTCGCTAGGCTCGGCGTACGCGCCGGCGAAGTCGTTGGGTTGACCTTAGACGATATCGATTGGAGCACTGGTCAGATTGCGATTCGCGGAAAGGGCGGGAAATCGGCCCAACTGCCATTGGCCGCTGACGTGGGCGCGACCCTTGCCGCTTATTTACGTCACGACCGCCCGCGTTCGGCCACTCGCAGAGTGTTCCTTCGCCACCGGGCTCCGTTAGCTGGCTTTGCGAACTCGTCGACGATTTCCTCGATCGTCAGGCGGGCCCTGAAACATGCCGGCGTAGAGTCGGCGCATACAGGTGCCCATGTGCTTCGACACTCGCTAGCCACGAGCCTGCTTCGGCAGGGGGGATCGTTGGATGAGATTGGCGAACTGCTGCGGCATCAAAGCCCAAACACGACGGCGATTTACGCCAAGGTAGACGTCACCGCCTTGCACACCTTGGCGTTGCCGTGGCCAGGAGGCGGTCGATGAATCGACTCCGAAAAGCTGTCCGAGACTACCTGACGATGCGGCGTAGCTTAGGGTTTAAGCTGGTTCGGCATGAAGCCGGTCTGCATGAGTTTGTGTCCTTTCTGGCGCGAAGGAGCAGCCCCCACATCACCGTCAAGCTGGCACTGGAGTGGGCCACACAAGATTCGAATCACAAACCCTATGAGTGGGCGGCGCGGCTCAGCATTGTGCGCGGCTTCACTCGGCACTGGAGTGCGACGGATCCCTCGACAGAAGTTCCGCCACTCGGTCTGCTGCCCTACCGACCCCCGCGCGCTCGACCATACTTCTATTCCAATCACGAAATCGACGAACTGTTGAAGGCCGCTAAAACTCGGCCTTCCATCGACCCGCTGCGCCCCTGGACCTACTACTGCCTGTTTGGGTTGCTGGCGGTCACGGGCCTGCGACTAGGTGAGGCGCTCAACCTCCGAATCGGGGACATGGATTGGTCTGAAGGCATTCTCACGATTCGAGGAGCCAAGTTTGGAAAGTCGCGTCTGGTACCGCTGCATGCTTCAACCCGCAAGGTCCTGGCCGATTATGCGAAACGCCGGGACTGCCGCTTTGGTGCGCAAGCCGAAGGACATTTCCTGGTGAACAAAAACTGCAACCGACTGGACAAAGGCGAGGTGCATCGGGCGTTCTATATTCTGTCTCGACAGATTGGGTTGCGTGCTGCGGATGCCAGCCGCGGCCCGCGATTGCACGACTTTCGACACCGTTTTGCGGTTCAGACGCTGTTGCGCTGGTATCGCGATGGTGAGGACCCCAAGCGACGTTTGCCAATCTTAT
Organism: Terriglobia bacterium; assembly: GCA_963768075.1. Taxonomy (GTDB): domain Bacteria; phylum Acidobacteriota; class Terriglobia; order Bryobacterales; family Bryobacteraceae; genus QHXW01. Next base: position 12,323 of record CAVYHD010000049.1, read on the forward strand.
CCACCTATCTCGGGCATGCCCATGTTACGGACACCTATTGGTATCTGACCGGCACTCCCGAACTGTTGGGGGCGGCCGGCAAGAGGCTGGAAAAACGATGGGAGGGCTTGAATGCGGGATCTCGCTAATCTTCCTTCCTTGTTGCAGTCGTTCTTCACTACTCGTTTGATGACACAGCGGAAAGCCAGCCCTCCCACCATCGCCTCCTATCGCGACACCTTCCGCCTGCTACTTCAGTTTGCTCAGAAACGGCTACGCAGGGCTCCCTCTCAGTTGGAGTTGGAGAATCTGGATGCCTCTTTGGTCGACGCGTTTCTGGAAGATCTGGAAAACCGCCGGGGCAATGGCGCCCGAAGCCGGAACCTGCGTTTGACGGCTATCCGGTCATTCTTCCGTTACGCGTCGCTAGAAGCGCCGGCGCAGAGCGGAATCATCCAACGGGTGTTGGCCATTCCAAACCAACGGCAGCCACGTGCACTGGTGGGTTTTCTAACCCGACCGGAGATCGAAGCCCTGTTGGCGGCGCCGAATCGAACGAACTGGCTGGGGCGGCGTGACCACGCCTTTCTGCTCACTGCCGTTCAGACTGGCCTGCGATTGTCCGAGATGACCGCGTTGCGGCATGAGGATGTCTCGCTCCGAGCAGGAGCATATGTGCGCTGTCGGGGCAAGGGACGAAAGGAGCGGTGTACCCCACTGGCCAAACCCACGGTCGCGGTCCTGCAAGCGTGGATTCGGGAGCAAGGCAGAGGAGATTCCAAAACGTTGTTTCCCGGTACTCGAGGTGGGCCTTTAAGTGCCGATGGTGTTCAGCACTTGCTCGCACGCCACGTGGCGCAAGCGCGGAAGAATTGCGTTTCACTGCGAAAGAAACGAGTCTCGCCACATGTCCTGCGGCACGCCGCCGCCATGGAACTGTTGCAAGCCGGCGTGGATCGAGCAGTGATTGCGCTTTGGCTCGGCCATGAGTCCGTCGAAACCACCCAGATCTATCTCGATGCCGACCTCGCATTGAAGGAACAGGCCCTGGCAAAGACCAACCCCGTAAAGGGCGCTCCAAAACGCTATCAACCAGACGACGAGTTGCTGGACTTTCTGAAACGACTCTGATGCAAGCCTCCGGACTATGCCGCATCCTGAACGCCAGGTGTGCCACCGCCCCCGCACTCTGCGGGCTCTTGGACGACTTCGGTTTGATCCAAGCGGCATAGTCCGGGAAGCGGCATAGTGCCGCCAAATGTGCGGGCTTACCTGCTTTTTGATGCCGACCTTTTCGGCGAGCTGCTGGCAGATCTGTCGGACGCCGGATGGATGCATCGGAGAGCCGGGCTTCTTCCCCGGAAACAACCAGTCCGGGGGCTTCCGCCAGCGCCAATAGGCGCGCAACTGAACCAGCAGTTTGGGCGACAGCATGACCTGCCGGGACCGCTGACCTTTTCCTTCTCGCACCAGAATCAACATCCGCTGGCTGTCGATGTCAGTGATCTTGAGCTGAAGCACTTCGGCGCAACGCAACCCAGTCGCGTAAAGGGTTGCCAGCAGTGCACGATGCTTCAGATTCGGCGTGGCATGGAGCAACGCCGTCACCTCTTCGCGGCTCAGCACCGTCGGGAGTTTTCGCCGGACTTTGGGTCTGGCAACCTCCTGGACGAACCAGTCTTGTTTCAGCGTTTCGGTGTAGAAGAACTTGAGCGCGGCGACCCGTACCTGTAAAGTGGACCAGGCCAGTTTCTTCTCATGTACCAAGTGCAGTTGATACTCGCGCATATGCTCTGGTCCCAGTTGGTCCGGCGGCTTGTTGAAGTACCGGGCGAAGTCCGCCACGGCCCCGGTGTACGACCGGATTGTGTGCTGCGAATAATTCCGCAGCCATAGATCCTCGATCATTCGTTGACGCAGTTTCGTCATGAATGAGCTCCTTTCGCTCGCTCATTTTGAACCTACGCAAACTGCCTCGGGATCTCCTGCCGCGATAGCGGCTTAGTACAACAGCGCTTAGCACCAGAAATCGTCCACGCGGGCGAGATACGGCATTGGAGGAAGGTTGGCTTTAGGAGTTCGAAAAGTGGCCGGACCGACTGGTGTACCGGGCAAGGCCATCAACACCTGGCGGATGAGCTAACGATCACGTGGAGCTGAAACCAACGCGGTCGCCGTTCGTCTAACTTTCCACACGACATGCTCTTCAACGACCTGCTGAACGCCGCGCGAACGTTGCGAAAAGCTCCTGGATTTACAGTTGCCGCAGCCGTCACGATCGCGCTCGGAATAGGCGCCAGCAGCGCGATTTTCAGCGTCACAGAGACTGTTCTCCTTCGCGCCCTCCCTTACAGGGCACCAGACCGCTTGGTTCTTGCCTGCAATGACATACGCCAGCGAAATGTGAAGGATTTTCCGTTTTCGGATGCGGACTTCCTGGACCTGCGAAATGGCGCAAAGAGTTCGTTTGACGACTTTGGCGCCGTCACGACCGGCCGCGGTCCGGTACCCCAGGCGGATGGCACTCCCGAGCAGGTACGCTTTGGAGTAATTTCCACAAATTTTTTCCGACTGATGGGCGCGCGAGTTGTAGTCGGCCGCGATTTCCAGGATTCTGATGGCTTACCACAACCGGCATTACCGCAAGCCGGAGCTCTGACGGGCGGGCCACCGCCTCAACAACTTCCCGTCTTCGCGGTCCTGAGCTACGGATATTTCCAGAGGCGCTTCGGCGGAAAGGCTTCCGTGGTTGGCCAAACTCTGCCCTTGGTCGGAGCACCACATCCAATTGTGGTCGGTGTTTTAGCGCCGGGATTCGAGCTGCTCTTTCCACCGGAGACCCACATCGAACAATTCCCGGATGTCTGGTTCGCTGCCCGCATCGTTTATGACACAGCCAGCCGAAACGACGTCCGTTGGCGCGTCATAGGAAGAATGAAACCAAGTGTCATGGTCTCACAGGCACAAGCCGAAGCCGATACCATCACTGAGCAGCTCCACCGCGTCAGTCCAATTATGCGAACCGCGGGCCAATACATTCGGATTGAACCGATGAGACAGCACTTGGTCAGCGAAGTCCGGCCCGCCATACTGGCGCTCATGGGCGCTGTCATTTTCCTGCTACTGATCGCATGCGCAAATGTGGCGAACCTGCTGCTCGTACGCGCCTCGCTCCGCGAGCGCGAATTTGCGGTCCGCGCTGCGTTGGGTGGGAGTTGGTGGCGCCTCGTTCGGCAAATAATGGCCGAAGCGGTTGTTATTTCCGCCCTCGGAACGCTGGGTGGTCTGGGTCTGGCATGGTTTGGGATCCACGAGCTGCTCATGATTGCGCCTGAAAGTGTGCCGCGGCTCAGTGGCGTTCACATCGATCCTGTTGTGCTGGTGTTCTCCGCTTTAGCCGGGCTCGCGGCCGCCGCTCTCTTCGGACTCGCGCCTGCATTGCGCTCCGCGCGACCGGATATCATCCGGGTTCTTCGCGCCAACGGGCGAACCGCGGATGCGGGCGGCGGGAGGCTACGAAACGGAGTTGTCGTCATGGAAGTAGCCCTGTGCTTCGTACTCCTTATTGGATCAGGTTTGATGTTCCGCACTTTTCTGGCGATTCAACGAGTCGACCTGGGGTTCGACCCGTACCACCTGCTCACGTTTCAAGTACTGGGTAGCTATGCCGATACGCCGCACGCACGCCAGGTACTCATGCGCGAGCTTCACGACGGCCTAGCCGACATTCCTGGCGTGCAGGCCGCTACGGCGTCGTATCCCATGCCACTCGCCGGTGATTTTCATCCCATCCGCTGGGGAACTGCGGATGCGCTAACCGATCAAACCAAATTTCAGGCAGCCGACCTGGAGGTCGTCATGCCGGGCTACTTTGAAGCCATGCATAGCCGGTTGATCGCCGGACGCACATTCACCGAGGCCGACAACACGCCTGATCACAATCTCATCATTGTGGACGATGCCCTCGCCTCCAAGGCTTTTCCCTATGACTTAGCTGTCGGAAAGCAGATCCTGTTCCGCCTACGCAAAGCGGACGCCGAATGGGGCGAAATCATCGGCGTTGTGGCGCACCAACGCGATGTGTCGCTGGCGACGCCCGGGCGCGAACAGATCTATGCTATGGATGGCTACCTGAATTACGGAAACATCGGTTGGTGGGCGCTGCGTACTAACGGCGATCCGACCCGCTACATCACCACAGCCCGCAATGAAATTCGCACGCTCGCACCCCAACTGCTCGTTACAAACATCCATCCTATGGATGAACTCGTCACTCGCGCGCAGGCCGGTACGCGGTTCTCTCTGCTCCTCATCGGAGTATTCGCGGCGGTCGCCACGCTTCTCGCGGCGGTTGGACTCTATGGCGTGCTGTCCACCATCGTACGGCAGCGAACGGCAGAAATTGGCATCCGAATGGCGGTTGGCGCTGGGCCTGTCCATGTGTTCCGCCTTGTGGTGAGTTATGGACTAAAACTGAGTGCGGCAGGGATTGCGATCGGCCTTTGCGCCGCTTTTGGCTTAACGCGCCTGATGACCAGCATGCTGGTCGGGGTCAAACCAACAGATCGGTGGACATTCGCGACGATATCTATCCTCTTCTTCCTCATCACCGTACTAGCCTGTTGGATGCCCGCGCGTCGCGCAGCCGGCCTCGACCCCACGGCAGCTCTGCGAGAGGAGTAAGAGGGTTGTGTTCGCTCTCCAGCTTCAAGATCTTCGCTATCATGCGCTTAGCCGTAAATCACCCGGCTTCTTTGGTTCCGTGATTGTGTTGCTCGGCATTGGGGCTGAGTAGCGCAATGCTTGACGTCGTGGATGCTCCGCTGCTGCGACCGCCGCGGTTCGCGAGACCAGCCCTCGGACCCGCCGAGTCGCTGAACTGGCCAGTCAGCCTGGCCTCAGATACGGCGATCGAGTCATTTGGAAGGTCTGCCGTGGCTCAGCATCCGGTCGTCGCCCGGCCGCTGGCACTAGTCCATAGTCCACCGTTGGAAGTCGAACCGCGCGCCTTCCGCCGGAGTCGGCTATTTTGATCGAGACGACTTTTGCTCAATGGAGCCCCTGAGCGTTCGGCAAACTCTTTCTGGCTCCTTCAGACCGCGAACGAGTTGACATTTTTCTGGGGGCATCTGAACGCACGTGGTAGGCATCCTTCATTGGCGCCCCGATGTTTGGGCAGCTCGTGGAGTAAGACTACGGCGATCATGATGATTGAGAAGGCGTCGATGTCGATTGCGTCTTGTCTTGCCCCCCGACAGCGCGCCGTGCGAATCGATGGTTACAGTAACGCAAGTGAAACGCGGTAAAAAAGGCGCTAAAGCGTTGGTTCCGCTGCGAAAAATCCCGCGAGGCACTCGGCGAGCTCCGTGCGTGTCGAGGCTATAATCTTCGCATGGATGTCGCACTCATGGACTACTTGCCGCCGTTCAAGGCAATTGGATTAGAGGACTATGGGATCAACTCGATCACCGGGTGTTGGATCTGGAGAAGGCATTGCGATCCCCACGGCTACGCTGTCGATGACTATGGCCGCTTCGTCGATCGGCAAATCTACCAGGAGCACAAAGGCCCGATTCCAGAAGGCTACGAAATCAACCACCTGTGCTGGCACCGGAGGTGTATCAATCCAGAGCACCTAGAAGCCGAGGCTTGCATTTACAACAACCGCGTAAGTCCGATGCGCATCTCGACGTGCAGAAGGCACGCGAGATCGAGAAAAAGGCCGCCGCCGGTATTCCTACTGTGGTCTTGGCGCAAGAGTACTTTGTAGCGGTGACGACTATCCGAAGTGTCCTGCTGAACGTAACCTGGACAGACCCGGAGTATAGGCCACAGTTGAAGTATCACAGCCGGAAGGAAGCCAATCCGAAGACTGTGCGTAGAGTTCGATCTCTTCGTGCTGGTGGGATGTCGTATGGCAAGATCGTAGACCACATACACCTCACGCGAAGCAGGGTCATCGCCTATTGCTCTGGCCGATACCTAAGCCCAGAGTTCAACATCGAGTTCAAGGCCGCACCGCCGAAGTCGACCTCTAGTCTTCCCCAGTCTTGCTAGTCTGTTCCTAGTCTGTCGCTTGACAAGGAATCTCGATCTAGTTAAGCTGGCCTTCGGCCAGATTAACTACCCTCATGCTCCCCCAGGTCGATTGTTACAACGTTTTCCACGCGTGGAAAAGCTAGTGTTAAGCGATATTCCGGGTTGACTCGGTGATCCCCAGGGATTTCGTTCGACCGCCATGACGCGTCGGTCAAGCGTATTGCCGGACTCGTCAAAGGATCCGGTAGTGGGCTGCTTTGGAATGCTCCTATTTGCTGGACTGCAACAGTAATGTGGCCTTGCCTCTCCAAATTGTGCGTCCATTTTCGTCAACGAGCGTGATGTTTGGGAGGCCATCAGAGTCAAATCCGATTCGTCCAAGGGGGGCACCTTGCTTGTTTACTAAAACGAAGCGTTGTGCCCGGACCTCTCTTGGGGCCGGTGCTTGGGCTTGAGCAAAAACGGGTGTTGGTGTCAGGTAACAGGAAAGCAGGCCGCCTAGCAATCCGGCAGCAAGCGCTACTAAGGTGAGATGCCTTGTTCGATTCATAGGGTAAGAATTTCCGTCTCAAATCATACTCCTCTGCGGTGTTCTTTCCCCCTCCCGCTTTTCGGCTTCCCAAGCCGCAACCAAGTAGCCACTTCCCAAAGCGGATCTGTCATGCCAAGGACTATGGCAGGCGTCACACGCAAGGTGCGGTGAATCTTGATGAAATTGGACGCGAAATAGCCCGAGAGCCCACTACCTAACGATCCGGTAGGCCAACGTAACAGCAGCCTGCGCTGTGCTCGTGAGCGTCGTCCATCATGGCCAGCGCGCCGCTAGCAACAACTGTGCGCGCGATGCCGTCGTGCACCATTTGCCCTGGGCCGCTGTAAACTTCAGTTCAGGCCGAAGTCGATCGTCACGCCGTTTTCCACGCGTGGAAACGTGCCGTATGAACCGTCACAATCCTCGAGTAGGCAGATACATTCGTCAAGACTTTCCAATAGTCGGAAGTTTTTGCCGGTCATTTCGGGACATGGGGTAGCACTACACTCTGCCTTTAGGAGGATCCGGGACAATCGTTCGCCGAATATCCGACGCTTCGTGCCGGACTATCCCTCGTAATCAGTCGTCCCGCCATTTGGACATACGCTCGCCAGTCCGCTTGTTCTCGCGTCGTGACCTTGACCTGATCTTGCCTTACCACCTCCGGATCATAACTGCGGCGTTTTTGTCAGCAAGTAATGGCGTTGGTCTGCCAAGCATTTCGCGGCGCATTTTCCGTTGAGGTCTGACCGATGCAGTCGGATCATGAAGCCATGGCGCGGCCCTGCGGCATCTGCAACCACATGAACAGATCGGAGATTGAGCTTGGTCTCGAATCGGGACAATCAATCCGCGTGGTCGCCGCACGTTTTTGGAATCTCCCGTTCCGCGTTACACCGGCACGGCACGAGCCACGTCCTCGGGGTGGGCTCGCAAACCAGCGAACCAGTTCACCAGCAGAAACAACCCACTCAAAACCTATGTGTCACAGCGATCGTACCGGTAGTCTTGTCTTCACCGCCGCCGGTACCGGCGCCACGTGGGCCTGAGTGGTCCAACCGATTGACAACAGTATCCGAACCACCCAAACCTCAGAAGGACATTGCTGGACCGCCTGGGCCTTGTCCCGTCTGCTTATCAAAAAGTTGGCGACTCCTGCCCGATGGTACCGTCTCCTGCGCCGTGTGCCATCCAATGCCGCCGAGCGGGGCTTTCGTCCATACGGGACACGCTAACGAACGGCGCGGCGCCGCGACGCCGATAATAGCCATCAGCCGGCCTTTGACGCGAAGCCGCGTACCTACAGCCTTATCGTCGCTGTAAACGGAGAGATATGCGAAGTTTGATGATGATCGTGACCGTTGCCGCGACGATCGCGGCCACAGGGATAGCAGCCGACGACAAGTTCTTCAATTCCAATGGCGTGAAGATCCGTTACACGGATCAGGGATCCGGCGAACCGGTCATCCTGATTCACGGCTATTCGGTTAACCAGGAGCACGAGTGGGTGGTGATGGGTGTCTTGCCCAAACTGGTTACGGATTACCGAGTTATCGCGCTTGACGTGCGAGGGCACGGCAAGAGCGACAAGCCTCACGATCCCAAGGCGTACGGAGCCGAGATGGGCTTGGACGTAATCCGACTGATGAACTTCCCTGCAGATTCCCCGCGCCCACATCATTGGCTACTCGATGGGGGCAGGGATCACCGCGCAACTCCTGAGCGAATATTCTGACGTTTCCTAACCGCCACCGTGGGCGGAGGCGCCGGATCACGAATCAATAACTCCAGAGGTGGAGAAGAAGATCGCCGCTCTGGTGGCCGCACTCGATCGAGGAGAGATGGCGCCGGACGTGGCAGCCCGAAATAACGACCCCGCGGCTCTGGCTGCGGTGCAACGGAGCGCTCCCGAACGGACATGGGACGAGGCGAAGATGAAGCTGGTGCAAGTGCCGGTGCTTGCAGTGGTTGGAAGTAATGATGGCGGCTTGACCGGGGCGAAGGATCTTCAGGCGGTGCTGCCGACAGTGAAGCCTGTCGTAATTGATGGCGCTACCCACGCCGGCGCGACAGGCGCGCTATACCGCCCGGAATTCATCGCAGCGAACCTTGAATTCCTGGCCGCCCACCGCCATCCAGCATTATGAATTCAGTTTAACCATTCCTCGCACTTTGCCACAGCGATCAACGGAGGTTCGAGAGGATGCCCTTCATGGTAGCGTATCTGGCCTTCATGACGTTACTGAGGCAGGTATACTCGCGACTATCATTCTGTAAGTTTTCCTGGAGCATCAGATACTGTAAATTGAAACTCATCTGCATTTCCTGCATTTGCTGTGTTGCCGACATCAGCTCAGCAGAAGAGGAACTCTGGGAACTCTGTATCCCGGATTGGATTTCCGAAGCAAGTGGATTCAGCGACAGCCATACCGATGAGTCGCATCGCGCGCACAGAGCGTAAAAGGCCAATGCCTTACATTCTTCTCGACTGAAGGTGGGTGCCGCACAACGAAGCACGTTTGTAAAGCCGGCTCAGGTAGTCTCCCCCAATGACCTTTGGCCCCTTCAACAGATTCAATCTCAGCGCGCGAGCCGGTCAAGGTCAGATCGAGCCGATGGTGAGAGTTTTCTCCGAAACTTTTTAAAGGAGAATTTGAGCGGTAACGGCAACATATGCATGGCTCTCTTACATGACTCGGTTGTCGAGCCCCCTCAAAGAGAATTACAGAGATTGTATACCCGATGGCATTGTCGTTGCTCCGTAATCTGGTAGTGCACGGTAGTGCACAGCCGCCCCCAGCGCCGATCAGGTTTGTTTTCTGTTTCAAGCGACCTCGTCGCAGTGCGCCAGGCCGACGCGCACGAATAGAAATTCGGCCTTAAATGAAATGTCCTTGATCAGTTGGGTCGATTCTGACCCCGGAGCCGCGTTCCGTCTCGAAATCAGTCGACCCGCCGCCGGCGTCGATAACATCCCGAAGACGCGCTGATCCGCGCGGGGGTGGGCGCAGTATCCCAACCGGCATCCACGCTGGCGGCCGTCGCTGTACAGAAGAGCAATGTAGACCTGGTCCGCTCAGCCGACAACGGCGTCACGTCAGGGCAGCGATCACACCCCCAGGCCGCAACTACGCCGTCCATTCGGTAGTGGGTCAGTTCCCGATTGCCGACCATACGTGCACTGAATCTCTTCGGCCTCGTCTCATAAGCCATTTGGAGCTAACCGGGGCATGATGAACGTGCAAGCTGATAGACTCGATTTCTAGAGTGCGACAAAACTTCCTGTTGTCGGCATCATTGATTCTCTGCTCCGAAATGGCCTTCGCACAGTCGGTCGATAAAGACCCTGTGGCCATCGTAGAGTTCGGCGGAGCCGCTGGCTGGAGTCTCAACAACGGCGGATCAAGCTTCGGCGTGGATGCTGCTGTTGAAGTCACGCCCATAGAGAACTGGTTAGAACTTGAAGCGGGCATTACACCATTATTCAGCCGCCATCATTCGACAGAATGGGACACCGACCTGCTTTTTAAGAAGCCATGGACGCTTTCCAAAAAAGCGGAGTTAATGGTTGGTGTCGGCCCGGAGTGGGTTCATACGAGGGAGCCGGGCATGAGAGCAAACTCAATAGCAGGCGAAGCCGTGCTGGATTTTATGTCTGGCCGGGCGAAAGCATAGACTCGGCTGGTCCCTCGAACCGAGCTACGATTACAATTTCGCGCGAGGGCATGAACGATCCTTCGGCATGAGCGGCGGTCTGCTAATCGCAATCCGGTGACACTGCTTGAACTCGAAGAACAGAACCGAAACGAATCACATTTCCTTCGCGCCAATTGACGAAAAACGCCCATCTGGGAGACCCGCTACCGTTCGTTCCGGGACGTGTCGACGCTCCAACGGAATTTCCAGTCGGAACCGGCGAACCGAGGTCGGCGCCGCCGTGCGCACCCATTGCGTTTTCGCGGCGTTTAGCCACCGATGAGTACTAATCAACTCATTCGGTGGGAGATGCCCTCGTTGAAGTTGAGGAACCACTAATGCAATGTGCGCATACGATGAAGGGTCCGGAACCGTGTTAAGCACTACACCAGCAAGAGGATAGGCTGCAGACTGACTGTTCTTGTACGTGCTAGAATTCGTGCCGCGCCGGCCCAGTTTCGTCTAATTTTGATGATCATTTCGGATTGAATCCTACACCGGTTACGATATTAGTGCCAGTTTACGGTAGCGTGTCCGACACCGTCGACGTTAAACGCAAGGGAAACGCTTATCAGGCAACTTGGTGTTCTTTGTTTAATTACATGCGCTTAGGCATACCTCGCCACGGGCGGGACACCGGGGCTTTATAACATAACGCGCGCGCCGGCCACGGGTGCGAGGAGGAACTTATGCCATTCGTCTCCATTACACGTCTTCGTGTTAGGTCGTGGTCCTATTTCCCTGCGTTCTCCTTTCAGACGCTGCGCATTGCCTGGCAAGCTGCGAGGTCCGACGGCAATCTCGCAGTCAAACTGTTGCGCGATAAGGAGAAGGCGTTCTGGACTGGCACGAGTTGGTCGTCGGAGGACTCGATGAAGGCATTCATGCATGCGAAGCCCCACGGGCCTACTATGCGAAGCCTGCTTCAATGGTGTGACGAAGCAGCTCTGGTTCACTGGTCCCAGGCTGGCACGGAACTTCCTTCTTGGGAGGAGGCACATGCGCGAATTCAGGAGGAGGGGCGGCGGTCGAAGGTGGACCACCCGTCGGCGGCCCAAACGGCGTACACGATCCCAGCACCGACACTGGGTCCAAGGCGCGAACTGCGTCTCAAGTGATGGAAGCGCTCAGACGTGCGACTGTCAGCTGACAGCAGCGACGTTTGCGTTGCCCACTCCGTTCCTCCGCGCCGTCTTAGGTACTGCGTGTTGGCAACCCACGTAAAACGCAAGCAAAACAGCTGTCGACGCACACATTCGCACGAATGTATTGTTTACAAGCACTTAGTCTCACTTGTCCACGGGTGGGAGCCCAGGGCTTTGTAACATAACGCCCGAGCGAGTCCAGCGGCGGAAAATTGTCAGCCGTCACGCGCGCGCAGCACAGGGAGATCCGGTACCTGACCGGCGTGGCGCCCTCCGCACCCATAGCGCGGTTTTATCGAATTGTTACAATGGCGATTCCGTTCTTGGAGGTCGACATGACGGCTGGAGGTTTTTGGATGTCTTAAGAACACTACCCCATCCAGAGGCTTCTCAGGCTGAGAAAGCTAACTCGGGCGATCGCCGATCTCCTACGCGGCCAACTGATCGATTATCTGGCGACGCTCCGTCCCATGTTCCTCCCCAGGAGCATTCTCGGAGAATACGTCCAGGGCGGTGCGAAGGAGAGTGTCCGTGGCGCCGAAAAGGCGTACCTACAGTTGCAGAGTCTATATGCGAGTGTTGCCAAGGCAAAGCCGTATAACCTGGAGCAGGAGTTGAGGTCGCCCATCAACCTCGAGAACAACGCGATGGAGATCACACCGCTGGAGTATTCGCAGATTGTGAGCAGCGACGGGCAAAGCAAAACAATAGCGGTGACCTCGCCGTTCAAATGGGTGCTGACCTACACGGATTTTTCTCCCGCGAGACTCCAGGAGCTGCTCGCGAATCGGAACCGGACCGACGAAGAGACGCACCGGTTCATCCTGCACTACGTCGCGCTTCGCGTTGCGTTGGCTAGCCATCCCGGCCTGCCGCGCCTCTTCGAGGGCCTGCGTTTCCCGATCAGTTCCGGGCGCGATGCCCGAGTTGGGGGAGCTCGCCGCTCGCTTACATAGCGTCCCGCGTCTCGTCGATTCGGCCGCCGGATGAATTGATTGTCGAGAGTACAGAGATCTCTGGCCAGAATGCCTTCGAGGAAATCGTGAATTTGAACGATCTGCGGAACCTGGAGGATCCGATCCACACGCAGCTTCTAGAACTGGCGCGGAGCCACGGAGAGCTGGCAGTGGCTGTGGGCTGATCTCAAACGAGATGCAGGATTCCGTTCCGCAGCCGCGCG
>CAVYHD010000050.1:0-256169 GCA_963768075.1 Terriglobia bacterium
TTTGGGCGCATGCCGATTTCGCAGCATGGTGTCGGCCGCGATCACAACCCCGGGGCGATGAGCGTCTGGATGGCCGGTGCGCGGATTCCGGGTGGGCAGATCATTGGCGCGAGCGATGAATTCGGTTATAAGGCAGAACAACAGCCCATTTCCGTGCATGACCTGCATGCGACGATTCTGCATCTTCTTGGAATGGACCACACGAAGCTCACCTACCTTTATAATGGCCGCAACATGCGGCTTACCGATGTGTACGGCGACCCCATTCCGCAAATCGCGAATGGTTAAGCGCGGCATTTGCGGCACGCTCCGTTAGCAGTCCAAATAAGGGATCTGGGAACGTTCGGAATCCAAGCGGTGGCGATCCACCTAATCAAGCGTGGTCGGCAGGTGCGAACGGCGACCCCCCTTAGAACTACACTTGCGGCCGCTATAAAGTTGGAGATTGCAGCACCCCAGATGCCTAATGTCACTCGTAGTGCAGCGTAACGGTTGGATCGACCTGAACGGCGCGCCATGTCGGAATCAAACAGGCGAACCCCGCCACTGCGGCCAGAACCAGTGATACGCTCGCAAATATTGCCGGATCGTTGGATTGCACTTCCCACAACTCGGACGAAAGGAATCGGGTCAGCGCAAACGCACTGCCGATTCCGAGCATCAGCCCGCCGGCGATCAGCCATGCAGCCTGGCGAACCACCATGGACAAAATCTCCCCTCGGCTTGCGCCCAGAGCTACGCGGATTCCGATTTCTCGCGTTTGCTGCTCCACCGCATACGACATAACGCCGTAAACTCCGACTGCCGCGAGCAGCGTGGCCACAAAGGCAAATAGGCCCAGCAGCATGGAATAATATCGCGGATACTCTACCTGCCGCGCCAGCAACTGTTCCTCAGTTTTTGGTTCCAATAGCGGCAGGTTCGGGTCGATGTCCGCCACGGCGCGGCGTACCGCGGGCAAAAGAGTCATCGGGTCACCTTTGGCGCGCAGCAAATAGGTCAGCCTGAGACGAAAGCCCGTCCACGGTCCGGTGATATGCGGAGAAGCCTGGAAGAACGGAACGTACATCTCGGGGTCCTGCTTGGCTGCGAGCGGATTCGACGGAATATCGCGCACCACGCCGATGATCTCGCGTGGCTGATCCTCTGGGGAAAGATCTACCCGGACACGCTTGCCCAGCGGATCCTCATTCGGCCAGTAGCGCCGCGCCATGGTTTCATTGATGATCACCACCCAGTTCGACTCCGCGGTATCGTGGGCGTTGAAGTCACGACCGCGCTCCATTTGGATTTTCATCGTCTGGAAGAAACTCGACGTCACCGGAGTGTAGATTGCGGTGGGGATGTTGACGCCCGCAGCCGGCCGATCGGGAATCGTAAACTCCATCGGAAACCGACCTGTCATCGGCGGGGTCACGCTCCCGGCGGCGGAGACTACACCCGGCAAACTCTGCACACGCTCGTACAGCTGCTGAAACTTTGTGGCCACCACGGCGTTGATGTTCCACAAGGGAATTCCGTTGTGCTGGCCCGATAGTGTTGCGTACTGCCGTTCCGGGAACTGGACGGCGAACGTCAACAGGCCCGCGGGATCACAGTTCAGGCCGACCCCTTGAACTTTGAGAAAACTGCGAATGAGTAGTCCTGAGCCGATCAGGAGCAAAAGCGCGAATGCCAGTTGAGCAGTGACCAAGGCCCGCAGAAGGCGCCTTCGCCTTCCACCAGACGTTCCACCGCGAGTCGAATCCTTCAGCGTATCGGCGAGACTGATCTTCCAAGCCTGCGCGACGGGTGCCAGGCCAAAAACCACACCGGTCAGGATCGATAACGCGATGCTGAACGCGAGTACCCGTCCGCCAATGGAGATCTCGTGCAATCGCGGAAACCACGGCGGAGCCATGGATACCAGTACTCGCACGCTCCACCAGGCCAAGGCGACGCCAAAGGCGCCGCCGATCAGTGATAGGAGCACGCTCTCGGTCAGGAATTGACGGACGATGCGAACGCGTCCCGCGCCGAGTGCCGCCCGGATGGCGACCTCGTTCCGGCGCGATGCCGCGCCCGCGACCAGAAGCGCCGCTACATTCGCGCACGCAATCAGGAGCACGAGGGCCACCGCGCCCTGAAGCAATAGGAGGGGCCGGCTCATAAAACCGAACAGGGCTTCGCGAATCGGTTGCAGTTGAACAGACCAGGGCTTACCATGGACCAAATCCGCGGGATGCTCGACAGCAAAGTGGGCCGCGACGGATTCCAACTCCGATTGCGCCTGGCGGATCGACACACCCGGATTCAGCCGGCCGGCCACGGTGATGAACCGCGCCGAACCCCTCATTTGAAAGTGGTTGAAGCTGAACGGAGTCAGAAACTCGGCGTCGTCATCCGAAAACCGAAAATCGGGCCGCATGACACCGATGATGGTGGTGTTCACGCCATCCACCAGCACGGTCCGGTTCAGAATGTTCTTGTCCCCGCCGAATCGCTGTCGCCACAAGCGATAGCTGAGAACAATTACCGGCGCCGGGTGGTCCACTTCGGCTTCGGAGGAGCAAGAGGCGGCCCATGAAGGGTTGAAAGCGCAACATGGCTAACATTTCGGGCGTGAACATCTCGCCTGGAATGCGTTGGGCCGGAACCCCGTTTTGCTCGGTGCCGAAATCATTCTCGACGTTGACCATCGCCCCTATGCCATCAAACTATCGGCTGCGCTGCTTCCAAGCCAGATAGTCAGGAATCGATGCGCCGTTCAGTTCTTCGGGATGGCCAGGCGGCACCGACCAGATCGCCACCACGCGATCCGGTTCCTGAAACGAGAGCGAGCCCAGCAGGATGGTATTAATCAGTGTAAAAATCGCCGTGTTCAGCCCTATTCCCAGCGCCAGCGACAGCGCGGCAACAAGTGTGAAGACCGGCCTTTTTGCCAGCATGCGCAAACCAAACAGGGTGTCTTGCCACAGAAAATTCATGTTCAGCGCCTCGGTGAATCTTAGACGGCCTGCGTGCTGATCCGTCTCGAACAGTTCGGCAATGTTAGAGGAAGCGGCTGGGGAGTTGACCGGCGTCGGCCAGTCTTACGTTTTAGACACACTTCATTCATCACGCAGCGCTGCCATTGGCTCCATGCGGGACGCCCGCCACGCATGGAGCCAATGGCAGCGCTGCGTGATGAATGAAGTGTGTCTAAAACGTAAGACTGGCCGACGCCGTATCCCCAGCCGCTTCCTCTAATATTGCCGAACTGTTCGAGACGGATCAGCACGCAGGCCGTCTAAGATTCACCGAGGCGCTGAACATGAATTTTCTGTGGCAAGACACCCTGTTTGGTTTGCGCATGCTGGCAAAAAGGCCGGTCTTCACACTTGTTGCCGCGCTGTCGCTGGCGCTGGGAATAGGGCTGAACACGGCGATTTTTACACTGATTAATACCATCCTGCTGGGCTCGCTCTCGTTTCAGGAACCGGATCGCGTGGTGGCGATCTGGTCGGTGCCGCCTGGCCATCCCGAAGAACTGAACGGCGCATCGATTCCTGACTATCTGGCTTGGAAGCAGCGCAGCCGATCGTTTGATGGCATAGGGGCGATGGTCAACGTCGAGAATGATTTCGGCACCGAGCAAAACGGGGTTCCGGCCCAACGCATTCCAGGCGAGATGTTCACGCCCGAAATGTTAGCCATGTTGCGCTTTCAACCCTTCATGGGCCGCCTCTTCCTGCCCTCCGAAGCCGAAGTGGACCACCCGGCGCCGGTAATTGTTCTCAGCTATCGCTTGTGGCGACAGCGATTCGGCGGGGACAAGAACATTCTGAACCGGACCGTGCTGGTGGATGGCGTGAACACCACCATCATCGGTGTCATGCGGCCCGATTTTCGGTTTTCGGATGACGACGCCGAGTTTCTGACTCCGTTCAGCTTCAACCACTTTCAAATGAGGGGTTCGGCGCGGTTCATCACCGTGGCCGGCCGGCTGAATCCGGGTGTGTCGATCCGCCAGGCGCAATCGGAGTTGGAATCCGTCGCGGCCCACTTTGCTGTCGAGCATCCCGCGGATTTGGTCCATGGTAAGCCCTGGTCTGTTCAACTGCAACCGATTCGCGAAGCCCTGTTCGGTTTTTATGAGCCGGCCCCTCCTATTGCTTCAGGGCGCGGTGGCCCTCGTGCTCCTGATTGCGTGCGCGAATGTAGCGGCGCTTCTGGTCGCGGGCGCGGCATCGCGCCGGAACGAGGTCGCCATCCGGGCGGCACTCGGCGCGGGACGCGTTCGCATCGTCCGTCAATTCCTGACCGAGAGCGTGCTCCTATCACTTATCGGCGGCGCCTTTGGCGTCGCCTTGGCCTGGTGGAGCGTGCGAGTACTGGTATCCATGGCTCCGCCGTGGTTTCCGCGATTGCACGAGATCTCCATTGGCGGACGGGTACTCGCGTTCAGCATCGCTTTATCGATCCTGACCGGTGTTGTTTTTGGCCTGGCACCCGTCGCGCAGGCTTGGAAGATCAGTCTCGCCGATACGCTGAAGGATTCGACTCGCGGTGGAACGTCTGGTGGAAGGCGAAGGCGCCTTCTGCTGGCCTTGGTCACTGCTCAACTGGCATTCGCGCTTTTGCTCCTGATCGGCTCAGGACTACTCATTCGCAGTTTTCTCAAAGTTCAAGGGGTCGGCCTGAACTGTGATCCCGCGGGCCTGTTGACGTTCGCCGTCCAGTTCCCGGAACGGCAGTACGCAACGCTATCGGGCCAGCACAACGGAATTCCCTTGTGGAACATCAACGCCGTGGTGGCCACAAAGTTTCAGCAGCTGTACGAGCGTGTGCGGAGTTTGCCGGGTGTAGTCTCCGCCGCCGGGAGCGTGACCCCGCCGATGACAGGTCGGTTTCCGATGGAGTTTACGATTCCCGATCGGCCGGCTGCGGGCGTCAACATCCCCACCGCAATCTACACTCCGGTGACGTCGAGTTTCTTCCAGACGATGAAAATCCAAATGGAGCGCGGGCGCGACTTCAACGCCCACGATACCGCGGAGTCGAACTGGGTGGTGATCATCAATGAAACCATGGCGCGGCGCTACTGGCCGAATGAGGATCCGCTGGGCAAGCGTGTCCGGGTAGATCTTTCCCCAGAGGATCAGCCACGCGAGATCATCGGCGTGGTGCGCGATATTCCGTCGAATCCGCTCGCAGCCAAGCAGGACCCCGAGATGTACGTTCCGTTCTTCCAGGCTTCTCCGCATATCACCGGACCGTGGACGGGCTTTCGTCTCAGGCTGACCTATTTGCTGCGCGCCAAAGGTGACCCGATGACTCTTTTGCCCGCGGTACGCCGCGCCGTGGCGGACATCGACCCGAACCTGCCGCTATTGGAACCAAAAACTGAGGAACAGTTGCTGGCGCGGCAGGTAGAGTATCCGCGATATTATTCCATGCTGCTGGGCCTATTTGCCTTTGTGGCCACGCTGCTCGCGGCAGTCGGAGTTTACGGCGTTATGTCGTATGCGGTGGAGCAGCAAACGCGAGAAATCGGAATCCGCGTAGCTCTGGGCGCAAGCCGAGGGGAGATTTTGTCCATGGTGGTTCGCCAGGCTGCATGGCTGATCGCCGGCGGGCTGATGCTCGGAATCGGCAGTGCGTTTGCGCTGACCCGATTCCTTTCGTCCGAGTTGTGGGAAGTGCAATCCAACGATCCGGCAATATTTGCGAGCGTATCACTGGTTCTGGCCGCAGTGGCGGGGTTCGCCTGTTTGATTCCGACATGGCGCGCCGTTCAGGTCGATCCAACCGTTACGCTGCACTACGAGTGACATTAGGCATCTGGGGTGCTGCAATCTCCAACTTTATAGCGGCCGCAAGTGTAGTTCTAAGGGGGGTCGCCGTTCGCACCTGCCGACCACGCTTGATTAGGTGGATCGCCACCGCTTGGATTCCGAACGTTCCCAGATCCCTTATTTGGACTGCTAACGGAGCGTGCCGCAAATGCCGCGCTTAACCATTCGCGATTTGCGGAATGGGGTCGCCGTACACATCGGTAAGCCGCATGTTGCGGCCATTATAAAGGTAGGTGAGCTTCGTGTGGTCCATTCCAAGAAGATGCAGAATCGTCGCATGCAGGTCATGCACGGAAATGGGCTGTTGTTCTGCCTTATAACCGAATTCATCGCTCGCGCCAATGATCTGCCCACCCGGAATCCGCGCACCGGCCATCCAGACGCTCATCGCCCCGGGGTTGTGATCGCGGCCGACACCATGCTGCGAAATCGGCATGCGCCCAAATTCACCGTGCCACACGACGAGCGTGGAATCCAATAGGCCGCGCGCCCTTAGATCCGTGAGCAACGCGGCGATGGGACGGTCGACTTCGGCGCCGTGAGCCGTGTGATTTTTCTTGACATCATCGTGCGCGTCCCACGTATCGGTATTCTGATTGCCGAGTCCGCCGTGATAGAGCTGCACGAAACGCACGCCGCGTTCTATCAGTCGTCGCGCCATCAAACATTGCCTGCCGAACGGCTCGGTGGTTTTGTCGTCGAGACCATAGAGCTTACGCGTGGCTTCACTCTCGCGATTCACGTCGACCGCTTCCGGAGCACAACCCTGCATCCGGTAAGCAATCTCGTATGACGAAATGCGCGCCGCCAACTCTGAACTTGACGGAAATTTCTCCAGGTCTAGCGCGTTGAGCTTTGCGAGCAGATCGAGCCGCGCCCGCTGCTCATCGGCTGTAACGTATGCAGGCGGCTTCAGGTCGATGATTGGATTTTCTCCCGCGCGAAATACCGTACCTTGAAAGGCCGCCGGCATGAAACCGGCGCTCCAGTTGGAGGGACCGCCGAAGGGGCCGCCGTGGGCATCGTAGATCACAACGAAGGCCGGAAGATTCTGGTTTTCGGTACCGAGACCGTATGTCACCCAGGACCCTAGGCTGGGAAAACCCATGCGCACCATGCCGGTCGAGATCAGATAATGTGCCTGCACGTGGTCGTTCGATGCGCCATAAACGGAGCGGAGTACCGCCATTTCATCTACATGCTGGGCAATTGACGGAAAGATCTCTGAAACCTCGATCCCACTCTGACCGTACTTACGAAAACTAAATGGACTGGGCATCAGCGGCCCAGGATTCCCCTGCCGGACGATGATTTCGCCCCTGCCTGTGAGCGGCTCTCCGGCAAACCGGCCTAGCGCGGGCTTGGGATCAAAGGTATCGACATGACTTACGCCGCCAGACATGAACAACGAAATCACGCTCGTGGCGCGACCCGCGAAGTGTGGTTTCTTAGGAGCGAATGGTGTAGGTCCGGAAGCATCCGACGCACATGTGCCGGACGCAGTGTTGCTTCCAGCGGCGAGTAGGCCTTGCTGATTCAGCAGCCAGGCAAGTGCAACGCCGGAAAGCCCCCCGCCGGACTCGAACAGGAAATTGCGCCTGGAAACGAAATCCTTCATCTTATGTACAAGAACTCATTCAGATTCAGCAATACGTGCGTAAAGTCTACAAGCTTTTGCTTTTGCAGAAAATCCACGGCGAGTTTGCGTTCCTCGTCAGATGGGAGCCGGCCGAGCGCGATCTCGTACGCCGTTCGGACTTGAGCGGCCGGATCACCTGGTGCCGCCTTTTTCACGCGATCCGCAAATAGCTGTGCCTGCCGCAGAACAAAATCGTCGTTGAGTAGCGTCAACGCTTGCGTGGGTACAGTCGAGACATTGCGCCTGCCGCAAGTGATGTTCTGATCGGGCAAGTCGAAGACCTCGAACATCGGAAACGGCAGGCCACGTTTGCGATAAACATAAACGCTTCGCCGCCAGACTTTGGGCCCGTCGTCCTCTTGTTCCCAGATCCCCTTATTCATTGCGTGCAGCACTTCCGGCTGCAGTTTTGGAAACACCGGGGGACCGTACATTTCAAGGTTCAGTGCGCCGCTTGTGGCCAGAATTACATCCCGTACCAATTCCGCATCGAGCCGCTGCATCGGAAAACGCCACAGATAAGTATCGTCTGAATCCTTCGCCTGGTTGGCGGCATTTTCAAACTGCGACGCCCGCTGATAGGCGTTCGAAGTCATGATCAACCGGTGGAGATATTTGAGGCTCCATCCGTGGTCTATCAAGTCCCGCGCGAGCCAGTCGAGCAGTTCCGGGTGTGTGGGTTTCTCCCCCATCTTGCCGAAGTTATCGAGCGTAGCCACGATACCGCGACCGAAGTGATGATGCCATACGCGATTGACAATCACACGAGCCGTCAGAGGATTGTCAGGCGATACCAGCCATTCGGTGAGCGCCCGCCGCCGCCCCGAAGTGCGGCCATCAGCCGGGGGGATCTCAATCGGCGGGTTTCCATACGTTATGACTTTGATGAACCCCGGTTCCATCACGGGACCGCGGCTTTGATAGTCGCCACGAAAGAGAAAATAAGCTCGTGGAGGCCGATAACGGCTCGAACCGTCGTTGAGAAAACTGCCCGCAGTGACCTCCTGTTTGACCCCCTTACCTGGCTCCGGCTCATCACCGGGTCCGTCGGGCGCAAAGCGATAATCGCCATCGGTAATTCCCATAGCCATCGGAATCGCGGCCGGTCTCTCTTTTTCGACGTTGCGGATTCTCTCTACCAATTCCCGTTTGCGTTCCAGATCTTCGGACCGCATGACACGCTCGATCTCTTTGTCAGAAACGTCCACGGTACGGATGATCTGGGCCGCGAGCAGCGCTTGTCCCGGCGTACGTTGTGCCTCCGGAGTGCGGATGGCAATCTGTACGTTTTCCGGAAATGCCCGGTACTTTTCCGGAAGCAGACGGTCGCGGTAGGGCTGCTCGATATCCCGAATCTGCTGTTTCAAAGGCTGGATGCGTGCCTCGATCGCCGCACGTTTCTTTTCGAAGGCCGCGGCGGCGTCCGGCGTGGTCAAGGGATGATCCACTTCGACATAACCGAAGAGCGAGGCCTCCATGCGGTAGTAGTCTTTTTGCGAGATCGGATCGAACTTGTGATTGTGGCAGCGCGCACACTGCACCGTCAGCCCGAGTATGCCACGCCCGATTGTGGCGATCATGTCGTCGAGGTAGTCGTAGCGAAACTGCGGATTATCTTTCTCGCGAAATCCAACTTTGGCGTAGCAGCGTAGAAACGCAGTCGCGACCAGGCTGTCGCGAGATGGGTGATCGAGTTCATCGCCTGCTATCTGCTCCTTCAAGAACAGGTCATACGGCTTGTCTTCGTTTAAAGAACGAATCACGTAGTCGCGGTAACGCCAGGCATTTGGGCGATCGAAATCGTGCTCGAATCCGTTGGAATCCGCATAACGCGCCACGTCCAGCCAATGCCGCCCCCACCGCTCGCCATAATGCGGGGAGGCGAGAAGCTGGTCGATGAGGTGCTCCCACCGATCAGGCGAGGGATCGCTAACAAAAGCGGTGACTTCCGCCGGAGTGGGTGGAAGGCCTGTCAAGTCAAGATACGCGCGGCGCACCAAGGTACGCGCATCGGCTTTGGGAGCCCGCTGAAGCCCGCGTTCATCCAGAGCCTTGTCGATAAACGCGTCGATTGGATTCGCGTTCTCAGCATTGCGAGCGAGGGGTAGCGCACTCCGGACCGGTCTTAGAAACGCCCAATATGCACGCGCCTCCGCGGAAATCGGTGGATCTTCTACTGGTGCAGGCTGAGACGCTAAGGCTCCTATTGGTGTCGAAATGTCCCAGTTAGCGCCCTGGTCGATCCAGTCTTTGATGGCTCGGATTTGTTCGGTGGTGAGGCGTGTACCGTCCATGGGCATCGACGGTTTTTCTGCCCCCGCCACAAGACGAAACAGACGGCTTTCTTCCGACTTGCCGGGAACGAGAGCGGGGCCGTGATCGCCGCCTTTCAAAGCGCTGTCACGGGTCCGCAAATCCAGACGCGAAAGCTGGAGGGCCGCACCGTGGCACTTCCAGCAAGAGCTTTCAAAGATAGGCTGAATCTGCCGCGAAAATGAAACGGGGTCCGCGGCACACAATCCTCGGCCCGCAATTATGAGGAACAGGCCTGTTGCCCAAAAGAAAGGCGTGTGTCGGGAGGCCACCGGTTCTTGATTATAGAACGGTTTTGCAAGCGACCCCTTGATGGTCCGCCTCGAATGGGGGCTCCCTTTATGTTGCGCCTCGCCAACCTGCGGCTGACCCATCGGCCACCGAAGACTTCGAGTCGGGGCTTATGTCCCCGAACTGGACTACAGAACACGTAGCTGGTTCGAAGGCTGAGAGGCGCAAGCAGCGATGCAATGCACTCCCATCCGCCGCCGTAGAAAACCGTCTTCGCAGAGTTAAGATGAAGTCTCCGAGCCGAATTGAAATGCGATCCCTCATCTTCTTCATCCCCATCCTCAGCGTAGCCGCCGTAGTGCCAGTCGACATTTCCGGCGTCCGGCCGGGGCCAATCGCGGTCTCGGTCTCCGCTGAAACCTTGACCGTTCACTGGCCGGACGAGTCATCTCGTACTTGGACCGCCGAATTCTCGTTAAACTCCGAGAAGCCGCTCATCACGAAGATCGGAGTGGGGACGACTGACGTCGTCCGCAACGCCTACCCGCAATACTGGGCCACGACTGGCAAACGCCGCGGCCGCGCGGGGTTCGATGAGTTCTTCGATTTTCCGGGCAGTCATCCCGAGGGGACCCGGCGGTTCGAGGGCGCGTTCCGCCCGGTCACCGCCACGGCCCGGAGCGTCGGGAACCGGATCGAAGTCCTATTCCAAGGCCTGAAACTAGGCATTTTCGAGGGCGGGATCGCATACACGTTTTATCCAGGCACCCGGCTAATTTATCAGGAGGCCGTGGTCTCAACCCAGGAGCCCAACACCGCCTACCTTTATGACACCGGACTGCGTTTAGCCGCTCCGGCTTCTGGGGTGAGACCCGGGCGCCGGGAGGTGGTCTCTCCGGTCACTTATTACGATACGGAGGGAAAGCTTCACACAGAAATGACTACCGGTCCGGATCGGCGCCCGGCCTATGTCCGCTACCGAACCGTCGCGGCGCAGTTGGACGCAGGCAGTCTAGCGGTATTTCCGCCACCGCATACCTACATCGCTCCTCGCGACTACAGCACCAACATGGGATACGTCTGGTTTCATGGCTGGGCCGGCAGAACCGGACATGGGGAGCTCGGGCTGGGTGTTCGACACCCCGTCGACGACGGCGCGGGACTTTATTACCCCTGGATCAACGCCCCGCCTGCCACCGTCCAGCGCATGGGTCTGTTTTATATGGTTTCCAATGGGAAGCCGGATGCAGTTCTGGAGGATGTACTGCGATTCACCAATCGCGACCGGTTTCCAGCGCTTCCCGGCTACAAGACGCTAACCTCCCACTGGCACTGGGGCTACACAATTCAGGCGCTGGACCAAGGAGAGAACTGGGTTCCTCCGTTCACGCAGGTTCTCAAGGATATGGGAATCGACGCTGCCATCACCTGTGACTTTCACGGCGACGGTCATCCCCAGGACTTAACCGACCTTCGCCTGCAGGAACTGGATGCCTATTACCGGATGTGCCGCAAGCAATCGGATTCGAAGTTCCTGTTGATCCCCTCGGAAGAGGCCGATGTGATATTGGGTGGCCACTGGTCCGTTGTGTTCCCCAAGCCGGTCTACTGGTTCATGAGCAATCCGACGCACCGTACCCTTCAGCAGACACACTCGAAATACGGGACCGTCTATCAAGTTGGATCGTCGGATGACATCCTCGAAATGGTTCGACGCGAACAGGGCATCATGTATCAGACCCATCCGCGTACCAAAGACTCCTTCGGCTATCCCGATAAGGTTCGCGACACCAACTTTTTCCGGGACCCCCGCTTCATCGGAGCTGGTTGGAAGGCAATGCCCGCCGATCGCTCGAAGCTCCGGCAGGGAATTCGCGCTCTGAATCTGCTGGACGATATGAACAACTGGGGCCTGCCAAAGCGTCTGCTGGCCGAAACCGACATGTTTGCCATTGACCACACCTCCGAACTCTACGCGCACATGAACGCCAATTACGTACGGATCGGCGAATTGCCGGATTTTGATCACTACGGGCGCATGCTGGAGGCTGTGAGCCGGGGTGATTATTTTATCTCGATGGGCCAGGTGCTATTGCCGGAGGTTGAAATATCGAAGGCCTCGCGCTCAGCTATCAAAGCCAAAGCCCGGATTCAGTGGACCTTCCCACTAGCTTTCGGCGAGATCGCCTGGGGTGATGGCAAGGAAACCTTTACCCGGACTTTCGATCTCACCGAGACGGGCCCGTTCGGCAATGCCACGTTCGAGTGGAGCACAGAGGCCACGAGTTGGCAGTGGGCCCGCATCG
Source organism: Terriglobia bacterium (assembly GCA_963768075.1). Classification (GTDB taxonomy): domain Bacteria; phylum Acidobacteriota; class Terriglobia; order Bryobacterales; family Bryobacteraceae; genus QHXW01. The sequence goes on from CAVYHD010000050.1 coordinate 12,306, forward strand.
AAGTATGGGATGTCGCTGGCAACGGAGCCTTCATCAACCCGGTCCGCCGCTAGCGCGATCCGGACCCGGAAGCCGGATTCGGCGATAAAGTTTACAAGCGCAAGAAACCGATCGCGCTGGAAATTGAAGGGACTCTGGGGTGCTCTGCCTTCCGTCGGGGCTCAGCTCTGCCCCAGCCGATTGAACACGTGCTCAATATTCGTATTCACCGCTGCCTGAATGGCGGCCTCATCGCGTCCCGCGCTCACCAATGCGCCGTAACCATCGGTCTGAAGCGCCTTGATTGAACTCACGAGCATGCTCTTCTGGATGTCGCTGAGTGTCTGCCCGGACTTCTTGCCAGCCTCCACCCTGACCGCCAGCTCTTCAATGTAGTTGCGCTGGCTCATCATGCGTTGCCGCCCATGCTGTACTGCGCCGTGTCCCCCGGCTACGAAATCGAAACCGAGTTTCGCCACCGAATCGATGGTCTTCGGCCATTCCACGGGAAAGCTGTCTGCCAGAAACGGCAGCGTACCCAGGACCATGTCGCCGGTTGCCACCACACGCTTCTGTGGGCAAAACACCACCACGTCCCCGGCCGTGTGGGCGCGACCGTGAAACTCCACATGCAGATCGTGAGCCTTATCCTTAATTACATACGTCTTGCCGAAGGTGACGGTCGGCAGCACGGGAACGAAGTTCTGCATCTCGCGCTGGAAGGCTTCCAGCTGCCGAATCCGGTCGGCGATCTCCGCCTTCTGCTCCGGCGAGCTGGCCGCGCCCAGCTGCTGTCGCGCCGCTTCCAGCAAAACGGGAACATGCGGCTGACTCGGGAACGGATGGCCGTGTGGATCGAGCGATTCCCGTAAACGCGCTTGTGAGAACTGCGCTTGCAGTTTCTTGGTGCTAACGCTGGCAATGATCTTGAGGTCTTTACCGAATGCGTCGCGATAGCCGGCATTGCCCTGCGAATGATCCCAGTGGAAATGCGTGTCCACCAGGTATCGCAGGGGCTTCGCCGTGATCTGTTGCTTGATCTGCGCGATCAGCGCCGATGCCGCCGAAGGCTTCGAATGGGCATCGACAACCAGAACGTCGGCCGAGTTAACAAAGATGGCGGCGTTGCAATTCGTTAGCGCCTGCGGCCGCGCAAGAGCGAAATAGACTCCCTCGGCCACGTTCTGAATCTCAAACAGATCGGTCGGGGCGCCGGGGACCATGGCCTGCGCCCACGCGGCCCGGCGCCATGCGAGGCCAAGAATCGAAGCTCCCGCCATAGAACCGAGAGCCATCCGCTGGAAAAAGTCACGGCGCGAAACTGCGGGTCGGCACATCTGGAAATCCTCCCTCGCGGATCAGGATACATTATCGGATGCGGCGGGAGATACCAGTGATTGAGTGAAGTCGCCGGAGAGCACAAATCCAGCGCAAGGGCGGCGCGAAACTGTGGCGTACACAACTTCTGTGCTTTGGCGCGGCGTAGCGTTGCGCGAAGCAGGGGGTAGCGCTTCATTCAGGACCTGTTCGCTTACCGATAGACTATACTCGTCTGAATCGCTCGGTGGAGTTAATTCCGCTAGTCAGCCATAATTCAAAAAAGAGGAAGCAACTAAACTATGCCCGCACCGCAACTCGATCACATCATGCAGACCGGCCTCGCTTTCTGGGCCTCGAAAACACTCTTGAGCGCCGTCGAGATGGAAGTCTTCACCGAGCTGGCGAAGCGTCCCGAAGATCTCGATACGCTGACGGGACGTCTCGGTCTACATCCGCGATCCTCCCGCGATTTTCTCGACGCACTGGTGGCATTGGGTTTCCTCGAGCGCCACGATGGAAAGTACTTCAACACGCCCTCCACCGACTTTTTTCTCGACAAGCACAAGCCATCCTACGTCGGCGGAATGCTCGAGATGGCGAATCATCGCCTTTTCAATCATTGGAACAGACTGACTATCGCCCTGCGGACCGGCCAACCGCAGAACGAATTGACCCATGGCGGCCCGGATGTCTTCGCCACGCTTTACGCCGATCCGGAGCGGTTGAAAGAATTTCTGCGCGCGATGACCGGAATCAGCCGCGGTGCCAACCGCGCCATAGCTTCCAAGTTTCCTTGGGCGTACTATAAGACCGCCGCCGACGTCGGTACAGCTCAGGGCGATCTGATCGTTCAGGTAGCACTGGCAAATCCGCACCTTTCCGGTATCGGATTCGATCTTGCCGAGGTCGCTCCCATCTTCGAGGACTACGTCGAGGCCAACGGCTTGTCGTCGCGGGTCGGATTCCGCGCCGGAAATTTTTTCCGCGATCCGCTGCCGACGGTCGACGTCATCATGATGGGCCACATTCTCCACGATTGGAACCTCGACGAGAAGCGGATCCTGATTGGCAAAGCCTACGACGCCGTTACCGAAGGAGGCGCGCTGATCGTTTACGACTCCATCATCGACGACGACCGGTCGAAGATGCCTTCGGCCTCATGATGAGTCTGAACATGCTCATTGAATCTCCCGGCGGCTTCGACTACACCGGAGCCGACTGCATGGGCTGGATGTACGAAGCCGGTTTCCACCAAACACGGGTCGAGCACTTGGTGGGGCCGGATTCCATGGTGATTGGGATTAAGTAGCGCCCTACTGAACGGCGCCTTGCTCGGCAACTGCGGAACTTTCTCGATCTTGATTCTTCCTCGCCAGGGCCCATTGGCGGCGTGCCGACAAGAGCGAGGCGGAAAAGCTCTTCCAGCACGGCATCGAAGTGGCGAGCAAGAAGGAGTGGATCAGTAATCGCGCGCCGTTATGCGTCGTTATCGCTAGCTATCTGCGGCTTGATAGCGCGAAAGGCGAGTCACCCGAGTGGCTGCTTCTAGGCTCGGCCGCGAGAGCAGCGCTGCAATGCGCAGCGCGGAGACGTGAAAAATTAGCGGAGCGTGGATTGATGGATGGAGTCCACACCACGTCCAAAATGACCGGCACCACACCTCCACCCGTCATTCCTAACTGAACGGCGGCAGCATGAGAAAGGTCGATGACTCGCGATTTCACGAATGGCCCGCGATCGTTGATCCGAACCACAACGCTCCCCTCTCCGTCGAGGCGCTGCACCCGCACCCTGGTGCCAAAGGGAAGCGTGCGGTGCGCGGCTGTCAATTTCTCCTGATCGTAGATTTCTCCGCTCGCTGACCGGTGCCCATGGTAGGGTGCGCCATACCAGGTTGCGAAACCGCTCTCGGACGGCCGCTGAACTGACTGCGCGTTCGCAGCAGTCCACAACCCGCAAAAACAGGCCACTGGCAATACGATTCGTCGCATCAACGCCGGTCCTCCTCTCCCGAACCAATAAGGGATGCAGATGTCTTTCGAACTCGAAAGGTGACAGCTCAAGCTTTGTATAGCCCCTCACGGTTGCCGGGAGCTGTAAGAATTACCTCCTGGCGGCATTCAGAACAGATGAGCATACTGGTTTCGATTGTCGTTGGAAGCACGTTTGCGTTCAATCGGGCAAAGCCTCGAAAGTATCTAGTTAACTATCCCTCTTGACGGCAAGGCTGCGCGGTCGGCTACTTCGCGCGACGACGAGCATTATGATAGCGATGCGCGTCGGCGTAAGCCCCCTCGACGCGGCCTGTCCCATCCGCCAGATCTGTGAAGCCGGTGGCGAGTGAAATAACAGGGTCTGCGCTCAGGGCTCTACGCCCTTAGGTCGTAGCACAGCAGTCGCGGCTTTGCCCCTTGCAAAATGTCCCGAGTGTTCTGCACAACATAAAGCAGACCCCGGCTGAGTACCGGAAGTCCCCACGACTCGCGTGCCGCGAACAGCCACGTTCGCGACAACTGCTTGTATCCCTTGGGTGTCAGGTCCATCCATAGCAGATGTCCCAGTTCCCCCAGGCAAAGGAACTGCCCGTCGACCGCTAGCAGCGAACCGCGGTACGTTCCCAGGACTTGTTGCCCCGGCCCGCCGGGCCCATCATAAGTCTCAGTCCATTGCGGAGTCTCTCGCCAGACTACTTTCCCGCTTGCCGCTTCCACGCACGCGAGCGATGCGTCCGGCTCGTTGCGCCCGTCGAACCCGTAGAGGTAACCATCCCGGTAAATCGCTGTGTTGAAGTGTAGCCCAAAGTCCTGCGTCGTCCACACTACCCTGTGCGTGAAGTCCGGCCGCACCTCCACAAGCGCGCTTCCTGTGTGATAGCTCGCCGAAATGAACACCTTATTATCGAAGACTACCGGGCAGGACGCACTTACAGACTCATAGCTGCGGCTCCGCCACGAGAACGTGAAATCCACCTTGCCAGTGGCCGGGTCGATCGACATCAGCCCGCCAGTTGGCGGCTTCGACTCGCCTCCTGCAAACACAAACACCCGCCGCCTTTCGTACACTACGGCCGGGACCGGTGACGCATAACTTGGACCCCACTCCTTGCCCGCGCGCCATGCTTCGCGCCCCGTCGCTTTGTCCAGCCCCACTACGCACGGCCCACCTGGCGCTCCCGTGTTGACAATCAACAGCCCACCCTCCACCAACGGGGTTGAAGCGGTGCCAAAGAAATCCTGCGGAATCTTGTAATCAGCGCGCAGGTCCCGCTTCCAGACGACCTTCCCCGATCCTAGCTCCAGACAATGCAGTTTCGCTTCAGCCCCTACCGTGTACACCCGCTCGCCGTCGATGACCGGGCTCGACCGCGGACCGTTGTTATATCCGTACCGGTCCTCAAACGCGGTCGCATATCGGAACTGCCACTGGCTCGACGCCGTTTCCGGGTGCAGGCACTCGACAATCTCCTCGTTCCCCAAGCGATGCAGGAACACGAGGCGTTCGCCCACGACGGCCGGCGACGCATATCCCGTCCCTTTGGCGAACTCCCACACCAGTGATGGCGGGAACTTTCGGCTCAGCATCGTCTCCGTCGACACCGCATTGTGCGACGGCCCGAGCAGTGCCGGCCAATCGTGGGTTACGGCGCCCTTCGGCAATGGTTTCGGCTTCTGGTGCACGCGGACTTGTCCATGCGTGACGCCCGCCGCCAGCGTCCCCATTCCCGCTAGCAACTGCCGCCGGCTGAGTCCCCTTTTCACGCCGCCAATCTTAACACCTTCAGCCATATAGTTCCGCCCGGCGCTTCTTCTGATTACGTTGGTGAGCTGCACTAGGCCTGGCAGGGGGTCGGCGTGTTCCAGATGCTCCTGCAGGAGCTGGTCCATCTAGGGAAGGGTTGCACGCGGGCCTCAGGCCTTCACTCCACGCCCAAACGCCGCGTCCCTTCCACGCCCGATTGCGGGAAGTTTCCGGTCGCCAGCTCCGGCGCCGGCAGCCATTCCCTCTCTGTGGCGGGAACATCAAACGATTAGAGCGCATGATTGGGCTATTCTAGGCAGATGGCGATCCCATCGAATAGCCGCCTCACTCAGCCTCTGATCCGGGAAAATGGCGGGCATCGTCCGGCCTCATGGGACGAGGCGCTCGATCGCGTTGCCCAGGGTTTCCGAACCGCGATCCAGAAGCACGACCCGCGGACGTTCGGCATGTTTAGTTGCTCAAAGACCACGAACGAGTTGAACTACGTTGCGCAGAAGTTTGTTCGCTCGGTGCTTGGGAGCAACAATATCGACAGTTGCAACCGAACTTGACACGCCCCCAGCGTCGTCGGTCTGGCGACGGTCTTCGGGGCGGGCGGCGGTACCAGTTCGTACCGCGAGATTGAAGAAACGGACGTGATCCTGCTCTGGGGGTCGAACGCGCGGGAAACGCATCCCATCTTCTTCCACCACTTGTTGAAGGGGGTGCGCAATGGTGCCCGGCTTTACGTCGTGGATCCGCGGCGCACGTCCTCGGCGCAGTGGGCAGATGTGTGGCTGGGCCTCGACGTCGGTTCTGATATCGCGCTGGCCAACGCCATGGCTCGTGAAATTATCGCTTGCGGGTTGGCAAATGAAGGGTTCATTCGGCGCGCCACCAGCGGATTTGAAGCGTATAGGGATTGCGTCGAAAAGTACACGCTCGAGCGCGCGCAGCACGAGACCGGCGTGCCCTCCGAAGTAATCCGGGAGGCCGCGCACGCTTACGCCCGGGCGGAACGCGCGCAAATCTGCTGGACGCTCGGCATCACCGAGCATCACAACGCGGTTGACAACGTTCTCGCTCTCATTAACCTCGCCCTCCTCACTGGTCACGTGGGCTGCTACGGGAGCGGTCTCAACCCGCTGCGCGGCCAGAACAACGTCCAGGGGGGTGGAGATATGGGCGCGATCCCCGACCGCCTGCCCGGCTTCCAGCATGTCGAGAACGGAGAATTGCGCGCGAAGTTTGAGCGCGCCTGGGGTGTACGGATCGAGCCCAAACGCGGCTGGCATTTGAGCGATATGTTCGAAGCTATGGACCGCGGCGAGCTGACCGTCCTCTACGTGCTCGGCGAGAACCCCGCCGATTCGGAGGCCGACCGCCACCGCGCCCTCAAACGGCTGGGCGGACTCGAATTCCTCGTCGTCCAGGACCTCTTCTACACCAGTACCGCGGCAATGGCAGACGTGGTTCTACCGGCCGCCGCCGGCTGGTGCGAAACTGAAGGCACCGTCACCTCCAGCGAGCGCCGTGTGCAGCGGGTCCGCCGCGCTGTGCCCCCGCCTGCCGGAGTACGCGATGACATCGAGGTCCTTTACGAGCTGGCCCGGCGTCTCGGCCATGATTGGGGCAAGCCGAACTCGGAACGCATCTGGGACGAAGTGCGCCAGCTCAGTCCGATGCATGCGGGTATGAGCTACCGTCGCCTGGAGGAGCTCGGTGGCATCCAATGGCCCTGTTACGACGAGTCTCATCCGGGCGAGATGTACCTGCACAGCCGCCTCTGGCAAACTCCACTCATCGGTCCCCGCGCTCCGTTCAGCGCAGTTGAGTTCGAGCCGCCAGTCGACCAGCTCGACGAAAACTATCCCATCCGTTTGACCACCGGGCGCCGCCTCGATTCCTACAACACCGGCGTGCAGACCGGGCGCTACAGTTCTCCCCTCCGCCGCGACGAGGCGCTCGATCTTTCCCCGGAAGATGGCGCGCGTTACGGGTTCCGCGAAGGGGAGAATGTGCGCATCAGCTCGCGCCGCGGCTCCGTAGTCGCTCCGGTTCGCTTCGATCCCGGACTGCGCCCTGGCCTCGCCTTTCTGAGCGTGCATTTCCACGAGCAGGTGGCCACCAACGAACTCACGATTGACGCAGTCGACCCCAGGTCAGGGACGTCCGAATTCAAAGCGACCGCCATCCGCGTCGAAAAGTACCGGGAGAACTGAGTGGACCTTCACCTGACGGCCGCCCAACCCACTATCGAAGAAAAGGCGGCCGTAGATGCTGAGTTGGGCGCGCCGGAATCCGGCTGGGAGGGCGGCCCACGCCGGATCGAGAAGGAGGGCAGCGCCGCTTTCGGTGGACACGAGGCGCGCTCCCGCCGCCATCTGTTGCTGCCTGTGTTGCATGCCATTCAGGCCCGCATCGGTTGGATCAGCCCTGGCGCGCTCAACTATGCGTCCCTGCGATTGGACGTTGCGCCGGCTGACGTGCACGGCGTGGCGTCCTTTTACGGGATGTTCTCGCTGCACCCCCGTCCTCCGGTCGTGGCGCACGTCTGCGACGACATCGCTTGCCTCATTCAAGGTGCTGACAAACTTTGTGCCGAACTTGAGAGAATCCTCGGGCCAGAAGGCTCGCCTTGCGCCGGCGGCGGCGCGACTTGGCTTCGTAGCCCGTGTTTGGGTTTGTGCGAGCGCGCGCCGGCGGCTTTAGTCAGCGCGGCCGGCGAGATGCCACGGGAAGCCGTACTTGCACCGGCGGCGTCTGACATTCTCGGAGCTTTAGTCCGCGATGCCGTGGACGGCCGTCTGCCTGCCGATCCCGACGTTCTGAACACGCTCTCTATCCCTCAGTGCGGCCAGCCTCAACTTCGCTTACTCCGTCGTGCCGGGAAGGTGGATCCGTCGAGCTTCGACGACTATCGCCGACTCGACGGATACGAAGCGCTGCGCCGGGCTTTCGACCTGGGACCCGAGGGCATTATCCGCGAGGTAACCGAGTCGCGGCTCCTTGGCCGCGGCGGCGCTGCTTTCCCGACGGGCAAGAAGTGGGAAGCGCTCCACGTGCACCGTCATCTCGGGCGCACTCACTACGTCATCTGTAATGCTGATGAATCCGAGCCCGGAACTTTCAAAGACCGCGTTGTGATGGAGGGCGATCCGTTTGCCATCCTCGAGGGCATGACAATCGCTGCCCTGGCCGTCGGTTCGCAACAGGGCTACATTTACATTCGCGGCGAATATCCCCTGGCCACGGAACGGCTGGTGCACGCCATCGACGGGGCTCGCGCGCATGGATTGTTGGGCGATAACATCCTCGGCCGCGGACTTCGCTTTGACATCGAGCTTCGCCGAGGCGCGGGCGCGTACATTTGCGGCGAAGAGACGGCGCTGTTCAATTCGATAGAGGGCTACCGCGGCGAGCCGCGCAACAAGCCGCCTTACCCGACCGAGGCCGGCCTGTTCCGCCAGCCGACCGTTGTCAATAACGTCGAGACGCTCATCAATATTCCCGAAATCATCCGCGGCGGTGGTGCTGCCTACGCGCGCATCGGCAGCGGAAACTCCGCTGGCTACCGTCTGTTTTGTGTTTCCGGCCACGTAGTGCGTCCGGGTGTGTATGAGGTTCCCTTCGGCGCTACGCTCCGCGGCATGATCGATCTGGCCGGAGGCGTCGGAGGCAGCGGGCGGCTCCAGGCCGTGCTGCTTGGCGGCGCGGCCGGCGCCTTCGTTTCTCCCGCCGAACTCGACACCCCGCTCACATTCGAAGGCACACGCGCCATCGGCGCGACACTCGGTTCCGGGGTTATCATGCTGTTTGACGACACGGTCAGTATCAAACAGATCCTTCTCCGGATCGCCTCCTTTTTCCGTAAGGAAAGCTGTGGTCAGTGCGTTCCCTGCCGGGTGGGCGCAGTACGCCAACATGAAGCGCTCGGGCGCTTGATCGAGGGCCGGCCTTTGACTTCCGTAAACGACGAGATTGTCACCCTGCGAGAGATGGGACAAGCCATGCGCGACGCATCGATTTGCGGCCTTGGTCAGACCGCATCCAGCGCCCTCGAATCCGCTCTTCATCGATGGACCTTATTTTCATGAGCGAGCAGTCCCTTGGGCCATCACCGTTGATTCCGGTCCCTCGCGGACCGATCCCTGAGGCTCCGCCGCCGCGCGCCCGAGGCCAGATCGAGATCCGGATCGATGGGCAAAGCATCTCGGTTCCCGAGGGCTCCACGATCCTGGATGCCGCTCGTGGCCTAAGCATCGACACGCCCACGCTCTGCTTTCTTGAGAGTCTCACGCCCGTGAATGTCTGCCGCGTGTGTGTTGTCGAGTTGGAAGGATCCCGAACGCTGGTTCCCGCGTGCTCTCGCAAGGTTGAGCCTGGCATGGTGATCAAGACGGATTCCGAACGTGTCCGGCTCAGCAGGCGCCTTGTTCTCGAGTTCCTGGCTTCCTCGGTAGATGTCTCGACCGCTCCTACGCTCCAGGCCTATTTGGAGAGCTACGGTGCGCTGCCCCAGCGGTTTGGCTGCTCCTCCGCCACCGTCGCGCAGCCGCGGAAGATTGATAACGATCTTTACGTGCGGGACTACTCAAAATGCATTCTTTGCTACAAGTGCGTGGAGGCTTGTGGCGTGGATGCGCAGAATACCTTTGCGATCGCGGTCGCGGGACGGGGCTTCTCCTCTCACATCGCCACTGAGTACGATGTCCCGCTGCCGGATTCCGCCTGTGTGTATTGTGGAAACTGCATTGGTGTCTGCCCGACGGGGGCACTGATGTTCAAGACCGAATACGACATGCGCCAGGCGGGCGCGTGGGACGAGTCCCGCCAGACCCGCACCGATACCATCTGTCCTTACTGCGGCGTGGGCTGCGACCTCACCGTTCACGCGCAGGACGGCCAGATCGTCCGCGTCACTTCACCCCAGGACCATTCCGTTACTCATGGCAACCTCTGCATCAAGGGGCGCTTCGGCTGGCAATTTGTCGAGATTCAGAAAGCACCGAAGCTAACTAGGAACCCACGATAGGGCGTTTGGTCCTGCCCCAAGACAAACGGTGCGTGTCCGTTGGGCATTCTATTTTTCGCTTGGGCTATCGTCGGCCTTTAGATCGCCGAGTGCGTACTGAATTCCCGCGAGCATGTGGGCCACAAAGGGCCGCGAAAAGTAAACCTTCTCATCGTGGCCGTGCGCTTCATAGAATACTCGACCATTGCCAACGCGTTGGATATAACTCAATGCGTAGTCGCCATCGGTGCGCCTGGTAGCGGCGGGTTCCTTTGCCTTATCTTCCGCGCTCATCTTTTTGTAGTTGATGCTGGTCAACACGTGAACACGCTTACGGCTGAACGAGTCCTGTGCGAATGTGTACGTCTCGTCGACAATCTCATAGCCACGAGGCGGAAACATGGATGTCAGTGGGCTGTTTGGATCATCAATCTTGACGGGAATTAAAGTCGGGTAGCTCCAATGAAACTTGAAAAAGCCGCCGATCATTTCGTTGAATTCAGGCCAAGTGCCCGTTTCCGCAGCGGGTGGCGCGCCGGGTGAAGGCGGGCGGGCACTCGTATGGTATGAATCCGTCGCGGCGTGAATACCAGCTAGACCCTTGCCGCCCTTAACAAAACTGAGAAGTGCTTGCCTGCGCAAGTCGGATACCGCTTTGTCGTTGGGATCATCGAGAAACTCGCCGGTGGTGCTGTCGAGAAAGAGCGCATCATAATGTTTGAGATTCTCAGGCGTGATCATTGCGGAATCGTATGTGATGTCCGTCATCCACGCACCCGTCTTGTCTCCGAGGTACTCAACCATCTTCGCCGCCAATGGAATGGAAGTGTGTACCCAGCCTGCCGCCTTGCACAATACGAGCACATGGCGAAGGCTTTCGGGCGTTGCGAACGGCTTATCAGGCAGCGCCGCCATCATAGCCGAGATGTCCGATGGGTTAGCAAACTGTTTCTGCGGACAACCGTAGCTGAATCCGCCGCTAAATCCCTCCGGGGGGCAGGGCTTGGGCGGTGGCGTCTGCTGCGCGAATAGCAGCCCGCCAAGCAACACAACTCCAATGCATACGGCAACTCTGAATGTCTTCACCATGGTAGAAACTCCCGTCCTAGAATACTGTCTCGATTTCTGATGTCGAGCGCAACTGTTTATTGGTACTTATTGGTACCCCACCGTTGCCAAGCCTCTCGCCAACTTCCCATCTTAGGGTCCCGTAATGCACATCAACGGGCCGGCGTAAATACCATTATCCAGGACTTATGTGCTTTCTGATCGAGTAAGCTAAGCTAAATCCAAAAGAATGCCGGAGCAGGAACCACCTGAGCGCCTGGAATCTGAACCGCAAGGGGCCGGACACCGGGGCCCTTTGCCCCCCGCGTCTGCGCAACTTAGAATGGACGCTCTGTCAGACGCGCTCGCCCGCATGGTCCGGCGCCAGTCGCAAGTCGAGGCGCGCCTGGATCGCATCGAGCAAGCCCTAGCCCTTAAGGCGCCGGAGCAGCCTCTCGCCGCGCTTCGGCCCGAACTGGCTGCCGTCGAGATGTCTCCTCCTCCGCTTCCTGGTGCGGCGCCCGCCGCTCCGTCGCCTCCTCCGCTGCCCGAATACGTCCTGACGCCAGAGCCGTCTCCGCCCGCCGCCCCGGCGCTCGAAACGCGGTTCGGCCTGAATTGGCTGAATCGCATTGCAGTCGTCACGTTGGTCTTCGGCGTCGGATTTTTCTTCAAGTACGCAGTGGACAATCAGTGGATTGGCCCTGGGACACGGGTGGCTTTAGGGATCGCCGCCGCAATTGCGTCGCTGGCTGCCGGCGAGTGGATGTCGATCCGCGGCCAGGTGGTGTTCGCGCGGGGCCTGACGGGGCTGGGGCTGGCCGTGCTCTATCTTTCCTTTTACGCAACGTTCGGCTTCTACCAAGTGCTCCCTGAAAGTGTGGCATTTCTGTTGATGACCGTGACTACCATTTCGGCCGGCGGACTTGCGTTTTACTACAACTCGCGGGTCGTCGCCATCCTTGGGCTGATGGGTGGATATCTCACGCCAGCATTGCTTTCAACCGGGGAAAATCGCGTCTGGACGCTCGCCGGCTACACGCTCCTGCTAAATGTTGGAGCTCTGATCCTGGCGCGGGTTCGTCGATGGCCTGCAATCTCGCATATCGCGCTGGCCGGAAGCTATCTTCTGTACATCGGTTGGGCGGACAGATGGCTGGAGCACGCAACGCGCCCCGCCGCATTCGCGTGGCTCTCCGCCACGTTCGTGGTGTACCTTCTCCTAGGTTCCAGCGGAGGCCCCAGCGGGGCGGGCCTCTGGATGCCTGCCCTCAACGCCGGCGCCTACTTCACGGCGGCTTACCTTACCCTTCGCGTCGCATACCACGATTGGATGGGAGCCTTCGCTCTAGCACTTGGGATCCTCCACGCCGGATGGGCGAAGTTCCTCTCCGATCGTAGGTCACGGCATCTGGCGATCGCCATCGCTGCGGCCTTCCTGACGCTCGCGATTCCCATCCAGTTCACCGGGTTCCGCGTGACGATTAGTTGGGCGCTCGAAGCGGTTGCGTTTGCCTGGGCGGCCCGAAGACTCGACGACCGGCGGCCCGAAATCGGAGCGGGGCTTGTACTGGTCTTCGTATTTTTTCGGCTGCTCGGCTGGGATTCCAGAATTCACGCCGCACATTTCTTCAATCCGCGACTGCTGACCTTTGCCGTCTCGGCCGTGAGCTTCTGGATGGTATCCCGCTGCCTGAAGGCCAAGCAAGGCGGCGCGATCGCCTACTGCGCAGGGCATATTGTTCTGCTCTGGGGGCTGAGTCTGGAAGTCGTTGCGTGGGCGCGCCGCACCGCCCGGCCCGCAGAGGTCAACAGCACCACTACGATCGTGATATCCATCCTGATGGCTGTGTACGCGCTCGGGCTGATCGCTGCGGGCACCGCAACCCGCAGGGCCTTGAACCGTTTGTTGGGTCTCGCCCTCATCGGCATCGTTGTCGCGAAGCTCTACTTGATCGATGTGTGGGATCTCAGCCGGGGATTCCGGATAACGGCATTTTTAGGATTGGGGATATTGCTGCTGTTGGTGTCGTATCTGTATTCCCGATTCAAGCCGGCGGTCACCAAGATCTGGAATGATCGGAGCTAATTATGGCGGAAACTATCCGCTTGGCTGAGTTGCCGGGATCTGGTCATTTGGAAGGGGTGAGCGACAATTCACGCCGGCGATCCGCCTGTGGCGTGGTGACACAGGTGACCGCTTCCTAAACGCTACGTCGTCAGGAAGGGCTGATATCGCACGCCGATGCCTCGGGGGCCGTCTCGACTTCCCCATGCGGTGTGGTCCGGAAACGACTGAGCCAGGCAGGAGATCCCGGACTTCGCCGTTTGAGCGTGTGGATATTGCGTCTGACTAGTGTCTGTTATGGTCCAGGGAACGCATGCGTGCCGTGAGTGATGGCGGCGCCTGCCCTAAGCGCCGCCGCGATAGTTACCACTTCGGCGATCTCTGGATCAGTTGCACCGGCCTGGCGCGCTTTGCCCGAGTGGATCTCTATGCAGTAGGGGCATTGCGTGGTGAACGCGACGGCGAGTGCCATCAATTCTTTGTACTTGGCTGGAATCGCTCCGTCGGCCATGGCGGCTTTGTCAAAAGCCCAGAAAGCTTGCATCGCAGCCGGGGCGTTCGCGTCCAGAGTCTTCAGTTTCCCCAGGTTACTCATGTTGTACAAGGCTCACCTCCTAACTTCGAAATCACCATTGATTCTACGCGACGATGGACAAGTTGCGGAAGCTCACGCTGCCGATTCGCCCAGGATTGCCCTACTTCCCCAGCTTCGCTTTTGCTCTGGAGGTTGCGGATTCCGGCATTCACGCAGACCTGTGTTCAACGCCAAACAAAGCGTGGTGTAAATTCTGGCTTACGGCCACATATGGCCTAGCGCTTAAGGGCCTTTGGCTACTTGTATAGCGCGATACTCTCGGGCGAAATTTCTAGGGCCTCGATTGCCACATCGTTGCTACGTGAATTAAGGGGAGGTCCCTCGTAATGGGACGGCCAGCATCCGGAGAACTTCCACGTTCCTCGGTTCGGGACGTATATAACCACATCGGAACTCAGCTTCGCCCTTATCCAGGATAGAAACGTCGAGTTCCCGGTTCCGGTGAAAAGCTTGACCCGGTTCGACTGCCCGAGTCCCACCTGCGCTCGAAAAGCGGCGTCTGACCGCTGCCGGATGTTCTCAGCAACCAGGAAGGCCGATTGGCCTCGATCCACGACAGCAAGGAGAATTTGGTTGGATAAATTGCCTTTAGTTTCCATCGCGGCTCCGGGTTGCCAATCAGTGTAGCAGGCAGCGGCGATGAAAACCTGGTGAAAACCGCCGACTGAGAAGCCGCGCGCCAAGTTTTTGCCATATTTTCCGGGTGCCCGGCCATTCGGGAGTTGGACGAACCAGCCAAGCTCACAGAGATTCAACTCGTGAGGATTTGGACGCTCTCTTGTCGTGTTTCGCAGTGTAGACAAGTACCGCCATCCGGGCCAGCAGTAGCATCCCGATCGCGGCCAGCCAAGATGGCTCCGGCGCCGTCCACGCCACTCGCGGTCCCGGTATTTCGCCCACGCCGAAAGAATACTCGAACTCAATCGACTTCTGCGCCTCGTCCCGCTGCTGCCTTCCCACCACAAGCCCATCCGAGGGAGCCGCAAGACAATTCACCAGGTACACGCTGACCTGCGGCAGATGACGATTTTCGAAACGCAACTCGTGCCCGCTGCGCGTCGTCCGCAGTTTCATCTGGATCGTACCCAATCCCTCACGCATGGTTTCGCGGGTCGGAAAGCTACTCTCGATCAACGACAACCGCGCCGGTATGCCATCCACTCGCAGTTCCACCTCCCGTGCCACTCGGCCCACATAAGCCTGCTCTTCTTCCGGGGAAATCCGTCCGTCGCGATCCTGGTCGATTACAGCCATTAATACCGGCAGCATTGCAACGCCCGGCGTCAACTGAATCTGCACGTCAATGCCGTCCGGCGTCACCCCGATCAGGGTGGCCTGCAGATACTCGTCCAGCCGGTGTGCGGCCGCGCCTCCAGCCAGACTCAGCGCAAGCAGCACGGTCATTCCAATTCGCCTCATTGACGACACTCAATGGCCGATTGATTTCATCCCGTAATCGTTCGTCGGATCCCGGTAAATCGTATGGATGTGCATGGTCGGGTCGCCCCCAAGCGGCTGGGGCGCGTACTCGATCACCAGTGTCGGTCCCTGAATCCGATAATACGCCGGCATGCCGTTGGTGGTCGGGCCGCTCCACGCGAACCACGTTCCGGACAGATGCGCCTTGATCTCCGCCATGCGCGCCGCCGCTGCCTGTTCGTTGATAATCTCCGCCCATTCACTCACCAGTTCCAGTAGCATCGCCTGCTGGCTCGCGTTCATCGCGGAACACTTGATGCCCTCGGGCTGGATCGTCTTTCCGTCCTGCCCCGGACCCAAGACCAGGTCGGCCACCTTGTAGTTGAGAATCGCTTGCTTTCGCTGCCCTTCGTCCAGGGCATTAATCAGGGCGAAGGCCTTATCGTTCTCGGCTCCGAGCGGGCGCACGGTCTTGCCATCCACCGTATACTTCGCGGGCTGTGCCGCGGTGAGGCTTGGCGTGAGAATCCCATCAACACCCACGATGGTGATATTCAGCGCCAGATGATGGCCGCCGAACTGCAGCATCCATGGGTCCTTCACGGAAGGCTTGCCTAGAATGGAAATGTAGAATAAGTCGCGCCCGAACATCGGGTCACGCCCGGTGCTGCGGACTCTTAGTACCTCGTCGCCTTCGACGATCGCGAGCGCTTTCTCATAACCGCGCTTGCTCAACGTGGCGGCCAACAGCCCCATCGCCGCTTTCTTCTGGGGCTCGCTCAGATCGCCCATCTTTAGGCCTGCCCGCGGCACCATCGTCGTGGGCAGGTTCGACCACTTCGTCCGTTGCACCGCGTCGTTGAACTCGAACAGCACCTTCGAGCGCTTTCCCTCATCGAGAGAACTCAAAAAGCCATTTGCGCTGGCCACTATTTTGGAAGTGACGCTCAAGGAACTTTGGGCCGGCGCTAACCCACACAACAGAAGGGCGGCGAGGAGGCTGCTCTTGCTCGACCGAAGAAGAGTTGTTCTTACCATAGGCGATCTCCTCAACAAGAGTACAGCAATGCCGTCCCGGCCGGATGACGGCGTACTCGGAATTGGACCGGTCACGGTGTTCCAAAAGTACTCAACTTTGGATAGCGACTATTCGGCCGGAACGGGTACCAGCGTTACACAAGCCTGGCAAGGATTTCTTGGGGAGTGGCGCGGGCCCAGGTTTCATTGACTTGAACGTTGAACTGGTCGTCGTGCGGTACCGGGAGGATAAAGCCGGCGTCCGCGGCCCGTCGCTGAAAGGTTTGGGCGTTAATACCTTTGACGCGAAGGAAAAAGATATTGGTGCCGTTGGGGACGCGCGTCACTTCAAAGCGGGAGTCGTGCTGAAGCGCGGCGACAACTTTCTCGGACGTCGCGACTGCCTGGGCGTAGCGCTCGGCGAAGCCCTCGAAGAAATGGAGCGCGACGGCAGCGAAGGGCCACACGTGGCAGAGTCCGTTGCCGAACATGCGGCGCGGATGAAACAAATTTTCGAGGAGGCTCCTCGGGCCGGCAAGGATGGCTCCACTGGCCGCGTTGAAGTACTTGTACATGGAGACGTATACCGTATCGAAAAGAGCAGCGTATTCGCGCACGGGAACGCCACTATAGGCGGATGCGAGATAGAGCCTGGCGCCATCGAGATGGAGACCGATCTTGCGGTCACGGGCCCATTGCGAAACGCGCTTCATTTCAGCGACGTCGAAGGTCTCCCCAAATTTGCGCCGCACGGGGGTTTCGATCTGGATGGCGCCGATGGGGACCGAGACGCGGCCGGAGGCGCTTCGTTCGGCTTCGCGCCCGAGGTCGTCGACCGTGAAGGTGGCTTTGGCGGGCGCGAGAGGGATAAGATTGAGGCCGCTGAGGGTTTGGCAGCAATCACCGCAATCGTTGAACAGGTGGCTCTCGTGTTGAACTACCACGCGGCGCTTCTCACCGGCGAGAAGGCGGACGGCGAGGTGGTTGGCGAGCGTGCCGGTGGAGAGCCACACGGCGGTTTCCTTGCCGAGGGCGGCGGCCCCGGACTGTTCGAGCTTGGCGACCACTCCTCCGCGCGAATAATCATCGGCCTCGATGGTCGAGGAGAGCTTTTGCAGCAGCGCGGCGTATTCCGCAGGCGTGTGGTGTATACCGTCTCCGTTGGCTTGGACGGAGTGCGTTTCCGTGGCTGCGGGGGCAGCGGCAGCGGCGAAAATCGGGGCGGCGAGGAATGTTCGGCGGTGCATATGAGGCCGAGAGTATCATGTTCGGGAGTTGGAGAGGCGCCGCCTAGCGCAAACTGAAGTCCACCAGCTAAGTGTTCAGATCCCACACGACCCAAACAATGTTTTGGTGCACACTATGCCCAACACCTCGATTACAGCGCATCCGGAAACAAGCCTTGCCGACCGGTGTGAAGATATAATCGCATAACCATGATAGGGGGAGTATACCGACGATGAATGGGCCACCACGACTTTGCGCGTTGCCGTTCTTAGCCTTAATTGCGGCCGGCGCAGACACTCAGTGGACGCAATTCCGCGGACCGAACGGATCCGGTGTCGATTCCCCATAGGATACCCGGTGGAGTTCTCGCCGTCAAAAAATGTGGTTTGGAAGAAGGCAATTCCCTACGGACAGTCGTCTCCGGTCGTTGCGGCAGGTCGCGTCTTCCTTACTTCCAGTGTGGGCGACCGGCGGCTGACGATCTGTCTCGACGCGAAAAACGGAAATCAGTTATGGCATCGCGAAATCCGGCCCAAAAAGTCACAGCAGATCTTCCACGCCAACGATCCAGCTTCTCCAACGCCGGTTGCTGACGAGAGCGGTGTGGTGGCGTTCTTTCCGGATTCCGGACTGGCCGCGTATACGCCGGATGGGAAAGATCGTTGGGATCTCGCGCTCGGACCGTTCAAGAACCTCTACGGCATGGCGGCGTCACCGATCGTGGCGGGAGACCTGCTAGTGCTGGTTTGCGATCAGCAGAGCGGCTCCTTCCTTCTTGCCCTGGATCGCAAGACCGGACGCCAGCGCTGGAAAACGGAACGCGGCGGCGGGCATCGGATGGGCAACTCCGATGGTCTTCCGGCCTCAGGAAGGACCCGCGCAACTGATCGTGCTCGGCTCCACGAGGCTTGACTCCTATTATCTCGACACGCGGGGAACAGCGTTGGTGGATGCCGATCGGATCGGGGGGATCGCTTGGCACCCCGGTGGCCGCGAACGGGACACTGTTTGTCTCTACATTGGGCAGCACAGAGCCTTACCTGCCAACGTTTGAGTCCATGCTCGCGTTGTACGACATGGACCACGACGGCCGACTGTCGCGAGAGGAGTTCAAAGCTTATAAAGACTTTAGCGAACACTTCGGGTGGATCGACGCCGACGCAGACGGCTTCATCACCGTTGCGGAGTGGAACGTGGCGCGAAACGCAGGAATTGGTGATTTCGGCGCGATCGCGATCCAGGCGGACAAAGCACAGGGGAAACTGGAGCCCGATTCGGTCCGCTGGCGCGTGAAGAAGAATCTGCCGTACATTTTCGCCCCGCTCATCTACCACAACGTTTACTATATGGTTCGCACGGGAGGCATCATCACATCACTCGATCCGGCGACCGGCCGGCTTTTGAAAGAGGGGCGTAGCCGTGATGCCATGGCACAATACTACGCGTCGCCCGTGGCCGCCGAAAACAAGCTGTTTCTAGCAGACGCGGAGGGCAAGATGACAGTTCTGAAGGCCGCGGCGGACTGGCAGATACTTGCCGTGAACGATCTGGGCGATGAAATCCACGCCACTCCGGCTCTCAGCGACGGTCTAATCGATGTGCGGACTCACGACACTCTGTATTGCTTCGGCGCCTCGCATTGACGCATTTTGAACGTTTCTCTCAGCTTCCATCCCACGATCCTTTGGCGATGACGCTGGCTGTGGCAATTCCAATGCTCGCCACATTTTTAGTCGGCTACATGCCCGCACGGAAAGCTTCGCGGATCGATCCAGTTACGGCGATACGGCATGAGTGAACGGTACCATCTGGCTCGCTGTGCTGGTCGCCTATTGAAAACAGATCCCGCGCGGCTCACTCGGCCCGCAACGCCTCCATCGGCGAAACTAAACTCGCCCGGAAAGCCGGGATTAACGATGCAATCAGCGCGGATAACCCGAGCGTCACCACGGCTACTAACGTCATCACAGGATCGTATGGGTTGAAGCCGTACAGCTGATGGCCCAGGAATTGCCCACTGGCGAACGTCAACGGTAATCCAATTAGCAGGCCAAGGCCAATGAGGCGGAACGCGCCCTGTAATATCAACGCGACCACTTGGCGGCGATCCGCGCCTAGTGCCATCCGCACGCCGATCTCGTTGACGCGGCGTCCGGCGTTATAGGCAGTCACACCATAAAGTCCGACCGAGGCTAAGATCAGCGAAAGAACTCCGAAGAACGAAGTGAGCCGCGCAATCAGCCGCTGCTGGCGGAACTGGCCGGATACCTGTTCTCTCAGAGTGCGAATCCAAATGATCGGCAGGTTGGGATCCGCCGAAGCCATCGCTTGGCGAGCCTGCGCAACGGACAGGCTGACTCCAGGCTGGGTCACAATCACAATGTCTTGCATGAAGTGCGAGCTCGGACTGACTTCAGTCGACGGGTCATTCGGCTTAAAGTCATGCTGCGCTTCGGGTAGAAAAAAGAACGGTCCAATCGGCTTGTCAAGGCCGAAGTCCAGATAGCGGGCGTCTTTGGCAATGCCGACGACTTCGTATTGACGCGCTCCCATTTCATCGCGTCCGAAATACTTGCCGATCGGATCTTCATTCTTGAAATACTTCCGCGCAAACGCTTCATTGATAACTGCCACGTGCTGTGAAGCCGCCGTATCGTGCTCAGTGATGCCTCGCCCCTTGATGATTGGGGTTCCAATCACGTTGAAGTAGCCCTGTGTAACTCGATCCCACGACACAAAGTCGTCGTCCTTCGGTCCCGGGTGCGGATGCCCATCCAACCAGACAATGGAACCCCAGTTGTTGCCGTTTAGCGGTGAGTACAGGCAAAGAGCGACCGCGCGCACGCCCGGAACGCTCGATAGTGATTCGTAGATGCGTCGGTAAAGCGGCGCGAGCTGCTCCCGCCCGTAGCCGGCAAGCGTGGCGTCAAATTGCACCAGGAGCCGCTGGTCCTGATCGAATCCGAAATCTTGATTCTCCAGTCTATGCAGCGCGCCGGTGAGCAGTCCTGACGCTGAGAGCAGAACGAGCGATAGCGCAGCCTGCAAAACCACAAGTGTCTTCCGCGGGAGCGAGCCGGTGCGGAGAGTGGATCGGCTCGCGCCCCGAAGGGCTTCAATGGGATCTACGTGTGTGGCTATCCATGCGGGAGCGATGCCGAAGATAACGCCCGTGATCAGCGAAACGCCGAATGCGAATAGCAGCACAGGCATGGAGGGCGATGCGCTGATGGGCATGCCTGCCATACCGCCCACCGGAGGGAACGCAAAATTCAGAATCAGCCGCGTGGCTGCAAATGCGATCGCCAAACCTGCCGCGCCACCGAACAGCGACAGCAAAACGCTCTCGGTGAGGGCCTGGCCCACAATTCTCCGCGCCTGCGCTCCCAACGCCATACTCAACGACGTTTCCCGCCGCCGCTCCATGCCGCGAACCAGCATCAGATTAGCTACGTTGGCGCAAACAATGAGCAACACAAACCCCGAAACCATCATGAGGATCTGAAGCCAGTGCTCATACTCCTCGCGCATGCTGGTGACGCCCGCGCCGCCTGGGCTCAGGAACAGGGTCTGCTGAGGAAATCTCGCGCGATCGTTGGCGCTCATTTCGCCCCAGTGTGAGCGCAGCCATTGCTTGAGCTCGACGCGCATTTCAGCTTCTATAGATGCGGGCTTCGCGCCGTGCCGGACGCGGCCGATCACGTCTAGCCAGTGAGAATCGGCCTTGGGCAGTTCGCTGTCACCGCCGAAAGGCTCGGTAGATAGCGGTAGAAAGAAATCAGGAGGATTATTGCGTAGGGTGTCGCCAAAGAAACCGGGCGGAGTGATTCCCACTACCGTGAATGGCTTGTCATTTAGGTTGAAGGAACCACCGATGACAGACGCGTCCGATCCATACCTTTGCTGCCATAAGCGATAACTCATTACCGCGACGGGCGGAGCGTTGGCCTGATCATCCGCGGACGTGAGAACGCGTCCGGCATACGCTTTAATGCCGAACATAGTGAAGTAGTTGCCTGAGACGAACTCACCTGGATAGCTTTGGGCTGGCTCCCGGCTGCCTGATCTCCGGACGCCGTACCTTTGCTCGCTCGCCGAGAACGCCGCCAGTTCCGAAAAACCTTTGGTGTTATCCCTGAAGTGCTTGTATAGATCGTACGAAACCAGCGAAAACTCGTTCTCTTGACTGTACCCGCCCCAGTAGCAGCAACGGCTCTCTTTTCCCAGGCGATACAACTCAGCCGGATTCGCCACTGCCAGTGACTTTAAGATAACCGCGTACACCAAGGTAAAAATCGACGTAGTCGCTCCAATGCCCAACGCCAGCGTGAGAACCGTGGTGATCGTAAACGCCGGGGCCTTTTGCAAACGCCGAAGCCCTTGCCGCGTATCTTGTGCCAGTGTTTCCAAGAACGGCAAGCCTTGCTGATTCCGATAGTCCTCGCGGATTCCTTCTACGGCTCCGAACTTCAGCACAGCCTGACGGCGCGCCTCAACGGGGGATAAACCAGCGCGAAGATTTTCAGCGGTTTGGAGGGCTAGATGTTCTTCAATTTCGGCCCGCAAGCGCTCATCGTTGTGCTGCCGTCTCGTCCACCAGGTCACCCGGTGGAGGAACCGCCGCAACGGTCTCATTGGAGGTCCTCTGCCTTCGCGGTAAAGAAGCGTCCGATGATGGCCGCTGTCTGTTCCCACCCTCGGGTCTCGGCCTGCAATTGTTTGCGCCCGCCCCGGGTAAGCCGATAGAAACGTGCCTTGCGGTTATTCTCTGAGGCGCCCCACTCGGAGCTTACGGAACCCTCCTGTTCCAGCTTCAGGAGGACCGGGTACAGCGTACCTTGATTTACGCTGAGAAGACCTCCGCTGATCTGCTCGATGCGCCTGGCGATACCGTAGCCGTGCAGGGGTCCGAGCACGTCCAGCGTTTTCAGCACCATCAATGCCAACGTGCCTTGCAGGACATCCGGTTTGTCTTTCATGCGGCTTAATTGGGTTTCCAACAGGAAGCATGACACACCTCCATTGGGAAAGCAACAGGATCACGACAGTCCGTCAGCTGATGACCTCATACGGCCGCATCATTTCGTTGTCCTCGTGCTCGAGGATGTGGCAGTGCCAGACATAACGGCCCGGTATAGCCTTCGAACTTCACGATGATCCTCGTACTGGCTCCCGGCGTAGCTCTCACGGTATCTTTCCAGCCGGCTTCATTCGCGTCGGGCGGCACGGCATCGCCCCGATAGATCAGTTTCTGATCGTAAATATACGCGGAAATGTCGATCGGGCGGCGGTCGAGTATCTGGAATCGAACCAGGTGCAGGTGGATGGGATGCGTATCGTCGGTCAGGTTCAGCGAATTCCCAGATTTCGGTCGTGCCGAGCACCGGTTTTTCCGATATAGGTTCGTGCCAGCGCTTGCCGTCCAGCAGATGAATCATGGGCTCGCCGATGACGATTGTCCACTTCCTCGAGCGTGAGTCTTCTGCGTGCGGACCGCATCGCGGCTTCGGCGATGTTCGGGACAGGCGCGGAGCGCATGGCGGCAGCGCGCTCGGGTCCGCCACCGTCTCCGGCGCAACGCGGAACTGCATGAGCGTGGAGGCAAGACTGTTCAGCAGAATGCGCTCGCCGCGATGTTCCGCGAAATCCACCACCACGTCCGCGCGCTCGCCCGGGAGCAATGGCCAGCCGGGTCACAGTCGACCGGCGCGGGCAGAAGTCCCTGATCGGTCCCGATCTGTTGGAAGGGCTGGCCGTTCTCGAGCGACAGAAAATAGAACCGCGCATTCGAGGCATTCAGTATGCGGAAACGGTATTTGCGCGGCTGCACATCCAGGTAGGGCAGCAGTTTGCCATTGATCAGCGCGGCATTGCCGAAATACTCGGGCACCCAGGGCGCGTCGGGCAACTGCGTGACAGGATAGTAGAGCTGCCCGTCGGTCCGGATCATGCGATCCATCAGCACCAGCGGAATTTCAAAATCGCCTTTGCGGCAGGTTCAGCGAGTCTTCAAAAGAATCGCGGATCACGTACAGCCCCGCCATGCCCGCGCAGATGTTCAGCCGGTTGATGCCCATGGCATGATCGTGATACCAGAGCAGCGCGGCCTCCTGCTGTTCGGATAGTGGTAAGTAGCCGACTTGCCCGGCGCATACCAGTCCTCGGGCCAGCCGTCGCTGTCGGGCGGGACTCTGGCGCCGTGAACATGAACCACCGTTCTTGATTCCGGACGGCCTTTTTCCGCGCCCATCAGATTATGGTCGATGGGAAGAAAATGTTTGGCGGGCAGCTGGTTCGGCCATTCGATCAGAATTTCCTCGCCGCTGCGAGCTTCGATAGTCGGTCCGGGCACGCTGTCCGCCGTAGCCCCAAAAGCGAGTGGGCGGCACGTCCCGATGAATTTTCGAGAAGAACTCCTGGATCGGAATGCTGTAAAAGGGAACCTGTGCGCCTTCCCGGAAGGATTCAGGCGCTGTGCCGGCCGGCTTTGCGACTTGGGGAATGGGGAGAGGGTCCACAAACGCCGGCATCCGTTCGGGATCGAGCAGAGGAGGCGCGGGCTGCATCGGCGGCAGGTGCGCCATCTGCGCCAGAACCACGGCGCGCGGAGGCGGTCAGGAGACCGCCGCCGATTAAGAAATTTGCGCCGTGTAATCTGATTCTGTTCGTCCCATGTGGCGACTTACTATTGCGGCTGGCCGGTGATCGGCGAAAGAGTCAGCGGGGTTGTGTTCTGAGGGTTCCCTCGGGCTGAAGTTAAACATGTTGTTGATGGGATTGGCGATGGCATCGAACGAGCCGCCGCCAACTTGCCCCAGACTCCAGTTCTCCTCGATGAAGCGAAGAATGGAAGTCTGATCGTCAGCGTGTGGTCCACATAGTTGGGCTTGGCCCAGGGAGAGATCACCATCAACGGCGTCCGCACCCCGGGACTGCACCGGCCGTTTACCGGAAGACCGCCGGAGTTCGGACCGGGAGCTGCGGCGTGGTTCCCGATGATCCCGCAGGCATTCGTTCCGGTGAGCGAATCCGAAGTCGAAAACGAAGCGTTGACGATGGGAGCCTGCTGATGGTCGTACCAGCCGTCGGAATCGTCGTAAGCGATGATTACGCGGTGCTGCTCCAGAAGGGCGATGCTTCAGAGTATTCACCACGTTTACCACGAAGGCCTGTTCGTCCAGCGGATTCGAGTTGCCGGGATGCGCGTCCTGGTAAGACGGGGCCTTGAGGAAACTGACCGCCGGCCAGATTTCCCGCGGTCAGCGCGTCGAAAAAGTCGTGGGTATCGTATTGATGGTTTGCCGCGATCGCCTGCATCGTCCGATCAGTCGCCACACTCGTGGGCCGCGTGTGGCTGAGGTTCTGCGTGCTGGCGTAATACTGGAACGGCTCATGGTGCTCAACGTAATCGCGCTTCAGTCAGTCCGGTGATCGGCGACACAGTGCTTCTTTTGCAGCCCGTGGTTCCGTTCGGATTGGTGACAGTGAGATCGAACCCGCCCTGAAACCAGCCCCAGGTAAGCCCCGCGGCGTTGAGCAAATCGCCGACGTTCTTCCCGGACAGTAGCGGCGTTAAATGAGCCGGTGTTCGAGCACACATCGCCGAGAGGTTCGGCGTCGCCGATCAGCGTGAATCCGCCCTGCCCGTCCGCGATTTCGTCGCTCGAAGGAGCATTCAGCGCCGTAGCCTGGATGATTCCGTTGGTCTGGCCGGAGATCAGGTTGATGGCGCCCGGCGTGGAAGGTCCGAAATTCGAATTGTACGAATTATCGTTCATGCGCGAAGTGTTGCGCATAATTCCACAACGCCGGTAACCGTGTTGCCGTCGAAATAGCCCATCACCATGCCCTTCGTGCTGACGACCGGCGGGTAAAGAACCGGAGTGCCGCCCGCCGTAGCCCGATCTTCGATGGGAACAGATCCATCAGGCCGTGATCGAAAGACTCTTGTTCCGGAGCGTAGCTGTGATTCTGGTCGGCCGTCAAGGCCTGATTGCGGTTGAGCCGGAATGGATTGGCCGCGCCCGTGCCATTTGCCGGTTGTTCAGATTCGGATTGTTGGTCAGAAGAGGACCACGGAGCGTTTGGCGTAACCAGGTTGTTTACCGGTCGGTGTGCCCGGCGAGCGCGACTAAAGCGCGGCTGACCGGGAGGATTGACCGCTTCGGATAGGTTCCGAAATAATGATCGAAGGAAATGTTCTCGCCGAAAATCACGACGACATGCTGAATCGGCGTGGTCGGCGTCGCGATTGCGCTTTGATCGCCGGAAGGATTGATGAGCAGGCTCAGAGATAAAGTCGCACTTGTGAATGACGAAAGAAATGCACGCATAGATTCTCCTTCGAAATCGGCGGGAAGACCGCTGGCTTCCGCTTATGCAGCCGGAAATAACCCGGGATTTCCAGTCCGGGAAGCAGAACTGATTCCCGTCGGCCGGAAAGATGGAGTAGGCTCTTGGCATTATGACCATCTGCCGGAGGCCGTGAGCAGCGGACGTTGTGCCGGCTCGGGAGCAACTTGCACATCATCAATCGCCAGCCCCGAAAAATTCACGTTTCCGACGGACTCGGTGATTTGCAGACCATAGATGTCCGGAAGAGGTGTCCTGGATGACAAAGTAGCCATTCCCGGGATTCGTCGCCGGTCTCTGGGAGGTGATGCTGAACAGGAGAGCCGAAGTCCGTGCCCCCCGCGCCCAGCGCTTGCAGAAATTCGATGTGTTAGCTGGAGTCCGAGTCCGCGATCCCAACGCCGATGGCATCTGCCGTCGGTAAAATCGATGGTGATGTTGCGTACCTCGGAGCTAGTATCATACAGCTCATTGGGGGCGCTCTGGGTGCTATAGGGCAGCACCTCGAGGCCATCCGGGCTGTAAATACGTTACGCCATGGGAGGTGTAGGTTGAGTACGTCGTAAACGGGGTCAGGCTGTCAAAGTTAATCTCGTGCCTTTAAATATGGTAACGCGCTGGTCGGAGTCGACAGATAGCTGTCGGCGGGCGTTCCCACGATCAACACAGGATCTGCCTGAGCGAGCGTGGAAATCAGCAGTAAAATCGAACTGCAAAGTGAAAGCGGAATCAGTTTCAAGGTAATTGGCTCCTTCTACAATTTGAGAAGATAGCAGGCGTTTGTTAAATACATGTGAAGATTCGGATATGTAATCGTTGCCCCGTCGCGTTAGCAAAGTAGCGAGAATGCCCCGATCTCGGTTCAAAGCTAGCGACCCTCGACCATCAGGGGATTAGGGACCACAACTCGCTTCGCAATCGGTTTCTTGGAAACAGATAAAGCCGCTGCATTGTGCCAACACGTGAGCGACTGGTGGCCCACTGGGCAGCCTGCTGCCCCCGTTCGCACCTGGGCAGACCTTCGCGCGCGAGTTCGGAAGCGGCCAAAATGGCAACTTGCGTGGACCTGGCCAAGTCAACTTCGGTCTCGGACTGATGAAGGATTTCCTGGTGACCGAGCCCAGAAATTGACCTTGCGTGGCGAGTTCTTCAACATCGGGAATCATCCCAGTTCGAGATTCCCAACAACCAACCCGGATGTTGCCGGCGGGCAGTCGATTACATCTACGCTTCCCGACAATCAACGTGAGATGCAGTTCGCTTTAAAAGTGGAATTTCAGACGCTACCTCTTTGCCGCTCGTTGAGCTTGGATGTATCTTGGCCGTCTTGCCAAGAGACCCTCTCACGAGATAGGTCGCGATTGTTACTTTTTTCCCATAGGTGCCCAAGAATTACGTAACTTCTTCCGGTGCAAACAGTATAAAGACCATGCTGCAAGATCTTCGATTCGCGTTCCGCGAGTTGCGCAAGAAGCCCGGCCTGGCCCTGACCGCCATCCTCTCGCTCACGCTGGGGATCGGGGCAACGACCTCCGTTTTCAGTGTTATCTACGGCTTGCTGGCAAATCCCTACCCATACAAGGGTGCCGACCGGATGATCCACCTGACCGTGGTGAACGAGAGCGGCGACGACCGGTGGATCGACATCACCGGCCCGCAGCTCAAACTTCTTCGCCAGGTCAAGTGCCTTGAGAGCGTGGCGGCGGATTGGGGGACCTGGAATCTGACGACGACGGACGAGGACTTGCCGCAGGATGTTCCATCAGTCCAACTCACGGGCAACGCGGGGATTCATTTCGGTGTTCCCGCCCTGCTGGGTCGCACGCTGATCCCTTCTGACGCGCCGGACGGCTTGGACCCGCAGCCGGTTGTTGTTCTGAGCTACCTGTTTTGGGAGCGGCATTTCAATGCGGACCCGAAGGTCGTGGGCCGCAACCTGCAACTGATCCACAAGAACTATAGGATTGTCGGCGTTCTGCCGCCACGCTTCACTTGGGACGATGCTGCCGTCTACCTCCCCCTGAAGATCACCAACGATGCCAACATCCGCTACGGCCCGCTCATCAGACTGAAGCCGGGGGTTACTCACGCCGCAGCCGACGCCGAATTGCAACCGCTGCTCGAGCAGTTCGCCAAGGAGAGCCCCAGTCACTTCCCCAAGAAGTTTCGCGTGCGGGTTAAAGGCCTCAACGAACGGTTTGAGGAACATCTGGGCCGCTCCTTGTACCTGCTGTTCGCGGCGGTGGCGCTTCTTCTGCTCATCGGCTGCGCCAACGTTGCGATCCTGTTGCTCGCCCGCGGCACGGCCCGTCAGCATGAGCTTGCCGTTCGCAGCGCGATCGGAGCCACAAGTTGGCGAATTCAGCGTCAACTGCTCACCGAAGCGCTGGCGCTCTCCGTGTTTGGCGCCCTGGGCGGGGTCGTGCTGGCTTATCGTTTGCTTCCACTCCTGGTGAGTTGGCTGCCGGAATACTCGTTTCCGCACGAAGCGGCAATCCGGATCAATTTTCCCGTGCTCGCCTTCAGTGTCGCCCTCGCCATTACTACCGGTGTCCTGTCGGGTCTTGCGCCAGCCTTCCACTTCTCTCGTCCGCAGATTGCGCACCTCATGCACGCCAGCTCCCGGCGAGCCACCGGCGGCGCGA
Organism: Terriglobia bacterium; assembly: GCA_963768075.1. GTDB lineage: Bacteria > Acidobacteriota > Terriglobia > Bryobacterales > Bryobacteraceae > QHXW01. The sequence goes on from CAVYHD010000050.1 coordinate 40,727, forward strand.
AGGGAAAACGAACGCATGATCTGCTGGTGGCAGGCCAGATCGCGCTGAGCTTGTTGCTTCTCACCTCCGCCACGGCCGCTATCAACGGATTTGTCCGCCTCGTCCGAACCGATCTTGGCTATGATCCGCATCACACGATGTCAGTCGGCATCCCGGTGCACCAGAACTCGCACGTCAGTTGGGAGGACCGCTCCAATTACTTCAGCCAACTCCTGGCTCGCGTGCAGGCGATGCCGGAGGTGGCCTCGGCCGGCATCTCAACGAATGCGACGCCGCCTTCCAACGGCTGGGATCAATCGTTCGAGATCTTCGGGCATCCCGCGGGCCAGCAGCAACAGGCGCGCGCGAACTTCGTAAGCCCTGAATATTTTTCCGTGCTGCGCATACCGCTCTTGCAGGGGCGCCTGTGGGACCACCCCGAAATCGCGCGTGGCGCGCGGCTGGCCGTTATCAATCAGACGATGGCGCGGCAGTATTGGCCCCACGGCGACGCCCTCGGCAAGCTCCTGCGGCTTCCCGATCTGAAGACTGAGCCTCCCTTCGGGCAGGCGGTGCCCGACAGCAACAGTTGGTTGCAGATCATCGGGGTGGTTGGCGACGCGCGTGATGACGGCTTGCGCAAACCCATCAAGCCGGCTGTGTTCATACCATACACAATGTATATGCAAATGTGGACGCAGATCCTGGTTCGGACCCGGGTAGCGCCGCTGGCGGTATTGAATCGCGTTCGCGCCGAAGTGAAGGCCGTGGATCCGGATCAACAGGTGTTTGGCGAAACTCGTGACCTTGAGCAATGGATCCAGCGCGAGGACGAATATGCCTATGGACGGCTCGTGGCTGCCCTATTCAGCGGGTTCTCGCTGCTTGGCCTTGCGCTTGCCGCCATCGGACTCTTCAGCGTTGTCTCATACGGTGTGGCTCAGCGCACGAATGAGTTTGGCATTCGCATGGCGTTGGGCGCCACGCGCGGGCACGTGCTTCAGTTGGTGTTCCGCTCCATCGCCCGCAGCGTAATTGGCGGGCTGGCGTTCGGGCTCCTGCTGAGCCTCCTGTCCAAGGATATTCTGTCGAAGTGGGCCGAGGGCAGCGCGGCTAATCCCCTGGCCTTCGTGGCAGTGACGCTGCTTTTGGTCCTGACGTCCGCTGCGGCAGCTCAGCTCCCGGCGCGCCGTGCGTCCTCCGTCGATCCGATGGATGCTTTGCGATATGAGTAAATCGCGGGCAAGATCGAGGCGTTCGAAACGGCGGGCAGACCACCCCGCTCCCACACATCGTATTACGCTGTAAGCGTGCGATTCGCGCTTCGTTCTCTCCTGCGCAGACCAGCGTTTGCTGTCGCGGCTATCGTCACGGTGGCGCTCGGGGCGGGAGCCAACGTCGCGGTCTTCCGTGTGATTTACGGCGTTCTCATCCAGCCCCTGCCTTTCCGCGATCCGTCTCGGCTGGTCCAGATCTGGGAAACCCACCCTGCATTCCGGCAGCTTCAGGCCGCGATTCCCGATTTCAAAGATTGGCAAGCGCAATCCCACAGTTTCGATCGGATGGCCGCTCACACGTTTGCTGCCATGGATCACATCACTCTCCTCGGCGAGGGGGAGCCGGAAACCCTGCACGGCGCCAATGCCACCTACGACCTGTTCTCCACAATGGGAATTGAGCCGATGCTCGGCCGGGATTTCACCGCGGAAGAGGATCGGACCCAGGCTAGGGTGGCCGTGATCAGCGAGAAACTTTGGCGTCGAAAGTTCGGTGCGGATTCCAAGATCATCGGGCGGCAGATCCGCCTGGAGCCGCTTTCGTTCACCGTCATCGGCGTGGTCTCGGAACGGCAATGCTTTCCGCAGTGGGCGGATTTGTGGATCCCGTTCTCGTTCATCGAGGATCAACTGATGAACCGACGGAAGTATCATCCGCTGGAGGTCATCGCGCGTCTCAGACCCGGAGTCAGCGAGCAGCACGCGCAGGCTGAGATGCAGTCCATCGCTCAGCGGCTCGCGCAACTTCACCCCGATACGAATGGCAGCGAGAGCGCGCAAGTGATCCCGCTCGTGACCGAAGTGACCGGCGCTGTGCGGCCGTCCTTGTTGCTCGTCTGGGCCGCTGTTGGCCTGGTGCTTCTGATCGCGTGCGCGAACCTCGCGCACTTGCTGCTCGCCCGGATGCTGGAGCGCAGAGAGGAACTCGCGATCCGCACGGCGTTGGGCGCGAGCGCGGGGCATTTGATCCGCCAGATTCTTACGGAAAGCCTCATGCTCGCGGGAACGGGCGGAGCCGTGGGTGTAATCGCGGCCGTCTGGACCGGCGAACTGCTTCGCAAGCTGGCGCAGGATCAGATTCCGCGCATGCAGGAGACGGGCTTCACGGGACCTGTCTGGCTGTTTGCGGTTGGGATATCGATCCTATGCGGTGTGCTGTTCGCCCTGCCCGCATGCTGGCGCCTGCTCAGAGACCGGCGCGTGTCTGGGCGATCTGTCATTCGGGCAAGGTCACATTTCGGTTCGGCGTTGATGGCGGGCGAAGTGGCGCTCGCTTTCGTAGTGCTCGCCGGAGCGGCCCTGCTGCTCCGCAGTTTCGCGGTTCTGCTTGACGAGAATCCGGGATTCGACGCTCGCGGCGTCGTCGCAATCGACGTTTCAATCCCGTACGGCGTCGATAAAGCCGCACCGCTGTTCCGCACGCGGGTGCTGCCCGCCCTTCGCGCCTTGCCTGGCGTTGAGAAGGTTGCCGCCGCGAACACCGCACCGATGAGTCTATTGCCCACTGAGCACAGCCGCTGGGCGACGCGCTTCGGAATCGAGGGGCGCGCATTCGAATCGGGGCAATACCCGGTCGCGCAGGTTCGCTATGTCACGCCGCAATACTTCGGGGTGCTCGCCATTCCCTTGAAGCGCGGGCAATGGCTGACCGCGGCCGATGACGGGAAGCCGCGTTGTTTAATTAATGAGGCCCTTGCCACGCGATTCTTCGGCGGCCAGGATCCAGTGGGCAAGCGGCTCGTCCTGGGAGTTGTAGACCCGAAGCAGACTGCGGTTGAGATTGCCGGTGTGGTTGGCGACGTGCGCGATTTCGGCTTGGACGAAGAACCGGCGCCCACATTTTATGCCATCGACGCGGGTTCGGGAACGCTTCTCGTAAAGACCGTAGGCACTACAACACAATTGGAACGCGAGATCCGGGAGACCGTGCACCGCATCGACGCGGAGATTGTGGTGCGACAGGAGCGGCCATTGGAGCAGAACATCGCCGATTCGCTGGCCCAACGGCGATTCGCACTGACGCTTCTGGCGGCCTTCGCCGGCCTGGCGGCGGTTCTGACCGCAGCGGGGATTTACGGGTTGATGGCGTATTCCGTAAATGCGCGGATTCGTGAATTCGGTGTGCGCGCCGCCGTCGGCGCCACGCCCGCGAACCTGGTGCGAATGATTCTTCGGGGGACCGCTGCGGTCGCCATGCCCGGCCTCGCAGCGGGGCTTGTCCTGGCACTCGCATTCGCGAGGTACATGAAGAGCGTGGTGTACCGGGTGTCTCTGTTCGATCCCTGGGCCATCGCCAGCGCAGGCATCTTCCTGATACTGATTGCGCTGCTCTCGGCGTGGTTGCCCGCCCGGCGAGCCGCAAGTGTCGATGCGGCGGCAGCGCTGCGGTCGGACTAACGAGGTACGATCTCCTCACGGGAGCGGGTCGACTACTGCACCGAGATGTGTGTCGATCAACCTGGCAATACGAATAGGTAATAACTCCGGAAGGATCAGGGTGCCGCTTCTACGGCCCTTGACCTTAGACTGGAGATGGGGGAAACGAAGGAGAAACAGATGCAGAAGCGCAAACTTGGAAAGAGTGGCCTCGAAGTCTCAGCTCTCGGGCTCGGCTGCATGGGAATGAGCTTTTCTTACGGTCCACCGAAAGACAAGCAGGAAATGACGTCTCTACTGCGGGCGGCCGTGGAACGCGGCATCACATTTTTCGATACTGCCGAGGTCTACGGCCCGTTCTTGAACGAAGAACTCGTGGGCGAAGCCCTCGCTCCCTTCCGCGACCGAGTGGTGATCGCCACCAAATTCGGGTTCGACCTCAACCCTGACTTCGATCCCCGCGGGATGAGGGGTGCGCCGGGCCTGAACAGCAGGCCAGAGCATATCAAGCAAGCCGTCGAGGGATCACTCAAACGGCTCAAGGTAAATGTCATCGACTTGCTCTATCAGCATCGGGTTGACCCGAACGTGCCAATCGAGGACGTAGCTGGAGCGGTGAAGGACCTGATTCAGCAAGGCAAGGTAAAGCACTTCGGCCTGTCCGAAGCAGGAGTGCGAACCATCCGTCGCGCGCACTCAGTCCAGCCGCTCACTGCGCTTCAGAGCGAATACTCGCTGTGGACGAGGACTCCTGAAAATGAAGTGATACCGACTCTGGAGGAACTCGGAATCGGGCTCGTCCCGTACAGTCCGCTGGGCAAGGGCTTCCTCACGGGCAAGATCGACGAAAATGCGAAGTTCGACAGTTCCGATTTCCGCAGCAACCTGCCTCGCTTCACTCCGGATGCTCTCAAGGCGAATCAGGCCCTCATTGATTTACTCGGCCGTATCGCGGAACTAAAGAAGGCGACACCGGCTCAGATCGCGCTCGCATGGCTGCTGGCCCAGAAGCCGTGGATGGTACCATCCCAGGCACCACAAAGCTGCATCGCCTAGATGAAAACATCGGAGCACTCTCGGTTGAAATCACGCCCGACGATCTGCGAGACATCGATGCCGCCGCTTCCAAGATCACTGTGCAGGGGGCCCGGTACCCCGAGAGGCTGGAACAAATGACCGGACGTTAAGGCCACGCGAAGGAGTTCAAGAACTGGACATCAAGAGGATTGGCCCCCGGTCTTTGGCGCGGGACCTTGGACGCCTAAGTTATTGATCGTTTCCCTTCTTTCAGCGATATCGTCAGCCGTATTCCAGGCGGATCTAGATTCGTAACGCTTACCGAAGCACCAAACAACGAGAGGATGCGGTACGCGACGAAGGGGTCTAATCCCAGGTCCCTGCCGGGTGTACTCGCTTCTCCGACCTTAAACAGATCAAAAAATTTATCCATGGCGGGGGCGGGGATCGTCTTGCCGCGACTCTCAATAATAACCCTATGTGAATCGGAATCCATTTCATGCCCTAGCCGCACAGCTTCCCCTTTGTCAGAAAACTTAACCGCGGTTTCAAGTAGTGCGTGCAACGCTCTCACCAGCAACTCCTCATCTCCCACGACGAGGCCCAGTTCGATCGTTGGCAAAATGAGTTTAACGTGGCGGGATTCGGCAAACGCGGCTGTCTTTTCGATTGCGCGATTCAGCGCTGCGTTGAAGGAGACCGGAACCGACCGGAATCCATTGCTGCTTACATCGATTTGAGTCAGAAGCAAGGAGTCATCCAGAATCGACATGATTCTTCGCCGGGATCGTTCAAACATTCCACGGAGTTCGTCGTTCTCCGCTGTTGCGCTCATCCCGTCCAGAATGATCTCGCTGACACCGAAAAGTCCGTTGAGTGGAGTGCGGAACTCGTGGGAGATCAGGTTCAAGAACTCGTTCTTTGAGCGATCGAGCATCGTGAGCTGCTCATTTGCCTTGGCCAGCTCACGGGTTCGCGCGGCTACCGTCTCCTCCAGGCGCTCATTCTGCAGCTTCAACGCCCGTTGGAGCTCATGCAGCTTGAGATGGGTTTCGACGCGCGCGTGTACTTCCTCGAAGTTGAATGGCTTGGATATATAGTCCACCGCGCCGGACCGGAAAGCCTTCACTTTGTCTTGTGTATCGTTCAGCGCGCTAAGGAAAATGACCGGGATGTCGGAAACCTCTTCGTCGGACTTAAGGCGTTCGCATACTTCATAACCGTTCATTTCCGGCATGTTGATATCCAGCAAAATCAAATCGGGCGGAACTCTCCGCGCCGCCGCCAGCGCCAGCCTGCCCCGTGGAAAGGAACGCACTTCATGTCCTTGCTGCCGTAACATGTCTTCCAACAGCTTTAGGTTCGCGGGATTGTCGTCCACGATCATGATGTCGCTTCTGGCGAGCGGCTGTTCCGTTATCGACGGCATGATTCCTCGAGCAATCGCGTCAGGGCATCATATTCGTATTTGTCCGCCAGGGTCTGCAGAGAGCGCGCAGACTCCGGGTCCGCCGTCTCGCTCACCTTGACAATAAGCTCATCCAAGAGTTTCTTGTTGCCGCTCAAAGTAGCTTCGCTGCCAGATCGTCCAGCAGCCTGGGGAGGTTGAATGTCGTTGGATTGAGCTCGGTGCGGCCGGCCTCGATCTTGGACATGTCCAGAACATCGTTGATGAGGGCCAGCAGATGCTCGCCGCTTCGGCCGATGATCTTGAGATTCGCTTTCGCGTCCGCTCCCAGGTCGGGATCCCGCAACATCAACTGGGCATAGCCGAGAATGGCGTTCATCGGAGTGCGGATTTCGTGAGACATGGTCGACAGAAACGTGCTCTTGGCCCGGTTGGCGGCCTCGGCGTCCGCCTTGGCTTGCAGTAATTGCGTGTTGGCGTCGTGAAGCTGCCGGTTGGCGGCCTGCAACTGCTGCGAGTTGTGGAAAATCTCGGCCTCCATCTGCTCCACGCGGGTGAGCGGCCCGGTGGTCTCGCTCTCGGGCTGCGATTTTTGCCGCACGAACTCGGTGACGTCCACCACGCGATGGATGAAATACTCGATCCGGCGGTCCGCCCCGAGCACGGGGGAGTTCATCGGGCTCCAGTAACGCTCCTCGAAGACGCCGTCGGGCCGGCGGATGTCGTACTTCTGGATGGCCATGGTGTCCGGGGCGCCGGTCTCGCGCACCCGGTCGAGGGATGCGCGCCAGTTGGAAATCGCCGTGGCGTGCCGGGTTGGTCGGGGAAGATCTCGAAGATGCTGCGGCCGAGGACGTCCTCGCGCCTGGTCATCGTGGCCTCCAGGAAGGCGTCGCTCACCGAGACGATCTTCAGGTCGGGTGTGAAGATCAGGAAGAGGCCGGGCAGCGACTCGAAGAGGCCCTGCAATACGGCGCGGCTGTTGCGCAGCTCATCTTCAACCGCCCGGCGCTCGGTGATATCGCGAATGGCGCTGGAAACCAGCACGCCTTCCTCGGTCTCCAGCGGGCTGAGGCTGATCTCCGTCGGGAACTCGGTGCCATCCTTGCGCAGCCCGTATAGTTCCACGCCCGCCCCCATGGACCGCACCCGGGGATCGGCGAAAAAACCCGTGCGGTGCCCGGGATGCTTGTCCCGGAAGCGTTCCGGCACCAGCATCTCAATGGTTTGCCCCAGCAGCTCTTCTCGCGCGTATCCAAACAGCTTCTCCACCTGCGTATTGACCAGGACGATCTTCCCCTCCCGATTCACCACCACCACGGCATCCGGCGCGGCTTCCAGCAGCCCCCGGAACTTCGCCTCCGCCCGCTTCCGCTCGCTGATGTCGCGCGCGATGGAGGAGGCCGCCGTGACTTGGCCACGGGAATTCTTGATGGGAGAAACGGTGAGTGCGACGTCAATCAGCGTGCCGTCCTTTCGCCGCCGCACGGTTTCCTCATTGACGATTTCTCCCTGCTGGAGCTTCGATATGATTTCGAGTAACTCGTCCGGGCGGTCGGGTGGAAGCAGAATGGAGATCGGTTTGCCCATGACCTCTTCGGCTGAGTACCCGTAAAGCCGCTCCGCTCCTTTGTTCCAATTGAGGATAATTCCCTCCAGCGACTTGCCGATGATGGCGTCATCCGAGTAGTCGACGATGGAGGCAAGTTGCTCCCGGCCCCGTTCCACGCGCTTTCGTTCCGTGATGTCTCGAATGGTGCTGGAAACCAGCGATCCCTCCTCGGTTTCGAGGGGGCTCAGGCTGATCTCAACCGGGAACTCCGTGCCATCCTTGCGCAGCGCGTATAGTTCCACGACCGGCCCCCATGGGCCGCACCCGAGGATCGGCGAAAAAATCCGCGCGGTGCCCCGGATGTTTGTCCCGGAAGCGTTCCGGCACCAGCATCTCAATCGGTCTGGCCCAGCAGCTCTTCTCGCGTGTATCCAAACAGCTTCTCCACCTGCGTATTGACCAGGACGATCTTCCCCTCTCGATTCACCACCACCACGGCATCCGGCGCCGCTTCCAGCAGCTCCCGGAACTTCCCCTCCGCCACCAGCCTCTTGGCGGCGGCGCGCAGGTTCTCCTCCGCTTGCCGGCGTTCGGTCACGTCCCAGGTGACGCCGGTGAGCCGCCGTGGCTGTCCGGCTTCGTCGTAATAGACTTTTCCGCGGGCAGCCAGAGTCCGGACGGCGCCGTCCGGCCACACGACGCGGAATTCCGTGTTGTATTCCGCGCCGTGTTCGACGAAGCGGCGACCTCTTGTTGGACACGCTCGCGGTCGTCCGGGTGCACGCACGCTGCAAATCCTTCGACCGTTTTCGGGAACTGGCCGATCGGAAGGCCGAATAGGACCGAGCAATTCTCATCCGCCTCGATGACATTCGCCGCGATGTCCCAACTCCAAACGGCGACCCCCGAGGAATGCAGCGTGAGGCGCAAGCGTTCCTCGGTTTGCGCGAGCGCTTCCCGTGCCTGCTGGAGTTTTCGAATGCGTGCGCGGCGGCTCGGCCTGCATGACTCCGCCAAGTACGGCAATGCCAACGCCCACGCTCAAGTAGAGGGCCAGGTCCACGTACTGATCCGCGCCCTGCAACCCGAAACTGCCGCGCGGCAGCGACCAGAAAATAATCCGCGGAAAAAACACCGAGGAAAGACCGCTAGCAACGCGGGCCAGAAGCCTCCATACCAGGCGGTCAGCAGGACGGCGAAGAGCAACGTTGCATAAGGGCTCGGTCGCCCAGCACCGGGTCGAGCAGAAGCCGCACCCATGTCGCCAGCGCAATGCTGACGACAGCACAGCCGTAGCGAAGCAGGAATGACCGAAATGGTCGTGGACTCCCGTCCGGAGGTTTCTTGGGGTCATCCATTTGTCAGAGTTGCTCGGTTATGCGCTTCTTGCGGCAGAAAACGCGTCGGTCTCTCAATGTGAATCTCCCGATGCCCTGCGGGCACGCAACGGTTCCATGCCCCCCATCACGGCCAATCCGGAGATGCTGGAATCTAGAGTCCGACCGATAGCGGCCCGTCCAAGCACCAGAGCCGGCAACTCTGGCTGAATCGCCAGTTCCTCGGATTGAGCGAAAACCTAGCGAATCTTACGAGTGGGATTATGCCATGAATTCCCCTGTCGCGGAAGCCCGTGGTTCGGTCTTGCTCCCGACCGCGTTACCGGCGTTACCTAAGGTGCACAGGCTGAGTGAACCCGCCATTGCCGGCCGAATCCCAAACCGCGAACCGAACCCATTTTTTTCCGGTGGCATCGAACGGAACGCGGAACTGCTTGTTGCCGAACGGAGCCAGCTCCGTCGCGGGGATTACCTGGCGGTTGGTCGTCTGGCCGTCTCCCCACACCAGTTCGACGAATTCGAGCGGAAACGTCCATTCCACCTCGGCGCTGAAAACACGCTGCGCGCCGGTGCCCTCGATGCCGTACTTGCCGAACAGCACCTCTCCGCTGGTGACGAAGAAATCCCCGGCCCGCATGGCCCGCAGGATGGGGCTCCAGTCCTCGTCGAATTTCGGGACGCGATCGAGTTTCACATAGTTCACGATGAGCTGCGGATAGGTCTCGTCGTCGGGGAACTTCTGGTACGTGTCCCCCTCGGCGATCATGTATTTCGCCGACGTCCAGTTATTCATCTCGTCGAGTAACCCGAGGCACCGCGACTCGCAAATACGCTGCTCCGACTGGTCTACCGGCAGCGATTGATAGGACCCGCCCAGAAAACGGTCGCTCAGAAAGTGGGGCTTCTCGCGAACCGCTTCCGGATATCCCGCCGACCCCTTCGTGCGCGGATGGGCCTGCCATATCAATCCCTGCTCGGCGCGCAGCATCTCCAACTCCTCGGCTTCTGACCCGATGTGATAAACCCGCCCGTAGTCGGCGCTCTGTTCCACCGTGGGCTGCCCAGCCTGCCGAACGTGAGTCCAGTAAACCGGACGAGGGAAGATCATAGTGTAGTGGCCACCGAGAAAAGCGTCCGGCTCCTCGCCGGGCATAATCAGGAATGACCGGTCGGAGTGGCGGCGGCAGCCTTCGAAATAAACCTTCTGCTCCTTGAGCCGCACGGGGCCTGGATCGGACGGGTGTCCGTCGGAGTGGAAGTCGGACATCATCGCGATGTTGATCCCTAGCGCGCGAAACACCGGCAGCCAGGTAGGCTGCAAGTCAATCGTTCCGGCATCCGATAACTGTTCGTTGAAATGAGTGTGGAAGTGGCTCACCGTCACTTGGTAGCCGGGCAGCGGCTTGTAGCGGTCGCCGTGGGTGAAGGCCAGCACCGAGCTGTCGGTGGATTCGGCGTTGTCCGGACTTAGATAATAATAGACCGCCATGTGCTGCCAGGTCCCGGGCGGGGCGTTGTACAACGCGAAGTTCCCCAGGTTTTCCCGCGACTGGTTCACGCGCCGTTTCCAAACCTCGTCGGAAACCCCGTGCGGGCGGTACTCCTCTTCGTGTTCCGCCTGCCGTATGCCGGCCGAGAAAGACGCGTCGCTGTCTTTGCGATACCACACATACCCGAGATTCAACTCGATCTCGCGCGCGAAGAAGAACTTATGCGGTGGAGGGAAAACGGCCACCGATCCAGCCTCCGATTCGACGATCACCAGCCGGTTGCGCGCGCGCAAAGCCACCGGGTCCACGTTGTTCGCGCCACCGAATTCATAGAGCTGCCAGGCGCGGGCGACATCTCTCCATCGCACCCGCGAACTCGTCCGGAAGCCCTTCAGCCCCGCATTGTACTTGTAGGCCACCGCGGGCTCTTCGGTCTTGGCAATGGCTTCCTGGCGCAGCAGGTTGGTTCCCTTGTACACCGTGAACCGCAGCTGCCCGGAAAAGATGCCCATCTCGAGACCTGGGAACGTCACCTCTATCCGCGCGCCGTTGCTCTTTACCTGACATCCACTCGCGTGATAGGTCGCCGTGGCGCGGCGGATCTCTTCCGGCCTCCGAGGCAGATCAGGATTCGTGCCTTTGATGCCGGGGATTTCAAGTGGCGCGTCCCAGAACGCTTTCCACTTCTCCGTCTCCAGCAACGCGGGCGTCAGTGCCAGCCCGAGTTTCCGCAGCGGCTCCAGTTGCTGCTCGGAAATGCGCCGGCGTCCGCTGGTGACTTCGAATTCGGGCGTCAGATCGCGGGCCAGCACGGCCCACGCACCCGCCTTTTGAACGGCCAATTCCGCGACCACCGGCTGGCCGTCGCGAATCGTGAAGAGGGCGCGCAACTGCCGGTCTTGGTCGCCTTGCCACACCAGTTGCAGGCCCGCGCCGTCGACGGTTGCAGCCAGCCCATCGGATGGCCGGTATTCGCTAAGATCGCAATTCAGACCGGCGGCCATCGCCGCTGTGCAGCTCAGAACCGCCGCAGTCATTCGGGAGTGAATCTTCATGCTGGCCGCCCATTGTATCCCGCGGCTTGGTAACTGGAGTTATTACTACTCCGCCAGCACCTGATCCAACAATTGCCCCACCGCACGATGCGCCTCCAGGATGGAGTTGCGGTGGTCCATCGCCCCTTCCAGATCGGTGTTGGCGAAAGTGATGCGGCCGAATGGAGCGTTGCGCAGTACATCGCGCGGCGCGGGTTGGCCGTCTTTGCCGAAGAAAAAGCCTGGCTGCGGATTGACGTAGGCGTGGCCCCAGCGGTTCAGGATGATGGCGGCGATGTCGCGCTGGGCGTCGAACCCGGAGCGCGCGAACATCTCGGTGAACTGCTCGCGAAGCCGGCGCTCGTAATCCCGGAAGGACGTCCCGAGCAGTTCCACGCGGCCGCGCTGGCCTTGCGCTTCGATGGGAGCGCCGGGGTGGGCGAAGAGAATCTTCACCGTGAGTACGACGGGTGAATCGGGCCCAACGGTTGGCGACGACGCGGCAAACGTGGGCAGTTTGCGAACCTCCATGTAGTTGCCGAGGCCCTCGAACCACCGGCCGCCGGTGATCCCCATTTTGTAGAGGAAGCGCCAGTTGCGCACGGCGACATTGGCCATTAGGCATGGCGAGCGATAAAACTGGGCATAGGCATCACGGTAGGCGACGGGCAAACCGTGGACGATATGCTTGGTGGTCCAGCTGCCTCCGGCCATCACTACGGAACGCGCGCGCAACCGGTAGACCTTATCGCCCTGCGTGTAGACCACATTGACGAACTCCGATTTCGCGGGTTCGCCTTCGTGCTGTACCCTCACGACCGTGGAATTCAGGCGAACACGCGTGGGCTGTCCGGCTTGATCGAGCGCCGGGAAGTTGACCGGACTGTGGCAGACATCCGCAAATGTGACGGGGCCTGCGATCGCGCCGGGAATGAGCGTCTTCACCATGTGGCGCGCGAAGCCGGCGTTGCCGTCGGCGAACATCTGGGCGCCGGAGCCTTCGCTGATATCGAGCGGATGCAGCATTTCGGCCGCGTAGGCGCAATAGCCGGAAAGCACATCAGGACCAAGCCCGTAGCCGCCGCCTTCGACGGGCGAAAGAAAAGTGCGTACGGTCTCGCGGCTGATGTGATGGCGCTCCATCAGATGATCTTCGAGCGTGATCGTGTCCAGGCGCCGGGAGATGGTATCCCCGGCATAGCGAGGCGGTTCTACCTGGGGATCACTGCCCGCGCGCCAGCGCAGCAGATCCTCACGCGCGGCGGCGGAGATGGGCGCGCCTTCGAGCTTCTTGCCCCAGGGATCGATGAGCCACATGCCCGGCGTCTGGCCGAACTTCGCGCCGAAATAGAGCCCATAGGTGGCCGGCTCGATGCCCATCATTTGGTACGGCGTGCGGCTGAGGGGCAACTCGGGCGATGGGCCGCTCCATGTCTGGTACTGGAATTTGCGCCAGTCGACTCCGATCCAATCGTAGAAGCGGCCGATGAAGCTGTGCGGGTACGGAATGGGAAAGAACGCCGAGCCTTGGTGCGCAATGAGCCGGTGGCCGTCGACCTCGAACTCGTTGCGCTTGGCTTCGCCGCCGAAGATGGGATGGTTATCGACGACGATGCAGTTCTTGCCAGCGCCCGCGCCGCGATGCAGGAACATGGCCGCGGCGAGTCCGCTGATGCCGCCGCCCACCACGGCGCAATCGTAGATCTCGCCGGTGTCTGTGACGTCCGCGGGCAGAGAATCGTATACGCGGTCGCGAATGCGATGCGCGGCATTCATGACCTCGGCGGTATTGCCGTTCGAGTTCGCATAGTCGCCGACTCCGCCGTAGCCCGTCCAGTCATCAGCGGCCAGCAGGTGCGCGGGGGTGAGGCCGCTGAGCAACGCGCCGCCGGACGCGAGCAATGTGGAATTCAGAAAGTCGCGGCGGTGAATGGGCTGGTCCATTCCTAAGGGCGCGTCGCCGGTCTCGTCGGGTTTGAAAGGCATGTCGGCTCCGGAAGCTTTTAAGATATAACAGACTGCCGGCGCGTGCGCCGCTCGGCTTACTCCTCCCGCAATGCCTCTTGCGGATCCACCAGCGCCGCTCTCCGCGCCGGTGCCAGGCACGCCGCCGCCGCAATAGCCCCGAGCACACATACCGCGCAGGCGAACGTCATCGGATCGTGTGGCGTCACCCGGTACAAAACACTCGAAAGGAATCGCGCCAGCGCCGCGGCTCCGGCGAATCCGAGCACGACTCCCACCGCCACCGGCCGCAGCCCATCGGCGAGGACGGTCGTGACCACTTGCATTGCGTCCGCTCCCAGCGCCATCCGGATGCCGATTTCTTTGGTCCGCTGCAATGTCGTGTGCGCCACCACTCCGTAGATGCCCATCGCCGCCAAAAACAGCGCCGCCGCCGCAAAAAAGGCCACCAGCACGGTTTGGAAACGCGGCTGGCCCATGCTTTTCTCCATCCGCTCGTCCATCGTGCTCACGTCATACGCGGGCACGTCTGCATCGAGCACCCGCACCACACTGGAAGCCTCGCGCGCCATATCGAGCGGATTGTTCGCGGTCCGCAGCACCACCACCAGCCGCCCTGGATTCTGTTGAGCCAGTGGCGAATAAAACTGCGGTATTGGCCCTTGATCGAGCGCCCCGGATTTCAGATCGCCAACGATACCGACAATCGTCATCCATTTCGCGCCCGGTTGCGGTGCTCCGATGAGAATTCGCTGGCCGATCGCATTACCACTCGGGAAAAATCCACGCGCCAGCGTTTGATTGATCACCGCCACCGCCGGCGCAGTAGCACCGTCCCCCGCCATGAAAACCCGCCCTACACGCAACGGAATTCCCATAGTCCGGAAATAGTCCAGCCCGACCATCGTTTCGTGCGCAATCTGCGGCACCGGCGCATTCGGGTTCCACGCGCGTCCTTCGATCGAGAACGGATTTCCACCGCCCGAGTCCGCACCCACCCGGGCTACCGGAAGTCGCCCCACCAAGCTTGCGGACGCTACTCCCGGCAGCGTCGCCAGCCGATCCCGCAATTCGGAAAAGAAGTTGACCTTCCGCCGTGCCTCCGCGTATCGTGGCCCAGAAAGCTGCACCTGCATCGTCAGCAAATGGTCCGGCCGAAACCCCGGATCGATGGTCCGCAGCCGCGCAAAACTCTTGAGCAGTAGTCCGGCCCCGACCAACAGCACCAGCGCCAGCGCCACCTCGGCCGCCACCAGCGCGCTCGACATCCTCCGCCGGGGACGTGATCCGCGCAGCCCCCAGCTCACCCGCGTCGCCATCACCGACGGTGCCAGACCAAACAACACACACACCAGACACGAGATGCCGAACGTAAACCCGAGCGCCCGCCCGTCGATCCCGATGCGCGCAACGTCCGGCAAATCCGTGGGGCTCAATGCTCGCAGCAGCGCAACGCCCCAATGGCCCGCCACCACGCCCGCCGCGCCGCCAAGCACCGCCAGCACGCCCGCCTCGGTCATCCACTGGCGCACCAGCCTTGCACTTGAAGCGCCGAGCGCCCGCCGCACCGCGATTTCTTTTTCCCGTCCCGCGGCCCGCACCAACAGCAGGTTCGCTACATTGACGCATGCGATCAGCAGGACCAGAGCCACCGCGCTCATCAGGAGGATCGTGCCCCTGCGGTAATCGCCCAGGAGCTGGTCGTGCAAGGAAATCACGCTCGCGTGGTAACCCGGATCTTCTCCGTTTGGCCCGCGGTAAGGATGAATGGTCTCCTCAATGTGCGTCGCCGCCGCAGTGACCGACTCGCGCGCCCGTTCGATGGTCACGCCCGGACGCATGCGCGCCAGCATGTGGAACTGCCACCTCAGGGGATCCGCAACCGGTTCGAGTGGCGTCCAAACATCGGTGCCCTCGCCGAACGTGAAGCCCGGCGCCAGGACTCCCACCACGGTATACAGGCGATCATCCAGCCGAATCGTCTGCCCGATTATGCTGGGATGCCCTCTGAACCTTTTTGTGAAAAGCGCATGGCTCAGGATGGCCACGCTGTTGCGTTCCGGGCGCCAATCGTTGAGATCAAAGCCGCGCCCCATCGCCATCCGCGCACCGAGCATCTCGAACAAACCGGACGTCGCCGAAATCACCGAGGCGCGCTCGGCATTGCCCGCGCCGGTGAGATTCCGGTCATCTTGCCTGTAAATCGCGGACTGGTCGAAAATCCGGCTATCCGCGCGATACGCGTTGAAATTGGTTGCGCTCACCGGCAACTGATGCACCCCAATCTTCAACAGTTGATCCCACACCATCACCAGGCGATCGGAATGCGGATAGGGGAGCGGCCGAAGCAGCATTGCGTCGGCCACGCTGAAAATCGCGGTGTTGGCGCCAATGCCTAGCGCAAGCGTGAGAACGGCAGCGGCCGTGAATCCCGGCGAACGCCTGAGTTGTCGCAGTGCGTACCGAAGATCCAGCATGTCTTCAGTACCGCTGCGGCCTTCGCACCGGCCCCGGCCTGCTTGGCCATGGAAAGGCGCCGAGCGTCCCAAGCAGTAATCCCACCGTCAGCAGCGCCGCCGCTTTGAAATTTAACGCTCCACCGGTGAACCGGTAGGACGACAAAAAGAAGCCCTTGATGAGCAACCCGAAAATCCCCAGGCTCCACAGAAAGAACAGCGCGCGCATCGTCCCGCGCATCGCCAGCACCACCGTAAGCAACCCCGCCAGCGCCAGTCCCAGCAGCCAATACGAGAGCGGTTTGCCGGTCCACGGCAGGAACCCGAGGTTCAACTCCGCGGCGCTGTGCAGCGACATCAGCGAAATCGCCAGCGCAAAAAGGGCCAGCGCGCCCTCAAATAGATAGCTAAAAATGCGCAGCAGGCTCGTGATCACGCCCACCCCACCTCCAGTAATTAGATTGGCAGAACTCGTTATTCTATCAGGTCGCGATATCTCTTGACCCCTTGCTTTTCAATAGAATACAATCGATGCTATAGGGGAAGGTTGGTTCCATCCTATGCAAGGCGAAGGGACGCTCACCGCCAGGGAACAGGAGATTCTGCACTCCGTTGTCCGCTCGTATATTCTTACGGGCGAACCGGTTAGCTCGCGCACCATCGCCTCGCGGCGGCACAACCCCCTTAGTCCCGCCTCCATCCGCAACGTGATGGCGGCCCTCGCCGACGAAGGCTATCTCGAACAGCCGCACACTTCAGCCGGTCGCGTGCCCACCGAAAAAGCGTTCCGCTGCTACGTGAGCTCACTGAATACCCGGCCCATGGCGCGCGCCGATGCCGAACGCGTGCGCGTCGAGTTGAGCGAAGAGGATAGCGTTGAGGGACGCATCGAGCGGTCGTCGCGCATCCTGACCGAGCTGACATTGCAGGTAGGAATTGCCGCCGTGCTGCCGAATACGGACCAGACGCTCGATCGCATTGAGCTGATGGGTCTGGCTGATCGGCGCGTTCTGATGATTCTGGTCACGAGCGACCATGCCGTTCACAACCGCGTAGTCCTGATGGAAGAACAGGTCTCGCAGGATGAGCTGAACTCGCTACGCAACTACGTCAACCACCACTTCAGCGGATGGAAGCTCGGGGGCGCGCGCCGCGAGCTGTTACGCCGACTCGACGAGGAGCGCGCAGCTTACGACGCCACCCTGCGCCGTTTGACGGTCCTCTATGCCAAGGGCTTGCTGGAAGTGGACCAGGCCCCGGAAGTACACATGGAGGGCGCCTCCAACCTTGTCAGTATCGACCTTCACCTGACGCGCGAGCGCATGCGCGACCTCTTCCGCGCTCTCGAGGAGAAAAAACGGCTTCTCGATCTGCTGGACCGGTTCCTCGAACAGCCCGCCGGCGAACTGGGCGTGTATGTCGGCCTGCAGGAAGCGCATCCGGCGATGAAGGACCTGTCGCTCATCGGCATGACCTTCCCGCTGCCCAGCGGCATGATGGCGCGCGTCGCGGTGCTAGGCCCTATGCGCATGCACTACGAGAGGGCGATGACCGCGGTTCTGCACATTGGCCGGGCTTTTGAGAGCCTGCCCACCTAGACACATCTGCTAATCTGAAGTTGTGGGGAACGAGAACCAGGATCCGGATGTGAGGACTATCCCGGCTGACGAGAAAGATCCATCGGGCGCCGCCGCCGATTTGGCCGCCCAGGTCGCGGTTCTCACGGCCGAGCGCGACAGTCTGGCCGCCGAGAAGGCGGAGTTGAACGACCGCCTGGTGCGCCGCCAGGCCGATTTCGAGAACTTCCGCCGCCGCGCCGAGCGCGATCGCTCTGATTTCGTCCAATTTGCGGGCATGGACTTCGCGCGTGACCTGCTTCCCGTTCTCGACAGTTTCGAGCGCGCCCTACAGGTCGAGTGCGCGGATGCCAGTTATACCAAGGGCATCCAGCTCATCTACACCCGCCTGTTCGAGGCGTTAAAGAAAATGGGCTTGGAGCCGATGGATACGGTGGGCAAGACGTTCGATCCGAATTTGCATCAGGCTATCGAACGCGTGGAAAGCGATCAGGCCGAAGATCAATCTATTTTGGGAGAGTTCCAGAAGGGCTACAATTTCAAGGGCAGGCTGCTTCGCCCCGCCATGGTCAAAGTCGCCGTCCACCCGTCCTGATACCCGAGCCATGCCCGCGACAAAACGCGATTATTACGAAGTGCTGGGTGTAAGCCGCGACGCCGACGACCAGCAAATCAAGAGCGCCTACCGGAAACTCGCCCTGCAATACCATCCCGATCGGAATCCCGACAATCAAGCGGCGGAAGAGAGATTCAAGGAAGCTGCGGAAGCTTATAGCGTCCTGTGCGATCCGCAAAAACGCGCCGCTTACGATCGCTTCGGGCACCAGGGCCTGCAATCGGCGGCGGGCGGGGGATTCGATCCACAAAACTTCGATCTCAGCGACATTCTGGGCGAGTTTTTCGGATTGGGCGACATGTTCGGGTCCGGCGGACAACGGCGGCGCACCCGGGCACAACGCGGCCAGGACGTGCGCTACGATCTGGAGATTCGATTTGAAGATGCCGTGTTCGGCATGACGGCGGACATCCAAGTGCCGCGGTCGGAGCTGTGTGATCGTTGCAGCGGCAAAGGCGCTGAACCCGGCAGCAGCGCCACCGCCTGCCCCACTTGCCACGGCCGTGGGGAAGTGATCTATCAGCAGAGTTTTCTTTCCGTGCGGCGCACCTGCGGCACCTGTGGCGGCGTGGGGCAAGTGATTCGCACGCCATGCAAGCAATGCCGTGGGCAGGGCTACCGCCAGGTGCAGCGCAAACTGAAGGTGAATCTGCCCGCGGGCGTCGATAACGGCACCCGCCTCCGCCTCGCGCACGAAGGCGAGCCGGGATCGAGTGGCGGGCCGCCCGGAGATTTATATGTTGTTCTCAAGGTCCGGGAGCACGCTTTCTTCGAGCGGCATGAGTACGACCTGCATTGCACCATTCCGGTGAATGTGGCGCAAGCCGCCCTCGGAGCCTCCATCGAAATTCCGACGCTCGAACAACCGGAAACCCTGAAAATCCCCGAAGGCGCACAGACCGGCACCGAGCTTCGCGTGCGCAACAAGGGTGTGCCGCATGTTAACAGCCACGCTCGCGGCGACCTTGTCGTCCACCTCGACGTCAAGACCCCCACCAAGCTGACTCGCGACCAGCGCAAGCTATTCGAGCAGCTTCGCGATACCCTACCCACCGACAATCAGCCCGCCGAAAAAGGCATCTTTGAAAAAGTCAAAGACTATTTCGTCTAGCCGCGGATTTTGCGTAACAGTTTTCTGCCATCAAAACCGCGAAACAAGACCGAAAGTTGGCCGATATGCCAACTATGGGAATGCTACCGGAAAGAGCGCTCGCGTTGGAAACGCTCGACTTGTGCGCCGGTCTTCGGACCGGCACATGGGATCTTATCCACTCGGTCCAGGATGCGGTGTTCGACACCGCCGGCCGGCTTGTCGACCGGCTGCCGGCGCCGCCGATCATTCTGCTGGCCGCGATTTTCGAAGCGGTCCGGCCCGCTCGGCCCCATTCCACCAAGGTTTACAACCCGTGTGCCACCCTTAGCCCTGAGGAATACCGGCAGCGCTATGAACTGGGCCGCCAGCGATACCTCCAGGAACGAGCAGTGCGGAAGTTTCGCCGGAAAGCCTGGTGCCGGGAAAATGGTCCGTGGCTGCTGCTTGCGGCGATCGGGGCTCTGTTGATTACGCTTTTGGGTGTTGCGCAACCCCATCAAATCGTTGTACTTATGGCCTTGGCGCTGTACACCGGGCTGGCGTGGCTGGTCTGTTGGGTGGTTCGCGCCTCCGATTAGCTCTTATTTTCCAATACTTTGCGAACATCCGCGGGCCGTGCCCGGCGCAAGGCCTCTTTCAAACTCATACCTTTCTGCGCACCAGAGGTTGCATGCTGGGGCATCGAGCGGACTTGACCCACCAGGCCCGAGTGGATGAGATGGCGTATCAGGCGTAGGGCGCGCGGCATCAGTTATGCTTGATGCTTATGCCTGAAACCAGTTTTCGCGGCCGGCGCGCGTCGTTTATCGAGAATGAGCGCGTGCGCGTCACCGTAACCCACGAAGGTGGACATATCGCCGAGATCCTCGATAAGGCGACCGGGGTCAACCCGCTCTGGATTCCGCCCTGGCCCTCGATTGAGCCCTCCACCTACAGCCTTGCCAAGCACCCGGAGTATGGCAACGATTCGGAGAGCAAGCTGCTCGCGGGGATTATGGGCCACAACCTGTGTCTTGACATCTTCGGCGAACCGTCGGCTGAAGAGGCAGCGGCGGGGATGACGGTGCACGGCGAAGGCTCCGTTGCGCCATACGGCATCTCGACAAATTCCGCGGGGCTCGTCGCGCGCGCAGAGTTTCCGATCGCCCAGATGCGCTTCGAGCGGCAGATTCGCTTCGGCAACGAGCGCACGATCGAGATCCGCGAGACGCTGGAGAATCTTTCCGGTTCGGACCGGCCCATCGCCTGGACGCAGCACGCCACGCTTGGCCCGCCGTTCATCGAGCCCGGCCGCACCGAGTTCCGGGTTCCGGCAACGAAATCGAGGGTGTTCGAAGCGGACTTGAACCAGGAGGGGGAGTATCAAAAGCGTGGGGCGGATTTCGACTGGCCGTATGTGCCGACGATCGACGGCGGCCAGGCCGACCTGCGCGTCTACAACAGCGCGCCGATGTCCGCGGGGTTCACGGCGCATTTATTAGACCCGCGGCGCGAGCACGGGTACTTCGTTGCGTTTTCTCCGGCACACAAACTGGCTTTCGGGTACGTGTGGCGGCGCTCAGACTTTCCCTGGCTGGGCATGTGGGAGGAGAACTACGCGCGCACGCTGGCGCCGTGGGGCGGCCGCACGCTGACGCGCGGCATGGAATTTGGCGCCTCGCCGATCTCCGAAACGCGCCGCAAGATGATCGAACGCAATCGGATGTTCGGCGAGTTGTGCTATCGCTGGATCCCGGCCAAGGCAACCGTACAGGTTCGCTATTGGGCGGCGCTGGCCACGGCGGAACGCGTGCCCGAAGCACTCACCTGGGCGGGCGAGAACAGCGTCCGCTTCGAGTAATGTTCTCGATCCGGCCGGCGGCGGAGACCGATCTCGATGAGATCTGGCGGATCCAATCGGCGTCGGGGGAAGCGGCGCAATGGCAGCCGGCGGATTACATGCAGCACATTTGTTTGGTCGCGTGCGCGGAGGAGAGTATCGCGGGTTTTGTGGTAGCGCGTCGCGTGGCAGCGGACGAAATCGAGATCCTGAACGCGGCGGTGGATGCGCCTTCCCGGAGGCGCGGCGCAGCCCGCGCACTCATCCAGCAACTGATCGGGGAAAATCCGGGGTCGGCTTACCTGGAAGTGCGGCAATCCAACGTCGCCGCGCGTAAGCTTTACCATTCACTCGGGTTTGAGACCATCGCCGTCAGGCAGGAGTACTACAATGCACCGGTGGAATCCGCTATTGTCATGAAGTTTCATTCATGTTAAGGTCTCAGATAGACGGGCTGTAGTGGCCCGCTGTATCGTTCAAAACCGAAGAAGTGAGATTACCCACCGAGCCTCTTGCGGCTGACCGACTCGGCGCGGCAACCTCACTGGGAGGAATGCCTGGAATGGAGCGAAACGCACAAGAAGAGTTGAAAGCGCACCTGATGGCAGACGGAACGGGGATTTTCGAAACCTGGTGGAACAGCATGCCGACTATGCACACAAGTTGGATGATCTGGCGTCGAGACCGCATCTTACCGAGAGGAGCAGATGGAAGAAGTCCGGCTGAAGAAGTTGAAACTTCACGCGAAGGATTTGATTGAGGCGCGGCTGAAGCC
Source organism: Terriglobia bacterium (assembly GCA_963768075.1). GTDB lineage: Bacteria > Acidobacteriota > Terriglobia > Bryobacterales > Bryobacteraceae > QHXW01. Next base: position 62,498 of record CAVYHD010000050.1, read on the forward strand.
AGTACCGCGCGCAACACGTAGCCTGACATCGGGTGCGCAAAGAAGCGAACCGGGAAGCCCGGTCTGGGAAACCAGATCGGGCTTTTATGTTGTATGGGGAACGGTTCAGGATGGGCAGACGATTCCAGGGGTCGAGATTGTGAATCCGTTTGGCGGGAACCGGCGGAGGGGAAGTCTGATTTCGGTGACAGGCTTCGAAATTCCGGCACGAGACATTGAGTGAAGCGGTCTGGCCGGAATTTCGTTGCCTGTCGCGATGACTCGCATCGGGCTTACCGGCGGCCGCGCCCGTAGCCGCGGCGAACGGGTCCGCGCCATCCACGATTGGCGGGTCCCCAGTAAGCGCGTCCACCCCAGGTGCTATAGGGATAAACATATCCCGGAGCAACGTAGGGATACGCGGGCGCGCTGTAATAGCCAGGGGCCGCGTATGGATAGACAGGGGCGGGGGCCACGTAAGCAGGTCCGCCAAGATACACGCCGAACCGAACGCCGGCCTTCGCTTGCGGCGTAGGGATCACGAACAGCATGGCGGCTAGCGTGAGTAACGGAATTCCAATTTTCTTTAACATTGTTCCTTCCTCCGCTTAATTAGATGGAAGGGTTGCCCGCATAGTTCCTTTACGTTGATTTACAGAATGAACAGACGTTCATGAAGAAGGCTTTAGGTTCGGCGTCACGGGGAAGTCGAGGTCTACTCCAGTGACAGGTGCACTTCGACCTGGGCGTTTGCTGCTACTCCGTAGACTTCGATCAGGATGCGCAGGATCAGTTGGGCGAGGCCGCTGGCGTAATCGTCCGTCGGGAGGTCGTAAGTGCGGGAGAAACTCTCGATGGGCTCGCCGCCCAGGACGAAGCCGAGAGATTTCAACTTATCGAGGCCGGCAGGGGGGATTTTCAGGCCGTCGGACAAATATTGGTTCGAAATCGCCTCGCAGCGAAGGCGCTGATTGCCGACGTTCCCGGCGAACTGAACATAGATTTCACCCGACGACACGACAAGAAAGCTGCCGGGGCCGCCTTCCACGGTTAGGGCCAGGAGACTGGAGGATATCTCCTGTTCGGCGTCAGCCAGCGTCAACTACGCACCTGCCGTCCGCTGATGGCTACACCTCGGAGCAGGTACCGGCGTGGGAGCTTAGGTGGCAGGGACATAGGCGCGTATTAAAGAAATCATAAGCTGTTTGCAGCGGAATTGCGAGAGTGCAGGCCGGCCGGTCACTTCACGAATCCGAGTTTCCGCAGTGTAGCGGCGGGTTCGTCGCCTTCGAACTTGGTGACGGGTTCCTTCTGGCGGCCGTTCTCCAGAGCAGCGAGGAAAGGCGGATCGCCGAAGGGGAAGGTCTTCTTGAGGAGTGCGATGTCGGTCGAGATCCCGGCTTTCAAACCGGTGTCGTGGAGAAAATCGGGGGCAAATTCGGGATGGACGGTGGGTACGCCGATCACCTTCGTCCCGCTCCAATCGAGCTGGGATAGGCGCTTTGCCACGTCGAAGCAATGCATGCACTCGGGATCGAAAAAGAAAAGCAGGACACGGCCATCCTGCGTGAAGAAGGGCTTGCCATCCACTGTGATGGTTGACGGCGCTCTGATGCCGCGCTGCCGCACGGCGGTCGCGCCGTAGGAGACCAGGGCAAACACGGTGACCGCGCAAAGCACAACAACGGCGCTGCGTTTGCTTTCCGAAGGGCGGGCCCAGAAGCCGGCCAGCACGGCAAACAGCAGCATCACGGCGTCGCCGACGAAGAAGCCAGGCCCAACCGCGCGTTTGATCAACGGGAAACAGTTGCACTCGGCGCCGTGCAACGCCGTGTAGTTGACCCCGATATAAATCATGAACACCACGAGCAGGGCAGATCCGAGCCACGCGCCCCACCTACGAAATCGAGGGACGAGCACCAGGACGGCGGCCACTGTTTCCGCGATGCCCAGCAGAATGGCCGCGGCGAGGCTCAGATTCTCCGGGACCTTCGCCTGGGCCAAACGAATGGAGGCCGAGATCGGATCGGTGATCTTCCACAAACCGGCCGCGAAGAACAGGAGCGACGTGAGGATTGCGGCAATCCAGCTGATGGCTGTCTTCCAACCAGGCAAATCCAACGGGGGAAGGGAATCTTCCTCCTGTGCCATACTGTCGTTCATGGTGTCCATTTTAGCGTTGTTCGAGGGCGTAGATATTTGCTCGCGATGAGCGCTACGGCGCTGATGTTGCTGTTCGCGTTGGATTCGCAGACGGTGACCGATGAAGTATTCGAAGTTCCTGCGAGCGAATGGCGATACGTAGCGGTGACGCTGAGACAGGTTCCGGTGGCCGTGAGCTGCGATTTCGGCGTCCTCTCCGGCACCGGCGCGGTTCGAGTTGCCTTGGTGAATGGCGCCGGCCTGGAGGATTTGAAGCAGGGAAACCGGGAACCGCTGGGATCCGGGGTCTTCGCACGGCAGGGCACTTTTAGCCGCGTCGTGGGCGTGCCGGACGACTATGCGGTGATTCTGGAAAATAGCGGGCGTGGATCAGCGCGAGTCCGGCTGCGATTGTCGCTGGATTTCTCCGGACGCGGACAGCCGCTGGCGCGCACTCTCTCTCCGCAAAGGCGCCTGGTCGTAATCGCTATCGGCGCAACTATATTTCTGGCGATCGTTACCTATTCGGCGCGAAGACTTTTGGCCGTGATGCGAACCTAGCGCGGCTTGCTGTCCACACGGGCCAGGATGCGGGCTACTACCGGCTCGGAAGCCATGCGGAAGAATCCCCGGGCATCGTCTTGCAAGGCGCGGGCGATCTCCGCAATGCGCGTAAAGGCGTGCAGGCGCTCGTCCAAGGACAGGTGCGATTGCCGGATGAGTTCCGCCAGTGCGGCGAGCTCGTCGACTTTGGCGTGGAAGTTCTCACTGATGGGGTCACGATTTTCCTCGAGAAACTTCGCAGCCACCGACTCCGCCCTCCGGAGTTCCGGCTCGCTCCAGTTTGCAAAATTTTGGCCCTGGGCACTCATTGGCTGAGTTTGAACGTCGCCAGCGTGAGAAGCATCACACTCGTCTTCTCCAATTATATTCAGAGTGTCAATCTGCCAAAGGATAACGGGATCGGGTCGCTTAGCTATGCTCTGAGTTGCCTACGAGAGCAAGGAATTCGTCGCGCGTGCTCTTGCGGTTGCGAAATGCGCCCAGCATGGTGCTGGTGATGGCGCCCGAGTGCTGCTTCTCGACGCCGCGCATCATCATGCAAAAATGCCGAGCTTCGCAAATCACGCCCACGCCGCATGGGATCGATGGTCTTCTGAATGCTTCGCGCGATCTCCTGGGTCAGGCGCTCCTGAATCTGCAGACGCCGCGCGAAAACGTCCACGATGCGGGGAATTTTGCTCAGGCCGATGACCCGTTCCTTGGGCAGATAGGCCACGTGGATTTTCCGAAAAAAGGCAGCAGATGGTGTTCGCACATGCTGAAGAACTCGATGTCTTTGACGATCACCATCTCGTCGTACTTCACGTGAAACAGCGCGCCGTTGACGATCTGCTCGAACATCGGCTGCGATAGCCGCTGGTCAGAAATCGCAGGGCCTTTTCGACGCGCTCTGGAGTGTGCGCGCAGACCCTCGCGGCGACGGGATCCTCGCACCAGCATCTCGAGGACTTCCTTCATCAACGGTGCGAAGGACGGTCCGCGGCTAGGAAATCCGGGCATCTTTACGACTTGCTTATGCTTGGCCATGGGGTTCCTGCCACTCAAAGATGTTGCGGGCTGTCTCGGCGATGCTGATTTTCTCCAACGCCGGCCACGAACCGGGGAACGCCGAGTTCCAATGGTCCGCAGCCGGCGGAAGATTTCATGGGCCAGGTTTTCGGTGGTCGGAACGGCCTCCTGAAACTCGGCCGATCTCGAGTTCAGATTCCGGTGATCAGCGGCTGCAAGAACCTGCTCGGCGACCAGGCGGTCGAGCGCCGCGGGATCCACCGCGCGTCCCGACCGCGGATCGAGAGGTCCGCGAGCGTGACCTCGATCGCGTAATCGTGCCCGTGGCCGTAGGGATTGTCGCACTTGCCGTAGAGCTCGCGATTTTCCTCGCCGGAAAGCGCGGCGCTATGCAGGCGATGCGAAGCCGGAGAAACGATACTGGCGGGTCAACGCGAATCCGCAGGCGTCTCCAAAATAGTCCACGTACAGATCCGGCGTTTCATAAACGCGGACGTGTGCAGGCGGCTGCCGCCCGTCGCCAGGCGCGGCTCCAGGCGCTTCCAGATATCGATGCGCGATATTTTCGGCGGTGGGAACGACGCGATCAAAGGGCGGAACTTCATGGTTGAGGAAGCGGTGGTCCACGGCTCGACCACTTCCTGATTCAGGATCTCTTTCAATTCTCTCAGATCGATCACCATGCCGGTGACGGGATCGGGCTCGCCCTCCATGGTCACTTCGATGGCATAGTTGTGCCCGTGGCCATTGGGGTTGGCGGCAGCGCCGAATAGACGCGTCGGTTCTCGCGCTCGCTCAGCGCGGGATTGCGGCAGACGTGCGAGGCCGAGAATTCAACTCTTTGGTAAGCAGCATTGGATCAGAGAATAGATGCCGCAGACGAGCGGCAGGATACAATATCATTATAAGTTAGCTATGACGTGAAGCGCGAGAACAGACCGGATTCTGACAGGCTCTCGATCGGCGTGCTGCTGGCCGGTGTCCTGGTACGTGGTCGTACCGGTCGATTATGAGCGCTGTGGTGCAAGGTGGACGACACGGCGCCGGATTTCTCCATCACAGCGGACAACGGGCAGACGATCACGCCCGCCAATTTCGGCGGCAAGCTGCTGGTGCTGAACTTCTGGGCCACATGGTGCGCGCCATGCATCCAGGAGCTGCCCTCGCTCGATGAGTTTCAACGGGAGTTAGCGGACCAGGGCGTGGTGGTGCTCGGCATCAGCGTCGATAAAGACGACAAGGCTTACAAGCGATTCCTCGAGCGCGCGAACGTTTCCTTCCTCACCACGCGCGACCCGGACGACAAGATCAGCGCCGAATACGGCACCTTCCAATGTTCCCGGAAACGTACATCATCGATCGCGAACGGCAAAGTGGTCGAAAGATCATCAGCGCCACAAATTGGACCGATGACCGGATGACTGGAGCTACGTCAGAAATCGCTGCTCTGACATGCTTCCGGCCACGGCCAAAGAGAAGACTGGCGTCGGCATTCTGGGCCCGCGCGGCTATCTGGACCGCCCGAAGATCTCACCCTCTACGAATACGACGGCAGCGTCGACAAGGCGCGGCCCGACATGGTGGTGTTTCCGCGATCCACCGACGATGTGGTCGCCATCGTCAAGATCGCCGCGAGTTCGGCGTGCCGGTGGTGGGCCGCGGCGCGGGCACGGGCTTTAGCGGCGGCGCCATCCCGCGCGAGGGCGGCATCATGGTCGGCTTCGCGCGCATGAACCGCATTCTCGAAATCGACCTGGAAAACGAGCGCGCCGTGGTGCAGCCGGGCGTGGTCAACCTGGATATCACGCTGGCGGTGCGAGCGGCACGGCTATTTCTACGCGCCCGATCCTTCCAGCCAGCGCGCCTGCACCATCGGCGGCAATGTGGCGGAAAATGCCGGCGGGCCGCACACGCTGGCCTATGGCGTCACCACCAATCACGTGCTGGGCCTGGAAGTGGTGCTGCCGGATGGCACCGTGATCGAAACCGGCGGCAAGGATCCGACCTGCCGGGCTACGATCTCACCGGCCTGCTGACCGGCTCGGAAGGCACGATGGCGCTGGTGACCAAGGTCATCGTGCGGCTGATGCGCAAGCCCGAAGCTGGTCAAGACGATGCTGGCGATGTACGATAGTCGGACGGAGGAGGCCGGCCGACACGGTGGCCGAGATCACCGCCCGCGCCATCACGCCGGTGGCGGTGGAAATGCTGGACGGCGTGATGCTGCGCATGGTGGAGGAGGCCACGCACGCCGGCTATCCGATGGATGCGGCGGCGGTGCTGCTGATCGAACTGGAAGGCATGCGCGAGGCGGTGGAGGAGCAGGTGGAGCAGATTCGCGAAGCCTGCCTGGCTTGCCGGCGCGCGCGAAGTTCGCGTGGCGCGCAATCCGCCGAGGAGCGCGATCTGCTGTGGAAGGGCCGCAAGAACGCTTTCGGCGCGGTGGGCCGCGTGCAGCCCGACCTATTACGTGCAGGACGGCGTGGTGCCGCGCACGCAGATCGCCCCCACGCTGCACTTCATCGGCGAGGTGGCCGAGCGGTACGGGCTTGACCATCAGCAACATTTTCCACGCCGGCGACGGCAACATGCACCCCATCATTCTGTTCGACGCGCGCAAGCCCGGCGAGCTGGAGAAGGCCAGGCGCGGGCGAAGAGATTCTGGCGTACTGCATTTCGGCGGGCGGGTCGATCACCGGCGAGCACGGCGTGGGGATGGAGAAGAACGAGATGATGGCCCGCCAGTTTTCCACCGAGACGCTGGACACGATGCGGCGCTTCAAGCAGCTGTTCGATCCGGACAACCGGCTGAATCCAGGCAAGGTGCTGCCGACCGGACGCGGCTGTTTGGAGATCCGGCAGCCGCCGCTCAGCTCCGCGCACGGGATGTATTGAAACTGTCCCCGAAATTATGGATGTGATTGTCAGTCCCGATGCGAGGCGGGCGCAGCACGTGCCACCGGGACAGAGCCGGACGTTGAAGCGGCCGGAACAGGGTGTGCACGTCACCGCGATCCTGGAAGGAAGAGCGGTACGGGCTGTAGAATTCAAAGGTATCGCGAAAACTCTTCACGCGACAGCCCGGCCTGTTTGACGATGGACTCCAGAGTTCGCCGTTTCAGATCGCGGTTGTGGAACGGCACTGTAACCCGTAGCGAGGCGTCGCTGGGATACTCTGAGGATGTAATGACCGCCGCTGATATGATGAATGTCGAATCCCATCCTTTCCAGGGCCCGAAGCAAGGCTCGAGGTTTGAGCGCGGGAAGCCGCCGGCTTCATCAGGCAGGAATGGGAACTCGAAGTTCTTCCTTAACAGGATCGAGGACGAGTTTCTTATCGGCCGGGATGGGCATCCCGTCTTTCTGAAGACTTTCTACATACGCGCGGATCGCATCGCGCGCCATCTCCCGCGCCTCATCGAGCGTCTCGGGCTTCGGTGACAAGGCCCGATGCCGCAGGGCGGCCCACGTAGCCGCCCTCTTCGGCCGGCTGTAGAGCACGGTAAAGCGGAAATCCGCCATTCAATTGTAGCGTAACCGGAATGATGGCTGGCGCGCTGCCTGTATGATGAAAGAAGAAAGTCCCGCATGGCAGTCAAACCGGAACCTGATTTAGGCATAAATAGATGGCTCGAAGACGAGCTTTATCAACAGTATCTGCACGACCGGGACGGTGGATGAAAGCTGGAAACACGTGTTTGAGGACGCGGCGGGAACGGACACGCGGCTCCGAAGCCGGCGGAAGAAGGCCACGCGGCCGGCAGAAAACAGTACTCGATAAGAAACGGTGTCAGGCGAAGAACTAGCGCCGCTTGCGTGGTCCGGCCGCCCGCATCGCCGAAAACATGGACTGCGAGCCTGACCATCCCGGTCGCGACCTCGCAGCGCACGATTCCGGTCAAGGTGATCGACGAGAACCGGCGCATCATCAATCACCACCGGACGCTGATCGGCAAGAGCAAGATGTCCTACACGCACATCATCGGCTGGGCGATCGTGCGCGCGATCGAATAATTCCCGGCGCTTCAACCACGCCTATCGCCGAGAAGAACGGCGAGCCGTTCCGCGTCGATGCACAAAGACGATCAACCTCGGCATCGCGGTGGACGTGGCCGGGAAAGACGGCGCGCGCAATCGCTAGGTGCCGAATATCAAGGATGCGGGCGCGATCGATTTCGCCGCAGTACGTCACGGCGTTTGACGACCTGGTGGGCCGCGCCCGCGGCGGGAAGCTGAGGTCCAGGATTTTCAGGGCACCACGATTTCGATCACGAATCCGGGAACGGTGGGGACGATGCACTCGATGCCCCGGCTGATGGCCGGGGCAGGGGGCGATCATCGCCGTGGGCACCATCGATTACCCGGCCGGAATATCAGGGCACGCGCTGCCGAAATGCGCGCGGCGCTCGGCATCAGCAAAGTGATGACCGTGACCTGCACTTACGATCACCGCATCATCCAGGGCGCGGAATCGGGCATGTTTCTCGGCACGCTGCAGGCGCTGCTGAAGGCGAGGACGGATTCTACGAGGAGATCTTCGAGCATCTGAAGTGCCGCTACAATCCGGTGCGATGGGAGCCGGACCGGCCAAGTGAGCCTGCCCGGCGTGTCGGGCCACACTGCCGAAGTGGCGAAGGAAGCGGCGGTCCTGCAGCTGATCAACGCGTATCGCGTGCGCGGCCACTTGATCGCCGATCTCGATCCGCTCGGCGGCGAGCCGGCTACCATCCCGAACTCGATCCGCTGCGCTTACGGGCTGACCATCTGGGATCTGGATCGCGAGTTTCTGACCGGCACGCTCGGCGAAGCATCGGCGAAGGCGCGCCGCAGAAGTGGCGACGCTGCGGGAAATTCTGGAGACGCTGCGGCAGACGTACTGCGGCAAAGATCGGATGCGAGTACATGAACATCCAGCATCCGGAGCAGAAGCGCTGGCTGCAGCAGCGCATGGAGCCGGAAGCGAACAGCTGGCCGCTGGACCGCGAAGCGCGCATGCGGGCTCTGGAAGACCTGATTGACGCCGAAGAGTTCGAACACTTCCTGCACACGCGCTTCGTCGGGCAGAAGCGGTTCTCGCTTGCAGGGTGCGGAGACGGCCATCGCGATTCTGCGACGAGCTGCTGGATCGCGCGGCGAACCGCAACGTGCACGAAGTGGTCATCGGGATGGCGCATCGCGGGCGGCTGAACGGTGCTGGCGAACATCGTCGGCAAGCCGCTGGCCCAGATTTTCTCCGAGTTTGAAGGCAACGTCGATCCGGACGAGTACGCAAGGATCCGGCGATGTGAAGTATCACCTGGGCGCGAGCGGCGTGCGGCGATCCGAGTCGGGCAAGGAAATTGTGGTCTCGGTGGCGCCAATCCAAGCCATCTCGAGGCCGTGGATCCGGTGGTCGAGGGCATCGTGCGGCCGAAGCAGGATCGTCTGGGCGATACCGAGCGGGAGCGCGTGATTCCGCTGCTGATTCATGGCGACGCGGCGTTCGCGGGCCAGGGCGTGGTGGCGGAGACGCTGAATCTTTCGCAGCTTGACGGCTATGCCACCGGCGGCACCATCCACCTGATCATCAACAACCAGATCGGATTCACGACGCTGCCGGATGAAGCGCGCTCGACGCCGTATTCCACCGATGTGGCCCGCATGGTGCAGGCGCCGATCTTCCACGTGAATGGCGACGATCCCGAAGCCGCCATCCGCGTGGCGCAGATCGCCTATCGATTACCGCCAGGAGTTCAAGAAGGATGTCGTCATCGACATGTTCTGCTATCGCCGGTATGGCCACAACGAAGGCGACGATCCCAGCTACACGCAGCCGCTGCTTTATCAGAAGATCAAGGACCATCCTTCGGTGGCGGTGCTTTATTGCGAGCGACTGGCGCGCGAAGAGGTGGCTGACGCCGGCCGGGTGGAAGCGATGCGCAAGCGGAAGTACCGCGCGGCTGACTCGACGCATTCGAGGCCGCGCAGCAACGGGCGAGCGATTTGAGGTGCAAGAGCTGAGCGCGGTACCCCGAAGCAGAGATCACGACCAGTTCCGCAGGCGACCGCGGTGGACCGCGCGCTGCTCGATCGCGTAGTGCGTGGCATCACTTTTTCCCGGACGAATTTCCACCTTCATCCCAAGCTGCACGGCTTCGTCGACAAGCGAAAAGAGGCGTGGGATAAGGACGGCGCCGATCGACTGGGCATACGGAGAAGCGCTGGCGTTCGGCACGTCTGGTATTGGAAGGGCACGCCAGTGCGGCTTGAGCGGCCAGGATTCCGGGCGCGGCACTTTCAGCCAGCGTCATCTGGATTTCTACGATTCCGAGACGGGCGCAGATACGTCCCGCTGCAGCACCTGGCCGAAGACCAGGCGCGCTTCGACGTGTTCGACAGCTCGCTGAGCGAGTACGCGGTAATGGGGTTCGAGTTCGGCTATAGCGTGGCCGATCCGTTGACGCTGGTGATGTGGGAAGCGCAGTTCGGCGATTTCGCCAATGGCGCGCAGATCATGATCGATCAGTTCATCGCCAGCGCGGAATCCAAGTGGGGCCAGCCGAGCGGGCTCGTGCTGCTGCTGCCGCACGGTTACGAGGGTCAGGGCCCCGAGCATTCGAGCGCGCGCATCGAGCGCTTTCTGCTGCTGTGCGGCCGAGCAGAATATCCAGGTGGCCAACTGCTCAACGCCTGCGCAGTACTTCCATCTTCTGCGGCGGCAGATGCGCGGCGGCGCTGACCGCCGCGGGATGCGCAAGCCGCTCGTGATCTTCACGCCCAAGCGCATGCTGCGCCACCCGCGCGCGGCTTCCACGGTTGACGATCTGACCGCCGGCGGTTTTCGCGAGGTGCTGGATGAAACCGAGGTGATCGATCCCGGCCGCGTCTCGCGCCTGATGTTCTGCACGGGCCAGATCTACTACGACCTGCTGGCCGGCGCGGGAAGAGCAGAAGGCCGACCATGTGGCCATCGTGCGCATCGAACAGTTATATCCGTTCGCGCGGACCAGGCGTGAAGGACGTGTTGCTGCGTACCCGCATCGACCTGCGAAGCCGTTTGGGTGCAGGAAGAACCTCGCAACATGGGCGCGTGGCGGTTCATGTCCGAGCAGATGGAGCCGTTACTCTCCGAGACGCGGCGCGAGTTGCGATACGTTGGCCGCCCTGAGAGCGCCAGTCCCGCCACCGGTTCCCACAAACACCATCAGGAAGAGCAGGCCGAAATTGTCCGCGAATCTCTGACGCCGGGCACAGCGTCACAAGCAACCAAAGTGCGGGTGATTGGGCGGCGGAAGGTTTCGATCAAGCGAAGCTGAGCGGCTTAGTGCGCCAGCGTCTCGAACCCTGACTCTGCCGCCGTAACCTGCGCGGAACTGGCGGCATCGACGAAGCCCCGGACGAAGAACAGCATGGTCATGAACCAGAGCGCGACCACAAACGCCATCCCGACAGCGGAAGCCATCAGGGCTCCGGGTCCGAACCAGGTGTAAACTCCAGTCTCCAGTCCTTCCGTTGCAGTGTTTGGGTTGCGCACGCTTGCTATGTAGCAACCGAATGGCCATGGTGGTTCTGATGAAAATAGAAGGCTTACAGTAACATCAGGAGCCTATAGGCTATCCAATCGGTTCGTGACTCCGGCCAAAAAGGATAGCTTCGCCCTAACCGCGTAGACTTTTCACAGTCTAAAGAGCAGCCGGATGGAACAAAGCGATGCCGCGGCGATCGCACAGATTCGCGACGGGGATGCCGACGCCTTTCGTGTGCTGGTGGAGCGCCACAGCCGCAGTGTCTTCCGTCTGGCGTTTCGTATGACGGGAAACGAACAGGACGCTGAGGACCTGGTGCAGGAAACTTTCCTGCGGGCATTCCGGCAGATTCGCAAATACGACGGGCGCGCCAGCTTCGGCACGTGGCTCTACCGCATCGCCGCCAACTGCTCGCTGGACCTGATCCGTTTACGCAAGCGGCGTCAGGAGCAGCAGACGCCGGTGGACGAGGACGGCCAGGAACTCGACATCAACGGTCAGTCGGAAACGCCCGCGCCGGACCGTCTGGCGTTCAGCGGCGAGTTGCAGAAGCTACTCGGGCCGGCGCTCCAGCGCTTGAGTCCCATGGAGCGAACGGCGTTTCGTGCTGCGGCATTACGAAGGCATGTGCATTGAGGACATTGGGCGGGCTCTGGGCGTGCAAGCCGGCGCGGCCAAACATAGCGTGTTTCGCGCCGTGCAGAAGCTGCGGCGGGCGCTCGAGCCGGCGGTGAGTTCGGGAAGATCATGAAGCATCTGAGCGAAGAGGATCTGGTTTTTCATTACTACGGGGAACGCATGGACGGCGCGGGAGAGCATCTGCGGGTCTGCGAGAGGTGCCGCGCGTCATTCGAAACGCTGGCGCATGTGTTGCCCAGCATGGACGGGCTGGAAGTGCCTGATCCAGCCGAAGGGTACGCGGGCCGCCTCTGGCGCCAGATCGCCCCGGAGTTGGAGAAATCGCGTGCGCATTGGTTCGGTGGCTGGTTGGCGCCCCGGCGGCTCGCTGCGGCGGCTGCTATGGCGGCGCTGCTGGTAGCGGCGTTTCTGGCGGGCAGAGTCTCCGAACGCACCGAGCAGACGGCCGCGCTGTCCGGTCCGGTGCGTGAACGGATCATGATGGTCGCCGTAGGCGAGCACCTGGAGCGTCACAGATGATCCTGATTGAGCTCGTGAACAACGAATCCAAGGGGTCCGTGGATATCTCCGAACAACAGCAGCGCGCGCGAGGATCTGATTCGCGAGAACCGGCTCTACCGGCAGGCGGCGCTCAGAAGCGGCGACCGGGGTGTTTCAAGCGTACTCGACGAGCTCGAGCGCGTGCTGCTGGATATCGCGCACAGCCCGTCGAAGCTCGATTCCGCCGCGTTCGAAAAGATTCGCCAGCGGATCGAAGCGGAAGGCATTGTGTTCAAAATTCGAGTGGTCGGCAGCAATCTGCGAGAGCGGGAACAAATTTATGCGCCAGCAAGTGATAGCAAGGCGCTTTGAGGAGAAGAGATGAGAACCTTCGCGACGGTCGTATTCGTGGTGGCCGGAGTAGGCGGCATGATCATGGCCCAGCGAGCGCAAACCGCACGGCAAAACAGCGAACCGGCCAGGTCCGCGGTCCAAACGGCCGATGACGCGGAAGATCAGGATGAGGCATGGGTTGAGGCCGACGAACGCCAAGCCGAGCGGGACGAGAAGATCGCGGAACGCGACGAGGCGGTGGCCGAGCGCGATCAGGAGATCGCCGAGAAGGACCAGGAGATGGCTGAAGTTGACCAGGGGGCGGCAGAGCGCGACCAGGAGATAGCGGAGCGCGAACAAGAGGCGGCTGAGCAAGTCGCGGATCGCGATCAGGAAATGGCGGAACGCGATCAAGAGGCCGCTACGCGCGATCAGGAGCTGGCCGAACACGAGCAGGAGTTGGTGGCGCCGGTTCCTTCCGCGCCACCCTCGCCGGCTCAAGCGACCCCACGGACGGGAGAAATAGTGATGCACACGGTTTTCAGAATTGGTTTGAGGGTGTCGATTGCGCTGGCGGCATCGTGGCTCGCGCTCGGGCAGGATCAAGTACCACCGCCCCGGCCCCACCGAGCGCGCCAGAATTGCGGAGATCCCGCGGCCCGCGATTGCCGCGGAGCCAGCGGACTTAGCGCCATTGCCGCCGGCCATAGCATTGGTTGTTCCCGAGGAGCCGGACGTGTTCATGGCGTCGCCCGTCATCGCACCACCATTGCCACCGCGTCTGTTGGATGACTTGGCCCGCATCGCCCCGAAGGCGGCAATGGCCGAGCAGCGAGCGATGCTCATGGCTCTTCAAGTGCCTCCACCGCGCGGCGGCGATCAAGAGGATCATTACTACGAGCGCGGCCAGAGCAACCTCGATGCGAATCGCTGGGAGAAGGCCGTCGGCGATTTCGGCGAGGTCGTCTCCCGAGGCGGCGCGCGCGCCGATGGAGCCCTCTACTGGAAGGCTTACGCTTTGAACAAACTCGGCCGGCGCGACGAAGCATTGGCCGCGATCGCCGATCTTCGCAAGAACTACGCGAGTAGCCGCTGGCTGGATGACGCCCGAGCGCTCGAAATCGAGATCAAGCAGGCTGCCGGCAAACCCGTTAGCCCTGAGTCCGCCGACGACGAAGAGATGAAGCTGATGGCGCTCAACAGCATCCTGAATTCCGATCCGGAGCGCGCGCTTCCGCTACTCGAAAAACTGCTGCACAGCTCGCAATCGCCCAAGATCAAGGAGCGCGCATTGTTTGTGCTGACGCAAAGCGGATCTCCCAAGCTCGCCAGTTGGTCGTGCAAATGGCCAAGGGCGGCTCGAATCCTGACCTGCAAATGAAGGCCGTGCATTACCTGGGCGTTATGGGCGCGAAGCAGGAGTTGGGTGAAGTATACGCCTCGACGAATGATACGCGAAGTGAAGCGCGTCGTGCTTCACGGCCTCATGGTGGCGGGCGCCAAAGAACAGCTGCTGGCTGCGGCGAAAAGTGAAAAAAGCCCGGAACTCCGCCAGGATGCGATTCATTGGCTGGGGACGATGGGGGCAGAGCCGGAGTTGTGGCAGTTGTATCAGGCTGAGCAGTCGCTCGAAGTGAAGCAGGCGATCGATCACGCGCTTTTCATCGGCGGCAAAACCGACCATTTGCTCGAGATTGCGCGAACCGCCAAAGAGCCGGAGCTGCGGGAGCAGGCGATCCACTGGCTGGGCGCATCGGATTCGCATCAGGCTGGTGATGCGTTGGCGGCCATGTACGCCGGTGAGTCCAATCCGGAAGTGAAAAAGCAGATCATCCACGCCTTATTCATTCAAAACAACGGCAAAGCCCTGGTGGAGATCGCGCGCAGGGAAACCAACATGGAAATGAAGAAGGAGATCGTGCATCGCCTTTCCGTGATGAAGTCGAAAGAGGGCACGGATTATCTGATGGAGATCCTGAACAAATGAGCGGCCATCGTGCTCGCGGTCGCGGCGGCGAGTCTCGCATTGGCACAGCAGCCGCGAATTACCAATGCAAAGCTCGAAACGCGGGCTGTCACGGCGGGTCTTGACCGCGCGTTTCAGTCGATCGTGTCGGCCGGGAACGGACCGGCATGGGTTGGTTATGCGGAGCGTGCCGTCCCAGGCGATCACCAGATGTGCTGCTACAGCTCTTTCGAAGATGCCGCGGGAAATCGCTGCTGCCGCGGTTGCGCGCTCGAAGGCGAGCGAGCCGGTGTGAATGTTTCAAGCGCGCCAGGCCCGGTTTCGCTCGAATCGCCGGGCTACATCTTCGTACTGTTTCGCATCGAGCAACACGCTGTCGACCGTATCCGGACGTTTTCGGCGGACTGCGAACTGGATGGTGGTGGTCTGCCGATTCACTGGCTCACTGATGTGCCGGCAGCCGAGAGTATTGGATTGCTGAGCGGATTTGCCGCGGAGACGGCCGCCGACCACCGCCGGAGCGAGGGCGCCCTCGCCGCCATCGCGCTGCACGCCGGCCCGGCGGCGGACGAGGCGCTCGAAAAGTTCGTGGCGCCGGGCCAACCGGATTCCTTGCGTGAGAGAGCAAGTTTCTGGCTGGGCAGCGCACGCGGTCGCCGCGGATTTGAGGTACTGCGGCGCGTGGTCACTGAAGATTCGAGTGACCGCGTCCGCGAGAAGGCCGTTTTTGGTTTGAACGTCAGCAAGGAGCCGGAGGCCGTGGTGGTGATGATTCAAGTGGCGAAAAAAGACCCCAGCGCCCATGTTCGGGGCCAGGCGCTGTTCTGGTTGGCTCACAAGGCAGGACAGAAGGCCGATACAGCCATCACCGAAGCCATCGAAAACGACCCGGATACCGATGTTAAGAAGAGAGCCGTCTTTGCCCTGCAACAGCTCCCCGCGGATGAGGGAGTGCCCCTGCTCATTCAGGTGGCCCGCGCCAACAAGAACCCCGCCGTCCGCAAGCAGGCGATGTTTTGGCTCGGCCAGAGCAACGATCCCCGCGCGGTCCGGTTTTTCGAGGAAGTTTTGCTGCGGTGACCCCCAACTTTCCGGAACCTTTGCCCGGACTGATGCGTAACCCATGTAACCAGGAGGTAATGAATGCAACCGCTGCTAAGTCTGCGAGGCGTCACTAAGGTATTCACCACCGACGAGGTGGAAACCCACGCGCTCGCCGGGATTCACCTGGAGATCAATAAGGGCGATTACATTTCGATCTCCGGACCCTCCGGCTGCGGCAAATCGACGTTGCTGGCCATTTTAGGCCTATTGGATACCCCCTCCGACGGTAAGTACGTGCTCAACGATACTCCCGTAGAATCACTTAAAATGCGCGACCGTGCGCGGATTCGCAACCGGGAAATCGGGTTCATTTTCCAGGCATTCAACTTGATTGGCGATCTCACGGTTTATGAAAATGTCGAGTTGCCGCTGACTTATCGCAATATGCCGGCGCGGGAGCGTAAGGGGCTCGTGATGGAGGCGCTCGAGCGCGTGGGTATGTCGCACCGCATGAAGCACTATCCCTCGCAGCTCTCCGGCGGCCAGCAGCAGCGTGTGGCCGTGGCCAGGGCGTTAGTCGGAAAACCCTCGATTCTGCTGGCGGATGAGCCCACCGGCAACCTGGATTCCGCAAATGGCGAAGCTGTCATGGAGCTTATGAAGGACTTGCATCGCTCCGGAGCAACCATCTGCATGGTGACGCACGATCCCCGTTACGCGCGCACAGCGGACCGCATGATTCAACTGTTTGATGGCCGCGTGGTGGAAGAGGGGCAAACCGCCGCTACGACCGCCGCAAACTGAATTACTGTCAATTGATTCGATAAGCGCTTGTATTTCAGCGAAATTATGGTCGGGATATTTCCCGATTGTTCCTCTTTCCTATTACCTTTAAGCTTACATCAAAGGGAAACACAGCAGTAAATCCCTTCGTAAACAGGAGGTTTCCGGTGGAGCGCTATGTGTCTATGACCTCGGATTTGTGGGAACGTCTCGGAACTTTGATCTGCCGCCTGATGCACCACGAGATTACTCTCCCGGTGCAAAGCCAGTATGTTTGCCTGAAGTGCATGCGCAAGCACGCGGTCAACTTCTAGTCAGGCCTGGTCTCTCTTTCTACTTCTCAGCCACCACGCCGCCAGTCCAGCCACGACGACGCCAATGGTGACCCACAGCAGCACGCCGTTAACTTGGTCTGTGATGTGCGACCACTGCTCACCCAGGAAGTAACCCAGCGAGACAAAGGTGATGACCCAGAGCAGGCCGCCGCTGTAAGCAAATGACGCAAACACATGCGGCTCGAGTTCCGAACTGCCGGCGACGATCGCGGTAAAATGCCGGATCCCTGGCATAAAATATCCAAAAAACAAAGCCCATCGGCCCAGGCGCTCGAACCAGTTGTGGACGCGGGCCAGCCGCTCCGGGGTGAAGTGTACATACGGGCCGTACTTGTGGATGAGGTACAGGCCACCGGTGCGTCCGATCGTGTAGCTGAGGGTAATTCCGCAGATGCTGCCCGCATAAGCGGTAAGCACTGTGGGGAGGAAATGAAACTGTCCCCGGTAGACCAGATATCCCGAAAACGTCAGCAGCGTTTCATCGGGAATAGGAAGCCCGACGATTCCCAGCACAAGCAGACAGAATACGGCCAGGTGCCCGTACTGCGAGATCAGGTGAAAGACGGGGTCCATGCGGGCTGCACGCGGGACACGTTCTGCAGTTCCTCCAGGATTTCGCGGACCGCTGCTGCGGGATCCTGCGCGCGGCTGACTTGCCGGCCGATCACCAGATAGTCCGCACCATCGCGAATGGCTTCTGCCGGCGTGGCCACCCGTTTCTGGTCGCCTTTGCCCGCACCCGCCGAGCGCACGCCGGGAGTCACCAGGATGGGGCCCGGTCCGGCCACGGCACGGATGGCCCGCGCTTCGAGTGGTGACCCCACCAGACCATCCATGCCGGCTTGCATGGCTTTGCGCACGCGCCACTCGACCAGATCGGAAAGCGTCCACGAATATCCCATATCGTCCACGTCCCGCTGATCGAAGCTCGTGAGCACCGTGACTGCGAGGAGTTTGAGCGGCGAAGACCCGCGTCCTTCGACCGCCGCCTGCATTACCTCGCTCGGGCTGTGCACCGTTAGGAAGCGAACGCCCGTGTGTGCCACCTGCGCTACGGTCCGCTTTACAGTTTCCCCGATGTCATACAGTTTCAAATCGAGGAAGACGTTTTTGCCGAGCCCAATCAATTCGCGCACGAAGTCCATCCCCGCGACGGTGAACAGTTCCAGGCCGACTTTATAGAAGTCCGCTTGGTCGCCGATGCGCTCCACCAAAGAGCGGGCTTCCGCGGCGGCCTTGACGTCCAGGGCGATGATGATCGGATTGTGGTGCATCATGCTCTCGCGCATTATACCAGCCGGATGGGGCACGAGCCTTTCTCGAGAACGCGGCCGATTCTGTAGGCATCCGGAAAGTTCCGTTCTAGCCGGGCGGCGTCGCTTCCCGCAAGCGCAATCAGGAGCCCTCCGGAAGTCTGCGGGTCGTACAGCAGGTTTTCTACCTCCGGCGCGAGATCGCGCACGATCTCGACCGCCGCCGAAGCGAACTCACGATTGTTCTTTAGACCTCCCGGTAATGCGCCTTGGCGCGCGTAGTCGAGCGCGCCCGGAAGAAACCGGACAGCGGAGGCGTCTATTTCCAGAGTCACGCCGCTGGCCAGCGCCATCTCGCGCGCGTGGCCGATCAAGCCGAAGCCGGTCACATCCGTGCAGCCGTGCACCTCGCATGCGAGCATGGCCTCGCAGGCCCGCCGATTCAGGGTCAGCATCGAAACGATTGCCGCGCGCACGTCAGCCTCCGCGGCAATCTCGCGCTTGAGTGCGGTCGTAATCACGCCGGTCCCGATGCGTTTAGTGAACAGAAGAGCATCGCCAGCACGAGCTCCCGCATTGGTAGTGATTCGATCGGGATGCACGGTCCCGGTTACCGCGTAGCCGAATTTCATCTCGTCGTCCGCGACGCTATGGCCCCCTAAGATCACGCAACCGGATTCGTGAATCTTGTCCGCGCCGCCGTTCAGAATCTGCTTCCAGTGTCGTCCAGATCCCCTTTCGCGGGATACGCCAGAATGGAAAGCGCGGAGAGCGGCGTGCCGCCCATGGCGTACACGTCGCTCAGCGCATTCGCCGCGGCGATGGCGCCATAAGTGTAAGGATCGTCGACGATGGGCGTGAAAAAATCCACCGTCTGGACCAAGGCAAGCTCCGCCGACAACTTGTACACGCCGGCATCGTCGGCAGTGTCAAACCCACCAGCACGTTCTCGTTCGCGACCCGTGGAATCGCGGCCAGCACCCGGTCCAACAACTTTGGACTCAGTTTGGACGCTCAACCCGCGGCCTTCACGTGCGCCGTCAGCTTGTGCTGCTTCACCATACGATCATCACTATAATAGGTCACTGGAGGTGCTGATGCCCCGCGTTTCAATGAAGACTCCTGCTGTTTTCGCCTTGCTACTGCTCCTGTGCGCTGCCTTCTCTCTGGTTTCGCGTGAGATCCAGCCGGATGCACGTTTGAAAAACTCATATCGCCGTCCGGAAAAAAGCGGATGGACATTTGTTCACCTCGAAGGCACGCCCGCCGAGATCGGCTTCCAGCACGGATACCTGCTCGCGCCCGAGATCCGAGACGCCTTGAAAGTGACGAGCTCGAGCTGACGCACGACAACAACAAGAGCTGGGGATTTTTCCGCCACGCGGCGCAAGAGAGTGTTATGGCCGCACATCGAGCAGGAATATCGCGACGAGCTGCAAGGCATCGCCGACGGCGCGAAGGCGCAAGGTGTCAAGCTCGACGTCTGGGACATCGTCGCCATGAACGCGACAATGGAGTGGAGCTACTACGTACACGAATACGACAAGCGCAACAAGATCCAGTCTCCGCCTTCGGTGACCGCGCCCGACCATTGCAGCGCGTTCGTCGCCACAGGCAGCTATACGAAGGATGGCCGCGTGGTGATCGGCCACAACAACTGGACGCAGTATCTTGACGGCGAGCGATGGACCATCATGTTCGACATCGCTCCGGCAAAAGGCTACCACTTCATCATGGACGGCTACCCGGGCCTGATCCACAGTGGCGACGATTTCGGGATCAACTCCGCGGGCATGATGGTCACCGAGACCACCATCTCCGACTTTCACGGCTGGGATCCGAACGGCATCGCCCGAGTTCGTGCGCGCGCGCAAGGCCATGCAGTATTCCGCGTCGATCGACGACTTCGCGCGCATCATGAAGGAAGGCAACAACGGCGGCTACGCCAACAACTGGCTGGTGGCGGACCGCAAGACCAACGAGATCGCCGAGTCTCGAACTGGGGCTGAAAAACGTCAATCTCCAGCGCACCAAGGACGGATATTTCGTGGGCTCGAACTTTCCGGTAAACGAGAAGCTGACGCGCGAGGAGACCGATTTCCCGGCGAACGATATATCCAACAGCGCCAACGCGCGGCGCGTTCGCTGGGAGCAGTTGATGACGGAGAACAAGGGCAAGATCGACGTTGCGGCGGGCGAGCGTTTCCTGGCCGATCACTACGACACCTATCGACAAAAAGACCGAGCCCGACGAGCGCACACTGTGCGGGCATATCGATCTTTCGCCGCGCGGCGACCTGCCCTGGCAACCGCCCTACGGCATCGCCGGCGCAGTCATCAACAAAGTCTCCGATTCGGCGATGGCCGGGAAGCTGACGCTAGCCGCCGCCGCGGGCCATGCTTGTGGCATTCACTTCAAGGCCGCCGAGCATTTGAAGGCGCATCCCGAGTTCGCCTGGCAGAAACCGATATCTGGTCGACATGAATTCAGCACCCCTGGGCCACGTTCAGCGCGGGGATGTAGGTTTCACGGAGTTTCCCGCCGCCAGACAACTCTGCCGCGCACGATCGTCACTGCGGGCCCGCCGCGGAACTGACAGCCATCGAATGGCGTGTTCTTGCTCTTCGAAAACGAACGGTTGACGTCGTAGGTCCATGCCAGCTCGGTGTCGAAGATGGTCACGTCGCCGGGCGCTCCGGCGCGAGCGTTCCGCGGTCGAGGCTCAGGATGCGGGCCGGGCCAGTGGTAAACAGCTCCACCAGGCGCATCAGCGTGATCTTTCCCGAATGGTAGAGCTTTTCGAGAGACAATCCCAGGGCGGTTTCGAGGCCGATGATGCCGAACGGGCACTTCTCGAACTCCTGCATCTTTTCGCTGCCGGGGTGCGGGGCGTGGTCCGTGGCGATGGCGTCTACGGCGCCGGATACGATGCCCTCGATCACCGCGGCGATGTCGCAGTCCGACCGCAGCGGCGGCTTCATCTTGTAGTTGCTGTCGTAGGCAGTAATGTCGGCATCCGTTAGCGCGAAGTGGTGCGGAGTGGCTTCGCAGGTGACCGGCAGACCCCGCTTCTTGGCAAATTGCACCATATGCGACCGAATGACGGGACGAGATGTGCGCCACATGGAAGCGCGCGCCGGTAGACTCCGCCAGCAGGATGTCGCGCGCCACCATCACGTCTTCGGAACTCGCGGGAATGCCGCGCAAGCCCCAGCCGGGTCGACTGTACGCCCTCGTTCATGTCGCCGCCGGCGCTGAGATTCAGGTCCTCGCAGTGGTCGATCACCGGCAGATCGAACGACTTTCGCCATCTGCATGGCACGGCGCATCACGCGCGCATTCATCACGGGGCGGCCATCGTCGGAGATGGCGACGATGCCCGGCATGTTTCATGCGAGCCGATGCGCCGCTAGTTCCTCGCCCGCGCTGTTCTTCGTAATCGCGCCGATAGGAAAGACATTGACCACCGCGTGCTGGCGGGCGCGTTCGATGATGTAGCTCGTGACCGTGGCGTTGTCGTTCACCGGCAGCGTATTGGGCATGCAGCAGATGGAGGTGAATCCGCCGGCCGCCGCGGCGCGCGCACCGGTTTCGATGGTCTCGGAGTGCTCGATGCCCGGTTCGCGCAGGTGCACGTGCATGTCGATGAAGCCCGGCGCAACGACAAGCCCGGTGGCGTCGATCACCTCGGCGCCTTCGCTATCCAGGTGCCGCGCGACCGCCGCGATTCGTCCGTCCTCGATCAGGACGTCGGCAAGGCCATCGTATCCCGATGCGGGGTCGATCACTCGTCCGTTCTTAATGAGCAGCGGAGCCATTGGCGCGTTCTCCCACGATGCGCTCGAGCACGGCCATGCGCACGGCCACGCCGTTCTCCACCTGGTTGAGTATCACGGAGCGCTGGAAATCGGCGACCTCGGAGGAGAGCTCTCGGCCGCGGTTGATGGGTCCGGGGTGCATGACGATGGCGTCGGGCTTGGCCAACGCCAGGTGTTCCAGGCGCAGTCCATAGAACTGAAAATATTCACCCGCCGGAATGGGCGGATCGTGCTGGCGCTCCAGTTGCACGCGCAGCATCATGATCACGTCGGCATCCGTAATGGCCTCCCGGATGCCGGTGGTCAGGCTGACGCCGGGCGCGATCTGAGTCAGCTCCACGGGCAGCAGCGGAGCCGGTCCGCACAGCACGATATCCGCGCCGAATTTGGCGAGCAGGTGCACATTGGAGCGCGCCACGCGGCTATGCGCGATGTCGCCGATAATCGCTACGCGCAGGCCTTCGAGAGCGGGCCGGCGGTCGAGAATCGTCAGCGCGTCCAGCAGCGCCTGGGTAGGATGCTCATGCGTTCCATCACCGGCGTTGACGATGGGGGTTGCCAGGTATCGCGCGAGAAAATGCGGAGCGCCCGACGCGGCATGGCGCATGACGATGGCATCGGGGTGCATGGCCGCCAGCGTGTTCAGAGTATCCACCAGCGATTCGCCTTTGGACACGCTCGATCCGGACGCGCTGATCGAGACAATGTCCGCGCCCAGGCGTTTGGCGGCGATTTCAAAGCTGGTCCGCGTCCGCGTCGAGGACTCGTAAAACAAGTTGACGATCATCTTGCCGCGCAACGTGTCGAGCTTCTTAAAAGGCTGCGCCTGCACCGGCTGAAAATGCTTCGCGCGGTGCAGAATTGCTTCTACTTCCGCGCGCGCCAGTTCTTCGATTCCAAGCAGTCCGGCCATGTAAGAAACGCTAGGCGGTATCCGCCGCCACTTTTTCAACCAGCAGTACCTTTTCAGTCTGGTCGATCTCCTGAAACTTCACTTCGATGATTTCACTGTCTGAGGTTTGGACGGTACGGCCCACGAACTTCGCCTCGATAGGCAGCTCGCGGTGGCCGCGGTCGATAAGCACCAGCAGTTGCACGCGCGCCGGCCGCCCGTGGTCGAACAGCGCATCCAATGCGGCGCGGATCGTGCGCCCCGTGTACAGTACGTCATCCATGAGGATGATGTCTTTGCCGTGCACGGAAAATGGGATTTCGGTGGCGTTGACGACGGGCTTGATGTCGACCGTCGTCAGGTCGTCACGATACAAATTGATATCGAGAATACCGACCGGGACCGCGCGTTTCTCGAGGGCTTCGATCTTGCGCGCCAGGCGCTGCGCCAGAGGTACCCCGCGCCTGCGAATGCCCACAAAAGCCAGCCGGTCCAAATCGCTATTTTTTTCCAGGATTTCGTGCGCCAGCCGGACGAGCGTGCGATCCACTTCCGACGCGCTCATCAACTGAGCTTTTTCCCGGGTCGCAGCCATATGGGGGGTATCGGCTTAAGGTTAGCACACGGTGAGCGGCGGCAGGACGATTCTAGAGATCGCTTATAATCTGACTATGGCCACTTTGGTCGGGCTGATGGACGCGGCTGCGCTCGAAACAAAGCAGAACAAGCTGCTTTCGATCCTGAGCGCAATGGGCCGCGTTATCGTGGCGTATTCGGGTGGCACGGACTCGGCTTATCTAGCCTGGGCCGCGCATCGCGCTCTGGGCGCGAACGCCATCGCCATCACCGCGGATTCGGCTTCGATTCCGGACTCCCATAAGCGCGACGCGGAAGACTTTGTCCGCCGCTTCGCCATTCCGCATGAGTACATTGAAACCCACGAGTTTGAAAATCCCGACTACCTCAAGAATGACCAAAACCGCTGCTTCCACTGTAAAGATGAGTTGTTCTCGTGCCTGGAGGAAGTGGGCCGTGCGCGCGGCATTGCGCACATCATCTACGGCGTCAACCAGGATGATCTGGGAGATTACCGGCCGGGTCAGAATGCCGCGAAGATTCATCAGGTGAAAGCGCCATTGGTTGACGCCGGGCTGACGAAAGCGGAAATCCGTGAGCTTTCGCGTCTCGCCGGGCTGCCCACCTGGGACCGGCCCGCCTCCGCCTGCCTGAGTTCTCGCATCCCCTACGGAACACCAGTGACGATTCAGAACATTAAGACCGTCGAGAAGGGCGAGGAAGAGATCAAAGCCCTGGGCTTCCGGCAGTTTCGCGTGCGTTTTCACGGAGACGTAGTGCGCATTGAAATCGCCAGGGACGAACTCGCTCGCGCGCTCACCACGGAAATGGCCGCTCAGTTCACCGCGATTTTCAAGAAGCTGGGATTTAAGTACGTCACACTGGATCTCGAGGGCTACCGTCAGGGTTCGCTGAACGAAGTGTTGAACCTCCACTGAAAGCCGCGCGAGGAGCGTTGACCGGATGAGCGAAACGCAGACCTAACCTACCGGCTCACACCCGCACGTGTTTCCATCCCTGCGAGAAAATCAGCAGCAGATTCCACGTAACCAGGCCCGCGAACCAGATATTCGCCATCACGACGATTTGCGGCTTCTTGCGCCGCAGCGCGATCAAGACCAGTAGCACCGCCAGAATCTTCGAAATCATCAGTCCCGGCACGAGCCCTAGATGCATCAGGCTGCCGACAAAAGCGCTCGCTTCACCGGCGCCAAGCCGCAAGCCGATCAGTGTGGTGAGCACGTCGAGAATTTGGAGGAAGATGAAGACGCTGATGGAAGGACGCTGCTTTAAGAGCCACATCACCTCCATTGTTTCGCGGACGGCGGCGGCGGGGCCAGTTTGCTTTGGTTAACTCACTGTGAATTCGTGGAGCCGCTGGACCGTGGTCCGGACGTCTTCCTCGGTATGCGCGGCGGAAACGAAGGCGGCTTCGAACTGCGACGGCGGCAGGTAGATGCCCCGCTCCAGCATGCGCCGGTGGAACTCCGCGAACCGCGCAGTGTCGGATTTCTTGGCGGAATCGTAATCGGTCACCGGCTGATCCGGTGAAGAAAATCGTAAACATGGATCCTACACGGTTCGCCGTAGTGCCAGGCGGGGCGGCGGCGCAGATGGCGGCCGTGCGGGCATCCAGTTCGGTCGTAATCTCCGGGTGGGATTTCAGATAGCGCAACATGGCCAGCCCGGCGGCCACGGCCAGAGGGTTTCCCGAGAGCGTGCCTGCCTGGTAGATCGGTCCCGCCGGCGCCACCTGGCTCATGATGTCGCGCCGCCCGCCATAGGCGCCGATCGGCAAGCCGCCGCCGATGACTTTGCCCAGCGTGGTGAGATCGGGGCGGATGCCGTAGAGTTGCTGCGCGCCGCCGAATGCCACGCGGAAGCCGGTCATCACTTCGTCGAAGATCAGCAGGGGCCCTGGCGCGCGGTGATTTCGCGCAGCGCTTCGAGAAAGCCGGGCGCGCGGCGGCACGCAGCCCATGTTGCCCACCACCGGCTCCACGATCACCGCGGCGATCTGGCTGCCGTGTGCGCTGAAAGCCTCGTTCCACAGCGTCCACGGAGTTGAACGGCAGTGCGATGGTGGTGTCGCTGAAGCCTTCGGAACGCCGGGCGAATCCGGCAAGCCGAGCGTGGCCACGCCCGAGCCCGCTTTCACCAGCAGGGAATCCACGTGCCCGTGATAGCAGCCTTCGAACTTGACGATCAGGTCGCGCCCCGTGAATCCGC
Source organism: Terriglobia bacterium (assembly GCA_963768075.1). GTDB lineage: Bacteria > Acidobacteriota > Terriglobia > Bryobacterales > Bryobacteraceae > QHXW01. Next base: position 88,045 of record CAVYHD010000050.1, read on the forward strand.
GCGCCACCCGGATGGCGGACATGGTGGCTTCGGTGCCCGAGTTCACCAGCCGCACCATTTCGATGGAGGGCACGATCTCGCGAAATCGGCTCGGCCAGTTCGATTTCGCGTTCGGTCGGCGCGCCGAAGCTGGTGCCGGATTGGAGCGCCTCGTTCGAGCGCCTCGACGATCGCCGGGATGGGCGTGGCCCAGCAGCAGCGGTCCCCATGAGCCAACGTAGTCGATGTACTCGTTGCCGTCGACGTCGAAGATGTCGCGAGCCTTTGCCGCGCGCGATGAATAGCGGTGATCCGCCCGACGCTGCGAAAAGCCCGCACCGGGCGAATTGACGCCGCCCGGGATGTGCTTCTGTGCCCTGGAGAATAGACTCTCGGATTTGGCGCGGGTCATGCCCGCACTCGGCCCGGCACCACGCGGTGCAGGCTCGCGTTCATGGCGACTTCCAGCAGGCTGCCGTTGAGGTTTTCGATGAGCCGCCGTTTCAGGCCGATATAGGACTGCGATCCTGCGAACAGATCCTGCATGATGCAGGCAAACTTCGGGCTGCTTCTCGTGAACTGCACCAGGCGTGCGGGCACGCTGCCGCACAGGAACCGTCCGTAAAAAACGCGCTTGGCCAGGCGCGAGCCGAACTCCAGATCGGCGGCAAAATCCCGGCGCAACATGCGCCTATAGGCTTGCCCCGCCAGATCGCCGATTTCCGACATCAATGCTTTGGCCGCCAGATCCCCCGACCGGATGGCGTAGTACAAACCTTCGCCGGTGATGGGATCCACCAGCCCCGCGGCATCGCCAACCGCCATCCAACCGTCTCCGGCAACGCGATTTCGCTTCCAGGACGCAGTCTCCAGTGACGGCAGCAGGTGGCTGAAGAACGCCGCTCCCTTCCACGGGATGCCCTTCTCCACCATGTACTCTTCCAAACGTTTGCGCAGCGATTGCGCCGGTTCGCCTTTGCCGCAAATCCCCACCGAGAGATGCCCACACCGCGGGAATACCCAGATGTAGCCCTCGAGCTTGGGCAGAAACTGAATATCGATCTGCTCGCGGTCGCCCGGCACATAGTAGCCGAGCGCCGCCATGGCGTCCGCCTGCGTCAGTGCCGTTCCCACATGCCGCAGTGGGTTCCGTGCGCCCGTCGCCACGATGCAGAAGTCCGCATCCAGCGAGCCGGATTTCGTCTTGAGCTGCCAGCCGCTGCCCGTGCGATTCATCTCTGTGACGCGTGCCCGCTCAATGCGCGCACCCGCGCGCTCGGCGCGCTCCAGCAGCAGCCGGTTCAGGTCCAAGCGAGAGTAGATCAGGATCGGATGGCGCAGCCGCAGCGTCACGTCCCCTGCTTTCGGCGCGGCCAGCACGGTTTCGCTGACCAGTTTCTTTGGCGTCGCGTTGTCGATCAGGAAGGGATATTGATTGTACGCTTTGAACGTGAGCCCGCCCCCGCAGGGCTTTTCCCACGCTAGCTTTTCGTCCAACAGAACCGTCTCGAGCCCGGCTGCGCTGAGTTGCTCGGCGGCAAACGCGCCCGCGGGACCTCCTCCGAGAATCGCGACGCGTTTCATGGCTTCGGAGCGTCGTCGCCGACCTGGGGATGCCCAGGCGGTAATGCCTGTCCGGGCGCCGGCGCCGCACCCCCGTGCGGGCTCGAACCGGCGTTCGCGCTAGCCTTCACCACCCAGTGATCGCCTTGGCGTTCGAGGGCGTACTTCCTGGACATGGGAGCCCCGGGGTTGGGGCCCTTCGCGCTGAACGAGACCACCGCGTCCGCGTCATTCTCGCGGCACGCAAGCGACGCCACCGCTATGTTCATGCCCGACACATTGAGATTCGCGCGCTTGGTTAAATAATCGATTACGCCTTGGCGGGCCGCTTCCTCCGTGCAAGTGCCCGCGCGCTTGCACGCGGCGCCCGCTCCCATTACGGCAATTGCGGCCCAAAGGGCCCCATATCGCTTCACCATTCGATTATACTTGCGCGGCCGACGCCTGCTCCGGCTGGGCGATGCGCGCCCGCACAAGCCCCGCCAACGCGGAGATAAACGCTGGCGAATCATTCAATCCCGGCATCATTCGATAATCCGCAATCCCCAGGTTGTGCGCCTGCTCGCGATGTTCGATGTCAATCTCGTGCAGCGTCTCCACGTGATCCGATACGAACGAGATGGGCACGACCAATACGTGCCGCGCACCCGCCGCCGCGAGGCGCTCGATGGTCTCATGCATGGACGGTCGCAGCCATTTCGACGCGCCCACTTTGCTCTGATAGCAAATGTGCCGGCGCGCCGGCCAGCCGCCTCGCTGCCAGACCAAATCGACCGTGTGCTCGATTTGCCGCTGGTAGGGATCTCCCCGCTCGACAACGGCGATCGGCACACTGTGCGCGCTGAACACTATATCGAGATCGGCACAATCGTCAGGATCGTCGCCGATACAACTGTTCACGGCCCCCACCACCGCGTCGAGATACGCCGCGTCCCGGTAGAATTCCCGGACGATGTGTATGCGCGGCCTCCATTCGTTGGGCTGGAAACGCCGGTTCCATTCATTGATGCTGCTGCCGGTGGTGGTTTTCGAGTACTGCGGATATAAGGGCAGCAATACCACCTCGTCGGGCGCGAATTCCGCCAACTCGGCGATGGCCTCCGCTGTGAATGGATGCCAATAGCGCATGGCCACCACTACGCGCGCGTCGCATTCCCGGCGCAGTTCCGCTTCGAGCGCTCGGGCCTGCCGGCGCGTATATTCCAGGATCGGCGAATTGCCGCCGATCTCCGCGTAGTGATGCGCCACGTGCTTCGCGCGGCGCGTCGAAATCAGCTTCGCCAGCGGTTGCCGCGCGATGCGCGCAAACGGGAAGTCGATGATGTCCGGATCGCAAAACAGGTTGTACAGAAACGGCTCGATCGCCTCGAGCGAGTCCGGCCCCCCGAGCTGGAACAGCACCACCCCGATTCTCTTTTGCGTCATGGCTCGAAAGCGTTGAGTTTACACTATTGGCATGGGCCTTAGAGAACCGTCGGCCAAACCGTGTCCCGCCGCCAAGCCGCGCCACTGCACGCGAATCCATTGGAACGCCGCGATTCGCACCGGTTCGCGCCTGGTCGCGGTCTTGTTCTTTTTCATCGCTCTCTCCCTCCGCGCGCAGACCATTTGCAGCCCCACCCCCGCGTTCTCGGCTTGCGAGGTCGTCTTCGAACTCAGTGAAGCCGAGGTTGCGGCCCACCCGAATCCGTACAAAACGGTCGAAATCAGCGCCGAGTTCCGCTCCCCGCGCCATCGGACCTTCCGCCTTCCTGCATTCTGGGACGGGGGCCGCCGCATGGTCATTCGTTTCGCGCCCACAGAGCCGGGCCCCTGGGATTTTCGCGTCACCAGCAACCTCCCCAGCTTCGACGGCAAGATCGGTCAATTTACCGCCACCGAGTCCGATGCGCCCGGATTCATCCGCGTCGCCAATGTGCATCATTTCGCCTATACGCGAGGCGACGGAAACACGCCCCACCTTTGGATGGGGGATACGTTATTGCGCGCCGGCTTTACCGATGACTCCGTGTTCCGGCAATTCGTCGACGCCCGCGCATCGCAAAAGTTTACGCACATTCGCGTTAGTGCTTTGGGCGCCGCCGAAGATGCCGCCAAGGCGTTCCCCACCGCTGACGCCCCTGACCTCACATATTTCCGCACGCTCGACGCGCGCCTCCGCTACATCAATCAGAAGGGCATGACCGTAGACCTGCTGCTCGCCGGGGGCGGCAACATCCTGCGCACTTTGTTCCCTGATTGGGACCAGCGCCAGCGCTTCGTGCGTTACCTGATCGCGCGTTACGCCGGGCTCAACATCACCTGGGGCGGCGTGGAGAATTTCGACGATTACGTGGACGGCCGCGACCTGCTCAAAGAGATCGGGCTGCTGCTCAAGCAGGAGGACCCGTATCAGCATCCTCGTTCCACCGGCACGCGCGCTACTTCGGGTCCGCTGCTGGACGATGGTTGGATGGATTTCGTGACGCAGGAATCGGCCGACGATGCCGTGGGTGCCGTCGAGCATCAGCTCTATCCGGTGCCGTTCGTCAATATGGCGTTCGCCGGCAAGGCCGGCGCGAAGGGTGCCGAGTTCCGCAACCGCCTGTGGAACGCCTCCATGAATGGGCAGTACGTCACCGCCGCGGGTGTAGATGATGCGGGTGCCGCGGAGATGAAGATCTGGTTCGAATTCTTTGCCGATAGCCGCTACTGGGAGCTGGAGCCCTACTTCGACGTGGGTGGCGCCCGCGGGCTGGCGCTCGAAGATGTCGAGTACATCGTATATGTCGATAAACCCGGACCGGTCGAGGTCACGATCGAGAGGCACGGCTATGACACCGTCTGGATGAATCCGGCTAACGGCGAGACCGTCAAGCTGAAGGACGTGAAGGGCGAACACTTCGCGGGCGAGCCGCCGGACCGCACGCACGATTGGGTCCTGCGCATCTCGCGCGAAGGCCACAAGGCAGGCATGTTGAAATCGTACAAGTTCGAATCCAGGCGCATTCTCCAGCAGGAAGTGGAGGTGAACGCCCAGAAGGTGCCGTTTCAGGTGGTCGAGCCCTCTGGCGATACCGTTTCGCTTCAATCGCCCGCCGCCTATGCCGTGAAGCTCACGCGCGAAACCCACGCGACTCGCACCATGTTCTATCTGTGGACCGCGGATGTCGCCACCGAATCGCAGGGTTACCGCGTAATCGGCACCGGCGAGAAGGGCGTGTTCCAGATTCCGCCCAACTTGGCGCGTCACTTCCCGGCCGTCTTCCATGTTCGCCTGTTCGGCATGAACGCCGTCGGCAAAGTGTATTCCGCGGACCGCACCTATCAGCTCACCCAGTGAAACCGGTCATTTTATCGCTCGACACCACTCACGAATTCGGCAGCATTGCCTGGCTGGAGGGCGGGGAAGTCCTGGAAGAGGCGCTGCTCCATTCCACCGATGGTTTCGGCCACGTTCTCTTTGATCACCTGGAACGCTTGCTCGAGCGCCGCGGCCGCAAGGTGCATGACATTGCTTGCTTCGCGGCAGCGTCCGGCCCCGGCTCCTTCACCGGCGTCCGCGTCGGCCTGGCATGCGTCAAAGGACTTGCCGAAGCACTGGGCCGGAAGGTGGTTACTGTCTCGAATCTCGAAGCTCTGTCATGTTTCGGCTCCGCGCCGCGGCGGGCCGTGGTCCTGGACGCACGCCGCGGGGAGATCTATGGCGCGCTATATGGTCCTGGGGAAGAGGTGCTCTGCGAGCCGGTAGTGACGCGATTTCCGGCGTGGCTCGAAACACTCCCCGCCGGCGAAATCGAATTCGTCTCCACGGATTTTGCGCCGTTCCTACCGGCACTCCAGGCCACGCGTTTCGAGAATTCCAAAATCACTACCGCGCCCCGCGCGCTTGCCGCCGCCGTCGGCCGCATCGCGCATCGGCGCTTCTTGGCCTCGCTTGCCCGCGACCCCGCTGAGATCGATGCGGACTACGTCCGCCGCTCCGACGCCGAGCTGTTCTGGAAGGATCGCTAGTGTGGCGTTTAGCTCGCCGTCTCTTACGGCGTGTCCACCTTCACCACCGCGTAGGTGATCTCCTTGCCGGCCGCAACAATCATCTGATGCGGTGTCTTGGCGGCAATGTGTACGATGTCGCCGGGCCCCAGTTGCTTGGTCACACCGCCTTTGATGGAGGGGCCGCGTATCTCGTGCGGCGCGCTGGTCTTCCCGTCCACCACCGTGCCTCCCACCACCAGCGAAGCTTCGCCGCTCTGCACGATAAACACATCCGCTTGCCTCTCGTGGAGTTCGGCCTGGCCGCTGCCTTCGCGGTGGGCCACCATCAGGTTGTGGTTGCCCCAACTGGCCAGGGCTTCAGTGGCGATCTTCTGCTGATTGATCTTCGGCGCGAGCTTCTTGCCGGATTCTTTCAATTCGCTGCCCTTCCATATACCGAAGCCCGCCGGATCAGCCGCGGCCAACAACGCCGCGCATGAAATCATGAACGCGATGTATCTCATTTTTGTCCTCTGTTGAGTTGGAATTGGCACTATGCCGGCTGAGCTCCGCCCGGCCCTCGAACTACTTTCAGATTCGGAATGCGCGCCGCCGCTGGCGGGAGCGGCGGGAAATCCGTGTACGGCTCGGACTGATACCAGTAAGCCACCGAAAAGAAATTGTCCGCACGGTCGTTCGCGTGGCCGTGCTCGATCGTGTACTTCAGGTAACGCGTGAACGTCACCGGGTTGTCGGCGTGCCAGCGATACAGGCAGTAACGGCCGCCCGCCAGCTCCGGGTCGATGATGAGCGGCGCTCCGTTGTAAAGGTGCGCAAACGGCACGGCGCCGTCACGCCCGCCGAAATCCCAAGCGCCGTTGAAATAATCTTCCGATCCCGTGCCGTTGATCACTGGCAAACTCTCATCGTCGATAAAAATCATATCGTCGCCCTCGCCCATCCAATGATCGGTGTTTTGCAGAACGCCCAGCGTGACTCCCATCAAGTGGCCCCGGCCGCGCGTCTCGACGAAAACGTAGTTGTGGCGTCCGTCCAGGTTCTTGTTTGACTCCGTATGCGCTACGTTGGGCGTCGCCTGCCGGTACTGCGCGTGAAAATACAGCACGTCCTCGGGCAGCGAGGGGACAATCTGGTAATCGATGTTCGAATAAAAATCGCCGACCCTTTGCTGGCCCTCATTGGTGGCCGTCAGCCGCGCCGACTCGCGGAACGGCATGGCGAAGTAACAGTTGAGCGCCTTGACCGACGAGCAATTCAGAAACGCTGATTGATACACAAAGTACTGGCCCAGGTTCAAGCCGAACAGATCGCCCACCGGCACTTCGATGCTCGGTTTGGCGCTGCCGTCCCAGTAGGCCCGGATCACGATCTCTTTCAGATGATGAGCGCTTTCCGCCGCGATCGTGAACCAGATGTGCGAGATCACGCCCGGCCCCGCGGACTTGAAAATCTCCTTCGTCGCGCCAGCCTCGATGGGCCAGGCGTCGGCATTGCCGCCCGTTCGGTCGTAGCTCGATTGCTTCAGGGACCGGTAGTTCTGCGCACGCGCGTACCGCGGCAAAAATCGGGCGTCGCCAGGACCCTCCCGCTGCTGCGCGGCCAATGGCGCCGCTGCCGCCGCGGAGAGCCCCGCGAATCCCGCGAACCGCCGAAGAAAACTGCGTCGTGGCGCGTCTGAAATTGCCATGCTTCCTCCCTTCAGGAACTAAACATCATATCCGAGGGGAGGATGGAAAGGCAGCGTTGTCGAGAGAGAGCTTGCTCAGTTCCCCGCCGCGGGCAGCGGCTTGATCGGAATGTAAACCGGTAAGCTGGTCTTGCCGTTGATCGAGATTGTCACGGGAACCTGTGCTCCGGTGTTGGCCGCCGGGTTCACCGTGAACTGCACCTGGTACGTAGAGGTAGTGGAGACCTCGGTGACCACGGTCGGTGTACTGCGCGCGCCTCCCACGGTGACTTGCACGCTCGCCGGGTTGATCGTGGCGCCGGCGGCGGCGAGCCCCGTCACTACGAGCGTCAGCGTGTTCCCTGGCTGCGTGGCGTTCGACGCGCTGATGCTGTTACCCGAAGAATCCTGAACGCCGGTGATCACCGGTGGCACGGATACAAAGTTGACTACGATTGGATACGCATTCATGGTTCCGTTGTTCAGCTTCAGAATCTGCAGCCCCGCATTCAACCCGGCAGGCACCACGAAATTGACTTGCGTGGGTGTGGCGGACACGATGTTGACCGGCTGGCCCTTGATCGTGATGCTGGTTTGCTGCCCGCCCAGGTTCACGCCGAAAACACTGGCCGTTGAGCCCGGGAACACGCCACTAGGTTGCCAGACCGCATTTACCAAAGCTGGGTCTACCACCGGCAGCCCGGGATTTGCGCCGGTGATCTGAAACGCGTTGGCTTCCGAGAACACCTGGAAGCCGGACAGCACCGTGGCCATTAAAGTTCCGGAAGGAGCCGTCGCGGCCAATTGGACGTCCACCACCGCATGCGTCGGGCTGAGCACCCACAAGCCGCGCACCAGCACATCCGTCGATCCGAACCCCACTGCCGTCATGCCACTCACGAAATCCGTGTTTACTCCCTCGATATCGATCTCCGCTTCAGCCCCTGCCGGCAGCGCGCTCGGCGAGAATGTCACCTGCGGAGAGGGCGAGGAAGGATACGTGTATGTCGGAGGCGCCGTGCCGAGAAATGTCGAATCCTGCCCGTCGCTGTTGAACACCGTCACCGTGACCGTTTGGCTGCTCGCTCCCGGCGGCAGGACGGCCGAGGTGTGGGAGCTGTCCGTTACGGTCGTCGCCGCCGGCAGCCCGTCGAAGTAGACTTCGCTTTGCGGTGTGAAATTCGCCCCCGTCACCAGCAGATTCCCATTGCCGTCCGCCACCGTGCTCGCCACCGAAGGCGGGTCGCTGGTCACCAGATTCAGGCCGCGCGGAAGCACATAAGCGGTGTTGTCGTCGGCAAAAACAAAGTGTTGCGGTCCGGGAACGGCGGTGCCGAAAAAGTTCAGGTTGATGGCTAGATAGGTGGGCGTGGTGCCGTAACCGTAGACGCCGCCCGCTGGAATGAAGCTGGAACCCAAGGCCGTCACGTTCAGTCCCGCGGTGGCCTTTCCGTTCGCCCCCAGGCCCGGACCGGCGGCCGCAAGCGTCGTCGACCCGGCGTTCAAGTTGGCATAGGCCGGGTGCGTGCCATTCTGGTTGTCGTAGCTATAAGTCGAAATATCGTACACCGGAATCGAACTGCGGGAATTTACCGTGAAGTTGATCCCCTGCGTCATCGTCCCCGCGACAACCGCTACCGGTGTCGCATCCGCCAGGCTGGTGGTATTTGAAAAGAAGACGCCATTGAAGGGCCCCGAAGGATTTACGGTGTTTCCGTCCGGATCGAGCGGCGAAATGATATTGGCCGTCGGCGGCAAAGGATTCACGTAGACGAAATACGTTCCCGGCGGAATCCCGTCGATCTCATACGTCCCGTCCGGGTTGGTCAGCGAGCTGACCGCCGAGCCGCTCGGCCGCAGCGCGACCACCGAGGCCATGTGAACACCATTGCCCCCTACGGTTACGGTCCCGGAGATCGAACCCGTGTTCGCTCCGAAGTTGTCGGGATAGAGCAGGGACAACCCCACGATGTCATCGGTATCCAATGGCTCCACCGCCGATGTGGCGCTCGTCACCTGAACCGACATCACGCTTGATGTGAACGTATGTTGCAGGCCCACCGCGTGTCCGATCTCGTGTACCATCATGCGGAAGAAACTGGACAGGTAACTGGGGCCGCCGCTGGTTACCGTGCTTGTTAAGTCGCTGTGCAGATGGATGATGGACTGGTCAATGGGGAAGAACGAGCCGTCCGGCCGCGTCACCATCGCGTTCACCACCAGCGGCACCGTGTACCCCAACAGCCCCGGCGGAACCTCGTCGTCGAACACTACCTCGGCGCCAGCCGTGGCTTCCGGTGTCCCGTCCACGTACAACCCGCCAAAACTCACTCGCAGCGCGGAGGTGGCCACTCCGTTCCAAGCCTGTGCCGCCAGCCGGATCTGGTTCAAAATGGAGGGAAAGCCATCCATTTGCGTAAGTTTTTGCGGTCCCGTCGTCGAGACCAGGATCGTGACCGTCTGATGGGGAAGCGCAGTGAGGTCGAGTTTCTCGGGAACCGGGTTGTAAGGCGCGGTCTTGCTCGTGTAGTGAACGAAATGGTAATAGGCTCCCGCCGAAGAGACGCAGAGCACCCATCCCAGGACCAGCGCCGCCGCCCTTCGCGTTGCATTCATTCGGGTTAGCGCCTCGCTCCCTGGTCCACGGCCGCTGAAATATCCCCCTTCAGCTCGGTGTATGGCTTTGTCAGCCCTTGGTCTTTGAGGGCTCTCCCGGTACCAGCCTCCACGATGTTTTCACCCAGCGCTGCACGCGTAGCAACCAGATTCCCCGCGTTATCCTTCGAGAGCTCGAAAACGCCCTGACCCCATCCCGTAAGGTAGGTTGCGCCACTCTTCGAAGTCCACAAAAACAGCAGATATTCTTTCCCTGCTATCAGTTGCGGGGTGCCGAGAACGCTTTCGTGGTATCCCCGGGCGCTGCCGCCGGGGCTCATCACCTCAACCGTGCCTCTTCCCTTTAATTGCTCTACTATCTGCAACTTCCAGTGCGTGAAGATCTCCCTGCCGCGGAAATCGGCATAGGAATCCGTCACCTTGGCGCGCACGATGGCAGTGGATTTCTGGACAAGATCGTTGAAGGAAAGCTGTTGGAGCGTAGCCGCAGACAGTGGCACCCAGAAGGCAAAGCACAGTAGGACCGCCGGGGTGCGCCGCATGAGTATCCGGCTTGCACTCCGTGGTCCAGTCATATCTATATGATAACAGGTAATTTATACTATCGAAAGTTAGTGCAAGTGTGTTCCATGGACACGCTCTTGGGGCAAGTTGTCTCAGCCCGACCGCACGACCAGCAGCGGGATGCGCAACTTATGCCGGACCGAGTTGATGGTGGCGCCAAAGATCAGGTCTTTCAGCCCTCCATGGCCGTGCGCCCCCATGACCAGCAGGTCGGGTTGGATCAGGCCCGCGCAGCGGATGATCTCGCGGGTTGGCTTAGAGGAGTGCGCAACCATGGTCTCCACCTCAACCCCCTCGGCGCGCAGCGAGGCGACGATGTCGTCGAGGTACTGGCGGCCGGCCTGGACCTCGGCGGTGGAAGAAAGCGATCCATAGATCTGGCTGGTGACGTCCTCCTCCACGTGCAACAGGTACACCTTGGCGTGATGCATGCGCGCCATGGCAGCGGCGTGAGCGATGGCCACATGGTCGAGCGACGTGTGATCGAGCGGCACGAGGATGCGCTGGTAGACCGGACCTTCGGTAGCGGGGGCGGCGGCCGGCGGCAGCGTGATAGGCGCAAGACCGAAGCGGATGCCCCAGCGAGTGAGCAGCGGTTCGGCCGTGACCCACAACAGCAATGCGGCGATAAAGGAGACGACGGCAATCACAAGGAACCACACGTAGGGGCGGTATACGCCCGATGCCTTCAGCCATTCGGAAACCGACTGCCAGATCAGCCAGGTATTCAGCACGACAATGATTGCCGCGACGACCCAGGAGAGAATCGAGACCCAGAGTTTGTTCGCGAACTCACCCATGCGGCGCCGGTCGCCGGTGAAATGAAGCAGCGGGATCACCGCGAACGGCAATTGCATGTTGATGATCACCTGGCTCAGAATGAGCAGGCGAAAGGTGCCGGAGTCGCCGGTGAAATAGATCGTGATCGCTGCCGGAATCACCGCCAGGCTGCGCGTAACCAGCCGTCGCAGCCACGGCCGCATGCGGAAGTTGAGAAAGCCTTCCATCACGATCTGCCCGGCGAGCGTTCCCGTCAGCGTAGACGATTGGCCGGAGGCCAGCAGAGCAATCGCGAAAACCGCGCCCGCGACGGTTGTCCCTAATAGCGGAGCGAGCAACAGGTGCGCCTGCTGGATCTCCGTCACCACGATGCCGCGGTTGAAAAACACCGTTCCCGCAACCACCAAAATGGCGGCGTTCACCAGCAGCGCGCCATTCAGTGCGACCACCGAATCGATCAGGTTGTAATGGCAGGCAATGCGCTTCGCCGCGTCGCTCAGCCCGATGCGCCGCGTTTGCACCAGCGCCGAATGCAGGTACAGGTTGTGCGGCATCACCGTAGCGCCGATGATGCCCACCACAATGTACAGGTTGCCGGAGTTCAGGCGCGGAATCAGCCCGGTAGCCATCTGCGACCAGGCCGGCTTGGCCAGAAAGATCTCGACACAAAAGCAGCCCGCGATGATGGTGATGAGCGCCAGCACGAACGCCTCGATGATGCGGATGCCGAAGCGTTGGAACCACAGCACCAGCAGCGTGTCGGCCGCGGTGAGAAGCACGCCCCAGAGCAGCGGCAGGTGGAACAGGAGATTCAGGCTGATGGCCGCGCCCAGCACCTCGGCTAGGTCGCAGGCGGCAATCGCGATCTCACAAAGCACCCAGAGCGCCTGGGTGACCGGTTGCGGATAGGTTTCCCGGCAGGCTTGCGCTAGGTCGCGGCCGGCCACGATGCCCAGCCGCGCGCTCAACGTTTGGAGCAGCACGGCCATGAGGTTGGACATGACCAGAACCCACAACAGCCGGTAGCCGAAGCGCGCGCCGCCCTCCAGGTCCGTGGCCCAGTTGCCCGGGTCCATATAGCCCACACTGACCAGGTACGCCGGCCCCGCAAAGGCGAACATACGCCGCCAGATACCCAGCTGCGCCGTTCCCACGGACGAATGCACTTCCGCCAGAGACAGATTGGCGATCGCGTCAGTCCGGGTGGTGCTCACAGGACTCCATCATACTTAACTATAGTTAAGTAGGCAAGTGCTTATTGCGGCTTGTGTTCGCGCTTGGTCTCGCGCGCCAGCTTGATCACGGGCCCGTAGGCTTCCTTATCGAACGGCGGGCAGCCGGTGGGGAATTGGCCGAGCGGATGGTTCTTCTGGCGCATGAGGTAGGTGCAGAAGGTCAGGGTTTTGCACACACGGCGCTCGTCGAGCTCGCCGCGTTCGAGAGCATCGCGGGCGAAATCCGGGTAGGCGAGAGCATTGCGGCCGATGCCGAAGAAACGGATCGCGCCATCGGCCACGTTCTGCGCGCCGGCGTTGATGGCGTACTTCTGTAGCCAGCTGTATCCGGTACCGACCATCGGCAGATCCGGGAATGCGCGCTGCAACTCGCCGGCGATGCGGAAGTGGCGCTCAACACCGAGCAACGGGTGCTCGGGCGGCTCGTAGTTTCCCTCATCCGGTTTTTCGAACGGGCGCCCGATGTGCGGGTTGTAATACGGGCAGCCGAGCGAGAGGTTCACCAGTTCAACGCCCCAGCCGCGCAAGAGCGCGATGGCTTGCTTGACCTCGGTGAGGTCCTCCCGCAGCGGGTTGTTCGAATCGACGCCGAATCCGTGCGGGTAGGGAACCGGATACCGGCAGGGAATGCCCAGGCCAGTACGCGGATCGCGGTGGTATGGAACGCCATCGAAGCATCCCAGGCGTACGCAGACGATGGTCCCCTGGCAGGCGGCGCGGATTTTGCCAATTACGTTGCCGGCAAAGCGGAAGCGGTTCTCGAGCGGTCCTCCGTAGCGGCCCGCGCGCAACTTCGCGCCCGTCAGCTCGCTGAGCAGGTACCCGTGGGTCATCTTGATATCGATGGCCTGGAAACCGGCGCTAACGGCAAGTTTGGCCGCGGCGGCGTAGTCGTCTTCCAGGCGCTCGAGTTCGCCGTCGGAGATCACTGGCTCTTCGGGCGCGGTGCCGGTCAACGCGTCGATAAACGGATTGTGATAGGCAATAATCCGCCGCGCATAGCTATAGCGGCCCGAGTGGGTCAACTGAATGGGGATGAGGAGATCGTCCGCGGTGCCATATATTTCGCGGTGCGAGCGGCGGATGGTTTCCAGAATGCGGGCGAATTCGCCGGCGTTTTCAGGTTTAATCCATAGCTGGCGCGCATTGGCGCGGCCGTCCTCGCGCACCGCGGTAGCCTCAAACCACACCAGCTTAGCCCCGCCTCGTGCGAAGCGCTCATACCGCCGCCACGTGAGCTCATCGGGGCGTCCGTCGCGCGTTCCGTCGCAGCCTTCCATGGGATGAATCGCGATGGAATTGCCCACGGGGAACGTCCCGACGCGCACCGGGCGCGCCAGGCCTTCCCGAACCCGCGATTCGTCGGCTTCGAACAGAACGTGTTGCGCTCCAAGTCCAGCGGCAGCGCGGCGCAGGTCGTCGAGCGATTGGTAGGTGAAGTGTTTCATGGGCGGTCAAGGAGATAAGAGGGGTGACCGCTTCCTGAATCCGCGCATGAACCAACAGATCAACGCTGAGACGCCGAGGAAGGGAGAATGTTTTCTATGCGCTTTCATCATCCGCTCCCTACGATCGTCTCACCCTCTCATCACGGGTACTCGGCCGTCACCCTCTGGCCGTCGCGCAACGCCATGTCCGTGGGAAGCGCCACGGCATCGCCTTCGGCAAGACCTTCCCCAATCTGCACGCGGTTGATGCTGGAGGCGCCGGTTTTGACGGCGCGCCAATGAATGGTGTCGCCGGCCAGCACGAAAACGCCGGTACCTTTGGCATCGCGCCGCATGGCCTCCTTCGGAAGGGTCAGCGCGTTGTTCACGACTTGTGAGCGAATCTCGGCATCGATGTTGGTGCCAGGCACGAGCAGATGCCGCGGATTGTCGATGGTACACAACACCTCGCCCACCTGGCGCGTGCCCAGAGGATGAACTGCCACCGGCAACTGTTCCACAACGCCGGGCCAGCGCTGGCCAGGCAGCGCATCCCAGGTAATGTTCACGGGCAGCCCGACCGATACGCGCCCCAATTCGGGTTCATCCACATACACGCGCACGCGCAGGCGGTCGAGCACGCCAACGCTGGCCACCAGGTCGCCCACATTGAGGTACGCCCCCATTCGAATCGGCAGATTGTAGACGATGCCCGCCATGGGCGAGCGCACGATGGTATCGGCGATGCGACGTTGGGCGAGACGCAGATCCGCTTCCGCCTCGTGGAACCGGGCCTCGGCGACCAACTGGTCGGAAGAGGTGATCAGCGCCGAACGTTTGCTTTCGAGCGATTTGATGCCAAGCTCGGCCTGGTCGAGTTTATTGTGGGCTAGCTGGACCTCTTCGTGCGTCGCGGCCTGCTTTTCTTCCAGGCGATGGAGGGCGTTGTAGTCGCGCAGCGCGGCGTCGCGATCGAGGCGGGCGCGGGCGATGCTGCTGTCGATCTCGACCAGCTCGACTTTACGGCCGCCGCGCTCGATATTGTCCAGCGCCGCTTTGGCCTGCTCGACGCGCGATTGGGCCGCGGCGAGCTGGGCATCGAGATCGGGAACCTTGAGCTGGGCCAGTTCCGCGCCCAGGGCGACGGTTTGCCCCTCTTTAACGGGAAGCTCGACCACCATGCCCGCCAGGTCCGCGCGCACGGAGGCGAAGTGCAGCGGTTCAGCGGTGCCGTTCGTGATGAGGTTGCTGACCAGGGTTTCGCGCCGGACCTTGACGAACAACGCCGTGGGCGGTTCGCTTTTCTTGAGGTAAGTCCAAAAGCCGATCACCGCGAGAGGTGTCAGCAGGATCAGCAGAACGTATCGCCGCTTCAATCCGAGCTCCGTCGGGCGCAATGGTCGAACAGCAGTTGCCACTCGGCGCGTTGGATCTCGAGCGCCGCAAGTTCCAGCTCCGAACCCGGATTGCGGCGCGCGCGTTCGCAGATTGCGACGAACGCATTGGCGTTCCAGGTTCCGGAAAAGTCCAAAGAGGTTCCGGGATGGGCAGCCGCAATAGCCCGCGCGCGTTCGGCGAGCGCCGAATACACAGGGTGCTGGCCCACGCGGTGAAACCAGTAAGAGGCATTGTCCGGGTCGGGCTCCTGCCGGTGCAAGATGGCGTGCCAGTAGCTGCCATCGGCCGAAGCATCGGATTGTGCGACCTCGTGCGCTTCGTCGCGGCAGGAGAAATAGAGATAGAGACCAGCCAGAGCGGCGCGCGGAGCTCTAGCGGCAGGGAGCAGATGTTCCTGCTTCGACCGCTCTAAGCACTCGCGAGCTTCGGCGGAACAGCATGTTCCCTCGGCCAAAGGCATCAGACGCTCCCCATTTTCCGCGAGCGCCAGAAGGCCCGCCACTGCCGCTCCATACTCCATTGGATTCCAATCCATGAATGCCGGATTCCGGTTTGAACCGGGCCTCAATGAAAGACCAATACTCCATTGTCTAACATGTATGTATGGCGGGTACAGCCGGATGGCGGTGAAAACCGCGCTCGTGCTTTCGGCGGGAGCAATGTTCGGCGCGTATCAGGCCGGTGCCTGGCGCGAGCTCTCGACGTGCTTCCAGCCCGATCTGGTGGTTGGGACCTCGGCGGGTGCGCTCAATGGCTGGCTGATCGCCGGGGGTTGCCCATCCGAGGAATTGGTACGCCTCTGGGCCGATCCTTCGGCGGCGATGTTTCTCAAGTTGCGGCCTCCCCTCGGGCTCTGGCGCGGACTTTTCGATGGGCGCAGCTTTTTGAAAGGCGTGCGGGAGATGTACGCGCGATACCGGCCGCAAATTCCGTTCGGCGTGGTGCTGACGGATCTCGCGCGCCTGAGGCCGCGCCTGTTCCAATCGGAAGAAATTACGTGGCAGCATTTGGCGGCGGCCTGCGCGATTCCGCTCGCGCTGCCCGCGCAGCGCATCGGCGGACGGCTGTACGTGGATGGCGGCCTCGTGGGCGTTCTGCCTTTATGGGCGGCGGCGGCGATGGGAGCGTCGCGCGCCGTAGCGGTGAACGCGCTGCCGTTGCTGCCTTCGCGCATCCTGCGGGCCGGCGCGGGTGTGGTGCGCTCGGTCACCCCGCGAGCGCCGTCGGCAGGCAATCTGAAAGCCATCACCATCATGCCGGCGGGCGGGCTGGGCACGCTCTCCGAGGCGTGGCATTGGAACCGGGAGACGGTTCTGCGGTGGATCGAGCGGGGCGCCGCCGATGCGCGTCGCGCCATGGTGGCGGATCAGGCGAGTCGCGATTCCGCGCAGCGCGTTTTACAATAGCCCTTAATGCCGAACTACCGGGTGTATCGCATGAAGGAGGCGCCGCGCCAGCATTTCCGCTGGGCGCCGCATGTTTCCGGTGCAGCCAGCGTCAAGCGCAAGGAGTACGAAGAGAGCGTCCAGATCGAAGCCGCCAACGAGTACGCCGCCTGGGAGCAAATGCGAACGTCAGGGCAGCCGCTCGCAGTGGGAGACCTGCTCGAGACCGACACAGGCGCGTTGCGGATCTGCAAGTACATCGGATTTGAAGCCGCTGATTGGGTTTTGCCGCCGGCCGAGCCGGGCGCCGCGCAGGATGGTGAAATTGCCGCCTCCGCCGCCGGAGAGCCGCATGCGTGAAGTCCGCCTGGGTGACGTCATCGATGACTTCTGCGTGAAGTGCAAGCGCATCATGAACCACTCGGTGGTTTCGATGCTGGGCGTCGATCCCGCGAAAGTCCGCTGCCGAACCTGCTACAGCGATCACGACTACCGCCATGAGCAGGCTCCGCCACCCAAAGTGGACGCGCGGAAGGCGGCGCTGTTCAACGAGGTGTTGGCGAAGGTGCAGCCCGAAGCGGTCGTCGAGCCGCCACCTCCGCCGGCAAAGGCCAAGGCGAAGATTCCGAAAAAGAAGAAGTAATTCACGCCGCGAAACGAGAATGAGCGAGCTTCGGTGGCATCCTCTGCTGCGCGAGTGGGTGGCGGTCGCGGCGCACCGGCAGGGCCGGCCGCAGATGCCCAAGGACTGGTGCCCGTTCGATCCGGGTTCCGGCCGGGTTCCCGACGAGTTTGACGTCCTGATCTATCCCAACGATTTTCCGGCATTCAGTATGGACGGAGCTCCGTTCTCCGGGGAGACCGGACTGTATGCCAAAACCGGCGCGCGCGGCTCGTGCGATGTAGTGATCTATCACCCCGAGCACAACCTCGCGCCCTCACAACTTTCGGAAGATCACTGGCATAAGATCGTGGATGTCTGGGCGCGGCGTCACCGCGAGCTGGCGGCGCAGCCGGATATTCACTACGTCCATGTTTTCGAGAACACGGGTGCGGCGATCGGCGTCACCATGCCGCATCCCCACGGCCAGATCTACGCGTTTCCGTTTGTGCCCCCGCTGATTCAGCGCGAGCTGGACGCGGCGTCCGATCATCTCCGCGACCATGGGGAGTGCATTTACTGCGCGATTCTGCGGGAGGAGCTGGCCAACGGAAGCCGGCTGGTCACGGAGAATCGGGACTTTGTTGCGTTCGTTCCCTTTTTTGCGCGCTGGCCCGGAGAGATACAGATCTGCGCGCGGCGGCATTTTGGCGGCATCACGCAGCTAACGGATGCGGAGGCGGGCAACCTGGCGGGCCTCATCAAGAAAGTGCGCATGAAGTACGACAACCTCTGGGGCTTCCCCATGCCGTTGATGATGCTCGTGCGGCAGAGTCCGCTAAAAGGGGAGCATCCCTACTTTCATTTCCACGTCGACTTCTATCCCATTCAGCGGAGCGCCACGAAACTGAAGTATCTGGCGGGGGTCGAGAGCGGCGCGGGAACTTTCCTCAACGATACCGTGGCCGAAGACAAGGCGCGCGAGCTTCGGGAAACAGAACCGCGCGGATGAGCTACCGGCCGGACGGTGGCTCTGGTTCGAGCGGCTTGTAGCCGTTCTCCCGCAGGATTCCCTTTGTGGCTTCGATGGCATCGGGCAGCACGTAGAAGAACGCGCCTACACGGTCGCTTTGAAAGATTATGCCGCCGCGGTAGTGATCGGCTTCGACGCCGTAATCGATACCCGCCGCCGTCAGAATGGATTCCAGCCGGATCGCGTCGTCCAATCGCTTGGCGACGTGGACGAGCTCCGCGCGGCCTTCGCCGAAGAACGCTGCGTCCCGTTTCATTTGGAATGAGATTCCGAGCCGATTATGCCCACCAACACATCTTAGGAGATCCCACCCCCGCCCGAGATGCCCGTACCAGTCATTGGCCGCGAGGAGGAGTTGCACTGGCTGGCCCTCACCCTGACTCCAGGGCTCGGAACGCGAAACGCCGGCAAGCTGATTGCGAGATTCCGGTCGCCCGAAGCCATCTTCCGGGCATCGCGCACCGAACTGGAAGGCGCGGGCGTGAGCGGGGCGGTGGCGCAGAGCATTGCGAGCGGCTGCTCGTTCGAAGACGCGGCGGCGCAGCAGGGCAAAATGATGGAAACCGGGACGGTGGCCGTCACGCTCAACGATCCACGCTACCCGCCATTGCTCCGGGAGATTTACGATCCGCCGGTGATGCTGTTCGCCCGGGGACGCGTGGAACTGCTCGAAGCGACGTTGTTTGGCGTGGTGGGAACGCGGCGGCCTACGCCTTACGGTCTGGCGGCTGCCGAGCGGTTGTCCGGCGACCTGGCGAGGGCCGGGCTGGCCATCGTAAGCGGCATGGCGCGGGGAATCGATACGGCCGCCCACAAAGCGACGCTGGCGGCGCAGGGCGATACAATGGCCGTACTGGGTTGCGGCGTGGATGTGGTCTATCCTGCTGAAAATAGGAATCTTGCCGCGGAGCTGGCGTCTAAGGGCCTGATTCTCTCGGAGTTCGCGATGGGTTCGAACGCTTTTCCGCAGAATTTCCCCATCCGCAACCGGATTATCAGTGGGATGGGAGTGGGGCTGCTGGTGGTGGAAGGCGCGCAATACAGCGGATCGGCAATCACGGCGCGGTTGGCGATCGACCAGGGGAGGGAAGTCTTCGCGGTGCCGGGCAATATCACGTCGAAGATGAGTTGGGGTCCTAACCTGTTGATAAAGCAGGGGGCTAAGCTCGTTCAGGACTGGAATGACGTGGTTGTGGATCTGCCGCCCGAGGTGCGGCGGAAGCTGATCGAGAGTGGCAAGAATCGCCTTTTGGCTCAGGGACTTACGGACGGAAGTGCAACTTCCCAAGGGGATCGGGCATCCTTATTAAGCAGCCAGGGTGGGATCTCCCGGCGGCTCCTCGAAAAACTGAAGACCGACGCCAGTACTCACGTGGACACGCTGGTTGAGGATTTGGAAGGATTTAGCACGTCCGAGTTGATCGCCGCCCTGTTTGAACTGGAGATGACAGGTCTGGTAAAACAGCTTCCAGGGAAGAACTTTGTTAAAGTGTGGTAGGCAGTTCCCGCTTCTGGTGCTGAGTTTCAGTTTCTTATGGCAAAAGCTCTCGTAATCGTAGAATCGCCGGCGAAGGCGAAGACCATCAACAAATATCTGGGCAAGAACTATCGTGGTCAAAGCCTCGCTCGGTCATATCAAGGATCTTCCGAAAAAAGATCTGGCGGTAGACGTGGAGCACGGCTTCGAGCCCAGGTACGAGGTGATCGAGGGCAAGAAGAAGCTGATCCAGGAGCTAAAGGCGGCGGCGAAGAAGGTGGACCAATCTACCTGGCGGCCGACCCGGACCGGGAAGGCGAGGCCATCTGCTACCACCTGCAGGAAGAGCTGGATGGTGGAAACGGGAAAGGCAGGAAGAAGTCGGCCCGGAGATTTTTCGGGTGATGTTCAACGAAATCACCTCGCGCGGGATCAAGAAGGCGTTTGAAAACCCGGGGCAAGTGGACATTCACCTGGTGGAAGCGCAGCAGGCGCGGCGCGTGCTGGACCGGCTGGTGGGCTACAAGATTTCGCCGCTGCTTGTGGGACAAAGTGCGGCGCGGACTTTCGGCGGGTCGCGTGCAGACGGTGGCGCTGCGGGTGATCGTCGAGCGCGAGCGGGAAATCCGCGCGTTCGAGAAGCGGGAATACTGGACGATCGACGTCGGCCTGGGCGCCAAGAAGCCGCCGAACTTTGAGGCACGGCTAATCCGGCGGGCCGCGGCGGGCGCGGAAGCCGAGACTCCGGAGATCGGCACGCAGCAGGCGGCCGAAGCGCTGGTGAACGCGGTTTCGGGCGCCGAGTACGTCGTCAAATCGGTCGGCACGCGCGAGAAGCGCCGCAATCCGGTGGCGCCGTTCATCACCTCAACGCTGCAGCAGGAAGCGGCGCGCAAGCTGCGGTTCAGCGTGAAGCGGACCATGATGCTGGCGCAGCGGCTGTATGAAGGCATCGAGCTGGGCAAGGAAGGCGCGACCGGCCTGATCACCTACATGCGCACGGATTCGACGCGCGTTTCCGACGAAGCGATTGAAGAAGTGCGCGGATTCATCAGCCGACAAGTACGGGGCGGACTATTTGCCGCAGGCGCCGAACGTCTACAAGACCAAGAAAGAGGCGCAGGACGCGCACGAAGCCATCCGGCCGACATCGGTGATCCGCACGCCGGACGCAGATTGAACGCCAGCTTTCCGAAGACGAGTTGAAGCTGTACCGGCTGATCTGGATGCGGTTCGTGGCGTCGCAGATGAAGCCCGCCGTGTTCGATCAGACCACGATTGATGTGACGGCGACGGGTCCGATAGCGCCCTGTACATGTTCCGCGCGACGGGATCAGTGCCGAAGTTCGATGGCTATCCTGCGCATCTACGAAGAAGGCAAGGACGAGAAGGACGAGGAAGACGAGGAGCTGAAGCACAAGCTGCCGGCAGGTGGCGGAAGGCGAGAAGCTGAAGTTCCGCGGCATCAAGCCGGAGCAGCATTTCACGGAGCCGCCGCCGCGTTACAACGAAGCGACGCTGGTGAAGAAGCTGGAATCGGACGGCGTGGGGCGGCCTTCGACCTACGCGTCGATTCTGTCGACGATTCAGGAACGCGAGTACGTGAAGAAGGAGGGCGGCAAGTTCACGCCCACCGAACTGGGCATGGTGGTGACCGACCTGCTGCTCGAGAGCTTCAACGACATCTTCGAGGTGCAGTACACCGCGCGGATGGAAGAGGAGCTGGACGAGATCGAGGAAGGCAAGATCGACTGGCGCGATGGCCATGGGCGAGTTCTACGAGCGCTTCGAAAAGGATTTGAAGCACGCCGAAGAGCACATGACCGACATCAAGCGGATGGAGAAGCCCACCGACCTGATGTGCGAAAAGTGCGGCAAGCCGCTGGTGATCAAGTGGGGCAAGCATGGCAGCTTCATCGCCTGCACGGGCTATCCGGAGTGCACCAACACGCGCGAACTGACGGTGGATCTTGCCGGACGTGGACAAGGCCGACCTGACCGAGCAGGGCGACGAGGAATATTGCGAAAACTGCGGACGGCCGATGGTGCTGAAGAAGGGCCGCTTCGGACAGTTCTTCGCGTGCACGGGATATCCGGATTGCAAAACCACCAAGCAGATTGGCGGCGCTCAGAAAAAGCCGATGTGGCGCTGGACGAGAAATGCCCGCAATGCGGCAATAACCTGGTGCAGAAGTACGGCCGCTATCGGCGAGTTCACGGCGTGCAGCAATTATCCGAAGTGCAAGTACGTGAAGCAGAAGACCATCGGGCGTGAAGTGTCCGGAGTGCTCGGAGGGCGAAGTGGTGGAGCGGCGCTCGAAGCGCGGCAAGACGTTCTACGGCTGCAACCGCTACCCGGAATGCGATTTCGTGGCGTGGGAGAAGCCCGTGGCCGAGAAGTGCCCGGACTGCGGCAGCCCGTATCTGCTCGAGAAATGGCTGAAGGACGGCGCCACGCTCCAATGTCCCAACCAGGAATGCAAGTTCAAGAAGAAGGTGGCTGAGCCCGAGCTCGTGAGCCACTAATGGCCGGGCACAAGGCGGTGTCCAACCTCCGATGGTGGATCGGAGGGCTGCTCTTCGCCTCCACCGTCATCAATTACATCGATCGCCAGACGCTCAACGTCCTGGCGCCCTACCTGAAGGCCGAATACCACTGGACCAATAGCGATTTCGCGTTGATCGTGATCGCGTTTCGCCTCTCGTATGCCGTCGTCCAGCTTATTGGCGGCCGGTTGGTTGACGTGGTCGGGCACGCGGCGCGGCCTGGGCTCGCGGTCGCATGGTACTCGATGATGGCCATGCTGACATCGTTGGCGACCGGTCTCGGAAGCTTTTGCGCGTTCCGTTTCTTGCTGGGCGCGGGCGAGGCGGCGAACTGGCCCGGTGCGACAAAAGCCGTCTCGGAATGGTTTCCGGCGAAGGAGCGCGGCATCGCGGTGGCGCTGTTCGATAGCGGCTCGGCGATCGGGGGGGCGGTGGCGCCGGCGCTGGTGGTGTGGCTCGTATCACGAGTTCGGCACCTGGCGACCCGCGTTTCTGATCACCGGTACGCTGGGATTCTTGTGGCTGCTGGTCGTGGGTGATCACCTATCACCGGCCGGAGGAGCACCGCGCATCAGCGATTCCGAGCGCGCCATGATTCTGGCGACTCGCGCCGGCGCGGATGAGGAACCGGCCACCACGCGTACGCCGGTGATGCAGCTCATTGCGGTACCGGCAGACGTGGGGCTGCATCCTGGCGAAAGCGCATTCTCGACCCGTACTGGTTTCTGGTCGCCGATTGGTTCGCCCTTTTCCTGGTGAGCCGCGGTTTCAAGCTGGAAGATACGCTGATGGGCTTCTGGATTCCGTTCGTGTGCGCGGACCTGGGGAACTTCGTGGGCGGCGGGCTTTCGAGCTGGTTCATTCATCGCGGCTGGACGGTGGGCGCGGCGCGGAGGGTGATTTTCCTGATTTGCGGGCCGGCTGATGTTGCTCATGATTCCGGCGGTCTACACGACCCGGCTGTGGCTGCTGATTGCGGAGTTCGGACTGGCGACCCTCGGCTACGCGGCCTGCGCCACGTGTTCCTGACGCTGCCGTCGGACCTATTCGAGAGCGGGTCGGTGGCGACGGTGAGCGGCCTGGCGGGAATGGTGACGGGCTTCGTGACCATTGCGGCGACGTACACGATCGGCGCGGTGACGGACAAATATTCCTTTGCGCCGATCCTGATGGGGGCGAGCGTGGCGCCGGTGCTGGCGGCGATCGTGGTGTTCGCGCTGGTGCAGAACACGAAGAATACGGGCAACGGAGTGTTATTGAAGATCTGACGGGGTGCGCTCCGGTTTACTTGCCGTTCTTCCACATAAAATAGCCGATGATCGTTTTTCCATCCTCAATCTTGCCGGTGTGGATCATCTGCTCGACCTGCTTCGCGGGGAACCAGCGGGCTTCGATGCGCTCGTCGTCCATGGGCTGGGGCTGGCCGGCGGTGAGGTCTGTCGCGAGGAAGATGGTCATCTTTTCGGAGACGAAGCCGGGGCTCGGGAAGAACGAGATGAGCTTTTTCCAGCGGCGGGCGCGATAGCCGGTCTCTTCGATCAGCTCGCGTTTGGCGGCCTGGAGTGGTTTCTCACCCGCATCGAGCTTGCCGGCGGGCAGTTCCCAAAGATTGGCGCGGGCGGGCAGGCGGTATTGGCGGACCAACAGAATGCGCCGCTTGTCATCGACCGCCATCATCACCGCCGATCCGGCGTGGCGCACGATCGATCGCTTGATTTCAAATCCGGACGGATCCTTGGCGTGGTCTTCGGTGACCCAAAACAATCCGCATCGGTATTGTTCGCGCGAGGAAATGAGCTTCATCAACTTGGCGTTCTCCACTTGCACAGGCCCGAACTTTTCGAGCGATTTTTCGATTTGCGCGGCGTCGCCGACAACGACAATGGTATCTTTCTCGGGCGCAAGATACTTGCGCGCGGCGGCCTGAATCTGACCGGCCTCGACGGAGCGCACGCGCGTGGTGAACATTTCCAGATAGTCGCCGGGCAGCCCCATGGTCTTGACGAGGTCAATCTGGTCGGCGAGCGATGCCTGCGTTTCGAGGCTGATGAGGAAGCCGCCGCTCATGTAGTTCTTGATGTCGCTTAGCTCGGCGGCGGTGACGGGCTCCCGGGCCATCCGGGAAAGATTTTCGAGCACCGCCTCCACCGCCGGCTCGACGACTTCGTTGCGGACTTGCGTGACCGCGGTTACGACACCGGCGTCCTGGCGGCGATCGAGTTCGCTGTGCGCATCGTAGGCGAAACTCTTCGCCTCGCGCACGTCGAGGAAAAGGCGGGAGCTGGCGCCTCCGCCAAGAATGGCGTTGGCAACAAGCAGCGGATAGTACTCGGGATCGGTGCGCGTGGCTGCAAGGCGGCCGATGTGGATATCGGCCTGCACCGAACCGGGGCGGTCGATGAGAACGAGCTGGCGCTTGCTTTCCGGGAAATCTTTCGCGGGAGCGGCGGGCACGGGCTTCTCTTTCCAGGAGCCAAAATAATCGCGCACGATCTTCAGTGTTTCGGCGCGCGGCAGAAGTTGGCCTACCAGCAGCAGCACGGCGTTGTTGGGAACGAGATACGTATCGCGGAACTGGATGATGGATTTCCGATCCATGCGGTCAAGAGATTCCATGGTCGGAGCGGCGTAGGAGTATGGATGGCCGCCGAACACGAGCGAATCGAACTTCTCGCCGGCCAGAAACGCCGGTTGCGAACGCTGCGCGAGAAGGGCCTGTTTGCGATTTTGCTTGCGAAGTGCGACTTCGTTCTCGGGAAAATTCGCGTTCAGGGCGACATCGGCAAGCAGATCGAGCAGCTTTGCCGCATTCTCGGACAGGACGCTGCCACCGAGTGTGAGGACATCCGGTGATGCGTGCCCGTCGAGCGACGCGCCGATGGACGTCAGCTCTTCGGCGAGATCACGGAACGAACGGGTTCCGGTGCCCTGAGTCAGCAGACCGGCAACCATACCGGCGAGCCCGGGCATATCTTTGGGGTCGAACTTGGAGCCGGCCTGGAAGCTTAGGCGCACACTGACCAGGGGAAAGCGCGCATCTTCCACTAGGACAACAGCGAGCCCGCCCGGCAACTTGGATTCGTGAACCGGCGGCATCTTGAAAGACGGAATCGGCGGGGTCTCGGGCGGCTGGGTGCGATCGATTGTATGGGCCATCAAAGTTATTCCTGCAAGGCGTGTGCATCGGGAGGCGCGGGCGCCGGAAGAATCTGGAGGACGGTTCGCCGCTCGGGCGTCAAGTATTTCCTGGCTACGGCTTGAATTTCGGCGGAAGTGACGGCGAGAAACCTTGCGAGGTCGGTGTTGATCAACTCCGGGGCGCCGTCCAGAATTTCATACTTTCCCAACAACTGGGCGCGGTGCAGGGAACTCTGGAGAGCCGTGATCCGCTCCGAGCGCAGCAGGGTACGCGCGCGCTCGAGCTCCCCTGCGGCCACGCCATCATTTTGGATTTTAGCGATCTCTTCCTGCGCCTGGCCGACAATCTGTTGCGCCGAAAAGTTCGGATTGAACAGCAGGAACATGGCGTAGTCGCCGGGGTCCTTGTAATCGGTGCCCGAGCGAAGGGCCAACCGATTTCGGCCTGATACTGAATCAGGGATTCTTTTCCCTTGACCAGATTGAGCTGAAAACGCGAGCTGGGGCCGCCGGTGAGCAGTACGTCGAGCATCGCCAGAGCGTAGTAGCCGGGTGAGTGGCGGACCGGAGCAGGGTAACCTATGATCACGCCGGGCACGCGCGCGTGCGGATCATGATAGACATCGCTGCGCGGCGTGGGGGTCTCGGGTTCGGTGAGAGCGGGCTTCGCGGGCTTGGGCTGCGAGGGAATATCGCCGAAGTACTCCTCGATCAACTTCCTGGCTCCGCGGGATCTGAATGTCACCCACGATCACCAGTGCGGCGTTGTCCGGGGCGTAATAGGTTTTGAAGAATTTCGCCACATCCTCGACCGATGACGCGTCGAGATCCTCGAACGATCCGATGAGCGAGTGCGAGTTCTGCCAGTTCTGGAACGCGAGTTCAGGCCAGCGGTCGACAATAGCGGTAGAATACGGCCGGTTGTCGAAACTGAGCCGGCGCTCCTGCTTCACCGCCTCTTTTTGATTGTCGAGATTCTCCTTTGTGATGGAGAGGCTGCGCATGCGGTCGCTTTCGAGCCACAGCGCCACCGCCAGCTTGTTGGAAGGCAGCACTTCAAAATAGTCGGTGTAATCCGGGTGCGTGGAGCCGTTCAACGTGCCGCCGTTGGATTCGACGGTTTTGAAGTGCATGCCCTTGGGGACGTTGGCCGAGCCCTCAAACATCATGTGCTCGAACAGATGGGCGAACCCGGTGCGGCCCTTCTGTTCGGCGCGCGCGCCCACGTCGTAGATGATGTAGATCGTGACGACCGGCACGGCATTGTCGCGCGAGAGAATCACGCGCATCCCGTTGTTGAGCGTGTATTTTTCGATGGGGATCACGGGTTGGCCGCCGGCAGAGTGGCGCGACGGAGGATCTGAATCTAGCAAAGGGGATTTCATCGATTTTCAGTTTCGGCGAATGGCTTGTTGGAACTTTTCGGTGGACCGCGTGTTCAGAACGTCTTCGGGGCCGAGCCAGCCACGCCGGGCGGTCACGACGCCATACCACATATTATGCAGGTGCTTGGGGTGGTGCGCATCGGTGGAAATGGTAAATTTCGCGCCGCGGGACTTCGCGGTGCGAACGAGCGTTCCGTTCAGATCGAGCCGTTCCGGGCTGGCGTTGATTTCGAGCCACACGTTGCGCTTCACGGCTTCGGAAACGATGCGCTCGAAATCGAAGGGAAATGGCTCGCGCTGCATGAGCAGCCGGCCGGTGGGGTGGCCCAGAATGCGCAAGTGCGGGCACTCGAGCGCGCGCAGCAGACGATCGGTCATTTCGGCGCTTTCCAAGTTCATGTGGCTGTGGACGCTGCCGATTACCAGATCCAGCTCGGCGAGAGCGTCGTTGGCGAGGTCGATCGCGCCATCTTTCATGATGTCGCATTCGAGGCCGGAGAAGACGCGGATCCCGAGCCCGTTCTGGTTGAGCTCCCGGACATGGCGCGCAAAAGCGACAACGCGCTTCTCATCCAGACCGTTGGCCATAGCGATGGCTTTCGAGTGATCCGTGATGGCGACGTATTCGTATCCCATCCGTTTCGCCGCTTCGGCCATCTCCTCCAGGGACGCGCGGCCGTCGGTTTCGGTAGTGTGCATGTGAATGTCGCCGCGGATGTCGCCGAGTTCGATCAGCTCAGGAATGAGGCCTTCGGCGGCGGCCTCGATTTCCCCTGAGTTTTCGCGCAGCTCGGGCGGAATCCAGGCGAGGCCCAGGGTCCTGTAGATTTCCTCCTCGGTCTCGCTGGCGAGGCGCGA
Organism: Terriglobia bacterium; assembly: GCA_963768075.1. Classification (GTDB taxonomy): domain Bacteria; phylum Acidobacteriota; class Terriglobia; order Bryobacterales; family Bryobacteraceae; genus QHXW01. The sequence goes on from CAVYHD010000050.1 coordinate 115,672, forward strand.
GTCGTCATCGGCGCGGAACAGGCCGTACTCGCTGAGCTTGAAACCCATCTTGACGGCGCGCGTGCGCACGGAGACGTTGTGCTCCTTGCTGCCCGTGAAGTATTGCATGGCTGCGCCGTAGGTGTCGCGCGGCAGGGCGCGGACATCCACTTGCAGGCCTTCCCGGCCGATCTTGGCGCTGGCTTTATTCTCGCCCCGGCTCAACACGTCGTGCACACGCGGAAATGCGAGAAAACGGTCGAGGGCCGCCGCGGCGTTCGGTCCGGTTACCAGCAAATCGAGATCGCCCACGGTATCCTTGCCGCGCCGCAGGCTGCCCGCGGCGGTGATTTCGTCGATGCCCTCGAGATCCCGCAGGTATTTCGTCAGCTCGTCGGCCGCGTCGCGCGCAAAGCTGAGCAGGAAGCGGCCGCTGCGCTGGCGATACTGCGCGATCGAGCGGAGCACTTTTTCTTCGAGTTTGGCGCCCATGCGCGGAAGATCGCGCAGCTTCTGATCCTTGGCAAGCTGTTCCAGCTCGTCCATCGTGCTGATGCGATGGTGCTCGAAGATGAGGGCGATACTTTTCGGCCCGAGTCCCTGGATTTTCAGGAACTCGAGTGACGCGGCGGGGAATTTCTGCAACAGGTCATCGCGGCGCTCGCAGGAACCGCGATCCACAATTTCCTGGAGCACGGCGGCCAGCCCTTTTCCGATGCCGGGGATCTCAGTAACCTTGCGAGTCGGGATCGCGCAGAATATCGACGATGCGCTCGGGATAACCTTCAATCGCCGTCGCGCCGTTGCGGTAGCTGCGGATGCGGAAGGAATCCTCGCCCGCGATCTCCATCAGGTCGGCAGTCTCCCAAAGTACGCGCGCGATTTCCCGGTTCTCCATGGGTGGGGGCTATGACTCAATTTTAGCAATCGCCGGGATGGCGCTTGGCGCTAGGGATTTGCCGGGCTGGCGGGCGCGGCGGAGCGCTGGAAGGATTCGATCAGGCCTTTCCATTTTCGCGAGATGAGCTCTATCAGGTTGAGCAGCAGGGCCAGCGCCAGCAAGCCCGGCCACAACTCCATGGAGGATGGCACGGCGCGGCCAGCGGCGTCAAAAACGTCTTTCACCGCCGGGTTGAACCGGCCGCCAGTAGATTTCGCAATCTGCCGCAGCAGCAATTCATCCGAGGAGTGGTCCGTCAGTTCGTCTTCCGGACGGTAGAACCCGACTTCCGGGAACGCCCGCGACTCGATCAGCGGACGCACGCGGAACAGGCCCTGGTTGCGGCCAATATGGACCACGCCGCGATAACTTCCCGCGGTTGCCTTGTTAACTTTCAGCGGAGCGTGGAATCCGTCGGGCCCGAACGCATAGATTGCGGGAATGGAGGCCGGCTCATCGATATTTCGGGTGAGGCGATAGTTGATTACCAGGTCATCGCTCGAGCTGTCCAGTTCCGCCTGAGCTTCACTCGACTGCGCGCGCGGCAAAAGGTCACGTGTGACGTTGGCCCAAAGACGGTCGAAGCCGTTCCACGCGAGCCAACTCGTGGCCCACCGGCTCTTGGCATCGGAGGTGAACACGACCACGCGTCCCAATCCGTACTGCCACCGCACCAGCAGCGGATCTTTCTCATCCACGGTGAGAATGGTGTCGGCAGTGGGCTTGGTGATGTAGCGGATGTAGCCGCGCAGCGGCGGCGCGGAATCGATTCCCACCCCGTCCAGCACCTCGGCCGGCTTGGCCACGGCGACCTGGGCCGGTTTCTCCACCGCCGTCGATCCCGTGTGCTCCTGCACATCCTTCAACACAATCTGCTCCAGGCCCGCCGGCTCATTCAAGAAATACGATTTGCCCTTGGCCACCGCCGCTATCTTCTCCAGATAGGCGCGATTCACGTCCTGCCCCAGGCCCACTGTCGAAATCGTAATTCTGTTGTTGGCCGCTTCGCGCGAGAGCGACAGGCTGTCGCCCTCTTCGGAAATGCCGTCGGTGAGCAGCACAATATGCTTATAGACTGCGTTCTGGTAGACGATTTTCCGATAGGCTTCCGTGAGCGCCGGCGCGATCTGCGTCCCGCCGTCGGGCGTGATGCCCGCAATCAGGCGCTTGATGAGCGAACGGTCTTCGGCGCGGCGCACGGGAACGGCCCATTGAAATGAGTTATCGAAGATGAGGACGCCAACTTCATCGATGGGCCGCAGGTTTTCGACCACACCGATGGCGGCCAGGCGCGCTAACTCCATCTTCTTGCCTTCCATGGACGATGACTTGTCGATGATCAGGATTACGCAGGTACCTTCGGGAGTGCGCGGCGGAGCGAGCTTAGCCGGGAGCGTGCGGTCCAAAGGGTCGTCGGGCCGTTTGTTGTCGACATAGATGTTGCGCTCGCCAGCGATCCAGAGCAACCCGCCGCCTTGCTGCACGAACTTTTCGAGCGCTTGCTTACGCGCCATGGGCACGGAATCGGCGTCCCAGTTGTTGAAGATCACAAGCTGGTAATCATCGAAGGAGTCTGGAATTTGTGAGGTAATCTGCACCTCAAACTGGCTGGACTCAAGCGTCTTCTGGAAGTGCTCCTCGGTCCCGGCAGGGTCGTTCGACACGAGCAGGGCCCGGGGCCGCCGGATGGTCACGGCCTGATCGAAACGCGCTTCCCCCAAGCCGGTTCCTGTGATCGCGCCCGCCAGATCGACAGCTCCTGTCGTGGTGATGCTGGCGCGCACGCGCAAGTGGTTGACGCCAGGTTCGAGATTCACCTCACTTAGCCCGAGCGTTTTGCCGTCCGCGGTCACTGTGACGCGGGCGTCCGCGTGGCGCGGGGCATTGACTGTCACGTCGATCGGAAAATGCTCTCCGCTGAAGACGAGCGAGGGCAACGCCACCGATTCCACCCGAAGATCCGGCGGCGGGCTGCCCGCGAGCGCGAAGGTGTCGATGGGAATGCCCAGTTGCTGGGCCTGCCAGGCGGCGCGCGCCGCACTCCCGAGATTCTCATTGCCATCCGAAATCAACGCGACACGGGGGACCATTCCTGCCGGCAGCGTTCCGATGGCTTCGCGAATGGCGGCTTCCAGATCCGTGCCGTGCCCGGCGTCGCCGGCGGTGTATTGCAGGTTCCAGGATTTTCCGCGCTCTTGTGGCGCGGGCTTGCGCGCCGATCGGGCGAACGGGATCACTTCGGTCCAGTGCCGCCCCCGCGCGCGCGTAATCTCGGTTGCAATCGACGAAGCGCGCTCCAGATCCTGCGTGGTCAGGCTGCGCGACGTGTCCGCCAAAACGGCAACGGCGACCTTGGTGTCAAAGAATGCCAGGCGCGGTCCGGCAAGAGCGGCGATGATCGCGATGAATGTTCCCGCTTTAAGGCATAGCGCTCCGCGACGCACAGTGCCGGTCCACTCGCGGACGGCCCATGCGACCGGGATGATTGTGACGAGCAGAATCCAGGCGCGATCAAAGCTCATGACGCCTTCCTGACGCGTGGAGAAAGCACACTCAGGCGTGCCCTCAACCTTCGCATGCGGCCCTCCGCGCGGCCGAACAGGAGCCACTCCGCCAGCAGGCCCAAACCGCCGAGTAGAGCTAGCACTTCCCAGAGATCCCGCGAAAAGGCCGTGCCGCGGCGGAATCCAGGTAGTCCGCGCTTGACGCTGGCCGGGACCGCCCATTTCGCGTCCCACAGTTGGGGCAAGGTAAGCGAGTAGACCGTCTCTCGATCCGCTGCCTGCACGCGTACCGTTCCGGGGGTCCCGGAAAAAAATCGCAACGTGTGGCCGCGAGTCGTGAACGGCAAAGATGTTCCATCCTGCTGCAATACGCGGACATCCTCGGGACGGACGTCCGGGTCCAACCCCATGGTGACTATGCCCGCGCTACTGGCCGCGGCGGATGAGCGGCGGAACAGTTCCGGCGCCATCCAGCGCAGAATGTTTCCGAACAGCAACGGTGTCGCCAACTCATATCGCAGATCGGAGAGCGCCGGGTGAAATCCGAAGACCACGGTTTTGTACTTGCCGGCGCGCGCCACGATCACCGGGCCGCTGGCGACCTGCCCGATGCGGATGTCGTCCGGCGCGGCTTCGAAAACGTAAGTAGCAGTCAGGCGCAGATCCTTGGTCCGCAGGCCGGCGCACAACACGTTGTCAGAGCACCAACGGTCGAAAGGCACGTTCTCGAGCTTCGCGCGTACCGGAATGGGCGACGCCTCGGTTGGCGGCTCGATCCAGATCGCGTTACCCACGGGCGGAGTGGGCGGGCGAAAACGGTCGAGAATCACCAGGCCGGCATTGTTGGTCTCCGCGCGATATTCGGTTACCGGGCGGAATGTTGCATGAACGCGCGGAATGGCTGTGACGGTCGGACGCAGAAGATCCGGCTGGTCCGAATAGACGGTCACGTTGAGGCTCGGTTGCTGCGGAAGCTCAAGCACGGCGTGATCATCATCGGGAAAGCTGTCGTGCGGCAGCAGCGTTGCTTCCAATAATCCCGCGGCGCGGGTTCGATATTCGAACGTGACCTCGCGATCCGAGCCCGGCGGCACGGCCAGCCGTCGCGCGCCAGCCGGACCTCCGCCGAAAGTAAGCGCCAGCGTGACCGTCTTTGGCGCGGCGCCGTAGTTCCGCACCGAAGCGTAGATGTCCCACAAGTCGGGATCAGAGCCGGATCTTCGTACGGCGATCTTGCGCAAGCCGCAGTTCTCCACGGAATCCATTACCGGCAGGATGCGGAGGTTTTTCGGAGGATTCGCGGTGGGAGAATCCGCCTCCGAGGCAACGCGGCCCGGACCGATGTAGATGATTTCGCCCGTCCGATACGGGCTGAGCGCCTGTTCACGCTGGGCGAAAGCCAAGGCCTGATCCAGGTTCAAGGCAGTCGCGCCCGGCACCGATTGCGCAATGGCCTGCTCGAGCTTCGGACGATCGGATTCGAAAGAGGTGGCCGGCGTCGTCAGTGCGTTGGCGCGCACCAGCATTAACCGGTCGGAGGCAGGTACGGCCTTCAGATAGGCGCGCGCTTTGCCGCGTGCCTCATCCATCAGAGTCAAACGTCGCGGGGCGGAGCTGGCAGCGGCCGCCATCCACGCCGAGGTGTCGAGGATCATCACATGATCTCGCGGCGTCCCGAGCGGCGTGCCGAGCCGCAACTGGGCAATGGCCAGCAGCAACAGCAGCATGCTGACGAGTTGCAGGATGAGAGACAGCGGCTGCTGAATTCTCTTGCGCCGCTCAATCACGGCGGGCTCCTGAGCCGCTACCCAGAATCGCAGCGTAGCCACTACCTGTTTGCGCCGCGAGCGTCCCAGCAGATACAACAGAACGGTCGGCACGGAAATAGCGCCGAACAGAGCCAGGAATTGCACGAGCGAGAGGTTCAGAAAGTACATCAGGCCATCACTCGCGAACGCACCAGCGAACCGAAGACGACGTCCTCGATCGCCATTCCAGTGGATACACCGACATATCGGCCGCTGTTGCGGAGGGCCACTTGCTCCAGCCCAGCCGCGTACTTGTCGAAGGCGCTCGTATAAGAAGCGCGTGCGGCTTCGTCGAATTGCAGGCGCAGCCGCGAGTCGGTTTCCGCGTCGGCCAGGTCAAGGTCTCCTAACCAGGGCGGGCTGCGGTCCTCTTCCGACCAAACATGGATCAGCAACAGCTCGTGGCCGAAGTCCGCCAGGTACTGGAGTGGCCGTTCGCAACCAGCGTCATCCAGGAAATCCGAAACGATGATGAGCAGCCCGCGTTGCTGGTGCGTCGAGATGAACTGGCGCACCACCTCGAAGTAATCCGTGCGGCCCGCGGTCTTCAGATTGCCAAGGTAGTCCATCACGGGGCTGAAGCGGTGCCGGCCGCCGCCGCAGAGCATGCCCTCGCCCAAACGCGCGCTGAAAGGCCGAAGCGCAATATTATCCAGCCGCACCAACCCCACATAGCAGAGCGCCGCCGCGAGTTGTCGCGCGTACGTGAACTTGAAGCCCTCTTCGGAATTCATGGACTCGCTGGTGTCAATCAACATGCGCACGGGCACGCGCGGCTCCACCTGGAACATTTTCAGGAACATTTTTTCCAGCCGCAGATACGCGCGCCAGTTCACCGCGCGCAGGTCGTCGCCGTGGTGGAAATGGCGGTGGTCCAGAAATTCCTGGCCGCCGCCGGCGAAGCGCGAACTGTTGTGGCCGCCCACCAGACCATTGAAGGACTTCCGCCAATGGATGGTCAGGCGCTCCAGTTTCTCCAGAAACTGGCGTTCGAGCAGTGGGCCGTCAGACATGGCGGGCCTACGCCACCGAAGCGTGCGCGGACACTCCGCGGATGATCTCGCTCAGGATCGTGTCGGGGGTCTGGCCATCCGCATGCGCGTCGAAGTTGAGAATCACGCGGTGCCGCAGAACGGACGCAGCCACGGCTTCGACGTCTTCGGCGCTCAAGTGATAACGGCCGCGCATCAGCGCGCGCACCCGGCCGCACTCGACCAGAGCTTGCGCACCGCGCGGCGAGCTGCCGTACCGGATATATTTCTTGGACAACTCGTGCGCCTCGGCGTGCTCCGGCTGCGTAGCCATCACCAGCTGAATGGCGATCTCCTGTACGTGCTGCGCGACCAGCACATCGCGGCACACCGTGCGCACTTCCAGAATCTCGTTGCGATCGAGCACCGCCCGCACCTGCTCCTCACGGTTCTGGATGGTTCGCTCCACGATCCGGTTCAATTCGTCCCGCGAAGGGTACTGCACCAGAATCTTCATCAGGAAGCGGTCCAGCTGCGCTTCGGGCAGGGGATAGGTGCCCTCCATCTCGATGGGGTTCTGCGTTGCCATCACCAGGAACGGCGCATCGAGTTCGTGGGTGGTGGTTCCGCTGGTGACGGTTCGCTCCTGCATGGCTTCGAGCAGCGCGGATTGCGTTTTGGGCGTGGCGCGATTGATCTCATCGGCCAGCACGAGATTCGCGAAAATCGGCCCCGGCTGGAACCGCAGCGATTTCGAGCCGTGGTCGTTGGTCTCGATAATCATGCTGCCCACGATGTCCGCCGGCATCAGGTCCGGTGTGAACTGGATGCGGGAATATTTCAGTTGCAGGGCGCGCGCCATCGTGCGCAGCAGGGTGGTTTTGCCAAGACCCGGCACCCCTTCGAGCAGCACGTGGCCGGCTGCGATCAGGCAGATCAGCACACCCTCCACCACGTCCTGCTGGCCCACAATTACTTTGGCGATTTCGTCCCGAACTCCGTTGAGCCGGGAAACCGCCTGATCCAGCCGCGCATCCGTTGCCACGACTTTATTGTAGTGCATCGACGGCAGGCTATCGACTTTTCGCCTTCTCCGCGTCTCGGTGGTGAAAATTAGTTCTTGGGCGGTCGCGCTACCGCTTAACTGGAAAGCTCGAGTCCAGCGCCAGGTTGACCTTCAGCACGTTGACCCTCGGCTCTCCCAGGAAACCGATCTGGCGGGGCGTGACAAACCGCTCCACCAATTCCTGAACCTGCGCGGTCGAAACGCCACGAGCTTTAGCCACTCGCGCCACCTGCGCCGCGGCAGATGCTGGACTCAGATCAGGGTCCAGGCCGCTGGCAGAGGAGGTAAGAAGGTCCGCCGGAATGGGTCCCGTGAAATCCGGATTCTCTTTGCGAAACTTTTCGGCGTCGGCCTTGATGCGGTCGATGAGTTTCTGATTCGTTGGTCCGAGGTTCGATGCTCCCGAATTGGCGGCATCGTATCCATCGCCCGCTGCCGAAGGCCGCCCTTGAAAGTATTCCGGCTTCGTAAACTTCTGCCCGATGAGGTCCGACCCCACCACTTTTCCGTTCACTTCGATCAGACTCCCGTTGGCCTGGTGTGGAAAGATCACCTGAACGATTCCCGTCACCAGCGCGGGATACAACATACCGGTCAGCATTGTGAGCACCAGCGTGATTCGCACCGCGGGTAGTATCTGTTCCAACATCTTCGCTCTCCTCGTTTACGCCAGGTGCAGCCATCCCAGCAGCACGTCTATAATCCAAATCCCCGGGAAGGGCGCAATAATGCCGCCGATGCCATACACCAGAATGTTTCGGCGCAGCAGCGCCGCCGCGCTCATGGGCTTGTAAGAAACGCCGCGCAACGCCAGCGGGATCAGCGCGATGATGATGAGCGCGTTGAAAATCACGGCCGCCAGGACCGCGCTTTCCGGGCTGTGCAGCCGCATGACGTTTAGCGCGGCAATCGCCGGATAGGTCACCGAAAACATTGCCGGCAGGATCGCAAAGTATTTCGCGACGTCATTGGCGATGGAAAACGTAGTTAGCGCGCCGCGCGTCATCAGCAGTTGTTTGCCGATCGCCACAACTTCGATCAGCTTGGTCGGATTACTGTCCAGATCCACCATGTTGCCGGCCTCTTTCGCGGCCATGGTGCCGGTGTTCATCGCCAAACCCACATCGGCCTGCGCCAGCGCCGGCGCATCGTTGGTGCCGTCCCCCGTCATCGCTACCAGCCGCCCGCCCGCCTGTTCCTTCTTGATGAGATCCATCTTCTGCTTGGGGGTCGCCTGCGCCAGAAAATCATCCACGCCGGCTTCCGCCGCAATGGCCGCCGCGGTGAGCGGATTGTCGCCGGTGATCATGACGGTCCGGATGCCGATCGCGCGCAGCTGATCGAAGCGCTCGCGCATTCCGCCCTTGACGACGTCTTTCAGATGAATCACGCCAAGGACCTTCGGCCCGTCCGCCACCACCAGCGGTGTTCCTCCCGAGCGCGCGATGTGATCCGTCACTTCGGTGAGACGCCGCGGAATCGTCCCGCCGTGCCCCTTCACGAACTCGATGACGGATTCGGTGGCGCCCTTGCGCACCATGCGCTGGTCCAGGTCCACACCGCTCATGCGCGTCTGCGCGGAGAACTCGATGAACTTGGCTTCGTGCTCCGAAACCTCGCGCCCGCGAAGCTGATATTTCTCCTTCGCCAGCACCACGATCGACCGTCCCTCCGGCGTCTCGTCGGCGAGGCTCGAAAGCTGCGCGGCATCGGCCAGATCAGCAGGCGAAACGCCCTCCACCGGAATGAACTCCACCGCCTGGCGGTTGCCGAGCGTGATGGTGCCGGTCTTGTCGAGGAGCAGCGTGTTGACGTCGCCCGCGGCTTCCACCGCCTTGCCGCTCATGGCCAGCACATTATGCTGCATTACGCGATCCATGCCGGCGATGCCGATCGCCGATAGCAAGCCGCCGATCGTCGTCGGTATCAAGCACACCAACAGCGAGATCAACACGGCGATGCTGGGCACCTTGCCCGCGCCCGTGGCCGTTACACTGTATTGCGCGAATGGCGGCAGAGTCACCACGGCCAGCAGGAACACCAGCGTCAGACCCCGCAATCACAATATTGAGCGCGATTTCGTTGGGCGTCTTCTGCCGCTGTGCGCCCTCCACCAGCGCGATCATGCGATCCAGGAACGTTTCGCCCGGGTTCGATGTGATCTTGATCTTGATCCCGTCTGATAAAACCTTGGTTCCACCCGTCACAGCGCTGCGGTCGCCGCCGGATTCGCGGATCACGGGCGCGCTTTCTCCGGTGATGGCGGATTCATCCACGCTCGCGATGCCCTCAATTACTTCGCCGTCGCCGGGAATGATGTCGCCCGGGTTGCACACCACTATGTCGCCCTGCCGGAGCTGGCTCGCGGCGGTGTCCTCGATCTTATTCCCGTTCTTCAGCCGGTGCGCCACCGTCTCAGTTTTGGTCTTGCGGAGCGTGTCGGCCTGCGCCTTGCCGCGCCCTTCCGCCATGGCTTCGGCGAAGTTCGCGAATAGCACCGTGAACCACAGCCAGAGCGTGATCTGGAAGGTAAAGCTCAGATCGGGGGCCGCCGCCCGCCAGTCGCGCAAAACTAGAACCGTGGTCAGCGCCGCGCCCACTTCCACAACGAACATCACCGGGTTCTTCATCATGGTGACGGGATTCAGCTTCACCACCGAGTCCCAGATGGCCCGCTTGACGATCGGCGGATCGAACAGCGGACGGGCCCGCCGCCGTTTCGTGGGCAGAATGTTGACCGTCGGGTTTTGACTCTCCACGAGCATGTTCTAACTCCAGACCGGCAGGATCAGCATGGAAAAGAGCTGGTGCCGCATCATCAGGAAATGTTCGACCACCGGACCGAGCGTGAGCGCCGGGAAGAACGTCAGCGCGCCGACGATCAGCACCACGCCGACCAGCAGTCCGACGAACAGCGGACCGTTCGTCGGCAGCGTGCCGGCCGAGGCAGGCACCAGTTTCTTTCGCGCCAGGCTGCCGGCCACCGCCAGCAACGGAATGATCATGAGGAACCGGCCGATCAGCATGGCCATGCCGGTCGTAATGTTGTACCAGGGCGTGTTGGCATTCAGGCCCACAAACGCGCTGCCGTTGTTCCCGGTGCTGCTCGATAGGCGTAGAGAATCTCGGAAAGGCCGTGAGGACCGTTATTGCCCAGGTTGCCGGTCGCGGACCCCGGCGGATTGATCCAGCTATCCTTGGCGAAGTGTATGACGGCGCCTGTGCCCGAGAACAAGAGAATGCTGCCCGCGAGCACCAGGACCGCGAGCATCACCATCTTGACTTCCTTCTGCTCAATCTTTTTGCCCAGATATTCCGGTGTCCGGCCCACCATCAATCCGGCGATGAACACCGAGAGTATGGCAAACATGAGCATGCCGTACATCCCGGCGCCAACTCCTCCGAAGACCACTTCACCCAGCTCGATGTTCACGAGCGGCACCAGGCCGCCCAGCGGCGTGAAGCTATCGTGCATGCTGTTAACGGCGCCGCAGCTCGCGTCCGTCGTAACCGTCGCGAACAGTGCCGAGTTGGCGATGCCGAAGCGCACTTCCTTGCCTTCCATGTTTCCGCCGGTCTGCGCCGCCGTGGGCGAGTTCTCTATTCCCAAAGCCGTCACGATCGGGTTTCCGGCCTGTTCCGCCGTGTACGCGACCAACACGCCGGCAAAGAACAGCACACTCATGGCGGCGAAGATCGCCCAGCCCTGCCTCGTATCCTTCACCATCTTTCCAAACGTATAGGTAAGGCCCGCCGGAATTGCAAAGATCGAGAGCAATTGGAGAAAATTCGAAAGCGGCGTGGGATTTTCGAACGGATGCGACGAGTTGGCATTAAAGAAGCCGCCGCCATTGGTGCCCAGCATCTTGATCGCTTCCTGCGAAGCCACTGGCCCTTGCGCGATGATCTGGGTTCCGCCCTCTAGCGTGGTTACTTTCGTATAAGGGCTCAGATTCTGGATCACTCCCTGCGATGCGAACAGGACGGCGATCAGGACCGACAGCGGCAGCAGCACATAAACCGTGGCGCGCGTCATATCGACCCAGAAGTTGCCGATCTTCTCGCTCGAATGCCGCGCGAAGCCCCGGATCAGAGCAATGGCGATCGCCATTCCGGCCGCCGCCGAAAAGAAGTTGTGCGTGGCAAGGCCGGCCATCTGCGTCAGGTAGCTCATGGTGGTTTCCGGCGTGTAGGCCTGCCAGTTTGTGTTGCTGGTGAAGCTGACGGCGGTGTTGAAAGCCAGGTCAGGCGTCATCGCGGTTGCACCCTGCGCGGCGTGGGCGGTTCCGAATCCCTGCGGGTTGAACGGCAACAAGCCTTGAATGCGTTGGATCAGGTAGGTGAGCAGCAGGCTCACCAGGCTGAACATCAGCAAGGAAGTGGCGTATCCGGTCCAGCGCTGTTCCTGATCTTCCGTGACCCCGCAAAGCTTGTATATGCCGTTCTCCAGCGGCCGCAGCACCGGATGTAGCCAGGTGCGTTCGCCCGCGAATACGCGCGCCATAAAAACTCCCAGCGGCTTGGTCAGCGCGAGAATCACCAGGAAAAACGCGGCAATCTGTAACAGTCCATTAAGAGTCATGCGGCCCTCCGGTCAGAATTTCTCCGGGCGCAATAGCGCGTATACCAGGTACACGGCCAACGCCAACGAAATCACACCAGCAATCAGATAATCCATGGAGCACCTCTAGAGACGGTCACATCCGCGCACGTAGGCCCAGCTCACGAAGAAAAAAGAGAACAGCGAGGGCGATAAACAACAAATCCAGCATCTGATCCTTTCAGACTCCCAGTAGTGCCACACTATGGCCGGCGCGCGCCAGTACCTTCGCCAGGTTCGCTTCCGCCGTCGGCCACCAGCGCTTCTTCGTGGCCATTACGACAAGCGAGTTCGGCGGCAGAATCTGCTCGCTGCCGCGGTCCAGATCTCTCGCGAACCCGACGCGAATATCAGACTGCACACCCGCCTCCCGGACCACTGCTGCCAGCCTTCGCTCCAGAAATGCCGCCGAAACGTCCGGCTTATCCAGCGGCAGAGGGAACGGCACCACATGCACCGCGAACAGCGTAACATGCGCGGCGAGGTTCTTTGTGAGCGCGGCGGCCTCGGCCAACGCCGCTTTGGTCAACTCGGCGGAGGTGTAGGGCACAAACACCCGAAGCTCGCCCGTGCCGCGATGCAGCTTCGCGAACCCACGCAGACTGCGCTCGTCGAGCCGCAGCACCAGCTGCTCCGGCAATGCTCGGTTGGTTGACATTGTGGTCGCTCCACCTAACAGGCTAGGCGGGGAGGCATTAAGAAGTCGTTAACAAAGCGTTGAGAATTTCTTAGCGAGCAGAATCTGTAGGATACGGGAACTGGCGTCCGGGCGCTCAAGCGCTCAGGCGATCATTGTGGCGAGGCGTGCGTTTTGGAGAATTTCCGGCTGAGGTCCGGCCAGAATTCTTTGAGTACATTTAACGCCGTATCGACCGCGAGTTGAGTCCCGAGCGACGATATCGCGTCCGATGCGTTTCGATTGCTCGGATAGTAAGCCTCGGAAATCGCCACCGCCGTCGAGTTGCCGACGACTTCGGAAAAGTTGAACTGCGTACCGCCCGAATCTGTGTGGGTCCAGAAGATCTGGCCAATCGCGTACGTGAGCCGCGTCCATCCACTTCCCGTGCCGCGGCGGAAATAGCGGGGATCCTGGTGGAGAATCGTGGGGAAAATTCCTTCGGTCATGTAATTGCCAATCGCAAAGTCGGCATAAGCCGCTCCGAGGTATTTGGCGTACCCCTGGACTCCTTGCCCGAATGCCGGAGTCGAGTTCGATATCTGGGCCTCGCCCGCAAATACAGCGGCTAGGGCGATGGTGCCGCGGTCAAAGGTGTCCATGGCCGCGAGTTTGAACTTTTCCTTCGGTCCGATGGGTTTGTATTCCGCCAAGGTTGGCGATGTGCGGAAGTTCGGAATGATACCGAAGATTCGCTTGCTGGGCGAACCATCGCTGGGCGCGGTGGTTCCCGGCTGGACCGGATCGGTGGGAGTACCTTGCTGGCACAACAACGCGACCGGCAGAATCATCAGGGCGATCGGCGTTCGCAGAGTCAGACACATTTCGCCAACACAGCTCCTGGTCTAATGGATGTAGCTTCCAGCGGAAGGTTTCCAAATTTCTCTGGTTCGTGCCTTAGGAAACAATTGTGCACTTTCTTCGCAGCATATCCAGCGCCATTTGCGTGGCGAAAACGCGGATGCGCGCGCGGTCGCCTAGAAATATGCGGTGCGTTACCTGGCAGCCCGAGGCGTCGGAAAGGGCTACATATACCGTGCCGACGGGAACGTTTTCACTGGGCTCGGGACCGGCCTCGCCGGTGATGGAGAGCGCGAAACTCGCGCCCGTCCGGCGGCGCGCGCCGTTGGCCATGGCTTCAGCCGTCTCTTTGCTCACGGCGCCGGACTGTTCCACGATTTCCTCGCTGACGCCCAGCAACTCGGTCTTCATCTTGTTCGAGTAGACCAGGAACCCACCCAGAAAATAGTGCGAACTTCCGGGTATCGATGTAATTCGTTGCGCCAGCAGTCCTCCGGTCATGCTTTCCGCCACCGCGAGCGAGGCGCCTCGTTTTTTTAGCAATTCGCCGATGACCACTTCGAGTGAGTCGCCATTGCGCGAATAGACGCGATCGCCGAGCAGCATCTCGATGGGCGCGGCGACCTCGGCCAGCAGGGCCATGGCGTCGGCCTCGGCCTCGCTATGCGCGCGCAGATGCACCTGAATATCTCCATCCCCGGCCAAAATGGTGGTCACGGGGTTCTCGTACTTTTTGTAAACGGGCGAGATGGTTTGGTCGAGATCGGACTCGGCCATGCCAGCGACCCGGAATACCAAGGTGCGGATGACCTGTTTGGGAACCACGCGGACGAGGCGCGGCAGGCATTGCCGGGTAAACATGGCCTTCAGTTCGTGGGGCGGGCCGGGCAGGAGAACGATGGAGGTGTGCGACTCATCGATCCATTGTCCGGGCGCGGTGCCGCGGTCATTGGGCAGAATATCCGCGCCTTCGATGATGAACGCCTGCCGCCGGTTGACCTCGGCCATTTTGCGATTCGCCTGGCGGAACCGCTGTTCGAGCTGGTCAGAGATCTCGGGGTGAAAGACTAGCTTGCGATCGATGGCGACCGCGACGGCGTCGCGCGTGACGTCGTCTTCGGTGGGACCAAGTCCGCCCGAAAGGATCACGATTTCGGCGCGAGACATGGCGCGGCGCACGGCATCCGCGACATGGTCGCGGTTGTCCCCCACGACATACTTGGTCGTGACCTCAACGCCCAGGTTATTCAACTGCTCAGTTAAGAAAAGGGAATTCGTGTCGAGCCGTTGCGGCGTCAGAAGCTCCGAACCGACCGCGATAATTTCGGCGTTCATTCTTAGGAGAGCAGACGTCCTTGAATGCCCACATCTACGCGGAATAAGGCGTTGGTGGTGGCCACCACCAACGATCGAGAAGGCGTAAAGGCCAGGCCCACGATGCCGGGACCGGAAAGGAAAAGTTCCGGTTCGCGATTCTGGTTGAAACGGACCACGCCTTTGCGGCCTCCGAACGAGGCCGCCACGTAGAGCCGGTCTTCGGCGTCGAACGCGATCCCTTGCGGACGGCCCAGACCTCGGTAAAACACCTCGACTTCCCCCGTGTGCGAAACGCGATAGACGGAATCGAAGCTTGACGTGGTGGGCCCGGAAACGTACAGATACTCATCGGGACCGAACGCCAGGTGATAGGCGGCAATGGATGGCTCGAGGGTGGCGAAAACGAAGATCTGCCGGTTGGGGGCGATCTTGAAGATTGTGCCGGAGCGGTCGCCGACGTAGAGATTGTTCTCCCGGTCAAACGCCAAGCCGGTGGCCACGCCCATGCCCTCGACGAAAACCGACATATTGCCGGTAGGCGTGACCTGGTATACCACGCCATCGAATCGGCTGGAGATGTACAGAAGGCCCTGCGCATCAAAGGCCATGGCGGTAGCGTTCATCAGGTCGTTAATAAACGGCTTGACGCTGTAGTTCAGGTCGATCTTATAGACGGCAACGGCAACCTTCTGGCCGCGCGATCCGCTGAAAGTTGTGTAGACATTGCCAAAGGTGTCGACCGAAGGGTTGGTAACGGGATGCAAGCTCTCGGCGATCTGAATGCCGATATCACAGGTCCAAGCCTGGCTCGACTGCTCTCCGTTTTGAACCACGAGCTCACCTTCGGAAACGCCGTCCGGGACGCGCACGATCATAAAAGAATCCGAGCCAATGATCACCGGCGCCGCCACTTCGCCGATGGTTACCCGCGGGCGGCTCGACTTGGCAAACCCCCGTCCCTGAATCTGGAATTCCCCACCCGCAATGGCCGCCACGGGCGATACCTGCGCGATTTGGGGACGTCCGTTGCTCTCTTTGCGAATACCCATCTTTAATAAAGATTGAAACACCCCGCCACGAATAAGACAAGTGCCGCGTAAATACCGGCCATCAGATCGTCGGCCACGATACCGGCGCCGCCTGGAAGTTTTTCCAGCTGGCGGACGGGCGGTGGTTTCCAGATGTCGAAGAGCCGAAACAGGAGAAATGCGGCGATCCACGACCGGTAATTCGGCGGACCGGCGGCGGCCAACGCCAGCCACTGGCCCAGCACTTCGTCTACCACCACCCGCTGCGGATCCTTTTGCCGCATCTCGCGCGCGGTAAGGCCGGCAGCCCAGATGGCGGGCCAGGTACTGGCGATGGCAAGCGGCGCGAGCCACATCGCGTGCCAGCCCGCGTAACGTACCAGGAGCCAGGCGATGGCAAGCGCGGCGAGCGAGCCCGCGGTTCCTGGTCCGAAGGGAGCATAGCCGCAGCCGAACCAGGTCGAGATCAGATTCGCGGCCTTAGTCTTCATCCTCGTTGTCCGGCTGACCCTCGGCCGGCTGGTTCGCGGGGGTCGAGATCACGTACTTGCCGGACGCCCAATTTCCAAGATCGAGAAGGCGGCAGCGCTCACTGCAGAAAGGGAATTCGGGATTCGCTTTCGCAACCTCCTTGCGGCAGATCGGGCAGATCATAAAGCAGGGGTTGGGATTTGGGGTTTGGGATTTGGCTGGATCCGGAGCAGCGGGAACAGTGGCAGGGGCTGCATCTGTTCCGCGGGTCCCGGGAGCAATGTCCCGACGAGATCGTAATCGTGCGCTTCGGTGATGCGGAGGCGGCGCATTTCGCCGGGTTTGGGCTCGGCGCCTTCGAAATCGTTGACTAACGTCACGCCATCGATCTCCGGGGCCTGGGTGGACATGCGGGCTTCCCATAGGAGATCGGTTTCTCTGGAAACGCCTTCGACCAAGACCGTCACCTCGGCGCCGATGAGCTGGCGATTGCGCGCTTGAGCGATCTTACGCTGCGCGGCCATCAGGTGGCGCTTGCGGTTGTAGATCGTTCGGCTGTCAACCTTACCATCAAGATGAAAGCTCGCGCTCGAGTCCTCGTCGGAATAGGAAAAGACGCCCAGGCGATCGAAGCGCGCCGCCTTCACGAACTGGCACAGCTCTTCGAAATCCTGGGCCGTCTCACCAGGAAAGCCGACGATCATGCTGGTGCGAATGGCCACGCCGGGAATGGTACGGCGGATCCGTTCGATCAGCCTGAGAAAGATGTCCCCCGAAGCGCCGCGCTTCATGCGCTTCAACACCCGCGCGCTCGCGTGCTGGAGCGGCATGTCGATATATTTGACCAGCGCTGGATGTTCTGCAATGGTGTCCAGCAGCCGCTGGGTGACCTTATTGGGGTAGGCGTAGAGAAAGCGAATCCAGTTTTCGGCGGAGGTTTCGATCCGCGCCAGACCGGCCAGGAGCGCGGCCAGCCCGTCTTTGAGACCAAGATCTTCGCCGTAACAGGTGGTGTCCTGGCCGATGAGATTGATCTCGCGCACACCCTGTTGAAACAGGCGGGTGGCCTCGGCGATGACGGATTCGAAGCGCCGGCTACGGAACTTACCGCGATACTGCGGGATGACGCAGAAGGTGCAGGGATGGTCGCAGCCTTCGGCGATTTTCATATACGCATAGTGGCGGGGGGTGGCGAGAACGCGCGGCGTGAGGTCGTGATAGAGATAGGGCTCGAAGGAATTCGATACCTCAAGGCCTTCGCACAAGGGGACAATCTGCTCGATCTCGTTGGTGCCGATCACGGCATCGACTTCCGGCATTTCCTTGCGGATCTGGTCGCGGTAGCGCTCGACCAGACAACCGGCGACGATCAGCTTCTTGGCGCGGCCGATCCTTTTGTACTCGGCCATTTCGAGGATAGTGTCGACGGATTCTTTTTTAGCGGGGTCAATGAAGCTACAGGTGTTGACGACGATTACGTCGGCCTGATCAGGACGCGGCGTCAGCTCATGCCCGTGCGAGGCGAGCTGCCCCATCATGACTTCGCTGTCCACAAGGTTTTTAGGACAGCCCAGGCTGACAAAACCGACTTTCAAGTGTTGATTTCCTTGGAGGAGTGATGTTCCTTCTCAGGATAACATGAGGCGGCGTTACTCGCTGTGAGCCGGGTGGGAGCACGGCGAAAACCAATTCTCAGCGCAGAAACGCAGGGCGCGGAACGGCTAGGTGATCAACCACTACTTTCGGGATGCACTACCAGCTATGGTCGATGGTGTTCTTCTGATAGGACTGTGTGAAGTACAGATTGACGGCGCGCTGCAGGTCGTCTTTGGTCATCTGCGGCGGGCGCTTCTCGTAATCACTGATCGAGATAATGATGTTGCAGAGATCGAGCGGATAACAGGCGCGCAGCTCGCTGCGGCCATCGGAGAGCACCAGGCTGCGCACATAGTCGACGATCTCGGGGTCGTAGGGCAGCTTTTTCATGATGGCCACGCGGCGCCAGATTTCATTGAACGTGGGGACATCGACCGGCTCGACGAACACCTTGTTCTGGATGCGGCGCAAGAAGGTGGCATCGGCAAGGTCGTCCGGATTCAGGTTAGTGGAAAAGACGACCATCATTTCGAACGGAATCTGGAACTTGATGCCGTAGGAGAGAGTGAGGTAATCGACGCGGCGATCGAGCGGCACGATCCAGCGGTTCAGCAGCTCGCGAGGGGAGAGCACCTGGCGGCCAAAGTCATCGATCAGGAAGATGCCGTTATTGGCCTTCATTTGCATGGGTGCGGCGAAAACGCCGCCGGCCTCATCGTAGTGCAGCTCGAGCATGCTGGCCACCAGTTCACCGCCCACCATGATGAAGGGGCGTTTGCAGGGCACCCAGCGGGGGTCGAGCTCGGCATCTTCGCGGTCAATGGTCTGGTGAACGACCGGGTCATAAAGGACGACAATTTTGCCGTCGACCTCGACGGCGTACGGAATCAGAATCGAGTCGCGGTAGATACGCAACAATCGCTCGGCGAGGCTGGTTTTGCCGTTGCCTGAAGGCCCGTAGAGAAATAGTGATTTCTGGGAAATAACGGCGGGACCAAGCTGATCGAGCAAGTGATCGGAGAGCACCAGGTCGCTGAGCGCGTCACGGAGAATGTTGCGGTCAATGTCGATACTAGCCGACTGCGCTTTAGTGGCGAGGTGATAGTCGCGAATCGCGATCGGCGCCGGGCCGACATAGCGGCAAATGCGGAAGCGCTCGGAGGCGAGATCACGGCCGGCGTTGGTTAAAATGAACGCGTAATCTTCGCCGACCGCGCCCTTGACCTCCACCAGATGCTGCTGGCGCAATTCGCGGAACAGCAGGTCGAGAATGGGGATGGACACTTTGATGGTGCGGCTGGTGACCTCGAGACTGGTCATGCCATCGAGATGGAGATGGCGCAAGATCAGGTCAACGACCACCGATTTGGGAATCCGCAGATCAGCAAGACGCATGGGAAGCGCGGGCCAAAACGCCGGACGCCGCGGGGCCGCGTTTGCCTTTTGCGTGACACCATTAGAAGCGAGCTGTTGGATCAAGGGGAAACTCCGAAATCAGATTAACATAATTCACACAAAATACAGTTAATTTCTCGATAAATACAAGGTATTTCGAAAGATCGATGGGTGGCGAAGGGTATCACTGAGGCGGTCGATCTCGATAGTCAACGCGGCATTTGCTACCTAAGTTAATATGAGTGGAGATGAGCCCACAACAGCCCAATCAGCCTCCGAAGCTTCCCATTCCGGGTGTACAGAACTTGATTGCAGTGGGATCAGGGAAGGGGGGCGTGGGCAAGACCACGGTGGCGGTGAACTTCGCGGTGGCATTGGCAGGCCTAGGCTATCGGGTGGGCTTAATGGACGCGGACGTCTACGGACCCAACGTGCCGATGATGATGGGCATTAATAAGACGCCCATGGCGTATGGGGAACGCATCCAGCCATTGGAGAATCTGGGCGTCAAACTGATGTCGATGGGGTTCCTGAGTCCGGGCGATAAGCCGCTGGTGTGGCGCGGCCCGATGCTGCACAGCGTGATTCAGCAATTTCTGCGGGGGGTGGACTGGGGGGATCTGGAGTACCTCGTGATCGATCTTCCTCCGGGCACGGGGGACGTGCAGCTCACACTCATTCAGACAGCGCCGGTGACCGGAGCGGTGGTGGTGACCACTCCGTCAGACGTTTCGCTCGAGGACGCGCGCAAGGCCGTCCACATGTTTGACCAAGTGAAGGTTCCCATACTGGGGATTGTCGAGAACATGAGCTACCTGGTCTGCCCGCACTGTAACGAGCGGGTGGATGTTTTCAGCACCGGCGGCGGCGAGCGCACGGCGCGGGACATGAACGTACGGTTTCTGGGGGCATTGCCGCTTGATCCCGCGGTTCGCATGGGCGGCGATTCCGGGCACCCGGTGGCGCACAACGGGAACAGTCCGCAGGGCACGGTATTTCGCGAGCTAGCGCAAAGGATTGTCCAGAGGATTCGCGAAGTAGGACCGCCGACGGGTCCGAAGATCGAAATCTCGGAGTAGCGCCGGTCCTACGGCTTCGGTTTCGGCGGCGGGAGTTCGCGGGCGGTGACAGTATCCTGAAAACCCATGCGGCCATGACTGCCGTCGCAAAACGGCTTGTTCTGTGAGTGCCCGCAGCGGCAAAGAGAAATCACGGTGCGGCCAGCCAAGCCGAACTCACGGCTTTCCGGATCGACGATCGAAAAATCGCCTTCCATGCGTATGGGGCCGTTGTTCACGACCGTGATCTTCGTCATGCCACGATCGTAGCAGATATCGGCAATTACTTCGGCGGAATCGGATTCTGTGACGGCGGCTGGCCTTTTTGTTCCTTGTTTTGCTCGTCGACGGTGTTGCCGAACTGGATATTCGCGTCGCTCTTGAACTGCTTATAGTCCTCGTACTTTACGATCATGCGCATGCGAATCGGGCCAGCCTGGAAGTGCAAGGTGTCGTCGGCGTCGGTGTAAACGGGGAACCAGTACTTGCCATCGACCTGCTCGCGCAGGGTCTCAAACTTAGGAAACTGCTGATCCTCTCCCCGGTGGAGCAAACCCACAGCCTTGCCATAGGTCTTGACGATCTGAAAGTCCCGGTCATCGACCCAAATTTGACCTTCGAAGTAGCGATGGCCCTTCTCCATTTTTTTCGGCTTCACGGAAAACACGTAGCAAGGAATCTCGTCAGCCTTTTGGGGTCCCAGGTATTTAATGTCGTACTGGGGGATTTCGCTGGTAGTCAGGACGAACGGCTGGACGTTGCGCAAGTCCTCCAAGTCTTCAGGCGTCAGCATAAGCCTCGTGAGCGTGGATACCGGGGCGCGCACCACCTTTTCGGCCCGTTTGCCGTCCGGCGAGAAGATAATATCCTCGACGATCTCGTACCGGCCGTCGACCGCGCCCCCGTCCGTCAACGTCTGGATTTTGACGGTCTGCCGGTAGGTGTAGTTTTCGCGCGCGTGGGCAAAGGCGGCCTCCTTAGCGGCGAACTTCTGAATGATCTCGTCGGGGTTGACGTTCTTAACTTCATCCGCCCAGAGTGGCGCGGACAAGACGGCCAACAGCAAAGTAAGTGAACAAGAACGCATGTCTACCTCTCCATCAGTTTCTTGGCGATGGTCAACAGTTGTATGTTGCTGGTGCCCTCGTAAATCCGGCCGATCTTGGCGTCGCGATAGAGTTTCTCCACCGGGAAATCCTTGGTGATGCCCACGCCGCCGAAGATCTCGATGGCTTTAGAGGCCACCTTCTCAGCAATCTCGGAACTATAATATTTTGCCATGGCGGCTTCGGTGACGAAAGGCATGCCGGCGTCCCGCAGTCGAGCTGCATTGTACACCAGTAAGCGAGCCGCCTCCACTTCGGTAGCCATCTTGGCCAACTGAAACCGCACACCCTGAAATTCACCGATCGCCTTGCCGAACTGCTTGCGCTGTTTGGCATAGGCCATGGCATGATCGAGCGCGCCACGGGCCAGGCCGATCATCTGGGCGCCGATGGCGATACGGCCTTCGTTGAGCGTTTCGATGGCGATTTTGTACCCTTTGCCCACCTCGCCCATGACATTTTCCCGCGGCACGCGGCAACTATCCAGAATCAACTCGCAGGTAGAAGAAGCGCGGAGGCCGAGCTTGTCCTCCTTCTTGCCGACCTGAAATCCAGGGAAGGCGCGCTCCACCAGGAACGCCGTGATACCGCGATACCCCGCGGCGGGATTGGCGTTGGCGAAGAGCAGGAAAAGGCCTGACTCCGCGGCATTGGTAATCCAGAGCTTGCGGCCGCTGAGCACGAAGTGGTCGCCTTGATCCTGTGCCTGCGTCGCCATGGCGAACGCATCAGAGCCCGAACCGGCTTCCGAGAGGGCGTAAGATGCCACCGTCCCGGCAGCCAGTTGCGGCAAGTATCTTCGCTTCTGGTCCTCGCTCGCCCAACGCAGGATGGCGTTGTTGACGATGGTGTTCTGCACGTCCACGATCACGCCGGCCGAAGGATCGACCGCGGAAAGTTCCTCGACCGCCAACACGGACTGAAAAAAACTGCCGCCCTGCCCGCCATATTCCTCAGGAATCTCGATGCCCATCAACCCGAGGGCAAAGAACTGGCGGAGGATGTCGCTGCGAAAAACGCCGGCCTCATCCATCTCGCGCACGTGGGGAGCAATCTGTTCGCGCGCAAAGCGGCGCACGGTGGCTTGGAACAGCCGTTCCTCTTCGCTGAGTTGGGTGAGTGGGGAGACATGAGTCTCCGTCCCGGCCGATGCCAACATCCTAACCCGAAGCATAGCGCGCGGGACCAGCGGTTGTCAGCTATCCGGGCTGCCGCGCCATGTCATCGCCGGCAAACTGTAAAGGCGTGGAACTGGGCGCCTTGGTCAGATGGTTCTGGCCAGCTCCTTCCACGAACGCCCCTGGGATTCGGCGACGCCGGGGTGCGTCACATAGCCTTTGTACGTATTCACGCCCTCGCGCAACGCGGGATGCTGGTCCACGGCACGCTCCAGGCCCTTATTCGCCAGTTCGAGCAGGTAGGGAAACGTTGCATTGGTCAGGCCGAACGTGGACGTGTGCGGCACCGCGGCCGGCATGTTGGAAACACAGTAGTGCAGCACGCCATCGACGAAATAGACGGGCTCGGTGTGGGTGGTCGCATGCGAGGTTTCGAAACACCCGCCCTGGTCGATGGCGACATCGACGACCACCGCGCCGCGCTTCATGTTGGCAATCATCTGGCACCGGACGATTTTCGGCGCCGCCGCTCCTGGAATGAGCACCGCACCGATCACCAGGTCCGCATGCCTCAGCGTCTCCGTGATGGTGAATATGTTGGAGGCGAGAGTAACAATTTGACTGTTGAAGATGTCGTCCAATTCCCGCAAGCGATTCAAGTTTCGGTCAATGATGGTGACGTGCGCCCCCATGCCGACAGCGATCTTGGCAGCATTGGTTCCGACGACGCCGCCGCCGAGAATTACGATGTTGGCCGGCGCGACTCCCGGTACGCCACCCAGCAGCACACCACGCCCTCCATTCGGTGCTTCCAAATATTGGGCACCCACCTGTACCGACATGCGTCCCGCCACTTCGCTCATGGGTGTGAGCAGGGGAAGGGAGCCGTCGGTCTCGCGAATGGTTTCGTAGGCGACACCGCTGACTTTGGATTCGAGCAGCCGGTTGGTGAGATCCGGCAGCGGGGCGAGGTGCAGATAGGTGAACAGAATGAGATCGGGCCGCAGTAATTCGTATTCCGATGGCTGCGGCTCTTTGACCTTGACGACCAAGTCCGCTTTGCGCCAGACTTCGGCGGCCTTTTGCGCGATGCCCGCGCCAGCCTGCATGTACTCGCGGTCCGTGATCGCGCTACCTTCCCCAGCCTTAGTCTCAACCAAAACCTCGTGGCCGGCTTCGCGCAGCGCGACCACGCCGCTTGGCACGAGACCGACGCGGGTCTCGTGGTCCTTAACCTCCTTCGGGACTCCGATGATCATGCCCGTATCTTAACAACTCGCACTCGCGATCCGAGGCCGTATCATTGCAAACCCGCATGCCCGAGCATCTCCAGAAACTGCTTCCGGGTCCGCATGTCGATTGCCTGGGATACCAGCTTTCCGCCGCGATCGTAAACAAAGCTCTTGGGAATCCCTTCGATTTGGAATAGCTCGTTCACTTTTCGGCCAGGGTCGAGCAAGACGGGATATGTGACGTCGGCCTTCGCCAGGAATGGGTTGACTTTGCCCGCATCTTCATCGGATATGGCTAGAACTACGAGGCCCTCATCCTTGAACCGCTTGTAGAGAGTCTCGAGATCGGGCATTTCCTTACGGCACGGCGGGCACCAGGTGGCCCAGAAATTCACCAGAACGACTTTGCCTTGCAAGCTCTTCAACGTCCATGGCTTTCCGTGCACATCCGTCAAAGTGAAATCGGCGTTCTGGCGGCTCCGATCATCCGCCTCGAGTTTTGACAAGGCCGCCGTGAACTGCGGATTATCTGAAACCGCCTGGACATGCTCGTACCGCACAAGTTGCGCCAGCTCGATATACGGCCCCGCCGGCTGGCCTTTTTCGGATGGCGGCGGCTGCTCGCGGAGGGCGCTGGCCAAGGTAGTCGCCACTTCCTGTAAGGTGTCGTGGCCAAAATCGCCCTCGGTCGCGAGGCTGGCGAGACTGAAGGCCAGGCTCACCTTCGCGGTGCCCGAGCGCAACTGCCGAATCCGGATCGCGAGCTGCGCGGTCGTCCTCGCCCTTACGTCGTCCGGCAAATGGCGAAGCCCGTGTAACTGCTCCACAATCGACTTCTCTTCGTCGCTCCCACCACGCTGCTGGGCGTGCAGAGATGGCGTGTCTAACAGAAACAACGAGGTTAAGGCGGAGAGGCAAACGCCCACGGCCATCATTGACCCGTTGAGAAACATCTGTCCGTATCTTAACGCCGGAGGCCGCCTCTTTACTCGCCGGCCTGGCCTGCTGTATCGTACATTCGTGGGCAGTGCCGTCATGCAAGGTGGGGAGGCAGTCCGGCTGGTTGACATCGGTTCGGCCGCGCCCGGCGAATTCGCGCCCGCACTCGAAAAGGGCAACATTCTCTTCTGGCCGCAAACACCATTCGCATTGAGCCGGCCGGACCGCGAAGCTCTACTCTCGATTCGCAGCGTTCCCGGAGCGCATCACAAGAACATCGCATTCAAGCCGGACATACAAAAAGTCACCGGGCTCAGCCATCTGCAGCCGCAAGTCCAGGAAGCGGTGGTTCGGGTTTTGAAGTCGTACACGGCGTGGGCGGTGCAGCTTGTTTCTGAGCTGCTGCCGTCATACGCGCGCGGATGGCGCATCGATTACTCCAGCTTTCGGCCGGTTGAGGAAGAGAATCGCGATCTGCCCTGGAAAAAACGCAATGATCTGATCCACACTGACGCGTTTCCGAGCAGGCCCACGCACGGCGGCCTGATCTTGCGCCTGTTCACGAACGTGAATCCGGCCCAGGAGCGCGTATGGGTCGCCGGTCCACCTTTTGCTGCACTCGCCAAAGAGTACGCCATTCCCGCAGGCCTGCCCGGATTCGCCGCACAGACGCATTCTCCGCTTCGCAAGATCTGGAGCTCGGTGCTTCGCGGGGCGCGGACCATGGGTGTCCGCATCGTCGACCGATCGCCCTACGACCGCTTCATGCTGGCGTTTCACAACTACTTGAAGGCGAATTCCAGCTTTCAGAAAGACTGCCCAAAGTATCGCTTGAGCTTCCCGCCGGGTTCCACATGGATGGCCTTCACGGACATCGTTCCTCACTCGGTGCTTTCGGGCCAGTACGCGTTGGAGCAGACGTTTATCATTTCTCCTGTTTCGCTCAGCGCGCGGGAGCACGCGCCGATCTCTATCCTCGAGTCCATCAGCCACGCGCGATTGGCAGAGGTGACCGCGCCGTCTCAATAGCCGGCGGTCAGTGGATGGTCCGCGTTTTGCGGTTCATGTAGTCCATCAGCAGGTATTGGCCCAGCGTGTAGGGCGTCGTGAAGTAGGCTTTGCCGCGGCAGATCTCCGTGACCTTTTGCACAAAGTTCACCAGACCGTAGTCGCTGGCCAGCATGAAGGTGTTGATCAGAATGCCCTGTTTCTTGCAGCGATTCACTTCCTCGAGCGTGCGGCTGATCACCAGCGGATCAAGTCCGAACGCGTTCCGGTACATGCGGCCGTCGTCGAGCGTAAGTGCCGAGGGTTTTCCATCGGTAATCATGACGATCTGCCGCATGTCTTTCTTTTCCTGAGCGAGAAGGCGCTGTGCGAGGATCAATCCGTCGCGGGTGTTGGTGTAGTAGGGTCCCACCTGCACACGCGCCAATTGGCTGATGTCGAGTTCTTCCGCGGAATCGTGAAACAGCACGCAGCGCAGACTGTCGCCAGGGTACTGGGTGCGGATCAAGTGCGCCAGCGCGAGCGCCACTTTCTTTGCCGGGGTGAAGCGATCTTCGCCGTAGAGAATCATGCTGTGGCTGCAGTCGAGCATGAGCACGGTCGCACAGGAGCTTTGATACTCGCACTGGTGCACGTGCAGGTCCGAATACTCCATGTCGAGCGGCACCTTCGCGCCTTCACGGCGAATCGCCGAAAACAGCGTCTCACTGATATCCAAGTTCAGCGTATCGCCGAATTCATACTGCTTGGACGAGCCCGAAGCCTCGATGCCGGTGGCGAGATCGCGCGTATCGTGGCGTCCGAAGCTGGATTTTCCGAGCGATCCCAGCAGCTCCTTGAGCGTCTTGAAGCCCAGAAAGTCCAGCGATTTATCGGTGACCTCGAACTTTACCTTGCTGTCCGGCCCGTTGCCGGCGCCGCCGCCGTTCGGCGTTTGCTCCGGATTTTGGTCGTCCACGGTGATGTGGCCGTCGTCGATCATCTTCTGCACGAGGCGGTCGAGGAGCTGCTGTAATTGCTCCGCGGAGAGACCCTGGAGCTTCTCCATCATTTGCTCCATCCGGTCGTCGGGAAACATCTTGCCCTGTTCGAGAGCCTGCTGGATGGCGTTCTTGAGATCTTCGAGGGTGTGTTCGTTCCACTCGCTGAAGGGCATGGATTGGGTATTGAAGCCGCTCTCGAGCAGGAAATCGGAGAGAGCTTGCAGAAGGTCTTCGGAATCGATGCCGAAGTCTTCTCCGGTGTAGCGGGAGTACTTGATCCACTTCATGGTCCCTAGTTGTATTGACGGCGGTAGCCGCGCGGCGGGTTGCCTTCCTCGCGCCCTCCGGCTTCCCGGCGCTTTTTCCTCCGCGGCAAACCCGCGCTCCTCGGAACGGCTGATACGCCGGTGAGCGTACAAACCCTCCAGGATGAACTCCGCGGCCGCGGCGCGCACCGCGTCGGGCTCGCTCACACCCAAACCCAGGCTGCGCACTTTTTCCATCAGCCCCTGGATGGAGGCCAACTGCTGCACCATGGTGGCGGAATCCACGCTTTCGTCAAGCTTCAACGAACCGCCGAGATCGAACCATTGGACGATCGGCCCGACATTGGCGGCCTCAAAGTACTTGTCGTAGATCTTGCCCACTGAAATGCGGATCAACTCGCGAGCTACGGCATCGCCGCCTTTCAGCTCGCCTTCGTATTCGAGCTCCAGCTTGCCGGTGATGGAGGAGAGGGCGGCATAGATGTCCAGCACGCGCGGCACCGCTACGGGTTCCTTAGAGCGCAGGGCACGCCGCTCGGCGTTCGAGACCACGTTTTCCAGCACCGAAATCGGCAGCCGCTGGGAAACACCTGAGCGCTTGTCGACTTTTTTGTCTTCGCGCGCCACAAACGCGAGCTGCTCGATGATTTCGCGGATATACGCCGGCACCACCGTGCGAATCGGCGAGGGCCGGTTCAGCCAGGCTTCCTGCTCCGTGATCTCGAGCCCCTGTTCGAGCGACGCGGGATAGTGCGTGCGAATTTCACTGCCGATGCGATCCTTGAGCGGCGTGATGATCTTGCCGCGCGCGGTGTAATCTTCCGGGTTTGCGGTAAAGACCAACAGCAGATCGAGCGGCAGGCGAACCGGATAGCCTTTGATCTGCACATCGCCTTCCTGCATGATGTTGAACAGGCCCACCTGAATCTTGCCCGCCAGGTCCGGCAGCTCATTGATGGCGAAGATGCCACGGTTGGCTCGCGGCACCAGGCCATAGTGCACCGTCAGTTCGTGCGAGATGTCATGGCCGCGGCGCGCTGCCTTGATGGGATCGATGTCGCCGATCATGTCCGCAATGGTGACGTCGGGAGTAGCGAGCTTTTCGACGTAGCGGTGATCGGGTTCGAGCCACGCGATGGGCGTCGCGTCCCCTTGCTCGGCGATCAGGTCCCGGCATCGCCTGCAGATTGGCCGGTACGGGTTGTCGTGAATCTCGCAGCCGTCGATGTATGGCACGGCTGGATCGAGCAGCGTCGTCAGCATGCGAACGAGGCGCGTTTTGGCCTGTCCGCGCAGTCCCAGCAGAATAAAGTTGTGCCGCGACAGGATGGCGTTGGTCACCTGCGGCACGACTGTGTCTTCGTATCCGACGATGCCTGGAAACAAGGTTTCACCGCGCTGCAGCTTGCAGATCAGATTGCTGCGAAGCTCATCTTTGACACTTCTGGCGGCGGCACGATCTTCCGAAAAATTACTCTTACGTAATAAGCCGATGGTGTTGGGGAGTTCCCGAGTGGTCATGGTGAAATGTCCCGACCTTTACGGCGATTGTAACAGACGCGGGGAAGGGAAGATGTGAAGAAACGCGGCCGCGGCGCTTCGCCATTATGTATCGCGCGCGGGCCAGGGCTTTGTGGAAGTGGCCGCGCACGAGTCCCGGCTGCTCGGTGGTGTATACTGTCGGCTTCACGCAGCGCCGAAATCGAGATCCCGCTTCAGGGAGAAGAATGGCCGAAATCCCCACCGCCGCCAGTAGCGCACCGCGACTGAAGCGCGCTCTCACACTTTGGGACCTGGTTCTCTACGGCGTAATCGTGCTCCAGCCGACCGCCCCAATGGCGGTATTCGGGGTGATCAATGCCCGTGGCCGGGGTCACGTCGTCACTACGATCCTCATCGCGCTGGTCGCCATGCTGTTCACCGCGATCGCCTACGGACGAATGGCGCGCGCTTATCCCAGTGCGGGCTCCGCCTTCACGTACGTCGGGCAGGAGATCAACCCAGCCCTCGGCTACATTACTGGATGGAGCATGGTAATGGACTACATGCTCAACCCGCTAATCTGCATCGTCTGGTGCAGCGAGGCATCCATGAGATTTGCCCCCGCGGCGCCGTACTGGATCTGGTACATCTTCTACTTCCTCATGTTTACCGGACTTAATCTGCGCGGGGTCAAGACGTCGGCGCGCATCAACGCGGGGTTGGCGACCGGCATGGGCCTGGTGGTTGCCGTCTTTTTCGTCGCGGCAGCCCGTTATATATTCGGCCACCCGCACGACGGCATCAGTTTCTTCACGCGGCCCTTTTACGATCCAGCGACCTTCAACGTCGGCGCGGTCCTCGGCGGTACTTCCATTGCGGTCCTTACCTATATCGGCTTCGACGGGATCTCGACGCTCTCTGAAGAAGTCGAGAATCCGCGGCGCAACATACTGTTGGCCACCGTGCTCACTTGCGTCGCGGTAGGCCTGCTTTCGGCGATGGAATGTTATGCCGCCCAACTGGTATGGCCATACCCTGAGGCCTTTCGCGACAACGATACGGCCTTCGTGGATGTCTCCGCGCGCGCCGCCGGCAGCTGGTTCTTCGGGGTGATGAACATAACACTGATCGTGGCTAACTTCGGTTCCGGGATGGCGGCGCAGCTCGGTGCGGCGCGCTTGCTGTACGGAATGGGACGCAGCAACGCTTTGCCCAAGAAATTTTTCGGAGCCGTGGATACCAAGCGGCGCATCCCGCGCAACAGCGTGATCTTCGTCGGCGTAGTCGCCCTGGCTGGCGCCTTCAAAATATCCTACGCCCTCGGCGCGGAAATGCTCAACTTCGGTGCGCTGATCGCTTTCATGGGGGTCAACGCCGCTTCTTTCATGAGGTACTACGTCCGCGCTCCGGAAAAGAAACTGGTGAACCTGATCCCGCCTGTCCTGGGATTCCTGGTCTGCCTGCTGCTATGGCTGAACCTCAGCCGGCCCGCGCAAATCGCCGGGTCGATCTGGATGATTGTCGGCATCGCTTTCGGCGTATGGAAGACGCGCGGATTCCGCGGCGCGCTCATCGACTTTGAATTGCCGCCGGAAGACGCGTAGATCGCCGGCCGCTTATTTTTCCGGCTTGTTGAACCTGGCGTCCTCGACCGGGACGTTCTGCTTAATCTCAGTGAAGCGGTAGGTCAGCGTGTAGTCGGGAGTCTTGCGGCGGACCGTTGCGGGAAGCTTCAGACCTTCCACGTCCTTGTAATCATCGTAATCGACCTCATACAGAACGATGCCGTCATCGATGTTCACGCGCTCGAAATCGCGGCGCACCAGCAGGCCGGATTCCACGTCGAAGTATAGTTTCTCTGTCGCACCGTCGGGCGACGTGGCGTCAATGACATACGCATCGCGATCATCAACCTTGGTTTTGCCGCTGAGGGCCATCTTCGGGAACAGCTCCTTGAGCCGGGCCTCGCGGTAAAAATCATAGTCGCGCTTGGCGGCGGTCTGTTCCGCCTTGCCAGTTTCGTGGAGGCCGGAATCCGGATCCTTTCCCCAGCCGGTTGCGCCGTTCCATCCCTCCAACATCTCACCTCCGTCGCCCAGGTTCACGACAGCAAGGTACTTGTCCGGAGCCTTGGTGAACACCTCCGCGGGCGAGGTGGTGCCATCATCCGAGTTCTCGAGCGTCCCCTTCATCGTGCGGCTGGTCACCTTTTCGAGGGCATCCTTGCCGCCGACGGCCTGCACGTAGTGGTCGAGGATCTGGTCGACGCTGGGTGCGCTTGCACCTTGCGGCGCGGCGAGGAGGCCCAAGGCCGGGCACAACATTACGAGAGTCCATGATGCTTTCATAGCGAGCATCATACGCCAACGAAGGCCCGGCATCAACGCTTGCCGCCACTGGCACCTCCCGAATCAATATAATCACACGCATGAACTGGCATCGCATTTGTGTCTGTATGGTTGCGACCGCCGCCATGGCGGCAGCGCAACCGCTTTCCGTGAAATGGGAGGAACTGACGGCCGAAGACTTTGTCCAGGCGATTCAACGATCGCAGGGCACGTGCCTGCTGCCATTCGGCATCCTCGAGAAGCACGGCCCGCAGTTGCCGCTCGGCACGGACCTGATCAACGTCCGTTATGTCTCGCTTCACGGCGCCGCGCAGGAGTACGCCGTCGTGTATCCCGAATACTATTTCGGGCAAATCTTTGAGGCCAAACACGAGCCGGGAACCATTGCCTATAGCGCGAAGCTGCAGCTCGAATTGCTGCAGGAGACCACGGATGAGATGGCGCGCAACGGGTGCAAGAAGATCATCATCGTGAACGGCCACGGGGGCAACAACAGCCTGCTGCCATTCTTCGCGCAGTCGCAGATGGCCACGCCACGCGACTACGTCGTGTACGTCTTCCAGCATGCTGGTGCGCCTGCGGGCCGCCCGGCCCTCAAGTCGAAGACCGATTCCCACGCCGGTGAAAGCGAAACTTCACACACCATGGTGTCGCGACCGGACCTGGTGCACTTAGATCGCGCGGCCAGAGAAAACGGTTCCGACCAGAACCGTCAGGATCTGCCGAGGGGGGTATATACGGGGATTTGGTGGTACGCCAAGTTTCCCGAGCACTACGCCGGTGACGCTACAGGCGCCAATATAGCGCTGGGCGAGTTCGATATGAAAGCCTGGGCGGACGACTTGATCAACGTGATTCGGGCGGTGAAGGCGGACCAGGTCAGCCCACGGCTGCAAAAGGAGTTTTTCGAGAAGGCGAAGAATCCGCTGGAGACGAAGCAGTAACCCGCGATCAGACGCGCACCCAACGCTTTGCCTTCATCTCAAAGCGCGGCAGGCGACCGGCGGGGACGAGTGAAACCGAAACGCGCAGGTTGAAGGCCGTGCGGATCGACGTTTCCAGGCGTTCCGCGAGTCCCAATTCGCTCGCGTCGTGTGCGGGTTCAATCTGAATTTTCAGGTCCGGCAGCGCACGATCGGTGTGGATCTCGACCCGGTATTCCGCCACCTCGCCAGAACTGCGCAAGATCTGCTCGATCGCGCTGGGATAAACATTGACGCCGCGCACGACGAGCATGTCATCGGTGCGTCCCAGGATTCCGCCTTCGAGGGCCAGTTCATAACTGCCGCACTCACAGGGCGAGCTCGTTGCCGCCTGCACAACGTCACCGGTGCGGTATCGCAACAAGGGCGACCCGACCCGGCCGAGGTTCGTCAGTGCCAGTTCGCCGCTCGATCCCGGCTCCACTGCGCGCCCGGTTTCCGGATCAACGATCTCGGCGATGAAAGAGGACTCGATCACGTGCAGAACGCCGGCACGTTTGGGACAACCGTAGCTAACGGGTCCGACCTCCGTCATGCCGTGGTGATCCACGATGCGTGCTCCGTGCCATAGGTTTTCGATTTGCGCTCGCGTTCCCGGAATACTGCCGCCGGGCTCACCGCTGACGATCAGGGCCCTGATCTTGGAATCGGACAGGTCGATTCGCTCCTCTTCCGCGACCTCCGCGAGGCGTATTGCATAAGTCGGTGTGCAGCAGAGCACGGTCACGCCGTTATCGAGGATGGTGCGCAACCGCGAAGTACTGCTCATGCCGCCGCCGGGAATGGACAGGAATCCAAGGCGCGCCGCACATTCAAAAGCAGTCCAGAAACCCAGGAACGGGCCGAAGGAGAAAGCGAAGAAGATGTGGTCTTGCGGCGTGATGCCCGCCGCTCCGTAGACGCGGGTCCAATTATCCAACATCCAGTCCCAGCTTTCGACGGTATCGAGCCAGTACAAGGGTCGTCCCATTGTGCCGCTGGTCTGGCTGAACCGCCGGTAACACTCCAGGCTGAATGTGAGGTTGGTGCCGTAGGGCGGGTGGTTCTGCTGATCGGCGATGACCTCCTCTTTCCGCGTGAAGGGCATGGACTGAGTAAACTCTTTCAAGCTCGATATTCCCGACTCGAGCCGCGCGGCGCGGAGTTTGGCGGAGTAGAAGCGATTGCCGGTGCGCAAAGCCCCTACGAGCGCATTCAGCTTGCTAAGTTGCTCGGCTTCCACCGCAAGACGGCGTAACGAAGGCGAGGCGTGTGATGGCCGCATGGCGGTGATGAGAAGGGCTAGCTGCTTGAGCCGGCATTCGTCGGCGTGCTTTCTTGCGGATTTTGCTCGAGCGCCTTCCCGTGCGCGAGCGGGGCTGGAACGCCGGCAAACTCCGCGACCGCGCGAAACAGCGGGTCAAAATCCAGCCACAGATTACCCATCAGGCAATCAGTCATGTCCCCCTTAAAGTCGGGGTACCGCGAGAGGAACGTACGAAAGCGAAACTCATGGTCGTAAAACGTATAAACCAGACGGCGCATGGACTCGATACCGTGACAGAGCTGCTCTCCGTAGTCGCGAAAGCGAGAGGCCGAGGTATCTCCGGCATCGAGCGCCGCATCTACGGCGTCAGCGCCCATTTCGCCGCTGCGCAATGCTAGAAAGACACCGGAAGAGAAGACCGGATCGAGAAAGGAAAAGGCATCGCCAATGAGGAGCAATCCGTCTCCCGCGCAGTGCCGCGACCGGTACGAATACTCGCCCGTGACACGATATTCTCCTACCTGCTGGCCAGCCGCCAAATGCTGCTCAATCCACTTATTAACTGCTACCTCGCGATGAAAAATCGTCTTAGGGTCGCGCGAGTCCCGGTATAAGTAATCCTTCTCCGCGACTATGCCCACACTAATGACGTCGTTAGGCAGAGGTATATACCAAAACCATCCTTTGTCGGGAACATAGGCAACGGTGGTTGCTCCCTCATCGATTCCGGGGTCCCGCAGGGCACCCTTGTAGTAAGTCCACACAGCGATCTTATTCAGGCGAGGATCGCGCACCTTCCACCCCCGGCGCGCCAGAGTGAACGCATCGCGCCCCGTCGCATCGATAGTAATAGGAGCGCGAAACTCATGGGTAACACCACTCTTGGTCGCGGCCACGACCCCGCTCACCGCGCCGTTTTCTTCGATGGTCTCCTTGACCAGCGTCTCCTCCATCACCTCCGCGCCCTTAGCCCGCGCGTTGTTGAGGAGCATCTGGTCGAATTCGCTGCGCAGCACCTGCCAGGTGTCCGCCGCCTCATGATGTAATTGTTGAGAAAAGTAGAAGGGCTGGGATTGTTTTCCACTAATACTGACAAACTGGACGCTATATTTCCTGGTAAAGTGCGATTGTCTCATCTGCTCAATCAAACCGATGCGTTTGAGCGGATAGTAAGTATACGGAATCAGCGACTCACCGATGTGATAGCGCGGGAACTTTTCCTTCTCCAAAAGAATAACGCGCCGGCCCTTCTGCGCTAATACTGTCGCCGCGGCCGACCCTGCCGGTCCGCCTCCAATCACAATTGCGTCGTAAGTCGTATAAGTCGCCATTGATTTGCGTCAAGCGTAACGCGCCGCGCGGTGTTGAGGAAGAAAGAACTCGTGCAGCAGCTTATCTACTTGCAGGAGGCCATCGCGGCTCAATAACAGCGTGCCACCTTCCATACTTAACGAGCCCTGGTCGCGCATTTTACGCAAGGGGGTTGCAAACCGGTCTTGTATGTTGATTCCAAACTTTCGTTCGAAGTAAGGAGTTTGCACGCGGCCGAGCTTCATTTGCAGAATAAGCTCCCGTATCATCCGCTCTTCACCGGTTGGCGTGAGTGCGCGATAAATAGGAAGTTTCCCTTCGCGCAAGGTGCTAATGTACGGTTCAAATTCGTGCACATTTTGGAAATGCGTGCCTCCAACGTGCGAGAAGGAAGCAACTCCCAGGCCCACCATGTCCGCGCCCATCCACAGGAGATCCCGGTAGACGAAATGCGTCTTGGCGGGATTCTTCACCACGGTATAAGCGCTGGCCACCGTGTAGCCGGCCTTTTCAAACTCCGCGAACGCGTAGTCCACCCACTGCCGCTTCATGCTCCAACTGGCCACGGGAGCGACGGTCTGGCCTTCCACCTTCATATTCTGAAAGATGGTGGTGTTGTACGGGATCTCCATCTGGTAAATGGTCACGCTGTCAGGGCTGAGTGCGATTGTTTTCGCAACGCAGTCCTGCCAGTTCGCCGTGGTTTCTCCAACCATCCCGGAGATCAGATCAATATTGATTTGTGGAAACCCAATGGTCCGGGCCAGTTCGTATGATTGATCGATCTGCTTTGCTCCATGCGCCCGTCCGTTGATCTGCAGGATTTGATCGTCGAAATTCTCGATCCCCAAGCTCAAACGCGTGACACCGATATCCTTGATCACCTGCAGCTTGCCTTCAGTAATTGTGCCGGGCTCGCATTCGAAGGTGACTTCGTCGGGCTCGCCCCAGGCCAGCGCGGCTTTCATGGACTCGACCAGGTGCGCAAGCTGGCGCGAGGAGATGTAGGACGGCGTGCCTCCGCCGAAGTAGATGAAGCGCGGCGTCCTGCCATTGACGAACGGCCGCTGTGAGTAGAGCCGCAACTCTTGAGCGACAGCGTCCAAATAAGTGTTGATTTCGTCGGAATCCTTGTCCGTGTAGACCTTGAAGTAGCAGAAGTGGCACCGTTTGCGGCAAAAGGGAATGTGCACGTAAATCCCGAGAGGGGTTCCGGCAGTCGCGGGGCGATCCAGTGCCGCGTAGGCCTCGCCGGCCCGCTCCGCAGTCCAGAAGGAATAGGGAGGGTAGTTCGAGACAAAATAGTTCCCGGCCGTCGTGTCGTCGCGTGCTACCGGGGGCAGCGTGCTTGTTTTGGCTTCCATATGGACTTTACACCTTAGACGGACTGTGGAGCGGCAAGTTTGGTCTCATGCGAGCTTCGCAACTATACAGAATAGCAGGCGCAACGCTCCTTGGTTTTGGGAAGACGAAATACGGACCGTTCAGTTTTCTCGGCGCACAGCACTTCGGCGCCCCATAACTTGATGCTGTGTGCGAACTTTGGGCCGCGGTGGCCCGCGCTCAGATTTTGAAGAAAATCTTGCGTTGATACAGCCAGTAGCACATGTACCACATCACTGCCAGCACCAGGATATTCTCCGGGATGTTGCCGAAGTCCCCCAAGAACCAGAAGTTTCCAGTAAAGTTCTTGATCCCGCGCTGCAGCCAGCCGTGGAGTACCTGGGCGAACGAGTAAATGAAGATAGAATTCATCCCCAACACAACGAAGGGAAAGGTCCACTTCTTTATCTGCTTCACCTCCACCAACCAGTAAAACGCCATCAGCATCAGGATGACCCACCCCGCGCTGAAGAAGGTGAAGGATGCCGTCCACAGGCGTTTCACCATGGGATTAAACGGCTCGAGCGCTAGTCCTACCGCTAATCCCGCCACCGCGCAGGCGGCCAGCACCGTCAATTTGCTGCCCTGCGATCTGTCACTCCGTATCAGGATGCCTGCCCAATAGCCGAACAGGATGGTGACGGCGTTGCCGATGAAGTTGATGGTGGTGTAGTAGCCGGCGTAGTTATACCCCAGCAGCTTGAGGTCGATCACCGCCCCGATGTTGGCGGTCTGAGAGAAGGCCCCATCCGGCCCTGGGAAAAGAACGAACAAAGCCCAATAGCCCGCGAGCATGGCGGCTGCCGCAGCCACCTGATACGGGAAACGCATGCGCGTGATCAGGAAACAGATCATATATCCGAAGGCCATCTGGCTGAGCACGTTGATCAATTGGAGTACCGGCCGATGTCCGGCATTGAAGTTCGAGTAAATATTGCTCAACACGATCAATACGAGCGACCGCCAAGCCACGTGCCGAAATAGATCCCAGGTAGTGGCGCCCTGAGACACTCTCCGGGCGAGAGCAAACGGCATCGCCATCCCGACCATGAAGGTAAATGCCGGCTGGATGAGGTCCCAGAATGTGCAGCCCGCCCACGCCGTGTGATCCACTTGTCTGGCCAGCCAGCCCCAGCCTGTATGCGCCTGAAGCGTGCCAAGCCCGAAGCCGTCGGAGATGAGCAAGAGCATGATAAACCCGCGGTACGCGTCCAGGCTAACCAGGCGTGCGCCGGTCTTTTTTTCCGGGGTCAGTTCGGATGCGGAAGGCGTAGCGGCCACTGTAACCGTCGCAGCGTGCGCGATTGCGGACATTTGTCGTTTCCCCCTTTTAGTACTGAAGGGCCATCATTTTCATCCACCGGCTCGGGAAATCCCGGCAGATGGCGCGTGAGCGCTAAAAATAAAACTTCAACGCGAACTGGATTTCACGCTGATCGTTTTGAGCATCACGAGTGGACGTGATCTTGCCAAAGGTCGAAGGCGAGGTGTAGTCAAGCGCGCCGGGCGCGGCCGTAGCTCCGTTACCACCGAAGCCGGGCGGTGAGAAATTCGGATGATTCGTCAGGTTAAAGAACTCCGCGCGGAACTCGAGGTGTGTGCGCTCTGTAGTGCGGAAATTCTTGAAAAACGAGGCGTCCATGCGATGAAAACCGGGACCATAGAACTGCGTTGGGGCGCCACCCAGTGGAGCATAGTTAGTCTGCCCGACGGTAGTGGCCACCGGCGGGCTCGTAAAGGCATTGGGATTGATCCATTGATTCACATTGTGCGGACCCGCGGTTATGTTCTGGCCGGGAACCAGGAGGGCATTGCAGCCATAGTCGGACGTCGTGCTAATCACGCACCCCACGGTCCATGGCTGGCCATCCTGAAGACTCAGAATCCAGTTGGTGCTCCATCCGCCGAGCAAGGCTTCCTCGGCTCCCTTGGCGCTGCTGAGGAACTGCCTGCCCTTACCGAAGGGCAGTTCGTAGTTTCCACTCACATGTACCACTTTCGGAATGTCGAAATCACACAGCCCGTAATCACCCTGAAGCCCAAAGCCGGTCAACCTCGCAGCCCTTTCGCCGATGGCCGTTCCGTTGAGCACATCCTGCGCATCGGTGCGGCACTTCGACCAGGTGAAATTCGCGAGCACGCTCAGGCCGGCGCTGAACCTGCGTTCGTAGTTAAGCTGGAGCGAGTGGTAGTAACTGTCTCCGGCCATGGAGGAGTACGTATCACCGGTTGGAAAATCCGGATACGGCGCGTAATTGTATGAGTTGAGTCCGGGAGGGAGGATTTCATTCGGGGAATTCGGATTTATGTAGACGCCGAGGTGCCGCACCGTGTTCCCAACGTATCCCGCCTGCACGGTCTGATTGGGCGTGAGTTGGTACTGCAAGGTCAGATTGTAACCCTGGGTGTAAGGCGTCTTGAGATGGTAGTCCTCTCCGGTAAACGATATGCCGGAGGGCTCCGCCGGCCGCTGCCGTCAGCGGGATACCGGTTAGTCCGGTCTCCAGCGTTCCGATGGAGCCGTTTGGAAACGTGATGGGCGCGTTGGGTACCAGATTCGGATACGAGAGGGCGAACTGGAACGGGAAATCGACGTAGGTTTCGATGACGGAGTTTTCAAATCCGCCATAGAAAATGCCGTACCCGCCGCGGGCCACGAATTTCGGCGTAATCTGATAAGCGAATCCAACTCGCGGGGCGAAATTGCCCAGTTGGGAGTGCCCCAAACCCGAGAGACTGGAGCAGACGACGTCTATATTATCCTTCGCGGCGGCGGCGTAGAAATCCGGCGAGAGCGGTGTGCTACAGCGGTTCTTGGGTAGTAGAAATTCCGACGGCCCACTCCCTCCGGAGGGGAGAAAATTGGACTGCGCGCCATAGCGCTCGACGATCTGCCCGAAGTATTCCCAACGAATGCCGAGGTTCACAGTCAACTTGGAAGTGACTTTGTAGTCATCCTGGAAATAGAGGCCGTAGTAGTTGCGCGTCATGTCGGTGTTGGCAATGTTGGACGCCGAAACGCTATCGGCCCCACCCACATAATTAGATGCGCCGGTAACCGTGCCCGGAATGGGGGTTAGCAGCATCTGCGCCAGTCCCGTATTGCCACCGGATGTCTCGGGCACTTCGCTATAGACGCCGCCAAAATTCCACGCTCCGCGGCCCGTGGGTGGTTGCAGGATCGAAAACCTGAGATGTTGGATCTCGATCCCAACTTTTATCGATTGCCGTCCGAGGTTCTTGGTCAGATTGTCCGTGAATTGCAAAGTGTTGCTCAACTCGATGGAGGGCAGATAATTGTTGCTACCCAGAGTACTGAGACCCTCAATGGAAATAGCGCCTAGTCCGCCATTGGCAGGGACCTCAGGAACACCTTGGATGCCGAACTGCGCGGGAATACCGGTGGTATTGGCGGTTGGCGCAACTCGCGTGGTGTCGATCCGGTTGAAGCCCAGGCGGGCTTCGTTCACCAGGCTGGGTGAGAAGGAATGCGTTTCGCTCAATGCGTCGTTGTCGGAAATCGCGGTCTGGATGCCTTGCGCGAAAGACCCTCCGTCCGCAATTCCTCCGAATGGGCCCGGTAGGAATTGAGGGTTATTGACATAGCTCGCGCGGGCAAATACACTGTCCTTCTCACTGAAATTCTGGTCCACTCGAACATCGAACTGATTGGCATTGGTGCGTGCGACAGGGTTGGTCGCAAAGTTGTTGAAGAGCCCGGAGTTCGTTGGAAGAGGGTAAAGGTTGAGCAGTTTAATCGCATTCGGATCGAGCCTGCTGGCCGGAAGGATGTTTCCCGCGAAAGGCTCACGAACGAATCCGATCTGGCCGCCAGTGGACACGCCACTCGGGCAGGGCGCCGTGATGCCACTGACCGGGTCCGCCACCCCGCAATACACCGCGCGGGTCGTGGACGGGTCAAAGACCTGGCCAAGTGCTGTCGTGCGTCCTAGCAGGTCGGTGCGCGTGCCACCCTGGGTGAGTAGATCTGACAGATTGGTGTAGCCGCTGTCCCTCTCCTGTACCGTGGGGACGGTGTTTATCGAGGGCGTGGCCTGGCGAATTCGCGTGCCTTCGTAATCCCCAAAGATAAACGTTTTGTTCTTGCGGATGGGACCTCCCGCGGTGAAACCGAACTGGTTCTGGCGATACTCACCCTTCTGCAAGCCGCCGGAATTCTCGAAGAAGTTGGCGGCATCGAGCGCGTCGTTGCGCAGGAACTCCCAAGCGTTGCCATGGAATTCGTTGGTTCCTGATTTGATCGTCGCGTTCAGGATGGCGCCCGCCGAGCGTCCGGCCTCGGCACTGTAGTTGTTGGTCTGGATCTTGAATTCCGCGATCGCGTCGACCGGGGGCTTCACAACGAAGGCCGTGCCATTCAAGAAGTCCACCAGGTTGACGTTGTTGTCGATTCCGTCCAGCAGGTAGTTATTCTGCGCCGGCCGCAACCCGTTCGCGGCAAAACTGCCGCTGGCGCCCAGTCCCCGAGTGTCTTCCTGGTCAAATGTGACGCCGGCCGATAGTTGGGCGAGGAATGTGTAGTTCCGTCCGTTTAGCGGCAAGTTGTTAATCGAGCGCGCACCGATCACTTGCCCCACCGCGGCGTCTTCACTCTGGAGCAAGGGCGCTTCCGCGGATACCGAGACGGTTTGGGTCATCTCGCCAGGGGTAAGGACGAAGTCCACAACCACGCGCTGCTGTACGTTTACGGTCACGTGAGGATGGTCCACGCGTTGGAAGCCCCGGAATTCCGCAAAGACGGAGTACGTGCCGATCCTGACCGGGGCGAAGATATATTCGCCCGTCGAGCTGCTCGTCGTTGCCTGGACTACGGCCGTGTCCTCGTTAGTGAGCGTCACTTTAACGCCGGGGATCACCGCGTTGGAGGTGTCTCTGACGGTGCCTAGAATCGCACCAGCGTCCACTTGGGCGAACGAAACGGCCGCTCCGAAAAGGCTTCCCAACAGTACCGCCGTGGCTCGGGTCAGCAACGCTGAAAAATAACCGGTTCCAGTGGTTCTCCGAAAGAGCCGCGGAGCGCGAGATGTCTTCATTAACAACCTCCAGGCCGCGAAATTACGGCGCGTCAGGTTTCCATTGTGGTACGCACGGCCCCTGTAATTAGGCCATCACTGCAATTTGTTTTGGTACTGGCAGGGTAGTATACACCGGGTGTGCCTTTTCTTACAACCAAAGTTTCCAGGCCCGAAACCGGCGCGCATCAGGATGGTTTGGTAGAGCCGCTGTCTACCGCAGGCCGATCTCGATGGGCTGGGCGGTCGCCAGATCCGTCAGCACTTCGGCCTCGGGATGGTCTTGCACTAGGGTGGCGAGTGTCATCAGCTCATCATCAGGAATCATGGCAAACGGCCATCATGATTTGACGCTACTCCGAAGCGCAAGCGCGGCTCGGGTGCCGGCGCTTCTGTTGCGGAACTTTCAGTTCAGCCCGATAGGAATGGTAACGCCTCGACACGCCGGTGAGACGGGATCGGCCGAATCCAACTATCAATTTTTACAGGACACATCTTTGCGAAGGCGCACCGTAGCTGCGACAGGTTACACACCACAGCCACAACGTACGCGGCGCTGCTCACAGTTTGTATCGTTTTTCTCAGGTCCCTGCTGATGGCAGAAATTCCCAAACTTCTCTCTTGACCCGATCCGCGAATTGCCCCCATAATTTTTTTGAACCCTTCATCTTTTTTGTGGCTATCTTCGGACCATAACGAGATCGCATGGGCAAGCTTCTGCATTTAAAGATCAGCCGCAATCCCTCGTCAATGTGCCTTTCTCGCGCCGTTCCCGGTAGAAATACGATTCATCGCGGGCAGTGCGCAAGGATGCGCGCGAAGTTCAATTTTCTTTTTAAGCGGCGGACATTCCCGCCGGACTTGGAGAGCATGTGCCAGATCAGTTGAATACTCAAATCGCAGAGCTGGAAGAAGAGATTGCACGGCGAGTCCAAACGGAG
The DNA here is from genome assembly GCA_963768075.1 of Terriglobia bacterium. Lineage (GTDB taxonomy): Bacteria > Acidobacteriota > Terriglobia > Bryobacterales > Bryobacteraceae > QHXW01. The sequence continues at coordinate 157,261 of CAVYHD010000050.1, forward strand.
CGCTCACGGCTGCGCCGGGAGGCTGGCCTGGTCCAATTGCGACCGTTCCAACGTCCCAGGGAGAACGCCTTCAGAGCCGAAGAGCGCGACAGAGTGACGATCCTGTTCGGCGGGCTGACCTGGAAACATGAATCGCTTATTCGCGCAGTGTTTAACGGCAGCGGCTACAAATGCGAGATTGTGCCGTGCCCAGACGTGCCGGCGTTCCAACTCGGCAAAGAGTACGGGAATAACGGGCAATGTAATCCGACCTATTTCACCGTCGGGAATCTGGTGCAATACCTGCAGGGGCTGGAAGCCAAAGGGATGTCCCGCGAGGACATTATCAACAACCACGTGTTCTTCACGGCCGGCTCGTGTGGGCCGTGCCGTTTCGGCATGTATGAGGCGGAGTATCGCTATGCGCTGCAAAACGCCGGCTTCGATGGCTTCCGCGTGTTATTGTTCCAGCAACAGGAGGGGATCAAGGCCGCGTCGGGCGAACCGGGGCTGAAGTTCACGGTTGATTTCGGGATGGGCATGCTGAACGCGCTCAACCTGGGCGACGTGATGAACGATCTGGTCCACCACATCCGTCCCTATGAGGTGACTCGCGGGGAGACGGACCGCGCCTTCACTGACGCCATGGAACAGCTGGTCTCGACGCTACGCGACCGCGCCCCGTTTGAGATCCTGGAGGCGGCGCCGAAGTGGGCGCGGGAATATCTGGCGAGGCCGGAGAAGAAAAAGCTTAAAAATACGCTGAACACACTGGGGAAGATCCGGGAGAATCTCTACGGCAAGGCATATGTGGATGCCATGGAACAGGTTCGCGAGCGCCTCGATCAAGTTGACGTGGACCGCCTGAGAGTCAAGCCCATCGTCAAAATAACCGGCGAATTCTGGGCGCAGACCACCGAGGGTGACGGCAACTTCCACATGTTTGAGTTCCTGGAGCGCGAGGGCGCGCAAGTGCTGGTGGAGCCCATCGCCACGTGGGTGGCGTACCTACTCAATCAGGCCAAAGCGATCGCCATGAAGAAGAAGGATGTGGAAGCGCACCACAACCGGCTCCAAACCTGGGAAGTCCACAAACTCCTGGGGCGCGAGAAGCGGTACGGGCAAAAGTGGCTCATGCTGACGTTTGGCGAAGCCATGTGGGCTCACTTCTACCATCGCGTGATCGATCACATGGGCGGCCTCACGCATCGCCTGGTGCCCCAAAAGGAACTGGCGAGTCTCGCGGAGCCCTTCTACAACCGTTTCGCGCGCGGCGGCGAGGGGCACTTAGAGGTAGGCAAGAACGTGTACTACACGGTGAACCATCTCTGCCACATGGTGCTGGCGCTCAAACCGTTCGGCTGCATGCCGTCATCGCAATCGGATGGAGTGCAGTCGGCAGTCATCAACAAATTCCGAGACATGATCTTCCTGCCCGTTGAAACTTCGGGCGAGGGCGAAATCAACGCGCACAGCCGTGTGCAGATGGCCCTTGGCGAAGCCAAGGCGAAGGCCAAAACCGAGTTCGAGACGGCGCTCAAATCCACCGGCAAGCGGCTGGACGATATCAAAGGGTACGTTGCCGAGAATCCGGAACTGCGGCGGCCGTTCTACCACGTGCCGCATCGTCATGGGATTGCCGGCACGGCGGCGCAATTTGTATTGCACGTCAACGATCGCATGAACCGCGGGAACCGCTTCTGGCCTGTTCGTGACACGGCTCCACGTTCCAAGACAGCCTGATCCCTCAACGTGGTAGAGGCTTTCCTGCCTCTACCACCAACAGAAACCGGAGAAAACAATGCATCGGAATAATGATCAGAGCCGTTACATGGTTGGCCTCGACGTGGGATCGACGACCGTCAAAGCCGTTGTGGTTGAGCGCGAAACCGACCAGATCGTCTGGCGGGACTACCAGCGGCACGAAACCAAGCAGCCCGAGAAAGTGTTGGAGTTTCTCCGGCGCATGGAGGCGGACGCGCACATCAGCCCCCGCGATACTCGGGTCTTCATGACTGGATCGGGCGGCGGAACGCTGGCCGAGTTGATTGGCGCGAAGTTTGTCCAAGAGGTCACAGCGGTTTCGCTCGCGGTGGAAAAACTTCATCCGGAAGTTTACTCCGTGATCGAACTGGGCGGGCAGGACGCCAAGATCATCGTCTTCAAGGCGGATGCCGACAGCGGGCGGAAGAAAAAGATCCCGTCTATGAACGACAAGTGCGCCGGCGGCACCGGAGCGGTGATCGACAAGATCAACGCCAAGCTGAAGATTCCGGCGGAAGAACTGTGCCAGCAACGCTATCACGGAATTAAGCTGCACAAAGTGGCGGGAAAGTGCGGTGTTTTCGCCGAGACGGACGTGAACGGCCTGCAAAAGGAGGGTACGCCGCCCGACGAGTTGATGGCCTCTCTGTTTGAGGCGATTGTGCTTCAAAACCTGACGGTGCTGACCCGCGGGCATACGCTGAAGCCGCACGTTCTGCTGCTGGGCGGTCCGAATTCGTTCATCCGCGGGATGCGCGAGGCCTGGCAGGCGAACATCCCAAAGATGTGGCGCGACCGTAAAGTGGAAATCCCCGAGGGTGCGAAGCCGGAAGATCTGATCAAGGTTCCCGAGAACGCGCAATATTTCGCGGCGCTTGGGTCGGTGGAATTCGGAAAAGATGAAGATGAATGCGTCGGCTGCTATCGCGGCACAGAAGCGCTGATCCGGTACATGGAGGTCGGGCGCCAGGAGGAGAAGGCGAAGTCAGGCGCCGGCGGGTTGGTGAAATCGTCCGACGAGCTGGACTCCTTTAAAGAAAAGTACCGCCGCAAGAAATTTGTCCCGGCAACGTTCCAGCGTGGCACAACCATTGGCGGGTTCGTGGGCGTGGACGGCGGATCCACTTCGACGAAAGCTGTGCTGCTCGACGAAAAAGGCGACATCCTTTGCAAAGTTTATCAGCTCTCGAACGGCAATCCGATCCAAGACACGATCGACATGTTCGAAGGGTTGCGCAAGCAGGTGGAAGAGCAGGGTGCGCACCTGAATGTACTGGGGGTGGGCACGACCGGATACGCGAAGGACATTCTCAAAGACGTGCTCAAGGCGGACGTGGCGCTGGTCGAGACCGTGGCGCACACCGAATCGGCCATGAAGTTCTACGACGATCCGCACGTGATTGTCGACGTAGGCGGTCAGGACATTAAGCTGATCGTGCTCAAGGACGGGCGCGTGAAAGATTTCAAGCTGAACACGCAGTGTTCGGCGGGCAACGGATACTTCCTGCAATCGACGGTGGAAGGCTTTGGCTTGAAAGTGGAGCAATATTCCGACCTGGCATTCTCGGCACAGGCGATGCCGGTGTTCGGCTACGGTTGCGCGGTGTTCATGCAGTCAGACATCGTCAACTTCCAGCGCCAGGGTTGGAGGGCGGAGGAGATACTGGCGGGCCTGGCGGCCGTGCTCCCGAAGAACGTTTTCCTCTACGTGGCCAGCATTCCCAATCTCGCGGCGCTGGGATCTCGCTTCGTTTTGCAGGGAGGCACGCAGAACAATCTGGCGGTGGTGAAGGCGGAAGTGGATTTTATCCGCTCCAGCTTCCGGGCCGCCGGCAAGCAGCCCGAGGTGATCGTCCACGAGCATTGCGGGGAATCCGGCGCGATTGGCGCGGCCGTCGAAGCGCTCCGGCTGGGACGCAACGGAAAGCAGACGACGTTCATCGGCCTCGATGCCGTGCGCAACATCAGTTACCGGAGCACGCGCAATGAGGACACGCGCTGTAATTTCTGCAAGAACAATTGTCTGCGCACGTTCATCGACATCAACACCGGCGGGACGGAGTTCATTCCCCTTAAGAAAATTACGAAGGTGCCGCTACGTGCGGGTGAGCAACGCCTAATCATCGCAACCTGCGAGAAGGGCACGGTCGAGGACGTCAACGATATGAAGGAGATCAAGGCCGGCCTCGACGAGAAAAAGAACGCATATCCTAACTTCGTCGATATGGCCGCGCACGAAGTGTTCCGATCACGCAATCCAAAGGTAGTTGCCGACCCGATCCCTTCGCGCGCCTGGACCAAAGCCGCGCGCGAGCGCGTCGAGTTGATGAAGAACCGCAAGAACCTCAAGATCGGGCTGCCGCGCGTGCTGAACATGTACAGCCACGCGCCGCTGTTCAGCGCGTATCTGGAGAGCCTGGGAGTTCCAGCGGAGAGCATCGTGTATTCGGATTACACGAGCGGCGAGTTGTACCGCGCGGGATCGAGCCGCGGCGCCATCGATCCGTGCTTTCCGGCGAAAATCGGCATCGCGCACGTCCACAACCTGATCGCCATCAAAGGTGCGCGGCGGCAGTTCAACGTGATCTTCTTCCCGATGTTCGACGTCCTGACGTCGCCCCTGTTCAACATCGTGGCGGCGAACGCGTGCCCAACGGTCACGGCGACTCCGGAAACCGTGAAGGCGGCATATACGAAGGAGACCGACGTGTTCGCCGAACACGGCATCACGTATCTGGATCCGATCGTAAACTTGCAGGACCGGAGGCTCTTCGCGCACCAGATGTTCACGGCGTGGAAGAACATTCTCGGGTTGTCGGAGGAGGAGAGCGCGCGCGCTATCGACGTGGGTTTCGCGGCGCTCAAGGATTATGAGACGGGTATCCAGAAGCGGGCGCGCGAGGTTCTGGATGAACTGGAGCGCGAAGACCGCATCGGTATTGTGATGCTGGGGCGGGTGTATCACCACGATCCGGGTCTGAATCACGAGATTTTGGAGGAGTTCCAGAAGCTTGGCTATCCGATCTTTTCGCAGAGCACGCTGCCGCTTGATCCGGATATCCTGGAACGCTTGTTCGCCGAGGATGTGCGGGCTGGGCTGATCAAACATCCACTCGAGATCCAAGACGTCTGGAAGAATTCCTATTCATGTAGCACGAACCATAAGGTTTGGGCGGCGAAGTTCACGGCACGGCATCCCAACCTCGTTGCGCTCGAGATGTCCAGTTTCAAGTGCGGCCACGACGCGCCGATCTACGGCGTGATCGAGGGCATCATCGAGAAGTCGGGGACGCCCTATTTCTGCTTTAAGGACCTGGATGAGAACAAGCCAAGCGGCTCGATCCGGATCCGCGTCGAGACCATCGATTACTTCCTGCGGCGGTATCGCGAGGATGTGATCAAAAAGAGCGCGGCCGCCCGCGAGGTTGAAACCCGCCTCGTGGAGTACGAGCGGAAGTTACGCGCGGAGATGGGCGGCGGGGCGCCCGCCGAAGAGCACGATCGGGAGTTGCAGTTGGCGTAGGGCGCTAAGAATGCGGGCACGTCCCAGGAGCCCGCTTCTTTTACGTAAGTTATTGAAAATATTGGTCGGGGCGAGTGGATTCGAACCACCGACCTCCTGGTCCCGAACAACGAACGCAAGAAGAATCAATAACTTAGCTGTGGGCACACCGATTGTGATCCAATGCTATTGGCTACTTGTTTTCAGCGATTTACGATCGCCTGTCACAGTAGCGCGCGCAACCGTGAGCAACGCTTCTATGTAAAGCGTGGGTACAATATTGGGCACAGCCCCGGTGGGGTGAACCCTTCCACTGGCACAAACCGCAATTGGCACACTTGCTGTGTCATCGGCATCGAACCACTCGCTACGCCAATAACCGCAGTGGACACCCCAAAATCGCTGCGCAACCCGCCGTCTACTTACCCACAACGAGAATTGAAAAGGAATCCGGCACCATCTCACCTCGACTTCGCCTTCCCGAAGGTGGAGGCGTTGGGGGCGGTGTGAACTGAGCTGCGATCAGCAGAATCTGGTTCGACTTACTGTCCAAGGTCAGAGTCTTGGCGCTGGTCATCGTCTGTACCGTCTGCTCCACGGCGAAGCTCGTTGGGCTGTTTTCCTTGATAACAGTCAGCGTACCATCGCCCTGCGAGCTGAACGCTTCCATGGTATTCGGGTCAAACACCGCGCCATCCACACCTTTGCCGATCGGCAGCGTGGCAAGGATCCTGCCGTTGTCCGCGTTGAGAATTACCATCGTCGCCGGCTCGTGGCAAGCGGCGAAGAGAATGTGATTCTCTACGTCAAAGGCGAGCCCGCCGGGCCCGCCACCCTTTCCAGCGAGGTCGTAATTGGTCGTTGTCTTTAGGGTCTTGGCGTCTACGACCGCAATTTTGTCCTTGTCTTCAAGATCGACATACAAATGGCCCTTGCCGTCGCTCACGGCTTGCTCCGGCGCACCGCCGAGATCCACCGTACCGACAACGGAACCATCCGCCGCGTTGATCACGGTCGCGTTGGGCGCGCGATGGCTGAACACCCAGACTCGCCCGTTAAAGGGATCAAAGAGAATACCGTCCGGGCCGCCGTCCACATCAATGGTCTTGATGGTCGCCAAGGTCTTGGTATCCCACATCACGACGGGCTTGCTGCTCCCGAATCCGAGATTCGACTTAGAATCGACAGCGGCTCCACGTGCGTTGGCATTTGAGATTTCGCCAGCGAACTCCAGCGGATCGAGATTGAAGACCGTGATTCGCGGAGAAGTGCCAGTGCGCGGAATGTACAACCGGCGTCCGATGTCGTCAGCATAGACATAATCGAAACCGCCAACGCCGCCAACTTTGACTGTTTTGAGTACCTTATAAGGCCCCGTGCTTGGAGCCTGCTGGGCCAGTCCGACGAGCGTTGAAACAGCGATTCCCACTGCATAAGTCAGCCAAGATCGTCGCATGAAACGCCTCTCTCGATGTCATGTGTTGCACTCCAGCCCTCGCCGGGTTGATGTGTCGAACCCATATTGTGCATCATGATAGATGAACACACGATGAATCGATCGAGCAAAACGGAAGATCGCAGCGTTTATCCAGGCTCTGCTCGACGACTGCTTTAGCTCGCGGCCGTGCATTGTCTCTAGCACATCGAAATTGGCCCAAGTCCGTGTCTCTTCGACGCATTACCTGTAACATCGAATGCTGAACTACTTGGAGATCCGGAAGGAATCGACGGTCTGGCCGGTCTCCGAAACCTGCTTCAGGCGGAAAGTTTTCCCCGCTATATCTATCACGCTCAACGAATGGACCTGGGAGATGAACTTGTCGGTGAATGCCTGCCAACTGGCCGGATCGGTCTGCTGTTCGGGATTGTAGAGCTCCGCTCCGCCGGCGCCACTCACGATGTAAATCACGCCGTGCAGGTTTCGCTTTTGCTCCATCGCCAAAAGTCTTGTCAAGCTTCCAGTCGCCTGCCACTTCACCTTTGGGGCCCGCCGGAGAGCTGTCCGGCTGCGTTGCGGGAACGAATGTGAGCGGAAAGCTGCGCTGGTAATTGTGAACGTGTCCCGCGAACACAATATCCACATGTCCCGCCTCGAAGATCGGCGAGAGCGGCCTCATCTGTTGTTCGGTGAAATGCTCCTTGGACGAGTTGAACCCCGGCTGATGGAACGCCACGAAGCGCCACATGGCTGACTGGGCCGCGGCCAGGTCTTTCGTCAACCATTCGCGCAAGAAGGGGTTGCTCCAGTCCATGTACTTATTCGCGTCGAGGACTGTCCAGTGGCTGTTGCCGTAATCGAAGGAAAAGTTGGCCATGCGTGGGTAACGCGGATCCCGGCGCCGGCAAGAAAAATGGGTTGTGCGGCGGTACTGCCGGTGAGCGTGTGCGCTGGCGTTCGCGGCTCCCGGCGGCGCGATCGGTCCGTTCAGCGGCTGGTCCCAATACAGAAAATATGCCAGCGCATCCGGAAAGCGCGAATAGTTGGCCAGCGCCGTATCGTGGTTTCCTGGCGCCGCGATAAACGGTACCGAACGCAATAGTGGAGCGCCGTTCACCGGGGAGGGCTCGTCAGCGTTGTAGCTCGGGAAGAACCTCGTACGATATTCACTGATTCGTCCGGATCCATAAACGATGTCGCCCGGAATGAAAATGAAGTCCGGCTTGGCGAGATATGCCTGGTACGCAATGGCGTTCTCGGACGGCGTCCCTTGGCCGCAATCTCCAAAGAGCGCCAGGCGGAAGGGTTGGCCGGCAGATTTGCGGGCGCGTGCCACAGCATCGAATACCGGCTTGCCGGCCTTCAACACTCGGTAGTGAAACTCTTGGCCGGGAACCAGGTTGGTCAGCCGTGCCCGGTATACGAGGTGCGGCTCTATCGCAGCAGATGCTGGAGCATCTTTCTTGGCGCCATTCTTGCCGGCGATAGCGGGTTCGCCGGCTGGAGCCGAGACAACTTGTGAGTGGACCTCGCCGGTGCTACGCCACGTCGGAATCCTTGGATGTCCGCACCTCGACGTCCCACTTTTCAGGGACATTTTCGGTGTGCCAGATCAGCACCAGGCTCTCGGACGCAGATAGTTTGGGTGCGTCACCCAGTTGCAGGTAAGGCTTCTCCAGAAAGGGATCCGGACTGGGCAGAGTCTGACTCGATAGCAGCGCGGTGGCCAGCAGCGAAGCCGGCCCCAGAATAAGCTTTGACATGCATGAAAATTATGAACTGCCGTAGATCTCAGTATAGTGACAGCAGGCGTCTCGAACAGACCAGATTCAACAGGCGCGCAAAAGTGGGCCGTTTCATAAGGTTGTCTTAACACTTCAATGCTTGTTGGCGCCCGAGCAGCGTCAAGTGTGATGGAATAAGGCCATCGAAGACCTTCATCAGAGCTCGGCTCGCGGCCCGCAACTCACACGCCGCGCATTCGTCTCCGGCGTGGCCGGAGCGGGCCTTCTGTGCCGCACAAGATCGAGGTAGCAAGGTCCGATCGAATCGCCCGCCCGATGTCACTCTGAGTATCGAGCGAGCGCGGATCGATGTTGCGCCCGGACACACAATCACGACCGCGACTTACAACGGAACCTCGCCGGGCCCGCTGATCCGCATGAGGGAAGGGGTCCCTGCCACCGTTGATATCATCAATCGCACCGGCGTGCCGGAGTACGTGCACTGGCACGGATTCGAAATACCGCCGGAGCTGGATGGAACGGAGGAAGAGGGCAGTCTGGCGGTTCCGGCGGGTGGCCGCCTCCAGTACGAGATTACGCCGATCCAGGCCGGCTCCCGCTACGTGCACTCCCACGCCATGACCATGAACGATCTGTCGCGTGGCGTCTACAGCGGCCAGTTCACGTTCGTCTACGTGGAGCCCAAGCGAAATCCCGGCCGCTACGATCAGGAGATCTTTCTCTCCACGCACGAGTGGGAGCCGCGATTGATGATGGAGCTAGACGATGAGAGCGCCGAGGAGGACGGGGACGAAACGGAGCAGAGATCCATGGAGATTGGATATGGAGTGCGCTCGATCAATGGAAAAGCTCTGGGCCACGGCGAGCCGCTGCAGGTGAAGCAAGGGCAGCGAATCCTGTTTCACGTCCTGAATGCAAGCGCAACGGAAAACGTTCAGTTGCATTTGCCGGGGCACAAGTTTTACGTCGTCGCGTTGGATGGCAATCCGGTGCCGCGTCCCGGCTGTGTGAGTGTGCTCGAACTCGGGCGTAGGAGAGCGCGTGGACGCCTTGGTCGAGATGAACAATCCGGGCGTGTGGATTTTCGGCTCCGTCGCAGACAGCGTGCGACGAAGTGGAATGGGCGTCCGGCTGGAATATGCGATACAGGCAAGGCGAGCCGCAGTACGCTCCCCCCGGCGACGCGCCCTGGGACTATCTACGCTTCGGCCGGCCGCAGGAGAGTCCGAAGCCGGATGAAGTCATTCCGATGCGGATTCTGAGAGTCGCTCCCGGCGAGCATGGTATGGAGAGATGGTCGATAAACGGTCACATCTACAGTGATGCGGGACGAACCAAAGATTTTGAGCCGCGGGAGGCGATATCGGCTGGCCTTCAACAACCGCACGCCTGAGGCTCATCCGCTGCACCTGCATCGCTATACCTTCGAACTGGTCCGGATCGGCGCAAATGCAACCGCGGGAGTGAAGAAGGATGTCATCACGCTGCAGCCGTATCAGACGGCGGAGGTAGACTTCGTCCCACGGGAAGCGGGATTGGCGTTATTCCATTGCCATCAGCAAATGCATATGGAGATGGGTTTCAAGCGTCTATTCCGGGTCATCTAGAGGGTGACAGCAAGTCCAGCAATTCGTAACTGTCCGGTAACCGAGCTAACCGAAGTGGCAAATTCAGCCATCCTTGCTCCGCTTAGAAATCAGCAACTTACTTGCTGGTGGCCAACTCGATCTTCTCAACGTCCTGTCCTCTTTGAAGAAGTTCTCCCAGTTGAGCGTGGATGTTGACTGACCCACGACTGCGCACGGTCGACAAACTAAGAACGGAGGCCGCAGAAGAAATACTTCCTTCTACCAAGTACACTCGTTTCGAATCACCCTTGTAAATGGAGAAATATTCACGACTGCTCGAGCTACCTCCTGGGTGACTAACGAAGTGGATGACGGGGGTCTGGCCTTCGGAGGCATAGGGAACGGCGAACGTAGCATCTGCAAGCCGCGCATACCGGTCTTCGTCGCGCCAGTGCTCGCTGTCTTTATCCAGCAACACCAACCTAGGTTTCCCGTCAACTTCGTCGAAAAATGCGAAGGCGCCAACAGGCATTCCGGGGGCTGGAGCACCACTACTAATACTGCCTAGACTACCTGTGTTAGCGGCACCAATTCCGGGGCTGTTCACACCCCGAGCATTTACCTTTCCAATCTCCACAACTGAATCCAGCAACCATCCATTCGAAGTGACCGCTAGCTGAAGCCGATTGACATCGATGTTGCCTATGTCAGTAGCGCTCATAACATTATTCTGGCGTGTTATCGCATCGGGGAGAATGGTATTAATGAACGGTATATGACTGGCACGAACCTGCTCCTCGGTTAGGGAGCAAAGACCTTTGCTTGTTCGAGCCGCTGACTTCAAGTCGGCATCCGGATCATCCAAGAAGTTTTGGAATCGTTTTTGGTCACGATACGAAAGGCTGTTGGGAGCGCGTTTCCGGGACTCAATTACCACATAAGCGATACCGTCAGTACGCAGTTGTCTAGTTATGGCCTCAATGTGATAGCTCCCGATGAAAACAAGAGGTACTTTCTTCGCGCTGTTCCGTCCCGCCGTTTCGATAAAGGGCAGCATGGTCTCGTTGCGCTTCAGTGCGTGTCTGCATTTCTCTACCTCAGCGGAATAGGCTGCACTTTCCTTTTCAAGCGCATCTGCATGGGCCTGCATTTCCGGAGAGCTTTTGGATATTTCGGAAGCAATGTCACCAAGGGCCCCGAAGCCGGCCTTCAATCTTTCCAGGTGCTTGATCAGCTGAGTGGCACGCGAGTTCGTTGAGTCGGTACGCTGGAGCGCAGCAGTCATTTCTACACCCTCTAGAACCATCCTACGGGCCGCCGACTCTTCCGAATCCGTGTTTGACTGATCGCTCGGCGCGGTAATCTCCACGAGGGCCTTTAACGCTGCCTGGATCTTGGAAGGGTCGATAAATGATACTGGCGATTCGCTGAGGTAACGATTATCATCAATGGCCAGCCCTTGTATCTTAGGTTCCGGCGATCTCAAGAGCTGGAATGCTAGCGGAGTATCGACCAGGAATCGTCGCAGCATGGAATTGACTATCCATTTTCTCTGCGCTTCCGGGAACCTCCGCATATAATCTCCCAAACCACCGTCGCTAATTGCTCGCTCCTGGCGAGCTGCCTGTGGCCTTGGATCCAGTCCGGCCGGCTTTTCCGGAAATGCGCCTTCCACAAGATATTCAAAACTTACATTCGGATTGGCCGCCAACAAAGCCGCGAGACCGGACATGAGTCTAAAGCGCCCGCCGATATCCTGATCTGGGTCACGTACTAGCACCACAAATCCGTTTGTCCCCGCGCTCTCGGGGTAGTTCGGACTCACCCGCATGTCCTCGTAGAATGCCGGCGACGAATGCAGCAAGCCGCCCGGATAGACCCATGCCGCTGGCCCTACCGCAGCGAAAGTCATCTTGCCGAGGCGAGCGGTACCCTGCTCGTACACGGTTAACTCGCTCAGGCCGTTCCGGAGACCGAATTCTATGAAACGCTTCCAGGCGGAATCCGGATACGTGGCGATGTTTTCGAACGTCCTACGTATCCACTTCTCCGGTGTGGTGTCGATCCCAACTTCAATCGTTGTTCGCTCGTCCAGCTCGTACTCGGCAATTTCATGAGACGTCGTAAATCGAATCAACGGCAGCCCAGGCTTGACTTTGCGTAATTCGGCTCTTGCGGCTCGTGCTTCATTGGCGGTTATGGGAGTAGTTACATCCTTCAAAATCTCGAAGTTGTTCGCGCCAATGTGCACCACAAGAGACGAGTCGGCACCATGCCGAAGTTGATCGACTAGTGGAGCGATCGCTCCAAACTCATGCCGCTCTGCAACTGGCGACGAGCCAGTTTGCCCAGCAGCCGGAGCTAGCGCGAGGACCGTGGCACACCAAACCATAAAGCCCACCAAACGATATTTCAAGCGCAATTTCATTCATCGCAGATTAGCATTGAAACGAGGACTTGAATCATGCCGATGAAGAATCCGCCCGCGCGGAGTCCTTGCGCACCGAAATCAACCCGTAATAATCGGCGCTTACACTGAACTGATAAAGGGTCGTGCCGGATAAACACCATGAAACGTTGGACCACCGTAGCGCTTGTCGGGATAGTACTGCCATGGGTTGGACAAGGAGCCGCGTCTGCCCCCAGCCCTTATACGGGCTAGGACCGTGTGCCTGGAGGGAAAGACCGAGGATTCCCGAGACACCGACTCCTGGCAAAGGCGGTTGAGGACTGGGGGCGGCTCCGGCTGGGCATTCGGGGATACTGCGACGTTACCCTTGCAATTCAACACGCCGTCCCTGGTTCACCAATTCCTCACGCCAGGGATTTGGATCCCGACCGCGACTATCTGTCTTCACGGTTTGGGATTATCATGCGGGCGGCCGGCTGTATCGCGACGTCGTGGAATGGCCGCTGTTTATAAACCCGGTTCGGTCAGCGGTTAAAGGCTCCGTTTACGGATTGAGAAGGAAGCAGTTGAGGCTTCCACGCCACCGGCGCACGAACGATTCAGAGGTCAGGCAGAATATCGGTCCCGGGCAAGGCCAGGACTAGCCGGTTGCGTCACTCCGGTGCTTCCTCGGCTTTGCCAGGAATGCCGCAACCGATGTTATTCGGTGCATAGCGACAGCCGAGAATCTGACACGAAAATGGCACAGAAACTTCTCCGATTTGTAACTAAAAATATTCGCTTGTGGCGTGACATGTGGACCGTATTCTCACCCTTATTATACACAGACTCCAAGGTAGGCGGAATTGGCTTGGCCTGGACGCTCTGTGAGTTGGGCTGTACACGTTAATTTGCTTGATGCTTCACATCTGGGAAAAGCCGAAACCAATCGATGGGCACGAGGAGGTCTTTCTCGCCAGGTACCATCAAGCGCTCAAGTGGGCTCGTCATTTCAGCGCCAACCGTCCATGGCAGGCTGGCGACCTGGTGCAAGAAGCCTTCCTCCAATTCATAGCGCTCAGGCCGGACCTGGATCAGATTCGGGACTTGGATGCCTTTCTCTATTCCATCGTCCGCAACGTGAATCGTTCGATGCTGTACCGCCACCTCCGTGTTCGGCAAATTTCACTATCGGCGCTCGATTTCGATTCGGCCGGCGAGGGCGTCCGGCTGGCAGACCAGGAAGTCTTGCAGTCCGTGCTAGACGACTTCATTGCCGTTTGTGACTTCGCGTGTGAGCGCAAAGAGGTATCGAAGACCGGGAGCCTGCTCATTCTACGTTTCTTCCACGGCTACAGCGTGCTTGAGACAGCTGCGCTCATGGGCGTGACCCGAGGCGCGGTGAACGAGCGCTTGCGCCATGCCCGCCGTGAGGCTCGCGAGTATTTGTCGCAGCGCCGCGCTGAAGCGTCGGGCAAGGTGGTTACTCTTTGTGCACAGTCCGCGGACAGGCAGGGAAACCAAGCGCAGGAACCCAGGGCGCGAGAGCGCTCACCTGGGGCAGAACGAAATCATCGATTGTCTTCGATCCCGCATTTTTGGCAGCGCCCAGGGCGGGTGTCTTCCCGACAGGCGGACCTCGAGACCATTTACGGGCCCGCGGCGGAAAAGACCGGGAGGCGGCAGCCCGTGGATCACTTGACGCTCGCTCATATCGTATCCTGTCGCGGGTGCTTGGATAGTGGCAGCGGCTTTTCTCGGTCTGATTTCCCTGGATGACCAAAAGCCGCCGACAGATTCTGCTGGAGCGTCCGTTAGCGGCAGGCGCATCGCGAGATCTCAGCGCCAGTGGCGCCGGAAGCCTCGAAAACCTAATTGAACAAACACCGGAAGAGATTCATATAGCGGTCAACGGTCTGCCATTGGCCTCGCAGCCCGTAGCTGGGGGACGGTGCGATCTTTCCATCGGCGTGCCCCTCCAGGAGCGAATCGAGTTTCGTCGAGATATTCTCGGAGCATGATGTTCGCTTGCTGATGTTGCCGGTGCTTGCGGTGCCACCCGAAGGAGAATGCGAGCAGACAGGCCAGGTTGACCTCAGCGATGGACGTACGCTCTCTGTCCGGTTGGTGTTTGACGAACCGTGGCCAACCCTGCACGTGCAATACGGCGAGCCATACCCGAGCAGATCGAGTCCAGTCTAATGAGCGAGCTTCCGAAGTTGCGACAACTCAACGCAAACGAAAGGTTCTTTTCCTGGTTAACCCGTCTGGGATGCGCTAGTCCGTGACTCAATATTATCCGGCCGACGTCTCTGGAGCGGGCCGTCGCCGTCGGCATGATCGTGGTCTTCTGGTTGTGCAGACTCGGGACACAATGGCGAGCGCGGCAGTGCTCGTGAGCCGGGCCGAAGAATGGGAGCGAAGGCGGCGCGCGGCACGGTGCTGCACCGCACTTTTGATCTGGTCGAAAGGCCAAAGGGGTCAGCGAGTCCCGCACACCGGCGTGTGGAAGTGTGGCGAAGGCGAATTCCGCGATGAAGTTGAGTCAGATAACAGACGAGTCAGGAAGATTGATTAAGACAGCAAAAGAGGAAGGGACGCTTCCGCCGTTGACTCGAGGAGACGGCGTGGCATTCGACCCGGCGCCAGATACATATCGCGCTCTGGCAGGAAATATTCATCGCTCTCGCGTGAGTTACACACCTCACACGATCGAGTTGGCAGCGCCCGCTGTTAGGCTCACTTTGACCGTGGCGATTATTCGCCGATTGGGGAAGTTATCCATACTGGCCAGTGAAATTCGAATTCGAAGCTACGGCGACCGAATCCATTCCAGAGCTGCAGAGCCCATTGGCGGCGGTTGAAGCACCAGTGGCGCCACATCGCCACAATCGGCTGGCTCCCTCGGCATAGCGCCACAAGCGGCCGTCGGCCTCGCCGAAGCGGATCTCGATCAGACCGAACTCGCTGCGCGGCTTGCCCTGCATGAATTGAAGGCGGACCTGGGAGAGGACCTGCGCATCCGTAGAAATGCGGGCGCGGTCGAGGTGGCAGGAATCGTCGATTCCGAGGAGCGGAAAGAAGCATTGACAACAGAATCGGCAAATGTCCGAAATCTTCGGGTTTCGTTATTATCGCCCGAGGACATTGCCTCGCGAAATGACATCGCGGCGACGCTGTCCACAATCCCCGCGGCTAGGCAACGAGCAACCGCCGTCTTGGCTGAATGGCTGCGGGAACAGTTTCCAGATCTGCGGCGCGGCACTCCTTCGTTTTCGAACTCCTTGAGACTTCGCGGAATTGCTTGCGGCGCGTCTATGCATTGCGCCAGCTTTCGGAGCGTTACGCTGATGCCCCGCCACCGGAAGCAAACGGATCGGCCTGGATCACATTCAGGAGTTGGCCGCACAGTGGGCCGAACTCGAGAAGCTGGTGGCTCCGTTGATGCCGTCCGGCCGGGCTAAGCCTGGACCTGATTCGCCGGGCGGTGCGCCAGAGCCCGCGGACAGGCGGGAACATCACCCGCCGAGATGAGATTTCTTCCTTGTTCGCAGACATGAAAACATTCGACCAGGACGTTGGTGTTCTCTTTACCGAGCATGCGGCTCGAGAATCTAATTCCGCCGCCGCTTTCTCAGCCAAACATCCAGGAGGTTCAACGGCTGAGGAATTCGATCGCTAGAGCTGTCGCCCAGCTAAGCCAAAAGTGAGCTGCCGGCCGACACTACAAGTTAAACGAGGTGAATGATGAAACAGGTAATTCTTGGCTACGCTCTTCGTGTGTTCGATGTTTGGCCAAAATGCCGGAATCTCAGGTTTCGTGAGAGATTCGAGCGACGCCGTCGTTACCTTCGGCCAAGATCAAGGTGATCAATCAGGATACTGCCACGGAACGCACTACAACGCCCGATAGCTCCGGACTCTATGCGGTTCCCGCGCTTCCTCCAGGCCGCTATCGGATGACGGTGTCGGCCGATGGTTTCGAAACCCAGTCCCGTGAGGACATACGAGTGGAGACAGCGCAGAACATCCGCTTAGACTTCGCGCTGAAAATTGGTATCAGCAAGGAGGTCGTCACCGTCAGCGGCGACCAAATTAACGTTAACCAGTCTGATGCCACGGTGAGCACGGTGATCGACCGGCAGTTTGTGGACAATATTCCGCTCAACGGGCGGAGCCTGCAGAATCTGCTGACGATCGTGCCTGGTGTGTCCTTGGTACCCGGGCAAGGTCAGGTCGGTTATGGCGGAGAGATCACGGTGAACGGTCAGCGCACCGAATCCAACTACTTTACAGTGGATGGCGTCAGCGCAAACAGCGGTGCCAAGATCGACAATGAGACTGGCGGCGCCGGGTATTCAGGCTCCGTGCCGGGCATGAGCATCATCGGCACTACGCAGAGCATGGTTTCGCTCGACGATTTGCAGGAATTCCGGGCCATTACCTCTACCTATTCGGCGGAGTACGGCCGGACGCCAGGCGGCCAGTTCGCGATGACCACACGCTCCGGCACAAACCTCTGGCACGGATCGCTGTTCGATTATTTTCGAAACGACGCCTTGGACGCGACCGATTTCTTCAACAATTACTATGGCTATCCCAAGACCGCGGAGCGCCAGAACGACTTCGGCGGTACGTCTGGGAGGGCCAGTCATCATTCCCCATCTCTACAATGGCAAGGACAAGACCTTCTTCTTTTTCAATTATGAAGGTTTGCGGCTAATCTCGCCGGTACCGGCTTCCCTTTGGGTTGTCCCCGATCTGTCGATGCGGAAGGCTGGCGCCGGCGGTGCTACAGCCCTTTCTGAACGGTTTCGCGATTCCGAACGGACCGGAACTGCCGCAAAGTCCAGGGCTTGCTTACTACACTCTCACCTATTCGTCGCCTTCCAGTCTGGACAGCGTGAGCGTGCGAATCGATCACAGTTTCGGCGACAAAGTGCGGATCTTCGGCCGCTATGCCAACACGCCATCAGGCGGATGGTACTTCAACGACGAACCGATCCATGACAACATTGAGGCCAACGTGCAGTCGATCACCTTGGGGCTGACGAGCATGATTTCGCCCACCCAGACGAACGAGCTGCGTTTCAACTTTACGGGAAACGTTTCCGGAGAACATGAGATCGGCAGCGACTTCGGTGGCGGGGTGCCAGTGAGCGTTAGCAGTTATCTCGGACCGAACGGGCAGCCATTCAATCCCATCGGCACCCAATTGACTTTCCGTACGTACTTCACGACGGGAGGAAAGGCCGAATACGAGTTGGAGGGCAACAACTATACCCAACACCAGTACAATCTGGTAGACACTCACCACTGGACTTTGGGGGCCCACGCATTGTAGTTCGGGGTCGACTGGCGCAGGATCTCCACGTACGCGATTCCGAGTATCACGAAAGAGGAGGTAGAGTTCCAGAGCTGAAGCCCAGGTGTTGACCAACACGCCTGCAATCGACGAGAACATTCCCCATGGTAGTGTCAAATCCGAACCGGAGTTCACCAATTTCTCGGCTTTCGTGCAGGACGAGTGGAAGGTGACGCGACGCTTATCGCTGTCCCTAGGGTTGCGGTGGGATGTCAATCACGGCTCCCAGCAACGAAATCGGCTACCTGCCATACAGGCTGAATGAGATCACAATCTCGCTACTGCGACGGTGGCTCCTACGAACAGTCCGCTCTGGGCCACCGATTGGCATGGTTTCGCGCCGCGTGTTCGGCGTGGCTTACCAACTGGGTTCAAACCCGGCTACGAAACGGTATTGCGGGCGGGCTTCGGCCTGTTTTACGACTTGGGCAATATCCTCGCCTCTTTTGGCTTCTCAAATTACCTGGGTTTCGCGGTGAGCACAATTACCCGGGCGCTCCTTTCCCGCTTACGCCCGCGCAGTTGACTCTGCCCCCGATGAGTCTGGCGCCGCCTTATCAGCAGAGCATACTGGCGTTCGATCCACACTTGCGCCTGCCATACACGGCCCAGTGGAATATTGCTCTGGAGCAGCGTCTGGGCCGGAATCAGACATTGACCGTGAGCTACGTAGCCGCTGACGGCCACGATCTGCTGACACTGTTCTCCCACTACCCCTATTTCCTCGGCAACTTGAATTTTCAGCCGGGCAACTCCGCGGACGTTGTTTCGAACCTGGCGAGTTCGTCCTATAATGCGTTGCAGGCGAAATTCCAGCGCAACCTTTCCCACGGCCTGCAGGTGCTTGCGTCCTACACGTGGTCCCACGCAATCGACGATTCCACGAATAATTTCTCGCTGCCGAACTCCTCCGCGCCGATTCGGATTTCGACATTCGCCATAACTTCCAGCTCGCCGCGACTTACGCTGTACCGGGCAGTTATTCGAACCCCGTACTGGCAGCTCTCCTGGGGCATTGGAGCCTGGACCCCCACTTTTCCGCTCGTTCGGCACTTCCCGTGGATCTGGTGGGCAGTACCGGCGAAGATCCCACAAACCAGGTGACTCTGAATTATGAGCCGAACTTGGTCGCGGGACAGCCTATCTATCTCTATGGATCCGGGTATCCCGGAGGTCGTATCGTCAACTACAACGCATTTTCCGTGACTCCAGTAGGGGTAAATGGTGATCTACCGCGCAACTTCGTCCGCGGGTACGATGCAATCCAGTTGGATATGGCGCTGCGACGCGATTTCAGCATCTCGGAAAGGCTGAAACTGCAGTTCCGGGCGGAAGCGTTCAACGTATTAAATCACCCGCAGTTCGCAGCGTTTGATCCGAACGTCACGGATGGTCCTGGGGTGTTTGGGTACGCGACGAGCACACTCGCCAACCAGGGTAGCGCGCTGAACGCACTGTATGAGACCGGAGGTCCTCGGTCGCTGCAACTGTCATTGAAATTGCGTTTTTGACTTGGAAGTCTCCCAGAATCGATCTGGCTATTCCAGTACGGCAGGAAGTGACGTGAGGAATCTCCTACTCTTCTTACTGATTGCGGCACTCATGCCATGTGGCGGCGCATGCCCAGTTGAAGCTGCTGCAGCGGATTCCCGTTCCCGGCAACGTGAGCGGGCATTTCGATCATTTTGCAGTGGATCTGAAGCACGGCCGGCTATTCGCAACGCCGGAAGCGGCGAAAGTGCCTGGAGGTTTTTGAATGTCAGGACAGGCAAGCACCTGCAACCATCAGCGGAATAGACGAACCTCATGCCGTCTTCTATCGGGAGGATCTCGACCGTATCTACGTAACCGACGGCGAGGATGGGTCGCTCCGGATCATCGACGGTGGCACATACAAGATCCTGAAGACGGTGAAGTTGCGGGCCGATGCCGACTCGGCGGCGTACGACCCGGCCACGCACTACCTCTACATCGCCAACGGCGGCAAGGATGCCAAACAGAATTACACGATGATCAGCGTAATCGCCACCGATACCGGCGATAGAGTTGGCCGAAATCAGGGTGGACAGTAACTCACTCGAAGCGATCGCGCTCGAAAGCGGAAGCTCACGGATGTACGTCAACAGCCGCGGAACAAATGAAATTGAAGTGATTGATCGGGACGCACGGCGGATCGTCGCAACGTGGCCGATCACTTTGGGTAAGGGCAATGTGCCCATGGCGCTCGACGAGGTGAATCATCGCCTGTTTGTCGGGTGCCGCGACGGAAAGATGGTGGTTCTGGACACGACAAACGGCAAGGAATTGCAAGCCCTTCCAATTACCAAAGGGACGGACGACATGGTGTTCGATCCAGTGAAGAAGCGAATCTACGCGGCGAACGACGGTGCAGTGGATGTTTATGAACAAACTGATGCCGACCACTACAAGCTGCTGGCGAACAGTGCCGACCGGGCCAGTGGCGAAAACTGCTCGTCTGGTTCCGGAGTTGAATCGGTACTTCGTGGCGGTTCCGAAGCACGACGACAAGAAAGCGGAGATCCTGGTATTCGAAGTGGAGTAATCACGCGGCAGGCAACTCTCCCAGGTTTGGCTGTCTCGCCGCTCTGACTGCGCTCGATATTGAATTGTCCGATAAGCCGCGGAGCCGCTGCCAAGAAACGGCCCAATCTGGTGATCATGATTTCCGTCGACATGCTATCCGGCGAAATCATGGACCGCTACGGGGCCGGGCTGCCTGGCGGGCTGGGGCGGCTCCAGAACGAGGGCGTGTTTTTCGAGAACGCATTTCATGACCACGCCTTCACCGAAACCGGCCCGGGCCATTCCGTTCTTCTCTCGGGAAGACATCCCGCGTCGACCGGCATACCGGAGAATCAATGGCGCGACCGTGCGACCGGCAAGACCATCTATTGCGTTCAGGACCCGCAACGTTGTCGACTTCGGCGAACCTTCCGGGAAAGCCGGTTCAAGCGCCGTGTGGTTCAAGGGAACGACTTTCGGCACCTGGCTGAAAGACAAAGTACCGGGCAGCCGGGTTTTCGCGATTTCGGGAAAGGATCGCGCTTCGATTCTCATGGCCGGACCGAAGGCCGATGGCGTTTACTGGTTCCAGGATGGATTCGGCTTCACTACGTCGACGGCCTATGCCAAGGCATTGCCTGACTGGCTCGTTCGGTTCAACACGGATTGCTGAACTGATCTGCGCGATCGCGCCCTAGTGTGGACACCAATCGGTCCGACAGATGGCATCACTTACCCCGGCCATTGGATGGTAGGTTATACACCGGTTGTCAGTCAGTTGCCTCGTTTGATACAGACCCCGGGACTGGCCATGCAGGCGAAAGGCGGTTATCTGCTGCATGAAACTCAGGACGGGAGTTTCTGGAGACGGTGGCGCGGGTCGCCGTTCTTCGACGATGCCACATTCGACGCGGTCGAGGCTCTGATCCGAAATAAGCACCTTGGCGAGGGCGAGGCAACCGACCTGCTGGCGCTGGGACTCTCGGCCACCAACGTCATCGAACACGCTTTTGGCAATTGCGGTCCGGAGATGCTTGATCAGATCCGCCGGCTGGACCGGAGGCTGGGCGTGTTCCTTGATCGCGTACAGGCAGGCGGAAGGTCGGTTGCAATTGTTTTCAGCGCGGACCACGGTGGGCTCGACTTTGCCGAACGCCTACAGGACCAGGGTATTCCCGCCAGGCGCTTGGATACTGACGCGTGGATGAAGGAGTTACAGTCCCGAGTGCGAACAGAATTGCACCTCGACAAGGACCTGCTGATTGCGGGCAACGACCATTTCCCGAACGAACTCTATTTCGAACCTGGAGTGGCCGGGCGATTGGGAGACCGGAAGGAATGGGTCGGGAAAGTAGTGAACATCGTTCGCTCCATGCCCGACATCGCTGCGGCAGCGTCTTTCGATGAACTCGCGGCGCTACCCGACAAACGTTTCGAAGATCCCCGCGAGGAGAGTCTGCTTTACCGGCTCAAGTACAGCGCCGCTCCCGAGAGGGCCGGCGAGATTCTGTTCGCATATCAACCCATGATCGAGCTGGGTGCGCCGCCCGACCACGATCCGGCGCAGCACGGTACCGCTTATGACTATGACCGGCGGGTACCAATCATATTTTGGGGTCCATGGCGTGCTGAGCGCCGGCTAGACCCGGCCAGCACCGTGGATATCGCCCCGACACTAGCGAAAGAGCTTGGGATTGAGCCGGAGGAAAGGCTGGACGGGGTGCCGCTCAAGCTGTCGAGTAGGGAGCATTGACAAACTTATGGTTGGCGGGTTGGCAGTTCAGGGTCTAACCGGTTGCGGCGTCGGGCTTGGCTCTATTGATTTTGTGCGTTGATGAACTTCTGGGGGCGGGCAGCTGGCCGACGGCGCGCGAGAATAGCCCGGATCAATACTGACAGTTTGAAGCACTAGTTATTAGGTTATTTAATGAAACTTTGCCGACAATTGCCGATTGTTATTCTTCTCGCCAGCGTTGCGTGTTCCCACGGGCAGCCACAGGCAGTAGCGAAAACCGAACCTGTGATTTTGCGACTGCAGGTAAACACACCCTTCCACTTCGTTGCCTACGGAGATTCGCGCTTCCACGATCCCAAGGACACCGAAGCGGCGAATCCGCCCGTGCGCCGGGCTCTGGTACGGGCGATTGCTCAGACCAATCCCGCGTTTATCGCCTTTACCGGCGACATCGTCTACAACGGCTACGATGGGGACGACTGGAAGGTGTGGGACACGGAAACCGCGGTGTGGCGCGAGAACAAGATCCCGGTTTACCCGGCGCTCGGTAACCATGATCTTCACGATAAAGAAAACACTGCCTTGGCCAACTATTTCGAGCGCTTTCCCGCTCTGAAGAACAGTCGCTACTATTCCGTCCGCGCCGCCAACACGATGATGCTGGTGCTGGATAGTTCTCTCGACGAAGTCTCCGACCCGCAAGGGCAATGGCTCACTCAAGAGCTCGACCATCTCCCTGGTGATGTGGATTTCGTGTTCATTGTTCTTCACCACCCTCCCTACACCGGCTCGTCGGGCATGAAGATGTTAGGAGGAGGACACTCCGCCCGCACACAAGAAAAGGAACTGGCCAAGATGCTGGAGGCGCGGCAACAAAACCTTCGCGCCCGGATCGTCGTTTTCTCTGGGCATGTGCACAACTACGAACGCCATGAGCACGGCGGCGTGACCTATTTCGTGACGGGCGGCGCCGGAGCGCACGCTTACCCGATTGAACGTGCCAAGGATGATCCTTTCCAGAGTAAAGAAGTGAACTACCACTACCTACAGGTGGAAGTCGACCGTGGCCGCCTCAAGATCACCATGCACCGTCTCGACCTGACGAGCGGCACGGCCGTGTGGACGGAACCTGACACGACCGCGATCTCAATGCCGGCAGCGAGTGCTGCAGCGCAGGGCCATTAGACAAACGAAACTGAATTTGTCACTAGCCGTACGATCTTCTTAGCTTAGGAGGGGCTTGCGCGTTTCGAAAGCGGTCAGTTTCAAGCAATTCGGTGGGCCGAAAGGCCATACCTCAACACTTCCCGGGAACGTCAGCGGACGGCCACGCTCTGCGCCTCGCGGCCGATTGTTGTGAATCTCGGATCAACGCCTCCCCGAACTGCGCGGCTGAAACTTTGCCATGAGCAGCCAGACTGCGAAACGGCTCCACAGCCAGGAATTGCAACTTCCTGGCCTGCGGGCGGAGCCGCCATTGTCAGCCGGTTTCCATTTCGCATCTGGTCGAGCGTTTGAGCGAGATACTGCGTCTTGATAAAGTACTCTCCAGTGGCCGCGTCGCGCCATAGCGAAAAAATCAGCGCGCCACCAGGCGGGGTATCGTCCGGCTGATATCCAGGCAGATGCCAGGAAAGGCCCAGCATGCCTGAGATGTTAGAGAGATTGGTGTCGTGACCGGATAAGACCAACAGCGCGTCGCCGGCGTTCCCCAACGCACCTGGGACGGATTTACCGGACACGACCTGCTCCATCGAACACAGCACGTGCGCAAGAAGATTTGAGCCGTGGGCGCGAGCCAGAAGAGGCGTACGCCGCGTCAGTTCCGTGTACACGCTGTGGAGTTCGAGCACGTTGAAGAGGTTCTCCTTAGTCAGCCGGCCCCATCCGAGATCCGTGCCCGTCATACCGTTTGCGTATTCAAGTAGAAAATCCTCGCTTAGGGACGAACCGATGGCGAACGGCCCCGCCAGCGCGACCGATTTGGCCTTAACTGATACGCAAGTAGGCGATTCCATCAGTTTCCCAGGCGTGTTCTTCTCGCCGAGAATGAACTGGAGCACGGCGAGAGCTGCGGCGTGATCTGCGATTAGCTTTTCGGGTTGAGGTCCGAGACGCTCCCGTAGCGCCTGTGCCTCATGTTCTGGGTCGGGAGTTCCGCCGCCCGAGAATATCGGATCCCGGCGTCCGTCCGGTTCCGAGTGAATTTCTATCCCACAGCCGGGGAGAAGCGACTCAGCCAAAGCGCGGCCGGTCTCAACTGTGCGGTGATCGCTGTCCGCCCAGATGTAAATTCGACCGGAATCCTGACATCCCGTGCTGCTGTAGAGGTGCTCGCCTGTCAGCCACTCGCGGTAATAGGCGCCCATGCTATTGACAAGATCGCGGCCGTGAGGCGTCAGCTCGCCAGGCGCGACTCCCCAACTGGGCCAGGGCTCCGCCGAGTATTGGTTGAGCCGCGCGGCGTCCCACGTTGGCGAGCGGACACCATGACGGCTAATGATGACTACATACTTCAACTCAGCCTGCCCGAGGGCGGGCGCGAGCGGCGCTCCGAGGAACGCCGCGATCAGTGCAAATATCAAACTATCTTTCATGATTGAAGGTGTAGCGCAGCCCACCAGCGTAGGTCGGCTTGTAATATTCCCGCTGGTTCACGAAAATCGGGCTGCCATTGTAGTAGCCAAATACCTCATTCGTCAGGTTCAGACCGTAGGCTACCGCTCTAACACCCTTGTAAATTCTGGCGCTAACCTGAGCGTCGAGTTGTAAGTGCGGGTAAGTATAGACATCGCCCGTCGGACCTTTGGGCCCGAGCCCGGTCGGATCGGCGCTAGTCTGATACTGGTACATGTAAATGCACGGTCCGTTATAGGAAAGTCCCACGCGCGCGGAGAAACGGCCGCGATCATACGTCGGGCTGACGTTCCATGAGTTCGGCGTTTGCCGTTGCAACGCGGGGCTGTCCGAGCGACCGGGAATGCTATTGATTTGCGACGCCGTCCAGCTATAGTTCGCCATCATCCCGAAGCTGGCCAGCGCTCCCGGTAACATCGAAAGCCGCTGCTGGTACGCGATCTCAAACCCGTAGAGCCACGCATTGCTAGCGTTGATCCATTGTGAGACCAGATCTCCCTGATAGGGCCCGGTCGTTGCGGTATAGGACGTGTCGATCAGGGTATCGGTGAGTTGCTTGAAGAAGAAGCCCGCCTGGAGGATGCCGGCCGGCTTCAGGTAGTGCTCGTAAAGGAGGTCGTAGTTGTTGGCGTGCTCGGGTTTGAGCTTGGGGTTTCCCGTCGCGATCGTCGCAGGATTCGTGGAGTCGTCCTCGGTGACGTAGGGGACGAGCTGATAGGGGTCCGGCCGGGCGAGGCCGCGCGCATACACCAAACGCAGACCAGAGTCCATAGTCAACTTGTAGCGAGCCGAAATGCTGGGGAGCGCGTCCACATATGACGGATTGTTCCGGGTCGGCACCGGCACGCCGCAGCCCGTGCTCGTAGGACAGTTGCTGGCACCTGCGGGATACAGTGTTACGTAGTAACCGAGCGTATTCATCTGGGTTCCCTCGAACCGCACGCCGGCCACGAGATGCCAGCGGCCAAAGTCCATGCTGTTCATGATGTAGCCGGCCGAAATACGCTCGACTATGTCGAACTGGTTCGGGTAAGAGTTCGCTGCCGTATTGTATCCGTCGAGATAGCCCCCAAGATTGGCCAGCGTGAAGGTCTGGATCTTATTGAAGTCGGAGACCGGCCCGAAGTGACCACCGAAGTAATCGCCATTGTAATAGTTATTGTCGCTGAAGCCGTTCAGAAACTGAGTCATCGGGTAATTGGAGGGATCCCAGCCGTCATATACGTTCTCCGTGGCATTCTGGTATTCATGGCTATTGCGAATTTTCCCGCCGACTTGGAAAATCCCGTAGTGCGACCCGATATGGTAGTTGATTGAGTACGACGCGGACGCCGTCAAATTGAGCTGTGCGTTCTGGCCCTTCGAAGTGGTGATGTCCTTGAAGCCCCAGTCCGAGGCGTTCTCCAGTGGGGAGTTCGGGCCATCGCAGTTGTTTCCGAAATGCGGCACGTAGGAATCGGTCTGTGTGCTCGGATCGTAGCCGCAAGTGATCTTCGGCCCGAGCCATCCGAAGTCGGACTTCGGGTTGCCGGCGGAATCCAGCTCGTAGGAGCGGGAGGCCGAAACTTCCCAGGTGAACAGCGAAGCCGTGAACTGCTTCCTGCCGCCAAGGAGGTAGCTGGAAACAGAAAAATCGGGACGTTTGCTGGAAGTGTAAAACTTCGGTTTGCCGGACGCTTTCGGCTCGTAATACCACTTGTCGCCGTAGTCCTGTAAGTTTGAGTAAAGGCCTCTGAAGTAAATGCTGGACAAGTCGCTGAATTTGTAATCGAGGGTACCATCGAAACCCCAGCGGTTGCGGTAATAGCGATATTCCCGAATTGTGTTGTTGTCGTAGATTGGTTGCTTGAACGTGGATGCCGGGTCGATTGACGGTTCTGTGTCGTCGATGCCACGCCCGTTATAGTCCCAGGAACCACCGAAGAGAATTCCCAGTTTCTTCTCCTTGCCGAAGCGGTGGCCCACAGTGCCTCCCCACTGATCGCTGCCGCGACCGCCAAGGATCGGATCGTAACCACCCATCCCGAAGAGATTGAAGGTCGGGAACTCGCCGGCCATTTTCGTCTTCAGGTTCACCGAGCCACCGATCCCATCTCCGTCCAGGTTCGGCGCCAACGTTTTATTGATCTCCACGGATTCGACAAGGTCGGCCGGAATCTCGTCGAGCCGCACCTGCCGGATTCCCGGCTCTGGCGCCGGAATCGTAATCCCGTCAATCGTGACGTTGGTGAGGCGCGGCTCCGTCCCGCGCACCTGCACATAAATGCCCTCCTTCGTCGCGCTCCAGGGTGACCGACGGCATCCGTCCCAGGGCGTCGGCGACGTTCGCGTTGGGTAATGAGGTGATCACCTCAGCCGGCAGCACTTGCAGAATGTTATCGGCCATGCGCGTGCGATTGATGGCTTCGGCCTCGCCGTGCGGGCGCTCAGCCGTGACGATGATCTGCTCGTGAACGGAACCGACCTGCATCCTTGCATCGATACGCTGCATTTCCCCGGCGGTCACCTGGACGTCGGTCTGGAACGGGTCGAATCCGACGTCGGACACCAGGACCTTGTAGCTGCCGGGCGTAAGATTGGTGAACGAGAACTCGCCCTGAGCATCCGTGGCGACCGTCACTTCCGTGGGTTGCAGGCGAACCTGCGCGCCCTGGAGAAGTGCGCCTGAACTGTCCGCCACGCGTCCGGCGATTATGCCTTTGGCCGCGCCGTCCGCCGCTGAGGCAGAAGGCGCGGAAATCAGGCTTGTCAGAAAGATCAGTAAGCTCGCTAGTACAAAACTACTAGAGCGGCTCTTCCAATTTCGTTTTGAAGTGCGCATCGCAATTCTCCTGCTGAGATTTCTTGCCTTTCGCATAACTGAGAGGGGACACGAGAGCAGTAGAACAGCCGATTCTAAAGACAATCTAAAGAAGTGGGGCTCTTATTCAAATTTCACGAACATTTCATCCGGTTGTAACATCCGCGCCTCACAATTAGCGATATTCGAATCCTAATCGCAGAAGACAGACCGAAGACGGCCGACCTGCTACGTCGGGCGCTCGAAAGCGAGGGTTACTGCGTTCTTACGGCCTTCGATGGTGACCGCGCATTGACGCTCGGTAAAAGGCCGGACATCGATGCCATTCTTCTCGACGTCATGCTTCCTTACCTGGATGGTTTCAGTGTCCTCAGGAAACTGCGGGAAGCTGGCCTCCGCACACCCGTGATCATTGTTTCAGCGCGTGATGCGATGCCGGACATTGTGCATGGCCTGGACTCTGGCGCGGACGACTATCTGACGAAGCCATTCGAACTAGATATTCTTCTCGCGAGGGTGAGAGTGGTTACGCGGCGTGCTTTAGCCGCGCAACCCGCGGAGCTGACATTTCAGGATCTAACATTGAAGCCGGGTACTTACGAAATGCAGCGCGGTGGGCGGACAGCGTCGCTGACGCGCACCGAGTATGCGCTTTTGGAAACATTGATGCGACGTGCCGGGGCGGTTGTGCCACGAGACGTGCTGATCGAAGAGGGCTGGGGCATGGCGTCCGAAGTCAGTGGTGCAAACCTGTACGTCTTTATTCGTTCCTTGCGATCGAAGATGACACAGCCCGGAGAAACTGAACTCCTGCACACGGTCCGTGGCGTAGGTTACTCACTCCGGAGTGAAGCCTGGTGATTGGCGGCCGTTCCATTTCGCTGCGGCTTACGACTTGGTTTTCATCCGTCTTCTTTGCGGGGCTGGTCATGTTCGGCGCGGCGATGTGGTTCAACCTTGAGCATACTCTGACATCAGGACGATCCCGAACCCTGGACAGACGCGCGGATCGGCTGAGCGACTTGCTTCGCGACCTCCAGGAGTATACGCCGGAACAGCGCGCCATTAAATTTCAGGCGTTCGCGGAGGCGACCGGAGGAGGCTTGATTGAAGTTTTTCAAACGAATGGAGCTCGCGCTCTTCCGTCTCCGACCCGCGCCGCGCTGGCTTTCCGCTGGCCCAAGATCGAGATCCTCAATCGCGAACGATTCAGTGAGGTAACTTTTTCCGGGCAGTCGTATCGTGTTTTGGCGCGGCCCTTTGCCTCAGGTTCGCAGTCCTTCATTTTATGCGTTGCCGCTCCGCTGGAGGGCAATCGTCTGGTGTTGGACGCATTTTCCGCCGGTTTGTTGTGGACAATCCCCGTGCTGCTGGCACTGTCGGCACTTGGCGGATATGTACTCAGCAGGAGTGCGCTCCAGCCAGTAGACCAGATCACGGCGGCCACCCGTTCGATCAGCGCCTCAAACCTCTCCAAGAGGCTGCCGGTGCCGGAGACACGTGATGAACTGCAACGGCTTTCCGAAACCTGCAACGCGATGCTGGCGCGATTGGAATTGGCAGTGAACCAAATCAAACAATTCACGGCGGATGCTTCGCACGAGCTTCGCAGTCCGTTGTCGTTCCTGCGGACCATCGCCGAGCTCGCGTTGCGAAATCGGCAAACCGATGCCGCAAGCCGGCGAGCTTTCGAAGAGATCGTGGAAGAGTGTGGGAAGGCTAGCCGCCTGTTGGAGGATTTGCTGACGTTGGCGCGCGCCGATGCTGGCACTGCGCATCTGGCTTTCGAACCTGTCGATCTCGCTGAGGTCGTCGAAGCGGTTTGCGATAAGGCCCGTTTGCTCGCCGATACACACCGGCACACCCTCACGGTATCTTTGAACGGCCCACACAGCGCTCCAGTCTGGGGCGATTACTCCAGCCTCCACCGCTTGCTGTGGATCCTTCTGGAGAATGCCGCAAAATACACGCCGGCACCAGGCAGTATTAATGTCACGATGAATGCCACAGCCGAGAAGGTCACTGTAACCGTCGAGGACAACGGGATTGGGATCTCGGTAACCGACCTGCCGCATATCTTTCAGCGTTTTTATCGCGCCGATCCATCGCGAAGTCAGGTGGAAGGGTCAGGCTTGGGGCTGGCCATAGCAA
This sequence comes from Terriglobia bacterium, assembly GCA_963768075.1. Taxonomy (GTDB): domain Bacteria; phylum Acidobacteriota; class Terriglobia; order Bryobacterales; family Bryobacteraceae; genus QHXW01. The sequence goes on from CAVYHD010000050.1 coordinate 186,857, forward strand.
AGTGGATCGCTGAAATGCACCACGCGGTTCTTTCGGTCGACAGCAAGGAAAACATCGGATCCATATTTGAGCTTGTGTTTCCCGTGTACCTCGTTGGCTCACCTCTGCCGAAAGCGGCCTCAATTGTAGCTTCAGTGGCAAACTTAGGTTAATTTAGATTGCTTGCGCACCACAAAATTGTGCATTGTTGGTCAGCGTGGGGTTTCAAGCGATTGTGGTTTTTCTTAGCCGAAAGCGGAAGCGGTGCACCGTCCCGGATTTCATCGGTGGCCCGGCGGAGCAGACTATCGCCCGCCTTCAAAATGCCCGACCACTTCCACGAGATCTCCCTCGGTCACGCCCTTCTTGACATCGACCCATTCCGCACGCCCGCTCTGATTGCGAATCACGAACGTGCGCTCCGTAGTGGTGACCACGCTCGTCTTTGGCACGAAAAGCGAGGGTCGAACGCGGCGGACCGGCCATTCCACAGTCGGATACATACCGGGCGCCAACGACCCATCGCAATTCATCACATCTAACTCGACGGACAATGGCACCTATAGCACCATTGGTGAAGCCCCTGACTGGGCATTGGGCATTCTAGTAAAAGAGTACGGCGTTAACGCGCCGGCCTGAAGGGGTGACACGGCACCCCAAAATGGGGTACTGGGGGAAATCAAGATGACAGCGCCATAGGTAGTGTCTGAAATCTCAGACACTACCGCGCCATAGGGAGTCACTATCACTTTGACCCTGCCCTGTCAGGTTTCGTCGGGAAATGGAGTGGTTCTTCTGGATCGTACTGAAACTCCTTCGGCTTCGGTTTGGCCGGTGCTGAGCGCATTTTGAGGGCTGCTATTCGCCGCTGAACGTCATCAGGTGGTTGAACATTTGCTTGTGCCCGGCTCCAGCGTGGCGCTCGGCGAGCGGCGTCGCGCATTCTTGACCCTGCAGTCCGCCCACGCTTAGCTGCAGTCTTCGTTGGCGTTCGGACGTGCAGGAAGTCATGAACTGTGCTGGCCGAAGTCTGAAGCTGGCATCTTTCCGTAAGTATTGCTGCAATCTTCCGGTATGTGGTCCCACGCTGACGCAACTCCTCAATCAGCTCGGCGTAAGGCTCTAACCGCGAGCGGGGCCGTTTCGGTGGCAAACTGTCGAGGATCTCCTGAAAACGAGCATCCATAAGCGAACATAGACGAACTGAACGTCGATTTGATTGTACACCGAACATCCACCGAACAAACACCGGAAACATTCCGAACAGCTACCGAACATGGCATCTTGGCAGAGGTCCGCGAAACTCTAAGCCGAAGGCTTAGGGATGGTGTCTTTTTCATAATTTTATACCAGCCCCTCCGAATTCGATGCCGGCTAGCTCGTAAACCAGACACATTAGATATGCTCGAAATCAACTCTCTTGGTGACCGCGCCGATTGCGTTACCCTCAGGTTGTGGCTGTGGTAACGATCGATATTCCGGATGAGCTTCTTGCGGCTTTGGCGGCGCCTGGCCAGGAACTTTCACGCAGTGTTTTTGAGGCAGTCGTACTGGAAGCCTATCGCGAGCGCAAGATTTCTACGGCTCAACTTCGGCGGCTGCTGGGCTTCGAGACGGGCTACGAACTGGACGGCTTCCTAAAGACCTACCAAGTCTGGTTGGAATACAGTCTTGAGGACCTCAAGCTGGACCGCGAAGCGCACCGCAAGCTGGGCTTCTGACAGGTGCGTAGTTCTCTACGGAAGCCACTGAACCTGGTTGTGAAGGTCGTCAGGTTCCCAATTCAGCCAAACGAAAAGCAGCCCCTCGATCGCCGCTCCGATTGATCGGGCAGATGGAATTAACAAAACTCCTGGCGATTCGCGCCTGGCAACGAAGTTCTTGAAATGGACGCTCATGGTTCGTATGTCGCCTGAGACCAGAACCCGACCGTCCTCCGCCGCAATGCGCAAAACATCCGGATCGGCGTGCCTTCTGGAATCGTCCCCGCCGCCGACCGGAAGTCTATCGATGGCTCCCTTCGGAGCACACCTTTTCGAATGTCGGGATCGATGTCAGCATCAGCCTGAAATCTGATCTTCAAGCGAGCTTGGCCGCCGCTTCTTTCCTAGCGCGTTCAAAACGATCGATCCTATCCTGAGGCATTGGATATTGCGCCTTGATCTCCTCCAGGAGGCGATCTTGATCCTTCAGATAGGCCTCGACTTCTGCTGGGTGTTCGAGAATAAAGGTGATGGCGCCGTAAACCTTGGCCAGCGACCCGAGAGATGGGTAGGCCTCGAAGATCGCTTCCGCCGACCGCCCGCGCCGAAAATCGTACACTACAACGTCCAGCCCAATGCGCGTGCCAGCTACGTAGTAACCGCCATTCCGGATCTCGACGTATTCGTTGGTCGGCATCATCGACTCTGTCCCTTCTTTAGTCTAACCCGATCGCGGCCGTCGCTGGATCAGTTCGCGATTCAATGCCGCCACTGACAGCGTCCAGGCCCGCACAGATCAGCCTGTTACGATACGTCATGGCCCGCCTCAATCCTGACAACCGAAACCTCGCGGATTAATCGGCCACCTTTGCTCGCCAGCCGGTCCGCTCTGCCAGGCTGCTCCAAGCGGGCGAGCCGCTGAGCCGCCAACTCGACGAGAAGAGAGTTGAGACCGCTACCCTTTATCAGAACGTCGTGCGTCGTGAAAGCGGCGCGACTTCGTCATCGCCGCCCTCAGCGTAAAGGAACTGGTTCCAGGGCAGCACGAATGTTCGCTTCAGAAGGACAACTTCCAATCCTGCCGGCCGTTCTGGCGCTCCCGTTTCCCAAGGCTGCCGATTATCGCCCAATGCTGTGTTCATACCTATGTTCCATCCTTGGTTGATGTTTCACATTCAGCTGCCACACCCGTCCCACCACTGGCGATCGGTACCGACTCGCATAGTTTGCGAGGTCTCGGGCCGCAGCAAGACCTCGGTAAAGTCCCTGGTGCAATCCTGGCCTGACTTTTCGTGCCAGCTCGGATGCTGACTGGCGCGCTGCCGATCGCGCAACAGAATCGCGAAGTAGTTCCTTGTCGCTTGTGATCACCTGGACGGTCTCTCGACCGCGAGACGCCGCGACGTAGAACAGCTCCTTTTGCATGCCGTCTCCAGAGATGATCACCGAATCGACGGATTTGCCCTGGCTGCGGTGCGCCGTTACGGCATAGCCGTAGGCGAACTGCCCGAAACCGGCCGGCAACTCGCGACCATCCTCAATGCGGATGCGCCCTTTCTTGTCGACAGCAGATACCGTGACGATCTCTCCGTTCGTTGCATGAAATCCAGGTTCATGGCGATTGGCGGTAAGGAGCAGCTTATCGCCTACGGCAACCTCAATTGTGCGTCTTTCGTATACGTCGAAGGACTTCGCCTGCTTGGCCGTGAGTATCCGTTCTCTGCCGAGCCTGTTGCGAGCAACAACGCTTTGCGCATTTAACCGCGCCACGTCCAATGTTTCGTTTTTGGCAATCCCTTTAACCGCACGGTGAAATACCAATCGATGGCCCACCTGAAAGTTACGCATGTCACTCTTCTGGGCCGTTGTCCAATTCAGAGATACGTCGCGAGCCACTTGGACGCCTTCCACAAGGTCTCCTACCTCCTTGCGCAGCGAGCGGATCGCGCCTGTAACGCGATTAATTTCATCGTGAGTGGCGCAGACGACCAACGTGTCTCGGCCTTGCGCCTGGGACTTCGCCCATGTTCGCGCGACGGTGGCGGCACGATCCGCCCAAGCGATCTCGTGCACAGCCCCAATTTCCACTAGTTTTTCGAAGCCACGTTCTGGATTTCGTCGCAGCTCTTTGATTGCCTCGCGGTAGTCCGCAATCGTCTGCCGCTGTACCTGCATCAACGCAGTACCCTTAAGGCGGGATTCGGCCTCCAGGATTCGCAACGCGTCACCGGCCTCGACGCTCTGGATCTGTTTCGTGTCACCGCTAAACACAATCCGAGCACTATGTTGCTCGGCCAACCGCAACAGCTCAAACATCTGGCGCCCGGACACCATTCCTGCTTCATCGACAATGACAACTTTGTTGCGCAGTTCGGCGCGAGCGCGCTCATCCTGGAGCAACCGCTCAACCGTAATCGCTGCGCCAAAGCCCACCCTGTGAAGCTCTTCGACCGCACTCATCGTCGGTGCTGTAGCGAGCACTTGCCGGCCAGCTTCGATAAGTCCTCGTCGAATTTCTTGAAGGGTCGCCGTTTTGCCGGTACCGGCCGCTCCGCGAACGTTGACCGCCATATCGCGGGAATCGAGTACGAACTCTACAGCTTGCCTTTGTTCTGGCCGCAGGCGATCCGATGCGATGAAATGGTTGAATCCACCAAGTGGCTCGAAGCGACCAATGCCACGATTCACGCAAGCGATCATCTCTCGCTCCCGCTGCAAACTGGCGGCTGAAGCGATCTCACCACCGTCTCGAAAAATCGCACCGTACGATTCTTGGAGGCTAATTGCCGTCCTAAGCTCACCGAGGTCTATGCGGCCGCGGCCGTGCCGGAGAGCTTCGGTGAGCACCTCATGAACGCTGGCAACTGAAACACGTTCAAAAACATGATCCTGGGCGTATTGAAGTGAAGACTCGAGCGAGTCCATCTTGAGCTCATACAAACAGTTCTCCTTGCGCAATCCGGCCAGGTTGGCCGCGTCCGACGGGGCCAGGCGAGCGCGTTGGCGCCCACGTACCTGCTCCGTTCTCAGCCCGACCAACTTGTCGGCGCGGGACTCGCGCACCAAGATGGCAACCTCGTTATCGGTCGGGCGGCGCCTGTTTGTGGCAACGAAGTCCGCGATGGCTTCATCGCGTTGCCGGCTGCGCTGACTGAACTTGGTTAGCAGGTCGGCGGAAACGCCGCGAATTTCAAACCCGTAGTCTCGACCTTTGACATCACGACCATTCTCGATCTCGTATCCGAGGGATCGCACCTCGTGGGCGAGCGAATTTCGATACACCTCCGTCAGGTACGCCCGACGAGCGTAGATGCCTGAAGCCTGCAAAGCTTTCCAGCGGCCCTCAGCACCGTCGTAGGTTAAGTTCGCAGCGACGGCGTGTGTGTGAAGCTGAGGATCCATTTCGCGGCTGGCATCGTGCAGGTATACGGCAATGGCTAGATTCCCGGTCGTGCGGTCGCCATTTGCGCCATTCAGCCGCACTCGTGACGCGGCGTGAGCCTCCAATTCGTGGAGAGCCTCGGTAACAGCCTTTTCGTGAGCGTTAACCAGCCTGTCGTCGCCACCAACAAGCGCCATGATCGAGAGGGACTTGGGTGCGGAGAATGTGAAATCGTACAGATGCCGGCCGTGCGAATGGGCTGTCCCGTCGGCATTAATGCGATCCGCACTTTGTCGTTGACGGAGAAATTTCCCGGTTGCAGGATCAAGCCCCTGGCGCAACGCCTCAAAATCCTGGGACTGTACCGCCCCCTTCAATCCGAGGAGTTCCGCTGCTCGCCCTCTCCAATGGCCAATCACGCGTTCACCCTCGGCGTAATAGTCACTCCGTTCGAGGTACCGGGCGGAATATCCCTTACCATCTGACATGGCGCGGATCGTGAGCATCGAGGCATCCCTAGTGTTTGACCCTCGGCTTGGCGGGAGGTGCAGTTTGCACCACCGGGGCGCGGTCAACCGGATGCGCCGGCGTTTCAAACCAACGATACAGCGACAAACCGAACCCGATGCCGATCACGAGCGCCAGGCTGGTCAACGCGTACAGCGACCACCGGTATTCCTGATGAAAGACGCGCAACAATTCTTCAGCGCCATGCCTGGTCGTCGCAATCGCATCGGAGCTGGTCCTCTTGATATCGTCGATCACCCTACCGGCTTCCTGGGCTGCACCGCGATACTGGTTGCCAAGCGCGGTTGCCGCGCGCCCGAACGCTGTTGTGACATCGTTCAGCTGCATGGCGACGGCCGCAAGGCGGCTAGCTGTCTCCGGAATCATCGATTGCACGAACTGCTGTCGCAAACTCTCGTTAATCGCGGTGGCAATGACCTCAGGGCGGATGCCGTTCGCGATATTCTCTGGAAGTTGCTCGATCCGTTGATCTAGCTGCCTTTGATAGACTACGCTGGATTCAATGGTCGTTTGAAGAGTTCCCAGTGCGCCGGTAAAAAGCTGTCGAAACTTTTCTCGCTCGGTCGTTATGTCACGCGGCACCTGCACCATTAGAATGTGCAGAAACATCATGGCCCGCAGAATATGGAGCAGTTCATCACTCGCCTGCAGTGTCCGGCAGGGCCTCATCTCGCGATAGTATTTAGCACGAATCTCGACAGGCAGATCGTCGGCGATCCGGTCGATCAGGTCCGGTTCGGGATAATCACTAACTTCGTCCGTCGCACTCACGGCAGCAGCAGCTCCTTCACGCGCTCGAACTCCGCGAACATACGTCGCCGATAACTTTGGGCGCGCATGACGAGCGATGCTCGCTGCAGTTCCGGGGCAGTCGTCGTTCTCGCGGCTACGTCGCCCAGCTTGACGCCATGGTTACGTGTGGCATTTTCGAGGTCAGGCAGCCGGTAATCCACATGAATGACCGCCGGCTGGAACGCTCTTTGAAACTGCAAAGCCTGATCACTCTCGCGCCAATACGTGAAGTCGGCGTGGTCCGTGATGCTGTTTTCGACGATCAGATACTCAACCCGATTTTGCAGCCGCGACGCCCAGGCGAGAACACTTTCCACGCTGGCCGGGTCCGCCGTGACGACACCGATGGCGGTGAACGCGATTCCGGCATCGGACACGTCGGGATACATCGTCTCGAACCAGTCGTAGGTGACTTGGCCTGCGCCCGCTCCCATATCTGCAAGAATCACCGGCGGACCGTCTGAAAGTTGGTCGACGAACGAGTCGAGTCCCGCAGGCGTGTGGATGTTGACCTTCGGCACGCCGCCGCCGAAGAAATGCGTCAGCGATCCTCGCGCCTTGTTCTCGGTGTCAAGATCCAGCAGCTTCACGGGGATCTCGTTAGCTTCGAACCATTCCGCCAGGGCCGCCATCACGCTGGTCTTACCTACTCCGCCTTTGCCTCCCATGGACAGGATTACGCGCTTCTCGGCCGTAATCAGCGTCCCGTTCATTTCCCCGCTGTCGCCTGCTCGCTTTCTGTCGGCCATCTTTATCTCCAAAACTGTCTCCCCTCAAACATCCCCATACGCCAACGCCAGTTCGTTCAGCGTCTGCTTCAATTCAGGCAAAGTCATCACCTGGTCCAGTGCGATTCGCAGCGCGTTCCACTGCTTCTCGCTGAATTCGATCTGCACACCTTTACCGAACTCTCGAAAGGAAAACGTAAACAGCGGTGGCTCCCCGGTAGCCGAAACATTTGTCTCCGCGAAGAAATATTGGCCATCCCATGTGTCTCCGAGAGCCATTGTTGTCAGCATGCTCTGAAATTCACGAATTTGTGGAAAAGGCCCTAACGGATACAAGACCCTGTTCGATTTGAGAGCGAGCAAAATGTTTAATTCACCCTCGTCGTTTACGGAGCCTGATACTCTGACGTCGTCCACTTCAACCGGTGGTACAACGGGCGGAAAAGCTCCGAGAGGTGCCCGAGGATTGCGCTTCTGGCGGATGGGTCTGTGTTCCACCAGCCAGTGCCCACGCGCGGCAACGCGATAGAGAATAGGAAGAAATGGCCGGAGTGCGCGATTGAGACTATCCACACTTTCCAGCTGCTCGTCGCGCAGCGCCACATAGATGGTTCGTCCGACGAACGGGTTTCGCGCGGCGCCAGTATCGAGATCCTGAATCATCCGCCGCACAACGGCCGGTAAGATCTCCGAAGCTTGTGGTCCGGCCGTCAGAACTCTATGATCTCCCCATCCCGACAGGTTGCTCACGTAGAAGTGATCAAGTTCTAGAGCGGGATGACGCCGCAGTTCGCGAATCGCCAGCAGCGCTTCAAGCAATTGCGCGAAAGACTGGCTGCTTGGGAATTCGGGATCGGACGAGAGATGATCGCATCCGCTTTGGACATAATGGCCGAGTACGATCCATTCGGCACGTGTCAGCGGCTGATCGTCCTCCCACTTCTTGCGAATCGCGAACAGGGCAGCCGTCGGATCTGCAAGCAGGTCGACGGTTTCCAGGCGGTCGTCCAGGCGGCTGTCGATCGCGGTTTCGAGCAACAACTTCGCTACGTCGGATATCGAGACGTTGGAACCGCGAGTATCGGAGAACTGTTTGCGCGCACGCTCGAGGAAGGCGCGAACATCCTCGGAGACGCGAATGGACAATGTCTGCTGTTGGGATTTGCGGTCTTTGAACACGGTTGGGGTTGATTGTGGCACATGGTTACGGATTTTGCAATAGGGTATTGACAAGCGTATCGATACAACTTAAACTTGCTGATGCTCGACTTTGATCGGTCGAGCTATGAGCAGAGGCGCAATCCAAGACTGGACGAATGGGGGACCCATGGAAACGCTGCTAACCGAGGAAGATGTCGCCAAACAACTGCACGTCAGCGTGGCGTCGTTGAGACGATGGAGGCTTGAAAGGCGCGGACCGCAATTCATAAAGGTGGGTTCCTTGGTGCGATACCGGCCGGAAGAAATGGAGGCGTGGCTCGCTTCCCAGCCAACTGGCGGCGCGAATCCCGCTGGTTCACGGCGGCTCCACCAGAGTGCGGCGAGATGAGAGAATAGCCAGCGATGTCTCTGATCAGGCGCGGAAAGATTTGGTGGTAAATTCTGGTTCGCGGGCACGGCGGGCTGCTGAGTAAAGGAGCGGATGGTAATTATGGCCGTCTATAAGCGCGGGAAAATCTGGTGGTACAAATTTGTCTGGGATGGCGAACCCACTCGGCAGAGCACGAAACAGACGAACAAACGCGTCGCTGAGCAAATGGAGGCAGCGCACAAGACGTCTCTGGCTAAGGGTGAAGTCGGCCTCCGAGATCGGACACGGGTGCCTACGATCCAGGAATTCGCGGAGGCGGACTTCATACCGTTTATCGAGGCCCGTTTCGAGCACAAACGGAATACGTTGGATTACTACAGAAACGGCTGGCGTAGCCTGAAGGCACACACACCATTAGCCGGCTGTACCCTCGACAACGTCACAGCAGACAAGATCGGAACGTTTGTAGCGAAATTACGGCAAGATGGCCTATGTGTTGGAAGCATCAACCGCAGGCTAGAGGTTTTGCGTCGGTTGCTGAGGCTAGCGACGGAGTGGGGCAAGGTGCAAAAGGTCCTTCCGAAAGTGGACATGCTGCCGGGTGAGAATCACCGAGATCGGGTTCTGTCGGAAGAAGAGGAGACCAGATATCTCGCAGGGGCAACCGCAGTCGGCGACCAGATTCAAGCATCCTATCAACACGCGTTAGAGGGCATTCGGGCCACGATGCGCAGTGAGCAGCCGATCAAGCCGGAAGACCCCTTCTTACTTCGAGACGTCACGACGTTATTGATCGACTGTGGGCTGAGGCCGGATGAGTGTTTCCGGCTGCGCTGGGAGCATGTCCGCGAGGGAGCGGTTCACGTGCCTTTCGGAAAGACGGAAAACGCTAGGAGAACCATCCCTTTGACGCCCCGAATGGCGGCTTTCCTGGACATGCGCCGCGAGTTGGCGAGGACTGAATGGGTGTTTCCGGCCCAAACCAAAAGTGGGCACATCGAAAAGTCCAGTCTGAAGAAACAACACGCAAAGGCGTGCAAGCTGGCGAAAGTTCCTGACTTTGTGCTCTACACATTCCGTCATACCTGCCTAACGCGGTGGGCGGCCTACATGGACCCTTACACTCTCGCCTACCTAGCGGGTCACAGTGATTTCTCCACCACTCGGCGTTACGTTCATCCTCAGGCGGACACGATTCGAGAAGCCATGGAGCGTGTCCGGAAGGCGCGGGGTGGGCACAATTCTGGGCACAGTGAGGCAAAACCGGTAGAATCGACCAACATGGAAAAGATTGATAAGGAATTGAATTCAGAAGGGATATTTGGTCGGGGCGAGTGGATTCGAACCACCGACCTCCTGGTCCCGAACCTTGGGACACTCGTCTTTGCTTGCTTTTGCAGCTAGTTGCTAATTCTCTATACAGTCCAGTTTTCTCCTTTTTCTAAACGACTTCCAAAGTTAACGCTTTGCATGGGGTTGCACGCTGTTGCGGCCTTTGGTTGCACGAAAAGGGCAAGAAAAGGGCAAAGTGGGCCAAGTGATTGATTCTCGGTTCACTCGTCCTCCCGCCCCACCAGCATCGCGTTGCGGCCATACAAGCCATGTTCGAATGCATGCCGGGATAGGTCGAGAGCAACTCGCATGTCGTCGTTCTCAGAAGTCGGAGACGGAACTGCCAAGTCATCTTGCGCACGTCGTCACCACGCCCGAGCATGCCATAGTCCATGCTCGAAATCCAAATATCTGGCGAGAATGGCCGCAGCCTCGGTCCAACTTCCTCCAACGCCGTTCGAGGCCACGCGGACGACTGAATAGCTCGGCCTGAGTCGAAGAAGAGCGACTACTCGCGATAATGACGTACTTCACTCGTACCTCAACGCCACCACCGAATCCACCCGCGATGCCCGGCGAACCGGTACCCAGCAGGCGAGTAACGCGACTCCGATGAACAATGCACCCGCCAGGGCCAGCGTGACGGGATCGCCGGGCTGTACATCGAACAGAAACGACCGAAGCACGCGCGACAATACAATGGCCAGCACAACACCGGCGGCCACGCCGCCGCCGATCAACTGAAAACCTTCCTCAAAGATCAGCTTGCGAATATCCCTTTGCCCGGCGCCGAGGGCGCTGCGAATGGCCAGCTCCCGTCGACGGGAAGCCACGGACAGCGAAAGCACACCGTAAACTCCCACGAGTGTCAGGGCGCTTCCCACCACCGAAAACCCGATCAGCAGCCGCATCGCGAAGGTGCGCGAGGCGAGTGAATCGTCGCGAATTTGTTCCAGAGTCTTCACGTTCTCGATTGCCGCTGTTGGATCGACTGCGTGCAGTTCGCGCTCCACGGCAACCACCACAGCCCGCGGGTCCGCTGCCGTTCGCACCACTAAATGCTTCGAAAACGCGTTCGCCTGCCACAGTGGCAGATAGATCTCGGGCGACGCTTTTTCGGTGAGGTCATCGGTGCGGCTATTGGAGATTTCGCCGATGATTTCCGTCCCGGGCTTGTTCCGGCCGTCGAACCAGAATCTCCGTCCGATCGCATTCTGATGCGCGAAATAACGGTCTGCGAAAGCTTGGTTCACGATAGCTACTGCCGGCGATTTGCCGTCGTCCCGTCGAGCGAAATTCCCGCCCGGCAATCAGCGCTTCGCCCATCAATTTGAAATAGTCGGGCGTCACCGCGCGCAGCGGTATGGCCGTCTTGTCGCTCTCCTTCAACGCCGGTGCCTGTCCTTCGATTTCTAGAGTCGCCGGCCAGTTGTTGCCGGTCAGCGGGACTCCCCACGCGAATGCTGCGTATTGCACGCTCGGAAGCGCGGAGACCCGCTCCAAAGCCTGCCGGTGAAAGCTGTCCCAGGTCGCATGGCTCTGCACATCCGTAACGCTCATGGTCAAAATGCGTCCCATATTGTAGCCGGACCGGACCTGCGCAATATTTAGCATCGTGCGAATCAGCAGCCCGGCGCCCACCAGCAGCGCCAGCGTCAGTGCCGTCTGCGCCAGGGTGACTCCCCGCAGCAGACGCCTCTCCCCGGTTCCTGCTGTCCCTCTCGGTCCGGCACTCTTCAATATCTCCATGGGGTCCAGACGGAAGGCTCGCAATGCTGGCAAAACTCCCGCAAAAACCGAAGCCAGCACCGCGGCGCCCAATCCCCATCCCGGCAGCGACCAGCCTGCCGTTACACCGTCGAGGCGCGGAACGGCGTGTGCCGCAATCAACTTGAACAAACGCACCACCCCGAAAGCCAGCCCCACTCCGCAGGCTCCGCCCATCAAAGCCACCAGGAGGCTTTCCGTGGCAACCTGTCGCAACAGAGCGGCACGCCCCATCCCGAGTGCGGTCCGAACGGCGTATTCCTGCTGGCGTTGCAATCCACGCACCAGCATCAGCGCTGCTGCGTTCCCGCAGCCGATCAATAGCACCAGTGCCGCCGCTCCCAGCAGCGGAAGCAGGATCCTTCGCCCGTCTCGATTCATTTCCTCCGCCACGGATTCGAGCCGCGGCGTAAAGCCTTCGAATTCCTTCTCCGACTGTGCCTCGCGCGCGGCCAGCAAGGTCAGTTCCTCTTGCCCGCGCCGTTCGCGTGTTCCCTCCCCCAATCGCGCCACCACATTCCAATAGGGTGCCTTCAGGTATTTCGGGTCCGGCGAGGCCGGTATCCAAAAATCCACCGTCGCATTGACGTCGTAATTCGGCTCCTTCGCCGCCCCCGGCGAAGGCAGAAAGCGCACTCCCGGCTGCATCACCCCGACCACCGTCGGTGGCACGTCCCATCGGCTGATGCGCACGGTTTTGCCGATCATCTGTGGATCCCCATTAAAAGCGCGCTGCCAAAATTCGTAACCCAACAAAATTGCCCGCACTGGTCCTTGCCCGAAATCCGCTGGCTCGAAACCCCGTCCCGCCACTGCCTTCAGCCCCAGTACAGGCAAGTAGTCCTTCGTAACGTACATGCCTTGCATCGATTGGCTTCCGTCATTGCGGATCAGGAAATTGAACGTCCAGTCATAGGCGGCAATTCCCTGAAAGGATTTCGCCTGATCTTGCCATTCCATCCATTGCTGGGCGGGCCAGCCACGCCGGCTGTCCATTTTTTGGCCGTCCGCTCGGGCCGTTGTCACGAGCATCAGCTCTTGGGGCTGCCGGTAGGGTGGCGGTGTCAGAAGCACGCCTTGAATCAAGCTCAGCACCGCCGAGGTCGCACCAATCCCCAACGCCAAGGTCAGCATCGCAATCAAGCTAAAGCTCGGTTGTTTTAGCAGAATCCGAAGTCCGAATCTCAGGTCTCGCAGCATCTCTCTACCTTCAGTCAATAGCTTTTTTGGAATTCTATTGAACAAGTTTCGCAGTTTCTCACGGGTTTTGACGAATAGATTCAACCGAGGGTTAGCAGTGGAGGGAAAAGTAAGTCCCGTTCGAGTTTGAACGCTTGAACCGGGGCGTTCAGGCAAACGTGCGAGAACACCGTCTGGCCAGCCTCAGCATAAGGCGACACGTCCGCGAAACTGTTTCCCGGCGGACGATCATCCACTCCGTGAATGCTGTCTCGCGGCAGACAAGACCTGCTTCACGCTACTCCACAGCGCCCCATTCCCTAAGTAGCGCAACTGTCCTCCGTTTGGCTGTCGCCGCCAAACAGCAGCGCATATCCCAAGGGCGTACATTCCACGATCTCGCCCGGGCGCTCGTAGCTCCCGGGAATCTTCACGCGAAGGCTGAGATCTGCACCGCGTTCAAGGAGTAACTGTGTTATCGGTAAGCCGTCATCGCCGGACTTGCGTCACCGCATGGAAAATGGCCGTTTGCCCGCCGATGCCGGCCTCATCGACCGTTGCGCGGGCATTGACGTCGGCCCCACGGTCGAGGAGCAGAGCGGCGGCTGCAAAGTTGCCGTATTCCGCAGCCACATGCAAAAGCGTTCCTCCTCGCAGCAAAAGGGAGACGTCCGCCGGATCTGGCCGCAATCGAGTTCTGGAGAAACGATTGATTCACGAGCTCCAGGCTCGGCGTCGATCAGCTTTGCCAAATCATCGAGCCGGCCGCGCAGCACTGCCAGCACAGCTGGCGTGTCGTACCGGGTCTCCCCGCCGGCCTCAAGAAGAACCTCGATACAGGCGCTCAGCCGTTCCAGGGAACGCGCATATGCCGCAATGAGATAGTCGAGAGCCGTGCCCGGATATGGGTCGGCTGGCCCGATCTGGTATCATGGATCGCGAAGATTCGGATTGGCGCCATGATCGAGAAGCCATTTGAGAGCAGCCGGGTCCAGTCGACTCGCACGGGGCAAAGATGATGGGGAAATGTCCGTGCCACATGGCGTTCACATCCGCGCCGTGCGACACCAGCAAGCTCCATCATCGGGATGCGATATGCATTAAGCGCCGCCCGCATCAGGGGTCCGTCGCCCCCTTGGTGCACGTCCGACCCGTGCGCGATCATCCATTCCGCCATGGCCAGTCTCACGGGACTCGGGGGCTCCCAAGGCACGCGGCATTCGGCAACCCACGTGAGCGGCCCATCCTTGCCGTAGCCGAGTGGGGCACGGTGCAGCGCCGGGTTGCGCGTCATCATGGTCTGGACGCGCGCGATGTCGTTGGTATCGATCGCCTGCTTGAGTTGCCCGATCTCCTCTAATGACTCGACATGAGCCTTGAGCTTGGGCCAACTCGCAAACCCGTAGAGGCGCGCGATCTGGAACTGCGCATCGGCGAGTGATGCCGCCTCGCCGGACTTTGAGCAGGTCCTTGGCTTGGTCCTTCAGATGGCGGAGATTGGGACGATCCGGAAGAGGGCCGTGGGGCCCCGTTTGATTCGGTCGACATAGCGACCTCCTTTCATCAAACTGCCCGGCGTCCGCACAATCGGGCTGAAAGAAGGTTGCTGAGACTTCGAAACTCGAAAGGTGGGCTTCTACCCTTTCCGCGGACCGGATGCGTCCTTCACGCTAACAACAATCCTATCATGGTTCCCCGAAAAATCAGAGCTCGAAGGCGTCACGTTGTCGTATCATGCGCTCGTCGCGGTAATACAGCGTGTCCGCGTCGGCTCAGGCGATCGCGTTTCTGCGATGAGGACAGCACCTCACGACGCGCGTTATGCTTTTATCGATGAAGGGGAAGACAAACTGAGCCGTCGTTACGATGATCGACGGCATGGGCGAGCGCCGCATGCTCCAGGCGAGCAGCAATCAACTCGGCCACGCGCCACTGACCAGGAGATCCAAAAATGGATTTCGCGCCAGCACGGTTTCGTGCCTGAGAGCGCCTGGATTGCGCACTGCAAAGAACTGTTCGGCCTCTCGGCGCCGGGAACATCCGCCAACGAGAATCCGTGCCCAACAGAAAAGGTCGCGGCGATTAAGCAGGCTTTTCGACACTTTGGATTGCTCTGATCGAGCAGGCTAAAAGGTGTGGGCACCCGGAATCGTGTCCAACTTCATCGAACGCCGTTTCGAGCTCATGCGGGCGACTGAATAGCTCGGTCCGAGTTCGAAGAAGAGCGGCTACTCGTGATAATGACGTACTTCACTCGTACCTCAACGCCACCACCGGATCAACCCGCGCCGCCCGGCGAACCGGTACCCAGCAGGCGAGTAGCGCGACTCCGATGAACAATGCACCGGCCAGGGCCAGCGTGACGGGATCGCCGGGCTGTACATCGAACAGAAACGACCGAAGCACGCGCGACAATACAATGGCCAGCACAACACCGGCGGCCACCCCGCTCCCGATCAACTGAAAACCTTCCCCAAAGATCAGCTTGCGAATATCCCTTTGCCCGGCGCCGAGGGCACTGCGAATGGCCAGCTCCCGTCGACGGGAAGCCACCGACAGCGAAAGCACACCGTAAACACCCACGAGTGTCAGGGCGCTTCCCACCACCGAAAACCCGATCAGCAGCCGCATCGCGAAGGTGCGCGAGGCGAGTGAATCGTCACGAATTTGTTCCAGAGTTTTCACGTTCTCGATTGCCGCTGTTGGATCGACCGCGTGCAGTTCGCGCTCCACGGCAACCACCACGGCCCGCGGGTCCGCTGCCGTTCGCACGACTAAATGCTTCGAAAACGCGTTCGCCTGCCACAGTGGCAGATAGATCTCGGGCGACGCTTTCTGGGTGAGGTCATCGGTGCGGCTATTGGAGATTTCGCCGATGATTTCCGTTCCAGGCTTGTTCCGGCCGTCGAACCAGAATTTGCGTCCGATCGCATTCTGATGCGCAAAGTAGCGGTCGGCAAAAGCCTGGTTCACGATGGCTACTGCCGGCGATTTGCCGTCGTCCGTCGAGCGAAATTCCCGCCCGGCAATCAGCGCTTCACCCATCAATTTGAAATAGTCGGGCGTGACCGCGCGCAGCGGTATGGCCGTCTTGTCGCTCTCCTTCAACGCCGGTGCCTGTCCTTCGATTTCCAGAGTCGCCGGCCAGTTATTGCCCGTCAGCGGGACGCCCCACGCAAACGCTGCGTATTGCACGCTCGCAAGCGCGGAGACCCTCTCCAAAGCCTGCCGGTGAAAGCTGTCCCAGGTCGCATGGCTCTGCACATCCGTAACGCTCATGGTCAAAATGCGTCCCATATTGTAGCCGGACGGGACCTGCGCAATATTCACCATCGTGCGAATCAGCAGCCCGGCGCCCACCAGGAGCGCCAGCGTCAGTGCCGTCTGCGCCATGGTGACTCCCCGCAGCAGACGCCTTCTCCCCGGTTCCTGCTGTTCCTCTCGGTCCGGCACTCTTCAATACCTCCATCGGGTCCAGACGGAACGCTCGCAATGCTGGCAAAACCCCCGCAAAAACCGACGCCAGCACCGCGGCGGCGAATCCCCATACTGGCAGCGACCAGCCTGCCGTTACACCATCGAGGCGCGGAACGGCGTGTGCCGCAATCAACTTGAACAGTCGCACCACGCCGAATGCCAGCCCCACTCCGCAAACTCCACCCGCTAAAGCCACCAGAAGACTCTCCGTGGCGACCTGTCGCAACAGAGCGGCGCGCCCCATCCCCAGTGCGGTCCGTACGGCGTATTCCCGTTGGCGTTGCAATCCGCGCACCAGCATCAGCGCGGCGGCATTCCCGCAGGCGATCAATAGCACCAGCGCCGCCGCTCCAAGCAGCGGTAGCAGGATCCTGCGCCCGTCTCGATTCATTTCCTCCGCCACGGATTCGAGCCGCGGCGTAAAGCCTTCGAATTCCTTCTCCGACTGTGCGTTGCGCGCGGCCAGCAGGGTCAGTTCCTGCTGCCCTCGCCGTTCGCGTATTCCCTCCCCTAATCTCGCCACCACATTCCAATAGGGCGCCTTCAGGTATTTCGGGTCCGGCGAGGCGGGTACCCAAAAATCCACCGTCGCATTGACGTCGTAATTCGGCTCCTTCGCAGCCTCTAGCGATGGCAGAAAGCGCACTCCCGGCTGCATCACCCCGATCACCGTCGGCGGCACGTCCCACCGGCTGATGCGCACCTTCTTGGCGATGATCTGTGGATCCCCGTTGAACACGCGCTGCCAGAATTCGTAACCCAGCAGGATTGCCTTTACTGGCCCTTGCCCGAAATCGGCTGGCTCGAAGCCCCGCCCTGCCACGGCCTTCAGTCCCATTACAAGCAAATAGTCCTTGGTAACGTACATGCCTTGCATCGATTGGCTTCCGTCGTTGCGGATCAGGAAATTGAACGTCCAGTCATATGCGGCAATTCCCTGAAAGGACTTCGTTTGACCTTGCCATTCCATCCATTGCTGGGCGGGCCAGCCACGCGGGCTGTCCATTTTCTGGCCGTCCGTTCGGGCCGTTGTCACGAGCATCAGCTCCTGGGGCTGCCGGTAGGGTGGTGGCGTCAGAAGCACGCCTTGAATCAAACTCAGCACCGCCGAGGTCGCACCAATCCCCAACGCCAGAGTCAGCACCGCAATCAAGCTAAAGCTCGGTTGTTTTAACAGAAGCCGAAGTCCGAATCGTAAGTCGCGCAGCATTTGTCAACCCCTTAGTGAATAGCCTCTTGGAGCCGTTCGTTGAATCTGTTGAACCCTTGCCAGAGGAACGTGGTGGCAACTCGCCAAGTTCCTAGGTTTATCACGGTTTTGACGAACGGGTGGAATTGACGGTTAGCAGCGGACGGGAAAATGAATCAGTGCCTGGTACGTCGCGTTGTCGGAGATCATCCAGTCGCGAGAAGTCATGTGTCCGACATCCCGGTTTCCGCAGACTCTCACACCGATGCATTTCGGCGAATCGTCGTTCGGCAGTGACATACTTCTACTATGCTCGACGCGATTGTGCAGGATCTTCGCTATGCCCTCCGCGGCCTGCGCAGAAGCCCTGGTTTCGCCTCCACTGCGATTCTTTCTCTCGCCCTCGGAATCGGGGCCAACACCGCGATCTTCAGCCTGATCGACGCGGTAATCCTGAAATCTCTGCCGGTGCGCCATCCCGAGGAATTGCTCCAGGTGATGATGGGGAAACAGACTCACGCTGGCTACTCCAATCCGACCTGGGAGCACCTCCGCGATCGCCAGGACGTATTTTCGGGGATCTTCGCCTATGGCCGCTGGGGCTTTAATCTGGCCTCGGGAGGCGAGGCGCGGCCGGTGAATGGCGTCTACGTGTCGGGGCAATATTTCGATACGTTGGGCGTACACGCCGTACTTGGCAGGACGCTGGTACCCGCCGACGACACGCGCGGCTGCGCCGGAAGCGCGGTGCTGAGTTATGGCTTCTGGCAAAGAGAATATGGCGGCCGGGGCGACGTACTCGGCAAGACGATTTCGATCGACAGGCATCCGATCGAGATCGTGGGTGTCACCGAACCCGGATTTAATGGGACCGAGGTCGGCGCATCGGCCGATGTGACTGGTGCCACTCTGCGCGGTAACGCTCATAGGTAGCGGCTACCCGCGCATGCTCGAAACGAACTTCTATCCGGTTGGCTGGCTGCAAGTCATCGGACGGCTGAAGCCCGGCGTCTCGCGAAAGCCAGGCTACGGCCCGCTTGAAAACGCTCGCGCCGCAAATTTATGCAGGCGGCTTTCGACGAACGCGGTCTCGAAAACGAAGGTGGCCGCCAGTTGGGGCCGGAGGACCGGGACCGGTACTTGAGCCAGACCTTCGATACGCAGCCTGCTGCCAACGGAATCTCCTATATCCGCAGGGAATACCAGCTGGCGCTGATCGTTCTGATGGCGATCGTTGGCGTGGTGCTGCTGATCGCGTGCGCCAACGTGGCGAACCTGCTGCTCGCCCGCGGTGCGGCGAGGCAGCGCGAGATCGCAATCCGGATGGCCGTCGGCGGGGGGCGTGGCCGCCTGATTCGCCAGTTGCTGACCGAGAGCCTGCTGCTGTCGGGTATAGGTGCGATCCTCGGCGTGCTGTTCGCTGCATGGGGCGCGCGCCTGCTGGTCCGGTTTCTCGATGCTTCGCTCGATCTCACATTGGACATCCGGGTATTGGCCTTTACAGCGAGTGTTGCTGTTCTCACCGGCCTTGCTGTTTGGCATCGCGCCCGCCTGGCGCGGTACTCGCGTCGATCCTCAATCGGCGATGAAGGCGAATGCCCGCGGCGTGATCGAGGGGGCGAAGCTTGGCCTCGGCAAAGTTCTGGTCACGGCGCAGGTCGCTCTGTCGCTGCTGCTGGTGGTGGGCGCGGGCTTGATGCTCTCGACGTTTTGGAAACTCATTTCACTTGATGCCGGATTCGAGCGCGACCAAGTGCTGCTCGTCAGCGCCGATCTTAGCAGTGGAAATTATCCGAGGGAGCGCTGGTCCGCCGTGTATCAGGAGATGCTGGACCAACTGCGCGCGATTCCCGGCGTGCATTCCGCCAGCGTCTCCGCCATCACGCCCGTCTGTCACTGCCGTTGGGCCGGTGAAGTGGAGGTCGATGGCTATACTCCAAAATCGCGCGATGACGCGCATGGCCTCCTTCAACAATGTGAGCGACCGGTACTTTGAAACGCTCGGGACGGCAATCGTCGCTGGCCGCGATTTCAACAGCCACGACACTCTACTTCGCTTAAGGTGGCCATCGTCAGCAAATCCTTCGCGCAGAAATATTTCGGCGCGGCGAATCCACTCGGGCAACATTTCCGCACCCAGGAGGGCCGCGGATGCGCAATACGCCTGGAGTATCGCGGGTGGCCGATCGAGATCGTCGGCGTCGTGAAGGATGCGAAATATGGTTCGCTGCGCGAAGAGCCGTCGCCATTCGTCTTCATTCCATGGAGCCAGGGCGGAGTGCCCGGTCCACTCACCAGCTTTGAACTTCGAGCTGCCGGCGGCGCGCCTGCCGCGCTCATCTCCGGCGTGAAGTCCGCCATCGCCGGCGTCAACCGCGACGTGTCCATTGAATTCAAAACGCTCTCCGCCAAGGTGGACGACTCGATCGAGCGGGAAACGTTACTCGCGACGCTCTCGGGATTCTTTGGCGGGCTTGCCCTGATGCTCGCGATGATCGGGCTATACGGCGTGATGTCCTACAACGTCGCGCGGCGGCAGAATGAGATCGGGATTCGCATCGCGCTCGGGGCCGAACCCCGCCGTGTGGTTCGCATGGTCATGGGCGAACTGGCTCTTCTGATTGGGATCGGCCTCACCGTGGGCCTTGTCGCAGCGCTGGCGTCGACACGGCTTGTGGCGAGCTTCCTCTATGGTGTGACGCCGAACGATCCACTCACACTTGCACTCGCTGTTGTGCTGTTGGCCGGGGCCGCTGCCTTGGCCGGCTATTTTCCAGCGCGTCGGGCCTCTCGCCTGCAGCCACTGCTAGCCCTTCGGGAGGAATGAATTCAGCGAACTCAACGGTTGACCGCAAAGGGGGGCAAGAAGTTAGGTCGGCGGGACGCTCGTAGCGCGCCTTGTTCCAACGAGAAACGCGCCATCCGAGGAGTGGGTTTGTCCAACGGAACGCGAAGTCGCGTTCTATTCGTTTGATCCCGGAGGCTTCACCGACTCCGACCTACTCGAAGGCCGTTTCGGTCCAATTCTGGTTTGCCGACCACACAACCCGAGGCCAAGTAAAACCTGACCGCTCCTCTTGCTTACCGAGAGGGTAATGTTGTAATCTGATCTCGGTAACCGAGAGAACCTTAGAGGTGAGCAGACCATCTGATTTGGTCCAGGGCACGTTGGACCTGCTACTACTGAAAATTCTCGCACTGCAACCTCTGAACGGTTGGGCTATCAGCCAACGCCTGAAGCAAGTCTCAGGCAGACGTGCTTCAGGTGAGTGACGGATCGCTTTATCCGGCCTTGCACAAGCTGGAACAGGAAGGCTGGATTACAGCCGAGTGGAAGCCAAGCGAGCACAATAGAAGAGCTAAGTATTATTCCCTGACGCGGTTAGGCCGCAAGCAACTGGAGAAAGAAGCCGCCAACTGGGCCCGGCTCTCCGCTGCGATTTCCCACGTCGTGGCTCTTGAAAAGGTTTGAAATGGGGATTGAACGTTGGCTCTACACCATGCCGCTTCGATTGCGTTCTCTGTTCCGACGCCGGCAGGTCGAACAGGAGCTCGACGAAGAATTCCAATATCACGTCGAGCGAAAAACTGATCAGTACATTGCTCAAGGTCTGGATCCGGAAGCCGCACGGCGCTATGCGATACGCGATATGGATGGCATCGGGCGGCGCAAGGAGGAATGTCGCGATATGCGTGGCATGAATGTTATTCAGGATTTAGTGCAAGACCTGCGTTACGGGTTGCGTACTCTTTTGAAAGATCGAAGCTTTTCGGCCGTGGCGCTGCTCATTCTGGCGCTCGGAATCGGGGCAAATACCGCGATCTATAGCGCGGTTGACTCTACGCTACTCCGTCGTCTGCCATTTCAGGACCCGGATCGATTGATGAAGGTGTCGCTCACCACCCCCAGCATGTACGGTGATCCCCCCCGGACTGACATGGTATGGTCCTATCCCAAGTACGAAACCTTCTCTCAGCTCCAGCGCGTATTTGAAGATACTGCCGTTTATCAAAGCCATGCGTTCAACTTGAGTGGTGACGGCGAACCGGAGCAGGTGAGAGGGGAGATAGTCGGCGCGAGCTATTTTCGAGTTCTGGGAGAGCAACCGGAAGTGGGACGGACTTTCTTGCCGGAGGAGGATCGCACAGCCGGTACGCACTTCGTGGTGATTCTCAGCGGTCCTTTATGGCGGCGCCGTTTCGCTGGCAGTCCGCAGGTGCTGGGCCGGACAGTAAGAATTGACCTGAAGAACTATACGATTGTTGGCGTGATGCCGGCCGGGTTCCAGCCGCTGAGTGGTCAGGCGGATGTCTGGATTCCGGCCCACACGCTCGACGCTGATGAACTCGGCGAACGCTGGAATCATTCGTGGGACGTGATCGCGCGCCTGAAACGCGGTGTGAGCGTGGAGCAGGCGAAAAGGGCAGCCGTCGCTCTCGGACAACAAGTCGACGCAGCCCACCCGGGTCACTTCAAGGGATGGGGAGCTATAGCCCGTACGCTGAACGAAGTCAGGGTCGATCCCGTGGTGCGGAAATCGATTCTTGTATTATTCGCGGCGGTGGGGCTTGTGTTACTGATCGCGTGCGTTAACATAGCCAATCTGCTGCTGGCGCGCAGCACATCTCGGGAGAGGGAGATTGCAATCCGTCTGGCAGTAGGCGCGGAACGTTGGCGGCTGGTACGACAACTCTTGGTAGAGAGCGTGCTACTCGCGTTTGCAGGCGCTCTTCTCAGCGTCGCGGTGACGTTCTCTGGTGTGCGGCTTTTGGCTGCGATCAATCCAGCAAACGGAGGCTCCTTCGCCAGAATCCGCATATCGGGCCTTACACAGATCGGCCTGAGTTCCATTCACTTGGACAGCCGCGCTCTTCTGTTCACCTTCGGAATCGCGCTGATTACCGGCGTGATTTTCGGCCTCCTTCCTGCGATCGCAGCATCCAATCCGGACCTCACCAGTGCCCTCAAAAGCACCAGCGCTAGTAAGACTGGCCACGCCGCCTTCCGACTCCTTACGGGCAAGAGCATTCTGGTTGTGGCAGAGTTCGCATTGGCGTTTATGCTGCTCGTGAGCGCAGGGCTCATGATGAAGAGCTTTGGACGGCTCCTCGCAACCCGTGTAGGCGTTGATCCAGAAGATGTGCTGAGTTTGCGCATCGATGTGCCATCATCAAACCAAGATCGCGACGTTGAGACGCCTTTCTTTGAACAACTCGAAAACGGTATCCGCTCGCTTCCAGGGGTGCTTTCCGCCGGTATGAGCAATTGCTATCCCCTGGCTGGCGGCTGCAACGGAACATTGATCTGGTTTCGGGACCGGCCAGAAGTGCCGTCCGGAACCGAACCGACCGTGGGTGTGCACTTCGTCTCACCGGAGTACTTTAAAACATTGAAGATTCCTCTCTTGAGAGGTCGATGGTTCGAGCCGACGGACCGGAAGGGGAAGACTAAAGTGGTGCTCATCAGCGAAGCTGCCGCCAAGAAGTTTTGGCCGGGCCAGGATCCGATCGGCAGACCAATTGGCGTGGGGCAAGGTGGCTTCGGCGATCGTGCTGAGATTATCGGCATTGTAGGCGACGTTCGATACGGCGAAATGGATGAGCCACCAATCCCCGATGTTTACATTTCTTACCTACAGTCCCCACGTTCCAGCCTCATGATTTTTGTGCGAGCGACCACTAGTCCTGCAGCGCTGATTCCCGCGGTCCGGCGTCAGGTGCACGAACTCAACAAAGATCTCCCAGTGTACGATATTCAGCTTTTGCCGAACCGGATGGCGGCGTCCACAGCAAGAGCGCGCTTCAGCGCAACGCTGTTGGCCGTCTTCGCATTGCTCGCTCTGGCACTGGCTGCCATTGGTATTTATGGCGTAATGTCGTACGTCGTGGCGCAGCGCACGCACGAGATTGGCGTCCGCATGGCGCTTGGTGCCGAACCTGGCAACGTTCGTTGGCTCATGCTGGCTCGCGGAGCAACCCTCGCTTTAGCCGGAGTTGTCATTGGCATATTGGGCTCGTTGGCCTCCACGCGCGTGCTAGCGTCCTTGCTCTATCAAGTGAAACCGGGCGATCCGTCCACCTATGCGGTCATCAGCGCCGTGCTTGGGGTTGCTGCTCTCGTTGCGATCTATGTCCCTGCCCGTCGTGCCACTCGCGTCGACCCAATGGTCGCTCTGCGCGCAGAATAACAAGCGTTGTTGCTTTTGGCATACCGAAATCGTTTGTATTACGGCCCACGTTCCAAACGGCACGGGCGTGTGGTTACCAGCCCGCAGCACAACGCTCCCGGCGGCCAATTTCACAAGGCTGAAAACGCAGAACTTAAGTTCCTACAACTGGTGTCCGTTGTCGCGAAGTCCGGTTCGCGGAGATCATCCAGTCGCGTAAAGCTATTTGTCCGACATTGCCGCTTTTTATCCAGACGGCCCGGCGATACCCAGCGGGCCGGTCGGTGTAACCCTATCCAATCCGCGCACGTCGCATTGGTAGAATGAGCAGGACTGGCGCGAAAACCATCGTGTTCATGGCATTCAGCCTTGCCAGTGCAGTCCCCGGCTCAGCATGCAGTTGCGCGGGGCCAACACCTGTCTGTTCGGTCTACTGGGCCACTTCCTTGCTCTTCTTGGGCCACGTCGTTCGGATCGAGCACGTCTACGACGAACCGCCCCAAGAGAAAGTTGTGAACGGAAAAAAGATCACCTGGAGCGGTCCGGGCCAGAACCTGATTCATTTCGACGTAGCAAAGATCTACCGCGGCAGCCCCAGCGAGCAGCGTCATCCATACTCCCGATCAAGGCTCCGCCTGTGGCTATACGTTCCAGGAGGGGCATGACTATTTGGTATACGGTTATGCCGCATCTGACGGTGGGCTGAGCACAAATCAATGCACGCGCACTCACGAAGTAACTAGCCGCGCGGATGACCCCGACCTTCACTGGATCGAAGCACTCCCCAAAGCTCCGCCCGGCGTTTCCGTGTTCGGTCGCCTACAGAGGCTGCGGTTCAGTCAGGATGGCAGCTATGATATCTCCGGCATCCCTGGGGTCACGATATCCATTACTGGACCCGAGTCGAAGACTCTCTCATCAGATGACGAAGGAAAGTTCCGAGCCGATGGGCTCGCACCAGGCAAATATGTCGTCTCCGCGACTGCGCCACAACATTATGCACCCTTCCCAAGCTCAACGGTAACGGTTCAGAATCATGCTTGCGCCGAAATATCCTGGAGCACGAGACTCGATGGGCACATTCGGGGACACGTGTATTTCTCTGACGGAAGCTCCGCCGCCGGAATTTACCTCACGACGAGGATAGCCGACGCTAACGCCCACGAACCTTGGACTTGGCAGGCAAGCCATGCCACGGCTGCCTCAGACGGCGCTTTTGATTTCGACCAGGTGGCTCCGGGATACTACGTCTTCGCTGTTAATATGGACTTTGCCCCGCAGAATGGCAGTCCTTACTACCGGAAAGCGTTTTTCCCGGGTGCCGTGCATCGGTCAGAAGCCGCGGCGGTTGCTGTTGGACCAGGTGAAAGCGTGGACGATCTCCACTTCTATCTTCCACCCGACTCGGCGAAACCCACCGTGCCTCTTCACGTCACGGTTCTCGATCAAGCTGGTAAGCCGGTCCCCCATGCGGAGATCATCGCCTACGATGACATCTGGGAAAACTCCGTGACGCCTCTCACTGCTACTGCGGACGAGGGTGGGAGGGCGACCGTCATTCTGCGGCCCGGCTCTCACTACGATATTGAAGCCGTGGTCGACCTTCCCGATTTCTCGCAGGCCTGCGCGGAACCTATCGGCCTGGACGTGCAAGATCACCAAGCGCCAATGATTTTGTTACTGAGCCATCAAATTGGCAACTGTCTGCAGTTTAGAAAGCCGCGAGTCGAATCTCGGTAGAGCCTCAAAGGTGAGGACTCTTTATCATCTCGGCATTCCGTGCCCCACTTATATTCCGGGGCAAAATTTTAGAGTATTTTCGCCGTCTCCAAACAAACATCGCGGCTGTCAAGCTCTCGCCACTGAGCGCAATCGAGGGTGATTCTACACGAGGCGGCTCGACTGAGCCTGCCAACCATTACTCCCATCGTCGGCTACTCGCAATTAGGCGTCACATAGGCGCGATCATCGGCATTCCGGTTGCGATCTTATCGACAGGGCTTCTGAGATCTGTCCCTATTTCGGCGTTCGTCCAGGGGATCCAGCAGTCGTCACGTATTGCCCGACCTGTGTTCGACCGCTGCCGCAACGATTACCACTCGGCTGTCCGCTAGTCGCCTTGTGCGGGTCGATCGAGCGCCTACGCTGCTGCACCAGTAATTACACGATCGTTGAATGCAGTTGCGCTCTTCAAGTACACGCCTCATACGTCCGATTGTCGTTAGTTGCCCCGAGCAGCGGCGTCTCGCGGCCAAGTTGTGAGAACGCGAACGAAGTTGCCGCCGGCTTATGGCCGTCGCCAACAGGTGCATAACTGTCTCCAAACCAGTGGCGTTTGTGGCTGAGGGTTTCCAGACAGCCGATCGCCTTCAAATATCACATTTCGCCTTTCAGGGCCGATCTTCTGGACTCGCGCCGGCTCGATCCTTGTAGTGCGATCTGGCGCTCAATTCCCTAGCGCGGAGGCGATACTCATACAGCAACCCAAATCCGATAAAGATCGGAATGGCGGCGAACGCCATGCCTATGCGGCCGTCTTTGTCCGACATCGAGACCACGGCAAAAAATATTAGCAGCCCGAAACCACCGGCCACGAGGACGATGCCCCATCGGCGGGTGCGTGCGGCGCGCTCCCAGGGATCTCCCAAGGGCAGCGACACACCCTTCTCAATTGCGCGAAGACGTTCTTGTGCCTGCAGGTTGCGCACCAAGTAGATGACGATCAGCGCTCCCAGCGGGATGATGACTAAGACGCTCAGAATGACGATGATTTCAGGGAGTCCAATGGTTCTCACAGGTTGTTCCTTTCGTCCGATTAGACCTCGATCGTCCAGGTTTGTTTCATTGGATCAGCGAAAAGTGAAACAATTTCAGGCGAAGGCGGTCTGACAGGTTTGCACGAGTTTGCAGAGCTGATCGAAAACCACAAGACCATGGTGTTCCGAACACTTGCGCGTCTGACTGGCGAGCGCGAAGGACTGGAAGACATGGCGCAAGAGGTGTTCCTGCGGTTGTTTCGGGCACTGCCGCACTTCCGAGGGCATGCCAAGGTGTCAACCTTTCTCTACCGCATCATCGTTAATGTTGTGAACGATGAGTGGCGGCGGCGAAGGCAAGAGCGGCTCACTGTTTCAATCGACGATGCCGAGCATCTACTCGTTCACTCGGCACTCGGGCCGGAAGATGTCCTGGAGCAACGGCAGCTTCAAAAAGCTCTGAACACTTCGCTGCAACAATTGGCGTTGCGCGACCGAAGCATTCTCACGCTGCACTACCAGGAAGGACGCAGCTACGAAGAAATCTGCACAATTCTGGACCTACCGATGGGAACTGTAAAAACACACCTGCACCGCGCGCGGGAGCGACTGAAGACCGCCATGGGAGAATGGATTTCGCAATGCAAGACCAAGTGTTGAGCTGCCGTGAGGCGCGCTCGCAAATCGCCTCCTATCTCAACGGTGGGGCCTGCCCAGGGCTGCCGGCGCACCTTATGACTTGCGACGACTGTATGGAGTCCTGCCTTGATGCAGCGTTAGCAACGTCCGCTGAAGTTCTGATCCCCGAGTATTTTCGCGACCGTCTGCTTTCGCAGGCTACGAGTGCTCCGCTTGCAGATCCTCCGGAATTTCGGTGGGGTATGGTGGCGGTCGGCCTATTCGTAACGTTCGCGATAGGTCTCTGCTGGACAGGTGAGGTACACGCCGTCGCCACGTCGATAGTCGATAGTCTGCGTCAGCCGATAGTGCTCATAGCTGTGACAGCACTAGAGATCGTAGTCTCGATCCTCTGGCTGCGCAGGGTTTGGATTGGCGAGCCTTAGAAGTCGCGTTCTATTCGTTTGCAGCCCTGAAACAAGTCGACAGCCCCTATGGTTTCCTCGATCGCCGGGAGTTGAGGCCATTGCTCGCGATGGAGCATTGCTAAACACTGGGCGACAAGGCAGGATCTGCCGCCTCTAGAGACCGGATTCTGGAAACGGGTAGTATGATTCAACATGTCAGCCCTTCGCCGGTGACTCAGTCGTCGCTCTCGGAGCAAAACGTCCCGCCGCTACTCGTTGCGCAAAGCCACCATCGGGTCGATGCGCGAGGCTTTGCGCGCGGGCAGATAGCCCGCCAGCGTTGCGGCAACAACTAAAGACACCGCGGCCACTGTCAGCGATATTGGATCGTTGGGCTGTGTCTCGTAGAGAAACGATTTCAGCAGCTTGGTCCCAAACAAAGCAGCGGGGATACTGATGACGAGACCTGCGGCCACGAGCAGCAGCACTTCGCGCAAGACCATCCACACCACACGGCTCCGCGCTGCGCCCAGCGCCATCCGAATCCCGATTTCGCCGGTGCGCCGGGCCACGTTGTACGACATAGCGCCATAGAGGCCGAAGCACGCGATCACCAGCGCCAGCAGCGCGAAGGCGGTACACAAGCGCGCGAAGACCACCTCGCGATTGATGGTGGCGTCGATCAGCGCGCTTTGCGTCTGAATTTCGGAGACGGGCAGGCGCGGGTCGGCTTGCCGAATCAGCTCGCGCACGGTTCGCACGTAGCCCAACGGATTGCCGGCCGTACGCAGCTCATAGATCATGGTCTGCATGGGACCCCATAGGTTCGCGGTGTACGGAACGAACACCGTGGGGCCGGGCTTGTCCCGGACGTCGTTGCCCACCAGCGCATTGCTGGAAACACCCACGATTTCGAAGGCGCATGTCGCGCAGCCATCCGGAGCCGTGAGGATCTGGCCGAGCGGATTGCGTTCGCCGAAGTTTTTCTGAGCGAATACCTGGTTGACCACGGCAACCAGGTGCGAACTAGTCGTGTCGTGCGGCTGGATTTCGCGGCCCAGGAGAATCGGAACTTCCATCGTCGTAAAGAAGCCAGAGCCGACCGATACCATGAGGCCGGTTTTGGGCTCGGCGCCGTTTACGCTCACGCCCGTCATCATTCTTCCCCCCACCAGCGCAATATCAGAAAAGCTGGTGCTGCGTACGCCGGGGATGGCGGCGAACTGCTCTTGAAGATGGCTGTAGAACCCGCCGATTTCAGGGTCGATATGGCCCGCCTGACGGGCATTGAGCTTGAAGGTGAGCACGTTTTCGCGATTGAATCCGAGATCAATCGATTCCAGGCTCGAGAGGGTGCGAACGAACAATCCCGCGGCCACCAGAATCACCAGGCTGATGGCGATTTGTGTCACCATCAGTGCGCGGCTCAGCGTCAGGCGTCGCGCGCCGCGCGTGGCTGCGGTGTGCGATTCCTTGAGCGCGGGCATCAAATCGACTCGCGTGGATTGTAGCGCCGGCGCCAGGCCAAACAGGATGCCCGTAACCATCGAAAGCGCCGCCACCACCGCCAGCACGTGCCAGTTCACTTCGGCGTGAAGCGTGAAATTCTGACTGCCGGCGGACAGCAGCAGCGTCAGAAAGCGAATTCCCCACACGGCGAACGCGATTCCGAGCAGTCCGCCGATGGCCGCCAGCATCACGCTCTCGGTCAGAAGCTGGCGGATGACACGCGCTCGTCCAGCGCCGATGCTCAGCCGCACAGCGATCTCGCGGCGGCGAGCGGTCGCCCGCGCCAGCAGGAGATTGGCGATATTGGCACAGGCGAGCGCCAGAATCAGCGCTACAAGCGTGAGGAGGATCATCAGCGGCTTGGAGTACCGCAGGCGCACGCCCGAAAGTCCGCCGCTACCGTCGCGCAGCACGAGCCGCGGAAGGTCGGCACGGTTGCGCGCTTTGTTTACGGTGCGCATCCACTCCGAGAATTGCGGGCCCAGTGCAACTTGCGCCTGCGCGATGCTCACTCCCGGCTGCAGGCGCGCCATGCCGATTACCCACTCAATGTCCGGGTCCGTAAACCAGACGCCAGCGGTATGGGAACCATCTCGATTCAGAAGCAGCTCGGCGTGAATCGGAATATAGACGTCGGGAAACGCGCCCGGATCGGCGCCGAAGAATTCCGGCGGCGCGACGCCCACTACGGTGAAGGGGAGATTGCTGATCAGGATCGATTGGTTGACGGCGCCGGTGGGCGATCCGAAACGGCGCTGGCTCAAGGCGAAGCTGACCACGGCGACCGCGGGCGCGCCGGCGCGATCGTCATCGGCCATGATGAGGCGCCCGGCCGCAGATGGAATGCCGAGGCTTTGGAAATAATTGCCGGTGACGTATTCGGTGTTGGCGATCTGCGCTTGGTTGCCGACCCGCAAGTGAAGATCTCCCGCGCTCTGATATCCGAAAACGCTGGAAAAGATGGCGTCATTCCCGGCGAACATCTGCATTGCCGGATAGGAGAGGACGCTTTCACCGAAGCCCTCTTTTGGTCCGAGGAAGCTGTCATCGTGGAAATTCAAGCCATGGAATTCGTTTTGGTTGGTGCGCCAACTCAAGGTCACTAGCGATTCCGGATGCGCCACCGGCAGCGACCGCAGCAGGATGGCGTCCATGAAACTGAAGATGGCGGTATTGGCGCCGATGCCCAAAGCCAGTGAAAGAACGGCGAGCGCGCTGAACGTCTTGTTGGCGGCCATGGTGCGCCAGGCGTAGCGCATGTCCTGCAGCAGATGATCGACGAGCGTCCAACTCCACGCCGCGCGCGTCTCTTCCTGCACGCGGGTGAGGTTACCCAGATCGCGGCGGGCGGCGAGGCGCGCATCGGCTGCCGATCGTCCCCGGGCGATTTGCGACTCGGCTTCCTCTTCGAGGTGGAACTGCAGCTCCTCCTGGAGATCGGCCTCTTTGATGGGCCGTCGCACCAGCCAGATCAACTTGCGAAAGAATGATTTCATTGCCCCTCCTGTTCCGCGGGGTTCAAAACCAGCCCGATGGCGCGTGAAAGCGCCTCCCATCTCGATTGTTCGGCGGCCAGATGTTTGCGGCCCGCCGGCGTGAGGCGATAGTAGCGAGCTCGTTTGCCCATTTCGGAAAGATCCCAGGAGGCGTCGATCCAGCCTTTCGCCTCCAAACGATGCAGCGCCGGGTATAGCGAGCCGCTTTCAACTTGCAGGAGATCCTCTGAAGTTCGCCGGATGTGTCTGGCGATGGCATGTCCGTGGCTCCGTCCGGGTAGCAAGGTGCGAAGGATGAGGAGATCAAGGGTACCTTGCAGGAGTTCGGGACGTGATGGCTGGCCGGGCATTGTATAGTTAGTCTACACAACATTTAGTAGGATGTCTACAGTATCCGGATCCACCCGATCGAATCCCTAGCAACGGTGTCGCAGCGGTGCACCCTTGCCAAAACACCCGAGGCTGAGCCTTCGGCGTATCAATCATCCCTGATGCCGAAGGATTTACAAAGCCGAATCGTGGTCGCGAAATCCCTTCGTGCTGGCCAAACTCCCAAGATGTCCCGTTCGCGGAGATCATCCAGTCGCGGGAAGCTACGTGTCCGACACCGCCGTTTCGGAACCGTCAGGAGCCTTTGCTTCTCAGTTCTTTTGTTAAGCTTGTAGCTCCGGGAAACAAAAACAAACCATGCGGCTTCGTTCTGTTACGCTCACGATGTTCTGTAGCGCTGGTCTCATGTGCGCACAGAGCAACAACGCGTGGGACGAGCCCTTTCCGCCTTACAAGATCATAGACAATGTGTACTACATCGGGACGAAAGGACTGGCGAGTTTCCTGATTACAACGTCCCAGGGAAACATCCTGATCAACAGCGACTTCGAGAGGAATGTGCCGACCATTCGGGAATCGGTGGAGAAGCTGGGCTTTCGTTTTCGTGACACCAAGATTCTGCTCGGCAGCCATGCTCACGACGATCACATGGAAGGGGACGCCCTGGTCAAAGAACTGACCGGCGCGCGCGTAATGGCCATGGCGGAAGACGTTCCGGCGCTGCAAAAAATGCGTCCTGGTAATAAGCCGCACCCTATCGACAGAGTTTTGCATAACGGCGATCAAGTCACGCTCGGCGGTTCAACGTTGCTGGCGCATCTTACGCCGGGACACACGGAAGGCTGTACCACTTGGACGATGAAGGTCAAGGACGGAGGCAAGACCTACGACCTGGTGATCATTGGTAGCATCAACGTGAACCCGGGCTACATCCTTGTAGGGAACAAGGATTATCCGCAGATCGCGGAGGATTATGTGCGCACGTTCAAGGTCCTCGAATCTCTGCCGGTCGACGTGTTTCTCGGCGCGCATGGGAACTACTACGGCATGGAAGCCAAGTACGCACGCATCAAGGCAGGCGGGCCGAATCCGTTCATTGATCCCGGTGGTTACCACGCCTACCTCGCGGAGCGTCGGCGTGCATTTGAGGCCGAGTGGGAGAGGCAAAGGACGGCCGCCAAGTGAAAAACTGTCGGAAGAGCCGTACCCGAGTTTCGTGATGCGCCTTCTGTCAGAACATCGGGTTCCTGTTGGCTGACTGTTCACTAGTTTGGTTTACCGTTAGTTTTTTCCAAGTACTCGTCGATAGCAGCTTCCCATTCTGCGATGTCTTCAGCAGAGAGCTTTCCTTGATTCTCTTCCGTAACCAGCAGGCCACCTGTCTTTCGATGTGCATAGATGATCTCGGGGCGAATACCCGCTGCAACCATGGCCGCCGTCGATTCTTCCAGGTACTTCTCTAGGGGAAACGGTTGTGGAGTGTCGGCATCGGGGTCAAAAAGACCGGATCGTCAGGTCCGGCTTCGCGTCCGAACTTCTCCCGAAATGCCTGCAATTGCTGATTCATCATGTCCATCGACTCCGAATCTAACTTGATCGTCCGCGTCCGAATGCCTTTCCGGCGCTTGATTTTCCTACTGCCCATTTCACCCCCCAACCTTTCGCCACATCTCAACGGCTCCCCATCGCGTTATTGCCTGCCAGATACAGTAGCCAGTGACACCAGTGGAGGATACTCTTTACCAAGGGCCAGTGCAATCAGTTCAGCTCCTCCGCAAAGGTGGACGACAATTCGCAGCTGGCGACGATGACAAGTCGCAAGTAACCGACCAAGAGCGGAGGTTTCTCAACAACTATCCGGTTCGGTCCCTCGGCTTCCTTGAACGCCGTGTCAGGACCCGATCGGCACACACGCCCCTTGTGGGCATTCGTGTTTAGACATCTGGTGCCGCTCACAGCCATGACGGTAGTGGATAAAAAAAAGGCGGTTTCGATCCCGAAGGCATGTACGCCGAGACATCCGTCGAGTGGCCTGAGATTGGATTGCGTGTGGCCGATTATGGGTCGTTGGAGATGATGTGAACGCCGCAAGCTGCGAAACGCCGGACCCTTTTACGGTGGTCCCGCTCCTTACAGGGGTGCCGTTGCTGTCGGCAGATGTCTCCGACTAAATCGAAACTAGTGATGATTTCGGCGCGGCGATTCGCTCTTTTCCTTCGCCCACCTGCTGCCGCCACATAGCGTAATACAGGCCCTTGTTCGCCAGCAGTTCGGCGTGGCGGCCGAACTCGACGATACTGCCCCGCTCCAGCACGTAGATGCGATCGGCATGCAGTACGGTCGACAGACGATGCGCGATCAGAATGGTGATTGCGTCGCGGCTTGCCCCGATATCTCGTATAGTCTGGCTAATCTCCTCCTCAGTCAGCGAATCAAGTGAAGAAGTCGCCTCGTCGAACACTAGCAATTGGGGTCGGCGGAGCAACGCTCGGGCGATCGAGAGCCGCTGCTTCTCGCCGCCTGACACTTTCACCCCACCCTCGCCGATCACCGTGTCGAGCCCTCTGTCCGCACGCTCGAGCAGGCTCTCGACTGACGCCTGGCGTAGTACCTGCAGACATTCCTCGTCGCTAGCGTCTGGCCGCACGAATCGCAGATTCTCGCGGATAGATCCCGAGAATAACTGCGCATCCTGCGTCACGAATCCGATCCGCTCGCGCAAACTCTCAATGGCAACTTCGTCCTCCGCAGTCCCGTTATAGTAGATGTGCCCCGCTTTAGGCCGGTACAGACCCACTAGCAGTTTCACCAGCGTGGTTTTCCCCGCTCCCGATGGCCCCACAAACGCCACGGTTTCGCCGCGGCGTACTTGAAACGATATCCCGCTCAGGGCCGGTGTCGAAGCCGACTGGTGCTGAAAAAAGACGTCGTCAAACCTGAGTGTCTCCAGGACCTCCACCGTTATGGGTCGCTCTGGACGTGGCTCTGGCGGAAGGTTTAGAATCGTCTCGAAATTCTGCAGCGAGACTTCAGTCTCGCGATACACGTTGATCACGTTACCGAGCTCCTGCAGCGGGCCGAAGATAAAGAATGAATAGATGAACAGCGAGAAAAACTGTCCCACAGTGATGCGCTGCGTGAAGATCAGGTACAGCATCAAGAACAAAATCGATGTCCGCAGCAAGTTGACGCAGGTGCCCTGCACAAAGCTCAGACTGCGTAGGTAGCGTACCTTCTTCAACTCCAGCTTGAGAATCTTGGCCGTCGTCGTGTTAAGCCGTGCTATCTCCTGCTGCGCCAGCCCCAGACTTTTTACCAGTTCGATGTTGCGCAACGACTCCGTAGTTGCTCCGGCCAGTGCCGTGGTCTCCCGGACAATGTGCTTCTGCACCTCCTTGATCTTACGACTCAGGACAGAACTCAAGCCGCCGAGGAGCGGCACCGTAAGAAGATAAGCGGGGGCCACCGACCAGTGCACACGCGACGCATAGATCATCACGAACACCAGGCCGATCAATGTCGTGAACACCATATTCACCGCCAATGAGATGAATCTTTCCACGTCGGTTCGCACTTTCTGCAGCTTGCCCAGAGTCTCGCCGCTGCGCTGGTCTTCAAACACCGTGTACGGGAGCTCCAACGAATGCCGGACGCCGTCGGCGTAGATCCGCGCCCCCACCTGCTGCGTGATCACGTTGACGAAATAATCCTGGAAGTTCTTGGCCACGCGGGATACAAAGGCGACGCCTACGGCTGCTCCTAGCAGAACGCTCACACCGCGCAGGAACTGCGCGCTCGAATACTCGCGGTAGCGAGTGGCGTATGAGTCGATGATGTGCCGGAAGATCAGCGGGTCGAGCAGCGAGAAGACCTGGTTGATCGCCGCCAGTGCCAGTGCCGCGGCCACAAGGTTCCAGTAATGCCGCAAATAGCGATAAAAGATGACCATAGATCGAGAAACCGCTCTCTTATTGTCGCCTGAATGCCGTCGATCGTCCTTCTGTGCGATCCGAGGTATTGTCCTAAACGGATCCTTCGCAAAGGCTGAGTTCGAAACCACGCGCGTGATCCCGTCCGGGGAGCCTCCAGCGTCATCGGGCTGTTCCACGCGGTTGACCATCGGACGAAGTCTGGTACATGGTCCTTGGGAATCTGTAAATATAGGTCGTATGTAGTCGCGCGCGCGCCGTACTTTGACGCCTAGCCACCAGACCGCATGACGCTCGCCCCCGTAGAAGCGGAGCCAAAGGAACGCGAAAGTCCCGTTATAGTCCACGATCGCCGGACACTCCTCTCCGCGCGTCAGATCTCCGCGAACCCGGGGACCGCGAACGCACCGGATGGCGGACAGCTCGGCGCACCATTCAATGGCCCAGGAGCGCGAAAGGCTAGGGGCACCTCCCGCACTAAGCGTAGGTGCTGGGAAAAACATCTTCACTTCCCAACCACAGCGCCGCAACATCTCTATGGCCGGACGCTCAGAGACAGTTGCGGGATTGGCGGTGGGTATGATCTTGGCTGGATAGGGGCTGCCGACTGACGGCGACGCGCTATCGGGCGCGAAGGCGACTATTTTTTGGAACAAGCATCTGAATCTCGGTTCTTCACTCGTACGCGAAACAGCTCTCTGGGATCGCTCATCCACTCCATGGCGCATCCGCCAAATAGCTTCTCCAGCTCTGGTTCCACGGCCAGATATGTCGCCCTATTATTCGGGGCCAGAAGCCGGTCGTTCAGGGTTACTTCGCAGTCGCCCTCGTCGAACTTCAGCTTCCCGCGAAACGGCATTTCCTGTTCAAGCCGCCTGCAGGCCCGTACGGCGGCTTGATACGCCTGCTGCAAGTTCTCCTGCGCGCTGCCCATAAGAACGCTCTTACGGTTGTACAGGAGGCCGAGGCGATTGTCTGTATTGTCCAGGCTGTAGTTAGCCTCGTGAGCGATCAACATCACACCCGGCCCAGCGGCCACATGACGATAATCGGCCACATCAATCAGAAGCTCTTCGCAAACACGTTCCTGGATCCAGCTGTGAAAGACAGGGATAGCGTCTGCCAGATCTATGGACAACGGCTGGCGCGCGAAGATCTTCACTTTTACGTGCTGAACAGGATGGAGTTCTGCCATGATGGCCGGTTTACACCCGGGCGGCCGCGGGCTGCGTTGCCATTCGCGCGCAGCAACTGTGAATCGCTTCGAGGAAAAGTTGTGCCTCCTCGATCAGGTAGTGCGCGGATTCGTTGTTGTACGGCTTGCCGAGCCGCTCGTGCGCCGCGAAGAAATACTGGGCGAATTTGCCCCCGACGAAGGGATCGAAGAAAAGTTCCGTGTCGTAGAAATGTTCGCGGAACGCGGAGACGATCTGGCCGGGGTCCTCCGAGAAGTTCACCAGCTTGTGACGCAGCAGAGCCTGCGCGCCATGCAGCATCGATTGGTAGGCCATTGCCGCCGCCTCCTCGACGCGGCCGGCTTCCAAATGCAATTGCGCCTCGAAGACCTCGCGCTCGCATGCCAGGTCAGCTGGAAATCGATGGGAGCAACCACTTCGCCGGCGCACTCGCCCACTCCTATGTCGCCGGTGGTAAATTCCCGCGGGTCCCCCAATCGCTGTAGAACGACGCGTCCTCCTCATGCGTCGGGAACCTGCGGTGAACTCCTCCAGCATCTTCTTGCACTCGGCTTTGCCGATGCGCTTGATGAACGCATTGGAAAGTTTCACCGTTGCAGACGTTCGGCCCGATACCGGCCGGTGATGCGATCCACCGTCTCGCGGGATGCGTTTTGAGGGCACCGCGCCGATAGCTAGGCCGTACGCGCCTGCATTGTCGGTCCACTCCCCGCCCAGCAGTACTTGAAAATGCGGCACGGCGTAGCCGTTCTTGTTGCGGCTGACGCCATAAAAGCCCAGGTCGGCAACATGGTGCTGGCCGCAGGAATTGAAGCAGCCGCTGATCTTGATGCGGAGTCCGCCGATGGCCTCATCCAGATTCCGCTCTTCTCCGCTAGCCGCATGCGCAACTCGCCGCCAGGCCGCGCGAGGAGGCGATGCCGAGCTTGCAGGTGTCGGTGCCAGGGCAGGAGGTGACGTCGACGATGGTGCCCGCCACCGGCGTGGCCAGTCCGGCCTGCTTCAGTTCGCTGTAAAGAGCCGGCAGATCCGCCTCGCTCACCCAGCGCAGCACAAGGTTCTGTTCCACAGTGGTGCGGACTGTCTCCTCAGGTGTACTTGCGAGCAAGATCGGCCAGCAATGCGCAATTGAGAGGCGGTGATGTCCCCCAAGCGGCAGCGTTACGGTACCGTCGCATAGCCTCTCTGCCGCTGCCGGTAAACGTTCGGTTGCATACCACGGCTCGAAACCATCCGGAGGCGCAGTGTGCAATCTGCAAGAAGGCAGCCGGCTTTAGCGGCTTCTCCTCGTAGACAGGGACGTCTTTCAGGTAGTCTGTCCAGGCGGAATCGTACGGAAGAATGTCCCGCTCCGCCACCACTAGCCTCTTGAATTCCTCGATGCCCAGCTTGCTCACCAGGAACTTGATGCGCGCGGTGTTCCGGTTCTTCTTTTCTCCGTGGCCGCGCGAATACGCGGGCAATCGCTTGCGCGATGGGCAGAAGCTCTTCTTCCGGAACGAATGCGTCATACAACTTGGCCTGCTGCGGTACGGGCCCAAGCCGCCGCCCACCCACAATTCAAATCCCCGCCGCGTCCTGGCCGTTTTCCTCGCGCGTCACCGCAATGGCGCCCAAATCGTGCAGACGCACCAGCGCGCAGGCATCGTCTTAGCAGCCCGAAAAAGCGATCTTGAACTTCCGGCCGAAACGTCTGGCAATCCGGATGGCCCAGCAGGAAATAAGCGATCGCCTTGGCATACGGCGTGACATCGAAGGTCTGTTCTCGGCAGACACCCGCGATCGGGCAGGCAGTTACGTTGCGCACCGAATTTCCGCAGGCTTCGCGGGTTGTGATTCCCACCGAGGCCAACCGCCGCATCAGCGCCGGCGTGTCCTCTATATGGATGAAGTGAAGCTGAACATCCTGGCGCGTGGTGATGTGGGCGATGCCGTCCGAGTATTCCTCGCAAAGATCGGCCAGCATTTCCAGTTGGGTGGCATTCAGGCCGCCGAAAGGGATTTTGATGCGCTGCATGCCGGGCGCGTCCCATAGAGTGTTGCGGCCCCTTGGTGTTGGCGGAGGGATATTGCAGGATGCGCGTCTCGTGGCCGTCGTACCGCTGACCATTGTCATACCGCTGGCCGTATGCGCCCCGCCGCAACCTGGTCTCGGCGAAGACGCGGTCTTCGATTTTGCCCTGTTTCTTGAGAGCGATTTCGTTTTCGAAGATGTCTAGCTCGGTGGCCAGATGCGAGGGCATCCGGTCGATAAGCCGACTTCTCCATAAGCCATTGCTTGCCTTCATACAGACGGTCGGCGCGTACACCCGAAACTATATCGGAATAGATATCATTCGGCAAGCCACGTGCGAATCTGGACCCCAGCTGTTGGTAAGAGCGCGGTGCCGTTTATTTAATGAGCGGGTGGCTTGACGGAATCATCCGGGGACCCCGGGGACCCCGAAGAATTCTGCCTACTGGCGGCAGACTTGATGTAATCAACAAAATCCCGGCCTTTGGCGAAGCGCGGCGGGCCGGAGGAAGCGTGCAGTCGGCGCTGCGCTGCCCTTAATGGTCCTCGAACGCCTGGAAAACCAGTTCGACGCGTTAGCGACAAGGACCGCAGCCTGGTCGCAATCATGGCTCGGAGCGGAGCGGTCTTCCCTCGCGCGAGAAAGCGGACCAAAACGAACATGAAGCCGAACGGTTAGGCTTTACACCGGAGGCGGGGCCGGCGAAGTGACGACCAATGCGCTCCCGACGATTTCGATCAGCGAATCGCCAGGAATCCACTCAACAGCCATGCAAGCGCGGGACGGAGCTTTGCCAGGGCTAAAGTAAGTCCCGTAGATTTTGTTCAGTGCTTCGTACTGCGCTTTATGTGCATCGAACCGAGCTTTGCCCACAGGCATGGGGACGTTATCGGCGTGAGGAAGACAGAGAAAAACCTCCAGATGGATGATGCTGTCCATGGTGGAGCCTGCGCGCTCAACCGATTTCTTAAGTGCATCCATCGTGCGGACGACGTGCTTCTCAAATGGGTCCGTTACGAAAATGTGATCGTCTTTGGGGTAGCCGTCATTGGAACCGGTGCCGGAGAAGTAATAGATTCCATTGTGTGTATGGTTGCTGCGGCGAGGCCGATCCCCAGCAGGGCTGGTTGCCGGTTCGCCCCCTGGCGGAGTCTGCTGAGCGGAAAGTTTCGGTGCTCCGGTAACGGCAACCACCATGCTTGCGAATGTGTTAAAGTACCCGCGCCGAGTGTTGATCTGCATAAATTTCCTTTGGACGGTTAGTATATTCTTACTCCAGGGTGCGCTGCTTCCGTGACACCATAAATCCTCCTGGTCGCCTGCTACCAGTAGAGTCACGGCCATGACAAAAACCGTCAAGGCTATTGGTCAGTCGCCGGGCGCCAGATGATCTCCTCGAATGCCGTTTCTAAGGACAACATCCACACAGCCATCGCGAACTTCTGGACAATTCGCAGGCGTTAGGCGATCTAGCGACAGCGTGGATCCAGCAGGATTCACAGGCATCTGCGCGCTACCATTCAAAGTGGCGACATGAGAATCGCGACCTGGAATATCAACTCTGTCCGGCGCCGGCTTCCACTGGTCCTAGACTGGCTGTCGGCGAACAAACCCGACGTGCTGTGTCTGCAGGAAACGAAGGTGCAGGATAGTGACTTTCCCGCTAGCGGTTTCCGCGATTCTGGATATCACTTCGTATTCCGCGGCATGAAGGGCTACAATGGCGTTGCCACTCTCAGCCGGCGAGAACCCGAATCGGTGCACTATGGCCTTTGCTGCGAGCCGGACACCGAAGATGCTCGCATGCTCGGGACGGTTATCGGTGGCATCCCTATCGTCAATACGTATGTTCCGCAAGGATACAGGGTAGGCACTGATAAGTATGTATCGAAGCTGGAATGGTTTCACCAAGTACGCCGATACTTTAGGGAGCGACTCGATCCGAACATGCCCGCCATTTGGCTCGGTGATCTGAACGTCGCGCCGGAGCCGATCGATGTTTACCATCCTGATCACCGCGTGAACGATCCGGATTTTCACATTGACGCACGCGAAGCGTATCGCCACGCGGTTAGCTGGGGATTCACTGATGTGTTTCGTAAGCTCTACCCTGATCGCGTGCAGTACACCTATTGGGATTACTTCCGGAACGCTTTTGCACATAATTGGGGCTGGCGCATCGACCACATTCTGGCGACAGCTCCGCTTGCCGCCGCCTGCCGCACCAGCGACGTGGATCTGGAACTCGTCGTGCTCCTGGAGCGTCCGATCATGCGGTCATCTGGGCGGAATTCGATTGCGACAGTCGCTAGGTTGGGGAATTCGGTCGACGCTCCTTCTGCTCTGAGCCGCTAAGCTAGAGGTGTTCACATCGCCATTGGTGTCCAATTTCATCCAACGCCATATCCGGGGAGTTGTCGTCTTACCACCCAGTTCGAAGCATCGGTGACTATGCGTCAGCTGGGACCACTTCGAACTCGTCCGCGCGTCCACGATGGCCTCACACACGCACAAGTCCGAGTGACCAGAAGCCGACCGCGGGGAGCTGATCGGATGTAAGACGGCGCTTCGGTCTGTTACTTGCAGGATCGGATCAAGAGCGCAGAACTGGCGGCTAACAATCGTTTCATTCGTAATGCAGAGCTGTTATGGGATCGATCCGCATCGCGCGGGTTGCCGGAACGAGACTCGCAACTAGCGCAACAAGTACCAGCACCCCGGCGGCTAATGCGAGAGTCACCGGATCATGACTCGACAGGCCGTAGAGAAACGCTGCGACGGCGCGCGCACTAGCAAACGCGATAGCAAGACCGGCGGTAAGTCCGATCGCAACCAATAGCGCGACATGGCGTAACACCAGCAGAACGACAGCGCCCGGCGTAGCACCGAGCGCCACGCGAATGCCGATTTCGCCGGTACGACGGGAGATTGTGTATGAGAGTAATCCGTACAACCCGACGGCGGCCAGCAGCAACCCGACTGCCCCGAAGAAGCTGGTCAGAAGCGTGAGCATCCGTTCCGGCAGCAGATTGGAGTCGTTCTGTTCTTTGATCGTTTGAATTCGCAAGGGATACTCGCGGCCAAGCGATTCAA
The DNA here is from genome assembly GCA_963768075.1 of Terriglobia bacterium. Lineage (GTDB taxonomy): Bacteria > Acidobacteriota > Terriglobia > Bryobacterales > Bryobacteraceae > QHXW01. The sequence continues at coordinate 227,960 of CAVYHD010000050.1, forward strand.
TCCGCTCGCGAAAAGCGCGCGAGAGCCGTGCGGGGTCACCAGGAGTGCGCAGAATTGCGTTCGAGTACTCCAGAAGGTCGGGATGCTGGAAGAGTGAGAAATAGATTATGGGTGCGTTTGGTGTGCGCGGATCATCCAGGGTGGCGTCGCTCGTCATCCCGACGATCTCGAACTCACCTTTCAAATCCCCGATTCTCACGCGCTGGCCGATAGCGTCGCCGGATGAAGACAACAGGCGGGCTAATTTCGCGCTGACGACGGCAACGAGTGGGCGGCTCCCATCATCGTGCATGGTGAAATCACGGCCGCGCAGCATGCGTATACCGAGCGTGTCGAAGAAACCGGGCACCACCAGGTGGTAGGTGGAGCTGACATTCGCTGGAAGCACCGGTCCGGCGGATTGCAAGGTGGCGAGTGTCGCGGCCGTCACTCCGGGGATCGAACGTAAGGATTCCAGGAGCTGCTGATAGTAGGCGGGCTTATCAAACCCGCGATAGGTGCTGCGCGGGAAAAGCTGGGCAACCAGCAGGCGGTCACGGCTATAGCCCGGGTCACGCTGGAGAACGTTTGCGAGACTCCGGCTGAATAGCAGAGCGCCGGCGAGGATTGCAAATGATAGAGCGATTTGTGTTACGACCAGCGCGCGCCCGGCCACACCCGGCCAGCGGTGATTCTTGAATTCCCGCGTTGAATCAGAGCGGCAGGGTCCTGGCGTCCGGCGCGCCAGGCGGGTAGCAATCCGAATAGTGTTGCGGCGCTGACGCGTCACGGTGGCTGTAAACAGGATCACCCGCACATCCGGAGTGAACGAGAGTACCAGTGGGGTAAAGCCCTGCCACATAAGTTGCGCGATTTGGTTGCTGCCCCAGTAAGCGAAAGCCAGGCCCGGGACCGCGCCGCCAATTGCCAGCAGAAGCGACTCGACGAACGAACCTTTGATAAGCCGCCATCGGCTGGCGCCCAGTGCCGCCCGAACGCTCAACTCGGCCGCGCGGCTATGCGCCCGCGCCAATGCGACATTGGCCAGGTTCACACAAGCGAGCAGCAGCAGAAGAGCAACAATCCCCAAGAGGATATACAGCGGGCGCGTGAACTGGTCGCGCAGGTAAGAAATGCCGCGCGCGGCCGGCTCGATCCGGATGCGGCGCGCGAGGAAGGAATCGTGTTCCGGTGCGTTTTCGGGGGCCGTCGCCTGGCGAATCGAGGGCCAGATCGCCTCCAGCCGAGCCCTTGCCCGTGCAGGATCGATGCCATCGCGGAGCCGACCGATCACGACGTTGTCGGCAGCCTTGCGATCGCGGAGGTTTTCGGCGTCAAAGGGAATCGTCGCATCGGCAGCGTTTTCGCGAATCAGGCCAGGAAACGACTTCGGGTGAATGCCAACGATCGTGTAAGGCTCCCCATCGATGAGAACGGTCTTCCCGATTACGCCAGGGTCGCCATGGTAGTACTCTTGCCAGTCCCTATAAGCGATCACCGCTACACGCGGGTGTTCGAGACCAATATCCTCGCGAGCGATGAAGCGGCCCAGCGCCGGGCGAATTCCGAGCGTCGAGTAGTAATCGCCGCCAATCGCGTCAACCAGGCCGAGGAAGAGATTGCCGTTCATTTCGACATTCACAACCATCCCGCCACGCCACGCGAGCGCGCTCGTGAAGATGCCGGCTTGCTGCTGAATCAACTGGAATGCAGGCATCGACAGCCTCCCCTCCTCGCCCTTGGGATCGAGAGTCGAGACCTCGAAGAGCCGGTCCGGATGGTTCACCGGTAGACTGGACAGAAGAATCGCGTTGGCTAACGTGAAAATAGCCGAGTTCGTGCCGATGGCTAGTGCGAGCGTGACCAGCGCAGTCAACGTGAAACCGGGATTCTTGCGCAGCGTGCGGACGGCATTGCGCAAGTCTGTAGCAAACTCAGCGAGCATGGTGTTCTCCTCAATTGCCAGTCGTGATCTTATGCATTATCGACGAAGGCAATGGCCCAGCAGCCGTAAGCGCCATTGTGTCTGATGCTGGTCAGTTTGGTCTTGCCGTGTCGTCTCTCGACAATCCTGGACTACGGGAATCTGCAGTTACCAACTCCGTCGGGAACGCCTAACCTGTAGATGTATATCACGCGAGCCGGAAGTCGGGATCTAGCTTTGCCACCGGGCGGCCCCGGATTGAATAACCTGTGACTTGCTGTCATCCGCGCGTTATGCTGCGAAGGAACGCGACTGCAGCTAAAGCCCTTTTGACATTGGTGCGTATGCCCCTTTTCTAGCATGGCTCCAGGAAGGCAATTGAACATTGGTGAGGCTCCTGTAGCACTCCCCTAGGAGAACACTACCAGGCCCACCATATGTATAAAAGGTAGGAGTACCACCAGAAGAACTGCTGCCCAGATCAATAGTATTGCCTTCAATAAGCACATTGGAAAAAGTTGATGGTATCACCATTATGTACCTTCCCCTTGATCGACTATCATGGCTATATTAGTATATGAATAACTGCCAGCAATAAATCCAACATAATAAGCATTAAGATAACCAGTAGATGATGAATTGTCAGCGCCAAATAATCGATTACCTCTAATAATAATACTAGGTGGTGGTGAGGCATAGTTGGTTGGGGCGCGCAGACCCACGTGAATAAAGGAAGTAATATTATTTTCAATATCAAGCATACCAGTAAAGAGGCCTGAAGCAAGCAATGTTGCGGCCCGGTTGCCATATCCATCAATAATACTGCCATTACTTAAACCACAATAAATAAAGCGACAATTATTATTTTGAACCAAGACACCATTATTCTTATCCAACGAGAAAGAGGTGTTAAAAGCGGCAGTGGGATCGGTCGGGGCATCACTCTTGGTTAGCACGTTAATAGCACCACAAGTATTGCCCATAATTTGTACATCAGAACCAACAAGGGCGTCCAAAATAGTGCCAGTCCCCAGATTAAGTGGAGTACTAATTTGAATGAGTTGGTTTTTATTACAATGGTTATTAAGAATGTTACAATTAATTAAACGAGCGCCATTAATAGTAGCCGGAGACACGGCAGGGGCCACAAAAGAAATCACGGCGAGCTTGTCATCAGCAATATAGGTGGTTTGTATTTTATTATTGGTAATATCAACATTTTCAACCACAGCGCTGGTAGAAGCAAAATTAAAGACAATGAATGGATATCGATTTTGTGGGCACTGGTAAAGGTGCAATCATCAAACTTGATGTTTTTATTACCACTTACGGCATTGACATTGCAATATAAGAAGGCGTTAGTATTGTTAGCCAAAAGAGATGAATTATAGTTGGGATCGCTATTGGCAACGGGATCATAGCCATTAATAAAGGTCACATTACGGAAGGTAACATTGCTACCAAGATTAAATCCGGTACTAATACTATTGATGGTAAAGGAACCACTATCGCCTTCAAAGATTACTTCGGAACCATAGTTTAGGGTTACAGCAGAAGTAAGTATAGTGTTGCCTTTAACAATAACTTTTTGGCCCACACTATTAGCATAAGAAAGAGATGATTTGCGTGTTAATAGTTGTGTCATCCAGGTATTAAGTGAATCGAAACTACGGAAACTGGCGTTGGCACCAAAAACAAAAGGATGAGTAAGTCCGCCGAAACCATTATACATAAAGCGTCGCGCATCATCACTGGTCGTTGCGCTGACACTATAAGTACCAGAAGATAAGGCAATAGTTGAGGTCACTACCGCCAAAGGTGTGAGGCGTTTAAAGTTAGATACGATATCTGCTAAATATGTCGCTGTGATTTGATATGGTGATGGAGATGGATCATTGGGATTAAGGGCATAGAAAATTCGAGTATGATCTACTGGTATTAAATCATAGGTACCAGACGATGTGGTAGGATCAAAATCAGTAGAAGCAATAAACTCTACTTCACCCTGATCATTCAGACAGACAAACCAAGTAACGGTATTGAAGGTGGTAGCTTGTCCATAGGGTACCAGAGTTTCCTGCACCACTGGAATTCCCACAGATTCTGGGCCAAGTTGAATAATTTTACCATTAACAACGGCCATACCACCATTAAAATTAATATTATTGCCATTGATAGAGACCAGGTTAAACCCTTGAATAATACCACTTTCTGATAAATATTTAGTTGGTGCTGCAATATAATCCAAAGCAGAAGTAGTAAATTGTTCTTCACTGGTATTACCGAATTGTCTCTGATCTCGTAAATACTCTAACTGATACGTAGAATCATTTACTTGCACTGTGCCAAGTAACATTACCTCTTCATCTAATTGTAAAGTAGGAAAGAGTTGAATATCAATGTTAGTAGTACTACTGATAGTGGGTACAACGGACGAGGCATCAAAGATAAAGTCTATATATTCGACGTTCGTCTGATCATAAAAACGAGTAACATTGCCTTTTTTACCTACTGTTACGGGGCCTTGATTGGTAATAGAGATACCATCCCATTGACATAAGTAGCCACTAAAAAGACCCGTAGTTGTAGAGTAAGACGTAATCTGTAAATTAATTTTGGTAACAGAAGAGAAAACATACCCACGAAGCTTGGAAGAAATTTTATATAGACCAATGTATGACAATGCGCTGGAACCATACAATGGAATGGTATTAACAGTGGCAAGTGAGCCACTAATATTCATTCGTCCGCGTTCTTGGGAAAAGGTGTGGCCGTTTGCATCAACGTAGATTTCAAAGTGTCGCTTGAATGGAACGCCAGGTGACACGTCATCAGTCGAGTTTTCAATATTAAAACCAATGGAATCGCCATTGAAATAGAGGGAAACGGCTGTGCCAATACCTGCCGAAGCAAAGGGTGTAACACCGGTGGCACTGATAGCATCATAGACTGTAATGAGCCCATATGCATTGGGCATATCGCAGTTATTAAACTGAATACCCTTAATAAAATAACGACCCGAATCCACTACACTACTGGCTGATTGAACTACTAATGTTTTTCCTACCTGTAAATTGGATGTTGAGAGATCAGCATTAACTTGATAAGTTACTTCAACACGAACGCCTGGTATAATGCTTTTAGCAACAATAGAGGCTGGCCAATATCCATCCCCATAACCATCTAATACTTGATTGGGCTCAATTTCAAAACGCTCTCTCTCTACACCATTAACGTAATAATTATTGCGAGTAAGAGGTGCAAAGAGTTGAGTAGGTGTTTGCGCTACGGTGGCATTGGCAAAAGAAGCAGCATATGGCGGGCTACCTAAACCAGCACCAGCTGGACCAAATCCCAAAGCATCTTTAACATCAAATCCAGGTGTACCAATTACATTGAAGGGATAGGCGGTATTGGAAAGATTAGGATCATAAAGGCCAGTAGAGGCTAAAATACCAGAAATAATAGAAAAACTGGTGTTGTGATATGGATCGGCTAACATTAAACCAAATTGACCTTGGAATGAATAAGCTATAAAACGATAATTAAAGCCCGCTGTTCGAAATGCAGTATTGGCCGAAGCAACAAGAGAATCCAAGGTATATTGGCCGGGCGTTTTACCTTTATTGCCAGTAATATCAATTGCAACTAAATTAATGACACCATTAGTGTCCGTAGGATTACCAGTAGGATATAATTGTAAATATAGGTTATAGTGACTTTGATCAATTTGGTCTGCATTAAACCCTACACCTAATACTTGAGCGCCGCGTGGATTACCAGAAATAAGAGAGGGTAAAACATTAGTAGGTGCATTAGCTTGGGCCAAAGCCAATACACCGTACTTCTGAATATTGAAGAGGGGTTTATTAACAGTGCCAGTAAAGGTTGTACCAGCCATTAAGTTTTTACTATCTAATCGTAAAACATAACGTTTGTTCATACCACTAACAGTTAGTTTTATTTCTTTAATAACTGATTGTACTGTTAGGTTATAGCCATCATAAATGGTTGTAAGAATATCACCTACTCTAACTTGGTTAAACATAGCATCAAAAGTGCTATTAGTAATGGTAGCTGCACTGGGAATAAACTCGACAATATCATCACCATGGTCAATATCATCAAAAGGTGAAGAAGCACCGCCATATAGCAAGTAAGTAGTCAAAGAAGTAGCTGGCACCAGTAGCTGTCCTAATAAAGGATTAGGAAGTGTTCCTGAGCGGGCAGTACGGGATATACCATTAGCATAAAAGGTTTGAATTCGGGTGCCCAGTAAAAAGATATTAGAATTATCGATAAATTCGGCAAATGATTGCAGATCATTTGCTGTCTGTGGAATAAAAGAGAAATTAGAGGAATTAAGATAAATACCAGCAGAAACGTGAGCATAATTAGCGGGTGGAATAGTACCATATAGTGGGTTAGTTGGATCAAAAGAACTAAAATTGGTGGAGTCAGCCTTTTCATGAGATACCAAGTCTATATTAACATCATTAAAGAGATTATAGAGATTAGAATTATCGCGAAAAGATCCTAACCGATTTTTGAAATAAGATAAGGGGCTGGCTGCAACATAAATCGCATTCATAAAGTGATTATAGTCAATGCCCTCAATGTGTGGTAATATCTCTGCACCGGGGCCTGCAATAAAGGCCAGGGTAGTTTGTAGATAACCATTATTGGTGATGATAGAGTTATATAGGTCTTGAGTGCCATGAGCCAGAGCCAATTTAGACTCTTGAATTGCTGCAGTTGGTGAAACCTGAGCATTAACAATGGGAGTAAGGGCTAAGGAGACAAGGGCTGAGGGTAAGATATTGCCAGTAGCATCAAGTGACTGATTAAGACGAGTGGCTAGGTCCGTTTGATTGCCAGAGAGGCCCAAACCTAAATCCTCTTCGATGGCGAAAACAGCATCTCTTAACTGATTTATGGTTGTTCCCATAATTTCTGTGACGTTATCATCGACACGTCCAATAGTAGTGTCATTGTCGAGGGCGTTAGGGTAGTTAGCCATTACTTACCTTCTTTATTTTTTGTCCCTTATTAACATTAATTAGTCCTTTATGACTATTTGATAATTTTTGTTTATGAGCATCTGACAATTTTTTGCCTATTTGCGCTTTCCCGATTTTTTTTCTTGCTTCTGGTGTTAATTTTGGAGCTTCGCCACCTATGCAAGTGGGATCATTATATAATTCTGCACCATTAGAAACAAGAAAAGCATACCAATATGCTTCTGCTATCGGTAATTCTGCTGCTGTGGAATATTCTTTTACTATTTCTAATATTGGTTGCATCCCTTGTTTTTTAAGACGATTAATCCAGATACGTTTTTCTTTGGTGCCTGACCTATTATATTTATGATTACGCAATCTATTGGATACATTAGAGGTAAAGCCCAAATAATGCATTATTAAGGTAATTGGATCTTTTAAGACATATATTGCATGTTTTTGCATTTGACCTACTAAAGCGCTCATCAAAATGCCAAATTATTAGCACCGATAAATCACTTGGGATAAACGTCGCCTGACATACCGCTCATCTTAATAGTGGTACTGGTAGTAGTAGAGGGCACGGCAGTCACAACACTTACGGTTGATGTGGGAGTGGTATTGGTGGTTGTGTTGGTAATAGCAGGTGTTCCGGTGGTCGTGGTAATGGTGCCAGGGGAAATTTGCGACTTAATATAGCCCTTTAACATCTTATAGACTAAACCGGACAGAAGGCCAGCGGTTAAGCTAAACACCTCACGAGCAAAGATGGTTGTTCCCAATGTAGTGGGGTAGGCTGAAGCAAAGATACCAGCGATGGCGCCGAAGACAATAGGCATTAGGGGAAGAAGAAGATTATTCCACTCCGCCGAAGCATCAGCACCTTTCCAAAAATACTCTACTATTGTTCTAATAACGAAGGTAATGGCAAAAATGGCCAGAGCAAAAAAGATAAATTGGGCACTAAAAAAAGCTGAAAATGGGTCCATTTAATCACCTATTTATATGTGTTTCTATGCCTTTAAGCTGTGCCTAGTTTACCCATAGTATACCATTGAAGGCCATCTGAAATTAAGGCAACATAACCAAAGGTAGTATTAATTATGACATGAGTTGCACTATCAATATTACCTGATACCGGCGTGATAGTAGCAGCATTGGCTGATGCATCACCAATATCTTTGAAAATTAGATATCGACCAGCAGCTACAGGCGGTAGAGTAATAGCCACAGGCCCAGTAGAGGTATATTGGATTAAAATGACGGTATCAAATCCCGAACCAATAGTACCACTGTCAACAGTATAGGTAGGAGAAATAACGGTTTTGGGCACTAATTCTATTCGACCACCATTCATATTAACATCTGAAAATAAGCCAAGTAATAATAGGGCAGTTGTTGATGAACCGCTACCCGTCATAGTTAATTCCGAGCCAGGACCAAATCCAGCTGAACTATTCACTTGAAGGCTGCTACTGGGTGCAGTAAAAATTATTTCAGCATTACCTACCATAGTTGTAGTGCCAATCATTTTATTAATACTACTATTACCACTTAATGTAATATCATATCCATCTAAAGTAATATTGTTATTACGTAATGTAGTTGCCCCTGTTGTTCTATTAATAGAAAATTGTGGTGCCCCCAGACCCGGAGCAGTAAATTGATATCCATCATCAACATAAAGATCGAAGGTATCCTGAAAATCATTACCATAAACTAAAGAGGTCATGACTGTGGATGGGCTGGAAATAGCTGACGCGAAATAAATAGGGAGCCAGGTTAAATTTGTAACACTATCATTGCTGTTTTTATCAATAATAACTTGGTTACCCATAATAATAATTTTACTACGATCTTGTAGGGCTGGCGTAGAGCTGGGCGGTAATGTTAAATAAAGTAGAGACGTAACATTAGTTGCATTGCCATAAAATAGCGAATTAGCAATATTAACATTTTGTATATTACATTTAATAGTAGTATTGGCATAACCATCTATTGAATCGCCATTAAAATAGCCGTAAGCGCGAATCTTACAATTTTTAATTTCCAAGAAATCATTTCCATATCCATCATTAGAAAATGGAGATGATAAATTAATTGGAAGAGAGAAACCATCCAAGAAACAATTATCTAATTTACAAAAAGTTTCTGTAGGGGCTGCAATATAACCATCTATAGCATCTAATCCGAGAAAGGTTCCAGTAATGCTGCTGACTGTTTTACCGGAAGAAAAACTGACTCGACCTAAACCAAGAACACCATATAAAGAGAGGCTGGAACCAACTTGCTGTGTAATAAGTGGAGGTGGATTTAAAGAGGAAGAAGAGGTAGAATTTTGGGGCAAACGATAGTAAGTATCGCCTAACAAAGTAGGCTCTACAAAGTTATCAGCAATCACCATATTATAAATACGTGTTTCACGAGAAAACATAAATAAATTGGGATCAACCGCAGCATCTGCACCACCAGTAAAACCATTATAGGATGAGCGATAGCCATCATATAAAATATTAAAGATAGGCGCTGCTGTTGAGACAAGATTAAGGGGAACTGGGGGCGTGGAGCCTCCAAAATTCATGGAGGTGGCATTAACAATTTTGGTGCCATATCCTTCACCAAGTAAGGTTATTCCTGGTGGAACAAAAATGGTCTGCTTAACAATATAAGTGCCTGCTTTAATGAGGATAATGCCACCAAATTTAACACGTTGAAAGGCCGCTGGCAAAGTTGTACCATTAATAATGGCAGTAAAAATTGGATTAAGAATAGTATCTAAAGATGGGATAGTAGAATCAAAATTGATAGTACCATTAGCATTGTGCCATGTATTATACCCATCGCCTACCACACAAAAACCCTGCCCTGCACTAATCTGTGTCATAATAAAAGTATTCAAATCTTCTAACGCCATTTCGACTGTAGCAGGAGAGCCATAGACTAAACTGGGGTTAGCAATGTCAATGGTGGTGGCATTTTGGCGGAAGCCTTGTCCATTAATATGGGTTTGAAAATCATAGCGATCAACAGCAAGTCTGCCAATGCCTTTGGTAAAAGTTGGGGGGCTCATAGGTATAAGAATGCCTTTTTATTGATAAATGACATAAGCGCTATTAGGGAACGAAAACAAACTGATCTGTGGGTGAAAGGGCTGGATAAATGATAGTGTGCGTATGACCCAAGGTCATACTGACCGTAGGTATGCCATTGACCATAGTAACCCCATGATTATGTCCTTGGCTGGTAGTGGTTAATTGTGTGGTACCATTGGGAAAATTTTCCGAGATAGTAATATTATGAGTATGGGGTATGCCAGCCAAGAAGCCAATGCCAGTAGCAAAAGTTTGTGGGAAATATTGTGTATTACGAAAAACTGGAATTTGATAGGCTACATCGGTCTTTCGAATGCGTTGTATTCTAAAATGTTGTCCACCTGATAATCTATTAATTGTTCTATTACGATTAACATTAATAATTTCATATCGAAATTCTTCATTATCATCTTGATCAAAGCGTACCAAAATGTCACGTTGTTTAACGGTGGGAACAACTAATGTCCAACAATCAAGAAAATGTTCGCTCTCTAATCCCGCTTCATATTGTTTTAAAATATCGTCCGCGGGGCCAGGGCGAACCATAATTCTACCGTCTGAAATTCGAGGATTAAAATATTGATTCCAACCTACCACAAACTTTGTCCCATAGCAGCGGGGACATCGATCATCTGGGTATTCACCGCTGGGCATATAACAATTACATGCAATACCGGTCCATTGTCGTTGTAATAAGACCATTGGTTCACTATCTATAATCAACATCATTTCTTCACGTTGATTATTACGTTCTTGGAACGATAATCCTCGTAATTGCATGCCAACACCAGAATAACCATCCGCACAATACTGTTGTCCCCCAATATAACTACCTACACATTCACCATTCAATAAGAGAGTTGGATCGGTACGATGCCACCCAGCATAATCATAACTATTAAAACCTACATTGCTTTCATCGCTGGCCGTTAAATTAGTAGTGAGAAAATCTTCTGTAACCTGACGATAACCATCTGGTATAGTGTATGCATATTGAGTAAATTCAAAATGACTTTGTACTGGCACAACAACAGTATTTACCTCTTCTTTGCCAGCCAAGAATGAAACAATGGGATTCCAAGTTAAATATCCATCATATCCATCAGTATTATGCATCCGCGGTGTAGTCCTATAGAAACCACGACCGATAGCATAGGGATTGGCGCCAGCATTAACTTCTACGGTGAAATAATCGCCCAATACAAAAGGTATTAATCCTTGTTGCACAGAGAAACTTAATACACCATTAGAAAGGGCAACATTGGTGGTATTCCAAACATAGGGATTACCATATCCGTCTCGTAATTCTCCCGAAATAGAGCCAATGGCAACAAAACGCGCATAACCATCAGGAATAGAGCCACCTTGTTCTTCCACGAAGACACATTTCAGGGTCCAAGTTTGAGTAACAGTATTTTGCGTTACTAATATTAGATTATTAATATAACCATCGCCCACATTATTAGAACTGGGCACATAATAGGGTGGCCCTACAATATAGCCAGGGTTGCCTGAACCGGTAGGCACAAGCAGTTGATTAGTGGTAGAATTAATAGATAGATATTCAATTAATTCCACGCCAACCTTGACAATACCTTCGGGTGGGAAAGTGGCCACATCTAAAAGTGGCACATATCCATCAGTCGCACTAATATTGGAACTTAATAAGCTTTCAGGATAAACAGCTAAACCACTAAATGTACTGGGCAAAAGACTAAAATTAATGATGGTGGGATCATATTCAATTGCACGTACAGCAAAATGATATAATTGACCGGGCGTAAATTCAAAAATATCAACTTTGAGAGAACCATCAAAGGAAATAAACTTAACGCCCTCGGTAAAGACATCATCAATATTGGTGGAATAATATATATGGTAAGCGAGCTTATTGTTGGGGTTGCTTAAAAAGGCTTGATTCCAAGAAATTTCAAGGGTATATCCGTCACCATTGCTAATCGCTTCAATGATGCCTATATTCTTAAAATTTGGGTAATAGACCATACAATAATGCGAGAAAAACGGTTAATCAAACCAAGGACATCAAATCATCTTTCTTTTCTTTTTTTTCTTTATGATCCGTAATTTGATGATGCTTTAATAAATGATCAACATATCTTTCGGCTTCTTCTTCGCTAAATTCATTAGCAATAAATTCCACTTGATTTTGAAAAGCACCTTGCTCGAATTCATTATCTAAATAATTGCCATCATCAGAGCCTTTGGTAGGCTTATCACCAAAGCATTGCTGAAAATAATGGGTATATTCGTGTGGTAAATAAGATAAATCTTTGTAAAAATCACCGTCACAAAGTAATTTGTAATTAAGATACACAACACCGTGATCCGTCCGTGCCGAGACATCAAGATCAGCAAAATATGTGGGTATTTGATCAATAAAATCTACCTTGACACCATTTTCTTTACAAATACGCTGCATAGTAGGATCTTTTTTTAGATATTCCTTGGCCTTATTGATAAGACCCAAAAGAGTTTTAGGAGACATCTTTTTGACTGTTTCGAGGGGAATTTCGTGTGTTGTAGACATTAATAAGATGCTAAAAAAATGGCATTTAGACACAGGGACGTTTGGATAATGCGGAAAAAAAACGATATTATTTTCTTTGGAATACAATAATTGGCTCATATTTGTGTTGGCCATTCTTATTATTAAATATAGTATTTCGTGTTAATTGAATTTGATATTCATTTTCAATATCATATCCTTTTTCTACTATAATATTACACATATCTTCTTTTATATTAAATATATCTACATGATCAGTAATATTAATAGCAAATTTTCCATCGGGCAAAAGTAATTTATCTATATTATTTACTACTTGTTTCCACCATATTAAGAAATTAGTATATTCTCTGTTGCCCGCTTGCGTTGTGTTGCTTGAATACTTTTCTAAATTCCAATATGGTGGGCTCGAAAAAGCAAATTTCACCTTATTATGATATTTAGGATCACAAAATTCTTCGGATCCCATATGATATAAATCAACTTCTTTATTGAACATTGTTTTATGTGTTTTAACAAAATCGAATATTGATCGATTGGTATGAACACTTCTTCGATCAGCATCAACACCAATATACTTAATTATATGCGGCAATGCAAGCGCCCCCAAAAGTCGTTGGCCGAAACCCATCGAATAATCATAAATAATATCATTATCAGTAGTATATTGACTATATAAATATTTGGCAATATGCGGTAAGAATATACTTGCTCTAAATGCTACTTTGGAATTAACTAATCCTTGTTTAAGCATATTACCAGTCATATTGTAATTTCCTTCCAATCTATTAGATATGACTTTTTTTAGTAAATCATCATTATTAAATGCCTCCAACATACTTGGTTTATTATTAAAACCATTTTTAACTTCATAAAAATGTGGAGCAAAATGTTTGAAAATATTTAATCCATTCCCCTTAAAAGAAGTGATAATTTTATCTTTTACCACTTCATCATTCTTAACTTGTTCTAATGTAATAAAATCTTTTAATAACTCATCATTAGAAAGTATAGGATATGGAAATTCATTCTTACGGTAATATTTGAAAAGAAAATCAGAAATTATGACCTTCTCTTCATTACTTGCCCCAATCAATGATGTGTGATCTATTTTTTTATTATTGAAAGTTGGTATATATGTTGTTCCATAATTAATAGGCCTTATATTAATATCATATTTTTGTGATATTTCGTCAATACATTGATTAATCAATAATTTATCAATGGATGGGATTTTGTTGGACGAACTAATTATTATATTGTGTCGCTTTAAGATACGTCGTATAGTAGATCCTGCTACTCCCAATTTATTCGCTATAATTTCAGAAGAAATGCCCTTATTATATAATTCTATAATATAATTGGCCTGTTGATCAGATAATGGTGAGGACTGATTGCGTACTATTCCTGCTTTTCTAATAATTCTTACAACACTACTATTATTAATATTAAATTGCTGCCCAATATCTATCGGTGCAACACTATTTTGATAAAGTCTAATTATCTCGTTTTTCTGCTCTTGTGTTAGTTTTTTCATTTCTTTAATTTACCAATATATAAATTATTTTCTACTAATCGACGCTTAACCGTGCTCGATGAACATCCTAATTCGTTAGCAATTTCTTGTAAAGTGTTGTGTTTATGATATAATTTTTTTAATATTTCTAAATCAAAAGTTAATTTTATTTCTTGATACTGTAAAATGTTTTGTGCAGTTTGATGTTTTCTTTCCAAAAATACATCTTCATGCCCCTGATATAAATATTCAATTATTTTCTTCATGTCACTTAATTTTTTAATTCTAAATGAATGAACTCCACTATTATTAATATGAATGGTGCCAGTTTCTAATTTTAATTTTTCTTTAAGAAATTGTAATACATATTCTACTGTTTCTTTGGTTCCACTTAATCCAATTTCTTTACTGTAATGTGTGTTATCATATATCCAACCATCACCATCAATTAATCCACGAATAAAATGATGAATAAATAAATGTTCTCGTAGATGATCAGGAAAAGTATAACTTAAACTTTTAGCAGACACTATATTAAATTGTTTTAAGTCATCCACAATTTGTGCCGAAGTAAATCTCACCGATGAATGATAATAAGTGCCCGATATAAAACCTTTTCTATAATCTTGTCTTATTTCATCTTTTATTGGTGCATTAGTTTTCACATACTTAACAAAACTTTCTACATGCGATCTGTCATCAGTTGATAGTTCTAATTTAATTCTATTCTTATTTTTTTCAATATTTCCATCAGCCGCGAGAAAACCTGCCCAATACATCGATGCGGGCGTTAGTGTATTAAAAAATAAATGATCTACATCATATACTACTTGTTTTGTATAAGAGATATTATTTTTAATAAATAGCTGTCGTAATGTTTCTAAATGTATGCCAAGCTCAGTGGCAGCATCAGTTAATGTGCCGTGTTTATGATATACTTCGATATAGTGTGGGAGGTCATGTTGAATACGCATTGATATAATATAACCATTCGGCGGGCCCTCGTCAAGGATTTTAAGTCTATATGCACGCAATTTGGGTCTATATGCATGCGATTATATACATGGGTTTTAATTACAAATAATTATGAATTATAGGATACGGCGCTCTCTTACGCGAGCCAAATTACGGATAGCAGGTATCATACCATTGGTCATGCTGAACACGCCTAAGCCCAGTGGATAAGGCCTTAAACTGTTCTTTATATACTTGAGCCGTTCATTGTATATTGCCATTAAACTATTATATTGTGTATTTAACATTTCTGCTACACTTGGAGGATTGAAGTTTAGATCCTGCATCGGTAACTTGAAACTCTCTGCCCCGCTCGATAAGAGCCATACTTGCCAATCCATAAAGTGTAGCACCTTGTACCAACACTTCCGCAAACTGATCAATATATGGCGTTTGATCAAAAGTAATAAAAGTAAAGTATGGTGTTTGATTAAAATCACTCAGAGCCATGGCTAAAAATGTTGTCAAGGACTCCACTGAATAAATATCACAATCAATATATGTCACATTACCATTAACTACTTTTCGTGATTTACCAGAGCTATTTAGACGCGCTTTTAACATTTTTAAGAGTTTATTGATATTAGATAAAGCAATTTGTGAATAATGAAAGCCGGGATCATCCCCGAGATGGAGATATCCATCACTATTAATATTGGGCAAATCAGTATGACTAACCACAAAACTAAATGTAGCTTGGACGCTAAAACCATTAATGGTCCCCATCCATACATCATTCCACACACCATAAGGGCCATTGATAGGAATCGTATAAATAAAGGAATATTGACCAACACTGTTGTTGGTCACGCCCATCGTAGTGGGCGCTAACAAAACATCACCACTGGGTTGTATAATAGAAATGGTGGGTAAAGTATCTGTATTGGTTAGAACGCCATATTGATCACGAAATTGTACTGTCAAATTGACGTTTTGTGTCACATCAATCAATTCGCCGCGGGCCAGAATCGGACCAATTATTTCATACATGATGCTCCATTAAAAAGTAGATACACTATATTGACCATATGGCGCAGAGACTATCACCTGATAAAATATTTCTGCATAGTTTTCGGTAATAGGATTAACATACTCTACATCAACAATATAAGTTCCCACTGCACTTGCTCCTGTTGGTAAAGTAAATTGGAAGTAATATAATCCCGTATCAATACGAGCCATTTGTTGTGGATAGCCAGCAGCCAGGGCCATCGACGGTAGAAAAATACGTTGCACCAAGGGTAAATTGTAATAACCATCAACACCATAGCCATCGGCATCGCTGCCATGATACCCAGTATTCATATCATATCCATCACCAATAAAATAGCCATCGCTTCGATAACCATCACTTAACAGTGTTTCTAATACAATGGTCACGATAGTGCCTGGGGTGGCAGTCAGAATATAACTCATGGTAAAATGCCATATTATTGAATGATGATAGGCTATCGTAATAATAGAGATTTAGCAATAAAAAAGCATATAATTAACATGCAAAAGCTATCTAAACCGGGTCCAACATTTTGGATTACCAACATTTCCAATCGAGATGTGGCCCTCGCCGATTTAAATATCTCAATTAAATCAATGACATCAGTTAATTTGTTAGATAGTAAGCATTATGCACATTTAACCTTGGAAATGCTACAAAAATCGGAGCAATCGGGCTCCCTCTTTAAAAAAAGTGATAAATTAGTGCATCGCAAAGTGCCACCTTATGTATTGCCTAAAAATAATATGCATAGCCTACAGCGAGACCCCACCGCTGTGATCCCATCACGCCAACACTCAATTCTTGAAATTAAAGAAGAAAAATATGATGAACTAAATATTGTAGATGATGAGACAATTGATAATATGACGAATGGCACACCACCAATAAAATAGGAAATGAATATGGCAAAAACTAATACAGCAGAAATGAAAGATCAAGAGTCAGATATTATTCAAGAATATAAGAAATTAAATGATCAATGTGATTATGTATTAGAAAAAATTGCCAAAAGGAAACAATCTAAAAATAATTTAATTATTATTAATGATATTAAAAATGAAAAATGACACCAATATTACGTCCAAAGAATTAGAATATATTATGGAAGTCAATGCAAAGGCTATTTCCATTTATACAGAAGTGGCCCAACAAAATGAAAGTATTATTAATACATTAGATAAATTGGAAAACAAAATTAACAGCATAGAAAAAGTAGCAGAGGCGACACATCAATCTATTAAAGAACAAATTGAAGAGAAAGTAGAAAAAATTGAGAAAAATCTATTTCGATTACTTATTATTTTAAGTAGTACTGGTGTAGGAATGCTTTACACCGTTATACAAAGTCTTATGCACCATTAATCTTTTAAGATTTGGACATTAATTGCCTTGGGGATACCATTCTTGTTGGTGCCAATTTCAAAAGATACTTTTTGTCCCGCATCAATAGTTTTAAACCCCGACATTGATAGATCGGAAAAATGAACAAACATGTCCTTTTGTTTGACACCATCAATCTCCCAGGAGAGGAATCCAAATCCCTTTTTAACGGAAAACCATTCCACTTTTGCTTCATATACCTTATTATCCATCTTCATTCCTTAATTCTTGATTAATTTATCAGAAACTATTCTGCCATCAATACTTAATGACCCACCAATACCCACCTCTTCATCATCTAACAGACGAGAGATGGCCACAACGCCCAAGGATCCAATAGCCCGGCGTTCCGCATCACTTTTGCAATTCTTTAAGAGATCATCATACTTATCAAAAAGACATAAAAGCTCGTGTTCATAACCCGTTGGCTTTAGCTTAAAAGAATTATAGAGAGCGGTGAATTTTCTATTTTCGCTCATACCCTTGATAGGATCTTTTCTCATAGCGATCAACAGCTCTTCGCCATAACCGGTATTTTTTAATTCGGTGTCGTGATCGAGAATACGAGCTGTGATACGCAGCTTCCGACGATACTCATCTTCGGGTGCAATTCTTTTGCCGTTAATATGTGTTCTTGTCTTCATTGTCTTGCCTCTCTTATGCACCTATCGTAATATTATATCTGGTACCTACATATGCTAATACTTGATTGATATTAGTGGCACTCAAATTACTGTTGTATATAATCACTTCTGCTATTTTTCCATTAAGTGGGTTACTGCCATTGTAAGCGGCACCAACCGTCAGACCTATTATTGGCTCGGTGCCGAAAGTAGAATTTGATAACACTGGCGTTTTCGCCGAATAATAAGCAAAGGAGGTAGTATTATTGAACATTCCAGCTAATACTGCTTTAGCTCCAGTTGTTAGTGTTTTATTTTGTGCTGTTCCTGCATACCATTGATATTGTGTGGCATTATCTTTTTCTATCACCATTCTTTGAGTTGCACCAGTGCCATCGACATATACTTCAATAGAGGCAGAGCCATCGTCGCTGCCCACTACGAAAATTGTAGCAGGTTGGGACAAGCTGGATGCCCAAGTTGCGGATTGTAAATATTGAGATGAAGCCGAAACAAATGATAATGTGGCTTGATTGTTAAATGCGGCATCAGTAGCATTAAGAGTGGGCTGTGCGCTTCCTGTTGCTTGAATTAGATTCTTATTGGAATCGCCTGTGCCCGATTGATCGGCCCATGTATGCACGCCAGTTGCTATGGTAATGCCCTTATCGGCTCTATACCATGCAACCAAGCCTAACAAAGATGGTGGTGTAAAAGTGCTACCACCAACACCTGTAGTCATTATTTTAGATCCAGCTACTGAACCATTATATATAAATCTACTCACTTATACTTTCCTTGGCTTTATCTAATGCCCCAAGCCCTTATTGAAACAGTTGGAGTGCCAGCGGAACCAGAAGCTACTCGAAACCAAATGAGCGAATTAACACGATTATCATATTGCACACCACGAATAAGAGTGGGATCTATACATCTCCCACATTGGTTCCATCATAACTAATCTCGACAACATTGGTGCTATCTTCATTGAGGATCATAAAACCCTGTGTGGAAAAAGGAATAATTACATTTGGTTGATAGCCATCAATCGTATCATAACCATCATCTCCGCCAAAAAAAGAAGAAGTTACTGTAAAACGAAGATAGTAATCAAATCTCGGGCCCATTTTAGGTATATTATTTAATCCAGTTACCATTTATTCCTCTTTAATATGCTCCATTATGCGTCGGGCATCCTCATAGCCTGTCTCGATCATTTCTCGTATTTTCTCGGGATCAAAGTTCAAGACATCGTCCAATAAGTTGTTATGGGGACGGAAAATACGCAATTTAACGGGCTTTTTGTCGGTTAGACCGGCTTCGGCCAGCTTGTTGTACATAATGACCCGCTCTATGTCATTTTCGAGGATAGTATCAGTAGATAGATCTACGACCCTCTTCACAATATCAATAATTGAGGGCTTTTCAATGAATTTTTTAATACGTATCTCTGGGGAACTGGTAATAATATCTATTTCATCAGCATGTTGTTCAATTGCCATTCTAATAGGACTTAATTCTTTACATCCGCCATCTATGTATAACTGATTTTTCATTGATACTGGATTTAAAAGCCCTGGAAACGCCGAACTGGCAAGTACGGCCGTAATAAAATCATTATCATCTTGATCAAAACATTCATATTTACCAGATGAAATAGATACAGTTCCTACACTAACTTTTTTACTAGACATTCTAATTTTATCAAGACTAATATTCTCACGAACTAATTCTTGTAAAGGAGTACTATCATAAACAGAGGAGCGCCAAATTGAATGAAGACGACCAAATGGTTTCCAACGACGATAAATGTGCTTATCATCTAATTTGAGCCACCAATTTTTCATTTGCTCAATAGCCTCTACTTCTTGGCCAGCGGCAAATTGAGACAAGAAGGCAACGTTAATGGCACCAACGCTAACGCCACATAATATTTCATAGTTAGTATGTAATTCACCCATTAAATATTGCAGACAGCCAACAGAAAAAGCACCTTTTGCACCTCCACCACTTAAAACTAATGCGCGCATCTTACCTCGCTGACTTGCTTGTAGCATTCTTCTAAAACTTTAATTACCTTAATACTTAAATCTAATCCCGACCGATCATCCTTGGCTCCGTCAATTAATCCTAAAAAACATTGGATGGCATTGGTGAGTGGTGGTGCATATTCTACATCTATATGTTTATGATTACAAATTAATTTATCAATTGCTCGATCATTATATACCAAGAAACCATTATTAATGTAGGCTTCTAACCATAATTTTTTAGTTATCTCATTATTACCCACCGTTAAATGGACGGTGGTGTGTGCAAATTGTAAATTAATATTAAAAGAGTTGGCGGGCTCCTCACCTTCTTGAATAACACCGATTGAAAGTGGAACCTCATTTAGTAAATATAAACACATGGCTACGGCATGGGAACCGTAATCAAAAAGTGAAGAATAAGATCTAATGGGGCCTGGACCACGACTTTCAGCAAAGATAGTGCTGACATTATTTAGATGAGCTTTTAATTCTAAAAAATGATTAGCAAATAAATGAGTATAATTTACTAAAATAGTAGCGTTGTGCTGTAAAGATAATAATGGTTCAATTTCTTGTAAAGAGAGGGCCAAGGGTTTTTCAATCATTAGTGGTATATGTCTTTCCAAGATATATTTGGCAATTTCAACATGGGCGAGCGGGCCCGTAGCCACTATTATACCATCAGGTTTGGTATCAACTAAACTACACCAATTATCTCGGGTAGCCACCGTTAATTTAATATCAGGAAAATTGGATAAAGTAGAGATATAATTTTGCCCCCACTTGCCTGCCCCAATCAGCAGCAAATGTCTCATGTGTGAGAGTCCAAATACCAAGGATTGTCGAGATACCATTGCACGCACTTTTGCATACCACCCTCAAAATCAAAAGCAGGTTGCCACCCTAATTTTTTTAATTTTGAGTAATCAACCGAATATCTATAATCATGTCCTTTTCTATCAGCCACAAAATTAATATCAGCCTTTTTATTTATAACGTCCGCAATCTTATGCACTATTTCTAAATTAGTTAATTCGACACCAGAACCTATATTATAGATTTCATTAGGTGGGGCGTCCCTCACAATTTTCATAATGGCAGAACAATGATCATCGGCATAAATCCATTCACGTATATTGGTGCCAGTACCGTGAATGGGGATAGACTGATTATTAAGTAAAGAAGAAATAATTTTAGGGACAAGGTTTCGAGGTGGCTGCGAGGGACCATAATTATTACAACAGCGAGTAATATTATATTGTAAATTATGTGTTTGGTTAGCGGCATATAGCAATGTTTCGCCTGCCGCTTTAGAGGCTGAATATGGATTACGGGGTTTTACAATAGAAGTTTCTATCCAAGATTGTTCATAGGCGCCTAATTGTCCATAGACTTCGTCGGTAGAAACATAGACAAAACGCCCCACTTTATGCTTAACCGCCATATCAATCATTACCTGTGTGCCCATCACATTAGAATGAATAAAAGGTTGTGCGCTATTAATTGAGGCATCAACAAAGCTTTCGGCAGCACCATGAATTATAATATTTGGTCGTTCAATGGCAAAAATTGTATCCATAAATTGTTCATCGGCTATATCACCAAGATAAAAATTATGATCCCGATTACGCGCGATATTATATCGATTGTATGGCGCAATTACCTTATCTACGCTGGCAAAAGTATATGGTACTTTGTCGCGCATAACTTTACGCATAAAATTAGAAAAAATAAAGCCAGCCGAACCAGTGACAAGGATATGTTTAAATTGCGACATTATATTCCTTATATTCTGGTAATGGAACAATCCAAGTGCCCTTAAAATTATTATGTTCTTTTATAATACTCTCGGCAAAGTTCCAGGCCAGCACCAACAATACATCGGGTTTCTTTTCATAAATTACTTGTGGCGCATAAACAGGAACGTGCTTACCAGGAGTATATGTTCCTTGTTTTAATGGATTATCATCAACAGCAAAATCAATTAATTTTTCATCTATATCCAAAGAATACATTAAGGTAGTGGCTTTGGCGGGCGTGCCATAAATAGCAATAGATTTACCTTGTTGTTTAAACATATCAAGCGCTTCGCGCAGCACAAGACCAAGGATCATGATATTGTTTTTAAGTTTATTGATTTTGTTATCAATATTTTTCTCTTGTTGTAATAAAGTATATAAATGTTTGGGATAATTCTCATGGTGGGTACGGCGCGCTTTGTGCTTAACAAATACTCGAATGGAACCACCATGATTAGGAATATTTTCAACATCAAAAATATTAAGGTCATGGGTTTTAAAAAATTTTATTAATGGTACAAGTGTATGATAGGAAGAGTGTTCATGATAGCAAGTATCAAAAAGTGTTTTATCGCATACATCAACAAAATAAGATACCTCAAAAGAAAACACTCCATTAGGCTTTAATAATTTTTTAATGCCCTTAATAAAGCCAATCATATCAGGTACATGGGCCCATACATTATTAGCCGTAATAAGATGAAATTGTTCATGTTGTTTAAGCATTTTATCGGCGCATTCTTCTGTAAAAAAATCGGGTATAGTTGGAATGCCATTTTTGTTTGCTTCTGCGGCCAAATTACGAGCAGGATCGATGCCTAAAACGGACATTTTCAAATCTAAAAATTGTTTCAATAATGTTCCGTCATTACTACCAATATCTAGGACCCTATTACCAGGTTTGAGATCAAAAAGTTCAATCATGTGTTTAGCATATTGTCTAAAATGCTCCACATTAACTAATGAGGTGCCTGCAACATAGGCATAATTTCTAAAAATTCTTTCGGGGTTAATTGACTGATTAAGTTGATAATGGCCACATGTTTCACATACACATATTTCTAATGGAAATAATTCTTGCGCTTGTATTTCTTTTACAAATTCATTAGCCAAAGGAGTGCTGCCAAGATTTAGTTTTGGCTCACTTAAACGCCCTTTACATAAACGACATTCATACACTTTCATTAAAATTTCTCTCTTACCAAATCTTCTTCGTGCGAATCATGATCTCTATTTCTTTTAGAAAAAGAAATCATTGTAGTGTCATCTAAAAAGACTGTTTTATGAACTTTTAATGGTGGAGTAAAGATCATTTCTCCAGCATTGACAATAAGGGGCTTTCCCACAAACTCTTCATTAATACTACGTTCATAGTATTCCATGGAACCAGAAATAATATATAAATAATGGAAATCTTCCCTATGATAATGATTACTACGAATAGACCCTTTCTTGCTTGTAAGAATAGCGGCACCATTAATTGAAGTATTTAAAAGATTTTGAATGAGACCACGTTCATCGATAAATGGTGCATCTAATGGCACCATAGCATTAGGTGGATAGGCTTGTTGTTCCACGGCCTGTGTATATTCTTTGTTATTCATATTCTTCATGTCTCCACAATGCGTATTCTATATAATTAGATCCATACCAATCAATATTATTTTTCATTAAATGGTAAGCCATTAGATTTTCTGTCGAAAAATACATACCTTCTCTAAAATAATCGAAAGATTTTTGTGCCACATCACACCATACAAGCATATTTTTTTGAGTGCCTATTAGTAATTGATCATTAAATGCTTTGGGTATTTTGTCAGATGGCGCGCAGTTTGGTGGTAGAAAATTGAAGGTTTTTTGGTTTCTATTATGACTTGGATAACCAATGCCATTAAAATTAATCATTGTTAAATCGAATGGTGTAAAAAACTTCGTGTCTCCGCGTGTCATTATAACCAAATCATAGGTCATATTATGTTTATCAATATATTGCTCAAATACTTTTATTGATAATTCTTGACTGGTTAATTGGGATAAAATGCGAAAAGTGGGAGAGCCATTAAAATTATAATATAGAAGATTATTCTGCTTACATAATCGCTTATAAGTCTTCACATCATAATCTATTAGGTCATAAGCCTTTAATCTGTCGCCAAAAAAATCAATAATCTCGGGTGCTACAAGTTTCTCGTTAGCTGAATGAAAAGGATGCTGAGCAAACCACTCGGGATCTTCGTCTTGTGGTGAAGTAAATAGCGTTTTGGGGGCAGAAAAAAATATATCAGCTCCCAACGGATCCATAATAAAATCCTTGAAAGTATGCTTAACAAATGGAAAGGTTCTAAAAAACCCAGTAAATATGACTGCAACTTTCATGTATTTATCATAAGAGAACTTTTGAATATTCGTAATAAAGCATCTTCTATTTGTTTTTTAGAATAAAGGTTCATTTCTCTTTTGGGGTAATCTTTATGACTATCATCGAGTATATCTAATGGTTTATCAAAATTAAAAGGCTCTATAGCCCAATTTATTTCCTTAAAATCACCACTATTTAATTCTACATTAACCTTACAATTAGGATAATTACTTATCATAATATATTTGATATCACTTTTAATAAAATTATGTAAGGCAAGTAGTTTGTCATTTTTACTAAAATGAAATAAACAATCTCGACAAAATAAAAGATCTGATGTAGGTAATGGATCTTCTGTAATATCTATATGAATGAATTGTTTGTTAGGATATAATGCTTCATTACTTGCCAGATGGGCATCCACCACATCGCCACCTATATATTTAATTCCTTCCAAATTTAATGCGTTCATCCAATGACAATCACCACATGGACAATCTAATATACTATTAATATTATGTTTCTTAAAGAATGGAACAAGATTTTTTCTAATACTTTCCGTATATTCCATTGAACTACCGGGACCACAACGCGTATGTTCTGTATAAGGACTATAAACGTGCGCAGTAAATAGCCTCTCGAATCTTGTAGGCTTGTATTCCTCTATATTACCTTTGCCCTCCCGCATCACGCCTTCTAATTTTTCCGCCACTTTATCCCAACTGTTTAACATGGCAAAAATTCGACATTTATCAATTATGTGATCACTAAATCTTTGGTCTGTTAAGGCCTTAATTACCAAATCACTATACTCACTTAAATGATCTTTGATAGGGCTTTCTACGATTAAGGCTCCTGAATTCTTATATACCTCACCCAAACAATCCTTATCAGTAATAATGGGGACTGTAAAACTGGCATGCGCTTCCAAAATGGAAACAGAAAAGCCTTCACTGAAAGCCGCAGTATCACAACAATATCCAAGAACTGACGCCTCATTTAGTTCTTTTTTAAGTTGTTCGCGGCACACGGAGCCCACATACTCGACACCCAAGGGCTTCAATTTCTTGATAGCTGATTTAATATATCTAATTCTTTGGCCCATTTCTACCAATGGTGGCCTGCCCCACGCGTTTTTACCCTGTGCTCGCATTTCTTCTTCACTTCCGACTACATCTGGTTCCAAACCTTCAAGATGACCAAATTCCATATGATAAAAGATTTTAAGTGTAGCATAAGGCACTGCTGCCCTAATCTTGGGCCACTCTTGTAAGAGCCAATGTAGACCTCTATCGGCACTAGATGTCCAAACAACTCGTCCGGGCACTCTTTGATCCTTGATACCATTCAGGAGAGCAACCCAAACCTACAATGCCCCATTTACCTTTTGATGATGGTAATAGTTTCTTGAGATGATTCATATGTGGGAGGCATACAGCAAGCCACTTATCAACATAATGATCAAATCCTCTTGGATTATCGATAACATTATTATAATCACTCTTGCAATATAAAAAATCATTTAAGAATTGCCAACATATTCTTAATGGTTTGGTGGGCAGGCCCTGAAAAACATCAGGCTCATTAATAGAAAGAATAGCATCAAATGTATCATCAACAGTTGTAGGGCATTCCTGTAAATTATAGAGTTTGACGCCTTCCCACATTGTTGGTTTATTATGGGGTTCTGCATGAATGGTAAATAAAGATACATCGTGGCCCCTTTTAACAAGAGTAGAACTAATCATAACGGTAGCTAAATCTGTGCCCGTCAATCCTCTTGGGTTGATCATAATGTTATTGAAATGAAAATCCAGGGGACGAGAATCCTACGGAATATTGGCCTAATATAACAGCTATTTTCATGATTTAACCTTTGGTGTAGCACATAATATTACACATGGATCTCGTTGTATTTCCTCAAATGAATAGTTATGAACTGATAAGAGCAGTTTCTTAACCTTATTACTTAATTCATTATCTAAAAAGTTATGACACTCTATGATAAGTTTTGGAGTGAATTTGGCAATAGTTTCTAATCCACCTTTAATGGCATGTTCTTCGGCTCCTTCAATATCCATTTTAATCCAATCGAGCCTAGTAATCTGGGTTAAGTTGGCTATATTGTCAATGGTATTCATAGTATAATTGGTGGTAATAGCAAATGCTGGCCAATGTGGAGCATAGTCCTTCATATCTACGGAAGTTTTTTCGCTCCACATACCAAAATTCATAGGAAAACATTTAGAATGCCAATTATTGATAGTGATATTATGAACAAGATCATCAAAAACAGTAGGCTCGGGCTCAAAAGCAAAAACAGTGGCTCCCATCACAATAGCAGTTATGGCATATGATCCATAAGAAGCGCCCACATCAAAAACTACATCTCCTGGTTGTATTTTCCAATATTGCTCTCTGAAAAGATGCTCTTCACGCTCGAAAGTATGATAACTATAATCAGGGTGTGTTAGGCCTCTAATGACCTTAAACTCTGTGCCTTTAAATGACTGTGTTTTATATTCTCTTAACATTTACCAAAACTTTCCGTCTAATACAAGTTGATACTCTCGAAGATAATTCTGTGTCATCACCTTGTAATCAAATCGTCTCACTGCCTGCTCTCTACATACGGCAGGAATTATTTGATCCACTTTTCCTAATACATCAGCAAAAGCTTGGATACTATTATTAACTACAAATCCTGTAATACCATCATTGATGACTTCTGGCACCGAACCATAATTTGTGCCTATCACTGGCGTTCCACAAGCGAGTGCTTCTGCCTGCATTAATCCAAATGGTTCATGAAATTGCACTGGGAATAATAAGGCTTTGGCAGCTTGAATTAGCTCTCGTTTAGCCGTGTGATGGTCTGGATCAGGAGGTAGCCACTCGAAATGAATATTGGGAGCATCTCCTGCTGACATCACAGCATCTAAACAACACCCCCTTTGATAATCCAATGTGGTTTGACATCCAACTTCTCGATCAGGGTGCTCGCCAGCCATCACCAATTCTATGCCAGTATCCTTGGCTAATTGTATCGCCAAAGGAAAACCTCTAACATGATGCCAGCGACCAAGCCATAAGAAAAAATTGCCCTTCTTATATGTTGGAGTATAAAAATCTGTATCAATACCGTGATTAACCACGTGTGCATCTTTTAGTGGAATACTGGGCTTATCTGCACCTGCCGAAAAATGTAAAATAGTATTTTCATGATCAGAAGCACCACGAAGAGCGCGCGCTCGCATAGCATGTGAAGCCACAAGAATATTGCGCGGGGGACTTAAATAAGTCCATTGCCCACCCAAACGCTGTGTAATAGTGTTTTTATAACCCTCACTATATAAATTGGCCACAATGGCCTGACCAATACTAAAATCATGAACAATGTCTTGACCACGAAACACATCAGCATATGTATTAAAACATTCTTGCTCGCAAGCCGTTGCGGTTGGTGTGGGGCCTCCCCAAGCACACGGCATAGTAAGTTGTCGCCCATGCGGTGGAACATAAGAACCATCTGGTGCAAAAAAGGTGACTTCATGTCCCAATTCGTCCAAACCACGAGCTAATAGAGCATAAAAATGATCACCAGTATGCACTTTATATGGGACTGGCCAATTATGAGTAGCCACAATTCCAATTTTTAATTTACCACTCATTTTACTGCCTCTACAATAAATGAATGCGTTAGCCCCTCATCCACTGCTTCTTTTGCCATGACTTCATTAAAACTTTTACCAGCCTCATAATAAAAGGCTAACTTACTAAACCCGACATCATTTAGGATTGTTGTCATGGAACGTTGCGTATAGAGAAACATATGCCCTTCATAATAATTCCAAGTAGATTTTTCACCACAAGAACCATACATCAACATAGCCAATTGGGCGCTGGGATCGACACGTTTATAAAAATTTGGCTGTTCAACTGCGAATTTACCCATTTCACCAGCTAA
>CAVYHD010000051.1:0-516888 GCA_963768075.1 Terriglobia bacterium
GCGGGATCGGCGATGTGTCGCCAGAGGTCGGACGCGGAGCTCCCGGGCACGCGGAAAGGCACGAGAAGGAAGAAGATTACGCCTGGGCCGGAGTGATTCTGGGGCGGCCGCTGGTTGGGCAGCGCGTGACCGAACATCGGCGTTGGTGGCGGGATTGCGAAAACATCCGGGGCTGGGCCCGAGGCGCGTGTGGCGGCGGCGCGCGGGAAGTTGACGGTGCCGGCGCTATTCGCGGCTGCGCTCAATAAAGAGATCAGCGAGGTTTATCTTGCCGGCGGCCTCATTCCGTTTCGCAATCTCGTGGATACCGAGAATTACGATTACCCGTTTGCGAATTTCGTGCCGAATCTGCTGCGGCACACCGATCTCCCGGATGTGGCGGCAACGGTGGCGCCGCGGCGCGTGACACTGGCGGGCACGGTGGATGCCGCGGGGCATACGGTGGAAGCCGGGACGGTAAGCGGGGTTTATAGCGGTGGCACGTGACCGTCCGCGACAAGGCGGACTGGGATATCGATGTTCTTTCCAGATGGAGCGGATGAAGGCCTGCCTGCTCCACGCGCCCGCGCCTGTGAAAACGAATCCGCTCGAACTGGCGGAGGTCGCGAAGCCAGCTCCAGCAGCGGGCGAGGTGCTGGTTCGCGTGAGCGCTTGCGGGGTTTGCCGCACGGACCTGCACGTGGTGGAAGGCGAATTGCCGCCGCGCAAATCCCCGATCATTCCAGGGCACCAGGTGGTGGGCGTGATCGAGGGGCTGGGCGAAGGCGCGCATCGATTTCGCACCGGCGATCGCGTGGGCATCGCGTGGCTGCATCAGACTGATGGCGTCTGCGATTACTGCCGCGCGGGGAAGGAAAATCTCTGTGAGCACGCCACATTCACGGGGTGGACGGTGGATGGAGGGTACGCGGAGTATGCGGTCGCTCCCGAAGACTTCGTTTATCAGATTCCGGAAACGTTTCGCGATCTGGATGCAGCGCCGCTGCTTTGCGCGGGGATCATCGGTTTCCGTTCGCTGCGGCTCTCGGCGATCGCACCCGGGGGCCGGCTGGGCTTCTACGGATTCGGCTCGGCGGCGCTTCTGGCGATCCAGGTAGCGCGCCACTGGGGCGTCGAAGTCTACGCATTCACGCGCGACGCGGCGCATCAGACGCTGGCACTGGAGCTGGGTGCGGTCTGGGCCGGTTACTCGAACGATCAACCCCCTAAGATACTCGATAGCGCCATCATCTTTGCGCCGGCGGGTGAGTTGGTGCCGGCCGCGTTGCGTGTGCTGAAGAAAGGCGGAACGTTGGCGCTGGCCGGAATCCACATGAGCACCATTCCAGCCATGGACTACGACCTGCTCTACGGCGAGCGCGTGATTCGCAGCGTGGCCAATAACACGCGCCAGGACGGCGAAGACTTTCTGCGCGTTGCGGCGGAGATCCCCATTCGCACGCAGATACAAGTGTTTCCGCTGGCTGAGGCGAATCGCGCGCTGAATGCGTTAAAAGACGACGACGTGCGCGGGGCGGCGGTGATTCAGGTGGCGGCTGCTTCTTAGAAGATAAAGCGCAGGCCGCCGCGGAAGCTGCGGGGGGTCTGCACCAGGAGGATCTGTTGGCCGCTTTGGGTGGAGAGCGGCAGGTAGCCTTGCGCCAGGAGGTTGCGGAGATCGGCGGTGGCTTCCATGCGCCAGGGGAGTGAGAGGACGGTCGGGATAGGCTGGCGCACGTAGACATTGAAGCCGGCCTCGGGAAGCATGGAATCGGTGGAATAGATGTGGTCCGGCGTTGCCGCCCGGTCGTTCATCCACTGGTAGCTGGCGATAAAGTACGTGCCCGATTTGTGCAAAGTGCCCTGGGCGCGGGTGGTGACGGCGTTGCGGCGCTCGGCGCGAATCGCCGATCGCAATTCATCCAAGTCGTTTGTGGCCAACTGCCCGGTGTCCGGCGCCAGCACTCCGACGGAGCCGTACATGACGGTGACGCCGAACTGATCTCCCAACCGCTGGGTGACGGCCGCCGTGTAGCCCAGCGTCTGATAGTTGCCCGCGTTGAACGTCGAGTTGTTGGAGAACAGATCCGGCAGAATGTCGCCGCTGCTATAAAATCCACTCGGGGCCACGATATTCAGCGCAGCGTTGGTCACGCGTTCACTGTATGCGGAAACCCGATAAGTGCGTGATCCGTCAGTTTGCGAATAGCCGGCCTCGATATCCTGGCCGCGCTGCACCTCGGCTTGGCCATCGCGCAGCGAGAGCCGGGGCACGAGCGCGAGCGCATTGAGATCACGCTGCAATTCGGAATCGGCGGTTGCCGGGCCGGCGCCGAGATCGGGCCGTGCGTTGCCGGAAGTGTACGAGAAGTCGAGTTTGCTCACATCGGACAGCGTGTAGTCCGCATGCAAATACGGGCTGAGATAGTGGAGGCGGTCGAGGAACGAGACCATATCGAGCGCAAAGCCGTACTGGATACGGAGGGCGTCAGAGACCTTGGTCTCCTCCCCCATGCTGACGGACATCGTGCGCAGCGGCGGCAAGTCGCTGATGCCGGCGCCGCCCATGGGCGATTCACCAGCGCGCGGCATCACCATTTCCCGCATGGTGATCGAAATCACCGGGCTGGCGGGCCCGAGGTCGCGGGTATAGCTGGTCCTGAATCCCGCCGACGCCATACCGGATTGCATCGTGTATCCCAGGTTGCCGCTGATCGCCAGTTGATTCCGGCCATACAGGGATGTAGCCACCGCAAACGCCGTCCCGAGATCGGCTTCATCCGCAAAACCGGAGGACTGACCGGCGTCTCCCCCGGACAATTGCACGAGGCCGCGCGTCTCGGAAAACGCGGTGGAACCGGAGCGATCGGGCTGGCCGGCATCGGGATCGAAATTCGGCAACAAACGCAAGACGGGCCGCGTGGAACTGGCGGTGCGCAACACCCACTTCCAGTCGTCACTCATGACCGCGCCTTCGCCGGGTGGCGGGGTAACCAACTGGATCGTGCTGAATAGCGTTGACAGGCTGACGTTCAGAACGCTGCGCACCCCGGGCTGCACCACAATGTTTTCGCGGAACACCGGAACGAAGCTGCGCAAGTTCACGCG
Organism: Terriglobia bacterium; assembly: GCA_963768075.1. Lineage (GTDB taxonomy): Bacteria > Acidobacteriota > Terriglobia > Bryobacterales > Bryobacteraceae > QHXW01. The sequence goes on from CAVYHD010000051.1 coordinate 3,088, forward strand.
GACCGAGTAAACATCCGGCATGAGGCTGAGGAATGAGAAAGAGCCCTTGTCGTCGGTGAGGGCACGGGCGAACAGGCGGTCCTGATGATTGAACAACTGCACGCTCGCGCCCATCTGGGGTACGCCGAGCGCATCGCGAACCAGACCGGTCAGAGCGCCGGCCAGCCTGACTGGGGACGCAGCGAACGACGGCATGGCCAAAGACACAACCCCAGCTACCAGAATTGCGGCTGTTCTGGAAGAAGCGATCCTCACGCCAATCGGTCTCATCTCCCGTGATCCGTCATCACTGCCAGCAGGCGGACGCCTGCAAATACCCTTAGGTTACCGTAAATGTAGCGCTGGGTGTTAACGTTTGATTACGGTTCTTATCCGTAACCTTCATTTTCAGAGTATACTGCCCTGGTTTAAGCGTTTGCAGGGGAAGCAGTTTTTCGATGGTCACCTGCTGCGCGGAGGCGTCAGGCAACTTGGCAATCTCTTCGCTAAAGTCGAAGATTTTTTCGTTGCTTCCGTTCTTCACCACCTCGTACTCGATGGTTCCGTTGGGCTTCTGGGTCTTTTCATCCGGACCGAAGTTATAGAGCTGGAGGTAGATGCCCAACTTTTCGTCGTGACGGAAGGTATCGTTGAGGCGCGGCCGCACCTTCGAGCTGCCTACGACGAACTGGCCGCTCCCGATGCTGCGCAGCGGCACCTTCTCAATGACGTCGGCCAGAATCAAGGTGCTGGAAGCGAGCTTCTCATCATCGAAGTGCGGTACATTCAACGCCATTTCGTAGTTGTTCATGTTGCCGCCAATGACGTCTTTCACCACCACGTTAAGGCGGTAGGTGCCCGGCGCGAGCGGGATTTGCTTCTGATAGACCGATGACTTGCCCACCAGCTCCGGCAACATCTGGGGCGGTGAGTCACGGGTGACAGTGTCCTCAAACCAGTTCACGGGCCGGCGCGACATCGTAGTGATGCGGGCGTAGATGTTGACCGCGGCCTTCTGCACCCCATCCTTCAACTGGAATTGCAGGTCCTTGTTTTCGAACTGCAAAGTGATATTGGTCAGGATGGTGCTATTGGTGACCTTGATGAAATCCGCCTGCACTTTAACAGGCAGCACATTGAAAGTGATGTGCGACGTAATGGCAGCTTCGAGGTCCTTAAATTTGACCTTCGGGGGCGCCTGCAATTTGGCAAAATTCTCCAGGCGCGTGAATTCGTTCATGCTCTCAGGCAGGGGCATGTTTCCGGTGCCGAGGTGCGTGCCATCCGTGCGGTTAAACCGGGCCGTCTTGCTGGTCATGCCCATTTGCTCATACATCGTCAGGCCCGCGCCAGGAACGTAGAGCAACGCGTCCTTCTCGGACGGGTCCATCGTCATGTGGTACTCACCGGTCATGGTGGGGTCGACGAATTCGATGTTGACGTCGTTGCCAATACCCTCGATATAGCGATACCGCCAATCTTCAAACGGATACGTCGAAGTTTCGCCGCCGCCTTCCGTCATGGGACGCTCATAGCTGCCGCCGGATGGATGGGAATCGATCTCATCGGGAGGGCCGTAGATGATGTAGATGCGGCCGCGGTCGGTCTTCCACCCGGGAATGCCGGAAGCGTAGTGCTCGTTGGTGTACGCGATACGCCGGTAGTGCTCTTCCTTGAACTCGTTCTCCTCGGTATCGGGAGTGGGGTCGCGGCGCAGCCAGAACTGTTCGATGAACTGTTCGCGCTCCTCATCGGTGTTGAGACGTTTGAACGCGGTGCGCTCTTCGTCGGTGATGATGTAGGTGACGTCCTCGTTCAACCACTTCTTATACGGAGTTTCCAGCTCCTTGCGGAGCTTGGCTTCCTGCTTTTTCCTTTGTTTCTCCGTTAGAGGCTTGGCGATGGTTTCCCGGCCCTGGGCGTCAGTATTTTTCTTGGCGTCAGGTTTCTTGGCGGTGTCGGCGTCCTTCTTGGCGTCGGTGTCCTTATTATCCTGGTCATCGGCGTAACCAACATAAACCGCGAAAAGTAAGCTGACAGATAGGGCAGCGACCCAAAGACGAATCGGTCTCATCGCGCGGGACCTCCTGGAGCAAGTTTTAAGTGTAACTGTATCATTGTATTGCCCTGAAAAATGAGCGTCAAGTGGGCCGATTGGCCACAGTGTGGCCGCGCCAAAAGCAGAGGCGAGCGTTCACTTTTGGGCCACCACCAGCACTTCTCCGCAATAACGGCGCCATGACGGGACCACTTTCAACAGCCGGAAGTCCACAGCCTCCAGCCACCCCATCATCGCACGGACGGGGCGTGAGTGGTACCGGCCGCGAAACAGCCGCTTGGCCATCGCGAACAAATTCATAGGGGTAACGTCGACGCGCGAAAAGTGCCGGCGTAACAGGTCGAGCTCGCGATCGCTCAGGATAATGTCTTCGCCGGCCTCCTCGGGCTGCCGGCTCAGGCGCCAGCGAAGGCGGCGCATCCCGTTGAGGATAGGGTTATTGCCGTAGGTTTCCGCCAGGATCAGTTTGCCGCCAGGGCGCAGGACCCGGAGCAGTTCGGCCAGGGCGTTGGGATATTTGAGGGTGTGGTGCAGGGCGGCGCTGGCGTAAATCAGGTCGAACTCGGCGTCCCGGAAGCAACGAAGATCGGAGGCATCGCGAGCGAAGCCGCGCACCAGGTGACCGACGCCGTTAGCGGCGGCACGGCGCAATCCGATTTCGATCGCGACCGGGGAAAGGTCGAGCAGGGCGACGCGCGCGCCTTCGGTCGCCAGGAGCACTCCCCACTCGCCGAGACCGCAACCGTAGTCGAGCGCCGAACAGTCCGTGAGGGGTTCCGCCAGAAGTTGGTTGAAGACCGCGCCGTACAGCAGGCGCCGTTCATAGAAAGCGCCCGTCGGTTCGCTTAGGTCGCGCCGCATCGACTCCCGGTTGGTGCGCAACGCATGATCCGGCGCCTGGCGGTGAACGGCATACGCGGCGTCGTAAAACTGCTGTTCCTGGTTCGCCGTGATGCTCAAAAGTGTTTCCCTCTCCCTTCAGTATGGCGTGGCGGAGGTTCGTTAGGTGCGGTAACTTTTCGGGTGCGTCAAAGCGCCATAGCATTCTGATTCGCCTTTGTCGATTTTCTGCCTGCTTGGGGCTGGCCGCACTATGCACTTACGCCGGATCCGGCGTGGCCAAGGCCGATGACGCCAAGCCCCAGACTCCCGTTATTCTGATTTCGATTGACACGCTTCGCGCCGATCACCTGAGCGCGTACGGCTATCGCAAAATAAACACGCCCAACATCGACGCCTTCGCGCAGCAGGGCACTCTTTTTGCCCAGGCGGCCTGCCAGGTTCCACTGACACTTCCCTCGCACACTTCGTTACTGACGTCCACTTATCCATTTCAGAACCGCATTGAAGAGAACGCGGAGCCGGTTCCAGCCGGGGCCATCACTCTCGCTTCGGTGTTGCAGTCGCAAGGGTACAAAACCGCGGCGTTCATCGGCAGCGTGTTCCTGGAACGCCAGTTCGGGCTGGGCCAGGGATTTGACGATTACGACAGCCCTTTCAATTTCCAAGCCGGATCTCGCATCTCCGGTTCGATGATCTTCGCGGGCGCATCCCAGAACCCGTATTCCGTGCGTGAAAGACGGGACGGAGCCTTGGTAGTGCGTGCGGCGCTCCAGTGGCTGGCCGCGAACCACGGACAGCCCGTCTTTTTATTCCTCCATCTGTTTGACGTACACGAGCCCTACAGCGTACCCACGGGCGTCGCGCGCGAGCGGGGAATCTCCCGGTACGACGCACAGGTGGAATACGTTGACCAGGTGCTGGGACGATTCCGTCAGAGGCTGGTGCAATCGGGATGGTGGGACCGGTCACTCGTGGTTCTGGTCTCGGATCACGGCGAGAGCTTGGGGGAGCACGGCGAATCCAGCCACGGGTATTTCATTTACCAAAGCACGGTCTGGGTGCCGCTCATCATTCATTGGCCCGCGGGCGCGCCTAATTATCCGGCGCGAACCAACCAGCCCGCCGGGTTGATTGATGTCGCCCCCACGATTCTGGATTACCTGCACGTTCCCGCGCCAACTTCGTTTGAAGGGCAAAGCCTGCTTGGAGGGATTAAATCCGGAAGCGAAGCGGACGCGCATGCGGTTTATAGCGAGAGCGTTTACACGCGCGACGCGTTCGGCTGGGCCCCGCTCCGCTGCCTGCGCGCCGGAGCGTATAAGTACATTTCGGCACCCAAGCCGGAACTCTACAATTTGCAGCAGGACCCGGAGGAGCAAGTGAACCTCGTGGCCAAGAAGCCCGAGGACGCGGCGGCGCTTCGGAGCAGGCTGGATAAGCTGCTGGCGCGCTATGCGCCGCAACAACCGGCCGCGCGCCAAGATGGGTCACCGGAAACACGAGCGCTGCTCCAGTCCCTGGGCTATCTTTCAGGCGGCCCGAGACCGGATCCCGGCAGCTCGGCGCCCGACCCGAAGGATCGCCTGCCCGAATACCGCCTGTATGAGAGAGCGCTGACATCACTCGCTGACCGGCACATGGAAGAGGCGATTGCCACTTTCCGTCAGATTCTGGTCCAGAACCCAAACAACACGCTGGCGCGCCGCGATCTGGGCGACTGCTACCTCGAGGTGAAAGATTACGCGAACGCACGCACGACGCTGCGCGCGGTAGTGGCCCAGACGCCTGACGATTATATGGCGCAACTGGAGCTGGGACTGGCGTACGAGCATCTCGGTTCACTCCGGGAAGCTCGCGAACATGTGCAAGCTGCGTGCAAGATGTTCCCAAGCTCGGCACAGTGCCAGCACGAGCTCGACGCCATCCAGCAGAAGATGAAGTGAGAGATCCCGGGGGCGCTCACACCGCGCGGCGCACGCCGGCGGAGGAGATCAGCCGGTCTTCGAAGTCGAAGTCGGGCTTGCGGCGCGGCTGCCGCACATACCAGCGGTAGGTTTCGCGCAGGCCGGTCTCGAGGGCCGTCAGGCGCACTCCCAGGACGCGCTGCAGCTTGCTGACGTTCTCGGTGATTGGCGGCAGGTCGAGGTACTGGCCGAAGTACATGGGGTCGCCCATGGGGTTGCCGCCCGCCACGGCAATCCGTTCGCGCGGCACGCGCACCAGCTCCGGCTTCTTACCGGCGGCGCGCGCCAGCTCGCGCACGGCGTCCACTTGAGTGAGGGATTTGGGGTTGGCCAGGTTGAAGGCCTCGCCCACCGCTTCGTTGACGTCCATCGACCGCACGAGCGCGTTTACCACATCCTTCACGTGGATGAACTGCATCAGACGCGTCCCATCGCCCGGGATGATGATGGGACGGCCGCGGCGCAGCCGGTCCCAGAAGAAGGCCTCGCGATAGAACGGATTTTCCGGCCCATAAATGAACGGCGGACGGAAAGTCACCACCGGAAAGCCCGTTTTGCGATGCAGGCGCAACAGCGCCCGCTCGGTCATGGCCTTGTTGCGGACGTACGAATCGGGATGATTGTCGGGGGCGAGAGGGTCGCCTTCGTAGTGGTTCAGGCCGTCGCCATAAGCCGCCACGCTGGACATGAAGACATAGCGCTTCAGGTGATCGCCCATGGCGTGTACGGTGGCTTCCACTTGCGCCGCGGTGGTGCCGCGTTCCCAGTCGTAGACGTTGTCGAAGATCACGTCGAATCGCCGCTCGCCGATGGCGCGGCGGACGGTCGAGGCGTCGTTGCGGTCGGCCACCAGGTTTTCGACGCGCTTCGAAAAGTTGTGCTTGTTACGGCGGTGCAGAATGGCCACGGAATGGCCGGCCTTGAGCAGCTCAGCAACGAGCCGCCGGCCGATAAACAGCGTTCCCCCGATGACCAGAACTTTCATGAAGCGGGCGCGAGACTCTTAATCGTAATATTCCAGGCCGAGGTGCGTGATCAAGGTTTCGCCGCGCATCCAGCGCAGCGTGTTTTTCAGTTTCATCAACTGAATGAAAATGTCGTGCTCGGGATAGAGCCCCGGAGCCGTCATGGGCGCTTTGAAATAGAAAGACAGCCACTCCTGCACGCCGCGCATTCCGGCGCGCTGCGCCAGATCGAGAAACAGCACCAGGTCGAGCACCAGCGGCGCCGCCAGGATGGAATCGCGGCACAGGAAGTCGATCTTGATCTGCATTGGATAGCCCAGCCACCCGAAGATGTCGATGTTGTCCCAGCCTTCTTTGGCATCGCCGCGCGGCGGATAATAGTTGATCCGGACCTTGTGATAGACGTCCTTGTACAGGTCGGGATACAACTCCGGTTGCAGAATCTGCTCAAGCGCCGAGAGCTTGGATTCCTCCTTCGATTTGAATGAGCCGGGATCATCCAGCACCTCGCCGTCGCGGTTCCCCAGGATATTGGTGGAAAACCAGCCGCTCACTCCGAGCATGCGCGATTTCAACCCGGGCGCGATCAGCGTCTTCATAAACGTCTGGCCGGTTTTGAAATCTTTTCCGCAGACCGGCAGGCTGCGCTCCCGCGCCAGCTCGAGCAGCGCCGGCGTATCGGTGGTCAAGTGCGGAGCGCCATTGGCATAGGGCACACCCGATTTCAAAGCCGCGTAAGCATAGATCTGGCTGGGGGAGATTTCGGGATCGCCGTTCTTCAGCCCGCACTCGAAGTTCTTGAGCGATGCGTGCACCTCCGCGGGTTTGTGGAACACCTCCGTGGAGCCACACCATATCATCACCACGCGCGACGCGCCACTCGACTCGCGGAACTTGCGAATGTCATCCATCAGCATTTCCGCGTGGTCCCGCTTGGAGCCTTTCGGCTTCAGGTTGGGACCATGGATGCGCTTCACGAACTCATGATCGAATACCGCCTGCATGGGCCGGATCGTCTCGAGCGGCTGCCGGACTTGCTCTAGCAGCGCCGGTTCCAGCACTCCCGCGAGCTTTGCCGCTTCGTACGCGTTTTCTTCGAAGATGTCCCAGGTTCCGAATTCCAGGTTCTCCAGCGGCGCCAGCGGAACAAAATCCTTGATGCGCGGGCTGCGGCCTTCCGTGCGTTTGCCGAGACGGACGGTAGAGAGCTGCGTGATCGAGCCCACAGGCTTGGCCAGCCCCCGCTTAATGGCTTCCACGCCGGCGATGAATGTGGTGGTAACGGCGCCCATGCCGGGAATCAACACACCGAGCTTGCCGTCGGCGGGCGCAATTGGAACATTCTCTTGCACAGACACTTTGTCAGTCTCCCAGGGGGAAAAAAGGTATTTGATATAATAGCAGTTCCATGCGAGATCGTGCGACGGCTACGCTCTCCACGCTGATCGTAGACGACGAATCTCTCGCGTGCGAAGAGCTCGCTTACCTGCTCAAAGATTTTCCGGAAATCGAAGTCGCTGCCACGGGGCGCAACGGCCTGGAGGCGGTGGACCTGATCCAGAAGCTCGAACCGGATCTGGTCTTTCTGGATGTGCAGATGCCGGGTCTCGACGGCATGGGCGTCGTCCGTCAATTGCGCGAACTCGGCATCGACTTACCGCACTTCATCTTCGTAACGGCCTACGACCATTACGCCATCGAGGCGTTTCGCGTGGAAGCCCTGGACTATTTGCTCAAGCCGGTGGACAAGGGCCGCTTGGCCGAGACCATCGAACGCGCCCGGCGCCTGGTGCAGGAACAGCAGCAGGCGGAATCCGAACCCGCTCCGCGCCTGACGCCGCAGCGCACCAAGTTGCTGGTGCGGTCGCAGAACCGCAACTTCATTGTGGATGCCCAGGAAGTGGTTTACGCCACTATAGATAGCGGTCTGATCACCATCGTGGCGGCCCACGTGGAAGGCCAGTCCAACTACCGCACGCTGGAGGATTTACAGGCGAACCTCGACCGCGATACGTTCTGGCGCGTGCATCGATCCTACCTCGTGAACGTTAACCGGATCCGCGAAGTCGTGCCGTGGTTCAAATCCAGCTTCCAGCTGCGCATGGACGATAAGAAAAACACCGAGATCCCGGTCAGCCGCGTGCAGACCAAACGCCTGCGGGAGCTGCTGAAGCTGTAGCGGATTGCTCCGCCGAAGCCCGCCGTCACTCGCCGGTAGCCGCGCGCCGTTCGCCGAAATCTAGCGGGAATCCCGCATGGGGTGGGGGTAACATCCCAACTGGAGCGAGATTCCATGACGACAGCGCCTCATTCGAAGTCTTGTGGCACAGGAGCCGGAGTGACCGTGGTGGCTCTGGTCCTGATAGCCGCCGGTGTCCTGCTGCTACTGGATAATTTGGGTATCCTGTGGATCGATCACGTGTGGAACCTGTGGCCGCTCAGCCTGATCGCAGTCGGGGTGGCCGAATTGATCCACTGGCGAAAGCAGAACCAGGCGTAATAGCGAGAGGAGCATTCCTCCATGCCCGATAACCACGACAACGAGAGCAGCCGCGGCGATTACAGGCGCGGCTATTACGACAAGTACGGGAAGTGGGTGGAGCACCACGACGTCGGCATACCGCCGGCGTATCGCGGGCCCATGGGGCAGGGTATCGTCTTCGCGGTTCTTATGATCGCCGCGGGTGTCTTTCTGTTCCTGGACAACATCGGCCTCTTTCATTTTCACGACGTCTGGAGATTCTGGCCCGTGGCCCTGATCGCGATCGGCGTTGCGAAACTTGCGGACTGCCGCGGCCTGGGTGGCCGCCTCTGGGCGCTGATGCTGATCGTGGTGGGAGCCAGCTTCCTGCTCAATAATCTCGGCATCTGGCACGTAGGCTGGAACCTGATCTGGCCGCTGGGGCTCATCGGATTCGGTCTTCTGCTTCTGGTGCACGCGCTTGAACACCACAATCACCCGGCGAGCGCCTACACCGTGCCGGGCAGTACCTTGTCCGGCAGTAATCCGTCAACGAATACAGCGCCAAACCCGGGGCCATCGGATATGTCGTCGCCCGAGAACACGCTGCGCGAATGGGTCACCTTCGGCGGCGTGAAGCGCAGGCTGGATACGCAGAATTTCCTGGGCGGTGAGGCGGTTGCGGTTTTCGGGGGCATCGAGATTGACCTGCGCCGCGCCAACATCGCGTCCGGAACGAAGGATGTGATGATTGACGCGAACTCTACCTTTGGCGGCATCGAGATCCGCGTGCCTGATAACTGGCGCGTCATCACGCGCGGCATCGGTATCTTCGGCGGCTACGAAGATAAAACCATTCCGCCCAGAGCACAGGATGCCGCCGAAGCGCCAAGACTGATTGTCAAGGGATACGCCTTGTTCGGCGGCGTGTCGATCGAGAATTAAGCGGCCCGCCAAGCTGAGCCCGCGCCATGCATCCCATATTTGCGAGCCGAACCAATCTGATTTTGTACCTGGCGGCGTGGATTCCCTCGGGGGCCATGCTGAGCTTCGTCATCAGCATGTCCGCGCCCATCAATTGGGCCGAGAGCGCTTCCATCACCGCGCCGTTCACGCTGGTTCTGGCGCTGGCGTGCCTTGCGCCGTGGTATTCCTGCCGGTACCTGTCGTTGCGCTCCACTCCTGTATGGAAGCTGGTCACCAATCATTTGCTGGCCTCGGTGGTTTTGAGCGGAGTGATCATGCTGGTTGCGCGCACAACGGCGTCGGCGCTCTCCGACGCCTTTCCGCATCTGGATCAGCGTTTTAATCCGGCCCTGCCGGTGCTGGGCGGCATGGTGGTGCTCATTTATCTGCTGGCCATCGCTCTGCACTATGCCCTGCTGGCCGTGCGCTCCTCGCGCGAAGCCGAGATTCTCGCCCGTGAATCCGAGCTGAAGGCCTTGAAGGCCCAGATCAATCCGCACTTTTTATTCAACAGTCTGCACTCTATCAGCGCGCTCACCGCCATCGATGCCGGGCGCGCCCGTGATATGTGCATCCGGCTCTCTGACTTTCTGCGCAGCTCGCTCCGTCTCGGCGAGCGCACCACGATTCCCTTCCGCGAAGAGCTGGCGCTCGCCAGGAGTTATCTGGACGTCGAGCAGGTCCGCTTCGGCGACCGCCTGCGCGTCACCCAGGATATCGACGAAAGATGCGAGGATTGCGAAGTCCCGCCGCTGTTGGTCCAGCCGCTCGTGGAAAACGCTATCAAACACGGTATCGCCACGATGGTGGAAGGCGGCGAGATCTCCATACGCGGGCGCCGCTCGCAGGACATGATGCGGTTCGTGATCGAGAACCCCTTCGATCCGGAAGCGCCTTCGTCGCGCAGGAATGGCATTGGACTCGCGAATGTGCGCAATCGTCTGGCGGCGCGCTACGGCAATGCGGCCCGGCTTGAAATCGAATCTGACGCGAACCGTTACCGCGTGATTTTGACCCTGCCGTGCGGGGTCACGGAGCGATAACATCAGAGAACCATGGAACCGGCTCTAGCTGCGGGTGATAGCATCGGTCGCTACCGCATCCAGTCGTGCCTGGGAGAAGGCGGCATGGGCGAGGTCTATCTGGCCACAGACACGCGGCTGGACCGCAACGTGGCGCTGAAGATTCTGCCGCCGGCACTGGCGCAGGATCCCGACCGCATGGAGCGCTTCGATCGCGAAGCCAAAGCCGCTTCCGCGTTGAATCATCCGAATGTGGCGCACATTTACGAAATCGGCGAAGCCCGGGGTATTCATTTCCTGTCCATGGAGTTCATCGAAGGCGAGCCTCTCGCGAGTCACATAGACGGGAAGCCGCTGCCTGTCCGGGAGATCTCTCAGATTGGATCGCAGATCGCCGATGCGCTCGACGCCGCGCACGCGAAAGGCATCGTTCATCGCGATATCAAGCCCGCCAATGTCATGATCACGCCCCGCGGTCACGTGAAGGTGCTGGATTTTGGACTGGCCAAGATGGTGGATGGACCGGGCATCCCGTTCCGCAGCCAGATCGAAACCCGTTATGTTTCAACCGCCGGGGCGCTGCTCGGCACCGTCGAATACATGAGCCCGGAGCAGGCGCTCGGACGCTCGGTGGACCACCGAAGCGACATTTTCAGCCTCGGCGTGGTCCTCTATCAAATGGCCACCGGCCGCGTGCCGTTCGCCGGCTCCACCCCATCGGAAACGATCGCGCGTATTCTCGAGGCGCAGCCCGAAGCCATGGCGCGCTTCAATTACGACCTCCCCGAGGCCATGGAACGCATCGTTCGCAAGTGTCTGGAGAAGGATCGCGAGCGGCGCTACCAATCGGCGCGCGACATCATGGTGGATTTGCAGGAGCTGGCGCGCGAGCACGAAACGGCGCCTGCGCCTCCCCGCGCGCCATCAAGGATCCGCGCCGTCATCGTGGATGACGAGGACCTGGCGCGCCAGCTCTTGCGCGAGTACCTGAAAGGCGAGCTCGATGTCGAAATTGTCGCCGAATGCGCCAATGGATTCGCGGCCGTGAAAGCCGTGAGCGAACACAAGCCCAACCTGATGTTTCTCGACGTGCAGATGCCAAAGCTCGATGGCTTCGAGGTGCTGGAGCTCGTCGATCGCGAGGTCGCCGTCGTCTTCGTCACCGCCTTCGACCAGTACGCCATGAAAGCCTTCGACGCTGCCGCCGTGGATTACCTGTTGAAGCCGTTCGGGCCCGACCGCTTGCAAACGGCCTTGCAGCGCGTGCGGCGGCGCTTAGGCGAAAACCAACCCATGCCCGTGGCCGCCGAACTCAAGGCAGCCGCCCGTGCCCCGGATCAGTTCACCGAGCGGATCGTCGTGAAGGACGGATCGCGCGTCCAAATTATTCCCGTGGGAAAGCTGGATTACGCCGAGGCGCAGGATGACTATGTTTCGCTCCACAGCGAAAAAAAGAGCTACCTGAAACAGCAGACCATCTCCAGCCTGGAAGCCGCGCTCGATCCCGCCCGCTTCGTGCGCGTCCACCGCTCGTTCCTCGTGAACCTGGAAAGGATCGCCAAGATCGAACCATACACGAAGGACACCCGCGTCGTGCTGCTGTCAGATGGCTCGCAAATCCCCGTGAGCCGGGCGGGCTATACAAGGCTGAAGGAACTGCTGGAGAGGTAAGCTAACTCGTCACTCTCAAGTGCCCTAGAAATGCACAAGCGTGTGAGGAATGGGAACCCTCCCCAACCCGTTGAAATCGTACTCCGAAAAGCTGAAAGTCAGTTTTTCCTGCCACGTCACCTTGCCCCGGCCGCCACGTTGGGCAATGCGCGGCACGAATTGAGTAAGCGCGGCGCCGTTCAGCTTGAGGGTGCGGCCAACGCCGCCGGTGCCGTTTTTAAAGATGATGGAGACGTTAATCTTCCCCCCTCCTCCCAAACATGCCTGGAAAAGGCCGGCCGAGCTTTGGTCGCTTGTCTTCGTGACAACAATTTCACTGACGGAGGGTGTCGATGACTCCCTGTCGGAGGAGCCGCCGCTTGGACTTGAAATACTGCGACCGATGCCCCATTGCATTGAGTCTATTTCGATCCACTTCTGGTCGCTCGGTAGGCTTGCGATACTTTTGTCAATTCCCGAGTACTGCACGAATATTGGCATGCTCGCGCCGATTTTAATAGAAAGTTCCGCCCATCGTCAAGGACCGGAACAAATCGGACTAAGGCTTTAGTACCACTTTCCCAAACTGCTCTTTCTTCTCCAGCCGCTCATGCGCGGCGCGGATTTCGCTCAGCGGATAGACCTTGTCGATCACCGGCTTCAGCTCCTTGCGGAAGACGAACTTCAATACCTGGTGCAGTTCCCCCATCGTGCCCATGAACGACCCCAAGAGCGACCACTGCTTGCTGAATAGATACCGCAGATCGAGCTTCACATCCCAGCCGGTTGTGTTCCCACAAGTCACCAGACGCCCGGCCGTCGCGAGCGACTCAACGCTCTTGGGCCAGGTGGCCGCGCCCACGTGCTCGAAAACTACATCCACGCCGCGCTTGCCCGTGATCTTCCTTACCTCGGCCGCGATGTCCTGCTGGTAGTGATCGATGACGTAATCGGCCCCCAGCTCTCGGGCCTGGTCGAGCTTCCGCTCGCCGCCGGCGGTCGCGATCACGCGGCAGTGGAACAGCTTCGCGATCTGAATCGCCGCCGAGCCCACGCCGCTCGAAGCCGCGAGCACCAGCACATCCTCGCCCATCTGCAATCCCGCCCGGCCCACCAGCATGTGCCACGCGGTCAGGAACACGAGCGGCACGGCGGCGGCTCCTTCAAAGCTCAGGTCATCAGGAATCTGGATCGCGCTCCACTCCGGTACCGCGATGAGTTCGGCGTTTCCGCCATCCACGCCAGAGCCGAAGACCGTGTACCGCCGGCACATGTTATCGCGCCCCGCCATGCACTGCTCGCACTGCCGGCAGCTCAGTCCGGGCGAAAGCAGCACGCGCCACCCCGGCTTTACGCGCTCGCACAACTCGCCCACCTCGACTACTTCACCGGCAATGTCGCTTCCCAATATGTGCGGCATCGCGAACTTCATTCCCGGAATCCCCGCCCGTACCCAGAGATCGAGATGGTTCAGAGCGCACGCGCGCACCCGCACCAGAACCTGGTTGGCCTTGATCTTCGGCTCAGGAACATCTTCGTAAACCAGGACTTCGGGGGAACCGTGCTGATGGATGCGGGCAGCTTTCATGGGGGACAGTATAGCGGCAGTAGCCAGGTGGAAGACGCATTTAGGACCATTCGTCAGTCTGCGGTAAAATCTACGTCCTAGGGATGCGCAGCGACGTGCCCCAGGCTTGTGCCTCGCTTATCTTCGCCGTCCTTTTTGCTGCAGGCCAGTCGGCCCCGCCAGTTTCTCAAACCACTGCGGAGAAACCCCGGCAATCGGGTAATACCTCCACAGCAAGCGCTTCGGCCCTGCCGCTGCCCCGTAAAGACTGGTGGGATCGCGCCTACGTGATTTGCACGGGAGTCCTAGCCATCATTGGCGCTGGTGGTGTATGGCTCGCACTTCGAACCCTGACAGCTATTGAACAACAGGTTCGATTCATGGAGAATTCGGTTGTTGAGGCTGGCAAGAGCGCGGACGCTGCCCGTAAGGGTGCTGAGATTTCGGAGCTAGCTATGATAGCCGGGAACCGCGCCTACGTTCATTACAACAGCTTCAGATGGATTTCCCATTTTGATCGAAAGAACAATTGGTACTTCTGGCGATTGCATCCAAGATGGATTAACAGCGGAAACACTCCTACTCGAGGTTTGGAAGTGCGGGTTGCATACGAACTGCGCGACGCCCCGCTGCCCGAAACGTTCGATTTTCGGTTCCCTGAGAGCCTTCAAGTCACGCCAACAACGATCTACCCCAGTGGAATGATCGAATCGATGCCACGTGACATCACCGGAGAGGAGCTCGTTGCCATCCGCGATGGCAAGAAGCACTTTTACGTATGGGGAGTCGCACGCTACCACGATGTGTTTCCCGGTACTCCGAGACATGTCACCAAATTCTGTTGTTCTATCGGAAACGTCACCGGCAACCCCCGCGAAGGTTACGACGTGAACTCTAATGCCGTTGAAATTACGTTCCCCTTTTACCACCGCCACAACTGCGCTGACGACGATTGCCAGGATCAGCGAAAGAAGGGCGCGTAACTCGATCCCATTCTGGGGCTGGGGAGCTACACTTACCCCACCACCCGCAAGCCGAGGTGCTTGGCGAACGGATCAAAATCCTGGTCGTTGTGCAGCAAGTCATACCCGCTCTCGATGCAGCGGGTTGCAATCACCGTATCGATAGTCTTGCGAACGGTCACGCCGAGCCTGCGCAACGCCCGGAAATTCTTCGCCGCTTGAATCGCGATTTCCTGTCCGCCCAACTCCACGACCGATCAGCGAAGTCAGCATTTTCCGGGCGTCGTTGAAGTCGCGTTCGTCTGCGAAGCCTTGCAGGACCTCGGTCAGAATCAAGTCGCCGATGGCCAAAAGCTCGCTGGCCAAGCAGCTTGTCGAGTTTTTCGGTCTGCGCCGTGATCGTCCCCTTGAAGTAATCGATCCACACGCTGGAATCGACCAGAATCAACGGTCGCTCCTCATCGCGTTGAGATCGCCCTGCCAGTCCAGTTTGCCGCGGAGCCGGCGGATCGCCCGCCTGTTTCCTCAGGCGGAGCAAGGTCCGCAGGCCGCTTCCACCGCCTCGCGCTTGGTCTTCAGGCCGGTCGCCCGCAGGGTGTCCCGCATCAGCTTATCGTCAATCACGATATTGGTCCGCATGGATGTGTATCTCTATCATTAAGTATACACATTCCGCTCGCCCTCAGTCGCGCTCTCTTGCTTGTCCCTCCCTTTCCTGCTACAAGGAAGAGTCAAGGGAGAGCGTCATCGTCAAATTCTGCGTGCTTGCGAGCGGCAGTTCGGGAAACTGCTCGTTCGTCGCCACCGATCGCACTCGCATTCTGATCGACGCCGGGCTCAGCTTTAAAGAGCTCACCCGCCGCCTGTTATCCATCGGTGAGCAGCCGGATCGCATCGACGCTGTTCTGGTCACGCACGAGCACTGCGATCACATCTCCGGCCTGGCGCGCCTCGCAAAAAGGGTTGCTGCTCCCATCTACGTCACGCACCTCACCGCGCCGCTGATCGATTGGGACAACGCTACGCCCCGCATCGAGCGCTTTCAGGCCGGCGCGCGCCTGTCCATTGGCGACATCGATGATCGACAGTTTCACAATCCCGCACGACGCCATCGATCCTGTCGGCTTCTGCGTTCGCGCGCAGGGCGTCAACATCGGAGTGGTCACCGATCTCGGCTATATCCCCGATTCCATCAAGTTTCATCTGCGCGGCTCGCACGTGCTGCTGCTCGAATCCAATCACGATCTCGACATGCTCAAGGTTGGACCGTATCCGTGGGCCGTAAAGCAGCGAGTGATGAGCCGCAACGGCCACCTCTCGAATGAAGTGGTGGGCGACTACGTCATGCACGAATTCGATTCCACCACCGCGACCCTGATCCTGGGACATCTCAGCGAGCACAACAATCATCCTGAAATTGTGAGAATGGTGGCTCAGGAGGCGCTTGACCGCCGCTGCCTAGGCACACGGCTCGTCATCGCCAGCCAGAAGCAGCCAACGGAGGTATTCACATTTTGATGCTGGCGCAAGGCAAAAGACAAAAGGCAAAAGGCAAAGGGCAAGAGTTTAATCCGGCAAATGCGCCCTCCACCTCATTTTTGCCTTTTGCCTTTTGCCTCTTGTCTTTTGCCTTTCTCCCCCCCTCATGATCCCTCGTTACACACGCCCGGAAATGGGTCGCATCTGGAGTGACCAGAACAAATTCCAGCAGTGGCTCGAAGTCGAGTCGGCCGCGTGCGACGCGTTGGCCGAGCGTGGTGTCGTGCCGGTGGAAGCCGCGCGTCTGCTCCGCGCGCACGCTGGGTTCGACGTCGCTCGCATCTTCGAAATCGAGCGCGAAGTGAAGCACGATGTGATTGCGTTCACGACGGCGGTCTCGGAGAAAATGGCCGCCGCCGGCTACGCCGAAGCGTCCCGCTGGCTGCATTACGGGCTGACGTCGAACGACGTCGTCGATACGGCGCAAGCGCTGCAAATCCGGCAGGCGTCCCAAATTCTCTTGAATGATCTGGAACGGCTCCGTCCCATCCTCAAGCGCCGCGCGCTCGAATTCCAGCACACCGCGCAGATCGGCCGCACGCATGGTGTCCACGCGGAGCCCATCACCTTCGGCCTGAAATTCGCCATCTGGTATGAGGAGGCTGGCCGCAACATCCGGCGTCTCGAAGCAGCGGCGGAAGAAATGCGCGTGGGCAAGATTTCAGGCGCGGTGGGCACGTTTGCGCATATCGGGCCGGAGATCGAAGACGCGATTTGCGCGAAGCTCGGTCTGCGTCCCGCACCGGTCTCCTCCCAGGTGATCCAGCGCGATCGCCACGCGAATTTTGTCGCTACGCTCGCTGTGCTCACGGCCAGCCTGGAGAAAATCGCCCTCGAAGTCCGTCACCTCCAGCGAACTGAGGTCCGGGAAGCCGAGGAGTATTTCTCGAAAGGCCAGAAGGGCAGCTCGGCCATGCCTCACAAGCGCAACCCTGTGACCTGCGAGCAGATCTGTGGCCTCGCGCGCGTGGTCCGTTCCAATGCGCAAGCCGCCTTCGAGAACGTCGGGCTCTGGCACGAGCGCGACATCTCGCATTCCTCCGTCGAGCGCGTCATTCTGCCGGACTCCACCATACTCGCCGACTATCTCCTGGAGAAGACAACAAAACTGGTCGACCAGCTCCTGGTCTACCCCAACCGCATGCGTCGCAATCTCGATATGACGCGCGGTCTCGTGTTTTCCGGCCAGCTCCTACTCGATCTCGCCGCCGCCGGCATGTTACGGGAAGCTGCTTACCGCGTCGTCCAGCGCCACGCCATGGAGGCTTGGGAAAACGAATCCGATTTCCGGGCCGTCGTCGAGTCCGATCCCGAAATCGCGCGTATCCTTAGCCCGGAGCAGATCGCCGAAAGCTTTTCGCTCGACCGGCAGCTCCGCAACGTAGACAAGATCTTCGCGAGAGTCTTCCATGATCGTTAATCCCGAGATTGAACGCTACCTGGACAGCCTGTTGCCCGCCCGCGACGCGGTTCTACAAGAAATGGAATCGGAAGCCACCCGCCGTAACATCCCCATCATCGGACCGGTGGCGGGGCGCGTGCTCGCGCAGTTGGTCATGATAAACAAAGCCAAGAGAATCTTTGAGTTAGGATCAGCGATCGGCTATTCGACAATTTGGCTCGCCCGAGCCGCTGGCCCTGGCGCCGAAATTCACTATAGCGACAGTAGCGTAGAAAACGCCCACGAGGCCAGTGGCTACTTCGCGCGCGCCGGCGTGGCATCCCAGATCCACGTCCACGTGGGGGACGGGCTGACAAGTTTGGCCCAGACCTCCGGCGAGTTCGATTTCATCTTTAATGATGTAAACAAAGAGGGTTACCCCGCAGTCCTGGAAGCTGTGCCACCTCGTCTGAAACGCGGCGGAGTCTTTGTTACCGACAACACGTTGTGGCACGAGCGGGTACTAAATCCAAAAGAAGAGAGCGATCGCGCAGTCGTCGAGTTCAACTCTAAACTGTACGAATCAGTCCGATTCTTCACCACGCTGTTGCCAGTCCGCGACGGATTCAGCGTTGCTGTCAAGCTTTGACGCCATCCATAACCCTATCTTTTTCTTATCATTACGAATCCTCTAGGCAAGTCTTAGGTGCAGATCAGATTTTTCTTGCAAGATTTAACGGCATTAACTCTACTAACTTTAGTAGTGATTAAACGCCAGGATTCGGGTAAAGTGGATGAGGAAAGGGAACGCATGATGCCAATCGCCGATTCCATCGGGGCTGCAACGGCTCGCGGGCTGGAACTGGCTCGGGTGCTCCTCGTTGAGTCGGATGTAGCTTCACGCCTGACCCTTCAGACCTTATTGGAAACATGCGGTTACGCGGTGGATGTGGCGGCGTCGGCTGCGGAAGCCGTGGGAAAGTTGGACGATAGTATTTACGAGCTGGTGCTGAGCGACCCCGATATGGAATCGCCGGAAGCCGGCCGCGGGGTGCTCGCTTACGCGAAGCGCAAGGAATATAAGCCCGCTACCGCAACCATTCGCAAGCACCGCGATGGCAGCGCACGTGAGGACCGGAAGAAGTCCAGCCGCCGCATGCTGGTGGGGACCGAAGACGTGACCACTTTCCTTGGCCAGGTGGCGGAATTGATCAGCCTGCGTGCCATGCGCCGCTCGGAGCGCGCGCTCCGGCTTGCCGCCGACAACTAGCCCAAAGCGAACACCGTTTCTTCCAGATGGTCAAGAGCGCCCTCGAAGAAGTGGCTGCCCGCATCAATCCAAATCATCTGCTTCGGTTCACCGATGCCGGCGTATAGTTCCTCCATTTCGGCGCGAGGCGCATACTCATCCTGCGTGCTGGTGATAAAAAACTTAGGTGTGGTGCACGCGGCCAGGTAGGCGGTGGCTCCGGCGCGCGTAGGAAAGCCCACGGCGATCAGCCGTTTAGCGTCCCCCAGCGCGCATCCAAGATTCATGATCACGCGTGATCCGAAGGAAAAGCCAGCCAGTGAATAGGCCAGGTGGGGATAACGGGCGCGCAGCCAATCGAGCGCTGCGCGCGCATCGTGGATCTCGCCGGCGCCGTCATCATGCTTGCCCTCGCTGCGGCCTACGCCGCGAAAATTGAAACGGAGCACCACCACCCCTCGCCGCCGCAAGGCGCGCGCGATGCGGTAAACAACCTTGTTATGCATGGTGCCGCCAAAAAGCGGGTGCGGGTGGCACAGCACGCAGGTTTCGACCGGCGCGCGATCTTCGGGCTCCTCGACGAGGGCTTCCAATTTTCCGGCAGGCCCATCGAGCAGGCACGACTCGATACGGCGGGGCACTAATTGGTCCGGTAATTGGTGAACTGCGTGTCGATCCCGAAATCAGAGCCACGGAGGAGCTGGATGGCCTGCTGCAAAGTATCCCGATCGCGGCCGCTCACGCGGATCAGATCGCCCTGGATCGCAGCCTGCACTTTCAGCTTGCTGTCCTTAATCTTTTTGACGATCTCGCGCGCCTTTTCGATCGGAATACCCTGCTGCAAAGTGACCTCCTGCTTGACCGTAGAGCCGGCCGCCTGGATCACCGCGCCGTAGGTCAGCCCTTTGAGCGGCACCTTGCGCTTGACCAGTTTCTGCTGCAGGATTTCGGTGATCGCCTTCAGCTTGAACTCATCCTTGCTGGCCAGAAGAATTTTATTGTCCTTCTCGTTCAGCTCGATCTGCGAGTGCGAATCTTTCAGATCGAACCGCATGATGATTTCCTTCATGGCCTGCTGGATGGCGTTGGACACCTCGGGCAGTTCGATTTTGGAAACAACGTCGAAGCTATTATCGGGCATGAGTTAAGTGATCGAGCGGAATAAGGGAGTGCGGATGCGCACTACCGGCTCCGTGGCCGGCGCCGCCGGGGCCGGCTCGGGCTTGATTTCCGCCGCTGGCGCGGGCGATGTTAGCGGTGCGCCCGATTTCGGCGCAGCCGCTGTAACTGTCTTGGATTCGACGGGCGCCGCCTTGGGTGGCGATGCAGGTTTGGCCGGGGCCGTAACCACCGGCCGGTTTTCCGTGTCGAGCGCCACCACCACTTTGTCCGTGATGTTTTCGATGATGGTGATCATGGACGCTTCGAGTGCGAGGATCACCGCAGCCCGCACCTGTTCGCGATCGATCGGCTTGGGAGCGGCGGCTGGCACCGGCGCGGCCGCCACGGAAATCTTGGTTGGAACTGGACTGGCGGGCTTCGCCGCGGGCTGAGCCTGCGAAGTAACATTCGCTTCCGGTTTTTCGACGAGCGGCTGGAGCGTACCCAGCAGAACGCTAGCCTCAAACGGCTTACGCACAAAACCATCGGATCCGGCCGATTGCGCGCGCGCCTCGTCGTAGGCGGTAACCGGGCCCGCCGTCAGGATCACGCGAGTTTGCGGATACTTGCCGCTGGTCTTCACGTACTCGCAAACTTCATACCCGTTCCGGCTGGGAAGTGAGATGTCGGCCAGCACAAGATCGGGCGCCAGATCTTTCAACCGCAACAGCGCGGTCTCGCCATCGGTTACAGTCGCAACTTCAAATCCCTCATCGCGAAGGATACGCTCCCCCATTCGTTGGGCGTGCGGGCTGTGGTCGGCGAGCAGAATGCGGCTCATTGGTTTGGTGGCGGCTGTGTTTGTGGCTGTGCCGCTGCGGGTTGCGCTTGCGCCGGCTGCGCTTGTGTTTGTGGCTTCGCCTGTGCGGGCTGCGCTTGCTTCTGCTGTGCGGCTTGCTGCTCAGCCTGTAGCTGTTTCTTGGTCTTTTTCTTCTTCAACGGCTGGTGGTTGGTGGGAAGCGGCTGAACCGCCGCCGTGCTGGCCGGCTCGGCCGATCTCGCCGCGGCTCCGTTCGCTGGAGTGGCCGCGCCCCCTGGCGCCGCTGCCGTGCCCGTTCCAGCGGCACGGGCATCGGGCTTTGTGTCGAGCGCCGTCGTATCACTCACCGTCTGAACGCTCACGTCCGAGGCTCCAACGCCATTACCATTCGTGCTGAGCACTGCCGCCGCTGGTACGCTGACCGGAACCGTGGGCCGGTTGGTAGCCATCGCCGGGGTTCCTGACTTCGCGGCATTATGTATGTCGGGACGTTGCCGAAACATGTCCAACCCCCGCGTCCGGATGCTCACCTTGTCGCGGTTCTCCTGCTCATATTTCATGTGCGCGTACGCAACCGGGTCAGCCTCCGGAACCGGGCGATTCATCTCTTTGAGCTTCTGCGCGGCGTCGTCCGCGTGATCGCTGAGCGGGTAATCCTTCACGATGCGGGTGAAGGCGGTGACGGCCTTGTCTTCGAAACGATCGCCCATCTTCAGATAAGAATCGGCAAGCTGCCATAGGGTCTCATCCGCGAGGCTGAACAACGGGTACTGGTCGGCTACGTATTGCAGACGGTTGGCCGCTGCCGGATAGCTCCCCTTGCGGAAGTAGAACATCCCGGTTTGGTACTCGCCGCCAGCCAGCACTTCCTGGATGTCGCGGAGCATCTGCTGGGCCTGCGGCGCGAACTTGCTGTTGGGATACTCCACCAGTAACTGGCGGCACTCGTCCTCGGCGCGAATCGCCTGGTTCCGGTCGCGGTCGGCCTTGTCCATCTGTTTGAAATGGATCAGACAGACTTTTTCCTGCGATTCCGCGGCCTCTTCCATGGTCGGATAGAACAGCCGGAAGTCTTTGTACTCGGCCTCGGCCTGCGCCCAGCCGTGGGAGCCTCCCTCGCGATACCAGCTATCCGCGATGGCGAGTTTGGCTTTGGCAAGGTATTCGCTGGTGTCGTAGGTGTTGATCAGCGTGTTCAGCGTAATGCGCGCTACTTCGTAGCGGCCGTGCTCGATATCGTTGATGGACCTATCGAACAAAACCTTGTCGGGCTGGTCAGTCTTTTTGGCGATGGGATCTTCGTACTTCTTCTTCTTAAACGGCCAGCCGCCCTGGAGCGCTATAGACGCGATCGCCGTTAGGGCAACGAGCTTAAGAATGCGATTTTGACCCAGCAACATGTTTCCTTCCTAAACCCGCACGGCGGTCGCTTCTTGCGCCACCTGGCGCATCTCGGCAACGGTCGCGGCGGGATCTGGTGTGTGAAATATGGATGACCCTGTCACGATCCAGTCACACCCCGCGCGGATGGCATCGGCGACGTTCTCCAGTGTAATCCCTCCGTCAATCTCGATCGGAAGCGGCAAGCGCCGTTCCTGCCGTCTACGGTCCAGTTCCCGGACTTTTTCGAGCGCGTGCGGAATGAAGTGCTGCCCGCCGAACCCCGGGTTGACGCTCATGATAAGCACGTAGTCCGCCACATCCAGGATGTCGTCCAGCATAGCCACCGGCGTGGCCGGGTTCAATACCACGCCCGCCAGCGCGCCCTCGCTTTGGATCATGCGGACGGTACGGTCCAGATGGATGCAGGCTTCCTGGTGCACCGAAATCTGGTTCGCGCCGGCTTCAATAAAAACGGGAGCGTAGCGGTCCGGATCCTCAATCATCAGATGCACGTCCAACCGGCAGCGGGTGGCCTTACGAATGCTTGCCACCACAGGCGGTCCGATCGTGAAATTCGGCACAAAATGGCCGTCCATGACATCGAGATGCAGCATGGTTACGCCGCCGCGCTCTACCTGCGCGATCTCTTCACCGAGACGGGCGAAGTCCGCCGCGAGAATCGAAGGGACAATTTGCACCATTCAGCCTGTGGAAATCTAGGTTATTTTAGCACAGCCGCAAAGAAGCCGTCGCCCGGCTGGACGCCCGGAAGCCGCCGCATAATTCGCGCCGGATGGAGACCCAGGGCGTTGATAACGGCATCATTCTCTTCGCGTTCGAGGGAGCACGTGGAATAGACCAAAACGCCCCCCGTCGCCAGGGCTGCGAGCGCATTGCGCAGCAGTACGACCTGACGGGCGTGCAGGTCCTGAATGTCGGATGGTTGCAAGCGCCATTTAATTTCCGGATTCCGCGCGAGCGTGCCCGTGCCCGAACAAGGCACGTCCAGCAAGATGCGGTCGAAGGCGGCTCGGAAGGGCACGGGACGCGTGCCATCGAGGTGAACGACGTCTACTCCCAGGGTCTTGAGCATGGCCACGCGCTTGGCGTGGAAGTCGCACGCCACGGCGCGCACGCCCGATTCGAGCGCCTGCGCGGTCTTGTTGCCCGGCGCCGCGCAGAGGTCCAGGAAGCGCAGTCCCGGCGCAAGATCGAGCAGCGGGACCACCGACTGCGAACCGACATCCTGAATGCGAAGGCCGGCAGGCGCCCCGGAAACCAAGCGGTAGCAGCCAGAAATCTCCGTGGGCTCGGCGGAAACGCCGGCGGGCATCGAGGCGGTAGGCGGTAGGCGGAAGTAGGTCTCCGGCGGCTTCAAGTTGGCGCGCGCGATGGCTGGTGTGACTTCCGGGCCGAACTCGCGATCCCAGCGTTCGAGCAGCCACTCGGGATGCGAAAGCGCCGTGGCGCGATCGGGCCAATCCACCGCTTCACGCCCCACTTTGCGCAACACGGCGTTGGCGAAACCGGCGGCGGAACGGAATCCGGCTTTCTTGACCAGCTCCACGCTCTGGCTGACGGCGGCGTGAGGCGGGACACGGTCGAGATAACGCAGTTGGTATACGCCCATCCGCAGCGCGAGCAGCACTTCGAAATCGAGCTTGCGGAGGCCGCGGCCCGAGTAATGCTCGATCAGGAAATCGAGCTGGGCCTGATAGCGCAGAACGCCGAAGACGATCTCCGAGGCGAGCCCGGCATCGCGCGCGTCGAGGGGCGCGGAACCCGAAGCCAGCAAGTCCGACGCGTAACCGCCGCGTCCGACCTTGCGGAGCGTATCAAAGGCTAATAAGCGGGCGGGGGACAAGAGTGAAGGGCCTGTGCCAACTATAATCAATTTGTGGAGCTGGAAAAAACTCTTTTGCGCAAGGTCGGCGAGGCGATCCATCGCTTCAAGATGATTCGCGATGGCGATCGCGTGGCCGTGGCGCTTTCGGGAGGCAAGGATTCGCTCACCCTGCTCGAAGCCTTGCTGCTGCTCGCCAAACGCGCGCCGGTTGAATTCTCGGTGTGTGCGTTCACGGTGGAGCAGGGGAAATTTCTCCGGCCGATCGAGCCCGTGGGCGATTATCTGCGCGAGCGCGGCATACCTTGGACCTACTTTCGCGATAATCCCTCGATGCGTCTGCTCGAGGACCAGCCCGACCATGGCTGCGACCTTTGCAGCCGCTACCGGCGAAGGGCGGTTTACGAGATTGCGCGCAACCTGGGCGCGAACGTCATCGCCTTCGGGCACACCGCGGACGATTTTTGTGAAGCGCTGCTTCGCAACACCCTGTTCACGGGCCGCTTGAGCGCGCTGCCGCCGGTGACGCACTCGCGCGATCGCGAGTTCCGGCTGATCCGGCCGCTGGTTTTCGTGACCGAAAATATTACTTCGGCTTATGCGGAATCGCTAGGCGCGCCCATTGTGCCTTGCGGTTGCTCCCAGCGCACCGGAACCGTGCGCCGCTCCTTGCGGCAGATTTTCTCCGAACTCGAGCAGGAATACCCCCATTTGAAGGAGAACATACTCTCCGCCATGGGGAATGTCGACACCAGCCGTCTGCTGGACACACGCTTCCTGGATTCTGACGGCACGGAAACGCCTGTGGCTGAGCATTTTCCGATTGTGAGCGAGTAAGATGCGCCGAACCGATGGGGTAATCTACACCTTGGCAGGCGCCTGAGCCGCTTCCGCCACGCTCGTGTCGAAAAGATAACCAAACCCGCGCACGGAACGGATCAGCGCCGGGCTGGCGGGGTCCGCTTCCACTTTTTGCCGCAGCCGGAGAATGTGCACATCGACTGTGCGATCGGTGACGGCGCGGTCGACGCCCCACACATAGTCGAGCAGCTGCTCGCGGCTGAACACCACGCCCGGACGGCTCATCAGGAATTCGAGAAGACGGAACTCGGTGGCGGTCAGCGTGAGCGATTTCCCGTGCAGGCGCACGCGGCAACTGTCGCGATCGAGTTCCAGACCCTCGCAGCGGAGGACGCGCGTAGCCGCGGCCGGCGCGCGTAGCTGGCTGCGCACGCGGGCGATCAACTCCCGCAGCGAAAACGGCTTGACGACGTAATCGTTCGCGCCCAGTTCCAGGCCGAGGATACGATCGCTCTCCGACGCGCGGGCCGTCAGGAAAATCACAGGGATGTGCGCTAGTTCGGGATTGGACCGGATGCCGCGGCAGATCTCGATCCCGTCGGAATCGGGCAGCATGATGTCCAGAATCAGCAGATCCGGGCGTTCGCGCCGGCAGAATTCCAGAGCGCCCTTGCCGGTGGAAGAGCCAGCGAAGCGAAACCCCTCTTTTTCGAGGTTGTATTTCAGAAGCGCGAACAGGTCGGTATCGTCCTCAATCAGGGCTACCGTTTTCATGCTTACCTCGTCCCGAAGATAACGCGGACAGCGTTACAAATCAATTACAGTTCGGTTAAGTGTGAATGAACTTAAGCGGATCCGGCGCTCAATGGGTCATCGCGTAGACAACATAGTTGATGCCGATGCGGATGCCAAGATCGGAGTATTTCGCCGGATACTCGGGGTTGTCGGCGTGCTCCCAGGAATCGCCCAGGTCCATATCGTGGCATATGGCGGCCATGAGCCGGCCCTTGTCGTCATAAATGCCGCGCCAATGCGGGTCGTAGCCGTCATGCTCATAAGTCTGCCTGGTCTCTATGAACTGTGCGCCAGGGACCTGGTAACGCTGGCTGAGGTCATAAATAGTGTGAAAGATCTGGTCGGCGTTATCGAGGTCGACGATCCGGCGGTCCGGGAACACCTTCTTCATGCTGGCATTGAAGACTTCCCACTCCATGGTGCCGTGGAAATCGTCGCACATGAAGAAGCCGCCGCGTAGCAGATAATCGCGGAGTTTGGCGGCCTGCGCGTCCGTCAGGTCCCAGTAGCCGACCTCGACGGCGTAGAGAAACGGCCAATAGTAGACCTCGTCGCCGTCATCAAGGTTGACGCATTGCTCGACCGAGCGCGCGTGAAGGCGCGTCAGCCGGCGTATGGCGGCTGAAAGGTGCCGGTCGGAGCGCGGGTAGTCCATGGTCCAATTGGCGCGGCCGTTGGTCCAGTCCGGGTTGCACCGCAAGCTGCGACAGCCGGTTACAGCCGGGTACATCAGCCGGGCGAAGGCCCACTCAGTTTTTTCGTGGGAATCGGCGGGCACCGGGAAGTTCTCGTACTCGACACCGGGATATTCGCGCCAGGGACGCTGGAACGCGTAAACTGCGCCCATCAGAGATACACCCACCGCGCCAGCAACGAGAGTGTTTCGCAATCGCATGGGCCCAGCAGCTTCCGGATTTCAGAATAACATGGGGAAACCTGCGCGCAAGAGAGCAGCGGCGTCCCATGCGCGGACACTGCGGCGGCCGCTCGCCGCCGCAACGCCTTACATTCACGGCACTTGTGATTGGCACACGATCTGCTTCACCCGGAGCATGGATTTTAAGTTTGCGTTGCGATCGCTCCGCAAGAACCCTGGGTTTACGCTGCTGGCGGTGATGGTGATGGCGCTGGGGATCGGCGCCAATACGGCCGTGTTCAGCGTCGTAAACGCGGTGCTGCTGAAACCGCTGGCATTTCGCGAACCGAACCGGATTGTCACGCTTTCCACCCTCTGGAAAAAGAACGCCGGCCGCGGCTTCGTCTCGGCGCCGGACTATCACGACTGGCACGATCAGAGCACGGCGTTCTCGGCGATGGCGTACTACGAACATGAAGACGTATCGGTCGGAGTGGCACGGGCGGCCGAGTACGTCCACGTGGCGGTTGTGACTCCGGAATTTCTCCGCGTGTTTGCGGTCGAGCCTGTGCTGGGCCGATTCTTCAATGCGGAAGAAGTAAAACCCGGCAGCGCGGCGGCTGTGGTGATCAGCGCGTCCTTCTGGCAGACCCACTTTGGCGGCAGGACCGATGTGCTCGGCCAGACCGTTCGCATGTTCGATAGGAATCTGACCATTGTCGGGGTTTTGCCCGCCGGCTTCCATTTTCCAGACGAGACGAACGTCTGGTTTCCAGCAAACACGATCTTTGGGGAGGGTACGTTTCGCAGCGGGCACAACTACCTGGTTGTGGGCAGGCTGAAACCCGGCGTGCGCCTGGAGCAGGCGCAAGCGCAGATGGCGGCCATCGGAGGGCGTCTCGAGAAGCAATATCCGGATTCGAACCGGGATGAAAGCGTGGGTGTGGCACGGTTACGCGACGCCATGGTCCGGAATGTGCAGTTGACACTGTGGCTGCTGCTGGGCACGGTGGGGCTGGTTCTGCTGATCGCTTGCGCGAATGTGGCGAATTTGCTGCTGGCGAAGGCGACGGCGCGGACGCGGGAGATCGCGATTCGCGCGGCGGTGGGCGCGAGCCGCGGAAGGATCGTCCGGCAATTGACGACCGAGAGCGTGCTGATGGCTCTCGCAGCGGGCGCTGTAGGGCTGGTTCTCGCAGCGTGGGGAGCGGATGCGCTGGTGGCGCTTGCGCCGGCCGACGTGCCGCGGCTGACTGACACGCATGTCGACACCGGCGTGCTGGCGTTTACGTTCTGCATTTCGGTGCTGGCCAGCCTGCTGTTCGGGCTGGCACCGGCGTTGCAGCTTGCGGGTACGGATATCAATGAAGCGCTGAAACAGGGCGCATCGCGCGCCGTGGCGGGCGGCAGGGCAACGCGACTGCGTGGCGCGCTGGTGGTTGGAGAAATCGCGCTGGCAGTGGTGCTGCTGAGCGGCGCCGGGCTGCTGATGAGGAGTTTTGCTGCGCTCCACAATGCCGCATTGGGATTTCGTCCGGAAAAGGTGCTCGTGATGGAAACGAGCGTACCGGCATCGGAGAATCTCGAGAGCGCCCGCCGTGCCGCGCGGTTCTACAAAACATTATCGGACGAGATTTCCGCGCTTCCAGACGTGTCGGCCGTTGGCGCAACACGGATTCTTCCCGGACAGATCGGTTCCGACGGTAGCTATTTCATAGACAGGCCGCCAGAGCCCGGACACTTCAACGGTCCCCAGGCTGTGTACTCAGTAATCACGCCGGGCACATTTTCCACGCTCGGTATCCCTCTCCAGCGGGGCCGCGATTTCAGTGGAGCCGATCAATATGACGCGCTCTTCACGGCGATCATTAATGAAGCTTTGGCGCGGAAATCGTTCGCCGGTCAGGATCCGATCGGGCGACTCATATACTGCGGCCTTGACTCCGACAGGCCCATGAAGATTGTCGGCATCGTGGGCGACGTTCGGCAATTGGGGCCGGCCGTGGCGCCCGCTCCCGAGATCTACATGCCGAACGAGCAGCACCCGCGGACAGCCACCGACCTGAACGTCCTGGTGCGCACCAGAGCGGAGCCCGGCGCGCTGATCGAGACGCTACGCCGCAAAGTGCGCGCACTCTCGCCGGATGTGCCGGTCAAGTTCACAACTATGGAGGCATCGCTCGCCGAGAATACGGCCGCCCCGCGTTTTCGAACGCTGCTGCTCGGTGTCTTTGCCGGGCTGGCTGTGATCCTGGCAATGGCGGGTGTTTATGGCGTGATGGCGTACACGGTGGGGCAGCGATCCGGCGAGATTGGCTTACGCATGGCGCTCGGTGCGAACTCAGGCGACGTGCTGGGGTTGGTGCTGCGCCAGGGGCTGACGCTCGCGGCTGTCGGATTAGTGATGGGTTTGGCCGGCGCGTATGCAGCGTCGCGGCTGCTGACCAGCATGTTATTCGAGGTGAAGCCGAACGATCCGGTGACCTACGCCGGTGTCGCGGTTTTGGTGGGCATGGTCACGCTGGCGGCCAGCTACATCCCGGCGCGGCGGGCGGCGAATGTCGATCCGCTGGCCGCTTTGCGGCAGGAGTGAACGAAATCACCTTAGTACGTCGCCCTGCCGCCGCTCGCGTCGTAGCATTGGCCCGTTACAAACGAACAATCGGGGCTGGCGAGGAAGTGCACGACGGCCGCGATTTCGTCGGGCGTTCCGGTGCGGCGCATGGGGATGCGCTGCGTCATATAGTCCACCTGCTCCGGCGTCAATTGGTCGAGAATGTGGGTCCGGATGACGGCGGGCGCGACGGCGTTGACGCAAATGCCCTCGGTGGCGACTTCCTTGCCCACCGATTTCGTGAAGCCGATGACGGCCGCTTTCGTGGCCGAGTACGGCGACATGTTGGGGTTGCCTTCCTTGCCGGCAATGGAGGCGATGTTCACCACGCGGCCGTAACGGCGCTCGCGCATGTGGGGGATCACTGCACGGGTGCAGTACACCACACCCAGCAAGTTGACGGCGATGACACCCTGCCAGTCCTCATCGGTCTGCTCCCAGAGAGGCGCGGCTTTGCCGGCAATGCCGGCGTTGTTTACCAGAATGTCGATCCGCTTGCGCTGCGCGGCAACCTGGTTGATCGCAGCGTTGACCGAGTCCGATCGAGAAATGTCGATCTCGACCGGAAAAGCTTCGCCGCCGATTGAGCGCGCCACTTCAGCGGCGCCTTTCAGATTGAGATCCGCTACTCCAACCGCCGCGCCCGCGCTCGCAAGACGGCGCGCAATAGCTTCTCCGATCCCCGTCGCCGCGCCGGTGACGATGGCGGTCTGGCCAGTCAGTGCGAAGGCCATCGGCTACTCTTCTTTGGTGACGAGGACCGTGATCTCGACCGGCACTTCGCGGTGCAATCGCACGGTCACCTTGTGTTCACCGAGCTGCTTGATGGGCTCGTCGAGCTGAATCTTGCGGCGATCGATCGAGTAGCCCTGCTTCTCGAGCGCCTCGGCGATGTCCTTGGCCGTTACCGAACCGAAGAGCTGATCGTTCTCGCCGGCCTTCTGCGCGATCGTCACGGTGACCGCGCCCAGGAGCTTGCCCAACTCCTGCGCCTCGCCTTTCAGCTTGGATTCGCGGCGCAGATGGGCCTGGCGTTCCTGCTCGACGATTTTCCTGTTAGAGTCGGTCGCCGGCACCGCCAGCCGCTTGGGCAGCAGATAATTGCGCGCATAACCAGCGGCGACCTTCACCACCTCGCCGCGCGCACCGAGTTTTTCGATATCTTCCCGAAGAATGATTTCCATCTGATGTCTCCTGCTTTATATCGACGCCGCGAACGGCAGCAGCGCGATGTTGCGCGCCTTCTTGATGGCATCGCTCAGCCGGCGCTGGTGCGGAGCGCACACGCCCGAGATGCGGCGCGGCACGATTTTCCCCCGCTCCGCGACAAACCCCGAGAGCAGACGCACATCCTTGTAGTTGATGTCGTCAATCTTCTCGACACAGAAGCGGCACACCTTCTTGCGCCGGAAGTACTGTTTCTTTTGCGTGGCGACGGCCTTATCGCCGCCGGTAGGCCTCTGGCCCGCGCTGCCTGGTCTTCCCTTGGATTCCGCCATTTCGATTCTCCTCTACTCTGCCGCCGGCGCCGGTTCGCCGAGCATCTGTTGGGACACCGACGGCTGCGCCGGAGCCGGGGCCGCGGTCGCCTTGCGATGCGCCCGCTTGTCGCGTTCCTTCTTGCGCTTGTCCAGGCGTTTCAGCGTCTGGTCGATGCGCACCGTCAGGAACTTGATCACCATGTCCGATACGCGCAGACGGCGCTCAAACTCTTTCACGGTTTCGGGCGCGGCGTTGAACTGGAATAGCACGTAAACGCCTTCACGGTATTTATCCACTCTGTAGGCCAGCCTGCGCTTGCCCCACTTTTCGGCCTTGTCCACGGACCCGCTGGCGGCGGTGACCACCGATTTCATCTGCTCGATGAACTGGTCGATCTCCTCCTCCGGCGCGTCCGGTTTCACGATAAACAGCTCTTCGTAGATTCTCATTCTTCCTCGGTTATTAAGCCTTGGGCGCGACGATTGAATTTCGTCATGGACTTTTCGACGCCTTCAGCAATTAGGGAAGCCACTGCGTCCGCTCCGCGGCCGACGAGTTCTTCCGCCTGCTCCTGCTGCGCGCGCTTGATGGGCGCCAGCAGGTACTCCGCACCATCGCGAAGTGGATGACCCGGGTTGATCCCAAGCCGTACCCTCACAAAATCCATGGTCCCGAGCCGGATGATGACCGACTCGGTGCCGTGATGCCCGGCCGCCGAACCGCGCGGCTTGATTTTCAATTCGCCCCACGGCAAATCCAGTTCGTCGTAAACCAGAATCAAATCTTCCGCCGCGAGCGAATGCTTCGCCATGAGCGGTTCCACCGACGTGCCGCTGAGATTCATGTATGTCTGCGGCTTCGCGAGCATCACCGACCGGCCGGCAATTTCGCCCACCCCAGTCAGCGCTTTGGAATCGTTGCGGTTCACGCGGATCGCATGCCTTTCGCCCAGTAGGTCGATGACCCGGAAACCCAGATTGTGAGGAGTATTTTCGTACTCTTCCCCCGGATTCCCCAGGCCCACGACCAAGAACATTCCGGGCTACTTTTTCTTGGGCTTGCCTTCGCCCTTCGCCTCGGGCTTGGCTTCGGCCGCGCCTTCCTCTTCCTTCTTGCCCTTCTTGATGACTTCGGGCTCGGCCGCGGTGCCCTCGGCGGCGGGAACGGCAGCCGCTTCAGCGGGCTCCGGCTCAGCCACAACCTTGAGGGCCACGCAGTGCGCGATCACGGCATCGGGTGGGCTGACCAGTTTGATCGAGCCGCTGAGCTCGATGTCGGACGCGCGCTTGCTCTGTCCGATCAGGAGTTCACTGACGTCGACCGAGAAGTGTTCCGGAATATCGCCTGGCAGGCATTCGATTTCGACTTCGCGCGTGATGATTTCGAGCAGACCGCCTTGCTGTTTAACGCCTTTGGGCTCGCCGAGCGAGGCGACGGGCACGGCCACGCGAATGCGCTTGGTGATATCGATGCGCTTCAGGTCGACGTGCAGCAAATGGCCCTTGATGGGATCATACTGCTCGTCCACCAGCATCACCGGCGTGTTCTCGCCACCTTGCACGTTCAAGTTGAAAATGGTGTTGTGGCCAGTCTTGCTGTGCAGGATGCTGGAAATCTGCCGGGGACTGACCGAGACTGCTACCGGGTCTTTATAAGCGCCGTAAACCACTCCGGGAATCAATCCCGAACTCCGCGTGCGGCGTGCTTCGTTCTTACCGCGGGAGGCACGCGCCTCCGCGGCAACTGTAAGGTCCGTTTTCATCTCATCTCCTCATTCGGGACGCAAGTCCGAGCGCCGCTAACGCGGTTCCGTGGGTTGCGTGATCCGCAATCTCTCAAACAAACAAAATACTGACTGAAGTCTCCTCATGGATGGACTGTACCGCTCGCGCGAGCAAAGAGGCGACCGAGAGCGTCTTGATTTTGGCGCACTGCCGGGCCTTCTTGGTCAGCGGAATCGAGTTGGTGACCACCACTTCTTTCAATTTCGATCTTTGAATCCGGTCGACCGCCGGGCCCGAAAGAACCGCGTGCGTGGCGCACGCGGAAACGCTGGCCGCGCCGTGTTCGAGCAGCGCCTGGGCGCCCTTCACCAGCGTTCCAGCGGTGTCGATCAGGTCGTCCACCATCAGGCAATTGCGATCTTTCACTTTGCCAATCACGTTCATCACTTCCGCCACGTTCGCTTCTTCGCGGCGCTTATCAATAATCGCCAGCGGCGCATTCAGCCGTTTGGCAAACGCCCGCGCGCGTTCCACACCACCCGCGTCGGGCGAGACCACCGTCAGGTTCCGGATTTCCAGCGGCCGGAAATAATCGATCATCACCGGCGTGCCGAACAGATGGTCCACCGGAATATCGAAAAATCCCTGGATCTGCGCCGCGTGCAAATCGAGCGCCAGCACACGGTCCGCACCGGCAGCTTCAATCAGCGTGGCTACCAGTTTGGCGGAAATCGGAACGCGGGGTTTGTCCTTGCGGTCCTGCCGGGCGTATCCATAATAGGGTAGCACTGCCGTGATGCGTCCCGCTGAGGAGAGCTTGAGGGCGTGGATCATGAACAGCAGTTCCAGGATGTGGTGATCCACGGGCGTGCACGTGGGCTGGACCACGAAGACGTCCCCGCCGCGCACATTTTCCTGAATTTGAATGTTGCTTTCGCCGTCCGCGAAGCCCTTCACCTGCGCCTGTCCCAGATCAATCCCGAGATGCTGGCAAATCTCCTCGGCCAGCGGGATGTTGGCGTTGCCGCTGAAGACCTTGATGCGATCGGGATTCATCGCGCGTAACGGCTTTGGGGCGGCCATAGATTCTGTCTCGAGTGTGCTCCCAGGCGTTTCCACCATTCCGAGCGATATTTGGGGCGGCTCACCAGCGTGATGGGAAAAACTCGTTCCTTTCGCAGCGATTGAATGGCGCGAGGAAGTTTCTCGCGCTCCGGAAACAGCCCAAAAACTGCCGAACCACTCCCACTCATCAGAGCGGGCCGCGCGCCCAGCCTGAGTAGCCCCTGCTTGATTGATTTTAACGCAGGATACTGGCGGAACACGACGGTTTCAAAATCATTTTGTCCCCATGACGATTCGCTTTCGATCGCCCATGGCGGAATTCCGCGCCAAGCTCTCGATTGGAAACTAACTATTTTATTTTGTTGCGATTCCGCTGTCAATTGGGCGCTAAGGCCATGGTAGGCGTCAGCCGTCGAAACATGGATGCCAGGCGCCACCACGAGGCCTGCGCCCGGCGGATGGTCGGGCAGCGGATAGAGTTCGGTGCCTCGGCCCACGCCCACCGCGGTTCCCCCCAGCAGGAAGAATGGGACATCGCTGCCCAATTGTGCTCCAAGTTCGAGAAGCACGGGCCAATCCAGCGTTCGGCCGGCGAGCACAGGCAGCGCCAGCAGCACGGCGGCGGCGTCGGACGACCCGCCACCGAGGCCCGCTCCCATGGGGATGCGCTTTTCGAGTTCGAACTCCACTTTCCCGGTAATCCGCATGGCGTCCAGGCAGGCGCGCGCCGCGCGGGCGACCAGATTATCGGGAATATCGACGTTGCCGCTCACCTGGATGCTGGTTTTGCGCGACGGCGTAAACGCTATTTGGATGCGATCGGCGAGCGAGATGGTTTGAAAGATAGTGCGCAGCTCATGATAGTTGTCGGCCCGGCGATAGAGTACCCGCAGATCGAGATTAATTTTCGCGAATGCGTGAAGCCGCGCGGTGCGCGTACGGCCCGTCATTTGTCGTATTGCAAAAGCGAAAACACGTCGTAGCCCGCGAGCTTGCCGCGGCCGTTGAGGAAGGTCAGTTCCACGACGAAACTCATGCCGGCGACCTTGCCCCCGGTCTGTTCGACCAGTTTCGCCACGGCCGCGGCAGTGCCGCCGGTCGCGAGAAGATCGTCCACGATCAGCACGCGGTGGCCGCTCTCGATTGCATCGCTGTGAATTTCGAGGCTGTCAGCGCCGTACTCCAACTGGTAGCTCACGCTAACACAAGCCGAAGGCAGCTTTTTCGGCTTGCGCACGGGCACGAAGCCGGCTCCCAAAGCATAGGCCAGCGTGGGCGCGAAGATGAAGCCGCGGGCTTCGATCCCCACCACTAGATCTACGCCCGCGCCCTGATAATGCGCCTTCAGCCCGTCAATCACATCGTGGAAACCGCGGCGGTCTTTGAGCAGAGTGGTGATGTCGTAAAACAGGATCCCTGGCTTTGGGTAGTCGGGAATTTCGCGGATGAGCTTTTTGAGGTCGTCGTGGTTTTTCATCAAGCCTCGATGTGAAAAGTATCGTATTGTTGCACGTCGGCTTCGCACTCTTCAACGCCGCGCACGTCGGCCAGCCGCGGGCCCTTCCACAGCCGCCCGGCGAACTCGGAATGCTGTTCGCGAGTACCCACGGCGTAAACCTCCACGCGGCCATCATCGAGATTGCGCGTGTAGCCGCTGACGTGGAGATCGACGGCCGCGCTCTGCGCGAAGTACCGGAAGCCCACGCCCTGGACGCGTCCGCGAATTAAGTAACGTCTGGCAATGACGCTGGCTCTCGACATGGCGCCGGTATCCAGAGTAGCGCACGCCGGAGGCGTAATAATGGAGAATAAATCGTGCTCCGCTTGAGTCCGTTCGGAAAGCTGGTTCTTGCGCTCACAGCCGTCGGTGTGCTCCTGAGCCAGATTGGAGTTCCCACCGGGCTCGATGAGGCTGCCGCGGACTTCGAGCAGGGACGAACGGCCGAAGCCGGCCAGAAGCTGGACGCGATCCTCAAAGATCATCCGGCGGACCTGCGCGCCCTTGTCCTGAAAGCCGCGGTTCTGGATGCTCTCGATCGTCCCGCCGAAGCGGAAAGCTATTACCAGCGCGCCCTGAAACTGGCTCCCGGTTCGGCGCAGGTGCTCAATAACGCCGCCAACCACTACCTGGCCAGCGGCGATCGCCGGCGGGCACGCGATTTGTATCTGAGGGCAATTGCCGTCGACCCGCATCACGTTAACGCGAATCTTCAACTGGCCGGAATGAGCGTCGAAGAGAAACGCGGTGCTGAGGCGCTGGCGTACCTCAATCGGCTGGGGGACGCGGTGAATACCGACGCCGCCGCGCTCATGGTGCGCGCCCGGGCCCTGGCGCTGACCGGACGCTGCGCCGACGCAGACAAACTGTTGGACCGTCTCGAAGGCCAGAGAGGCGCTGGCCTGAGCTTGTTCTTCTCCACGGGATTGGCTTTCGCCGAGTGCAAGCAGTACGACA
The DNA here is from genome assembly GCA_963768075.1 of Terriglobia bacterium. Taxonomy (GTDB): domain Bacteria; phylum Acidobacteriota; class Terriglobia; order Bryobacterales; family Bryobacteraceae; genus QHXW01. The sequence continues at coordinate 38,634 of CAVYHD010000051.1, forward strand.
ACGCCGAGCGATCTTTTTCGCGCGCATTGGACGCCGATCCGAAAAATCCGGAAATCCTCTACAATCTGGGCCTCGCCGCGCTCGAAGCGGGTCACGCGCCACGTGCGATAGCGGCTCTCGAGCCGGTGCTGAACGAGCGCCCGGATGACGCGGATTGTCTCTATGCCCTCTCGCGCGCCTATCTGAAACAGGATAGGTCCGTGGATGCCGCCGCGCTTCTGACCAAGGCGCAAAAGCTGGCGCCTGGACGCGCGGACGTACTGCTGCTGCTGGCCCAGGTCTCTTACCATCTCGCATTCTACGAAGACGCCGCGGCCTCGTATACGCGATATCTAAAAGTGAAGCCGGAGGATGACGCCGCGCGGCGCGAGCGGGGCATGTCGCTGGCCTGCGCCAACCAGCCCGCGAGCGCTCTCGCCGATCTCGATTGGTATGTGCGCAAACATCCGCGCGATGCCATGGGGTTCTACGAACTCGCCGTTGCGGAGCACTTCACGGATCGAGGCAAGGCCTTTCAGTCTCTCGACCGGGCCCTGGCGCTCGATCCCGCCATGATCCAGGCGCATTACACGCGAGCCCTGCTCAACATCGAAGAGCAGAAACCCGCGGCGGCTATTGACGATTTGCGTTTCATTGTGGAGCGCGAGCCGGCGAACTACCGGGTGCTCGTTCACTTGGGGCAAGCGTATCTCGACGCAAATCGCGCGGGCGAAGCCGCGGAGGTTCTGAAGCGTGCCATCGACCTCGCGCCCGGCCAGCCCGCGGCGCTCCTTCACTACCACAAAGCTCTCCAACAACTCGGCCGCAACGAAGAAGCGGCGGCCGTGCTGTCGCGCCTGAAACAGGCCGATTCCGCGGCTGAATTCCGCCAGCCGCAGGCCGGTTTGATCGATTATCTGAGCCTTTCTCCGGATGAGCAGCGCGCGCGCTACCTGGCAAACTTGCGCAAGAACGTTGAGGATTACCCGTCGGATCCGCGTTGGAAAATCCGGCTGGGGCAGGAGCTGCTGGCGGAAGGCAAGTTCGCCGACGCACAGGAGATTTTCCGCTCCTTGAAAATGGCATCTCCGGACCCACAGGTTTTAGCGGGCTGCGGAAGAATTCTGCTCGAAGCCGAGCAATACGATCAGGCGCGCCAATTCCTGGAACCCGCGCTGGCTGCCGCGCCAGCCTTGAGCGCTGCCCGGCTCGACCTGGCCATTGTACGGTTCCGTTTGCAAAGCGCCGCCGCCGCACTGGAAGAACTGGATCAAACTCCCGCTGCGGATCGCAAAGGCGACTACTATCTGCTCCGCGCCCAGATCCTCGATTCGCAGGGAAAGATTCCGGAAGCAGCGGAAGCGCTCAACCAGGGCATCGCTGCCGCGCCCACCCGGCCCAGCCTGTACTTGCAGGCCGCCGGGTTCCTGTTCAAGCACAAGCAGCACGAGAAAGCGCTGACGTTGCTCAGCGAGGCTTCGCGCCTCCTGCCGGATGACCGTGATTTGCTCCTGGCGCAGGCCGTCACGCTGGCGGTAATTCCTCGTGACGAAGACGCCCAAAAGCTTCTGGCGAAGATTCAGGCCCGCTGGCCGGAGTGGGACCGCCCCTATCTGGTGAATGGGATGATTCTGGAGATCCAGCTCAAATCGGCCGAGGCCCTGCCGCTTTTGGAGACTGCGATCGCCCTCGGGGCCAACAGCCCGGGAGCCTACTATTACCAGGCTCTGGCGATTACGCATGCCAGGCCGAACGATCTGGAAAGCGCGCACAACGCCATCGCGCGGGCCGTCGCGCTGACTTCGAAAGACCCCTACATATTCCTTCTGGCCGGAAAAATATCGCTGGCGCGCAAGGAGTATGCGGCGGCCGTCGAGCAGCTCTCCCAGGCGACGCATCTTCTGCCCACGCTCATTCCCGCGCACTACGCGCTGCATGATGCATACAAGGCCATCGGCGACGAGCAGAAATCCGCGGCTGAGCTGGAAGCTATCCAACAGATCGCGGATCAAAATGCGGCTTCGGAAAAGAGCCCGTTTCCCGTGGAGGATTTCGTATTTACGGTGCGCCCTCCGGGCTGAACGATGCGGTCGCTCGCTGCCATCTGCGTAGTTCTGTTCGCTGTCTGGTTGTGGCGCTTGCCGGCCACTGGCGCCTCCCCCGGCCCCATTGTTTTCGAGAACATCATCGACAGATCAGGCGTGCACTTCGTCATGGATAGCGGCACGAGCCCCCGCAAGCATCAGATCGAAACCATGCTCTCCGGCGTGGCCATCTTCGATTACAACAACGATGGGCTGATGGATCTCTATTTCGTCAACGGCGCACGCCTTCCCGACATGGACAAGTCCGATCCTCGCTACTGGAACCGGCTCTATCGCAACAATGGCGACGGAACATTTACGGACGTCACGGAGAAGGCCGGTGTTCGCGGCGCCGGCTTTGGGATGGGCGCAGCCGCGGCGGATTACGACAACGATGGCTGGGTGGATTTGTACGTGACCGGTGTCAATCGCAATCAGCTCTTCCATAACAATGGCGACGGAACCTTCACGGACGTCACGGAAAAGGCCGGACTCGCGGGCGTGCACCCGAAGCTGGGTAAGACCTGGTCCATCAGCGCGGGCTGGTTCGATTACGACAATGATGGCCGGTTGGATCTATTTGTCACCAACTACGTGAACTGGTCGCTCGATACTGAGCCTCTTTGCAAGACCGGTGACATCGTCGCTTACTGCTCGCCGAACGGTTATACCGGCCAGCCGAACATGCTCTTTCATAACAACGGCGACGGCACCTTCACCGACGTTTCGGACGCATCCGGTATCGGCAAGCATGTCGGCAAGGGCATGGGGGTGGTGTTTGCTGACTACGACGGCGATGGCTTCACCGATGTCTTCGTCTCCAACGACACGTATCGCAATTTCCTCTTTCACAACGACGGCAACGGCACGTTCCGCGAGGTCGGCACGGTCAGTGGCGTGGCCTACAACGAGAACGGGAAATCCATCGCCGGGATGGGGGCGGACTTCCGTGACGTGGACAACGACGGGCGGCCCGACATTTTCGTAGTCGGCATGATCGGCGACACGTTTCCGCTCTTCCGTAATCGCGGAAAGGACTTCACCGACGTCACCGGCGCTTGGGGCATCGCCGGCCCGACCGCGCGAATGACGGCCTGGGGAGCTGGCATCGCTGATTTCGATAACGATGGGTGGAAAGACCTGTTCGCCGCGTGTTCCTCCATCCTGGATAACTCCGAGCAGATTGACCACCTCCCCTCGAAGCTTCCCAATAAACTGCTGCGGAACATGGGCGGAACTCATTTCGTGGACGTGGGCGATTCGGCCGGCGCTAGCTTCGCTTTGCCCCAGGCGCATCGTGGCATGGCCTATGGCGATCTGAACAACGATGGCCGCATGGATGTAGTGGTGACCATCAAAGACGGCCGGCCGGAAATCCTGCTGAACCGTTCGGCGGAGAAAAATCACTGGCTGCTCGTGAAGTTAGCCGGCACACGAAGCAATCGGGATGGGCTCGGCGCGCGTCTCAAAGCAACGTTGCCCGGCGGCTCCGCTCTGTACAATCATGCAACCACGAGCACCGGCCTCGGCGCATCGAGCGACCCGCGCGTACACTTTGGGCTAGGCGCTGCGCAACGCGTGGAGAAGCTGGAAATCTGGTGGCCCAGCGGGACGCGGCAGATTCTCGAAAACGTGCCCGCAAATCAGATCCTCACGGTTCACGAGCCGGAAAAATAGAAAAGGGGACGAACGCGAAGTCCGTCCCCGATAGCAATTGGCTGGGGCAATGCGCCCCGTGCCTCAGATCACCAATACAGTTTTAGGGCTACCTGCACTTCTCTTGGGCCGTTGGCGGTGCTGGTAATAACGCCGAAACTCCCTCCGTTGACCGTCGTGTTGGGTCCGGCAAACTGTGGGTGGTTGAAAGCGTTGAAGGTCTCCAACCGCAACTGGAGTTTGGAACCTTCCCTCAATTTCGGAATCAGAAACTCCTTAAAGAGTGCCAGGTTCACGTTAGCCTGCCCGGGTTGACGGCAGCCTGCCACCGTTCGTGCCGCACTACCTAGCGTGAACGGCGCCGGTACACTCACCGCATCAGGATTGGCGAAATACTGGTTCAGAATGTTCGAACTGGCGCATTGCAGAGTGGCTGTCAGATCTGGCTGCTGTGCGCCGTAGGTCGGGAGGCTTTGGCCGCCGGAGAGGCTTAGAATCTCGGGCCGTCCGTCAGTGAATCGCCAGATGCCATTGGTCTGCCATCCTCCAAGCACGGCGTTCACAACGGCGTTGGCGCCGCCCAGGAACGGTTTGCCTTTGCCAATCGGCAGCTCGTAGGTGTAGCTGAATTGCAGCACCGAAGGCTGATCCCAGGTGGACAAGCCTCGCTCGAGAGCGCGGTTATTGGGATCGGCCAAATGCGTGATACCGCCTAACCACGTGACCGCGCCGCCGGTAGACGACGATTCGTCGATCGACTTAGACCAAACGTAGGTCGCTAGAAACTGCAGTCCATGCGAGAAGCGCTTTTCGACCTTGATTTGCAGGGCATTGTAGATGGAATTGGCCCACGGCGGATCCTCCATGCCAACGCTGGTGAATTGTGGATACGGCAATTGGAACTGATATGCCGGATAGGTTGAAGCCGACAACCCGCTGTTCACGTTAGTGATGATTCCATAGAACGGATTATTCACATACGTGTTGAGCGCGGCGATCTGGCTGGAGCTGTAGTGTTCGATCTGCGCGCTTAAATAATCCAATTGCGTGGCGCCGCCGAAATATAAGTGGGTGCCCTTCTTGCCGACGTAGGTCACGTCAAGAAGAATATTGGAGGGTAACTCATGCTGAACGCCAAAACTCCACGACTGCTCGTTGGGATTCGGGGAGTCTATGCTGGCAATCGGCCCCGCCGCACCCAGTCCAATATCGTTGAGTAAGCCCAGGGAGCTTCCCGGCGGGAGGATCACACCGTTCGGGAACGGATTGCTCAATCTCCCGTATGGTGTTGCACCGTTGCTGGGGTTTAGTGCGAACCAGTTCGTGATTTGATCATAGCCCTGCCAGCCGAGAGCGCCGGTCCCGGACGCGCCGCCCTTGACGGTTGAATAGAAGATTCCATACCCGCCTCGTATCACTGTCTTAGGGAACACCTCATAGGCAAAGCCGAACCGTGGTCCTATGTCGCCGTACTCTGTATCGAAATTGTTGCGATCGCTGGGGCTCATGAATATCTCGCCGCCGTGCAGGGTTCCCAGGCCCGGAGCAGTGATGGGCGACACGACACTCGGGTCGAACCCGTTCATGCGGTTATAACGCTCGCTGCGAGGTGTGTCGACATCATAGCGGAGCCCGATGTTAAGAGTCAGTTTCCGGTTGAACTTCCAATTATCCTGAACGAAGCCACCGACTTGGAAACTCTGTGTGCTGACGTAGTTCGGAACTTCATACTGGCCCCAGGATCCGGGGCCGCCGACGCCGGTCATGAAACTGGCTATGGCGTCGCCGCCGCCCGAATACGGAAACTCGGACGTGCCGGTGAAATCGAATGAGAAGTATCCAGCCGGAGTTCCAGGCTGCGTGTAACTCGTACGATGCATCCGGCCGTCGAACCCGAATTTCAAATCGTGCGAGCCTTTCACCCAGTTCATCGTGGCCAGCAACTCGTGTGTCTCGGTGCCTTCGCGTTCATAACTCCAAGGCTGTGTGCCCAGATTGGTGCCCCCGGGTGATGAGTAATTCCCCAGTACGATATCTGGAATCTGCGGGATTCCCGAAGCATTCATGTAACTCGGCATACCCAGAGTGGACACGGGACCTAAGCCCTTGTATTGAGATTCTGCCGCGATGGTCTCAGAGAAAACGTAGCTTCGCGCCAGCCCATAGGACATAGTCAGCAGCAGTGATGGGCCAAAGGTGTGCGTATGGTTGACCGCTACCAGGTTGGCGTCGCTCGGATTGGGACCGCCTGTGCAAGGGTCAGCGACATTTCCGTAACAGTTCGGACCCGGAAGGCCGGGGGACGAGGCCCGCGAGTAGCGCACGGCCAACAGGTCTTTGTCGCTGAAACGCTGGTCGATTTTGATATCGAATTGATTGCTGTTCGAATGAGCTGCAGCTGAGCCTTGCCAGTTTGTGTACTGGTTGTAGGCGGAAGTGCCGACGCCAAGGTTCGGCAGCGGGAAATACTGCGCCATCTTTAACGCGATCGGATCAACCAGGTTGCCGGCGGTGCGCGGAAGCGACGCGCCGGGGCTCATGTACGTGGTCAGATTATCGAAAGGAATGTAGCCCGATCGCTGCGGCCCGCCGAGATCCGCGTTGTACGTCCCGGTGTAAGGATCCCAAATTTGGCCGGCAGATGCGGAGCACAAGCCGTTGGGACTGAAGCTGCCGCCGGCAAGACCGCACAGTTCGCCGAAATTGCCCGTCCTTTCCGCAGCACTCGGCACTCCCGAGGTGAAGGTGCTCAGAGTGGCTTGGCGAGTGCCGTCATAGTCGAAGAAGAAGAAAGTTTTGTCGTGCCGGATCGGTCCTCCAACCGTGCCTCCGAAGTTATTCTTCTTCAAAGGAGGAATCGAAAGGCCGGCCGCATTGTTGAAGAAATTGTTGGAGTCCATTACCTGGTTGCGGAGAAAGTCATAGGCGCTTCCATGCAACTGGTTCGACCCGGAACGGATCACCATGTTGACAACGGTCGCGCCGGTGAAGCCGTATTCCGCGCTGAAATTCGATTCCTGCACCACGAATTCTTCTACCGCGTCTACCGAAGGCGTGTACAGCGGATACAGAATGCCGCTGTTTTGCTCAAAGTTCGTCGTGGTGACACCGTCCATCAATACGTCGGCTGTAGCGTTGCGGCTGCCGTTCGAAATGAAGTTGTTGGCGGTGCAGAGGCCGCAGGTGTTGTCCACTTCCGTTACGCCAGGAGTGAGCACCACCAGGTCAGTGATCGAGCGGCTCACCAGCGGGAGGTCGTTGATAAACTTTCGATCGACCACCTGGCCGGTTACCGCATCCTGCGTCGAGAGCACCGGAGCAGAACCAGTAATCTCCACGGTCTGCGAGGTCGCGCCAACCTTCAGTGCGAAGTTGACCGCGATGTTCTGGTTGATATCGACATTGATCCCCGTCTGTTCTTGCGGCTGGAAGCCCTCTGCCAGCACCGTGAGCTTGTAGCTCCCTGGAGGGACGTTACGGAACAGATAGCGGCCCGTGGAATCGGTGAGAGCCGTGAACGAGAAGCCTTTCTGCTCGTCTACCAGTTTGGCCTGCGTATTTGGAATTACGGCGCCGGTCGGGTCGGTAACCACTCCCGTGACCGAGCTCGTATACAGTTGTGCCCATACCGCCGTACACAGAAGCAAACACAGAATCACACTGCTCTGCAGTCTCTTCATCTTGCTCTCCTGGTCTCAGTATCGCGACGCGGATATCCCTCTATCCCCACTGATTTGGCGCAAAGATACATCAATCTTAAGGCCGTGTCAAGGCCTAAGTGCAACTTTTCAAATGTGTAAAGTACCGTGTGCTGATTTGTGAGGCTAATAGCGGGTGGCGACGTAGTCGTCGAGGATCTCGATGAATTCCGCGACGATCCGGTCACCCTTAAGGGTCTTTAGAAGACGGCCATCGACGAAAACCGGAGCTTTGGGTTCCTCGAACGTTCCCGGCAAGGAAATCCCGAGGTGGGCGTGCTTCGACTCGCCAGGGCCGTTGACGATGCAACCCATCACCGCAACCCTCATGTCTTCAACACCGTGGCGGGATTCCTTCCAAACCGGCATCTGTTCCCTCAGATAGGTCTGAATCTGGTCTGCCATTTCCTGGAAGAAAGTGCTGGTAGTCCGGCCGCAGCCGGGGCACGCGGTCACCTGGGGAGTGAAGCTGCGAATACCGAGCGACTGGAGAATCTGTTGAGAAACAAGGACTTCCTCGGTGCGGTCGCCGTTTGGCAGAGGCGTCAGCGAGGTGCGGATGGTGTCGCCGATCCCCTCCTGAAGAACCACGGCCAAGGCCGCGGTGGTGGCGACGATTCCCTTGGCCCCCATACCGGCTTCGGTCAACCCGAGATGGAGGGGATAATCACAGCGCGCGGCGAGGGCTCGGTAGACATCGATTAAGTCCTGTACTCCGCTGACTTTAGCGCTAAGGATGATTTTTTCGTGAGCGAGGCCGTAGCGCTCGGCCGCACAAGCGGATTCGATGGCGCTCACGACGATGGCTTCTAAAGTCACGTCGCGGGCGTCCTTGGGCTCGGCGAGCGCGGAGTTTTCGTCCATGAGGCGGGTGAGCAGGGCTTGGTCGAGCGACCCCCAGTTGACGCCGATGCGGACTGGCTTCTGATACTCGATCGCGACCTCGATCATGGTGCGGAAATTGTCGTCGTGCTTCTTGCCGATGTTGACGTTCCCGGGATTGATGCGATATTTGGCCAGAGCGCGGGCGCACTCCGGGTACTTCCGGAGGAGGATATGGCCGTTATAGTGGAAGTCGCCGATGATTGGAACCCGCATTCCGAACTGATCGAGCGTCTCGACGATTCTGGGCACGGCAGCGGCTGCTTCTTCGGTATTCACGGTGACGCGAACCAATTCCGAACCTGCGCGCGCCAAGGCCATTACCTGGTTGACGGTGGAGGCGGTGTCAGCGGTGTCGGTGTTGGTCATCGACTGGACAACGATGGGATGATTGCCGCCAACCTTCACGCCTGAAACGTCGACCACTGCCGTCTTGCGGCGGCGATTCACAGCCATTAAAACCTCCGGGATCTCTTGATTTTAACATCCAGGGAGCGATAGCATGACCGCTTGTTCACGTGGCTATGGAAAGGACATGGATGCAGAACCGGATCTGGACTTTGAGCGCGTTTGCCGTTCTCGCCGGCCTGGCTTTCTTCGTCACCGGCACGGATGCGCAGCCCGGTACGGTGAAGCAGATCGTACCCGGGGTTTGGTTCCGCGAGGGCGACCTCGAAAACCTGGGCCATTGCAATAACATTATCATCGAGATGAAAGATTACCTGATCGTGGTGGACGCCAATTTTCCGAGCGGCGCGCGGCTGGCCATGGAAGCGGCCAAGAAGGTTTCGAGCAAGCCGGTGAAATACGTATTCGACACCCACCATCACGGCGACCACGCCTACGGGAACCCTATCTGGGCGCAGGCTGGCGCCACAACACTGGCCTACAAGGGCGTGGTGGAGGAGATGAAACGCTACGAGCCGGCGCGCTGGCAAGCCACCGCGAAGAGCCGCAAGGACGTGGCCGACATGCACCTGGCCATCCCAGAGCCCCCCAAGCAGACCTTCGATAAGAGCCCGTTCATCCTCAAAGACTCGACGCGGGAAGTTCGGTTCTACTATTTCGGGTGGGCGCACACGCGCGGGGACGGTTTCGTTTATCTGCCGAAGGAAAAAGTGCTATGCACGGGCGATGCGGTGGTGAATGGCGGCTTCAATTTCACAGCGGATGGCAACGTGGGCAACTGGCCGTCGGTGATTCAAAAAGCGCAAAAGCTCGATGTAAAGCACGTGTTACCGGGACACGGCGCCCCCGGGGGAAAAGCGGTGCTGGAAGGACAACGGCAATTCATGATTGAGCTGCATTACGCGGTGGCGAACGCCATCCAGCAGGGCAAGAAACTCAGGGATCTGGTTCCGCCGGGCACAACCGTCATCTACGGAGACATCGTGCCGTCCACGACTACGGTGACGCTTCCGCTGTTCGTTAAGAACTGGGTGGGAGATTATCTGCCTGCCCAGGTAAGAGATACCTACGAGGAAATCACGCAGAAGAAACCGCACGGAGATTTGCCGCATTAAATATTGTGTGAGCTGGCGACAGGCGCGAACCGCTGTATTGTTCCTGCTTGCGGCTGTCTTGCTGGCCCAACAGAACGGAGCGCCGCGCCAGCCGCTGCCTCCGCGAGAACAGGCCGCGCTGGAGGGCATTTCCGCCAATTCGCTGCGCGGGCACCTTTCCTTCCTCGCCTCGGACCTGCTGGAGGGGCGGGGCACACCTTCCCGCGGGCTCGATCTTGCGGCTGAATACATCGCCGCTCAGTTCCGGCGCGCCGGACTGGAACCGGCGGGGGATGATGGCTATTTCCAGACGGTGGAGATGCTCGACCGGCAACTCCCTAAGACCGGAACCGAGATGACGATCGAGCGCGACGGCCGCACTCTTTCGATTGAGCGCGCCGACATCACGCCGCGCTTTCACGACGCGTTGGAACTTTCGGGCGTGCCGATGTACAGAGCCGACGACGAGGCCGCTCTGGAGCATCTGGAGCCGCAGGATGTCCGCGACAAGGTCCTGGTGGTGAAACTGCCGGAGTTCAACGGCGCGGGTGCGAGTGAGGCTGCCCGAAGGTACGGAGTTTTGCTGCGCGTGATGCGACGAATCAGGCCGAGACTGACTCTGATGCTCACTCTGTCCGGTCTCGCGGAATTGGATTCCACCCTGAGCACCGCGAACGACCGGCGTTATGACGAACCGGTGATCGTTTGCCGCAGCCCGGAAGCAGCCGCGTGGTATGACTCGCTCCCGCGAGGCGCGACGGGCGCCACGCTCACGGTTCACTTGCCCCCTGCCGGCGAGTCGCACGTCAAGCTGCGCAATGTGATTGGATTGCTGCGGGGATCGGATCCGGTTTTGCGGCAAACCTATATTCTGGTCACCGCGCACTACGACCACCTGGGCATGTTGCCGGCGGGGCCCGGCGACCGAATCTTCAACGGGGCGAATGACGACGGGAGTGGAACGGTCTCGGTGATCGAGCTGGCCTCGGCGCTCGAAACCCTCCAGCCCCGGCCCAAACGCAGTATTGTTTTTCTGACGTTCTTCGGCGAGGAAGAAGGCACTTTGGGCTCGTTGTACTATGCGCGGCATCCGGTGTTTCCCATCGAGCGGACCGTGGCTGACGTGAATCTGGAGCAGGTGGGGCGCACGGATGCGATCGATGGCGTGAAGCTCGCACAGGTCACGGTGACGGGCTTCGCGTACTCTGACGTGGGGAAAACCTTGCAGGCAGCGGGAGCGAAGACGGGGATACGCGTTCTCAGCGATGAGAGCGGCGGGGAATCATTTTTCGATCGAAGCGATAACGCGCCGCTCGCCGACCAGGGGATTCCCGCGCACACGGTGGCAGTGACTCTTGAATTTCCGGATTACCACACGGTGCGCGACAAATGGCAGAAGATCGATTACGACAACCTGGCCAAGGTCGACCGCATGATTGCCTTGAGCCTGATATTGCTGGCGGACAATCCTCAGCCGCCCAAGTGGAACGAAGAGAACTCGCGAGCGGAACGGTACAGGCGGGCGTGGCGGGACCAACATCCGCAGCGCTAACGGATTCAGGCCACGGGCGCGACCGGCCGGGAGGCGGCGTTCAAATCGTCGGTGGGGTACTCGAAGTGCTCACCAAGATAAGAGAAATGTTCTACGCCGCCCTTATCCACACGGTTGTCGATGATGGCGCCGAAGGGAATGGTCTGGTACTCGTTCAGCGGCACTCTCGTCCGCGGATTGAGTTTGCAAGCCTCGATGGACTTCGTAAGCTCAAATTTTGCCATTGAGATCTCCGAAACAGCGTTCTACAGAGGATGTTAGCCCAGTTCGACAGGGCGAAACAATATACCCTAAGGTAGCCCTCCGTCGGACAACGGAGCCGCAACGCGCCTTTAGCCGGTAGAGCGGAAGGGGCGCCGAAACCGGCGTCGCGATTTAGCGCGAGAGTCCCCGAAGATATTCTGAGCAAAGTGCTTGAACATTCCTGGTGCCCAGTGTAATGTAAGGAAGACGACCAAGTACGCAAAGATGTACGAGGTCCCTAGTGCCCCGATAAAGGGGTTTTTCGCGCCTTCCTTCAACCAATTAGCAAACGTTATTGACTTCCCGTGCGGCGGAGCTGTGTGCGCGGGGTGAGAGCAGGAGACGAGGATGCCCACTAGAGGTGTATCTCCGAGGTTGAGTTCGGTTGTCGTTAGTTGTCATTTTTCAGATGGAACGCCCGGTGATCCGTTAATGCCGGTTAGTGTTCGATCCGGGATGACAGTTAATGCCTGGCTCCCAACCTTCGGCAGTCTTGTTTCGGTTCTCGTAAATCACTAAAAAGAGAGACAGTAAACCAAATTGGAACGGCGGCGAAATGACTAGTAGACCACGACTCGTGTGCAAACGCTTTTGGAGGACGACGGCCCTTTTTCTTTGTGTTGCGGCGACGATGCTGAATCGTGCAGCGGCACAGGCCACGCTGACTCTAACTGGAGGGTCGGGTGCGCCCGGGGCAAGCGTCACGGTCAGCGTCAGTTTGAACACTAATGGCACGGCGCCTGCCGCGGTGCAATTTGATTTGACTTACCCCAGCACGGATCTCAGTCCGGCGGCGGGGACCTTCTATGCGACCGGCAGCGCCGCTTCCGCCGCCGGAAAGTCCGCGACCTGCAGTACTCCGTCGGCGGGTGATGTGCGATGTATCGTTGCGGGATTCGACACGACTGCCATCGCCAGCGGCGGTGTGGCTTCGGTGACGTTTCAGATTTCCTCCAGCACCACCGATACGTCGGCGCTAGTGAGCGTTTCGGGGCCATCGGCATCCGACGGCAGCGGCAATAGTATTTCGATCACGGGCGGCAACACGTCTGTGACCATCAATCAACCGGCTGCCGTTACTCTGACGGGTCTGAGTTGCAACCCTTCGGGTTTAACGCCGCCAACGTCCTCGACGTGTACGGTGACGTTGAGCGGGAACGCGACGAGCAACACGAGCGTATCGTTGCAGAGCAATAACGGGAACGCGACGGTACCGGGAACGGTGACGGTGAACTCGGGATCATCCACGGCGAACTTCACGGTGACGACGACGGCAGTGAGCTCGCAGGCCTCGGCGGTGATCACGGCAACGTTGGGTTCGACTTCGAAACCATTCACATTGACCCTGACGCCGGCGGTTGTGCTGTCGAGTTTGAGCTGCAGTCCAGCGAGCGTGACGCCGCCGACATCCTCGACGTGCACGGTGACGTTGAGCGGGAATGCGACAAGCAGCACGAGCGTATCGCTGCAGAGCAATAACGGAAACGCGACAGTGCCTGCATCCGTGACAGTGAACTCGGGCTCGTCCACCGCGAACTTCACGGTGACCACGACGACAGTGAGTTCGCAGGCTTCGGCAGTGATCACGGCAACGCTCGGTTCGACCTCGAAACCGTTCACCCTGACCCTGACGCCGGCGATTGTGTTGTCGAGCTTGAGCTGCAGCCCGGCGAGCGTGACGCCGCCGACATCCTCGACGTGCACGGTGACGTTGAGCGGGAATGCGACAAGCAGCACAAGTGTGTCGCTGCAGAGCAATAACGGGAACGCGACGGTACCGGGAACGGTGACGGTGAATTCGGGCTCGTCCACGGCGAACTTCACGGTGACGACGACGGCGGTGACCACGCAGGCTTCGGCAGTGATCACGGCAACGCTCGGTTCGACTTCGAAACCGTTCACCTTGACCCTGACGCCGGCAGTTGTGCTATCGAGCTTAAGCTGCAGTCCGGCGAGCGTGACGCCGCCGACATCCTCGACGTGCACGGTGACGTTGAGCGGGAACGCGACGAGCAGCACGAGCGTATCGCTGCAGAGCAATAACGGAAACGCGACAGTGCCTGCATCCGTGACAGTGAACTCGGGCTCGTCCACCGCGAACTTCACGGTGACCACGACGACAGTGAGTTCGCAGGCTTCGGCAGTGATCACGGCAACGCTCGGTTCGACCTCGAAACCGTTCACCCTGACCCTGACGCCGGCGATTGTGTTGTCGAGCTTGAGCTGCAGCCCGGCGAGCGTGACGCCGCCGACATCCTCGACGTGCACGGTGACGTTGAGCGGGAATGCGACAAGCAGCACAAGTGTGTCGCTGCAGAGCAATAACGGGAACGCGACGGTACCGGGAACGGTGACGGTGAATTCGGGCTCGTCCACGGCGAACTTCACGGTGACGACGACGGCGGTGACCACGCAGGCTTCGGCAGTGATCACGGCAACGCTCGGTTCGACTTCGAAACCGTTCACCTTGACCCTGACGCCGGCAGTTGTGCTATCGAGCTTAAGCTGCAGTCCGGCGAGCGTGACGCCGCCGACATCCTCGACGTGCACGGTGACGTTGAGCGGGAATGCGACAAGCAGCACGAGCGTATCGCTGCAGAGCAATAACGGAAACGCGACAGTGCCTGCATCCGTGACAGTGAACTCGGGCTCGTCCACCGCGAACTTCACGGTGACCACGACGACAGTGAGTTCGCAGGCTTCGGCAGTGATCACGGCAACGCTCGGTTCGACCTCGAAACCGTTCACCCTGACCCTGACGCCGGCGATTGTGTTGTCGAGCTTGAGCTGCAGCCCGGCGAGCGTGACGCCGCCGACATCCTCGACGTGCACGGTGACGTTGAGCGGGAATGCGACAAGCAGCACAAGTGTGTCGCTGCAGAGCAATAACGGGAACGCGACGGTACCGGGAACGGTGACGGTGAATTCGGGCTCGTCCACGGCGAACTTCACGGTGACGACGACGGCGGTGACCACGCAGGCTTCGGCAGTGATCACGGCAACGCTCGGTTCGACTTCGAAACCGTTCACCTTGACCCTGACGCCGGCAGTTGTGCTATCGAGCTTAAGCTGCAGCCCGGCGAGCGTGACGCCGCCGACATCCTCGACGTGCACGGTGACGTTGAGCGGGAACGCGACGAGCAGCACGAGCGTATCGCTGCAGAGCAATAACGGAAACGCGACAGTGCCTGCATCCGTGACGGTGAACTCGGGCTCGTCCACGGCGAACTTCACGGTGACGACGACGGCGGTGACCACGCAGGCCTCGGCAGTGATCACGGCAACGCTCGGTTCGACCTCGAAACCGTTCACCCTGACCCTGACGCCGGCGATTGTGTTGTCGAGCTTAAGCTGCAGCCCGGCGAGCGTGACGCCGCCGACATCCTCGACGTGCACGGTGACGTTGAGCGGGAATGCGACAAGCAGCACAAGTGTGTCGCTGCAGAGCAATAACGGGAACGCGACGGTACCGGCATCCGTGACGGTGAACTCGGGCTCGTCGACGGCGAACTTCACGGTGACGACGACGGCAGTGAGCTCGCAGGCCTCGGCAATGATCACGGCAACTCTCGGTTCGACCTCGAAACCGTTCACACTGACCCTGACGCAGGCGATTGTGCTATCGAGCTTAAGCTGCAGCCCGGCGAGCGTAACGCCACCAGCGTCCTCGACGTGCACGGTGACGTTGAGCGGGAATGCGACAAGCAGCACGAGCGTATCGCTGCAGAGCAATAACGGGAACGCGACGGTACCGGCATCCGTGACGGTGAACTCGGGCTCGTCCACGGCGAACTTCACGGTGACCACGACGGCAGTGAGCTCGCAAGCCTCGGCAGTGATCACGGCAACTCTCGGTTCGACCTCGAAACCGTTCACCCTGACCCTGACGCCGGCGATTGTGTTGTCGAGCTTAAGCTGCAGCCCGGCGAGCGTAACGCCACCAGCGTCCTCGACGTGCACGGTGACGTTGAGCGGGAATGCGACAAGCAGCACGAGCGTATCGCTGCAGAGCAATAACGGAAACGCGACGGTACCGGCATCCGTGACGGTGAACTCGGGCTCGTCCACGGCGAACTTTACGGTGAATGCTCCTTCGGCCGTAGGCACTCAAGCCGCGGCAGTTGTGACCGCCACGCTCGCCGGTAATGCGCGCAATTTCTCGATCACCCTGATGGCGCCTGTTGTGACCCAGCCAGCCGTTTCTTCGCTTATTTGTTCCCCAACCACCGTGGGAGGAGGAACCAGCGTTTCTTGCACGGTGACTCTGGCGGCAGCGGCTCCGACGGGCGGTACGCCGGTAACGATCGCGAGCAATAGTCCGGCCGCGACGGCTGCCGCGCAGGTGACCGTTCCAGCCGGGTTGACAAGTACCTCGTTTACGGTCACGACAACTACCGTCACGAGCGTTCAAAATGCGAGTATTTCGGCTACTTCCGCGGGCGTTACAAAGACCGCGGCGCTGGTGATTCAACCTGCCCCGGCGACGCTGGCGGGTCTTGCCTGCTCGCCAGGGACGATTGCGCCAGGCGCCAGCAGCACGTGTACACTGACGCTAACAGCTACGGCTCCCGCAGGTGGTGCGAGCGTGTCCCTTACCAGCAGCAGCTTTTTGGTTGCTGTTAATTCGCCTATAGTGGTGCCGGCCGGGTCCACGAGCGTGAACTTTATTGCGGGGGCCACTTCTTCGAACTCCTCGGGTTCGGCTCTTTTGACGGCAAGCTACAACGGCGCCACGGTCAAGTTCAGCCTGGCGGTCGCGGCGCAGTCGACGCTCTCTTCCGTGGTTTGTAATCCCTCGACCATGGCCGCGGGCAGCGCGAGCAGTTGCACGATCTTGATGAGCGGTTCACCGGCGTCGGGTATCGTGATGGCCACGCTGAGCAGCAGCAACCCGCAGGTCACCGTGCCGGCTTCAGTTGCGATAGCGGGAGGGGCTTCTTCGGCCGGGTTTACGGCCTCGGCCGGAGCCAGCGCTTTCGGCAGCGCGACGATATCGGCGACGGTTGGCTCGGTCGTGCGCTCAACAAATCTCAGTATCACGCCTTCTTCGAGCGCGGCGAGCTTGATCTGCACGCCGGCCGCGATACAAACACCGGGCACCAGCACCTGCACCTTAAGCCTGGGAAGCCCGGCGACATCGAGCCGGTCGATATCGCTCACTTCGACAAACCCCAGCTTGACCGTTCCGCGGTCGATCACCATCGGCGCCGGCTTGACCAGTGCGACTTTTACGGCGACAGCCTCGAAGGTTCAGACCAGCATCACAGTCTCGGTCGGCGCCCCGAGCCTGGGCGTTTCTCAATCCGTGACTCTGCAGGCTCCGTTGACAACGAACCTTTCGGCCGCAACCATTTCCTGCAATCCGCCAACGCTGACTGGCGGCGGGACCAGTGAATGCCAGATCGCTCTTGCCGGACCGGCGCCGTCAAGCACAAATATTCAGCTCTCTTCCAGCAGCGCTCAAGTGAGCGTCCCGGCAGCGGTCCAACTGGCCGCGGGGAGCACGTCGGTTCCGTTTGCCGCCACCAGTTCCGTGATCACTCACAACGAAAACGCTCAACTGACCGCCACGATCGGCTCTTTGACGGCACAAACCACGCTGGTCTTGGTGGGCCTGAGTCCGACAGCGCTGGCGTGTCCGCAGAAGTTGACGTCGGGTTCCCCTCTGAGCTGCCAGATGACCTTGAACTCCAGTCAGGCCGCGGGCAGTATCGCGATCGGCCTGTCCAGCAACAACAACTACCTCAGCGTTCCGGCTACTGTGTCCGGCCAGGTGGGCCAGGGTACCGTCACCTTCCAGGTCAACACCGCCTATGTGACCACCAATCAAACCGTCACGGTGAGTGCGAGTCTTAACGGGGTAACGGTGCATTCCGCGGTGACGCTGACGCCGGCGCCGCCGGTGGTTACGGTTCCCGGACGCCAGACCGTGAACCCGGGACAACCGGTGGAACTCACGATTACGACGAGCGATCCGGCGGGCCTCGCGGTCAGGCTAAGCGTCTCGGGACTGCCTCCCAACTCCAGCTTCAATCCTGATACAGGCGTGTTCAACTGGATTCCTCAGGCGTCACAGGCTGGGCTGTATGCGGTGTCGTTCACGGGTACCAATCTCGCGCTGGTTTCCGCTACGGAGGACGTGGTGATCGAGGTTCTGTCGACCACGCCGGTCATCACTTCGCTTGCCAACGCGGCGAGTTTCGCCGACCTCGGCTGCAGCCCCGGCGCGGTATCGTCGTTGTTTGGCAGCGGCTTTGTGAAGTCTGGCGCGAAGGCCGCGGAAACGAGCCCCCTTCCGACCGAGTTGATGGGACTGAGCGTGCAAGCTAACGGAGCTGCTCTCCCGGTGTTCTACGCTTCCGAAAACCAGGTGAATTTCCAATGTCCGGACTCGCCCGTAGGCGCGTCCGTGTCGCTGATTATCCAAAGCGAAACAGGAGCCTCCGCGCCACTCGCAGCCACCACGCAGTTCGCCACCCCTGGAATCTATTCGCTGAATGGCAACGGGAGGGGACAGGGCGCGGTTCTGGTTTCCGGTACTGCTAACGTTGCGATGATTCCGACCAAGGGGGTCCCGAGCCAACCGGCCCCACAAGGTTCCTCCATCTCGATCTACGCTTCCGGCCTCGGCGCCACCAGTATCCCGGTGGCGGCAGGGGCTGCGGCGCCATCCGATCCGCTGGCGGAGGTCACCGCGCCCGTGGATGTGCTAATCAACGGCGAAAAGGCGGAAGTCACCTCCGCAATACTCACGCCTGGATACAGCGGTTTGTACCAGGTGACTGCCCAGGTGCCAGCGTCCACCCCGATTGGCAGCGCCATAACGGTGCAGCTTGTCGTGCATGGCGCGAACGCAGTTGCCGTCACGAGCAACGTGGTGACGATCGCAATTGGCCCGGCGGTCAACTAGACCACTGCGCCCAAGGGTGCGGCCGAAGCTTCATGCTATCGGGACGGCGTTTCCCGCGTCTTACTAGCATGAAGGTTCCGATCCATAACCGAATCAGGATCTTAGCTGCGATCTTGTTGATTGCGCTGGGCGGAATGGTGGAAACCCGGGCTGGACAAGCGTACTGCCGGTCGGAATTTCACAAGTATTTCCAAGGCTTGGGGAAAACCGAAGCCCGTATCAACCCTGTCGAGAGGTTTCTGTTCAGCGTGCTGCTCACCCGGACGAAAGCGGATGCGCCCACAGCGCGCTTGCCGCAAGCTTCCGCAAAACAGCTGTAGCGATTACCCCGATTTCTTGGCGGTGTGGTGCCGAACCGGCGCATCTTTACCCGGCCAGCCGACGATCTTTTTCTTTTCCGCGTCGAAGGTAATGTTGAAAGGTTCCTTGGTGAATCCGCTGGGAACGCCGGAAAATTCGATCTCCACGCCGGGGTCGGCCTTGCCAGGCAGGACGGCATCAAGGTGCAAGGTGACGTCTGGCGTGGTGCCGTCGCCGATCGAGAGGACCAACTCCTTGGGGTGGAGAGCGGGTTTCGACGAGATCAGTTTGCCTTTGAACGTCTGCACTCCGCCAGCGCCACCGGGAACTTCGGTTCCCTTCATGTTGGTGTCGAAGTATTGCTGCCCATCGGGCGCGATCAGGGCTTGCTTAAGAGTCATCCACAAGGCCAGGCCGGGGTTCTCTCTCTTGAACTTCTCTTCGTTGTCCGCTTTCACCGTGTTGACATCCTTGAGCGTCCAGCCCTGCGGCGGGAAGGCCTGTGCCTTGGCAAGATCGCGGAGCTTGGCTAACTCGGGCGCGTCCTGCCCGTGATAACGGTTAAAGGCATTCACAAAATACGTTTCAAAAGGCTGTCGCGAGGCGGCCGGCAAGCCCCCCTGCGCTTGATCGAGCGATGCCGCACGGGCGAACTGGAAGAGGGCTTCGGGATATCGTTCGGGCTTCTTATCCTGGATGGCGTCGTGCGCGATCGCCGTGCCCAGCCAGGACGAAACCTGAGCACTGTCCACGGGCCATCCGGTCGACATACTCGCATTGGGACTCAACTGCAAAACCTTGGTAAATTCCTTTTCGGCAGTCTGGTCATCCTTCTTGGAGAGAGCGATCCAGCCGAGCGTGGCGTGCCCCAGTACTTCGGCTTGTGTTTTCGCCGTGGTCCAAGCGGCATCTGTAGTCGTAGCCGGCTTCTTACCCGCGGCGAAGAAAGTATCCAGAATGGAAAGCAGTCCGTTGGCGGCTTTCTCACCCGACGCTAAGTCGTCCGCGGTGGGCTTGGCGAGCAGTTGCACGTTCAGCGCCATGTAGTACAGGGCCGTAAAGTCCTTAGGATCGGTCTGCAGGGCCTCATTGCCAGCCGCAATGACTTTGTCGGGCTGGCGCAGGGCGGCGTAGGTCTGTACAAAAACATCCTGCCGCGTCTGAGCGAAGTCGCTCGTGGGATATTTCTCTTTCCAGCTATTGAGCAGGGGAAGCCGCTTGGCGGGATCCGGCTCCTTGGCGATGGCGGTGTAAAGGTCGTACTCGGCGCGGTCCTTCCAGTTCTGAGCTGGCGGTTGACCCAGACCCGGCAGGGTGAAGAAAAGCATCCCCGCCGCAACGGCCATGGTCAACAAAACTTTCGAAAATCGATCAAGCACTTCGTGCCTCCTGCTGATTCCCGCTGAATTGTGAACTTGTTGGATCGTGCCAGCCGTCCCGCCGGATTCACGCAGCCGATGGGTACTTGCGGAGTATAACCAAACCACACCGGTGGCGCAACATCTTGGACACCAGAAGTGGTGGTTCGGTTCCCGCGCCACCCGCGCGTGCTAGAATTTCCCATCTCGATGCGTTATCTCGATCTGGGGGTGATCCTCGTCTACCTCATTGCGATTACGGGTTTCGGGGCGCATTTCCGCGGCGGTCATAAGAGCCTGCGAGATTACTTCCTCGGCGGGCGTTCGGCTCCCTGGTGGGCGATCAGCCTCTCTATCATTTCCGCCGAAACCAGCACGCTGACCATCGTCGGGACGCCCGGGCTATCTTTCGCGGGCAACCTGGGCTTCCTGCAGATTGTTTTCGGCTATCTCTTAGCCCGTATCGTCATTTCCGCTCTGCTGTTACCGCACTATTTCCGCGGCGAGATGTTCACGGCTTACGAACTGATGCGGCGCCGGTTTGGTGAACGCACGCGCAAGCTGGCGGCGCTCATTTTTCTGGCCACCCGCGCATTGGCCGAAGGCGTGCGAGTTTTCGCCATCTCCATCGTGATCTCGATCGTCCTGAATACCGGGGAGATCCCCTCCATTCTGCTGATTGTGGCGTTTACATTGTTTTATACCTTCGAAGGTGGAATGACGGCGGTAATCTGGACCGACGTGATCCAAATGGTGCTTTACGTTTTGGGCGCGATCGTCAGTTTCTTTGTCCTGCTGCACCATATTCCCGGAGGCTGGCAGCATGTCGTCGCGGTCGCGGGTCCGGCCGGCAAATTCCACATTTTTGATTTCGATTTCAGCTTCACGATGCAGTATTTCTCCCGGACTTACACGTTCTGGGCGGGCCTGCTGGGGGGATGTTTCCTGACCACAGCGAGCCACGGCACCGACCAGTTGATTGTCCAGCGCCTGCTGAGCGCGCGCAATGAGCGGCAGAGCCGGGCCGCGCTGATCGGAAGCTGGATCCTCGTTTTCTTCCAGTTCGGACTTTTTCTGCTGATCGGCATCGCGCTGTTCGTGTACTATCGCGAAGCGGGATTGCAGCCGCCCGAGAAAATTGACCGGATCTATCCTCAATTCGTCTGGCAGGAACTGCCGCCGGGGGTTGCCGGCCTGGTGACCGCG
Organism: Terriglobia bacterium; assembly: GCA_963768075.1. GTDB lineage: Bacteria > Acidobacteriota > Terriglobia > Bryobacterales > Bryobacteraceae > QHXW01. The sequence continues at coordinate 60,004 of CAVYHD010000051.1, forward strand.
GCAATCCTAGCGGCAGCCATGGCGAATCTCAGCGCTGCGCTGAATGCGTTGGCTTCGACCACCGTGATGGATTTTCTGCGGCCGCTGGTGCGCCCGGCGGGAGCGGATGACGACAAGCGCTTCCTGCGCTGGGCTCGGCTCGCGACGGTGGCTTGGGCCGTGGTACTGGTGGGCATCGGAATCGTGGCGCGGCATTGGGGATCGGTACTCGAGTCGGGACTATCGATCGCGTCTATTACGCTCGGACTGCTGCTGGGGATATTCCTGTTGGGCGTGCTGACGATCCGCGTGGGACAAAACGCTGCCTCGTTTGGCGTGCTTGCCGGTCTGGCGGTCATCCTTTATGTGCGGGCCTACACGCCGATTGCGTGGAGTTGGTGGGTCCTGATCGGCACCGCCGCTACATTCGGGGCCGGATATCTTGCATCATGGTTCCAGCCAACGGCAGCCAAGCGATCCAACATATGAAGCCCCAGACTGAGACGAAGCCCATCGAGTTGAGGCGCGACCTCGGACTGTGGAGTGCGGTGGCCATTGTTGTCGGCACCGTGATCGGCAGCGGAATATTCCTGGTTCCCCGGACCATGATTCAGCGCGTGGGATCGCCGGAGATGGTGTTTGTGGTTTGGGTGGTGGGCGGGTTGCTCTCACTGGCCGGAGCGCTCACCTACGCGGAGCTGGCCGCCGCCATGCCCGAAGCCGGCGGCGAATACGTCTATTTGCGCGAAGCCTACGGCCCGGTCTGGGGATTTTTGTATAGCTGGACTCAGATGTGGGTTGCCAAGAGCGGCTCGATTGCTACGCTGGCCACTGGTTTTTTCTACTACCTGACGAATTTTCTGCCGCAATTGAACGGAATCCTGCTGGTGGTGCCGCTGCCCATCGGAGCGCATGGCGCACCGCTCGAAATCCGCTACGGCCAGATTTTTGCGATGGTGCTCATCCTTTTTCTCGCCGGCGTGAATTATTTCGGCGTCAAAGTGGGCGGTGAGGTTCAGGTAGGGATGACCGTGGTCAAAGTGGCGCTGATCCTGTTCATCATTGTGGCGGGCCTGATCTGGGGTCACAGGCCGGCGGACGCGGTAGCGCACGCGGCTGCGGTGCCGCTTACCTTCGCGGGTTTTTTCGCGGCGATGGTGGCAGCTCTTTGGGCCTATGACGGTTGGAACAATGTCAGCATGGTGGCCTCGGAGGTCCGAAATCCGCAGCGGAATTTGCCTCTGGCGTTGATTTGGGGAACGCTGGCTGTGGTGATTATCTACCTTTTGGCGAACGCCGCATATTTCTATGTGCTGACTCCCGCGGAGGTCGCGGCCAGTAATCGAGTGGCGGCCGAAATGATGCAGCGTATTCTGGACGGTGCCGGCGCCAATATCGTGTCAGTTGCGGCCATGATTTCCATTTTTGCGGCCCTGAATGGGTCCATCCTTTCTGGTGCGCGTGTACCGTATGCTGCTGCCCGCGACGGCTACTTTTTTCACGCAATTGCCAGGGTTCACCCCCAGTTTCACACTCCTGGCGTGTCCATTCTCGCGTTGAGCGCCTGGGCGGCGCTGCTGGTTCTTTCGGGCACCTACGACCAGCTTTTCACTTATGTGATTTTCGCCAGCTGGCTGATATACGGAATGACCACGGCTGCTGTCCTGGTGCTCCGCAAAAAGAGGCCGGATTTGGCGCGGCCTTATTCCACCTTAGGGTACCCCGTGGTACCAGTACTGTTTGTGGCAATCGCCCTTTGCCTGGTGATTTCCACCCTATTTGATTCTCCGCGCGAATCTTTGCTGGGTCTGGCGTTGATTTTTGCGGGGTTACCCTTTTATTTTCATTGGCGGAAGCAGCGCAACAAGAACGTGACCCCCTAGCCTCCCACTAAGCGTCCCCCGAGACCAAGCCGAATTCTGTTCTGAATTCAGAACAAAACACTTGAAATGTTAACTAAAGTAGGCTAAAAAACAGTAGAAGACGCCTTGAGCCGCGCTACTTTTGTTCTGCTGTCGGAACACAGGCGGCCCTCAGAGTGCCTGATTTACCTTATCGGGGGATGCAATGGACGTGACCAAAATCCTGACGGACCTGCGTCAGGAGCGTGAGCAGATCGAAGAAGCGATTATGAGTTTAGAGCGGTTGGCCAGGGGGCGCGGCAGGCGCCGCGGCCGCCCGCCAGCCTGGATGGCAGAGCTGGACAAGAAACGGGGCCGGCCTCCAGGATCCAAGAACAAGACCCCTAACTTGCAGAAGGCCATGGGCCTAGCCTGATTCCGGAGGGCGCGCGTCACCTCAACGATACAGCAGATACTTCTCGCGCAGTTCGAGAAACGGCTGTATAGCATCCTGTTGCCGCTGGCGGATGGCCTCGGGGTCAACTCCAGCGGCAAGCGCGCGTAGTGTTTCTTCATTGCCGATCAGGTTGCGATCGGTTTCCACGGAAATCTTCTCCGGATACAGCTTGAGCAAGGCCGCGGCAATTTCCAGCCCCAGGCGCGCGGCGTCGAGGCTCTCCCGGTTGGTTATTTGAAATCGGACGCCCTCGAGATCGGCTCCCGCCGGGCGAGCCCCTACGGGCTGAAATCGTACCGCGTAAAAGCGCAGGCCCGGAATCCATCTCTGATTCAAATAAGCGGCCAGCTCGGTTCCGTGAATAAAATCCGCGCCCATCATTTCGAACGGTGCGTCGGTCCCCCGTCCCACCGAATAACCCGGCGAATATTCCAGCATCGCGACTCCCGGATAGAGCATGGCTGCGTTCAGGCTACGAATATTCGGTGATGGATTTACCCACGGCAGGCCGGTGGCGTCGAACCAGTCGCCACGCTCCCAGCCTTCCATTTTAACCACGGTCAAATCCGCGCCGATCCGGTTTTCGGCGTTGAACAGGGTGGCCAGTTCCCCCATGGTCATGCCGTGCCGCAGCGGCAATGGAAAATAGCCAATAAACGAGAGCTTGTCGCGATCGAGCAAAGGCGGCTCTACGTGGACACCGGTGATGGGGTTCGGCCGGTCCAGCACATAGAACGGAATATGCGCTTTGGCCGCCTCCTCCATGGTGTATGCCATGGTGGAGACGTAAGTGTAAAATCGCGCGCCGATGTCTTGAATATCGAAAACCAATGCGTCAATACCGCGCAGCATCTCGGGCGTGGGCCGGCGATTTTTCTCCGCATATAAGCTCCAGATTTTGATCCCCGTTTTGGCGTCGACCGCGTCCCCGATTCCCTCGCGGTCCTCTTTGCCCGCGAAGCCGTGTTCGGGAGAAAACAGCGCTGCCACCCGGACACCGGCCGCAATCATGCGATCGACGTTGCGCCGGCCCTCGCGATCGATTCCGGTGTGGTTGGTGATCAGCCCGACGCGCTTACCGTTGAGAGCGCGGAATCCCTCGTCCTCCCAGACGTCCAGGCCGGTTCGCACCTGGCCGTGACGCGCTACATCCCGATGCAGTCCGGGGCCCGTGAGCGTCTCGTTATATCCGGTGAGGCTCACGCCGGGATCTGCGATGCCGACAGCGGCAGCCACGATTGTCGCGACCTTGCCGCGCAGGGACGTGATGGCAGGGCGCAGATGCGGGTGCACGGAGTTGGTCAACAGAATCACGTAGGTATTCGACCGCGGATCGAGCCAGATGGACGTTCCGGTGAATCCCGTGTGCCCATAGGAGCCGATGGGAAACAAGTCGCCGCGCTCCCCCGAGTAGGGCGAATCAATGTCCCAACCCAGGCCGCGAAGGATGGGCTGGTCGGGCGGGCTCTGCGGGGTGGTGAATTTTTCAATGGTCAGGGAGCTAAAGATTCGAGCACCCTGCCACGCACCTTTATTGAGCATCATTTGGCAGAAGCGCGCGAGATCCTGGGCCGTCGAGAAAAGGCCGGCGTGTCCGGCGATGCCTCCCATGTCACGGGCGGTCGGATCGTGCACCACGCCGCGCAACAGCAAATGGTCCCTTTCCAGCATCTCCGTGGGGGCGATGCGAGGCCTCAGGGCCGCCGGCGGCTGGAACATGGTATCTTGCATGCCGAGCGGCGCAAAAACGACCTTGCGGACGTAATCCGGCAGCATCTCGCCGCTCAAGCGATGCACGATTTCTCCCAGCAGGATGAAATTGATATCGCTATAGACAAAATGCGCGCCGGGAGGGTTCGCGGGCTTGTCGACGAGCGCACGGTGAATGCCCGTTTCATAGCCGGTCCAGGCAGGCTCGAGATCCAGATCGGGGCGCAAACCGGAAAAATGCGTCATCAAATTGCGGATCGTGATGTCACTTTTGCCGCCTTGAAACTCCGGAAGGTACTCGGTCACGCGGTCATTCAAGCGCAGCCGGCCTTCATCAAATAGCTTCATCAGCGCGGACGTGGTGGCAACAATCTTAGTAAGAGAAGCACAATCGAAAATGGTATCGAGCGTCATCGGCTCTGGCGCAGGCACTTCCGCGCGCTGTCCGTAGGCCTTCTGGTAGACCACCGCGCCGTTGTGGCCCACCAGCAGGACTGCTCCGGGAATACGTTTCTCACGGATGGCCTGGCCAACGGCCTCATCGAGCTGGGGGCCGGCCGGGAAAGTCTGCGCACAAGCGCACGCACTGACGGCCAGCAACCAGCCCCACAGGATTTGCTTCATAGGCCCATGATAGCGGCTTTGCCCGCGAACGACGCCGAACCCGGTCCAGCCCGTTTTGACTTCGGTGTATGCGGTCTGCTAGCGTACTCTAAGCCGCCAGGGAACTGGCGCAGATGGCCATTACGGAAGAAAACGAACGTGGCGAAGAATACAGGGAGATCAGAACCGGAATCCGCATCGCGACGCCGGCTGGCCTTTGCCAGTCCAGACGCCGCTAGTGTGGTGGAGGCGCGCAACGCGGCCCAGGCACAGTTGAAGTCTTTTGAGCAGGCCGTGCGGCTGTTTCACGCTCGAAAGTTTGCCGAGGCGCGGGAACTTTTTGTCACAGCGACTGGCGGGCCGAACCGCGAGATGGCTCACAATGCGGAACTGCATGTCCGCATGTGTGCTCAGCGCCTGGAACGACCGGTGGTCGAGCTGAAGACCGCCGAGGACCGTTACAACTACGCCGTCGCGATGATCAACGTCCGGAATCTGGCCGAGGCATCGCAGCATCTCGAGGCGGCCCTGAAGCTGGAGCCGCAGGCGGATCATATCTATTTCGCATTGGCGTTATGCAAGGGCCTGGCTGGAGATCTGGACGGCGCTCATGAGAACCTCAAGCGCGCCATCGATCTGGAGCCCCGGAATCGCATCGCCGCCCGGCAAGACGCTGACTTCGCCCTATTTGCCGATCAGCCCCAGATGCAACAGCTCCTATTCCCGGACAAAACCGGTTCGGCATAGCCCCCGACCGGCAGCCGATTCGTAAAGAGATCATCGAGTTGCCGACTCCCGCACCATCCTCGGAATCCTTAGCGCCGCCGTTGCGCATCGTGTCGATTGGCGGCGGCACCGGACTGTCCGCGCTTTTACACGGGTTGAAGGATTATGTGGATGTATACGGCCTTGGAAAGGCAGGCAAACCCGCGGTAGACATCACTGCCGTTGTAACGGTGTCCGATGACGGAGGCAGCTCGGGCCGGCTGCGGCGCGAATTTGACGTCCTGCCGCCCGGCGATATTCGGAACTGTCTGGTGGCATTGTCGGAAGATGAGACCTTACTCTCGCGCCTGTTTCGCTACCGCTTTGAGAGCGGACGCGGGCTCAAGGGCCACAGCTTCGGCAACCTGTTTCTCACGGCGCTCACTCACATCACCGGAGACTTTCCCGACGCGGTGAAGGAATGTTCCGAGGTGCTGGCGATCAAGGGGCGCATCTATCCTTCGACCGCCACGCATGTATCGCTCGAGGCCGTGCTGGAGAACGGACGGCGCGTGCTGGGCGAAACGAAGATCAGCCGAAGTCGGCGGCGCATCGAGACCGTGCGGCTACGCCCGCGCCGCTGCCGACCGCTGCCGGAGACGCTCGCGGCGGTCGGGCAAGCGGACGTCATTACGTTCGGTCCGGGTTCCCTGTTCACGAGCGTGGTTCCCAACCTCCTGGTAGAAGGGATTCCCGAGGCGATTCGCCGCTCTCCCGCGGTCAAAGCCTACTTCGTGAATCTGATGTGGCAGCCGGGCGAGACCACGAGTTTTACGGCCTCCGATCACCTCGCGGCCATCCACCGCCACGCGGGTGGAAAATTGATCGACTACGCCGTGGTAAACACGCGCGAAATTGGGCCGGCTTTGCGGCGCCGCTATGCGCGGGAGCATTCCGCGCCCGTCGAGAATGATTTCGAGAAGATCGGAGCCATGGGCGTCAACGTGGTTTGCGGCGATCTGGTGCAGGAGTCGGGTCTGGTCCGCCACAATTCCAGTGCCATCGCGGCCATCGCGGTCGAACTGGCCAAAGAAGGCCGCCGGCGACGGCAAATGTCGCGGTAAGCACTCTGCCCATTGAATAATAAAGCATGGACACTGGCGTAACCGTCGTCATCCTGGCGGCCGGGCTGGGTACGCGCATGAAGTCGCGGCGCGCGAAGGTGCTACATCAGGCGGGTGGCAAGACGCTGATTGAGCACACCGTCGACGCGGCACTTGCCATTGCGGCGCCGGAACGCGTCTTTGTGGTGGTAGGGTACCAGGCGGGCCAAGTGAGGAGCGTGACGGCATCGCGCGGCGTCGGCTTCATCGAGCAGACGGAGCAGAAAGGCACAGGTCACGCTGTGATGACCGGGCGCGAGTCGCTGGCTTGCCTGGGAGGTCTTTTGGTGGTCTACTACGGCGATTGTCCGCTGATTCCAGGCGCCGTGCTCGAGGCGCTAGTGAATCAGCAAAGGAAATCGGACGCTGCCGCTACCATGGTCACCGCGGAGCTCGACGACGCGACCGGCTATGGGCGAGTGGTTCGCGACGCCACCGGGACCGTCCAGGCAGTGGTTGAGCAGAAGGCCGGCACGCCGGAACAGCTTGCGATTCGCGAGGCGAACATCGGCATCTATTGCTTCCGCGCCGACCTGTTCTGGAAACATGTAGACGAGCTGCGGCCGAATAATCCCGCACATGAGTACTATCTGACCGACATGATCGAGATCTTGAAGCGAGCCGGCCACAGGATCGACGCTTATCGCGCCGGAAATGCCGCTGAATTGTTGGGGATCAACAACCGTCTGGAGCTGGCCGCCGCGGATCGCACTTTTCGCGAGCGCAAGGTTCGTGAGCTGATGCTGAACGGCGTGACGGTGGAAAAGCCCGAAACGGTCACGGTGGATGACGCCGCATCGATCGGCATGGATACCGTCATCGAGCCGTTCGCCCAGATTCTGGGAAACACAAAAATCGGGGAGGCATGCCGCATCGGCGCGTGCTCCATCGTGCGTGATTCCGAGTTGGCGGATGGCGTGCAAGTTGGGCCATTTACGATTATTGGCACTTCGCGCGTCGCAGCCGGCGCCGAGATCGGGCCGTATTCGCGCTTGCGAATGGACAACGAGATTGCCGCGGGAGCGCACGTTGGCAATTTTGTAGAGCTGAAGAAGACCCGCCTCGGTGCAAATGCCAAGGCCATGCACTTGGCCTATCTCGGCGATTCGACCATTGGAGCCGACGTCAACATCGGCGCCGGTACGATCACCTGCAATTATGACGGCCGCACCAAGAGTACGACCAAGATCGGCAAAGGTGTGTTTGTCGGCAGCAATACGACACTGGTGGCGCCGGTCGAAATCGGCGCCGGTGCTTATCTGGCGGCAGGCTCCATCATCACCGATGACGTGCCGCCGGACGCGCTGGCGCTGGGCCGCGCGCGACAGATTGTCAAGGAAGATTGGGCGCGCCGGCGGCGAGAAAAGCCGGCAACCAAGACGTAACCGGGGAAGCGGGCGCTCTCACCTGCTCCGCCGGATTACAGAACTACCTGGCGCCCGCCGCTTGTGCTTTCCTGCTTTGGAAACACTCGCGGCAGTAAACCGGGCGGCCCTGAGTAGGCCGGAAGGGAACGGTTGTTTCGCGGCCGCATTGAGAACACACAGTTGTCGTCTCCGCCCGAGGGGCATTGGACGACGACGCGCCTTGCCGCTTGAGCTTGCAGGCCTTGCAGCGCTTCGGCTCATTCTTGAAGTTTTTGTCGTGGAAGAAATGCTGCTCTCCCGCCGTGAAAACAAAGTCCGCCCCACAATCGGCGCACTTGATGATTCGGTCCTGAAAATCTGGCATCGCTACCGCTCCCGCGGTCCTACCCAGGCCAACGATCCCCGCCCGTTAAGAACGCCTACTGATTTGGAACTACTCGATCTCCCGACGACTTTTCTTTCGATTTCTCTTCCGAGCCAGCGCCTGCTTGACTCGTTTCTTCTCGCCGGGTTTCAAGTAAAAAGAGTGCCGTTTGACCTCTTTGATAATGTCCTCTTGCTGGACCTTACGCTTGAAGCGGCGAAGGGCATTTTCCAACGTCTCGCCCTCTTGCAGCTTGACTTCAGCCAACTAAAAAACACCTCCCGTCGGATTGGCAACTCACCATGCCCCCGAGCGGGGCGTGCCCAGTCCCTCTCGCCTAACGTCTCCGCGTGGCAGGTCAAGGTACTGATATCATAGGGGCTGGACCAGTAAAGTCAAGTCCCAAATAATCAGGCCGTGTTGGCCGGCTGATCGCTACGCCTTTAACTAGCTGTATATAAAGGACTTGTAAATCAACTCCCGTGGATAATGTTCTAGCCATTTTGTTGGCAGGAGGGGCTGGGGAACGCCTCTACCCGCTGACGAGCGATACTGCCAAGCCCGCCGTGCCATTCGGCGGCGCTTACCGCATCATCGACTTCACCTTGTCCAATTGCATTAACTCCGACATCCGCCGTATTTTCGTTCTCACCCAGTACAAATCTCTGGAGCTGATCCGCCACGTGCGCGATGGGTGGAGCATCCTTTCGCCCGAGCTCGGTGAGTACGTCGAAATTATTCCCGCGATGAAGCAGACCGGTGAAGGGTGGTACCGGGGCACGGCGGACGCGGTTTATCAAAACACGCAGACCATCCTGGCCGAGACTGCCGATCAGGTGCTTATCCTGGCTGGCGATCACATCTACAAGATGAATTACCGGTCGATGATCGAACTGCATCGCTTCCACAAGGCGGATATCACGGTCGCCACGACGCAGGTTCTGCCGGAGGAAGCTGAGCGGTTCGGAGTTGCGGACATCACTCCGGATCAACGTGTGGTGGGCTTTGAAGAGAAACCCCGTCACGGCCATCCGGTGCGGTCCATCTTCAATCCGGCGATGGTGAGCGCGTCGATGGGGATCTACATTTTCAACCGGGACGTGCTCTTGCGGCTGTTGCGCGAGGATGCGGAAACCCCCATGTCCTCCCACGATTTCGGCAAAGACGTGATCCCGCGGTGTCTGCGCGATTGCGACGTCATCGCCTACGATTTCGTGGACATCAACGACAAGCAGGCGCGGTACTGGCGCGATGTGGGAACGCTCGACGCCTACTACGAAGCCAATATGGACCTGGTGGACGTGACGCCGCAGTTGAATCTCTACGATAGCCACTGGCCCATTCGCACGCGTGTGTTACAGCAGCCCCCCGCTAAATTTGTCTTCGCGCAGGAGGGCCGCCGCATGGGCGTGGCCATCGATTCCATTGTCTCGGCCGGTTGCATTATCTCCGGTGGGAGAGTCATGCACAGCGTGCTTTCGCCCGGTGTGCGGGTCAATAGTTACTGCGAGGTGGAGTATTCCATCCTGATGCCCAACGCGGAGATCGGCCGTTACAGCCGAATCCGCCGGGCCATCATCGATACAAACGTGAAAGTCCCGGAGTCCAGCATCATCGGGTTCAACGCGGAGGACGACCGGCAAAATGGTTATCACATCACCGAATCCGGAATCGTGGTGGTGAGTGGCGCGGCGGCGCCGGTTCAAATTATGCAAAGCGCAAGGAGCGTAGAGTGACGACGATTGCAAAGATCACGGGCATCGAGATCCTGGATTCCCGCGGAAATCCGACGGTGGAAGCTGACGTAATTCTGGCGGATGGCAGCCTGGGACGGGCTGCGGTCCCGTCAGGCGCCTCGACCGGCGAACAGGAAGCGGTCGAGCTGCGCGACGGCGACGCATCCCGCTACCAGGGCAAGGGAACGCGCAAGGCGGTCGAGCACATCAACAAGCCAATCGCGGATGCGCTGTTGGGTAAGGACGCCTCGCAGCAGTCCCGTATCGACCGCATTATGATCGATCTCGATGGAACGCCAAACAAAGGAAAGCTGGGCGCGAACGCCATCCTCGCCGTATCGCTGGCAACTGCGCGTGCGGCTGCGGGTTCTCAACGCACCCCGTTGTACCGGTACCTGGGCGGCGTGGGGGCGAGCATTCTGCCCGTGCCGCTCATGAACATTCTGAACGGCGGTGCGCATGCCGACAATTCCGTCGACGTCCAGGAATTCATGATCGCGCCTTACGGTGCGGCGAAGTTTTCTGAAGCCTTGCGTATGGGAGTGGAGGTTTTTCATACGCTGAAGAAGGTTCTCAAGAAGAAAGGCTACTCCACCGCGGTGGGTGATGAGGGTGGCTTTGCTCCGAACCTCAAATCCAACGACGAAGCGCTGGAACTGGTGCTGGAAGCCATTTCGCAGGCCGGCTACAAGCCTGGCGAGCAGGTCGGCATCGCCATCGATCCAGCGGCGAGCGAGTTCTACGTCGACGGGAAGTACGTCTTCAAGAAATCCGACAAGAGCCAGCGCACCTCGGAACAGATGGTCGAATTCTGGGCCAACTGGGTGCGGCAGTTCCCCGCTATTATTTCGCTCGAAGACGGCATGTCGGAAGAGGACTGGCCCGGCTGGAAGCTGCTCACGACAACCTTGGGCGGCAAAATTCAGCTTGTGGCCGACGACATCTTTGTCACCAACCCTGCCATTTTCCTGAAGGGCATAGAACAGGGCATCGCGAACTCGATTCTGATAAAGGTCAACCAGATCGGCACGCTGACGGAAACCTTGGAAGCCATGCAACTGGCGGCGGTCTCCAACTACACCGCCGTGGTGTCGCACCGTTCCGGGGAAACCGAGGATCCCTTTATTGCCGATCTCGTCGTGGCCACCGGCGCCGGCCAGATCAAGACCGGCTCCGCCAGCCGCACCGACCGTATCGCCAAGTACAACCAATTGCTGCGCATCGAGCAGCAACTCGGCGATGCCGCACGCTTCCCCGGCAGGAAGGCGTTCCGCCAATAATGCCGCGGCCGAGACCTCTGATCCTGACGATTCTCGACGGCTGGGGGTTTTCGCCCGCCGTCGAGGGCAATGCTATCGCCGCGGCGCGGAAGCCGGCATACGACAAGCTGCTGCGCGAATTTCCGAACACGCTCATTCACACCTCCGGACCGTACGTCGGGCTTCCGGAGGGGCAAATGGGCAATAGCGAAGTCGGACACATGAACCTAGGAGCCGGCCGCATTGTCCAGATGGATGTGACTCGTATCGACGCGCAGATCGCTTCGGGTGAATTCTTCCGCAACCCGGTTCTGCTCGACTGTCTGAAGAATGCACGCACGCACCAACTGCATTTGCTCGGGTTATGTAGTGACGGCGGCGTACATTCGTACCTCACGCATCTCTATGCGCTGCTCAAGATGGCCAAACACGAAGGCGTGGAAAGCGTCTTTGTGCATGCGTTCATGGATGGCCGCGATACGCCGCCCGAAAGCGGCGCGGGCTATTTGCGCGAGTTGGAAAAGGAGATGCGCACCATTGGCGTGGGCCGCATCGCGTCGGTTTCCGGCCGCTACTACGCCATGGATCGTGATAAACGCTGGGAGCGCATCGAGCGTGCGTTTGGCGCCATGGTAGTGGGCAACGGCCAAAAAGCCACCGACCCGGTTGCCGCCGTCGAGCGCTCTTACGAAAACAAGGTCACCGACGAGTTCATCGAACCGGTCACCATCGTCGACCAGCGTGGCGACCCCATTGGGCGAATCCGCGACGATGATTCCGTCATCTTCTTCAACTTCCGCGCCGATCGAGCGCGCGAAACCACGATGGCGCTCACGGACGCCAGTCTCGAGCGCCCGTCGCGCTCGCTCGCTCCCAAGAACCTCCACTACGTGACCATGACCCGGTACGACAAAACGTTCACGCTGCCCTACGTATTACCGCCCGAGCATCCGCACAACATCCTGGCAAACGTGATGGCGCAACTGAATTGGAAAAATTTGCGCGTGGCCGAAACCGAAAAGTACGCCCACGTAACCTATTTCTTCAACGGCGGCAACGAGAAGCCCTACGCGGGCGAAGAGCGCGAGCTGGTGCCATCGCCCAAGGTCGCGACCTATGATCTCAAACCCGAAATGAGCGCGGGGGGTATCACCGACGTCATTGTCAAAGCCATCGAAGGCGGCAACTTCGACGTGATCGTCATGAACTTCGCCAACGCCGATATGGTGGGCCACTCCGGCAAGATGGAGCCAACGGTGCGCGCCGTCGAAACGGTGGACGCCTGTCTCGCCCGCATCTATCAGGCCCTGCGTGCGCACAACGGCGCGTGGCTGATCACCGCCGACCATGGCAACGCCGAGACCATGATCGATCCCATCACGCACGGCCCGCACACCTACCACACCACCAATCCCGTGCCATTCATCCTGGTTACCGATGAAGGGCGAGTGAAGTTGCGCACTGACGGCGCTCTCCGGGACATCGCGCCAACTCTTCTTGCCATTCTCGGCGAATCGCAGCCAAAGGAAATGACCGGAAGAGATTTGCGCGTGCGGTAACGGGCGTCCCGAGCATCGCGCCCCACCGCGGCAATCTTCGCTCCTCATGCTATTCTGGCTTCCGGATGTTTAGCCGCCAGCATCGGAAAGCCAAAGTCCTATTTGGCGTGTCCGACGTGCTGCTGACCGCGCTCGCGTTCGAGGCAGCGTACCAGACCCGTATTCTCCTGCATCTTGATCGCGTGTTTTTTCTGATCGTTCCGGTCAAGGCCCTTCTGCTCGGTTTCTCGCTGGCCGCCTGGGTCGTCATCGGCCTCTGGCTCGGCATCTACGAACGGCTCGATTCGGGCGACCCCCGCGTCATCCTGCGCGATTCCTTCCGCCAGTGCAGCTACGGCATCATCTGTCTGGTCACCTTCGAGTATCTGATGCGGCTCGACTTGAGCCGTCCTTTTCTCGCGCTGTTTGCCGTATATAGCTGGATTTTCCTGCTCGTGTTCCGGTTGACCGCCGGCCGCCTGGTGGGAATTGTGCGGCGCGAGTTTGGCGCCCTGCATTACGTCATGTTGGTGGGAACTGGAGATCGCGCGCAACGCCTGGGGCAGGCTCTCGAGCGCTCGGCGCAATACGGCATTCGTATCAAAGGTTTTATTACTGATACGCCCACCGCCCCCGCGGAAATCCAACTGGGCTCCGTTTATCCTGTCTATCCGCTGGCGAAACTGACGATCCTTCTGCGTCAGCACGTCATCGACGAAATCATCTTCGCCGTGGATAGCGGCCGTCTCGCTGAACTCGAGGAAGTATTCCTGCTTTGCGATGAAGAGGGCGTGCGGACGCGCATCGCGGTGGACTTCTTTCCGCACGTCAATAGCGAGGTATATCTGGAGCGTCTGGCCTTCACGCCGTTGCTGACGTTCTCCGCGGCGCCTCACGATGAGATCCGCCTGCTCGCTAAGCGCCTTATCGATTGCGTGGTGGCCGGAGCGGCGCTCGTTGTGCTGGCTCCCTTTATGCTTCTTGTGATTTTGGCCATTCGTCTGACGTCTCCTGGTCCGGCCATCTTCCGTCAGATGCGCTGCGGATTAAACGGACGCCAATTCGTCTTTTACAAATTCCGGTCCATGTGCGAGAACGCCCATGCGATGCGCGATGCTGTGGCCCACATGAGTGTGCGCGCGACGGCCACCAAGATTCCGGATGATCCGCGGCTGACGTCGATCGGCCGCTATCTGCGCAAGTTCTCCATCGACGAATGGCCCCAGCTGTGGAATGTCCTCAGGGGAGACATGTCGCTTGTCGGTCCGCGTCCCGCGGTACCGGAGGAAGTGGAACAATATCAGCGCTGGCAGCGCCGCCGTCTGCGCATGCGGCCGGGTCTCACCTGTCTTTGGGCTTTGGCGGGACGAGACAACGTGGATTTCGAAACTTGGATGAGGATGGATATGCAATACATTGATAATTGGTCGCTCGGTCTGGACTGGAAGATCCTGCTGCTCACCATTCCCAAAGTTCTCTCCGGCAAAGGGGCCCACTAAAAGCGATGCATCTTCTTCCCACTCCAGAAGAAGTCGTGCGCGTGCTGCGCGAGACGGGTGCGCTGCGCGACGGCCACTTCGAATACACCAACGGGCTGCATTCCAACGAATACCTGCAAGTGCCGCTGGCCATGCGCTACTACCAGCACGCCCGGACTCTGAGCGTCGGGCTCAGCCGGCTGTTGCGCGCCAACCCGGAGATCCGCGCCATTATTCCGGAGCTTTCCATCGTCGCGCCGGCCACCGGCGGTCTACCGGTGGCTTACGGCGTGTGCGAAGCTCTTCGCGCCAAACAGGTCTATTGGGCCGAACGCGATAACGAAAACCGCCCCATGCGATTTCGCCAGTATTTGCAGCAGCATCCCGGTGAACAGGTAGTGCTGGTGGACGACATTTTGCGCTCCGGCAGCAAGCTCCGCGAGATGAAGACACTGCTCGAATCCCGCGGGGCTCAGGTGTTGGGGCTAGCTGTCATCATCTACCAGCCCACTCCCAGCACCAGGGATTTCGGCTCGCTGCCGCTTTACTATCTGGCCAAGCTCGAAGCCAGCTACTATTCCGATGCCGCGCACTGCGAGCTCTGCAGCCGCGGCGTGCAACTGGAAAAGGTGTGGGTCTAGGCGGTTGATCAGTTCGTAATTTCCTGGGACCGGCTTTCCTTATGGATCGGCTGGTAAATTTTTGCCCACGCTTTGTGCGCCGGGTGGTCCGCATAAGCGTCGGCGGCCGCCTGGTTCTCGAACTCGATCGCGAACGCGGCTTGATATTCCCGTGGCTGCACGCGAATGGGTTTGATCCAGATGTTCTTGATCCCCGGAATTTCAGCAGCCATCGTTTTCACGCCGTCGATCGCGGCCTGTTGCTGTGCGGGCGTCGAATCGTCATTCCACTGAACCGTCACAACGTGCATGATGGTGCTCGGCTGGTGAAACGTGTTCTTCCCGGTCAAGACTCCCGCACCGAATACTCCGATAGCAACGGCCACGGACAGGGTGGCCTTCACAATCCTGCTCTTGTTCATCGATGATCTCCTCAGTGGATTACGCATTCCTGCCTTGCCGGCAGGCAGAACAGCCTATTCTACCCGATGCGAAGGGCGCAGCCCGCTCCATTCCTCGCTGAGCACGATGGAATTCGCCGGATTGCGGGGATCGTACTTGATGGAAGCCGGCCCGATGGCGGTCCACCGGTCCTCCGGCAATTGCGGCAGGAGGTCGGACAGGTCCTGGCTGGCCATATATTCGACGCCGCCAATCGCGTACGAGTACACCGCCATGTGGTCGCGATATTCCAGCAGATTGGCATCGCCCATCTTGCCGCTCGCATGCAGGTGCGTGCGCCGCCGGCGCTCGAGCTCCGCCACGCTGGGCCGGCCCTTGATGTACCGATGGACCCCCCATGCGCCCAAGGCCACGACGGCCGCGCCGCCCGCCACTGCTAACATCGTCCCGCCGGACGAAACAAAATTCGCCAGCGCCATCTTCATAGTTTCGGGGTGGGGCCTAACCGGCGACAGGGGTTTCCTGAAATACCTTGTTGTAGTCCTTCAGAAACTGCTCCAGGCCTTTGTCGGTCAACGGGTGGTTGAATAGCATGTCCAGGACTTTGAACGGCATGGTCCCGATATGTGCGCCGGCTGTGGCGGAATCGATCACGTGCGTCGGCGAGCGCAGAGACGCCGCCAGCACCTGCGTCTTGTACCCGTAATTCTTATAGATCGTGGTGATGCTACGAATCAGATCCATCCCTGTCCAGCCGATATCGTCCAGGCGACCCACGAACGGGCTGATGATATACGCTCCCGCCTTCGCCGCCAGCAGCGCCTGTCCCGCAGTGAAGCAGAGCGTCACGTTGACCCGGAGGCCCTCCTGGCTCAGCGCGGAAGTCGCACGTATGCCGTCGCGCGTCAGAGGGCATTTCACGACGATGTTCTTATGGATGCGCGCCAGCTCCCGGCCCTCGCGGACCATCTCCTTGGTTTCCGTGGCGACCACCTCGGCACTGATATCGCCATCCACGATGTCGCAAATCATGCGGACCTGTTCGGCGATCGGCCGGCCTTCCTTGGCGATCAGCGAGGGATTCGTGGTCACGCCGTCCACTACACCCCACGCCGCACCCTTTTTCAGTTCGTCGAGATTGGCGGTATCAAGAAAAATCTTCATTTGGATGACTCCCGACCGTCCAATGAGATTATAACATTGGGCGTTTTCCGGGCGCTCTGCTTAAGTTGTGGCACACATGCGTACGTACTTCCGGAGCTGGCTAATCGCGCGTCACGACTCGAAACTCCACCGCCCGCGCCCCTTGCCCCGCCGTCGCCGGCAATAAGTCCCGCATCGTTTGTCGGGTGACCGGGTCGCGCAGCTCCGGCGCGAGCTCCACCATTGGCGCCAGCACGAACCGCCGCTCAGCAAACCGCGGATGCGGAATCGTCAACTCGCCCGTCTTCACGACGGCATTGCCGAAGAACAGGATGTCAATGTCGATCGTGCGCGGCCCGTCCTCTATCATCCGCCGCCGCCCCAATTCCCGTTCAATCTTGCCGATGCGCCCCAACAACTGCCGCGGAAACAGATCCGTCTCCGCTTCGGCCACCAGGTTCAAGAACCATCGCTGGTTCCGCCGCCCCTGCGGCTCCGTTTCATAAACCGATGAGACACGCGTGATGCGCAACTCGGCGGAATGCAGCCGGTCAACAGCCGCTTGCAGCATCTGTTCCCGGTCCCCCATATTGGACCCCAACCCCAGATAAGCGACTTTCACGGACAACCAGCCTCCTGTCCCCGTGGTTCGTGACGTGTTTCAGGCAGGGTGGGCGTCGAGCGTCACTTGTTCAGCGACGCGACCCAGTAGCCGGGCCGTGTCCGCACCTTGACCTCGGGATGGTTCACTACCACCTCAATCTCGTGGAAGCCGCCTTCCTGCAGGTTATTGGGATTGTAAGTGATGATGTACTGGCTGTGAATCTCTAGCCCAATCTTCTCGATCGCTTCCTCGAGACCTCTTTGCTTGGCGAAAGAAAACTGCGAGCCGCCGGAACCTTTGGCATAAACCTCGGCAGGGTTGTCCACGAAGATGGCCTTGGTGTCCTTGAATATCTCGACCAATATGGGAACGAATTGCATCGAGTTGCCCTGGCCACCAGTGGCCTGCATTACCGTATTCGGCGTGGAGGGCTGGCCGCCGGGCAGAGGCGTCATTGCGGGAGGCAGGGTATCTGGGCGCGGATCGGGCCCCCGCGAAGTGAAACCCGCCATCATCCGCGAGATGTCCACCGTATAGACGCTGACGTTACTCATCTGAAGATCGAGCAGGGCCTCTCGTGCCTTGCCTTCACTGCCTTTATCGCGAACTTCGGAGATCAGCAAGAGAATCCGCCGCCGGCTGGCTGGCCGCGAGCGCAACATGCGCGCCGACTCGATGACGGCGTCCGTGAGACGGCTGCTCTGGCTGCCCGGCTTGATACTCTTGATGGCTACCTCGATTTTCGTGGCATCCGAGGTGAAGTCCTGCAGAACCCGGAAGCGATGGTCGAAGGCCAGCACGGCGGCTTCGCCCTGCTCGCCGATAATCATGGGCTGGATGAGCGAGCCGATTCTATTGATCTTGGGCAGAATGCCCTCAACCTGATCGCTCGCCTGGATGGCGATGACCATGGAGATCGGCTGGAACGTTACGTCCACGTGAATGTCTTGCGCTTTGCCGTTATCGAAGAGTTTGAAGTCCTGCGGCTGGAGGCCTTCCACGTACGAACCGCCTTGCCTGTGAACCACGGCAACCGGCGCCTCCACGACGTGGACCCCGATAGAGAATTTTGCGTCGGCACTGGTGTCCGCCGCGGGTTCCTGCGCCGGAATCTGCCCAGCGCCTGCGAGAAGTGCAAGAATCAGAACGGCACGCAGCATATGATTGTCGACGTTGCGGTTTGGCGTCATGTTACCGGGTGCTCAGTTAGCCCACTCAGAAGATCGAGCACGTGTGGCACCAATTCCACGATAGCATCCAGGGACTCGATCGCGCCCCGGGGCGAACCTGGCAGGTTCACGATCAGGACCCGGCCGCGGGTGCCGGCAATCGCGCGCGAGAGCGCCGCCAACGGGGTGGAATTTCGTCCCCTGGCGCGCATGAGCTCGCCGATGCCCGGGATTTCACGGTCGATGACGGCCCGTGTGGCCTCGGGGGTCACGTCACTCAAGGCGACGCCCGTGCCGCCCGTGGTGAAAATGGCGTACACCTGTCCAGTACCGGACAGAGAAATCAAACGCTGGCGGATGGCCTCGACATCATCCGCGACGACGCCGGTTACCTCCACGCGCCAGCCCAGGCGCTCGAGATGGGCTTTGACGGCCGGTCCCGATATGTCTGTACGTTTTCCCACCGAAACCGAGTCGCTGATGGTGAGGACGGCCGCGGATTTCATTTGTGCGCCTTGCGGCGGTAGGCGCCACTTTTTCCGCCGGTCTTTTCGAGCAGGTGAAGCTCCTCGATGGAAATCGATTTATCCAGTGCCTTGGTCATGTCGTAGACGGTGAGTGCCGCGACTGCCGCGGCGGTGAGCGCCTCCATCTCGACTCCCGTTTGCGCAGTTGTGGAGGCACTGGCGGTGATCCGCACGCCATCCTTTTCCACATGGACGTCCACGTCAGCGTGGGAAAGCATCAGGGGATGGCACAACGGGATCAGCTCGGACGTTTTCTTGGCGGCGGCGATTCCAGCGATTCGTGCGATTTCCAGTGGATTCCCCTTGGGATTCTCGGGCAATCGCGCCAACACCGCCGGCGAAATGCGGAGAAATGCGTGAGCACGGGCGGTACGCTTGGTCTCGGGCTTGGCCGAGACGTCGACCATGCGGGGACTGCCAGCGGAATCGTAGTGCGAGAGCTTTTTCATTTCAGCAGCACGGGAATGAGTTCCCCGGCTTTCCATTCGGCGCGATCGGCGTCCGCCACCAAGAACGCATTGGCGCGTGTAAGCGCAGGCACGTCGCCTGATCCGCTCCACGCGAGAGGTGTCAATTGCGGCTCGACCCCTTGCCAAGTGAGCGACGCCGGCAGAAAGCGCGTGAAGCCGGTTTTGTGACGAAAATCGCGCGTGAGCGGGGCGAGCAAGAACGGCAGGGTGGATGAGGACTGGCCGCCAACCAATTCGAGCGCTGCACGCGCGAACAGCTCGAATGTCACCATGGTGGAGGCCGGATTCCCCGGCAGCCCGAAAAAGAATTTCTCGCGCACGCGGCCGAACACGAGGGGCTGGCCGGGCTGAATCAGGACACGATCGAAGAAAAACTCAGCGCCTACGTCGGATAGTACGCGCTCTACGATATCGTACTTGCCTGCCGAGACGCCTCCCGAAATGAGCAGGAGATCGGCCGCGAAGCCGCGTTCCACCAGGCTCAGCGTGTCTTCATACTCGTCCCGCGCCACCGGCAGAATCACCGGCACGCCGCCCGCGCGCGACACCTGAGCTGCGAGTGAATAGGCGTTGGAGTTGCGAATTTGGTGCTCTCGCGGCTTTTCGGTAAGGGGAACGATCTCATCGCCCGTGGCCAGGAGCGCGACACGAGGTTTTGCGCACACGGCGACCTGCGCTTTTCCCACGGCCGCGAGGAGAGCTACGTCGGCGAAACCCAGCCGCTTGCCGGGCGAGAGCAAAGGCTCCCCCGTGTGGGCCTCACATCCGGCAGGGTTGACGAACTGACCGGGACTGGCAGCACGATCGGTCGAGACCGAGCCATCGTCCGCGCGCGTGGTGTGCTCGACCATGATGACCGCATTGGCCCCACGCGGCACCGGAGCGCCGGTCATAATTTCGACGGCCTCCCCTGTGCCTACCACACCATCAAAACGATCGCCGGCGCGCACTTCACCGATGACGCGCAGTGACCCTGGCACGTCCGCAGCCCGGACGGCAAAGCCATCGCGCACGGATCGCGCCAGCGGTGGAAAATCCCGGTCGGCACGAACCTCCTCGGCTAGCACGCGCCCCGCCGCGCACTCGAGCGCGACCAGTTCCGGTGGATTGAACAGCCGTCCGGCCATCACGCGCTCGATCACGGTTGCGCGCGCCTGGCCGAAGGTTACAGTGGGCACATCGTTATTCTATCGGAGCATGAAAGCGGCGAGGTCTTCATATTGATCTGTCGCGATGAGATTGACTCCCGCATCAAGTGCCGCTTTCCAGCGAAGGGCCACGGCGGCGCGCGAGCCAAAGTTGTAGCCGTTGTCCCAGCCGTGGTTGTCAGCCTGGGAGAAACCGTCCAGAGTATAGAAGCGAATCCAGTAGCCGAGATGATGGGCATGATCGACGAGTGAGCGCAGGCGCCGCGCATCGGCGGCCGTCCAATCACCGGCGTGGTTTTGCCCGCCTTCCTCGACCTCGTACCAGGAGTTGTTCCACCAACGGCGATAGTTGGTAGGCTTCTCCCTCAGGAGGCGTGCTGGAGGGAGCGTGGCCGCAAGATGAATTTGCTGCTCTTCCGATTTCGCCTCAATAGGAGCCGTGTGGGCAGAGCCAAAAATACGGAGCCGGGCTCCCGCAGGAATATCGTGGAAGAAGACCTTTTCCTGCTCGTCGGCTTCCTCAGTGAGCACCAGAAGCGGCCCGGCAGTGAGGGGAGCAAGGTGGTGCGGATCGGAGGTTTGTGGCGCGGTAGTGATCCAGGATTGATACTCGCCCACCAAATCCCAAACGGCGCGGAGCAGTGGCGGATCGAGGGCTTTGAAATCGAAGTGCAGAATGATGAGCGGCCATCTGGCGCGGTCATTTTCAGCTAGAGCTTTTTCGATAATCGGATGCACGCGCTCGAAGAAATACGCGCGCAGCGTTGGCTCCGCGCCCGTGGTTTTCGACGTGTGCGAAACGACCGGGCGGCCCTTGCCGGTCGCGGGGTCAACCGCCCAGGCGATATCTTGCTCAATGGCGACGGGGAAGCCGGCATGGAGCGCACGGTCGATGCGGTCGGCGTAGCGGCCTTCGTACGGGTAACAGTTGTGTGCGTCAAGAACCGGCCGGTTATGGTTTAGGAAGTCCAGTTGGGATTGCTGGGCAAATAGTGCGATAGAGGCGAAGGTGAAAACGAGCAGTAGTTTCATTATTCTTTCGTTTCCTGAAACAGACCGAATTCCGAAAGCGCCGGACAAACCGGACTCTGCGTAATGCGAAGGCGCACGCGGGTCGTGGTTACGCCTTCACCCATGCGAATCAGGCGGCACGATCCGATGCTTGTGCCGCGCGCGAAGGGCTCCCAGCCGTCGTGGCCCCAGCGATCCAGCTCGAACGCCTCGACGCGTTGGCCCAGCCGGATATTTTCGCGCAGCCGCACGACGCTGAAGGTGATGGAGCGCGGGAACTCGGCGACGACTTCCGGCGTCGTGACGGAATCGCCGGTGGTCCAGTAGGTGTAACGGTCGCCATCGAGGAGGTTGCGCGGCCCGAAGGCCGGATCGTTGCCGCGGATGGCCGCCGCCGTCATTCTCCCCTGCGTGGCCAGATTGTTCGCGAAAGTCGATTGCAGGAGCGCGCTGAAGCGCTGCAAGGACGCGATGTCTGTTTCGTTAAGAAGGCCGCGGCGGTCCGGAGGGACATTGAGCAGCAGGCTCGCGCCGCGCCCTGTGGACTTATAGTAAAGCTCCATGAGATCGGCTGGAGTTTTCACGCGCGCATTTTCCGATTCATGCCAGAACCAGCCGGGACGAATCGAGACGTCGCACTCCGCGGGCATCCAGCGTGAGCCGTGGCGACTTCCGGTCTCCCCTTCTTTGGCACGCACATAGCCGGGAGCAGCGAGTCCGCCATCTTCGCCCACGGGATCGTAGGTTGCCCAACAAGTTTCGTTCGCGAAACCTGATTCATTTCCAACCCAGCGAATGTCCGGACCCACGTCACTGAAGATGACAGCGCCGGGCTGGAGGTCCCGCACCATTTGCCAAGTTCGCGGCCACTCGTAGTAGGTGCGCTTGTCTATCAGACGCTGTTCCCTGGCGCCGCCATAGTATCCGTCGCCGCCGTTGGCGCCGTCATGCCACACCTCGGTGATCGGACCGTAATTAGTCAGGAGCTCACGCAACTGTGCGCGGTACATCTCGATGTACTCCGGCTTGCCGTAAAGGGGCGAGTTACGGTCCCAGGGAGAAAGATAGACGCCGAATCGCAGGCCATGCCGGCGGGCAGCCTCGGAGAGATCCTTCACCACGTCGCCCTGGCCTTCGCGCCAGTGGCTGTTCCTGACGGAATGAGCGCTGGTTTGAGTGGGCCACAGGCAAAAGCCGTCATGATGTTTGCAGGTGAGAATCGCGCCTTTCATACCGCCGGCTTTGAGCGCGGCGACGATGGCATCGGCGTCGAATGCGGTGGGATGGAAGAGCGCCGGATCTTCGTCGCCGTAGCCCCATTCCTTGCCCGTGAATGTATTCATCGAAAAATGAAGAAAGGCGCACAGTTCCATTTCGTGCCAGCGGAGTTGCGCATCGGAAGGGATCGGTCCATACGGCGCCGGCGCCTTTGCGGACGCTTTTGCGGCAGCTGCCAAGGCTCCGAAGGGAGCGCTTCGCAAGAAACTGCGTCGCGAGCATCGGTTCACGAGGACCATGGGCGTATCTCTTTTTACCAGCGGCCCGAAGAACGATGATACATTGTCGGTCCATGGCACCTTCGAGCAACCGGGGTATCTGGCGATTTTGGCGGGTGGCGGTGTTGATGCCGCTGCCGGTTTGCCACCTCCTTACGGCGGCGTCGCCGGGCGTTGCCGGATTTCACTACGACGCACGCGCGGAAGGCTGGGTGAGGCCTGGCAAGGGATTTGACATGCCGGCAGCCGTTACGCGCTACGCGACCGACCGCCAAACCATGGAGCGCTACTACGGCTCCGGGTTGTCCCATGAACGCGCGCGGGCACTGAACGAGTTTGCCACTACTTGGCTCGAAGTTCTCGACAGGCAAGTCGACTTCGACTCGCTGGACGTGGATGGCCGCGTTGATTGGCTGCTGCTGCGCGCCAAACTGCGGCGGGACCTTCGAGGCGCCAGCGACGTCAAGAAGCGGGAATCGGAAATTGCCAGTCTGGTCCCGTTCGCCGACTCCATCCTCTCCCTCGATGATGACCTTCGGCGGTTCGTCTTTGTGGATGGCGCCGAAGCCGCATCCCGGGTCTCTCGTCTGGCAGACGATCTGGGAAAACTGACTACGGAGATCAGCGCCGGACACCTGGCTGCTTCCGCAACCGTTGGCCGCCGCGCGGCTCGCACCACCGAGGCGCTGCGACAGACGTTAAAGCAGTGGCACGATTTCTACAACGGCTACGATCCCTCTTTCACGTGGTGGGTAGCCGAACCGTGGAAGCGCACCGACGCTGCTCTGAGCGCCTACGCAACGCTTCTCGATGAGAAGATTGCGGGCGTGCGCTCTTCGGACAAAGACACGATTGTTGGCGACCCGATCGGACGGGAAGCCGTTCTGAACGCGCTGGCTGCCGAATTCGTTCCATACACTCCGGAGGAGCTGATCGCGATCGCCCGCAAAGAACTCGCCTGGTGTCAGGAGGAGATGGCCGGCGCCGCGCGTGAGCTAGGTTACGGCGGGAATTGGCGGCAGGCGCTCGATCATGTCAAGAATGATCACGTCAAACCGGGAGAGCAACCCGCGCTCATCCGCGATTTGGCGTACGAGGCCATCGAGTTCGTGCGCCGGCGCGACCTGGTCACGGTCCCCGACGAGGCAGCGTACACCTGGCGCATGGAGATGATGTCTCCCGAGCGCCAGCGCACCAGTCCCTTCTTCTTGGGCGGTGACGTCATCATCGTGTCGTACCCCACCGATACGATGACCGAAGAGCAGAAGCTGATGAGCATGCGCGGCAACAACGTTCACTTTGCGCGCGCCACGGTGTTTCACGAGCAGATCCCCGGACACTATTTGCAGCAATATATGTCCGAGCGTTACCGGCCGTGGCGGTCTACGTTCGCAACACCCTTCTGGGAAGAGGGATGGGCGTTTTACTGGGAGATGCTCCTTTGGGATCTGGACTTTCCGCGCTCCCCGGAAGATCGCATCGGGATGCTCTTCTGGCGCATGCACCGCGCCGCGCGCGTCATTTTCTCGCTTAGTTTTCATTTAGGACAGATGACTGCTCCACAGGCTGTGGATTTTCTGGTCGATGAGGTGGGGCATGAGCGCGAAAACGCCGCGGCGGAGGTGCGCCGCTCCTTTGAAAGCGATTACGGGCCACTCTATCAGTGCGCGTATCAAATCGGCGCGCTGCAATTCCGTGCATTGCACACGGAGATGGTGGATTCGGGGAAAATGACCAACCGCCAGTTCCACGACGCCGTTCTCAAACTCAACTCTATGCCGGTGGAAATGATTCGAGCCTCCCTGATGAATCAGAAATTGCCAAAAAGCTTCGCGGCGCAGTGGAAATATTACGAGGAAGACCCACTTGGGAAGCATGCCCCAGCGGCCGGGCGTTAGTTAGTTCTCCCGCTAACGTTATCCAAAAACACCCGGGAAATAACCTGATTTATTTGTGTAGCAGGATCGTGGCAAATTCTTAGTAGACATAGATGAATTGGCTGCGTTCACTTCTCGGTCACTCCTCGCAGGGCACGGCTTCGCCGGGTACGACAGGCGAAGCCGTCCAAGCGGACAACCGCTATTATCCACGCCTTCGCGGTGGAGGCATGCGGTTCCGGCTGTCGTGGCAGGACAAGCGCGGCAAAACCAAACGCAAGCGCGTCCGGGTGGTGGACATGAACGGCACAGGCGCTCTTGTGGCATCCGGCACTCCGATCGCTCCGGGCTCGTTCGTATATATACAGACGCCGGACCTTGGCATGATGGGCAGCGCTTATGTCCGCCGTTGCGAGTCGCAACTTTTCTCCTACCAGATCGGCCTGCAATTCGCGGCCCCGCTGACGCATCGCTTCTAACTGGCGTCTGTGAGAGAATAGCTTTGCAAAGACGCCGCGTCGGCTGCCTTGGTTCTTCGGCAGCGCGGCAAACAAACAAGTCATGCGTCTGTATGGGCTGATTCTGCTCCTGAGTGCTAATCCGGTCTACAGCCAACCGTCCAAAATTGATTTCTCGCGCGATGTTCAGCCCATTTTCGAATCCCGTTGCCAGGGCTGCCACGGTTCGCAGCAACAGATGGCCGGTCTGCGCTTGGATTCAGGCGACGCCATTCTGAAGGGTTCCGCGACCGGCGCTGTAATCCAGCCGGGCAAAAGCGTTGCCAGCAAGCTAATGCAACGCGTCAGCAGCAGGCAGAAGGGTTTCGCCATGCCGCCGGTGGGCGAACCACTCTCGCCCGGACAAATCGCTACCCTGGGTGCGTGGATCGACCAGGGCGCGCAGGTGCCCCCGGCCTCGCCCGCGACGGTTGCGGGCAAACCCAAAAGTACTACCTGGGCGTTTCAGCCCGTTGCACATCCAGTGCCGCCGGAGGTTCGTAACCGCGCGTGGGTTCGCAATCCGATTGATCGGTTCATCGCCGCGCGTCTGGAACGCGAGGGCGTCGCGCCTTCCGCGGAGGCCGATCGCGTCACGCTCATCCGCCGGCTGAGTTTCGACCTGATCGGGCTGCCGCCGAGCCCGGCCGAGATTGCGGAATTCACGAATGACAATCGCCCCGATGCCTACGATCGCCTGGTCGATCGCCTGCTTACTTCCCCACACTATGGCGAGAAGTGGGCGCGTTACTGGCTGGATCTGGCGCGCTACGGCGATAGCGACGGGTACGAACGCGACCCCGCACGGCCCAACGCATGGCGCTACCGGCAATGGGTGATCGAGGCGCTGAATCGCGACATGCCGTATGACGAGTTCACGATTGAGCAGCTCGCCGGCGATCTACTGCCCGGCGATGACGTCGAAGCCAAGGTCGCGACCGGGTTCCAGCGCAACACGTTCACCAACCGCGAGGCGGGCGTAGATCGCGCCGAGGACCGATTCGAGCAGCTTGTCAGTCGCACGAACACCGTCGGCACCGTGTGGCTCGGTCTTACGGTGGGCTGCGCGCAGTGTCACAACCACAAGTTCGATCCGATCAGCCAGCGCGAGTACTACCAGATGATGGCTTTCTGGACGCCGGTGGAGGAGGTCGATATCGATGCCCCGCTACCCGGCGAAACCGGCCCTTACCTGCGTGCGCTTCCCGCATACCGCCGCAAGCGCGACGAGTTGTTGAACCAATACAACATCCCCGAAATGGCCGCTGCATGGGAAGGCAAGCTGCGTCAAGCGCACTTGCACCCGGGAATCGATGTCGAATGGGACTACGCTCTCACCGAATTCCGTGCTGGCTGGGACGGCTGGCTCAAGATTCTGAATTCCGACGCCGCCCACCGCAGCCGCCGCCTCCAGGACACTTTTATCGACTATTTCGTCATCAGCGGCCAGACGCCCGACATCGATAAGGACACCGCCGCCAAGAGCAAGATGAAAGAGGTTCGCGAAAAGCTCGAAGCGCTCGAAGCTACGCTACCTCCTTTCGCTCAGGCGCCCACCATGGCCGAGATGACCAATCCTCCGGAGGCGCATATTGCGCTCGCCGGCGATTTCCGCTCACCCGGCGACAAAGTTGTTCCCGGAACTCTCGCGGTTCTGCCTGCGCTCCATATCGACAACGTTCCTCCGCGGCTGGCGCTGGCGCGATGGATTGTGTCGCACGACAACCCGCTGACTGCTCGGGTAGCCGTGAACCGTTTCTGGCAGGAGCTGTTCGGCCGCGGCATCGTGCGCACGTCGGAAGATTTCGGCGCGCAGGGCGAGAAGCCATCACATCCCGAATTGCTGGACTGGCTGGCTAGTGAATTCATGGATCGCGGTTGGAGCATGAAAGCTATCACCCGGCTGATTGTCACCTCGGCGACGTACCGCCAGTCCTCTATCACGCGCAAGGAACTGGAGGCGAAAGATCCGGACAATGCACTGCTCGCCCGGCAAACGCGCGTCCGCCTTCCGGCTGAACTAATTCGTGACGCAGCGCTGAGCGCGAGCGGTCTGCTTAATCCAGCCATCGGGGGACCGAGCGTGTTTCCACCGCAACCGCCCGGGGTTTCCGAGCTGACCTACGGCGGCGATCTGAAATGGAAAGAGAACGTAGGCGCGGAGCGCTACCGGCGCGGGTTGTATATCCATTTCCAGCGGACGTCTCCGTATCCCGAGCTAGTCAATTTTGATGCGCCGGATTCGCGACTGGCGTGCACGCGCCGCCGCCGGTCGAACACGCCACTGCAGGCGCTGAATCTGTTGAACGACGCGGCGTTCTTCGAAGCCGCGCAGGGATTGGCAGCGCGTACCCTCCGCGAAGTGCCGGACGATTTCCGCGCCCGCCTCAGTTACGCCTTCGAGCTCGTGCTCTCACGCGCGCCCAACGCGCACGAACTCGATGACCTCGCGAAGTATTACGGCGTACAGAAAGCTCTATTTGAAAAGGACGACAAGTCCGCCGCCCTCGCCGCCCCGTACGTACCCGATGGTGTTAGCCAGGGGGACATGGCGGCGTGGGTGGGAGTGAGCCGAGTGCTCATGAATCTGGACGAATTCGTCACACGGGAGTAGATCATGACGTTTGAAGCATTCCAACGGATTCAGGCACGCCGGGACTTCCTGCGCAGCGGAGCAGGCGGATTGGGCATGATTGCGCTGGCACAGATGCTCGGTGCGGCCCAACCGAAACGCACCGATCCGCTCGCGCCGCGCCCCCCGCACTTTGCTCCCAAAGCGAAGAGCGTCATTTTCCTCTTCATGGAAGGAGCGCCCAGCCAGATGGACCTGTTCGATCCCAAGCCCGAACTGCAAAAATGGCAGGGTAAGCCGCTGCCGGAGTCGATGACCAAGCTGGTGAAATTGGCGTTCATCAAACCGACCGCGGCCGTGTTGGGCAGCCCGCGCGTGTTCAAACCTTACGGCCAGTGCGGCGCCGAGTACTCCGATTACCTTCCGCACACGGCATCTTGCGCCGACGATATTTGCCTTGTCCGCTCCATGTACACGGACGCGTTCAACCATCACCCCGGACAATTGCTGCTGATGAGCGGCACCACGCAGTTTGGCCGGCCTTCCATGGGAGCCTGGGTGACCTATGGCCTGGGTAGTGAATCCGAAAATCTGCCTGGCTTCGCGGTAATGAGCTCCGGCGCCGGCACCAGCGGTGGGGAGAGCAATTTCACTTGCGGCTTCCTACCCTCCACTTACCAGGGCGTGCCGTTCCGCAATTCAGGCGATCCGATTCTGTACCTTTCCAACCCTCCAGGTATCACGCGCGACACCCAGCAAGCGACTCTGAATGCCGTGCGCGAGCTGAACCAGGAGCGTTACGCCAGCACGGCGGACGTGGAAATTGCTTCTCGCATTGCGTCGTACGAACTCGCATTTCGCATGCAGATGGCAGCGCCTGAGCTGTTGGATTTTTCGAAAGAATCGGCGGACACTCTCAGATGTACGGTGTCAACAAGGAGCCGACGCGTCCGTTTGCCACGAATTGCCTTCTGGCGCGCCGCATGGTGGAACGTGGTGTGCGCTTCGTCATGCTGATGCACGCCAGTTGGGACCAGCACACCTACCTGAACCGCGACCTCAAGAAGAACTGCGACATCACCGACCAGCCCACGGCGGCCCTCATCAAGGACCTGAAGCAGCGCGGCCTGCTCGACTCAACGCTGGTCATCTGGGGCGGCGAATTCGGCCGAACGCCAATGGTCGAGATCCGCAAAGCAAGCGACCCCGAAAACGCCGGCCGCGACCATCACCCGCTTGCCTACAGCATGTGGCTCGCGGGCGGCGGCATCAAAGGCGGGCAGGTGGTCGGCAAAACCGATGACTTCGGATTCACCATCCTCGAAGATAAAATCCACGTACACGATTTGCAGGCAACCGTGCTTCACTGCCTGGGCCTCGAGCACACCCGCCTGACTTACCACTACCTCGGCCGCGACTTCCGGCTCACGGACGTCGAGGGCAACGTGGTTCAGAAGCTCCTGGCGTAGGCGCTGTTGCCGATTCTCTTGCGACGCGTCCCAACGCAGTAGAATAGCGGGCGGTATGTTTCTGACGAAATGCCTTCCTATTCTGCTTGCGTTTGTCGCGCTGGCGCCGGCTCAACAGGAGTTTTTCCTGAAGGACGGCGACACGGTTGTCTTCTACGGTGACAGCATTACCGATCAGCGGCTCTACACCACCTTCGTTGAGACCTTCGCCGTCACACGCTATCCGCGGCTGCACTTCAAGTTCGTGCATTCGGGATGGGGTGGCGACCGCGTGTCGGGCGGCGGCGGCGGAACTGCCGACGAGCGCCTGCGCCGGGACGTCATCGCCTACAACCCCTCCGTGATGACCATCATGCTGGGTATGAATGACGGCAGCTATCGCGCTTTCGACGAGGGCATCTTCGCCAAGTACAAAGCAGGCTACGAACACATCATCGACAGCGTCCGGCAAGCCTTGCCGGCGCTGCGAATCACCGTGATCAAACCGTCGCCTTATGACGACGTGACGCGCCCTCCTACCTTTGAAGGTGGCTACAACGAGGTTCTCGTGAAGTACGGAAATTTCCTGGCGGAACTCGCCTCGAAGAACAATCTGAGCATTGCCGACCTGAATACGCCGGTGGTGGATGCGTTGAAGAAAGCCAGCGCTGCCGATCCCAAGGCCGCGCAACAGATTGTTCCTGACCGGGTACACCCACAAGCTGCCGGCCACCTGATCATGGCGGAGGCGCTGCTGAAAAGCGTGGGGAGCTACACCGATTGTCACCACGGTGGAGATCGATGCGCCCAGCACGTTTGTGCGGACGGCTGTAGGAACCGCCGTCAGTGACTTGAAGGTCGCGGCCTCGGGCATCACATGGACGCAAAAGGATGAGAGGCTGCCCATGCCGGTTAATCTCGACGATGCCGTGATGAAGCTGGCGGTCAGCTCATCGCGAATCATAGAAGACCTCGATGAACAAGTGCTCAAAGTCACTGGGCTTAGCGGCGCAACCTACAGCCTGGTGATCAACGGCAAGTCCGTGGGGAGATTTTCGCGAGAGCAGTTAACGGGCGGCATAAACCTGGCGTTGCTGCCGACGCCGATGATGGCGCAAGCGGCCGCGGTACACGCACTGACGCTGAAGCGCGCGGCCGTGCACAACACGCGGTGGCGAAACCTGCAAACGCCATTCGAGAAAGAAACGATTCCCCGGTTAGCCACGATACTGGAGAACCTCGATGCGCTCGACGCCGAC
The DNA here is from genome assembly GCA_963768075.1 of Terriglobia bacterium. Classification (GTDB taxonomy): domain Bacteria; phylum Acidobacteriota; class Terriglobia; order Bryobacterales; family Bryobacteraceae; genus QHXW01. The sequence goes on from CAVYHD010000051.1 coordinate 90,447, forward strand.
ATCGCAGTGCAACAGCACCGCGCCGCGCAACCGTCAACGTGCTTCTACGAGTTAGCCGCCGAACACAACTAGAATCCTCATTCGTGAGCACGCATTTAGGAGACCTCATGGACGAATCCAAAACCGCACGCCGGGACTTTTTGAAGACCGCTGGCGCCGCACTCACCACCTCGATCTTCACGGGTAACGTAAAGGGAGCAAATGACCGCATCACCGGAGGCTTTATCGGCATCGGTGTGATGGGCTCCGAGAACCTGAAAGTCGCGTTGAAGCAGGGTGTCGAGGTGAAGGCTGTATGCGATGTCTATCAACCGCATCTCGAAAGGGCCGGCGCCACGGTGGCGAGAGCCGGACAGAAGGCCAAAGAGGTGAAGGATTTTCGTGAGGTGCTGGCTGACAAGTCAATCGACTTCGTCTGCATCTCCACGCCCGACCACTGGCATCCTTACATGACGGTGGAAGGATGCAAGGCCGGCAAGGATGTGTATGTCGAGAAGCCGGTATGCGTCGCGATCGACGAGGGTCTCAAGATGGTCGAGGCGGCTCGCAAGTATAATCGCGTGGTACAGGCAGGCACGTGGCAGCGCTCCGGCCAGCACTTCCAGAAGGCTTGTGAGATTGTGCGCAGCGGCCAGCTTGGCAAGGTGACATTCGCCCGAACGTGGATTTATTCGAACGAGCCGCAGGAAGGCATCGGCAACCCGCCGGATGGCGCTCCACCCGCGGGGCTCGACTGGGAATTGTGGCTGGGTCCAACGCCGGAACGCGCGTTCAATCCCAACCGCTTCGGCGTTTATCCCGACGCCTACTCCTACTTTCGATGGTTCTGGGATTATGCGGGGGGACAGATCACTGATTCCGGCGTGCACATGATTGACATTCTGCAAATGGCGTTCGACGAAGCCATGCCGAAGGCCGTCACCGCCCTCGGCGGAAAGTTTTGGTTCAAAGACAATCGCGAGACGCCCGACACCTTGCAGGTCTCCTTCGAGTATCCTGGCTTCCTCGGCTCCTGGGAGCACCGCTGCAACAACACCGACGGCACCAAGTCGCGGCTGATGGGGCTGACGTTCTACGGATCGCGTGGAACGCTGTATGTCGATCGTGAACTTTACAAAGTCACTCCGGAAAAAGGCGCCGACTTACAGGCGAGCGAGATGAAGCGCGTGACTGATCCGCATCCGCTGCACTGGACCAATTTTCTCGAATGTGTAAAGACGCGCCAGCGGCCCAACAGCGATATCGAGAAGTGCTTCCGCTCGTCTGCTGCGTGCCTGCTCGGGAATATCGCCTATCGCAGCCAGTTGCGCGTCGATTGGGACGATCAGAACAAGACCGTGCTTCAGAAGGAGGCGGAAAAATATCTGCATCGCGATTATCGCAGCCCCTGGAAGCTGCAGGTGTGAATTTCACGCGGTCTTGATGCTCGCGGCACCGCCGAGATCACGCGCTTCAATTTCCAGCTCGCGGATTCGAAACTTTTGCACCTTGCCCGTTACCGTCATAGGGAACGCATCCACGAAGCGGATGTACTGCGGGATTTTGAAATGCGCGATGCGGTCGCGGCAGAATTCGCGGATCTCTTCTTCGGTAGCGCGTTCGTCGGATTTTAATTTGATCCACGCGAGCACGGTCTCTCCCATACGTTCATCCGGCAAGCCGGTGACGTAGACATCGGCAATTTTGGGATGGCCATGGAGGAACTCTTCGATCTCGCGCGGGTAGATGTTCTCGCCGCCGCGGATGATCAGTTCCTTGATGCGGCCGGCGATGTGGAAGCAGCCATCTGCTCGCATGGTGGCCAAGTCGCCCGTATGCAGCCAGCCTTCGGAATCGACCGTGCGCGCGGTGGCTTCGGGCTCGCCATCATACCCTTTCATTACCATGTAGCCACGCGCGCACAATTCTCCGCGCTCACCGGCTTCAGCCGTTGCGCCACTGCCCGGAGCGATGATCTTCACCTCGGTTTCCGCAACCGCGCGGCCGACGGTGGAAATGCGCGTCTCCAGGTCATCCTCGCAATCCGACATCGTAATGAGCGGCGAGCTTTCGGTCTGCCCATAGCCAATGATCATCTGCGGGCAGTGCATTTCGGTGACGACGCGGCGCATCACCTCGATGGGGCATGGCGCGCCAGCCATGATTCCCGTACGCAGAGAGGTGAGATCGAACTCATGAAAGCGCGGGTGCCCAAGCTGCGCAATGAACATAGTTGGAACGCCGTAGAGGACCGTGCAGCGTTCAGCCTGGATGGCATCGAGAGCGGCCAATGCATCGAACTGCGGCGACGGCAACACGAGTGTCATACGATGTACGAAACACATAAGCGACGCCAGGATGCATCCGAAACAGTGGTAGAGCGGCACGGCCGTGCAGAGACGATCTCGCTCAGTCACGTGAAGGATCAGGCCGCACAAGTACGCGTTGTTCACTAGATTACGGTGCGTTAGCAGAACACCTTTGGGGGAGCCGGTCGTGCCGGATGTGTATTGGATGTTGACTACATCGTCCATGGCGGCGGCATGTGGAGTTGGCTGGGCGCCATTCTCCAACATTTTCGACCACGTATCAGTCCCAAGAAGGACGATTTGTGGCGACGGCAGGTGCATGCCCTGGCGGGCCTCATCCAAAATCTCGAGGTAGTTCGCACGCGCATCACGCTCGTGCAGGAAGATCACTTTCATGCCGGATTTCCGAAGCACGAAGCGTAGCTCATGCGAGCGATAAGCCGGATTGACGTTCACCAGTACGGCGCCGATGTGCGTCGTGGCCACTTGCAAAAAAACCCACTCCACGCAATTCGCGGCCCACATGCCGACGCGATCGCCTGGCCGAACACCCAATCCCCAGAGGCCGCGGGCGGTGCGTTCCACTTCGCGCTGCAAGTCACGATACGAGAGGCGCAATCCCTGGTGGCGCGAGACGATCGCATCGCCCGACGGGTTGCGCAGCGCAGCTTCCTCCAGCGCCTGGCCAATGGTCTTGTCGAGAAGCTCCATCTTCGGCCCGCGAGCGTAGCTCAACATGACGGCCAGATTATACTATGAGCGGAATGCCTCAGAAACAGCGCTGCGACTGGGCGAAAGCCGAACCGAACACGAGTTACCATGACAGGGAATGGGGCGTTCCTCACCACGACGACCGGGCGTTATTCGAGTTGTTGATTCTTGAGGGCGCGCAGGCCGGGTTGAGCTGGACGACGATCCTGAACAAGCGCCCCGGTTACCGGCGGGCTTTCGATAACTTCGATGCGCGACGCGTAGCCCGCTACGATACGCGCAAGGTCCAACAACTGCTAGCGAACTCGGAGATCGTCCGGAACCGGCTCAAGATCGCGGCGGCCGTTCAGAACGCGAAAGCGTTTCTCGAAGTGCAGCAGGAGTTCGGCGGCTTCGATGCTTACATCTGGCGATTTGTCGGCGGCCAGCCGATTCAAAACTCCTGGCGCTCGCTCAGCGAAGTGCCGGCCCGTACGGATGCATCCGACGCCATGAGCAAGGATCTGGCAAAGCGCGGCTTCAAGTTCGTGGGCTCTACGATCTGCTATGCATTCATGCAGGCCACGGGCATGGTGAACGATCACCTGGTGACCTGCTTCCGTTATCGCGAGGTTACCGCAGCACGGCTTCGACCGGCGCTTGGCCCATCTCCAAAGGGTTACCCTTCCGGCGGCGCAGCCGAGCCTGGAAGGCTTCCATATAAAGGTAAATCACCGGCGTGATGTAGAGCGTCAGCAACTGCGAAACCAGCAGTCCGCCGACCACCGCCAGACCGAGCGGGCGGCGCGATTCCGCACCCGCGCCGGCGCCCAGTGCGATGGGCAGCGTGCCGAACAGCGCGGCGAGAGTGGTCATCATGATGGGCCGGAAACGCAACAGGCAACCTTCGTAGATGGCATCGTAGTGGTTTTTCGCCCTCTTTGCGCTGCGCCTCGAGCGCGAAATCGATCATCATGATCGCGTTCTTCTTGACGATGCCGAACAGCATGATCAGGCCGACGAATGCGTAGAGATCGATCTCCATGATGAAATATTTTAAGCGTCAATAGCGCTCCGAACATGGCCGAAGGCAGGCCCGACAGAATCGTCAACGGGTGGATCAGGCTCTCATACAAAATGCCCAGCACGATGTAAATGACCAACACCGCAACCACCAGCAGAATCGTCAGCCCGCGGAACGAGTTTTGGAACGCTTCCACTGTGCCATGGAAATTCGTGGTGATGCTGGCCGGTAGCCGCATCTTGCGGAGCATGTCCTCAACCGCGTTGGCCGCATCTCCTAGCGACATGCCCGGCGCGAGGTTGAACGAGACCGTCACTGCCGGCAGCTGGCCCCAGTGATTGATGGTGAGCGGGCCCACGGTGCGGATCAGTTTGGCCACGGTGTCGAGCGGCACCAGTTGGCCGCCCGACGACCGGATATAAAGCTTCGTGAGCGCTTCGGGAGTGCGCTGGTATTGCGGCTCAACCTCCACGATGACGCGATACTCGTTGGCCGCCGTGTATATGGTTGAAACCTGTCGCTCCCGTAAGCCGTATAAAGCGCGTCTTGCACTTGTTGCGGCGAGACTCCCAGGGCCAGTGCTTTGTCGCGATTGATGTCCACCATGACCTGCGGGCTGGCGATTTGCAAGTCGCTATTGACATCGAGGAAGCCTGGTAGCGCGCGCATCTGTCCCACGATCCGCGGCTCCCAGCGATAGATTTCCTGCGGATCGGTACCCTGGAGAGTCAGTTGATACGGCGCACGGGTCAGCTGACCGCCGATCTGAATGGGAGGCGGATTCTGCATGAAGGCAAGAATGCCCGGGATCTTGAACAGCTTGCCGCGCATCCGGTTGATAAACTCGTCGACGGACTCGCTCCGCTGGGATCGGGGTTTGAGCGTGATGAAAAAAACACCGGTGTTGCCCGCCTGCCCGTACCCGGCGCCCGTAAACGACATCATCGTATCGATGGCCGGTTCTTTCAGCAGAATCGCGTTCAGCTCATGTTGGTGCTCCTTCATCGAGTCAAACGAGATGTCCTGCGCCGCCAGGGTGAAGCCGAGCAGAGTTCCGGCGTCGTAACTCGGAATGAAGCCTTTCGGCAAAGCATAGAACAGGTAACCAGTGGCCAGGAGCAGGATGAACGAAAAGGTAACCGTTGCCAGGCGATGACGCAACACTGCAAGCAGCGTTCGGTCGTACAGATGCGTCATGCCGCTGAAGAAGCGTTCGAACGACATGTAAACGGCGCCGTGTTTCGCCTTGGGCGGCTGCAGAAACCGGCTGCACAACATAGGTGTCAGGCTCAGCGACACGAATCCCGACACCAGAATGGCGATGCTGATGGTGACGGCGAATTCATGCAGCAGACGGCCCACGATCCCGCCTAAGAACAGAACCGGAATGAAAACCGCCACCAGCGACAGCGTCATGGAAACGATGGTGAAGCCGATCTCGCGCGATCCGCGCAAAGCTGCCTCCATGCGGCTCTCGCCCAATTCCATGTGCCGCACGATATTCTCCAGCATCACGATAGCGTCGTCCACCACGAAACCTACCGAGAGCGTGAGCGCCATCAACGACAAATTGTCCACCGTGTAGCCGAGAAGGTACATGGCGGCGAACGTACCAACGATGGCCAGGGGCACGGCAAAGCTGGGGATGGCCGTCGCGGAAACGTTTCGCAAGAACAGGAAGATGACCATCACCACGAGGCAGATAGTCAACAGAAGAGTGAACTTGACGTCAGCGATCGACTCGCGAATGGAGATCGAGCGATCGTAGAGAATGGAGAGCTTACCGAAGCTGGAATCTGTGACCGGAACTGTGGCAGCAACTGACGGATTCCGTCTACAACCTCGATGGTGTTGGTGCCGGGCTGGCGCTGAATGCCCAGGACGATGGCCTGCGTGTTCATGAACCAGCTCACGCTCTTGTCATTCTCGACACTGTCGATAACGTTGCCTAGCTCTCCGAGGCGTACAGGATTCCCGTTGCGATAGGCCACGATGACGGGACGATAAGCGGCCGCGTTGAAAAGCTGCCCGTTTGATTGCACCGTGAACGATTGCTTGCTCCCGTACAATGTCCCCGTCGGAAGGTTCGTATTGGCCCTCTGGATGGCCGCTTGGACTTCGTCCACACCAACCCCGCGAGCGGCCAATGCATCAGGATCGAGCTGTACACGCACCGCATATTTCGAGCCGTAAACTTGCACCTGTGCCACGCCGCTGACCATGGAAATGCGCTGCGCCATCAAGGTTTCGGCGTACTCGTCTACCTGGTAGAGCGGAAGCGTCGGCGAACTGACGGCGACGTACATGATCGGCTGGTCGGCCGGATTCACCTTCTGATAGAACGGCGGGGCCGGCATGTTCGGCGGCAGTTGCTGCGCCGCATTCGAAATGGACGCCTGCACGTCCTGCGCGGCGGCATCAATGTTCCGGCTGAGAGAAAACTGCACCGTGATGCTGGTATAGCCCATGCCCGTTGGTGGAGTTCATCGACTCGATGCCAGCGATGGTCGAGAACTGGCGCTCGAGCGGAGTGGCCACAGACGAAGCCATGGTCTCCGGGTTGGCGCCGGGCAAGCTAGCGCTCACCTGGATCGTGGGGTAATCGATATTCGGCAGGTCGCTTACCGGCAACGCGCGGTAGGCCACTATGCCGAACAGCAGGATCGCCGCGGTAACGAGAATAGTCGTAATCGGCCGGCGAATGAAGAGCTCAGAGACGCTCACTGGGATGCTCCTCCCGCGCTTCCAGAAACAATCTCCACCTTGAAGCCGGGAATCAGACGAAGCTGGCCGTCAGTCACCACCGTTTCACCCGGTGCGATGCCCTTCGTGATCACGGTTTCCCGGCCGATGGTCCGGCCGATCGACACGACACGGTTCTCCACCGTGTGGTCCTGCTTCACGACGAAAGCGTACTGGCCCTGTTGGCCGGTCTGAATCGCTTCCGAAGGAACGACCGTCGCGTTGGCCTCCTGGCCGACGGTTAACACCACGTTGACGAACTGCCCGGGCCAAAGTTTGCGCTCCTGGTTGGGAAACATAGCTTTCAGCTTGATTTCGCCGGTCGTGCTGTCGACGGTGTTGTCGATGAAGCTGAGCTGCCCCCGCGCCGGTCCACTGAGATCATTGGGAACGTTGGCATCCACGGCGAGAGGTCCCTGGGCCACGGACTTCCGGATCTGCGCGAGCTGATCTTCGGGAACCGAAAAGGTGACATACGTCGGGGAAATCTGATTGATGGTCACCATCGCCGTATCGGCCTGCGCCTTGATGAGCGTCCCGACCTTCACTTGCAGGCTTCCCGTGCGTCCATTGATGGGAGAGCGGATCGCGCAATAATCGAGGTTCAGGTTCGCGGTCTCGACGGAGGCCTTGTCGGCGACCACGGCCGCGCGCGCGCTTTCAATGGCGGCTTGATCGGCGCGAACGGCTTCCTCCGCCGTGCTGAAAGTCGTCCGCATCTGCTCGTTCTGCTCTTTGGAAACGATGCCTTCCGATGCGAGTGTGCCGTATCGGGCCGCTTGGGTGTGTGCGTTCTGGGCCTGCGCCTGGTCGCGCGCGAGGTTCGCCTCGGCCTGCCTTTCCTGAGCGACGTCACGATTGAGATTGGCTTCAGCCTGGCGCAGCGCCTGCTGGTACGGCCGGCGATCGATCTCGAAGAGAAGATCGGTCTTCTTGACGTCCTGCCCCTCGGTGAAGTGGATGCGCACAAGCTCGCCGCCTATTTGTGCCTTGACGGGAATGGAGGAGTACGATTCCACGTTGCCGATGATCCGCAACTGGATTGGGATGTCCCGCGCGGTGGCTGTGGCGACGGTAACCGGGACCGGCGGCATCTGTGGTGGTGGCGCGGACTGCGAACCACAGCCGGACGACAACAGACACACCGCACCTACCACGAAGAACTGGGGCGTAAAAGGGTTGAAACGGGGCAACGCTGACCTCTTCCGGATGCTCAAACCAGCTTACCTTATTGGCCGGTGCTGGCTTGTACCAGCTCCCACGCCTTTTGTACGTGGTGGCGCGTCGTCTGTATGTTGCCGATGGCGAGGCGCAGCGAGTATCTTCCGCGGAGCACGGTGTGCGAGAGGAAAATTTTTCCCGAAGCGTTGACGCGCTCCAGTATCTGACGGTTTTCCTCATCGGTGCACTTGCAGCGGAAACAGACTGTGGAGAAAGGCGTGGGGGCGGTGCGCTCGAAATTCGGGTGAGCGTCGATCTGCTGCGCGAGTTCCTGGGCCCAGCCGATCTGTTTGCGGATCATCCCGGCGAGGCCTTCACGGCCGTAGTAGCGCAGCACGAACCACAGTTTCAGGGCGCGGAAGCGTCGCCCGAGCGGCACGCCGTAATCCATATAGTTCACCGCGCGCGGATCTTCGACCGTACGCAGATATTCCGGCACCAGCGAAAACGCGCGGCGCAGAATCTCCGGCCGGCGTGTGTACAGGACGCTGATATCCACCGGGGTGAACAGCCACTTGTGAGGATTGGTGACCAGTGAGTCGGCGCGTTCGCAGCCGCGCAGAATGTGCTGAAACTCAGGTGCGATGGCGGCGGCGCCCGCATAGGCTGCATCCACGTGCAGCCAGAGATTGTGGCGCTCCGCGATGGCCGCGATTTCCTCGACCGGATCGATGCTCGTGGTCGACGTGGTGCCTACCGTTGCCACTACACAAAATGGCCGCAGGCCGCCCGCGAGGTCCTGCTCGATCGCGGCGGCGAGCGCATCCGGGACCATCCGGTATTCGGCATCGACGGGAATCTTGTGGACGTTTTTCTGGCCGATTCCGATGGAAATGGCGCCCTTCTCGATGGAGGAGTGAGCCTGCTCGGAAGTGTACAGTACCAGTCCTCCGCCGGCTCCCTCGATGCGAACTTCGGGTGCAATCCGTTCTCGCGCGGCGGCGATGGCGTGCATGCTGCTGGTGGAAGCAGTGTCGAATATGATGCCGAACAAAGGATCGGGTAGTCCAATCCAGCGCCGTAACCAATCGAGCGCCACCTGCTCCAGTTCGACGACGGCCGGAGACGTCTTCCACAGCATCCCGTTCATGTTTAGAGCGGCAGCCAGCATCTCGCCCAGAATTCCCGGGCCGGATGCGGAGGTCGCGAAATAAGCCATAAAGCCAGGATGGTTCCAGTGCGTGGCGGCGGGCACGATCATTCGGCGGAAGTCTTCGAGAATTGAAGACATGGGCTCGCCGCGTTCCGGACCCGACTCGGGCAGCGCGTCGATCAACTCGCCGGGTTTTGTAAGGGGCAAAACGGGGTAGCTGTGCGCTTGGGCGAGATAGTCCGCCATCCAGTCCACTGCCTCGTGCGCGAATTTACGGAATTCTTCGGGGGACAAACGCCCATTTTATTACGATCGATCGAGCGAACTCGCGGCCTCTCGCCGCACATCAGGTAACCACGCCCGGAACCACTCGCGGAACTCTTCCAATCGCCTCTCGGCGGCCGGACCAAGCGGCGATGCGAGAGGCCCGATCTTCAATCCGCGCTCACGCGCAGCAGTCTTGATGACGACTGGAGTCGGAAACCGGTCATGCCAGGCGATGAATTCCTGCAACCTCGCATCCAGCTGTTCAACCTGGGCGGGGAGATTCTTGGCGATTGCCTGCCTCGAGTGCCACCAGCAGCTCCGGCACCGCGCACGCTACCCCGGAAACGATGCCGTGCGCACCTTGCGGCCGCGCGCGCGTGTAAATGCGGTCGTTGCCAATGAGCAGCGTAAAATGCTTTTCCTGGGAAAGAGCCAGCAGCTCCTCGAAATAGCGATACTGGCCGCCGGAATCCTTAATGCCCGCGAACAGGCCGGTACGGAGCAGGGAAGCCGCCGTCTCTACGGCGATTTCATTGGTGAACGCCGGAATGTTGTAGAGGAAGATGCGGGCTGCTCCACCTAGGGCTGCGGCGAATTGCATGTAGAACTCACGGATTTCTTCCTGGCCGTAGCGGAAGAAGTACGGCGGCATGAGGAGCAGTCCTTCCGCTCCGGCCGACGCTGCGCCCCGGCCCAGCTCGATGGCGCCCTCGAGTGTGGAGTGCGCGACCCCCACCAGGACCGGTACACCGCTGCGCTTTACAACCAACTGCGCCAGGCGAGTACGGTCTTCGACAGTGAGGTGCAGAAACTCGCCCGTCGATCCTAGCAGAGCGATCCCGTTAACTCCCGCGGCGACGAGAAAGTCCACCAGTTCGAGTGTGGCGGCGACGTCGGCCTCATAGACTTTCTCGCGATGCGGCGTGACCGCGGCAACAAGAATACCGCCAATGGAAGTATCCGGCTTCATCACAGGTCGGCTATTGGATTAGCGGCGTCAGCAGAATTTTGCGAAACTCCACGGGGCCGTGATCGCCTTGCAGAATGATGGGCCCTGGCTTGCCTTCGTCGGCATTGCCGGCAATCGCGGTGAGGCCTTCGATTTCCTGTTTATCGATCACCTTCTGATCGTTTAGCACTATCGTTACCGTGCGTCCGATCAGCCGGATATCGTACGACTGCCACTCCCCCGGCGGCTTGCTGGCGTTTACGGCAGGAGCGATGCGGCTATAGAGAGCGCCATTGCTGTGTTTGTTCGGCGGCTTTCCGTAATCTTCGAGAATCTGCACCTCGTATCGGCCACGCAGTCCGATTCCGCTGTTGCTGGCCTGCCCGACGCGATACTCGGCGTGCAGCTTGAAGTTCCAGAACGACTTGCCGGACACCAGATTGTTCGCGCCGGCGGCGTTGGCCATGGCGCCATCCTTGAAGGTCCAGCCCAGCGCCAGATTGGGGATGAGCCCCTGCCACCCCGAAAGATCTTTATGATTGAACAACTCGACCGGCGTGCCGTCGCGCCAGGTGCCGTCGTCTTTGTCCGTAATTACAGGCGCCGTGACACCGGTCCACTGCAAGACTTCGCCATTCGAAGATCGCATCTCGCCGGCGAGCGTGCCTTCCGAGGTCACGTGCGCGCGGTAATCGCGATGCGTCCCCTGGCCGCTTCGATCCTTGTAGTCGAAACTGAAGCGCAGCTCTCCGTTTTGAATTGTGGGTCGCGGGATATCGTTCATGTCGCCGCCGGGGAAACCGACGAACTTACCTTTGAGCGAAGGTGTCCCTGCCCCGGCGATCTCCAGCCACCAGGCGCGCGCGCGAGCCTCCTGGGGCACAGCGATATCCCAGCGCCCATTGAACTGCGCATCGCCGGCAAACGCTGGAACGAGGAACAGCAGCGGCAGGAGCTTGTGCATAAGAGCTGCGCTTAATCTAACACACCCCGAATATCGCCCAGGCGGCCTTAAACAGCGGCTTGAAACCGCAATCCATGTAAAGTTGCTGGTGGCAATGGAGCGGCGTCGGTCGAACGCCTATGGTAAGCTGAATTACAAAATAACGCTTGATACGTACCGCCCGCGTCTTTGGGTCGTGCCAGGCCAGTCTTCATACAAGCAGTGCCCTGATGTCGCAGGAAACAAATCGCCGCGGTCGCGATTGCCTCTGAACCATGGACGCCGTCAGCTTCGTCTCCGTCACCAAAACATTCTCTATGAACGCGCAGCGCATGCTGATGCGTGGCCATCTCGCGCGCCTGATCAAACGCAAAAATAAGCAGCGGTTTGTGGCTTTGCGAGACGTTTCGTTCTGTATCCCAAAGGGACAGACGGTGGGTGTAGTGGGGTCGAACGGAGCTGGCAAAAGTACCTTGCTAAGTCTGGTAGCGGGCCTTTGTCCGCCTGACACGGGAACGGTGGCGGTGAATGGCCGGGTGGCTGCTCTGCTGCAAATGGGTGCCGGCTTTCATCCCGATTTAACCGGCGCCGAGAATGTTCAGATGAACGCCGCCTTGCTGGGCTTGTCGTCCGCGCAAACGGCGCAAGCGTTTGACGCTATCGTCGAGTTCTCGGAGATTGGCGAGTTCATCGGCGAACCGCTGCGAACCTACTCCTCGGGAATGACCATGCGGCTCGCATTTTCCGTAGCCGTTCATGTCAATCCGGATATTCTGATCATTGACGAGGTTCTTGCCGTGGGCGACCAGGCGTTCCAGGCAAAATGCATGCAGAAAATCATGGAGTTTAAGCGGCAAGGCAGAACGCTCCTGTTCGTCTCGCATTCCACCGGTGCGGTGCAACAGCTTTGCGAGCGCGCGCTTTGGCTGGACCACGGGGAACTGGCGATGGACGGCGAGGCGGCGGATGTGGTCGCCGCCTACGAGGGCTGCGCTCGCCTAGCCGCGGGAACCCGGCATAGTTAGCCGCCGCGCGAGCGGCTGAAGCTTTTTGCAAGCGGTTGGGGAATCGGATAGATTAGAGGTACGGTGAGGTGCGAGAGCGGTTGAATCGGGCGGTCTCGAAAACCGTTGAGCCTTTACGGGTTCCGTGGGTTCGAATCCCACCCTCACCGCCAAGCTATTGAAAAATAAGCTAGTTAATTTAGCAGCCTGCAGTTTTGTATCTTCGCATCTTCTTGATTTATTTGGTAGGCGGTGAGGGTGCACCCCTCCACCCTCACTGCCAAATAAAATCAACAACTTAAGAGCGCCGTCGGACAACCTGTCAAAGCTTTTACTCTCTCTCCGCATTTCCTCCAATCGATTCGTGACACGGTGACACTCGGCTGTATCGTTGCCTCCAGCCAACGGCGCTCGCGGTCTTAGGTTGGGTTGCTCCGTGACTGGCTGTGGGGGAACAATGTTGCTGCGTCACAGACCATATCGCTGATTTCAGAAATGAATGACATTTCCGAGAACGACAGTTCGATTATTCGAGCGCACACCAGAACTGGAGTCGAACTCCTTGAACGACGAGACAGAGTAGCGCGCACCTTTCCGTCCGGGTGCAGTCTCTTGAAGGGAGGGGATACTTGTCGCTCGTCAGACGAACGCGCGACCAGTCAGTCGTTGGCGAATTGCCGCGCCGCATTCTTCATTACAAGGGGATTAATCAACAGGAATCGGCAATACTAATCCTGTGCATTTCTCGGCACGCGTGGGCGTAGTCAATCTGAACAGCGTCCGTCTGCACCCCGAAGCACTTCAGCGAATCGGCTCACCGCATCGACCCGTTCAGCTTTCGGCGCATCAGCTGTCGCGACCAGCGCTTGCTCGCGATTCACCTTCAAGCCGTCTGGATGACCGTGATGGCAGCCGGGGTCAGCGGGGGGCCAGTCGTGGAACCCTTGTGCAGTTTGTTAAAACGAGCCGTGAACAGGAAGGTGCTTCCTATCCCCACGGTACTCTCCACCCAAATGCGTCCACCCATCATCCCGACAAGGCGCGACGAAATGGCCAGCCCTAATCCTGTCCCGCCATGTTTTCGAGAAATGGACCCATCGGCTTGGCGAAATGCCTCAAATATGATTTCCTGTTTGTCGGCGGGTATGCCAGGCCCCGTGTCCCGAACCGCAAATCTTGCGCAGATTGTGTCTTCGCTTTCCGACTCAACGCTCGCCTCAACCGCTACGGAGCCGCGCTCAGTAAATTTGGTGGCGTTACCGATCAGGTTCAGCAAAACCTGCCGCAGGCGTACTGGATCCGCCAATACTTGACCCTGCAGCGCGGGCGACACCATGTAGCCCAGGTCAATATTCTTCTGAGTGGCCATCGTTTTGAGGAAATTTGTGGCGTCTCTGACCACATCAACGATCGAAGTCGGAATCGGATTCAATTCCAGCCGACCCGCCTCTATTTTTGAAAGATCCAGAATCTCATTCAGGAGGGATAAGAGGGATTCCGCAGAGCTTACCACATCGGTTAGGAATTCCTGCTGCTCTTCGTGAGAAATACTATCCATCGCCAGAGTACTCATCCCGATAATGGCGTTCATCGGCGTGCGGATCTCATGGCTCATGTTAGCCAAGAACTCGCTCTTGAGCTGAGTCGCCGCGTTTGCCGATTGCAACGCAACCGCGAGCTCATCCTTCTGCCGGAGCAACTCCGCAGTCTGTGCGCGCACGCGCTTTCGGAGTATGAGCACCCAAGCCGCAGCCGCGAGCGCCAATAGTGTCACAAACTCCAGAACGGATAGCACGCGCTCACGAGTCCACCAGGACGGGCTCCGGGTAATCACAATGTCTCGAAACGACCGTAGCCGGATACTGAACGATTGTAACTTTCCTTCTGCGTCTTTGTCCGTGAGGCAAATTCCGGTCAATCGTAGTTGACTACCCTCGTGAAGGTGGTGCCTTGAGTCTACCGGTGCTCCTATTAAAAATGCGCGAAACGTTCTCTCGCCGCGCTTGAGGATCAGTGCTGCTTCGTCGGGCAGAACCGACTGCGCAGTCAGCTGACCGTCAAGAGTGACCAGCGCCGCATCGTACTTGTCATCGACGGCCTCATCCGGCTTGATCATTTGCGGTACCGGCGGCGGACCAGCCCCAATGCGGCGGAATATGGCATCCTGCAGTACGGGCATGGAGTCCATGTATCCCGAAAAACCAACGGCTTCTATCCTGTCGCCGGGCTGCAGCGTAGATGCCTGACTGGTTTCAACGCTTACATTGCCGGTATCGTCCGCCAAGTAGAGCTTCTTCCCCTCAAACTGCGCGGTAACAATACCACGAATTTTCAGGCGATGCTTAGGCTGAGCGGTCAACGTGAATCCCTGCAAGTCCGCGATCGGCTTCTCGCGTAACGCGAACGGATCTTGCTCGGCGGCTGCGATGGTAACCACATATCGAAAGGAAGGCGAGTTCAGTACCACACCAATAAGCTGGGTTTTCTGATTGAAAAACGACCCAGCAGCTCCATCCACGCGCACTGTGGAACCTATCAGGCCGGGTGGGATTCCATTAGGATCAGGAACGCGAACGAAAATCCGCCCTCCGGGCACTTCCAGGACAAGCTGTGGCCGGTTGGTGTGTGCAGGCACCTCGGCGGACCGTACTATACCTTCCACTTCAACCCACTGACAATCGACACTGGCCGAAGCCAATTCATCAAACATCACTCGCCTGGGCTTTGGCATAGGCGCTTGGCCGATTACGGTCCAGCGCGGCGTGTGAATATCCGGAGATATGTTCTCCTGGACAGCGTTCCCCGACAAATCGATCCATTGGCCCGGAACGGCAACGGGCAGGCCCCTCGACCACTCGACCCATACGGCTCCGGTGTCGTCCTGTACGAACATATCTGGGCTGGCGCTGTCGAAATACGTTACAACTCCTCTTAGATGGACTGGATAGCCACGCCGGACCTCCTCCAGAGGCAGTGCACGGACTTGAGATACTTTCACGAGGGGCAGCCGAGGTGTCTCACTTTGGGAGCCCTGGCTGAATGCGACCGAGGTGAGCCCCACATAAATGCAGCTGACCGAAAGGAGCCCGGAAATGAGCCTGAGGTGCAATCCGATCGCCTTGCGTTTGAACTTTACCGAAGAACAAGGACTCCCAGCCCCGTAGCGCCCTCGATAAGGAGGATAACTATATCTTATTTTGAGTCCAGGTGTGGAGGAGAACAATACAACCAATGGATACGGCCAAATACTAACCTTAGTTGGGGTAAGTGCTGCTCAGGCAAAACCCACAAGAAACTACCCATGGCGCCCATCTTTTCGAGAGTGAATTCATCGAGCCGGGAGATAGCTGTTGCGAACAGCCCAACCATCCACCTAAGCGTTCGTTAGCGAATTACATGGGGATATCATCAGCGATCTGGCGCCCCATGTTTCAACTAAACGCAGAGTGTGGCACGCCCGGCGCGTGCGCTACTTTCTATGCCAGGTTCATTCGCTGGAGCAGGGCTTGGTAGCGCGGGTCGGCGCGGTAGGGGTCGAGAACGGCAGGTTTGTAGAGGTCATCCCTGGACTCCCGGATCAAGATTATGCATTTTTTATCGAACCCGTCTTGAGGTTCTGGCTAGGGCGCGATGTTTTGATTCATGCGAAAGAAGTTGGTGGGGTCGAACTTTCGTTTCACTTGCTTGAGCCGTTCGTACTTGCCCACCCCGTAAGCGGCACGAATGCGATCGGCTGGCTCGTCCCCAGTCAGGTGGTTTACGTAGACTCCTTTCTTCACGAACGGCTGAACGGCTAACCACGTCTCGCGCTCCCAGTCTACGTTTGCGCTGTCTGTCGCTGGATCCGTCCAGTTGGCGATGATGGATAGTTCGAAATTGTCATCCCTATGATCGAAAGCTGCACCCTCGCGGGCGTGCCTTTGGATCTCCCCCTTCAACTCGAACAATAGAATCATCGAGTGCGGCGACGGTGAAAGCAGGGCCCTCTCGCGGAGGACTTCGACGAGACCGTCGGAGATCGTATCGAGAAAGTTTGCCTTCCAGTAGTAACGGTTTCCTGTCGGCACCAATGGATCGGCCAGTTGTTGCGCCTGCGTGTAGGGCATTTCCCCGATCAAGTCGGCCAACGGTGGTCCGAAGGTCCGGAGGGGCCTCAACGTGGACTCGCTATCCGCAAGCGTTCCAAAGAAAACCACCACAATAGCCAGGGCGTTGAGCCCGTCCGGCGTTTTGAGAAAGACGGCCGACGTATCGAGGCAATCCGGAGTACCCGGCAAATAGTTCCGGTAGAACGACAGCACCTCGGCCGACTGTTGCTGCGGGTAAATCAAGAGGCCGGCTGTGACGGGCCCGATCGGGTGGAGGCGATACCGGAACGAGGTCACGATCCCGAAGTTCCCACCACCCCCTCGCAGCGCCCAGAACAAATCGGTGTTCTGATGTGCACTAGCCTCGAGGATCTCACCGTCGGCCGTGACCACTTCGGCCGAGAGGAGGTTATCACAAGTTGCGCCGTGCAATCCCATCATGTAACCCAATCCGCCGCCAAGGGTGAGGCCTGCAATTCCCGTGTGAGAAACCTGCCCGCCGGTAGTGGCCAAGCCAAAGGCCGTCGTCACGCGATCAAACTCACCCCATAGCAACCCAGGTTGGGCAATGGCGCTTCGTTCGGAAGGATCCACTTCGATGCCTTTCATTGGCGAGAGGTCTATCATCAGTCCTGCGTCGCAGACCGCAGTTCCCGCGACATTGTGGCCACCGCCGCGTACACTGACGAGGAGATCCCGTTCCCGGGCCAAGCGGACCGCGGCCGCAACATCGCCAGTGGTGGCGCAGCGGGCGATCATGGCCGGCTTCCGGTCTATCATGCCGTTCCAAATGCGGCGGGCATCGTTATATCCGGTCTGCCCAGGACGCAAGTATTGATCGAGGTTGAGTGTCATCCGTTAACGTCGTTGACTATGCGCCCGATTTGCTGGTGGGTCAATTCCACGGGGGTTAAGGAGGGTTAAATTTGCAGCTTTACTCGGGACTTGCTCTGGTATACTCGCTCCATTCAAATGGACCCAGCAGTCCGGCGGCAGATCGAGCGAATCTGCGGCAGTGAGGCTTTCCGGACCACGCCGCGGCTGCGTGACCTTCTTGTTTTCCTGACAACCCGCCATTCCAGCAATGACGCTCAGGGCCTCAAGGAGACAGTCATCGGAGTCGAGTTCTTCCACCGTGATCCAGGTTATGACCCGAAGAAAGATCCGATCGTACGGGTCGAAGCCCACCGATTGCGCCGGCGCTTGCTCGATTACTATAGCCAGGAAGGCGCAGGCGACGCGTCGCGCATTGATTTACCCAAGGGCGCGTATGCTCCCGTATTTCGAAGGCGCGATGAGGCACCGTTCGAGTGGCGTCTGGCCGTCCTGGTCGACTCATCCGACGAACTTACGGCCGAGGGTTTGACCGTTGAGCTGATCAGC
The DNA here is from genome assembly GCA_963768075.1 of Terriglobia bacterium. Lineage (GTDB taxonomy): Bacteria > Acidobacteriota > Terriglobia > Bryobacterales > Bryobacteraceae > QHXW01. The sequence goes on from CAVYHD010000051.1 coordinate 108,139, forward strand.
AAACTGGGCGAACTGCGTGGCGTTACCGTCCTTGCTCCGCATTCTTCACTCACCACACGCGATGCGGCGGGGGCGATTCGGAATCTTGGTGCTAACGCGATTCTCGAATGCTCCCTTGACGGAATGAATCTGCAAGCCAGACTGAGCCGCGCGGATTCCTCAGGTCTGACGCCGATGGGCACTTTCGATAACGTTATTCAGCCCGCGGTGGAGGCGCTGAGCCGATTTGTAGGGTCGAGTCTGGGCGCGGTTCCGGGCGGGGGAGGACCGCAAAAACGCCAAATCATCGATCGTGAATCGTATCAGCTCTATTTATCAGGTCGTGCATGGTTCCACCGTTGGTCCCCTGATAATCTTGCCCAGGCCGCCGCGCATTTCGAAAGAGTTATCGAGCGATGCCCGGACTATGCGCCCGCATATGCCGGCCTAGCCGATATCCAGGTACTTCTGGCCTATTGGCACGTAGCGAGCGCGCGCGGCACCCTGGAGCGAGGCCGTTGCCATGCTTCCAAGGCCCTGGAACTGGATCCTAACTGCGCCGACGCGTATTGCTCGCTGGCCGCCCTCGAAGCTACCCTGAACCGGGACTGGGCCGCATCTGAAGCCCTCTTCCGCCGCGCACTGGATGCAAACCCAAGCAGCGCTCTGGCTCTGAACTGGTTGTCGATCATCGCACTGGTACCCCGGATGCGCTTTGCAGAAGCGGTTGACACTGTGTTTGCCGCGTATGACTTGGATCCGGCTTCTCCAGAAATTGGCAATGAAATCGTGTGGGTCCGTCTGTGCTGCAGTCAATTTGAGGAGTCCGCCGAGCAGGGCCGACGAATAATCGCATTGCACCCCAGCTTTCTGGAAGCCTACTGGTCGCTGGGACTTGCCGAATCGTCCTTGGGGCGCTATTCGTTGGCTTGCGAGGCCTTCGATAAGGCCGAGCACCTCGGCCCCGAGGTTCCGTTTACGCTGGCTCTCAGAAGTTACGTAGAGGGAATGGGAGGAAACTCAAGTGCGGCGAAACAGTACCTTGATCGGCTGCAAGGAATGGCCGATTCGGCTCCCGTGCGGGAACTCTACTACAGTTGGGCGTATACCGGCTTGGGTGAGCTCGATCGCGCCATGCAGCACCTTCAGCGTGCCGTCGATATCGCCGACCCACTAGCTCTTTACGTGGATGTGTTTCCGGCGTTCGCCCGTTTGCGGAGCCATCGAGGGTACGAGCAGATCCGGCAGCAACAGCGGCTGACAGCTCCCTCGCCACCTGGCGGAGAATAGGCAAACAAGTCCGAAGGCTGCCAATCCGCCTTTGAGGATTTACGGATTTGCCGTACCAGCGGTCAACCTCCTTCCGAACGGGGTTCTTTGCGGACAGGCCGTGGCCAGTCAACAGCGGATTTGGAATCGCTCTTGTCCCGAGGCGCTGGCCACTTGGAACGAGAAACACCCAGACCGTGCATTTGGCTGCGGTGGGCCTGGGATTCGCGGATTAATTACGCCGTTGTAGGAGGAATGCGTGGGCACCGGTGGGTTAGCTCTCGGATCTGCCCCTCAAAGCAGTCCAAACCGCCGGAACGCTGGCTTAATCGCTGCGACCTTTTCGGGCGGGCACGGATTCTCTGCGGGTGCGGTTCCCGGTGCTACGAGGCCGAACTGCTCTTTACAGTGCAGAAGCCACGCGCTCTCGGGCACGAAGCCGTGTTGGCGCGAGATCCATTTCTGGATTTCCTGATCGGTGGCGCGCTGGGTTGGTCGCTGCTGGCCAGAGTTGCGCGGGGGGTGCTCACGTCTTCGATCGTCATTACGGGTGCTCATTCGCCTCTTCGCCCGGATGGATCAGACTGAGTGTAGCAACTCAAAAGCCAGCCCGACGGCCGATGCTACTGCATCGGAGAGCCTCCCGACCGTGCGCCTGAGAAATCCACCGTCCGGCGAATATAACAGCTGGCCACGACCATTGTGGTCACAACCGTCAGGAAAGCGTTCTCATGCTAGTGGAGAATTTCCGTTAGGGCAACATAGCTGCCGGGAGATAAATGGCGAGCCCAACCATCCACCTAACCCGTTTGTGAATTACATGGGGATTTATCGCCAGCAATCTGCTGAACCATGTTTCAACTAAAACGTAGCAGGCAGCCACGCCAATCCACTGGCCCAAGCTCTTAGCACCCTCGCTCGGGTTGTACTGGCGGTTTGTGCTGGCGGGTTCTCCGGCCAACTCCCCGGTCTCTGAAAACGACTCCCAACCGGGTAATTGCAAGATCGGCAAGTCCAGATCAGGTTTTCCGCCTCGCCACGTTGAAGCAGTTCCCGAGCGCGCCGAGATTTACGGGCTCGAGCTCGGGTTCAGTGTTATGGTTCCGGTCAGGTTTATGCTTGTATCGCCGAAGCTCTCTAGAACGCCGTTTCGGGACCGGATCAGTGCATACGTTCCCTGTTGGCGACCGTAAACGCTACGCGACGACCCGTTACGTATGCGGGATGGAACTCCCAGGTGTAAGATCGGTCTTCAGGGAGGACGCAGATGATCCTTGTTGTCGGTGCTACCGGCCTGGTTGGTAGTGAGGTCTGCCACAGGCTGACGAGACGAGGCGAAACGGTAAGAGCGCTCGTGCGAATGACTAGTTCGAGAGAGAAGGTTGAAGCCCTGCAGTCGTGCGGTGTCGAATTGTGTGTTGGCGACCTGAAAGACCCTCAGTCGATCGTTGCTGCTTGCCGCGGCGTGAACGCAGTGATCTCCACTGCTTCCTCGACCCTGGCCCGGCAACCTGGAGATTCCATCCAATCTGTTGACGCAGCCGGACAATTGAACCTCGTAGAGGCAGCGAAGCAAGCCAAAGTAGGACGGTTTCTCTTCGTGTCGTTTCGCAGGACACCCGGCATATCATTCCCGCTAGGCGATGCGAAGCAGCAGGTCGAGAATGCTGTCACGAGCTTGAACTTTACTGTCATTCAGGCGAGTTGGTTCATGGAGGTGTGGCTGAGCCCGGCCCTGGGATTCGATTATATGAATCCGGCGGCCCGTATCTACGGACCGGGAACGAATCCGATCAGTTGGGTGTCCTTCCGCGACGTTGCCGAGATTTGCGCGGTCGCCCTTCGACACCCGGCCGCGGAACGGAAAACGATCGAGTTTGGCGGACCGGAAGCGCTCAGCCCGCTTGAAGTAGTGACTCGCTTCGAAAGAATCGGCGGCAGGCCGTTCCGGCTGGAACATGTCTCTGAACAGGCGCTGGTCGCGCAGTTCGAAGGGGCCACGGATTCCCTGCAGAAGAGTTTTGCGGCATTGATGCTCGGATACTTGCATGGCAACGCAATGAACATGGGGTCGGTTGTCGATACGTTCGGCATCAAACTCACCACCGTCGATGACTACGCCCGCAGCGTTCTGGGGAAAGCAGCGTCGGCATAGGCGTCGGTTTCACCGAGCGGCAGTTTGGGCCGGCGGTTGAATGTTCTAGTTGCGGCGAAAGCGGTTGTCTGGTGTGAACAGCCCAACCATCCACCTAACCATTAGTGAATTACATGGGGATTTATCGCCAGGTATGCCTTCTAAACACTACGGCGTGGCATGGACGATGAACACACGGCCTGGCTGGCTCGAAAAGCGTCTTCTCCGCTTCCTCAGGATGGGCATGAGATCGAGCCCAAAGCTGGGGTTATTGGGCGCTAGCTGTCTTATTCAGCAAGGCGGGCCAATTGACGATTACAGTCAGCGGCGCGGCAGCTTCGGGGGGCTTGAGCACCAGGAATCGCTCCCCATTGGTGGCGACTTCATAGGGGCTGAGTGCAGCGTCGAATACGGGCAACGGAAACAACGCGCGTGGCACCGATGGCTCCACTGAGCTGGTGCCCACCTTGAGTCCGACTGACATGAGCTTCAAATCCGGTGATATATAGAACAGTTCGCGCCCGTCGGCACTCCACTGCGGAACAATGCCTCCGGCCGTGGAAATCCATACCTTGCCACTCGGCTCTGGGAATGTGTCGACGTAGACCTCGTATCGTCCGGATTCATCCGACTGAAAAGCCACCCGGCGACTGTCGGGCGAGAAACGGCCCATGTATTCGTTGAACGGCGTCTGAAGGTAAGGCCTCGGCTTGCCCTCACCTGTCTCTGCTGGGAGAATCCACAGGGACCGCCGGTTGCCAGAGGCGTTATCTTCTTCGTAGAGTATGAAGCGTCCATCGCGGGACCAGTCCATGGGAAATTGAGGGTTTGGCGAGTGAGTGAGACGTTGCTCGCTATTGGCTCCGCTGGCATCTTTGCGAAACAGGTTGAACGGCGCATCGGACGCAAATACAATCGTTCGGTCGTCAGGGGACCAGACCGGGTAAATGTTTATACCAGGCCTGGAAGTGAAGCGGCTCCATAGACCCCGTCCCACATCCAGCATCCACAGATCGGTCCCACCGATATTGACACGAGTCACCACAACCCGCCGTCCATCTGGAGACAAACGGAAGTGGGCGCTCAATGCCGGTTCGCCCAACGGGTCTTGTGACTTTCCCAGGCGGTCGACCCATGTGAACTGGCGCAAGGGGGCAGAGGCGCTGTACAGCAAAGCTCCGGTGGCCGAGACCGAGACTAGCATCTGGCCATGCACCGACATCCGAGCAACCGGATCGGCTATCAGATGGGGTACTCCAGAGAGCTTGAGGTTGTCTACGTCAAAGTCCTGCGCCACCAAAGTTCCGCCGCGCAGCCACAGCAGATATCCTTTCCGGGACCCCCTAACTCCGGGTGCGTACAATGCGTTGGCGGCTGTGGCCAATAACTGCACAGGCTCGCGAGGCTTAGCAAGCGAGGCCGCATAAACGCCAGTATTCTCGCGCTTGTGGCTCCGGGCAAAGTACAAAAACCGGCCGCCGGGAAGTATTTGCGGCCAGTAGTGGAAGACTTCACCACGAGAGGCATCCGGGGTCGTCAAAGGCGAGGGCTGTCCACCGGAGGCGGCGACCTGGTATAGACCGGAGCCCCAAGCTGCAAAGAGGATCTGACCGTTGCTGCCCCAGGAGCCGCCGGGGGCTAAGCCCATTTCGCAGATGGTCTGTGGTGCCCCACCCGCCAATTCCACCCGCTGCAACCTGCCTCCCGCGAAGAACGCGATGGACTTGCTGTCTGGCGACCAGAAGGGCAGCCCGGCGTCTTCCGTTCCGGCAAGCGGCCGTGCGGTTGTGCTATCCAGCGGCCGGACCCAAAGAGCGGTCTTCCCTTCGTGTGTTGCGACATAGGCGGCGATCGTGCCGTCTGGTGACAAGGAGATGCCGACGTTGTTCGCGCCAAACGCAAACTTGGCGTCCTCGGGCGGATTAATCTGCAGAATGAAGACACGTTCATCGCTGGCTGGCTGCCGGAAGAACCTCGATGCCCAGAAGACACCCAGTGCACCGAGCACCACCGTGACTGCAGCCGCAGTCCACCAGCGCCGGCTCGGCTTGAAGTGAGCCGCCGTCCGGAGTTCCCCTGTGTCCTGTGGCAAACGGGGTGAGGGGACCAAGGTGGGCACAGCGCCTGCTGTCGATGGAATCGGAGCGAGGAGACGATGCTCCACAGCTCCTACGAACCGGTATCCCCGGCCCGGCACGGTTTCGATGTACCGTGGATTCTCAGCTGAATCGCCCAAAGCGCGCCGAAGCTTATTCACGGCGGCATGGAGGCCATGCTCGAAATCAACGAACGTGCCATCCGCCCAGATCTCCTCCCGCAATTGCTCGCTTGAAACGACATCGGCGGGATGCGCCAGCAGGATCAACAAAATCTTAAATGGCTGGCTCGACAGACGTATGCGAACCCGCTCTTGAGCAGCTCCCCCGCTGCAATATTCACTTCGAAGGGGCCGAAGGCCAGCCGAGCCGGCGATTGGGAGTGGGGCAACATAAGAGATCGCCCACAGGCAGGATACAGTCTACCATCATGCATCGGCTCCGGCCTGACGAGGCCGACAGGTAATTAACTTCCCCTCAACGACTTGGCCGATGAGGCAATTTTTGAGCCTCAAATGAGTATGCAGGCATGGCAACGGTAACGTTCCCGTGAGTAAATCGGAGCCTGCCCAGGAGGGGCTTACTCATGCTTCTGCAAGGAAAACTGATCATTTCGCTTTCGCTTGTGTTGTTGACTGCTTCAGCCAACGCCAGTCCTCTGCTGTCCGTAGTGACCGTTTCGGGCCAATTCGGCACTGTGGACCCGACTACCGGGGCGTTTAGCCAAATCGGTCCTAATACGCCGGATCCGTTGGGTGGTTTGGTGCCGGGACCGAATGGATACCTAGGTATTTCGTTCTCGGGGAATTTAGATTCAGTCAAACCCAAGACTGGAGCGATCTCTGTTATCGGAGCCACAGGGCTGGGCTTCTCAGCCCTTGACACTGCCGACCTTAACGGGACGGTGTATGCGACCGATTTCAGCAACAACCTCTACACTATTAATACCGCGACTGGGGCCGCGACCCTTATAGCTTATACCGGTATCCCGCCGGCACCCAGTAATCCAGCCGACGAGTGCGACGAGGCGCTCTTTGCGGCTGGCGGAAAGCTATACGCGACGTTTGATGCTTTCAATGCAACGACTTTCGCGGTAGTGATCAATCCGGAGCTTTACCAAATCGATCCCTCGACTGGGGCGGCAACTCTCCTAGCACCGACAAGCCTTCACCTCAACGCGGCGGTGGATATTAATGGCAGCGTTTACGCGTTTCAAGGGCAACCTTCTACTTTCACCTCTGATGTACTCTCGCTAAACTTGGCAACCGGAAACACTACTTTTTTGGCCAGCGTAAGCTCGGCTGCCGCGTTCACTGATGGTGCGGCCGCAGCGGTTCCTGAACCGGCTTCCATCGCCCTAACCGGCATCGGAATATTCGCTGTTTTTGTTCTCAGGCGCCGAAGTCGCCGGTCTTGACCCGAGCAACTGCACAGAAATATTAGGTGGACGAGCTGCGATGACGGGGCTCGCGTTCGCATGCTCAGTCGCGCAGTAGTCGCTAAGGCCCGGCTCGTCACAGTCGTGCTGCAATACTTTCCAGGACTGTTTTCTGCAGCAGTATGTGAAGGTGGCAGGTTGTGCGATTGTTCTGGCGCATCATGTCGTCAATTACTGCTGGGTAGCCGCGCCCCACGATAGCTGGTGCTAACAGCCCAACCATCCAGCTATCCGGATCGATCCCGGGGAACGCCGCTCACTGAAGGCAGGCACCTCTATCGAGACCAAGGGGGCGGGCGCAGGGGCGCCGATCTGCTGGTCACGACGCGTCAGCTAAGCCGATCAAGATGCTGCTTCACGAAATCGCAGCCCACCTCGGCGACGTAGGCGTCGGTTAGGCGCTTGGTGATCGGACCCGGAGTGCGGCCGTCGCCGATCTTGGCGCCGTTGAAGCTGCGTACGCCGGCGATGCAGAGGCTAGTGGAGGTCAGGAACATCTCTTCAGCGTTCGCCGCGTCGTAGAGATCGATGTCGCCTTCAATTGCTGGAATGGCAAGCTTGCACGCGAGATCGAGCGTCATCTGGCGGCTGATGCCGGGAAGGACGTAACGCTCGCTCGGGGTATAGAGCGTGCCCCCGCGGACCACAAAGATGTTGCTGCCCATCCCCTCGGCGAGATTTCCGTTGACGTCGAGCAGCACAGCCCAGCCCTCGGGATCGTGCGCTTTCACCGACTGCTCCGCGACGATCATATTCAAGTAGTTGTGGGTCTTAGCGCGCGGGCTGAGCATGTCCGGTGCGATTCGGCGCTGCGCGGGCGTCCATACATCGAGACCGTCGCGGAACTGACGCGCGCGCGCTTTGAGCGGCAGCGGCGTGCATTCCACAACTACGTTCGGACCGACGTGCTCGGGCGCTTCATCACCGATCGGATCGACGCCACGACTGACTCGCTGGCCGATCCACCAATCGCCAGCCGCGCCGCGCAGATGTTCGTTGCGTACCACGATTTGCTCCGACACGTCGATCATCTCCTGTGGACTCATTCCGGGATCCAGACGCAGATAGCGCAGGGAGCAATAGAAACGGTCAATGTGTTCCTTGAGCCGGAAGGCACGGCCGTTAAAGGTGCGCGTCATGTCGAAGGCGCCGTCGCCGTACCTCCAACTCCGGTCGCGGAACGGGAGCAGTACCTGATTCTCGGGCATGAACTTGCCGTTGAACCAGGCGAGGCGTGAATTGGTTAGCTGCGGCATGGTCGTCTTTGCTATCTTAGCGGTCCGGATCAACCTGGCGTTCGGCCTGTGGGCCAATGTGGTCCGCCGGCGGTTAGGTTCAACTGATACGGGCGCGATCGGTCCAGCTAAGTCAGCATTGCGACTGGAAAGTGGAACCAGTGCGTGTTTCTGAACATCGCCGGAGCCTTGGGCGTTTCTCATTCCTAATCTGCGGGATTGAGCGGTGCGAGAGCCAATTCAACGGTTTGGGTTTTACGGCCAAGTGGAATCTCCAGTACGGGAGCTAAAGTCAGATCCCAGTCGACAGGCCAACTGTTGAGGACATATTGCCTATCGGTCAGACAAGCAGCGATGCAATTCGATCAAGCTTTGGAAGCCAAGGCATGATCGACGAACCGGGCCTAAGCCCAACCCAGCAGGCTTTCAGCATTTTTGCAGGATGTCGTGTCTTAGCAAAGAGTTAGACCAACCGTGCTCCACAATCGACGTGAATCGTCTCACCGGTGATCCCCTCGTTCCGTCGTCGAGACCGTGGGAATGTGGGAATCCCGAAGGGATTCGCAAAGAGCGTGGGAAGGGTGGGAAGCCGGCATCATGGCCCTCCATGCTTTCCATACTCTGTCATTTCCATGGTCTGCTTTTCGTCCGGCAATGCTGGGTGAACGGGTGCGCCACCCCGCCACGAAACACCTATCGTGACCAGTTATCTGTGAGTGCATTGGCGATTTGGCACTCGTCCAGACGCATCGCCGCCGAGAAGTGCGTTAGATTTGCTTGCCAAGAATCAGGGGCACATAGCTTCGGGCGTCTTGCAGCAATTGCTCGCGCGCAATACCGGCCTTGGCGCGAAGTTGCAAACCCTTCATCAAGTCAACGAGCGCACGGCCTCGCACCTTGGCAGAGGGTGTGCGAGTCAGGCGCCCCGCCTTCATCTCCTGCTCGAAACGTTTCGCGAAAATATCAGCGGCTGCGGTGAGGCCCTTCGCGAGATAGGAACGGATCTCCGTTACTCGCTCCGACTGTCCCAGCGCCGCGGCGACCATCATGCAGCCGCCGCGAGCCTCACCCGAAGCGAGGTTGACGGTAGCCTCGCAAAAGGCGGTCACGGCCTTGTGGATGTCCGGCTCCGCTTGAAAAGCTGCCATTATGGGAGCTCCATACGTTATTGCATAGCGCTCGACCGCCTTGAGCAGCAGGGTGGACTTGTCTCCGAAGGCTCGGTATAGCGCGGGTTTGGTGACGTTCACGGCCCGTGCGATCCGCTCTACGTCAACTCCTTCATACCCATGCTCCCAAAACATCTCAACGGCACGGTCGAGTGCTTCGTCGGGGATAAAGCCTTTTGGACGTCCTCGGGCGCGCTTTGAACTATTAGTTACCATCGCGTACGAAACTCCTTGCATTGCCGCTGTGATTATCGTACTCTAGCGTATGTAATACTTCAAGGCAGATAAACGCAGGAGACAACATGGATAGGTCCAAAGGAAAAACAGCACGACCTTCACCCTTCACCACGGAGACGCCCATGGAACATTCTATCGCTCTCGTCACCGGCACCACCTCCGGGCTCGGTTATGCGGCAGCCAGCTTGCTCGCCACCAAGGGCTACCGCCAGGTCATCGTCACCGGGCGCAGCCTGGCCCGGGTCCAGGAAACGGCCGCTCAACTCGCGGCTGAGACCAAGAAACAGGTTTTCACGCCGCTGGAGCTGGATCTGGACTCGCCGTCCAGCGTTCAGTCCGCCCTCGCCGAGCTGGTCAAGCGGGGTCAGCCGATCGATTTCCTACTGCTCAATGCAGGGATGGTCCCAGGTAAGAAGCGCGTGCTCACTGCGGCGGGCGTCGAGGCTTCTCAGGCCCCGCTGATCGGCCATCATCAACTGACTGTCGGGTTGCTCCGCGCCAACCTGCTGAGCCCCAACGCGCGGATTGTTATCGCCGGTGCGGAGCCTGCCCGAGGGGGCGTCCCCATGTTCAGCTACACCGACGTGCCAGCCTTCGCGGCCAAATACCACCAGGGTGACCGAACCGCCGCTGTGGAAGCCCTGATTCGCAACGGGCCGAACGTGAAGTACGTGCCCAACAATGCGTATGCCGACGCGAAGCTCATTATCGCTTGGTGGGTCGCGGCGCTGGCGCGCCGGCTACCCTCCGGCATGGCCGTGTACGCTGTCTCGCCCGGTGGGGCGACCGCCACCAAGGTGGTGCGAAACGCTGGCCCGGCGTTGAAGTATCTGTTTATCCCAATCGTGAACCTCATTCCCGGCATGAATCAGACGCCGGAGACCGCGGCCCGTCGGTACCTCCAGGCGTCGGAGTTCGGAACCGACGTCTCAGGGCAATTCTTCGCCTCGGCTCAAGGGAAGTTCTCAGGCCCAATTGAGGCGCAGCGCCACCCACACCTCCACGATCGCGCCAGCCAGGAAGCCGCGTGGCAGGCCGTCGTCAAGGTCTCTGGCGTCGATTTCTCTTCCGCAGCATCCTTGAGCGCGGTGTCCTGAAGGAGCGCCGGTCGCGGCGAAACTGGTCTGCGGTAACCCGAATCAGCAGCACGCGATTGCGCGCAGCTACATTATCGTACTCAAACAGTTCGAAAATCAATCAAAACAACCCTAAACTCGCGAGGAGAATACACATGGAACGGTACAAAGGTAAAAAGGTGGTGATTATCGGCGGCACGAGCGGCATGGGGCTCGCGACGGCGAAGATGCTCCTCGATGGGGGTGCGCGTGTTCTGGTGACGGGTCGCTCGAAGGCCGGCCTGGAATCGGCGCAGAAAGAGCTTGGAAAGGACGCCATCGTGGTTTCGAGCGACGCGCGGTCGTTGACGGACATCGACGCCCTCGCCTCTCGGGTGAAGGCCGAGTTCGACACCTTCGACCTGCTCTTCGTCAACGCCGGGTTCAGCATCCGAGCGCCTCTCGAGAGCATGACCGAGGCTGTCTACGACGAGATGTTCAACCTGAACGCCAAAGGGCCGCTTTTCGCGGTGCAGAAGCTCGCGCCGTTAATCAACCGGGGAGGCTCTATCGTCTTCACGACCTCGATCGCCAACGTCAAGGGAATGCCCGGCAACGCCGCATACGGAGCCGCCAAGGCTGCGCTGCGATCATTCGCTCGGACGCTCGCCGCCGAGTTGCTTCCTCGCGAGATTCGCGTCAACGCGGTGACGCCCGGTCCCATCGACACGCCGATCCTCGGCAAAGTGTTTCCCGGTAAAGACGAGGCCGCCCAGATTAGGGAGAAGATGACCGGCATGGTTCCCATGAAGCGCTGGGGGACGTCGGACGAGATCGCCAAGGCCGTCCTCTTCCTCGCGTTCGACGCGACCTTCACGACCGGCGCCGAGCTTCCGGTAGACGGAGGATGGTCTCAACTCTAAGGTGGTGGACCGTCCAGGAGGGTGCTGGCATGTAGAACGGTCTTCAATGACTCGCATACCATTGCGCACTTGATGCAATAGCGAACGCAGTGGGGCGGCTCGGTCGTCGCCACTTCGCGCTCCGCCCAAGAGGAAACATCGTGTTCGGCGCGACCTTCACGACCGGCGCGCAACTCCCACGGGAGGGCACAGCATGAGCCACACCTCAGAGGATTACTGCCGCTCCCGTAGGCCGCTCCACAACATGGTCGATGCTTCGCCCGTGAAGCAAAGAGATTACCCAACCGAGTGGACCTTGCCTGTCCTCCTCGAGCGCTCCAGCGGTTGAGCTGGAGCGAATTAGCTGACATATTTTGAGAGCCCCAAAGGAGTCCTATGAAAAGAGTTGTTTCGAGTCTTTCTTTCGTCCTGTTCGCCGCTGCTACGGCCTTGCGAGCGCAGAACCCCATGACCGCCGAGGTAACTGCGGCCTACAAGGGAGTGAGCGCTAATATCCTCAAGGCAGCCGAAAAGATGCCAGATGCGGATTACGGGTTTAAGCCCGCCCCTGAATTCCGAACTTTTGGTCAACTGATTGCTCATGTCGCCGACGCGCAGATGGGGCTGTGCGGCGCCGCAAAGGGTGAGATGAAGCGCGGCGACGCCGCCAAAAAAACAAGCAAGGCCGAACTGGTTGCCGCGCTCAAAGCGTCCAGCGAATTCTGCGACAACGCTTACAGCGGGATGACCGACGCCGAGGGTGCCATCATCGTGGACAGCAAGACGCCGCTCGGCAGTAAATCAAAATCGGCCTGCTTAATTTCAATGTTGCCCACGATAACGAGATGTACGGAACCATCGCGGTTTATCTGCGACTGAAGGGTCTTGTGCCCCCCTCGACCGAGGAAGCGGCGGCTGCCCAGAAAGCAAAATAAGCGTCACTTCGTCGACCTCGCGGGCGCACCAATGAGGCCACCCGAGCAGCGACGTCTTAGCGCGCGTTAGTCAGAAACCTGGAAAGCGCAAGACATTGCCGAGCCGTGAGCTGCGCTTATTTCCTACAGATCTGTGCCACTTGTCCCGCCGCCGCGGACAACGTAGAACGCTTCCTGAAATTGAAGTGAGCTTGCTGGAAATGCTGAGCGCCGAACCAAGCAGAGCGAAATGTCGATGAGCGGGAAGACGGTCCTCATCACGGGGGCGACGAGTGGACTCGGGTTGGCCACGGCCCTGCTACTAGCGGAACGTGGTGCGGAAGTCGTGATGGTGGGACGTGATCGAACCCGGTCGAATTTCATGCGTACGGAAGTCGCGAAGTGTGCTGCGGGCAACGCGCCGATCTTGTTCCTCGCAGACTTGTCGTCGCAGGCAGAGATCCATCGTCTGGCTGAACGGCTTCACGGAAGTTTCTCGCGGATCGATGTCCTGATCAACAATGCGGCCGCTGTGTTCGCAGAAAGAGAAGTGACGCCGGATGGTCTTGAGAAAACCTTCGCCGTTAATCACCTTGCGCCGTTCGCGCTAACTCACCTTCTGCTCGATCTCCTCCGGGCCGCGCCCGCCGGAAGAATTCTCACCGCGTCCTCGGAGTTCCATAGCGGAGAACTGGATTTTTCCAATCTCCAGGGTCAGCGGCAATACAACTGGTTGGGGGCCTATAAGCGCTCGAAGCTTTGCAACATTCTGTTTACTTACGAACTCTCCCGGCGCCTCGCAGGATCGACGATTACCGCGAACTGTTTTAGTCCCGGACCCACGCTCACACGCCTGGGTGACAACATGCGAGGTCTACCTGCAGCAGTCCCGTGGTTGTTAAAGCGCATTCCATCTTTGCTTGCATTTCCGGAAGGCGCAGCGAGAACTCCCGTCTACGTCGCGTCCTCGCCCGATCTCGACGGTGTCACCGGCAGATTCTTCCTGCGGTGCCGAGAGACGCACACAAAACAGATTACGTACGACAACAGCGTCGCAGTCAGGCTCTGGAACATGAGTCAAGCGCTGTATGAGAGCCGCGCCAGCGCCGGATCGCGAACAGAGTAAGAAAGGAATGTTGAATGGAAGACGATCTCAGCAATTTTCATCATGAAGACGACGCATTAGACCGCGAGCTAAATTCCCTCGTCCGGGAAATGGAGCATGAGGAAGCCGTTCGACGGGCCGTAATCGAAATGTTGGTGATGTTGGGAAGCGACGCGGCGCTTAGGTTTGATGTGTGAATCCGGAAGGAGCTAACGGACAAACTATGAATAAAGAACAATCCTCCAAGGTAGCCGAGGCCGAACTCGATTTAAACAACGCGCTCGTGAATGCAGACATCAGCAACGGCTACGAAGAGTACCTCGCGCTTTTCGACCACTTTTATGATGAGAATGTCGAGGTGGCAAGTGACAGTAATCCCGCTCCGCTCGTCGGCAAGGCCCGCGTACTTCCCGATCATTTTCAACTTCCTGATGCCGCTCCATGTCATGGCCGAAATCGGCAGGCTCTCCGTCCGCCTTCGATATACTCCACTCTTCAGCGACAAGCGTGAAGAACAACACGCCGACTGGTCCCTCGATCTTGTAGGCGCCACCGGCCGCAGCGTTATGGTGAGCTGGTCGTCTGCCCGGCGATGGAAAGACGCGCGTGTCATATACGAGCGCCACTCGGACCATCGGCAATTTGGCGAAGCTCTCACGATGATCGATCTTGATTTCGGACCCAGGGGCATGGGAGCGAAACCCAGGATTCACGACGTTGTTTAGCTGATGACAGAAAGGCGTTCGCTAAGATAAGCGAATTCGCTAAAGATCATCCTGAAACAAGAACGGCAACGGGCACGAGTGGCCCGCTCTCATTCGCAATCCACTTTGACGGATTGTCGCTTATGCTCCGAAGTGGCTTCGGGCGCGATAGATCGGCATGGCTACTTGAATGTGCAGCCAGTCTAGTCTATGTTCTCAACATCGGCGGAGCCAGGCGCTTTTATCGTTCTATTTAAAGCGCCGCGGACAGGAGCCCTAATAAGACTAATTGCGGAGCCTCACCTGGGCCGTCGGACGGCCCTCACCTTCCCGCTAGTTCCACCGCCACAAAAGAATTGATCTCGGCCATCGCATTCCAAGCCCGTCACGCCGACACCGGCCGGCATATCGAGCTGCTCCAAGACCTCGCCGGTCCGAGGATCGATTCGCCTCAGATCGCTGTCGTCACCTTCCAATGTGCCGTGCCAAAGCTCTCCGTCGACCCAGGTAACCCCGGTGACGAAGCGGTTGGACTCGATGGTGCGAAGAATCGCCCCGGTCTCGGGATCGATCTGATGGATCTTGCGATCCCGATACTGGCCCACCCACAGCGTGCCTTCAGACCAGGCGAGCCCGGAGTCGCGTCCGCCACCGGGCGACGGGATCGTCGCAAGCACTTGGCCCGTATCCGGATCGATCTTGCGGATACGGTCCTCCGCAATCTGGAACAAGTGCTTGCCGTCGAAAGCCGTTCCTGCGTTCGCGGGGACATCGATGGAGCGGAGCGTCTTGCCGCTCGACGGATCGAAAGCATTCAGCTTGTCTCCAGAGGCAAACCAGACTTGCTGTCCGTCATAAGTGACGCCATCCACTCTCTCAGTCCCCGGAAAGGGGCCGTATTCGCGAACGATTTTGGCCCCGGATCGTTTCATAATGGCTCGATTCATGCTTCCATCCTAGTCGCTCGGCAGCGGAGCGGGGAGTAACAATGTCGTCGTGAATCCCGGCACGGGCGGAGTCATCCAGCGGCGAGCCCGGGCGCGGCCGAACGGCTGCACTCTGCCTGCGGCCCCAAGCGAGTCGAGCGCCCGCTGAACGCTGCGCTGGCTGGTACCGAGCGCCAGCGCCAGTGCCGAGCTCGACCAGGATTCACCGTCAGCGAGCAGAGCAAGCACCGCCCCATTCTCATCTTCCACGGGCCGTGCGAGTACAACAACCTCGCGGGCACGGCACGGCGTCAGTAGAAAGCCGCTCTTGGTCGCAGTTATCGTGGCGAGTGTCCGAAGCATTCTACGCAGCCGCCCGATTTCGACACGCAATCGCGCGCGGTGCGATTCGTCCGCGAGTTTCGCTCCGAAGGCGCGCGCGAGCAGGACATCGCGCGGAACGTCTCCGGGCCACGCTTCGCCCAACGCGCGCGCGAGTTCGAACAACACCGGACGGCTTGCGAGCGACACCGCCTCGCCCTCGGCCCGCACGATGTAACGGCACGCATCCACGATGAGCGCTGTCGAGGCTTGCAGCGCTTCGACATCCTCTAACAGCAGGGTCCGCTCTGCGCCATTGGCGATCAGGCGCGCGGCAGGCGTGTTCAGTGCCATGGACGCACTTTCCACCTCGGCCGTGAGCGCGGGGATATCGGCCTGCCTCGCAGCGAGCCTGGCGCGGGCGAGTGCGTCGCGCGCTGCCTTGGTTTGGAGGCGCCGCAGAGCGATCCCGGTAGCCAGCAACTCGTGGAGGGCCCGCAACGCCGGCGGGAGGTTCGTGGGGTCGAGCTGCGCGAGCGCGTGTTCGGCCTCCTCGATGCGACTGATCAGCAGGAGGCGCCGCACTGCGAGGTATCGCGCGTGCGCGGCGTTGAGGCGGTCGCCATGCGCTTCGAGGGTCGCGCGAGCCGCATCGAGCGACTTCACCGGCCAGCTCAGGTCGCGCGAGGCGAGCGCGATCTCGGCTTCGGCGACCAGGCACCTCGCGTGAGCCACCGTCTCTCTCGGACTAAAGGCGCGAGCGGCGCTTCGCAAGAGAGCTTTGGCCCGGGCCAGATCGCCGAGCTGCGCCATTGCAATGCCGCGAAGCGCCAGTCCGGGCGCGTCGTCGCGCAGGGAGACTCGTTTTAAGGCTCCCAGTGGATCGCCGGCGGCCAGTGCTCGAGCAGCGGCCGTGATTAGCGAGTCCATCTAAATCCCGCCACACTTGTCACTCTCAGCATTTCAACATTCCAGGTTAAGTTTATCTCGTGAGCACCGAGCACCAAGTTACAGCAAGCATCGAAAAGCAGGGCCCGGTCTTTATCGGGAGATGGACGCCGAAGATCCTCTTCTCACTGAAAGAAAGGCCTCATAGGCATGGCGAGCTGCGCCGCAACGTTGGAAATGTTTCCAAGCGCATGCTTACCAGAACTCTGCGCAATCTGGAATCGACGGGTTTGATCGCCCGGAGCGCGGCCAGATCGAGGGCCAAGTCCTTCGAATATTCGTTGACCAAGCTGGGAAGGACGATCATCACGCCACTCCGGGGAATGTGCCATTGGGCCATACGATACAGCAAGGATGTGAGCGCCACCGTGCATCTTCCAAGGGCGCCTCGCGACGTTTAGGTACACGTATGTTCCCAATTGCGCGCCTGGTCTGGGATTGGCAAGCTGAGGAGGTGTTGAGCGCCGAGAAGAGTGAAAGATTATTCGAAAACCGCAATCCACCAAATTAGAAGTTCAGAGGAGAAAGATATGTGCCCAGCATGCATCGCACGCACAGCAGTAATGGTCGCCGGAGCCGGATCCACGGGAGGAATTCTGGCCCTGTGCATTGGCAAGTTCAGAACATTTTTCAAAGCGAATCGTCTCGGTCTATTTCAGAAAACAAAGGTGAAATAAGATGGCCGCAAAAAGGAGAACGCTGTGAACATTGCGAATAAGACAGTTTTGATCACCGGCGCCAACCGCGGCATCGGTGAGGCGCTCGTCATCGAGGCGCTCAGAAGGGGAGCGAAAAGGGTTTATGCCGGCACTCGCGGCGCGCTTCGAAATGCCGACGAGCGTGTTACGCCTCTCACACTGGACGTCACCGACGCCTCGCAGATCCAACGGGCAGTCGAAGCAGTCGACACCCTCGACGTCCTCATCAACAATGCGGGCGTCGCAATCTACGACGATCTGAGCAATCTTGATGTGATCGAACGGCACCTGACGGTCAACCTCCTAGGTCCGCTCAAAGTGACGCAGGCGTTCTTGCCGCTGCTGAGACGCTCTAAAGGGGCCATCGTTAACAACCTGTCATTGGCGGGGCTCGCTGCCTTGCCGGTCATACCTGCCTACTCGATTTCAAAGGCGGCCGCGTTCAACATGACGCAGTCCCTGAGAGCGCTGTTGGCAGCCCAAGGCGTAACGGTTCATGCCGTCGTCCTAGGCCCAATCGACACAGACATGAACCGCGGCTTCGAGATACCGAAGGCCTCGCCCGAGTCCGCGGCGGTGGGCATCTTCGATGGGTTGGAGAAAGGGGAAGAGGATATCTTTCCCGATCCCGCATCCCAGTCGATAGCCGACGGCTGGCGCGCTGGCGTAGCCAAGGCGCTTGAGCGCCAGTTCACGGCCTTCGTGCCGGAGAGCGCGGCGAATTTGTGATGAACGTGTGGATGCAGCGACAAAACCGAAAGGAGAAATAAGATGGCAACAAGCAAAGGGAGAGACAAGGAACACGGGAAAGGGATGAACACACCCCCGATCGTGTCGCCGCAGGAGTGGGAGGCTGCGCGCCAGCAGCTTCTCGTAAAGGAGAAGGCGTTGACGCGGTCCCGTGACGCGCTGGCAGCCGAACGCCGGCGGATGCCTTGGGTGGCTGTCGACAAGAAGTACGAGTTCGACGGACCCAAGGGTAAAGTAAGCCTGCTCGATTTGTTCGAGGGCCGCCCTCAGTTGATCGTCTATCGCGCCTTCTTCGAACCTGGCGTGTTCGGCTGGCCGGAGCACGCGTGCCGCGGCTGCTCCCTGGGCGCCGATCAGGTCGCCCACCTAGCCCATCTGAACGCCCGCGACACCACTCTCGCCTACGCCTCACGCGCACCGCAGGCGGACATCGAGCGCCTGAAGGAACGAATGAGTTGGAAGATGCCGTGGTACACCATGACCGACAGCTTCGACGCGGACTTCGGCGTCGATCAATGGCACGGCCACAACGTATTCTTCCACGACGGCGAGCGTGTGTTTCGCACGTACTTCATCAACAACCGCGGCGACGAGGCCATGGGCACCACCTGGAGCTACTTGGACCTCACACCGCTCGGCCGTCAGGAGACTTGGGAAGACTCGCCAGAGGGTTACCCCCAGACCCCCCCGTATAAATGGTGGAACTGGCACGACAACTACGGCGCCGAGGCCTCGCCTGACGCGAAGTGGGTCGATATAATAACCGACCCTCAAGAAGCCGCGCGAAAGCGCGAGGCAGAGGCCAAAGCATGACCGGGGAACTTGCAACTCCGAAGGTCGTTGATCGGAGCACCTTTCACGCCGACATGCACGCATTGCGGGCTCGAGAGAAGGCTCACTCACGGGAAGGCGACGCCATTGCCGCCGCGCGCCGGCGGCTCCCGATGGTCGAGGTAGATGGCTCCACGCCGCTCACGGGCGAACGTGGCCCGGTGACTCTGTTGGACACGTTTGAAGGACGCCGGATGCTCATCGCCTACTACTTCATGTGGCACACCGGCCATCCCGCGCCGGAGCAGTGCGAGGGGTGCACTTGGGTTACATCGCAGCTCCGCGAGCTGTCCTATATTCATTCTCGCGACGTCACCTACGCTACGTTTTGCCAAGGCCCATACGAAGAGAGCGCCCGGTACCGCGACTTCATGGGCTGGGAGATGCCTTGGTACTCGGCCCTGGGCTCGATCGAGACTCTCTTGGTTGGACGCAAGGTGGGCATGATGCACATCGTCTGCTACCTGCGACAAGGATCGAATGTCTTCGAGACTTACTGGACGACGAGACGCGGCGTTGAGGCGGCGGACAACAGCTACCGGTTGCTCGACTTGACCGTCTACGGGCGCCAGGAGACGTGGGAGGACTCGCCGGCCGGGTGGCCACAGCGGTTTAAAGGCAACCAAGTGACCCGTACCGATGGACGTCCCACCGCGCAGTGGTCTCGGCTGAAGGCGGGGCATTCGGACGACCTGGGAACCGGCGGCACTGAACGGGTCCGTCCACAACAGCGACTGAAACCAGCGCTTCACGAGGAATGGCTGAAAATGCGTCGTGACGCCCACGGGCCAGCCGTCAGGATCGCTCGTGAAAGTGCGTCACTGGGGTCAGGAGAGTCCGTGCTGCCGGCTGCACGAATCATTTACGCGACAAGAGTACCTTGCGTTCCTTGACGTTGTGCCCGAGGCAGCGATGAGGACGGATTCGACTTGTCGATCGAAGTGGTCGCGTGGCCGCAGGGATGAGAAGAAGCGAGTCATTTAGAGAGAGTAAACAGTGGACGGAAAGATCAGTACCGGGAAGTCGGCTAGCATCCGGGAGCAATTCGGAGAAACGGTGTCAAGGCGGATTGGCGCGGATCGCCGAATGTTCCTGGTCCGTTGAAATCTTCGCGGAGAAACTCACGATTCCCCGCAGGTCCATGTAGCGGGCAACGCACAGTCGACCCGCGGCATTCGGGAAACCCTCGGATTGAAAGGCTGAACAATCGATACTGGCTTGGCGATCGGTTCGGTTCGCGGCAGAATCGTTTTTGCAACACAACGGTTGCCAAGCCTTCACGAACCGGATGCAGAAATAGACCTCATCACGACCAAGATCGACACGATCAAAGCTGGCGCTGACAAAAGATCGGATGAGCCGACCGCCTAACCGAGGGATGGCCCTTTCGGCTTGGGCGCTCCCCGCGAAAACACTCCGCATTCTACCCAACTGACCGCCCCCGCCTGCGCCCTATCGACCGCCGCGGCGATCTTCGTCACATGATGCTTGATGATCGGCCAGTTGTTTGCCGAGAGCGAAACGACCGCCAGCTTCAGGCCCACGACGTTCTGCTCATATTCCAGCGAGCGGTCGCCGGTCACGAATACATCGAAGCCCGCTTCTTCTGCCACCTTGAGCAATTCGCCGTTCTTCAGGCCACCCCATCCCATATAGGCGACCGTCGACGTTTCGTGCTTCAACAGATGCGCGCGCAGCTTGTGCGGGAGGTTCTCGTCCAAGAGAATCTTCACCGGGGTTGCGGTTGGTGTGAGTGAGCGAAGGCGATCAGCTTGCGGATCTTCTCTACGGGCAGCGACGGATAATTTTCGTGGATTTCCTCGACACGGGAACCCAGTTCATAGTCCTCGACTATCGTGTCCGCGAGGATGCGCGTCCCCTTCACGACCGGCTGGCCTGATACCTTGCCGGGGATTTGCTCGACGTCGGTGCATTCAGACCAGTTCATCTTTCGTCCCCCCTTCCAGCCTACCCGCGCCTCTTTGCAACGTCAACCGCCCAATGTTTCACCGGGTGTTTGCCATGATCAACCTGCTCTTAAGGTCCAGCGGCAGGGGCTAGTTTACGCCGTCGGGCAACATCGGACAAGGAGCCCCGGCATTGGTGGCAGTTATGGCATTAGAAGCAACGTATAGTCTGTAACTTGCAGAGCCCTTTAGGGCTTCAGAAGTTCGAATCCCACCCTCACCGCCAACCCATTGAAAATCAAGCAGTTACTTGTGAGGCCAGGACTTTTGTATCTTCGCATCTTCTTGATCTATTAGGAAGGTGCCGCGTCCTTGCAATCGATGGTTAATAGACTTAAACTATCGGTGGAGCTGCCCCACGAATGAACTGACGGTCTGCGCACTCGGCTCCGGTAGTGTGATTGGGGCCCTGGGAAAAAGAATTCCTCCATGGCGTGTGACTCGTTCCGGCTCGATGGCTGAACCGGTGGGATATCCCACGTCGGAGGGGACCGAGGGGTTGTGAAGCGCTCCATTTTGATTCTTCTCGCGTCTGCCATGTGTGCGTGGCGGGCGCCCGCGCAGACCACGTTCGTCAGCACGCTGTATCCGATAATGGAGAGGGCGGGCTGCAGGAATTGTCATAATCCTAATGGAGTGGCATCCGCCACACGGCTGCATTTTCCCGATGAAGACGCGCCCTTGTCCCGCGTCGAGGCCTTTGGCCGATCGCTGGTGGACCTGGTCAGCCGTGAAAACCCCGAGCAGTCTCTCCTGTTTCTGAAGCCGACGGCGCGCATCGCGCATACTGGCGGGCAGCGCATTAAG
Source organism: Terriglobia bacterium (assembly GCA_963768075.1). GTDB lineage: Bacteria > Acidobacteriota > Terriglobia > Bryobacterales > Bryobacteraceae > QHXW01. Next base: position 129,624 of record CAVYHD010000051.1, read on the forward strand.
CCCGGCAGTCCGGAAGAAGCCATCCTGAAACAGTGGATCGACTATCTGGCGACAATGTCGGGACCCGAACTTGAACAGGCGCGCAGCTACAAGCGGGAAGAGGCCGCAGGGGGCGGCAAGGCTCCGGTGGTCGTGTTACGGCGCCTGACCAACAGCCAATACAACAATACGATCCGCGACCTGCTCAAGGACACCAGCAATCCCGCCAGCGATTTCCCGCCTGAGGATTTCGTCAACGGTTTCAAGGATCAGTATGAAGCGCTGAGTGTCACTCCGCTGCTGGCTGAGGCGTACGGCAACGCCGCCGAAAAACTGGCCGCCGATGCGTTCCTCCGCGGCGATTTCCATGGGCTGATTCCATGCAAGCCGGCCTCCGACAATGACGCCGCCTGCCGGACGAAGTTCATCAAGACCTTCGGCCGCCGCGCGTTCCGCCGTCCTCTGGAACCGGAAGAGGTGGTGCGATACACCAGCGTTTTCCGCTCCGAGAAGCCGTTCCTCAAGGGAGCACAGACGGTGATCGAAGCCATGCTGCAGTCCCCGGACTTCATTTTCTGGCTGGATGAAACACCCAATCCGAAGTGGAAACCTTATGCCACGGCGTCGTTCCTCTCGTACTCCCTCTGGAACACCATGCCCGACGACGCAGTGCTGGACGCGGTCGCGCGGGGCGAGTTGGATACGGCTGCCGGCATCGAGCAAATGACGCGCGAGATGCTCGCCGATCCGCGCGCCAAGGACGGGCTGGATTCGTTTGTTTCCGAGTGGCTGCGTTTCGATCGTGTACTCACCGCCGCACGGGAACGCCGCGTTTATCCGCTCTTCAACCCTGAACTGGCCACCTCCATGACGGAGGAAGCCCGGCGTTTTGTCGGCGACCTGGTTTGGAACGACCGAAACTTCATGCAGGTCTACACGGCTAACTGGGGCTTTCCGAACTCAAACCTGGCAGCGATTTATAAGGTCCCGCCACCGGCGCACGATTGGGACCGCGTGACCTTTCCGGCCGATTCCGAGCGCGCCGGGTTGCTTGGGCAAGCTCTGTTCCTTACCCTCACCAGCAAGCCGGACGAGACCGCACCCACGGGACGCGGCCTTTTCGTGCGGGAACAGTTTCTATGCCAGGAGGTTCCTCCTCCGCCGCCCAACGTGGACACCAACCTGCCGCCCTTCGACGAATCGAAACCGCTCAACAACCGCCAGCGGATGTCGGCCCACGCCACCAATCCTGTATGCGCGAGCTGTCACAACCTGATGGACCCCATCGGTTTTGGCCTTGAAAAGTACGACGCCATCGGTGAGCGCCGCGAACAGCAGAAGCTGCTATTCTTCCCGGCGGGTCATGGTGTGGCCGCCCGCCGGGCCAAACCCAAGGAAGTACTGTTGGATGTCGATACCAACGCCCGAGTGGCCGGCATCGCCGACTCGGATTTCACCAGCGCCCGCCAATTGGGCGAACTGCTGGCCCGCACTCCCCAGTGCCAGGAGTGCATCGTCAAACAGGTCTTCCGGTACGTGGCCGGCCGCAGCGTCACCCCGGCCGACCGCCCGGCGCTGAATCGTGCACTGGACGCGTTCCGGAAATCGGATTTTAATTTCAAGTCCATTCTGGTCTCATTAGTCAAGGAGAGGGATAATAGTTCTTTGGGGGGGTCTTTAAATGTCGCAAGTAATCACTAAGCGCTCGCGTCTGTCCCGCCGTACGCTCCTCAAGGGGCTGACGTTGTCGCATGCCTCTGTCATTGTTGGATTGCCACCGCTGGTATCCATGTTCAACGCCGCCGGGACCGCATATGCCGCGGAACGGATCCCTGAAAAGCAGGGCGGCGCCATCGCGAAGCGGTTCGTGCTATGGTTCAACGGCAATGGAATCGCGGAGCGCTACTGGATCCCGAGCCGGACTGGTCCCAACTATGACATTAGCCCTTGCCTCCTGCCGATCGCGAAACTGAAGGATGACGTCCTGGTTTTAAGCGGCCTCGACAACACCGTCCTGGGCGGCAAGACGGGCTCGGGGCACGAGGGCGCGATGAGCGCCCTGATGACCGGAATGCCGTACTCCGGAAGAGGGGGCGGCGGCCGCTCGTTCGACCAGTTGCTCGCCGACAAATTGGGCGACAAGTCGCGTTTCCGTTCGCTGCAGATCGGCGTATCCCAGGAATCGTTCGGCGGTTCCATGCAGAAGAATATGAGCTGGTCGGGTCTGAATCGCCCGCTTCCGCCCGAAGAACTTCCGCACCGCTTGTTCGACCGCCTATTCGGCGCTCGCGACCAGGGCTGGATTAACCGCAAGCGCAGCATTCTGGATGCGGTGCAGCACGACGCCAACCTCCTGAGCAAAGGGTTGCCCAAGGAAGACCAGCAGCGCTTGGACGAGCACCTTTCTTCGATCCGCGATCTGGAACGTTCCGTGGCGTCGCTGCCACCGAACTACATGAAGGTCACTGCTCCCGAAGAGGAGTTCGACTTGAAGGACTGGCCGCGCGTCGCCAAGCTGCAAAGTGACCTGCTGGCCAACGCTCTGGCGACGGGGCAAACCCAGGTGGCCAGCTATATGCTGACCAAGTGCCAGGGAATCGCTCGCTTCCCCTGGCTCGGTCTGACGGCGGCCCGCCACCATGACTATACCCACAAGGACGGCAAGGCGCCCGGAGAGAACGGCGAGGAAGGGCAGCGCATTCTCCGCGATATCAACCGGTGGCATGTGGAGGAGTTTGCCTATCTGGTGGCCAAGCTGAAGTCCATTCCGGAAGGCGACGGAAATCTTCTGGACAACACTTTGCTGATCTACGTGCATGAACACGCGGAAGCCGGGCCGCACAAGGCCATCGGTCACGTCAATCTGGTGGCCGGGTGCCGGAAGCAGGTGGCGCACGGACAGCATCTGAGACTGACGGGAACGATCGGCGACATGTACCTGACGCTCGCTGACGGCGTGTTGGGCGCCGGCCTCGGCCGGTGGCCGGCGGCCAATGGTAAAATTCCCCAGCTTCTGGCCTAACCAGACCCGCGGAACTGAAAAGGGGCTGGGCTCGCAATCGCAAGCCCAGCCCTTTAATTTTTGGGAAGCGCGAAAATTACGTACACTCATTCCTGCCGCACGACGCCTGCCGAAACATAATGGCGGCGCAGGCCGGCTCAACCTTGGGGAGGCGAGCCGAGGGTGGTCAGAATCACCAGGCCGGGTTTAGCTTTGCGCAAGGCAGCCACACCCTGTTCCGTTACCTTAGTGTCCTGCAAATCGAGATACTTGAGGCTTTTCCAATTGACCAACTCGGCCAGAGCAGCGTCATCCACGCGAGGACATTCCTGCAGCCCCAGTTTCTCCACGTTTTGCAGAACGCTCAAGGCTTTCAGATTGGCGATCGAGACTCCCGTGTGGCCCAATTTCAGCACGCGCAGTTCCTTGAGATCGGCCATGGCCTTGATCGTATTCTCTGGCAGCGGCGGGGCCGGATCGCGACCGGTCTTCCGGTTGCCGCCCATGTCGGGGGGAGTCGGCTTGGCGCCACCGATATCGAGACTCGTCAGCGTGGTCAGCACGCGCAGAAATCCAAAATCCCCGGGGCTGCCGCGGCCCTGCCCCAGCGAAAGCTCTTTGAGGTTGGTCAGCGTGATCAGCAGGTCCATCCCATTGTCGGTGATCTGGCTATTCGAGATGTCCAGGGCCTCCAACTGCGGCATGTGGCTGACAATTTCCAGGGTGCCGTTGGAGATTCGCGTGCCGCGCACGTCCAAGCGCTTCAGCTTCTTCCAGTTCTTGATTGCCGTCATGCCCTGGTCGGTGATCCACTCGGCGTAGTACAAATTCAGATCCTCGATCTGGCTCGCGGGCTTCAAATGCAACATGCCTTCATCGGTGATGCGCGTATGCGAAAGATCCAGCCGTTGGAGCTTCGGCAGCCGCGCGATGTCGATCATCTCGACGTCATCGACCCAGGTGCCGCGCAGGTTCACGGCCACCACGTTGCCGGCCGCATCGCGCTGCACCTTCCCGCCAAGCCCGGCAACCCAGTCCGTCACATCCCCGGCGTGCAACATCCCGCCAACCGTCAATAGCAGAAAAATACCGGCCTTCAGCATCGCGTTAGGGTCCTTCGAATCCGTTTATTCGCTGCGATCCAGCCGGTTACTGGATGCGTCGTCGTAGATAATCCGGCATTGCGGCAGAGAGGTCTTCAGGGTTTCGAAGCCGGCCTTGGATACGGTGGTGTGGTAGAGGTTGAGGAACTTCAGCGCGCTAATGGACTTCAAGCTGTCGACGCCCCCATCGGTCATGCCCGTATGGTCCAAGCTGAGCTCCTCTAGATGCGACATCTGTTTGAGCACCAGCAGCGACTTATCGGTCACCGCCGTATAGTCCAGCTCAAGCGCTTCCAGGCCCTTGATTGCCTCCAGGTTTTGGATGCCGGCATCGGTGACCTTCACGCGGTCCATGTCGAGACGCTCCAGGTTGGAAAGCTCCGACAGGCTCTTCAACCCCTTGTCGCTGAACCGGCCATCGCCGAGATTCAACTCGCGCAGGCTATGGAGCGAAGCCAGCGTCGCCATCCCGCGGTCGCTGATATCGACCGCTCGCAGATCGAGCGAGAAGAGGTTCGGCAGCTTGGCAAGCTGTGCGATCCCCTCATCGGTGATATCGGAGTTGGCCAGCGACAGCCGTTCCAGGCCCGTCAGCTTGGCGATATGCGTCATGGCTTCGTCGGTGATCGACGTGGACGTCAGATCCAATTCCTTCAACCCCGCCATCTTTTCCAAATGGACGAATCCAGGCCCGGTGGCGCGTATTCCGGCCAGCGACAGCCGGCGCATCATCGTCAGGGGCTCCAGTTGCGCCAAGCCGCGGTCTGAGACCGCCGTGAAGCTCAGGTTGAGATCGCGGAGCGCGGACAGCCTGACCAGCGATTCCAGACCGAAGTCGCTCACGTCCGTGGCTTCGAGATCCAGTTTCCCGAGGCCCGAAAGCGAACCCAGGTATTTGACCTGGGCATCGGTGAACTCGACGCGGGCCAGGGAGATGGAGGTGATCTTCCCGTCGGCCATCTGCACTTGTCCGCCCAGCGATTGCAGCCATTTCGCCACCGCGGCATCGTCCCGGCCTGCCGGAGCGGCGGCCGCATGGGACATCATGACCGGCGGCGCCGTCGCCACGTAACTCACCTCGCACTTGGGCACGGCCACTTTGAATGCCTCCACACCCGACGGGCTGACCCCGCTATACCGCAGGTCCAGCGTTTCGAGATTCTTCAGTTGCCGGAGCTTCGCCAATCCGGCGTCACTGATGTGGCTGCGGTAGAGTAGCAGCTCGCGCAACTCCGTGAACTTCGCCAGGACATCGGCGCTGGCATCGGTGATCTGAGCGCCCAGCAGATTCAGACTCCGCAATTTGGTGAGCTTGCTCAGGTACTGGATGCCCGTGTCCGTCACCTTCACGCCGTAAAGGTTCAGATCCTCCATATCGGTCAGGCCGCTCATGTATTTGAGCCCTTCATCCGTAACGAGCGTCCCGGTGAGGTCCAGCCGGCGCAGTTTCTTCATGTTGGCCAGCGGCGCCAGCGAATGATCGAGGACGTACGCGTCTCCCAGGTCCAGATATTCCAGGTTGACGAGCGCTTCAAAACATTTCGGATCCTTGATCGTGGTGTTGTCGAGGCGGAGCGATTTGAGCTGTGTCAGCGGCGCCATGTTTTCAACGCCCTTGTCTCCGATATCCAGCCACGCCAGGGTCGTCAGGCCGGCATGGAACGTCATCAGATTCTTCATGCCCTGGTAATAGGCGAATGATTCATCCGCCAGCGGCGCTTTGACGTCGCTCACCGGGCTCCAGACACGCGCGGGGATATAAAGCTCACGGATTGCCGTCAGCTTCTTGAGACGCTCCATGTCCTTGGGCTCGGTGATGGTGCCGTGCATGTCCACCATCACGATCCGGAAGTCGCCGCTCGGCAGGTTGAACGGGTCGGCGATGGGAGCGTCCACTCCGGTGACCATGACCTGGCCGCCAAGCCGCAGCACCCAAAGCGCGATATCACGCTCCTCGGAGAATGTGGTCTGCGCCATCAGGGGCAGCACCGCGAAGCATAGCGCCGCAACCGCACAGGCCCGAAGCTTCGGTCTGGTGATCATGAAGAAGCCCTCCTTACTGGGGGTGGCGCCAGCGGTCCACCGCAGCACTGGCTGGAATTAGTGTAACTAAATTTGGCGTCGCCACCAACGCTCAGTGGGGTAAGGTCCCGTCATCGGCCGGGAACGGGAGAGTATTCCGGGTGCGCCAGCAGAAACTTGGCCCAGCGCACGGTTAGTTCGGGATCGCGGCGCAGGTTGCCCATACCGCTGCGCAACGAGCCGACGTAATTGATGGCGGCGCGCGTATTACCAGCTTCGGCGGCGGTGAGAAACCATTTGCCAGCCTCGCGGTAATCCTGCTGGACGCCTTTTCCGATGGCGTACATCATGCCCACCACCTCTTCAGCCGGCACGTAACCGCGCTGGGCGGCTCGCAACGTGGACTGGAACGCTTGAGCGGGATTATTGTTCACGAGAGCGCCCCCGCGCAGAACAGATCCACGGGTTCAGCACCCGTGTGGCTGCTGCCGGGCGGGGCGCAAACACTGTAGTACGTCAGGTCGCCGGCCTGTTGGGCTGTGATCTTCTCCAGCCACTTCTCCCAGCCCTCCTCGGGAGGAAATTGCCCCTCATCGGCGCCACCGACGATATACCGGCGAATCGGAGCGAGGGCGAGCAACGCCACGACCCGCAGCGGCTCATTTTTTTCGCTGGTCAACGAGACCAGCGCCCGGAACATGGGCGGGTCCTGCTGCACGCCGGTAGCCTGTAGCTTGACCGCCTGGGCGAGCCCGTCGGCGGCGTCGAGCCGGGCGTCCAGGTCGAGGCTCTTGTCGGTTGCCCGCTCGATCAGGACCTGCTGGGCGGCTGCCGATCGCCAGTTGGCATAGGATGCCAGGGCGCGGAGAGCCGCATTGCGCACTTCCGGAAACGGGTCGGCCACAAGCTTGCCCAGGGCCGCGGTAGTAGCCTCACCAAAAATACCGTGGTTGCACGTCTCGGCCGCGGCCGCCCGGGCCCCGGCGTCGCTCGATACGAAGAGCTTTTGGAGCACCACGCCCGCCGGAGCTCCGCCCACCAGCGCCAGGGATGGATAATAGCCGGCAATCGGCGCGGGCGGCGTAGCCTTGTCGAAGGCCGCGAGCAGTTTCAATTCCTCGGGAGAGGGCGGGATGTTTTTGTTTCGCAGCTGCGTAGCCCAGCGGATGGCGTCGTCATTGCTTATGGGGTGGTAACTTCTCTCGCCGAGTTCTTCAAACTCGCGGTAGATGACGTGATAGCCCTTGGCTTTGACGCGCTCGTAGGTGTCGCGCACCGTCGTGATATGGTGCGTGAAGTCCCGCATTCCCAGCACCATGTAAAACTCGGGAGCGCTGTTCACCGGATCGAGGGGTTTATCCAGCTCGCTGGGCATGGCCCACCAGCCCCAACTGTAAGAAATGGAGGCGGTGATGAGATTGGGGTTCAACATCGTGAATTCGCCTGCCACAAAGCCGCCCGCGCCTTTGCCATACATGTAGATGCGGCGGGGGTTGACGGGATAAGTCTTTTCCGCCCATTCGAGCAGCTTCTGGATTGGCACGTAATCGGCCGCCCCCAGCCCTCCGCGGGGGCTTTGCGCACGAATGGCCAGTAGCACGTAGTCGTCGCTCAATCCCAACCGCTTGAGCGACTCGCGAACCGGGAAGATATCGGCGCCGGGCGGGGAGGTGTGTTCCTGGAAGCAGAAGATCACGCCCACCTGCCGCGCGGGATCGGTGGTGCCCACCGGCGCGGTGTTGGCCGGTGCCTCTACGATGTAGTGGACGATGGTGTTACCGGCTTCGTCTTTGAGTTCGGTCTCGCCAGAGGCCGCGCGAAGCACCGGGACACAACAGCCAGCCACGATGAAAGTGGCCGCCAGACAACGAAACGATCGATCCATAGCTTTCATGATGTTCCCACCGGTTCTACCACAAGTGATTCAGACAAGCTGCTCTTGCAACCAGAATCGTTAGCTTCGAGTGCACGGCGACGGTCACCGTCCGAGACCGGCAATGGCCTTATGCGCGGCCTCGATGCGTTCCGCGGGCGCCGGATAGACGGACAGGTCGTCACCCTGCGGCGCCGGCAGCGTTCGCAGATACGCCAGCAGGGCGGCGGGGTCGAGGCCGGCATCTTGGAGCACCTTGACGGCGTAGCCGTCGGCCGCCGTCTCGCAGGCGCGATCGAATGCAAACCGCTTCAACGCGACGGCGTGCACGCGCTGAGGAGCCTCGTCCGCCATGGCTCGGCTGGCAACCTGCACCTCGACTTGCGCCAGTTCGCCCCGGGTCATGCCCACGGTGGGATGGCGCAGCGTAATGTGTCCCATGGCATGGGCCAGGATAGCGGCCAATTGGGCATCGTCGCGCGACAGCAATTGGCGCGGAACGAAGATCATGCCGCCCGCTACCGCAATAGCCTCGTCGAGTTGGAGCCGGCGCCAGTCTGCTGGAAACGCCGCCGCGGGCGCCGTGTCTTGGGATGGCTGGCCGCCATCGAAAACGAAGAAGCGATAGTGGAACTGTGGGCTATGCGCTCCCAGGCGGTTACCGATCTGGTCAAGGCGCGGCTCGGTGGTTGCAGTGACGTTGGTCTGCAACTGCGTGGCGAACCGTTGACCCACCCGAGCGTCATCCTCGGGCGCATAGTAATTGGCCTCCGGGGTGTTGGGCTGTTGCGCGAACGCGACGGCGGCAGCGGCCAAGAGGAGAAAGCGCTTCATCGCTATAGTGTATGCGAGGAAGAACCGCCCACAAGCTTCGGCCTGTTATCTAATGAACGGTAGGATACTGGTGGATGCTCGACGCCCTCTGGCAAGACGTTCGCTATGCGATTCGCGCGCTGTGGCGCAATCCCGGATTCGCTGCGGTGGCGGTTTTGTCACTCGCACTGGGGATTGGAGCTAATACCGCGATCTTCAGCGGCGCTATCTGCAGCGATGCGCTGCGCCGGATACCTGCCCGCGCGCCGTGCGTCCCGCGTGGACCCGATGACCGCCCTCCGAGAAGAATGACGGCAGCGTCGGTGTTGGTGGTCGCCCATATCAGAGGCGGAAGTGGGCGTGACACAACCGGATTCACGGGCGTCGAAGTGGGCCTTTCGTAATTCAAATCACTGCCTGGACACTTCCAGCAACAGGTGCTCGGTGAACTTCGTTTGCAGCCTGGGATTCGACGCGTCCACGCTGCCCAGCTCTTCCCGGTTCACGTAATCGAATACTCGGTACTTGCCCTTTTCCAGCCCGCGCAACTCCAGCGTTCCCTCCCACGGCTGCGCGTCGCCCACGAAGAAGGCATAGTACATCTTGCCGTCCTTCGCGATCGCATATCCTTCGGGCGAGTCGTACCCGACGGTGTAGAGGTTCATGAAGGTGCCCTTGGAGAGCATCATGGAGTTGTAGATGGGAATCCACTGCTTCCAGATGGCGTCCTTGCGCGGCGTGAGGAACACGTCATCGAAGCGGTTGCCGTAATCCGGCCAGGTGAACTTGGTGCCCAGCACGCCTCCCGTGCCCACGGTGGAGGCGAAATCCTCGCCGAGGTCCACCTCTCTGTTGGGATCGAATCGGATCTTGCTTAGTTCCACGTGATCGCCGTAGACCGCGGCCCTCGGGCCTAGCAGCGCCTTATAGAGCTTGATCCGTCGCCGCACCTGAATGGATCCCACCGGATCACCCGTCACGGCCTGATTCTCGAAGGGCAGCCAGGCGAGGTTCGGGGCGGTCCCGCAGGGGCAGATCTGGGTTACGCTGTAAGGCTTTAGAGCCTTGGACGTCTCCAGGATGATCTTGTACACGTCGGCCACCGCTCGCACCGAATCATCCGGGCTCTTGTGGTGGTGGGCGGGATTGTAGCAGCGCGGGACGGAAAAGATATAGTCCATCTTGGAGCCGTCGAAGTCATAGTCGCGAATCAACCTCTCGGTCACCTTCCGGAAGTACGCCTGCACCTCCGGGAGCGCTGGGCAGAGCGCGGCCAAGCTGTTGTTCCGTAGCCCGGCGCGCTTGCCAGCGGCATCTTGGATCAACCACTCGGGGTGCTCCTGCGCCACCTTGGAGGGAGTTCCCCTGCGCCCCCGCCTTCCGCCCTGGCCGTCCGCCGCTTCTATGGGTGCCCACCAGACGGAGATGCGGATTCCGTTCTTGTGAAACTCGTCCACCATCCGCCGCACCGCGTCGCCCGCAAACGTTGTTGCGTTTGGTTCCCAATCACCGGAAACGTCGTACCATCCGGCGTCGAGAGTGGCCCACTTGATCCCGAATTCCTTCAGCTTAGGAATGGTGCCCACCATTTGCGCCGGAGTCACGCTCCCTAGGTACCCCCAGCCGCACCAGTTGGCCTCGAAGGCGTCGCTGGGGGGTTGAGCGGGCACCCACGCCTGGCGTTGCAGGATCGTTGACCACATGCTTAAGGGCTCGTAATAATCCCCGGCGAACACTGCGAGGAAGGTCCGCGGCGTCGCATAGCTCTCGCCGGGCTTCAAGCTGACGCCGGCGTCGATCCGCACGGAAGCCGCCACTCGGCCATCGTCGCCCACCTGCACTGGAAGCGAGAGGGTCTCGGCGCGCGGTTCCACGTGGCCAATGGCCGTCCCGACCGCACGCGTCCAGAACGCCACCACCGGAATGCCGCCACCCATGCCGGACGGTGTGGCCACCCCAACCAGGTTCGGCTGCGAGAAGCCTTTCTTGAGCAAGCTGACGTCATCGTTACCCCACTTGAAGCTGGAGCCCTGGAAGGACCACATCTGGAATGGGGACGCTTGGGGGTCTGCCAGGGCGGCGTTGAGCCGGCGCCGCTGGAACGAGATCTCATCCAGCTTAATGGCCGTCTTCCCCGCGTTCCGGTAGGTAATGGTCAGAAATGCCGCTTTGGGAAAGTCGTCATAGACCTCCAGCGCTAGTACTTTCTCGAGGCCGCTGGCGCCGCTCTGCTTTGCCGTAACCTCGATCCGCTTGCCGAGCGGTCCTATCCCGCCGCGGATGTCGCTGATCTGCGCGTGGCGGAAATCGAGCGGGTCGAACCGAACCGGCGCGCCCCCGCTCAACAGCAAGTCGCCGCCTGCCTCTCCCTGCGCCGGATCGTCCAGGGTGAGCTGCTGCTCGTTCTTCACCAGGCGCCCCTCAAGGTAGCCGGACGCCAGCAATTCAAATACCGCCGCCGGCGTCTTCACCTGGATGCCGCCCGCCCGGTTCACCGTAACATTGACTGCAGAAGCGCCGTGCGCGCAAGCCGCCAGTGCTGCCAGAACCACGATACTCCTTGAGTTGCAACGCATTGTCGTCTCCTCTACCCGCTTCTAATGTACCTGTGCAATCCAGCCCAGTGTTGTGTTTGTGCGCAATTCTATCCTGTCGCGAGCTGTGCCTTCGTCCGCCCGCAGCGAGATAGAGCGATCGAAGAGTCATAAGACAGTCGGCGACCGGCTCGAGGCCAAAATGAACAGGACTGGACTTACGGGGACTGATCCTCAACGCTCAACGAACCGGGAACGGATAGGTATAATGGCGCGGTACGAGTGCGGTTCTGCCGCGCAATTAGGCGACGAGGAGGCGAAGCATGTGTGATCAGGATCATTTCGAAAACGACCGACAGAAGTATGAAGCTCTCGGTTTGGTGACACGTATGCAGTTCGGCGGCGTCATGTTGGGAGCAGGCGTCGCCATGATGCTGCCGAAGGTAGCCAATGCTGTCACAGTGACCGAAATGGACGTGACCGTGACGACGCCGGACGGCATGGCCGACTGCTACTTCGTGCATCCGGCGAGTGGCACAGCTCCGGGAGTTCTCATATGGCCGGACATCTTCGGGCTGCGCCAGGCGTTCCGCAACATGGGCAAACGGCTCGCCGAATCGGGGTATTCGGTGCTCGTGGTGAATCCCTTCTACCGTGTCAAGAAGGCCCCGACGGCGGAAGCTGGCGGGGCAACTCCGATCCAGGACTTGAGGCCGCTCGCGCAAGCTTTGAATGAAACGACGCAAATGACCGATGCCAAAGCGTTCATTGGCTGGCTGGACGGGCAACCATCGGTTGCGAAAGATCGGAAGATGGGCACACAGGGCTATTGCATGGGTGGTCCGATTGCGTTTCGGACGGCGGCTGCCGCGTCCGATCGCGTCGGAGCAGTCGCCTCATTCCATGGCGGCGGACTCGTGACTGATGCGCCAAACAGCCCGCATCTTCAGGCTGCGAAATCCAAGGCGCAGTTCCTCATTGCTATCGCGGAAAATGACGACGCGCGCTCGCCCAACGACAAAACAGTTCTCAAGGAGACGTTTGCCAAGGCAAACTTGCCCGCGGAAATCGAAGTGTACGCTGGTGCCGCACATGGCTGGTGCCCTCCGGATTCGCGAGTCTACAACGAACCACAAGCCGAGAAGGCATGGAGCCGCTTGCTCGTGCTCTACGGAAAAGCTCTGGCCTGAAAATCGACACCTGGGAGCTTTTTGCCTGCTTCGTGAATATTCCCCGAATCCTGCGGTCCTCGTAATGAGCCCGGTTGATCGATGAGGAGCCAGGTTATCGTCGGACCCGCACTATTGTCTCTGTCCACTCTCGCAACACGCGCCTGTCAAACTCCACATCAGCCGCGACGGGACGCTTCGGGAATAAACAGCAACGGCAAAAACTACTGGTGAAACGGCATGATGGACCGAAGTGCGGCTATCGGATCGCCCGTTAGACCGAAAGCGTACAGAGTTTCCGCTATCGCAAGCGCGATCACGAACATTCTGCCTAGAATGATCATTATAAACGTGCCGGGGTTTTGGTCCGCCCGGTACGTGAAGGTGCTAGTTGCAACGCCGGTTCGGAGGCTCTTTAAGATGCCAAAAACGGCAAATGCTGAGAGAACCCAGAAGACGAGCGCAATATAGCCAGGCCGCATGTTGCCCCCGCAACCACACTATCGGACCGAATACCACCCATTCCATTATCCCGGATCGTAAGCGCTCGCTGGTTTTTCATCAACGCGCACTTCAGACACTACCCCTGTTATCGGGTCGTGGGCCAGGCGTGATACATTCTTAGCTTGGCGCGGTGACTGCCCGCGGGGACGTGGAGGATTTATGGATCACGAGGAATCTCGAGTATCCGCGAAGAAAGCGTTAGACGGGGCAACGCGGCGCGAGCTCTTCCAAATTGGAAATTCGCTGGTATGGCCTGTACTGTTGGGCGCATCCGCGGCCAAAGGCGCGACTATCGGCCCGCTCACACCCGGACCGGAGATTTACCAATCCATCGGTGTCGAACCGGTCATCAATTGCCGCGGGACGTTCACGATCATCGGCGCGTCCGTGGAAACCCCGGAGACTCGCGCGGCAATGGAGTACGCGGCCCGGTATTTCGTACAGTACGACGAGCTGGCGGAAGGCATCGGACGGCGCCTGGCCGAGTTGACCGGCGCCGAGTGGGGGATGGTCTCGGCAGGTTGCGCCGCGGGCTTGAAACACGTGACCGCCGCTTGTGTCGCGGGCGGGAATCCTGAAAAGCTGATCCGCATTCCGGATCTCACCGGCTTCGACAAGACCGAAGTAGTCATTCCGCGCAGTTCGCGCAGTGTCTACGATCACGCCGTGCGCAATATCGGCGTGAAAATCATCGTTGTGGACACAGCGGAAGAGCTCGCCGATGCGCTCAGCCCTCGCACCGCAATGGTCTACCTGACTGCCGGCGGGCCCTCAGTCTCGGGGCCGCTTTCGCTCGAAAATGTGGCGGCGCTGGCCAAGCCGAGAAACATTCCGGTTCTTGTGGACGCGGCGGCGGAGAATCTGACGATTCCCAACGTTCACCTGCAGCGCGGCGCAACGATTGTGGCTTATAGCGGAGGTAAGGCGATCCGAGGTCCGCAGTGCTCGGGACTCCTGCTGGGGCGCAAGGACATCCTGATGTCGGCTTGGCAGGCGAGCTCGCCCCATCATGGACCGGGCCGCGACAACAAGGTCGGGCGCGAGGAAATGCTGGGTCTTCTCGCGGCCGTGGAAGCGTGGGTAAAGCGTGATCACGATGCCGAGTGGAAGAAGTGGCTTTCCTATCTGGACACGATCTCCAGGCGCGTGTCGGGCATTGACGGCATTGAGACAGCGGTTCGCGAGCCTGCTGGGCTTTCGAATCACAGCCCGACGCTGGTAATCAGTTGGGATCCAGCTAAGCTGCATGTTATTGGCGAGGAAATAGCCGAAGAACTGGCACGTACGAAACCCAGGATCGCACTCGCTGGTGGCAACTTCGGCGGCCGGAACAGAACGGAGCCCGATAACGGGAAGACCTCGATTTCGATAACCGCCTGGATGATGCAGCCGGGCGACGATAAGATCGTGGCCGACCGCGTCCACGAGGTGCTCTCGATAAAGCGCAGCCCGCGACCCGAGCCGGCTGCGCCGGACACGAATCTCAGCGGACGCTGGGTCGTCAACGTCGAGTTCTTCAGCAGCAAGAGCCAGCACGCGCTGTTCTTGCAGCAGGACGGAGGCCGCGTCAACGGCTCGCACAAGAGCGACTTCGCAGTGCGCGACGTGCAAGGCACTATCGAAGGCGGCCAGATCAAACTTCGCAGCAACACCACCGAGCGCGGCAGCGGAGATTCGATATCGTACATCTTCGCCGGTACACTTTCCGGCGACGCCTTCTCCGGTACGCTCTACATGGGCGAATATCTCACCGCGAAGTTCACGGCGGCGCGGCGGCCCTATGCGGCGGGATCGAGTGCCATCGTGCTGCCAGGCGGCCCGCCGCTCGCGAACTGACCGCCGGAAATCAGAAGTAGAACCGTAGGTCAGCTCTTCAAGAGCTGGGCCGAGATAGATGCCGGTGAGTGGCAAGGTTAGGGCGATGTCGTTCGCCGTTCATGTACGCTTGATGGGCCACGGCAAACCTCCTATGCCAGTATTCTACGTGCGTTTCCCTTCCGCTGCCGACGCCTTTTTCAGGGCAACAGCATTCATGCAATAGCGGAGGCCGCTAGGGGAAGGGCCATCAGGAAAAACATGGCCGAGGTGGGCGTCGCAGGTGTTGCAGGTCGTTTCTACTCGCTTCATGAAGCTTGGGCCATCGAAATGATAGGCAATGACGTTGGCCTTAACAGGTTGCGTAAAAGACGGCCAGCCCGTACCGGATTCGAATTTCTCCGATGCGTCGAATAGGACCGTGTCGCAGCAGAGGCAGGAATATATCCCTGGCTCGAACAGGCCGCACATCTGCGAACTGAAAGGCCGCTCGGTTCCGGCTTCACGCGTGACATGGTATTCGTCCGGGCTTAATTGCTTATGCCATTCGGCCTCGGTCTTTTCCACCCTGCGATCAGGGGCGGGGTTGCCATTCTTTGCGAGGTTCAGGACATCCGGCCATTTCAGCATCGTCGCAACCTTAATGATCATCGCGCGGCGGCGCTCTGTTTGCCAGCGATCTGCCAATCCGTAAAAGGCGAGCGTGCGCCCCGAATCCTCACGTTAAGACAATACGGCACACCAGAAGTGAATGCACGGGCAACCGCCGGGCCGACCTGCTCGAGCGACTCGATGCTTTCACCCCTCCCGCCGAAAGCTTGCATCACGGCATCATAACAGGCAGGTCGCAATTCCGTGCCGACGGTCTCACGCATATTGGCTGACTTTTGTAACTCGCGCTCTAAACCCCAGCCGGCATCGTTTCCCACGATAAGCACAATCGGCAGCTTAAGCCGCACCGCAGTATCCATTTCCGCGAGGTAGAAGCCCAGCGCTCCGTCTCCGGTAATTACGGCAACCGGTTTTCCAGGATTGGCTAACTGCAGCGCGATGCCGTTCGGGAGCGAAGACCCAATTGTGCCCAAAGGTCCAAGCCTCAGCCACCCGCCGGGCAGGAGCGCCGGAAGGGAAACGCGACCCCAGTGCGCAAAGTCACCGCCGTCCCACGAGTAAAGGACATCAGGCGGAAGCACGCGCTTGAGCTCGCGAAAAAATGCCACGGCATGCAAAGGCGAGGACCCGTCGTTTGCGGCGCGCGCAACCGTCTGCTGCCAATCTTCGCGCAAGGTGCGCAGGTGACTAACCCAGCCGGAAAAGTCCGCACGGTGCGTCCATCCTTGAATAAGAGCGCGCAGGGTGGTGCGGGCATCAGAACAGATGCCTACATCCAGCTTGCGATTCATGCCCAGTTCTGAAGCGTGAATATCAACTTGGATTAAACGTGCGCCGGCCGGAAAGACACGTTCACCAGCCAGTCCGAGCCGATAATCAAGTCGCTTCCCGATCACTACGATTAGATCTGCTTCGTGATATGCCCGGAGCGCCGCCCGATTCAGGGCCGGATCGGCGTATCCCATGCACAAAGGATGGGTGTCCGGGACCGTGCCCCGCGCCATCGTGATCGTATAGAGAGGAAGAGAAGCTTTTTCGATGAACTCCCGCAGCTCGATCTCCGCGCCAGACCACCAGACTCCGCTGCCGGCAATCACGACAGGGCGCGCGGCGGAAGTGAGCATCGCGAGCGCACGGTCGATTTCCGTCGCGTTCGGGCCACCTGGCGAAACAGGGATGGGGCGCGCGATATCCGGGGCCTCGGCTTGGCCCGTGAAAAAGTCCACTGGTATGGTCAAGTGGACAGCACCCTTTCGGCCGCTATTTGCTTCGGCGTATGCGCGCGCGAGATAAAACGGAATCTGGCCCGGCCCAGGCGGTTGCGCGGCCCATTTCACGACCGGCCGAGTCATCGAGATCTGGTCGATATCCTGAAAACCGCCGCGATCTCCGACCGTGGATGCACGGCTTCCACTCACTGCGATCAGCGGGCTGCCGGCCAGGTTCGCTGTCGCGATTCCTGTTAGTGAGTTGGTGTGGCCAGGGCCGCCGGTAACGAGAGAAATAGCAGGCAGCCGATGGACGCGCGCCCACGCATCGGCCGCGTGCGTCACACCCGATTCGTGCCGCATACCGATGATTTGAATTTGCTCACGAGCGGCAACCGCCAGCACTTCATTCAGATGATCGCCCACGAGCGTAAAGATTTGCCTGATACCGAGCTGGCCCATCGCCCTGACGAACAGCTCGGCCCCCGATGGCATACGCTATCGCGCCTCCGCATCGAGCTTGGCGACGCGCCGTGCAACATCCAGCAACTTGCGACAAGATCCGCTCGGCGCAATCACCGTCGGCGCATCATCCGGAATCACCATGCACGGCATAGACGTAAGCACTAATCGGCGCTCTTTTTTATGGAACCCAGGCTACCAGTTCGATTTCGACGCGAGTAGCGGTATCGGGAAACTCCACGCCTACTGCCGCGCGCGCCGGTGCCTCTTTTGGAAAGTATTGAGCGTAGACCTCATTCATGGCATTCTTTTCGGTTTTGACGTCGGCAAGAAACACCGTTACTTTCAGCACTTTGTCTAGCGACGAACCCATCGATTCGAGGTTGGCTTTGTGAACCTCGAGGATCGTGCGGGTCTGCTCCTTGATGTCACCGCCAAAAGCTAGTGGATCCTTGCGTGCTTCCGGTCGCACACCAGTGATTCCCGAGCTGAAATACAGGTTGCCGGAGCGAATGCCGCCTTTCGCCGGGGTTCGGTCCCCGGTGGCTGCGCCGGCGGCCATCGCGCCCATCGAGGCTCCGGCGCCCAGACCCATTGCTGACTTGATGAAGTTTCGTCTTTTGCTCATACGGTCTCATATTGTTTCATCTTCACGGGTGGAACTCAAAACATGATCTTTGTCCTACAATCAGTAGGACTATGTTCATCGAACTCAGTGCTTCGCGGCGACAATTTCTGCGCTGCCTGACGGCGGTTACTCTGTCCTCACGCCTCGGTGCGGCGGCAAAACAATTGCGTGGGATCTTCATCATCATGGCTACGCCCTACACCGAAACCAAGGATGTGGATTACGAAGACCTCGCTGGTGAGGTCGATTTCATGGACCGCTGCGGTGTCCAGGGCATGGTCTGGCCTCAAATGGCTAGCGAGTATACGCATCTCACACGTGAAGAACGTGTGCGCGGTATGGAGATTCTGGCAAAGGCGGCGAAAGGCAAGCGGCCAGCCCTGGTACTGGGTGTCCAGGCGCCGAATACGGACGCGGCGCTTGACTATCTGCGCCATGCTGAGCAGGTTGCTCCGGACGCAGTCATCGCCATGCCGCCTACCGAGGCAAAGTCGCTCGAAGACTTCCGCGCATATTACCGGGCTCTGGGGCGCGCTACTAAACGTCCGTTTTTCATTCAAACTACGGGCGGAGCTGCGGGCGTCGTCCCTGAGGTGAAACTCTTGATCGAGTTGTGTGAGGAGTTCCCGCACTTCGGGTATGTCAAGGAAGAGTATAAACCGGTCACGGAGCGTATGACGGAGCTGGCTGGGCACCGCCCTGCCGTGAAAGCGGTGTTCAGCGGGAATGCCGGTGTGGGGTTGTTATATGAGATGCGCCTCGGCTTTGACGGCACCATGCCCGGCGCCCCGTATGCGGATATGTATGCTCAGATCTGGGACTCATATCAGAGCGGTGAGCATGAGAAGGCGCGGGACCTGTTCAGCAAATTACTGCTGATGACGAATCTCGACGAGCGCATTCCCGGAACACGCCTGTACATGATGAAGAAGCGCGGGGTGTTCAAGACTACTGTCTCCCGCCAGCACGACATCAAGCTGTCGCCGGCTGCAATTCAGGAGATCGACTTCAACTTCGAAGCACTGAAGCCGTTCTTGAGGGCGTGAATCTCAGGCGCGGGAATGCAGACAAAAAAGATCGCTACGGGAATTTCGGTCCAGGCGGCGCGGCAAATGCCGGACGCCCGGCGCTGGACGATCATTGGATTGTTGAACGCCGGCATGATCATTGCCTACGTTTCACGCTCCAATCTGCCCGTGGCTCTCGCCCTGCCCGATTTCATTAGAGTTTTCCACTTATCGGATCTCGATCGCGGCACTCTCAATTCGGCTTTTTTCTGGGCATACGCAGCGCTTCAAATTCCGGCCGGCTGGCTCGTCGACCGCTATGGCGTCAAGTGGCCTTACACTTTGAGCTTCCTGTTCTGGTGCCTGGCATCGGCTGGAACGGTATTTGTTCGATCGGTTTCCGAGTTGATCGCACTACGGGTGATCCTTGGCGTCGGAGAGGCGGTGGTCGCTCCTGCGAGTTATAAATGGATACGCTTCCACTTCGCCGAAAAAGAACGCGGTTTGGCGGTGGGCCTCTACATGGCGGGCACGAAGATCGGCCCGGCCATCGGTCCGCCACTCGCCGCTTGGCTCATTATCCGGTACGACTGGCGCATGATGTTCCTAATTCTTGGATTGGGCGGTCTGATCTGGCTGATTCCCTGGGTCTTGCTCGTTGATAATGATGGCAAGCAACCGCAAGAGGAGACATCAAAGCGAGCCGCGGCGCCGCCGATTCGATTCGGGAAGTTGATGGCGAGTCCGGTAGTGTGGGGTACGGTGATCGTGACCTTCTGCTACATGTACTTTGTGTACTTCTGTATCACCTGGATGCCCGCCTACTTCGTCGAGCACCGCCATCAGTCGTTGTCCAAGATGGGACTATATACATTCTTCAGTTTTGCCGGCATGGCCATCGTCGCGGTGCTCGGCGGCTGGCTGGCCGATTGCATGATTCGGCGTGGCGGCAACCCGGTTACCGTGCGGAAATGGTTCACCATTGCCGGTCTTGCCATCGCTTGTACGGAGCTGATCGGTGCACACTCTTCGTCCTTATCAATGGCCGTCACCTTCTCCATCGTGTCGCTCTCTGGATTGGGGTTGGCAACGGCCAATTATTGGGCCATTACCCAGACACTCTTTCCAGCCGCTGCGATCGGATCCGTATCAGGT
Source organism: Terriglobia bacterium (assembly GCA_963768075.1). GTDB lineage: Bacteria > Acidobacteriota > Terriglobia > Bryobacterales > Bryobacteraceae > QHXW01. Next base: position 149,509 of record CAVYHD010000051.1, read on the forward strand.
GTCCAAAACTGTGCCGCCAGCCTCGCCGGCATTGTTGCGCCGATACTCACGGGATGGCTCAAGCAGAAGACCGGTAGCTATGAGGCTCCCATGAACGCCATCTGGGTCGTGCTGGCGATTGGTATCTTCTCGTATCTGATTATGGTGCGGGAGAAATACGCGCCCGACCTTGGCGAGGTAAACTTGCGTTCCAGATAACATTGGCGGCCCCAAGGAGCAACGTTTATGGATCCAACCGAACGCATCGTGAGTCGCCGCGGCTTTCTCGCCCAGGCCGCTGCCGGCCTTGCAGGCACATCTACGCGGCTGATCATCGACACACACCTCGAAGTTTGGACGATTGACCCGAAGTTTCCCTTCCACAACCCGGAGCACCCGGATGCAAAACCAGAGATTGCCGCGCCCGTCGAAAATGAAGTTGAGGAAATGCGTGAATTCGGCCTACGCTATGCCGTGTTGATCAACGAGCGCGATTACGGATGGGACAACTCTTACATCAGCTACTCGCTGCACAAATACCCAGACCGGTTCGTGGCGCACGGGCTAATCAATCCCGAAGATCCGAAAGTTGCCGATCGGCTTCGCTACTGGGTAACAGAGCACGGCTTTCAGGGCATGCGCTTCAGCCCGCTGTATCATCCAAACTCGACCTGGCTGAATTCCAAAGCCCACTATCCGCTGTGGCGTGAAGCCGAAACGCTGGGAGCCGTATTTAATTTCTACATCCTTCCGCACCAGATGCCCATGCTGGAAGACATGGCGGGACGCTTCTCCGGAGTCAAGGTGGTGGTGGACCATTTGGGCGAACCGGATCTCAAAGGTCCGGATCCATGGAAGGATTTCCGCAAGATGTTTCGCTTGAAAAAGTTTCCCAATGTTTGGATCAGCGCCTCGGAGCCTTACGAAATCTCCCTCCAAGGCTTCCCGTATCGCGATACGTGGCCGTTCTTCAAAGCGGTTTATGAAGAGTTTGGAGGCAAGCAATTGATCTGGGGCACCGGCTATCCACGGCCGCGCTGGGAGTTGCCGATGGATAAGGAACTGGCATTTGTGGATTCAGTGCTCGACTTTTACACCGGCGAAGACCGGAAACTGCTTTTAGGCGAGAATGCTTTGCGTATTTGGAAGTTTCCGGGGTCGAGGAAAACCTGAAAATGCGGGACATAACTTGAACTGATGGAGATCTCATGAAAACCGGGAAATTCGGGTGGAGTAGGCGTCGGCTCCTGCAAAGCGCGGCCGTGGGCTCATTGTTAGGTGGGCCGGGTTCTTCCGCGCATGCTGAATCCGGCGCTCACAAGAAGAACAAAACAGAGCCAAGTATCTACGAGGAACTCGGCGTCCGTACGCTGATTAATGGTCAAGGCGTGGTGACATTCTATTCGTGCACCCTGATGCCGCCCGAAGTGCATCGCGCGATGGAGCGTGCCTCAGAACATTATGTGGAGATTGTAGAGTTGCAAAGAGCGGTTGGCGCACGGCTGGCGAAGTTCGTTGGCACCGAGGCTGCTATGGTTTGTAGCGGCTCGGCTGCCTGCATCGCTCAGGCTACGGCCGGCTGTATTGCAGGCATGGATCCTGACAAGATCTATCGCCTGCCTGACACAGAAGGCATGAAGAACGAGGTGATCATCACCCACCGCAGCCCCTGGGATCGCGGCATCGCACTTACCGGCGCCAAACTCGTGGTGGTAAGCAGCCTGACTGAATTGGAATCCGCCTTCAACGAACGCACCGCGATGATGGAGTGCACATACGGAGAAGAGAGTGCCGTGAAACTCGAAGATGCCGTAGCCATCTGCAAGCGGCACGGCGTGCCGTTCATGCTGGACGGTGCAGCCACGTGTCCGCCATTTGAGCGGTTGAAGACATTGGCATCCGTTGGGGCGGACCTTTTCTGCGTAAGCGGTGGGAAAGGTCTGATGGGCCCTCAGTGCAGTGGTATCCTCTTCGGGCGCAAAGATCTGATCGAGGCGGCGCTGCACAATGGCTCTCCTTTCGAGGGATCGATCTGCCGTCCTATGAAAGTTGGCAAGGAAGAGATCGTGGGGGCATTAGCTGCTGTCGAATGGTCCTCCAAGCGGGATTATCAAGCGGACTGCCGGGTATGGGAGTCGCGCCTGGATTACATTGCAAAAACAGTCAATGCTATTGCAGGGGTTCAGGCTCGCATATATTACCGCAAGGTCGGCAATGAGGTTCCACATCTGGCAGTGCAGTGGGATGAGAAGGCATTCGGCCTGACCAAAGAGCAGTGCATCAACGCCCTGCGCAATGGCGAGCCGCACATCGAGGTGTACAACGGCATGGGGCGCGAGCTCGTGAGCCGCACTGATCCCCAACCCAAACAGGCGCGACAGAAGGGTGACGCAGGGTACGTTATCTCCATCACCTCAAATACCCTCCAGCCGGGAGATGAAAAGCTCGTGGCTCGGCGGCTCAAAGAAATTCTGAAACCGGCGTCCGAACGCGCGCTGCAGGCTTCGTGAAATAAGCGGGCACCCCGCGCTACTTATCGCGGATGTTTTCCGTGCGCGACGACTTCCTTGACCAAATGCGGCGGAATGAAGTCCACCCCGTCACGGTCGCCGAAAACCACATCTCCCGGCATCACGGTCGCGCCTCCGATGCGGATCGGGATATTGATACCAGTGAGCATCACATTACTGTAGGAAGTCGGCGTCGAGCCCCGGAAGTAGCCTGCGGAATCGATCGCAATTACTCCTCCCAGGTCACGGATCGAGCCATCAATGACAAATCCCGTCTTGGTGAATTCGTAGATCGCCGTGTGGAGGTTGTCTCCTCCGAAGGTGCCGTCTGTTATTTTCCCGAAGAGATCAACCACAACCACATCACCTGGCTGTAGCTGGTCGATAACACGCTCAGGTAGGCTTTCAGGCAATCCCTGAGAGGAGGCGTGAGCGTTGATAACATCGCTGAGGTCAGGGCGTGACGGCATGTATTGGGCGGTGACGGCGCGGCCTAGCAACTTCTTACCTGGATGAAGGATCTGCCAATTACTCTCATACTGGTTTGGGTAACCCGCCCGAGTCAACACGGACACAATTTCGGCCGAGGTGAGTCCCCGTAGCTTTTCGATTAAATCATCCGGCACCTTCGGCCTACCATCCTCAAACCGGCCAAAAGGGTTATTGCTCGTGTACTGGATCATTTCATCGTGTCTGAACGTAAACAACTGTCCATAACAAGGGCCAAAGGCGCCAGAAATGGCCACAGATAGCAGGAGTGCCTTCATAGGGCTCTTTGATACCACAATCTCACACGTCGCGGAAAGCAGGTGACAATCCGGTCTCGCGATCGCCTGCTGTCATCGGCGTGTAGGGCCCAGACGCTAAGGGATCACCGGAAGCAGGATGTAGGATTCGCGGCCCGCCGCGTGGTGTACTTCGCTCTCGGCCACCACCCAGCGCGCCTCATCGTAGTTGCGCCCTCCGGTGTTGAGGTTGCGATCGATACGCGGGAAATTGCTGCTCGAAATCTCCAGCCGGATCCGGTGGCCCGCGGGAAAGTAGTTGCTGGTGGAGTGCACATCGATCTGCAACCGGTAGGATTCGCCAGGTTTCATCCACACAGAATGATCGAATCCGTCGCGGTAGCGCGCGCGCAGTATCCCGTCCTGCAAGTTGAACGCCCGTCCGTCGGGATAAACATCCACGAGCTTCGCAGTGAAGTCCGTATCTTTGGCGCTCGATGACACGTACAGAACTGCCTGAATGGGACCGGTGAGCTCAATGCCCTTCTCCAGGGCGGGGGTGCTGTACACCAGCACATCGGGCCGCTGCTCGACGGCCGATTGATCCTGCGCGCCGGCGGAGTTAGTCGGAACCGGGTTTTCGGGGTCGTAGCGGAAGCGATCGGAAGCCTCGCCCTGCGGCGCCCGAACACTCAACACACCCGTGCCCGCGCTTGTGTTGGCATGACCGTCGCTGTGCAAGTAATACTTCGTGAACGTCGTTCGCTTCAGCGGCCATTCATTCTCGTCACGCCATCGGTTGGCGCCCATGACATAGATCCGAACTTTCGGCTCGCGCGTCACGCCATTGTCCGCACCCTTCAGCCAGTGGTCGAACCAGCGCATATACAGATCGTCGTAGGGGAAGCGAGCGTCGCCCATATCGCGCTTACCCACGAGGGTATGTTCGGTTGCGGACTCCCACCCGCAGTGCGTCGAAGGTGCGATCACGACAAACTGATTCTCGCGCGTGCGTTCGCTCTCGCCATTCCGGCGCATCAGGTCGGCCAACTCGAATGTCTCGTTAACCACGGAGTCGTACCAGGAGCAGACCTGTAATCCCGGCGTGTTGAAGTGATTTTTTGCATTCACATAGCCGATGTGATCCCACCAGGGATCCAGGGGCTCGTGCGACACGAAATCTTCGAAGTCGGTGGGCGGGCCGCCGGCCTTTTTCAGCATCTCGATGAGCGGCAGGGTGAGAAACATGCGCTTGAGGTCGACCTTCAGGTCCGGCGGATTCGGATCGATTTTGCTTCCCCATTTGAGGAACCACGGCGCTGCTTCCGCCAGCCCAACCGCACCTCCCTCGCGAAGGTCGGCGAAGCGATAGGCGCCACCGCCCGCCTGGGGAATCATCGCCGTCTGATGGGGATTTCGGACTTTGGCGAGCTCGAGCTGATCTTCTGCCAGGTACGAGCATCCATAAGTGCCGATTTTGCCGGTGGACCACGGCTGCGCTGCGATCCAGTCGAGTGTGTCCGAACCATCGCTAGTGTCATTAGCGGACAGGGTGAAGTGCCCCTCGGAATCGAATTTACCGCGGACATCCTGCACTGCCACGACGTAGCCTTGCCCGGCGAACATTCGCCCGGGCTTCGTCTGGTTCTTTCGGTTATAAGGAGTACGGATCAAGACGGCCGGAACCTTGCCAGCCACGCCTCCAGGAAAATAGAGGTCGGTGGCGAGCTTGGTCCCGTCGCGCATGGGCACGCGAACGTTGACCTCGACGCGAACTTCGTATCGCGGTGTAATTGCAGCGGGCCGCGCCGGCACGGTCGTCGTCATGACCGTCCCCGTCATCATGATGAACGTCATGTATCTCATTTTGCCGCCTGTCGTCACGCAGACTCTCCTGGTTAAGATTGGACTCAAACAGCGGGCGATGGTAACACGAGCATCCGGCCCGTTACAAGTGACTGTCTTGAATCCGCTGCCAACTACTAAGAAATCGCTTCACCTGCATTACTCTTTGATGGATCGATGAAAAACCAAGCAACCATTCCGGTCAACACTACCGCGCTCGCGAAGTAGAGTCCACCCGACCACCCGAACCGAGCTGCAATCAAAGGCGTAATGATCGGGCCAAGCATTCCCCCGATGTTCCCGCCGCAATTCATAATTCCGGTGGCCGCGCCCGCACTGGGCCGGCCCACCGCAATGGCAGACGACCAGAACGCCCCTTCGGGGGCCATAGCGCAGCCTACGGCCAGCGAGAGCAGGAAGACCGTCGCCGGCACGCCCCATCCGCCCGCGCCTGCGTAGAGCAAAATGGCGCTCAAAATCATACTCACGATCGGTACCAGCCGCTTTCCACTCTTCATGCCGAAACGGCTGACCGCCTGGTCGGACAAGAACCCCCCAATCGGTGTCATGATCGCCATACTCACAAAAGTCGCCGTCGTCGCGAGTGTAGTCTCGGCCCTTCCGAACTTGCGGATCTCGCCGAAATAATAGTAGATCCAGTAGTAAAAAATGTATTGGAAATAGTTGAGCGCGAAATAGGAGGCGGTGATGAGCAAAAGATCCCGATTTCTTAGCAGGGTCCGCCACTCGCCCGCGCCAGAACCGGCAATCGATTCGTTGAGGTTGTCTCGCCGAGGCATTGAGGCATGGAAGAGCGCAACGGCAACCAGCGCGGCGCATCCCGCGAAGAGGAAGCAGCTTCGCCACCCTAGGTTGCCTATAATGTGCGAGTAAGCGCCCGGAGCCAGCGCGGCGCCAACGCCCGCGGCGCTTACGATAACAGCCAGCGCGCGGGCCTGCCGCCCCGGTCGGATCCACGCGGAAATGATCCGTCCACACGCTGGGTAGAGCGGAGCAGTACAGGCTCCGAAGGCGATGCGAACAACCACGAAAGCAGGGACAACCCCCAGCCACGCGCCCAGTCCGGGAATGCCGGCAAGTGCGGTCAACCCGGTGAACAGTGCGGCGCCCAACCCGCCCGACACCAGCATGAAGCGCCCACCCAGCTGGTCCGCCATCCAGCCGCCTGGTGTCATTAGCAGGGTGTAGCTGAAGAGATAGGCTGAATAAACCCAGCCCATTTGTGTCTCCGGAACCTGAAACTCCTTCATGATTTCCGGACCGGCGATCGAAATCGCGATGCGGCAGAAGTAACTGGCCGCACTCAATCCGAATAACAGCGCAACGATTCTGATTTGGGTCGATGCGGCCACATCAGTGCCGGCGCTTTTTGCTTGGATCGGAGTCATACGGCTTATGGAATCACCTGTAGCCGGACCAAAGACCGCGAGAGTCGAGTTCCACCCGCGCATCATGCCCGCCGGCATCGCTCTTCGAGCGCCATCAGCCTGGAGCGCGCGAGCCTCTTAGGCCAGAATTTCTTTGACCACACGGCACTCGTATTGCGAAGTCAGTTTTTCCTTCAGGCCGTCCTCTTCGTAAACTAGCCGCTGGTAGTCGAGTCCCAATTGGTGTAGCACGGTCGCGTGCCAATCGGCGACGCTCACGGGATTTTCCGTGGCTGCGAAGCCGAACTCATCGGTCGCGCCATAGGTAAGGCCCGGCTTCACGCCGGCGCCGGCCATCCAGAGAGAAAATGCGCGCGGATTGTGGTCGCGGCCCGCGTCCTTGGGATCGCCGATAATCTGCGAGATGGGCATCCGGCCGAATTCGCCGCCCCAGATCACCAGCGTGTCGTCCAGCAGCCCCCGCTGTTTCAAGTCCGCTAGCAAGGCGGCCACTGGCTGGTCCGTGCGCGCGGAGCAATCGCGCATGCCGCTCTCGAGCTGCGAGTGGTGGTCCCAGATCTGAAAATTGATATAGAGCTGCACGAACCGCACATTCCTTTCGATCAGCCGGCGTGCCATCAGGCAGCGGCGTCCGTAGGAGTCCGTTGGCTCCTGCCCGATGCCGTACATGGCCCGCGTGGCCTCGCTCTCCTTCGAGATGTCGAGCGCATCGCTCGCCGAGAGTTGTAGCCGCGCTGCCAGTTCGTAGCTCGAAATCCGGCCATCCAGCTCCATCTGGCCCGGGTGGTTCCGCTTGTGAATGGCATCTAGGCGCGAAAGAAGACGGCGGCCCGCCTCAGCGAACGCATCCGGCTCCGGATCATCCGGCCGGAGGTTCAGAATCGGCGATCCGTGGGTGCGGATGCGCGTGCCCTGGTAGATTGGCGGCAGATATCCTGCCTGCCAGTTCTGGACGCCATTGACAGGCAGACCCAGCGGGTCGTCAAGCACAACGTACGCCGGGAGGTTCTGGTTTTCCGTCCCCAGCCCGAAGATCGTCCATGCGCCCATCGAGGGCCGGCCGGGTATCGTCCGCCCCGAATGAATCACGAATAGCGCCGGCTCGTGATTCGAATGCAGCGTGTGCATGGAGCGGATCATGCAAATATCGTCCACATGCTTCGCCAGGTTTGGCATCAGCTCGGAGACCCACATGCCGCTCTTGCCGTACTGCGCGAACTGGAACGGGCTGCGCATCAGGCCGCCGGCCTGCGCGGGCGACGTCACGTCGCCGGCAATCTTGTCCAGATAAGCCTCGCCATTGTGCTTATCGAGCGCGGGTTTCGGATCGAACAGGTCCATCTGGCTGGGGCCGCCGTTCATATACAGGTGGATCACCCGCTTGGCCTTTGGCTCGAAGTGCGGGGCGCGTGGCTTCAAATCGTAGAAGCGGCGGTGGCCGGCAGGCAGACTTGAGTCGTCCGGCAGGCTTGTAGCGCCGTACATGTCACGGTTTAGCAGCGTCGCCAGAGCCGCGCCTGACAGGCCGTCGGCGATCCGTTCAAAGAAGTGGCGCCGGGTCACGTGCAGTGGTGCGTAATGATTCCGTTCCATACAGTCCCTCAGTCGATATAAAGAAAAGCTGCCGAGTTCATGATCATGTGACAGTACTTGACCAGCGCCTTGTGATCCGCCTGCTCGCCGCCGGCTAGTCGTCTCAGTTCAGCCAAGCTTTCCAGGCCGGCCTTTTTCTCCTCCGGTGACGGCGGCCGGCTAAGTGCGATCCAGTATGCCTGCTCGATCCGGTGCGCCGCATCGTCGCCCGCCTCCTTCTCCACGCGCGTGGCGAACGCATCTGCCAACTTTCGCACCATGCCATCGTTCAGTAATCCCAGTGCCTGCGTCGCGACATTGGAGCGCGATCGCTCCAGGCACGCGGGGTTGAGCTGCGGAAAATCAAAGCTCTCGAACAGGGTCGGCGTTTCGGAGCGTCGCTGCTGCAGGTAGATGCTGCGCCGCCAGCCGTGTTCTCCTTCGATCGGATTCACTAGTCCATCATCGCGTACGAACACCGGGTCGGGCGGTCCGTAGCGCCTCTCATCCAGCAGACCGGCGATCTGAATGAAGGTGTCATTCAGCATCTCCGCCGACATGCGCCGCATTCGCGTGCGCGACAATAGCGTTGCATCCGGATCCGCCTTGTCCAGCTCCGGCGTGACCATCGAACTCTGCCGGTAGGTGCTCGACGTCATGATCAACCGCTGGAGCGCTTTCATGCTCCAGCCCTGCCGGACAAAGTTCACCGCGAGCCAATCGAGCAGTTCCGGGTGCGTGGGCGGTGTGCCGGCACGTCCGAAATTTCCGACGCTCTTTACGATGCCCGTACCGAAATGCTGCGCCCAAATCCGGTTCACTATGACGCGTGCTGTAAGCGGGTGGTTCGGCTGCACCAGCCACCTCCCGAGCGCCAGGCGCCGTCCGGTCGAATGCGCTCCCGGCCACGGCGCGACGATCTTGTACGGCTCGATACCGGCAAACAGCTCCGAGGGCACACCGGGATTCACCAGCGGACCGAAGCTCGCCGAATTTGCCCGCCGCAGCAGGTAAGTAGGAGATGGCTCTCCCCGATCCCACAGCGCGCGGATCTTGTCTTCGGGGATCAGCTTCGCTTCGAGGATCCGGATCTCCCGGTCCGTGTTGTTCGCGGTCGCACGATATACCGGATCTGCCGCCATCAGATCGGCAGGCTCGATTTTTAGCACCGCCTCAAATTTCTGAGCGAGATACTTCTGGACATCGGTCCGCGCGTCGGGCGCGGCCGCGGCAACCTCACGCAAGTCGGTTTCAAGTCCCTTGGGCAGCTTGGAAAGCCTTTGGTCAAGTATTTTCTTCTTGATGGGTTCGGCCTTGCTTTCGAGCGCGGACTTCAGCGCGGTGATCTGGTGCTCGATCTCGCTGTTGTGATCTTCACGCTGCTGCGCTCGTGCCAGCAGCTCGTACGGCGTAGCGTCCGGATCGACGTACGGAAGCAGCCGTCCTGGATCCTTATCTTTGTGCAGCGGCGGTACCCAGTCGTTCTCGTCGTAGGCGCCCTTGAATACGGCGGCCAGCCGGTAATAGTCGCGCTGCGGCAGCGGATCATATTTATGACTGTGGCAGTGCGCGCACCGGACGGTAAGCCCCATGACCGCCGAGCCGAAAACGTCCAACTCGTCCGAAATCACGTCCAGGCGGTCGTCCACGTAGTCCACTGGCGGCTCGTTTGTAGAGTCCTGCGCCATGCGCAGAAAGCCCGTAGCGATCAGGTTGTCCATCAACTCTTGTGTGATCTTGGGCGCGTGCTCGTAATCCGCCAGTTCGTCGCCCGCAATCTGTTCGAGCAGGAAGCGGTCATATGGCTTGTCGGCGTTCAGGGAGCGGATCACGTAATCGCGATAGCGCCAGGCCAGTGGCCGCGGATCGTCGGTAGTCATCTTGCCGCCCTCGGAATCCGCGTAACCGGCGGCGTCGAGCCAGTAGCGCGCCCAATGCTCGCCGTAACGCGGTGAGGCCAGCAGCCGGTCAATCACCTTCTCATAAGCGGTGGGACTCTGGTCGGCGAGAAAAGCCTTCACTTCGCCGGGATCGGGTGCCATGCCCGTCAGATCGAAGGTCGCGCGTCGCATCAGCGTCAGTTTGTCGGCCTCTGGGGAAAGGCTCAGGCCCTTCGCTTCCAGCTTGGCCAGCACGAAGGCGTCAATGGGATTGCGCACCCGGTCGCCATGATGCACCTGCGGCGCGGCGGCCGCTTGCGGAGGCTGAAATGCCCACCACTGCCGGTCCTTGGCCGAGACCAGGGGATCCTTGTCGGTTGATGCCAGGTCCGGTGGCTCAGCGACTTCGGGCGCGCCCTCGGCAATCCAGCGGGCGATCTTGTCCAGTTCGGCCGGCGCCACCGGCTTGACCTTCGCATCCAGCAGCATCTTCTTCGGCGGCATTTCGCCGGACTTGATCTTCTCGACGATCAGGCTCTGGTCGGGTTTGCCGGGAACCATCACGGGGCCGGACTTCCCGCCCTTCATCATCGCGGCTTTCGTGCGCAGATCGAGGCCCGCCTCGTGCCGGTGGAGTCCGTGGCAGGGAGTGCAGCGCAGGTACAGAATCGGAATGATGTCGTCCTGAGTCACCGCCTCGGCTGCCTCGGTCGGCTGAGATTCGGACCTCGCGCCGCTCTCGATCCAGTTTCGGATTACCGCCAGGTCGGCATCGCTGATCTTAATCTTTCCGCCGGGCGGCATCTTGCCGTCATGGACCATCTGGTACAACCGGCTCTCGTCCGGCTTCCCCGCCACCACCACGGCTCCGGACTCGCTGCCTTTGCGCACGCCTTCGAACGTGCTCAGATTCAGGTCTTTGATTTTCAGTGAGGGGCCATGACACCCCAGGCAGGTGTTGGCTTTTAGAACCGGCAGCACATCCGTCTCGAAGGCCGGAGGTTTGCCAGCAGGGCCCTGAAAGGCCCAGGCGAGGTTTCCAGCCATCCAGACAAGGAGGGCCGCGCGTCTACTGCCCCGGTACAATGTATCGTTTGCGATGGACACCAGACCGCTATTTTACCGCATCAGTATGTCATAGCCGCGAAAGGGGTGTCAAACAGGAGATTGGTATTTCAATACAGAGATCCGAGCTTGTCACGTCCTGGCCGTTGACTTTCTGATTTTACGGCGTGTGTTATAGTGAACCAAATGGTTCACTATCTCATGGCGCATAAGCTGGATCATACCATCGTGGCGATTTCTGATCCGACGCGGCGGGCGATCATTGGTCGGCTCTCGCATGGACCTGCCCGCATCTCCGACGTCGCCGCCCCGTTCTCGATGTCGCTCACCGGTATCTGCAAGCACGTCCGGGTGCTTGAGCGAGCCGGCCTCGTGCGGCGTACCCGTCGGGGCCGTGAGAGCACGCTTGCGTTGTCCGCGGCACCCCTACGCGATGTGGCGCGGTGGATCTCAACGTATGAACGGTTCTGGAATACGCGCCTCGATCGGCTCGAGGGGTTCTTCGCCGCAAAAAAGGAGAAATGAGAATGAAGCTCATCGACATAACCGTTACCCGCGCGATTCCCGCGCCGGCGGAAGACGTGTTCGACGTCTGGATTGATCCGAAAAGTCCCGGCGGGCCCTGGTTCGGCGCAGAGCGCGTAATCCTGAACCCGGCCGTAGATGGCCTTTTCTATTCCGCGGTCAAGCACGAAGGACGAACGTGGCCGCATTACGGGCGCTTCGTTCTGATCGAACGCCCTCGCCGGGTGGACTACACGTGAGTGTCTGAAGCAACCAAGGGTGTCGAATCCGTCGTGGCCGTCACGTTTGAGCCGCGTGGGGACCAGACCGAGGTCACTCTGCGACACTCGGGTATCCCGGACGACGAAATGGGACGGAGGCACAAGGAAGGCTGGACTTGGGTCCTATCTGCACTCGCGGAGCGATTCATTTCACCCTCGGTTCCCGCATCAACATAGCGATTGCGAAGGCCGGCATCACAGCGACTTGAGAAAAATGACGAGGCTCCTCTTCTCCTCAGGTGAGAGATCCAGGCCGAAGGCGTGGCCTTTTACGGAGCGCGCACGGCCATCGTATCCCTTAAAACCCGTGGGAACGTAATCATCACGAAGCCGGGCCGAATCGAACCAGTCCTCGAGTGCTGCAACGGAGCCGTTGTGTTCGAGAGGACCTCGATACCAAAGTCCCTTCAACGATGGGACCTTGTAATAGCCAGTGCCTTTGTGCGTGTCGAGCGCGTAGCGCGGGTCGGTGCCGATTCGCGCTTCCATGAGATCGAGTTGCTGGTGGTCGCGAGGCGGATCGAATCCATCCACGGGAATGAGCTTGTTGTTTGTGTATAGAGGCGGCGTGTGGCAGGCGGCGCAACCCGCGTGCTGAAAAATCGCCTCTCCGCGGGCCGCGGTCGCATTGAAGGGGTTCGGATTCCGCGGGGGACGAAGTGAGTATAGGTAAAGCGCGAGCGCGTAGAGCTGCTCGTCGCTGTAGCGCTCACCATGGCCGTCTTCGACGCGCTGCGGTCGCGGATCACCATAGTGGTCGCGCGCGGATACGTCTTGCACCAGCGAGCAGTAGCGCATCAAATCGCCAACGCCGCGGTGGTGCACCAGGCCGGTATGATCCAAGTAGCGCCGCTCCTCCACGCCAATCAGATCGGGAATCTGAGGTGGTAGGAATATGCTGGTATTGCTGCGCGCCGTTACACCCGGTGGAATGGCTTCGCCAGCCGAGATCAGTTCATCTAGCGACATCGTCCGTGCGCGCCGGTTCGGATCATCTGCCAGCCACGGCATCTCAAACTGGAGGGCGAATCCGCGAATCCGCTCCAGCACTTTGGCGGGATCGCCTGATTGCGCGGCTCGACGGAGCATTAACGCGCCCTCGCGATCGCCGGGATTGTTCCCCTGCGCGCCAGGAACAATAGTGCCATCCGGCAATACACGCGTGTGACAGGTATTGCAGCCCATCGACCCCAGCTCGACATCACCCTTTCGCCGGATCACCCATCGCGCGAACGGAATGGTACCGTCATTCCCGACCGGCATGCCGGCCCGCTCGTAAAACGCCGGATCGCGGACCTCTGCCGCGCCGAACAACACTGGATGGTAAGAGGTGGGTGCGTTGAAGACCAGTGCGCCCGCGGCAACCCAATCTTCGGGTGTCTTCAGATTCGAAGCGTCGAAAGCGACCTGGGGTTCCTGGCGCCGGAGCCACTCCATGTAACCCGCGGGCTCACGGCCTGGACGGTAAACCGGATAGCTCCGGTAAATCAGGCGAACGGGTATCCGATAGTAGTCTTCTTCAGAAATATGGACCGGCGAGTATCTCGCATTGGCGAGTGGCACTTCGAGCCGATCGACATCAGATTGTCTCCACGTCCTTGGAATGTTGGGTGGAGGTGCAGTCACGGCAAACATTACTGCCATGGCGATCATGGATATTTCCATCGGCTAGAGGCCTCCTTGTAGGTAGCTGATTACACCCGGCCCGCCGGCGAATCCCACATTCAGCCTCTGTGGGCCAGCTGGTTGACCGTATCGATCGCGTGTTCCGGAGTGCTGGTCGTGCCATGCTCCATATCAACGTACCCGCTGTATTTCGCCTCTCGTAGCGCCCGGAACATATTGGCGTAATTGACTTCGCCCGTTCCCGGCTCTTTACGGCCAGGCACGTCGCCGATCTGCACCAGGTGAATCCAACCCTTAGCAAGCCCGAGTCTCAGGTTGTTGGTCAGGTTCCCTTCACCCAACTGCAAGTGGTACATATCAAAATCCAGCTTGACGTGTGGATGGTTCACCTCCGAAACGATCTTAAAGCCGTCCTCAGCCGTAAGCACGCTCATCTGCGGCGACTCCACATGATTGAGTGGCTCCAGACAGACGTAAACGTCATATTTCTGCGCTATGTCACCGGCCTTTCTGAGGCCGCGGACGATTTGCGCGTACTGGGTTTCCCAGGGGATGTCTTTCTGCACCTCTCCGGCGAAGACGATCAGGTCCGGCCCTCCGAATCGCTTCGCCAACTCGCAGTTTTGAGTGATGATATCCAGATAAGCCGCTTCGAATCCGGTCTTAGTCAGACCCGTGGTCCATCCAATCCTGCCGCTACCGGCGATGCTGGCGCACTTCAGGCCGGTGCGCTTTTGTACCGCCAACATATCCCTTTCCTCGTCCGCCGTAACGCTCCAAAAGCTGAACGCATTCATGCCCTTCGAGGCCACTGCCTCCATACGTTTACTGCGCGGCATATCACGCGGAAACATGATCTCGATGTTTACCGAAACAGTGTAAGCTGGCGCCGGTTCGCTAAGGCCCGCCTGGCCGGAATGCGCCTTGCTGGCGAGCGCCGGCAGAAGAGCTGACCCGCGGAGTAGCGTCCGCCGGGTGGGTGAAAAATTGTTCTCGCTGTACATCGGATGTATCCTCCGCGTTTGCCTCAACCTTTAATAGTAGCGTTCGCCGGAAGGGCCGAAAAAACGCGCCGGGTAACGCCTATGAATCCGCTGTATCCACGAAATCAATGGCAGCCGGCCGGATACGGAACCCTCGCGTTTTCAGAGCGGTCCAGGCGAGGCCCGCGGCGAACCACAACCCGCCCGCCATCTTCGCCGGAAACGGTAGGCTCCACCAGATCCACAAGCAGAAGAAGAAACCCAGGCCGGCGCACACCGATGCCACGAGCGGCTTCGGTTTCAACCGGATGGCCGCCAGGTTCACTCCCATGAATGCCAGGAACGCCCCGAAATTGATGAGCTCGGCCGATCGCTCGTAGCTCACGGCCAGCGCGCCGGCCAGCGCCAGGGCGCCGATGATCCAAATGTTGATCGCTGGCTGGCTGCGCTTCGTATCCAGCCGCCCAAAGATTCTCTTCGGCAGCATATCCTCGCGCCCCATGCCGTACAGCAGGCGCGCGGCCGCGGCCAAACCTGTCAGCCCACTGCCGAAGCAGGCCACAATCAGCACAGCCGCCATGCCCTGGAACAGCATGACTCCCCCGGCACGCAGCGTAACATCGAGAAACGCGGTCTCTAAGTTGGCGAAGGTCCGATAATCCGGCCAGATGCGCTGTCCGAGGTAGACCTCGACGGCGCTGAAAACCCCGGTAACGAGGCAAACCACAACCGTGGCTAACGGGATCGTGCGGCGCGGATTCCGAGTCTCCTCCGCCAGCGTGGTCACACCGTCAAAGCCAATATAAGTCAGGGCGGCTAAGGAAGTTGCGGTCATCACAGCCCGTAGATCGAAGGTCGCGGGGTTATAAAAAGGTTGGAGAGAGAAGACGCCCGTCCAGCCGCCCTGATGCAAGAGATAGCGCACCGCCAGGATCACAAACGCACCCACGACCGCGCACATCGCGGCCAGCAGGATAGTGTTCGCCCGGGCGAGTGATCGCACTCCTCGCAGATTCAGTGCGGTAATGCCAACGGCAAAGATGGCGGCCCAGATCGCGTACGGAATTTCGGGAAGGAGGCGCTGTATGGTCAATGCGCCGTAAATCACGTTCACGACGGGAATGATCAAGTAGTCGAGAAACATCGCCCAGCCGACCAGAAATCCGGCATACGGCCCGAATCCCTGCCCAACGTAGGTGTAGGCGGAGCCGGCGGAAGGATAGATGGCGGCCATGCGGCCGTAGCTTACGGCGGTCAGCATCATCGCCACCATGGCGATCAGGATGGTGGTCACGGCGTGGCCGTTGGAAATTTTCAGCGCCACTCCGAAAATACCCACCGGGGCGATGGGCTGGATCAGCACCACCCCGTACACCACCAGGTCCCAAAGAGTCAGGACGCGGCGGTTCACCACGATAGAAAGCCGCCATCCAGGATCAGGGCCTGCCCGGTCATGTAGTCGGAGGCGGTCGACGCGAGATACACGATCGTGCCTTCCAGTTCTTCCAGCTTTCCCATCCGGCCCATGGGCACCTTGGCCAATAGCTTGTCACCCAGTTCCTTGTTCTGCTCGAACGCCCAAATGGTCTGGTCGGAGCGGAAAAATCCGGGAGCCAGCGCGACCACCTGCAGGCCGCGCGGCGCCCACTCGACCGCCAGTTCACGCGTCAAGCCCAGAACACCAGCTTTGCTCGTCACGTAGGAAGCTTGCGAAACACAACTGGAGGCGCTGATGCCATACATGGACGCAATGTTGATGACCTTCCCGGAACCCTGGCGCAGCATCTGGCGGGCAGCGCATTGCGCACAAAAGAACAGCGCTGTCAGGTTGGTGTCGATGACGCTCTGCCACTGGTCGCGCGTCATGACTTCGGCGTCCGCCAATGCCGAGATGCCGGCGTTATTGACCAGGATATCGAGCTTGCCGAACTCCGTGACCGATCGTTGCACCATGTTTTCGACATCCTGTTGAAGGCAGATGTCGGCCTGGACGGGCACGACGCGGCGGCCGTATTGCTCGAGTTCGAGGGCCACCGCCCGCAGCCGGTCGATGTCACGCGCCGCAATGATCAGATCACAACCTGCTTTGACCAGCCCACGCGCAAAGCTGACTCCAAGTCCTCGAGAGGCGCCGGTCACGATGGCCGCCTTGCCGGTGAGGTCAAATTGCGAGAACAAGCTTGGATGCATAGTTCAGTAGGTTACCTTTACCGGCTCGCGGGTCGAAGCCGACTGCATGATGGCAAGAATCACGGTTGAAACGCGCATCCCGTCTTCGAGCGTGGCAGCTACCGGTTTGTCATCCGCAACGCAATCCACAAAGTGGCGGATGCTCTCGTAAACAAAGCCCACGTGACGGCCGCGGATGAGCGGGGCATCGATAACGTCGGGGTTGTCGCAGCGGTCCTCGAGATATCTCTCGATCAGCTGGTTGTGTGTGAGGTCCATATTGAACATGCCCTTGCTACCGACGATGCTGACTTTGAAATCGTTGTACGACGGACTGGTGTCCGGCATGATCCAGTGATTCTCGATGGTGGCGATCGGTCCGCCGGCAAATTCGAGAATCGTCTGATAGATATCCGGAACGTCAATGCCCTTGCCGCGCAGCACCCCGGAGCGGGAGACCGAATACACGCGGGTGACTTCATCGTCCAGCAGGAAGCGCAGGGCATCGACGGTGTGGCTGCCGAGGAACCAAAGGATAGAGCTTTTCCCCGACCAGGAGAGCATTTTCAGCGGCACAAAAAGAGTGTTGTTGAGGCGCACGTAGGCGGAGACCAACTCGCCGATGACGCCGTTTTCGATGTCGTTTCTCGCGACCACCAGCGGCGGGCACCAGCGGCAGTGGAAGTCGACCATGAATTTCACGCCGGCCCTGGTCACGGCTTCAGCGATCTGATCGAGATCCTGGCGGGTGGTAGCGAGCGGCTTTTCGACAATGATGTGCTTGCCGGCGCGCGCCGCCTCGACGATGGGCTCACGGTGAGTGAAGTCGGGGGTCACAACGGCGATGGCGTCGATATCCGGATTTCGCAGCATCCCACGGTAGTCCGTGTATACGCGGCCGGCGCCCCACCGTTCCGCGGCCTTGCGCGCGCGGGCTTCATCGACGTCACAGACGGCAGCCAGCGAAGCGCGATGATGCGTGGAGTAGGTCTCCGCGTGCACATTCCCCCAGGTCCCCGTGCCAATCAGACCGAATCTCACTTTTTCCATAGTTCTCAGGCCGGCAGTGCGCGCTTGAATATGCGCAACCAGTTGCCGTGCATTATCCCTTCGATATCCGACTCCGAATAACCGCGCGATTTGAGAATAGCCGTCAGCTTTTGCAGGTCGGCAATGGTGTTGACGTCGTGCGGCGTTTGTTCGGTGCCGAATTCCCCATCGAGATCACTGCCCACGGCAACATGGCGCGCGTTTCCCGCCAACTGACAGATGTGATCGATGTGATTGACGACATCTTCCAGGCTTACGACGGTATTGGGCGTTGCGCCGGTGACGAATTTCGGATAGAGCATCCAGATATCGAGTACCGCGCCGATGACGGCGTCACGCTGGATGAGGGATTGGAGCTGATCGTCAGAGAACTGGCGGTCACCGGGAACCAAGGCCCGGCAATTGTTGTGGCTGGCCCAGATGGGACCGTCAAAGATTTCGAGCGCCTGCCAGAACGCATCGTCGGCGAGATGCGTCACGTCGAGCGCCATGCCAGCCTCACGCATCGCCCGGAGCAGATCGGGGCCGCGTGACGTCAGACCGCCGGGGGAACCAGTACCGTGGGCATAGCTACCGACGCCGAAGTGCGAAATGCCGGCAGCGCGCAGACCACGGTCCCACCAGAAACTGACATGGGCAGGAGACAGAATCGGATCTGCGCCTTCCATGCTGAGGATGAAGCCCAGCGGGCAATGCTCGGGATCGGCGGTCCACTCACGCAGGTGGGACTCGACATCGCGCCAGGTCCGCAACTGTCTGAACTGGCCCTGCGATTCCAGAATGTTGTAGTAGGCGAGTTGGCCCTGCGCCATGGCGGAAGCGATGGCCTGGTTTTTGAAATCAATATTGGTGGATCCATGCGGATTGGAGCGGGAGATGACGGTGGCGATGGAGATGGCGACCTCCCCGCGGCGCATGTCCGGGAGAGCTACAGTGTTGGCGCCGCGGCCCTGTCCGGGCATACCTTGTTCGGACCGCCGGATGTCAGCGACAGGGCGGGTCAGATCGCGGTTCCAGTTGACCGCGTTCAGAGATAAGTCGAGATGAGCGTCTACTAAGAGCATGGGATCACGCGCGGCGGGACTTGCGGACAGCCCGGTCGCCGATGTCTACGGGGTATCGGAAGGCCAAGCGCCGCACGTCGTAGTTGAATTTTACGAAAAGCTTCTGCCATCGTTTCGCCTGGGAAGGTGTGTATTTGTAGAATCCACGCAGGCTGGAAATGCCGCGCCCGCCCGATTCGACGACTTTGCGCATCAGCGGTGGAACCCGGGGACTGGCATTCAACTCAGGGAGGAGGTGCTTCATGACCTTGTAGTATCCCTCGACACCCATCAAATCCATGTAGCGGAAGGGCCCGGCGAACGGCATCCACCAGCCTACATCGTTGCGCAAAGAGCGGTCGACATCCTCGACGGTAGCGACACCGGAATCGACCAAAGAGCAGGCCTCCCGGAACATGGCGTAGGACACGCGATTCGTGATGAAACCGCGGATGTCCCGGCGCACAAGCGACGGCTCCTTGCCCCAGTGCTCCGCCAGGGCCATCACCTCCTGCGTGCATTTTTTCGAGGTGCGGTCGCCGGCAATAATCTCCATGAAGCGAGTGATATGGGCCGGTTCGTCCCAGTGAATGCCGACGAAACGGCCGGGATGAATGGCATCGCGCTGCAGGATGCTTACCGGGATGGCCGAAGTATTGCTGCCGATAATGGTCCGGCGCGGGACGACCGCTTCCACGGCGCGGTACGTATCCCGTTTGACGGCGAGATCTTCAATGATGGACTCGATGACAATGGCGCACTGGGAAAGCGCGGCGACGTCCTCGGAGAGGGTCAAGCGGGTGAGGAGCCGCGCCGGATCGACGTCGAGAAGGCGTTCGCGCCGCATTTCGTGCAGCAGCGTAAGGATGCGACGGCGGGTTCCGCGATGCCGGGCGAGCTTGCGCGTCACGGCGATAACGGGGTGACCAGCGGCGAGCAGGCAAGCGATGATGCTATGGCCCATCAATCCCAGGCCGATCACGCCAACGGTCATTTCATTGGGATTGATGCGTCGCGGGATTAGGCTCTCCAGGAGAGCAATATGTCATAGGCCACGGGCTGGTGTCAATTCGGAAATACTACTTTCATTAGGAAGATACGGTAGTTTTGGAGTGTGACGGAGAGAACTCCGGCCTGCGGCTGCACTGCTGCGAAATAGCGGCGACCGCGCGCAGCAATCCAGCGATGGCACGCTTGTCCCGCCTGGGGTTGAAGCGGGAACAGGGGCCGGAGATGCTCATGCCGGCGACGGTGCGGCCCGGCGCGTCGCGGATGGGAGCAGCCACGCAAGTGGCGAGCAGCGTGGTCTCCTCCCGATCAAAGGCATAGCCACGCTCTTTCACGCGCCGCAGTTCGTGGCGGAACTCTTCGGCGTCGGTGATGGTGTGGGGAGTGAGAGCGGGAAGTTTCCGGTGATCAAGAATCGCGGCCACGACATCGAGCGGAGCGTCAGCCAGAATACACTTGCCCATGGCGCTCGCGTGGGCCCACACCGATGCGCCCGGCCGCTCGTTCAGCCGCAGGGCGTACTCGCTGGGCACGACTTCCAGATAGACCACCTTGTCGAGGTGAAGGCGGCCGAGATTGACGGTTTCCCCGAACTCATCCCGCAGGCTCAGCATGTACGGCAGGGCGGCGTGGCGGAGCGCTTCGGCGCTGGCAGTATCGTTGGCCAAGTCGGCGAGATTAGGGCTGATGGCGTAGGTCCTCTTGGCCTCATCGCGCACCACGTAGCCAAGATGGTGCAACGTGCTGAGGATGCGAAAAACGGTGGATTTCGGCACACCAGTGCTGACGGTGACTTCGTTGAGATTGAGGCTGCCCGAGCTGGATAACTCTTCCAGTATCCGGAAAGTGCTGCGCACGACCGGCACCAGATACCGGCTGTTGTTGGCGCTGACGGCGCGCCCTGGATTCTTGGCCCGCATACACCAGATACTATCGCACGTTTCAATGGAAAAACCCGGCGACGCGCGCAAATTCTGAGCATGGCGCGGACGAATGTTCCGGAACGCGGATTTTCCGCAGCGCCGGGCCGATGTCTTCGGAGGGAATCGCGGAGTCACCAGAAAGGGCGCAGGTTCGAACAGAGCGGAGGCGAGGCGACACCGAATCTATGAGCCGGCCCCGTTCATCTATTGGAACCGCAATTTTTTCCTTGACATCAATCCCCTGCTATGGAATATTTCCATGAATAGTCACCCGGAGGTTCATCATGAAAAGTCGTGGACGTGTGAGCAGGTCACGTGTATTCGCAGTTTTGGTATTGCTTGCGGCCGCTCCACATGTGTGGGCCGACGTGACGGGCACGATTTTGGGGACAGTGGCCGATCCAACGGGAGCGGTGATCCAGGCGGCCAACGTGACGCTCCACAATGCCAATACCGGGCTGACACGCTCGACGGCGACGGACAACAGCGGCATCTACCAGTTCCTTCTGGTTCCGGTTGGCGAAGGGTACACGGTGGAGGTGACGGCCGCCGGATTCCAGAAAGCTTCGCAGACCGGGATTACGCTTCAGGTGAACCAATCGTTCCGGGCGGACTTTCAACTACAAGTAGGGACGGCGGCTCAGGCGGTGGAGGTATCGGCGGCGGTCATGCAGGTGGAAACGACCAGCACACAGTTGGGCGACGTCATCGACGACAAAAAGATGACGACGCTGCCGCTTAACGGGCGCAGCTATCTGGACCTGCTGGGCCTGCAGGCGGGCGTCGTGCCGGTGACATCGGGCGCGTCCTTCTCCAACCATAATGCTTCCGGAAACCTGTTCTCGGGTGTTTTGTCGGTGAACGGCATGCGGGAGTCGGGCAATGCGTTCCTGGTGAATGGCGGCGACGTGGAGGAGAGCACCAATAACGGGGCGTCGATTGTGCCTACGCTGGACTCGATCCAGGAATTCCGGCTGCTGACTAATTCGTTCGACGCGGAATACGGCCGGTTCACGGGTGCAATCGTGAACGTGGTGACGAAGAGCGGCACCAACTCGGTCCATGGCACGGCTTACGAGTTTCTGCGCAACGACGTGCTAGACGCGCGGAATTTCTTCGATCAGAACCAGGTGAATCCGTCGACCGGTCAACAAATCCCCAACAGCGCCAAGGGCGCATTCAAGCAGAACCAGTTCGGCGGCGGCGTGGGCGCGCCGATTCTGAAGAACCGGCTCTTTACTTACACCGATTACCAGGGGACGCGGCAGGTAATGAGCACGACCAGCAGCCTTACCGCGGTACCGTCGCTTGGGGAGCGGGGCGGCGATTTCTCGGACGTTGGTACGACAGGATTCCCGGCGCTGACCGGGGTGGTGCGGGGCGACAATGTCCCGAACAGCGGGAGCATGAATGAGATCCTGACCCAGCGACTGGGATATACCGTGAATAACGGCGAGCCCTACTGGGTTGCCGGCTGCACTACCATGCAGGCCGCGCTGGACGGGATATGCGTGTTTCCCAACCAGGTGATTCCGCAAAAGGCGATGTCTCCGGCGGCACTGGGCACCATGAAATTCATTCCCGATCCATCGGGCTACCGCAATGGCCAACCCTACTATTCGACGAGCGCGTATCCGGGCACGCTGCGGGACGACAAATGGGCGGAGCGGATTGATCTGCACACGGAAAAGTCGGGGGACTGGGCTTTTTACTATCATTTCGACGATGCCGCCGTGTTCAATCCGTTTGCGGGCGGAGACGTGCCCGGTTTCCCTTCGGACACGCCGACGCGCGCGCAGCAGGCGAACGCCAGCAACATAAAGACATTCGGACCGTCGATGGTGAACGAGCTGCGGCTGAACTACACGCGCAACGCGCTGCGGCTGGGAGAGGCTTCGGGTTCAGGCCTGGGCAGCGTTTCGAGTTTCGGCTTTGACGAGGGCGGGCTGGGACTGATTCCGTCGGTAAAGAGCCTCGAAGGCGTACCGCAGATCAGTCTGAACTCGACCGGCGTCAGCTTCGGTGTACCGAGCAGCACCTTCCAGTTCAACAACACGTTTCAACTAGCGGATAACGTCTCGAAGATTGTGGGCGGGCACACCATCAAGTTCGGGGGGGACATTCGCAAGTTCCAGATCAACATGCGCTGGCTGTACAACATGAACGGCACATATGGTTTTTCAGGCACGGAAACGGGCAACGACTTCGCCGACTACCTGCTGGGCGCGCCCGACCTGTTTATCCAGGCGAGCCCCGGCAATCTGGATGCCCGCTCGACGTACCTCGGTTTGTACGTCCAGGACAGCTACAAACTGAAACCGAATATCACGATCAACTACGGCCTGCGATGGGAATTCAGCCGGCCGTGGTCGGACGAGTACAATCGGCTGCAGGCATTCCAGCCGGGAGAGCAGTCCAAGCTCTATCCGAACGCTCCCGAAGGCTGGGTGGTGGCGGGGGATCCGGGGATCCCGTCCACTTTGGGGCCGACCCGTTATAAGAACTTCGATCCGCGGCTGGGAATTGCGTACTCGCCGGGATTCCGCGATGGACTGCTCGGCAAGCTGTTCGGAGGACCGGGGAAGACCAGCATCCGCGCAGCGGGGGGAATCTACACCACGGCATTCGAGCAGATCCAGAACAACTTCGAGCTCGGCAATCCGCCATTTGCCCAGTACTGGCAGAGCCCGACATTTGTCTATCTCGAAGAACCGTTTAAAGGCCGTAACGCTCCCAATCCCGGCCAGCGCTTCCCGTTCGTGCAGCCGCCCGTGGGCGTGCCGACAAACTGGTCGATTTTCCAGCCAGTGCAGAGCGTTCCAGGGTTCGTGACGGATAACAAGCTGCCGTATGCCGAGCATTTCAATTTCACGATCCAGCGCGACGTAGAGCACGTGGCAATCTTCACGATCGGGTACGTCGGAACTATCGGGCATCACCTGTTGGGCGAGGTGGCGGCTAATCCGGGCAACGAGCAGCTTTGTCTGGAGATTCCCGGGTGCGGGCCATTCGGCGAGAACACTATTTACAACGCAAATGGCCACATGTACTACGGAACACGGCCGTACGGTGTGACGTCGGGCCGTTATCTGAGCCAGGGTGTTATTGATTTCGGGGACGTGACGTGGATGACCACTTGGGACAACTCCGCGTACAACGCGCTCGAGGTGAGCGCGAACCGGAGCATCGGCGCGCTACGGCTGCTGGCGGCATTCACGTGGTCGAAGTCCATTGATGACGGTTCGGGGTTTGCGGACTCCATTCTGAACCCCTACAATCACGCGCTGAGCCGGGGACTGTCGGCTTTCGATATGCCGTACAACTTCGTGGTGAGTTACGCCTATGATTTGCCGTTCGCCCGGTGGTTCGGCAAGCACCGGCTGGTGGACGGATGGCAACTCAGCGGCATTACGCGGTTCTCCAGCGGTTTTCCGGTTCTGTTGGCCGACAGCGCCGACCCATCCCTCTGCGGGTGCGGCGGCGGCGGAGCCGATTTTCCTGACTACAACGGCCAGCCGATTACGTTCTACAATCCGCGCGCGTCCAACAATCACTTATATTTCTCGACGGGTAATTTCTCGGACCCGGCTCTCGGTACGATCGGAACGGCGAACCGCCGGTTCTTCACCGGGCCGGGTTTGAACAACACCGATCTTGCGCTGCATAAAATCACCAGGATCACCGATAGAGTGGGGATGGAATTCCGCGCTGAGTTTTTCAACTCATTCAATCATGCGCAATTCATGAACCCGGTGGGCGACATTAACTCCAGCGATTTCGGGCTGGTGGAATCCGCGCGCGCCCCGCGCATCGGACAACTCGCGCTCAAGCTACAGTTCTAGGGAAGTCACCGTTCCCCGGCCCGCGACCATCTCTTGTACCATGGGCAGCGGACGAATGCCGAGTCTGAGGTGGATTGCTGTTGTTGCGCTGTCGGTGTGCGCCGCGGCACAGCAAGTTGAGGAGCCGGTTCGCGCGGAGGCACGGGATCATAACCAGAAAGGGATCGCGCTGGCCCGCTCGGGCGACCACGTCGCGGCGGTAAAGGAATTCCGGGCAGCGGTAGCGCTTCGGCCGGATTACGGGGAAGCGCACTTCAACCTGGGGGTCTCGCTGACCCAACTTGGAGACGCGAATGGCGCGGTCGACGCGTTTCGCACGGCCGCCCGGCTGCGCCCGGATTCCGCGGTGATCCACCTGGCTCTGGCATCGGCATTGTTCCACGACGGCGAGGTCGAGGGCGCTATCGCCGAATTCCGGCAATCGATACACCTGGATTCTTCCCTGCCCGACGCGCACTACAACCTGGGACTGGCATTAGGGCAAAGCGGCCGTCTGGAAGAGGCAGTCCGCGAGTTTCGGAAGGCGTTGCAGATCAAGCCGGACATGGGTGTTGCGCGAACGCGGCTGGGCATTGCGCTTCAGAACCTGGGTCGCACCAGTGAGGCTGTCACGGAACTGCGCGAGGCAGTCAGGCTGACACCAGGCGATGCGGAGGCGCATTACAATCTCGCCTTGGTGCTGCACCGGAGAGGTGACAAGGAGGGCGCGCTGGGCGAGTTCGAAGCGGCGATTGCGATCCGGCCGGACTTCGAGGCCGCCCGTTACAATCGGGCGCTGATGCAGCGCGAAATCGGTCAGACGCAGGCGGCGGCCGCGGAGATGAGCCAGATTGGCGCAATGAGCCGCTTCCGCACGGACCTCGCGCAGGTGAAGGTTCTGCTGGGTTCCGCAGCGCGGCACTTGAATCGCGGAGAAGCCGACGATGCCATTCAGGACGCGCAATCGGCGCTGAAACTGTGGCAAGAAGATCCGGTGGCTTACTATCTGCTGGGGCTCGGCTGGGAGGAGAAAGGCAACACCACGGAGGCGCGCTCTCATCTGGAGCAGGCGATCAAGCTGGCTCCCGATTACGCCGCCGCATGGAACAATCTGGGTCTGCTGCGGTGGCGTGAAGAGGATCATGCGGGAGCGCGGGAAGCTCTCGACCGGGCGGTGCAACTCTCGCCCGAACTGCCGGAGGCGCACTACAATCGCGGTCTCGCCGCGGCCGGTGAAGGCGACCTGGTGCGCGCGGTGAAGGAGTTTCAAGACGCGCTGGCGCTGAATCCGGAATATATCGAAGCGCGCCTCAACCTGGGACTCGCGCTTCAGCGGCAGAAGCAATTAGAGGGCGCGGTTGCAGAGTTTCGGGAAGCGGTGAAGCTGCGCCCGGATTTGGCCGAGGCACATAACGATCTCGGGCTGGCACTACTCGCAAACGGGCGCCCGATGGAGGCGATCGAGGAACTGCGGCAAAGCGTGACGCTAAAGCCGGAGTACGCCGAAGGGCACTACAATCTGGGCCTGGCGCTCCGCGAAGCCCGCCAGTCGGACGCAGCGCGCGTGGAGTTCACGCTAGCGCGCCGTTTAAACCCGCGATTGCCGGCGCCGTAATTCAGGCGACGACGCGTTCCGCGGCCGCCAACGTGAAGTCGATGTCCGCGTCGGTGTGCGCGGTGGAAATGTACCAGCGGCCATCGTGCGGCAGCAGAATGCCTTCGTCCAACATGCCGATGGCGAAGTCGCTGTAACGCGCCGCATCTGCTGCCAAGGTGTCGCGGTAATTGCGCGCGCGATGCGCCATGAACGAAAGCTGGAAGACCGGACCGACGCCGGAGGTCACCACTTCGTAGCCGCGGGAACGGAGAAGTGTCTCGAGGCCGGAGCACAGGCGCTCGCCGCACCGCGTTAGACCGGCATAAACGGCGCCATTATCACGTGCGAGGACATCCAGCGCCACTTGAGCAGCGGCCAGCGAAATCGGATTGCCGTTCAGACTGCCCGCGTGTACCACCTGGCCGGAGGCGATGAGGTCCATGTACCTTGCTTTGCCGGCTAGCGCGCTGAGTGCGGTACCAGCGCCAATCGCCTTGGCATAGGTAGCGAGGTCCGGCTCGACGCCGTACAGCCCCTGCGCGCCTTTGAGGTGAACGCGGAAGCCAGTGATCACTTCGTCGAAGATCAACAGCGCGCCGCGGTCGCGAGTGATGCCGCGCAGGCGTTCGAGAAACCCGGGATCAGGCGGAATGCAACCGCTATTGCACAGAAGGGGCTCGCAAATAACGGCCGCGATTTCAGCGCCGCGCTCCGAAAAGATCCGCTCAACAGCGTCGAAATCGTTCCACTGTGCGACGAGGACTTCCTGGGGCGGCAACTGACCGAGCGAGGCGGGTATGGGCAGGCCGTCCGAGGCCGCAAGCTGTTGCGCGGTGGGGTGATAGCTGGCGAGGATGCCATCGCTCCAGCCGTGGTAATGTCCTTCGAACTTGAGGACCAAGCGGCGACCCGTCGCGGCGCGGGCGACGCGCAGCGCCACTTGCACGATTTCGGTACCGCTGTTGGCGAAGCAGACCGAATCGGCGCACGGGATGATCGCAGTCATACGCTCGGAGACGGCGTATCGAGATCATGCTGCGCGCCGAAGGTGAAACCGCGCCGGATCTGACGGCCCACGGCCTCCACAACCTCAGCCGGGGTATGACCCAGGATGAGTGGTCCCCAGGCGAGACCGTAGTCGACATAAGTGTTGT
This sequence comes from Terriglobia bacterium, assembly GCA_963768075.1. GTDB lineage: Bacteria > Acidobacteriota > Terriglobia > Bryobacterales > Bryobacteraceae > QHXW01. The sequence continues at coordinate 176,653 of CAVYHD010000051.1, forward strand.
GATCGACGTCGGTGACGCGGGAGCCATGGCCGGACTCGAAGAACAGCGGGTGGGGCCGCATGGCGCGCCGGATGCCGCTGGCGACGCCGCCAGCCAACGATCGGCGCGAACGTTCGAAGCGCTCCAGCGAACCGGCGGTCTTGGCGCGTACGCTCTGTTCACGCTCGGCGGCGTGAAACGCGGCCGGGTTGCCGTTCCCTGCAGCCCGATTTATCTCTATTGAAACGTCAGTCTTGGTAATGATACCGATATTGTTTCCGAAGGAGACGGGGTTGTCAAGTTAACATGCGGCGGCCGACCCACGTGCATCAGAGCGCGTCGCGGACCTGGTGTGTGGGTTCCAGAACCAGCCACGCCAACATACCCAACAGGACGATGAGGCTGGCGAAGGACAGGCCTCCGGCCCAACCGAAGCGCTGGGCGATGATGGGGGTAAGAATAGGCGCGAGCATGCCGCCCACGTTGCCTCCGAAATTCATGAAGCCGCAAGCTGCACCAACCTGCTTGCCGCCCATGTGAATCGCGGTGGACCAGAACGTGCCTTCGGGAGCCATGGAGCAGCCGACAGCCAGCGAGAGCAGCGCAACGGTGAGAAAAACGCTCAGGCCGCTTGCTCCGATATATAGCAGGACGGCACTAGATGCCATGGCGCCGATCGGCACGATGCGCACGCCGCGGCTCGGCCCGTAACGCGCACGCATCCAGTCGGAAATCCACCCGCCGAGCGGAGTCATAACCGCCATGGTGATGAAGATGGCGGTAGTCGCGTAGGCGCTCTGCGCCTGCGGCATGTGTCGAATCTCGCCGAAGTAGTAATAGATCCAGTAGTAAAAAATGTACTCGAAGTAGTTCAGCGCGAAATACGAGCCGGTGAGCATCAACAGGTGACGGTCACCAATGAGCGCGCGCCAGGAAGTGGCGGTCCTGGCGGCGGACTGTCGCACCGGGGGGCTCTGGCCAGTGGGACGATCCTGTACCCAGATATACCAGATGGCAATCAGCACGACCGTGAGCGCGGCCGCGATCCAAAAAGCACCGCGCCAGCCGTACGCCGCAATGAGGCGCGAGAAGAACACCGGGGCGACAGCCGACCCTACAGCCGCGCCACTCATGATGATGGCCTGCACGCGCGCTTGCCCGGCGGGCGGAATCCAGGCGGCGGAAATGCGTCCAGTGGAGGGATAGAGCGGTGAGGCGCAAATGCCGAACGCCATGCGCATGATGACGAACGCCGGGATAACACCGAAGTAGGCTCCGAGCGACCGCGGGCCGCACATGGCAGTCAGACCGGTGAACAGAGCTGCGCCGAGGCCCGCGACGGTCAGCACCGAGCGCCCGCCGAAGCGGTCCGCGAGCGCTCCGCCAGGCGTCATCATAAGCGTGTAGCTGAGCAGAAAAGCCGAGTAGATGGTACCCATCCCGATTTCGGAGATGTGAAACTCCTTCATGATGCCCGGACCGGCGATGGATATGACTACGCGGTCGAAGTAGTTCATCGCGCTCAGAGAGAACATGAGGGCGACCATCCTGGCCTGAATCCTGAACGGAGGATAAACGGCGGGCGCGGAATCCATTTGCCTAATAAAACCTCTGTCTGTGATTTGACATTTTCTGGGGCATTATGCCACAGTTCCGCGGATCGTCTTGATTGTGAATGGCGGATTACATCCCTCAGGGTGCATTATGCTGATGTAGTGCCAGCGAAGCAGTTCGCCGTGGTTGCCATCATCGCCCTTACACTCTGTGGGTCAATACACGGCCAAGAAAATAACAAACCGTGGTCAGGCGTGCTGCGGGACAGCGGAGGCAAGCCGATTGCGGATGCTACCGTGCGTTTGCAGTCGACCAATACTGTCAAAACGGCGACGAGCGCCCAGGACGGACGATTTACAGTCCCCGCGCTGGCGGCGGGCGAGTACGCGATTTCGGTCGAGTATCAAGGCAAAACGGCGAATTCCTCCCACAAAGTACAACTACCCGGCGCCGGCCTAGACACACTTCTTCAGGTATCGGCGGACGGCAGCTTATCCGTCGGGGAGGAATCCGGCTCGCGCGCGAGTACCGGCGGCGAGCAACTATCGAGCAAAGCTGTCTCTTCGCTGCCATTGAACAAGCGCGATTTCAGCCAGCTGCTTTTGCTCGCAGCCGGCACGATGACGGACACTAGCGGCGCCGCGAATTTCACCCAACAGTTCGCTGTGAACGGCCAGCGCGGAACCGCCGCCGTGTTTGCCATGGACGGCGCGGACAGTACGGATCCCGAGATCGGCGGAGCCACATTTACGAATTTGAATGTAGACGCCGTACAGGAGATCCGATCCAGTTCGGGATGGATGCCGGCCGAGATCGGGCGCGGGGCCGCGGGCTTCACGGACATCATCACGCGATCGGGAAGCAACGCGGAGCACGGGTCCATTTTCGAGTTTCTTCGCAATTCAGCTTTCGATGCGCGTAACTTCTTCGACGAGCGGTCGTTCGCGGATCCACGCCGCATCCCTCCGTTCATCCGGAATGAATTCGGCCTGACAAATGGGGGTCCGCTGGTAGTACCGGGGCTTTATGACGGACGCAACAAGACCTATTACTTCGTGGAGTATCAAGGTTTCCGGCAGGTGCTGAGCGATACCGAGGTGATTCCCGTGCCGACCCTTGCCGAGCGTGCGGGGAAGGATACCACCGCATTTCCCGGCGATACGCTGCTGGTTCCGGTGAACCCGCAGATTGCCAAGCTGCTGGACCGCTATCCGGTGCCAAACGATCCTGAGGGCCCATACGGCGCGCGCACCTACGCCACATCATCCAAAGTCACGACGGTGTCGGATCAGTTTTCGGCGCGATTCGACCATCGGGCTTCGGATAAGTCGCAATGGTTCGGGCGGGTCACGATGGAGAACACCACGGGGCCTTCGACCAACCCAAGTCAGACGGTGATCGATCCGAGCTTTGCGGTGGACTTCACGGATCAGCAGCGGAACGCAGTGCTCTCTTATACAAGGACGCAGTCCGCCACGTTCACGATGCAATCTTCCATCAGTTTCACCCGCGCGACGCCTGAGTTTCCGACGCTCGATCAGACCGACCCCGCGTTGACCTTCGGCGACGGCCTGTACGAGGCTTTCAACGCCGCTGCTGGATCCGTGCAGGCGTGGTTCGGCAATCTTATGCAATTCCGCCAAAACTTCATCTGGACACGGAAAAAGCACACGTTCAAGGCGGGTGCAGAGGCGCGGCTGAACCGCGATACGTCGCTATTCGGCATCGATCCAAACGGGCTTTACCAGTTCGGCGGGGGCGCGGCGTACTCGCCGGTGGAGATCCTCTCGGCCAGCGGCAAACATGATATTCCGGTGGGCGGCCTTCTCCCGGACGCACTGACGGGATTGCTGACGGCAAGCGCGTTCACGTACACGACCGCAGTCGCGCCATCGCTATTTGCGCAGGGCGAGCGGATCGGCGACTCGGCCATCCACCGCGACGCCTATAACGCGTACTTCCAGGACAGCTGGAAGGTGTCCTCCCACCTGCTTCTCAACTACGGTCTGAGATATGAAATCGATTCCCCCATTCGCGAGGGGGCAAAGCGCACGTCGGCGCCGGTGCTGGGCGGCGCGCCGCCGGGGTCAGAGATAATCATCAACCCCCAGCCGGGGTACCGGTTGGACAAGAACGGTTGGGGACCGCGGCTGGCGGTGGAGTGGCGGGCGAGCGAAAAAACCGTATTGCGCGCGGGGGAGGAATCACCACGCTGCTGACCAACCTCTATCAGGACAATCTGCTGACGGGAGGCATCCCGTTTGTCGTGTATCCGCGTCTGACAGCGGCGCCGGGTCAGCCGGTCGCTTTCGGGCGCACGATCACACCGGAAGAGTTGCCGCCGATATATACGCCAACGGGATCACTCATATTCGCGTCGGGCGATTCCAAGCAGGTTCCTCCCAATACGATTATGGACGTGCTGCGCTTTGAGCAGGGCCTTGCGGCGCTTTCGCCAGATCACGAGATCACACCGATTGCGCCTTACGGTATGGCACCGAATTTCCAGAACGGTTACATCGCAACGTGGACGGCAGGAGTGGAGCAAAAGCTTCCCGGGGCAACACTGAACGTGGGCTACGTGGGTACGGCCGGAATCAAGCTGCCGGTGATCGACTATCCTAACGCTTACGCGGGTGCGAGCCCCGGGTTCGCGCCGTACACGCAATTCGATTCTTCCGGCGGCATTGTCAGCGGTTATGGACCAGTCACGTTGATGACCAATCGCTCACACTCCACCTATCACGCTCTGCAAACGTCGCTGCAAAAGGAACTGACGGCCTCCGGGCTTGGCATTCAGGCCAGTTACACATTTTCGAAGTCGATTGACGATACCAGCGCCGTGTTCGGCGGATTCATTTCGGGGTTCTCGGGTGCTGTCACGCAGACCGCCGCACAGAATCCCTTCGACACACGCGCAGACAAAGGACCGTCGAACTTCGACATTAAGAACGCTCTCGCGTTCAGCCTTTTCCAGGATCTTCATGCGGACAGCGCCGCCTTCCTTCGACCACTTGGCAAGAAACTGACGGCGGGGTGGCAGCTATTGGGGATCGGCACAATCACAAGCGGCCTACCGTTTACGGTTTACTCCGGCATCCAGCAGACTGGGGTTGGTTCACAAAACACGGACAGACCCGATCAGATCGGCACGCCCGATCTTTCCACGAGCCGCACGGTGCGCGAAGATTACTTCGGACTCGGGGCCAACAATGCTTCGCTCTTCTACATTCCAGTGGATCTGCCCGGCGGGACGGGACCAAACAAGGGGGTGTTCGGCACGCTGGGCAGAAACACTTTCCGCGGCCCATCCCTGCGGGACTTCGACATCGCAATGATCAAGGACACGCCGATCGTAAGCGAAACGAAAGGCGAACTGGCCTCGCTGCAATTTCGCGCCGAGTTCTTCAACCTATTCAACATCGTCAACTTCGGTTTGCCTTCCAACATTGTCCTGGGGCCTGGCTTCGGAGAGATCAGCCGCACGGCCAGCAACTCGCGCCAGATCCAGTTTTCGTTAAAGGTGATTTACTGACCCCCTATGCGGCGCGGAGTCACCTGGAAATGGATGGCAGCGACGGTGGGCGCCACAATTCTCGGGTACTGCGCGGCACGCGGAGGCAGTTCTCTCTCGCCGATTCGCTTCGAAGACGTGGTACAGCAATCGGGCATCAACTTTGTCCTGCACAATTGCCCCACGCCGGAGAAGCACATGATCGAGACCATGGCCGGCGGCCTGGCAATATTTGATTACGATGGCGACGGACGGCCGGACATCTTCTTGACAAACGGCGCGGCTCTACCGGCGCTCGAGAAGACGGGACCGCAGTACTGGAATCGCCTTTATCACAATGAAGGCCATATGAAATTTCGCGACGTGACACAGGAAGCCGGTGTCGCGGGCGCGGGCTATTCCATGGGCGCCGCGGCAGGCGACTACGATAACGACGGACGGCCGGACCTGTTTGTTGCCGGCGTGAACCGCAACATGCTCTATCACAATCTTGGCGGAGGACGCTTCGAAGACGTGACCGCGAAGGCGGGCATCCGGAGCGGAGAGTGGGCGGTTGCCGCCGGCTGGTTCGACTACGACAACGACGGCCTGCTGGACTTATGGATCGTGCACTACGCGAAATGGTCTCCAGACTCTCCGGTGGACAAGAGATTCTGCGGCGATGCCGGACGCGGCATTCGCATCTATTGCCACCCGAAATATTTTGATGGCCTGGCGAGCACGCTGTATCACAATCGCGGCGATGGCACGTTCCAGGATGTGTCCGAGCAGGCGGCATCGCGCCATTTGCCGGCCGCGGCATGAGCGTGGCTTTTGCTGACTACGATCACGATGGCCACCCCGATGTTTTCGTCACGAACGACAACATGCCCAACTTTCTGTTCCACAACCGCGGCAACGGCACTTTCGAGGAAACCGCGCTGCTTGCCGGCGTGGCGCTGCGAGGCGACGGCAAACCGGTCGCCAGCATGGGTACGGACTTTCGGGACTACGACAACGACGGCTGGCCGGATATTTCGGTCGTAGCTCTGGCGCACGAGACTTTTCCGTTGTTTCGCAATACCGGGAAGGGAAGTTTTGTTGACGCCACTTATTCCAGCCGCCTTGCCGGTCTTAGCCAGAGTCACAGCGGGTGGGAACGGGATTCGCCGATTTCAACAACGATGGATGGAAAGATCTGTTTACCGCGAACTCGCACGTGAATGATCGTGTCGAGTTATTCGAGCCGGCCGTATACAAGGAAACAAATACAGTTTTCGTCAATCTTGGGGACGGCTCTTTCGCGGATGCCTCGGCTGCGGCGGGACTCAGCGAAGTGAAGGCGCATCGCGGCAGCGCCTACGCCGATTTGGACGGGGACGGGAAGATCGACGCGGTAGTTTCGTCGCTCGAAGGGCCGGTCGAGCTATGGCATAACGTGAGCCCGGAGCCGAATCACTGGATTGAACTGAAGCTGACCGGCACGCGCAGTAACCGGGACGGCATCGGCGCGCGAATCCAAATCGGAAATCAGTACAACGACATGACCAGTGCGGTGAGCTACGCTTCATCCAGCCTCGTTCCGGTACATTTTGGACTGGGCGCGACGGCTAACGTTGACCGGATCGAGATCATCTGGCCCGACGGCAAGCAGCAGACTCTGCGGAATGTGAAGGCAGATCAAGTACTGGCAGTTCGGGAACCGGAGTAGAGCCTCGGCGGATTATACTTGTTGTTTTGAAGGTTCCGTTCGCGAGTGAAGTGATGACATACTTTTTGCCTATCGTTCGAGCGGCAAGGCGTGTGTGCGCGGGCAGATGGCTGCTACTTGCCTATTCCGTGATTGTGGCGAACGCGGCTCCAGCGGCCTCTAAGGTCACTTTTTACGGGAACATCGCGCCGATCGTCTATCATGAGTGTGCTCCGTGCCATCGGCCCGGCGAGTCTGCGCCATTTTCGCTCCTTACCTACGACGATGTTAAGCGCCATGCGGCGCAGATCGCCGATGTGACAAAGCGTCGTTTCATGCCGCCCTGGCAGCCGGAAAAAGGTTATGGTGAATTTGCGGAGGAGCGCCGCCTGAGTGATGCGCAAATCCATCTGATTCAGGAGTGGGTGGAGCAAGGAACGCTACCGGGTTCCACGGCACACGCACCGAAGCCTCCGAAATTCAGTTCCGAATGGCAGTTAGGAACGCCCGACCTGGTGCTGCACGTAGCGCAACCCTATCAGCTCAGGGCCGATGGACCCGAGGTGTTCTGGAACTTCGTCATTCCTGTGCCGGTCACGGCCACACGATGGGTAAAGGCAATGGAGGTTCGGCCAGGGAATCCTCGCGTATTCCATCATGCGAACGTGATCATTGACCGTTCGGGCTCGTCACGACGGCACGAGGAGAAACCAGGCGCCGGATTTCCGGGCATGGATCTAACGGTCCAGGAGGACACGTTCGACCCCGACAGCCATTTCCTCTCCTGGAAACCGGGCAGTGAACCGGTCGTCGAACCTGACGGTATGGCGTGGCGGGCCGATCCTGGCATGAATCTCGTGCTGAACGTACACCTTCGGCCCTCCGGAAAGGCCGAGACTATCAACCCCATGATTGGTCTCTACTTTACCGACAAGCCACAAACGAAATTCCCGATGCTGGTGCAACTGGAGCACGACGGCGCCATCGACATCGCGCCGGGCGACCGCGATTTCCTGGTGACCGATGACTTCCGCATTCCACTGGACCTAACGGTGCTGGCCGTGTACCCGCATGCGCACTACCTGGGCACGCTGATGGAGGGCTACGCGACGCTGCCGGACGGCACGCGTAAATGGATTATTCGGATTCCCAGATGGGACTTGAACTGGCAAGGCGTCTATCGCGTCAAGGAGCCGATTTTTCTGCCGGCCGGGGCGGTGATTTCGATGCGTTATCACTACGACAACTCGGCCGAAAACGTTCGCAACCCCAGCACTCCACCCAAGCGCGTCACAGCCGGCAATTCAGCCACGGACGAAATGGGCCACCTTTGGCTCCAGGTGCTCCCGGTAGGGCAGGGTGATAAGCGCGCCGAACTGCAAGAAGGGCTGATGCGGCAGCGGCTGGTGAAGTACCCGGGAGACTTTTCCGCGACCTTCAGCCTGGGAGCGCTCATGCTGGACCGTGGCGATGCCGCGGGCGCGATTCCGTATTTTGAAACGGCGTGGAAAGCCCAGCCCGACAGCGCACTTGCCGCAAATGAACTGGGTATTGCGCTGTTAACCGCGTCCAGGCCGCGCGAAGCGGGAGAACGGTTTAAGCGCGCGCTCGAGCTCGATCCAAAATACACCGACGCACGCTACAACCTGGCGAGCGTGGAGGCCGCCGGTGGCGCATGGCAACATGCCGCAACCGATTTCAAGCAAGTGCTTGCTGAAGACCCGGCCAATACGAATGCACAGCAGCACCTCGGCGAGGTGCTGTTCCTCTGGGGCGATGACCTTGCCGGCGCCGGCAATCTCGACCAGGCGGTTCAGCGCTACCGGGAGTCTCTGGCGTATCGCGCCGATGATGCCGAACTGCACACGACTCTGGGTATGGCGCTTGCGAAGCTATCACGCATGAATGAAGCCAGGGCGGAGTTCGAAGCAGCGCTGCGCATTAACCCCAGGTTTCAACCGGCGCAGCAGGCGCTGACGGCCATCCAGAGTAGGTGAACGTCCGCCGAAATCCGCGCGAACGATTCGGTAGTAGTCTCCCCCATTCGATTTTCCCGAAGGCAGTGTTTGGCGGCTAAATACCAAAAAAGCACTAGAAAATGTCTTGCACCCTGTCAGTAATTGCCTTAGAATACGTGAAAGTTGTAAAAGTTGGTGCTCGTTGTTTTTTGATGCCGGTGGCTTTTAACGGTTGCTTCTAGTTGGGTTTCCGGGGCAATTGGACGTTGAAGGTGTGCGGGCTGACGACAATCTGCTCACTCGCATTGTAGTCCTTCCTCTCCTGCTCATCGGGTACTCCCGGCATAAAGAAAATCCGCGAGAAGAAAGGCGTAGGGGGTCTTCATTATGATGCGGGGTACTCGTTGCAGGGTAGAGTTGTGCCTTCCGTTTGTCGCCGTGCTGCTCCTCTTTGTTGCCGGTTTCATCCAGTCGCCGGCTTATGGCCAGGTTTTCTACGGATCGCTGATTGGAACGGTTACCGACCAGAGCGGTGCCGTCGTTCCGAACGTAACCGTCACGGCTACGGAAACGCAGACGCACTTCTCCCGCAAGGAGACAACGGATGATGGCGGCCGGTACAATATCACGAACCTGCTACCAGGCAATTATGCGGTGACGGTTACCGCCAATGGGTTCCGCACGATCGACCAAACCGGTATAGTCGTGACGCCGAACACGGTGACGCGCAACGACTATCACCTGGAACTCGGTGCAACCTCGGAACAGGTGAGCGTTACGGCGGACGCGACAGAACTCCAGACCGATAAAGCCGATACTCACACGGAGATCAATTCAGCCGCAGTGGTCAACCTGCCGCTCGGTGGAGATCGCAACTATCAGACCCTGATCAATCTCACGCCCGGCGCCATGCCCGGGTCTTTCTACAACTCCGTGACCGATACTCCCAACAGGCCGCTGAATACGCACATCAACGGCGGCGCAGGCCAGACAAATATTACGCGCATCGACGGCGCGGAGAGCCTGAACGTTTGGTTGCCACAGTACTCCGGCTATGTGCCGCCCGCGGAAACGATCAGCATGGTCAACATTACTACCAGCGCGGCATCGGCCGACCAGGGTCTTGCCGGCTCCTCGGCCATCCTGGTGGTGACGAAGTCGGGTACCAATGAGATCCACGGCAGCGCGTTCGAGTTCCACAACGACGAGAACTTAAACGCGCGCAACTTTTTTGCGGCTAGCAAGCCGGTTGGCATCTACAACAACTACGGCGGCACTGTTGGCGGTCCGATAAAGAAGGATAAGCTGTTTTACTTTGTGAGCTTTGACGGTACCAATCAAAAGACAGCCGCAAACGGCACGTATACGGTGCCGACGGCGGCGCAGGAGGCGGGTAATTTCAGCTCCTTTGGCACGACGATCTATAACCCGTTGACCGGAAATGCGGACGGTACTGGAAGGCAGCCATTCGCCGGAAATATCATCCCGAGCAACCTGATTACGTCGCAGGCCATGGCGCTGCAAAGCTATTTCCCGGCTCCGAACGTAGCGGGCGCGACAGCTAACAACTACCTCGCGACCGGCGGTCCAATCCTCAATCGCTACTATACCGACGCGAAGGGCAATTGGAACCGCAACGAGAAGCATACGATCTGGTTCAAGTACGGACGCATGGACGCAAAGGCAGGCGGCCAAGGAATTTTCGGCGTGGCCGGAGGTCCCTCGCCCGGTTCAGATCCGGGTCAAGGCGACACGCATAGTCTGTTTGCAACCATAGGACATACCTACGTACTTGCTCCCAACCTGATCCTGGATGGCAGCCTGGGCTACAGCCGCTGGTTCCAGAACGTGAAGGGCAACGACTACGGTAAGGACTTTGGCGATACGCTGGGCATTCCCGGTCTGAATGGTCCGGATATCAGGGATAGCGGCTTCCCGGATATCTCGATCGGCGCCTACACCGGCTTCGGCGTGCCTAATTGGATGCCCTTGTTCCGCACGGATGAAACGTATACGCACAGCGACAGCTTGACATGGACTAAAGGCGCGCATGAATTTCGCTTTGGCTTTGACCTGGTTCGCCATCATCTCAACCACTGGCAACCGGAGTTGAGCAACGGCGGTCCGCGCGGCCTCTTGGATTTCAACGGCCAGGTGACCTCGTTGAACTCGAGCGGCGCCGCGGCCCCCGATCAGTTTAATGCCTACGCGCAATTCCTATTGGGTTATTCCGATAACGTGCAAAAGGGAATTCAATATATCGAGATGACCGGCCGCGAATGGCAGTTCGCTGGGTTCGCACAAGACCGCTGGCAGGTTTCGCAAAAGCTCACGGTGACAGTCGGCATGCGCTATGAGCTTTATCCGCTAATGACCCGCTCCGACAACAAAGGCATCGAGCGGTATGATCCCTCTAACAATGATGTGTATCTGGGTGGCAGAGGCAGCGTTCCCGAGGACGTCGGGATCACGGTCAGCCATAAGCTATTTGCTCCACGCATGGGCGTCGCCTATCGCTTAGACGACAAGACCGTAATCCGCGCCGGCTACGGGTTGAATTTCGATCCGCTGGATTTCTCCCGGCCGCTGCGCGGTTTCTATCCTTTAACTGTCAACTTCAATTTCATCGCACCCAACTCCTACTCGTATGCCAGCACGCTGGCGAACGGCATTCCCCCAGTATTTGGGCCGGATCTTTCGACCGGCATTGTGCCGTTACCCGGCGATGCGAGCGAACGCAGCCCATGGGGCGGGGAAATACATCGCGGCTACGTGCAGTCGTGGAATTTCACGATCGAACGCAAACTGCCGGAAAGCATCGTAGCCTCGGTCGGGTATGTCGGCCAGCACTCGGCGCACATATTCGGCGACTATAACATCAATGCCGGTTTTCCTGGTTCCGGCACCACTGGGTTACCCTACAATACACCGGCCTACGACAACCGCACCATACCGACGGACATGTGGGATGGCTATCTGAACTCGAGCTACAACTCACTGCAAGTCGCGTTCAATCGCTCGTTCTCGAGCGGGCTGATGCTGAAGGGCGCCTACACATGGTCGCATGCCATCGATCAGGCGGACGACGATGGCTGGGACGGAACGGACAACGCAAGCGACGGCCATGGTTGGGACTGGGCGCCGATGTTCGGGCGCAACCGGGCCACCGCGGGCTTCAATCAAGGCCAAGTATTCCAGTTGGGTTGGGTATACCAACTGCCGATTGGTACCGGGAAGAAATATCTGAGCGACGGCACGATCGCCAAAGTTGTCGGCGGCTGGCAGTTTAGCGGGATTGAATCAATGTATACGGGCACGCCGCTTACAATTGGCGCTCCCGATAGCAACCTGAATGATGCCGGCACAAACGAGCAGACTGCCAACCAGATAGCACCGGTGCAGTTTCTGGGCGGGATTGGACCAGGTAAGTATTACTATAGCCCGTCATCGTTTGCGGCCCCCACGGCCACCGGTGTTTTCGGCAGCACGGGACGGAACATCGGGCTGGCCAATCCGGGTGTGTGGAACACCGACATGAGCATCATGCGCCAGTTTGCCCTCAGAGAGCATTTGAATATGCAGTTCCGCGCGGAATTCTACAACCTGCCGAACACGTCTCACTTTAACGGACCCGACACCGGTGTGACGGACGGCAATTTCATGCAGGTGTCGAGCTCGTTTGGAGAACGCAACATCCGCTTCGGACTTCGCTTGCAGTGGTAATGTAGTACCTGATGAAGTTGTTGGGTTCCAACAAAAGGCGGCTCGCCTGGCGGGCCGCTTTTTTCTTGGCCGTCGCTGGTTGCTGCGCGGCCCAAGACGAAGACCTTGCCAAGCTTTCCACCGCCGTCAAGCAATTAATGGCCGAAGGAAAATTTGAGGAGGCCATACCGATTTGCGAGCACCTCGTCAAAGCGGTGCCTGGGAATCCCGGTTTGGTTCTTAATCTGGGATTGGCCGAGAAAATGGCCGGTCACCCCGACAAGGCGATCCCGCTGTTCGAGCAGGTCTTGAAAGCAGACCCGGGGAGCGTGCCGGCGCTGACCAACCTGGCAACGTCGCAGCTCGAATTGAACCAACCGCAGCTCGCCATGATTCCTCTCAAGAAACTGTTGAGCCTGCAGCCAGCCACTCCCGATGCCCGCGAAAAGTTGGCCGGCGCGCTGATGAGTATGGATCAGCCCGATGAAGCCGCCGCACAATTTCGCAAGCTCACCGCGGATGATGCGTCTGACGCGAAGGCGTGGTACGGGCTGGGTAAAGCCTACGAAACTCTATCAGTGCGCTTGTTCCAGCGTCTCTCAAAGGATGCTCCACAGTCGCCATACGTTGCCGCGCTGATCGCCTACGCGCGGCTCAGCCAAAGGCAATATTCCAGCGCTTTCTTCTTCTTTCGTGAAGCGGAACAGAAGCTTCCCAAGCTGCGTGGGCTGCATGCGGGATTAGCGAAGGTATATCAAGAAACAGGCCACGGCGATTGGGCCGCCATCGAAGAAAAGCTGGAAGAGAGTGTCCCGCCTCCGAGTTGTGCGGCGAACGCAGCCGAGTGCCACTTTGTGCAGAATCGATATCTTGAAAGCGCGAAGGCCGCCGCCGCGAATCCCACGACATCTTCCTTATTTTGGGGAGTAAAGTCCTACAATGAGCTGGCATTGGAGGCGTTTGCCCGATTGGGCGATCTGCCGGAATCGGTGGAGGTGCACGCGCTGAAGGCGCAAATCTTGCACGGACACAAACAGGATCTGAAAGCTGCCGATGAGTGGCGCGCCGCGCTGAAGCTTGCTCCTGGAAACAGGCGTTTGGAAGGTGAATTGGCCGTTTCGCTCTTTCTGGCTCGCGATTACAAGTCCGCCATGCCGCTGGTTGAAAAATTGATGCGGAGCGACAAGAGTTCCGCTGATCTCAACTTCATGATGGGCGAGAGTCTTCTGCGCACGGAGGAGCCTGACAAAGCGGTGCCATATCTTGAAACGGCGCTAAGCGCGCACAGCAACATGCTGCCGGCCCATGCAGCACTGGGGCTCGCTTTGTCCAAGTTGGACCGGGGCGGGGAAGCGATCCCCCATCTCGAGAAGGCGCTGGCGCTGGATGACGATGGCAGCCTGCATTACCCGCTAGCGCGCGCCTACCAGCAAGCAGGCAATACCCAGCGTTCTCGTGAACTGATGGAGGCGTATCAGCGGATTCAGAGGCAGAATCGCGAACAAAAGGACGAACTCGCGAAGGAGACGCAGATTGCCCCGCCGCCAGGAAACTAGGGGTAACTGGCCTTGCGCCGATTGAACCACTGCCCACTGCTGCAGGTGATCGAGGTTCGACCCCGAAACTTCGTCATCCCCGAAGCACCCCGACACGCGCACCACGGCGAAAAGACGCGCTACCTCGCGCCTATCGCGTTTGCAGTAGTAGGAATGAGTCTCTGATTGACAGTGCTATGGTACTTTGCTGATCACTTGCGCGGGTGATGGAAGCTGCGAAGCATCCCAACCTCCACCGAGCGCCTCGATCAACCCCCCGCTGGCAGTCATCTGCTGAATTCGAAGATTAACCGCGGTTTCCTGATTGGATAGCAATGAGACTTGCGCGGTAATCACATTCAGGTAAGGATCAATTCCCAAAGTGTAGCGATCCTTGGCAATCGCGAGGGTCTTTTCCGCCGACTTGACCGCCGCGTCCTGCTGCTGAATCTCCACAGACAGGATCCGCAATGACGCGAGGTTGTCTTCAACCTGTTGAAAAGCGGTTAGGACGGTCTGTCGATAGTTGGCCACTGTCTCATCGAACTGGGCTCTGAATTGCGCGACCGTTGCTCGGCGCAACCCCGCGTCGAAAAGGGTCTCCGCGGCCGCCGGTCCAATCGAGAAAAAGCGGCTTGGCCATGTGAACCAATTCACGAACGAAGTACTTTCGAGTCCCGCCGTCGCGCTTAACGTAATGGTAGGAAAGTATGCCGCGCTCGCAATGCCAATCTGTGCGTTGGCCTGAGCAATCAGGCGCTCGGCAGCGGCTATATCGGGACGCCGCTCAAGAAGCTGCGAAGGAACACCGAAAGGAATCGCAGGGGGGATTGATTTGAGTGGTTCGACCGGAATGGAAAACGTCGATGCTGGCTGCCCCGTCAGCATCGCGATAGCGTGTTCAAACTGAGCCCGTTGGATACCGAGCGCGGTATCCTGTGCTTGCGTGGATTCGAGTTGAGTTTCGGCTTGCGCTACGGCTTCCTCGGCCCCGACGCCTGTCTCATACAGAGCTCTCGTCAGATCGAGCGACTGTTGATAAGCGATCACGGTAGAATCCAACAACTGCTTTAGCGCGTCCTGCCCGTGAAGTTGAAAGTAATCCTCGGCAACGTCGGCCTGGATAGTGAGCCGGATATTCTCCAGATCCGCCGCGCTGGCCTGCGCCCCGTAGGCAGCCGAACGGATAGTGTTGCGGATACGGCCGAACAAGTCCGGCTGCCATGTCGCATCAAACGGAAAGCTATAGTCAGTAAATGTACCCGTCGACGAAGATGTGGAGCCTGTCGCTGTTCCTGACATGCCGCCGGATAATGTGTGGGACGGCCGTTGCGTGGTAATAGCTGGGTTGGTCGTCACTGTAGGGAAAAGCTGTGATCGAGCTTCCTTGACCATGGCGCGCGCCGCAAAAAAGCTTGCCGCAGCAGCTGCGACGTTTTGGTTTGAAACACTGACCTTCTCTTCCAGCGCATTCAGCTGGGGATCGTTGAAGATCTCCCACCATTTTCCGCGAAGGGCATCGTCTTTCGGCTGCGCCACTTTCCAACCGTCGGTATTGTTGAAATCAGCTGGAGTGAGTTCCTTGTATGCCGCGGGAGTTTGCGCGGGCGGCGCTACCGCAATCGGTGTGTGGTACTTTGGGCCGGCCATGCACGCTGCCAGGACGAGGAGGCAAGGTATCACGGTGAGACATATGGTGGCTCTTCGATGGCAAGAAGTCATAATCTGATGTACCCCCCGATCGCTCCGATTAGTTTGCACCGCTAGGGGCTGGTTCGGCCCCATGGCTAGGGACGTGATGTTGCTCGCCCTGCATCCGTAGCCGCAGCCGGTCGAAGGCCAAATAAACGACCGGCGTTGTATATAGAGTAAGCAACTGACTCAAGATCAGCCCACCTACAATCGTGATTCCAAGAGGCCGGCGGAGCTCATAGCCCGTGCCCGTCCCCAGGGCCAATGGTAGAGCACCCAATAACGCGGCCATCGTTGTCATCAGGATCGGACGGAAGCGCAACATGCACGCCTCAAAGATCGCGTCGGTTGTGCTCTTTCCATCCTGGCGCTCTGCCTGAAGTGCGAAATCGATCATCATGATGGCATTCTTCTTTACGATGCCGATCAGCAGCACAATGCCAATGATGGAGATGATGTTCAGGTCCTCTTTAAAGAGCAGCAACGCGAGCATCGCACCTACGCTCGCCGAAGGCAGAGTAGAGATGATCGTCAAGGGATGGACCAAGCTTTCATATAAAATGCCGAGAACGATGTAGACGGCCAGTAGCGCCGTGAGAATCAGTACGGGCTCGGTACCAAGAGATTGCTGGTAGGCTAGCAGCGTGCCGGCGAAAAAACCTTGCAGCGTGGAAGGCGCGCCGAGGCGCTTTTGCATCCGGCTGATGCTCGATGTGGCGTCGCTCAAAGACACGTTAGGCGCGAGGTTAAAGGACACGGTGACCGACGGGAATAAGCCCGTATGATTAACGGCCAGCGGTGTTGTATTGGCGTGACCCTTGGCCACCGCAAGCAGCGGAATGTTAGCGCCGCTGGATGCAAGAAGGTAGATGTCTTTCAGTCCGTCCGGGCTTTGCCAATACTGGGGAGCAACTTCCAGCACCACGTAGTACTGATTCAACTGCGTGTAAATGATGGACACTTCCGATTGGCCGAATGCGCTGTACAACGCCGAATCCAGCGACTGTGCGGTAAGGCCGAGCTTTGCAGCCGTGACGCGATCATAGTTCATCAATTCATCAAGACCGCCATTCTGCTGGTCTGCGCTTACGTCCTGCAGACCGGGCAGGTGCTTCATCGCACTTAGTAGCGTTGGTCCCCACTTAGAGAGATCCTGTACATTGTCGGATTGGATCGTGTACTGGTACAGGGCGTTACTAGAGCGGCCGCCGATGCGCAGATCTTGCGCGGCTTGGAGGAACGCAGAAGCCACCGGCAAACGGTTCAGCTGAGGACGCAGTCGGTTGATGATTTGAGAGGCACTGGCATTGCGTGCCCCCAGCGGCTTGAGAGCAACGTAGAGGGAGCCGGTATTTGTAGCCCCATTGCCGCCGGTAAACGCAATCACATTCGCTACGGCAGGATCCTTCTTAATCACGCCGCCAATCAGTTGAATGGCGTTGTTCATCGCCGGGAAGGATGAATCCTGGGGCCCTTGCACCCCACCGGAGATCGCTCCCGTGTCCTCCACCGGGAAAAACCCCTTGGGTATCTTGATGATCAGCACCACATTGATCGCTATGGTGAGGAAGAGTACGCCGAGGGTGAGGATCGAATGGTCTAGCACCCAATGCAGGGTACGGCGATACAACGACAGAACCGAGTCAAAGAACTTTTCGCTGGCTGTAAAAATGCGACCATGTTTTTCCATGTGCTCGTTTTTCAACAGGTAGGCGCACATCATTGGCGTGGTGGTCAGGGAAATCATCATGGACACGAGAATGGAAGTAGAAAGAGTGACGGCAAACTCGCGGAACAGACGGCCAACGATTCCGCCCATTAAAAGAAGAGGGATAAAGACGGCGATAAGCGAAATGCTGATGGTGAAGACGGTGAAACCGATTTCTTCCGCGCCCTTCAGCGCCGCGGCAAAGGGCTTCATGCCGCTTTCCAGGTGGCGTGTGATATTTTCCATAACCACAATGGCATCGTCCACCACAAATCCCGTTGAAATGGTCATGGCCATCAGTGAGAGGTTGTCGAGGCTATATCCGAACAGATACATCACTGCGAAGGTGCCGATCAGCGAGACCGGCACAGCGACGCCTGGAATTAGCGTGGCACGGCCGTTGCGGAGGAAGACAAACACCACGGCGATGACGAGGACAATGGAAATGAGCAGCGTCCTCTCGACATCACTGACAGAGGCGCGGATGGTTATGGTGCGATCGAGAACGATGGTGGTTTCGATGCCTAGCGGAATAGATGCCTGGATAAACGGAAGTTGCGCGCGTATGCGGTCGACCGTGCCAATGATGTTGGCGCCGGGCTGGCGGAAGACGATGACTGTAACCGCGCGCTTGCCGTTCAAATAACCGGCGGTACGGACGTTTTGCACAGAATCCGTCACCTGGGCAACATCGGACAGGCGGACAGCCGCGCCATGGTTATAACCGACGACGAGCGGCTTGTAGTCCGCCGCATGCGAAATCTGGTCGTTGGCAAGGATGTCTGCGGTCACGATGCCATCGGAGATTTGGCCTTTGGCCAGGTCGGCGTTCTGCAGGCTCAGCACGGACTGCAGATTTGCAAGGGTAAGTCCATAGCTGGCCAATTGTGTGGGATTCGCATCCACTCGCACAGATGGCAGCGCGCCACCTCCTACAGTGACCTGCCCTACACCCTGGATCTGCGACAACTTCTGCTCGATGACGGTGGAGGCTTCGTCATACAATTTATCGGGACCATATTTGTCAGATGTAAGACCGAGGATCATGATCGGCGAATCGGCGGGATTAACCTTGCGATAGGTTGGATTGGCCGGCAGGTTGGCCGGAAGATAGGTTCGCGCCGCATTGATGGCAGCTTCCACATCACGCGCCGCGCCATCGATGTCGCGGCTGAGGTCAAACTGAATGGTGACAGATGTGCTTCCGAGCGTGCTCGCGGAGGTCATCTCGGTCACACCCGCAATATGACCGAACTGCCGCTCCAGGGGAGTGGCGACGGATGACGCCATAATGTCGGCGCTAGCTCCCGGCAGGCTTGCGTTGACGGAAATAGTCGGAAAGTCGACCTCCGGCAACGGCGATACAGGCAGCACCTCAAACGCAATTGCTCCGGCAAGGGCAACCGCCACTGTGAGCAGCGTGGTAGCCACGGGCCGCTGAATGAAGGGTGCGGAGATGTTCACGCCGGCCCAGCCTGTTCCGCGCCCCCGGATTCTGGCTGGTTGGATTTGTGTGCAAAGCGCTGCGCCAGATTGTCAAAAAAGATGTAGATGACGGGCGTAGTGTAAAGCGTAAGTGCCTGGCTCAGCAGCAGCCCGCCCACCATGGCGATGCCCAACGGCTTGCGCAGCTCAGAACCGAAACCCGTTCCGAGCGCCAGCGGTAGCCCAGCCAACAGCGCGGCCATGGTGGTCATCATAATGGGGCGAAAGCGGAGCAGACACGCCTCGTAAATTGCATCGGTCGCGTTCTTTCCGTGCTTCCGCTCGCCCTCCAGCGCGAAATCGACCATCATAATGCCGTTCTTTTTCACGATCCCTATCAGCAAGACGATGCCGATGATCGCCACCACGCTCAAATCCTGGTGAAAAACAATCAACGCGAGGAAGGCGCCAACGCCCGCCGACGGCAGCGTGGACAAAATAGTAATTGGGTGGACAAAGCTCTCGTACAAAACACCGAGCACGATGTACACCGTGACCAGCGCAGCAAGAATGAGT
This sequence comes from Terriglobia bacterium, assembly GCA_963768075.1. Classification (GTDB taxonomy): domain Bacteria; phylum Acidobacteriota; class Terriglobia; order Bryobacterales; family Bryobacteraceae; genus QHXW01. The sequence goes on from CAVYHD010000051.1 coordinate 195,965, forward strand.
AACGGCTCATTGGCCAGCGAATTTGTGAAGGATGCAGCGGTGCCTTGAAAACCTGCCTGCAGGCTCGGAGGCATGTGCATGTCTTTTTGCAATTTGTCGACCGCCGCAATGGCGTTGCCAAGTGCGGCATTCTGCGCGAGATTGAACGACACTGTGATCGCCGGAAATTGACCCTGGTGGGTAATGGCGAGTGTCTCTGTCGTGTTCTCAAAGTGCGCGAAAGCGCTGAGCGGCACGGTACTGCTTATGGCCGAACTTGTCATGCCTGCAGAACCGGCTCCCGTTGGAGTGGAAGTGCTTGGCGAAAGCGCGTTCGCGGGAGGAGCAAGGGTATTTGCCGCTGGAGTGTAAAGTGCAGATGTCGTCAGCGCATTTGATCCCGCGGAGGATGATCCGGAAGACGCAAAAGACGAAGCTGCTCCCGTACCGTTTGCACCGGAAGACGCATTGGACTGAATATAGAGATGGTTCAGCTTGTTTGGGTCTTTCTGAAACTGAGGCTCACTTTCGAGTACCACGTGGTACTGGTTTATTTGGGTATACATCGTGCTAATCTGCCGCTGGCCGAAGGCGTCATACAGAGTGTTATCGATGGTCGAAGGCGCGATACCCAGGCGCGAAGCGGTGACCCGGTCGATCACCAGAGATACAGCCAATCCTCCTAATTGTTGATCCGTGGCTACGTCTTCCAGTTCCGGCAATTGCTTTAGCCGGGCGACGAAACGATTGGTCCAGTCATTCAGTTCGTTCGCGTCGGGGTCCTCCAGTGCGTACTGGTATTGCGTGCGACTCACTCGGTCATCCACGGTGATGTTCTGCACAGGTTCCATAAACAGCTGGATTCCCTGAACCTGGTTCGCTCTCGAGTTAAGTCTCCGGATTAGGTTTGACGCACTAATCCTGCGCTGGTCGAGCGGCTTCAAATTGATCGACATCCTACCGCTGTTCGTTGTTGTATTCGTTCCATCCGCACCAATAAACGACGAAAGGCTTTCCACGGCGGGGTCCTCCAGAATCGCCTTGGCAAGCTCTTGCTGCTTCTTTGCCATGGCCTGGGAACTGATCGCCGGCGGCGCCTGCGATATGCCTTGGATGACGCCAGTGTCCTGTACCGGGAAAAAGCCTTTTGGGATCATGATGTAAAGGAAGACCGTAAGCAGCAGTGTTGTCACAGCAACCAACAGCGTAACCGTCTGGAATCGAAGGGCAAACTTCAGGGTTCGGCCATAGAACGCGATCATCCGCTCGAAGGCGCGCTCGGAGGCTTTATATACACGTCCCTGCTGGTCTTTTGGCTTGTGCCGCAAGATTCGCGCACTCATCATGGGCGTGAGCGTAAGGGAGACCACTGCGGAAAGGACGATAGTGACAGCAAGCGTCACTGCAAACTCGCGAAACAGGCGTCCAACTACGTCGCCCATGAACAACAGCGGAATTAGTACGGCGATGAGTGATACGGTCAGCGAGAGAATGGTGAAGCCAATTTGCTCCGCGCCCTTAAGCGCCGCCTCCATGGGGGGATCGCCCGCTTCTATGTACCGCGAAATATTCTCGATCATCACGACGGCATCGTCCACAACGAAACCTGTGGAGATAGTCAGCGCCATCATCGATAAATTATCCAGGCTGTAACCAAGGATGTACATCACTGCCAAGGTGCCAACCAGTGACAGCGGCACAGCCACGCTCGGAATAATAGTGGCATAGAGACTCCGCAAGAAGAGGAAGATGACCAGCACCACAAGTCCGACCGTCAACAGCAATTCGAACTCAACGTCGGAAACCGATGCTTCGATGGCGGTAGTAAGATCGGTAAGAGTGGTCACTTGAATGCCGGTGGGAAGATTGGCCTTCATCTGTGGCAACAGTCCCTTAACGCTCTTAACCACGCTGATGGTGTTAGCCCCAGGTTGGCGTTGCACATTCAAGATGACCGCGGGAGTTTGGTTCATCCACGCGGCTTGGTTGTTGTTCTCTACGCCATTTACGATGCGTGCTACGTTGGGCAACATGACCGGCGCACCGTTCCGGTAGGCGACCACAACATTCCGATAGTCGTCGCTGGTGACCAGTTGATCGTTGGCATCGATCTGGTAATCCTGGCGCGGCCCATCGAAGTTCCCTTTGGCGGCGTTTACACTCGCCTGTGTCAGCGCAGTCCGCAAGTCCTCCAGGTTGATGCCGTAGGATGACAAGGCCGTCGGGTTGGCTTGAATACGCACTGCAGGCTTTTGGCCGCCGCTGATGGTTACAAGACCAACTCCGTTGAGCTGCGAAATCTTAGGCGCGACGCGCGTATCCACAAGGTCTTCGACTTGAGAAAGCGGCATGGAAGTTGAGGTAATGGCGAGGGTGAGTACAGGGGCATCGGCTGGATTCGTCTTACTGTAGATCGGCGGCGAGGGCAGAATAGATGGCAAAAGACTCTGCGCCGCGTTTATGGCAGACTGTACCTCTTGTTCGGCTACATCAATAGCGAGCGTGAGATTAAACTGGAGAACGATGACAGAAGTACCTCCGGAGCTGGTGGAGGTCATCTGGCTCAGGCCCTGTAGTTCTCCGAATTGACGCTCTAGGGGTGCCGTCACCGTCGTAGCCATCACGTTCGGGCTTGCGCCTGGATAAAACGTGAGCACCTGAATGGTCGGATAATCAACTTCCGGCAATGCCGAAACCGGGAGTTGCGTATAGCCAACGACTCCGACCAACAGAATTGCAGCCATTAGCAGTGACGTGGCTACCGGTCGCAAGATAAAGGGACGAGATGGACTCAAGGGCCGCTGCTCCCGTTCGTGCCGGCTGGAGTAGGCTTGCCTGAAACGACGACCGCGACGTTGTCCTGCAACTTATCAAAGCTGCTGTTGGCGACAACGTCTCCAGGATTGATGCCGTCAACCTGCGTCACGCCGCCGTTTGTAACACCTAGCTTTATGCTGCGCATATGAGCGAAGCCATTCTGAATCAAATACACGAACGATGCTTGGCCGTTTTGTTGAATGGCTGATGCCGGGATCAGCGTGACACCCTGCAACGTGTTCACCAGCAGGCGCGTGTTTACAAACTGGTTCGGAAAGAGGACGTCATTCTTGTTCTCGAACAGTGACCGACCTTTTACTGTGCCAGTCGTAGTGTCAATCTGGTTATCGAGCGTCAACAACGTTCCGCTTGCAATCTTCGTCTGTGCGGTGCGATCAAAGGCATCGACGGTGAGCTTAGCTTTCTTACTTAGGCGAGCTTCAACCTGACCCAGACTGTCTTCCGGTATTGTGAAAATTACAGTGATGGGCTCCAATTGAGTTATAACAGCCAGGGTTACGCTTCCAGCTGATTGCACCACGTTGCCCGGATCCACCAGCCGTAAACCCACGCGACCGACTATGGGAGCAGTAATATGGCAGTAGTCGACCTGAACCTGGTCATATGCCACCGTCCCCTGGTCGTTTTTCACTGTGCCCTCGTCTTGCAGCACAAGCTTTTCCTGGTCATCCAGGATTTGCTTTGCAATCGCGTTTCGGGCCCACGCAGCACGGTAGCGCTCGAGGTCCATCCGCGTCTGAGCGAGCAAATTCTCGTCTCGCTCCAATGCTCCTTGCGCTTGTAAGAGCATTGCGCGGTACGCACGTGAATCGATGTCAATCAGCGGATCACCCTTACTGACGCGCTGACCCTCCTGATAGTGCACGGCCACCACCAAGCCATCCACCTGGCTGGTAATCGAATCAGTATAGACAGGTGTAACCGTGCCGATTGCGTCGAGGTAGACGCCGATGTCCCCTTTTTGAGCGGTCGCGACTGTAACCGTGATCTTCGGCGGCGCGGCCACGACTTTTGGTTTCGCGTCCTCATGGTGTACGACCAGCACGACTGCAAGCGCAAGGACCAGTAGCAACAAAATCCACAGGACGTAATGCCTGCGACGTACCCGAACGGGCGCCGCGAGTTGATGGTCAGGGCCGATGACTGAATGCTGGTTTGCGTCAGCTGTCAATCGGAGTCTCCTTTTCAGTTCCGAATCCCACCAATGGGAGTGGAGTATGCATGCTGCCTTTCTTTGCGAGTCATGCGCGCAGACATCTGTAAGAATTGCTTGGCGTCATCAGCCCAACGCCGTGTTGCCAGTCTCTCGGGCCGCGGCCACAAATGAACATCCTATCAGATTTGTCTTTATAGCTCGGAGGCGCAAACAGAAACGTTAGGGGGCTCACCTATGTAACGGTCCTTTAAAATATCGAGAACGCAACTCATACGCGAGTGGCATCAGTTGCATTGGATCCGTCTTAGGTCTTCCCCCAGGCACTCACGGAAGCGTACCCGATTAATTAGTTTCATACTTTCGAGCGCCCTAGCCTTCTCATGTCTCGCACCAGAGTTCAATGGCGTTGATTTCTCAAAGAATTCATTCGGCTGTAGATGTCTACCGCGAACCGGCGGCCGAAGTCCGCCGGGCGATGGATTGTCACGCTGCTGTCAATCACGAGAAGGGTGGTTAAGACTATGTCCTGGCGTCGGCATCGGCCTGCCAGCCATCGCGAATTACCTTTCGCATGGCCAGAACTTTATCCACCTAATCGATCATTAGTGGACCAGCGGGTGCCAATTCCAATAACTGGAAGAACATCAGGTTATGGCTGTAGCCGGTGGCCGGTTTGATTTGCACCGTGCACGCGCCCATTTTCGAAAGTCGGACGGTTCCCAGATCAAACGTTCGGTACTGATACCCCTCACCGGTAGACACGACCGCGGCCGTCACCGTTTCCTGGCCGACGGTGACGAGATACTTGGAGTCCTGTGACTCTTTGTCCGCCGAGTAGCGAATGCGGACACGATAGTCCCCCGCCTGGCTGAGCAACAGATGCCACGTAATGGAATCTCCCGGGCTGGTCCATTTGGCGATGTGAAACTTGCCATCACGGTTGAACCGCTTGACTGCCTTGCCCGCCGTAATAGCTTGCAGATAGTCGAGTTCGAACGGCGAGTCGCTGCCTTGTGTGATTACTGGTGGGTCCATCAGCGGAGGTCCATCCAGTTCCAAAACGATCACGGTGTCGTTTTCATCGAGCCGCCTCGATGGCAGGGCAACCGAGTCAGTTCCGCTAGCGCGCGAGACAGTTAGTTTTCGGGAGGGATCGATGAGGGCATATGCTGAACGAACTGCGTTATGCAGGCCAGGCACCCGCAGGTTCCCGTCAGCAGGCCAGCTAAAGACGTGGAGATAGATTAAGTTGCCCTTTACGGTGCTGCGACCCCAGGGTTGATCTGTCAGGGGACTCGCCGCAGTACCGTAGATACTCTCGCCATTGGACTGCATCCACGCACCTACCTTCTGTAATGTAGCCACGCTGGGAGCAGGGATCGTGCCGTCCGCCATGGGGCCGATATTCAGGAGATAGTTGCCCCCTTTGCCGACGATCTCCACGAGCCGGTAGATTACGTCAGCGGGAGTCTTCCACTGCTGATCGAACTTGCTGTATCCCCACGTGCTGTTCAGCGTCTGTGGCGTCTCCCAGTATTCCTGCAGACCACCCGTGGGTATGCCATTGTCGTTTAAGTCCTGATAATCGCCCATCAGATCCTGACCATAATCGCCAACGCGACCGTTAATCAAGCAATGAGGCTGCAGCGTGCGTACGAGCTCGACGAACTCGCGAGCGTGCTGGGGCGTATCCATACCCCGGTCAAACCAGACGAGCCCCAGCGGTCCATAGTTAGAGAGGAGCTCACGAAGCTGCGGCTTGGAGTTTTCTTCCAGATAGCGCTCGAAGTGTTTCTTTGCGCGGTCGTAATCCCAGTTGTTGCCGAAGCCGTCGGGATGGTCCCAATCCTCGCGATGCGAGTAATAGACGCAAAACCGGATGCCGGCTTTTCCGCAAGCTCCGGAAAGCTCCTGAACCGGGTCACGGTGGAAGGGTGTCCAGTCAACGATGTTGTATTTTGACGCCCGAGAATGATACATCGCGAAACCATCGTGATGCTTGGCGGTGATCACCAGGTATTTCATCCCGGTGGCTTTGGCTAGGGCCACCCACTCATTGGCGTCGAAGTGAACGGGATTTAAATGATGAGCCATCTCTCGGTACTGAGAGACCGGAATGTTGAACCGCTGCATGATCGATTCCGCCTCAGTGCCGACAGGAATGCTCTTACCGTCCCATTCGCCGGCCAGATAGGAGTACGGTCCCCAGTGAATGAACATGCCGAACTTGTCGTGCTGGAACCACTCGATGCGCTTCGCGTCCGTAACCTGCTGCGCGGCCAGGTGCGGACAGAGCACGAAACTTAACAGGAGAAACGCGCCCAAAGCCGGGTGCCGGGCAAACAACCTTTGCGAATACATAAAGGAGAGCTTCCTCGGAGACTAAACTCCCACTTGGCGGCGCGGCCGGTTTTTGCGGATGTTTTCCATGTCCTGCATGGGCTCGGACTCACATTCCACGGCGATCACCGTAGCCGGACTATCCGGTGCGACAGCCGGAAGGCCCGTGAACTGCACGCGGAATTCCTCCTGTTTGAAGTCCACCGGCTTACCGGTAGCCAGCAGTTTTGCCGACTTTACCTTCGTTTGCAGGCCACCAACCGACACCGTCTGGCCGGGCCAGAAGTAAACGTGAATGTACAGGGTGTTCCCCTTGCGGGTGAAATCGGCGAATGCCGATTCCCTTACTTTGCACCGCTCGGCTTCGTAGATCGTGCCACCGTTCTTATCCATCCACTCGCCTACCGCAGTGAGGATGCGGACCGATTCTTCAGGGATCGAGCCGTCGGGCTTCGGCCCGATGTTTAGAAGATAATTTCCGCCATCGCGAGCGCAGCTTACCAGGTTTCGCACGATGGTCTTGGGGCTTTTCCAGTCGTCGTCGGCCTTTTGGTAACCCCAGCTGTCGTTCATGGTCATGCAGGCTTCCCAATCGCGTCCGACCTTCTCCGCAACAATCTCCTGCTCGGGCGTGCCGAAGTCTCCCGCCAAATGGTTCCGGTTGTTGACGATGATGTCCGGCTGGAGTTGCAGCACCATGTCATTCATCTTCTGCGATTCCCATCCCTTTGCATCCAACGGCCAGTCGACGTCGTACCACAGGACGTCGATCTTTCCGTAGTTAGTGCACAGCTCGCGGATGTGGCCGTGGATATAATCGACGAAACGCCGGCGCGCCTGTTCGTCGGTCGCGCAGCGAGCGCCGTCGGGATGGTGCCAGTCCATCAGCGAGTAATAAAAACCACAGCGCAAACCCTCGGCCCGCGCGGCTTCCAAGTACTCCTTAGCCAAGTCCCGGCCAGGTCCTTGTTGTGGGGAGCAATAGTTCGTTAATTTCGAGTCGAAGTGGCAGAATCCCTCGTGATGCTTGGAGGTCATCACCATATATTTCATGCCAGCTCGCTTGGCGACCTTAGCCCAATTACGCGCCGCGTTGGGTTTGGGCTTGAACTGTTTGGCAAGCTGCTCGTATTCGGCTACCGGGATACCCTCCAGCTCCATGGCCCATTCATGGCGGCCCAGAACACTGTAAAGCCCCCAGTGAATGAACATTCCAAACTTGGCCTGACGCCACCATTGAATGCGGCGCTCGTGATCGGGCGGCGGTGTGTCCGCAATCTTATCTTCAGATGCCACCGGCTTGACTTCTTGCTTAGTACAACTGGAACCAGTGAGAGCGGCAGCCGCAGCAGCGCCCGCTCCCAAACTGGTCAGATAATTCCGTCGCGTGATTCCACGGTTTGACACGGTTTGCTCCTTGATGGATTTGCATATGGCGGCAGCCTGGTACGATTTCATCTCCTGAGCTTGCTGCTTTTCAACTCCGCAATGAGGCCCAAAGATTTCTTGACATCCGGATCCTCGGGCTTAATGCTCTGCGCAACGCGTAACTCCCGCTCACCCTTATCTAGGTTTCCCGACCGGCAGTAGATCAAGCCGAGATCTTTATGCAAGTCGCCCTTTGACTGGCAGTTTCCGCAGACTTGTACCGCCTCCTCGAGCTGAGCGACCGCCTGGTTCCAGTCGTGCGCACTAGCCGCGGCGAGCGCAAAATTCCCAAGCGTCTCGGCCCGCTCGGTGATGCGCTGTTTTTTCTGGAGCTCGACGAAGCGGTTCTGATATTTTTTCCCTTCGTCCGGAGCGGTTTGGCTCAAGTGGCGCGCGAGATTGTAAAGCGCTTCGGCACGTTCTGGATCGAGTTCCACTACCTTTCGCCATTGTGCGATCGCGTCGGATTCTTTTCCGAGCTTTGCGAAATCCTGCCCCAGCAGATAGTGAGCGTCGGTATTCCGAGGCTCAAACCTTACCAATTGCTGCAGGAGTTCCGTCGAGCGGCCTGTGTTGTCCAGTTGCTTTTCGGCGACAGCCAGCAGATAAAGGGCGGATGCATTTCGCGAATCCAACCGCACTGCCGCTTGCAATTCTGTCTCAGCCTCTTCATTCCGGCGAAGGTCTAACAATGCTCGGCCTTTGTTGTAATGTGCGGAAGAGGAATCGGGCTTCAAACGCACCGCTTCGGAGAACTCGCTAAGTGCGCCATCGAGGTCCATATGGTCGGCGAGAGCGATCCCCAGGTTCAAATGCGCTTCGGGCGAGTTCGGAGTCAACTCGATCACTTTCCGGAAACTTTGTAGCGCTTCCGCATCGCGGCCCAGTCTGGTTCGTACCATAGCGAGACCGGTCAGCGCATCGGTGTGGTTGGGTGCGATCCGGACCGCGTCTTCCAGGGCCTTTGCGGCGTCCGCGAACCGGCTCTGGCTGGCCAGAACCAGGCCCAGGTTGACGAAAGCTTGCGCATATTGCGGATTGTTCTCGACGGCCAGCCGGAATAGAGCCTCCGCTTCGCCATTCAAGCCCTTCTGGCCATACAGCACACCCAGGTTGTTCTGCGCCTCAGCATATTGAGGATCGAGCGCGAGGGCGGTCTTCAGACGGGTCTCCGCCTCGGAAAGATTGCCGTCCTGGAGATCGAGCAGGCCAAGTTGATTCTGTGACAAGGCAAGCTTGGGATCGAGTTGGAGAGAGTGCTGGAGGGCTTCGTGTTCACGCATGCGATCGCCCAGCTTGTCCAGCGCCAGGGCGAGATTGTAATAGGTCTTGGCGTTATTTGGATCGAGCTGCAGCGCTTCCTGATATGCCCCGACGGCGCCGCGAGCGTCCCCTTTTTCCAGGAGCCGATTCGCCGTGCCGGCCCGTACGGAGGCTTCGTTTTCCTGAACACTCTGCTGCTTTTCGGTTTCGAACTGCTTGAACTCGCTCCTAGCACGGTCCGTCTGGTTTAGCGCGCGCAGCACGTTAGCTAACTGGAAGCGGGCTTCGGAAGAATCGGGCTTTAATTCGAGAGCCTTCTGCAATTGCGGCAGAGCCTCACCCGGCTTACCCTGTTTTGCCAAAACGAAACCCAGGTTGTAGCGGACGTCGTACTGGTTGGGGTCCATCTGCACAGCATGTCGCAACTCCTGTTCGGAGGCATCATACTGGCCCAAGCCGCGATAGACAGCGCCGAGAAGATAGTGCGCCTCGAAATCTTCAGGATGCCGGTGCGCATAATCGTGAATCAAGGGAGAGGCTTCGTTAAATTCAGCTAGGACCACCAGGTCCTTGACTAGCGAGACACGAGCAACATCATTGCCGGAATCGAGCCGCAAGGCTTCCCGGTATTCATCAGCGGATTGCCGGAAGCGCTTCTCTTGAGCGTAAATGGTCGCCAGATTGAAGTGTGCGAGTGCCGAGCCGGGTTCATCTTTGACGAGGTTAGCCAAGGTGTCGATCGCCTGGGTGGTGTCGCCGTTTTGAGAGTAAGCCGCGGCAAGCGCAATGCGAAGATTCGGATCCTTCTGATCCAGCTTGGCCGCGTCACTTAGATAGCGGATAGCCACGGCGAACCGCTTTTGTGCCGTTAGGATTTGGCCGAGATGATCGAGTGCCGGCACCGATCGCGGATCAAGCTCCAGCGCGGCTTTCAGTTCGCCCTCGGCGGCCGTTAACTGGCCGGAACCCTGGAGGGCGATGCCCAAAGCCGTGTGCACTGGAGCGCGGCTCGGGCTGAGTTCGTCCGCCCGCCGTAATTCGTTCACAGCCGCCTTGAAATCGCCGGCGCTCATGAGGGCCAGGGCCAGATTGAAGTGGCCGTCCCATGCGTTGGGTTGCAGGCGAACCGCCGACTGGAACGCGGGGATGGCACAAGTCATCTGGCTGCGTTGGGCGAACCAAGCGCCCAGTGCGTTGTAGGCATCGGCGGATGACGGCTGCTGCACCAGAGCATGTTCTATTTCAGAGGGACCGCGACAATCCGGCGCCGTTTGAGCAAGCGTACTACCCGCCCAAAACACCAGAATTATCCGCAACGTGTCCGGCGCGGCCCTGGGCATAGACTCCAGTGTACTAATGGGACGCCACAACGGCGTATGCTAGGTCCGGCCGCTAATCGCGGAGCGGTCAGAATGTTATTTTCGCGCCGAACTGAATGATACGCGAACTGTTTTGCGTACTGGTAATCTTACCGAAGTTCGGTTCGCTGATGTCGCTTTGCGGCTGTCCCAGAATCACTGTATTCGGCATGTTAAATGCCTCAGCGCGGAACTCGAGTGCCATTTTCTCCCGGATTGGAAATTTCCGGAACAGCGAGGCGTCAATATTCCAGTACGCTGGGCCCCTCAGGATGTTTCGGCCCGAATTACCCCATGTATAAGTCGCGGGAATCGCAAAAGCAGCGGTATTGAACCATTCGGCCGCTGATGGGTTCGAGAGAGTTGGATTACCCACGAGATTTGCACGCTCATAGCCCGTATCTCCCGTGTTTGCGATGTCGCCGTCCGCGGTGATGCTGTATGGAAGACCAGAGTGTGCCTGCGCGATGGTATTCACCTGCCACCCGCCGACGACATAGTCTAACGCCTTGTTGCCCGTGGCAAATTGCTTCCCCGTTCCTATCGGCAGCTCATAGACGACGTTGACGCTCAAGACGTGCGTCAAGTCGTAACCGGCGACGCTGCGGTCGTTGTTGTATGTGTACGGATTCTCCACCGACCAGCCCTCGACTCCGTACCAGCCATCGGAACCCGTGTCAATCACCTTTGACCACGTGTAGGAGACCTGGTAAGCCAATCCGCCGGAGAAACGCTTGTTGTACAGGAACTGGAGCGCGTTGTAGTTGCCACGGCCAACGCTGCGATCGTAGTAAGTTGGCGCGATGTAAGGATAGAGTGAGCGATCCTGCGGATTGCCAGGGCCAGGAGTGAGCGCAGTGTTGTAATATCCGCCCACGTCCAACCGCCTGCTGCCCGAACCCACATAATCGGCCGAAACCGTCGTGCTGTGGTTCAACTCTTTGGCCACGCCGAAGTTCCATTGCATTGAATACGGGTTTTTCGCATACGGATCCATCATCCACTGCACCTGATTGAACGGAGTAGGTGCCGGGAAAAACCCGGATGTGGCGAATGGGTTCTCCCCTTTTACGGTTGGTGTAGGGCTGCCCGGAATCGGTAGGTTAAGGTTGTTTGCAAGTTGCTGCCCAATGTCCGGCCAGTCACCCTCGTAGTTCTGAGCAGTTTGCGTGACAGCGGCCCAGTTGTCGTAGAAAATCCCAAAGCCGGCGCGGATGGCCATGGAGTCTGTGAGCCGGTACGCTAGACCGGTACGTGGACCCCAGTTCGTTGTCGTGTCGTGATAGATCTTGCCGTTGGGAGATACCACCACATGGGCCGGCAGCGTGCCGTTCCCGGGAATACACGGCGCAAATCCACGCACACTGCACGGAGGTGGCAACACCTGGACGATGTAGGTGCCGTTGTTGAAATTATCCTCTCCAGTCTCAATGCCACCGTTTTGCCCGATCGTGGCCTTGGTGCCATAAGGCGGCTGGAAGGTCCGGTCGTAACGCAGGCCTATATTGACGGTAAGCCGGGGTGTTGCCTTCCAGGAATCCTGGACATAAACGCCCATCACTCCACCCCAGCGCGTGGTTTCGTGCACATCGCGGCGGCCGGCACTGTCGGGCACATCTAACAGGAACGAGGCCATGGCGTTGCCGGGTTGCGCTGAGTTCTCCGGGTTGTCTGTCTGCTGGTAAGCGAAGCCGACGTTGGCGCTTGCGTAAATCGATTCGAACGTGTTGCTACTCAGCTCACCACCAAAGCGCAACGTATGGGAACCGATGATCTTTGAGACATTTGCCTTGTACTCCCATACGTTGGTGAAGTTGGGATCCAGTGTGTCGCTTGTCCCGGGAATGGGGTTGCTGTAACCACTGATACCAACCGACGGCAGTAACAGTGGGGTCGCAATGAAGTTGCCACCAAAACTGGGGGCGAAGTTAAGGGCGGAGATAGTAGAGTTCGAGACGCCGGGCTCGATCGTCTGGCCATTGTTTTCCTGGTGCGAACGGCCCAATTGGGCCTGCAACACAAGACTGGGGTTGAAGGTGTGAACCCAGCTAGCGCCATAATTTTGTGCCGGATAGTTGGACGCACTCGTGAAACCCGGAAGTCCGCCGCTCGCCGTCGTGTCGTAGTACAGGCCGCTATACCGGAACCAGAGAAAGTCCTTGCTTCCCAGAGTCTGATCGATGCGCGCCGAGAACTCGTTCTGTGTCTGAATGTATGGTGTGGTATCGATGGCGTTGTAGTTGGCTACGCCAGTGGGACCAAGGGTTGGCCTGACCTGTTTGACGAAGTTTACGAGAGTGGTATCAATCAGGCTTGCCGGAATTTGATTGCCCGGAAACGGCTGGCGTGTGAAGCTGCCAGGGTTGGCAGGATCCGGGGCAGTGGTGAAAGGATTAAATGCCTGCGCCTCTCCCGTGAGGTTCCCACTAAGTTCGGCATCGGTCGGCAGATGGAGTAAAGTGTTGGAGGCTTGCGTGAAACGGATACCCTCGTAGGCGCCATAGAAGAACGTCTTGTTCTTGCCGTTATAAAGCTTCGGAATCCAAACCGGACCGCCGGCGGCAACGCCAAACTGATTCTGCCGGTACGGAGTCACCGATGAGAAGAAGGTGTTCCGCGCATCCAGGTCATTGTTGCGCAAGTATTCCCAAGCCGATCCGTGCAGTTGATTGGTGCCGGACTTGGTTACCACATTAATCACACCGCCCAACACACCTCCGAATTCCGCCTGATCGTTGTGAGAGTCCACCTTGAACTCTGCGATTTGATCGATGATGGGAGCCACGGTGTACGTGCTCTGGAACGAACCCTGATTGTCGATGCCGTCTGTCAGGAAGAAGTTACTCCGGTTCGTCTGGCCGTTAATGGCTGGAAACACGAACGACCCCCCAGTGAAAACATTGCCGAATCCGCCTGCATTCTGCGAAACGCTGACTGGCGCCACACCGGGAGTGAGCGACAGCAACTGCGTGAAGTTGCGGCCGTTCAAAGGCAGGTCGACCACTTGCTTCTCGGCGACCACCGCACCCAGCTCCGCCGTTGAAGACTGGACGAGCTGGCCCGCCTCTTCGACAGTCAGGGTTTGCTGGACCGTGCCGACCTGCATCGTCAGATCTAGAGTGGCGGTTTGGTTGACCGTCAGCACAAACTCCGAAATCTTCGATACTTCAAAACCTGGCGCCTCCGCCTGGATCGAATACCTTCCGGGTGTGATGCTCAAGAAAACGTAGTTTCCCGAATTGTTCGATTGGGCCACGTGCTGAACGGAGGTTTCCACGTTCTGCAACGTAATCTTCACCTGCGGAATAATACTGCCGCTGGCATCGTGCACTACCCCTGTAACCGAGGCTGATGAGAGTTGCGCAAACGCACGAGATGGCGCGAATGCGAGGAAAAGGGCAAGCAGAACACCGAAGAACAAGAACTTCGGGCGAAGCGAGGCAAACCGACGAGCGTACATAGCTCCCTCCTTTGCGAGGTCGTAGCCGATTAACTGTTTCGGTGAATATGTCATTCTTTTTGGCCGGTGTCAATCAAAAACTAGTAGTTTTTTATTACTAATTGGTGGCGTGATCCGGGCACCCGTAAGCGATTACGTAAACGTTTAAGTGGACAGTTTGAGATGCCGGGACGGAAGTGCTTATTTTGCAGATAGATTGGTGGCCTGGTCGCGCGCGGCCCCGTTACGTAAACTGGATTCCCTCACCACGAGGTGCGGTCGAAGGAGGACTGTCCGAGTCCCGCGTGCGCGCTTCTCGATAAGATGTAACAAGAGTTGCGCGGCGCTTTGCCCCACTTGCGAGCTGTTTTGATCAATGGTGCTGAGCGGAACCCTCAACTGGTCGGAGTAGTGGACATTTCCGACGCCAACCACGGCCATATCTTGTGGGACATTCAGGCCCGCGTCCAAAATGGCTTTGACGGCGCCGGCAGCCACTGGGTCGTTAAAGCAGAATACTCCGTCCGGCTTTTGTTTTAGGGTCAATAAGCGGCGCATGGCCCGGTAGCCGCCATCGTCTTCGGAGCCGCCCCTAAGCACAAACGCCGCGGGAGCCGACAGACCGTGCTGGGCCAGAGCCTTCCGATAGCCTTCCAGCCGTCCAAGCGCCGTGCCGACTTTGGGTCCGCCAATGTGTGCGATGTGCCGGCAACCGCAGGTAATCAGATGCTCGGTAGCCATCCGGCCGACCTTTTCGTCGTCCACGCCGACGTAGTTTGTCTTCAGCCCCATAATCTTACGGTCAATTAGCACGTAAGGCACCTTACTTTCCTCTATGGCGTGGAACAATTCCGGGCACGTGAGCGGCTGAGCCGAAGCCAGGACCAGGCCGTCCACGCGCCGCGCCAGAAGCAGCTTCACTTCCTCCCATTCCAAGGCCGGGTTCTCCTCAGAGATGGAAATCACTACTTGATAACCAAAAGGGCGAACCTTAATCGAAAGTCCGCGAGCTACCTCCGCGAAGAACGAATACATCAAATCGGGTACGACTAGCCCGATCGTATGCGTGCGGCCACTGACCAGGCTTCGCGCTATCCAGTTGGGCTGATAGTTCAACTCTCGCGCACGCTTGAGGATGCGCTTTTTAGTTGCGGGGCTGATGTCGCTTTGATCGCGTAAGGCCTTGGAGACCGTGACCACAGAGACATTGAGATCACGGGCGACATCTTTCAAGCGAACCGGCATAACGATGCGTTTGAACGAACCTTAACACAAATGGGTGAAAACTTTCAGCGAAGACCGCGATGCACCCAGTCCTAGACCGGTCGCGGGGCTGGCGTAATCTTGACGCCGCACGCGCTTCCCCTCTGGAGCTGGGCTGCGGGAATGACTAGTTGTCCATCCTTCTGCGACCACTGAAGTGGTTGGGCTGCGCCGAGAAGCGAAACAGTGGCTCCGCTGGACAGCACAAACCCGGGAATGGTTACCGCCGATCCCTTGGGCTGGCTCAACAAGAACGCATAAAGGCTTTCGGGCTTCCTCGTGAAGCGAATGTCGATGCCGTCACTGGTGGCTGAGGCGCGAACCCACGGGCTTGTATCGAAAATGCCTTCGCCATTCACACGCAACCAGGCGCCTAGCGCGTGCAGGCGGTCGAGCTGAATCTCAGAAATGCTGCCGTCCGGTTTTGGCCCGATATTCAGTAGCAAGTTGCCGTTCTTGCTCACGATGTCGATGAGTAGGGCGACGAGTTTATCCGAGGCGATGACTTCCTTCGGTCCTTCCACCTGGTTGTAGCCGAAGCTGAAGCCGAGGCCGCGGCAGGACTCCCACTTTTTCTCCGTAATCTTGTCGTATTTGGCATACTCCGGAGTGGTGAAATCGGAGAAATCCACACCAAATCGATTGTCGATTACGCCGTCCGGCACACGATTGTAGTATTCGGAGAAAATCTCAGTGAGGTTGCCAGCCTTCGGATAGGTGATGTCATTCCACAACACCGCGGGCTGATAGCGTTCGATCAACTCACGCCAGTGTGCATCTGCGTAGCGCGCGTACTCTTCCGTTTGCGGCGGGTTGGTCTTGAAGTCGGCGCGGTTCGCGATGGGCCTTGGTTCGAAAGTCCAATCGAGGCCGCCGGAATAATACAGGCCCATATGCAAGCCTTCGGCGCGCACCGCTGCCGTCAGTTCACCCACGAGGTCGCGCTTAGCCGAAATCGATTCGCTCGGACGATGCGGATTGGGCACACGGCTGGGCCAGAGACGGAACCCGTCATGATGTTTACTGGTAAGAACGACATAGCGTGCGCCTGTATTGTGAAACAGTTTGGCCCATTCCGCGGGCCTCCACTGCTGCACGGCCTTGTCGAAGATGGGCGCGAAATCGTAATAGTCGAAGTTCGCGCCGTAGGTTTCGACATGATGTCTGTATGTCGGCGAGTCTTTCAACCGGAGCGAGTTCAGGTACCACTCAGCGTAAGGATTCTGATAGAACCACTTACTCGGATCAACTTTCCCCAACTCGCCGGTTGGTGGCGCCCATGCGGGGACGGAATAAAGTCCCCAATGGATGAAGATCCCGAGCTTGGCATTGTTGTACCAGCCCGGCACGACGTGTGTGCGGATCGATTCCCAGTTGGGTTCATAATGCTTCTCTAGGTCCGCGCGAAGTACGCTGGTGGCAAAAGCGCCCGATACGATGCGATGGAAGGTCCTTCTATCCATGGTTATTATCTCGCTTTGAGCAGTAATCCTCTCATAAAATCATCCTCGGGGAAAAGCTCCACGTACCGCTGCATTGTTTCTTTCGCTTCAGAATAGTGTTTAAGATTGATGTAGTGCAACGCTAATGATTTGTAAAGCACGGGTGTGTAAGGATTGAGTTCGATTCCGCGCTGGAGCGCTTGGATCGCTTCGCCCGCGCGTCCCGCTCGGACCGTCACCTCGGCAAGGTCTTCGAAAACAGCGGGTGCGGTGAAGCCCAACTCAATCGCGCGCGTTAGGTGCTGAATAGTTTCTGGATTTAGAACCGGTGCGCTCCGCAGCATCCTCCGTCCCAACGCAGCCTGCACGAGTGACTGATCCATTGCCGTTTTGCTCAGATCATCGAGGACCTCGGAATAACGCGACTGATACGCGGGATGGCTTCCCATCAGCTCTCCATAGGCTTGGAGCAGCATAACCGGCGGTAGCGACTCGCCGTTTTGCTGATGAGGGCCATTGACGTAAACCAGACCCGACAAGGCAGGCGAGCCTTGTGCGAACGCCGCTTCGGGAAGCAGTTCGTCGGACCTCGCGATGATGCGGTGGTTGGTGAGTGCCGAATGCGCGATCACCTGGACATCGCGTTTTGGCATGTGACACGCTACACAGTCGTCGCCGAGTTTCTGGCGGGGCGCATCGGGCGCCTTGCAACTGGCATCCGTGTGACATGTCAGGCACCGTGAGCGATAATATGCCGCCGCTTCGGACGGCCGAGGCATCGCATGAATCCGGTGGCAAGTCAGGCAGCTCAACCGCTCACCGCTCGCCCGGTAGCATTTGCTCAATTGCATGGAAAAATGATCCTCGAGCAGATCGGATGATGCGCCGGCCGCATCACGCTCGAGAGGAACCCGAAGAATGGCGAGCGTCTCGCGCAGTGGCATGCCTGGACGAAAATCGGAATAATTCTTGCCCGGCCGAAGCACTCTCGTATCGCTCCCCTGGTGGCAATTCATGCAGATGTCTTCGGCCAGGCGCGCCGGAAGCTTGGCCGGATTGACAATGGTTCGGTCCGCACCGTTCGAGATAACACTGGCATCAGCCCGGTCGGCGGCATGCAGGGCGCCCGGGCCGTGGCAGTTTTCGCAGCCGATCGCAAGCTCCTGAAATGGAGGGTCGCCGAACAGGCCGGCGCGATCTTGTATGGGCTGCGGCCTCCCGCTATGGCACTCGATACAGCCTGCGGCGATGGGCCGGTTGAAGCCAACATCCGCAGATTCGTATCCAGGAGAGAGGCTCCATTCATGCTTTCGCGAGTAATAAGAAAGCGGCGCCTGGAACAGGTAGTTGCCGCGACGTATGATGTATGTGTAGCCGTTTACACCGGAACCGATCGCGTACTCAAGCTTGTAAGTTGTCTTGAAAATCTCGCGGCCTCCTGCGTCCAATTCATATTCGCTTTGATAGAGCGCTGAGCCTCGGCGAGAGACTTCGAAATGACGGTTCAGCTTGCCGCTGAAAATCGATGCGGCAGCCGCAACGTTGTCCAGTCGAGCGAGATCCGCGGCCGAAGCCATGGAGCGTCCCATGGCGGTGCGCATGTACTCCTGGTACATCTCTTGGTGGCAGCCTGCGCAGGCTCGCGAACCGATGTACCGCACACCAGGCGCTAGGTTGCGGTAGGGGATATCATCAGCGGCGCCGCGCGCTGTGACGATCGCGAGCACCATGAGCAGCCGCTTCACCACGCCTGTAATCGTAACTTGACCCACTGCGCATCCTTCTCCATATGGCAGAGGAGGCAGGCGTTGGGGCTTTCGTCCGGTCCGAAACGCTCGGTCATCTCCGCATTGGGAATGTCGTCGATCTGATGCGTGCGCGCTTTGAACATAACGCTGTTCATGATGCGGGGCATATGGCAGGCCGCGCACCGGCTTGCCTCCGCAGTGGCTGGGTGATGAGTATGCGAGCTGATGTCGGTCACAAACTTGTTATGGCACTGAAGGCACATTTGATCTGGCTTGCCGAGGAATTTCAATGAAGTCGGGTTGGAAGAGGAATCCGGCGCGTGTGGCTGATGGCAATTCCCGCAATGCGCCTGGCCCTTGCGAAAACAGGCCGAGCGCCGGAATGCCTCAGCGATAAAGGTGGTTTCGCGGAATCTGCCATCCTTGTAAAAGGCGCGTCGAGCTAGCTCTCCGTACGGCCGGCTCACATAGGTTGGGGGAAAGGCTGTGCCCTGGGCCGGGTAATTCACCTCGCCGAGCAAGCCTGGCTGGCGTACAGCCGACTGCGCGTGGCATTGTCCGCAGATGGCCACGTAAGCGCCCCCGCTGATCCCGCGAAAATTCTGAGTGCCGTGGTCCTTCGTGTTGTCGCCACCCTTTCCTGATGTCATGGCCAAAATGTGATTCTGCCCCGCGCCGTGGCACATCTCGCAATTGATGCTTCCCTCGCGAAATTCGTAGTCATGTCCACTCAGTGATCCCGGTTTGCTGAGGCGCAACTGGCTGGTGTGGCAGGGAGCGCAGTTGATCTGATAGTTCGTCGCTGAGGTGAGCTGATTGAAGCTCGTAACTTCGGCTCGTGGCGAACTGGGTGGATCGATCAGCTTCCAATAGTTGATCCATTTCCCCGTGATCGCGCTGTATTGAACCGGGAAAACGTGAATATCGCCGTCAGGCAGGCGGGTCGCGTACGCCTGCTGCCATTTCGATCCGATCGTGTAGTCGACTGGGTAGGTTCTCCAGCCTCCGGAAGCGTCGCGAACTGCAAAGTAGCACCTATCGTGCTGTACGGACATGCGTGCAACAACGGTGCCCGTTCCATCGCTGAATTGGTTGTTCGCGCGAAAATCGCCGATTACGTTTTCCGGCTGGTATGGACGAAACATTCGGCCCATGCCTGTCTCTTGCCACGAAGCGTAAATCGCGGAGTGGCAGGGCTTGCACGACTGCGATCCAGCGTAAGCGCTGATGGACGCATTCGCCGGCTTCGCGGCAAATGACCCTGTAGGCGCGGGCGTGGGTCCGCCGCTTCGCTCCACGGACTCCACGAATGCTTCGAAGGAAACTCCCGCTGCGAGATTCGAAAGCTTGAAGATGCGCCGCAAATTTTCAAGGGCCTTGGCCTGCACCGGACCTGGCTTACTCTGAGCCTGTACGAAATAGAATGCAGCATCCTTCGGCTTTGCGAGCGAGAGTTCCGTCAAACCGAGCACGTAGGCGATTTCCGGCTCGCCCGTCCGAAGCGCCCTGGCCCGCAGAAGATGCTCTTCAGCCTGGTGCATCTTTTGTTCCTTTTCGGGCCCGGCAGCCTTTAGCCCTTCTGCAATTGCCACGCGGCCCAGCGTAAAGTAACTGGACGCCTTCAGTTCTGCCTGGATCGCTGGCCACTGCGACGTGGAAATAGCAGCGGGCCGATCAAATTGATCCAGATATTCGAGGGCGTCGCGCACACTTGCGTCCGCGTCGGCGAACTTCCCAAGTTGCACCTGGACGCCCGCCAACGGCACCAGCAGCAACGGATTCTCGGGCAACAGCCGCAGCGACTCCCGGCTGAATTGCAAGGCCGGCGCGTCATCATTGAGGTCAATGCAGGCTTTAGCGGCGATTTCGTAGGCCTGCGCAAGCACCCATGATTGCGGATGACTGGCAATAAAACTCTCGGCAAGTTTGCGTCGCCTTTGTGGCTCCCGAGCACCGTATAACTTTAGAAAATCGTGGCGCTCCTTGGGATCAGGAATTTGGTCGATAATGCTGAAACGCTGAGTTCCCGCATTCTCACGAAGTAGCACGGTGTCCAGCCCTTGCGCGGACGAAAGGGCGGCTATCCCGGACGCGAGCACGACAATCCGTAGTGCTTTGCCACTCATACTGGCCGCCGATTCGAGATTATGCCACGCCCGGCCTCCGTTTGTACCGAGTGACATCTGGACTACGCTGGCTTAAACGTTTACTATCGAAGAGAAACGCAATGTTGCGATTCGGCAGCGGCTTCGGTTTTGTTTGCCTCCTCGCGGCATCGCTAACTGCGTCTGAGCCCTCCGTTGAGTTTAACCGCGACATTCGCCCGATATTCTCCGACAAGTGCTATACCTGCCACGGTCCGGATGCCGCCAACCGGAAGACCAAGTTGCGGTTCGACGTCGAAAGCGGAGCGAAGATCGAGCTGGGAAAGGGCCGCTTGGCTATCGCGCCGGGCGATCCCTCAAAGAGCGAGGTCTACCGGCGCATCAGCTCCGACGACAAGGCCATTCGCATGCCGCCCGCTTACATGGACCGGGAAAAGCTGACGGATCGCGAAATCGACTTGATTCGCCGGTGGATCGATCAAGGCGCCGTATGGCAGCGCCATTGGTCTTTCATTGCGCCGGTACGGCCGCCTTTGCCAGAGGTACGCCAGCAAGACTGGCCGCGCAATCCCATCGACTATTTTGTTCTTCAACGGCTCGAGCGCGAAAATTTGCAGCCTTCCGCCGAAGCTGACCGCCGCACCCTGATTCGGCGAGTTTCTCTGGATTTGACTGGCTTGCCGCCGACGCCAGGCGAGGTCGAGGCATTCCTAGCTGACGCTTCTCCGACCGCCTACGAAAAAGCTGTGGACCGGCTGCTCGCCTCGCCGCGATATGCCGAACGCATGGCATTCCGATGGATGGAGGCTGCGCGGTACGGGGATACCAACGGCTATCAGACAGACGGCGTGCGAGAGATGTGGCGCTGGCGTGATTGGGTGATCAACGCATTCGATCGAAACATGCCGTTCGACCAGTTCACTGTCGAACAGCTTGCCGGCGATCTTTTGCCGAACCCTACTCTCGACCAGCGTATTGCAACCGCATTCCATCGCAACCACCGTACGACTGCTGAAGGCGGTATTGTGCCGGAGGAATTTCGTGTCGAATACGTCGCCGATCGTGCCGAAACCACATCCACTGTGTGGCTCGGGCTGACGGTCGGGTGCGCGCGCTGCCACGATCATAAGTACGATCCCATCAAGCAGAAAGAGTATTATCAACTCTTCGCCTATTTCAACAACGTTCCCGAAAAAGGGCTGGTCTATAACTTCGGTAACGAGGAACCCTACATCAAGGCGCCCACAGCAGAACGACAGCGCCGGCTCGATGAGTTGGATCATCGCGTCGCTGAGGCCGGAAGCGAGTGGCGTGCGCTCGAGCCTGAGCTGTTGGATGCCCAGCGGAAATGGGAACGCAAAGTAGCGCGATCAAAGGCTCCCGATTGGACATTCACTGAGGGACTGACGTTTCATTCTCCGCTCGCAGGCAAGCGTTCATCTGTTGAAGTTGCCGGGTGCGCGAAGGACGAGTCGGATTGCGATCTGCCCGTCGTTGACGGCCCCGCGGGTAAGGCGCGGCAGTTCGATGGCAAGCGCTTCCTGGAGACTGACGGCGGCGCGGCAAATTTCGACTACCTCCAGCCGTTCACATTCGCCGCGTGGATCAAACCGGAGACGGACAAAGGCGCTATCCTCTCACACTATGAAGATTACTTCGAGGGTCAGGGACACGGGCTGTATCTGATCGACGGTAAGATCCGGCTGCACGTCGTGTTTCGTTGGACCGACATCGGTCTGCGCGTCGAAACTGTGAATCCCGTGAAGCTCAGGGAATGGCAGCATGTGCTGGTTACGTACGATGGCAAGCGCAAGGCCTCGGGCGTCCACATCTACGTCAACGGCGAGCCGCAGAAGTTGAACGTCCTGTTCGATGAGCTCACCTGGCCCATGGATTTCAAGCTGCCTCTGCGCATCGGTGCGGGCGGTGGGTTGCGCTTTAAAGGCGCCATCGACGATGTTCGGGTTTATAGAGTTGCGCTGACAGCCGAGCAAGCGGCGACAATCCCGCTGCGACAGTCGATCCACGAAATTGCTGCGATGACACCGGAGACGCGCAGCAAAGCGCAAGCGGACAAGCTCCGATTTGCATTTCTGGAACATGCCGCGCCGAAGGACGTTCGTCATGCCAAGGATGAATTAGCCGCCGCTCGCAAAGACCGGCAGCGATTTTGGGAATCCATTCCTACCGTCATGGTGATGGTGGAAAGCGATAAGCCGCGAGACGCGTTCATACTCAAGCGCGGCGCTTATGACAACCCGGGTGAGAAAGTCACCCCGGGCGTCCCAGCTGTTCTTCCGCCGCTGCGGCCCGAGTGGCCGAACAATCGGTTGGGACTCGCGCGCTGGTTGGTGGACCGCTCGAATCCCCTGACCGCGCGCGTGACAGTCAATCGTTTTTGGCAGATGTACTTTGGCACGGGGCTGGTGAAAACGGTGCAGGACTTCGGTTCGCAGGGAGATTGGCCAGTTCAGCTCGACCTGCTGGACTGGCTGGCCACCGAGTTCATGGACGGTGGTTGGAACGTCAAAGCGCTGCAGAAAACCATAGTCATGAGCGCGACCTATCGCCAGTCTTCCAGAGTTACTCCGGAGTTATTGCAGCGTGATCCGGAAAACCGGCTTCTGGCGAGAGGCCCCCGCTTGCGCCTGGGACCGGAGATGATTCGCGATCAGGCGCTCGCGGTGTCCGGCTTGCTGGTTGAGAAAGTCGGTGGGCCGTCGGTGAAGCCGTATCAACCGCCGGGACTTTGGCAGGAACTAGGTGGCGGCGACGGTTACCAGCGGGACCGTGGAGACGGTCTGTACCGGCGGAGCTTGTACACCTATTGGAAGCGTACAGTGGCGCCTCCGTTCATGGTCAACTTCGATTCGCCCAATCGCGAAACCTGCACCGTTCGGGAAACGCGAACCAACACGCCCCTGCAGGCGCTCGATCTTATGAACGAAGTCACATTCGTAGAGGCTGCGCGCAAGCTGGCGGAGCGCATGATGACTGAGGGCGGCAAAGAGCCGGCCGGGAGAATCCGGTTCGCGTATGATCTGGTGCTGGCGCGTCCACCCACGCCCGCCGAAACCCAGGTCGTGCTCGATACGCTGCGAGGCTTTGAAACGCGCTACCACGGGGATCGAAAGTCGGCAAAGGAATTTATACATCACGGCGATTCTCTGCTGAACGCCAAGCTTGATGCGCGCGAACTGGCTGCATACACCAGCGTCGCGAGCCTGATCCTGAATCTGGATGAAACCGTGACGAAGCAGTGAGCAGGAGTGAAACCGAATGGAACCACCTGACGAAACCGGCCTGATGCTGACGCGCCGGCATTTTTTTGGAAGAAGCGCCACCGGTATCGGGATGGCCGCGCTGGCCAGCTTGCTAGGACAGGAACTGCGGGGTGACAGCACCTCCGGTACTAAGGTACACGGGGGCTTGCCGGGACTTCCGCATTTTCCGCCCAAGGCGAAGCGAGTCATTTACCTGTTCCAGTCCGGCGGGCCGTCGCAGATGGAGCTGTTCGATTACAAACCGCGGCTCCAGGAATTTCGCGGCCAGGATCTTCCGGAGTCGGTGCGGATGGGCCAGCGGCTCACGGGAATGTCAGCGTCGCAATCGAGCTTCCCGGTGGTGCCATCCAAGTTCCAGTTTGCGCGCCAGGGCACTTCTGGAGCATGGGTTAGCGAGCTGTTGCCGTATACCGCGAAAGCCGCGGACCAGCTCACTTTCATCAAGAGCGTGCACACGGAGGCCATCAATCACGATCCAGCCGTGACCTTCATACAGACCGGTTCGCAAATCGCCGGAAGGCCGAGCATCGGCGCGTGGCTCTCGTACGGAATCGGCTCCGAGACCGAGGATCTGCCCGCATTTGTCGTGATGATATCGCCCGGGAAAGGCACAGGCGGCCAGCCACTATACGACCGTCTCTGGGGCAGCGGCTTTCTCCCCAGCCGCTACCAGGGAGTCAAATTTCGCTCAGTTGGCGATCCCGTGCTGTATCTCTCCGATCCCGAGGGCTTTACTTCCAGCGACCGGCGCCGCTTTCTGGATGCTCTCGAAAAACTCAACCATATGAATTTGGATAGCTTCGGAGACCCCGAAATCTCAACGCGCGTCTCCCAGTACGAGATGGCTTTCCGAATGCAAACGTCGGTACCCGAACTTACGGACCTCTCGAAAGAGCCGCCACACGTTTTCGATCTCTACGGTGAGGATGCCAAGACGCCCGGAACTTTCGCCGCAAATTGTCTGTTGGCGCGGCGGTTGGCGGAGCGCGGCGTGCGCTTCATTCAGTTGTTCCACCGCGACTGGGACCATCACGGAAATCTCCCGAAAGAACTTCCCAAACGGTGCAAAGAAGTCGATCAAGCATCCGCCGCGCTGGTCCAGGATTTGAAGGAGCGCGGCATGCTGGACGAGACGTTGGTGATCTGGGGCGGAGAATTTGGGCGGACGGTCTACTGCCAGGGACGGCTCACGCCCACCGATTACGGTCGCGACCATCATCCTCGCTGCTTCACAATTTGGATGGCTGGGGGCGGTATCAAGCCCGGTATCACGCTGGGCGAAACTGACGATTACTGTTACAACATCACGAAAGACCCCGTCCACGTTTATGATCTGCAGGCTACGATCTTGCGCTGCCTGGGCATCGACCACACCCGTCTGACTTACAAATTTCAAGGCCGCCATTTCCGGTTGACGGACATCGGCGGGAACGTCGTGAAGTCCATCCTGGCGTAATCGGTTGGTCAATTCTGATCGTAGTCCGGGACGTATAATGCAGCCTGAAGGGGGTGCCTTTGTTCAACCGCGGCATGACCCGAGGCGCTTGCGTACTCGCCCTTATCATGATTGCACCCCTTCCGCGCTTGGAGAGTCAGAAACCTCAGGTTGCGGGTTCCGAAGCTACCTTTCGCACCGACGTGGATGTGCTCTCTGTTGCCGTCCGGGTGACCGACCGCAAGGATAATGAGATTCACGGCTTAACTGCCGATCGGTTTTCATTGTTCGAGGACGGCATTCTGCAAAAGATCTCGTTCTTCGCCTCGGAGGAGGAACCTGTCAGCCTGGGGATCCTCCTGGATGTGAGCAGCAGCATGGCGTCGACGGGAAAACTCGATCACGCCAAAGACGCACTGTCTCCCCTGATCCGCGCTATACGTCCCGAAGATGAAATGTTCTACCTGCGCTTCCATCGGCAAGTAGAAAGGATTGTAGACTTCACCAGCGACCAGCGAAGTATTGTCTCCGCGATCGCCAAGACCGGCGCAACGCAGGATGGCACCAGCTTGTACGACGCGGTCGCGAGAGCGCTTTGCTACATGCGGAGCGCCCACCACCACAGGCGGGCGTTACTGGTGGTAACAGATGGCGCGGACCAGCACAGTCATCGGTCACTGGAGGAACTAATCCCAATTGTTCAGGCGTCACAGGCTCAGGTGTTCATCATCGGCTACTTCGGCAACGAAGAGTATGACTTGTACCGAAGTTCTCGCAACCGGAATCACGCTGGTAACCAACCAGGAGATCGACAACCCGGTTTCGGTCTTCAAACAGTTGGCAAAAGAGTCGGGCGCCGAGTCCTTCTTCCCGGCATCACTTGCCAAGCTTCAGGAGGCAGTCGATGCCGTGGCGCATCAACTTCGGACGCAATATACACTGGCTTATTATCCCAAGTCTAACTCGGCCGGGTTCCGTCACATCGAAGTGAAAGTAGCGCAATCTGGCACCCGGGTCCGGACGCGTAGCGGTTTCGGACGAGCGGAACACACCCTAGCCGAGGGGTCTCCCGAACAATCGACCGGTTGCGAACATGAACAGCTCAGGCCATATCCGTACGAATCCAAAATTACGCTCAAGAACGGTTGTACCGTTTACTACGAAGATTTCCAGAACGAAGCCAGCGGATGGCCCAGCAAGGAGCGCTACCATTACGTGGCCGGAACGTACCAGATCGTCAGTACGAAGCATCTGGCGATGGAATACACCTATTCACTTGCGCCAGGCCATTTTCCAATCGGAGACATCGGAAGCGCCGATCCGGCTGAAGGCGTGCTGGTTGCCAACGGGCCGTGGTTTGGCGACTTGAATGCTTCGGTCAGTGTGGAGTTGAAGTCTACCGGAGTAGCCGCGGATCTGGCGGCCGCGGCCGGGCTGGTCTTTCGCCTCAATGATCGCGGATACTAGATACTATGCCCTTATCGTCAGCCGTGCCGCCTCCGGATCTCGCAAGATCGCGTTTAAGCTTGTAAAGAAATACCACTTTGAAACAACAGCGCGGGATCTTCTGCCCTGGACAGAATTTCCGCTCAGTGATTTGATTGGGGGACCTCAAGAGAAGATCTCGGTCCGATGCAGGAACGCGGTCATCACGATCCTTCTCCAAGGCCACCCAGTGGCCAAATTTGAAGACCGCGACTTCGCTGAAGGGTTAGTGGGAATGATCCTTTACGGAACGGGAAGCGCTGTTTTCCGGGACCTGCTGGCCGATGAGGGGTGCGATGGCCGGCGAGCGATGCTGCTCGGTCTCGAGCCAAGACCCCCTAGCAGTAATTAAATATCTGTTGATCCAATCGGCGCAGCCAACCCATTTAGTGCATCAGGAGCCAGCTCGATCCACGCGCCCCGCGGCAAACTCGTGGAATGAGGTCATCAGATCGCCCCACCAAAGCCCGCTGGTGCGAATGAACGCCGTGCCCTGCTGGCCGTGGCGCACGGGATGATCGGGTCGCAGCGGTGCCCAACCTGAGTGGCGCGCCGTGACTCGCGCTCCCGTAAGCACGTTTTCAAACAGAACCTCCACATGCGTGGTTTCGTGACGCTATTTGCGATTCACGGCATCCGCGTTCATATGCATGAATCTGCGACCTATCGGCGTATAATTCACTGCGCCGCCTCCACCCCTTTCGTGGTCACGTAATACTTCACCAGCATGTTCGTCTTCTCCCACTCAGGCACACTTTGTGGCGAATTCAAGTACTCGAAAAACTTGTTCGTGACGTCAGCAAAATGCTCCCGATCGCTGCGGAGATTCTTCGGAATCACAACATGCGCCTCCCCGGCCGACTCCACCAGTGCCACGCCCGGGTACGGCCCCTGCAGCGCGTTCACTTTTTGTTTGACCGCGGCGAACACCTGAGATCGCAACGCGGCGGAGTCCGGCACAACATATACCTCTGGAAGGTACCCCTCGGCCTTCCCTTGCCGGATCTCGACGCGAGCCTTTGTCCCGCGAAATGTGGCCTCATAAGTGTCGCCCGATCCCTCCGGCGCTTGCCAATTCCATAGGATGTCGAGCTTGACGTGAACACCGCGCACTGTGTAGTGAACGGAATTGTTGCAGTAGTATTCGAGCTTGCCGTCCTTGACGCTCCCCGCGAGGAACCGCGGAAACTCCGGCTCGCCAGTGACGCGCTGGAAATCCGCTTGGGAGATAACGGTCGGCCAATGCCGCCCGCCGAGGACGTGCACATCGGTCCTGTAGTCCATCTTGTCCGGAAACGCCGTCCACTGCACCAGGTCGACCACGTGAGTGCCCACGTCCGCCAAGCCCTCGCCGGTCTCCGCAACGTCGAAGAACCACGCGGGCCGACGGAGCGGCACCCCCGCCACCACTTTCATCAAGTGATGCGCGCTCCTCGCCGATATGCCCGGATCGCTGTCGCTTCCCGCAATGAGTTTTCCGAACACGTCCGCATCGTCCACAAACTCCCGCTGCAGAATCGAACCGATCTCATATCGTTCGGTCATGATGTCGTACGCGACCAGGTGTTTGGCTTGAGCCTCATCCAGCGCGTGTTCCACCTTCGGCAGATCGGCTGACCTGATGATCCATGGCTTGTCGCCAAGGACGTTCAATCCTGCGTCCACCGAAGCCGCAATGCGATCGATCTTGGGCCGGTTTCGGCCGGAGATGATGACCATATTCCCCGGGCGATCCCGCAGCATGCGCTCGAAGAAATCCGGACCCGTGTGCAGCTCGATTTCCCATGCAGTCGGTTTCTCCTTGCGGGTATTGAAGCGTTCGATCCGCTGGAGATAATCCAGCGCCTCTGGGCCGAGCGGCGCATAGACCGACACCTGCTTTGCGAGCGATGGGTACATGTCTTCCTGAATGAGGGCGGCGTGGAAATGGCCAGGATCCAACACAATGAGTTTCGCTTGCTTCGTGGCATCGGCCCCGTAGAGGAACAGACCGGACAAGACAGCCAGGCAGGCCAAGATGGCTAAGAAAATAAAGCGTCGCATGAATCTACTATTCTGCCTCAGTCTCGGTCCGTATTTGCGGACCTTCCGCGAATTCGGCATTGGGCCGCTGGAGTCAAAACCCGCTCTTAAGGCTAGAGAGGTTCCTGGTCGAGCCAGCCGTCGCGAAAGCCTGCGCAACGGAGTCCCGCCACGATATAGGAGCATTTTCGGATAGTCTTCCAGATAAGCTCCGATTGAAAGTTTTCAATCATTAGAATGATAGGCCCTTGATTCAAGCCGAAGACCCAAGGAGATACCCAGCCGTGCGGATTTCTGCTGGTCTCCGGATAGGTAGCATTAAAACTGGCGTCCATTCCATACGGGCTGTGCTCGTTCAAGTTGAGACGTTCAAGAGCATGACGAACCGTGTCGATCACAATCTCAGGCGCGAAGGGGAGAGACGCGACTACCGCCCAGGGCGAAATGGTGCCGTCGTCTGGGCCGAATGGCGCTCCTCTTGCCGCGTAGTTGTAGAAGACTCTTCGGACACCGTTGATGTCGATAACGGCGGGCCCGGGTCCGTCGCTCGCGGTTAATCCCCAACCGTATTTATGATAGTGAGCGAATCGCAGTGGATTAGCGATTCCATATTGCTGTTGAACGTACGTGGCCCGGCGGCTGTTTTCAAAATAGTCAATCCCCGTCTTTCGATTGAAGTCGTCATGTATGCCACGGAAATCCAGCCACATGTGAGACATCTGATGAATAAAAAGCGGTCCGGCGTACAGATGTTTGATGCCGTAGAGTTCCTTCCATTCAAAAGTCGAGAGCCATTCGCGGTAGCCTTTCGGATCGATAGGGAACGTAGGCGATCCTAGGGCCAGCATGTAAAGAATTAGAGCCTCGCTATAGCGCGTATCCCATCGGTATTGAAGAAACCCCGACTCCGGCTTCCAGCCGTGACAGATCGTTGTCCCTCCATTCAAAGCCCATTGCCAATCAACGCGGCGGTAAAGATTTTCAGCGATTTCCCGTATCTCGCCCTCCGCTTCACTCTTCGCGGCGAAATAGCTTGCCGCTGTAAGCACACCAGCCATGAATATGGCAGTATCAATCGTTGATAATTCGCATTGCCAGGCCCGGCGGCCGGTCTCCATGTCGAGGAAGTGGTAGTAGAACCCCTTGTATCCTGTGGCATCTGCTTCTGGACCCTGATGGCTCGATTGAAAGAACCTCAAAACCATTAGAGTTCTGTCGACGGCTTCCAGTCGTGATAGTAAGCCTCGCTCTGCGGCCACAATGTAGACGCTGAGCCCCATGCCCACAGCCGCGATGCTCGAAGGCCATCCAGGTTGGTTCTTATCCGCGATCAGGCCGTTTTGAGGGTTAACCTCATTACGAAAATAATCGAATGTGTCAGACCGGAGACCCTCAAGCATTTCCGATTCCGTCCACTGCGGATTCGAATTGGATAACACTCGATTTGTTAGTGGCGCTTTCATGAGCGTCGGTTCACGTTGCGCCGGCAGGGGCGCCCGCCAGATCTATTCCCCCGGTTCTTGGGTTCAGAGTTGCGCTTGTTTCCGCAGAGTGGAAGCCGTTCGAGGTGTTCAACCTGCGAGGTGCCTACGCAGTCCGATTCTCCCATAATCGGCCAAAGCTGGCGTGGATCTGCGTCGATTCTTTCGATCCGGACGGTGCGGATCGGTGCCAGCGCTACGTCCTCTGATGTCCTGAATGGCGTCGCTTGAATCCGTTATGATGTTCACTCGCGTTGCCGCATGAGTAAATTGCCCGGGCAGTCTGCCAATCGTCTCGACACCCCGCGACTGATCGTCGTCGCTCTTTTATTCAGTTTCAGCTTAATCAGCTATTTCGATCGCACCATAATGTCGATTGCCGGCCCCCAGCTGATGCGGGATTTTGCGATCTCCCCCACGCAGATGGGCGCCATTTATTCGGCGTTCATTCTTGGTTATGCCCTTCTGATGATTCCCGGAGGCCACCTGTCGGATCGGCTCGGTTCCCGCCTCACGCTGGCGCTCATGGGCGCATTCTCGGCCGCGTTCACCGGTTTGATTGTGTTCGCCGGCAAGCCTGGCCTTGGGGCATACATTGGCATCGTGCCGGCCCTGTTCGCCATCCGGCTAGGGTTGGGTGTCGTGACCGCTCCGCTTTATCCGGCATGCGCGCGAATGACGGCAAACTGGATTCCTGTGGTTTACCACGCTCGCGTCCAGGGGTTCATTATCGCGGGATCATCGGCTGGCGCAGCAATTTCGCCGTTGCTTTTTACCTGGATGGTGTTGCAGTTTCGCTGGCGCATTTCCTTCATTATGGCCGCGTGCGCCACCGCGGCTCTCGGCATCGTCTGGCTCTGGTATGCGCGCGACTACCCTCCGGTGATGACTCGCCCGCCTCACAGCAGAACGGAACTTGACCGTGGCGCGTGGACAAAGCTCTTCGCCGATCGAAACCTGATGCTGTTGACCTTCGCATATGGGACGCTCGGCTATTTTCAGTACATATTCTTCTATTGGATTTACTACTACTTTGGTGAGGTCCTCCACCTGGGTGCGCAAAGCAGCGCGAAATACACCACGCTCCTTTTTCTAACCGAGGGCACTATCATGCCGGTTGGCGGCCTGGTTTCCGACCACCTGACGCGCAGGTACGGTGCACAGTTCGGACGCCGCATCGTCCCCATGCTTGGATTAACGATAAGCGCGGTGTTCACTTACGCCGGTACCGTCGCTTCCGGCGCCGGTGCGGTGGTTACCTGCCTGTCTCTCGCCTTCGGCCTGGCAGCCTGCTGTGAAGGACCCTTTTGGGCATGCGTGACAGAGATGGCTGGCGAGCGAGTGGGTACCGCCTCCAGCATTCTCAACACTGGAGCTCAGATCGGTGGATTCTTCGCACCGATCCTTACTCCCTACATTGCCTCCCGCGCCGGGTGGTCCTGGGGATTGTACGCGGGCGGCCTGGTAGCCATGTCAGGGGTTCTTGCCATCTATCTGGCCGACGTCCGTCCGGGCAAACATACCGGCGATACCGCCACCGGTGCACCGCCTCCAGAGCCAATCCCATAAAGCGGAAAACGCTCTTACCGCAATGCTTCTCGCGCGCCTGCATGTTGGGGATCACACTTCAGCGCAGTGCGGAACTCTGCCAGCGCTTCTTCTCGCCCACCTGAACGGAGCAGCGCGCGGCCCAACTGATAGTGGGCTTCTGCCCACTCGGGTGCCAGCCGGATAGCCTCGCGAAAGCTGCTGATCGCTCCGGTAACATCCCCCGTCTCAAGCAGCGCACCGGCAAGATTGAAGTGGGCCTCGCCTAAATGCGGGGCCATGGCAACCGCTTTCCTGAAGTGTTCAATCGCTGCTTCATATTCGTGCTTTTCCGCCAACACGACTCCCGCTCGAATGTCGCCCAGCGCCAGATCACGATTGACCTCGGCCTCCCGAATCTGTTGCACTTTTGCGAACTGCTCACGCGATGCCGCAGTGTCGCCCTGCTGGCGTGCCAGGTTGGCCAAAGCGTAGCGCGCCTCTACTAGATTGGGATCGAGCCGCACGGCGGTTTCCAGGGCGGCTCTCTGCTCCTCTGTTTTGCCCATTTCACGGAGTACCCGGCTCATCTCGAGATATGACCCGGCGGCTTTGGGATTTAGCTCGATGGACACTTTCAATTCGCGGAGGGCCGCGTCCCGTTCCCCTACACTGCCGAACAGTCTGCCGCGCTCGAAATGCAAAGCGGCATCACGCGGATGGCGTTGCAATGCCGAGTCGAGCACGCTCCTCGCGTCGTCCAACGCCTGGGTCTTGACCAGCGCCCTTGCAAGATGCAGAGCCGCGTCCACGTTGGCCGGGGCCGACTGAATGGCGCTGCGGTACTCCCCGATTGCCTGCGCCGTCTGATTCTCGTTTTCCTGCAACTCGCCAAGATTGATTCTGGCCTCCACAAGCCGCGGATCGAGATTCACCGCCTGCTCGAAGGCAGCTTTAGCGCCTCGCTGCGCGCCGCTCGCAAACAGTACCAGCCCCAACTGAAACTGGGCCTGCGCGGATTGTGGCTCCTCCCGCACCGCCTGCTGCAATTCGCGAAGCGCCTCGCTCACATGACCTAACTTGTAGAACACCGTCCCCAGATTCGTACGCGCGCCTGTCAGTGCTTGATCAATCTCGAGTGCCTGCCGGAGTTCGTCTCGCGACAGTTCCAGCCGGTTTTGCTCCATCAATACACGGCCGTAGAGCGCGTGCCCCTGAGGTAGGCGCGGCACCAGTGCGATCACTCGGCGAACCTGCTGAGTCGCTCCCTTGAGGTCGCCAGAAGCCTCAAGCGCTAGGGCTAAATTGTAGCCGGCGCTCGGAAACTGTGCATTCGCGGCGATGGCCTTCTGGAACGATTCGATCGCGGCCTTCAGATCGCCACGTTGACGCTGGATAACGCCCAGATCGTTCCAGGCTTCGGCGTAGCCTGCGTCGATTTCGACCGCCCGCTTCAATTCGCGAATAGCGCCTTCGGGATCGTGCGCGCGGTAAAGCGCCATCCCCTGCTGGTGGTGCGTCTTCGCCGCGCCCTGGTCCTGCGCCTCGGTGGCGCGCGGACACAACACAAACAGACAAAGGACGGCAAGATTCCGCGACATCCAGTTTCCTATCTTGACATGCGCCGGGGGGCGTGGATATAGTCAACCATCACCCCATGCTTGGCAAACGGGACGCTGTCCAGATCGGTACCAAATTTTGGTTTTCGCGCCAGGCGGAAATGTGCCTGCACCCGTTCAGCTACCGGCCCGGCGACATGCATTCGCTGCCCCACACGCACGACGAGTACAACATCGTCTTCTGCCTGACTCCGGGCTTAAGTTTTTCCCTTCGCGGGCGCGTTGAAGCGCTCACACCAGGCGACGTGCTGGTGATCAACCCCGGGGAGGCGCACAACGGCCATTACGGCGAAAATGGAGTCGGCGCGCGGGGTCTGACGCTTCACATTCCTGTGCGCTCCTTCAAGGAGATCCTGGCGAAGATGCGTTTTCCCGGCGATCTCGATCACAATCGGGTTTTGTTTCTCGACAAGACGGGCGATCCCTCTATTCCGCCCCTGGTTGAGGAGCTGATGCGCGAGATCGATCAGCGGCAAAGCGGCTACGACATGGTCGTGGACTCGATCGTTTTGCAGATCCTGGTGCACCTGTTCCGAAGCCAAATGCGGCCTTCGTTCGAACGCAACACGATGGAACAGGTCCGGCAGCTGCCTTCCTGGCAAATGGTGCGCACGCTTGAATACATGAACGCCCGCGGCAAAAGCAGATTCAGCCTGGCGGAGCTTTGCGCCGACATCGGGACGAGCGCCTCACGCTTCATCCAGCTATTCAAGAATTCGGTGAGCAGCATGAGCCCGCACGTTTATTACAATCGCCTCATCGTCGACAAAGCCCAGAAGCTTTTGGCGGCCAACGATCTTTCTATCAAAGAGATCGCGTACCAACTGGGATTTCAAAACGAAAGTCATTTCTGTAAAGTGTTCCGTACCTGCGCCGGCGTAACCCCTGGTAATTTCCGCCAACAGACCCGTTGAATGTTCTGAAATTGCACCGAAAGCCGGTATGCCGAGTAACCAGGACTTGAATTTTCTTTGATCCGCGTGCGCCGGCATCTTATGATGGCGTCCTGCACATGAAAATCGCGACACTGGAATTTTCCCCCCTCAGCATTGCGTACACGCACCGCGAAGTCAGTTCGCAGGTGAATCGCGATGGCGTCTCCGACATCGTGGTGAAGGCCACTACCGATGATGGCGTAATCGGTTGGGGAGAAGCGTGCAGCGGCGCTAACGTGGCATCGGTGGAAGAGACGTTGCGCGCGATGCGGCCGTTTGTCTTAGGCCGCAGTCCGTGGTCGAGCGAGGCGATTCGCGCCGATCTCTGGCACAGAGGCGTTTGGAATTTCCGCAAGCCTACGGCCAGCTTCGCCTACGCCGGGATCGATATGGCGCTGTGGGATATCTGCGGCAAAGTCTGTAATCAGCCGCTCTACAATCTTTTCGGCGGCAAAGTGCGGGACAGCGCGGACTACTTCTACTATCTGGCGAGAGGAAGCGAAGAAAGCCTCACCGGGCAGTGCCAGGAAGGCGTTCGGCGGGGGTACAGTGTCTTTTATCTGAAAGTTGGTCTGGACATTCGTGCCGAGTATGAGATGGTGCGCGCGGTGCGCCACGCCATTGGCCCCGAGCGGCGCCTCCGTCTCGACGCCAACGGCGCGTGGACCGTAAACCAAGCCTTACGGAATCTGGATCTGCTGGACGAATTCCACATCGATTTTATCGAGCAGCCCGTCTGTCCCAATCCCGTCACCAATATGCGGGAAGTGCGGGCACAATCGCGCGTGGCCTTGTCCGCCAACGAGGGCTTATGGTCGGCGGAAGATACTTTCGAACAGATCAGGAGCCGAACCGCGGATGTCTATTGTTTCAGCGCGTACTGGGTGGGTTCGCTGGCCCAATTTCAACGCCTTTCACGGGTCGCGGCCATGGAAGGACTCGAGGTCTGCAAACACACGCACGGCGAATTCGGTATCGCGGCCGCTGCGGCGCATCATATTCTGTTGACCCTGCCCAATATCGTTGACGGTAATCAGCAGACTGCGCAGATGATGGTTGACGACATCTTGAAACAGCCTCTACCCATCGCCAGTGGCCCGGCGTGGAACGCGCCGGAAGGGCCGGGTCTCGGCATCGAGGTGGATGAGGATAAATTGCGGCACTACCACGAATGCTACCGGCTCAGCGGCCAGTTCGTGCCTTACGATCCAGCGCTCCTCTGATCTTGTTTTGCGCGCGACCGCGCGAAAAAGCAATTTTGGACCATCGCTTTCTCTTGCAGTTGCGGCCCACACACCCTACGCTGGTTGACAACCGGAATTTTGCTCAGGAGTATACCGCGCGGAAGTGTGCGGCTAAAAGGGAGGCACATGCGGCAGTTAGCATCGCTATTAGTTTTATCAGGTTTGGTCGGGATCGCTCTGGCTCCGATGCCGGTCTACGCGCAGGCGGTCGGAAGCATTGTTGGCTCAGTGGTTGATTCCGGTGGGGCCGTCATGCCTGGGGTCACCGTGACTGCCACCGAAAAAGCCACTACGTTCACGCGCACTGCCACCACCGCCTCGGACGGGGTCTACTCGCTTCCCAGGCTGCCCGTTGGTACCTATGCTGTTACCGCCTCGGCTAAAGGTTTCGAGCCATCCTCCCTCGATGTCGTCCTGGACGTGGAGCAAAGACGTGAGGTGAACTTCACGCTTTCGGTTCAGGGGATCGCAACCAAGTTGGAAGTCGCGGCGGTGGCTCCGCCGATCGATACCACCACTGGAATGATCGGTGGTCTTGTGGAAGGCCGCCAGGTAGCGAATCTTCCGCTCAACGGTCGAGACATCACCAACCTCATGCTGATGCAGCCCGGCCAAGTGCAAGAAACTAACAGCTCCTTCAACTTCAACATCAATACATCCGGCAATGGCAATCGCGGTACTACGGGTTCGAGCTACTTGGACGGAATGGATTCGAGCGATAACGAATTGGGCGGCGGTCAGTTCGGCAACTTCAACCTGGACGCAATCTCCGAATTCAAAATTCTTCAAAACAACTATTCAGCCGAATATGGGCGGGGATCGGGGACCATCGTAAGCATTGTCTCGAAGACAGGCACGAATGAGCTCCACGGCTCCGCATTTGAGTTCCTGCGCAACGATAAGTTGGATGCGCGCAATTTCTTCGCGCCCAGCAACGCGCCGTTTCGGCGAAATGAGTTTGGATTAGCTGTCGGTGGGCCCATCCTCATTCCGAAGGTCTACAACGGAAAAAATAAGACCTTTTTCTTCTTCGAATGGGCCAGTTACCGCCAGCGGCTAGCCGTACCGGTCATTATCTCGGTCCCCACCGCTGCCGAACGCCAGGGTCAGGTCACAATCACGCCATCAACCGGCGCGCCCTATACCTTACAGGTGCCGATAACGTCCGCAGCCTCCACCATTCTGAACGCCTACCCGCTGCCCACCAATCCGAACGGGGTGTACGGGCCGAATACATTTCAAGGCGCCATTAGCAATCCCACCAATCGCGATCAATTCTCGGGCCGCCTGGATCAGCGTTTCGGGGACAAGGACTCATTCTTCTTTCGCTACAGCGTCGCCACCAATGTGGCGCCGGACCAGGACCCCAACGAAGCCGTCATCAATCCCACGTACCCTCAATCGGAAAGCAACAATTGGGTGAATTCCGGTCTCAGCGAGACGCATCTTTTTGGACCCAATTTGATCAACGAGGTTCGTATCAGCGGGATGCAGTCGATTGAGCAAAGTGTATCCACGGTTGAGGGTGTTACCCAGGTCAGTTTTGCCGATGGCGCTCTAAACAACTACGGTCCCGATGACGGTGGCGGTGGATTCAGCCTCGCGCCGTTCACCATGAGCTATCGCGATAGCGTTACCTGGGTAAAGGGCAGGCATACGATTAATGTCGGCGCCGATTACCGCACCGTCCACTCCAGCTATTTCGGCACTTCGGTAGGTGGTCCGAACGGCGATTATGTCTTTGCAGCGGGTTCCGCCCTGCCACAGGCCATTCAGTCTACGAATGGACAAGTCAGCCTGCCGGCCGGGTCTCCCAGCCCCAGTTCTATCGTCAGTTTCATGGAGGGCATCAGCCAAGACTACGCACGTGCCGTGGCGTACCCAGGTTTCGGACCTCCCGGAGGCGGGTTTGCTCCCTTTTCCATGCGGCGCCATGTTTGGGCGGGATGGTTCCAGGACGATTTCAAGGTGTCGAAGAATCTCACCCTCAATCTGGGCCTCCGCTATGAATACAATAGCGTGCCGACCGAAACCGGCGACCGTTTGGCTGGCATCATCAACGAGCCGAATTTTATCAACCCGTCCCTTTACCTCCGGATGGTTCTGAACCCCCAGCCAATTTACAGGTCAGACTACACGGGCTTCGCGCCCAGGCTTGGCTTCGCCTGGCAAGTCCACCCGAAGACTGTCATCCGCGGAGGTTTCGCAATCTTTACCAACCTTCCCCTATCCCAGACGGCCGATCAACAGGGATTCAATTTTCCGTTTGCCGGATATAGCACGCCGACCAATCTTACGTTCACGACGACTCCGCGGGCAGTGTCCCTTCCGCCCATCCGTGATCTGAGCGGCAATATCATCCCCAGCAACGGTAATTCCAAAACTGTGCCGCCAAATGACCCCATCAATCTGACTCCATACGGACCGGGATTGGAGACAAATCTTACGAGCGACGACAATCACAACGGCTACACCATAAGCGGAAACCTCACCGTCGAACGTGAGTTGCCCTTTAATACGGTCCTGTCGGCCGGATATGTATTCAATAATGCGATAGGTCTCTATGCTTCCCAGTTCCCGAATGGCTTCACGGACGCGCCGGCCAAGGTCGCAATATACACCGACGTGAATCCCGGATTGGGTGAGTTCCAGTTGACGGACAATCACGCCCACTCTACTTACAACTCACTACAGGCGACATTGCGAAAAAGCATGCCAACCGCCGGCCTGACTTTTCAATTGTCCTACACGTATTCAAAGGCCATCGACAATGCAACAACAGTCTACAACGGGGATTCCGCTAACTCCGGCTTCGTGCAGGAAAACCCGTTTTGCTGGAGTTGCGAAAAAGCCCGCGCCTCGTTCGACGTGCCGCAGCGTGTAGTGGTGAACTTTTCCTATCAGCTCCCGTTCGACAAAGCCGCCTCGCATCTTTCTAAACGCTTGACCCAAGGCTGGACGTTGTGGGGTATTGCCACTGCCAGTTCCGGGTTCCCATTTACCGTCGTGACGCCATTCGGAAGCGCAGAGTACGGCATCGACACTTACGGTGGCGGCACGGTGCGCCCCAACCTGGTGTCCACGCCGACCCTGAAATCCGGCGGCCAAGGACCGGAAGAGCAGTTCTTCTCAAATGCGGTACTGCAAGAGAGCGCCAACTTTGCCGCGGCAGTGGCCAACAACCAGAGCTTTGTAGGGCAGTTTTTCTCCGTGCCTCTGGCCACCCTCGACGGCAACACCGTGGCTGCGGAACCCGGAAACCTGGGCCGCAACACTTTCCGGAATGTGGGGTACAGCGACCTCGATCTTTCGCTGGCAAAGGACACCAGGATTTTCGAGCGCACATCGCTCCAATTCCGCGCCGAATTCTTCAACATTTTGAACCAGCACGCTTTTTCCTACCCGGGCCGTGTGCTTGGCAGTCCTGGCTTCGGAATGGCCACGTCGACGCAGTTTGATCCGCGGGAGATTCAGCTCGGGCTGCGGTTTATCTTCTAGGCACGCCGGCCATACGGCGTTCGACCTTCCCCCGCCGCCTGACGGTTGGGCACGGTGGGTGTTCCCAACGAACGCCACCGGGCGCCGCGGCCGTCGTGGGATTTTTGCCGTGCCAGGAAGGTGTCATTTCGATCGTGCGGCGGAGCTGATATAATTTATGGGTATCAAGTTTCAAGCTCTGTCGCGTGTGGACGCGACTCTGCAAGTGCTTCACTACAGGCCAAGGGGCTCAGCACTCGAAATGGAGCGACAGTGTTATTGAACGCGGAAGCCCGTGGGGGGAGCCGCGTTAGGCGCGGAATCGTCACAATCGCTGGATGCACGCTCGGCTTCCTGCTGCTGGGCGCTCCCGGCGAGCCGGCTAAAAATCCCCCACCCAAGCCACCCACATTTGAAGCCGACATCGTGCCCATTCTGACGAAGAGCACGTGCCTCGGATGCCATGGCGCCAGCCTGAAGATGAAGGAGCTCAACCTCAGCACCTATCAGACGGCGCTACAGGGAAGTGAGTCCGGTCCTGTAATCGTTCCGGGCAAGCCGGACGACAGCCGTTTGTACCACATGGTGAAAGAGGGGCTGATGCCCCCAGGCGGCAAAATCCATCTCTCCGACAACGAGCTGGGCATCATCCGGGAATGGATCGAAAGCGGCGCCGGATCTGCGTCCGGCCCCCACGCCGAGGCGGAGCTTTCCAGCGTCACCCAGGACGACGTCATTCCCATCATGCTTCTGCGCTGTACCGCGTGCCACGGTTTGCGCATGCAAGAAGGCGGCCTCGATCTGCGAACCAGAGAATCCATGCTGAAGGGCGGAAAGTCCGGGCCTGCGATGGTCCTTGGAAAACCTGACCAAAGCCTGATGGTCAAGATGATTCGTTCCGGCGACATGCCGCCCAAGAAGCGTCTGATTGTGGTTGGCGTCAAGCCGGTGGCGGATGCTGAGACCGCCAAGATCGTGCGTTGGATCGAGTTGGGTGCACCGGTGGTAGCGGAACCCCCCGATCTCGCGGCTACCGCCTCTGACACGTTGGTCTCCGACAAAGATCGAAGTTTCTGGTCGTTCCAGCCGCCCAAAGCGGCTGACCCTCCCGCCGTAAAGCATGCCGATCGTGTGCGCAATCCCATCGACGCGTTTCTGCTGAGTAAACTCGAGAAAGAAGGCTTGTCATTTTCGCCCGAAGCCGACAAGCTCACGTTGATGCGCCGGGTCTATTTCGATCTAATCGGCCTGCCGCCCCAACCGGCTGAAATTCAGGCGTACATGGCGGACAAAAGCCCCGACGCGTACGAGAAGCTGGTCGACCGTCTGCTGGCATCACCCCACTACGGCGAGCGCTGGGGCCGCTACTGGCTGGATGCCGCCGGTTATGCGGATTCCGAAGGCGGCAAGCTGACCGCCGATCACCCGCGGCCGTATGCGTGGCGCTACCGCGACTACGTAATCCAGTCCTTTAATCAGGACAAGCCGTACGATCGCTTCCTGCTGGAACAGATC
Organism: Terriglobia bacterium; assembly: GCA_963768075.1. Classification (GTDB taxonomy): domain Bacteria; phylum Acidobacteriota; class Terriglobia; order Bryobacterales; family Bryobacteraceae; genus QHXW01. The sequence continues at coordinate 236,348 of CAVYHD010000051.1, forward strand.
GCCGGCGACGAGCTGGTGGACTACGAGCACGCGCCCGCAGTGACCAAGCAGATGATGGACAACCTGATCGCCACCGGCTTTCTCCGTATGGCGCCGGACTCGACCAGCGAGCGCGAGGTGAATTTCTCCGACGACCGGCTGGATGTGGTCGCCGATGAAATTGACGTATTCAGTTCGACCGTCCTCGGCCTCACGATGAAGTGTGCCCATTGCCACAGCCACAAGTACGACCCGATTCCCCAGCGCGATTACTACCGTTTGGACGCTGTCTTGAAAGGCGCCTACGACGAGCACGATTGGCTTCAGCCACTCTACATTCCAAAGACGACCGTCATCACCACCCAGACGCAGGGACGTATGCTGCCCTACATTGAGCCGGGCAAAACCTCGTATGAGCTGGCGGAGGAAGCCCGCAACCGCGAGGATTTCAACGGTGAAGTTGACCGGCAACTCGGCACGATGAAGTCCGCGTGGGAACAGAAGACCGCCCCGCTGAAAAAGAAGGTTCTCGATGAGCGCTTAAGCAAGCTGCCCAAATCGCTGCAGGATGATCTGCGGGCGGTTGCCGCGGCGAAGCCGGAGGAGCGCACCGAGGTGCAGAAGTACCTGGCTGAAAAGTTCGGCGCTACCTTGAAAGTTTCCTCCGACGATCTGAAGGCTGCGGACCCGGCTTATGCCAAAGACGAGGAGCGGTATCTGAGCCAGACCATCCTGCTGCAGGCCAGCAAGATGCCCGATCCGAAGATCCAGGCGCTATGGGACCGTGGCGACCCCTCGCCAACCTATATATTGCGGCGCGGCAACCCCTCGAGTTTTGGGCCTATGGTTCAGCCGGGTGTCCCGGCGGTGCTCACCACCGGTCTGAAGCCTTACCAGGTCGCTGAACCCTGGCCGGGCGCGCATAAGACCGGGCGGCGGCTCGCGCTAGCGAATTGGCTCATCCAGCCTAACCATCCGTTGACCGGGCGGGTTATGGTGAACCGTATCTGGGCCCGGCATTTTGGCGAGGGAATCGTTACCACTCTGGGCAATTTCGGTCACACGGGTGCGGCGCCATCCAACCAGCCATTGCTCGATTGGCTTGCGGTCGAGTTCGTCAAGCAGCAGTGGAGCATCAAGGCCATGCACCGCCTGATGATGACGTCGAACGCGTACCGGCAAAGTTCCGCGGTGACACCGGATCTCGAGAAGGCCGATCCTGATAATCGCCTTGTTTCGCGTATGCCCCTTAAGCGCATGGATGCCGAGGTTCTGAACGACACCATGCTGCAGGTGGCCGGCCGCCTCGATTCGAGAATGTTCGGGCCGCCCGAACCGGTGCTGGTTCGCAACGACGGTCTGGTGACCGCGATCCAATTGCCTACCGGCTGGCGCCGGGGTATCTATGTGAACCAGCGGCGCTCGCAACTCCCAACCATGCTGGATAATTTCGATTTCCCGCAGTTGAGCCCTGCGTGCCTCACGCGGACGCAATCGAATGTCGCGCCGCAGGCGCTACATCTGCTGAATAACGCCACAATTTTTGAGTTGGCGGGGGATTTCGCCGGCCGGCTCGAAAAGGAAGCGGGCTCCGATCTGCGGCGTCAAGTCGAACAGGCGTACTGGATCGCCCTCTCGCGCGCGCCTAGCGCGGACGAAATGCGCGTAGCCAGCGAGGATTTATTAAAGCTGAAACAGGCCGCCGCGAAGGATGTGAAGGGCGCCGATGCAGAGCACCAAGCGCTGACAGCATTCTGTCACACCATTCTGAACTCGGCAGCGTTTCTCTATATCGATTAGAGGTCACTATGTCTCTCCAGGATCATTACGGTTTGCAGAGGTCGTTATCACGGCGTAACTTTTTCGAGAGATTTTCGGACGGAATCTGCGGCACCGCTCTCGCGACACTGTTGAGCCGGGACCTCTATGGCGCCACCCTCGATACTTCCAGCGGCCTGCCTGACGGCCATCGCCGCATGTACGATCTGAAGCCGCGCCCGCCGCACTTCGCGCCCAAAGCCAAAGCCGTGATTCATCTGTTCATGAACGGCGGGCCAAGCCAGATGGATCTCCTCGATCCTAAACCCGTGCTCGACAAGCACAACGGCGAACCGTACTTCGACAAAGTTGCGGCCGATCTCACGACGCCGGAGCAGGTCGGAGGACTTTTGCGCAGCCCCTTTAAGTTCGCGCAGCACGGCAAATCCGGTATATGGATGTCGGAACTGATGCCGTACACGGCCGAACAGGCGGATAAGATCTGCGTGATCCGCTCCATGTTTACCGTGCACCCCAATCATGAGCCCGCGCTGTTCGCCATTCATACGGGCCGGATCCTTCCCGGACGGCCATCCATGGGATCCTGGGTGATTTTCGGCTTAGGCAGCGAGAACCAGAATCTTCCGGCATACGTGGTGCTGGACGATCCGCTCGGGCTGCCGGTCAACGGCACGCAAAACTGGCAAGCTGGGTTTTTGCCGCCGGTGTATCAGGGCACGCGCATCCGTTCGACCGGCTCGCCCATCCTCAACCTGCGGCCGGAATACCAGCAGCCGTCCCAGCTCGCCGAGTTGAGCCAGGATCTGCTCAGCAAGCTCGACAACATCCACAAGCGGAATCACCCGGATCAGATGGAGTTGGATGCGCGCATTTCGAGCTATGAGCTGGCTGCGCGCCTCCAGCTTTCGGCCAGCGATGCGCTCGATGTCATGAAGGAAGACGAAGCCACGCGCGCTCTTTACGGCGTTGGCGAGGAACCCACCGACTCCTATGGCCGCCGCTGCCTGATGGCCCGCCGTCTCGTCGAGCGCGGCGTGCGCTTCGTGCAGCTCTATATCAACAGCCAGATCTGGGACAACCACACGAACCTCGAAGACGGCATGCGGGCCGCCAGCGGCCGTACCGACAAACCGGTTGCCGGGCTGCTCCAGGATCTTGAGCGGCGCGGCCTGCTGAAGGACACGCTGGTGATCTGGGGCGGAGAATTTGGCCGCATGCCCATCGCACAGTTGGGGGGCAACCCCAGAGAGTCCGGCCGCGACCACAACCCACGCGGTTTCTCGCTTTGGATGGCGGGCGGCGGCATGAAGTCCGGCCTGACCTACGGCGCGACCGACGATCTAGGCTACGAAGCCGTCGAGAACAAAGTCAGCGTCACCGATTGGCACGCCACCATTCTTCACTTGCTTGGCATGGACTACCAGCGGCTGGTGTTCGATCAGAACGGGCTGAAGGAAAAGCTGACGTCCGTATTTGAAGCGCGCGTGGTCAAAGAGATCCTGGTGTAAGCCATCAGTTCGTGCCCGAGACGATGGGCCGGGGCTCATCCGGCTGCGTTTCATACGAAATCATCACGCCCGCCACAATTGCCAGCGCCACACCCAACCACTGCAGGGGAGTCAACCGCTCCGAGAGAATTGCGATCGCCAGCAGCATCGTCAGCAGGGGGTTTAGCGCAGTGAGCGGCACGGCTACCGAGGCTTTGGCGCCGGCTTCCAGAGAAGCCAGCAGATACCAGGCTCCCAGACCGTTTGTTAACCCGCCCAGAATACCGATTGCCATGTCTCGCGGGCCCAGGCTGCTCATTGCTCCTTTAGTGAAAAGCCAAGGGATCAGCAGGATGTACCCGGCCGTCATCCACACGATAATTCCTTTGGGGGACATCCGGTTTGATCCAAGCTTCTGGAAGAGCCCCACAACTCCCCAGAGAACGATCACCAGGCACGAATAGAAGATCCAGAGGGGCATATGGGACCCTCAGGCCGACAGGATAGCGATGGCTATCAGACCGAGGATAATGCCCGCCACTTGAATCCGGTTCATCCTCTCCTTCAGGAAGGTCACCGCGAGAACCACCGTAAGCAGCGGAAACAGAGAGGTAACAGGCCCCACTAACGATGCCTTGCCATTCTCCATAGCGGCAAAGTAGGCGACTCCCCCCAGTCCCGCCAAAACCCCGATGAGAACAGCGTAGAACACGCCCAGCCTGTCGGTCTCCACCTTCATTCCGGCGCTCCAAACGGCCGCCGCAGCCAGCGGCAGCATGCCGATTGTGAATAGGATCTGCATCTGACCGGGCGAGGTCCGGTCCGACCCCAGCTTGGCTAGAAACCCGAAAACACCCCACCAGAAAATACAAAAAAGCGCGTATCGCAGCCACTTCGGAATGGATGCCTTCATTTTTGTCCGCTTGCCGCCCCCATAAGGTCCACGTTCGCCTTGAACGCCATGTAGCCGCTGTCGATAGGAAAGATCCCGCCAGTGACCACCGCGGACTCGTCGCTCGCTAAGTAAAGGATGAAAGGCGCAATCTGCTCCGGGGTCGCAACCGGCAGAAGGTGGAGCGTTTCCATCATTTGCCGCGCTTCCCGTTTCGCTATCCAACTGAGCTGCGGCTCCGTTGCCACGAAGCCGGGACAGACGGCATTCACGCGCACGCCCTCTTTTGCCATTCCCGCCGCGAAGGAACGAGTGACCGAGATCACGCCGCCCTTGGCAGCGGTATAGGCATCCAGTCCGGCGCAGCCAATCAGGGCATCCACGGTTGCCGTCAGGATAATGGAACCGGATTTCTGCGTCAGCATCTGCCGTCCCACGTGCTTGCAGCAGCGAAATGTGCCGTTGAGCACGAGATTGATCATATGGTCCCAGGTTTCGTCGGCCATTTCCGTCAGTCGCCGGTCCTCCTCGTTTACGAACCGCACATCCACCGCGTTGTGATATAGAATGTCGATCCGGCCATATTGCGACACGGCTGCTTCCGTCATCGCCCGCACACTGTCGGAACTCAGGACATCCACTCTTACGAATGTTGCCTCGCCGCCGGCGTCCGCGATCGAGCCGCAGACACGCGCGCCCGTCTTTTCGTTGATATCGGCGACTACCACTTTGGCGCCCTCCGCTGCAAGCAGCGTGGCTCCCGCCCTTCCCATCCCGGAACCCGCGCCGGTGACGAGGGCAACCTTCCCAGCAACCCGCTTAGCCATAATTTGTTTCCGCACCATGATAGCGAATGACGTGAACCAGCGCCCCGCTCAGCGCGAACCAGTCATAATGACTCTATTCTGCGCCGCGAGTCTGCAGCGTGATAGCCTATCGCAGTGAAGATCACGAGCCTCGAATTCATTCCCGTCAGCGTACCCTATACTCATCGCGAAGTGAGCTCGCTGGTGAATCGCGACGGAGTTACCGACATCATCGTCAGGGCTACCACGGATACCGGGCTGGTTGGCTGGGGTGAGAGCTGCAGCGGCGCGGACGTGAAGTCTGTGCTGGGCGCTCTGGAGGCCATGAGGCCATTTGTGATCGGGCGCGATCCCTCGCAGAGCGAGCGCATCCGGCTGGAACTCTGGCATCGCGGAATTTGGTCCTGGCGGCAGCATACCGCATGCTTCGCTTACCCGGGTATCGATATGGCGCTTTGGGACATTTGTGGGAAGGCCGCTGGTCTCCCGTTGTACCAGCTCTTCGGAGGCAAGGTTCGCGAGCGGGCGAACTATTTCTTCTATTGCTCGCAGGGGAGCCTCGAGCACATAGCCGAGCAGGCCCGTGAAGGCGTCAGGAAAGGCTTTCACGTCTTTTATCTGAAGACCGGCCTGGATATTGAGGCGGAACTCGAGATGGTGCGGGTTCTCCGGCAGACCATTGGGCCGAAAGCCAAGATTCGCTTGGACGCCAACGGCGCCTGGAATGTGAAAGAAGCTCTGAGGAACCTCGCGCGTCTGGACGCCTACCAAATTGATTTCATTGAGCAGCCGGTCGTCCAGGACCCGCTGGTGAATATGCAGGAAGTACGGGACCACTGCCAGATGGCGGTTTCCGCCAATGAAGGGCTCTGGACCGCGGAGGACGCCCTGAAACAGATGACCGCCCGAACGGCGGATGTCTACTGTTTCAGCCCTTATTTCACCGGTTCGCTGTCGCAGTTCCAACGGCTCTGCTGGTTTGCGCACTTCCAGGGTCTGGACATCTGCCGGCACACCCATGGAGAACTGGGGATCACCGCCCAGGCCTGCCACCACATTCTGCTAACGCTCCCGAACGTCGTTGACGGCAATCAGCAGACTGCCCACATGATGACGGACGATATCGTTGTCGACCCCATTCCCATTGCCAACGGTCCGGACTGGGGCGTCCCGGAGAAACCCGGCATCGGCGTGGAAATTGACCTCGCCAAGCTTGCCAGGTATCACGAGCTGTACCGCGAACGGGGCCAGTTCCTGCCTTACGATCCCGAACTATTGGGCCGTGAATTGTACCGATGACTTCAGGTCCGGTTACCATTCCATAATCTGAGCGAAAACCGCGCTACTCCTTCTTTTTGAGTTCGCTGTCGTGCTCGGCGATGAAAGTTTGGATGTCGCTCCCCATAGCCAGCAGCTTCCCCCATTGCTCCTTATAGAGCGTGACCGGGAATCTGCCAAGTCCATACACGGAGACGGCCCCTTTTTCACTGACCTTCAGAAACGTGGCCCCTGCTCGTCCGCGTTGCTTCAATGACGCGTTTTCGGCCTTCAATCGCTCGAGTTCTGCTTTTAGATCTTGATCGCTCATGCGTGCCCCCGGAATGATGCCTTGGATGCAGCTCGAAACATAATGGTACCGCCGAAGTCCGCCGGCGATGTAAAGTGAAGATCCTGCCCACGCCATCGGGCGAGCCTCATTCGCCCAACGAGCGGCCGGGTGCTATTGGAGGAGGCAATCATGGCAGCAGGCATCGAATGCCGCGTTCTTGGAATCCGTCTTAGCGTATTCGTTTGGCTGGCAGGTGCGGCAAGCGCGCAGAACATCTTGGTGGACGCCGCGCCGTCTCACGCGGTGAACTCGTTCAGTCCCTTCCGGGCGCTAGGTGGGGCGATTGACCGTCTGGGTGTGAACGGGGGAAAAACCAAGGAGCAGAACGAGAAGAATACCGAGATGTTGCTGACGGGCCCGGTGCTCAAGGAGCTTCTGGGCGCGGGTTGGCAGACAGTGACCTATCGTCAGAACACCGAATTAATGATTGAAGCGTGGCACTGGAACGCGCGTGGAACTTGGAGTAACGCGGCCAAACAGGAGGGTTATTTCACGGGCAGCGCCGAGCCCACCGATGAGAAGATTCTCCACTCCTGGGCGCACCCTCTCCCGCATCGCGGCGCAACTCTGGGCGACGGCAACGGCTGGTCCCGCTTGACCGATGGCAACCTCAAATCCTATTGGAAGAGCAACCCGTACCTGACCGAAACGTACACCGGTGAGGACGATTCGCTGCACCCGCAATGGGTCATGATCGACCTGGGCGCCAAGGCGGACGTCAATGCTATCCGGATCGCCTGGGCCAGTCCCTACGCCAAGCGCTATTTCGTGCAGTTCTGGACGGGCGAGATGGAGCCGTTCTATGAGGGGATCAACAAGGGCACTTGGCAGACATTCCCCATGGGCGCCATCACCGACGGCAACGGCGGGACTCCCACTCTGAAGCTGGCCACGTGGAAGATCCCGGTGCGGTACCTTGCGCATCTGGATGACGGAATCGTCTAATACCTGCGACACCCATGGCGCCGAGGACAAACGCAACTGCGTGGGATACGCGATCAACGAACTTTATATCGGGACCGTGTCGGCCGACGGCCAGTTCACTGACATCGTCAAGCACTTGCCGAGCCGCAAGCAGACCATCACCTGGCCTTCGTCGGTGGATCCGTGGCACGCCGCGTCCGACCTCGACTACGGCAGAGGCGACCAAATCGGATTCGATTTCTTCTTCCATTGCGGCGTGACGCGCGGTCTTCCCGCGATGATCCCGATCGCGATTCTCTACGCGATACCGGAGGATGCGGCCAACGAAATCGCGTACCTCTACAAACGGGGATATCCGATCTCGCATATCGAGATGGGAGAGGAGGCGGACGGCCAGCGCGTGCTCCCGGAGGACTACGCCACGCTGTACATCCAGTTCGCCAAGGCAATCCACAAGTTGGTGCCCGACGCGCCCCTGGGCGGGCCCGCTTTCGAGGGGACGCCCGGCTGACGTGGATTCCTGGGCGGACGCCAACGGAAGGGTTTCGTTCCTGGGCCGGTTCGTCGACTATTTGAAGGCGCGCGGCCACCTCTCGGATTTCACGTTCTTCTCGTTCGAGCACTATCCCTGCATGGGCGGCGGGACGCTGCGCGCGATTGGAGTTCCCTGTACTGGGAGCCGGCCTATGTGAACCATGTGATTCAAGCCTGGAAGGATAACGGCCTGCCGCCGGATGTTCCGTTCTTCATGACCGAGGGTAACGATCTCGGCGAGGGCGGAGCGGGCACTGTAAAGAGCGGACTTTGGCTGGCCGATTACGTCGGTTCTATGATGACCGCGGGCGCCGGCGGCACTTACTATTTCCACTACATCGCAACGGAGGGCAGAGGCGGCGGCGGCTTTCTCCCAATCGACCAGAATAACCACGTGAAGAGCTATCACGCCTCAGTATCTGGCGACCGAGGTGATTACCAAGGAATGGGTGCAGCCCGTCGATGCCATCCACAAACTCTTCAAAGTCGCAAGCGACGTGAAGGACAAGGCCGGGAATACCCTGGTAACGGCTTACGCCGTCGAGCGCCCCGATGGGCAATGGTCCATCATGTTGGTCAACAAAGACCAAGACAACGGCCATTCCGTCAAGGTGGCATTTGCCGATCCGGCCGCCGCCGGGATCGCTTCTTCTCCGGCGCGGTGGACCGGGTGGTCTTCGGCCCGGCCGAGTACCAGTGGCACCCCGATCCTGTTCCCGCCGGTGCGGCGCCTCCCGCTGCGGGGGCGGCGTCGCCGCGGCTGGGGCAACGGTCACGCCGATCCCGACGGCCCGGCATCCAAATCGACCGTGACGAGCCAGCGGCCCGGATACGCTCTACCAGCTTCCCAAGGCGTCCATCATCGTTCTGCGCGGGAAGGTCTCGAACTAGCAAGTGTCGTACCGCTCGCCGCTGTGTTACATTCTCAGTTGCGGCATCGAAGGCGCTCATGATGGCAAAGGTTCAAAAATGGGGCGCGCTGGCAGTCGCGCTCTGGATGCTGCCAGGTGTTGCCTGGTGCCAGGAAAACCGCCTGAGCGGTTTGATCGAGTCCCGGCAAATGACGGTGCTGCCGGGCACCATGCATCCGCTCGCTCAGGCCAGGTATGACCAAGGTCCGGCCGATCCATCGCAGGTCTTGCGTCCTATTACACTGGTGTTGAAGCGCTCCGCCGCGCAGCAGGCAGCCCTTGCTAGGCTTCTGCAAGACCAGCAGAATCCGGCTTCTAAGGATTATCACCAGTGGCTCACGCCGCAGCAATTCGGCCAGCGCTTCGGATTTAGTCCCGCCGATGTCGCCTCTGTCTCCACTTGGCTTGAGGCACAGGGCTTCACCATCGTCGATGTGCCGCTCAGCCGGAATCTGATCGTTTTTAGTGGAACGGTCCAGACGGCACAGACGGCGTTTCGAACCACTATCCACCGTTATCTTGTGAACGGGGAGAGCCACTTTGCGAACTCCGGCCTGATTTCGCTGCCCACGGCGCTGGCGCCGTTAGCTTTGGCAGTTAACGGTTTGGATGACTTCCAACCGAAAGCGTCCGCACGTCCGTTGGCCAAGAAAACGCCGGTTGGTCCCGCGTTCACCAACAACACCGACGGCTCTCACAGTCTGGCGCCGGCGGATTTCGCCGTGATCTACGACATTCTCCCGATGTATCAGGTTGGATTTACCGGGTCCGGCCAGCAGATCGCCGTCATCGGCCGTTGTGCAATCGGGATCACTGACGTGCAGACGTTTCGATCCACGTTCGGTCTTCCGCCGAATAGTACGCAGCTCATCCTGGCTGCGGGAAGCCCCGATCCTGGACCGAACGGGGTGCAGAGTGGCGATTGCGATGAGGCATACCTGGACGTCGAGTGGGCGGGCGGCGTCGCAACCGGTGCAACCATCGACTTCATCTATGCCACCGATGTTTTTTACGCGGCACAGTACGCCGTCACCGAGAACACAGCGTCAATTCTGACAATGAGCTTCGGGGGCTGCGAGCAGAATACGGGTGCTAGCGGCGTATCGGCGGCCTTCGAATCGCTCGCACAGCAGGCGAATGCGCAGGGCATCACGTGGATTGCTTCGTCCGGCGACTCCGGCGCGGCGGCCTGCGACACCGCGTTCAGCCCTACTGCTAACGAGGCCGGCTCCGGTTTGGCCGTCAATTTCCCGGCGAGTATTCCGGAAGTGACCGCCGTCGGAGGCACGGAATTCAACGACCCTTCCGGAAACTACTGGAATTCCGTCAACGGCGGCGGGGGTGTCTCCGCCCTCTCGTACATTCCCGAGATAGCATGGAACGAGACCGCGCCCGACTACGGACTGGCGGCGTCGGGCGGTGGCCTGAGCGTCTTTTACCGCAAACCCAGCTGGCAGACCGGTCCGGGTGTTCCATCTTCAGATAATCGTGCCGTTCCCGATGTGGCGCTGACCGCCGCCGCGCACGACGGCTACTTGATTTTCGAAAACGGGAAGGCATACATCGAATCCGGCACTTCGGCAGGCACTCCATCCTTCGCGGGCATTCTGGCGATTCTGAATCAATACGAATTGGCGAAGGGGTTTCAGTCCCAGACCGGGCAAGGCAACATCAACCCTAATCTCTACCGGCTTTCGCAAAACGCTCCTTCGGCCTTTCACGACATCACGAGTGGAAACAATATCGTGCCGTGTATTTCTGGTACCCCCGACTGCACCACGGGATCCATTGGATTCAGTGCCGGGCCCGCCTATGATCTGGTGACCGGGCTGGGTTCGATCGATGCGAGCAACTTGATTTCGCACTGGGCTAACCAGTCTGTGAACACGACGACGGCTCTGTCCGCCAGTACTACCAGCTTTCCATTAAGCGGTAGCGTTCAACTCACCGCTTCTGTAAACGCGGCGACGGGTTCCACGATTCCCGCCGGTACCGTATCTTTTCAGGTGGGGAGTGTGCCGCTCGGCTCACTTCCTCTGACACCCAGCGGGACTTCCGCCACTGCGACCCTGACCGCTTATGGCAGTCAGTTCACCTTTGGCAGCGACACAGTCACCGCCACTTACTCAGGCGGTCCGGGAATGAACGGCTCCTCCGGTACGGCGGTCCTAAACGTAACGCAGCCGGCCAACATGACCGCGATCATCCCGACGTCTTTTCCGGATCCCGTGTTCCAGCAACCGGCGGACGCCGATGGCTATACGTTCTTCTTCACGCTGACGCTCTCCGAGGTGAACGGAGTAGCCACCTCGCTGACCAAATTCATATTTGCTGGCTCGGATTACAGCTCGCAGATCGCGGACTTTTTTGAGGCAACGGCGATCGCGCCCCACGGTTCGTTGTCGGCCGTGCTGCGGGCCCGCAATGTCACCGTTCCGAGTAACACCGTGTTCCAGTTCGGCGGAACGGACGCTAACGGGAACGCCTGGGCGCAGCAGCTCTCGATTCCTTTTTATGGCCCGCAGATTACGGCTGTGATGTCGCTCGCCAGTCTCCCTGCGACGATACACCAGGACCCGGGCGCCAGCTCCGGCTGCCCAGCTTCCCAGTGGTACCAGAATCTCGTCGTGCAGGAGTTGAACGGGCACAACGTGCAGCTCCAGCGCTTCCTTACCACCAACTCCGACTTGAGCAGCCAGATTCAGCAGTATTTCGGATCCACCATGCTGCCCGCGTACGGTGATCTTGTCGCCAGCATTTGCTGGACCGCGATTACCGCCCCTTCTACTGTGAATTATGAGGTGGATGGCACAGACGACACAGGTCAACAGGTCGCGGCAACCACATCCGTAGTCTTCGAGGGTCCCTCGAACACCGGGAGTGTCCTCTCCGTCGGGACCAGAAGTCTGACGCTATCCGTGCCTGACGCCTTACATAGCACTTCGGCGCAAATCCCCGTGAACGTTGGCAAGGGACAGCAGTGGGTCGCCTCCATTTTTCCCAACAACCAGACCACAGGTTGGTTGGCTGCCGCGCCACTTTCAGGTGTCGGCCCGGGTTTGGTGAACGTCGTTGCGTCCGGCACGGCAGGCGCCGGCACGCCAAACTCCGCTTCCGGTCTGGCCAACGGAGTTTACTCGGCGACCATCGCGATCCAATCGGCGAATTCGCTGCCACAGTTTATCAACATCCCGGTGACCTTGACGGTTGGCTCTTCCAGCTTCGCCTTGCGGCAAGTTTTTCCCCACATCGCGTCCGACAGTCAGTGGCACACCGACATTTTCGTGCTGAATGCCAGCAGCGCGCCGGCAACCTTCAGTCTCGTATTCCACACCGATACCGGGGCTCCGCTGGCTCTCGACGGAAATCCCCAAACCAGCGATGTGACGCTTCCGGCCAACGGTATCGCGTTCTTCCGGACATCGCCGCCCTCAACTCCAAATGAAGGCTGGGCGGAGCTCGATTCCAACGCGCCGCTATCTGGTGTGGTCGTGTTCGGCCGGCAAGGCACAGACGGCAGCTATTACGAGGCGTCGGTGCCTCTCAGTCCAGCTTATTCTTCGTTCACTGTGCCGTTCGATGAAACAGAATCTCCACTGGGCACGCCGTTCATCGACGGATTTGCGGCCACTAATACGGATTCCGTCAATGCCACGCGAATCGTCTGCACGGCATTCGACAGCAGTGGTAACGTCCTGAGCTCCGGGTTGCAGGTTGGGCCGCTGAATCCTTTGCAGCACATCGAGTTTCTCATCGACCAGCAGTTTGGGCCTTCGCTGGCAGGGCAGCGCGGCACGCTATCCTGTCAGGCCGATACGCTGGTGGCGGCGGTGGAGCTCCGTGCCATTTCGTCCTCTCCGGCTGTCAGTTCGATGCCGGTATTCCCAAGTTCGACGGTTGTATCGGGTAATGCCGGGACCATGATCTTTCCCCACATCGCCTCCGACAGCCAATGGAACACGGATATCTTCGTGATGAATCCCAGCCGCACACCGGCGACTTTCAGCCTCGTTTTCCACATCGACAATGGGACGGGCCTGACTCTCGTTGGAAGTCCCCAAACCTACAACGTGGTACTGCCGCCCAATGGGCTTGCGTTTTTCCGCACCTCTCCCACATTGACTTCCAACGACGGCTGGGCGGAAGTGGATTCCGCTACACCTCTATCCGGAGTGGTCGTATACGGCCGGCACGGCGATGATGGCAGGTATTATGAGGCTTCTGCGTCTCTCAGTGCCCCTTACACGGGCTTCACGGTGCCATTCGATGAAACACAATCCCCGCTGGCCTCGCCGTTCGTCGACGGATTTGCAGTCACCAACACGGAATCCAGCGCAGGAGCGCAAATCACCTGCACCGCTTACGGCAGCGGCGGCCGGCTCCTCGGTTCGGGGTTCCCGGTGGGCCCGCTGGGCCCTTGGCAGCATACCGAGTTTCTGGTCGACCAGCAGTTTGGCACTGTACTTGAGGAGAAACGCGGCACTCTGGCGTGCCAGTCCACCACGCCGGTAGGCGCCGTGGAGCTTCGCGCCATTTCGTCATCTCCCGCCGTTAGTTCCATGCCGGTCATCCCGAGCGCCGCCGCAAACACAACGCCGGCCGTTGCGACGCCAGGCACCGTGCAGAGAGAGGCGCCGCCGGTTCCCGGCCACCCCACTCTGGCGCGCCAAACACCGCGCCCGGTTGCCAAGTAGGCTAGCAGGTGGTCGAAATCAAGCTGGATGCTTCCGGCTTGTTATCGAGATTCGAATGAAACACCGCGGTGAAGTGAAACACGCTGCCCTTTCCGATATTGCTCTCAACCCAGATGCGCCCGCCCATCATGCCGACGAGCCGCGCCGAAATGGTCAAGCCTAAGCCGGTACCACCGTATTTCCTGGACGTCGAGGAATCCACTTGGCGAAAGGCTTCAAAGATCAAATTCAGTTTGTCAGACGGAATCCCCACTCCGGTATCGGAAACTGTGAAATGCAGTGTAACCGCGCTTTCCAGGCGCGTATCCGGCGTGACACTCAGCCCGATGGATCCGACGCTCGTGAATTTAATAGCGTTGTTCAGCAGGTTTAGCAGCACCTGCCGGAGCCGGAGCGGGTCGCCCACCAGTTTATCCGGCACCTCGGGCGCCACATCGAACCCCAGACGGAGGCCTTTTTGTTCGGCGTTGATTCCCAACGTGGATACCGCTTCCTGTACACACTGCCGAACCGAGAATTCGACCGGGTCCAATTCGAAGCGGCCCGCCTCGATCTTCGACAGGTCCAGCAGATCATTCAACAGCTCCCGCAGGGATTCGCCGGATCGCCTGGCATCCATTAGATATTCGCGTTGCTCCGCGGAGAGGTCGGTGTCCAGAACCAAGTCCGTCATGCCGAGCACCCCGTTCATGGGCGTGCGGATTTCGTGGCTCATGTTGGCGAGGAACTGGCTCTTCGCAAGGCTGGCGGATTCAGCGGCGGCTTTCGCGCTCTCCAGCTCCCGCGCGGCACGCCTCTTTTCGGTTACGTCGCGAAATCCCCACACCCGCCCAACGCTTTTGCCTTTAACGCGCTGCGGCTCGGAATGCCGCTCAAAGACCCGTCCGTCTTTGAACTCAATCACGTCATCGACTTGTGCATCGTGATCCGCGTACACCCGCTGAAGCTTGGCCACGAACGCTTCCGGGTCTCGGACTTGGGATGTTACAAACCGATGAGCCGCGCTCCGGTCGTTAGACGAAAGAATAGACTCCGGAATGCCCCACATGACCCGAAATTTGTCGTTGTAGGTCACGATCTTTCCCATGGAGTCCACCACCATGATCCCGTCGGCGGTTGACTCCAGGGTGGCGCGGATGGTCTCCGTCCGCACGTCCACTTCTCTACGCAAGGATGCCACCCACAGCGCACTCACGAGTATTGCTCCAGCCAGGAATACTACAAGCCAGGCAATCCGCTGGGCATTCCACCGGGAAGGCTGCTCCAGGACGGCGATATCCCGAGCAGAGCGAAGTAACACCCGGAACGCCGTCGGCCGGCGATACTCGTCGGCTTCAATCGACCAGACGCCCGTCACCTCAACCCGGCTCCCGATGGGAATAGCCCGCACCGTGCCGCCCCCGGCGTCTTTTCGTAGCAGCGCGGTAAACGTGAAGCTTCCCAACTGCATCGTCAGGACCAGCCTCGCTCCCCTGATCGATTGGTCGATCAGCAGGCCCTGAATCTTGACCAATTGCGCATCCGGGTCGGCGTTGAGAGTGATGGCATGCGTCAAATCAATGGGCGCTGGCAGTGGGGCGCGCCCCAGCTTTCTAAACCCGCCGTCCGCCAGCATAGGTGCATAGGTTCCCGTGGTTGGGAACCCGATGGCATCCACGCGGTCGCCCGGCTGTAAATCCTGCGTGTTGGTGCTGCTCACTACGACTCCGGCGTAAGCGTCCTGGACGAAAGCGTAGACCCCCGGCTGCGTCAGGGTCACCACTCCTTGCACTCGGATCCGATGCCCCGATGCTCCTTCCGGAGTGAAGCGCATAAGGCTGTTTGCGGGTAGAACCGGTAAGGCCCAGGGGTCGACACGCGCGTTTTCGTGGACCTGCACCTGGTTCATGCCGGGAACGTAAATGAAGATACCTACCAACTGCCGCTTATCGTTGAAATCGGTAGCACAAGCTCCAACAATGGTGACCTCGGCATCGATCAAGTCGGCGTATTGCTCCGCCTTGTCGAAGTTCGCCACAATCGCTCCGAACTTGTGGCTACCGGCCGTGATCCCAAGATATACAGCGTCAGACTTGATCTCTACGGAGTGCACGATCCCTCGAACTTCGACCCACTGGCTATCCTGCTTGCCAGTGAGCAAGTCATCCAAAGGAAATGGCCGAGGCTGAGGCAGTGGCGCCTTTCCTACTACGCGGATTTCAGGGTGGTAGACTACCGGGGCAAAGTCGCCGGGAGCCGTCCGGCCACGGACTTCCACCAGGTCCCCCGCATGCAGCGAAGGTTGCGGACTCTCGATGTAGATGCCCCCGGTATCATCGTGAAAGAAAACCACCGCCCAAGCTGGCAGAGTGCAGGTAATGACGCCTCGCAACTCGACGGGGTATCCTAACCTGGATTCCGCGGCTGTCAGCTTGCGTATCTGAGCGGCTTGCGTAAGAACAGGGAGTGTCGCAGCTTGGATAAGACCGGGCCCGGCGACCAACAACAGGACTGCGAGCATCATCCCGCGCGAGCCCGTGAGTGCGCGCGTGGCGCTTGATCGCAACTTCTTCCCTCCCCGTTATGCGGTGCCGATTCTGATGAGACGAGACACAACGCTATCCTTAATAGTGTGCTGGCGGCCGCGCTTGTCCGCAATAGCGCGGAAGTTAATCCGTCAGTCCTGCCCAAGGTTAACAATCGACAAGTTGGAAGAGGAATACCGGAACGAGTGTCTCGATCAGTACCCCTTTTGCCTCTTACCTTTGTGTCCACGCCGTGTTGTAGAATCCGAGGTTCGTCCCCAGGCATCCAAACCCGGGAGTCTGTGGCGACCGCGAAGCGTAGGAGGCCGGATGCAACTTGGAATGATCGGATTGGGACGCATGGGCGCGAACATGGTGCGCCGGTTGATGAAAGGCGGGCATTCGTGCGCCGTTTTTGACCTTAATCCCGCGAATGTCACCGCCATAGCCGCGGAGGGCGCGACCGGCGCGGAATCGATCGATGACTTTGTCAGTAAACTGAAGCCGCCGCGCGCCGTCTGGCTAATGGTGCCGGCCGCCGCGGTCGACAGCATGCTCCATGATCTTGCCGCGCGTTTGCAGGCCGGCGATACTGTCATCGACGGGGGCAACTCTTATTACATTGACGATATCCGCCGGGCGAAAGAACTCAAAGCGCGCGGGATTCATTACGCTGATGTGGGCACGAGCGGCGGGGTCTGGGGTCTGGACCGCGGGTATTGCGAGATGATCGGCGGCGAGCCTGAAGTCGTCGAGCGTCTGGGTCCGATTTTCAAAACGCTCGCGCCGGGGCGCGGAAATCTTGAACGGACGCCGGGCCGGGAGAAGGCCGGAGGCACCGCGGAGGAAGGCTACCTGCATTGCGGACCGTCAGGGGCCGGCCACTTCGTAAAAATGGTACATAACGGCATCGAATACGGGCTCATGGCGGCGTATGCGGAGGGTTTAAATATTCTGAAGCACGCGAACGCGGGGAACCAGAGCCGTTCGGTGGACGCCGAGACCACGCCCCTTCGCAATCCCGAGCACTACCAATACGACCTCAAGCTAGCTGACATCGCCGAGGTCTGGCGCCGCGGCAGCGTGGTGGCCTCGTGGTTGCTCGACCTGACCGCCATCGCCCTCACGGAAAGCCCGGAGCTCAAGAACTTTTCGGGCCGCGTTTCCGACTCCGGTGAGGGGCGCTGGACCATCATGGCCGCCATTGAGGAGTCCGCTCCAGCGCCGGTTTTGAGTTCGGCTCTGTATGAACGCTTTGCCTCTCGCGGGGAAGACGACTTTGCGGACAAGCTCCTATCCGCCATGCGCTACCAGTTCGGCGGGCACGTCGAGAAGGGAGCGGGAGGATAATCGATCATGCCCGAAACCCCGACGGAGCCCCGGGCCGAGCCGCCCGCGCCGCTTCGTCCCACGCGGCCCGGTGACCGCTGCGCGCTTGTCATATTCGGCGCTTCAGGTGACCTCACCAAGCGCAAGTTGCTTCCGGCTCTCTACAACCTGGCGAAAAAGGATCTCATACCGAAGGAATTCGCCCTGATCGGCTGTGCCAACCAGACATTTAGCGAGGAGGAATTCCGCAGGCAGGTCCACCAGGATCTGCAGGAGTTTGCCGGCGCCCCAGACCAATGCCGGTTCTGCGACTGGCTGATCGAACGGCTCTACTACATTTCCGGCGACTTTCAAGACCCGCAGTATTATCAGCGGCTCAAGCCGCTGCTTGCCGAAGTGGACCGGAAACACGGCACTCAAGGGAACTATTTTTACTACCTGGCCACCACCCCCGCTCTGTTCGGCGAAGTCGTACGCCAACTGGGTGGCGCGGGTCTTGCCGAACAGAACAACGGCCAGTGGCGGCGCGTGGTTTTCGAGAAGCCCTTCGGTCACGATCTCGACTCGGCGCGAGCCCTCAACCGGGAGATCAAACAGGTCTTGGTGGAAGACCAGATCTATCGGATCGACCATTACCTGGGTAAAGAGACCGTCCAGAATATTCTGGTGTTCCGGTTCTCCAACGGCATTTTCGAGCCGGTGTGGAACCGGCGCTACATCGACCATGTCCAGATCACCGTTGGTGAAACCCTGGGAGTGGAACAACGGGGCGCCTATTACGAACACGCCGGCGCGCTGCGCGACATGGTGCCCAATCACATCCTGCAATTGGTCACGCTCACCGCGATGGAACCCCCGGTATCGTTCGACGCCGATGCCGTTCGTGACGAACAGGCCAAGATCCTTCACTCCATCCAGCCGTACGCGCCGGAGGATGTGCTTACGCGGACGGTACGCGGCCAATATGGGGAGGGCGCGGTGGACAGCCATCCCGTCCCGGCCTACCGTTCCGAGCCCAACGTCGCGCCCGATTCTCAAACCGAGACATTCGTGGCGCTGAAACTCTCTATCGATAATTGGCGATGGGCGGATGTTCCGTTTTACATCCGGACCGGCAAACGGCTGGCCCAGCGCGTCACCGAGATCGTGATCCAGTTTCGGCGCGCGCCCTTCGTCCTGTTCCGCGATACGCCCGTCGAGAGGCTCGGCAACAACTTGCTGGTCATGCACATCCAACCCGACGAGGGGATCTCTCTGACCTTCGGGGCGAAGATCCCCGGACCCATTGTGGATATCGGGCCGGTGAAGATGGACTTCCAGTATAAGGACTACTTCGGGAGCGAACCGAGCACCGGGTACGAGCGGCTCCTTTACGACTGCATGATCGGTGATGCTACGCTTTTCCAGCGGGCGGACATGATCGAAGCGGGCTGGAGCGTCGTACAGCCGGTGCTGGATGTGTGGAAGGCGCTGCCGCCGCGCAACTTTCCTAACTATGCGGGCGGTTCCTGGGGCCCTAGGGAGGCCAACGACCTTCTCACCCGCGACAACCGCCAGTGGAAAATTTGATAGGGACCGCGCGGGAGTTCGCGAACGCCGCCATGCCTGGATCAATCGCCCCTCTCATCCAGTTTTTCCTGGTTGCGCTGACTTCGATATTCTTTCTGGTCGATCCGATTGCCGCCATCCCGACGTTCCTCATCATGACCGCCGGCGCCGACCGGACCCACCGTCAAAGCATGGTGCGCCACGCTGCCTGGACGTGTTTTCTAGTACTTTCCGCCTTTGCCGCGGCCGGCACACTAATCTTCAAACTGTTTGGAATCACTCTTCCAGCTTTCAAAATAGCGGGCGGGGTGATTCTGCTCTTGATCGGGATCGACATGCTCCAGGCTCGACGGTCTCCTACCAAGGAGACGCCCCCGGAGACCGAAGAAGGCGCGGAAAAAGACGACGCGGGGATCATTCCGCTGGGTGTCCCCATGCTGGCGGGTCCTGGGTCGATTTCGACGGTAATGGTACTCATGAGCGGAGCACCCGCGACATGGTATGCCATCCCGATCTTTCTCGCAATTGCTATCACCGCGCTTGCGTCGTATTGGATTCTGGCTGGAGCGGATCGCGTCCGCGGCTTTCTTGGCGAGACTGGGATTCGCATCCTCACACGCATGATGGGCCTGCTGCTCACGGCAATCGCCGTGCAGTTTATTCTGAATGGCCTGGGTGATGTTGGAATGCTCCGGAGTCCGCATTGATAATCCGAAAAAAATTTGAGCAAGGTTTGCAACTTGTGTTATGCCCTGATATCATTAATTCTGGCAGTAGAGCGGAACCCTTCCTCTTTGAAGCCAAAATCCAACCGACGGAGTACAAAAGTTACTGAATGAGTTTCACTGTTTTTCTCGGCAATCTACCTATGTGGGTTACCGCCGACGACATCAAAGGATGGCTGTCGGCAGAAGACCTGGTAGCGGATTCCATCAAGGTGATCCGCAACCACGAAACGCAGGAGTCCAAGGGCTTCGCTTTCGTGGAGGCCCCCACGACGGAGGAGATGCAGGCCATCATCCGTCGTTTTGATCGCGCGCCTCTCGAAGGCAAGCTCCTACGCGCCAACCCGGCCCAGCCCGCCAAGGGCAAGTTGCCGGGCCCCGGCACTGGCCCCGCGCCAGTAGCACCGAGCCGCGATCCGCAGTTGCAGCGTCGCCGCCCCAAGCGATCCAAGGAAAAGGAACAGGCCAGAAGCGCCTTCGCCACCGAGCTCGCCAAAGCCCTCTAAGCCTCAGCAAAGCGTCACACCTGTGAACACCGGGCACAGGTATAATAGCCTAAGTCTCTGATGGGAAACCCCCTCGGGACGTGGTCACTCCGTTGCATTCGCCCACGCCATGAAATACGCGCTGATTACTTTTCTGATTTCGGGCGCAAGCTTATGGGGTGGAAATCAGGAGTCGTTCCTCCAGCCGGTCGAGTTCAACGTCAACTCCCAGTACACAGTGGAAAGCGTGGAGATTCCCAGCGAGGTGAAATCCGGGATCAGCCTCGGCCTGCGGCAGGACCTCGAAAGGCTCATCGGCCAGAAATTCAACCCGATTGCATTGAACGACGTGGCCAGACGGATTCGCGACGAACTCGATGTAAGCACTGTTGTTCCGAGGCTTCTTCGCGGAAATACGCCAGATCACGTGAGGATCGTCCTCGACGTCGCGGGAAAGCGGGTCGATCTTTCGGTCCCTAAGTTTCTGTACAGCTCGGCCCAGGGTCTGAACGGCGCTGTCGAGGGAGCGGTGATCGCTGGTGACAATCGTTTCACCGCCGGGCTGGTCAGCAATGGGGACGAGCTGGTGGAGCGCTACTCGGGATTTCGTCTCCGCTACGAAGACCGGAAACTGGGCTCGGACCGCGTTCGCCTGCGGTTCGAATTCGACAGTTACCATGAGCAGTGGAACAACTCAACCCTGAAGGCCATTGGTCAGGACGATAGCGTTCCGGGAATATACCGGTCGCGGCAGAATTTCGAGCCGCTTATCTCGATCGCGTTAGCCCAGCCTCTTACGGTTTCCTTCGGAGCTGGTTTCCAGCGCTTCGATCCGGACATTCCGGGCGCGCACACTCAGTCCGCCAATGCCGCCATTACAACTCTGCGCTATGAGCGGCATTTCGAAGGTGAGCTGGGCGATGATCAGGGTCTTCAGGCCGAATACAGTCTCCGGGCGGCAACCCGGGCTTTGGATAGCGATTACGGGTACGCCCGGCATCGCTGGGAAGTGCGGTATTCGATCACAAGCGGACGGCAATCGCTGACGGATGACGCAGTTGCCGGTATGATCACAGGAAACGCGCCTTTATTTGAGCGTTTCGAGGTCGGGACCAGTTCCATGTTAAGGGGTTGGAACAAATGGGAGCTCGATCCTTTGGGCGGCAGCCGCGTGGTGCACAACTCCGTCGAGTACCGGTACGGATTGTTTGAGGCGTTTTACGATGCCGGAGCGATTTGGGACTCCGGGGATGACGTGGTTTTGCGGCATTCCCTAGGCGTAGGAGTGCGCAAGAACGCTTTTCTGGTAGCGATGGCCTTTCCGGTCAAGGGAGGCCGGGCGTCACCGGTATTTATGGTAGGAATGAACTATTGATGCAGAAGGTCACCAGACGATGGTGGCTAGCGGCGAGCTTCGGTGCGCCTCTTCTCGTGGGCTTTTCGGCCCAATCCCTACAAGTGTGCGTGGACGGCGACGATCTGCGCATCGCGGCGGCTCCAAAACTTCATTTTCTCTCGGACAAGCCCCTGGAAAAGCTGAAAGACGGCGCAACCCTAGTGTTTCTCGCGCAGTTTTCTCTTCTGACAGAGGTGAATACACCGGCAATCAAGCCGGCGGTAGACCGCTTTGTGGTCAGCTACGACATCTGGGAAGAGAAGTTTTCGGTAACCAGTACAGGAGTGGAGCGGGCGACGGTGTCGCACCTTTCGGCGACCTCCGCCGAAAACTGGTGCCTCGATCATTTAGTGCTGGGGATCGATGGCGTCGCCCAGGACAAGCCGCTGTGGGTAAAGTTGGAGTTGCGCGCGGAGGATGCCCGGGACCAGGCTGCGGTGGTAGGGCGGTCGGGTATCAGTCTAGCGCGGTTGATCGACGTCTTCAGCAATCCGGCGCGCGCGCAGCAGATGCACTGGGAGGCCACCGCGGGCCCCGTTCGCCTGGTGGACGTCAAACGGGCGCGCCGGAGTCCGCGCAGCGGGTGAACCGGCTTCGAAACAAGCTCATCCTGATTTTTCTTGCCGCTACGGTTGTGCCCTGGGGCGCCACGCTGTGGATGACGACATCCTTTCTGGACCGCAGCCTGCAATACCGCGCCACCCGCGAACTGGACGACCTTTCCCGTTCCCTCCAGATCACCGGCCACGAATTGTATCAACAGGCCTGCGACGACTTGAAAGCCGCAGCCACGGCCGGCGTCGTTGCACCCCGGCGATATTCGGAGAAGGATTGGAATGACTGGCCGGAGCCTTTGCGCAGCTTTTGGTCGAGCCGCGACCTGGATGGCTGTAGCCACGCGGGCACGGATGGCGAGCGGGTGGATTATTCCGTTCGACGGCCCGGAGAGGCGCTCGTCTACTCGCGACCGCTGCCGATACCGATGAACCGCCTTACGGAGCAGTACATCCGGGCCCGGGACCTGGTGTATCGGGAGCAATCGCGCGACTTGCCGCGCGGATTTATCGGCGCCTGGGTGTTGCTGGCGTCGCTCGTGTGGTTGGGCTCACTGGTGCTTCTGGCTTTGCTGGCGCATCATCTCAGCCGGCCCATCCAGCAGATGACGGCGGGGCTCTCTGAACTCGCCGCCGGAAACTTCGGGGTGCGGCTGAACAGCCGGCGGGACGATGAGATCGGGCGCGCGATCGAGGCGTTCAACAATACCGCGGAACGGCTGGAGCAAAGCCGCGACCGCCTGATCTACCTGACGCAGCTCGCGAGCTGGGAAATGCTGGCCCGCAAGATGGCGCACGAGGTGAAGAACTCGCTCACTCCCATCCGGCTCACGGTGGAAGAGATGGTAGAGCGCCAAAGCGGGGCGGAGCGTGGTTTCTTTGAACAGGCGGCTCAAATTGTCGTCGAGGAGATCGAAAGTCTCGAACGGCGCGTACGGGCGTTCTCACAGTTTTCCGCCGAGCCGCCTATGCGTCCCACGGAGCTGGATCTCAATGCTCTGGTGGAAGACCGGGTGGCGTTTCTGAAAACCGGGCATCCGGAAATCAATTACGCGCTCCGGCTGGAACCCGCCACGCCGCACACCGTCGCCGACGAGGATCTGGTTAAGGGAATTCTCGTAAACCTGCTGGAAAACGCCGCCCAGGCTGCCGGCACCGGCGGCAATGTGCTTGCTCTGACTCATGCTTCGAATGGCCACGTGGCGGTTGAGATACACGACTCGGGCCCCGGCCTGAGCGAGCAGGCGCGCCGGACCTTGTTTCAGCCTACGATTTCGTTCAAAAAGAACGGGATGGGCCTCGGCCTCTCGATCGCACGCAAGAGTGCGCTGCTCTCGGGCGGCGATATTGTGCCGATCGCAGGCGAACTTGGCGGCGCGGCGTTTCGTTTGGTGCTTCCCACTAGCTCACATGGCCTCGAAAAAAGTTCTGATCGTTGATGACGAAGACAACATCGGCCGCTCGTTGCGCATGATCCTGGAGCGCGAGGGCTACGGGGTCTCGATCTGCCGCTCGGTGGCGGAATTCCGCTCCAATGGGGAGGCGGCGCGCGCCGACGCGTTTCTATTTGACATGCGCCTGCCCGACGGCAGCGGGATCGACCTGCTGCGCTCGATGCAGCAAAACGGAAGCGCCGCTCCGGCCATCATGATCTCGGGCCACGGAACCATTGCCGACGCCGTGGAGGCCACGCGCGCGGGCGCATTCGATTTTCTCGAGAAGCCGCTCAGCAGGGAAAAGGTGCTGGTGGCCTTGAAGAACGCGCTGGAGCACGCCAACCTACGGCGAGAGAACGAGCGCCTGCGCGAATTGGTTGGTTCGAGCCCGAAGATGATCGGCTCCAGTCCGTCATTTCTGCGAGCGGTGGAACAGGCGTCGATGTCGGCGCGATCCGACGCGCGCGTGCTGCTCATCGGGGAGTCGGGCACGGGCAAGGAGCTGCTGGCCGAGCACATTCATCGCAACAGCCCGTTTGCATCGGGGGCCTTTGTGAAGGTGAACTGCGCCGCGATCCCGACCGAGTTGATCGAGACCGAGCTATTCGGCCACGAGAAGGGCTCATTCACCGGTGCGGCTGCCATGCGGCGGGGCAAGTTCGAGCTGGCGGATGGCGGCACGCTTTTTTTGGATGAGATTGGCGACCTGCATTCGGCGTCGCAGGCGAAACTACTGCGCGTTTTGCAGGAGGGCGAGTTCCATCGCGTGGGCGGGGAGCAATCGATCCGCGTCTCGGTCCGTGTCATCTCAGCGACGAATCGGGAGCTCGCGTCATTGGTAAGCCAGGATAAATTCCGCGAGGATCTCTACTATCGGGTAAGCGTGGTGCCGATTCGTGTGCCGGCGCTGCGCGAGCGGGTGCAGGACATCCGGCTGCTGGCAGAGTATTTTCTGGAAGATTTCTGTGCGCGCAATAATTTCAAGCCAAAAATGATCGCCGATGATGTATATGCGGTGCTGGAAAGCTACCCATGGCCGGGCAATGCGCGCGAGCTGCGCAATGCGATCGAGCGCATGGCCATTTTGACCACGGGCGAAAGACTGCCGAAGGAATCGATTCCCGTCGAGATTCGGATACAACGCGATACGGCGCAGCGCTCGACCGTGCAGGAGGCGCGGGCATCGGCGGAGCGCGAATACATTTTGCGCGCGCTGGAAGAGGCGAACTGGAATGTCTCCGGCGCCGCGCGTGCGCTGGGTATGGAGCGCACCAATCTTCACAAGCGGATTCGGGCGCTGGGAATCAGTCGGGAGAAGTAGGAGACAAAGACGGAAGGCAAAAAGCAAAAGACAAAAGGCTGCGCTAGGATCGTAAGGCGGCCAGATCGCCCACGAGCGCTTTCAAAAATTCGGCCTGGTGAGTTTGCAAAAAGAAGTGGCCGCCGGGGAACATTTCCAGCTTGAAAGATTGCGTTGTCTCGCCGGCCCAGGCCTCGAGGTGATCGCGGGTGATTCTTTCGTCCTCCCGACCACCGTAGGTGCGAATGGGGCAATCGAGCGGCGGGCCTTCCTGGAAAACGTAGTTTCGATAGAGCGTTGCATCCGCCCGGAGCGCGGGAAGCGCCAGATGCATGAGCTCTCGATGTTCGAGAAGTTCCTGGGGGATACCGTTGAGCCGCTGCAACTCCTCGATCAGATCTTCGTCCGAAGGGGGCGGGGGAGGCACGTGATCGCGGCGCAACTGCGGGGCGCGCGCGCCAGCAACAAGGAGAGCTAACGGGCGGCTAGCGAGCGACCGTGCCAGCTCGAACGCGACTGCGGCTCCCATGCTGTGGCCGAAAAACGCGAAGGGCTTGTCGAGATGCGGCCCGATCGCTTCGCGCAGCGCCGGAATCAGGCGCTCCATGCGATCGAAAGCAGGTTCGCTCAGGCGTGTTTCACGGCCAGGCATCCGGACCGGGCATACGGCGACGCTGTGCGGCAAATGCTCCTGCCACCCGCGAAAGATGCTGGCGCCGCCGCCGGCGTACGGGAAGCAGAACAGGCGCATCGATGCCTCTTCGGTTTGGTGGATGGCGGGAAACCACGATCGAGCGCTGGCTGTCCTGGCACGCAATCGCAGAGCCAGCAGTTGGCGTTTCTCCGGGGACAGCATGGCGAGCGGGTCTGCGGCGGGCTCGCTGGTTGCGCTTCTTGCTGACCCTTTTGGCTTTTCCACCGTCTTTTCCAGTAATTGCTCGAAGGGAACCACGCTCAAAGAATCGGCGTACCGCAAAGCCGCCATCCGCGACGCTCGCGACAGGTGCTCGTAATGGGCGCGGTCTGTGAGCAGCCGGTTGAGTGCATCGTGCCACGGGTCGGCATCCTGTTCGGGGACCTCGGCCACGGGAACCATCTGCTCGTCGACGCGCTCCTGATACGTCGCGATGGGTTTGACCGGCAGCAGGTAATCGACGCCGAGTTTTGCTTCTGGTATGCCACCGATGTTGCTCGCCACCACCGGCACGCCATGGAGCATGGCTTCGACCACAATACGCGATCGCGCCTCGGCCCAGAGTGAGGGCACCAGCAGAACACGCGTACGGGCGAGCAACTTCTCGATGTGATCGACCGGCGGCAGAATCGAAATGTTGGCGTGCCGCTCCAGCGCGCACCTGTCGGCGGCATTCGTGCCCCATGTGGGAACCGCGGCGAAGTGCGCGTGAGGCATGCGCCCGGCCAGGGCGAGGAAAATTGAGATACCCTTGACCGCACACGGATTCACCAGCGTGACGAATTCGTTCTCGAACCGCCCGAGTGATTCATACGGCCCGGGATCGAGGAGGGAAATGGGCACATGCACGGCATCCATGCCGCTCCAACGGTGGATGTAGTCCGAGACGTACTGGCTGACACCCACGATCGCATCGGCACGCCGCAGCATCTCTGTTTTCGCGGTGCTGGCGAACGCGCAATCGGGACCGAACGGCAAGGCCAGTGTGGCGCGGGCGAGATAGACGACACGCGCGGTCTCGGTTCGAAGAGCTGGTTCAAGCAGAAGCTGTGCGGGGTCGTCGGTCGACGCGAGAATCACATCCGGCCGGAAGGCCGCCATCTGCTCCGAGAAATACTGGCGCAGGCCCGGTTGATTCGTGACCGTGTGCACTTCTACGCCCGCTCGGCGAAAGGCGACTACGCCTCCATCTGCCGATTCCGCGGACACGTTACGCGCAGCCAGCTCATTTAAGAAAAGATCGTGCTCGTGCGGGCCTAACTGACTGATGCGCGCGACAACCAGGCAGGCGTGTCCGCGAGCAGCCAACGCCTCCATCAGCAAGCGGTTGGATTTGTCGCCGCCGCCGTGAGCGGGATAGTAGCGGGAATTTTGCGCCAGCAGAATTCGCATATTGCGCGGCAGTCAGCGGTCCGGGCGCGCCCGAAGACGGTGGAGCAGAAGGGCCCGCTTGTCCGGAGACAAGTCTGCCAGGCGGTCTTCGGTGTGCATGGCCGGTTGTGCGGGCTGGAGAGCCAGGAGAAACTCCTCGAGTTGAGAGGGCCGCAGTTCGGAAACAAAGCGGGTAGCGTTCTCGCGCGCGGCGGCTGATTCGTGTTCGTAGACAGTGCGGCCAGCAAGGAGCTCCTCCAGAGCTTCCCGCCACGGCGCCAGGTTTTGCCGCGGCACGACCGCGCGGGGCAAACCCTGATCGTCGAACACCGCCTCGTAGCGCTCGATGGGCTGCACGGGAATGACGAACCGGGTTCCGAGCTTGGCCTCCCGCAAGCCGCCGGAGTCGCTGGTTACCGTTGGAATGCCGCGCAGCATCGCTTCCACTACGATCAGACCGAACCCTTCGAACCAGAGCGATGGAACGAGTAGCACGCGGGTGTTCTCGAGTGCATCGTCGATACGCTTACAGTTCCGAAGCAGCGTGACGTTTGACCGCGCGAGGAGAGCGCGCCGATCCGCGGCGGTGGTTCCCCATCCCGGCAAAGCGGCGAAAGAGTACTTTGGGAATTCGTCCGCAAGCGCAAGAAAGACCGACAACCCTTTCACCGCGCACGGATTGATCATAGTAATCAACTCGCCGGACGTCGGGCGCGCAAAGGGCCCGCTGCCGTAAATCGGGGGATGGATGACTTCCGCATGCCGCCCCAGGTGAGTCCCGATATACTCCGCGGTGTGGTGCCCGATGCCGATGATTGCGGCGGAGCCGGCGACCAACTCTGCGCCTTCGCGGTCCGGACTCCAGCTAGCTGGACCGAAAGGATAAAATTGCGGCGTGTGCGCGAGGTAGACCACGCGGCCTGGCGCGGCTTCGTTTGCGGCGCGCAGCAGCGCTTGTCCAATGTCCTCTGAAGACACCAGTACCCAATCGGGTTGAAACTCACAAATCTGGTTCCTCAGGACCGTGGCCCGCTTGACTGGATCGGCTACGGCGTAGACTTCGTGCGCCGTGCGGCCGGTGTCCTGTTCCTCCGTTTCGCGGCGAACTTGAGCCAACTCTTCGGCCGTGTGTGCGGTAAGCGTTCCAGCTACGACGCGGCAAACGTCGCCGTGGGCGGCAAGCGAATCCAGCCAGGCCAGATTGCTGCGCGTCGAACCGCCTCGGGGCGGGACGTGAGAGGCGCTCGATGCCAGCAGGATGCGCATGTCGCTACGGCTTGCTGCCAGGTGCGCCGTTGTGTTCTTTGGCGAGAAGCGCGCGGACCTCTTCGTCGGAGAGGTTCTCCAGCTCCTTGAGAATGTCGGCGTACCGATCGGTACCGGCGTTTTCGATCTCGCACAGTTCAATCGCCTTGGCCAGTTCAGCAACAGTAAAGTCGCCGCTATAGACAACCTTCAGGGAAAGATCGAGAGCGAAGGCTTGGTGAACGAGGGAGAGCAGTTGCACGGCCAATAGCGAGTGCCCCCCGAGATCGAAGAAATTCTCGTGGATGCCGACCCAGGGAAGCCCGAGGAGATCCGCCCACATCTGGGCCAGTTGCTGTTCGAGCGGGCTTCTGGGCGCATCGGCCACCGAGCGGGCGGGACGGCGCCCAACGGCTGTGCGAACGGCTTCGAGAATTTGAGCCGGAGTCCTCAGCTCGCGCGCGATTCCAGCGTAGTCGATTGGGGCCGAACCAACAGCGGACATCGTTCTTGCGCGCCGTTCCGGGTTCGCGCTGGGCGCCTGGTTGGCCGTCGTGTAACTCACCGTTGCCAAGGAATCGGGGAAAAGCGAAATGAAGATCCCGTGGGAGTGCGTTCCTCGAATGCCGCGCCGATCGACCGGAGCAGCGCTTCGGCGGGCCGATTGCGCGAGGTCGGAACAAATGGGATCTCCACCTTTGCCAACCGCCGCTCTTTTGCAATCTCCCCTAGCCGGGCAAGCATGCGATGCTCCACGCCTCGCCCGAGCGCACGGCAGCTCAGCAGAAAGGTATCGATGAGAAGCACTTCGCCATCCGCGCGAATCAGCATCGCACCGGTGAGCCCATAACTGCCGAACCGATCGTCCACCTCAACGGTGAGGCATTCATAGCCTTCGGAATGTAGCAGATTCTGAATCGCGCTCTCACTGCGGCGAGCGGAAGTGAAATTCATCTGGTTGGTGCGGACGGTCAACTGCGCCACGCGGGGAAGTTGATCCGCGGTCATGGGAGCGATGCGTACGCGCAGATTGAGAGAGGCCAGAAAGTCTTCCAGGCTGGCAGATTGCTGCTCGGCACGGGTCCGCTCCACTTCCTGCCCATACATCTTGGCGCGGCTGCGGTCTTCGGCGGTTGTGTACCAGCGATCAAATGCCCAGATGTGATCCAGGTAATTGGCAAACTCGTCCGCGTCGGGCGGTAAGGGAACGGTCAGAACCTCGGGGCACCCGGCCTGGACCTCCGCGCATTCCGTGGCGCTGTTATCCACCAGAATGAAACTATCTAGCGCGAGGCCCAATTCTTCCGCGAGCGACCGCAGATTGCCGGACTTCGGCTCCCAGTTGAGCCGTGTGGCGGTGAAATGTTCGAGCGCGAGGGGCATCTCGGGGTGGGCCCGGAACGTCTCGTACACGTCCTCCGCATTGTTCTTGCTGCACAGGCAAAGAAGCATGCCGGCCTCGCGCTCGGTCAGCATGAAGTTCTGCAGCGCTCTGTGATTCTCATCCAGGCGGACCCCCTCCGGCCCGTCTTCGCCGCAAACCCCTTGCCACAGCGTTTCATCGCAATCGAGGGCGATCACTTTGTACCGGGTGGTACGCGCGGCGTGGAGCTTACGCGCAATCACAGTGCCCAGCACGGCAAAGAATTCCAGCGTGTAGGGCACGTGGCCGAGTTCATCGGCGTGAGGATCATAATACTGGGGCACCGGGTAAAAGCGCTGCAGGGCGGCGGTGGTGACCAAATGCACTGAGCCTAGATCTTGAACATCGTTTTGGAGAGACTCCTCCGATTGCGCGGCGAATCGAGCGCGGCCAGGGTCACTCAAGAAATCCGGCGAAGCCGGGCAGACGCAGACCAGGATTGGCGAGGGCAGGGCGCTCGCGGCAGCGCGCAGTGCGGATGCAAAGTGGCGAAAGGTTTCTTCGTGCTCTTTTATACTGACATGATCACGAAACCGCGCCCAATCCTCGAACCGAACCAGCACCACGTTCAAGCCATTTCGATTGCCCGCGAACAAGCCTGCCGGATCGAGAAATTGCTGAAAGACCTGATTGTATGAGGCGAAGCGGATCGGGAGATCGAGCTTCAGCTTGCGCAGCCAGAAAGTGAGCGTAGGCTCCAGCGCCTCGGGAGTGAAGGTGGCGCTGATGGCAATGGCCGCCGTCGGCTCTTTCGGTTGCGGCGATTGCGCCTGTACAGTAGAAGGCCCGCCTGCGGAGATGGGTTCAGGTTCACGAGACATCGGCCACTTGCCATAGCTCTCCGATCAGCGTTGGCGAGTTCGCAACGGAAGTCCCGAAACGCCCCCAATGCAGGCGGCGGAGGCGACACTCCGTCTAAATTTCATCCTATCATGCCGGGCAACTGCGGCACCTGCGACCGCCGTTCTCGGTTCAGAGATAGTCGTAAAACTGGCGGCTAAGCCGGCGAAACACCAGCCATCCGACCGCCAGCATGCCGAACGAAACCAGAAACAGCAGCGACAGCAAACGCATGGGCGGCGCTTGCGCCTCGATGAGGATATACCGCAGCGCCATCACCAGCGCCGTGATGGGATTGAACTGGTAGAGCTTCACGTACTGCGGCCGGATCATGGTGGTCGGATAAAAGATCGGCACCAGCCAGAACAACACGAGGCTGGCGGACTCCACGACGTAGCGCATGTCGCGCACATAGACATCCAGCGCACCGCAGAGCAACGAGCAACCGCAGACAAAAACCAGCTCGCAAATCCACAGCGCCGGTAGCCACAGCCAGTAGCGGTTGACGCCCAGCCCGAAGATGAGCGTCATCAGCAACAGCAACCCCACCTGGACGCACAGATGAACTGCATTGCCGAGCACACTGGCAATGGTCATCGCTTCTCTCGGCACCGGCACGCGCTTGATCAGTTGAGCGTTATCAATGATCGATGTGGTTCCGTTCGCCCAGGCGAGGCTGAAAAAATTAAACGGGACAAGACCGCACAACACAACGACCGGATAGTTCGCTGTCTTCGTCACGGGGAAAATTTTAGTGAATACGAAGGTCAGCACGGCCATCATAATCAGCGGATTGACCAGGGACCACAACATTCCCAGCGACATGTTGCGGTAACGGGTGCGAAAATCCTTGAGCACCAAATTGCGCAGCAAGAACAGATAATCGCCGTGCCACATCTTCTTTTCGAGCCTAGCCGAGCTTGTTGATGTCGATACCGGCGTCCCAGTGCTCGTTTGAGCGGAGCAATTCGTCCCACGTGACTTCGCGGCCCGAATATGCGGCTTGCCGGCCCAGCATCGCCGTCAGTGCCGACTCCACCCCAAGCGCCGCCTGATTGTGGAACTTTCCGCTGGTGATGCTGCTGATGAACGCCTTCTGCTTCTCGCTATCCGCCTGCGCCAGGTTGTCGGAGAAAGAACCGCTCGCGGAAAATTGTCCGTCCGCCGCCGGTTTGTCGGCGCCTCCGCCCCACAGACCATTTCTGCTCTCCCCAGATCCCCAGCGGCCCCGCGTACGGCGATGAGGACGATCCGCGCGTCCCGAAAAACCGCTCGTTCACGTCAAATTGCGATACTTTGCCGAACTGCGTGGAGCTGAAGCTCACATCCACATTGTTCGGATACTGAACACCACATCGAAATGCGAGTAGCAGGTATCGTTCGGAAACTCGCGGCCTTTCCTTCCCCCGCGTCCCAACGCCTTCACCGGATGTCCCTGCATAACCCAATTGCAAATGTCGATGACATGGATATTTTGCTCCACGATAATATCGCCGGAGAGCGTCCTGCTCCTGAATCCAGTTCCGCAG
Source organism: Terriglobia bacterium (assembly GCA_963768075.1). Taxonomy (GTDB): domain Bacteria; phylum Acidobacteriota; class Terriglobia; order Bryobacterales; family Bryobacteraceae; genus QHXW01. The sequence goes on from CAVYHD010000051.1 coordinate 268,342, forward strand.
GCGGGCCTCGGGCGTCGGATTCATCCGGATAGTTGAGCCCGATCCGTTGGACAGTAATAATACGCCGCGCCGGAGGCGATCTCGCCCAGCGCCCCCGCATGGATGCGATTCACCAGCTCGATATAAGGCGGCGCCATGCGAATCTGGAAGCCCACATCCAGGCTCAGCTTCCCTTCCGCCTTCTTGCCGATTTCGAGCACGCGCTTGTCGCCGGCAACATCGATGGCCACCGGCTTTTCACAATACACGTGCTTGCCTGCCTCCACCGCGGCCGCGAGATGCTGCACGTGAAAGTACGGCGGCGTTGCGATCACTACCGCGTCAATTTCCTTCGAATCCAGGATCTCCTCATATGCGTTGCGGGCCCAGAAACGTCTGTTTGGATGCCGCGGGTGCCCTTCGCCGCCGAGAGCTTATCCACGAGCTGCTTGGCCTTGTCCAGCCGGTCCTGAAACATGTCCGCCAGCGCAGTGACCCGCGCATCCGTGTTTTTCAGAATCGTCTCGGTATGCGTGGTGCCGCGCCCGCCGCAGCCGAGCAACCCCACGCGCACGGCCGAATTGGCCTGCGTCGCCGCGCACCGCTTTGCGGTTTCAGAATAGTGAATGCCGCCGTGCCGGCCGGCGGCCGTCAGGAAGCCGCGCCGACCGATGTCTTCGTTCTTCATTGCTTTGTCTCCTTCAGCCAATCAGTTTCTCTAAGTATGCCTTCGCCGCCCGGATATCCTCGGTCTGCTTCGCGCCCTAATCTCGCGCTCAATCGTCAGCGGGTTCTGATAGCCAATTTTCTTCAACTGGGCGATGATCACCTGAAAATTCACCTTGCCCTGCCCGATCGGAACTTCGCGGCCGAGTTGCTTCGGGTCGGTTGGATACAGACCGTCTTTGGCGTGCACACCCATGATATACGGTCCGAGCAGCTCAACCGCGTCCACCGGATTCGCTTTGCCGTAGAGAATCAGGTTGGCCGCGTCGAAGTTGACTCCGACATTGTCCAGGCCGACATCTTTAATAGCGCGGACCAGCGTGATGGGCGTCTCCTGCCCGGTTTCGCAGCGAAACGTCTGGCCGTTGTGCCTTACAGTATTGCGCCACCGTGCGAATCGCGTTCACAGTTTCGGTGTAAAGCGGTTCGTTGGGATTCTCGGGAATGAACCCGCAGTGCGTCTGCACGCCCAGAATGCCGGCTTTCTTCGCGAAATCCGACACCTGTTTGATGCGCGCGATACGTACGTCGCGATATTGCCGCGGGGCAACGCCGATCGTGAGCGGGCCATGATAGAAGTCGTAGACTTCCGGAGCCGGACCGGTCGCGACCGCGGAGCTGACCTCCACGTTATATTTCGCCAGCGCATCGCGCAGCTTGGCTACCAAGCTGTCTTCGAACACCCCGATGACCAATTGGCAGGTCGGAAATCCGAGGTCGTGAACGCGTTTGATCGTGGCCTCGGGATCCCTGGAGAGGCCCGTGATGACTCCCAGGCGCATCTTCTTCTCAGCCCCCTGCGATGTTGCCTGCAACGCCGTGGCCGCTGCCGCCGCCTGGATCAGTTGACGTCTGTTAAGCAAGGTTTTCATGAGCGTTAGTGTATCCCTGTTGCCCTGCAGTATGCACTACTGGGCAGCCGCCCATAAGCTCCCATAGCGAATGAGCTGCGTGGTTCCTGGAACGCGGATCGCCGCGGCATCGTGGCCCAGCAGAATCTGGAACACGCGCCCTTTTCCGTAGGCGTATACGAATGCAACCGGTTCCTCTTTCCCCGTAGCTTTGGAGTGGGCGGTCGCGAGAACGTGGATCGGCTGCTCGCCTTGCTGGTTGCCGTACAACTCATCTTTCGTCTGGAACGAAACCACGTCGTGAGTTGCCGCGTGAGCCGGGTCAACCACCGTAACCTGGAACGGTCCATATGCATCATGTGTGCTCTTGCTCTCATCCCAGACGCGCCGGCAGATTTGCCGGTATTCCGGCCATTCCGCAGTCGAGCCGCCGGGCAGCTCAGAAGTGAACGCGGCATCGGCAAAATGCAGAATCACGAGCCCTCCGCCCTGCTTGAGATAGCTGGAGAAGGCATTCCTGGCGGCCTCGCTCAGTCCCGGGTGGGTCCAATTAATGTAGTTCAACACGACGAGTTTGTATGTCGATAGGTCTGCTTTCGCCAGTGCCTCCACGTCTTCGCTGACTGTCACCTGAAATCGAGGCGCCTCGCTGTTGAGCGCAGTGATCAGAGCGGGAGTCGTCTCGCGCCACTGATGGCCGGGATCACTGTCGCCGGTAACGATCAGGGCCGGTACAGGGTCGGTCAGCAGCGCGCGATCCACCTCGTCGTCTTCCACGAATGTCGACTGCACCCCGGCCTCCGGCACGTCCACGTGAGCCGTCCACACAATGGCATTCAAAATCAGCTTGCGATAATTCTCGTTTCGCCAGTTCTCGTAATAGTGTCCGGTGGTAGTGCCGAATCCACGTCCGCCATTGCTCCGTTCGACAGCCCACGCCACAGTCTGGTCTTCTGGAACGGCAGAAAGCGCGGGAACTTGCAGGATCGGCTTCAACCGCGGATCCTTCTGTCGGAAGCGCATCTGATAGTAGAACTCGTCTTTGTAGTGAAACGGTTGGACTCCGTTTGAAACCGGGTGCTCGGGTGAACCTAGCTGCACATCCGTGTCCAGCGTCTTGATGGCCGAAACGCGGCCTCTGTGCTCATCCCATTCGTAGAAACCGCCTCCCCACTCAAGCACCTGTTCCGCGTATTCATATGAGATGAAGGTGGAAAAATGAAACGTGACGAAACCGCAGCCACGCCGCATTTGCTTCTCCATGATCCGCATGCGTTCCGGAGTATAGATCGGCACCCGGAGCGACTCATCGTGGTCCTGGCCATCCGAGATCACCACGATGGTGTCCGCGGTGTCGAGGGTTTTCGCATCCTCCGGCCATCCGTTGAAATAAATCTCAGTCGTGACGCCGTGCAGGTTCGGGGACCGATCCAGAAGAACTTTCAACAGCTTGATGGTTTTGAGGTACTCATGTTCACCCGGCCCATGGCTCTTTCGCCCCGCGATGAGTACGATCTTCCGCGTCCGTGCGGTGTTGCCCGCCAGCGCCAACATTGCGGCCAACGCGAGCACGCAGCCGCGCGCAATCCTTCCGGTCCCGCGCATGATGCTATTCCTTCGTCCAGTATTTCTGAAATCCGATGTAATCGGCAGTCATGTTCGCCAGAATGGTTCGCCTCAACTCCAGGAAATCGATGTCGCCCTGGTGTTCGTAAAGGATCTTGCCGTCCGGCGCAATCAACACCGTATACGGCACGCCGTTTTCCATTCGGGATCGAACGCCGCCTGCAAGAGCGTAGGTATCGTCCGATCCGAACAGCAGATTCCGGCTGGAGGCGTGTTGCTTCTCCAGCATCTTCAGCACGCCCGCCTGTTCATCGGGCATGTTGGTGGAGACCGTCACCAGATCGAAGTCGCGCACGCGGTACATGCGGAAGGTCGTTTCCACATCCGGAAATTCGTGCACGCACGGGCCGCACCAGGTGGCCCAGAAGCTGACCAGCGCAGCTTGCCGGTTGGATTCGCCCGCAGCTTTCTGCAAATCTTCGGCCGTTGCCAGCTCAGCCGCACCGGTTCCGCCTCGATCTTTTTCTGATCGGCAATGCGAGCTTGGCCTGCTTTTCTTTCCACTTGGTGGAGCAGCCAAAAACTCCCGTTTGGGCCACCGGCACGGGCTTGGCCGGCCAGCAGCGCGTCTATCGCGTTGCGTGCGTCCTGCGTCTTCACCAACTCCACCCGGTAGCTATTGTCGAAGCGCCCTTGATACCGCAGCTTGCGTTCCTTGTCGAAGATGAAGACATGCGGCGTGGCCTGCGGCCCGAGCGCGCGGGCTACAGTTTGCGTCTCGCCATCGTAGAGGTACGGATAGCGCAAGTGTTTGTATTGGACGCGGATCTTCATTTCATCCAGACTGTCACTGGTATCGGCGGAATCCAGCTCATCGACGCGAATGGCGTCGGGATCATTGGGCTGAATCGCTACGACCGCTACGCCTTTCGGCCCATAGTCATCGGCCAGTTTCTGGACGCGTTGCTCGTAGATGGAGGCGATCGGGCAATGGTTGCAGATGAACACGATCACGAGTATCGGGACTGGCCGCGTAATCGCTGAGCTTGTGAATTTTGCCGTCGACTCCGGGCAGCGAAAAGTCGGGCGCCGGCGACCCGATGGCCGACAATGGGATGCGCCGGTTGCGCCGAAGCTGCGATAGAACCAGGCAGCAGACCGGCAATCGCCAGAAATTCGAAAATCTCTTCATCATGCCAGTTTGCGCGCAAACTCGACTTCTGCGCTCACGTCGCGTCCACATTGCCTTCCTTCTCGTATTCGATGGCACACCAACCCGCGATAAGACACTTTGTGCAGTTCCTCCATGACGGCCGGGATCTTGGCGATGCCCTGGCCCATGCAGAACATTGTCTTCGCCGCCGGCGGCCGCCACGTCCTTCAAATGCACCATCTTCAGATACGGCGCCAGTTTCCGGACCGCTTCCACGGTATCGTAGCCGCAGCGAAGCAATGTGCCCGACATCCAGCGTCGAGCCCATGGTCTTCGACCGGCCGGCCAGCGCTTTCAGAACGTCATCCGGGCTCTCATACGCAAATTTCTGCTTGAAGTAGTGGTTGTGAATTCCGAATGTCAGGCCCTCGTGCGAAAGACGCTCATCGATCTTCCGCGAGCATGTCCCCGTTGCGTCGCCGGAAACGTTACGCGGAGCCCAGACAGCTTCGCAAACCGAACCGCATAGTCCAGATCCCGATCGTCTTTGATGGTGGCCGTAGTAATAGGAAACGCAGCGAATCCCGGCGCGGTCGAATTTGCTCCTGGCTGACTGGCACATTTCGTCGGTCGGCGGCTTCATCAGCATGAACTCCCCGCGCGACATTTCGATTTCGGTGATATCGAGCGCGGTGAGCCTGGTAATCATGTCGTCGATCGAAAGCTGTGGTAGGTGTATGTGCCGATTCCGATCTTCAGCCGGGTCGCGGCATGTACCATCGCCAGCGGCGTGGCAGCTCCAACCGCCAACCCACAGGTGAAGGTTCTACGAGTCATCCGGCCTTCCGTTATGGCGCCGGCCGGGGAGTGACATCGGCATCCACCAGGCCCATGGCCCATTTGATGGCTTCCACGTACATCGTCTGCATTTCCGGACGATCCCAATTTTGACGGGATGCCCGAGCGTCGAGTAATACACGCGACCCTTGCCGTACATCTTGGCCCAAGTCACCGCAAAATCCCGATCGGTGCGATGGACGCGCGGGTTCGCGAGGTCCAGCTTGCTCGCATCCAGCCGCATCAACACGCGCACTTTATCGCGCGAGAAATTCCTGATCTGGTAGATCTCGTCTTTGAGTACAAAAGCCGAAGGCCACTGTCTCATCCCCGGAAATGCGGGATCTTCGACGATGATCGGCGCATCGAACGTTCCCCAGGGATGCTCATCGAAATATCCGCCGATCATTTCGCCGTATTCCGGCCAGTCGGTAAACGTGATGGTGGCGCTGTGGATACCGATGAAACCCCTTGCCGTCGTCATGGATGAATGACAGAAAATCGGCCTTCTTCTGATCGTCCATTTCGAGCGTGCCGCCAGTGTAGAACAGCACGGCGTCGAAATCGTTCAGGTTCTTGGCGTTGTATTCCAGCTTCTTTTTGGTTAGAGCTTCGGTGTCGGTGCGGATGGTGGTATCCCACAGACCGCTTTCGCGGCCCAGACGCTCGATGGTTGCCAGCGCGTGCGACACAGACTCGTGCCGGTACCCCTTTTCTTCTCCAATCGCCAGCAGCCTCTTTTTCTGGGCGGCCTGCCCCTCGCCCGCGGCGACTATCGACCAAAAGAGCAGCACAACGCCAAATCGCTTCATCCAAACCTGCCTGTTTCCTAGGATTTTCTTCACCACGGGTGCGGAGTCACCGCCATTTTGATCGGGAGATTCCCACTTACTTATACTAATCCAGTACGAGGCGCCATCTCTTGAACGAGCCCGCATCTTTCGGATAATCATCGGGTAGTGCCCGGAGAATGACTCGCTATGAAGCTTGCTGTTGCGTTGATGGTGCTATCTACTCTTGCGATTCCGTCCCGGATAGCAGGGCAAACGGCCGAACCGGATCAGACACCACCCGCCGGTGCGCCAACGAGCCCTGCGCCTCAGGCACCAGTCCCGCGGCCAACGCCGACCGTCGATCGGCCAGTCTCCTGGAAACTATTGCTTCCGAACCTGATCAGCGATCAAGAGCGCATCTGGTTATTTCCAATCCGACTTGTGCAGGGGCAAAGCTGGATTCCCACCGCCGCCGTCCTCGGAACCACGGCCGGACTGTTTGCGCTAGATCCGATCGAGGCCGCTCACTTCCGTCGCACCTCGTCATTCGGTGGGTTCAATAACATTTTCACCGGAAACGCCACGCTCATCGGTATCATGGCGACCCCGATCTCGGTTTACGGCATCGGATTGATCCGGAGAGACTCGAAAATGGAACGCACGGCACTGCTGGCGGGTGAAGCCATAGCCGACTCCGAGGTCGTCACGACGGTCTTGAAGGACGCCACCGGCCGTCTACGCCCGGCCGCCATTCCGGTTGGGGGTAACTTTTCCGATAGCTGGTTTGAGAGCAGCGGCTCACTTTTGCGCGGAAACGGATGTTTCCCCTCGGGTCACACAATTGCCGCCGTCTCGGTAGCCACGGTCATCGCCCGCCGCTACGGAAATCACCGGTGGGTTCCATATGCGGCATACGGGATGGCGGCCCTGGTTGGATTTTCGAGGCTTTCTCTGTCAGCTCACTTTTTGTCAGACGTCTTCATGGGTGGTGCTCTTGGGTACTCAATCAGCCGTTTCACCGTGCTGCGCCAGTAGCGGCAGTCAGCAGTCCTGGCGCGGAATCCCGATCCCCGTTATACTTTGGCACATGTTCTCGGTGAATCGGGTCCTGGCCGGGTTCCTGGTGTGCATCACCGCCGGCGCGCAATCGGTAGCTTCGAACGCTTCACAACTGGGTCATTCGTCGCACGGGTCGGCGTTCGACGCGGGGCCGCGGCAGAAGCCGCAATTGATGGACGGAATCGGCACGGCCGAGTTTCCCATAACCACGAAGAACCCGGAAGTGCAGAAATGGTTCAACCAGGGCAACGCCATGCTGCATTCGTTTTTCTTCTACGAAGCCGAGAGGTCGTTCCGCTGGTGCGTGAAGCTCGAACCCGAGAATGCCATGGCGTACTGGGGCCTGGCCAATGCGACGCAGGGTGACCGGGCGAAGGATTTCCTGGCCGAGGCGGTGAAGCGCAAGAACACGGTCACGGAAAGGGAAAGGCTGTACATCGAGGCTCTGGAGGCGGGAATGCTTCCGAAGCCGGGATCCTTTCGGCGGGAGAATGCTAATGCGTCCGAAGATCAGCGCCGGGAACAGATCAAGAAGCTCGAGACCCTGTGTCTGAAGTACCCGGACGATATGGAGGCGCGGGCCTACCTGGCGCTGGCCATGATGGGCGGGGACCGCTATGGCACCGAACTCGTGATCCGCGAAGTGCTGGCGAAGCAGCCCATGCATCCCGGCGCCCACCATTACCGAATCCACAACTGGGACTATCACGAGGCGGAGCAGGCGCTCGAGAGTTGCCGGAAATACACCGAGATTGTCCCGAATATCGGACATGCGCAGCACATGCCGGGGCACATTTACAGCATCCTGGGCATGTGGAACGAGGCGGCGATTTCGATGGACACTGCCACTCGCGTAGAGAAGCGCTACATGCAGCAGAGCCTGACGTTCCCATTCAACACTTGGAACTACGGGCACAACCGGAACTATCTCTCTTACATCCAGGAGCAGATGGGAATGGTGGATGCAGCGATCTTCGGAGCGCGACAGTTGATCGACGCGCCGCTTGACCCGCAGGAAAACAACGAAAACTGGCGGAGTTTCCAGTCCCAGGGGATCTTCGCGCTGGCACGCGCGCTCGCCAAGTTCGAGCGTTGGGATGAAATCCTGGATCCGAAGGTCATCCCGTGGCGGGACCTGAACCGGGACAAGGCGGACAAAGCGTATTTCGAGGCTCGCGCCTGGTTCGCGAAGGGAGACGTGGAGAAAGCCGGGAAGAGCATTCGGGCGCACGAGGCTCTAAAAAAGGATTTGGAGAAGAACAAAGACTTGGAGTCGATCTATAACATCCAATCGGAAGAGTTGGATGCCCGGGGCGCACTGGCCCGCGGTGAAAACCTCGAGGGCTTGTCGATGCTGGCGCAGGCAGCGCAGCACGAAGCGGAGTTTCAACGGGAATACGCCGATCCGCCGCTGTATCCCGAGCCGTTGTACGCCCACCTGGGTGAAGCGTATCTCACAATGAAGAGTCCCGAATTGGCAAGGGACGCATTTCAGAAGGCGCTGGAGCTGACTCGGAACGACCTATTTGCCCTCAGCGGGCTGGTCAGGGCCTACATGGCTCTGGGCGAGAAAGATAAGGCGAAGGACGCCATGGCACGCCTGCTTTACGTCACCGCGAATGCGGACAAGGGCCTCAAGGTGTTGGAACTGGCGAAAGCGGCCGGCGTCACCGCAACGCCGCGGGCGGATACTCCCGCTTCGGAGCGCAACTACGCTAGAGTGCCGCTCGAGCAATATGGCCCGCCGAAGTGGGAACCGTACGCTGCGCCGGCGCTGGAAGTTCACGACCCCGCCGGCAAGCTGGTCTCGCTCGCGGACTACCGTGGCACGAATGTGATCCTGGTATTTTATCTGGGCGTCGAGTGCCCGCACTGCATGCGTCAACTCCACACCCTACAGAAGAATAAGGAAGAGTGGGAGAGACTTGACGCGGTAGTGCTGGCGGTGAGCAGCACCGCGCCCGCGAAGAATGCCGGCCAGTTGAAGCAATTCGGAGATCTGAGTGGAATCCGGTTGCTTTCGGACGACCAGTACGCCAACGCGCACCGGTTCCATTCCTACGACGATTTCGAGGAAATGGAGCTGCACTCGACGAGCTTGATCGATAAGAAAGGGCGAGTATATTGGGCCCGGTTCGGCGGCGATCCGTTTGACGGCACCGCGTTCCTGGCCAAGCAGTTGGAGCGGATGAATCAACTGGTGCTGGTGGAATCAGAGAGACCGAAAATGGCCAGTAACCGCTGAGAAGCTGCCGGCGCCTGGTTGGCTCACGAGGTCACTTCCCGCTCCCAGCCAAATCCCGGACGCTCGGAAGGACGCATGTAGATGCCTTCCGGGCCGCGAGTGATCTGGTTGTCTTCTTCGTAGCGCCGGTAAACCTCGGCCGGCCCGCCCGGGGCCGGCATGAACATTTCCGACCAGGGCGCATTCGGGGTGGCCATGGTGAAATGCACGCAGTCCTGTACCCCCCCAGCATGCGGGATCACGGGAATGTCGTATGCCGAAGCCAGCGCAGCGATGCGCCGCAGCTCGGTCAAACCCCCGCACCAGTGAACGTCGGGCTGCCAGACGGCGGCCGCATTATGTTCCAGCATCTGCCGGAAACCATAGCGGAAATAAACGTGTTCTCCGCCCACAATGCGCGTGGACCGGATGGCCGCCCTCAGCCGCCCAAATCCCTCGAAATCGTATGGCGGTAGACACTCTTCCATCCAGTAGACCCGGTAAGGCGCAACCGCTTCCGCGAGCTCAATGCTGTACTGCTCGTTCAATGCCATCCAGCAATCGAGCATGATGTCGCCATCGGGACCGAGCAACTCCCGCGTGTGCTTCACCAACTCGATGTTCTTCTTCAGCCCTTCCCGCCCGTCGGCCGGGCCGTAAGGGACTGCCAGCTTCAGCCGTTTGTAGCCGAACTGGATGTGCTGCTCGATATCGTTGCCCGTGCAATAGGTGGGAATGCGCGTTTTCGTTTCGCCGCCCAGCAGCTTGTACACCGGCATACCCAGCGCATTGCCGATCAGATCCCAGAGGGCCAGGTCCACGCCGCTGATGGCGTGAGGCACCACGCCCGCCTGCCCGTAGTACATGCTGGAGCGAAAAAGAATGTCCCAGATCCGCTCGATGTTGAACGGGTCCTCGCCGATCAGCAGCTTGGTGAAATGCCCCTCCACCACCTGCCCTCCGGCGATGCCCCCGCTTCCATAGCCCTTCACGCCCTTGTCGGTTGAGATCTCAACCGTGAAGGCCTCCAGCTTTCCGGGATCCGGCATGAACAGCGACCGCTGCGCCTTATACTCCGGGTAAATGGACATGGGGTTGGCTACTTCCACGCCGCCGGTCGACCATGAGCCCGCCGCCGGCTCGTACGCGGGCACCGGCCGCTTCGGCCGGGTGTGAACCAGCCGGACGCCGGTGATTTTCAGTTTGCTCTTTTCGTCCTGAAACGGAACAGGCATGGCGCTTGTGTGATGGATGAGTCCCAGCGCGGCGCCGCTACCGAGTGCCAGAAAACTCCGCCGTCGCATGGTACACGGCTCTGATTATTTGAAACCACAGCTATCTTGTCAAGGCATGATTCGCGAAATGGCTGTTTCAGAAGTATTCTTAGAGGAATGTCGGAGCTCGCTCTCCACGTCCGCGGCAGCGGAACGTTCGCCGCCCGGGGCTCGCGCTAACTCTGCTAATGTGAGACTAAACCGATGAATGCAAGCGGCAGTTTGATGATCGCGGCGCTCACGTTAATGGGCACCCCCGGCTTCGCGGCGGAGGCCGCGCTCGTCCAGGGCAAGAACATCCGTATCGAGTTCGATGGCGCCATGCACAGCCGGGTGGTCGCCTTGCTCGGAAGACAGGAGCGGATAGTTGGCGAGTTTACGCCCTCGGAATCCATTCGCGTATCCGGCGGTGAAATCAAAGACTTTACGCTACAAAAACAGACTCGCGAGCCCATCCGCGACCGCCTGGGGGCCGGTTTCCGGACGGTAATTACGGGCACGGCTTCGTCTCTGAAGAAGACGGTGATCGTTACCGTGTACGACCGGTTTCCCTCGATGGCATTCTTCGATGTGGAGTACACCAACACAGGGTCCGCCGATCTGCCGGTAAACAGCTGGACCAATCAGCATTACTCCATCAGCGCTTCGGCCTCGGCCGCCCAACCTGCGTTCTGGTCGTTCCAAAGCGGCTCTTACGAGAACCGGCCGGATTGGGTGCTGCCGTTGAAGCCGGGTTTCAAACAGGAAAATTTCCTGGGCATGAACGCCCCCGACTATGGCGGAGGTACACCCGTGGTCGATGTCTGGTGTCGAGAGGTGGGCATCGCCGTGGGTCATGTGGAAATGGCTCCGAAACTGGTCTCCCTGCCGGTGTCGGAACAAGGTGCCGACCGGGCGGCGGTAGCGGTTGAGTTCAAACATGATGAGGTGATCAAACCCGGAGCCACACTCAAGACTTTTCGCACGTTTGCGGCCGTTCACCAGGGCGATTATTTTCAAACGCTGCGCGAATACCGGAACGTGATGATCGCTCAGGGAATGCATTTCGACGCCTCGCCCGAAAGCGCCTTCGGTCCCATTTGGTGCGCCTGGGGCTACGGCCGGAAGATCAAGCCCAGCCAGATCTACAACGCGTTGCCGATCGTGAAGAAGCTCGGCTTCACCTGGGTTACGCTCGACGACGGCTGGCAGACCGCACAGGGCGACTGGTTCCTGCAGCCGCAGAAGTTTCCGAATGGCGACGCGGACATGAAGGCCCTCGTGGATAAGATTCACGCCGAAGGTTTCAAGGCCCAGTTATGGTGGGCGCCGCTTGCCGCCGATCCTGGGACTGAGCTGGTCAAGAAACACCCGGATTGGCTCCTGCTTAACGCCGACGGCAGCAAGCAGAAGATCTCCTACTGGAACTCCTGGTATCTATGCCCGGCCTATCCCGCGGTCGTGGAATACCACAAGGCGATCGTCGTGAAAGCCCTTCGGGATTGGGGCTTCGACGGGCTGAAGCTGGACGGTCAGCATATGAATGCCGCGCCCCCCTGCTACAATCCAGCCCACAAGCACGCCACGCCCGAAGAATCCGTGGAGGGAATGCCCAAGTTCTTCCAGGCTCTTTACGAAACGGCTCGCGACGTGAAGCCGGATGCTCTTGTAGAGTTCTGCCCGTGTGGAACCTCTTATTCCTTTTTCACGCTGCCGTTCCTGAACATGTCGGTAGCGTCAGATCCTGAGTCGGCATGGCAGGTGCGCACAAAAGGTAAGACGCTCAAGGCTCTCCAGGGAGACTCGGTGGCTTACTTCGGCGACCACGTCGATATGACCAAGGATGATTTCGCCTCTACCGTAGGCGTGGGCGGTGTGGTTGGCTCGAACTTCACCTGGCCGGAGGGATCGGCGGATCGGAAGCGCAACGATCTTACACCCGTGCGTGAACAGGCGTTCGAAAAGTGGCTGGGCATCTATAAGGAGAAAATGCTCTCGCGCGGCGAATATCTCGGCGGGTTGTACGACATTGGTTTTGATCGGCCCGAAGCCCACGCGATACGCAAGGATAGCGGCATGTACTACGCCTTTTATGCACCGCACTGGAGTGGCAAGATCGCGCTGCGGGGCCTCGCGGAACGTGCTTATCGCGTCACCGACTACGTGAACGGCAAGGATCTCGGGATAGTTCATGGGCCGGTGGCAGACCTTGACGTTAGCTTCGACCAGCACCTGTTGCTCGAAGCGAAACCGGAGTAGCATTCGCGGAGCAGGGCACGGTGGCGCTGGCGTCAACCAGCTGGCGAAATAGCAACCACATCATGCGAGGGCGTCCAACCCGGGAAATACATTCTGGGGACGGTCTTCCGTTGCAACGGATCGCGCTGGTGGTATGCTTAAAATCATCCGCAAAATGCCTAGATGTGGGCGTTTCTTTCTGTTCTTCGTGGTGAGCGTGCTGGCGGCTTCAGGCCAGGCGCCGATCTCTTTCGGCGAGAAGCTCTATCCGGTATTTCAGCAGGCTGGCTGCCGCGCGTGCCACAATCCCGAAGGCGTGGCCTCGCCTACGCGGTTGCACTTTCCTGAAGAGAGTGCTTCGAACGAAAAGGTGGAGGCTTTCGGGAGGTCCCTCGTTGAGCTGGTCGACCGTGACAATCCCGACAACTCCATCCTTCTGAAAAAGCCCACAAATCGAATCAAGCACAGCGGCGGCGAGCGAATAAAACCGGGCAGCCCGGAAGAGGTGCTGCTGAAGCAATGGATCGGTTATCTAGCCACTCTGTCCGGTCCCGAGTTGGCGCAGGCGCTGCAATATAAGACGCGGGACGCGGCTGGCTCCGGCCAGGCGCCGGAAGTGGTCCTGCGCCGGCTGACGAACCAGCAATATAACAACACCGTGCGTGACCTGCTCAAGGATCCTACCGACCCGGCGAATCAGTTTCCACCAGAGGACTACGTTAACGGCTTCAAGAATCAGTATCAGTCGCAATCGTTATCGCCCATTCAGATCGAAGCGTACAGCGTAGCGGCCGAGCGTCTGGCGGCCAACGCCTTCCGCCGCGGAGATTTCCGCCACTTGATCCCATGTACTCCCACCGGAGCAGACGACGCCGGCTGCCGTCTCAAGTTCATCGAGAGCTTCGGCCGCCGGGCCTTCCGCCGCCCGCTCGAGCCGGAAGAGGTTGCGCTGTATGACCGGCTTTTCAAAGCCGAGGGCGATTTTCAAAAAGGCGCCGAAACGGTGATCGAAGCCACGCTGCAGTCTCCGTCATTTCTGTTCTGGATGGAGCAAACGTCCAATCCAAAGTGGAAGCCCTACACGGTGGCCAGCCGGTTGGCTTATTTCATCTGGAACACCATGCCTGACGACGCCCTGCTCGATAGCGCGGCGCGCGGCGAGTTGAACGGTCCCGACGCCATTGGGCGCACGGCGCGCCGGATGCTGGATGATCCCAGAGCCAAACAGGGCCTCTACGACTTCATATCGCAATGGCTGCGCTTCGACCGTGTGCTGACGGCTGCCCGCGACCGGCGTTTCTTCCCGTTGTTCAGTCGTGACCTGGCGTTCGCCATGATCGAAGAGACCAAACACTTCATTGACGACCTGGTGTGGAATGACAGAGATTTCATGGACGCGTTCACCGCCAATTACGGCTTCGTGAACTCGGATCTGGCGGCCATATACAAGGTGCCGACGCCAGCCCGTGAGTATGCTCGCGTGGAGTTCCCGGCGGAGCAGCAGCGTTCCGGTCTGCTCGGCGAGGCGCTATTCCTGACCCTCACCAGCAAACTCGAGGAAACGGCACCCACGGCGCGTGGCCTATTCGTGCGAGAGCAGTTCCTCTGCCAGCACGTGCCCCCTCCGCCGCCGGGGGTTGATACCAACCTGCCGTCGGTCGAAGAGGCGCGGCCGCTGACCAATCGGGAACGCCTCTCGGCCCACACCGGCGACAAGGTCTGTGCCGGTTGCCATCACCTGATCGATCCCATCGGCTTCGGCCTGGAGAAGTTCGACGCTATCGGCATGTACCGCGAAAAGCAGAGGATGCTGTTCGATCCGGAGTACCACGGCGCTGATGTGAACAGGCCGAAACCCAAGGAAGTATTTCTCACCCTGGACACTACAGGCCAGGTGGCGGGCCTGCCGGAGCCGCAATTCTCGACGCGCGGCAATTGGGCGAATTGCTGGCTCAGACGCCGCAGTGCCAGGAGTGTATCGTGAAGCAGCTCTTCCGGTACATGTCCGGCCGGCAAGATACGGCCGCCGATATCCCCATGATCCATATGGCTTTAGGTGATTTTCAGAAATCAGGATACCGTTACAAGGAGCTGGTTGTATCATTGGTACAGCAGTGGGATACGCTGCCGGCGGAAAGGAACGTCAATGTCGCAAGTAATCACTAAGCGCGTTAGATTGTCGCGTAGATCGCTGCTGAAGGGGTTTGCGATCTCCCACGCGCCGGTTATCGTGGGGCTGCCGCCGCTAGTCTCGATGTTCAACTCGGCGGGCACCGCTTACGCCGCCGACGTGGATCCATCGATGAAGACCGCGCCCATCGCCAAGCGCTTCGTGCTTTGGTTTAACGGCAACGGCATCCCGGAACGATATTGGATTCCGGATCGCACTGGCGCCGATTACGACATGACGCCCTGCCTGCTGCCGCTCGCCCGATTACACGATGAAGTCCACGTGCTGAGCGGGCTTGATAACGCGGCCATCGGCAATGCCGCTGGTGACGGCCACTCCACCGCCATGAGCGCGCTCATGACGTGTACGCATTATACGGGGCGGAGTCCGGGCGGTCCTTCGGTGGATCAGATCGTCGCGCAGAAGCTCGCTGCCGAAACCCGGTTCCGGTCACTGCAGATCGGAGTTTCGCAGGAATCGTTCGGCAGCTCAATCCACAAGAACATGAGCTGGTCAGGCCCTGATCGCCCCCTGGCCCCGGAAGAGATTCCGCATCGCCTGTTCGACCGCCTGTTCGGCGCCAAAGATCAAGGCTGGGTCAACCGCAAACGCAGTATCCTCGATGCGGTAAACCAGGAAGCCAACCTTCTCCGCAAGGATCTTCCGCGAGAGGATGTGCAGCGTCTGGATGAGCATATGGCTTCCATTCGGGATCTGGAGCGCGCGATCACGTCGCTGCCGCCGGAGTACCGGCAGGTGGCCAAGCCCGAAGAAGACTTTGACATGAAGGACTGGCCGCGCATCGCCAAGATTCAGAGCGATCTGCTGGCCTACGCGCTGGTCACACGGCAGACTCGCGTGGCGAGCTATATGCTTACCAAATGCCAGGGCCTCGCGCGATTCCCATGGCTAGGGCATGATGAGGCGCGGCACCACGATTACACCCACGCGGACGGTAAGGCGCCCGGTGCGGACAAGGCCAGCGGCCAGCGCATTCTGCGCGACATCTGCCGCTGGCACGTGGAGGAGTTTGCTTATCTAGTGGCCAAGCTGAAATCGATACCGGAAGGCAGCGGGACCGTGCTGGATAACACGTGCCTGGTTTTCGTTCACGAGCATGCCGAAGCCAATATCCACAAGGCCAGCGGGATGATCGCTCTTGTCGCGGGATCGAAGGACCGCCTGGTGCACGGCCGCCATACCCGCATCGAAGGCACGTTTGGCGACCTTTACCGCACCCTCGCCGATGGAGCGTTGGACGCCAACCTCAGCGCTGACGCGTTCCCGACTTCGAGCCGGAAGTTGACGGAGTTGCTGGCTTAGGCCGGACCGGCCGATTACCGTCGCGGCTCTTGTTCCGCTGGCGCGCTCGCCGGAAACGGACCGGCTCCGCTTAGAATCACGATGCCGGGCTTGGCTTTCTCCAGTCCAGCCACCCCCTGCGGCGTCACTTTGGTTCCTTGCACGTCCAGGTATTTCAGACTTTTCCATTTGGCGAGTTCGGCGATCGCTCGATCGTCCACGTGTGACGAGCCCGCCAGGCTGAGCTTCTCGACCTGGTCGAGTGTGGCCAAAATTCGCAAACCGTCCCAGGTTATCTCGGAGTAACTAAGCTTCAGCACTCGCAGTTGCTTGAGTTCGGAAATGGCTCGCGGCACTTCTTCCGGCATGGGAGTGCCCGGTTTGGCCCTATAGCCACCGGATCCTGGATGGGGGCCTCCCAAATCCAGGTATTCCAATGTAGGCAACAGGCGAAGCACTTCCAATGCACCTTGGTTCAACTTACTGCGCCCAATCGACAACTCCTTCAGTTTGGTAAGCGGCACCAGGCCATCGAGGCCGTTGTCGGTGACCTGCGTATAGGAGATATCGAGCGCTTCGAGCTGCGGTAGTCCGCTAACGATGGCCATCGTGCCGTCGAATATGCGGGTGCCGCGCAATTCAGACGCTTCAGATTCTTCCAATCCTGGATTGCCGTCATCCCCTGGTCGGTGATCTGCTCGGCGTAGAAGAGGTTGAGGTCGCGGATCTGCTTTGCGGGTTTGAGGTGCAACAGCCCTTCATCGGTAATGCGCGTATGCGAAAGGTCCAGCAGTTCGAGCTTCGGTAAGCGCGCTACGTCGAGCAGTTCGGTGTCGGTGACCCACGCCCCGCGTAAGTGCAACCCAATCACCTCTCCGTCGGCGTTGCGATCAATCTTGCCTCCGAGTCCGCCTACCCAGTCGGGACCACTCCCGGCGAACAGGGGCAGGATCGCAATGAGAACCAGTACTCGAAGGGAAGACATGCTTTACAGCTTGCGCCGCGATTTCAGCGACGAATCCTTGTCCCAAAAAATCTGGCACTGGGGCAACGCCGCCCTAATCTCCTGGTAGCCCTTGTCGGAAACCAGCGTGTGATAGAGATCCAGCGTCTTGAGCGTTGGAATCGAGGCCAGCATTCCGGCGCCCTGGTCTCCCACATCTGTGCTGTCGAGGTCCAGTTCCTCGAGATTAGGCAGAGTTTTGAGAAGCGCCATTCCCTTGTCGCTCACTTTTGTGTAGTCGAAATTGATCGAGCGCAGAGTCTTGATGGCCGCCAGTTCAGCCACCCCCGCATCATCGATTTTGGTTTCAAACATGCGTAGCCGCTCCAGACGAGGCAGGGTCTTGAGTTGGGCCAGACCCTTGTTGGTGAACCGGCAATGGCTCAGGTTGAGATCCCGCAAACTGGCAATCCGGGCTAGACTCACAAGACCGGCGTCGCTCACATCCACTCCGCGCAAGTCGAGTGCGCTCAAGTTAGTCAACTTGGCCAGGGGATCGAAACCGGCGTCGGTAACGTCGGAATTGCTGATCGACAGATGTTCGAGCGCCGTCAAATTGCTAATGGGAGGAAGAGCCGCGTCCGTGACCGACGTCGAAGTCAGGTCCAACTCCTGGAGCTGTGTCAGATGGGCGAGATATTGGAAGCCCGCGCCTTGCACCAGCACGCCAGACAGCATTAACCGGCGCAAATTCACCAGACTGCCTAGACTCTCGAGGCCACGGTCGGATACCGATGTGAAACTCAGGTTCAACTCGCGTAGGGTGGTCAGCCTCCGCAGAGACGGCATGCCCGCGTCGCTCACGTCGGTGGCTTCCAGATTCAAGCGCTCGAGGTGCGGCAAGGCTTTCAAATACGCTAATTCAGCATCGGTAAAGGGAGTCCGGGCAAGCGAGATAAATTGAATGTCGCCGTTCGAGATCCGCGCTTCTCCGCCCAGAGATTGGATCCACGCCGCAATGGCCTTTTGGCTTGTGCCTTTGGGCCGCTCGCTGCCGCGCGCAGTCACAGCCGGAGGCGCGTTGCTCACGTAAATCACTTGGCAGTCCGGCCGGGCGGCGCGCATCGCTTGGACGCCCGAGCCGTTGACGCCGGTGTAACGCACATCCAGCAACTCGAGTTTGGGCAGTGCCTGGAGTTTGGCCAAGCCGGCGTTGGTCATCCGGCTGCGGTACAGGTTCAGTTCGCGTAGATCCTGAAACTGGGATAAGACCGACGCGCTCTCATCTGTGATTTGCGCGCCGAGAAGGTTCAGTTCCTTAAGATGGGTAAGCTTGCGAAGATACTCGACACCCTTGTCCGTAATCTTCACTCCGTAAAGATTGAGTGCCTCGAGCTGGGTGAGATCCTGGAGATACTTGATGCCGTCATCGGTCACCAGCGTCCCCATCATGGTGAGCCGGCGCAAGTTCTTCATGCCGGCCAGCGCCGTCATGCTTTGATCGGTCACGTAGGTGTCGTCGAGGTCGAGAAACTCGAGGTTGACGAAAGAGCTCAGACACTTAGGATCGTATATGGTGCTCAACGCGACGCGCAGGTCCTTGAGCTCGCTCAACGGGGCCATGCGCACTAGACCCTTGTCCCAGAGATCCAGCCAAGCGAGGGTGGTTAGGCCCGTCTGGAACTTTTCCAGATGCTTCAAGCCGGCGAAGTAATCGAACATCTCGTCGGAGTAGGGGGATTTGACATCGCTGACGGGACTCCAGACGCGAGCCGGCAGGAACATTTCAACGAGCCCGTCCAGTCTGGCGAGGGGCGCGAGTTCCTTGGGGTCCACTACGGTGCCGTGCATGTCCACGCCCACGACGCGGATCTCGCCCGCGGGGAGATCAAACGGGTCGCTGATGTACTCGGAGGCGCCGCCGAGCAGGACCCGGCCTCCTTCCCGGAGCACCCAAAGGGCAACGTCACGCTCGGAGCCGGCGGGACCCGTATCCGTGGCCAGCAGCGCCGGCGTTAGCGGTAAGGCGGCGGCGATCACCAGAACCAAGCGACTGGAAAAAAACATAAAAGAGCTCCTGGCCTGCCGGTATTATATCTTGGCGCGGCCCTCGCTTTCGCGATTGCAGACGTTTGACACTGAGATGATCGCCAAGGTGGAAATGATCGATTCGGCGCAGCGGGTAAACTGCGGCTCCCGGGATCAGCCGATGGCGCCTTCGTATATACTGGCCCAGAAACCGGAAATTCGGGGTACAATACCTGACTCAATGGGCACAATGATGAAGTCTGGCACAAACAGGCGTGGGAGTGGCGCAGTCATTTGGACTGGTTTGGCGGTGCTGGCTATCGTGGTGTACCTCGCCATCGGCGTGCGCGCGGCGAACACGTGGGCGCATCCACGGCGCAACACCTATTTTTCCGCAACACCGGCGTCATTCAATCTGGAATATCGCGACGTGCGCTTGCCCTCACGGGATGCCGGCATCGAAATCTCCGGATGGTGGATTCCCAGGGCCGGGAGCAGCAAGGCCATCGTGATGGTCCATGGGAGGGGCGAAAATCGCACTACCGAGTTTTACAGCCACTTCCTCGATCTTGGCGCCGCGCTCAACACTTTTCAGGGCCGCGGCTTCAATATTCTGATGATTGACTTGCGCGCGCACGGCTTGAGCGGCGGCGTTGACTCCGCGTGGGGCGTTGGTGAGCGGCACGATGTTGAAGGCGCGGTCGACTGGGTCAAGGGCCAGGGATTTCAGCCGGCCAGCATTGGAGCGTTGGGTGCCTCGCTTGGCGCGACATCGTGCGTCTACGCCACGGCCGACGACCCGGACATTAGTGCGCTCGTCACCGATGGCGCCGGCGTCGATGAATACGCAAGTCTCGAGAGGGGCTGGAAGAGGTCATCAGGCACGCCCCAGTTCTTCTTCCCCGCGGCGCAGCTCATGGAACGCGTCCTCTATGGGTACGATCTCCGCACACTGCGGCCCGTAGACGCTATGAAGCGGATTTCCCCCCGGCCTGTGCTGCTCATCTATGGCCTTCTGGAATTGCCCGCCGACAGCGACCGGCGCCCGCAGATTAAGGCTGCTTTGCCGGACGCTGAGCTATGGGTGGTGCCAGGAGCCATCCATACCAGCGCTTACACGATGGTTCCACAACCCTACCTCGCTAAAGTCGGGGCATTCTTCGAGAAGAACCTGAAGTAGAAGAACGAAAGTGTCGCGCGCCGCCATCAGCGTTTTTTTGGTTCTTTATCTTTCGATGGCTCCGGCCGCCAATGCGCAGCAATCCAACGCTTCCACAACGGCCTCAAATGACTCCCTGAGCGGAGCAAGGCTGACAGAATTCACATCACTCGAGCCGATCGACACCCATACCCACGCATTTCAAACCGGGGCGGCCTTCGTCGGAATGCTCGAGCGGCTGCACATGCACGTTCTGGACATTTTGGTTGTAGACGACAGAAACCCATATCGAACTTCGACGGAGCGGCAGCGTCAGGATGCTCTGAAGTTCGTGGTTTCCAGCATGGGCCACGCGCAGCTCTGTACTACTTTCGATCCGTTTCAGTTCAACAACGCTAACTTTCCCCAGGAAGCGATTGACGCTCTGAATCAAGACTTCGCGCGCGGCGCAGTTGCCGTAAAGATTTGGAAAAATGTGGGAATGGAGCTCAAGAACGCGTCGGGGCAGTATGTCATGCCGGATGATCCGCGGTTCGAGCCCATTTTCAGGGACATCGCCGCACATCATAGAACATTGATCGCCCACTTAGCGGAGCCCGATGCCGCGTGGGGATCTCAAGACCCTCACGCTCCCTACGCGGGATATTATAAGGCGAATCCCCAGTGGGACATGAGCAAGCAAGCAGGTGCTCCTCAAAAAGAAGCCATTCTCCGGGCGAGAGACCACTTGCTCGCAATGAATCCGGACCTTCGAGTTGTGGGAGCACACCTCGGAAGCATGGAAGATCATCTTGACCAGGTCGAGGCTCGCTTACGGCTTTATCCAAACTTCGCGGTCGATACCGCGGCCCGCGTGCAGAGCCTCGTTATTCAACCCCGGGAAAAGGCGCAGGCCTTCCTCGTGAAGTATCAGGATCGGATTCTATACGGCACAGATCTTGGTTTCTATCCAGGAAGAGGCGATCAGGCAGCAGCTCAAGATTGGGAAAACCAGTATGCGCTCGATTGGCGTTATTTTGCCACGGACGACAGTTTCGAATACCACGGACATAAGGTCGAAGGCCTGAACCTTCCGCGTTCCGTGCTAAAGAAGCTGTATCACGACAACGCAGTTCACTGGATCCCAGGCATTGACGGCAACGGGCACTGAAACGTCTACGATAATCTGTTCCGGGTCGGGGAGCCAGCAGGTGCCGACCGCGGCGCTACTACTCAACGCGGAGCCCGTACCGGCTCACCGATTACCTTGGCCCACTGGTTCGCTATATTCGGATCTCTGGCAACACCCTCACCGTTGCGATAAAGATTCCAGGTGTGTCTGGCAGCTACGAGATCGCCGCCTTCCGAGGCCTTGATCCACCATTTCCCAGCCTCGGCGTAGTTCTGCTGTACTCCCTTGCCGTCGGCGTACATCATGGCCACGGCCGACTCCGCAGGCACGTAAGCCTGGTTGGCAGCCCTCAACATATATTGGAAAGCGGAGGCGGGATCTTGGTTTGCAGGTTGGCCGGTTCCTAGGTTGTAGCCCATTAGGGCGGCGCCACCCATGCAGTAAAGATCCACGGGCTCCTCTGTACCGCGGTTGCCCGGGTAAGCCGCGCTCTGTCCAGTCTTGCCCAAACCGCAGACCTCATAATCCTTCAGGGCGCCTGTTTCCCTGGCAGTGACATCGGCAAGCCATTTCTCCCAGCCGCCATCTGGCGCCTTTCGCCGCTCGTCTCCTGGTCCGCTGGGATCGTACGCCGGAGCCAGGATGCCGGCGGCCGTCGCGCGCAGGGGTTCCTCCTTATCCTGAAGAAGAGAGATCAGGGCCTGGAACATGGGCGGATCCTGACGAACGCCCTTCACTTGAAGTCGCACTGCGTAGCCGAGCGCATCCGTCGCATTGAGACGATCGAGAGCATCCGCATTCTGATCCATGGCAAGCTGGATCAGCGCCAGCTGGGCTGCTTCGTAGCGCCAATCGGCATACATCGCCAGTGCGCGGGTCGCTGCTTGGCGCACTTCGATCGCCGGATCGGAGAGCTTCTTCGTAAGGGCGATCGTCGTAGCCTCGTTGAAGATCGCATGGCTGCACGTCTCCGCCGCCGCGGCCCGGACGCTGGCGTCCTTGGAATCGAGCAGCTCCCGCACAATGGCGCCCGCGGGAGCGCCGCCCACCAGTGCCAGCTCCGGATAGTAGCCATCCGCCGGAGCAGGTGGCGCGCCCTTAAAGGTATCGAGCAGTTTCCTCTCCCCCGGCGAGGCCGCGAGGTTCTTGTTCCGCAGCTGCGTCGCCCAAGCGATCGCATTGTCATTGCTCGGCGGATGGTACGTTCGATCTCCGAGTTCATCGAACTCGCGATAAATGATGTGATAGCCCTTGGCCTTCAGGCGAGGATAGGTGTCGCGAACGCAGGCGAGATGGTTCTCCAAATCACGGCGTCCAAGCGTCATGTAAATCTCCGGAGCGCTGTTTACAAAATCCAGAGGCTCCTTTAGTTCGGAGGGCATCAACCAGGCGCCCCAACTGTACATGATGGCCGCGGTGACGATGTTGGGATGTGTCATCATGAATTCCGCGGAAATCTTGGCGCCCTCGCCCTTGCCGTACATGTACACGCGGCGCGGATTGATCGGATAGGTCTTCTTCGCCCACGCGATCAGCTTCTCCAACGGATCGTGATCTTGCGGTCCGAATTTCCGGCCCTGCGGCGCGGCGGCGAGCAAAATGTAATGTTCGGTGAGCCTTTGCCGCCACAAGGACTGGCGCACAGGAAAGAGATCGTTCCCGGTGGGAGTGTCGTGCTCCTGGAAGCACAAAAGCAAGCCGACCTGCCTGGCCGGATCCGTTGTGCCGGCGGGTGCGATGACGGCGGGAACCTCGATGATGTATTTGATAATCGTTTTTCCCCCCTCATCCTTGAGTTCCGTTTCTTTCGCGGCGCGGAGCGGCGCGACGAGATAGCCTGCGAGGGCCACGGCAAGCCAACAGAACGATCGGTCGAAAGACGTTGATTTCATGGCTGGTTTTATTCTGGCATTTCGCCGCTACATTGGTCGAACGCAGTTTTAGCTGTTAGCTGCCCGCCGGAATTTAATTTGATTTCACAATGATTTGGTTTACAATCATTTTGCTTTTCATCAAATGAGGTCTTTCGCATGAAACGAGCGATCCTTCTGTTGCTGATTGTGGCCATCGCGCGTGGCGATCTGGTGGGAGCAGCGTCCGCGTCCGCAGACGCTCGTGCTGACCGGCACCGTGGACGGCAACGAAGTGGTGGTGGGCAGCAAGATCACTGGCCGCATCGTGAGCCTGGCGGTGGACGACGGGCAATGGGTTAAGGCCGGCGACCTGATTGCCGTGCTCGATCAGGACGAGTTGCGCGCCGACCAGGGCGCCGCCGGCCACGCCATCGCGCAGGCCCGCGCCAGCGCGCAGCAGTCGGTGGCCCAGACGGAGCTGCTGGAAAAAACGTTGCCCACCAAAGTCCGCCAGGCCGAGGCGCAGGTGGCGCAAGCCCAAGCCCAACTGCAGCAGGCCAGGCGCAAGTGGCGCAAACCAGGCCATGCGGCAGGCGAGGCGCAAGTGGCCCAGGCGGCCGGTGGCCAAGGCCCAGGACAACTTCAACCGCATCCGGCCGCTGGTGCAAAGGGACATCAATCCGCCGCAGGACCTGGTCACGGCCCAAACCGATCTGGACTCCGCCAAGGCCAATGAACAGGCGGCGCAAGCCTGGGTCGAGCCGGCGATCGCAGCGGCGCCGTCGGCCGTGGCGGCGGCGCAGGCCGCGCTGGCGGACGCCCAGCAGGAGGAAAGCCAGGTCGCCGTACAACAGCGGCAGACCGATGCGTTTCGCGCGGCCGAAGCGCAGGCCGAGGCCAATGCGGCCGCCGCCACCGCGCGCTTCGGCCAGACCCGGATTTTTGCGCCGGCCAGCGGCATTGTGACACTGCGGGCGGCGCGGCAAGGCGAGGTGGTGAACCCCGGCAGTCCGATCGTCACGCTCTTCGACTTGAGTTCGACCTGGGTGGATGCCGACGTCGAGGAAACCTACGCCGATCTCATCGCGATGGGACAGACGTTGCGCGTGCGCCTGCCTTCGGGCACCGAGATCACCGGTCCCGTGATCTACAAAGCGGTGGAAGCCGATTTCGCCACGCAGCGCGACGTCAGCCGCACCAAGCGCGACATCAAGACGGTGGCCATACGCGTGCGCGTGCCCAATCCAGAGGGCAAGCTCCCGCTGGGCATGACCGCCTGGGTGATGCTGCCGGTACCGGCCTTGCCGCCGCCTCCGCCGGTCAGCGAACAGCGCGAAGGATTAGCCGTCATGGAAGCTCGCAAAGTCAATCCTCAAAACGGCGTCGCGATCGAGGTCGAAGGCATCAGCAAGCGCTTTGGCGCGCTGCTGGCGGTCGATAACGTCAGCTTCACGGTCCAGAGCGGCGAGATCTTCGGTCTCCTCGGACCCAACGGCGCGGGCAAGAGCACGCTCATCCGCATGTTGACGACGCTCGTGCCTCCCACCAGCGGCACGGCGATCGTGGCCGGGCACGATATTATTCGCGACCCCAACGCGGTGCGCGCCAGTATTGGGGTCATTCCGCAGAACATGACCAGCGATCCCGAGCTCACCTGCGCCGAGAATTTGGGCATTCACGCCCGGCTGTACGGCATCACCGGCGCGCGGCGCCGCCAGCGCACGGCGGAGTTGCTCGAAGCTGTCGGCCTATCCGACCGCGCCGACGCTCTTGCCGCCACGCTGTCGGGTGGTATGCGGCGGCGGCTGGAGATCGCGCGCGGCTTGGTGCACGACCCGCAGATCCTGTTCTTGGACGAACCCACCACCGGCCTCGACCCGGTCTCACGCATTTCGGTGTGGGAGATGATCACGCATCTGCGCGCCCAACAGGGCCGCACGCTCTTTCTCACCACGCATTACATGGACGAGGCCGACCGCCTCTGCGACCGGGTCGCGATCGTCGATAGCGGCCGCATCGTAGCACTGGACACGCCCGTGGCGCTGAAGGCGTCGGTACCCGGCGCCAGCCGCATCGAAGTGCAGTTCCAGCCCGATCTGCCCCACGGCGCCGCCGACCTGGAGTCGTTGCCGGCCGTCAAGTCGGTGCGCGCGCTGGGCTCGGCCACCTATCGCGTCTCCAGCGACCGCGGCCCGGCCTCGGCGCAGGAACTGGTCGAACTGGCGCGCGAGCACAAGCTCGAGTTGAAAAGCTTGTCGGTGCAATCCACCAGTCTGGACGACGTATTCCTGCATTACACCGGCCATGGTCTGGCAGAGATGGCCGAAGCCGCCGTTCCCGGCGCCCCAGGGAAGAAAGGCGGCCCCCGATGAAGCGAGCTTTGGCCTTGGTCGAGCGCGATATGCGCAAATTTCGCCGCAGCCCTGCGTTGCTCTTCGCCTCGCTGGCACTGCCGTTGGTGCAGTTAATCATCCTGGGCAACGCCTTCGGCGGCAATATCAAGAACGTCATCTTGGGCGTGGTCAACCTGGATCAGGGACCGGAATCGGTCGATGTGCTGGAGCGCGTCCGGGCCGTCAGCGCGAATGCGCGCACCTTCCTGCCCACCGACTACGACGACGAGGGCGCCGCTCTCAATGACCTGCGCAAAGGCGAACTGGGCGGGGTCTTGATCATTCCACAGCATTATTCCCGCGATCTGCTGGAACAGCACCGGCCGCACCTGGCCCTGATTACCGACAACACCGATCGCTCGGTGGCGGGTGCGGTGGGCTCACAAATGTCCGATCTGGTGGCCTCAATCAACGCGCCCCAGGTCCCGCCCCGCGAACCACCGCAGGCCTTGCTCGACGTGGTCGAGGTCTATCCCTATGTCAACTACATCAAGTATTTCCTGCCCGGTTCGGTGGCGCTGGCAATCTTCATGACCGCCATGATCGGTGGCGGCTTGCTGTTCATCGATGACAAGTCGCGCGGCCTACACGAGGGCTACATGGTGACCCCGATCACCAAATGGGAGCTGATTCTCGGCTTCAACCTGTCCGGCGTGATCAAGGCGGTGCTCGCGGGAGAGACCGTCCTGGTACTTGGCGCGGTCGTGGCGCAAGTCCCCAACTTCTTTCAACCGGTCCGCCTGCTGGAGCTGACCGTGATGGTTGTGCTCACTTCCATCGCGCTGATCGGCATGATGTTCTTTATCATGGCGCGTATCAGCGACCCGCTCGTGCCGCGCGCCATTTTCGGCGTGCTGAACACGCTGCTGTTTTTTCCCAGCGGCGCCGTTTATCCCATCGCCGGCTTCCCCAGGTGGCTTCGGTTGCTTTCGGAGTGCGACCCCTTCACCTACGCCGTCCACGGCTTTCGCACGTTGCTGCTCAAGGAGGTCGGCATAACCGCGATCACCAGCGATATCTTCGCGCTGACGTTGACCTCGCTGGTGGTGTTGACGGGCGCTACGCTGCTGTTCCGGCGGACCTTGTAGCCATGCCTCGCCCTGCCAGGACGGCCCCGACAAAGGTAATGGCGGCATGGGATCCGGCTGCTCCGGGATTATGGTTTTGCAACTGGAAGATCTTTCTGGAGGCGCGCCGGCGTCTGGATCGCGCTCTGGCGCCGACGGGGCTGCACGCGAGAGAGTTCTGGCTGCTGGCCCTCGCCGGCGCCGGCAACATCCCACAGCATGAGATGGCTGGTTTGTGCGGCCTCGACCCCAGTTCCCTGGTGGCGGTGCTCGACGGATTGGAGCGCCGCGGCTGGCTGAGACGGAAGCGCAATCCGCGCGACCGCCGCATGCAATGGGTGCAGCGCACCGAGGCCGGCGACCGCTTGTTCAACCGGGCGCTGCCACGCGCTCAACGCGCCGAGGCGCAGCAGTTGGCGGTGCTTTCTGCGGCCCATCAGCGCCAATTGGTGGCCGCGATGCGCAAATTGGTGATGATTTCGAAATGACGGGAAATGCCATGAAACCATTCGGCAGCATTGTACTCTTGATCCTCCTGGCGGGCGCGGGCGGCGCCTTCGCACAGTCTTCGTCGTCCGGGGGATCGTCCGCAATCGTTTTGCCGGCTTCGGGCCGCAACAACCAGGGTGGCTCGGTCGGCGCAAGTGAGCAGCCCGTGCCGGGGACCACGACTAGCGTCAACACATTGAACCCCAGCGTGCAAATTTCCGGGCCCTACAGCGGCAGCGCGCGCAGCACTACCGCCATCCCTTTTTCCGGCAAGCTGTCGCTGCAGGAGGCGCTGCAGCGCGGCCTGGCCTACAACCTGGGCGCGGTCGGGCTGGCGCAAACCGTGCGTCAAAACGAACGCCCAGGTGAGGGTGGCCCGCAGCGCTTTGCTGCCGAACATCAACGGCAATCTCAGCGAAACCGTGGAGCAAACCGATCTCGCCGCACTCGGACTTCGCATCAGCGTGCCCGGTTTCCATATTCCATACATCGTGGGCCCGTTCAACTACTTCGCCCTGCAGGCCAGCCTCAGCCAGACAGTGGCGAATATGACTGTCCTCAATAACTACCGCTCCGCCCAAGCCACCGCCCGCGCCAGTCAATACAGCTTGCACGATGCGCGCGACCTCGTCACTTTGGCGGTGGGCGGCGCTTATTTGCAAGTGCTGGCCGCCCAGGCCCGCGTGGACGCCGCGCAAACCCAACTCGACACCGCCAATGCCGTCTTCCATCAATCCACCGAACAACACGGACAGGGCGTGCTGGCGCAGCTCAACGTCGACCAAAACCAGGTGCGGACGCTCACCCAACAACAGCAGATCATTACGCTGCGCAACGATCTCGCCAAACAGAAGATCAACCTGGCGCGACTCACCGGACTCCCGCCCAACGCCGGCTATCAACTCACGGATAGCTTCCCCTTCAGCCCGGCGCCGGTTCAGGATGTGGATGCCGCCGTGGCCCAGGCCGAACTACAGCGCGCCGACCTCAAAGCCGCCCAAGCCCAGGTGGAGGCAGCCGAGAAGGCCCTGTCGGCTGCGCGTGCCGAGCGCCTGCCATCGGTGGCGGTCAGCGGCGATTACCAACTGATTGGCACCAACCCGGCCCAATCGCATGGAGCCTTTACCGCTGTCGGCACCGTCAGCATTCCGCTTTGGCAGGGTGGGCGAACCGCGGGCGACATCGCACAGGCCGAAGCCGTGCTGGCGCAGCGCCAGGCCGAGTTGGACGACACTCACGGGCAGATCGAAGCCGAAGTCCGTCAGGTCTATCTCGATCTCGAAGCCGCCGCCGCGCAGGTCGTGGTCGCGCGCAGGAACGTGCAGGTTGCTCAGGAAACCCTGGAGATGACCCGCGAGCGCATGAAAGCCGGCGTGATCAATACGTTGGAGGTCGTGCAAGCGCAACAAACGGTCTCGAGCGCGCAACTGGATCTCATCGATAGCGTTTTCGCCCACAATCTGGCTAAATTGAGTCTGGCCCGCGCGCTGGGCCATGCAACCGAGCATCTCCCCAGCCTGCTCATTCCTCAAGCGGCTCCATCGCCATGACCGTAAGCCGTATCGCCGGCCCGCGCGGGGAGACAAATTAGCGAAAAGTGCAAAATCTTCGCCAATTTACGAGAAACGGACTGCTTTTATAGTAGCTGCCCGAGTTCATGCGTCTGTAACTTGCTGCAGGATACGCCTTGTTTCATCAAGAGCGAAAATCCGGATGATTGGAACCAGAATTGCTCTTGGCGTACGGCTTGGATCGATTAAGGTGACTATGAAACATCACAACATACTGAGCTTACCCATACTGGTTGGCATGGTGTTCTGTACAGCAACAACGCCCGCTTGGGCTGGCGGCCGAATCAATAAGGGTACTTCCGGCCTGGGCTCTACCACCTGCACAACAGGAACGCCCTGGATTGATGTACTCAGCAACGAACTCGATATCTCAGATGACTTTACCACCTGCTCGCCATTCGACGGGACCTTGACGACAATGTGGGATCTTTTTGATGTGGTCCCAGCCGACGGAGATGACATCACGCTCGAAGTCAAGGATCCGAGTGAGTTTTGGGGAGTTTTTGACGTTAATGCTTCCGCGTCTTCTACTGATACGACCTGCGGTGATCCTCTGGGCGCCGTCCAATTCAATCATTGCATCGACTCGGCCATGGGAACTGAATTTGTTGGGGCTTCGAACCCGGGTGCAGCCGGAATAGTCTTTTACACAGACCCTGGTGCCTTGCAGGTTCTTTATGAGACCAACGCAGACGGCGCCAGAACGGTGCTCTACGGAAGTTTCCCGACAACGGTGCCGGAGCCGGGTACCGTTTGGCTATTGCTGGCCGTAGTTGCGATATCGGTTGCCGCCCGTTATAAGCGTAAGCGGCGCGCGATCGCGACTCGTCCACTCGGCCAATAGTTTCAGCGCCAGATTCAAGTCGCTCAGATTTTCTTCTCCTGGGCAGCGGCAGCCTTCCGCGCAACGAGGGTAAAGCCTCGCGCGCCAGCCTCTTGTTTCAGCAGATCCAACATGGCGCGCCCTTCGCCGATTTTTCCTGAGGACATCGCCACTTCACCGAGTGCCAACCGGCTTTCAAATTGAAATCCAACCAGGCCGGCTTTATTGGCCTCCGCTAATGCCGACTCGAGGCCTTTGGTAGCAGCGGCGTACATGCCTGAGGCGGCATTCAGACGGGCAGATACGATCGACACTGTTAAGCGGACCGTCGCGTTGGCGCTCTTTTTCGCCAATTCGGATGCACGTTGAATCTCCCTTCGCGCGTCAATTAACCTCTTCTCAGAAATCAAAACCCGTCCCAGACCCGCGCGCCCCAATGCCTCGTCATCGTCATCCTTTTGCGCCGCAAAATCAGCCGCGGTCTGACGAAAAGATGTTTCCGCCTTTGTGATCTGACCTTGCTCCAGGCTGACCTGTGCCAGGCTGAGCTGGGTGTATGCGATGTTGTTCTTTTCTCCGAGTTCCGTTTGCGTCCGGAGGGCTTGTTCATAAGCATTCGCCGCTCCGGTCACATCGCCCTGGCTCAGCAGAATATCCCCGATGCCTCCTTGGACACCGGCTACTTCGCTCTTTGAGCCGAGTTTGTTCCACATGGATAGTGACTCCTGGTAGTGGCTCATCGCTCCGGCTAAGTCTCCGCGTTCGGCCAGCAGCATTGCGAGGTTGTATCGAACCCGCGCGATAGTAGCTTTGTTGTCAATTTCAACCGCCGTGGCAAGGGCCTCATCGTATTTTCTTTCGGCATCGGCAAGCTTTCCTTGCGCGTGATACACACCGGCGATGTTATTCAACAAATTGGCGCTTTCGACCTTGTTCCCACGTTCTTCGGCTATCGCCAAACCCTGCTCGTAGAATGTATTTGCCGCCGCAAGGTCTCCCTGAGCGGACAGCATATTCGCCAGGTTATTGAGTGCGCCTTGCATATTGTTCTTGTCGCCGATCTTCCGCGTGATGTCTAAGGCCCGTTCGAACATCTTCTTGGCGCCGGCAATGTCTCCCTCATTCGCGAGAGCGCTGCCGATGTTGCTGATGGCTTGGGCCGCCCCTGACTGATTTCCCAGGGACTCATCGATTTTCCGTGCTTCCTCGCAAGCATCCTTGGCTCGCTTGGGTTCACCCAGGTTGAGAGAAGCCCAGCAATCCATCTGGCGAGCCCGGGCCAGCAGGAGCTGCGAGCCGTTCTTCTGTGCCAGATCCGCCGCCTGGGAGGCAAGGTTGCGTTCCGCACGATAATCCGAGAGCGTCTCGTACGCCTCGGCTTCTTGAATCTCGACGTGGGGATCTGGGTTTTGTGGAGACTGGATCTTGCGCAAGCCGCGGAGCGTGGCTAGCGCATCCGTCCCCTTTCCGGCCGCCGTTTGGGCCGCGGCTAGCCGAAAACCAAACTCCGGTTGTTCCGGGAACCGGATCCATAACGTCCGATAGATTTCAACCGCTTTGTCCCAGTCGTGGATCATCTCGCGATAGCGGCCCTCGATTAGAGAGCGCTTTTCAGGCGAAAGATTGGCTGAAAGATCAAAGGCCTTCTGAGCTTCTTCGCGCGCTTTCGCATCGTAGCCTAACTCTGCCCAGGCTCCGGCCAGGTCCGCATGAATCAGGGGATACTTGGGAGCCGCGGCAATCGCTTGCTGAAGTAGCGGGATGGCTCCCAAAGTATCGAACAAGTGCAGTCTTTTCAGTCCCTCGCTATACGGCCGCGCCGCATCGGGATTCGCTGGAATGGATGCGAACACGTCGGCTGCTTCGGAGGCCGTTACGGGAGGCACCCCCAATTCCTGACGCAGCCGGTCACTCGGACGCCCTAGCAATTTGAAAATGTCGTTCTCCGTACCCTGCTCTTTAATGCTGGCCAGGGTTCTCCCCGACGCCGTATCCAGCAACCGCAATTCCACCCGTACCTGCCCGCCCGATTGTTTGCCCAGCGCCAGATAGGAACCGGAAACGACGTAATCCGAATGGAGCGTGCGTCTTAGGTCTGCGAGCGATTGCGCGCTCAAGGCGTCGATTTCAGTGAGGTGCAGTTCATTTGCCGCCTGAAGCACGTCACGCGTGGGAATCACGGCCAATTGATTGCCGACAGACAGGTTATCCGAGAGCGTCCTGGCCAAGTCCTCTGACAGCCACACCTCGCTCTCGCGACCCGACGTGTTCTTGAGGTCTAATACAGCAACCGAACGGGCAGCGCTGATGGCCGTAGGAATAGCCGCCGGTTTCGAGGCGTCGTGCTTCAGGTAGAAGCGGTAGCCAATGCCTGAAGCAAGCGCCAAAGCGGCGCAGCCGATCAACACATAGCGGCCTCTCTTTGGCGACCCGGCAGACTCCACAGGCTTCGGCAGAGTCACCAGTTCTCCGCTGATCGCCTTTACCACGTCCAATGCACTGGAAAAGCGCTCACCGGGGTTGCATCGAGGCAGTGCAGGATTGCTCCTTCCCACTTCAGATCGAGATCCGGAATGTAGGATCGAGGTGACGGCGGAGCCTGTTCAAGGCGTCTTACCGCCACTGAGATGGCGCTCCCGCCTTTAAAAGGGAGATCGCCCGTGATCAGTTCATAGAGCACGATGCCGAATGCGTAAATATCGGCGGCGGCCGTGAGATCCTCTCCGCGTACCTGTTCCGGCGCCATGTAAGCCGGGGTTCCGACCACCTCGCCACTGCGGGAAACCGTCGCCAGGGAAGTCTCGGCCGTCGCGCTCAAGCGAGCCAAGCCGAAATCTGTGATTACGACGCGCATGCCGCCCTCATAGTCGTTCGAAGGAACGAGAATGACGTTGGCACTTTTGAAATCACGATGGACGATTCCGGCCCTGTGTGCCGCGGCGAGGCCGTCCGCCATTTGCGCCACCATGGGGAACGCCTGCGTTGGAATGATCCGCTGTGCGCGCTGGAGATATTGGGAAAGGGTCTCGCCCTCCAGGAGTTCCATGGTCAAAAAGGTCGTCGCCCCTTGGCGGCCGCCTGATTCGCTGGCCACGCCGTGAAACTGAAGATCGAAAATCCGGCAGACATTCGGGTGCGTTACCTTGCGGGCCAGGTGGATTTCCCTCTTGAAGCGCTCCAGCGCCTGCTCGTCGGTAGCGACATCCGGACGGATGGTCTTCAGTGCGACCCGTTCGCGCAACTCCAAATCTTCTGCTTCGTAGACCTCGCCCATGCCCCCTTGCCCGATAAAGCGCACAATGCGGTAGCGGCCTGCCAGGGTCTGGTCCGGGCGGAAAGCCGGGTTATCAGCAAACTGGAGCGCGCCGGGATCCAGGGGTCGCGCCCGCCCCGGCGTCCGGCTGTCGAGGGGCGTCGTGATGGTGGGCGCATCGTGGGGCGCCGGATGCGGCGTTTGACTCCCCGGCTCCAATACCTCCGTAACGGCGTCTCTGAGGTCGCACTCCAGGTTCGTCGTCTCTGATTCGGAAACCCGGAGGCCGTCGGGAGCCGGCGGCTGATCATCGTCAGGTTCACTCATGCGACGGCTGGTTGCGAGATTAGCCGAGAAGATTATGCCACTTTAGTCGGCGGGAACCAAATGCAACACGCGCATTGTGAACAGGCCGGCGCAGGATCTCGCGGATTCGAACTCCACCATTGATTCCGGCGGGGCTCAACCTCCGGCATGTCGGGTTCGAGGCCGTCGCCGGTATGGCCGGAACGGTCTCTGTACTTCAGACAGGGGCGTCAAGCCGGCAAAGCCGGGTTCCCGCGCCAGGGAATTGCAGTGCTCCCCACAACCTTGACAGTAAACGACAAATAGCAGGTCCGGCCTGCCCTCACGCTCGGCACGCCCGATGAATCCTCCTGCATTGACCAAGACCTCCCGGCCGCATTTGTAGCAAACCGGATTGGCGCCATCTTTGCTTTCCATTCGCCTCGCTCACCTTAGGAGTCTCGTCCAGTATGACGCGCGCAGCCAATGGAATTTCCCAGACGCCCTGTAACCTGATATCGGCCTTAGGCAGAATCCGATCCTTAACTGGGCGACCGCCCCCTCAAATGGACGAGACGTTGAGACCGATGCCAGTCAAAAGGGCCTGTCCAATGGATCTATCTGCTAAGTGTCTGAAAATATTGGTGCGCCCGGAGAGACTCGAACTCCCGACCTACTGGTTCGAAGCCAGCCGCTCTATCCAACTGAGCTACGGGCGCCCTTTTCGATAGCTTTCGAAGCAACCCAAGCCTGTTTGATTTACGGACTCAGGCGTGGGAGAGCTATTTGAATAGTCTATCAGAGAGTCGCAATACCGGAACCAGAACCGCCATGACAGCCGCCGAATCGTGTTGGTACGATGAAGGTCCATGCCTGCATGGCTGAACCCTTACAAGCGCCATTTCTGAAGTTTGAGGACGGAGACGGACGAGAGATTCCACTCATCTCCGGCAACGTCTGGAAGATCGGCCGGACAGAGCAAAATGCCGTCGTGTTGTCCGATGACATGGTGTCCCGGAACCACGCCATGATCCAGCATGAGGCCGGGGAGTTTTACCTCATCGACATGGGTAGCCGGAATGGCTCGTTTGTCAATGGCCGCCGGCTGACGGCGCCGGTTGCCCTGCGCGATGGCGACCGTCTGTCATTTGGAGAAGCGCGGCTGCGTTTCCGCAACTCGGCGCAAGCAGCGCCCTGTGTTTCGCCCGACGCGCCGGCGCGCGGGCAAACCATTGCATTCTTCAAGCAGGCCAACGTTTCCGTGCTAGTGGTGGATATCCGAGGATTCACAGTATTGGCGCAGAAGGTTGACGCCGGCGTGCTCAGCGGTCTGGTGAGCACCTGGTTCGCCGAGACCGATCGCATTATGCACCATTACGGCTGCGCGGCGCAGAAGCACATCGGCGATGCCGTGATGGCTGTCTGGACGCACGGCGCTCAGGGGGACGAACGCGTCGAAATTCTGCGCATCCTGTGGGCCGTCGCGGAGATCGCTCGCATGACGGACACGCTGCACGAGTCGTTTGATCTGGCTGAACCGGTGCGAATCGGCGCCGGCGTGAATACGGGACTGGCTGTTATGGGCAACACGGGTGCCGGAGGCGCCAGCGATTTTACTGCCATCGGCGACAGTGTGAATGTGGCCTTCCGCCTGGAATCCGCCACCAAAGAGCTGGGCGCCGATCTGGCGCTGGGCGCCGCAACCTTTGATTCCTTGCGCCTGTGCTCGGCGGCGGCCACGCACTTCCACGCTTCTGAGACGAATTTGAAGGGTTATGACGCACCCGTCAAAACCTGGCACCTTTCTTTCGCGGTACTGAGCGAATTTCTAGCGCAACATGGCAAGGAAAGCGATATGCCCATCGACTCCGCACTACGCCGGCGATGAGAGTTCACCACTCGTAGTTACGGCCAATTTCAACGACGGAGATGCGCGGATCTCTCAGCTCGGCTAGCTGCCGCAGAACGGCTTCGCGATATGCGGGTTTGATGTGAACTACGCAGATCCGCACGTTGCGCGTCAGTTTCCTCAGGTCCGAGGCCAGTGACCGCGGTGTCAAGTGCCTGCTGGCAGCGGCCAGATCTTCCATTTCGTTGGGGTAAGAAACATCCACAAAAATAGCTTGGATAAGCTCCAAGCGGCTGGCCGCATCCCAGATTTCGTCGGTCACGTAGGTGTCGGACGTAATCGCCAAGCCGGCTTGCTGGTCTTGGACGACGAATCCGACGGTGGGAACTATGTGATTCACCCGGATGGCGGTCACCCGAAGGTTCCCGACCGGGACGGATGTTCCAGGTTCCAACGGACAAAACTGGAGCGCCGGGCCGCGGCCGTTGAGCAATGGGATCTGCGCAAAGTCCGGCCACATTTCGCCATTGAAAACAAACCGTTGCAGCGCGTCGATCACATGCGGCGTGGCGTGGACGATTACGGGCGCGGTCAAGGAGGGGAATACTTCGGAGAGGAAGATGGGGAGCGATGCCGTATGGTCCGAGTGAGCGTGAGAGATCAGGATGTGCCGGATGCGCTGCATTTCTTCGGTGGTGAGAGCGAAGGCGAGGCTGCCGGCGTCGATGGCTACCGAATCATCCACCAGAAAGGTGGTGAGAAACTGTCGCTGCGGATCGGGTGCGGTGGAACTGGGCAGCAGTCGGACTCTCAAGTGTCAGGGAAGTATACTATACGGCCGCGCACTCAACGCGTAATCTGTTTCTTTATCAATTGGAAGAACGGCCCAGGGTTGGCTAACAGTTCCGCGTAGGTTCCACGCTGGACTACCCGGCCCGCATCGATAACATAGATCCGGTCGGCATTCCGAATCGTGCTCAGGCGATGGGCCACAATGACGCGCGTGGTCTTCAACCGGCTGAGGCTCTCTGTGACAGAGCGCTGCGTGTGGTTGTCCAACGCGCTGGTTGCTTCATCCAATATGAGGACCGCCGGGTTCTGCACCAGTGCGCGGGCAATCAGAATGCGCTGCCGCTGGCCGCCGGAGAGGTTGGTCCCGCCTTCTGAAACGATGGTGTGCATGCCCATGGGCATCGCTTCAATGTCGGCGGCGACGGCGGCTGCACGCGCTGCTTCCCACGCATCGTTCAAAGTACAGAGACTGCCGCAAACAATGTTTTCGAAGATCGACTGCGAGATCAGCTTACTGTCCTGATTCACCACGCCGAACTGGCGGCGGACGGCCGATATGTCGAGACTGGACAGATCCTGGCCATCGACGTAGACCGCGCCTGACGAGGGCACCTCGAACTGCAACAGCAGGTTCACAATCGTGGACTTGCCGCTTCCTGATGGGCCGGCCAGCGCTACACATTCGCCTGGCTCTATTTCGATGTTGATATCTTCCAGAGTGAGTTGGCCTCCGTCGCCATACCGGAAATCAACATGGTCGAATTTGATCCGCCCGGAGAGCCGGCCAGGATGCGATTTCGTGTCCTGGACTTCCGGGCTCTCCTCAAGAATCGGCTTAGCCCGTTTCCAGATAGTGGCGACACTCAGACCCGCGACGGTTTCGCTGAGGTTCACGACTCCCCACATGAACGCGCCAAGTGCCGCCGCGAACGCGAGATACGTTCCGAGCGGCATGGCCGGCCCGTCGGCGCTCTGAACAATCCACGCTAGGGTGAGTGCGGTGGCGACCGTCGGCAACGTCGCGTTCAAAATGTGAATTCCGTCGCGGACTCGCCGGATTTGCAAAGCAATTTTCTGCTTATGGCCGTACGAGGTTCCCCAGCGCGCGAAGGCACGCCGCTCGGCACCCGCGATCCGGAGTTTTCCAACTGAGTTCACAAGCTGCACAACGAATCCGGACAGGAATCCTTCCAGCTTTTGGCGGGTTGATTCCAGATGATAGAGCTTTCTGGTTGCCGCCGCGGTCGTGACGAGAATCACCAGGCCCGCGGTGCAGGCGATTGCCGCGAGTGGTACGGAATAATAGAGCATCAGCCCGATGTTGAACAGAGATGCGATTCCCGTAAAAATGGCCGTGAGCGCGCCCAGCGTGAGTTGGCGCCTGATTCTCTCGACGGCATCGACTCGTAACCAGAGGTCCCCCACGCTGAATCTTCGGAAGAATGCCGGGTTGAGCCGCAGAAGGCGGTCCCAGATCCCGCACTGGAGCGCGATGCTCATCCCGGTCTGAATCCTGACCATGGCAATAGATTGGGCGAGATTGAAAAGCCCGGCGCCCAAAAACGCGATTCCCATTCCCAGAGTGACTTGCCAGACCAGACTGCGGTCCGCGTCCGGAATCGCCTGCCCGAACAGAACGGAATTCGCAACGGGTACTGCCATGCCCAGCAGGCTGGCGGCGGCGCCGGAGAACACCACCGTGGCCAGATCGCGCTTGTATGGCCGGAGGGCGAACCAAATCAGATCCAGCAAAGCCGTACTGGCGCCGAATCGCCTGTAGAAACTGAAGGCCACCGAATCAAGCGAGGCTGCGGTATCTCGACCGAGCGGGGTTAGGGACCCATCCAGCGAATCGATCAGATCGTAGCTACAGCCGCCGGATGGGCGCCGCCGGGGAATCAGCGCCACCGGTGATTTATCCGCGACCCTGTACGCC
This sequence comes from Terriglobia bacterium, assembly GCA_963768075.1. Classification (GTDB taxonomy): domain Bacteria; phylum Acidobacteriota; class Terriglobia; order Bryobacterales; family Bryobacteraceae; genus QHXW01. The sequence goes on from CAVYHD010000051.1 coordinate 306,025, forward strand.
AGCAGCGGCCCGTTGTCCCGCCGCCACCAGTCTCCGGCCAACAGGACGCGGCGGGTCCGGAAACCCGAGGAAGTAGCAATAGCCGCGACGGCATGCTCGCGTGGACTCGGATTGACTGGCGCGCATACCTCGAGTCCAAGGCTTTCCGCAACCGCGCGCGCCGCCGACAGCAGCGGCGATTCGGGAAGCGCGCTCAGCCGCTGTTTGGCGCCGGATAGGTCACTCAAAGCGGCCGCACCCATGCGCCGTTCCATTTGTCGCCGCTCGTCGAGGCGTAACCTGGCCTCGGACTCTTTCTGCCGCGCAGTCTCCCGCAATGCCTTCAGAAGAACTCCGCAGAGCGCGTGAATCGCCTCCATCCGGAACTCCAGCGCGGCTGTTTCGCTGCTGACACGCTCCACCTCGAAAGGCCGAGACGCACCGAGCCAGATTCCCGGGGCCATCGGAACGACGCATCCGGCGGGAATGTCCGCGCCGAGGGCAGCTACCGAGGCTGAACCGGCAATCAGTCGAACCCAACCGGGCTGTGGGTCGAGCCAGTATAGGGCCTTGCCCGCCACAACGCCCCCCGCGAAAGGCAGTGGCACGGGCTTCGCTTCCTCGGGAACCGCAAATATCGCGAGGAGCCGCGCGACGTTGGCGCACCAACTTTCGATCCCGTGAATAAATCGGGCGGGCGCCACAAGGTCGCTCGCCTCGAGCGGTAAGACGGTAGACGCCTCGGTAGGAACGGCAATGAGCATGCGGTCCGGGTCACTCGGAGTTACCTCGAACAGGATCTCGCCACGCCCGACGGTGAAGAGGAACTGGCGGCGTCCGCGCGCACCATTTCCGGTTTCAACGGCAAACAGCGCCAGAGATCCCGATTCCACGTGCCAGGCTGGGACGCTCCCCGTCAAGCTAAGCGGCTCATCTCCGGCCAGAATAATCGGCTGCCTTCGCTGGCCCTGTTCGACGCCGGCCATTAAAGCGCCACCTCCATCCGGCCTTCCGCCTCCAACAGGCGGGCGTACTCGCCCTGAGCGCGAATCAAATCGTCATGCCGGCCGCGTTCCACAACCCGGCCGCACTCGAGTACGATGATTTCGTCACAGCTACGAATCGTGCTAAGACGGTGCGCCGCGATCAGACAGGTGCAACCGCGGCGGCGCAAGTTTTGATCGATCAGGCGCTCGGTCTCCGCATCGAGGGCGCTAGTGGCCTCATCCAGTATCAGGATGGAAGGATTCGAAGCCAGCGCGCGCGCCAGTTCGAGCCTCTGCCGCTGGCCGCCGCTGAGGTTCGCAGCGCCTTCGAGCAGGCGGCTGCTGTAACTCCCGGGCATTGCGGAAATCGCATCGTGCAGCAGCGCGTCCCGGCATGCCTGCGTAATGGATTCGGCCGCAATGCTGCCGTCCCAAAGAGTGATGTTCTCGGAAACCGTGCCCTCGAACAGCGAGAAATCCTGCTCCACGAGCGCCAACGAGTTCGTCAGGACCTCGCGCGGCACGATGGCGCGCGGGTAATCATCGAACAAGATCTCACCCGACGCCGGCTCGTAAAGGCCTGCAATCAGTTTCGTGATGGTGGACTTTCCCGAGCCGCTGGCCCCGACAAACGCCACTCGCTCCCCCGGCTCAATGGTCACGGAAAGACCTTCAATCAGGGGCGCTCCCAGTGGATTGTAGCCGAACGAGACGTTACGCAGTTCCACGCGTCCGGTCAGGCGGTAATCGCCCGGCCAGGAATCCGTCGCGTGGGCTAGCGACGCAGGCTCCGCTTCGGTCGGATTTCTCAGAACATCGTCCAAACGGGACAGATCGGTTTCCAGCAGTTGCATGACGGATCCGAGCGAAACAAGACTGTTCACCGGCAGCAGAAAGCTGCTCATCAGCGCCTGAAAGCCCACCAGCTGGCCGATCGTCAATGCCCCGTTCATCACCCGTAACCCGCCCACTCCCAGAATCAGAATCGTCATCACGCCGGACAGGAACACCGGCAGCAGACCGAGATTTTGATTGAGCAGATCGATCTCCTGCCGGCTGCTGATCAGTCTCGCGAAATGGCCCGCCCACTTCTGAAAGAAATCTGATTCGAGCGCGCTGGCTTTGATGGTGCGGATGGTCTGTAAACCCGAAATAGCCACCCCGGAAGTCTTTCCGCCAAGATGCGCCAGCTGGTTGTTGCCGTCTACCCGCATCCTCCCGACCCATCGCAGCACGACGAAATTCAAGCCCGCGAAGATCACTCCGATTCCCGTCAGAACCCGGTCAAACTGCAGCATGACGAGAAGGTAGAGGACCATCATGAACCCGTCAATGAGGCTGGTAGTAAGGCGTCCGGAAAGCACATCGGCAACGGAATCGTTCAGCTCGATGCGCCCGCTCAGCTCGCCGGCATACCGCTGCGCGTAGTAGGAAGACGGCAGACGCAGCAAATGCCAGACGAAGCCGCTCGTGAATGCCGTCGCCAACCTCTGCTGCAGGCGGCGGAGCATGCCGCTTTGGATTCGAGTCAGCACGCCCCGGAACACTGCCGTCAGCAGAATTCCGATAATGATCGGCCGGGCCCAGCCACCGAAGCCCTGAATGAGCACTTTGTCGATAAACACCTGCAGCAACGCCGGGTAGACAATACCGGGGAAGACCATCAGTAGCGCGGCGAACATGCACATCAGCAAGGCCCCTGCTGATCCGCGCAGCCTTTCCCGCAGGCCGGAGGCTACGCTCAGCTTGCGGCCGCCTCGTCGAAATTCGGGCCCCGGTTCCATCGCCAGCACGATACCGGTGTAAGACTCCTCGAATTCCTCGAACCTCACAGTGCGGCGGGACGACCCTGGATCGTTGAGGTACACCTTACCCTTGCGGTATCCCTCGACCACGAGAAAGTGGTTGAAGTTCCAAAAGACGATATATGGGTAACGCAGGCTTAGAAGTCCCGGAAGATCCTTCTTGAATCCCTTCGCCTGAAGTCCGTGGGCCCTGGCTGCGGTAATGATATTGGAAGCTTTCGAGCCGTCTCGCGAAACCCCGCATTCCCGCCGTAACTGCGCCAGGGGGATGTGGCGTCCATAATAGCCCAGCATGATCGCCAGCGCGGCGGCTCCGCATTCGGTGGCCTCCATCTGCAGGATGGCCGGTGTGCGGACGCGGCCCGCCGGCAGAGCCGCCTTGCGGTCCTCAGATGCCACTGGCGTCTCGCAGCGTGGGGACCAGGTAACTTGCGGGCGCGCGGCGCTCCAGGGTGACGCGGGCCGTCGTGGTTGTGCCTGGCGACATCTTGAGCCGCGGGCCTCGCGAGGACGACCAGCGATATCCGCTAAGGGTGGACGGATCGTCCTGAAGCTGGGCCGTTACTTCGACCCATGAGCCGGGCCCCGTGAGCAATCCCTGGACCATGTCTGCGTTGCCTACCGTATTGAGCGCACCTTCTTTCGTCACTGGCAGGGGCGATACGGAGACGACCGTCGCGACCATGCCCCCAAAACGGTTTCGTTCTACGTTGTCGGGTATCACCTGAACCGCCATCCCGGGCTGGATGTTCTTGCCGTCCTTCGCCGGAAAGTAGGAGAGGCTCACCATGGCCGAATTTGGATCCTGGATGTTTAGGGAGAGGAGGCGCGAACCGGATGTGAGCACCTGGCCTGCCGCGGCGAAAACCTCCGCTACCCTGCCGGAATAGCTGCTCACGATGTCCCCATTCGTCTTGAGTTGTAGCTCGCCGGCCGAGATTCTCGTTTTCACATCCACAATCTGATTGTGCCGGGCCGTGGTTGAATCCAGATTCTGTCTCGCGAGTACGCTCAGCTGCGTCTCGAGCCCATGCAACTGCCCGTCGATCTGCTGAAGCTGTGCCTTGAAAGAGGAGATTTTTGAGTCATTTTCGCGATAGGCGACGTGGACTTCCGTGAACTCAGCGCCCGCCTCAGCGATCAGACCTTGCTCCTTCAGCGCCTCCGCCGACTTGATGCGCTTTTCGAGAAGTGGTTCTACCGCCTCGGCATCGGCCAGGCTGCGCGTGAGATTGGCGCGCTGGGCTTCATAGAATCTGTCTTCCAGGCGGTTCTGCTGTTCCTGCAACCGCACCTGTTGCTCTTCGGAGACCGTTTTGACGCGGTCCTGCGACTCGAGTTCAGAGAGCAGGCGTCTATCCTCCTCGATCCTCTGCTGCAATTCCGCCTGATCCAAACGCCCAATCACCTCTCCTTCCCGAATGGCGTCCCCGGCGTGCGCGCGGAACCAAGCCAGCCGCCCCCCGCTGACCGTCTCAATGCCCACCATGTGCCGCGGACGCACCAGCACACCACGGCCAATTACCGTGCTCGGGACATTACCCATCAGGCTCCAGGCGACTCCCGTGGCAATCAGCATCCCGATCGCCAGGAGCGGTATCCAGTCCTTGGCCGTGACTACGCTCATCAACTGGTTGAGTTTCTCGGGCGACGAGAGTGTCTCGAGGGCTTCCGGCCGGAAGAGCTGTTTATCGGCGCCACCCATTAGTCAAACCCCAGGACGTCAAATCGCTCGCAGGCGGCGCTGCAGAATGTCGAATCGCGCGCCCGCCAGAGAAACATTGTCTAATACCGCTGGGTCGATTTCATCGGCGTAATTCGCCTCGGCCTCCAGGGTCTGGCCTGATCCGTAACCCAGAAGGCCTACCGTGGAGCGAAGTCGGTCGGAAAGAAACACTGCCATGGCGCGGTAAAAACGCGCGGCAAACGCAGCGTCCTGGGAAAGCCGCGCCTCCAGGCCGCGTCTCGGAATGGCCAGAACCGACGATTCCTCAACCGCCTGCACGGTGGCGGACGGCGGCCGCGAATCCACGAACGACATCTCGCCCACGATCTCGCCTGGCCGCAATCGCGCGACCTCACGGTTCCCCGCGGCCTGCGCGACCACCGAAAGTACCCCCTCCAAAACGAGAAAGATCGAGGTCGCCGGCTTACCCTCCTGGACCAGCACGTCGCCAGGATGTAGTTGTTGCTTCGCGCCGGTAGCGATCATCCATTCGACGTCGGCGTCGTTGAGAATCCCCAGGAAGAAGAGTGCCTTTCTCATGAGGGTATGGAGAAAACACTTTCCAATCCGCCGGATAGGCCGGAAACCATAGCTTACCGCATCTCGATCAGTATCCCGAGCACATTGTGGGTTGAGGTGGGCAGCGCCAGGTGTGGGGTCGTTCCTGGGGTTTCGGTTTAAACTTTAACCCTTTCCGCTTGACGCGTTCGTGAATTGGTCGTTGGTGAAGCCCGGGTTGCTGGCATCGGATCCCGTTCCGATGACCGTAGCTTTGGGGGGTTCAACGGATGCGGCTCCCGTGGGTCCAATCGTGGTTCCGGTTCCGCCCACAACGTGGGCAAGTTCTTGGTCAGTTACGACGCCGTCGACTGGTATGAACCCACCCGAAACTGCTTCCAATTGCTCTTTCGTCAGGTCCGGTTTTGTCGTCTCACTCATGAATCTATCCTCCTCTTCCTGATTATCAAAGCCACTTCCTCCGCTGCCGATCCGCAGTACTGGTACTAAACCACCAATCCGCACAGCTCTTTTCCGTTGTTACATGAAGCCGCCTCCTTGTTCGGATGTACGGTCTCACGTAAAATGCATGTCGGACGCGAACGTCTGGAAGAGCTTAGAGCTAAAGTCGCTTGGCCGTCTCGGGAGATGGCTCAAATTATTATCAAAGATTTCTCAAACCAATAACTGACAAGAAAATTTGAATGGCTGCGCGGTAACGCCTGGGACGATGAAAGATTCCTCGAATGCTTCTCCAAACCCGGCGCCTGTAGGCCAGACACGCGAAGAACTGGAACTATTCCGGTTTGGGGTATTTCAGCTTAACGTCAGGGAACGCGTACTCCTCCAGGATGGACATACGGTTCCGCTGACGCCAAAATCGCTTGAGACCCTGCTTGTATTGATTCGCGCCCGCGGTCACGTGGTGTCAAAGCAGGAACTTCTCCACGCGGTCTGGCCCGATACCTTCGTCGAAGAAGGGGTCCTTGCGCAGAACATTCTGACGCTGCGCAAAGCGTTGCAGAATCCGGATTGGATCGAAACCGTACCGAGGCGAGGCTACCGTTTCTCCGCGCCCGAGAAGCCGGCCGCCGGGGCTGCTCCTATCGTAGTGCCCCGAGTCAGCGGCCGCCGCTGGGCTCTCGGGGCTCTCTTCTTGGCAGTGTTAGGCATAACCGGGATTCTCGCGTTACGTCTGGGACGGCCGCGGCTAGCTGCCGGCGCCCCGCACATCCGCTCTCTGGCGGTGCTTCCCTTTCAGGTAATCTCGCACGAACCCTCTTACTTGGGGTTGGGACTGGCGGACGTACTGATCAACCGGCTGGGAACGCTTTCTCATATCACTGTCTCGCCCGTCATCGCCGTCCGGAAGTTCGCGGCGGCTCCCTCGGACCCGTTAAAAGCCGGGCGGGAATTGGGTGTCGACGCCGTGCTTGATGGGAACATTCAAGGGGACGGGGACCGCGTGCGGGTCACGGTTCAGTTATTTCGGATAACCGATGGGGCATCCCTGTGGAGTGGGAAGTTCGATCAAAAAACGGATGACCTGTTTGCGTTCGAAGACTCGATCAGCGGCCAGGTCGCCGACGGGCTGCTTCTCAACCTGACGGCCAGCGAGCGGAGCCGGTTGATGAAGCGCTACACGGAGAACGGCGAGGCGTGGCAAGCCTATCTTCGCGGCCGCTATTTCTGGAACCGCAGAACTCCGGAGGGGCACCAGAAGGCCATTGAGGCGTTCGACCAGGCGGCGCGCATTGACCCCCACTATGCACTCGCCTACGCGGGCCTTGCCGATGCCTACGTGCTGTTGGGTTCAAACCCGAACCGCGTGCTATCGCGTTCCGACGCAATGGCCAAGGGCCGGGCCGCGGCGCTCAAGGCCATCGAACTCGATGACGGCCTCGCCGAGGCCCATACGTCTCTGGCTTTCATCCTAATGCACCACGACTGGAAGTTTGCCGATGCCGAAAAGGAGTTCCAGCGCGCTCTCGCACTGAACCCAAGCTATGCTACCGCGCACCAATGGCACTCTCTCAATCTGCTGGTTACCGGGCATCCGAACGAGGCCGTCAGAGAATTGAAGAGGGCGCAAGCGCTCGATCCGCTATCGCTAATCATCGGCGCGGACTTGGCCGAAACCTACAACTACGTGGGCCAGCCCGCTGAGGCAGAAGCCGAAGCCAGACGAGTACTGAATCTCGACCCGGCGTTCCTACAGGCGCGCTTCTGGCTCGCTTGCGCCCTGGCTGGAGAACGCCGCTATGACGAGGCCGCGGCAATCTGGGAAGGCGGGCAGGCGCCGGCAGAACTCCACACCGCCATAGCTTTGGGATATGTGTATGCAGCCATGGGACGGCGCGCGGAAGCTCATCAGATGCTGGAACGCCTGATTCAACTGGCCGCGGATGACTATGGTCTCGCGTTTGATGTGGCTTCCGTCTATGCCTCAATGGGCGATGTGGATGCCATGCTGCCCTGGCTCCAAAGATCGCTCGCCGAGCGCTCGGGCCAACTGTTGTTATTGAACGTCCACCCGCAATTCGCGCAAGTGCGATCCGATCCCAGAGTCCTGGCATTCTCGAAACGGGCCGGGCTGCCCGGGCCGCGCAACTGAACCGGCGGAACCGGTGCTACAAAGGCGTGACGGGACGAGCATCGGAACCGGTAAAGATGGTCGTCGTCACAAACTGATCGGGCGGCAGGTCGAGCAGTGTGGGTGTAATGACCAGCAGCACCTCGGACGTCTGTAGTTCCTTATCTGTCTGACGAAGAAGCTCTCCCAGCACGGGTATGTTCGAGAGACCCGCGATACCGCCGACGGTTCGTGCCTGGTTGGTGGTCAGCAGTCCCGCGACGACCGCGCTCTCGCCCTCACGCAGCCGTACCTTGGTGGTCAGCTTGCGATTCGAAATAATTGGGATGCCGTTAAGGCTCTGCCCGCTCACCACTTTAAACTCGGTCTCCAGGTCGAGCGTTACTTCGTCCATGCCATGAATCCGCGGGGTGACTTTTAAGGTGATTCCGAGATCTTCGAAGGTAAACGACGGAGGGGGCATGTAGACGGTGCCGCCCTGCGAGAAACTCGCTGGCCCAAAGTAACCGGAGGTAAGCACGGGCAGCCGCTCACCCACGTGCACAGTAGCGGCCGTGTTGTCCACCGCGCGGACTTCGCTGTGCACCAGAGTGCGTGTGTTGGCCGTCGTCAGTTGAGCCATCGCGGTCGCGGTGGCGATGGCGATCCCGAACAACGACTGGCCGCCGCCAAACGTCAGCAGTCCGCTCACGCCGGAGGCAATGGAGGGTACCGTGTTCCAGAATGCGCCCAGATATGTTATTGGCAACGTGGGAGTTAGGTCGACACCGTACATCAGCGAGGAGGTGAGGTCGACCTCCAGCAATTCCATCTGGATATCGACCTGCGGCCGGTGATGCAACAGTTGGTCGAAGACCGCCCGCGCCGGCTCGAGGAACGAATTGCGGCCGTGCAGGACGATCATGTTCTGCTGGCTGTCAAACGCCACATGCTCCAGCGTAAAAAGCTGGCGCACCGCCTGCGTGATCTCCGTGAGCTCCTGGGTGGTAGTGGCTTGCGGAACAGGAACCACCACGACCTCCGTTGGTTCCACTTCACGCCGCTTTTGCTCGGTGTCCTTTACCACCAGCATCAGCCGGGCCGAAATGGGAACGAGGAAGGAGCCGGTGGCTGCCTCGAGCCCGTGCAGCGCGTCCCGATAGTCCGCCTCCGTCAAGTGAAAATGCAACGCCGGACCGGCCTGATAGTCGCCGTCGAAGACCGTGTCGAGGGCATAGGCATGGGCCACTTGCTCCCACAGCGACTTGGCGTCGGCGCGCAGGTCGAAGTCTTTGCGCCCCGCCGCGCCCCGAAGCTGGACGGGCGGCTGCGGCTTCCGCACCGCGGCACGGTCACTGGCATCCATGGCGTCGAACGGAGAAGCGAGATCGCCGGTGCCGCTTTTTGAGGCCGAAGCCGGCGCCTTGGGCGGAGATTCCAAGGCGGCCCGAGCTTGCACCGCCATGCACTTCATCCAATAAAACTGGTTCTCCGGTTCGAGGGCGGCGGCCTGGGAATAGAGGAGATACGCCTGCGTCATGCGGCCGGCGCGCTCTTCTTTCTGGGCCTGGGCAAAGATTTTGGCAGCGTTATCGGCGGCGGCCAAGGGTACGGCCAGCGAGAGAGCCGCCATGAGGAGCACGAGTTGCCGCACAAAAGGATGACGGGGCAAGGCCCGCGCCCGTGGATAAACTTTCCGAACCATTCCGCCGATAGATTCAGAAGAAGTTATGGCGCTACTAGGCGAAGAGCACTGGCTATTCCGCCCTCCCGTCCCTACGGACCTCAAGAGCCTCGGTATCCCGCTCGGACTGGTGACCGACATCATTCTGCGGCGCCTGTCCCTCGAGGGAACAAGCACCCTCCAGAGCCTCAGCGAGATGTTGAAACTCCCGGTGCCGGTCGTCAATTCGGTATTCACTAGTTTGCGCCAGCAGCAGTTCATCGAAGTCAAAGGAATGGCGGGTAACGATTATCGCATTTGTCTGTCTGGCGGTGGGCGCGCCTTGGCAGCCGAGCGCTTTCAGATCAGCCGGTACTCCGGTCCGGCGCCTGTGCCTCTAAAAGCGTACTCGGAAGCCGTGAAGATGCAGGCCAGCGAAGTTGAAATCACCCGCGAGGTGCTGCGCGCCGCATTCTCCGATATGGTTATTTCAGACTCTCTATTGGATCAGCTCGGTCCGGCATTGATCGAGCAGACTTCCATGTTCCTCTACGGACCCGCCGGAAACGGCAAGAGCAGCCTGGCCGAGCGCATGCTGCGCGTCTACGAAGACGCGATCCTTGTTCCCTATGCCGTGGAGGTCGATGGCCAGATCATCTCCTTATATGACCCGGCGGTGCACCTGCGCGTGGCGGACGAAAGCGACGAGCGTGATCCACGCTGGGTGGTGTGCCGGCGTCCGTGCATTATTGTGGGCGGAGAACTGATTTCCGCGCTTCTCGAGCTGCGCTACGACGATACCGCCGGAATCTACACGGCGCCCCTGCAAATGAAAGCCAACAACGGCATCTTCGTGATCGACGACTTCGGCCGTCAGGTCATGTCGGCGCGCGAGTTGCTGAACCGGTGGATTGTCCCGCTCGACCGCCGCATCGATTTTCTTTCCCTGCGTTACGGTCTCAAGTTCGAAGTCCCCTTCCAGTTGCTTGTGGTTTTCGCCACCAATCTGAACCCTCACGAGCTGGCTGATGAGGCCTTTCTGCGGCGCATCCACAACAAAATTCTCATCGATTCGGTCACGCCGGAAATCTTCGATGAGATCTTCCGGCGGGTGACACGCGCCCGCAAAGTCGAAGTCGCTTCCGAAAGCTCCGCGACGTTCCGCGAGCTTTGCCTGGCAGACGGCCGCAGTGAACTGCGGGCGTGCTACCCCAACGATATCTGTAATATCCTGAACTCCATCGCGCGCTACGAGAACCGCGAGCCTGCGGCCAGCGTGGATGACCTGAAGCGGGCCGTGCAGTTATATTTTGCCGCGGGTTGAGCGGCCGCCTGGCTGCTATACTGCATATGAGCACGCATGGCCAACACGGAACAGACTGAAGGCGCGAAGACCGCCGCCAAGAAACCTCTCAAGCAGAAAGAAAACGTCTATCAGGCTGAATACCTGGGCAGCGGGACGTTCAAGATTACCAAACCAAAACGCCGCAGCGCCAAACGCCGCCAGTCGGCTCTCAAGAATCGCCGGCGCGGTTCGCGCAAGTGACATAGAGCTCAAACTGCCAGAGCGCGCTGTTGAGCGCCGTCCGAGGCCGTTGGCTATATTGGTAAATGCATGCGAAGGACGCGTTGGCTGTTGCTCTTTGCCATTTTAGCGATCCTGACTGGAATTGGCGCTCTCTATCGGGCTCAAAAACGGTCGCTGCAGACTCACGCGCCTGCTAAACCCGCCATCCTGCCAAGCCAGATTGCCGGTTTGCGTGATGACTTCCAATGGACCCGCACGGACGCGGGCCAGGCCAAATCCGAGATCAGCGCCCACAAAGTCAGTCAAGAAAAAGATAGCAGCCAGGTGCAGCTCGAACAAGTTGCGCTGAAAATCTACAACAAAACCGGCGATAAATACGACCTGGTCAAGAGCGCTACCGCCGACTTCGATCAGAACGCATCCCGCATGTACGCGGAGGGTGACGTGGTGATCACGCTGGCCGTACCGGTCGATGGCAAGCCCACACGGCCACTGGTCCAGGTCGAGTCTTCTGGCGTTACCTTCGACGTCAAAACCGGTCAGGAATTCGCCACCACTGACCGTGCCACGCACTTCACCTTTGAAAACGGTACAGGCAGCTGTGTGGGTGCGTCTTATGATCCCACCAAGCGTGAGTTGACCCTGCACCGGCAGGCCGAGCTCAATTGGAAAGCGCCAACTCCACACGCTCCGCCCTTGAAGATTGAAGCCGGAGAAGTCGTGTACAAAGAGGCGGAAGGCGCCATTTTGCTAAATGGCTGGGCGCGGCTAACCCGCCAGAATACGGTAGTCAACGCCGCTTCGAGCGTGGTGCACCTCGAGGACGACGTCATTCGGCAGGTAGATGCGATCAAGGCGCAGGGAACGGATTCGTACCCGAAACGCAAGCTCGATTACGCGGCCGACGAATTGCGTGTCGCCTACAACGACCAGGGCGAGGTCGAACATATTTCCGGCAGGAACAATGCCCGCCTCGTTTCCTCTTCCGCGGGTTCCGAAACCACCATGACGAGCGACGTAGTGGACCTGGATATCGAAACCGTGAACGGCGACAGCGTGCTGAAAAAGGCGCTGGGCAACGGGCACGCGGTGATCATCTCCAAGCCGGTAGGCACGCCGGATGGCAAGCCGCCCGAAACGCATATCGTGCACAGCGACGTGATTGAGGTCGACATGCGTACCGGCGGCCGCGAGGTTGAGACCATCCAAACCCGCGCGCCCGGCCGGCTCGATTTTCTGCCTAACCAGCCTGTCCAACATCAGCGCCGCCTGGACGCCGAGCGGATGACCATGACCTATGGCGCCTCAAACCAACTCCAGTCCTTTCGCGCCACCAACGTCCAGACCGAAACCCAGCCCAGCGCCGAAGAGCGCGCCAAGAACAAGCAAGAGATCTCCAAAACCCGCAGCAGGAATCTCTCGGCTCAGTTCGATCCGAAATCCGGCCAGATGAAACACATGGAGCAGTGGGACGGCTTTCTATATGAAGCGGGTGATCGAAAAGCCACGGCCAATCGGGCCACTCTCGAACAGGACAACAATCTCATGTCGCTCGAAACCGCCGCGCGTGTCTGGGATGCTACCGGCACGACCTCGGCCGACCGCATTCTCATTGATCAGAAAACCGGTGACTTCACCGCCGAGGGCCATGTCAGCTCCAGCCGTATGCCGGACAAGAAGACCTCGCCATCCGGTATGCTGGCGGGCGATGAACCCATGGAAGCCATGGCCGCGCGTATGACCTCCGCCAACCACAACCACCTCTTGCACTACGAAGGTCATGTGGTGATGTGGCAAGGCGCGGACCGGATCTCCGCGGATCGTATTGACGTCGATCGCGATAAGCGCGCGGTTAGCGCCGCCGGTAACGTGGTGACGCAGTTCCGCGAAAAAGCCAAACAGCCCACGGATGCGGAGACCGCCGATACAAACGCGGCGCCGACTTTTGTCGTCGTCAAGGCGGCTAACCTGGTTTACACCGATCAGGATCGCCTGGCTCACTACACGGGGGGCGTCGTGCTTACCCGGCCGTTGCTCGAGGTGGAGGCGGATGACCTGCGCGCCATTCTTGAGCCCCAGAACGACGATAAATCGGAAAAAAAGGACGGCCAGAAAAAGGACGATGACGAGGCGGAGCCATCCCGGCTGGAGAAGGCCTATGCCGATGGGCACGTGAAAATCGTGCAGGCCGCGACGGATCGCACACGCACCGGCACCAGCGACCATGCCGAATACTACACCGATAATGAGCGGATTGTCCTGCGCGGCGGCAAACCCCAGATGCTCGACAGTAAGAAAGGGTTCGTCCGCGGCGCTGAATTGACCTACTACGTCAACGATGATAGGCTGCTGGTGTCTGGCAGCCCGCAGGAACGCGCCACGGGCCGCTTGCGTCGTAAATAGTAAGTCCCCAAATGCGCAGACTGGAAACCAGCGAAATCTCAAAGTCATATCGCGGCCGAAAAGTGGTCGACGATGTCACCCTGTCGGTTCACCAGGGCGAGGTGGTGGGTTTGCTCGGACCGAACGGCGCGGGCAAAACCACTTCGTTTTACATTACTGTGGGGCTAATCAACCCGGATTCCGGCCGAGTCCTGCTTGACGATCACGACATCACAGGGCTCCCCATGTTCCAGCGCGCGCGCCAGGGCATCAGCTATCTGCCGCAGGAAGCCTCGGTTTTTCGCAAGCTGACGGTGGAAGGCAACCTGATGGCAATTCTCGAAACGCTTCCCATCCGGCCGCGCGACCGGCGGGAGCGCATGGAGCGGCTGATCGATCAATTGGGCCTGGAAAAGGTCCGCCGTAACAAGGGTTACGCGCTGTCGGGCGGCGAGCGGCGGCGCGTTGAGATCGCCCGCTCGCTGGTCATCGAGCCAAGCTTCCTGCTGCTCGATGAACCCTTCTCGGGTATCGATCCCATCCAGGTGCTCGAGCTGCAGCGCATCATATTTGATTTGAAACGGTCGGGCATCGGGGTTTTAGTCACCGACCACAATGTGCGCGAAACCCTCATGGTTACCGATCGCGCGTACATCATCAACAACGGCCGCATCTTCCGTGCCGGCAGTCCCGAAGCCCTCGGGCGCGACCCCGAAGTCAAGCGCGTCTACCTGGGGGAGTCGTTCACGCTCGGCGAAACCGGCGTGACGTTCCCCAACTAGGGCTGCCCGCCGTTCCACATGCGATAATCGCCCCGTGATGGGTGGTCTTTCCCGGTGTATGTTGGCTGCGCTATGCATCAGCGTCCATCTGCTCGCCGCGCCGGAAGATCCTGCCGCCAAACAACATGCCGATAAGGCCGCGGACTATATCCAGTCCCGCGACCTCTCGCACGCCGAAGCGGAATTGCAGGCCGCGATTCGGCTCGCGCCTACGGATTCGTCCTACTTGACCAGCCTCGGCGGAGTCCTCGGCATGCAGGGAAAACTTCGGGAAGCCAACGCCTACTTTGAGCGTGCCGTGAAGGCAAATCCCGAGGACGCGGCCGCGCGCCGCAATCTCGCCGCCAATGAATGGCAGCTCGGTGAACTCAAACCGGCGCAGGCCAACCTCGAACGTTTATTGCGCGCCGATCCGCGGGACCACGCTTCTGTTCTTCTGCTCGGCATGGTATCGGAGAATCTGCGCGATTACGCGCGCGCCGCTAAGTTGCTGGGGTCGATTCCCGACATCGTCGCCGAACGCCCGGAAACCGTGGCCGCACTCGCCAGCGCCTGCTACCACACCGCGCAGCGCGACAAAGCCCACCGGCTGCTCGAGGGCCTGCTCACACGCTCCGCCGAGCCCCAGGGTATCTTCGCGGCCGCGAGCGTCGCGGCGGAGGCGGGCGATTACGTAGTCGCGGAAAAGCTGTTCGAATCCATTCGCGCGAGTTACCCCGATCAAACCCGGCTCGCCTACAATCTGGCACTCATTGAATACCGCACCGGGCGCACCGCGGAAAGCCAGCAGGCGTTGCTTGCGTTGGTCAGCTCAGGCCGCGGAACCGGCGAGGTTTACGATCTGCTTGGCCAATGTTACCAGGCGCAGGGCAACACTCCGGAGGCCATGCGCACTCTCGAAGCCGCGATCCACCAGGACCCTTCCCGGGAATCGAGTTATGCAACTCTCGCTGCCATCCTCATCGACGCCAAGAGGTTGCCCGCCGCGCTCGCCGCCGCCACCCGGATGACGAAAGCGTTTCCCAAATCTGCCCTGGCGCTTCTTACCGAAGCCCAGGTGGAATTGAAAATGAGCCAGTACACTGATGCCGTCCAGTCCTACCGCCGCGCCGCCGCTCTCGAACCGAAGTCGCTTGACGCACAAGCCGGCCTGGCGTCCGCACAGTGGGGCGCCGGGATGCGCACCGAGGCGCAGTCAGGTTTCGAGCTCCTCATCAAACAATATCCGCGCGCCGCCACCCTCTATGAAACTTATGCGACCCTGCTGCTCGACAGCGCGCCGGATGATGCCGCTGAGGCTCACGCTGCCGCGCTACTCAAGACGGCCGTGGATCTCGATGCGGGTCGCGTCGAGTCGCAGTACCGTCTCGGAAATCTGGCGCTGAAGAACGGTTCTACCGGGGATGCGCTTCAGCATCTCGAAACCGCCGCGCGTCTCGCGCCGGAAGAAAGTAAGATCCAGTTTGCGCTGGCCCGAGTCTACCGCCGGCTTGGCCGCGCCGATGAAGCCGCCCATGCCATGAACCGGTACGAGAAGCTAAAGGCCGCGGACAAGTGAAACCCTGGGTTATAGCGGCGCTGCTGGCTTTGGCTGCGTGCGCTGGGTTCATCAAGCGGCCTGCTTCCGCCGCCACGGATATCTTCACGGACGTTACGGCCCAAGCTGGAATCCGCTGGCGGCACGTCAGCGGGGAATCGAGCGAGAAGTATCTGGTGGAAACCATGGGTGGCGGCGTCGCGTTTGTCGACTTCAATCGGGATGGCCTGCCCGGCCTGTTCTTCGTCACCGGTGGCGAGACGCCGAAGAGCCCGCACACCACGCCGCCTCGCAACGCGCTCTATCGCAACCTGGGTAACGGCACCTTCGAGGACGTGACGGCAAAGGCGGGGCTCGAACGGCTGCCGTTCTACGGCATGGGGGTCGCCGCCGCCGACTTCGATAACGACGGCTATCCCGACCTGTTCCTCACCGGTTATCCGGCCTGCGCGTTGTTCCATAACAATCGAGACGGAACCTTCACCGACGTCACCGAAAAGGCCGGCGTCAGGAACTCCGGGAAGTGGGCGGCGGGCGCAGCGTGGATCGACTACGATCGCGACGGCCGTCTCGACCTGTTCGTTTGCAACTACGCCAAGTTCTCCTACACCGACGCGCATCGCTGCGAATACAACGGCATCCGCACATATTGCGCGCAAACTGCTTACGAAGGGGACCGTCCTACGCTGTATCACAACAACGGCGATGGCACGTTCACCGATGTGACCGCGCAGGCTGGCCTCGCGAAACTGGTGGGCCGTGCCATGGACGCGGTGAGCATCGACGTCAACGACGATGGCTGGCCCGACCTTTTTGTGGCGCGTGACGCATCCCCCAACCTGTTGCTGATCAATCAGCGCAATGGCACATTCACCGACGCCGCACTCGATGCCGAAGTGGCCTTGACTGCCGACGGCATCGCGCGCGCCGGCATGGGTGTGGACGCAGGCGACGTGACCGGCGACGGCCGGCCCGATTTCTTTGTCACCAACTTCAACGACGAGCAGCACGCCCTGTTCCTGAACACCGGGGCGTTCCCCTATCGGGAGTGGACACGTGAATCCGGCCTCGCTGCGTTGACCCGCTCCTTCGTGGGCTGGGGCGCGCACTTCCTGGACTTCGATAACGATGGCACTCTGGACCTCGTATTCGTCAATGGCCATCTCAACCCGGTGATCGAGAAGACCCGCGTGGACGTCCGCTATGAGGAGCCGCCCATGCTGCTGGCCAATAACGGCAAGGGTGTGTTTCGCGATATGAAGGAATCCGCCGGTCCGGTTTTCCGCTCCCGGTATCTGGGCCGGGGACTTGCCATAGGCGATTACGACAACGATGGCGGCACCGACGTCGTCTTCACTCGCCTGAACGATACGCCCATCCTGCTGCACAACAACGTTGGCCGCCAGAAGACCTGGGTCGGAATCGAGTTGCAAGGGACCAGGAGCAACCGGGATGCCGTTGGCGCGAAGCTAACGCTCACCGCTGGCGGCCGCAAGCTTACGCGATGGATCACTGGCGGAGCGAGTTACCTTTCCTCGCATGACCATCGCGTAGTCTTCGGATTGGGAGACCTGCCCCCCAACCCCGTGCGGCTCGACATCCGCTGGCCGAACGGGAACGAGCAGACGGTCGGCGGCCTGAAGCTGAATCAGTACCAGAGGATCGTCGAGTAGACCCGACAAACCGGCGGGTCACTTACGTCATTCCACTACGGGAAACCCCGGCTCCGAAGTAAAAGCGCCTCCTGCCGTGTACCTTATTCCCAAAATGGCGCCCGCACCCTTGAATATGACCACGCCCAGTTTATTCGCGGTCAGCGGATATTGGCCTGCCAGATCAAAGGAGGTGTGCCCCAATCCGTTCAGATTCACTGCCCCTGTAGCGATGGGGTTAGCGTTCTGGTCTAGGATGGTGACCTGGACTGCCTGACCGGGGATTAGCTTATTGACTACAGCGATACCCATGCCATATCCGGCTGTGTTGTCAAACGGCAGGATCAGATCCCCCGCCGCCGGGATAACGAATGGTATGGTGACCTGGGTGTTATCGTTAGTGCTTGTATACACTGCGGTGCCGTTTAGAGCAACTGACGTAGTTCTGAAGTCAGCCCACCCTTCCGTTGAGAAGCTGGCCGTGCCCAGGGTCCTGAATACTGTCGACTGTGACGGACCCAATGTCCCGCTCAGAGTTGACTGAGGCCCGGTGGTTCCTTGAAATGTGAATGGCTGCGCCTGCCCGGTGTCGCTGTAGAAGTTTAGGGTGAACGAGGCTGGGCTGCCAATCTCGGCAGTATTGACCACGTAAATCTCCGTCCTCCAGCCCGCTCCATCTGCCATTTGGGGTATAACCCACTCCGGGGATAGTGAAGTGCAGGGAGGTATTGATATAGGTGTATTCGGACCACCGTTTAGCCATATATTGATGGCCGATCCAGTCCGTACCACTGTTCCTACGATCGGATCTTCCACGATCACTGCCCCCAGCGGAACTGAACTGCTGACCGAGTTGATGACTGTTCCTACTAACAGACCCAGACTACTAAGTAGCTGCGCGGCCGCATTCAGTGACAATCCTTCCAGGTTCGGTACCACAACGCAGGTGGCGCATTGCTGCGGGTTATAGGGAGCTACGATTGGAGGCGTTCCAGGAAGAGAGTCTCCTGGCAGCACAACCGTATTACCCTGTAGTGTCACCGCGCCAATTTCGGCTAGTGCTCGGCCGTTTAACATGGCGCCGGTGGCTAGCGATATGGATTGGTAGGCCATTATGGTGCCCGCGAACACCGAGTACGTCCCCAGGCTCGCCGAGCTTCCGACCTGCCAAAAGACATTGGCGGCCTGAGCGCCATTAATCAGGGAGACCTGGGTATTCGTCATCGTCGTAAGGCCGGACACCATCTGGAAAATGAAAACCGCATTCGCGTTACCTTGACCGTTGAGGGTGAGGATCCCCGATGACACCGCCAATGACGATGTGGACTTGTAGAGACCCGGCATGAGTGTTTGGCCGCCTAAGTTTCCCGCCACGGCGACCGGAGCTACAGTCCTTCCAGCCGCATCGTTATATGCCGTGCTCAAGTCAGCTATTGCCTGAGCTGATGTGGCATCATCGGCGAATATTGTTCCGGTTACTATTCCCGGCGGGAACCCCGTCACTGCTGTGCCCGGACTCACCCCCACATTCCCGGCCACCTGGGTTGCGCCGGTGCTGGTAACCGTCGCACCAGCCAGCACCGCGAAGTTAGCAGCCGACCCAAGGCTTACAGGTAATTGAGCCGCTACTACCAGACTAACGGCCAGCATTCCATACAAGAGCCCTACGCGGAGCGTTTTCATCGCGTACTTCTTCCCTGTATGGACGGCGACACGACTTGATATTGGCATAGATACCTTCCATTCCCTTTAGTTAGTCGAGCCTCACTTACTTTTGTCGCACCCAAATTGCAACATAGGTCGACGGTCCGATTCTAAGCATGTCCGAATCGGAAATCTGTGCAATCTTGCTCACCCTAATGGGGGTTGGAATCGAATTATTTTTGGCAATGGGTATTGCGCCGGTGATCTGAGCTTGGTTCGCCTTAAGACCGGTTCGCATCCGATCCGGCGTGGCGCTGCGCGGGGAATAGCCTTAGTCGAAGACTACGGTCTTGTTACCGTAAAACAGAATGCGGTGCTCCAGGTGGCAGCGCACAGCGCGGGATAGCACCGCCTTTTCGAGATCGCGGCCCTTGGCGATGAGGTGCTCCACCTGATCGCGGTGCGAAATCCGGGCGACATCCTGTTCGATGATAGGACCGGCGTCCAATTCGTCCGTGACGTAATGGCTGGTGGCGCCAATCAGCTTCACGCCGCGATCGAACGCCGCGTGGTAGGGGCGTGCTCCGCTGAACGCCGGAAGAAACGAATGATGGACGTTGATGATGCGGAGCGGGTAACGCGCGACAAATTCCGGTGAGAGAACCTGCATGTAGCGCGCCAGCACGACCAGGTCCACCCGGTTGCGCTCGAGCAGGCTGATCTGCGCGGCTTCGGCTTGGACCTTACGCGCCGCGTCGACGGGCACGTGATGAAACGGAATACGGTAGAACTCCGCCAGCGATTTAGCATCGGGGTGATTGCCGGCCACCAGCGCAATCTCGCAGGGCAACTCGCCGGTCTGGTGCCGGTGCAGCAGGTCCACCAGGCAGTGCTGATAGCGCGAGACGAAAATCGCCACCCGCGCGAGACGGGCTGTGTCTTCGATACGCCATTGCATTTGAAAACGGTCGGCGACGGGTTGAAACTCGCGCGCGAAGTCTCCGAGCTCAAGGGTGAATTCCGCGAGGTCGAATGCGACTCGCATGAAGAACAGCCCGGCTTGATTGTCCTGGTGCTGGTCGGAGCTCAAGATGTTCGCGCCGTGAGAATAAAGAAAACTGGAAATGGACGCTACGATGCCTTTGGCGTCAGGGCAATCGACCAGTAGGACGGCGGTTCGGCGCATGATTTCTATACTTTCTATACCGGCTTCGTCATGTCTCTATGGCTGACTTTGGCGCGGTAGCCGGCGTCTGCCAGGTTCTTGCGGATATGGTCCGCCATCATGACCGAGCGGTGGTGGCCGCCCGTGCAGCCGAAAGCGATGGTCAGGTAGCTTTTGCCTTCGCGAATGTAGTGGGGCAGCAGATAGACCAGCAGCTCGGAGATGCGGTCGATGAACTCGATGGTCTGCGGGAATGAACGGATATACCGCGCCACAGTCGGATGGCGGCCTGTGAGTTTTTTAAAACGCGGGATGTAATTCGGGTTGGGCAGAAAACGGACATCGAACACCAGGTCGCTATCGGGGGGAACTCCGTGCCGGTAGCCGAAGCTGGTGACATAGACCATGATCTTTTGCTCTTCGTGCTCGCCGACGAACTTCTCGCGGATGAAATCGCGCAGCTCATGCACCGTGAACTTTGACGTATTGATACTCAGATCCGCCAGCTTGCGGATGGGCGCGAGCAGCCGGCGCTCCTGCTGGATGCTCTTGCTGATGGATTGATCGGTGCCGAGCGGATGCGGGCGGCGGGTCTCGCTGAAACGGCGCACGATGGTGTCGTCATCCGCCTCCATGAAGATCAGGCGCGTGGGAATCTCGCGGCGGATACGGGCGAAGAGCTCTGGGAAGCGCGTCAGGCCCTGACCCTCGCGGATGTCCACAACCAGCGCGGCGAAGCGGATGGAAGCGGAATCACGCGTCAGCTCGGCGAACTTGGGGATGAGGCCGATCGGCAGATTGTCGACCGAATAATAGCCGAGATCTTCGAAGACTTTGAGTACGGAACCTTTGCCCGACCCGCTGAGGCCGGTGATGATCACCAACTCGGCGCTGGGCGCGGCACTTTTGTCGCCGGCGCGGCGCCGCGGGTGGTCCAAGCTCTTACGGGCCATCCGGCGTCAGGCTTCCACCAAATCGAAGTTGCCGTCCCGGCGGCGCACCAGAACCGCCAAGCGGTCAGTCTCCGCGTCGCGGTAGACCAGGTAGTCGCGTTTGCTCTCCATTTCGAGAAGCGCTTCATCCAGCGTCATCGGTTTGCGGCGCTGGTGATGATTAATGCGGAAAATCTTTTTCTCTTCCCCGGCGCTCGAAGCTTCCGGGCCCGAAGCGGCGACGGCCGGCTCGGCGGGCGCCCTTTTCGGCGCACGCTTGGTGTCGCGCCACTTGGCCCGGACCTTGATGGCCTGTTTTTCCAGTTTCTCGATGGCGGAATGGATGGCGGTAAACAGGTCCGTGTTTTCGCCCAGGCACACCAGCGAATGGTTGTGGTAATTCACGCTGATTTCAACGCGATGCAGGTGCCGCTCATGGGAAAGCACCACGTGCGCTTCTCGCTCGTCCTTGCCATCCAGCAGCTTGCCGAGCTTGTCAAACTTAGCCTCGATCCTGCGAAGCTGGGCGGGAGCCAGTTCCACTTGTCTGCCAGTGTAGGTGATTCGCATGTATGGACCTCCAGGTTCATCCGGGCCGATTAGTTCCGGGTGCGTCGTTGATGCGTGGAGGGAATCTTCATGTCCTCGCGGTACTTCGCCACCGTCCGGCGTGTGACCTGAATGCCGGAAGCTTGCAGCATCGCGGTGATCTGCTCGTCGGTCAGCGGGTGGGCGCTATCTTCCTCCTCGATCATTTTCTTGACGCGCCGCTTTAGCAGCAGCAGCGGCGTTCCGCTTCCCTGTGGCCCCTGGACGGCCTCGGAGAAGAAGTAACGCAGCTCGAATACTCCCTGCGGCGTGTGCACATACTTGCTGGCAACGGCGCGGCTGACGGTGGAGGGATGCACGCCCACCTCCTCCGCCACTTCCTTGATCATCATCGGTTTGAGATAGTCGAGGCCCTGGGCCAAAAAATCGGTCTGGCGGCGCACGATGCTTTCGCAAACCTTGAGGATGGTCTGCTTCCGCTGCTCGATATTCTTCATCAACTGGATGGCCGATGTGTAGCGCTCGCGAACGTAATCGCGCACGTCCTTGGTTGCGCCCTGGTCGCGATCCAGCATCTTGCGGTATTGCGAATTCAGGCGCAGCTGCGGGATCTCCTCGTCGTTCATCTGGATGATCCAGTTGTCGCCGTCCTTCGTGAAGTAGACGTCGGGCTCAACCACGCGCGCGCCGGGCCCGGAATAACGCAGGCCAGGTCGTGGATTCAGCCGTTTGATGACATGCACGGCGATCTCGATGTGTTCGGCTGGGCGCGCCAGCACTTTCGCCAATTCCCGCAACTGCCGCGTCTCGACAAGGCGGAGATGGTTGGCCACGATTTGCCAAGCCACGCTGCCCTTGGCGTTGCGGCTCTCAAGCTGGAGCAGCAGGCACTCCCGCAGGTCGCGCGCGCCCACACCCGCCGGGTCCAGCGATTGCACCGCTCTCAACGCCGCTTCAATCTGCTCCTGGGTGTGCTCTCCCATGGCGGCGATTTCTTCGAGCGGGGCCGTCAGGTAACCGTCTTCATCCAGATTGCCGATGATGGTTTCCGCGGCATCCCGAATGTCGTCCGCAATCACGCTCACACTCAATTGCGAGCGCAGGTGGTCGCCTAACGTGAGGGGAGCGGAAAGAAAAGTTTCGAAGGATGGCTTTTCGACTGACTCCGCCGCCGGGCTCTTGTAACCCGGGTCCAGGTAGTCGTCGAAGAAGGAGCCGAAGTCGATTTCGTCAAAAGGGTCCGTGGCTGCGGGGGCCTCTTCGGTTGCAGGCAGCGCGGCATCGAGCGGCACCACGCCATCGGCCATTTCAGTGGCGGCGCCCAGGGGAAGGCTCGCCTCGAGTGCCGTTTCACCGGCAGCGATTTCGGCGGCGCCGTCGCTTAGGCCATCGGTGCTTTCCAGAATCTGCTGATCGGCGGGCTCGATCCGCTCCGGAGCTTCCAATAGCGGCTGCAACTCCTCGGGTGTGATTTCCTCGGCGTTATCTTCGGTGGATTCTTCCAGGACCGGGTTGTTGACGATCTCCTGGTTGATCATCTCCTTCAGTTCCAGACGGTTCAACTGCAACACCGTCACCATCTGGACCAGGCCGGGGGTGAGAATCTGCTTCTGCGCGACCTTCAACTGGAGTCTGGGCGAAAGCAAGCTCATCCGACTCTTATGATAACAAAAGCGTCGCCGAATCCATTCGGCCCGTCAGTTGCTTGGGAATATAAAAAGCCCGGTTGCGCGTTAGCCGAGCAAATCCAGCACAGCTTCCAGTTCGCTGCGCGCGTGCTGGTCGCCGGCTTCGGTGCTGGTCACGATCCCGCGGCGGTAGAGGTCGCGGGCTTCGTCCGTTCTGCCCAGCTTCTCGAGAGCTTGGCCGGCGTGGTAATACGCGGCCACGTATTTGGGATTGATTTCGATCAGCTTGCCGTATTCTTCCACGGCCTTTCCGTAGTCGCCGGCGCTCGCATGTGCCATGGCCAAGCCATAGCGCGCGAAGCTATCCCTTGGATTTTGCGCGACCATGTTCTTCAAAATGTCCAACCGATTTTCCGGCATCCCTGTGCTACTATACCTCGGTGGCGTGCCCATTTTTTGAGCCGCTTGAGCGCTGGCGCGAATCCGCGGCGCGCATGCCGTTGGGTGATCTCTGGCGAGGGGTTTGCCGCGCCGGAGCCGCGCCTTTTGTCCCGGACGACTCCACGCTGAACGAGCTTTGTAACATGGGTTATGCCAAGGGCAGGTGCGCCCGTTACCAGGCGATGGACGCGGGCGATGCTGTGCGCTTCCTGATCGCCCAGGATCGGGGCGAGTTGATCCGGATCGAGTACGCGGTGGAGCGGGATCATCATCCGCATCGCCTCGGCGCATTCGAATACCAGAAGACGCACGGCGCCTTCACGGGCGCGGCGGAAGATCCCGTGTTGGAGCGCCAGGTGCTGGCCTACGTGGCAAGCTACCTGCGGCGCGGGCCGGCGGCGGCTTGACCGGCTCATCCTCCATGCAGGCTAAACCGGTTCGCGAATCGCAGTCGGAATATTCGGAGCTCGCTCTGCCGAATGACGCCAATGTTCTGGGCCACGTTCTGGGCGGTAAGGTCATGCACCTGGTGGATTTGGCCGGCGCGCTGGCGGCGTTGCGCCATGCACGCTGCGCGGTCGTCACGGCCTCGGTTGACCACATGAATTTTCTGCACCCGGTGCATATCGGGCAGCTCATTCTGCTGCGGTCTTCAGTCAACCGGGTCTTCCACACCTCGATGGAAGTGGGAGTGAAGGTTTGGGTGGAAGATCTGCGCACCGGTGACCGCCGCCACACATCCTCGGCCTATCTCACGTTTGTGGCGCTCGATGCTGAGGGAAAGCGCACGCCGATCGGTCCGGTAATTCCTGAAGGCCCGGAAGAGTGCCGGCGATATGACGAAGCGCTTCAAAGGCGCGAGTACCGGTTGGCTTTGCGCCGCCGGACGAAGGCCGGCTCACATCGCTGCGAATGAAATCGCGAAACGGTTACCGGTTTAGGCCCGGCGGGACGCACAGCACATTGTCGATCAGACGCGTCTTGCCGATCCAGATGGCGCCTGCGACGCGTACCGGGCCGCTAACGGAGTCGACAGGCTGCATTTCCTCCGGATCGGCGATCTCCAGGTACTCCACCCGGACCTCGGGATGTTCCGCGAACCCGCGCGAGACTTCCCGCTTGATTTCGCCGGCGCTGGTCGCGCCACCGGAAATGAGCCTTTCCGCGGCTCGGAGCGCCTGGATCAGTACCGGGGCGCTCTGGCGCTCCCTTGGCGTCAGATGCTGGTTCCGTGAACTGAGAGCCAGGCCGTCGGCTTCCCGCACTGTCGGCACTTCCACGATGGTTACCGGTACATTCAGGTCCGCCACCATGCGACGGATGACCGCGAGCTGCTGGGCGTCCTTTTCGCCGAAATAGGCATGGCTGGGCTGCACGATGTTGAGCAGCTTAAGTACGACCGTGGCCACCCCGCGAAAGTGGCCCGGCCGGAACTGGCCGCATAGATGATCAGCGACGCGCGTTACTTCGACGAACGCGCGTTGCGTCCGCGGATACATTTCCCCGGCGGTCGGCGCAAACACAATATCCACGCCGTGGGCGCCGCAAAACTCCGCGTCGGCCACTAGACTGCGCGGATAACGGTCGTAGTCTTCACCGCGGTCGAATTGAATCGGGTTGACGAAAACGCTCGCCACGACGCAGGCACATGCAAGGCGGGCGGTTTCGAGCAGCCGGGCGTGCCCGGCATGAAGAGCGCCCATCGTGGGCACGAATCCAATGGCCTCGCCGG
Organism: Terriglobia bacterium; assembly: GCA_963768075.1. Lineage (GTDB taxonomy): Bacteria > Acidobacteriota > Terriglobia > Bryobacterales > Bryobacteraceae > QHXW01. The sequence goes on from CAVYHD010000051.1 coordinate 331,226, forward strand.
TACGGCGGATGGGATCGACCGCGCGCCTCAAGTCCTCCACGGAACGAAGTATCTGGACGGTCACTTGCCTGGGCCATTACCCGTCGAGCCTCCGGCGTGACGCTCAATCACCGGAAACTTGCCGCACCGGACATCTTCGGCATACTCGCGCGCCGCTTCCACCATCAGTTCGCCCAGGTTTGCGTACTGCTTGACAAATGACGGCACGAATTCGTCATTTAGACCGAAGGCATCGTAACTGACAAGCACCTGGCCATCGCAGAACGGCCCCGCTCCAATGCCAATCGTGGGAATACTGAGTTCTTGGGTCACCGTTCGCGCGACTTCGGCGGGGATAGATTCCAGCACGACCGAAAATGCCCCGGCCTGCTCAATCGCCCGCGCATCTTCGATGAGTTGATCCGCGTCCTCCTGGCTCCTGGCCTGCATGCGGTAGCCGCTCAACTGATGGACGTGCTGCGGAAGCAGGCCGAGGTGCCCCATCACCGGAACGCCGGCTTCAACCAGGCGATTGACAACCTCTGCAACCGCGCGTCCACCCTCGAGTTTGACCGCGGCTGCCCCTTGTCGGATAAGTGTTCCGGCATTGCGAACCGCCTCCGCCGGACTCACCTGATAAGTGAGAAAGGGCATGTCGGCAATCACCAGGGCCCGCCTGGCGCCTCGCGCAACGGCCTGGGTGTGATGCCCGACCGCGTCCAGAGTTACCGGTAGCGTGGTGTCGTGGCCTTCAATGACCATCCCCAGAGAGTCGCCCACCAGAAAAACGTCGATCCCGGCGCGATCGAGCAAGCGCGCCATGGTAGCGTCATATACGGTAAGCATGGCGATTTTTTCGCCACGCTCCTTTTTCTGCTGAAGGTCGCGGACACGCACGCGCTTAGCGGACTCGGCCATCTTTTTCTATGTTCGCACAGGAAAACCGGGGCTGGAATGAGGGAATGTGCCGGGAATGGCGCGGAGCTGGCTTATTGCTGCTCGTCCTTGTACATGTACTTGATATTGGGCTTGTAAAGCAGCAAATTGGGCTCGCCGTCGCGGTTCACCTTCAAGCAGGATTTGTCATACCATTCGATTACGCCGCGCAGTTTCTCGCCGTCGCGAAGCACGAAGACCATCGGAGTCTTGGCCTGCATCTGTTTCACGTAATAGAAATTCTCTGCGTTGGTTTGATCCGGGGGAACAGGTTTCTTCAACTGGGCGCGTCGTGGAGGGGTGAGCTGTTCCTTGATCTCATTGAACGACGGACGGATGAGTTTTCTATTAACGGACTCCACTGGGTGCCTTCCTTGATTCAAAGTAATCGGTGATCGTTGAGCTCAATCCGAGAGACGCGCTTACGTGGATTGAGATGTACGACTTGAGAATATAAATATCACAACACGGCGGCAGCCGCAACGCGCTGATCTGTGTTGAAACTAACCGTTCCCGGTTACACTGGAACGAAAGGCAGACAGGTCCGAAACCAATCGTTTCAACGGCCAATGCCAAATGAACCCACCGAGCCTGCATGACAGCGGCGATTCGAAGCCGCGGATAAACATCGGCACGCTGTCCGGGCTCCAATCGCTGCCTGCCTTCCCGGCGGTAGCGGGCAAATTGCTTGCTGTTATCACCGGGGAAGACCCAGACTTTCGTGAGGTATCTCGCTTGATCCTCACGGACACGGCCTTGTCCGGCCAGGTGCTCCGTCTTGCCAACTCGTCCTTGTTTGGCTTCCGGCAGGAGGTGAAGAGCATTCTGAGGGCTCTGTGTTTGATGGGCGCAAATCGCGTCCGGGATATGCTCATCACTGCGGCGCTAAAGGATTACATCGGTTCCGGCTACAAGTCCCTTCTTCGCGATTGCTGGCGCCACAGTGTGGCCACCGCACTTTGGGTCGAAACGCTTGCTCAATGGTACCGGTTGGATCGGCCGATCGCTTACACCGCCGGCATCCTCCACGACCTCGGGCGTGTTGCGCTGTGCCAACTGGCGCCGGATGCCTACGCTTTGTATTTGAAGAGGATCGCGGATAGCGCCGGCGAGGATTTTCTAGCAGTGGAGCAGGAGATTTTCGAACTGGATCACTGTCAGGCCGGGGATCATCTTTCCCGGTTGTGGAAGTTTCAACCTGCCCTCAGTGACATCATCGGCCATCACCATGACCCGATTACTCCCGAGAGCCCTCCCTCTCGCGCGCTGGTACAAGCAGCCTGCGCCGCGGCGCGCGTGAGCGGATTCCATGCGGCAGGCTCACCACGGAAATGGGATCCCGCGTACATTGCCGATTTGTTGCCGCCGTCCAGGAGGGGCCCGCCGCGATCCCTGGATGAGATGCGCCTGCAGGTGATCCACGATCTCAATATGATTGAGTGCAGCCTTCTATGAAGTGGGGCTGCGGATTCCTGCGCCAGCCGGAAGGCAATTCGCAAAATCGTCGATACCAGCCATAGAAAATTTTGATTGGACCACCTTCCGCCCCCCAAACTACGCTCGAATTTGGGATGGCTTCACAACTCACTCTCCTGCACCAGATCAGCCGGATCGTCAGCTCCGGCGCCACCCTGGACGAGATGCTGCGTGAGTTGATCCGGTTGACCGTGAAGGTCACAAGTTGTGACGCCTGTCTTATTTATCTCGCTGAGCCCGGCGGCGATGAGGTGTTGCGCGCCTCCCAGCTTCCCCACGATGCGGAGATCGGCCACATGCGCATCAAAGCCGGAGAAGGCGTTACGGGGTGGGTGGCGGCGCACAAATCCGTGGTGGCGCTGGACGCAAACGCCTCGGCGGACAAGCGGTTCAAGAAATTCCCCGGCCTTGTGGAAGACACGTACCACGCCTTCCTCTCCGTGCCTCTCATCAGCCGGGGGGACGTCATCGGAGTCATCAACATCCATCACAAGCAACCCCGCGCGCATAGCCCCGAAGAGGTGTCGCTGCTCACCTTTATGGGGGAACAGATGGGCGGCGCGATCGCCAAGTCCACCCTCAACGCCGAGAACGTGCGGCTGCAGGAAGAGACGCAGGAGATGAAGCGTCAGCTCGAAATCCGCAAGCTGGTGGAGCGTGCCAAGGGGATTCTCCAGTCCAAGTACAAGCTGACCGAAGAGGCCGCGTATTTGCGCCTGCGCAATGAAAGCCGCCGTTTGCGGCGGCCGATGCGCGAACTGGCGGAGGCGATCATCCTCGCCGAGGACGTTGCCTCCAGGGAGAATAGGAAGTAGAGGCCAGAAACGGCTTAGCGCAATGCCGCTACCGTCGAACGCTGCGCCGACAATACTGCCGATTGCACCAGCCAGGCAATATGTTGCCGCTCGAAGGGCGCCGCGCAGTAGTCCGTAGCCCCGGCCTCCAGCGCATCCAGCCATTCCGTGGTGTCTGGAATTCGACTCACCACCACCACCGACAACGCCATGCCGCTCTGTTTCAACGCGTCGAGAAGCCTTCGGTACTCCCCAGGATCCGCACCGCAAAACACGACATCTGCCTGCTCATGCTCCGCGGCGGAAATGCACTCTGAAGTGGATGCGGTGGCATGGTGCGCCTGCCCCGGGCGCGAAACCGCATTACACAACTGCGCGGCCAATGACTCCTCAAGCCCGTGGAAAATGAAATGCGCGTCCGCAACTTTATCTGTCAACTTATGCCTCCCTCGAACAATCGAGCTTCTCGGCGGGGAGAATGAGTGGATCCGCTAGGACCGGCTTCTCGCGATAGGTGGTTAGCACCACCCCTTGGTGACAATGATACTCCCGGAGAGTGTCCTTGTCCAATTCAAGTTCCTGATGACCACGATCATCGGATCTGATGGTTAGATGGTTGCCACGGCTGCTAATAATCGCCAGTGGCAGCTCGCTCTGAAGTTTATCTTGTATTGTTTTCAACGGATGCCGCGCTATTCTGCGGGGCCTCCGGCTCCCTTCTGCTACCGGCGGGCTATCATGTAACTGAGTCCGCCATGCCTACCTCGGAACTTCTGGCTCCGGCTGAAATTCGTGCTCCGCGTGGCTCCTCCCTCCGTTGCAAAGGCTGGAAACAGGAGGCGGCGCTGCGTATGCTCATGAACAATCTCGATCCCGACGTTGCCGAGCGCCCGCAGGATCTCGTCGTTTACGGCGGCACCGGCAAGGCCGCTCGCGATTGGCCCTCGTACCACGCCATCGTGCGGGAACTGGAAGCTCTGGGAAATGAGGAGACCTTACTCGTGCAATCCGGCAAACCGGTGGGGGTGTTTCGCACGCACGAAGAAGCTCCGCGCGTTCTCATCGCCAACTCGAATCTGGTCGGCCAGTGGTCCAATTGGGATGAATTCCGAAAACTGGAACAGCTCGGCCTCATCATGTACGGCCAGATGACGGCGGGAAGCTGGATCTACATCGGCTCGCAGGGGATCTTGCAGGGGACCTACGAAACCTTCGCCTCGGCGGCGCGCAAGCATTTTGGGGGATCGCTCGCCGGCAAGCTGGTGGTAACGGGCGGCATGGGAGGCATGGGCGGCGCTCAGCCCCTCGCCGCAACCATGAATGGCGCCGCGTTTTTGTGCGTTGAAGTGGACGCCCGGCGGATCGAACGCCGCATCGAGAGTGGTTACTGTGACCGCATCGCCCGCAGTCTCGATGAAGCTCTCCGGCTGCTGCGCCAGGCCATGGCGGAAAAAAGTGCGCTCTCCATCGGTCTGGTAGGGAACTGCGCGGAGGTGCTTCCGGAACTGGCGCGCCGGGGCGTTATTCCTGATCTGCTAACTGACCAGACCAGCGCGCATGATCCGTTGAACGGCTACATTCCAGTGGGCTACTCGGTGGACCAGGCCGCCAAACTCCGCGCGGCCGACCCGAAGCAATGTCTTGATCGCGCACTCGACTCCATCGCTACTCACGTAAGTGCCATGCTCGAACTGCGGCGCCGGGGCTCGATCACGTTCGATTACGGCAACAACATCCGGCGTATGGCCGCCGACCGCGGCGTACGCGATGCTTTCACCATTCCGGGTTTTGTGCCTGAATACATTCGCCCGCTGTTCGCCGAAGGCCGGGGGCCTTTCCGGTGGGTGGCGCTTTCGGGCGAACCCTCGGACATCGCCGCCACTGACGAGTTGGTCTGCCGCCTATTCTCCGATAATCCGAGTTTGACGCGTTGGATTTCTCTGGCCCGCGAGCGCGTACATTTCCAGGGATTGCCCGCGCGCATTTGCTGGCTGGGGTATGGGGAACGCGCGCGCTTTGCGCTGGAGATGAACCGCATGGTGGCCGATGGACGGTTGAAAGCGCCGATCGTGATTGGCCGCGACCATTTGGATTGCGGTTCGGTGGCTTCGCCCTATCGCGAAACCGAAGCCATGCCGGATGGCAGCGACGCCATCGCCGACTGGCCGATTCTCAACGCGTTGCTGAACACGGCCGCCGGAGCGAGTTGGGTTTCGGTGCATAACGGAGGCGGAGTGGGCATCGGCTACTCGCTTCACGCCGGGCAAGTCACGGTGGCTGATGGAACGGCGAGCAGTGGACGTTGCCTTGAGCGTGTTCTTACCTGCGATCCAGGACTGGGCGTGCTGCGGCACGTGGACGCCGGTTATGAGCCAGCCGTCCGATTTGCAAGAAGTGCAGGGCTGCGCGCGCCCACTCAGGACGCGCCTCACACATGAGCGGCGCTCTTCTGATCCGGCATGCCGGACAACTCTTGACCTTGCGCGGTCCGGAGGCTCCCCGGCGCGGCGATGCCTTGGGTGAACTGGGCCTGATTCGCGAGGGAGCGCTATTGATTCGGGACGGCTCGATTGTAGCCGCCGGACCAGCCGGAGAGGTCGAGCGCCTGGCGTCGGGGGAGCGCGACGTCACGGAAATCGATGCCGCGGGCCGCGTAGTGATGCCGGGATTTGTGGACAGCCACACGCACCTGGTCCACGGCCCCGCGAGGCTGCTGGATTACGAGATGTGGCTTCGCGGGGCCGACTACCACGAAATCTCGGAGGCCGGCGGCGGTATTCTCGCTAGTGTAAAGGCCGTGCGCGCGGCGGATCCCGGCGACCTGGAGGCGGCCGCGCGCCGCGCCGTGCACCATTTTGCGAGGCAGGGAACCACCACCATCGAAGCAAAGTCCGGTTACGGGCTGGATGAAACGACGGAGCTGAAAACGCTGGTGGTCGTCGCGGCCATCGATGGCCAGCCGCTTGATATTGTCCCGACCTACCTGGGCGCGCACCTCGTTCCCCCCGAATACAAAGATCGTTCCGATACGTATATTCAATGGATGTGCGAAGAAATCATGCCGCGCATCCGCCGGCAGCGGCTGGCCACTTTCGCGGATGTTTACTGCGATCGCGGCGCGTTCACGTTGGACCAAGCACGGCGATATCTGGTCTGCGCACGCGAGCTCGGATTTGAACTGAAAATCCATGCCGAGCAGTTTGCGCACACAGGCGCCGCACAACTCGCCGTCGAACTTGGCGCCACGAGCGCAGATCATCTCGAGCAGGCTAACGAGGCCGACGCTCGCGCGTTGGCCCGGTCATCCACCATTGCGACACTGCTACCAGGCTCGGTCCATCATCTAGGGTTAGATCGATACGCACCGGGCCGTCTGTTGATCGAGAGCGGCGCGGCTGTAGCGCTTGCGACGGACTTCAACCCAGGCACCAGTCCGACCTGCAGCATGCCTTTGGTTTTATCGCTCGCCTGCACGCACATGCGCATGTCGCCGGCGGAAGCGATTTCCGCGGCGACCATTAACGGCGCTCACGCGGTGGGCCGCGCGGACAGCATCGGTTCACTGGAACCGGGCAAACTGGCAGACGTGACGATAGTGAATGCGAATGATTACCGCGAAATCCCCTATTACTTCGGTGTCAACCTGGTGGACATGACTATTGTGCGCGGAGCGGTGATTTACCGGCAAGGCGAGGTGGCCGACACTGGCGCCAAGGAGAAGGCCGCCGATGCCCGATGACTTGAACTGGCCGCGAGCCAGCGCGTGGCTCAGCGGCGCACACGCGGCCGATCCAGCGTGCCGTCTGGCTGTGCTGGGAGCGCCGCTCCGCCTGGGGTCGATCACACCGGGCCGCGCGGATCTGGCGCCGGCGGCCATACGGTCGATCCTGGCGCGGTTCAGCACCTACGACCTCGAGTTCGACCGCGATCTGGCCCGGGTCGCCGCCCTTGATCGCGGAGACCTGCCGTTGGCCGACGCGACTCCAGCCGACGCGCTCGGCCCTCTGGCCGCCGCGGTGCGGAGCGCGCTGGCAGAAGCCGAGGCAGTCGTGCTCTTGGGCGGCGACAACAGTATCACAAGGCCGGGATGCCACGGCATCAGCGCCGAGGTGCAGCGCGCGGGATTGCTGACGTTGGATGCGCACCTCGACCTACGCGACCTGAACCCCGAGCTGTCGAACGGAAACCCGGTGCGCGCTTTACTGGCCGACGGCTTGCCGGGAACGCAGATCGTGCAAATTGGCATTCAGGCATTCGCCAATTCCCGCGCGTACTTCGCGGTGGCGCGGGAAGCGGGTATCAAGGTTATTTCGGTGGCTGAGGTGCGCGCCATGGGCATTGAGACGGCCATTTCGGAAGCGCTCGACCGTTTGGACCAGGAAGTTGAGGCAATCTACGTCGATCTGGATCTGGACGTTCTCGACCGGGCGTTTGCGCCAGCTACGCCGGGATCGCGTCCGGGCGGACTGACGCCGGCGGAAGTGCGCAGCGCAGTGCGCTTGTGCGGCGCGCATCCGAAAGTCCGAGTTCTTGATCTGGTAGAGATTGACCCGACGAAAGACGTGGCGGACACCAGCGTGATGGCTGCCGGTCTGGCCCTACTTTCCTTCGCATCCGGGCTGCTGGGCCGCTTTAGCCGCTAAGTCTTCACTTCAAGTGCCCGTCGAACCAGGCAATCGCACGGCGGACGATGTCTCTGCGGTGATCAGGCCGGGCGATGCGATGTCCCTCATTGGGATAAACCACGAATTGATTCTCCACACCTAACGTCTGCAATGCGTGCCAGTATTCGTAGGACTGCGGGAGTGGACACTCGCCGTCCCGTTCGCCCACCACAATCAGGGTCGGTGTTTTCACATTCTTGATGAAGGTGATCGGCGAACTGCGTGCGTAGACCGCCGGATCATCGTAAACCGAAGCCCCGAAGTACGGGATCATCCATTTGTCGATGGAGTTCTCGCCGTAGTAACTCTGCCAGTTCGCGAGACCAGCACCTGCCACAGCCGCGCGGAAGCGGTCGGTCTGGGTGATGGCCCACATCGTCATAAACCCGCCATAGCTCCACCCGGTGATGCCAACGCGATTGGGATCAACGGGCAAAGTGTTCAAAACCTGGTCCACGCCAGCCAGAATGTCGTGCAAATCACCATAGCCGAAGTCCTTTACGTTGGCGCGGGTGAATGCTTCCCCTTCCCCGTAGCTGCCACGCGGGTTAGGGCACAACACGAAGTATCCGGCGGCTGCGAGCATAATGTCGTAGTGAAAAGTGGACGGCCAACGTGAGGTCACCATACCGGCTGGACCGCCATGCACAGAAACAACGAGAGGGTACTTGTGCGAGGGATCGTAGTTCCGGGGATACAACAGCCAGCCCTGAACGCTGAAGCTTTCGCTGGTCCAATGCAGGCTCTTCGCATCGCCCCAGAAGGGATGCAGATCGCCATTGATGCGGGTGATCTGCTTCCACTCGCCGACGGGGCCGGCCCAGACTTCCGGCGGATTGCTGAACGAATCGCGGACGACGGCCGAGTTCTTGAGATCGGGCGTGACGGACAGCATTAGCCCGGAGCTCTCGGTCCAAAGCGACTTCACATCGGGACCGGAAGGGTCCAGCAAACCGACCCCCACGGCGCCATCGGTGTTCTCCGTAAAGAGAATCTGTCCCGACGGAAGCCAGCGCAGCCAATTGGGAGACGCTTTGCGATCGGGCGTGAGATCGCGCGGCTCGCCACCGGAGGCGGCAACGGAGTAGATGTCGCCGCCGTTAAAGCCCGCGTCACTCATCAGGCCACCGATGAACGCGACGCTCATCCCGTCCGGAGACCAAACCGGATTCGCGATCTGTAGCGGAGTCTTCAGAACCGAGGTGGCTTTGCCGCTGTCGATGTTGATGGTGTAGATCTGGGCGATCCACCAGTTGTCGTCGCCGGGGCCGGGCGCGGCCGTGGCGACAAACCGCTGGTTATCCGGCGACCAGTCATATTCGTACACGTAAAGATCCGGAGGCGATACCTGGCGCACTTTGCCCGATGTGAAATCGACGACGGCGAGGCGCTGAATATAAATCTGCTGGCTGATGACGCCGGTCTCGGCGGGCACTGGTTCGAGAGGTCCGGGCGCGTGTGGCGCATTCTCCGTGAACAGGACGGCGATCGACTTTCCATCGGGCGACCAGGAAGGACTGGTCAAGGCGCCGGTGACGCTGGTAAGCTTGCGCACTTTCCCTTTGTCGAGATCGGTGACGTAGAGCTGCGGCTGGCCAGCCTTTTCCGCGTCCGAGAAGAAGGCAAGGAATTTTCCATCGGGCGACCAGGCGGCGGAATTTTCGTAGTGCTCCGCCTTGTCTTTGTCGGCGGTGATGCGCCGCGGCGCGCTACCCGGCTTGTGGAGGTCCGAAGTGTAGACCGAAAGGGTCAATGCGCCGGTTCCCGGATCCTCATGAGATTGCACCCAGGCTACATGGGCTCCGTCGGGCGAAATCGCGACCTCACTCAACTGGCGCAAATGAAACAGCGAGTCAACAACATCGTCTATTGGTGAGCGGGAAGTGGCTTGAGCGAGCAAAGCCGCGGGACACAGGAACAGGCCGAGCGTACTAACCAACGTGAATCGCATCGTGAGAATGACTATAGCTTACCAACCGATTGGCCGACAATCAGCATCAGAGTGCTAACCATTGGGGCGAACAAGGCGTCTCCGGGAGGCGCAGGGTCACGGCAAACAGGGCAATACCAGCGAATACGCGCAGTTAACCAAAAGCGATCTGGATTTTGCGCCCGGGTTGGGCAAAAATTGGGTTAGAGCAAACCCAACTGAGTAGCACAGCACAGAATCGCCCACTGAGCGATACGCCGGCTGGGAGCCGCTCCAGCTTCCGGCCGGCGCTCCCGTTTCGCCGCGCGGAGTCGAGTCTCCGTGAAGAAGACAGCGGCCAGCCGCGCCCAACAGCCTTCGTTTGGGAGTGAACCACCGAGAGCCTGCAAGTTGCGGCCGGCCACCTGCCAGGGTATCACGAAACGGCTGGGAGACCGGGGTGCTAAGCGCCAGCCTGCTCGCGCACGTAGACGTTTCGCGTGGGGTACGGCATCTCAATTCCCTCGGCGCGAAATCGTTTCAGAATGCGCTTGCGCAGCTCATGTTGCACGAAGAATTGATCGTTAAACTCAGCCGCATAGCAGCCCAGGGTGAAGTTCAGGGTGGAATCACCGAAACCGGGAATCAATTGAACGGATGGCGCGGGTTCGGCCAGCAGGCCCGCAATGTCAGCCGCGCCTTTGCGTGCCTCTTCCAGCAGGACGCGCTCCACTTGCTCAGGGTCGCTCGCGTAGCTGACATTCACCGGGATGCTGAGCGAGATGCGACGATCGGGCAGATAGTAATTGGTGACAACGGCTTGCGCCAGCTTGGCATTGGGAACGATGACCAGATTACTTCCGAGTGCGCGGATGATGGTGCTGCGCCAGCTAATATCGGTGACATAACCGGCTTCGCCGGTGTTGAGCTTGATGTAATCGCCCAGGCGCACCTGGCCTGCCACGCTAATATAAAAGCCCGCGAATAAATTCGAGAGAGTATCTTGCAGGGCCAGCGCTACAGCCAGGCCACCGACTCCGAGGGCGGTGAGGATGGGTGTAATGGAGATGCCCAGATGGTTGAGCATGATTACCAAACCCATCATCACGATCGATAGCTGCACGAGGTTTTGCGTGAGGGTTGCGGCGGGCATTGAGTCCGGCGAGCGGCTTCCGTAGAAGCGGATCAGCTTGCCGGCCAACCCTGATGCCATCAGAGTGAGCAGAGAATCACCAGGATCAGCAGCCCGCGATCGACGTTCTGGCGGAAGCGTTCGGGAAGTTCCAGAGACTCGGTGGCGAAGTAGATACCCAGGATCAACGACCAGATCATGATGGGCGTGGCGAGCGATTTGGTGAGGACTTCGTCCAACTTGCTGGAGGTTGAATCGCCCCAGCGGTGCAGCGCCCGGAAAATCAAGCGTTTCAATATGTAGCCAACGGCCAGAGTCGCGAGCAGCAGGCAAGCCGGCGCCACCAATTCGAGCGGGTTGTGCAGGGCAATTTGCTGGATCGGTTTCATCTTCGCTATTGTCCAATGAATCGGCGTTGAACGCAGAGGGGCGCCGCGGCTGTAGGATTTGAAAATGCTCGCTCGACTTGCCACAACCGGTGATGCCCACGCGATCGCGCTGATCTACAACGAAGGCATCGGGGATCGGACGGCGACGTTCGAAACGCGGCCGCGGCTGGCGGAAGACGTGCGCGCGTGGTTTGACGGCAAGCATCCGATTGTCATTGTCGAGGAAGACGGCGTAGCGGCGGCGTTCGCCTCCACGTCGGCCTACCGGAACCGCGAATGCTACGCAGGGATTGCAGAGGCGTCGGTATATGTGGCAAGGGCGTGGCGGGGCAGGGGAGCGGGACGAATGGCGCTGACTGCGCTCATCGAGAGTGCCGCGCAGGCGGGCTACTGGAAACTGGTGTCACGCATCTTTCCCGAGAATCATGCGAGCCGGCGGCTGATTCAGTCCCTGGGTTTTCGCGAGGTGGGGACTTATGAGAAACACGGCAAGCTGGACGGGGTCTGGCGTGACGTGATCATTGTCGAGCGGCTGATCCCGGTGAACCTGAAGCCGTGAGGAGCGTCAACGGATTTTGAGCGAGATGGCGTAGTCGCACGGTTTTTGGGCGGGCAACTCGACGTGCAGACCGTCTTTACCACGCTGCCACTTGAGCTGCGCCGTGGAGCCGGCGAGTTCCACCGTCTTGATGTCCCCGTTCCAGTTTGCGGCGGCGGTGCCCAGCGATTTAATCGTCAGCTTGCCATCCGGCGGCCAAGCGAGCGCGATGGCGTAGACCGTGTCGCCCTTGGCAGTGAATCGGATGTCCTGCGCGGTAAAAGGATGGCTGGCGGTGTCCTTGAACGAGCCGCCGGCCACTTTGGTCGGCCCTTCGCCGTAGACTTTCCAGGGTCTTGTTCCGTAGATCGCTTCGGCGTTGACCGACAGCCATTGCCCCAAGTCCAGAAGAATTTTCTCCGCTTGTTCGGGAATTGTTCCATCGGGCCGCGGGCCAATGTTCAACAACAGAGTGCCATTCTTACTGACGATGTCGACGAGCTCGCTGACGAGAGAATCGGCGGTTCGGAATTTCTCGCCTTCAATGTATCCCCAAGACTTCTCGCCAATGGAAGTATCGGTCTGCCAGAAAATGGGCCGCATCTTGTCGAGCTGCCCGCGCTCGATATCGAGCACTGCCGCGCGTTCGGGAAAGGATTTCTTTTTATAGTTGATCGCTACGCCGCGCTTCCACTCGGCGCCGCGGTTGTAGTAGAAGGCCGCGAATTTCTGCAGATAGGGCTGGAAGACCGGCTGTTCGATCCACCAGTCGAACCAGATGAGCTCGGGCTGATACTTGTCCACGATCTCGGCGGTCCGTGCCAGCCAGTCTTTCAGATAGGCTTCGTCGGGCTGGGTTTTGTCGGGTTTCGCGGGGCCGTAGAAGGCGGCGTAGCGCGGATCTCTGACGTCGGAATCGAAAGTCATGCCGCCGTTGTAGAACCACCAATGCTCGGCGCGGTGCGACGATGCTCCGAGATGCAGTCCTTCCGCGCGAACCGCTGCTGCCAGTTCGCCCAGGATATCGCGCTTGGGCCCCATTTTCGCGGCGCTCCAGTCGGTGAAGCTGCAATCGTACATGGGAAAGCCGTCATGATGCTCTGCCACCGGCACGACGTACTTTGCCCCGGATTTTCGGAAAACCTCGGCCCAATGGCGGGCGTCGAAGCGCTCCGCGGTGAAGCGGGGGATGAAATCCTTGTAGCCGAATTTGGATTGAGGTCCGAAGGTCGCGACGTGATGTTTGAAGGTAGCCTCTTTCGCAAGATACATGTTGCGGGGATACCACTCGCTTTCGAACGCGGGGACTGAATACACTCCCCAGTGGATGAAGATGCCGAACTTGGCGTCGCGGTACCAGTCGGGCACCTGATAGGTTTCGAGCGATTGCCAGTTGGCCTGGAAGGGGCCTCGCGCGATGGCTTGATCGACGCGGGCCATGGACTCGGCGATGCGCTGATCGTAGGTCTGGGCGACGGCCGGCCCCGGCGCCAAGGCAAGGCCGCAGGCGAACAAGCCAATTTGGCTCAGTTTCATGGCGGTAGCCAGTTTATCATCACGGTGCGGCGATGGTGCGGAACCGCGCCGCACGGTAGTGGGGTCTTAACGTGCACGCTAAAGCCCCCCTACCAAAATTCCACGCTGGTCGTACTGCGGTTTCCTAAGCCCATACTGGGACAGTATCTTTGCCTTTGAGCGGGCGTCGCTTGCGCATTGCTCTTAGCCCGTATTACGAGAAGGTGGGGACGGGCAGACGCACCCGTCCCCTGCCTCTACTTCTGCTGTGGCTCTGTTGGCGACTGGGACATCGCGAGCTGTTGATCGGCGCTGAACAAGCGCACCTCTACACGGCGATTCTTGGCCCGCGCAACTCGATTTCGCCCTTCGTCGGCAGGCTTTTCCTTCCCCAAGCCGATCTCTTGGACTCGGAACACCGGAATGTCATGCTTCGTAATCAGATAAGCCGTTACATGCTCGGCCCGCCGGCGGCTCAACTCGTCGTTATATGACGCGGCGCCGGTCTTGTCGGTGAATCCTTCGATGGCAATGTAGTAACGCTTGGCGCTGGAGTGTTCGCTTACGAATTGGTCTAACTGCTCCTTAGCCTCGGGCGTCAGCCCATCCTTGCCAAAACCAAACTGAACGACGGTTTCCGCCTGGAGCTTGTAGTCATCCAGGTTACCCAGAGCGGTGCTGAAGGAGTCGTGGAGCGAACTGATCGCCTGGGAATTCTGAGTCGACAGGGTCTGTGCCTGCGTGGCATCCTGCTCAGCCTTGTCGGCCGCGGTTTTCACCTCATTCGCCCGGTTTTCGGCTGACATCGCGCGTTCCTTCGCAGCGTTTATGCCGGTTTCATGCCGCTCGATATCCTTCTTTGCGGCATCAATATCGGACCCCTCTTTATTCGCCTGATCGGCGACCTGATCCACCTTGCTCTGAATGGGAGCCGAGGTCTGCTGTACATATTTCTTTGTAGCGCAGCCTCCAGCGAGTAGCGCCCCACTCAGGATCAGCGATATGCCAAGACTTTGTTTCACAATTGTTACCCTCCCACAGCGGCAAGGCAATTCGACGGCCGTTTTGTTGAAACCTTGCGACTGTGGCCGGGCCGCTTAATGACAATGGTGATGCATCGCAGGGCTTTGAACGCTTTCGTACGTTCTGACAGATGACAGATAGGTTGCAGGCCATTGCCCTGTCAAGTAAAAGATTCCGGTAAAAGATGCGTGCTCCGTCAATACAACCGAGCGAACTCCGTTAGACACGTGGAGTGAGATAGGAATGGTATTCCAACTGCTATCCATCCTTGCGAGAGGCCGCGCCCCTCCGGCGCCACTTCAACCTAAGGGCGAATGGAGGTGCCGATGCGGGAGCACGCTGAACTGCTCGAAGGGGTGTATCTAAATACCCTCGCCACTGGCTCCACGATTGATCTTGAGACGAGGAGTCGTCACTATCGGATCGAATACCTGGAAGGTGATCGGATACGCATCTCCGGACACCCACACTGGTGCCCGACCCCGACGCTTGCGCGGCTTTGCGGCTCAAGAGGCGGCCCCGATGGGTTCGCAGAGGGTTATATTGGGTGCCGCATGCGCCTGGTGTTCGAACGATTGGATAATCGCATTCCGGTCACTACCTCGGAGGTCACAGACATTCGAGTTATTGACCAGAACTAGGCGGACACCCGCATCTGCCACACCCAGGCCTCCCTGCTGTGCGGTCTGGTGGGTGCGGGTTTTCGCTTATCGGCGAAATGAGGAGCTCTATGAATGAAGAAATCGTAAGGCAACACCGCGTCACCGGATTTCTGTTGGGCTTAGGATTCGGACTGATTGTCGGCATCGTTTTTCAGCCACGAGACGCCCAGGCTCGGCGATTTGTTGAAGGTATCAAATCGTCTAGACGGGCGGCGAGTGATCAAGCCAATCCGGAATCCTGAGATTATTCAGTGTCGGCGGTGGTTTCCCAGGTGAAATCTCGTGATCGACAGTACAACCCTAACGAGAACGCTGGCTCCTTCGAGGCCGGAGCCGACCGACGTGAACTGTGGCTTTCCCAGACCGCGGCGGGAAAACGGGAATACGAGCACGCACTTCCGTATTGGGAGAGCGCTTAGAAAAGCCTACAGCAGGCGTTGGGGAAGGAGAGATGGAATCACTTAACGGATGCAGCGGTGCGCCAGGCTGGACTTATGCTCAAACCTGGCTGAAGCACCAGTAACTCGATCACCCTGTCGCTGCCCAGCACTACACGCGAGCTTAAGAAATCGCTGCACATGGACGCGTAGTCGCATGTTGCGGACGTGTTGTTGAGGGATTAGTCCCCGAAAGTCGGCTTCGGACCGGGTCTCAGCTCAGCCGATCAAGATACTGCTTCACGAAATCGCAGCCAACCTCGGCGATGTAGGCGTCAGTGAGGAGCTTGGTGATCGCACCCGGGGCGCGGCCGTCGCCGATCTTGGCGCCGTTGAAGCTGCGTACGCCGGCGATGCAGAGGCTAGTGGAGGTCAGGAACATCTCTTCAGCGTTCGCCGCGTCGTAGAGATCGATGTCGCCTTCAATTGCTGGAATGGCGAGCTTGCACGCGAGATCGAGCGTCATCTGGCGGCTGATGCCGGGAAGGACGTAACGCTCGCTCGGGGTATAGAGCGTGCCCCCGCGGACCACAAAGATGTTGCTGCCCATCCCCTCGGCGAGATTTCCGTTGACGTCGAGCAGCACAGCCCAGCCCTCGGGATCGTGCGCTTTCACCGACTGCTCCGCGACGATCATATTCAAGTAGTTGTGGGTCTTAGCGCGCGGGCTGAGCATGTCCGGTGCGATTCGGCGCTGCGCGGGCGTCCATACATCGAGACCGTCGCGGAACTGACGCGCGCGCGCTTTGAGCGGCAGCGGCGTGCATTCCACAACTACGTTCGGACCGACGTGCTCGGGCGCTTCATCACCGATCGGATCGACGCCACGACTGACTCGCTGGCCGATCCACCAATCGCCAGCCGCGCCGCGCAGATGTTCGTTGCGTACCACGATTTGCTCCGACACGTCGATCATCTCCTGTGGACTCATTCCGGGATCCAGACGCAGATAGCGCAGGGAGCAATAGAAACGGTCAATGTGTTCCTTGAGCCGGAAGGCACGGCCGTTAAAGGTGCGCGTCATGTCGAAGGCGCCGTCGCCGTACCTCCAACTCCGGTCGCGGAACGGGAGCAGTACCTGATTCTCGGGCATGAACTTGCCGTTGAACCAGGCGAGGCGTGAATTGGTTAGCTGCGGCATGGTCGTCTTTGCTATCTTAGCGGTCCGGATCAACCTGGCGTTCGGCCTGTGGGCCAATGTGGGTCCGCCGGTAGTCGGGTAGAACCGATTGCGCTGGCGCGGAATACCGGTCTTCAGCCGGAGGGCACGAATCGTATATCCTGCGTCCGGTCATACTTTAGGTCTTGACATTCAACGCGCCAGTGGTTTACACCGGTAGGACCACTACGGTCCCGCGAACCTTGAAACCATCTAAGCCGCGGAGGATGAGGCAAATGCGGAGGATAGACGCAATGTCGACCAGTTTCGCAAGCAGCCGGCGGTCCTTACTGTGCGCGTCCGTTCTCCTTCCGGCTCTTGCCCGTAAAGCGCATGCCGGGTTAGGCGATTCGGCGACCGCTTACACCGTCTCCGTTAACATCGAGATCATGTTTCCGAAGGAAATGCCGCGCAGTAAACGCATGGAGGCGGTTGCGGCGCACGGTATGAAGGCGTTCAGCTTTTGGACCGTGACCGAAGACGAAGAAAAAGATATGTTAGCGGTCCAAAAACGCACCGGCCTGAAGTGTGCCAGCATCGCTGGCAGTGGGAGGATTGGCTGGACCACGGGCCTGACGAAAACTGGATTCGAAGCGGCTTATCTGGACATCATCACGCAAAACTGCGAGGTCGCGAAGCGATTCGGAGGGCCGGATCTGATCGTCTTCGTGGGCGAACTGCAGAAAGACATTCTCTGGGAAACCCAGCATGCGCAGATCATCAACGGACTCAGAAAAGCCGGTGACATAGCGGAGAAATATGGTGTTTATATCTGCTTGGAGCCAGTCAATCACGTGGAATCGCCACAGATGAGCGTCCTGACGGCCGAGAGAGGTTTCGAGATCATTTCCGAAGTAAATCATCCACGCGTCAAGCTCGATTTTGATATGTATCATTTGCAATTGGGGGAGGGGAACCTGATCAATAACCTCAAGCTGGGGCTTGATAAGGGCTGGATCCACTTGGTGCAGGTCGGCGACGTGCCCGGTCGCAAAGAGCCAGGCACAGGGGAAGTCAATTACGCCAATATGTTCCGTACCCTTCGAGAGTCGAAATACCGCGGGTACGTTGATCTCGAGCATGGCACAACCTCCACTCCCGAACAGGCGATCGACGTTGTTAACCGCCTGGCTCGCCACAGCTGATAGAGTGGTTCCATCCAAGCTGTAGGACATAATGAGTAGTTGAATTAATGGCCAACAAAGTCATACAGCCTGATCATTCGACTTCTGTCCGCACACAGCTCCGAGACATCCTTGTACGGGAGATAAAGGAAGGTCGATTCGTTGAGGGCGGCCGCATTCCATCCGAGCGCGATCTGGCAGAGAAATACGGAATTTCACGCGCCTCCGTGCGCGAGACGATCACCGAGCTAATCAACGGTGGCATTCTCTTTCGGACCGTCGGTAAGGGCACCTATGTGGCAACGGCTACTGTCCAAACCCAGTTGGGAGCAGACAATCGGAGCGTTGGTTTCCTTATTAGCGACGACATTTTTCACTTCGTCCAAACCGGGTACAACCGCATTCTGCGAGGTGTCGAAGCAGCATGCCGGACTAACGGAGACAGGCTCGTGTTTGAGTCAGTCGCAGAATCGGCGCGCTTGCCGATCGATGGGGCTTCGAAGCTCGCGGGTTGTGTAGTAGTAGGTGGACTCCGGCGCGGCGCGTTCGATCGGCTGCGCGACGGCGGAATCCCCTTCGTACTGGTAGACCTATTGCTAAAGGACGACTGCGCGGACCTGACGTCGGTTTCGATCGACTACGCGGCGGGGACTCGAATGGCCGTCGAACATCTATTCCAGCTTGGCCATCGCAGCATCGGCTTCATCGGGCTATCGGGTTCGGAGAAGTACACCGCGTATTGGCGGTCGCTCGAAGAGTTTGGACTAGCGTATCGTCCTCGTCATGTGGAATTCCTCTCGGCCATGGATCTTGAGCCGTCAATGCTTGCTGGTTTTCATGCCACGCAAAAGATGATTGCCAGTTCGCCGCTTCCCACCGCTTTGCTCGTCACCAACGACTACGTCGCGCGCGGAGTGATGGAGGCCCTCATGGTGGCCGGCGTCAAGGTACCGGAGCACGTCAGCGTCGTGGGTTACGACGACTTGGGAGTTAAAACCAATCCACCAATCACCACCGTGCGGGTAGATCTCGATCAGGTCGGTCGCCTTGCAATGGCTGCGCTTTATCGATTAATAGAAGGAACGGCAATGCGAGCTGAGCATATTCTGGTGCATGTAGATCTGGTAGTTCGCGCGTCAACCACATCTCCCGCACCCCCTTCCTAGATGTGCTCGCAGAATTTGACAACCATGCCCCCCAATGTTATGGTCAGGCCACAGCAGACCACAATTTGACTTATGAAAGCAAGGTTTATCGTAGCCGCAGGAATTGTCTTTCTATTCGGTTGCAGGAAATCCGGGCCTCCGTATTCCACCGAAGAGGCGATGAAGCGATTTCAACTGCCGCCAGGCTTTCGAATTGAGCTTGTCGCCTCGGAACCGGACATCGTCAGCCCAGTCGCCTTGGCGTTCGATGAGCGCGGCCGCATGTTCGTTGCCGAGATGCCGGAATATCCCGATCTCGAAAGAGCCGCTCGGAAAAATCACGGTACTCGAGGACGTGAACGGGAACGGTCGGTTCGAAAAAAGCGCCGTGTTCGCGGATCATTTTCATTTCGTCCACGGCATGCTGCCCTGGAAAGGCGGCCTGATCGTCACAAGCGCGCCAGATATTCTTTATGTAGCGGATTCCAGAGGCGGCAATCAAGCCAACGTACGCAAAGTGTTGTTGACCGGTTTCGCCCAAGTCAATCCGCAGCTTCGCGTCAATACACCTTTATACGGCATCGACAATTGGATCTATGCTGCTTATCCCAAGTTTGGCGGGGGAAACCGTTTCAAAGAGTTTAGCAATTTCGGTGAACCGATCCATTTTCCCGGCCATCCCGAAGTCCCAGCTCAAGACGTATTTTCCAAGGGCATGGACATTCGTTTCAAACCGGACGAGGTGAAACTGGAGCCGGTTTCGGGCAACTCGGAATTCGGATTGACATTCGATGCCCGGGGCCATCGCTTCACGTCGTTTAATAACAAGCACATCGAAGAGGTTGTGATAGAGAATCGATATCTGGTCCGCAATCCGTACTTCACTGTGGAATCGGCCGTCCTGTCGACGTCGGACCACGGAGATGCTGCGCAGGTTTATCCGATTACTGAGAACTCCTCCGAAAGGGACCTCCGCGAGACTTCCGAATGGTCGGAAATCGGGCACTTTACATCAGCTTGCGGGCAATCCGTTTACACTGGGGGCAGTTTCCCCGAACCCTATAACAGCGCTTACTTCATTTGCGAGCCGGTGAGCAATCTCGTGCACTGCGACCGCCTCACGCCTCATGGCGCTACATTCGCCGCGACCAGGATGTTGGAAAAAAAGGAGTTTCTCGCCTCGAAAGATAGTTGGTTTATGCCGGTATTTACCACCGTTGGCCCGGATGGCGCTTTGTATGTGGTCGATTTTTATCGGAAGGTCGTCGAGCATCCGGAGTGGATTCGGAAGGATTTGGTAAACGATACCAAGCTGTTCGATGAAGGCAAGGACAGGGGGCGAATCTACCGTATTGTGTGGGACGGCAGTCCCAAAATGCCTAGGCCAAGACTCAACGAGGCCACCTCGTCGGAACTGGTGCGGCAATTGTCCAATCCGAATATGTGGTGGCGGTTGACCTCCCAGCGGCTCCTGGTGGAACGGCAGGATAAATCGGTGATCGCCGAACTGCAAAATCTGGCACATGACGGGACGGCAGCCGAAGGCAGGATGCATGCACTTTGGACATTGGATGGGCTCCATGCGCTGGACTCGGGGTTGGTATTGGCCGCACTCGATGACAAGAGCCCGGCCGTCCGGGAGCAAGCAGTGCGGCTATCCGAGCACTACCTCTCCGATGCGAAGATCGCTGACAAGTTGTCGCAAATGACTGCCGACCCGGATGGTTTTGTCGAGTTCCAGGTGGCTTGCACGCTGGGCCAATTGCCGCCCGCGAAGTCGTTTGAACCGCTCCGTAAGATTGCCATGGGACATGTACAAGATCCCTGGTTTCAGCTTGCTGTCTTGACGGCCGCGGCGGACGACGCCGACCGCTGGCTCCGGGCTACGGTCCAGGACGAGAATTTCACCGGTGTGCCCGATGAGGGCAAAGGTTTATTCCTAAAGCGAATTGGAGGAATTATCGGTGCGCGGCAGAAAAATGACGAGATGCAGGAGGCCCTGAATCTCGTCGGCCGGAATCCGCGAAAGGACAGCGAGTGGTGGCGGGTGGCGAGCCTTCAGGGACTCGCGGATGGAATCAAACACGGCGCCGAGGGCAGAATGAAACTATCGGCCGGCGTGCAGTCCAGCCTGTTGGCACTGGTCGACGCGCCGTCAACCCAGATTAGTAACGCCGCTTTGGATGTTGCCACGAATGCCGAGATGGCGGAGTCTCCATCCTTGCGGACGTTGATACAGCGCTCATCGAAATTAGTCCGCGACCCGCAGGCCTCGTCTGCTGTGCGTGCTCGTGCGGCCCGTATCTTGGGTCTCGATCCGACTCAATCCACCATGCCACTGTTGGCGGAATTCTTGAGCCCCAAGGAACCGCAGGATGTACAACTTGCGGTAGCGCGGGCTCTGTTGGCGCTCCGGCAAGCCAAAGCGGCGGGACTGGTGATCGAGAACTGGTCGATGTATACAGCTCCCGTGCGCGACATCGTGCTTGCGGATTTGTTGCGGCAACCCGATCGCGTGGTCATGTTTCTGGACGCGACCGAAGCGGGGAAAGTGCCGCTTAAGTCGTTAAGCCGATCGACGCTGGGAAAACTGTATGTGGTGGGGATGCGCGACCCCAACGTAGCTCGTCGTCTGGAGGGGTTCTTCGCAAGAATGTCGAGCGACCGCAGTGCGCTAATCCAGAAATATGAGGCCGCGCTCAAGTTGAGCGGCAACGCCCAAAGCGGGATGGAAGTGTACCGCAAGAATTGCTCTGACTGTCACCAGATTGGAAATATCGGTGTTAAGCTCGGTCCGGATCTGGCAACAGTCACGAACCAGAGCAAGGAAGAACTGCTGACGAATATCCTGGACCCTAATGCAAACATCGCCGCCGGTTACGAGGAATACATGATTCGGACCAGTGATGGGGAGATCATCACCGGGGTGATGGCGAATCAAAGCGCCACGGCCGTAACATTGCGTCGCAGGAAGGGTGAGCAGGACACGGTGTTGCGAAGCAACATCGCGGAATTAAGGGCCCTGACCGTTTCGGCCATGCCGGAGAACCTGGAAGAAGGGATCACGGTCCAGCAGATGAGCGACCTGCTGGAGTTTCTCAAAACATTGGGGAGCGACAAAACCGCGAATACACACGCCGACGTTGCCACGAACTAAAACCAGAAACTGGCGGGAGAAGAATTCGCTTGACATTCTCAAGGCCTTGGCATAGCCTGCTTAGAAACCTGGTCGGACCACAACAGTCCACGGCCATAGCTCTTATACGCTTCGGTAATTCATACACTCAGGGAGGTGTCCGGTTTATGTTACGAGCCGCCAAACTATTTGTTTGTTGTTGGTTTTGTGTGCTGTCGGCGTGGTCGCAGGACACGGCGACCATTGTAGGGGTGGTGACTGATCCTTCGGGTGCTTCGATTGCGGGCGTGCAGATCCGGGTCGCAAACGTCCAGAAGGGATTCGTACGGGACATAACGACGGATTCCGCCGGGGCATACACGGCGGCCAAGATCCCGATTGGCAGTTATACGGTAACCGCACAGGCGCAGGGGTTTGAAAAGATGTCCAACTCCGGAATCGAGTTGACGGTCGGGCAGACCTTGCGAGTCGATATCCAGATGCGCCTCGGCACCGGGGCACAACAGGTCACCGTTGCGGCCACTGTGGCTGGTGTGGAGACGGAGACCGGCACGATTTCCGACGTGATTACGGGCTCGCAGGTCACACAGCTCAATCTGAACGGGCGCAACTTTACGAACCTGGCGGTTCTGATTCCCGGGGCAGCTCCGGGCAGTTATGACCCATCCAACGTGGGTGTTCTCGCCTCTTCCGGGATTTCGTTCAACGGAGCGCCGGTGCAATACAACAGTTGGGAGATCGATGGTACCAATAACACCGATCAGGGCGCCGGCGGCACGGCAAACATGGTTTATCCAAACATCGACGCCATTGCCGAGTTCCGGATTTCCACATCGAAATACGACGCGTCTTATGGAAAGAATGCCGGTGCGCTGATCGAGGTGGTAACAAAGTCGGGGACCAACAAGTTTCACGGCACCCTGTTCGAATTTGTGAGGAATGATGCCTTCGATGCGAACGACTGGTTTCTGAACCGTGAGATTCTGGGGCCCGGAGAGACGGCGCCAAAGACTCCTCTGAAGCGCAATGACTTTGGCTTCACGCTCGGCGGCCCGGTATTCATTCCCCATCACTACAACACGGATAAGTCTAAAACGTTTGTCTTCTGGTCAGAGGAATGGCGTAAAAATCGGCAAGGTACTGTCATCAACCAACCAGTTCCGACGATGCTGATGCGGCAAGGCAACTTTAGCCAATGCGATCCATCGTCTTCCAACTATAATTCCGTGGTTGCATCGAATTGCGTTGTTCCGATGAACCCGAGTACGAAAGCGCCGTTTCCTGGGGACATCGTACCCATAACCCCCGACGGGGCCGCCCTGCTCAATGCACTGATACCGCTTCCAAACAGTGGCATCGACCAATACACGGCGGCTAACAGTTTGCCAACGAACTTTCGGGATGACATTGTGCGGGTCGACCAGAATTTCGGCAACAAGAATACTCTGTTCTTCCGCTATATCCAAGATTCGTACGATCAAACATACGTTCCCACGTTGTGGTCAAACGCGAACTATGACACCGTAAACACGAAATGGACGAGCCCTTCCAAGTCCGCGGTTGCTCACCTGACGAGTACTTTGAAACCAAACTTGATGAATGAGTTTGTGGCAAGTTTTTCCGCGGATGTGAACACCGTGCATCAGTCACCGGGCGTATCTTCGCCCGCTAACTCCGTGGACAAGCCTTCTTCGTGGTCAGCTTCGACGCTGTTCCCAGGAAATGCAAGCAACCCCCTGATCCCTGGTATTCAGATCTGCGGTGGGTTGCCGTTCTGCACCGCTGAGTCAACCGGGTATGACTACTTTTACTGGGGGCCCATTGTTACTCTGAAGGACAATGCTGTTTGGACCCACGGTACCCACAATGTGAAATTCGGCTTTTATCTTCAACACAGCCATTTGAATCAGACAACAGATTCGGGCAGTGCGCAGGGAATGTTCTCTTTCAGTAATTCGGCGCCGAATAGTACGGGAAATGCGCTGGCTGACATGTACCAGGGCGAAATCGCGAATTACACAGAATACGGGCGAGTAATCAACGGTCAACTGGTTGGTGGCTACCCAGAAGGGCATTGGGTGCAACGAGACTTTGAGCCATACGTGCAGGATGACTGGCATGTTACATCGAGGCTGACTCTGAATCTTGGTGTGCGCTACTACTTACCAACGCCTTACCACGATATCTCGGCGCGGTCGTTGGATTCGACCTTTTTGCCGAATCAGTATAGCTTGGCTGCGGAAGCACAGATTGACGCCAACGGAAATCTAGTTCCAGGTAGTGGACAGAACTATCTAACGACTGGGAACGGACTGGTGGCTTGCGGAACAGGTGGAGTTCCCTTGGGCTGCCAGAAAACTTTCTACGGCGGCTTTGGCCCTCGATTTGGGTTTGCTTGGGATCCCACGGGGACCGGGAAGACCGCGATTCGGGGAGGATACGGGATTTCGTACGACGTTTCGAACGGAAATGAAGGGGCGTCGGGCTTCTTCGGGAATCCTCCGGAAGCTGCCGCTCCCACGGTTTACAATATCAGCGGGTACAACAACATCGTAGGCGGCACGATTCCACCTACGAGCATGACGATCGTTTCCTATAACCCGAAATTCCCGAGCATGCAACAATTCAGCTTAGGTGCTGAACATCAGTTTGCCGGCAACAATTTCTTGAGTGTGAGTTATGTTGGAAGCTTGGGTAGACATCTCGCCCGCAACCAAAATATAAATGAAGTGCCACTGAATTCCACAACCCAGTATGTCCCTGCTTTAGCGGGAGATCAGGGTTGCACCGCCGCCGGGATCTGCAATGTCCAGCAGGTGCTGATTAACAACATAGCTCCAAATATCTATTTCGCCCCTTACCGGGGATATACGACGATGAATGTTCGCGAATGGTCGGGCGATTCCAATTACAACTCTCTGCAAGTGAATTTTCGTCATAAAGTCGGCTATGGCTTGACGTTCCAAGCGGCTTACACTTGGTCACATACAATTGACGACGTTGGGGATCCAGGCGTTAATGATTTTGATCTTTCGCGCTGGAGGGCCACCTCGAGCTTGAATCAGGCGCAGATTCTGGTCATGAATTACATTTACGCCTTGCCCTTCTTCGGCCATTCCAGCCATACATTTACCCGTAACGCTCTGGGTGGTTGGGAAGTTAGTGGAGTTACTAGTTTCCTCACAGGGACGCCTCTCGACTTCAATTGCGGAATTGCCGGACTTAGCAGTGGAGTTGGAGGGCCAGTCCGGTGTAATTCGCTTGGTCCTCTGACTGTGCAGAAGGGCGTAACAGATGATCCGCAGTTTGGGCCGACGGCAACGTGGTTCAATCCTGCCGTCATCGGTCAAATTACAATCCCTCAACTTGCGGCGAACAATGAACTGGGCATGTTCGGCAACCTGGGACGCAACGTTTTGACTGGCCCAGGGCGCAATAACTGGGACCTTGCTCTATTGAAGAATATCTCGGCTCCGTGGTTCGGGGGGGAGAAAGCCTCAATCCAATTTCGCGCGGAGTCCTTTAATACCTTCAACCATCCGCAGTGGAGCGGGGTGAATATAGGTTGCGGTAGTCAAACGCCGGCGGGTCAGCCGTGCAGTGGAAACCAGAATAATCTCGGGAACGGCGAAGTGAATAGCGCTTGGCCGGCGAGAATCCTACAGCTCGGGCTGAAGTTCATTTTCTGACGAAACTCGGTTCGCTGGCCAGTGACACGCCGGAAACGTGACCTGTGCAGCCAAGGGCTTCCCAGACGAGCTCCTGAATTGGTTGGGCCGTACTGTCGTCCAAAGAGTTGTGATTGGACGGCCGGGCGGGGCTCATATACTCTCTGGTCCAATGGATGCCGAAGGCCTCGTAGACTTGGATCATCTGACGGAGGAGTATAAGCCATCAGTGGCCAAGAGGTTGAATGCAGCTTACAGAGATTGGTCAATAGAGTGAAAAATGAGGCAATGTGGATAAGCGCCCTATCTGCCCTACTGGTTGTTTCATTGGCTGCGGATGTATTCGCGGTGCGGTTGATGGCGCAGGCACTCCCCAAACCCGGCTTGACCGCCGATTTTCAACGAGAGGTCCGGCCCATCCTCTCCGACAACTGCTTCCGATGCCACGGTCCCGACAAGAACACTCGTATGGTGGACCTCCGGCTGGACACGAAGGAAGGCGCTTTCGGAGAACGGAAGAACGGCAGGCCCATTGTGCCCGGCAAACCCGAGGAGAGCCTTGTCTATCAGCGCATTACGGCGTCAGCCGCGGCGCGCCGTATGCCCCCGGAGTATTCGCACAAAACGCTCAACGCGAAGCAAATCGAAATCATCAACCGCTGGATCCGGGAGGGCGCGACGTGGAAGGAGCACTGGGCTTTCATAGCGCCGGTGCGTCCCGAACCGCCTGCTATGGAGATCCCGTGGGGGCGCAACCCGATTGATCGATTCATCCTCGCCAGGCTGGAACGAGAGGGATTGCAACCGGCCCCGGAGGCGGATCGCCGCACTCTCATTCGCCGCCTTTCGCTTGACCTCACAGGTCTGCCGCCAGAACCGCCGGAAGTCGAAGCATTCGTCAACGCTACTTCACCTGACGCCTATGAAAGACTCGTCGACCGGCTGCTCGAGTCTCCGCACTACGGGGAGCACCGCGCCCGTTATTGGCTGGATGCGGCCCGTTACGCCGATACGCACGGGCTTCATGACGACAACTATCGAGAGATGTGGCCCTATCGTGACTGGGTAATTGAGGCGTTCAATCGCAATCTGCCTTTCGATCGCTTTACCGTCGAGCAGCTCGCCGGTGACCTGCTTCCCAAGGGCACACTCGCACAGAAGGTTGCATCTGGCTTTCTGCGCTGTAATGTGAGCACGAGTGAGGGTGGCGCCATTGTAGAAGAAGTCGCCGCCATGTACGCCAAGGACCGCGCCGATACGACCGGAACGGTATGGCTTGGGCTCACGGTGGGATGCGCCACCTGCCACGATCACAAATTTGATCCGATCTCACAGCGGGAATACTACTCACTGACTGCATTCTTTCGCAATCTTACCGAATATCCACTGGACGGGAATGTCCCGGATACTCCGCCGTCCGTGATAGTGCCGCGTGCCGAGGATCAAAAGCGTTGGGAGGAAGTCACTGAGCAACGCGCGAGCTTGCGACAGATTCTGGCCGAAGCCAAGGTGAACCGACGTGCCGCATTTGAATCGTGGCTCAAGCCCCCGGGCCGGCGCTCCCTGTTAATGCCATTTGGCGCCACCTCGCGTGTGCTGGAGCTGACCGTGAGCAACCGCGTGAAACTGATGCGGAAAGGCCGGCCACAACCAATCGCGTTGCCGGCTGGAGTAACGGTGGGCGAGGGAGTAAGCGCGGCTGGGGCGGCATTGCATTTCGGCAAAAAGTCCTTTGTCACTCTGCCGAATGTTCAGGAAATCGACGCGGACAGGCCGTTCACGATTTCCACTTGGGTGTACCTTCCTAAGGAGAAGGGGAGTTATGTCATCGCGAGCCAGTTCGAGCCCGCGCCCAAAGAAGAGCCGAAGGACGGCCGCGACCGGAGGCGTGGCTGGACAATCGAGTTCGGCAACGAGGGGCCTTCCATTAGACTGGCCGGGGAAAATCGCGCCTACATCAGCGCCGCACCGGTGGGCAACTACGAGCTAAGAGGAGAAAACTGGTACCACCTTCTGTTCACGTACGATGGAAGCCGCGAGCGCGAAGGCCTTGCGATCTATGTAAACGGCAGAATCCTCAACACCCAAGGAACGGGTCAAGATCTTGATCCGTTGCGGAGCAGCCCGCGGACCACGGCGCCGCTGCACTTGGGTAACGACGACAAGAAATATTTTGAAGACGGCGCCATCGCAGAGTTTCGTATCTTCGACCGCGAAGTAGATGAGCGGGAAGCGGAACTGTTGTCCCTGTGGAACACGATCTCTGTCGCGAGCGCGAAGAGCACAGCCCAGCTCACCGGCGGGGAGCGGGAAGCGCTCGATGTCTATTACCTCTATAGGCGAGACGCTGCCACCCGTGCGACACTGGACCGTCTTCGCAAGGTCGATGCCGAACGGCGCCTCATCGCGCGGCGGGCGGCCACTACGCTCGTGATGAACGAACGCCAGGATGCAAAGCCCATGGCCCACGTGCTTTATCGAGGGCAGTACGATCAGTTACGCGACGAAGTAGAGCCGAATGTCCCTGCGGTTCTGCCATCCATGTCGGAATCTGTGCCGCGTAACCGGCTCGGCCTCGCACAGTGGTTGATTGATTCTTCCAATCCGCTCACCGCACGTGTGGCCGTGAATCGCTTTTGGCAAGAGGTGTTCGGTATCGGCATTGTCAAGACGTCGGAAGACTTCGGCTCGCAGGGCGAAGCGCCCTCTCACCCGGCATTGCTCGATTGGCTCGCCGTCGAGTTTCGGGAATCGGGATGGGATGTCAAAAAGCTGTTTAAGCTCATCGTGACCTCTTCGACTTATCGGCAGTCGGCGGTTACCACCGAGCAGAAACTCAAGGCCGATCCCGACAATCGACTTCTCTCGCGAGGACCGCGATTCCGCATGGATGGCGAAATGGTTCGTGATTACGCACTCAAGGCCAGCGGACTCCTTGTACCTGCCATCGGCGGGCCAAGTGTCAAGCCCTACCAACCCAGCGGTATCTGGGAGGCCGTCGCAATGCAACCCAGCAACACGCGTTTCTACAAGCAGGACCACGGCGACAAGCTCTATCGGCGGAGCCTTTATACATTCTGGAAGCGCAGCGCCCCACCAGCATCCATGGATATTTTTAACGCTCCCACCCGGGAGAGCTGCACGGTGCGACGTGAGCACACCAACACGCCGCTGCAGGCGCTCGTGACAATGAATGACGTTCAGTTCTTCGAGTCGGCGCGCACGCTTGCGCAGCGCGCTCTGATGGCCGCGCGTGGCGATTTCGATCGTGAATTGGATTTCATGGCCGTACGTCTGCTTGCGCGTCCGCTTGACGGCAGGGAACGGGACATTGCCAAAGGCGCCTACAGCGACTACAAGAATTATTACGCCGTACACGCGGAAGACGCGCGCAAGGCGATTTCCGTCGGCGAGTCCGAGGCCGATGCAAGACTGCCCGTTCCTGAGCTTGCCGCCATGACCATGCTAGCGAGCCAGTTGCTGAATCTCGATGAGGTTCTTAACAAGTAACAAACTGGAGACCTGTCATGCATCCATTTGATAAAGCTGTTTTGAATGAAACCCGGCGTCAGTTCTTTGCACGCGGCGCGCGAGGTTTGGGAGTCGCGGCGCTTGCCACAATTACCGGTGAAGAAGTGAAGGGCACTCCCGCTCCGAAGGTCGAAGCGATTGGCGGCCTGCCGGGCCTTCCGAACTTCCCGCCCAGGGCCAAGAGGGCGATCTTTCTCCATATGGAAGGCGCGCCGCCGCAAATGGAATTATTTGATTACAAACCGCAGATGTCCAAATGGTTCGACAAGGATTTGCCGGATTCCATCCGCTTGGGGCAGCGGCTCACTACGATGACCTCCGTGCAGGCCCGTTTCCCCATCGCGCCCTTCGTGTTCACCTTCCAGCAATACGGGAGTAACGGCGCATGGGTCTCCGAGCTGCTTCCCTACACCGCAAAGATGGTCGACGACATCGCTATTTTACGTTCTCTGCACACCGAGGCGATCAACCACGATCCAGCGATTACCTTTATCCAGACTGGCTTCATGATTGCGGCAAGCCGTGCATCGGCTCCTGGATTGCCTACGGGCTGGGCAGCATGAACCAATCCCTGCCCACTTTCGTCGTCATCAACGCGACCCATTCGCATCCCAAGGCCAACGCGCAAGCCATCTCTGCGCGCCTTTGGAGCTCAGGGTTTTTATCGGCGCAGTACGCGGGTGTGACGCTTCGGGCCTCCGGCGATCCAGTGCTGTATGTCAATAATCCACAAGGTGTTCCTCCACTAATGCGCCGGCGCATGCTGGATGCTTTGAGCGAAATGAACCAGATCGAGCACGAAAAGATTGGCGATCCCGATACGCTTGTGCGCATTGCGCAATATGAGATGGCTTTCCGGATGCAGACTTCGGTGCCGGAGCTGACCGACGTCTCCAAAGAGCCTGAAAGCACATACAAGCTCTACGGTGAAGAAGCACGCAAGCGAGGCACCTTCGCAAGTAGTTGCCTCATGGCGCGCCGCCTAGTCGAACGCGGTGTGCGCTTTGTTCAGATTTATCATCGTGGTTGGGATGTTCACTTTGCGCTACCCGAGGTACTCCCGAGCCAGTGCAAAGATGTCGACCAGGGCTGTTGGGGACTGGTACAGGATTTGAAACAACGTGGGATGCTCGACGACACATTGGTGATCTGGGCTGGTGAATTCGGCCGCACGATCTTCTCACAAGGTAAGCTGACTGCCAGCGACTACGGCCGCGATCACCATCCACGTTGCTTCAGCATCTGGATGGCCGGCGGCGGCGTGAAGGGCGGCGTCGTCCACGGCGAAACAGACGACTTCTCGTACAACATTGTGAAAGACCCAGTCCATGTGCGTGACTTCCAAGCGACGTTGCTGCACCAATTCGGCATAGATCATGAGAAATTCACTTACAAGTATCAGGGGCTCGATCAGAAGCTCACCGGTGTCGATAAGGCATACGTGGTCAGGGACCTTCTAGCCTGAGAGTTGCTCATTCGGTCGCAGATATTGGAGCCTTCGAACGGCAGTTGCGAGCGCCCTCACACGGTGACGTAGAAGCATGTTAATTGCCAGCGCTCGGAATGTTTTCGGCATTAACGATTTAGCTCTCGCCGGTGTAGCAAATATTACCCTGACTTACAATGGAAAGAGACACCCTGCCGTTGCTGACAGCGAATGTGAGTGATCTCACCCGCACTGGTTGCTGTGCGCGGAACCCCGCTTGCTGAATGTCAGTTCGGAGGAATGAACATGCCTGGATCACACCATCTGCGTGGCGTCAGTGACAAAGAGCAACGGCAGTACGAGCACATAAAGGAGAGTGCGGAGAAGAGCGGCCGATACGGGGACCGCGCCAAAGAGGTTGCGGCCCGCACTGTTATTAAGGAGCACAAACAGAAAGGACACAAAAAGGGTAAATAACGATAGGCGGCAGCGCCGAGAGCGGTACATTACCTGATGCGGGCCGCCGCTGCCGCCTGCAAAACCCGTGCCGGCGGATTGAGTTCAATCCGAATGGTAATCCTCTTGATGCCCTGTGAGCCGGACCTGGCTTAGGTTCGAATTTGAAGCCACTATGCCATTGGATGGATCCTTTGCAGAACGTCCATTTGGGGAATGCCTCGCGGGTTCCTCGATAACCGGGGCTGCGGATCGCCGTGGTATTTCCATCGTTAGGTGATGTGTGAGGCCATCGTCTGCGAGGGCAACGAACCTGTCACTCATTAGTCGGCCGTCCACTTCCAGCGTCATAGAGTCGCTCGCGGCCTTCCTGACCACCGCGATTTCATAGGTGGTTGAATAGTAATGAAAGGTCATCTCGAAACCGGGCCATTCGTCTGGGATAACTGGCTTCAATGTAAGCACATCTCCGCGAAGCTGAAATCCCAGCACCTCCTCGATCCAGATTCGGTACATCCACCCGGCAGAGCCTGTATACCATGTCCATCCGCTTCTGCCGGTTTTTCCTTCCGCGGAGGATACGTCGGCCGCCACTACATAGGGTTCACCCCGATAACGAGCGACATCGTCTGGGCTACGCGTGAGCTCCACCGGGTTCATCATTCTAAGCAAATGAACGGCGGCGTTACCATTGCCCATCCGCGCCCGAGCCATCGCCATCCACAGGGAGCCGTGGGTGTACTGACCACCATTCTCGCGGAGCCCGGGCGGGTAGCCCATGATGTAGCCGGGGTTCGGATCGGAATGATCGAAAGGCGGCGTGAACAGCCGCACGAGATGATTGGGTTCGTCCACCAAATAACGCTCAGCCGACGCCATTGCGCATCGGGCCCGGTCCGACGTGGCGCTTTGCGAGATGACAGCCCAGGATTGAGGAAGGGAATCGATCCGCGCCTCTTGACTTAAGTGGCTCCCGAGCGGGGCGCCATTATCAAAGAAACCACGCAAGTACCATTCACCATCCCAGCTTGATTGCTCCAACGAGTTCGATAGCGCGGCCACCTGTGTCCGCCACTTCGCAACAAGTTCAAATCCGTGCCTATGCTTCTCCATCACCTTTGAAAAAGATTCTAGTACAGCGCACAGAAACCATCCGAGCCAAACGCTTTCGCCGCGTCCTTCCATTCCTACGCGGTTCATGCCGTCGTTCCAATCGCCTGAGCCGAACAAGGGCAGGCCGTGAGAACCGAAGCGCGATCCGCGCTCCAGCGCGCGCCGGCAGTGGTCCCATAGAGGCGCAGTTTGAGCGGACACCGCAGGGACGAAGAGTCGCTCTTGCTCTCCGGCCCCGAGCGGCGCACCATCCAGATACGGTACTTCCTCATCGAGAATCGCCGCGTCTCCCGTCACCTCGATGTACTGTGCCACCACGTACGGCAGCCAAAACAGGTCATCGGAACAACGGGTGCGCACGCCCAAACCGCTTTCCGGATGCCACCAATGTTGAACATCGCCATCGAGGAATTGGCGCCCCGCCGAGGCGAGAATATGGGCGCGCGCCAGTTTCGGAGCGGCATAAAGAAAGGCCATCGAGTCTTGCAACTGATCGCGAAACCCAAACGCTCCACTGGACTGGTATAGCGCTGAGCGTCCCCATAAGCGGCAGCTTAATGCCTGGTAGAGTAGCCAGCGGTTCAGCAGGAAGTCAGTCGACAAGAGCGGAGTGTGTACCTGCAGCGCGCCGAGTGTCGACTCCCACCATCGGTGCGTTTCGCCCAGCGCATTCTCCACCTGTTGGGAGTTTTGGTAACGGCTGACCAATGCCCGTACCGCCTCAACAGTTTCAGCCTGTCCCAACAGGAAGACTACCTCAACCTGGTTTCCCGGATCGATGGTAACTGGAAGCTGGAGCGCTCCAGCGGAATCGAGGCCTGCCCCAGACCGATTATCGAGACGCGTGCGCCGCAGAGCGGCCGGTTTTGACATCGACCCGTTTCGCCCTAAGAACTGCGTCCGATCGCCGGAATACGAAGTCGCTCGCGGGCTTGCTGCCGCGAAGCCAATCTGATTTGCAAAGTTTCCAGTCCACGGCTGGGACGCCAGCAGCGCTCCAGATGCTTCGTCGTAAGAGGTGTGAATGTGCAACTGCTGGTCCTCACGGGTCGGGCCGAGAACCCATTCAGCGAAGTAGGTGACGGTGAGACGCCGCGGCCGTGTCGAGTGATTGCGAAGGCGCAATCGGTACACTTTCACCGGGTCCCCGCTTCCGCTCTCGACGATTGGAACGAACACGGTCAGTTCCTGGCCGATAGCATGACTGTTGTGCTCGAATACCGTTGATCCCTGGCCGTGGCGGGCGCGGTAGGCGTCGTTCTCTCGAATGGGAAGGGCGGTTGGCGTCCATACAGCGCCGCTCTCGTCATCTCGCAAGTAGATGACCTCCGACTGCGGGTCGCTCACCGGGTCGTTATGCCACGGGGTCAGACGGTTGACCTGACTGTTGCCGGACCACGTGAACCCGGCGCCGCTCTCACTCACCAGCGCGCCAAATTTGGAGTTGGCCATCACGTTGACCCAGGGCACAGGCGTTTGGCCGCCGGGCTTCAGGTAGATCGCGTATTCGCGCCCGTCGGGTGTGAATCCGCCCAAGCCATTGAAGTATGGCAACTCTAGAAATGGCAACGGAGGTGACGGTTCCTCCTGGCCGCCACTCGGGACAAAAGGCGGCGGCATAAAAGTCTCGCGGGCGGTTGCCAACTGCCGTTGCAGGGGACCGCGGTTGCCGCTGAGCACTACGCTTGCAGCCGCCAGAATCAGATTGCGATGTTCTTCGGCCATGGCGTGCCAATCGCGAAGATAGACACCGCCCGGCCGGTTGATGCCCTCTGCCGGCGAATGGGCCTCGATCTGACGCAATAGCTCTTGGTATAGAGGACGATCGTAGCTGGGGACCTCCTGGTCGAGAATGACGAGATCGGCTTGGAATCCACGCAAGCGCCAGTAGGCGTGTGCCAGCAGTAGTTCACGAACCAGCGGCACGCTACGCGCTTGGGTGACGATTACCGCCAGTATGGGTAAGTCGCCTGAAATTCCGTCTCCCCAAAGGGCCGGTTGCCCCAGCCGATTCCGTGCCAGGCGGTCGCTCGGCATGCGAAGCGTTGGATTGGGATACAGCAGGTGGCTGGCCAGATCCTGGAACCGATGGGCCGCTGCCGGACCGATACCGAGGTACCGGAACTCGAGTTGGGCGCGCGTCCACGCCATTTCGAAAGCCCGCGTCACGGATTCCTGACGACGGTACTTTGTGATCAGTGTCAGCAGCTCTTTGCGTGAGGACGCAACTAAAGTGATGAACGATATCTCGAGCCGGTCGCGCGGCTCGACAACGGCGCGGCAACGTAAACTGAAAATAGGGTCGAGCACGGCCCCCACGGATCCAGTAAGGTCCCGCCGCAGCGCCGCCGGCCTCTCCGGAGTATTGCCCCTCTCCAGAAACTTCTCGCGATCCGTTTCATACTGGACCTCACTTGTGGCGCCGATCAAAATATGTGCGGCCCACACGGATGTTTCACTTGGAGAGCGCAGCCTCCGGTGTGCGACCAACACGCCGTGGTCCAGGCATTCCGTTTCGACGAACATCTTGGAAAAGACGGGATGCGCTTTGTCGGCGTCATGCGGAGCCATGGCTAACTCAGCATAGCTTGTGAACTCCAATTGCCGGCTCCTACTCGAACGATTCGTGATTGTGAAACGCCGCAACTCGGCGTCGTCTTCGGCCGCGACAGTCACTTCCAGAACCGTTTCGAGGCCGGACACCCGGCGCTGAAACTGGGCGCGGTCCGCCGAGAAGCGAGCTGAGCTGGCGCCTTGTCCGCCGCCGACGGGCTGATAAGCAGCCGCCCAGGTTAAGTCCGATCGCAGATCGCGGATGTAAAGGAAGCTGCCCCACGGATCGAGCGTGGCGTCCGAGCGCCAGCGTGTGACGTCAAACTCATTCCAGCGGCTATAACCTCCGCCGGTATTAGTTACCATTAGCGAGTAATGCCCGTTCCCGTGAAGGTGCACGTGTGGACAAGAGGTGTCATCCTTCCAGGCGCGCTCCGCGGGTTCCTCGGCGGTGGCCGGACGTACAAGGGGAAGACTTGTGCGCGACTCTTGCAGCGGGACCCTAATTACCGGAATGCGTTCGAACAGCAGCGATTCAAATGCGCGGACTCGGAGATCGCCATGGAAACGCCGCTGCATCACGCCGCGATGGAGTAAATTGTCCAGCGCCAGTAGAGTCATACCCTGGTGATGAGCCATATACGTGTAAATCACCACGCCGCGATCTCCGTCCCTCTTGTCTTGGACCGTGAAGTCGATCGCCTCGTACAGGCCCATGGGACCTGCCAGGCCTAATTCCTCCAGCCGCCTGAGATTGTCCGTTGCGCCAGCGGGATCGATGGATAGCGCCAACGCGCTGGCATAGGGTGCTACTACGAGGTCATCTGTCAGCCCCTGCTTCAAAGCCAGGGCGGGAACGCCGAAAGCCCGATACTGATAAACCTGGTTGGAGTCCAACGCGCTGTATGCGCTTTCGGAGACGCCCCACGGGACGTTTTTCTCACGGCCACATTCGATCTGTCGTTCCACCGCGTCGTAGCATGCCTGGTCGAGTAACGAGTTCGCGAACGTGCGCATGAACAGCAGCGGCATTAAGTATTCAAACATCGTGCCGCTCCAGGACAGCAACGTTGCTCCACTGCCGGAAGATACGTGAGGCCGCCCTAACGCAAACCAGTGCTCGATCGGTATGTCACCTTTGGCAATCGCGACCATGCTCGCCAGACGGCATTCGCTCGCGAGCAGGTCATAGTGGCTTGAAAACTCGCGCGGACCACCCACCACGTAGCCGATGCCGAATAGTCGCCGTTCTGGATCATACAGGAAGCCCATATTGATGCCCGCGGAGAACTGTCTTGCGGTGTTGGCCAGCGCCTCGAAACTCTGCACGGTTTGGGCGGCATTGCCTCTTGCGACCCGATACTCTTCAGCCAAACGATCCAGCCAAACGGCAACTTCCGGCCGAAGTTGTGACGCGCCGCGCCGGCCCAGAAGCTCATCTACGGGAGTCAAGACGCCGCTCGCCAAGGTGTCGAGCGACGGCGCCGCGTGTAGGGCGCGATGACGCAGCTTGACCGCGTCTTCTCCTAGTTCCCGCAAGAACGAATCCGGCGGATGGCTCAAGGTTTCCATCCACGGCAGATAAAGGTCCAGGGCTTCGGTCCAGGACTTCAGTTCACGAGCCAGGCACGACACCCAATACGACCGATCCCCCCCAGTGGCGTCCGGCCGTCGCTCGAGGTCTTGCAGTTGCTTCATGGGGTTGACAGCGAGGCGCAGGCGGCCGATCAAATCCTGGCCATTTGCATTACCGAGTAGAAGCCGCCGCAGCGCGCGGAGCGGCACTTTAACCGATGGATCGCGGCCACAGGCTTCATGGAGAATGCACACCGTATCTGCCAAGCCTCTGAGACACGGCGGGCCGATCACCGGGGCGCGAAGCACATCCTGGTAACCCTGCTCGAGGACCCACAGGCTCGCCGTCAGATTGCCGCTGTCCACCGTGGAAACGTAGCGCGGCGCCAGTGGTTCCAGCGTTTGCGTATCGTACCAGTTGAGCAGATGCCCCTCGTGACGTTCCAGACGGCCAAGCGTTGCCATGGTGTTCGTGCTGCGCCTCAGCAAGTCGTCGGCGGTGAGATAACCGAGATCGTGCGCGGTGAGCGCCGACGTTAGCCACAGGCCGATGTTGGTAGGCGATGTGCGTCGCGCCACCTCAGTGTGGAGTCTCAATTGCGAATTGTCCGGGGGCAGCCAATGCGTGTCCGGGCCCACGAGGTCGTCAAAATACCGCCACGTTTGGCGCGCCAGGCGGCGAAGAAACATCAAGTCCTCACTCGGGAGCCTGTGCACATCACGCGCCGGCACCGGTCGATCCAGCCAAAGAAGCACTGCGGGCGAGGCGGCCCAGAGGGCAACGAAAACGGACGTCGGAGCAAATGCTCCCTTCGCACCCAGTAACAACATCAGTGCGAGCGATAGGCCGCAGATCAGCCACATCTGCCGGAGGGTGAGATGCCGCTGCGCGTGGCCTCCCGCGCTTTCGGCCGGCTGCCACTCAAGCAGGTTTCGGTGGCTGATGGAGCGGCGATAGAAGACGCGTACGATCGCGTCCAGCGCCAGCCAGGCTTGATGCGGCAGGAAGACGAGCATAGCCGCCGCCCGGACGAGATCGTCAGCGGCGCCTTGCCAACCGTGAATGGAGCCTTGCAGGCGCCGCGCCAGCCGGTCAAGAAGCGGAGCGAGAGCGGGGATGGCGACGGCGAGCCCTATTACCAGGCTCCAGACTCCCGGCGCCCGCGAAATCAGCCAGCCGAACACGAGCAGCAGCACGGACGCCACTGGCACCAGACTTCGTCGCAAGTTGTCGAAAATGCGCCATCGGCCAATGATGGGAAGCGGATTGGGAACGCTGCTGCCAAAGGCTGCCGGTACCTGCTTGAAGATCCAGGTCGCTATCTGCCAATCCCCGCGGATCCAGCGATGCTGACGCTGGCTATAGCTCGCGTAGTCGAGCGGCAGGTTTTCAAACAGCTCGATTTCAGAGGCCAGGCCCACGCCCACGTGCGCCCCTTCGATCAGGTCGTGACTGAGTAGGGTCTCAAGAGGAAAGCGA
The DNA here is from genome assembly GCA_963768075.1 of Terriglobia bacterium. Classification (GTDB taxonomy): domain Bacteria; phylum Acidobacteriota; class Terriglobia; order Bryobacterales; family Bryobacteraceae; genus QHXW01. Next base: position 369,046 of record CAVYHD010000051.1, read on the forward strand.
TCTGCTAGAGTTCCGCGGAATGTCTGGAGGTCGTAAATCGCCTTCCCATGGAAGATGGCTTCTCCAAACAGGTCTTGTTGGACGTCTGAAACGGTTTGGCAGTAGGGATCGGTGCCCGCCGTATCGGCGAAAATCCGCGTAAACCTCGTGGCGGTTGCGCCTGGTAGCGCGATACTTACCCGCGGCTGGATGATTGTGAAACCTCGCCGGCGGGTCTGCGTAGCGGGATCGATGACCGCTTGATTCAACGGATGCGCGATCGTCTCCACCATTCGCCGCGCCGCCCCCGGTGGCAGTTGGGTGTCGGCGTCGAGCGTAATCACATATTGAATCGGCAGCGGCAGCGATCCCGCGTTGAGGATCTCTGCGCAGCCTTCACCACTCAAGAACGCGTTGAGATCTTCGATTTTTCCGCGCTTGCGTTCCCGGCCGATCCAACTTTGCTCGCTCTCAGACCAGACCCGGCCCCTGTGGAACAGCAGGAAACGTCCGCCCGGGTAGCGTGCGTTGAGCCTGGCGATCCCGTCGTGGGCCGCCTGCAACAATTCGGTGTCACCCGGTGTCGACTCGAGCGAGGCATCCGTGAAATCGGAAAAGAGGCTGAAGAAAAGGTTTGATTCCTGATTCGCAAGAAAACGGACCTCTAGCTTGCCAAGCTCCCGTTGCACTACCTCCACGCTCGACAACATCATCGGCACCACCACGAGCGTCGCCTTGTCCTGCGGTATACCGTCTCGAAAGTCCATTTTGGGCAGTGTGTCCGGAGGGAACAGGGAAATGACCAGAGCGTTCACGGTCTGGATAGCCAATTCGCTGAGTGGGAACAAGGCCAGCGCTCCCAGCACTGCGAGAATAGCCCCCTGGCGCACGCCGGCATCCCAGGCCACAGCCAGCGCAAGCACCGTAAAGCATAAGGTCAGCCCTGCGATCCCGCCCAGATATACGGCCGTCGCCCGGCTTCGCAAGCCGCGAATCATCGCCGTTCCGAACGGTATCCGAGCATTGGTTTCCGCTTCCAGTTGAGCGATGCCGTCTGCCAGCAGGTAGTAAGAGACATGTTGCGTTCGCGGGTCGGTGCCTTGTCTGGCCAGCGCAACTGCCAGCCGGGCAACGTCCAGTTCTCCACGTCCGCTGTGCCGAGAGATTCGCTCGACCGCGCGACGGCAGTGGTCCCGGGTGGCGAAATCGCTCCGGGCGTAAGTATCGCTCGGATCCGAGCGTAACTCGGCTTCCATCAGACTCACAGACTCGAAGACCTCTGTGAAGTCGATCCGCGAGAGAACGCGGAGGCTGTCAAACGCGTTGGCGGTCGAGATGCATTCTGCCGCTTCGCGGGTATGCTCGGTCCGCACCCTTTCGGTGAGTGGCGTCTTCAGGCGCTCTTCGATCCAGTGTTGTATTGGTGCGAGCGCGTCCTCTTCGCCCTGAAGTTGTTCGGCCAGGCAGATCATGAAGTAAGGTTCGAGCGCGACCGCCTCGGCTTCCATTAGATGCAGCATCCGGCCGAATACTTCCGCTCCCCTGCGAGAAGCGGCGGACAGGCGATTGGCCCAGAAGTAGGCTGCCTCGCGCAACTGCTGCTTCCGGCTAACCTGCAAAGCCAGTTGTGTCAGTTCGCCAATCAGCGCCAGACGCAAGAGTAGGGGGACGGACCACAATTCGGCAATAGTCAGTGGCGCGACCTGTTGGTACGCGCGCAGGCAGTCCCGTATGTTGGTCTCATTGAGGGAGTGGTCGGTGTGCGCGACCAGTTCCTTTATCAGTACGTAGATATACGGATCGCCGGAAACATCCGCGGGAAGAATCCGGTGGTGGTCCCGAGGCAGGTGATGACGGATTTCGGCGATCTGAGTTCGGATGAGATACTCATTGTCGAGCAACCACTCGGCTGCGGCAGTAAGCGCGTGCCCCAGGCGCGCCGCTTCGGCCAAGTCGCAGCGTGACGCTTGCAGAGTTCGCTCGTTCTCCAGCAACCGCGACAGCATTCGCGGCTTGGCTGTTCCTGGCTTGCCGCGGTGCTCAGCGCATCTGCGCGCGAAGTCTTCGATCGGTTCGCTTCCGGGAGGTGCGGTACCTATCTCAGGGACCGCAAGATCAGAGAGGCCTTCCGAGACCACGAAAACCGCCGGCGAGCCTACGCCTTGTAACTGTCCGACTATAGCCGGCACTTCAGAAGGCGCAGCCGCGGCCACAATGAGGCATTCGCCTTCCAGACGAAGCGCGGCATACCGTTCGCGACCGTCTCGTTTTGACGGCTCGGCGGTTTCATCCGCGCGGAACAGGCGCGCATCTCCAAGACGCTGCCCGCGTACCGCGTCATATGCTTTCGCGGATTCTCCTTCGTCGGCAGTATAAATGCCGATGACCGAGCGGACCGGCTTGCCTTCCATTTGCAGCCGTCACTCCCTCGATGCTCGGCTGCGCGCCCACCGCGTGCCCAGCATGATAAAGAAGAGGAGTGCGAATACTAGTCCACCCATTTGAGGAGCTAAGGTTTGATTTCCAGCAAAGGTCATGATCGGCGCGAGTATGGCCATCAATGCGAATAGAATCATCCATCCGAGCATCTGTTCTGTCTCCTTGACTGCTTTAAGAATCTGGGTACGTGCGTTTTGTCACGCTGCCATCGCGCCGCAGGCCGTCTTTCAACTGATAGATAGCAAACCGAGTGCCAGGATTAAGGAAGATTCTTAAAGAGTTTAGAATTAGCCGAGCCGCCCGGTCGGCACCGGTTGCGCGGTCCTGCGCAGAAATTGCCCGCCGGATATTTTCACAACCCCTGGGAATTCGACTTTCCGGCAGATACGGCACGCGACGGCCGCTGCGCGCCGGCCAAAATTATGCCGGAGAGGACAGAATTTCCTTAATGATCTCTCCGAGCTTCATGAACCCTGCGAGATCCGTAGGTTTCTGGAAGTACCGGTTGGCTCCCAGCCGCAACGCTTCTGCTTTGTCTTGAGGGGAGTCTGATGAAGTAGAGATAATGACAGCAGCTGCTGCGCATCTCGCGCTGCGGCGCACACGCTCCAGTACCTGGATTCCGTTAAGTCGCGGTAGATTCAGGTCCAGAACCACGCAATCGGGACAAGGGGCGGATTCGTCCGCGTTGGCGCGCTCCAGTACTTCCAAAGCCTCTTCTCCGTCTTTCGCCAGAAGGAGTTGGTAAGGACCAATATGTGTATCCAAAGCGCGACGAATTAGAAAGATGTCGCCCTCATTGTCTTCCGCTAATAGGATGCGAACACACGGCTGACCCACGCTTTCATTCTCCTGGCCCACTCAAGTGCCGCCGCACTGGCAGCAAGTCACATGCTTCATGGGAACGAAAGTGGTGCTGCTTAGCGCTAATATCAGCTCGCGGCAGCAGCTTTCGCTTCTTCACCAGCAAACTCGGCCAATCGCTTATGCAGAGTGCGTACACTCATGCCAAGAACTTTCGCCGCAGCGCGCTTGTTATTTTTCGTGTGTTTCAATGTCAGTTGGATATAGGCCTTCTCGACATCTCGGATTGGACCGCCGACGGAAACCTCGAGGCGGCTCGCCGGATCCGCCTGGATAATCTCGCGAGGCGCGGCAGCCAGCCGCACGAAACGCAAACTATCCGGCAGGATTGTCCCCTCACCAGTCAATACAACGGCGCGTTCCACTGCGTTACGCAATTCCCGAACATTACCAGGCCAGTGATGACTCTTGAGCAGGTCGAGTGCCTCCGGATGTAAATCCGTAACCCGGCAGGTATGCTTTTTATTCAGGTCGAGCATCAAAGCTTCGACGATCGCCGGAATGTCTTCCTTATGCTCACGCAGCGCCGGAAGCGGGATGTGGAACACATTCAGCCGATAGTAGAGATCTTCCCGCAAGTATTGCTTCTTAATGGCGTCCTCCGGTGACCGGTTGGTGGCGGCAACGACCCGAACGTCGACAGAACATTGACTCTTGCCCCCAAGCCGCCGGACGCTCGATTCCTCAAGCACGCGAAGCAACTTCGCCTGCGTACCAATAGGCATGTCGCCGATTTCGTCCAGCATCACGGTGCCCCCCTGCGCCTGTTCGAAGCATCCCGCTCGCCGTTCAACCGCTCCAGTGAACGCCCCGCGCTCGTGTCCAAACAGTTCGCTTTCGATCAAGCTTTCCGGAAGAGCCGCGCAATTAATTGCCACGAACGGGCCGCTGAACCTCGTACTCAGCCGATGGATTGCACGCGCTACCAGTTCCTTGCCGGTACCCGTCTCGCCAGTAATCAATACCGGGGCTGTTGTCGGCGCTGCTTGCTGGATCGCCGAATACACTTGCTGCATGGCCGGTGATGCCCCCACCAAGCCGCCCAATCTACCCAGATAGCCCAATTGTCGATTGAGTCTTTCCGTCTCCGCTCTCAGCTGGTTTTGCGCGATGGCCCGTTCCAACAATTCACGCAGGATGCCCGGTTCGACTGGCTTCTCGAGGAACCAAAACGCCTTCAGCTCGTGAACCACCGAGATCGCCTTTTCGATGCTGCCAAATCCGGTGACAACGATAGTCGGGGTTGCGTTCCCGTGCTGGGCCAGGTGCCGCAATAAACCAAAACCGTCCATCCCCGGCATCACCAGGTCCGTCACAATGACGTCAACATCGCACGACGCGAGCTTCTCTATGGCTTCTTCTCCGTCGGCAGCCGTAAGTGGCGTGATACCAAAGGAGCTGATCATCGCCGCGAGAGCGGTGCGTTGATTCTCGTCATCGTCCACCAGAAGGGCACGTAGCATTTGGCTGGACATACTTGCACGCATTGTACCGTTTCTCTCATTCACCGGGAAAACTTGGGTAACCGGCTCTCCTTCGCCTTATTGTGATGTGGTCCCGCCACACTTGATGCACAGAATGACTCCAGTGCGTAAGTTTTGCACGGCCTTTCGCCCCGCGCAGGTGTCTCGCTGTGCTCTTGCCAAATTCGACAACCCAGCTTTTGGTTCCCGACGTGCAGCCGAAATCGTGGACGGTCGGCCTTTTATCGCCGCCGGACCGATCATGGCTGCCCTCAGTGGCGTAGGCGTGGGCGATGCCGTGGGTGGCCTCGCGGGGGGCCTTATCGGGGCCGGAAAATGTTCGCGGCCTCAACTCTCTTGCGGAAGTGAGGCCGCATTTTTTTTCGTCACAGATTTAGGCCGAAGGACGGCGAGTCTTTTGAGCCTTCAATTTTGATCGGTATCACCGCTCCCGCATTCTTCTTTTTGAACAAAGGGTCCACTGCTTTCAAGAGAAAAGACTTGAAGCCGGTGGTCGTCTCCGAGAGCTTGGCTTGCAAGCTCGCTGTTCCCTTGAGATCAAAACGTTCGTTGCGCAGCCCGTACGTGCCATTCAGATGGATAGTGACGCCGGGCACATCAAATGACAAATTCTCGAACGTCAGGACCGCGTTCTTGAGAATGAAGCGCCCGCGGAAATTCGATGCGATCGACCCCGCCTCGCTATCCTCGGTCTCCCCACGGCCCCGATGGCTCAGTTCGTTAACCTTCTGTTGAATGTCTACTTTGGTGAAATGCGCCTCCCCTACAGCGAATCGTCCATCGAGTTGCAGCTTTTCGACTACGTCCTCATCGCCCGGGGGGATGAGTAGGCTCGTGTGAAACCCGATGGCGCCGTTCAACATCGCCTTATCGGACTTCACGCCGAGCCTGAGCATGTCTTCGAGCCTGCCCTCACTGACAGTCACGTCGAGCGAAATGGTCTTGCCCTTAGTGCCGGCCTTTCCCTCTATAGCCCCGCGCGCGGTGACAGCGGAGTGCCCAAATTGTGCGTTGACCGGGTCCAAACGCGTATCGCCATCGGTACCGTCGACTTCCGCGTGAAACTGCGTGACCAGATGCACGCCTTTGCCGCTGATATCGAGCTTGAAGTCCGGCGTTTCGGTGGTGCCCTGTACTTGGATCGCGTCGAGGACTCCGGAATAAGCCCCCTCGGAGGACAAGATGCCGGAGATGCCCCGGAACACCGACAAATCCGCATGCTGAAAAGTGTAGCGGCCGGAGACAGGTGTCAGGCCGGGTTCATCCCTTTGCCAGGGTCCGAATCGACCTTCGCTGTGAATCTTTCCCACTGGCTTGGCATTCGTCAAGGTGGCACGAAACGACATGGGATCAGCGGGGCCAACTCCCCATAGAGTAAGCTGCTCGATCTCGAATTGCAGAGGATCCTTTCCCGCCTTCTTCGGCAGGATTTCCAGGAAGGTGCCGTCCGCGATAACCTCGCTAATCAAAAAGCGGGGCACATCTTGTTTCCGGGATTTCGCTCCGTTCTCCTGCTTGGCATCGTCACCGCGCGGTGGAATATGAATCTGGAGACCTTGGAGATACACTTGGTCGACGCGCGCCGGAGAACGCACGAGTCCCAGCCACCCCGCAGTCGCGGAGAATTTCCTGATCGATATGAGAGGTGGTATGTCGGTCCGGCTTCTATGCCGCAGCACAAGGCCTTCGCCAACCAAACGAACTGAAGGGAAAAGAGTGATGTCCACTGCCCGCAATTCCACGGCACTTTCGTAACCTTCCCTGAGCGCCTGAATCATTTGGTTCTTGACAAACGGCGCAACAAAATGTGCCGCAATTGCGGCAGCTATAGCAGTCAAGGTGATCACGATACAACCAGCGAGGAGCCAGGATCTGCCTCGAGAGAGCCAGTTGGGTCGATCTTTCGTAGCAATCTGCCTCAGGGCCATTCTGACCTTATTTCCCTTTATGGATTCCGCCGCACGCTGAATAGGCACGCCTGTGGCCCTTTGTTCACCCAGTGCCATGGAACTTGGCGATTGGCGTGCTAAACCACTCGTGTCCGATGCACTGGAGGTAGCATTCATGTTGGACGAAACTGATAGCATCGAAGAAGTGGTCTATAGGGAGTTGCTGGCAGCTCCGGAAAACAGAGCGGGCATTGTGCGCCGCGTTCGCAGAGTTGCCGCCAGAACGGGTACCCACGAATTCGATCGTCTGTATGTTGTATCAACTCGCCGAGGCGAATGAGCGCCTGGATCGTGTCGAACTCTTGCTGGACGTCATGGCAAAGTCTCCATTAGCCGGGACGGTAGCAGCTTGAGCCAGGCCATTCGCCGCGCGGCGCAGTGAGACTATCCGACTTGCCATGCGGAGTTTCCGGGTGTCGAAGCAACCCGCTAAAGAGCCGGACGGGAAAGGCCCACCGTGCTCGCCACCGCCTGATCGAGATCCACCAGATCAGGGTAAGCCTCGCCGGGATCCCCAAAATGAAGAGCCCCCGAGAGAAGAACCGCCTGCTCCCATCGAACCCTACCGTGCAACTGTGGAATGAAAGCTCCGTGCCGCGATTCTAACGCCGCAGCCCACGTGCATCGAGAGCCGCGCCGACGCTCTTCAGTAGAGCGACGGGAAGAAATGGCTTCGGAAGGAAAGCGCCATCGGAGTCTAATTCGGCCCGAATCGATTCGCGAGTAGACCCTGACATGTACAATACGCAGATGGTTGGGTATAGCGCACTGAATACGCGGCCCAGTTCGATGCCACTGATCCCTGGCAATTCCACATCAGTTAATAGAACGTCGATAGCTCCGCCATAGTTCGACGCAACCACCAGCGCCTCCAAGCCGCTGTCCCCTTCGAGCACCCTGAATCCGCTGCCGGCCAAACAATCCCGGCAAAACATGCGTAACTGATCGTCATCGTCGACCAGGAGAATAGTTTTTGGATTGACGCTGGTTGGCTCGTGTGGCATCGTCGCGAAGGGCGCTTTTACCTTTGATTCATTCGATAAGTATCCGGAAAAACAGATTGCAGCTTCGGTTCCATAACTCCTAGACAACTGAAAAATCGCCGTTTACTGACAGGCGCACATTGCGCGACAAATGCCTGATTTGCACAAGCGCGCCCTTTTTGCACGCCAGTTTGACAAGTCTGCACTCAGATTATTGCGAACATAACGGTAGGCGCTCACAGGCTGGACAATTGGCCTCGAACGGGTAATTCTTGCTGCTCCCCGCCGCGCCACCGAATTAGCAACGCCCCCAAGAAACAACGAGTCCCGGATCTGGTCGTTTGATTGCACGTCTTGGGGTCGGGACCGCTGGTCTGGCCCTTCGAAGGAGGCATCGATGCCAGGAAAGAACACAGCAGTTTTCGGTCTGTATCCGGACGAGACAGAACTCGTGGAAGCGATCGAGCAATTGAAGGAGGCCGGCTTTAGGACGGCCGACCTGTCGATGTTGCTCCCCGAGAATCCGGGCTCAAAGGACATCGGTCACGAGAAGCATACAAAGGCGCCCGAAGGAGCTGTGGCGGGCGGCATCACTGGAGCCGTCATTGGCGGCGCGCTAGGCTGGCTCACCAGCGCGGGTATGATCACGCCATCGATCGCCGGTGCGGGCACGTTGGTCGTAGCAATCTTTACCGGGATCGGAGTGCTCGGCGTCCTCGGCGGAATCATCGGAGCTTTCCTGGGTGCGTGCCGGCCGGAGTACGAGGCCAAACGCTATCAAGGCCGGATACGCTCCGGTGGGGTTCTGCTTTCGGTGCATTGTGACAACGCACATTGGCGCCTTCGAGCCAAGAACGTGCTCCGCAGCACGGGGGCCCGGAGCGTTGCTTCGAACATCGAATCCCGGGCCGACTTCGGCGGGAGCGAGAAGCCGAAGCCGCGGGCCCAAGGGAATGGTCTGATTAGGCATCGAACCTTCCTCGGCGCAGCGTCACCGGCATCGGTTTACGCCGACCCGCTTCCATCTGACCCGCAGTTGGCTGAATTACACAAGGGCGACGTCCGGCCCACCGATTGAGAATTTCCTGTTCGGTGCGCGTAAATGATTCTCGAACCGGGTCCCGACTGCCGCTAGGACCTCACCTTGACCCCTGGAGAATAACGAATGCAGAACCGTGCACTTTGCGTGTGTGTGTTTTTCGCCGCGCCACCATCGATGAGCGCAGGATTGCGCCGGAGCAAAACCGGCGCACTATGTGTAATTTCTCCATTCGCGTTAGGCGCTACCCCCCTCTCATTCGGCGCGCAAACGGTCGCAAGGCTCAGTGTTAAGGCTAGAGAGATCCCAAGTAGGTCTGTCTTCGCGGCCATATGAGCCACTAGCCTCAAAACGGCATCCCAATTGCCACGGTATCGATTCTTACACCAGGCGCGCCCTGGGACTGGAACATGGACCCCGAGCAACTGGACTGGCTCCGCAAAGAGCTCCAAAACTCCAACGCAACCTGGAAGATCTGCTACTTTCATCATCCTTTGTACTCGGATCGAAAGTTTCATGGGCCGAACATGGACTTACGTAGGTTGCTCGAACCGGTCTTCGAAACCAATGGATTAAGTGTTGTCTTTTCAGGACATAAACACCTCTACGAGAGGATCAAGCCGCAGAACGGGATACATTATTTCGTTTTAGGAAACTCCGGCGAGCTGCGTTCTCATAATCTCAAACGAAGCGAGGCGACGGCCAACGGCTTCGACACCGACCGGACGTTTATGGTCGTTGAAATCGCCCAGGATCAACTTTATTTTCAGACCGTCTCGCGGATCGGGGAAACCGTCGATTCCGGTGTTATTGAAAAGCCAACCGATAGGACGAAAGTATTTAATATCAGCGAAATGCCGATTTTTGCAAGGATCTGACCAGAGTTAAGTTCAAGGAAGGAAGCTCATCGTATGAAAACCGTACACGCCACCGAGAATGGTTCCAAAGCGTCCGAGGCCAATATTCTGCTCAAGACTCTGATTGCCTTCAAGAAGGGGAACTTTTCGGTCAGGATGCCGGTCGACCAAATAGGGGTTGCCGGCAAGATCGCCGACACGCTCAACGACATCCTGGAACTTAACCAACAAATGGTCAGCGAGTTCGACCGAATCAGCCGGGCGGTTGGCAAAGACGGAAAGATCACGCAGCGGGTATCCATGGGGTCCGCGAGCGGTGCCTGGGCCGAATGCGTCGAGTCAGTCAATAGCCTGATCGGAGATCTGGTCCAGCCTTCAACGGAAGTTGCCCGCGTGATCGGCGCGGTCGCGAAGGGCGACCTCTCCCAAAATATGTCACTCGAGGTCGAGGGACGGCCTTTACGCGGAGAGTTTCTGCATACTGCCCGCGTCGTTAACACCATGGTGGATCAGCTGAATTCTTTCGCTTCCGAGGCGACCCGTGTTGCCAGAGAGGTAGGGACGGAGGGCAAGCTAGGCGGCCAGGCGGTGGTCACCGGAGTCGCGGGTACATGGAAGGACCTCACCGAAAGCGTGAACTCTATGGCCAGCAACTTGACTAATCAGGTGCGCAACATCGCCGGCGTGACCACCGCCGTGGCTAAAGGCGATCTGACCACCCGCATTACGGTTGACGCCCAGGGAGAAATTCTCGAGCTGAAAAACACCATCAACACCATGGTGGACCAGCTCAGCTCGTTCGCAGCCGAAGTGACCCGTGTAGCTCGTGAGGTCGGCACCGAAGGCCTGTTAGGTGGCGAGGCGGATGTCCCCGAAGTGGCCGGTGTCTGGAAAGACCTGACCGATTCCGTCAACTCCATGGCCGGTAATCTCACCAACCAGGTTCGCAACATCGCCGAGGTGACCACGGCCGTGGCTAAAGGCGATCTCTCCACGCGAATCAGCGTCGACGCTCGTGGCGAGATCCTGCAATTGAAGAACACCATCAACACGATGGTAGACCAGCTCAGCTCGTTTGCCGCCGAGGTAACTCGTGTGGCGCGCGAAGTCGGCACCGAAGGACTGCTCGGCGGTGAGGCGGACGTGCCCGGAGTCGCGGGCACCTGGAAGGACCTCACGGATTCGGTCAATTCGATGGCTGGAAATCTCACCGCCCAGGTTCGCAACATCGCCGAGGTCACTACCGCTGTTGCCAGGGGTGACTTGTCGCGCAAGATCACTGTCACCGTTCGCGGCGAGATTCTCGAGCTGAAGAACACCATCAACACCATGGTTGACCAGCTCAGTTCGTTCGCCTCGGAAGTAACTCGGGTGGCGCGAGAAGTAGGGACCGAGGGCAAACTCGGCGGTCAAGCGGAAGTAGAGGGTGTCGCAGGCACATGGCGCGACCTCACCGAGGGTGTGAATTCCATGGCCGGAAATCTCACCAACCAGGTCCGCAATATCGCCGGCGTCACCACCGCCGTGGCGAAAGGCGATCTCTCAACCAAGATCACCGTGGATGCCCGCGGCGAGATTCTGGAGCTGAAGAACACCATCAACACCATGGTGGATCAGCTTAACTCGTTCGCCAGCGAGGTGACTCGCGTGGCGCGAGAAGTTGGCACCGAAGGCAAACTCGGCGGCCAGGCGCAGGTCAAAGGCGTTGGCGGCGTCTGGAAAGATCTCACGGATTCCGTCAATTCCATGGCGGGTAACTTGACCGGCCAGGTCCGCAATATCGCCGAGGTCACGACGGCGGTGGCCAAGGGCGACCTCTCCCGCAAGATCACCGTCGATGTGCGCGGCGAGATTCTGGAGCTCAAGAATACTATCAACACGATGGTGGACCAGCTCAACTCGTTCGCCAGCGAAGTCACCCGCGTCGCTCGAGAAGTTGGCACCGACGGCAAACTCGGCGGGCAGGCCCAGGTGAAAGGCGTTGGCGGCGTCTGGAAGGATCTCACCGACTCGGTGAATTTCATGGCCGGCAACCTGACGGCCCAGGTCCGCAACATCGCCGAAGTCACCACCGCTGTTGCCAACGGGGACTTGTCGCGAAAGATCACCGTGGACGTGCGCGGTGAAATTTTGGAGCTGAAAAATACCATCAACATCATGGTCGATCAGCTCAACGGGTTCGCGAGCGAAGTGACACGAGTGGCGCGAGAGGTAGGGACCGAAGGCAAGCTCGGCGGTCAAGCCGTCGTGAAAGGGGTCGCTGGCACGTGGAAGGACTTGACCGATAGCGTCAACTCAATGGCCAGCAATCTCACTAACCAGGTCCGGAATATTGCGGAGGTGACCACCGCCGTCGCAACCGGCGACCTCTCACGCAAGATCACGGTCGAAGTGCGCGGCGAGATTCTCGAGCTGAAGAACACCATCAATACCATGGTGGACCAGCTCAGTTCCTTCGCCTCCGAGGTCACTCGCGTGGCGCGCGAAGTTGGTACCGAGGGCAAGCTCGGTGGCCAGGCGGATGTGCACGGCGTTGCGGGCACGTGGAAGGACTTGACCGATTCGGTGAACTCCATGGCCAGCAATCTCACGAGCCAGGTGCGCAACATCGCCGAAGTCACCACCGCCGTGGCGAAGGGCGACCTCTCGCGTAAAATCACCGTCGACGTGCGGGGTGAGATCCTCGAGTTGAAAAACACGATCAACACCATGGTGGATCAATTGAACGCATTCGCTGGTGAAGTGACTCGCGTGGCGCGCGAGGTAGGCACCGAAGGCAAGCTGGGTGGCCAGGCCGAGGTAAAAGGCGTGGGCGGCGTGTGGAAGGACCTTACCGACAGCGTGAACTTCATGGGCGGCAACCTCACCTCACAGGTCCGCAATATCGCCCAGGTGACCACCGGAGTAGCGAAGGGCGATCTGTCGACGAAAATTACCGTAGACGCGCGCGGCGAAATTCTCGAGCTGAAGAATACGATCAACACCATGGTCGACCAGCTCAATGCCTTTGCGTCCGAAGTCACACGAGTCGCGCGAGAAGTCGGCACCGAGGGCAAACTAGGCGGGCAGGCCGACGTTCGTGGAGTGGCGGGAACGTGGAAGGACCTCACCGACAGCGTCAATTACATGGCGAGCAACCTCACCAACCAGGTTCGAAACATTGCGGGCGTTACCACGGCCGTGGCTCGCGGCGATCTCACTACCAAAATTACAGTCGATGCCCGAGGGGAAATCCTCGAGCTGAAGAATACGATCAATACCATGGTCGATCAGCTCAGCTCGTTCGCTTCGGAAGTAACCCGCGTTGCCCGCGAAGTTGGCACCGAAGGCAAGCTGGGCGGCCAGGCCGAGGTGAAGGGCGTTGCCGGAACTTGGAAAGATTTGACGGAAAGCGTGAATTCAATGGCCGGCAACCTGACGAATCAGGTGCGAAACATCGCCGAAGTTACCACCGCCGTGGCACGTGGCGATTTGTCCCGCAAGATTACGGTCGACGTGCGGGGCGAAATCCTCGAGCTGAAGAATACGATCAACACCATGGTCGATCAGCTCAGCTCGTTCGCTTCGGAGGTAACCCGCGTTGCCCGCGAAGTTGGCACCGAAGGCAAGCTGGGCGGCCAGGCCGACGTGCGCGGTGTCGCTGGAACGTGGAAAGATCTGACGGATAGCGTGAATTCGATGGCCAGTAATTTGACCGCGCAGGTCCGGAACATCGCGCATGTCACAACAGCGGTTGCAAATGGCAACCTTTCGCGTGAAATCACAGTGGATGCTCGAGGGGAAATTCTCGAACTGAAGAACACCATCAACACCATGGTGGACCAGCTCAATTCCTTCGCCAGCGAGGTCACACGTGTGGCGCGCGAGGTAGGGACCGACGGCAAGTTGGGTGGACAGGCCGAGGTCAAAGGCGTCGCCGGGACATGGAAAGACTTGACGGACAACGTGAACTTCATGGCCGCCAACCTCACCACGCAGGTGCGCGGCATCGCCAAGGTAGTCACGGCGGTCGCCAATGGCGATCTGAAGCGCAAGCTCGTACTCGAGACCAAAGGCGAAATCGCGGAGCTGGCCGACACCATCAACGGAATGATCGACACACTGGCGACATTCGCCGATCAGGTGACGACGGTAGCGCGCGAAGTCGGCATTGAGGGCAAACTGGGCGGCCAGGCTCGCGTCCCGGGCGCCGCCGGCATCTGGCGCGACCTGACCGACAATGTCAACCAGCTTGCCGCGAACCTCACCACTCAGGTCCGCGCCATCGCCGAAGTAGCCACTGCCGTCACCAAAGGCGACTTGACCCGTTCCATCGCTGTGGAGGCGCAAGGTGAGGTTGCCGCACTGAAGGACAACATCAACGAGATGATCGTCAATCTTGCAGCCACCACGCGCAAGAACAACGAGCAGGATTGGCTAAAGACCAACATCGCTAAGTTCACGGGAATGATGCAGGGCCAGCGGGACCTTCTTACGGTCTCCCAGCTCCTCCTTTCCGAGCTGACGCCTCTGGTGAGCGCCCAGCACGGAACGTTCTACATTGCGGACACGGAGGAAGAAACCCCCGTGCTCAAAATGCTTGCCGGATACGCCACCGATGAGCGGGACGATGTCCCCAAGCAGTTCAAGATCGGGCAGGGGCTGGTGGGTCAGTGTGCCAGGGAGAAGGAGCGAATCCTCGTTACGAACGTACCAGGCAGTTATGTCCGGATTAACTCGAGTCTGGGCGCAGCCGCTCCCCTGAGCATCGTAGTGCTGCCGGTGTTATTTGAAGGCGATGTCAAGGCCGCCATCGAGCTGGCATCCTTTGCCCAGTTCAGCGACATTCACCTCAATTTCCTCGATCAGCTCACGCAATCCATCGGCATCGTGTTAAACACTATCGCCGCTACCATGCGAACAGAGCAGTTATTGCAGCAAAGCCAGGCCCTCGCCGAAGAGCTCCAGAGCCAGCAGCTTCAATTACAAACTACCAACGCGGAGCTTCAGGAGAAAGCCCAACTGCTCGCGGAGCAGAAGACGGAAGTGGAGGCGAAGAATCAGGAAGTCGAGCAGGCCAAGAAGGCGTTAGAGGAAAAAGCGGAACAACTTGCGCTGACGTCCAAGTACAAGAGCGAGTTCCTTGCCAACATGAGTCATGAACTTCGGACGCCGCTTAACAACCTGCTCATCCTGGCCAGAATGTTGTCTGAGAACTCCGACAAGAACCTGACTCCGAAGCAGGTGAAATTCGCCGAGACGATTCACACCTCCGGAACCGACCTCCTGGCCCTCATCAGCGACATCCTCGATCTCAGCAAGATCGAATCGGGGAAGATGGATGTGGAAGTGGGGGGTGTTCGCTTCACCGAGCTCCAGGACTACTGCTCGAAGACATTCCGGCACGTGGCGGAGGGCAAGGGTCTGGACTTCACGATCGAGATTGGCAGTTCGCTATCGGCGGAAGTTATCCACACGGACGCCAAGCGTCTCCAGCAGGTGCTGAAAAACCTGCTCTCCAACGCGCTGAAATTCACCGAGCACGGGTCTGTACGTCTTACGCTCGACCGGGCCGCTGTGGGGTGGAGCCCGAGTCACACGATTCTTTCGCGCGCCAAGTCCGTGATCGCGTTCTCAGTGGCCGATACGGGAATCGGCATTCAGGCTGACAAGCAGCGGATCATTTTCGAAGCCTTCCAGCAGGCCGATGGTACGACCAGCCGGAAATATGGAGGCACCGGATTGGGCCTTTCGATCAGCCGCGAGTTAGCGCGCCTGCTGGGAGGCGAGATCCGCCTGCAAAGCGCGCCCGGCGTGGGTAGTACGTTTACTCTGTATTTGCCTCAAACGTACGTCACTCCGGCGCAAACACCCAAAAGCGAAGCCCTTATTTCAACTCCGGTTTTGTTAGAGCAGGCCGCGGTCGCTCAGGAAAACCCGGTCGACGTGATTCTAACGTCATCAAGGCTCAATGACCAGGAGCTCGTCGAGGACCTGGTCATCGACGATGACCGCAGCCTTATCGGTCCGGGCGATTCGGTTCTGCTGATTGTGGAAGATGACATTACTTTCGCGCGTATTCTTGTCGATCTGGCCCACGACCGCGGCCTTAAGACTCTCGTAGCCCTGCGAGGCAGCAGCGCCATATCCCTGGCCCGCGAATTTAGGCCGGGCGCGATCACGCTGGACATCAATCTTCCGGATATGGCGGGCTGGACCATACTCGATCGCCTCAAGCACGAACCGGCAACCCGCCACATTCCGGTTCACATCATTTCCGGGGACGAAAATCGCCGGCGTGGGCTCGCGCTGGGCGCGATGACTTACCTCGAGAAAGTCGGTAGGCAATGAATCGCTCGCCGAGGCCTTCGCCACGATCGAAGAGTCCGCTCACAAGCGAGTCAAGAAACTACTGGTGGTGTGCGCTGATGAAGCCATAGGGAACGCCATCGCCCAATCCGTTGGGGCGCAGGACCTGGAGATTATCGGCGTTGGCACTGGCGGCGAAGCCATGGCGATTGCCAGGCAGCAATATCTTGATGGAATCGTCATTCACCAACAGGTGGAAGACATTGGCCCTTTGCGGCTCGCGGATGACATCCATGCGTCCGTCCGCCCGGCGGCGCCTCCCATCATTTTAATGACCGCCGGCGGGATGAGCTCCGAAGAAGAAGTTGAACTGGCGCGCCTGACGCGGGCTGGCGTCTTGAAACCATTCATTCCCTCGAACGCTTACTCGATGAGTCGGTCCTTCTGTTGCACCGGGCTGAAGCCGACCTAAGACCAGACCAATGCGAGATTCTCGAACTGTTACGGGAAACCGATCCGCGCTGGCCGGCAAGAAGGTGCTGGTCGTGGACGACGATGTCCGTAACATCTTCGCTCTCACGAGCCTACTGGAGGACCACAATCTGCAGGTGGTGCACGCCGAAAACGGCCGCGCTGGAATCGAGGTACTGAAGAGGACGCCGGACATCGATCTGGTGCTGATGGACATCATGATGCCGGGGATGGATGGCTACGAAACCATACAGGCAATCCGCCAGATTGCCGCAGTTCCGGTCGCTTCCGATCATCGCTCTGACGGCCAAAGCCATGAAGGGAGATCGTGCGAAGTGCATCGATGCCGGCGCATCCGACTACATCACAAAGCCAGTCGATCTGGAGCAACTGTTTTCGGTGCTTCGCGTCTGGATCAGCTGCGGGCCACGGAACTGACGCAGGTTGCTGTCCCCGGAGTGTAAGGAATATCGATTTCCCGTACTCGGTGCACGATGAGTTGGCGATATAGCTTCCGTCGGCGAGTATCTCGGCTCGCCACCATCCCACGTAGGCGAGGATCGCGCCAAAATCCTCCTGGTCGATGATTCGCCGGAGAATCTCGTCTCGCTGGAGGCTTCGCTGGATGGTCTTGGACAGGAATTGGTACTCGCCCGCTCGGGCACCGAGGCGCTGCGCCATCTGCTCGAAGATGATTTTGCCGCTATTCTCCTGGACGTGAAAATGCCGGAAATGGACGGTTTTCAGACCGCGGAGTTCATCCGCTCGCGGCAGCGATCGCGCCACACTCCCATCCTGTTCCTCACCGCGTATAAGAACGAGGAGCACCTGTTCCGGGGATACGATCTGGGCGCGGTGGATTTTCTGTTCAAGCCGATTGTCCCGGAGATCCTTCGCTCCAAGGTCGCGGTGTTCGTGGAACTCAGCCGCAACACGGCTCTGCTCCGGCGTCAGGCGGAGGTTCTGGGCAAAGCCGAGCAGAAGTTCCGGTCTCTGCTCGAGGCCGCGCCGGACGCGATGATCATCAGTTCCGAAGACGGCGAGATCAATCTTGTCAATTCCCGGGTGGAAGTCATTTTCGGATTTCATCGGCAGGACCTCATCAACCAGAGCATTCAAGCTCTCGTTCCGGAGTGGAGAACACTGTCAGCTTCGGCCGGCTCTCACAAAGAGATTAGAGCGCGGCGCAAAGATGGAGCGAGTTCCCGGCCGAAATCAGCCTTAGCCCGTTGCAGACAGAGGAAGGGTTGCTCGTTACGTCGGCGATACGAGACATCACTGAACGGAAGGGGAACGAACGCAAGATCCGCGAGCTGAACACCGGACTCGAGCAACGCGTGGCCGAACGGACCCAGGAACTCATCGAGTCCAATGAAGCCCTCCGACAGTCGAACGACGACCTGAATCAGTTCGCATATGCGGCCAGTCACGATCTGCAAGAGCCGTTAAGAATGGTCGCGCTTTACAGCCAGATTTCTAGAGAAGCAGTATACCGGCCAGCTAGACCAGAAGTCGCGTCAGTACCTGTCGTTCATTGTGAACGGAGCGCAACGCATGGAGCTGCTCCTGAGAGATCTCCTTGACTACTCGCAACTCGGAGCCGTGACCGGTGAGCGGCCCGGTTTGGTCGACTGCGCGGCGGTGATGGAAAAGGTGCTGCTCAACCTGCGCGTTTCCATCGAGCAGAATGGCGCCTCGGTCACTTTCGATCATTTGCCCACAATTCAAGCGCACGAAATCCGACTTGTCCAGCTTCTTCAAAACCTCGTCGGAAACGGAATCAAGTATCGCCGTTCGGATCCGCCGCTAATCCATGTTACCGCCCGGCGCCGTGAGACCGATTGGCTCTTCTCGGTGTGCGACAACGGCATCGGGATTAAGCCGGAATATACCCAGCAAGTCTTCGGCATTTTCAAGCGTCTCCACGGGAATACCTACCCCGGGACTGGCATCGGCCTCGCCGTCTGTCAACGCATTGTCGAGAGATACGGTGGCCGTATCTGGGTAGAATCCCGGCCCGGCGAGGGTTCTTTATTCTGTTTCACCTTACCGCATACGGGTGGGAAGGCTCGTTGAATCCACTCTATCATCACATGTCCGCACGGCAACCCAGTTGCATGGAAACCGTTAGGTATGAAGGTTTTATTTCTTGTCTATTATCGTGACCGGATCGTTCTATAGCCGGAACCATATGAATAGCCACCCACCAGAAGCCACCGAAGAGGAGTTAGAAAGGACCAGGGAGGCGTTTCGGGAATTCGTGTTCCATGCGGTGCATGATCTGCGTGAACCTCTCCGAGCTGTCAGCACTAGCTCAGAGATGCTTGCCGACATCTATGGGGATTCAACGGACGAGAGAGTAATCCGGTGCCGTCGCTACGTTCGGGAGGGTACGGATCGGATGGCATCGCTGCTACGGGACATAGCGGCGTACTGCGAGGGAGAAGGACGTAAGCTTCACGTAACTGAGATGAGCCTGGATGCCGTCCTGGCGCAAGTGCTACAGCAAGTTGCCGGCGAATTACAGAAGAATGCGGCTGTGCTCACGCACGATCCTTTACCGACGGTGAAGGGCGACTTTTTCGCGATCGCGACTGTTTTCCGGCATCTGATCGAAAACGCCTGCAAGTTCCGCAGCACAGAGGCCCCATGTATTCATATCGCGTCGACGCGCCATGAACTGGAATGGATTGTCTCTGTTCGGGATAATGGCCTGGGACTCAAGCCGGCTTACGCGGAAACCTTGTTCCAACCGTTCAAGCGGCTTCACGGTAAGCAATACCCTGGAAGCGGACTCGGGTTGGCGCTAACGAAGAGAATTCTCGATCAGCATGGCGGGCGCATTTGGGTGGAATCCGTGCCTGCGCGCGGCTCTACCTTTTCGTTCAGCCTGCCGGTCTTGGATTGAGCTGGCTACAACGGGAACGATCATCCCCCCTCTCCAGAAGTTCCCGGACCACCGGGCCGAGCCTCATGAACTCATCGAGTCTGGAAGATTTTAGAAAGTACTGATCCGCGCCGAGTTGAGCGATTTCGGCTTTATCTTTGGGCGAGTCCGATGAGGTCAGAATAAATACTGGAACGGGACCACAGCGTGGGCTTTGCCTCACGCGTTCGAGAACCTGGCGACCACTTACCCTTGGCAGGTTTAGGTCGAGAATGATCAAGCGTGGAAGTGGCACGGTTTCGTCGCTTTCGATTTTAGCGATGCACTCCAGTGCTTTTTCGCCGTCGTCCAGAACATGAAGCTCAAACGCCAGCCCAGCCTCCTCGAGGGCCTCTCGAATCAGAAACACATCCGACCCTGTATCCTCAACTAGCACAATCCGAAATGGTGACGCACTCATTGGAAGCCCTTTCTAAAGGGAGGGACGCAAGTTGGATTCCATCCAGCGAAGTGGAACTGGGATCCTTAGATTGAGGGTTCTGCAAGAATAATGGGCCCCCCGCGACGCATCGCATGGAAGTACTCTTTCGCCGGGCATGCTTCGCGAACGTTTCCCCGTCCGGATATTTCCAGCCGGGAACTAGAAAACCCTCCCGGCCGGAAATGCGCCCAAGAGGTAGAAGAGTAGAACAATAAGAAGAATGGTGCCCAAACTGACTCCGGCTCCGCCACCATATCCCCAACGTCCATAGCCATAGTACCCCCCGCCCCCGCCAAGAAGCAGGATCAACAGAATTATCAACAGTAGCATCGTTCGCCTCGCGTTTCAGAAAAGAAGGGAAACCCCGTCTACTTTCCAGCTGCCTTCTCAACCCGTCCGACCTTTTTCTGTAGCTTCCCAATGGCCTTTTCTTCGGCGCCCCCGGCTTCGAGGTCAGGGTTCTTAACCGCGTGTCCGATTTTCTCCTTCACAGCACCTTTTACCTCGTGGGCGGTGCCCTGAACGTCGTCTTTCGTACTGTCTTTCATGGTAGTCTCCTGTGATAATAGCCACTCAACGGTGAGCAATTTCCGGACCGAACGCCCATCAGCTCGGCGTTAGGGCTTCCGGCCCGCTGCTGGCCGCTGCACTTCTTCCAACTTCTGCTGCTGGCTCGCATGTCTTTGTGCCAATTGCTGCGTCTGCTGTTGGTGCTTCTGTTCCAGCTGCTGGGTCTTGGCGGCGTTAGGCTTCCCTTTCGCGAGCTGTTGGTGCTCCTTGTCCTGCTGCTGCTGGAGCTTCTGCCGCTCCTTGTTTTGACTCGCTTGCAGCTTATCCTGCTGTTTCTGGTATTTCTTGTCCAGTTTTGCGTTGCCTGTGTTTGGAGCGGTACGTGTGGCAGCTGGAAGTTCGTTAGGATGCACGGCGGTTCCGTGACCCGAAGCGGCGTTGCCCGCAGGTGCCGGACCAGCCGTGCGAGCGGCAGCCGGCCTATACGACGGCGCCGCCTCTCTGGCCGCTACTACGCCTCCTCCGCTGAACTCGCCGGCCTTTGCGGTGGCCGCAATCGGCGGTTTGCCACCATTCGCCGACTCGTATAGCTGGCGATTCGTACTGGCGGTCTGAACATGTTGGGTTTGCAGCGCGGTTGGCTGGACATGTCTCTCACGTGCTACGGCCTCTTCTTCAGCCGA
Organism: Terriglobia bacterium; assembly: GCA_963768075.1. GTDB lineage: Bacteria > Acidobacteriota > Terriglobia > Bryobacterales > Bryobacteraceae > QHXW01. The sequence goes on from CAVYHD010000051.1 coordinate 389,960, forward strand.
CGGGCGAGCAGCGATTCCGCCCTCGCCTCCGTTGTAGCTCACGCGGTTCCCCGTGACATTATTGACGACCACAGTTTTGTTGTAGACGTTCGTCACATTCGTAACGTTGTTCACGGATCGGTTGTAGAAGAAGGCTCCGTTTTGCCAGTATCCCCCCTCATAGCCGACACCAACATAGCCGAAGCCATAGTTAATGCCCCCGTAGAATCCGACGTGCGGAGCCCAGTAGCCCTCATGAAAGACAAAAACGGCATCGCCCCAGGCCCAATAACCGGGGGTCCAAAGGAACCCAGGCTCCGGCGCCATCACCCACGTACCGGGCACCCAGAAATAACCATCGTCGGCGTAAGCCCAGTATCCGGGTGTCCAGATATAGCCCTCGCCGGGACAAAGGGGCTGCTCATACACAGGAAGCGGCGGTGGCGCGATCCCGATCGAGAGGATGATCCCGGCCGACGATGCTACTGGCATAACCAGCGCAAGTGCGAACAATATTGAGCGAATGCAAGAACCGATGCGCATAGCGTTTCCTTTTCTATCCTTCGTTTGCGCCGCCTCTACTACTGTTTGCGGTGGGCTGCGCGGATGAAAAAGCCGAAACTTCGCGGACGAGACAACTGATAAGGCCGGCTTGAGCGTTTCGCTTTTAAGCCTTAACTGGCATGCCTGCCGCGCTGTTTCTTAAGGCACGACACGGGCCACTCGCGTAAGCCCCCAGGGCGTAGTTCCCACGCCACTCTATGAGGACTCTGGTCTTCAAATCCCCTCTGGCGCAAAATCATGCGGCCGAGGAAGACGACCTGGGGGCTGCAGGTTGTGAGCGTATTTTCTGCACGGCTGCGAACATCCTTCCTCCAGGGCGCCGGACGCATACCGCAAATGTGAGAATCATGACCACGACGCACAGCCGGCCAGAAGTTGCACGACGTTTAACGTTTGGAGATGTGGCAATTCTGATGTGGCATTTTGGCACGCAACATGCTTGAATCACCGCGAAATGCGCGCGGCAGACTGGCCAATTTGAACGGCGGCGCAACGAAGGGAGAGACAAGCGATGGCAGCGACAGCGGAAGCACAACTGGAAGATCCTCTGGCGTATCTTCCGCGCTCAAGCATTCTGGAGTTTCGGCAAGGCCAAGTCATTTATAGTCCGGAGCAGATGTCGACCAGTCTGTACCTTGTGATCAGCGGCATAGTGAAGGTGTGCCGTATCCGGGACGACGGGCGCGAAGTCATGGTCGATCTCTACCGGATGGACGAGTTCTTCGGCGAGGCGGCATTCCTTGACTCACGTTTGCGCGATGAACAGGCAATCGCTATCGAGAAAACGAAGCTGATGAGCTGGACGTCATCAGAGATCCAGGACCTGGCGACGCACCAGCCCCGGCTGGCAATCGCCCTTTTGCAGATCCTGGCGCAACGCTCCATCGATTTCGGGCACCGGATCGAGAGTTTCTCCGCCGACAGTATCGCACGCCGCTTAGCACGCGCTCTCGTCCGGTTTTGCGACCGTATGGGTGAGAGAGAAGCCGAAGACGGGTCTATGCGGATGATGCCAATCACACACGAGGTGCTGTCACAGTATGTCGGCACCTCGCGCGAGATCATCACGCATTACATGAATCAATTCCGTCGCCACGGCTACCTGGATTACTCGCGGAAAGGTATCTCCCTTCATGGCGACGCATTGCGGGACTGGCTCCGGCCGCAAGCCGCCTGACTCTGAAAGGTCAACCATGAGCCGGCCTAAAATCCTTGCAATTGACGATAGCTCAACCGATATTGAGCTTCTCCGTTTTGCTCTCGATAGGCAAGGGGAGGAATACGAACTCGAGGTGCTTCGGGATGGCGCTGAGGCTCTGCGCTTCGTCCGTGAGCACAGAGCCGGCACACGGGAACCGGAGCCGTGCGTCATTGTATTGGATATTCAACTTCCTAAGCATGATGGAATGGAAGTGCTCAAGGCGGTGAGACTGGAACCCGCTCTTACACATATCCAGGTGGTTGTGTTGTCCTCTTTTCTCAGCACGGAGAAGAGGGCCGAGGTTGAACGATGCGGAGCGGTCTATCGAATCAAACCTTCTACACTGCCAGAGCTTCTCGACCTTGCCACCGAAATTCTCGCGCTCTGTAAGCAAGCGGTCACGGTGTAAGCAGGCGTCTCCGAGAGACTGAAGAGCGAGAGTGCGTTAGTATACTGTGAAAACTGCGCGCGAAACAATACGCTGGAGACAAAGTTGCTTGCTACCGGAGCAGGAGGGCTGGATGAAAGCCCTTGTTCTGGTGTCGTTATGCACTGTGCTATTCGGATGCCGGACGAATGAGTCTCCCGAGGCACAGGTGGACGATCTAAAAATCATCGCGGAGGTGAAATCCAACCTGGCGTCCGACGTCGGGATGTCCAGCGTCACGAATATTTCGGTGAATTCCACCAATGGAGTGGTGACGCTTTCGGGTCAAGTTGATTCTCAAGATATCAAGAGTAAGGCCGACGCCCTGGCCAAAGGTGTTCCCAAGGTGGTTCGCGTTGTGGACAGCTTGCAAGTCAACCGTAAGACCGCACGATCTGCAATTGAGGGTATCCGCCTCATGGTACTTTGGCGGGCTGGTTCCGGATCAGCTAGATATTACCCCACCTGACCGGCGGCCAAGATGATGAGCGCTGGTCACGGAGACCAATGCGCGCTAACGGGCTCGGGCGGGGATGGAAAAGCAGAAGGTGGATCCTTCATTGCGGACAGATCTCGAGCCAAATCCGGCCGCCATACTGCTCTACGATCCGTTGACAGATTGCCAATCCGATTCCACTGCCCGGGTATTGGTCTCGAGCGTGTAAGCGTTTGAAAAGTCCGAAGATTTGTTCGGCGTACTGCGATTCAATTCCGATTCCATTGTCGGACACCGAGAAGACGCACCGGCCGTCCCGTTCGTCGGCTGAGATATGGACACGGGGGGCTTCCTTGCCTCGGTATTTGACAGCGTTGCTGATGAGATTCTGGAATAGCTGCGCCAGCCGACTCTCGTGTATGTGGATCGCAGGCAATGGCGCACTCGTCACAGTTGCGCCGGTTTCCTCGAGCAGGCCTTTCAAGTACTCCAAGACGCCGGCGAGAACTTTTTCGGCGTCGACGCTAGCCGGCTGACCTTCGGCATACTTGGTCGCTTTCGTATAGGCGAGGAGATCTTGAATCAAAGCGCTCATGCGGCTGGACGCAGCGACAATGTTTTCGAGAAATGAGGCATCCTCTTTCTTAAGCTGGTTTCCGCAACTTCGCTCGAGTAACTGAGCGGAAATGGCAATGGTACGGAGCGGTTCCTGCAGATCGTGACTTGCGGAATACGCGAAGGTTTCCAGATCCTGATTGGCACGCTTCAGTTCTCCGTTTGAACGCTTCAGCTCCGCCTGCACCCATTGTGATTGCTCGAAAAGGCGCGCGTTGTCGATGGCGGTCGCAGCCTGGGCGGCTATGCCAGTGACGATGACTTCGTGAAACTCCGTAAACCTGCCCGGCATAGAATGACCGAAGATCAATGCACCGAGTACCTCGCCCGAACGCGAAGCCACCGAGACAGCGAGGTAACTTCGAACAGGCAAGCCTTTCGGCATCCACGGCGGGTTATTGCCGTACCGCGAGTCTTGGGTGACATCGTCACAACGTACAGCACCCGCGCCGCGGAAGGCTGTCCCAAAAAGACTACTGAATCTCGGGATCGAGAAATCCGCAACTGTTTCACGAGAAGCCCCGGACAAGGTATTGGGCAAATAAGATTCGCCTCCTTCATTGGCGGCGTTACGAAAAAAGGCGCCAAACTCCGCTCCAACCAGGTCAGTTGCTGTGTCGGTGACTATCTGAACGAGCTTTTTTAAATCGAGTTCAGCTACAAGCCGGGGACTCACCTGATTGAGCAACTCGGCAGTTCTGCGAGCCTCCTGCTCACGGGACAGCAGCGAAGCCCGTTCTTGTTCCGCCGCCTTTTGGCCGGTGATGTCGCGAGCAATTTTCGAGGCCCCAATGATCTGTCCGGACGCGTCTCGAACCGGTGAAACCGTGAGCGAAACCTGAATGGTTCGGCCATCCTTTGTTCGCCGAAGGGTTTCGTAGTGGTCAATGCGTAACCCGCGCTTGATTTGGCTCAGAATCTCCGGCATCTCGTTAAGACGATCCGGAACCATGAGCAACGATACGGGTTTGCCGATCGCTTCCTCAGCGGTGTAGCCAAATATGCGCTCCGCACCCTTGTTCCAGCTACTGATAATACCGCTCAAATCCTTGCTGACAATCGCGTCATCGGAACTCTCAACGATGGCCGCAAGGCGTTGACTGGCGGTCTCCAGCCTCTTTCTATCGGTTATATCCATCGCGATTCCACAAACTCCAGACAGCTTGCCGTCACAGCCCTGAAGCGGGAACTTGACCGAAATATAGGTATGAATGCCATCCGCCTGAGGTGTTTCCTCCTCAATTAAAAGAGGCGCACCAGCGTCGAGAACTTTCCGTTCATTCTCCTGGAGGCGTTCCGCCACTTCTGCCGTAAAGACATCGTAGTCAGTTCGACCGACGATATCCGCCCTCCTAATGCGAAACAGTTCCTCATATCGAGGGTTGACCAGCATGTACCTGCCTTGCAAATCTTTGACAAAAATGATGCTCGGTGAGTTGTCGAGGACCGCCTGCAGCAGTTGCTCGCTCCGCGAGCATGCCAGTTCTGCTCGCTTGCGTTCGGCCGCGATGGATACGTGGCTGGCAATTGCTTGGGTGATCGCGAGCTCGTCCGCGGTGCATTCGTAGGGCGCCGAATAGCACAGCATGAACTCTCCGAAAACACCGGCTTCTAGAGCAAGGGGGATGAATGCAGCCGCGCGGATCCCCTCGCGGGAGAACAATTCACGATCATCCACAAGATCTTTATCGAGAAGCACGTCTCGAACCACGACGGGCTTAGCGTCGTGGGTTCCCTTTGGCCAAGGCGCGTGTCCCGTCACCGCCTGCCGGTATTCGACCGAGAGATTCCGCCATGCCTGGAAGCGGATGGCCCCATCTTCACCGAAAATCAGAATCGCGGCACGATCCGCCGTGGTCGCGTTCAACAGACTCGTGATGGCAGCTTCATAGACGTCGTCCAGGTTGTTGGCATGATTGAGCGCAACGAGGAGTTGATAAAGCGCTTTGAGACGCAAGATCTCAGTCTCGTTCTTCCAATCCGGGTGAGCCACGACGGACATCGGATCAATTCTACCGTGATTAGCTGCACACACTTGGAATATTGGAATTATATGTACCGGAACTGAAGACGTAAGGGGAAGTCTATAAAAAACACTGAGACACCTCGGGGTGGTAAGAACATCAAGCAAGACAGACAAGGTCTACCCGCAAAGGCCTTGGTTGGGCGCCAGATCCACCCCCTTGCCTCGCCATCCGGAAAGTGAGATAACTTGCGCTCATAGGAGAACACCATGACTTGTCCGGATTGCGATGGCGTTGCCCGCAGAACCTTTCTCAAAACCGCGGCTTTGGGTACCGCGGGTCTGGCCGCGGTGCACGCGGCTAGCCAGTTCGCTGGTCCTTCGGAAACCGTGGTCACCTCGCTCTACAACAGCCTGACGCCGGAACAGAAGGCGAAAGTCGCGTTCCCGTTCGACGATCCGTTGCGCTCCAAGGTCGATGCCAACTGGCGCATCACCCCCATGAAGATCGCCGAGTTCTTCACGGCGGATCAGCAGGCCATGATTGAAGAAATATTCAGGGGTTTGCACAATCCGGAGTTCTTCGACAAAGTGCAGTACCACATGAAGGAAGACGACGGCGGGTTGGGCAACTATTCAGTGGCGCTGTTCGGAACGCCTGGAACCGGCGCGTTCGAGTTCGTGCTCACCGGCCGCCACTGCACGTCGCGCTGCGATGGCGATTCAGTGAAAGGCGTGGCCTTCGGCGGGCCCATCTTCTACGGGCACGCCTCGATGAATTTCAACGAAGCGCCAGACCACCCAAAAAACGTCTACTGGTATCAGGCCAAGCGCGCCAACCAGGTGTTTCAGGCGCTTGACGGCAAACAGAGGACGATGGCCCTGCTGGGCGACCCGCGCGCGGAGAAAGGGTCTGAGACGGTGGCGCTCAAGATGTCCCGAACCGAGATCCCCGGCCTGCCGGTCTCCGACATGACGCGCGATCAGCGCGAGCTGGTGGACCAGGTGCTCGCCGACCTGCTGCTACCCTTCCGCAAGAAAGACACTGATGAGGCCATGAAGTTCATCCGCGAAAGCGGCGGCGTGGACGCTTTAACCATGTCGTTCTACAAAAACCTGGACATTGGCAACGACGGTGTGTGGGACGTTTGGCAGCTCGAAAGCCCGACCATGATCTGGTATTTCCGCGGCGCTCCGCACGTCCACACCTGGGTGAACATCCGGTCGAAAGCCTGATTCCGCCGGGTCCGGTGCACCGCCGCCAACCCCCTGGAATTCGCTAGCGGAACGCGATAACCGCGTCGCGGTCGAAGCTCCCGCTGGAAGCCGTCACAAACGCGTGCGCGAGGTGGGTGCAGTCGTATCCGCGGTGGTCCTGACGTGTTCCTTACGAATAGCGTAGCAATGCCTTGAAACCGAAATCCATGTGCTGTTGGATATGGCAGTGAAACAACGCCGGTCCCGGCTGGTCGGCAGTAAAGTCCACGCTGGCCCGCCCATAGGTGGGCACCACGACCGTGTCTTTTATGACACCCGAGGTGGCTTTGCCATAAATCTCTGCGATCTCGAGTTGGTGGCGATGCAGATGCAACGGATGCGCATCGTCGGTGCGGTTATGAAACGTCAGCCGGTAGCGCGTGCCCTGTTTGAGTAGGAACTCCCGGTCGTGGGGATAGGGTTTGCCGTTTACGGTGAAGCTTGTTGAATTTGCCGGCGCCGCGCGGCACCTTTTCAAACACCATGTCCAATCGTTCGGTAGGCGCTGGTTGCGACGGCTGCTTGCCGAAGAGGGTATAGTCCCAAATCGATTTGGGCGGTGGCACCCACTGCGGGGTGCGGTGTTGATTGGCGTATTCGATGGCAATGCCCAAGCCCCCTTCGCGTATCGGGTCCTCGGGCGCGCCTAGGATCCAAACCCCAGGCTGGTTCATCTCCACCCAGGCATCAATCCGCTCGCCCGGACCTAGCATCAACACGTCCACGGCGGCGGGCGTGGGCACGGGATTTCCGTCCAGCGCGATTACGTTGAATTTGTGGCCGGGCAGCGCCAGGTGGCGGTTCTCGATTGCGCTGGCGTTCAGAAAATGAAACAGCACGCGTTCGCCGGGATTCACGCGGATCGGATCGCCGGCGCCGAGCGCCTTGTCGTTGATGGAAAAAATATCGGCCGCTACCTCCAGCCCCACCGGCCGCGTATCCAGCACCGCCGGCTTTTCCGGTTGTGCCAGCGCGGGATCGAGATCGTCTGTATCCATCACTTGGTTGCGTGAAATAGGGCTCCCAATCGCGCAACGCCAGGTAATGTTCCTGATCGAAGCGGCCGGGATTATTCGCTCCCTCGACGATCAGAAAGCCGAACATTCCGGTATAACTGCCACGGTGCAGGTCGTCCATCGCCATCGTATGGGTGTGATACCAGCGGGTGCCGGCCGGCGTGGGTGTGAACTGATAGCGGCGGCTTCCGTGCGGAGGCACTTCAGGGGTGCCTTCTTCCTCCGATCCGTCCACCTCGGAGGGAATGAGCAATCCGTGAAAATGCACGAACTCCGGCACGTCAGTGTTATTGACCACGTTCACCGTGACGGGCACGCCCTCCTTCATCCGCAGTAGCGGCCCCGGAGAGGTGCCGTTGTACCCGATGGTGCTGAGAATGCGATTGGGCGCCAATTCGACCGTGATCGGCGCGATTTGCAGTGTGAAATCGGTCTTGGCCACGTCTTGCGAGCCGGTTGGCGCCAGAAAGGATTGCTGTTGCTGGCCCACCAGCCGGCTATTTGCGGCCGCCAACCCAGCAATCTTGAGAAAGTCGCGTCGTTGCATGCGAAATGCCGAAAACCAGCCTTTGATCATGGTACAGCCCGCGTCGCCTCGGACCAACCGCCGGGTAATGTTGTCATAGTGAGGCGGCGCCCTCCGCTGGAGATGCTGCGGCGCTTCTGCTACGCTTTAAGAAACATCCGAGGTAATTATCTATGAAGCTGGTGCGGCCTCTCCTGTTTTCGCTCAGCCTCGGGCTGTTCGCGCTGCAATGGGGAGGGTACCAGGGGTTCGGCCGCCAGCAATACTCCTACTCGACCGGACCGAACGTACCCTCGGAGTTTTATTGGAGCCGGCTCCAGTACACTTCCGGCTATGCCAACGGCAGCAGCTTCGGGTTTCGCCGCTTTCGCGGCGGTTGGTCGAGAGATTATCCCAAGGCCGACAACGATTGCTTGATTGCCCTGCGGCGCTTGACCCACATCAACTCTCCATCGCCGCTGAACGTTGTCGATCTCGATAGCGACCATATCTTCGACTATCCTTGGATCTACGCCGTTCAGGTTAACACCTGGACCTTCACCGACGAGGAGGCCAAACGCCTGCACGATTATCTTTTGAAGGGCGGTTTCCTGATGGTGGACGACTTCCACGGGACCGACGACTGGGAGCATTTCATGGCCGGAATGCGCATGGTGTTGCCCGATCGGCCCGTAGAGGATCTCAAGGATGAAGACGAGATCTACCACGTCTTGTACGACATCAACGAAAAGTTTCAGATCCCCAGCGAGGTCTACGTCAACACCGGCCGAACCTATGAGAAGGACGGCTACGTGCCCAAGTGGCGCGCCATCCGCAACGACCGCGGGCGCATCATGGTGGCGATCTGCGCCAATATGCATCTTGGTGACGCCTGGGAGTGGGCAGATAGCGCGGAGTACCCCGAGAAGTTTTCCGGACTCGCTTTTCGCATCGTCCTCAATTACATAACCTACGCCTTGACCCATTAAGCATGAACCGCGCAGGCCTCTTCCTACAGTCCGCGAGTAGCCGGGCCCATGTTCGAGTTCTTATTTAAGTATCCGCGTTCGGTGTATGCGCGCGGCCAATTTGCCCTTTTGGGGGCGATGGCCAACGTGGACGCTCGTGCTGCTAATCCTAGCCGCGGCCGCCGGTCTGGCATGGCTGATCCGCTCCCGTCTGGCGCGAGCCGCGCCGGTCATGCGCGGTTGGCGAGTCTGGGTAATATGGGGCTTGCAGACGCTCCTGGCCGCGCTGCTGCTGGTGCTACTGTGGCAGCCGGCGATCACCGTTGCCGAGTTGAAGCCACAACAAAACATAATCGCCGTGCTGGTGGACGACTCCCGCAGCATGGCCATATCCGAGGATGGTTTCACCCGCCAAGCCCAAGCCGTTAGGGCGCTCCAGAACGGCGTCTTGGCCAGCCTCAACCGTTCCTTTCAAACCCGTCTTTACCGCGTCGACGACGCGCCCACTCGTATCGACAGCCTCAAGGACCTGAAACCCAACGCACCCTCGACTCGCATCGGCGGCAGCCTCAAGCAGTTGAGCGAGGACACTTCCGACCTACCTATCGGCGCCGTGGTGCTGCTCAGCGACGGCGACGACAACTCCGGGGGCATTGGCGCGGACGCCATTAACGCGCTGCGCGCTCGCCACATTCCCGTTCACACCGTGGGCTTCGGACGCGAGCGCGCCGAACATGATGTGGAGCTGGATGATGTCGTCGTTGCTCCGCGCGCCTTGGCCAACTCCCGCCTCGCCGCCAAAATCACCTGGCACCAACGCGGATACGCTGGCGCGAAGATCAACCTGACGGTGCGCGACGTCAGCGCCGGCCAAGTCAGGGTCCTTGCTTCTCGCACCATCAGCTTGGGGCCGGACGGCAAACTCGAGACCGAGACTTTGATGTTCGATATCGGTGGCGCGGGCGTAAGAACGCTCCAATTCGCGGCTGTTCCACTCCCAGGCGAGGAGAACACGGCCAACAATGCCTTGACCCGCGTGGTGAATGTTGACGCCGCGCCGCGCCGCATCCTGTACCTGGAGGGTGAACCGCGTTGGGAATACAAGTTTATCCGCCAGGCCGAAGAGGACGACCGGATGGTGCAGATCGCCTCCATGGTTCGCACCAGCGAAAACAAGATCTACCGTCAAGGAATCTCCGATCCCAAAGAGCTAGCCGACGGCTTTCCTTCTCGCCCGGAAGACCTTTTCGTCTACCAAGGATTGATCATTGGGTCGGTTGAAGCGGGCTATTTCACTCCCGACAAGCAGGAATTAATCCGAGAGTTCGTGGATCGGCGCGGAGGTGGCCTGCTGCTGCTCGGCGGTCAATTTGCACTGGCGGATGGGGGCTGGAGCGCCTCGAACCTTACCGACCTGCTCCCGACCACGCTGCCAACTCAGGCGGGCACTTTTCATCGCGAGGCCGATCCGAAGAATGGCACCACTCATACAACCGCCCAACTGGCGCCTGCTGGCGTGGATAGCATTATTACCCGCCTCGTTGATGACCCCACCGCTAACGCCGCCAAGTGGAAGAAGCTACCGTACCTGATGGACTATGAGGATCCTGGCACTCCCAAGCCGGGGGCGGCCGTTCTTGTCAACATGATTACGCCCGAAGGCCGAAAGTTGCCATTGCTGATTACGGAGAACTTCGGTCATGGCCGTACCGCGATTATGGCCACTGGAGGCAGTTGGCGTTGGCAGATGAGTTCACCCTTGGGCGATACTGCTCACGATTTGTTCTGGCAGCAGCTCCTGCGGTGGTTGGTTTCAGATACCCCTGGCCACGTGCAAGCTTCCGTACCCGCTCAGATGCTGTTCGACAATGGCGCTGTAACTCTCACCGCCGAGGTTCGCGATCAACAATACAGTCCCGCTCCCGATGCCAAGGTCGAAGCTCATATCCTGGGTCCGAGTGGCATCAGCGCCCTGGTCGAGATGACACCGGTGCCCGATAGTCCCGGCCGGTTTCAAGTCGCCTGGTCCGCTCCCAAGACCGGCGCATACCTGACCGAGATCACGGCCCAGCGCGCCGATCCCAATACCGGCACGGTGAAGGAGTTGGGGCGCGACGTATTAACCTTTCAGAGGATGGATGGCGTGGCTGAGAATTTCCATACCGAACAGAACCGCGACCTGCTGGAACGCCTCGCCACGCAAACCGGTGGACAATACTGGGAGCCCGCCGACCTCGGCAAACTCGCCAGCGGCATTCCCTTTTCGGAGGCTGGCGTGACTGTGCGCGAGACCAAGGAGCTGTGGGACTTGCCGCTGGGTTTCCTGGTGTTGCTGCTCCTGCGCTTTTCCGAGTGGTGGCTGCGGCGGAAGTGGGGGATCGTTTGAAAAAGGTGCGGGCATCGATCGAAATCATACGCGGCCTTTTGGTACGAATGCCCAAGGTTTACCTGACAAGCGAATAGTGGATAGCTCTTCATGCAACAGCGCTTCCTCAATCCCTCCATCCTCGCCGGCATCTCCGGCCTTGATCTGGTCGCCAAGACGGTGGTCGATGGCTTCGTCGCCGGCCTGCACCGCTCTGCCGACTTTGGTTTCAGCCAGGAGTTCGCCGAATATCGCGCCTATAATCCCGGCGACGATCTCCGCCTCATCGATTGGAACGTCTACGCCCGAACTGAGCGGCTGTATCTAAAGCGCTTTCGCGGCGAAACCAACAGCTTGTTGACGGTGTTGCTTGACGCCAGCAATTCGATGCAGTTTGGCTCCCATGGCGTCAACAAGATGGATTACTCCCGCTACCTCGCCGCGTCGCTCTTTTATCTGGCCATCCACGAACAGCACGATGCCGCCGGGCTGATTACTTTCGACGACGAGGTCCGTAAGTACATCCGCCCCTCTACCCGCCAGGGCCAGTTGCATCGTTTGTTGGCCGGTCTGGAACAGGCCGAAGCTCGCGCCCGCACCGATTTCTCCAAGCCCATGCGCTACTTCCAGGAGTTTCTGAAGCGGCGCGGCATAGTGCTTATCGTCTCCGACTTCTGGGAGTCGCCCGAGAGCATTATCCGCACCATCGAGCCGCTGCGCTTCCACGGCAACGAGGTGGTCTTGTTCCACGTCCTCGATCCCGAGGATGTGCGTCCCGAGTTGAGGGGCCCGACCATCCTGGTTGACATGGAGACCGAGGCGGAGCTCAAGGTCACCCCCGATTACACCAGGAAGGAGTATCGGGGAAAAATCGAGGCGCATCTTGCCGATCTGCGCGATCGTACCCAGGCGGCGGGCATGGGCTATTACTTGCTCATGACCGACCGCCCACTCGACGCCGCCCTGCGCGAATACCTCACCCTGCGCAGAGGCCGTAATTAAATGGGATTCTTCGCGCCCTGGTTCCTTGCCGGTCTGGCGGCGCTCGCGCTTCCGCTCTACCTGCATTTGTTGAAGCGGCAAACCACCACGCCCAAGCCGGTGAGCTCGTTGATGTTCTTCGAGTCGCGCACACAAAGCTCAACCCGCCATCGCCGGCTCCGCTATTTCCTGCTGCTGTCGCTGCGGCTGCTGTTGCTGCTGCTGTTGATTCTCGCCTTCGCCAATCCCTTCATCAACCGCAACGCGGCCGCCCTTGCCAGCCACCGGCTGGTGCTGCTGGTGGTCGACAATTCCTTCAGCATGCGTGCCGGAACCCGCTTGGCCGATGCCAAGGACGCAGCCATGAGCGTGCTCTCCGGAAAGGGCGCCGCGCGCGCCCAGGTGGCGGCGTTTGGCTCGCAGTTGCGGCTCATGACCCAACCCATCGAGGACCAATCGGCGTTGCGTGCCGCTGTGCAGGCCATTCAGCCCGGCGATGGCCACGGTAACTTCGGCGAGCTGGCGCGCGCCGTGCGTGCCATGGCCGAATCGGTCCATACTCCCATCGAGCTTCATCTGTTCAGCGACATGCAACGCGGCGATCTGGCCGCCACCTTCTCCGACATGGCGCTGCCCGCCAACGTCAAACTGGTGACGCATGCCGTGGTCACCGAGGCCCAACCCAACTGGACGGTCGAATCGGTGGATGCCCCCGGACAAGTCTGGGGCAAGGACGCCAAGCCGGTTCACGTACAAGCCGTGATTGCCGGGCTACGGCACTCCCGCCGCCCAACGCACCGTGTCGCTGGTCGTGAACGGCAAGACCACCGCCACCAAGACCGTGGCGGTCCCCGCCAACGGACGGGCCACCGTCGACTTCCCCGCCCTGGAAGTGCCCTACGGCTTCAGCCGCTGCGAGGTCAAGATCGACGCCGCCGACGCCTTCCCGGCCGACGACCTCCGCCGCTTTGCCGTCGAGCGTTCCGACCCGCAAAAAGCCTTGCTGATCCATAACTACGGCGACAACCGTTCGCCGCTCTACGTCGGCGCCGCGCTCTCGGCGGCCGCGCAATCGGCCTTTATCCTCGAATCGATCAACGTCAACGAGGCGGCCGACCGTCAAGCCGTCCAATTACGCTTTCATCGTTCTCTCCGATCTCAATACGCTGCCTTCGCTTCTGGAAAATTCACTCACCGAATACGTGCGCTCCGGCGGCAGTCTCTTCATCGCCGCCGGCACCTCCGCCGGCGGCCGCTCGCAGATTCCCATTTTCGGCGCGCACATCATCGAGACCCGCGACTACAGCCGCGTTCCCGATCGTTACATGGCGGTCGGCTCCAGCGACTCCTCCTATCCCGCCGTGGCCAAGGCCGGCGGCTGGCCGGGCGTGAAGTTTTTCTACGCTCTCAATGTCGATCCCGGCGACGCTCGCGTGATCGTTCGCTTAGGCGACCAGACGCCGCTCTTGCTGGAGAAACGCATCGGCGAGGGCCGCGTGGTGCTGCTCACCTCCGGGCTCGACAACCTCACTAACGATTTCCCCCTGCATCCCGCCTTCGTCCCCTTCATCGAGCAGACCGCGCGCTATCTCGCCGGCAGCGAACGCCAGGGCGGCGCGCGCCCGGTGGACGCCTACCTCGAGCTCCGCAACGCCAGGGAACAAGCCCAGGGCGTCGAGGTCACCGACCCCGAGGGCAAGCGCCCGCTCACCCTGGGCGAGGCCGCTTCCGCCCAGTCGTTCCAGCTCACCGAGGCCGGCTATTACCAGCTCCGCCTCGCCAATGGCCGCCAGGACGAAGTCGGCGTCAACCCCGATCCCAAGGAATCGAACCTCGACGTTATCCCCGACGATGTCCTGGCCTTGTGGCAGGGCAAAGGCGGCCAATCTTCACAAGAAGCGTCAGCGCCCGGCCCGGCAACACCGCCACAAGACGCCGCAAACCATCTGGTGGTACGTCATGCTGCTGGTGCTCGCTTCCGCCGTTGCCGAATCGGTCCTGGCCAGCCGCTACCTCGGCACCCAGCGCGAGGAATCGTAAGTGTCGTCGAAATCTACTTTAGAAAATACGAACGAAGTCGTCTGGGGCCTCCTCTTGCATGTATCAGCGAACCTGCGGGGGTGACTTCCAGATGCCAGTGCCAGCTCGCGCGCTCCGTTCCTTTGCAGTGCGATATGCTTCAAGTATTAGCGTTAGCCGCGCCGTTGGAGGTTCCATGAGTTTCCGCGAACAACTTCACGCATACATTGCGCAACTGGAACAACGTCTGCGCTGGAGCACCTTGCTGCGCGGCTTTGCCATTCTCACCGGCGGCGCTTTGGTGGCGACGCTGGTGCTGGTCACTATCGCCAATGCGCTCGCCTTTTCGCATGGAAGCGTGACCGCCGCCCGCTTCGGACTGATCCTGGTTCTGGCCATTGCCGCTGCCGCCGGGTTGGCGCTGCCCTTGCGCCGCCTAACCCGCCGCCGCGCGATCGGAACCGCCGAAGCCGCCTTCCCGCAATTCCAGCAGCGCCTCACCACCTTCGCTGAGCGCGACGGCCAGGATCCCTTTATCGAACTTTTGGCCGGGGACACCCTCGAAGTCGCCCGATTCGCCGAGCCCAAGCAAATGGTCACCGACCGCCGCCTTTGGATCTCGCTGGGCACCGGCGTCGGCGCCTTCGCCATCCTGGTCTGGATGATCGCCGCCGGACCCGGTTTTCTTGGTTATGGCGCCTCGCTGCTTTGGACCGGTCCGCACCGCGGCAAGCCCGCGCTCTACGACCTGCGCGTGACTCCCGGCGACGCCGTCGTGCGCCGCCACGCCGACCAGATGGTTTCGGCGCTCCCCACCGGCCTGCGGTCGCCCAGCGTCAAGTTGTATGCCCGCTTTCAGAGCTCCTCCAAGTGGGAAGAGATTGCGATGCAGCCCAAGGCGGCCGGCAGTTTCGCCGGCGGCTATGAATTTCTATTTGCCGGTTTGCCCGAGAACGTCGAGTACTATGTCACCGCCGGAGCGATGACGTCGAAGCACTTTAACATTCGCGTCACCGATTTGCCCGCGGTGAAGCAGATTCGCGTCACCTACCATTACCCCGCCTGGACCGGCATGCCGTCCGAGGTCGAGGAGCGCGGCGGCGATCTGCGCGCCGTCACCGGCACCGAGGCCGAACTCGAGGTCTCGACGGACCGCCCCCTTCAGGGCGGCCAGATCCAGCTCGACAACGGACAGCAGATCCAGCTCACTGGCGGCCAGAATAACGTCTATCGCGGCACCGTCAAGATGGATCAGGACGGCGTCTACCACGTCGCTGGCGTTGAGGAGGGCCAGCCCGTTCGCGTCAGCGAGGATTTTTTCATCGAGGCCCGCAAAGCCAACCCGCCTCAGATTTCGTTGGTGCGTCCCGGCCGGGGTGACTACCACGCCAGCCCCATCGAAGAGGTAACCGTTGCCGCCAAGGCCACCGACGATTACGGCCTCAACGGCGTCGCGCTGCATTATTCGGTCAACGGCGGCCCCGAGACTACGGTGGATCTGCTCCAGCAAAAGGGCGAAAAACAAGCCGACGGCTCGACCACGCTGTCGCTGGAGGATTTCAAGCTCGTTCCGGGCGATCTGGTGAGCGTCTACGCCACCGCCAAGGACGCCAACGCCGAAGCCCACACCGATATGATGTTCATCCAGGCCGACCCGTTTGAGCGCGAGTTTTCGCAATCGCAGCAGTCCGGTGGCGGCGGTGGCGGTGGCCAAGGCGATCAATCCGCGCAGATCTCGCAGCGGGAGAAGGAGATCATATCCGCCACCTTCAAACAACAGCGAGACAAGAACTCGACCCAACAGCAGGCCACCGACATCGCCAAGCTGCTGTCCCAATCCCAATCCACCTTGCGCGATCAGGCCGTCTCGCTTTCCGGTCGCTTGGAGGCCCGCGAGTTGACCGATGAAGTGCAGGCCATCAGCGACTTCCAGAAGGATATGGTCGCCGCCTCCGAAGCCATGGCGCCGGCCGCGCAACAATTGCAGCAGGAGAAGTGGAAGGACGCCATCCCCAACGAGCAGAAGGCTCTGCAATCCCTGCTGCGCGCCGAAGCCACCTTCCGGCAAATTCAGGTTGCGTTTGGAGCGGCGCGGGGGCGGAGGCGGCGGAGGCGGCGCGGCGCGCGATTTGGCCAGCCTCTTCGATCTCGAACTCGATACCGAGAAAAATCAATACGAGACCCAGCAAACCGCGGCTACTACCGCCGAACAAAAGGCGCAGGAAATCGCCGACGCGCTGAAAAAGCTCGACGAACTGGCCAAGCGCGAGGAGGATCTAGCCCAGCAGCAACGCAATGGCACCCAGACTGCCGAGCAAAAATGGCAACAGGAGATGTTGCAACGCGAGGCGCAGCAGCTCCAGCAACAGATGGAGCAACAGCTGGGTCAAAATGGCCACAAGGCCAGCAGGGCCAACAGAGCCAGCAGAGCAGCCAGAGCGCTTCAGCGTCCGGGCAGCCGGGCCAACGCGGCGGGCAAGCGGGCAGCTCTGCCAGGACAATGCCAGCGGCTCCGCCACCCAGCAGTCCGCGGACCAGGCCGCCGACAGCCGCCAACAGGCGGCCCAACAGGCGCTCGACCGCTTGCGCCAAGCCAACGACGACATGCGGCGCGCCGTCTCCCAGAATGCCAGCGCGGCCGATTCCCGCCGCGCCGCCGACCGCTTGCGCCAAGCCACCGACCTGCTGGGCGGCATGCAGCAGCAGGACGCCGCCAGCCGCCTCAACTCGATGGCCAAAACGGCCGACCAATTGGCGGCCCAACAAAAGCAGCAAGCGGATCACGTGCGCGACTTGATGGCTCAGCAGAATGCCGCTCGCGCCTCCGGCCAGCCGCAGCAACTACCCTTCCGCCCAGGAAATCGACAAAATGGTCAACGATCGCCAACAGGTGACCGATGACTTGGCGCGCCTCACCCAGCAAATGCGCACCGCGGCGCGCGAGCTCGCGCCCACGCAACCGGCGGCTTCCACCAAGTTGCGGAGCGCGCTCGATGGCATGGACGAAAACGATCTCGGCACCCGCATGCAACGCAGCTCGGATCGGCTGCGTAGCGGCAACTTCTCCGATCCGGTCGAAACCGCCCTCACCAGCGACCTGCAAAAGCTGGGTCAACAGGTCGGCGACGCGGCTCGCGCCTTGGGCAGTGCTCAGCACACTTCCAAGGACGCCGCGCTCAACCGCGCCATGGACGATCTATCCCGTCTGCGCGACCAACTCGCCGGCCTCGGCGGACGTCCCAACTCTCAACCTGGACAGGGTCAGCCCGGTCAACCTGGTCAGCAGCAAGCGCAAAATGGCCAGCCGGGCCAGCAACCGGGCAGGTCAAGGCGGCGGACGCCAGTCGGGTCCGGTCGGCAACCGCCTCGCCGGTCCGGTGGGCAATCCGGCCGGTGGCGGGACCAATCGCGATCGCAACGTGATTGGCGCCTATGACACCGGCAATACTCGCATCTCCGGTCAGGCCGTGGCGCCCCAACAGGGTCCCAACCCGGCCGATACCCAGCGCCAGATTGACCAGGGATTGAACCTTCTCAACCAGGTTCGTGCCGCGGTGCAGGATAGTCCCGAGGCGCGGCAACAGTTGCAGTCCCTGATCGATCAAATGCGCAATCTGGATCCCAGCCGTTTCCCCGGGAATCCCGCCCTGGTCGAGCAGATGCACCAGCAGCTGGTCAGCGGCGTGGACGCGCTGGAACTGCAACTGCGCCGCCAACTCGATGAAATCCAGGGCGGCACGATCCGCAACACCGACCCGACCAAGGTCCCCGCCGGCTATCGAGGACTCGGTCGCCGAGTACTACCGCAAACTCTCCGGCGGCCACTAGAAGATCTCGTTGTGGGAAGATTTGGCTCCCCCGCCACGAATTCAGATGCCGGCGGCGGAGGTGCTGAAGGTCCGCGGTGTTGGCGATGTCCCCGTAGTGTCCACCTTCGAGAATGTCCAGCAGGTCCGGCTGATGGGTTAATATTTCACGAGTAGCCTCGAAGCGGCCTCGCTTTCCTCTGGGGCGAGAGAAACCCGCCTATACCCCGGTGGCCTTTTCTATGACCTTTTCAACCTTGCCGACTTTCTTCTGGATTTTCCCGTCGATCTTTTCATCGGTGCCCTCGGCTTCGAGGTCAGGTTTGTTGAGAGCGTGCCCGATTTTCTCTTTCACTGCACCTTTTGCTTCATGGACCGCGCCCTGAACTTTGTCTTTCGTGCTTTCTTTCATGCTGTTAGCCCCCTTCTACCTTATAGTCATCTGTCTGTCAGCAATTCCGGGACCGAAACTAAGGATGATTGAAGGCGTGAAGGAATTCGCGGGCGGCATCGATGAATTTGGGGGCCAGGCTCCTGCATGGATGCCCAACCGTCGTCGGTGGGCGCAACGAGCAAGGCGCACAGGATGACGCCAATATGAGGAATTCTCGCCACTGGGCCACTTTTGCATAGAATCAAACAATATCCATCTGAGACGTTGGTCTCATCGAGATCCTGTGGTCTCACAAAGGGACTTCGTGATTCGTGAATGAAGCGACCCCCGTCGCATCGAGGATAATGGTCTGTCCGACCGCCAGTCGGCCGATGCGGGTGACCGCGCTGTAGATTCCCGCGGTGTTCCGGTTCGCGCGAACCACCGCCTTCAGCGCTTCTGGATCGGACTCGCCGAGTCGTCCGGGCTCACACGAATCTCTAAGTCAGAATAAGTCCGAATACCAGACAGGAGATGTCATGGGCAAGACTTCCGGTTCGACCGCAGGACTTCAGGACCGACTAACCCCGCTCGTCGTTCCTCCCGTCTCCAACGGTGAGACGGTTCTTTCGAGTGGTTTAGCATCGATCGTTTGGACTGCCGTCATGCCAAAAATTCAGACTCTTAACGAGCCACGGAACCCCCTGGCGGCATAGTAAGATTCCGCACCGTTGTGATACACGAAAACAGTGTCGTAGCGGCGATCACAAAAGAGGGCGCCGCCGAGTTTTCTGATTTCAGAAGGTGTTTTTACCCAGCTCGACGTTTTCGTGTCGAAATTTCCAAGTCTCTGCAAGTCCTGATATTGCTCTTCCGTTAAAAGCTCAATGCCCATAGCGGCTGCCATATCCATGGCATTATCTTGCGGTTTATGTTCTTTCCTTGACTCAAGCGCCTTACGGTCGTAGCAAAGACTTCTGCGGTCTTTTGGACTTTCCGCTGAACAATCACCAAAAATGTATTCTCCCGTCTTCTTATCATGGCCAATAACGTCCGGTTCACCTCCAGTTCGTTCCATTTCGTTGAGTGACCATACTCGTTCTGCGTTAACTTTCAGCTTTTCCTGTACTTGCGCCCATTCAAGACCTTTGTGGCGGTTCATGTTCTTCTCAAAACGGGCCTTCAATACTCTGAGTAGTTCTTGGCGTTGTCCCGGTGACAAGTCCTTTTTGTTGCTATTCATGTTTCGGGCCCCTGTTGACTTCATAATGGGAGCTTCCCACGCGCCTTCCTCCATGCGATGCGTCCGTTTGGTGAACGTCATTGCCAGCCTCTCCGCGCGCCATCCACGCTCCATTCTTGCGTGTACGGCGCCTTCAGGCAACAGTCGTTCCAGTACCAGCTTCCGGGCTACCGACACTGCCCTGTGGTCTCGTAACCGCGAGCCCCCCACTCAGGACATCGGCCGGTAATCTCCGACAATCCGCCAACTGACCGTCAACCTCAGTCTGTAGTGTACGATTCGCGATCGGGCATCCATGGTGCACCGATCGCTAAGTCATGCGCATCGAATCACTCTAGGAGGAAATGGTTATGAAAGCTGCAGTTGTTCCCGCCGCGAGCAGTCCATGGCAGATCAACGACGTTCCGCAACCTCAACCCGGCTCCAATCAAGTGCTGGTGAAGATGCATGCAAGCGGCATCTGTTATACCGACGTGCACCTCACGCTCGGACATTTTCCAGGTGCATTTCCCCGAATCTTAGGCCACGAGCCAGTCGGCGAGATCGTTGCCGTGGCTCCTGACGTAACGACGCGGCACGTGGGCGACCGCGTGGGCACGGCATGGATCCAATCCACGTGTGGACGTTGCGAATGGTGCCAGCGCGGCCGCAGAATGTTCTGTCCATATATGAAGGGCACTGGCGTCGATGTACAGGGCGGGCACGCGGAGTACATGCTGATGAATGCCGACGCCACCTATCTGATTCCCGACAAAGTTTCCTGAGGACGGGGAGCGAGACGGGAGAGCGGCGCGCAGCGGACCGGCGCGGGACAGCGAGCGGAGGGGCAGAAGGTGCGAAGAGAACGTGAAGCGGGCAACGTGCACGGAGCGGGTGGCAGGAGGGAAGCCGGCAGGGCAAGCAAGCGGAGGAGAGCGCAGGAAGGGGGCGAAGAAGAAGATCGAGAGACGCGGGGAAGGGCACAGATGAGGACACCACGCGCGAGCAAGCGGGACAAGCGCGGAGGAGCAGACGAGCAGGGACAAGACAGCGAGCAGAGGGAAGCGCATCGGAACGCAGGCAGGGGCAAAGCGTGGGGTGCAGGAGACAGCGCGCGCAGGGGAAACGGAGCGGATAGACCAGCAGCGGAGAAGCACACAGCCGGGGGAATGTGGGCAACAACGGAGCGCGGGCAAGAAAAGAGCAGACACCACCGGCGGCAACGGTGGTACGTGGACCGACCGAGGCGCGGGCGCGTCGGCAAAGAAGAACGCTCAGCAAGGAAAAGTCTGGCGGAACCACCAAGTCTGGGGGTAAGAAGTCACCGGCTGTGTGGCTATCGCTCACACGTTGTTGATGTTATCAAGCTCCACCGGACAGGTACCAGGATAAACAGGCACAGCAACAACGAAAAGGAGGGGAGACGAACAAGCGGCCCCGATCTTCTGCGCCGGTTACACAGTCTATGGCGGGCTCCGCTGGGCCGATCCCAAACCGCACGAGCGCGTGGCCGTGCTTGGGATTGGCGGGCTTGGGCACCTGGCAGTGCAATACGCGAAGGCTGCGGGCTTCCAAACCATCGCCGTTTCGCACTCCCCTGACAAAGACAAGATGATCCGCGATCTTGGCGCGGATGAAATTGTCCGCGATGGAAAAAGCCTTGCTGCAGCGGGGGGCGCAGACGTGATCCTCAGTACTTCCAATTCGACCAAGTCCATGGTGGACAGCATTCAGGGGCTGCGGCCAGACGGCCGGCTTGTCGCCATGGGCGCCGACTCGGAGCCGCTTTCGATTTCCCTGATGGACCTCATTATGAAGCGCATTCAGATAATTGGTAGTCAGCAAAACGGCCCCGAATATCTTTACGAAGCGCTGGATTTCGTAGCGCAAGGCAAAGTTAAAACGATAGTCGAGACCTACCCATTGGCTGAGGCTCCGAAGGCATATCAGCGTGTTGCGGAGGGCAGGGCCCGGTTCCGCGCCGTCCTTACTATGTAGCCGCCGATCCTGGCAGTCGCGCCGGTTTCGGTCGAATCACGGTCGGAAATAGTTCGGAGAGCGTTGACGGTCTAGAAGTCCGCATCTAGGACATCACTCCCCGCACGCTCCTGGCTCCGCCGATGTCAAGAACGCGATCCTGACTCGCGGCCGCGTGCTGGGCGGCGACTCCGAGTTGCACGAACGGGAAACGATACTGCGGCAATCACCCGTGACATGGGACTGAACTCTGCCCAACAGCTCGGATTGTTAGTCTTACAACGCTTCCGCCCGTCGAGCTGGTCAACGACGCAATTCAGGAGCGACTCGGTGAAGTTCACGAGCCACGGCGCTTTGGCGGCGCCGGCGTTTCTAGTTGCTGCGAAGCCAGGTGACCTCGTTACTGCCGCCAAGAGCCTCGGCTCCTTAATCGCGGCCGGATACGCGGACCCATGGTGTTGCGTTATACTTACCGAATTCTTGGGACGACGAGTCGTGTTTCGTTTCTTGCCTTTCATCCTGAAGAGCAGCATGCGGAGCAAGAGGCGCAGCCTCTTGACGATTGCCAGCGCGGCCATTTCCCTCAGTCTGCTCGGTACACTGATGGCGATCTATCATGCTTTCTACATCGGCGAAGCTCCGCCACAACAAGCGCTCCGGGCCATTGCGCGCAATCGCGTTTCGCCTGCCATCTCGCTGCCTATCTCCTACCAGGACAAGATCAAGCAGGTGCCGGGCGTGCTCCAGGTCATGCCGCTGCAATTTTTTGGCGGGGTTTATAAGGACCCAAAGAACATCTTTGCCCGTTACGCGGTGGAGGCTGAACGCGTATTTATCATGCATTCCGACTACTCAATTTCTGAAGCGCAAAAGCTGGCGTTCGAAAGGGAGAAGACCGGGTGCGTGGTTGGCCGCGGGATAGCCGAAAAGTACGGGCTCAAAATCGGAGATCGAATTACGCTGAAGGGGGACATTTTTCCCGTCATTGTGGAATTGAAGTTGGTGGGGATCTACGAAAGCCTGTATAACGACGACGTTCTTTTCTTTCGGTTCGACTACCTACGCGACCTGCTGCCGGAGCGCCGCCGCAACAAGGTGTTCGCCTTTCAGTTGCTGGTCGACAATCCCAACTCCATGCCTCGCGTCTGTAAAGCGGTTGACGAAATGTTCCGAAATTCCACGGCGCGCACCCGAACCGAGGCAGAAAGAGCTTTTGAATTGGGATTCGTGTCCATGCTGGGCAACGTGAAAGGCTTCCTGCTGAGCATCAGCCTGGCGCTGATGTTCACGCTGCTTCTGGTGACCGCTAACACCATGGCGATGTCGGTGCGGGAGCGGGTCCGGGAGGTGGGTGTTCTCAAAACACTCGGCTTCACGACGCCGGCGATTCTGGCGATCCTGCTGGGTGAGTCCGCCTTACTTACGACTTTAGGGGGAGTGATCGGTTGCTGCATTACGGGCGTGCTGGTTGCCTTAGTCAGAAAGCTTCCGGCCATCATCCTGCCGCTGTCTTCATTGCAGTTGGAGCCTTCTGTGGCCGGACTTCTTGTGGCGATCGGAGTTTGCGTTGGATTGGCGAGCGCACTACTACCCGCCTGGAATGCCGCGCGGATTCCGATTCTCGATGCTCTCAAATTCACCGATTAAGCCATGGCCGTTCCCCTCGCTTACAATCTTCGAAACCTCCGGGAGAGAAAGACGCAGACTCTTATGACCGCTCTGGGGCTGGCGTTAACCGTGGCCGTGCTGCTTTCGGTCATGGCCCTCGTCGATGGCCTACGCGCAACTTTTCGGGCCACCGGCGATCCCCTCAACATTCTGGTTCTGCGGAAAGGCGCTACTACCGAACTTGCCAGTAATTTTGACCGGTCTGTGTTTAACGACTTAAAATTCAAGCCGGGGATCTCCCGCGATCAGTCGGGCGAGCCAATGGCCTCATTGGAGTTGGTCACGGTGATCAATCTCGAAAGTCCTGAACATCCCGAAGGCATGAATGTGAATTTCCGCGGCATCACACCTATGGGGGTCCGTATTCGCCGGGGCTTGGTGGTAGAACGGGGTCGCTGGTTTCGTCCGGGATTTCGCGAAGTTGTGGTGGGCGACTCGGTTGCCACGCGATTTCCCG
Organism: Terriglobia bacterium; assembly: GCA_963768075.1. Classification (GTDB taxonomy): domain Bacteria; phylum Acidobacteriota; class Terriglobia; order Bryobacterales; family Bryobacteraceae; genus QHXW01. The sequence goes on from CAVYHD010000051.1 coordinate 413,759, forward strand.
AGGTAGGCCTCGGCGGGAAAGTTCGTTTGGGGCGCGGTGATTGGGGGGTTGTCGGCGTCATGCGCGCGGGCGAGTCATCGATCAACAGCGAGATCTACTGTGATTTGAACCAGGTCGCCGGCGATGAGACTCGATCTGATGTGCTCAGTTCGGCGTTATTGCAAGCCTCCGACCCTGTGGGAAAAGCGGCGTTAATTCGGGATCTTGGCGACGATCAGCGGCTTAACGTCGACGCCATGGGCGAAACAGACTATTATGAGCGGCAAACCCGCTCGGCGGCCCCTGTGCAATTTGTCGGCCTCTTCGTCGCTGCGTTGATGGCGATAGGCAGTTCGTTCGCTGCCATGAACACCATGTACGCTGCGGTCTCCCATCGTTCCAGAGAAATCGGCACGCTGCGGGTGCTAGGTTTCTCCAAAAGTGAGATACTCCTGAGTTTTCTATTTGAGTCGCTGGTTCTTGCGGCGCTTGGCGGCCTGCTCGGCTGCCTGTTGGTCCTGCCGCTGAACAACCTCACCAGCGGTATCGGCAGCTTTACGACGTTCAGCGAAACCACTTTTCAGTTCCGGGTGACGCCGGCGATCATCGGGATCGGCATGCTTTTTGCCGGATTCATGGGTGCTTTGGGTGGTCTGTTCCCGGCGAGCAACGCCGCCCGGAAGGAAATTCTGGTGGCCTTGAGGTCGCTTTGATCAAACGAAACCGGGGAAGCGAGCAGTGTCCGTCACCTCAAATCGATCGGCATCTGCACGCGATACGAGGCTTTTCCCAGTAGAAGTACTAGTACGCGAACGCCCGCCGATTCTCGGGAGACCCGGTTCTTCCATTTACTGGACCAGTCGGCCTCCGGGCGGAAGACCTATCCGTAATGCTGTTCTGGACGCTCGTAAATAGGGCTCGGCATGCCGTGCGGGCCGAGTTCTGAATTGGTCAGGGTGTAGTGATCCATGTGGGAGCAGTCCGTTTGGGTCTCACGCCGGTCCCAGCCTCACAGCGGAGATTAATGTTGACACTTTAGATGAAGCGCTGGATAATTTTACAGCTTTGGCATCACGAAGCCAAAGCGAGCGATTCAAAAGAGCCGTGAACGGCCTGAATAGACAGTCAATCGAGTTGCGGAGGAAATCAAAATGCGTGTAAAGACGATCGTGGGAAACACGGCCAGTTTGGTCGCGTCAGCGTTGTGGCGGGGGGCGCAAGCCCTAAATCGCGCCATTCCCGACCACCCGTTTCATCCCGCGTGGGCTCCCGCGCCCATGCTCAAACAGAAGGAGCGGACCTTCCCTCCACTAGGTTTTCCGCGCGAAACCGATTCTCTCTGCCCGCAATGCGTGAAGGAGGTTCGCCAGCAGATTCTCAGCGGCCAGGCGGACTGGAAGATGCTCCTGGACGGCAAACCCGGCGAAGTTCTCGCCCAGATTGTCGAGCGTGACAACCGTGTGTACATGGAGAAGACCTGTCCGGCCCATGGTTTGATCTCCGATTTGATGTCGATTGATGCCCGGTTTCTGCAGCGCATCGAGCGCCTTTATCCCGGAAGGGATTTTCGCATCGCGCCCGACCATCTGCATTCCCACGGCAATTCCTCCATTCGCTATGGCCGTGGCGCCGTGTTGACCGTGGATCTGACTAACCGATGCAACATGATGTGTGATCCATGTTTTATGGACGCCAACCAGGTGGGCTATGTCCACGAACTGTCTTTTGACGACGTGAAACAAATCCTGGATGACGCCATCACGGTAAAGCCGCGCCGCCAGCTGACGGTGCAGTTCTCCGGTGGGGAGCCGACGGTGTCGCCATGCTTCTTAGAGGCGGTTGCTTACGCCCAGCAAATTGGGTACTTCTCGGTGCAATGCGCCACCAACGGTATCCGCTTCGCGCAGGATGCCGAATTTGCACGGCGTGCCCGCGAGGCCGGTCTGCGTCTGGCTTACCTGCAATTCGATGGGTTGGGCGAGGAGAAAAACAAGCACCGGGCAGTGAAGAACTTGTTTGCCGTTAAACTGAAGGCGATCGAGAATCTGTACGCGGCTGGTATCGATGTGACCCTGGTAGTCACCGTGGTCAACTCCATCAACGATGACCAGATCGGCTCGATCATCCGCTTTGCGGCCGAGAATATCGATAAGGTCAACGCTGTCTCCTTCCAGCCTGTTTCGTTTACGGGCCGCGACGAAGACCTCGATGAGAAGACTCGCACGAAGTGGCGTTACACACTTTCCCACCTGGCTCACGACGTGCAGAGCCAGACGGGCGTGACCGAACCGTTGCGCGACTGGTATCCGCTGTCTGCATCGGGACCGCTCTCGGATTTTACGGATCAATTGAAGGGACTGCAATCCCAGTGGGGCAGCCTCAAATGCGGCTGCCACCCTAACTGCGGAATCGGCGCCTTTCTGCTGGTGAACGAAACCACGCGGCAGATGGTGCCGCTCGCCGAGATCCTCAACCTGGACCGAATGCTCGAAGATCTGAAGATGATCAACGATCGCCACCGGCCCAAGGCGTTCATGGTAGCGCAAGCGCTCCTGTCAATCCTGCGGAACTTCCGCTTTGCAACGGCGCCGGATGGCCTGGGATTCTGGCAGATGCTTCGCGTGGTGGACGGGCACACGGGCCGCCATATGGGTCTGACCAAAGTAGCGCGCCACTCGTGGCGTGTCATGCTAGTGGCGGGAATGTGGTTCCAGGATCTGTTCAACTACGATTTTCGCCGGACGGAAATGTGCATTATTCCCTACGCTACCCAGATGGGAGAGATCTCTTTCTGCGCTTACAACACCGGCCTGGGGTGGAGAAAGATCGTGGAGAAAATGCACATGAACGCCACGACTGTCGAATGGTTCAAGACCAAAGGCCGGCATCCGATTTACGCGGGCGGCAAGGCGGTTCCGTTGGCGTCGCAGGCGCAATCAGTGAAAGTCCCAGATTTCCCCATTTTGCAGTCGGATCGGGCTCCGGAGTTCGCAGCAGCCGGATGCGGATGCGGCGGAGGCTCCGACCATGAATGCGGGCACTGACGCTACCGCGTTGGTTCTTCAATCGACACTGAAATTCCACCAGCTACTTCGTTACTAGCGCCATAGCTGCGATATTCACTTGGTTACCAATGCCCGAACACTTTGATGCAATCGTAATTGGAAGCGGTTTCGGCGGCGCTGTAACCAGTTGCAGGATGGCGGAAGCGGGAATGCGCGTGCTCATCTTGGAACGGGGGCGGCGCTGGGATGCGAGCAGTTTTCCGAGGAAGGCCGAAGATGCCTGGGTTTGGGATCAGGCGCACCCGGAGAAGCGAAATGGATGGCTGGATTTCCGCCTGCAGAGGGGAGTCTCGGTAGCGCTGGGCGCGGGCGTAGGCGGCGGGTCTCTCATCTACGCCAACGTGCAGGCCGAGGCGCCTCCCGAACTATTCGACAGCCGTTGGCCCGCGGAGATCACGTACGACGAGTTGAAGCCCTACTATGACCGGGTGGACCGGATGCTCAGGCCGCGAACCCTCCCGGGACCGCAGTTGACGAAACGTTTCCAATTAATCCGGGATGCGGCCGTGGCCACCGGGTATCAGAACCGCTTCCGGCCCATGCCCCTGGCAGTCACGTTCGACGATGAGTGGCACTATGGCTTGGAAGACCCGTCGAACTTTCAGCACTCCAAGAAATGGATCAACGAACATGGCAAGGAGCAAGGCACCTGCGTGCATTGCGGAAATTGCTATTTGGGGTGTCAGGTCAATGCCCGCAATACGCTGGACTTGAACTACCTGGCGCGGGCGGAAGGTCTCGGCGCGGAATTGCGGCCCCTGCATCTGGTGACGCGCATTGAACCGGTGGATGGCAACTACCGGGTCGACTACCATCGCATCGAGAACGGACGCCTCATGCCCGGCTCGGCGTCGGCAAGGCGAGTGGTTGTCGCCGCCGGTTCCCTTGGTTCGACGGAGCTTCTGCTGCGTTGCCGCGATCAATTTCATACCCTTCCCCATATCAGCCCTGCGCTGGGCTACCGGTGGAGCGCCAATGGCGATTTCCTCACCATCTCCATTCAAAAGCAGCCGGTCAATCCAACCCAAGGTCCTACGATCACGGCGGCGCTGGACTTTCTAGACGGCAGCATCCAGGGACAGAAATTCTTCGTGCAGGACGGCGGTTTTCCGGAGTTCTTTCGCAGCGTGGTGGAGTCCGCGGTCAAATTCGACCGCAAGAATTTGAGCTTCAACCTGATGGTGTTCGGGCTGGCGTGGGCTCTCAGGCGGCAGGGAAGCCTCGCCAACATGATGCCCTGGTTCGGCCAGGCAGTGGATGCGGCCGACGGCAGGCTTTATCTGGGACGCGCTCTCACCAAGCCCTGGCGCAAGCGCCTCAAGCTCAATTGGAACGTCGCATCTTCCAAGGGCGCGATCGACGCCACCTTCGAAATGCACTGCCGCCTGGCGGAGGCCACCGGCGGTCGTGTCCTGGCACCCTTTGTTTGGACGCTGCTGAAGAGCCTAATCACCCCTCACCCCCTCGGGGGCTGCAGCCTCGCGGAAGCACCGAAGAGCGGCGTCGTCAATCACCGCGGAGAGGTTTTCGGCTATCGCAACCTTTATGTAGCCGATGGATCGATCGTGCCACGCGCCGTTGGACTCAATCCTTCCAAGACTATCGCAGCGCTGTCGGAGCGAATTGCTGCGCTTATGCCCGACTAGAGACGCCGACGCGCTTATGCGCTTTTGTCCAACTCTGCCATCATCGCCGGAAATACGTCTCGTGCCGCATTCTTGCCCAGAAAAACATCCAGGTGGCTATAGCCGGGGAGAACGTGCAGCGAATGGAAATTCTTCCGCAGCGAATCCAGGTATTGGAAGGTCCGGATTTGGCTCTCGGGCAGAAAGCACTGATTGACTTCACCCGCGAACAACGCAATCCTGGCGTCCGTCTGGGGCGGCCTTGCTAGCACATCCGTTGGCAATTCCTTCCTGCCTTCCACCGGCACCAGGCGTCCAGCCCGCACGGAACGCTCCATCTGCAGAAAGAAAGCGATAGAGCAAGCGGCGAACTCCTGTGTGATCCACTCATGCGTCTCGGGACTCAGATTCTCGTGAAGCCATAGACTTGGGAAGCCGGCGCCGTACGTGAAACTGACATGCTTGCAGACCGCGTTGTCGCATTCGTGGTGTGTCAGCCTCACCATGAGGTCAACTAGCTTGGCGGCAACAGTGGGCGCGTGCAAACCCCACTGCGGGTTCATGTAGTCAGCCAGGTACCGGAAAGAACGTACGCCGTAGCGCAGCTTGAACGCCGAGAGCCGGGGGACCACCGGGTGCAGGGAAACCGCGTTGCTCACGATGGTGGTCACTTGCGGTGTCAGCCCCGCAAGGGCCGACAAGAAGAAACTGGTCGAACCCTGGCAGTGCACGATCGCCTTGATCCGGTCGCACCCCGTTTCCGCCACCACGCGCTTGACCGCTTCGGGATGATCGAAGACCGCGGCCTGGTCGAGGGTCCACGGATTCGGCGGAAGGTCGATACTGGCGCGCCAGTTCTCCAGCCACACGTCGTAGCCGTCCTCAATCAGGCAGTCCACGATACTTCGCTCACCCGGCGGCTGAAAGATGTTAGCTCGGACGCCCGCCCCGTGCACCAGCAGGACTGGCCCCTTCGAAGCTTCCTTACTTCCCCGAATCTGAATGAGGTTGCAGAGAAGACCGTCTCCGGCCCGGAACGGTAGAGTCCTCACTTGGTATGGATCTGAGCGCTCCAGCATTGGGAACAGAACTTGCGTAACGGATCGTAACGCTGCGGTCCATTTGCGTTTACGAAACGACTCAGGTATTCTATACCACCGTAGTACGAGCGGAGAATTTCGGAGAGCACTCGTCAGCTCTTCGCATTCTAGGGCCGTCGTCTTTGCAAATGAAAATAAGCGCAGGCGAAACCACTCTGCTCGCGACCGCCACCGAGGCTGTTGGGCTCGTGTTTCGGGAGCGAATGGCGGGCGGCTTTGCCTTGGGGGAAACCGATCCTCGCAGGGGCGAACGCAAAGGCATCGACTCGAACTCGCGTTTCGATCTGCAGGCGACCGCCACGATTCCGGATCTCCGCCAGTTTCTCGCCGACCCCCAGCACACCGGAACGCTTACCGGTTTCGCGCGCTTTGGGCCGCTAGGCGATCTCGAAATTCGTTCAGGAGTGATCCGGTTGTTCCACCGCACGGAAGACCCGGACTTGAAAATGATGGAATACCGCTTCGTATTTGGGCAAGGAATGCGGGCCTATTGTCTAGTCGGCCAGAAAGAGATCCGGAGACGGCGTTTGCTCCACTCCTGGAGTGAAACCACCACCCTCCTGTGCCGGCTGTACGAAGGAACAGACCCACACGGCCCGCCAGCCGGCGCCGGCGTGCTGCACCTCACACTCTGGGAATTCCTGAAACAGCTTTCCACCTTTCAAGTGACTAATGCCCCGTCGGCTGTAACGAAGGCGCGCGCACTGCTAGGCTTCGGCCGGTTCTTCGCTGCCGAACTCCTGGATTCGTATACATGACTCTGGATCCAGGGCAGGAGCTCAATCGCATGATCGGCGAGTTTCCCGAAACGATTCCCGAGGAAGGACTCCATGGTTTACAAAGACCTCGGTGAGCGCGATTACGCCGCCGGCGAAACCATCATCCGCGAGGGCGAGATAAGCACCGAGATGTTCATCATCCAGGAAGGAAAGGTCGCAGTCACCAAAGAAATTGGAGGCAACGAGGTCTTCCTCGCCACCCTGGAGCGCGGCGACTTCTTCGGCGAAATGTCGCTACTGGAGTCTCTGCCGCGGACCGCAACCGTGCGAGCCCTCGCGCCGACCAGGCTGGTGACGATCCGGGCCGGTGAGTTAGTGATGAAATTCCGCCGCGATCCCACCTTCGCCTTCGAGATGATCCAGCGCATGAGCAGCCGCGTCCGCCAGCTCAACGACCGGGTCGTTCGGCTCATGCAACTTGACCAGATCACTCGCGAAGAGCTGCAAAAGCTTTCGCTAAGAATGGAATTCCCGGAAAAGAAGGCCACGGAATGATCACCGACCTTGTGGAGGATCGGCTACTCATTACCTCCGATATCCACCTGGGGGCATTCTCCTGCCACGCGCGCGGCCCGTTCACTCGCTTCTTCGAATTCGCCTGCGCAAACGGCTTCAACATTTGCATCAACGGGGATGGCATCGACGTGTTGCATACGTCACTAGGTCACATCACTCGCGATGTGTCCCAGTTGCTCGGCAACCTCAAGCACATCTTACGGAGTCAAACCCGGATCTACTACATCATCGGGAACCACGACATCATCCTGGAACATTTTCTGAGTGACTGGGGCTCCTTCCGGCTCGTGCCGTTTCTCAACGTCAGCACCGGCAATCTGCGTATTCGCGTGGAGCACGGCCATCTCTACGATCCCTTTTTTATGAAGCACCCGGATATGCAAAGCGCTCTCACGAGGTTTATGGGAATTTTCCTTCGCATGAGGCCGAATTGGTACAGCTGGCACAATACCTTTCGAAAAATACGGTACCGCAAACCCGAGGCGCTGTCGTCACAAAGAACCAAAGACGGCAAGTTGTATATTCCCGGCCAGAATCCCGCGTTCATCCAGGGCGCTGACGAACTGGCACGCCGCGGCTTCGATTATGTTGTCATGGGACACACGCATTCGCCTGGCATGTTCGACCTTACCGGGGGGAAAAAGTACGTGAATACCGGGAGCTGGTTCCACCGCCCCCACTACGTCAAGATCGAAAACGGAACCCTCGAGCTCAAACCGTGGATCACATGAGGGCGCATTAGCTTCGCGCCAGGTCCTTCACGGTCATGGGGAAATTGCGGTCCGGCTGCAGGTTTACCGTGGGACGTACGTTGACTGGCGCTCCCGGCACCAGGTCCAGTTCGAAATTTTGCGTCATGGCGGCCATGATCAGCTGCATTTCAATCATTGCGAAGCGGTTTCCGATGCATCGTCGCGGGCCACCGCCGAACGGGAGATAGGCATACTCGGGCCGTCCCGCGCTGCGCTCCTCGCTGAAGCGCATCGGGTCGAAGCCCTCGGGATTTTCCCAATACGCGGGATGGTGATGCATCACGTATGTGCAGATCGCGACGGTAGAGCCGGCGCGGATGCGATATCCTCCGAGTTCATCATCCGCCAGGGACTTGCGATCGAAACCCCATGCGGGCGGATACAGCCGCATCGACTCGTCAATCACCATGCGGTTGTACTTCAGGTTGGGCAGGTCCTGCATTTTGGGGAAGCGTCCACCGAGCACACTGCGCACTTCGGCCTGCAATTGCCGACGCGCGACAGGGTTCTTGGAGAGCAGGTAGAAAGCCCAGGTCAGGCCGATGGCTGTGGTCTCGTGCCCGGCCAGGAATGCGCCCATGACCTCGTCACGAAGCTGGGCCTCGTCCATGGTCTCGCCCTGTTCATCGTCCCGCCCGGTCAGAAGCATAGAGAGGAAGTCGCCGTTGTCCTCTCCGCTTGCGCGGCGTTCGGCGATCATCTGATTCACAATCTGGTCCAGTTGCCGGAACGCGGCCTCGAATTGCCGGAATCGAGGCAGGAAGAATCTGCGCACCCCAACCGGCAGTTCGAGCAGGTTGATCAGCGACATGGGATTGATGTAAACGTGAGCCGCGGCGAAAGCGCGGATGGCTGTCTCTTCAAACTCCCGCACGTCACGCCCGAACATCGCCTTAGTGATGATGCGCAGCGAGAGCCGCAGCAGTTCGCCGAACAACGCGATCGGCTTGGCCTCCTCCGCAGCCTTGCGCCATTGCCCTATTACGTCGGTAGTGGCCACCGTTAGCAGGTTCTCGAACATGGCGAGCCGCTCCTGATGGAACGCGGGCTGGATGCGCTGCCGCTGCTTCCGCCAGAGATCACCGTCGGAAGCCAGCAGACCGTTTCCAATCAGCTCGCGGAACACCTTCCATCGCTCGGTCGTCTTCTGATAATTACGGTAGTTCTGGTGGAGCAGGTATTGGATCGCGTCGGGGCTGCTGATGAGCACCACCGGGTCCCGGATGAAAGGCATCGAGACAACGGGCCCGTAGCGCAGCGCAAGATCCAGCAGAAAGTCCAATGGGCGATTCTTCAGATGCCCGATCCCGCGGTACAGTTCCAGCCCCCTGGGTCCAGGAATCTCATTCGCGGTCCGAGGCTCACGGGCAGGAGATGCGGCTGCTTGCATGGATTTCGGCCGGCCTTTCCCCGGCGGCAGGATGCCGATTTTACAGGTTTCGAGTGTACTACATTCGCCCGCTCCGGGCTCATTTCTCGCGGCCGGACCCTCGATTACGCCTTGCCCGCCATCTTAGCGAACCACCAACGCAGCCCGACAAACAGAAACCGCCAGTCCTTAAAGAATTCCGGTGGCTTCCCCTCGAATGCGTGCCCGACGAACTGAAAAATCCAGCCCAGAATGAAGAGGCCGCCCACTACTTCCCATGCGCGAGGGAGCCAGAACGCGAACGGCAAGAGCAGCACCGAGATAGCAATCATGGGGATTCCGACGGTGTGGCAGGTTCGGTTAATTGCATTCTGATGACCGGCGGAATACTCGCGAATCCACTCGTTCCAACTTTGATTTCCCAGCATGTTTCGTGCTCCTGATTTTACGGCTGATGCCCCCATAGGCGCGCTTATGGTCTGGCAAGGAGAGCCTGCTCGGCAAGATTCGCCATTGCGTACTCCTCCTTCGCTACACGCCGCGTCTGCATCCAGTATCGCGAGGAAAATCCAGGCCAGAGAATCGGGTTTTTGCCTTCCTCGTCGAGGTACCAACTCTTGCACCCCGAAGCGTAGACGGTGCGCTTCATGCGCTCTCGCACTTCGCGATTGAACCGGGCCTGCGCTTCGGGCCGAACTTCGAGCGCGGTAATCCCCTGTTCGCGCATCATCTTCAAGCACTGGATGATATAGTGAGTCTGCGCTTCGATCATGAACACGATGGAGTTGTGCGCGACGCGGCTATTCGGACCGATCAGGAAGAAAAGGTTGGGGTAACCCGTCACGGTCATACCGCGGAACGCCTCCGGACCGCCGTTTCGCCACGCGTCGTCCAGTGCGGTGCCTTCGCGCCCGATGAAGCGAACGGGGGAAAGCAGGTCCGTGGTCCGGAACCCGGTTCCGAAGATGATCCCGTCCAACGTTCGCTCGGTTCCATCATGAGTAAAGATGCTGTGCTCACGGACCTCGGCGATCCCATCGACGACCACTTCGACGTTGGGGCGGCATAAGGCCGGGAGATAGTCGTTCGAAATCAAAACGCGCTTACATCCGATCTGGTAAGCAGGTGTCAGCTTAGCGCGCAGTACGGGATCGGTTACGCTACGGCGCAGATGCTCCAGCGCCCAGCGCGACAACACGTTCATAAACCGCGGGTTGATCGTGTATCCCAGTCCGAGCATTTCCTGCCGCCAGTACAGCAGGCTGCGGAACGTTCGCATGTAGCCCGGAACGTATCGGAACAGGGCACGCTCCCAGGCGGTAATTGGCCGGTCGAGTTTCGGCAGGACCCATGGTGGCGTGCGCTGGAACAGGTGCAGCCGCTCCACCCGGGGAGCGATCTGAGGTACGAACTGAATCGCGCTGGCGCCGGTTCCGATTACTGCAATGCGCTTGCCGCGCAGGTCGAACGAATGATCCCATTCGGAAGAATGAAAGGACGGGCCCCGAAAGCGTTCCAGCCCCGGGATTCGCGGTAAAGCCGGGCGGCTCAGCCCGCCCATTCCAGAAACGACGGTTCGCGCGCGGACAGTTTCGCCGTCCGCCGTACACACGCGCCAGATGTGTGCGTTCTCGTCGAACACGGCCTCCCGTACTTCGCTTTGCAGGCGGATCGCTGGCCGCAGTTCATACTTGTCAGCACACCGCCGCAGGTATTCCCAGATCTCCGCCTGCGTGGGATACATTCGGCTCCATTGCGGATTGAGCTCGAAGGAGTACGAGTAGAGATGAGATGGAATGTCGCAGGCGCAGCCTGGGTACGTGTTGACGCGCCACGTGCCACCAACGTCGGAGCCGCGCTCTAGAATACGGAACGAATGCATGCCTGCGCGGCGCAGGTGGATGCCCATGCAGAGACCGGCGAATCCGCTGCCGATAATCAGCACGTCGACATCCGAGGACGATCCGTTACGGGGCTCCGGAGTCACGTGACGCGCTCCCGTTGCTGGATTTGGGACGTGGAGCGCATGAACGCGTTGGTGTCCCGAAGCAACCGCCACCACAACTTCGGGAAGCCGATGACTGGTTCCAGCAGGAACTGCTTGCGCTGTTGTGGACTGAGCAACCGTTTGACGAACCGGTGCAAGATCAGTTGCTGGTACCAGGGAATGCTGGCCACCATATGATGTTCCCAATGGCAGGGCTGCCCCCAAGGTCCACCTCCGATCAACATTCCCCAGAAGCCCAGTCCGAAACTGCGCGAACCGTTCGAGTTGTCGAGCGGCATCAGGTTATGCTCGGTGAACTGGCGGAACCGGTCGAGATAGAAGCCCAAGTGCGCGAGAAGCAGAATCTGCACCACGGGAAACACCAAACCCCAGGACCGGTAGGCTAAGTAGCTGTAGACGCCGTGGTAGGCGAACGACACGGCGGTCGTCACCAAGGAGCTCCTGGTGATCCCCGGTGGCCGGTGAACGATGAAATCCGAGAAGTTGAATGCGATCGCGAAGGGCACAAACGTCGCCATGTAGCGTCGCGGCGTGACAAAGTTCAGGAATTCAGCATCTTCTTCGGTGCCAAACTTCGAATGGTGGATCATATGCCGGACGGCGTAATGCTCCGGATCCGAGCCCGCGATGCGGCACAGGTTGCTGGCCAGGAAATGTCCTGCCCTGCTGATCGGTCCGACCGGCGGAAAAATCGCTTTGTGAGCCGCGCCCTCGTGGATCGTGAACACGGTCATGGAATACGTCACCCAGCTGCGCACAACAGCGGTAAGGCAGCTCACCACCAACACCAAACCCAGCGCGTTCGGCCCCCCCGGATCAGCCAGATGCCGGGCAAGCGGAGCACGAGCAGATAATCGGCAACCAGCAGAAGGCTCAACAGAGAAGCGTTTATGAGGCAATGGGTGCGGTGATGCGCTTTGAACCAGGAATGCAACTTCCGGCCGCGCTCCATGATCTGGTGCATCTGCTCGCGGCTCAACGGCTCGAATTGGGTGTGCGCGTCGTGATCGCGGGCCCATTTCACTTCTTCTGGATGGATAGTCAAGCAGCAGCCCCGTCAGTATAAACGCAGGACCGTCTCCGGCCCTCGGTCGATCGATTATATAGTAGCTTCCCCCAGCCGACAATCGAAACGAGGCGCTTCTAGTACCAGGATCGTTTTAGGGGTGGGCAGTCCACCCGATTGCGCTAAGCTGGTGGCTTGGCAAATTGACAGCCTTCAGGCGAGACGCCGATGAGCGAATTCATGCAAGAGGCAGCGGCGGCCGACCCTGCGCCGCAGGCGGCAGCTTGGTCGGCGGAGGCGATTCTCGCTCGATTCCGTAGCCAGCAGGCCCATCAATGGAAAATCCGCCAGCGGCCCGTTCCGGAGCGCGTTCGGAAGCTGAAGGAGCTGAAGCGCGCGATCGTCTCGCATCGCGAAGAGGTTCTCGATGCCATGTACGCGGATTTTCGGAAGAATCGCAGCGAGGCCGAACTGTCCGAAATCCAGCTCGTATTTACCGAGTTGAACGAAGCCATCGCCAAGATGCCGAGGTGGGCAAAAGCGGTGACAGTGACGTCGCCTGTCCATTTGTTTGGTACGCGCAGTGAGATCCGCTATCAGCCGCGTGGCGTCGTCCTGATAATGGCCGCATGGAACTATCCCTTTGCGTTGATTTTCGCACCGCTGATTGCCGCCGTCGCGGCCGGGAACTGTGTTATGGTGCGGCCCTCCGAAAAGGTTCCAAACACCTCTCGTGTGGCCGGGAAAATCGTGGCCGAGGTCTTCGATGCTGAGGAGGTCGTGCTCATCCAAGGGGATCAGACCTCCGCGAAACTTCTGCTGGAACTTCCCTTCGACCATGTCTTTTTCACAGGAAGCAGCCCGGTCGGCAAAAAAATCATGGCAGCCGCTGCGACACATCTGGCGTCGGTCACGCTCGAACTGGGAGGCAAGTCGCCCGTCATTGTCGACGAAACGGCCGACATTCCCTACGCCGCGCGGTGCATCGTCTGGGGTAAATTCGTCAATGCCGGCCAGACTTGCGTGGCGCCGGATTTTGCCTTTGTACACGAAACCAAGGCTGACGCGTTCTTTGCGGCCGCGCGCACCGCACTCGCGGCCTCCTACGGAGATACCGAGGAGCAGCGCCACGCGAGCGAAGACTACTGCCGCATGATCGACGACTTCAATACAGAGCGTATTCGACGCTTGCTGGAAGACGCACTGGCCGCCGGCGCCAAAATCGAGGCCGGTGGCCAGATCGACCCGCGTGATCGCTACATCGCCCCCACCGTCCTCTCGGGTGTGCGGCCCGACTCGCCGATCATGCAAGACGAAATCTTTGGTCCAGTACTGCCGGTACTAACCTACCAATCACGTGAGGAAATCTTCCAGTTCTTGCGCTCGCGCCCAAAGCCTCTGGCGCTTTACATCTTCAGCCGGGACAGCCAGAGCGTCGAAGAGCTAGTCTGGAATACGTCCGCGGGTGGAACGGTCGTTAACAATTGCCTCTTGCACCTGCTGAATCCGAACCTCCCGTTCGGAGGCGCCGGAGAAAGCGGCTTTGGGAGCTACCACGGCCGGTACGGATTCCAGGCGTTCTCGCACGAGCGAGCCGTTCTTGTGCAGGGGCGGCCGCGGCTTTCCCATATGTTCTATCCCCCTTATGCGCGCCTGAAGACAGGTTGGCTGGGTTCGATCATAGCCCTGGCCCGTCGCTTGCGCGATTGATTGCCAGACGGAGGACAACCGAATGCGACAGGCGTTCATCTCGGGAGGGTCGGGTTTCGTAGGCCGGAATCTGATTGTGGCGCTGCGCGAGAAGGGGGTCGCAGTGCGCTGCTTGGCCCGGTCTGCTTCTTCCGCGCAAATAGTTCGAGATGCCGGCGCCGAACCGGTCAGCGGGGACCTGGATGATGGCAACGCGCTGCGCGAGGGCGTGAAGGGTTGCGATACCGTCTTTCATACTGCGGCGATCGTCAAGGACTGGGGCGATCCGCAAGAGTTCCATCGCGTCAACGTCCAGGGGACGGAGAATGTGCTGGCCGCGGCACGAGACGCGGGAGTTCCATGTTTAGTCCACGTCAGCACGGAGGCGGTTCTGGCCGGGCCCGCGTCACTGGTTAGTGTGGACGAAACTCTGCCGCGGCCGCGTGAGCCATACGGACCCTATTCCCTCACCAAGGGCCTCGCGGAAGAGCGCGTGCTTGCTGCGAATTCGGCTATCCTTCGCACGGTGGTTGTACGCCCGCGCTTCATTTGGGGCAAAGGAGACACTTCGGTACTTCCGCAGCTTGTGGCGGCGGTACGCGCCGGCCGTTTCCGCTGGATTTCCGGGGGACGCTATCTCACCTCGGCCACCCACGTGTGCAACGTCTGTGAGGCTCTGATCCTGGCTGCCGAACGGGGCCGCGGCGGTGAGATCTACTTCGCCACAGACGGCCCGCCGGTGGAGTTCCGCAAGTTCATTACGGCTCTGCTGGAAACGCAGGGAGTAACTCCCGGTCGCCGCAGTCTGCCGCGCGGGTTTGCATTCACGCTGGCAGGAATCGTGGAATCCATCTGGAGCTCTCTGCACATCAAGGCCGCACCTCCCATCACCCGCATGGTTGTCAAGATGATGGGTGAAGAGGTGACCATCAACGACAGCAAAGCCCGCAAGGAACTCGGCTATTCCGGTCACATCAGCTTCGAAGAAGGCATCCGGCGGATGCGGGACGGGAGATGACGATTAATTAGGCTTTCAGCCAGGGCTACCAGTACTTCCAGCCGGACATTTCGGGCGGTCTGATCTTGTGTCACGCGTGTCAGAGGTGTAAACTACAGCACTTGAACACGGGCTCAGGCATCGGACAGCGACTTAATGTATTCATTCCATTACACTTAGAATGGCCCGCGCCGTCATGAACAACCACCCGGAAGAGCTGGCATTTGCCCGTGCCTACCTCCACAGCCAGCCGTTCGAGGAGTTGAGCGCCGCGCAGATGAGCCAGATCATGGATCGAGGCCGGGCTCTGCACAAGTGGTTCAAGGCGCAAAAGCGATTGCATTGTGCCATCGGCTTGGGGGTCATCGCCTTTCTGCTCTCCGCCGATTATCTAGTGCTGGTACAGTTGCCGCGGTTGTTCTTCCGTTCGGACACGGTCCATACCTGGGGTCTGGTGCTGTTGGCGAGTGGCGTGGTAGGGTCGCTGCACAGCTATCTTATGTATTCGGTTGGAGTTTACTCGCTGCACGAAGGCGCGGCCCACCGAGCCATCTTTCCGCCGGAAGGTCCTGTTACCCGGTTCGGGCACGCGATCGCCAGCAACCTGTGCCGGTTAGCGGCCGGGGAACCCGACTTCTATTCCAGCCACCATATGGCCCACCACGCGAAGTTCGGAACCGAGGAAGACGGCGAGTTTTTGAATTTCGTGGTGCCACGACGCTATTGGATGACGTTCTTTCCATTCGCTGCATTCATCAATTTCAGCGACTTCATCATTCATCGCCCGCCAACGTATACGTCCAGCCGCGTGTTGTCAGCTTTCCTGAGCACGAGTTACAACTTCGTCTACGGATATTTCCTCTACCGCGCGTTCGGCTTGGCATTCACGCTTCTGACAATGCTGGTATTCCTGCCGCATGTCGGTTTCTACCTGGACCGCCTGCGCCAGTTCACCGAGCACAATCTGATGCCGCTCGACAACCGGAACGGCTCGCGGAGTTTTGGGATCGGGTTTTGGGGGATGCTGGTAGGCGGCGGCCCGTGGGGTTCCCCCTGCCACTGGGAGCATCATCTGGTGGCGAGCCTTCCTTGGTATCAGCAACTGATCCTGCACCGTTACCTCGTGAGAATGCTGACTCCCCTGCAGCGCGAGCAATTTCTAATTCAGCCTTTTATCGGCTTTCCAAGGCTTTGGTGGCGGCTGATTCGTGACTCGCGATCCTTCCTGCGGCATTCGGCCACATGAGCCGGCAGCCTGAAATGACGCTATTGCCTCCTTGGTCATCCCGATGATCAGCGACCTGGTGGATTTCTTATGTTCCACGGAACTGTTTCGATCCGTGGACCCGTCGCTCATTCGCGAGCTGGTGGCCGACTGGGAGATCGTTTCGCTGGGCGACGGGGAAGTTCTGGTGCTCGAGGGCGAAGCGGATCAGAATCTATACCTGGTACTAGCAGGCCGCCTCCGAGTTCGTGGCAGGCAGCAGGGAGCTGATTCGACCCTGTTATCTGTTGCCGGGCCGGGCGAGACCGCGGGAGAGATGGGGATTCTGGCTGACGGCCCCTCATCCGCCGTTATTGAAGCCGACGGCCAGACGCAAGTCGCCCGGCTACCTCGAACGGCGTTCGATCAGTTTACTGTCAGACACCCGGCGGCCGCGTTGCTCGTCACGCGATCGCTGAGCCGGATCCTCCAGAGAAACCGAGTCTCGCTGGCCCTGCATCTCAGCAACCTGTTTGCCTCCCTGGCCCCTGACGTCCTTCGAGATTTGGAATCGGAATTCGAGACCTTCATGCTTTACGGAGGGGAGACACTCTTCCGGCAGGGGGATCCGGGAGATTTTCTTTGCGTGGTGATTAGCGGACGCGTTCGCGTTGTGGTGCGCGGCGCTGATGGCCGGGAAGGCACTGTAACCGAACTCGGTTCGGGCGAGCTCGTGGGCGAGATGGCAGTGGTGAGCGGCGAGACCAGAACCGCCACCGTAGACGCGGTCCGCGATACGCAGCTTGCCAAGCTTACCAAGGACTCGTTCGACCGCTTCCTGGCCAAGCATGGCAAGGCGGCCGTGGAAATGCTTGCTCGCAAGTTGGCGCAGCGCCTGAGGGACACCACCGCAGGTCACGGGCGGGAGGGCAGAAACATTTCCACCGTGGCGATTGTTCCGGCACACGCCGAGGTTCCGTCGGGTGAGTTCTGCCAACGGTTGACGGATGCGTTGTCGGCATTCGGTCCCACGCTACACCTGACAGGCGCACGTGTCGACGAGCACCTTGGCCAGGAAGGCATCGTGCATACTTACGAGCGCACCGGCAGCAACACGCGGATCGTGGAATGGCTCAGCACTCAGGAATTGACGCACTCCTATGTGCTGTACGAAGCGGACCCATTCCTGTCACCTTGGACTGAGCGCTGCATTCGCCAGGCGGATCATGTCCTGGTGGTAGCGGATGGAGCAGGTGATCCAGCGCCGGGGGAGATCGAGACCGAACTGCTGCGCCCAGGTGATCGCCGTTCCATGGCCCGCCAGTGGCTGGTGCTCGTTCATCGCGAGGAGGAGCCATCGGGAACCGCCAAATGGCTGGACACTCGCAATGTGGAGCGGCACTTTCATGTGCGGCTGTCGGATCCCACGACGATCGAGCGGCTGGCGCGATTTCTGACAGGCAGGGCCCTCGGCCTGACTTTGGGCGGGGGGTTCGCTCGCGGTCTTGCCCACGTCGGAGTGTTCCGCGCAATGGCCGATCTCGGCGTTCCCGTGGATGCGATCGGTGGTGCGAGTATGGGCGCCTTAGTCGGCGCACTCCGGGCCATCGGTTGGGATGGCGAAAAGATCATGCGCGAGACGTGCGCCGTGTGCGCCGGTGCGTTCAAGGACCTGACGTTTCCATTCGTCGCCTTCAAGACCGGCCGTACGTTCAGCGAAGCCGTACGCCGGCTGTACGGAGATATTCAGATCGAGGATCTGTGGCTTCCGTTTTTCTGCATTTCAGCCAATCTGAACCGCTCCGAACTCAAGATTCACACGCGGGGGTCTCTGGCGAAAGCCATCCTCGCCGCCACACGAGCGCCGGGCGTGTTTCCACCAATTGTGTATGAAGGTGAACTGCACGTCGACGGGGGCGTGATCAGCAATGTGCCCGTCGATATTATGAAGACTTTCGCCAATAAGGGCATTGCGGTGGGCATTGATGTCTCCCCACCCCACGAACTGAATCCCGTGCGGGATTACGGCGATGAAGTTTCCGGCTGGCAGGCCTTTTGGAAGCGCTGCAAGCCGTTCTCGCACCGTCGCGTTTACACGCCCAGCATCCTCCTGGTCATGATTCGAACCCTCGAATTCAGCGGGATCGCATACAAGAGCGTTCGCATCGAGTACGCGGACATTTATATGTACCCGGACCTACTGAAGTTCAAAAGAACGGATTTTCATCTGGCGCCCCAGATTGCCCAAGCGGGATATGATTGCGCCCGGGCTAAGGTGCTCGCGTGGCTGGCCACTTCCGGTGTGACCACTACCAGGCGCCCGGATCTCGCCGTGACCGGTGTAGCCGTTGGAGAGCGCCAACAGGTGCCGATTGGTACGACTTGATCCCTCTACGTCCGAGACGGTGCTGCTCACAGGGGCTACAGGGTTGGTGGGCCGCGAATTACTTTGGCGCCTGGCGCGCCGGCCCGATGGCCGGGTGGTATGCCTGCTTCGCGCCAAAGGTGATGCCGAGGCCGATGCGCGGCTGGCCCGTGTCCTGGACCTTGCACGGCCGGAGAGATTGACTGCTGAGCAAAGGTCGCGCGTGACGGCGGTGCGTGGAGACCTCACCGAGGAAGACCTGGGCCTATCGCCGGGAAAGCGCGACGAGTTGGCTGCAACCGTTAGCCGTCTGATCCATGACGCGGCGACGGTGGACTGGGCCACGCCCCTCGAGACGGCCCGGCGGATCAATGTCGACGGCACACGCCGTATTGTGGAACTTGCGAAACGCGCGCAGGCCAACGGGGTTCTAAGACGATTCGACTACATCAGCACCTGCCACGTATGTGGACGGAGGCGGGGCAACATCCCCGAAGAATCGCTGGACGGCCGCCAGGGGTTCTTCAACAATTACGAACAGAGCAAGTTCGAAGCGGAGCTCCTCGTGCGCGCGAGCGGGCTGCCATATTGCACGTTCCGGCTCAGCTCTGTTGTGGGTGACTCCCGTACAGGCTATTCTTCCACCTTCAAGGTGATGTACTGGCCGTTGAAGATGCTGTCGCGAGGCATGGCCTGGGCCGTTCCAGCGGACCGGCGTGGGAAGGTGGACATCGTGCCGGTAGACTACGTTTGCGATGCGATAGAAACTCTAAGCGCGGCGCCGTCGGAGCGCGGGAAGACGTTTCACCTGGCGGCGGGACCGGAATACTCCTCCACGATTGGCGAATTGCTCGATCTGGGAGTCAAGACCTTTCATGTTCGCCCACCTGTGCTGGTGCCACCCGCGCTGTTCCTGCGCACTCTGCGCCCATTCCTGTATCTGGTGACGTGGGGTAAGAGACGAGAGATGTTGAGAAAGGGACGCGTTTACGTGCCTTACTTTTCGTTCGCCGCGGCGTTCGATACTTCACAGGCGCGCGCCGTTCTGGAGCCCAGAGGCCTGCGCCCGCCGCCGGTGCAAGACTATTTTCAAAGACTGATCGACTATGCGATCGCTAGCGATTGGGGCAAGAACGAACCAGGCGGGGTCCCGCTAGCCGGTTCCACCGTCCGAACGGAGTAGCACCCGGTGAACTTCTACGAACTGGACCCGGCGGAGCAACGGCGCGCCTCGGCGGCCAGGCTGTTTCGATACGTGCGCGACTATATCTACCCGTTCCATCCCTATCTCCGCAGTCTCTACCAGAAGGAGCGGATCGACCTGTCGAAGTTGCGCACTCCAGACGATGTGCGGCGATTGCCGATTATCGACAAGTCTCATCTGCAATCGAATCCACAGCTTTTCATTTTGCGTCCGACCGTGGCGGGCTCGCCTCCGTTGCCCGAGAGTTTTGAGACCGAGCCACCCCGCAAGTCCTCTCTGGCGAAATACTTCCTTCAGACTTTAGCAAACTATCCGCCCGACCACACCAGGCTGGTGTGGAAGCCGACACTTCGGCAACAAATTCGCCGGCGTGGGCTGCTGGAATGGCAGCCAATTCACTATATTTTTTCCACCGGATCGAGCGGGGCCCCAACGCCCGTCACCTACACCCATTACGACTTCACGCACGTCCTCGGCGAGATGACGTCGTTGTTCGCACGGCCCAGGAAGCTGGATCCGAACCGGGCATACTTCGACTGGACCGACCGCATCATGAACGTCTTTCCAGGCGCGCCGCACATGGCGTTCTTTGGGCCGCTGATGGCGAAGGTTCTGAGCGGAGTGGCGAGCTTCGAAACGTTCGGCGGAGCGGTGATTCCGACCGACCGGCAGATCACCATTTTTGCCAGCGGAGGGTTTTCCACGATAGCCGCAGTTCCTTCGTACCTGGTTCGTTGGCTGCGGCGCGCCGGGGTATTGTTGCAGGAAGGCAAAATAGGGCCCCTCAAACATCTCAAATCGGCCTTGCTAGGCGCGGAACCGTTGAGCAGGTCGCAACATGATTACATTCGCGAACTTGCGGTAGGCCTGGGGGCAGATTCGCGGTTCGCGATTCACCAGACGCTCGGCCTCACGGAGATGAAGTGGACGAGCATCGAGTGCGCCGATGGAAGCGGCATGCATTTGAATCCCAAATACTTTTACTGTGAGTTGCTGCATCCCGAGACGCGAGAGCCGGTCGCGGCTGGCGAGCCGGGCGTGCTGGTGTTTAGCCACGTTGGTTGGCGGGGCACGGCGCTCGTGCGGTTCTGGACAGGGGACTTGATCAAGGGAGGCGCGCAGTGGGGCCGCTGCGCCTGCTGCGGCTACACGTTCCCGCGCATCTTTCCGCCAATTTGCCGAGCGGAAGAAGATTTTACAAAACTGAAAGGCACGAGAGTGGACCTATCTTTGTTGGCGGAGACGGTTCGCGACACGCCCGGCGTACGGCAGTTTCAGATCATGCTCGAAAACGAGAACGCCGCGGACGAATTCTCCCGCGATGTATTCTCCGTGCATTTGGTGATGGAGGGCGGACATGCGGCGGCAGCGGTCGAAGGCGCATTGCGCGAGCGCCTGAAAACCTACACCGAAGTCTCGCCCGACCGCGTGATATTTGAAGACGACGAAGAGGCCATGGATAAGCGTCTGTTCGCGAAGAACGGCATCAAAGCGGAATACGTGGTGGAGCGCCGCGCCAATCACATTTAGGAACGGGGGAATGATCGACGAAACCGCCACTGGCTCCAGGCTGGCCCCGCCTGGGCCGCTGGATGACGCGGGCTATCGCTTCTTACCGGGACGCGTGAGATCGCATTTGACCGTGCTGCCCGGCGTCATGCGCAATCCACCCGAATATTTTGTGGAGGTTGCCCGGCGCTACGGAGGAGTCGTCACTCTCAGTCCGCGCCGCGTCTTTCTCGTCACTCATCCGCATGGCGTCAAGCACGTGGTGCAAGACAACCACACAAATTACATTAAGGGCCCCTGGTACAAAGTGCTGAAGCCTCTGATGGGCGATGGCTTGTTTTCGAGCGATGGCGAACTGTGGAAGCGCCAGCGGCGGCTCGTTCAACCCGCCTTTCAGCGAAAGCATCACCCCATGATGGCCGCGATCATCGCCGACGCCACGCGTCGCATGCTCGATCGTTGGGAGGCTAATGCATCCCGCGGACAGGCGATTGATGCACGGGGGGAGATCATTCTGTTAACACTCGAAATCCTTTTGCGGAGCATGTTCAGCGGCGATTTGATCGGTTACGAACCGGAATTACGCGAAGCCGTGATCGAGTACGAAAAGCACATGGATCTGGTGAGCGCCGTGAATTCTGTTAAGCTGCCGGCGTGGCTTCCTAACCCCGGCCGCCGGCGCTTCCGGGGAGCGGTCGACACGCTGGAGCGTTTCATTTTTCGTGTGGTCGACGAGCGTCGGCGAATGAAAACCGATAACGGGGATCTGGTGTCGCTGCTCCTCTGGGCTCGCGACGAGGAGACCGGTGAGTCGATGAATGATCGCCAGATTCGCGACGAATTGATGACAATGTTACAGGCCGGCCACGACACGGTCTCCGACGCCATTTCCTGGACCTGGTTTCTTATGGCGAAGCATCCCGATGTCCGGGAGCGCGTCGAGGAGGAAGTCGATTCCACGCTGCGTGCCGGGCCTCCGCAGTTTGAAGACTTGTCGGCGCTCGCCTACGCCAACCGCGTGATCCTCGAATCGATGCGCATTTATCCTCCGGCTTGGGTTTTCGCGCGCACTCCGGTAGCAGATGATGTGATTGACGGGTACGACATTCCCGCCAAGTCGCTGGTTGCATCAGCCCTTATGTGACGCACCGGCTGCCCGATATATGGGAGGATCCCGAGAGTTTTGACCCTGATCGATTCTTGCCCGAGAGGTCCGAAGGACGGCCGCGTTTCGCTTACTACCCGTTCAGCGCGGGGCCTCGTCAATGTGTCGGCGCGGGCGTGGCCATGCTGGAGGCCAAAATGATCGTCGCGATGGCGGCACAGCGATATCGGCTGACGGCTCCACCAGGATTCTCGCCCGGCCTCAAACCGAGAATCAGCCTGACAGCCGATCGTACGCTGTGGCTGACCCCAATCTTCCGCCGGTCTTCTGCTTGCCAAGCCTAACCTAGCCAAGCCACGGCGGACGTAAGACTCGTGCTGGAGGGCCAAGGTTGCTGTTGCGAAATGAGCCAAACAGACGCGTGATCCAGGACATCTTCTACACGTACCTTGGAGGTTCATACGGCCCATAATCACCACCCACGTGCCCCACTCGGAGCTAATCGATCCGGCCTGCTCGATGCGATGCAACGCTGGGTATAACGATCCCAACTCCACTGGAAGCAATCGGCCGCTATTCTGATCTCAGGGCGTCCATGGGATCAACGGACGCAGCGCGCCGTGCAGGCAGGAATGCAGCGGCAGCGGCCGAGACCAGGAAAAGGAGGGTCACGATCAGGATGACTGGTGGGTCGATAACGTGAACCCCGTAAAGCAGCTTTTGGATGACGCGCCCGGCCATAACGCTGGCGACCAAACCGGCTACGAGTCCGGCGAACACTGGGATGCCCGCCTCACCCAACGTGAGCCCATAGACACTGCTCCGAGTCGCGCCGAGCGCCATGCGCACGCCGATCTCCTGTTTGCGGGTAGCCACGGAATAGCTCAAGACGCCATAGATCCCCAGCATTGCAAGCAAGAGGGCAGCGGTTCCAAAGGACAGCAGGACCAAGGTCTGAAAACGCTCCGTCGCAAGTGAATCGGCCAATTGAGCATCAAGGGTTTTAACCCGTGCTATCGTGACACCGGGAGCATACTTCCAGATTGCCTGGCGCATGCTGGAAACGACTGCATCCGCGGAGTGTGAGGCACGAACCAGGAAGAACGTGGGGTAGGGCGGCCGGTCCTTGTAATGCACATAGGCCATTCGGGGTGGCGGCGATTTGAGCGAGGTGTTCTGCGAATCGGCTACGATTCCGACCACAGTGAAGGTTCTGCCCTCGATTTTAACCTGCCCGCCGATCGGGTCTTCGCTTCCCCACAGTGCCTTTGCCTCCCCTTCCGACAGCACGGCGCTGCTCATATTACGGTCGCGTTCTTCAAAGAAGCGGCCGGCCACAAGCCTTTGCAGCGTGGTTTCGAAGTACCCCGGACTTACCCAACGCAGATTAATCAACGGGGTTTCCACGTGTGGCCGATCAACGCGCTGCACAAATTCAATCCACGACTCTCCATCCAGTGGCATGGCGCTCACCAGCGCCGCGGTTTGAACGCCAGGAATCGCCCGCAGATTTTCGAGGACGGCATCGTCGAAGGAGACGCGGCTTTGATCCGTGGCATACACCCGGGGCGTGAGTCTGACCTCGGCAACAGCCACGTGTCCAGTTTCGAATCCTTTGTCTTGGCTAAACAGATGGAACAGGCTTTTTGCGAAAAGGCCCGTTACGAGCAGCAGTGCGGTGCAGCCACAAACCTGTAACCCGATCAGCCATCGGCGGAGCCGGTTGCTCTGGCGGCTTCCGAGTGTGCGGTTATTGCCCTGCTGGAGAGCGGCGTGCGGGTCCGTCGACAGCAGCCTGAGCGCGGGCAGCAAACCGCAGAGAAGGCTCGCACCGAAAGTGAGCGCAATGGAGAATAGCAGCACGGCGAGGTTCAGATGGATCTCCGAGAATCGCGGCAGGTCGATAGGAGCGTGTCGGCGAAAGAGATCCAAACCGGCACAGGCGAACAGGAGACCTAGTGAGCCTCCGATCGCCGCGAGTAGCACGTTTTCCGCCAGCGCATTCCAGACGAGCCGCCATTTGGGGGCGCCCAATGCGGCGCGAACGGCGGCCTCGCGGCTTCGCGTCATCGCGCGGCCCAGCTGTGCGTTGGCCAAGTTTAGGCAGGCAATGAGCATCAACCCGAAGACGGCAAACATCAGGAGCCACAAGCCAGTCTTGGAATCCTCCACCATCGCTTCCTGCATGGGCTGCACGGAAGCCAGCAGCGAGCCTGGGCGGTGATCTCCCTGATTAGCGGGCATCTCCTGCACGATCTGAGCTTGAATCGTGTTGAGCTGCGCCTCGGCTCGGCTGATCGTGAAACCCGGCTTCAGACGGCCCAGGGCGACCCAGTTACCGTAGTTGCCGTTCCACTCAATTTGCGTCAAGTCGAGCGCCGCAGGGAAGAAGACAACCGGTTCAGACCTGCCACTCGACGTTTGGCCATTACGTTGGAACGAGCGCAACGCGGTCCCACTGGGGAAATGAAAGGCGTCAGGCAAAACTCCGATGACTACGCGAGAAATATCACCGAGCCGGATCGTTTTTCCCATTACGGCGGAGTCGCCGTGAAACAGGTTTTGCCAGAGGGAGTAAGTGAGTATGGCGACGTTATCGTGGCCTTCGACGCCATCCTCCGGAATAAACGTGCGGCCGAGCAGCGGCTGCACCTGAAGAATGTCGAATAAATTCGGAGAGCAGACGACAGCACCGACCAGGAGTGGATGTTGGGTGCCAAGTGTCAGACCCATGGCTGTTTGGCGCAAGAACGTCAATCCGCTGAAGGCTGTGGCACGCTTCCGCCAGACATCCACGTGGCGGGGATTGGGGCCGGTGGGTCCGCCCGAAAGAAACCGGATGCGTTCCCAAGCGGCCACCAGACTGCCACTATTGTGATAAGTCAGCGGTTTTAGAAGGACCGAATCGACGACCGTGAAAACTGCCGTACTGGCGCCGATACCGAGCGCAAGCGTCAGGACGGCAACGATTGTGAATCCGGGGCTTCGCCGCAGCATCCGCCCCGCATACCGGAGGTCCTGCCAAAAAGTCTCAACCACGCGAAACGTCCACTGATCCCGAAGATCTTCCTTGACCAGCTCCGGATTGCCGAATGATCGCCGTGCACTCTCCACGACGCCCGTCTCCCGATTCTTCTGTTCCCGCATGGCCAGGTGAAACGCCAGCTCGTCTGCCAGATCGCTGTCGAGCTGCCGGCGCTTCCACAGGGTGCGCCATTTGAGACGCAGGGTCGTGTACAACTCCCGCATACTAAGCCTCCATCACTCGCGCCACCGCTCTACTCAAACGTGCCCAGTCCGACGACTCAGCCGCAAGTTGCTTCCTCCCCGCTGCCGTCAGGCGGTAGTACTTCGCCCGCCGGTTGTTTGCCGAAACACCCCACTCGCTCGCAAGCAAGCCGCGCAGCTCCAGACGGTGCAGAGCCGGATAGAGTGCGCCTTCCTCCACACGCAAGACATCGCCTGACCATGCGAGGATGTGCTCGGCTACGTCGTACCCATGCATCGGTCCGCGTGCCAGTGCCTTGAGTACCAGCATGTCGAGCGTGCCTTGCAGGACACCAGATGTGCGTTCGAGCCTTTCTCCCATAAGTCCTTTAGGGAAGTATGCACCCGCTCGCGTCGGATTGCAAGGGGATGCGAGGCACAGCCGCGTCAGGCGCCGCGATTTATCGTCTCGCGGACGAGTGCGATGTGGCTCGCGCGGTGTCCCCTAATCGCAAGCGATCGAGGCAGGACCGAGCAGCTGGCATAACGCGCCCGACCATCGGCAGCCCATAACCAGAAACTGATAACGCCATCAGCGGCGCTGACGCTCGGAACCGACCCCCTCTTCGGCATAATGCCGGCATTGTACAGTTCGAAGGTGGACTTGCAGGATGAGCTTAAGGAATCGCGTAGCCGGTTGACCGCTAGTCCTGGGCACGCCCGCCTGCGAAGCATGCTAGTAATGGCGGAGATAGCGCTGGCGGTGATGCTGCTAACTGGCGCCTGTTTGCTGCTCCGGAGTTTCGTGCACGTGCAGCAGGTCGATCCTGGGTTCAACGGTCACAATCTTCTGACAGCCTTTGTGATGCTCCCGCCGTCGAAGTATCCAGAGCCACGAAGCCAAGCTGTATTCTTCCGCCAACTGATGGACCACATCGCGTTGATCACGGGAGTGGAATGTGCGGGCGGAGCAGACTCCGCGCCGATGCTAAGCAACGACGCCGGTCCGGTTTCGATCGAGGGTCATGAAGCGAGACCTGGGGAAAAGGTGATTCAAGCGGAGCGGCCGAAAATCACTCCGGATTATTTCCGTGCTATGGGTCGGTCAGCCAGCGCACGCATGAGATCGGTATCCGGATGGCTTTGGGGGCAGAGCGCGAAGGAATTTTGCGGCTGATTTTGCGTCAAGCACTGCTGTTGGCGACGACCGGTGTGGCGCTGGGCATCGGCGGTGCATTGATTCTGACCCGATTTCTGTCGAGCTTGCTCTTCGGAGTGAGCTCGAAAGACCCGTTGACATTTGTGGCCGCCTCGCTGCTGCTGGCAGGCGTCGCCACGTCCGCCAGCTTTATTCCGGCTTGGCGTGCGGCGCGGGTGGATCCCATGGTGGCTTTAAGATACGAGTGAAGCATTGTTACAGAACACACCTCGCGTCCGCATTCCTTGATATCAGGCATTACCTTCCTTGCTAGGCCGCACCCTTAGGTTGTATACTTCACCGAAGCCGCGCCGACCGGCGCTCGCTCTGCGACCCGATATGTCAGCCTCGCCACAACCGCGGCGCTCCTGCACACGGCCGATCTGCGTATCGAGCCGGACTACAAGGTAAGAACAAAACTCGATCCATTGCCGGGGCCCGAGACGAAATTCACCGCGCGCATGACCGGGCTACGAAGCCTGAGGCCTGCCGCTCCCGCGCTGCCGCGTGCCGAAAAACCCCTGGATTTAGTCCCGCCAGAGCTCAGCTCTCCGCAATGGACGGGAGTTGCTATCGCGCGTCAAGACCAAAGACTATCTACCCGGAACTTTTGTTATCCGTGAAGGTGATGTTGCCGATCAGTTCTTTATCTTGATCGAGGGCGAAGTTGAAGTTCTGAAGCATCCGGAGTCTGGTGCGGAGAAGGTTCTCGCTACTCTCGGACCCGGCGAACCTGAGGGGGTACGGCGGTACCGATACGCCCCGCGGCTTGGCGGCTTACCGGACAGAATTATTGGTCAAGGATGTTGCCGGACTGATTCGCGCAGCAGGCGCGCAGGAGACTATGCTGGTGGGCCATGACTGGGGCGGGTGGCTGGCCTGGCTGCTCGCGATGACAGGCGGCGGCTGCAACGGGCGGCTGTACTGCTCTCTCGAGGCGTCAGTTAATGAAGCCCAGGTTCTTCAAGAGGGCGCGACCGAGAGCGTTACCGTCCAGCAGAGGAGAAGGCCGGTTGAGTTCCTCGATCTTCTTGCGGTGAGCCTCCGCCCTCTGTCCCGAGCCCTGCACGAACGCTGCCAAGCGGTCTTTGTGGATCTGCCCGTAGACCGCGGCTTCGGCCAGCGCCACCTTCATCGCCGCCTTTGTACCTGCAAGGATCTGGATTTGCTTCTGGAGCTCGGCATGGTTGGCCGCACCGGGCAGGCTCTGGATTTGATTGCAAAACTTATCCATTTCCTCGAACATCTTATTCAGGCTCGGTGGTTCGGTTGTATCGCCTTCAACCGCTGCATCCGATGACGCACCTGTGGTTGCGCGACTATCCGGCGCTCCGGCCTGAACGGGCGGCGAACTGGAGTCCATCATGAAATCGCAGGACGGGCAACAAATATAACTCCACATCCGGGCGATGCAGTCTTGCTTCATACACCCCAGCACCGTACCCGGGCGCAGGCCGATCGGCTTCTTGCAACTGGGGCAGTCGATACTGGTTGGAGTCAGCGTCTGGCAGAACCGGCATGCGGGCGTCGGAGGGGGAGCCGCCGCGATAGCAATTAATACATTTCCTACAATCTCGGAGTTGGAAAAGTGCGGCTGCCATAGCGCGAGCAGTTCGGCCTGGGAAAGGCGCCTGGACGGACCGAGGGACGGATCGTGCAAGACCACGTTATAGGGGTCAAGATCCACCAGGACCGTGTAGTGGCCTGTGGCCGAATTAGCCTGCGAACGATGGTTCAGAATCGCGCGGATTCCCCCCTCATGGCACAGCCGCAAGGCTTGTAACGGGTGCCGGGCCTGGATGGCCACTGCCGTCAAGCCGCGGCTGATGGCGTCCTTTGCCATTAAGTGGGTGGTGGACGCCAAACTGCCGGACTGGTTCTGCTTGGCAATTGCCAGCCAGATCTCGGCCTGCGGGACTTCCTTGCCAAAAGAGCGATAGACCATGCTCAGACAAGCCGCGCCGCATCCCCGATTATTCTGCAGATCACTCTGTTTCTCATAGTGGATGGCTGTTCCTGATTCACTCATATCTCTAATTCCTCGTCGTATCTCTCCGATTTCACGGACCGATCAGAACCGTGGGCCAACCCAAAACGATGACGCCACCGTGTACAGTGAGGTCGCCTAGACGTGCGGCCGGCAGGCCGCCAATCAAGACGGTAAACGAACCCAAGGCGATCACATCGGGTGGGCCCACACAGGTGGCCATATCGCTGACGCGAGCGGCAGGCAAGCCCCCGATTAATACGGTAGGGCAGCAGGGCGGCAGAATCGGCCCGCCGACGTGAGGCACTATGCCCGTTACCATCGGACACACATGCATGTCTGTCATGCGAGCGGCTGGCATTCCCATAACTCAAACCTCCTTGCGTTTGACGGTTCCTCCCGGGGCCAAGACCGTCCTACATAAAACGTCCCTCGGCCACTCCGATTCCGAGTTCCACGAACGCTTTTTGTGTTTCGATTAACTTAGCAGGGTCGCTCTTTGTGCACGCGAGTTTAACCGCATTGGCCACTGCCTTCGCGCAGGCAAACGGCGGCGGCGGCGCCGCGGGGCGGCCAGGTGAAGCGATTCCGGGGCCGGTCTGGTATACGGCCATAGCCAAGGCACCCGCGATGGAAACCGGACCTGCGGCTTCTGCCTGGAGCTTAGCCTGAACGCGAACGCCGTCGCTGGGCTGTAGCACCCATTGAACCGCCGCTCCGGCAGCGGCTCTGTCGAGCGCGGACATCCTGTCGGCACAGGCATGCTGGAAGCACAGGCAACCCCACCAAACAGCTTCGCGAGGCGGGAGCGCATGAGCAAGAAAATCGATTCCCGGCACGTATTGCTTGTTGCAGAGCAGAGCTTCGAGGAACGAGCGAGGCGGCATATCGTTCCGCAGGAGAGCACTCGCCCCTTTGCTCATCAGAAAACGTGTGCAGATTTCCGACGCCGTCATCGCCTCGATCTTAACCATCGGTGTGTTTACCCATAGACCATGCCCGCAACAAATGGGCTCAATTGATCTGGACGAGGGCACCTTGCACGGTGATCATCACTCCTTGAATCGTAATGCCTTCGGGAGTCAAGGTGATGGTATTCAGGCCGCCTGCCACTGACAGAGTAATCTGGGTGAGACTTTGGATGGTGACCGGCATTGCCCCGCCATCGACGGTGATACCGCTGGGAGTCATCAAGATACTCTGGTCTACGCCGTCGATGAGTCCTCGCTTAATTGTAACGTTCTGAATCTCGCCTACCTCAATTTCAACTCCCTGGCTTTCGGACGACGTTGCCGGAAGCGGCGGCGGCCCAGCCGTGATGCGTACGCCGCCCATGCCGCGCACATTCACGTTACCCTTTAGCTCCGTGATGTCACTTGACAGAAGAGTAATTTCACACGAGTCCGGCGTGGTTGGCGGAAGTGGCGGCCGGCTAATGAACTCCATTTGGTTGGCTACCACAGTGTAGCTCCCATCGAAAGAACGAGCTTCGTCCTTCCTATCGTCTCCGCCGCCCGATCCGCCACCAAAGTCGCGATTATGCCGGCTCATCAAATCCTCCCTTTCAATGCCCATCATTTTAATCCGTGGTTCACCCGCGCCTACGTTAGCTCTGTACCGTGCCGATTTGTGTACCGCTGCTGTCAACTACGACTTCCGGCGGATCGGGAGTATGCAGTCTGTCTTCGCCGGCAATACCCAGGATGATCGGGAGAGCCATCGCACTCACGATGCCCGTAAGTTCGAGCGCCCCTAAAATCGTGGACGTTGCGCTGAACTGATTGCGATTTGTGAAAGCATCTGTATCTGGCTTATTGTCCACCGTTGCCTTTACTGGATTCGCACTGTAAAGGATGTCCAGTGTGAATTTGTAAATATCGTCCATATACTTGTGTATCCCCTGGATATCCATCAGGCCCATAAGCAGGGCCTCCATCAATATTTGAAATCCAATTACGATGGCCGCGCGCCAATCGTCGTCCTGGGCCGCCGCGTTGGCTATCAGAAAGACACTGGTCGCAGCCATGATGGCGGTTCCGAGAACCTTGCAGCAGGCTTGAATACCTGTCTTGTTATGGACATCCAGAGTAATGCGGCGGGGGCCAAGGTTGATGTCGAAAACCTGCCCAATCACGAAATTAGCACTCGTGCCCATGGTGAGCTGCATGTTTCCACCCAAGCTGCTGCCCAGGATAGTGTTGAACTCATCCGGCATGCTCAAGCCCCCGTCCATGTACAGCGTCTGCCAGGCGTTTGGGTTAATACATACTTGCAAGTTAGTGCCTAGCGCCAATTGGAAGTTAGTCGGAAAGGCGATCTGGACGTTGCTACCGTACACGACGGCTGAATTCAATCCCAATACGGCCTGCGGCTCAGGTTTAGGGTAGAGATTCTTGTTCGGACCGCCCCCGCCACTACCCCCCGTGCCGTGGGCTCCGCCAAAAGCCGTGCTTCGAGCGCTTAGAGTTCCCATTCCGTTCTCCTCCTGCTCTTTATGACGTACCTGGCAATCGGCCGACGGTCACCGTTTTCGCTCCCGGAACCCGCTGGCCAATCTGACGCCCGGTAGTGTATGACGTGTCGAACTCGGTGTTTATGACCATATGCCGCTCCGAGTGTAGCGCCAAATGCTCTTTTCCTTGTTCATCCACAAATAGAATTCCGTTGAAGTTTTTCCTTGCGGAACCATTCACTGTGGCCGATTTGATGCCCGCGAACTTTTTCGCTCCCGGCAACCGGAAAGCCGGCATGTTCGCCGCGTTGTACACGCTGCCAATGATCATCGGCTGGTCGGGATCGCCATCCTCGAAGATCACCACCACTTCGTGGCCAATCCGCGGCCAAAAGAACGCGCCCCAGCCTTTGCCCGCCCACACCTGGGCCACGCGCAGCCAGCAGGAGCTGTTGGCGTCCTTCTTCCCTTCGCGATCCCAATGGAACTGCACCTTCACGCGGCCATACTTATCACAGAAGATCTCTTCGCCTTCGGGACCCACTACGGTCGCGGTCTGCATGCCCGATATCACCGGTCTCGAGGTTACGCACTGCGGGCGATAGCGCAGACTAGCCGGAATACAGGTGAAGTGATTTTTGTAATGGAGCTCCTGCGTCTCGTCGCTGCGGTAGCCGGTCTGATGGGCATCGTGTTCGACATACTTCAACAGGTACTGGCTGTTGGCGTCGAAATGGCGTTCCAGGGTGAATTTGTGCCCCGGCGCAAAGTTGCCACAATTGCTCGCTCCCCGGATCTCCAGGCAGGCTACGTCTTCCTGCTCCATGCGCAACCGAACGGTCCGGTCGCGATCCTCAAAAATACGTTTCAGCTCCTGCGGCCGTGGAGTTCCGTTGGGGTCGATCCCGTCGAAGCGCTGGGCGTACCGGCCAGGATAATCATAGATTTCCAATTGATCGTTGCCGCCGACCCTGAGCTTATGGGTCACCTTGCCCACCGTCACGCTGTCCACCGTTTTTCGTTTGGCTTCCAGATGGTTGTTCGGAAGTTCAAAGCAATGGTCCCAAAGCGTGTACTCGCCCGCGCGGAGTTCCTGCGTCTTCTCCCAGTTCGTGATTCGCATATCCTCTCGCGTGCCGCCAGACACCTCATCGTAAATGACACTGCTTTGCCCCCCCACCGTGGGATTCTTGATATCGGTCAGTACCAGCTGATGACTGCCGTCTGCGTGCTTAAAGAAGTAGTAGATCCCTTCCTCTTCCATGAGCCGGCTGGCGAAATCGAAATCGGATTCGCGATATTGCACGCAATAGTCGCGGGGGTAGTACGTTCCCGCGAATTCATACCCGACGTCCAAGCCGGTGAACAACTGACGCAGAATGTCCGGAACCGAAAGGTGCTGAAAAATGCGGCACTGGACTTTTTTCGTCAGCAGCCATAGCTTAGGAACCACTTCCGCGCGGAACTTGACGAAGAATTCGTCGCGCCCCCCCTGGCTGAAGCGCTTGACCAGTCCGTTGAAATACCGTTTGTCTCCATTGGACAGCCGCAGCTCAACTGTGACGCTTTGGCCGAGGATCTTGTCAAAGTGGATTTCGGCTCCCCGTTCGGCCAACATTTCCAGTTCAAAACTGAACAACTGCGAAATGCCTTCGTGACCGCGAAAGCCGGTGAGAAGCAAAACATCCTGGCCCAGGGGCGTGGTAACTGTCAGCGGCCTGTCAGTCTGTGTGTAGGTCGGCATAGTTGCTCATCCATAGTGATTTGCGTTCGCAAAGCGTTGCGGCCAAAATCGCGTAGCATTTTGGTCAGAGAACAGCTTACGCAACTCCTGCGCGTTACACAAGTAATCTCGAAGCCCGTCGGTTTCGTGAGAAAGGGTACCTTTTCCAAGGGTTTGCTCAACCTGGTCCAGTGCTCCACGGGTATTGTCTTTTGTCCGTTGTGCTTGGCACAGGACCGTGCTCGTGCTTGGTATGATGGCCGGCCATCCTATTGTGATGTCACGACGCAGCGTAGCCTTCGAGGGAATCTGAGGTGCCGGTCATTCTGATCGGTCACCAAGCCCGGCGCGGGCGAATGTCAAACTGTGCTTTTGCGTACGGCTGCGGCGGAAAAACAGACCTCGGATTGCCGAGGTGTCTTATTAACGAGGATTACAATGGCGAAGTGCGATCCTGGCGACGGTTTCTCGCTCTCCCGGAAGCGCTGTCAGGTCATCCCCCGCGCCCGTGCTCCGGTCTAAGGGCCGACTTGCAGTCAGCCGGCAGGCGAGCGAAGCAGAATGACTGAGGCCTGGAAACAGTCGGAAGGCCAAGTCGTCAATGGTGAATTCTACCTGCGCCAATACTTGGGTTGCAGCGGAAATAGCGCCGTGTTCCTTACGGAGCAGGCTGGACGCGGGTTTCAGAAAGGCGCGATCAAACTGCTGATGGCGCCTCCGGAAGAATCCGATCTTCAACTCTTCGAGTGGGAGCTTGCCGCGAAGCTGTCCCATCCTCACTTAATGCGTCTCTTCCAGATGGGCCGCTGCCAGCTCGGCAACGTGGATCTGCTCTATGTGGTGATGGAATATGCCGAAGAAAACCTGTCGCAAATGCTTTCGCACCAGCCGCTCACGCCACAGGATGCACGCGACATGCTGGAGCCGGTTCTGGACACGCTTGCCTACCTTCACGGCCAAGGTTTTGTCCACGGTCATATCAAACCTGCAAACATCATGGGTGTCGAGAATCAACTGAAGATTTCGAGCGACGGCCTCCTCCGGATGGGCGGACCGAGGGTGGGTTCGAGAAAGCCGAACGTCTACAACGCACCCGAGATGGCCGGAGGGTGGGTCTCTGCGGCTGCGGATGTTTGGTCGGTTGGCATGACGCTGGTGGAAGGGTTGACGCAGCGCCTGCCTGTTTGGACGGAGTCGGAACAAGAGGAACCGGTACTGCCGGAAACACTGCCCGCTCAGTTCCTTGAATTAACCCGTCATTGCCTGCGACGGGAGCTTCAACGCCGATGGACAGTTGCGGACATTATGGCGCACATGCGGCAGCCCTTGCCGACGATCCAGAGTCGGACAGCCGCGAATCCCCGGACGGCATTCGCAAAATGGCGTTATTTGGCTCCTGGGGTCGCACTCGGGTTGGTTCTGGCGGCGATGCTCATGGTTCCCAGACTATTCAACCGTCGCCGGGAGGCGCAGCAAGCCCCTTTCGCCGTAGTCGAACGGCCGGGTGCTCAGCCAAAACTGCCGCTGACGCCGAATGCGGGCAAATCCACGCCGCAGAGAAAGAACGATAAGAAGCAAGGTTCGCTCCACACCGCTCGAGGGCACACACCGTCGCAATTCGAGCCGGGATCAACGACACCTGTTGGCCCTGTTCTGGGGGAGGTCATTCATCAAGTCTTGCCAGACGTTCCCCGGAAGGCGAGGGACACCATTCAAGGCAAGGTGACGGTCGCCGTAAGGGTCCGCGTTGATCCGTCCGGCCACGTGGCAGGAGCGAAGCTCGATACTCCTGGACCGAGCAGATATTTTGCGCAGTTGGCATTGACAGCAGCGCGACGTTGGAAATTCCGTCCAGCCGAAGCTGATGCGAGGAATGTTCCAAGTGAGTGGATTCTGCGATTCCAGTTTGAGAAGGCTGGAACGACGGCTCTCTCGGTGCGGGCAGCTCCTTAGCGACCTGGTTATGAGTCAGGGATGTCTGACGTGGATTGCCGAGTGGCGACTGCGTATCAATCTGTCTCATCGATGTGCCACGCGCACCTTATCCGAAGCTAGCTAGCATACGCAACCCGTATGGTCAAAGAATTCATACAGCGCGAGCATAGTACTTAAGCAGGCCTCCGAGCCGGTGGCGATACTGCAGCCTCCGAAATGGCCCGACGTCCGGGGCCCGCAGCCGTTCAACGGTGTACGAAGGTGCGAAAATCAGTGAGGTGCCCCTGGCCTTTGCTCGAAAGCTGGCGCCGGCCGCGGCTCTGCTGGTGGCTCTGGCAGGCGCCGGCTGCTCGCGCCGCCACGCCGCCGCGCCATCGCCGGAGGGCGAACCGAACCGCCACGTGAATGCGCGGGTATGTGCCGGCTGCCACATGAATATCTATGAACGCTACCGGCACACCGGGATGGCGCGCGCGTTTTATGCGCCGTCGCCGGAGAGCTTTCCCAATTCCCAGCCCTATTTTCACCGCCTTTCCGGCACCTGGTTCCAGATGGTTTCGAAGGACGGAGCCTATTATCAGCGGGTCTGGCAAATCGGCTACAGCGGGAAGCAGGAGAACTTCTCGGAATGGAAAATCGACTACGTGATGGGTTCCGGCAATCACGTCCACAGCTATCTGCATCGCACCATCCGCAACACGCTGATCGAGCTTCCGCTGGCCTGGTATGCCGAAAAGGGCGGCTACTGGGCGATGAATCCGGGTTTCGACAACGAAGATGCGACCGCCCGGCGCAACGTCGGCTACGAGTGCATGTTCTGCCACAACGGGTATCCAGCGATCCCTGCCGGGCACGACGATCCGGGCGCCGAGCCGGTCTACGCGCCGCCTTTGCCCGAGGGAATCGATTGCCAGCGATGTCACGGACCCGGCGGAAATCACGTGCGCGTTGCCCAATTGCCCGACGCCAAGCTGGCGGATTTAAGAGGCGCCATCGTCAACCCCGCGCGGCTTCCCGCTGCGCGGGCGATGGAGGTATGCATGCAATGCCACCTGGAAACCACCAGCCTCCCGTTGCCCAATGAGATCCGCCGATATGATCGCGCGCCGTATTCCTACCGCCCGGGCGAGCCGCTTACCGCTTTCATGCTTTTTTACGATCACGCGCCCGGCCGCGGGAAAGACGATAAGTTCGAAATTGTCAGCTCCGTCTACCGTCTGCGCAAGTCGCAGTGCTTCCTGCGCAGCAACGGTGCGCTAACCTGCACCACTTGTCACAATCCTCACGACATTCCGCATGGCCCGGAAGCGGCCGATCACTACAACGCGGCCTGCCGCCAATGCCACTCCGGCAGCCTTGCCGGCGACCATCCGAAAGCTGGGAATTGCATCGGTTGCCATATGCCCAAGCGTCGCACCGAAGACGTCGTGCACGCGGTGATGACCGACCACCTGATCCAGCGCCGCGCCCCGCCGAACCTGCTGGCCGAACTCCCCAAAGGCGATCGCACCGAGACCGAATACTATGGCGAAGTCGTGCCTTACGGCGCCCCCGATCTCCCTGCGGACGACCTCTACACCGCGGTCGCGCAGGTCGCGGCGAAGACCAATCTCGCGAGCGGTGTCCCGCGCCTGGAAGCTGCGCTCGCCGAGCGCCAGCCGGCCAGCGCGGTGTTCTATCTCCAGATGGGCGACGCCTACTGCAGCACCAACCAGTACGCCAAGGCCGTCGGACCGTATCAGCAGGCGGCCGCCCGCCAGCCCAACTCGTCCGTCGTATTACGCCGGCTGGCGTACGCTTTCCTCGGGGCCGGCCAGCCGCAACAGGCCCTCGACCCGCTGCTCCGCGCCACCGAAGCGCAGCCGTCGGATGCGGAGGCCTGGTACGATCTGGCTCTGATTCAAACCGAGCTCGGCAAGGATACAGACGCTCTCGCATCCCTCGCAAAAGCCAATCAGCTCGATCCTGAATACGCCGACGCGCAAAACCGTCTCGGTGCGGTGCTGGCCAAGACGGGCCAGACCGGTCTGGCGGAAGGAGCCTATCGTTCCTCCCTGCGCATTCAGCCCACCCTCGCCGACGCGCATGCCAATCTGGCCGATCTTCTGGCGGCCAGAAACGATCTGGAAGAAGCCGTCTGGCATTACCAGCGGGCCGGTGGCAAGCCCGTCACCCAATTCCGCTACGGCGTGACGCTGGCCCGCATGAACCGTCTGGCGGAGGCGCAAACGCACATCGAAGCGGCTCTGAAAGCCAACCCGAGTCTCGCCGAAGGGCACGATGTGCTGGGAGGCCTTCTCGAAAAACAAGGACGCCTTGATGCCGCGGAGTTTCACTACCGCGAGGCCGTGCGAATTCGTCCGGATCTTGGCGGTGCGCATTTCGATTTGGGCCGGGTGCTGGCAAAGCGCCGTGACCTGCCCGCGGCCGCCGAGGAATTCCGCAAAGCGGCCGCCGACCCCGACCTGGCAATTCGTCAACAGGCGTTACGAGCCCTCCAGGCAATTGGGGCACGCTGAGAACGCCGCCCGGCCTTCCGCAGAAAAGGGGACACGGCGGACCGAGGGCGTGCTCCAGAGGACCTCAAGGCTCGCGAAAGTGTCCAAGCGCGGTGGCAAAAATATCAGAACGGTTATCAGAATCGGTATACCAGCCCTAGCTGGACGATGCGGTTGCTGTTCGCGAGCGAGGTGATCACGCCGGCAGCCCCTGGGCCATCGTCGATACCACTGTCCGGCAACCCCCAGTTCGGATGGTTAATCGTGTTGAAGGTCTCGAGGCGCAACTGCAGCTTCTGCCGCTCGGTGATGTCGAAGACCTTGCGCAGGCCGAGGTCCAGGTTAATCAATCCCGGTCCGATCAGCACATTATAGCCGGAGTTGCCGAACGTGTAAGGCTGCGCGTCCTGGAATGCGTTCAGGTTGAACCAGTTATAGATCGTGCGTTGGCTTCCCGAGAGATTGCCGTTGCCGATGCGGTTGGGCAGGGTGAACGACGACTGCGTCCCGGTGTTGGAAGAGTCGTAGCCCATCGTCGGCGTAAACGGAAAACCCGAAGTCATGGTGAAGATCCCCGTCCAGTGCCATCCGCCAACGATCAAATCCAGCGCCCTGCTGTTGTTCAACAGCGCCTGGCCTTTGCCGAAAGGAAGCAGGTAGTCGAAACTCGTCACCCAGCGGTTTTTCTGCTGGTAATCCGCGAGGCTCTTCAGCGAATGCAGGTTATAGCTGTCGTCCGGATAGGGGCTATTGCAGCAGATCGGTACGAGGTCGTCTAGGGCGCGGCTGAAGGTGTAGGCGCTCAGGAAATACAAACCGTTGCTCAGGTGCTTCTGCATCTTGATTTGCAGGGAATTGAAGTCGGAGTTGCCGCGCATCTGCATGGAGGTGAATCCCGAGTAGAACGGATATGGCCGCCGCGACTGTACGTCGCCCGGGCCCGGCACCATGTCCTGGTTCTGGTCCGTCAGCCCTTGCAGATGTACGCCCTTGCTGCCGACATATGCGACTTCAAGCGACA
Source organism: Terriglobia bacterium (assembly GCA_963768075.1). Classification (GTDB taxonomy): domain Bacteria; phylum Acidobacteriota; class Terriglobia; order Bryobacterales; family Bryobacteraceae; genus QHXW01. The sequence continues at coordinate 452,052 of CAVYHD010000051.1, forward strand.
ACTTACCGGGTAGCGCCCGCTGCACAGCCAGGTTCCATTCCTCGTAGTACGGAGTCTTGGGGTTCGTGTCCAAGCTCGTCGCTCCGGGGTTGATTGCCTGGGCCGGATTCAGCGCCGGGAAACCCTGGGCCAGCGTGAGGGCCGGTGTCACGCCGTCGCCCACAAATGTCGGCTGGTAGTAGAACGGCAGATTGTACTGAAGCTGCAAAGGATCGCCCGTCCGGATCTCCTGCCCGCTGTAAAATATGCCAAACGCGCCGCGGACCACCGTATTGGCTAGTGGAGTGTAAGCCAAACCGACGCGCGGCGCGAAGTTGGTCTTCTGCGCGGTAGCCAGCGCGTCGGAGTTCCCGTTCTGCCCCGCCACCAACAACTGCCCCGTGGCGTAGTCGAAATTGGCCTGGTGGTTGTGCACGTCCACAATCGGCGTATAGTATTCCCAACGCAGGCCCAGGTTCAGCGTAAGGTTGTGGCTGAGCTTGAAATCGTCCTGAACGAACAGCGATGGCACGGGCTCCCGGTTACCCAGGTAAACATACGAGTCGATGTACGAGGTCAGCGGAAGGCCCAGCAGCATGTCGGCTAGTCCGTTCCCGATGCCTGAGCCGTCCTGACTCGTATATTGCCCGGTGAACGAGAAATAGCCGCGCGCGGCACTGAGCTGGAAGAGATTGAATTGGCTCCAGCGGAAATCCCCGCCGACCCGGATGGTGTGACGTCCGCGGATCAGGTTCAGCGTATCCCGGATCTCCCTTTCCGAGGTGCTCAGCCAGGTGGGCGTATACGTTGCCAGCCCCAGGCCGCTGTAGCCGCCGGCCGGAGACATGTAGGGAAGTCCCTGATCGGAAGGGTCCCCGACAATTCCGGGGATTGCCAGGTTGGACGGCACCGCCGTGAATCCGCCCTGCGGCACGCCAACATGAGTGTAATACCAGCTAAAGCCGGTTCGAAATTCGTTGAGCGTGGTGGGCGTGAAGATGTGCGTTTCGCCCACCGAGGCAGCCTTGGAATCGTAGAAGGTGTTCCAGGCCCTGTAACCACAGCCGCAGGCCAGGCCCGGCATCTTGGGAGGCGTAAAGGTAGTCTCGCCGGATTGCGTATACCGGGCAAAGATCGAGTCGGCATCGGACATGCGGTAGTCGCCGCGCCCGTCGCCCTGCATGGTCGAGCTGAGGGTGGTCGGCTCGGTGATGTAATTGTTCCTCACTGCTCCCGGCACGTTGGGTTGCGGATAGAGCGCCGCATAAGCCAGCCCGAGTGACGACATCTCACTCATGGGAATGATGTTGTCCGGGAACGGCTGGCGTAGCCCGGTGGCCGCGTTAAGCGTATTCGGGTCGTAGATGGTATTGACCCCGGAAATGCCCCCCGAGAAATTTCCCGTGGCCTCGCCAGCCACCGGAACCGTAGCTCGGTCCGCTGTCGGCGTATGCTGGTCGCTCAGTTGCCAGTCTCCGAAAAAGAATAGCTTGTTCTTGATAATCGGGAAGCCCAGCGTTGCGCCCGGTTGGTTGTACTTCGTCGAAAGCGCCTTCGTAACCGCGAAAAAGCTCTGTGCGTTCAAATAGGCATTCTGGTAATACTCAAACGCCGAGCCGTGAATCTGGTTGGTTCCGGATTTGATGACCACGTTCAGCGCCGCGCCGCCGGCGCGCCCGAATTCGGCATCGTACGAGCTGGTCTGAATCTTGAATTCGGCGATCGCCTCCAGGTTCACCAGTTGTGTGGATCCGCCGTTGTCGTTCGAGTTATTATCGATACCGTCCAGGACGTAATTATTCAGATCCCCGCGCACGCCGTTTGCGGAGAACGCTCCCGCCGTGTTGCCGTTGGTATTGTTTTTGGACGTGTCGATCACGCCCGTGGTCAAAGTGGCCATGTCAATATAGTTGCGGCCGTTCAGCGGCATATCTTCCAGCATCTGCTTGTCGATTACCTGCCCCAGCGAGGAAGTGTCCGTCTGCACCGGCGCCACTTCTCCGGTCACCACCACCTGCTCGGTACGTCCGCCCACCTCCAGCGTCGCGTCCACGCGGAGACGATCCTGCACGTTGAGCACAATGCCCTCGCGGGTGTAAGTCTTGAACCCGGCCGAGGCGGCGCTGACCGAATAGATCCCGACCTTCAGCGGCGGCGATACGTAGTTGCCCTGGGAATCGGTCAAAACTTCAAAGCGGTTGTTGGTTTGGGTCTCGGTGATGGTAACAGCAGCTTTCGGAACCGTCGCCCCGGAGGCATCGCGAACGGTGCCTTCAATGATTCCGTTGTCGAGCTGCGCCGCGATCGGCAACGCCAGAAACGTCGAGAGCAGTAGTAATCGTTTCATACCCCCTCCGGCTAATTTTGCGGGAGTGTATCACAGACTCAGATCCAAAACAATACTGAACTGATTTCTTTTGAAGCGCGTGACCCAGGGCACTCGGCCGCTCCGATCAGCCAGAGTCGCTGCGGCACTCTGAAGCCGACAAGGCGACCTCTCGATCCGGAGCCAGCGCTGAACTTCTGGGCTTCGGAAAGACCTCATGTCGCTCTCGTAGATTTGGATCTGGTTGAAAAAGTGGGTGTTGCGCGTTGCGCCTATTACCTCAATTCTCGCTCGGAGTGGTTTTCTCAGCGTTCTGCAACCGTGCCGCGCTTCGGGTTGAGGTCCTCGCTCTCGTCACCAGCTCGGCGTTTTGCATCGTTCGGTGAGGCGGCCGAAGCTGAGGACGCAAGCCGGGACGGGAGCATTTATGTCGATCAAGTGCACCGACTGAGTTACTGCGGTTCCCCGCATCGGGCGGTGTACTCGAGCAACTCGGCATCTTCCCGAGTTTCCTTTCCTACGACCACGGCGGAGTGCTCGCGCTGCCGGACGGCCGTGTGCTGATGAAAGGAAGCACGACGAAGTGCCGGATCAAATAACCAGCATGGCCGCTTCCCCGGACGGCCAAACGATTTACTATGTCGCCTCCAGCGCCGTGTGGGCTGTTGCATCGGACGAACCGCAAGATAAACGCTGCAGTTTCATAATGGGGACGAAGTAGCGGTTGATCCGAGGAACGGCGACCAATATCACGTGGGCGTAATCGATCCCTCAAAAAATCGATCAAGGTCGTGCGGCTGGCCTTCGACGGAGACACCGCAGTGCCGGGCTGGTCCAAAGACGTCCGCGCCGTAGCGTTGATCCACCCGCCTTATCACTCGGATTTTGTTCCTGGCTCAAGATGCGGTACGGAGCGCAACAATTCACGGCGTCGCGGCGTACCGGCTTTCTGGGAGGTGCGGAGGTGTAAACTTGAACCCACCGTTATCTCAATGTTCGCGCTGTAGCCCATCGGAGGCCCCTTCTATGCCAAGGACACGGATTAGTTGGTTCAGGCGCCAGCGTGTGCGATGGTCCCAACAGCAAAACTGATCTTGTTTCACGATCCGCCAAAAGGAGAGTTCACCACCGCAGGATCGGCATCGGCAATCCGGAGCAACTCCGATTCGTTTCAGCAATGCCTTAATTAACAACACCGAATTCGTGGTGATCACGAGCGTCATTCTCTTGTCCTCGATGATCACGTAAAGCAAGAGGCGGGCCAACGCTGAAAGGTGCGCAAAATAGACGGTTTAGACTTGGAGTTTCGCGCGGGGTACCACAGGTGCTTGTCCAGGGAGCGCGTAATTTAGAGGGTAAGATTGTCCTGCTAAGCATTTTCGATTCAGGAAATTACCCGATCGAAAAGACAATGCCTTTCGGTTTCGCTCACCACCGCGCGGTCGACCGCAGGCACCGGGGGGCCGGCGAACTCCGCATTCAACGGCGCGCCCTTCTATCTACCGGCCGAGTGGAGTAATAACGCTTCCGTTGTGGAGCAATAACGGAAGGTGTCCGGCGGGGTCTCGTGGCACAGCCTTCCGGCGTCAGGCTGTCGGATAACCTTATTCGAGGCCGGAAGCCCGAAACTGGCCCGCTGCCAAGCCATCTCGAAGCCGGGCTGCAAGAGTTTCGGCAGTGGCATCGCCGTCGCTGATCGTCGCAGTGCTCGTGTTCTCAAAGAGCGCGTAAAAGCTACGATACGGCGCGTAGTCGTCGATTTTGCCCTCAGGCCGTTCGGCAGCGCGGCGGGCGCAGAGCTCGATGCTAGGGCGTAGCAACACAAAATCGAGCGGGATTTCCTTAAGGATCTTACGCGCGGTCGGGAGAAAGTCCGGTGGGATCGAAAAATCGAGTAGCACATCGAACCCCGAGCGCGCGAAGGGAACGGCGGCGGCCGTCATCGAACGCATGATGACCTGAAAGTTCTCACGGCGGGAGCGCTTTTCGGCTTTCGCGATGAACGACCAGAATGTATCGCCTTCCAGATAGGCCCACGGGCCGGACAACAACGGCAAGAGCAGCCGCGCCACGGTGGTCTTGCCTGCCGCAACGGGGCCCGAGAGCATCACTACTCGGCCGGCTTCTGCTTGGCTTGTGGCCCTAGTCATGTGAACAATCGTACCGGTCCGGCGGCCTCTCTGGAAACGCGTCTGCCGTCACGGCGGCGTTAAGCGACATTATCGGACGCTATTTCGGACACTCTGAATCGAGTCACTTGGCTGGCACGCTGGGTTTCTGAAGACATCTGGCGCTTTTTGTGCTCATGGGCAGGTGTTAGACCGGCGGAACGAGCCGCCGTCCGAAAACCACGCCTATTAGTAAAATCGGGACTAGCAGGATGAAGCTGGTGGGCTCGGGAATCGTGGAGGGGGTGATCGTGTACGTCGACGTAAACACCGCCGGGCTACGGTCTTCGACACCTCCGGTAGCCGCGCAAGGAAAGGACGCGCATTGAGCAAAGGCAAACCCCGTTAGACCGACGTCCTTCGTGTCTATCGGTGAGGTGTTGCCGCTCGGGTTGGTGAAAGTCAGTTCAGAGAACTGCACCGCATAACCGCTCGGGGTCCCGGTCTCGATCGTAATCGTCGCCGCCAGTGAAGTTGGGATATAGTCCGACGGATCGCTGAACGACAGCAGGACAGGCGCCGTATCCCCCACCACGGGCGAGTTGGACAGAGTAAACTTACCTAAAAGGGTTGAGCCGGGATGTAGAGGCGACAGATCAAAGCTGATCGTTTCGATAATGTCCGCTTGCATCAAACCCGCACCGGCGATCAGTAAGGCGCAAGGAAGAAATCTTTTCATTTCTTGTTCACAACCTTCTTAGCGGGGAATTTCCATTTCTTGCCTTCCCGGCCTCAAGCAGTATACAGCAAAGGTGGCTGACTCGTTCGACTGGAGCGAAGTCAAGCTGAGTTGCTACGGCCGCGACAGGGGCCCTGGCATCGGCGTTATTGCTCGATACGAACACGACCTGCCGCTGCCCCTCCAGGGACGGATTCGTTCCGGGCTGTGCCGCAGGGAGATGATTGAGGGACTTTACGAGGCGTACTCCGACAAATGCTTGCGCCACGACTTTCAGAAGAGAGGAGGCCTCCTAGTTCTTCCGGAGCAACCCGAAGCGCATTCGTCAGTTCGACAACGACCTTGCCGTTCCACTGCTCGGCTTCGCGCTGAAGATGCCGTTGAAGCTTTCGCGGTACTGAAGGAAGACCAGCACCCATAGCACCGATGCCACCAGAGCCGGAGCAATAGTGGCCGGCCAAAGCGTCAGGTGAAACGCAAGGATGTTGTAAAGCTCGGCAGCAAGCAGCGTCAGCGCAAGTGGCACGAAAAAGCCGGAGAGCAGCAGCAGACCACCAAGGAACTGCACCGCGAAGAAGAACGCGGCAAAGTGCGATGCGCTAGTGGTAACAAGGAACTGGATTGCCAGTGGATTTGCCGGTGGCGGCTGGTGGATAAAATGAAGAAACCCGTTCAGCCCAAAGACCGTAAACATCAGCCCCAGCAGATAGCGCGCAACAATGGAAGCAATCTTCATGCGGCAGCTCCCTGGAGGCTTCGCGCGCGCGTCTGCACGGCCTGAAGATGCGGCGCAAGAAACGCACCGCGATCATGCCCCTGGTTCAGAGCCTTGGTGCCGCCGGCGGTGAGAAAGGTCGCATCCGTCACGCCGAGGAAGCCGAAGACTGACCGCAGATACGGCTCTACGAAATTGAACGAAGCCATCTGTGTCCTGGGCGTCGTATATGCCGCCGGTTGCAATGATGAAGGTCGCCTTCTTGCCGACAATCAGGCCCTTCGGCGTTCCGTCCGCGTAGGAGAAGGTCCTGCCGACACGCGCAATCTGGTCGATCCATAGCTTGAGCACGGAGGGCACACCGAAGTTATGCATCGGCACGCCGAAGACGTACTCATCGGCCTGCTCCAGTTCGGCGATCAGGGAATCGGAGAGCGAAAGCAGTTCCTTCTGCTGCGGAGTGCGTGCCTCTTCCGGCGTGTAGACGGCCCCGACCCATTCCGCGGTGATCGGCGGCATTGCTGTTGCGTTGAGGTCGCGGTCAACGACCGTTCCATCCGGGTGCGAAGCCTTCCATTGGGTGACGAACGCAGCGGTTAGCTCGCGGGAGACCGACCGGCCGTAGAGTGGGCTGGAATCGATATGAAGCAGCGTGGGCATCAATAATCTCCTCCACTACAGTTGATGTTTAATAGACATATGTTGATTCTGGAAAAATAGACAAGTGTCGCATTAGCATCGATTGCCGCAGGAGGGGTATCCTTATAGTCGTAATGGCCCAGGCGCTCCAATCCGCCGGCGAGGCGACGGATCCCCGCATCCTGCGCAGCCGCCGCATGCTCATGGATTCACTAGCTAGGTTATTGACTAAAAAGGAGTTCGAAGACATTTCCGTCCAGGAGATCGCTGACGAGGCGACGCTGAACCGGAACACCTTTTACCTGCACTATCCGGACAAGAGCGCGCTGCTGCGGGCCATGACAGACGTCCGGTTCCGCGACCTGATAGAGCGCCGTGGCATCTCCTTTACCGACTGCGATGGAGCACTGCGCGCCATTGCACTCGGCGTCTGCGACTATCTCGCTGAGTTCACAAACTGCCCCGTTAAAGGGGCTCGGATCCCGCTCGAAGGCTCCATCATCCCGGTCGTCGAGGGCATGTTCAAGGAGGGCCTTGGCCATCATGAGATGGCACCCGGTGTCGATGCGGCACTGCTGGCGACCACGGCGGCCTGGGCCGTCTTCGGAGCCGCGCGCCGCTGGTTTCAGACCCCCAACCGCATTCCCGCCGAGGAGATGGCCGCCAAGATTGAAACCATGGTGAAGCCGATTTTTCTCAACGCCTCCCGATAGCCGAACCTCGGAGAGGCAGCGGTTTAATGGCGAGTTCGGGCCCTCTTTACAATCCCTACAAAGCCATCCGGGTCAGGTCAAACTATAGCCGATCCTCTCAATCCGTCTCTTTGTCTCCGCATCCAGCCCGGTGATGAAGTTTCTGAAGCGAGGTACCTTCTCTAAAACAGCCAGATAGCCATAGGGCTTGGTTTTCGGAGGGGCCATCGGTACACGGCTAAAATTACGATCACCCAGCATAACTTCAACGATCTTCGAAAACTCTTTGAACGGATCGTCCATGAAATCCTCAAGCCGCAACGTGAGGGTGGCGGATTGGAGGTGAAGGTCGGTTTCTTCAACAAATTCCGGGAACGACAGAAACCGCGGGCCTTGGAGGGACGCGAAAAAACCAGGGTCACCTTGGGCAAAGGCCTGAAATTCAAGAAAGTTCTGCTCCAGATCAGCACAGAGATCACCCGTGCTCTTATAGACCTGCGATATCCCCTGAATCATCGTGTTGTCGCGAATGTATGTCCGCCACCAAATCCAATTGGTCAGCAGCGAGTCGATGGGATGACGATAGAGAAAAATCAAATCGGCAAATCCCAATTGGACCGCTTCCAATACATGGCTCATTACCGCTGGCAGATACTGAGCGCGGGAAACATGCTTCATGGTGGCATGGCCGCTATAGATCATAGGAGTCGGGCCGGGATGCAGACGGATCGTATCCCTAACATATTTCGCCCTTTCTCCGATGTGACGCAGCATAAGTTCCGTGAGATACGAGCGTCCGGTGCCGAACAGTCCAATCAGATAGGAAGTTCTGTCGTTCCCTGGACCTATATCGTTGTGAGACCGGGAAATCTCACGGGCTCGCTGGCCCCAATCGGCTTCCATCCTGCTGGAAGGGAGCTGCAGATTCTCGGTTTTCTGTAAGCTGACTAATACCCTCACCTGCTCGCGCAAGAGGTCCACCTCCTCCTGCATTGACTCCACCCGGGCGGCGTTTCTCGTCTCCGACTGCACCAATCGCCCTTCCAGGGCAACCATGTTCCTCGAAAGGTGGTCCAGGGCAACCATATTCCTCGAAAGGTGGTCAAGGGCAGAGACGATTTCTTCGAGAGATCGACTTACCGAGGCATTGAATTCACGCGACGGCTGCGTATACAAAGACAATAAGCGAGCGACCAATTTTTTAACAAATTGGATCGGCCCCTTGTGCCACCCGGAAGGCCGGTCAGTGAGGTTCCCGACGGCGTTGCCGAGCTTCTCCAGGGCGCCTACCGCGCGCCGCAGTTCATCGAAGTCATAGAGCTCAACTCCGCCGCCCGGCAAGGGAATGTAGCATTCCATGAACCCGTCGCTGTGCTCAACATGACATTGTCTGCAAACCATCGTCAGCCTCCAGACCAGTTTACCGGCGCGCTGCCGTTAAAGGCTGCGAGCTGCGAGCGGTTCTTTTTATGGTGTAGCTTACACCAGATGTCCGGTGTGGCGACAGACTTGCTACAACGTTTTGCATGAAACAGAGAACTCTTACACTTCCAGAAATCATCCTGATCGCCGGTACTCGGGTTGCCTTGGGCGCCGGCATCGGTTTCCTGATTTCAGAAAAGCTCAACAAAGACCAGCGCCGGGGCGCGGGATGGGCGCTCCTTGGCGTTGGCATCGTCAGCTCGGTTCCGCTCGTGCTAGACGTCATTGGAAAGCCTGCGACCCCTGAAAAGCAATTGGCTTTGGCGTCGTGAAACAAGTGAAGCTCGATTAGCGGTTTCGGCGCTTCCCACAACCCGACAGTTGAGTATCCCGCCTGAGAATGCGTTTACCCAGCGCGCCAACAGGCAGCAGGATCCAACAGAGACACAACCGTTTGAACGAACCGAGTGGCCAGTTGAAATATGAACTTCGGTGATCGCTGGGACGAACTGCCAGGGGCGGAAGTAAGGGTAAACAGCAGTCGCTGCGCGAAGAATGACGCCAAGTTGCCGCCTGCCTGGGTAATGTTGTCATGACTGCATTACCCCTGCGTGCATCTTTCGGCTTTCTGCAATAACCTCAATAAGATGGATGGTCAGCGATGCGCAGTGACCGCTGCGGGCCGATTAAACCAGCGGTCAATCCGCAATCAGCAGGTTTTCGGCGAAGGGCCACTCGTCATCGACCCACTGTGCTTCACAGCGAAAACCCGCGTTTTGAGCCAATTGAGTCACTTCTTGGGGCGAGAATTTATGACTGGTCTCGGTCCAGATGGTTTCGTTCTCGAGGATCGGAACCGAGATCCCGGCTCCACGGATCGTGACGACCTGATCTCGCGTCGAGCGGAGGTGCATCTCGACGCTCCCGGTATCAAAATTGAACCGGGCCTCGTGGTGGTACTCCTGGGTGACGAAATCTCCATCGAGTTCGCGATTGATGCGCGCCAGAAGATTGAGATTGAACGCAGCCGTAACACCCAGCGGATCATCGTAAGCCTGGATCAACCGCGGAACAGGCTTTTCCAGATCGGTGCCTAGCAGCAAGGCATCGCCGGGCTGCAAAATCAGGCGAACTTCCCGCAAAAAGCTGACATCGGCCGGCCGATCGAAGTTTCCGATGGTACTGCCGAGAAAGAGCACGAGGATGCGCTGACCGCGCTGCCGGCGAGCCGCCACCTCAAGAAGTCCATCCAAGTACTCACGCTCGAAACCGACGATGCTTACGGCATCCATGTCAGAAAGTTCCCGCCGGCACATGGCCAGAGCAGTGGCTGAGATTTCAATAGGGTAATAAAACGTCTGACGATGGCGCGACAGCGCTTCCAGAATCCAGCGAGTCTTCTTTCCACTACCGCTGCCCAACTCGGCGACCACCGCGGGACCCGGAATGAGGTCCACGATATCGCGCGCGTAAGCGCGAAGCAGCCGCTCGTCCGCGCGCGTCAAACCGTACTCAGGAAGCTCACAGATCACTTCGAACAGTCTGGAGCCGACGGTGTCGTAGAAATACTTTGAAGGCAGCTCTTTTTGCCCCTGCTTGGTGAGGCCTTTACACACATCGGCCGCGAACTCAACTACGGCATCCGCGATGACGGGGTTCGTCAGCATTCGGCATCTCCTGAAAAGGTCGTCATTGACTCACACAGCGAAGTCCCGCGTAGACGTACTGGTAGTGCGGTTGAAACCAGTTGCGGAACGAAGGGCGCAACATGCTGGCGGCGGTTCGGGTTGAGCCGCCCTTGATCACATAGTGCTTGCCATCGAAGAAACTGGCGGAGTAGCCCGGATAGAAGGGGAAGGGCGCGAATCCGTCAAAGGGAGCGAAAGGACTGGAAGTCCATTCCCATCCGTTTCCCAACAGACCCTCTACACCGAACGCGCTGCGACTTCGCGGGAAGGCATTGACCGGTGCCGGATCCCATCGATGAAAATCAAAATAACCGTGGTCCGAGCCGGGCGCTTCAAATCCCCAGGGGTAAGGCCGTTCGATTCCGTCCGGCGAACCGTAGGCCGCGCGGTGCCACTGGGCCTCTGTGGGCAGCGTCTGATTACTCCAACGTGCGTAAGCGCTGGCTTCGGCATGGCTTAGATACACGGGCCACTCGAGCGGTAATGGAACCTCATCGAACATTGTGCGGTAGTACCAACCGCCGTTCCGGCGCCTCCAGAAAACAGGGTGGCTGATGTTCTGTTCGGTCTTCCACTGCCAATCGGCCGCTGACCACAGGGATTGGTTTTCGTAGCCACCGGCGTCGATGAACCGCAGGTACTGGCCGTTGGCCACCTTGTACTGATCGATCTCAAACGCGGGGACGTTCACACGGTGAGCGTCATACTCGTTGTCCCAGCCAAATGTGGTCGTGTCGCCGCGGGAGAGTCCCAGTGTCGCCATTCCGCTAGGAATCGCGATCGTGCGGGATTTGACAGGGCCGGCCGCCGGCGTTGGCGCGCTCGTCTGCGGAGTCTTCTCTTCAATCGGCATTTGGTGGAACATGTACGCCAGCGTTTCAGCGTGCATCAGCCGGTGCTCAATGGCGACGTTGAGCAGCGCAGCCGCTTCGAAGGGGTTGTTTACAAGTGCAACATCGAGAGCCTCTCGAACGCGGCGGGTGTAGCCATGCACCTCAGTCAGCGACGGCCAATCGCGAGGCTGATCGGACGGAAGTCCCCCATCAACGGGGTCGATGCCAAATGCAAAAAGCTGATCGAACTGCGGGTGGAAGGAGGGTAGGCCGGGAATGCGCGGTCGAAGGAGATTCCAATCGAATGCCTCCAGGTGACCGACGTAGAAGACAATCCGGTGCCTCTCCGGAATGGGGCGTTGGTGAAGCGCGGAGGGCCTGATGATATCGAACAGGCGGTCCGTTTGGCTCCGAGCGGCGGACAGGCGCGCCAAGAGATTATCTTGAACCTCCACTTGAGCATGCGCAGCGAGCATCTGTTTCTCCTGGAGTTCAACCACTATAGATGAGTCTAGACCTATATCGGAGTCACAAAATGATCACAAGTGGGGTGAAATCGTACGATAGCGGAGCGGTTTGGCATCAGGCGGGACGCAATGCCGTGGCCCGAAGCATACCGTACGCCGCCATAGACGTGACCGAAGCGATCGCGCATACCGGGAAGTAGCCGTAGCGATCGATGATTGCCCCGAGCGCTGGAGAGGCCACGGCCTGCATGGCGCCGTACGCCGAGACGAGGAGCGAGACGGCAAACGCCGCCCGGGCGCCTTCGTAAACGTCGAGGGGCATTGTATAAAGATTCACGCTGAAGGCCGAAACCGCCAGAATGCTGCCCGAGATCCCAGCGATGGCCCATGCCGCGCTGGGAGCGAAGGGAACCGCGATCGCCACCAGGCCTGCGACCGCGCACCAGGAACACACGCGCGTGCGGGCCCGAAGAGGATCGCTTCCCGCGCGCGCCCAACGAAACGAGAGCCAGCCGCCCCCGAAGCCGCCCAGCATCGCGGCCAATGGCGGCAGCCAGGCGAAGTAGGCGGCTTGCACGAACGATAGTTTGCTGACTTCCACCAGATAGAGCGTGGTCCAATTGCTCCAGAGCGAGTAAGTCACCATGCTGAGAGCGTTGGCGATCATGAATCCCCACATGCGAGGGTCGCGCAGAATCTCCAGGCTGCTTGCCAGTGGTTCAACCTTAGACTTTTGTACAGGCGGGGCCCCGCGCGCGACTGAGTTCCATAGCGGAATCCATAGAAGCCCGCCGATTCCCGTGACGACGAACGCCGCGCGCCAGTGATACCGAACCGCCAACCATGTTGCCACGGGCGGCGCTAAAATTGCGCCCAAAAATACCGCCGCCTGATTGAATCCATTGCCCAATGCCCGCTCGGCCGGCGCAAGATACTCATGCATGGCTTTCCCGGCCGCTGGAATTCCTCCCGCTTCCGCGATCCCGAGCCACGCCCGGCACGCGATGAGACCATCGAGGCCGCGCGTGAACCCGGTCGCGATGCCGGCCAGTGACCACATTCCAATGGCGAGCGTGATGCCACGGTTCAGGCCGATGCGGTCGATCAACAGCCCGGCAAATGGCGCGGCCGTCGCGTAGGTTATGGAAAACGCGGCCAGGATCCAGCCGTACTCGGCATTGTTCAAATGAAACTGCGCGCGCAAGAGCGGCGCGAGCGTGGCGAGCGATTGCCGATCCAGGTAATTGAAGCTCGAGGAGAGAAAGAAAATACCGATGACCAGCCAAGGCCTGGAGTGCGTGGCTGGCATCACTGAAACTGGATCGTGGCCACTTCTCCCACGGTCGCCAGCTTGGCATCGCGTTTGGTGAAATACTCCACCACTACGGGCCGCGACTTTTGTACACCGCAGCCTAGTTTCTGGTCGCCGCCGCCGAGAATGGCGAGATTGGAGGGATCGCGAATTAGCAGGCGTGTGAGTTTGTGATCCGCTCCTTCAATTACCAGGCGCAGTTGCCGGCCGAGACAATCGACGCGTGTGAGGCTGCCGGCGGTGCGGCCGTCGGGCTTGGGACCGTCCCACCACTTCTCCACTTTTTCCGGAGCCGGACCTTGCCCCGCATTCGCCTTGGCTTCGGTAGTGCGCAGATCGGCGATGGCTTGCGCCTTCAACCTGCGGATCTCCTGCTCGTGCTCGGCCGCCATTCGCTGGCGCTCGGCTTCCTGCCAGTCCAGACGCTGCTGATCGATCGCCACCCGCGCGGCGGAGTAGCGCTCGCGTTCTTCGGCGGTGGTGGCGGCATGCTCCGCATTGTGCCATGCCTGCGCGGCCTTGTCGAAAACCTTTTCATCCAAACACGCCTTGGCGAGCTCTTCCCAACGGCCGGCTTCGCGAGGCGCAAGCTGCGCTGCCTTCTCGAGATACTGAATGCGCTTGACGCCTTCGGTCTGGCGCCGGCCGATCAGCGTATACGCTTCCGCGAGCTTGGGGTTAAGCTTAAGCGCTTTGTCTAGAGCCGCGAGCGCTTTGGCGTTATCCGGCTCCAGCCTGGCGTATGCAATGTACGACAGCGCCGATGGCGTGCCCGCATTGATCGCCTCCGAAAAACAACGGCGAGCTTCTTCCAACTGGTTGTCGCGCAGCGCGATCTTCCCGAGACCTTCATAAGACGCCGCGACATATTCGTGCTCCCGGATCAACGCCTGATACTCCGCGCGCGACGAAGCGCCGAGCAACAAGTCCGCCTGCGCCAGCCGGACTTCCTTCGATAGCAGCGGCTGCTCCTTGTAATCGCGTTCTACGCTCAGCGCTTTGGCGTCAACTAAGGCCGTCTGGTAGTTTCCGGCAGCCATGTGCTGGTCGACTTCCTTTTCCATGTCCGCGCGCGACTTGCCGAATGCGTTCAAATAGGCGGGATCCTCATCCGCGCCCTTCTGGAGGTTGTAAAGCAGAATGCGCAGCTTGGCGTAATAGTCCGGGTTCGTGGCAAAAAGCTGCATACGCGCCCAGTCGCGGTTGCGTTCGCCTGGCGGGACCGGGCTCCCGAGAGTTACGAGCGTCCCCTTTACCTGAATGGTAGAGAGCAGATCGGCGATGCCACGTTCGATCGCATCCGGCATCCGCCCGGTGTTGTTCTCGAGAAACAACCGAGCGCACTCACGAAAAACCTCGCGCGGGACAGGTGCATCGGCGGTAAGGAGGATGTCCCAGCGGTCGCGGCCGTCGAGGATCGTTGCGGTGGCAGGATACTCGGCGCGTTCTTTGGCATTTTTGAAAAGCAGAATGCGGACTGGGCGCGAAGTCTGCAGATCCGGGTTACCAAGCATGTAGCCAAGCACGTACCGGCTCTGGTCAAACCACCCTAAGACTTCCCGTCCCGGCTTCCCACCGGCATCCGTGTATAGTTCGAACGGCCCGGTGCGGAATTGCACCCAATGGCTCTCGGCGAAGGCGAGCCACGGAACGAGACCCAGCAGAACGATCCGGCGCATCCGAGAGTATTATCGCGCAGGCAGCACAGCGGGTCGGAGGGGAAACGGCCACCGGTGTTGTTTCGCCTGCCGGCGCATCATTGCTACAATGATTCAAGCCCTTCGGCGCTATCGTCTAACGGTTAGGACGGAGCCCTCTCAAGGCTTAAATACGGGTTCGATTCCCGTTAGCGCTACCAATTTTTCAATAACTTACAGACGGCTTGCTCACACATTTTTGGATTTCCAATTCGGGTTTTGCGTGATCCGAATGAGCGACGTGCCCAGGCGCTACAGCCAGAATCGTGTCAAGCGCAACTTCTCCCCTTTATGTTCAGTCAGTTTCGCGCGACGAGTATTGATCCATCTCCGCACCCGTTTGCTCTGCATCACTAGATATAGAGACTGCTCTTAAAAGGTTGCGAGTTACGAAACGCAGTTGCGGCACGTATCACCTACGTCCTCGGGTTCAAAACATCGGCTCCTCAGTTTGAATTGCGCGCTCGTTGAACAGGCTGTGCTGAGTTTGCTGCGCCCTTCTGGAAGTCCCCCCAAGCCTGCGCAGCCGAGTCATCGCGGCCGGGCAGCGCGTGCGCATAGACCATGGCTGTCACATGCGGATTAACGTGATCCGCTCACCGACGTAAGCAAGCGACTCGGAACACCGGCGGCGAGAAGATGTGAACCGTGAGTGTGGCGCAGCGTGTGGAGACTGGCGCCATTAGGCAGCTTGAGCTTGCGGCAAAGCAGAGAGACAGCTGCTGATACAGTGTCGGGTTTCAATGGCGAACCGTCAGGATTGCAGAAGATGAAATTGCCCTGGTAGGAATCGCCGAACTGCTCGCGGTAAGAGTCGAGGCATTTGACAGCGGATTCGGCTGACCCACCTGCGAAAGTAATCGGCCGATCATGAGGCGGTTGGCTTCAAGATCGGACCACCCCAAGCCCAGCAACTCTCCCCGCCTTGCCCCCGTTTCGGCATCGAGTTCGAGAAAAGCATCCATGCCTCATGAACTGGTCGCGGCCTCAATTAACAATTCCTGTTGCTGCGTCTGGCTGATTAACGATCAGGTAGGAGTAGAGCGGTAAAAACAAGACGTCCCTACGGGTAAGATCCTTCCGGCTATGGCCCTTTCCCGGTGTCTGGGCCAAGGAGCAGAATAGATCGTAGAACTCGGATTGGACCTGATCCGCTGCTTCCTCGCTATCCGGCGCGATGTATTGCCAGATTTCGAAAAGGTCGTCGAGCGCCTGCGGCGAAACCGAGTAACCACTCATCCACGCCGTTGCTCAGCGCGCCATAGTGCCTTCTTTGCTTCCAACTGGGCGAGAGACTCCTCTGGTGTCAAACCCTCGCCACGGTCGAATTGGGCAAGTCCCCGCTCAATCTTCTCGTTGAAAGCCCCTTTATTCTCTTGAAGCCAGCTTTCCTGAGCATCGAGCGATTCCAGGGTGCGGTGGATGACCTCCGGAGGGCTACCGAATACTCCGGTTTGCAATCGCTTCTGAATGAGCTTTTCGTCTTCGGGCTCAAGATTGATCGTCATTGCCATCCTTTACAGCAAGCGCAGGGGCCACCACCTCTATCATCTCCCCCAGGATGATTGTCGTATCCTGCTTCTGTGGTGAGGTCACCTCCGCACTTGGGATTGCGTCGCCTCCGGAACGGTACGATATCGAATTGCGAAGCTCAATATTTCGTGCCGCTGCGGCAAGTCTTCAGAGAGACACCATTCCTAAGCCTTCGTCTTAGAGTTTGCGCGCTCCTGTCCGCGCCACGCTTCTCATTGAGCATTTGTCAAGCTTTATGTCAAGTATTAATCAAAGTTGGTAGTGGGCTACTTCAAAGTAGCCCACTACCCCAAAGTTACATCAACTGCTTGTTCGTGCTTATTGAGGTACACATCAAATTCAAGGAAATCCTCGATGGCCTGCCCCCCAAACGGCCGCGCTCACGCCTGGAAACTTACGCCAAACTCATCATAGAACTCCGCCGCGACCGGACATACCGTGACATCGCCCACATTCTTGCTGAGAAATGCCAGATTCAAGTAACGGCGAGTGAAGTTCACGATTTCGTGCGGGCGAGATCGCGGATAAACGGGAGGTCAGCTAGGCGAATTGCCACCGACTCGACGAAGACGGCCCAAACTGCACGCATCGCACCTAATACCCGGAAATTTTCTGCTGACGACGAAGCCCGACGGAAGATCGGCGGACAAGTGAAACGCGAAACGCTGCTGTGCGTGCTGGGGAACAGGAATCGTTAGCGGCGGCGACGGATCCCCTGGTTGGGCAATGGCCATCGAACCTCTGGCGGGCCTCAAGCGGGCAGGCCCATAGATCAAACAGAAAACAGGGCTAGACCTCGCAGTCAGGAGTTCAGGAGAGCTGAAAGCGAAAAATTCGCCGATCGTAATCTTGGCCCATCCGGTTCCGTCGATAAGTTACACAAAACCGCTGAGCACACATGGGTGTTCAGACTCAATTAATTCCCTTTGTCCGACGGTAGGGTCACGGTAGTGAACGTGCGGACGCCGAGGTCTTTGTGCGACCACTCCCGTTCGAAGCCAACGAGGAGACCGATACCCATGGACAGAACGAGCTTGGTTGCTATTTCGGTGGGCGGGAATGGCGAAACCGCCTCCTGCATAAGGGCTCCGCGGATGCCTGCTGCGGCTATTTCAATATTTATCGGCTCCAGCGGCGTAAAGCAATGCTGCATTTGGAAGATGCATCACAGACAAAGAACGCGCCAAGCCGACCGCGATTGGGTGCACAAATGCGTACTACGGAATCCACCGCTCCGTGCTGTTGTGCCGCGCGATGTGCATGGTGCACCGCCTGACGACGCGCTCACGCGTTCGATGCCGGTGGCAGGCAGATTTGGAACGTGCAGCCAGATCCCGGTGTCGGGAGAAGTTGAATATCTCCACCGTGTACGCGAACTGCCCATTGAGCGATCGAAAGCCCCAGGCCTGCGCCGCCCGGTCCCCGCGACCGGGATTCATCCACCCGGTAGAACCGGTCAAAGATTCTTGCAGAATGTTCGGTTGCTATGCCTGGACCATTGTCGGCAACTTCCAAACGGAGGTGTCCCGCGGGCTCGTGCTTCACTCGCACGGAAATAGCACCACCAACTGGCGAGTATTTCACAGCGTTGTGAATGATGTTGACAAGTGCCTGCCGTAGAAAGACGCGATCGCCTTTCACGTTTACGTCTTCGTCTCCTTCGACTGCTATCCTCTGGCGCTTCTCCTCAATCAGCACGTCGAACAGCCCGGCTGCTTCACGCGCCAGATCCATTGCGGAAAATATCGTCGGATGAAGTGGAATGCGACCCGCGTCGGCACGAGAGATGGTCAGGAGACTGTCTACCAGGGCTGTGAGCCGATTGACTTCCTCAAGCATGCTCCCGATCGTGTCTCGGTATTCCTCGCGGCTGCCGTCTTTCTGAAGCGCAACTTCGCCAACGCTGCGGATAGAAGTGAGCGGCGTTCGCAGCTCGTGCGATGCGTCTGAAGTGAAGCGCCGCAATTGCTCGAAGGATTGTTCCAGTCGCGCAAGCAGGCTGTTAAACACCCGCGCCAGGTGCCCGAGTTCGTCGCCGGTTTCCCGGTTGGGCAGACGCTCATGAAGACGCTCCGAGGTGATTTGCTCAGCGCGGCAAGCCATTTCCTCCAGGGGAGCGAGAGTGCGTTGAGCGAGCAGATAACCGGCAAGACCCGCCAGCGCCAATACCATTGGGACCGCCAGCAACGATGCCACAGCCAATTCTTCAAAACGTGCCCAGATGGGCTCCTCGCTATACGCCAAGCGCATCAGGAGAGGGTGGCCGTCCAGCGTGTGGCGGCGGCTCACCATCCGGACCGGTGTTCCGTCCGCAAGGCGCGCCGATCGGGCGGAGTATCCACCTTCGCCTTCCCCAGGGACTGGATTGCCGCCGAGCGCCTGACCATCCAGCCGCTCATTGCGATACAGGACGCGGCCCTCCAGAGAACGGACTTCCAAGAAGCGTTCGAGCACCTGCTTGGATTCTGGATGGTTGTGATAATCCTCGCGCAGCGTCAGACTCCCACTGGCGTCGAAGGAAAGAAGCCCCTCGACAGTCTCGATATCCTGAATGGCGTAGTGATCCAATTGGCTTCGCAACTGAAGAAATAGAAACGACGCCGTGAGGCCCCACGAGAGCACCAGCACGCCCGCCAGCACCAATACGTACCAAAGGGTCAGACGCGTACGGACGTGTCTGGGCTGAAAGAGTCGAGCGATCAAACGGCTCATTTGTTCATCGAACGCGAAGTGACAACTGCGCTCTCTCCCTTATAGCTTCGCTTCGGCCCGCGCGCAACTGGCGATGCTGAAATTTCTTCTGAAGATTGCCTTCAGAAAAACGTCAGAGAATCTTAAGGCGCAGAGGAGTCCTTTCGATGCTAAAAACGAAACGTGCTTTCGTCACGTCAGCAAATCGTTTGGCATCTGCCAGTTTTCCTTCTGCTTATTGTCGGGCCTGATGATGTTTACCCCGTCAGTCAGCGCCAGGAACAAGAAGGCTCCGCCACCTGCGCCGAAAGATGAAATTGAGGTCGTGGGACACGTCCCCCTCACGGACGGGCCCGTGAGGCGCTTCCTCGCCACTCAACATTACAGCAGTTACTATCTTTACGCTGAACACGATGCCGGCAAGAACTCACACTGATCGACGTGACGAAGACGAACCAGCCTTCCGTGCTCGCCGATGTAGCGTACGCTCCCAATGGCAGTTCCGACAGCCTGTCGTTGGTCGCGGGCACCGCTGCACTCGTTACCAGTGAACCGGCCGCTACTGCAACAGCGCTACCCTCTGCAAACGATCAGAATCATGGATTTCTCGGACCCGCAGAACCCCAAGGTTGCCCGTGAGTTCACCGGCGTCACCGCGATGAGCAGAGATGACCGGCGAGGACTGATTTTCGTCGCAAACGCCGATGGCATCTGGATCCTGCGGCAGCACCTTGCCAGGATCCGGAAGTGGAAAAGGCATACGCAAACTACGTTTTGTACTCCCATTGAGGAGGCTGGTAATTTCCGAGGATCCGCTGATTGCGCATCAATCCTGCTCTTCGCGCACGACGAACCCAACGCCGCGCACGGTATGGACAAGTTTTTGGTCGAACTGATCGTCGATCTTTCGCCGCAAGCGAGCCACATGGACATCGATGACGTTGTCCAGGGGCGTATGGCGGCCCGCTTCTTTCCACACATCGCGCGTCAGCATCTCGCGGGAGACCACATGGCCTCGATGACGCACCAGGTACTCCAGGAGTTCGAACTCGCGCGCGGTTAGATCCAGCGTATGCCGTCTCGCGTGACGGAACGGCCCATCGACGTCCACTTCAAGATCCGCGACCCGCAGTTTTGGGCTGGTCTCCGGGATTCCTCTTCGAGAAAGCGCTCTGATGCGAGCGAGCAGTTCAGGAAATGCAAATGGCTTTACCAGATAGTCGTCGGCGCCGGTATCCAGGCCGCGAACCCGATCTTCGATGGCATCTCGGGCCGTCAGCATCAGGACCGGCGTTTTGAATCCATGCTGGCGCATGGTCGTCAGGATCTCAAAGCCGCTTCTGCCTGGAAGCATGACGTCGAGAATCACCAGGTCGAAGGATTCCGTCTGAGCCAGATAGAACCCTTCCTCGCCGGTGTAGGCAAGGGCGACGCCGTACTGCTCAGCCTGAAGGCCCTCCTGCAATGCCCTGCCCAGTTTCTGCTCGTCCTCGATCACCAAAATCCGCACCTGGATTCTCCTTCTTCTTTATAGGCGAGCAGAAGATCGCCGTCTACTGAAGACTTCCTGAAGATTTTCTGACGCGACTGTCAGGAAAACTTCAGGAAGTCTTCAGTGGCGGTTCTGCAGCTCTGCCCGTATATGTAGACTGTACGCTCGAAAGGAACGGAGTGTGTGCTCGCTCTTGGCCCGGCAAAGAAAGTCACGATTCATCTGAACGAAGATACCAGTTCTCGACAGCGACTTTTTGAGCCGCGAGATTCTCTCCTTGCTGCTCGAACAAGGCGTCGCGGGCGCAACGGTGCTGCGCCCGGAGGCCGGCTTCGGCTCGCACCATCGCATGCATACGCAGGAGGGAGGAATTGACACCGCTCAGCACATGCCGCTTCGCATCGAGTTCATCGACACGGAGCAAAACATCAGAACTCTCTTGCCTCTTCTCCAGGAGCTGGTGACGGACGGGCTGATCGAAGCTCAGGATACGGTGATTCTCAAGGTGGCTGTCGGAACAGTCTCGATGAGGGTTCGGTGTTCATTTGTTCGGGTTTTCATCGGAAGTTGCCTAATGTGCACCGCCGTATGGGCGCAGACTCCGGCCACCGTTTCGCTCGCTCAGGCGCAGCAGATCGCTTTGCGTAATCACCCGCGGATTGCCTCCGCGGCACTGGCGGCGCAAGCGAGCGGATTCGTCGTCAAGGAGGTTCGCTCGGCCTACTATCCGACGCTCTCCGGCAACGTCACAGGCGTCGGCTCGGAGCACAATTCGGTTCTATCGGCGGGCGCCGTAACCACGTCAAGCATCTACAACCGCGCCGCGTCAGGCGTTCGTTGCGAATCAACTGCTGACCGACTTCGGACGCACCGCCAGCCTGGAGCAGAGCGCCAAGCTGCGCAACGCCTCCCAGAATCAGAACGTGACCAATACCCGCGCCCAGGTGTTGATCGAAGTGCAACAGGCATATTACCAGGCGCTTGCATCGGAGTCCGTTCTCAAGGTCGCGCAGGCGACACTCGATCTCCGGCGCCTGACTCTTCGTCAAGTGAGCGCGCTGGCGCAGAGCGCCCTCCGATCGACGCTGGACGTCAGTTTTGCCCAGGTGAACGTCTCTCAAGCCGAACTCGACTTGTTCCGCGCCGAAAACGACGCCAAGGCCAGCCATGCGCGTTTGTCCGCCGCCATGGGTTACGATCGCGACCAGCCATTTTCGTTGACCGACGAGCCGCTGCCGCCGCCGCTCGATCCGGACGTGGATGCATTGATCGGGCAGGCGATGCGCGAGCGGCCGGATTTGGCTGCGCTGCAGCTCAATCGCGATGCGCTGGACCGTTATGCGGAAGCCGAGAAGCGGCTTCGAAATCCGACCATCAGCGCCGCCGCGGTCGCCGGCGTGGCTCCCGTTCGGGACGACCGGCTGCCGGAAACCTACAGCGCCGCGGGCGTCAACGTGAATATCCCTGTTCTAAACGGCGGGCTGTTCAAGGCCCGGCGCGAAGAAGCCGAGTCGCGCGCCGCGGCGGCGAGCAAAGATGTTCAGGATTTGTCCGTGCAGATCGCGCGCGATGTGCGAGTTGCCTGGCTGGATGCGAACGACGCTTTCAGGCGGCTGGACGTGACGGCGCGCATGGTTGCGGAGGCGAATGAAGCTCTGCGGTTGGCCCAGGCGCGCTACGACAATGCTCTGGGCAGCATCGTTGAACTCAACCAGGCGCAGTTGAACCAAACCTCGGCCGAGATCGCGGCCGCATCCGCCAAATATGAATACCTTAGCCGGCGGGCGGCGCTCAATTATGCAATGGGGATCTTACGATGAGTCACATGACACGGACACGTGGGCGATGTCTTCTGATCATCGCTGTTGTCATCTCTTTATTGGCGGCGATCACCTCCTGCGCCCGCAGCGGCGGCGCGGAAGCATCGCAGACGGCCGACGAACACGCCCACGGTGGCGGTCGTCAAGGCGACGCGCGCCGATCTCTCCAGCGACTTGGTCCTGACCGCGGAATTCGAGCCGTTTCAGGAAATCGATGTCATGGCCAAGGTGTCCGGATACATTCGCGAGATCAAGGTCGATATCGGCGATCGCGTTCAAGAAGGACAACTGCTCGCGACGCTGGAAATCCCGGAAATGCAGGACGATCTCACCCGAGCGGCGGCGGCGATCGAAGAGGCAACCGCCGAATTGGCCACCGCGCGCGATGAGTTGCAGCGCGCCGAATCGGCTCACGACATGGCGCATCTGTCTTACTCGCGCATTCTGGACGTCTCCAAGCGCGAACCCGGGCTGGTTCCGCAGCAGGAAGTGGACGAGGTGCACTCCCGCGATCTGGTGGCCGAGGCGCAGGTCTCCGGCGCCAAGTCGCATATCACGGCTTGTGAGCAGCGCATTCGCGTCTCGCAAGCCGAGCAGGCGCGTTTCAAGACCCTGTATCAGTACGCGAGTCATCACCGCGCCTTTCACCGGCGTCGTGACCAAGCGATACGCCAATACCGGCTCTTTGATTCAAGCCGGAACGGCTTCGCAGACTCAGGCCATGCCGGTCGTCCGCCTTTCCGAAAACGGCCTGCTTCGGCTCGCGCTGCCAGTGCCGGAATCCGCGGTTCCGCTGATTCACCTCGGTGAGCCGGTGGACGTCCGGGTGTCCGCGCTGAATCGAACATTTCCGGGCCGAGTCGCCCGCTTCGCGGACAAAGTCGACCAGTCCACCCGAACCATGAAGACGGAAGTCGATGTTCCCAATCCATCGCTCGTGCTGGTTCCCGGGCATGTACGCCGAAGTCGACCTTGTCACGGAACAACGAAAGAACGTGCTCTCGGTTCCGGTGGAAGCCGTCGACGGCTCCGGAGACTCCGCCCGCGTCTTCACCGTCCAACCGTCCGGAACGATCCAGATCGTTCCAGTCCGCCTTGGCATCGAGACGCGCAGAACGGATCGAAGTCCGATCCGGCGACCTGAAGGAAGGCGACAGCGTCGTAGTCGGATCGCGCTCCGGGCTGAAGGACGGCAACAAAGTTCAACCCAAGAGTGATCAGCCTGGCCGGCGATTCGGCGCCGAAATCGTAGGGAACCTCATGTCGCGATTTGCCATCAACACGCCCTATCTCATCATCGTTGTCTGCCTGATCATCGCCATCCTCGGCGGGGTCAGCGTTGTCCAGATGCCCGTGGATATGTTCCCGGCAATGAACATTCCGGTCGTCGTCGTCGCCACGTTTTACGCCGGAATGCCTCCGGAGCAAATCGAGGGCGACATCACGTATCACCTGGAGCGATTTTTTACGTTCGCCAGCGGCATCGACCATATCGAATCGCGATCGCTGAACGGCGTGAGTATCATTCGCGTCTATTTTCAATCGAACACGAACGCGGATATTGACGCGGCGACCATCGCCAACCTGGCGGTCTCGGACATGAAGGACTTGCCGCCCGGCACGCTTGCCGCCGGTGGTGCTCAAGTCCGACGCTTCGAGCCTTCCCGTGTGCCTGGTGACCATGAACGGCGAAGGGATGACCGACGGCAACCTGAAGGACATCGCGCAGAACTTCGTTCGAAATCAACTGGCGAGCGTTCCCGGCGCATCCATCCCGCAGCCATTTGGCGGACCATGGCGTCAAATCCAGTTCTACGTCGATCCGTACAAACTGGAGGCCCGGCAGATCAGCCCGATGGACGTGGTTCGGTCGCTGAGCCAGGCGAATGTCATTCTTCCCGCGGGCGACGTGCAGATCGGAAATCTCGACTACAACATCTATTCGAATGCGCAGTTCAATCTAAAGGACGCCAACCAGTATCCCGTCAAGATGAACGGCGAGAATCCGGTTCTGATGTCGGATATCGGGCAGCTTAAGGACGCCCACGCTCTCCAGTACAACGTCGTTCATGTGAACGGACAGCGATCCGTCTATCTTCCGGTGATGAAGCAAGGCGGCGATTCGAACACGATTGCCGTGGTCGATGGCGTCCGCAAGACCGTCACTCATCTGGTGGACGTTCCTTCGGCCATGAAAACCGACGTCGTGTTCGATCAGTCGCGCTTCGTGCGCACCGCGATCGAAACCCTGCTGCATGAAGGAGGAATCGGTCTGTTCCTCACCTGCGTGATGATTCTGATGTTCCTGGGCAGCCTGCGAGCCACGGTTGCGGTCTTCTTCTCCATCCCGCTCTCGGTGTGCGCGACGTTCTTCGTTCTGCAACTGGGCGGATCGTCCGTCAACAGCATGGTGCTGGGCGGGCTGGCGCTGGCGTTGTCGCGGCTGATCGACAATTCCGTGGTGGTTCTCGAGAATATCTACCGCCATCTTGAAATGGGGGAGCCGCCGCGAGTCGCCGCCGAAACCGGCGGAAAGGAAGTCGCTCTCCCGGTGCTCGCGTCCACGCTGACCACCGCCGTGGTCTTCTTCCCCGTAACGCTGCTGGCCGGCGTCAGCAAGTTTCTGTTTTCGGCCATGGCGCTGGCGGTGGTGGTTTCTCTTTTCGCGTCTTACATCGTCGCGATGACGGTTGTGCCGCTGTTCTGCGCGCGATATCTGAAGCTCGAACATCCCGAGCATCTCAGTGAAGCTGACGCTGCCGAAGCGCGGACACTGAAGGGCAATTCAGCTGGCTGGGGAGCGCGCTTCAACGCGGCTTTCAATGCAGCCTTCAATCGAATGCTGGAGCTGTACGAAGTGCTGGTCCAACAGGTGCTCCGCATACCGGCAACCGTGTTGGTGGTGTTCTTCGTAGCCTTTGCGGCGAGTCTCCTCCT
Source organism: Terriglobia bacterium (assembly GCA_963768075.1). GTDB lineage: Bacteria > Acidobacteriota > Terriglobia > Bryobacterales > Bryobacteraceae > QHXW01. The sequence continues at coordinate 477,142 of CAVYHD010000051.1, forward strand.
GTACAGCCAACTTGGGTTTTCGTACTTCCCGCAAACCGACGCGGGCCAGTTTGTGATCACCTTCAAGGCGCCTTCGGGAACCAAGCTCACCGTCACCGAGAAGGAAGTCGCCAATCTTGAGAGCTTGATCAAGGAAATCGTCCGGCCGGAAGATCTTGGCATCATCGTCGATAACATCGGCGTCGACAATGGCTTCTCCGCTGTCTACACGTCGAATGCCGCCATGCATACCGGTTTTGTTCAGGTGGGCCTGCAGCCCGAGCATCGTATCGGCAGCTATGAGTACATTCGCCAGATCAAGAAACGCATGGCCCAGGAGATGCCGGAGATCACGCCCTTCTTCTCCACGGGCAGCCTGGTGGATGCCGTCGTCAGCATGGGTGCGCCCGCCCCGATCGACGTGCAAGTGGTGGGAGCGAACCTCGACACCGACAATAAGGTCGCTCAGGATATCGCCAGCAAGTTGCGGCTGTCGCCAACCATCGCCGACGTGTTCATGCCGCAGGATCTTGACTATCCGTCTCTTCGCGTGGATGTCGACCGCCTGCACGCCGCCAAGCTCGGCCTGACCGAGCGGGAAGTGCTGACCAACGTCATCACCTCTCTCACTTCCAACCAGATGATCGCTCCCAATCTGTGGATCGACCCGCGCAATGGGAATAACTATTTCCTGACAGTTCAATATCCGGAGACGCAGATTCGCTCCATCCAGGATTTGCGGTCCATTCCGCTTCACGCGGATGGCGTCGCTCAGCCGACGCGCTTGGACATGATTGCCAATATCGAACGCATCAAAGCGCCCACCGAGGTGGATCACTACCAGATCCGGCGCAAGCTCGACATCTATGCGCGTCCGTCCAGCGAAAATCTTGGCGCCGCGGCCGACTACGTTCGCAACGTGATTGCGCACGAAGATATTCCGGGTAATGTAAACGTGGCCGTCCGGGGGAGCGCGGAGGCCATGAACGCGTCGTTCAAAAGCTTTGCGATCGGCCTCATCTTTCCGTCGTGTTGCTCTACCTGATTCTGGTGGCTCAGTTCAGGTCCTTCATCGATCCGTTCATCATCCTGTTGGCGCTGCCGCCGGGACATTTCCGGCGTGTTGATCGTGCTCGTTCTCACCGGGACAACGCTGAACGTCATGTCGCTGATGGGTGTCGTGATGCTGGCCGGAATCGCGATGTCCAACAGCATTCTGATCGTCGAATTCGCCCATCACCTGAAGATGGAAGGCAGAGGCGTGGGTGAAGCGATTGTCGAATCCTGCCGCGTGCGTTTGCGCCCCATCCTGATGACATCGCTCGCCACGATCATCGGGCTGCTGCCGATGGCCCTGAAGCTCGGCGAGGGCAGTGAGTCGTATGCGCCCTTGGCTCGCGCGCTGATCGGCGGGCTCCTGGTTTCGGTGGTGTTCACGGTGTTCCTGGTCCCGGCGGGCTTTTTTCTTGTATACCGCAACCGGCCAGCCAGCTAGAGACGATGGCACCGAGGCCGTCACGGTGATTCCTGAGAAGAAGCAGGCTGGAACACGGCATTGGGCGGGGAAAGGAAAGGAGCGGGAAGTAGTCTATGCCAACCGGTTCCACCACCGCGTAAAAGAAAAATGAAACGGCCCGCCGTGGAGGTGGCCGACATCCTCCGCGCGCAGGGCGACCGCTTCCTGGACAGGTGCGAGAAGAGTCTCGATTTTCAGCAACTCAGAGCTTCCCGGGCCATCCCACGCTGCCGCACATATCCAGTAGCTCTGATCGCGCGGGCTGTTATCTCGGAGCCCTCGCAAATTACCGCGGCTGGAGTAACCGCAGCGGGCCTCGTAGCGCCTTCATATCAACCCCTTCTCTGCGCATTTTCAGCACTCAGAAATCTAAAAACAGACTTCAACCACGGGCTGCTAGGAAGCTTCGAACGTCCTCTTGTTTATCGCGGTGCGGTCCACATGAGATGATCATGATGATAATGGAAACGGAATCGGCCATTGGCAGGAAGGCATGCAAGGGACCGAATCAATGCTGCCATCGATAAGTACACCCGACCGGCAGGCCCAGGCCTTCCCTGTTCTAACCCCCGCCCAGATCGACCGCATCCGGCCGTACGGCATTGCGAGAACAGTTCGAGCCGGAGAGATCCTGTTCGAGACGGGTGAACTTGGAATGCCTTGCTTTGTTGTGCTCTCAGGAAAGCTCGAGATTCTCATGACGAGGCTCTCCGGCGAGCTCGTATTTGTGACGTATGGTCCTGGAGGTTTCTCCGGAGAAATGGTCTTGATTTCCGGAGCCCGCTCTCTATCGCGCGGGCGTGTTGCCGAGCCAGGAGAATTCCTGGAAGTTAGCGCAGATGCCTTGCACTCGCTAATCGCAAAAGATGCCGAACTGAGCGATATCTTCATGCGCGCCTTCATCCAGCGACGCCTTGCGCTAATTACGGAAGGCATGGGTAACGTGATTATCTTGGGATCGCGTCACTCGGCTGACACGCTGCGCTTGCGCGAGTTTCTCACCCGCAACGGACATCCGCACACATATATCGACCTTGACAGTGACACGACCGCTCAGGAGCTGCTGGATCGTTTTAACCTGAAGATCGACGAAATACCCGTTGTGATTTGCAGCGGAAAGGCCGTGCTGCGCAATCCCACTACGCAGCAGTTGGCTAAATGTCTGGGATTCGCGGGCACAGTCGATGAGTCACGCATTCGTGATGTCGCCATCGTGGGCGGTGGTCCGGCCGGACTGGCGGCGGCGGTTTACGCCGCTTCTGAAGGCTTGGACGCCGTCGTGATCGAAGCTGATTTTCCCGGTGGACAGGCGGGCGCGAGCTCGAAGATAGAGAACTACCTTGGTTTCCCTACTGGCATCTCCGGCCTGGAGCTCACGGGCCGCGCCGTTGTCCAGGCAGAAAAATTCGGCGCTCAGATGTTGGTGGGTCAACGGGTGGTCCAGGTCCACTGCGATCAGAGACCATACCAGCTCTCGCTGGAGAATGGCGGCATTCTGCAGGCTCGCAGCATCATTATCGCCGTTGGAGCGCAATACAATACGCCGAACATCGCCAACCTAAAGCAGTTCGAAGGGAATGGAGTTTATTACGCGGCCACATTCATGGAATCGCAACTCTGCGGGGGTGATGAGGTCATCGTCATCGGCGGGGGCAATTCAGCCGGCCAGGCGGCAGTTTTCCTGGCAGAGACTGCCCACAAGGTCTATATGCTGGTTCGCGGAAAGACCCTTTCGGAGACGATGTCACGCTATCTGATGCAGAGGATTACGAAGCATCCGGTGATCGAGCTGCATCTGGAAGCTGAGCTTCTGTCATTAGAAGGCGATTCGCATCTGGAACGCGTCACCTGGCTCGACCGATCGTCGGGGGAGAGATCGACGCGCGAGATCCGGCACGTTTTCGTGATGGCCGGTGCGTCACCGCACAGCGACTGGTTGCGTGGCTGTGTCGCGCTGGATCAGCAGGGATTCATTCTTACAGGACGGGACTTGGATCCGATTCTGGCAGGCGCACCACGAAAGTGGCCTCTGGGCCGGCCGCCGCAGATGCTTGAGACGAGCTTGCCAGCAGTTTACGCAGTTGGCGACATCCGCTCCGGAAACGTGAAGCGGGTTGCGTCAGCTGTTGGCGAAGGTGCGATCTCGATCCACCTTGTACATCGCGCCCTGGCGGAAATATAGCGTCGACAAGAAGGAGATCATTTGCGTCGAGGTGGCGGCTGCTGTTAAGGTTGTCCCCCGACTATTGACGCTCCGGTCTCCTCCCGGTTGTTATCAATACTGCGGCGCTCAGGGAACTTGCAAGCGCCAGCCCCGCGGCCACCCACAAAACCGTGCGATAGCCGGCGACAAATGCTTCCTCAATAGCTCGCCGCGCCCGCCCATCTCCCGTTTCCGCGGCAGCGAGCTTGGATCGCTGACCTTCGATCTGCGTCCGCACCGGCGGTGGCAGGTTGAGGCTATCCAATTGCCGGGTCAGATTGACCTGGAAAACTCCGCTAAGCAATGCTCCAAAAACCGCCACCGCCAGCAAGCTGGCGATCCGCGAGACAGCATTGTTGATCCCAGAGGCCGCTCCCGCATAACCCTGGTCAACCGCATTCATCACAGTCGTGGTCAGCGGAGCGACGCTGATCGCCATGCCAAACCCCAGCACCGCCACGGCGGGGAAGAACGTCGCCCAGTAGGAGCCGCCGATGCCCGGCCTCGTAAACAACGCGAAACCGACGGCTGCGATCAGGGGACCTACCACCAGCGGCGCCTTGGCGCCGTATCGATCGAGAAGTCCGCCAGACCAGCGCGATAGCAAGAACATCAACAAAATGAAAGGCAGCAGTGCGGCCCCCGCTTCGGTCGGCGAGTAGCCTTGCACCTGTATCAGATCGAGCGGGAAAAAGAAAAGCATGCCGCTCGATGCGGAGTACAGAAAGAGAGTGAGCAGGTTCGCACCGCTGAAATTTCTGGAACGGAACAAACCGAGCGGAACCATCGGCGACGATGAGATCGCCTTCCCAAAACAACAGCACAATCAGGGCGATGGCTCCTAATGCTCCCGCGATTGGGATCGATTCAATCAGGGCAAGAACGATCCCGCCGAAACCGAGCACCGTCAAAAGACCACCGAGCCAGTCGAAGTGCGAACTTCGGTTCGCGGCCCGGCTTTCCGGGACCTTCCACAGGCTCAGAAAAAGCACCGACAATCCGATAGGCACATTAATGAAAAATACCCACCTCCACGAACCGTGCTCGACGAACCATCCTCCCAGCACCGGACCGATGGCGGCCGTAATCGACGTAAGCCCGGACCACGTCCCGATCGCGCGACCGCGTTCCTTCTGAGAAAAATTAGCGCTGACCAGAGCGAGGCTGCCGGGGACCAATAGCGCACCACCGATTCCCTGGACGCCCCTGGCGACAATAAGCTGTCCGATGTTGGACGCTAATCCGCACCAGGCGGAGGCCAGCGAGAAGATCACCACGCCGGCGGTGAAAATTTTCCGGCGGCCGTAAAGGTCTCCTAAGGTACCACCAATCAGAAGCAGCGCTGCGAGGAAGAGCGCGTAGGATTCCACGACCCATTGAACGTCCGCCAGCGTCGCGTGCAGAGCCGCTTGCAGCGCCGGAAGCGCCACGTTCACGACCGTGCTGTCAACGAACGCCATGCTCGAACCGAGGATCGTCGCGGCTAGAATCCAGCGGCCGTTGGTTTTTGCTGGAGCATCACACGAGCCGGCGAGAATCGCGGCGGCGTCGCAAGGAGGTCTGGCGATGCTGGCCATGATCTATTCTCCACCGGGCGGCAAGTGTCACGGAATTGCGTTCGGGCAGTCCACATCTTCCTAGCGGTTGTAAAACCGACGATTCGATCTCCTTGCCGCGAAGGTGGCACGGACAACTCTCAGTTATCCAAACCGAGACCCCTCTTGGAAATCGATGACGGTGTGCAGGAGAAAGCTTGATTCAAAACGGGCATTCATATGCTCAGATTTTTTTATATATTCCCGGTGCTCTGTCCGACCTCGATAATGTAACCGTCAGGATCGCGGATGTAGCAGCGAATCTCGCCGTACTTTTCCTTCGGCTCCGTGATGAATTCGGCTCCTCGACTTTTCCATAATTCATAGCACGCTTGAATATCCGCAACGCGGATATTCAAGAAGCTGCTGACCTTATCCGGGTCGGCGGGGACGCTGAGCGTTACCGACGGCTTGTCCGGGGTGGGCCCGCCCCCGACGTTGACAATCAGCCAAGTATTCGCGATCTGAATGTGCCCAGACGCACCCTTGCTGTCGCCTCTGCTCAGAATGCGGCCGCCGAAGACCTTTTCATAAAAATCAGCCGATCGGTCGATGTTGGCGACGGTGATGAAATGTGTGACGGTGAACCCGTCGCGCGGGGGCATCTCATAGCTCTTTTGTTCGATTTGTACGCTGCTCATTGACGACTCCAAATCCGATAAACTGTGCTCATCTGCTGATTCGGTTTAAATTTGACCAAGGTGGCGCGCGATACTTGGCACTGCGATTTCCAGGCGCCTTTCCAACTATGGGCAACCCTCCATCCAGGCGCGGGGAACGCACGCTCAGAGGTTGGTCTAGGTCATGGCTGCGTTAGTAGCGAAGACTCGATCCAAAGGAGGAGGCCGACCCCTCCTTCTTCCCCGATTGAGCGCCGGTAGAAGAAGGTTCAGAAGCGCTTGATCAGAGAACGGGTTCTGACCTGAGATCAACTCGCGATCTTGAAGGACGTAGCTCTGCCATGGAGCGACCACACTTACGTCACCGCCCGCCGTACGCAAGGCGAAGTCCGGGTAGAAGAGAACCTTACCACCAATCTCAAGCGGTTCCCGCTGCTGCTCTTCCGCTGTCGAAAAGATAGTCATCTTATATCCAGAATAGATCCAGCCTTGAGCCTTTGCCCGCGCTCCAGCGGCATCGCCCGCCGCCAGCGCGGCGACCACCTCCGTCGAATTCGGAAGAGCCGAGAGAAGTGAAATCGGGCCATGGCAGAGCACCGCCGTAGGCTTGGATGTTTTATGAAAGTGTCTCAGCACGGTGCCAGCGTCGGGATCATCGAGAAGATCCATCATCGGGCCATGGCCGCCGGGGACGAAAACAGCGTCATATTGATCCAGGCCCGATGCGATGACATCCGAGATACGAGTTGGATTTTTGAGCCCAGTCAGGCTGTCGCGGAATTTTAGATAGTCCTGAAGCTTAGCCTCGTCTCCACCGAAGAAGTCGGCTACAGCTGAATGGACATCCATTTGCGGCGTGTTGCCTTTTGGGTTGGCGAAAGTGATTTCGTAGCCCTCTTTCATCAGGGCGCGAACCGGAACCGTAAGTTCGTTGAGGTAGTAGCCAGCGCCGGTATAAACCTTGCCATCTTTCAAGGGCAAGCCATGACCGCTCGAGACTAGCACCAAGACTTTTCCTTTAGTTGTCATTTTGTTCTCCTTTTTGAAATTGAGTCTGTTTCCGATATTGGCGAGCAAGTCCATCAGATCCGAGATCGGTCGCGCGCCGAGCTGTTGCACACTCGGAACTAACACTGCGGCAGACGGGACGTTCATTAATTCCCATTCCTTGAAATTGCGTAACATTCGTCGTCCACGGTTCCCTCCAAAGTACGCAAGGACGGGCCATCAGCGGTTGATGTAGGTCATGCCCCCGGGAATCCGAACATCAACCACGACTGATTGGCTACCCAATGCGGGTACAGCTCCGTCATCTGATCGAACAGCTCCTGGTCGGATGTCGCGGTTTTCTGCAGCCGATCGAAGTCCTGCAGGTAACGCTTGGTGTCTTGGATCGTCGAGGGAGAGTCGGGCGCGCCAGGCTTCTTGTGACCGGCGACAACAATCGCCGGGTTCAGCGCCGCTAACCGGTCTAGCGCCGCGATCCAATTCTTTCGGCTCTCGGGGGTGGTGTCGCCGACGTAAATGCGGCATTGGTTGTACACAACGTCGCCAGCGACGATCAGGCCGATCGATGGAACGTATAGAGACGTCGAATCGGGACTATCGGTGCGGCCCTGCTCGATGATGCGCAATTCGTGGCCCTCGAGAGTGAACGTGTCGTGCTCATAGGGCTCAGGTGGAACCAACTTGGTGGCCACTTGCCCAGGAAAGAGCCGGCGGGCCAACCGCTCCACTGGGGGAGAGAAAGACATCTGCATGGCGTTCACCGTCTTGGGCGTTGCTATCGCCCGAGCGCCCGGGAAACGGTCGAGCAGAATGCTCAGACCGTAGAAGTGGTCGAAATGGGCGTGCGTTATATAGATGGTCTCCAAGTTGCGGTTGTGCAGAGCGACCCAATCCGCGAGAGCCTCGGCCTCAGCCACTGTCCCCATTGCGTCCACCAGCACCGCGTCGTACTCGCCGAAGATTAAAGTCGACGTGATAGGGTCAAAGCCGAGCGCTTCGCCGAAGGGCTTTGGCCGCTCGCCGACCATAGTCTTTCCCGGGGCCGTAAAAACGTTCACACTAAGCGTGTTCGACGCGACAGGCGCGGTCATGCGCGTGGTCTCTTTCAGTCCATTTGTGTCCATTTGGTACTCCTTTCAATGTCAGAGCGACGTGACAATTCAGAGCTTTGTGCGGCTCAGCGCCGTTGTATCGTTCGCGCCAATGGGCTCAGCAGCCTAAGCCGAACATCCGCAACCGTTTAAATCCGAATCCCATCCGGGCCGAGCGCTAACCGTACTTGAGCTCGGTGCTCTGTCCGACCTCGATAATATAACCGTCAGGATCGCGGATGTAGCAGCGAATCTCGCCGTACTTGGGTATTGGCTCCGTGATGAACTCGGCTCCTCGACTTTTCCACAATTCATAGCACGCTTGGATATCCGCAACGCGGATATTCATAAAGCTGTTGATGTTATTCGGGTCGGGGACGCTGAGCGTTACCGTCGGCTTGTCGGGGGTCGGCCCGCCCCCGACGTTGACAAGGAGCCAAGTATTCGCGATCTGAATGTACGCGGGCGCGCCTTCGCTGTCGCCTCTGCTCAGAATGCGACCGCCGAAGACCTTTTCGTAGAAGCGAGCCGACCGGTCGATGTCGGCGACGGTGAGAAAATGTGCGACGGTGAACCCCTCGCGCGGGGGCATCTCATAGCTCTTCTGTTCGACTTGTACGGCGTTCATTGATGGCTCCTTTCGATACGGTGCTCATTACAAATACGGTGTCCCGAGTCCCGCTCCCATTCATAAAAAATCGATCGACGCCAGCTAGTGCAGCAGCGATTCCCAATTGGCTGGAACTCTCCCTGCCGGTCCAGGCGATGGTTGATCCTCCGGATGCGAATGTGGCGGAAGCAACTCCACACCCTTGATCATCCCCCGCTTCTCGTAATCGTAGAACCAATCCTCACCCGGCTCGAAGCTGGCAATGATCGGATGCCCTGTTGTCGCCGCATGCTTGGACGCATGCTGGCTCGGAGAACTGTCGCAGCAACCGATGTGCCCACACTCCGCACACCGACGGAGATGAAACCACCAGCCTTTCGGTGACGCCAGGCATTCGACACACCCATCGCCACTCGGCTTCGAAGCGGGGTTGATTCCGCGCTGGTCTTTTTTCATTTCCAATTTTCCTTCCGTGTCCTGGCAAGCAAGCTTGGCTTCGAGCGCGTCCCATCCGCAACGTCCGGAGTTCGGAACCGCGTCGGGCGGCGGCTTAGCGCGCGATTTGGCCCAGGTAGTATCCGAGCCGATTTTCGACATCCCCCGGCTTGTGGAAGCCGCGCGCCATCAGCGCTTTGATCCCCTCCTGAGCGGCAGGTCGCCCGAGCGAAGCGATGCACGCATCCCACCCGGCGCCGAGCTCGACGTCCGGCGGCAGGCTGGTGTTGACGAGGCGCTTGGTGTTGGCGATCGCCCATTTATCGAACCCGGCGATCCGGGTCGCGAGCGCCTCTACGAACGCATCTAGATCGGCGTCGGGCAGGGCGCGATTCACGTAGCCGTAGGCCTCGGCCTGGTCTGCCCTGATGTCTTCCGAGCTCAAGAGCACCTCGAGGGCGCGGTTTCGGCCGATGAGTTCGGGCAGCCGGGCCATGGGGCCGCCACCGGCGACCATCCCCACGCCCACCTCCCATTGCGAGATGATGGCCTTTTCGCGGCTGGCGAAACTCATGTCGCAGGCCAGCGTGATCTCGCTGCCGTTGCCCGTCGCCCGGCCACGGATGAGGGCGATGGAAGCGACTGGCAAGCGGGTCAGACGCGCGAGAAAGTCCGGCCAAGGCGGCAAGCCTGTGGGACCCGCCGGCATTGAGGTCAGGTCCTCGAGCTTTGCCAGGAAATCGGAGTGATTCAGGAAGTAGTCGTCGACCGCGCTGTCGAAGACCACGACCCTGACATGCTCGTCGGCCTCGAGAGCGTCGATGAGTCCCTGGAACTCCCGGACCATTTCTGGGCCCATCACGTTGATCGGCGGGTTGTCAATCGTGACACGCCAATAGGCGGGCGACCGCCGGGCCAGGCGGATCTGGCTTTCGTTGGTGTAATGCGATCTCCCGTTTACCGGTATGTTCTCCAAAGTTTGTCACTGGAGTTTCGTGCGTTCGCGTGTCATTACGCGTGAGCAGGCACTAAGCGTCAGTCACCTCCGTTCACCTCTTGCCGTACGCCGTGAAAATGTAATCCTTGGCCGCCACTCTCGTATGGCACGCGAAGCCGCAATTGACGACGCCGGTCGCATTGGGCTTGAAAGTGTCCGACGCGGGATCAAAGTCGAACACGGCGTACGCCCATCCCTTCGTGCTCGGGAATTTCTTGGTGTTCTTCTCGATGAGGAAAACGTCTTGTAAGGCGTCCGGTATTCTCACTGAAAAAGGGGATTCCGTGCTCTTTTTCGGTTTCCACTCGATTTTCGCAATCTTGGAGCCGTCGGGGAAAGGCTTGCCGTTGCCGGGAACGCCGCGCCCGGTAGGCGTCGATCATCGTGGGATTGGCGACCATCACCTTCAGCAGATCTTCAGTCTGACTTACGGCGACGACCTGCCAGTTCTCGTACCCCCTGAAGTCAGAAAATGCGAGTCCATTTGGCACGCGCAGTGTGTACTTGTCCTGCGCGGAAAAGGCCTTGCCGCCCAGGACCGCTATCGCTATGCCAAGTGCGGCTGCTGAAACCACTCGGAAACAGCGTGAAGGCAAAAACGTTTTGTCCAGCATGACTTCCTCCTGCTCCATGTGATTATCCGCAGCGGAGCGCATTTGCTGACTATAGGATGCGCGTGCGGCGGAAGCAATTCCACACCTTCGATCATCCCCCGCTTCTCGTAATCGAAGAACCAGTCCTCACCCGGCTCGAAGCTGGTTATGATTGGATGCCCTGTCGCCGCCGCATGCTTTGTGCATGCTGACTCGGAGAACTGTCAAAGCATCCGATGTCACCGACACTCCGCACACCGACGGAGATGAAACCACCAACCTTTCGGTGACGCCAGGCATCCACACACCTGTCGCCGCTTGGTTTTGAAGCGAGATTAAATCCGCGGTGATCTTTCTTCATTTTCGACTTTCCCTTTTAGACGTTGCATGTCCAGCAACGAGTTCAAGGCACCAGCAAGATCTTCCCGATGCCACCCTTTTCTGCCGCTGCTTGAGCCTGGGCCGCTTCACTGAGTGGCAGGGTCTGGCTAATCGGGATTACCAGCTTGCCATCTCGCACCGCTTCGGCCATGAACTGGAGCGTTTTCCTGTCGAATTTCGAGAATACAGGCACCACCTTTACAGATGGGTACTTCGCGGCGTTCTGCGGCGCCCCGGCAACCGAAGCAAACACTCCTCCCGGCTTGACCTTGGCGATCAGCTTCTCGGCGGTTCTTCCGCCGACCGTATCCGCAACCGCATCGAGCGGCGGAAGATTCGCAATCGCGGTGTCGTCGTCGGTTGCGACCACCTGATCCGCGCCGACAGTCTTCGCCTCATCCATCTGCCTCTTCAAAACCCCCGCGATCACAGTCGCCCCGCGTTCCTTCGCAGTGAATACCGCCGAACGCCCGACATTTCCTACAGCGCCTACGACCATGACCGTCTGGCCCGCTTTGATTCCCGTAGCGGACAGGAGCTGGTTGCCAGTCACCGTCACCAGCGGCAGCGCCGCCGCCCGGATCAAATCGAGCCCCTTGGGGATCTTCGCCAAGACCGCTGCATTCACGACACAAAGTTCGGCGTAAGTATTGTCCGCCATAGCGAACACCTGGTCGCCGACGGAAAAGCCTTCCACCCCCGGCCCAATCTTGACCACAGTCCCCGCGATATCGACTCCTATGAGGCCCGGGAACTGCATGGGATAAAAATCCTTCGTTAATCCGGCACGCCGCTTGTAGTCGATCGGATTCACGCTCGCGGCGGCGACCCGCACCAGCACCTCGCCCGGACCCGGCACCGGATCAGGATAGTCCTCAAACTTCAGTACTTCCGGACCGCCATATTGGTGGACAACAATTGCTTTCATATTTCATCTCCTTGTACGGTGCGCACTCAGTCACTAAGAAAACTAGATGAGCGAAGTCAGAAAAGGTCACCGCGCCACGGGCCCCATGGCGAAATAATTTAGTGATAAACGATGCACCGATTCTGGCGCTCACCAACGGTTCTTTCTGAACTGGTCTCGCGGATTATACTGACATCCGTGTGGCTCTGGCCATCTCGGCTGGTGTTGATACGGTGCACTAACCGCAAACCCCTTCCTCTCCGGGCATAACATCCACCAATATCACAGACATCTACAGGATTCTGCGATTCGAAGTGGCGTGAGGCGAGGTTCCACAAACGAGCTGATCCCCACCTCACGATGCGTTCAACGGGTCGCCGCTTGCGTGGCAGGTTCGAGAACATGATCGGTCAGATCGGTTGGTTTCAATGTGCTCAAAATATTTCTGGCCTTAGCCGTCTCAGCGGAAGTTCCATGAGCAACTACCAGATACTGGCCCGCCTTTATGGCGGTCTCGTAGGTCACGATGCTGTCTTTTGGTATACCTATGCTGTACAGACCGGCACCGATGGCACTCAAACCGCCGACTACCACCGCGTTTTCCAGGCCGGCGACGATCCAGGCCACCAATGGACCGCCAACCAGCACAGGGCCTATCGCGGGCACCCAAAAGAATGCGGCGCCAAACAGTAAGCCCCAGAAGCCGCCCCAGAAAGCGCCCCACTTCCCCCAGTACTTCATGCGGTCTCCCGCGTTGTAGTAGCCAACGACTTGCTCGTCCGTGTGATAATCCTTCCCCACAACTGACAACTTCTTCATGTCGAAGCCTGACTTCTGAAGTTCCTTCACCGCGTCTTCCGCTGCCGAGTGGTTGTCATACACTGCGATCACTGCGTTTGTGTCCGTCATATTCTGTCTCCTTTTCAAGTTTGGTTTGGTTGGTTGAGATTTCCACTTCACTTTGTCATTACTTCTTCTGTGGCCGACTCTCTGACCGGTGGATTCTTAGCTCTGCGCTCGGCGTTTACGCGTCACAGCGCCTTTGGTGGCGGCCTCTCTTCTGCTCTTTTGAGGATGAGTGCCCAGGTCGTGCCATGACGTTTCCGCGAGGTTGACGTCGTAGTAGTTTGCAGCTTTCTCGATGTTCGCGAACGCCAAAGCACGGTCGGCATCGGAGACATCGATAACTTGATCGAACCGCGCGACCGCGTTACGCACATGTTGTGCGTCGGTCAGTGGTTCTTTACGCTGCTTCGGAAACGCGTAGACACTGTCTGGCAGGTCACTCTGCGTCGTGAGCCGTCCGTGTTTCTCGTGAGGTTTCCAAGTCGCTTCCGGCATGTCTTTGCTATCCTTTCCTTAATATTTGACTACAGTGCGGGCGTGTCGGCCCTTGCGTGAGCGAAGGCGCTGAACCGTATGGCTTCCTTCGCGTTGCCGAGGACACCTCGTACCACAGCCAGCCGATCCGTCGCAGCGAAGGTGTATGCTGTGATGTTCACTGAGTTGGCGACTACGTTATAGCCACGTTCGATGAAGGCGTTCGTAACGCCAGCACCAATTCCTTGAGCCACACCGGTGACGGCCATCGTTTTGCATTCTGTCTGCATTGCTTCGTTGGCTCCTTCTCATTCCGGCAGCAGCTGTTCGCACTGCGAGAGAGGCAATGGAAGCGACGTTGGTAAATTATTGAAAACCCGCAGTCCCGCGCGCTAGCTGGCAATTAGATGTCCGAAATCTGAGTCGATGGTTCGACGGGACTGCCCCGAGGGTGAGAAAGACGGCCGTTGGTGACATCAGACCGAACATGCCTGAGTGAACGTTGAATGTGAGGTTCCGTACACCTGACCGCTGCGTTAAATAAGGGCACGGACGGGACGTATAGAACCGAAGTGCGTTCTATCCAGATAGACACTCTGCGAGCGGACACTAGCGCTCGACGCCGAAGAGGCCGATTCTCGACGAGATGAGGCCATCGACGCTGTATCGACCCGGCCCAGAGAAAATCAGCCATACGAGGATCAACGTGTACAGCACCTCGGGGAGGTACAGGAAGTCGTCGAGCCAGGCGAGGAAACCACTCGCCTGGATGCTGTGGATCGAGGTGGTGGCGATCGCGACGATCATGTCTCCCATGAGCATTGCGGCGCACAGCGGCGTGAGCAGCCCTAGCGCCAGGCCCGCCCCGCACGCGAATTCGACCGTGGCGACGAAGAGCGCAGTTGCGTGCGGGAACGGGGTGTGTATTCGGACCATTGTCTGCTCAAGCACGCCGAACTGGGCTTGTACGAACAGCTTGGTCCCGCCCGAAATACAGAAAAAGATGCCAATCAGGACGCGGGCCGCAGTCACTGGCATCCATTCCCCGGCGCGGAGCATCGTCAATGTGCTCTCGATCATGTCCGTCATGTTTCGGTCCCTTTCCGTTTAGTGGTGCTAATCGACAGCGAGCGAACTCGCGGATCGATTCGGCGCTCTCGTCCGCAGCGGTTATCAAGCGCCGAACTCTTGGCGGCTAAGCAGCCTTCCGAGCTGCGAGCAATTCTATCAGTGCCTTGGCCGCAGCAGTCGACGAAGCCGGATTCTGGCCGGTCACGACTCCAGCGTCAACTACCGCGAAGGGCGCCCAGTCGGCTACCTTCTCGTAGATGCCGCCGATTCCCTTCAGCTCATCCTCAACAAGGAAAGGCACGACGTGGGTCAAATTGACCGCGGCTTCTTCCCCGTTGGTAAAGCCGGTTGCGCGCTTGCCTTTGACGAGAGGCTCGCCCCGATACATTACGCGATGGAAGACAGCCGGCGAATGACAGACAGCAGCCACAGGCTTACCGGAGTTGTAGAAAGACTCGATCAACGCGATGGAATCGGGATTATCGACGAGATCCCACATTGGACCGTGGCCTCCCACGTAAAAGATGGTGTCGAAATCCTCCGATTTCATGTCGAAAAGCTTCACTGTCTGAGATAGCTCATTCTGTGCTTCCGTATCCTGCTTAAACCGCGTCATCGCGGGAGTTTGATTCTCCGGCAGATCGCTCTTTGGATCGATCGGGGGCTGTCCTCCCTTTGGCGAAGCGAGCGTCAGTTCTACACCAGCGTCCCGAAAGACAAAATACGGGGCCGCGAATTCCTCAAGCCAGAAGCCGGTCTTGCGGCCAGTGTTACCCAATTGATCATATGACGTTAGCACCAAAGTATTTTCATGTTCGTTCTCCTCTGGCATTGCGGTCCACTGCGAGCACTGTGGAGCAATTGCTCACAGTTGTGCGCGCAAGCGGCCCGCCGCCACGAAGATATAGAAACCAAAGACTCAAACAGGGACCGTCGCACGCTATTGTTCGCGGGCCGACTCAGCAGGTCGACACGATCCGACTTTCCGATTTAGGCCCCGGGAGACTCTGGCGTTGGCTTCCGTCAATGCCCCGTCACCGATTTCCGCCACCTCCCGCTTATGTCCGGCGTATCTTTGAGATACTACACACGGAACACGTGGAATCAGATCTGCCAATCAGTCGCTTAACCTGGAAAAATGGAACTCCCAGGCGAGAAGAGGCTTCGAGAGAATAGGCTTCGAGAGAATAGGCGGTCGCTCGTTCGTTCCGTCGCACATATTCCAAGGAAGGCATCTGATGGGACAGCTTCTATCAATCAATGTCGGGCTTCCCCGTGACGTGGCATGGAGGGGCGAGAAAGTTCACACCGCGATTTGGAAGCAGCCAGTGCAGGGCAGGATTGCAGTCCGTCGCTTGAATGTGCAAGGCGATGGACAAGGGGATCTCGCCGGGCATGGAGGCGAGCACCGCGCGGTGATGGTGTATCAAATGGACGCTTACCGCTACTGGGAGGCCCAGCTCGGCCGCAAAGATTTTTCATTCGGACAGTTTGGTGAGAACTTCACAGTAGTCGGCTTACCCGATGATGAGGTTTGCATCGGCGATCGATACCGCATTGGAAGCGCGCTCTTCGAGGTCACTCAACCGCGCGTCACGTGCTATCGCGTGGGTATCAGAATGGCAGAGCCGGCAATGCCTGCTCTGCTCGTGTCACATCACCGGCCTGGCTTCTACTTTCGCGTGCTGGAGGAAGGTGAAGTCGGCGCTGGCGATGAAATCACGAAAGTGGCGGACGGCCCCGAGCGCATCACTGTGGCGGACATCGATGCGCTCCTGTACTTGCCAAACCCCCCGCGCGAACAGCTTGAACGCTCGCTGCGAGTTCCAGCACTCAGCCAGGGCTGGAAAACGTCTTTAAAAGCAATTGCAGAGCGGAAGACTTCGGGGGCAGGGAATCCCGGGCTCAAGGACTCAAGCGGCCCGCCACCAGCCTGGCCAGGTTTTCGGCCATTACGCGTCGCCAGAGTAGATCGAGAAGCTGCCAACGTGGTCTCGTTGTCCATCGAACAAACGGACGGGGCAACTCTGCCTGCAGCTCTACCCGGACAGTTTCTCGTTCTACGGTTGCGCACAACACCGAACGGCCCAATGCTGCTCCGGAATTACTCGATGTCAGGCATGCCCGGCGCCAGGACTTATCGGGTAAGCGTCAAACGAGAGACGAACGGGGTAGTCAGCTCGTATCTTTACGATCACGTGCACGCTGGCGATATTTTGGAGGTAAGCGCGCCTCGGGGCGGTTTTATTCTGAGATCCGGCGATTCTCCAGTGGTGTTGCTCAGTGCCGGCATCGGGGCAACGCCCGTACTCGCCATGTTGCACTCGCTCTCTGCGGCCGCCTCGCGTCGTGAGATCTGGTGGATCTACGGAGCGCGTAACCGAGCCGAGCACCCGTTTGCGAAAGAATCGCGCGGCCTCCTGCAGACGCTGGTGAACAGCCGAAGCCATATTGTCTACAGCAAGCCCGATTCTGAGAATGAACCCGGCGTGGATTACGACTCGGTCGGGCATGTGGACACGCCTTTGCTCGATCGCCTCGGCGTGCCTCGCGACGCGGATTTCTACTTGTGCGGTCCACCATCATTCCTCCGCGACCTGACTGCGGGCTTGAAGACATGGGGTGCTGATTCCACACGAATTCACGCGGAGGTGTTTGGGTCGGAAACGCCGATCACACCGGGAATTGCGCCAGCCTCCCACCCGCCGGTTCACCCTCCCGCGGGAAAACCCGGCACCGGCCCTCACATTTCGTTTACCCGAAGCGGGCTCACGGTTTCGTGGGATTCCCGGTTTTCCAGTTTGCTGGAGCTTGCAGAGGCGTGCGACGTTCCCGCACAGTGGTCGTGCCGCGCAGGGGTCTGCCATACCTGCGAGTGCGCACTGATCGGAGGAACTGTCCAATATGATCCTGATCCACTCGAGCCGCCAGCCACGGGCAACGTGCTGATCTGCTGTTCGAGACCATCTGGCGATGTCGAAGTTGATCTGTGATTGTAACGGCAACCGGCGACATTTCTTTCGCCAAGTCGAAGTCTAACGCAGGGCACGTACCGGTTTTGACGGCGAACTACCCCCGTAACCTCTTTGGACCACTTACGTACGGATTGCCTCGCTCGTAGAAGCGCAGTTTGCGATCGACGTTCCGGGTCAAACCGATACGCGCACTTTTGCCGATGGCGCCGATTTTCCGCCGGCTCGCCGCGAGCCAGAGCGGACCGGCGGCGCACAGATCAAGTCCATCTTGACTGAAATCAATTTGCATCGCCTGGGCTAGCCGGCCTGGCCCCCGGGCTAAATCGAGCAGGCCTGCCGTGCCGCGGAAGCGTTGCATCCGGTCGATTCCCTCGAGTGGTTCGAGGGCACGCAAGAGGACTCCCGCCCCGACTCCGACCGCTTCGCTCGTCACGTTCAGCATGAACGACGAACTGTAGGCGAAGTATACGTAAGCGTGTCCTGGCCCAAGAAATAGTGAGGCATTGCGCCGCGTCTCTCCGCGGAAGGCGTGCCCGGCGGAATCACCGACCGGATAAGCCTCCGTCTCGACGATGCGCCCGCTGAGCCTGCCATCATCGGTATCATGGACTGCTACTTTGCCAACCAGGTAGCGTGCCAACTCCACAGTATCAACCGGTAGTTCTGTTCGACGGAGACGCCAAAGACAACAAACGGGAATTGTCCTGCCTACACGTTTCATTATTAGGAACCCTCTGACACATAGCGGAAGATCGCACAAATAGAGCCCCCGGAAGGCATGCTGGTCTCCAGTAGGGTTTGAACATCGCCGCCGTGGCGAAGCGTTTGCACGGCGGCTGTGTCCAGGAGGTCGGCCCCGCCGTCGACCGCGCCCGGAACGGCCCCGTTCTCAAGCAGGAATAGAGTTTCGACTCTGCCTGTGGAAGCGGCACGCACAATCTCCTGTACATCTGCCGAAGCGTGGCCTGTTCCGATCAGCTTGTCGAACCTCTCCAGGGCGCGACGCGCCGGCCCGGTGGTTACCGACCGAACCAGTTCCAAGGATTGCTGATACATTTCGTTCTGGCTAAGATGTCCGGGTAATCCGCGTATTCCCGGTTCCACGCACGCAGGATAGGTCGTCAAACGATGGAAGAGCGCGACTTCATGCTCGACGCCTACAACAACCAGGGGTGGATGTCCATCCTTCAGGAGAGCGTTTACGTCGCGATCAATCTCACGATAAAAACGGCCAAGGTGGTCTTCAGGGTGATCGCGATCATGCACTGGCTCCGCGCGAAGCGAGGATTGGGATGCGCCAGGAACGAAGCCGGCGGCCTCGGTGCCTGCGTTTTTCGGAAATCCCGCGGCCTCACAGAATTGATCCGTGCATTTGAAGATGCGCGTATTATTCAGCTTTAAGGCGAGAATGTAGAACTCGAGTTGTTTGCTGGCAAGCGCCAGCAGCGGGCGAAGCTGGAAGCACTCACCAACGGCGGCGACGGGTTGGCCGACGAGATATCGCGTGCGGAATGACTCGCACACATCCGGCGAGCGCAGAAAAATGAACGTCGCCGGCTCCTTCGAGGAATCGATCATATTCGTAGCCGCAAGCTCTATGGGATCGAGAAGGGAGGCGACGTCATGCTTGGATGCGCTGGCTGCCAGCTTGGCGCGAATCTGAGCAAGCGCGTCTTTGTAGGCAATTCGCGCATCGCGAGCCTCGCGTTCGAGAAGAACGATCGAGATACATGGTGGAGCAGCCGACGCAAGACCGCGTAGCTTCTCCAGGAAAGGCCTTTCCGGTTCGGTTGTCGTCATAAAGTAAACTCCAGTAATCCGACGCGGGCTCTGTCCAGAAACGCCCGCAGCATTCCCCGCCCAATTCGGTTATCCTTGCTCTGTTACAAGAGCGCGCCACCCGCCATCGTTATATTGTCGTTGAAATCAGAATCGAAGCAACCTTGGCGAACAGGAACCGCACGGTTAGACGATCTGTCGAGGTTTCGCGCGCCGGTGCCCCGAGACAATGGCGAGGGGGATCACGCTACGCCAGGAAAGAACCAGCCTGACTGCGTCCGGCGTACGACGCCAACCCTTTAGCGGGAGCACGCAACGTTTCACCGTCCGAATTCATGTGGCATCGCTTCCATGATGGTGTGACTGAAATTGGTTATCCGATAGATTCGACGAACTGCCTCGACTTTTGCTTCGATAACGAAACTCCGCGCCACAAGGTGTACCTGGAAGCCTTTGGGATCGCAAACCGCAGCGTCACGTGTCGTGAGTATCTCGAGTTTATGTCCGATGACGCATACGCGCGGCCCGAGTTTTGGCTTTCCGAGGGCTGGGAAGCGGTGAGGAAACAGGGGTGGCGGGCGCCACTCTATTGGGAACGTGATGCCACGGACAGCACTGGCTGGCGCATCTTCACCCTTCGAGGTTGGCATCCGCTTTCCGCGTTGCTTGATACGCCCGTATGCCACGTGAGCTTTTTTGAGGCCGATGCATTCGCACGCTGGAGAGGCTGCCGCCTTCCTAACGAAGCGGAATGGGAACTTGCCGCGAATGGAAGTTCGATTCACGGGAATTTGCTCGACACTGGAAGGCTACATCCCGCAATCGCGTCCGGCGATGGCCTGGACCAACTCTTCGGGGCTCATGGGAGTGGACAGCAAGCCCCTACACGGGTTATCCGGGCTACAGGCCCCTTCCCGGCGCCCTGGGCGAATATAACGGCAAATTTATGTCCGGCCAGATGATTCTGCGTGGAGGATCCTGCGTCACGCCCGCGAGTCACTTACGCGCAACCTACCGTAATTTCTTTCAGCCGGCGACGCGGTGGCAATTCACGGGAATACGTTTGGCAGCCTAAGGGGTTCAAATATGAATATCACGACCGATTTTCAGACATTCGAAGCGAAAAGCCTCTGCCCCTCTGGACACGCGCGAGGCGCTGATCGATGAGGTTTGGCGCGGCCTGCGCAAACGTCCACGATCCCTGGTTCCGTGGATGCTCTACGATTCCGAGGGTTCGCGTCTTTTCGAGTGCATCACAACCCTGCCGGAATACTATCCCACGCGAACGGAGCGCGACATTTTGGCGAACTATGCCGAAGCGATTATCACGGCGACTGGTTCTGACTACTCTCGGCCCTTGCGCCTGCTGGAGTTGGGAGCGGGGACAGCCGCCAAGACCGGTATTCTGCTGGAAGCCGCAACGCGCTTGCGAAACGAAGTAATTTACATTCCGGTTGATGTCTCGTCGGATGCACTCGATGCGGCGTGCGACAGCATCGGTTGCCTGTTGCCGGATGTGCAGCTACAGCCGATGGTGGCGAACTACGTCACTCACCCGCCGAAGCTGGAACGGTTCCATGGGACCACGCTCGCGATGTACATCGGTTCGAGCATCGGCAACTTCTCGCCGGAGGAGGCTCGCACCATTCTTCGCAATCTGAGGTCTGAGCTCAGAGCCGGCGATGCGCTGCTCTTAGGTACGGATATGGTGAAAGACGAGGCGACTCTCGTGCGGGCGTATGACGACAAAGATGGCGTCACCGCGGCGTTCAATTTGAACGTTCTGCATCGCCTCAACAGAGAACTCGGCGCGAACTTCGATACCGGCTGCTTCCGGCATCGGGCGCGCTGGAATCGCGTGGAGTCACGCATCGAAATGCACCTGGAGAGCACGCGCGATCAGTGTGTAGATATCCCGGCTGCGCAACTTAGCCTTCAATTCGCGGCCTTTGAAACCATCCACACCGAGAGCAGCTACAAATTCACCCAGAAAACACTCGGCGCCTTGTTGGATGATGCGGGCTTTACGATCGAGCAGACATGGACGGATCCGCGACAGTGGTATGCGCTTACGCTCGCGGGTCTTCAGTAACGGGCCGTCGCCAACGTACCTGACTAAACCGCTTTTGGCTTCTTGTTCCATCCATGGAAGGCCGACAAGTCGCCGGCGTTCCAAGCCTCGCGGAGTCCAGGGGTCTTCAGATCCCAGTCAGGGCGGATCTCGCTCGTCACGGCCCGCAGGTCATGCCAGAGGTCGACGACAGAAGGCCGGCCCCAGAACCAATAGCCGTTATAGATGCTGTGGATGATGAGTCCTGGCTTGAGCACGAGCGTGTGCGGAATCATCGGATTATGCTCCGGGTCGGTGTATTCCGCGATATCGAGGTCCTTCTGAACCGTTCTTTCGGGGTCGGAGAGGAAGGTCCACTGGGCGCCCACCGACGCGCGGAACTCCTGCAGAGTGTGGTGGTCATCGGTGGAGATCGTGGCAATCTGGGTATATGCCACAGCGATTTTCGGATAAAACGCCGCAAGGTCCAGATGCTGCTGGTGTTCTTTCGGGCAGTAGTGGCCGCGCGCAAGCGTTAGGATCAGGGGATCATCGCCCTGGAGTTCGCTGAGTCTGCGCGGCGTGCCCGTGTGATCGGGCAACTGATAGTCGGGGAAAACGTTTCCGGGTACGAGGTCGTGTCGCATGATTGGATTCCTTCCACAGATGCAATTGGGTTATAGCTCTAGACATTCAAGCGCACGCTGCATGCCATCGTCCAGAGTCCGAAAATAAAGGCCCCGGCACAGCACGGTCGACCGGTGCTGCCCCGCTCAACTGACACATGCGATGTGAGTTATCGCAGACCTTCAATCCCGCCTCAATGCGGCGTCACGCCATCCGTTCGACCCATTGAGCGCGCCATGCGGGAGCACCGCCGCAAGGAACACATGATTATCTACCTTGTGGGATGAAACCCGGGCTGCCGGTCTTCACTACTTCATTAAACCTTTGTCTAGTCTGAATTCGATTGATTTCGTCGAGCGCGTCTTCCGGAAGGGTGGAGATGTTGAGATTCTCCCGCGCGCGTGCCGCAGTCCTGGGAGTGGTAAGCAAGGCCGTACCACGCTGCACTGCCCAAGACAACAGCACCTGTGCTGGCGTCTTTCCAATTCGTGCGGCAATTGCTGAAATGGCTGGGTCTTCGAGCGGCCCCGGCCTTACTCCGTGACCCAATGGGGCAAAAGCCAAAAACACGATGTCGTTCTTCTTGCAGAATTCCAGAAGCTCCGTTTCCGGCAGATACGGATGTGCTTCGACTTGGACCACGGCCGGCTTGATTCTCGCAGATTCATAAATGGGCAACAGTTCGTTCAAGCTGATATCAGACAGTCCGATGGCCCGGCATCTGCCGTTGTCCACGAGACTCTCCATGGCCCCCCAGGTATCGAGCAAAGTCACACCGCGGTCGTAGAGGATATTGCCGTTTTGATCCCGCGGATCCTGCTCGTCCCCCGGTTGAAAGGCAAATGGGGTGTGAATGAGATAGAGATCCAGATAGTTGAGCCCGAGTCTGGCTAGACTCGCCTCGAAAGCCGGTTTGACCCGCTCGGGCCGATGATTGGTGTTCCACAACTTTGTGGTAACAAAGAGGTCTTCACGCGCAATCCCTCCAGCGGCGAGTCCAGACTGCAACGCCTCGCCCACCTCACGTTCGTTCCGGTATCGTTCCGCACAATCGAAGTGTCGAAATCCAGCTTCCAGCGCGTCTCTGGTAGCACTTATCGTCGCGGCTGCATCGGGAATCAGGGTGCCAAAGCCGAGCACGGGCATATGGCCGGCTCCATGGCTGAGCGGCATCCTTTTCGTCCGAAAATCAGAAGAGTCGATCATAATGACGCCTCGTCAGTAGCTCGCATCGAACAACACGCCCGGATACGCGACGCCTCCTCAACAGTTCGCGGCGGCATGGCACTTTTCATCCGCCAACTGCCGAAAGGGGCGCGGCCTCGAGGATCGGCATGTTTCAATTCCAAGCTTTCGCATCTTATAAACCAGCGTGGTACGCGGCAATCCAAGCCGATTGGCCGCTCCGTCCTGTCCTCCGATCAGCCCCTCGGAGCGCTCCGGCGCCGTCTGCCTCAAGCCCAGCGGCAGGCGTAGCACCGACCCAGGTGAAAAGAGCACGGCGCGCTCGATGAAGTTTTGTGGTTCGCGAATATTCCCCGGCCAGTCGTGCGCTTGCACCGCCATCACTTCATCGGGAATTAAATCGATGGGCTTGTTGAGGCGGGCAGCAAATCTTGCTACGAAGAACTCCGTCAGCGGCGGGATGTCCTGAACGCGCTCACGCAACGGAGGCAGGCAGATTGGAATTACGTTCAATCGGTAGTACAGGTCTGCCCGAAACAGCTTCTTGCTCATGCGTTGCCCGAGATCCTGGTTTGTCGCCGCCACCACCCGCACGTTGACTTTGACGGTCTGGGCGCTACCCAAACGCTCGAACTCCTGCTCTTCCCCAGAATTTGATACGCTCTGCCCTAGAATGCTCATGAGCCGCTGATCTTCCGAATCGAACCTGCGACGATCACTGTGCATCATCGCCCATATCGTGCCGACGGCTTTGCCTCGGACGTAAAATGGAACCAATAAGCACTCTTCTGCCGCGGGCGAGACAGGCAGCAAATAGGGGTAGCGTCGCTCGAAGTGTCGGAACAACAGGATACAATTACGATCAAGTACGTCTCCGCACGGACCGAAATCGCGCGGCGTCCCGCCGCCGACGTGCTCTTTCCACATGCCCTTGATTGCTGGCCAATAGAATCGCTGCCCTTCATCGTCCAGGGTTGCGCCGTCCGACGTCAGTAAACTGAGACCCGACGAGTCAGCGTCGGTGACACGCAGGATCGTGTCCGCCAATATGTCAAGAATGGTGTGCCGCGACTCAGCTAACGCGCTGGCGAGCGCTACGAGCGCGGTGTTCTCTTTCGCGTGATCGGGCGGGCGCGAAGGGCGCCGTTGTAGCTCCTCCGTGCAGAGGATCGATTCCAGGGAAACCGCACCTTCTGGAATTGAACTCGCCAGAGGAACGTTATTTTTCGATTTGGCAGATCCGGTCACGCTTTGACCTCCATGAAGTGCCGGCTATGCGCGTCTCAGGGTCGAGCCATTCCCGCCGGCAGGTACAGCGGAGTAGCAACAGAAACGCCGCGAGCCTCGCGTGTTGAACTGCTAGCGCTTGGTTCTTGCCGAGCCAACGCCACCCTTTCCCGAACCTGACCGATTCACGTCGTGGACAACCGAGACAAAGTTCGGAAGAAGAGGAACCAACACCAAGCGCAAGTATCCCATCATTATACGCGTTATGAATAGTAGGTATGTTCTGATTCCGTATCGCTCCGATGATGGATTTCATGCTCCAGCTCCTGCAGCACCGGAACCGGACTTGGCCGACGCCAGAGGTGGCCGGTTCCGTGGTCGAGCGGCATCCTTTTCGTCCGAGAATCAGAAAAGCCGATCATGATGGCACCTCGTTAGTAGCTGGCATCCAGCAACACGCCCCATGAGCTGGGAAACTATGCGTTCAGAAACGACAAAGTGCCACTGCGCCAAAGGCACGATGACCCAAATCCTGGAATCGGATGACTGGAACCGGATGCGCAGCCACACCGAAATCCACTGTCCGATTGTCTTTTTAAAATACGGCCCCGGAGACCGCAGGCCGTCGGCAGACAGAACTGAAAAACGAGAAACGTCACAACGTGCAGAGCTGAATCGCATATACTAATTCGTCAGTATGCGTCTAGACCTGCTATGGGCTGTTCGTTGGCTGCGCAGGAATCCGCTTTTTACCACCGCCACAGTTTTTGTCCTGGCATTGGGGATCGGGGCGAACACCGCCGTCTTCAGCATTGTGGACGCCGTCCTTCTGCGGCCCTCCCCATTTCCTTCTGCGGAACGCCTCGTGCGGATCGAAGAGAGCACCAGCCCCGCGTTCACTTGGCGCGTGAGCGTGCCGGTCAATGACTACCAG
This sequence comes from Terriglobia bacterium, assembly GCA_963768075.1. Classification (GTDB taxonomy): domain Bacteria; phylum Acidobacteriota; class Terriglobia; order Bryobacterales; family Bryobacteraceae; genus QHXW01. The sequence continues at coordinate 502,245 of CAVYHD010000051.1, forward strand.
AGATGGGCCGGCCGCACCGACATCTTGGAAAGCACCGCCGCGTTCCTCAGGGATACCGTGACGCTCACCGGCGACGGTGAGCCCGAACAGGTCACCGCGATCCGCGCGTTGGGACTGTTTCCACTGCTCGGAACGTCCGCCCGATTGGGCCGCCCGCTCATCGCCTCCGACGACGAACCCGGAAGCCGGAATGTCGCCGTGCTCAGCGATCGGATCTGGCGGCGGCGCTACCGCTCCGATCCAAACGTGATCGGCCGCGGGATCACAGTTTCAGACGAATCTTACACCATTGTTGGTGTCATGCCGCCGGATTTTGAGTTTCGGTATTCTGAGGCTGAACTCTGGATGCCTTTGCGCCTGACTCCGGCCTCCCCCTGGCTCCAGGTCGCAGGCCGCCTGCGCGTGGGAGTCTCTTTGGCGCAAGCCCGGAGTGCGCTTGAAATTGTCGCCCATCAGATCGAACAGGAAGCACCCGAAGATCAAGCTGGCCTGAGGGTACAGGTCACGGAGTGGCGCGATACGCCAGACCAGAAATACAAACTAACGCTGATTTTTGTCCTGGTCGCCGTCGGTTTGATGATGTTGATCGTGTGCGCCGATGTTGGCGGGCTTCTCTTGAGCCGTGCCGTCGAGCGCCAGAAGGAGATCTCCATCCGCGCATCACTCGGCGCCGGCCTATGGCGGATTGTGCGGCAATTGCTCTCGGAAACGCTGCTTCTGGCGGTGCTAGGAACCCTTGCCGGGATCGTGGTGGCGTGGTGCCTGTTGGCGCTTCTGACCAGGCAGTTGGCCGCGCTGCCCATTGTGCTTCCTCACTTGCAGCAGGTAGGACTCAACGGACGCGTGCTGGTCTTCAACATTGTCCTGTGCCTGCTTCTTGCGATCCTGTGCGGCTTGGCACCCACGCTGCTCGCGGTGCGAACCGACCTCCAGGGTGTATTACGCAGCGGAACCGGGAGCAGTGGGCTCAGAAGTTCCCGGCGGCTCTTCTCTGTACTCATCGCTCTGGAAGCGGGATTCGCTTTCTTGCTGCTGGTCGGATCGAGCCTCATGATCCGCAGCCTTATCCGGTTGCAGCAGGAAGACCACGGCTTCCGTCCCGATCATGTGCTCACATTGCGCGTCCCCGTTGGGACGCTTACGCAGCCGCGGCCAACTGGTAAGTACAACACCACAACGCGCCAGATCGCCTACTATCGCCGGATTCTGGAACGCGTGAAAGCAGTACCGGGCATCAAGGCTGCTGCTATCGTAAACAACCTGCCTCTTTCCGATATCAACAGTTCCCTTAGTCTTGGCCTTGTTGGGCCCGACGGCAAGCCTCAAGATACATCGGCCCGCTGTGTCAGTCCGGAATACTTTGCCGCGATGGGCATTCCACTTATCGCCGGCCGTACCTTTGCCGACACCGATCAAGCGGGCGCCCCCAACGTAGCGATCATCAACGAGTATCTTGCCCGCCAGCTCTTCCTGAACAGGAGCCCGCTGGGCGAAAGGCTCGGATCGGCTCCATCCGGTCCGGCGATCGTCGGCGTCGTGAAGGACTCCTCCCAGAGGAGCTACGAATTGCCGCCCGCGGCTGAAGTGTACATCCCATATCAGCAGTATATTTTTGCGACGTTCATGTCGACTATAGTGGTGCGAACGGAGGGAGAGCCGACGGCGTTCGCGCCGGCTCTGAGAAAGCAGGTCTGGGCAGTGGATGCTAACCAGCCGGTCGTCAAGGTGGAAACAATGGAAGAGACAATCGCGAATTCCATCTGGCGTCCGCGGTTTTCGGCATGGATCTTTAGTGTGCTGAGCGGCCTCTCCGTAATTCTGGCGGCAATGGGAGTCTATGGTGTAGTCGCGTACACCTCCGCTCTGCGCGCGCGGGAGATCGCCATCCGAGTGGCGCTAGGTGCGAGTACAAATAACGTCTTAGCCGTGATTCTAAGCGGCGCGATGATTCCGCTGCTATCTGGTATTGGTCTGAGCGTGGTAACTGCACTGCTGCTGTCGCGATTTCTTACGGATTTGCTGTATGGGATTAGCGGTAGCGATCCGTTCAGCTACTTCAGCGCGGGCATCCTGCTACTGACAATTGGAACAGCCGCCAGTGCGTATCCGGCATGGCGCGCGGCGACTCGTGATCCGCTCCAAACGTTACGCTCCGAATGAAGTGGCAACATCCTTCGACCCAACGAGTCATTGAGTTATGCGGCTGGCTTTTCCTCGGTCGGGACTAGCTGGTACCCGATTTATTTGGCCTGCCGCTTGACTTTTCTTCCAGCCTGTTTTTGCCGTTGCGCGTCGCGGGCGGCCCAGATGGTTTCGTCGTATTCGACTTGTTTGGTGACGATGGCGTAAAAAACACGAGCGATCTTATGTGCGGTCGCCGTCGTGGCAGCTTTGGGCCCGAGTTCGGCCTTCATCGGGTGCGGATAGTTCCTAGAGGTGTGGAACTGCGATGCGAGGCATATGCCGCCATGCGGAAGACTTGCCCGGCTCGATTCTGTACCTGGCGGGTGCCTCTCCACAGGACTCGTCCGCCGCTGATGTTCGTTATCTGCGCACAGATTCAACCACGAGACAAAGTGGTCGCTTACGAGAGCGCTGGACGGTATATTATAGTTTGCTCACGCCGGCGCACAATGAACGGCGGAAAATTCGTTTCCACCGTCGAGTTCATAACTGAAGACGCAGGAGGACAGCAGGGGTGCCATGAGCCAACGACTCTTAGAGGACAAGGTCGCCATCATCACTGGAGCAGCGGCAGGGATCGGCAAGGCGACTGCGTACCTGTTCGGCGAGGAGGGCGCTCATGTTTTCGTTCTGGATCTCAACGGTAGCGGCGCTGCCGCCGTGGCGGAAGACATTAGAGCGCGCAGCGGCTCCGCATTCTCTTTGGCCGCCGACGTTCGGAAATCCGACTCCGTTCGCGGCGCGATCGGACAAGCAATGCAACAGTTTGGCCGCGTCGACATCCTCATCAATAACGCTGGCATATACCCGAGGAAACCGTTCCTTGAAATGTCCGAACAGGAATGGGATGACGTTCAGGAAACCAATCTCAAAGGAGTGTTCCACTGCACGAAAGCCGTCCTGCCGCACATGGTGGAACGGAGGGCGGGCAAGATTGTGAACATCTCATCGGTGACGTTCTTCAAGGGTCTGGCGAACCTCACTCACTACGTCGCGGCAAAGGGAGGCGTGATTGGGTTGACACGCTCGCTGGCGCGAGAGGCGGGCCCGCATCGCGTTTATGTGAATTGCATCACTCCCGGCGCCATCGAAGTCGAAACCGAAAAATTGGTGGCAACCCCGGAGCAGATCGCCGCGATTGTCGTTCAGCAATCGTTACAAGGCCGCTTGAAGCCTCTCGACGTCGCGCGCGTTTGCTTATTCCTTGCCTGCCACTTGAGCGATGGCCTTACTGGTCAAACCATCAATGTCGACGGCGGTTTGATCATGCATTAAGGATCGTGGTGCTGACGAAGGGCCGCCCTTCGGGCGCACGGCCCAGAAGCAGCAACAACCACATACTGGGAAGCATACTCCCATAAATCCCACGAAGGCTGGTTCCATTCGTTTATCCTCCGCCACGTCTAAAAGCGTTTCACTCACCGCTTCGCAGCCGGCGGCGCTTTCGTCTTGTCCCAACACGTCCGTCACTCCGCTGCCACAAGCGGAAGCCACCACGGAAGGAGTTGTTGTTGTCGCCTAGCCTGGCTCCAGGAGGCAGCTTTTTCAGCAGCTTGACATTGCCACCGCCGAGGACGACGTAGTCGGCCTCTAGGGCAACTTTGAGCTTCTGGACTACGTCTGCGACATGGCGTCTCCACTTCTTCTTGCCCACGCGCTTTAGCCCGCGCAGCCCGACATAAGCTTCGTAACTCCGCCCTCTCTTGTACGGTAGATGCGCCAACTCCATTGGCTCGAGGATTCCGTCGACAATCATCGCGGAACCCAGTCCCGTGCCCAGACCGAGGAAAAGCATGCGGCCACCCTCGTAGCTCCCGATCGCTTGCATGGCTGCGTCGTTGATGAGCCGCACCGGGCACCCGAACGCCTTCCGGAAATTGAAGCCCACCCAGCCTCGGCCGAGGTTATGCGGCTCGGTAATAGGCTGGTTATGTACCACGGGCCCGGGAAAGCCGATTGACACCGCAGTGTAATCCCAGCCCCTTGTGACCGCGTGTACGTCGCGAACCATTTTCGCCGCAGTCAAGTTGGGTCCGGAAGGAATTTCTACGCGAATTTTTCTGCCGGTGGCGAGTAGTTTCACGTGCGTGCCGCCGACGTCGATTACGAGGACTCTCACTGTCACATTATCGACCCTTCGCGGAGGGGAGACGACGTGTCGCGGAAAGTCGTGGCCTCCGTTGTAAACCAAGTGAACCGCGAGTGAACCGACATCGCGACGGATCAGGGGATCACGCTTTCGGAGATCGCCGCGGCTACCGGCGGAACAGCCTTCAAAAACAGTAACGACCTGTTTACCGGATTGCAGAGAGCTTTTGCTGACGGACGTGAGTACTACATGTTCGCCTATGTCTCAACCAACGAGGCGCAAGACGGTAAGTTCCGCAAGATCGAGGTTCGGGTGCGGAACAGCAAGGCGGTGGTGAACCGAAACGCGGCTATTGCGCGAGTTCGCAATAAGAGCGAGCTTCAAGGCTTCAACTGACTTAGGGAAATATCTCCCGCGCAGACCACTCCGTAGAGGTAGGCTCCAAGCACCCAAGAAGTCGGGTTCGGGTTCATCATCCAGTCGCGATCGCCACGTGTCCGATATTGCCGTATCCGAGCGCAGCGCGATGTACCCCCAGGAAACCAGCACCCCCTTGCGTTGACCCCGGAGGCACAATCGGCGACACTCAGTTTTTGGGATTCCAAGACGGAAATCTCAGATGAGGCTTCGTATGCGCTTTCTCTTCCCCGCCGTCGTTGTTTGCAGCGCTGCGGTATTGCCGGCCCTCGCCGCTGACCGTGTAAAGACCGCGAACGGCATCCTCGAATCCACCTCCGCGCCCAAAGACGGTGTGCGCAACTTCAAGGGCATCCCGTTCGCTCAGCCTCCTGTCGGCGACCTACGTTGGCGGGAGCCGCAACCCGTCAAGAACTGGACCGGCGTCCGCAATGCCGACCAGTTCGGCCCCCGGTGCATGCAGCGCACCTCCCCGGCGCCGACTATTGGTTCCGCAGCAACGGTATGAGTGAGGATTGCCTCTACCTCAACGTCTGGACACCTGCCAAATCGGGTGATGAAAGACTTCCGGTTCTCGTTTACATCTTCGGCGGCGGCTTCCAGAACGGCGACGGCTCGGAGCCGCGCTATGACGGCGAGAGCATGGCCCGCCACGGCATGGTCGCGGTATCGGTCAACTACCGCACCAACATCTTCGGCTTCTTCGTCCATCCCGAGCTGACGAAGGAGTCGCCGCACCACGCCGCCGGCAACTACGGTCTGTTGGACCAGGTGGCCGCCCTCCAGTGGGTACAGAGGAACATCGCGGCCTTCGGCGGCGACCCCAAGCACGTCACCATCGCCGGCGAATCTGCCGGTTCGATCTCCGTCAGCGCGCTGATGGCTTCGCCGCTCTCCAAGAACCTGATGGCAGCCGCTATCGGTGAGAGCGGCGCCGCCTTCTCCAGCCTGCCGCCGCAGCCTCTTGCCGATGCCGAACAGAATGGCGTCAAATTCGCTGCCGCCGCCGGCGCCAACACACTTGCCGCCCTCCGTGCGATGACTGCGGTGCAGATTCAGGACTCCGCCGCCAAAGCCCAGGGTGTCCGCTTCAGCACGGCGATGGACGGCTATTTCCTTTCGAAGTCCTTGAGGGAGACCTTCGAAGCCGGTGAGCAGGCTAAGGTTCCGCTGCTCGAGGGATCGAACACCGAGGAGCAGGCGGCACGCTCCGTTCTGGGCAGTGGCGACCCTACGCCGGAAACGCTAGCCAACGCCATCAGGAAGTTCTATGGGGATAAGGCCGAGCCGGTGCTGAACGCCTACGCCGCCAGCACCACCGATGAGGTTTACGAAGCCGCCACCCACCTGGCCAGCGCCCGCTTCATCTCGTACGGCACCTGGAAGTGGGCTGAACTCCAGATGAAGACCGGCGGCAAACCGGTGTACCGTTACCTATACGCCCATCCCCGCCCGGCTTATCTCGGCATGCCGGGTGAGTCCGTGCCCGCTGCGCCTGCGGGTGGCAAGGGCGGCAAAGAGCGACAGCAGAGCCGGCGCCCAGCAAACCGCCCCGCCCCGCGGCGCGGCGCATTCCGCCGAAATCCAATACGCCATGGGCAACCTGGATCTCGACAAGCGCTACACCTGGGAGCCCGCCGACTACGAAGTATCCAAAACGATGCAGGCCTATTTCGTGAATTTCATCAAGACGTTCAACCCGAACGGCTCGGGTCTGCCGAACTGGCCGGCCTACCGCGCCGACGATCGTTACCAACGTATGCGCATCGACGTGAAGTCCCAAGCCAAACCCGAGGGTGACCGCGAGCGGTATCTCGCGTTGGAGGCGACGACGGCGCGATAACCGTCGCCCTGCGATATGGCGTTTCAACTAAAGCGCGGATCGTTTGCAAATTGAGTTCAAGGTCTTCGAAGGATTTGGTTTTTGCCTGAATCCTCTTGTCCTGTCAGCCGGACGCAGGAGCGATTGTCGTATTTCGCGCTAAGTTATTCGGTTGGCCGTATCACGCCCTCGCCGGCGAAGCGGCAGGAAGGGCCCAGGAAGTCCGAGATGAAGACGTGGCCAACCATCCCGGTCGGCGGCTGCCCGGCGGCACACCTGCAATCCACCACTCAGCTACGATTCGAACATGCGTCCGAACCAAGCAATGATCTACGTCAAAAGATCTCAATCGCATGGCGGCGTTTTACGGGAAGATCCTCGGCCTGAAGCCGGTTGAAGAAACGCGGATGGAAAACTGGGTGTGCTTCTCGACACATTCAAGAGCTCACCGTCAGGCGCGCCGGCCTGCTCGGCCCACGCATTCGGTAGAATCAAACACATCATATGAACGCACTTCTGCTCACGGAATACCGACAAGGCAGAAAACTCGCCGTCCAAGTGGATCGCGAATCGTAAACAATGCGGCGTCGAAGGAACTCAGGAAAATGCACTCCCGCAGGGTTTACAGTGAAAACGGCGGCCGCCAGTCGCCCGATTGATCCACCCGACTTCATTGTCGAAGAACTATCCCGAAGAGCGCCCTCGCACTAAGGAGAATGCGGTTCGTTGATCGGATGCAAGGAGGTATTTTTGCGAGATCTCCGCGACGGACCCAGCTGCGCATGACTGTGAGTATCGGGCGGCAGGTTGGATCGGAATATTTCCACTAGATCTGCCCGAGTTGCTCCATGATGCAGCCGACTCGGGCTAATAAGCCCAACGGCTACCTTCTCGGCTCATACCGCATCGCCACCGCCCCCGAGCAGATTTCCAGCCGGCTCACGAGCCTCAAGTCGACACGCTTCGATAGCCCCGCGAACAACGTTGGCCCGTGGCCCGCTAGCCTGGGATGCACCACGAACTCGTACTCATCGATCAATCCCAGCTCGGCCAACGCCAGCGGGAGCTTCACGCCTCCCGCCAACAGTCCCTTACCCGACTCCCGCTTGAGCTGCTGAACGGCCTTCCCCAGATCCCCGCGCACGAGCTCCGCGTTCCAATCGACCCGGTCCAGAGTGCTCGACACGACGTACTTCTTTGCCGCGTCGATCGTCCGGGCGAAGGGTTCCATCCAATCAGGCCTCGCTTCCATCCGCGCCGGCGGCCGGAACGCTGCCTCCATCATTTCGTAAGTCACCCGGCCAAAGAGGAGGGAATCGGCCTGGTCGAGGTTCTCGACCGCGTGACGATGCAAGTCTTCGTCCGCGAATATTTCACGATGATCGCAGCACCCGTCCAATGTGACGTTGATGGAATACCGAAGGGGTCGCATTACGGAAGAGTACCGCGGATCGGTTCTGCCCTCCTATGGAAACGGAGTTTTCCCGACGCGTCCAAGAGCGGATCGAGGCAGCTGAACGCGATCAGTGTTCCGGGATGATTCTGATCACCATTCCGCGTTGAAGGCGATCACTGATTCCGCAGGAAAGCCGATCACTTGATTGGTCGATCCTGGATTCGTGATCGGCTTGATCCCGCCGCAATATGGCTACGCGCGGGATGCTTTTCCTCGATACGCCGGCAAAAAGAGTTCGGCAACGAAAGTTTCTAGAGTGGTCGGAGTCGTGTTGGCTGCAGAGCGCAGTTCAAGCATCTTCATGTGTCCCGAATTGAGCGCATCAGCCATCTCCAGCAACAGGTCTGCCATATTCGACGACATCCCTATCTGCATAAGCACGGGCTTTAACTGCGCCGCGGGTACGAGTCTATATACAAGGTCATCCTTGCCAATCGCCGCGCCCACGATCTTCGCAACTTCCGCATAAGTGACGTCGCGAGCCCCTTGCAGTTCGTGCGTGCTTTTTCCGACGAAATCCAATTTCAATAAGGCTTTGGCCGCAAAGGCGCCGATATCCCGCGTTGCGATCATCGGCAAGGGCAAGTCCTCTTTGACGGGCCGGCCATACTCCCGATGGATTTAATCACGCCGACCTGGGGCAGAAGGTTTTCCATGAAGTAGCCCGCTCTCAGGAAAAGGGCATTTAGCCCGGGAGTTGCTTCGAGTTTCTTTTCAAGACTGTGCAGCCCGGCGACGGGACCCGTTCCATGCGATTTGTCCGCGCCGAAGCTGCTCAGAACAACCGCATACTTTATCCCGTTCTTCTCGATCGCGGAGCGCAAAGCATCGCTCACCCTCTCTTCGTAGGCGCGAACGTCCGGCGCAGCAATATTAGGAGGGATCATCGCGTACACGGCCTTTGCGCCTGCAAACGCGTTCGTGAGCGCACCGGCATCGGTCGCATCAGCGATGAATGATTCCGCACCCTTCTGCGTGAACCGTTCCAGCCGCTGCGGGTCCCGCCCCACAACACGCACCTTCTCTCCCTCTGCCAACAATCTCTCTGCTACCACGCTTCCAGTGTTTCCTGTGGCCCCTGTAATCACGTACATGGCTTCCTCCTCGTCGGTAACCTACGGCAAACTTCTTCGCTCTTGTTGATGCCTGTCCGGCTTCCCTGGATTCAGTGCCAGCCCTCCTGCCCGCTTGGTGCCAAGCCTTAAGCTTCCGGATCGTGTGGTTGGAACGACCACGCAAAAAGACATTTGGCGCGGCGCCTCACAATGGCCGTAGAACTGAACTCCCACAGCCCGCCAAGTCCTTTTATACCGGCCAATGTTCTTGGTGAGGGGCTCGCGTCTCTTAACGGAAAGCAGTATTCTTCTTCTTCCGAAAATAGCCCTGTGCTGGATTGACGGTCAGTTGCCTGTGGCTGAGGCAGCAGGGCGTGGGGAAGAGACCGCTATGCCGAGTATTCCGAGTCGACGGATATGATGGCGAATCATCCGCTCCTTTTGACGTTGGTTGAGAACTGGTGCCTGTTTATCCTGGTAGGCCTGTCCGGTGAGGAGAGCTTGATAGACAAGAATCAACAACGTGTGAGCGATAGCCACGACAGCCGGTGACTTCTTACCCCCAGACTTGGTGGTAATCCGCCAGAACTTTTCCTTGATGAAGCAGTTCTTCTTTGCCGACGCGGCCCAGGCGCACTCGGTCAGAGTGCCACGTAGCCACCGGTTGCCGCCGGTGGTGTGACTGCTCTTATTCTTGCCCGCGCTCCGATTGTTGCCCGGACAAATTCCGGCCCAAGAGCTGATGTGCTTCTCCGATGGAAACTGGGTCATATCCGCTCCAGTTTCCGCCAGAATGGCGGCAGCGCTGGTCTCCTGCAACCCAGGCACGCTTTGCACCAACTGCCATTGCGGTTCCAGATGCGCTTCCCGAATCTGCATCGCAATGTCTTGGTCCAACTGCTCGATCTGCTCCTCCAGAAAGCGCATATGATCCACGCTATAGCGGATCATGCGGCGGTGGTGGTCACTCATCTGATGCCCTTCCAAGGCCGCGATCATCTCGGGGATCTTCTTCTTCGCACGACCCTTGGCAAACTGCGCAATCTCCTCCGGCTTAGCTTGGCCCTGCAACAGTGCTTCCAGCATCAACTGACCGGAAACGCCGAACAGGTCCGTGAGCACGTTGCCCAGCTTCACGTTGGCATCTTCGAGCACCTTCTGCACCCGATTCCGCTCGCTGGTCCCAGCGCCGAGTAGCCGCTTGCGGCGCCGCGTCAAGTCCCGTAACTCGCGGATCGCCCGTGGCGGAATGAAACTCGGATGAATCATGGCATGCCGCAGCAGATGCGCCAACCACCAGCCATCCTTGTTATCCGTTTTGTGCCCTTTGCGGTTCTTTACTTCCTGCGGATTCGCCAGGTACACCTTCACCCCATCTTCTAACACGTTAAACACCGGCTTCCAGTACGAGCCGGTGCTTTCCATCACCACATGGGTGACTTCTTGTTGCTTCAGCCAATCTCGCAACGCTTGTAGCTCCGCTCGGATCGTACCGAACTTCCGGATCTCGACCTGGGGTTCCCCCTTTAATGGCCCCACCATGACACAGACGCTCAAAAACTTCTTGCCGACGTCGATTCCAGCACACCGCTCGATGGCTGCAGAGATCATCTTCGTACTCCTGTCTTGGCCGGAGAGCAGCTGACGTCTTTAGGGATATCTTCTTCCTCGGCTCAACTGCTCCATTCGGGGGTTCTTCACGTCAAACCTGACCAGTTTCGTTCTCGGGACGGACTAAGCGCCATTCAAGAATCCGGTCGCCCTCCCCGGCCGTTCTCCATCCTACCCAGTTACCGCCGCCTATTTTCATCAGCGGGGGTGGCCAGGCTTAGCGGTCATATGGTTTCGTTCGAGACTGACTTTAGCGGAGGGTGAAGGCCCGGCCAGCAGATCGACACTTTGCCAGAGAACGGTCAGCGGCGGGCCTTCACGCCAGCCGTGATACTGTTTATCGCACTGCCAGAGGCGAAAGACAACATCGAGCCGGGGTGATGGTGATCCCATTGGATCTTCTGCCGCGGCGATGTCCAGTCTGCCGTGACGACACGATCATCGGCCACGGCCGGCGACTCCGTCAGAGCCACGACGACCGACACGCAGGCATCTGGGTGCGGCGGGGAGTCTGTCACCCGTGCAGCAAGACCTTCACGATCTTGCCGGATTGGCTGGCGCCGACCGGGCACTACAGCCTGCATTGTCGACAGCAGGCCTGTGAGCGGATCGGCGCCGGTGAGTCTGCCGAACAAGCCGCACCGCACTGCAAGGATCCGACACGCTTGCCCGATCCATCCACCTTGCGTCGATGGGCACAACGGCGACTGCTCAGTGTGTGGTGTTGGGTGCGGGCCGGAGGTCAAGGCGAGCACTTTTTGCGAGCACCCACCATTGTTGCCTGGGATCTGAGCGCGCTCTGCCGTATTCTGCCGATCGAGGCAAGAGGTCCGTGAATCGCCAAGCTCTCGACGAGTTGAAACAGCAGATTCCGCTGCTGGACTATCTGCAGGCGCATGATTGGCAGCCGGCGCGACCACTCAGCCGCGGTCGATGGATGGGACTGTGTCCGCTGCACGCCGATCACAAACCAAGTTTCTTGGTGGATTCCGGCAAGAGCCTGTTCTACTGCTACGGCTGTGGTCGCGGTGGTGACGTGATTCGCTTTGCCGAACTCTATCACCAGGTGCAGTTCCCACAAGCCTTGGCGTTGCTCCGCCAATGGTGCGGTGTGGAGCCTGTGTTACAGGAGACGGCACGTTTCTATGGCCTTCAGTTACACCGCCACGGTGAGGCAGTTGAATATCTGCATCAACGCGGACTCCGCTCGCCGGAACTGATCGAGCACATGCGGATCGGTTACGCGCCCGGCGGTTGCTTGCGGGGTTGGCTGGCGCAGTTGGGCTACCCGCTCCAGACCCTGCGTCAAGCCGGTTTGGTCACTGCCGTTGGCTACGACGCCTACGTGCGTCGCATCGTCTTTCCCCTGGAAGGCAACCTTTATGGCCGCAGCCTTTCGGACTCGGCGCCGCCTCACCGATTCTTGCCGGGCACTAAGGGTGGCCTGTACGCCTGGGAGCAAGTCCGGCGATATCCAGAAGTGATTCTGGTCGAGGGCCTGTTCGACTACGCCGTGTTGTGGCAGGCCGGATTTCAAAACGTCACCTGCTCGCTGGGAACCCATCTCAATGCGCGCCAGTTTCGGCAACTCTGCGACGGCCCTCGAACCGTCCATGTGACCTTTGATGCGGACGGCAATGACAGTGGCCAACAGGCCGCACAGTGGCTCTCACGAAGTCTTCGGGAACACGGCATAACGGCTCGCCTGGTCTCACTGCCTGAGAGCCACGACCCCAACAGCTTCTTCGTCGCTGGCGGCAGTGCGCAACAGTTTCAACACCTGTTGGATCGGGCTTGCCTGTGAGATACCGTGTCACCCAACAGCACGAACTGAGCCACGCACACAGTCCGTTTCGCGTGGTCGCGCAGAGCGGCCGGGAAGTGGATTGGATCAATCGATATCTGGACCAGCAGCGAGTCCGTGGCGTGGCCGATTCCACACTTCGTAGTTATGCCCACGATCTACTCCACTTCCTCCGCTGGTGGGCGGCCGCGCATCACACCTCTACGATCACCCAACAGGCCCTTACCGAATCCACATTCCTCGACTACATTCGCTTCCAGGTCAATCAGAATCCGCCGCCGGCTGCCCAAAGCATCAATCGTCGGGTAGGGACCGCTGAGCGTGCCATGCGGTGTGAGTTTCCCCAAGCCGCACATCTGTTAGCGCCCAGCTTCCAGAACTGGTACTGGCGACAATCACGGCTGGGCTATGGGCGGCCACGTCCGGCGCTGACTCAGTTGCGGGTCAAGACACCCAAACGCGTGGTTGTGCCGTTGTCGGTTGAGGAGGTGGCCCGCTTCTGGTCCAGCTTCCGCACGTCGCGCGACGTGGCCATCGTCGGTCTGATGTTACTGCATGGTTTGCGGTCCTGCGAAGTCCTAGCGCTCGACCGCGAGGACGTCCAGTTCCCGGACGCGCAGATCCGGGTCCAGGGCAAGGGCAAAAGGATTCGCGTGCTGCCGCTGGCGCGCGAAACCGTGGAACTGCTCGAGCACTACCTATGCCTGGAACGACCGGCAAACTGTGGGCAGGCTTTATTCGTTTGTCTCAAAGGGCCGTCTCGCGGCCACCGCATGACACCCGCCGGTCTGCGTTCCCTGTTTCGTCATCACCGCCAGACCACGAGCGTGACCCAGGCGAACGCGCACAGGTTTCGACACACGTTTGCTTCCGACATGATCCGCGCGGGCATTAGCCTCCCGGCACTGATGCAGCTCATGGGGCATGCCCAGATTCAAACCACGCTGGTCTACATTCAACTCACTCCACAAGACGTCTGGGAACAATACGCTCGCGCAGTTGCCCGGCTTACCCGGCACGTTCCGCCGTCGCAGTCATGAAACCAAAACGTCTTCCGCTCCCCACACATCCTCTGATGAAGCTCTTCCGGTCAGCGGCGGAATCGGTGACGACTGCGCTCGGGGATTCCTCGGTCACCGCCTATCGCGGAACGGTCCGGCTCTTTCTGACTTATCTCGGCGCTCGATATCCTGCGGTTCAGTCGCTCGATCAACTGCGCCGCGATCCCCATATCCTTGGTTGGCTGGCCTTTCTGCGGTCGCACCACCCACCACTGGCTACGATCACACGCGCGAACCGTGTGATCTACCTGCGCTGTATGCTGGAAGAACTCGCCTGGACCCAACAACTCCCCGCCCTGGCCCATCTGCTCGGTCGTGATGACGTTCCCCGCAAGGAACACCATCTGCCGCGCCCTTTGACCCCGGAGCAGGATCAACTGATCCAGCGGGAATTACTGCGCCGCAATGACCTACTCACTAATGCCCTGCTACTTCTCCGTCACACCGGCATGCGCATCGGCGAATGTGTCGATCTCTCCTTCGATTGCTTGCGCCCTCTCGGGCCCGACCAGTGGGCCATCCATGTCCCGCTGGGCAAGCTCAAAACCGAACGCTGGGTTCCCGTGGACTCTATGGTCTGTCAATTGGTCGAACGGATCCGTTCTCTGCGTCCGCCAACTGCCCCCAAGACCGGCCGTTTACTATTGTTCCGGCCGCGTGGCCGCTACATGTTGGTTCGCAGGCTCCGTGCTGCACTGCGGGAGGTTGTGTCGGCGGTCGGAATTACCGCCCGCATCGTTCCGCACCAATTTCGACACACTTACGGAACGGAGATGCTGCGGGCCGGCGTCAGTTTTGCGGCTGTTATAAAACTCCTCGGCCACAAGAGTCCGCACATGACTTTGGAGTATCTCGAGATCACCCAACAGGATCTCCAGCGCGAGTTCCACCTCGCCCTCTCCCATCCCAGGCATCTGGTGCCATCTCACACCATCTCGTCTGGTCCCCCGCCACGTCCAGATTTGTCGAGCCTGATTGCTTCATTAATGACTGCTCAGCACGTTCTGGAAATGTACCGTCGTAACGTTGCCGACAATGCTGTCCGCCGCCTTCTCGATCGCCTTGCCAATCGCATCCTAAAGATTCTCGCCGAAACCACCAAACTCAACCCACCCGAAAAATAGGCAGACATTAGCCGGTTAAGT
>CAVYHD010000052.1:0-7208 GCA_963768075.1 Terriglobia bacterium
GCTATGAACCATACGAGCGTGGAAAGCAAAATCAGAATACCTTCCGCCTTGTTTCGGTTGTGCGGGGTCCACCACAGACACAGCGTCCAGAAGGGATTCCATTTCAAGAGGTACAGGAAACCGGAGTAGAGGCAAAACGCTATCGCGAGGCGGCAGAGCCTTTGAACCCAGGATGGTTTCGCCGCCGCCGGCCCCTTCAGGACGAGCCATATCGCAAGAGCAGCAGCGAATAAAGCAGGCCAAGAAGACATACAGCTCTCCTCAGCACTACTTTAACTCGATCCGAACGATCCGCAAATGAGGCGATGCCGTCGCTTTGCCTCCGGTACGGGCTACTGCTGGTCAGGAGGGGCCTGCGCGATTTGCGTCTTCTGCTGCTGCTGAGACATCTGCGTCAACTCCTGCTTCAGTTCCAGCAGTTCCCGCAGTTCTTGAACACTCGGCGCGGGTCCAGCGGCGTAGCTCGCGATACCGCCCGGGTTGCTGGCCGGAACCGGGCCGTTTGTTGCCGCGCCAGCGCTCGCGCTGCCGGAGGGTTTCGCCAGCACGATGTAGAAGCGCGTATTGCCCGGCACAGTCACCACGATGTTCTGGTGATATGCCAGATCATTCATTTGCTGCTCGCCGGCGAGGGCGACATTATTGGCGACCCGCTCCCGCAGCAAAACGTTGTTTGAGAGTGTGTCGGCGACGCCGGTGCCGGCCTGAACCCCAACGGTTGCGGCCAGAATCGTGCCCACACCTGTAAGGCTCCGAACCAGAAATTTCTTGCCGGTATTTCGGCCGGTAACCTCGCCCCGCAGCGGCTGATACTGCAACCCAACCGCATGCCCCTCAATTTTCTGTGTGGTTTCATCCGGCAACTGGATCGAATGGAACTGGATTCCGACGTAGCCCTGCTCATTGACTTGGGTAAGCTCTCCAAATGCCTTTGATCCGGCCGGAATCACAATCTCGCCGTCGCGTTCGTAGTTGTATTCGATGGCCGCAACGACCGGCGCCTTAACCGCTGAACTCACTGGCGTCTGCAGCCGGGCGACAAGTCGAGTGCCAGCGGGAAGCACCGTAAATTCCCAGTTCCGTTCGACCACGGCCGGTTGGACATTGCCCGCCGCGGCGGCCGATCCGCGCGTAACCGAAGTCGCGCTCACGAACACGAGCGAGGCCTTGGTTAGCTTTTCGGTATTCGGCGTTGGCGGAGGCGGCGTCTGCTCGGGAGTCTCCGAAGGAAACTGAATCCTGTTCAAGGCGTAATCCTTCGGCTCTGGACGGGGAACCTCAACCGGCGGCTCCGGAGCAGTCCCAAACGAAGGACTCGCCTGCGCCAACGTGCGCTGCTTGGCCGTATTGTGGATGTCCTCCGGACTGAGGCTGCCTGCGTTGTCGTCGGGCCGCCGCGTGTCGGCGCTCAGTAGAGGCGTCACTGAGCGGCCTGTATCCGGGTTCTCGCCGCCCGACCCGCGGCCGAGATTGGGATGGGTTGACCTCGCCATATCCTTGCGGCTGTTGGGCGTCGAGAACATCGCAAAGAATGCGAGCGAAAGCACGACCGTAAGGCCGGCCAGTAATAGAAAGCTCTTCGTCCGGTCTTCCTTGAGCTGCTGACGTTTGACGTTAGTCCTGGCCTCGCCCTGCGTTGAGCGCTGCATGATCTGCCGAAGTTGCGCCGCCCATCCGGTTGGTTGCGAATCCCGGACATCTGCCGGCTCAGTTTCGACCTCGTGCTCGACGTGGTTGTTTTCGTCGTGCTCCTCTGCAACTTCGATTCGTCTGGTTCTGTCATCGGATTTCATGGGCTGACCCTCCTCGAAAACTACTGATCCCGAAACCGATTGGCGCCAGCGCCGGCAGATCAACCGCGCCAGAATCGGCGACTTGCAAGAATAGCGTTTCGTTCGATTGTTTGAAGCTTGGCCTTTCAAATACGACGACTCCATCCGCCCTCTGTCCCGCACCCAAACGCCTCGTGCTCAACCGGAAATCGATTACCCGCAACTGCTCCGCGGTAGTCCACTTTTTCTTGACCTTGCCTCCAAGCTGAACCTGTGGCGGCAGAATCTCGATCGCATGGTTCGCCGGATTCACGGCGGAGAACAATACGACGACGTCCTTGCCCTCGTCAAGCACTTCGCTGACGCCCGCTCTGATTCGCGGTCCGGCTTCGATTTCCCCCGGATGCTGTCCGTACAAGACCGGGAGCGAAGCTTGTTTCTGCCTGTCGAGCAATTTGTCCAATACTGCGCCGGATTTCTCGTCGATACCGCCTGAAGGTTCGGCGGACGACGTCTTTATCAGTTCCGCCAAAGACGTCGCCTTCGCACCGGCCGACGCCAAGTCGGCAGTTTTCCTGGAACATCAAGCCTCTGTGTTTCAGCGATCAGCAACGCAGAAACAGGACTCTCCTCGACGAGAAAGCTTCCTCCTGCCGGCTTACCGTACTTCAGCAGCAAGTCTACCGTCTGAGTGCCGCCACTCTGCTGGCCAGAATTGATCAGCACGATATTCACCTGATGGCCAAGAGTTGTCGTAATCAGTAGGTTCGTCTGGGCCAGGTTCTGTCGAGACAGGCTTTACAGTCACCAGTTCCGGCTCCCGTTCGGAGTGCTCGGCCTGGAAGTGTTCCGGATCTCCGATAACAACCGAATTGACGGGCTCCGGCATCCGAATCGAAGTGGCCACTCGCGGAATCAGGCGGAGTGTCACAACCCCATCATCGAAACTGGCCCGGGTCAGAATTACCGGATCGAGTCTTGCTCCTGCGCCGGCAGGCGCGATCGCGACCGGGGTGGTTGGCTCTCGCCGGACTCTGCCCCGAAGCGGTTCCGAGCAAGCCCAGCGTGCAGGCGCAGGCCATGAAATGGCGCATACTATTTCCTTTCCTTGCGCCTTAATTCGGCGCGATACTGTTGTCCGATGCGTTGAACGTAGGTATAAACCTCTTGGGATGAATAGTTAAGCCCGCGAGCAAGGACTGGCCCCTCGCCGGCCGCGTAGGCAGCCATCACAAGCCGAAGGTCGCCATGGAACAACTCCTGAAGCTCGGCCAGGTAGGCGACCCCACCACGAACGTTTTCGTGAATATAGAACGGGTGAGCCACGCCGTAATGCTGGGCAGTCGCAGGCATCAGTTGCATCAGGCCCTTCGGCGCCCTCCAGAATTGACCCGTCTCTGCTCGCCAGAAATGACCCAGGCATTCTGAACTGACCTCCGCATCCGTGCGGCAGAAGTCGTGATGAAGACGATAGATCACGATGCCCGAGGCCCGGAAGAGACCGTGCACTATCTGTCGCCGGTGGTTCCGGCCGAACCCGCGAGTGGGAAGCAGGCAGCGCGCCTGCGGGAATCCCGACTGCCAGGCGGCGCGTCGGCAAAAGACCCAGGCAAACTGGCGTAAACGGAACCCCGGCTATTCCATCGAGTGGCGGATCGACCAGCGCGCGACGCAGACAGAAGCCCCCGAACCCCTGCGAATGCCGGCCCCGCTGAACCGACTTCCCTGGAACTTCGCGAAAGACCAGTTCGGCCCGCAAGGCGCTGATTTCATTGGCGTTATGGGGGCACTAATGGTCCGCACGGCGAAAGACCAGATCCGTCCGTATCTCACTGATCCCACAACAGTTCCGGGCACACTTCCCCTGCTTCCGCAAAAGACCAGTCCCAGCCTCCCGCATACTCGGACTCAGTCGCCAGACCATGCAACTGGAGTTTCACCAACTCGACGTCCGCTGGGAGCATCTGCGAGTTCGCGAGCCGCACCGTCAGCGCCATCTGCTGGCGTCACTGGCTGAGAGCGGGCAGCAGACACCCATCGTCGTCGTGATCGCGAAAGACGACAACAACCGTTACCTGGTGATCGACGGCCACAAACGCATCGCCGCGCTCCGGCAACTGGGCCGCGACACTGTCGAGGCCACGGTGTGGTCGATGAGCGAAGCCGAGGCCCTGCTGCTGTCGCGTTGCCAGCGCATGAGTCCGCGGGAAAGCGCGCTCGAACAGGGCTGGCTGCTTTCGGAGATGGAGCAGCGCTTCGGTTACTCGTTCGACGAACTGGCGCGCCGCTTCGACCGCAGCACGAGCTGGGTATCCCGACGACTGGCGCTCGTTGAGTTGTTACCCGAAGCGGTCCAGCGGCACGTCCGGGATGGAAGCGTCACGGCCCATATCGCGATGAAGTATCTGGTGCCGGTGGCGCGAGTCGGCGCGGACGACTGTGAGCGCATGGCAAACGTATTCGTAAAGCATCGCTGCGATACGAGGCAGGCCGCACAATTTTACACCGCCTGGCGTGAGGGCTCGCACGTGGTTCGCGAGCGCATCCTCGCCGAACCGGAACTGTTCCTGAAAACGCAGCGGCCGCCGCCAGGGGTGAAGCCCGGGGCAGTCGAACAGGTCGAACGCGATCTGGAGATGGCGCTCGCCATTCTGCGGCGTGCCGGCCGCAGGCTCAACGAAGCTTTACCCGAGATGAACGCCGCACAGCAGGAACAGGCGCAACGCGAGATCGAGAGTGCCCGCCGGGAACTGAATCGGATGGCGGAACGGATCGGAAAGGAACAGGAAGCGAAACATGCTGAGCCAGGCGCAGCGAGCCGCGATTCTGGAGTTGCACGAGCAACGAGTGAGCAAGCGCGAGATCGCGCGCATCCTGCGGGTGTCGCGCCCTACGGTGCGCAAAGTCCTGCAATCGAACTCTGTCAGCGTGCCGGAGATACAGCGGCCGGAGAAGGCAGAACCTTACCGCCAGCAGATCCTGGATCTTTTGGCTTCCTGCAAGGGGAATCTCGTGCGAGTCCATGAGGAACTACAGACGAGCGGAGCGGCGATGTCTTACCAGGCGCTGACCGCATTCTGCCGCAGGCAGGGCATCGGGCAAACGCCGGTTGTGCCCGCGGGCCAGTATCATTTCGAGCCCGGCGTGGAGATGCAGCACGACACGTCTCCGCATGAAGTGGAAGTGGGCGGCAGGAAGTACAAAGCGCAGACCGCCTCGGGCGTGCTGTGTTACTCGCGCATGTTGTTTTTTCAGATCAACCCCACGTTTCAGCGATTCGACTGCAAGGTGTTTCTCACCGATGCGGTGCGCTACATGAACGGCGCCCCGGAGCGGGTGATGATCGACAACACGCATGTGGTGGTGCTGCGCGGCACGGGTCGCGAGATGATTCCCGTGCCTGAGATGGAGGCGTTCGCCGACCGCCTCGGTTTCCGCTTCGTGGCGCATGAACGCGGCGATGCCAATCGGTCGGCGCGCGTGGAACGGCCGTTTTCATTCATCGAAAACAACTTTCTCGCAGGGCGCACTTTCACCGGCTGGGATGAACTGAACCGGCAGGCGCGCCAGTGGTGCGACAAGGTCAACTCCACTTATAAGAAGCACCTTCGCGCCGTACCGCGCGAACTGTTCGCCATCGAGCGGCTGCACCTCAAACCTCTGCCGGCATGGATCCCCGAAGTGTACCGGGTGCATCAGCGCACAGTGGACGTGGAAGGCTACGTTTCGGTGAATTCCATTCGTTACTCGGCTCCGGTCTCCTGGATCGGGCGGCGCGTGGAAGTTCGCGAGACGCGGGACAAAATCGATATCGAACTCGACACGCGTCATATCGTTACCCA
Source organism: Terriglobia bacterium (assembly GCA_963768075.1). Lineage (GTDB taxonomy): Bacteria > Acidobacteriota > Terriglobia > Bryobacterales > Bryobacteraceae > QHXW01. Next base: position 5,615 of record CAVYHD010000052.1, read on the forward strand.
CGACCGCGCTCTGACCCCGCTGCATCAGCGGATCATGCTGCCCGGACACAGACCGCCGCGCGTGGACGGCGTTAAACGCCAGGACCCGCACACCGAGGAACAAGCGCTGATCGAAGCTGCGCCGGAGATCGCAGCTTATGTCTCGGCTCTGAAGCAAAAGAGTCGCAAAGTGCCGACTCTTGCCCTGCGGCAACTGTTGCGGTTGCTGCGTGAGTATCCGCGCGAACCGTTCCTTGCCGCGGTTGCCGAAGCCGCCCGCTATGGACTCTATGATCTTGACCGGCTGGAACGGATGATTCTGCGGCGCGTGGCCCGCGACTACTTTCTGATCCGGGAAAAGGAAAATGACTGAAGAACTGGAACAACTGCTGAAGAATCTCAAACTGAAGCGCATGCTGAGTGTTTACGACGAGCAGTTGCGCGCGGCCGAGAAAACGCAGATCTCTTATTCGGAGTTCATCGCCGGTTTGCTGCGCACCCAATGGCACGACCGGCAGGAAAGTGCGCTTGAGTGGCGGATTCAGAGAGCAAATCTGCCCGAACGCTGGTCTTTGGAGACGTTTCCGTGGTCGCGCCAGCCGGGTGTGAACCGCAAACAGCTGCGCACGTTCGCCGAACTCGACTTCGTGGCCAAACACGAGAATCTGGTCCTGACGGGGCCGACCGGCGTGGGCAAGACGGGGCTCGCCTGTGGTCTTCTGCTCAAGGCTTTGCAGAATGGTCACCGATGTCAGTTCGTTCGCGCGCAGGATCTGTTCGACGAAATGTATGCTTCGCTGGCAGACCGATCCACGCGCCAGTTGCTGAACCGCCTGGCGCGACTGGACGTCCTTCTGATCGATGAATTCGGATATTTAAATCTGAAGCCCGAGCAGTCGAACACCTTTTTCAAACTGATGGAGGAACGTTACCATCGCCACTCGACAATCATCACAACGAATCTCGGGTACGACGAGTGGCAGAACTTTCTCGGCAACAAATCCATGGTGGAGGCGTTGCTGAGCCGTGTTCGGCATTACTGTCACACGGTGACCATCAACGGTCCGTCGCTGCGCGAGCCGCAGGGCTGAGGCTTGTCGGCAATGGAGCAGCGCGAGTATGTGCGGCAGGTTCTCGAAACGTATTGTTCGACGCCGGGCACCACGGGCGTGGTTCGACGTGCGGATCGTGTCTTTGCAACTCAGCTATATGACCGCGGCGTGCTTTTAACCGCAGTCAAGAATGCGCTGACACTTGCGGCGGCGCGGCGTTCAGCGAGGCCGGCCAATGCTTCGCCGCTCGGGACGATCCGATCGCTGGCGTACTTCTCGCCGGTGATCGAAGAGGTGCTGCAACTCAAGGTCGGCCCTGAATACTTCCAGCACCTCCGTGACAAACTCCAGCGCTCCATTCCCGCACGATAGCTCCATCTCACTTTCCTGATCAACACACCCCAGCGCGCCTTTCGGCGCGGATGATATCGAAACACCGCATCTACGCAAACCACGGCTCACGCCTGCGGCGTGGATGATGATGCATAGCTCAGACCGAGATCCTGTTCTTCAGGTGGGTCACTTCAAACGAGCGCTACTGGGTCGATCTTCGTGAGCGCCGA